>NZ_CP107780.1 GCF_036345175.1 Streptomyces sp. NBC_00576 | reverse complement strand
TACCACATCGCTGCGCGATGTGCAAGCGAACACCCCCGCTGCGCGGGGGTGTTGCGCTCCCGCTCCGCGGGAGCGTTGGCGGGACGCTGCGCGTCCCGCTCACCCGCCTTGCTGCGCAAGGCGGGTGACGCTCCGTCCGCTGTGCTCCCGGAGCTGCGGGGGTACGTCCCCGCTTGGTGGCCTCCGCTGCGCTTCAGCCACCCTGTGGCGCTGCGCGCCAACACGGCCAGCCCCGCTGTGCGGGATCGGCCAATGGGCCTACGGCCCGGGCGGCAAGGAGGGGTGGGTTGCCTCTTACTCGGGCTGAGTGACTGCCAGGGCCCAGCGGATGTTCTCGTCTGAAGCGTCGACTCCTATGGTGAAGGATCCTGCCTGTACGACGCCTGCATTCATGGTCACCGAACCCCTCCCCGCAGTGCCGGCGGGGCAGTCCACCGTGAACTCGGCCACTCGTCTCTGCTGTGACTCCATCGTCACCCCCACACTGCCCCCGCCTTCGCATGCCACGGTGAGCACGGTCGGCAGTCCCTCCCATGCCCCGCCGGATGCGACTCCCCCATCACCGGTCATCTCTTCAACCCACACCAGCCCTTCCGGTCCCGGGTGAGGGAGAAGACCATCGGCCGCCATGGTGGGCGTAGCCACTACGCCCACCATGGCTAAGGCCGCCAGCATCGCCGCAGTGGCGGTCTTCCTCGCGCTCATTACGCCTGCCTCTCCTGATTGCCTGTCATGACATGGTCATTCTGATACGGGGGCGGGCCTTCGTGCATGAGTATGCGAACTCACGACAACGGCAGCCACCCCGTGACGTTCTCAGGCACTGCGTGGTGTGGAGCAGCTGCCCTTCGCGATGTAGTGCGGATGTTGACCGACTGCTGCCTCTTGAATTGATGCAGCATGTAGGATTGGAAAAATTATGGCACACCTTCTCCTAGGTTCTTGTTGATTGGCGGGGCACCTTGGTCGGGCAGGTTGTATCGGCGGAGATCTCACGTCACAACTGGGACGGAATGGAGTGTGGCTGCATGCGGGCCGCCGGTCACGTCCCCCGAGATTTCCTTGCCTCGTTGAGCGGGGCGCCACCTGAGCGAGTAGGGGAAAGGTGGGCGGACAATCACGTGTACATCCAGTCCAACCTGATGGCACCGGCCGTGGCCACCGCCTCCATGGTGTCTGCCGCTCTGGCTGACCCGCTGGTGCCGCTCGTCTGGAGGCGCAGCCTCATCCAGGTCTTGTGCGCGCTGTGTTACGGCGAGCAGGACGACATCGCGGAGGCCTGCCGGAGGGCCGTCCGCGGGCGCGTGTGGGTGTTGTACGAGGAGATCGGCTCGGGGCGTGCACTAGACGCGGCCGCGTACGCCTTCGAGCTTCTCACGGGCTTCCCGGAAGAGAGGGAAAGGCTCATCTGCTTCCAAGAGAGGTACCGCGCTCACCTACCGGCGGACCTCCGTGCAGAGAATTTCGACGTGAACAGCATCGACGGGTGACGGGACTCGGCATGAGGGCGATTACGCTCAGGGAACACCAGGTCGACCAGAAGTCGAAATTCCGTAAGTGGGTAGGATTTCCTGCAAGATCGTCTGTGCCCCCTCAGGGAGCACGGGGCACGATCGTGTCCGCGACCGGATCGGGCAAGACGATCACCGCCGCCTCGTGCGCGCTGGAGTGCTTTCCCTGCGGGCGCATCCTCGTGACCGTGCCGACTCTGGACCTGCTCGTGCAGACCGCCCAGGCGTGGCGCCTGGTGGGCCACCGCTCCCCCATGGTCGCGGTGTGCTCGCTCGAGAACGACCCGGTGCTGAACGAGCTGGGGGTGCGCACCACCACCAACCCGATCCAACTCGCCCTGTGGGCAGGGACGGGGCCCGTGGTCGTGTTCGCCACGTACGCCTCTCTCGTGGACCGCGAGGATCCCGAGGATGTGACGGGCCGGGCCAAGGTACGCGGGCCGCTGGAGGCCGCCCTGGCGGGCGGAGAGCGCCTGTACGGACAGCAAATGGACGGTTTTTGGCTCGCCATCGTGGACGAAGCCCACTCAACCGCTGGCGATCTTGGCAGGCCATGGGCCGCGATCCACGACAACACCCGCATCCCCGCCGACTTCCGGCTCTACCTCACCGCCACCCCACGCATCCTCGCCTCACCCCGACCACAGAAAGGCGCGGACGGCCAGGAGCTGGAGATCGCGAGCATGACCGACGACCCGGACGGCACGTACGGGTCTTGGCTCGCCGAGCTCGGGCTCTCGGAAGCAATCGAACGCGAAATCCTCGCCGGGTTCGAGATCGACGTCCTGGAGATCCGCGACCCCTCCCCCGCCCTCGGGGAATCAGAGGAGGCACAGCGAGGCCGGCGCCTGGCACTACTGCAGACCGCCCTCCTGGAGCACGCCGCAAGGTGGAACCTGCGCACCGTCATGACCTTCCATCAGAAAGTGGAGGAGGCGGCGGCGTTCGCGGAGAAGCTGCCGGAGACGGTCGCAGAGTTGTACGTCACGGACGCCGATGACGAGACCATGGTGAAGGCGGAGAGGGAACTGCCCGCGTCGTCGATCGACGCGGAGTTCTACGGCCTGGAGGCCGGCCGCCACGTCCCGCCGGACCGGGTGTGGTCGGCGTGGCTGTGCGGCGACCACACGGTGGCCGAACGGCGGGAGGCGCTGCGGCAGTTCGCCAACGGCATCGACGCCAACAACCGGCGCGTACACCGCGCGTTCCTCGCCTCCGTGCGGGTCCTCGGAGAAGGCGTCGACATCACCGGCGAACGCGGAGTCGAGGCCATCTGCTTCGCCGACACCCGCGGCTCCCAAGTCGAGATCGTCCAGAACATCGGCCGCGCGCTCCGCTTGAACCGCGATGGCTCCACCAAGGTGGCCAGGATCATCGTGCCGATCTTCCTGGAGCCGAACGAGGACCCCACCGACATGGTCGCCAGCGCCAGTTTCCGCCCCCTTGTCGCGATCCTCCAAGGGCTCCGCAGTCATGATGACCGACTCGTTGAGCAGCTCGCCTCCCGCGCCCTCAGCCGGGTCAGGGAGCAGCACAAGGCCCACGTGCAGCGGGATGAGGAAGGCCGGATCGTCGGCGCCGGCGGGGAGGGTGACGGCGAGGACCAGGCGCACCACGACACCCAGGCCGCCGCCGAATCGGCCCTGCTCCACTTCAGCGCTCCCCGGGACGCGGCGACCATCGCCGCGTTCCTGCGCACCCGCGTCTACCGGCCGGACAGCCTCGTCTGGTTGGAGGGATACCAGGCCCTCATCCGCTGGCGGGCAGAGAACGAGATCACCGGGCTCTACGCCGTTCCCTACGACGTAGAGGTCGAAGTCGGGGTCACGAAGGCATTTCCGCTTGGGCGATGGGTCCATCAACAGCGGAAATCCCTGAGGGCCGGGGAGCTGGAGCCGCGGCGCAAGGAGCTCCTGGACGCCCCGGAGGCCGGGATGGTGTGGGAGCCGGGCGAGGAAGCGTGGGAGTTCAAAATCTCCGCGCTGCGGTCCTACCGGCGGGCCACCGGGCACCTTGCTCCGCGTCAGGACCAGGTGTGGGACGAGGGCGACGCGATGGTGCCCATCGGGCAGCATGCCGCCAACCTCCGGCGCAAGGGCGGCCTCGGGAAGGACCCGGAGCGGGCGGCAGAACGCGCACAGCAGCTGACGGCGATCGACCCCGACTGGGACTGCCCGTGGCCGCTCGACTGGCAACGCCACTACCGCGTCCTCTCCGACCTGGTCGACGCCGACGGCGCCCTGCCCGAAATCCAGCCCGGCGTGCTGATGGACGGCGATGACATCGGTCGGTGGCTCCAGCGGCAGTCCCAGCCGGGTACTTGGGCGCAGCTGTCGACCGAGCAGCAGAAGCGGCTGACCAAGCTGGGCGTACAGCCCGTCCAGGCGCCGTCTCCGGTCCCTGCGGCTACGCGGGCGACGAAGGGTCCGGGCAAGGCGCAGCAGGCGTTCCAGTGCGGCCTGGCAGCCCTCGCGCAGTGGGTCGAGAGGGAAGGCGCCCACCGGCCTGTACCCCGCGGCCACGCTGAAGAGATCGCCGTCGACGGCGAGACAGAGCCGATAGTGATCAAGCTAGGTGTATGGACATCGAATGTCCGTTCTAGGCGGGACAGGCTCACCCAGGAGCAGCTCGACGCACTGCGGGAACTGGGCATGGAGTGGGCATAGGGCCAGACCGTCATAGATCAGCTGGGACCTCTGTCTTTCGGCTCTATGCTGACTGCTCCGGACGCCGAGAACTGGGGGGACAGTCGTGCGAGTGACACTACGGATCCATGACGACAGCGTTGAGGAGGAAACCCGCTCGCTGCACGACTGGTTTGAGGCGGACCGTGCTCTCCGCCGTAGCTCACAGATTGAGATGCTCTCGTCCGAGAATCCTGTCGCTGGCGCGCAGGGAACGGTCCTCGATCTGGTTTCGCTCGTGCTCGGTAGCGGCTTTAGTGCGGCTTCGCTTGGAATATCGGTCGCCTCGTGGCGCTCTACCCGACCGCAGCGGCCAACCGTGACGCTAGAGCGTCCGGACGGCCGCACGGTAACGATCAGCGGTGCGTCAGCGAGCGAGACGCAGCGCATGGTGGAACAACTGCTCAGCGAGGACTGAAACTGAAGCATGGGCGCGCTTCCTGTTCCTCAGCAGTCCAGTGCACTGTTCATCGGTGTAGATGAGTTCACATCGCTCGAGATCCTGCCAGCTGTGAAGCGAAACCTGTCCACGTTGGTGGATCTATTCGCCGACGACGTATGGGGCTTGGGATCTCCTCGTTGTGAGCAGTTACTCAATCCGTCCTCGATGAGGGAGGTAGATGAAGCAATCTTTCGTTCAGCACGGTTAGCCTCGGACACCTTTCTGCTGTACTACGCAGGGCATGGCTTGCTCGATCTAAAGGGTCGTCTGCACCTGGCGATGTCTGACAGTGATCCGCGGGCTGTTCATTCCACAGCCTTTCCGTACGACTGGGTACGCATGGGACTGGCGGCTAGTCCCGCCCAGCGCTGCATCGTTGTTCTTGACTGCTGCTTCAGTGCGCGAGCCATGGGAGTGCAGTCCGCCGGCTCTGCGAGCATGGTGCAACTAGCCGAGGCCGAGGGAACCTACGTGCTTGCGGCCGCAGCTGAAAATGCGTTCGCTCTGGCTCCTCCAGGTGAGGCGTATACGGCTTTCACTAGTGCTTTGGTGCGTGTGTTGACGGACGGCATCGCTGATGCACCCGAACTGCTCGACGTGGATACTGTTTTCCGGGGCATGCAGTCAATTCTCCGACGTCAGGGACATCCTGAACCACAGTCGCTGAGCCGGAACCAGGTTGGGCGGACCGCCTTCGCTCGAAATGCCGCTTACACATTAGATGACACAAATTCACTCCAAGACGCCATCCAGGCTCTCCACCAGGCGAACTCTCTGGCCGATACTCTGCAAGCTGTCCCTGACGGCATAGTCACCGGCCTGGGGTACGAGCGGGCGTCCGTCAACCTTGTCCGCCCGGACGGCGACCTCGTCGTCGCAGCGTATGCAGGAAACACCGCTGTCGAGGCTGACATCAACGGCCGTGTCGGCTCACGCGACATCTGGGAAAATCTACTCGCCGCCGGAGAAGCGTGGGGGGATCTACGTTTCGTATCCCACGCCGAAATCGAGGCCCTTTGCGCCATCCCTCACTGGTCGATCGAGGGCCCCTTGCCTCGCTACGAAGGAGAGTGGCACCCTGCCGACCGGCTCTTCGCTCCTATGTACGTACCCAGCGTCAAGGGTGGCTCGTCCGCTGAATTGCTCGGTGTGATCTGCGTGGACCGACCGCGCAACAACCGCTTGCCGGGTCTCGAGCAGCGCAAGACCCTGCAGTCGTACGCCTTCCAAGCCGCCATCGCCATCCACAGCAGTCGACTCAGGGCTAACATGCAACGCGCCCTTATCCGGCTGGAACGCGAGCAACAGGCAATCCGTGCCAGCGAGGAATCATTCCGGCAGGCTTTCGAGTATGCCCCCTCAGGCATGGCCATCGCCGAGATGGGCGGCGACCAGCACGGTCATATTCTCCGGACGAACGACGCCTTGTGCCGGCTGCTGGGCCGCCCCGCCTCCGCGATGCGCCGCTACTCCTTCTCCGACCTCGTCCATCCTGAGGACATAGGCACCATGCTGCGCACCTCCGCCGAGGGCGGCCGCGCTGAGCTGCGCCTCGGACGCCGCGACGGCACCTATATATGGGTTTCCCTTCGCAACTCCGTCATTGCCGACGCCGCCGACGGCCCGCGCTTCCTTCTCACCCACGTCGAGGACATCGAGGAGCGCAAGCGCCGCGAACTCCAACTCGCCCACCGCGCCTCCCACGACTCCCTCACTGATCTGGCGAACTCCGTCGAGCTGCGCTCCCGCCTCTCCTCCCGTCTCTGTCAGCCCTCGCAGCCGAGAATCCCTGACTCCCCGAACCTCGCTGGCCCCCCTTACAACGACCACACCTGGAATTCCCCTTCGGACAGCGCCAACATGTTCGACGCCTCCCGACACCACGTGCACGTCATCGCCCCCGAGAGCGACAGCGCTAAGGGGCTCGCGGTCCTCTTCTGCGACCTCGACGGCTTCAAGTCGATCAACGACCGCTTCGGGCACAACGCGGGTGACACCGTGTTGGTTGAAGTCGCCCGCCGGCTCAGCCAGGGAGTATGGGACGGCGATACCGTAGCCCGGCTCCGCGGCGACCAGTTCGTTATCCTCGCCGATCAGCGCAGCAAGGCTGAGGCTGACGGCCTCACCCAGCGGCTGCGGAACGACATCATTCAACCGATCCGGATCGACGGCCGCGCCATGCGAGTTGGAGTCAATATCTCCATCAGCTGGGCCCAATGCGGCAGAACAGCAGAGGAGACGCTGCACGCTGCAGACCTGCAGATGGACAACGCCAAGCGTTCACGGCACACAAAAAGAGGGACAACCTAGTAGGACTCCGTTAGGTTGCTCTGGCTCTTGGGTTTGGGCTGGTGGTGGATGTTCTGGGCAGGGGGCGGTGGCAGGTGGTGCAGGTGCCGGTCCAGCAGTTCAGCAGGTCCTGGATGGCGTCGAGGGTCTGGTAGAGGGTGAGTCCGCTGTATCGGCTTTTGGGGCCAGGTGCTGTTCGGTGAGGAACGCGTGTGCGGCGGTGACCAGGGTGACGTGGTGATGCCAGCCGGTCCAGGAACGTCCCTCGAAGTGGTCCAGGCCGAGGCCGTGCTTGAGCTCCCGGTAGTCATGCTCGATGCGCCAGCGGATCTTGGCCAGGCGGACCAGTTCGGCCGGCGCGGTGGTGGCGGGCAGGTTGGACAGCCAGTAGCCGGTGGGTGCTTCGGCGTCCTCGGGCCATTCGACCAGCAGCGTCACCTCGGGCAGGACGCCGTCCCAGCGGCTGTGCTCTGCAGTGGCGGCGGCCTGGGCCAGACGGCGGGCCCGGACCCCTGCCGGCCGCACCCGCAGTGCCAGAAAGCGCGAGCGCATCGGCCCGCGTGAGCCTTCACGCCAGGTCACCTCGGTGAACGCCTGCCGCCCATGGCAGGCCGCCAGCGCGGCCACCGAGGACGGCTTGTCGCGGTAGCGGGCCTGCGGCCGTTCCCGGACCAGGCCGGGGCGGTGGGCCGCACGTCGTGCGGGTGGACCGTCACGTCCGAACGGACCGCCACGACATAGCCGATGCCCCTGCCGTTCAGGCCGTCGCGGAAGTCGGCGTTCTGCCCGTAGCCGGCGTCGGCCACCACCACCGGCGGCACCAGCCCCCACCCGGCCAGCTCGTCGAGGATGTCCAGGGCCAGGCGCCATTTCTCCCGGTGCCCGGCCTCCTGCGGTATCCCGGTCTTCTGCCGCCGCACGGCATCGTCCGCCCACTCCTGCGGCACGAACAACCGCCACTGCAGCGGACAGGAAGCGGTGTCGGAGACCGCGTGCACGCTTACCGCGACCTGGCAGTTGGCCTGTTTGCCCAGCGCCCCGCAACTGGTGCGCGACCGCCACCGACATCTTCCCGTCCTTGGGGAACGACACGTCATCGACCGCCCAGGCATCCGGGCCAATTCTCGGCACCATCCGCTCCGCAATCCGCCGCCTAACCGGCACCGGATCCCAGGTCGACTGGTTCACGAACTGCTGCAGGTTCTGCTCGTTGCCGTCCGGCAGCCGCTGGGCCATCGGCTGGATCGACTTCCGCCGTCCGTCCAGCATCAGTCCCCGCAGATAGCAGTCGCCCTTCGCCCGCTGATCCTTGCGCGGCACCGACGAGAACACGTCAGCCACGAATAACGCCAACGTCGCCCGAGCACGGTTCACTTCATGTGCGTCCACACTGCCAACATGCCCCCAAACAGGACCGCGAGACAGACCTAACGGAGTCCTACTAGGACAGGGACGCTCAACGATCGAGTGCGGGAAGGTCGGCCAGGCCGGTGTCGAGCATGATGCGGTCGATGGTCTCCTTCAGGGTGCTGTCGTCGCCGATGACGGTCTCGGTGCCTCCGGACAGGAGATCGAGCTCCCGGTACCAGTCCCGCAGCTGCGGCTCGCTGACCTCGTTCGCGATCGGTTTGGCGGCGTGGCGGGCGAGGGTCTGCTCGAACGGTACGTGCAGGTAGTAGAGGTGGGTTGGGCCACGGTGATCAGCGAACAGTCGGGCGAGCATGTCGCCATAGTGGTCGGCGTACAGAATCCCTTCGACCACTACGTGGTATCCGGCGTCCAAGGCGTAGCGGGCGATCAGGCCGATCAGGCCGATGTTCGCGGCGCCCGGCCGATCCCGCTCACGCAGGACGATCCGGCGCAGGTTGTCCTGGCCGACAACAGCCAGGCCGCGGCCGAAGCGGTCGCGGATGCCGGCTGCGACGGACGACTTCCCCGACGCGCTGTTGCCGCGCAGCACGACCAACCGGGTTTCTTCGGTGCCCACCGTCACGACGGTCACGCTACCGGCGGCGAGTCGCCATCCTCGCGATCGGCACCCGACGGCAGCAGCTTGGTCACCCGGTGACAGCCATGATCATTACCGCTGCGCAACGTGAGCAGGGACAGTCGTCCCATCCTTGCTGACACCCATTCAATGCCATCACCGCACCCATTCACAGCCGTCGACGGCGAGACAGAGCCGATAGTGATCAAGCTAGGCGTATGGACATCGAATGTCCGTTCTAGGCGGGACAGGCTCACCCAGGAGCAGCTCGACGCACTGCGGGAACTGGGCATGGAGTGGGCGTGACACCGGCCGCGGTTGGTCGTTGAACCGGGCGGTCAAGCGAAGTGCACTGAGTGGCCCCGGGCGTTATCGCCCGGGGCTTCGTGCTGTCACGGCAGTTCCGTGTCGAAGAACTTGATCACTGAGGTGACCAGCATGAGGGCGTACACCGTGTTGATACGCGAGTACTGGGTCCGAGAGACGCCGTGTGCGCTGGGATGGCGACCGAAGGTACGCGGGATGGGGTCGCCGTTCTTGGCGTGGTACTTGGCGTGCGCGTACCAGACCGGGGCGAAGGTACAGGCGACCTTGAACTTGTGGTCCTCAAACTTGAACTTGACGCCCGTGGTCTTGAAGTCGTTCTTCGTGAGCTCGATGCGGAAGTCTTTGTCGAAATGGCGCTGGAGAAGGGAGTCGAGCAGGTTGGCGGCCAATGCCTGAGCCGCGCTGGTGTGGCCGGCTCGTAGGGCATGGACGACATCGAGGGCGAAGTCGCGGGCATCCTGCACGTCCGGGTGCGTGACCTCTTCGAGCACCGCCTCGCAGTCGTTGACGATGCCCGTCCAGCGTCGGCCGATGATTCGGCGCCGGGCGGCCGCATCCGGCGCATCCAGCAGGGCACGCACCGTCTGAGGCCTGGGCACCCACATAAGGGGGATGCCCTCTTCAACCAGGAGCTCTTCCAGGTCATCCAGATCGGGCCTGACCTCGCGCAAGTTCTCCGGGTAGAGCCTGTCGATGACGTCACCGAGGGAGGCGAAGACACTGTGCCACTGGGGTGGCCGGTAGGTCGCGGCCAGCGGCTCCAACGCCTTCCGGACCATGTCGTTGAAGCCCGTCAGGTCCGCCATCTGCCTGCCGAGGTTCTCCGTGAAGGCGGTCATCCGGATCAGCGAAGAATCAACCACGATCCGAGGAAGAACCGGGCGCATCCTCAGCGCAGGGGAATCAGCGATCATCTTGCTGATCCACGCGTTTTGGCTCTGAAAATAGCCGTGCAACGGCTTGAGCGCCGACGCATAAAAGCGCGAAAGATCAACCAGCTCCGCCTGGCCCGCGTCCTCGGGCTCGTCAGGCTCCTGGTCCTCCGCCTGATCCATGTCCTCGGGCTCGTCAGGCTCCTTATTTTCAGCCATGGCTACATGATCCCACGCTTCCATGCGCGCTCATCAGGCATTTTTGCCGTCCCCGGCTATGTCAGCCCCGCGTGGAGCGGTCGGTGACTACCGCCGACGCGGGATGGTGACCCGGACCTCCGCCAGGACGACGCCGGTCACCAGGTCGCGGTGCACGGGGACATACAAGCCCCAGTCCGCGTCACCGGCCGTGAGCCAGCCTCCGGCCCACGGGTCCGGGGTGGTCGACAACTCACGGCCACCGAGCGGGCCGCCCACGAGTCGGACGATCACAGCGGTACTCCCATCCGGCGGGATCCTCCCGCCTTCACCCCTTAGCGGGACTCGGCAGCAAAAGGACAGCACCGGAGCGCACGGTGGAAAGGATCGGCTGTGACCTGGACGCCGCCGGAACCCATGCTGACCATTCCCGTGTCCGTGCCCGAGCTGCGGCCTGGCTGGGCGGCAGAGCCCAAGTTATGGACAGGGTTTGGAGTTGTCCGTTGTCCACGCTCCCCGGTCACGTCCTACCGGTCGGCCACGGAGTGGTCGGTTGTGGTTGCGGTCCAGGAGGCGAGGAGGCGCAGGGCGTCGTGGGAGAGGGTGTCGGGTTCGGCGGTCCAGACGACGAGTTGCTGTTCGGGGTCGCCGGCGCAGGTCAGGGCATCCCAGTCGAGGGTGAGGTCGCCCGCGATCGGGTGGCGCAGCGATTTGCTTCCCCTGGTGCGGCTGGCGATGTGGTGGTCGCCCCACCAGCGGCGGAAGTCGTCGTCCGCCAGGGACAGTTCACCGACGAGATGCGCCATGCGCTGGTCCTGGGGATTGCGTCCGGCTTCCCTGCGGAGCATGGCCACGCAGGCAGGGCTTGATCAAGTTCCGGGAGTGTCGGGGTTGTTGGTGATGCCCAGGATGGCGAGTGCTCGTTCGGGTTCGTGGCGGATGGCGCGGGTGGTCTTGGCGATGTTGTCGGCTCCGAGGAGCTTCAGGGTGCCGATGGCGAGGTTGCGGAAGGTAGCCATGGCGCGGGGCGCGTTGCCGGCGTGGACGGTCGAGGCGTCCTCGGCGAAGGTGACATCTCGGATGTAGTGGGAGGAATTTTCGATTCCCCAGTGTTCGCGAATGGCGGCGGCGAGGTCGGCGGGGCTGGTCTGGTGGATGTCCAGGCTGGTGACGGCGTAGACGCTCTCGCGGCTCTCGGGCTTGCCGGTGGGCTTGCGGCGACGGTGGACGCGAATGGCGAGGCGGACGTGCGGGAAGCGATCCCGCCGAGGCTGTCGGCGATGGAACAGGTCTTGATCGACCGGGACTCGCGCCGTCCGTGGGCGGTGCGGGAGGCCGTGTGCTGGACGGTGATCGATGTCCAGGGCAGGGCGGCGAGCTGGGCGTACGCGGTGGGCTGGTTGGTCTTGATGACCGCGATGTAGTGGGCCTTCTTCGTCTCGACCAGCCAGGTGATGTTGGCCTTCACCGAGTGCAGGGCATCGAAGGTGACCACAGCGTCAGCGAGGTGGAGCGGTGCCAGCAGGGGCTTGAAGTGCCGCGTCTCGTTGGTCTTCGCGCCGACCTCGACCTGTGCGAGTGTGGCGACGGGGTGGTGCGTGACCGCCGCGAGCAGGTGCCGGCGCGGCGCATCGAGGCGGGCCGAGCCCTTCAGCGCCTTGCCGTCCACGGCGATGACCCGCCGCCGTCGGGCCGTCGGCGTATCCGCGCACGCGGACTTGCGGTGCTGGTCAGCGAGGTAGGCGCCCACGGCCTAGTCCAAGGCGTCACCGTCGAGCGCCATGAGGACGCGTCCGATGGTGACCGGCTTCGGGCTGCGCCGCCAGCCGAGCAGGTGACGGCGGATCCCGAGGGTTGCCAGCAGGGTGTTCGTGGCCCGCTCGGCGAACTCGGCGATCTCGTCAAGACTCTTCGCGCCGGACACGGCCGCGCAGGCACACACCAGCAGGACCGACACCAGTGAGTACCAGCGGCCCGGCGTGAACGCGGATCGGGCACCGATGCGAGGTAGGGGCGCAGGTCCGCATCCAGCGGACCCAGCACGGCAGGGACAGGGGAAGATGCAACGGCAGGCACGGGGCGTCCTCGTGATCATCTGGCTTAGAGGTCCTAACAAAGGCGTTGGACGTGGCGGTGGGTGATCAGGCAGGTGGCGAGGCCGAGGAACGCTTCGTGGATGTCGTCGCGTCGCTCCCATCGGATGCGCAGGCGGCGGAAGCCGTGCAGCCAGGCGATGGTGCGCTCGACCACGTAACGGAATACCCCGAGGCCGGAGCCGTGTGGCTGGCCTCGTTCGGCGATGACCGGGCGGATGCCGCGAGCCCAGAGCAGGCGGCGGTACTTGTCGTGGTCGTAGCCGCGGTCCGCGAGGAGCGCGTCAGGCCGGCGTCTGGGCCTGCCGACGAGTCCGGCCACGGCCGGAACCTTGTCCAGCAGGGGCAGGAGTTGGGTGACGTCGTTGCGGTTGCCGCCGGTCAGCGACACCGCGAGCGGGATGCCCTGGCCGTCGGTGAGGACGTGGTGCTTGCTGCCCGGCCGTGCGCGGTCGACCGGGCTGGGCCCGCTTTTGGGCCGCGCCGAGCGGCCCGTACGTGGGAGGAGTCGATCACCGCCCGCGACCAGTCCAGCTTCCCCGCGGTCCGCAGCTTCTTTAGCAGCACCAGGTGCAGTTCGTCCCACACTCCGGCCTCGTTCCACGCGGCCAGGCGCCGCCAGCACGTCATGCCGGAACCGAAGCCCAGCTCCTGGGGCAGGTACTCCCACTGGATGCCGGTATGCAGCACGAACAGGATCCCGCACATCGCCTGCCGGTCCGGGACCCGCGGGCGGCCCTCCACCAGCTTCGGACCCGGCCCGGGCAGTAACGGCTCGATGAGCGACCACAGTTCATCCGACACGATCCAAGGCCGCGACTGTCGTTTCCCCACGACCAGACCAACGAGCACCCAGACCGAAAGTCACATGATCAACAACTTCTGTTAGGACCTCTTAGTCACCACAATGATCACGAACCCCCGTGCCTGCACTGCTACCCGCCTCTACCGGCCCTGATCGTCAACCATCAGTGCATCCGGGGAACTTGACGGAGCCCTGGGCGCGGCGTCGCTGTTCCTACAGGGCATCTGCCCGGCGAGGACGTCACGGTTGCTGTTCCGGCCAGCAGGTCTGGCACGGGTGCTGCTGATGAACCAGGCCAAGCGGTTCGGGCATCGCGAGAGGATCAACACCCGCCAGGGCGGCAACCGCCCCAGCAGCCACGTCACCACCAGTGTGGCCGTCTTGAGGCGTCGGCAATCCCCGGGTCTCGGGAGAGCCGTGACGCCGCGCAACCCCAGCAGTCGGCGGCCCTGCAGTCCGGGCCGCCTCGCAGTCAGGAGCGCCCCACCCGGGACGCGTCCTCGAAGGCGAGTCGAATGGTGTCGGAGGAGATGGCCGGTGAGGCCTCGCCCGGCGGCAGCGCGGGCGCCAGCGCGCGGAAGACCGCGTCGACCGCGGCGGGCCCGTACTCCCAGATGTGCTCCGTCGCCCGCAGCAGCGCGCCGCCGCGGGCCAGCGGTTCCACGGCGAAGAAGGCGTCGGCGTCCCGGAGGCGGTCGATGCCGCCCAGCACCTCCACGACGCCCGGGGAGCAGACCGTGATCCACGCGTATCCGCGCAGCACCGAGTCCAGTTCCGCGAAGGTGTCGTCCTGGAAGAGACCGAGTGTGGCTTCCAGGGCGGTGCGGCCGGTGGTGAGTTCCGCGTCGTCCGCGACTCCGCCGAAGAGCACCGTCTCGTGGGCGTGCGCCTGTGACCTGAGGAACGCGATCCAGCGGGACTGAGCCTCGGCTCTGGTACCGGGATCGCCGAACTCCTCGGTGGTGCGGTCCGCGACGAGCGCGATCCAGTCCGGGGCGTCCCTCTCCCGTACGACGGAGACGTCCAGCCAGGGTTCACCCGGAAATCCGTCGGGTCCCACCACGGCCAGCTGCACCTTGGCCTCGGGCGGCATTTTCTCGACGTCCCGGAGGAAGGTCCGCCAATTCTTCGGCGACCAATAGGTCTCGACCTGACGCCCGGAGGCCCGGGTGACGAGCAGTGAGGCCCAGAAACTCCCGGGAGGTCCGTACGTGCTGTTTCCCCCGATAATGGTCGAGGCGCGGGCGGAGAGGTCCAGGTCGTACCCGAACTCCTCGCCCAGCGCCCCGGCGAGTTCGGCCAGGGCCGCGGTGAACCATGCCTCGGCCACCTCGCGATAGGCGGAGCCGTCCTCGGGGCAGGGCAGATCGATCTCAGCACGCAGACTCGAGTTCAGCCCGATCTCGCGCTCCACCGCCATGTCCCGCCCCTTCGCTCCTCCGGACGCACACCGGACCCCACTGACGTCAACCGCAGGCTACTGCACCACGATCGGCGGCCTGAGCAGCCGATCGTGGTGCGGGGCCGTCAAGCCGGGCTCAGGAACAGCGCGGTCAGGAAGGCCACCGTCGCGAGCGCCCCGCTGGTGCTGGTGTCCGGCGTCGTCACCGTCCCCCAGTCCCAGCCCCACTCGTTGTTGGTCTCCGCTCCCGGCAGCGGGGCGAGCTGCGTCGCGCCTGGTGCCGGCTGGTACGGATTCGCGGGCTGGGGCACCCTTTCCGGGACGGTCGTCGGATTCGGCTGCGGGAACGGCGACGGCGAGGGTTTGTCGATCTTCTTCACCTTCGTGTACGTGTACACCTCGATTCCCGCGGCTTTCGACGACGAGCGGACGGTGATGAGTTCATCGCCCTTGATGCTGGGAGCCGACTGCGCCAGCGGGAATGCGAAACCGGCGACGACCTGCCTCTTGTCCCCCTTCGCCCGCAGCTGTTTGGTCAGATACTTGATGTAGTTCTTGAGCTGCGCGGGCCCGGTGGATTCCGCCGACGGTCTCGACGACTTGTAGTTGGCCGATTGCTGGTGCTTGATCTCCCAGACGTAGACCTTCTTGTCCGTCCAGTAGATGAGGTCCGCGTACCCGGTCTTCTTCAGGGATTCTTTCTTGATGTTGATGCTGTTGTACGAGCCGTGCTTGATGGCATTCGCCTTGCGGCTCGTGGTCACGGCCCCGTGGCCGTTGCCGTGGGAGAGGTCGTAGAAGCGAACCGCCATGGCTCTCAGCATCACCGCCGCGTTGTGGCGGGAATTCCACAGCGTGCGCCAGAAGCTGCCGCCGAACAGGAGGTCGAAGAACAGTCCGGACGGGTCGCTGTACGCGATGGGGTTGTTGACGCTGTAGCTGTAGCCGTTGAGGCTCTGCGGCAGATACGGCGTCGCCAGTGGGTCGGGGGACAGGAAGCGGCCCAGACCCGGGTCGTAGAGCCTCGCCCCGAGGAGGGAGAGGCCGGTGGAGTCGTCCTCGGACTTGCCGAGGAAGCCCCGGTCGGTGGCCGAGGGCAGTGCGGTGGCGCCGCGCTGTTCGCCGAACGGCAGGTAACGCCGCCTGGTGACCGCGCCCGTCGCCTGCGCCACCATCAGCTGGGTGGAGCTCTGTGTGTCGGACATCAGCCAGATGAGCGTGCCGTTGGCGGTGCCGTCCGCCACGCGCACGGCCACCGCCGTCTTCTCCAGCGCGTAGTAGCGGCTGGCCTTGGTTCCGGCGGTGGTGGAATGCAGTTCCTGGCCGTCCAGGTACAGCACCTTCTCGTTCTTGGCGGTGCGCATGACGACGTTACCCTCGACGTCGTAGACGTACGTCGACACCTCGTCGCCGGTCTGCTTCTTCTGCGTGACCTTGGTCAGCCGTTGCTGCGGGTCCCAGTCCAGGGTGGAGCTCACTCCGCCGACGGTGCGCGTGGTCAGCTGGCCCTTGTCGTTGTAGCCGTAGATGTCCGTGCCCGACGGCGTGGTGACGGACGTGACCGCGTGCGGGTGCGCCTGGTCGGCCGTGTAGGTCGTCTCGTCGGCGCTGTAGCCCGGGTACTTGTAGTCCCTGACCGTCGTCTCCGTCGCCGTGGCCTTGGTGACGGACTGGATGTTGCCGAGCCGGTCGTAGGTGTACTGGTGCTGGTAGGCGTCGGGACCGGCGAAGTCCGACTGCGGTGTGGTGCCGCAGTTCGTGGCTGCCGTGGTCCAGGCCCCCTTCAGCCGCTGGAGGCCGTCGTAGGTGTAGCACTGCTGCTGGTTCGCGACGATCTCGCGCAGCGCGGTGACGGTTCCCGCGCTGTTGCGGGCGTAGGTGTCCTCCTGAACCTTGGTGGTGGTGCCCGAGGTGAGCGCGTTGGTGGTGACGTTCTTCAGCCAGCCGGTGCCGTTGGCGTCGTCGTAGGCGAAGGTGCGGGTCGCACTGGTGCCGGTGCCCGCTGTGCCGTACGAGCGGGAGATCGTACGGCCGAGGTCGTCGTACCCGACCCCGGACACATAGGTGGCCAGTGCGCTGGACAGCTTGGTCGGGTCGCCGTAGGCCGAGCGCTGGGTGGTGACGGACTCCGCGGGCAGTCCGCCGACCGCCGGGTAGTCGACCGAGGTCGTCTGGTCGTTGGCGTCGTAGTGGTAGCCGAAGGTGTAGCTGCCCTGGAAACCGCTGCCGTCGTTGGGGACGACCGTCGTCTTGGACGTGGCCCGGCCGCGCGCGTCATAGGCGCCCACCGTCGACACATAGCCGTAGCCGCCCGCGTACGAGGTGGTCGAGGCCAGCATTCCCTTGCCGTTGGTGGCGGTGTCCCACTTCCACTCGCTCAGCAACGTGGAACCCGAGGAGACCGACTTCTGGCGGTTCAACTGGTCATACGTGTGCGTGAGGACGGTGGTGCCGTCCGTGACGGTCTCGACGCTGCCGTTGGCGTCGTACGTGTTCGTGCTGACGCCACTGTCGAGATCCTCGGTCCTGAGACGATCTCCCGCCCAGTTGTAGGTGTAGTGGGTGGTGTTGCCCAACGCGTCGTGGACATACTTCAGACCACCGCTGCGCGTGTACTCGTACTCCGTGGTGTAGGACTCCGAGCCGTTGTGCTCGACCACCTTGACGGTCTGGCCGTCGACATCGGTATAGGTGTCCTTGGGCTCCCCCACCGGCGGGAAGACGGTAGTGAGGTCCGCGCCGCCGTAGCTGGTCACGGTCCTGTTCGCCGCCTGCGCGACGTTACCGACCAGGATCTGCGACAGCGTGGTGCGCCCGGCCCAGTCCACCTGCAGGTCGTTGTAGGCCGGGATGTCGGAGACGGCCGGATTGACCATGCCGGAGCCGGCCGCCTGGCTGTTGTAGAACTCCGCCGACGTGCCGGCGACATTGCCCGACGAGTCGTAGCGGGTCACGGTGACCGTGCGGCCCGTGCCCGACGGCGCGGGCATCTGTGTCTCCCGCGCCCGGCCGAGGCCGTCGACGTAGCCGACCGATTTCAGGAAGGTGGTGCCGGACTGGAGGATCTCGGTGGTCACCTTCGCCGGCGCGCCGGTCGCCACGTCGGGCACACCCGTGGAGGACGTGGCGACCGGGACCGCGTAGGAGAACTTCATCGACGGGGTGCCGTCGGGGTAGTTGGCGGACTCGGTCGGCTTGAAGACCTGGATGGTGCGGCCGAGCGCGTCGTAGACGACCCGGCTGATGTTGCCGTTGGCGTCGACGGTCTTCCACGGTTCCCCGAAGAACCGGGAGATGTACGTGGTCGAGGTGAGTGCCGTTCCCCCGCTCGGGGTCGGGGTCGTGGTGGTGATGCCGTTGATCGGCCAGGACGTGTTCGGGTTGTAGGTGGTGGTTGTCAGGTTCTGCTTGCCGTCCCAGGTCTTGGTCCGGCGCCCGGCGTCGTCGAAGTTGCCCTTGGTGGTGCGGTAGGTGGTGGCGTCGGTGTAGGTGCGGACCTCGGTGGCGTTGCCGTCGGTCAGCTTGGTGTCGTTCTCGGACTGGGTCGTGGCGCCGTCGAGGAGCGTGACGGTCCTCTGGTCCTGGTGCAGGGTGTCCTGCCCGGCCGCCTGGTCCTGGGCCTGGGTGGTGCAGGAGACGGAGTAGTGGCGTTCGTCGTCCTGGTACACCATCCACCGCTTGGTGCCGGTCGCGTCGAGCTGGTCGGTGTTGTAGGCCCGCCCGAACTCGGTGCACGTGTTGTCGGAGACGCCGGTCTCGCCCCAGTCGTCCACGCGCATCGGCAGGCCGAAGGTGGTGGAGGCCGTCTCACTGTCGTCGTACTCGTTCTCGACGATGTGCTCGCGCCAGGTCGACAGGTCCGTGTCGGTGGAGTCGTAGACCTTCTCCAGCGTGCGCGTCTTGCTCTCCCGCACCAAGCGGGCGTCCGGGAGGCCCGTGTACTGGGCGGTGTTGTGCATCCAGTACTCGTGCCACTCCCTCGCCTGCGACTTGTCCGCGCTGTCGCGCGTGGAGGTCTCCAGCGGCTTGCCCGCCAGCCACGCGGAGTCGGTCCACTGGGTGCCCTCGGAGTCGGTGACCTTCACCGTCCGGGTCTGCGAGGGGTCCGTCTTGGAGGTGCGGTCGCCGTCCAGGCCCCGGTACAGCCAGTTGTAGGTGGAGTGCCTGTTGGAGTTGGCGCCGGTGGTGACGAGCACCTTGCCGTAGCCGCGCCACTCCGACCAGGACTCGTCCTCGTCCTTGGCGATCGGGTCGGCCGTGAACCGCCAGCCCGGGGCGCCGTCGTACTCGTACGTCGTGGTCATCGCGGGATCGCCGTCCCCGAGATCGCCGGGGTCCACCACGATCTGCGTCACGACGAACTTCTTGAACCAGCCGGTCTGCTCGGTCGTCGTGCCCTCCGGCGTCCACTTCTGCCAGAAGCACTCGGAGTCGTTGGTCGACTGGGAGGGCAGGTCGGCGGCGTCGCACTGCCGGGAGACGTCACCGTCGGAGGCGTGCCCGTAGGTGACGGCCACACTGGAGCCCAGGTCGGTGAAGACCTTGTTGACCCGGCGGAAGTTCAGCAACGAGCCGCCGACCTGGTTGTCCAGGTACACACCGTTGAAGTTGATGGTCGGCAGGGTGACGTCGTCCCCCGCGTAGCCGCGACGCTGGATGTAGTCGAGCCAGAGCGTGCCGTCGATGGCCCCCTCGGGATTCATCAGCGCGTACTTCATCTGGTACTGCATGACCAGGTCCCAGCTCGCCGCGTCGTTGTCGCGGACGTACGTCTTGATGTCCCAGAGCATTCCGCGCTGGAAGAACGTGGGGTAGTAGGTCTTTCCCGCGCAGGACTCGCCGTCCTCCGGGCCGTCGCAGATGAGGTCGACCGGCACGTCCGGGTACGACGAGGGGGACCCGTCGATGGTCGGGCAGTCCGGTGGGGTGCTGTCCAGCGGGTCCTTTTCGTTCATCCGCTCGACACAGCGGTTGACGTGCTGGAACTCCACCTTGGCAGGAAGCTGGGCGCCCGCGGTCTGCGAGGACCAGCCGTACTCGATCCGGCTCAGGTACGCGCCCGCGTCGTAGGAGCGGGCCTTGTCGGCCGCGGCCACCGAACGGTAGTAGTTCTGCTCCTTGTCGTAGAAGTAGGAGTTCTCGACCTCGTTCGGTGTCACCACCCGGTCCAGGCTCCAACGCCAGGCCTGCTTGCAGGGGTTGGGGTACGAGCTGTTGCAGGGCTCGCCCGCGTCGTCACCGACGACGGGGACGGTCAGTACCGAGCTCGTCCTGGCGAGCGAGCGCTCGGAGCGGCCCCAGCCGAAGTAGTAGCGGGTGCCGTCCTGCTGGGTGATCACCCAGAACTCGTCGGTGTTGTCCGAGCCGTAGCCGCCGTTGAGCTTCTGCACCTTCCAGCCGGGATCGTCCTCCATGTGGAAGGAGCCGGTGCCGGTGTTGTCCTGGATGAGCTGCGTCGTCATCCCGTTGATGTTGATGACGTACACGGCGCCGTTCGGGTCCGCCGACGAGTTCGGCGAATCCCAGCACAGGTCGCCGAAGGCCGGGTGCCCGTCCTGGGTGCAGTTCTTGTAGCGGCGCTCGATGTAGCCGAGGTTCAGGTCCCAGCCCATCCCCACCCAAGAGGCCTGGTTGTTGGAGGCCGACGTACGGCCGTCCACCGACTGGGAGTTGTAGGTCAGCGCAAGGTCCGGGGCCTCACCCACCGGGGGTTCGGGCACCTCGATCGGCACCTGGTAGGTGAACGCGCCCGAGCCCATCGACACGTCCCACTTGCCCGTGGGCGACAGCGTGCTCGCCCGGTAGTCGCCCTTGTCGGACGATGAACCCGTGGTCAGCGCGTAGACGGAGGGCCCCGCGAGGGCCGCCATGCCGGAGTACGTCTCGGTCTGCGGCGTGGCCTCGACCGTCGCCGTCAGCTTCTGACCGTCCGTGTCGTTCTTCGCGGGTACGTAGCTGCCGCTTCGGCAGGCCTTCGCCTTCGGGTTGGTTGCCGCGCAGGCCGGCAGCCTGATCAGACGCAGCCGGGAGGCGAAGTCGCCGCCGTAGGCGTGGGCGAAGCCCGAGTAGTCGATGGAGAGTTCCACCGCCCCGGCCCCCCGCCCGCCGTCCCGGCGCGCGAGCCGCACCGCGAGTCCCAGACCGCCGGCGGCCTCGGCCTTCGCGCGCCCCAGCACCTCGACGTCGACCTTGGAGGGCGCGGGGCGCGCTGCCGCGCCCTTGGCCTTCGCGGAGTGCCGGGCCGTACGGACCGACACAACCGATCCCTTGGCCGCCTTGACCGGCGCGGATCCCAGCGCCACGGTGCCACGGCCCGCCTTGGGCCAGGTCACCTTCGCCGGTTTCGTCTGGGACGGCTCGGCCACCTGCGGCACCGGGCTGTCCATTTTTCCGCTCGGCACGCTCGGCTGGTCGCCACTCGGCAACGCCACCGCCGCCGTGGGCGCGAACGCCACGACCGACAAAAGCCCGGCCAGCAATGCCTTGCTGACCAGGGCAGCCACGCTTCGAGAACTCAGACGTCTCACGAAGCTCCCACCCCCCCCACGCGAAAGGAAGATCAATAAATGTTCGCCGAGGGTAGGAACTTCTCATCTGTCATGTCTAGTTCATCAAAAGGGACAAGTGTCATCTTATGGTCATCTCACGGCCAACTCACGCCCAACTCCCAGGCATTCTGCGGGTGTAACTGGTAGTCACACCCGCCTCTCTGTCAACATCCGTTCGACAGATATATGCTCGATCGGCCTCAGGGGGGTCTGGTGCGCTCAGCATCACGCCATGGTTCAAGCCGTCTCGCCGCGGCTCTCTTCTCGGTCTCGCTCGTCGCGGGCCTGCAACTCGGCCTGGCGGACAGCGCGTCCGCGGCCGTCACGGCGGGCCCGGTCTTCAACAAGCCGACCGGCACCGTGGCCGAGCAGCAGGCGATACGTACACAACTGCTCGACTACATCAACCAGTCACCGTCGGGCTCGTCCATCAAGGCCTCGGTCTACCACTTCTGGGACACGGAGCTGGCCCAGGCCATCGCGGACGCCCGCGCCCGCGGCGTCGACATCCAGCTGATGCTGGACGAGAGCGACGTCAGCGACAACGTCGACGACCCGACGTACCCGATCCTGACGGCCGCGCTCGGCACCGACCTCACGAAGAGCTCGTTCGTCGGACTGTGCCCCGTCAACAAGTCATGTCTGGGTGAGCCTTCACAGGGCGCCTCCATCAACCACAACAAGTTCTGGCTGTTCTCACAGCTCGACGGAGCGTACGACGTCGTGGTGCAGACCTCGTCGAACCTGACGCCGTCCAGCTACAGCCGGTTCTGGAACGACGCCTACGTCCTGCCGAACAACGTGACGATCTACACGGCGTACAGCAACTACTTCGGCAAACTCGTGGGCCAGGACTGGGCCAACTGGCAGTACAGCTCGACCACCAGCAGCCCCTACAAGGCCTACTTCTTCCCGCGTCCGGCGGACGATCCGTCACCGGGCGACACCATCACCGGCGTCCTCGACAACGTGACCTGCACCTACACCGAAAACGGCACCACCAAGCACACCAAGGTGCGGGTCGGGATGTTCAAGCTCACCCGGCTCCCGGTGGCGCAGAAGCTGGTCGCGCTCAAGACCGCCGGCTGCACGGTCGACATCGTCTATTCACAGACCGACAGCGGTTCCTCCAGCGGCACTTGGGAGACCCTGCACGCCTCGGGCGGCCCCACGCTGCGCTGCTACAACTGGGACGACGACAACGACCCGGCCACCGCCTCGCGCATCATCCACTCCAAGTACCTGCTGATCGAGGGCAAGTACGACGGCGCGACGGGGCAGAAGGTCCTGTGGACCGGCAGCCACAACTACACCGGCCCTGCCCTCACCAAGAACGACGAGGCGCTCCTCAAGGTCGACGTCGACGCCGACCACGACGCCTACGTCACGGACTTCAACGCGGTGAAGGCCGCCGCCGTGCCCGGCACCGCCGACAACACGAACGCCTGCAAGGGGATCATCAGCACGCCCGAGACCTGATCACAGGGTGGCCCGGTCAGGCCGCGATCAAAGTGCCGGACTGGGTGGCGCCGTCATCGGTGACTACGCTGAGCACGGGGGGCGTGCCTTCCCGACCCGCGCTGTGAACGCGGGCCTACTCGGAGACCTTCAAAGGATCATTCGGGAAGGTACGCCTTCACGTCCCCTCCCGGAACCGATCCACAAGTGCTGAGCATTCCGGCAGTTCTTCGTCGACTGGGAGGCCGCCGCCGTCGCCACCACCGCACTGCTGCGCGCGGAAGCCGGACGCGAACCCCAGGACCGGGCCCTGCGCGAACTCATCGGCGAGCTGTCCACGATCAGTCCCGAGTTCCGCGGCCAGTGGGCCGCGCACGACGTCCGCATCCGCCACGACGGCGCCAAGCGGCTGTGGCACTCCGAGGTCGGCGAGCTGGAGCTGACCTACCATTCCCTGGACTTGCCCGTGTCCCACCGGGCCATGCACGACCTGACCCTCTACACCGCCGAACCCGGCACCACATCCGAAGACCGGCTCAAACTCCTGGCCAGCCTGGCAGCAACCCGGCCTCAGGCAGCAGAGCCCGCTGACCAGCCGCGCCAAGCTGCGCCGTCCTCGCTCGCACCCCGATCCGGCACCGGCGAAAACCGCCCACCCACGCCCTGAAGCTCCCCCAGACCTGTCCACGAAAAAGCGATCACCAGAGGTCCAGGTCAGCGTCATCCACTCCGGCGATCGCCCACAGATCTATCAGCGCCTGCCAACGGCCTGCGGATCAGGGTCTGTCAAACGAGCGGTGTAACTGGGGTTGTTGGAGTTACTGACGGGCTGCCGAGAGGCGGCCGTCGAAGGTGATGTCGAAGGCGTTGAGTGCGGTCTTCCAGCGCATGGTCCAGCGGGCTTGTCCCTTGCCGGTGGGGTCCAGGGACATGATGGCCATGTAGACGCACTTCAATGCGGCCTGCTCGGTGGCGAAATGTCCGCGGGCTTTGACCGCCCGCCGGATCCTGGCGTTGACGGACTCGATCGCGTTGGTGGTGCAGACGATGCGCCGGATCTCGGTGTCGAAGCGGAGGAACGGGGTGAACTCCTCCCACGCGTTCTCCCAGAGCCGCACGATCGCCGGATACTTCCGGCCCCAGGCATCGGCGAACTCGGCGAACCGCTCGAGTGCGGCCTCCTCGGTCGCCGCGGTGTAGACGGGCTTGAGGACGCGGGCGATCTTGTCCCAGTCCTGGCGGGCGGCATAACGGAAGGAGTTCCGCAGCAGGTGCACCACGCAGGTCTGGACCGTGGTGCGGGGCCAGACGGCCTCGACCGCGTCAGGCAGGCCCTTGAGCCCGTCGCAGACCAGCATGAGGACGTCGTTCACACCGCGATTCTTGATCTCGGTGAGGATGTGCATCCAGTGCTTGGCGCCCTCGCCGCCGTCGCCCGCCCACAGCCCGAGGATGTCCCGCCGACCCTCGACAGTGACCGCCAGGGCCACGTAAATGGGCCTGTTGGCAACCGCCCCGTCACGGATCTTCACGTGGATGGCGTCAATGAAGATCACGGGATAGACGGCGTCGAGGGGCCGGTTCTGCCATTCGGCCATCCCGTCGAGAACCTTGTCGGTGATCGTTGAGATCGTCTGCCGGGACACCTCGGCCCCATAGACTTCGGCCAGGTGGGCCTGGACCTCACCGGTCGTCAGGCCCTTCGCCGCGAGCGAGATGACCATCTCGTCCACGCCGGACAGACGCTTCTGCCGCTTCTTGACGATCTTCGGCTCGAAGCTGCCTTCCCGGTCGCGGGGCACGGCTATCTCCACCGGGCCGACATCGGTCAACACGGTCTTGGCCCGGGTGCCGTTCCGTGAGTTGCCGCCGTTCTTCCCGGCCGGATCGTGTTTGTCATAGCCGAGATGGTCGGTGATCTCACCCTCGAGAGCGGACTCCAGGAGCCGCTTGGTCAGCTGCTGGAGCAGCCCGCCCTCGCCGGTCAGCTGAAGGCCCTCGGCCTGAGCCCGGCCCACCAGCTCGTCAATCAGTCGGTTGTCCACAGACTTCGCCGGCGCCTCAGACGGCTCGACGGCCTCGGGCTCAGTCACGTTGTTGCTGGTCATCGATGCATCTTCCATGATCGGGAGTTACACCGAACGTTTTACAGTCCCGCGGATCAGGATGGGGTTCGCGGGGTGGTCCGGCTCCGGGAGGGCAAGGGCAAGGGCACAACAGTAGCGCCGCTGCGAAGGGCGTCGTTTTCGGTTGCAAGCTGACGGATGACCTCCTCGTACAGAGCGAGAGTGCGGCGCAGGTCGGTGTTCTCCTTCCGTAGCCGGCTCAGGTTGGCTTCCGTATGTGCGTCGGATCCGGAGGGTTCCGTCGGCGTCGCAGGCCGGGCCGGCGCCGGGATACGGAGCCGGAAGTGCACGTCGGCCTTCGGGTTCAGGCGAACACGCGGGGTGAGTACCGAGCGGACCGCCCCTTCGGCAACCCTCCTTGGGACGGTGCTGGCATCGTATGAGTCATGAGAACAGCAGGAACGACACCGGAATCGGAGCCCTCAACGCGGAGCGGCCTCACGTCTCTGGGTGAGGTGGCGTGCCGATATCAGGCTGATGAGATCCGCCCGGAGGACCTGCCGATGATTGCTGCCGAGGCGCTCGCGGCCGGGCTGGACACCCCGACGTTGCGCGAGCTCGCCGGATTGCCCCGCAACGCGGATGCCCGCGATATCCGCGACGCGTTTGAGCAAGCACTCTCCGAGGCCGGACTCGAGTTGCCTGATCCGGGCCTGGCACGGCGCCACGCGCTGCGTCGGCTGGCGGCGAGGCTGATCAACGGGGAAATCACTCCCGCCGACCTGGCGACGGACGACTGGTGGGAGACGGAGGTCGAAACCGTTGAGGAACGATCATTCGTATCGCTGATCCCGCAATGCGGGTGCTGCATCGAGTACACGTTGGGGCTTGACCAGCGGACGTGGGCGGCCGAGCTGCGGATCGCCGCGCTCGCCTTGACATCGTCTCCACCGATCGGCCCCGGTTGCTGACTCTGCCCTGACGGCATGTTCCCCCCATCAAAGGCGTGTACCGGTCGAGCAGACTTCACCGAAATGGCTGTTCAGCGGCCTGATCCAGCAAGGCCCGTGCGGAGTCCGCGTAGCGGATGGCGGTCTTCTCGTCGATGCCGAAAACGAGGGCGAGGTGAAGGGGGTCGGCGCCGTGGGTCAGGGCTTCTTCGAGCTGGCGGTCGACACGGAGTCGCTCCAGGGTCGCGGTGAGGTTGCGGGTGGCCCGGGTGGTCCAGAGCTTGCCCGCCGGCCCGAGTTCGACGGCCGTCTTCTGGGTGATCAGCAGGTGTGGGTTGGCGGTGTTCGGCCAGCGGGTTCGGCGGTGGTCGAGCCAGTCCAGGACGGCCTGGCGGGTGAGGTCGTCGAGCGGGCGGACGTGACCGGCGACGGTGATTCGCCCGTTGCCGAGATCCACGTCGTACAACTGCATCGTTCGGATCATCTTCGGCCGTGCCGCGTGGACGGCGGCCAGGGCAGTGATCAGCTTGATGTCCGGGGTGGTCGCGCTGGCGACCGCCTGGTCGATGTCCGCTTGCCCCAGGGGCTGGGCGACGCCGCCAGCCTGCCGGTGGACACGGATCCGTTGGGTGGGGTTGCGGAAGATTTGGCCGTTCCTCTTCGCGTGACGGAACAACGACCGCAGTGCGACGACGCGGCTTTCCCGCTGCTTGCCGCTGGCGGCGTCCCGGGCGGCGACGATGTCCTCCCGGGTGACCTCCCGCAGATGGTCGTAGTGGCTGGACCACTCCAACAGAACCGATTGGATCTCGTTGAGGTAGGTCCAGGCGGTCTGCCGTGCGCGGGGCTCGGACCGCGGGCCGCCGTCGAGTAGGGTCCGGGCCCAGGAATCGACCTCGCCGCGGATGCCCGGGGCGACGGCGTCGAGCTTGCGGTCCAACCATCGGTCGATCGCTGGCGTGCGGTCGTCGGTGAACAGGCCCAGTTGATCGAGAACTTCGGCGGTCCGACCGACCGGGAGTCCCCGGCCTCGCAGGGCCGGGAAGATCTCGGTGTAGCGGATCGACTCGCCCTCGGCATGGCCGGACAGCACGATTACCAGGGCCCGGTCGACGTCGCTGGCGACCCAGCGGGTCCACCCGCGCGCCTCACCCAGAGCGCGCGCTGCCCGCCGGGCCCGGACCAGCCACGGGTTGGCCAGGTCGGCGTGCCGTTCCCGTTCGAAGGTGCGGTAGTCCCGGGTGGTGGTGACCAGAGGCGGCTGGATCCAGCCCGTCATCACGAGCTCAGGGGCTGGCCCTGGTGCCCGTTTTAGAAGCCATCTCATTTGGCTGGCTTGTTAGGCTCTTGGCTGTGGTGGGGATCGTTGAGCGGCTGGTGCCGGACGAGTTGTGGGCGCTGTTTCAGCGGGTGGTTCCGGAGGCGCCCTCACGGCCTCAGGGCGGTGGTCGGCGGCGGCACGGTGACCGTGAAGTGCTGGCTGCCATCGTGTTCGTGGCAACGTCCGGTTGCACCTGGCAGCAGTTGCCGGCCGCGTCCTTCGGGCCGTCCGGCGCGACGGCTCACCGCCGCTTCACCGAGTGGACGAAGGCCAGGGTCTGGGCGAAGCTCCACCGCCTTGTCCTTGACGAACTCGGCTCCCGCGGTGACCTGGACTGGTCTCGGTGTGCGATCGACTCAGTGAACATGCGCGCCCTGAAAAGGGGGACCTGACAGGTCCGAATCCTGTCGACCGGGGCAAGTACGGCTCAAAGATCCACTTGATCACGGAGCGGACCGGTCTGCCCCTGTCCGTGGGAATATCGGGTGCCAACGTCCATGACAGCCAGGCCCTGATCCCGCTCGTGAAGGGCATACCGCCGGTCCGCTCCCGCCGGGGACCCCGACGTCGCAAGCCCGACAAGCTTCATGCCGACAAGGGCTACGACTATGCCCACCTGCGGCGATGGTTAAGCAGCCGAGGCATCCGGCACCGTATCGCCCGCAAGGGAGTTGAGAGCTCCCAGCGGTTGGGACGTCACCGTTGGACGATCGAACGCACCATGTCCTGGCTCGCCGGCTGCCGCCGTCTCCACCGTCGTTATGAGCGCAAGGCCGAGCATTTCCTCGCTTTCACGAGCATCGCCTGCACCCTCATCTGTTACCGGCGGCTCGGCCGCTGATGTGGGTCCGCAGCAGTTTCACCGCCAGGTCGTGGCCGTAGTGCTTGGCGATGTCCATGGGGGTGCGACCGTCTGGATCGGCGAGCTCCGGGTCAGCCCCGAAGGCCAGCAGCACGGCAGTGGTGTGCACGGTCAACGGTTGGCCGCTCTGCAGGGAGCCGTCGCCCTCGGCGTCGATCGCGTGCGTCAGCAGCGTCATGTTGCTGAAGGCCTCATCAGGATCGGTACCGTGGGCCAGCAACCGGGCCAGGGTCTCGGCATCCTCGTGCTCGACCGCGTGATGCGCGGGTGTCCAGTAGTCGCTCACCAAGGCATTCAACCGCCACCACAGCACGTCTGCCAGCGACTATCTACACAGTCATCCACCAATTGAGATGACGTCTAAGGACGCGACGCCCCTGCTTGCCGACGGGCGGTCCGCCATTGCGAGGCCGCTGCAGGCCCGCGAAGAAGAGCTGTTGGTGCTTCACCCGCCGTAGGAAGATCGCCAGTGCGGCGGCCTCGCCGTTGACGCCCGCAGCCTTGACGGCCCAGCTGGCCTGGGCCCGGCAGAGCCGGCAGCGGCCGTCGTGGACGGGAACCTCGCGACGGCAGACAGTACATGTGCCAGGCGGGTTGAGCTGGCCGTAGGTGTAGCAGGCCCGGCAGAACCGGCCGGGCAGCTGCCCCCAGGCGAAGCAGCCCACGCAGGAGGCCGCAGGCTTGTTGTCGCGGATCTTGCTCACCGTGGCGGCGTCAGGCCGGCGGGAGGGATCGGCCATCCCGGCGCTTGGGGATCACTGCCGGTGTGGCAGTCCCCGCGCCGACTGCCGCTCGTTCCGTCTCCGCCTGCTCCGGGCGGCCGACCTTTTCCGGCTCGGGGATCAGCAGGTCGCTGATCTCGCAGCCGAGGACGACGCAGATGACGTCCAGGTCCTCCAGCTTGAGCGAGACGGGCTGCCCGGACCACAGGCCCGACATCTTCCCCGCCGAGATCACCAAGCCGTGCTCGGCCAGGTTCCGCTGGAGCTCGGAAGCCTTCCAGACCCCTTTGTTCGCGGCGGTCAGCCGCAGGTTCCACCTCATCAGACCAGTCCTTCCAACCGCTTCGCGGCCCGTTCCATCCCGGCGACCCAGGCGTCCTCGACCCGGGTCTGCTGGACGTGGATGTATCGCATCGTGGTGGCGATCCACGAGTGTCCCAAAACCTCCTGGATTGCGAGCAAGTCCAGTCCGCTTCCGTAGAGTTGGGACGCGCAGAAATGTCGCAGGACGTGCGGTGTCAGCTTCTCGCCCCACCCGGGCAGGTGCACTTTGGCCGCGTCCTTGAGCCCATTGCGCAGGGCATCGTCGCCCACCCGACGTGAGGAACCGTCGGCGTTCTTGCGCTCGGAGGGAAACAGCGGGGTGCCGGGGCGGGTGTGGTCGTCGTCGAACTGGCCCCAGACATCCTCGATGAACCACCGAAGGGTTCGGTCGGCGCCGTTGATCAGCGGGACCATCCGTTCGCGTGGGCCCGATCCGCGGGCGCCCTTGCCATGGCGGACGTGGAGTTTGCCGAAGCGGCCCAGGTCCCACTTGATGTCATCCAGGTCGAGCCCGCATGCCTCGCTCACTCGCAGGCCGACCTGGGACAGCAGCTTCGAGGCGGTGTAGTTCCTGGCGGTAGGGGCGAACTTGCGGCAGGTGGCCAGCTCACCGCCCCAGCCGGTGAAGAGCGCCCCGACCTCCGGCTCGCTCGGTGGAATCCGCAGTTGGGCGTCCTTCGCGCCGCGCGGCTTGTTCATCTCGTCGATCGGGCACTCGATGACCCGGCCGGTCATCCGGTGCAGTTCGACCTTGTGCCGCAGCTCCAGGAACATGAAGTACGTGCTCAGCGCCTGGGACCGGGCCAGCCGGGTGCCGCTCGGCGAGCCACGCAGCACCTTCCCGAAGTACGCGTCAGCGTCGGCCGGCTCCATATCCCACAGCGGTCGGCCGAACCAGGTTCTGATCTGGTCCAGGTGTCCGACATCCCCGCGGATCGTGCCGTCCGCCAGTCCTGCCGAGGCGCGTGCGAGGACAAACCCGGACAGCGCGTCGGTCTCGAATCTCTCTAGTTCCTCCGCCGACGCGGGCGCCCAGTGCTCGCGCAGGTCCCGTACAACTGCCAGCGCCCCCAACCCGAGCCCCCTCACCTTCGGCCCGACTGCGGATCGGTCGGACACGGTGAGAACGCTTCAAGAATCCCGAAGTTACGTCACGCGACCACAGAGCACTCGAAGGAGGAAGAACCCCCTGGCCACGGGGGCGGGGACTCAACGAGGCTCAGAGGAACTCACGGGATGTCGCACAGGAGGTCGTGGATGCCGTCGGTCGTGGGGTTGTTGGAACAGCGCGAGGTCGCCGCCCGCCGTCGCGTGGACGGGCTGAGGGAAGAGGCCGATCGCGTCCAGGCCGAGTTGGCCGTGGCCGAGCGGGAATGGCGGGAGTGGGCCATCGCCTGCTCGCGGGTCGGCGAGGTGCTGGCTCCCGTGGACGCCTCAAGCGTCACTGGGGGAGGTGACCAGTTACACGTCAGGGCCCGTACCGGCTACGTCCGATACGGGCACCAGTCAGTTCCCGGAGTCTGTAACTGCCGGACTCTGGGAGTCTGTCCTTTTGAAGTTCGGCCAGGGGCTGTCAGCGCCCATGACCTGCTGCAGGTTGCGCGGAACCTCCCTGCCCCCCGGCGGATTACGGGGGTAAAGGAACGAGCGTCAGCTGCAGGTCCGGTATCCGTAGCCGGCGATGCGCCAGATGTCGTCCCCGTCCCTGAAGGAGTACTTCCCCTCGCTGTTGCGCACCACGGAGAAGCTGTGAAGGTCTCCGTAGTACGTCATGTTGAGCTGCTCGCCCCTGGCCTCGCTGCCGCCCGTCACCTTGAGCTCGTCGTCGGCGCGGCCGAAGGTTCCGCCACCCACGACCCCGTCGACGCCTAGGTTCCAGTGATCCTGCAGATTCTCCGTTGCCCCACGGGTGTTCGGGCCGAACTGGCCGTCGACGTCAGAAGCATCGAAGTTCGAGCCGTCCGTTTCGTCCGCGCCCTCAGCCCAGAGGATCTTCTGCCACAGGCAGACGGCGTTGTTGTCGTCGTACCACGCGCCGGCGTCAAATTGCAGCTCTCCCTCGTCGCTCCAGTCGCCCTTGTAGGAATCGTAGCCGCGGACGTAGCCATCGGACTTGGCTGCCGAGGCTGGGGACGCGCTCAGGGCGAGGGCGCCGACGGCCAGGGTGGCGCCGAGGGCTGTGGCGATGCGCTTCCGTGTTGCGGTGATGGTCATGTGGGTTCCCCGTAGTCATCGTGGTTGAGTGTGGTGGCGCTGCCCCGGGATCAACCGGGTGCTGTGCATGCTCTTATTGCGAGGAGGACATGGTGCTGGTGGCCTCGGACCACCAGCACCACCGCTTCCCCCCTGCTCCAGATTGAGCTGTCGGTGGCCGGAGCCGCGACCTGATTCGGCCTAGACCGAACAACGCCACAGCGGAAAGATCATCAGGCCTGTGCCTCACAGCTTTGGGGGAGACCGTGGTCTTTCGTATTCACTTCACGGCTGAGGACTTGGCGCGCACGAAGGTGGCTGATTCGCCGATGCCGCTTGCGGAGCTGAAGGCGGCTGCACGAGCCTTGCAAGATCGCAATCAGCTGGCTCGACTGAGCGGCTGGCGTCGACACTCGCTCGCGCAACTGTCCCCTACGGCACGCCTGGCCCTGGACTTCATTCCCCGTGTGGGTTGGTCACCAACTTTCATTGGTGCGCCCAGGGCCGGCGCCCCGGAGGAACTCGTCGAGCAGGTACGTGCGACACCGGTCAGTCAGATTCGCACGGCGCTGACTACGATCCTCCCTCGACACAGTCCGTCCGCAGTCCCGCCTCTGACGCCCCGCCTCACCGACTCAGCCTTCCTTGGGGAGGTTTGTGATGGCCTCAGCGCCCTCTACGAGGTACTCCTCGCTCCTTACTGGTCAGAGATAGTTGACGCCTTCGTCGCCGATAGGTCGGTGCGAATGCGGCAGATGCTGCACGGGGGCGTGGAGTCATTACTCCGCCAGGTCAATCCGCAATATATGCGCTGGAAGGCTCCGATACTGGAGATACCCACGCCGAGGGACGACAACGAATACGACCTGCACCTGGGAGGCCGAGGTCTGCTGCTCATGCCCTCGGTGCTGCTGACAAGCCCTGTTATCCACTACGACGCTGAGCCCCAGCCCGCCGTCACCTACCCAGCCAGTTACGACCAGCCCTTGCGCCGGTTGACCTCCTTCACGCCCAAGGCCGCCCCCAGGCGAGTCACCGCCCCAGTCGCAGCGCTGCTCGGACACACACGAGCTGCTGTGCTTGCCGCCGTTGCCGAGCACCCAGGCTGCTCAACCAAGGAACTAGCTGCCTTCACGGGGCTGGCCGCATCCAGCGCCAGCGAACACGCCACCACCCTCCGCGAGGCTGGGCTAATCACCACCATCAGGCATCGGAACACGCGGCTGCACAGTCCAAGCCAGCTAGGACTCGGCCTTTTGAACCACACGTCAGACTGAGCGGGCACCGGCCTCCAGTCGGCCTGCTCGATCCCGGTCGCCCGTGGCCCGCTATGACGCCGTGCCACTCTCTCCGTGGCGACGGGCCTTGGGTTTCTCAGCCGGCCATCGCACCCGTTCACGCGCCATGCGGTACATGTACCCCTCGCCGCCGTCCGGTGCCTGGGCCTCCCCGATCCGGGTTTATCCACAGGCCGGAACGCGGTCGGCGGTTCCTCCGTACGCTGCTGCCCGAATCGACCACGGGGGTGTGCGGGATGCGGTACGGCGTGGTGGTGGAGGAACTCGCGGTGGAGGTCATGGCGCAGTTGCCGGACGACCCGGCCCGACGGGAGGTGATGGCGCTCGTGGAGGTCGCGCGGATGGATCCGCGGGCCTGGCCCGATGTACGCGACGTCGGCTCGGTGGAGGAGATCCGGGAGGCGGTCGGACGGCGGTGCTGGATGGCTTTGTCGATGACTTGGAACAGCGTGCGTCGATGAGTTCTGACAGCGGTTCCTGCTCCGTGGGTTCGATAATGTCGGTGAGTTTTGGGCTCTGGCAGCGATCACGGGGAGCCGTCACGGTCGGTGAAGGGGCTGTTCGATTCCGGACTGCACGCCGGGGCGCGCCTCAGCCCGAATCGCCATATGTGGCGCTCCATCAGGTGTGGTGAGTGCGAGCTGTTTCGTACCGTCCGGGGCGATGCCCAGGACATGGACCACGACGAGATCTCCTGGCAGGACGTGCTGTTCGAGGGCGTCGAGGTGCTGATCACCGCCGCAGTGCACGGGGTGAGTGGACTGATGGTGCGGCTGGCCGGCCGGAGTGGTGAAGGCGTGTGTCCGTCCTGCGGCCGGGCGTCGGCACGGGTGCACGACCGCTATGAGCGACAGCTGCAGGATCTTCCGCTGGCCGGGCACGCCGTACGGATCCTACTGTCCGTGCGACGCTTCGTGTGCGTCGATCCGGCTTGCTCCCAGCGCACATTCGCTGAGCAGATATCGGGGCTGACCAGCCCGTACGCGCGGTGCACTGACCGGCTCGGCGAGCTCCTGGACCGAGTCGCGCTCGCCTTGGCGGGCCGCGCCGGGTCCAGGATGGCTACTGCCCTGGGGCTGACCGCGGGGCGAATGGGGCTGCTGAACCGCGTCCGGGCGATGCCTGACCCGCTCCACGACACCCCGCGGGTCCTCGGTGTCGATGATTTCGCCACCCGCCGCGGTGTCCGGTACGCGACGGTGATTACCGATGGTGAGACGCACCAAGTCATCGACGTGCTCCCGGGCCGCGAGGCAGGACCGCTGGCCGACTGGCTCACCGCGCACCCGGGCGTGGAGGTCATCTGCCGGGACAGGGCTGGGGCTTACGCGGAGGGCTCCCGGCTCGGCGCCCCGGAAGCGGTCCAGGTCGCCGACCGCTTCCACCTCTGGCAGGGCCTCGGCCGGGCCGTGGAGAAGACCGTCGGCGCCCACCGCTCCTGCCTGCAAGAACCGGCCCCGATACCGGCGGACGGCACCGAGCCTGCGGTGGCGGCGGATCCCACCGGACCGCGCGCGGAACGCAAGCGGGCCGCTCACGCCCAGGTCCACGAGCTGATCGCGCAGGGACACAGCCTCCGCGCGATCGCCCGGCATCTTGGGTGGGGCCGGAAAACGGTGTTGAGGTACGCGCACGCCGCACGCTGGCAGGACATGATCGTCGGGATGCCACTGCGGCCGAGCAAGCTCGATCCCTACAAGCCCTACTTGCAACGCCGATGGTCACAAGGGTGCACGAACGCCATCGCCCTGCACCGCGAGATCACCGAACAGGGCTACCCCGACGGATACGCCTCCGTCCGCGACTACCTCGCGGCCTTCCGGCCCAAGGCCGGCACCCCGGCGCCCGCACCACCCAGCGTCCGGAGGGTCACCGGCTGGCTCACCCGCCACCCCACCACGCTCAGTGAAGAAGAACATCAGCACCTCAAGTCGATCCTGGCCCGATGCCCCGAACTGGAGGCCGCTCACCAGCACATCCGCGACTTCGGCGAGATCCTCACCTGTCACCTCGGAACCCTGCTCCCCGACTGGATCGACGCCGTCGTCCGGGACGACCTGCCCGGACTGACCGGCTACGCCCGCAGCATGAACAGCGACTTCGACGCCGTCACCGCCGGCCTCACCCTGTCCTGGAGCTCCGGCGGCACGGAAGGTGCCGTCAATCGCATCAAAAAAATCAAAAGGCAGCTATACGGGCGTGCCGAATTCGAACTACTCCGAAAGCTGATCCTGCTTCAGTAACCGACCGTGACGACTCCCCGCGACCACTGCCAGAATCTCCAACCTCCCCCAGTGCTGGGGTGATTGGTGAAGATCAGGTGTCTTGTTTTTGGCCCCGTGGGCCGTCCTGAATTGGGACCTTCGTGGTGGCGGAGCGCAATGTGGCGGTGGTTGGGGGCCAGCGGCAGCATGACGGCTCTGGTGGCGATGGCCAGCGGTGTGGACAATGACAAGATCGATGTGCCGGATCGGGCAAGGTTGGTGAGGAGCACGAAATGAGCGTCGATCGTCCAGAGCCGGCTTCCGACCGACCCGTCTGTGATCAGTTCCCGGAGATCCCCGAAGAACGTCGGATTGCCGTCGAGCGGTTTCTCACCATGAGGCCCGAGCTCGTGCCGTATGCCAGCAACCTCCTGCGCCGACCCGACATTGCGCCACTCGCGGTCGAAATGTTGCTGAAGTTTGCGGAATTCGAGGCGGAGGAGCGGACGCGACGCGAAACCGCCCCCAAGGCCCCTAGGTCTGCCGGCACCGGCAGAGGCAATGCATGGCTGGACTACGTTGCTGCTTTGTCAGGCGCTGACATCTGGCGCCTCGCCGTCGAGTTGGACAGCGAGAGCAGCCAGCACCGTGACATCGCTGAGGGAAGACGGAGCTGACGACGCGGGCTGTGGAGAAACGACTGGATGCGTATGCCACCGCTCTGATGGCCACGCTGGGCTGAACAACCCGCGGCGCGGGCCCGGCGGCCACATCCAGCAGCCGAGCCGACCGCACACCCGCACCGGGATACCCCGAGTACCGGCAGGCTCCCGGCCGACAGCCCTGCGACGCCTCCGAATCGAACGGCAACATCACTCGCCGTGACGGCTCCCCGTGATCGCTGCCAGAGCCGAGTTTTGACACCGCCTCGGGTTGCTCGGGCCTCCTTCCTTGATCGGTCTTCGAAAGAGCCTCGGCCCACAACTTGGGTCAAAAGTGCGTGGCGATCCCGAAGGTGCGGCGGAGCTGCGCCATGTCGTGCCGATCGCGTTCCGATGGTTCGTATCCCTGGTGGAAGTAGACCTGCTGCTCGGCGGACAAGCACGGGACGGGCGTCCCCTGGACGGTCCCCGTCACGAAGCATGCTGAGGGATAGACGAAAGGACGCTGCGGATCGGGTGACGCCTGCACCGCTGAGCCGTCGTCGGAGAAGACCAGCGGATGAAGGTCAATCTCTCGCCCGTCCGGGGCCGTCACGACGAATCGGATGGGCCTCCAGTCCAGGCTCTCCACGAAACCTTCCGCCGAGAGGGCCGCCAACGCAGCGGCTTCCTGGTCTTGCCGGTGCATCAAGTCCAGGTCGCGATGGTCCCGGGTCTGCTCACCGAGCAGAGCATCGATCCCCCATCCTCCACCGACCCAGACATCCACCTTCGCCCGCCGCAACAAGGCCAGGACGAACAACACGTCATCAGCTTTCATCACCCGATGCAGGCTAGAAGCGCCAGCCTCGGGCAGCGAATGATTTCCTTTGGGCCTGACAGGACAGGCTCCTGTCGAAGAGAGCCCGTTGTGATCGTCAGTCGGAGTGCTGCTCGGCCCTGGCTCGGGTCTGGGCAAGGCGGAAGGAGTCGGTGCCGGTCTCAATGATGTTCCCGCCGAAGGTGAGACGGTCGACAATGGCTGCGCAGAGCCGGGGGTCGGTAAACGTTTTTGTCCACCCTCCAAAACTTTCATTGGAGGCGATGGCGACGCTGTTCTTTTCCTCCCGTTCGGTGAGAACTTGGAACAGCAACTCGGCGCCCCGCTTGTCGAGTTCCATGTATCCGAGTTCGTCGATCGCGAGGAGATCGACGCGTCCGTAGCGGGCGATCGTCTTGGTCAGGACCTTCTCGTCGGCGGCCTCGACCAGCTCGTTGACCAGCTTGGTGGCCAGGACGTACTTCACCCGTTAGCCGGCCATCGCGGCCTCGGTTCCGAGCGCGATCAGCAGATGGGACTTCCCGGTGCCGGAGTCTCCTATGAGGCAGAGCGGCAGGCCCTTTTTCACCCATTCGCAGGATGCGAGGGTGTGGATGACGGCCGGGTCGATGTTCGGGTTGGCGTCGAAATCAAATTGCCGCAGAGACTTTTCCCGGGGAAAAGAGGCGGCCTTGATCCGGCGCTCAGAACGTCGGCGGGCCCGGTCGTCGCACTCGGCCAGCAGCAGTTCCGCGAGGAACCCGCGGTAGGTCATCTGGCCCTTGGCCGCGTCTTCGGCGATGTCGGCGAACTGGCCCCGGATCGTGGGCAGTCGCAGCGCCTTGCAGGATGCCTCGATGGCCGCGTCGGCGGCCTGCTCAGTCAGGCCACGGTGGCGTTTGACGGTCACGGCTCTTCTCCCTCGGGTCGGGGCCGGCCGCCCGGCCGGCGTCGTCGCAGTAACTGGTCGTAGACGGCCACCGAGGGCAGCGGCCGGGTGTCCGGCGGCAGGTGCGCCATTCTCCGCTCGGTCAGGGAGGTGACCTTCGGATGCCCGAACCGGTCGGACTCCGGCCCTTCCGGCAGCACCGCCGGAGCGGTGGTGTCGTCGGCCTCCGCTGCCTTGCGGGCCTCCAACGCGACCGCGTCCGAGGTCATCGCTCCCGCCCGCAGGGCCGCGGCGAGTCCGGCGACCAGGTGCTCGTGGGGCATGTGCCGGCCCAGCAGCAGGACCTCGATCAGTGCCCGGGTGCCGTCCCTATCGCCGTGGGCCTTGCAGGCCGCTGCCCACCAGGCGTCGTGGACCGGGGTGAACTTCCCCGCCGAGCGGGCCTGTTCCAGCGCGGTCGAGCCGGGCAGCGCTCCCGGTTTGCGGATCAGTGCCTCCAGATAGTGGTCCAGCACCAGTCGGGACCCAGCCTTGGTCATCAGCCGTTCGTGCCGGGCGACTTCGACGCCGTCGTCGTAGACCACCAGCTCGGAGGCGTGCAGCATCACGCGCACCCGTCTTCCGATCAGCCGCACCGGCACCGAGTAGTGGTTGGTGCGGACGCTGATCTGGCCGTAGCGGTCCACCCGCAGCGCGAACAGCCTGCCCGTCTCGAACGGCTCCGTCGGCAACGGCTTCAGCAACGGCTGTTCCGCGGCGAAGTACTCGCCGACCGTCCGCGGGCGGGAGCGGATCCGCCGGGCGTCGTCCTCCTCGTCCCAGCGGTCGACCATCGCGTTCAGTTCGGCCAGCGAGCCGACCACGGGAACGGGGACGAAGTGGTTGCGGCGGAAGTAGCCAATCTGCCCCTCCACCCCGCCCTTCTCGTGTGCTCCCTCGATGCCGGGACGGCAGTAGAAGACCTCGATGTCGAAGTGCGAGCGGAACGCGGTCCACCGTTCCGTCTCCACCCGGGCCCGGTTGAAGCCCAACACCTGGGCGACGGCCGAGTTGAGGTTGTCGTAGCGGACCTTGCCGGTCGGCACCCCGCCCAGCACGCTGAGAGCGTGGACATGCCCCTCGAAGAACGCCTCCTGGCCGCCGGAGGCGGACACCCGATGCACCGCCTTGCCGGAGTACGACAGACGGAAGGAGAACAGGCTGCACTTGACCTGCTCGCCGGCCAGACGGATCGTCACATCCCCGAAGTCGACCTCCGCCTCGGCTCCCGGCCGGTGGGACTGCGGCACGAACGCCTTCGCGATGCCCCGGCCCGCCGCGATCCGTATCTCCTCGCGACGTTCCGCGACGTAGGCGCGGACGATCCCGTAGGTGATGTCGGCCGCGCCATGCTCGGCAACCAGCCGGTCGAAGATCCGCTTGGCAGTGTGCTGCTGTTTGCGCGGCGCGGTGAGATCCGCCCGCAGCATCTCGTCGACCAGCCCCTTGTACGGGTCCAGCCGCGTCCTGCGCGGCGGAAGCTTCTTGCGCGGCTCCGGCCAGACCGAGGTCAGAGCCTTCTGCACCGTGCGGAAACCCACCCCGTACTTGTGCTGCAAAGCCCGGTTCGACAGACCGGCCCGAGAATCACGACGGATCGCCGCGTACAGATCAACTTTGGACTTCGGCGGCATCCATGCCCCCTCACCACGCGGTGCACTTCGATGGTCCCACCGCAAGCACCAGGGTGGTGGCAAAACTCAGCGATACCGCTCTCCGATGAGGCGGGGTGGTGTCGTCGCTGACCGACAGGCGGTGTCACTACTCACGCGCACAGCCACTACGCCGCCGCGCGCGGCGGCGTAGGTGAGCATCACCATGACCTGACAGTTGCGGACGTCACCGGTCGCCCCGCAGTGCTGGTGGGCGACCCCGACGGACTTGTCACCCTTCTTGATCACCTGGGTGTCGTCCAGCACCAGCGTCGCGCCCGGATCCCCCAACTCCCGTGCCACGTAAGCCTGCACCTCGGCCAGCAGTCCCTCCGCGCTCCAGGACGCCTCGCCCAGGAACTTCTGGATCCGGTGCGGGGTGGCATGTCCGGCCCTCCCCGCCATCGTCCAGCCGTTCTTTCGGCCCAGGTCCGACAACAGCCCCTCGATGAGATCGGCGAACACCTCCCGCGGCTCCGGCCGGGCGAACAGATACCCCAACCCACTTGTCAGGGCAGCCAGTTCCTCCGCCCACCCCTCAACGTGTTCCGCACTCACATCCGTCAGCATGACCGGACAACGATCAGCACCGATCACCAGTCACATGATCTGAGGCTGTAGTACTAGCTTGCTCAGTGCCCTTCGCGGCCAGTTAGGCGATCGTGTTCGTCGTCATTTTCGGCTAAACCTGGCGCCAGCGCTCTGGATCGCCAGGACACCGCCTGGTGGACAGGTTCCAACGACCGCGTCACGGCTGAGGAACCCGAAGGACACCGCCCGGGCCTCGCTCGTGCCGCCAACGCTTACCCGCCAACTAGAGATCTTCAATGGCTGAGGTTACGGCGGTTGGAAGTCGAGGCCGGTCTTGGCGATGAGGCCGTTGATGAGGTGGGGTCGGTACTGCATCCGTTTGAGCCGGGTCTTCACCAGCGTGGTGAGCTGGTCGAGGCTGTGTTTGGTGAGGTTGGCCAGGGACCGTTTCAGGTGCGACCACACGCCCTCGACCGGGTTGAACTCGGGTGCATACGGCGGCAACTGGTAGACGGTCAGCCATAATCAGGCGTCGATCAGCTGCCGCATGGTGCGGCTGACGTGCGTGTTCAGGTTGTCCCAGACCAGGACGATCGGGCCGCCGAGCTGCTGGTGTGCGGCATCCAGCAGACGGGCGTAGTCGGTCTCGGTGAAGCCCTTGCGCCGGCCTTTGGCGGGGCCGCGGTCGAGGTGGATGCGGTAGATCAGCCGGGACCGATGGCCGGACTTCGTGCAGATCAGTGCGGCCATGGAGACGCGTTTGGTGCCTGCGGCGGTGACCCGCACGACGGGTGTGTGGCCTCGGCGGCCCCAGGTTCGGCCTTTGGGCGGCCTCAGGCCCTGGCCGGCTTCGTCCTCGAAGCAGAGCCAGGCGCCCAGGTCCGCCGCCGTCTTTTTATGACGGGCCACTGCTCGTCCTTCCAGGCAGCGATCTTCTCCTCGTCGCGCTCGGTGGCCTTGCGGGAGGGAACCTGCACGCTCCAGCCGATGCGGTGCAGCAGCAGGTCCATCCCGGCCAGGGTGTACTCGACGCCGAACCGGCGGCGCACGACCTCGGCGATCCTCGCCAGGGTCCAGCACTGGTCGCTCCAGCCGGCAGCGGCCGGGCCGGCGTCCAACACCGCTTCCAGCCCGCGTAGTTGACCCGCATCGAGCTTGCAGCGGGCACCGCCGGGGCCCTTGGAGACCAGGGCCTGCCGACCGCCCGAAGCCAACGCCCGCCGCCATCGGTTCGCCGACATCCGGGTCACCCTGAACCGCCGGGCCACCTCCCCGTCACTGGCCCCGGCCTCGATCAGATCAGCCGCCGCCAACCGGACCCGCTCACGCCGGACCCGCTCCTCAGCCGTCAGCCCTCCGCTATCGGGATACCTCATCCCTCCGGCATAGCGCAGCCCACGACAACCGTCACGACCCCACGTAACCCACACCCTTAAAGATCTCTAGAGCGCTCAGTCACACTTGTTGAGTCGAAGCACGATAGTTGTCACAAGAGACGGGCGGGTGGGGACGCTGTTGCTGGCCGCGGGTGCCTTTCGGGTGGCTCCCCTGCAGGGTGAGATGACGCTGTCGTTCCTGGGGCGGATCGCGGACAGGTACGGCCTGACGGTGCGGAGTCTGCTGTCGTCGGTTACCGAAGTGGCTGGCCAGCAGGGCGTCGTCCGGGCTCTGCAGGGCGACAGCGAGGTGTTCTTGAACGCCGCGGCCCGGGACCGGGTCGCGGCGCTGTGTCGTGTGCCGCAGGTGGGCTTACGCCATGCGTTGCCGGCCTGGACGCGGGAGGAGCCGCTGGGCCCCTCGAAGGAGCGGCCGGCGGTGCGGCTCTACAACGGGGTGGAGACGGTTGCTGCCTGGGGTCCGGCGTGCCCGGGCTGTGTGGCTGCGCGGACCGGTCGCGTTGCACCAGCCCGGGTGTACCTGGCGGCGCACCAACGAGTCTGCCCACGCCACCGATGCTGGCTGATGAACGTGCCTGGCAGCGGGGGCCGTGTCGTGGGGTTGGCCGGATGCCCGGAGGTGGTCCAGGCGCAGGCGGATCACCGCAGGCTGCTGCACCGCTCCCCCGTCGCTGGTTCGGCGTTCGAGGTTGCGGAAGCGGTCACAGCCTGGTGGTGGGCGCAGGAGTGGCCCGAGGAACGTCTGTGGCCGATGCGGCTGGATGCGGCCATGCCCGCGGGCGAGGATCCGCAGCGGTGGCGGATCCTGGCGCGGGATCTGGTCACCTACCCCGAGACCGTCTCCCTCGCCACGCTTCTGGCAAGCCGGGCCTGGCGGCTCCGTGTCGCTGCTGACGGTGGTGGTCACCTCCCTTACCGGTTGGCTGATGTGCCCTGCGTGCCCGGCGAGCTGGGCCATCGCTTGCGGCGACCGTGGCTCACCGAGCGTCTGGCCGGCTGTACCCACGGAGCGCTGTTTGCCTGGACGTACCAGTGCATCCGTACCGAGGGCGGCAGTGGAGACGACGAACAGCGGCTGTGGCAGGTCCCCTTGGCGCTCCGGCCCCGGCCTCTCGCCGACGTTCTCGCGGGCTACCAGCGTCGGAAGACCGCGGGCACAGAGGGTCTGCCGGCTCAGAAACGGCTGCGGGGTCACAGCGTGCACGCCGAGGGCGCCTTCGCCGCCGGCCTGGCCCACGCGCGCACCTACGCCGCCCAGCACGGCCACCTCGCCACCCAACGCGACACCCGAGTCGGTTCCTTCGCCCTGGGGAAATGGGTGCACAACCAGCAGGCCCACGCCTTGGTCCTGCCTGAAGAAAAGGCCGCCGCCCTCAAGGAGGTGGATCTGTGGTGGAACATCCCCTGGTCGGTGAAGTGGCAGCGCTCCTACTACCGCGCCCGCGACCACGTCAGACGCCACGGCCCCCTCAACGCCGTCGACGGCTTCCCCGACACCCACATGCTGACCGGGGAATGGCTGTACCTGCAGTGCACCGACTACAGCTCACTCCACCCCCAACAACGCCGTCTGCTGGCCGACATCGGCCTCACGGCCCAGGCCGCCGGTAGTGCACGCCCGCGCCGAACGAGCCGGACAGCAGGCATCGATAAGGCTGTTGACTGTGCGCGCGCCTTCGCCGCCGAACACGGATGCCTGGCCCTGGCCACCAAGAACATCTCGTACCAAGGGTTTTTGCTCGGGAAGTGGCTCACTGCCCAGCGTTGCCTCACCCGCCGCCAGGACGAACCCGGCGCGCACCTCCAGGTACTCGACGCGATCGACGTGTGGTGGAACCCGCCGTGGTCCTTGACGTGGCAGCGCACCTGGCACCGGATCCGCGCTCATGCCCGAGACCGGCACCAAGGGGCCGCAGAAAGGAGCTGGCCGGACGGCAGTGACAGCTGGGCCACGTGGCTGTCCGTACAGTGCACCGGTTACAAGCAGTTGCATCCGCTGCAGCAGCGTCTGCTGGCGGAGATCGGCATCACCACCGAGACCGCCGCCGCTTGCCCCCACGAGATCATCGCCCAGCTCTGCGGTACGGGCCCCGGGCTGGCCCACGCGCGCACGTACGCCGCCGCACACGGCCACCTCGCCACGCCCCTGAAAGCTTGTCCTGAGGGGTTTCCGCTGGGCCGGTGGCTGAGCGAACAGCGCCACCAGGCGCGGGAGCACCATCGCAGTACAGGCGGGACATGGCCGGTCAGCACGCTCCTCGCAGCGCTCGACCCCTGGTGGAACCCGACCTGGTCCTTGGAGTGGCAACGCCATTGGACTCGCGTACGCGAGCGGTCAGAGTCCGCGTCCGCAGCCGACGGCGGTGGCACCGGCATTGCGGACCTTGAGAAGGAGCTGGCCGACTGGCTGAGGCGTCAGTGCACCGACTACGGCACACTCCACCCCGAGCAGCACCGCCTGCTGACCAAGATCGGTATCACCGCCGAGACAGCCCGAGCCGCCCAACCACCGGCTCTCCGCGTTGGGCCCGGTCTGCTGGACACCGCGCTCGCACAAGCCTGCACCTACGCGGCCGAATACGGCCATATCGCCGCACCCGTCAGCACCGTCCTCGACGGGTTCCCGCTGGGGAAGTGGCTGGCCTGGCAACGACGACGCGCCGGTCAGGGCCACCTCTCCCCCACCCGGGCCGAAGCCCTGACCCTGATCGATCCGTGGTGGAATCCGCCCTGGCCCCTGCAATGGCAGCAGGCCTACCACCGCCTCCGCACAGCAGCCACGGGTGCCGACGGCGTACCGGCCACGAACCTCCCACGAGGCCTTTGCCGCTGGATCCGTGTCCAGCAGGAGTCCTGGGAGCATCTCCACCCCGGCCAGCAGGACCTCCTGACCGCCCTCGGCATCACACCCGATGCTGTCGTAGGCGAACGACCCGCCCCGGCCACACGCTCCTACCCCGCCAGCCCCGGAATCGACCACGCACGCGCCTACGCCGCCCGACACGGCCACCTCACCCCGGACAAGCACACCCGACAAGACGGCTTCCCCCTCGGCAGATGGCTGGGCCAGCAACGCCGCAAAGCCCGCGCCGGCGTTCTCTCCACCACCACCATTGAGGCGCTCACCGCCCTGGACCCGTGGTGGAACCCACCCTGGCCCTACACCTGGCACCGCACCTGGCAGCAATACCGCCCCGATACCCCACGCGCCACACGATGGATCACCGCCCAGCGCCAGGCATGGCCGCTCCTGCACCCTGCCCAGCAGCAGCTACTGGCAGGTCTCGGCCTCAATCCCGACGGCCCCGGTCCAGCCGCCTCAGACTAGGCCGCGGCCTCAATCCCAGCACCGGGTTGGCCCGCTGTAGGTTCAGCCAGGCCGCTCCTGCTCGCTTTGGTAGGCACGGGCGAGGAGTCCGGCGAGGGCGGCAGCCCGCTCCACGCCATATCGTCCGCTTCCCATTTGGTGAAGCAGCGCACGGCCCACCTGCTCTGGAGGGAAGCCGTTCCTAGCCAGGCCTTGAACGATTTCCTCGAGAGTCGGGGGTCCGGGCCTGTGGGCACGCTCGCTCAAGGTTCCCCGCGCGGCCCCACGCTCCAGCCTGCCCTGGTCTGTTGTGACGGCTGAAGATGTTGGAGTGTCGAAAAGGAGTTGCTGGTCGGTTGGAGCGGCGTCCGCCGATTGCCGAGTCCGTGGTTGGCGGACGTCTCCCGGAAGCAGGTGTTCATCCAGCGGCCTGAGGTCCGGCCTGGCGCGCACCAGAACGCTCTGCCCAAACGGCAAGGTGCCCCATACATAGGTGGCTTGATTGCCTGGTGTTGGAGTTCCTACGGGGGTGAGGGTTCCTAGGCCGGACAAAGCCGGCCCGTTGGGTGTGTGGCCTACGAGGTCGAGTGTGGCTTTGGGAGGGCTCCAGCGCAGAAGGTCTGGGTAGGCGAACGTGGCGGTTTCGCGTCCTCGGGAGATATCCCACATGCGGCGGGCTTCAGAGTCGATGGCGTCGGCGTCTTGTACGGCACCGGGTGGAGGAGCTGCTGTGACAGCGCCGAGGAGAGCGCCGGCCATCGTGGCAATGGTGTCCGTGTCCGAGCCGAGGGTGTTGGCGGCTAGGAGCAGCGCAGCTTCTGGGGAGCTGGCGTAGGCGTATGCGAGCACCGCGGCAAGCACAGTAGTGACTGTGCCTGATCCGCGCGTGGCATCGTCGAAGCCGCCCAGCCGCTCTACCAGGGCCGTGTAGGTCTCCGGGGTAAGAGGTGTTGCGGAGTCAACGGCTTCGAAGGCTGTGCGGCATTCGTCCGCGACCGTGAGGGCAGCTGACCGGAAGTCGGTGCCAGCGGCGTCGGTCCAGGTGGGTAGCCAGAGGTAAGCGAGTTCGTCGTCTTTTGCGATGACGTCCGGTACCTGCTCGAGCCAGTCGATTGCGGGGCGCCATTGCTTGGGACCCGGGAGTTCGTTGGCGTCCAGGGTGTGGGCCAGCAGGACTGCGTGCAGGACGGCGCCGAGGATGCCTCGGGGGTGGCCGTGGGTGCTGACTGCGTTGCGTATGACGTCGCGGGTGATGTGGTCCCAGTTGGTGAGGTCCCGTGCGGACCAGACGTGGGGCTGGATACGCATGGCGGCGCCGTTGCCGCCGATGTCGACGTAGCGGGCGGCTTTGGTGGCGAAGATGTTCTGTGACCACTTGGCCTCGACCCGCATCAAGCCGGTTGCTGCTGCTTTGGTGCCGCGGCCGGCCCCGAGGGCGTATGCCTGCCAGGCGACGACTTCGATCTTCGCGAATGCCTCGGCGTCGAATTCTCCGTCTCCGCGGATGGCGCGGGAAGTGGCAAGACGGAGCTGGGTGTCATCGGAGTACGCGCCCGCTGGCAGGGGCATGTCGCGTCCGTAGCGTCCCCCGATGCGCCTTTTCCAGGGGACGGTGGTGGTGACTTCATCATGTCCGATGCGGCGTTGCACGCCTGCGGTGTCGGTCAGTTCGGTGATGAAGCCGAGTGCGTCTCCGTACGCCGCCCACTGGGCTGAGGCGCGTACTGCCTCCCATTGCATGGCGCTCACCGTAGTCCTTACCTGCCAAACGTGATCGGGTCGACGGAGATGTCGACCTCATCATGTCCGCTGGCGCTGACAATGGCCTCAGCGTTCGCTGCGTCCTCGTCGGTGAGGACGTAGATGTGCTGCAGGTGCTGAGTGGAGACGGCCTGCGGGTAGAGCACTTCGGCCTGGGGATTTGTCGGGAGTTGAGGCGCTCGGTCGTGGCGCAGCATCGTCTTGCTGAAGCCCTTGGGGACTCTGTCGGCGAAGAGGGCTTCGGCTCCGGGTAGGCCCTCCCCGGGGGTGATGCCGTCGTATCCCATGTTGCCTGGGGCGAACAGGACGCCGGGGTGCGTCATGATCACTGGGTCGAAGCTGAGGACTGCCCAGAACAGGTCCTCGTTCGCCCACCAGTCTTCACTGCTGATGCGCAGGAAGCGGTGGTTGGGTTCACTGATGCTGAGGTTCACATAAGACCAGTACTGCGGAGCTTCTCTGCGGATCTTGGTGTTCTGGTGGTAGATGCTTTCCAGGTACTGGTCTTCGGACAGCAGTGCCCGGGCCCTGCAGAGCCGCTGCACGAGGATGCCGAGCAGGCCACGGTTGGTGGTGAAGTGCACCAATTCGGTGATCTTACGTTCCTGGATGAGCGCGTGGATGCCCTCAGGGTGTCCTTCACTACCCGGTATGGCCGGGATCGGTTCTGCCGCGGTCATACGGTCTTCACCTCGTAGGTGTCCGGGTCCATGCAGGCGATGAGGTCGCTGGCCTCGGTGGGCTTGTAGGTGATGGTCAGCGTCTTACGGGCACGTCCGGCGGACATGGCCAACAGGCGCAGGTGGGCGTCTCGTTCGCTGTCACCGGGCTCCGTAGCGTGCGGCATGACTTCGCTGTTGAGTCCGACGATGATCACATGGTCGAACTCCAGGCCCTTAGCGGAGTGCATGGTCGACAGCGCCACGTTCACCGGGCCGGTGGGCCATTCCCCGTTACGCGTGAGCTCGACCCAGGCGAGGCCAGCGGCGGTCAGGCGGGTCTCGACGTAACTGAACCAGCCGCCGCCCTTTGCGTGCAGGATGGCAACGGACTCGTCGTTGTCCGGGCCGAGGTCGTTGAGGAACTGCACAACATGGTCCATCTGCTGGGTGAAGGTGCCCTGGACCAGCAGGGGCTTGTCGCCGTCCCCCTCGCACGAGGACAGATCCGGGATCGCAGCGTCGTCCGTGGTCTCCACGTCGCGCAGCAGCGGGGCCGCGAAGGCGGCGATCTGCCGGGTGTTGCGGAAGTTCTTCGACAGCAGCTTGCTGTTGTGCGACCCCACGCTCAGGCCGACCTCGGCCCAGGTGAATCGCTGGGGGTAGATGCGCTGAGCGGCATCGAGGACGAAGGTGAGCGTGTGCTCGTCGGTGACATGGTTGAGGACGGCACGGACCTGGTTTGCGGAGAAGTCCTGGGCCTCGTCGACGACGATCACGTGGTACGGGTCGTCGGCGCGCTTGGCGGCCATGGCGTTCGCCAGGTCAGCCCAGTCCCAGGCCTGCTGCTCCTTCTTCCATTCCTGGAACGGAACGATCACCTCGTCCAGCAGCCGACGGCGCATCGAGGTCGGCATGCGCGGGGAACGGCCACGGCCCTGACGCTCGCACTCGACATACTCGGCCAGGCGGTCCGGCATGAAGCGGCCCAGGAAGTAGTCCACTTCGGAGCGCACGAAGTCGTTGGACAGCGGCAGGGGCGCAGCCAGGTCGTTCAGTTTCCCGTTGCGCTCGGGCTCCCGGAGGATCCGCTCGTAGGGCACGCGGTCGGTGGCCCACTTGGCGAAGGTGGAGATCGTCAGCTCGACGTCGTTTCCTTTGATCTGTTCCTGGGTGAGTTCCTCAATGTAGCCGCGCAAAGTCTTGTTGTAGGTGAGGACCAGGACCCGGACGGGGCCCTCGATGAAGCCGTCGCGGCGTCGTCGCTGCCAGAAGCCGACGGTGAACTTCAGCCGGTACAGGGCCGTGGTGGTCTTGCCGCTGCCGGCGGCGCCCCGCACGACGAAGACTCCCGGCTTGTGGTTGTTGATCACCGTGAGCTGCTCGCTCGTCGGCTGCGTCGGTCTGAGAACCTTCATCCGCGCGGTCCCTCCCCAAGACTCGCCCCCTGAACCTGATGCCATGTTAGGAGTGGAGGTAGCCAGAAGTACCGAAGATCAGACAGACAGCCTGTCGCACTATTCCGGGCAGCGCCGTTCCGATCACCCATTTGAGTGACAGTCCCGGAACGGGACACCCTGCGATTGCCGGGCTAGCGCGGGCGTCTGCTGGCGCGCGTCACCGGTGCCGAAGCAGAGGCGGCGCTGCAGCCGGAAAGTGCAGGAGTTCGCACTGACACCGGTACATCCGGGTGGCATCCTGACCCGCGTGCGCCCCAACGGACTTATGGATAAACCCAGTTGGGGTTACCTACCGGTTCGCCTGCACGGCAGGACAGGTATGACGTTATGTGGAGTTTGTGATCATCGACAGCAGCCAGGACGGCGGGCAGGCCAGCTTGCCCGCCGTCGCGGGCCGCGCCTGCCGGGTGCCGGAACCGGGCGCGGTGGAGGCCGAGTTCGCCGGGGTGGACGGCACGCCGGTGCAGCGCCGCTGGGCTGAGGCCGCCGTCGCAGTCAGGTTCGAGCAGCTGGCGCCGGTGAAGGCAGGCCGCAGCGGGCGCGGGTGGTCCTGGAGGCGGCATGCGCGCGCGTGGGCTGGACGCACAGGCGGCTTGAGCCGCCTCCAGCGGTGGTGGCGAATCTGCAGTGGCTTGCCGGCTACCGCCACCCACGCAATCGGGGTTCGAAACGTCACGCGCCGCTCTTCAAGCGGGTGGAGCCAGGTGGCCAATATTGAGAGGCATTGAACGACGTCCGAGCCGAGAGGGAGGCCCACGGCCTGGGGAAGTAATGAGACGACGGGCCGAGGACCGGACGGCTGCTGCGAAAACGCCCGCCCGGATCGGCGAACACGAGACCGTGGTGGAGTGACCCAACATCCCGGCCTCCTGCGGACAGCTCCCCTGCAGGGGGAGACAACCTCGTCGCTGATCTGCCGCATCGCGAGCCGCTACGGGATGGAAGCGAAGGTGTTGCGGTCGTGCTGGCAGTGGCGCAACTACCCGCCCACGTACGACGGCGGGGGCGCGCGGGCCGACGCCGAGGTGCTGCTGAACGCGCCCGGACGGCAGCTCCTGGCAGGCCTGTGCCGCGTCGGGGAAGACGTCCTGGCGCGGGCGTTGCCGTCCTGGGGACAGGAGGACGCCAAGCTGTCGGCCGGAAAGAACGGGGTGCCGGCGGCGGCGTGGCGGACCGGGGGCGCGGTCGCCGGACCGGTCGCCTTCGGCTGCCGCCTGTGCGCGGCCCGGCGTACGGGGACGGCCGTGCGGGTGGTGCGGTACGTGCCGCGCTGGGAGCGGGTGTGCGTCCGGCACGGACGGTGGCTCCTGGACGCGGACGCCGACCAGCCCCTGGAGCACTTGGACGTACGCGGCCTGCCGGAGGTGGCCGCGGCGCAGCGGCGGTGGACGGGTGTGGCGCGGCGGGCAGCACGGGCTGGAGTAGAGCCGGAGAGGGTGTTCGCTCTGGCTTATGCGGTGGTAGCCCTGTGGTGGGAGCAGGCCCTCACCTGGGAGCGGGAGACCATCTGGCCGCGGCGGCTGCACCAGGTCGCGGGCGGCAACGCCGGGACGGAACTGGAGCGGTGGCGGATCGTGGGCCGGGACGCGGTCGTCTTCCCCGAGGTGGTGGCCGTCGCCGACGCACTGCTGGACCCGGCCATGGCGCAGCTGGTGTGGAGGGACAGCGGGGCCGGGCGGCCGCGGCCGCTGCCCGCCGACGGGGCGTTCTGCCGCCGACTGGGCGAGCGGGTCGGGCGGGGGTGGCTGGGGCCGCTGGCCGCCACCGACTACGGCGGCCCGCTGACCTCGTGGATGGGCGCCGTCATCCGTATCCGCCGCGGCGCGGGAGGGCCGCCCGGCTACGGCAACGACCCCTGGTGGCTGCGGCAGGAGCACCAGCCCGCCACCATGGCCGGACAGTTGCGCGTCCTGTCCAAGGAACGCAGCGCGCCCGGCTCGGGCACCACGTGGCGCTCTGTGGTGCCGGCCGAGCAACGGGCACTGATCACCAGCCTGGTCAACGACGCCGAAGAGCAGCTGACCCAGTTGCGCGGTGTCCAGTACGGCAAGACCGCCGACGCCGCGCAGCAGTTGCAGCCCTCGCGGCCGGGATGGCCCTGGAGGATCTTGCACGCTGGGCCCGCCTGCCGGCCGATGTCCTGGCCGAAGCACTCCCGGCCCACCGCAACGGGAGGCCAGGAAGGGAACGGTGAGTAAGCGTCAGGAGGCAGGGAAGCGTGTACGGACCGTGATCCGCAGGGCGTACCTCATCGCCCAGCACTCGTGATCAAAATCTGTGAAGCCGCCCGCCGCACCGGCAGGACGGGCTTGACTGGGCGCGTGGGCAGCAAGGACGCAACGGCCGCAGCGGGTGGCCGCTCACAGCGCATGCAGACGGATACCGGATCCGAGTGGGAGGCGGTCTTCGTCGACCCCCTCGGGCAGGTGGTGCAGCAGCGGTGGGCGGACGCGGTTCTCGCGGTGGCCTTCGAGGAGCTGGAGCCGGTGTCGGCGTTCCCGGTGGTGCCGGGGCGGCGGTGGGGGCCCGGTCAGTGGTGGTCGGCCACGACCGGCCGGCATGTGGCGTGCGGGTCGGCCGCGATGCGGGCGCAGCTGATGATGCTGGACCGCGACCCCGATGTGGTCGGCCTGGCCGGGCGGCCGGTCCGTCTGCTGTGGCGGGACGCGCGCGGCCAGGTCCGCTCGTGGGTGCCGCAGCTCTTCGCCCGCCAGCGCGACGGCACCGCCCTGCTGGCCGACTGCCCCAGCCACCCGGAGGCCGGCGGTGAGCGGGCGCAGCGGGCTGCGACGGTCCTGGAGGCGGCGTGCGTGCAGGCCGGCTGGAGCTACCGGCGCCTCGAGCCGCTGGAGATGACGCTTTCGGCGAACCTGAAATGGCTGGCCGGCTACCGCCACCCCCGCAACGCCGGCCGTCCCCCTCTCGCGGCCGCCGTACGCGAGGCATTCGCCCAGCCGCGGCCGCTGATCGAGGGCGCCGAAGCGGTGGGCGACCCGATCGAAGTCCTGCCCGCCGTCTTCCACGCCCTGTGGCACGAACACCTCACTACGCCCCTGGACGTACCGCTGAACGAGCGGGTCCTCGTCAGCACCGGCGCCGACGATGCGAACGGCCGCGGCGGCCCGGGCAGCGGGGATGGACGGTGAGCGTGCGGCGTGGCGGACGGCCGGTGCTGCAGGTCGGAGCGCACGTCCGCTTCCGCGAGAGCACCTGGCAGGTCATCGCTGTGGCGGGCCAGCAGGTCTACCTCGCCGGTGAGACGGGCGAAGACGAGACGGTCGTGGCCGGGCACCTGTTCGCCGACCCGTCCTTCACCATCGTGGGCGCCCAGATGCCCCAGGCCGTGACGCAGTGGGGTCTGTTCGAAACCGCGCCCGAGGACGCGCGGCGCAAGGCGCTGGCCTGGCAGCGGCACATCCGCGAGGTGGAGACCGGCCTGCCCGGCGGGATGGCGGACAGCGGCGGGGTGCCCCGGGCCGAGTACGACCCCGACCGATTCACGCTCGCGCAGCGCGAGGAGGCCAAGGCGGCGGAGCTGACCGCGATCGGTTTCGGACCTGTCTCCCGGACCACGGTGCAGCGCATGCGCCTGGCCTACCGCAAGCAGGGACTGTGGGGGCTGGTCGACCACCGCACCACCCGTCGGCCCGTGCCTACCGGGCGCACCGACGAACGCGTCATCGCTGCCGTCGAGGAAGCGCTGCGCCGCCAGCGCGACCGTTCCAAGGGCACCGTCAAGGGCCTGATGCCCCTGGTCACGCAGATCCTTACCGACCGGTACGGCCGCGGCACCGTGCCCGCCCCCTCCCAGGCCACCTTCTACCGGCTCGTCCACCAACTCGCCAATCCCGCCGAACACCCCCACCGCCCCGCCCGTACCCTTCCCTCCCCCACCGGCGGACGGGCGTTCACCCCGACCGTGGCGCTGCGGCCGGGCGAGCAGGTGCAGGTCGACACCACCCGGCTGGACGTCCTGGCCGTCTTCGACGACGGCACCACCGGCCGGCCCGAACTCACGATCGCCGTCGACGTCGCCACCCGCGCCATCCTCGCCGCCGTCCTGCGCCCCGGCGGCACCAAGGCCGTCGACGCCGCCCTGCTGCTCGCCGAGATGGCCGTCCCCCACCCCGCCCGCCCCGCCTGGCCCGACGCCCTGCGCCTCGCCCACACCCAACTCCCCCAGCTACAGCGGCTGATGGGCCTGGATGAACGCCTTCAGGGCGCAGCCGCCCGGCCGGTGATAGTGCCCGAGACGATCGTCGTGGACCGGGGCAAGATCTACCTGTCCACGGCGTTCAGCGCCGCCTGCGAGACCCTCGGCATCAGCGTCCAGCCCACCCCGCCCCACGCCCCCGCCGCCAAAGGCATCGTCGAGCGCACCTTCGGCACCATCAACGCACTCCTGTGCCAGCACCTGCCCGGCTACACCGGCTCCAACGTCACCCGCCGCGGACCGGACGCCGAAACCGAGGCCTGCTTCAGCGTCGCCCAGCTCCAGGACCTGCTGGACGAATGGCTGATCCACTACCACCACCGCCCCCACGAAGGCCTGCGCCACCCCACCCTGCCCAAGAAGGCCCTCACCCCGAACCAGATGTGGGCCGCGCTCATCGCCGTCGCCGGCCACGTACCCCTCCCGCTGAGCGGCAGCGATTACCTCGAACTGCTGCCGGTGCGCTGGCAGGCCATCACCGAACGCGGCATCCGCGTCGACCACCGCACCTACGACCACGATGTCCTCGCCCCCTACCGCGGCCAGCCCTCCCCGGTCACCGCGCGCGGCGGCAAATGGGAAGTCCACACCAACCCCCACGACGCCCGCCAGGTATGGATCCGCCTGCCCGACGGACACCTGACAGAGATCCCGTGGATCCACCGCGACCACATCCACCAGCCGTTCAACAGCGCCACCTGGCAGCACATCAAAACCGTCACCGCCCGCCACGGCGACCGCGACACCCACGAGGCCGACCTCGCCGACACCCTCGACCAGCTCATGCGCCGCGCCCACACCCGCACCGCCACCCCCGGCGAGCAACACCTCCTCACCCGCACCGCACCGCTGAAAACACCCCCGCCCACGGCCGCCACCCGCCCTCCGGACCCGCAGCAGGCCGACGGCTGGGACGACGACAGCCTCGACGACCTCCCCGACAACGCAGAGCAGACCGACGGCGCGGACGAACCCGGCGACGACACCGCCGACGCCCCCGACCCCGCCCCCTACACCGGCCTCGGTCTCTACGACCCCGCCCAGGAAGCCCTCAACTGGTGACCACCCGCCCGCACATCACCACCGACAGCCCGGCAAGCAAGCCTGCCCGCACACGCGCCGACGGCCCGTGGCCGGACGCCCCTGCCAACGAACCGGAGTGGCCGATCACCACCTGGCAGGGCTGGGAGGACTTCGCCACCACGCCGCCCCGCACCCCGCCCCAGCCCGGCGACGCCCCTCGCAGCACGGAAGAACGCCTCGCCTACCACTCCGCGTTCGTCACCGTCCGCACCCCCGCCATCAGCACCCTCGCCACCCAGGTCCGCACCCTGATGCTGCTCGGCCGCCACCAGCAGACCACCGCCCGGCCCTCACTGATCGTTACCGGCCCCGCCGCAGCCGGGAAAACGACCGCCCTTCTCGAAGTCGGCCGTACCTGCCACCTCGCCCACACCCGCAAACACCCCGCACCACCCGGACGCACCCACCAACAAATACCGGTCGCCTACCTGTTGGTGCCGCCCGGCGCCACCGCCAAGACCCTCGCCACCGAATTCGCCCGCTACCTCGGCATCCCCGTCACCGCCCGCATGACCCAGGCCCAGATCACCAGCGCCGTCTGCCACACCTACACCACCGCCGGCGTCCGCCTGGTCCTCATCGACGAGATCCACCGCCTCAACCCGCGCACGACCACCGGCGCGGAAGCCGCCGACCTGCTGAAAGACCTCACCGAACGCATCAGAGCGACCTTCGTCTACACCGGCATCGACGTCGCCTCAACCCCGCTGTTCGCCGGAGTCCGCGGCGCCCAACTCGCTGGCCGCGCCAGCCTCATCACCTGCGGCCCCCTCCCCGCCCGCCACGGCCAGACCCGGCCCTTCACCGACCTCATCACCGACATGGAGAACGCCCTCGACCTGAACCAGCACCCACCCGGCACACTCCCCCGCCACGCCTCCTACCTCCACCAGCGCACCGCCGGCCGCATCGGCAGCCTCGCCCGCCTCATCCGCCAAGCCGCCATCACCGCCATCTGCGACGGCACCGAACGCATCACCAAGAAAACACTCGACGCCATCCAGCTCGACCACCTCGCCGAAGAAGCCAGACGCCCCCGCACCCGCCAATCACCCACAACGGCATGATGCGGACATGAAGAAGACCACGGACACACCGGCCGGCGAGGAGTTCGCTGCCCTCTGCGGCCGGGTGTGGGACGCCCTGATCCCCGCCCGAACCGGCTACCTGGCCGCCGTCTCACCGCACTACGACGAGGTCTTCCACGACGTCGTACAGCGAACCGAGCACGCAGGCAGCCTCGGCAAGACGGACATCGCAGCCCTGGTGGTCTGGAAACGGCTCTCCGCACAGACCCGGTGGGTGACAGAACTGATGTCCCTGCCCAATATCCACGTGCGAGCGGTCACCGAGCGGGCCGTCACCGCCGTCCGCGACACCACTCTCCCGCGCGGCGAGGCCGCCCGCACAGGGCGCGGCATCATCTGGGAACTGCCCGGCTTCCGCACCGGCGACGCCCTCGCCTCAGCCATCCTCACCGCAGCAGCACCACAGCGGATGGCCGTCTACGACAGCCGCGTCCAACACGCCCTCGACACTCTCGGCCTCCCCCTCACCCCCACACCGGGACGCTACGGCCGCTACCTCCAACTCCTCGACGACCTCCTCCACCACGGCGCAACACGAGCCGACGGCTGGACCGCACGCGACATCGACACCGCCCTGTACTGGACCGGCGCCAACCCGGCACCAAGCCGCTGACCAGCGCAAACACGCACCAGACCTTTAGACACCGAGGACCATCACCAACACCACGCCACCGTTATCAACCAACCACGAATAACCCCAGACCAGAAGCCCCGTCACCACCCCGCCCAGTACCCAGAACGCGCCCTGACGCTTCTCAGGAAACCCCCAACACCCCAGCTCAAGCCGACCTTGCCACACCGACTATGAACCCCGGAATCACAACCCGACGAGCAGCAAGCGAGTCTGCGACTGTGGCTGGTGGAGAAGTCGGGGCACTCGACCAAACTGTTCGAGACACCCTGCGGTGGCCACGAGGGCAGTGAGGCGACGGCGGAGGTCCTCGTCGCCGATGACGCCTTCCATCTGCTGACGAACTGCACTACTGGTGACTTCCGGCCTGCGGACCAGCTCTTCGCCTCGCGTGATGGACGCAGGTGGAAGAAGGAGCCTTTGCCGGACAACGGCAACGAGTTCGACCATCTGGCGCGTAACGGCGACACCATGGTGCTGACCGGTGGCTTGGCCGACGACTCCGTCGAGCACACTACCGAGCCCCACACCTGGTATAGAGAGGGCAACTCCGGGTGGCACACCGGCGCGCCGCTCGACGTGGGGCGTCTGCCGGACGTCGGCGTCGTCCCCCGCAAGAACCAGGAAATGCTCGCCGTCGCACCCGCGGGCAGCGGCTTCGTCGCCATCGGGTCGGCCCGTGCGGCCGACAACTCCGCGGTGGGCGCCCTCTGGTTCTCCGCCGACGGGAAGAAGTGGGCCAAACAACCGACCCGGACCAACGGATTCGACACGTTGAGATCACTGGCCACACTCACCGTGTGGAAGAAGAAGGTCGTGGTTCTCGGTTCCCGCCGGGCCTGGGAAACCTCCGACCCGGCCAATGCCCGCATCTGGATAGGCGACCTCGCCCCCGGCCCCCGCAGCCCCTCCCCCACAGCAACGCCCCGGCCACTGGCACGGTTCGTCGGGACCTGGAGCTGGTCCGGCGCCAGCATCACCATCAAGGACGACGGCTCATTCGACTACCGCTACCTGACCATGGTGCAGTGCTCCGAGCACGCTCCTCCGTGTGACAAGGGCAGCGAAATGGGAGGCAGGGCCTCCGGGGTCCTTCACGAGGGCCGCACTGGTGACGAAGCGGTCGGCACAGTAGTCGAAGCACTCCCCAACACCCCGGCGGGATCATCCATCACGATCAGCCGTGAGCCGTACATGGCCATCGACATCACGATCAACAAGATGGGATACGGCCTGTTCTGTGAGCCAGGCGCGCACCGCTGCGCCGGCCATGTGGGCGGAGAGTGAAGGCTGCAGGAAGGCCTGTCCCGCTGCTCGGTCCGGCATTTTCAACTGCTTGGTTCTGACCGCTCCATGGACGAGGCCGGCCCGTCTGTCTCGTGGACAGTGCCCGAGGAAACGCCCCGGACAGTGGATCTCGTGTGCATCCGGGCCTGCCCGTCAGGGCGTGACACCGGTGGCTGCGTCCCTTCCACAAAAGAGGAGGCCACAAAGGCGGCGACAGGAAGGTACTGTCCCTGCGCCAGAGGCGGTTCGGCAGCCTACGGCCCCTCAGCGAACGAGCGTGATCTCGATCGGGCTATCCGGGCAGTTGCTCAGGATCTGCGAGAGCGCGGCCTTCTCGTCGGGGGCGACGGACAGCTGGTAGCGCGTGTTGTCAGCCACCCAGCCGCCGGCGTACCGGCAGTGATAGCCCTCGAAAGACGGCATCCAGGTCGCGGGGTCCTGGTCGGACTTGGAGCGGTTGGACGCTGCGGAGACGGCGATCAGCGCGCGGGGATCGTCGAGGTCGTTGGCGTAGGCCTCGCGCTCTTTCGCCGTCCACGCCGACCTATCACGACGCTCCGTCACCACCGAATGCGAGACAGGGCCGAACGTTTTACAGTCCCGAATCGGATCGTGCCTTCTGCGTCACGGATCGACTCAGCCGTCGGTCCGCCGGTACAGCGTCCCGTCGCTCCAGATCCGGGAGACCCGGCCCCAGCGCGCCGCGGAGGCCACGTCGGGGAAGAAACCGTGCCCGTTGAGGTTGGCACTGGTGTTGCAGAGCACCGGGACGCCGCTGAGCCGATGGTAGGCGGTCAGCACGGTGAAGAGCAGGTCGTCGTCGCCCGGGCCGACCGTCTGGAGCCGTGCGGTCCCGTCGAGGTGGACGACCGCGGGGATGCGTTCCAACCAGTCCGCCCGTACCTTGTGGTCGAAGAGCATGTGCGGGTCCCGGGTGCCGGGAGAGAAGATCGTCGGGGCCTCGGCCTCCAGGCAGATGGGGGCGACGGGCCGGTAGGGCTCGCGGTCCTTGACGCGGTTCAGCTCGTCCTTCATAGACGCCTTGACCGGGGCCGCCAGAATACTGCGGCCGCCGAGGGCGCGGGGGCCGAGTTCGGCGCGGCCGTGCAGGACCACCACGGGCTCCCCGGACTCGTGGAGGATCCGGGCGAGTTCCTCCGGAGTGCAGTTCCGGGTCGACCAGCCCGCGGGCACCTCGGGTGACGCCGTCAGCGCCGGGCCCAGCCGGGGGTTCCAGGAAAGCGGCCCCAGACCGGTGTGCTGCGCCCTGCCCAGCGCGGCGGCGCCGATGGCCGAACCCGCGTCGTTGGGGAACGGAGGCACCCACACATCGCGGAAGTCCGGCGCCTCGCGCAGCGCACTGTTCCACTTGATGTTCAGCGCGCAGCCGCCGGCGAAGCAGAGGTTCCACGGGCCGTCGCCCTTGGCGGCGCGCACCTTGACGGAGATCCGTTCGACGAGGAGGTCTTCGAGGAAGGCGTGCACGCTGGCCAGCACGTCCTCGTCGCTGGCCCCGTTCTCCTCCGCCCTGGCACGAACCGCTGAGTAGAACTCGTGCACCGGAGGCACGGACTGCTCGAAGAGGCTGCCGTACCCGCCGACGGTCGCGCGGTACTCGACGGCGGCCGGTTCCTCGCTCTCGAAGACGCGGTGGAACTCTTCGCGCAGAATGCTCAGTACACCCTCGTCCGCCTTGCCCAGCGCTATGTAGGCCATGAGTTTGCCGGCCACCGAGAGGTCGTCGACCGTGGGCGACTGGACGGCTTTGCGGAAGGGCCCGAAGTGGTGTCCCGCGATGGCGTACGCGTGCCCGATGAGAGGAAAGAGCTCTCCCAGGTTCTCCACGCCGCCCCGTGGGTCCGTCCAGTACAGACGGGGAAAGAGCCCGCCGTCCCAGACGAGGACGAAGGAGCCCTCATCTCGCTGGGCGAAGGGGCTGGAGACGTAGGCACTCGCCACGTGTCCCGCCGCGTGCGGGTAGCTGGTGTACGCATAGGTCTCGCCGTCCATCGGGTACGTGCCCGAGACGCTGGGCGCGTCGAGCGCCGGGCAGGCCCGCGACTCGCGGTACGGGCCGACCACGACCTCCGTCGGGCTCCCCCGGTCCAGCAGGGCCACCGTTCCGGACACGTCGCCGTCCCAGCCGTCGATGACCCACTCGTCCACGTCCTTCGGCTTGTAGCCGAAGTCGGCCAGAATCCCGGGGATCAAGCTGAAATCGGCAACGGTGCTGTAGCGCAGGCCGTTTCCCAGCTTCTCCATCTCCACGCTGAAAACCAGGCGGTCGTCCTCGATCAGGGCAACGGCGCCATCATGCGTGAGTTTCAACCCGCAGATTATCAACCGTGTCACTCCCTTGGTCAGCATGAGCGTGTACGCGGACATGCTTCAGTCTCTGGACTGCTCGGAGGTAAGTATCAACCGATATAGGCTCGATCTTCGGTCGGGTCGGAAGAGAGTGCGCCACTCGTCGCGGGCCTCGCTCACCGGGACGTTCGAGAACCCCAGCTTCCTGAACCATTCGCCGCCGTATCGGGTAAGGGCCAGCAAAGATTGATACCCCTCGCGCCTGCCGATATTCACGGCAACGCCGACCAAATGACGGCCGATTCCCCTGCCCTGCCAATCGGGCGCGATGCAGAGGTTGTAGACCACCAGACTCTTGTCGGTCGGGGTGTCGGTCGGGGCCATCCCCATGCAGCCGACCAGTCGGCCCTCTTGCCGGGCGACCACGAATTCATGCATCTTTTCGGCCAGTTCCACAAGAGGGCGGGCAATCAACAATCCGTCGTCGACGAAGGGGGCGGAGAGTAAGGAGATCTCCTCCACGTCCTCGGGGCGCGCGGGTCTCGCGACGAGACCGTCCAGCGCGTTCACGTACCGGGAGGCGGCCTGCACGGGCTCACGCGCCATCCGCACCTCCGGGCGAGGCAGGCGGGCTCCCGGCGAATCCGAGTCCGAAGTGCTGCTCGGACGGCATCAGTTCGATCATGTTGATGTTGACGCGGGCCGGCCGTGTCAGACACCAGGCCACGGTCTGCGCCACGTCGTCGGCGGTCAGCGGCTCAAGGCCCTCGTACAGCGCATCGGCGCGCTCCACGTCCCCGTCGTAACGCACCTTCGCGAACTCGGTCTTCGCCATCCCGGGCGCCACACAACTCACCCTGACCCCCGTGCCCTGGAGGTCCACACGCATATTCAGGGAGAGTTGGTGCACGAAGGCCTTGGTGGCGGCATAGACGTTGCCCCCCATGTAGGGGTAACTCGCCGCGATCGAGCCGATGTTCACCACGTGGCCGGATCCGCGGGACACGAGGCGCGGAAGCAGCAGTCCACTGACGTTCAGCAGACCGGAGATGTTCGTGTCGATCATTTCGCGCCAGGACGCGTCGCTGCCCGACTGCAGCGGGCCGAACCCCCGGGACAGGCCGGCGTTGTTGATGAGCACCGAGATGTCACGGAAATCGGGGGGCAGTTCATCGAAGGCCCGCGCCAGGCCCTCCCGGTCCCGGACATCGGCGACCACCGGCAGAATGGCCCCTGTGGCGTCCTGTTCCGCCAGGGCTTTCAGGCGGTCCACCCTACGGGCCAGAGCCACTACGGAGTAACCCTGCTGGGCCAATACCTGCGCAATTCTCTCGCCGAATCCCGATGATGCACCCGATATCACAGCTACGCCACGTTCGTCCTGTGTCATGCGCACATCCCCTCGGCCCCGTCACGCTGTATCACCATGAAGACTTCACGCGGTCATCCCGCACCCCGGTCGAGGGCGGGATTTGGACACCTGTTCAGCGGCATTGGCGTCTCCGTGCACGCTGGCCGAAAAGAGCCGCTCCTGCTTGCGTAGAGCAACTCGTCGGCAAGGCCCCAGGTCGACCTGACCTCTACCTGTAATTTCGTGGGTCAGTGAATCACGGGCCGATACGGCTCAACAGTATGACGTGCAACGCTGACCCTGGACGTACCCGCCAAGTCCCTGCCCGCCCTGGTCGAGTGGACGCTCCAGGAGGCCCGGCTCGGGACGGAGAAGCTGCACGGCTGCAGGACGACCCGCTGCTGGTGCTCACCAAGACCGCGTGCGAACGCTACGGCCTTCCGGCGGCGCTGTCGGATGATGAGGGGCTCGCCGGGCGGATCACGGACGGGCACAAGGTCATCAAGCAGCTAACCCGCGCGAATTGGCAGCTCACCAAGCGCGGGTTCGGGCCGTGAGCGCGGATCTACCGCCCCGCGCAGGGCAGTCGGCGCCAGTGCGTGCAGCTGTGCATCCCGTCGTGGCACACGCCCTTGATGACCTCGCCTGGAGCCACGCCGCCCAGCTCGAACCAGCCGAACTCGCCCGGGTGCTGGGCGTGTACGCGGCCCGGGTGATGGCGCCGGTCGGCTCCACCGCCGTCACCGGCCTGGAGCTGATGGCCGCACTCAACCCGCCGACCCGGGCGAGCGAGCCGGACGCGACCGGCAGGCGGCACTCCGAGCACCGGCCCGGCTCGCTGGGCGCGCAGCCGATGGACCCGGCGCCGTGCGAGGCGACTGACGGACACCCCGTCCTGGCCGACCTGCCCCGGTTCCACGTGCGCGGCCCCGAGGAGAAGCTGTTCGAGGAGGCCTACGACTGGGCACGGGACCTGACCGACACCGAGGCATGATGCGCTACCTGGTCGGCATCGACGTGAACCTGGCGTTCGGCGCGGCCGCGAACGGCGCCGCCGTCAGTCTCTCCAAGCCGCCGGTCCACGTCACCGACCCGGCCCACCAGGCCGGCGAGTCGCGCGGCGGCCCGGCCGCCGGGCAGATCCGGGTCTCTCCGGCGAGCGCCGGGCGGTAGGTACGGGTTCGTTGTGCGGTGTCATGCGATCCGGTCCAAGTGTGTGCTCCAGGCGATCTGCTCGTCCGGCGAGGGCGTCTCCGACGTCGGCGGGGCAGGCGGGCATGTACGGGGCGCTGAGAAGTACAGGGCCGTCCCCTCGTCATTTCTGTACGGGGCGGCCACCCGCGCGTTCGTCCAAGTGAGGATTCGGGTGCGGTTGGACACCCTGACAGCCACACTGACACCGGACGATTTCACCGCGGCACGGAACGCCGCGCATGGCGCCGGAATTTCTCTTCCGCGGAATGGTCCCGACCGGGAAGGGGCCGTCAATGGCACGGTCGCCCCCCCGTAGAGTGCGCGGTCGCGAAGTCGAATCGCCGACGAGCCCTGAAAGCAGCCGCGTAAACCGTGCTGCGGTACGCGCCATTCGCCGTCCACAACAGGTCTTCACTCGCCAGTACATAGCTCAGATGTGCTCCCAGAGAGGCTCGTTGATGCTGGCCGTGCAACCGGTGTCCACCATCGCCGCCCACCAGTTACTCGTCTTCCTCCTCCAGCTCGGATCGTTGCTCCTGCTCGCGTTTCTGCTCGGCAGGCTGGCGGCGAGATTCGGCCTGCCCACCATCGTCGGCGAGCTGTGCGCCGGCGTGCTGCTGGGCCCTTCGGTCCTGGAGCAGGTGGCGCCCGGCTTCAGCAACTGGCTGCTGCCGCGGGATCCCGAGCAGTTCCATCTGCTCGACGCGACGGGCCAGATCGGGGTGTTGCTGCTCGTCACGATCACCGGCGCCCACATGGACCTGTCCCTGGTTCGCCGACGCGGGTCGACGGCTCTCCGTATCAGTCTCGCCGGGATCGCCATCCCGCTCGCGCTGGGCGTGGCCCTCGGATTCCTGCTGCCCACCGCTCTCGTGCCGGGCGAACGCCCCGCGTTCGCGCTGTTCCTGGGCATCGCCATGGGGGTCAGTGCCCTCCCGGTCATCGCCAAGGCCCTGATGGACCTGCGGCTGCTGCACCGCAACATCGGCCAGCTCACCCTGTGCGCCGTCATGGTCGACGACATCGTCGGATGGCTGCTGCTCTCGATGGTCTCGGCCATGGCGACCACCGGGGTCCGCGCAGGCGACCTGGCCTTCTCGGTGGGCTGGCTGATCGTCGTGCTGATCTGCGCGATGCTGCTGCGGCCCGCCGTCGCGGCCGGTCTGCGTGCGGCGGCCCGGGCGCCCGGCAACGGGGCGACCGTGACCGTCGTGGTCGTCCTGGCGGTGCTGGCGTCGGCGGCCACCCACGCCATGGGTCTGGAAGCGGTGTTCGGCGCGTTCGTCGCCGGTGTCGTGATCCGCGCCTGCGGCGCGCTGGAACCACCTGCGCTCGCCCCGCTGCAGACCTTCGTGGCGGCCGTCCTGGCTCCCCTTTTCTTCGCCACGGTCGGGCTCCGCATGGACCTCACCATGCTCGCCGATCCGCCCGTTCTGCTCACCGGCCTGGGGGTGCTCACCATCGCTATCGTCGGCAAGTTCGCCGGGGCTTATCTCGGGGCACGGCTCAGTGGGCTCGGCCGCTGGGAAGGCTTGGCCCTGGGCGCCGGGATGAATGCCCGCGGCGTCATCGAGGTCATCGTCGCGATGGTCGGGCTGCGGCTCGGAGTACTCGGCACCGAGATGTACACGATCATCATCCTGGTCGCGATCGTCACCTCGCTGATGGCCCCGCCCATCCTGCGCGCCACGATGTCCAAGGTCGAGCAGACCGCGGAGGAGGACCTGCGGGAACGGGCCCTCGGTATTGATGGTCAGCGAACCGCGGAGGCATAGTGAAGCGCAGTCGTACCGCCCCCGCACACCATTCCTTTTCCTTCATCGAGAGAGGGCAACGCTGTGCCGAATCCCTTTGAGGACCCCGACGCCAACTATCTCGTTCTGGTCAATGACGAGGGTCAGCACTCACTCTGGCCTGTATTCGCCGATGTCCCCGACGGATGGGGAACAGTATTCGGAGAGGCCGGGCGCCAGGAATGCCTCGACTACATCGAGAAGAACTGGACCGATATGCGCCCGAAGAGCCTCATAGAGGCGATGGAAAACCAGCGCTGACACCATGACAGTCGACCTCACCGGATACCGGAACCTGGGCGAGGCCTTCGCCGCGCGCGTCGCCGCTCATCCCGAACGGACCGCACTGACCCTCTACCACGGCTCCACCGGAGTGGAACCCGAGAGCATCACCTACGGGGAACTGGCCCGCCGCTCCCAGGTGCGCGCGGAGGATCTGAGCCGAAGGCTGGCCCTCGGCGAACGGGTGCTCATCGCCCTGCCGACGGGCACCGATTTCGCGGAGGTCTACCTCGCCTGCCTGTCCGCCGGGCTGGTCGCCGTGCCCTCGCCGATGCCGGGTGGCTCGGCGAGCGCCGGCGAACGGATCGCCGCGATCGCGGCGGACTGCTCGCCCGGCCTGACCGTCACCACGGAAGCCGCACAGGCGGAGGTGACCGCGCACCTGCGCGGTCACGGGCTGGAACGGCTCAGGGTCGAGGCCGTACGGCCGGTCGGCACCGGACAGACCGCCGTACGGCAGGCGGCCGGCCGGGTCGTCGACCGCGGCGCGGACGCGATCCTCCAGTACAGCTCCGGGTCCACCGGGTCACCGAAAGGCGTGATCCTCACCCACGGTGCGGTCCTGGCCAACGTCGAGGCGGTGTGCACGTACCTGGGCCTCGGTCCGCAGGACCGGTTCGGCAGCTGGCTGCCGCTCCACCACGACATGGGCCTGTTCACTCAGCTCACGGCGGCGCTGCTGTGCGGGGCGCCTCTCACGCTGATGCAGCCGACCCTGTTCATCAGACGTCCGGTGGAGTGGTTTCGCATGCTGGACCGCTTCCGGATCACGTACACCTGCGCTCCCAATTTCGCGTACGACCTCTGCACGCGTCTCATCACCGACGAGATGACGGAGGAACTGGATCTGTCGGCCCTCCGCTACGCGTGCAACGGCGCCGAGCCGATCCACGCACCGACCGTGGAGGCGTTCGTCGAACGGTTCGCCCGGATCGGGCTCGGCTCCCTCGCCCACTCCCCCGGCTACGGCCTCGCGGAATCCACGGCGTACGTGACCTGCGTACCGGAAGACGCCCGGCCGACCGTGCTCACCGTGGACCCCCTGCGGCTGGAAGCGGGTGAGCGGCCGGAGTTGCGACCGGTGTCCGACGGCGCGGGCCGGCAGGTGACCGGTCTGGGCCGGCCACACGCCTTCGACCTCCGGATCGTCGACCCGCGGACGCGCGGCCCGCTGTCGGAAGGCAGGGTCGGCGAGATCTGGCTGCGCGGGGAGAGCATCGGCCGTGGTTACTGGGGCAAGCCGGAGCTGAGCGCCCGCGTCTTCGACGCCCGTGTGGCGGACGCCGACGAGGGGCCGGGCTGGCTGCGCACCGGTGATCTGGGCGCGCTCGTCGACGGCGAGCTGTTCGTCACCGGCCGTCTCAAGGAACTGCTGATCGTCCATGGCCGCAACATCTTCCCGCAGGACGTGGAGGTCGAGGCCCGTGCCGCGCACGAGGCGCTCGGCGGCCAGATCGGGGCCGCGTTCGTGATCGGCTCGCCGGACGAGCGCGTCGTGCTCGTCCACGAGGTGCACCCCAGGACCCCGAAGGCCGAGCTGTCGGAGGTCGCCACCGCGGTCACCCGCCGGCTCAGCCGGTCGTTCGGGCTCCCCATGCGCAACATCGTGCTGGTACGACGCGGCACCGTACGCCGCACCACCAGCGGCAAGATCAAACGCACCGCGATGCGTGAACGCTTCCTCGCGGGCGACATGAAGGTGCTGCACGCCGAGTTGGAGCCCGCGCTGCGTGCGGCACCGACGGGGCCGGAGCGGTGACGTCCGTCAGCGCCGGCACGGGCGTCGAGATGGAGGTCGCGCTCGACGCGGCCTTGGCGGATGCCGTCCCGTCCGGCGCCGGCCCGGGCGGGGGCGGGATCGGCCGTCTGGTCGCCGAGCTGGACGCCGCCGAGGAGTTCCCCGCGCCGCTCGTCGAACGGCTCGACGCGTTCGGCCTGCCCGCCTACTACGTGCCGGCCGAGTGGGGCGGTGTCGGCACCGACCACGAACTGCTGCTGCGGCTGTGGCGTACGGTGGCCCGTCGCGACCTGAGCGCCACCATCGCCCACGGCAAGACCTATCTCGGTGCCGCGCCGGTCTGGTGCGCCGGCGACGCCGAACAGGCCTCCACCACGGCGGCCGCGATCCTGGCGGGCGAACAGGTGGCCTGGGCGCTGTCCGAACCGGATCACGGCGCCGACCTGCTCAACGGGACGGTGACCGCGACCGCGCACGACGGCGGTTACCGGCTGGACGGCGTGAAGTGGCCCATCAACAACGCCACCCGGGCCCGATACCTGACCGTCCTGGCCCGCACCGGCGCGGCCGGCACCGGGCGCGGTCAGAGCCTCTTCCTCGTGGACAAGACGGCGCTCGCTCCCGGCACCTGGCGTGTGCTGCCCAAGGAATCCACGCACGGCATCCGCGGCATCGACATCTCCGGCATCGCGTTCGAGGGAGCGGCGCTGCACGCCGACGCGCTGCTCGGCCGCGAGGGCACCGGACTGGAGACCGTGCTGCACGCGTTGCAGCTCACCCGGACCATGTGCGCCGCGCTGTCCCTCGGTGCCGGTGAGCACGCGCTGCGGATCGCCGCGGCGTTCGCCGCCGAGCGGATCGTCCAGCGGCGCCCGCTGCTGGACCGCTCCCACCCGCGGGCGCTCCTCGGCAGGTGCGCGGCGCTGATGGCCGCCGCCGAGGCGTCGGCGCTGGTCGGCAGCCGCTCTCTCCACTCCCTCACGGGTGAGATGAGCGTGGTCTCCGCGGTGGTCAAGTCGGTCGCCCCGGAACTGACCGACGCGATGATGGGCGAGCTGGCCGAACTGCTCGGAGTACGGTCCTTCCTCACCGGCGTGTACGCGCACGGCTCGTTCCAGAAGATCTGGCGCGACCACCAGATCGTGTCCGTGTTCGACGGCAGCACCCCGGTGAATCGCGCCGCGCTCGTTCAGCAGTTCCCGCGCCTGGTACGGGAGTACACCGCGGGCAGCGTCGACGAGGAGGGACTGGCCGAGGCGGCGTCGGCGGGCGATCCGCCGAGGCCGCTGGATCGCGGCTCTCTCACCCTGCTGTCCCGGCGGGGCTGTTCGGTGGTGCAGTCCATCCCCGCGCTGTCCAGGTCCCTCGCCTCCCCGACGGCTCCGGCCGGGCTCGCAGCGCACGCCGTCGCCCTCGAAGCCGCCGCCGCCGAGGTCCATGCGCTGATGGCGGCCGTGACCCCGGCCGCCCACCCGCCCATGGCCGCCTACGAGATCGCCGCCGCCTACGAGCTCTGCTACGCGGCCGCGGCCTGCCTGCACGCGTGGTCGGCTGGACGGCACCGGCACGACGGCGAGCCGTTGTGGGAGGACGGCCTGTGGGTCAGGGCGGCGCTGCGCGCCCTACGGGCCAGGCTCGCCGTGGCGCTGCGGAGCCCGGCCCCGGTCGCGGCCCCGGGAGACGACCGGATCAACGACCTGCTCGCACAGCACGTGGCGCGGGCGGCGCGGACCGGGGCTCCCATGACCCCCTTCGGCGCACCGATGTCCCGGTCCGGGGAGGGCCGTTCATGAGCGCCGCGGAACTGGACGCGCTGCTCGGCGACGCCTGGGACGACCGGAACCCGGTGGGCCACACGGCCGTCCTGGCCGCCGACGAACGCCAGGACATGCTCGCCGAGGGCGAGCGGGCGCTGGACGAGTACCGTCTGAACGCCGAGTTCGTCCCGGTGGCGTACGGCGGCCGTCTGGAGCGCGCCGACCGGCTCGCCGAGGTGCTGCGGACAGTGTGGCGGCGGGACCCGAGCCTCGGTCTCGGGTACGGCTTCAGTTCCCTCATCGCCTCCGTCAACATCTGGACCACCGGCGACGAGGAACAACGGCGCCGGGCGGCGGGCCTCCTCCTGGCGAACGGCCGGATCGCCGCCGCGTTCCACGAGCTGGCGCACGGCAACGACTTCGCGCACGCCGAGTGCGCCGCCCACCCGGACGGCACCGGCTGGCGGCTGTCCGGCCGCAAGGAGATCGTGACGAACGTGCGGCGGGCGGAGGCCATGGTGCTGTTCGCCCGGACCGGTCCGGGCGCGGGAAGCCGCAGCCACAGCCAGTTCCTCCTCACGCGGGACGATCTGCCCGCCGGGGCGCTGCGGGACCTGTCACGCTTCCACAGCTCCGGTATGCGCGGCGTCCAGCTCGGCGGCGTGGAGTTCACCGACTGCCCCGTCCCGGGCGACGCACTGATCGGCTCCCCCGGCCAGGGCATCGAGGTGGCGCTGCGCTCGTACCAGATCACCCGCTCGGTGGGTCCGGCGGTGATCGTCGGCCCGCTGGACACCGCGCTGCGCCTCGCGGTCCGGTGCTCCCTGGACCGCCGTGTCTACGGCGGCGCGGTCGCCGATCTGCCGTACGTGCGCGCGGTCATCGCCCGCGCCTACGCGGATCTGCTGGCCATGGACGCGTTCTCGGCGGTGATCCTGCGGGCGCTGCACCTGGAGCCGGAGTCGATGGCGGTCTACGCCCCTGCGGCGAAGTACCTGACCGCGCGGATCCTGCTCGACGCGTTCGAGGATCTGCGGGCCGTCCTGGGCGCGAGGTCCTATCTGCGGCAGGGCCCGTACGCGATGTTCCAGAAGCTGGCCCGGGACGTCGCTCCCGCCACTTTCGCCCATGTGTCGCTCAGCGCCGCCCTGGTGACGCTGCTTCCACAGCTCCCCCGGCTGGCCCGCAGGTCCTGGCTGGCCGACCCCTCCGCCACGCCGTCGCTGTTCGACCCGGCCGGTGACCTGCCCGCGCTGTCCCTGGAGCGACTGAGCACGGGCATGCCCCGTCACGACGGTGTCATCGGCGCCCTCACCGAGCTCGCGGACGGCGTGCCGGCGGGCGACTCCGATCCGGTTCGCCGGTTCGCCGCGCGGTGCCGGGACGAGCTGCGGAAGTTGCGGGACGGGTGCGCGGCGCTCGGTCCGGCGGACCTCACGATCGATGCCTCGCCCGCGGCGTTCGCGCTCGCCGACCGGTACACGGCGGTCCTCGCCGCCGCTTCCGTGCTGGCCGTGTGGCAGGAGTGCGGCACCCGCTATCCCGAAGCCGCACTGCTGGGTGCCCTGGACCGGCTGACCGGGCGGATGGGCGGCCCGCCGGTGCTCACCTCGGCCGAACGCGAGGACATGGAGCGGCGGCTGTTCGACCTCGCCGTCGCGCGCTGCCTCGACGGCCGTCTCCTCGACCTGTCCGCGCGGAGCATCCCGCGGTGACAGGGAGTCACGGACGGCGCCGGCGAGCGCGCGGAGGGCCGGAGAACGAGAACCGGCCCAAAGCACGGCTCCGTCCAGGCTCTACCGTACTTTCGGCCGGTACGCGACGTGCCCCGGCTCTCTAGCCTGAGCTGCATGGATACAGGGGAGCGGCCGACAAGGCCGGGCGGAAAGATTGGCAACATCGTGTTAGGCGTCGTGTTCGCCCTGGGCATCGTCTTCACGGCGTTCATGTTCATGACCAGTTGGGGCGGCACCTCCTGGGTGTTCGGCTCCGCCGTCTCGATCGTCATGGGCGGCATCGCGCTGGTGCGCGAGCGGCACAAGTTGCTGACCGCGCTCGCGGGCCTGGTCGTGACGGCCGGCGCCATCGCGGTGTCCCTGAAGGTCGGTGACGATCTGCCGGAGGAGCCCGCGCCCATCACGGCGCTCGCTCTGTCGGTGCTCGTCGGCTCCGCGATCAGGACGCTGCCGGCCGCCCAGGGCGCCGTGATCGCCCTGGGCGGCCTCGTGGTGACCGCGGTTCCCTGGGTCGACGGGTTGAGCGGCGTGACGAGCCTGGCCACGATGGGGATGATCGCCGCCCTGGTGTTGGGGCCAGTGCTGCGCGCGCTCGACCACCGGGCGTTGACCGAGGCACCCCAGGGGTCCTGGGCCGGCCCGCCGCGGTCGTAGCGTGCCCGGAGACCTGAACGCGATGAGCGCCGGCCGTCCCTCCGCCCCTACCGCGGAGCCGCCCCAATCCCCGCCCGCGACCGCGCCGAACGGCGCGACTCGCGGGCGGGGATTCGGTAATCTGATCAACGTGACCATTCCGAACCCGTGGGCCAAAGTCGTCCTTACCGTCGGGCTCGGCGTCACGTTCCTCGCGGCGATCGCCATCCAAGCCGTCGCCCTCGCGGAGACCTGGGGGGCCTCGTCCTGGGTGCCCGGCGCCGCCGCCGCGGTGGTGGTGTGCGGGCTCGCCCTGATGCGTCATCTGAGGCAGACCTGGACGGCGGTCGCGGGCATGTTCGTCGCCGCGCTGGCGGTGCTCGTCCCGTTGCTGCCCGGCACCCAACTGCCCGCTGGTCTCGGCCCCTCCATGGCCCTGGGCCTGGCGGTGCTCATCGGATCCGCGGTCAGGGTGCTGCCGACGGTGCGGGCCGGGGCCATCGCCGGCACCGGGTTGCTGCTGGTCGTCGCCCAGTTCGCCGCGCGGCCGGCGACGGCCGTCTCGGCCATCGCCACAGCGTCCTGGCTGGCCGCCGTCGGGGTGGGGCTATCGCTGCGCAGGCTCGACGAGCGGGCGAAGGCCACCGCCCAACAGGTGCGCCGGGTCGAACGGCTGGACCTCGCCCGTGAACTGCACGACATCGTGGCCCACCACATCACGGGGATGCTGATCCAGGCGCAGGCCGCCCAGATCGTCGCGCAGCGGGACCCGCGGAACGTGTCGGACTCGCTGGTCGAGATCGAGACGTCCGGGTTCGAGGCCATGGCCGCGATGCGCCGTGTCGTCGGGCTGTTGCGCGACACCGACGACGCGGCTCCCGCCTCGCCCGGGTCGGAAGGGCTGAGCACGCTGGTCGAGCGCTTCAGCCGTCAGGGCCCGAAGGTACGACTGCACACGCCCGACGACGACACGGAGTGGCCGCCAGAGGTGACCAGCACCGTGTACCGCATCGTCCAGGAGTCACTGACGAACGTCCTGCGGCACGCGCGGCACGCCCGCTCCATCGACGTCACCGTCGGCCGCGACGCCGAGGCCGTCACCGTCGAGGTCGCCGACGACGCCCCGCCGAACTCCGCCCGGCCCCACCACCGCGGGGGGTACGGTTTGATCGGTATGCGCGAACGCGTCGAAACGCTCGGCGGCTCGCTGAGCGCCGGTCCCCGGCCCGGCGCCGGCTGGTCCGTGAGGGCGACCCTGCCCGTCCCCACCAGGGAGCCCGGATGACCGTCGAGGTCCTGCTCGCCGACGACCAGGCGATGATCCGCCGCGGACTGCGGCTGATCCTGGAGGACCAGCCCGACATCTCCGTCGTCGGGGAGGCCTCGGACGGCGCGGAGGCGATCTCGATGGCCAGGCGGCTGCGGCCGGACGTGTGCCTGGTGGACATCAGGATGCCCAAGCTTGACGGCATCGAGGTCACCCGCGCGCTGGCCGGCCCGGGGGTGACCGATCCACTACGGGTCATCGTGGTCACCACGTTCGACCTCGACGAGTACGTGTACGGGGCACTGCGCGGCGGCGCGGCGGGGTTCGTCCTCAAGGACGCCGGGCCCGCACTGCTCGTCGAAGCCGTCCGCGCCGCCCACAACGGCGAGGCGCTGGTCTCGCCGTCGGTCACCTTACGGCTGCTCAGCCACTTGAACGAGACCGGGGCGGCGCCCCGCGGCCGCGCCAAGCAGCCGCCTCAACTGTCCGGACGCGCGCTCGAGGTCGTGAAGGCCATCGCGCGCGGCCGCACCAACCAGGAGATCGCCGCCGAGCTGTTCATCTCCCTCAGCACGGTCAAGAGCCATCTGTCGGGCATCCAAACCAAGCTCGGGATGCGAAACCGCACCGAGATCGCCGTCTGGGCCTGGGAGAACCGGATCGTCGAGAGCACCTACGAGTAGGGCCGGTCACTCGCTCAGCACGGTCGCCAGTTCCCGCACGGTCGGGTTGGTGTAGAGCACACGCGGGTGCAGTGACGGAAGGCCCCGTTCGCGCATCATCGACGCCATTCGTACGGCGAGCAGCGAGTTGCCTCCCAGCTCCCAGAAGCTGTCGGACAGGCCCACGGTGAATCCGAACAGTTGCTCCCACACCGTCAGCAACTCCCCGGAGAGGGCGTCCTCGCCCTCCGCGGTGCCCTCGGCCTCTGTGGGGGCCACGGCCCCGCTCTGAGAGGGCGCCGTCGGCTCGGGCAGGGCGGCGGGGTCGACCTTCCCGTTCGCCGTCACCGGGAGCGCGGGCAGGGCCGTGATGGTGGAGGGCAGCATGTAGTCGGGGAGGACACGGGCGATGCGTTCCCGCACGCCCGCCGTGGAGCCCTCCGAGAGGACCACATACGCGTCGAGGCGGCCGGTCGCCGCGTCCCCTGGATCCACCTGACGCAGCATCACGACGGCGGCGCTCACACCGGGACATTCGGCCAGCACCGAACGGATCTCGTCCAGTTCGATACGGAAGCCCCGCAACTTGACCTGGTTGTCGAGCCGGCCCAGGTGCTCCAACGCGCCGTCAGGGCGGAGCCGCCCCCGGTCACCGGTCCGATACATCCGCCCGCCGCCGAAGGGGTCGGGCCGGAACCGCTCCTCCGTCAGCTCGGGGCGCCGCAGGTAGCCCAGCGCCACTCCGGCGCCGGCGACGTGGATCTCCCCGGCCACCCCTGGAGGCGCGAGCCGTCCCTCCGCGTCCAGGACGTACACCCGCCAGCCGGGCAGCGCCCTGCCCACGGACCGGGACCCGGCCAGGGCGAGCCGTCGTGTAACGGTCTCGGCGGTGACGTGCACGGTGGTCTCGGTGATCCCGAACATGTTCACCAGCCGGCAGCGGGATTCGGGGTGGCGGTCCAGCCACGGCAGCAGGCTCGGGGCGTCCAGCGGCTCGCCCCCGAAGATCACCAGCCGCACCGTGAGCCGCCCGGCCCCGGTGCGGTCGGCCTCCGCGAGTTGGGCGAAGGCGGACGGCGTCTGGCTCAGTACGGAGACCCCTCGGGCGGCGACCAGGTCGCGGAACTGCTCCGGCGACCGGGACACCCAGTACGGGACGACGACGAGGTGGCCGCCGGTCATCAGACAGCCCCAGATCTCCCAGACCGAGAAGTCGAACGCGACGGAGTGGAAGAACGTCCACACGTCGGCCGGGCCGAGCGCGAAGTCGTCGCGGGTAGCGTCCATCAGAGCGACGACGTTGGCGTGCGGGACGAGCACTCCCTTGGGCCTGCCGGTGGATCCCGAGGTGTAGATCACATACGCCGCCTGCTCCGGGCCGGTGCCGGTCACGGGCGGGCCTTCCGCGCGGTCGCCGCCCAACTCCAGTAGCTGTGCGGGCGTGAGCGTCCGCAGGCCAGGGGAACCGGGGAACTCGGCCGACCCGGTGATCACGACGTTCAAGCCGGAGTCCTCGACCGTGTACGCCAGACGTTCCGCCGGATACGCCGGGTCCAGCGGCACATAGGCCGCCCCGGCCTTGAGCACGGCGAGCAGGACCGCCACCAGCTCCGCCGAGCGCTCCAGGTAAACACCGACCAGGGCTCGGTCGCCCACCCCGGCCGCGCGCAGGCCGTGCGCGAGCCGGTTGGACCACCGGTCGAGTTCGCCGTACGTCACCTGGACGTCGTCGTCGGAGAGCGCGACGGCATCAGGCCGTTCGGCGACACGCTCGGCCACCACGTCGGGAATCCGTCGCGGCAAGCTCCGCAGGGGCCGCGTCGGCCGCCCGAGTTCCAGGATCCGTTCACGTTCCGCCGCGTCGAAGAGGTCGGACGGGCCGGTGAGCTGCCGGTGGGCCTCCACCAGGTGCCGCACGAACTGTTCCGCGATCGGCTCGCTGACACAGCCGAGCCGGTGGTCGCACCGCAGAGCGCCCTCGCCCACGGTGAGAGTCAGCGGGAAGACGGGCGCCAGGCACGGCACGTACTCCCCCTCGCCCCCCAGATCGAAGATCAGCCCGGCGCTCACGGCAGCGGCCGGCAGGAGGTCCGCCGGCTCGCCGGTGTCCAGTGCCGCGACCTCCGTCTCTCGCTCCGGCTCGTACCGGGTCAGCACGACGTCGAGCGCCTCCAGCCAGCCTGCCGGTTCACCGGACGTGCCGTCCGGCAGCGCTGTCCGGTGGCCGGCCGACGCGTCCCCGAGCCGCTTGTCGCCCAGCCCCCAGGCGGGCGCGTGGTCGAAGTCCGCCAGCGGGTCCCGTGTTCCGTCCGGCGGGGCGGCTCCCGCGCCGTCCCGCACCGCGGCCACCAGCCGACGTAACGCTCGCTGGTCGAACGCGGCCCGGTGGGCCACGACGACCAGGTCGGCCTGGCCGTCGGTGTATTCGATCAGCACGGCGCGCGAGCCGCGGCCGGCGTCGACCGGCCGGGCCAGCTCGCGCTCACGGTGCCGCGCGGCGCCCGGATCCTCGCTCGCGAACGGCACCCGTTCTACCCAGGGCACTTCCACCCGGGCTGGGGCTCCGAGGCGCACGCGCAGTGCGTGGCACTGCCGGGCGTCCTCGGTTGACTGGAAGGTGACCACGTCCCTCTCCCTGTGGCTCAGCGGGTCGTGAACCCGCCGTCTACGGTGATGACCGATCCCGTGACCTGCCGCGATCCGTCGGAGGCGAGCCAGACGGCGGCCGAGGCGACGTCGCCGGGCTCGATCAGGGCGTTCATGGGCTGCGACTGGACGAACGCCTCCTCGTGCTCGCCGACCGGCACCTGAAGCGACCTGGCGATCTCCGACAGCATCCGGCCCTCCACCGCCGCCTCGTCCCGGACCGACCCCGGGCACAGGGCGTTGACCCGGACCTTGGCCGGGGCGAAGTCGAGCGCCGTGGCCTTGGTGAGCCCGATGACGCCGTGTTTGGCCGCCACGTATCCCGCGAAGTTGCGGTAGCCGACCAGCCCTGCCGTGGACGCAACGTTTACGATGCTGCCGGCCCGCTGGGCGGTCATGATCTTGCCGACCGCTTTGGTCGCGCGCCACGCACCGGAGAGATCCACGTCGATCATGAGCTGCCACTCATCCTCGTCGATCTCGTCGGCAGGCTTGCCGGAGGGCGCGGCGATCCCAGCGTTGTTGAGCAGTACATCGATACGACCGAACCGGCCGTGGGCGTCGTCCACGGCGTGTCGCAGCGCGGCGAGGTCGCGGACATCGGCCTGCCTGGCCAGGACTGCGGCGCCGTGCTCGCGGCACACGTCGGCGGTGTGCGCGAGCTGGTCGGCGTTGCCGAGCGGGTACGGCACACCAGGCAGATCCGCGCAGAGGTCGAGGAGGACGAGATCGGCGCCCTCGCGGGCGAAGGCGACCGCGCAGGCCCGTCCCAGACCGCGCGCGGCCCCGGTGACGATCACGGTCTTGCCGACAAGCTGCACGGCCGCTCCTAGCGGGCGAGTGCGTCGTCGACCAGACGCAGCAGGCTTCCGGGATCCTCGGCGATGTACATGTGTCCGCCCTCCACTTCGGCCTGGGTGAACTCGGCGCTGGTCGCCTTGCCCCATTCTGCGGTCTGATCGGCTGTGACCAGGTCGTCTTCGGTGCCGCGCACGGCGGTGACGGGCACCGGCAGCGGCTGGTCCGTGGCGGGGACGTAGTTCTCGTGCATCTCGACGTCCGCCCGCAGAGTCGGCAGGATCAGCTCGCGCATGCCCGGATCGGACAGCGCCTCGTGGTCGTAGCCGGCGAACTCCTTGACGCGCAGCAGGAACTCCTCGTCGGGGAGGCCGGTAGCCCGCCTGGTCCGCCGCGTCCAGGGGCCCGGTGAGCCGCTCACGAAGAGCCGCGCCACATCGGCTCCGGTGCGGGCGACTAGCAGGTGGGCGAGCTCGTACGCCAGCACCGCGCCGAGGCTGTGGCCGAAGATCGCGACCCGGTCGCCCGAGCCGATCTCCTCGGTCACGGCGGGGAACAGCCCGGCCACGGCCTGCGCCACGTCCCGGTACGAGTCCTCGGAGAGCCGCCATTCCCGGCCCGGCAACTGAAGGGCCACGATCCGCGGGTCACCGTCCGTCAGCGCCGCCCACGGGTGGAAGAACGAGGCACCGGCACCCGCGAAGGGGACACACAGCAGAGATGTCCGTCGCATGTCTGTTCTCTCCGTTCCTTTCGTCATCGGGACTCCAGCCAGGCCGAGATCGCCTGCCACACCAGGCCCATCATGTCGGGGCGGACCATGTCCACGTGCCCGCACGGGATGGACACCTCCGTCATCTCGCCGGAGACATAAGGCGCCCACTTCGCGGTAAGGGGTCCGTCCTCCGGCGCGTTGTCCGCCGAGGTGAGGATCAGGGCGTCGCCCTCGAACCGGCCGGTGGCGTGCGCACCCCTGATCCGGGTGTTGTTCTCGAACGTCCGCGCGACGACCGCGATCTCCTCGTCGGAGAACCCGCCGAGCAGATGGCCGAACTCGGCCCGGATCGCGTCCTCCCACGACAGGTCCCCGTCGGCGGTCGCGCCGTCCTCGGCACCGGTGGTCGCGCGCTCGTCGTCGAGCGGGAACGAGTCCATGATGACCAGGGCTGCCACCTCCTCGCCTTGTTCCCACAGCTGGACGGCGATCTCATGCGCGGGAGCCGCACCGAAGGAGTAGCCGACGATGTGGTACGGACCGGTCGGCTGCACCTCGCGCATCTGCTCGATGTAGTCGGCCGCCATCTCCGCCAGCGAGGCCGCGAACGGAGCCTTGCCGTCGACGCCGCGGGCCTGGAGACCATAGACGGGCAGGTCCTCCGGCGTGTGCTGGGCGAAGGGCGTGTAGCACCAGCTCAGTCCGCCTGCTGGATGAACGCAGAACAGGGGCGGCCGATCACCGCCGTCGCGGATCGTCAGCAGCACACCGAGCGAGTCCCCCATCGACGACAGGCTGAGCGTGTTGCGCAGGGCGGTCACCGTCGGGGCGGCCATCACGTCCAGGACGGAGGTGGTGACGCCCCGGGCCTCCAGCCGGTGCACCAGCCTGACCGCCAGCAGTGAGTGCCCGCCGAGTGCGAAGAAGTCGTCGTCCGGCCCGACCTCGGGCAGCCCGAGCACTTCCGCGAACACCTCGCACATGGCCTGTTCCAGTGCCGCCAGCGGCCCGTGGGCCACCGCGCCGCCGACCCCGTGCGCGAGGTCGGGATCGGGTAGAGCTCTGCGGTCGAGCTTGCCGTTGACCGTCAGTGGCAGAGCGTCCAGCTCCACCAACGCCGACGGCAGCATGTACTGCGGCAGCCGCCCGAGGGCATACTCCCGGACCACACCCTCGAGAGCCGCACCCACCTCGTGCGGCACCAGATAGGCGACCAGGCGCTTGTCCCCGGGCACGTCCTCCCGCACCACGACAGCCGCCTGGGCCACCGCCGGATGGGCACCCAGGACGGCCTCCACCTCCCCCGGCTCCACCCGGAACCCACGGATCTTCACCTGCCCGTCGGCACGCCCGACGAACACCAACCGGCCTTCCGCATCCCAGCGCACCAAGTCACCCGTGCGGTACATCCGTTCACCGGCCACACCGAACGGGCAGGCCACGAACCGCTCACCGGTCAGCCCCGGCCGGCCGAGATAACCCCGCGCGACACCAACCCCGGCGACATACAGCTCCCCGGCCACACCCACCGGCACCGGACTGAGCCCGCCATCCAGGACATACGCCCGCATGTTGTCCAACGGCCGCCCGATCGGCAGCACCCCGTCCACCCGACCGGCATCCCCGACCCCGTACTGAGTGGCACACAAGGTCACCTCGGTCGGCCCGTACAACTGCCGCACCATCACACCAGGACTGGCCTCCAGCACCCGACGCACCGACTCCGCCGGCACCACATCCCCACCCGTCAACACCTCACCCACACCCGCAAAACAACCCGGATCCTGATCCGCCAGCACCCGCAGCAATCCGGCCGTCACATGCACATGCGACAGCTCGTGATCGGCGACCAGACGGCGCATCACCACCGCATCCACCCGCTCGTCCGGCGCGACGACAACCGTCGCGCCGGACAGCAGCGGGACCCACAACTCATACGACGAGGCATCAAAGGCATGCGGCGCGTGGAACAACACCCGCGACGGAGCACCCCAACAGCGATCCGTGGCCAGCGCCACGACATCCCGGTGCGTCACCACCACACCCTTCGGCACACCCGTCGAACCGGACGTGTACATCACATACGCGGCCGCATCAGGCTCCACAGTGGGCAGCGCCGCCTCCGCCGCCTGCGCAACCCCATCGACCCACACCACACCCAGGTCCGTCGTCCGGACGAACTCATGCCCAGCCGCATCCCCATGCGTGACAACCCACCGCACACCGGCGTCCTCGACCACCCCACGCATCCGCGCCACCGGCCAACCCACATCCAGCGGCAGATACACACCACCGGCCTTCAACACCGCCAACAACGCCACCACCAGGTCCACCGACCGCTCCATGACCACGGCGACGACCGACTCCTGCCCCACGCCCGACGCGACCAGCACCCGCGCCAACTCATCGGCCCGCACCTCCAGTTGGCCGTAACTCACCTCCGTGTCGCCGGACGCCAGCGCCACGGCGTCCGGATCGGCCGCCGCGCGCTCCGCGAACGCTTCCGGCAGCGAGACGTCCGCCACCGCGACCGAGGTGTCGTTGTGCCCCTCGACCAGCTGGGACCGTTCGGACTCGTCCAGCACGTCCACTGCCAGGAGCGGTGTGTCGGGGGCCTCTCCGAGGGCCGTGACCAAGTGGTCCAGGCAGGTGTGCAGCAGAGCGCAGACGTGGGCGGGATCGGCGGGAGCCACCGCGTCCACGGCGATGGTGAAGCCGTCACCGCCGACATCGACGGCCACGGCGAGCGGGTAGTCGGTGACGTCGCGGTCGGACAGCAGTTCCATGCCTGCCATGACATCGGAAGTCTCCTGCGGCACCTCCTGGTTGTGCCGGTAGTTGAAGAGCGAGGTGAACAGGGGACCACCGGGCAGCCCACTGGCCGCCTGGGCCAAGGCGAGGGGAGCGTGCTCATGGACCATCAGGTCGGCGAGCTGGTGCCGCAGACCGGTCAGCGCCTCCCCGACCGCCAGGCCGGCCATGCGCACCCGTACCGGCAGCGTGTTGATGAACAGGCCCGGCACACGGTCGGAGCCCGCCCCCGAGTTCATCCGGCCGAACACGATGGTCCCGAACACCACGTCGTCACGGCTCGACAGGGCGGCGAGCAGGCGTGCCCACGCCAGGTGGAAGACCGTTGCCGGGCTGACCCCCAGCGATCGGGCAACCCCCTTGAGCCGTCCGGTCAGGTCGCCGTCGACCCGGAGGGTGGCTTTCGCCACCGCCTTGCCGTCGCCATGCACCTCGACCAGCCCGTACGGGGTGGTCGGCTCGGTCACGTCGTCGAGGAGGTCGGTGAAGTAGCGCTGGTGCTCCTCCCTCGACACCCCTAGCCGTGCCTGCGCCACGAAGTCACGGAACGGCAGGGGCTGCGGCAGGTGTCCGGTCCTTCCGGCCAGGTACGCCCGCAGTTCGTCGAGCATCACCTGAAGGCCGGTGTGGTCCTGCAGCAGGTGGTGGACGCGGAGCAGGCACAGCCACCGGTCGCTGTGCGGGTCGGCGGCGATGTGTGTCGTCATCAACGGTGCCCGATCCAGGTCCATCCAGCCTCGGACGGCGGCCGCCAACTGCTCACCCGCGGCCTGGCCTTCGGGGTCGAGGACGACCTCGTCGACCGGCAGGTCGGCATGGCGCAGCACCACCTGGACGGGCTCCGGAAGACCGTCGGACACGAACGCCGTGCGGTAGACGCCGTGCCGGTCCACCACCCACTGCATCGCTTCGAGGAAGTCGTCCAGGCGTTGCCGCGAGTCGAACTCGATCACCGTGGGCGTCACGTACACGTCCGTGCCGTCCCGGTCGAGCATCAGATGGTGGAAGAAGATGCCTTCCTGCAGCGGGGCCAACGGGTACACGTCCTGCACGTTGGCCGCGCCGCCCGGCACCCGCGCCACCAGCCGCGCGACCTCGGCCTCACCCAGGTCGACCAGCGGCAGCATCTCCGGCGTGATGACGGTGGCACCGTCCGGGATCAGGTTCGGCGGTACCACCACCGTCTCCGGTCCCGCTGCCGCCGCCAGTCCGGCCGGTGTCGGCGTCATGAACAGCGCGCGCACCGACACCGACACCCCACGCTGTCGCAGCCACTCCACCAGCGACACCGCCAGCAGCGAGTGGCCGCCCAGGGCGAAGAAGTCGTCGTCCACGCCGACCGCCGGGAGGCCCAGCACCTCGGCGAACGCCTGGCACAGCAGCTCTTCCTCGATGGTGGCCGCGGCACGCCCGCCACCGGCGGTGTGGACCGGGGCCGGCAGTGCGCTGCGGTCGAGCTTCCCGTTCGCGGTCAACGGCAACGCGTCCACCGCCACCACGACCGAGGGCACCATGTACGACGGCAACCTCTCGGCCGCGTGGGCATGCGCCGCTTCCGCCACATCGCCGTCGTCCGGGTCGCCGGCCACGACGTACGCGACGAGCCGCTTGTCGCCCGGTACGTCCTCGCGCACCACGGCGGCGGCCCGACCGACCGCGGGGTGAGCGCTCAACACGGCCTCCACCTCGCCCAGCTCGATCCGAAATCCCCGGATCTTCACCTGGTCGTCCGCGCGGCCCAGGAACTCCAGCTCACCGTCCGTCCGCCACCGCACCACATCGCCGGTGCGGTACATGCGCTCTCCGGCTGATCCGAACGGGCAGGCCACGAAACGCTCCGCCGACAGCCCCCGGCGCTCCAAGTAGCCCCGAGCGAGCTGGGCTCCGGCCAGATACAGCTCGCCGGCCACGCCCGGTGGCACCAGCTGGAGCGTGCCGTCGAGCACATGGGCCCGCGTGTTGTCGACCGGGCGGCCGATCGGCACCTGGGGGGCACTCGTGCCCCGCGCGACCTCGGCGGCGGTCGCGTAGACCGTCACCTCGGTCGGACCGTACAGGTTGGTCGCCGTGGTTCCGACCGCCGTCATACGGTCGGCCAGGGATCGGGACAGCGCCTCGCCCGCGACGAGCAGTCGCAGGCCCCGCGCGGCCTCCTCGTGCGCTGTCAGCAGTGCGTGCCACAGCGACGGGGTCCCCTGCATCACGGTCACCCCGAACCGTGCGACGAGTTCGGCGACCGTCTCGGGATCCCGCACCTCCCCGTCCTGGGCGACCACGACCCCGGCGCCCGCGAGCAGCGGAACGTACAGCTCGAAGACGTGGATGTCGAAGGTCACCGTCGTCACGGCCAGCAGACGGTCCTCGGTGTCCATCGGGAACCGTCGGCCGATCCCCGCGACGAGGTTCGCCATGGCGCCGTGCGGAACGACGACTCCCTTGGGCCTGCCGGTGGACCCCGATGTGTAGATCACATAGGCCGGGTGGTCGGGGAGCAGTGGCGTGACACGTTCGCCGTCGGTGACTGCGGCGTCGTCCATGCCGACCAGCTTCGCGACCGTACGGGGATCGTCCAGGACGATCCGCTCCGGCCCGGACGCCCCGGCCTCGACCCCACGGTGGGTGAGCAGCAGCCCGGGCCGGGCCTCGTCGAGCATGAAGGCGATGCGCTCGGCCGGATGACCCGGGTCGATCGGGAGATACGCACCGCCGGCCTTCAGCACGGCCAGCAGGGCCACGAGCAGGTCGGCCGAGCGTTCCATGCACACCGCGACACGCGACTCCGGACCGATACCGCGCCGCACGAGCAGCCGGGCCAGCCGGTTCGCTCGCGCGTTCAGCTCGGCGTAGGTCAGCCGTGCTTCGCCGCACAGCACCGCCACCGCGTCGGGCGTCCTGAGCACCTGCGCCTCGAACATCGCGGGGACGGACAGGGTCGGCAGCGGGGTATCGGTGTCGTTCCACTCCTCGACGACCCGTCGCCGTTCGTCCGCGTCGAGCACGTCCACCGCGCTCAGACGCACGTCGGTGTCTGCGGCGACGGCTTCCAGGATGCGTACCAGGCAGCCCGCGATCCGCTCGGCCGTCTCCCGGTCGAACAGGTCGGCGGCGGCGATGAGCACGCCCTGCATACCCGCCGGAGCACCGGCGGCGTCGAGCATCTCGCCGACGGACAGATCGAGGTCGAACTTCGCCGCCGCACTTCCCATGGGCAGCGAGTCGGTGCGCAGCCCCGGCAGCTCCGCGGCGGGGTCGCCACCGGGCCCGCCCGTGTTCTGGAGGGTGAGCATGACCTGGAAGAGGGGGTGGCGGGCCAGTGAGCGGGTCGGGGCCAGCTCCTCGACCAGCCTCTCGAACGGCACGTCCTGGTTCTCGTACGCCGACAGGCTCACCGCCCGCACCCGCGCGAGCAGTTCACGGAAGGTCGGGTCACCGGACAGGTCGGTGCGGATCACGAGCGTGTTGACGAAGAAGCCGACCAGTTCGTTGAGGCCCTCATCCGTCCGCCCCGCGACCGACGCACCGATGGGGACGTCGCTGCCCGCGCCGAAGCGGTGCAGCAGCGTCGCGAGCGCGGCCTGGAGCACCATGAAGACCGTGACGCCCTCGGTGCGCACCACCTCCGACAGCCGCTGGTGGACCTCGGCGGGCACCAGCACGGGCACCTCGTACCCGCGGGTGGACACCTCGGCGGGACGCGGCCGGTCCGTGGGCAGCTCCAGTTCTTCCGGTGCCCCGGCGAGGGCGTCCCGCCAGTACTCCACCTGACGCGACAGAACACTGCCGGGGTCGTCCTCCTCGCCGAGCAGTTCTCGCTGCCAGAGCGCGTAGTCGACGTACTGCACCGGCAGCGGTGCCCAGCCCGGCTCGTGGTCCTCGCGGTGGGCGGCGTAGGCCTCCGCCATGTCGCGGGCCAGCGGCTCCATGGACCACGCGTCACCGGCGATGTGGTGGACCACCAGGACCAGCACATGCTCCTGAGGAGCCGTCGCGAACAACCACGCCCGCAGCGGGATCTCGGTGGAGAGGTCGAACGCGTACCCGGCCGCTCCGGCCACCGCCTCTTCGAGTCCGTCCGCGGCGACGTCCACGACCCGCAGTTCGAACCCGCAGTCGTCGACCAGCAACACCCGCTGGTACGGCTCCCCGTCCGCCATGGAGAACACCGTCCGCAGCACCTCGTGCCGCCCGATCACGTCGCGGAACGCCGCGGCCAGCGCCTCCCGGTCCAGCTCTCCGGTCAGCCGCAGGGTCAGGGGGATGTTGTACGTGGCGTTCGGTCCGTCCAACTGGCCGAGGAACCACAACCGCCGCTGTGCGAACGACAACGGTGCCCGCTCCGGCCGCTCCCGCGCCTCCAGCGCGGCACGTCCCGGCCCGGTCCGGACGAGCCTGCGCGCGAGGGCTGCCGGGGTCGGTGTCTCGAACAGTGCGCGGATCGGCAGCTCCGCGTCCAGCACCGCGCGCACCCGGCTCACCAGCCGCGTCGCCAGCAGCGAGTGCCCGCCGAGGGCGAAGAAGTCGTCGTCCACGCCGACGGCCGGCAGGCCGAGCACCTGGGCGAAGGCTCCGCACAGCAGTTCCTCGCGCGCGTCGGCCGCCGTCCTGCCCGCGCCGATCGTGTAGTCGGGGGCGGGGAGCGCCGTGCGGTCGAGCTTGCCGTTCGTCGTGAGCGGGAAGCCGTCCAGCTCCACGATCGCCGAGGGCACCATGTAGCCGGGCAGTTGCTCGGCGGCGTATGCGCGCACTGTCTGGGGCACGTCGCCGGCGTCCACGCCGCTCGCGGCGATCACATAGCCGGTGAGTCGTTTGTCTCCGGGCGTGTCCTCCCGCACGACCACCGCCACCTGGGCCACGGCCGGGTGCCCCGCCAGAACAGCCTCCACCTCACCCGGCTCGATACGGAACCCACGGATCTTCACCTGATCATCCGCACGCCCCACGAACACCAACTCACCGTCAGCGTCCCACCGCACCCGATCCCCGGTCCGATACATCCGCTCACCCGACACAAACGGACACGCCACAAACCGCTCACCCGTCAACACCGGCCGACGCAGATAACCACGCCCCACCTGCACCCCGGCCACATACAACTCACCCGCCACACCCACCGGCACCGGACACAGCCGGTCATCCAGCACGAACACCCGCATGTTCGCCACCGGACGCCCCACCGGCACCCCCGACCCCAAAGACCGGCCCCCCGCACGCCACACAGTCACATTCACCGTCGCCTCACTCGGCCCGTAACTGTTGAACAACGTGCGACCACCCGCCACCCAACGCTCCACCAGACCAGGCGGACACACCTCACCACCCACATCCAGCACGAACCCCGGATCCAGCACACCCTCATCCATCAACACCGCCACCCCCGGCGGCAACGTCGCATGCGTCACCCCCTCATCCAGCAGGAAACGCACCAACTCATCACCCAGCCGCGACTCCCCCGGCACCGTCACCAACGCCGCCCCCCGCAGCAACGCCAGCAACCACTCCTCACAGAACGCGTCAAAACCCACCGACGCGAACTGCGCCACCCGACTCCCCGGCCCCACCCCATACCGGTCATGACTCGCCACATAACTCACACACGCCTCATGCGAGACCATCACGCCCTTCGGCCGCCCCGTCGACCCAGACGTGAAGATCACATACGCCGGATGCGACGGCAGCAACGGAGCAAGCCGGTCCACGTCCGACACCGGACCCTCGTCATAACCGTCGACCTCCGCAAGGAACTCCGGACTGTCCACCACCAGCACCGGAGCCGCATCCTCCAACACGAAACGAATCCGCTCCGCAGGCTGCCCCGGATCAACCGCCACAAAGGCACCACCCGCCTTCAACACCGCCAGAACCGCCACCACCAACTCCGGCGACCGCTCCAACACCAAAGCCACCACCGACTCCGGACCCACCCCCGACACGACCAGCTTCCGCGCCAGACAATTCGCCCACGCATCCACCTCCGCATACGACAGCTCCACACCACCACCGGACAACGCCACCGCCTCCGGCAACCGCACCACCTGCGCCGCAAACAAGTCCGGCAGCGACACCTGCGGTACATCCGTGACGGGGCCGTTCCAGCCGTGGAGGACCTGGTGGTGCTCCTGCGAGTCCAGCACCTCCACCGCCGCGAGCCCGGTGTCCGGCGCGTCCTCGAGAACGGAGACCAGGTTGTCCAGGCAGGTGTGCAGCAGCCGGCAGACCTGGTCGGGGTCGGCCGGGGCGTGCGCGTCGGCGGTCAGCAGGAACCGCTCTCCGGCGTCGTCCACGGACATGGTCACCGGGTAGTTGCTCTGTTCCCGGTACCCGAGCAGGCCGATGCCGCCCACGCGGTCGGTCGGCTCGACGGGGCGTTCGGCCTCCGGCGCCGTGGTGAACCGGTAGTTGAACAGCGACGTGAACAGCGGGGTGCCGCCCGGCACGCCGCTGACCGACTGTGCCAGCGTGAGCGGTGCGTGCTCGTGGACCATCAGCTCGGCGAGTTGGGTCCGCATGTCCGACAGTGCGGCGTCGGACCCGGTGCCGTCGAGACGGACGCGCACGGGCAGCGTGTTCATGAACAGGCCCGGCACGCGGGCGGAGCCCGTCCCCGAGTTCATCCGGCCGAAGACGATCGTGCCGAAGGCCACGTCGTCGCGTCCCGACAGCGCGCCGAGCACCCGGGCCCACGCCAGGTGGAAGACGGTCGCCGGGCTGACTCCCCTCGACCGCGCCAGCGTGCGAACCCGTTCGGCCAGCGCGTCGTCGACCCAGTGCTGGGCACGCGCCTCCGGGCCGCCGTCACCGAGCACGTCCATCAGCCCGTACGGGGCGGTCGGCTCGGTCAGGTCGCCGAGCAGGCCGGAGAAGTAGGCCTCGTGCTCCTCGCGCGTGATCCCCAGCCGCGCCTGCGCCACGTACCCGCGGAACGGTACGGGGTCGGGCAGTTCGTCAGCATGGCCGGTCAGGATCGCGCGTACCTCGTCCAGGAGCACGTCCAGGGCGGTGTGGTCCTGCACCAGGTGGTGGATGAGCAGGAGTGCCACCCAGCGGTCGGTGCCCGGCTCTGCGGCGACCCTGACCCGCATCAGCGGTGCCCGGTCCAGTGCCTGCCATGCCCCCGCTTCGACCAGCAGTTGCTCGGCGGGATCCGCGTCGGCGTCGAGCACGACCTCGTCCACCGGCAGCTCGGCGGTACGCCACACGACCTGCACCGGCTCGCGCAGTCCTTCCCAGACGATCGCCGTCCGGTAGGTGTCGTGACGGTCGACGATCCGCTGCAGCGCCGCCAGGAACCCGTCGAGGACGTCACGCGAGTCGAAGCCGAGCACGGTCGGCAGCACGTACACGTCGCCGTTGTCACCGCCGGCCATCAAGTGGTGGAAGAACATTCCCTCCTGGAGCGGGGCCAGCGGGTAGATGTCCGCGACATTGGCCGCACCACCGGGCACCGTGTCGACCACCCGGGCGATCTCCGCCTCGGTCAGGTCGGTCAGGGTCAGCATGTCCGGCGTGATCGCGGTCGCGCCCGGCGGGATGAGGTTCGGCGGCACCGTCACGTGTTCCGGACCGGCTGCGGCGGCCAGCCCGGCGGGTGTGGCGTTCTGGAACAGCGCCCGCACGGACACCGACACCCCGCGCTCACGCAGATACTCGACGAGGGAGACGGCCAGCAGCGAGTGTCCGCCCAGGGCGAAGAAGTCGTCGTCCACTCCGACGCGTTCGAGGCCCAGCACCTGTGCGAAGGCCATGCACAGCAGTTCCTCGCGCGGCCCCGTCGGAGCACGGCCCGAGCCGGCGGCCGCCGCGAAGTCCGGTGCTGGCAGCACCTTGCGGTCGAGTTTCCCGTTCGCGGTCAGCGGCAGCGCGTCCAGCACCACCACAGCCGAGGGCACCATGTACGACGGCAGCCGCTCGGCCGCGTGGGCCCGCACCGCTTCGGCCAGTTGGTCCGCATCCAGGACGTCGGCCACCACATAAGCGATGAGGCGCTTGTCTCCCGGAGTCTGCTCGCGCACGACCGCGGCAGCCCGTTCGACCGTCGGGTGGCCGGCCAGCGCGGCCTCGACCTCACCGAGCTCGATCCGGAACCCGCGGATCTTGACCTGGTCGTCCGCACGGCTCAGGAACTCCAGTTGGCCATCGCCGCGCCATCGGACCACGTCACCGGTGCGGTACATCCGCTCGCCCGAGCCGAACGGGCAGGCCACGAAGCGTTCCGCCGACAGTCCCGGACGCCGCAGATACCCACGCGCCACCTGGACACCGGCCAGATACAGCTCACCCTGGGTACCCGGCGCCACCGGCCGCAGCGCGCCGTCGAGCACGTACGCCCGTGTGTTGGAGATCGGCCGCCCGATCGGCACCTGGGAAGCCGCGGCGTCTGTCTCGATGCCGGCAGCGGTCGCCCAGACCGTCACCTCGGTCGGGCCGTACAGGTTGGTGACGGTGCTGCCGAGGGCGGCCATACGGGCGGCCAGGGCACCCGGCAGCGCCTCGCCGCCCACCAGCAGGCGCAGCCCGCGCGCGGCCTCGGCGTGCTCGGTCAGCAACGCCTGCCACAGCGCCGGGGTCGCCTGCATCACGGTCACGCCGAACCGGTCGATGAGCGCGGCCACCTCCGCCGGATCCCGGACGGCCGCGTCCTGGGCGACCACGACCCCGGCGCCCGCGAGCAGCGGGACGTACAGCTCCAGGACATGGATGTCGAAGGACACGGTCGTCACGGCCAGCAGGCGGTCGGCGGCGTCCATCGGGAAGCGCGCCCTCATCGCCGTGACGAAGTTCGCCATCGCGCTGTGCGGGACGACGACCCCCTTGGGCCGGCCGGTGGAACCCGACGTGTGAATCACGTAGGCCGCGTGCCCGGGGAGGAGCGCGCCAAGGCGCTCGGAGGCCGTCAGATCTCCGGCGTCCAGCGCCCGAAGCTCCGCCGCCGTACCAGGATCGTCCACGACGATCCGCCCCGGCCCGGACAGCTCCGCGTCGGTCTCTCGGCTGGTGAGGAGCAGCCCGGGGCGGGTGTCGTCGAGTATGTGCCCGATGCGCTCGGCCGGGTGGTCGGGGTCGATCGGCAGATACGCGCCGCCGGCCTTCAGTACCGCCAGCAGAGCGACGAGCAGGTCGGCCGAACGTCGCATGCACACCGCGACGGTCCGCTCCGGACCGACGCCGTGCCGGACGAGCAGCCGGGCCAGCTGGTTGACCCGCGCGTTCAGCTCGGCGTAGGTCAGCCGGGTGTCACCGCTCAGCACCGCGACGGAGTCCGGCGTCCTCGCCACCTGCGCCTCGAACGCGTCGGGTACGCGCAGCGCCGGTACCGGGGCGTCGGTGTCGTTCCACTCCTCGACGACCCGTCGCCGCTCGCCCGCGTCGAGCACGTCCACCGCGCTCAGCCGCACATCGGTGTTCTCGGCGATCAGCCTCAGGACCCGCACCAGGCAGCCCGCGATCCGTTCGGCCGTCGTCTCGTCGAACAGGTCGGCGGCGGCGACGAGCATGCCCTGTATCCCCGTGGGGGCGCCCGCCGCGTCGAAGCTCTCGCCCATGGTGATGTCGAGGTCGAACTTGGCCGCCACACCGTCGGTGGCCAACGAGGCGGTCCGCAGGCCCGGCAGCGCTGCGGACGGGCTGCCGCCCGCCCCGCCCGCGTTCTGGAGGGTGAGCATGACCTGGAACAGGGGATGCCGGGCCAGCGACCGCGCCGGGGCCAGTTCCTCGACCAGCTTCTCGAAGGGCACGTCCTGGTGGGTGAATGCCGCGAGCGAGGTGTCGCGCACCCGGCGGAGGACGCCGGCGACCGTGGGGTCGTCGGACAGATCGGTCCGTATGACGAGGGTGTTGACGAAGAAGCCGATCAGGTCCTCCAGGGCCTGGTCGGTGCGCCCGGCGACCGCAGTGCCGATCGGGATGTCCGTACCGGCGCCCAGCCGGGACAGGGCCACGGCCAGCGCGGTCTGCACGGTCATGAACAAGGTCACGCCGTGCTCCCGCGCCACCTCTCGCAGGCGTTCGTGCAGGGCGGCGGGTATCTCGACGGGAGTCTGGTGTCCCTGGTAGGACGCCGTCGCCGGGCGCGGCCGGTCGGTCGGCAGGTCCAGTTCCTCCGGCGCGCCGTCGAGGGTGTCCCGCCAGAAGGCGACCTGCTGGGAGATCACGCTGTCGGGGTCGTCCTCGTCACCGAGAAGTTCCCGCTGCCACAGGGCGTAGTCGGCGTACTGCACGGGCAACGGCGTCCAGGCCGGTTCCTCGTCGTCGCACCGCGCCGCGTACGCCGCCGCGATGTCGCGTGCCAGAGGCACCATCGACCAGGCGTCCGCCGCGATGTGGTGCACCACCAGGACCAGAAGGTGTTCCTCCGGTGCCGCCGTGAACAACGCCGCCCGTACGGGGATCTCCGCGCCGAGGTCGAACGCGTGCTCCGCCGCCCGGGCCACCGCGTCCGCCACGTCACCGGAGGCCATCTCGATGACCGGCACCTCGAATCCGCTGGCGTCGAGGGGGAGGCTCCGCTGGTACGGCTCACCGCCCTCCATGGAGAAGACCGTGCGCAGGACCTCGTGACGGTCGATCACGTCGCGCAGCGCGGCGTCCAGCGCGACTCGGTCCAACAGGCCGGTGATCCGCGTCGCGAGCGGAATGTTGTACGTGGCGCTGGGACCCTCCAACTGCCCGAGGAACCACAGCCGCCGCTGCGCGAACGACAGCGGCACCCGCTCCGGCCGTTCGTACGCGGCCAGTTCGATCCGTCCGGGCCGGGCCTGGACGAGCCAGCGCGCGAGACTCGCCGGAGTCGGCATGTCGAACAACGCGACGATCGTCATCTCCACATGGAACGTAGCCCGGATCCTGCCGACGAGGACGGTGGCCAGCAGCGAGTGCCCGCCCAGGGCGAAGAAGTCGTCGTCCACTCCGAACTCGGGCAACCCGAGCACGTCGGCGAACGCCTGACACAGCAGTTCCTCGCGGGCGTCGGCCGGCGCCCGCCCAGCACCCCTCGCGTAGTCGGGAGCGGGCAGCGCGGCACGGTCCACCTTCCCGTTCGCCATCAACGGCAGGGCATCCAGCTCGACCAGGGCCGACGGCAGCATGTACTGCGGCAGCCGCTCGGTGGCGTATGCGCGGACGGTGACGCCGAGGACCTCGCCCCGTTCGGCGGGCACCAGATAGGCGACCAGGCGCTTGTCCCCGGGCACGTCCTCCCGCACCACGACAACCGCCTGGGCCACCGCCGGATGGGCACCCAGGACGGCCTCCACCTCCCCCGGCTCCACCCGGAACCCACGGATCTTCACCTGCCCGTCGGCACGCCCGACGAACACCAACCGGCCTTCCGCATCCCAGCGCACCAAGTCACCCGTGCGGTACATCCGTTCACCGGCCACACCGAACGGGCAGGCCACGAACCGCTCACCGGTCAGCCCCGGCCGGCCGAGATAACCCCGCGCGACACCAACCCCGGCGACATACAGCTCCCCGGCCACACCCACCGGCACCGGACTGAGCCCGCCATCCAGGACATACGCCCGCATGTTGTCCAACGGCCGCCCGATCGGCAGCACCCCGTCCACCCGACCGGCATCCCCGACCCCGTACTGAGTGGCACACAAGGTCACCTCGGTCGGCCCGTACAACTGCCGCACCATCACACCAGGACTGGCCTCCAGCACCCGACGCACCGACTCCGCCGGCACCACATCCCCACCCGTCAACACCTCACCCACACCCGCAAAACAACCCGGATCCTGATCCGCCAGCACCCGCAGCAATCCGGCCGTCACATGCACATGCGACAGCTCGTGATCGGCGACCAGACGGCGCATCACCACCGCATCCACCCGCTCGTCCGGCGCGACGACAACCGTCGCGCCGGACAGCAGCGGGACCCACAACTCATACGACGAGGCATCAAAGGCATGCGGCGCGTGGAACAACACCCGCGACGGAGCACCCCAACAGCGATCCGTGGCCAGCGCCACGACATCCCGGTGCGTCACCACCACACCCTTCGGCACACCCGTCGAACCGGACGTGTACATGATGTAGGCCGCCTGCTGGGGCGAGGACGGCCGGGGCAGTGCTCCTTCCTCTGCCTCCGCCTCTGCCTCTGCCTCCACCGAAAACGTCGGGAGGTCGAGGTCACGCAGGAATGCGTGTCCGGCCGTCGGCTCGTGGACCACCACGCATCGCGCGCCCGAGTCCTTCACGACAGTCCGCATCCGTGCGACCGGCCATCCCGCGTCCAGCGGCACGTACACGCCGCCGGCCTTCAGGACGGCCAGCAGCGTCACCACCAGATCGACCGACCGCTCCATCACGACCGCGACGGTCGACTCCGCGTCCACGCCCGCCGCGACCAACGCCCGCGCCAGCCTGTCCGAGCGGGCGTCCAGCTCGGCGTAACCGATCTCGACGTCGCCGGAGATCAGCGCCGTGGCCTGCGGGGCACGTGCCGCCTGTGCGGCGAACGCGACCGGAACGGTCACGTCGGGAACGTCCACGGCCGTGTCGTTCCACTCGACCCGTACCCGGTTCCCGGCCTGCGCGTCCAGGACGTCCACTCGGGCGAGCGGGGTGTCCGGAGCTTCCGTCAGGGCGGTGACCAGGTTGGTGAGGCAGGTGTGCATGAGTGCGCAGACCTGGTCGGGGTCGGCGGGCGCCATCGCGTTCACGGTGATGACGAAGCTGGGGCCGTCATTGTCGATGGACATGTGCAGCGGGTAGTTCGTGTGCTCTCGGGTGAAGATCGTCCGGATGCCTTCGATGCCCTCACCGGACTCCGGTTCGTCCCGGTTGTGCCGGTAGTTGAAGAGCGAGGTGAACAGCGGGCTGCCACCGGGCAGGCCGGCGGCGGCCTGGGCCAGCGACAGCGGCGCGTGCTCGTGGACCATGAGGTCGGCGAGTTGGTGGCGCAGTTCGGTCAGGGCCTCGGCCACGCTCTTCCGGGCCATACGTACGCGCACCGGCAAGGTGTTGAGGAACAGGCCCGGCGCCCGGTCGGCGCCCGCGCCTGCGTTCATGCGCCCGAACAGGAGCGTGCCGAACACCACGTCGTCGCTCTCAGACACCACGCCGAGGACGCGCGCCCACGCCAGATGGAACAGGGCTGCCGGGCTGACCCCGAGCGACCGCGCCACCCCGCGCATCCGCTCGGTCAGGGCGTCGTCCACGCGCAGGCGGGCATGTGCGGCCTCCTCGCCGTCACCGTGCACGTCCGTCAGGCCATAGGGAGCGGTGGTCTCGGTGACGTCGCCGAGCAGCCCGGTGAAGTACCGCTCGTGCTCCTCCCGCGAGGTCCCGAGCCGTGCCTGCGCGACGAAGTGACGGAACGGCACCGGAGGCGCCAGCCGGTCGGCCTCCCCGGCCAGGAACGCCCGTAGGTCTTCGAGCAGCACCTCCACGGAGGTGTGGTCCTGGACCAGATGGTGGATGCGCAGCAGCATCAGCCAGCCGCCGTCGGGGCCGGCGGCGATGTGCGCCCGCAGCAATGGCGCGCTGTCCAGCTCGATCCGGCCGCCCGCCGCCGCACGAAGCTGCTCGACCGCGTTCGGACCGTCGGGGTCGAGCTCCATCTCCTCGACCGGCAGTTCGGCGTGGCGCCACACGACCTGGACCGGTTCCGGCAGCCCTTCCCACACGATCGCGGTGCGGTAGATGTCGTGCCGGTCCATCACCCACTGCATCGCCGCGAGGAACTCGTCGAGCCTTTCACGGGAGTCGAAGTCGAGGACGGTCGGTGTCACATAGACGTCCGTGCCGTCCCGGTCGGCCACGAGATGGTGGAAGAAGATGCCTTCCTGCAGCGGGGCCAACGGGTACACGTCCTGCACGTTGGCCGCGCCGCCCGGCACCTGCCCCACGACCCGGGCGATCTCGGCCTCGGTCAGCTCGACCAGCGGCAGCATCTCCGGCGTGATCTCGGTGGCCCCCTCGGGGATGAGGCCGAGCGGCACCACCACCGACTCCGGAACCGCCACGGCGGCCAGCCCTGCCGGGGTCGAGGTCATGAACAGGGCCCGCACCGAGACGGACATACCGCGCTGTCGCAGCCACTCCACCAGGGACACCGCGAGCAGGGAGTGCCCGCCGAGGGCGAAGAAGTCGTCGTCGACCCCGACCACCGGCAGCCCCAGCACCTCGGCGAACGCCTGGCACAGCAGCTCTTCCTGAGCCGTGACCGGGGCGCGTCCGGCACCCGCGCCGGCGTGGTCCGGCTCCGGCAGCGCCCTGCGGTCCAGCTTGCCGTTGACCGTCAAGGGCAGGGTCTCGAGCTCCACGAACGCCGAGGGCACCATGTACGACGGCAACCGCTCCACCGCGAACCCGCGCACCGCGTCCAGGACACCGTCGCAGCCGTCGGCGGGCACGACGTAGCCGATCAACCGCGTTCCGCCCAGGGCGTCGTCGCGCGCGATCACCGCGGCCTGGACCACGTCCGGGTGCGCCGCCAGCACGGCCGACACCTCACCCGGCTCGATCCGGAACCCACGGATCTTCACCTGCTCATCCGCACGCCCCGCGAACACCAGCCGACCGTCCGCAGCCCACCGGGCCCGGTCACCCGACCGGTACATCCGGCCCCCCGCCACACCGAACGGACACCCGACGAACCGCTCACCGGTCAGCCCCGGGCGGCCCATGTAGCCCCGCGCGACCTGCGCCCCGGCCACATACAACTCACCGGTCACGCCCACCGGGACCGGCCGCAGCCACTCATCCAGCACATACACCGACAGCCCCGGCAGACCCCGCCCGATCACACTGCCGTCCGTGCTCTCGTCCGGCCCGAGATCGTGGTGCGTGACATGCACCGTGGTCTCGGTGATGCCGTACATGTTCACCAGCCGGGGCCCGGCCCCGCCCAACCGCTCCCACCAGCCGGCCAGCCGCGCCGGCTCCAGCGCCTCACCGCCGAACACCACCACCCGCAGGTCGTGCAGCGCACCGGCACGGTGCGACTGAGCCTCCATCAGCTGGTAGAACGCCGAAGGCGTCTGACTCAGCACCGTCACCCGCTCGCGCTCCAACAGCTCCGCGAACTCCCCCGGCGACCGCGACACCTCGAACGGCACCACCACCACCCGCCCGCCATGCAGCAACGCACCCCACAACTCCCAGACCGAGACGTCGAAGGCGAACGAGTGGAAGCCGCTCCACACGTCGTCGGCGCCGAAGTCGAAGACCTTCCGGGCAGCGGCGAACAACGCCACCACGTTCCGGTGCGGCACCAGCACACCCTTGGGCCGTCCGGTGGAGCCCGACGTGTAGATCACATACGCCGGGTGGGACGGCAGCAACGGAGCAAGCCGGTCCAAGCCGGTCGTCGACTCGATCTCCGCGCCGTCGACCACGACGGCCGTCACGCCCTCCGGCAGGCTCGACGCGTACTCCGCCGTCGTGACGACACACCTCGCACCCGCGTCCGCCAGCACGAACGCGACCCGCTCGGCCGGATAGTCCGGGTCCAGCGGCAGATACGCACCACCCGCCTTCCCCACCGCCACCATCGCCACCACCACATCGACCGACCGCGCCATGAACACACCGACGACCGACTCCGGGCCCACTCCCCGCCCGGCCAGACCACGCGCCAGCCGATCAGCACGGGCTTCCAACTCCGCATACGACAAGGCCACGTCACCCATCGAGACGGCGACCGCCTGCGGTGTCCTCGCCACCTGCGCCTCGAACAGCTCCGGCAGCGTCGCCTCCGGTGTCGGCAGCTCCGGGTCGTTCCATTCCTCGACGAGGACGGACAGTTCGGCCTCGTCCAGCACGTCGACGGCGCTGAGACGCAGGTCGGGGCGGCGGGTGAGCGTGTCGAGCACCCGGGTGAACCAGGTCCCGATCCGGTCGGCGGTGTCCTGGTCGAACAGGTCGGCAGCCGCGACGAGCGTGCCGTGCATCCCGGTCGGGGCGCCCTCCGCGTCGAAGGTCTCCGCGAAGGCCACGTCGAGGTCGAACTTGGCGGGCACCGCACCCGTCGGCAGCACCGAGGTCTCCAGGCCGGGCAGCTCGGCGGACGTGCCGCCACCGGCCCGAGCGGTGTTCTGCAGGGTCAGCATCACCTGGAACAGCGGATGCCGCGTCAGCGACCGCGCCGGGGCCAGGTCCTCCACCAGCCGCTCGAACGGCACGTCCTGGTGTGCCAGGGCGGTCAGCAGGTCGTCGCGCACCCGCTCCAGCACCCCGGCGAACGTCGGGTTGCCGGACAGGTCGGTGCGCAGGACCAGGGTGTTGACGAAGAATCCGGCCAGGTCGTCCAAGGCCTGGTCGGTGCGTCCGGCCACGGCGGTGCCGATCGGGAGGTCGGTGCCGGCGCCCAGTCGCGACAGTGTCACCGCCAGCGCGGCCTGGAGCACCATGAAGACCGTCACGCCCTCGGCCCGTGCCGTCTCCCGCAGCCGCCGGTGCAGTTCGGCCGGAAGCTCGACCTCGGCGAGATGACCGCGATAGGAGAACTCGGCGGGACGCGGCCGGTCGAACGGCAGCTCAAGCTCCTCCGGGGCTCCTGCGAGCGCGTCCCGCCAATGGCCCATCTGCCGCGCGATCAGGCTGTCCGGGTCGCCCTCGTCGCCCAGCAGCTCTCGTTGCCACATCGCGTAGTCGGCGTACTGCACGGGCAGCGGCGCCCACACCGGGGCCTCGCCCTCGCGGCGGGCCGCGTACGCCGCCGACACGTCGCGCGCCAGGGGCTCCATCGACCAGGCGTCGCCCGCGATGTGGTGCACCACCAGGACCAGCACGTGCTCGTCAGGTGCCACCGCGAACAGCGTCGCGCGCACCGGGTTCTCCACGGCCAGATCGAAGGCGTACGTCGCCGCTTCCGCGATCGCCTCGGTCAGATCGTCGGACGACACCTCCACGACCTCGGGCGTGAACGCCGTCTCCGCCACCGGGAGGACCCGCTGGTAGGGCTCGCCGTTCTCGGCCACCGCGAACACGGTGTGCAGCACCTCGTGGCGTTCGACCGTGTCGCGCAGGGCGGCCACGAACGCCTCCCGGTCCAGCGGCCCGGTCAGGCGCAGTGCCAGCGGAAGGTTGTACGTCGGACTCGGGCCCTCCAACTGCCCCAGGAACCAGAGGCGCTGCTGGGCGAAGGACAGGGGCGGCCGCTCCGGCCGCTCGCGCGCGGCCAAAGCCTTCCGTCCCGGCCCGGCGGCTTCGGCGAGCCGGGCAGCCAGACGGCCGGGCGTCGGCGCCTCGAACACGGTCCGGATCGACAGCTCCACGTCCAGGAGCGCGCGCACCCGACTCACCAGGCGGGTGACCAGCAGTGAATGTCCGCCGAGCGTGAAGAAGTCGTCGTCCACGCCGACCGTGGGCAGCCCCAGGATCTCGGCGAAGGCCTGGCACAGCAACTCCTCGCGGGCGTCGACCGGCAGCCGTCCGGCGCCCGGCAGGTACCGGGGGACGGGCAGCGCGGCCCGGTCGACCTTCCCGTTGACCGTCAGCGGGAAGGCGTCCAGCTCCACGAACGCCGCCGGCACCATGTACTCGGGCAGGCGTTCGGCCGCGTACGCACGCGCCGCTGCCGCGACCGGACTGCCCGCTTCCACGGGCACGAGATAGCCGATCAGCCGCTTGTTCCCGGGGGTGTCCTCCCGCACGACAACGGTCGCCTGAGCCACGGCCGGGTGCTCGGAGAGCACCGCCTCGACCTCGCCCGGCTCCACCCGGAAACCGCGGATCTTCACCTGGTCGTCGGCGCGCCCGGCGAAGACCAGCCGCCCGTCCGGGGTCCATCTGGCGAGGTCCCCGGTGCGGTACATCCGTTCGCCCGGTCCGAACGGACACGCCACGAAACGCTCCGCCGTCGTCTGCGCGCGGTTGACATAGCCGCGCGCGAGGCCGGCCCCGGCCACGTACAATTCTCCGGCCACGCCCACCGGCACCACGTTGAGCCCGTTGTCCAGGACGTAGACGCGCGTGTTGTCCAGCGGCCGCCCGATCGGCAGCACCGCGTCGACCTCGGCGGCGTCGGCGACCTCGTACTGGGTGGCGCACAACGTCACCTCGGTCGGCCCGTACATGTGCCGCACGACCACCCGCGGGTTGGCCTCCAGGATCCGGCGTACCGCTTCAGCGGGCACCACGTCCCCGCCCGTCAGCACTTCACGCACGCCAGTGAAGCAGCCCGGGTCGTCCTCGGCCAGCACCCGCAGCAGGCCCGCGGTGACATGGACGTGCGTCAGCTCGTGCTCGGCGGCCAGTCGCCGCATCAGCGACGCGTCAATGCGTTCCCGGGGTGCGATCACCACGGTGCCCCCCGACAGCAGCGGCACCCACAGCTCGTACGAGGAGGCGTCGAACGCGTGCGGGGCGTGGAACAGCACCCGTGGCGTCGAGCCCCAGCAGCGGTCCATGGCCAGCCGCACCACGTCCCGGTGCGTGGCCACCACGCCCTTCGGCAGCCCCGTCGAGCCCGATGTGTACATCACGTACGCGGCCCCGCCCGGCGGAACCGGCCCCGGCAGGTCCACCGCGGTCTCCGCCTCGGCGTCGACCGGCACCAGCGCGACCCCGACCTCCAGTCCGGCCGTCGCCTCGTGCACCAGCACCAGGGAGGCGTCCGCGTCCTCGACCACCGCGCGCGTGCGGGCCGTGGGCCATCCTGCGTCCAGCGGCACGAACACTCCACCGGCTTTGGACACGGCCAGCAACGCCACGACGAGATCGACGGACCGTTCCATCGCCACCGCGACGGCCGACTCCCGTCTCACTCCGGACGCCACCAGCGTCCGGGCCAACCGGTTCGAACGGGCGTCCAGTTCGCGGTAGGTGACCTCCGCTTCGCCGCACACCAGCGCGACCGCGTCCGGAGCGGCCGCCACCCGGGCCGCGAAGGCCTCGGACAACGATACGTCCGGCACGGGCGCCGCGGTGTCGTTCCACCCGTCCACCAGTGCGGACAGTTCGGTCCCATCCAGCACGTCCACCGTGAGAAGTGGGGTGGCCGGTTCCTCCGCCAGGGCAGACGTGAGGGAGTCCAGGCACGTGGTCAGCAGCGCGCCCACCTGTGCCGGATCGGCGGGTGCCACCGCGTCCACGGTGATGGTGAAGCCGGATTCGTCGGCGTCGACCGCCACAGCGAGCGGGTAGTTGGTGAGGTCGCGGGCGGACAGCACCTGCATCCCATTCAGCTCGGAGCGCGCTTCCCGCGGCCCGGAGGCGTGCCGGTAGTTCAGGATCGAGGTGAACAGCGGGCTGCCGCCAGGCAGGCCGCTTGCCGCCTGGGCGAGCGTCAGCGGCGCGTGCTCGTGCACGAGCAGGTCGGCGAGCGCACGCCGCATGCCGGTCAGCGCCTCCTCCACGTCCTGCTGGTCGAGTCGTACGCGCACGGGGAGCGTGTTGATGAACAGGCCCGGCACCCGGTCCGCGCCCTCGCCGGCGTTCATGCGCCCGAACAGGACCGTGCCGAACACCACGTCGTCGCGGCCCGAGACAGCGCCCAGCACACGCGCCCACGCCAGGTGGAACAGTGTCGCCGGGCTCGCTCCGAGTGAGCGCGCCACCTCACGGATGCGACCGGCCAGGGCGTCGTCGACCCTCAGCCGGGCCTCTTCCGATCCCGTGCCGTCACCGTGCACATCGACCAGGCCGTACGGAGCGGTCGTCTCGGTGACGTCCCCGAGCAACTCGGCGAAGAACCGCTCGTGTTCCTCCCGCGGGGTCCCGAGCCGTGCCTGGGCGACGAATTCGCGGAACGGCACCGGCGCCGGCAACTCGTCGGCCCGCCCGGACAGGAACGCCCGCAGATCGTCGAACAGCACGTCCTGGGTGGTGTGGTCCTGGAGCAGGTGGTGTATCCGGAGCAGGGCCAGCCACCGGTCGCCGCCCGGGTCGGCGGCGATGTGCGCGGACATCAGCGGCACCTGGTCCAGGTCCATCCGGCCGCCGGCCGCGGCCAGCATCTGCTGGACCGGATCCGGCCCGTCGGCGTCGAGGATCGTTTCCTCGACCGTCAGTTCGGCGTGGCGTACCACGACCTGCACCGGCTCCCGAAGCCCCTCGGAGATGACGGCGGTGCGGTAGATGTCGTGCCGGTCCACCATCCACTTCAGCGCGGCGAAGAAGTCGTCGAGACGGTCGCGCGAGTCGAACTCGATCACCGCGGGCGTGATGTAGACGTCCGTGCCGTCCCGGTCCGTCATCAGGTGGTGGAAGAGGAGACCTTCCTGGAGGGGGGCCAGCGGGTAGATGTCCGCGATGTTGGCGGCACCGCCCGGTACCGCCGCCGCCACCCGGGCGATCTCCTCCTGGGTCAGTTCGACCAGGGGCAGCATCTCCGGCGTGATCTCGCTCGCGCCCACCGGGATCAGGTTCGGCGGCACCTCCACCCGCTCCTGTGCGGACGCGGCCGCCAACGCTGCCGGGGTCGCGGACACGAACAGCGCCCGCACCGAGACCGCCAGCCCGTGCTGTCGCAGCCACTCCACCAGCGACACCGCCAGCAGCGAATGGCCGCCGAGGGCGAAGAAGTCGTCCTCCACCCCGACCGTGGGCCGGTCCAGGCCGAGAACCTCCGCGAACGCCTGACACACCAGCTCTTCCTGCGCGTTCACCGGCGCGCGTCCCGCACCCGCGCCCGCGTACTCAGGGACCGGCAGCGCCGTGCGGTCGAGCTTCCCGTTCGCCGTCAACGGGAGCGCGTCCAGCTCCACGAACGCCGACGGCACCATGTAGCCGGGCAGCCGCTCCGCCGCGTGTTCCGCGACCGCGGCGCTGATGGCCGTGCCCGGCTTCTGCGGCACGAGATAGCCGGTGAGTCGTTTGTCTCCGGGCGTGTCCTCCCGCACGACCACCGCCACCTGGGCCACGGCCGGGTGCCCCGCCAGAACAGCCTCCACCTCACCCGGCTCGATACGGAACCCACGGATCTTCACCTGATCATCCGCACGCCCCACGAACACCAACTCACCGTCAGCGTCCCACCGCACCCGATCCCCGGTCCGATACATCCGCTCACCCGACACAAACGGACACGCCACAAACCGCTCACCCGTCAACACCGGCCGACGCAGATAACCACGCCCCACCTGCACCCCGGCCACATACAACTCACCCGCCACACCCACCGGCACCGGACACAGCCGGTCATCCAGCACGAACACCCGCATGTTCGCCACCGGACGCCCCACCGGCACCCCCGACCCCAAAGACCGGCCCCCCGCACGCCACACAGTCACATTCACCGTCGCCTCACTCGGCCCGTAACTGTTGAACAACGTGCGACCACCCGCCACCCAACGCTCCACCAGACCAGGCGGACACACCTCACCACCCACATCCAGCACGAACCCCGGATCCAGCACACCCTCATCCATCAACACCGCCACCCCCGGCGGCAACGTCGCATGCGTCACCCCCTCATCCAGCAGGAAACGCACCAACTCATCACCCAGCCGCGACTCCCCCGGCACCGTCACCAACGCCGCCCCCCGCAGCAACGCCAGCAACCACTCCTCACAGAACGCGTCAAAACCCACCGACGCGAACTGCGCCACCCGACTCCCCGGCCCCACCCCATACCGGTCATGACTCGCCACATAACTCACACACGCCTCATGCGAGACCATCACGCCCTTCGGCCGCCCCGTCGACCCAGACGTGAAGATCACATACGCCGGATGCGACGGCAGCAACGGAGCAAGCCGGTCCACGTCCGACACCGGACCCTCGTCATAACCGTCGACCTCCGCAAGGAACTCCGGACTGTCCACCACCAGCACCGGAGCCGCATCCTCCAACACGAAACGAATCCGCTCCGCAGGCTGCCCCGGATCAACCGCCACAAAGGCACCACCCGCCTTCAACACCGCCAGAACCGCCACCACCAACTCCGGCGACCGCTCCAACACCAAAGCCACCACCGACTCCGGACCCACCCCCGACACGACCAGCTTCCGCGCCAGACAATTCGCCCACGCATCCACCTCCGCATACGACAGCTCCACACCACCACCGGACAACGCCACCGCCTCCGGCAACCGCACCACCTGCGCCGCAAACAAGTCCGGCAGCAGGGCAGCGGGGACCGGTTCCGCCGTGGCATTCCAGTCGTGGACGATCCGCCGGTACTCGGCCGGGCCGAGCACGTCCAGGGAGCGGACGGGGGCCGACGGGTCGGCTGCGGCCGCCTCCAGGACGCGTGCCACCATGTCCGCGATCCGCTGGACCGTTGCGGCATCGAACAGATCGGCCGCGCCGATGAGCGCGCCGTGCAGCCCCGCGGGCTGCCCGTCGTCGTCGACGGTCTCGCGCAGCACCAGGTCGAGGTCGAGTTCGCGCGCCTGCTCTTCGTCGGAGACCATCTCGACCCGCAGGCCGGGCAGTTCCAGGGCCGGGCCGCCGCGCCGGCCGGAGGACGTCATGTCCTCGCTCTCCACGGCTGCCATCACCTGGAAGAGGGGGTGCCGGGCCAGTGACCGGGTCGGCGCAAGTTCCTCGACCAGTTTCTCGAACGGCACGTCCTGGTGCTCGTAGGCATCCAGGGAAGCCTCACGCACCTGCCGCAGCACATCGGTGAAGGTCGGGTCGCCCGACAGGTCGGCGCGGATCACCAGGTTGTTGACGAAGAAGCCGACCAGGTCGTTGAGCCCCTCGTCGGTCCGTCCGGCGACCAGGCTGCCGATCGGGAGGTCATCGCCCGCCCCGATCCGGGACAGCAGCACAGCCAGCGCGGAATGCGCCACCATGAGCAGGGTCGCCCCGTGGTCGCCCGCTAGCTCCAGCAGCCGCTGGTGGACGTCGGCGGAGATCTCCAGTTCGGCCGTGTGACCACGGGACGTGGTCTGTGCCGGGCGTGGGCGGTCGGTGGGCAGTTCCAGTTCCTCCGGCGCGCCATCAAGGGCGCGCCGCCAGTACGCCACCTGCTCGGACAGGGCGCTCTCCGGGTCGTCATGCGCACCGAGGAGTTCCCGCTGCCACAGGGTGTAGTCCGCGTACTGCACGGGCAGCGGCTCCCACTGGGGCTCGTGGCCCGCCAGCCGTGCTGTGTAGGCGGTGGAGAGGTCGCGCGTCAGGGGTCCCATCGACCAGCCGTCGGCCGCGATGTGGTGCACCACCAGGACCAGTACGTGCTCGTCCGGGTTCACCACGAGCAGGTCGGCACGGACCGGGATCTCGCCGGCCAGGTCGAAGGCGTACGCACTCGCGCGCCGCACCTCGTCCGGCACGTCCTCCGGCGTCACCCGGACGACGTTCAGCTCGAAGCCCGCGTCCTCGGTCGGCAGTACCCGCTGGTACGGCTCACCGCCCGAGGACGGGAGAACGGTGCGCAGCACCTCGTGGCGGTCGATCACGTCGCTTAGGGCGGCGGCGAGCGCGTCGGTGTCCAGCTGTCCGGTCAGCCGCAGGGCCAGCGGAATGTTGAAAGTGTCGGCGGGTCCCCCCAACTGCCACAGGAACCACAGGCGGCGCTGCGCGAACGACAACGGAATCATCAGAACTCCTTCTCCTGCTTGCGCATCGGCCGCAGCGTCGGCCTGGTCTTCTTCCGTGAGCCCTGGTGCGTCGTCAGCCATTCGGCGACACCGGCGGGTGTGGGGTTCGCGAACAGCACGCGGAGCGGCACGTCCACGCCCGCCACCGCACGCACCCGGCTGAGCAGCCGGGTGGCCAGCAGGGAGTGCCCACCGAGCGCGAAGAAGTGGTCGTCGGCCCCGATCTCGGGCAGGCCGAGGATGTCGGCGAACGCCTGGCACACCAGTTCTTCCTGTGGGGTGGCGGGCACGCGGCCGGTCCCGGCCTTGGTGTAGTCCGGAGCGGGCAGCGCCCTGCGGTCCAGCTTGCCGTTGACCGTCAGCGGCACGGCGTCCAGCACCACCACGGCCGACGGCACCATGTACGACGGCAGCCGTTCCGCCGCGAATCCGCTTACCGCCTGAGGCAGTTCATCGGCGTCGACGCCGTCGCCGGGAACGACGTAGCCCACGAGCCGTGGCTCACCGGGCGTGTCCTCCCGTACGGTCACCGCGGTCCGAGCCACGTCAGGGTGGGCCGCGAGCACGGCCTCGACCTCGCCAGGCTCGATCCGGAACCCGCGGATCTTCACCTGGTCGTCCACACGGCCCGCGAAGACCAGCTGCCCGTCGGCGTTCCACTTCGCCCGGTCACCGCTGCGGTACATCCGCCGATCCGGCTCGAACGGGCAGGCCACGAAGCGCTCCCCCGTCAACCCGGGACGGCCCAGGTAGCCGCGTGCCAGACCCGTGCCCGCGAGGTACAGCTCACCCACCACGCCCGTCGGCACGGGCTTCAGCGCGGCGTCGAGCACGTACACGCGGGTGTTGGCGACGGGTCGGCCGATGGGCACGGCCTCGCCCGCATCCAGGCCGGGGCTGCACCGCCACACCGTGGCGACCACGGTCGCCTCCGTCGGCCCGTAGGCGTTGAACATCGTGCGGCCGTCCGCCGCCCAGCGTTCGACCAACTCGGGTGGGCATGCCTCGCCGCCGACGTCGAGCACGAACGCCGGGTCCAGCAGGCCGTCGGGGATCGTCTCCGCCACCGCGGGCGGCAGCGCCGCGTGCGTCACTCCGTGATCGACGAGGAACCGTCCGAGTTCGGCCCCCAGCCGCCGGTCCGCCGGCACGGTCACCAGCGCCGCGCCACGCAGCAGCGCCAGCAGCCACTCCTCGCAGAACATGTCGAAGCCTACGGACGCGAACTGCGCCACCCGGCTGCCGGCCTTCACGCCGTACCAGTCATGGCTCCCCGACAGGTCCGCGCATCCCTGGTGCGTGACGACCACGCCCTTCGGGCGTCCCGTCGACCCCGACGTGTAGATCACATACGCCGGGTGGGACGGCAGCAACGGAGCGAGCCGGTCCACGTCCGACACCGGACCCTCGTCATAACCGTCGACCTCCGCAAGGAACTCCGGACTGTCCACCACCAACACCGGCCCGGCATCCTCGATCACCGACCGGATCCGCTCAACCGGCTGCCCCGGATCGATCGGCAAGTACGCACCACCCGCCTTCAGCACCGCCAGAACCGCCACCACCAACTCCGGCGACCGCTCCAACACCAAAGCCACCACCGACTCCGGACCCACCCCCGACACGACCAGCTTCCGCGCCAGACAATTCGCCCACGCATCCACCTCCGCATACGACAGCTCCACACCACCACCGGACAACGCCACCGCCTCCGGCGACCGCACCACCTGCGCCGCGAACAGATCGGGCACCACACCGTCCGGCACCGGAGCAGCCGTGTCGTTCCAGTCCCGCACGATCCGCCGGTACTCCTCGGGGTCCAGCAACTCCACCGTGCTGAGGGGCACTTCGGCGGCAGCGGTGACCACGGTGAGCAACCGGACCAGGTGACCGGCGATCCGGTCGGCAGTGGCCCGGTCGAACAGGTCGGCGGCCGTCGTGAGCGTGCCGTACATCCCGTCCGGCGCACCCTGCTCATCGCGGCGCTCCGACAGGCTCAGCGCGAGGTCGTACCGGGCGACTCCGTGCGCCAGCGGCTCGCCGCTCACCTCGAGTCCTGGCAGCCGCAGCCCGGCCTCCGGGACGTTCTGCACATCAAGTGCCACCTGGAACAGCGGCTGCCGTGCCAGGGAGCGTTCGGGGACGAGCTTCTCCACCACGTGGTCGAAGGGCAGGTCCTGGTGTGCGTAGGCCGCCAGGTCGGTGTCGCGTACGCGCCGCAGCAGCTCGGCGAAGCTCGGGTCGCCCGACACGTCGGTGCGGAGCACGAGCATGTTGACGAAGAAGCCGATCAGATCGTCGAGGGCGTCGTCGGTGCGGCCGGCCAGTGCGGTGCCGATCGGGATGTCGGTGCCCGCGCCGAGCCTGCTCAGCAGTGCCGCGAGGCCTGCCTGGAGCACCATGAAGACGGTGACCTGCTCGGTGGCGGCCAGTTCTGTGATGCGCCGGTGCAGGTCCGCGGAGAGTTCCACCGGGGTCTCATCTCCCCGGCGCGTCGCCACCGCGGGACGCGCTCGGTCCGTCGGCAGGGTCGTCTCGTCGGGGGCGCCCGCCAGGGTCTCCCGCCAGAACGCCAGCTGTCGGGCCTGGACGCTGTCCGGGTCGCCCGCGTCGCCGAGGAGTTCCCGCTGCCACAGGGCGTAGTCGGCGTACTGCACCGGCAGCGGCGTCCAGTCCGGTGCCCGGCCCTCCAGGCGTGCCGTGTACGCGACCGACATGTCCTGTGCCAGCGACGCGATCGACCACCCGTCGGTCGCGATGTGGTGCACCGCCAGCACGAGGACATGCTCGTCCGGCGCCAGGGCGAGCAGCCATGCCCGGAGGGGGATCTCCGTGGCGAGGTCGAAGGCGTATCCCGCTACGCGGTCGATCTCGGCGGCGGCCTCCCCTGCCGCGACGTCGAGGGTAGTTAGCTCGAAGTCGACCTCGTCGGCCCGCAGGATCCGCTGGTAGGGCTCGCCGTCCTCGGCCGGGAGCACCGTCCGCAGCACCTCGTGGCGGCCGATCACGTCCCGGAGCGCCGCGCTCATCGCCTCCCGGTCCAGCGCCCCGCGCAGCCGGAGGGCGGTGGTATTGCTGTAGCTGGCGCTGGAGCCCTCGAGCTGCCCGATGAACCACAACCGGCGCTGTGCGAAGGACAGCGGTGGCCGCTCCGGGCGTTCCCGCGCGGTGAGGGCCACGCGGCCGGGGGCGACTGGGCGCAGTCGTGCGGCCAGACGGGCCGGGGTCAGCGTCTCGAACAGCGCCCGGATCGACACCTCCATGCCGAGCGCCGACCGCATCCGGCTGACCAGCCTGGTCGCCAGCAGGGAATTCCCGCCGAGCGCGAAGAAGTCGTCGTCGGGACCGACCCGTTCCCGGCCCAGCACGTGGGCGAACGCTTGGCGGAGCAGTTCCTCGTGGGCGGTGGCGGGAGCGCGACCGGAGCCCACCGTCCACGCCCCGCCCGCCTCCGGTACGAGCACGGCCCGCCCGCCGGCCGAGGAGGCGGCCCCGTCCACGTCGGGGATCCGATCCGCCGCGCCGGGCACGTCCACCGACGTCAGCGGGAGGTCGGAACCGTCCTCCAGCGCGGTGGCGAGGTTGGCGAGGGTCGTCTGCAGCAGCGCGGCGACTTCGTCGGCGTCCACCGGACACACGGCGTCGACGGTAATGCCGAACGTCTCGCCGTCGTCGTCGATCGAGACGCCCAGCGGGTAGTTGTTGCGTTCCTGCGTGAAGAGCGTCGTGACGTCCGCGAGCACGTCGTCCGGCTCGTGGACGACCGGCTTGCCGTGCCGGTAGTTGAACAGCGCGGTGAACAGGGGGGCACCGGCAGGCAGGCCGCTGGCGGCCTGAGCCAGTGTCAGCGGCGCGTGCTCGTGCGCCAGCAGGTCGGCGAGCTGGTCACGCAGGTCCGTCAGCGCCCGCCCCACCGTCTGCTCGGCCGAATCGACCCTGACGGGAAGGGTGTTCATGAACAGCCCCGGCACACGGTCGGCCCCGACGCTCGCCCGGCCCAGCAGCACCGTGCCGAACACGACGTCATCACGCCCGGACACCGCCGCCAGCATCCGGGCCCACGCCAGATGGAAGATCGTCGCGGGGCTGACCCCGCGCGAGCGTGCCAGAGCCTGAACCCGCCGCGTCAACTCGTCCTCCACCCGCAGCCTGGCCTGCGCCAGCTCCGTGCCGTCGCCGCGAACGTCGAGCAGTCCGTAGGGGGCGCTGGTCTCCGTCACATCACCCAGCAGTCCGGCGAAGTACTCCCGGTGCGCTTCCTCGGACACACCCAGCCGGGCCTGCGCCACGAAGTCACGGAACGGCACCGGCGCAGGCAGCGCATCGGCCCGCCCCGCCAGCAACAGCTTCACCTCTTCGAGGACCACTTCCAGGGCCGTGTGGTCCTGGACGAGGTGATGCATCCGCACGAGAGCGAGCCATCCGCCACCGCCCGGATCGGCCGCGATGTGCACCCTCAGCAACGGCGCCCGGTCCAACTCCATACGCCCACCGGCGGCCGCCAACAGCTGCCCGACCACGTCACCCGCGCCGGCACCAAGGACCACCTCCGTGACCGGCAACTCAGCCTGCCGCCACACCACCTGAACCGGCTCCGGCAACCCCTCCCACACGATCGCCGTGCGATACACGTCATGCCGGTCCAGCACCCGCTGCAACGCGGTCAGGAAGGAGTCCAAGCGGGCACGCGAGCCCATCCTCAAGACGAAGGGCATGACATAGACGTCGTCACCGTCCTGACCCGCCATCAAGTGATGAAAAAAGATGCCTTCCTGCAACGGCGCCAGCGGATACACGTCCTGCACATTGGCCGCACCCCCCGGCACAGCCGCCACCACCCGGGCGGCCTCCACCTCGGACAGCTCCACCAGCGTCAACATCTCCGGCCGGATCTCAACGGCACCCTCAGGAATGAGATTCGGCGGCACCTCCACCAAATCCAGCCCCGCCACCGCCGCGAGCGCGGCCGGCGTCGGCGTCACGAACAACGCCCGCACCGACACCGACACCCCACGCCGCCGCAACCACTCCACCAACGACACCGCCAACAGCGAATGCCCACCGAGAGCGAAGAAATCGTCGTCGACGCCGACCCTCTCCAGCCCCAGAACATCCGCGAAGGCCGCGCAAATGATCTCCTCGCGCACAGTGGCAGGCGCCCGACCCACGCCGATCGTGTAGTCGGGGGCGGGGAGCGCCTTGCGGTCGAGCTTGCCGTTCGTCGTGAGCGGGAAGCCGTCCAGCTCCACGATCGCCGAGGGAACCATGTACTGCGGCAGCCGCTCGGTGGCGTATGCGCGGACGGTGACGCCGAGGACCTCGCCCCGTTCGGCGGGCACCAGATAGGCGACCAGGCGCTTGTCCCCGGGCACGTCCTCCCGCACCACGACAACCGCCTGGGCCACCGCCGGATGGGCACCCAGGACGGCCTCCACCTCCCCCGGCTCCACCCGGAACCCACGGATCTTCACCTGCCCGTCGGCACGCCCGACGAACACCAACCGGCCTTCCGCATCCCAGCGCACCAAGTCACCCGTGCGGTACATCCGTTCACCGGCCACACCGAACGGGCAGGCCACGAACCGCTCACCGGTCAGCCCCGGCCGGCCGAGATAACCCCGCGCGACACCAACCCCGGCGACATACAGCTCCCCGGCCACACCCACCGGCACCGGACTGAGCCCGCCATCCAGGACATACGCCCGCATGTTGTCCAACGGCCGCCCGATCGGCAGCACCCCGTCCACCCGACCGGCATCCCCGACCCCGTACTGAGTGGCACACAAGGTCACCTCGGTCGGCCCGTACAACTGCCGCACCATCACACCAGGACTGGCCTCCAGCACCCGACGCACCGACTCCGCCGGCACCACATCCCCACCCGTCAACACCTCACCCACACCCGCAAAACAACCCGGATCCTGATCCGCCAGCACCCGCAGCAATCCGGCCGTCACATGCACATGCGACAGCTCGTGATCGGCGACCAGACGGCGCATCACCACCGCATCCACCCGCTCGTCCGGCGCGACGACAACCGTCGCGCCGGACAGCAGCGGGACCCACAACTCATACGACGAGGCATCAAAGGCATGCGGCGCGTGGAACAACACCCGCGACGGAGCACCCCAACAGCGATCCGTGGCCAGCGCCACGACATCCCGGTGCGTCACCACCACACCCTTCGGCACACCCGTCGAACCGGACGTGTACATCACATACGCGGCCGCATCAGGCTCCACAGTGGGCAGCGCCACCTCCGCCGCCTGCGCAACCCCATCGACCCACACCACACCCAGGTCCGTCGTCCGGACGAACTCATGCCCAGCCGCATCCCCATGCGTGACAACCCACCGCACACCGGCGTCCTCGACCACCCCACGCATCCGCGCCACCGGCCAACCCACATCCAGCGGCAGATACACACCACCGGCCTTCAACACGGCGAGCAGGGCCACCACCAGGTCCACCGACCGCTCCATGACCACGGCGACGACCGACTCCTGCCCCACGCCCGACGCGACCAGCACCCGCGCCAACTCATCGGCCCGCACCTCCAGTTCCGCATAGTCGAGCCGGACGCCATCGGACCGCACCGCGAGGGCACCGGGATCGGCCGCCGTCAGCCGGGCGAACGCCTCGGGCACGGAGATGTCCGGCAGGGGCACCGACGTGTCGTTCCACTCCGTGAGCAACCGTCGGCGTTCCTCCGGGCCGAGCACATCGACCTCGGTGATCCGGGTGGCGGGTTCTGCGCCCATCGTCCGCACTACCCGCACCAGTCGATCCGCCAGCCGTTCGGCGGTGTCCTGGTCGAACAGGTCGGCGGAGGCCATGAGCGAGCCGTTGATCCCCGCCGGATCGCCGGCCTCGTCGAAGGTCTCGGCGAGGCTCAGGTCGAGGTCGAACTCGAGCGCCGTGACGTCGGTGCCCAGTGCGCCGGTCCGCAGGCCGGGCAGGGCCACCTCCGGCGCTCCCGCGACCCGGCCGGTGTTCTGCAGGGTCATCATCACCTGGAACAGCGGATGACGTGCGAGGGACCGGGCCGGGGCCAGTTCCTCGACCAGTTTCTCGAACGGCACGTCCTGGTGTGTGAACGCCGCCAGGGACGTCTCGCGCACCCGCTCCAGCACCTCGGTGAGGCTGGGGTCACCGGAGAGGTCGGTGCGCATGACGAGGGTGTTCACGAAGAACCCGACCAGGTCCTCCAACGCGCGATCGGTACGGCCCGCCACCGCCACGCCGATGGGGATGTCCGTGCCGGCCCCCAGGCGCGACAACGTCACCGCCAGCGCGGCCTGGAGCACCATGAACACCGTCACACCCTCGGCCCGTGCCACCTCCAGCAGTCGCCGGTGCAGTTCGGCAGGGATCTCCACCCTGGCGAGCCGCCCGAGGCGTGAGGTCTCCGCAGGGCGGGGCCGGTCGACCGGCAGGTCCAGTTCTTCGGGTGCGCCCGCCAGGGTGTTCCGCCAGTGCGCGACCTGACGCGACAGCAGGCTCTCCGGATCCTCCTCGTCACCCAGCAGCTCTCGTTGCCACAACGCGTAGTCGGCGTACTGCACCGGCAGCGGAGCCCAGACCGGGGCCTCGCCCTCCAACCGCGCCGCGTACGCCGCCGACACGTCGTGCGCCAGCGGTTCCATCGACCAGCCGTCGGCCGCGATGTGGTGCACGACCAGCACCAGCACGTGCTCGTCCGGCGCCACCGCGAACAACGCCGCGCGCAGCGGGGCCTCGACGGCGAGATCGAACGCGTACCCGGCGGCCTGCGCCACCCGGTCGGCCACGTCCTCGGCGGACACCTGGACGACGTCCAGGGCGAACGCCGTCTCCTCCAGCGACAGCACCTGTTGGAACGGGTCTCCCTCGACCGTCCGGAACACGGTGCGCAACACCTCATGGCGCTGGATCACGTCGCGCAGTGCCGCCGTGAGGGCCTCTCGGTTCAGCGTCCCGGCCAGGCGCAGTGCCAGCGGGATGTTGTACGTCGGGCTGGGCCCCTCCAGTTGTCCCAGGAACCACAGGCGCTGCTGGGCGAACGACAGCGGAACCCGTTCCGGCCGTTCCCGAGCCGCCAGCGCCGCCCGGCCGGGCGCGGCCTGGACCGACCACGCCGCCAGTTCCGCCGGTGTGCGGGCCTCGAACAGCGCCCGCAGCGGCACTTCCAAACCCAGCACCGCACGGATCCGGCTCACCAACCGCATGGCCAGCAGCGAGTGCCCGCCGAGCAGGAAGAAGTCGTCGTCCACTCCGACCGTGGGCAGTCCCAGAGCCTCAGCGAACACTTGGCACAGCAGCTCTTCCCGGGCGTTCGCGGGCGTCCGACCCACGCCGGCGGTGTACTGCGGCACAGGCAGAGCTCTGCGGTCGAGCTTGCCGTTGACCGTCAGTGGCAGAGCGTCCAGCTCCACCAACGCCGACGGCAGCATGTACTGCGGCAGCCGCCCGAGGGCATACTCCCGGACCACACCCTCGAGAGCCGCACCCACCTCGTGCGGCACCAGATAGGCGACCAGGCGCTTGTCCCCGGGCACGTCCTCCCGCACCACGACAACCGCCTGGGCCACCGCCGGATGGGCACCCAGGACGGCCTCCACCTCCCCCGGCTCCACCCGGAACCCACGGATCTTCACCTGCCCGTCGGCACGCCCGACGAACACCAACCGGCCTTCCGCATCCCAGCGCACCAAGTCACCCGTGCGGTACATCCGTTCACCGGCCACACCGAACGGGCAGGCCACGAACCGCTCACCGGTCAGCCCCGGCCGGCCGAGATAACCCCGCGCGACACCAACCCCGGCGACATACAGCTCCCCGGCCACACCCACCGGCACCGGACTGAGCCCGCCATCCAGGACATACGCCCGCATGTTGTCCAACGGCCGCCCGATCGGCAGCACCCCGTCCACCCGACCGGCATCCCCGACCCCGTACTGAGTGGCACACAAGGTCACCTCGGTCGGCCCGTACAACTGCCGCACCATCACACCAGGACTGGCCTCCAGCACCCGACGCACCGACTCCGCCGGCACCACATCCCCACCCGTCAACACCTCACCCACACCCGCAAAACAACCCGGATCCTGATCCGCCAGCACCCGCAGCAATCCGGCCGTCACATGCACATGCGACAGCTCGTGATCGGCGACCAGACGGCGCATCACCACCGCATCCACCCGCTCGTCCGGCGCGACGACAACCGTCGCGCCGGACAGCAGCGGGACCCACAACTCATACGACGAGGCATCAAAGGCATGCGGCGCGTGGAACAACACCCGCGACGGAGCACCCCAACAGCGATCCGTGGCCAGCGCCACGACATCCCGGTGCGTCACCACCACACCCTTCGGCACACCCGTCGAACCGGACGTGTACATCACATACGCGGCCGCCGTTTGCGCCACGACCGGAAGGGGGCCCTCGTCCGATCCCTCATCCACAGACACCTCAGCGACACCGAGGCCGTGTCCGGCCGACGTCTCGCTCACCACGACCAGGTGGGCGCCCGCGTCCTCGATCACGGAACGCATCCGCGCCACCGGCCATGTCACATCCAGCGGCAGATAGGCGCCACCGGCCTTCAACACGGCGAGCAGGGCCACCACCAGGTCCACCGAGCGTTCCATCAGCACGGCGACGACCGACTCCTGCCCGACCCCGGAAGCCACCAGGGCGCGGGCCAGCCGGTCCGAACGCACGTCGAGATCCCGGTAGGTGAGTTCCACGCCGTCCCCCACGACGGCCACCGCGTCCGGATCCGCCGCCACGCGGGCGGCGAAGGCCTGGGGCACCGGCACTTCCGGCGCGGGTGCCGCCGTGTCGTTCCATCCCGCCAGGATCCGTGTGAGCTCGGCCGGGCCGAGCACGTCAATCGCTGTCAGGGGGGTGTCCGGAGCGTGTTCCAGGGCCGTCGACAGGCCCTCCAGACAGGTGAGCAGCAGCGTGCCCGCCCCCGAGGGATCGACCGGGGCGACGGCCTCCACTTCCACCTCGAAGTCTGTGCCGTCATCGTCGACGGACACGACCACCGGGTAGTTCGAGTACTCCCGGTGCATCACGACGCTCACGCCGTCGAGGCCGGCGCCGGGATGCCGCTCGGCGGGCAGGTTGTGCCGGTAGTTGAACAGCGAGGTGAACAGCGGGCTGGAGCCGGGCACCTCGCTGGCCCGCTGTGCCAGGGCGAGCGAGGCATGTTCGTGGACCATCAGCTGAGCGAGCTGGTGGCGCATGTCCGTGAGGACGTCGGCCGCGCTCTTGGCGGCCAGACGCAGCCGCACCGGCAGGGTGTTGATGAAGAGGCCCGGAGCACGGTCGGCGCCGGCGCCGGCGTTCATCCGTCCGAACAGGATCGTACCGAACACGACGTCGTCGCGGCCCGACAGTGTGCCGAGCACCCGTGCCCACGCCACGTGGAACAGCGTCGCCGGGCTCACGCCGAGCGACCGCGCCAGGTTCCGGACTCGCCGGGTCAGGGCCTCGTCCATCCGCAGCCGGACCTGTGCGGCATCCGTGCCGTCACCGTAGACGTCCATGAGGCCGTACGGGGCCGTGGTCTGGGTGACGTCGCCCAGCAGGTCGGTGAAGTAGCGCTCGTGCTCCTCCCGCGAAACCCCGAACCGTGCCCGGGCCACGAACTCGCGGAACGGCACTGGCGCGGGCAGCCGCTCCCCCTGCCCGTTCATGAACGCGCGGACCTCGTCGAGCACCACGTCGAAGGTGGTGTGGTCCTGGACCAGGTGGTGGATGCGCAGCAGCACCATCCATCCGCCGTCCGAGGCCGCCGTCACACGCACCCGCAGCAACGGCGCTCGTGTCACGTCGATGGCGGACTCGCCCGCCGACAGAAGCTGATCGGCGGCCTCGGGTCCGTCGGGGTCGAGGGCGATCTCCTCGACCGGCAGATCGGCATGGCGTACGACCACCTGCACCGGTTCGCGCAACCCTTCCCACAGGATCGCGGTGCGGTAGATGTCGTTCCGGTCCACCATCTGCTGCAGCGCCGCGAGGAAGTCCTCAAGTCTCTGCCGGGAGGCGATGGTGAGCATGATCGGTGTCGCGTAGACGTCCGTGCCGTCCCGGTCGGCCAACAGGTGGTGGAAGAAGATGCCTTCCTGCAGCGGCGCCAGCGGATACACGTCCTGGATGTTGGGCACGCCCCCCGGAACGGCCACCACCACGCGGGCCAGCTCCTCATCGGTCAGCTCGACGAGGGGGAGCATCTCCGGTGTGATCTCTGTGGCGTTGTCGGGGATCCGGCCGGGCGGCACCTCGACCCGGTCGGGCCCGGCCACCGCGGCCAGGCGGGCCGGGGTCGCGGACGCGAACAGGGCCCGCACCGAGACCGACACGCCGCGTTGCCGCAGCCACTCCACCAGGGACACCGCCAGGAGCGAGTGCCCGCCGAGGGCGAAGAAGTCGTCGTCGACCCCGACCACCGGCAGCCCCAGCACCTCGGCGAACGCCTGGCACAGCAGCTCTTCCTGAGCCGTGACCGGGGCGCGTCCGGCACCCGCGCCGGCGTGGTCCGGCTCCGGCAGCGCCCTGCGGTCCAGCTTGCCGTTGACCGTCAAGGGCAGGGTCTCGAGCTCCACGAACGCCGAGGGCACCATGTACGACGGCAACCGCTCCACCGCGAACCCGCGCACCGCGTCCAGGACACCGTCGCAGCCGTCGGCGGGCACGACGTAGCCGATCAACCGCGTTCCGCCCAGGGCGTCGTCGCGCGCGATCACCGCGGCCTGGACCACGTCCGGGTGCGCCGCCAGCACGGCCGACACCTCACCCGGCTCGATCCGGAACCCACGGATCTTCACCTGCTCATCCGCACGCCCCGCGAACACCAGCCGACCGTCCGCAGCCCACCGGGCCCGGTCACCCGACCGGTACATCCGGCCCCCCGCCACACCGAACGGACACCCGACGAACCGCTCACCGGTCAGCCCCGGGCGGCCCATGTAGCCCCGCGCGACCTGCGCCCCGGCCACATACAACTCACCGGTCACGCCCACCGGGACCGGCCGCAGCCACTCATCCAGCACATACACCGACAGCCCCGGCAGACCCCGCCCGATCACACTGCCGTCCGTGCTCTCGTCCGGCCCGAGATCGTGGTGCGTGACATGCACCGTGGTCTCGGTGATGCCGTACATGTTCACCAGCCGGGGCCCGGCCCCGCCCAACCGCTCCCACCAGCCGGCCAGCCGCGCCGGCTCCAGCGCCTCACCGCCGAACACCACCACCCGCAGGTCGTGCAGCGCACCGGCACGGTGCGACTGAGCCTCCATCAGCTGGTAGAACGCCGAAGGCGTCTGACTCAGCACCGTCACCCGCTCGCGCTCCAACAGCTCCGCGAACTCCCCCGGCGACCGCGACACCTCGAACGGCACCACCACCACCCGCCCGCCATGCAGCAACGCACCCCACAACTCCCAAACGGAGAAGTCGAAAGCCAGCGAGTGGAACCAGCTCCACACATCACCCGCACCGAAGTCCAGCACCTCCCGGGCAGCGGCGAACAACGCCACCACGTTCCGGTGCGGCACCAGCACACCCTTGGGCCGTCCGGTGGAGCCCGACGTGTAGATCACATACGCCGGGTGGGACGGCAGCAACGGAGCAAGCCGGTCCACGTCCGACACCGGACCCTCGTCATAACCGTCGACCTCCGCAAGGAACTCCGGACTGTCCACCACCAACACCGACCCGGCATCCTCGATCACCGACCGGATCCGCTCAACCGGCTGCCCCGGATCGATCGGCAAGTACGCACCACCCGCCTTCAGCACCGCCAGAACCGCCACCACCAACTCCGGCGACCGCTCCAACACCAAAGCCACCACCGACTCCGGACCCACCCCCGACACGACCAGCTTCCGCGCCAGACGATTCGCCCACGCATCCACCTCGCCGTAACTCAGCCGGCTGTCAGTGCCCACCAACGCGATCGCGTCCGGCGTCCGTAACGCCTGGGCCGCGAACAGATCCGGCACCACTCCGTCCGGCACCGGGGCGGCCATGTCGCCGCTCCGGGACAGCAGTTCGGCGTACTCGGCGTCCAGGACGTCGATCGCGTGGAGGGGGGCGTCCGGGGAGTCCGCCAGCGCCTCGACCAGGTTCCCCAGGCAGGTGTGCAGCAGCCCGCACACCTCCGTCGGATCGACCTGCGCCACAGCCTCGACGACCAGTTCGAAGCCGGTCGCGCTCTGGTCCACCGAAACGGTGAGGGGGTAGTTGGTGTGATCGTGAACGGAAAGTACCTCTACTCCGTCCAGCTCCGCCTGGCCGGCGTCCGAGGCCTTGACGTGCCGATAGTTGAAGAGCGAGGTGAACAGCGGTCCGCCATCGGACAGGCCGGCGGCCCTCTGCGCCAGCGCCAGTGACGCGTGTTCGTGCACGAGCAGTTCCGCGAGCTGGCCGCGCAGTCCGGTCAGCGCCTCGCCCACACTGTGTTCGGCCAGGTTCACGCGCACCGGAAGGGTGTTGATGAACAGACCCGTCACCCGGTCCGCGGCCTCGCCGGAGTTCATCCGTCCGAACATCACCGTGCCGAACACGACGTCTCCACGGCCGGAGAGGGTTCCGAGCACGCGCGCCCATGCCAGGTGAAACACCGTCGCCGGGCTGACGCCCAGCGAACGCGCCACCTCCCACACGCGGCGGGCCAGGTCGCCGTCGACGGGCAGCCGGCCCGCCTGTGCCGCACCGCCGTCGCCGAGCACGTCCATGAGGCCGTAGGGCGCGGTGGACTCGGTGACGTCTCCGAGGAGTTCGGCGAAGTACCGCTCGTGTTCCTCGCGCGGCATCCCCAGCCGTGCCTGTGCCACGAACTCACGGAACGGCACCGGCACGGGCAGCCGGTCGGCCTGCCCGGTCATGAACACCCGCACCTCGTCGAGCAACACGTCCGATGCCGTGTGATCCTGCACCAGGTGGTGGATGCGCACGAGCGCCAGCCACCGTTCGGTGTCCGGCTCGGCCGCGACGCACACGTCCATCAGCGGAGCACGGCCGATGTCCATCCAGCCACCACCCGCCCCGAGCAGCCGCTCCGCCGAGTCCTCGGTGACCGGCAGCTCCGCGTGGCGTACCACCACCTGGACAGGCTGCGGCAGTCCCTCCCACACGATCGCCGTGCGGTACACGTCGTTGCGGTCCACGACCTGCCGCAGCGCGAGGAGGAACGCGTCGAGGCGGCTGCGCGAGTCGAACCGCAGCGTCGTCGGCGTCACATAGACGTCGGTGCCGTCGCGGTCCGCCATCAGGTGATGGAAGAAGATGCCCTCCTGGAGGGGCGCGAGCGGATACACGTCCTGGATGTTGGGCATGCCTCCGGGCACCGCCGCCGCCACGCGTTCGATCTCGGCCTCGGTCAGCTGGACCAGCGGCAGCATCTCCGGCGTGATCTCTTGCGCGTCCCGCGGAATCAGGTGGGGTGGCACCACCACCGACTCCGGCGTCGCGGCCGACGCCAGTCCTGCGGGCGTCGGGGTCGCGAACAACGCCCGCACCGAGACCGATACCCCCCGCTGCCGCAGCCGCTCCACCAGGGAGACGACGAGCAGCGAGTGCCCGCCCAGGGCGAAGAAGTCGTCATCGACCCCGACCCGATCCAGGCCCAGGACGTCCGCGAACGCGGCACAGATGGTCTCCTCGCGTACGTCGGCCGGGGCCCGGCCCGTGCCGGCGGACGTCGTGTACGCCGGCACGGGCAGCGCCTTGCGGTCCAGCTTGGCGTTCGGCGTCAGCGGGAACGCGTCGAGCACCACCACCGCCGACGGCACCATGTGCGACGGCAGGCGCTGCGCCGCTAGCCCACGCACCCCATCAGGCAGCTCGGCGGCGTTCACGCCTTCGGCAGGGATCACATAGCCGATCAGCCGGAGGTCTCCGGGTACGTCCTCCCGCACGACGACCGCGGCCTGCTCCACGCCCGGATGGGCCGCCAGCACGGCCTCGATCTCACCCGGCTCGATCCGGAACCCGCGGATCTTCACCTGATCATCCGCACGCCCGGCGAACACCAGCTCCCCGTCGGCGTTCCACCGCACCCTGTCGCCGGTGCGGTACATCCGCCGCCCCGGCTCGAACGGGCATGCCACGAACCGTTCGGCGGTCAGGCCCGCGCGTCCCAGGTAACCGCGTGCCAAGCCCGTACCCGTCACGTACAACTCGCCCAGCACACCCATCGGAACGGGCCGCAACGCGTCGTCGAGCACATGGACGCGGGTGTTGGCGATGGGACGGCCGATGGGCACCGCAGCGGCCGTTTCCAGATCGGGACGGCACCGCCACACGGCTGCGTTCACCGTTGTCTCGGTCGGCCCGTAGCTGTTGAACATCGTCCTTCCGGCCGCCCATCGGGCGACCACCTCGGCCGGAAGCGCCTCCCCGCCCACGTCCAGGACGAAGTCGTCGTCGAGGGCGCCCTCCGGGATCGTGGCCACCACAGCGGGGAGCAACGTCGCGTGCGTGACCCCGGAGTCCGCCAGGAACTCCGCGAACTCGACGCCGAGCCTCCGGTCGGCCGGAACGATCACCAGGGCCGCCCCCGACAGCAGCGCGAGCAGCCACTCCTCGCAGAACATGTCGAACCCGATCGCCGCGAACTGCGCCACCCGGCTCCCCGGCCCCACCCCGAAGCGGTCATGGCTCACCGAGAGATTCACGAATCCCTCGTGCGAGAGGACGACACCCTTCGGCCGTCCCGTCGAGCCCGACGTGTAGATCACGTACGCCGGATGGCCGGGCAACAACGGAGCGATCCGGTCGGCGTCGGACACCGCCGAGTCCGCGTACCCGTCCACGGCCACCCGCATCGCGGCCTCATCCAGCACCAGGACCGGTGCGGCATCCTCGATCATGAACGCCACCCGCTCGGCCGGCTGTTCCGGATCGATCGGCAGATACGCGCCACCGGCCTTCAATACCGCGAGAATCCCCACCAGCAGATCCGGTGAACGCTCCAGCACGAGTGCGACCACCGACTCCGGGCCCACCCCCGAGGCGATCAGATGCCTGGCCCACCGGTTCGAGCGTGCCTCGACCTCGCCGTAGCTCAGCTCCACGCCGGACCCCACCAGCGCCACCGCCTCGGCCACACGCGTGGCCTGCGCGGTGAACAGCGCGGGCACGAGACCGTCCGGTGCGGGCGCGGCCGTGTCGTTGACGTGCCGCAGCAACTCCGTGTACTCGGGGTCGAGGACGTCCACCGCCCCGAGCCGCAGGTCCGGGGTGTCCTCCAACGCCGTGACCAGGTTCGCCACCGAGGTGTGCAGGAGCGTGCACACCCCCATCGGGTCGACCGGTGCCGTCGCCTCCACGATGAACTCGAAGCCGGAGGCGCTCTGGTTGAGAGAAACGTCGAGGGGGTAGTTCGTCGGATCCCTTGTGAGCACGGCATCGATGCCTTCGATCCCGGTGCCTGATCGTTCGACGTCCACCTGAAGGTGACGGTAGTTGAAGATCGAGGTGAACAGGGGACTACCGCCGGGCAGGCCGCTGGCGGCCTGAGCCAGTGTCAGCGGCGCGTGCTCGTGGATCTGCAGCTCGGCGAGCTGTTCGCGCATGTCGGCCAGGGCCTGCCGCACGGTCCGGTCGGCCGAATCGACCCTGACGGGAAGGGTGTTCATGAACAGCCCCGGCACACGGTCGGCCCCGACGCTCGCCCGGCCCAGCAGCACCGTGCCGAACACGACGTCATCACGCCCGGACACCGCCGCCAGAACTCGACCCCACGCGAGGTGGAACACCGTCGCAGGGCTCACCGCGAGCGACCGTGCCACCTTCCGCACACGCACGGCCAGGCCGCTCTCCACGGCCAACCGGCCCTGGGTGACCCCCGTGCCGTCGCCGCGAACGTCGAGCAGTCCGTAGGGGGCGCTGGTCTCCGTCACATCACCCAGCAGTCCGGCGAAGTACTCCCGGTGCGCTTCCTCGGACACACCCAGCCGGGCCTGCGCCACGAAGTCACGGAACGGCACCGGCGCAGGCAGCGCATCGGCCCGCCCCGCCAGCAACAGCTTCACCTCTTCGAGGACCACTTCCAGGGCCGTGTGGTCCTGGACGAGGTGATGCATCCGCACGAGAGCGAGCCATCCGCCACCGCCCGGATCGGCCGCGATGTGCACCCTCAGCAACGGCGCCCGGTCCAACTCCATACGCCCACCGGCGGCCGCCAACAGCTGCCCGACCACGTCACCCGCGCCGGCACCAAGGACCACCTCCGTGACCGGCAACTCAGCCTGCCGCCACACCACCTGAACCGGCTCCGGCAACCCCTCCCACACGATCGCCGTGCGATACACGTCATGCCGGTCCAGCACCCGCTGCAACGCGGTCAGGAAGGAGTCCAAGCGGGCACGCGAGCCCATCCTCAAGACGAAGGGCATGACATAGACGTCGTCACCGTCCTGACCCGCCATCAAGTGATGAAAAAAGATGCCTTCCTGCAACGGCGCCAGCGGATACACGTCCTGCACATTGGCCGCACCCCCCGGCACAGCCGCCACCACCCGGGCGGCCTCCACCTCGGACAGCTCCACCAGCGTCAACATCTCCGGCCGGATCTCAACGGCACCCTCAGGAATGAGATTCGGCGGCACCTCCACCAAATCCAGCCCCGCCACCGCCGCGAGCGCGGCCGGCGTCGGCGTCACGAACAACGCCCGCACCGACACCGACACCCCACGCCGCCGCAACCACTCCACCAACGACACCGCCAACAGCGAATGCCCACCGAGAGCGAAGAAATCGTCGTCGACGCCGACCCTCTCCAGCCCCAGAACATCCGCGAAGGCCGCGCAAATGATCTCCTCGCGCACAGTGGCAGGCGCCCGACCCACGCCGATCGTGTAGTCGGGGGCGGGGAGCGCCTTGCGGTCGAGCTTGCCGTTCGTCGTGAGCGGGAAGCCGTCCAGCTCCACGATCGCCGAGGGAACCATGTACTGCGGCAGCCGCTCGGTGGCGTATGCGCGGACGGTGACGCCGAGGACCTCGCCCCGTTCGGCGGGCACCAGATAGGCGACCAGGCGCTTGTCCCCGGGCACGTCCTCCCGCACCACGACAACCGCCTGGGCCACCGCCGGATGGGCACCCAGGACGGCCTCCACCTCCCCCGGCTCCACCCGGAACCCACGGATCTTCACCTGCCCGTCGGCACGCCCGACGAACACCAACCGGCCTTCCGCATCCCAGCGCACCAAGTCACCCGTGCGGTACATCCGTTCACCGGCCACACCGAACGGGCAGGCCACGAACCGCTCACCGGTCAGCCCCGGCCGGCCGAGATAACCCCGCGCGACACCAACCCCGGCGACATACAGCTCCCCGGCCACACCCACCGGCACCGGACTGAGCCCGCCATCCAGGACATACGCCCGCATGTTGTCCAACGGCCGCCCGATCGGCAGCACCCCGTCCACCCGACCGGCATCCCCGACCCCGTACTGAGTGGCACACAAGGTCACCTCGGTCGGCCCGTACAACTGCCGCACCATCACACCAGGACTGGCCTCCAGCACCCGACGCACCGACTCCGCCGGCACCACATCCCCACCCGTCAACACCTCACCCACACCCGCAAAACAACCCGGATCCTGATCCGCCAGCACCCGCAGCAATCCGGCCGTCACATGCACATGCGACAGCTCGTGATCGGCGACCAGACGGCGCATCACCACCGCATCCACCCGCTCGTCCGGCGCGACGACAACCGTCGCGCCGGACAGCAGCGGGACCCACAACTCATACGACGAGGCATCAAAGGCATGCGGCGCGTGGAACAACACCCGCGACGGAGCACCCCAACAGCGATCCGTGGCCAGCGCCACGACATCCCGGTGCGTCACCACCACACCCTTCGGCACACCCGTCGAACCGGACGTGTACATCACATACGCGGCCGCCGTTTGCGCCACGACCGGAAGGGGGCCCTCGTCCGATCCCTCATCCACAGACACCTCAGCGACACCGAGGCCGTGTCCGGCCGACGTCTCGCTCACCACGACCAGGTGGGCGCCCGCGTCCTCGATCACGGAACGCATCCGCGCCACCGGCCATGTCACATCCAGCGGCAGATAGGCGCCACCGGCCTTCAACACGGCGAGCAGGGCCACCACCAGGTCCACCGAGCGTTCCATCAGCACGGCGACGACCGACTCCTGCCCGACCCCGGAAGCCACCAGGGCGCGGGCCAGCCGGTCCGAACGCACGTCGAGTTCGGCGTACGACATCTCGACTCCGCCGCACACCAGGGCCGACGCGTCCGGATCGGCAGCCACCCGTTCCGCGAACATGTCCGGCAGCGACGCGTCCCGCACCGGCACCGCCGTGTTGTTGAACCCCTCCACCAGCCGGAACAGCTCGTCCGCGCCCAGCACCTCGACCGAGCTGACGCGCATGTCCGGGTCGGCTGCCATCGCCGTCAGGACGCGCACCAGACACCCCGCGATCCACTCGACCGTGCTCGCGTCGAACAGATCTGCCGCACCCGTGACCACGCCGCGTATCCCCGCCGGTGCACCAGCCTCGTCGAAGCCCTCGCCCAGCATCGCCTCCAGGTCGAACTTGGCCGAGGCACGGCCGATCGAGAGCACGTCGCCGCGCAGGCCGTGGACGTCGAGCGTGGTGGTGTCGTCGAGCGGGGCGAGGGCGACCTGGAACAGGGGATGGCGGGCGAGAGAGCGAGCCGGGGCCAGCACCTCGACCAGCCGCTCGAACGGCACGTCCTGATGGCCGAGGGCGCGCACGGCCGTGGTGCGCACACGGTCGATCACCTCGGCGAACGTGGGGTCCCCGGTGAGATCCGCCCGGATCACCAGGGTGTTGACGAAGAATCCGATCAGGTCGTGCAGCGCCTCGTCGGATCGCCCCGCGGTCGGCGTCCCGATCGGGATGTCGTCACCGGCGCCGAGCCGCGACAGCGTCACCGCCAGGCCAGCCTGGAACAGCATCGGCAGAGTGGCGTGGTGGCGGCGGGCCACCGCGGCCAGCGTGGCGTGGGTCCGGGCGGGCATGCCGATCGCGACCGTGTGCCCGCGGTGGGAAGGTTCCGCGGGGCGGGAGCGGTCCGTCGGCAGGGTCAGCTCCTCGGGGGCTCCCTCCAGGGCATCCCGCCAGTAGGCGATCTGACGAGAGAGGACGCTGCCGGGATCGTCCCGGTCGCCGAGGAGTTCTCGCTGCCACAGGGTGTAGTCGGCGTACTGCACCGGCAGCGGGGCCCAGTCCGGGGCCTGCCCCCGGCTGCGGGCGGTGTACGCGGTCGACAGGTCGCGGGTGAACGCGGCGATCGACCAGCCATCGGTCGCGATGTGGTGGACGACTGTCACGAGCACGTGCTCGTCGGGAGCGACGGCGAACAGCCACGCCCGTATCGGGATCTCCGTGGACAGGTCGAACCCGTAGGCGGCCGCACGCGCGACCGCGCCGGGCAGGTCCCCCGCGTCGATCCGGTCCGCCGGCAGGTCGCCGGTTGCCTCGGCGGTCGGCAGGTCCAGGACCGGTTCGTCCCAGCGCAGTTCGTCGAGGGTGTACAGCCCCTGGTGCGCCGGACGGTCGTCGCCGGTCACCTCGACCACGGGCAGTTCCCAGTCCAGGTCCACGACGGGGACGATCTGCTGGTGGGGCTCGCCGTCCGTCTCGGGGAAGACGGTGCGCAGCGCTTCGTGCCGGGTGATGACGTCACGCAGCGCGGAGTCGAGTGCCCGCCGGTCCAGTTGTCCGGTCAGCCGCAGAATCGTGGGACTGTTGTAGGTGGCGCTGGGCCCCTCGATCCGCCACTGCAGCCACAGCCGTCGCTGAGCGAACGACGCGGGAATCATGTGAACCCCTTTCCTTCAGCGCATCGGGCGCAGCGCCGGCCTGGTGCTCCTGGTTCGGCCGCCGTGCTCGGCGAGCCAGGCCGCGAGTGCGGCCGGTGTAGGAGTCGCGAACAGTTCCTCGATCGGCAGTTCTTCACGCAGTGAGGCACGGATGCGGGCGATGAGCCGGGTCGCGAGCAGGGAGTGCCCGCCGAGGGCGAAGAAGTCGTCGTCGACCCCGACCACCGGCAGCCCCAGCACCTCGGCGAACGCCTGGCACAGCAGCTCTTCCTGAGCCGTGACCGGGGCGCGTCCGGCACCCGCGCCGGCGTGGTCCGGCTCCGGCAGCGCCCTGCGGTCCAGCTTGCCGTTGACCGTCAAGGGCAGGGTCTCGAGCTCCACGAACGCCGAGGGCACCATGTACGACGGCAACCGCTCCACCGCGAACCCGCGCACCGCGTCCAGGACACCGTCGCAGCCGTCGGCGGGCACGACGTAGCCGATCAACCGCGTTCCGCCCAGGGCGTCGTCGCGCGCGATCACCGCGGCCTGGACCACGTCCGGGTGCGCCGCCAGCACGGCCGACACCTCACCCGGCTCGATCCGGAACCCACGGATCTTCACCTGCTCATCCGCACGCCCCGCGAACACCAGCCGACCGTCCGCAGCCCACCGGGCCCGGTCACCCGACCGGTACATCCGGCCCCCCGCCACACCGAACGGACACCCGACGAACCGCTCACCGGTCAGCCCCGGGCGGCCCATGTAGCCCCGCGCGACCTGCGCCCCGGCCACATACAACTCACCGGTCACGCCCACCGGGACCGGCCGCAGCCACTCATCCAGCACATACACCGACAGCCCCGGCAGACCCCGCCCGATCACACTGCCGTCCGTGCTCTCGTCCGGCCCGAGATCGTGGTGCGTGACATGCACCGTGGTCTCGGTGATGCCGTACATGTTCACCAGCCGGGGCCCGGCCCCGCCCAACCGCTCCCACCAGCCGGCCAGCCGCGCCGGCTCCAGCGCCTCACCGCCGAACACCACCACCCGCAGGTCGTGCAGCGCACCGGCACGGTGCGACTGAGCCTCCATCAGCTGGTAGAACGCCGAAGGCGTCTGACTCAGCACCGTCACCCGCTCGCGCTCCAACAGCTCCGCGAACTCCCCCGGCGACCGCGACACCTCGAACGGCACCACCACCACCCGCCCGCCATGCAGCAACGCACCCCACAACTCCCAAACGGAGAAGTCGAAAGCCAGCGAGTGGAACCAGCTCCACACATCACCCGCACCGAAGTCCAGCACCTCCCGGGCAGCGGCGAACAACGCCACCACGTTCCGGTGCGGCACCAGCACACCCTTGGGCCGTCCGGTGGAGCCCGACGTGTAGATCACATACGCCGGGTGGGACGGCAGCAACGGAGCAAGCCGGTCCAAGCCGGTCGTCGACTCGATCTCCGCGCCGTCGACCACGACGGCCGTCACGCCCTCCGGCAGGCTCGACGCGTACTCCGCCGTCGTGACGACACACCTCGCACCCGCGTCCGCCAGCACGAACGCGACCCGCTCGGCCGGATAGTCCGGGTCCAGCGGCAGATACGCACCACCCGCCTTCCCCACCGCCACCATCGCCACCACCACATCGACCGACCGCGCCATGAACACACCGACGACCGACTCCGGGCCCACTCCCCGCCCGGCCAGACCACGCGCCAGCCGATCAGCACGGGCTTCCAACTCCGCATACGACAAGGCCACGTCACCCATCGAGACGGCGACCGCCTGCGGTGTCCTCGCCACCTGCGCCTCGAACAGCTCCGGCAGCGTCGCTTCGGGTATCTCGGCGGCAGGGGTGTCGACTTGGGCCGACAACCGGTGCCGCTCGTCGGCGGTCAGCAGATCCAGGTCGTTCAGGTGCCGGCCGGGGTCGTCGGCCACCTGCTCCAGCAGGCGGACGAGCCGGTCCAGGAGGGTCTGGACCGTACCGGCGTCCAAGAGGTCTGTCGCGTACTCGACCATTCCTTCCACGCCGGCCGGTGCCCCGCTCGGGGAGTGGCTGTCGGTGAGGTTGATCATCAGATCGAAGCGGGCGGTGCCGGTGCCGACCGGCTCCAGCCGGGTGTCGAGGCCGGGGAGTTCGAAGGCCCGGGGTGAGACGTTCTGAAGGCTGAGGCTGACCTGGAACAGGGGGTGGTGTGCCGGGGAGCGTTCGGGGTTGATCACCTCCACCAGGTGTTCGAAGGGAACGTCCTGGTGCTCGTAGGCGGCCAGGTCGGTCCCGCGGACCTGCTGGAGGAGGTCGGTGAAGGCCGGGTTCCCGGAGGTGTCGGCCCGCAGGACCAGCGTGTTGACGAAGCAGCCGGCGAGGTCGTCGAGGGCCTCGTCGGTGCGCCCGGCGATCGGGGCGCCCAGCGGGATGTCGGTGCCGGCGCCCAGCCGGGTCAGCAGTGCCGCAACGGCGGCGTGCAACACCATGAACAGGGTGGCCCCCCGCTCCTGGGCGAGTCGCGTCAGCGCCTGGTGCAGGGACGGCTCCAGACGGAACGGCAGCAGGGCGCCGTGGTGGGACGCCACCGCCGGACGCGGCCGGTCGGCCGGCAGCTCCAGCCGTACCGGCAGATCGGCCAGCTGATCCTGCCAGTAGCGGATCTGGCGTCCGAGCAGGCTGTCCGGGTCGCTCTCCTCTCCCAGCAGCCGACGCTGCCACAGGGTGTAGTCCGCGTACTGCACCGGCAGGTCCGGCCAGTGCGGTGCCCTGCCCTGGCTGCGGGCGGCGTAGGCGGTGGCCAGGTCACGCGCCAGCGGGCCCATCGACCAGGCGTCGCCCGCGATGTGGTGCACGACCAGCACCAGCACGTGTTCCTGCGGCCCCTCAGTCAGCACTTCGGCCCGCAGCGGCAGCTCTCGGCTGAGGTCGAAGGCGTACCGCGCGGCGGCCTCCAGTCGCCCGGGCCCGCTCCCCCGCGACGTCTCCAGCCGTGGACGGGCCTCTTCCGGAGTGAGGACCCGCTGGTGGGGCACCCCGTCCACGTCCGGGAAGACGGTACGCAGGACCTGGTGCCGGCCCACCACATCGCCCAGCGCCGCCTGGAGTGCTGTCCGGTCCAGATGCCCGGTGATCCGCAGTGCCAGTGGAACGTTGTAGGTCGCCGACGGGCCCTCCGTGTAGTGCAGGAACCACAGGCGGCGCTGTGCCGGGGAGAGGGGCAGGGGGTCCGGGCGCGGCGACGGCCGCACGGCCGGCCGTACTGGGCCTCCTTCGTCCAGCCAGGCGTCCAGGGCCGACACCGTGGGCGCTGCGAACAGTGCCTTCATCGGCACCTCGGCGCCCAGGGTGGCCCGGATGCGGCTGATGAGCCGGGTGGCCGGCAGCGAGTGCCCGCCAAGGGCGAAGAAGTCGTCGTCGACGCCCACCCGTGCCAGGCCCAGTACCTCGGCGAACAGCCCGCACAGGATCGTCTTCCGCGGGGTGCGCGGCGCGCGGTCGGAGGTGACGAAGTCGGGTGCCGGGAGCGCGCGCCGGTCGACCTTCCCGTTCGCCGTGAGGGGCATGGTCTCCAGTGCCCTCACCGTCGCGGGCACCATGTGCGCCGGCAGGGCACGTGCGGTGAAAGCGCGCAGTTCCCGCGCGTCGACGTCCGTTCCTCGGGTGGGGACCACATAGGCCACCAGCCGCTGAGGGCCGCCGGGTTGCGTCCGGGGCACCACCGCCACCCTGGCCACCGTCGGGTGCCGGGCGATGGCGGCCTCGATCTCCGCGGGCTCGACCCGGTATCCGCTGATCTTGACCTGGTCGTCGACCCGGCCGGCGAACTCGAGCTGCCCCTGGGCGGTCCACCGCACCAGATCGCCGGTGCGGTACATCCGCTGTCCGGCCGGCCCGAACGGGCAGGCCACGAATCGTTCCGAGGTCAGTCCGGCGCGTCGTGCGTAGCCACGGGCCAGTCCGGCGCCGGCGACATACAGCTCCCCCAGCACGCCGACGGGTACCGGATTGAGCGCGTCGTCCAGCGCGTACAGGCGAGTGTTGGCGATGGGTCGTCCGATCGGCACCTGGTCGCCCACTGGTTGCCCGGCGGCGATCTCGAACACACAGCAGCCGACCACCGTCTCGGTCGGCCCGTAGTGGTTGACCACCACCGTGTCCGGCGCGTTGTCCCGCCAGGCCCGTACGTGGGCCCCGGGTAGTGCCTCACCGCCGACCACCAGCCGCCGCGCCGCCGAGGCCTGCTCGTCGGCCGTGAGCATCTCGGCGAGCAGCGGCAGGTGTCCTGGCACCATCTTGACCAGGCCGAACCTGTCACCGGCGCGTGCTCGCATCAGCGCAGCCAGTCCTTCCGCGCCGCCCTCGGGGCTGATCTCCACGGTGCCGCCGCACATCAGCGGCACCAGTACGCCGGTCAGCGCCAGGTCGAAGGCCATCGAGGAGTGCAGGGGCGAGCGGTCCCCGGGGCGAATCCGGAAGAACTCGGCCGCCCACATCGCGTAGTTGGCCAGGCCCCTGTGTGTGACCGCGACCCCTTTCGGGACGCCGGTCGATCCCGAGGTGAACATCACGTAGGCCAGTTGGTCGGGCAGCAGGGCCGGGGACGGTGTCTGCGGCTCTTGGGCCCCGGCGGCGGTCGTTTCCGGGCCGTCCGGGTCGATGACCGCGATATCGCCCACGCGCAGGTCGTCGAGGGTCTCGCCCGTGGCGACCAGCACGGCCGCCCGGCTCTCTGTGAGGGTGTGCCGCGCCCGCTCGGCAGGATGTTCGGGGTCCATCGGCAGATACGCCGCTCCGGCCTTCCAGGCCGCCAGAATCGCCGTCAGCAGCTGCGGGCCGCGTGGCAGGCACAGCGCGACCACCGACTCGCGGCCGATGCCGTACCCGCGCAGCAGCCGGGCCAGCCGTGCGGCCCGCGCGTCCAGCTCCCGGTAGGTGATCCCCGACGTGCCGCACACCACCGCCACCGCGTCCGGGTCACGGGCGGCGTGCGCCTCGAAGAGGCTCAGGACGGTCTGATCGCTCGCGCCGGTCTCGGTGCGGTTCCAGGTCACGAGCACGTGTCGCCGCTGGTCCTCGTCCAGGGCGTCGATCCGGTCGACGAACTTGTCGGCCGGTGCCTCGGCCAGTCGGCGGAGCACCGCACGGAACCGCCGGGAGACACCGGCTCCCGACTCCGGGGCGTGCAGGTCGGGGTTGGTCTGCACGATCGTCTGGAGGCCACCGCCCGCCTGGTCGTACACGTCGATCGTGACATCGTCGATCGGGCCGCTCGACAGGCCGGTCCGGGTAGCGGGGGCGTCCGCGAACCGCAGTGGCCGGTGCAGGAACATCAGGTTGACGCTCAGGTCGCGCAGCGAGCTGCGGCCGACGAGTCCTTGGTCGGCGAGGATGTTCCCGTACGGGTAACGCTGGTGACGCAGGCAATCGAACACCGCGCTCGAGGTCCGCCGCAGGAGTTCGGCGACGGTGATGCCCCTGTCGACGGCCAGCCGGAGCGGCACCACGTTGGAGGTCATGCCAGGGACACCGAGTTCCCCCCTGGTGGTGCGCCCGGTGACGGGGACGCCGAGGACGACGTCCCGCGCGCCGGTGGAGCGCTGTCGGTACAGGGCAGCGGCCGAGAGGGCCAGCCCTGCGAGGCTGATGCGCAACCGGCGTGCGGCTGCTCTCAGTTCGGCGGCTTCGGCCGCATCGCTCGTGTGCACATGCAGCATGGGCCGCCTGGGCAGGTGCCGGGCCTGTCTTTCTCCCGCACCGCCCAAGTTTGGCGGGTCCGCCAGCGTTTCGCGCCAGAACCGCTGGTCACGCTCGTATTCCGCGGACCGGAGATAGGAGCTGTCCGCGTTCAGCAGCACGGACAGCGGCTTCAGTGCGCCGTCCGTGGGCTGCCGTCCGGCCGCGAGTGCCGTGTAGACGTCGGCCACGCGGGCGGCGAACGTCGAGAGGCTGGTCCCGTCGAGGACGATGTGGTGGGCGCGCTGGTACCAGACGACGTGGTCCGGCCCGAGTCGGAACACGGCGTGCGCGCAGAGGGGGCCGGCGAGGATGTCCACCGGGCGATCCATGTCGGCCGACATCCACGTCTCGGCCGCCGCGCGCGGGTCGTCCTCGGCGCTGAGGTCGGCGACGTGGACGGGGTGCTCCAGCAAGTCGTCGACGTACTGTCCGGGCGCCCCGCCTTCCAGCCGGAACCGCAGCCGATAGGTTTCGGCCTCGTCCAGGGCGTACCGCAGCGCCGACACGAGTAGCTCGACGTCCACGTCACCGCGGATCTCCACGTACTCGGCGATGTTGTACACGGAGCTCTGCGGTTCGAGCTGCTGGGCGTACCAGATGCCCAGTTGGCCGGACATCAGGTCCCGAAGGTCCTGTCGAGGCATCGTCCTCCCCCTCTGATGGCCCCTCAGTCGGATGTCGGTTCGGCGAGATGGGCGGTGAGCGCGGTGATGGTGTCGACGTCCCAGAGCAGGACGGGCTCGACGACGACACCGAGGCTGTCCTCGATGTCTCCGCAGAGGGCGAAGGCGTACACCGAGTCCAGCCCGTAGTGCGCCAGGGGGACGTCGGCGTCGATCTCCTCGGCGGGCAACTGGGCGTAGTACGCGACGCGTTCGACCAGCCAGGAGCGGATCTTCTCGGGTGTCGGCCGGGTTGTTGGAAGGTCGGAAGCAGACAAGAGGGGTCCCTCCCTGGGCCCGGCGGGTGAGCCAGGCGGCCGATGCGGAAACTGCGCGGGGACGTGGATGAGCGTCAGGGGCTCACGGCGGCCCAATATGACTCAGCCTCACACAGCGGATCAACCGTCGCCCAGGCGTACTTGGACGCCATCGACTCCTGTCCAACTGACGGCATCACCGCAGTTGGACGGGGCGCGGGAGGCGTCCAGGCGGGCATCTCGCACACACTGCGCCGCCTCCGTGGCCGCGTGCGATAGTGAGCCGCCCCAGGACCCGGTACGGCCGCGGATTCGCGCTGCCTTGCGACGACGAGGAGGAGGAGGAGGGAGATCCGGCATGGGCTACGTTGCGGGCCGACACACCACGCGCTTCGTCACTGCGGGCGGGATCCGGCTGGCCTACGAGTGTTCCGGGCAGGGCGAGCCGGTGCTCATGATCATGGGATCGGGCTCGGCCGGCCATGCCTGGACGATGCATCAGACACCGGCGCTGCATGCGGCGGGCTATTCCACGGTCGTCTTCGACCACCGCGGCATTCCGCCCTCCGACGCACCTCCCGGCAAGTACTCACTCCTGGACATGACCGCCGACACCAGAGGCCTGATCGAGGCGCTGGACCTGGCGCCGTGCCGGATCGTCGGCACTTCGCTGGGGGCGATGATCGCGCAGGAGTTGGCGATCGGCCATCCGGAGCTCGTGCGGTGCGCGGTGCTCGTGGCCACCCGGGCCCGTGCGGACGCCGCGCGGCGGGCCCAGACCCGGGCGGAGACGGCTCTGGTGGAGAGCGGGGTGCGACTGCCTGCCGGGTACGAGGCAGCCTCGACGGTGTTCAGGATGTTCTCGCCGGCGACGCTCAATGACGACTCCGCCGTGACCACCTGGTTGGACATCTTCGAGTTGTCCGGGGGCGGGGCGGCGCAGGCCCGGCACGCATGGGCCGACATCGCCGGCGACCGCCGCCCGGCGCTGCGCCGGGTGACCGCCCCCTGTCGGGTCGTCACCTTCGCCGATGACCTCATCACTCCGCCGCACCTGGGAACGGAGGTCGCCGAGGCCATCCCCGGCTGCGATCTCGTCGAGATCTCCGGCTGCGGGCACCTCGGGTATCTCGAACGGCCCGACGTGCTCAACGCGGCGATCATCGAATTTCTCGACAATCACTGAGGAGAGTCTCCGTGACCCCAGGACACGACCCGACCATGGGCACGATCGGATTGCGCGTCGAGGGGTTGGTGGAACCTCAGCCGGTCAAGCCCGGCACGTTCAAGCGCATCATTCCCTACGCCATGCGCCACCGCCGGTCACTGGCCATCGTGATGCTGGCGACGATCGTCGACTCGGTGATCATGGTGTCGATCCCGCTGATGCTCAAGATGATCGTCGACGACGGCATCGTCCCCGGCGAGGCATCGGTCGTGTTCGGTCTCGCCGGGCTCATCGCGGGCCTCGCCCTGTTGAACGTGGTGGCGATCTACCTGCAGGCCTGGTTCTCCGGCCGTGTCGGCCAGGGGCTCATATTCGACCTGCGCACCAAGGTGTTCACGCACATTCAGCGTCAGCCGGTGGCGTTCTTCACCCGCACACAGACCGGGTCGCTGGTCAGCCGGATCAACACCGACATCGTCGGCGCGGAGCATGCCCTGACAACGCTGCTGTCGCAGTCGCTGTCGACCGTGCTGACCCTGATCCTGGTGCTCGGCGCGATGCTCTATCTGTCGTGGCCGATCACCGTGGTGGCGCTGGTCATGATCCCGCTGTTCTTCATCCCGGGGAAGGTCATCGCCCGGCGGATGGAGCGGCTGGCCCGCAGCGGCATGCAGAACGACGCCGAGCTGGGCTCGATGATGACCGAGCGGTTCAACATCTCCGGCGCGATGCTCGTCAAGCTCTACGGCCGCCCCGAGCAGGAGTCCGCCGAGTTCGCCAAGAAGGCGAGTCTCGTCCGCGACATCGCCATCTCGATGGACGTCCACGCACGTCTGCTGTTCATTCTCGTCAGCCTGCTCACCACGATCACCACCGCCCTGGTCTACGGCTTCGGCGGCTGGTTCGTCATCGAGGGCCAGTTGCAGATCGGCACGCTGGTGGCCATGGTCGCGCTGCTGCTGATGCTGTACAGCCCCATCAACCAGCTGACGAACATCCAGAGCGACGTCATGACCGCGCTGGTCAGCTTCGACCGCGTCTTCGAAGTGCTGGACCTCGAACCGCTCATCACCGAGCGGCCCGGCGCCCGCGCGCTGCCGGACCGGGCTTCGGTGAACGGGAACGGGCACGCCACGGCGCCCCACGTCGAGTTCGACAGCGTGGCCTTCCGTTACCCCAACGCCGAGGAAGTGTCCCTGCCCTCCCTGGAGTTGCTGCCGCTGCGCAAGACCGAACACGGCCCGAGCGCGCTGGTCCTGAACGACGTGAGCTTCCACGCCCCGGCCGGGCGGCTCACCGCGTTGGTCGGGCCGTCCGGTGCGGGCAAGACCACCATCACCCATCTGGTGCCGCGGCTCTACGACGCCACGTCCGGAACGGTGCGGATCGGCGGCCACGACGTCCGTCAACTGACCCTCGACTCCTTGCAGAGCACGGTCGGCGTCGTCACACAGGACGCGCACCTGTTCCACGACACGATCCGGGCCAACCTGATGTACGCGCGTCCGGACGCCACCGAACGCGAGGTCGTCGAGGCGTGCGACGCGGCGCGGATCTGGCCGACGATCTCCCAGCTGCCCGACGGTCTCGACACGGTCGTCGGTGACCGCGGCTACCGGTTGTCCGGCGGGGAGAAGCAGCGGCTGGCCATCGCCAGACTCCTGCTCAAGTCGCCGCCGATCGTCGTCCTGGACGAGGCGACCGCGCACCTGGACTCCGAGTCCGAACTGGCCATCCAGCGGGCGCTCAAGACCGCCCTGACCGGCCGTACCTCACTGGTCATCGCGCACCGGCTGTCCACCATCCAGGACGCCGACCAGATCCTCGTCATCGACGAGGGGCGCATCCAGGAACGCGGCACCCACGACCAACTGCTCACCAGCGGCGGGCTCTACGCCGAGCTGTACCGCACGCAGTTCGCCCACCAGCAGGGCCATGGCGAACCGGCCGAAAGTACGGCCGCCGGCAACGGGAACCGTGCTTTGGACTGATGCTGGAAAAGCACGCGGTATTCAAGGATGAGGACATGCCACACGCAGACTCTCCTCCCGCGCTTCACGCAGTGGGCTTGACGAAGAAATACGGTCGCCGCGGCAAGCTGGCCCTGAGCGACGTGAACCTCACCGTTCCCGCCGGCCGTGTCATCGGCCTGGTCGGCCCGAACGGGGCGGGTAAATCGACTCTGCTACACCTGGCCTGCGGGCTGACCGAGCCGACGTCCGGGTCCCTGACCGTGCTGGGGGCCCGTCCGGCGGCCAGCGCGTCGCATCTGGCCCGGGTGGGGTTCGTCGCGCAGAACACGCCGGTGTACGGCTCGTTCACCGTGGCCGAGCACATCAAGCTCGGCGCGAAGATGAATCCGAACTGGGACCCGGTCCTGGCCGAGCGGCGCATCAGCCAGGTGGGGCTGAACCCCGCGCAGAAGGCGGGGCAGCTCTCGGGTGGTCAGCGAGCGCAGCTGGCGCTGACCATCGCGGCGGCCAAACGTCCCGAGCTGCTGATCTTCGACGAGCCGGCCGCGGCCCTGGACCCCCTGGCCCGCAAGGGGTTCCTGCACAACCTGATGGAGTTCGTCCTGGAGCTCGGCGCCAGCGCCGTGCTCTCCTCGCACCTTCTCGGTGACGTCGAACAGGTATGTGACTACATCATCGTGCTGTGCGACTCGCGGGTACAGGTCGCCGGCGACACCCGGGACCTGCTGGCCGAGCACGCCCGACTGGTCGTGCCCCGCGGCGAGTTCGACCGTCCGCCCACCGGGGTCGAGGTGATCTCCATCGAGCACAGCGGCAAGCACAGCAGCGCGGTCGTCCGCACCACCACCGCACCCGAGGCGCTGCCCTACCAGGCAGAGTCCATCACGCTGGAGGAACTCGTCCTCGCCTACATGACCAGAGCCGCCGTACCCGCCGCCCGGGCCGAGGCCGCAGCTTGGGGGGCCGCACGATGATGTGGCTGAGCTGGCGTCAGTTCCGCGTCCAGGCGTTGTTCGCCGCCTGCGCGCTGGCCGTCATCGCCGTGTACCTGGGGTACCTCGGCTCGGAGATCCGCGACGCCTACGACGTCTACCGGGCCAACTGCGAGAGTTTGGCCGACTGCGCGCAGGCGAAGAGCCAGTTCCGCAGCGCCTACCAGAACACCCTGCTGTTCCTGGCGACCGGGCTCGCCCTGATCCCCGCGCTCATCGGCACCTTCTGGGGCGCTCCCCTGATCGCCCGCGAACTCGAGAACGGCACCCACCGGATGGTGTGGAACCAGAGCGTCACCCGACCGCGCTGGCTCATCGGCAAGGTCCTGCTCGTGGGCCTGGCCGCCGTGCTCGTGACCGGCGCGGCCGCGGCTCTGTTGACCTGGGCGGCCCGCCCCTTCGACGAGGTGGTCAAGGAGCAGTTCGACGCCTTCGTGTTCGGAGCGCGCAACATCGCCCCGATCGGTTACGCCGCGGTTGCCTTCACCTTCGGGACGGTCGTCGGGCTCCTGTTGCGCCGCACCCTGCCGGCGATGGCCGTGACGCTCGTCGTCTTCCTCGCCTTCCAGTTCTTCTTCCCCAACGTGGTGCGGCCCAGCCTCATGTCGCCGGATAAGGCCAGGTTGTCGATGACGGTCGAGGCCATCAACCAGGCGCAGAACCTCGGCAGCCTCGGCGGTGGCTCCGTCATCGGCGGGGTGAAGATCCCGGACGCGCCCGACGCGTGGATCGCCGAGACGAGCCCCTTGCGCACCGCGGACGGCAAGACCCTCAGCAGCGCCAAGTTCAACGGCTGCCTCGACAGCCCGCCCAAGAGCGGGGCGGGCGGCACGTTCGGCGACACGGCGGTGTGCCTCTCCAAGCTGAACCTGCATGTCGACGTCCTCTACCACCCCAGCAGCCGCTACTGGGCGTTCCAGTGGCTGGAGACCGCGATCTATCTGGTGCTCAGCGGGGTCCTCACCGCTTTCGGCGTGTGGCGGATCCGGCGCCGGGTGAGTTGACCCCCGCCTCACCCGGCGCCTCACAGGCGCCGCCGGGAATTTCCCGGCGGCGCCCTTTTCCTTTTTACGGGCACGCAATTCTCGGCTGTCCACCCGAGGAAAATCGTCCAGTCTTCAGAGCCTTCGGCACCTGTGAAACTCTGAAACAGAGTCACCAGCGCATTACTCATCGGGTGGGTTCCGGGAGGCCGAATGAGCACAGCACAGCACGAGGAGTTCGACGTAGTGGTCGTGGGCGGTGGCCCGTCGGGGTCGACGCTCTCGTCACTGGTAGCCATGCAGGGGCACAGAGTCCTGCTGCTGGAGAAGGAGACCTTCCCGAGGTATCAGATCGGCGAGTCGCTCCTCCCGTCCACCATTCACGGCATCTGCCGTCTGCTCGGTGTCACCGACGAAGTCGCCGCGGCGGGCTTCCCCCAGAAGCGCGGCGGCACGTTCCGGTGGGGCGCGAACACCACGCCGTGGAACTTCGCCTTCTCCGTCTCCTCCAAGGTCTCCGGACCGACCTCGTTCGCCTACCAGGTCGAGCGGAGCAAGTTCGACAAGATCCTGCTGGACAACGCGGCCCGCAAGGGCGTCGAGGTCCGTCAGAACCGCACGGTGACCGATGTCGTGGAGAGCGACGACGGGCGGGTGAGCGGGCTGCGGTACACCGACCCGGACGGCTCCGAGCACGAGGTGTCGACCCGGTACGTCGTGGACGCCTCGGGCAACACCAGCCGCATCCACAAGCGGGTCGGCGGCTCACGGAAGTACTCGGACTTCTTCCGCAGCCTGGCGCTGTTCGGGTACTTCGAGAACGGCAAGCGGCTGCCGCAGCCGAACTCCGGCAACATCCTGTGCGTCGCGTTCGGCAGCGGTTGGTTCTGGTACATCCCGCTCAGCGACACGCTCACCAGCGTCGGCGCGGTCGTCCGCCAGGAGGACGCGGCCAAGATCCAGGGCGACCCGGAGAGCGCGCTGCGCAACCTCATCGACGAGTGCCCGATGATCAAGGATCACCTGGCCGACGCCACCCGTGTCACGGAGGGCCAGTACGGGCAGCTGCGGGTGCGCAAGGACTACTCCTACCACCACACCAACTTCTGGCGTCCGGGCATGGTGCTCGTCGGCGACGCGGCCTGCTTCGTCGACCCGGTGTTCTCCTCCGGGGTCCATCTGGCCACCTACAGCGCGCTGCTGGCGGCCCGCTCGATCAACAGTGTCCTGGCGGGGAAGGTCGGCGAGCAGCGGGCCTTCGACGAGTTCGAGGGGCGCTACCGCCGCGAGTACGGCGTCTTCTACGAGTTCTTGACCTCGTTCTACGACATGCACGTCGACGAGGACTCCTACTTCTGGTCGGCGAAGAAGGTCATCAACAGCAACTACGCCGAACTCGAGTCGTTCGTCGAGCTTGTGGCCGGCATGTCCAGCAGCGACTTCGATCTCGCCGACGCCGAGTCGGGTGCTCTCCGGCTCAAGCAGCGGTCGGCGGAGTTCGCGGACGCCATCGATACCCTGGTCGACCAGCGGGAGGAGAACATGGCTCCGCTGTTCCGGTCGTCGGTGGTGCGCCAGGCGATGCAGGAGGGCTCACAGGTGCAGACCCGGGCCCAGCTGGGCGAGTACGCGGGCGAGGAGTTCCCCGTCTTCGACGGCGGCCTCGTCGCCTCGGCCGACAGCATGTTCTGGGAGGAGCCGAACCAGGCTTGACGGTCCGGCTGTGCGGACTCGGGCAGTACGGAAAAAGGGCCCCGCTCCTGCGAGCGGGGCCCTGCGTCGTCTGCGCGGTTCAGGCCACCAGGCCCGCGCACTCGCACTCGATGAACTGGGCCAGCCGGGATATGCCCTTCTCGATGTCGGCGTGCGTGAGATAGCTGGTGGAGAGCCTGATGGTGTGGTGGCCGCCACCCTGCGGATAGAAGTACGACATCGGCGTCCAGATGACCCCGAAGTCCTGCGCGGACCGGGCCAGCGCGGCATTGTCGGCACGGAACGGCACGTGCAGGGTCAGGAAGAAGCCGCCGCTGGGCGCGTTCCAGCTCACCTTGAGGCGGGTCCTGCGCTCGACCGGGAACTCCCGTGCGAGGCATTCCAGGGTGAAGCGCATGGCCTGCCCGTAGTGAGCGGCAGGCAGCGCGTTCAGCTCCGAGACGCGGCCGCCGGACTCCAGCAGCGCTCCCGCCACCACCGCCTGACTGAGCGGCGAGGTGTTCACCGTGATCATGCTCTTGATCTTGGCGAGTTCGTCTGCCAGGAGGCTCGTGCTGCCGTCCGGTGCCAGCACCGGCTGGTCCGCGACCGCGAACCCGATCCGCGCCCCGGGGAAGACGGTCTTGGCGTACGAGCCGAGGTGGACCACTCGCCGCGTCCGGTCGAGAGACTTCAGTGACACCACTTGGGTGCCCGGACTGACATGCCGGTACGGGCTGTCCTCCAGGACGAGGATGTCGAGCCGTTCGGCCAGGTCCAGCAGGGCCAGCCTGGCCTCCAACGGCATGGTGGCGCCGGAGGGGTTCGAGTGGTCCGGCACGACGTACACGGCCTTCGGACGTCTGCCCCGCGCCCGTTCTGCCTCGACTGCGGCCTCCAGGAAGTCGCACGACAGACCGTTCTCGCTTTCCTCGACCGCGGCCAGTGGGACGTCCAGCAGCCTGGCGGCACCGGTGATCCCCACGTAGCACGGGCTGGAGACCATCAGCACGTCCTTCGGGCCGGACATGAGGGCACGCAGCGTCAGGAACATCGCCTCCTGGCAGCCGACCGTCACCACGATCGACTCAGGCGGCACGTCGATGTCCTCGTCCACGCGCAGCGAGTGGGCGATCAGCTCGCGGATCAGGCCGGCGGACGGCCCGTACTGGAACATCGTGTCACGCACCTGCGCGGACGAGCGGCCCTGCTCGGCCAGGTGGCCCATGTAGCGGCGCAGGTGACGGAAGACCTGCTCGGTCTCGAAGAACTCCGCGTACGGCCGACCGGGAGCGAATGACACCGCCTCGGAGTAACGCAGCGTCACCTCGTTGAGGAAGTTCATGGTGTCCATGACCGGATCGGCGACGCTCGGGTGCAGGTCCGCGACGCGCAGCCCGGGCCGGCCCTCGGCACCCGTGTGCCCGTCCGCCTCGGCTGCCGAGGCGTCCCGGCGAGGGTGGGGCGGGGCAGTACCTACGAGAGCGGGGCCGATGTCCGCGACGGTCTTCAGACCGGCCAGCGACATGGCATCGGTCAACTCCTCCAGGAGGACGGAGAAAACGCCGGTCACGCCGTCGGCCCCGCCCGCCGCCAGGCCGTGCAGTACCGGTCGGCCGAGGAGGACCGCGTCGGCGCCGAGCGCGAGCGCCGCCAGTACGTCTTGGCCCCGGCGCACTCCGCCGTCGAGCAGGACGGGGAGGCGGCCGTCGATCGCGGCCGTGACCTCGGGCAGGACGTCGAGCGTCGCCGGCACGCCGTCGAGCTGACGGCCCCCGTGGTTGGAGACCACGATGCCGTCCGCTCCGGCTTCGGCCGCGCGCACGGCGTCTATTCCCGTGAGGATCCCCTTGACCAGGACCGGCAGGGGCGAGACCGAACGCAGCCAGTCCAGCACCGACCAGTCCAGGTCGGGATCGAAGTCGGTACGGGAGTGCGCGGACGGCACCGCGAAGCCGTCCCCCGCGAGGTTGGCGGGAACCGTGCCCGCGGGCAGCCGGAAGTCATTGCGCAGGTCCCGCAGCCGACGGCCCAGGTGCGGCGCGTCGGCCGTCAGGACCAGGGCCTCGAAGCCCGCGTTCGCGGCTCGCTCGATGAGGTCGCGGGTGATCGAGCGGTCCCGCATGCAGTACACCTGGAGCCAGAGGGGGACGGCGGCCTCGGCCGCGATCTCCTCGAAGGTGCGGCCCGCGAAGGTGCTGATCACGACCGGGACCCTGGCGGCGGCCGCTGTCCCCCGGACGGTGGCCAGTTCGCCGGCCGGGTCCGCGAGCGTGTGGTAGGCGACCGGGGCGACCGCCAGGGGGGCGTCCCAGGTCCGGCCCAGAATCCTGGTGGCGGTCCGTGGGTCGCTCGCCCCCCGCAGCACCGAGGGCCGCAGCCGTACGCGGTCGAACGCCGCGGTGTTCGCGGCGAGCGTCCGTTCCTCACCTGCGCCACCTTCGATGAAATCCCAGACGGAGGGATCCAGCTTTTCCTGAGCGAGCGACGCGAATTCACCGAGCGACAATTCCATCGAGGACTGCCGCCCCTCATACCAGGCGGGCGGTTTCGGCCGCCTGCTGGCGCTCCACGGCCTCGTACAGAGCCTGAATGTTGTTGCTGCCGAATGTGTGGGCCCCGCGGCGGTCGATCAGTTCCCAGAACAGGGTCCGCCTCGGATGCGTCGACTCGGTGAAGATCTGCAGCATGATCCCCGACGGGTCACGGTCGGCGAGAATGTGGAGCGCGCTGAGCTCGTCCACCGGCACGCCGATCTGGCCCAGCCGGGCGGGCAGCATCTCGTAGTAGCTCGGCGGCGTGGTGAGGAAACGCACCCCTCGCTCGGCGCTGGTGCGCACGGCGGTGGTGATGTCGTCGGTGAGGAACGCGACGTGCTGCACACCGGCCCCGCCGTGGGACTCGACGAACGCGTCGATCTGCCCCGAGGCGCGGGTGGTGTCGGGCTCGATGACCGTGAACGTGACCGTCTCGGAGTCGTTCTGGACGACCTTGGAGTCCATGGCCTGCGAGCCCACGACGATCCGTTCCTCAAACGTCTGGCTGAGGCCGAACACCTCCCAGTAGCGGCGGACCGTCTCGTTCAGCTCACCGGCCGGCACACAGACCGCGAAGTGGTCCACCCGCTTCAGTATGCCGCCGGACTCGCGGGGGCCGGTCTCCTGGATGACGGGCGCGAACGGCCCCTCGGGGTTGTCTCGGGAGACGAATCGGTGCTCCACGTCGCCGAACCCCGTCACCGACGCGAAGGTGACACACGCGCCCGCGGGTCCGAACTCCTCGGGCGGGGCCGTCGGGACGGCTCCGCGCTCCACGGCTTCAGCGAACGCGCTGTGCGCGTCGTCCACTCCGATGCCGATCACCCCGACGCCGTCGCCGTGCCGCTTGACGTACTCGGCGGCACGATGATCGCCGTGGGTGGCCGTGGTCAGCAGCAGGGCGATGTCGTTCTGGCGCAGCAGGACCGACTCACAGTCGCGCAGGCCGGTGCCCGCACCGCCACGGCCGGCCAGTGTGAAGCCGAAGGAGTCGCACAGCTGACCCGCTGTCTCCTCCGCGTCCTCGACGAACATTTCGACGTGATCGATCGACCGTATCTCCATTGAAGCCTCCACAAGGGTTTCTCGACACTTCATCGAGCGATTCACGGAACGCACGTGAACGGCTTTCCTCGACAGTCCGTCCACGTGCGCCTTCATGGCGCTTGGAAAACATCCCGGATCTCGTCGTTCGACTAGTGTCTCGTGATTCCGTCAGCCCTACTTGATCTCGCTTGGCTCGTTGTCTTGGTATGGAGCTCTCTGTGAAACAGGCCGCCGAGTTGCGGGAGTTGGTGAACAGTCGGGACGTGCCCGCGGATATAGCCATGCGGGCCCGGATCGTCCTGTGGTCGGGCGAGGGACGCCGGCGCAAGGACTGCCGAGCTGCTCGGGGTGTCGCTGCCGACCGTGGACCACTGGAAGGCTCGTCATGCCGAGCACGGGCCGGCCGGTCTGGAAGGCGACCGGCCCGGCGGGGCCAGGGAGCAGGTTCCGGCGCGGAGATTCGGGCTCGGGTGATCGCGCTGACGCGCATGACGCCGCCGGCCGTCACCGGTCTTTCGCACTGGTCCACACGCGAGCTGGCGACGTATCTGAAGCGGACCGAGAACGTCACCGTGTCCTGGCACTACGTTGCGCGGATCTGGCGCGAGGAAAATCTCAAGCACCGCAATGGCACCCTCAAGATTTCGAAGGACCCCGCGTTCGCGGACAAGGTCGCCGATGCCGTCGGCCTCTGCCTCGCCCCGGGCGGCGTGGTCGTGCTGTCCATCGACGAGAAGACGCAGGTCCAGGCGCTGGACCGGACCCAGCCGGTGCTGCCCGTCACCTTCGCGGCCACTGAGACACGCACGCACGACTACGTCCGGCACGGCACCACGAACCTGTTCGCCGCACTCAACGTCGGCACCGGAGAGGTCGTCGGCGAGTGCAAGCCGATCCGGAACGGCAAGAACTTCCTGGTCTTCCCGAAGAAGGCGGTGAAACCGCACGCGGGCAAGGAGATCCACGTCGTCCTGGACAACCTCTCCACCCACGTCCACTTTCCACTCCACCCCCGTCGGGTCTTCCTGGATCAACCGAATCGAGACCTGGTTCGGAATCCTGACCCGCCAGTCGATCCGCCGCGGCACGTTCTCCGGCGTGAACGTCCTGATCAAGCAGATCCGCGACTACGTCGGCTCATGGAACTCCGAGGCCAAACCATTCACCTGGACCGCAACTGCCGAAGAGATCTTGACGAAGGTCCGACTCGTCCAGACCAACGTCAAGAAACTCGTCGCAAACAACTCAAAGTGATGCAAACGGATTCACGAGAGACTAGGTCAGATGTGATGCATTGCGTTCGATGCGTGATGCGATCTCGGACCATTTCTCGGCGCAGGAGCGCGCCAACTGGGCCACCGTCTCCATACGGTGCGGCGGAACGCTTTCGACGATTCTGTTCCAGTCCTCCGACCGAACGGTGTGGATGTTCAGCAGCCGCAGCAGATCACGCCCGTTCTCGTTGAGGCGTAGCGCGGGATCGGCTCTCAGTCGCTTCACCACGACCGCCGGCGGCGGCTTCACCTCGCATTCGGCGGGGGCCTTCTTGGTGAGGTCGGCCCGGTGGCCGCCGGTACGGTCGCGGGCGCCCCGCTCCACGAGGTTGCGCGGCCGCGCCCTGGGCACCGGGTCCTCTCCGCGGAGCATCCGGTGTCTGACGTCCCTGACCGTCTCCGGCGAGATCCCCGCGGCCCGGGCGATCTGACGCAGCGACAGGCTGGGATCGCGCACGATCATGTCGTGGGCCAGCTTCCGGCCCTCGCTCACGTCGACGGGCCGGATCCTGCCGTCCCGGCCGATGCGGGTGAGTTCCGCCGTGGCACCGACGCCGGTGTTGCGGCGGATCTCGGCGACCGTCTTGGCGGACGTGCCGACGACCGAGGCGATCATCCGGTCCGACCATCGGGGATGAGTGGCGATGATGCGCTCGGCGGCCTGTCTGCGGTCGGCCGCCGAGAGCGGCAGGCCGTGCGTGATGTTCGACTTCACGGCGAGGACGAAGGCGTCCTCCTCGGTGCCGTCGAAGTACCTCACCGCGATCGTCTTGCAGCCCAGCAACATCGCGGCCCGGAGCCGGTGCATGCCGTCGATGACCCGCGTGGTGGGCCGGTGCACCATGATCGGTGGAAGCGGGGCGCCGGTGGCTGCCAGCATTTCCACATGCTCCGGGCTCTCACCGGCAATTCGCGGGGAGTCTCCAATGGAGAGCGTACTTATTTCGACTTCTTCTATCGAATGCAGGTCGTCGTGGTTCAGTGCTGGCTGCAACGTCCGACTCCTTAGGATCTGGCGAGAACCACACCCGTGCCACCGTCAGCTCACCATGCCTCAGTGATTCGGTGTGCCGCCACTGTGTTTGACTGCTGCCGTGCCGCAGTTGAACACGGGGGCAGGCATTTTCCGTTCGAGCCTTTCGGTGCCCTCTGCTCGCCGCATGGGGCATTCTGGGGCGACCGCAGAGTGGGTGGCCAATTACGTGAGGATCTTCTGTGCCCAGAAAATCGGCACCAGGCGGCTGAACCGCCGCTGGAACTCCGCTGTGGCCAGGACGCTCGCGCGTCATGTACCGGCCGGCCGGCGGACACGGCCTCCCCTCGCACTCCCCCGCACGGCGTCCGACGTGCGTGCGTCCGTCCGTCCGTCCCGCTTCTGGGGAACCCGACATCTCAGAGAGGCATACCTGTGCCCGGAACACTGCAAGGCAAGGCCCACGCCGCGCAAGCCGGATCAGGCGCGGAAAACCTCACGCAATTCGAATTCCTCGCCCTCAACAGCGAGTTCAACATCGCGGACGGGCACGCCCGACAGCCGCTCACACCCGGGCAGAGCAAGATCGTCAACGATCTCCCGCTGCTTTTCGAGGAGGGCGAGAAGCGCCCGGTCGAGGAGCTCGAGCGCGAGGCCCACGCGGCGTTCTTCAAGTCCCTCGGCCAGCACCGCTATCCGACCGCGCCCGGCCGCGTGCTGAGCTGCTACTCCTCGTCGGTGGCCATGGAGATCGTCTCCCGGGCGCTGGCCTGCGCCATCGACTCCGTGGCGTTGGTCCACCCCACCTTCGACAACATCGCCGACCTGCTGCGCGGCAACGGTCTGAAGCTGGTCCCCCTGGAGGAGGACCCGCTGCACGGCGACGACCTGGCTCCGAGCCTGCTGAAGAGCGTGGGCTGCGTCTTCGTCACCACGCCCAACAACCCGACGGGCCGGGTGATGTCCGCGGAACGGCTGCGTCGGCTGGCCGAGCAGTGCGCCGAGTACGGCGTCGTACTCGCTCTCGACACCTCCTTCCGCGGCTTCGACACCCGCGCCCACTACGACCACTACGAGATCCTCGACGCCAGCGGCGTGTCCTGGGTCGTCATCGAGGACACCGGCAAGCTGTGGCCCACCCTCGATCTCAAGGTCGGCATGCTGGTCCGCTCCGAGAACCTGGGCCTGCCGGTCGGGAAGATCTACTCCGACATCCTGCTCGGCGTCTCCCCGTTGATCCTCGGGATGGTCCGGCGCTTCTCCGAGGACGCCGCCGCCGGCGGTCTGGCAGAACTGCACACGTTCATCGCCGCACAGCGAGCCGTCGTGCGCTCCGAACTGGCCGGCCTGCCCACCGTCGGCGTGCCCGATCCGGACAGCCGGGCCAGTGTCGAGCGGGTGCTGCTCAAGCACATGACGGGGACCCAGGCCTGGGAGGCGTTGCGCGAGCACAACATCTACGCCCTGCCGTGCCGGCCCTTCTACTGGGCGGACCAGGCGCGCGGCGACCGTACGCTGCGGCTGGCACTGGCGCGGGCGTCCGCCCCGCTGACCCAGTGCGTACGGACGCTGCGCCACGTACTGACACCGCGCTGATGGCTCCGGTCCGCCAACGGGACCTCCCGTACGGCAGCGCGCACTCGCTGTCCCACACGCGGCAGTGGCGTCGCGGTGTCGTGCAGGAGGTCACCCCCTGGGGGGTTCTCGATCTGGGGCCCGGGTACATCGAACCGGCGCTCCTGCCCGTGGGAGTGATCCGGGACGCCTACGCACGCGCGCTGGAGGAGTACGGATCGGCGGCACTCGGGTACGGACACAATCCGGGCGCCCTGCCGCTGCGCGCCCAACTTGCCGCCCGGGCCACCGCCCAGGGAGGGCGTCCCTGCGGGCCGGAGCACGTGGTCGTCACCGCAGGCACGTCCCAGGCCCTCTACCTGCTGGCGACCTCGCTCGCGGCCCCCGGCGACACGGTGCTCGTGGAGGCCCTCGGCTACGACCTCGGACAGCGGATCTTCCGGGACTGCGCGCTGCGGCCCCGGCGGGTTGCCATGGACGAGTCGGGCATGCTGCCCGACGCACTCGACCGCGCCCTCGCGGAGGGTGCGCCGGACGGTGCCGGTGCGCGGGGGCGCGTCGCGTTCGTGTACCTCACCCCGACCCACCACAATCCGACGGGCGCCACGATGCCGTTGGAGCGTCGGCACCGACTGCTGCAGGTGGCGGCGGAACGCGGTGTCCTGGTCGTGGAGGACGACGCCTACGGCGAACTGGTCCTGACGGACGATCCGGCGCCGTCACCGTCGCTGGCGGCCCTCGCCGGGTACCGGGGCGTGGTGCGGCTGTGCAGCTTCTCCAAGACTTTGGGGCCGGGGCTCCGGCTGGGCTGGCTGGTGACGGATCCGGCACTGGCCGAACGGATCGCGTCGCACGGGCTGTTCGTCAGCGGGGGCTCGCTGAACCACATCACCTCGCTCGCCGTGAGCGGCCTGCTGGCCGACGGCGGCTACGACCAGCATCTCGGCGCGCTGCGCTCACTACTGAGACAGCGGCGCGACGCGCTCGTGGGCGCCCTGCGGGAAGCGACGGACGACCGGATACGGATTCACCGTCCGCAGGGGGGGTTCTTCCTCTGGCTCCAGAGTGACCTCGGACTCGGTGAGGACGACCTCCTCGCCCGGGCAGAGGGGGCCGGTGTCAGGGTGGCCGCCGGTCGCCGCTTCGGCACCACCCAGGTACCGAGCGTGCGTCTGGCCTTCAGCTTCAATCCGCCCGCTCTGCTCGAACGCGCCGCACATCGGCTGGGCACGGCATGGTCCAGCGACCCGCCGGGCCATCAGATCGGAGTGACATCATGACGACCACCGCGCACCGCGATGGGCACACGCCGGCTGCCCCGGGCACCGTCGGCCCCATCGGGTACAGCCTTCCGCTCTCCCCCTCGGGGAAGGCGTCCATGCTCACACCCCCGCCGTGGCACTTCTGCGGCGAGATCCTGATGGTCGACTACCGTGTCGACCCTGATGCCGCCCGGCGCTTCCTGCCGCCGGGCCTCGACCCCGGAGCGGATCCGGGCGCCGCGGCAGCCGTCTTCGCGACCTGGCAGTGGTGCTCCCAGGACGGTGCGGAACTGGCCGACCCGGCCGTCTGCCAGTTCTCCGAGTTCCTGATCCTTCTCTCGTGTACGTTCGAGGGCCGGCCGATGGCGCGCTGTCCCTTCGCCTGGGTCGACCAGCCCGTACCGATGATGCGCGGTTGGGTCCAGGGCATGCCCAAGCAGTTCGGCGCCATCCACCGGACCAGACCGGTCACCGTGGGCCGGGCGGGTTCGCGGCTCGCTCCCGGCGGGCGCTTCGACGGCGCCCTGTCCGTCCACGGGCGACGCTCGGTGGAGGCGTCGGTTACGATCGAGCGCTCCACCGAGCGGCCCCCGGCGCTGCACGACGTCCCTCTGGCGCACAGCCTTGTGTTTCCGGAGTGGGTGCCGTCCGCCCCGCCGCGGACCCAGCTGGTCGCCTCGGAGGTGAGCGACGTCGAGTTCTCCCTGATCTGGAGCGGTCCCGGACACCTCACATACCTCGACCGGCTGGGGGAGGACTTCGCCTCGCTCTCGCCTTTGGAAGTGCGCACCGGTTATGTGTTCACGTACGGAGAGACGTTGCACGGCGGTCGGCTCCTCCGCGAGTAGCGGCTTGCGATTCCTCATGGCCCCTTAAGAGGGGGTTCTCTCACCAGTCCCGGCACGACACGCCGTCGAGCCGATCCCGTATCACCGCACACAGGGGAGCGCGATGAACACCACGACAGTCATCGGCACCGGAGCCATTGGCACTTCCGTGGCGCTCGCGCTGACCCGGCGCGGGATCAGCGTGCACTTGGAGGACGTCGACCGGGCGGCGGCCAAGACGGCCGAGGCCATGGGCGCCGGTTCCCTGCAGACGCCGGACCGACCGGTCGACCTGGCGGTGCTGGCCGTGCCGCCCGCGCAGGTCGGAAGCGTGCTCGCGCGCGTCCAGGGCAGCCGACTGGCTCGGGCCTACGTCGATGTCGCCAGCGTCAAGCAGGTCCCGCACGACGACGTACGCGCGCAGCGGGCCGACCCCGCCAGCTACATAGGCAGCCATCCGCTGGCCGGCACCGAGCGCTCCGGGCCACTCGCGGCCCGGGCCGATCTCTTCGAGGGGCGTCCGTGGGTGCTCACCCCCTCGGAGTCGACCGGACAGGACGTGCTGAACCGCGCGCTGGAACTGGTGGCGCTGTGCGACGCCATGCCGGTGGTCATGGACGCCGGTATGCACGACCATGCGGTGGCCCTGGTCTCGCACGCGCCGCATCTGATCTCCTCCTTGCTGGCAGCGCGCCTGGAACACGCGCCGCAGGACAGCGTCCGGCTGTCGGGGCAGGGCGTCGCGGACGTCACCCGGATCGCCGCCGGCGACGCCCGCCTCTGGGGAGACATCCTCACCTCCAACGCCGCGGCCGTGGCAGACGTCCTCGACGCGTTCGCCTCCGGCCTGGGCCGGGCCATCGACGCCCTGCGCGCCGCCGGTGACGGCGACCCGGCGAAGCGCGCGCGGGCGCAGGAAGACCTCGAGGAGTTGTTGCGGCAAGGGAACCGAGGATGCGCCAGGATCGCGCGCAAGCCGGGTGCGCGCCGGACCGAGCTCGCGACCGTCGCCGTGACCATCTCCGACAAGCCGGGCGCCCTTGCCGAACTGTTCACCTCGATCGGCGAGCTCGGCGTCAACATCGAGGACGTCCGGATCGAGCACTCGTGGGAGCACACTCGCGGCCTCGTCGAACTGGTCGTGCAAAAGGATGCGGCGGCGGAGCTGTCCCGGTGGTTGGGCTCAGGCGGCACCTGGGCCGTCACCAGGGCTGATGCGTTCTCAGGCTTCAAGACCGAGTAGTCGGAGCGCGTGGTCGGTTCGCGACCGGCAGTGGTCGGTGGCTGCGGCAATGTCCGCCCCGCCGGCCTGGCGGATGAGGCCGACGGCGAGGTTGCGCAGGGCCGCCGTCGCGCGGGGCGCAATGCCGGTGCGGACGCGGGAAGCGTCCTCGGCGAAGGTCACCTCCCGCACGTGGTGCAGCGCCTCGACCTGCCAGTGCCCGCGGAATCAGTCCGGCGAGCCGGGACGCGGCGGCCTGCTCGGCGGTGAGACTGGTGACCGCATGGATCGTCTTGATGGTGGTGCCCCCGGTCGTGCGGCTCGTGCGGCGGCGTTTGACCTCGACGGCCCGGACGGCATGCGGAAGGAGCAGGCCCGGCTGGACGGTACAGACCTTGAGGCGGCGTATCTCGCCTCGCCCCTACGCCCGTGCGCGGGTGCGGTGCTGGAGCGGGACTGCACACCAGGGCAGTCGCCGTAGCCGGCGGCCGAGCTTGTTCTGGTTGCCCTTGACGACGAAAATGCGAAGGCGGGGATTTCGTTGCTCTTCGCGCCAATCCGCCGCTGGAGATCACTGTCCGGGGCTCGTGCAGGACAGCGGCCAGGAGGTGCACGGCGTTCTGGCCGCCGGTGCGGCTGCCGCGTACGGTCTTGCCCTCGACGGCAAGGTCCGCACCGACTCCGCCGACGGCACCCACCCCTTCCTCGACCGGCTCTCCCGCCGGGGCCGGTGGCTGTCGCATTCCGTCAAAATGACCATCACCGACACCATCCACCAGGCCGTCCTGAAAAACCCGAAGAAGACGTGGACACCGGCCTACAACGCCGGCGGCACCCAGCGGCCCGGCGCCTGGGCCGCAAAGATCACCGACATGCCACACCTGAGCACATGGCCGAAACTCATGAGGCTGATCGCCGGCAAGGAACGGCCGCACCCCGGCGCCCAGCTGCGCTTCACCGACGTCGACGGGCTGCGGCTGACCAGCCACCTCAACCGGGCCGTCAACCTCCCCCAGCCCGAAAAGACCGCGCCTCGCAAACACAGAGTCCCCGTCAGCACAACACCAACGAGGACTCATGAACGATCAAAGCGGGAACAGAAGAGGAAAAGAATTCACCAGCAGCACGGCAATTGGAATTACCGGAACAGGAACAAGTTCACGTATCCTTTTCCAACGCCCCAAAAATGTTCAGACCGAATCCAGAACCTCCGCGAATCCCTGCCAGGCATCCCTGTAATGTCGTGCGAGATTTATTATCAGGGACCGGCAATGGGGAGGTACGGCGCCGGAGAGATCCACCAGATCCTGAACACCGACCGCATTCTGGCGGAGTAGATGCAGGAGCTGACGGCCCCCTTCCTTGTGACGCAGGGAAGGGTCACGCAAAAGCTTCTCCAGAACGGAGACCGGATCCACGCAGTTCGGATTGCTACGGGAGTCCGATCCCGCTCGCTGATGGGGGACTCCGCCCCTTTCCATTCCGGGCACTTCGTCCGGTTCCGGCCCCGGCGGCAAGGGGGACTCCCCCGCCGCCAGCCGCCTGCGCACGTCGCTGACCGTCGCGGGCGAGACCCCGGACAGTCGGGCGACCTCACGCAACGACGCATCGGGGTGCTCGGCCAGCACCGCCACGGCCCTGCGCCGCCCTTCGAGCGCATTCAGGGGCCGAACCCTGCCGTCACGGCCGACCCGGGTGTTCAACTGCGGCACAGCAGCAGCTGAACTGTGCCGCATGGAGGCGACGGTCTTGGCCCCCAGCCCCGAGGCCCGCGCGATCGCTCTGTCCGACATGTGCGGGTGGGACGCCATGATCCGCGCGGCGGCGGCCCGGCGGTCGGCCAGCGACAGCGGAAGTCCGTGCACCACGTTCGCCCGGACGGCACGCAGAAAGGCCTCTTCCTGCGTTCCGTCGAACAGTTCGACCTCGATCGTCTGCCGGCCCTGCAGCAGAGCCGCGAAGAGCCGATGCATTCCGTCGATGACCCGCATGGTCCTTCGATGGACGAGGATCGGCGGGAGCAGCCCGTCCACTTCCGCCAGCGCCACGACGTGGGCCTGCTCGACACCATTGGACCGCAGAGAATCACCAGGCACCAAGGACGCTATTTCCACCGTGACCATTTCGGATTCCGTCGACCGTTCCCGGGCGACCTCCGCTAACCTTACTTCGACCTGTGCAGCCAAAGGTAAATCTCTTCGCACTCCCTTTGAGCCGTTCATGTTTTCCCCCTAGAGTACCCGCCTCCGGTCACCGTCGCGCGACAGAGACCGCAGATAACCGACTGGTGGGCGCGATGGACGACGTGCCAGCTTGCGTGTACGACTTCAAGAATCACAACTGCTCAGTGCTATGTCCAGACGCCTTCCATACCGATCCGCATAGTTCCGCCCGACAGCGTCTGTTATCAACTTGTTACGCACAGGTGGCCGACAGGAATGAACGGGACCCGGGGGGCAGGCCCCGGCGTTCGCCCCCGACGGCCGGTCGATCATGTGATGCCGCAGAGAGCGAGGACCCGACGGCGTCCGGAGCGGGACGGCAGCGAGCACAGCAGGCGAATCGCGGATCAGGCCACAGACAGCAGCGAGCACAGCAGGCGAATCGCGGGTTGCGACCTGGGACTTGTCCTCGCTGAGGACAACATCACCTACCCAGTCGACATACCGAGGACATGACCACGCGCAGCCACACCCTCCCCCACATCATCCCTGGGCTGGTGAGCTGCCTGATCAGGGAGGCCTGCAGGTCGTTCGGTGCGGTCAGACCGCGGTGGGCCTGGGCGAAGGACGCCGGAGGGAGTGTGACGCGGGGCAGACCGGACTCGTCATGCAGGGCCGGGGCGCCCTTGACGGCCTGCGCGTAGTGCTCGCCTGCACCGAAGGCGGGTGCTTGCGCTTCCGGCAGCCAGTAGTGGCGCTGGCTGGCCAGCCGGTCCGCGATCACACCGACCCCGGTGATCAGTACCGCGGCCGGCACCGACACCCGCAAGGGCACCATGGTGGCGCCGGTCAGATGACGCACCAGGGCGAAGTAGCGACGGCGCAGATCCTGCCACGCGGGGCCGCCCAGAACCAGGTTGACCCGGGACGCTCTGGCCGCGCCGTCGATGTCGAGCTGCAGGAACCGGCCGTGGTGCCCGCCCAGCATCTGCGCCACCAGCACCCCCGCACTGTCCGACGTGTCCGTCTCATAGCCGGCCTCCGCCAGCAGCTGCAGCACACGGTGCATGGAGGCCCGCTCGTGCGGCATGCTCCGCCAGCCATGCGTGTCCGCCCGCAGCACCTCACTCACCCGCGCCCAGGGATGCGCCTCCCACTCCTGGAAGGACGACAACTTACCCAGATCATGCAGACCGGCGAAAAACATCACCAGGCACCGGGCCTCCGCCACCGTCACGCCCAGCCCGTCGGCGATCAGCCGCCGCTGACCACGCGTCAGAACCGGTCCCACACCTCACCGGCGACCGCCGCCACATCCAACAGATGGAACAGCAGCGGATACACCGCCAAAACCCCCCGGTCGAACTTCCCCCACGGCGTCAAGTCGATCCCGCCGAACCGGGCATCCTCCCGCACTCCCACAACCACTCCCCGCACTCAACTACCCCATAATCAAGGGGCGTTGACACCATCCTGCCGCATCCGATCACTCATTTCCGCAGGCCGCCTCCCGGAACTACCAAAGCGGGAGGCAGTGTTACTCCCCCGCGCAGGAAGGCGTACTCCCAACTGGGCCCGCCTCCCACCGGACAGATACCGTGGAGAACTGCGGAACACACCGGCAGATAACCCGGCCGGGCCGGACGCCACAAGCGTGCCGCAACGCCCAACCAGCCCGGTACCGCAGCATCTTGTGAAAGTGGAGACAGTTGAAAATGCTCTCCCCCATTCCGCGCGGGCCGTGATCGACTATCAGACCGGCAGTTCGGTGCCGCTACGGAAACCGCATCCCGACACGACCACCACACCGGACCCGGCACAGTGAATAAAAACTGCCCCTTGGGTCAGAAAACCAACAGGCCAGCAAGAGTCCTCCCCACACGCGTGGGGGTCCGTCCCAGAAGCAGATCGCCCGCTCCCTCGACTACAAGTCCTCCCCACACGCGTGGGGGTCCGTCCACACTCGCCGGCCGCCCGCTCCCCATCACCCAGTCCTCCCCACACGGGTGGGGGTCTACCACTGCGGACGAACCGTCGGAGCACCATGCTTGCGTGCTCCCACTCGGTCCCGACCCATGAGCTCGTCCCGGCCCTCAGCAAGACGGTGATAGCTGATCGGCCGGCGGACGGACACAGCAACCCGCAATGCCCGGTCACAGCGCTCGGGTTCATTCGCCCAGCGGCGGTCCTTGAGGATCAGGCTTCTCGGCCACCATCCACAGCTCTCACCTAGCAAGGTCAAAGCACAAAGCAGCAGGTCAGAGAGCCACTCCTATGAGCTCGTAACACGATCTTGTTGAAGTGCCCTGGTCGGGCGTGACCGATGTGACGATTCCGCCGTTCGAGATGTTGTGAGCACTCGGCCGTGGATCGTGGACGACGACTTGTGGGCGCTGATCGAGCCGTTGCTGCCGCCCTGGCCGCAGAAGTCGCCGGGGCCGCGGCCGGTGGCGGACCGGCTGTGTCTGCAGGGCATCCTGTACGTGCTCCACAACGACATAGCCTGGCAACTCCTGCCGCTGGAGCTGGGGTTCGGCTCGGGACAGACCTGCTGGCGGCGCCTGGAGCGGTGGCAGAAGGCCGGAGTCTTCGAGCAACTGCACCGCATTCTGCTCGCGGAGCTGAACGCGGCCGGCGAACTCGACTGGTCCCGCGCGTGTGTGGACGGCTCCCACATCCGCGCGAAAAAAGGGGAGCCGACACCGGTCCGTCGCCGGTCGACCGGCGGAAGACGGGCAGCAAGCACCACCTGATCTGCGACGGACGCGGCACCCCGCTCAAGGTCATCACCACTGCGGCCAACGTCAACGACGTCACCCGGACCCTCGCCCTCGTCGACGGCATCCCGCCCGTCGCCGGACGGCCCGGCCGCCCGCGCAGACGCCCCGACTCGCTCCTCGGCGACAAGGCATACGACTCGAAGGCCGTGCGCCATGAGCTGCGACGCCGCAGGATCCTGCCGGTCATCTCCCGCAAAGGCGCCCCGAACATCAAGGGCCTGGGCAAACTCCGCTACGTCGTCGAGCAGACCTTCGCCCTGCTCCACCAGTTCAAACGCCTCGCCGTCCGCTGGGAACGCCGAACCGAACTCCACGACGCCTTCGTCTCGTTGGCCTGCGGCCTCATCTGCTGGCGACGCCTCAAGAAGGCACGACCATGATCGTGTTACGAGCTCTATGGCCTTCTCATCTCAGTGCGCTGGGAATTCTCACATGATGTCACCAAGACTTCTTACTTGATGTCACCAACTCTGCGCTTCGACCAGTAGAGATGCATGACATCCAGATGGGAACTACCGGTGACACCAAAATGAGAAGTCGCAGGGCACCACCGACAGTGAACTGGCCCCGGTCGGGGAACACATGGCCAACCTCCGCCGCACCCACGGCCTCGGCAAAAACCCCGAACGAGCTACGGTGCGGGCGGCGCAGCTGGCCGCGATCGACCCCGACTGGAACTGCCCCTGGCCCCTCGACTGGCAGCGCCACCACCGCGTCCTCACCGACCTGACCGCCGACGAACCCGACAGCATCCTCCCCGCCATCGAACCCGGCGTGCTCTTCGACGGCGACGACCTCGGGCGGTGGCTCCAGCGACAGTCCCGCGAGTGGTTCCACCTCTCCCAGGAGCAGCAGCAAAGACTCGCACGCCTGGGAGTGCAGCCCGCCGAACAGCCGGCGCCAGCCACCACGGACGGCCCGAAGGCACCCGGGAAAGCATCAGCCTTCCAGCGCGGTCTGGCGGCCCTCGCCCAGTGGGTCCAGCGTGAGGGTATCCAGAAGGCAGTACCGAGGGGGCACGTCGAAGCCGTCGTCATCGACGGCCAGGAACACCAGCACAAGCTCGGCGTATGGACATCGAATGTCCGTTCCAGGCGGGACAAACTCACCCAGGAGCAGCTGGACGCGCTGCGCGAGCTGGGCGTGGAGTGGGCGTGAGCCGAGGCTTAGCAGCGCGTGAGTTCCTCGACCACCTTGGTGATGCGCCGCTGCCGCGTCGCGTCGGTCTTCGCGTCGTCAATCGACGTGACGTGCGCCTTTTGGCGGCTTGGGGACAGCGCGCGGAACGCCTTCTCCGCCCCCGGCACCGCGGCCAGGGCGGCCGCGAGGTCCGCAGGCGGCTCCACCGTGCGCGGCACGGTGTCCAGAGCCAGCTCGACATCGATGCTGTCGCCACCGGAGATACCCGACTCTCGCCGCTTGTCGGCACTGAACGGGATCAGGAACTGCCCGCCCATCGAGGCGATCGTCGAGCGGTAGGCATAGCCGTTCACCATGACGCTGACAGCCGGGCGCCTGCCGCCGCCCAGTGCCTCGACCACCTCAGCCGGAACCGGCACACCGGTGTTATTGCCGGTCTGGAACATCTTCGTCGTGAACTTCATGCCCGTGGCCCTCTCCAGTCTGCCGACACCCTGCGAGGAGAAGACCCCGGCCGCACGGAAAACTCATCGCCCATCCGATGCCGGCGCAGCACCGCCACATTCCCACCGCCTGCGCTTGAGGTCACGTGGTGGGGTGTGGCGGAGAGTGTGCCACTCTCCGCCACACCCCGCCTTCAGCGCAGCGCGGTGCCTACTTGGCGCCCCTGCGGCGGCTCATCGAGGGGATAACACCCTTGTCGTCGAGCTCTCCCGCCACCTTGCCGATGGCTGCGCCTTGGACGACCGGTGTCCAGCGCGCAAGGAGCTCCATCAGCGCAGGGACGCTCTCGGCGTACACCGTCTCGTAAAAGGAATCGGTGATGACGTTGACCAGGAACAGCGGCATCGGCCCGATGCCCTCTGCCCAGGTCTGCAGGTCAGTGAGCTCCAGCAGCAAGCGCTCGATCTCAGCACACGCCACTTGAGCCGACGGCCGTGCCCGTTGATCTCCAAGAGAGACTGCGACGATTCGATCTCTGCGCCTTCGGGCAGGACCCACCGGACGTCCAGCCCGGCCCTTCGGAGTTCTTCGACGAAGTTGTCGGAGGACAGCGTCACGGTGAAGACGAGCACATCGGCGATGAGTCCGGCGCACTGCGCGGGCTGCAGCGGATAGATGCCCCACGGCGCGGTGAGGTAGTTGCGGGCAGCTCTGTCCCCGCTGCCGTAGCAGACGCGCTGTCCGGTCAGCCGGGTACGGCGCAGCAGCGCTGCGTACTGCGCTTCAAACTGTCGTGTGGCTTCCCGGATGCGCAGCCCGCCGTGTCGAAGGCGGAAGGGGAGCCACCACGCCTTCGGCAGGGCAGCCCTGTGGCGTGGATATAGCACAAGGGCGTGCTCCTCGGGGTCGGAGCGGGCCACGATTTTGATGCGTTCCACGTCCCGCCACCGAATGTGCAGTTGAGGGCGGCGACCTCGTCGGGAATCTGTGGGTGGTCAGCCAATGCTGTGGTGATCGAGGTAGGGGCCCAGAGCACCAGCCCCATGAGGGCGGACACCGCCACCGGTTGACGGCCGACAAACGTGGAGCCAGTCCTGGGAGGCGCCGGGACCCTGGTAGATGTCCGCAGCCATGCCTCACCGGGCAGGGCGAGCTGCTCCTCGTCGGCGAACCTCGCGAGCGCGGTCTCCAGGAGCCGCCGATTATGCGTTATCTCCGGCAGCAGACAGTGTGTCAGGGCACCCGGCACCAGCTTCGGCAGCCACTTAGGGGTCCTTTCAGAATGCTGGATTCTTCCGGGCCAGGGTCATGCAGTGGGCGAGCTGGAGGAAGGCGTCGTGCATGTCGTCGCGTGCTTCCCAGCGGGTTCGTAGGCGGCGGGGGCCGTGGAGCCAGGCGATGGCGGACTCGGCAACCCACCGGACTTTGCCCAGGCCGGAGCCGTGCGGCTGGCCGCGCCGGGCGATCTTCGGTGTGATGCCGCGCTCGCGCAGACGGCGGCGGTAGATGTCGTGGTCGTAGCCGCGGTCGGCGTATAACGTGCGGGGCTTGCGCCGGGGCCGGCCCCGCTTGCCGCGTACCGGTGCCAGCCCGTCGACCAGCGGCAGGAGCTGGGTGACGTCGTTGCGGTGACCGCCGGTCAGGGACACCCGCAGCGGGATGCCGTGCGCCTCGGTCAGCACGTGATGCTTCGAGCCCGGCCGCGCGCGGTCAACCGGGCTCGGACCGACTTTTGGGCTGCTGCGCCCCCGCTTGGCCTGCACGTGCGAGGCGTCGATCGTGGCGCGGGAGAAGTCGAGGCGATCAGCCGCCCGAAGCCGGTCCAGCAGCACCCGCTGGAGTTCCTCCCACACCCCGGCCTCCTGCCACTCGGCCAGCCGCCGCCAGCACGTGGGACCCGAACCGAACCCCAACTCCTGCGGCAGGAACTCCCACTGGACACCGGTGTACAGGACGAACAGCACCCCCTGGAGCGTCTTGCGGTCATCGATCCGCTTGCGCCCCGGGTGCCGGAACCGCCGCTCATGCTTCGGCAGCAGCGGCTCGATCACTGCCCACAACTCGTCACTGACCTCCCACGGCTTCCGCCGCGCCATGATCACACCCCACAAAACACGGAGTCACATACAACCCCACCGTGCCACAAGAGGATCATTCTGCAAGGACCCCTAATTCGTGCGGTCGGTCCTCTCCTCGATGCGCCCGATGGGCCGGATCGCAAGCAGCCCCAGGTGGCGAACGAGGAGGGCCTCGTAGCGGATGCCCCGCTCGGCATCCCCCGGTGGGACGCCTTTTTCGTGCTCGCCGCCACCCGTGCCGGCAGCACTACGCGTGCGGGGCGCCCGCCCGGCCGGGCGCCCCGGGAAACCGCTGGTCACGGCCAGCCGGCGGTTTTCCTTTCGGCTTCACGCGTGGGCCATCCCGTAGGCACGCGGCCAGTTCCGGGGTGCGCCCAGCGCCTTGGCCGCTCGCTGGGGCCAGTACGGGTCGCGCAGTAGTTCCCGGCCCAGCAGGACCGCCTCGGCCTGTCCCGTGGCCACGATGTGTTCCGCCTGCTGTGGCTCGGTGATCAGCCCGACGGCGGCCACCGCTGCACGGGTCTCCTCGCGCACCTTGGCGGCGAAGGGAACCTGGTATCCAGGTGCCACCGGTTTTCTGATGCCCGGAGCGATGCCTCCGGAGGAGACGTCGATCAGGTCCACGCCGTGGTCCAGCAGCTCCGCCGAGAGCTTGACCGTGTCGTCCAGCTTCCAGCCTCCCGCGGCGTCCGTGCCGGTGTCCTGCAGCCAGTCGGTGGCCGATACGCGGAAGAACACGGGGAGATCGTCCGGCCACGCGGCACGCACCGCGTCGACCACCTCCAGCGCGAAGCGGATCCGGTTCCTGAACGGTCCGCCGTACCGGTCTCGCCGATGATTGGTGCAGGGCGAGAGGAACTCGTGGATCAGGTATCCGTGAGCGCCGTGGACCTCCACCACCTGGAAACCGGCCGTCAGGGCTCGCCGGGCCGCTCGTGCGAAGTCCTCGACGACGTCACGGATCTCGTCGACGGTCAGCTCGCCGGGGCTGAGGTGCCCGGCCCCGTACGGCAGGGGACTCGGGCCCACGGGCCGCCACCCTCCCCCGCCCGGCGCCAGCGGTGCGCCGCCGTCCCACGGCCGGGCTGTCGACGCCTTCCGTCCGGCGTGCGTGAGCTGGATTCCGGGCACCGTCCCGTGGGCCCGGAGGAAGTGCGTCATGCGGTGGAAGGCGGCCTGCTGACGGTCGTTCCACAGGCCCAGGTCGGCCGGGGTGATGCGGCCGCCGGCCGACACGGCCGTCCCTTCGGTCAGGATCAGCCCCGCACCGCCCACGGACCGTGCCGTGAGATGGGCGAAGTGCCAGTCGCCCGGTACCCCGGTCTCCTCTCCGGCGACCGGTGCGGAGTACTGGCACATGGGTGCCATCCATACGCGGTTGGGTATCTCCAGGGAGCGCAGGAGGAGGGGTTCGAAGAGTGCGCTCATGCGGCATCGCCCGCGAGCGAGCCGGCGTGGTGGGGAGGGAGAGCGAGAGCGTCGAGCTGCTCCCGGTCCACTTTGCCCGCCGGGCTGATCGGAAACTCCGGGAGCAGACGTAGGACCTCCGGCAGCTTGGCACGCTCCAGTCCGCGTTCCGCGAGGAGGAAACGGTGCAGCTCGGACAGGGTCGGCGGCCGTGCCCCCGGTATCGGGACCACGAACGCCGCCAGGCGCTCACCCAGCAGCGCGTCCGGTACGCCGCGGCACACGACGCCCGCCACATCGGGGTGGGACGAGAGGTGCAGTTCGACTTCCGCGGGGCTGATGTTCAGGCCTGCCCTGATCACGATGTCCTTCTTGCGGCCGGTGAGCCGGAGCCTTCCGTCCGGGGACAGGGCGCCCAGGTCCCCCGTGCGCACCCAGCCGTCCGGGGCGCGGTAGCGGTGGTTGAGTTCGGGGTCGTTCACGTAGCACAGGGGTGTGAGGGGACCACGCGCCCAGATCTCTCCGGTGTGGCCCGCGGGCACTTGCGCACCGCGCTCGTCGACGATTCTGAGTTCGACGATGGACGGGTCCGGTCGGCCCGCCGTCGTGTCGACGACCGCCGCCGGATCTCCGGGCCGCGTGTGACAGTTGACCCCGTCCGCCGACCCGTACACGGTGGCGACCGTGGGGCACAGGGCACGTCGCACGCGCGCCGCGGTTTCCGGCTGAAGCCGGGCACCACCGCTCACGGCGCACCGCAGGGACGAGACATCGGTGTGCGGCAGCGCGGGGTCGGTGAGGATCCGCTGGTACATCGTGGGCACTCCGACCAGGTGGCTGGGGTGCTGTTCGGCCACCATGCGCAGCGTGGCCGAGGAAGTGAAGCGGGGTGTGAGGAGCACCGTCCCGCCCTGCACGCACAGGGTGGCCAGCCCGAGCGAGCCGAAGGCCGACGCCAGCGGAACCATGCAGAGCAGGCGGAGCCGTTCGTCGCCACCGCGCAGATTCCGCAGCAGACGGCCCCGGGCGGCGGCGAGCGCGTTGTGCGAGTAGGCCACGAGTTTGGGGGTGGCCTCCGTACCGGACGACACGATGATGCGGGCCGCCGTGTCCGGGTCCGGCGACGGCAGCCGGCCCGCGGGGGGCGCCGGGCCGTCCCACACCGGCTCCAGCGCTCGCATGCCGGGCAGCGGCGGGCCGTCGACGTAGACGTGCCGTAGGCCGGGCAGGTCCGCGCGAAGCTCGTCGACCATCCGCGCGTAGTCCTGGTCCCCGACGGTACGGGTGATGAGTGCCGCGAGCGCACGGGACTTCCCCAGCAGGGCCAGGGTGTCCTGGCGTCTGCGGCCGAGTGGATACGGGAGACAAACGGCTCCCAGCGCCGCTACCGCCAGATCGGCGGCGAGCGCTCGCCAGCCGTTGGCCAGGTTGACGGCGACCACGTCTGCCGGGCGGACGCCCCGGTCGCCCAGTTCGGCCGCCAGGGCCAGTGCGGCGCGCAGGAGTCCGGCGTACGACGTGGTGCGGTGCGGTTCCACGACCGCGGGGGCCTGGGGGCGTTCACGCGCGCGCGTGCGGAAGAGGTCGAACAGCGGACGTCCTGGATAGATGCCTTCGGCTGCCCACTGGCGGCGCAGATCGGAGGGCACGTGGTCGGGCAGTTGCGCGGTCATGGCCGGAATCTCCAAGGGGGTGCCAGCAACGTGCACGGGCCGGGGCGGATGTCCGTCGTGAAGCGCGGCTCCTGGGCCACCGTGGCGAGCTCTTCCCGCACGAGCACCGCCTCCACGCCCCTCCCGCCGAGTTCCTCGATCCAGCTCCGGGCCGAGCGGCTCCTCAGGCGGGCGGTGATGCCGCGCCGCAGCGGTGCTGCGGGCAGGCCGGCGGGGATGTCCAAGGCCTCGCACAACAGTCGTAGGTCGTGGGAGGTGGGCAGGGACAGGGCGATGTGTCCCGATGACGTCTGGTAGGGGCCTTCCCATGAGATGCCTGCGTGCGCGGACGCCGACGGTGTCTGTTCGGCTTGTGGGCGCTGGAGGATCGAGGCCGCGGACAGCAGGGACGTGTCGACCCGCTGTGGCCGGCCTTCGTGTTCCCGTGCCAGCAGACCTGCGAGGACGCCCTCGGCCGATACGAGCCCGCCCAGCACGTCGAGCACCGTCATCAGCGTCGGCCGGGGCCGGCTGCGGCCCTGCGCCATCTCCCAGGCCAGACCGGACCGGGCCTGCACCATGAAGTCCGTACCGGGAAAGGGGTCCGGGCCCGGTGACGGTCCCCAGCCGGAAGCATGGGCGTACACCAGGGCGGGCAACCGGAGCTACTACAGGCTCCTGCGCGGCGAAAGCGCCAAAGGACTCGCCGCCGCCGGCCAGGCCTGGTTCACCGCGCAGTGGCACGAGTCGCCCCACGGCCTGTACGTACCCGAGGTCGAGGAAGCCCTCGCCGGGCACCGCAAGTCGGGCCATGACCTCGTGCTGGTCTCCGGGTCGTTCTTCGCGTGTCTCGACCCGATCGCCTCGGATGTCGGGGCCGAACTGGTGCTCTCGACGCGTCCGGTGATCCGCCGCGGCGACCTCACCGGTGAGGTACTCGCCCCGATGATCGGCGAGACGAAAGGACGAGCAGTGCGGCTCGCGGGCTTGCTGGGCGGTTTCGACCTCGCCCGCAGCTCGGCCTACGGCGATCACATCAGCGACCTCGCGATGCTCCGGGAGGTCGGCCGGCCGGTTGTCGTCGGTGACCACCCCGAGCTCCTGGCCCATGGCCGGCGTGCCGGATGGGGGCACCTGCTCACCGGAGCCACACGGCGATGACGAACACCGGGCCGTGCAGCCCAGGCGGTCCGGCAGCGCAGGCGGGGCGCATCCGGCCCCCCGCCCAGATCGAGGGGAGGCAGTCGTGCCTGAAGTGGGAATAGTGGCCACCGGTTCATATCTGCCGGACACGGTGGTCGGCAACGCGGAGATCGCACGGTGGGCGGGGGTGAGCGACGAATGGATCGTACGCAAGACCGGCATCCGTGAGAGGCGACGAGCCGACGACCGTGACGCCACCTCGGATCTCGCGGCGAGAGCGGCCCGGGCGGCGCTGGAACAGGCGGACGTCGCCCCGCAAGACGTGGCGTACATCGTCCTCGCCACCTCCACCCCCGACCATCCGCAGCCCGCCACCGCGAGCATCGTGCAGCATCTGCTCGGCGCGGTGAACGCGGCGGCGTTCGACATCAACGCGGTCTGCAGCGGGTTCGTGTACGCCACCGCCGTGGCCGAACGGCTGCTGCGGGGGGCAGGCGAGGGCCGCTACGCGCTGGTCATCGGTGCGGACATCTACTCGCGCATACTCGACTACTCCGACCGCAAGACCGCCATTCTCTTCGGGGACGGCGCGGGCGCCGTGCTGCTCGGCTCCGTGCCCCAGACACGCGGGATCCGCCAGAGCAGCCTGCTGACGCGCGGCGACCAGTACCGCTTGATCAGCGTCCCCGCGGGGGGCAGCCGGATGCCGGCCAGCGACCGCACCCTGCGCGAGGGCGCCCACTTCTTCCGGATGGACGGCCGCGGGGTGCGTTCCTTCGTGCAGGACAACCTGCCCGGCGCTCTGCACGAACTCCTGGAACGGGCCGGAGTCGACCGCGCACAGGTACGGCACTTCGTTCCTCATCAGGCCAACGGCGTGATGCTGGGCGAGGTCTGGCCTCACCTGAAGCTGCCCGAGGCCACGATGCGCCTGGCCCTGGAAAAGTACGGCAACACCGGGTCGGCCTCGGTGCCGATCACCCTGGACGTCGTCCACCGCCGGGGGGAGTTCAGCGACGGCGAGAGCGTCCTGATGGCCGGCTTCGGCGGCGGCATGACCGTCGGGGCGGTACTGGCGCAATGGGCACCGACCGCGTTCGCGCGCGCCGGCGTCCAGCACGTTACGGCCGCGGTCGGCTGAGCCGTGTCCCCGTCCCCCACCACGGCTCCCGACGTGCCGACGGATGATCCGGACGTCCGCAGACTCGTTCTCGGACACATCGAGCGGCGCAGACGAAACGGTCTGCGGGAGGCCGTGGAGCGCTCACTCGCCCAGCGGCTCCTGGGCGGCGAGTCCGCGGCCCGCCAGAACACCGCCAGCACGTCACCGCTCCAGGACACGGCGCAGGCGCTGTGAACCGCGGCAGGCGTGCGGTACCTCACCGCGCGCCTGCCCGGCACGCCGGTCCCGGCCGCCACCGCCCCTGGCGCTCAGCCAACGAATGACCATAAGATGTCTTAGCATCATGCGTTGCCATACATCTGGGTGCGCACCCGTCACAGGTGCCGGCGAATGGAGAAGTCGTGCGTACAACCACCCTCGGGCATACCGGAATCAAGGTCAGCCGTATCGCCCTGGGAACCATGATGCTGGGGGCCTGGGGCCAACGCGATCACGCGGAGGCGCAACGCCTGATCCACGAAGCCCTGGACGCCGGCGTGAACCTCATCGACACCGCCGACATGTACTCGGCCGGTGAGTGCGAACGCATCGTCGGCAAGGCGCTGCGCGGCCGGCGGGACGAGGTCGTCCTGGCGACCAAGGTTCACTTCCCCATGGGGGACGACCCCAACAGGCGCGGAAACTCGCGCAGATGGATCCGGCGCGCCGTCGAGGAGAGCCTGCGCCGCCTGGACACGGACCGCATCGACCTCTATCAGGTCCATCGCCCGGACCCTGACACCGATCTCGACGAGACCCTCTCGGTCATGTCCGACCTGGTCCGCGAAGGCAAGATCATGGCGATCGGAAGCTCGGACTTCCCAGCGGAACAGCTGGTGGAGGCGCGCTGGCTGGCCGAACGCCGCGGCCACATCCCCTTCCATACCGAACAGCCGCCGTACTCGATCTTCATGCGAGGCGTGGAGCGCGCCGTGCTGCCCACAGCTCAGCGGTACGGGGTGGGCGTGCTCACCTGGAGCCCGCTGGCCAGCGGATGGCTCTGCGGCAGGTACCGCGGCGGCGGTCCGCTGGAACTCAACGACTTCCGCAGCAACCTGATTCCCCACAAGTTCGACCTGGCCCTGCCCGGAAACGTCCGCAAGCTCCAGGTGGTCGAGGAATTGCTCAAACTGACCGCGGAAACCGGCATCCCCCTCACGCACCTGGCACTGGCCTTCGTCCTCAACCACCCGGCCGTGGACAGCGCCATCATCGGCCCGCGCACCCGGGAACAGCTCGCCGACCTGCTCGCAGCCGGCACGGTCGACCTCGAGGAAGCGGTCCTGGGCCGCATCGACGAGCTCGTCCCGCCGGGCACGGACCTGAATCCGTCCGATGCCGACTACACCCCGCCGCACCTTGCCGACGCCGCACTGCGACGGCGCCCTGCGTGAAAGGAGACAGCCATGCACGAAGAGGACGCCGGAGACGAGCGGGAGAGGACCGGAGCGCTCCTGGACCAGTGCGCCGTCTGCGGCATCTGCGGCCAGCCGTGCCGCCACGAGGACGCCACGCCCGACGAACCAGCCTCCTACCGCTGCCCCTCGGACTGCCAGCCGGCCATCACGGCCGCCGACCTGGAAAAGCGCGTCGGACAGGCCGTCATCGGGCGCCTGTACACACCGGCAGGGCTCGCACGTATGGCAGCCGCCGAGCAGCTCCTGCATCAGCTCGGATACGAACTGCCCCAGCCCGTTGCGCTGTCCCTGCCACATGCCGTGCGGCAATGGACGCGTGACTTCGACCAGGACACGCGAAAAGCCGTGGTCCGCGACTGGCTCCTGGCCGTGGTGCTGAATCCCCCACGCAGCCGGCACGAGGACGCGGAACTCTTCTTCGCCTGGCGCAGACCCCGCGACGGCATCTGAACTCCCCGCCGCAGGACGCCGAGCGCGCAGCAGGCATTCGATCTGGAACACCTCACAGCAGCCGTACACTGATAAGAGGTGCGCAGCTACCCTCCAAGGCATGGTGTCAGCTATGGAAAGTCGGATCGGGGACCACATCAAGCGGGTGGAGCAGGAGCTCACGTCCGCCAGGCACGCCGCCCTGAGACCCCTCCAGGTCAACGTCCCGCAGTACACCGTGCTGCGCGCCCTGCAGCGGGAGCCCGGACTGTCGGGCGCCGCACTGGCACGTCGCAGCATGGTGACCCCACAGACCATGTCGTCCGTACTGTCGAACCTGGAAGGCCGCGGCCTCGTCGAGCGCCGGCCCCACCCGATCCACCAGCACATCCTCGAAGCACGACTGACCCGCGCGGGCCACACCCTGGTCCGGCGCGCCGACGAGGTGGCCCAGGAAATCGAGGACCTCCTGACGAATCGGCTGGGCGAGGACGAGGCCAAGAGCTTCCTCACCCAGCTCGACCTCTGCTCACAGGCACTGGCGAAGTGGCAGCCTCGCGTCAAGGAAAAGAAATAGCCCTCGAGAGCGGTGCCCGGCGGGCCGCGTACGCCCCGCCCGGCACCGCCCTCAAGGGCACTGTGCATCAGGACGCCCGTCCTCGGCGCGCGGACCGTCCCGCCCGGCCCGAACCTCGCCAGGCTCTGGTGCCGACCGGCCAGCAGGCCCTCCCTCGTGCCGATCACCTCCCGGACCGGCGCGACGACGGTGCCACCCCGACCGGTGGACCAGCCGATCTCCTCACCCTCGCGCATCTCGTTGCCCTCCGGAGCCGGGCACCGAGCAGCAGCCCACCAGAGCGGCCCCGGCGACCGGGCCGGCCGGGCACTGCCACGTCGGCCGACCGGCGGGACGATCTTCTGGCTGACCAGCCCCGGAAGGGCCGTCCGCGGGAAGCGCGTCGCCGTCGCACAAGGAGCACCCGCACCCGGTCGAGGCCATCTCCCACCGTGTGTGGCCGCACCACCGCTTCCCGCTCAGCCCCCGCGAGGCCGAGAACCTCATGCCCGAACGCGGCACGACCGTCGCCTCCCATGAGACGATCCGCCGCTGGTACGCCACGTTCGGGCAGGCCCACACAGGCGCGCCGCGCCACCGGCACCCCCGGCCCGGTGACAAGCGGCACCTCGACGAGGCCTTCATCAAGACCAACGGGCGGTTGCCATACCCGTGACGGGCCGCCGACCAAAACGGCAACACCCTGGACATCCCGGCCCAGAACCGACGGGACAAGACCGCGGCCAGGCGTTACTTCCACAGGCCGATGAAGAGAGGGACGGGTGCGGCGGCGCGAGTGGCCGCCACCGACAAGCCCCGCCCCTACCGCGCCGCCCACCGCGAGATCATGCCCCGCGCCGAGCACCACCAGCCGAAGCACCCGAACAACCAGGCCCGAGAACAGCCACCAGCCCACCCCGCAGCATGAACGGGCGATGAAGAACTCCCGCTCCACGGGCGGGACCCAGCCCGCGGGCGGAGCCCAACCCGTGGGCAGGACCCAGCCCGCGGGCAGGACCCAGCGGTCCCTGCCCGCGTCCAGCGGCATCTCACCCCACTCCCGGCCCCGCCGCCACCAGACACCCACCCACGACCACCGAGCCGAGACGACCGTCCGCCTCACCGTCCGGGACCAGATCACCGGCGTCGCCGGCCTTGCCACCCCGGCCCGAGCACAGGCCCTGCCCCCAAACCCACCCCGCCCCGACACGCCGCCAGGCAGCCACACAGCCAACAACGTGACAACGCCCCCGCAAGAGATGCGGCCGGGCGAGCAAAAACGTACCGCCCGGCGCGCTGACGCTCACGGAACGTACAAGGCACGGTGTCCGCCCAGTCGAGTTGCGGCCCGTCCCGCGCGGGGCAACGGTTGAAGAGGGCGTCCCACCTCTCCCAACCAGTTGCCGAATGAACGAGGAGAAGGGACTTGGCCAAACGGGGGCGTGGCGGGCAGCACTGAGGCCGGATACGAGGCCGAGGGCAACGAGGCTCACCTGGTCGCCCGCACACAGACCGAGGTCGGCTCATACAACGCACCGGAGGAGGAGTCCTTCGTGACCCGCCGTTGGGTGACGGCGAGACTCGCCCGCTGACCACCCCGGAATCGTAGGGCCCGCCAGAGAGGGTCCACCGCTGCCCTGGACGGGGCGAGGTTGGAGCCACGAAACCGACTACGAGCGGGCACACCCAGATTGTCGCCGCCCGTGGCCGCTGCCACACCTTCCGGATGGCGTCAGCCCCGGCAGCCGTCTTGAATCATTTGCCATCTTTGCGCGGGAGGTCGAACCACAGTGAGAAGGCACGCTTCACACATCAGAACCGCGTTGGCTCTCGCCGCGGTCGGCGTTTTCTCAGCCGCCCTCGTCCCCGCCACCGCGTCGCAGGCCACGGCCGTCTCGGAGTGCGACAACGCCGCGGCTTACTACGACCGGAGCCCGGGAGGAGGCACCGGCACCCTCGGGACACGGCAGGCCCTGGTCTGCCTCATCAATGCCGAACGCGCACGGCACGGGCTGCCGGCGCTCACGTACAACCAGTCCCTGGCGAACGCGGCGTTTGCGCACACCGACCAGGCGGTGCGCCTGAAGTGGTGGACGCCCGGCAAGGACTCGCACACCAACCCTCAGACCGGCTCGACGCCACAGAGTCGTATCAAGGCCGCGGGCTACTGCCCGAACCCCCGGTCCTGGAAGGTCAGCGAGATCACCTACACCGGCTGGGGCGGCCGGGGCACACCACGGGCGGCCGTCAACTGGTGGGTGAACGTCAGCACATGGGGGCACCGCCAGATAGTCCTCGACCCCTCGCTGAGGGAAATCGGGCGCTGGGGCCTGGGAGGCGCGGCCGACCCGGCCGGCGCCGCCGCGAGCGCAGCGGGAACGTACGTCGTGACTTTCGGAAGCTGCCAGCCGGCCTGACGACACAGCCAAGACGGAGTCGCCCTGCTTGGTCGGGTCGGTCAAATGACGGCGCAACCACGATGGTTGGGGCTACTGGCGCGCCGCCGACAGGCGGCCGCCGAAGGTGGTGCCGGGATCGAGCGGCATGATCGCCATGTGCGCCCAGCCCCCGGCAGACCGGCTCGACCCCGAAAAACGTCACAGAGATAATCGATCACCGCGTCGGCCGAAAAAGGAGTCTGCCGGGCTACGGAAGCGCGGCGCGTCCTGAGGGGCACCTGGCGCCCTCAAGCGATTGGTGTTCTCCTCCCGGACCATCCGTCGCAGACTGGTGCACGCCGACGCCAGGTCCGATTCCAGGGTGCCCACGCGGGCGTGCAGCCGGTGGCTGTCACCGGTAGCCCGCTGCAGGCTGCCTTCGAACCGTTGGCTGTTCCGGGTGAGTTCGTCGACGCATTCGCTCACGTGCCTGGTGCCGAAGGCGTCGAGTTACTCTCCGCGCTGGTGCTGGACAGCCCGCCTCATCCGGTCTCTGTCTACCCTCAGGATCCGGATCTCCTGCCTGGCCAGCTCGAGTTCCGTGCGCAGCATCGCAGCGGTGCCGCGAGCGCGAGCGGGCGAGGGAATGGTGGAGTGCTGGCGTTGTTGCGCGCCCTCGATGCGCTCGCAGATACCTCCGGCGCAGGCAAGCCATGCGGAGACGCCGACGGCACGGGCGACCGCAGTGTGAGTGATCTTCTTGCCCTGTTGTTCCAGGATGGTGAGTGCGGTCAGGGCTCGCTGGCGTTTGTGGATGTCGTCACCCCTGGCTGCGCGATCATCTGCTGGCGACGACTGCATAACAGACTCTGCTAGGAGTTTTTCGCCGCCCGGGCCCGATGAGCCGCGACCGTCGTCCGGCTCGCGCACGCGTTGGAGCAGAACCGGCGCGTCCGGTTCCGTGACTGGTCCACGAAGTAGTTTCCGCACCCCGCGGCGCACCGCCCCAGCGTCACCGCCGGATCCCCGGCCGCGACAAGGGCGAGCTTGGCGGCGATCAGCTGGCCGACCCAGCGCTTGGCCGGGGTGCCGTTGCGGCTGAAGTGGATGTGCCAGCCGCCGAGGCCGTCGTGGTCGGACAGGTGCATTTCCGGCGGATAATCGCGCAGCAGACGGTGCACCGCTTCGGGGGCGGCGCCGTCGACCGACTGCGCCAGGGCCGTGCGCACGAGGTCCGGCAGCTCGCCGTAGTCACCGCCCGGCGGCGGAGTGACCTCGTGCTCTGCGAAGAACGCCGACCGACACCTTGACTGCTGTCGGCGTCCACCACAGCGCGGTGGCCGTCGATGCGGCCGCGGGCCCGGCCGTAATTCGCTTGCCCTGGCCAGGGGTCAACGCTGCACTGTGGCCAGACACCACGAGTCGTGGTGCCGGTATTTCGAGGAGGCAGCGGCGGCAATGGAGATTCGTTCCACGACCGATGAGGATCTTGACGTCTTCGTCGACACAGTCCATGCCGCGTTCGGGCGCTTCCCGGAAACCCCGATCGAGGGCGGCGGGCTCTGGTGGTCGGCGCTCGAAATGGACCGCTGCATGCTCGCCCTGACGGCGGACGGGCGGCCCGTCGGCACCGCCGCCGCGCACCCTTTCGAACTCACTCTGCCCGGTGAGACCCTCGTCCCGGCCTCCGGGGTGACCGCCGTCGGCGTCCTGCCCTCGCACCGGCGCCAGGGCGTGCTCAGCGCGATGATGCGTCATCAGCTCGCCGAGTTGCGGGCCCGCGGGGAGTTCCTTTCCGTGCTGCTAGCCTCTGAGGCCCCGATCTACGGCAGGTTCGGCTACGGACCTGCGACCTACACGGCGCGGCTGACAGTGCCGCGCCACAAGGCCGCCCTCGCCGTTGCCCGGGCGCGCGGAGTGGCCGGCACACCAGCGACCGGCTCGGACAACGGCTCGGTCGAGGTGCTGCGTCGTGCCGAGTGCGGAGAGATTCTGGAAGAGGTCTACGACCGGTACCGCCGCGCCCAGCCCGGCGCGCTGTCCCGGCCGCACCGCTGGTGGGCCCTGCGCGCGGGGCAGCCCCCGATCTCTCCGGCGCCGCGCTACGTCGCCGTTCACCGTGCCTCCGACGGCGTCCCGGACGGGTACGCCAGCTACTCGGTCGAGTCCACCACCCTGACGGTCGATGAGACCATCGCCACCGACGACGCCGTCTTCACGGCCCTGGCCCGGTTCGTACTCGGACACGACCTGGTCTCCCAGGTCGTGTTCCAGCACGTCCCGCCCGATCACCCGCTGCGCTGGCAGTTCGCGGACTTCCGCGCCGGCGAGGTGAGCGGCGGCATGGACTGGCTCTACGTGCGGCTGCTGGACGTCCCGCATGCGCTGACCACGCGCGGCTGGTTCATGGACGGCGAGATCGTCCTCGACATCGAGGACCTGTTCCTCGGCGAGCACGGCCGCTACCTGCTGACCGTCCAGGACGGCAAGGCCGACTGCGTCCCGACGGATCGGGAGCCCGACCTGTCCCTGGACATCAGCGATCTGGGCTCCATCTACCTCGGCGGCACTGCCCCGAGCACGCTCGTGCGTGCCGGACACATCCGGGCCCACCGCCCAGGCGCAGCCACCCTCGCTGACGCACTCTTCCGCGCCGAGCGCTCCCCCCACTGCCTGCACTGGTTCTGACCGCGCTCGCAGACCCCGCACAAGTCTCGTTCGTCGGCTACTCGTTCGGCCTGACGAACAGGCCGGAGACGAAGCAACGGGAGTACGCCGAGGGTCGGTTACTTTGCACCGTGGATCAGGGATAGGAGACCGGGACTGAGACCGGGCGGTCGGGTCCACGCCCGGCAGGTCATGCTGCTCGGAACCGGGATGGACAGCAGGGCCTTCCGGATGGACTGGCCTGTGGGGACCCGACTGTTCGAGGTCGACACGGCCCACCACCTGGCTCGAGAACCCGACCACAGCGGAAGCGAGCCTCCCCGGCTTCCTGAGAAGCCGTATCTCAACCGATCGTGGAACGTGCGGGTCGAACAGGTTTCCCGCCGGGGTGATCTTCCCGTTGTGCGCGTATGAAGGCAGGGTTATTCGGTAGCTCGGGGATGTGAATCTAACCGAGCAGTGCCGGGAGGCCTTGGTGTCGTTGTTGCACGCGTCCGAGCCCGTTCAGTTCAACTCGGCAGCTCCGTCGTGTGATTGGCGCATGTGTACGGCAACGCGGCCGACCGTCCGAACCGGGAACGCCGGTATCCCTCGGACGTGTCGGACGTGGAAGCCGTTGTTGACGTCGCGAAACTGCCAGAAGGGTGGCTCCTGTTCCTGCTGAAATAGTGCTCACACTTCATGTGATGCCCAACACAGGACGGGATTCATGTCCACAGCAACCACCACTTCCATCGACTCGCCTTCATTGCCGGCTCGATCACCATTGGTATCGTGGCTGGCGGTGATTTCGGTGATGTTGGGGATCTTCTCGATCGTCACCACCGAGATCCTGCCGATCGGCCTTTTGACCTCGATCGGCTCGAGTTTCACCATCTCCGATGGAATGGCTGGTCTGATGATGACCATGCCTGGTTTTCTGGCCGCGGTCTCGGCTCCCGTGGTAACTGTCGCCACAGGGCGCATCGATCGTCGGCTCATGCTGGGTACGTTTATTCTGTTGCTGGCATTGGCGAATTTCCTGGCCGCGGTTGCGCCGAGCTACTGGCTGGTCCTGGTCTCACGTGTATTGGTCGGGGTCACCATCGGTGGTTTCTGGTCCATCGGCGCGGGGCTGGCCAGCCGGCTGGTTCCTGCCGAATCGGTGGGCCGGGCAACCGCCGTGATCTTCTCCGCGGTGCCTCTCGGGTCCGTGCTCGGAGTCCCGCTGGGTACGTTCATCGGAGACGTTGCGGGGTGGCGTACCGCGTTTCTTATCATGGGGATTCTGACCCTCTGTGTCTTCGCCATGTTGCTCCTGGTGGTCCCGCCGCTGCCGGCCGATGAGCCGACTCGTCTGAGTACGCTCACGGGCATGCTTAGGAGTGTCAATACTCGGTTTGCCTTGGTGATGACGTTCCTTGTGGTGCTCGCCCACTTCGGCGCCTACACCTATGTCACTCCGTTCCTGGAGCAGGTGACTCATGTGAGCGCCGGGCTCATCACGGTCTATCTGCTCGTGTACGGAGCTGCAGGAATTGCCGGGAACTTCCTGGGCGGATCGGCTGTGGCGCGGTATCCGATGGGCACCTTCGCAGCCGCCGCCCTGATGATCGCCGGCGCGACTGTGCTGCTCCCGGTGCTCGGCAAGGATGATCTCGGCGCCGTGGCCCTGCTGGTTTTGTGGGGCGTTGCCTACGGTGCCGTGCCTGTCTGCTCGCAGACCTGGTTCGCCAAGGCCTCACCCGATTCACCCGAAGCCTCTTCCGTGCTCTTCACCGCCTCGTTCCAGGCCACCATTTCCATCGGGGCGCTGGTCGGAGGCGTCGTGGTTGACCACTCCTCCCCATCCATGGTCATGACGCTCGCTGGCACAGCCGCTGCCCTGATAGTGCTGGTCGCCTGGTCCCACTGCGCCCGGAAGATCCCGTGGCCTGACCCGGCCAAGCCGTAAATAGCCGCATCTCAACCGATCTTGGAACGTGCGGGTCGAACAGGGTTCCTGGTCGGGTGATCTTCCGGCGGTACGTGTATGAAGGCAGGGCCTCTTGGTAGCTCGGGGGTGCGACCCCATCCGAGCAGCTCCAGGAGGCCCTGTTGTCACATGTGTACGCGGTTGCGCCTGTCGACTTCAACCCGTCCGTCGTGTCGTGCGATTGCCTCGCGCACTTGTACGGCAACGCTGCCGATCATTCCGACCGGCAGCGCCGGTATCCGTCGGACATGACGGACGCGGAATGGGTGGCGGTGCGGCCCTTGCTGCCCACGCCTTCCTGGCTGGAGGGCCGGGGCGGGCAGCCCGAGGGCTACTGCCACCGTCAGATGCTGGACGCGATCCGCTACCTGGTCGCGGGCGGGATTTCCTGGCGGGCGATGCCCGCCGACTTCCCCGACTGGGCCCGGGTCCATGCCTTCTTCCGCCGCTGGCGCGAGAACGGTCTGGTCGCGGAGTTCCACGACCGGTTGCGTGGCCGGGTGCGGGAGCGCGAGGGGCGGGAGGCGGAGCCGACGGCGGGGATCATCGACGCGCAGTCGGTGAAGGCCGCCGCGACGGTGCCAGCCGCCTCACGCGGCTTCGACGGCGGGAAGCTGATCAATGGGCGGAAGCGGCACATCGTGACTGACTGCCTGGGCCTGCTGCTGGTCGTGGCCGTGACCGCCGCGAACATCGGGGACCGCGAGGCGGCCACCGGCCTGCTGACCCGGCTGCGTGAGCTGCACCGGGACATCTGCCTGGTCTGGGCCGACGGCGGCTACACCGGATCCCTCATCGACTGGGCCCGCGAGAAACTCGTCCTGGCCGTGGAAGTCGTCAAACGGACCGACGATACGAAGGGTTCGTGGTGCTGCCGAGGCGGTGGGTGGTCGAGCGGACCCTGGGCTGGTTGATGCACTCGCGGCGTTTGTGCCGGGACTACGAGACGCTGCCCGCGACCAGCGAGGCGGTGATCCAGTGGTCGATGATCACGCGGATGGGTCGCCGCCTGGCGAGGCCACGAGCCTGCGGCCAGCACTGAACGCGCCCGACGTCTCCTGGAGCAACCAGCCCCGCTCGGCCAGGCGTTTCGCCTTCGACCGCACTCCCTCGACCATCGCCGCCGCCTCGGTCCCGAGGGCCGCCGCGATGTCCTTGGCCCGCGCCGGCTCGAGACCCGGCCGGTCCTGAAGCACGGTCAAGATCCGCTGATTGTCCGGCGAGAGCACCGACACCGACAGCCCCTCCCGCCAGTGCGGCACGATCGCACCCGGCACCGCCGCGGACGCAGGCGCGGGGACGAGAGCCGTTTCGCTCTCGCCCTCGGCCTCCGTGACGCTTGTGGTCTCGGCGGCGGATGCGGCCAGGGCCTCGACGAGTTCCTCGCGCGCGATCACCCGCCGGTCCAGCTCGATCTCACCGGCCTCCAAGGCCGCAACCGCACGGGCCGCCTCCTCCCGCAGGACCTCCACCCGCTCGCGGGCAGACGCTTCCCGCGCCTCCAGCAACCTCAGCATCGACGCCATCGCACACCCTCGACGAACAATCGGAAACAGAACGCCGGATGCCTCCCTCACTCCGACCAAAACCATGCCTGATCAGCAAAAATCAAGCGATCATGTTCGGTTTAGATACGGCTTCTGACGGCTTCCCCGTCACGGCGTTCGGTGCGTTGGCTGCTCGTACCGACCGCCGAGCCGAAGACTTCGCTCGTTGTGGCTTGACCGCCAGCTGAATCCAGCGGCTGAAGTCCCTGGCCTCCGCCCGGGTCGCTTGTTCCCAAGAAACGCCCACTGCCTGCAGGAACCGCCACCACCGGAGCACATCCATCCCGTAGGAACGGACCGTCAACGGCGCCTTCCCCGCCGCCAGCAACTCCTGGAAGTAGACCGCGACCGCTTCCACGGTCGCACCGTCCGGGTCGACGAGCCGATACGGCTCGTACCGATCGCCGGTCTCCACCAGGCGGCCCCATCGAGGAACCACCAACGTCGCCAGATCCCGCTCGGGAGCATCGTCTATCACGACCGGTGACCGTAGCGACCGCACGCAGCATCCGCTCCCTGAACTGCCCAATCCCCACTGCTCGTTCAGTCAACGGGGCATCCGCTGTCCCGTCCTGCGGATCAACCCCGACATGATCCCCAGGCTGAACGTGATCGAGCAGGACCTGATTGACCGCCGGGCCCGTGCCGAACACGAAGGATGGAAAGGCGAAATCGAAGGCATCGACCTGACTCTCTCCCTCCTGCGGCAAAAGCATGCCGAGGCCCTGCGGCTGTCCGGTCACCCGCGTACTGTCCACCTGGGGATGCCCTCCGCCGCTCCGTGACAGCCACTGCGCGCAGGTTGCCTGGCAGGACGGATCATTGTCTCTGCGGAGCTCAGAAGCCGAAGGAGTTGTGCGGTTCGGGGTCGGTCCAGAACATTCGAGCAAGCTGTCCGATCGCGCCGTCGGTGTGCGGAGTGATATGGCCCGCATACGCCAGGTGGTGCGCCGACATGCCACCGAAGTAGAGCGAGCTGAGCGCTGAGAGCCTGATAGTCAGGTCCGCCGTCTCGTCGGTCGGAACACACGTCACCACGGGGCCGTCTGCTCTCAGATGCCATGTCCTGTTGTTCGCCCGGCACATCTGGTCGTCGTCGATGGTGAACCTCAGCTCGCCGGGCGTGAGATACGAGCGTTGCGTCAGGGCTCCGGGGACATCAAGAAGGCGCGCCCAGAGGTTATCCGCCTGGCGAGTGACGCGCATCGCCCGCGGGTTCGTGAGCATCCACCGCAGGGGTTCGTCGCGCGGACGACCGGCCGCCACGACGCTCTTGGTGAGGTCGAAGTCGATCAGCAATCCCCACAACGCCCGGTAGGCCACAGCGTTCGTCGCCTCCAGGGCTTCCACCACGAGCGTTCCCGCACGATCCGCAGTCGGAGACCACGGCAGTCGGAAGTTGGCGATGCCGTCCACATCGCCGCGCTGGTCGCGGTGGGCGAGAAAGCGCAGCGGTCCGTTTGTGCCGTCCGCTTCGTCGGACAGCCCGTCCCAGCGCCCGGGGAGAGGACTCAGCTCCCCGACGCGGTGTACACGCACGTTCGCATGCACCGGGGGCCAGGCCTTCTTCGCCTGCGCGGCGTCGACCAGCTCCAGCGACCCGGGGTCCGGCTCTGCCGGAAGGAGGGCCGCTTCGTGACGGGCCAGCTCCCACCGGGTACGGTAGGTCGCGGGCGAGAACCCGAACCTTCCGTAGATGCTGCCCTCGCTCGCGCTGAGCATCGCCAACGGCTCGCCTCGCTCCAGGGCCGCCTCGAACATGGCCTGCATCATCTGGCGCAGGTAACCGCGCCGGCGATGTGTCGCGATCACTCCGGTAGCAGTGACGCCAGCCATCCTCCCCGTTCCCCCGCCGGGGACCGTCACCTCGAAGGAGATAGTCGCTGATGCGCCGACACACCTGCCGTCGACGAATGTCGCGATCGGGTGGAAGGACTCGTCCTTGATGTCGGCTGCCGCCAACTTCTCGAGCTGCTCCGCGCTCGCAGGCGTGCGCTGTGGGGGCCACGGCTCGGGGCCGCCGTGCCACGCGGCGTCCGCAGGCTCCCAGCTCGGTAATCCGTTCGCGAACGGCAATGCCCGGTAGTACGCAGCCATCTCGTCTCGCCGCGGCGGACGGACCTCAGTCACCATGCCGGACATTGCATCCACCACCCTCACAGGAGAGCAACCGAATATCTGCTCAGACACCCCATGTCGTTTGGTGTCAAGCTGCATGGGGTTCGGGGTGTGCGTGGTGCGACCAGGCGGTCGCTTCGTCGTAGAAGGTTCGGGTCTTGAGGCAGCCGTGGAGGATGCCGACGAGGCGGTTGCCGACCTGGCGTAGGGCGGGGTTGTAGCCGGCCTCGCGGGCGCGCTGCTTGTCGTAGTAGTGGCGGGCGCCGGGTGAGGCGTGCAGGGCGGAGAACGCCTGACGCTGGAGGGCGTCGGCGAGCCGGTTGTTGCGGATGTAGCGGGCCTGGACGGTGTGGCTCTTGCCGGAGGCGCGGGTGACGGGGCTGGTGCCGGCGTAGTTCTTGCGTGCCTTGGCGGACGCGTAGCGGGCGGGGTCGTCCCCGAACTCGGCGAGCACCCGCGTGCCGGTGATCACCCCGATGCCGGGCATCGAGAGGTAGATCTCAGCGTCCGGGTGCGCGAGAAAATGCGCCTTCACCTGCGCTTCCAGCTCGGTTATCTGCTCGTTCAGGGCGACCAGCAGCTTCGCGTGGGCGGTGGCGGTGGCCGCGTAGGCCGCGGTCACCGGCTCAGGCAGGCCGAGGTGCTGCTCGCGCATCGCGGTCTGGATCGTGGCGGCCTTGGCGCTCCGGTTGTGTCGGCGGTAGCGGGCCAGGACGACGGTGATCTGCGCGCAGGTCAGCTTCGCCGCTGCGGCGGGTGTAGGCGCCTTGATCAGTAGCTCCAGTGCGTCCGGGCTGGTCAGTTCCAGGTCCGCGTAAGCGTTCAGGGCGGCGGGAAAGTACTCGCGCAGCGTGTTGCGCAGCCGCTGGAAGGTACGGGTGCGTTCCCAGATGAGGGTCTGGTGGGCGCGGGCGACGACCTTGACGGCCTGGGCCTGTTCGCTGTCCCCGGCGACCGGCCGCAGCTGGTCGCGGTCGATGCGGACCATGTCGGCCAGCGCATGCGCGTCACCCTTGTCGCTCTTGGCGCCGGAGGTGCCGTACCGCTCCTTGAACCGCGCGGCCTGCCGGGGGTTGAGGGCGTAGACCTGGTAGCCGGAGGCGAGCAGGGCCTGTACCCAGGGGCCGCGGTCGGTCTCGATGCCGACGATCACATCGGTGGCATCGAGGTCGTCGCCGCCGTGCCTCGCGATGAGTTCGTGAAGCTTGGTGATGCCCTCCACGCCCTCGGGCAGTCTCGCGGCGGCCAGTTTGCGGCCGGTCGCGTCCTGGACCTCGACATCGTGGTGGTCCTCGGCCCAGTCGTCGCCGATGAGAATCAACTCGCCCTCCCGGTCAGGTAGTTCACTCGGGCAGCCTGCGGAAGACGCGGCACGCTCCCTAATGGATCCAGTGCTCACGCTCTGCTCGGCGGGCACGCCACCCCATCAGCGGTCTGGCCTTCCGGCCGACCGGCAGGGGCACGGTCTGACCACAGAAGTCGGATGCTTCCGGGCTTGTGAGTGCTCACCTGTCGGCGGCTACGGCACCGAGTCTCTCCGACCCGGCAGCTCCCATTAGGGCTTGTCCTTCAGCGGGATAGCCAGGGAGGCGAGGGCGGGGGGAGCAGGATTTGGAGCGGTCAGACCTTGAAGAACTGAGCCTGCGGCAGCCTCGTGCTGATCGTCGACACCGCGTTTGCCCCTACCTGGTCCGCCCTGCGTTGTACTCCTACTGCCTCCGCGATGAGGGCGATTCACACCCAGCCCGGCAGCATCACAATCGGTTCTCGAACCGTCGGGAGCCGACATCCGTCCGAGTCCTGCCCAGCCTGGGCAGGACGGAGATCTACCCAGATTTACCCCCTCCCGCCAGCCCGCTGGCACAGGCACCGTCTTGAAGATCAAAGGTTGGTGCAGTTAAGGTCGAAGATCAGACACGCGGACACAGTCGAAGCGGCTGTGGTCGGCTTCACCGGAACGGCCCGACACCCGAATGCACTCGCCGTACGACTCCCCGGCGGCCGCGTGGCGGCTGTCCCAGCGGCTGACCATGGCGCTCGCCTCCGTCATCGCCCCGCGCCTGGCCCCCGAGTCCGGGCGGGTGTTCACGAAGGCCGGCGACTCCTACACCCCCGCCGGGGGCGACATCGTCGTCGCGGAGGTCGTGGCAGGCACGACCCGGCACGCGGTCATCACCGTGGTGAGACTTCATTTGAGGGCCGTCAGGTAGTAGCCGGTGATCCGGCGGCTGCCCCGCTGGGTCTGGGACGTCTCGTGGACGTAGCCGACCGGGATCTCGTACCGGCGGGAGGACCGCTGGTAGTCGCGGACCTGGACGGTCCTGGCCCCGGGCTTATAACTGTCAGCGATCACGGTCTCGTCGGCCCACCACCGCACGTAGTGCAGACCTGCTTGATCTCGATTCGGTGCACGGCGTCCCCTTCGGCGGACAGTCTTTGGATCCCCCGACCGTAACGGCTGGTCACCGCCGAAGCCGAGGTTAGGGGGTTCGTAGCGAGCCATCAATGCGCCCTGGTTCAGAGGCATCCAGCGGCGGGGCTGCGGTCGGCGCCGTGGCCATGCCGATGGGCTGGCGCAGGTCCAGGTAGCAGCGCAGCCGTACACCGGGCTGCCCGACGTCCCGCGTCGTCCGCTCCGCTGTCGAGGTAGCCCAGTGTTCGGCGAGCAGCTGCTGGAAGGCGAGCGCGGTGTCGTCGTCGGCGGCCGCGACGTCGACAACGACCAGGCCCGGTCGGCTTACGTGCGTCTCGTTGATCGGGTCCGTGTACGTCACTACGCCGGACTCCCAAGAGGAGTTCCGCTGGTGCAGTGTCTTCACCCGACCGAGTTACGCCGGGGCTGTCAGCCGAAGTCGAGCGTGTCCTTGGGTGTCTGGGTGGCCGTGATCTCTTGCCGGCGACGGTAGTTCCGGCATGCGCTCTCGAGGAACGGCACCGCCCAGGTGTCACTCACCGGCTGCCCGGCGGTCAGGGGCTGTCGCCACCCCAGTCCCAGCAGGCCGGGTCGCCAGGGCGCGGGCCGTACAGCGCCTACCCGCCAGCGCCTACCGGGCGGTGCTGTCGGCGAGCGTCGACCAGCCCCTCCTATCCGACGACCCGCACGTCCAGTGCCTTCGCAGGCGAGCGCGGCGGGCGCGCATGCGCTGTTCGGTATCCCGGTCAGGAGGAGGCGAGTACACCAGTGATCTCCCGCAACTGGGCGGCGGTCAGAGAGGGGTGGGCGACGGCGACGGCCGCCTCCTTCCAGTGTGGCGCACTGGAAGGAGGCGGCTCTGAGAACGTCCGCAGGCACTCACGTCCGGCCGCGCCTGCGAGCTGTCGCGGCGATCAGGAGACCGTCACCGGATAGGTCGCGGTCTCCATAAACGCCTGGTCGGGAGTGAGGACGAGGGTCTGCGCGCCGTCGGCGGCGGTCTCGATCTCCGTCGCCACCTGCTCCTGGTGCGCGGATTCACCGGAGGCCGGATCCTTGCTCGCGTCCCACATCATCGGCGCGGGGGCCTCGGCCACCAGCTTGCCGTCGGAGTCCTTCAGCAAGAGGTGCCCCGAGTCGGCCTGGGACACCTTCAAGCCGTGCAGGCTGAGCGGGATGCGGTAGGACGTGGTGTTACCGGCGGGCTGCTGCGCGAGCGTCAGGTTCTCGGAGAATCCCTGCGCGAGCGCGGTGACCGACAGGGTCTGTCCGCTGCCCAGATCGTAAGTGGCGGTGCTGTCCTTCACTTTGGGGGCGGGCAGCTTGTCCTCCCAGCCCAGCCCGAAGGACTCCTGCCCCTTCGTCACCGACGCAAGCTGCGTGTCCCCGCCGTCGGAGACCGCGACGTCCGCAACCACAGCGGCCGGCGTAAGATCGGCACCGGTGTCGGACAGCGACGTGTCGATGTCCTTCCACACCCCGCCCTGCCGCACGCGGACCGGCCCGGCGAACGCCTCCGTCTGCGACTCCCCGCTGGGCAGCGCATACGTCGTCGAGTCCGACGACCGCGCCGACAGCACTTCGATCTTCCGGTTCTGCAGACGGGCCATCAGCACAGCAGATGCTTCGTCCTGCGCCTCGGCGGGGCCCAAAGCTCCTGCCGAATCGGACGCCGCCTCAGCTGCCACCGTCGTGCCCGTGGCCGCTGCGAAAGCCGTCCCACTGGCCTCGGACACCAACGCGGCATCGGCCGCAAGCAGCAGCACCACCCCCACGGCTATCTGCCGCAGCCGCCGCGCTTGATGTCCGCGGTCCACCCATGGTCTGCCACAGGTCACAGGTCTGTGACGCATGATCAGCTCCCTCCCTCACACCCCGCAACACGGGAGTAAACAGAAACGAGCTGATCTTCACAGACGCTGCGCAACGCAAACATGACGACCATCAGGAAATCCATGCAAAATCAAGGAAATGCCAAGGGGTGGAAAAGGGATCGCGCGGCCCCGACTCCCAGAAATTTCACTATTGGGTGTATTGCGCACTTTGACGGTCATGCCACTTGTCGTGAAGCTGTAAATCAACACCTCGGCAGCGTCTCAAGATTTTTCCAGGCAATGAAGGAAGAAGTGCATTAAATATTATGACTCCAGCATATCTTCCCTGGGGTCAGAACGACGGCGCCAGAACAGCAGCAGCGTGTCCAGCGGGCCACCGACCAGTTCGCGGTCCGGACGCGGTCCTGGGTGGCCGGGGTCGGTGCCGTAAACGCGCCCCGGCCACCTCGGTTTGCGGACGGACGGTCGGGGTGCAAGGCATGGGGCTGTGACGTGGACGCTGCCGGAACCGATGCTCGCCGCCCCTGTCTCCGACCCGGTGCTGCTGCCGGGGTGGGCGGGGGGAGCCGAAGTTATGGACAGGGTTCGCGCATATCCGTAGTCCGCAGCTGGCCAGGGTGGGCCGTGACCCAGCGGGTGGTGACGAGCTCCGAGCGCGCAGCTCTACCCTGCGGAGGGTGTGGCGCCCGCGCCGAAGGGCGGCACGTCCGCAGTGGTGACGTCCGGTCGCAGCCGGGCGACCCGGATCGGGTGCCGCCACGCTCCGCGCTCCTGGGCGGCGTCGACCACGACTTCTGCAACGAGGTCGGGCTCGACCAGGACGACGTCGGGCGCAGTGCGTGATCCCCAGGAGGCGGTGAAGCGGACGTCTTCCCACGCGTGTCCTGGGCCCGCTGGCATCAGATGTTCGGCCAGCTGCCGGGCGGTGTCCGGCCGCACCGGCGTGCTCCGGCCGACGGACCGCAGGATCCCGGCCTCGTCCAGGCGCCCCAGCATCAGCGTTTGGGGGTGGTCCGGTGCGCCGGTGATGGCACCGATGATGGCCTCGACCGACTGCGACGCCGGGCACGTCCTCGGGAACCTGGTGGCCCTGACGAGCCGGTACCTGAGGCGCTGGTGCCACGCGGGCGGCGGGGCACAGGCCGCCTACATCGCGGCCATGTTCCTGATCGAGCGCATGCAGGAGGTCGACCAGGTGTCCCAGTTCCTCGCCGACATCCGAGGCAACGTCGGCGCCGGGTACGGGGTGGCTGTGGCCTGAGCGGGCGGAAACCGCGACAGCGCCCGGGGACGGAGATTTCTCCGCCCCGGGCGCTGTCCTATTCGGGCGGGATGTCGCACGTAGCGAACCCGGTCAAGGAACGATGCACCAGCCCAACCCCGGCAGTGGCCATCGGATGCTGTGCACTCCCCCACTGCGATGCCGTGCACTCCAGGCCGATGTCGTGCATCGAGTGGAGCCCCCTGTCCGGGCATCAGGTGCGGTGGCGCGCACCGGGTGCGGTCCACTCCGCACGATGTCGTCCACTCCCGAGCCGGTGCTGCGCACCGCGGTGCGGGTCGGTGCGCGCACCGCTGGCGCGGCGAGGGTGCGCGATGCCGCCGCCAAGAGAAGCCGGATCGAGCCGAGTTCCTCTATCACACAGCCCCTTGTCCGCCGCTTGGACCAACCCGCGAAGGTGCGACAGGTCACACAAAATCGGCGTGCAGAGCGGTTCGGGCGCGCGCATCAAGCCTGGCCGGACGGGGCGCACCGGCTCGGGCAGACGTGCGCTGGTGCGGCGCACCGAGGATGTGGTGCGCGTGCCCGGGGCCACCGGTGCGCGCACCATCACCTCCCGCGCGCGCACCACGGTGCGGCAGCCGGGAGGCGAGGCGGTACGGCGGCCGGGAGTGCACGACATCGTCGGTGCGCACGGTGGCGTGCATCGTCGTCGCCGGTGCGCGTGCACGGTGGGCTTCACCCTCCAACCGGGACATCGCCGATCCGTCCATCGGCTGTGGGATGGGGGCCACCGTGCTCACTCACCTCTGGTGGCGTCGGCGTAGCCGCGCGGCCTGCCACGGGTTGGGCCGGCCGCCGGGGTAGTGCCGCGAGCGGCGACGGACCGGCGGCGGCTTCGGTGACTGGTACAGCGCCGCGCGCCGCGCCATGCGCAGCCGGGACGCGTCGATGAGCTGCTCCGGCTGCTCCGGCTGCTCCGGCTGCTCCGGCTGCTCCGGCGAAAGGTACAGCGGGGTCGGGTCGACCATCGGGGCCTCCATCCTTCGGCGGGGTCACTGCTGCGCACCCTCGCCGGTCCCCGCCGCCTCGAGGGCGTGCACTGCGCCCGCGTCCCGACATCTGGCCCGGCGACTTCGCGGTCCGTCCCGCAGGGCGGATTTCGCTGGCGGCCGGCATCCCCTTCAACGGTCGCGGCCCGCTGCCCTGCCCGGTTCGGGCTGCGTGGTGGTGTGCTGCTGCTGAGTGTCCGGGGCGGCGGCCGGGGCCGGCTGCGCCTGCTTCGTCTGGTCCGCGTGCTCTTCGACCATGCGGCCGCGGGCCTCTGCTGCGCGGGTGTGCGCGGCGATTCGGGCGAGGTTCTGCGGCGAGGTCATCCACGTCGCGGGGTCCGTCGTACGGCCCTCCAGGTACTCCTGCGGCATCGCGGCCTGCTGGTGAGCCTGGATGGCAGCGGCCCGCTGCGCCGGAGTTCGAGCGGTCGACGGCGTGCGGGGCGGCCTGGTCGTGGTCGCCGACCGGCGGCGTGGCGGAAGCGGTCGCGGCCGGCGCTTCATCCCGTACGGCGGGCGGTGTTGCGAGGGCGGCACGGATCGCGTTCTGCAGGGCGAGGCTGGCGCCCCGGGCCCGTTCGTACCGGGATGACTCCCGGGGCGGCTTCCCATCGGTGCCCGCGATCCACCAGCGGATGGGCCAGGCAAAGTCGGCGGTGTAGGAGAGCTGATCCGGGGCCGGGGTCCGCCGGCCCTTCTGCGGCACGGTGAGCTGACGGCCGTAGCGCTCCAGTGCCTGGTCGGCGATGTGGCTGTCGATGCCGGGCGCGTAGGCGCGGCCGCGCAGGGTCTCCATCAGATGCCGTCGCGCTTCGGCCAGGACGTGACGGCGGGAGAAGACCCCGCGCACGGTGAAGACGACCGCGGCGACGTCGACGGTGGCGAGCGCGGTGTCCACCAATGGCTTCACCCGGGCCCGGATCGCCGCACCGGCCGCCTGGCACCGCTGAAGCAATCCGTCGACCATCCGCTGCCCGAACTTCAGGAGCGCGGAGACACGCCACCACACGAGCAGCTGGTCCAGCGGGCGCGGGGTCTTCTTGTCCGGGCGGGTCTCTTGCGCCGCCCACCACGCCAGGCCGTGGCGGGCTCGCTCGCCGGGCAGATGACCGTGCTTCTTCACGTACTGGTCGGTGATGCCCTCGAGGACGTCCTCGATCCGGCGGCGGGTGGAGGACCAGTCGATGAGCTCCTGGTCGACCCCGGCTATCTCCATCACCGGGCGCAGGCCCGGCGTCACCTCCCGGGGCACGGTCGCCAGCCCGAGCTTTTCGCACACCTCGGTCGTCATCTCCAGGGTGTACTGCGTGTCGGCGGCCACGATGTTCTTGTAGAGGCGGACCGTGTCCAGCGCGTACCAGGAGCCGTCCGGGCAGTGCTCATGCAGGAGGGGAAATCCGTTCCTGTTGTCGTAGTGCTGGAATGCCGCGACGACCAGGGCAGGGGCCTTCGCGCGCTGGCGGCCGGACGCCCACCGGGTCGCTGCGACCTCGTCCTCCAGCCAGCGCAGCGTCTTGGTGACGGCCCGCTTGTGCGCCCGCTCGATGACCCGGCGCGTTCTGGCATCCCCCAGCGCCCACAGCACGACCAGTGACGCCTGCGGCCGGAACACGAGGTCCAGGGCGAGCAACGGTTTCTGCTTGCGCTGCTCGATCTCTTCGATCGGCTGCCCGAGGACCGTGGCCAGCCGCGCCGTGGCCGGGTCGGCGCCGTCGTCCAGGAGCTCCCGTTCCATACGGTCGGCATCCGGGTGCCGGCCCTGCCCGAACAGCAGCTCCATCTGCCGCTCCGTCACCGTCCCTCCAGCGGTGAGCCCGAGGGCGGCCAGGCCGCGCCCCCTCCACACCCCGGGCGGGAGTCCCGCCATCGCCTGAGCGTCTTTCAACGCCTGGCCGGCAGGTCGGCGGCCGTCCCCGAACGCGACTCCGCGCACGTAGTACCGCCAGGCGTTCCGCCTCTGGACCTTCGCAACACTGATCATCCCCACAGGGGACACCGGCTCTGACCTGCGGAAAAGAGCGATCCCGTGGGGCGGGAGAGTTCACCGGAACTTCACGGCCCATCCCGTACGGCGGGCGCCGGCGACAACGTCGCGCCCGCCCCGCGGACACCACGAGGCCATGCAAATCCTGCGCGACACCCAGTCACACACGCCTCACACACCCCGAAAACCGCCAGCAGACGCCAAGACGCACCCGCCTACGTACAACTCCCCCGGCCACCGGCCAAAGACGTTCCGCCCCGCACCACGTCATCGACTCCCTTGACCGCTTCACCCTCGAACGGCGCCGCCGCTTCCGCCAGGCCGTCACCGCCTTCGTCGCCGACCTGCGCACCGGCCGCTTCCGTGCCGGCCTCCGCGAAGCGCGCAAGTTCGCAGATTCTCGGACGGTACTGGGATGGAACCCGTACGCGGATCGCTGCGCAGACAAGCATTCCGTGTCAGTTCATCGGTTGTCGGCACCGTTGGGCTGCATCCACGGCTGGAGACGTGACGTCGGGGTTGGGGCTGAGACTTCTGCCGAGGGCGCGAAACGTCGGTGTCCAGTGGTCGTTACAGGAGCGTGTACCGAAATGGCCGCAGGCTTGGAGCGATCCGCGCCGCCTACATTGCCGAGGATCTTCTTGCTTCGCCACGTTGTTCCCCGCCCCACGACGGCTGCCCCCGATGCTCGCGACCTGATGGGTGTTCGGCAAGCGGTCAATGACGCCTTGGACCGCTTCCTCGATGCGAAGGAACACGGTCCTCACGGTGCGTACCTAGCCGACCCGCTTCGTGTGCTGCGCGACTTCCTTGGCGCGGGAGGCAAGCGCGTACGTCCGCTCTATCTGTGCACCGGCTGGTACGCCGTGAGCGGCGCGCCGCTCACGGCCGCGGTGCTGCAGGCCGCTGCCGGTGTGGAGCTGTTCCACACCTTCGCGCTGCTCCACGATGACGTCATCGACCGCTCCGAAATCCGGCACGATCGTCCTACCGCACACCGGCAGTTCGCCGTAGGAGGCGCCCGGCCACACGAGCCGCAGTTCGGGGAGAGCGCCGCGATCCTGCTGGGTGACCTGTGCGAGGCGTGGTCGGCGGAGCTGCTGGGTGACGCTGCGGCGGTCAGGCCGGCCCGCACTGTGCTCGATGCGATGCGCGGCGAGTTGATCGTGGGACAGTACCTGGACCTTTGCGCGAGCGGCGAGGGTTTGGGCACGGTGACCGACGCGATGCGGGTGATCCACTTCAAGACGACCAAGTACACCGTGGAACGGCCGATGCAGCTCGGAGCCGCCCTGGCCGGTGGCGACGCGACGGTACTGGAGGCGTGCGCGGCATACGCGAAGCCGCTGGGTGAAGCGTTCCAGTTGCTCGACGACCTGGAGGACGTGCTGGCATGCGTGGACGGGGGCACCGAGAGCGGCACGGATCTGCGTGAGGGCAAGCACACCGCTGTGCTCGCGCTGGCCTTTGAGGGCTGCGCCCCGGCTCGCGCGGCACGCTTGCGGCAACTCGTAGGGACCCGGGACATGACCGCCGGTCAGTTGGCCGAGGCCCGCGCCATCATCCATGAGAGCGGGGCGCCTCAGATCGTCAAGGAGATGATCCTCGACAGGCGTAGAAGTGCCATGAGCGTCCTTGAGCGCGCACCCTTCCACCTTTCCGCGAAAGACATGCTGATCCGCCTGACCGATCTCGCCATTCCACAGGTCGCCAGCTGGGCCGGAGCCTGACCACTCCGCATTCGCGCCCTTTGACAGCACACCGCGCCAGCTTTTCGACAAGGACCCCGATGACTTCTCCCACCGCTCACGCCCCACTCACTGCACCACCGCAACAGCAGCCGGTGCTACGGCACCTCGCCCTCATCCCGGATGGCAACCGCCGCTGGGCCCGCGCCAAGAATCTGCCGACGACTGAAGGGCACCGACGTGGCGGCGAACGCTGCCTCGACGTCCTCCAGTGGTGCAGCGAGTACCCCGAGATCGAGACCGTCAGCCTCGCCGTGTGCAGTATCGAGAACCTCGCCCGCCGCCCCGAAGTGGAAACGCGAGCCTTCGCCCGCGTCATCACCGAGTTGATCCGTCAAACCGCAGCCACTCGGCGCTGGCGGATCAACCTGATGGGCAACCCAGACATGTTCGGTCCAGCTGTGAGCGAAGTCCTCCACGAGGCCGTCACCGCGACCGCCGATGTGTCGGGGCCAGTGGCCAACTTCGCTGTCGCATACAGCGGACGCGATGAACTCCTACAAGCTGTCAACCAGCTGATGCGCGCCTCGACCACAAAGCAGAGTGCCGTCAGTGCCCACGACATCGAGCGCCACCTGGATACGGCGGGGCAGCCCGACTGCGACCTGATGATCCGCACGGCCGGTGTAGCCGGCCTGTGCGGCTTCATGCCCTGGCAGGGCACCTACAGCCAGCAGTACGTCTCGGCCACCGACTGGCCTGAATTCGCCGAATCCGACCTCGCTCGCGCAGTGGCCTCATACCACAGCCAAGAGCGCCGCATGGGTGGCTGAGACCATGCCCCTCCCCCACCCCACCACTGTGGCACCGGCGCCGCATCCCGTGCGGGCCGTGGTCTGCGATCTCGACCACACCCTCACCCCCCGTAGCTCCATGGTGGAGCTGTGCCGAGCCCTGCACGCGCCTCCCGCCGAGGTAGCCACACTGTTTCGCCAGCACCAGGCCGGTGAACTCAGCCATGATCAAGGACGAAGAGACCTGCTGGAACTACTGTGCCGGGCAGGACGTGCCGACCGCCAGACCATCGAGGCGGCCTTCACCGCCATGACGGTCAAGGACGATGCGTCTCGCCTGATCGCCGCCTTGCACGCCCGTGCCCTGCCCCTGTGTCTGATCTCCAGCTCCGCCCAGCTTTACGTCGACATCATGTCCGAACGCCTGGGCGCCGCCGACGGATACGGCAACGGGCAGCTGGTCTTCGACGACGCCGGTCAGCTCACAGACCTCGACTTCACCGACGAGACCGACCAGCTCAAGGTCGACCAGCTCCGCAAGTTCACCACCCGCCACGCCCTCGACCCGCGTGACGTCATCGCCATCGGCAACGGCCGCAACGACCTGCTCATGTTCGACGCCACGCGCAGGGGCATCCTCGTCACCACCAGCACATCCGCCCAACACGTCCACCGAGCCTGGGCCACCGTCCACAGCCTCGACGAGGCCATCGATCTCATCGATACCCAGCCCGCCACCATCCCGCCCCAACTGCCTCAGCAAGGGGCATGACCCCGGCATTCGGCTGGCGGACAAGCAAGTTCCACCTGATCGGTCAACCGCAGGCGGGAGTGTCCCGGGCCTCGCTCGCGATCCGCCACCCAGGTCGAACAGCTAGTGCCATCCGGCCTCCTGGCCCGTCACTCGTGCCGCGCACGGTCGTTGGTGATCACGTTGGCTGTCATTCGGGTATGGGAGGCGATCATGACTCCGATTGAGCGGACTGCACCTTCGGCGGGCAAAAGGCTGACTGTCGGCCGTGAGTCCCGCCGCCCGGGCGGTGCAGTCGTGACAGCAGGCCGACCGGTTCTTCGTATCCGGGATGTACACAAGAGCTATCGGAGACGTCAGGTTCTGCGCGGCGTATCGCTGGACCTGTTCGCGGGACAGTTGGTGGGCGTTGTGGGGGAGAACGGCGCCGGTAAAAGCACGTTGCTGCGCATCCTGGTGGGCGACCTCGCACCGGACAGCGGTGCGCTGGAGCGGCACGGCGTGGTGGGCAGTTGCCCGCAGGACGCAGTGCTGCACGGCGCGTTCTCCGTCGAACAGCACCTGCGGTACTTCCAGGCGGCCTACGGCCTGAACAGTCTGGACCGGGCCTTTGAGCTGCTTGAGCAGTTGAACTGCACGAGCTATCGGAGCGAGCGTCTGGCGACACTCAGCGGCGGCACCCGCCAGAAACTCAACCTGGTCATCGCCCTGATGCACGATCCGCAGGTGCTGCTCCTGGACGAGCCCTATCAGGGCTTCGACTGGGAGACCTACCTGCGGTTCTGGGACCTGGCGGCAGCCCTGCGGGACCGGGGCTGCGCGGTGCTGGTGGTGTCCCATCTCGCCTATGACGCCTCCCGCCTTGACACCCTGTACCGGCTGGATGCAGGGGTTCTGCGTGAGGTGGAGCGGGACGGCGCGGCAGGGGTGGCCTCGTGAAACGCTGGTGGTCCCGCTTCCGTACCGCGATGCGGTTTGCGCTCATCGAGCAGGCGCGCAACCGGCTTGCGCTGCTCATCGTGGTCCTCTTCGTTCCGCTGTGGACCACCCTGGCCTTCGAGGTGGTGGCAGGAGCCCCGCTGCGGTTCTACGTCCGTCCGGTCGGCCGCTTCGTCGTCATGGACGGCAACATCCTGACCCAGGTCACCGGGGCGCTGCAGGCACTCACGCTGGTCGTCGGGTTCATGATGTTCGTCGCCACCGCCCGCTCCGAGCACTTCGACCGGCGCCTCGTGCAGGCCGGCTACCCGCGTTCATGCCTCGCGCTGGCGAAGTGCTCCTCGCTCGTCCTGGTGGCGGCCGCGGTCGCCGTCTACGCCACCGCGTGGATGCACCTGTTCTGGCGGCCGGTTCAGCCCGCCGTGTTCGCCGCTGGGATGTTCACCGGCGCCCTGATCTACGGCGGCATCGGCATCGCGCTCGCAGCCGTGGTGCGCAGCGAGCTGGCCGGAATGTTCCTGACCATCCTGATCAGCTCCATCGACCTGCTGCTGCAGAACCCGCTGATCAACGCGAACGCGGACAGCGACATCGTGCGCTACCTGCCGGCGCACGGGGCAGTGCAGACCGCGATGGCGGCCGCCGGGCTGCACGTCATGCCCTGGAGCTGTCTGCTGCTGGGCACAGGCTGGGCTCTGGCCACCACAGGGCTGGGCATGACCGCCTCCGCCGCACGCACCCGCACCTACCGCACCGTCTCGCGGACAGTCCAGGGACCGAGGCCCGGTGAGACGGAAACCGCCCTGGTGTCCTGAAAGCCCGGCTGCCCCGGCATCCGCGTGACCAGCCCTGTTCGGGCTCGTTGGGGGAAGGGGCGCTCGTCCACACACGCCGCAATTCGTCATGGCAGGAGCTTCGGGATGTCCAAGCGGGCTGCGGAAGCGGCAGAGCACGCAACGACACCATCGGCGACCACGGGGACAGGGAGCCGCGCCTTCCTCGCCCCCACCCCCGCCGATCTCATCCTGCGGGACGTCGAACGGCACGCAGAGCACCCGGACGCCCTGTCGAACACCGGAGTGATGCTGCACCTGACCGGTGCCGTGCCCGACCTGGCCGAGCTGCGCCGGCACGTCGCCGCGCGCCTGCCCGACTTTCCCTGTCTGACGCACGTCCTGGACAGGGACGGGCCGACGGCACGGTGGATGCCCGCCGTCCCGGACATGGACCACCACATCCAGGCACAGCACATCGACGCAGGACCGCAAGCTCTCGATGCTGCAGTCCGGGGCCTTCTTGGGGAGCCTTGGCCCGAGGAAGTCCCCGCCTGGCGCCTGATCCTGCTGCACGGCCATGTCCCCAACGGGTTCGTGCTGTTGTACCTCACCCATCACGCACTGCAGGACGCCGGCAGCATTCTCGCGGTGCTGGAGGCCCTCTTCGGGCCACCGATGGACGCCGAGCAGTCCACAGCGGTGGCCCGAGGAGTCCCCCACACACCCCGGCTACGGCCAGGCCAGGTCCTGCGAAGCACCATGGTGCTGCTGCGGCGGGCCGGCAAACACCACCGATGGACTTCACCGGCACACCCACTCTCCAGCCGCCGCCACCTCATGTTGACCCACGCGCCCGCGACGTGGCTGCGGACAACGGCACGCGCCGGCGACGCCAGCACCAACGACGTCAATCTCACGGCCCTCGCCGACGCGATCGCGGGATGGGCGAAAACCGCATGGCCCCGCGCTGCCGACCTCCCCATCCCCGTCATGATCCCCATCAACCTCCGCACAGCCGAAGAAGTGACAGCCCCCGGCAATCGCCTGTTCATGGCCCGCATCGACCTGCCAGGCGGCACCATGCCACCGCTCCAACGACTGGCACGCACACGCACGCTCACCCACCAGCTGAAGTCGACGGAGCACAAGGCAGTACTCCGCGCGGCTCTCACTCGGCTCCCGATGTGGCCGTTTCAGCGTCTCGTGGCATTGATGACCGCCCCTGGCCGACTCACGCTCGGCGCTTCCTATGTCGTCGTGCGTCACCGTCTTCGCTACGGCGACGCGGAGGTGGACCGCATCGATCCCCTCATGTTCTGCCCGCCAGGTGCGCCCATGGCGGTTGCCGTATTCGTCTACGGACACGAGGCGAGTGCGTGTTTCCGCATCGACGAAGCACTCCCAGGTGCAGGAAGCCTTCCCGCACGCTGGCGACAAGCCCTCGACGATATGGCGGCCCAGGCTGTTCCGACATCGTCTGCCGGTGATCTTCGCTGATACGGTCCGATCATGCCGCGCCTGGTGGAAGTCCCTGGGTACGTACGTTTCTTGACCGCCTCGGCTGTGTCTGCTTTCGGTTCACAGGTCACGGGGCTGGCGTTGCAGATCCTTACCGCCGTGGTGCTGAGCGCATCCGCCACGGAGGTCGGCATCGTCAACGCCGCGCGCTGGGTCCCGTATCTACTCTTCGGACTCATAGCCGGTGTCCTGGTGGACCGCTGGCGGCGCAAGCCGATGATGGTCGCCACGGACCTCGGAAGGGCAGTCCTGCTCGGTGCGATACCGGTGCTGTACGCGCTGGATCTGCTCAGCATTCCCGCGCTGTGCTGTTCGTCTTCGCGTTCGGGGTGCTGTCTTTGCTGTTCGAGGCGCGGCCGGGGCAGGTCCAAAGGGGCCCATGGGATGATCTCGAAACCAGGTGGTGGGCTCGCGAACTTCGAGATTCCCAATGAGGCAGCAGGGGGAACGGGTGTCCGAGTTGGAATTTTCACCGCCGCTGTCCAGCCGAGGGCGCGGTTGGTACCGGGGTGACTGTCATGTGCACTCGGTAGTTTCGAGCGGCGGCGAGTTGACGCCGGAGCAGCTTGTGGCTGATGCCCGTGCAGCGGGGCTTGATTTCCTCGCGGCCACCGAGCACAACACGTCCGAGACGCATGGCGTCTGGAGTCGGCAGGTCGGCGACGATCTGCTGGTGATCCTGGGCCAGGAGGTTGTCACCCGGACCGGGCACTGGCTCGCTCTGGGGATTCCTTCAGGGCAAGTGGTCGACTGGCGCTATGGCGTGCGGGACAACATGATCGACCGGCATCTAGAAAATGTCCACCGTGCGGGTGGGCTCTGCGTCGCCGCCCACCCGCACGCGCCATACCCTTCAGGCACTTTCATGTACCCGTACCAGGGGTTCGACGTGGTTGAGGTATGGAACGGGCAGTGGAGTTCGGACGTGCCATGGCAGGCAGACAACGAGGCGGCCCTGGCCGAATGGGGGCGGAGCCTGGCTGCGGACATCCACCAGGGACGGTGGCGTCCGGCGATAGGTAACAGCGACACCCACCTTAAGACGTCATCTCAATTGGTGGATGACTGTGTAGATAGTCGCTGGCAGACGTGCTGTGGTGGCGGTTGAATGCCTTGGTGAGCGACTACTGGACACCCGCGCATCACGCGGTCGAGCACGAGGATGCCGAGACCCTGGCCCGGTTGCTGGCCCACGGTACCGATCCTGATGAGGCCTTCAGCAACATGACGCTGCTGACGCACGCGATCGACGCCGAGGGCGACGGCTCCCTGCAGAGCGGCCAACCGTTGACCGTGCACACCACTGCCGTGCTGCTGGCCTTCGGGGCTGACCCGGAGCTCGCCGATCCAGACGGTCGCACCCCCATGGACATCGCCAAGCACTACGGCCACGACCTGGCGGTGAAACTGCTGCGGACCCACATCAGCGGCCGAGCCGCCGGTAACAGATGAGGGTGCAGGCGATGCTCGTGAAAGCGAGGAAATGCTCGGCCTTGCGCTCATAACGACGGTGGAGACGGCGGCAGCCGGCGAGCCAGGACATGGTGCGTTCGATCGTCCAACGGTGACGTCCCAACCGCTGGGAGCTCTCAACTCCCTTGCGGGCGATACGGTGCCGGATGCCTCGGCTGCTTAACCATCGCCGCAGGTGGGCATAGTCGTAGCCCTTGTCGGCATGAAGCTTGTCGGGCTTGCGACGTCGGGGTCCCCGGCGGGAGCGGACCGGCGGTATGCCCTTCACGAGCGGGATCAGGGCCTGGCTGTCATGGACGTTGGCACCCGATATTCCCACGGACAGGGGCAGACCGGTCCGCTCCGTGATCAAGTGGATCTTTGAGCCGTACTTGCCCCGGTCGACAGGATTCGGACCTGTCAGGTCCCCCTTTTCAGGGCGCGCATGTTCACTGAGTCGATCGCACACCGAGACCAGTCCAGGTCACCGCGGGAGCCGAGTTCGTCAAGGACAAGGCGGTGGAGCTTCGCCCAGACCCTGGCCTTCGTCCACTCGGTGAAGCGGCGGTGAGCCGTCGCGCCGGACGGCCCGAAGGACGCGGCCGGCAACTGCTGCCAGGTGCAACCGGACGTTGCCACGAACACGATGGCAGCCAGCACTTCACGGTCACCGTGCCGCCGCCGACCACCGCCCTGAGGCCGTGAGGGCGCCTCCGGAACCACCCGCTGAAACAGCGCCCACAACTCGTCCGGCACCAGCCGCTCAACGATCCCCACCACAGCCAAGAGCCTAACAAGCCAGCCAAATGAGATGGCTTCTAAGGACCAGATCGCCGTCCCGCACACCGTCGTACTGGCCGAGGAACTGCGTGCCGACGAGATCCTCGCCGGGATCCGTGCGGGTCGGAGCTGGATCACTGAATCGGTAGCAGTCGAGCTGTTCTTCACGGTCTCTGCGGGTAATCAGAGCGCCGGGATCGGTGAACGGTTGGAAGCCAGCGATGAGCCAGCCGTCGCAAGAGTGGACGTACGCGGTGTGTCGGCGGGCACTGTCAGCTTTCACACTGAGCAAGGGGTGGCGCACCGCGCGTCGCTTACCTGCTCGGGATCGGATGCCGTGGAGTGGCCCATCAGTGCGGCGGATTCGGCGTTCATCCGTATCGAGGTACGCCATCCCGAAGGGCACATGGCGGCGCTCAGCAATCCGATCCTCCTGACCTGAACTAACCGAGATCAGGAGGATTACAGTAAACGCAACTGCCGACCATCGCAGCCCCGTCCCCAGCTGGCTCCTGGCCGCGGCAAGGAACATCATCGACGCCGCCTGGCGGCGAACGATCCGCGCCTGGCCAGGCGAGCCCGTCGGCAATGCCTTCGAACGCTTGGCTCTGCTCGGTGGTTTCTGTTCACGAGTTTCTCGTGAACAGACGGGTTCCCAGACCCCATCAACGTGGCATAGGCGAACTGACCGCCTCCAACGCAGCGGTGCACACCGAGGAACGAGCCGACCTGGTTCAGAGAAGTTACCAGCCCAAATGACACGGCACCGGCCCCACAGGGTTCGCGGCATCCGTAGCTCCAGGCCCGTGACGGGTGCGGGCCGGATCTACCGGTGTGCACGGTGAACAGCCGAACGGCGCCGACCGGGCCCGCCGCCCGCACCTCGATCACGCCGACCCGGCGTGATCGCATGCCGAGCGGGCGCGGAGGTCCAGAGAGGCGGTCATGCGGGTGGCGGGCGTCCGGACGCGTCGTCCGATCAGGGCTGACCCGCAGGGGGGTGGTCGCAGACGGCCGTGCGGCCCGTAGCGGCCCGGCGGGAGGTGCCCGGATAGCCGCCCGCTCGCAGGGCCCTGTCGATCCCGGTATTGACGGTCTCCGCGCAGCGGGCGGCGGCTCGCAGATTTCGCAGGGCGTCCAACAGGGCGGTGTTGTCGTGCGCCTCCAGGGCTCGGTTACAGCCGCGGTTGCCGGTGTCCGCCCAGGTGACCATCCGGTGCCAGTCGGCTCGAAGGAGCGGGTCGGCGGGTACCCGGAACCAGACCATCTCGAACCAGGCGGCCCGCCCCCAGCTGGTGCAGACCGGCAGCACCGTCCGGTTCAGCGCGCCCCAGGGGTCCTTGGTGGCCTGCGCCGCCCGGAGGACGGCGGTCAGCTGGCTGTCGTACGACACCGCGAGGTTGATGAGATCGTCGCCGCTGAGCCGGTACCAGGCCCGGATCTGGCGCAGGCGGGCGGCGTCCGACAGGTGTGGTTCCGGCAGACCCCAGTACTGCACCAGGTTGCGCTGGGAAGTGATCTGGTTGGTCGTGAACCCGAGCCGGTACCTCCCCACGGCGCCCTGCGTCGCGGTGCCCGCGAGCGCCACCGCGCACAGCAGTGCCACCGCGGTCCGGACGCGGCGTCCCGGGGCTGGGGTGGGAGTGGGGGCCTCCGGCTGCCGTCGACGGCGCAGAAGCGTGGCGGCGAGCGCGATGACGAGGGCGGCGAGCGCGGACAGGACCAGGGCATTGTTCAGCACGAAGTCGAACGGGAACAGCGGCCTTCGCCAGGCCGGCCGCCAGGCGCAGCTGTCCGAGAGGACGTCGAGGGGGGCGATGCAGCCGTCCACCGACACGAGAAGGGTCATGGCGGCGAGACCCAGCAGGGCCGTCGTCTGAGCGGCGATCAGTGCGCCCAGCAGCCGGTAGCGGCGGTCCGCGGTGCTCGCCGCCGCCGCGGACGCGGCTGCGGGCAGGCAGAGCGCCGACAGTAGGAGGGCCACGTAGCGGAACGCGTAGAGCCCGCCCCGGGCGGCCGGCACCGGCTGCCCGGTGTGTACGTAGGTCTGGACGCCCGCCACGGCCAGGCAGGCCAGCGCACCGCCCAGCAGTCCGGGCCGCAAGACCTTGCGCAGCGGGGCCGCGGGAGCTTCCGGGTAAGCCGCCCGGTCCGGCACCCAGCGGGGGGTGCCGGACGCCGGACCGCTCGCCCAGGCGAACAGCGGAACGGCCCACAGGACGGTGATCGCGAGGGCGCCCATCGGTGTCTCGGCGATGCTGTCCAGCTGCGGCTGGAGCACGGCGAGGCCGGGAATCGCGCTCAGGTCCCCGGTCGGCGCCTGGGAGGGCAGCCACTGCAGGATCCCCCGGGCGATCATCTCGGCGCTCGGTCCGGCCCCGTTCAGGTTCGTGGCGCCGGCGAGCATCCACCACGTGAGCCACGACATCATGGCGAGGGAGGCGGCGGCCACGCAGGACGCGAGCGCGGGCCGCAGGGTCCGGCCCCTCGCGGCGCCGGCCCACAGACGCGCGCACTGGGTCACCCACCAGCCGAAGGCGGCCCCTGCCGCCACCGGAATGAGCAAGACCGGCGGCCGCTGCGGCAGCCAGGCCCAGCCCGCGCCGAAGCCGCTCAGGACCAGGCCCGCCGACATCCCGGCACCCAGCCACGCCCCGGCCCAGGCCCCGGAGGGCACGCGGGTGCCGGTCAGCACGGCGTACACCACCGCCCGCCACAGGGCGACTACGACCGCGCCGGTCACCAGCGCACCGGGAACGGTCACCAGGACCGTCATCAGGTTGTTGGTGAAATTGACGCGGTACTGGGCGATCTGCTGAAGCACCTGCGGCACGGCCAGGGCGGGCACGGTACCGATGAGGAAGATCGGCAGGACCGCGATACGGAACAGCGGTGCGGGATCGGCCAGCGCGCCCCGGCGCAGACCCCATTGCGGATGTGTACGCCACAGTTCGGCGAACGAGTCCAGGGCGCGGCGCACCGCGCTCCCGGGCGGCGGGGCGGTGACGGACCAGCCGTGCGGGTCCGCGCCCCAGCGCACCGCGGTCAGGTCGGCGTAGATCTCCCGGCTCCGCAGCGCGTCGGAGCGGGCCAGGTACAGCAGCACGACCATGACGACGGCCAGCACCGCTGGCCGGCCCAGCCGCGGCACGCCGCCGCCCGCCATGACGCCGTAGACCACGTAGCCCAGGCAGAGCAGGTACGGCAGCAGCACCAGCCCGAGGAAGACCCGCCACAGGGCGACCGTGAGGTACGTCAGGGTGACGTCACGGTTGGCGATGTGGGCGAGCTCGTGCAGCAGCACCGCCCGGAACCGTTCCGGATCGCTGCGCCGGATGACGAGCAGGCCGCCGTGCAGGCAGACGACCGGACGGCGAGTACGCCCGAAGACCACCGCGCCAACCGAGGTGGCCGCGGGATCGACCACGAACCGGGGCATCGGCGACACATCCGCAACGGTGCACAACTCACCTATCAGAGAGCGGAGTTCACCGTCCTTGTCGACCGTCTCCAGCGGGACGACACGGTTTTGCCGGGCCTTCCACATGGGCAGTACGGCGAAGAGCAGCCCGGCCGCGACCATCAGCACCAGGGGCCAGCCGGCGATCTGCCACCAGGGCGGCGCGGGCGCCCAGAGGGACAGGCAGAAGTGGGTGGCGGCCCCCTGGCCGGAGATGCTGAGTGACGTGTTCCAGTAGCTGCTGTCGGTGGGGTCCACACCCGCGGCGAGGCTGCACCCGGCCTGGTCCCTACCCACGGGGTACGCCGTCTTCCTACCGCTGGGCCTGCTGCTGAGCCGTGCGCTGGTTCAGAGAAGCCTGCGTCCGCTGCTCCCTCCTCCGCCCCGACCCAGCCCAACGGGCACGGCTTGCCGAGATCCGCGACAACTTGATCGCCCGAATCGCCGAAGCCGAGACGGAAGGCCGGCTCGGCGAGATCGAAGGTCTCCAGGTCAGCCTGGCTGGCGCCGAGGAGAAGCTCCGCCAGGTCGATGCCGAGCAGGTCAGCCGCCACACCGCCACGGACCTCGGTATCCCGGCGTTCCGCGGCATCGCCGGCAGGGGCGGCACGTCACCCCTGCTGCCCCGGTGAAGCATTCTCCTTGCCGGTCTTTGCGTCCACGGCCGTCAGGAGCGAGCCGAAGACGGGCCGCTCCAGGGCTTCGGCACGCTTCTGGTCGACGGGCTTGCCGGTGTAGTCGGGGCGCCGGTTGGCCCAACTAAGCCGTTTGCGGTCCTGGGGACGCTGTCTCCAGAGCCGGGGTCAGCGGGCGAGGACGCGGTTCAGCCAGGCCAGCAGGTCGCTGACGATCTCCTGTTTGTTGGTCTCGTGGAACAGCTCGTGGCGGGCTGCGGGATAAATGAGATAGGCCAGGTCGATGAGGCCGGCCTCGCTGTAGCGTTCGACAAGCAGGTTGCTGAGTGAGAGCTCGGCGTTCAGCGGGTCGTGATCCCCGACCAGGACGCAGATGGGCAGATCCTCCGGGATGCCCTTGGGCTGGGCAAGTGACGCCGAGGCGATGGTTATGTCGGCCATGCCCTGGGCGTCGAGGCTGAAGCCGCACATGGGGTCGGCGAGGTAGGTGTCGACGGCCGGTTCGTCCCGGCTGAGCCAGTCGAACGGTGTGCGGCTGGGCTGGAACGCCTGGTTGAGCGCGAGCATCGGGTCTCCTCCTTTCGCGGCCTCTTGGGCCTGTGCCGCGAGCATGACGTCTACCGCGGTGGTACCGGCGAGGGCGAGGGCGTCGATCAGGTGGGCGTGGTCCAGGGCGTACTGCTGTGAGGCGAAGGAGCCGAGGCTGTGTCCGAGCAGCACCAGGGGCAGGCCGGGGTGCCGCTCGCGGATGGTTTCCGACAGGGCGACCATGTCACCGACGAGTCGGTTCCAGCCGTCGTCCCCGAGATGACCGGGCTCGGCGTGCCTGCTCAGCCCGTGTCCGCGGTGATCGTTGGCATAGACGGCGTAGCCCTGACCGGTCAGTGCTGCCGCGAGTGGGGCGTAACGGCCGGCGTGCTCTCCCATGCCGTGGGCGATCTGGACGACGGCTCGCGGTGGAGTGTCCGTCTTCCATTCGTGCACGTGTATCTGGACGCCGTCTTCGCTGTCGAAGGTGAACATCGGACTCCTTGTCTTGTTGTCCTGGGTACGCGGGCAGGCCTGAGCGTCCGGCCGAGTTGGTAGGGGGTGGGCCGGCCCGAGCGGTTCAGGCTCACGGTGGTTGTGGTGTACGGCGGTTGGGGCCGCCGACCGGGTCAGGCGGGCTGCTCTCCGAGGTAGCCGGCGATGATCCGGGACTGGTCGGCCCGGAGTTCCCGGGCCGTGGCGTGCGTGGTGATCTCGCCGTGGGAGAGGACGTAGCCGCGGTCGGCGATGTCGAGGGCGAGACCGACGTGCTGTTCGACGAGCAGCACTCCGCAGCCGGTGTCGTCGGCATAGCGCCTGACGATGGGCAGCAACTCCTCGACGATGATGGGTGCCAGGCCGAGGCTGAGCTCGTCGAGCAGGAGCAGCTTGGGGCCGCGGGCCAGGGCTCGTCCCATGGCGAGCATCTGCTGCTCGCCGCCGGAGAGCAGTCCTGCCCTGCGGTCCTGGAGGCGGGACAGGGCGGGGAAGTAACGCTCGGCGGCCGTCTGGTCGAGGCGCTCGCCCCGGTGACAGAGGCGCAGGTGTTCCGCCACCGTGAGGCCGGAGAAGATGCCGCGTCCTTCCGGGACGTGGGCGATGCCGAGGCGGGCGCGCGTCGCTGCCGGAATCCTGCCGAGGTCCGTTCCGTTGAAGGTGATCGTGCCGGCGAGAGGGCGCAGCAGCGCGGAGACGGCCTTGAGTGTGGTGGTCTTCCCCGCTCCGTTGGCCCCGAGGAGGGCGACGACTTCTCCCGCGCCCACTTCGAGGTCGATCCCGCGGATGACAGCGGCTCCGTCGTATCCGGCGGTGAGGCCGGCCACCTCCAGGACTGGGGTACTCATGGTGTCTCCGGTGTGCTGGTGAGGGCCTTGGCGGAGCCATCGCTCGACGTGTTGGACGCGGTGGCGGGCTGGGCGGTGGAAGCCCCGAGGTAGGCGGCGATGACGGCGGGGTCGGTTCGGACCTGGGCCGGTGTCCCGGAGGCGATCACCTTGCCGAACTCCAGGACGACGATGTGGTCGCAGATGCCCATCACGAGGCTCATGTCGTGGTCGATGAGGAGCAGTGCGGTGCCGGCGTCAGCGAGCGCGCGCAGTCTGTGTCCGAGTTCGGCGCTCTCCGTCGTGTCCAGGCCGGCGGCGGGTTCGTCGAGACAGATGATGCGGGGCCGGGCTGCCAAGGCCCGTGCCACACCGACGAGTTTGCGTCTGCCCTGTGACAGCTCGCTGGCCGAGGCGTCGGCCAGGTCCTCCAGTCCCAGAGCCGCGAGGGCCTCCGGGACAGCGGGGTTCGGGGCCGGGCGGCGGCCGAAGGTCTCGCCGAGCGCGGTCCACCACGTCGAAGGGTCCGCCGTGACCTGGAGGTTCTCCGCGACCGTGAGGTCTTCGAAGAGTTCGCTGCTCTGGAAGGTGCGGGCGAGTCCTCGGCGGGCCCGTACATGGGGCGGCCGTCCGGTCAGGTCCTTGCCGTCCAGTTCCACCCTTCCTCGGGCGGCGACGAGGCCGGTGACCGCGTCCACGAAGGTGGTCTTGCCGGCCCCGTTGGGGCCGATGAGCCCCACGAGTTGGCCCTCGCCGACCTCCAGGGAGACATCACTGAGCGCGTGGACGCCGCCGTAGCTGACGCCCAACTGCTGGACAGAGAGCACGTTCACGATGCGACCTCCTTGGCGTCGGCAGTGGTACGGCCGAGGTGGATCTGTGGGGAGCCGACGGCGGCTGCGCTGTCGGCCGGTGGTCCTGTCGTGGCCGCCGTGCGTCTCGTCCTCTTCGCCGTTCTCCGGCGGTGGACGGCGCCCGCGATGCCGTCGGGGTTGGCGATCAGTGTCACGATCAGGGAGACGCCGCCGAAGAGCAGGGCCCATGTGCCCTTGATCCCGAACCACTTGTCCAGCGCGTGGGGCAGCAGCGCCTCGGTGGACATCAGCCCCGCGATCACGGCTCCGGACACCATGGTGATGCCGCCGATGTAGGCGAAACCGATCAGGCCGAGGGCGGCCAGCGCGGTGAAGCGGGCGGCGCTGACCGAGCCGAAGTTGTAGCCGTAGAGGGTGCCGGCGGCGCTGGCGATGAAGGAACTGATCGCGAACGCGGCGATCTTCACGGCCCGCACGTCGACACCGGCTGCCGCGGCGGCGCGCTCGTTGGAGCGGACGGCGAGCATCCGCCGGCCGAGTCCGGTGCGCCTGAGATGGGCGACGTACAGTCCGAGGGCGACGGTGACGGCCAGGACGAGGAAGCCGAACATGGGGCTGGGTTCGTTGCCGTCCAGGCCGCGGAAGTCCGCTTTCGGCCCGAGGTCGATCCCGAAAAGGCGCGGCGGGGGTACGGACACTCCGGCCGTTCCGCCGAACGAGGTGTTGTTGAACAGTGCCTGTTCCATGGCCAGGGCCGCGGCCAGGGTGACGACGGCCAGGCTCACACCCCGCACCCGCAGGGCGGCGACGCCCGCGGCCACTCCGAGCAGTGTGGCCGGCACCATCGCGCCGAGGGCGGAGATCGGGAACGGGATCCCCAACCGGACAGAGAGGTGGGAGAGGACGAATCCCGCGGTTCCGGAGAGCGCGAGCTGCATCACGGAGATCTGTCCCACGTAGCCGGTGATGACGACGTAGGACAGGACGATGACCATGCCGATCAACGAGTTCGTGAGTGCCTGGCGGAAGTCGAACGGGAGCACTATCAGCGCGGCGGCGGCGACCGCGGCGGATATCAGGGCGGGACGCAGCAGACGCTCGGGCAGGGGCACCGCGGGCAGCCGCTGTTCGACGAGTTCACCGCGGCGCGGCAGACCGGCGCCGCGTACGTACAGGGCGACGACCATCAGGGTGAAGACGAGGAGCTGCTGGAGGCCGGGCATGGCGTTGCCGTTGTCGGTCGGGAACCAGCTCTGCGTGGACAGGTAGTACACGATCGACTGGAGCACGCCGATGAGGATGCCCGTGGTGCAGGCGATCCACAGCGAGGTGAACCCGGCGAAGAGGGCGGCGGCCAGGGCCGGGACCACCTGCAGGGGGAGGGTCATGGAGTCGACCTGGACGATGGGCGCGGCCAGGACACCGAGCAGCCCGGCGACCAGGGCGGCCAGGAGCGTGTTGGCCATCGAGACGCTGTTGGGTGACAGGCCTGCCAGAAGAGCGGCCTGTTCGTTCTCCGAGGCCGCGCGGGTGGCCAGGCCGAAGCGGCTCCACCGGTACAGGGCCCCGAGGACCAGGGCGATCACGACGACCAGTCCGGCCAGGACGAAGCGGTCGGAGGGTGTGGTGACGCCCAGCATGGTGACGGTGTCGGCGGGAAGGATGCTCGGTGCCTGCTGCGGCTGAACCCCGAAAACCAGGAGCACGGTGGCCTGCAGGGTGAGCAGGATGCCGAGGGAGGCCGCGAGTTTGGCCAGGGGCGAGACGGTTCGCAGCGGCTTGAAGACCGCCACCTCGGTGAGTACTCCGACGGCGAGTGCGACCGCGAGGGCCCCGACGAGAGCGGGCCCGACGGGCAGCGTGAATCCGAAGAAGCCGGTGGTCAGGGCCCAGAAGGCATAGGCCGAGGCCATGGCGACCGCGCCGGTGGACAGGTTGATGATGCCCGAGCCCCGGTAGGTGATCACGACGCCGAGCGCGATGCCGGCGATCAGTGCTCCCTGGCCGAGGCCGAGCACGGCGAAGAGCAGTATCTGTTCCAATGCATGACTCCTGTCATGAGTCCGCGAGTCAGCGCTGCTGAGGCTGCTTCCTGCGAGGGCGTGCGGCCTCAGCAGCGGCGGGGGCGGGCGGGGCTCACTGGGGCGGGCGGATCCAGTCGGTCAGGGGCTTGAACTGGCCCTTGCCTTCGTACTGGTAGAACCTCGCCTGGTCGTTGCAGACAGCGGGGGCGTCCGGGTACTTGCCGCACTTGACCTCGGCGGCGCCCATGATGACCGGCCCGGGGAACTTCTTGAGCTGCTCGGTCACCGACGCGGGAGTGATCTTGTCCGGGCCGATGGCGTTGAGCACCTTCGCGTACGTCAGGACCGTGCTCCAGCCCAGCGGCGCGAACACCTTGGACTGGTCGTCCTTGCCCAGCCCCGCCTGCGCCGAGGCCTTCAGGAACGCCTTGGAGTCGGCGGCCGAGGAGTCCATCGGCAGCGTCTGGGCGACGCCGTACGTCCAGGTGGGCAGGTCCCCTCCGAGCCCCTGGGCGACATCGGGGGACATGCACAGCGGCGTGGAGACCACCGGCTTGGTGACATTGAGCTGCTTCAGTGCCTTGGCGATCCCGACGCATCCGCCACCGATGGAGATGGGCACCACGACATCCGAGGTGTTCGCCCCGGCTGCGGTGACCGGGCCGATCAGGTCGGTGGACTGCGCGTCGAATCCGACGGACTTCACCTTCAGGCCGGCCGCTTCCAGGCCCTTCACCGCTGCCCCGGAGGCGATCTTGTCGCCGGGCGTGTTCGTGTGGATCACCGCTGCGGTCTTCGCCTTCAGTACGTCACGGGCGTACGTGCCCCAGGTACCGAAGATGTGCGGCAGGTCGCCGAACGTGCTGAAGGTGTTCTTCGCGGTGGGCATGGTCGGGCCCGTCGCCACTCCGACCAGCACGGGCTTCTTCCCCGCGATCACGGAGTTGAAGGAGGCATCGCCGAGGTAGAGGTTGCCCGCACCGATGGCGGAGACTTCCTTGTCGCCGAGCAGTTGCTGGCCGCACTTTTGTCCCTCCTCCTCGGCGGACACCACCGTGCAGACGTTCAGCTTCAGCGGGTGCCCGCCGATACCGCCCAGCCTGTCGTTGACGTACTTCACGGCGGCACGGGCACCCTGGGTGGCTTCGGGGTTGCCACCGGGGCCGCCCTCGACGTTCACCCAGCCCAGGGTGACCGGTTCGAGGCCGGCGTCGGCCTTGCCCGCCTTTCCGCCGACGTAGGCGAGGTAGTCGGTCACGACGTCACTCGCCTGGCGGGACTCCGCCTTTGCGGAGGAGCCACCCCCGGAGGCGCCGGTCGATGCGGGGGCGTTGGTGCCCGATCCGCCGCATGCGGCGACGCCCAGCAGGGGCGCCATGGCAGCGGAGACGAGGCCGAGTCTCAGGGGGCGTGAGGTTACGGGCATGCGGGATCCTCCAGGATCGGAAACGGCAGGGCGGCGGTGCCCGGCACGGCATGCGGGGAGAGCACGGAAGGCAGAGGAAGGCAGCAGAAGGCAGGCGGGCGCACCGGGGTGACCGGTGCCTCGGACCAGCCCGAGGAACTTCGAAAGGCCAGGTGATTGGCGACTTCCGAGTTTCGTAACTTTCTTACGGATCGGGAATCTAGGTGTACGCTGGCGCCCTGTCAACGCCCCGGTTCACACCGAATTAACGATCACGCAATGGGAGGGGAAGGACATGACGGAGCACGCCGTGAGACGCAGGCTCCCTCGGCGCTCACCCGAAGAGACCCGTTCCCTCATGCTGGAAGCGGCCACCAAGCTCGTCTGCGCCGGCACCTCCGACACGAGCGAGGCGGCCGTCTCCGCAGCCCTTGCCCATATCCGCGTCAAGCTGGTCACCGAGGAAGCCACCCGCATCATGCGGGAGCGACTGGGCGACGACACGGCACCGGCGATCACGACCGGATCCATCTACCAGATCTGGCCCGCGCAGGCCGACTTCCAGGCAGATCTCCTCTTCCACCTCACCGGCCGACAGGCCGAACTGGTCCCGGGGCTGCCGGAGAGCATCCGCCGTTTCAAGGAGGCGGTCGACAGCGGTACGACCTGGCAGGAGGCTCTCAACGACGTCCTGACGGACAACCACGAGAACCACCGCGTGGATCCGATCTACCGCGTGCTGCTCGGCTTCTACGCCAGCGCCGCCAACCCACGCGTCCGCGACGCCCTGGGGCACTACGCCGAGTCGTTCACCGAGGTCGCCTGCGAGGCGTACCAGACGCTGCTGGATGCTTACGGGCTACGCATGCGCGCGCCCTACAAGGTCGAACACCTCGCCACCACCATCGCCGCCCTGCTCGACGGCTTCCACATGCGCTGGATCGCCGGACACCCCAACCTGGAGGACCCGGAAGGACAGGACGACTGGTCCCTCGCCACCCGGTCCGCCGTGATGGTGTTCGACCAGTTCACCGAGCCGGCGTAGGTGAGTGCGCACGGCCATGCGTCGATGAGCGCGGAGCCTCTGCGCATGGGAGGTGAAGCCTGCCTCGCCCTCGAAACAGATACAGCCCCCGCAGGCCGCCCGGGCTCTTCTACCTCGGTCCAGGTCGCCTCCATCCACACGGTGACGGCCTACTCGTCGCGCTCAGCGACTCGCCGCGCAGCGACCTGCGGGCTGAAGCCGAGCCGGTGCATCAGCCTCATCGCCCCTGAAACGCTGCAGGAGACGTGGAACTTCCTGCCGATCAGCATCGATGGTCTCTAGTTCAGAGAAGTGACCAGGCCGAAGGAGATGGCACCTGACCACACAGTTCGGGGCACAACACACCTCCGCGACAGCCCCGAGAACACCACCAGCGTACGAGCGGCAGCACCGTCCGGCACGAGGAAGGCACATTTGTAGGGGTGCGCTTTACGCGTCGGGGTGCTGGCGCAGGTCCAGGTAGCAGCGCAGCCGTACGCCGGGCTGCCCCGCGTCCCGGGTCGTGTGCTGTGCCATCGACGGCGCCCACAGTCCGGCGAGCACTTCCTGGAACTTGAGGACGGTCGCGTCGTCGGCTGCGGCTACGTCGACGACCAACTGGCCCGGTTCCACCACGTGTACACCCTGGATCGGCTCCATGCATGGCATGACGATCCGGAAGACGGCGGGGTTCGGGCAGCCGGGCGGATTCATCCCAACGAGTACGCCCCGGACCGTGGTTCCGGCTTGCGCGTGTATGACCGGCCGGGTCAGGGGCGGGCAGTGAGTGCAGTCGGCAGCAACTCGGCGGCCCCACAGACGGTGGCCTCTGAGCGGGTCGTGAGGAACGCGCTTATGTCGCGCTGGTGAGCGGGGCCGGCGCGGGCAGCCACCACGGGGGCGGAACAGGGCCGGAGGCGCGGGTGTTAGGCCAGTACTCCAGCAGGCGGTCGTCCTGGTGCTCATCCTCGTGACCGCGCGTGCTGTCGCAGTACCAGCGGCCGCGGCCAGAGGCGTGCATCACCGGGCAGATCAGCTTCCCGCCGAACCGCACCCGGATTTCGTCTGCGATCCCGGGTGTCGGCTCCACGTCGAAGGAGGCCGCCTCCAGAGCGGACACGATGGCTCGTACCGCCTTCAGCGTCGCCTCCGCGTCGACTTCGGGGCGTACGCGCAGGAAGCCCCCGCGGTACACGTCCCGGGAGAATGCCGAGCCGGTGACGACGAACGGGTGCCGATCCCTGAACAGGGCGTGCTCGATCACCTCGTTCACGAACTCGTGCGGATCAACGAGCACGTAGCCGCTCCGCCACACCGCACCGCCGCGGCCGCCCTCGTACGGGTGCAGGCGACGGTCTCGGTGTCCGCGGGCGGTGATACCCAGACCTGACGCTGGTCGTCCTGAACGGAATCGATCCTCACCAGCTGGTGGTCCTGGAGATCAAGGAGGTTGTCCCGGGTCAGCTTGTCGTGCTGGTTGTCCGGGCGGGTCAGCTTCCACAGTTGATCGGCAGTCGCCCTCTGGAAGATCCCCAGTGCTTGAAGGAGTTCCCTCCGCCTGGGCTCTGTCGAGTTCTTCCTGTGAGTGGGACACCTTTGGATAAGAGGGATGTCGGAGCGGCGGCGCCCCCTTGTCTGGCGGGGGTGGCCTGCGACAACGCTCGAATCTTGCGTCGGGGCGCGGAGAGGGTGATGGAGGGGGCTACGGAGGGGGTGTTCCGGCCCTGGCCGGAGGTCTGTTCGGGCTCGTCGGCGGTGCTCGCCACGGGCTGCTCCTGGGCGGTGGGGCGGGCCTCTCCCGCCGTTCACCTCCTACGGGTACGGCGGGAAGCGACGGTGTGACGTCGCGTTCCGAGGCTTTGCCGAGCCGTGATCACATCGTGCGGGTGCAGATGGGGGATGCGACTGTTCACGGTAAGTGGCGAGCGACCGAGTGCATCGTGGCTGGCCACCGGCGGTTCTGTTCAGCGCAGTGGCGAGGTCTGTTCGCGATAGATGGCGAATCCGTGGTCGCCACGTCCAGCACGGTAGACAAAGCCCAGGTGGGACTGGCCGTTTCAGTGGAGGGGTTCGCCACCTGGCGCGTTCAGCTGGCGGCGCGGGTCATAGGCGGAGGACGATCAGGGCGATGTCGTCGCGGGCTCCGCTGCTGACACCGAAGCGCGCGAGCAAGGCGTCGGCGAGACGTTCGGGGCTGTGGCGGGCATGGCGGGCGAGCGTGTCGGTGAGGCGTTGCAGGCCAGCATCGATGTCCTCGCCGCGGCGTTCGATGAGACCGTCGGTGTAGAGCACGAAGGTGTCGCCAGGGGTGTAGGGCAGGTCGGCCTGGACGCGGGGGACGGGTTCGGGGCGGGCCCCCAGCGGAGGGTCAGTGGCCTTGTCAAGAAGATCGCAGGTGCCGTCTGGGTGGAGCAGGACGGGGGGCGGATGGCCGGCGCTGCTGTACATGATGCGGCGAGCGCGGGTGTCGACGACGGCTTGGACGACGGTGGTGGCCAGCGCACCCTCCACGTAGCGTGCATACAGGCCCAGGACGTCCAGAGCCCTCGCGGGCCCTTCGACAGCCCGGACGACGGCGGACAATGCGCTGCGGAGCATGCCCATGACGGCGGCGGCCTCCAGGCCGTGGCCGACGACGTCGCCGACTGCGACGGCGAATCGGTTCTTGGGTAGGTCGACCACCTCGTACCAGTCGCCGCACACGTTCAGTGACCCGGCGGCGGGCAGGTAGCGCACCGCGGTGTCCCGGTGCCGGGCCAGGTGGGGCGAGTGGAGCATGGCCTCCTGCAGGGTGACGGCGACCTGGCGTTCCCGGGCGTGGGCTTGGCGCAGTTCCTCGTTCAGCCGATGGAGCTCGCGCGCCCGCGCATACAGTTCGACCTCCATAGCCTCCACGTCGCTGAGCGCCCCGCCTCCTCGCGGGCGAGGGTGGGAGAGGATGAACGAGGTCACGTCCTCCCCCCGGTGGATGATCCACTCCACCTGCCCATCCGGCCCGAGCACCGGTGTGTTGATCGCGGACCACCACCGCTCCTCGAACACCCCGAGCCGGTCGGCCACGGGAATGTCGTACTTCATCGGCGCCATCAGGTCCGGCTCCTTCGAGCGCAGGACCCAATGCAGGGAGGCATGCAGATTCCGCACCCCGTCAGCCTCCGGGTCCGCCGGATTCTCAGGGAAGGCATCGAAGAGGTACCGCCCGAGCAGATCCTCCCGAGCACGGCCGGTCACCCGGCAGGCCGCCTCATTGACGTCCGCGAGCACCAGGTCCGGGCCCAGCACCATGCAGGGGCTGGGGGTGACCGCGAACAGCGCCTGGTAGTCGATCCCCGGCCTCGCCACACGGTGTGGCCGGGCACCTTCAGCAGGGCTGCTCTCATCCCTCACCATTACGTTCTACCGTTCGTGGGCGTCCTCGGCACCTGGGCACATCGCCTGCCCTCGCCTCGTAGACATCTGCCACGTGCCCTCATGACGACAGCCTCCAGGAACCGCAAAGGCACTGGCGTAACCGGCCGGACGGTTGCCCGCCAGCTCTGCCGATCAGCTCGCCAACGCAGGCGCCACAGCAGGTCGTGTGATCACTCGGACCGGACTTGCCAACTTCGTGAATATCCGCCAACTAGCGCGAACAGTCACAGGAGGTTTCTCCTCTCCCATCTGCCGTTCGGCGCCCAGACTCTATCCACAGGATATCCACATGAGGCTGCACTCATGACGCCGTGACCGGCACGGCGATCGTCCCTGTGAGGAGCTGTCCATGTCCCAGACCGCCGCTACCGCGTTGTGAGGTAGCCGGTAGGCCCTTCCAGCCAGGCCCGAGCCCCGCCGGCGGACGCGACCAGAGCCCGGGACGGGCACCTCAGCGACGTCCTCGGTGGAAGCCGGAGCCAAGTCGGCCGGTGATCCGGCTAGACCGACTGTTTGTTGCAGTAGCGTCCGGAGAGCGTGACGGTGAGGACACCCTGCGAGCACGCTTTGTCGCCGAGGAGCTTGTCGCGCAATGCGGCGCAGATACAGCTCACGATGCTCGGGCCGCAGGCGGACGGTGTCGGCCCGCGTCTCGTCGACACCGTCCCTCAGGTCTTTCGCCTCCCTCGGTCCGCCCCCGCAGCAGCGCAAGCCGCCGCCCGCCCGCCGCCGCCCCGCTGCGGCCGCCGCCGCACGTCGCTGCCCGCCCTGCCAATGCCGCCGGCGCGCCTGCCGCCACCGCCGGCCCTCGGCCGAGGTGGCTGAGCAGGGTGTGCGGCCCGTGTGGCGGAGGGAATCAGTCCACGTTCACCGCCTGCCACAGCTGGCTGTCGGCGTTCGTGTCCGTCGTCTGCACGAGCTGAGCGCCTGCTGTCGTCGACGAGCCGGACACGGTGAGCAGCTTGCCGCTTTTCACGTTCTTGATCTTGTTGTAGCCGTTTCCGGCGGCGACTAGTGTCCAGTGCTGGTTCGCACCGTTTTTGTCGTTCCACTGGACGACGTTCGCGCCATCCGCGGTAGACGCTTGGTAGACGTCCAGCAGTTTACCGCTGCTCTGGTTGATGATCTTGAAGCTGCCGTCACCGACCGCAACGAACCGCCAGCGCTGATTCTGGGCGCCGCTGTCGTTCCACTGGATGGCGCTCGCTCCGTCGGAGCTGGATCCACCTTGGATGTCGATCGCCATGCCGCTGTTCTTGTCCAGGAGCTTGTAGAACGCGTTGGTGGCGGGGAAGGAGATGCCTGCGAAGGCGTCCAGTGCACAGATGGCGTTGGAAGAGGCCGCGTTCTTCGTTCCGGTGCACACGACCTTGATCGTGTGCGGGCCGGCGACGAGATCCGTCTTCTCGAACAGCACCACCTGCTTCGTCACCGTCGGGGCATAGGCGTCGATGCCCGACTGCGCGAGGCTGCCGTCGATGTAGACGTCCACCTTCCCCATGTTCGGTTGCTTCATGCTGACATACCGAATGCCTGATCCGGTGAACGAGTACTGGACGTAGCCGCCCGCCGTGCTCGTGAAACTCTCCGACCCGTTGAAGTCCTGCGAGTCGTTCCAGTTCGACCAAGGGGAGCTGTAGGTAATGCCGGAGCTCTTGTCGTCGACGTACGCCCATCGCTGCCGTACGAGCGACTTCGACGCGGCGGATGCACTCCCCTGGGCGTCCACGACGTAGAGGCGGTAGTCGCCGACCGTCGGCGGGACACTGATGGCCGCCGCGGTTCCGGCCGCCTTCGTCATGGTGGGGCCGACGGCAAACGTCGTCGTACCGGAGGGAGCCAGCCAGAGCGTCCTGGTCGCGTCACCGATGCTGCGGAGGGGGATGGACGACACGCCCTTGCCGGTGAACGTGCTCGCGGGCAGGGCGTAGTCCTGCAGGCCCAGGCTGCTCTGCAGGACGAGGTCCTTGTACGCGTCCTCCAGACCGGAGTTCACGGCGATGGCGTACGCCGGGGACGGCCACACTCTGTCCGCATACGCGCGCACGTCCTCGATGGTGCTGTTCGGGACGTTCTTGTCGTTGATCTTGTTGACGGTGCCGTAGGTGTTGGTGATGCTCAGGTCGTGCTGCTTGCCCCACGTGCCGGAGCAGATGGCGAAGGCGACATTCGGGTCAAGGTCGAGCACGTTGTCGTGCTCGTTGAGGTAGGCGGAGCCTTCATCGGGGTGCATTCCGTACTTGTGGCCGGCCGGAACGCCCTGGATGTAGTTGTTGCTGATCTCGGTTCCCGGCTGGCTGCCCAGCGTGTAGATGGGAGCGGAGTCGCCGAGCACCTGCATCGTGTCGACGATCTGGTTGTAGCTGATGGTGTTGTTCTTCGCCGTGGTGGTCGGCACATTCGGTCGGATCGAGTTCGACGAACCGTCGAAGTTCCACCATCCCCAGCCGAGGGTGATGCCCGCCCACGGGGACTTCTCGATCCGGTTGTGCTGCACGGACAGGGAATCGACGAAGTACGCCGACACGGCGCTGGACCCCTGGAACAGCACCGCGCTGTCGTAGAGGTAGTTGTTCTTGATCGAGATGTTCTTGCAGAGTCCCTCGACGTTCACCGGGTACTTCTCGTTGTTGGTCGAGGTGTAGTCCCCGATGTACACGTGCTGGGGGTGCCCCACGGTGATGGCGGATCCGGCTATGTCATTCGTGACGTTGCCGGTCAACAGCGAGTCCTTCACGTCGTTGACCATGTTGATTCCGTCGGCGCCGGTGTGCTGCACCGTGTTGCGCAGCAGGCTGATCCCGTCGGCGCTCTCGATCTGGATGATCCCCGGCGGCAGGTCGACGTTGCGGTAGGTGTACGCGTGGAAGTTCTTCTGCGCGTACACGGTCGAGCTGGCGTTGCCTTGCTGGCCCTGCCGGAAGACGGAGCCCGCGACATTGACCAGGTTCCAGTCGGAGTGCTCGACCGTGAGCCCGGAGAAGGTGATGTTCCGCGCGTGGTCGGTCGTGGACGTGCCGGCGATCTTGATGAGGGTGGACACGTTGTTCGGCGCGAAGACCTCCGCCGATGTCATGTCCTCGGAGCTGGACTTGTAGTAGTACAGCGTGTGGTTCGTCTTGTCGAAGTAGAACTCGCCGGGCTGGTCCAGGAACTCGTACGCGTTCATGAAAGTTGGGGTGCCGCCGGCGGCGGCGAAGTTGCCGTTCGGCGGTCCCTGGGCAATGGCCGCACCCGGCTGCTGGAACAGGGCCACGCGATTGGCGCCGTCCGAGCTCGTGGTGATCTGGCGGACTCCCACGATGGATGTGGTCCAGGTCGTCGGATACTTGATTTCGACGTCGTCCTGGTTGGCGGCGACGGCGGGCAGATCGGAGAGAGCGTACTTGGCTCCGTCGCACTCCGAACCCGACTCCCAGGCCCAGGGAGCCTGGCCGGCCGTGATGGTGTAGGTCCCGTAGCATCCGGCCGAGGGGATCGTCTTGGAGGCCATCTGGGCGCGCTTGTTGTTGACGTAGAGCGCGCGGAGCTTGTTGTCGCGGTTCAGCGGGGCCTTCCAGATGTTCCCGCTGTGCTGTGTCCAGCCGGTCACCTGAACGCCTCCGTTCAGCACCGGCTTCTCGTTCTGGTAGGCGGCGTACACGACATGGTGGCCGTTCGTTCCGGAGTCGGCCGACGTGAAGTTGATGGTGCTGCTCACCGGGTAGTTGCCGCCGCGGAGAAAGACGTTGATGTCTCCGGTCATGTTGCTGTTGACCGTGCGCACGACGTCCCGTGCGTGCTGCAGGGTCTTGAACGGCGCGGTGATCGTCCCGGCGTTGGCGTCGTTGCCACCGGGGGCGACGTAGTAGGTCGCCTGGGTCGCGGCCGAGGCCGGGGCCGACGTCGTGAGGGATGTCAGCAGCACCGCGGGGAGAGCCATCGCAAGCACTGCTGACAACTTGCGGATGGTGGAGGTGACGGGCTTCATCGTCTGCCCCTCCTGCTGGTTCGGACGGTCGGGAAAGCGTTCATGCGGCGGCTCCGGGGTGTTGTCAGTGCGGTTGAAGCGGATCTTCACCGGCCCCGGCCCTTGAGCGTCCCGAGGGTTCAGGAGCGTCGGTGAGCGGCACAATCTCGCGGATCGGGGGCGACTTCGCAGCCGCAGAAGCCGTGCTGGCTTCCCTCGCGACGGACACGGTGTGGTCTGGGTAATCGGTCAGGCCGGGCGACAGAAGGCGGTCGTGGCGCCGACGGGGAGCGCGTCGATCGTGTCCTCTATGAGGTCGTGGAGCGGTTCGTCCACGGTGGCTGCCCCGTGGTGGTGGCCCTTGCCGGTCAGCGTCATCGGGAACTCCCCCGCGGGTGCCGTCATCATGTGCCGCGGACCGTCCATCGGGCGCGGGGCGGTCGGCCGTGCCCTGGATACCGCTGGTGGTGAGAACGTCGGGCCTGATCAGCCCCTGGCACCGGAGGTCGTCCCAGAGCGCCCGGGGTACAGCGCTTCGCTGGAGTTCCACGTTCTGCGTCACTTGTGCGCGGTCGCGCATGCCGAGCGTGACATTGACGGTGCTGGGGTGGGTGGTCGGGAAGGCGATGGCGGCGGCGGGAAGGCTGGTGCCGTGCCCCTCGCAGACCTCCGCGATCGCCCGTGCGCGCGACCAGTTCCGGTGGGGCGTCCTGGTAGTCGTACTTCATGCCTTCGGCGGGCCACTCACGCAAGAGCAACCCAGAGTTGAAGACTCCGACCTCGACGACGCTCTTGCCCGATTCCCGCGCGGCGGGCAGGACGTCGTCCAGCGCGGACTGGTCGAGGAGCGTGTAGCGCCCGGCGAGCATCACGACGTCGGCGGCGGTCTCGCGCAGGAAGCGGGAGAGCACGGCCGACTGGTTCATTCCGGCGCCGATGGCCCCGACAACCCCTTGGTCACGCAGGTCCGCCAGGGCGGGCATGGCCTCATCGGCGGCCTGCCTCCAATTGTCGTCGGGGTCGTGCAGGTAGAGGATGTCGAGCCGGTCCAGGCCGGTGCGGGCGCAGGGAGTCCTCGATGGACCGGAGCACGCCGTCGCGGCTGAAGTCCCACTGTCGGCGCAGGTCGTCCCGTACGACGAAGCCCTCATTGTCGACGCCCTGTGGACGTTCGTTGGGGACAAGGAGTCGGCCGACCTTGGAGGAGACGACGTACTCGTCCCGAGGGCGCTGCCGCAGGGCCGCCCCTAGGCGCCGTTCGGAGAACCCGAGACCATAGTGCGGGGCGGTGTCGAAGTACCGTATGCCCGCGTCCCAGGCCGCGTCGACGGCGGCCGACGCGTCTGCCGCCGAGGTGGTCCGGTAGAGGTTGCCGATCACCGACGCGCCGAATCCGAGTTCGGTGAGTTCCACGGAGGTGTTGTGGATGTTCCGGCGTTGCATGACGTCCTCCTCGTGGATGTCGATCGGCGTGCGTCAGCGCCCCACGTGGGCTGATCCGCCCGCGATGAGCGCCTCGACGCAGCAACACCGTGGCCGCGCACCCGGCCAGCAACGCCGCACGCTTCTTGCCGCGCGATCTCTTCGGGCTGGACGAAGACTTGTTGACGGTCATGAGTGACTCCACTGGGTTGGCAGGCGCCCCGAGAAGGTCGGGGGGTGGCGCGAGGACGGGGTGACGCCGGACCGTCCCGGGCGGGCGTCGGACACTGAAGGCGGCTGTGCGGCTACCGACGTGGAAGAAATTAGCCGCCTTATCAAGGGGTTCGTCAAGAGGTCGTACGGCGTTCCTTTGGTGGACTTGAGGGCGATGACGTAGTGCTCGCGCACGGTTATGACCGATAAAAGGCATTTACCTGCCGGGGAAGCCAGAGTTCACGTCGTAGATCTTGATCAAAATGAGTACGACTTATCTTTCATTTGAGGTACGCTGCTGGCGGCCCCAAGCGATCAGTCGCCTTCGCCGCAGTCACCCGGGAGGCAGCACAGATGAACGACACGCCAGCGACCGAAGCGGCCCTGCCGGTGCAGGTCCTTCCCGCTGCGCCCACGGCGGTGAACGGCTCGGACGAGCGGCGTGACTACCGCCCGGGGTACGAAATCGTGGCGGAGCGGATCCTGGAGTACATCGCCGAGGAGCGTCTGGTGGCGGGGGACCGGCTGCCCACGGAGATCGATCTGGCCGAGACGCTGAACACCAGCCGGGCGGTGGTGCGGGAAGCCGTGAAGATCCTCTCGGCGCTCGGCCGCGTACGGGCCCACAAGGGGCGAGGCCTGTTCGTTGCGGACGACGAGGGCATGCTCATCACCAGCCGGTGGGGAGGTTTCTTCCGGCCCGTCGATCTCGACCACGTTCTGATGCTGTTCGAGTTCCGCCGGGTCCAGGAGATGGCCGCCAGCAGCCTGGCGGCGACCCGTGCCACTCCCTCCGAACTGCGCACCATCGAGCTCGCCATGCAGCAGTGCCGGCACGGGTTCGTCCACGGTCAGGTCGACGTCTTCAACCAGGCGGACGACGACTTCCACGCGGCCGTGACCGCGGCCTCGCACAACACCTTCCTCGCCAGCGCCGTGCGCGACGCACGACGTCTGCAGCGCCAGTCCAGCGCCATCGGTATCCATGACACGTTCAGTGAGCACACCGGGGCGGCGGTCGAGGAACACGAGGCGATCTACCGGGCCATCCGTGACGGCCACGCCGAGGAAGCGGCGCAGGCCACCGCGGTACACCTCGACAGAACCCTGGAGGACTACCGGCGCGAGATCCAGCGGCGCCTGTTCGGGTAACGCTGCGTCAGCGCGCGCGCCCGGGGCGCGTCTTGCTGGCGCATCGACGCGGACGCACCCTTCGGTGCGTTGCGGATGTCCCGTACCACCAAGACGCCTCAGAAAAGCCAGAACGATCCGTTGACTTCCGCGCAACCGGAACTCTAGCTTCAGCGAGACCTGTTCGGAAATCCGTGCATTGTTCGATATATCGAGCAATCGTCGGTGTTCGATTGGTATGCCCCCGGAAGGACCCGTATGCCTCTTCAACGTTTCGCCCCTCGAACAAGACGCCTGTGCAGAGCCGTCCTCGTCCGTGCCGCGGTGCTCGCGATGGCCGCCGGCGCCCTGGTCGGCCTCCAGCACCAGCAGGCCACCGAACTGGACCGGGCGGAACCGGTCGCGGTGACGTCCAACCAGATCCCGGTGGCCACCGCGCCGATGGGCTGGGCATCATGGAACACCTTCGCCGCGAAGATCGACTACAACGTGATCAAGGCGCAGGTCGACGCTTTCGTCGCGGCCGGACTGCCGCAGGCCGGGTACAAGTACATCAACCTCGACGAGGGCTGGTGGCAGGGCACCCGCGACAGCGCGGGCAACATCACCATCGACGAGTCCGAGTGGCCCGGCGGCATGAAGGCCATCGCCGACTACATCCACAGCAAGGGCCTCAAGGCGGGCATCTACACCGACGCGGGCAAGGACGGCTGCGGCTACTACTTCCCCACGGGCCGCCCGGCCGCGCCCGGCAGCGGCAGCGAGGGCCACTACGAGCAGGACATGCTCCAGTTCTCCAAGTGGGGCTTCGACTACGTCAAGGTCGACTGGTGCGGCGGCGACGTCGAGGGCCTCGACGCGAAGACGACGTACCAGGCCATCAGCGACGCCGCCACCAAGGCGACCGCCACCACCGGCCGCGAGCTGAAACTGTCCATCTGCAACTGGGGCAAGCAGAACCCCTGGAACTGGGGCGCCGGCATGGCCGCCCTGTGGCGTACCAACACCGACATCATCTTCCACGGCCAGACGCCGTCGTGGGACCACATGCTCGCCAACTTCGACACCAACGTGCACCCCTCGGGCCAGCACACCGGCTACTACAACGACCCGGACATGCTCATGGTCGGCCTGGATGGCTTCACCGCCGCACAGAACCGCAGCCACATGAACCTGTGGGCCGTCTCCGGCGCCCCGCTCCTCGCCGGCAACAACATAGCCACGATGAGCACGCAGACGCGTGACATCCTCACCAACCCCGAGGTCATCGCGGTCGACCAGGACCCGCGCGGCCTCCAGGGCGTCAAGGTCGCCGAGGACACCACCGGACTGCAGGTCTACAGCAAGGTCCTGTCCGGCACCGGCAAGCGGGCCGTCGTCCTGCTCAACCGCACGGGCAGCGCGCAGAACATGACCGTCCGCTGGTCCGACCTCGGCCTGACCGGCGCCTCCGCCACGGTCCGCAACCTCTGGACGCGCTCCAACGTGGGCAGCATCAGCACCAGCTACACCGTCTCCGTCCCCGCCAGGGACTCCGTGATACTCACCGTCACCGGCGGCACCGAGGCGGCGAGCTCCACGTACGAGGCCGAGGCCACCGCCAACACCAAGGGCGGCTCCGCGGCCAACGCCACCTGCGCCAACTGCTCCGGCGGCACCAAGGTGGGCAACGTCGGCAACGGCGCCGCCAACACCCTCCGCTTCAACAACGTCACGGCCGACGCCACGGGCACCAAGGTCGTCGACATCGCCTACACCAACGGCGCCAACGCCGCCCGTACGGCCGTCCTCCAGGTCAACGGGCAGCAGGCCACTACGGTGTCCTTCCCGCCGACCGGCTCCTGGACCACGCCCGGCACCGTCTCGGTCGAGGTTTCCCTGGCCAAGGGCTCGTCGAACACGCTGACGTTCTCCAACTCCTCCGCCTGGACACCGGACTTCGACGCCATCGAAATCCGCCCGCTGCCCGGCGCGAACGGCGCCCAGGTGGTCGGAGCGCAGTCGAACCGCTGCCTCGACATCAACAACAACACCATCATCAACGGCACCGACGCGCAGCTGTGGAACTGCAACGGCGGCGAGAACCAGTCGTGGAACAACACCTCCCGCAAGCAGCTCGTGGTCTACGGCAACAAGTGCCTGGACGCCTACAACCGTGGCACGACCAACGGCACCAGGGTCGTCATCTGGGACTGCAACGGCCAGACCAACCAGCAGTGGAACGTCAACGCGGACGGCACCATCACCAACGTGTACGCCGGCCTCTGCCTGGACGCCACCGGCGGGGGAACCGCCAACGGCACCAAGCTGGTCCTGTGGACCTGCAACGGCAGCAACACCCAGAAGTGGACCCTGTCGTAGCCCGCACCACAGTGCGAGGAACTGTACGACGATCGGTGTAACTCCCGATCATGGAAGATGCATCGACGACCAGCGAGAACGTGTCCGAGTCCGAGGCTGTCGAGCCCACGAAGGCCGTGGACGACCAGCTGATGTGACGAGTTGACGGGCCGGGCCCGGGCCGACATGGCGATCATGTCGGCCCAGGCCCCACCGGCAAGGTCAGCCCCCTGGACCATGCGCTGGAAGAACGCGCCGAACGCCTTCGACATCACCTTCGACGGCCGCCTGTCGGCGGTCCGTCACCAACCCCAACCACCCCAGTCCAGCGGCTAGAGACCCTTGAGGGGCCCTTGCAGGAAGAAGACTGGACTTTCGACGCGCCACTTCCCCACCCCTGTACACCCCCTGGAGACACAGATGAGCGCAAGCGCAACCCCTCTCCCGTCGCGCCGACTGTTCCTCGGCATGGCCGCGACCGTCCCGCTGTCCATGACCGGCGCGCTGACCATCGGTAGCCAGTCCGCGGCCGCCGCGACCGGCTCCCCGTTCGTCATGGGCTACTTCACTGCATCGCCGAACGGCCTTGGCGCGGACTACGGCCTGCACCTTGCGGTCAGCACCGACGCGCTGCAGTGGATGCCGCTGAACCAGAACAACCCCGTCGTGACCCCGACCCGGGGCACGGGTGGCCTGCGCGACCCCTTCATCCTGCCCAAGCAGGACGGCACCTTCGTCGTCATGGCGACTGACCTGAAGGGGACCAACTGGAATCTGCAGAGCCAGTACATCCACGTCTGGGACTCCGCCGACCTGCGCTCCTTCGACAACTACCGCCTGCTGAAGCTGCACTCGATGGCCACCCACACTTGGGCGCCCGAAGCCTTCTGGGACGCCTCCCGCGGCCAGTACGCCATCATCTACTCGTCCGTCAACAGCAGCGGACACAACGTGATCATGGTGAACTACACCACGGATTTCACGACGGTGACGTCGCCGCAGGTCTTCTTCGACCCGGGCTACGACATCATCGACGGCTCCCTGGCCATGAACGTGAACGGCGTCAACTACCTGTATTTCAAGGCGCGCAACAGCCTCGTGGGCGCGAGGTCCACCTCGCTCGATCCCGGCAGCTTCAGGGTCTTCACCTCGGGCTTGGCGCCGCAAGGAGGCATCGAGGCCCCGATCCTCGCCCAGGCTTCCGGCACCTGGTACCTGTGGGGCGACGCCAACGGGTTGTTCTACGCCTGGCAGACCATTGACCTGTCCACCGGCACCTGGACCGCCACCGACCGGCGCATCTACACCCAGCCGCTGAACTCCAAACACGCCACCATCCAGCCGATCCCCCAGACGGTGCACGACAACATGGTCGCCAAGTGGGGCAAGCCCGCCTGGAACCGGCTGAAGTCCTACAACTTCCCGGACAGATACTGGCGGCACGCCGACTACATCGGCCGCATCGACCCGTACCCGTTCGACCCGTACACCGACTCGCAATGGAAGCTGGTGCCGGGGCTGGCCGACTCCTCCGGCGTCTCCTTCCAGTCCGTCAACAACCCGACCCGCTACCTGCGGCACTCCTACTACCAGCTGCGACTGGACGTCAACGACGGCACCACGACGTTCGCCAAGGACGCCACCTTCTACAAGACCGCCGGGCTCGCCGACCCGTCCTGGTCGTCGTTCCGCTCGTACAACTACCCCGACCGCTACATCCGGCACTACGACTACGTGCTGCGCATCGACCCGATCTCCACCGCCGGCGGCCGGGCCGACGCCACATTCCCCGTCTGGTACTGAGCCACACCACCGAGGCCCGCACAGAGAAGGGCGCCGTTGGGCGGCTGAGCGCCCTGCTGCCGCCGATGTCCTGGAACACCATCACCATCCCGCTCGCCCCCTGAGCGGCCCCAGGATCCCACCGCTCGACCCGTACACCCGTACACCCGTACGCCCGCACCATCCCCGGACCTCAACGGAGAGGCGAGACCATGCCCGACACCACATCGCACCGCACACCGCCACCGCGTGCCCGATGGCGGACCACGCTCGTCACGCTCCTGACCCTGCTCGGCGGTCTCGCCGCCCTGCTCGTCCCCGCCACGCAGGCACAAGCGGCCTCGGTGACGTTCACGACGGGTGCCGACCGGACCGACCAGAACGGCAACACCCTGCAGTTGCACGGCCTGGGCATCATCAAGGTGGGCAGCACCTGGTACGGCTTCGGCGAGGACAAGACCGGCAAGGCGTCGGGGGACACGTCCTTCCAGGACATCCCGTGCTACACCTCGACCGACCTCGCCAACTGGACCTACCGGGGTCAGGCCCTGGGGCTGCAGGCCAGTGGTGACCTGGGCCCCAGCCGCATCGTGGAGCGGCCGAAGGTCATCTACAACGCGTCGACCAGCACGTACGTGATGTACATGCACATCGACAGCACCAACTACGCCGAGGCCAAGGTCGGTGTGGCCACCAGCAGCACCCCGTGCGGCCCGTACACCTACCGGGGCAGCTTCCGGCCGCAGGGCAACCTCAGCCGGGACCTCGGCCTGTTCCAGGACACCGACGGCACCGGCTACCTGCTCAGCGAGGACCGCAACAACGGCCTGCGCATCTACAAGCTGTCCGCCGACTACCTCTCCGTGGACAGCTCGGTGGCGGTGCTGGGCAGCAGCGGCAGTGCCAGCGTCGAGTCGCCCGCCATGGTGAAGATCGGCGGCATGTACTACGTCTTCGGCTCCCACCTGACGGGCTGGAGCCTGAACGACAACGTCTACGCCACCGCCACCTCACTGAGCGGCCCGTGGTCGGCGCTCCGGAACTTCGCCGCCCCCGGCACTAAGACCTACGGCAGCCAGACGGCGAACGTCATCACCGTCCAGGGCACCTCCGGCACCACGTACATCTACGCCGGTGACCGCTGGGACACCGCCAACCTGGGCGCGTCGAAGCTGATCTGGCTGCCGCTGACCATCCGGGGCACGACGGTGAACCTCGGCCAGTACCCGACCTGGTCCCTCGACGTGGACGCGGGCACGTGGACGGCCGGCAGCGGGATCCCCTCGGAAGGGGTCCACACGCTGAAGAACCTCGGCAGCTCGATGCTGATGGACGTCTCCAGCGGGTCCACGGCGACCGGCGCCAAGATCATCCAGTGGCCGTCCACCGGCGGTACCAACCAGCAGTGGACCCTCACCCGGGTCGCGGACAACATCTACACGCTCAAGAGCGTCAAGAGCGGCCTGTGCCTGGACGTCCCCGACAAGTCGGCCACCACCGGCGTCCAGTTGCACCAGTGGACCTGCAACGGCCAGACCAACCAGCAGTGGGCCCTCGACCTGACCGGCAGCTACACCGGCAGCAACTACATGCTGGTGGGCATCGGCAGCGGCCTGCACATCGGCGTCGCGGGCTCCACCACCCAGGGAGCGGCGGTGGACCAGGAACTCGGCGGCAGCGCCAGCACCAACAGCGAGACCTGGACCGTCTCCTGACTGCGTGCCCCGGCGGCCCCGCCACCGAGCGGGCTGTATGAGGGCTCGACGTTGGTGACGCTCTCGCGGAAGCGTGCTGCTGGCGGGCTGCCCGTCGCTGCCCTGGTGGCACCGTACGAGACCACGTGTGAGAGAAGACAGCCGTACGACGGCGGGAGGCAAGGAATGACGATGAACGGCCGCGAGACCGTCCTGAGCGCGGTTCGGGCAGTCCTGTCCGGTGTTCCCGGCTCCGAGCGCCCCGACGATCTGCCACGTCCGCGTGGTCGCCGCGCCGACCACGCGGGAGAGGACGTCGTGGGGCTGTTCGCCGAGCGTGCCGCCGAGTACCGCGCCACAGTGGTCCGTGTTCCGGCAGCCGGCTGCCGCGGCAGCCGTGGGCCGTGCTCTGAGCCGTATCGGAGCACGTTCCCTCGTGGTGCCGTCCGGGCTCCCCGAAGGCCTGGTCCCGGACGGACCCTGGTCGCTGCCGACGGACGTCCCACCGCTGACCGTCGGACAGCTCGACACGGCGGACGCCGTGGTCACCACGGTCGCCGTGGCCATCGCCGTCACCGGCACCGTGGTCCTCGACCACGGTCCGGGCCAGGGACGGCGCACCCTAACGCTGCTCCCGGACCAGCACATCTGCCTGGTCCGGGCCGATCAGATCACACCCGACGTGCCCGATGCGCTCCGCCGCCTCGACCCGTCGCGGCCGCTGACACTCATCTCAGGTCCCTCGGCGACCGGCGACATCGAGCTGGAGCGGGTGGAGGGCGTACACGGGCCCAGGACCCTCGACATCATCGTGCTGGGGGACGCGTAGCCGCCGGAGCGGACATCACGGTTTCGCAGTGCGGTCAGGTGGCCGCGCTGCGAAGCCGTGTGCATTTTCCACGCATCGACCGTGATAGATCCGATCTATTCCTGCGCGTTGACCTGATCGTGGGGCAGCGACGAGGAGATTTCTTATTTCTGTCCTTAGCTCTAGACAAGACGTGAGGGCGCACCGCTTAATACATCCGATGTCCGAGAAGATGTGGCCTGAGCGGACACGAGCCGCCGTTCCCCGCCGTCCGGGCTGCGTCACGGACAAACGACTGTCGACACGCCCCGTGCCCTTCACCCCTTCTGGAGCCGCAAATGACCTCCGCTCCCCTCAGCAGGCGCTCCCTCATCAAGGCCGCCGCCCTCGCCGGCGGCACCGTGGCCTTCGGACTGCCGCAGGCCCTGTGGCCCACCGCCGCCGAGGCGTACTCGGTCCCCTCGAAGATGGACTGGTGGTACCAGGCCCGGTTCGGGATGTTCATCCACTTCGGGTCCTACTCCTACCTCGGCCACGGTGAATGGGCCTTCAGCTCCGAGAGCTGGTCCAAGGCCAACTACCAGACCCAGGTGTCCGCGAACTTCAACCCCACCGCGTTCAACGCCGCGGCCATCGCCCAACTGGCGGCGGACGCCGGCATGAAGTACCTGGTCATCACTGCCAAACACCATGAAGGCTTCGCCATGTGGGACTCCAACGTCCCCAGCTTCACCGACACCACCGGCACCAAGCTGTACAACCTGCACGACTACGCCGGTGTCCAGGGTGATCTGCTGGCGGCGCTCAAGACCGAGTGCGAGGCACGAGGCGTCAAGTTCGGGCTCTACTACTCGATCCTGGACTGGAACCACCCCTCCCAGACCATCCGAAGCGGTCTCACCACGATGGCCTCGCAGGCCGCCCGCACGGGTTATATCGCGGACATGAAAGCCCAACTGCAGGAGCTGCTGGACCGCTACGACCCGGCGCTCCTGTGGTTCGACGGCGACTGGTTCGGCGAACCCTCCAGCCCCACCCTCGATGACTGGTGGCTCCGGTCGGACGGTGTCGACCTCTACAACTGGCTGATCGCCCGCAAGCCCGGACTCGTCGTCAACGAACGGGTCAAGCGGGACCTCGGTCTGGGCGACTACACGGTCACGGAGTTCGGTGTCCCCAACGCGCCGCTGGAGCGCCAGTGGGAGAGATGCGACACCATGAACGGTGCCTGGGGCTACCAGGCGGGCCGAGAGAACTCCTACCGCCCCGTCAAGGACTTCGTTCAGGAACTCGTCACCTGCGTCTCGCGGGACGGCAACTTCCTGCTGAACATCGGCCCCAAGGGCGACGGCTCGGTCACCGCCGGATCCGTGACCATCCTGCGCGGCCTGGCCTCCTGGATGGCGACGTACGGCGACAGCGTGCACGCAGCCACGGCAAGCCCCTACACCACCGACCCCACCTGGGGGCGGGCCACCAAGAAGGACGGCAAGCTGTTCGCCCACGTCTTCACCTGGCCCACGGGCGGCGTGCTGCAGATCCCCGCGATCACCAACACCATCAGCCGCGTCTACCTGATGAACAACCCCTCGGCCTCGCTCACCTACACCGTCAGCGGCGGCCAGATCAGCGTCACCGTGCCGGCTACCGCCCCGGACGCCAATGACTCCGTGGTCTGCTTCGAGGTCAGCGGCGTCCCCACGGCCGCCGGCGCAGCCCGGGTGACCGTGTTCCAGGACGTGAGTTACTCCTCAGCCAGCGCCGCCCTGACGCTGGGCAGCTACACCTCCTCCCAGCTGTCGGCCGCGGGAGTTGGCTCCGCGACCATCTCCTCGCTCAGGGTGCCCCAGGGCTACCGGGTGACGGGCTACTCCGGCGACAACTTCACCGGCACGGCCTGGACGTTCACCGCGGACAATCCCGACCTGCGGGTGACCGGCAACAACGACGCCATCGTCTCACTGAAGGTCACCTTCAATCCGGCCACGTACTTCCGTCTGATCAACGTCACGGACGGTCTGGCCCTGGACAGCGGCGGCAACGTCGCCAGCGGCTCGAACCTCAAGCAGTGGACGCCGGTCGACAACCCCAACCTCCAGTGGCAGGCCGTCGACCTCGGCGACGGCTACTACAGGCTGGTCAACCGCGCCAACGGCATGGTCGCCGACGGCTGGGGCTCGACCAGCAACGGCGCTCCAGCCCAGCAAGCGGCCTGGAACGGCGGCCCCCACCAGCAGTGGAAGATAACCGACCGCGGCAACGGCCAGTACTCGATCGCCAACCGCACCACCGGACTCGTCCTCGACGGCGGCGGACAGGTCCCCTCCGGGTCCGTGACCAAGCAGTGGACCTGGCTGACCAACAACAACCTGCTGTGGACGTTCCAGCCCACCTCCTGACCACCCGTCACGGCCGCGCCGTCCGAACCTCTTCTTCGGCCACAGCGCCACGACGTGCCTCCTGCGTGGCCGCTGTGGGCCGGGGTCCCTCCGACCCGCACGTCTCCACGAAGAAGACGCTCACGTCCCCACGCGGAAGAGCCGCACGTCCCCACCCAGCAAAGAAGGGCCGCACATGCACACCTCCCGAAGACTCTCCGCCAGACTAACGGCCACGGCATCCGCCACCTGTCTGGCCGCTGCCGGACTCGCCCTCGTCCCGGCGGCAGACGCCTCGGCCGCGGGCGCGCCGCAGGGCGGCCACGTCTACGCGCTGACAGCGGCGCACAGCGGCAAGAACGCCGCGGTGCTGTCGGACTCCCTGGCCAATGCAGCGGCGGTCGTGCAGAAGACCGCCTCCGGCGGCCCCGGCCAGCTGTGGGAGGCGGTCGACCACGGCGACGGCACCTTCTCGCTGGTCAACATCAACAGCGGCAAGTGCATGGACGTCCAGAACGGCTCCACGACTGCGGGGGCCGCGATCATCCAGTGGCCCTGCACCGGCTCCAGCAACCAGAACTGGACCTTCAGCGGTTCGGCGATCGTCTCCGCCCGCAGCGGCCTGTGCCTGGACGTCTCCGACGGCTCCACCGCGGAGGACCACGCGATCATCCAGTGGACCTGCAAGAACACGACCAACCAGCAGTGGAGCCTGACCGAGCGCCTGCGCTCGGCGACCTGGGGCCCGAGCATGGTCAGCGGCGGCCAGACCTTCACCTCGCAGACCATCCGGATGGTCGTCCACAACAACACCTCCGGCGCGGGGCTGCGCATCCGACTGTCCAACCTGCGCAGCACGACCGCCCTCTCGGTCGGTGCCGTCACGGTGGCGGTCCGGTCCAGCGGCGCCACCGCGGTCGCGGGCACCACGCGTACCGTCACCTTCGGCCGGTCAGCCACGCCGACCATCCCCGCCGGGCAGGAACTGACCAGCGACGTCATCCCGATGCCGGTCGTCGCGGAGCAGAACCTGCTGGTGAGCGTCTACCTCCCGGGCACCACCGGTGCCTCGACCTACCACTACGACGCCCACCAGACCTCGTACCTGTCCGCCGCGGGCACCGGCAACCACGCCGCCGAGGAGGCCGCGACGAACTTCGCCACCACCACGGCCCGCTGGTTCTACGTCGCCGGACTCGACGTCGTGTCACCCACGGCCAAGGGAACCGTCGTTGCCATCGGCGACTCCATCACCGACGGCTCCAGCGCCACCGACAACGCCAACCAGCGCTGGCCCGACTACCTCGCCCGGCGGCTCCAGGCCCAGTCCGGCGGCCAGCGCCTCGGCGTGGTCAACGCGGGCATCGGCGGCAACCGCGTGGTCCACGACAGCCCGTCCACGCAGCAGGGCATCGCGGCCGTCACCCGGTTCTCCCACGACGTCCTGACCCAGCCGGGCCTGAAGGACGTCATCCTGCTGGAGGGCATCAACGACATCAACTCCACCGCCATCCCCACCACCGCCGACGAGATCATCGCCGGCTACCAGACCATGATCGACCAGGCACACACGGCCGGTGTCCGAATCATCGGCGGGACGATCCTGCCGGCCTCGCAGACCGCCGCCAAGGCCGCCACCCGCGCCCAGGTCAACGACTGGATCCGCACCAGCGGCGCCTTCGACGCGGTGATCGACTTCGACGCGGCGCTCCGGGACCCGGCCAACCCGGCGCAGCTGCTCCCCGCCTACGACGGCGGCGACCATGTGCACCCCAACAGCGCGGGCATGCAGGCCATGGCCAACACGGTGAACCTCGCGCTGCTCACCTCCTGAGCGGTGCCCACCTCCCGGACGGCGTAGTTCTGTTCGGCGCCCCCTCTCCGCGTACGGGGCACCGGACGGAACGGCCCGTCATCCGTGCGCCTGCGGGCAGCTGCCGCCGACGATGACGGCCAAGGCATACCGGCTCTGCAAGGCCAACATGGAGACCGCCGTGGACGACGAGCCGATCACACGGAGGGGCGTTCCGAGCAGCAAGCGACGGCGCAGGGCCGTGGGGCCGCGTAGGCGGCATGCCAGGCTGCTGCAGCTGGACCAGGTCGTCGGGAAAGTCGGTGGACTCCATACCGGCATTAGATTACATGTTCGAATTGCGCGTCACGCGGGACGCGCTCCGGGCGGGGTGACCAGCTGTGGTCGGGGGTGTGCGCGGCACGGCCGGGCCAATGGTCGGGGTTGTGGTCACCCTCGCTCGCCGGCGCGTACGCGGCGCTCGTCGGAGTGTTCGTCGCCGCCACCGGCGTCGGCTGCACCGTCTACCACTTCATCCGGCGCAAGAACAACCAGGACACCTGACACACCAGTCTTCCTGGCCATAGAGCTTCGTGGGAAACCCGTGAAGGCCCGGTTCAAGACCGGGCCTTCAGTAGGTACCTGCCGAGGCTGGCGTGACACGAGCAAGAGAAGCAGCGAACGCCGTGGCAGTGGTGCCCGCAACTACCCGGAGCTCGCCAAGGAGCCCCGCAGTTTGATCGTTCTCAAGGTCACTGCGGTCAACAACGACACCCCGGCTCCTTCATCGGGACCAAGAGACCGCGGACGAAACCTTGGACGAGGCTGCTGCCCACGGCAGAAAGAGCCTCTGTCTCACCCCACCTGCGTCCGGTCTCCGATGATCTCGTCGCCGAGGTTGCACCATGCGGTGCTCTCCGCAGATGCCCATACCCAGGGACCGTAGTGCACGTACTGGTAGCCCCCCAGGGTCTCACACGTGATCACCTCGCGGTACCGCCCCGAGTCGCACCAGGTTTTGTTCCCATGGTGGCCCGCGCTGCCGAACACCCGTTGTCCCCAACATGACAGCAGTGCGGAGTTGCTGGACGCAGGAACAGCGGTCAGCGACGAGCCGCTATCCGCTACAGCGCTCGGCGCGAGGGACAGCGCTCCTCCCAAGACGAGCACCGTCGAAGCTACTGCCTTTGCGATATGACCTTTGATCATGCAGATCCCCAGTTGTTGACGAGATGTATATCCGTCGCCGGCTCACGCCGTGGCGGCGGTTAATCGCCTGTTGCCTCAACGTAGGCGTCACCGGAGGACAAACACCAACGTTTCGAAGACGATCGAAACGTGCGCAGCCGCGGGCTCCCTCCCGGTATCGGCCCGGTCCTCCCGTCAGACGAGGGGGTTCTGCCCCAGCAGGGCGATGCCCAGTGGCGTGACCGTATGAAGGGCCACCTTGCCCTCGCGTCGTGTGGTGACCAGGTGGGCCTTGCGCAGCGCCGTCGCGTGGTGGCTCGCGGTCGCCGGCGAGATGTTCAGGCGACGGGCCAACTCCGTGGTGCCACATCCGCCGACGGTCGTCCTCAGTACTGCGGCCCTGGTACGTCCCAGCAGGCCGTCGAGTGACGGGGCGGTGGACTCGCCGACGCCGTCCCACAGCGCGATGTCGAACGAGGTCCCGCTGAGGGTGGGGACGGCCAGAATGGGTGCCCGGGCCAGGTCCAGCGGCGGGAACAGAAGTTCCACCTGCTGTTTGGAGAACATCGTTGGCGCGATGACGAGACCTCGCCCGTTCAAGTGGATGTCTGCATTCCGCGTGTGCACAACTTCGAGCACGGGCGGCCGCCAGCGGACCAAGGGACCGCAGAGTGTGGTGAAGAGTCGCTCGACCCCGCCGTCGGCCATCGTGCCCACGTACCCGGCCCGGACCTCGCTCAAATGGGAGCGCACCCTGCTCCAGTAGGGGGCGACGGTGACGCTATGGCAGGCCCTGAGTGCCGTGGCCACCTGGAGGCGAGCCTCCCGGTCACCGTCCATCAGGGTTTGGGCCCAGGTTCGGTGTGCGGGGTGGAAGTCAATGTTCTGCAGTTCGAGGCGCATCAGGGCGCGGGGAGCCGCCATCAGGTTGTCCACCGCCTCGTCGACGGATGCGGTATCTCCCATGAGACTCATCGCGTCGATCAGCGGACCGCGTTTGGGTATCAACGCGGCGAGCGGGCCGACCTGTTCGCCCAGCCGTCCACGTACCGATACGTGCCAGCGGCGGAAGGCAAGACTGGCGTCGCGGTCCTTCAGTAGCTTCACACTGTCGAACGTCTCCGCCGCCACGCCGATCGTCGTGGCCACGCGCGTCCGCGCCACGTCCTCCGGAGTGAAGTGAATGCGTTTCACCGAGCGCCCCGTCCTACACGTCACTGTTTGGCCCACAACAGTGTCAGTTCCGGACGAAAGTCACGCAATGATCAATCAGGCCACGGCCGGTCGACCCGGGATATCAAACAGGTACTCACTCACGGGTTTCCGACGAACTGGTGACAACTAACGACGTGCACTGGGAGGGGCCCTCCCCCTTGATCGTGGACATCTCGGAGACTGGATCATGAGTGGTCCAGGGAGAAGAGAGATCCCGAGTGGGGACGTACAGATATCCGGCGGAGTTCCGGGCTGACGCGGTGGCGCTGGTGCGCTCGTCGGACCGGCCGGTCTCTCGCATCGCCGCAGAGCTCGGCGTGAACGGGGAGACGCTGCGCCAGTGGGTGAAAAGGGCTGACATCGCGGAGGCTGCTGGCCTGGCGGCCGGGCAGGCGTCGCCGGTTCGGACCGCGACGCCGGTGGAACCGGCGAAGGACGCGGAGATCAGCCGGCTGCGTCGGCAGGTCCGCGAGCTGGAGATGGAACGGGACATACTCCGGCGGGCTGCGAAGTATTTCGCGAAGGAGACGAACTGGTGAGGACCCGTAATTTAACTACTGCCGGAGTTGATCTCGCTGTCGTGGTGCTCGGTTAGGCGCTTCAGGGCTTCGAGTGTGCGGGGAGGGTGGGTCCGGCGGAAGACGAGGACTCTGGCGAGTTCGGGCCCGGCGAAGGCCAGCATTGGCTTGGACTTCCCGGCGTGGTAGCTCAGCATGTTGCGCGTGCGTCCCATCAGCTCGGCCGCGAGGGTCAAGGTGACGGTGTTGCGGCTGCGGAGCACGGCGGCCAGGACGCGGTGGCGGTGATCGAGAACGCCGAAGCCGGGGTTGCGACCACGACCGTCCCTGCCTTCACGCTGTCGTTCGGCTTCGGTGAGAATCTGTTGGCAGGGTTCGAGCTGGGCACGAGTTGTTCGAACTGTTCACGGGACATGCCGGTGAGTGCGGGGTGGGTGAGGAGGAAGGTGGCCTCGGCCGGGACCGGAGGTCCCGACTCGTCGAGTGGGTCTTCCGGAACCTGCTGGTCGGGGTCCTGCGGGGCGATGGTGTAGTTCCACTCGCCGTGGAACTCGTCGCGTTTGACCCGCCGGTCGACGTTCTTGCGCTCGGCCCGGGTGAGCACGTGGCCGGTGGGGTACGCGTTCTCGTCCAGTGCGGCATGGACCGTCAGTCCGGTGCTGGTGCGGGTGGCAGAGATGGTCTCCAGCAGCACTTCGTAGCTGGTCAGAGGCTGCCCACGCAGGCTGTGGGTGATTCGGGAGAACAGCCGGTGTTCCACTTTGTTCCATTTTGAAGTACCTGGCGGGAAATGCATGATGGTGATGCTCAGCCCACACTCGTCGGCGAAATCGGCCAGGCCCATCTTGAACAGACGGGAGTCGGCCGAGTTGGCTCCTCCGGAGTCTGCGGTGACCAGCAAGCGGTCCACACCGGGGTAGTCGAGGTGCCCTTGGATCTTCCACCAACGGCGCAGGGACTCCACCGCGAAGGCGGCGGTGTTCCGGTCGGTTCCCACGTTGACCCAGCCGCTGTCGCGTCCCAGATCGTAGATGCCATATGGGATGGCGAACGGGGTATCCGGGTCGATGAAGTCGTGGTCCGGGGCAGTGATCGGCTTGCCTTTGGGCCGGTAGGTACGGCCGGGCCGGGCGAAGTCACCGATCGGCTCCTTCGCCTTCGTGTCCACGCTCACCACGGGCAGGCCCCGCGCCAGGAAGTGTTCGGCGGCGGTGTTGATGTGCCGGAACTGGGCGTCCCGGTCGGGCACCTGGCTGCCGGCCCGGGTCTTGGCCATGCCCTGCAGACTGAAGCCCATGGCACGCAAGAGGCTGCCGACCACCGGGGCGCTGACCGGATGCCCGGCATCGGTCAGCTCCCGGGACAAGTCCCGCAGTGAGGCAGTGGTCCAGCGCAGCGGGGACACCGGATCACCCACTGCACGCGGCTCGATCAACAACTCGAGAGCCGCCACCAGACCAGGGTCGCGTTCGGCAGCGCACTTGCGCCCGCCGCCTGGTCTGCGCACCCGCCCCAACGCCTCTGCTCCGCCCGCGAGTTCCTCGCGCCCTCGTGCGACAGTCGACTCCGAAACCTCCGCCAGCCTGGCCACGGCCGTGATCCCGCCGTACCCCAGAGCCTCGGCCTCGGAAGCCAGATACAGACGGCGCTGCCGCTCGTCCAGATGCGGGAGCACCACCGCGAACTTCGCGTCCAGTACCGCCAGGACTTCATCCGGAATCGCCACAACAGCCCAACTGCATGGCAGCAGCGAGGTATCGGCCCGAATCCGGCAGTAGTTAAATTACGGGTCCTGAGTCCCTTCCAGTTCGTCGAGGACCACCGCGGCGCGTTCGGCGTCAAGCGACTGTGCCGGGTGCTGGAATGCTCCCGGTCCGGGTTCTATCGCTGGCTGGCCGGGACCACGGCCCGCGTCGCGCGCAGGCGAGCCTATGTGCGGCTGGCCGAGCGGATCAGGGCCATTCACGCCGCCTCGGGCGGCACCTACGGCTCCCCGCGGATCACGGCCGAGCTGGCCGACGACGGGCTGGCGGTCAATCACAAGCGGGTGGAGCGGGTGATGCGTGCCGCCGGGATCGTCGGGGTGCATCTGCGCAGGAAGGTCCGCACCACGATCCCGGAGCCGTCCGCGACGCCGGTGCCCGATCCTTTGCAGCGTGATTTCACCGCGGCCACGCCGAATACCCGCTACGTCGGCGACATCACCTACCTGCCCGTCGGTGATGGCCAATTCCTATACCTAGCGACGGTGTTGGACCTGTGCTCGAAGCGGCTGGTGGGCTGGTGGGCTGGTCCATCGCCACCCACATGCGCACGGAGCTGGTCACCGACGCGCTCAAGGCCGCCGCCGCGATTCGGGGCGGATGCCTGGACGGGGCGGTCTTTCATAGTGACAACGGAGCGCAATACGTCGCGAGGGACTTCGCGCAAGTCTGCAAGGAGCTGGGCGTGGTCCGCTCCCGCGGCGCGGTGGGGACCAGCGCGGACAATGCCGCCGCGGAATCGTTCAACGCGAGCCTGAAGAGAGAGACCCTTCAGGGCGAAAAAGCTGGTCAGGAGCGCGAGAGGCCCGCCATGCGGTCTTCCGGTGGGTCACCCGCTACAACACCAGAAGGAGACACTCCAGAATCGGTCAGATCAGCCCGATCGCCTACGAGCAAAGATCCAATACGTTGTGCCCGATGAGTAAGGCAGCCATGCCAGGTCTACAGCATTGAAACCAGTCTGGATCGATACAACAGGAGATTGAAGTGTCTACATCAGTGCTCGATATGTCGGTGTCTCTCGACGGGTACATCGCCGACCCTGACGACTTCCTCGGCGGTGAGGACGGCGAGCGGCTGCACAAGTGGGCCGACGCCAAAGGCGAGTCCGCTCGGACCGCCGCGCGGTTCCAGGAGGAATGGAACGCGGCCGGTGCGGTACTCGCGGGACGGCGGACCGCCGAACTCATGGATCACTGGGGCGGTGATCATGGAGGTCTCCCGATCTTCGTGCCCAGTCACCGCCCACCCGGCCCGGCCGCCCGCTGGGGCTATCCGTTGGTGACCTACGTGAACGACGGGATCGAAAGCGCGATGGCCCAGGCCAAGGCCGCCGCCGGCGACAAGGACGTGCAGGTGCGCGGTGCGTACACGGGGCAACGAGCGCTGGAAGCCGGAGTCCTGGACGAGGTGCAGATCCACCAGATCCCGGTGCTGCTCGGCCGCGGACGACGACTGTTCGACGTCCTGCCCTCGGAGATCGAGCTGGAGATCGCCCAGGTGATCGACACGCCGGAGGCCACCCACATCCGCTACCGCGTCCGTCGCTGATCCGGTCGCCCAGCAGAGCAGCCCGATCGCCTACGACCAGAGATCCATTACGCTGACCATGGCTGCATGACAATCGGTGTCCACGATCAAGGGGGAAGCCCCGAACTCGTCGACCCCCAGACACGGGACAGATTCCGGCGCCGGGACGGGCAGCGCGCGCAGCAGGCGGATCAGGGTGTCTTTGCCGGTGGTCACAGCCAGGCGCCCGCACAGATTGACTCCCGCACGTCCGCCCAGAAACAAGGCGATGTCCGTGAGGTGAGCAGTGAGGGCATTCGTGCGGCGGGAATGTCGACGCGTCAGGTCCGGTATCTGCTCGGCGAACGTCCGACGCTCGAAGCTGCCGTTACCGCACACGAAACGACGTGCCCGCAGATCGAGTCGCACCTGACGGCCAGCGACGGGACGATCCGCCAGACACCGCTGGTAGTAGCAGTGCACACGAGAGGATCTCCATCCACAGCCCGGACAGGCGACCGACCCCACCATGGACCGCACAGTAAGCCGGACCTCAGTGTCCCCAAGAACCACTGCTTCCACCGCCGCCCCAACCCCCGGAAGGAGAAGGTCGGCGAGGCGAGCCACATCCCCCACGCCTAGGTGATGCGCACCTGCTTTTGATCCTCACGCACCCCCAAATCAGCGATAGAGCCCAGAAGTTGGACCAGAGCCCGCTCTCGGTTACGAAGCCACAGTGACGTCGCCGAGCCCGTTTGCGCGTTCCAGGCCGTCTCTCAGGAGGTCCCTGGCAAAGATCCACACCGTTTCGCCCTGGTCCTCTGCCCGAAAGCGCGCTTCCACCGCGTAGGGATCAGATACGCGATATGTCAGCCGGGTGTGCAAGCTTGAGGTCAGCGCCAGTGACTCGCGTTCCTTGAGGTGGAACAACATAGGGAGTTCTGCAGACAGTTCACGCACCCCGTCAACCAGCGTGTCTGCCGCAGCTTGATCTGGTCCTTCACATACCGCTCCACGGTGCGCTGGAGACCCGCAGCATCTGCGACCGCCCTGGTGCCCTCGAGCTGCTTGACCAGGTACCGCATCTGCGCGCCGGCCGACTTCGGGACCGGGCGGATGAACGCCCGCTGCACCGCCTGGTCCAGGCCGTCCCCCGAACATGCTCATCGCCTGTTACTCCCCGCTGTCCTTGTCCGTGACCTGACCGTCCTTGATGTACCGCGACAACCGACGACAGGTGGCGACAGACCCGGAGTTGCCCGTGGGCGACAAGAGCTGAGTGATTCCGGTGCCACGTCATTCTCCCGTATGTCCCCCGTTCGATCAGGCCACCGAGTCCTTACGGAGGCATGACATGAGGTCAGAAACCCGCCTTCACACCGATCACATCCGTAACCCTGGTCACCGAGTCGCGATCGACCGAGACATCACCAAGCCCTACCTGACTCAAGAGCGCCAGAGGAGTCCCATGCGACGCAACACCCGCAAGCGGTCCAAGACAACACATCGGGCCATCGCCGCCGCGGCAGGTCTCGCTCTGGGAGCGGGAGGGCTGATAGCGGTGAATGTGTACGCCTCCGCCCACGAGAGCGGAAACAGCAACACCACGAAGCGCGCTTCCCAGGACCGGGCGAACGAGGTCCTCGCGGCCGGTAACGTCACGATCAGCTGCCCGGATATCGGGGCGAAGTTGACCTCGGTCCCCGACCAGGCCAGAGCACAGGTCGACAGGGAACTCGCGCTCCTGGACAAACAGGTGGCCGAGGCCTACCAGCGACTGCAGACTTCGGCCAGAGCCATCCAGCAGGACAGCAACTTCGCCAACAACGCGATCATGGGGCCGCTGAAGGACAAGCGGGTCGCGACCATCGACCGGATCGGGATCGCCATCGGCAGGTCCGCTCCCAGGCCCCAGGGTCTTGAATCCCTGGCCTCCTGCTCGCTGCGCTCGGCCGGCGGCCAGGAACAAGGCCAAGGCCAGGGACAGGGACAAGGCAACGGCGCCAGCCAGAACGGCAACGGCGGCCAAGGCGCAAACGGCCCGGTGGCGGCCGACTTCGTGGACATCACCAAGGTCCGGCCGAATGTGCAGAACCCCCCTGGGCAGCGCGGCGCTTCGCAGGGCGTGTTCACGACCCGGTGCGGCGTCAACGCGAACAAGGTGCACAACTCCGACAACATCATCGTCGCGCCCGGTGTCGACAACGGCGCCCACCACACGCACGACTACGTCGGCAACCAGGACAACGACGCGTTCACCTCCAACGAGGAGTTCGCCGCCGCCGCGACCAGCTGCCGCAATCAGCGCGACAAATCCACGTACTACTGGCCTGTGCTCCGACTGCAGGACGGCACCCAGGAATTCGACGCCAAGCAGCTCGGCGGCGGCGGCGAGGGCAACACCGGCCGGATCCTGACCGCGTCCAAAGTCACCTTGAACCTCGTTGGCAACCCGCGCGGCAAGGTCGTGGCGATGCCCAAGTTCCTGCGGATCATCACCGGTGACGCCAAGGCATTCACCAACGGCACCGCCAACGCCAACGCGGCATGGAGCTGCACCGGCTTCGAGAACCGGCAGCTGACGGACAGGTACCCGATCTGTCCCCAGGGCAGCCAGCTGGTCCGCACGTCGAAGTTCCAGAGCTGCTGGGACGGCCGCAGCATCGACAGTGCCAACCACCGCTCGCACGTCGCCTTCGCCGACCCGAAGACCGGTGCCTGCCCGAACGGCTTCAAGGCCATCCCGCAGCTGGTCCAGCGCCTGATCTACGACGTGAAGGCGCCGAGCCTGAACGACAACGGCAAGTCCAGCCCCTTCTACGCAGTGGACGGTTTCCCGGAGCAGATGCACAAGCCGATCACCGACCACGGCGACTTCATCAACGTTTTCGATGAAAACCTGATGAACCGGATGGTCCAGTGCATCAACACCGGCCGGAAGTGCCAGTGATCTTCCCTCCCGGAATCTGAGACTCGCCGAGCCAACCCGAGCCGGCCTGCGTGGCACTCACTTCGCAGGCCGGCCCACCGTGCCTTGTGCGGGCGGACGCCACGGCACCGTTGTGCCGGTGACCTTGACCGAGGCCTCCGGCGCCAGCGGTGGCGACACGATGCGCGCGCCGCCGGCCACGCGGTTCTGGCTATCCGACCTGCCATACCGGCGGCGCAGGGCCGCGCTGGAGTCCGTGTTCGCCGCCCGTCGGCTGTCGGTCCCGTGGGCGCTGTGTCCGTCGACCACCGAGGCCGACGTCGTGCGCGAGTGGCTGGCGTGGGCGTCGGTCGGGATGGAGGGGGTGTTATGGACAGGGTTCACTGCTGTCCGTTGTCCGCAGACAACCGGTCAGCTCAGTCCGTGCCCGGTTTCATAGGCCCGCATTGGGCTTGCGGCCCAAGGACTTCTTCAACGTCATACGCCATATACGTGTGTTCTGCCCGCGCAGCAGGAGCGCCTGATGTTCCCATGGCCGACGCGGCGTGGTGGGGTGCGCCGGTGCTCAGAAGTAGGTGGGCTGGCGCGGGGTGTAGGGGTCTTCGAGCCAGGCGGTCTCCTCGTCGGTGAGCCGGACGCCGAGGGCGGCGACGACGACCGGCTCCCCGCGTTCGGGGACAGCGCAGGTGACCGCCCGGGCCAGATGCCGGGAACTGGGCGCGATGGCACCGATACGCGAGGGGGAACGCAGCCACTGCCCCAGGAACAAACTCACGTCGCAGTGGCCTGCGAGGTCCGTGGTGCTTTGAGTGGTGTCAGTCATACGGTTCCTCTGCATACGGACGGATGCCGGCGTACGGGCTGTTCCTGGCGCTGTCAGTGGGCGAGCCAGGGCAGCGCAGCCGCGGCCTCGTCTTGGGTCTCGTTCTTCGCTCCGGAGCCCGGGCGCCCCGGCGTTCACAAAGACCAGAGCGATGACCGTGGCGGCGAGCAGCATGTCGGCGGCGGCCCGGGCACCGGTGGCACAGCTGGTGACCATGCCCTGTGCCTGGACCAGTTGGCTTTGGTGACGTGCAACGTCGCCTCGTCGAGCACCTTCGCCTCGTAGACGTCTCGGAGCCGGTGAAGCCACGGATCGTGAGGTTCTCGCCGATCACGGCTTCCTGAGCGAACCGGCCCGTTTGACTGGCGAAGATGCCAATCTGCGAGGAGCCCCGCATCCGCTTCCCGATGGCCTCGTTCCACGCGCCGGTAGTGCGTCTGCGGCGCCCACACCCGCATGGACCTGGCTGTGGCGGCCACCATCCGCTCGCGGTGGCAGCTGCCCGGCACCACCGGGCACCGGCCGCACTCGTCGCGTCGGCCTTGGCGAGCGCGGCGAGGCCGTGGCAGCGGTGGCATGGGCGACGGATCCGACCGGACCGCACCCCTGCCTGGCTTCCTCACGCACGTCGGCTGAGGGGTACCGTGCCGCGTTGGCGGAGGGCGGCTTCCTGAGCCACTGGGGCGAGCAACGAGATGGAATCGATCAGCCCGTTCTCGTAGTCCGGCCGGAGGTCTTGTGACCTCTTCGTTGGCCGGGTCAGTTCTTGAGGTGGGTGCTGTAGAAGTCGGCGAGTTTGTCCACGGCCTGGGAGACGTATTCGTCGCGGTGGTAGAGGTCGAAGTGGGTCGCCCCGGTGATGTCGAACAGTTCCGCGGTCCCGCCGGCTCGCGCCACGCCGTCTTCGCTGAAGACGCGGGTGCCGGCCTCGCTCCCGACGATCATCAGCAGCGGACGCGGCGCGAGCCAGCTGTTGTTGCGGTACGGCTCGAACTGGGCGATCAGGTCGAACCGGGCCACGCCCCAGCCGGAGGAACGGGGGTGCTGTCCGAGCGGCGTGCGGTAGTACCCGTAGCTCTCCCCGAACATGCTCCCGGCCGGGAGGGCGTCCGCTTCGGCCTGCGTGCCGGGGAGCAGGTTGGTGGCGTAGGCGCTGCCTTCGCGGGCTTCGAGCGTGCGGAACACCGCTGCCTGGTCGAGCAGGTGGTCGCGAACCGCGGGCTCGGCAAGGAGCTCGGCGCCCGGGTCGACGGCGCTGACGGTAGCGACGGCCTTCATCCGCCGGTCCGTCTGAGCGGCGTAGGGGACGTAGGCGCCGGAGGCGCAGATGCCCAGGCCGCCGATGCGCTGCGGGTCGACCTCACTGCGGGTGCTGACGAAGGACACCGCGGCGCGGACGCCCTCGGCGTGCTGAAAGGGATCTTCCAGACCGCGCGGCTCGCCTTCGCTCTCGCCCTGGAACGGTGCGTCGTAGGCAAGGGCCACGAATCCCTTGCGGGACAGCTCCTCGGCGTAGCGGCCGGCGGTCTGCTCCTTCACACCGCCGGCCGGATGCCCCACCACGACAGCGGAGCGCGGGCGCCCGTCATAGTCGTCGGGCAGGTACAACGTGCCGGCAAGGGTCAGATGGTTGCTCATGAACGTGACAGATGTGCGCATGGTCTCCTCCGGGGAGTTTCTACGAGTTGGTCAGGCGGAACGCGTGTTCCCGATCGGCATGGTCGAGTCGTGAGGCACGCGCTGGATCGTCTTGTAGGGGAATTGGCTTTGGCGGCCCTGGCTGCCGTGATCGGAGTGAGCGACGCAGGTCGCTCCAGGTAGTCGCCATGGCGAGCCGCGCAGGTCCCGGCGTACGCCACAAGGCTGGGCCTCCGACAGTCGGCAGGATCAAGGTGCGCGGGGCGCTTGGCGTGGTCCGGGGCGGCTGGGTGCTCAGCGTTCGATCATCTGGCTCTCCGCCTCGTTGTGGCCGTGGCCGGCGGCCGAGGGCAGGCTGTCGAGCTTGGCCAGCTGTTCGGCGGTCAGCTCGACGGTGTCGGCGGCGGTGTTCTCCTCCACACGGGTGACCCGCTTGGTGCCGGGGATCGGGACGATGTGCTCGCCCCTGGACAGCAGCCAGGCCAGCGCGACCTGGGCCGGTGTGGCGCCGGCCTCGTCGGCGATGGCCCGCACCTCGTCGGCGAGGGCCAGGTTGCGCTGGAAGTTCTCGCCCTGGAAGCGCGGGCTGGTCCGGCGCCAGTCACCCTCGTCGAACTGCTCGGGAGAGCGGACCGTGCCGGTGAGGAAACCGTGCCCGAGCGGCGAGTACGGCACGAAGCCGATACCGAGCTCGCGCAGCGCGGGCAGCACCCGCTCCTCGACCTCGCGGCTCCACAGCGAGTACGACGACTGCACGGCGGTCACCGGGTGCACGGCGTGGGCGCGGCGGATCGTGTCAGGGCCGGCTTCCGACAGTCCGAGATAGCGGACCTTGCCCTCCATCACGAGCTCCCCGACCGTGCCCGCCACGTCCTCGATGGGCGTGTTCGGATCGACGCGGTGCTGGTAGTACAGGTCAATGTGGTCGGTGCCGAGCCGCTTGAGGGAGCCTTCGACGGCGGCGCGGATGTTGGCCGGGCGGCTGTCGAGACCGCCTTTGCCGCCGTTCGGGTCCGCGTACGAGACCATGCCGAACTTGGTCGCCAGCACCACCTCGTCACGGCGGCCCTTCAGCGCGTCGCGGATGAGTTCCTCATTGGTGAAGGGCCCGTAGACCTCGGCGGTGTCGATGAGCGTGACACCCAGGTCGACCGCCCGCTGAATGGTGCGGATGGCCTCGGCATCGTCGCTGCCGGCGCCGGTGTAGAAGGCGGACATGCCCATGGCGCCCAGGCCGATGCGGGAGACGTCTAGATCTCCCAGGGTGGTGTGTTTCATGATCGCTTCCTCTGGTTCGGGCTTGGTCGTCGGGGCTAGCGGCTCGGAGTCCGGCAACGTCGCCGGTGGTCTCGGCGCCAGAACGTTGCCGGTAGATGTCGGCGTCGCCCAGCAAGTGCCCGGCCGTTCAGCGGCCGATCTCCAGGAAACGGTGCTTCGCCGGGCGATGGCAGTGCCTGGTCTTCCGGGTAACGCCAGTACCTGCTTCTTCCCGGCCACCTCGCCTACCGTTGAGGACATGGACGACCGCGCCGAGATCAGCCAGTTCCTCTCTTCCCGCCGCGCCGGCATCACCCCCGAGCAGGCCGGACTGCCCACCTACGGCGGCTACCGGCGAGTCAAAGGACTACGCCGCGAAGAGGTCGCGCTGCTGGCCGGCGTCTCGATCGACTACTACGTGCGAATGGAACGCGGCAACCTCTCAGGGGCCTCCGACCACGTCCTGGACGGCGTCGCCCGCGCCCTGCAGCTCGACGACGCCGAACGCGACCACCTGTACGACCTCGCCCGGCGCGCCCCCGCACCCGCCACGCCCCGCGCCCGCGGCCTGCGGCCCGCCCTGCAGCACATGCTCGACGCTGTCAGCGACGCCCCCGCCTGGATCCACAACGACCGCCAGGACCTGCTGGCCACCAACCACCTGGCCCGCGCCCTGTACGCGCCCCTCCTGGCCGACCCACGCCGCCCCGCCAACGCCGCCCGGTTCATCTACCTCGACCCCGCCGCCCACGACTTCTTCCCCGACTGGGACAGCACCGCCGACGGCATCACCGCCATGCTCCGCGCCGAAGCCGGCCGCAACCCCTACGACAAAGACCTCAGCGACCTCATCGGGGAACTGTCCACCCGCAGCGAGATCTTCCGCAGACGCTGGGCCGACCACAAAGTCCGCCACCACCGCACCGGCGCCAAGAAGCTCCACCACCCGGTCGTCGGAGACCTCGAACTTCACTTCGAAACCATGCCCCTAAGCGCCGACCCCGGCCTCACCCTCGTGATCTACACCGCCACCCCCAACACCCCCAGCGCCGACGCCCTCCGCCTACTCGCCACCTGGGCCGCCACCCAAGACCAGCCCACCCCCGACCTCCACGACCACCGCCCCTGACCAGCCGGCCCCCACCACCCGGCCTGGACCTGCCGAGCATGACGAGGCCGCCTCCCGTCCCGAGCCATGCCGCAACTTAGAGCGGTACCCGGGGATCGATCAGAGGTTCTTCCCGGACCTTCAGCCGACGGACAAGCGGATGCGGCTACGTCGAGAACTTCGTCGCCGTCGACTCCCCATCCGCTGAAACACTGTGGTGCCCGGTGGTGAGACGCGCTTCTGCGGCGTTCTCCGCCGTGCACGCCGGCACTCCGTTCGCTGACCCGTTTCACGCGGCAGCGCTGCGCGACCTGGTCGTGCTCCCCTACTCGCGGCAGAGGCGCCCGCGGTTGATGACGCCCCCTTCGTGTTCCGGTGAGGGCCCTGCAGAGCAGGCGGCTCTCACGGTCTGCCGAGACGTCAGGCCGCGAGGCGCAGGGCGGCGTTTTCGGTCCGGAGGCGCACGGTGAGAACAGCCGCGTTGGCGGCAGTAAAGCGCACTGCCGTCATCCATGCAGTGAAGACCAGTGGAAGGACGATGCCTTCGACGGCGACGAGAAGACAGTTGGGGTGACGGAGCCAGCGGTATGGTCCGCGGCGGATCAAGGGCATGCCGGGGATGACGATCACGCGGGTGTTCCAATGAGGCCCGAGGGAGCGCACGCACCACCGGCGGCCGACGTGCACCAGTACTTGCGCGCACAGGGCGGGACCGCCCACGCACGGCAGGAAATGCCGGTGCCCGGCCCCCGCTTCGGTCAGGATCTGATCCCCGTCCCGGCCGACCAGCAGGGTCACCGGCTTCGCCGGGGAAGCCGAGGCGGCAGGCCACCAGCCTTCGACCGTGAGGCCTACAAGCAGCGCATGCGGCTCGCCCGGCCGCCGGCGGCCGACCGGCGTCGCCCCTGGGAAAGACCAACTCCGCCGGACAGGCTCACCCCCGCCCGAGTCCGCCGCGACTTCCGGCACATCCGCCCCAAGGCCAGCTGCCCGGCCCAAGCACCGAAACCCACCCGCCCTGGCCCAGGACAACCACCAGGCCGAAAGAACACCCGACCCACCCCACGCCACGACGTGCACACACCCCACAAAACACCAGCGGCGAACCAGCGAACCAAGAAGTCGACCACCCCACGACCACGCCGCACAGGTTAAAGATCAAGCCAGGGCTTGCAGGCGCACACTGGAAAGAGCAAGGCCATACGCCGTGAACCGAACATGGAGGTGGGCCATGAGCACCCTCGAGAAACATGTCGACGTCGGAGTCCCGATCGACAAGGCCTGGGACAGCCTGCACCACGTGGAGAACTACTCACGCTTTGTGGACGGAGTACGCAACGCGCGTGCGGACGCGAAGGGCCACGCGCATCTTTCCATCGAGGCCAGCGACCACACTCGCGAACTCGATGCCGACTACCACGACCACGCGGAGAATCGCGTGCTGGAGTGGCACACCAGAGGCACCCCCGAGCTGACAGGCTCCTTCTCCCTGCTCCCGATCGACAAGAACCGCACCCGCGTCCAGGCACGGCTCGAGTACGACCCGGACGCCGTCAGGGACACCTTCGGCGGTCCGAGAGGCTTCGCCCAGGCGAACGCGGTCGAACGCGTGGTCGGCAACGATCTGGAGCACTTCAAGAAATATGTGGAACAAGGACGGTGAGTAACAAAACGTAACAGCCCCACCTGATCCCGTTGCCCGCCCCTGGCCGATCTCGAATCCGTCAACCTCCCAGCCGACATGGGCATATACACGCTTGGCTGGTGCCAGCGGTGCGGGAGCGAGCAGGGGGTGGGGATGACGGGGGGTACGACGCGGACTGCGGATCCTGGGCAGCGCGGGGCTATTGGTGCGCGGGCGGCGTGGCGACGAACCAGGTCCTGAACGACGGCAAACTCAGCTGGAGCTGGCTGTACGCCTCGCTCTGCGTAGCGGTCCTGAGCTTCCTGTGGTCGCTGCGTATGCGATGCAGGATGCAGATGTGACCGATCGGCTCAGGCCTCACCGTGGACGTGAGGTGGCCGAACTCGAGATCATGCTCGCCGGCGCCAAGCTTCCGGCGAAGCTCTACGACCTGCCCGGCTATGTCCCCGAATCCGGTCCACGACATGATCGTCCGGGCAGCGATGGCCGACGTGGACTGCTTCATGTACGTGTCGCACGCCAGCCGCATCCTCTCAGAACGTGACCTTGATCTGATCCGCTTCTTGTACGACCACTACCTGTTGTCGGGGAAACGGGTGGTGTGGGTGGTCACCGCCATCGACGCGGCAGCCAATCTCGACCTCCGGAACCTCCCGGAGTGGAAGGCAACGATCGCCCGCAACAACGCTTACTTGCGACACAATTTCACGCTGCCGACCGGCCAGCCGGATCCTGGCTTCATCGGCGAAGGCTTCCTGCCCGTCTCCCCCGCGTTGGAAGCACGTGCGGACAAACTCAGCGCAGAGGGAGCCGAGACCGCAGCGCAGCGGCAGCGTGCCGAAAGCCGTATGGAGACACTGCGCCAGGCGATCGAGGACCTGATCAGCACCGGGACCGGCGCCCGGCACATCGCCGCGGTGGCGACGGAGGCCCGGATCCTCGTGACCCCGCGATACCAAGCGCTTGCCGTGTGGCTGCGCGACGAACGCCTTGAGATCGACGAGCTCAAGGAGCACCGTTCGCCCCTTCACCCGCCTGTCCGCCCATCTCCACGCCCAGCTGGACCATGTCATCAGGGCCACAGACCTCAACAGGCCCACCAAGGCGAACCAGATTCAGGTGTCCAAGGCCCAGGCGCTCCGTACATGGATCGAAGGGCCTGCCGGTCCGGCGACCCTGTGGACCGAGGAGTTCGAGGGCTTCAAGAAGGACCTGGTCCAGGCGGTGGACCAGGTCTTCGGCGACAAGGATCTCGCGGGACGGCTTCCGGACTTCACTCTTGACGTGAACAGCCTCTCGGTTCCGCAGCAAAGCCAGCGTTCGCGCTGCGGCGTGCTGACGCGCACCGGCTGGGCGTGGCGGTGCAGATCTGCACCGTCCGCTACATCGGTCGGTTCCTGCAGACCGCGTCACAACCCCTCATGCAATCGGAAAGCGGTCCGGCCCAAAGCCGCCACCTACGGCTCCGGGGCGGACCGCTCGGCCAGGACTCCGGCGCACATCACCAGAGCCCTCCGCACGCCGTCTGCGGGCCAGGTCAGGCCAGCCGGTGGCCCTGACTCCGAGTGGATGCTGCGGACGACTAGGAAGTTTTCAGGGTGAGCGTGTGCCACCCTCCGTCGCCGCCGTTGAAGGTCCAGAAATTCTCCTCCACGTTCTGCAGCCAGATCAGGTAGTCGCGGGTGAAGCCGAGGGACCGCTCGTGCACCAGGTCGTCCGGGTTCCTGAAGAGACTGAGGAGGGCGCTGAGCAGGCCGGCGCCGGCGGCCAGCAGGGCGGCCCAGGCAGCGGCCTTCCTCGTCTCGCTGTCGTAGAACTTGGAGATCTCGCTGGACGCGTCCACGGCGTAGTCCGAGAAGTCGGCCAGGCCCTGGACCAGCTTGTCGTAGAAGCCGCCTTCGCTGTGATCGGCTTCCCAGCTCGGGAGCCTGCGCTTCGTCCCTAGCGTTCAGTCTCACTGACTGTTGCTGACGGCGGCTCGGGAGACCCGTCGTCGGTTCACCTCTTTGGGCACACGGGCTCGTCGGATTTGTCGGGGAGGTAGGCGGCGCGTTCCGCCGGGGTGAGGTCGCGGTCGACGGTGCGGCAGATCCGTTTGACCGCTTCTGCCGGTTTCAGGGAGGCGCCGATGTCCCACAGGCGCACGGTTTCACCGGTGGTCGCGAGGGTGTGGCCGTCAGGGCTGAGCGCCAGTGAGCTCACATATTCGCCGATGGCCAGGGTGTTGCGGGGCTTGCCGCTGGCCGCGTCCCACAGACGTACGTCCCCGTCGTCGCCACCGGTGGCGAGGGTGTGGCCGTCGCGGCTGTAGGCCACCGCGTTCACATTGCCGGTGTGCTTGGTCAGGGTCGTGCGGATCTCACCGGTGGCCACGTCCCACAGGCACACGGTGTCGTCGTCGCTGGCGGTGGCAAGGGTGTGGCCATCGGGACTGAACGCCACTCCCCGCACCGTCGCGGTATGTCCGTTGAGGCGGGCGCGGGTCTTGCCGGTGGCGACGTTCCAGAGCCGTACGGAGAAGTCCTCCCCACCCGAGGCGAGGGTGCGGCTGTCGGGGCTGAAGGCGAGCGACCACACCGCGGCGGTGTGGTCCTTGAGAGCCATTCGGGGTTTGCCGGTGGTCGGGTCCCACAGCCGCACGGTGGTGTCGTCGCCCGCGGTCGCCAGGGTGCGGCCGTCGGGACTGAAGGCTGCCGCGTTTACGCCTTGGGTATGGCGGGTGAGCTTGGCGCGGGTTTTTCTGGTGGCCACGTCCCACAGGCGGACCGTCTTGTCGTCGCTGGCGGTGGCGAGGGTGCGGCCGTCGGGGCTGAAGACCACCGAGTACACGGGCTTGGTGTGTCCGGTGAGTTTGGCGCGGTTTTTTCTGGTGGCCACGTCCCACAGGCGGACCGTCTTGTCGTCGCTGGCGGTGGCGAGGGTGCGGCCGTCGGGGCTGTAGGCCACCGAGTACACGGGCTTGGTGTGCCCACTGAAAGTAGTGCGGGTCTTGCCGGTGTTGGCGTCCCACAGGCGGACCGTCTTGTCGCGGCTGGCGGTGGCCAGGGTGCGGCCGTCGCGGCTGAACGCCGCGCCGAAGACCGTGTTGGAGTGTCCGGCAAGAGTGGCCCGCAGCGAACCGGTGGCCGCGTCCCGCAGTTCTACGCCGACGTCGCCGTCGCCGGTGGCGCAGGTGGTGCCGTCGGGACTGAAGACCAGCCAAGCGGCCCACCAGTAGTCGAAGGTCGTGCGGATCTTGCCCGTGACCGCATCCCTGAACTGAACCTTGACCTCGTAGTCCTCCTCGGTGGTGGTGGCGAGGGTTCGGCCGTCGGGGCTGAATGCCAGTGATGCCACGTGGCCCGACACTCCGGGGAGAGTGGTGCGGGGCTCGCCCGTGACGGGGTCCCAGAGGCGCGCTGTCCTGCCCTTGCCGCCGGTGGCGAGGGTGCGGCCGTCGGAGCTGAAGGCCACCGGGTGCATCGCACCGGTGAGGCTCCTCCTGGTCGCACCGGTGGCCGGATCCCACAGAAGTACGGTTCCGTCGTGGCCGGTGGCGAGGGTGCGGCCGTCCCGGCTGAAGGCGAGTGACTCTACTGCGCCGGCGTGCCCGGTGAGCTTGGCGCGGAGTTTGCCGGTGCGGGCGTCCCACAGGCGTACGGTCCCGTCGGCTCCTCCGGTCGCCAGGGCACGGCCGTCAGGGCTGAAGGCCACCGCGGTCACCGCGTCGGTGTGACCCTTGAGGGTCCTCCGTGTCCTGCCGGTGTCCGGATCCCACAGCCGTACCGTCCGGTCCGCGCCGACGGAGGCGAGGGTGCGGCCGTCAGGGCTGAAGGCCACCGCGTTCACCTCGCTCGTGTGCCCGCGCAAGCGGCGATGCTGCGGGAGGGCGGCAGCGGACCGCAGGATTTCGACGGCCTCGGAGGTGTGGTCGGTGCGGTACGCCTTGACCGCCAGCAGCGAGGCGAGGTCGGGGTTCTCGTAGAAGCGGTCGGTGGACTGAGCGGCGACCTGCCGGGACACTGCCGCCTGTCGCTCGGCGGTGACTGCCCGCCACTGCCAGATCGCACCCGCCCCGGCAAGCAATGCGAGCACCAGCAGCCCGGCCAGCACCGCGACAACCCTCCTGGCACGCCGTATCGAGGTGCGCTGCCGTTGTCTGCTCGCCTGCAGGTACGCCGCGATCTCTGTCGGCAGCCGGCGCCGCTGTGACCACTCCAGCCCCTCCGCCAGCGCCGTCCCGCCCAGCAGATCTCCAGCGTCCCTCTTGTCCGCCCAGTGAGCCTGCCGGTCTCGCGTACGGTCCAGCCACTCCTGGAAGCGGTGGTCCTGCTCGACCCACTCGCGCAGCGCGCCCCAGTCGCGGATCAGGGCCTCGTGGACTAGCTCGGCCACCGGCTCTCCGGGAGGAGCGCCGGGATTCTGCGGGGCCCGAAGTGTCTGGGTGGTGATGATGCGATGGCGTGCGAGGGTGGCGATGACGTCGTCGACGGCCGCTTTCTCACCGTTGGGGGTGTCGCTCGGGTCGGCTGCCAGGTCGCGGAGTTCGTCGAGGGAGACCTGCGTGCGGACAGCCGTGATGTTGTGGCTGGGGTCGGACGGGTGCACCAGGGAGGTCAGCGTCCGGCGGGCGATGAGCCGTTGCTCGGCGGACAGCTCCTCGAGCGCGCTGTCGCACCACGTGGTCACGCTTCCGCTGACCGCCCCGATACGCCGGTACGCCTCATGGGTGAGGTACCCGTCCTGCCGCCGGAGCCACAGCTGGCTGAGCATCATCTCCAGCAGGGGCAGCACGGTCACGGGTGCCTGGCGGGTTGCCGCCGCCCCGGGCGTGATGTCCAGGACGTCGCCGATGATCCGCTCGGGCAGCCCCGGCTGGAACCGGAGTCCCACGTCCCACGCCGGCAGCGTGATGATGTCCTGCAGGTCCTGCTGGCTCAGGGTGCCCGGCACGTTGAGGAGCCCCGGCATGGCGGCCTCCAGCAACTTGGGGGCCAGCGAGGCCAGTTGCGGATAGAAATCGTCACGCATGATCAGGATCACGGTGACCTTGGTGTACGCGTCGGCGGCCGCCGTGACCTCGTCAATGACGCCCAGCAGCTCCCGTAGCCGACCGTTGACGGTCTGCACCAGGAGCTCTTCGAACTGGTCGATGACCAGCAGGACGCGCTGGTAGGAGGGCTCGGTCGCCAGCCTGCGGTTGACCGCCGCCACGATCCCGTCCTCGCTCGCCCCGGGCAGCCCGGCACGCTCGATCTCGGCGAGCATGTCCTGCCTCGGCCGGGTGAGAACAGGCAGCCAACGGTCACTACGCGGCACCTCCCCCTCCGCCAGCGCCCGCAACACCCCCGCCTGGATCAACGACGACTTCCCCGACCCCGAAGGCCCGAGCAGCAGCGTCAGCCGCCGCTGTTGGGCCAGGTTCGTCACGACCTGCCGTACCGCGTCCGCCCGGCCCTCGAACCACCGTGCGTGCTCCGCGGTGAACGGCTCCAGCCCCCGGTACGGGCACACCTCCCGCTCCGCCAGCTCCGGCAGGATCTCCCGCAGTACCTGGGTCGGAGTGACATACGCGATGCCCTGCCCCCGCTCGTACTCGTCGGGGGCGGCGATCTCCGTGAGCATGCCGATGACCAGGCCGGTCATCTCGTCCAGTACGGGCCCGCCGCTGAACCCCGTGGTGAGGTCGTTGGCGGCGGTCAGCTGCAGATGCGTGCATCTGCCGTCCGCGCCCGGGAGCAGATCGCCGGCCACGCCGAAGCCGAAGTGTCCTTCCGGCGGCGCCTGGGCAGGGAAACCGAAGGAACGCACCTGGTGGCCCCGACACCCCTCGGCAGAGCCCAACGCCAGCGTCCGCGCGTCGGCCGACGTGGCACCCAGCCGGATGAAGGCCACATCCTCGCCCTCGACGGAACGCCACAGCTCGGCCGGGACACACCCCTCCACCCGGTCCGCTCCCTCCACATGGGGGAAAGCCAGAAGGACCTGCTCCCCAGGCCCGCTCCCGGCCGCTGCGACGACGTGTGCACACGTGACCACGACCCCCTCGGCCACCAGGAATCCCGTCCCGGCGACAGCCCCGTCCGGTCCGAGAACCTGGGCCACGGCGCCGAGCAGATCCGATGCGCTCCCTTCGCCCGACTCCCTGTCCGCGCTGATCATCGGGGAACAGCCGTTCCCTCGCCCGCCTGCGGGTGACCGGCGGGTGCGTCGCTCTTCCACGACACGGTCACCTGAAGGTGGCAGCTGGCCTGACTCTTGGTGATCACGGCACCTGCCTCGATCGCAAGGTCGACCCCGAATCCGACCGTGATCTCGTCGGGGTTCGCCTTGCGGAGCTGGTCGAGTGCCGCCCGAGCCGCCGCCGTGACCGGTTCCAGAGCCTCTTGAAGGGTCACCGGTACGTCACGGATGACCTCGCCCAAGCGACCGGCCTTCACCGGCCCGTCCCCCAAGACCGGCTGCTCGACCAGAACGCTGCCCCCGCCCTCCAACGGAATCCGCGTCAGAGGTGACACAGCGCCTCCTCAGCCGCTCGCATGCTTTCCAGGGTCTCTGCCAGCATTCCTGAACTCCGGCATATGCCGCACGCTGGAGTGAGCCGTACGCATGAGACGGCAAGAAGCCCCAGTGTTCGTGTTGTGCGATATCCCGCGAGTTCTCCTGAGCCCCGCTGAGGTGTTGGCTTCGTGGCCAGGGGCTTCTCGTCCTACGGAGTGTTCTGCACGTCCGTGACGCTACTTCGGGATTTTCGAAGCGTCCTCATCGTGTCCGACCGGTCTGCGGTGCGGGTGAAGACGAAGCGACGCAGGTTGTGTCGACGCCTGCAGTGGCGGGACAGGAAGGGTGCCCACGGATCAAGGACTCGCGGCCTGTCTCACCGACATGGCACCCGACCGCATGCCTACTTGATCAGGGCATTCGCGATAATGATCACCAGGCCGATCAGCATGTCCAGACCCCCTGCCCGGCATGAGGACGGCCATCCGTGCCCGGCAGTGTGGGCGGCCCAGGCGCCCCAGCCGAACAAGGCGACGGTGTTGAACAGCAGGGCCGCGTCCACAGCCGTGGCCTCTGCCCACCACCCGGCTACCGCGCCAAGCAGCATCCCCACCGTGGGCAGCACGGCGGCGACCAGTGGCCACTCGGCGAACACCAACCGCAGTCTGCCCGTAGTGGCCGCCCCGTCGACGGACGCACGCTGGGCGATGACGTGCGCGTACCCATGGGCAGCACCCGACGCCAGCGCGGTGAGCAGGACCCACAGCGCGTCCGGACCAGGATCGGCCCTCTCGCCCGTCGCGTCCAGCGCAGCCACCAGGGCGCTGGCCAGCACCAGTCCGTAGATGCCGCTGAACAGCGACTGCTCCGGCGGCCGGTGCCGCAAGATCCACCTTGGTGCGACGCTCTCGGGTTCGACATGGTCGGCGCGGTCGGGCATCGCATCGCCTCGGTGCGGGAAGAGGGCTGGATCCGCACATGCTCACAGGCGTGACGTCAGGGAACACGACGCCACGCGCTGCTCGCATGATTGTTGTGCCCCAAGAGGGGGTCAGGACGCAAGTGTCGGATGCCGTGCCGGTAACGGGCGGCACGGCAGCAGGTCAGCAGCCACGGCTGCCCCGATGGGCCTCCTGGTGCCGGGTGCACCGTTGTTCGTACCCCCCGGCAGGTCGGCAGGGGCGTGCGGGTGGTGACGACGGTGGCGTGCGCAGGAGCGGTCGTAGTCCGCCTCGCCGGTGAGCTTCTCCAGACCGGCCTCGACGCTGACCCAGCGTGTTCGCCGCGAACCCGCGGGCCCATCCCCGAACATGGTGGCACCGGACCCTCCAGTTCCCGCTGAAATACCTTCAGTTATCGCGAACCCGCGGGCTTCGAGGCTCCGGACTCCCAGCTCGGACACCAGGGGACAACTAACCAGCCAGTAGCTGGGGTCGAACCGAACGGACATGCGACCATCGTGCGCGCACCGTGCGGAAATGCGCCCAGGGCCGGGAGTACCCCGGACCCAGGCGAGCGTTCCCGTTCCGCCGAACGACGGCCACAGCGCTGCGTCAGAGCCAGAGCCAGAGCATGATCAAGCCGTGATAGCTATGCCGCGACGGGGACACAAGGACTCGGCCTCACGGGGCCGACACGCTCCCCGCTTGTGGCCCGTCTGGGTAGTGGGCCTGCTCGCCCTCCTGCTGGCCCTGGCCGTGGGCTACGGGATCTACGAATTCCTTCACTCTCTCGCGTCAAAGGAGGCCCCCCCGGAGAGCCCCGTGGCTGCCCACGAGGTGATCCGCACCGCGCTGGCGACCCTCACCTTTGCCGGCGCTGTTCTCGCAGGGGTCTATACCTACCGCAAACAGCGCCTTGCGGAGAGCGACGCTCATCGGGCCGACGACAAACAGCTCGCTGAGCGCTTCACCACCCGCTGCCGACCAACTCGGCCACGACCAGGCAGCGGTGCGCCTGGCTGGCGTATACGCCATGGCCCGGCTCGCCGACGACTGGATCGAGCAGCGACAGGTGTGCGTCGACGTTCTGTGCGCCTATCTGCGCATGCCGTACGAGCCCAATCCGGAGGCCGCCTCGACGACATCGGAGGGCGAATCACTGTGGTCGACGCCCACCGCATACAAGGAGGGCGAACGCGAGGTCCGCCTCACCATCATCCGGACCATCCGCAGCCACCTACAACCCCAAGCACCGACCTCCTGGTCGGCGTGCAACACGGGTACCTACAGGGAAGCCTTTTTCAAGGCACGGTCTCCTTCGGCGGCGCGGAATTCAACGGCCACAGCTTCTACTTCGGCGGCGCGGATTTCAGCGCCGGCAGCGTCGACTTCCGCGGCGCGAAGTTCAGCGCCGGCAGCGTCGACTTCACCAGCGCGAAGCTCAGCGCCAGCACGGTTACCTTCATCGACGCGGAGTTCAGCGGCGGCACGAATACCTTCACTGACGCGAAGTTCAGCCGGGTGCGGACCAGCGGGTGCGCCACATCGGCTTCTCGATGCCGTCGGTGTCCTTCTCCCTCCTCTTGAAGAACCGTATGTACTTGTCGAACTTCCTGGCGATGAGGACGGCTTCCTCGGTGCAGTTGTCGACCTCGATGAACAGCAGCGGCACCCCGGCTTCCGGCGCGGTCAGGACGACGTCGGCGCGGGCACTGCCGATCGCGGGGTTCCTCCAGGTGCCCTTCACCGGGAGCGCGACCTCGGTGGCGTAGGAGGTGAGGGTGCCGATCCCGTCGGGTGCGTCGACGGCGGCCCACGCGGCTGCCTGCGCTTCGGCCGGCTGCTCGGTGAGCCGGTCGAGGTCGGGCTTCGCTCGGATCAGCGCGATCACCGTCTCGTTCACCGTCATCGGGTGCGAGGCGCCGGAGCGGCCCGCGCTCTTGGGTATACCGCCCATCTCTTCCGGCTCGCGGTCCAGGTCGATCGCGGCGGCGGCCAGCCCGGCCGCCGTGAGCAGCCGGACCTCTTCACCGCCCCGGGTACGGCCGCCGTCGACGGCCAGGCCGTGACGGCGCAGGTCGTTCGCCGCGCCGCGATGGGAGGCGGTGCGTGCTTCCTTCCGGGCGGCCGGCGTCTTCTTCGTGTGTGCTGGTGGGTCAGGTGCGGCGAGGCCAGCCGCTGGATCTGGTCGGCGGTCGCGACCTTGAGCACCCCGAGCACGCACAGCACATCCGCGCGCAGCCCGTTCGACGATCCCGCCTCGTTCGCCTTGCGCTTGCCCGCCATCAGGCACGCCCTCCCGCCGTCCGCGTCCGGCCACCGGCCGGGCGCCGGCCCCCGGCCGCAGAGGGCACCGGGCCCCCGAACCCGATGATCTCCTCCCCCACCGACAATTCCTTCAATTCCTTCAATTCCTTCAGGGTCAGGAGTAGAGACGAGGGTTGTGACGATCCGGGGCAGTCCCGGGAAGCCGTGGTGACCTGCAAAAACGCAAGGTGCGCGGGAGGTTGGCACGGAAGTGGCATCGGCAGTGGGAGCGGAAGCGATGGCGGCAGGAGCACACCCGGGCTGTCCCAGCACCCGGGACGGCGTGCGAGGCCTGGCCGGACGGCGGGGTCATGGCGGCGGGTGAGGCCCCAGGATCCCGAACGGACGCGGCGGCGGGAAGGGGCGGCGTGGCCGGGCACGGGGGGCGTGGGCACGGTGTCCTCGCGTTTCTCCGGCACCAAGGCCGGGGTGGGCGGCTGTTCGTCCGTCCCGCGCGCATCCAGCGCGTGCGGGACAGATGCCACCCTGCGGGATCACCCCTAGTCCGTGACCTGGTCACCCCCGCTTGCGGTGTCCGTTATGACCCTTGACCACCCCTTGACCGGACAGTTCGTCCGTGGCCAATGCCACACCACCGCAGCCTCGGGGTAGCTGGTTGGGAAGGGCACCACTCAGGGACTGCCCGACTGGGTCACGCCCTGCGCGAGTTGACCGACGACGTCGAAGACGGTCTGGCCGAACGCGGTAGGGGCGATCAGGACGCCGAAGACCAACACGATGACGACGGTCAGCTTCTCGTCGTTCCGGCTCCGGGCCTGCGTACGCCGCCGCAGCCGCAAGACGATGATGACCGCCAGCAGTACCCCAACGTTCATCGTCAGAACCACCGACCAGCCTCCCGGCACACGAACGTCCCAGCACACCTGTATCCGGAACCACTCCACGCGGTGGGTTGATTACTGATCGTTGGCGGCAAAACGCTTCTGCCCGGCTGGATTTCCGGCCTTGACCGGCCCGCACAGCCGCGCACCGCCCACACGCTGCACGGTGCGCATCGGGCGCGCGGCGCAATATGTCGTGCACGATGCAGCGCACCCCCCGTCGGCGGTACGCACCCCGTGCGGTGAACTCCCGGGCCGGTGTCGTCTGACGGAGCGGCTGCCCGCAACGCAAGTGGCCCCCGGACGGAGAACTGGCGTTCGCGGCCCGAGCGGTCGGGGTGAACCGTGCGACGGCGTTCGGGTGGGCGCGGAAGGCCGGTGTCGGTGGTCGTGGGAAGCCGGGAACGGGCGGGCATCCGGGGCGGGCGGAGTATGACCGGCTTCGCGCGGCCGGGGTGCGGCGGCGGGACGCCGCGGCACAGGTCGGGGTCCACGAACGCACGGCCCGGGACTGGGACCGCGGGATCCGGAAGATCGGCGACGCGATCCTGCACCCCGATGGGCGCAGGATCGACTACACAACGGGCATGACCAGCACCGTTGCCGCCGCGTCAGCGCCCTCCGTCGCGGCGGTCGAGGCCGGGCTGCACCCACGGTTTTTGACGGTGACCGAGCGGGAGCTGATCGCCGACATGCGTCGTGAGGGCCGGTCGCTGCGGGCAATCGGACGGGCGCTGAACCGGCCGGCGTCCACCGTCAAGCGTGAGTTCGACACCCGTGCGGTCGGCGGCGCCTATCGGCCGCACCGGGCCCAGCGGGTGTGGGCGGGGAGCCGGTCGCGCCCCAAGGAGTCCAAGCTCGCCCGTGCGGGTTCGCTGCGTGAGTTCGTCGCGGGCGGCCTCCGCCTCGGGTTTGGTCTCCGGGGGCTGCTCCGTGTCATCGCCCTGGCTTGGCGTGCCAATTGACCCGCCGCCGTTCGATTCCTTTTCGAACATCGGCGTGCCAATTGGCTCGCTTTGCCAGTGTGCTCGCCGGGTGGACCGCTCGATCTCAGCGCGCTTCTGCTCAGGCACCACTGACAATGTCTCTGAGCTGCGGTTTTTTCGGGAGGCTCGGCTATCGAATGGTCACCGTGCGGAAGTTGTCTGCGTCCGGGGCGCTCCAGCTGACGCTCTTGGAGTTCTGTCCCCGCTTCGGACAATGGACGGTGGAGTACGTCAGCAGGAACGGTGCCCCCGTCGAGGCCACGGTCAGGTCGGCGAATTCCTGGTTGGACGGAATCAGGTGCCCCCCAATGTCCTTGCACGGGCCGACGTTGATGCTCTGGACGTCGCTCGCATAGTTGATGACCTTGACGCAGGAGCTGCCCGCCGAAGCGTTGCAGGTCGCCGCCTGGGCCGGGCCGGCCGTGAAGGCCAGTGCCGCCGTGGCGGCCAGCGTGCCGGCGGTGGTCATGCCGATGACGCGCTTGTTCATGCTGGTGTTCCGTTCTGTCAGGAGCTAGCTCGCCGACGGCGTCGGCGAGGATGTGGTGGGCGTCGGGACGACGTGGACCGGGATGTACTGGTCGTACTCCCACCAGGAGAAGAGATCATTGGGCGAGCCGGGCCTGACTGACCCGCGATCTCAACCTAGGAGCGGCACCGGGCGACCATCCCGTACCCCGGAACCGAATCCGGCGGCCCCCCTTAGTACCGCGGTACTACGCCCCGTCCTCCTCGCAGCCCGCCGGCCGGCGATGCCCCCATAGATCCGGGCCACCCGATCAGGACTCTTCCGTCAGGACCTGCGTCGCGCCGGTGGTCAGTCCGTTCGTGGACTGCTGGATCGTCTGGAGGCGGTAGAGGTGGCTTCGGCACTGGGTACCGGTGCCGGTTCCCCCTGCTGCGGTCTCCAGCCTCCCGCTTTCGCCAGCAGGAATCCGGCGATGATGCCCGCGAGTCGCAGCGGGTTCTCGGGGTCCGCCAGGAGAGTGCGCGTCTGCGGTTTGTCGATGAGGTACCACAGCAGGTATGTCCCGGTGAAGGCAGCCAGGGGGCGGAACACCGCTTCCAGGGAGATGTGCCACCTGCCGAGGGGAAACTCGGTGCCCGAATCGCGGACGAGGCGCAAGAACCCCCACATGAGAGCCAGGACCGCGACGTAGCCCAGGGTTTTGGCCCATGCCTCCGGCTGGGTGCGCTGCAGATGCTGGGCTTGGTGGCGGAGCCGTTCGTCCCAAAGCAGTGTGGCGGCGGATACCCAGGCCAGGAGCAGACCGAGAGTCCTGCTGCCGCTCATCCACAGTTTTCCCAGCATGCGAGGCAGCCAGGCCGCGTGCCGCGCCTGTCACCAGGCGATCCCGGCGATGGTGACGGTCACGCTCGCAAGGACTGCGTGGCCCTGCCAGATCTCAATCGCATCGTCGCGGATCGAGTCGGCCTGCGTGCGCGTGAAGTCAGCCACGGAGGTGGCGTACTGCGCGTACAGCGAGCGCACCGACGCAGACAGACCCAGCACCAGGAGGGCGGCGCAGGCACCGCGAAGGAACTCCACCGTCCCAGCCGTTTGGCCAAGGTCCTCACTTTCCGCAGTAGCTTGCGCGCCAGGGACAGCCGCGTCGGTCTCCTCCACCAGGGCCGCCCGCAGCTTCTTCTGAGGCTTCGTCTGCTGTCCGGCGCGATAGCGCTGCACGGTGCGAGGCGAGACGCCCAGCTGTTCGGCCAGGGCCTTCGTGGACTGCTTGGCGCGCGTGTAGAGGAATTCCATCTGAGCCTTCGCGGATTTCAGCGCCGGCCGGGTGAACACCTTCCGCTCCGCCCGCTTGAGAGCGTCCAGGACCCTGTTGCGGCGCAGGGCCGGCGGCTGCGTGTGGTCGCTGTCGATCATTCACCCGGCGCCGGGATCGGCACCCTGGAGCTACTCGCCCTGGTCGCGCCGGACCTGCAGTTCGTTGACGCGCGTGTGCCCTCCTCCCGACACCGGGGAGGAGGGCACACGCATTCCACCGGGCTCCTGCGCATGAGCGGCGGGCACGGCCTGAAGGCGCAGTGGGTTGGCGTCGTCCGCGCGGCCGCGACGTCGACGACGAGGGCTGGATGGGTACGGCACGACGCCGGCTCCGGCTCCGGCCGGGGCGTGCGGGCCGGGCCGCCGCTCGGCTGGGCGTTCCGGGTCTGGCGGCAGGCCGGTCGCTCGCCCTGAACCGGTCCGTCCGGGTCGCGGCTGCGCCGTCCCGTGCTGATCACCGGCCGCCCGGCGTCGGCACGTCCACCCTCGTCGCCTACCTGATAGCCCGCGAACTGGGCCTGGGGCAGGTCCTGGAGTGGAACATCGTCAGCCGGGCAGACACGGGGCGGGACAGTTGTGAACGTCTGGTCATTCCTGTGTTCCGCCGGCGTCGACGAGGAGCTGGGCGGCGATCTGGGGAAGCGACTCTCCGATGCGAAAGGTGCGGGCGTGGATGCGGGCGAGTGCTTCGCCAGCGCCGATGTGCAGGCGTGCTGAGAGGGATCCGATCGCGTGGCGTGCGGAGGTCTCAAGGTCGCCGCAAGTGACAAGGCGTTCCAGACCACCGACTGCAAGCCCTGGAAGAAGATCGGCTAGCCATCAGCCAGCGGAGCTGGGTCCCGCCGCCGCGGTCAGCGACGGCCGGTGGCCAGGATGACGAGGAACTGGCCGCCGCCCGCCTCGATGTCGGCGGTCACCGGCAGCCCCGGTACCAGTCGGGAGAACCGGTCCACCAGCCAATCCGCCGCCTCTTGAGCGTCCCGCCTGGTCGGACAACGGCCCACCATCTCGCGGCCCCCCTTGCGCTCCAGCCTCCCCGCAACGGTGATCAGCGGCGCGGGTTCGACCACGTACAGGCGGTCCGGCCAGGCGATGACCACCTTGACCGCACCCTTACGGGTGTTGCACCCACGGTGCGCAAGCCGCTCGGCGACCTTGGCCTTGCGGTCGGCGGTCCGGCTATCAACGCTGGGCCCCCGCGGGTCGTTCACCGACTCGTCGGGGTCGACCGGTTCGTCACACACCCAGCAGCGCCAACCGTCACGCTCGGCCACATCATCAAGGAGACTCACCCGAGCAAACTAGCCTGCCCGGCCACCACCCCGCACACCAGGTACTCGAGGAACGGGGCAGCCTGTCGGGGACTGGATCAAAGCGGCCCAGGACCGCGGTCACCTCTCCCCCGCTGTCCCTGGCCGCCGCGCGGCCGGACCCGGCCCCCTCCTCAGTCCCTTCGAGGACAACCCGCGTCCGTCGACCTGAGCTCGGTGAGTCCTACGGGCTGCCGGCGCCGCGCATTGATCCGCCGTCAGAGGGTCACGATTCAGGTTCTGGATCACTTTTGGTGCCAGGGCCACGGAGGGTCACCGAAACCGCGATCATGAACGGCCTCGCGCGCTGAGGAGGACTCGCTTGCGGAGCAGGTCGAAGTTGGCGCGGCCGAACATCTGCCGCTTCAGCATCTTGATCTTGTTGTTGTGGCCTTCGACCGCGCCGGAGCTGTAGCGGAGGCTGAGGCCGGCGACGACGGCGTCGAGGTCTTGACCCAGCCCGGTGACGAAGGTGTGCAGGACGGGGAGATCGTCGGCCGTCACGCTCGTGATCCACTGGTCCAGGTGCTTGCCCTGGCGGTTGTTCATGAGCTCGGCGAACGCGCGGACGTGGTGGGCGGTGCGGTCGAGTGCGGGGCAACGGGTCAAGATCGCTTTGAGCTGCTGGGCCTGGTCGTCGGTGAGGCGGTCGGGGTGGCGGGTGAGCCAGCTGGTCACGTTCCGCACGGATGGCGCCTTGCGGGGCGGGTCGTGCGGGAAGTTCTCGCGGAGGTTGGCCACGTACTTCTTCACGACGTTCTCGCCGCCGGGATAGCCGCGCTCGCGTACTTCCTCGAACAGACGGCGGGCGACGGTGCAGCCCTCGGCCCACCGCTGATAGAGGTAGACATCTCACGATGCCAAGTCGTCAAGCTGCCGTAGCCAGTTGAGAGGGGAACGCGACGTTCTCGTCGAACAGGTGGCTGGTCTGGAGGCAGTGGTAGAGCTGGCCGATCATGCGGTTGAACAGATGCCGCTGGGCGGCGGCGTGCCAGTCTCCCTGTTCGCGCCGACGGCGGTAGTGGGCTTCGGCGCCGGGCGAGGACCGTAGGGCGGAGAAGGCCCACAGGTAGCTAGCGTGGTTGAGTCGGTCATTCTTGATCACCCGGCGTCCGACGTGGTGTTTCTTGCCAGACGCGCGAGTGACGGGGGCGGCTCCGGCGTAGGCCTTGAGGCCGCGGGCGTCGGTGAACCGTTCACGGTCGTCGCCGATCTCGGCCAGCATCCGGGCGCCGAGTTGGACGCCGAGTCCGGGGAAGCTCAGGATCACCTCGGCGTCCGAGTGCTGGAGGAAGGACTCCTCGACCGCCTCGGCGAGCTCGTCGGCGGCGAGGCAAGCTGCCTCGAGTTGCCGCAGGAGGGCGAGGGCCTGCTTGCCCAGCGCGTCCTCGACGAGCCGGGACTGGGTCGCGTAGTCGCCGCGGAAGACCTTTTTAAGTCTGTCGGCTTCGGCCTCGATGCCGCGGCTGCGGCCGGCGCGCTTGAGGGCGGAACGCAGCTGTGTGCGTGTGAGGCGCGCGGCTTGAGCGGGGGTGGGAGCTACTTTGAGCAGTTCACGGGCTTCGGGACGGCACAGGCCGTTGGCCCAGCGAGTGAAGGCATCCAAGGCAGCGGGGTAGTACTCACGCAGCAGGGAGCGGAGCTGGTTGGCGATCTGCTGGCGGTTCCAGGTGGCGTCCTGCTGGGCGCGGGCCAGGACGGCGATGGCGCGGGCGAGGTCAGTGTCGGTCGGTAGCGGGCGGTGCATGGGCATGTCGGTCCGCAGGATGTTGGCCAACACGAACGCGTCGCCGGGGTCGGACTTCTTGCGGGAGACGCCGTGCCGGTCGCGATAGCGGGCGGCGGCCATCGGGTTGACCGCGAAGACGTGCCGCTTGCCCGACCGCAGCACGGCGACCAGGAGACCGCGGCTGGTCTCGATGGCGACAGGGATGGGGCTCCCCTCGGTGTCGCCGTACTCGGCGAGGAGCTCCAGCAGCAGCTGGTAGCCGGACACGTCGTCGCTGATGCGGCGTTTTGCGAGCAGCTGCCCTGTGTTGTCGACCAGGGCGACGTCGTGGTGCTTCTCGGCCCAGTCGATCCCGCAGTAGATCACGGTGTTCCCTCCCCTTGGCGTTGACATCTGCACTGGTCACGAGCGCATGCGGGCCGCGCGGCTCCCTAATTCCAGGACTCTTCGGTCCGACATCTCACAAGCCGTTCGCGGCACCAGCGCGCCTCACGGGCCTCGGTCTTGCCCAGAACTCGGTGGTTCAGGGCTGGCAAGAGGTCACCGTGAAACGGGCTCGCACCACCAACCCCAAAGAGTGGACGTTCAGTCCGGTGGTGGCGACCGTGACGACGCCGGGCGTCACCGCTCTACCTAGAAGGCCTCGCAGGCCGGGGCTTGTATAGGTTGTCCGCCCGACGCCCCCACGGCTGCCGCCACCCGAGTCATGGGACTGGCGCCCCTCTCAGTGGAGGCCTCGCAGGCCGGGGTCCAGGAAGGCGTCACAGTCCCGCGCTCGAACCGTCCGGCGGAGCTGTTACAGAGGAATCAGGGCTTGTAGGGGTCGAGGATGCTGGTGCGGCCGGTCCACCGGCCGACCAGGAGCTCGTCTGCGCTCGCCGCATTCGCGTAGCGGCGGACGGTGTTGCGGGCGAGCCCGAGCTGGCGGGCGATCGTCCGCAGGCCGATGCCTTGGTCGAAGAGGACGTGGACAGCCGTGTGCTTTTCCCGGACGCGGTCGGAGTGCCAGCCGGTTGTCCTCGGCCCGGTGGGAGAGGAGTGATCGAGGTTCGCCGCGTTCTCCAGGGCCGCGTTCTCCAGGGCCGCGGTGGCCTGGGACGTGGCGGAGTCGTGCGGTTCACGCAGCAGAGCGCGGTGCTGGACGACGGTCTTCTCGACGGCCTCGGCGAGGTTGGACCAGATGTGCCACCGGTCCGCGACGTGGATGGCGTTCGGGGCGCCGAGGCGTCCTGCCTCGGCATAGGCGGTGGAGCGGTCGCGGCAGATCACCTCGACGCCGGGATGGTCGGCGAGCCATCGGGCGACCGTCGACGTCGTCCGGTCCGGCAGCAGGTCGACGGGCTGGCGGGTCTCGATATCGATCAGGACCGTGCCGTAATTGTGCCCTTTGCACAGCGCGAAGTCATCCACTCCGAGCACCCGCGGTGTCGACGTCTCGGGCTCAGCCAGGCGACGGATCAACCGCAACAGCGTCGACCTGCTTACCCCGGCCGCCAGAGCATGGGACAGGCGAGCGCCGGCCCGGCCGGCCAGCATCACCGCCAGGCGTTCCAGCACCTTCTGCAGCCCGGTGCTGCGTCGGCCGTGCCGGACGGTCAGGCCGTCGACCTGCTCAGCGAACGTCGCCTGCCTGCAGGGATGTTGACCGCAGCGGAAGCGCCGCACCTTTAACTCGATCAGTACCGGGCGCCCGCCGACCGCGCCGTCGGCGAGCCGACGTACGTACCGGCTGTGCACCCAAGACGACCATGCCCCGCATGCCGGACAGACGGCTCGCTCAACAGCTGTCCGGGCCCGTACGGCCACCAACTCGCCGTCGGACACGACGTTTTCGATCACGACACCTTCGACCTGGTGGAACCACAGGTCCTGGAGGAGGACATCAGCCACGGCCGTTCATGATCGCGGTTTCGGTGACCCTCCGTGGCCCTGGCACCAAAAGTGATCCAGAACCACGATTCACCCGTCGCCGACGACCGACCGAATTCGAAGCGGCAGAGCCGCGCATACGTCCCTCTTGTCGAAGCGCTCCCAGGCGCCGCATACAGACCAGACCAGACGTCTCACCCGGCCCCTGCCAGGACTGGCCTAACGGCCAACCCACGGCGCCTATTAGGCCTACGACATCCCCCACCTGCGCAAGTGGTTACGCGGCAGGCGCATCGGCGTGCGCATCGCCCGCAAAGGCATCGAGTCCAGCGAACGGTTGGGCCGCCGCCGTTGGGTGATCGAACGAACCATCTCGTGGCTGTCCGGCTACCGCAGACTCAGCCCCCGCTACGAACGCAATCCCCGTAACTACCTGGCCTATCTCGGTCTCGCCGCAGCCATCTGCTGCTACAAGCGGTTCGTCCGCCTCACCACATAGGACACCGTCTAAGTGACCGAATCGGTGCAACGGGCGACGGCCACCGATGGACGTCCGGCGCTGGCCGCCCGCTCCACGGTGGCGGCGCCCATCTCGGAGTCGAGGAACACCCCTCTAAAGGGTGCGCCAAGCCGGCCACCTCTGGGCCGGGGCTCGGGGCGGAGGGAAATGACTACGAGCGCACTTCGTAGACGCGTGTTCGCGCTAAGTGCCGGTCGGGTGCGCCTCCCGCGGGTGTGACGGTCCGGGGATCGTTCGCAGTACGCGCTGCCCGGATCCATCAAAGGGAGGTTACTGACCTGGTCAAGGCTGGTGTCCCATGGCCGCTTTCGCCTCAGCTCCCGATACCGCACCGCTGTCAGTCCTGTTACAGGGCCCGGATGCGGTGCCTGCCGACCGGTCACCTGCCGTCGTTGGCTGTCGAAATCCGCGCCGCCTTCAGGAACGAGGCTGCCGATGACCCTGCTGAGCGCGCTCGCGCCGCTTCGCCTGGCTCACCGACCTACGGAGAAGCCCAAGCCAACAGCACGGCACAATGCTCGCCCCGTTCCAGGACAGCATCCGTCACAGCCCCAGTCGCATACTGCCCCGGAGGGAGGCGCCATGGCCGTGGCCGCTTCGACCCGATCAATACGGACCGCTCAGCAGATGCTGGCAGAGGCAGCCGGAGTGACGTTTCCCGCTCTGCGACAGGCAGTTGATCAACTACCGCAGGCAGTCGGGCTTCTGGTGGGCGTGCATTTCGGATGGCGAGACATATCCGGAGCACTCTTACCCGGCGGCAATGCGAGTGTGGGCAAGGCGGTGCGCCCTGCCCTGACCCTGCTCTCATGTGAGACGGCAGGCGGTACCCCGCAGGCGGGGGTGCCCGCGGCGGTGGCTGTGGAACTGGTTCACAATGCCTCGCTGCTGCACGACGACATCATCGATGGCGACCGGCTACGCCGAGGACGGCCGGCCCTCTGGGCCAAACTGGGATTACCCGCCGCGATCCTGGCCGGTGATGCCCTGTTCTTCCTGGCCACCCAGGTCCTCGCCCAGGCCCCGTCCCCGCTGGGCGGCAAGGAGGGCGTGGGCCTGTTGACGGCCGCGGTCCAGGAACTGATCGACGGCGAATACGCCGACACTCTCCTGGAGGAGCGCGAGAGGGTATCGGTGGCCGAGTGTGCGGCCATGGCGGCGGGCAAGACCGGCTCACTGATCGCCGCCTCCTGCGCCCTGGGGGCCCTGGCGGCGGGGGCGGACGCGGAACGCGTCGCGCACCTGCGGGCCTTCGGCGCCCATGTAGGCGCGGCCTTCCAGCTGATCGATGACCTGCTCGGGATCTGGGGTGACCCTGCGCGCACCGGCAAGCCGGTATATGCGGACCTGGCGGCCCGCAAGAAGTCCCTCCCCGTCGTGGCAGCCCTGGCCGCAGACGGGCTGGCAGCCCGGGAGCTGCGTGAGCTGTATGCCGGCCGACGGCCTTTGTCTCAGCAGGAGTTGCAGACAGCGGCCGAGCTGGTGGACAGGGCCGGAGGCCGCACCTGGGCCAGGGCGGAAGCCGATCGTCACATCCAGCAGGCCCTGGGCCGGCTGGACGCTGTAGGCACTGATGCCATCACGCGGGCGGAACTGACTGCCCTCACCCTCCTGGTCTCCGACCGGGACTACTGAAGCCGGACAGGGAGCACCATCGGCGCCATGAGCAGGCCGTCTACCGAAGCCCCAGTCACGGTCGGCCGCCAGATCGATCCGAGCGGAGGAGGAAAGGCTGCCAGCTGGAAGGCTCCCGACGGCTGACGCAAACGGCCCCCAGCTGCGCATGAGCCCGCGCGCCTCACGCCCAGGACCAGCAGCGCGGACCAAACCGTAAAGGTGGGTACGGCTTTGGCGGCGTCCCACCAAAGTCATTGGGAGGACAAGTGACGGATGCCAAGAATCTCGGCAGGCAACTGCTCACCTTCTACTGTCCGCTGACCCCCTATGTCAGCCCGGAATACGAGGAACTGCGAGAATTTTCCCGCGACTGGGCCAAGCAGTCCGACATCGGTGAAGGCGACCCACGGCGCACCGCCGTGTTCGCTGAACTCGGTGCGGCCTTCACCGCCCACCTGATCCCACACGCGACCGGCGAGACCGCGAAATCCTTCGTCCGCTACAACACGTGGGGCTGGCTGCCGAACGATCGCGTCGAATCGGACCGCCCGCTCGGCGACATCATCGTCGAGCTGGGCCGGTGGGAACACATCCTGAGGTCTCCCGACGCCTGGCACGACTCCACGGCCCCCGCCGACAGGGCACTTCGAGACGCCGTGCTGGCCCTCAGGAAAGCCTTGACGCCCGTGCAATACGAACGCTTCGTCGCCGGACAGAGCCAATGGCTCTACTCGATGACCACGGAAGCCGTTCTCGTGCAGCGGGGAACCCCGCTCAACGTCAACGACTACCTGGCTTTGCGATTCAGCTCGGTGGGCGGATATTCCGCCATCGGCTTCATGGACGGAGCGACGCATTCAGAGATCAGCGCGCAGGAATGGGCCCGCCCCGAAGTCCGGGCCATCACGGAGGCGGCCGGGCACATCACCGCACTGGACAACGACCGCTACTCCTACTTCAAAGAACGCCGCATGGCGTCGAGGAAGCACAACCTGTTCACCGCGCTCTGCCACGAACATCCCGACTACTCCCTCGATAGGGCCGTCACCGAGGCAGTCGCCATCCGAGACCGGATCATGACCCTCTACCTGCGCCTGCGCGAAAGGCTCCTGAGCGATGCCGACGAGGACATGCGCCGCTATCTCGCAGGATGGGACAACATGATCACCGGAAACATCACCCTGCCCACGCTGACAGCCCGCTACCGATCCGCCGAGACCGAGAACGGCGTCACCGTCGTGGACAAGCCCAGCGACCTCATCACGGAACCTCTGCCCATCCCGACCATCGCCTGGTGGTGGGACCAGCTCGGCTGACAGCACCGTCGCTGCGCCCTGCTCTGGAACGGCACGGTGACGCCCCTCAGCAACATGACAGACCGCAGTACCGCTGCGCACCGGGGGTTGCATCAGTCATGACCATGGAGACAGCGTCGGCACACCCGAAGTCTGCTGTGTCGGTCCTGTGCGCGGGCCTGTTCTTGATCGGCGTGGATGTGACGGTGCTGAACGTGGCCTTGCCCAGTCTGCAGGCGGAGCTGGAGCCGGGCATGAGCACACTGCAGTGGGTCGCAGATGGTTACACCCTGGCCCTGGCCTGCGGCGTCCTGGCCGGCGGGGCGTGGGGGGATGCGTACGGGCGGCGCCGCGCGTTCGTGCTGGGCCTGGTGCTGTGCGGTCTGGCGTCGGTGTACGGTGCCACCGCCCAGGACGCGGGTCAGGTGATCGCAGCCAGGGTGGTGATGGGTCTGGGGGCGGCGTTGCTGATGCCGTCGACGCTGTCACTGATCACGGTGGTGTTCCCGGAGCCGGCGGCGCGCCGGCGGGCCATCGCGGTATGGGCCCTGGTGGCCGGGTCGGGGGCGCTGGCCGGGCCGGTGGCCGGGGGCGCGTTGGTGGAGCAGTTCTCCTGGCGGGCCGGGTTCTGGCTCAACGTCCCCGTGGTGGTCGTGGCCGTGGCCGGGGCATGGTGCTGGGTGCCCGAGTCGCGGCACCCGCGCCCTGGCCGCGGTGACGGGGTGGGCATGACCCTGGTGACCGGCGGGCTGCTGGCCTTGGTGTGGGCGATCATCGAGGCACCGGTACGCGGCTGGGCTGATCCGCTTGTCATGACCGCCTTCGCCGCCGCTGCGGGCATACTGATGGCGCTGGCGTGGTGGGAGCGCAGACATCCATCGCCCCTCATCCCCGTCGCCCTGTGCCGTAACGGGCGTTTCTCGGCCGCGGCGCTCGCGCTCGCCTTCATGTTCTTCGCCCTGTTCGGCGCCCTGTTCATCATCAGCCTGTACCTGCAGACGGTGCTCGGCCACAGCCCAGCCCAGACCGGATGGCTCATGCTGCCGCTGGCCGGGGCGACGGGCTGCGGGGCCGGGCTGTCCCTCCTCATCGCGCCGCGCTGGGGCGACAAGATCCCGGTCACCGCCGGGATGGCACTCGTAGCCACAGGGTTTATCATCCTGGCCAACGCCCCTGCCGAGTCCGGATACGGGCCCGTCCTGCTCTTCCAGCTCACCGCCGGGTGCGGTGCCGGACTGGCCGCTGCCCCGGCCACCGAAGCCATCATGGGTGCCGTCCCCACCGAGCGGGCCGGCACCGGAGCCGCCCTCAACGACCTGGTCCGCGAAGTCGGCGGGGCTCTGGGCATCGCCGCCCTCGGAACCGCACTCACCACTGCCCACCACAAACGCCTCGAGCAGCACACCGGCCACGACGCCGCCAGCCTCCCGCTCACCCACCTCGTGAACGGCAGCCAGGCATCACGCCCGGCGGCTCAGCACGCAGAGGTGCTCCAACAGGCGTTCACCGCCGGAGTACAGGCCGCCAGCTGGACCGGAGCAGCAGCCTGCCTCATCGCCACCGCCATCACCTGGCTCTGGCTCCCCCACCGACAGACAACGGCCCAGCCAGGAGCTACTGCTGACATACCACCCCAACCACGTGAGGCCATCCCATGACCGACGTCGCCACCCGCGACAGCCAGGTCGAGCCGGGCCAGTAGTCACACGGAAGCCGGCCTCTACAGCAGCGCCCGCGACCGTCGTCCGAGCTCCCCGTGTAGGTGAATCCGAAGTAGGCGAAGATCTCCACCTGCATACCGGAGGTCGTCGCTGTGCGCTCCCGCGCCTGTGCCCTGAACTGCGGTTGCCAGAGCGGGATGGCGCCGCAGGACGACGGACACGGGCGGCCGATCCACCTGGAGCTGTGCCCGGTATACGACACCGGCGACAGCGCATGGCCGCCCAGGGCTGGTACTTGCAGGACTCCCCGCCCGACCAGCCCTGAAATGTCACCAGCAGAAGCTGCGGGCGCGTAGTGCCGCCGCGTCGTACGGGCAGCGCGGGTCTGTCAAACGAGCGGCCCTGTCTCACTTTCGGTGGTGACAGAGGGTGTTGCTATCCGAGGAGGATGCGGTGGCGGAGGAGGGTGAAGCCTGCTCGTCCGTGCATCTGGCGCGCGATCCGCTTGGTCTTGGTGTTGACGCCCTCGGTGGGGCCGTTGCTGTACGGAAGTGTGAGGGCGGAGTTCACGGCGTCGCGGTCTCGTTCCAGGCCGCGGGTGAAGGCGTGGAGATGAGGTAGGTCGACGGCGCGGGCCTGGGCGATCCAGTGCGTGAGTGCGTCGGCATTTCCGGCGTGAGGCGTCAGGAGTTGGGCGAAGTCCCGGATGAGGGTGGCCAGTTGGGTCATCTCGGGGCAGGCGGCGGTGAGCTTGGCCAGGAGCTCGTGATGCTCGGCCTTGAGGTTGTCGGGCCTGGTCAGCAGCATCCGGGCGAATCTGCGCGGGGAGATGTGGCTGCGGTCGGCGTCCGCGCGGCCTTGGTTGATGTACTTGTGCAGGAGGTTGAGGCAGCCGGTGAACCCGAAGGACTTGATCTCCTCGAAGAGATACTGGACGGGGACGGCGGGGTCCTCGGCCCGGCGTTTACGCAGGTGCTCGCGGTAGGGGTCGACGAGGCTGGCGCGATATTTGGGGACGCGGAGCATCCGCTCGGGCCGGTCGGCGCGGGCGTAGCGTTTGACGGTGTTCAGGGCCAGTTGCAGGCGGCGGGCGCACTCGAGCAGGCCCACACCTTTCTCGAGCAGGTCGTGGATCTGATGCCAGCGTTCCAGGGTCGTCTGCGTTCGTGGCCCGTCGTACAGGGGCGCGTCCAGCACGGCGGCCCAGCAGGTGCTGTGTGCCTTCACCTCGCTCAGGGCCGCTTCGCACAGGTTGTGCCACACGTGCCATCGATCGGCGACCTGCACCGCTTCGGGCAGGGCGCGGCGGATGGCCTCGGCTTACGTGGCCGAGCCGTCCCGGCACACGACCTCGACGCCCGCATGCTCGCGCAGCCACGCTTCCAGGGTGTCGGCCGTCCGGTCGGGCAGCACGTCGATCCGCTCGTGGGTCTCGGCATCGATCACGACGGTGGCATAGCGGTGCCGTCGGCGCAGAGCGAAATCATCGACGCCGATCACGCGCGGCGTCCGCCCGGTGGGCAACGGGATGCGCAACAGGGCGCGCAGGGCCGTGTGACGCGACATACTCACCGCGAGTATCGCCAGCAACCATGCTCCTGCCCGGCCCGCTAACTCCTTGACCACAGCCTTGACTTGGTTGGCCAGACGGGCTGTGCGGCGTTGGTATCGCTCCAGGACTCCGGGCACCTGCTCGCGGACGGTGTGGCGGCAGCCGCGTGTCGGACACACCAGGCGCCGCACCCGTACGCGGACCACCACCCGCCGGCCGTCGACCGGTACGTCGGCCACCGTCCGCCAGTGATAGCCGTGCACTCGCCCCGACGACGCCCCGCACACCGGACAGACCGCATAGTCCTGCGGAGTCCGTGCCCGCACCACGACCCGCTCGCCCTCGTCGACCACATCCTCGATGACCAGCGGGGAAAGACCCGAAAACACCGTCTGCACAAGCTCGTTGACATCCATCACACAGAGGCCAACGACCCCTCACGACTCTGCGTCACCACCGAATGTGAGACAGGGCCGAACGATTTACAGTCCCGGCCTTCGCCCGGCCCTTCTCGACGTACTCCATGGCCTGGAGGGTCTCGTCGAACGGGAAGACGCGGTCGACAATGGGGCGGATCTTCCCTGCGTCGACGAGGGAGGCGAGCTCACGGAACTGGTCGCCGCCGCTGGCCTTCATGAACAGGAAGGAGTACGTGACGCCGAGCTTCTTGGCGCTGCGCCGCGCCGAACTCGTGGAGGCCGCTCCGAGGGCCCGTTCGGCGAGGATCCGCTCGGCGCAGGCGGCAGCCTGGATGGCGCATGGCGGGACCGAGCACTACGAAGGGATCGGCGAGTCGCTCGTCGAACTCGGCGAGGCGCTCACGGCGGCCGCAAAGCAGCCCGACAACGACGGAAAAATCAACTGGAGGAGAAGAAGTTCCGCCACATCTGCGGCACGTTGGCCCGGCGGGCCGACGACGCCCTGGCCTACTTCCCCGTACCCGACCAGAACATCCGAAAAGTGTGGTCCACGTCGTTGGCCGCAGTTTCTCGCCAAAGCCGTACCTGCCGGGACGCGATGACCCCGGGCAACTAAAGGTTCAAGACCGAGGAGGAGCGGGCACGGGCCTTCAGCACATCGCTCGAGGATCTACTCAAGGCGAGCGGCAAGCTCAGACCGACCTTGTCCAGGATCAGGAAGGCGGCTGAGCCCGCGATCGAGCGGGGGACTTCCGGGGGGACAACTGACGTGACGCCCCCCGGCACCGAGGCTGGGCGTCGCGGCCCCAAGCCGCGCGTACACCGACACCGACGCCACCGACGGGCCGTACGACCAGGGACTGCTGTATGTGTCAGCTCAGAGCAGCCGGGGCGAGGCGGATGGTGTTCGACTGCTTCCGCAGGCGTATGGGCTTGGGCTTGCCGGCCGCTTCGCCCGCCGCAGCGGCGCCGCCCGATTCTGTTGCGACGACATGCCGCCAGGACAGCATCACCTGGAACCGTCCGGTGATGAAGTGGGCGCCTGTGACGGGGAGGCCCGCGATGCCTGAGGTCGGGTCGGCCGGAAGCTCGTCGCTGACGTTCTGCACCAGGTGCACGCCGACGTCCAGTGACGCGGCTTCAGCGGCTGCCAGCACCAGCGGATTGGTCGAGTGGACCGAGGCGTACAGTGCTCCGTGGGCGCGCGCGGTCCGGCGGAACAAGGTCAGACTGTGCGAGGTTGAGTCGGTGTCCACGAGGAACGCGACCGGCCCCGGCCACTCCCGGGCGTAGATCTGCTCGTCCCGCGCCGCCAACCGCACCAGCAGTGGGGTGCGCAGATCAGCGGCGGGACAGTCCGGATGGCGCACCCGCCGGGAAGCGTGCAACACCCTTCCGTACCGCGCGGCCTGTGCCAGGCTCGCCGGAACTTCGGCGCCGGCGATCGCGCTCAGCAGCCGCGCCCCGCGAGCTGGATGTCCAAGCAGTCGTTCCATGGCCTCACACAGGTCGGAACCGAGGTCCCGGAGGCTCTTCGACCCCTCATCGGTGGCGATGCCTGTGGCCGGCACCAGGATGTTCTGCGGCGTGGTGCGGACCGTGCCACTGCTCAGGCACAGGGAACGGGCAAGGCCGCGCACCAGGCCCTGGTAGTCCTCGGTGGAGTCCACCAGCACCGTGTTCGGTCCGGTCCGGCTGGCGAACACAGCGGCCTGGCGGGCGTGTTGCTCGAGCCAGTCGGCGAAGCGCGCGGAGCCGGTGAAGTCGACGATCCGCACCGCTGGGTCTGTCGCCAGTCTCCGGCAGAGGTGTTCTTCGGGTTGCGCCACCGCCAGGGTCACGATATTCGGATCGTGGCCGGCCTCCGTCAGCACCTCGCGTGCGATGCGCACGGTGATCGCCAGTGGCAGCACGGCTCGCGGATGGGGTGCCACGATGACCGGGTTACCGGTCACGAGGCTGGCGAACATACCCGGATACCCATTCCACAAGGGGTAGTCGGGACAGCCGATGAGCAGCGACACGCCGCGCGGCACCAGGGTGGAGGTACCCTGCATGGTCACCGGCTGCCTTCGGCGGCGCGGACTCTTTGTGTGAAGGTCTTCCGGTACGCGCGCGCACTCGGCGAAGGCGTAAGCCACCGTCTCCAGTGCGTGGTCCTGGGCGCGTGGCCCGGCGGCCCGGAACGCCGCCTCGAGGGGCTGGCCGGTGGTGTGGTGCACAGCGAGGGCAAGCTCATGGCTGCGGATGTTCAGCCGACGCAGTATCTCCGTGGCCAGTCCTGCGCGCTGGTGGAGTCCGGCGGAACGCCACCCCGCCATCGCCCGCGCGGCCGCCGCAACCTGGGCCGCCGGATCGCAGCGCGGGTAACTGATGCCCAGGTGAATGCCGTACGGGGAGGTCTCGGTGATCACCCGGCCCAGCTGACCGGGTTGGTCGAGTTCGAAGGGCCGTCCCAGCAATGAACTGAAAACCTTTGCCGCGGTCCGTACCGATCTCATGCCCGCGTCGGTGGCTTCCTGACCGGTTGACCGGGTGAAGGGTTTGAGGCAGTCGCCGACCGCCGCAGTCCGAGTGACCTCCTGGATCAGCTCCAGGTGACGCTCGTACGGACCAAGGTGCATGGTCTCAGCCTCTCCGAGCCTGTCGCCGACGCCTGAAGCCCTGACTGGCTGTCTGCCTGTCTGACAGGTTCAGGGCAGATACTCCGCGTGGGCGCAGGGTGATGTCAAGGCCGGCGTGAAAATAAAAATTCACGGGGCATGATGCCTGAAAACAACCTTCCGCGGTTCCTCCACCCTGACCGGCATCGGCATCGGCATCCCTGCCGTACCGCACCTAGAGTGCTGCGTCAGAAATCCTGATGGTTAGTTCTGCCCTGTTTTCTGGCTGTCGGTTCCGACCTTGGTGAGGTGGTCGGCGAGGGAGTTGAGGATCTCGTCGGCGGTCTTGGTCCAGGTGAAGGGCCGTGGGTTCTCGTTCCAGGTGTCGATCCAGGCGGTGATGTCGTCCTCCAGGGCCTTCACGGACGTATGGACGCCGCGGCGGATGGGTTTGTCGGTCAGCAGGCCGAACCACCGCTCCACCTGGTTCATCCAGGAGGAACCGGTCGGGGTGAAATGGACGTGGAAGCGGGGGTGCTTGCCGAGCCACGTCCTGATCTCGGCGGTGTTGTGGGCTTGCGATAGGGCGCGTGTTGTCCGGTGCGTGCATCGCAAGGCGGAGGTCCGCTCGAGTTCTGAACGCAGTCGGGCGGTCCGACAACGAAGCGAGCAGCGGTGCTGGGCCGCGCGGCCCGGCGGGACTTTGACGACAGAGGCTCGCGGTCCCTGCTACCCGGGGAGGCGGAATCCGTTGAAGAGATCGTCCATGCCGCGCAGGGCCAGGCGGGCAGGGGTGGCACGGACAGCGAGGTCGCGGGCCGCCACCGCGAGCGGGTTACGCAGGGCGCCCAGGCGGCCGACCCGGCGGGCGCGGACGCGCACGGCGTCGGTACGCCCGCGGCGGGCGGCGGTGTACGCGGCGAGGGCGGCCGGGACGGAGTCTGTGCCGTCTCCGGCGGGAAGCAGGTGCGCGAGGAGCACCGCGTCCTCGATGGCCTGGCAACCGCCCTGGCCGAGGTTGGGAGCCATGGCGTGGGCGGCGTCGCCCAGCCAGGCGATCCGGCCGTGGTGCAGGGTGGGGAGCGGGGCGGCCAGGTCGTAGAGGTCGTTCTGGAGGACGTCGGCAGGGTCGAGGCGGCGGACGCGGTCCAGCAGGGCCGGAATCGGGTCGTGCCACGAGCCGAAGCGGCGCCGGAGTTCGGCGCGGGGGTCGGCCGACCGGGTGCCGGCCGGGAGGACCGCGGTGGCGTAGAGGTAAAACCGGCCGTCGGAGAGCGGGGTGACGCCGAACCGCTCGCCCCGCCCCCAGGTCTCGCTCATGGCCGGTATCCGGAGGTCCGGGGCGTCCACGATGGTCCGCCAGGCGGTCTCGCCGATGTAGTGCAGGCCGGGGTGGGCGGGGAAGTACACGCGGCGCAGCGGGCTGTGGATGCCGTCGGCGGCTACGACCAGATCGGCGGGAAGGTTCGGGCCGACTGCCGTACGGATGGTCGGGCGGCCCGCGGCGTCGTCGACGGCGGTCACGGCGGTGCCGTAGCGGAGGGCCTCCGGCGGCAGAGAGGCGGCCAGGGCGGCGGTGAAGGCCGGGCGCGGGACGGCGATCGGGGGCATGCCGTAGCGGGCTGCCATGTCGGCGGTGTCGGTCCGGGTGAGCCACTGGCCGTCGGAGCGGCGTACGCCCATCGCCGTGGGTACGGCGCTGCCGGTGGCGAGGGCGGCGTCGACGCCGATGGTGTCGAGTGCGCGCAGGGCGTTGGGGGCGAGGCCGATGCCGGCGCCGGTGGCGGGGGGTTCGGGGGCGCGTTCGCAGACGGTGACGCGCCAGCCGCGGCGGTGCAGTGCGACGGCGGCGGTGAGGCCGCCGATTCCGGCCCCGGCCACCACCGCGTGACGTTTCGGCATGGAACACCACTTCCGTTCGGTTCGAGCACCCTCTACAGCCGCAGAGCCCTGCCTCTGCAATCGTAGAGTCAGGGCATGTCAGCACGGGCTGCGCGTTACACGCCGGGATCACGGTAGCCCCACCCGTAGGCGACCATGACGGAGCTGCACCGCTCGGCGCGAGGCCGATCGCGGCGTGGACAAAGGACAATCACTTTTACGTTGAACCGCTGGTTCGGGTCGAGCCCGGCGAAGGTGGTGAAACTGTCGAGCGGATCCGGTGATCAACTCGCAATTCGCTAGCCAGGGAGGAGAAGTGGCGTGCGCAGTCGGGATGATCGCGCAGTGCTCCTGCGACCGATCCGGCGGCATCTCCTGTCAGGGTGCGCAGCCAGGGCCTGATCTTGCCTTGCGGCGTCCACTGATCCCACAAAGCGTCCCAGGTGAACGCGCCGTTGCAGCTTTCCTCGAGCAGGTGCAGCTGGCCAGTATTGGCGGCGTGGCGTGCGACGGTGAACAGCCACAGGATGACGGCGTCGATTTCGCCGCGCGCCGTTGATCGGTGTGTGCCCAAAAGCTCGGGCATCGCCCGGACGATCTCGAGTGCTCGAGGGGGGTCGGCCATCAACGCTGGCACGAGCGCCTCGGGGTCGATGTTGAGGAGTACGTCGCAGTACAGTGCAGCGTCGTCGGGATGGGCAGCGGCCAGGGCCACCCACCCACCCACCCACCCACCCACCCACCCACCCACCAGCCGCGTGAACAACCCTGCGGGTCAATACACCTAGAAACTGGGTGATCTCTACCCACTGCTGGAGTCAAAGGCATCACCCAGCAGAGAACGGCCGCTGCGGCACTCAGATACCGCGAGCGACAGTTCCTTCACGGCAGCGCGGGCACGTTCGGCGTCCACTCCGTCATCAAGAGCCTCCAGCGCGGCAGCCGCCGACACGCGAACGGAACGGGGCAGGCCGTCGTAGGCGGCCAGCCGGTACGCGACGGTGCAACGGGCCTCCTGCTTCTCATCGCTCACCCCATCAGAGGTGAGTGGGAAGACCGCAGCCTCGTACATCGCGATGCTCAACAGGACCACGTCGGCGATCCCTTCGGCATAGCCGTCACCCGTGGCCGCCCGGACGGAAGGGGGCTTGGTCGAAACCGTGCGCGGAACTCGGTGCCCCGCCTTCCTCGCATTCGGCCTCCTTGCCGGTGTGCGTCCTGGGCGGTTTTTGCGTCGTACCCCTGAGGGCCGGCCAACCGTAAGGCGTAGGCCTCCCGCGGCGAGGCCGCCTCCGCGGTCCGGGCCGGACGGCGGCCCGCCGCTCGAGCCGGCTGGCGCTGCTCGGGGCCGCAGCGCGCGCAGCCGTGTCCGCGCTGCCCGTACGGGCGGCGCGGACACGGCCCTGCAGCTCCTCAGGGAGGCACGGTGAGTGGACACCGGCCCCAGGCCGTCCGCGGCCTTCCTGGACGCCTCCGGCATGGTGGCCCCGACCGCGGCGTACACCGCCGCCGAGGCCCATATGCCCTCTGCCGCCCAGCAGTTCGCAGCCCTGACCGATCAGACCGCAGCCCGCCTTGTCCGCGGCCGCGGGCGGGGAGCTGTCGCCGGCGCAGTGCGTGCTGTACGCGGGCGTTGCCGGGCCCTGCGCTAGAAGGTCAGGTTCCAGGCGTCGATCTTGCCTGTGTCGGAGGCGGCGTTGTCGTTGACGCGCAGCTTCCAGGTACCGTTCGCGACCTCCGAGGAGGCGTTCACGGTGTAGGTCTGGGCGATGTTGTCGGCGCTGCCGCCGGCGTGGTTGTGCAGCGTGTAGACGGTGCCGTCCGGCGCCACCAGGTCGACCTTCAGGTCACCGATGTAGGTGTGCTTGATGTCCACACCCACCTTGAGGGTGGCCGGGGCGTTGCCGGTCACGCCGGTGACGGCGATCGGGCTCTCCACGGTCGCGTTGTCGTTGATGGCGAAGTCCGCGAGGTTCTCGAAGTACTTGCCGGGCGGCGGGGTGGTCCCGACGGCCTTGAGGGCGTCGACCTGTCCCTCGCCGAAGAACGAGTTGTTGGCCGTCGTGCCCGTGCAGCGGCTGTCCGAGGGGCAGGCGATGTCGTTGGCCTGGGCGGCCAGCTTGGCGCGGAGCTGCGCCGGGGTGATGCCCGGGTCGGCGCTGGCGATGAGTGCCGCCACGCCGACCACGTGCGGGGTGGCCATCGAGGTGCCGCTCTTGCTGCCGTAGCCGCCACCGGGGACGGTGGAGTACACGTTGCTGCCCGGCGCCGCGACGTCGATGACGCCCTGCCCGTAGTTGGAGAACGAGGCCTTGGTGACGCCCGTGCCGTTGGCCGCGACCGTGACCACGCCCGGCAGCTCGGTCGGGATGTCGAGGCAGGCGTTGGTGATGGTGCGGGTGACCGGCGTCGAGTCGTTCGGGCTCGCGGAGTCGGTCGTCTTGTGGGCGAGGTCGTAGTTCTCGTTGCCCGCCGCGGCGATCTGGAGGGAGCCCTTGCCCTCGGCGTACTCCTGGGCGCGCTTGACGCCCTCGATGATGGCGGCCTGGTCGATGTTGTCCGGGCAGTTGAACTGCCACGGGTCCGTGTAATAGCTGTTGTTGGTGACCTGGAAGCCGTGGTCACCCGCCCAGACGAAGCCACAGATGGTGTTCTCGGCGAAGAAGAACGCGTTGCCCGGCTCGGCGACCCGGACCGCGGCGATCTTCACCCCGGGGGCCACCCCGACGACGCCCTTGCCGTTCTTCGCCGCGGCGATGGTGCCCGCCACGTGGGTGCCGTGTGTGTCGACGTCCCGCCAGGCGCCGGCACGGGTGTCGGGCTTGCCGTAGGCGCAGGAGACCGAGTCGGCCGCATCGAAGTTGGGCGCCAGGTCCTGGTGCTGGTCGTCCACACCGGTGTCCAGGACGCCGACCTTGACCGAGGCGGAGCCCGGGTTCACGGCCCAGGCCTGGTCGGCCTTGATCTGGCTCATGTCGGCCCGGACCGGTTCTCCGGCCGGGGTCGAGGCCTGAGCCGGATTGGCCGGGAGCGCCGGGTTGTAGGCGTCGGCCGGGACGTCAGAGGTGCGCGTGGCGCCGACCTGCTGCACGCCGGAGACGCCGCGCATGGTGGCGGCGAATCCGCTGGACGCCGAGTGGGCGACGATCACGCCGATGGCGTCGAAGTTCGAGAAGACGGTGCCGCCGCCTGCCACGATCGCGGACTGGACCGCCGAACTGTCACCGGGGGCGGTGATCACGAGGTAGGCACGCGTGCCGGCCACCCAGGTCGCACTCTGGGAAGCCGCCACGGCGGCCGGAGCGTGGGCCTTGGCGGCCGGCGTGGTGGAGGGGACGACCGGGAGCGTGCCCGCGAGGGCGCCCGGGGAGCCGAACGAGAGGGCGGCGCCGAGCGTGGCCGCCAGCACCAGCGTGCGTCTGGATCGGCTGGATATGTGGGGTATCAATGCGTCCTCCGAAGACGGCCCGGCCGTGCTGAGGGCACCGGCCGGGCCGTACGAAACGAGTGGTGGATGCAAGATGTCAGACAGGTCCTCCTGTACGGAAGTACCTTTCCGTACCGGGACGTTACAGGGGCATGGCTGAAAAGAGACGCACTCTGGGCATTGGGGGGTCGGGATCCACTGGGAACTCGGCGACGCCGACCGCGCCCTGACGTACGCCGCCGACCTGATGCCGGCCGCGCTGCCCGCACCAGAGCACCGGACCCGCGCGGCGACCGACACCGCCCGCGACCTGGTCGCCGTCGGCGACATGCCGGCCACGTCCGTCCAGTAGCAACTCGCGGAACGGACCGCGCCGCTGACGACCCGAACCTGCACTACCTCGACGGCCGCGACCTCTACGGCGAACGCGACCACGCCGAGCTGCCCCTGCCCGACGATCTCCACCCGGCCGCCGCCACCCACCGCCGCATCGGTGAACGCTTCGCCGAACTGGCCTTCACCAAGGGCCCCTTCGCCGAATCCTGACCCCGACTCCGACTGTCCGACTCCGACCCCGTCGACGCCCGCGTGGTGTCTGACGGAGTGCCAGGAACAGCGGATCCGCTGCCACTGTACGGTTCCGCCTTTCGCTGTTTTACTTGCGGAATTGCGCTGGCGAGGTCACGGCAGTTCATGGTGTGTCGCCGGCATCGTGTGCCCGCAGCGGGCCGAAGTGCGCCTCGATCGGGTTGGCCCAGGAGGCATAGGTCGGGTGAAGCACAGCTCGACCTTGTTCTCTTTCGCCCAGCGGCGGATGTCCGCACCGGAGTGGGCGGAGAGGTTGCCCAGAATGATGTAGATCGGGGCGCCATCGGGTGGGGTGGCTCGGATCGACTTCAGCGCGGCCAAACTGTTGGCGCTGCCTTTGCGGCGGCGGTTGACTCCCCACAGGGCGCCATCGCCAACGGAGTAACAGCCGTGTGACCGCCCGCCGGTCAGGTGGCAGCAGCCCGCAGATCTCCGGCCGTCAGCAGCGACAACAGCCCGATGCCCTCGGCCGCGAGGGCATCGGCGCCGCCTTGCTCACGGTCAATCACGCACAGAGCCTCAAAAACCTGGGCCCCCAGACCACGCAGGTCCGCGGTCGACAGCACGATCTGTCCGTCGCTGGTGACCACATCCTCTACAACCAGCACCCGACGGCCCTCGACCTCGGCGCCTTCGGCGAGACGGCAGGTGCCATACGGCTTGGCCTGCTTGCGCACGAACGCGCAGGGCAGACCCGTATGCCGGCCGAGCGCGGTCACCACCGGGATGCCGCCCATCTCCAGACCGGCCAGGACCTCGGTGCCAGAGGGCACCAGCGGAACCATCTGCCGGGCGATTTCATCCAGCAGGATCGGGTCGCCCTCGAACCGGTACTTGTCGAAGTACTCCGTGGCAGTGCGTCCGGACCGAAGCGTGAAACGCCCCGTCAGATGAGAGGCAGCATGGATACGGCGAGCAAGATCAGAATGTGTCACAGGCGTCCAGTCTTCCAGCCGCCCGTCCCCGCCAGGACACCGGCTCCCTCCACGAAACCCATGCCATGGACCGCCGCTCGCCATCCCGACACCATGAGCACGGAGCCGGTCAGGGCGTGTCACCGGAGTAGTAGAACCGGCACATCACTCCCGGGCCGGGCGTGCGGGGTTCGCCGGGGCGCGGGTCGTACAGTGCGCGGCCTCCGGGCCACCGCGACAGCTCGGTCAAAAGGGCGGCGCCGTCGTCGACTTCCTCGCTCCGCCAACCCGTGATGTCCAGCAGCAGTCCGTCCAACGGCCCGCCCAACAGAGCGGCGTACGTCTGCCACGGGAGCGGGCCAGGGTCGGGGTCGTCGTGGTCGCGGCCGTAGACCCGGCCGCGCAGCAGCTGCTCGTCTCCGTTCATCCGTCCAGCGTCGCAGCCGCCACCGACAACGCGGGCCTGTCCCGGACGCCGTGGGGCTGCTGTGACTGGTCGAGATTAGGTGTCACCTGGTCGCTTGATCAGTCGTGGGGGCCTCGCGTGAGGTGCTCGGACCGCCGCACGCCCGGGGCTACATCCTGTGCACCTCGACCGAGAAGCCGCGGGCGAGGACGTTGTTGAAGTGTTCGGCGTGCGCGCCAAGCCACTGCTCGGTAGGGATGCCGGGGGCGCTGATCCCGAGGAGTACGTAGTCGTCGGCGAGGGCGGTGCTCTGGCCGCAGATGCAGCACAAGAGGCGCTGGAACATGGTGCCGGCGGGGCCTGTGGCGCTGGGCATGAGCGGCAGAGTAACGAGCGTGGGCCGCTCGGCGTCGGGATTAAACCGGTGCCGCCGCCCGTCACGGCTCCTTCGGCGCTTCGCGTTTGACGCCCCCGCAGGCCAGTAGCTGTGTCGCGTCCGCGTTGAGGAACAGGGTGAAGGCGACGGACCGGCTTGTGATGCACCCGGTGCGTACCGGCTCGTCGCCGTGCTGCCTGAGGATCTGAAGGGATTCATCGAGGCCGAGCGCCGTGTCTCCGTGCCTTTCGATGCTCCTCAGCTTGTTCCTTAAGGTCGGACTGGCCAGTGGCAGCATGTTGGCTGAGTGTTCGGATCTGTAGACGCATCAGTGCGGCTGCGAGCGGCGTTGTCAGAGGCAGTTGGCAAGATCGCAGCTATGAACAGCACTCCGACCACGCCACCACGGCCGTTCGACGTCACCGGGCTCTTCCCCCAACTGGTGCCCCTGGCACGCACCGCGACCCGGCTACACCCCCGCCCCGGGGCCCCGTCACCGCAGGACAGTTCCATCGGCGGACCGCTGCTGTGGCCCGCCGCTGACCCGTGGCCGCACTGCGACGGACCTCATGTGGTGCGCGGATCCGGTACGGGCCTGTCCCCGGCAGACGTGCGGCTGGAACGGCAGATACGTGCCATCGCGCGCGGACGGAGCCTGACCGTGCAGGAAAGGGAGACCCTGGAACGAATCCGCCCCTCACAGGAGTATCCGCTGAAGCCCACGGTCACCGCCTATGAAAGTCCCGTGGCGATGCTGCCCGTCGCGCAGCTGTACGCACGAGACGTTCCCGATCTGCACACGCCAAGAGGAGCAGACCTGCTCCAAGTCCTGTGGTGTCCTTTTGACCACCAGGCCATGCCGCGCACCGCGCTGTTCTGGCGCTCAGCAGCAACCGTCACCGACGTCCTCACCACACCCCCTGAGCCGCCCGCGATGCAGTCTGCCGGCTACCTGCCCGAGCCGTGCTTGCTCTACCCGGAGCAGGTATCCGAGTATCCCGACCATCTGGAGCTGAGCAAGGAGCACCGGGAGCAGATCGGGACTTGGAGCACATGGCAGACAGTCGTGGCGGATGTGGACGACTACGCGTCGTCCGCGGGGGTTTACTACGACCAAGAGCTGGCAAGCGCACCCGGCTGGAAGGTCGGCGGCTGGCCTCGCTGGGGCGCCACCGACCCCACCCCCCGGCTCTGCCCTGCCTGCGGCAGCGACATGGACGCCCTGCTGACCATCGCCTCGTACGAGAGTATGGCCAACAGCAGCAGCTGGATCCCCAACGAAGTGCGCGAAGACCGCGAACACACGAGTCCGACCTCCAACGACATAGGGCCGGAGGGGCAGGCATTGATCGACTTCTTTCGCGCCCAAGGCAGGGAAGTCCAGCTCCGCGGTCGCATCCCCGCCAAGGTCCACGCCACACCCGTCAACACCCACCCTGCTCCCCGGCAACCAACCGCTATCGAGCTCGCCGACGGCTCCGACCAGCAGCTCTACGTCTGCCCGGCAGACCCCGAGCACCCCCATGCGGAGATGATGCACTAGCCGACCCCACAGCCCGCTCCTCCCTGCCTGCGGCTCCCTCAACCGGGCCCACAGATATGGGCATTGGTGGCTTCGCCGCCTCTAGAGGCACGCTGAAGTGGCACCACATTTCCCTGGATAGCGCCTGTTCAAGTTGTGGGGCCACTTCGGGACGTCGTAGTTGTGGGCCAGGGCCTGAGTCTGGCCTGCTCCAAAGGTTGGCCGTATCGGATCTCGTCTCCGAAGGTTCGTTCGGCACAATGGTCGTGTGACGAACAATGAGGACGCCGTAGCACCGTCCATCAGCACAGGCTTGGCTATAGGCATGCTGATCGGCATCGCAGTCGGGCTGGTGCTCGGGCTGGCTGTCTTCGACAGCGTGGCGGTCGGCCTGGCGGTCGGCGGTGGCGCAGGTGGGGTCCTTGGTGCCACTTTCCCAGCGGCGCGGCGCTCGCAGCGCCAGTCTTAATCTACGAGGCGGCCAAGCACAGCTGGGTATCTGGCTGAACGTCAGCACCGTCTGACGTTGTCGCAGATCGGCCCCTCCTTTCCTCGAACGGCGTCCTCGAACATGAGTGTCCGTCCGGGAGTTCTCCGGACGTGAACACGGCCTCCGTCTGATCCTGTGCTCCGACCAAAGAGGCACTTGACCAGCACGAAGGCCGTGGGGGAATGACTCTGCTACAACCTGGCGCCAGGCGGGAAGCGTTCGCGGTGGCGTCACACTTCCGGGACGATTTCTTCGACTGCCTGACCGTGCGTGGGGACGCACTGTTCGAGCTGACTGACGCGTTGCTGTGCGCGGACGGGCCGGTGACCACGCCGGTGGATCTCACGCTGACGGCTGAGCATCGGCGCGGGCACGGCGCGATGTACGACGCGCTGAACAGCGGGAATGTCGATGTGCCGCGGCTGCGGCAGGTGCTGGCCGGACTGCCGCAGCCCGAGGCCGCCGATGGGCGCCTGGTCCTGGCGGTGGACGTCACCCACTGGCTCCGGCCGGACGCGCCGACCAGCCCGGACCGCTTGTTCTGCCATGTCTACGGCCGCAGTGGTCGGTCCTCGGACCAGTTCGTGCCGGGCTGGCTCTACTCGTTCGTCGCTGCGCTGGAATCAGGCCGCACCTCCTGGTGCCAGATCCTGGACGCGCTGCGGCTTGGCCCAACCGACGACGTCGCCGAGGTCACCGCCGCCCAGGTCCGCCGTGTGGTCGAGGACCTCATCGACATGGGCCGCTGGAAGGCGGGCGACCGCGACATCCTGATCGTCTTCGATGCCGGCTACGACGCTCCGCGCATGGCCTATCTGTTGGAAGGACTGCCGGTGGAGGTCCTCGGGCGGATGCGCACGGACCGCGTGATGCGCAAGCCCGTCCCGGTGCCGTGGATCTCACCGCCACAGGGCGGGCGCCCGCCGAAGCACGGCAAGGAGCTCCGCTTCGCCCAGCCCGACACCTGGGGCGAGCCAGATGCCGCAACGACGCAGGTCACCGACCGCTATGGCACCGCTCGCGCGATGGCCTGGGACCGCATCCATCCTCGTCTGACCACTCGCTCCGCATGGATCGACCACACCAGTGAACTCCCCGTTATCGAGGGCACGTTGATCCGCCTGGAGGTCGACCGCCTGCCCGGCGGCCACGATCCGCTCCCTGTCTGGCTGTGGTCGTCGGCCACCGGCCTGTCGAGCGAGGACGTCGACCTGCGCTGGCAGGTGTTCCTGCGCAGATTCGATCTTGAACACACTTTTCGGATGATCAAGCAGACGCTCGGCTGGACCCGCCCGAGGCTCCGCACCCCCGAGGCAGCAGACCGGTGGACCTGGCTGGTCGTCGCCGCCCACGCCCAACTCCGCCTCGCCCGGCCGCTGGCCGCGGACCTCCGCCGCCCCTGGGAGAAGCCGGCCGAGCCCGGCCGGCTCACCCCCGCGCGGGTCCGCCGGGGGTTCAGGAACCTCCGCCCCAACTTGCCCTGCCCGGCCCGCGCACCGAAACCCAGCCGGCCCGGCCCCGGCAGGCCGCTCGGCTCGAAGAACCGGCATCCCGCCACCCGTTACGACGTGGGCAAAACGGTCAGGCGGCCCGAGACCATCGCCGAACGTGACCAGGCCAGACCTTAAAGAACAAGCTCAGTGCCTGTTCCTGATCCGGGCATGCCAAGCGGCGGGAAGATGGCCGACGGGCGACTACCGGCTCTGACACATGAGACCTGTCCACGTCGTTCCGGGCATCCCTGCCTGCCGCACCTCTGTGCGGTCCGGTTGTCAGTACGCGCTGATACAACTCGTGCGTACCGACCCAACCAACAGAGGAGACCCATGGGCGACTGGGGAACCGGCAACTTCGACAGCGACACGGCCGCAGACCACCTGTCGATCCTCACGGACCGGCTCATCACCGAGGTGGCGGACGCGATGGCCGGCGACCCGTTCGAGATCGAGCCCGACGAGTACTGGGGAATTGCGGTGCCGGCCAACCTGGAGCTGCTGAGCCTTCTGGCGCGGCAGGGGTACGTGGGGGCGTCGCTGCCCGAGGCCGAGGTGGTCGCGGGGTGGAAGAAGACGTTCATGGCGGTATGGGAGGGCCGCATCGACGCCTTGACGCCCTCATCGGGTTACAAGGACGAGCGACGCGCAGTCCTGATCCGTACTTTCGACGAGCTGGCCGAGCTCAGGAGGAAGGAGGACTCGGACTGAGGCCTGCCCCCCGAACGGATGCTCACACGGCGTGCAGGACGAGCGGCACCTCCGCTCCATCAGCCGGTACGGCGGCCTGGAGGACCCCGGTCCGCTCGCCAGGACGAGATGCGCATCCGGACCGCCGCTTACTGACCCCAGGCTCTTCGACCTCGCGGTGGGTGGCTGCGAATGACTTCTCGTTCTCCTGGGGCCAACCGACACGTTCGAAGCCACGGTGGGGGACTGCCGACGGCCAACTTCGTTTCGTACGGTGGCAGCATGCGCAGGGACGGCGTTCCTCGGCTGAGGCTGGTTGTGGTCACGGACGACCGCGATGATGGGCCTCGGTTGTGCCGTGGGTGCGGTGGTCCGCTGATGCCGTCGGCAAGGGCGACAGCGGTCTTCTGCTCGTCCGTCTGCCGATCGCGGCATTGGCGGCGGATGCGGCGAGCGAGGGCGAGAACCGAGGCGGTGAAGGTCGGTGTGACGTCCAGCTGCCCGGAGTGCGGGACGTCGTGGACGGTCGGGGTCGACCATCCCGCCTCGGCAATGTACTGCTCTACCGTCTGCCGCAAACGGGCCTGGCACAGACGGCGCGCGGCGGACACCGGGTTGTGAGACCGCGTATTAGGCGGCTGTCATCGTGCTTCACTACGGGGCCGTGCGCCCCTGGCAGGTGCCTGGAGTCGGCTGGATGGTGCGGAGTGACGGCCTGCCGGGGCGAGCTGACGGCATGGACAAGGTGCCGCACCCGGGTCCGCAGGGGGTGATGTCCGGATGCCCGCGATGATCGGAGTGTGACCCGGGAACGCTACGACGAGCTGGTCAAGCTGGGCCGGGACTGGGTCTCCACGATGAGCAGTGCCCAGTGGCGGCTCGGGGACGCGGCTGTGGAAATCGAGCCGATGCGTTCGTATGGGGGTGCGAATCCGTCCGGGAAGGACGACCTGTTCACGGTCAGCGAGGCTCTCCGCATGTTCGCCGAAGACGTGGGACTGGCCTACACGACGGTCCGCAGCTACCGGTGGGTGTCCTCGCGCTGGGCGAAGGAGCGCCGGCGGGCGGACGTCTCGCACACGATCCACAAGATCCTGGCCAGCATCCCCGATGAGCAGGAGCGTTTCGAGGCGGTCACCAACCCCCCTCCCAGCCCCCGCGGCGGACAGGCACGGTGGACGCACGACAGCGCGAAGCGGGTCGTGGGCTGGAAGGTCGACTCCCCGGAGAGCGTCCAGGAGAAGGTCGAAGCGATCCACGACCTGGCCACCGACGACGCGGTCGCGGCCGTGGTGACCACCGACTTCCTGCGCCGTCCCGCGGTCGCCGACAAGGCCATGGCCGACGACACCGCCCGGCACGCGGTCAACGAAGCCCAGTTCGACCGGTTCCGCCAGCAGGCCCAGTTCGCACACCAGGAGGCAGCCCCGCAACTGCAGCGCATGGAGCACAGCGCCCAGTTCATGGACCTGGTCGGGGCCTGCGCGCAGTTCGTGGCCACGGCCGGGAGGATCGTTCCCAGCCTGCGCGGCGAGCACTACGACGACGCCGAACGAGACACCATCGGCCGGGGCCTTGCCCGGGTGCGCGCCGCGGCCGACTGGATCGAGAACGCCGTCACCCGCGGAGAGGTCGACCTGGACGAGCAGCTTCAGAAGCTGCTGAAGGGCTCGGGTGAGTAGGCGATGGGGCGGGGAGTCCCCGCTCACGTCCACGCCGAAGCGATCCTGAGCGCCTTGCTGGAAGCCCGTCCAGCCGGCCTGGCCATCGTCCAGCTAATGTCCGCCACCGAGCGCACCCGCGCCCAGGTCCACACCGGGCTCGCGCATCTGCGCAAGGTCTCGGCCGCGAAGGGCCTTCCGCCTGTGACCTGGGACAAACGGTGGGGATACCGCATGCTGGACGACGCGCCGGAGGTGTGGATCGGCTACGAACGGGCGTTCTTCGAGAGCGTCCACCACCGGGTGGAGAACTTCATCGCCGGCACTCTTCTCCCGCACCAGAAGAAGACCCCTGAGGACCCCTACATCCGCACCGTCATGGCGCAGATGGGTGCGATCGAGTCCACCCTTCAGCTCCTGGCCAACCTGGAGTGAACACCACGGAAGGCAACGGGCCGCGACCGCCCCGCAGTTGGCCCCATCCATACCGGTCGCGGCCCGGCCCCGTCATGCTGCTGCCCCGCTACCGCTATCCCTCCGACACCAGCGATGTTGAATGGGCGCTGCTCAAGGCGCTCCTCCCGACTCCCGCCTGCCAGAGCCCGAAGGGCGGGGCCCCGGAGAAGTGGCCCCGGCGCCGCGTGGTCGACGCCATCCGCTACATCACCGACAACGGAGCGAAGTGGCGCGCGCTGCCCGCCGACTTCGGCATTCCATAGCGCACCGTTTTCGGGTACTTCGCCCGCTGGGCGAAGGCCGGCGTACTCAAGCGGATCCTCGACCAGCTCCGCCGACGGCTGCGGCTGCGCCGTCGGCGCTGTGCCTGGCCGGTCCGGGTGATCGTGGATTCCCAGTCCGTCAAGGGCGCGGAGACCGTGTCGAACGCAACGCGAGGATACGACGCGAACAAGCACATCAATGGGCGGAAGCGGCATCTCTTGGTTGACCAGGACGGCTTGCTCGTCGACCTGCTCGTCACGCCCGCCGACGTCCAGGACCGCGACGCGGCCCGCATCCTGCTCACCCGCCTTCACGCCGAACACCCCGAAATCGTCCTGGTCTGGGCCGACAACGGCTACGGAGGCGAGGAGTTCAGCACCTGGGCCCAGGACACCTTGGGCATCACGATCAAGGTCGTCCCCCGCCCCAAGGACGCCAAGGGCTTCGTCCTGCTACCGAAGAGGTGGGTGGTGGAGCGGTCGAATTCGTGGACGATGCGGGCCCGGCGCAACGCACGGGATTACGAGCGCCTGATGTCCCACGCGGAAGCCCACATCCAGTGGGCCTTCATCACCCTCATGTCGCGTCGCCTGGCCCGCCCCCGCCGCCAGACCGAGGTACTGCCGGCCACCCTCGCAACCGCCTGAAGACCAACGCGCCTCCGCCGTTCGAAACGGCGACCATCGACGCTCAACCGAACGGCAAACGGGATCACTACTGCCCTCCACACCACCGTGACCTGCGAAGAGAGGATGTGACACAGCTCCTCAGGCGTATCCGGAAGACGCCGACGTGCCGTGAAGCGGGCACCAGCCCGTCCCAGACGATGACTTCACCGCCAGCGGCGATGGCGTCGCGTGCCGCGCTGCAGGCGCTCGTCTGGTCGGTGGGCATCGCGGCGATGTCGGGCTGGGCCGGGTGGTCGTCCTCGGTAGCCATGCGGCGACTGTAGGGACCGGTCTCAGAATGTGCCACGGCGGCAGGAACGTCAGGCTGTGTCGACCGCTTACACGGGTCCCGGCCCTACAAGCCGAAGGCGCCTCCCTCGATGAGGATGAGCAGACCGATGGCGATCAGGACCAGTGGGAGCAGGAGGTGGCCCCACCGGCTGAGCGCCTTGGCGATCAGGGGACGAGTGGCGAAGTACCGGCCCGCGAAGCACCACACGGCCACCAGGACCAGGAAGACGATCAAGTACACGCTCATGCCGCCCACGCCGGCAGTGGCGAAGACCGGAACGTAGACGCCGATGTTGTCGCCGCCGTTGGCGAAGGTGACGGCGGCGACCTCGAGGGCCTTCGGGCCCCCGCCCTCGGTCGTCTGCTGCTCGTCGACTTCGTCGTCGCGGTGCTTCCACGCCTGCCAGGCCGCCTTCAGCCCAAGGGCGAGGGGCAGCAGCCCGAGGTAGGGGATGGCTGATTCCGGCAGGAAGGTGGCGCCGAAAGCGGCGGCGACAGCGACAGCGAGGATGGCGACGAAGCCGAGGTACTGGCCGAGGACGATCCGGCGGGCGGACCTGGGGTGCCGGGCGCCCTGGGCGAAGAACAGGGACAGGACCAGGATGTCGTCGATGTTGGTGACGGCGAACAGCCCGGCCGCCTGCCCGACGATGCCCAGGTTCACAGGTGGATTCCCCTCTGCCACGGTTGCCCGGCGACAGTACCCGGGTCCTGTCGGCCCGCTGCGCCTCGGGGAGCCCAGCACCATCCATTGCAGCTGGACCGCTCTGGACCCATGACGTCTGTAAAGACGCTGGGCGGCCAACTGCGATGCCCAAGGGCCAACTGGACTGCGGTCGACGTACGGGCGCCTGGACCATGCCCGATCCGGGTTATCCACAGGCCGCAACGGGACCGGCGGTTCCTCCGTACGCTGCTGCCCGAGTGGATCACACGGGGGTGTGCGCAATGCGGTACGGCGAAGTGGTGGAGGAGCTCGCGATGGAGGTCATGGCGCAGCTGCCGGACGACCGGGCCCGGCAGGAGGTGATGGCGCTCGTGAAGGTCGCGCGGCTGGATCCGCGGGCCTGGCCCGATGTCCGCGATCCGGGCTTGGCGGAGGAGATCCGGGAGGCGTTCGGCCGACAGTGCTGGATCCAGCGCGATACCCGCGGGGATGACATCGACCGATAGCCCTCAGTGCATCGTCCTTAGGACGGCGGTCGGGGGCGGGCATCCCGTAACCGGATGTCCGCCCCCGAACCGTTACAGCGGTGCCTGCGCGGACCAGAGTCCGCGTCCGTGTGTCGCCACCAGGAGGTGTCCGCCGTCGGGTGAGACGTCCAGGGAGACGATTCCGGCGTGGGGCAGTGCGCCGCCGAGGCGGTACCAGGTGTACGAGCCGGTCGCGGTGGGCGCGGCGGCGAAGACGCCGACGTCCGTGCCGACGACCACGTGGCCGTGCCACAGGGCGAGCGCCCCGGCCGGCGCGTCCGGCAGGTCGCCGGTGCGGTCGGTCCAGGTGGTGCCGCCGTCGGTGCTCTCGAAGACGTGGCCCTCGCCCGCGCCGGAGACGTAGGAGCGGGTGAAACCGCCGTAGGTGGCCCAGACATGGCGGGCGTCGTGCGGGTCGACGGTGAGCGAGGTGACGTACCGGTTCGGCAGCGGCGCGGTGAGCCGGTGCCAGGTGCCGCCCGCGTCGGTGTCGATGCCGCTGGCGTACTGCTCGCCGCTCCAGTCCTCCCAGCCCGCGTACGTCACGGGGCCATTCACGCCGAGGGCGGTGACGGAGTGGTTCTCGCCGGTGTCGTGCACGGCGGTCCAGTCACAGGAGTCGGCGGTGCAGCGGGTGTCCCAGCCCTTGCCGGCGTTGTCCCACACGTAACGGCCGCCCGCGACCCAGTGGTTCACGTCGGCAGTGTCGGAGGTGTAGGGGGCGATGAACTCGGGGCCCGGGTCGCAGCCCTTGAGGTCGGCGTTCCAGTCGCAGGCTGGGGAGATGCCGGTGAAGGAAGGCGTGGTGCCGTCGGAGCGGCCGCCGTTGGTGGTCAGCTCCATGTCCAGGTCGACGTACTCGTTGACGGCGCGGTCGGCGTCGGCCGGGTCGACGAGGACGAAACCGCCGTCGCCCCCCGAGGGCTGGTACAGCTCCCGGGCGCCGGGCAGGCTCAGCACGTTGCCGTTGTCCTGGGTGCCGCCCCAGGTGGACAGAGCGCCGGTCGCCGGGTCGGTCCCGTAGGCGGCGTCGTAGTACTGGAGGGTGCGCAGGTCCTGGTTGAGGTTGGTCCAGCCCTTCGAGGGCAGCTCGGGGTCCGGACGCAGGGTCGCCGAGCGCTCGTAGACGCCGCCGTCGTTGCCGAAGTAGACGCGGTGGCCGGGGCCGAAGGCGATGGCGTGCTGGTCGGCGTGGGTGGTCATCGGGCAACCGCCCGCTATCAGACCGTCGGTGTAGCACTTCAGGCCGTAGTTCCAGTACGGGCCTATGGTCGCCCAGGTCTTCCCGGCGTCCCAGCTCTCGAACACCTCGGAGAAGCCCGCGTATACGTGGTCGGGGTCGGCGGGGTCCACGGCGACGTACTGGTTGTACCAGGCGGCGCCGGCCGCGTCGCTGTTCTGCGCGCCCGATGCCTTGAGGACGTCCTCGTCGGCGACCGTCGTCCAGGGCCCGGCCGCGTCACCGGTGGCCGAACGGAAGACGTCGCCGTCGCTGCTGCCGTTCGTGGCGTCGCCTACGAGTGCGAAGAGTTCACGGCCGTCGGCCGAGTACGACAGGGTCGACCGTCCCGGGGTGACGTCTGCCAGGTCGCCGGTCACCGTGACCTTGCGCCAGGTGCCGGGTTTTCCGGAGTCGTCGGACTCGTAGACGCCGTTCGCGTCGCCCGCGGCGACGAACTGACGCGCGATCACGGCGGTCACCTGCCGTCCACCGGTCCCAGGGCGTACGGCGACGTCGGTGGCGGCCGAGGACCAGCTGGTGTCCGGGTCGCCGGGGGCGAGGGCGACCGTCCAGTCGGCGGTGATGTCGTCGGCGGCGCGGCGCAGGACGCCCTCGTTGGTGGCCGCGTAGACGTTCCCCCGGCCGTCGAAGGTGATGCGGGGGACGATGCTGCCGTCGATCCGCCTGCCCACCTGCTTCCAGGTGCTGCCCCGGTCGGTGGAGCGGTAGATGCCGAGACCGGTGTAGGAGTCGCCGGAGTTGCTGGGCTCGCCGGTGCCTATCCACAGGGAGTGGTCGGCGGGGTTCACGGCCAGGGCGCCCATGGCGAGGGTCTGCTGCTGGTCGGACAGGGGCTTCCAGTGTCGCCCCTCGTCGTCCGAGCGCCACAGGCCGCCGTCGGCGGCGCCCTCGTACACGGTGTGCCCGTCGACGGCGAGCGAGGAGACCCGACCACTGACGAGGCCGAAACCGGAACCGAAGTTCGAGGCGACGGGGTCGGCGTACTCCTTGTCCTCCTGCTGGAGGGGGACGTTCGTGACCTCCGACCACCGGGTCGGCACGGTCGGCAGTTTCCCTGCCTGCGCGTAGGCGTTGGTCAGCGCGCCGGGTCCGATCGAGGCGCCAGGGGCCGTCTTCATGCGGGCCTGCTGGGCGAACCCGGCCGTCGGGTCGTCGCGGTCGGTGCCGTCACCGTCGTCGTCGTCCTGGGCGGTCAGGGCGGTGACCGCGGTGGTCCTCGCAGGGTCGACCGGGCCCGATCTGAGGTGGTCGTGGGGGTGGGCGGGCGAGGCGGCATCGGCGCGGCCCGCGACCAGGAGCAGGGCGCAGGCGGCAAGGACGGCCGCCCGTACGCCCGTTGGGGGGTGGCTCAGGTTCATAGCAGTGATCACACAGCAGCTGTTTGAACTCTGGAGTACACAGGCGGCAATGATCCAGCAAAGCAATCCCCTCAACCGCCCAGGAGAACCAGGTGGTTGAGGGGATCGGATGCTTCGAGGAGGTCGAGGTCAGTCCTCCACCGGTGCACGGTCCGCCGGGCCCACCGGAGTCGGGATCGCCGCGGCAGCCGCCCCAAGTTCGTCGCGTTCGTCTTGACCATCCGCATCACCGCAGCCGTAGGGAAGGCGTGCGGGCTGGGCTGACCGGTCCGAGTCTCAGTGGGCGGCGGCGTCGTCGCCAAATCCACAGCAAGGTCGCCCACCCCGTGCCTCCGCCCAGCGAGACGAGATCGTCTACGCCGGTCAGGGAGGCGAGCCCTGGAATTCGCCCAGTGCGGTGGGGCTGGGCAAGGTCGTCGTGGAAGTCGGTGGAGTCCATACCCGGGCCAAGACTGGCTGACCGTCGCACAGGCACGGCCCGGCGTCCTGGACGAAGACCTCATCACGTGGGCCGACATCGCGTCTTTGCCCAATCCCCTGACCCAGTTCCACCACCGGACGAGCTTTCCCGCTCCGCACGGACGCCTGGCCTGCTGGGAGCGGGCCCGCTCCCAGCTGCGCCAGGCTCTGGCCGACCGGCTGCGGCAGCCCACCCTGCCCGTGGCACCCACGTCACCTCTCGCCACCGAACGCGCATGGTCCCTCGCCCGGCAGATCATGGCCAAGGGGTACTACTCGCGGGTCGGCCGGCACATCCGTCTCAGCGATCTGCAGGCCGAGCTCGACATCCTGAGGGACCAGTCCGCAACCTACGTGCGGGCATCGTGGCAGTGGGGCGGCCGCAAGGTCGACTCCAACGATGTCCGCTGGCTCAGCACGCATCTGCACCACGTTCAGGGGGACACCCTCGCCAGCCCCAGGCCGCCCGCCGACCGGATGAGTCCCCCTCCCCGCTTCTGCTGGCAGACCTACTCCCCCGCGCTCACCCGGTCCATCACCGCCGACGTGCTCCGCGACGCTCTCATCGGCTACCGCGATCTGGTCGAGCTCAACTTTCCGCGGTTCGGGGCCGCGCTCGGCTGTACAGCGTCTTCCCCATCCGCGTCGAAGGCTTGGTAGCCATGCCCCCCGACGAGTCGCAGTCCCAGCCCGCCACTGCTGACCGTTGAGAGGTCGGCCGTGAAGGGGTCGGTAGGCAGCACCAGCCGCGCCTCGGGTTTGAGCCCGGCCCGGTTGCCGAGACGAGCCTTGCTGATGTCGGGGCGGGCCGGTGTCGGCCGCCCGGTGGCGGTATCGGGCCGGATGCTGGGGCCAAGTCCAGCGGCCTGTGGGGCGGCGGCCTCGGGGTGTGCGCCGGCCAGGAGCTACGAGTCCAGCCGACGGGCCTTCCTGGAGTTCTGTGGAGGCACCGGGTGGCACAGAGGGGTGGAGCGATGGCGGAATACTGCTGTCGTCTCCCCCGGAGGGCGGCGTCGACCGGGCGCGCGTCCGGTCGGCGTGTACGGGGGCGGGTTGGGGCGGGACCGCCGACCACGTCTTCGTGTTCGCGGTGGGCTGCGGCCCGGTGGTGGCCCAATCGCGGGCTCGGCCTCGGTGAAGAACAGCACCTGCGTTTCGCTCGCAGTGCCGCCGCTGACGACCTGGGCGCGGTCCGGTTGCTTGGTGGACTTCGGCGCGGGGTGGACCTCGGGGCGAGCATGCGCCAGGCGTTCATGCTGTAGCGGGCGAGGATGCGGGTGGCGAACTGCTCGCGGACCTCCGGGCCGCCGAGGGCGCGGGCGGTGGCGGACTGGGCGACCAGGAGCACGTGCATGCGGACCTGGCGGCCCATGTGGAGGACCTCGTTGAGCGCGTCGATCGCCGGGGAGACCTTCGGGTCGCCGGACTCGCGGGTCCTCTCCCAGTAGCGGGCCAACTGCTTCATCGCATCAGAGGGCCCTCGTTTGCCGAGGTCACCAGTCTGCTGGCGCCCAGGGACGCCCGCCGCTGACGCGACGCCGGCGGTCCTGGTGGTGCTCACGACGCTCCTGACGACGTCCCGCTGTTGTCAAGTGTCCAGCAGCCATGAGGCCCGTCGTTCGTCGACACCTCCACGCCATCCTGCGAGTGGCACCGTGATGTCCGAGCGTGGTGCGCCGCGTAGCCTGCGGGACGCAATGTGCCTCTCGGTGGTGGGGATGAACCGGTCCCACATCGGCGGCAGGACCGGGCTGGGAAGCACCCCAATCTCGGCAAGTCCGATGAGGATGCCGTACCGCTGATACTTGTCAGTACCCGGCACGATCTTCGCCCGCGCGACCTCCTTCTCCAACTCGCTCGGTCTCATCCCCGCCGGCGCTGAGCGGATGAGACCGAGCAACGCGTGCATCCGCTCGCGGTCGTCCTCTTCCGGCCGAGGCAGCCCTTCTGTTACGGCGGCTTCCAGGTCCGGCAGATAGTGCTCCGGCATCTCGTTCCACGCCCAGCCGAGTGCGAGACGCAGCAGCACTTCTGTGACGTCGACCTCGGACACCGGCCTCAAACCGCAATCAGGGACACCGTCTTCGTCTCGCGGAGCCGTGTTGAGGAAGCGCGCCCATCCGTAGGAGATCACCGTCTGCCGCCCGCGCGGGGCGGAGCCCAACCCGGCGACGAACGCCGGGAGCACCATGTCCTCGTGCAGTGCCGCGGCCGCTGAGACAGCCCGCTCGACGATCTCAGGCGCAGCCCACTGCTCGCGTTCGTGCACCGGCCACCCCGCACGGTGAGCTGCGGCAACGTCTGCGGGATCGCCGGATGGCTCGGCTCCCTTAACCGTTCCGGCCCGAGTGAAGCGATATCCGTAGCAGCGCATCAACGGCCCCAGGGTCTTTTCCCCGGGGACTCGCCGTGAGGTGGCACTCATAAAGATCAAGTCTACGGCTCGGATCTTCTCCGCGGACGGCATGATGCAGCTGCCTGCCGGTCCCGAGGAAGCTGCCGTTGGACGAGCAGGGCCTCCAAGGCGGTGGTCACGATAGTGATCTCCACCAAGAGGATGTGTCGCTCGCGGTCGGCAGGTCGACCAGCATCAGGCTGACCTGCCGGTCTGCCCGCAGATGTCGCCCGGCGCCAAGGCATGCGCGCGGAGTAACTGGACTCCCTGCCCGAGGTTGCGCGGTGTAGCCGCTATGGATGGACCTACGGTCGGCCGGAGGCCTGGCCGGTCGTGACGTGCGCTATGAAGCGTCTCAGCGCGTGCGGATTCCGAATCACGTGCAGGTTCGCATCACCGGCGTGGGTCGTGATCGCCGCGAGAAGGAGCGGTCGGCTTCGGCGTCGGTAGGCCCATACCCACCGCCAGAAGTCGCCGCGTTCCCGAGAGCGTCGGATCGCTCGCCAGGCGCAGCGCCAGAACGAAAAGTCCAGCAGGATGACGGTGTCCGCCGCTTGGAGCCGGACGTCGGGGACGTCGTAGGGCCCGAGGTCGCCATCCATGATCCAAGCCTCGTCTCGGACGAGTTCACGTTGTACGGCGGCCCACTGATCGGGAGGTGTCACTTCAAGGCCGGATCGCCAGAAGTGCTTGTCCAGCTCGATGACGGGAAACCCGGTGATTGCGCCCAGGCGGGCCGCGAGGGTTGACTTCCCTGAACCGCCACGCCCCAGGATCACGACTCGCTTCATGACCGCCATGGTTACAGGCCGGTTCTGGGACGCCTACGCCGACCAGCCGCTGACCGACGTCCGCAACGCCTTGATCAGGGCACTGGTCTCCGTCAACGCGGAGCAGGTGGTGCTGCGCTCGAGGCGCGGCCCGAGATGGGGCCGGCCGCACTGTCCCGTTCGCGAGGGCCACGCCCGCATCCTGTGGACCCTGCCTGTAACGACAGCCGAGATCGAGTTCCGCAGGCGTCACGGACACGAGGCGTTGGAGCTGCTCTTCGACGAGGTAGAGATCATCCCCACCGATCCTTTCAGGGCGCCGGTTGCGTCCTTCGGCGGTCACCGATGGTGGTGTCGGGGCCGGGGCCGGGCGCCCGCGCAGGGCAGCGGAGGTGCCCGCCTGCGCGTCGCGGTCCGGCGGCCCCGGCCCTCCCTCACATACCGATCCGTGCCGCGATGACCGGTGCCAGCCGGTCCGCGATGACGCGATGCCCCTGGTCGTTGGGGTGGACCGAGTCCGTCAGGTCGCCCGAACCCAGCCAGCCGGTGGTGTCGACGAAGGAGACCCGGGAGTCGCCGCCGTCGACGGCCGCCTTGACCGCCGCCTGGGTCTGCGGGACGTACCGGCCGCGGAAGGTCTCCAATGCGAAGATCCACGCCTGTGGGTACGCGGCGCGGGCCTTGCGCAGCAGGCTGGTGTACGCCGCCTGGAACTGCGCGGAACTGACTCCGTGGCCCACGTCGTTGGTGCCGAGGTTGATGACGACCGCGTTCGCCTGGTAGCGGGAGAAGTCCCAGTCGGGGGTGGCCGCGTTCGGGTTGAGCTTGGTGAACTGCCGCTCCAGGCCGACGCATCCGTCCGCCGCGGCGACCAGACAGGCGCCGCCCTGGGCGATCTGGGTGTGCTCGGTGCCGAGCCGTTCCCCGATCAGCCAGCCGTACGCGGTGCGGGCGTTCTGCGACGACGTCGTCCCCACCGTGATCGAGTCGCCGACGAACTCGATCAGCTTGCCGGGCGCCTGCGGTGCGAACGTCGTGGCGCCACTGTCGAGGACCAGTCCCTGGAAGACGGCGTCACCCCGGTAGGAACCGGCGACCACCTGGTAGTTGACCTGGAGGGTGTGGTTGCCGGCGGACAGCGGGGAGGGGGTCAGGTTCACCGTTCCCTTGACGTCGTCGTAGAACTTCACCGGGCCGTTGTCGACCCTCGCCCAGAAGTCGATCGTCCCGCGCTGCTTGAGCTGGACGGTCCGGCCGGTGAAGCCGACCCTGTAGTAGGCGCCCGCCCAGTACGGGGTGTAGGCATTGGCGGAGGTCTTGGTGTCCCAGCGGCCCACGAACTTGATGTTCGGGTCGCCGGGTTGGCCGGGAGCGGCCGCCAGGGTGGACACGGGGTTGCCGAGTCGGGCGGCGATGACGGGGGCGAGGCGGTTCGCGAACTTGGTGTGGCCCGCCTCGTCGGGATGCCCGTTGCCGTCCTCGTAGTCGGTGCCGTCGGTCAGCCAGCCCGTGGTGTCGACGTAGTGCACCCTGCTGTCACCGGCGTTGGTGCGGGCGGTGACGGCCGCCCTGGTCTCGGTGACGTAGCGCTTCTTGAGCGTCTGCACAGCGAAGAGCTGCGCGTTCGGGTAGGTGGCGCGCAGGTCGGCGAGGAGCTTGGTGTAGGCCGACTGGAAGGAGGCGCCGGTCACTCCGTGGCCGATGTCATTGGTCCCCAGGTTGATGACGACGGCGTCCGCCCGGTAGCGGGAGAAGTCCCAGTTCTGGCTGCCCGTGCTCGCCGTCCTGAAGAACTGCGTGCTCAGGCCCGTGCATCCGGACTGGGCGACGAGGCAGTAGCCGGACCGGGCGATCTGGGTGTGGCGCGCCCCCAGTTGCTCGCCGGTCTTCCAGGCGTACGAGTCCAGTGCGAGCCGGTCCGTGAGCGCGCCGGCGGTGATGGAGTCGCCGACGAACTCGACGAGCCGGGACGGGGCGTTCGGCGCGACCGTGCGCGCACCGGGGTCCAGCACCAGGCCCTGGAAGACGGTGTCGCCGGAGCGGTACGAAATGCGCAGGGTGTGGGTGCCGGCGGACAACGGCTGGGGAGTGAGGTCCACCGTGCCGCGCACGCCGGGGTGGAAGACGTCGGGGCCGCCGTCGATGCTGGCGTACAGGTTGACGGCGTCTCTCGCCTTGACCTTTACCGTGGTGCCGGTGAAGGCGGTCTGCAGATAGGCGCCGGTCCAGGAGGGCACCGCCGCCGTGCCGGCGCTGGTGTCCCAGCGCCCGACGTAGACGATGTTGGGGTCGGAGACCGAGCCGTCACCTGGCGCGGCCTGGGCGGGAAAGCTCCCCGCCCAGGACAGCAGGCAGGCGACGAGAACGGCCGTGACGAGCGCAGGGAGGGTACGGGCGAGGCAGCGTAAGGAGGTGGCGTGGGGGGTGGTCTGCACAGGGGTCCCTTTCGGCGTGGGGTGGGAGCGCTCCCAGAAGCAGCCTTTCGAGAGAAGCAATGAAACGGTTCAGCGTCAAGGGTTCACGTGAGGCAGCGCCTTTCGACGGCGCCCGGCCCGTCCGCACGCGGCGCACGGGCCGCCCCTGGCCGCGCCACGCCGTTCCGCCCCGGTCCCAGGGCCTCTCGTTGGACACGCCGGGCTCGCGGGGGTTCGACGTACCGGGCTCGCCGGGTCTGGCACCGCACCCTGATCAGGCCTGTTCAAACGAAAAACCCTAAAAGCTGTCCCGTAACCGCGGGTCTTCTCCTCGACGACGGGTCGCTCCACGCTCTCCTGGTTAGCCGAAGATGAGCTCAACGTCCTTGTCCACACAGAACCTCAGGACAGTGATCAGCTGACTGACGTCTTCGATGCGCCGCCGGAGGACGGGATCGCTGTCGTCAGCCTGACGTTGGTCGAGAATTGCCTCCAGCCGGGGCAACATGGCCGCGCATTGAGTGGGCGTGAGGTCGGGGCCATCGTCGTCTGGATGGTTGAGCAGTGGCGCCAGCGCGGTGGAGACGCTGCACCACTGACGATCTCCACCGAAGCCGTCCATCTCAGCGAGCCTGAGTCCCTCGGCGTGGGCCAACCACTTCCTGAACATGCTGAAGCCGGTGTAGGACCAGGAGATGTCGGGGCTCGCCACGTCGTCGTCGCCTGGGAAGAGCATCAGTCCCACCTTGTCCCCCTTGCTCGCTCGGTGCCCAGGATCAATCGTGGGGAGGGGTGTCGGCAACTGAAATGATCTGCGGATGGCTGATGTGATCACGGCAGCGGAGCCGTCCTGGATAGCCCCGTTCACTGGGCTGAGCCCGCGCGCCTTGAACAAGCTGGTGACCCAGCTGCGTAGGGAGGGTGCCGACGCTCCGGGGCGCGGACGGCCGTGGAGGCTGTCGCTGGCGGACCGTGTGCTGCTGGTCGCCGCGTACTGACGGACCAACCTGACGTTGCGGCAATTGGCGCCACTGTTCGGTGTGTCGAAGTCCGCAGCCAGTCGCGTCATTGACCACCTCTGGCTGTGAACGACTTCTCCGGCCCCACCGGAACGAGTCCTGTGGCCCCTGCGACTTGATCGGGATATGAGTGTTCGTCAGTCGTCGCGTGTCCCTGCCCGATTGCGCGTTCGCTACCGTGTCGGTCCATGACGGTCCTGATCATCGGGGGCAGTGGCTTCCTGGGCGCCGAACTGGTCCGGCAGGCCGTCGCGGCCGGGCAGGAGACGTCCGCGACGTTCGCATCCCGGCCCGGCAGAGCCTCGGGTGTCACCTGGCATCCGCTCGACACCCGGGACCCTGAGCGCATCGCCAGCGTGATCGCCGACGTGGCCCCGTCGGTCGTGGTCAACGCGTCGAGCGGCGGTGCCGACTGGGCCGTCACCGCCGATGGCGCCATCCGCGTGGCGCTGGCCGCCGCCGAGCAGGGCTGCCGCCTGGTCCACGTCTCCAGCGACGCGGTGTTCTCTGGCGTGGCGCGCGTCCTGTACGACGAGAACTGCCTGCCCGACCCGGTCACCCCCTACGGCGCCGCGAAAGCCGCTGCCGAGACCGCGGTGCGTCTGCTGACGCCTTACGCCGCCGTCGCCCGGACTTCACTGATCATCGGACACGGCCGGTCCGAGCACGAGCGCATGGTGCACGCCTTGGCGGCCGGTACCCGCGACGGGGTCCTGTTCACCGACGACATCCGCTGCCCGGTACATGTCGACGACCTGGCCGCCGCCTTGTGGGAGATCGCACTGTCCGACGCGGCTGGGGTGTTCCACCTCGCGGGGCCGGACGCCCTCAGTCGCCACGACCTCGGTGCGCTGATCGCCCGGCGCGAAGGTATTGACGGCGCGCGGCTGCCCGCCGCGCGACGAGCCGACACCTCCCTGCCCGGGGCCCTCGATGTACGCCTCGACAGCAGCGCAACACAGGAGCGGCTGCAGACCAGGCTCCGCGGCGCCCGCGAGTTCCTTCACTGAGACCGCGATGGCCAACCATCGCTGAGCGAGGTGGCCAACCAACGTTGAGCGCCGACCGCTCACCAGCGGACTTCCCGGCGTCTCTGGCCATCTACCGCTGGAGGTCACAACCGGCCTCTCTGTTGTTGTGACGGAGCACGACAGCCTGCGAGCGAGTCGCCGGTGACTCTCTGTACGTAGCTCGGAGGAGCTGTCCTGTCCCCGCGATGTGTAGGCAGCTCCCGGCTTCCCGGAGATCACCGAGGCCGCCTCGGTGATCGGTGAGGACGTCGTACTCGACGGCGTTTTGTGACCTGTGGGGGTGTCTCAGCCCCAAGGTGTCTCAAGCGGCGCAGTTCCCATAGACGAGACGTGACGGGCGTCGCGGCCTCGTGCCGCAGCGGCCGCTCAGAGGTGGCCGTCCAGGAACTTCCGTACCTCGGCGATGGTCATAGGCCCCGTGGCGTGCGCCACCGCCTCTCCCTCCTTCAGCAGGACGTAGGACGGGGCTCCGGTGATCCCGTATCGCTCGGTTGCGGCCGGACAACGCGTGATGTCGGTGCGGACGGCCGTCAGGCGGCCCGTGTAGTCGTCGGCGATGCCACCCACGACGAGGTCCATCACCCGGCAGGGCTCGATTGCCTTGGGCCATGTCCCGGTGAAGTATGCGAGGACCGGAACTCCGCTCATCCCGACGATGAAATTGAACTCCGCGTCCTCACGGGGTCGGTGAACCCTCTTCGCCATGGAAGCTCCTGACCTCACGTTCCGTCATTCCATCGCCATCATCCCTCACGCGGTGTGCCAGGCCGGCCCGGTCGGTCCTCCGGCTGACCTGTCGGAAGGGAGGCACGGGGCCGTCGCAGAACCACGGTGGTCCCCGGCGCGAGCGGCCCGGCCCCCCGCCCCTGGTGACCCGGCCTGGCCGCCCCGCCGGTCACCCAGCTGCAGCCCGCCGCGCGCCTGTGGGGCAGCTCGTGCCGGGACAGCGCCCTCCACGACGACATAAAAGCTGTTTTCCTGGGCATAGCGACCCAGATCACCGACCAGATGCTCGATGAGCGCGTCGACGAGCGGGCCGGTGCGCATCGTCCACCGGATCCAGTCGAGCCATATCCGCCACCGCGCCTCTCAGAGACAGTGCCCCGACGGGCTTGACGAGGCCCTGTCCGGTCTTCACATCAACCCCCGGTCTCAGCTTGGCTCATACCGCTCTTCCCCGGGCCGCATGAGCCAGCTGATGGCACCGAGAACGAGGCACGATTCCTGGACCGCTCGCGGACGCGGTCGTGGACGGCCGACGTACGCGTCAGCTGACCCGAAGACCGACTGCCAGCGTCAGTTCAAGGACCCGGTCTGGCGATGCGAGATCCGGAAACAGCTCCCGCAGCTGCGACATCCGGTACCGGACTGTCTGGGGATGGACGAACAACGCCGCCGCCACCTCGTCCCGCCTGCCCTGGTGCAGCAGCCACGCCCGCAACGTCTCCTCCAGCCGCCGTGCGGTCGCGACAGGCAAGGTCCGCAACGGTGCGAGGGCTCGGGCACGCAGGTCTGCGAACGCGTCCGCGTCGGCGCTCAGCACCAGCTCGGGCAGGTGGTCCTCGGTGTCGCGAATATCAGAGGAGAGCAAGCGCGCGCGTACGGCTCGTGCGTACGAGGCGGACGCACGAGTCCATGGCCGGGCCGGGCCGACCACGGCGGTGCGGTCGGTCAGCTGCCGCAAGAGATGTGATCGGTCGGCATCGGGGACGAGCAGCACACCGGTGGCGTCCGGCAGATCGTCGAGGACGAGAGTGCTCGGGTCGAGCGCGCGGTAGGCAGGCCGGGCCTGGGCGGCGGGCAGCAGGACCGCGGTCAGCGAAACCGGAGGCTGCCACCCGGCCCGTTGAACAGAGGCCAGCAGCACGTCCGGGCTCGCGCCGGAGAGGAGGTCGCGGGCCAGGTGTTCCAGGTGGCGCTCCTGGTCCCTGCCCCGGGCGACCAGTTCGTCGGCGTGGCCTGCGGCGCTCGCGGCGGAGAGCTCGTCGATGTAGGCGAAGGTCAGCTCGGCGAACTTGGCGACCTCGGCGGCGGGCAGACCTGCGGGTACCGCACCTGCTGCCAGGCATCGCCAGGCCACGCGGGCGCCGACGCGGTAGGCGCTGAGCAGAGCGTCCATCGAACGGCCGTCGCGCACCTCGCCGCGGCCCAGCTCGTAGGCTGCGTCACCGGCGTCGCCTCCTGTGGCCTTCCCGCTCGCGAGGTCCAGGTAGTGCCCCAGGGCGGTGCGGACGGCTCGGCGGATGGTGGCGCCCATGCGACCCGAAAGGGCGTTGGCGTAGGGAGGGACCTCGTCGATGATCGCCTCGACGACCTCGTCGGCCGTGGCCCTCAGCGCGGCCCGCAGTACGGTGACCGTCGTCTCATCCAGGGCCAGTTCACCGGCCCTCCGGATTGCATAGCTCATGTTTTTGTTCCCTGCGAACAATTCAGCCGGCCAAATTTACGTCCTGCGGTCAGGACTTTACCCCCTGAGGCGCAGCAAGCTGGAGCCATGACGAGTACAGCCCTCCGCAGCAGGGCGTGGAAACTGCTGGAGATGGTCACGACGCCGCTGCTGCCGTCGGACTACCTCGACCTGGTCAGCCCGCTGCGTGCGGGCGCTGACCTGCGTGGACGCATCGAGGCCGTGCACCCCGAGACGGGTGACGCCGCGACGATCGTGATCAGGCCGGGACGGGGCTGGCGCGGCCACACCGCCGGTCAGTACGTGCGGATCGGGGTCGACATCGACGGGGTGCGCCTGTGGCGCGCCTACTCCATCACCTCGCCGACAAACCGCCAGGACGGCCGCGTCACGATCACCGTGAAGGCGATCCCGGACGGCAAGGTCAGCAATCACCTGGTCCGCAGGGCGAAACCGGGCACGCTGATCCAGCTCGACCAGCCGACCGGTGACTTCGTGCTGCCGCAGGCCAAGCCCGCCAAGGTGCTCTACCTGACGGCCGGCAGCGGCATCACTCCCGTGATGGGCATGCTGCGCGACACCGAGTTCGACGACGTCGTCATGGTCCACTGCGCGCCACAGCCGCAGGACGTGATCTTCCGCAACGAACTGCACGACCTGGTCTCGGACAAGAAGCTGCGGCTCACCGAGGTGCACACCGACACAGACGGCCAGCTCGACATCGCCCGCCTCGACGAACTCGTGCCCGACTGGGCCGAGCGCGAGACCTGGGCCTGCGGGCCCGCGGGCCTGCTCGACGCCGCCGAAGAGCACTGGACCGAGCACGGCATCCAAGAGCGCCTGCACACCGAACGCTTCCGCCCCAGCATCGTCGTCGCCGGCGACGGCGGCGAGGTCACGTTCAGCGCCACCGGCAAGACCGTCGACGCGGACGGCGCCACGCCGTTGCTGGACATCGGCGAGGAGGCCGGCGTGCTCATGCCCTCCGGGTGCCGCATGGGCATCTGCTTCGGCTGCGTCACGCCGCTCAAGGCGGGCGCCGTCCGCGACCTGCGCACCGGCGAGATCACCGAGGCCGAGCCGGGCGTCCTCATCCAGACCTGCGTGTCCGCCGCGGCGGGCCCCTGCGACATCGAACGGTAGGAGCACCTTGACCGCCATCGACCCCACCGCCCACCTGACCGCGGAGCAGATCGAGGAGCTGGGCCGCGAGCTGGACGCGATCCGCGACGAGGTGATCGCCGGCCGCGGCGAGAAAGACGCCGCCTACATCCGTAAGGTCATCTCGGCGCAGCGCAAGCTCGAGCTGGTCAGCAGGGGCGTGCTGCTGTTCTCGATCTTCCCGCCCGCGTGGCTGCTCGGCACCGCCGGACTGTCCGTGGCGAAGATCATGGACAACATGGAGATCGGCCACAACATCCTGCACGGCCAGTGGGACTGGATGCGGGACCCTAAGATCCACTCCACCACCTGGGAGTGGGATCACGCCTCGCCGTCCGAGCAGTGGAAGCACTCGCACAACGAGCTGCACCACACGTACACCAACGTGATCGGCAAGGACAACGACCTCGGCTACGGCATCATGCGCGTCGACGAGGACCAGAAGTGGCACCCGTTCCACCTCGGCCAGCCGCTGTGGAACTTCCTCAACGCCTGCTTCTTCGAGTACGGCATCGCAGCGTACGACCTGGAGCTCGCCAAGAACCTGCACAAACGCCGCCGCAACAACCCGGAGTTCCGCGCACGGGCCAAGGCCGTGGGCCGCAAGATCCGCAAGCAGGTGCTCAAGGACTACGTGATCCACCCGCTGCTGTCGGGCCCGTCGTTCCTCACCACGCTCGCCGCCACGTTCACCGCGAACCTGGTCCGCAACATCTGGACCCACTCGGTGATCATGTGCGGGCACTTCCCCGAGGGCGTACAGGTCTTCGAGCGCCACTCGATCAAGGGCGAGACGCGCGGCCAGTGGTACCTGCGCCAGATGATGGGCTCGGCGAACATCAGCGGCAGCAAGGCCATGCACTTCATGACCGGCAACCTGTCGCACCAGATCGAGCACCACCTCTTCCCCGACCTGCCGAGCAACCGGTACGCCGAGGTCGCGGTGAAGGTGCGCGCGCTGTTCGAGAAATACGAGCTGGAGTACGTCACCGGCCCGCTGCCCAAGCAGGTGTTCTCCGCGTGGCACAAGGTCTTCCGGCTCTCGCTGCCGAACAAGAAGCCCAAGGTCAAAACGCCGGACCGCGAGCAGGAACTCGTCACCGCCTGATACCCGGTATCGGATCTCACCGATCCCGGCCGTACCGGCGGCACCGCCGGGATCGGTGAGATCCGTCGCGGACGCTGGGCGACCGCGACCTCAGACCGTACGACACGGGACCCGGGGCAGCCTGAGCTGCGCCCCGTTTCGTAGAGTCCCTGGGATACCGGGAGGCAAGCCGCCGGCCGGGAGAGCTTGCCCAGCGGCACCGTTCCCCCTCGCACTCGTGGTTGACACAGACCTCGCCCCGCCCGAGCGGGAAGTCGTCGATCTCGTGCTCCACGAAGTGCCCCTTCTCCTCGTGTTTCTGTGACATCGCCGTCGCCTACAGGCTCACGGTCCGTCGCTGTCGGCCACCGCCTCGGACTCGTCGGACACAGCCTCCAAAAGCGCGGCTGGCCGCCGCACCACGAGGTGCTGGACCTCGTACGACATCTCCTTGACCTGGGGAGCCGGTGGCGGGTGATAGCGGCCCGCGGACACCGAAAGGTTGACGATGAGGTAGGCGTGCCAGGCGCGCCCCACGCCTCGGCGGTCGGCGAACACCCGGCTGCCGTTCACCCACCAGATCACCGACCTCGGCCCGAACTCAACGCGAAGGTCGACCCACGCGCCCGGGCCGACAGCGGCATCGCGGTAGTAGAGGTTGCCGCCGCGGACGTGGTTGGTCAGCTCCAGGAGGTCGGGGTTGTCGGGATGGTACTCGAAGACATCGATCTCCTGGTCGCCGTCCCGCCAAGTCCAGATGGCCGGCCAGGCCCCGGTCTCGTACGGCAGTCTGACCCGCGCCTCGAGCACATCCCCCGCGCGAACGGTGAAGGCCTCCTCGCTCCCCTCCGTGGTGAGCAGGCCCGTGTCCCACCGGCCGTCCCTGCGGAGGGTGGCACGGAAGGTGCCCGAGCGGCTGTACGCGGGGTCCGCCGTCAGGTGATCCAGTTTGTTGTCGCCGGGATTGACCGGTCCGCCGTTCGGATATGCCCACGAACGCCCTGCCACCCATTGACGGGTAGACGCGAAGTCCGCCGTAAAGACGACCTCAGGTCCAGACAAAATCCCCTCCGCCGACGGCGTTCCGTCGCATGCAGGATTCTCCATGCACGGATGCTGCTCCCTGTATGACTTCAGCATGCAAAAGCTGGTGAACCCACGGAAAGGACAACTCGGACGAGTGAATCCGTATGACAAAGCTCGGTCGCAGACACCGCCCGCGCCCACGAGAGCCAGCGGGCCCGGGAGCCTTCCCCGCCGACCAGCACCATGACGCGCACCCATCTGCACATCGACGCCGCTGCTCGTGCTCACCACGACTCGTGCTCGTACGGACGTCGACGTCCAGGAAGTGCCGGTGTTCGGCGAGGGCGGAAGCGGCACCTCGCCATGAACCATGGCTGGACGCGGTCGGGGTCGACCGGCGGGCGTACGGGCAGCTCAGGCACGTGTTGTGCAGCCTCTTGGCCCGCACGTCGTCGTGGATGATCCGGTCTCCTGGGTGAGAGCGGGCCACGCCGCTCTCGGCTCTCCCGTGCAAGCTGGCTCGGGTGGAGGTACCTCGTGCCGGGTGCATCATTCGGCCCTGATGTTGTCCATGTACACAACGCCCTTGGTCGCCGTGCCGCTGCCACGGCCGAGGTACAGATTGAACGCCGTCACCTTGGCCAGACGAGCCGCGTCGAGCACCGCTTCGGTGTGTGCGGTGTCCCAGGGAGCGGGCCGGAACTCGCTGAAGGGTGTCCTCATCTCCTGCCCGTTCGTGTCGTCCAGCGGAAACCGGTACTGGAACTGGACTCCGTCAGCGACGATCTCGAACGCCCCGGCGTTTTCGGAACCGTCGCCCCGCAGCCACAGCGCCAGGGACGTGAAAGCGGACCAGTCCGCGACGACCGACTTGCCGATGCCGGTGTACTCGGATCCGGTGAAGTCGTATGTGTAGGCCAGTCCGTAGGAGCCCGCGGACTTGTGATCGGGCGAGAGCGTGAGGGTGTTGGAGTTGGTGTGGGTGTACGCCTCGCTCAGGGCGGCGTCGTCTCCGGCGTATCCCTCGAAGTCGTCGACCCAACCGGCAGGCAGCGGTGCGACCTCGCCGAGAAGGACCACGGCCGAGTCGGTGAGCGTCTCGCCGTGCACCCGCGACCTCACGGTGAGGGTGACCGGGCTGTTGCCCGGCAAGGCCGGGTCGATCGACCAGTCGCCCGAGTAGAAGCCGTCGACGTCGAGGCGCAGCGGTCTCGCGCGTCCGCCGTTCACGGAGTAGGTGACCCGGCTCGCCCGCGCGGGCGTGACGCGTACTCGGAGGGTGGTCTTGGAGGCCGTCACGCGCTGTCGGTCCGCGGGAGACACGATATGCATGAACGGGACGTTCCTTACAGCGGTGGTGCAGGCGGCGAACACCCCCCGGAGATCTGCGGCGAACAGGGTGTAGGAGTCCTGGTGGTACTTGACGAAGTCCGGCAGCAGGGCGTGGCCGGGGTACGGCACATAAGCGCGCTTGGTGCCTCCGAAGTTGGCCCAGGTGAGCATGTACGTCATCTGACGGGCCAGCGGGTCCGCCTTGACGGCCTGCAACAGCTGGGTGAACCACTGCGGGTTACGGACCTCGGTACCGCTTTCCCCGAACTCGGTGAAGGCCGGCACCTTGCCCCGCTCGTTCGCCAGCCGGACCACCATCGCCAGGTCCCGCACCAGACCGTCCAGCCAGGGGGCCGGTCCGGCTTCGTCGTAGGAGTCGTAGCCGAGGATGTCGATGAACCGGTCGCCCGGGTAGGTCTTCAGGTAGCCGGTCGGGTCGCCTCCGAAACTCGAGTTGGGTGAGTAGGCGTAGAGCAGGTTGTGGACGCCCCTGGTGTCGCGCAGGTACTCGACGGTGTAGCGGAACAGCTCGATGAACTCGCCCGAGGTCGTGTGGCCCGCGCCCCACCAGAACCAGCCTCCGTTGTTCTCGTGGAAGGGTCGGAAGATGACCGGAATCGCGGTGCCGTCCGGTCGCCGCGCACCCTTGACCGCCTTGGCGATGCGGTCGAGGAAGTCGTTGAAGTCCGCGTGCTTCGCCCCTCCGGGAAGGATCTGGCCGACCACTCGGCCCGTTGTGTCGTAGAAGTCCTTGCCGGTGACGAAGTTCGGCATGTGGGCGGTGAGGGTGTTGATGCCGCCGCGTGCGTCCCCCCGCCGGATGCACCGGCTGAGTGCGGCGATGTTCTCGGCTTCGGTTCCGCCCTGGGTGCCGGGGCGTTCGTCGCCGTCGAGGATGAGGGTGTCCCAGCCGAAGACCGCAGGGTAGTCGCCCACCGCCGCCCTGGTGTCGGACGCCTTGCCGTCGGGAGTGGTGAAGGTGAAGCCGTAGGTGAGGTCGTGCTGGTGACCGAACAGGATTCCCTTGCCCTGCTGCCGCTTCAGGTACGCGAACAGCGAGCGAGTGGCGGGAGTTGCCTTGTCGTCGACGATCCGGACCGGCGTCGGCTCGCCAGTGGGCACCGAGGGGGAGGCCGCCGCGGCGGCCACCGGGGTTCGGGCGCCGGCTGCCACGGCGACCGCGGCACCGAGGAGGATGACGGTGCGACGCTTCAGGGGCGAACTGGGCATGTATGTCTCCTTGTGACGTGGCGATCTCTCGCAGGGGGGTGACCCACCGGGGTCGGGTGCAACGCACTGGGGGCGTCGTGAGCGGGAGCCCCCGTCGGCGGCGCCGCGCATCATCGCGGATGACGGTGGTCGCCGTTGTCGTACAGCGGGACGGGACGAGGCTCGGGTGGCTGTGGACTGGTGGCCTGCTCAGTCGGCCGTCGTGCAGTCGTCTCGTTCCGGAGGGACGAGCTGTCTGTCACTCGCGAGTCTGCGACCCAGAGCCGTGGACCCGACCCGCCATTACTGGATTCTCCGGGTCGGAGTGCCCGAGAAGAGGGGTGAGCCGTCCGCGATGGCTGCCGGCCCAGGCGTTCAGACCGTCGCTGACCACGTTCCATACGCTGGAGCAGTTGGTCCGACCGCAGACGTTGATGCCATAACAGGCTTCGCTGTATGGGACTTTGACCCAATCCGTGACTACACGCTCGACCCAATAGCGGCCTGAGGACTGCCTTTTGTAGTGCTTCTTCACCGACTTGGGCTTCTTTCCGGTGCCAAAATACAGCCGTTCGTGGTGCTCCCGGTTGTAGTGCGCCCGCCAGGCCGTCGATTTGTTCTTGGTGCGGTCAGGCTCAGGTATCCGGCTCACGTGGTCCGTCACGTCGTACCGGGCCACGGCCGCCGTCGATGTACCTTCGCCGGCCTGCGTCACCGCGAAGGCGGAGAACGTGAATGCCACCATGGCAAGGGCGACACTGGTCGCCGCCGCCCTGAACATCCAGGGTCTGTTGGTCACTTGTGGGGGGGTCCTTCCAGTGACGCGGGCCGGCTGCGAAAAGAGGGTCCTGGTCAGGGACATCCGCAATACACGACACGCGTGTGATTCAAGTGACGCTATTTGACTAGAGGTTGAGGAAAAAAGAAAGAGCTTGACTCTGCCCTGACCAAGTCACTGGATGCGGAGAGCCATTGATGAGCAACAGCACCGGCCGCTACCCAATTGACCCAAAAGACAACAAGGGGTGGGGCAAGGCCAACAGGACGACAGAATGGACACGATGAATAAGTCAACAGGTCCAGCTGACCGGAGGGACTGCGCGACAAAGAAGCGGGCGCACCGACACAGACTGGCGCATGTCAGTAATGACGAGGCCAGCCACGGTCGGCCAGGGGGATGCGCTGGAGAGCCACACGCTTCACGCGGGGCCTGACATCGACCGACCGGGGCCCATTGGCTGACCACTCGTCAGTTCGAGACCTTTCGGGTTGTCTCCATCCTCTCCCCTCCGCCGGTTTGCGAGCGCCGCTGAGAACCGAACGCCTTCCACGCGCGTGGTAGCGGAGAACGCATGGTCATGCGCACAAAGACGGGGGAACGCGAGTGGGATCCACAGTACGCGCGAGAACGGCGGCACTTGCCGCCTTGACGGCCGGGGCGCTGCTCACGGCGACGGTATCGGCCGGAGGCCTGTCGGCGCACGGCGCCGGCTCCGCGGCGCATGCCGGAGCGAAGCCACCGGCGACCGTCACGCTGGTCACCGGCGACCGTGTGACCGTCGGATCCGACGGCCAGGTCGCTCGGCTCGTGCGCGGCAAGGGCCGCGAGAAGATCGGCTTCTCGGTGCGGCGCGAGGCCGGCCACACGTACGTCGTCCCGCAGGATGCCCTGCGCCCGGTCGCCGACGGCGTGCTCGACCGGCGGCTCTTCGACGTCGCGCAGCTGGTCAGGGACAAGTACGACGACGCGCACCGCACCACGCTGCCGCTGATCGTCGGCTACCGGAAGGACGATGCCGGAGCAGGGGCCTTCGCCACCGCCCGTGACCCGTTCGCGGGCGTGGTCCTCCGGGAGCGCCGTAAGCTGCCCGCACTCGACGGCGAGGCCTTCGAGGCGCCCAAGGTCGGTGCCCCAGCGCTGTGGGCGGCCGTCACGGGCCGTTCTTCGGCCCGTACGGCTAGCAGTACGGCCGTCGCTGCGCGGCCCGTCGCCCATGTCTGGCTGGACGCGAAAGTCCGGGCCACCCTGGCCGAGAGCGTGCCGCAGATCGGTGCGCCCGCCATATGGGAGTCGGGCTACACCGGCAAGGGCATCAAGGTGGCGGTCCTGGACACGGGCGTGGACGAGACCCACCCGGACCTCGCCGGCGTCGAGATCGCGCAGAAGAACTTCAGCAGGTCCCCCGACGTCCAGGACCGCTTCGGGCACGGGACGCACGTGGCCTCCATCCTCGCCGGGAGCGGTGCGAAGTCCGGCGGCCGCTACAAGGGCGTGGCGCCCGACGCGAAGCTGCTGGACGGCAAGGTCCTGCGCGACGACGGCTTCGGTGAAACCTCGGACATCGTCGCCGGCATGCAGTGGGCCGTCGACCAGGGCGCGCAGGTCGTCAACATGAGTCTGGGCTCCCCCGACACCCCGGGTGTCGACCCGATGGAGGCGGCCGTCGCCCAGCTCTCCGGCAAGGCCCTGTTCGTGGTGGCCGCGGGCAACGAAGGCAACGGGCCCCACACGATCGGGACGCCGGGCAGCGCCCCCGCGGCGCTCACTGTCGGGGCCGTGGACAAGCAGGACCAGATCGCCGATTTCTCCAGCCGTGGCCCGAACCTCGACGGCACGCCCAAGCCGGACATCACCGGCCCCGGCGTGGACATCACCGCCGCCCTGACCACGCAGGGCGAACTGCCCTCGAGCGAGGGCTACGTGTCGCAGTCCGGCACGTCGATGGCCTCCCCGCACGTCGCGGGCGCCGCTGCCCTGGTGCTCCAGCAGCACCCGGACTGGAGCGGAGCCCGGCTGAAGGCGCTCCTGACCAGTTCGGCCAAGCCCAACCCGCTGCTGAACGCCCACCAGCAGGGCGCGGGCCGGGTGGACCTGGCGCGCGCCGCCACGGCCCTGGTCGTCTCCGAGCCCGGCTCTCTCGGCTTCGGCACGCACGCCTGGCCCCACGCCGACGACAAGCCGGCCTCCAAGACCCTCGCCTACCGCAACTACGGCACCATGGCCGTCACCCTGCGGCTGAGTGCCTCCGGCGTGGACCCGTCGGGCGGCCCCGCCCCGGCCGGCATGTTCACCGTCAAGGACGCTCAGCTCACCGTTCCGGCCGGCGGTACCGCGCAGACCACCGTCACCGCCGACACGCGCAAGGGCTCCGTCGACGGCGTTTTCGGTGGCACCGTGCTGGCGTCGGGAGACGGCCAGCAGGTGCGCACCGGTCTCGTGGTCGAGCGGGAGGTGGAGTCGTACGACGTCACAGTGCGGCACATCGACGCCGACGGGGCGAACCCGGCCACCTACGCGACGACGATCAACCCCATCGGCGGGCTCGGCGGGTCCTTGGAGCTCCCGTACCGCGAGAACGGCACGGTGGTCCAGCGGCTGCCCAAGGGGTCCTACCAGTTGGAGAGCCTGGTCTTCGCCAAGGACAACGAGCTGGGCTTCTTCGTCCAGCCGGTTCTGGAGGTGACCGGGAACGTCGCGGTCACCCTCGACTCCCGCAGGGCGAAGCCGTTCGCCGTGCGGGCACCGGATCCGGCCGCGAAGCTCGTCACCTCCATCGTCGGTTATTACGACGAGGCCGTGGGCGTGTCCAACTCCTGGTCCACCGACGGGGTGCCGCCGATCCGCACCGCCGCCCTCGGCCCTGCGTCCGCCACGATGCGCGCCCAGTTCAACGGGGTGTGGAAGACGCCCGGCGCGGCCGGCGAGAACGTCGACTATCGGCTCGCCTTCAACCGCAAGGGGAGCTTCTTCACCGGCCTGACCCGCACCGTCACCAGGGCCGAGGTCGCCGAGGTGAAGCTCGGCTTCGGCGCTTCCGTCACCGGGGCGAAGGGCCAGGTCCACATCACGCCACTGGACGAGCTCGGGAGCAGCGTCGGCATACACGAACCGCAGGAGCAGAACCTGCCGCAGGCCACCACGCACTACCTCAGTACGGCCGGGGTGCGCTGGTCCTGGACGGCCGCGCAGCTCAGCGCCGGCAGCGAGGTCCGCATGATCTACACGAAGCAGCGGGTGACCTACAAGCCGGGCTCCAGCCACACGCTGAGGTTCAACACCGGTGTGGTCGGCCCCGATCTCGCAGCGGGGAGCCCGGAGGAGCAGGGTGCCGCGCGGACCGGTGACTACATCGACGCCAGGATCCCGCTGTTCAACGACGGCAGCGGCAACCCGGGGTCCTCGATCGTCACCACAGGCTTCACCCGGCTGGAATCCGGCGGGCGGATCCTCGGCGAGGGCTCGGCCACGGACTGGCTGAGCACCGAAGTCCCCGCCGCTTCCGGCGTGTACCGCCTGACGGTCCAGGCGGGCCGCTCCGCCGATGACACCTCCACCAGTACGAAGGTGGCAGGGGTGTGGACGTTCACCTCGGCCCGGCCGACATCGGACGACACGGTCAAGCTGCCGCTGTCGACGGTGCGGCTCGCGCCGAAGCTGAGCCTGCGCGGGACTGCTCCGGCGGGCAGCACACTCACGGTGCCCCTGAAGCTGAGCGGCGCGGCCGCCACGGCCGGGCAGGTCGCCGCGCTGACCGTGAACGTGTCCTACGACGGCGGCCGGACCTGGAAGCCGCTCACCGTGACGACCGACGCGAAGGGGGCGCGCTCGGTGAGTGTGAAGCACCCGGCGACCACGAAGGCCGTGTCCTTCCGGGTGGACCTCAAGGACAAGGGCGGCAACACCGTGCGCGAGACGATCACGAACGCCTACCGGCTCGCTCCGTGAGGTGCCCCTGAGACGGTGACCGTCACCCGCCGCCGGTGAACCCTCCGGTCTGGTCCCCGTAGAGCAAGGCCATGGGCTCAGTCCGCTCGGGTGGGACAAGCTGCGTCCCCCGTTCAGGCTTCGGGTATGGAACGTGATAGTGGAGATCTCCAACTGCTCGAAAATAGAAAGCGGTTGGGACGCCTTTGAAGGACCATGAGAACTAGAAGCGGGCCAACGCATGCGGTGCTGGTCCGCCCGCGTGCATCGCTACGGCGATGCCGGAGGATGAGGGATATCTGAGTGAACCTTCGAAGAACCATCGCCGTCCTGTTCGGTGTGGCACTGTCGGTTCTCGCGCTCGTGACGCCGGTCAGCGCGCAACCCAGGCAGACCGGAGTCTCGACCACCTACCAGATCAACGCACGGCACGACGGCAGTCTCGTCGATACCGCTGTGGGCGCGCCGCCGCTCAGCCAGAAGTGGTCCCGCGATCTGGGCGGGAACGTCTCCTACCCCATCGTGGCCGGCGGGCGCGTCTTCGCCACCGCTGCCTCGCCGAATGGGTATGGCACCATCCTCTACGCCATTGACGCGGCCACGGGCCAGAACGCCTGGGCGCCCGTGGACCTCGGTGGCACCTACTGGTGGTCCGCGCTCACCTACGGGGGCGGTCGACTCTACGCCCAGAACTACGACGGCGTGCTGACGGCATTCAACCCGGCCAACGGGAAGAAGATCTGGACCGTCACGCTGCCCGGGCAGTATTCCTTCACCTCGCCGCCCACTTTCGCCGGTGGCGTGGTGTACACGGGTGGCGCCGGCTCGGGCGGCACCTTGTACGCGGTGGATGCTGCCACCGGTGCGGTGCTCTGGACCCAGCCTGTCGCCAATGGGGACAACAGTTCGCCTGCCGTCACGGCTAACGGAGTTTACGTCTCATACGCCTGCGAGCAGACATACGCCTTCGCCCCCAAGTCGGGCAACCCGATCTGGCACCACGAGACGGACTGCTCTGGCGGCGGAGGCCGTACCCCTGTTCTCGCCGACGGTGGTGTCTGGGTTCGCGACGATGCCGGGATGGTCCCCTCGGTCCTCAACGCCGCCGACGGGAAGGTCCGCGGCTCTTACGAGGCCGCGGGCTGGTCGCCGGCACCGGCCTTCGACGGCCGCCAAGGCTACTTCGTTGATGACGGTGTTCTTCAGGAGCGGCACAGCCGCACTCTGGCCACTCGCTGGAAGTTCGAGGGCGACGGCCAGATCAGCACGGCGCCGATCGTCGTCAACGGTTACGTCTACGTCGGCTCGCGAAGCGGTCGGTTGTGGGCGCTCAACGGCGCCACTGGTCAGCCTGTCTGGTCCGCTGACGTCGGCGCGTCGATCAACGAGCCCGACGAGCACAACGTGTCCGAGCCGCTGACCGGCCTCGGTGCGGGCGGCGGGCTCGTGGTGGTCCCGGCCACCAACCTGCTGGTGGCGTACGGGCAGTGAGCAGCGGGGGTGGCCGCCGGTCCCGGCGGCCACCCCCTGGCCTCGACCACCGTAGTAGGCCGCGCATGCCCTCCTGCTGAACGTCACGGGCGCAGCATCGACTCCCGCTCCACATCCCGTACGTCCAGCCACGAGTCGAACTTCGCCAGTGACTTGGCCAGGGACCCGGGGATGGGCGAGACGCCCGCGGCGTCAGGCCGGCGACGTAGGTAGGCGTGCAGGGCCCGGGTTTGGACAGTGTGGTTGAGGTGGTGGGAATTGCCGAGGGTGAACTGCCGTAGCGGTCCGAAGTGCGCTTCGATGGGGTTGGCCCAGGACGCGTAGGTCGGGGTGAAGCACAGCTCGACCTTGTTCTTGGCCGCCCATCTCTTCGTCCGCCAGTTCGTGTGGGCGGAGAGGTTGTCAAGGATCACGTAGATCGGGGCGCCGTCCGGGCGGACTGCCCGGATCGTTCTCAAGACCGCCCACGTGTGGTCAATGCTCTTGCGGCGTCGGTTGATGCCCCACACCTGGTCGTCGCCGACCGAGTAGCAGCCGTGGAAGTACGTGACGCCGTGAGTTCGCCGGTAGGTGGCGCAAGTTCTCCGCAGTGGGCGACCTGCGGCCGCTGCCCGCCTACTGGTCGCGCCAGTGCGTCCGCGAGGGTTGTCCGCGGCGGGTCAGGTGTTCCAGATGCCCTGCGAGGCGGCGGCCTTGGCGTACTCCGAGAGTTACCAGGGAGGTCGGCCCAAAGCACGCTGCACGCCGTCGCTGCGTGAATCGAGACCGCCAGAGCGGACGTATTCGTACAGGCCGGCCGACAGCTGCACCCCGTTCGCTCCCTCGGTCGCAACTCATCCATCTCCCACCAGGTCTCCAGCGAAGAGGAGTTGCTCGACCTCGGCCGGGCGCTGGACGCCTTGTCGTCGCCGTACCCGACGAGGACGGCGACGACTCCCGACCAAGGTCGAGGACACGCAGGCGGACTTCGCTTGCCGGGGGCGCTCTTCCACCCGGACTCGAGGGGGCCGTGGTGATCCGGTCCCGCGGCCTGCTCGCCGTGACGAGCCGCGCCCGCGTACCTTCGTAGCAGGCCCTGAGGTCTATCCACGATCAAGTGTGATGACAGTGGCCTCGCCCTTGCTCCCCCAGCTGACCGGAAGGCACACGGAACATGAACAGGCAGAGCGACCGCTGGGCGGAGCTGACAGGCGGACAAGCCGGAGAGAAGTACGCCCAGCGTTTCGCGCGGCTCGCCGAATCGGGACATGACATCCACGGCGAGGCCGCCTTCTGCGCCGCACTGCTGAAGCCCGCCGCCCGGATCCTCGACGCCGGCTGCGGCACCGGTCGGGTCGCGATCCGGCTCGCCGAGCTGGGTCACCACTGCACCGGCGTGGACGTCGACCTTTCCATGCTTGCTGTCGCCCGCCGTGACGCCCCCACACTGGAATGGCTCCACGGCGACCTGGCGCACCTGGATGCCCTCGGCCTGAAACCAGGCTTCGACCTGGTGCTTGCCGCCGGGAATGTCATCCCCCTGCTGGCCTCCGGCACCGAATCCGCCGTCACACGGCAACTGGCTGCCGTACTGCGCCCCGGCGGACTGCTGGTCACGGGCATGGGGCTGGACGCGGCGCACCTGCCGCTGCCGGAACCGCCGGTGACTTTGACGGAGTTCGATCACTGGTGCACCCAGGCCGGACTGGTCCTGCGCCGGCGTTACGCCACCTGGGGCGGCGATCCCTACTCTCAAGGGGGCGGCTATGCCGTCAGCGTGCACTCCCGGCCCACCACCTGAAACCGGGCCCGCCCTGAAACCGCGCTCCCAGTGTGTGCCGTGTACTTCGTACCGAACTCGTCCCCTGGGGACCACAGTTCGGCCTCGTCGACGGCTACGCCGGCACGGCGGCTGCGGCCGGTACGCCGACAGTCGCCCGGACTCCGAGTGCGGACACCAGCATCAGTCGGCCGTCCCCTCGTCCGTCCAGCCCCGGCCTCGTCGAAATCACGGTCTCCGTATCGGCTGTCTTCGGCACCGGCGTGTTCGGGATGGGAACCTCTGCCCGGGCTGCTCGTCGGCGTCAGCCTGCTGATGGGGCAGACCCTCGATATCGGTTCCGATATCGGCTCCGTCGATTCCCAGGGGCTTCCGGGCGCTGCTCACGGCGTCCTCGCTTCCACGAGCAGGGTTGGTGCGAAATGCAGGTACCCCGGCGACCGACGACGATGCGGCCGTTTCGGCCCCCGGAGGCCGGTCAGCGGCTACGCCGTGGTGCGGTGTGCGACGGGCGGCGTCCGAGCCCCGTCCGGGGCCCTGGCCGCCCGCAGGTGCCCCTCAGATCTACGGCCGCATCCGCTTGGCTCGACAGGTCTGCGGCGACGGCGACGACGGCATCCAGCAGAGCGAGTTCGTCGTCGCTGCCCGCGTGGGCGCGGCCCCGCTCCACCCGCTGACCGCCTCGGACGCGCCGTGTTGAACTGGTTGGTTGGGCAGCCAGTGGATCACCTCGGCAGACTCTCCGGTAACGTCGGAATATGAGCCACCCGCATCCTGAACTGAAAGCCGCCCCTCCCCTGCCCGAAGGGGGGCTGAGGGTCGTCGCACTCGGCGGTCTGGGTGAGATCGGCCGCAACATGACCGTCTTCGAGCATGCCGGCAAGCTGCTCATCGTCGACTGCGGCGTGCTGTTCCCCGAAGAGACCCAGCCCGGCGTGGACGTGATCCTGCCGGACTTCACCTCGATCCGTGACCGCCTCGACGACATCGTGGCCGTCGTGCTCACCCACGGCCACGAGGACCACATCGGTGCCGTGCCGTATCTACTGCGAGAGCGCTCCGACATCCCCGTCGTGGGCTCGAAGCTGACACTGGCGTTCCTGGAGGCCAAGCTCAAAGAGCACGGAATCCGGCCGCGCACGGTGCGCGTACGTGAAGGCGACCGGCGCGGCTTCGGCCCCTTCAACTGCGAATTCGTGGCGGTCAACCACTCCATCCCGGACAGCCTCGCGGTCGCGATCCGCACCGCGGCCGGGCTGGTGCTGCACACCGGTGACTTCAAGATGGACCAGTTCCCGCTGGACGACCGCATCACCGACCTGCGCGCCTTCGCCCGCCTCGGCGAGGAAGGCGTCGACCTCTTCCTCACCGACTCCACCAACGCCGAGGTCCCGGGTTTCACCACCTCCGAGCGCGAACTGAACCCGGCGATCGAGCAGGTGATGCGTACCGCCCCGCGCCGGGTGATCGTCTCCAGTTTCGCCAGCCATGTGCACCGCATCCAGCAGGTCCTGGACGCCGCGCACCAGCACGGCCGCAAGGTCGCCTTCGTTGGCCGCTCCATGGTCCGCAACATGGGCATCGCCCGCGACCTCGGGTACCTGAAGGTTCCCAGCGGCCTGGTCGTGAGTACCAAGGAACTGGAGAAGCTGGCGGACCACAAGATCACCCTGGTGTGCACCGGGTCCCAGGGCGAGCCGATGGCGGCTCTGTCCCGGATGGCCAACCGCGACCATGTGATCCGCATCGGCAAGGGCGACACCGTCCTGCTCGCCAGCTCCCTGATCCCCGGCAACGAGAACGCCATCTACCGGGTGATCAACGGGCTGACCCGGTGGGGCGCCCACGTCGTCCACAAGGGCAACGCCAAGGTGCACGTCTCCGGCCACGCCAGCGCCGGTGAGCTCGTGTACTGCTACAACATCGTCAAGCCCCGCAATGTCATGCCCGTGCACGGCGAATGGCGCCACCTGCGGGCCAACGCCGACCTGGCCATCCGTACGGGGGTCGATCCCGAGCGGGTGGTCATCGCCGAGGACGGCGTGGTCGTCGACCTCGTGGACGGGCGGGCTTCGATCACCGGCAAGGTGCCCGCGGGCAACGTCTACGTGGACGGCATGGAGGTCGGCGGCGCCACCGAGGCGTCCCTGAAGGACCGCGTCACCCTCGCGGAGGAGGGCGTGGTCACCGTGGTGGCGATCGTCGACGCCGATACGGGCGCCCTTGCCGAGACTCCCGACTTCCTGGCCCGCGGATTCGTCCACGACGACACCACCTTCGAACCGGTCATCCCTGTCATCGAGAAAACTCTGGCGACCGCCGCTCAGGAAGGCGTCGGCGACGCACACCAACTGGAACAACTCATCGCCCGTGCCGTGGCCAACTGGGCCTTCCGCACCCACCGACGACGGCCCCTCATCATCCCGGTCATCATCGACGCCTGACCAGCGGCCCCTCCCCTCCCCTCCTCCCCTCCCCTCCCCAGCCGACAGCAGGAACCGCTTCGCGCCTCCGCCCACACCAGCGCGGAGCGGCGCTCCAGGCACCGACGGTGCGTCAGAAAGGTCAACGGATGAGCGCGCGTTTCGAGGAAATCGACTGGCGCCCGACAGCCATGGGCGACATCAGCCTGCGGCGCCGACGCGACCCTGCATCGGGCACCGATGTGTACGAGGTGAAGCTCGGCGACGAGTTCTTGATGTCCAGCCTCTTCACAGCCGGCGAGATCGCACTTGCGGAACTCGGACTGGCGAAACTGCCCGGCACCGAACTGGACGTCGCCGTCGGCGGACTCGGACTCGGGTACACCGCCGCGGCGGTGCTGGACAACCCCCAAGCGCGCTCGCTGACCGTGATCGATACGCTCGCCGAAGTCATCGACTGGCATCAGCGGGGCCTGGTCCCTCTCGGCTCCCGGCTGACCTCGGACGCCCGCTGTCGCCTGGTCCAAGGCGACTTCTTCGCAATGGCGGCCGATTCGTCCGGCCTGGACCCGAGCAAGCCCGGCCGCCGCTTCCACGCCATTCTTCTGGATGTCGACCATTCGCCGCGCCATGTGCTCCACCCGCGCCACGCGGCGCTCTACCAGCCTGCCGGGCTCCGCGCTCTCAGCGAACACCTCCACCCCGACGGGGTCTTCGCCCTGTGGTCGAACGACCCGCCGGACAAAGAGTTCACCTCCGCACTCACGGAGGTCTTTGCGCAATCAGAGGCCCATGTCGTCCACTTCGACAATCCCCTGCAAGGCGGCACCTCGACCAACACCGTCTACGTGGCCAGGACAGAACCGGGCCCGCCGTAGGCAAACAGTCTGACCAGGCCGAGTTGGTCTCGTATCAGGCGCTTTGGTCGCCGCGGACGTGAGCACGAACGACTGCGGCGAGGCCTCCTGGTCGCGCTCGGTTGGGGTAAAAACCCCGAGCTACCAGGAGGCCCTGCGGTTGTGCCCCGGCTGCCCAGAGAGTCGGCTCTTGGCTGGCAGGCGGTGCTCGCCTTCGAAGCAGAACACGGGGAGGACCCGGACCAGTCCGGGGACGCCGACCAACGCAACTTCTGGCGAAACCAGGACCAAGCCCCGCAGTCCGCCTGCGACAAGATCAGCAGCCTCTATGAAGCTCGGCTGGCGCCGTGAGAGCGCGTCAGGCGGCGTAGGAGGCGAGCAGTTCGTTGTACTGCTTGGCGGCGGTGGCCAGGTCCTCGTCGGAGAGGCCGAAGGCGGTGCCGTACACCTTGAACATCGGCTGCTGAGAGTCGAGCTGGCACAGGCGCAGGGTCGCCTCCCAGCTGTTGAGGAGGGTCTCGACGGTGGCCTGGTTCGCGCCTTCGGGGGTGTAGTGGTCGGCGGGGACGCCGGTGGTGACGGCGACGACGGCCTTCTTGCCGGCCAGTTGCGAGGCGGATCCGTCGATGGTGAAGGCCCAGCCGAGGGTGAGGACCGTGTCCTGCCAGTGCTTGAACAGCGGGGTGGTGTTGTACCAGAACACCGGGTGCTGGAAGACGATCACATCGTGCTCGGCCAGCAGCGCCTGCTCAGCCTCGACATCGATCTGGAAGTCGGGGTAGGCGGCGTAGAGGTCGTGCACGGTGACATGGGGCAGACCGCGGACGGCGTCCACGAGCGCCGCGTTGGCCCTCGACCGGGACAGGTCGGGGTGGCCTACGACAAGAAGAACCTTGGACATGATGAGAAACCTCTTCAGTGATCGGTGAAGTGGGTGAATGGATGCAACGCGGGGTGAGCCGGGCGCAGCGGAGCCGGGGTCAGCGGTCGATGCTGGCCATGCTGGCTTCGTTGTGGCGCTCGCCGGCGGCCGGGGTGAGGTTGTTCAGGCGGTCGAGCTGAGCGGCGTTGAGTTCGACACCGTCGGCGGCGATGTTCTCTTCGACGCGCGAGACCCGCCGGGTTCCGGGAATCGGGGCGATGTCGTCGCCGCGGGTCAGCAGCCACGCCAGCGCGGTCTGGGCCGGGGTGGCACCGATCTCGGCGCCGATGGCCCGCACTTCGTCGACGATGGTCAGGTTGCGCTGGAAGTTCTCGCCGGTGAAGCGCGGGTTGGTCTTGCGCCAGTCGTCGTCCGCGAAGTCGTCGACCGTGCGGATCTGCCCGGTCAGCAGGCCGTGCCCGAGCGGCGAGTAGGGAACGAAGCCGATGCCCAACTCACGCAGCAGCGGGAGGATTTCGGCTTCGACGTCGCGGGTCCACAGGGAGTATTCGGTCTGCAGCGCGGCCACCGGGTACACGGCGTGGGCACGGCGGATCGTGCCGGGGCCGGCTTCGGAGAGGCCGATGTGGCGCACCTTGCCCTCGGCGACCAGTTCGGCCAGCGCGCCGATGGTCTCTTCGATGGGCATGTTGGGGTCGACGCGGTGCTGGTAGTACAGGTCGATGTGGTCAGTGCCGAGCCGCAGGAGCGAGCCTTCGACCGCGGTCTTCACGTTGGCGGGACTGCTGTCGATGACGCCGGGGCCGTCGCCGGCGTGGGAGACGAGGCCGAACTTCGTCGCGATGACGACGTCGTCGCGTCGGCCCTTGATGGCCTTCCCGACGATTTCCTCGCTGTGGAAGGGGCCGTAGATCTCGGCGGTGTCGATGTGGGTGACCCCGAGGTCCAGCGCCCGGTGGATGGTACGGATCGACTCGGCGTCATCGAGCCCACCGCCCGTCGTGTACGTGCCGGCCATGGTCATGGCTCCCAGGCCGATGCGGGAGACGTCGAGCCCGCCCAGTGATACGTGCTTCATCAGGTACTCCTTGTCGTAGTGGCCGTCAGGCCGGTCAGCGGTCGCGATCAGTGCGGTGCGCCACCAGTCGGCGGACCGTGGGGCGCGGGGTGTATTGCTCAGGCGTGGGTGTCGTCGTAGGCGAGGGCGCCGCCCAGTTCGCGGGAGGCCTCTGCCTGGGCGAGGAGTTCGTTCGCCTTGGCTTCGGCGGCCTCGATGGCGTCGGCGCCGGCGACGAAGCGCTGCAGGGGCTTGTCCTGGCCGGCGATGGTGAGCAGGGCGCGGGCGAGTTTGGCGGGGTCGCCGGGCTGCTGGCCGTTCATGCTCTTCATGCCCGCGATCCTCGGGGCGGTGCGCGGGGCGTAGTCGTCGATGGACAGTTCGGGCCAGGTCGTGGAGCCGTCGACGAGGAGCTCGGTGCGGAAGTAGCCGGGTTCCACGACGGTGGTGTGGATGTTGTACGGCTCGACGTCATGGCGCAGGGACTCCATCCAGCCTTCTTCGGCGAACTTGGAGGCGGCGTAGGCGGAGGTGAATTCCATGCCGACCAGGCCTGCGGTCGAGGTGATGGTGATGACGTGGCCGGCGCGCTGCTCGCGCATGATCGGCAGGACGGCGCGGGTGACGTTCATCGGGCCGAAGAGGTTCGTCTCGAACTGCCGGCGCATCTGCGCGGGCGAGATCTCCTCGAAGTAGCCGGTGAACAGGTTCCCGGCGTTGTTGATGAGGACGTCGATGCGGCCGAAGCGGTCGACGGCGGCCTGCGCGGCGGCTTCGGCGTCCTCCAGGCTGGTGACGTCCAGCTTGGTGACGAGCAGGTTGTCCTGAGGCCCGCCCAGGGTCTTCTCGACCTCGCCGGGGCGGCGGCCGGTGGCGACGACCCGATGGCCGGCGGCGAGGGCCTCGCGGGCGATGTCCGTACCCAGACCGCGTCCGGCACCGGTGACGAGAATGACCTTGCTCATGAGGAGTTTCCTTTCAGACGCCGTGCACCGGCACCTGGTGTGTACGGGGAGATACGGACGGCACCGACAGCACCCCTGCGGGAACTGGGGACCGGCGCCGCGAGCGCCGCCCTGTCCGGGCCGTTCACACCGCCATGGGCGGTGCACAACCAACAAAACCCGCTGTCACACGCGTGTGGGAGTCCCTGATGAGGGGGTCACTGACAGGGACCCCCAACCCGGTGGAAGCGCTCGTAGAGTGAAGCGCATGACAGACAGAACCGACCCAGAAGGCGGCAATCACGACATCCGTGACAATTTCCGCACGGAGATCCGGGAATTCCTCGGCACGCGACGGGCCAGGGTCACCCCCGCACAAGCCGGACTGCCTCTCTACGGCGGAGAGCGTCGGCGAGTCACCGGACTGCGCCGCGAGGAGGTCGCCCTCCTCGCGGGCATCTCCAGCGAGTACTACACCCGACTGGAGCGCGGCAACGCCACCGGCGTCTCCGAGAGCGTCATCGAAGGCATCGCCCAAGCACTTCAGCTCGACGAGGCCGAACGAACCCACCTGCTCGACCTCCTGCGCGGCGCCGGCACGACCCGTCCGCCACGCCGCCGACCCGCCCAGCAGCGCGTACGGCCCGCCGTGCAGCGCGTCCTCGACTCGATGGTCGGCACCCCCGCGTTCATCCTCAGCGGCCGCGGGGACATCCTGGCCGCCAACCATCTCGGGCGCGCCCTGTTCTCCCCCGTCTACGCCGACCCGGTGCGGCCGCCCAACAACGCACGGTTCGTCTTTCTCACCCCGCACGCGACCGAGTTCTTCCGTCACTGGGACGAAGTCGCCAACGACACGGTCGCCATGCTGCGTGCCGAGGCCGGCCGCGATCTCTACGACCGGCGGCTTTCGGACCTGATCGGGGAGCTGTCCACCCGCAGCGAGGAATTCCGTCGCCGCTGGGCCGCCCACAACGTACGGATGCACACCACCGGTGTGAAGCTCCTCCATCACCCGGTCGTCGGGGACCTCGACCTGCCCTTCGAGACCTTCCCGCTCGGCGACGGCCCCAGCCAGTTCCTGCTCACCTACACCGCGGAGCCCGCGTCACCCTCGCAGAACGCCCTGAATCTGCTGGCCAGCTGGGCCGCGGCCAACGATGACATCGAGCGGTCGACGCCGGCCAACGACTCCCAGTCGGCGGATACACCCGACTGAACGACGAGCCACGCGAGTCCATCCGCGGCAATGTCTGGGCCGTCGAGGGATGCGCCGGGCGCGTGAGGGCGTGCGGACCCGGTGGGCAAGCCGCAGTCTCTGCAAAGCGACAGCCACCAAGCAGGGGCCAGTCAACCACCAGCCCATAAGCCGGACCCCCTGCCTCCTTGCGAGCAGTCCCTCCGCTGCGCCGGAGCCGAATTCGGCCACTCCGCCGTCATGCTTCCGCAGCCCTACCCGTCGCTTTTCCCGTCGCTTTTCCCGTCGCCTTGACCGTCACCTTCCCCTTGGCCTTCGCCGAGGCCGACGCCACCGCCGACAGCGGCTTGGCGATGTCCTCCAGCGAGCGGCGTTCGGCACTCACCGCGAGGAACGCGGCGACGATCCCGGCCGCGCACATCAGACCGGCGCCGATCTGGAAGGCGAGCACCGTGTCCCCGACCACGCCGGACGCGGTGAGGTCGGCGAAGACCAGCGGGCCCGTGATGCCCCCGGCGGCGGTGCCGATGGCGTAGAAGAAGGCGATGGACATGGCCCGCGTCTCCATCGGGAAGATCTCGGAGACCGTCAGGTAGGCGCTGGAGGCGCCCGCCGAGGCGAAGAACAGCACCGCGCACCAGCAGGCCGTCAGCGTGGTCGCGGTCAGCGAGCCGCGGTCGAACAGCCAGGCCGTGCCGAACAGCAGCACTCCGGAGAGCAGGTACGTCGAGGAGATCATCACCCGGCGGCCGACTGTATCGAACAGTTTACCGAGCAGCAGCGGGCCGAAGAAGTTGCCGACCGCGATCACGGCGAAGTAGTAGCCCGTGTTGCCGCTCGGAACGTCGAAGAACGTCGTCAGGATCGCGCCGAAGCCGAAAGTGATCGCGTTGTAGAGGAACGCCTGGCCGATGAAGAGGGAGAAGCCGAGGACACTGCGCTTGCGGTAGGTCGCGAAGACCGTGCGGGCGATCTCGCCGAAGCCGACCGTCTTGCGCTGCTGGATGGTGATCTCGTTCTCGGGTTCAGGAAGCGGTTCGCCCTTCTCGGACTCGACCTTCCGCTCGATGGAGGAGACGATCTCCTCCGCCTCCCGTTCCCTGCCGTGGATCAGCAGCCAGCGTGGACTCTCGGGGACGTGCCGTCGTACGACGAGGATGACCAGGCCGAGGACCACGCCCAGGGCGAAGGTCAGCCGCCAGCCCACGTCCTTCGGCAGGATGTCGGTGTTCAGCGCGACGATCGACAGCAGCGAACCGCCGACCGCGCCGATCCAGAAGCTGCCGTTGATGATGAGGTCGACGCGGCCGCGGTAGAACGACGGGATGAGCTCGTCGATCGCGGAGTTGATGGCCGCGTACTCGCCGCCGATGCCGAAGCCCGTGAGGAAGCGGAACGCGAAGAACCACCAGGTCGAGAAGGACACCGCGGTCAGCGCGGTGGCGGCCAGATAGACCGCCAGGGTGATCATGAACAGCTTCTTGCGGCCGAAGCGGTCGGTCATGCGGCCCCAGAAGAGGGCGCCGACGCAGGCGCCGGCCACGTACAGGGCGGCCGCGATACCGGTGATCTGACCGGAGGTGATCGGCAGGCCGCTGCCGGGCTCCGAGAGCCGGGAGGAGATGTTGCCGACGACCGTGACCTCAAGGCCGTCGAGGATCCATACGGTGCCGAGGCCGATCACGATCGTCCAGTGCCAGCGTGACCATGGGAGGCGGTCGAGGCGGGCAGGGATCGAGCTGGTGATGGTGCGGCCGGTTCCGGCCGGAGCGATGGCGCTGGGCATGGGCTCCCTCCTCGTCGAGCGAACCACCTTCGTGTGCCCCTGCCTTGTCGCTTTACGCTCCGGCGCGGATCGCGAGGGATCACCTCACGCAGGCCGCCGGCGCGGGGACCCCACAAGGAGGCGGGTCCTGTCCCCCCTGAGGGCCGAAAACTCCAGGAGCGACCCGGTTGAGGGCATCATTCGGCACCGGGCGACGGGTGGCGCCATGGTCAGTCGCCAGGTCAGCGAAGCCGTGATGCTCGAACCGCCTACCGTGCCCCGAACGCCGGTCCACCAGCTCCTGCGCCACCAGTCGTCCGGCGAGGGTGTCGAACGCCTGCTCACCCTGGAAGGTCGCCGCCTCCGGCTCCCGCGCACTGGCGCCGGGCGTGCGACCGAGCCGGCCCGCAGGAGGCCAGGACGAGCGACCGGTGCCGGTCCCGGATCCGCGGGCACCTGACCCAACTCTCGCAGCAGTACATGTACTTGACGATGTCGCGTCAGCGCTTCCGGGGCGGAGGAGACGGGCGGTCCGGGACGGCCCTGCACACCCTCCAGCCACGCCGTGGCGCAGTCCTCAACCTCTGGGCCCGTGGACGCTGCGGCCCATCAGAAATGTCGTGGCGAGCGAGGATCAAGTGGACCCCGTGTCCTTCCTGGAGGTCCTCTGGGACTGGTGTGACCGCTCACAGCGAGGCCCACCACCGCGTCACGTCGGACAACGGCTTCGTGTCCGCCGGCGAGGCCGGTTTCCTCGGCCGATCACCGGGCACCCGCCCGGTGATCGGCCGTACAGCGGCAAGCCAGACCCGGCGCACTGCGCTGGAGGAGGATGGAGGCCCACCGTGTTGAAGGCAATCGCAGATGTTCTTCGGTCCATCGGCGGGGCCATCGCTACCGTCGTGACCCTGCCGTTCCGGGCCGTGGCCCGACTCTTCGGCGGCGCCTCAAGCTCCGCCCACGGACACCACTGACACACCAGTGGCGCGTCGATGTGCGAACGTCCCCGAAGCCCAAGCCCGGCTGGCACCTCTGTCCAGCCGGGCTTACGTTTGCCTGACCTGCGGAGAATGCGTCGACACGCCGACTTCCGCAGGCCTCAGGTGCGGCGGAATCACAAGAGGCTAGGGGGCCACGGCTCGTCCGGTCGCCGGGGAGATCTTCCCGGCGCACAGGCCGCGGCCGGTCAGGCCCTGTGCGATACGTGGAACCGCGGCGAGCGTGTTTGCGGACCAGTCGTGCATGAGGATGACCTGCCCGTTGGTGAGCCTGGCGGCGGCCTGCACGATCGCGTCGGTACTGGCGCCGTTCCAGTCCTGTGAGTCGACGTCCCAGATGATCTGGGTCAGACCGTACCTGGCCGCGACCGCCTTCACCGTCGCGTTGGTCTCGCCGTACGGCGGGCGGAAGAGCACCGGAGTGCCGCCGCCCGCGTTGGCGACGGCCTGTTGGGTCCGGGAGATCTCCGAGTCGATCTGTGACTGGCCCAGCTGGGTCAGATGCGGGTGGGTGTAGCTGTGGTTGCCGACCCACATGCCGGCGTTCACCTGGGCACGGACCAGGGCCGGGTTGGCGGCGGCGTACTGGCCCTCGTTGAACATCGTGGCTCGCAACCCGTTCCGCGTGAGGGCGTTGAGCAGAGCCGCCGTGTTGGTGGACGGGCCGTCGTCGAAGGTGAGCCCGACGTACCCGTTGCAGGCAGCGGCCTGCGCCGGGGCGGCGGTGTGGCCGGTGAGGGCGGTGGCAGCGGCGAGAACCACCGCGGCGGCCAGTAACGGGAGACGGTTTGCTTTCGTCAGGGTCATGGCTAGCGCACCGTGATGTTGGAGTTGCCGCTGCTCCGGTAACCCTCGGTGGCGAGGATCATGTAGTAGTTGAAGCTGCCCATGGGCATACCGGCGCGGGCCCAGGCGTCGAAGTGGTTGCCGGTGGTGATGGTGCCGCCGGTCCGTTTCGACTGTCGGACGCTCCAGTACTGGTTGAAGGTGCGGTTGCCTTCCACGGACGGGGCGTTGTAGCGGGTGGTCTGGTAGATGTCGTACGTACCGCCGTCGCTGGTGACGGTGCCCTTGTACGTTCCCGTGGGCCGGTAGGTGCCCCAGTTGTCGACGATGTAGTACTCGACGAGCGGGTTGGACGTCCAGCCGTACAGCGCCAGGTAGGCGTTCCCGGACGGATTGAAGCTGCCCGAGTAGTTCACGGTCCTGCGTGAGCCGTTGCTCCAGCCCTTGCCGGCCACGAAGTTGCCGGTGTTGCTCCATGAGGTGCTGTAGTTGCCGCCGGAGTTCAGGGTCATGGAGACGGTGCCCGGCGCGTCGGTCCAGAACGAGTAGTAGTAGCCGTTGTTGGTGCCGGTCTGGTTCGTGGTGACGACCGTGGCGGCCTGAGCGGTGCCGGGCAGAGTCAGTGCGGCCACGGCGACCAGCAGCATGGTGCAGACGCCGCTGATGAACAGCCTGAGCCGGAATGCGGATGCGCGTGCGCGTGCGGGTGCGTTGTTCATGTGCGTGTTTCCTCCTCGTCCTCATGGGACCTGGGGGCTGCTGAACACGCGACAGTGTTGGCCGGGTCACGTCAGGTGTCAATAGTTTCGGTATTTGCCTCGAAACATTCGAAAGCAGTGACGGCCACGTCGGAGAAATTGTTTTTCCTGTTCAATGCCCCATTACGCTCAAGTAGACGAGGCGACGGCGAGTCGAATTCTCGTATCGCCGAAGTTCGAAGCAAATGCTCTAGGCCCATTTTTCCGAATGTTTCGAAGCCGACCTGTACAGCACCCACGCGGCGAACGGCCGGCCCCGACACGGATCGCGTCCGCGGCGCGTGTCGAGTGTCGAGGCGACGTGCACCGCCGCGAGGCCCGTCAGCGCCTGCGGCCAGACCAGCCACTCCCTATTCCCGCGACGTGCAGGGCCAGGAGCATCAGGCCGAGGAGCATGACGTTCGTGGAAGAGAAGACATCGTTCGTCGCGATCTCGGCAGCGTTGATCAGGAATGCGATGAAAAACAGTACTGCCGCAGCTATACCAAGCATGGAGCGGTTCCTCTCGAAAGGGTGAGACCCGTGTGCCCCCGTATCCCCCTGGCACGCCTCTGACTGCGAGAGGCGACTCGCGACTGCCTGCCATCCCTGTCCTGGTCACTTCGACCCCTGAGGCAGTTCGCCATCGCCAACGCGCCCGCATCCGCATCCGCATCCGCATCGAGAAAAGCATCCACTGGGCGGACACCCCCTCAAGACGGCTGCCTGACCGACACCCGCGAACCTCTGCGGTCGCAGCGCAATGCGGCGTTCGCGACGCCGAGCAGGCGACGGACAGTCAGCACTCCTCGGCCGTGGTCGGCGTCCGCCTTGGGCAGGTCAAGCTTGGTGAAGATGCTGTTGATGTGCTTGGCTCCAGCTCCTCGCGCCCGCGCGGCGTCAGCCGGTCGAGCGGATCGCCATCCGCTGCTTGGGCAGCCGACGCCGGACGTGTTGGCGGGAAAGAGATCGGTCACGTACCGCTCCTCCACGTATTGCGCCAGCAACAGCCCCGATTCGCAGCCGAGTCGTGGGAGCGCCGGCGGCCAATCGACGGAAGCGAGCTTGGCCGCACGTACCCGCGCCCGTTCCGCCGCTATCCGCGCTGCCCGTAACGCCGCCACTCGCGTCCACCGTCGTGAGAGATCCACAGCCCTTCGCCCTTCACCAGGTCATAGGTCGAAGTCGTCGCGTCCGCGATGCCGTAGAGGGTCGTGCCGTCGACGGTGAACGACGTGAACTTCGCCGGCGTCTTCAGCTCGTGGAAGGCGCTGTTGGTGCGGTCGTCGGCGAGCCAGTAGCGGCCGCTCTCCTCGCCGACGAGCAGCCGTCCGTCCGCCAGCAGCTCCAGGATCATCGACTCCGGGCCACGCTGCAGATCCTTCCAAGGAATGCCGCCGCCGAGGATCATCTGCCAGCGCTCGCCGCCGTCCGTCGTCACCAACAGGCCCCCCACGCCCTCGCCCCGGATGAGGGACAGCGCCGCGCTGCCACCCCGCGCGGCGAGGACGCCTCCCGCGTACGGTTTGGGGACGGCCGTGGAGCCAAGTGTGCGCCCGTCGCGCTGCCATACGACGCGGTTCGGGTCGTCGGTCAGGGGCTGGTCCAGGCTCCAGACCGTGCCCCGCTCGTCGACGGCGAGGCGGGCAGCGTCGTCCGCCACTCCGGCCGGGGGCGCCACGGTGCGCGTGGCGGGGCGGTAGATGAGAGTCGGCTCCGGTTCAGCGAGCAGGACGTCGCCGGGGCGGGTGCGCAACGGAGTCCCGGTGGTGATGACCTTGTGCCGCCTGCCGCGTACGTCCAGGGCGTACGCTTCCTCGGCCCCATCCCCCGGCGGCACCCGCACGAAGCCCCCGCGCACCCCCTTGAACGCGGGCGGCACCGCCTCCGCGTCGGCGTGTTCCGCGTGCTCGGCTACCGTACGGCCGTCCGGGCCGACGATGCGCCAGGCGGTGGCGGCCGGCCCCTCGTCATCCTCGACGTTGCCGGCGTCGTACATCAGGAGCAGCGAACCGTCGTCCGCGCGAACCACGCCGGTGGGCGCGCCGACCGCCTCGATGACATCGGCGGGGCGTGGGTGAGGGTCTTCGATGACTCGCTTGTACGTCGCCTCGCGGCCCCCGGACTCCCCGTTGACGGCGCCGCCTTGGCTGCAGGCGGTCAACGCCAGCACCGCACTCGCCGTGGCCACGAGCCCGACCGTCCGCCGCCCACGTTCCCTCAGCCACGCCATTGCCACATCCTCACACGAGGCCGCGGCCACCTTGGCATGAGGCGGATGCCCCGGGCCACACCGCCGCCCCTGCGTCGCGATCGACGAGAGCGGCCGTCGACTGCCTGCCGACGGGTCGCCAACGACGAACCCGAGCTCTTCCAACGCCTCTTCGATGTACTGGACTTGGGCGACAGGTACCCGGGGGCATCGATCCGGTCCACGGCGGAGCCGCCCTGGCCAACGGTGTACCTCGGCCGGTCGGACCCGTGTCGGGCTCCCCGCCAAGGGGACCGCGTCCGCTGCGCACACGGCGATGTCGCGGGCGACGCCCCCTGGAAGCGCCCATCTGACTTGCCGGGCGTCGAAAAAGCGGAGCGGCATGCGCTCTGGCGGCGAGTCGTCGGCGAGCAGAGCGTCCGGACAGGCCAGCGCGTGCCTGCCCTCGTCCAATGCGGCGCAGTACGTCGAGTGCGGTCCACCCCGGTCCGGTCGCCGACGAAGTCCCGCTTCGCCTGCTCGTACGCGTCGAGGGCACACGCCAGCTCGGCGCGCATCGCATCGGTGGCACCGAGCTGGCCGGGGCTGAAGGAATGGGCGTTCAGGGCCTCACCGAACGCGGTGATCCCCGTGGCCGCCCTCATACCGTACGACCCGCAAGGCACCGCCTGAGGGCGGCATCGGCTCCGTCCGGCCCGGATCTGGCGCCCTGACGACCGAAAGCGGCGGCGCGCCCGAGCGGGTCAACACCGAGCCGTCGCTAAGGCCGACGGCACCCCGGCACCCAACATCCCCGTCACCGCCCAGGAGGTCGTCCGCTTCTCCACCTACGTGGCGGGCGCGACCAAGCGGCTCCCGATCATCAACATGTCACTCCCGCGCGGGTAGCCCCACCGGCAGATGGGGGCCCGTGGGCCCCGGCGGGTCACCCTCGCACGAGCGGAGGTGACCCTGGTCCTGGTGCGCGGCCTGCGAGGCCCCGGGCTGCACGGTCAGGATGAGGGAGATCGGTGACGACATCCTGAGATGCACGAGGCGAAGGTTGTTCCGCTCTCCTGCAGCCCATTTTTCACTTTCGCCTGCGGGGCCGCTCCGAACGGCCTGGGGTCGGTCAGTCCGGGCAGGGGGCGTGCTCGGTGCAGAGCTGGGCCTGACGGGTCCCGTTTGCCGGTCCGGCTTCACCTGTGAGAAGTCGGCGACGCAGGCCGCGGCGAGGCGACCGCGACAGTCCGGGAACTGTGCCGGCTGGCGGCAGTACGGTACGGGCTCTGCACACGCAGGGCGGCCACTGCCCGCGAAGATGCCGCGTCCCAGGAGGCGCCGGTCTCGGCGGTAAGCCGGACACCCTTCACCGGTGCGACATCCAGGCCCTCCTACTGGCGGGCGAAGCGGATCAAATGCCGTGCAACCAATGGAAACGGTACGCGGATGTGTCGTACAGCGGTCACGACCCGGGCGCATCTGCGCAGGAGTGACACACAGACTGCACACACCCTTTCGAAAGCCTCGCTACCTTTGCTCGCGGCTCCCTTCCCCCGTGCAAAAGTGAACACAGGAAGACCGTAGATGGACTACTGCTCCACATGCCGTCGGCATCTCAACGGCGCCCTCATGTGCCCCGGCTGCGGTGCCTACGCCCCGGACATCGCTCCCCTCGCCGACGGAACGCCCGCACCGGCCGTTGCGGCGGCCGCGGCAGCTCGGCAAGTCCCTTCCCACCTGTGGAACGACGCAAGTTCCGGCGCCGAGGAAGGCAGCCCAACGCTGCAGGAGCACCCGTACGACGGCCCGGACGCCCCCTCCCCCGCGCCTCCGGGCCGGGCGGCACGGCGTCGCCAGCGGGAACGCTGGAAGAAGACGCAGCGCAGGGCCCTGGTCGCCACCGCGGTCGCCCTGGTCGGCGGAGGCATGACCGTCTCGTCACTGAACCGCCAGACCCCGGACCGAACGCAGGCGGCCTCCGCGCCGGACAGAGAAGTCATGGGAATGGCGGAGGAACAGGCCACAGAGCCCACTCCGGTTCCCTCGACACCGGCAGACACGCACCGAGCGAAGCACACCTCGTCCGCCACCCGCTCCACCACGACGAACACGCCGCACGAGCAGCAGGCGGTCGCGCCCCAGGCCAAGCCGAGGACCCCAGCGAATCAAGCAAATCAGCAGTACAGCGTCACGATCCCACTGACGAAGGCGACAGCCCCGGCCGAGGCACAGGCGGCGTCCATCGTGTCCGATGCCACGGACACCGCCACGAAGACGACAGCCACGCCCACACCCCCGGCCACCGACAGCACCAGCACCAGCACCAGCACCAGCACTTCAGGTACGGACACATCAGGCACGGACACATCGAGCACCGACACATCTTCGGCGACTCCCTCACCGTCCGAGTCCTCCTCGCCGCCCTCGTCCCCAGAGCTCTGCCTACTCGGACTGGTATGCATCAGCTGACGCAACGCCCCCAGGCGAACCGCACGGCGCTATATCCCACAGATCCCACCCACGCCTGACGCAACCCCGAAGAACGCCGTCCGCGAGGGTGTCGAAGCCGTTTCAACCGGCTGCGACACCCTCGCGGACGGCGTTGGGGCCGATGTCGCCGTCGACGGTTCCGGCGACGCTGAATCCGCGGTCGTTGAGGAAACGCTGTCAGGCCGCCCAGTTGTCGGGGCCGAACTGGCCGTCGATCGCGCCGGGGTCGCAGTCCGCATCGCGGACGTAGCACTGCACGCTCCCAAGCGCTTGACGGCTGATTGTCGTTGACGGAGCCCAGCCCGCGAGATGGGGCAGGATGCACCCGCTTCACGCTTGACGGCGTCCTCCATCTGGACCTCCGTGAGCGGAGGCTGCCGAGCCTCCTCAGCAGTGACAATGCGGACGGCACCTGCTTCCTTGGCATGCGTTCCAACATGGCGTTCACCGTCAATACATTGCAACGAATGCGATGATCGTCGTTGCATTAGATCAGAATCTAATGCAACAGTTTATTCGCATCTACCTGCACCAATGTCGAATGTGCGCAACGAGTCCATTGCTAGATATCAGAACGCAACGTAGCTTTTCCATTGTTCGAAACAACGGAGCCGAAGCCTGGGAGCGCACGATGCAGAAGTTCGACACCACCGTCGCGGTCCTGCCCGCCAACACCTCGTCGAGCCGAGACGCGAAAGCGGCCAGCGCTGAACTCCGGGGCGTGGGACGCCTCGGCGACATCACCCACGAGTGCGCACAGGGCGCGGTCAAGCTCGACGAGACGGACCGCGCCCGCCTCGCCCTCCAGGCCGCCCCCAGCCCCATCGCCTCCTTCATACGGTTTGTAATTTTCGGGGGTGGTGTCGGAATCCTCTCCAGCTTCGCAGTACCGCTGTTAGCCATCACCATGCCCTGGCCGGTGTCGAACGCGATCATCACCGTCGTCTCCACTCTGCTGTGCACCGAGCTCCACGCCCGCTTCACCTTCGCCAAAGGACGTAGCGCCGGACGGCGGGAGCACTGGCAGTCCGCGGGTTCGGCGACCGCCGCCTACCTGGCGACCAGCACTGCCGTCTACGTCCTGCACCTGGTGCAGTCCTCCCCCGGCATGCTGACTGAGCAGACGCTCTACCTCAGCGCCTCTGGCCTCGCCGGCGTCGGCCGATTCACCGTCCTGCGCCTCTATGTCTTCGCCGGCCGCCGCGCCAAGACCACACGACCGCTGACGCAGCGGGGGACAGTGGTCATACCCGTCCCGACGGGAGGGCGGCAGTCGTCACGCACCACCTGGCCGAGCGGATCGCAGACACAACTGACTGCCTGACACTGCTGGTGGCCTGCTGCGGTTCCCCAACTCCACAAACCGGCCGCGAGCAAACCCCTAAGGGATGACCACAGACCGAAATGGGGGGACACCCCGATGGTGCGGCCAGCTCGTGGCTTGGAACATAGGCTCACATGACGGAGGAACAATCGATCAGGCAACGAAGCAATCGGCGTGGCTTCCTGCGGGCCGCGGTCGCCTGCGCGGTCATCACAATCAGCACTCTCACCGCCGTTCTGGCTGCTGAGGCCGCTACCACAGTCGCGCCCACGAGGCACCCGGCGCAGCTGAGTCTGCCCCTCCCCACCGGCAGGTACCAGGTCGGCGAAGTGCCTGTGCACCTCGTGGACCACTCCCGGCCCGACCCTTGGCAGACCAGTCAGAACTACCGCGAGCTGATGGTCAGCGTGTACTACCCCACGACGCATACAGCACACCATCCCGCCGCACCGTACATGCTTCCCAGGGCGGCAGCGCACTTCGACTCCGTGACCGCCAACGACTACCTCGGGATGAACCTGCCGACCGGACAGGTCAATTGGGCGGCCACCGCCACGCACGCGGTCCAGGGCGCTCCGGTTGCCCGCGGGGATGGGGGACGGCCGGTGCTGATCTATTCCCCAGGGCTTGGCGAACCCCGGACCTGGGGCACCACGCTGGTAGCGGATCTCGCCAGCCGGGGCTATGTGGTGGTCACCATCGACAACACCTACGAATCCCCGGAAGTCCAGTTCCCCAACGGTTCGCTGGCCACCATGGTCACGCCGACGGACCCTGACGCGTTCATCAAGAAGGCCCTCGCCGTCCGGACCGCCGACACCAGCTTCGTCCTGGACCAGTTGAGCCTGCTGAACGCCGGCCACAACCCTGACGTGGACGGCCGACGACTCCCCCATGGCCTCGCTGGGTCGCTCGCCCTCTCCAGGGTCGGCATGTTCGGTCACTCGATGGGAGGCACGGCCACGGCCACGGCAATGGATGCCGACCCGCGGATCAGCGCCGGCATCAACATGGACGGCAATCTGACCAACTTCGACGGGACACTCATGCCCGTGGCCGAGCACGGGCTCGCGCGACCGCTCCTGCTGATAGGTAAGGATGGAAGTACGGACACCGGACCCGGCTGGCAGGCGTTCCGCGCCCGCACCCCCGGCTGGACACGCCAGCTCACGCTACGCGGGTCGGAGCACGCCTCGTTCACGGACGCGGAAGCGCTGCTTCCGCAGCTAGGTCTGCCGCCGGCCACCCAGACGCAGAACATCGGCACGATCGATCCGGCGACGGCGATCCGTACCAATGAGGCCTACCTGTCCGCGTACTTCGACCACTGGTTGCGCGGGCGGTCCGGCCGGCTGCTGAACGGGCCGTCAGACCAGTACCCAGCAATGGAGTTTGTTGACTGATCCCCCCGGTTCGGTGGATCCAGCGGCTGGCCATCGACCTCGGTCGGAGTTGCGCCGTCCCGTCTGTGGAGGTTGTTCAGGTGCCGAAGTGACGGCGCGCGTCCTCAATGCGACCGAGATACTGGTGGGTCCAGACGCACAGGGCGTCGACTGTGGTCCGCAGGGCCCGGCCCGGTTCGGTAAGGGTGTACTCCACCCGCGGCGGCACGGTGGGGTACACCTTCCGGTCGACCAGGCCGTTGCGTTCCAGCATGCGCAGGTTCTGGGTGAGCATCTTGTGGCTGACGCCCTCGACCTCGTTCCGCAGCTCGCTGAAGCGTAGGGTGCGCTCGCCGAGAGCCTCGATGATCAGGAGCGCCCACTTGTTGGCGACGTCCGAGAAGATCTCCCGCGCCAGGGAGTCCGCGCGCCTAAGGTCCGCGTCCTCGGGCAGGCCATTGAGCAGTTGCTTGGTCGCCATCAGTTTCCTCAGTCACCGAAAAGGACGTTCTTCCAGGTCAACCTTCACTCTCCTACAGTCCCCAAGTAACTACAAGAGAGCAAGCCAGAAAGGCGACTTGTCGTCGACACGCGACTGCCGGCCTGAGCCTGTCGGCAACGCGCGGCACGGCGCGGATCGGCTCTGCTCAGCACGACAGCGACCAGTTGTGAACAGGCGCTTCACTCGGTCAGCCGGGGGCGTTGTCGGTGGTGGCAGGCAAGATGGCGGGCATGACGACACCAGGTGCAGTGATTGTGGATGCGGCCTCCTACGCGCAGGCAGTCGAGGATGCGACAAAGGCGTCGGCCGCCTACTACGCGGGCGGCAACTCGGTGCTCGACGACGACGCCTACGACCGGCTGCTACGCGGCATCGCGGCCTGGGAGGCCGGGCATCCCGATCAGGTACTGCCCGAATCGCCGACCGGGAAGGTCGCCGGGGGCGCTGTGGAGGGCGATGTCCCGCACACGGTCGCGATGCTGAGCCTGGACAACGTCTTCTCCCCCGAGGAGTTCACGGCCTGGACGGCGTCGCTGGCCCGGCGTATCGGCCGCGACGTCGCCCGCTTCAGCGTGGAGCCGAAGCTCGACGGTCTCGCGATCGCCGCCCGTTACACCCGAGGACGCCTCACCCGGTTGATCACACGTGGCGACGGGACGGCCGGGGAGGACGTCTCGCACGCCATCGGCACCATCGAGGGCCTGCCCGCGGAACTTGCTGAACCGGTGACGGTGGAAGCGCGCGGCGAGGTCCTTATGACCGCTCTCCAGTTCGAGTACGCGAACACAGTTCGGACGACGCACGGCGGGGCGCCGTTCGCGAACCCGCGCGGCGCCTCGGCCGGCACCCTGCGTGCCAGGGAGCGTGCCTACACGGTGCCCATGACGTTCTTCGGCTACGGCCTGCTGCCCGTCGCCGACACCGGAACGCAGCTCGCGGATCGACTGGGCGAACTCGCGCACAGCGACCTCATGACTCTGGCCGGCGAGCTCGGAGTGAACACCACCGCGACCACTGCCGTGCCCGGCATCACCACCGACAACGTCGAGCAGGCGCTGGCCCGGGTCAGAGAGATCGCCGCGCTGCGGGCCGAGTTGCCCTTCGGGATCGACGGGATCGTCATCAAGGCGGACCTGGCCGCCGACCAGCAGACCGCGGGATCCGGTTCACGGGCCCCGCGCTGGGCGATCGCCTACAAGCTGCCCGCCGTGGAGAAGATCACCAGGCTGCTGGAGGTGGAGTGGAACGTGGGCCGGACGGGGATCATCGCCCCGCGCGGCGTGCTGGAGCCGGTCGAGATCGACGGCGCCACCATCACGTACGCCACGCTCCACAACCCAGGCGACATCACCCGCCGCGATCTGCGCCTGGGTGACCACGTCATGGTCCATCGCGCCGGCGATGTCATCCCCCGTGTCGAAGCGCCTGTCGCCCACTTGCGCACCGGAGACGAACAGCCCATCGCCTTTCCAGAGATGTGTCCGCGGTGCGGAGCCGGCATCGACACCAGCGAACAGCGCTGGCGGTGCGTCAACGGCCGCAACTGCCACCTGGTAGCCGCGCTCTCCTACGCCGCCGGCCGCGACCAGCTCGACATCGAAGGCCTCGGCCACACCCGCGTCGTTCAGCTCGTCGACGCCGGTCTGGTGAAAGATCTCGCCGACCTGTTCACCCTCACCCGCGACCAGCTCCTGAACCTGGAACGGATGGGCGCCACCAGTACCGACAACCTCCTCACCGCGATCGGCGCGGCGAAGGAGCAACCGCTGTCGCGGGTGCTGTGCGCACTCGGGGTACGCGGCACCGGCCGCTCCATGTCCCGTCGCATCGCCCGGCACTTCGCCACCATGGACAACATCCGCGCCGCCGACGCCGACGCGATGCGACAGGTCGATGGCATCGGCACCGAGAAGGCCCCCTCCATCGTCGCCGAACTCGCCGAACTCGCCCCGCTCATCGGCAAACTCGCCGCAGCCGGGGTGAACATGACCGAGCCCGGCGTCACCCCGCCCGCCCCCAGGGTCGACGGTGCCGATGGCAGTACAGAGAGCGCTGAGGCCGCGGGCGGGCCGCTTGCCGGGATGACGGTCGTGGTGACCGGCGCGATGACCGGCGTGCTGGAGAAGCTCAGCCGCAACCAGATGAACGAGCTCATCGAACGGGCCGGGGGCCGCTCCTCCTCCAGCGTCTCGAAGAAGACCAGCCTGGTCGTCGCCGGTGAGGGTGCCGGATCCAAACGCGCCAAGGCCGAGACTCTCGGCATCCGCCTGGCCACCCCGGATGAATTCGCCGCACTCGTCGCCGAGCACGTCGACTGACTCCACCACGAGGACGGGTGGCTCAGTTCCCACAGCGCAGAAGGTGTGCCGACGCCCGTCCGGGGCGACTTCCGAACGTCAGCGCCCCCGGCCGACGAGTGCGGCTTCAACGTGCCGTTTCGCGAGGCTGGGGCAACAGGATCTCAAGTCGGTTCTCACACACCACCGCCTCCGGAACTGGGGAGCGCCGTCGTCTCGGCCGCAGCAGAACCCGGTCCAGAGCGGCCCGTTGATCCGTTCTTGTTGGCTTCCCTCCTCGCTTACATACGGCGGGTGTACGGCCGCCAGGCTCGGTCTGTCGCGGCGCGGCCGGGCGTCTATCCGCCTGGGGTCACCAGCCCCGATTCGTACGCCACCACCACGGCCTGTGCCCTGCTGTCCAGGTCCAGTTTGGTCATCGTGCGGTTGAGATGGGTCTTGACGGTCGCCTCGCTGATGTAGAGGCGGTCAGCGATCTCCAGGTTGGACAGGCCGCGTGCGATCAGTGTGAGGACCTCCAGTTCACGGGAGGTCAACGCGTCCAGATCGGTGGGCTGTTCGCAGGCGGTCTGCCGGGCGTAAGCCTCCACCAGGCGGCGGGTGACGCTGGGTGCGAAGAGCGCGTCACCACCGGCGATCGCGGCCACGGCGGCGAGCAGCCGCTCCGGGCCGGAGTCCTTGAGCAGAAACCCGCAGGCTCCGGCGCGCAGCGCCCCGTACACATACTCGTCGAGGTCGAAGGTGGTCAGCATCAGGATCCGGGGCGGGGGGTCATCGGCCCGGGCGAGAATACGTTCGGTGGCCTCGATGCCGTTCATGCCGGGCATCCGCACATCCATGAGGATCACGTCTGGGGCGGTCCGGGCGGCCAGTGTCACGCCCTCCGCGCCGTCGCTCGCCTCGCCGACCACCTCGATGCCGGGTGCGGCACGCAGCAGGCCCACCAGGCCGGCCCGGATAAGGAACTGGTCGTCCACGACAAGCACTGTGGTCATGTGGTGGCGTCGTCCCCCTGCTGTGCGGCCCGCGCGGAGGTCGGCAGGATCAGCCGCACGGCGAAACCACCCTGGTCCCGTGGGCCGATGTCGATCTGCCCGCCGTAGAGCTTGGCCCGCTCCCGCATGCCAAGCAAGCCGTGTCCGCCGCCGGTTCGTAGTCTGTCTGGAATCACCCCCTCTCCATCGTCCGTGACCGAAACCGTCACCTGGTGCGGTTCATACCTCAGGCGTACCTGCGCACTCGCGCCGGGCGCGTGCTTGAGGACGTTGGTGAGTGCCTCCTGCACCACCCGGTAGGCGCACAGTTCCATACCGGGGGCCAGGGGGCGCTCGATGCCCTCGACGGTCAGGGCGACCGCGGTCCCGCCGGCGCGGACGCGTTCGGTCATCTCGCTGAGGCGGGCCAGGCCCGGCATCGGCCCGGCGGGGGCACCGTCGTCAGCGGCGCGCAGCACCATGAGCATGCGGCGCAGCTCTTCTAGCGCCTCCTTGCCGGTGGCTTCTATGGTGTCGAGCGCGGTGCGCGTGGTCTGGCGGTCGGTGTCGAAGACGAACCGGGCGAGACCGGTCTGCACGGAGATCACGGACAGGTGATGGGCGACCACGTCGTGCAGTTCGCGGGCGATCCGGCCGCGTTCCTCGGCCACCTCGCGTCGGGCCCGCTCGGCCTGTTCCCGGCGCAGTTGTCGGGCCAGCTCGGTCGAGCGGCGCGCCAGGACGCCGAACCGCCACAGCATCGCCGGGTAGACCACGGCCTGTCCGGCGACGGACGCCCAGGAGTCGGTGTGGTTCACCGCACCCGCGTAGATCCAGACCCCGCCCATCAGCGCGGCGCAGGGGGCGGCAACGCGAAGCGCCCGCAGGGAGGCGACGGTATAGACGGCGAGCATGGGGCCGAAGCTGCACACCACGGGCCAGTAGCCCGCGGTGATGTACACCAGCCAGGTCGCGTGTACGAGGCAGCAGACCACGAGAGGGGCCCGGCTGCGGAGGATTAGCGGCAGGTGGACCAGGACGACCAGTGCGTAGGCAGTCGCGTCGAGCGGATTATGCCCCTGGCGCGCGGCCTCGGGCCCCAGCAGTAGGGCCACGCCGGTCAGCGCCGCCACGATCAGCGCGTCGACGACGAGGGGGCGGATCCGCATCGCAGCAGCGTAAGGCCTGCCGGCCTGATGGGCGTCAACCTTTCGCGGTACCGCGGAAGTTGCAGGAGCCGGGCAGCTACCACCGTGGTCTGTACGGGAGTTCAACCCCGCATGGGACGCGGGTCGTGGGCGGCGAACCGTACGTTCCGGGATCACAAGGTTCGCGTCCGTCGACCCTCGGCTGCTCTTGAGGTCTCCGGACTACTGCCATGCCTTTCAGACAAGGAGTTGCCCGTGTTGAATACCGTGTCGCAACGTGGCCTGATTCGATCCATCGTGAACGCGCTGTTCGCGACCCTGCTGGTACTCGGTGCCGGCGCCACAATCGCGCCGTCGGCACACGCCGCCGCCCAGGCGGAATGCTGGACCCCCACAGCCAACGGCGAGGGGCGCGCGGAGATGCTCTGGGGAGTCAACCTCAAGAGCGGTCCCTACGCGGACGGGTGCGGCAACACCGGATGGGCTCCCGAGGGCAGCACGGTCTACTTCCAGTGCTGGACCAAGAACTCGTTCGGCAACGTGTGGTGGTACGTGAGGCTCGCGGGGACTCAGACCTACGGCTGGACGTCGGATGCCAATGTCTGGGGCACCTCGGTGGACGAGAACGGCGACGGACAGATCATCTTCTACCAGTGCTGAGCGCCCCGCTGTTGGTGCGGCGAGGTGCTGTCGGTCCGCTGCGGCGCCGTCGCGGCTGGTCGCAGCCTCGCTGACGAGCCGCCCTCCGCTGCCGCAGACACGGCGGCGGAGGGCCTTCCCTGTGATCCTGCGGCGTTTGGGATACGACTGTCGGTCGCGTGTCCTGCGGCCCCGAGAAGTGGCTCAGACGGCAGGACCGTCGCTGTGGCCGTGGTACTAGCCCACTTTGCGGCCGCGCAGCGGTTCCGTCTCCGCGCCGGCTCCCTGTTGCATGCCGTGCAGAAACTCCTCCAGCACCTCTACGGCCGTATGCTCCGGCCGCCAGTGAAGCTCCGTATGGGCCCGCGAGCAGTCCATCAGAGGCAGCCTCAGCACGGCGTCGAAGAGATGCGGCGAGGCGGGCAGCAGACGCAGGCCCCATGCGGCGGCGATCGCCGTGCGGGCTGCGGAGCGTGGCAACTGCACCGGGCGCGCTCCGAGCATCTCGCCCAGCGTCTCCGCGTCGATGGGCGGCTCGCCCGCCAGGTTGAAGGCGCCGCGGGCGTCGCTCCGTAGCGCGAGCTGGTACGCCCTGGCCGCGTCGTCGGTGTGCAGGGCCTGCACCCGTAGGCCGGGGATGTCGGGCAGGAAGGGCAGCAGTTCGGGGCGGGCCAGCGGTCCCGGCAGGAATCGGCCGCCGAATATTCGGCGCTGCTCGCTCGCCGACTCCCGTTTGAAGAGGAACGCGGGCCGCATCCGCACCACGCGGACACCGGGGTGCTCGTACTCGAAGGCGTCCAGCGACCGTTCCAGGTAGGCCTTCTCACGGCAGTACGCGGCATCCGGCCAGCCGTGAGTCGGCCATGACTCGTCGACCATGTGGTCCTTGGGCCCCGGCGAGTAGGCGCCTACCGACGAGGCGTGCACCAGTGCGGGAACCTTCGCGGCGGCCACTGCCTCGAACACCCGGATGCTGCCCAGGACGTTGGTACGCCACGTCGCTGCCGGATCATGTGTCGGCTGGAACGCCCAGGCCAGATGTACGACGGCGTCGGCGCCCTCGAACTCCTTGACCAGGTCCGAGTCCTCGTTCGCCAGGTCCACCGCGGACCACTCGGTCCTGGCGGGCGACCAGTCGGGAATCCGGCGGGCCAGCCCCCGCACCGAGCCAACCTCCGCGCCTTCGGCGAGCAGACGCACCAGACTGGTACCCACATTGCCGGTGGCTCCCGTGACGACGATCCTGCCGCCGGTTTCACTGTTCACTGTCTGCTCCTCCGGGAGGGGCCTGCTCCACGCGTCGTGGCCGTGCGATGGCCGAGTACCCAGCGCCCGCGGCTGCACACGGACACCAGCCGGTCCCGGACGGCCCCTTTTCCTCGTTGATGGCCGGGATCCGACGGCCCGGTTTGCCGACCGCGAGCGAGGGCGAGGCTGGATTCACGGCTACCGGGCAGGCGGGAAAGCAGCAGACACCGCCGAGCGGGCCGTGCCGCCACTCAGTCAGGGAGATCAGGTCATGGCAGGACCAGCGCATACGGAGGCCAACGGCGAACGGCCGCTGACGGCGCCACCGGCCGCCGGGCTCACCGAGGCACTGGAAGCCATCGGAACCGGTGCCTACCTCGTGGACGAGCAGGGCCGAATCATCGCCGTCAACTCCCGCACCGAGCAGTATCTGGGCAGGCCGGCCAGCGATCTTTTCGGTCATGACGCGCACGACCTGCTGCACCGGGATGTCCACGGCCAGCCCCTGCCGAGGACTCGCTGCCGCATGCGACAGGCTTTCCACGCCGGACACGCCGCTCTGGGCGACGAGGACTACTTCGCCCACGGGGACGGTTCCCTGCTGCCCATCTCGTGGCTGATAGCCCCGTTCGGCCTCAGCGGACATGAAGGCAGCACGCTCATCCTCTTCCACGCCCGGCATCCGCGGGAAACCGACCCGCTGCCCGAGCCTGCGGCGACGCTGCTGCCGGAAATCGAGCGGCTCGCGCTGCTGGCCGCGACCACCTCTCAGCTGACCTCCACTCTCGATGTCGACGAGGCACTGCGACGGCTGGTGACTCTGGTGGTGCCCCGACTGGCGGACTGGGCCATCATCGACTTGATCACCGAGCGCGACGAGGTGTGGCGCACTGTCGTCGTCGAGGCGAACGACGACGCCCTGGTGCACCACGAGGAACTTCAGGGACCGATGCCACCGGTCCCTGAAGAATCCCCGATGCCCTTGTCCAGGGCTCTACGCGGAGTCGCATCGACTCTGGCCGACCCGCAGACCTACCAGGGGTCACCCGATTCCGGCATCGCGGTCGAACAGCGCCGTCTGTTCGACACCACCGGCATCCACTCCGCGGCCATCGCCCCCATCCGCAGCACACGCGCGGTGCTCGGGGCCCTGACCCTGGGCCGCGCGAAGCAGCCGCGAGACTTCAGCGCTCCCGATCTCCCCCTGATCGAGGACATCGCCCGCCGCGCCGGCCTCGCTCTGGACAACGCGCGTCTGTACCAGCGCCAGCGCAAGGTCGCCGAGACCATGCAGAACCACCTGCTGCCCCAGATGCCGCGCGTGCCCGGGCTGCAGATGGCGGTCCGCTATCTGCCCGCGCCCGACGCCTCGCAGGTCGGTGGCGACTGGTATGACGCCTTCTCGCTGTCCGACGGCGCCACCGCGCTGGCCATCGGCGACGTCGTCGGCCACGACCTGGAGGCCGCAGCCGGCATGGCACAGGTGCGCAACATGCTCCGCGCCTATGCCTGGGCCCTGCAAGAGCCCCCCAGCCGGATCGTCGAACGCCTGGACGAGGCGGTCCTGCACATCACTGACGTCGCCATGGCCACCATGATCCTCGCCCGGATCGAAGAGGCCCACGACGGCCAATGGAAACTGTCCTGGACCAACGCCGGCCACCCGCCGCCCCTGTTGATCAGCCACGACGGTCTGGCCGACTACCTCACCGAGGGCCACGGCATTCTCCTGGGCACCGGAGCCCACAAGCACCGCACCGACGCCACCACCCTGTTGCCGCCCGGTTCCACGCTCCTGCTCTACACCGACGGCCTGGTAGAAGAACCCGGCCACACCCTCGACGAAGGCCTTCACCGACTGCGCCGGCATGCCGCCGCCCTCGCCCACCGCCCTCTGGCCTCCTTCACCGACCAGCTGCTGCACCGGGTCCGCCCCGCCGCCAACGACGACGACGTCGCCCTCCTCGCCCTGCGGGTGCCCACCCGTACGTGAAGCCCCTGGGGTGTCGCCCGGTCCGCCAACTCCCGCTTGGCGGGCGCAGGGCCGTCAGCTCTTCGCCAAGAGTTCCTTGAGAGCGATGTTGACTTCGAGGACGTTGACCCGCGGTTCACCGATGAAGCCGAGGGTGCGGCCGTCGGTGTGGTCGTCGACCAGTTTCCGCACCCGGGCAACGGCGAGGCCGTTGCGCTCGGCGATCCGGTGGACCTGGAGGTCGGCGTACGCCGGAGAGATGTCAGGGTCGAGGCCCGAACCGGAGGACGTGACCGCGTCGGCGGGCACCTCGGAGGGCTTGACCGTATATCCGGCCACCGAGTTGTCCTTGACGACGGCGGCCTTGGCGGCCTTCACCCAGTCGATCAGCTCCCTGTTGTCGGCGGAGCGGTTCGTCGCGCCGGAGAGGATCAGCTTGTATTGAGTGTTGATGCTGTTGCTGCCGAGGCCGTTCTGCGGTCGCCCCTGGAACCACTTCAAATCGGGGGCCGGAGTCTCCTCGCCCTTCTTCAACGGGCGGGTGTACGACTGTCCGATGAGGGAGGAGCCGACGACCTTGCCGTCCGCCTTGATCTCCGAGCCGTTCGCCTTGTCGTTGAAGAGCGCCTGGGCGACCCCTGTGACGGCCAGCGGGTAGATCACACCCGTCACGACGGTGAGGACGAGAAGGGCTCGCAGTCCCGCCCACAGCAACCGGGCCGTGTTGGTAACCGAGTTGTTCATAGCCGATCAGCACGCTTTCACAGAGTTACAGCCCGGGGATGAGGGAAATGAGCAGGTCAATGATCTTGATGCCGATGAAGGGGACGACGAGTCCGCCGAGGCCGTAGATCCCGAGGTTGCGCCGCAGCATCCTGTCCGCGCTCACCGGCCGGTACTGCACGCCCTTCAGCGACAGGGGGACCAGCGCGATGATGATCAGCGCGTTGAAGATGACGGCCGAGAGGATCGCGGAGTCGGGCGAGGACAGGTTCATGATGTTGAGCCTGTCGAGTCCCGGGTAGACGGCCGCGAACAGCGCCGGGATGATCGCGAAGTACTTCGCGACGTCGTTGGCGATGGAGAACGTCGTCAACGCACCCCGGGTGATGAGCAGTTGCTTGCCGATCTCGACGATCTCGATCAGCTTCGTCGGGTTCGAGTCAAGGTCGACCATGTTGCCGGCCTCCTTCGCGGCCGACGTACCCGTGTTCATCGCCACGCCCACGTCGGCCTGGGCAAGGGCAGGCGCGTCGTTCGTCCCGTCACCCGTCATGGCGACGAGCTTGCCGCCCGCCTGCTCCCGCTTGATGAGCGCCATCTTGTCCTCGGGGGTGGCCTCCGCAAGGAAGTCGTCGACGCCCGCCTCCTCGGCGATCGCCTTGGCGGTCAACGGGTTGTCGCCCGTGATCATGACGGTCTTGATGCCCATGCGGCGCAGCTCGTCGAACCGCTCCCGCATGCCTTCCTTGACGACGTCCTTGAGGTGGACGACGCCCAACACCCGTGCCCCGTCGGTGTCTTCGACGGCCACGAGCAGCGGGGTGCCGCCCGCCTCGGCGATCCGGTCGGTGAGCGCACCGGCGTCCTCGGACACCTCGCCGCCCTGCTCACGCACCCAGGCGACGACCGAACCTGCCGCCCCCTTGCGGATCTTGCGCCCGTCGACATCCACGCCCGACATCCGCGTCTGCGCGGTGAATGCGATCCACTCGGCCCCCGACAACTCGCCCTGGTGACGCTCGCGCAGCCCGTACTTCTCCTTCGCCAGCACGACGATGGACCGCCCCTCGGGCGTGTCGTCGGCCAGCGACGACAACTGCGCCGCGCCGGCCAGTTCGGCCTCGCCGGTGCCGGTCACCGGCACGAACTCGGACGCCTGCCGGTTGCCGAGCGTGATGGTGCCCGTCTTGTCCAGCAGCAGCGTGGAGACGTCACCGGCGGCCTCGACCGCCCTGCCGGACATGGCGAGTACGTTGCGCTGGACGAGGCGGTCCATGCCCGCGATCCCGATCGCGGAGAGCAGTGCGCCGATCGTGGTCGGGATCAGACAGACCAGCAGCGCCACCAGCACGACCATCGTCAGATGGGTGCCCGCGTAGTCCGCGAACGGCGGCAGGGTAGCCACGGCGAGCAGGAACACGATGGTCAGCGAGGCCAGCAGGATGTTCAGGGCGATCTCGTTCGGCGTCTTCTGCCTGGCAGCACCCTCGACCAGGCTGATCATGCGGTCGATGAAGGTCTCGCCCGGCTTCGTCGTGATCTTGATGACGATCCGGTCGGACAGCACCTTCGTGCCGCCGGTGACAGCGCTGCGGTCACCACCGGACTCGCGGATGACCGGCGCCGACTCCCCGGTGATGGCCGACTCGTCGACTGACGCCACGCCCTCGACGACGTCACCGTCGCCGGGAATGATGTCGCCCGCCTCGCACACCACCAGGTCGCCGATGCGCAGTTCGGTGCCGGGCACCTGCGCCTCGCGGTCACCCGCGAGACGCCGGGCCACCGTGTCGGTCTTGGCCTTGCGCAAGGTGTCGGCCTGGGCCTTGCCGCGCCCTTCGGCGACCGCCTCCGCCAGGTTGGCGAAGATCACGGTCAGCCAGAGCCAGGCGCTGATCGTCCAGCCGAACCAGTCGCCCGGGTCCTTGAAGGAGAACACCGTGGTCAGCAGCGAGCCGATCCACACCACGAACATCACGGGGGACTTGACCATCACCCGCGGGTCGAGCTTGCGGCAGGCGTCCGGTAGCGACTTGACCAGCTGCTTCGGATCGAACACACCCGCGCCGACACGTCCTTCGGCGGGCCTGTGCCCGGTCGGCGCGTCACTGCGAGGTGCCCGGGTCGGGGTGGCAGTGGACATCGGGCCCTCTTGCTTCTCTGTACGAGTGGTCATGTCTGTACGAGTGGTCATGACGCCAGCCCCTCGGCCAGCGGCCCCAGCGCGAGCGCCGGGAAGTAGGTGAGACCGGTGATGATGAGGATCGCGCCCACCAACAGACCGGTGAACAGCGGTTTCTCGGTGCGCAGGGTGCCCGCGGTGGCGGGTACCGGCTTCTGCTCGGCGAGTGAGCCGGCCAGCGCCAGGACGAACACCATGGGCAGGAAACGGCCGAGCAGCATGGCGATGCCCAGCGTGCTGTTGAACCACTGGGTGTCCGCGTTCAGCCCGGCGAAGGCCGAACCGTTGTTGTTCGACGCGGAGGTGTAGGCGTACAGGATCTCGGAGAAGCCGTGCGCCCCGCTGTTGGTCATCGAGTTGCCGGGCGTCGGCAGCGCCATGGCCGCGGCCGTGAAGACGAGCACCAGGGCCGGGGTGATGAGGATGTAGCAGGCCGCGAACTTGATCTCACGGGTGCCGATCTTCTTGCCGAGGTACTCGGGCGTACGGCCGACCATGAGCCCCGCGATGAACACCGCGATGACGGCCATGATCAGCATGCCGTAGAGACCGGAACCGGTACCCCCGGGCGCGATCTCGCCCAGCTGCATGCCCAGGATCGTGATCCCGCCACCGAGCCCCGTGAACGAGGAGTGGAAGGAGTCGACAGCACCCGTGGACGTCAGCGTCGTCGACACCGCGAAGATCGACGAGGCACCGACACCGAAGCGCTGCTCCTTGCCCTCCATCGCCCCGCCCGCGATGTCGAACGCCGGGCCGTGGTGGGCGAACTCGGTCCACATCATCAGCGCGACGAAGCCGACCCAGATGGTCGCCATCGTGGCGAGGATCGCGTAGCCCTGCTTCAGGCTGCCGACCATCCGGCCGAACGTCCGGGTCAGCGCCAACGGGATCACCAGCAGGAGGAAGATCTCGAACAGGTTGGTGAACGGCGTCGGGTTCTCGAAGGGGTGCGCGGAGTTGGCGTTGAAGTAACCGCCACCGTTGGTACCTATCTCCTTGATGGCCTCCTGCGAGGCGACCGCACCCCCGTTCCACTGCTGCGACCCGCCCGTGCTGTGCCCATTCAGGAATTGGCCGACGTCATGAATACCGGCGAAGTTCTGGATCGCACCGCAGGCCACGAGGACGACCGCGGCGACGACGGACAGCGGCACCAGGATGCGGACGACACCACGCACCATGTCGGCCCAGAAGTTGCCGAGTTCACCGGTGCGGATGGGGGTCCCCCCGGTCGAGCGAAGCCGAGAGTGGGGGAGGGCGAAACCGCGTACCAGCGCCACGGCGACGGCGATGCCCACCGCGGCCGAGACGAAGTTCTGCACGGCGAGGCCGCCGGTCTGTACGACGTGGCCCATGGCCTGTTCGCCGTAGTACGACTGCCAGTTGGTGTTCGAAACGAACGACGCGGCGGTGTTGAACGCCTGGTCCGGGTCGATCGAGGAGAAGCCCAGCGAGCCGGGCAGGACGCCCTGAAGCCGCTGGAGCAGGTAGAGGAACAGGACGCTGACGGCCGAGAACGCGAGGACGCCGCGCAGGTAGGCGGGCCAGCGCATCTCCGTGTCCGGATCGGCGCCTATGCCCTTGTAGATCCACTTCTCGACGCGCCAGTGCCTGTCGGAGGAGTAGACCCTGGCCATGTGGTCGCCGAGCGGGACGTAGGCGAGTGCCAGTGCCGCTGTCAGAGCGAGCAACTGGAGAATGCCGGCAGGTACAGGACCCATGACTGTGCTCAGAACCTCTCCGGGAAGATCAGGGCGAGGACGAGATAGCCCAGCAGGGCGACGGCCACGACCAGACCGACAATGTTTTCGGCGGTCACAGCTTCGTCACCCCCTTGGCGGCGAGGGCCACCAGCGCGAACACCGCGATCGTGGTGAGGACGAAGGCCAGATCGGCCATCGCGAACTCCTAGATGAGGTTCAGAAACGAATCGGACAGTTCGAGGTAAGCGCCTTTGTGGCCAAATTCGGCCGCCGTTGACACCTCTCTTACGGCACGTCGTACGCCCTTGACGGAACCCTGACGGCCGACAGCGCAGCCGGCAGATCACCGCGTCGATGTCCTGGCGGACGGCGTGCGCGACCACGGCGCCCCGTTGGATCTGGCGCCGCACCCGGCAGGGCGGCGAGCGGCGAGCGGGACCATGACGGGACCGGCGGATCAACTACGAGATGGGCCGCCCCGGATCCGACGTGACGCTGGGTGTCCGTGCCGGACCCATCACCGCCGCACGTCCCTCATCTGGCCCAGTTCACGCCGCCTGTCTTAACGGAAGATTGACGCCGTCGACGGTCCTATCCATGGGCCCGTGCGTCACTCTCTGCATACGCTGGTTCCGCCGTCCGCGTGATGGCCGAAACCACACGCCGAGACGCACCTCAGGAGCACGCCCATGCCCACCACCGAACACCCTCCTCCCAGCCGCCTGCGCGTCTGGATGCTGGAGGGGCTGTCCGACATGGGCAAGGGCCACGGTGACCGGACTCCGGCGGCCAGGATCGAGCCCGAGCCCGAGCACCAGGGTCAGCGCTGGTACCGGGTCATGTGTCTCACCGGTGTCGACTACTTCTCGACCCTCGGCTACCAGCCGGGCATCGCGGCCCTGGCGGCCGGCCTGCTGTCGCCGATCGCGACGATCGTGCTGGTGATCGTCACCCTGGCCGGGGCTCTGCCTGTCTACCGGCGGGTGGCCGAGGAGAGCCCGCGCGGCGAGGGCTCGATCGCGATGCTGGAACGGCTGCTGTCGTTCTGGAAGGGCAAGCTGTTCGTCCTGACCCTGCTGGGCTTCGCCGCGACCGACTTCCTGATCACCATCACCCTTTCCGCGGCGGACGCCTCGACCCACCTGGTCGAGAACCCACATCTGACCAGCACCCTGCACGACAAACAGCTGCTGATCACTCTCATCCTCGTCGCCCTGCTCGGCGCGGTCTTCCTCAAGGGCTTCCTGGAGGCCATCGGCGTCGCGGTCGCCCTGGTGGTCGCCTATCTCGGCCTGAACGCCGTCGTCGTGGCCGTCGGCCTGTGGCACGTACTCACCGAGGGCCACGTGGTCACCGACTGGTCCAGCGCCCTTATCGCCGAGCACGGCAACGTCTTCGCCATGATCGGCGTCTCCCTGCTGATCTTCCCCAAGCTGGCCCTGGGCCTGTCCGGCTTCGAGACCGGCGTCGCGGTCATGCCACACGTCAAGGGCGACCCGGACGACACGGAGGAGAACCCGAAGGGCCGTATCCGCGACACGAAGAAGCTCCTCACGACAGCCGCCCTGATCATGAGCGTCTTCCTGATCGCCACCAGCTTCATTACCACGGTGCTGATCCCGGAGAAGGAGTTCGAGTCCGGCGGCCAGGCCAACGGACGCGCGCTCGCCTTTCTGGCCCACGAGTACCTCGGCAATGCCTTCGGCACGGTCTACGACGTCTCGACCATCGCCATCCTCTGGTTCGCCGGCGCCTCCGCGATGGCCGGCCTGCTCAACCTGATGCCCCGCTACCTGCCCCGTTACGGCATGGCCCCGCACTGGGCCCGCGCGGTGCGCCCCATGGTCATCGTCTTCACCCTCATCGGCTTCCTGGTCACCTGGATCTTCGACGCCGACGTCAACGCCCAGGGCGGTGCCTACGCCACCGGCGTCCTGGTCCTCATCTCCTCGGCGGCCATCGCCGTGACGATCGCCGCCCGCAAGGCCGGCCAGCGGAACTGGACCATCGGCTTCGCGGTGATCTCGGTCGTCTTCCTCTACGTCACCGTGGTGAACGTCATCGAGCGTCCGGACGGTGTGAAGATCGGCGCCTGCTTCATCGCGGGGATCATCCTGGTCTCGTTGCTGTCGCGGCTGGCCCGCGCCTTCGAACTACGCGTGACAAGCGTGTCGTTGGACGACATGGCGGAACGATTCGTACGGGACATGGCCAGCCGGAAGATACGGTTCATCGCCAACGAGCCGGACCGGCGCGACAAGGCCGAGTACCGCGACAAGATCGAACAGATCCGGCAGGACAACGATCTGCCGGGACAGGAGGACTTCGTCTTCGTCGAGGTCTCGGTCCTCGACCCTTCCGAGTTCGAGGCGGGTCTGACCGTACGCGGCGAAGTGCTCCACAATCGCTACCGCGTCCTGACCCTGGAGTCCTCCTCCGTACCCAACGCTCTGGCCGCGCTGCTCCTCCACGTTCGCGACTCGACCGGCCGCACGCCGCACATCTACTTCGAGTGGACCGAGGGCAACCCCTTCGCCAACTTCCTGCGCTTCTTCCTCTTCGGCCAGGGCGAGGTCGCCCCGGTCACCCGGGAGGTCCTGCGCGAGGCGGAACCGGACCGTGCCCGGCGACCGCGCGTCCACACGGGGTGACGGGGACAACCGATGAGTTCTGGGCCGCGTCAGTGCCCTGCTGGTTGACTGCCCACGCTTGAACATGGACCGATGACCGACCCGCGCGACACTCTGCGACCTCTGTGAGCGACGGATCACTGCCGGGAGCGGTGGGCCTGGTGGCCCGCGTGCGGAGTACGGCTTCGCGTCCGACTTCACGCTGCCAGCGGTCCAGCGGCTGCCGTGGATCGGCGTGGGAAGGTCGACGCCACGGCGATGACTGCGTCCGTGAGCCTCGCGGTCGGCTACTCGTCGGACGGCCGAGGACGGTGTTCGGGGCGTCGGCCCTCACGCCCGCTGCGGGTGAAGCCCAAAAAAAAGGGAGAGGGTCTATCGGTCGTGGTGGGACGGTGGAGGGGCGGTCGAGCCGCGGACGACGAGTTCGACCGGCGGTTCGCTCGCCGGGGGCAGATCGGCCTCGGGCGCCTCGATGGCGTGCACGAGGAGCCTGATCCCCTCCCGTGCCGCTTCGTCGAAGGGCTGACGCACGGTGGTCAAGGAAGGAGTGACGTAGGCGAAGACGGGGTTGCCGTCGAAGCCCACGACGCTGATGTCCTCCGGTACACGGCGGCCTGCTTCCCGCAGGGCGTGGATCAGGCCGATGGCCATTTCGTCGCCCGCGGCGAACACCCCGGTCACGGAAGGGTCCGCAGCCAACTCGCGGCCCGCCTCGAAGCCGGACTCAGGTGACCAGTCCCCCTCGATCAGGGGAGGCTCATATGCTCCCCGTGCTGTCAGCGCCGCCCGCCAGCCCTCGATACGGTCCTTGGAGGCGTACCACTGCTGCGGACCGGCGAGATGATGGACCGTTGCGTGTCCCAGATCCAGCAGGTGATCCGTTGCTGCCCTCGCCAACTCGAACGCGCCCACGCCCGCAGTCAGGGTCCGGGCGGAGGTGAAGGCTGGTGGTGCTCCCAGGAAGAGGAGCGGCACGTCGATCCCGACGCGCACCTCGCCCTCCACGATGGGTTCGGAGACGACGATGCCGTCCACGCCTTGTTCAAGGAGTGAGCTCACGGCGCCGGCGATGCCTTCCGGCTCTCCGTCCACCGTGTTGACCATGCGCAGCGCGTAACCGGCGTCCCGTACGGCCTTCTCGATGCCGACGAGAAGCGAGGCGGTTCCGTAGCCGGCTGTGCCCAGGGCGACGACGCCGATGGACCGGCTCCGGCCGGAGGCCAGCGCCCGGGCGGCCTGGTTCAGCCGGTAACCGAGTTCTTCCGCGGCTTCCAGGACGCGTCGACGAGCCTCGTCGGAGACGTACGGTTCGTTGTTGAGGACCCGCGACACCGTCTTGCGCGACACGCCGGCCACCCGGGCCACATCCGCGCTGCGCGGAGCGGCCGAGGCCGCACCGTGCGCCACCATTCGTGTCATCGAATCTCCCGTCAAGCGCATGCCTCTGTATGAGCGAGGCCAAGCATATGACCGCGCGGTCACTGACCGCGCGGTCCTATCTATGTAACCGGAGGAGTATGCGTCAAGAGCGCCGACAGAATTTCCGGCCACGGGCGGACGCTTCTGAGGCTCACTCGTCGTTCACCCAGCGCATGAGCCGTTGCAGCGGGTAGAAGCCGTCGTGGGAGAGGCCCGGTGGCATGCCGCCCGCCCCGCCGAGGGAGACGACACGCTGGACGCCGGCGCAGGCGAGGGCATCGCGCAGTTCCGCCTTGCGGGTGTCGGGATACACGCCGACCGTCTGGGTGGCCACCCCGGCGTGCATGACGGCTTCGGACAGTGCGGCGACGGGGACGACGTCGACGATCTTTCCGTCGGGGTGAAAGTCCACCGGCTCCGGCGAACGGATGACCAGGCCCCGGCCGTCGTAGCCGCCCCACACCCGGTAGTCCGGAGCCAACAAGCGCAGTACGTCAATCTCCTCGCGGAGTTCCGCGGCGACTCGCGGTCCGTCGGCGGAGCTGAACTCCCTTGCCACGCCGAGGCGTTCGCAGAGCAGGGCGGCGTAGCGGTCCGCGTCCTCCCAGGAGCCCTCGACGAACTGGAAGCGGCTGGCCACACACGCCTGCTGGTTGAAGAACGTGGCGTCGGCAGCGCCCGCGTCGGCGGCCCGGGCCAGGGCCTGACGGGACTCGAAGGCCTCGCGGCCGATCAGGGAGATGGAGGTCTTGGGGTCGAAGGAGACCAGTTCGAGGCCCGGGCCCACGTACCGCAGTGCGCCGCGGATCGTGGCCTCGCCGCCCCAGGCGACCAGTTTGTCGAAGAACTGCGGGCGGAAGAGCACGCTCTCCACGCTCTCGTCGCCACCGCGCCAGTACACGGCGGAGAACGAGCGCACGACAGGATGGCCGGGCGCCACCGCGGCCATCGTGCGCAGGATCGCGGTCGCGGTGAACAGGTCGTTCGAGGGCAGCTTCAGCAGGTTGACGCCCTTGGTGAGGGCGCCGCGTACGACGGACATCGCCGCGACGCCGGGTGCGTTGCCGGCGATGATGTGCACCAGGCGCGGCGGGAAGGCGCGAGTGGCCGCGATCCGGTCCCCGGGCAGCCGAACCTCGCGCCAGCCGTCGAGTACGTCCGCTCCGCCGAGTTCGTGGTCGATCTGGGCGTACAGGCCGGGTCGTTGGAAGCTGCGCCACAGTACGGCGTAGGCACGTTCGAGCACCTCCGCGGGCAGCGGGCTGACCCCGACCATTCGGTCCAGGGCCTCGGCGAGCAGGCCCGCGCGGTCCGCCTTGAGGGCCTCACCGGTCTCCACCAACAGGTCGACGATCTCCGCGACGGGCACGTGGAAGGCGGGGCCGGGTTCGGTGCGGGGCCACACGAGGCGGTCCAGGTCGAGTTCCGGTGCGGTGAAGCGGCCCAGGTCGAGGAGTGGTCCCTCGTCGACCTCTCCGCGGATCACGTGTACGACGGCCACGGAAGTCGCCGCAGCGGCGTCGAGCGTCGTGTCGCTCATCCGTGGATCATCCCCCGCACATAGGAGTCGAGGGTCGCCGCGCAGGTGATCTTGTCGTCGCCGCCCAGGTCCCCGTAGCGCCGGATGTCCGGCAGGACGGTCGGTCCCGGTCGGCCGCAGTCGCACGGTGAGAAGTCCACGAAGACCCGGTCACCGCTGATCAGTCCACCCCAGCGGCCCTGCAGGGAGACGTCCAGAAAGGCGAACCGCCCTTCCACGACGCCGTGTTCGGTGTTCAGCAGCTTCTCGCCCGCCTCGTCCAGCACCAGCGGGATCACCCACGGCGGCACATGGTAGTTGCCTTTCTCGCAGGCGAGGCAGGAGCCCTGAAGCTCCGTCATGCCGTAGCTGCGCACCCGCCGTACTCCTTCGTAGAAGGCCGCGAACTGCGCCTGGTAGTCGTCGGGCAGCGCACGGCCCTTGTTGCCGCCGCCGCTGAGCACCAGCGTGTCCGGGTGGAGGCTGCCGCCGGGTACGCCGCGGGTGCGCAGGGCCTGGATCAGCGTGAACTGCTGGTTGTTCATCCCGGCGATCAGCAACGGCTCGTCGCGGTGGGCGGCGATGTCGTCGACGATGCGGTCCATGGCCGCGCCGAGTTCCTGCTCGCGGGTCTCCGACGCCGTCTCGAAGGAGCTGATCTCCTGCGGGGTCGCGGTGCCCTCCGCCATCCGGCGACGCAGGAGGGCGCTGCTCATCAGTTCGGACACCCGCATCGGCTCCTCGGTCAGCAGCCGGGTCTCCCCGGGCCGCGCGAAGACCTCCGCGTGCCACCGGAAGCCGTCGACGGAGCGCATCGGGCCGCTAGCGGGCGCGAGGAGGTAGCCGCGGCGGGTCGGCTTCGGTGGGAGCGGATCGGGCCAGCAGGTGAGGTTTTCCAGGATGTCGTGCAGGAAACTCAGGTCGCCGGCATCGCAGTTGAGGAAGGAGACCTTCCCGGAGGTGCCGCTGGTGATGTACGGGCGGTGTCCTGCGGCGGTGATCCGGTCGGTCCACTCGTCGATGTCGCGTACGCCGTCCATGTCGACGTCGCCCGGTTCGAGCACCGACACGGTCGTGTACCAGCGCAGAAGCCGGTCCCAACGGCCGGCGGTGATGAGGGAGACGGGGTACGACTTGTAGCTGGTGTGCGAGAACAGCAGCGGCACGAGGTCGTCGGGACCCGTGATCTCGTGCACGCCGGTCTCCTGTGCCCGGGTGCGCAGCAGCGGGATCCGCTCCCGTTGGGCGGTGAAGGTCTCCCGCGCGGCTTCGAGCTGCAACTCCCGCACGCCTACGGCCGGTTGATCGAAGGGGTCGCCGGACTGGACCAGAGCTCGGATCTGCTCGCGTGCGGTTGCCACAGCATTCACCTCAGTCGGTTGCGTACATTGTCTTTTCTGCAGTCTTTTCTGCGGTCTTCTCCGCGAGGTACGAGGACTCGATCGCGTCCAGGTTTCCGCGCAGTTCCTTCGGGGTGCCGGTCATGGTGATGCGGCCGCGGTGCAGGACGTACACGCGGTCCGCGATGTCCAGCACCTTGCGCACATGCTGTTCGACCAGCAGCGCACCCAGGCCGCCGTCCGCCGCCTCGCGGACGGCGCGCAGGAGGCGGTCGACCACGAGCGGGGCGAGGCCGAGCGACAGTTCGTCCGCGAGGAGCAGCCTGGGGGTCCGGCACAGGGCGCGGGCCAGCGACAGCATCTGCTGCTCGCCGCCGGACAGCATGCCCGCGCCGACCTTCAGGCGTTTGCCGAGTTCCGGGAAGAGCTCGACGGCCCGGTCCGGTGTCACCCGCCCGACCCGCAGGTTGTCGGTGGTGTCGAGCCGGGTGAAGACCGTCCGTTCACCGACGTAGGCGAGGCCCTCGCGGGCGCGCCGGTGCAGGGGTGCGTGGCCGGGGGTGCCCAGCCAGCTCACCTCACCGCCCATCGGGGCCAGGTCGCCGGACAACGCCCTGAGTGTCGTGCTCTTCCCCGCGCCGTTGGGACCGAGCAGAGCGACGACCTCACCGGGACGGACCTCTATGTCGAGGTCGCGTACGACGGGTCGGGTGCCGTATCCGGCGGACAGGGCGCGGGTCGCGATCAGGGGCGTGTCGATGTCGTGCACGGGCTTTCTCCTCAGCCGAATCTGCCGGTCCTGCCGGATCAGCCGGACGACATGGCCGTCAGCATCTTGCGGACGTCGACGAAGGTCGATCCGGGCTTGGCCCACTCGATCTTGCCGTCGCGGATGGTCAGTTCGGTGGCGGTGGTGTTGTGGATACGGTCGAGCCCCTTGATGGGCAGAGCCGTCGACGTCTTCCAGGTCAGCGGCGGGGTCAGGCCTCCGGTGTCGATGCCCGAGGTGCTGTCGAGTTCCTGCACGAGGGCCTCGGACGTGATGGCCGGGAGCTTCTTGACCGCCTCGGTGAAGACCTTGAACGCCACCCAGGTCGTGCCGTTGGCGCCGTTGGTGGGGTCGATGTCCTTGTTGCCCTTGGTGGCGGCGAGGAAGTCCTTCCAGGCGGGGTCGGAGGAGGGCGGGTAGTACCCGGTGATCGCGGAGCCCTCCAGCGGGCTGCTCGCACCGCCGGTGCTCTCGGCCAGTTGCGGGGTGAGGTTGCCGACGACGCTGCCGAGCTTCGTCTTCGCGCCGGACTGCACGTACGACGTCACGAACAGGTCCGAGTGCGTGCCCAGGATGACGTCCACGCAGTCGCTGCCCTTGGTCGCCGCGGCGACCTGCGGCGCGAGGTCGGTCGAGGTGACCGGCACCTTGAGGTCCTTGGCCGGCGCCCCTCCGGCGGAGACCGCACCGAGGGTGAGGAACTGCGAGACGATCGCGGCGGCGGCGACGTCGTAACGCACGCCGGAGATCTTCTTGCAGCCCTCCTGCACCAACTGCTGCCCATGTGCCGCGAACACGACGGGGGTGCCGCCGTTGACCGGGAACGACAGCGGGTTGGAGAACTCCGCGGCCGAGACGCCGGTCCCGCCGAGGTAGGGGATGCCGGCCTTCTGCAGGATGGGCATGTAGCGGTCGCCCGCGAGGCTGTAGGAGCCGACGACCGCGACGACCTTCTCGGCGACCGCCTGCTGGGCGCACTTCTCGGCCTCGTCGGGGTCGTTCTTCTCGTTGCAGGTGAGGACCTTCAGCGGACCGCCCTTGATCCCGCCGTTGGCGTTGATCCACTTCTCGTATGCCTGGGCGGTGAGCCGGACGCCTGGCTGGGCGCTGCCCTGGGTGTCCTCCGGCGTCCAGACCATCACCTTGACCGGTGTGCCCTTCAGGGAGGTGGTCTCCGTGGAGCTGCCGGCGGCCTCTCCCCCGCAGCCTGCGGCGAGCAGGACTCCGGTCACCGCGAGGCAGCTCGCTGCGGCGGTTCTGCGTCGGCGTGAGTCGTTCATGGTTCCTCCGCGGGGCTCGTCGTCGAGATGCGAACAGCATGGGGTGAGTTTTCGAGTTAGTGAAGTACTCTCGGCACAATTATTTAACTGAATGCGCTGTCTCGTTCCACCTCTGGGAGGTTCCCCGATGGACGACATCCTCAGGTTCGCGCTGCTCGGCCTGGGTCTGGGCGCCCTCTACACGCTCACTGCGCACGGCATCGTCCTGGTCTACCGGGGCTCCGGAGTCCTGAACTTCGCGCACGGCGCGATCGGGATGGCGGGTGCCTACGTCCAGTGGGAGCTGGCCGTTCAGCACGGCGTGCCGTACTGGCCGGCCGTCGCCTGCGGGGTGCTCGCCTCCGCGCTGCTGGGGGTGCTCACCCATCTGCTGGTGCTCCGCCCGCTGCGCCGGGCGTCCTCACTGGCCCGGTTGGTCGCCACCCTGGCGGTGTTCATCGTGCTCACCGCGATCGCCGTCAAGCGCTACGGCGACAGCCTGCAGCTGGTGCCGGGCAAGCTGCCGACCCGGCTGCTGACGATCGCCGGGGCGACGGTGACCGAGGACCGCGTGTGGCTGCTCGCCATCGCGGTCGTCGTGACCGCGGCCCTCCATCTCCTCTACAAGCACACCCTGTTCGGCTTGGGCACCACCGCGGTCGCGGAGAACGAGGGCGCCGCCGCCTCGCTCGGCTGGTCCCCGGACCTGATCGCCACCGGCAACTGGGCGCTCGGCTCGGCGCTCGCAGGGCTGACGGGCATTCTGATCGTGCCGGTCATCGGTCTGTCGGTGACCGGGCTGACCACCCTTCTGCTGAGCGCGCTGGCCGCCGCCCTGGTCGGCAGATTCTCGTCGTTCCCCGTCACCCTGGCGGGCGGTCTCGTCATCGGCGGCGTCCAGTCCGAACTGACCCGCTTCGGCTCCGACGTCACCGGGCTCGCCTCGTCGGTGCCGTTCCTCTTCATCGCACTGGTGCTGGTCGCCCGCGGCAAGGCGCTGCCACTGCGCGGCACGTTCCTGGACCGGCTGCCCGCCCTCGGCTCCGGCAGGGTCCGCCCGGTGCCGCTGGCTCTCGCCGTCGCGGTGGGGCTGCTGCTGGTGAGCCTGTCGACTCCGCTGTGGGCCGACGCGATCACCACCACCCTGGTGATGGCGTTGATCATCCTGTCGATCGTCGTGGTCACCGGTTACGCGGGACAGGTCTCCCTCGCGGCCTACGCCCTCGCCGGGACCGGCGCCTTCATCGCCGGGCACGCGGCGGCCGACTGGGGCTGGCCCTTCGAACTCGCCCTGCTGGCAGGCGTGTTGGGCACAGTGCCGATCGGCCTGCTGTTCGCGCTCCCGGCGGTCCGCACGCGCGGCGTCAACCTCGCCATCATCACGCTCGGGCTCGGCACAACTCTGGAGGCGATGGTCTTCCAGAACACCGATCTGTCGACGACCCCCGGCAGCGACGGCATCGCCGTGGGCAAGCAGACCCTCTTCGGGATCAGCATCTCCGGGGTCGACCATCCGCAGCGGTACGCCACCGTGGTGCTCGTGATGTTCGTCGCCGCCACGCTCGTGGTCGCCAACGTGCGGCGCAGCCGAACCGGCCGCCGGCTCATCGCCGTACGGGCGAACGAGCGGGCCGCCGCCGCTCTGGGCATCGACGTGCGCGCGGCCAAGCTCTACGCGTTCGGCCTGTCCGCCGCCATCGCCGCGCTCGCCGGAGTCCTCACCGGCTTCCGCTCGACCTCCGTGGTCTTCTCCGACTTCGCCAGCTTCGAGTCCATCACCGCTCTCGGGCTCGCCGTCATCGGAGGGGTCGGCTTCCTCGTCGGCCCGCTGTTCGGCGCGGTCTTCGCGGCGGGCACGGTGGGTGCCCGCTTCGGGGACCTGGTGCTGCCCGGACTGAGCGAGTGGATGCCGCTGATCGGCGGGATCATCCTGGTACTGACACTGGTGGGCAACCAGGACGGCATCGGCAAGGAGCTCGGCAGGCAGGCGGCGGGCGTGCACCGCAGGCTGTCCGCCGGGCGCGGTGCGAGCGTGCCGGAGACCGGGCGCGTGGAGGCGGCGGTAGCGGTGCGCCGAGCTGCGCCACTCCCCCTCCACGTGCGGGATCTGACCGTGCGTTACGGCGGTGTCGTCGCCGTCGACGGGCTCTCGCTGGACGTGGAGCCGGGCCGGATCGTCGGTCTCATCGGGCCCAACGGGGCCGGCAAGACCTCCGCGATCGACGCCGTCACCGGCTTCACCCGGGCCGCGTCCGGCAGTGTGCGTCTCGGCGACCGGGACGCGACGCGCCTGCCGGTGCACCGACGTGCCGCCGCCGGGCTCAGCCGGTCCTTCCAGTCTCTGGAGCTGTTCGAGGACATGACCGTCCTGGACAACCTGTACGCGGCCTGCGACCGGCCCGGCCGGTGGACGTACCTCACGGACCTGATCCGCCCCGGCAGCCGGCCGCTCCCGGCCCATGTGCTGGTCACCGTACGGGAGTTCGGTCTCCAGGACAGTCTGGACCGGCCGGTGGGCGACCTGTCCTACGGTGAACGACGGCTGCTGGCCATCGCCCGCGCGGTGGCCGCCTCGCCGTCCGTACTGCTCCTCGACGAGCCGGCGGCAGGGCTGTCGGACGACGAGACGCGGGAGCTGGCCCACCTGGTGCGGCGGCTCGCCGAGGACTGGGGCATGGGGGTGCTGCTCGTCGAGCACGACGTCGACATGGTCATGAGCGTCTGCGACCAGGTCGTCGTCCTGGACTTCGGCCGCCGGATCTGCGCCGGTACGCCGGAGGAGGTGCGCCGCGATCCGGCGGTCCGGGCGGCCTACCTGGGCGACCTGGAGCCGGAGACGCCGGCGTCAACCACCCAGAACTGAAGTCCCGGGCTTGCTGCTCCGGTCATCACTGGCGGTGACGGTTCCGGCTGTGTCCAGTCCTCACACGATGAGCGTGAGGACTGGGGCCTGTGACTCGGCCCCGCAGATCCATGCCATCCACCCGCGTTGGGCGATGTTGTGGGACGAGTTCAGGTCGGCGTGCTCAACGAAGCCGCAGACTCCGCAGGTGAAGACGGCTGTCCGCACCACTCATGCCGTCAGGAGTTCTAGGACGCCGAACACGTGGCCGTCACCGCAGGCGTGCCCGCCGCAGCCGACGTACTCGCGAGGAAGCCGAAGGTGGTGCTCGCCCCCGCCGTCACCGTGCCGTTGTATCCGGCGTTGCGCACCGTCGTCCCGGTCAGCGCGCCGTTCCAGACCTGGGTGACCTGGCTGCCCGTCGGAAGTACGAGGGTCACCACCCAGGAGGAGATCGCCGCCGTGGACGAGGTGTTGGTGACCGTCACCTCACCCTGGTAGCCGCCTTGCCACACCGACACCGCCCGGAACGCCGCCGAGCAGCCACCGCTCCCGGGGTCCCCGGGGTCGCCCGGGTCGCCCGGGGTGAGCAGGGCCGACAGCGCTGGGTACCAGCGGGCCGCCATCTTGGCGTCGCCGGAGGCGTTGGGGTGGACGCCGTCGTTGGTGTCGGTGGCCGAGTCGAAGCCCGTCCACTGGTCGACGACGGTGACCGGCGACTGCGCGGTGGTGATGCCCTGCACCCAGGCCGGAATCCGCTGGTTGAAGGCCACCGTACGAGCGGCGCACTCGGCGCAACTGCTCGGATTGATCGGGATGAGCTGGGCAACCAGCACCTTCATCGCCGGGTTACTGGCCCGCATCTGGCCGACCAGCTTGGTGTACGCGGCGAGGATGGTGTCCGGCGCGATGCTGCTCCAGACGTCATTGGTGCCGAAGTGCATGACAACGATGTCCGGCCGGGTCGCCGCCAGCCATCCGGGCAGCAGGTTCTGGTCGGCGGTGGCGGTGGCCTGGAACCCGCCGTGTCCTTCGTTGTCGGCGTCGTGCGTCAGGGCACAGCTCTGGGCGTTCAGCGTGCCGACGAAGTCGATGTCGGTGTAACCGGCGTTCTGCAGCTGGTTCCAGAGGAGGGAGCGCCAGCAGCCAGGGGAGCCGGTGATGGAGTCACCGAGCGGCATGATGCGCACCGGGGCCGCGGCGGCGGCGGACGGGGCGCCGGCCAGGCCTAAACCGGTGGCGAAGACGAACAGGGCGGCCAGCAAAGCGGCGAGGAGGGGGTGGCGTCTGCTGCGCATGGGGTGTCCTTCCCAAGTGGGGCGGGAGCGGGAGTGCGGCCCGCGGGCATGGGAGCGCTCCCATGCCCGGTACTGTTCATCAAGCCATCGCTGTCACTGACACGTCAATAACCCGGACAGGCCAGGACTGAGACGGTGTCCTATGTGAACCGCCGCTGGTCTGTCCATGGGGCGGGGTACGTGGAGTTGGATTGCTCCGGACGGGTTGAGGGAGCTGGCCAGGCCGTTGAGTCCGGAGGAACGGGTGCGGCCGCAGGGCGGCGGACCCAGTACATGCCTGATGAGACGCGTGCTTCCCGTATGCCGCCCGAGGGCTGCTGACATAGGAGCTCAGTCGGCAAGGTCCGTCGCTTCATAACCGACCAACCCCATAGCGAGCAGGGGCGGTACCAGCGCGGTCAGATACCACGCCATGTCTGTGAGGGCCGGCGCTCCGGGGAGGCTTCGCCGGTCGATCGTCGGGATGAAGGAACAGTGCGATCGGCCCGCATGAAAAAGTAGTTGGCCGCCGGTTTCCGCAGTGGAGTGATAGACACAGATGCCGACCTGGTGGTCAATGTTTTCCGGTGAATCCACCGCGGTCAGGATCTCGGCTGCCCGGTCCGCCGAAGCCGACTTCCAGTCGAACAGGCCGTCGCTGTCGACCATGTACGAAACGCCGAGCGGTTCCTCCAGCGACCACCCGTCACCGGTCAGAGCCCGCACCACGGCGCCTACGGTGACGGCACCTGCAAACACGAGATCGATGTCGGCGGTCCTGGACAATGTGGGCACTCTCCCCAGGCTGCTGCGCCTCATCGATGTGACATTGAGCGGCAAGCGTGGCTTCATCCCGTACTGCGAGCCTCCATGAGTCGCCGCTGCACATCCGACACCAGGTGCTGGAGTCGTCCCGGCCGCACGCCCTCGCGCTCCATCCACTCGTCGAAGCGCGGACGCAGATGCCGAACCATGCCCGCTCCATGGCGACGCAGCACTGAACGGCGGATCGAAATCTCTTCCTGAAACTCCCTCCGGAGAACATCGGTCCAGCCCTGGTCCCGGTCAGCCTGCCCCAAAGGAGCCTTGAGAGTGGCCACCGCCTCATCGAGGACCGCAAGCAAGTCCATGACTCCTCCAAGAGATCACAACGCGTGCCCCAGCGCAGGAGAGTACCTTCATTCGCCGCATCGACCTCGGCGGCACCGAGGGGAGACCCGAAGACGTCCCCGGCGCCGCCGTGCCCGCGTCTATGTCGTCTTCGACGGACGCCCCACCCCCGACGTCTTCGACCCACTGCCCGCGAGGAGTTCGCCACTGTGATCCTCGCGCGGGTCGCGGCCGACACCTGGCAGTGCTTCGCCCCGATAGCCGTCCCCGCCCCGAAGTGCGGCGCGCACAAGGGCGCGTCCAGGTCCGCGCAGAAGGCCTACCGCAGCCGTGCGCCTTCATCCGCGCGGTTTCGCTCTCCTACGCCACCTTGTGCGGCACCCACACGGTGGCGTGGAAAGGGCCGTGGGCAGTGAACGGGTCAGCGGACGGAAGTGCCGCGCTGCCTGCGACGACGCCGTGGCAGTTGACCTGCGTCGCGGAGGAGTTGGTGCCGCCGAGGGAGGGCAGGTAGGTGAAGTCGCCGTTGTCGACGCGGGCGACGAAGGCGAAGGAGTTGGGGGCGAAGTTGTCACCGACCATGGTGTTCCCGGTGATCTGCTTGACCTCGGTGGCACCTCGCCCTATCCGCTGAAGCGATGGCCGGAGGCGCTTCCTGTACGGGAAGCGCCTCCGGCCATCGCTTTACGCGTCCCGCAGATCCGCGACGTACGGCTGATGCGACAGCAGTCCGCCGTCGACGCGCAGGGTGTGCCCGGTGATGAAGGCGGACTCGTCGGAGGCGAGGAACACGACCGCCGAGGCGACGTCCTCGGGAAGTCCCAGGCGCGGGGTGAGGTGATGACGCAGCATCGCCTCCCGGATCGCCCCGTGCGCCGAGCCGGAGCTCGCCGGCGTGACGATGAACCCCGGTGCGATGGCGTTGCAGCGCACGCCCTGTTTGCCGTACTGGGTGGCGACGTACTGCGTGAGGTTGATGAGGGCGGCTTTGGAGGCGCCGTACGCCGGGTTGCGCAGATCGCCCGCGAGGCCGGCCCCGGACGAGGTGTTGATCACCGAGCCGCCGCCTCGCGCGATCATGTGCGGTACGGCGGCCTGGATGGCGACCATGGTCCCGCGCAGGTTGATGCGCATCGTGTCGTCCCAGACCGCCGGGTCGGCGTCCAGGACGGCGAGGTCCTGGCGGGCGGCGAGGTGGGTGGCCGCCGCGTTGTTGTGCAGGACGTCGAGGCCGCCGTACGTCTCGACGGCCGTGGCCACCATGGCCCGTACGCTCGCCACGTCACCCAGGTCGACCGGGATCGCCGTCGCGGAGCCCCCGGCGGCGCGGATCTCCTCCGTCACCGCCTTGGCGCCGTCGAGGTTCAGGTCGGCGACCACCGTGTGCGCACCCTCGGCCGCCAGGCGGCGGGCGGTGGCCGCGCCGATGCCGGACGCGGCTCCGGTGACTATCGCGATCTTGTCGTCGAGTCGCCCCATGGCCGAACTACCTTTTCTGGTCGGTGAGTTGACTGCCGACGATCGACACGAAGGAGACGCATTCGCCGGGGCCGCCGCCGAGGTTGTGTGTCAGGGCGAGCGAGCGCCCCTCGGCCACGGACTTGGCGGTCCGCTCGGGCGGTGCCTCGCCGCGCAGTTGGAGCCAGGCCTCGAACATCATGCGCAGGCCCGAGGCGCCTATGGGGTGGCCGAAGGCCTTCAGACCGCCGTCCGGATTGACCGGCAGCGAGCCGTCCAGGTCGAACGCCCCGCTGGTGACGTCCTTCCAGCCCTGCCCGCGCTCGGAGAAGCCCAGGTCCTCCATGAGCACCAACTCGGTTGGCGTGAAGCAGTCGTGGACCTCGGCCAGGGCCAGTTCGGTGCGCGGGTCCGTGATGCCCGCCTGGCGGTAGGCCTCCTGGGCGGAGGCGACGACCTCGGGGAAGGTGGTGAAGTCGTACGCCGGGTCCAGGAGTCCGTCCGCCGGACCGGCGACGAAGGACAGCGCCTTCACGAAGATCGGCTTGTCGGTGTACTTGTAGGCGTCCTCGGCGCGTACGACGATCGCCGCCGCCGAGCCGTCCGACACTCCCGAGCAGTCGAACACGCCTAGCATGCCCGCGACGATCGGCGCGGACCGGATGCGCTCCGGCGACACTTCCTTGCGGAACTGGGCGCGGGGGTTGCGGGCCCCGTTTACGTGGTTCTTCCAGGCGATGCGGGTGATGACGTCCTTCATCTCCGCCTCCGCGAGGCCGTACTTGGCGGCGTAGGCGGGGGCGAGGAGGGAGAAGTTTGCGGGGGCGGTGATCTCGCCGCGGCTGTCGTCGCCCGCGCCCGGTATGACGGTGCCGGACAGCCCGGACATGCCGGAGTCCTTCAGTTTCTCCACGCCGACCGCCATGGCCACGTCGTATGCGCCGGAGGCGACGGCGTAGCAGGCGTTGCGCAGGGCCTCGGAGCCGGTCGCGCACATGTTCTCGACGCGGGTGACCGGCTTGTTGGGGAGGTGGAGAGCCCGGCTCAGGGTCAGCCCGGACACACCGGAGGCCTGGGTGCCGAACCAGTACGCGTCGATGTCGTCGAGGGTGATGCCGGCCGAGGTGACCGCCTCGCCGACTGCGTCGATCAGGAGGTCGTCGGCCGATCGGGTCCAGTGCTCGCCGAAGGGCGTGCAGCCCATGCCGACGATCGCGACCCGGTCCCGGATTCCGTGTGAGCTCATCCGCTTGTCCCCTCGGTCTGGCCGGTGTCGCCCGCGCGCACCGGCCGGGCCTTCCAGAAGTAGTTGTGGATGCCGGCGGCGGTGACCGTGCGGCGGAACGTCATCTCCACCCGGGCGCCTATGACGGCGTCCGCCTCCGTCGCGTCGGTGAGCTGGCAGCGGAACCGGCCGCCGTCGTCGTAGTCGACGACCACTACCAGCATCGGCGGGCTCGGCGTGTGGGCCAGCCGGTCGACGGTGAACGTGGCGACCGTGCCGCGTACGTGTTCCATCGGCTCGTCGGTCATGGCGTCGATGCTCCGGCAGGAGGTGCACACCCGGTCGGGCGGCAGATGCCGGGTGCCGCACTTCTCGCAACGGGAGGCGACGAAGCCGTACTTCCAGGCGGTGCGGCGGTGGGCGGGCGGTGCGTAGGGCGGCTCGGGGTCCGGGCGGCGGGGTGGTTCGCGGTTGAGAAGGCCGCGCCAGGTGAGGTAGGTGGCGTACGGGACGGGGGCGCTGCCCGCGGCGATCTGTGCGGCGACCGGGCGGGCGCTGCGGTGTGCCGGGAGTGCGTCGGTGGCGCGCAGCAGGAGGACTCCGGCGCCGTCGCCGAGCACGACCAGCGCGATGAGCTCGCCGGGCCGGGCCCGGTCGAGGACGTCGGCGAGGAGCAGGCCGGGCTGGGCGGTGCCGGCGTTGCCGATCGTCGCGGCGAGGTCCGGGGTCACCGCCTCGGGCCGTACGCCCGCTGTACGGCGTACCGCCGCGCACGCGCGTGCGTGCAGACCCGAGACCACGAAGTGGTCGATCGCTGCGATGTCGAGGGCGGCGTGGTCGAGGGCCGCGGTGAGCGCCTTGTCGGCCAGGGACACGTAGATCTCCTCGGCGAACCGCTCCTCCCAGACCCGGGAGGTGGGTGCACCCGGCAGGCGCCAGCGGTCGAGGAGTTCGTCGCTGACCGTGTCGTGGGCGAGCAGTTCCGCGATGACGGGTGCCCCGTTGCGGTGCCCGCCGAAGACGAACGCCGCCGCGCCGTCGCCGCCCGTGGTCTCGTCGTTGCCGCCGGGCAGGCCGGTGCGCAGGTCGGACAGGACCGCGAGCGTCGGGACCGGGGAGCGGGCGGCGGTGACCAGCGCGCCGAGGCCGGAGCGGACGGAACCGGCCATGTCGGCGGCGAGGACGTGCTCGTCCAGGCCGAGAGCCGCGTGGACGGCGGTCGCGTTCGTCTTGTCGAGGTAGGCGGGTGCGGCGGTGGCCAGGAAGAGCTGGCCGATGCGAGGGCGCAGGCCGCCGCGGGCGAGGGCCACGCGGGACGCCTCGACGGCCAGGGAGGTGGTGTCCTCGTCGTAGCTGGCGACCGCGCGGGTTCCCTTGCCCCCTCCGGTGCCGAGTACGGCGGCCACGTCCGCCCGGGCGAGGCGGTGGTACGGCACGTAGGCGCCGTAGGCGATCAGTCCGGCCATGTCAGCGTCCTCCAGGAGCGTCGGTGATGTCGGTCGGCCTTTCGAAGACGGCGGCCAGGCCCTGGCCGCCGCCGAGGCACATGGTCTCCAGGCCGTAGCGGGCCTGGCGTCGGTCCAGTTCGCGCAGCAGGGTGGCGAGGATGCGGCCGCCGGTGGCGCCGACGGGGTGGCCCAGCGAGATGCCGGAGCCGTTGACGTTGAACCGCTCGAAGTCGGTCTCGGTCAGGCCCCATTCGCGGGTGCAGGCCAGTACCTGGGCGGCGAAGGCCTCGTTGAGTTCGATCAGGTCGATGTCGGCGAGCTTCAGCCCGGCCCGCTCCAGGGCCCTGGCTGTGGCGGGCACCGGGCCGATGCCCATCGTCTCGGGCGGCACGCCGACGACGGCCCAGGAGACCAGGCGGCCCAGCGGGCGCAGCCCGAGTTCGGCGGCGCGTTCGGGGTGGGTCACGATGCAGAGGGCGGCGCCGTCGTTTTGTCCGCTGGCGTTGCCCGCCGTGACGGTCGCGTCCGGGTCCTGGCGACCGAGGACGGGACGTAGCTTTCCCAGTTTCTCCAACGAGGAGTCGGGGCGCGGGTGTTCGTCGGTGTCGACGACGCTCTCGCCCTTCCGCGTGCGTACGGTGACGGGCACGATCTCGTCGGCGAACCGGCCCTCCCGCTGGGCCGCGAGGGCCTTCTCGTGCGAGCGCAGAGCGAGTCGGTCCTGCTCCTCGCGGGGGATGGCGTACGCCCGGCGCAGGTTCTCGGCGGTCTCCAACATGCCCCCGGCGACGGGGTGGTTGACGCCTCCGGACGTGACGCGCCCGCGTGCCAGCCGGTCGTGCAGCGTGGTACCGGCGCCTCGCACTCCCCAGCGCACGTCGGTCGTATAGAACTCGGCCTGGCTCATGGACTCGACGCCCCCGGCCAGGACGAGGTCGCTCGCGCCGGTCTGCACCTGCATCGCCGCGGTGATGATCGCCTGGAGTCCCGAGCCGCAACGGCGGTCGATCTGGAGTCCCGGCACCTCCACGGGCAGTCCGGCGTCCAGGGCAGCGACGCGGCCGATGGCGGGGGCCTCGCCGTTGGGGTAGCACTGGCCCAGGAGTATGTCGTCGACCGCGGCGGGCGGTATTCCGGTTCTGTCCAGTACGGCGCGTACGAGCGTGGCGGCGAGCTCGGTCGCCGGCACATCGCGGAAGACGCCTCCGTAGCCACCGACGGGTGTACGCACGGGTTCGCAGATCACCGCGTCACGCAGGAGGGCGGGCATCAGGCTTGCCTTTCGTGAGGGGTCACATGTACCGGCCGCCGGTCACCTCGACCACGGCTCCGGTGACATAGCTGGCCAGGTCGGAGGCGAGGAAGAGGACCACCTGGGCGACCTCGGCGGGCTCGCCCGCGCGCCCCAGGGGGATCTCCGCGAGCTTGGCGTCCCAGGCGGCCGGGGGCATCGCCTCGGTCATGGCGGTGCGGATCAGGCCGGGCTGTACGGCGTTGACGCGGATGCCCGCCTTCGCGAGCTCCTTGGCCGAGGCCTTGGTGAGGCCGACGAGTCCGGCCTTGGCGGCGCTGTAGTTCGTCTGGCCGAAGTTGCCGACCTTGCCGGCGATGGAGGAGATGTTGACGATGCTGCCGCCGTGTCCGTGCGCGCGCATCGCCTCGGCGGCGTACCGGGTGCCGTTCCAGGCGCCGGTGAGATGGACGTCGACGACGGCACGGAAGTCGGCGAGGGCCATCTTGCGCAGGGTCGCGTCCCGGGTGATCCCGGCGTTGTTGACCATGACGCCGACCGGTCCGAAGGTGTCGGTGCAGTGGGCGACGAGGGCGGCGACCTCGTCCTCGTCGGTGACGTCGCAGCGCAGCGAGGTGGCGGCCACGCCAGTCCTGGCGAGGTGTTCGGCAGCCTGAGCCGCCGCGTCCTCGTTGATGTCGCCGAGCACGATTGACGCACCCTCGGCGCCCAGGACGCCGGCGATCTCGAAGCCGATGCCCTGTGCGCCACCGGTGATCACCGCGGCCCGGCCGTCCAGCAGTCCCATGTCAGCCCGCCCCTGGCTCGACGCTATTCCTCTCAAATAGATAACCTATTATGCTGAAACAATCAATACAGCGATGAGCTGTGTGAGCGGGGCCGGACGAGGAGAGAAGCCAGGTGGACATCAGTTATCCCCCGGAGGCCGAGGCGTTCCGCACCGAGGTCAGGGAGTTCCTCACCGAGACGCTGCCGCCGGACTGGAAGGGCATCGGCGCCCTCGACGAGGAGACGGCCTGGGCCTTCGCCCGGGACTGGCGCCGACTGCTCGCCGAGCGCCGGTACCTCTCCCTCACCTGGCCCGAGCAGTACGGCGGACGCGGCCTGTCCAAGCTCCATCAGGTCGTCCTGATGGAGGAACTCGCTCTGGCCGGTGTGCCGTTCGGGCTCCCGCAGGACACCTTCGGCGTGAAGATGCTGGCGAACACGCTGCTGCGGTGGGGCACGGAGGAGCAGAAGGCCCACTTCCTGCCCCGCATCCTCAGCGGTGAGGACACCTGGTGCCAGGGCTACTCGGAGCCGGACGCCGGTTCGGACCTGGCGTCGCTCACGACGCGTGCCGTACGGGACGGCGAGCAGTGGGTGATCGACGGCCAGAAGGTGTGGACCTCCGGCGCCCACCACAGCGACTGGATCTTCGTCCTGGCCCGTACGAACCGGGACGCGTCCAGGCACAGCGGTATTTCCTTCCTCCTCGTCCCGCTCGACCAGCCCGGCGTCGAGGTGCGGCCGTTCCGCATGATGAGCGGGCAACTGCACTTCAACGAGGTGTTCTTCAGCGGCGCCCGCACCCGCGCCGACCTCGTCGTCGGCGGAGTCGACAACGGCTGGACCGTCGCCCAGAGCCTGCTGGGTGTGGAGCGCGGGGAGGAGGCGGCGACGAATCCCGTCCTCTTCAAGGCGGAGGTCGAACGTCTCGTCGAGTTGGCCCGTCTGTACGGCAAGGACAACGACCCCGTCATCCGGCAGCGGATCGCCTGGTGCTGGTCCAAGGTCGAGATCATGCGCTACCTCGGCTACCGGATCCTCACCGGCTGGCTCAAGGGCGCCGAGCCGGGCCCCGAGTCGTCGATCGCCAAGCTGTTCTGGAGCGAGTACCACACCAAGGTCACCGACCTGGCGATGGACATCATGGGCCTGCACGGCCAGGTACCGGTCGGCAGGCCGCCCCTGCGCACCTACCGGACCGACGACCCGGGCGCCGCGAACTCCTCGGCGTCCTGGTCGACGACGTACCTCATCGCGCGCTCGGGCACCATCTACGCGGGGACCTCACAGGTGCAGCGGAACATCCTCGCGGAGAAGGTGCTGGGGCTGCCGCGCGAGCCGAGAGCCTGATCAACGGTCGCCGGCCACCGGTCGCCGTCAGCGCAGGGCCCCCTTGGTCGCGTCGGCGATGAACCCGCGTGCGAAGAAGGTGAACACCAGCACCAGCGGGATGACCGACAGCAGAACCCCTGCCATCACCATGCTGTAGTCGGTGGAGTGGCCGGCGTACAGCTGGGCCAGCGCCACCTGGAGGGTGAGGCGGTCGGGGTTCACCAGCATCACGAGCGGCAGGATGTAGTCGTTCCACGCGGCGATGAAGGTGTAGATGCCGAGGAACGCCAGGGCCGGGCGCACGCACGGCAGCACCACGTGCCAGTACAGCCGGAAGAAGCCGGCGCCCTCGATGCGGGCGGCGTCCAGCAGTTCGTCGGGGACGCTGGTGGTGGTGTACTGACGCATCCAGAAGATGCCGAAGGCGTTGGCGGCGGCCGGCACGATGAGCGCCTTGAGGGTGCCCAGCCAGCCCAGCTGCACCATGATCTCGTACTGCGGGATGATCGCCAGCTGGGTCGGCAGGAGGTACATCGACAGCAGCACGCCGAAGAAGAACTTCTTGCCGGGGAAGTCGTACTTGGCGAAGGCGAAGGCGGCCAGCGAGTCGAAGAACAGCACCAGGAGCGTCGTACAGACCGCGACGACCACCGTGTTGAACAGCGACCCGAAGAAGTCCATCCTGTCGAACAGGTGCTGGATGTTGGTCACCAGATTTCCGCCGAACCACAGCTTCGGCGGATAGCTGTAGATGTCCTGCGAGGTGTTCGTCGCCATGACGACGATCCAGTAGAACGGGAACACCGAGATGACCACGCCGAACATCAGGATGACATGGACGCTCAGCCCCCGGACGCGCTTGCGGTTCATGCCGTTCATGGCCGTCGCTCCTTACGCTGCACCAGACGCCAGTTGACGAGGACGATGAGCAGGATCAGCAGGAAGAAGGCCCAGACGATGGCGGCCCCGTAGCCGAAGTCGTTGTTGTCGAAGGCCTGGTGGTAGAAGTACAGCAACGTGGTCAGACCGGCCTGGCCCGGTCCGCCGGAGTTGGGGTTGGTGGCCGCCTCGCTGCCGAACAGCACCTGTGGTTCGGTGAAGCTCTGCAGACCGGTGACGGTGGAGACCACCACGGTGAACAGGATGATGGGCCGCAGCAGCGGGATCGTGATCGAGAAGAAGATCCGGGCCGGGCCGGCCCCGTCCATCCGGGCCGCCTCGTAGACCTCCGAGGGGATCGCCTGGAGGCCGGCCAGGTAGATGATCGCGTTGTAGCCGGTCCACTGCCAGGTCATCAACGCGGCGATCACCAGCTTGATCGTCCACTCGTTGCTCATCCACGGCACGGCCGACACGTGCAGCGACCTCAGGATGGCGTTGATCAGGCCGAAGTTGTTGCTGAAGATCGCGCCGAAGAAGATCGCGATGGCCACCAGCGAGGTGATGCTGGGGATGAAGAGGGCGACCCGGTAGAAGGCCGTGAGGCGCTTGGTGGAGTTCACCAGCACCGCGAGCACCAGCGCGAGGCAGAGCATGGGCACCGTGGACAGCACCCAGATGACCAGCGTGTTGCGGATGGACATCCAGAAGATCGGGTCGTCCCAGAGGAAGCGGAACTGCTGGAATCCGACGAAGTGCATGTCCCCGATGCCGTCCCACTTCTGGAACGCCAGGTACACGGTGTAGATCACCGGGAAGAGCATGAAGACCGAGAAGATCAAGTAATAGGGCGAGATGGCCAGGTACTGCGGCCAGTGCCTGGCGACCCGCCGTCGCGGCCCGGGCCGGGTCCCGGCCGACACCGGCCGGATCCGGCGGCCGGGCCGGCCCGGACCGCCGCGCGGGAGGTCCGGAGCCGGTCGGCGGGCGAGGCCGGTGTCGGGTCCGGAGGTCGGGCCGGTGGGCGCCGGGCCGGCTACCGGGGTTGACGACATGTCACTTCACTCCCTGGCGCTCGGCGATCTGCTTGGCCTGGCTCACCGCGTCCCTCCAGGCCTCGTCGGGGTCCTTGCCCTTGGCCTCGATGCTGGTCAGCTCACTGAAGAAGGGCGCGGAGACCGCCGCGTCGGCCGGCGCCTCGTAGGCCGTGGGGATCTTCTCGGCCGCCGGACCGAAGATCTCGATGGTCTTCTGGCCGCCGAAGAAGGCGTCGCCGCCGGTCAGCGCGGGCAGCTTGTACGCGGCCGGGGCGGTCGGGAACAGCGCGGCGTCGGTGAAGCCGCGGGCCTGGTTCTCCGGGCTGAGGATCCAGCTGATGATTTTGAAGGCCTCTTCGGGGTTGCCGCTGGTCGCGGGGATCGCCAGGAAGGACCCGCCGAGGTTGGACGGCCCTCCCGGCAGGCTCGCCACCCGCCAGTTGCCCTTGGTGCCCGGGGCGGCGTTGCTGATGTCCAGCGCGTGCCAGGCGGCGCCGATCTCGGTGCCCAGAGCGCCGTTGCTGATCGCGGCATTCCACGTGTTGTCGTTGATCTTGGCGTCGATGCCGAGGGTGTAGGGCTTCACGGCGGTGGTCCAGGCGGTGCGGATGTGGTCCTGGTCGCCGATGAACTTGTTGTCCTCGTCGATGAACCGCTGGGTGCCCTGGCCGATCATCATCGAGAAGACCGAGCCGATGTTGTTGATCAGGAAGGTCTTCGGGACCGCCTTGTGCAGTTCGACGCCCGCCTTGAAGTAGTCGTCCCACGTGGACAGTTCGGAGGAGACCTTGGCCGGGTCGGTGGGCAGCCCCGCCTTCGCGAAGAGGTCCTCGCGGTAGAAGGTGGCGCAGGGGCCGATGTCGATCGGGAAGCCGATGAGCTTGCCGTCCTGCGTGGTGGCCTGCTTCAGCTTCCACGACAGGTACTGCGGGACCAGTTTGTCCGCGCCGACGGTCTTCAGGTCGACGAAGCGGTCGGCGTTCGGCAGGAAGGAGGCGATGTCCTCGCCCTTGACACCGGTGATGTCCGGCGCGGACTGAGCGGCCCTGAGGCCGGTGAGCAGCTTGGTCTTGAAGTCGCCGCCGACCGTGGAGGTCTTGAGGCTGATGTCGGAGAAGTGCTTCTTGGCGTCCGCGACGACCTTGTCGCTCAGGCCGCCCGACCAGTACCAGAGGGCCAGGTTCTTGCTGTCCTTGCTGCCGCTCGATCCGGAGCCGCCGCCGCACGCAGCGGTGGCGCCGCCCGCGGCGGCCGTCAGTACGGCGGCCTGAAGGAATCGTCTGCGGGAAAGGTCCACGTTCTTCTCCTGGATTTCGGTGGGTTCGGCGTGTCCGGCATGTCCGGCAGGACCTGCGAGTCGTGGGCCGCGGCGGGGGCGCGGCAGAAGGCCGGGTGGCTGAAGAGCATCGGCGTGGGTGGGTAACCCTTCAGCCACCCGGGGTGTGCGACCTGGTCCTCTCAGACGGTGCCGACGCGTCCGTGACGGCGGTATATGCCGTACGTCCGCTTCGGCCGACCGGAGTGGGGTCCGGACCTGGGCTCCGAATTACGCAAGAGAGTGCACCCGGTGCGCGGGTTTGACAAGGGTCAAGCGAGTATCGAGACATTCATGCGCGACTTTGCTTGAGTTTGGAGAGTTCGCGAGTATGGTCTGCGCATGCTCCCTGACCGAAGACATCAGCTGATCCTGCGCTCCCTGCGCACGGACGGGCCCACGTCGGTGGTCGCCCTGGCCGAGAAGGTCGGGGCGAGTGAGGCCACGATCCGGCGCGACCTCGCACAACTGGAGGACGAGGGACTGCTCAAGAGGGTCTACGGCGGTGCCGCCCCCGTCGTGGGCGAGGACGACCCGTTCGCCGACGTGGCGGGCATCCGGGTCGAGGCGAAGGACGCCCTGGCCGCCTGGTGCGCAAACCTCGTCAGGGACGGCGAGACCGTGCTGCTCGACATCGGCACCACCGCTCACCGGGTGGCCCGCCAACTGCACGGCCGGTCCCTGACCGTGATCACCAGCAACCTGGCCGTCTACGAGGAACTCCAGGACGACAAGGACGTCCAGCTGATCCTGCTGGGCGGCGTGGTGCGGCGCGACTACCGTTCGCTGGTCGGTTTCCTCACCGAGGACAACCTGCGCCAGGTCCACGCCGACCGGCTGTTCCTCGGCACCAGCGGGGTCCGCCCCGACGGGCAGGTGCTGGACACCACCGCCGTCGAGGTGCCCGTCAAACGGGCGATGATCGCCGCCAGCGCCCAGGTGGTCCTGGTCGCGGACGCCGGAAAGTTTCCCGGCACCGGTATGGCCCGGGTGTGCGGTCCGGAGGAGCTCGACATCGTGGTGACCAACGCCCCGGGGGACGAGAAGACCTGCAATCGGCTGCGCGAGGCCGGAGTTGAGGTGATCGAAGTATGAGACTCACGATCCTGTCACTACTACTTCAGCCGCGAGTCGGTGCGCTCCGCGGGAGCCGCCGAGCAGACTCGGGGCGCCTTCCTCCACTCCCAGCAACAGCGTTTCTACGACTCCCTGGACGCCGCCGACGCCGCCCGGCCGGCACCTCGCGTCGCCTGGAACGCCTGGGACGCCACCCGGCTGGAGCGCGAGGTCACCTACATGGCCGAGAACCGCGACGCGGTCGGCCTGGGGGAACGTGACTCCTGCGATCTGGAGTCCGGCGGCTACGAGCAGGTGACCCTCACCCTGATGCGGGTCATCGCCCTGGACGAGCAAGCCACCCTCATCCTCAATGTCCGCAATCGCGGCAGGATCCCCGTCCTGGACGACGACGCCGTCATCGAGGTCCTGCCACGTGGACGGCAACGACGCCCACTCCATCGCCGGAGCCCCGCTGCCGGAGCACGGCACGGGTCTGGTGTGCTCGGTCAAGGCCGTCGAACGCGCGGTGATCCGGGCGGCCACCACCAGCGATCGCGCGCATGCCGTCAGGGCCCTGATCATCCACCCCCTGATCGACTCGTACGCCGTCGCGAGGCGTCTGCTGGACGCCTACCAGGGGCACTTCCCCGAGCTCGCCTTACCTGGGCCGCTGACGTTCGAGGGTCTCGAGCGGCGGGACCGGACGTGGCCCGGTCCCCGGGCGCCAGCCCGCGTCGAGCTTGCGCAGGCCCACCCCGTCCGGTGCCCAGATGTGGCAGCTGTTCAGCACGCCCGCGGTGGGGCTCGGGCCGACGGAGGGGTCACCCGCGTCACGGCGTCGTACGTAGGCGGAAAGGGACGCCTGCACGACCGCGGGGCCGAGCACCCGAGCCAGTTCGTACAGGTGGGTGCACCCGGAGATGCCCCGGAACCGCTCCTGGATCGCCCGGTTGTACCCGGCGGCGACGCCGAGACCGACCAGACCGTCGAAGACCGGTGTGATGAGCGGGCACTCGGCGTGCGGAAAGCGCCGCATGTCCGCTTCGGCGGCCACGATCACCATGTCCGAGAGGCGGACGCGCACCGCGAGCACCATCCGGTGCACGACGGCGGCCGACGGCTCGGCCCACGGGCGCTCGTCGCGCAGCTCCGCCTCGACCGAGATCTCGTCGCCGCCTTTCTCCGCGTAGGCGGTGACGGCGACGGTACGGCGGTGCAGTGGGAGTTCGGTGCGGGTCATGACGAGGTCTCCTCCAGCTCCGACAATTCCTCGCCGAGACCCGCGAACTCCGGCTGCCGGCGCTCGACGAAGCTGAGTACGCCCTCGCGGTAGTCGGGGGCGCGTTTCGCCGTGGCCAGGAGGGCGGCGGCGTGGTCGCGGCTCTCGGTGAAGGTCCTGGCCTGGTCGTCGGCGAGCTGCCGTTTGACGAGAGACATCGCGTACGGGCTGGCCGTGCGGGCCAGTTCGGTCGCGTACGCGAGCGCCGCCGGGAGGAGTTCCTCCGGCTCGGCCAGGCGGTTGACCAGGCCCATCGCCAGGGCCTCCGTGCCGGTGATCCGGCGTGAGGACAGCAGCAGATCGGCGGCGTTGCCGTAGCCGACCAGCCGGGGCAGGATCCAGGACACACCGTCCTCGGCGACCAGGCCACGTGCACTGAAAGCGGCGGCGAACTTGGCGCCCGGCACAGCGAACCGGACGTCGCACATCAGCGCCTGGTTGAACCCGATGCCCGCGCAGGCGCCGTTGACGGCCGCTACGACGGGCTTCGGGAAGGACATGGGACGGGTGCGCGGCGGCAGTCGGTCCGTCGGCCACGGGCGGGCGCCGGAGGACGCCCCGTCCAGCACGCTCATGTCCATCCCCGGACAGAAGCTGCGTCCGGCGCCGGTGAGCACCACGGCCCGGACCTGTGGGTCCTTCTCGGCCCGGTCGAACAGCTCGTTGTAGAGCAGTTCCATCTCCAGCGTCCAGGCGTTGTGCCGCTCGGGCCGGTTCAGCGTGAGCAGCATGACCCCGTCGTCGGTGAGCTCGGTGAGGATCACCGGGGTCGGATTCTCGGTCATCGAGGCGGCTCCCACGGGCCCGTTGGCCTTACAGCCAAGCTTTATAGCTAGATGAATCATCTATATACCACCGACGGTCCGGACACCAGACCTGTTGCCGCGAAGAGAAGATCATCCAACCCTTGACCTGGTATCCTCGATGCACTAAGACGATTCATTTTGCTATATCCCCGAGAAGGAGTTCGCATCGTGGCCGAGGCAGCCCGTGCAGCAGTAACGGCGACCGCGCCCGCCCCGTCCCGCAACCGCGTCGGACGCCAGGTGCGGGTACCGAAGACCGCCGAGCTGGTCGCCGCGCATCTGCGCCGCCAGATCGTCCGGGGCGAGCTGAACCCCGGCGACGCGCTGCCGCCGGAGTCGGGCCTGATGGAGCAGTTCGGGATCTCGCGGCCGACCCTGCGCGAAGCGTTTCGCGTACTGGAGTCGGAGTCTCTGATCACGGTGCGCCGCGGTGCCCACGGCGGCGCCCGGGTGAGCGCGCCGGACTCGGATGTCGCCGCCCGCTACGCCGGCCTGATCCTCGAGTACCGCGGCGCCACGCTCGGCGACATCTACCGCGCGGCGGCCCTCATCGAGCCGCCCTGCGCCCGCCAGCTCGCCACCAAGCACACCGCGGACGACATCACGCGACTGCGTGACGCCGTGGCCGCCGAGAAGGCCGCTCTGGACGACCCGCTCTCCCTGGTCGACGCGCAGGACGCCTTCCACGCGCTCCTGATCGAACTCACCGGCAACCAGACCCTGATCCTGTTGTGCAGCATGCTCCGCAACATCATCGACCGGGCCAACGCCGCGTACACCGTGGGCGCCACCGACGCCAAGGCCCAGAAGACCCAGGCCCTCAAGGGACACCGCGCGCACGTGCGCCTGGTCGGGCTGATCGAGTCCGGCAAGGCGGACGAGGCCGAGAAGCTCTGGCAGCGGCACATCTCCAGCGCCGACGACGTCGTCAACGCCGCCGGGCCCAAGACGGTCCTGGAGCTCATCGACTGACCCGTTCGACCCGCCTTCAGTCGTCATTCCGGGCCCACCCCTTGCCTCCTGGAAACAGTTAGATAATTATAGGAGGCGTACTGAATAGATCCTTGGGGCCCGGAGGCGACGGCCATGGCCGAACAGCGTAAACGCATCTTCGACTGCGACCAGCACATGTACGAGGAGCGGGACTCCTTCACCCGCTACCTCCCGAAGGAGTTCCTCGGTTCGGCAGTCGCACCGGTGACGCTGCCGGACGGACGGGAGGTGATCCTCGCCGGGGACCGCATCGTCGTATGCCTGGAACCGGAGTTCGGGCAGGTCTACCGTCCCGGTTCACTGAAGGAGATGCTCAAGGCGATGGCCTCGGGCAATCCGGAGGAGACCTACCAATTCGAGCCGATGCACGAGTCGTACCAGAACCGCGACGCCCGGCTGCGGGTCATGGACGAGCAGGGCCTGGACCAGACGATCATGTACCCGGGCGGCTGGGCACTGGTCGCCGAGGAGTACGTGAAGGGCGTCGAACCGCTCTACGCCAACTACCACTCGTTCAACCGGTACATGAACGAGGTGTGGGGCTTCAACCACCAGAACCGCATCTACGCCCCCGCCCTGCTCTCGCTGCGTGATCTGCCCAGCGCTGTCAAGGAGTTGGAGTACGTTCTGGAGCAGGGCGCCCGCTTCATCCTGCTGCCCACCGGACCCGTGTACGGCCGCTCGCCGGGCGACCCGTACTTCGACCCGTTCTGGAAGCTGGTCAACGAGGCCAAGGCGAGCGTTTGTTACCACATCAGCGAGTTCTACTACAACTCGCAGGTGGCACCCTCCTGGGGCTACGACCCCCACCCCATCCACTTCCGGATGTCGGCCTGGCAGTGGCAGAACACCTACGGACAGCGCCCCATCGAGGAGACGCTGTCCGCGCTGATCTTCGACAATCTCTTCGGCCGCTTCCCCGACATCAACGTCCTGGTGTCCGAGTTCGGCGCCGAGTGGGTGCCGCACTTCGTGCGCCACATGGACAAGAGCCGCGGCATGGGCCGCAACGGCCCCTGGCTCGGCGGGCAGTTGGACGAGCGCCCCAGCCAGGTCTTCCGCAAGCACATCCGCGTGGTGCCCTACCCCGAGGACGACACCGTGAGCCTCGTCAAGCGTCTCGGCTACCACGAGTCCATCGTCATGGGCTCCGACTTCCCGCACGCGGAGGGCCTGGCCGACCCGGCCGGCTTCCGCAAGCTCATCTCGGAACTCGACGAGTCCGTCCAGGACGACATCATGTACAACAACGCTCAGCAGCTGATCAGCCGCTGAGCGTCGCACCCCCGCCTGGCGGTGGGCCCGGTCAACCGACCAGGCCCGCCGCCAGGTTCGCGATGTCGGAGAGCAGGGCAGTCCCGCGCGGTGAGTGGTCGTAGCCTGCGAGCGGGTAGCCGTTACTCAGGCAGGCGAAGGACAGGCCCGACTCCGGGTCCATGAAACCCAGTTGATAGGCGGCTCCGGCGCTCCCGAAAAGGGCGGTCGAACCGGTGGACGGCAGGTTGCTGCCCGCGTCAGGTCCGGCCACGGTGACGAACAGCCCCATGCTGGTACGGCGGTTGCCGCCACCGCCGTAGATCTGCTCGCCGTACGGATGCTCCGTGAAACGGATCCGGGTGCCCTCCGCCGCCGCGCCCGGTTTCCACAGGCCCGAGTGCTCCAGCGCCTGGAAGTACAGCGCGACGTCGGCTGCGGTGGCGACCAGGGCGTGGCTGGGCTCTCCGGCCGCCAGCACCCTCGGATCGGACAGGTACCACGGCCCCCACGGATCGGGTTCCTGCTCGTCACTCGTGCGGTCGATGGCGAGCATCGGGGCGACCGTGCCGGGCTGACGGTCCACCGGGACCCCGAGCTCGATCGACGGCAGCCCCAGCGGACCCGCGACCTTCTCGTGCAGATAGTCGGCGAAGGGCAGACCCGTGCGCCGCTCGACGATCTCGGCGATCAGCCAGGCGGCCGAGGTGAGGTGGTACTGGAAGCGGCTGCCCGGCGGGTAGTCCAGCCGCCAGCGGCCGAACGCCGCGAGGCGCTGCTCGCGGTCCAGCATCTTGGGGTGGCCGAGCGGCGCGAAGGGGAAGCCGGCGGTGTGCGTGAGCACCTGCTCGACCGTCACCGTCTCCTTACCGTTCGGCGTGAACTCCGGGATGATCGCAGCGACTTGCTCGTCCACGTCCAGCAGTCCCTCGCCGATCAGCTTCCACACCACGCCCGCGACGATCGACCGTCCGACGGACTGCAGCACATAGCGGGTGTCGGGGCGTGCGTCACCGTAGGTCTCGAAAGCCAGCAGACGGCCGCCCCTCGCGACGGCGACCTGCGCGGAAGGCAGGGGGCCGTGTTCGACCTCCCGGCGGATCCGGCGCAGGAGCGTGTCGAGTCGCTCCGGATCCACTTCGTCGGCGTGGTCAGGCACTTGTTCCTCCTTCTTACGGCTCCCACAGCCGACGGCGTACGACCTTGCCGTTCGCGTTGCGCGGCAGATCGTCCACGAACCACCAGCGGACGGGGACCTTGAACCCGGACAGCCGGGCGCGGGTGTAGTGCCGGAGCGTCTCCGGCTCCGGCGGGGCGGCGGGATCGGCCGGCACGACGAAGGCGACGACCGTCTGGCCGAGTCGCTCGTCCGGAACTCCGGTGACCGCCGCGTCCGCCACACCGGGATGCGCGGCCAGGATCGTCTCCACCTCCAGCGGGTGGACGTTCTCACCACCGCGGATGATCATGTCGGTGCGTCGGCCGAGGAGATAGAGATAGCCGTCCTCCGCCATGCGCCCGAGGTCACCGCTGTGCAGCCAGCCTTCGGCGTCGATCCTGAAGAAATGGTCGGCGCGGGCATGGATCTCACCGATGCCGTCCGGGCCGGCCGCGTGGACCTTTACCTCGACGCCGGGGGCAGGCCGCCCCACCGACCGCAGCAGCTCGGTGCGTCCCGCGACCGCCTCCCGGTGGTCTTCGGGAGTGAGCACGCTGATCGGTGAGCCCTCGGTCTGGCCGAACATGTTGAGCATGCGGACGCCGGGCATCGCCTCGTACGTCCGGCGCAGGGTGCCTGGGCGGACGGGCGCGCCGCCGTACTGGAGGGTGCGCAGGGTTTCGTGGCGGGCCTGTCCGGCGGCCAGCAGGGTCTCCAGCATCGCCGGGACCATGCTGGTGTGCGTGGTCCCGAGGTCTCGCAGCAGGGCCCAGCCCTCGACGGTGAAGCGGGGCAGACCGGTGACCAGGGCGCCCGCGGCGAGGGCGACGGCGATGTTACCGAGGCCGGCGATGTGGTGGAAGGGCGCGCTCCCGCCGTAGAAGCTGTCGGGGGCGAGTGCGCACAATCGGCCGTTGACGCGTGCTCGGGCGGCCAGGCGTCGTTGGGTCATGGGGACGGGTTTGGGCAGTCCGGTGGTCCCGGAGGTGTGGAGGACCGCAGCGAGTTCATCGGGTGCTGCTGTCAACTCCCGTGTACTGCTGTGCAGTTCGGGAACCAGGGCGACCCGTCGGCCGGACAGTTCGGCGACCTGCCTGCCGAGGTCGGCGAACTCGGGCTGCGCCAGCAGGACTTGGGCGCGTGTCTCCTTGACCACCGCCGCGATCTCGTACGCAGTCATCCGGACGCCGAGCGGCGCAAGCGGATGCCCGGACCCGGCGCCGCCGATCACCAGCGCGAGCGCGTCGGCGGAGGTGGCGGCCAACGCCGGGACCGGGGTGCCGGGTTCAAGGCCGAGCGTGTCCAGCCAGTCGGCCGCGCCGGCCGCCCGGTCGAGGAGTTCGTGTCCGGTCCAGGTCAGGTCGCCGAACCGGACGGCAGGGCGGACATGGTCGTAGGCGCGGCTCACCATGGCGGTCCAGGTGGCCGCCTGCACCCCTTCCTGCGTGGCGGCCATGCGCTCAGGGCTCCAGGCGGGCTGCAGCGGTGCCGGTGACCACCTCGGCGCCGTCCTGGTTGAGGGTGCGCAGCACGAAGTGGGCGACCGGGCCCGTCGGCATGTCCTCGATCGACTCGACGGTGGCCGTGGCGGTGAGGGTGTCGCCGGGCCAGACCTGGGCCTTGAAGCGCACGCCGAAGCGGAGCAGCGACTCGGTGCCGACCCAGTCGGTGAGGACCCGGCCGGTCATGCCCATCGTCAGCATCCCGTGGGCGAAGACTCCGGGGTATCCGGCTGCCTCGACGGCGAACCTTTCGTCGGTGTGCAGCGGGTTGAAGTCTCCCGACGCGCCCGCGTACTGCACGATCCGGGTGCGCTTGAGGTCGTCCACGAGGATGCTCTCGCGGGTCTCGCCGACCTTGATGTCGTTTGTGGTCAGGCTCATCGGGCGTCGTCCTTCCGGGTGGCGGGGCCCTCGGGTACGACGGCGACGGTCTTGGCGCTGACCACCGGTTCGCCGTCCGCGTCCCGGTACTCGGTGATGCGTTCGCTGAAGAGCAGACGGCCGCTGCGGCCCTGCTTCTCCCAGCTGCGGCCGAAGGCGGAGTGCGCGTAGAGGGTCTCGCCGGCGCGCACCGGGCGGTGGTACTCGAAGTGCTGCTCGGCGTGCAGACCGCCGGCACCCTCGGCCATCTCTCCGGGACCTGCGCCGGACCCGAACCACTCCTCACCGGGCTTGGGCCTCAGGTGGTAGTCGGGGTCGTAGTGAGCGCTCGCCATGGTGAAGGTGGGCGGTGCGAGCGGGGTCTCGCCGTGATAGGCGGGGTTCTCGTCGCCGATGGCTCGGGCGAACATCATGATGTGCCCGGCCTCTACGGGGAACGGCTGCCCTGTCATGTTCGTGTGCTCCTCGGTCAGTACGGCAGGAACGCGTCGCGGGTGGCCTCGTCCGGGTCGAAGTCCGGCGGGAGTCCGTCGAACTTCGGCTCCCGCTTCTCCACGAAGCTCGCCACGCCTTCGCGGAAGTCCGGCGAGCCCGCGAAGAACTCCATGGCGGAGTAGGAGCGGGCGAGGGCGTCGGTGAAGGTGCGGTCGAGGTCGCCGTACACCTGGTGGCGTATGACGGCCATGGCGCGCGGCGAGCAGTTGCGGGCGATGTCCCGGGCGTAGGCGCGGGCGGCGTCGAGCAGGTTCTCCGGTTCCACGACGCGGCTGACGAGCCCGAGATCCTTCGCCTCGTCGGCGTCGAAGACACGGCCGGACAGCAGCAGGTCGAGCGCGTTCTCCAGGCCGATGACGCGCGGCAGCACGTACGGCAGGTTGTACTCGCCGGCCAGGCCGCGACGGGTGAAGGCGGTGGTGAAGCGGGCGCCGCGGGCGGCGAAGCGGACATCGCAGATGAGTGCCTGGACCAGGCCGATGCCCGCGCAGGCGCCGTTGACGGCGGCGATCATCGGCTTGGGCATGTCGCGCCTGCTGTACATGGGCACGCGGGCCTGGAGGTTGAGGGACTGGCCGGGCTGGGCGTTCTGCTCCAGGCGCTGGACGTCCATCCCGGGACAGAAGGCCCGGCCCGCGCCCGTGACGACCACGGCACGGACGGCCGGATCGTGCGCGGCCTCGTCCAGGAGCGCGAAGAAGCGGCGCTCCATGCAGAGGCTCCACGCGTTCTTGCGCTCGGGCCGGTTGAGGGTGACGGTGGCGACGCCGTCCTCGTCGACCTCGTACAGCACCAGGTCCAGGTCCTGTGGCGGGACCACGGGCTCTTCGGGCATCACGTCACTCCTCGTCCAGTGGTTCGATGGGGTCGCCGACGCCAGGCCGCTCCCCGGAGATGGTCACCACCACCTGCCCCCGCGCGCAGATACGGCCGTCGGTCAGCACGTCGACATCGGCGAAGTGCAGCCTGCCCCCGCGCCGCACGCAGCGTGCGTAGGCGACGGCGTTGCGGCCTCGGGCGGGCGCGAGGAACTGCACCGACATCGACACGGTGCTGAGCCGACTCCCCTTCGTGAAGTCGTGCCCGGCGATGACAGCCCCGGCGCCCGCGGTGTCGATGAGCGCCGAGACGACCCCGCCGTGGAAGACGCCCTCGTGGGCGGAGAGGGACTCTGCGTAGGGAAGCTCGATCTCGACGGCGTCCGGATCCCAGCGCGTCACTCGGATGCCGCACAGGCGGTTGAAGGCGACCCCGCGCTCCCAGCGAGCCCTGAACCACGTACGGCGTTCACGCTGCTCCTGGTCGGTGAGGGTCCTCGCCGCGACGGTCATCAGCACGCCCTCCGGTCTCGGCCTGTCAGCCGATCGATATAGTTACATGAATCAGCTAGTTGGGGCAATCATACGGACCCAACGGGAGCGGTGGATGTATTATTTATCTAACTCATTCTACTGTTCGCCGCACAGGGAGGCGCTTCGATGCCGTCGACCGCACTGGCCGGGATCCGTGTCCTCGATCTGTCCCGCATCCTCGCCGCGCCGCTGGCCACCCAGATGCTGGCCGACCTGGGCGCCGAGGTGATCAAGGTCGAGCGGCCCGGAACGGGGGACGACTCACGCACGTACGGCCCGCCCTTCGCGCCCGGGCCCGAGGGCGACCGGACGGACACCGCCGCCTTCTACCTCGCCTGCAACCGCAACAAGCAGTCGGTCACCGTCAACCACTCCACCGCCGAGGGGCAGGAACTGATCCGCGCGCTCGCCGCCCGGTCGGACGTGCTGGTCGAGAACTTCCGGGCGGGGACGCTGGCGAAGTACGGGCTCGACCAGGAGAGCCTGCGGGAGCTCAACCCGCGGCTGGTGTACCTGTCGGTGACCGGCTTCGGGCAGACCGGGCCGTACGCCGGGCGCCCGGGCTACGACGGTATCTTCCAGGCCATGTCCGGGATGATGAGCGTCTCCGGACACCCCGGGGAACCGATGAAGGTCGGCGTCAGCATGGTCGACATCCTCACGGGGCTGTACGCCTCCACAGCCGTGCTGGCGGCCCTGCGGCACCGGGACGCGACCGGCGAGGGCCAGTACATCGACCTGTCCCTGCTGGACTGCGGTCTGGCCTCGCTGTCGCACTTCGCGATGAACTACCTGGTCTCCGGCGAGGTTCCGCAGCGGCGCGGCAACGGCGGGTACGGCGGGATTCCGTCCCAGGCGTTCCAGTGCGCGGACAAGCCGATCTTCCTCGTCGCGGGCAACGACAAGCAGTTCGCGGCGTTCTGTGCGGCGGCCGGCCGCACCGACCTGCTCCAGGACCCGCGGTTCGCCACGACGTCCGCGCGGATCACGTATCGCGAGGCGATTCTGCCGGTGCTGGCGGCGGTGCTGCGCACTCGGACACGGGACGAATGGCTCGCCGTACTGGACGAACACGACGTCCCTGCGGGCCCGTTCAACGAGCTGCCCGAGGTTTTCGCCGACCCGCAGATACAGCATCGGGGGATGCTGGTCGAGGTCGAGGACCCGATGTCGGGGCGGTTGCCGATGCTCGCGAATCCGATCCGGTTGACGGGGACTCCCGTCGAGGGGTACGCCGCGCCGCCCGCGCTGGGCGAGCACACGGCCGAGGTCCTGGGCAGGCTGGCGGGGGTGACGGAGGAGCAGCTGCGGGGGTTGCGGGGGCGGGGGGTTGTGTGAGGTGGGGTGGGGCGGGATTCTCGCCCCCGCCGCCCCTACCCGTCCCATCCTGAACCTGGGGGCTGCGCCCCCAGACCCCCCTTCGCGCTGAACGCGCTCGTCCTCAAACGCCGGACGGGCTGAAAATGCGGGGGTTCGGGGGCAGCGCCCCCGAGGCCCCACACCGCCTCAGCCGAGCAGCGTTCGCCCGCCCTCCAGCATCAGTGTCGCCCCCGTCAGGTACGCCATGTCATCGCTGACGAGCGCCGCCACCGCGCGGCCGATGTCTGTCTCCGGGTCGCCCATCCGACCCAGCGGGATGCCGGCGAGCACGCTCTCGGCCTTCTCCGGGTGATCCGCGAAGAACGCCTCCGCCGCCGGGCTCAGCGCCGCCGGGCAGACGACGTTCACCCGGATCCCGTACGCCCCCCACTCCCGCGCGGCCACCTTCGTCAGCCCCCGGACCGCCTCCTTGGCCATCGCGTACGCCGCGAAGGTCACCTCGCCCTGTATCGCGGCCGACGAACCGAGGTTCACCACACTGCCGCGACTCGCCTTCAGGTGCGGCAGGGCCGCCTGCATCGCGTGGAACGCGGCCAACGGTCCACTGCGGTAGGTGAGTTCGACGTCGTCGTACGTCGTCTGTTCCAGTCGGCGCTGGACCGAGGACTGGGCGTTGTTGACGAGTACGTCCAGGCGGCCGAACTCCCGTACCGTCTCGGCCACCATGCGGTCGACGTCGTCCCGCTCCCCCACATCTCCGACAACGGTGTGCGCCCGTCCGCCGCGCTCGGTGATCTCGTCGGCCGTGTCCTTCAGCTTGTTCTCGGTGCGGCCGGTGATCACCACAAAGGCGCCCGCGGCGGCCAGCGCGAGCGCGATGCCGCGCCCCACTCCCTGCCCTCCCCCGGTGACCAGCGCCGTCTTCCCGGACAACCGTGCCATCACGTCTCCTTCCAGAAGGGTGCCCAGGAGGGGAAGGCCTCGGGCAGCGCCGGTTCTCCTGATCCCTCCCAGCTGTTGAAGCCCACCGTCTGGGGGCGCTCCGTCACGTCCGCCGCATACCAGTGCTGTTCACGGCGCCGCGAGAAGTACCACTCGCCGTCCACGCGCGCGTACTCGTCCCGGTAGCAGATCGCCATCACGATCCACCGGTCCCCCACCTCGTGCTCGGCCCTGCAGTAGACCGCGCCGGTCGCCGTTTCACGGCCGGTGAACTCGATGCGGTGACCGCAGATCTGGTGGACGGAGCGGTGGAAGCCGCGCACCAGGGGATCGATGTGCCGGCGCAGGACCTGTCGGCCGCGGCCATGACGTCCCATGTCCACGTCGGGGCGGAAGCAGCCGACCCAGGCGTCGAGATCCCTGGCATCGACGGCGAGCGCGTAGCGGATGGGCAGTTGCTGGATCGCCAGTTGCGACTCGATGCGGTCGAGGCGCTCCTCGACGGACGTCATGGGCGGGGCTCCTTCGGTAGACCGAGGAACTGCTCACCGATGATGTTGCGCTGGATCTCGCTCGACCCGCCGTAGATCGTCTCCGCGAGCGAGAGCAGGAAGGAGCGCTGCCGGGTGTCCAGGCCGTAGTTCTCGCCGACGATCTGCCCGGCGGGTCCCGCCAACTCCATGGCCAGATAGCCGAGTTGCTGGTGCCGGGTCGAGGCGTACAGCTTCGCGGTCGTGGCCTGCGCGCCCGGAGTCCGGCCGGTGGTCAGTTCGGCGAGGGTCCGCAGGTTGGTGGTGCGCATGATGCGTACGGAGATCCAGGCGTCCACGATCCGCCGGCGCAGCATGGGGTCGTCGAGCGCGCCCCGTTCCCTGGCCAGGTCGATCAGCGACTCCGCCTCCCGCTCGAAGGTGAGCTGCTGGGGAAGCAGCGTGGTGCCGCGTTCGATGCCGAGGGTGGCCATCGCGGTGCGCCAGCCCTGGCCGACCTCGCCCACGACCATGTCGGCTCCGGTGCGTGCGTCGGAGAGGAACACCTCGGCGAACTCGTCCTGGCCGGCGAGGTTGCGGATGGGGCGGATCTCCACGCCCGGCTGGTCCGTGGGCAGGAGCAGCAGGGTCAGGCCCTTGTGGCGCACGGATTGCGGGTCGGTGCGGGTGAGGACGTACAGCCAGTCCGCGTGGACGCCGAAGGAGGTCCACACCTTCTGTCCGCTGACCACCCACTCCTCACCCTCGCGTTCCGCCCGGGTGCGGACCGAGGCGAGGTCGGAGCCGGCGCCGGGTTCGCTGAAGCCCTGGCCCCAGAGTTCCCCGACGGCGAGGATCGGCGGCAGGAAGCGTTTCTTCTGTGCCTCGCTGCCCATCTGGAGCAGCATCGGGCCGAGCAGGTCGAGGGCGTTGACTGTGGCCCGGTAGGGGGCATTCGCGCGGGCGTACTCGTACTCGAAGACGATCTCCTCCAGGAGTCCGAGCCCCCTGCCCCCGTACTCCTGCGGCCAGCCGACGCCCAGCCACCGCCCGGCGGACAACTCGCAGTCCCAGGCGAGGCGGACCTCCCAGGCCGCGCCGTCGGTGGGGCCGCCCACGCCGCGGTGCTCGGCGAACTCGCCCACGAGGTGTGCGGCGAGCCAGTCCCGCAGTTCGTCGCGGAAGTCGCGTACCGCGGGCCCGAAGTCCAGTTCCATGTCTGCTTCTCCCCTTCTCTGTGGGTTCTTCTCTGTGGGGTTTCAGATGCCGAGTCGGGTGGCGAGCAGTTCCCGGTGGTACGACGGTGTGCCGAGCAGCACCTCGCAGCTCTTGGCCCGCTTGAGGTACAGGTGTGCGGGGTGCTCCCAGGTGAAGCCGATCCCGCCGTGGACCTGGATGTTGTCGCCTGCCACTCTGGTGAACGCCTCCGAGCAGAAGGTCTGTGCGAGGGCCGCCGCGACAGCGATCTCTCTCTCGTCGCCCGCGTCCAGCGCCCACAGTCCGCCGTACGCGGCCGAGCGGGCCGACTCGATCTCCATGAGCATGTCGGCGCACTTGTGCTTGATCCCCTGGAACGAGCCGATGGGCCGTCCGTACTGCTCGCGGAGCTTCGCGTACTCCACGGCTGCGTCCAGCGCTGCCGAGGCTCCCCCGACCTGTTCGGCGGCCAGCAGGACGGAGGCGGTGGCGAGGGTGCGTGCGAGGCCCGGCCATGCCGTGCCCTCGGCGCCGAGCAGACGGGCCGGGGTGCCCGCGAACTCCAGCCTGGTCTGTTTGCGGGTCTGGTCGAGAGTGGGGAGGGGGGTGCGGGTGAGGCCCGGCGCGTCGGCGGCCGCGACGGCGAAGAGGCTGATGCCGGAGGGGGTTCGGGCGGCGACCAGGAGCAGGTCGGCGAGGTGTCCGTCGGGGACGTATGTCTTCGCGCCGGTCAGCTGCCATCCGTCCGCCGTCTCGCGTGCGGTGAGCCGGATGCCCTGCTCGTCCCAGCGGCCGCTCTCCTCGGTGAGCGCGAGGGTGGCCACGGTTTCGCCCGACGTTATCCCCGGCAGCAGATCGGTACGGGCGGCCTCGTCGTCGCAGCGCAGCAGCGCCTCGGCGGCCAGGGCGACGGTGGCGAAGTACGGCCCGCACAGCAGCGCGCGGCCCGCCTCCTCGAAGACGATGCCGAGGTCGACGTAGCCGAAGCCGGAACCGCCGTACTCCTCCGGTACGGCGAGCCCCTGCAGCCCGAGTTGGCCGGCCATTCGCCGCCAGACGACGGGGTCGTGGCCCCGCTCATCGGCGGCCAGGCGGCGCACCTCCGCCTCGTCGGAGTGCTTGGCGAGGAACGACCGTACGACCTTGCGCAGTTCGTCCTGTTCCTCGCTGAAGGTGAGATCCATGCCGGGCTTCCCGTCCTCGCCGCAATGTTCCTCGGTGCGATGTTCCTCGGTGCGATGTCACGTGCGGCCTGCTTGCCGCCCACCCCTCGATACAGTTAGATAATTATAGTATCCACACTGAATGCACCAGGAGCGCGACGTGACCGATATCTACGCCCCGTTCACGAGCCTGACCTTCGAGCGGCCCGCGCCCGGCGTGCTCCGTATCGTGCTCGACGCCCCGAACCTCAACGCAGTGGACCCTCGGATGCACGGCGAACTGGCCGACATCTGGCCGGTCGTCGACCGGGACGAGCAGACCCGGGCGGTGCTGGTCCAGGGGGCGGGCAGGGCGTTCTCGGCGGGCGGCACCTTCGACTCCATCGAGGCCATGACCGAGGACTACGCGGTGCGCGCCCGGGTGATGCGCGAGGCCCGGGACATGGTCTACGGCGTGCTCAACTGTGCCAAGCCGGTGGTCTCCGCGATCCACGGCCCGGCGGTCGGTGCGGGGCTGGTCATCGGCATGCTGGCGGACATCTCCATTGCCGCCCGTACGGCGAAGATCGTCGACGGGCACACACGCCTCGGGGTCGCGGCCGGTGACCACGCCGCCATCTGCTGGCCGTTGCTGTGCGGCATGGCAAAGGCCAAGTACTACCTGCTCACCTGCGAGACGCTCACCGGCGAGGAGGCCGAGCGGATCGGGCTGGTGTCGAAGTGCGTGGACGACGAGAACGTCCACGCCGAGGCCCTGCGCGTGGCAACCGTCCTGGCGGCCGGGCCGGTCAGCGCCATCAGCTGGACCAAGCGGTCCCTCAACCACTGGTACCGCACCGCGCAGCCGATTTTCGAGGCCTCGCTCGGGCTGGAGTTCTTCGGGTTCGGGGGACATGAAGTCGTCGAGGGGCTGGCGGCTCACCGCGACAAACGCACCCCGGACTTCGAGGGCATCGCCGACAAGCACCCGCTCGACCTGTGACCACCTGTGACCACCCATGACCGCCGTACGAGAGGAACCGATCATGTCGCCGGAGCAGACCACCACTGAAGTCCGCCCGCTGGTACAGGGGTTGACCTACGAGGAGATGCCGGTGGGCCAGGTCTTCCGGACCGCCCGCCGCACGGTCACGGAGACCGATCTCGTCAACTTCGTCACCTGGGGCGGCTTCAACGAGCCCCTCTTCTGGGACTCCTCGCACGCCGCGGACGGCGGCTACACCGGGCGACTGGTCCCGGGGGCCCTGACGTACTGCATCGCCGAGGGGCTCGTCCTGCAGACGAACGTGCTGCACGGCACGGGCCTCGCCTTCCTGCACATGGAGCTCACGGTCCAGGAGCCGGTGTACGTCGGCGACACCCTGTACGCCGTTGTCGAGACCACGGACTGCCGGCCCTCCAGCAAGCCCGGCCGGGGCGTGGTGACCAGCCGGATCACCGTACGCAACCAGCGGGACGAGGACGTGCTCGTCTACACCCCGGTCCGGCTGATCCGCGGCCAGGACTACGAGGCCCCGGCGCCCTGACCCCGGGACTCGGCCGGCACCAGCCGCAGACCGGCCGCGCGGCCCGCTTCGCGTACGGCCACGTCTGCGAAGGCGCCCCGGTGCAGCCAGTCGGCGGGCATCGGGGGGCACGGCTCGGGCTCGTGGTCCGGGACCGCCATCGCGTACAGGCGGGTGTAGCGGAACTTGGCCTCCAGGTTGTCGAGGACCGACCAGTACTCGTAGCCGCACACGTCCACCCCGGCCGCGACAAGTCCCGCCAGCCAGGAGAGCCGGGCGCGCAGCAGGGCCCGGCGCCGGGTGTCGTCGCTGTGTCCTGTGCCGTCGACGAGGTCCAGGTCGCCCATGCCGTTGTCCACGACGGACAGCGGCGGCAGCAGCTCCCCGTACAGCTCGTACAGGCCGGCGACGGCGTCGGCGAGCCCTTCGGGGATGATCGGCCAGCCGAAAGCGGTGGTCTCCACGTCCTCGAAGGGGACGATCGCGAAGCCGAGGCCCACGAGGACGCGGTTGACCGCGTTGAGGGCGCTCTGGCAGTTCGCGGTCCGCAGCACGCGGGGCAGGTTCTCCGGGGCGGTGACGCGGAACGGGGTGTGCCAGGACAGGCACAGCAGGTCCTGTTCGGTGGCGATGACCTCCAGGTCACCGGGGCGTACGCAGCCGGTGGCCGCCACCGGTGAGACGTCGTCCTCGGTCACCATGTGCTCGCCGAGCAGCAGGGGGTCGAGGAAGAGGCGGTTGGTCCAGCTCTCCAGTCGCTCCAGGGCGAGGCGGTCATAGGGATCGTCGGTGGCCGCGTAGCCGCCGACGAGGGTGACCGTGGTGCCGATCCGGCCGCTTGCGCCGGAGGCCCTGAGGGCCTGGGTCGCGAGGGCGTTGGCGAGCAGGATGTGGTGGACCGCGGGCAGCCCGGCCCGGCCGGCGCCACGGCCCGGTGAGTACATTCCGGCCACGTGGTCCGCGAGCGTGGGACCGGCCAGATCGGTCGAGGTGATCCAGCGTTCCACCCGGTCACCAAAGCGCCGGCCCAGCTCGGCAGCGTACTCGGCGAAGCGTTCGGCGGTTTCGCGGGCGAGCCAGCCTCCTGCCGAGTCCAGCCATGGCGGCAGTGAGCGGTCGAAGAGAGTGAGGCTCGGACGCGTCCCGTGCGCGAGCAGCGCGTCGAGGGCGCGGTCGCAGCGGTCCAGGGCAGCCTGGTCCCAGCTGCCGGGGCCGTCGGGCTGGAGCTGCGGCCATCCGGCGACCATGCGGTGCGTGTCCGCGGCGACGCCGGTCAGTTGCCGGATGTCGTCCGTCCACTGCCGGAAGTGCCCGCCGCGCTCGGGCGGGGGCGGCGGCACAGCCGCGATGGTGTCAGCGGTGGCGACTCCCCAGTCGACACGACGGAGGGATTCATGCAGGAAACCATCACTCATGGTTACCGTCCAGCGGTGAAATGGTTTAGCGCATTCAGCTGAATGGCCGCCCGCCGGACGCTAACACTTCGAGGAAACGACGACAATGTTTCGGCCAGATATCGCCACCTACGACCCCAATGGCCGGAACTCCTCCTCTTGCCACCACGGATAGACGGGCGGCATGTCCTTGCTGACCTTCCCCGGGAAGGCAGGCGGCCGCTTGGCGAGGAACGACTCGACGCCCTCCACGGGGTCGGGGCCGCCGCCGATCTGACTCATGATCCGCGAGTCGAGCCGGTGCGCGGACATGGGGTGGGGCTCGCCGAGCATCCGCCACATCATCTGGCGGGAGAGGGCGACCGAGATCGCCGAGGTGTTCTCGGCGATCTCCCGGGCGAGCTCGTACGCGGCCGGCAACAGCTCCTCCGGCGGGTGCACGGAGCGGACCAGTCCGGCCGCCAGCGCCTCGTCGGGGCCGAAGAGGCGGCCGGTCGCCACCCATTCCATGGCCCGCTGCATGCCGACGGCCCGCGGCAGGAACCAACTCGCCGCGGACTCCGGCACGATGCCGCGCCGCGCGAAGACAAAGCCGAACTTCGCCGACGTCGACGCCAGCCGGATGTCCATGGGCAGGGTCATGCTGGCGCCGACACCCGCCGCCGGGCCGTTGATCGCCGCGATGACCGGCTTGGTGCTGGAGAAGATACGAAGCGCGACCCGGCCGCCGGTGTCCCGGTGCCTGGCGCCCGCCTTGCGGTGGTCGAAGGACGAGCCGCCGGAACTGACGTCGGCACCCGCGCAGAACCCGCGCCCGGCGCCGGTCACCACGATCACCCGTACGCTGTCGTCGGCGTCTGCCGCGTCCAGGACGTCGAGCAGGTCGGCCATCATCCGGGGACTGAAGGCGTTCAGCTTCTCGGGCCGGTTCAGTGTGACGGTGAGGATCCGGTCCGCCACCTCGGCCCGCACGGTCTCGTACTCCTGCTCCGGCATACGTGCCCTCCGTCAGCCTCGTCGCTTCTGTGACCGCTTGCCTGCTAGCGTTCCCCGCAAGCCAAATTAGTTATACCATTCAACTCTACATACTCTTTCTGGATTGCGGCGGTGGGTGTGGACATGGCGGATCTGGTGGTGACGTCCCGTGGGCCGGTCCGGCTGGTCGAGCTGAACCGGCCGGACCAGCTCAACTCGATGAGCGAGAAGCTGCATTCCGCTCTCGCGACGGTCTGGGAGGAGCTCGCCGACGACCCCGGGGCGCGGGTGGTCGTACTCACCGGGCGCGGCCGGGCGTTCAGCGCGGGGGGCAATTTCGACATCATGACCCGGGTCCAGCGCGAGAGCGCCTTCCGGCAGCAGAACGTCGACGAGGCCCGCCGGATCATCACCGGCATGGTCCGCTGCCCGCTGCCGGTGATCGCGGCGGTCAACGGGCCCGCCGTCGGCCTCGGCTGCAGCCTGGCCCTGCTCAGCGACCTCGTACTGATCGCCGACGACGCCTATGTGGCCGATCCGCACGTCCAGGTGGGGCTCGTCGCGGGCGACGGCGGCGCTCTCGTGCTGCCCCTGCTGGTCGGCCTGACCCGGGCGAAGGAGTTGCTGTTCCTCGGCGACCGGGTGAGCGCCGAGGACGCCGTCCGGCTGGGCATCGCCAACCGCGCCGTACCGAAGGACAAGCTCCTGGACGAGGCCATGGACCTCGCCGCACGGCTGGCCGCGCTGCCCGCGCAGGCGCTGCGCGAGACCAAGCGGGCGGTGAACCTGCATCTGGAGCAGGCGCTCGCGACTGTGCTGGAACCGGCCCTGCTCGCCGAGCGGGACAGCATGCGCTCACCGGACCACATCGCTCTCGTCGAGAAGATCATCGCGTCTCGCGAGAGCCGCCGAACCGGCGGGGAGGGCTGAGGTATGGACTTCGCGTTCAGCGAGGAGCAGGAGGAACTGGGGCGCACGGTACGGGCGTTCCTGGCGGCCACCTCTCCGGAGACCGAGGTCCGGCGGCTGATGGAGACTCCGGAGGGCTTCGACACGGCGTTGTGGCGCAGGATGGGCTCGGAGCTCGGTCTTCAGGGGCTGGCCGTGCCGGAGGAGTACGGCGGTGCCGGGTGCGGGCCCGTCGAAGTGGGCGTGGTCATGGAGGAGATGGGCCGTGCGCTGCTGTGCGCGCCGTTCCTGTCCTCGGCCGTGCTCGCGACGACCACGCTGCTGCGCAGCGCCGACGAGGACGCCCGCAAAAGCCTGCTGCCCGGCCTGGCCTCCGGCGAACTCGTCGGCACGCTGGCCCTGACCGAGGACTCCGCCCGCTGGGACGCGTCGGGGATCCAACTCACTGCCCGTGAAAGCAAAGGGAGTTGGCTGCTGACCGGGCACAAGCTGTTCGTCCTGGACGGTGCCACCGCCGATGTCGTCCTCACCATCGCCCGTGCCGACGACGGCATCGGCGTCTTCCGGGTGGACGGCGACGCGGCCGGCCTGACCCGCGAGCCCCTGCCCACGATGGACCCGACCCGCCGGCAGGCGCGCCTCGACTACCACGAGGTGCGGGCGACCCGGTTGCGTACGCACGCCGGCGGCTGGGAACTGGTGGCCGAGGTACTCGACCGGGCCGCCGTGGCGCTCGCCGCCGAGCAGGTCGGCGTGGCCTCGCGGGCACTCGACATGGCGGTCGAGTACGCCAAGGTGCGCCACCAGTTCGGGCGGCCCATCGGCTCCTTCCAGGCCGTGAAGCACCTCCTGGCGGACGTCCTGCTGGAGGTGGAGTCGGCACGCGCGGCCGCGCACTACGCCCTGCTCGCCGCCGAGAACGAGGACCCTGAGCTGCCCGCCGTGGCAAGCCTGGCCAAGGCGTTCTGCTCCGACGCCTGTGTGCAGGCAGCGGAGCAGAACATCCAGGTGCACGGCGGTATCGGCTTCACCTGGGAGCACCCGGCCCACCTGTATCTGAAGCGGGCCAAGACATCACAGCTGCTGTTCGGCGATCCGGCACACCACCGGGAACTGCTGGCGCGGCGCATCGGTATGAGCACAGGAGAAGGAGCGGCATGAAGGTCGACGGCAAACTCAACGTCTGGGGCACCGCCGAGGTGGTCGAGGAGGCCCGGCACCACGAGAAGGCCGGCTACGACGGTCTGTGGGCGTCGGAGTCCAAGCACGACCCCTTCCTGCCGCTGATGCTCGCGGCCGAGCACACCAACCGCCTGGAGGTCGGCACGGCCATCGCCGTGGCCTTCGCCCGCTCCCCCATGCAACTCGCGTACACCGCACACGACTTGCAGACCTACGCCGGCGGACGGTTCTCGCTGGGCCTCGGCAGTCAGATCAAACCGCACATCGAGCGGCGCTTCGACATGCCGTGGAGCCGGCCCGCGGCCCGGATGCGGGAGTACGTGAGCGCGCTGCACGCCATCTGGGCGGCCTGGAACGAGGGCGAGAGGCTCGACTTCCGGGGCGACTTCTACTCGCACACCCTGATGTCCCCGTTCTTCTCTCCCCCGCCCACGCCCGGCGGTCCGCCCAAGGTGTTCGTGGCCGCGGTCGGCCAGGCGATGACCCGGGTGGCGGGCGAGGTCGCCGACGGGCTCCTCGCGCACGGCTTCACCACCGAGCGGTACCTGCGGGAGGTCACCCTGCCGACCGTCGAGGCGGGGCTGGCCACGTCCGGCCGCACCAGGGGCGACTTCTCCGTCTCCCATCTGCTTCTGACCGCGACCGGCCGCACGGAGGAGGAGATGACCCGCGCGATCGACGGCACCCGCGCCCAGATCGCCTTCTACGGCAGCACCCCCGCCTATCGCGGGGTGCTGGAGCTGCACGGATGGGGTGAACTCGGCGACGAACTGCACGCGTTGTCGACGTCCCGGCGCGAGGACAAGTGGGAGGCGATGAGCGGGCTCGTCGACGACGAGGTGCTGCACACCTTCGCGCTCGTGGCGGAGCCGGACCGGGTCGCGGACGAGATTCGGCGCCGGTACGGGGCACTCGTCGACCGGGTGTCCTTCTACGCCGCGTACGAGATCGACGCCGAGGTGTGGGAGCCCATCGTCCGGGAGCTGCGGGACAGTTGACGGGGTGTCAGCCGAGCAGGTCCAGGACGGTGGTCATGGACCTGTTCTGCAGCAGGTAGTCCTCGGCCTCCTGGAGATGCAGGCGCCACAGTTCCTCGGCGGCCTCGGTCCGGCGTGCGGCCACCAGGTCGACGAGCGCGCCATGGGCGCGGAAACCCCGGCGGTTGGCCCGTACGTTCTCGGGGCTGCCGGCGTCGAGGTCGACGTGGGACCAGTTCGCCTGGTCGATGATGTGCCGGACCATGCCGTTGAGGACGCTGAGCGTCTCGTTGCCCGCCAGTTCGACGACGAGGGCGTGGAACTCCATGTGGGCGCGGATGAACGCCGACGGATCGTCCATGAGTGCCTCGGCCTCGGCGACGGCGGCCCGCAGCCGCTCCAGGTCCTCCTCCGTGCGCCGCTCGGCCAGCAGAGCGGCGCACGGGGCCTCGATCACCGTGCGGGCGTCGTACACGTCCTTGAGGGTCGTGCCCCGGTATTCGAGGACCACCCCGGCGTAGCGGGCCGCGACCGTGCCTTCCGGGGTCTGCACCCGTGCCCCGCCCCGGGCACCCCTGCGCACGCTGATCAGCGACTCCGACTCCAGGACACGGAACGCCTCCCTCAGCGTCGGCCGGGACACGGCGAACTCCGCCATCAGCGCGGTCTCGGCCGGCAGTGCCTCCCCCTCCGACAGTTCCCCGCGCACGATCTTGCGGCGCAGCTGTGCCGCCACCAGCTCGGCCATCTTGGGGACCCGCACCGGCGTGTTCGCCACGGCGTCCATCTCCTTCAGTCACCCGCATCCGGTACGAAGTAAGGCAATGTGATCTCGTCGGTGAGCGCCCGGAAGTCCACTCGGACCCGCAGGCCGATGGCCACCCTGTCCGGCTCGCCCGCGTCGACATGGGACAGCAGAGTGCCTCCGTCGTCCAGATCGATCACCGCCAGCGCGAACGGCGTGTCGAACCAGGGCCCCGGCGCACGGTGGACGACGGTCACCGAGTAGACGGTCCCCCGGCCCGCGCTCGGCGCATACCGCCAGTCCCTCGACATGCATCCGGGACAGGCGGGCTCGGGCACGAAGAAGCGCAGGCCGCAGGCTGGGCAGTGCGGGACGACCAGGTCGCCGCGCCGGGCCGCGTCCCAGAAGGGCTGGGACAGTTCGGTGGGGACGGGTACGGGTCGGCTCATCGCATCCTCCCGAGCACGCTCATCTCGTAGTGCTGCGCCCCGGATCCTGCGTTGCCGACGACGGCCAGCTCCGCGCCCTCGACCTGGTGCACGGCGGTGCCACGCAACTGCCGTACCGCCTCGACGACTTTCAGCGTCATCTGCTGGGTCCCGTTCCACGCGTACGCCAGACAGCCGCCGTCCGGATTGACGGGGTGCTTGCCGCCGACGGCGATGGCACCGCTCGCCGCCAGGGGTCCGCCCTCCCCTTCCCCGCACACGCCGAGAACCTCCAACTGCCGGATGATCTCGAAGGAGTTGGGGTCGTAGAGGGAGAAGACGTCCACGTCGTGCGGGCCGGCGCCGGCCATGGCGTAGGCGCGGGTCGCCGCGTCCCGGCCGAGTTGTCCGACCTCCCGGTGCAGCGCCGGGTTGGCGTACGCGGCCTGGTGGTACTCCATGCCGCCGCCGAGTACGGCGACGGGCGGGTTCGGCAGGTCCCGGGCGCGTTCGGCGGTTGTCACGACGAGGGCCGCGCCGCCCTCGCCGACGATGCAGCAGTCCAGCAGGTGGAACGGTGTGGCCACCATGCGGGAGGCAAGCACGTCGTCAGCGGTGTACGGGCCGCGCCCGAACATCATCGCCTCCGGGTTGGTGGTGCCGTTGTTGCGGATCGTGGCGGCGACCTCCGCGAGCTGGCGGGAGGTCGTCCCGTACTCGTGCATGTGCCGTGCGGCCACCAGCGCGAACTGGGCGACGACATAGCTGCCCCACACATCGGCGAACTCCAGCGGCACCCCGGCCCCGACCGGGCCGGCCCCGCGTGAGACCAGCTTGCAGCCTCCGACGACGACGGTGTCCGCGTATCCGGCGCTGATCGCGGCAGCCGCCTTCAGCAGTCCCCGGGAGCCGGCGTTGTCGAGCATCGAGTCGCTGGTCCAGCGCAGGTCGCGGCCGAGCATGCGCGCCCACGAGCTGCCCTCGCCGGGGACACCGCCCGGGCCGGGCCAGTCGACCTGGGCGCCGTCGACGTCCGCCGGGGTGAGTCCGGCGTCGGCGATCGCGCCGCTCACCGCTTCGAGGGCGAGGTCCATGGCGTTCCGGTCGGGGAGCGTCAGCGCCTGTTCGGTGGCGTGGATGCCGACGATCACGGGTTGGCGGCCGTTCACCGGGTCACCGTCCCGCGCCGAGCGTGTCGCCGCCGGGATAGCCGCCGCCGCCGAAGCGCTCGTCGAGGGCCTCGTAGTCCTTGGCGAAGTCCTTGGTGCGGGGCAGCGTCTCGACGAACTCCACCGTCTTCGGCTTCTTGTACGAGGCGATGCGCGCCCGGCAGTGCTCGATGACGTCATCGGCCGTGACCGGCTCGGCGCCTGCCTGGAGCACCACGACGGCCTTGACGTCCTGCGCCCAGCGCTCGTTGGGCACGCCGATCACGGCGGCCTCCTTCACCGCGGGGTGGGACTCGATGCAGTTCTCCACCTCGGCGGGGAAGATGTTCTCGGCCGCCGACTTGAGCATGCGGGTCGTCGTCCCGAGGAAGCTGATCGTGCCGTCGACCTCGCGCCGCCCCAGGTCGGTGGTGTGCCACCAACCGAAGCGGAAGCGCTGCTCGTTGGTCTCGGGCCGGTTCCAGTAGCCGAGGTGGACGAGGTCGCCGCGGACGCAGATCTCGCCGGCCTCGCCGGTCGCGCACTCCTCGCCGGTGCCGTCCAGGACGCGTACGGCGGTGAAGGGCCCCGGGCGTCCCGCGTTGCCGGTGCCCGTGCCGCCGTAGGCGCCGGTAACGGCGAAGCCGGTCACCTCGGTCTGCCCGTAGCCACGGCCCTCGCCGCCGCCGTTGCGGGTGAAGCGGCTGGTGTCGGTGGGGACGGTGCCCTGCCACAGGGGGGCGGCGACGCTGGCGCGCAGGTGGGAGAGGTCGTGACCCGCTTCCCTGTTGAGGGCGACGAGTTGGGCGATGGTCGGCGGCATCAGATAGGCGTGGGTGCACTGTTCCGTCGCCAGCAGCGGGAGCAGTTCCTCGGCGACGACGCGGCGGACGATCACGTTCTTGCCGCCGTGGACGAAGGCGGGGACGCCCCAGAACTGGTAGTTCCCGATGTGGAACATCGGCCCGGCGCCGAGGAAGGCGGTCTCCGTGCCGATGTCGCCCATCCAGGCGGCGCTCGCCCCCATGGCGAGCAGGTTGCGGTGGGAGAGCATCGAGCCGGACTGTCGTCCGGTGATCGCGGCGGTGTAGATGACGAGGAGGGCGGAGTCCGGGTCGACGTCGGCTGTCGGGTCGTCGGGTGAGCCGGCGGCCAGGAAGGCCTCGTACGAGTCCGCGTCCTCGCTGTCGTGCCGCAGCCACAACGCCTGGTGGTCGCTGCCCAGTTCGGCCCTGGCCTTGCCTACGGTGTCGCCGATCTCCTCGTCCTGCCAGACGACGACCTTGGGGTCGAAGTCCTCGACCGCGAAGGCCATTTCGGGGGCGGCCCAGCGCCAGTAGCCGGGGCAGACCATGGCGCCGATCTTCGCGGCGGCGCCGAGCAGTTCCCAGATCCGGAAGGAGTTCTGGCCGAGCCACAGGATGCGGTCGCCGGTGCCGACGCCCGCGTCCGTGAGGGCATGGGCGAGTCGGTTGGTGCGCTCGTCCAACTGCGGCCAGGTCAGGCGGACTTCGCCGTCGACGAGGGCGACGTGATCGAGGTAGGACCTTCGGTGCTCACGGATGAGGTCGCCGAACGTCAGGCGGCGGGCGGGATGCATGCTCTTGGCTCCAAAGGCTTTGGGCGGGCTTTGGGAGGGCTTCGGCAGGGCTTCGGAGGTGCGGTTCAGACGCGGCCGATGCCGACACCCTTGACGCTGATGAACTCGTCCAAGCCGGCCTTGCCGCCTTCCCGTCCGAACCCGCTCATCCCGACACCGCCGAAGGGCGTGGCGGGTGAAGTGATCGGATTCGGGCCTGGGTTGACGTAGACCGTCCCGGCCTTCAGTCGCGGCACCAGCCGGTTGGCGCGCGTGATGTCACGGGTCTGGACGTAGGCGGACAGGCCGTACTCGGTGTCGTTGGCGAGGGCGACGGCCTCCTCCTCCGTGTCGAACGGGGTGATGGCCAGGACCGGGCCGAAGATCTCCTGCTGGGCGAGGTCGCTGCGGTTGTCGACGTCCGCGAAGACGGTCGGGGACACGAAGTAACCGTCGGCGTCGATGCGTTCACCGCCGTACACGAGCCGTCCGGCACTGCCTTCGATCGCGTTGTCGATCATGCCCTGGACGCGGTCGCGGGCGGCTTCGTTGATGAGGGGGCCGATGTACGTCGCCGGGTCGAGCGGGTCGCCCACGGGCAGGTGTGCCACGACCCCGGCGACGCGGGTGACGACCTCGTCGTAGATCGGGCGCTCGACCAGCAGCCGTGTGGGCAGCGCGCAGCCCTGCCCGGTGTTGCTCATGGCGAAGGCCGCGCAGTAGGGGACGACGGTGTCCAGGTCGGTGTCGGCGAAGAGCAGGTTGGCGGACTTGCCGCCCAGTTCGAACACGACGGGTTTGAGGCTCAGTGCCGCGACGGCCATGATGCGGCGCGCGGTGGCGGGACCGCCGGTGAAGGAGATCTTGTCGACGCCGGGGTGGGTGACCAGGGCCGATCCGGCGTCCCCGAGTCCGGTGACGACGTTGACGACGCCCTCGGGGATGCCTGCCTCGTGGGCCAGGTCGGCGAAGAGCAGCGCGGAGAACGGCGTGGACTCGGCCGGTTTGATGACGACGGTGTTCCCGGCGGCGAGCGACGGCGGGACCTTCATCGCCAGTGACAGGGCGGGCGAGTTCCAGGTGATGATGTGGCCGATGACGCCGTACGGCTCGGCGATGGTGTACTCGACGTTCTCGTGCGGGCTGTAGGCGGCGCCGACCATGCCCTCGATCTTGTCGGCCCAGCCGGCGTAGTACTCGGTCCACTCGGCGACGTGCGGTCCGACGTTCTCGGCCCAGCCGCCGATGCAGACGCCGTTCTCCAGCGGGCAGATCGCCGCGAAGTCGGGGATGTGGTCGCGGAGGAGCTGGGCGAAGCGGGTGAGGAGCCGGCGGCGCTCGGCGGGGCGCATGGTGCCCCACACCTCGAAGGCCCGGCGTGCGGCTGCCACGGCCTGGTCCACCTCGGTGGGCCCGGCCAGCGGGATGCGCGCCTGGATCAGGCCGGTCGCCGGGTTGCGGTGCTCGTAGATTCCGCCGCTCGTGTCGGTGACGTCCTTGCCACCGATGACGAGCCGGGGCTGCGGCAAGTCGTGCTCGGCTCGCTTCTGGTGCAGCTTCACATCGACCGTGACCACGGTGCCTCCTGGAGCCCTGTACCGTCACATCCGTACAGCTTAAATAGATAACCTATTTAGCCGAACCAATCAATGCCTGTCGCAGCCCCCTGCAATGACAGCCCCCTGTCACAGCCCCAACGACCGCCCGATGATCTCCTGCATGATTTCCGAGGTCCCGCCGAACACCCGCTGCACCCGGCTGTCGCGCCAGATGCGCGCGATCTCGTACTCGTTGACATAGCCATAGCCGCCGAAGAGCTGCATACAGCGGTCGATGACCTCCCAGCCGGTCTCGGAGGTCCAGTACTTGGCCGCGGCGGCCTCCTCGGGCGTCAACTCGCCCTGGAACAGGGCCATGATGCAGCCGTCCACATAGACCCGGGCGGCGTTCAGCTTCGCCCTGATGTCGGCGAGGGCGAACCTGTTGGCCTGGAACTGCCCGATCGGCTGCCCGAAGGCGGTACGGGTCTTGGCGTACTCCAGCGCGAGTTCGTAGGCCCGCTCGGCGGCCGCCAGCGAGGAGACGGCGATGGCGAGTCGCTCGGTCGGGAGGTTGCCCATCATGTGGTAGAAACCGCGCCCCTCCTGCCCGATGAGGTTCTCGGCGGGTACGCGGACCTCGTGGAAGAAGAGTTCGGCGGTGTCCTGGGCCTTCATGCCGACCTTGTCGAGCTTGCGTCCGCGCTCGAAGCCCACGGCGTCGCGCTCGACGACGATCAGGCTGATGCCCCTGTGTCCGGCGTCCGGGTCGGTCTTGCAGGCGACGATGACCAGATCGGCCAGGATGCCGTTGGTGATGAAGGTCTTGGAGCCGTCGATCACCCACTCGTCGCCGTCCCGCCGGGCGGTGGTGCGGATGCCCTTGAGATCGGACCCGGCGGACGGCTCCGACAGTGCGAGCGCGCAGATCGTCTCGCCACTGATCACTCCGGGCAGCCAACGGGCCCTCTGCTCCGGAGTGGTGAGCGTCGCCAGATAGGGCGGGACGACGTCGTTCTGCAGCCCGAGCCCGATGCCGACCGAGCTGGTGGCCGCCATCTCCTCCGCCATGATCGCGTTGTAGCGGAAGTCCCAGATCCCCTGACCGCCGTACTCCTCGGGGAACTGCCAGCCGATGAGCCCGGCCTTGCCCGCCGCCGCCCAGGCCGCGCGGCTCACCTGTCCGTCCCGCTCCCACTCCTCGGTGTGTGGGGCACATTCCCGCAGGTAGAAGGCGCGGGCGGTCTCGCGGAAGAGGTCGTGTTCCGCGGTGAAGATCGTACGGCGCATGCTCGACTCCACTCATACATCTCGCTTATTTAGCTGAAGTAGTTATACGATAGCGCGGTATCGACGACTGGGCGAGGGAGGGCGCGTGAGCGTACGGGACAAGGTGGCACTCGTCACCGGAGCGGGACGCGGCATCGGCGAAGCGATCGCCGACGCGCTGGCCGCCGCCGGAGCCTCGGTCGCGGTCTGCGACCTGGACGCCGAGGCCGCCGGGAAGATCGCGGCCCGACTCACGGAGCGGTACGGAGTGCGCGCCGCCGGAGTCGGCGCGGACATCTCCGACGGCGCGGCCGTGCGGGCCGCCGTGGAGCGGGTGAGCGCCGAGCTCGGTCCCGTGGACGTCCTGGTCAACAACGCGGCCGTCGACGTCCTGGGCCGCTTCGTCGACAGCACCGAGGACACCTGGGACCGGATCATCGCCGTCAATCTGCGGGGCACGATCACGGTGACCCGGGCCGTGCTCGACTCGATGATCGAGCGCGGCGGCGGCCGGATCGTCCACATCGCCTCGGACGCCGGCCGGGTCGGCTCCTCCGGCGAGGTCGTGTACTCGGCGACCAAGGGCGGCGTCATCGCCTTCGGCAAGGCACTCGCCCGCGAGGTCGCCCGGCACGGCATCACCGTGAACAGCGTCTGCCCGGGGCCGACCGAGACCGCGCTGCTCGGCCAGGTCGCCGAGTACAGCCAGAAGATGTACGACGCGACCGTGCGGGCGATCCCGCTGCGCCGCGTCGCCCAGCCGGCCGAGATCGCCGGTGTGGTCGCCTTCCTCGCGTCCGACGACGCCGCCTATATGACCGGGCAGACGCTCTCGGTCAGCGGCGGACTCACGATGGTCTGAGGTGGGCACCGTGCTGCGCGTCGAACTCCGCGACAGACTCGCCGTGTTGACACTGGACAGACCCGGGCAGCTCAATGCCATCGGCTCCGAGACCGTCGAACGGCTCACCCGGGCGCTGAACGACGTCCGCGACAACGACGACGTCCGCGCCCTGGTCGTGACCGGCGCGGGCCGCGCCTTCTCCGCCGGCGCCGACCTCGGGGAGATCGAGTCGTTCACCACACCCGGGCAGTTCCGTGCCTTCGTGGGGCGGCTGACGGAGGCGTACGCGCTCCTGGAGGACTTTCCCAAGCCCTCGGTCGCGGCCGTCCACGGGTTCGCCTTCGGCGGCGGTCTGGAGCTGGCGCTCGCCTGCGATCTGCGGGTGGCGGAGCGGGGTGCCCGGCTCGGCCTGCCGGAGATGAAGCTCGGCGTTCTGCCGGGCGCGGGCGGCACACAGCGGCTGCCGCGTCTCGTACCGCCGGCGATCGCCAAGCAGATGATCCTCACCGGCGAACCGATCGGTGCCGAGCGGGCTCACGCGCTCGGGCTGGTCAATGAACTGGCCGAGCCCGGTGGGGCGTTGAGTGCCGCCGAGACCCTCGCCACCGCGCTGGCTGCCGGGGCCCCGCTCGCGCTCGCCTCGGGCAAGCGGCTGATCGACTACGGGCTCGGCATGGACTTGGAGGCGGCGATCGCGTACGAGCGCGAGACCGTCTCGGTGCTGTTCTGCACCGAGGACCGGGCCGAGGGACTGAAGGCCTTCCGGGAGCGTCGCCCCGGCGACTTCCGCGGCAGGTGACGGGTGTTCCGGCAAGGACATCGACAGGCAGCGTCAAGCATCGACAAGCAGGGAGGTGCGCCGTGCGGCCACTGGAGGGCATTGCCGTCGTCGAGTTGGGCATGTGGGTGGCGGCACCGGCCGCCGCCACCATGCTCGCGGACTGGGGCGCCGACGTGGTGAAGGTGGAGGCACCGACCGGGGATCCCAACCGGTACACGCTCAAACACGTCGGTCAGGACATCGACAGCGCGCCCCCGTTCGAGTCCGACAACCGCGGCAAGCGCGGGATCGTGCTCGATCTGCGCTCGGAGGACGGCAAGGACGTACTGGAACGGCTGCTGGCGCGCGCCGACGTGTTCGTCACCAATCTGCGCCCCGGCGCCCTGGAGCGGCTGGGTCTGGCTCCGGACGAGCTGCGTGCCCGCCATCCCCGTCTGGTCGTCGGCACGTTGACCGGCTACGGCTGGACGGGCGCCGAGCGCGACCGGGCCGGGTACGACGTCTCCGCCTTCTGGGCGCGCCCCGGAATCGCCGCCATGCTCAACCCGGCCGGCGAGCCGCCGCCGGGCATCCGTCCCGGCCTCGGCGACCGTACGGCCGCGTCCAACCTGGTGGCGGGGGTGCTGGCCGCGCTGCTGCGCCGCGAACGCACCGGCGAGGGCGGTGTGGTCGACGTGTCCCTGCTGCGTTCCGGGACGTACGCCAACGGCAACGACCTCGCGCTGCAGAACTTCTTCGGCAAGCGCGGCCGTACCCGGCACCGCACCGAACACGAGTCCCCGCTCTACAACAGCTACCGGGCCGCCGACGGCCGCTGGTTCTGGCTCGTCGGCCTGGAGGGCAACCGGCACTGGCCCGGTGTCGTCAAGGCACTCGGCCGCGAGGACCTGGCGACGGACGAGCGGTTCGCGACCGGAAAGGCCCGGCGCGGGCACGTACGCGAACTGATCGCCGAGTTCGACGAGGAGTTCGCCAAGCGGCCGCTGGACGAGTGGGCGGAGCGGTTCGACACCGAGGGCGTGTGGTGGGCGCCCGTGCAGACCCTGGCGGAGGTGGCTGCCGATCCACAGGCGGAGGCCATCGGGGCGTTCGTCGAACAGCCCGGTATGGGTGACGCTCCGCCGCTGCGGACAGTCGCAACTCCCGTCAGCTTCTGGGGAGTCGACGACAAGCCGCGCACCGGCGCGCCGACCCTCGGCGAGCACACCGACGACGTACTCCGCGAACTCGACTAGACATCCCCCTTTCCCCTTATAGGAGGCAGGACGTGGGCATCCTCGACGACAAGGTCGCCATCGTGACCGGTGGCGGCAGAGGGCTGGGCCGGGCGCACTGTCTGGCACTCGCCGAGGCGGGGGCGACCGTGGTCGTGAACGACCTCGGCTCAGGCGTGCACGGCGAGAGCACGGGCGACTCCCCCGCCGACGACGTGGTCACCGAGATCACCAAACTCGGCGGCCGTGCGGTCGCCAACCATGCCTCGGTGACGGACTGGGCGGCGACCGAGGAGATGGTGGCGGACACGGTCGCGGAGTTCGGCCGCCTCGACATCGTGGTGAACAACGCGGGCATCGTGCGCGACAGGATGCTGTTCTCGATGAGCGAGGCCGAGTTCGACGCCGTGATCGCGGTGCATCTGAAGGGCACGTTCGCGCTCACTCGGCACGCGTGCGCGTACTGGCGCGAGGCGTCGAAGCGGGGTGAGCGGGTCGCCGGCCGCGTGATCAACACGACCTCCGGGACCGGCCTGTTCGGCAACCAGGGACAGTCCAACTACGGTGCCGCGAAGGCCGGGACAGCCGGACTCACCGTCCTCACGGCACTGGAGATGCGCCGGTACGGCGTCACCGCGAACGCCATCTCACCGATCGCGGCCACCCGGATGACGGACGGTCTCGACGTCGGCGCGTCACTCCAGGCCGTCGACGGCTTCGACCCGCGCGATCCCGCCAACGCCTCCGGTGTCGTCGTCTACCTGGCCTCCGACAGCTCGGCCTGGCTGACCGGCCAGGTCCTGCGTATCGAGGGAAACAGACTGAACCGACTACAGGGCTGGACCGTCGCGGGCGTCCACACCGGCGAGTCCGGCCAGGCCCTCACCTACGACGAACTCGTCGACGCCGTACCGCAGTTGTACGGCGTGGCGCCCGCCGGCCGGGCCACGGGAGTCGGCCAGTGAAGGGCCACGACGCAGCGGCACTCGTACTGCGCGCGACGCTCGGCCCGATGCTCTTCGCCCACGGCTGGAACAAGGTCGCCGGACCGGGCGGGCTGAAGGGCACGACGGGCTGGTTCGAGGCGCTCGGTCTCCAGCCGGCCGGGGTGCACGCCCGTATGGCGGCCGGCACCGAACTGGCGGCGGGCGTGGGCATCACTCTCGGCGCGGTGGGCCCCCTGCCGGCGGCGGCGGCCGTCGGCCTGATGACGGTGGCGGCCCGCACCGACCACCGCGGCAAGGGCTTCTTCGTCTTCAAGGGCGGCTGGGAGTACGCCGGTGTCGTGGGCGGCGCGGCCGTCGCGCTGGCGGCGCTGGGCAACGGCCGGTACTCGCTCGACGGGCTGCTGCGGCGCCAACGCGCGGGTGCGGGGCCCGCGTTGCTGGCTGCGGGCCTCGGCACCGTGAGCGCGGCGGCGCTGCTGGCGATGTGCTACCGGCCGGAGGAAAAGCCGGACGAATCTCAGGACGAAGAACCCCCAACAGATCACTAAGTACAACCAGAGCTATCAGAACATCAGGGAGTCGACATGGACGCGGCTGACTTCAGCGCGGTGCTGTCCGAGGTCCGGCGCTTCGTCAGAGAGCGTGTCGTGCCGCTCGAAGCGGAGATCGACGAGAAGGACGAGATGCCCGCGGACATCCGCGAGGCGGCGAAGAAGATGGGCCTGTTCGGCTTCGCACTGCCCGAGGAGTACGGCGGGCTGGGCCTGTCGATGTACGAGGAGGCCCAGTTGATGTTCGAGCTGGGCTATACGACCCCGTCGCTGCGGTCGATGTTCGGCACCAACAACGGCATCGCGGGCCATGTCCTCATGGTCGGCGGCACCGAGGAACAGAAGGCGCAGTGGCTGCCGAGGATCGCCTCGGGCGACGTACTGGCGTCGTTCGCGCTCACCGAACCCGAGGCGGGATCCGATCCGTCGACGCTGACGACACGGGCCCATCGGGAGGGCGACGACTGGGTGATCAACGGCGCCAAGCGGTACATCACCAACGCTCCGCTCGCCGACGTCTTCATGGTCTTCGCCCGCACCAACCCGGATGCCCCGCGCACGCGCGGCATCTCCACGTTCCTGGTGCCGGCCGGCACCCCCGGTCTCACCGTGGCTCCCAAGGACCACAAGATGGGCCAGTTCGGCGCCTGGACGGCGGACGTGTACTTCGACGACGTACGGGTCCCCGCATCCGCCCTCGTCGGCGGGGACGCCGGCCTCAACCGGGGCTTCTCCACGGCGATGGGCTGCATCGCCCACGGCCGGGTGCACATCTCCGCGCTGATGGTCGGCATGGCCGAGCGCCTGGTCGACGAGTCGGTCGCCTACGCGAGCACCCGCAAGCAGTCCGGGAAGCTCATCGGCTCCTTCCAACTCGTCCAGGGCCTGATCGCCGACTCGCAGACCGACTACTACGCCGGACGCGCCACCGTGCTGGAAGCCGCCCGCGCGTTCGACGCCGGCACCGACACCAAGGTCGGGCCGTCCTGCACGAAGTACTTCGCCAGCGAGATGGTGTGGCGGGTCGCGGACCGCGCCGTGCAGATCCACGGCGGCGCGGGCTATATGCGCGGGGTCGCCGTCGAGCGCTTCTACCGCGACGCCCGGCTGTTCCGTATCTACGAGGGCACCAGCCAGGTCCAGCAGGTCATCATCGCGAAGGCGCTGCTGGGCGAGGCCGCACGCGGTTGATCGACACAAAGGTGAGCAGAAAAAGGGTGAACGCCCCGGGGAGACCGGGGCGTTCACCCTTTGTCGCGCCTGTCAGATCCCGAGCCGGTCCAGCAGCCGCTCGTGGTACACGGCCGGGCCCCCGAACAGCAGCTGCGAGGACTTGGCGCGACGGAAGTACAGATGGGCGGGGTGCTCCCAGGTGAAGCCGATGCCACCGTGGACCTGGATGTTCTCCATCGCGGCGAACATGTACGCCCGTGAGCAGCACGCATGTGCCACCGCCGCGGCGACCGGGAACTCCGCGGCGCCTTCGGCCGCCAGCCGCGCCGCCTCCCTCGACGCCGCCTCCGCAAGTTCCACCTGGACGAGCATGTCGGCGCACTTGTGCTTGACCGCCTGGAAGGAGCCGATCGGCCGCCCGAACTGGTGCCTGACACGGGCGTGTTCGGCACTCGCTTCCAGGCACCGGCGTGCCCCGCCCGCCTGCTCAGCGGCCAGCCCCACCGAGGCGATGTCGAGGACCTTGGCCATGATCCGGCCGCCCGCCCCGTCCGCGCCGACGAGTGTCGCCGGCACGGCGTCGAACGTCAGCCGGGCCATGGCGCGGGTCGCGTCCAGGGTCTCCATCGGTTCCGCCGCCAGCCCCGTGGCCTCCCGGTCCACGGCGAAGAGCGCGGGGCCGGCGACGGTACGGGCAACGACGAGGATCAGATCGGCCGTCGTACCGTCGATGACGAAGGACTTCCGGCCTCGCAGCTTCCACCCGCCGTCCCCGTCCCCGTCCGGCACGGCACGCGTAGAGACCAGGGCGGGGTCCCAGGAGCCGCTGTCCTCGGCCACGGCGAGGGCGGCCGTGGTCCGCCCGGCCGCGATACCGGGCAGATGCCGTGCGCAGGCCGCACTGTCGCCCGAGGCCAGCAGGGCCTGAGCTGCCAGGACCACGGTGGCGAAGAAGGGCGCGCACAGGAGCGCGCGGCCCATCTCCTCCAGTACGACGCCGAGTTCGACCGGTCCGAAGCCGTCGCCGCCGTACTCCTCCGGGATCGCCAGGCCCGGCAGGCGCAGCTGGTCGGCCGCCTGCGCCCACACCGCCGGGTCGAAGCGCGGTTCGCTGTCCATGAGCTTGCGCACGGCTTCCTCGGGCGACTTGGCCGCCATGAACTCCCGTACGGAGGCGCGGAGTTCGCGCAGTTCACTGTCGTCTGCGGTCATGACCGCACCTCCTTGGGCAGACCGAGGACGCGTTCCGCGAGGATGTTCTTCATGATCTCCTCGGTGCCGCCGAGGATCCGCAACGCCGGGGTGGCCAGGAGTAGTTCGGTCCAGGCGTAGGTGCCCCACTTGCCGGTGTCGGCGATGATGCGGGGTCCGAGTACGTCGGACACGAAGTGCGCCGCGCAGGTGAGGTTCTGGCCGTACATCAGCTTCGAGACGGACATCTCGGGGCCCGGCGCGGTCCCGGCGCGGAGCTTGCGCAGGGCACGGGCGTTGAGGTGCTCGGTGGCCATGGCGTCCACGAGGAGTTCGGCGAGGCGGGCGCGCAGGGCGCGGTCGTCCCAGGTCCAGGTGGCGCGCATGAGTGCGGAGAGGTGGTCCGGGGACAGGGCGGCGGCCACCGGGCCCGCGCCCTCGCTGCCGACGGTGGCGCGCTCGTTCATCAGGGTGGTCAGGGCGACCGTCCAGCCGCCGTCGACCTCGCCGAGGCGGTGGTCGTCGGGAATGCGTACGTCGGTGAGGAAGACCTCGTTGAAGTCGGCGCCGCCGGTCATCTGCCGCAGCGGCCGGACCTCGACGCCGGGGGCGTCCATGGGGACCAGGAAGGCCGTGATGCCGCGGTGCTTGGGCGCGTCCGGGTTCGTTCGGGTCAGCGCGAGGCCGATCTGACTGTGCTGGGCGACGGAGGTCCACACCTTCTGCCCGTTCAGCACCCAGTCGTCGCCCTCCCTCACCGCCCTGGTCGCCACGCTCGCCAGGTCGGAGCCCGCACCGGGCTCGCTGAACAGCTGGCAGGCGATGGCATCCCCCCGGTACATCGCGGGCAACCAGCGCTCCCTGACCTGGGGTTGGGCATGGGCCAGGATCGTCGGCCCGATCATGCCGAGGCCGATCACACTGAGCACGCCGGTGTCGGCGACGTCGTACTCAGCCTCGATGGCGTCGTAGAGCAGGTCGTGGACGGCGGTCAGGCCCCGGCCGCCGTACTCCACCGGTCCGGTGATCCAGCCGAAGCCGTTCTCGTGGCGGATGCGCTGCCACTCCCGCGCCCGCCGCACGAACTCCTGTTCCTTCTCCGGCGGAAGGCTGCTGAAGTACGCCATCGAGTCGTCGCCCTCGCCCCAGGGGCGGGCGGTGCGGTCGGGGGCCCTCGCCACGTGTGCGTCGAGGAACCGGCGCACCTCGGCGGCGAAGTCCTGCATGTCCTGGTCCATGAGCCTGTTCCCTCAGGTCGAGAGGATCGTCACCGCCGACGCGCCGGGCGCGCCGTACAGGTGGGTGAAGCCGACGCGGGGCGTGCCGGGGATCTGGCGCGTGCCCGCCGTACCCCGCAACTGGAGCACGATCTCGTGGATCTGCCGCAGCCCGGAGGCGCCGATCGGCTCCCCGTTGCCGAGCAGACCGCCGTCGGTGTTGACCGGGAGCCGGCCGCCGATCTCGGTGGCGCCCTCCGCGATGAGGCGCTCCTGCTCGCCGTCCTTGCAGAGGCCGCTCTCCGCCATGTGGATGATCTCCGACCCGGCGTCGGTGTCCTGGAGTTGGGCGACGTCGACGTCCTCAGGGCCGATGCCCGCGAGCTCGTAGGCCGCCCGGAAGGCGTCCACGGTCGGGCTCTCGACGGGCTCCCCGACGGGGAACGACGGGCTCTGCACCTCGAAGGCGCCGAGCCTGCGGCTGCGCAGGGCGGTGGCCCGGACGCGCACGGGGGTGGACGTGTACTTGTGGGCCTGGTCGGCGCGGCACATCACGACGGCCGCGGCGCCCTCGTTCGGGCCGCAGTACATGAACTGGCGCAGGGGGTAGTTGAGGACGGGGGAGGCGAGAACCTCCTCGGGCGAGAGCGGTGTACGGCGCCAGGCCTTCTCGTTGCCGGCCGCGTTGCGGAAGTTCTTCGAGGCGACGCGGGCGAGTGTCTCGTGGGAGATGCCGTGGTCGTGCATATAGCGGTTGATCTTCATGCCGAAGAAGTGGGTGGTGAGGAAGAGCCCGGTCTGCCCGTACCAGGAGGGGATGCCGGCCACGGACGGATCGGCGGCGAACGCGCCGCGCGGGTGCTTGTCGAGGCCGATCGCGATGGTCAGGTCGTGTTCGCCGGTCTCGATGGCGCGGGCGGCCAGTGCGATGGCGGTACCGGCCGTGGCGCAGCCGTTGAAGACTCCGCGCAGGGGTACGCCGGTCAGGCCCAGCCGGCCGACGATCGCGTCCGGGTTGGCGACCTCGTAGCTGCCGATGTAACCGCCCTGGATCTGCGGCCAGTTGACGCCCGCGTCGGCCATCGCGAGCCGTACCGCGTCCGCGCCCATGTCCAACGCGGGCTTGCCGGCGAACCGGCCGAAGGGATGGAGTCCCACGCCGATGATGACGGCCTCGGTCATGATGTCTCCTCCTCGACAGCTACGAAGTCGGCTGGGGCGAACGCGAACGTCATGACCTCGGTCCCGTCGTCGAGCACGGTGTAGGGCACGAGCGTCAGCCGCATGTCCTGTCCGATGCGGAGCCTGTCCGGGTCGGGCTCGGTGAGTCGGGCCTCGACCAGCAGCTCGCCGGGCAGCTCGATATATCCGACCGTGTAGGGCTCGAAGGCCACCGGCCCGTCGTACGGCGGGGACGGCGGACGGAAGTTCTGAGTCGTGTACGTCCACAGGGTGCCGTGGTCGGACAGCAGCCGTTCCTTCGACTCCGTGCTCGCGCACCGCACGCAGTCCGGGGCGGCCGGGAAGCTCACCAGGCCGCAGTCCGCGCACTCGGAGCCGATGAGGCGCGGGGGTGAGGACGGGTCGGCGGGCCAGGTGAACAGGCCCTCGGCCACTGATTTCTGAGTGATCGTCATTTCACGCGCCCTTCCGCTCACCCATCGCGTCCGCGTTCGGAGCCGCCTTGGCCACGAGGTTCGGGACGACGGAGGACAGCTCCTCCGGTGTCCACCGCGACTCGGCGCTCGCGCCGGGGCCGTTGACCCAGCCCTCCAATACGGTGATGCGGTTGCCGACGACGCCGAACACCCGGCCGGTGACCTCGCGCGAGGCGGCCGAGCCGAGCCACACCACGAGCGGCGAGATGGCCTCGGGGGTGAGGTCCTGTGCCTCGGCGGCCCGCTTCATCATCTCGATGTCCTCGGTCAGCCGGGTGAGCGCGGTCGGCGCGATGGCGTTCACCGTCACGCCGTAGCGGGCGAGTTCGGCGGCGGCGATGAGGGTGAGGCTCGCGATGCCGGCCTTGGCGGAGCCGTAGTTGGACTGTCCGGGGTTGCCGAAGATGCCGGAGGGTGAGGTCGTGTTGATGACCCGGGCGTCGTTGGCGTGACCGGACTTGGCGCGCTCCCTCCAGTACGCGGCCGCGTGGTGCAGGGTGGCGAAACCGCCCTTGAGATGGACGGCGAGCACACTGTCCCAGTCCTGCTCGGTCATCGACACGATCATCCGGTCGCGCAGGATGCCGGCGTTGTTGACCAGCACGTCCAGGCCGCCGTACGTCTCCACGGCCTGCTGGACCAGGTGACCCGCGCCCTCCCAGGTGGAGATGTCGTCCGTGTTGGCCACGGCCTCGCCGCCGGCCGCGACGATCTCGTCCACCACGCTCTGGGCGGGCCCGGCCGAGGCACCCGCCCCGTCGCGCGAGCCACCCAGGTCGTTGACCACGACCTTCGCGCCGTGCGCGGCGAACGCCAGGGCGTGCGCCCGGCCGATCCCGTTGCCGGCGCCGGTGACGACCGCTACGCGGCCGTCGACCACTCCTTCGGACATCCTCAACTCCTCGATGATGGCGGTCAGTTCGCTTCGGCGAGCAGAACCCGGGGGTTCTCGCTGCCGCAGGCGCACCGGCCGGTGATGACGCGGCCCTCAATGCCGAGTGGTGTCTCGGGCAGCGGCGAGGTGCGCCCCTCCCCCGCCGCCACGGTCAGCTGTCCGTCCCGCTCGCCGAGCCGCCATTCGGCGGCGTTGACGTGTGCGCCGGCCCGCTCGGGACACTCCAGCGCGAGGGCCGGCCCCACGGCCGAGATCAGGGCGGCGTGAACGCCCGCTCCGCGCAGGTGCGGTACGGCGGCGGGCCGGGCCAGGACGACGGACGTCGAGCGGAACATCTCGCCGATGTCTGCGCTGCCGGCCAGCCCCTCCAGGGTTTCGGCGGACAGACCGATGACCGCGTGCGGTTGGAGCTCACGGTGGAAGACGGAGGTACGGCGGTGGTCCCAGCCCATCGCCTCGGCGATGCCGTACGTCACCTTCAGGGTGCGTAGGGCGCCGATCACCGCGCGGCCCCAGAAGCCCTCGAAGCCGGAGGTGGTCAGCAGCGCCCGCTGACCGGCGGCGAGGCCGTGCTCCCGCAGGCGTTCGGTGACCCATTCGGTGTCCCGGGCGAGTTCCGCCCAGGTCAGCTCCATGTCCGTCATGCCGTCGGCGGCGGGGAAGCGCACCAGGTAGGCGAGTTCGGGTCGGTCGAGTTTCCTGGCCCGGGCCAGGGTGTCGGCGCGGGCCATCAGTTCTTCACCACCCGGGGGAACTTGGCGACGCTGGTCATGGTCTTCAACAGGTCCTCCTCGGTGCGCATGTCGAGCACCGGTTTGACGCCGGTCCGCTCGCGCACGGCTTCGCTCAGCCGCCCGGCCAGGGCGTCGACATCACCGGTGAGTGCGGGGTCGTAGCCGACGCGCAGCCGCAGTTCGTCGACCTCTCGGCCGTCCCGGACGATCTGGAACACCCCGGCCACGGTCTCCGGCTGGTCCTCCACGGCCTGCCAGACGTCCCGCAGGACCACGGAACGCCCCTGGACCAGGGTCTCGTCGCCGCGCCGCCCGGCCACCCACATCTTGGCGTGCGTACGTCCGCAGCCACAGGTGTCCCGGGAGAGGCGGACGAGGTCCTCGCTGCGGTAACGGATCAGGGGCGCCGCCCTGTTGTCCAGGTCGGTGGCGATCAGTTCGCCGAGGTCGCCCTCCGGGGCGTCGCGCCATCCGCCGTGTTCGTCGACGTCGACGCACTCGGCGAAGACGGTGTCCTCCCAGAGGTGGAAGCCGTCGTGCTCACGGCACTCCCAGGCGGTGCCGGTGTCGGCGGCGCTGGTGTACTCGTAGACGTCGATGCCCCAGTCGTCGCGGATCCGCTCGCGCATCTTCCGGCTGAGCGGCTGTCCGGCGCAGGAGGCGCCCTTGAGGGAGGAGAACGCCTCCCTCAGATCGGTCCGCTCGGCCAGGTGCTCCAACTCCACCATCTGCGGATACATCATCTGCAGATAGGCGGGCCGGTAGGTGCGCAGGGCCTCGACGACCTCGTGCATCTTCCCCATCCAGGTGTCCACCTCGATGACCACCGCGCCCAGCGCCTGATAGCCGGGGTCCATGAGGTTGCGGAACGTGCCGGGCGGGCTCAGCACCCGGTCGCCCGGCCGCAGGCCCAGCTCCCACAGGTCACGCACCTGCGCGGTCACCAGGGGCGGGGCGTCCTGCCAGATCTCGGGGAAGAACTCCGGGTCGCCGGTGGTGCCCGAGCTGGAGGAGACCGAGGTCAGTTCCTCGACCGGAACGCAGAGCAGACCGCCGAAGGGGTCGCCCGTGCGGGCCCGGTAGGCGCGCACCATGTCCTTGGTGATGAACGGCACCCGTGCCCGGAAGTCCTCCAGGGATCGGATGTCGCGCGGATGTGCCCCGTGTGCGTCCCAGAGTTCGCGGTAGAAGGCCGAGTTGCCGTAGGCGTACTCGACGAGCTCCAGGACGCGTTCCTCCTGCTGTGCCCGCAGCTGTTCGCGGGGCATGGTCTCCACCTGGGGCTCGAAGTACCTGTCACCGGGGTCCTTGTCACCCACCATGGCGCCTCCTCGCGGCTCGGTGCCCAGATCTTCCAGCTATCAGCGCAATCAGTCAACCAATTCGACGGATTCAAGACCAGGCCTCGCGATCCGTCGATCGATATAGTTAACTATTAGCACTCATTTAACCAACAGGGGGCCCAGGAGGTCGCCGTGAAGATCATTGTCTGTGTGAAGCACGTGCCCGACGCGACGGCGGACCGCACCTTCACCCAGGACGGCACCACCGACCGCGCGTCGGTCGACTCATTGCTGTCCGAACTCGACGAATACGCGGTCGAGCAGGCACTGCGGATAGCCGAGTCGGACGACGACACCGAGATCAGCTACCTCACCGTCGGCCCCGACGACGCGAAGGACGCACTGCGCAAGGCGCTGGCGATGGGCGGCGACTCGGCGATCCACGTCAACGACGACTCCATCGGAGGCAGCGACGCGTTCGGTACGTCACTGGTCCTGGCCAGGGCGATCGAGCGGCACGGCTTCGATCTCGTCCTGTGCGGGATGGCCTCGACGGACGGCACCATGGGCGTCGTACCGGCACTGCTGGCCGAGCGACTCGGCGTCCGGGCCGTCACCCACCTCGAGGAGCTCACGGTCGAGAACGGAACGGTGACGGGCCGCCGCGAGGGCGACGGCGCGACCGTACGGATCCAGGGCAACCTTCCGGCCGTCGTGTCGGTGACCGACCGCTCCGGGGACGCCCGTTACCCGTCCTTCAAGGGGATCATGGCCGCGAAGAAGAAGCCGCTGGAGACCCTCGCCCTCGCCGACCTCGGGATCGAGGCCGCGCAGGTCGGCGCGGCCGGCGCACGGTCGGCCGTGGACACCGCGACCAGGCGCCCGCCGCGCACCAAGGGCGAGATCGTCGTCGACGAGGGTTCGGCCGGCGCGGGACTGGCCGCCTTCCTCACCACCCGGAAGTTCATCTGACCGCGTCCGTCTCGAAGACCTGAAGGAGTTGCATCACCGTGGCCGAGATCCTCGTCCTCGTCGACCACGTCGACGGTGCCGTACGCAAGCCGACACTCGAACTGCTCACCCTGGCCCGCCGGTTGGGCGAGCCCTCCGCCGTCCTCCTCGGGCCGGGCGCGGACGCCGCGACCGAGGCCCTCGGCCGGTACGGCGCACAGAAGATCTACGTCGTGGACGCCCCGGAGATCGACGAGTACCTCGTCACCCCGGCCGTCGACGCCCTCACGCAGATCGCCGAGCGCACCGGTCCGGCGGCGATCCTGCTGCCGTCCGGACCGGACGGCAAGGAGATCGCCGCGCGGGTCGCGCTCCGGCTCGGCTCCGGGCTGATCACCGACGCCGTCGACGTCACCGCCGGGCCGGACGGACCGGTGACCGAGCAGTCGGCGTTCGCGGCGACGCACCAGGTCACCGCGCACGTCACCCGAGACGTGCCGGTGATCACGGTCAAGCCGAACGCCGCCGCCCCCGAACCCGCCCCGACGGACCCCGTCGTCGAGAAGCAGGACATCGCCTTCGGTCCGGCCTCCGCCGGCGTCCGGGTCCTCTCCCGCACCCCGCGCGAGCGCGGTGACCGTCCCGAGCTGACCGAGGCGGACATCGTGGTCTCCGGTGGCCGGGGCGTCAACGGGGCCGAGAACTTCGCCCTCGTCGAGCGGGTCGCCGACGCCCTGGGCGGGGCCGTCGGGGCGTCCCGTGCCGCCGTGGACGCGGGCTGGTACCCGCACAGTCATCAGGTCGGCCAGACGGGCACGCAGGTCTCCCCGCAGCTCTACCTCGCCGCCGGTATCTCCGGCGCGATCCAGCACCGGGCGGGCATGCAGACGTCCAGGACCATCGTGGCCGTCAACAAGGACCCCGACGCCCCCATCTTCGAGCTCGCCGACCACGGCGTCGTCGGGGACCTCTTCGCGGTCCTGCCCCAGCTGGTGGAGGAGATCGAGCGACGCCGGAGCTGATCTCCCGCCCGCCCGGCCTTCCCTTCGACCGTCCATACAACTAAAATCGCTAACTGATTGCATCCATTACCCCGAAGGGGCGTCATGTCGAAGATCTGGGTCAACTCGGGCGACTCCCACGTGATGGAGCCCGCCGACGTGTGGACCGAGCGGCTGCCCGCACGGCTCGGCGACCGCGCCCCGCGCAGCGAGCGCGGCGAGAAGTACGAGATGCTCTACATAGACGGCGAGCGCATCGACCGCCAGCTCGGTGACTTCATGGACGCCATGCGTCCGCCGGGCGCGTGGGATCTGAAGGTCCGTCTCAAGGACCTCGACCAGGAGGGCGTCTGGTCCCAACTGGCCTTCCCCTCCATGGGGTTCTGGCTCGTTTCGATCACCGACCGCGAGCTCGCCCGGGAGACCGTCCGGGCCTGGAACGACTGGGCGCACGAGGAGATCCTCAGCAAGAACAAGCGTGTCATCACCACCGCGTGCGTCTCGACGGCCGACATCGGCGACGCGGTCGCCGAGCTGGAGCGGGCGGCGGAGCTGGGCTTCAAGACGGTCTTCCTGCCGTGTTCGACACGGGAGGGCGAGGAGTACGCGCTCGACCGCTGGGAGCCGCTGTGGACGGCGGCCGAGCGGGCGGGCATGGTGCTCGGCTTCCACATCGGCACGGGCGGTCAGAACGTCGTGTTCCGCGGGCCCGGCGGCGCGGTCGTCAACTACATGGAGACGACCTACCCGGGGATGCGCGTGGTGTCCCACATGGTCGCGGGCGGCGCCCTGGACCGTCACCCGGACCTGAAGATCCTCATCGCGGAAGGCGGTGCGGGCTGGGTGCCGGCCATCGGCGACCGGATGGACGAGGCCTACCGCCAGCACGGCATGTTCGTGCGGCCGAAGCTGAGCCGGCTGCCCAGCGAGATCATCAGGCAGCAGGTCTACGCGTCCTTCCAGCACGACAAGAGCTCGGTGGAGATCGTCGAGTCGACCGGCTACCGGAACGTGATGTGGGGCGACGACTACCCCCACCTGGAGGGCACCTACGGCCACACCCAGGCCACGCTCCACGAGCTGTTCGACGGTGTGTCCGACGAAATCCGCGACCGCGTCACTCGCGGCACCTTCAACGAACTCTTCAACCTGCCGGAGCAGACTCCCCAGGAGGCGGCCGTCTGAGCGGCCCCGACGGCGGAACTCCGGTGACCACTCCCCCGTACCCCGAGGACCTGGAACGGCCCGGACTCGTCAGGACCGGCCGGTCGACCTTCGTCCGGCCCATCCGGCCCGCGGACGCCGACCGTCTGGTGGCGTTCGTCGGCGGTCTGTCCCGGGCCACCCTGGCCTACCGCTCGCTCGGCCCGGTGGTCCGGGCCCGCGACGACGTCATCCGGCGCGGCGCGCACGTGGACTACCTCAACGAGCTGGCGCTCGTCGCGCTGGCCGGTGACGAGATCGCCGGTCTGGTGCGCTACCTCCGCGACCCGGAGGAACCGGAGCACGCCGAGGTCACGTTCACCATCCGGGACGACCACCAGAGCGAAGGCTTCGGCCGGCTGCTCCTGGAGCACATCGCCGCTGCCGCCCGCGCCCGGGGCATCCGGGTGCTGGAGGCCGACGTGCTCGCCGACAACACCCGGATGATCAATGTGTTCCTCGGCTCCGGCTACCGGATCGAGGCCGGGCCGCCCGGTCAGATCATCCACTTCGAGATCGCCATCGACCCGCAGGCCCAGGCCGTCGCCCGGGCCGAGCGCCGCGAGCACACAGCCGTACGGAGGTCACTCAAGCCCCTGCTCGAACCGCGGTCGGTCGCCGTGATCGGCGCCAACCGCGACCCCCTGACGATCGGTCACGAGATCGTGGCCAACCTGCTGCGGGGCGGCTTCGGCGGCAGCATGTTCCCGGTCAACCCGCGGGCGGAACAGATCGCCGGGATGCGGGCGTACGCGAGCGTCCGGGACCTTCCCGAGTCGCCGGACCTGGCGCTGGTGGCCGTACGGGCCGGGGCGGTGCCCGAGGTCGTACGGGAGTGTGCGGACGCCGGCGTCAAAGCGGTGGTCGTCGTGTCTACCGGCTTCGGCGAGACCGGAGTCGAGGGGCGGGCGACCGAGTTGGAGCTGGCTCGGTTCGCCCGTGCCTCCGGGATGCGGCTGGTGGGCCCGAACTGTATGGGCGTGGTCAACACGACGCCCGCCGCGCGGCTGGCCGCGACCTTCTCGCCCGCCCTGCCGATGCCCGGCCGGGTGGCGATGTCCAGCCAGTCGGGGCCGCTCGGGCTCGCGGTGCTCGACTTCGCCAAGCGGCTGCGGCTCGGCTTCTCCGGCTTCGTTTCGGTGGGCCACGCCGTGGATGTGTCCACCAACGACCTGTTGCAGTGGTGGGAGGAGGACCCGGGGACCTCGGTGATCCTGCTGCACGTGGAGACCTTCGGCAATCCGCGCCGGTTCGCCCGCGTCGCCCGCCGGATCGCCCCGCGCAAACCGATCGTCGCCGTCCACCCGGGCCACGCGGACTCGGCGGTGAGCTCGCTGTTCGCCCAGTCCGGCGTGATCCGCACCCGCGGTCTCCAGGAACTCTTCGACGTCGCCCTGCTGCTCGCCCACCAGCCGCCCCCGCCCGGCAACCGGGTCGCGGTGATCACCAACGCGGGCGGCCCCGCCGCGCTGACGGTCGGGGCGTGCGCGGCGAGCGGACTGTGCGTACCGGTACTCGGTGAGCGCACACGGCAGACGCTCCGTACGGCGCTGGCACCGCGCGCGGACGTCGCCAACCCGGTCGACCTGACCCCGACGGCCACCGCCGCGCACTACCGGCAGGCCCTGGACGCCGTCCTGGCCGACGACGAGATCGACGCGGCCGTCGTCCTGTTCATGCCGCCGCTGGCCGACAAGCCCGACGAGGTGGCGTCGGCGATCCTCGACGCTGCCGCGGCCCGGCCCGACAAACCGGTGCTGGCCAGTTTCCTGGGCGGCGCGGGCGTCGCCGATCTCCTGCACCGGGGCGAGCTGGTGGTGCCGACGTACACGTTCCCCGAGGCGGCAGCCGTCTCGCTCGGACACGCGGCGGCGTACCAGGCCTGGCGCAGCACCCCCGCGGGCGTCGTACCGGACCTCGCGGGTATCGACACCGAGCGCGCCCGGTCGCTGATCGCCGCCGGCGCTCCCGGCCCGGTCCCGGCAGCGGTCGCCGCCGAACTCCTGGCGTCGTACGGAATCGCCGTACACGACCCCGACCCGCACACCGATTCGCACACCGGCCCGGACGCGTTCCTCTCCGTCCGCGCCGACCCGGTCTTCGGCCCGGTGATCGCCTTCGGTCTCACCGGGGACTACGCCGACCTCATGGCGGACGTCGCGCACCGCGTCACCCCGCTCAGCGACCGCGATGCCCGGGAGATGGTCCGCTCGTTGCGGGCGGCCCCGCTGCTGGACGGCCGGGCGGGCGGCCGGGGAGTGGATCTGGCGGCGCTGGAGGAGACCGTCCTGCGGATCTCCGCGATGGTCGAGGACCTGCCCGAGATCGAGGCGCTGGAACTTCGCCCGGTACGGCTGCTGCCGCCGGGGGACGGAGTGGCCGTCGCCCACGCGACGGTCCGACTGACCGACAACACCAAGGGAGGTGGCCGCTCGTGAGAGTCGGCATCTACTTCGACCTGCGCAATCCCCCGCCGTGGCGGCAGAGTTGGTCGCGGCTGTACGGCTTCACCCTGGAGATGTGCGAGGAGGCGGACCGGCTGGGCCTCGACTCGGTCTGGTTCTCCGAACACCACGGCTTCGAGGACGGCTATCTCCCCCAGCCGCTCACCATGGCCGCCGCGGTCGCGGCCCGCACCCGCCGGGTGCGTCTGGGTACGGCTGTCATCCCCGCACCGCTGCACGCGGCCCCCGAGATCGCCGAACAGGCCGCGATCGTGGACATCATCAGCGACGGCCGGCTCGACCTGGGTCTCGGCACCGGCTACCGGGTCCCGGAGTACCAGCTGTACGGCGGCGACCTCACCAGGCGCTACTCCACCACCGACCAGCGGGTACGGGAGATCCGGGGCCTGTGGGCGGAGTCCCTGGTCACCCCGGGCCCGGTCCAGGACCCGCTGCCGATCTGGCTCGGCTACCAGGGGCCGCAGGGCGCCCGGCGGGCAGGGCGGCTCGGCACCGGACTGCTGTCGCTCAACCCCGCGCTCCTCGATCCGTACCGCGAGGGCCTCGCCGAGAGCGGGTACGACGCGTCGACGGCCCGGATGCAGGGCTCGTTCACCACGTTCGTCACCGAGGACCCGGACGGCGACTGGCCGGTGGTCCGCAAGCATCTGTCGTACCAGTGGGACAGCTACCGCCGATACATGGTGGAGGGCACGGACCAGCCGGCGCCCCGCCCGATCGACCCCGAGAAGTGGCGGGAGCGCGGTCTGGAAGCGACCGGCGTCGGCCAGTTCCTCTACGGCACCCCACAGAGCGTCGCGGACGCCATCAGGAAGTACGTGAGCGGGCTACCCGTCGAGGGCGTGTTCCTGTGGGCGTCCCTGGCCGGCATGCCCGAGGAGATGATCGCCCGCCAAGTGCAGCTGATCGCGGGGAAGTTGCGTCCGCTGCTCGCCGACGTCTGAACAGATTCCACAGATTCCGAGGAGCACATCATGTCGACTGCGGGAACCGGCGAGACCGGAGTGACGGCACCGAACGGGCACTGGGCGGGCACCGGAATGCCGGAGCCGCCCCGAACCGCCGGGGGCGTGACCCTCTGCGGTGGGTGCCGCGTCCTCGGGGCCTGCCGACTGGGGGTGGAGCGCGAACGGCTCGGCGAAGACGGCGTGGCGTGGTTCGAGCTGAGCTGCCCGCGCTCCCACGAGGGCGGGCCCGACGTCGCGCACGGCGGCTGGACGGCGGCCGTCCTGGACGACTGCCTCGGCCATCTCCCGCTGCTGCACGGCGTGATGAGCGTGACGGCCGAACTGACGGTGAGCTTCCTGAAGCCGGTGCCGGTGGAACGGCCGCTGGAGCTACGGGTGTGGGCCGACCGGCGGGAAGGCTCGCGCTGGTACATCACGGGCGAGATGACCCTCTCGCCGGGCGGGGCCGTATTGGCCCGTGCCTCCGGAATCTGGGTGACCCGCGACCAGAGCCACTACGCGCGGCACGCGAAGTGGCTGGCTGGTCAGGTCGGGGACACCGAAGGCAAGTAATGAGGAACCGAAGGTCAGTAGGACCGCAGCCCCATGCTTCGCGCGATCCCGTTGCGCTGGATCTGGCTGGTCCCCCCGGAGATCGTGGCCACGATCGACTCGCGGTAGCGGAAGCTCATCACACTCTCGGTCGAGAAGCCGTGCCCCGCGCAGACCTGCATCCCGAGCCGGGCGGCGGCCACGTACGTCTCCGACCCCTTGAGCTTCGCCATCGAGCCCTCCCGCGTGCACGGCTTGCCCTGGGCGAGCAGCCAGGCGGCGCGATAGGCGAGCAGCCGGGCGGAGTCGATCTCCGTCTGCAGGTCGGCCATGGCGTGGGCGAGTGCCTGGAAGTTGCCGACCGGACGGCCGAAGGCGTGCCGGGTGCGGGAGTATTCGAGCATCTCGTCGAGCGTGGCCTGAGCGGCTCCCAGATAGCCGCCGCTGATGATCACCTTCTCCAGTTCGATGTTGGAGAGCATCACCTTCCAGCCCTCGTCGCGCGGGCCCACGAGGTTTTCCTTCGCCACCAGGGCGTCGTTGAAGAACACCTCGTTGGTGCCCAGGATGTGCCGGGCCAGTGTCGGCGTCCGGCGCACCTCGACGCCCTCGGTCGCGGGATCGACGAGCAGCAGGCTGATGCCGCCGTGCTTGGGCTCGCGCGGCCCTGTGCGCACATAGGTGGCGATGGTCGTGTCGGGCAGTCCGCCGCCCGTGCACCACGCCTTCTGGCCGCGGACGAGGAAGTGGTCCCCGTGGTCCTCGGCGGTGGTTCGCAGCGCCGCGGCGTCGGATCCGCTGTCCGGCTCGCTGAGGCCGACGGCGAGCCGGTGGCGCCCCGTCATCACCTGGTCCCGGATGAAGTCGCGCTGCGCCTCGCTGCCCCAGCGGAACACCGTGATCCCGGGGATGAGCACCCCGATGTAGCACATGGCGACGTCGAAACTGGCCCGTCCCAGTTCCTCGGCGATGAGGACGAGTTCGAGCGGTCCGCCGCCGTCGCCGCCCTCGTCCTCGCTGAACGGCAGCGAGAACCATCCCAGGTCGGCCATCCCGCGAAACAGTTCGGGCGGTACGACGCTCTGCTCGTCCCACAGCTTGGCCTTCTCGGCCGGACAGACGTCGGCGACGAACTGCCGTGCCGTCGCGCGCAACAGGTCCTGCTCGTCACTCAGCCCGAAGTCCATGGCCACTCCTCGCCAGCACTAGCCTATTCATCTATCTAATTATTCTATGTTAGCGGATAGAGGGCGGGCATCACATGCCTCGGGATCAGCCGCCAGGGCTTGCGGGGAGAGTGCGCGCTTTTGCTCGTTTCGCGACCAAAAAAACCCAATCAAGCGCTGTGGTTTCATGGAGATGCGCACTCTGTGGCGCACACCACCGACAGAGAGTTGTGAGAGATGGCGGCACCGCAGGTCCGGTGGAGCGCGCTGCTGGAAATGCTGACGCGCGACGGCCGGATCGAAGTCGAGGCGGCTGCCGAAGAGTTGCGGGTCTCCGCCGCGACGATCAGGCGCGACCTCGACGAGCTGGCCCGCCAGCAGATGGTCACCCGCACGCACGGCGGAGCCGCGCTCAACGCGGTCGCCTACGACCTGCCGCTGCGCTACAAGGCCGCGCGCAACGCTCCGGAGAAGGAGCGGATCGCGCACGCGGCCGCCGGACTGGTGAAGGCCGGCGCCGTGGTCGGGCTGAACGGCGGCACCACGACCACCGAAGTGGCGCGGGCACTGGCCACTCGCGCCGACCTGAGTTCCGGCGGCGGGGAGACAGCGGTCACCGTGGTGACCAACGCCCTGAACATCGCAAACGAACTGGTCGTACGGCGCCACGTCAAACTCGTGGTCACCGGCGGGGTGGCCCGGCCTGCGTCCTACGAGCTGATCGGGCCGCTGGCAACCGAACTGCTCGCGGAGATCGCACTGGACCAGGTCTTCATCGGGGTGGACGCCATCGACGTGACCCACGGGGCGACCGCGCACCACGAGGGCGAGGCCAGCATCAACCGGGCACTGGCCCGCCGCGCGCAGCAGGTCGTCGCGGTCGCCGACTCCACCAAGCTGGGCCGGCGGACCTTCGCCCGCATCTGCCCGGTGGAGGACATCGACGTCCTGGTGACCGACAAGGCCGCCTCGGACGAGCTGACCAAGTCGTTCACGGCGGTCGGCGTGGAAGTCATCCGCGCCTGACCCTCGGGCAGAATTTACCCGCCCGTTATGAACGGTTTCCGGGCCCGTCGAGGTCTCTCAGCCGACCCCCGGACCAACTGTCACCAGGGACAACAACCGCTCCCCGAGGGCCCTCAGGGCCCTCGGGGAGTCTTGCGTCCCGCATGTTGACAGGTGGTGGCTTACGCAAGAACATGAGCGAAATCGCTTCAAATCTTGCATCAACACGCAGCATCAAGCAGATTGCAAGCGCCCCGAGCACCACGCTTTTCCGCGACCGGGCACTCCGCACTCCGCACGCCACCTGCACCACGCACCGCAGCTCCTGAGTCACCGTCACCGTCCTGTCCGACTGGAGGACACGAGTGCACGCCCGACTGAGCAGTCCCGCCGGTCTGTTACTCGCTGCCGCCCTGACCGCCGCCATGCTGATGGCGCCCGTCACCGGCTCTACCGCGGCAGCAGCCGCCGCCCGCCCAACCGCGACCGCCACCGCCACCGCTGGCGGGCCGAAGGTGACCCGCGCCACGGACGCCGTCACGGTCTCCGTGCCGGCCTCGGCAGGCGCCCCCGGCTACACCCTCGACGTGGCCACCGACGAACTCGCCCTGACCACGCGCCGCGCCGGCAAGATCGTGCTCGCCACCGCCTCCGCCTCTGGCGACACCGGAGCCCTGCGCTTCACCGCGGCCGACGGCACGTGGCAGCACGCGACCGGCGTCACCGGCTGGACGTGGCAGAACGGCGTCCTGACCGTCACCGCCGCCAGCACGCTGGCCGGCGCCACGGTGGAGGCCCGGATCACCCCCGCCGCCGACCGCTACCAGCTGGACTGGGACGTACGCGGCGGCGCACCGAAGCAACTGGGCCTCGCCTACGACCTGTCGTCGGCCGGCCACTGGTACGGCCACGGTGAGGCGGAGACCCCGCAGGGCGGTCCCGGTGTCAACCAGCCCTGGCCGCTCGACGCCGGCGAGGTCGACCACAAGTCCTTCGGTCCGGCGTCGTACAACATGATCGACCCGTTCTGGTACACCTCGAAGTCGACCGGTCTGCGCGTGGACACCGGCAACGTCATGGACGTGGCTCTCAACAAGGGCAAGGACGGCCTCGGCACGTTCACCGTGGGCTCGCCCGACACCTACAAGGCCACCGTGTTCGTCGAGTCGACGCCGCTGGCGGTCTACCGCGACTACATCGGCATCGTCGGTAAACCGCTCAAGAGTGACGCCCCGTACGAGCAGTTTGCCAAGCCGCTGTGGAATTCCTGGGCGCAGTTCTACACCAAGGTCGACCAGGAGAAGCTGCTCGACTACGCCACCGACCTCCACCACAACGGTCTGGACGGGCACACCATCCAGCTCGACGACAAGTGGGAGTCGAACTACGGCAATCTGACCTGGGATCCCAAGACCTTCCCCGATCCCAAGGGCCTCTCCAAGAAGATCCACGACATGGGGTTCGACTTCGGTATCTGGGTCACCCTCTGGATCAACCTGGACTCCGACAACTACCAGTACGCGGTCGACCACGGCTATCTGCTCATGGACGCCGACAACACCGCCAAGCCGTGTGAAGTGACCTGGTGGAACGGCCAGGCCGGGATCATCGACCTGGCGAACCCCGACGCCAAGGCCTGGTACGAGGGCAACCTCAAAACGCTGATGGACACGTACGACATCGACGGCCTGAAGTTCGACACCCGCTTCTTCGACGAGAAGTGCGCACCACGCGAGGGCCACCAGGCCACGGACTACCAGAAGCTCGGCACGCAGCTCGCCGACGAGTTCGACCTCCAGGGCGCAGGCATCCGGGTGCACTGGAACCGGACGGCCCACGAGGCCGGCTTCGTCACCCGTCAGGTCGACAAGGGCACCGGTTGGGACTCCCTGCGCGCCTCCGCCACCCAGAACCTGGCCATCTCCACCATCGGCTACCCGTTCGTCGAGTCCGACATGATCGGCGGCTCCGGCGGCCAGCCCGCCCCCTCGAAGGACGTGCTGGTGCGGTGGGCGCAGTCCGCCTCGCTGATGCCGCTGATGTACGCCTCTACGTCCCCGGTCGACACCTTCGACACCACCACCGGCCAGAAGGTGGACTACGACCAGGAGACGGTCGACCTCTACCGGCAGGCGATCAAAACGCACGAGAAGCTCGCCCCGTACATCTGGGACCAGGTGCAGAGCACCCTGAAGACCGGCGATCCGATCATGCGGCCGTTGTTCTTCGACTTCCCGAAGGACGAGGCGAGTTACACGGTCACCGACGAGTGGATGCTCGGCCCGGCCGTGCTGGCAGCGCCGAAGCTGAGCACCGGCGCCACCCGCTCAGTCCATCTCCCGCCGGGCACCTGGTACGACGTCAACCAGGGCACCGTGATCCGCGGCCCCAGGACCCTCAAGGGGTACGCGGCACCGCTCGGCGTCACCCCGGCCTTCGTGAACCTGAAGGCCAAGGGCGCTGCCAAGGCCGTCAAGGCGCTCAAGCGCGACGACGCTCCGGCCGCCGCCGTCCTGATCACCCCGGACGCCCCGTCAACCGACGCCGGCACCCCGTTCGAGGTGACGACCGAGGTGACCAACTGGGGCACGCGGACCCTCAAGAACGCCAAGGCCGCGCTGGATCTGCCCGCCGGCTGGAGCGCCAGGGCGACCGGCCCGACCGCCGCGAAGTCCCTCAGGAACGGCGCCACCCTCACCACCACCTGGACGGTGACCCCGGCCGTCGACGCCCGCTGGGGCAGCCACGACCTCACCGGCACCGCCACGTACAACAAGGCCACAAAGGTGTCCGACACCGTGCAGGCGCAGGTGAAGGCCGCCCCGGGCAGCGTGCAAGCGCCGTACTTGACGGCCGACACCACCTCCGGGGACTCCCAATACGCCCAGGCCGGCGACCAGTTCGCCATCTGGGCGGGCGGCCAGGACCTGTCCGGCTGGAAGGACGAGAAGGGCCTCATCTACCGCGACGACGCGGCAGGCGAAAAAGCTACCGTGCAGGCCCAGTTGGTCTCCCAGAGCAGCGCCTCACCGGTCGGCAAGGCCGGCGTCGCCCTCGCCAACGACCTCACGGCTCCCGAGAAGGGCGGCTACGCGGTGCTGGTCATGACCCAGAGTTACGGCCTGGAGTTCATGACCGACAGCGACGGCGACGGAAGGCTCGACACCTGGGCGGGCGGTGGCTCCACCTACCACCCGGCGTATCTCAGGCTGACCCGCGACGGCGCCACCTACACCGCGTACGCCAGTAAGGACGGCGAGACCTGGTCGCAGGTCGGCACCGCCCAGGTGCCGTCGGCCACCGGCACCGGCGACGCCGGGATGGTCGCCAGTGCGGCCAACGTGAACTACCCCGGCGAGAACATCGAAGCCGTGTTCAGCGGATTCTCCGTCACCTCCTGACATCGCAGGCGCCACTGATCCCCAAGAGAGGGACCCCAGCCCCATGGCACGTACGTCCTCAGCTGTCGCCGGCTTCGTCGCGGGCGTGGTCGTGGCCGCGAGCACCACCGCGATCGCGGTCACGGGTACGACGACCACCGGCACCGACCTCAACTCCAAGGCCACCACCACCTGGCTGACCGTCAAGGTCGCCGACGCCATGGGCACCAGGGACACGATCACCTGGGTCCCCACCGGCTCCTTCGCCGGTTCCGCGGAGGAGCGGGTCCCGCGCTATCCGATGACCGCCATCCAGGGCAAGGACACCAAGGAGCTGAGGCTCGCCGCCGTCCGCAACGAGCAGGTCTCGGCGCAGTTGGCGATCGCTTCCGGCCACCCCCTCGACGACGTCAGGGCCGTGGTCGGCGACCTCACCGGCCCCGGCGGCGCGAAGCTGTCCGGTGCCGGCACCCAGGTCCGGTTCGTCAAGTACGTGCCTGTGCAGCGGTCCAAGAGCGAGGTCGACTGGTCCGCCACCATCGACCAGGTCAGCTCCGGCAAGGAGGTCTCCGGCGACCGCAACCCCGACGTGGTGGGCGACCCGCTGGAGGAGCGGGACTCCGTGGACGTGCCCGCGTACGCGGCGCAGCCGCTGTGGTTCACCTTCCACATCCCCAGGACGGCCAGGCCCGGCACCTACACCGGCACGGTGAAGGTCGACGCCGACGGTCGTACCCAGAGCACGTACCCGCTGACCATCGAGGTCGCGGACGCGAGCGTGCCCGACCCGAAGGACTACAGCTTCTTCCTCGACGTGTGGGCGCAACCGGAGACGATCGCCAAGAACCACGGCGTCAAGCTCTGGTCCGACCAGCACTGGAAGCTGATCGACAAGTACAACCGCGACCTGGCCTCGCGCGGCCAGAAGGTCATCAACACCACCATCGTCGACAACCCGTGGCACCACCAGTGGTCGCTCGGCACCCGGGAGTCGCAGACGGCCACGCCGTACACCAGCATGGTGGGCTGGAAGTGGAACGGAAAGACGTTCTCCTTCGACTTCGACCGCTGGGACAAGTACGTCCGGACCGCCAGACGCGCCGGGCTCGGGCCCGACATCGGTGCCTTCTCCATGCTGGCGTTCCAGGACCAGGAGCACCTCACCTACACCGACACCAGCACCGGCAGGACCGTCTACGAGAACGTCGATCTGGGCGGCGACCGCTGGCGGGAGGCATGGGGAGCGTTCCTCCCCGCCTTCGAGAAGCACCTGAAGGCGAAGGGCTGGCTGGACACCACCTGGTTGTCCTTCGACGAGCGGCCCATCAACACGATGACGGTCGTCCGGGACTTCGTCCACGAGGTCGCGCCCGCCTTCGACGACCGTATCTCCGTGGCCGGTTCGATCAGCACCGAGGGCGTCGCCGCCAACCTGTCCGTCGACTGGGGCGGCATCGACGCGATGACGAAGGAGAAGGTGGCCGAGCGGCGCAAGGCCGGCAAGATCACGACCTTCTACGTGTACGGGGCGCCGGCCCACCCCAACACGCTGTCGTACTCGCCCGCCGTCGAGTCGCGGATGCTGCCGTGGATCTCCGCCCAGCGGAATCTGGACGGTTTCCTGCGCTGGTCGTACAACAGCTGGACCAGCGACCCCTTCAAGCAGCCGGTGCACATCTTCACGCAGGGCGACGAGTACCTGGTCTACCCCGGCAAGGACGGCCCGATGTCCAGCATCCGCTGGGAGCAGCTGAAGGAGGGCATCGAGGACTACGAACTCATCGCCCAGCTACGGAAGAAGGACGGCGGCACCGACACCGACGCGCTGGCCGAGGCCCTCACCACCGCGACCCGCGACCTCGACGGCCGGACGAAGGACGTGGGCGACATCGAGACCGCACGGGCAGCGGTCGTGAAGGGGCTGACGTCATGAGGGTGAAGTGGAAGTCCCTGGTGCTCGCCACGGCCCTCTCTGTCATGCCCTTGACCAGCACGCACTCCGCTGGGGCATCTGTTGGGGCACCTGTCCAGGCGGAGCCGAAGGCCCCGCACACCGTCACCTACGACCAGTACTCCGTACAGGTCGACGGCAAGCCCCTGTACCTCTGGGGCGCCGAGTTCCACTACTTCCGGCTGCCCAGCCCCGACGCATGGCGCGACGTCCTGCAGAAGATCAAGGCGGGCGGATTCAACGCGGTCTCGCTCTACTTCGACTGGGGCTACCACTCCCCCAAGCCGGGCTCGTACGACTTCACCGGCATCCGCGACGTGGAGCGGCTGCTGGACGAGGCCGAGCGCGCGGGCCTGTATGTGATCGCCCGCCCCGGCCCTTACATCAACGCGGAGGTCTCCGGCGGCGGCATGCCCGCCTGGCGCAAGACACAGGCCGGCGTGAACCGCACGTCCGAGCCGGAGTACCTGAACGCGGCCCGGGAGTGGATGAGCCGGATCAACCCGATCATCGCGCGCCACCAACTCACGCGTGGCACAGGGTCGGTGATCCTCTATCAGGTCGAGAACGAGTACCAGGGCGGTCGCCACGACGCCGACTACATGCAGACCCTCATCGACTGGGCACGCGTGGACGGCATAGACGTGCCGACCTTCGTCAACGACGGCGGCGCCAACAAGAACTGGGTCAGCGGCAAGGGCGCCCCCGACATCTACGGCTTCGACGCCTATCCGCAGGGCTTCGACTGCAAGGACCCCGACACCTGGAAGAACCTGCCCGACTATTCGTACGTCAACGAGTGGAAGCCCGAGTCCCCGCTGATCATCCCGGAGGCCCAGGGCGGCGCCTTCGACCCCTGGGGCGGCACCGGGTACCAGGACTGCGCGAAACTCACCGGCACCGACTTCACCCGGGTGTTCAGCAAGATGAACATCGCCGCCGGGGTGAGCGGCCAGTCCTTCTACATGACGTACGGGGGCACCAACTGGGGCTGGCTCGCCGACCCCAACGCGGTGTACACGTCGTACGACTACGGCGCCCCGATCAACGAGTCCCGTCAACTGACGGACAAGTACCAGGAGTTCAAGCGCCTCGGGTACATGCTCAACGCCGTCACCTCACTGGCGCGCACCGACAAGGCCGAGGCGCCCGTCCCGTCCGACGACTCCCTGCGCATCGACCGGCGTGTCAACCCCGACGACGGCACCCAGTTCTTCACCGTCCGGCACGCCGACACCCGCGTTGAGGACAGGGACGAGACGACCCTGTCGCTGACCGGCGCGGACGGCGACTACCCGCGTGTGCCACAGCAGGGCACGATCACCGTCGACGGCCGGGACGCCAAACTCCTCGTGGCGGGCTACGACTTGGGCGAGAGCCAGCGGCTCGTCTACTCCACCTCGGAGATCATGACCCACGCCCGGATCGGTGACCGGGACGTGGCACTGCTGTACGGGCGGGCGGGGGAAGCCGGCGAGACCGTGCTGCGGTACGCCAAGCGGCCGAAGGTCACCGTCCTCGACGGTGATGTCACCGCCACCTGGGACGCCGAACGCGGCGACCTGCGCCTCAACTACACACACAATGGCCTCGCCCGCGTGCTGGTGAACGGCCTGGAGCTGCTGATCGCCGACACCGCCGAGACCGCCCACTGGTGGCGGCAGGACACCGCCGCGGGCCCCGTCCTCGTCCGCGGTCCGTCCCTCGTCCGTACCGCCGAACAGGCGGGCGGCACCCTGAAGTTGACCGGCGACTCCACCAAGGCCGCGAAGATCGAGGTCGTCGCGGACGCCAAGAAGGTGACCTGGAACGGCAGCAGGGTCTCCGTCACCCAGGCGCCGCGCCCCATCCGGCTGCCCGCACTGACGACGTGGAAGTACAAGGAGGAGGCACCGGAGTCCGCCCCGGGCTTCGACGACTCCGCCTGGACCACCGCCGACCACCTCACCGCCGCCAACCCGGAGTTGGCCGGGTCGCTGCCGGTCCTCGCGATGGACGAGTACGGTTTCCACCACGGCAACGTCTGGTATCGCGGCCGGTTCAGGACGACCGGTACCGCGACCGCGCTAGCACTCGACGCCAAGACCGGTAACACCGGCCAGTACGCGGTCTGGCTGGGCGGCCGCTACCTCGGCAGCTCCGGCAACGGCGCACACACCTTCGACATCCCGGCAGGCACGCTGAAGGCCGGCGGAGACAGCGCGGACAACGTCCTGTCCGTCCTCGTGGAGAACGCGGGCCACAACGAGGAATGGGGCCACGACTACTCCAAGGAGCCGCGCGGTCTGCTCGGCGCCGAGGTGATCGGCGGGGCCTCCACCTTCACCTGGAAGATCCAGGGCAACCGGGGCGGCGAGAGCCCGGTCGACACCGCCCGGGGCCCCTACAACAACGGCGGGCTTTACGGAGAGCGGGCCGGCTGGTCGCTGCCGGGACATCCCGACGACAACTGGAAGCCGACCTCCCTCTCTCAGCGGTCCGCCAAGACCGGGCCCGGCGTGCGCTGGTATCGCACCTCCGCCCGGCTCGACCTGCCGCAGGGCCAGGACAACGCGCTCGCGCTCGATCTCGCCGAAGCCGAGGGTGGCGGCAGCACCGGCTACCGCGCCCAGATCTTCGTCAACGGCTGGCTGATCGGCCGCTATCTGCCGGGCACCGGGCCGCAGACACGGTTCGTCATCCCCAAGGGCATCCTGCGCGAGCAGGGCAACAACACCATCGCCCTGGCCGTGTGGTCCACCGAGGCCGGCGCGGGCCCGGGTTCGGCGAAGCTCGTCGACGTCGGCGCCTCAGCGGGCGGAATCAAGGTCGCCGCGGTGTCCGCACCGTCGTACGACGCCAGGACCTACGCCATGGCGGACTCCGGCGCCCGTGTCACCGTCGACGCCGAGCCGTTCCTGAGCACCTCCACCGCCGCCGAGGTCCCCGTCTCCGTCAGCGTGCCGAAGGATGCGCCGACCGCCCGGAACGTCGAGCTGACTCTGGAGGTCCCGGACGGCTGGACCGCGTCTACCGACGCCCGCACCCGTTTCGACCGGGTCCGGCCGGGCGGGAAAGTGACCGCCGTCTACACCGTCACCCCGCCCGGCGAACCGGTCCACTACGCCGTCCTGTCCGCGACCGCCAAGCTCACCCAGCCCGGCCGTCCCAGCACCGTCACAGGTGTGCGGGCCGTGCAGGTGCCGCCGCCGGGGCTGTCCTCCGACGCCTATCTGAGCGACCTGACCCTGGTCAAGGCGGTCAACGGCTGGGGTCCCGTGGAGAAGGACGCCTCCAACGGGGAGTCGGCGTCCGGCGACGGACGTCCCCTGAGCATCGGCGGCACCGTCTACGCCAAGGGCCTCGGCGTGCACGCGAACAGCCAGGTCCGGGTCTATCTCGGCGGCGGCTGCACCCGCTTCACCTCGATCGTCGGGGTGGACGACGAGGTCGGCGACAACGGCAGCGTCTCCTTCCAGGTGATCGCCGACGGCCGCTCCCTCACCACAACCCCGGTGGTGCGCGGTTCCGACGGCGGCACCGAAGTCGACGTGGACGTGACCGACGCCCGCTGGCTCGACCTGCTGGTCGACGGGGACGGCGATGTCTCCACGGACCACGCCGACTGGGCCGACGCCAAGCTGACCTGTACGGGAGGCGCTTCTTGAATCCTCCCCCAGCTGAAGCAGGGGGATTCCTGGCTCACGCTGCCTGCGGGTCAGCGACCCAACAGGTCTTCCACGATCAACACCAGCGAGTTGAAACCAGCCCGGTTTGATACGGCAAAGCTTGGAGGTGCATGTGCTGTCTTGGCTCTCGATCAGCACGGTGTACGCGCTTGGTTCTCGCAATGCACGGCGTGCAGCTTACCCGATCAGGTGGACGGTGTTTCGCCCTGGGGGCGTAATCCCGCTTCCGGCCCTGCTCCGCAGAAGTCCGATTCCTCCCCGGCCTGAAGGACGAGGCATCCTCGGAGGAACGCAGTGAACCTCACCGGAGTCGGACGAGTGCGTACGGCACTGGCCGGAGCGTTGGCCGCCGTACTGCTGGCAGTCCTGACCGCGGCGGTGCCCGCCCACGCCACGGCCCCGGCTGCCGCCACAGCCGCCAAACCCACTCCCCACAAGGTCAGTTACGACAAGTACTCCGTCAAGATCGACGGCGAGCGGCTCTTCGTCTGGTCCGGGGAGTTCCACTACTGGCGGCTCCCCAGCCCCGACCTGTGGCGCGACGTGCTCCAGAAGATCAAGGCGAGTGGCATGAACGCCGTCTCGATCTACTTCGACTGGGGCTTCCACTCCCCCGCGAAGGGTCGTTACGACTTCACCGGCATCCGTGACGTCGACAAGCTCCTCGACATGGCCGAGGAGGCCGGGCTCTATGTCATCGCCCGGCCGGGCCCGTACATCAACGCCGAGACGGACGGCGGTGGTTTCCCCGGCTGGCTGATGACACAGAAGGGACAGGCCCGCTCCACCGACCCCGAATACCTCGACGCCGCCCGCGAGTGGCTCAAGGAGATCGACAAGATACTCGCCCGCCGCCAGGTCACCGACGGCACCGGACCGGTGCTGCTCTACCAGGTCGAGAACGAGCTGTACGACCCGCAAGGCCGCGACCACATCGTCGAACTCTCCAAGCAGGTAAGGGCCGACGGCATCACCGTGCCCCTGGTCGGCAACGAGCCGATGCCGCAGTACGCGGGCGGCGAGGGTCTGGACTTCGTCGGGGAGCTGGATCAGTACAACTCCTTCTGCAAGGGCGAGTGGTGGCTGCCCACCCTCAAGCGGCAGCAGGACGATGCTCCGCTGGCGATCTTCGAGGCGGGCACCGGCTGGTTCCAGACCTGGGGCGACACCGGCTACGAGAAGTGCCCGCAGAAGATGGGCCCCGCCTACCAGAAGATCGTCAACAAGCACGAGGTCATGCAGGGCACGACGATCGAGAACCTGTACATGACCTACGGCGGCACCAACTGGGGCTGGCTCGCCGACCCGCGCCAGGTCTACACCTCGTACGACTACGGCGCACCGATCAGCGAGCCCCGCCAGACCGGTGCCGACTACGACGAGATGAAGCGGCAGGGCCTCTTCTACACCACCACAGGACCGCTCACCGCGACCGATCCGGCCGACGCCCCCGCCTCGTCCGACACCGCCGTGCACATCGAGGCCCGCGCCAACCCTGAAACCGGCACCCAGTTCCTCTACCTCCGGCACAGCGACCCGATGGCCGACGCCGACGCCACCACCACCTTCGACTGGAAGACCCCGGACGGCACCTATCCGGTCACCGCACGCCTCAACGGCAAGACCGGCAAGATCCTCGTCGCCGGCCACGACCTCGGCGGCGGGCAGCGACTCGTCTACTCCACCAGCGAGCTGCTGACCAGCGCGCGAACCGGTGACCGCGTACAAGCCGTGTTGTACGGCGCCGAGGGCGACCCCGGGCAGACGATGCTCCGCTACTCCGCCGAGCCCAAGGTCACCGTGCTCGACGGCAAGGCGGACGCCACCTGGGACGCCGAACGCGGCGACCTGAAACTGGACTACACCCACGCCGGCCTCACCCGGGTCCTCGTCCAGGGCGGCGGCCGCCCCGATCTGCTGCTGCTCATCGGCACCGACGACGAGGCCGCCGGCTTCTGGCGTCAGGACACGGCGGCCGGTCCCGTGCTGGAACGCGGCACCGAGCTGGTCCGCACGGCGTCTGTCACCGGCCGGACGCTCGCCCTCACCGGCGATGCGAAGAAGGCGGGCCCGCTGGAGGTCTTCGCCCCGCCCGGCGTACGGAAGGTCACCTGGAACGGCGTACCCCTGAAGGTGAAACCGACCTCCTCGGGCAGCCTGCTCGGCACCGTGCCCGGCCCGAAGGCCGTCGAGCTACCCGAGCTGACCGGCTGGAAGACGTCCGCCGAAACCCCCGAGGCCGACCCCGGCTTCGACGACTCGTCCTGGACGTACGCCGACAAGCTGACCACCAACAACCCCACCACGCCCGGGACTTGGCCGGTGCTCTACCAGGACGAGTACGGCTACCACTACGGCTACGTCTGGTACCGCGGCCGCTTCAAGGCCACCGGCACCGAGAAGTCCCTCTCCCTGACCGCCTACGCCACCAACCCGGACACCGGCTCGGCAGCGGTGGGCGCGTACTCGGTGTGGATCAACGGGAAGTTCGCCGGGACGAGTCAGACCGGCCGCAGGACCTTCCCCCTGGCCGACGGGTTGCTGCGCAAGGGCAAGGAGAACGTGATCTCCGTCCTGGTCGGCAATATGGGCCACAACGAGGACTTCACGTGGAACAGCGACGACCACAAGCAGCCGCGCGGTCTGACCACGGCGTATCTCGCGGGCTCCGACGCCCAGATCACCTGGCGCATCCAGGGTGCCCGGGGCGGTGAGCAGCCCGTCGACGCCGTACGCGGGCACATGAACAACGGCGGTCTGTACGGGGAGCGTTCGGGCTGGACCCTGCCCGGATACCCGGACCGGTCGTGGGACGGCGCCACGCTGCCGGTCGGTGACACCGCTCCCGGGATCGCCTGGTACCGGACCACCTTCAACCCCAAGCTGCCCAAGGGCCAGGACGTCTCCGTCGGCGTCACCATCACCGACGACGCCGTCCGGAACTACCGCGCCCTCATCTACGTCAACGGCTGGTTGCTGGGCCACTATGTCAACGACACCGGCCCCCAGCACACCTTCCCCATCCCGGGCGGCATCCTGCGCGCCGACGGCAGGAATACGATCGCCATCGCCTCCTGGAGCGAGGACGCGAAGAGCGGCGGCCTCGGCAAGGTCGGCCTCACCACGCTCGGCAACGTCACCTCCTCGCTGCGGGTCGGCAATGTGACCGCCCCGGCGTACGACGCCACCACCTACGCCGACCCGACCACCCCGGCGCGGGTGGCCGTCGACGGCCCCGACACCGTCGAACCGGGCCACAGCTATCAGGTCACGGCGACGGTTTCCGTACCGGACGACGGCAGGACGCTCCGCGGCCTCGCCCTGAGCCCGAAGCTGCCGGACGGCTGGACCGCGAACCCGGCCGGCCCGCTGCGGGTCGGCACCCTCAAACCGGGTGCCTCGGCGAAAGTCCGGTGGACCGTCACCGTGCCCGCCGACCAGAAGACCGGCACCGTCGCGATTGTCCGCGTCACCGCCGACTTCGCCCGCGCCGGAAAGACCGGTTCGGTGACCGGGGAGCAGGTCGTGGCGGCGCAGCCACCACCGCTCGCGGCCGGCGAACACTACGTCAGCGAGCTGCCGTTCGCCTCCAGCAGCAACGGCTGGGGGCCGGTCGAGCGCGACCAGTCCGTGGGCGAGAACGCCGAGGGCGACGGTCTGCCACTCACTCTCCACGGCACCGTCTACGCCAAGGGCCTCGGCACCCACGCCGCCGGCAGCGTGCAGGTGTGGCTCGGCGGCACTTGCTCCACCTTCCATGCTGCGCTCGGTCTCGACCAGGAGACCTACGGCCGCTCCGACGGCCCGGCCACCGTCGCCTACACCGTCCTCGCAGACGGCATCCCCGTCTACGAGAGCGGCACTGTCGACCGGGACACCGCGACGAAGGAGATCGACGTCGACGTGTCAGGTGCCCGGCGGCTCGAACTCGTCGTCTCGGACGCCGGGGACGGAAACGCCCTGGACCACGCGGACTGGGCCGACGCCAAGCTGACCTGTGGGGACGGTGCCTGATGCCTCTGCAAAGAAGACGCGCATGTCTCGTGGCAGTCGTCGCGGCCGTCCTGGCGGCCCTCCTGCCGACGGCTCCAGCCGCGGCCGGGGCCCAGCAGCAGCGCTGGACCGGGACTTGGGCGACCGCACAGCACGCGTCGTACGACCCGGGCACCTCGGAGGTGACCGTGCGGATCCCGGTGCACGTCAGTGCGGGCGGGACGAGCGTCCGGATCCGGTTGACCAATGAGTTCACCGACCAGCCGGTGACGATCGGACACGCGACCGTGGGACGCCGCACGAGCGGCTCCTCCGTGTCCGGCCCGCGCGATCTGACGTTCGGCGGGAAGGGGGAGGTGACGATCCCGGCCGGGGGGCAGGCGGCGAGCGACGGGGTACGGATTCCCGTGGCCGCCCGCAGCGACCTGGTGGTCAGCCTGTACTTCCCCGGCAGGCTCACCCACGTCAGCCAGCACTGGATGGGCCTCCAGACCGTCTACTGGACGCCCGACGGCGGCGGCGACCACGCCGGGGACGCCGGTGGCGGCGCGTTCACCACGACCGACGCCACCTTCCCGTTCCTCACCGGTGTCGACGTGCGGGGCGGGCCGGCGCAGGGGTCGGTTGTCGCACTCGGCGACTCCATCACCGACGGCGCCGCCTCCACCTCGAGCGCCAACCGGCGCTGGCCCGACTATCTGGCGGCCCGGCTGTCGGCCTGCACCATCCCCGCCGGAGTACTGAACGCGGGCATCAGCGGTAACCGCATCACGGCCGGCACCGACGGCAACCCATCGGCACCGGAGCGACTGGAGCGCGATGTGCTGTCCCAGCCGGGTGCCCGGACGGTGGTCCTCTTCGAGGGCGTCAACGACCTCAGCTGGGGCGGCGCCACCGGTGACCAGGTGATCGACGGGATGAGGGAGATCGCGCGGCGGGCCCACGCCCGCGGGCTGCGGGTGATCGGCGCGACCGTGGTGCCGTACCGGGGCTGGGGCGACTGGTGGAACGAGGCCAAGGAGGCCGACCGGCAGAAGGTCAACACCTTCGTACGCCACGGCGGCGTCTTCGACGGCTACGCCGACTTCGACAAGGCGGTCCGGGATCCGGACGATCCCACCCGCTACGGAGCCGCGTTCGACTCGGGTGACCATCTGCACCCCAACGACACGGGGATGAAGGCGTTCGCCGACGCGGTCGACCTCGCCGGTCTCGGGGCGGCCCGTGGCTGCCCCTCGGCCCGCGTCCGGCTCACCCCGTACCACCCGAGCCTGCAGACCGGCCGCGCCACGGAGATCACCGCGACCGTCACCAACACCGGCCCCGAAGCGGTCAACCGGGTCAGCACTCGTCTCGATCTACCCGGCGGCTGGTCCGCCGAACCGGCCGGCGGCACGCGGACACGCTTCCTCGCATCGGGCGACAGCACGACCGTCACCTGGACGGTGACCCCTGCGGCCGACACGACCTGGGGCACCCATGAGATCGGCGTACACACGTCCTTCGTCCAGGACGGCCGGACACGGCGCGACTCCGACAGCGTGGACGCCACGGTGACCCCCGCTCCGTCCGAGGTGCGGGCGCCGTATCTGACGACCGCCAGCACCACCGAGAAGGCCCAATACGCCCAGAACAGCGACCAGTTCGCCATCTGGGCAGGCGGCCAGGACCTGTCCGGCTGGAAGGACGAGAAGGCGGCGGTCTACCTCCCCGACGCCGCGCCGACGTCCGGCACTGTGACCGCCCGGGTCGTGGGCCAGACCGGCAGCGGCCCGTCCGCCAAGGCGGGGATCGCCGTCGCCAACGACCTCACCGCGCCCGAGGCCGGCGGCTACGCGGTGCTCACCATGTCCGCGCAGTTCGGCCTGGAGTTCCTGACCGACAGCGACGGCGACGGAAGGCTCGACACCTGGGCCGGCGGCGGCAGTTCGTACCACCCCGCCTGGCTGAAGCTCGTCCGCGACGGCACCGCCTACACCGCGTACGCCAGCGCCGACGGCACCGCCTGGCAGCAGGTCGCCGCCGCCACCGTGCCGTCCGCGAGCGGTACCGGCGACGCCGGGCTGGTCGCGAGCGCCGTCAACCTCAACTATCCCGGCCAGATCACGACAGCGCTCTTCGACTCCTTCTCCACGCACGAGTTCTCCACGCACGAGTGAGAGGCACATCCATGGCAGTCGACCGCCGACACTTCATGACCACCGCGGCAGCCCTCGGCGGCGCGGTGCTGCTCGCCCCACCCGGCACCGCCCAGGCACTCACCGGGGCCGCCCCGTCCGGAGTCCCGGGCATTCCCGACTACCAGGCCACCAAAGCCTCCCTCGACACCCACCCGGTGCCGCGCTGGTACAAGGACGCCAAGTTCGGCATCTTCGTCCACTGGGGCATCTACTCGGTGATCGCCGGCGCGACGCCGAGAAGTGCCTCCGAGTGGTACCTCTGGTACCAGAGCACCAAGGACACCGCCGAGTGGAAGTACCACCGCGACACCTACGGCGAGGACGTCACCTACGACGACCTCATCCCGCAGTTCAAGGCCGAGAAGTACGATCCCGATGCCTGGGTGAAGCTGTTCGAGCAGGCAGGCGCCGAGTACTTCGCGCTGACCAGCAAGCACCACGACGGATTCGCCCTCTACCCGAGCCAGGTGACGGACCGTCACGCCATGGCGTACGGCCCGAAGCGTGACCTGGTCGGCGAGCTGATGACCGCGGCCCGCAGACGAGGCACCGTGCGGCCCGGGCTGTACTACTCGCTCGGCGAGTACTTCAACCCGGCGATCGGCCGGCCGATGCGCAACTTCTACACCGACCAGGAAATCCCCATGACCGGCTACAAGCCGGTCCAGGACTACGTCGGCGACTACGAGCTCAAGCAGCTGTACGAGATCATCGACCGCTACGACCCGGAGCTGCTCTGGGCCGACGGACAGTGGTTCCGGCCCACCGGCAACCCGCCGTGGCGCAGCGAAGAACCCATGGCCCACTACTACAACCAGGCCAAGAACCGTAAGCACCCCAAGGGTGTCGTGATCAACGACCGGTTCGACACCCACTTCGACTTCGCGACGTACGAGCAGCGCACCAACCCCACGATGGACCCCCAGAAGTGGGAGTGCTGCATGACCATCGGCTACTCCTGGGGCTACAACAAGCATGAGCCGGACGAGGACTACAAGACCTCCGAGTTCCTGATCCAGCTGCTCGCCGACGTGGTCAGCAAGAACGGCAACCTGCTGCTCAACATCGGCCCCAGGGCGGACGGCACGATCCCCGAGATCATGCAGGAGCGGCTGAAGGACATCGGCGCCTGGCTGAAGGTCAACGGCCCCGCGATCTACGGGTCGGCGCCCTGGGTGCGGGCGGAGGAGGAGGGCAGTCCGCTCGGCATCCGCTACACCGTCTCCCCGGGCAAGTTCAACATCATCGTGCTGGGCAAGCCCAGCGGCACCCTCTCCGTGCCCGGGGACATCCCCATCAGCGCCACATCCCGGGTCCGGCTGCTCGGCACGAGCGGCAGTCTGCGGTGGACCCGCCGTGACGGAAAGATCAACATCACCGTCCCGTCCTCCCTGCCCAGCGACATCGCCAACGTCTTCACCGTCGACTGGGCCCGGTGAGCGGCATGGGAATCCGTACCGGTACGCGGTTCGACACCCTGGGGCCCACGCTCACCGTCACGACGGAACCCGCCGAGCCGGCCGGTGGTGACACGGTCACCGCCACCGCGGTCCTCACCAACGACTGCCCCTTCCCGCTCCGCAACGCCGTGCTCCACCTGATCGACCCCGGCGCCACCGCGGCGGCGAAGACCATCCCGCTCGGCGACCTGCGGCGCGGCGCGAGGACGACCCGGCGCTGGGAGACGGCGATGCCGGCCGACGTGGCCGGGAACGTGTCGTTCACCGCGCACGTGGTCTTCGATGTCGACGGGCACAGCAGCGACTGCGCGCGGTCCGCGAAGACGTTCACCGTGCCCTACGAGCCCAATGAGGTGCGGGACCCGTACCGGACGTTCGCCACCACCGATGACGCCGAGTTCGGCCAGTACGGCAGCCAGTTGGTGATCTGGGCGGGCGGCCGCGACTTCTCCGGCGGCACCGACGAGAAGGGGGGCATCCTCCTTCCCAGCGCCGCCGCCGAGTCGAGCGTGGTGCAGGTCAAGACGGTCAGCCTCACCGGCAGCGACAACCCCACCGCCAAGTACGGGATCGCTGTCGCCAACGACCTCACCGCCCCGGAGAAGGGCGGCTACGCCGTATTCACCATGTCGAAGTCGTTCGGCCTGGAGTTCATGACCGACAGCGACGGCGACGGACACCTCGACACCTGGGCCGGCGGCGGCGGTTCCACCCACCCCGCCTGGCTGCGCCTGGTCCGTGACGGCACGACGTACACCGCGTACAGCAGCACCAACAACGGTCTCTCCTGGAACGAGATCGCGACCGTCACCGTGCCGTCCGCGAGCAGCGCCCTGGACGCCGGCGTGGTGGCGAGCGCCGTGAACCTCAACTACCCCGGCACGAGGGTCCAGGCCGTGTTCGACCACTTCACCGTGGAGGAGTCATGAACACCTACCGCCCCGAGGAGGACTTCCTCGCGCCGCCCGTCTCGCTCACCTTCACCCCGCCCGCACCCGAGCCGGGCAAGTCCGTGACGCTGACAGCCACCCTCACCAACACCACCAGGATCGTGCTGCGCGGCACCGTGCTCTACCTCGCCGTGGACGACACCGGCGAACAGGACAGCCTGGGCAGCCTCGCGCCCGGCCGGTCGGTGACACGCACCTGGCGGACCCGGCTCGCCGACGACGCCGAGGGTCGGATCGTACTCACCGCGCACGCCCTCTTCGACGTGCACCGCCACGGCTCCGACTGCACCCGCGCCACCACCACCGTCCTACTGCCGTACCGCTCGCTGTCCGGAGCCTTCGACAACGCCGGGATCGCCTCCGACGACGCACTCACCGTCGCCAACTTCGACGGCTCGAACTCCAGTCTGTCCACCGAGGCGCTGGCGTCGGTGGGCCTGACTCCGGGTGCCACGGTCACGTACGACGACGTGCCCTTCACCTGGCCGGACACCCTCCCCGGGAGCCCCGGGAGCAAGGACAACGTCATCTCCTTCGGCCAGAGTGTGCTGCTGTCCGGCTCCGGTTCCCGGTTGTCCTTCCTCGGCACCAGCACCTGGGGCGAGGGCAGGGGAGACGGCAAGGTCGTCTACGCCGACGGCACCGAGCAGGCGTTCTCGGTCGCCGTGCCCGACTGGTACGGGGCGAGTTCCTCCGCCGCGGTGGTGCTCCCCTACCGCCACGTCGCCTCCGGCCGGGACGACAACCCCGTCAGCCTGTTCACCTTCGGCGTCGATCTGGCGGCCGGCAAGGAACTGCGCTCCGTGGTCCTGCCCAAGGTCAGCGACGGCATCCAGTCGGGCGCCCCCGCCCTGCACATCTTCGCCATGACGCTCACGACGAGCACGGCGACCACGACGAGCAACTGAGCTCTGCCGGAAGGACGTTCATGCACGACAACCAAGGCGATCTCGGCATCATCGGCATCACAGGTGTCACCCGCAGACGTGTCCTCACGGGTACGGTCGCGCTGGGCGGCGCCTCGCTGCTGGCCCGGCCGCAGGGCGCGTACGCGGCCGACGGCGCCCCCTTCGACACGGGTCACGCCGCAGCCGCGCTGAAGCGTCTGCTGCCCGGTCACCACCGGCAGGTCACCCTGCGGGCCGTCGGCGGCGACACCGACCGCTTCCGGGTCACCGGCCGGGCCGGGCACATCACGGTGGAGGGCACCAGCCCCGCCGTGCTGCTCGCGGGCCTCCACACCTATCTGCGGCGGACGGCACACGCCTCCGTCTCCTGGACCGGCGAGCAGCTGAACCTGCCGCGCACCCTCCCCGCGCCCACCGAGGAGATCGCGGGAACGGCCAATGTGCCGCACCGCTTCGCCTTCAACGACACCAACGAGGGCTACACCGGCGCCTACCGCGACTGGGACGCCTGGCAGCGCGAGTTGGACGTGCTGGCCGTGCACGGCGTCAACCGGGTACTTGTCTACATCGGCGGCGACGCCGTCTACTACGACATGTTCCGCCGGTTCGGCTACTCCGACTCCGAGATGCGCGCCTGGATCCCGGCCCCGGCTCACCAGCCCTGGTGGCTGCTGCAGAACATGTCGGGCTTCGGCGGGCCGGTCTCCCGCCAGCTCATCGAGCGACGTGCCGTACTCGCCGAGAAGATCGTCGACCGGATACGCGACCTGGGTATGACGCCCGTCCTGCCGGGCTACTACGGCAGCGTGCCGGACGACTTCCCCGCCCGCCACGGCGGGGACGCGGCGGTGGTGGCGCAGGGAAGCTGGGGCGCCTTCAAACGCCCCGACTGGCTCGACCCGCGCACGACGGCCTTCGACGACGTGGCCGCCGCCTTCTACCGGGCCCAGACAGAGCGATTCGGCGACAGCACGATGTACAAGATGGATCTGCTGCACGAGGGCGGCAACCCCGGTGACGTGCCGGTGGGCGAGGCCGCGCGGGCCGTCGAGGCGGCGCTGCAGAATGCCCATCCGGGGGCCCTCTGGGCGATCCTCGGCTGGCAGACCAACCCGTCCAAGGCGCTGCTCGACGGTGTCGACAAGAGCCGGATGCTGATCGTTGACGGTCTGTCGGACCGCTACACCACGGTCACCGACCGGGAGAGCGACTGGGGCGGCACCCCGTACGCCTTCGGCAGCATCTGGAACTTCGGCGGCCACACCCCGATGGGCGCGAACGCCCCCGACTGGGTGGAGCAGTACCCCAAGTGGCGCGACAAGGAAGGAAGTTCGCTCGCCGGTATCGCGGCGATGCCGGAGGCCGCCGACAACAACGCGCCCGCCCTCGCCCTCCTCACCGACCTGGCCTGGACGCCTGGCGTCATCGACCTGGACGACTGGTTCGCCGCGTACGCCCTCTCCCGCTACGGCGGCCCCGACCGGCACGCCGCCGCGGCCTGGCAGACGATCCGCGACACGGCGTACAACATGTCCCGCGCGGACTCCTGGAGCGAGGCTCCCGACGGCCTGTTCGGCGCCCGCCCGAGCCTGGGCGCCAACAAGGCCGCTGCGTGGGGCCCGGAGGCCGACCGTTACGACACCACTGCCTTCGACACCGCACTCACCGAACTGCTCGCCGTGCGCGCGGAGTTGAGGGACAGCTCGGCCTACCGCTACGACGTCGTCGATGTGGCGCGGCAGGTCCTGTCCAACCGCAGCCGTGTCCTGCTGCCACAGATCAGGGCCGCGCACCAGGCGGGTGACAAGGCCTTGTTCGGCAAGTTGGCGAGGACCTGGCTGGAGTGGATGGACCTCCTCGACGACCTGCTGGCGGCCTCCGGCCCGCACCTGCTCGGACGATGGCTCGCCGACGCACGTTCCTGGGGCGCCGACCGGACCGAGAAGGACCGCCTGGAGTACGACGCCCGATCCCTCATCACCACCTGGGGCGGACTCGCCAGCAGTGAGGAGGGTCTGCACGACTACGCGAACCGGGAGTGGGCGGGGCTGGTCGGTGGCCTGTACCGCACCCGCTGGAAGACGTACTTCGACGCGCTCGCCAAGGGACTCGCCACGGGGAAGGACCCGGCGACGATCGACTGGTTCGCCCTGGAGGACCGCTGGGCGCACGCGCACGAGACACACCCGACGGAGCCCCACGGTTCCCCGTACGCCCTGGCCCGGCGCGTACGCGACCTGCTCGCCGCCACTCCCCATCAGGGCACCCTCACCGCCGGTACCGACCGGGGAGCGGTGGCCGAGGGCACGCCCGCGACGGTGACGGTGACCTTCACCAACAGGAACGGCTTCGCGGCGGCACGCGGCGTGACGCTCTCCGTCACCGTCCCCGAGGGCCTGGCGGTGACGCCGCTGGATCCGGTGCGCACGGCGTCGGTGGCGTCCGGCGAGACGATCACCGCTCGCTTCGAGGTCTCGCTGACGGGTGAACCGACGCAACTGGTCGGCCGGGTCGTCGCGGCCGCGGTCTACGCCGGTGGCGGGAAGGCGGTCGCGCCGGTACGACTGGTGGCCGCGGCCGGGGTCGGCGACCCGTACCGCACGGTCTCCTTCAACGACGCCGTGTTCGGCCAGGCCGGCGACGAGTTCGCCGTCGAGGGCGCGGGGGCCGACCTGTGGGGCGCCACCAACGAGTTCGGGGCGGTGTACCGGGCGGGCGCCTACGGCGACGCAGCCGTGGCCGAGGTGACGGTCACCTCGCAGGACGCGACCGGGGGCTGGGCACGGGCGGGCCTCGTCGTCCGCAACGACCTGGGCACCCAGGGAAGCGCGGGCTATGTGAACCTGGCGGTCACTCCGTCCAACGGCTGCGCGCTCAGCTGGGACGCCGACGGCGACGGCCGTTTCGACTCGATCGCCCTGTCGGGCTCCTTCACCGCGCCGGTACGGCTGCGACTGATGAGGTCGGACGCCTCGTACACCGGCCAGGTCAGCACGGACGGCGTCACCTGGACGACAGTGGGCACAGCCACGCCGGGAGGCGCGGCCACCGCACAGGACGTCGGGGTCTTCATGACCGCGGCCAACGGCTGGACCGGCACACGGGGCATCGCCACGTTCGACGGGTTCACCGTGGCCTGATCACCGTGCCAACGCCGGCCGCGGTCAGCGCGCCCGGGTCGCGCCCGGCAGTCCGGGCGCGACCCGCAGGCCTTCCCGCCACGGCGGCACGGTCCAGCACCGCCCCGACGGGCGACGCTCCGGCTCTTCTGGCCAACCTGGCGACGCTCGCCCTGCCGGCCGGTACGACAGCATGGCCCTGGCGGGTCCGCCGCGCCTGGGCGCGGCCCGCCGGACTCCGGCCGCCGACCCCTCGGAGCCGTGCCGCCTGCGGCACGGCTCCTTCCCGTACCCGCATGGACCCCGCGTTGATGCACAGCGCTACCCGAACAGGCGCCGCTGGATCTCGCGCCGGTAGTCCTCCAGGGTTCTGTCGAGGTGTACCGCGGTGGCCTGCGCCGCTTCCTCGGCGTGGCCGTCACGGATGGCCCGGTAGATCGCCTCGTGTTCCTCGACCGCCGCCCCGGTGTGCTCACTGAACGTGTCATGGATACCGATGGCGCTGGACTGGCGCTGCAGACGTCGTGCGTCGCGCACGGCGCTGGCGAGGAAGGTGTTGTGCGAGGCCGCGGTCACGGCCGCGTGGAAGTCGTCGTCCGCCTGGTTGAAGACGTCGACCTGACCGTGGACGAACCCGTGCCGGCACTGCTGCATGGCGAGCTCGATGGTGCGCAGTTCGGAGGGAGTGGCACGGGTCGCCGCCAGGCTGCTGGCGGCCATCTCCTGGACCCGGCGGAACTCGAACAGCATCAGAACGTGGTCGAGATCGACGGGCCGGAAGAAACCTCCCCACCGGCTGGTGATGAGCATGCCCTCGTCGTCCGCAACGAACAGGCCTCGCCCCTTGTGGGCCCGTACGCGGCCGAGCGCCGAGAGGATCTTCACGGCTTCCCGCACCACCGCCCGGCTGGTGTTCAGCGTCTCGGCCAGATCGATCTCCGTGGGCAGCCGGTCCCCCGCCTCGAGCCGTGACTCGGCGATGTACTCCAGGATCCGCTCCGCCACGATTTCGTACCCCGGGCGGTAGTCACGCCGCTCGTCCGAGCCGTTCACCGCTGGTGCCGCAACGGGAAGGGCCTGCACCGGCAGGGCCGCTTCGGTCGCTGGCGTGTCGTTCATCTGTGCTGCCTCCGGGGTGACTGCGGCGAACGCGACTGATCGCTGGGGAGCGTGCTCATCGTACCTCAGACCAACAATAAGTCGTACTCATTGTGAGAGCGAACCGCACCGTAGGCCTCCTGGACGGAAATGAATAAAAGGGATCTCAGCTGTCATAACACCGCACGACACTCACCTGATTGCTCATAGATACACCAAGAGAACGGTGCACAACCCCTTGACGAATCCCTCGATAAGGCGGCTAATTTCATCGCGAAGGTGTTGGTCCAGTCACCTTCAGCGCCCGACGCCCGCCCGGGACGGCTCGGTGTCACCCCATTCACGCGCACTCAGTGGAGCCACTCATGACCCTCAACAAGCCTTCGTCCAGCCAGGAAAGCGCGGTCAGTCGCAGACGTGCCGCGTTGCTGGCCGGGTGTGCGGCGACCGTGGTGCTGACCGTGGCCGCCTGCGGCGGCGGCACGGCCGGTACGACCAACAAGGACGGCTTCGCTCAGGCGCCGCAGAAGGACGGTGCGTTGACCGTCTGGGTGGACGCGACCCGTATGGACGCCGCGAAGCTGTACCAGAAGCTGCACCCTGAGGTGAAGCTGGACATCGTCAGCTACGACGGTGACGCCAACGGCTCGAACTACCTCCAGACGAAGGTCCAGCTCTTCAACCGCACCGGCAAGGGCTGGCCGGATGTCGTCTTCAGCTCCCAGAACAACGAGGCCAGCTGGGCGGTCGACGCGGGCTTCGCCGCTCCGCTCAACAAGGGCCTGGTCGACGAGGCGACCCTGGGGCAGTTCGCGAAGGGAGCCAACGACGTCTGCACGGTGGGCGGCACCGTCTACTGTCTGCGCAACGACCTCTCCCAGGCGGTGCTCTGGTACGACGCGCCGTTGCTGAAGAAGTTCGGGTACACGGTGCCGACGACCTGGGAGGAGTACCAGCAGCTCGGTGAGAAGGTTGCCAAGGAGCACCCGGGTTATCTCGTGGGCGACGCCGGTGACTCCTTCACCCCCGAGATCTACCTGTGGGCGAGCAAGTGCGGCGCCAACCACATCACGGGCCCGAAGGCCGTGTCGGTGAACACCACCAGCGAGGCCTGCACCAAGATGGCCAAGCTGCTGGACGTACTGATCAAGAACAAGTCCATGTCCATCAGCGGCGTCTTCAGCACCGACTTCGGCAAGAACCAGGCCGACAAGGTCCTGCTCATGCCGGGCCCGGCCTGGTTCGGCGGCGCGGTCTTCAGGGACACCCTCAAGGTTCCGGCCAAGCAGATCGCGGCGGCTCCCATACCGCAGTGGCAGGGGGACAGCTCACCCGCCACCGGCAACGTCGGCGGCGGCACCTGGCTGATGTCCCAGCACTCCACGCACATCAAGGCGGCCACCGACTTCCTGAAGTGGGTCACCACCGACAACGCCTACCAGGGCGAGAAGGCGCCCGGCTTCCCCGCCTACACGCCCGCGGCCGAGGCCTGGCTGAAGGGTCAGGACACCGCCGGCTACTTCGCCAGTGACCTGAGCGCACTCAAGGACGCCGCCTCCCAGGTCTGGCCGGAGTGGGGTTCGGGCCAGTTCAGCCAGGAGGCGATCTGGGCGGCCACCGTCAAGCCCGGCATCACCCAGGGCAAGTCCATCGCCTCGATGCTGCCCGCCTGGCAGGACTCCATCACCAAGTACGCCAAGTCCAACGGATACAAGGTCTCCCAGTGACCGAGACGCACCCCTCGGCCGGTTCTGCCCGGCGGCGCCCTCGCGGCACCGCCCGGCAGAGCCGGGCCGGTGTCGCCTTCGTCGCCGTCTACGTGCTCCTGCTGATCGCGTTCGGCATCCTGCCGACCGGTTACGCCGTCTACTTCGCCTTCACCGACGCCGGGGGCAGTTTCAGCGGCTTCACCAACTTCATCACCACAGCGCAGGACTTCCGTTTCCTGGACGCCGTGGGCCATGTCGCGCTGTACCTCCTCTTCTGGCTGGTCTCGCTCGTGGTGTTCGTGGTGGCCCTGGCTCTGCTGCTGCACCGTCTCGCCTCGGGCGGTGTCAGCAAGTCCCTGCGCTTCCTCTACTACATCCCCGGAGCCCTCGCCGGCGCCGCGAGCGTGCTGGTGTGGCTGTTCATGCTCGACCCGGCGGTGAGCCCGGTCAGCTCGCTGCTGGGCATGCTGGGATTCCACACGTTCGGTGAGGTCATCGCTCCCGGCAACCTGCCCGTGCTGTTCACGATCATCGCGTTCTGGACCGGCGCGGGTGGCTGGATCGTCGTCATCTACGGCGCGCTGAACAACATCCCCCAGGACGTCATGGAAGCCGCGCGCATCGACGGTGCGAGCGCCTGGCAGACCGCCTGGCGTGTGCAGATCCCCATGCTCCGCAAGTGGATCGTGTACATGGTGATCCTGGCCTTCGCGGGCGGCGCCCAGCTCTTCGTGGAGCCGCAGTTGCTCTCCCTGGCCAGCGTGGGCGTCGCCGGACGCGACTACTCGCTGAACCAGCTGACGTACGACTTCGCCTTCCAGATGAACAACATCAACGGCGCCGCCGCGGTCTCGGTGGAGCTCCTGGTCGTCAGTGTGTCGGCCGCCGCGGTCTTCGTCGCACGGTCGGGGTTCTTCGATGCCGACTGAGACCTCTGCCGTACCGGCCACCGTCACACCACGCACGGAACGGGAACCAAGCGTCATGAGCCGAGCGCACCACCAGGCCACCGAGCGGCGGCGCACCTTCTCCCCGCGTCGCCTCGCGCCCCGCCTGCTGATCGGCTCCGTACTGGCCGTGTTCATGGTGTTCTTCGTGCTGCCGGTGGTGTGGCTCGTCCTCGCGGCGACCAAGACCGACCAGCAACTCGTCCACGGCAGCCCGCTGTCCTTCGGCTCCTGGCACGCCTTCAAGGCCAACTGGGACGCCCTCACGGCGTTCCAGGACAACGCCATCATGCAGTGGCTGGGCAACTCCACGCTCTACGCGGTGATCTCGCTGGTCATCACGCTCTGCGTGGCCATCCCCGCGGGGTACGCCCTGGCGATGACCGAGTTCCGCGGCCGTCACACGCTGCTCGTCTCGACCCTCGTGGTGATGCTCATGCCGACCGCGACGCTGGTGGTGCCGCTGTTCCTGGAGATCAACGCGGTGCGTCTGATCGGCACGATGTGGTCGATCATCCTGCCGTACTCGTTCTACCCGTTCGGCGTGTACCTGACGTACATCTACTTCACCACCGCCGTACCGAAGGACCTGCTGGCGGCGGCACGGATGGACGGCTGCTCGGAGTTCGGCGTCTTCCGGCACATCGCGCTGCCGCTGGCGACGCCGGTGATCGCCCTCGTGGGCTTCTTCAGCTTCGTCGCCAACTGGACCAACTACTTCCTGCCGTACGTGATGCTTCCCGAGAGCGACCAGATGCCGATCCAGGTGGGCGTCGGAAGCCTGCTCAGCAACGTGCCCTCCTTCAACCCCGCTGTCGGCGACCTCGCGATCGAGCGCCCGCAACTGGCGCTGGCCACGCTGCTGGCCATCACACCGGTGCTGGTCGTCTTCCTGTTCGCCCAGCGCTTCCTGGTCAGCGGGATGCTCGCCGGAGCCACCAAGGAGTAGGCCCCGGCCTGCAGCTCCACGACATGACGTCCGCAGCCGGCACCCGTCCGCCCGGCCGTCGTCCCCGGTACGCGCACCGCGCCGCCACCCCCGAACGGAGATCCTTCCCATGCCCTCCAGCTCTTCCGACCGCACGTCGGGTGAGGACGCTCCGGCCCTCGTCCGACCCACCGCGCCGCCCGAGGTCCAGGCCCGCGTGCCGGTACTCGAACCACCCGGATGGGCCGTCGCCCAACGGTCCCTGTTCGAGCTCCTCGACCACGCCTGGCGCCGCTTCGCCCGCGACTTCACCGGCCCGGACGGCCGGCTGAACTACACCGGCCCGCTCACCACCCGCGACGGTGTGGACGACTTCTACGAGGTGTTCTTCAACTGGCCCCAGTTGTACCTCCTCGGCGGCGCCGACGACCTGCTGCCCGCCAGTGAGAAGCATTGGGAGGGCGTGACCCGCCAGCTCACCGAACTGGACATGCTGCGCGACGAGTACGAACGCGGCTACGACTGGTTCCACCAGGGCGAGAGCCTGCTCCTGCTCTACTTCCTGTGCATGGCCGCCCCCGAGCGCTGGTCCGAACGCGCCCTGCGCTTCGCCGAGTTGTACGTCGACCCGGCCAAGGGCAACTACGACCCCGACCACCGTGTCATCACTCGCCCGCACAACGGCAGCGACCCCGACCGCCACGGCGTGTTCGACGGCGACGTCTATCCCTGGATGCAGAAGGAGGCCGAGACGTACGGCTTCCCGCTCGAGTGGATCCCCGAGGCGGACGGCGGTCCGTTCCCGCTCTCCGCGGATCCTCGTCTCGGTGCGCAGATGCGGGACCGGACGGGCGTCGGCGACACCGCGGTCAACCTCGCCGCGGCGGGACTGGTCCTCAACGCGTGGATCCTGACCGGCGAGGACCGCTACCGCGACTGGATCGTGGAGTACGTCGGCGCGTGGCGGGAGCGCACCGAGGCGAACGGCGGTCTCATCCCGGACAACGTCGGCCCGGACGGTGTCGTCGGCAGCCTGCTGGAGGGCCGCTGGTACGGCGGCCACTACGGCTGGTCCTGGCCGCACGGCTGGCACAGTGTGGGCCACGCGGCGACCGTGGCGGCGCTGGCGGCGGCCACGGTCACCGGGGACGACGACTACCTCTCCATGGTCGCGACCTCACTCGACGCCCTGATCGAACGCGGCAAGGTGATGCCGCACACCGAGGCGGACTCCAGCCTCCCCTCCAAGTGGGTGGTCGAACTCGGGCCGGACGCCCACACGCCCACGCCGCATCTGCCGTTCCGGCACAACGACTCGGGCTGGTTCGACTACAACCCGGCCACGCCGCCCGTGCCGGTGGCCCTGTGGCACCACACCGCCTCCGACGCCGACCGCGCCCGACTGGAGGGACTGCGCGAGGTCGACGGCATCGACTGGCGGACCGTCCGGCCGTTCCGCGCCAAGGAGGAGTCCGGCCACGAGAAGGCGTGGTTCGCCTTCCTCGCCGGTGACGACCCCGGCTATCCCGAGCGGATCCTCGCCACCGCCCAGGCCCAGATCCGCCACCGCCTGCGGCGCATCGACCGCTACCGCGACCTGGACGTGCCCGAGGCCGACATCCACGTATGGCAGCAGTGCAACCCCGTGGCCACCGAGGCCCTCGTCCAGCTAACCTGGGGCGGCCCCCAGGTGCTGTACAACGGGGGCCTGCAGCAGGCCAGGCTGCGCTACCACGACGCCGAGGCGCGCCGCGCCGGCCTGCCGCCGGACGTGGCCGCGCTGGTCACCTCCATCGCCCCCGAGGCGACCACTGTCGAACTCGTCAACCTGTCCCCCGGGACGGACCGCGCGGTGATCGTCCAAGCGGGCGCCTTCGCCGAGCACACCATCACCGCCGTCCGCTACACGACCTGCGCGGACGACGGCTGGATCGGTGACATGTACGACTACGGCCACACCGAGCCCGTCGTCACCGAGTCGGAGCAGGTCTGCGACAGTGCCTTCCTGACGGTCCGGCTGCCCGCGTCCACCCGCATCAAGCTCGTCCTGCGGCTCGGCCTGCGCACCAACACTCCCAGCTACCGCACCCCGTTCGACACCCCGGCCGACGAGCCCTCCCCGGGCGCGGAGGAGACCACGGCATGAAGCGCATCGCCCAGACCATCAAGCTCCGTCCCGAACACCGGGAGGAGTACCTCGAACTCCACTCCGCCGTCTGGCCCGGCGTCCAAGCGGCCATGCACCGGGCACAGATCCGCAACTACGGCATCTTCCTCCAGGGTGACGTCCTGTTCGCCTACTTCGAGTACCACGGCGACGACTTCGAGGCCGACATGGCCGTCCTCGAAGCCGATCCCGAAACGCAGGAGTGGTGGAAACTCACCGACCCCTGCCAGGAACCGTGGCCGGACCGGGGAGACTCACGCCAGTGGACGGAACTCACCGAGGTCTGGCACCTCGACCCGCCCGGCGAGGACTCCACCGTCTGACGCGACGCCCACCAGACCGACCGACTTGGAACCCGCCGTGACCTCTGCCCCCGCCCCCGTCCTCATCGACGCCCACCATCACCTCTGGGACCTCGACCGGCGTCCGCAGTCCTGGCTCGACGACCCCGCCCTGTCATCGATCAGCCGTACCTTCACCCCCGGCGACCTGCGCTCCACCGCAACTCACCCCATCGCGGGTCGTCATCTGCACAGCACGGTGGTCGTGCAGTGCATGCCGGACGTGCCCGAGACCGAGGACCTGCTCGCCCTCGCGGAGCAGGAACCGCTGATCGAGGCAGTGGTCGGCTGGGCGGACCTGACATCGCCGGTGATCGGCGAGATGCTGGACCGACTGCTCGCCGGCCCGGGCGGCGCCTATCTGCGCTCCCTGCGCCATCTCGTCCAGGGGGAGACGAACCCACGCTGGCTGCAACGCCCGGATGTGGAGCGGGGGTTGGCGGCGGTCAGGGACCGGGGGCTCTCCTACGACGTACTGGTCCGCAGCCACCAGCTCGACCAGGCGACCCGCCTGGCCGAACGGTTTCCCGAGCTGCCACAGGTGCTCGACCACGCGGGCAAGCCGCCCATCGCCCGGGGCGAACTGGCGGACTGGCGACGCCAGGTGCAACAGCTGGCCGCGCACCCGCAGGTGGTCTGCAAACTGTCGGGACTGATCACCGAAGCCGACCACGACGCCTGGACGACCGCCGACATCCGCCCCGTCTGGGACACCCTGCTCACCGCCTTCGGACCCGATCGGCTGATGTTCGGCTCCGACTGGCCGGTCGCGAACCTCGCGGGCGGCTGGAACCGCTGGGCCGCCACCATGGACGAACTGCTCACCGACTGTGCCGAGAACGAGATCGACGCACTCCTCGCCGGCACCGCGACCACCTTCTACCGCCTTCCCGCCCGCAGTTGACTATCGGCGTCCGCGCTGAAGGGACCCTGACGACACGATGACTCTCGCCGTCCGTTACATGTCTGCCCGCACTCTGGACACGGCTTCCGCCGAGACCCGCTCGCCCGGTCCGGGTGAGGTGGAGCTGGCGCCCGCCTATGTCGGTATCTGCGGCACCGACCTGCACATCTTCCACGGCGACATGGACGCCCGGGTGTCCACGCCCGCTGTCCTGGGACACGAGATGTCCGGCCGTGTCGTCCGTGTCGGCCCGGACGTCGAGGGCTGGGCGCCCGGTGACGCGGTCACGGTGATGCCGCTGCGCTGGGACGACACCTGCCCGGCCTGTCTCAAGGGCCACCAGCACATCTGCCAGCACCTCGACTTCATCGGCATCGACTCCCCCGGCGCGATGCAGCAGCGCTGGACCGTACCCGCCTCCACCCTGATCCGGCTGCCCGACACCCTTGCCCTGGACCGGGCCGCACTCGTCGAACCCACCGCCGTGGCCGTGCACGACGTCGGCCGGGCCGGGGTCGTCGAGGGCGAGAAGGTCGTCGTGGTCGGCGGCGGCCCGGTCGGCATCCTCATCGCACTGGTCGCGCGGGCCGCGGGCGCCGATGCGCGGGTGGTGGAGCTGAACGCCCACCGGCGCCTGCTCGCCGAGGAGCTGGGCCTGACCACCTGGAACCCGGCCACCGCAGACGTACCCTCGTTGGCCGGTGAGTGGACCCGGGACGCGGGCGCGGACGTCGCCTTCGAGGTGTCCGGCGCGGCGGGCGGTGTGGACAGCGCGGTCGACGTGCTGGGTGTGCGCGGGCGGCTGTGCCTGGTCGCCATCCATCCCCGGCCCCGCGAGATCAACCTGCACCGCTTCTTCTGGCGCGAACTCACCCTGGTGGGCGCCCGCTTGTACGACCGCACCGACTTCGAAAAAGCCGTGACCCTGGTCGCCGACCGCACCATCCCCGCCGAACGGCTGATCAGCAAGATCGTCCCCCTCACCCAGGCGCCCGCCGCGTTCGAGGCCCTGGAAGGCGGCGGCAACGTGATGAAGATCCTCGTGGACTGCACCACCGACACCGACACCACCGACACCGACGCCACCACCAACACCGACGCCGACGCCGACGCCGACGCCGACGACGCTCAGGGAGTCGCCGTATGACCGCCTTCGACCTCACCGGGAAGCTCGCCGTCGTCACCGGGGCCCGGCGTGGCATCGGCCGGGCCATGGCCCGCGCACTCGCCGAGGCCGGCGCGGACATCATCGGCGTCAGCGCCACCCTGGAGGAATCCGGCAGCGCGGTCGACAAGGACGTGCGTGCCGCGGGGCGTACCTTCGAGGCGATCCGCACCGACTTCGCCGACCCGGCGGCCGTACGGGCGCTGGGCGCCGACCTCGCCGGACGCGCACGGCCGGTGGACATCCTCGTCAACAACGCGGGCACCATCCGCCGCGCCCCGGCCGCCGAACACACCGACGCCGACTGGGAGCTGGTCCTCCAGGTCAACCTCACCGCCCAGTTCGCGCTGACCCGTGCCGTCGGCGCGGCGATGGTCGCCCGAGGACAGGGAAAGATCGTCTTCACCGCGTCGCTGCTCAGCTTCCAGGGCGGTATCACCGTCCCCGGCTACACCGCCGCCAAACACGGCATCGCCGGCCTGACCAAGGCACTGGCCAACGAGTGGGCCCCGCACGGCGTCAACGTCAACGCCATCGCGCCCGGCTACATCGCCACCGACAACACCCAGGCCCTGCAGGCCGACCCCGTCCGCAGCAAGGCCATCCTCGACCGCATCCCCGCCGGCCGCTGGGGCAGCGCCGACGACCTCGCCGGCGCCACCGTCTTCCTCGCCTCCGACGCCGCCGCCTACCTCCACGGCGTCGTCCTGCCCGTCGACGGCGGCTGGCTCGGCCGATGAACGACACCGACGTGACGTCGGTAGGGGCGGAGCGCGGCCCGGCCTGCACAGCCTGGACCGCATCGGCCATGCCCCCCGAAGACGTCTCCATGGCCGCGCTCGCCGACGTCGAGGCGCTCATGGCCTGCGCCTCGGCCCACGCGCGGCGCTGACCATACGCCGATCGACCTCCCCGAGGAGAACGTCTTGCAACGCCGGAAGATCCACAACACCCGCGTCGAACTCACCGAACTCGGTTTCGGCGCCGCGGTGATCGGCAACCTCTACCGGACCACCTCGGCCGAGGACGCGTCGGCCGCCGTCCACGCGGCCTGGGACGCGGGCATACGGTACTTCGACACCGCCCCGCACTACGGGCTCGGCCTCTCCGAACACCGTCTCGGGGCGGCCCTGCGGGAGCACCCCCGAGACGACTACGTCGTCTCCTCCAAGGTCGGTCGGCTTCTCGTCCCCAACGAGCAGCCACGAGGCGTCGACAGCGACGGCTTCGTCGTACGCGACGACCTGCGCCGCCAGTGGGACTTCAGCCGCGACGGCGTACTGCGCTCCATCGAGGACTCCCTACGCCGCACCGGCCTGGACCGGCTGGACATCGTCTACCTGCACGATCCGGACGACCACTGGCGGCAGGCGGCCGAGGAGGCCATGCCCACGCTCGCGGAGCTGCGCGACCAGGGCGTGATCGGCGCGATCGGCGCCGGCATGAACCAGTCGGCCATGCTCGCCCGCTTCCTGCGCGAGACCGCCGCCGACGTGGTCATGCTCGCGGGCCGCTACACACTCCTCGACCAGTCCGCCCTGGACGACGTCCTGCCCGCCGCGTACGAACTCGGCAAGAGCGTGGTGGCGGTCGGCGTCTTCAACTCCGGCCTGCTCTCCCTCAACCGGCCCGCAGAGGGGATGAAGTACGACTACCAGGAGGCCCCACCGGAACTGATCGCCCGCGCACGGGCGATCGCCGAGGTATGCGAAGCGCACGGCACCACCCTGCCCGCCGCCGCCATCGCCTTCCCGGCCACCCACCCCAGTACGGTCAACGTCACGCTCGGCATGCGAGACCGCGCACAGGTGACCCGCAACGCGGAACTCCACCGGAGCACCATCCCCCAGGCGCTCTGGGACGACCTCCGCTGCCAAGGCCTGATCAGGCCCGACGTCCCCAGCGGAAGTTGAGGCCGTAACGATGTGGCGAGGTCCCTGCCTCGTCATTGCACCGAGGAGACCGGCGCGATCACACTGTCCCGCATGGGGGACTGGATAGGGCTGTTCAGCGTCTGGGGCGTTTTCTACGCGCTGTACAAGTCAACGGAGTGGAACGATTTTCGACGCGACAGACAGATCAGGGCCGAGGCAGTTGAGCGACACCTCGAAGCGGAACGGCAACCCGAGGACGCCGCCCCGGGCAGACAACCCTTGCTCGGGACGACTTCACTCGCCCTGATCGCCTATCACCACAGCTGGGCACGGGACACGCTCGTCGTCGACATGCTCCTTCACGGCCTTCTGCAGCGGTCGAAAGCACTCGGCTCCAGCTATCTGGAAGTGCGTCAGCCGAGATCCCGCGGCCGGGCCGCATCATCCCGGGCCATCGCCAAAATGGGCGAGACGTGGACCCGTGAGCAGCAGATCATCGCCAAGGCAACCGGCAGTGACGGCTCCCCCCTGCGCCTCGACAGCGACACAGCCATGGGGGCTCTCTACCAGGAACTCGTCACCGACGGGTACATCCGCCCCGCCGACGCCCTGACGATCGAGGTCGAAAACCCTCCTCATCGCACGACGCTCGCGGCCGGCATCGTCGGTCTGCTCCTCACTGGCCTCCAAGCCCTGTGGTGGGACCCGAACAACCACCGCCTCGTGTCGTGCCTCCTCCTCGGCATCGTCATGAGCGCGTTCTGGAGCGCGGCGATGCTGACCAGCGGGCTCACGTCCGCCACCGTGAAAGCCAAGCTTCCCAGCGCGACCGCACGCGGCGAACGGGCGATCGCCGAGGCTCGCGCTCACTGGGCAGCCGTGGACCCGGCCGGCCGCACGGAGCCGTACACACCGGACGAGGCCGTGCGCGCCATGGCCGTGTTCGGCCCGGAAGCACTCGGCCATCTCGAGCGGTCCAACTCCACCGTCAAGGCTATCTTCGATGACCAGCGCGCCTACTTCCAACGGCTCAACGACCGGCGCATGAGCCTCGAACACGGGGATCGCGTGGGCTGGTGAGGCTCAGGGCCCGCACAGTCCCACCTAGTCTTCTGAGTCAGGAATTCTGTTATCAGGTCAGCGGATCGAGGGGAGACAGCGGCGATGAGCGCCACGTAAGGCGACGCCCAGTTCGGCTGCGAGATCAGCTCCTCACCCGGCGGCCAGACCCGACAGTGGGGCCGGGGACCGCTGCCGCGGTGAGCCTGTCCCACAGCGGACCCCCGTAGCCTTCGCCTGTGCTGCTGCTCTCGACTCAGGTGATCAAGTCGCCCAGCGGCAGGGCACACAGGGGGTTCTGGCGGCGGGTAGCAGTCCCTGACCCGGTTCACGGGTGGCCACGTCCCTTACCATCCCGTCGGCAGGCTCCTGAGGAACGGGGCAAGCCGGCCGGCGATCACCCGGTCGTCGTGAGCCGAGGTGTGCCCGTCACATCCGAGGAAGTCCAGGCCCGACTGTTCGAGGAACCAGTAGTGGACCCGGCTGTCGCCGGCGTCGTTGCGCGCCTCGACCACCTGCCGCACATGCTCGGCGTTTCTGTCGAAGCCGACGGCTACGAGGGTGGTGCCGGCACCGTAGCGAGTCCGCAGTTTCCGGAGGAACTCGCCGTAGGCGGTGCAGTAGGCGGCCGCGAGGCTGTCGGGCGTCCACGGTTCACCGGGGGTGAGGTCGGAGAAGTCGTTGGAGCCAAGGTTGACCACCACGATCTGGGGGCGCCACGTTCCCGGGTTCTGCCAGACGTCGCCGTCCATGTTCAGCAGGGCGCGGTCGTAGTAAGTCCGGTACGTGACGTCCGGGCAGATGCCGGCGACGTTGCGCACCATGCCGAGGCCGGAGAAGCCGTTGATCTGGTAATCGGCGTCCAGCTGCTGGGCGGTGAGGGCGCCGTGGCTCACGTCGCTGTTGGTGTTCCGCTTGAGGTGCTCCGGATTGCAGTCGCTGGTGCCCGACACATTGCCATAGCCCACCGTGATGGAGTCCCCGATGAACTCGATCTGGCGGTCCCGGGGCGCCGGCTTGCTCAGTACGGCGCCCCCGGGCGCGGCAACGAAGCCTCCGAACGTGCTGGTGTCCCCCGGGGTGTCGTTGCGTTTGACGACCCGGACCGTGTGCTCGCTGTCCCGCAGGCCGTTGATCCAGTGCGTGGTGTCGCCGGGTGTGACCAGGGTTGCGACGGTGGCCCCGTCGACCTGGACGTCGTAGTCGGCGGTCGCGCAGTCGAGTACCACCCCGATCCCGGTCCCGCGGAAGCGGCCCTCGAAGTACACCCCGGGCCAGCTGAACTGCACCGTCTTCCCCAGGTTTTTGACCCGCCCTGCGGTGTGCACCTGCTCCGAGACGCTCTTCATGGGGACCAGTTGCCTCAGCTCATACCGCGGGCCCGCGTCCACCGCGGCAGGCGCTGCCGGGCGCCTCCCGCGCCCTGGCTTCGGGTTCCCTCCTCTGAAAGTCATCTGTGTGCCATCTCTCCGTCCCTGTGGCGCATCGGTGGGTAACGGCTGAACGTCCGACGTTCCACCCCTGAATGTCAACCAATTTGAAGGGAAGAAATAGATCAACGGGCGCCCGATTTGCGCGACTTGTAAGGTGAACCTTGGCCAGCGCGCGCGCCAGTTCTTGAGGTGCGCGAAGCCCGTGCTCGACCAGGGCCTGGACGGCGGCCCAGGGCCTAGGTGTATTCACCCGCAGCGTCGCGACGCCCGGCATGCCGAGAGCACGCACCGAATGCCGCTCCCTCTTCCACGGAGACTTCTGAAACACGGCCTAGTCTTCTGAGTCAGGAATTCTGTTCAGATATGAGGCGAGGCGTTCGAGGATTTCGTCTGCGGTCTTCGTCCAGACGTAGGGTCTCGGCTCGGTGTTCCAGGCGGCAATCCAGTTGCGGATGTCCTTCTCGAGAGCCTGGACGGTCTTGTGGACGCCTCGCCGTATCTGTTTGTTGGTGAGTTCGGCGAACCACCGCTCGACGAGGTTGAGCCAGGATGACCCGGTCGGGGTGAAGCGAAGGTGGAAGCGAGGGTGGGCCAGCAGCCAGGTCTTGATGGCCGGAGTCTTGTGGGTGGCGTAGGTGTCCAGCACGAGGTGGACATCGAGACCAGCGGGAACTTCGCGGTCGAGCTTGATGAGGAACTTCTTGAATTCCTCGGCGCGATGGCGGCGGTGGAGAGAGCCGATCACTTTTCCCGTGGCGACCTCCAGGGCGGCGAACAGTGTGGTGGTGCCGGCGCGGACGTAGTCGTGGGTGGTCCGCTGGGGAACTCCGGGCATCATCGGCAGCACCGGCTGAGAGCGGTCGAGTGCCTGGATCTGCGACTTCTCGTCGACGCAGAACACCAGAGCTCTCTCAGGCGGGTCCAGGTAGAGGCCGACGACGTCGTGGACCTTGTCGACGAAGTACGGATCCGTCGACAACTTGAACGTCTCCGAGCGGTGCGGCTGCAGGCCGAACGCCCGCCAGATCCGCGACACGGTCGACTGCGACAAGCCCAGTTCCTTCGCCATCGAACGCGTTGACCAGTGGGTGGCGTGATTCGGTGTGGACTCCAGCGTTCTGGCGACCAGCGCGGCGACCTGCTCGTCCGTCACCGTCCGCGGCCCACCCGGACGCGGCATGTCACCCAGCCCGGCGATTCGATACTGCACGAACCGGGCCCGCCAGCGGCCCACCGCATGAGGCGTGGACCCGAGTTGAGCAGCCACGTCCTTGTTCGAAGCACCCTGGGCGCAGGCCAGGATGATCCGACACCGCAGGGCCCATGCCTGCGGTGTCGAACGGCGCCGCACCCACCCCTCGAGAGCGGCCCGCTCCTCGTCCGACAACGTCAACTCGACCTTCGGCCGCCCCGTCCGTGCCATAGGGCAAGCCTACACATCTGAATGGAATTCCTGACTCAGAAGACTAGCCCCCCTAGCCCCCTAGCCCTCGCAGTCCTCGCAGTCCTCGTAGAGGAAGTCGCTCACCGCGGGTCCGGCGGTGCCAGGGTGCCGGATGGCGTCCGGACCGCCGATGCGCAGCTGCCACGGGTGTGGGCTGTCGGTCGTCACGCGGAGCCGGTCGCCCTCGCGGCGTACCTGGAAGCGGGCTGTCTCGCCGGGGCCGTCGGTACGCGGGACGACGACCGTGCGTTCGGCACCGTCGGTGAAGGCGTGCACCCGCAGTTCGACGTGCTCGGCCCGGGCGGAGACCGGACGCTGGTCGTCGGCCGCCAGCGGGATGGTCGCCATGGCCCCGACGTGTCCACGCGCAGGGTCAGTTCGCCGGAGGTGAGCTCCAGCAGCGAGCCGTCCCGGTGGACCTTGGCCGCGGCCTCCTCGGAGCCGGGCAGCGCGAACTCCGGGCCCGGATGCACGGATCCGGCGTGGTGGGTGGTGCGCACCCCGATCACGCCCTCGGCCGGGGACCAGCACTCCACGGTCAGCAGCGGGCTGTTGAGGGTGCCGCCGCGGCGGGTGACGTGCTTGACCGGGGCGTAGAGGGTCATCCGGTGTTCGTCGGCGCGGACGTCCGCGATCTCGGTGGCGTAGCGCGTGCGGTGCATCCCGGGCGCATCAGCCAGTAGCCGTCCGTGAACTTCATCGGGCGTCCTTCGTCCGGGCGCGGTGTGCTGTGATCAGGTCCCGGTACCAGCGGTAGCTGTCCTTGGGCGTGCGGGTCTGGGTGTCGTAGTCGACGCGGACCAGGCCGAACCGCTGGTCGTAGCCGCGCGCCCACTCGAAGTTGTCCAGCAGCGACCAGACGTAGTGGCCGCGCACATCCACGCCGGCGGCGATCGCGTCGGCGACCGCCTGGAGGTGGTCGGCGAGGTAGCGGGTCCGGTCGTCGTCGTGGACGTGGCTGTCGGGTGCGACGGTGTCGGCCTCGGCGGATCCGTTCTCAGTGATCCAGATCGGGGGCAACCGCGGGTAGCGGTCGTGGAGTTGGCGGAGCAGTTCGGTGAAGGCGGAGGGGACGACCGGCCAGCCCATGGTGGTGTGCCGGGTGCCGTACGGGTCCGTCTCGGCCACGCCGATGTCGACCGCGGTGCGCTGTTCGGGATCGGGCGCCTGGTGCGGTGCGGCGGTCACACATACCGGCCGGTAGTAGTTCAGGCCGACGAAGTCCAGCGGCGTGCCGATCACTGTCAGGTCGTCCGCCTGCCGCCAGGGGCCGTCGGCGAGGTGGGCCCAGGTTTCCGCCTCGTGTGCGGGGTAGCGTCCGGCGAACAGCGGCTCGGCCCAGATGTCGTTGTGCAGGGTCTCGGCGCGGCGGCGGGCCGCCGTGTCCTCGGGCCGGTCCGAGGCGGCGTGGATTCGGTCCAGGTTGAGGGTGATGCCGACTTCCCGGACACCCGCCGCGCGCAGGGCGCGTACCGCCAGGCCGTGGCCGACGAGCAGGTGGTGGGCGGCGGCCAGGGCGCCGCTGCCCTCCCGGGTGCCGGGCGCGTGGCGGCCCTCGGCGTGGCCGACGAAGGCGGAGCAGTACGGCTCGTTGAGGGTGATCCAGCGCTGCACCCGGTCTCCGTAGCGCTCGGCGGCGAGGGCCGCGTATGCCGCGAGCGCCTCCGCGGTGTCCCGGACGCGCCAGCCGCCACGGTCTTCCAGAGCCTGCGGCAGGTCCCAGTGGTAGAGGGTGACGGCGGGGGCGATGCCGGCGGCGAGCAGCTCGTCGATCAGCCGGTCGTAGAAGTCCAGGCCCTTGGGGTTGGCCTGGCCTGTTCCCTCCGGCAGCAGGCGGGACCAGGAGATCGAGAACCGGTAGCTGTCGACGCCGAGGTCCCGCAGCAGCGCGATGTCCTCGGGGTAGCGGTGGTAGTGGTCGGCGGCCGTGTCGCCGGTGGCGCCGTCGAGCGTACGGCCCGGGGTGTGGCTGAAGGTGTCCCAGATGGAGGGGCCGCGGCCGTCCTCGTCGTGGGCGCCCTCGATCTGGTAGGCGGCGGTGGCGGCGCCGAATCGGAACCCGGCGGGGAGCATCGGGAAGGCGGGGGTGTTCATGCGGTTCCGTTCTCGGAGGCGCCGAAGGAGAAGGTGGCGAGGCGGAAGTCGCCGTGCAGGGTCAGCCGTAGGTCGTGGATGCCGTCGGCTGACGGGGTCGTGTCGGCGGTCGCCGTGGTCCACGTGTAGCGGCTGCCGGTGACCGGTGGGGCGAGCTCCGCGAGGAGCCGGTCGCCGAACCTGACCTCAAGGCGGGCCTCGCCCGACCCGGCGCTCTCGCGGGCGACCTCCGCCTCGACGCGGGTGACGCCGGACAGGTCGACGGACTGGAACAGCAGTGTCGCGGGCCGGGTGGGATCGGTCGGGGTGACCGCGTCGCCGGCGGCACGGGTGGCGTCGACGAGGGTGACGTCCGTGCAGTCGTCGAAGTCGGCGGCCCGGATGCGCCGGCCGGCTACGACGCGGGGTGCGGGGGCGGTCCCGGTCACCGTCAACGGTGCGGCCTCGACGATGTGTTCGGCGGAGCGGGCGACGAGGACCTCGTAGGCGCCTGGGTCCACGGTGAAGGCGCCGGTGGTCACGTCCCAGTGGGCGAGCTGTTCGGCGGAGAGCCGGAAGTCCACTTCCCGGCTCTGCCCGGGCTCCAGGGGCACCTTGCGGAAGTCGGCGAGCTTCAGCCGGGGCGCCTCGTACCGCGCGTCCACGGCCCGGACGTAGAGCTGGACCACCTCGGTACCGGGCCGTGCGCCGGTGTTGGACAGCGTCACCGAGACGTCGAGCGTGCCGTCCTGAGACACCGTCGGCGTGGACAACCGCAGGTCGCCGTAGTCGAATTCGGCGTAGGACAGGCCGTGGCCGAAGGGGTACAGAGGTGCGCCGCGGTGGTACTGGTAGGTCCAGCCGGCCTTGATGATGTCGTAGTCGAGCGGGTGCGGAAGCTCGTCGTCGCCGAGGTACCAGGTCTGCGGCAGCCGGCCCGACGCGTCGACCTCGCCGAGCAGTACGGCGGCCAGCGCCCGGCCTGTCTCCTGCCCGCCGTGGGAGGTCCACACCACGGCGGGCAGGTGTTCGTCCGCCCAGTCGAGGGCGTACGGGTAGCTGCTCATGACGACGAGCGCGGTCTCCGGGCGGACCGCGGCGACCTCGCGCAGCAGGGCCTCCTGGGTGGCGGGCAGGGCGGTGCCCGTACGGTCCTCGGTCTCGCGGCCGTTGATGAGCGGGTGGTTTCCGAGGACGACGATGGCGATGTCGGCCGCCGCGGCTGCGCTGCGGGCGTCGGCGTGGCCGTCCCGCAGCAGCTCGCGATGCCAGCGTTCGGCCTTCTGCGGGCTGTCGGCGGTGGTGGTGACCCTGCCGTCGTCCGGGTCGACGACGGCGTAGCGGCCGGTGAAGACGTTGCGCAGGAGGACGGTGTCGGCGTCGCCGAAAGGATCTGTTTCCAGGAGGAAGGTTTCGTTGACGAACCAGGTCTTGATCATCTCGTGGTCCGCGACGAGCGAGTCGTCGTCCTTGCGGGTGAGGTAGCGGCCGGTGTCGGCGTCGCGCAGGGTCAGCACGCCGTCGCCCCACTCGGTGACGTCGTAAGCGGCGTTGCCGAGTGGTTCGCCCGTGGTGTGGGAGCGCAGGGCGATACGGTCGGCGGCCTCCACGGCGACGACGTCACCCGCCGCCGCGCGCAGTCCGGACGCGATGCCGACCCGGTAGGGCAGGGTGCCGCTGTACCAGTCCTCGTACAGGGCGTCGGCGTGCGGGCCGATGACGGCGATGCGCGGTGCCCGGTCCGCCCGGAGGGGCAGCAGGCCGTCGTTCTTGAGCAGTACGACCGACTCGGTCGCGGCGCGCAGAGCCAGGGCGCGGTGCTCGGCCGAGTCGATCACCTCCGGGCCGGTGCCGGCGTACGGGTCGAGCTCGGGGTCGAACTCACCGAGACGGAAGCGGAGTTGCAGCTGGCGGCGCACCGCCCGGTTCACGTCCTCCTCCTCGATCAGTCCGCGCTCCAGCGCCTCGCGCAGTCGGCCGATCACGGTCGCGCTGTCCTCGCGGTGATCGGTGAAACTGTCGATGCCGGCTTTCAGCGCGGCGGCGTGGGACGTGGCGTGGTCCTCGAAGTAGTGCTCCAGTTCCACCAGGTTGCAGGGCGCTTCCTCGTCGCTGACCACGAACAGTTCGTGGCCGGCCTGCCGAGCCCAGCGCCGCAGCTCGTCCTCGATGAGCGGACTGACGTGGCAGGGGCGCCCGTTGACCAGGTTGTAGGCGGCCATCGCACCGGTGGCCGCGCCGGAGGCGATGATCGGGCGGAAGGCGGCCAGGTCGTACTCGTGCAGCACGCGGGGGCGCAGACCGGAGGAGGTGACGCAGCGGTCGTTCTCGTTGTTGTAGGCGAGGAAGTGCTTGAGCACCGGGGCGGCGCGCAGGAAGTCGGGATGGTCGCCGGCCAGGCCCTGGCAGTACGCGATACCGAGGCGCGCGGTGTGCACCGGATCCTCGGAGTAGCCCTCCTCGTTGCGGCCCCACCGCGGGTCGCGCAGCAGGTTCACCACGGGCGCCCACGCCTGCAGACTGTTGACGCCGATGCCGTTCGCCGTCGGACGGTGCTGGTGGAAGGCACGCAGTTCGACCGAGACGGCCTCGGCCACCTCGCGGACCAGATTCTCGTCCCAGGTCGCGCCCAACCCCACGGCCTGTGGAAAGACCGTCGCCTCGCCGAGCCAGGACACACCGTGCAGCGCCTCCGTGCCGGTACGGAACGAGGCGATGCCGAGGCGCTCGACGGCCGGCGCGTACTGGTGCAGCAGCGCGGTCCGCTCGTCGAGCGTGAGCCGCCCGAGCAGGTCGTCGACGCGCTTGTCGACCGGCAGCGCCGGGTCACGGAACGGAACGCGGTGGGCGGCGGACAGGGACGGAGAACCCACGAGGCAGACCCCTATGCAGGCTGGCAACGGACTGTTGAAGCGCTTCGACGCTGCCATCGCCGTCGCAGGCTGTCAATGATGCAAGGGAAAGTAAGTTTCTTGGCTTTCACGCCTCTTGTTTCGTGAGAAACATGTCATTAACGTTCGCCGCCAGGTGAAGCGCTTCGACGATCAATGGGGAGGTCCCCGCCACCGGACCGCGACAACCGCACCCCCGAAAGGACTTGAGCGAGTGTCAGACAATCAACAGGCGGACGCCACCTTCCCCAACCCCGTCATTCCCGGCTTCCATCCCGACCCCAGCATCTGCCGCGTGGGCGACGACTACTACATCGTCTGCTCCAGCTTCGAGTACTTCCCCGGCATCCCCGTGTTCCACAGCCGCGACCTGCTGCACTGGACGCAGATCGGCAATGCCCTCGACCGGCCGACCCAGCTCCGCCTGACCACCACCGGCACACGGTCGTCCGGCGGCATCTACGCTCCCACCCTGCGTCACCACGACGGCCGCTTCTGGCTGATCGTCACCAACGTGACCGAGGGCGTCGGCAACATCCTGTTCACCGCCACCGACCCCGCCGGACCCTGGTCCGACCCGATCCACCTGCCGGAGGTCCCGAGCATCGACCCGGACCTCGCCTGGGACGAGGACGGCACCTGCTGGTGCACGGTCGCCGGGATCTCGCAGGTCCGCATCGACCCGTACACCGGGGAGACGTTCGGACCGCCGCACAAACTGTGGTCCGCCGGCGCCGACGCCAAGACCCCGGAAGCACCGCACCTGTACCGGATCGGCGACTACTGGTACCTGCTCATCGCCGAGGGCGGCACCGAGCGCTGCCACGGCGTCTCGATCGCCCGCGGCCGTACGCCCACGGGGCCGTTCGAGCCGTGCCCGGACAACCCGATCCTCACGCACCGCGGCACCGACCGTCCCGTCCAGAACACCGGCCACGCGGACCTGGTCCAGCGGCCCGACGGCTCGTGGTGGATGGTGTGCCTGGGAGTCCGGCCGGGTGGTGGAAGCCCGGGCTGGCACGTACTGGGCCGCGAGACCTTCCTGACGCCGGTCGAGTGGGTGGACGGGTGGCCCGTCGTCGGCGAGGTGACACCCGAACTGCCCGCCCCCGCCTGGCCGCTCGTCCCCGGCCCCGTCGAGGCGGTTCGGGACGACTTCGACCTCGGCGAACTGCGGCCCCAGTGGATCTCCGTGCGCGACCGTCCGGCAGAACACTGCACCACCAAGGAGCGGTCCGGCTGGCTGACGCTGCGCGCCCGGGGCGGCTCCCTGGACGAGCCGGACATCGTGTTCGTCGGCCGCCGCCAGCAACACCTGACGTGCGAGGTGCGCACCCGGATCGACCCGGCGGAAGGACGCGGCGGCCTTGCCGTGCGCCTGGACGAGGAGCACCACTACGAGATCGAGGCGTCCGAAGGAGAGGTACGCGTCCTCAGCCGTATCGGTCCGCTGCGCAGCGTCGTGGAGTCCCGGTCCGTGCCCGCCGGGCCCGTGGTCCTCGGCGTCCGCGTCTTGGGCATCCCTCTCCGGGACGCCCTCACCGGTCCCGACGTCCTCGCGCTCGGCATCGAGGAACCTGACGGCGCGTTCACCGAACTCGCCACGCTCGACGGCCGATATCTGTCGACCGAGGTGGCCGGCGGCTTCACCGGCCGGGTCTTCGGCATGTACGCCGCGTCGGGCACCGTCCACTTCGACTGGTTCGACTACGAGCAGTCCGCCTCCTGAACCACAGTCACGTCACCGTCCGAGGACGACCTGCCCTGCCCCCCATGACTGTCCGCTCTCACCATCCCCCCACGGGCGGAACCCCCGCTCGGCCAACAGAGAAGGATCGAAGATGAAGGGAACGCAACACCCCACCCGGCGCCGCAGTCGCGGCCCCGGCCGTCTGTTCGGCCTCGTTCTGGCGCTGGTCGCCGCGATCGGGCTGACCAGCACCACCGCGTTCGCCCTACCGAGCCACCAGGACGCGTCCCTGATACGGCTCCCGCTGCCCAGGCTCGCCGCCGCCCCGGTGGACACGGTGGCCGCGATGCAGCCCAGCTGGAATCTGGGCAACACCCTCGACGCCATCCCCGACGAGACCTCGTGGGGCAACCCGCTGACCACCAAGGCCCTCTTCGACACCATCAAGGCCCAGGGCTTCCGCAGCGTCCGGATCCCCGTCACCTGGAGCGGCCACCAGTCCGCCACCGCCCCCTACACGATCGACGCGACTTGGATGAACCGCGTCAAGCAGGTGGTCGACTGGGCGCTGGCCGACGGTCTCTACGTCGTGCTCAACGTCCATCACGACTCATGGCAGTGGATCGCCACCATGCCCACCGACCACGACAACGTTCTGGCCCGCTTCAAGGCCACCTGGACCCAGATCGCCGCCAAGTTCCGTGACTCCCCGCAGGCGTTGCTCTTCGAGAGCAACAACGAGCCCCAGTTCAACAACACCACCGACGCCCAGGGCAACCAGTACAACAACGAACTCAACACCGCCTTCCACACCCTGGTACGCCAGTCCGGCGGCAACAACGCGACCCGGCTGCTCATGCTGCCCACCCTCCACACCAATGCCGGCCAGGACTTCCTGGACGTCCTGGTCAGCGAGATGAAGTCGCTGAACGACCCCAATCTCGTGGCCACCGTGCACTTCTACGGCTGGTACCCGTTCAGCGTGAACATCGCCGGCGGCACGCAGTTCGACGCCACCGCACAGAAGGACATGACGGACACCTTCACCCGGATCCGCAACACCCTCACCTCCAAGGGGATCCCCGTCTACCTGGGCGAGTACGGCCTGCTGTCGTACCCCGACTACAACCACCCGCCCCGTGTCGAACCGGGCGAGGGGCTCAAGTACTTCGAGCAGTTCGGCTACGAAGCCCGCGCGGCCGGCGTGACCACGGCCCTGTGGGACGCCTTCAACTTCCTGAACCGCACGACGCTGCAGTGGCGCGACCCCGCCATCGTCAACCAGATCAAGTCGAGCTGGACGACTCGCTCGGGGACCGCCTCCTCGGACCGGATCTTCCTGGCGAAGTCGAGCGCGATCACCGCCAAGACGCTCACCCTGAACCCGAACGGCGGTACCTTCCTGGGGCTCTGGCAGGGCAACACCATGCTCGCCGCGGGCCGGGACTACACCGTCTCCGGCAACCAGCTCACGCTCACGGCCACCGCCCTCACCCGGCTGGCCGGCAACCGTGCCTACGGGGTCAACGCGACCATCGAGGCCCGGTTCAACCGGGGCCTGCCCTGGAAGATCTACGTGACCACCTACGACAGGCCGGCACTCTCGAACGCGACCGGCAACACCAGCGGTGTCACCGTCCCCACCCAGTTCCGCGGTGACCAGCTGGCGACCATGGAGGCCACGTACGCCGACGGCAGCAACGCCGGCCCGACGGACTGGACTCCCTACCAGGAGTTCAACGAAGCCTTCTCCCCCGACTACCCGGGCAACGCTCTCCTGCTCACCTCGAAGTTCGTCAACTCTCTGCGGGACAACGCGCAGGCGACGCTCGTCTTCCACTTCTGGAGCGGAGCCACCGTGACGTACCGCGTCACGAAGTCCGGAAGCACGGTGACCGGCACCGTCGGCTGACGGACGGTCGGTCCCTTGGCCCGGGTGCCCGGTCCGGCACCCGGGTTCTCCCCCGCTCCGCTCAGCTCTTCGGCGGGGCCGTGCTCTCGCGGATGGTGAGGGTGGTGGCGATCTCCACTCCCATCTGGGGCACGTCCTCGCCGCGGCCCAGTGCCAGTGCCATTTCGGTAGCGGCCACCGCCATCTCCGCCAAGGGCTGGTGGACCGTGGTCAGGGGCGGATCCACCCAGGCCACGGCCGGTACGTCGTCGAAGCCCACCACGCTCAGGTCCTGCGGGATACTCAGCCCGAGCTCGCGCGCGGCCCGGTAGACGCCCATGGCCTGCATGTCGTTGGCAGTGAAGACGGCGGTGGGACGCTCGGGCCGGGAGAGCAGGTCGCGTGCCGCCGTGCAGCCGTCCTCTCGGGTGAGGAGGGTCTTGACCACCAGGTCCGGGTCGACCGGTATCCCGGCCTCTGTGAGTGCGGAGGTGTAGCCGGCCATCCGCGCGAGACAGAAAGGATGATCAGGCCCGCTGATCATGGCGATACGCCGGTGCCCCAGTCCGACCAGGTGCCGGGTCGCGGCGTGGCCGCCCCTCCAGTTGGTGGCGCCCACGAACGGCACGTCGTCGGGGAGCTCCTCATTGGGGTCGAAGACGACGAACGGGATGCCCTTCGCCGTCAGCTGGGCCCGCTCCTTCTCCGACAGCTGTGCCACCGACAGGACGCACTGCGGGCGCCGCCCCACGGTGTCGTCGATGTTCCTGGCCGGCGTGTCCTGGAGACCGAACTCCGACACCAGGACACTGACCTTGTTCCTCCGGGCCACCCGTTCGACACCGCGGATGATCTCCACGGCCCACATGTTCTCCAGCTCGCGGAAGACCAGCTCCACGAGTTTGCTGCGGTTCTTCGGCGGCTTGCGGTAGCCGTACCGCTGGATCAGTTCCTCGACGCGGGCCCGCGTCTCGTCCGACACACCCGACCGGCCGTTGAGCACCTTCGACACCGTGGGCACCGAGACGCCGGCGGACTCGGCGATGTACGCGATGGTGACCGCTGCCGGTCCTTCACCCCTCGTGCTCCGCTCTTCGGTCGCGTCCGTGGAAGGTCTGTCTGATCGGCTGTCCGGCACGGTGGTCGGCCCCCATCCCCTGGCCAAATGAAGCGGCGCTTCACCGCCTCCGCGGGTCACGAAAGCATACAACCGACTTTCGCACCCTCACAGGACGTCGGCCAGCGCTCCCTGGACCCACTCCGACCAGTCAATTGACAGACTGAAGACTCTTCCCGCAACGCGCATTCGGCAGTCCGGTCAACAGCGATACTTTCGCGCGCGGATGAGTCAGATGCCGTACGGCCAAAGGCAGCCAGAAGCCTCTGGCCTAGACCACTCGGTCAAGTTTCGATCTCCCCTGACCGAGCCGGCGACAGAAGCGGGTTACCAGCGGTAAGTTCCCGCTGCCCCCCTCCACTTCACAGGAGTTCCGCTTCATGCGCCGTCTTCTCACCTGCCTCACGGCCGCGGCCATCACCTGCGGTGGGTTCGTCACCACCGCGTCCCCCGCCGCTGCCGCGGACCCGGCCTCCGGGTCCTTCAGCACCCTCACCTACAACGTCGCGGGCCTGCCGGAGATCCTCTCCAGCGCGTCCACGCCGCGCGAGTCCAGTACCACGACGATCGGCCAGCGCATCGCGCCGTACGACATCGTGCACGTCGAGGAGGACTTCAACTACCACTCCTACCTCTACGCCGGCGACACCGCGCACGCCTACCGCACCCCCACGAGCGGCGGAGCCGCTATCGGCAGCGGGCTCAACACCCTGTCCAAACTCCCCTACGACACCGACGACTTCGAGCGGGTGCGCTGGAACTCCTGCCAGTACGACTCCGGTGACTGCCTGACGCCCAAGGGCTTCACCTTCATGCGTGAGCGGCTGGCGGAAGGCGTCTACGTCGACTTCTACAACCTGCACACCAACGCCGGCACCAACGACGGCGACCTGGCCTCACGCGCCGACAACCTCAACCAGCTGACGTCCTTCATCAATGCCCACTCCGCCGGCAACGCCGTCGTGGTGATGGGCGACACCAACACCCGCTACACCCGCTCCGGCGACACCATCGCCGAGTTCGCCGCCGCCAACGGCCTCACGGACGCCTGGGTGAAGCTCATCCGCGGCGGCACCCCGCCCGCCAAGGGCAGCGACGCCCTGGTCTGCGACCAGACCGGGACCACCGTCCCCAACACCTGCGAGGTCGTCGACAAGATCCTCTACCGCGGCAGCAAACTCGTGTCGCTCGACGCCACGTCCTACAACAACGAGCACGCCAAGTTCCTCACCGACGCCGGCCTCATGCTCTCCGACCACGACCCGGTCGCGGTCGGCTTCTCCTGGTCGCGCAACGCGGACTTCCAGCTCAGCGACCAGTACGGCGGACCGCACGGCGACTACTACAACGACATCGACGCCGTACCGGCGGGCGCCCGCCCTGTCAGCCTCTCGCTGCGCAGCGGCTCCCGCGTCGACAGCGTCGGTCTGACCCTCGACAACGGCAAGGTCCTCACCCACGGCGGCACCGGCGGCACCGCCTCGTCCCTGACCCTGGGCAGCGGGGAGTACGTCACCTCCGCCCAACTGTGCCAGGGGGACAAGGACGGCCACACCCGGATCTTCTACGCCAAGTTCTCCACGAACCTCGGTCGCACCCTGGCCGGCGGATCCACCACGTCCGACTGCGTGACACGCACCGCGCCGTCGGGATGGCAGCTCGCCGGGTTCCACGGCCGCGCCGCCGACGAGATCGACAAGCTCGGCCTCATCTACACGAAGCGCTGAACCTCCCTCTGCACCGGACACGCGGCGGCGGCCTCAGGGCCGTCGCCGCTTGTGCAGTTCCGCCTGCGAATCCGGCCCACCTGGCATCGATGCGTTTCGCCGTCAGGTGGGTGAGAGCGGAACGCGGCGGGCGAGTTCGGCGGTGACGGTGAGCCTGCGTTGCCCTCGCCCCGGCTCAGCGCAGACCTCGGCGGGACCGGCGGCTCCGGTTCGGGCCGTGCGAGCGAGGCGGCGACCGCGGTGCGAGTGCTCGGGCATCCATCAGTGCGGTCGACTGCCTACCCAACTGGCTTGCGCGGAAAGGCGGTTGACAGACCCGTCAGGAATCGCGCGATCAGCCGGCCGTCCGACACAGCGCGGCGGCAACGCGGACGAGATCCACGGCGCGGCGGCGGGTCAGAGGCTCTGCCAACGGCATGGCGGGATGCAACCACGTGGGGTGGATGGTGTCGGCGGAGCGTTCGCGTCACTTGCCCTTGACGCGTGCGTCAGGGGTTAGCGTCTGCGCGCCGACGGCCGGACCGGAACGGCCGTCGCAGCCCGCGCTCACCCACGAACCCGTTCAGGAGCCCCGACATGGCCACATTCCCGCCCTTCACGACCCGCGAGATCCTGTTGGCCGAGAACCCCGGCGGGCTGCCCGGGCCGGAGCACTTCACGATCGCTCGGAAGCCGGTGCCCGTCCCCGGTCCGGGACAGGTCGTCGTCCGGAACCGGTACTTCCTCGTGTTCCCCGGGCTGCGCACGCTGATCGGCGGTCAGGCCGACGGCGTACCGCTGCCCCCCATCCATGTCGGCGACTCCCTGTTCGGTCCCGCTGTCGGTGAGGTCGTCGCCGCCGCTCCCGGCAGTCCGTTGCGGCCGGGGGACGCGGTCACGCATCAGCTCGGGTGGCGCGAGCACGCGGTGGTGGCGGTGGCCGACTGCACTCCGCTGGGCGATGTCCTGCCCGATCCGGTGGCGCATCTGTCGTCCGGTTCGGCCGCCTACGGCGCACTGACCCGGCTCGCCGAAGTCCGCTCCGGCGACACCGTGTTCGTCACGGGCGCGGCGGGAGCAGTGGGGACGCTGGCGGGCCCCGTCGCACGTCTGCTGGGCGCCGCGAGGGTCATCGGGAGCAGCCGGTCGCCGGACAAGGCCGGCCGGCTGCGAGCCGAACTGGGCTATGACGCGGTCGTGGTGCCGGGATCCCGAACAATCGACGAGCAGTTGGCCGCTGCGGCGCCGGACGGCATCGACGTCCTGCTGGACACCGTTGGTGGTGAACAACTGGCCGCGGCTGTGCGCGCCGCACGCCGAGGGGCCCGCTTCGCCCTGGTCGGCGCGCTGGCCGGACAGTTGTCGCCGCACCGGGACGGTGGCAGCGCCCCCGCGGAGATCGACACCTTCCGGTTCGTCAACCAGGGCGTCTCGCTGTACGGCTACAGCGGCCAGGACCATCCCGAGGTGGCGGCGGAGTGGACCAGGCGCTTCGGTGACTGGCTGCGCTCCGGCGAGATCACTTTCCCGCAGGTACGGATCCCGGGCATGGATCAGGCGCCGCGCGCGTTGCAGGAACTGTTCGAGGGGCGGCACTTCGGAACCGTCGTCGTGGAGTTGCCGCCGGCGTGACGCGTCGTCGCGCCCGGTCACGGCGACGGAGGCTGAGGTGCGGAGGCGATGATGCGGATCGGGGATGCGGCGGCAGCGGCGGGGACCACCCCGCGGGCACTGCGGTTCTACGAGGAGCGCGGCCTGCTGCCACCACCGCGGCGCACCGCCACCGGGCAACGCGATTACGGACCGGGCGAGGTGGCCCGCGTCCGTGTCATCCGTGAGCTGTTGACGCTCGGGCTCACCGTCGAGGATCTGCGCAGTTTCGCCGACCGGATCGGCCTGCTGGTCGAGAATCCGCAACGCCGGTGCGGGCGCCCCGATTCCGATGTCCCCGGCGCCGGCGGCCCCGGTGCCGGGGTCGTCGACCGCAGGATCGCGGCCCTCGACGCCGAGATCGACCGTCTGACCCGTCTGCGCACCGGCCTGGCACAGCGCACGTACGGACAGCTATGACGACCCGTCTTCGGCAGCGGAACCGGCAGGATCACGGAATGCTCATCGTCATCGGCGGGCTGCCCGGCACCGGCAAGACCACACTCGCGCGACTCCTGGCCGCACGGATCGGCGGGGTCCATCTGCGGGTCGACACCATCGAGCAGGCGATCGTCCGTTCCGGCCTGGCGCGGCACCCCGTCGGGCCGGCCGGCTACGTCGTCGGATACGCCTTGGCCGAGGAGCATCTCCGTCAGGGACTGACCGTGGTCGCCGAGTCGGTGAATCCCCTGGCCATCACCCGCGACAGTTGGCGGGGCGCGGGGGCCGGGGCAGCCGTCCCCGTCGTCGAGGTGGAGGTGATCTGCTCGGATCCCCTGGAACACCGACAGCGCGTGACCTCCCGAGCAGTCGACATCCCCGACCTGCCGTTGCCCGACTGGCAACAGGTTCTGGAACGCCCCTACGAGCCGTGGGACCGAGAGCGCATCGTCGTCGACACGGCCGGACAGAAGCCGGAGGAGTCGCTCGCCTCACTGCTCGGCCGCCTTGCCCCGTCGGACAACCACCAGTTGCGCCCTCAGAGCAGGTCGAGGGCGTCGAAGCCGTAGCTGGGGCTGAGGTAGCCCCCGCCGCCAGCCGAGCCGCTGGCGGCGTCGATGCGCAGGGTGTTGGTGCCGGTCAGCAACTGGGCGGCGGGGATGACGTATTCGTATGTGTGGTTGTTGCCGCGGTAGCTGCCGACGGTCAGGGTGCGGGTGGAGGGCTCGGTGGCGGCGGCCGGGATCGCGGAGGTCCAGGTGTTGTTGACGGTGGTCTGGGGGCGGCCGCCCGCCTTGGCGGTGGTGATGCCGATGCGCAGGGTACGGTCGGCGGCGGCCTGGGCGGCGGTGAGGGTGAAGGAGACCAGTAGGCCCTGGTTGATCTCCTTGAACTGGTAGGCGGGCCAGGCCGAGGTTGCCGAGCTGCCGATGACGTAGGTGCCGGCGGTCCAGGCGGCGGCGCGGGAGTCGGAGGGGTGGGCGTAGGTGACGAGGGAGGCGTTCTTGAAGCCGGCCGGGGTGCCGTTCCAGTCGCCTATGCGCCAGACGGCCGGGGCCGCGGTGGGGTCGCCGGTGATCGTGATCGTGTGCAGGGTGGTGGCGGCGCCCGCGGTGACCGTGACGTCCTGGGTGTGCACGGCGAGTTCACCCTTGTAGACGGTGAGGGTGTAGGTGCCGGGAAGGACGCCCTTGACCGTGTACTTGCCGGTGGCCCCGTCCACCTTCCCCCAGTACTGGGCCTGGGAGTTGGCCACCCCCACGACGTAGGGGTACGAAGTGTCGCGCCCCGCGAGCCCGTTGCCGACGACGCGCCCGCGACCGCCCGCGCCGGTCCAGCCGGTGAGGCCGAGGGTGTCCACCCAGGCGGTGTTGTCGCGCCCGGACACGGCGGCGGTCGGCGCGGACCCGTCGGTGAAGGCGAGGACGTACGGGCCGTGCAGACCGAAGCGTTCGGCTTCTGTCTGGCCCTCGGCGTAGTAGAGGTGCTCGTAGAGCCCGGCGCCGGACTCGTTGCCGTGGCGCAGGAGTTGGCGGACGAAGGGGCCGCCGGAGTCCTTCTCCTTGGTGGAGCGTACGACCCAGATCGAGGCGGCGGAGGAGCTGAAGCCGAAGTAGTCGTAGTCGATGGTCCGCAGGTTGGCGAAGTGCTTGGACCTGGTGGTGCCGTCGGTCTTGGCGAAGACGTCGGCGGACTCGATGACGGTGTCGGAGTTGGACCAGGTGTCCGGGTAGGTGGTGGGGAAGATGCCTGGCTTGAGGCGCGCGATGTAGCGGCTGGCGGTGACGGTGGTGTCCGGCTTGTAGGTGAAGAGGTAGATGTTGTTCTCGCCGCTGCGCGCCGCGTAGTAGTGGATCAGGGTGCCGTGGACGACCTTGATGAGGACGACTCCGGTGGCGGGCGTGGAGATGGTGACCGTCGAGGCGCCGAGCCCGCTCTCGATGTGGGAGTTCTTGCCGTCGTAGCCCTGGTACTGGGTGCCGTTGTAGTCGAAGGACGAGAGGTCGCCGTTGCTGTGGTTGACCTTGAAGACCAGACCGGCGCCGGTGTCGACGACGTAGTTGGTCCCGTCGTCGGTGTAGCCGAAGCTCGCGGCCGATGCGGTCACAGGAGTGGCGAGGGCCAGGGCGAGTCCGGCCGCCGAGGCGAGGACGGTTCGGCGGGAGAGCGGGCTGTCGAACGGCATGCGGACAACTCCTGTGGTGCGAGGGGGGTTGGGGAGGGCGCCCCCAAGCCTGCCCGCCCGATCGGCAGCGCACGAAGATCGACGGCCAGTGATCATGAAGATGTAACAGCAGGTCACACTGGGTCCCACCATGTGGGATTCGGCAGCGAATCCGCTTGATCATGAACGTTTCTTTTCACTTCTATGGCATTCGGCGATCGGAAGGGTTGGTTTCCGTACGCTTCTGGCCGTCCATAGAAAGGGATCTTCCGATGCGCTACACCTGGGCCACCGTTGTGGTGAGCCTCGCCGCCGCGGTCAGCACCGCACTGTCCACCGGCGCCGCCGCCGCACCGAACCGTCAAGGCCCGCACCAGCACCGCCAGTTGCTGGCCCGCGACGACTTCCGGCACGGCACCGGCCAGTGGTCGGCCGAGCTGGAGAAGGGCGGTAGCGTCACGGCGAAGCACGGCGTCCTCGACGTCGACGTGCCCGCCGGGGCCTCGGTGTGGTTCAAGCGGCCGTTCTCCGGCCGGTACGAGATCGACTTCACGGCCACCCCGGTCTCGGCGGGCGGTGTCAACGACCGGGTCAGCGACCTGAACTCCTTCTGGAACGCCCGGGATCCACGATCCCCGGGGAACCTGTTCGCCACGGCCCGCAGCGGCGCCCTCGCCGACTACGACCAGCTCACCACGTACTACGCGGGCCTCGGCGCGAACTCCAACACCACCACCCGCCTTCGCCGTTACGTCGGCGTGGCGGGCTCCCGGCCGCTGATCTACGACTACACCTCGCCGCTGCTCACCGCGAACGAGCCCAACCGCATCCGGCTGGTGTCCGACGGCAAGCACATCCAGTACTGGGACAACGGCGAGCTCGTCTTCGACTACACCGACGAGGACCCGTACACCAGCGGCTGGTTCGCCTTCCGGACCACCTGGAGTCACTTCCACATCACCGACTTCCGCGTCTGGCGGCTCCAGGACGGTCACCGTGGCTGAGATATCGCGAAGAGACGCCCTCAAGGCGGCAGCGGCAGCCGTTGCGGCGACCCAGCTCTCCTGGGCGCTCGCCGCCGACCCTGCCGCGGCAGCGCCGGCCGACGCCACCACCGCCGACCCCGTGAAGCTCACCTGGCTGGAGGGCGGCGCCCCGGCCGAGGCTCCCGGCACCACCTTCGGCGTGGCCTGGCCCCAGGGCTCGCTCCCCGCCGACCAGGCCTTCGCCCTCACCGCCGGCAACGGCACCTCCGTCCCCGTCCAGTCCTGGCCCACCGCCTACTGGCCCGACGGCACCCTGAAATGGACCGCCCACGCGGTCGGCGGCACCGCGGAGAACGACGCCGGCTACACCCTGGCCCCGGGCACACCCGCGAAGGCGGACACCGCGCTCACCGTGGACACCAAGGGCGGCACGATCGACGTCGACACCGGCGTCATCCAGGTCAGCATCGCCAAGGCCGGCGCACATGACGTCGTACGAAGCATCAGACGCGGCAACACCAGGATCGCGAGCAAGGCCGAACTGGTCGTACTGCGCCAGCCGGAGATCGACGACGACCACGACGGCAGCGGTTCCAGCACCCGATGGGAACGCTTCACCGGCCGCGTCGGCTCCGTCACCGTCGAGCAGGCGGGACCGGTGCGCGCCGTCATCCGTATCGAGGGCGAGCACGAGCGCGGCGGCCGCTCCTGGCTGCCCTTCGTCATCCGCCTCTACCTGTACGCGGGGTCCGAGGCGATCCGCGTCGTCCACACCATCACGTACGACGGCACGCAAGAGGCCGGCAAGGCAGGCGGCGACTTCATCAAGGGCCTGGGCCTGCGTATCCGTGTCCCCCTGTCAGACGAGCTCTACAACCGTCACGTCCGCCTCGCAGGCGCCGACGACGGCTTCCTCACCGAGGCCGTCCAGGGCGTCACCGGTCTGCGCCGCGACCCGGGCGCGGCCGTGCGTACCGCGCAGGTGAAGGGCGAGAGGCTGCCGGACATCTCCACCTGGGACACCCGAGTCTCCTCCGCCCTCCAGTACGTCCCGGCCTGGGGCGACTACTCCCTCGCCCAGCTGTCTGCGGACGGCTTCACCGTCCGCAAGCGCACCAAGGCCGGCCACGGCTGGATCCACACCACCGGCGGCACCCGGGCCCCCGGATTCGGCTACGTCGGCGGGGTCAGCGGCGGGCTCTCCTTCGGACTGCGGGACTTCTGGCAGAAGCACCCCGCCCAGCTCGACATCCGCGGCGCCGCCTCCGACGAGGCGACCGTCACCCTCTGGCTCTGGTCGCCCGAGGCCCAGCCGCTCGACCTGCGCTTCTACCACGACGGCCTCGGCCAGGACACCTACGACGAGCAGACCGCCGGGCTCAACATCACCTACGAGGACTACGAACCCGGGTTCGGCACCCCGTACGGCATCGCCCGCACCTCCGAGCTCTACCTGTGGGCCAACGCCGCCACCCCAACCGCCGGCACCCTGGTCGCGCAGAAGGACGCGCTGACCACCCCGCCGCAGCTCGTCGCCGCCCCCGAGACCCTGCACAAGGCGGGCGTCTTCGCCGGCCTCTGGTCCCCCGTGGACCGCTCGACCACCTCGAGGAAGACCGTCGAGGACCGCCTCGACCTGCTCTTCACCTACTACCAGGACCAGCGCGAACAGCGCCGCTGGTACGGCTTCCTGGACTACGGCGACGTCCAGCACACCTACGACCCGGCCCGCCACACCTGGTGCTACGACGTCGGCGGCTACGCCTGGGACAACTCCGAGCTCTCCACCGACCTGTGGCTCTGGCTGGCCTACCTGCGCTCCGGACGCGCCGACATCTACCGCTTCGCCGAGGCCATGACCCGCCACACCGGCGAGGTCGACGTCTACCACCTCGGGAAATGGGCCGGCCTGGGCACCCGGCACGGAGTGCAGCACTTCGGCGACAGCGCCAAGCAGGTCCGTATCTCGACGCCCGTCTACCGCCGCCTCTTCTACTACCTCACCGCGGACGAGCGCACCGGCGACCTGATGCACGCGCAGGTCGACGCGGACAAGACCTTCCTGGCCCTCGATCCCAACCGCAAGGTCCGCGCCGACGGCTACACGCCCGGGGACCGGCACGCCCTGTCCATCGGCTTCGGCACCGACTGGAGCGGCCTCGGCTGGGCCTGGTGGACCGAGTGGGAGCGGCGCGGCCCCAAGTGGCAGACGGCGAGGAAGAAACTGCTGGCCAGCGCCTCGACCATCGCCGCCCAGCCCAACGGCTTCGTGCAGGGCAGCGGCCTGTACGACCTCGACACGGGCGCCTTCGCCATCCAGACCACGCCGGTCATTGCCGTCTCCCACCTCTCCGCGAGCTTCGGCCTGCCCGAACTGGCCACCGAGCTGATCGACGCCCTCGACGAGAGCGACATCCCTGGCTTCAGGGCCGCCTGGCTGGACTACTGCCGCTACTTCAACGCCACCTCCGCCGAGCAGAAGGCCCGCTACGGCGCGAGTTTCAAGGTGAGCCTGGTCCAGGGCCACTCCCGCCTGGACGCGTACGCGGCGAGCCTGACCGGCGAGGCCGCGCTCGCCGCCCGGGCCTGGACCAAGTTCAGTGCGGGCGACGGCTACCCGGACGCGAGCACCTCCTGGGCGACGACGAAGATCAACGGCCCCACCGTGCTCAACGCCGGGAGCGACGCCCCCTGGATCAGCACCAACTCCACAGCGCTGTACGGGATCGCGGCCATCGAGAACCTCGCTCTGGTCGGTGAGGCACTGAACTGAGCCCGGGGCCCGCGCCGGTCATCAGGAGAAGCTCACGCCATGAAGCGGCCGGAACAACCGGCATGCCGTGCCCGCCCGGTCAGCTGCCGAGGTGCCGTTGCAGCCAGTCCGCGGCGGCCCGGCGGAACAGTCGCCGGTTGTCCGCGCGGAGAAAGGCGTGGCCCTCGTCGCGCAGGGCGAGCAGTTCGGCGGGGATGCCACGTTCCCTGGCGGCCCTGACGAACTGCTCGGACTCCCCCGGCGGCACGTTGGTGTCGTGTTCGCCGTGGACGGCGAGCAGCGGGACACGCAGTGCGTCGACGCGGCTCATCGGGGAGAGTGCGCGCAGCAGTGCGCGGTCGTGCTCGGGATGGCCGTACTTGTGCGCCGCCGACTCCGCGAGCCATGGCTCCGTACCGGCGAAGAAGGTCAGGAGGTCGGACATGCCGCAGACGGCGACCCCGGTGCGGAAGAGGTCCGGATGCCACACGAGGGAGGCGAACGTCAGATAGCCGCCGTACGAGCGGCCCATGACCGCCAGGCGGGTCGGGTCGGCGGGGCCCGCCGTCACCGCGTGGGCCGTGCAGTCCGCGACGTCGTCCAGGGCGGCGAAGCGGCCGGTGCCCAGGTCGGCGTCGACGAAGGACCTGCCGTGCCCCGAGGAACCGCGGACGTCGGGGGCGAAGACGTCCAGCCCGCGGCCGAGCAGTTCGTGGTAAAGCGGGTTGAAAACGGGGCGTTCCTGCTCTTCCGGGCCGCCGTGCAGATGGATCACGCAGGGCGCCGGCTCGCCCGGGGCGCGTCCCGGCGCCCTGTAGTACCAGCCGCTCAGGGGCAGCCCGTCCCGTGCGGTGAGGCGCTGGGGAACCGGAGTCACAGGTGGGCGGCCCGGCGGTACGGCGTCCTCGTCACGGGAGGACCACCGGGTGCGCAGCAGGGACACGCCTTCATGGGCCCACCACACACCCGGGCGGCGTCGCGAACCGGACAGCGCGAGCAGCATGCGCCTCGGTCCGGCAGCCACCACACGCGTGACGACCTCGTGCGGCAGCGAGACGGGTCTCGCCGGCCCCGTGTCGTCCGGGGCGTGTCGCGCCGGGAAGGTCTCGACGAGTTCGAGTTCTCCGGCGCCCTGTGCGTTCCACACCAGCACGGCTGTGCGGCCGTCGTGGGCCATCGCCAGGAGTTCCAGTTCCTGGTCCTCGCGCTGTGCCACGACCGACCTCTCGCGCGGCTCGCCGTCGGCGTCGAGAGTGACCGCGAGCAGCGCCGCGTACTCCCGGTCGGCGTCGCTGCGCAGCCAGAGGGTCAGCCCGTCCGGGGAGAACCGGCCGATCCACGGGTCCCCGTCGGCTACCGGCACCGTGCAGGTCGTCGCCGAGTCGACCGTGCGCCGTACGACCGCCTCGCGCCGTCCACGCGGTCCCCGGCGCAGCAACGCGAGTGTTCCGTCGCGGCTGAGGTCGCACACCCGCAGCGTGGCGGCATGCGTCTCCGTGGCGAGGAGCGCCGGGGATGCCTGGCCGTCGGGATCGATCAGGTAGGCCGACAGACCGCCGCCGGACCGGACCGCCGGCGCCTGCGGTGCCCTGAGGTCGACCGGCAGCGGTGCCGTCCGCTGCCCGGTGTGGTACCGGGCGCCGCCCAATAGCGTCCCACGGCCGTCCCGGTCAGCCCGGTCGGGTGGGAGCGGGGCACCGGCGGGATCGGCGTCCGCCGAGGTGGATCCCGTGCGCTCCAGGTAGGCGGGGGCGGTCGGTGCGGCGACGGTGACGGCGACGGTCGACCCGTCGTGCGTCCAGCACCCCAGGTAGGCGGAACTGCCCGGGTCCGCTCCGGCCAGGAGGCGGCGGCCGGTGCCGTCGGGCCGCACACACAGCACCCGGGTGAGCTCGCCGCCGCCCGGCGCGGTGGTGTACGCGATCCAGCGGCCGTCCGGCGACCAGGACACCTCCTTGACGGGATCCGGGGAGGAGTCGAGCAGCCGCACCTCGTCACCGTCCACCGGCCCGGCCCACAACTGCGGGACACCTCCCCGGTCGCAGATGAAGGCCGCCTCGGTGCCGTCGGCATTGGCGGAGGGGTACCAGCAGCCGTGTGCGTGGAGCCGGGTCACGGCGTCCCGCGGGCCTCCCGCCTCGGGCAACGGCACCGGGACGGGCGCGGGGGCGGCAGGCTCGTGTGTGTCCGCCGACCGCGCGTCCGGCGGTTCCGGAGCCGGTGAGGCGAGGCCGGGTGCCTCGGGGCGGGCCACAGCTGACGGCCGGGCGGCCGCCGCTGTGGGCACGGCCCGCGTTCCCGGCTCGTCGGTCACTTGATTCCGTGCGTCTGCAGCCATATCTCCAGGAGAGCCACCTGCCACAGGGCGTTGGCTCCGCGCTTGGTCCGGTGCTCGTCGGGTGCCGCCAGGAGGTCGGCCACGTACGACGTCTGGAAGACGCCGCGTTTCTTCGCCTCGGGTGCTTCGAGCGCCTCGCGCACCCGGTCCAGGACGGGGCCCGCCATGTGCTTGACGGCCGGGACCGGGAAGTAGCCCTTGGGCCGGTCGACGATCTCCCGGGGCAGGAGCTTTCGGCCCGCCTCCTTCAGTACGCCCTTGCCACCGTCGGCCAGTTTGAGCTCCGGCGGGCAGGCCGCCGCCAGTTCCACCAGTTCGTGGTCGAGGAACGGCACCCGTGCCTCCAGGCCCCAGGCCATGGTCATGTTGTCGACGCGCTTGACGGGATCGTCGACCAGCATGACGTGGGTGTCCAGCCGAAGGGCCGCGTCCAGGGCCGTCTCCGCGCCCGGCACGGCCATGTGTTCCCTGACGAAACGGGCTGAGACATCGTCATGGGGCAGCAGGTGGGGCTGCAGGATCCGGGCGAGGTCGGCGTGCGGCCGGTCGAAGTACGTCTCGGCGTACCTTTCCGGCTCCTCCTCACGGGCGACCTCCGCCAGCTCCGGGTACCAGTGGTAGCCGGCGAACACCTCGTCCGCGCCCTGCCCGCTCTGTACGACCTTCACCTCCTTCGCCACCTGCTCGGACAACAGGTAGAAGGCGACCGCGTCATGGCTGGTCATCGGCTCGCTCATCGCCGCGACGGCCCCGTCCAGGGCCGCCGAAACACGGCCGGAGGGAATCATCAGCCGACGGTGGTCGGTGTTGAACTCCCGGGCCACCAGATCCGAGTACCGGAACTCGTCCCCCTCCTCTCCGCCCTCGGCCTCGAATCCCACGCTGAACGTCCTCAGGTCATGCTGACCCTCGTCGGCCAGCAACGCGACGACCAGGCTGGAGTCCAGTCCGCCGGAGAGCAGGACGCCGACCGGCACGTCGGAGACCGTCCGACGGCGTACGGCGGTGCGCAGCGCCTCCAGCACCGCGTCGCGCCATTCGTCCGGGGCCATGTCGGCGTACTCGGGCCGCCGTGTGTAGGACGGCTGCCAGTAGCAGTGGTCGCTCTGGGTGCCGTCCGGCTCCACGACTCGCACGGTGGCCGGTGGCAGCTTGCGGACGCCGTTGAGGACGGTGCGCGGCGCCGCCACCGTGGCGTGCCAGCTCAGGTACTGGTGAAGGGCCACCGGATCGAGGGAGGTGTCCACGTCCCCGGCGGCGAGAAGGGCCGGCAGCGAGGAGGCGAACCGCAGCCGCCCCGGCGTCCGTGCCAGATACAGGGGCTTGATCCCGAGCCGGTCACGGCCCAGGACCAGCCGGCCGGTGCGGTGCTCCACGATGGCGAAGGCGAACATGCCGTAGAAGTGTTCGACGCAGGCGGTTCCCCACTGCTGGTAGCCCTTCAGCACCACCTCGGTGTCGGACGTCGACTCGAAGCGGTGACCCAGCTCTCGGAGCTCTTCGCGCAGCTCCTGGTAGTTGTACACGCAGCCGTTGAAGACGCCGGTGAGCTGTCCCCGGACGTCGGTCATCGGCTGTGCTCCGTGTTCCGACAGATCGATGATCTTCAGGCGGCGATGCCCCAGTGCGACCGCGCCCCGCGTCCGGATGCCCTGTCCGTCGGGGCCGCGGGCGGCCAGCCTGTCGCTCATACGCTCGACGGCGGCGAGGTCGGGTCGCCGGCCGTCGAAGCGGATCTCCCCGCTCAGACCGCACATGACTTACCGCCTCCCTTCCGTACACCGGCGGCCGCGCGACGCGACGCAAGGGCCGGGGCGCGTTTTCGGCGCACGATTAGGGCGATGTCGCTGGACATGACGAAACATCTCCTGACCAGATGGGTGAGAGACAGGGCGTGGTACGGCAGCCGTGGTGACCACGGGCTGTGCCGGCCTCATGACGTTCACTGGCATGTCAGCGGCCGATGACCTCCGGTGCCCCGGAGCCGAACGGCGGGCCTTGCACGTCCGCGCCGACGTTCGGAGGGTCGACGCGGCCGAGCGATGGTGACGTGCGGTTTCTGCGTTCGCCGCGGGTTTCGGCGATCAGCAGGTCGACACAGGCCAGTAGATCCTCTTCCTGCGCCGCACGCCGTATCCGGGCGGCGGCGCTGCCCTCGGCGAGGGCCTCGTCCGTCAGCGCCCTCACGGTCGGCCAGTCCCCGTGGGCCTCGAGTGCGGGGCGCAGCCGTGTCAGCAGCTTCCGGACGACCTGCGGCGCGGGCAGTTCCCGGTGCGTCGCGGGGTCCACCAGGGTGCCCTCCAGGCCGGATCGTGCGGCCCGCCAGGCGGCGCCGCGCAGCCACTCGTGTCGGCCCGGGCAGGGCGCGTCGTCCTGGCGCAGCCGCTCACGGGCCTCGGTCACCAGTGCGCGGAACAGTCCGGCGATGAGCACGACGGTCTCCGCACGCGGGCAGGCGTCGCAGATCCGCAGTTCCAGGGTGCGTAGATGCGCGGAGGGACGTATGTCGTAATAGATCATCCCGGCGTCGCTGATGATCCCGGCCCGGACCAGGTCGCGCACCGCGGCGTCGTACTCGGTCGCGCTCGGGAAGCAGCCGATCGGGCCGGCGGTGGGCCAGCGCTGCCAGAGCATCGTGCGCCAGCTCGCGTAGCCGGTGTCGGTGCCCTGCCAGAACGGTGAGCTGGCGGACAGCGCCAGGAGCACGGGCAGCCAGGGCGAGACCTCGCACATCACCCGTACCGCGGTGTCGCGGTCGGGTATGTCCACGTGGACCTGGGCTCCGCAGATGAGCTGCTCGTCGGCGACCTGACGGTATTCCTCGACCATGTGGCGATAGCGCGCCTCTGCGGTGGGGGGGCCGGAGGAGGCGGGTGCGAGGGGCGCCGTACCCGCGGCCACCGCGGCGAGCCCCAGCGAGGCGGCGGCCGCGTCGAGCCGCTGTCTCGTTCCGGCGAGATCGGCGTACAGGTCGTGCAGGGACGCGTGCACCCCGCTGTTCGATTCCACGATGGACCGGTGAAGTTCACTGGTGAAGGTCCGCCGAGGCAGCCGTCGAAGGACCGGATCGGCACGCGGCACGAGCAGGCCGCTCTCTACCTCCAGAACGTGGAACTCTTCTTCCACTCCGATGCAGATACTCACGGTCAACTCCTTGAGGGCCTCAATGCCTTCCGTCCCGGGAGTGCGGTCCCCCACCGGGAGGCTGCAGCGGCTGTGACAGGCCCCGAGTTCCCCGGGCACCCACACGTAAGCTCAGATATGCACCTCTGGATCGATATCATCACAAATGAGCGCATCGCGCATATTGCAGATCCTGCCGCTCGGGTCCTTACCGCGTCACGACGTGCCGTTCGTCGCCCCAGCTGCCGTAAGCCTCGAAATAGCCGTATGCCAGGACGCCCCGGGCGTGCACGACACGCTCGGGGATGCGCTCCCGGTCGAAGTGGCTGATCTTCTCCAGGAACTGGTAGTTCTCCAGCGTGGCGGGGCCCCGGGCACCGACCGTGCGCTGGTTCTGGTTGTCGTGGACCGGATGCCCTGCCGGTTGGTGAGCACCCTCCCGTCATCGCCGGGAGCGGGGCCGGTACTGGATACGTCCGCCATGATCATGAACTCCTTCGGGCTCGTCCCCACGGCAGCGGGCGGGGGTGGTCCTGCCGGGTACCCGGCAGGACCTCGGAGTCACCTCGATCGGTAGTCTCATGCGGAACGTCCAACGGTGACGGCCGGTGAACCGGCCGTTCGCAGGCAGGCCAACAGGGCATACGCGGGGGTCGGGCCCCGGTCAAGTGGAGGGAACCGGTACGCGATGGGAACCGCCGTCCACGTCCCGCAGACCAGGGACATGATCGGAGAGGAGCTCTCCGGGGACGAGGCGTTCACCGCACTGCGGCGCTACGGCGGCGTCCCGCTACTGATGGACTCGTTCGCCCGCTTCCGCTACGCCGACGGCTTCACCAACGCACGTGCCCTGGCATTCCAGATCGTGCTCGGACTGGTTCCCCTCAGCCTGGCTCTGGTGGGCCTTGCCACGTCCGTGGACACCGAGTCGGTGGGCCGGGTCGTCGAAGGTGCTCTCGGCGACATCGTCCCCGGTGCCGGCGCCGGCGTGCTCGACGAGGCGTTCGCCGGGACGCGGCGCAGCGCCCAGGGTGGTGTCTGGAGCACCCTCGCACTGTGGCTGGGGCTCGCCTTCGCCGTACTGAACCTCACGTCGGCGATGAGCCAGATCGAGCGAGGTGCCAACCGCATCTACGGCATCGAGCGCGACCGCCCCTTCGCCAGTAAGTACGGTCGTGCGCTGCTGCTGTCGATGGCGGGCGGCCTGCCCATGGTGCTCGGGTTCGTGGTGCTCGTGGGCGGTGAGGCGGTCGGAGACGCCGTCGCGCGGACCCTGGGCTCCGCCGGCGGCAACGACCGCTGGTGGGGCGCCCTTGAAGTCCCGGTGGGACTGGCGCTGGCGTGGATCGCCTCCGCCGTGATCTTCCGCTGGTCGCCGCGCCGCAGCCAACCGGGCTACACCTGGCTCGCGTTCGGCAGCGCGGTCCATCTCGTCCTGTGGGTCTCGGCCACCTGGCTGCTGTCGCTGTACGTCAGCAAGAGCGATGCGTTCGGAGCCGTGTACGGGCCGCTCACCGCGTTCGTCGCCCTGCTGCTGTGGGCCAACGTCACTGGCGTCGCCCTGTTCCTCGGTATCGCCTTCGCCGCCCAGCTGGAAGCGGCACGCGCCGGGATCGAGTCCGCCGTACGTCCGGATCCCGGGCCCGGGTCCTGAGGCGACAGCTCCGGGGCGGCTGTGACCGTCCCGGAGACGACTGCCTGCCGTCAGGCGGCGCCGGTGACCCCAGGGGCGATGAAACGCCTGTACAGGGGGCTGAAGCCGGTGGTCGGGGCGCCTTCGATGCCGGCCTTCTCGATCGCGGGTGCCAGTCGCTGGGCGAAGAAGGTCTCGAAGGCCTGCTCCGACTCCCAGACGTCGATCACATGCAGCCCTTGGGCGTCGAACCAGGCCACGTGCACTTCACCGCCGCCCGGGGCGACCTCCTCCCAGCCGACCGTGTCCCGCACCATGTCGTACTGCTCAGGGCTGACCCCGGCCCAGCTCATCGACATCACTACCGTCATTTTCCCGCCCCCTGTGTCCAGCTCTGTGTGTGCCCGAGCATCGTCCCGCCGGAGTGGCCGCCGGCGAAGAGCGCACAGAGGCAGCACATGACCGCGCTCCACCCCCGCACGCCCGGCGTGCGGCGGACTCAGCGGCAGAGCCGCGCCGAGTTCTTCCGGCTCAACGCCCGCGGGCGTTGAGCCGGGCCGCCTGGCGGGTGAGGTGGTCGCGTTCGGCGAGGTTGGGGGCTTTCTGGGCCGCCTCGACGTACAGACGTGCCGCTGACGCCAGGTCGCCGTCGCGCTCGTGGAGGTAGGCCGCGACCGCGGTGTGGCGGGGCAGTGACTCGTTCAGTGCCGCGAGCGCGGCCAGACCGGCGCGCGGTCCGTCGGCCTCGCCGACGGCGACCGCGCGGTTGAGCCGGACGACGGGGCTGTCGGTCAGGCGTACGAGTTCGTCGTACCACTCGACGATCTGCACCCAGTCGGTCTCCTCGGCGGTGTACGCGTCGGCGTGGAGGGCTGCGACGGCGGCCTGGGCCTGGAACTCGCCCAGCCGGTCACGGGCGAGGGCCACCTGGAGGATGGTGATGCCCTCGGCGATCGCGGTCGTGTCCCATCGGCTGCGGTCCTGCTCGGCGAGCGGGACGAGGCTGCCGTCGGGCGCGGTGCGGGCGGTGCGGCGGGCGTGGTGGAGCAGCATGAGGGCGAGCAGTCCCGCCACCTCGGGGTGGTCGATGGCGGCCGCGAGCTGGCGGGTGAGGCGGATGGCCTCGGCGGCGAGGTCGAGGTCGCCGGAGTAGCCCTCGTTGAAGACGAGGTAGAGGACGCGCAGGACGGTGGCGACATCGCCGGGCGTCTCGAAGCGCACGCCGGCCACGGTGCGTTTGGCCCGGCTGATGCGCTGGGCCATGGTCGCCTCGGGCACCAGGTAGGCCTCGGCGATCTGGCGGGTGGTCAGCCCGCCCACGGCGCGCAGGGTGAGCGCGACCGCGGACGATGGCGTCAGCGACGGGTGCGCGCACAGGAAGTACAGCTGGAGGGTGTCGTCCGCCGCGGGGGCGGGCCCTGGCGCCGGCTCCTCGTCGAGGCGGTCCTCACGCCGGCGGCGGGCGGTGTCCGCGCGGGTCGCGTCGAGGAACCGCCGCCAGGCCACGGTGACCAGCCAGCCCTTCGCATCCCGTGGCGCATCGGCCGGCCAGACGCGGACCGCCTCGACGAGGGCGTCCTGTACGGCGTCCTCGGCCGCCGCGAAGTCGGCTCCGCGGCGGACGAGGACGGCGAGCACGCTCGGGGTGAGGCTGCGGAGCAGGGCCTCGTTGATCTGGGGCACCTGAGTGGTCACTCCGTGATGGTGGGCGGCTCGGCCAGGAACGGGCGCAGCTCCAGCCACTCGTGGATCGGCCTGCCGCCCGCTCCGGGGGCCGCCGACAGTTGCCCGGCCAGCTCGACGGCGCGTTCGTAGCTGTCGACGTCGATGATCATCCAGCCGGCGATGAGGTCCTTGGTCTCGGCGAACGGGCCGTCGGTGACCGGCGGGCGCCCCTCGCCGTCGTACTTGACCCACGTCCCCTCGGGGGCGAGCGCCTGGCCGTCGACGAACTCGCCGGTTCCTTCGAGGCGGGCCGCGAAGTCCCGCATGTACTGCACGTGGTCCGAGATCTCCTGCGGCGTCCACTTGTCCATGGGGATGTCGTTCACCGCAGCGGGGGCGCCGCGGTAGTGCTTCAGAAGCAGGTACTTGGCCATGATGGTTCTCCTCCGTGCGGCTGCGACCCATTCTGGTCGCGTTCACTACGGAGACGAAGCCAGCCACGGGTTCTCGACATCGCCGGCCGAATTCGCCGAAATTATTTTTTGTTGGGGGACTGGGACCGGGACCGGGGTGCCTGTCACAGGTTGACCGCGCCGGCCACGACCGCCGCCACTCCGGCGATCAGCAGGATGACGATCATGCCGATGGTCGCCTCGTGGTCACGTCGCTCAGCTGCGAGGTCCGGGGTGTGGACCGTCAGGTCGTCGGGGGCGTAGTGGAGGGTGAGGTCGCGCCCGAGGGACCGACTGGGGTCAGGGATGCCGTCACGTGAGAGGACGGTGACGTGGGTGCCCTCGCGGGTGGTGAAGGTGACGACGGGGGCGTGATTGACGATCTCGCTGCCCTCCCCGTCCTTGTACACGTCCTTGGTGACGGCCACGACTCCCGCCGGGACGGCGACGGCCGAGGACAGCAGGGCGTCACGGGTACGCACCGTGCGGAGGTCGCCGCCTGTCACCGTGCGTACTGTGAGCAGGGCGCCGAAGCCGAGCAGCGCCCACGGGTAGCCCCAGGCGACGGTCGCCTGGACGACCAGGCCGACCAGGAGCAGGGCGACCGTGCAGTTCGGGACGACCCGACCGTTCTTCTCGTCCCCGGTGTCGTCCACGACGCGGAACCGGTCCGGCCGCCCGCGGGTAGCGCACCGCGAGTTCACGGCAAACGGGGTGAACTCGACCTCGCGGAGCGGCTGTTCGCCGAGGCGTCCGCGTTCTTCGAGCGGCAACAGTGGTTCGGAGACCTGGCGGTCTGCGAACAGGCCCGCGCCTTCCTCGCCGGCCGGCGCGGCGACAGCGTCGGCGCGGGCGACCTGATGGCTGCGAGCCTCGCCCCGTTCGAGGAACTCGGCGCCTCGATCGCGGCCGCCGACACCATACTGTTGGGTGCCCAACTCGCCTACGACCAGGGCGACATCACCGAGATGAAGCGGCTGGCCCAAGGGGCCCGCGACGTCTACCAGGCGCGGGAGGTGTACGAGCGGTGCGCACAGGTCGACCTCATGCTCGCGAGAACCCTTGAGGACAACCTGAACCGGACCGACCACGGCGTCCACGAGAGGCGGTCCGTCGACAACGCGCTCTCCCTCGCGCTTCCCGCCGCACTGACCCTTCAGGCGGCGCGCTACGACTTCACCACCGCCCACGCTCGCCATCAGTGGCTCCAACTCGCGGACGAGGCGATGGAGTTGGCCTTCCGTCTTGCCGTACGCCGCCAGGACCAGGGGCTGCTCTTCGAACTGGTGGAACAGCGCAGCGCGGGCGCCCTGCTGGCGCTGGACCGTACGCCGCCCTCGGCGCCACGTACCTCTCCCCCAGGGTCCGTCGAAGACGCCGGATCGGTCTTTCCGAGCGCGGCCATGAAGACGTACGCGCGCGCCGACGGCCCGATGACCCTCGGCGGTGTGGCCGCGGAGGCCGCCGCCTCCGCCGGCCTGCGTGTCGCGCCGCCGCCGAAGGTGCGGATGGCGGCGCAGGGACCCGGGCGTGTCGCGCTGCAGGAGTACATCGCTGGGGCCGCCCGGATCGGACCCGGAGCTGCTGTCCTTCGTGCAGGGGCGTCTTGACGCGGGTGCCGTCGTGCCGTCCGTCTCCACCCCGGTGGAGGCGTTCCGCCGCACCGACCTGGATCGGGACTGGCTGAGCGATGTGCTCCGCAAGGGGGCCCGCAGACTTCTGTACGTCGGACATGTGAGCGGCGCGCCGGTCGAGGGCGGGCAGAGCGAGGACGGCACACTCCATCTGTGCTGCGATCCGGGAACCGCCGACCTGGCCGACCCGGTCCGCGGCCATCGCCCGTTGTCGGCCAAGGACCTCCTGCTGGGCACGCTGCCTCTGCGCGCCGACGGCGAGCCGGGGGCAGGGCTGTGGCCCGCGCCGCCGCGTGTCGCGCTCATCGGCTGCGAGAGCGGCGGCGACCTCCGCTTCGCCGAGTCGTTCGGCCTCGCGACGGCGATGATCCACAACGGTGCCGAACTCGTCACCGCCACCCGCTGGGTGCTGCCGACCAACTTCGCCTTCCACCAGCTGGCGGGCCTGCCCAAGTCCGTACGCCCGCTGACCGAAGCGATCGTCGCCGTCGACACCGCCCACGAAGACCCCGACCCCGTGGAACGGCTCGGCCGCTGGCAGCGCGACCGACTCGACCGCTGGCGGGCCGGCGGCGGGATCGAGCACTCGCCGCTGCTGTGGGCGGCCATTCCTTCCATCGTCGTTTGACCTGGGATTGAGGAACATCGGTCAGCAATCGAGAAGCGCGGACCGTGGAGCCGCCATAACCTACCCGCCATGGACATCACGATTCACACGACGTCTCTCCCGCACGACGACCCGGATGCGTCGCTCGCCTTCTACCGCGAGGTCCTCGGCTTCGAGGTCCGCAGCGACGTCGGGCAGGGCAGGATGCGCTGGATCACGGTCGGCCCTGCCGGTCAGCCCGACACATCGATCCTTCTGGCACCGCCGGCCGCTGATCCGGGAGTGACGGAGGACGAGCGCCGCACCATCACCGAGATGATGGCCAAGGGCACCTACGGTTGGATCCTGCTGGCCACCCGGGACCTCGATGCCACGTTCGAGAAGGTGCAGGCCGGCGATACCGAGGTCGTCCAGGAGCCGACCGAGCAGCCGTACGGCATTCGCGACTGCGCGATCCGCGACCCTGCGGGCAACCTGATCCGTATCCAGGAGCTTCGCTGAACCGCGCGGGCGCCGATACGGCCGTACGGGCCTGCATCGCGAGCACCCGCAAGTCATCACCGGACGAAAAAAAGGGGGAGTGTTCTCATGTGTCAGCCCGAGTGGCGGCGTGCACGCGTCGAGGCGCAGCGTCTGGCTGATCTCGCGCGGTTGCGCCGCGTCCGCGACCGGATCGACAGGGAGTACGCGCAGCCACTGAACGTGGAGGCGCTCGCCCGGGGTGTGAACATGTCCGCCGGGCATCTCAGCCGTCAGTTTCGGGCCGCCTACGGTGAGTCGCCGTACTCGTACCTCATGACGCGTCGCATCGAGCGCGCGACAGCACTGCTGCGGCGGGGCGATCTCAGCGTCACCGAGATCTGCTTCGCGGTCGGCTGTGCGTCGTTGGGCACGTTCACCACCCGCTTCACGGAGTTGGTCGGCATGCCGCCCGGGGCCTTCCGGCGCCAGGCGGCGGAGATGGCGGATACGGCGGGCGACCCTGCGGGTGCTGCGGGTGCTGCGGGTGCTGCGATCACGGTGGAGGGGATGCCGGCGTGTGTGGCGAAGCAGGTGACAAGACCGGTCAGGAATCGAGAAGCCCCGGCCGCCGAGCACCCCCTAGCGTGATGGCCATGGCAATCACCGCTTCCACCGCATCCACCACGTCCATCGCATCCGTCACCCTCGAGGTGGCAGACCCCGAGGCCGCCCACCGCTTCTACTCCGCCTTCGGAGTGGACACGCACATACACCTGAGGGCGTCCGAGGCACACTCCACCGGATTCCGCGGCTTCACCCTGGCGCTCACAGTGTCCCAGCCGGCCACTGTCGACAGCTTCCTGGGCGCGGCAGTGGACGCCGGCGCCACAGTGCTGAAGCCCGCCGCGAAGTCACTGTGGGGCTACGGCGGCGTCGTCCAGGCCCCGGACGGGACGATCTGGAAGGTCGCGACCTCGGCGAAGAAGGACACCGGCCCGGCCACCCACGACATCGACGAGATCGTCCTTCTGCTCGGTGTCGAGGACGTGAAGGCCAGCAAGCAGTTCTACGTCGGCCGGGGCCTGACCGTGGCCAGAAGCTTCGGCGGCAAGTACGCCGAGTTCACCTCCGGCGAGTCCAGCCCCGTCAAGCTCGCGCTGTACAAGCGGCGGGGCCTGGCGAAGGATCTCGGCGTCCCCGCCGACGGCACCGGCTCTCACCGCATCGCCCTCGGCAGCACCGCCGGCCCCTTCACCGATCCGGACGGATTCGCCTGGGAGACCGCCGGCCCCCTCGCCTCCGCGCCGTCCCCGGCGCCTGAACTGTCCTGACCCACGGCCTCGCGCTCCCGCCCCGACCCGCCCCGTCCCGTCCCGAGCCGTCCCGTCCCGTCCCGTCCCGTCCTTCTATGAGGCACGGACTTCGCGGCGCAAACGAGTAGAGGCGAGACGTATCGTCTTGCTATGGTGAGGGCATGGCTTTCTTCTACTTTCTCTGAGTCCGGGCACGGCCGACGCCGCCGTTTCTGCTGCCCGCAGACCCTTCGCATTCCCAAGGAAAGCCATATGCGCGAACGCGCCCATACCGCTGTGCCCACTGCCGTGGCGCAGCTGTCGGTCACAGACGTCACCAAGTCCTACGGCACCCGGACCGTTCTCGACCAGGTCCGTTTCACCGTCCGCCCGGGTGAAAGGGCGGCAGTCATCGGCGAGAACGGCTCCGGCAAGTCCACCTTGCTGCGGCTGCTGGCCGCGGCCGAGACGCCGGACGCCGGGGAGATCACCGTCAGCTTCCCCGGCGGCACCGGACATCTCGCCCAGACCCTCGACCTCGACCCGGCGTGCACCGTACAGGACGCTGTCGATCTCGCGCTGGCCGAACTGCGCGGCATGGAGCGCCGCTTGCGCATGGCGGAGGAGCGCCTCGGCGAGGCGTCGGAGGGGGAACTCGCCGCGTACGGCGAGCTGCTGATCGTGTACGAGGAACACGGCGGCTACGAGGCGGACGCCCGCGTGGATGCCGCCATGCACGGACTCGGGCTCGCCGGGATCACCCGCGACCGCGTGCTCGGCTCGCTCTCCGGCGGCGAGCAGTCGCGGCTCGCACTGGCCTGCGTGCTGGCCGCCTCCCCCGAGTTACTGCTGCTCGACGAGCCTACGAACCATCTTGACGCGGCGGCCGTGCGCTGGCTGGAGGAGCACCTGCGCGCGCACCGAGGCACCGTTGTCGCGGTCACCCATGACCGCGGCTTCCTGGAGCGCGTGGCCACCACGATCCTTGAAGTCGACCGGGATGCGCGCACGGTGCACCGGTACGGCGACGGCTGGGCGGGCTACCGCGCCGCGAAGGCCGCCGCCCGACGCCGAGCGAAGCAGGAATTCGCGGACTGGCTCCAGGAGGTGGCCCGTACCGAGGAGCTGCTCGAAGCCGCCGGCAGGCGGCTGGGCGGTACCGGCAAGGACCCGCGGCAGGGCTTCGGCAAGCATCGCCGCTCGCATGAGGCAAAGCTCGGCGGGCAGGTGCGCTCGATCCGGGAGCGGTTGGCCCATCTGCGGCGCAATCCGGTGGCGGCGCCGCCCGAATCGCTGCGGTTCACGGCGGCACTGTCGGCGGCGGGCGACGCACATCCTGTCGCGGGCCCGCTTGCCGAGCTCGACGGCGTGAGCGTCGGCGAGCGGCTGCGTCTGGACGGGCTGCTGGCGATCGAGCCCGGGCAACGGCTGCTGGTCACGGGCGAGAACGGGGCGGGCAAGACGACCCTGCTGCGTGTCCTGGCGGGCGACCTGGAGCCGGATACGGGCACGGTACGCCGTCCGGCTCGAGTCGGGTACCTGGCCCAGGAGCTGCCCGCGCGCTCCACGCGGCTCCCGCTGCTCACCGCCTTCGCGTCCGGGCGGCCCGGGCTGGCGGAGGAGTACGCGGATGAGCTCCTGACGCTGGGGCTGTTCCGGGAGGAGGATCTGCACGTACCGGTCACGGCGCTGTCCGTGGGGCAGCAACGGCGGTTGCAGATCGCGAGGCTGGTGACCCGGCCCGTCGACCTTCTCGTACTCGACGAGCCGACGAACCACATAGCGCTCGACCTGATCGAGGACCTGGAGGCGGCCCTCGCGGCGTACCCGGGGGCGGTGGTCGCGGTCTCGCACGACCGCGGCTTCCGTGAACGCTTCCCGGCGGAGCGGCTGGGACTGCGCGGCGGCCGCAGAGGCTGACCCGTAAACGCTGGGCGGCGGATTCTCCCGCGGGTGGACATCCACGGTCCGGGGTCTGCCGAATCCGGCGGCGCCGGCCGCCTCACCCGGCCGGGCCCGACGGACCGTCGGGCCCGCGCTCGGCACACCAGCCCGCCCGGCCCCGACAACACCGCCGCCCGCCGCGCTACCGGCGCCTCTGCCGTCAGCGAATCTGCTGCGGGCCGAGAAACCGGCCGCAGGCGTCGAGTCGGGCCGAGAGTGGGAGTGCGGCACCATCCGCCGTACGACCCACAACCCACGACTCGACGAGGAGCCCCGATGTCCCCACTCACCGCGACCGGCCCCTGGCCGGCGCTGCTGCCCCGGGCCGAGGAGGGCGACACGCCTGCCTCCCGGTTCGACGACCATCTGGCCGCCCAACTGCTCGCCCAGCGCATCGTGTTCCTCGGTACGCAGGTCGACGAGGTCTCGGCGAACCGGATCTGCGCCCAGCTGCTTCTGCTGTCCGCGGAGGACCCGCGCACCGACATCAGTCTGTACATCAACAGCCCCGGCGGCTCCGTGACGGCGGGCCTCGCCATCTACGACACCATGCAGCTGATCCCGAACGACGTGTCCACGCTCACCATGGGATTCGCGGCCAGCATGGGCCAGTTCCTGCTCAGCGTGGGCTCGGCCGGCAAGAGGTACGCGCTGCCGAACGCGCGGATCATGATGCACCAGCCGTCGGCCGGTATCGGCGGCACCACCTCCGACATCGAGATCCAGGCGGAGAACCTGGAGTTCACGAAGCGGACCGTCGAGCGGATCACCGCCCAGCACACCGGCCAGAGCGAGGAGACGATCTCGCGGGACGGCGACCGCGACCGCTGGTTCACGGCCGAACAGGCCAAGGAGTACGGCCTGGTGGACCGGGTGGTCGACTCGCTGACCGACGTACGCCCTGCCGCCTCACGACGACGGATGGGGCTCTGACATGGGGACGTACACGATTCCGAACGTCGTCGAGCGCACCCCGCAGGGCGAGCGGTCGTACGACGTGTTCAGCCGGCTGCTGTCCGAGCGGATCATCTTTCTCGGCACCGAGATCGACGACGGCGTGGCCAACGTCGTGATCGCGCAACTCCTGCATCTGGAGTCGTCGTCACCGGAGCAGGAGATCGCGATCTACATCAACTCGCCCGGCGGCTCGTTCACCTCGCTCATGGCGATCTACGACACCATGACCTACGTACAGGCGCCGATCTCGACTTTCTGTGTCGGGCAGGCGGCCTCGACCGCGGCGGTGCTGCTGGCCGGGGGCGATCCCGGGCGTCGATTCGTACTCGAACACGCGCGGGTGCTGCTGGGCCAGCCGGCGAGCAGCGGTCACCGGGGCATGGTCTCCGACCTGGCCGTCCAGGCAAGGGAGATGGTCCGCATCCGCGCGCAGGTCGAGGAGGTGCTCTCCCGGCACACGCATCACGACGTGATGACGCTGCGCGCGGACATGGACCGCGACAAGGTGTTCACCGCGGCGGAGGCGGTGGCGTACGGCCTGGCAGACGAGGTGGTGAGCCGCCGCCTCGCCGGCGTCTGACGGAGCACGTCCGACGGGCTCGCGCCTGCCTGCATGCCTGCTAGGCGACCAGGCAGAGCCCGTTGTACGGCGCGGAGGTCGTCGTACGCGCGCGGGTACGGCTTATGGTGTGCCGCGTCAGCTCGCTCTGGGCCAGGGACAACAGGTCTCCCAGGCCCAGGCCGAGAGCATGGGCGGCTGCCGCGAGGACCTCCGAGGAGGCTTCCTTGCGGCCCCGCTCCAGCTCGGACAGGTACGGCATGGAGATCCTGGCCGCGTCCGCCACATCCTTGAGGGTGCGTTCCTGGGCGAGCCGCTCGCGGCGCAGGACGTCGCCGACCAGGTCCCGGAAGAGCGGTTCCCTGGGGGCGGGCACCGCCGGGGCCACCGGGGTGGCGGGAGCCGGTGCCGGCATGGTTTTCGGACGCAGCGGGATCACCCGGGCCTGGTTCGGCGCTTGATTGCTCACTCCCTCAGCCTAAAAGCCATCGCTTCCAGGGGAAGGGATCGGCATTCTGCCCTGGGTGGAATCACCACGGCAGGACGAACGACGAATGGGGTGAAGGGCGACATGCTGCGTGACACCTTCAACGAGGCGGCGGAACTGTACGACCGGGCACGCCCCCGGTATCCGCAGGCCCTCGTGGACGATCTGGCCCGCGCGGCCGGTCTCGGCCCGGGCAGCCGAGTCCTGGAGGTCGCCCCGGGTACGGGCCAACTCACCGTCCCGCTGGCCACGTCGGGGTGTCGGCTCACTGCCGTCGAACTGGGTCCGTCCATGGCGGCCGTGGCCCGGCACAACCTGCGGGGATTCCCGCTCGCGGCGGTGACGGTCGCCGACTTCGAACACTGGCCGCTGCCACCCGAACCGTTCGACCTGGTCGTCTGCGCTACCGCTTTCCACTGGCTCGACCCGGCGGTACGGCTGCCCAGGATGGCTCAGGCCCTCCGGCCGGGCGGGCTGCTCGCGCTCGTCACCACCCACCATGTCAAGGGCGGCACCGTCGACTTCTTCGAGCGGGTACAGCGCTGCTACGAGCAGTGGGACCCCGCCACGCCGCCCGACCTGCAACAGGTCGACGAGGCCGACACGGCCACGGACACCGGCGAGTTGGCGCACTCCGAGCACTTCGACCAGATCACCGTCCGGCGCCATGCCCGGGACATCGCGTACTCCGTCGACGAGTACATCGACGTCCTGCTCACCTACTCGAACCACCGCGCACTCGACGCACCCTCACGTCACGGCCTGCTCACCTGCATCCGGGACCTGCTCGAGACGCGGTACGGCGGCCGGATCACCAAGCGCTACCTCCATGAGCTGATCATGGCGCCCCGGGCCTCCTGAGCGAACAACGAAGCTCGCCGCACCGGGTTCTCCGCACCGGGTTCCCTACGCCAATCCTCCGCGCTGTGGACCGCAATCGCCCCACGGTGTCTACGTCGGCGCCGCGATCGGCCCGCGGATCCTTAGTGCCAGGTCAACACCCATGGTTCTGCGGGCTTTTCCCACCTCGTGTCCGGCCCGTCCTTTGCACGGAGCACGATGTGTGGCATGCACGGCGATCGATCGGGTACGCGCAGTCGGGAACCGTTCCATCGTCCGCAGCTCGAGGTTTTCGTGGGAGAGGTAACAGGTAATGGACACCGCCATGATCCGGTCGAAGGCAGAGGTCGTTGTGGACACCGCCGGAACCAGGACGGGTGACGCCCCACTGCCCGGAGTCCCGGAACCGCGAAAGGTGGCCCCGCGTGACGCGCGCGAGCTGTCCCGCCAGTTCTTCCAGCGCCTGTCCGAACTCGAAGAGGGCACACACGAACACCAGTACGCGCGCAACACCCTGATAGAGATGAACATGTCGCTCGTGCGGTTCGCCGCCGGGCGCTTCCGGGGTCGCGGCGACGACATGGAGGACATAGTCCAGGTCGGGATGATCGGCCTGATCAAGGCCATCGACCGGTTCGAGCTGTCCCGCGAGGTGGAGTTCACGTCGTTCGCGGTGCCCTACATCGTCGGGGAGATCAAACGGTTCTTCCGCGACACGACCTGGGCGGTGCACGTACCGCGCCGGCTCCAGGAGCTGCGCGTCGAACTGGCCAAGGCCCGCGAGGAACTGTCGAGCAGGCTGGACCGCGATCCGACGGTCGCCGAACTCGCCACGCTGATGAACCTGTCCGAGGACGAGGTGGTCGAGGGCCAGATCGCCTCCAACGGCTACAACTCCGCCTCCCTCGACGCCGCGTTGACCGGCGACGGACCCGACGACGGCGAGGCGGTGCTGGCCGACTTCATCGGGGTCGAGGAGCACGGGATGAGGCTGGTCGAGGACTTCCAGTCGCTGGCCCCGCTGCTCGCCGAACTCAGCGACCGGGACCGGGAGATCATCCATCTGCGGTTCGTCGAGGAGGCCACCCAGGCGGAGATCGGCGAGCTGCTCGGCTGCTCGCAGATGCATGTCTCCCGGCTGATCAAGCGCATCATCACGCAGTTGCGCGAGGGCATGCTCGGAGAGCTGGACTACGCCTGACTCGCCGTCTCACTACACCTGACTCACCGGTCGACCGGACCGTGGTGCCTCTCACCTCGCTCACTGGGTGCTCGCTCACTGGGTGAGGGGCAGCACGGCCCGGACATACTTGCCGACCGGCACCCGGCGGGCGGTCACCTCGGTGGCGAGTGCGTGGACGATCTCCAGGCCGTGCCGGCCGATCCGCTCCGGGTCCCTGGGGTAGCGGAGGGGCAGGGTGGCGCTGCTGTCGTACACGGACACCGTCACCGAGGTGTCCGTGCCCTCCAGTTCGAGGACGTACGGGCCGTGACTGTGCCGGTCCGCGTTGGTCACCAACTCACTGACCACCAGCACCAGTTCACCGTCCACACGGGTGTCGCCCGAAGCGCACCAGTCTTTCCTCAACTGCTCGAGGAAGATCTCGGCGAAGGCGCGTGCCTCCGCGATGCAGCCCGGCTCGCCGGTGTAGTGCGTCGCCCGTCGCAGCGGTTCGACGGGCTTGTCGAAACCAGTCGGTGTCACTGCTCCGCCCAGGTGGTCGATCATGCGTTTCTCTCTCGGTGACCGGTCCGGCAGTACCCGGCCGCACCACTGCACGTACCCCGAGCCGCGCGTCGCAGTCCCCCCTTCGAAGTGGCCTTCACCCCTGAGGGGACCTCAGGAGGACGGCGAGGTGGAGGCAGGCTGGGGCGTCGTGCCGGAAAGGTCGTCATCGGGTGGGGACTGAGGCGACCCGGCCGCCGAGGACGGGGGCGAGGAGGAGGGTGCGCTCGATGTCGGCGGGCACGGTGCGGCCGGCGGGCTCACGGTGGCCGGTGACGCGGGCGATGCCGGCGTCCCGGGCGAGGCGGCGGGCGAGGACACACACGGCACCGGTGACTGCGGCTGCAGCAGGCCGGGCTCCGAGGACGGGGGCTCAGAGGACGGGGGCTCAGAGGATGGGGACTCCGAGGACGTCGACTCCGAGGACGTGGGCTCCGAGGAGGCTGTCGAGGGTGTCGAGGGTGTTGACGAACTCACCGACGGGCTCGGCCGGTCGACCGGCGGGTCGGTCTTCTGGTCGTGCCTGCCCGTGTCGCCGTGGTGACGGTGGAACCAGTCGCCGCGGTCGGGGTCGTAGACCACGAAAATGTTGATGACGGTCGTCGCGGGCGCCACGACAACCACGTTCGAGGTGCGGTACGACGGCCACGCGTCGCCCCTGGGACGCGGGGTGCTCTGCTGTCGTACCGGGTCGGCAAGCGGGTTGCCGCAGGCGCAGCGCACGCGCGGCCGCCCCCGGTCGTCGACGAGGACGGCCGTGCCGGTCTGCAGGACGGCCTGGTAGCTGGTGGCGGCGCCGTCACGGTAGCCGTGGTTGGTGACGCGCGTGTCCATGCGGAGCTGTACGGGGGTGAGTGCGCGCAGATACGCGGGGACGCCGGCCGGCTGGAGGCCGAGGACCGACGCGAACGCCCCGTTCTTCGCGGGGGCCGCCCGGAGCACCCTGATCTGCTTCTCCACGTCGCAGCTGGCGACCTTGCGGGTGCCGCCGTACAGGCCCGCCGCGCCGCCGTCCACGCGCCGTACGACGTTCGCGGTGGCTGTTTCCGAGGCCGAGGCCGTGGCGGTGGGGGTGGCGGCCGGCGGGGCGGAGCTGTCCCTGGCCGTGGACTCGGTGAAGGGGTCGGGTCCCGACTTGTCCGCGGCCTGGAGGAAGATCTCGCCGCCCGCCCGGTCTGAGGTGCCGTCGGAGCGGGTGAGAACGACGATCAGGGCCACGGCGGCCAGGACCGTGGTGGCGAGCACCGCGATACGGGGCACCGACCTCCACCAGGGCCGTCCGCGCTCGGGCCCGGGTCCCGTGCCGGACCCGCCGCCCGCGCCCCCTGCTCCCCCTCCCCCGTCTCCCCTGTCTCCGCCGTCTGCCGGCGGCTGGGACGGGGGCCCCGCGGGCGGCTGAGAGGGGCCCGACAGGGGGCCGGAGGGCGGTCCTGTGGGGCGGTCGGAGGACGGCTGTTCGATGCTCACGGGCTCTTCTTCCGACGTGGGCTCCTGCGGCATCCACCCCGATTTCTACCGCTTTCTTCCACAACGTGCCCATTGTGTGCCCTGGTACCGGGTCACCCGCAAGCGGACGCTCTCGCTCCTCCCGACAGGCGCACCGTCCGCGTGCTGCTTAGCGTGGCAGGGTGAGTACGCGAACCCCCGCTCCTGTGCCGGTCCTCGCCGAGGAGCGGACCGCCTCCCGGCACGGCTGGGCACAGGCCCTGGCCGCGGTGCTGGCCGCACTGGGCGCCATGGTGCTGGCCGCCGGGCTGGGGCTGTGGGCTGCCGGTGCGGGCGATCTACCGGACGGCGCGTTCCCCCGCGTCGTCGCGGCAACCGTCGTGACGGCGGTCGGCGGGAGCATCGAACTCACGGGCGACGCCGGAGACCTCGCCGAGACAGCGGGCGACCTCACCGTGATGCCGCTGTCGGTGACCCTGGTCGGGGCGCTGGTGACCGGCGCGGGCTTTCTGCGCCCGCTGCGGCACCGGGCCGTCGCCGGGGCGCCGGAGCTGGCCGGGTGGGCCGCGCGCGTCGCCGTCCTGTGGGTGCTGGGCCTGGCCGGTCTGGCGTTCGCGGCCCGCCAGACCTTCGCGGTCTCGCTGGGCAACGGAACACTCGCCGACATCGGCGACATCTTCGGCGCCGCACCGAGAATCGGCTTCGCGGCGGACGTACCGCTGACACTCCTCGCGGGCGTGCTGTGGCTCGCGGGGGTACTGGCGCTGGCCCTGCTGGTCTCGCGCGGGGCCCCGCTGCCGGCGCGGCTGCTGCGCTTCCAGGAGTCGGTGCGCCCGGCCGCGTACGCCATGGTCGTGCTGCTGCTCGCCTTCGTGGCCCTGGGGACCGTGATCGGGCTCGTCGTGGCGGTGACGCGCGGGGAGCCCGCGCAGTCGCTCGCGCTGGTGCTGCTGGGCATGCCGAACGTGACCTGGCTCGCCCTCACCACCGGCCTGGGCGCCACCTGGGAGGGGCGCGTCGACGGTCCCTTCGGGCTGCCGATGCCGCACGTCCTCGACGAGGTGCTGCGCACCTCCGACACCGCCGCGCTCAACCTGAACACCCTCTCCGGGCACGACGGCAGGGTGTGGTGGCTGTTGGTCGCCGACGTCGTGCTGCTGCTTGCCGCGGCGTTCCTGATGGCGGCGCGTTCACCGGCCCGGGTGCGGGCCTGGCAGCACGCCGTGCACATGGCGGTCGCGCTCGCGCTGACGGTCCTGATGATCTGCCTGATCGGCCGGATCTCCGCCCGCTACGGCCTGTCCGTGCTCGGCATCGGCGACCTCGGCGGCAACCTTTCCGGCAGCCTGTTCCTACGCCCCCGACTGTGGGGCGCGCTCGGCCTCGCGTTGCTGTGGGGGCTGGTCACCGGATTCCTGGGGGCGCTGCCGGCCCGGCTGGTGCACCGGCGGGGCGAGGTCGAAAACCGCTAGTCGAGGGTCCGACACCGTGGGAGCGTGGCCCCAGTACGTTGAGTGTCGAAGACCGGCTGGCCGTCACGGAGTTGATCGCGCTGCACGGTCACCTCGTCGACGAAGGACACCTCGACCGCACGGCGGAGGTGTTCACCCCGGACGTGGTGTACGACCTCTCCGACTTCGGCCAGGACCGGGTCACCGGCCTCGTCGCGCTCACGGACGCGGCACTCGCCCTCGGCGCGGCGAATCCCGTGGCCCACCACGTCACGAACGTGGTCGTCACCGAGACGACCGACGGCCAGGTCCACGCCCGCTCCAAGGGACTGGGAGTCATGGCCGACGGCAACTGCGGCTCGGTGACGTACGACGACACGGTGGTGCGGGTCGACGGGGGCTGGCGCATCTCGTACCGGAAGGTGTCCGCGCGACGGGTGCCGTTGGGCGGGCTCGGGCGGCCGTAGGACCAACCGCACGTCGCCCAGGGCCGGTTACCCCGACCGCCGGTGGCCCTCCCGGGTGAACACCGGGCGGGCCCAGACCGGTGGCCGCGGTGGCCCTTCCTCGCCCGACCCGGACGACCGGACCATCTGCGTGGGTGTGTGGCCCGCGTGCACGGCTCCTGTCGAGGCCGCGCGGAGGGCGGCGACGAAGTCGAGGCAGGAGTCGTAGCGGTCGTCGGGGCTCTTGGCGAGGGCCTTCGCGAACACCGGGTCGACGGCGGCGGGGAGTTCGGGGCGCTGCTCGGTCACAGGCGGGGGCTGGTCGTACTGGTGGGCCCACAACAGGGCCATGTCGTCGTCGCGTTGGAAGGGCGGGCGGCCCGTCAGGGTCTCGTGGACGACGCAGGCGAAGCCGTAGACGTCGCAGCGGCCGTCGACCGGGCGCCCCGAGATCTGCTCGGGAGCCACGTAGTCGAGGGTGCCGACGAACTGGCCGACGGTCGTGAAGCCGGTGAGTGACAGCGACTTCTTGGTCAGGCCGAAGTCGGTGAGGTAGACGTGCTCGGGGTGGTCGGTGTCGGTGCCCCGGGCGACCAGGATGTTGCCGGGTTTGACGTCCCGGTGGACCAGGCCGTGGTCGTGGGCGGCGTCGAGCGCCGAGGCCACCTGGGCGGCGATGCGGAGGGCGTCGGGGAGCGGCAACGGGCCCTTGTTGTCGAGGAGATGACGCAGGTCGCTGCCGGCGACGTACCGCATGGCGATGTAGAGGATGCCGTCCGTCTCGTCGGCCTCGAAGACCGGGACGATGTGCGGATGGTCGATCGCGGCGGCCACCCGGGACTCGTGGGTGAAGCGTTTGCGGAAGGTGTCGTTGCGGGCGAGTTCGGGGGCGAGGAGTTTCAGGGCGACAGTGCGGTCGAGCCGCAGGTCCCGGGCCCGGTAGACCACGGCCATGCCACCGCGGCCGATCTCCTCCTCGACGCGGTAGCCGGCGATCTGCTTCCCGAGCAGGTCGGAGGGTCGTCCCGCGTGCGACCGCGTGTCGTGGTCCGGGTCGCGCGCCATCAGCCGCCACCGTCTGCACTGCCGATGCCGCCGTCCCTGACGATCTGGGTGGGCGCGTGACCCAGGTCGGGCACCACCTGGGTCGGCTCCCGGGCGGAGGTCGCGGGTTCCCGGTCGGCGGCGTACGTGCTCACCCGGGTGCCGTCGGTGTACACCCAGCGCTCGTGCTCGGCGTCGTACAGCCACACGGACTCGCCGTCGACGACGATCCCGATGCGCTGTCCGTGCGTGCGGTCCCGGAACGACTCCCCGTCGAGTGCGCCCCCGGTCAGCTCCTCCACGGCGCCGCGGTACCGGGCCAGCGCCTGTTCCGCGCGGGCCAGCAGTGGGCGTGGGTCGGCGGTGCGGGCGAGCGGGGCGCCGGCGGCGGGCGGGTCCTGCGGTACGGCGACCAGGAGCCGCCCGTCGACCCAGGCGGACCAGCCGTTCGCGCACCGGACGTGCCCCCAGTCGCCACGCCGTTCGACCAGCTCGACCGGCAGCAGCGCGTCGAGCGGCACGGTGGGCCGGGACGGGTCAGGCTCCTCCCAGGTGGCCAGGCCGTCCTGCGGGACGACGTGCGTGGGCCGGAACCCGGAGATGCGGAATCCGGGGGACGTCATCTCACCCACCCCCTCTACTTCCGCATGACAGCCGGTTCGTGCCGCCGCAGCAGCCGCAGGACCATGTACCCGAACGCCACCGAGAGCACGACCAGCATGCCCGCGTTGAGCAGCCAGACCCAGGCCGAGTGTTCGAACAGCGGATCGGCGGTCAGTTCGCCCGGGACGATCCGCGACAGTCCGATCGTGCCCGCCATCGCGCCGAGCGCCCACCGCGAGGGCACCAGCCAGGAGAGCTGTTCGATGCCGGGGACGCCGTCGAGTTTGAGCAGGGCCCCGCAGAACACGACCTGGACGATGGCCAGGAGCACGAGCAGCGGCATCGTCACCTCCTCCTTTCGGACGAGTGCCGAGACCAGCAGGCCGAGCATCATCGCCGTGAAGGAGAGCAGCGCGACGGCGACCGTGAGTTCCACGAGGGGTGGCATCAACACCCCTTTCCCTCCGGGTGCGTTGAGGTCGACGCCGAGGAGGGCGACGAGGGTCAGCACGACGGCCTGGGCGACGGTGATCGTCCCGAGGACCACGACCTTCGACATCAGGTACGCCGATCTGGACAGGCCGACGGCCCGTTCGCGCTGGTAGATCACGCGTTCCTTGACCAGTTCGCGCACGGCGTTGGCCGCCCCCGTCAGGACGCCGCCGACACACAGGATGAGCAGCGCGTTCATCGCCGTCTCCTGGGTCAACTTGCCGCCCGCCAGCGCCCGGGCCATCGCGCCCATGACGAACGGCAGCGCGACCATGATGGCGAGGAAGGTGCGGTCGGCGCTCAGCGCGGCGGTGTAGCGGCGGACCAGGGTGCTCAGCTGGGCGCCCCAGCTCTGCGGCTTGGGCGGTGGCGGGGCCGCGTCGACCGGGCCCGGCCTCGGCAGCCGTGGCTGGGCGGTCGAGTTGACGATGTACTGCCGGTGGAACGGCGAGGCACGGTAGTCCCCCGCCCAGTCCCGTGCCTGGTCACGTTCGAAGGCCTCGAACGCCTCCGGCCACTGCTCGTACCCGAAGTAGGCGAGCGTGTCCTCGGGCGGCCCGTAGTACGCGACCTTGCCACCGGGCGCGAGCACGAGCAGCCGGTCGCAGACGTCGAGGCTGAGCACGCTGTGGGTGACGACGATGACGGTCCGGCCGTCGTCGGCGAGGCCGCGCAGCATGTGCATCACCGAGCGGTCCATCCCCGGATCGAGGCCCGAGGTCGGTTCGTCGAGGAAGAGCAGGGACGGTTTGGTGAGCAGCTCCAGGGCCACGCTGACCCGCTTGCGCTGGCCGCCGGAGAGGCTGTGCACGGGCTGGTGGACCCGCTGTTCCAGGCCGAGTTCGCGCACCACCTCGTCGACGCGTGCGCGTCGCTCCGCCTTCGCGGTGTCCTGCGGAAAGCGCAGTTCGGCGGCGTAGGTGAGAGCCCCGCGCACGGTCAGCTGGGCGTGCAGGATGTCGTCCTGCGGGACCAGGCCGATGCGCTGGCGCAGTTCTGCGTAGTCGCGGTAGAGGTCGCGCCCGTCGTACAGGACCGTGCCGTGGTCGGCGGGGCGCTGGCCGGTCAGGGCGTTGAGGAGGGTGGACTTGCCGGCGCCGCTGGGACCGACGACCGCGAGCAGGCACTTCTCCCCCACCGGGAAGGACACGCCCTCCAGGAGCGTCTTGCGGCCGTGGTCGACGGCGACGGTGAGCTCCTGGACGTCGAGGGAGACCTCGCCGGTGTCGACGTACTCCTGGAGCTGGTCGCCGACCAGGCAGAACGCGGAGTGGCCGACCCCGACGATGTCCCCGGGAGTGACAGTTCCCCGGCCGACGGGCCGGCCGTTGAGAAACGTGCCGTTGTGGCTGCCTAGGTCGACGATCTCGTACGTCCCGTCCGGGTGGGCGCGCAGTTCGGCATGCCGCCGGGAGACGAGGAGGTCGTCGACGACCAGGTCGTTGTCTGGGGCGCGGCCGATGCGGACGGTAGGGGCGGACAGTGGCCGCACGGTGGTGGGCTGCCGGAAGGTGCCGGTCATGGCCGGCATGGAGACCGCCGAGGGGCGTTCACGGGCCGGCGGGGCCGGGGTGACGAGGACGGCTCGCGGGCCGTCGGCGGGGCTGCCGAAGCGCAGGACGCTGCCGGGTCCGACGTCCCGTTCGCGGACGCGCAGGCCGTCGGCGTACGTACCGTTGGTGCTGTTCTCGTCCTCGACCGTCCAGTGGTCGTCCTCGGGCCTGAGCACCGCGTGGTGCCACGAGACCCGGGCGTCTTCGATGACGATCTCGCTGAGCGGGTCGCGTCCGACGTGATAGTCGTGGCCCGGGCTCATCACCGTGGAACCCGTCGCCGTCTCCAGGACGAGTTCGGGCGCAGCCGGCGCGACCGAGCGGTCTACCATGCCCAGAATTCTAGCGATTCGTCCGTATATACGCCTGGTCAGCCCCAGGGGCCGGAAGCCCCGTCGGCTAGGCGACCGGTACGACCAGTGCCGGGTTGGTCCGCTGCATCCGCAGCGCGTCCACGGACTCGGCGAGCAGTTCGTACTCGGTGGTCTCGTCGTACGTGGCGATCCGGACGAGCCTGCCGGCCGCCAACTCGTCGGCGACCAGCTCCTGTTGGTACGGGTCCATGGACCAGGCGCGCAGCAGGCCGGGCACGTCGGGTGTGGTGGCGGCCACCGGGATGAGCGAGTTCGGCGGGAAGTACGGTTCGTCGGGCTGCGGGTCGAGCCGTTCGGCGATCCAGTTCGCGCGGTCCCGTAACCACCACAGGGCCAGCGCCAGGGTGGGCGCGCGATAGGTACCCAGCGGTACGCCGATACGTCGGCCCGCACAGACGCCGTACGCCGTGACATGGCAAAGGAACTCGTCGTGCACGATCTTTCCCCCGATCGCCCGCCGGCCGTGCCTCGCTTTCCCTGCGACTCACTCGCTGTACACATTGGTGCTGGTCACTCGATGGTCACTCAGTGGTGCACTGTTCTACCAGTTGAGTATCTTCACTATTGACACTCTGTCACCACGCCTTTCCAGCCAGTCTCCACGCATTCTCCTGGCATATTCAAGACAGGTATGGACCGGAATCCGACGGGAGAGTCTCTTTTCCTGCGACCGGATCCCCGGAGATTCTCGAAGATCATGGGATTCGCGATGAGTTTCAGCTTCCCAGTGGTCTCTTGAGCGAAGACCACTGGAAATGGAGGGCCCCATGGCCACCAGCGAAAAAGTCGACAAGATCGACGAGGAATTCACAGCAGTACTGCGAAAAAGCCCGGCACCCGGCGGCTGGACCTACCTGGTCTGGCCGGAATCCGTCACGTTCTTCGGCACCCGAGGCCTGGTCAAGGTCGGCGGGACGATCGACGGGCAGCCTTTCCGCAGCTCGTTCATGGCGCTGGGCGACGGCACCCACAAACTCCCCGTGAAGGCCGAGATCCGGAAGGCCATCGGAAAGGAAGAGGGTGCCACCGTGACAGTACGGCTGGCCGAGCGGTTCCGTTCATAACGGAGCCAGGAAGGACCGGGAAAAGATCAGGCCTTGATGATGGCGTCGATCCGGGCCAGCTCCTCGTCGGAGAACTCCAGGTTGGCGATGGCCGCGACGCTGTCCTCCAGCTGCCGCGGGCTGCTCGCGCCGACCAGGGCGGAGGTCACCCGGCCGCCGCGCAGGACCCAGGCCAGGGCCAGCTGGGCCAGGCTCTGGCCGCGGGACTTGGCGATGCCGTCGAGGGCGCGCAGCTGCTGCACCAGGTCCTCGGTGATCCGGTCGGAGTTGAGGAAGGGGCTGTCGCTCGCCGCCCGCGAGTCCGCCGGGATGCCGTCGAGGTAACGGCCGGTGAGCACGCCCTGCTCCAGCGGGGAGAAGACGATGGAGCCGACCTGGAGCTCGTCCAGCGCGTCCAGCAGGCCCGTCTCCTCCGGGCGGCGGTCGAGCATCGAGTACCGGGGCTGGTGGATCAGCAGCGGGGTGCCCAGGTCGGCCAGGATGCGGGCGGCCTCGCGGGTCTGCTCCGGCGAGTAGTTGGAGATGCCGACGTAGAGCGCCTTGCCCTGCTGGACGGCCGTGTGCAGGGCGCCCATCGTCTCTTCCAGCGGAGTCTCAGGGTCGGGGCGGTGCGAGTAGAAGATGTCGACGTAGTCCAGGCCCATGCGGGTCAGGCTCTGGTCGAGGGAGGAGAGCAGGTACTTGCGCGAGCCCCATTCGCCGTACGGGCCCGGCCACATGAGGTAGCCCGCCTTGGTGGAGATCACCAGTTCGTCGCGGTACGGGGCGAAGTCGGCCTTGAGGGCCTCACCCAGGGCGGACTCGGCGGCACCGGGCGGCGGGCCGTAGTTGTTGGCCAGGTCGAAGTGGGTGACGCCGAGATCGAAGGCGCGGCGCAGGATGGCGCGCTGGGTGTCGACCGTACGGTCGGGGCCGAAGTTGTGCCACAGGCCGAGCGACAGCGCGGGGAGCTTCAGACCGCTGCGTCCGGTGCGTCGGTAGGGCATGTCCGCGTAACGGTCGGTGTGTGCGGTGTACAACGCGACTCCAGAAGGGTTGGCACAGCGGATGTGATCATTGCTGGTCCCACTCTTCCCCCGCAGGCGGGCAGTGGTCCAACAGGAGAATCCGATGGAATTCAGCGGATAGGCTTCTCAATCATGGAGCTACGCCATCTTCAGCACTTCGTCGCGGTCGCGGAGGACCAGCACTTCACCCGGGCCGCCGAACGGCTGATGGTGTCCCAGTCGGGCCTGTCGGCCTCCATCCGTGCGCTGGAGCGGGAGCTGCAGACCCCGCTGTTCGTGCGGACCACCCGCCGGGTGGCGCTCACCGAGGCGGGGCGGGCGCTGCTGGGCGAGGCGGAACGCATCCTGACACAGGTGCGGGCGGCGCACGACGCCGTGGCCGCCGTACAGGGCGTGCTGCGCGGGACGCTCTCGCTGGGCGCGGAGCAGTGCATCGGAGGGGTCGATGTCCCCGGGCTGCTCGCCGCGTTCCGGCGGCGTCATCCGGACGTGGAGATCCGGTTGCGCCAGGCGGGTTCCGAGGCGCTCGCGGACGAGGTGACCGCCGGGCGGCTCGACCTGGCCTTCGCCATCCGCACCCGTGGGGACTCCGACCAGCTGCGGTCCGAACCCCTGAGCAGCGAGCCGATGACCGCGCTCTGCCATCCGAGCCATCCGCTCGCCCTCGCGGGGGCGGTGACGCCGGAGGAACTGGGCGGGGAGGCGTTCGTCGACTTCCATCCGGACTGGGGGCCGCGCCGCATCACGGACGAGGTGTTCGCCGCCGCGTGCGTACGGCGGACCGTGGCCCTGGAGGTCAACGACGTGCACAGTCTCCTGGACCTGGTCGGGGAGGGGCTCGGCGTCGCGGTCGTGCCCCGGCACTTCGCGCACAAGCGCGCGGCTCTCACCGCGCTGCCCGTGAAGGGCACCGGCGAGACGGTGTACGAGACGGTCGCGATGCTGCCGCCGTCCCAGGCCACGAGCCCGGCGGCCCGGGCGCTGATGAACCTGCTGGAGCGCCCGGACCGGCAGCGCTGATGCCGGTGTCCTGTTTCTGATGCGGCGGGCGTCGCGGTGCCTATGGTGGGAGGCATGCATGCGAAGGACGTTCTCATCGACGCGTACAGCCGGATCCAGGAAGAGGTGCACGCCGCCGTGGACGGCCTGTCGCCGGACGATCTCCACGCCCGGCCCGCCCCCGACGCCAACTCCGTGGCCTGGCTGGTCTGGCATCTCACCCGGGTCCAGGACGACCATGTCGCCGACGCGGCCGGGTTCGACCAGATCTGGCTGACCGAGGGCTGGGAGAAACGGTTCGGGCTCGGGCTGGAGCCCGGGGACATCGGCTACGGCCACAGCTCCGCGCAGGTCGCCCGGGTACGGGTGGAGTCGGGCGACCTGCTGCTCGGCTACTACGACGCGGTGCACGCGCAGAGCCTCACATTCCTACGTGGCCTGACCGCGGGCGACTTCGAGCGCATCGTCGACGAGCGCTGGGACCCGCCGGTGACTCTCGGCGTACGGCTGGTCAGTGTCCTGGCCGACGATCTCCAGCACGTCGGCCAGGCCGCCTATCTACGGGGACTGCTTCAGAGCGCGGAGGCGTAGCCCGGCAGGACGACGTCCTCGATGAGGGCGTTTCGCTCGTCGAACGGGATGAAGGCGCTCTTGACCGCGTTGACGGTCACCGTGCGCAGGTCCTCGACCGTCCAGCCGGCCTCCTCGACCAGGAGGGACATCTCGCGCGTCATCGTCGTCCCCGACACCAGCCGGTTGTCGGTGTTGAGGGTGACGCGGAAGCCCAGGTCGCGCAGTGCGGTGATGGGGTGCTCGGCGATCGACGTGGCCGCGCCCGTCTGGAGGTTGGAGGTCGGGCACATCTCCAGGGCGATCCGGCGGTCGCGCACCCAGCCCGCGAGCCGGCCGAGCTTGCCGTCCACAATGTCGTCGGTGATGCGGACGCCGTGGCCGATGCGCTGGGCGCCGCAGACCTGGAGGGCCTGGTGGATGCTGGGCAGACCGTGGGCCTCGCCGGCGTGGATGGTGAACGGCACGCTCTCGCTGCGCAGGTGTTCGAAGGCAGCGAGGTGGTCGGCGGGCGGGAAGCCGTCCTCGGCGCCGGCGATGTCGAAGCCGACGACACCGGCGTCCCGGAAGGCGACGGCCAGGTCGGCGGACTCACGGACCCGGTCGAACATGCGCATCCCGCACAGCAGCGTCCCGACCCGCACCGGGGTGCCCGCTGCGGCGGCCTTCGCCATGCCCGCCGCCAGGCCCTCCTGGACGGCCTCGACGACCTCGGGGAGGGTCAGGCCGCCGTTCACGTTCAGTTCGGGGGCGTAGCGCACCTCGCCGTAGACGACGCCGTCCTCGGCGAGGTCGAGGACGTACTCCTCGGCGGTGCGCAGCAGGCCCTCGCGGGTCTGCAGCACGGCGAGGGTGTGCTCGAAGGTGGCTATGTAGCGCACCAGGTCACCGGAGTTGGCGGCCTCGTAGTACCAGGCGGCCAACTCGTCGGGGTCGGTGGTGGGCAGGGTGTGGCCGACCTCGGCGGCGAGCTCGACCAGGGTGGCGGGGCGCAGGCCTCCGTCGAGGTGGTCGTGCAGCACGGCCTTGGGGAGGCGGCGGATGGTGGCGGTGTCGACGGGGGACGCGGTCATGTGCGGTGTTTCCTCGGCAGGTGGTGGTGCGGTGGAGTGGTGGAGTGGTGTGCTGTGGGTCAGTCGGTGGCGGGCTGGAGGAGGTCCCAGCGGTTGCCGTACAGGTCCTGGAAGACGGCGACCGAGCCGTACGGCTCATGGCGCGGCGCCTCCAGGAAGGTCACGCCGGCGGCGCTCATCCGGGCGTGGTCGCGGGCGAAGTCGTCGGTGTGCAGGAAGAAGCCCACGCGTCCGCCGGTCTGGTCGCCGACCCGGGCACGCTGGTCCTCGTCCTTGGCCCGGGCGAGCACCAGGCCGGTGCCGGTTCCTCCGGTGCCAGGCTCGACGACGACCCAGCGGGAGCCGTCGGGGCGCGGGGTGTCCTCGGCGAGCCGGAAGCCGAGCGCGTCGGTGTAGAAGCGGATCGCCTCGTCGTAGTCGTCGACGACGAGGGTGACCAGGGCGATGCGTCTCATGGGCTTTCCTCGGCCGGTGGTGTGGTGGGGTGGCGGCTGGTTCGGCCGACGCGCGAATCACGTGCGGTTGACGGGTGAGGTTATACGTAACACCCAAGGCGTGTCACCTTCGCACCCACACGTGTGATCTCCTCCGCATCCGCGGGGCGCGGGAACGATCGCCGGGGCGTGATCGTCGAGCAGGTGTGAACCGTGACCATGCCGTCGCAAGGGCCGGCCACCCCGTGCTGGGGAGCCTGGTCGCCTTTGTGCTGCTGGCGCTGCTCGCCGTCACGGTCGTGGCCCAGGGCGGCGGCACCCTCTTCGGCGACCGCGATCTGCTGGAGTGGTCGCTCGCCCACCGCCCGGACCTGGCCGTCACCCTCGCCCGGCTGGTGACCCACACCGGCACGGGCTTCGTTCCGTACGCCCTGGTCGCCCTCGCCGGATTCCTGCTCGGCCGGACCGCGCGGCAGCGGATCCAGGCAGCCGCCGCCTGCCTCGCCTGCCTGGTCACCGCCCAGGCCGTGCGATTCTCGGTGATGGCGCTGCTGTCCCGGCCCCGCCCCGACGTGGCGCACTGGGCGACGGACGCCGGCCACTGGTCGTTCCCCTCGGGCCACACCACCACATCGGCCGTCACCGCCGGACTGCTCGTCCTGGCCGTCTGGATACGGGCCCCGCGCGGCCGGCGCCTGATCGCCGCCGCGGTCGGCTGCTGGGCTGTGCTGGTCGGGCTGAGCCGGGTCTATCTGGGCGTCCACTGGTTCTCGGACGTCGTCGGCGGCTGGCTGTTCGCCGTGTGGTGGCTGGGCCTGGTGGCGTACGGAGTGGCGCGCCTCGCCCCGGACGCGTGGGCGGACGTGCTGCGCGGCGACGGAAATGTGCCGCGTGGGGTGCTGTCACCCGGCATACCGGGGCCGGGACCAGCGGCCGAGTTCACACGTGGCAAGGTGGAGATCGCGTCGGAGTCCGACTGCGGCGCACCACCACCGAGCGCTGCACTTCCTGGAGTTGACTGCCATGTCCGAGCTGCCGAAGCCGACCGGATCGCCCTCCCACCAGAACGTGACGTTTCCCAGCGCTGACAGCACCGCGCACGGATATCTGGCGCTGCCTCCGTCCAGCAGCGGGCCCGGCGTCATCGTCATCCAGGAGTGGTGGGGCCTGACCGACCACATCGCGGACGTCACCGACCGGCTCGCGCAGGAGGGCTTCGTCGCCCTCGCCCCCGACCTCTACGGCGGCAATGTGGCGCACGAGAGCGAGGAGGCGCTGCGCATGATGCAGGCACTGCCGGTGCCGAAGGGTGTCGAACTGCTCTCCGGCGCGGTCGACTACCTGCTGGCGCGACCGGAGGTCACCTCGGAGACGGTCGGCTCGGTCGGCTTCTGCATGGGTGGCGACTTCGTGCTCTACCAGGCCGCGGCCGACCCGCGGGTCAGCGCCGCCGTACCGTTCTACGGTGTGATCCGGGGCGAACTGCCCGACTTCTCGGGCCTCAAGGCCGAGGTGCTGGGCCACTACGGCGAGCACGACGCGAGTATCCCGGTGGAGAGCCTGGATCCGCTGCGCGAGGCCATCAAGCAGCAGTCCGGTATCGCTGCGGACCTGCGCGTCTACCCGGCCGACCACGCCTTCTTCAACGACGCCCGCCCGGTGTACGACGCCGAGTCGGCGGCCCGGGCATGGGAGAGCACGGTGCCGTTCCTGAAGGAGCGGGTGCGCTGAACGCGGGTGCCTGACGCGATGGTGGGCGGGCCCGGGGAGTTTCCCCGGGCCCGCCCAGACCCTCCCGGTCCGGTACGTCAGCTGCTCGCGCCCGCGAGCCAGGCCGTGGCGTTGAGGGCGAGGGGCCCATTGGTGGCGCCGGTGTCGTTCCAGCCGTCGTAGAGGGTGTTGCCGGACTGGCCGGTGCCGTCGTCGATCGGGGAGCTGTCGCCCCAGAACGCGATCCGGCCGCTGCCGAAGGTGCTGGTCAGGAAGAAGGCGCCGGTGTTGCCGGAATAGCCGGAGCGGTAGAGCAGTCCCTTCACGGCGGAGTTGTCGGCGGGCTTGAGGGTGGCCGTCGTACCGCTGGCGATGAGGCTCTTGGTGACCGTGCCGAAGGTGCCGTGCAGGACCGGGTTCGAGGCGGCACTGACGGCGGCCGGATAACCGGAGCTGATGCTCAGGGAGTCGATGGAGAAGCCGAACGGGTCGGTGGAGTCGACGCTGTTGTTGGTCATCAGGTCGTTGAGGATCTCGACCGCGTCCTCGCCGTCGTTGTTACGGTCGGCGCCGGTGTGGTCGGAGATCATGAACAGTCCGCCGCCGTTCTGGACGAACTTCATGATGGCGGTCTTCTCGGCCGTGGTGAACAGCGTGTTGGGCTCAGGCAGCACCAGCGTGTCGAAGTTCGCCAGGTCGGTCGCCGTGGAGCCGCCGTAGGCGAGGGCGGAGCCCGAGGGCAGCGTCTTGAGGCTGTAGTCACCGGTCTGCTGGAGGGCGACGCCCCAGGAGGAGAGCGCGCCGGTCCAGTCGGTCTCGCCGGAGGGGGCGGAGTCCTCCGAGAGCGGGTTGGGCTGGCTGCTGGAGATGATCCAGTCGGCGTTGCCGGCCGTCTCGGCGTGGGCGTTGTCGAAGAGGATGCGATGCGGGGTGGCCGCGGTCGCGGCGGTAGCGGTGGTCGCGGTGACGGTGGCCTGGACGGCGACGCCGGTGGCGATCAGGCCGAGCACGGCCAGGGCCGAGGTGATTCTGTGCCGGGACCCGGTGATGGCGTACATCTGGCATTCCTCCATGGGTGGGGGGAGAGCTGGGGGAAGGCGGTGCGGGTGACGAATCTGCGCGCGTAGACCAGGCGTTGACGGCTTCCCGGTGCACACAAGGCAGGACCGTACCGACAAGATCCACGCCACCGGGAGGCCCGGCCGGGGTTTCACGTAAAGCTCTTACACACGTGTAACCACCAGCCGGTAAGGGGCATTTGACGGTGATTACGGGCGATGTGAGGCGCCGAGCCTGGCCAACTCGTCGTCCGTCAACCGCAGTCCGCCCGCCGCCACGTTGTCCGCCACGTGTTCCGGGTTGCCCGTGCCCGGGATGGCAAGCACATGCGCCCCCTGGTGCAGGCTCCAGGCGAGCCGCACCTGGGCGGGGCTCGCGTCGTGCGCGCCGGCGACGGCAAGGACCGCGTCGTCGTGGGTGTCGGTGGCACCCCGGGCTCCCCCGCTGCCCGCGACGGCGAAGAAGGGCACGAAGGCGATGCCCGACTCCCCGCACAGGCGCATGAGTTCGTCGCCCTCCGGGTCGGGACGATCCAGCGCGTACCGGTTCTGCACGCACACGACCGGGGCGATCGCCTGCGCCTCGGCGAGGTGCTTCGGCTCGACGCCGGAGATGCCGAGGTGGCGGATCAGGCCGGCCTCGCGCAGTTCGGCGAGCGCTCCGAAGTGCTCGGCGACGGAGTCCTGGTCCATGCGGCGCAGGTTTACGACGTCGAGGTGGTCTCGGCCGAGTTGGCGCAGGTTCTCCTCGACGTGGCCGCGCAGTTGGTCGGGACGGGCGGAGGTGGCCCACTCCCCCGAGTAGTCGCGGTAGGGGCCGACCTTGGTGACGATGACGAGTTCGTCCCCGTACGGGGCGAGCGCGCTGTTGATGAGTTCGTTGGCGGAGCGCAGTGCGGAGAAGTAGAAGGCGGCGGTGTCGATGTGGTTGACGCCGAGTTCGACAGCCTTCCTCAGCACGGCCAGCGACCGTTCGCGATCGCTGGGCGTGCCGAGGTGGAAGGCCGCGCTACCGGTGAGCCGCATGGCTCCGAATCCGAGCCGGTTGACGGTGAGATCGCCGAGCTTCCAGGTACCCGCGGCGTCCGCGGTGATCGTCTCCGAAGTCATCGACGGAGTCTCGCACGCGCCCCGGGCTCCGGACCGGCGCTGGAGCCTCCCTTTTGGCGTCCTTATGCCGTCCTTTTAGCGTTCCTTTGGCACCCTTTACGGATAGACGTAGGTGTTCAGCGTGGCCACCGCCGAGGAGGAGTTGCCGAGGTCGTAGCGGTCCACGGCAAGGAAGTTGGGCTTCTTGCGGGCGGCCGGCTGACAGAACCGCTGGGCCCGGTCGGCGAGTTTGGTGTTGTCGGTCGTCGCCGTGGAGGCGATCGCCACGTCCCGGAAGTGGTTCATGACGAAGAGGGGCTTGAAGGCGCCCTCGGTGCGGGTCAGCGGGGTGTTGGAGTCGGCGCCGTACCAGCGGCTGTAGCAGGACCAGTCCGAGGAGCCGAGGCCGCCGCCCATTGACCAGTAGTTCTCCACGGTCCACTCGCGCTGGTACATCACGCCGAAGGTGTCCCGGGTGAGTCCGGCACTCTGGTCGGCGGAGCGGCTGTGGTCGGTGAAGATCAGCAGCCGGTCGTCGGCGGCGATGAGATCGGCGATCTTCGGCCAGCCGTTCTGCCGTACGCCGGTCTGGTCTGGCCGGTACAGGACGTCCGACAGGCCGCTGACGCGGGCGAGTTCACCGCGCAGGACGCCCGGATCGACGTAGTCCTCCAGGAAGACGGTGACGACCTGGGTGGGGTTCTGCTTGAGGAAGTCGACCATCCGCTGGAGGTCGACCCAGAGGGCGACGGGGCTGCCGACGAGGGTGCAGCTGTTGTGGCAGAGGATCGCGCCGTCGGAGGTCTGGTGGATGTCCAGCATGAACCCCCGTACACCGTCGGTGAGTTGCTGGTTGATGCCGCGCGCCTGGTTCGGGACGAGGTTGACGAAGGGCGGGGCGAAACCGCCGTCGACGCCGTTGGCGTAGGCGTTGTGGGCAGTGAGGAACGTGACCTGGTCCAGGGTCCGTTGGTCGGCGGACGGCATCGGGGCGACGGTGGTGGCGACCGGGGTGAGGTACCAGGCGGCCAGGCTGCCCGAGCCGCCGATGGCCAGCTGGTCGGGGTAGTTGGCGCCGGACGGCTTGGCGGCGACCGTCAGATAGCGGGTGGTTCCCGGGGCCTTGAGGGTGTACTGGTCGGTGCCGGAGGGGGTGATCTCCCAGGCCGCGTCGGCGCTCGTACAGGCGACGGTCCTGACCTGGTCACCGGAGCGGCCGAGACAGCTGCCCGCGGTGTCGACGCTCTCCAGGAGGTACGAGGTTCCGCTCGCGCGCAGGGTCCACTGCTGGTGGTCCTCGTTGCCCTTGGGTCTGTGCTGTTCGACGGCTCCGGCGTCGTCGGCGGCGTTGAGTCCGGTGGTGGCGCTCTGGACGTAGTAGGCGCCGGCGGCCGGAACCGGGGCGGCCAGGGCGGGCGGCGCGGGGGCGACAACTACCGCTGCCAGTGCGGCTGTTGCCGTGAGCAGAGCGGTGCGGGGGGTTCGCATTTACGGGGGCCCTTCATGAACTCGGCGACTCGATGACTCGATCGGCAGGGGCATGACATCACGAAGCCCGGCATGAAGTCAGCACACCCGGCACACCCGCACCTCAACCACCGGAACCCGTCTACTACTTCGGTCTGACCTTTGATATGTTTCGACGCCACCGAGGCTGCGGGAGGCGTTCGAACTGTGGACTTCGAGCTGACCGAGGATCAGGAAACGATCCGCAAGGCCGTCGCCGGGCTGCTGCGCGACTTCGACGACCGGTACTGGATGGAGAAGGACCGGGACCACGAGTTCCCGGCCGAGTTCTACGACGTCGTCGCGCGCGGCGGCTGGCTGGCTGGGGCTCACCATCCCCGAGGAGCACGGCGGCCACGGGCTCGGCATCACCGAGGCCACGCTGCTTCCGGAGCGATGCGGATCGCACCGATCAGCCAGGAAATGATCCTCAGCTATCTCGGCTCCCATGTGCTGGGGCTGCCGAGGAGTTACTGACCATCGCTGATGGTGCGTCGGTTGATGGTCCATCGGTTATCGCTTGCCAGAAGCCTGATGATCCTGATGACGGGGAGTCGGTCATGAACGACAACAGCGGACTGTTCGATCTCACCGGCCGGTCGGCTCTGGTCACCGGAGCGGCGGGCGGTATCGGGGCCGCCGTCGCCCAGGCGCTCGCCCGCGCCGGTGCCGCCGTGCTCGTGACGGACGTGGACGGGGAAGCGGCTGCCGCCGTCGCCGGGAACTTCCGCGCCGCCGGTCTGACGGCGGACAGCGCAGCCCTCGACGTACGGGACCGGGCCGCCGCAGATGCCGCAGCGGCGCGGGCGGCCGAACTGGCGGACGGGACACTCCACATCGTCGTCAACAACGCGGGAGTCACCGCGCCCGCCATGTTCGACAATCTGGCGGAGGACGACTTCCGGCGGATCGTCGACATCCATCTGATGGGACCTTCCACACCTCCCAGGCGGCGCTGCCCTACCTCCCGGAGGACGGCAAGGGGCGGATCATCAACGTCACGTCGTCGGCCGGTCTCGTCGGGACGCTCGGCCAGGTGAACTACTCTGCGGCGAAGGTGGGCATCATCGGTCTCACGAAGTCACTTGCGCGTGAACTGGCGCGCCGGCAGATCCTGGTGAACGCGCTGGCCCCGCTCGCCGCGACGCCGATGACGGAGACGATCCGCACCAACGAGAAGTTCGCGGCGCCCATGCTCGCGCGCATCCCGCTGGGCCGCTGGGCGGCGCCCGAGGAGATCGCCGGGAGTTTCGTCTTCCTCGCCTCGGACGCCGCGTCGTTCATCACCGGGCAGGTGCTGCCGGTGGACGGGGGTCTGGTCATGTGAACCCTCCCCCAGCCGAGTTGGAACCAGCCCGGTTCGGGACAGCAGAGCAAGGTTGCGTGTGTCAGCTGGACTCTCGCTCGACACGATGTACGCGCTTGGTTCTCGCAACGCGCAGAACGCACTTACCCGATCGTGCGGGGCGGTGAAGGTGACAGGCGAGGCGACTTGTCGTGTGACAGGCAGCGCGGGTCCCGTATTGAATGGTCCGGCCGAAGTGGTGTCGTCGACGAGAGGCCTGACCCGTGCAGAGCGCCGGACATTCCGCCAGTGACCCGCGCTTCGACGTGGTGAGGGTGCCCAAGGCGTCGGACGTGCTGGCCGCCGAGGTGCGTGAGCGGATCCTCTCCGGCGAGTTCACCGAGGGCATGGCGCTGCCGCCGGAGCGTCAGCTGGTCGAGCAGACGGGGCTGAGCCGGGCGACGGTGCGCGAGGCGCTGCGCATCCTCGAAGTCGAACGGCTGGTGCGGATCAGGCCGGGGCGCGGCGGCGGTGCCTTCGTGCACCGACCGGGCCACGAGTCGGTGGCGAACACGGTACGGCTGGTCATCCGGGGCCAGCAGATCCGCCTTGAGGCGCTGCACGAGACACGCGAGGCTATCGAGCCGACGTGCGCGGCACTGGCCGCGAAGCGGCGTACGGCGGCCGACCTCGCCGAACTCGACGCGGCGCACGCCGAGTTGGTGACCGCCGACGACGACATTCCGCGTTTTCTGCGGGCCAACGTCCGCTGGCACACCGCGGTGGCGAAGGCCGGCGACAACGAGCTGCTGATCGGTTTCATGACCGCGCTCTCCCAGTCGATCTACGCCGCCACGGACATCGACCAGTTCATGGACGCGGAGATCCGCGAGGTCACCACCCGTGCCCATGCCCGGATCACCGAGGCGATCCGGGCGCAGGACGGCCCCGCGGCGATGCGGCGGATGACTCGGCACGTCTGCGGGTTCGCCCGCGCGGCGGCCGAGGTGGACCAGCGGCAGCGGGTGGAGTTGCCCGAACCGGGCGACGACTGACAGGGCGCTCCTGCCCCCTCCCGGGCCGAGCCACGCCTGTACGAGAATGAGATTTTCAGTAAGCGTGAACAACACTCTTCACTTTTGGTCTGACCTTAACTAGCATCCGAGGTCGACCGACCAGACAGTGCGAGGAGAGGGTGCGCATGGGCGAGGCCGGCTCCGTCCTGACCGTGACCGCCGACGGCGATGTCCGGGTCGTCACCGACACAGACGCACACGAGGTCGCTGGCGGCGGCCAACTCGGCGGCGGATACGGCACGTTGGGCTGACGTGCCGACGAACGGGGTGAGCGACGCGGGCCTTCTCGCCCACAGCGTCGTCGGGAACCCGGCGTCGGCGATCCGCTGTGCCATGGGCCCGCCCTGGCTCCCGAGCCCGATGAACCCGACCCGTATCAACCGGCCTCCTGCCCGGCCGCTCCGGTGCCGGCCGGGTCCTCCGTTGCCGGGTCCTCCGTCCTCGCAGGCCGCTCGGGACGCCAGAACGTCGCAAGCAGCCCCGCCGTGGCCACCACGGCGACCCCGAGCGCGATGCCGCCCCCGGCCCAGCCGGTGACCTCGATGTCCGCCGCGTGGTCCACGGAGACCTTGCCGGGCCCCAGTACCCCGAGCGCCAGGCAGATCGCGGCCAGCATCAGGACGTACTCGTAGCCGTCCTTGAACACGAAGAACCCGTTGGGCCGGTGGGCTAGGAGCCCCGCGACCAGCATCACCGAGACGACCGCCGCGCAGGCCAGCGGGGTGAACAGGCCGAGGATCAGGAGCGCGCCCGCGCCGATCTCGGTGACCACGCTCATCCATGCCTGCAGCGTCCCGTGCCGCAGCCCGAGCCCGCCGAACCAGCGGGCCGTGCCCTCGATCTTTCCGCCGCCCCGCCAGTGGTTGAGCCCGTGCGCGATCATGATGACGCCCAGGACGACTCTGACGACCAGTACCGCGACCGCTTCCGCGTTCGTCAACTTGCTCTCCCCTGCTGCCGTTCGGCGACCTCCGCCGCCGAATCCTGTTCCTCGCGTGCGAGCACGCACTCCTCCACGAACGACAGCACCTTGAGGTGATAGGCCATAGAGGTCAACCCAATGCTCAAGTTGTGTCCGCCGCCCGCCTGTTCGTCGACGGCAACCCTGGGCGACGAGGTGAACAGGGAGGCGATGTCGGCGAGCGCCGAGGGCCCGGAGCTCCATACCCGCTCGTGTTCGCCGAGGGTGTAGTGGACGGGGACCCGGACAAGGGGGGCGAGCTGGGGAAACGTGTCGATCCAGCTCCGGGCCACGAAACCCTCGTACGCGGGTGAGCGCGAGGAGATGCGGGCGCCGCCGACCACGTCGTCCGCGTACAGACGGGACGGCTGCCACAGCAGGTCGCGCACCCCGCTGTTCGGTGGCCGGTGCCGCCAGTCGCCGAGGATGCCGGCCGCGTCGTCGTGTTGGCGGCGTCCGGTGCCGGCGAGTTCCAGGCCTAGCAGGTCCGGTCCGCGCCGTTCGTCGGCCGCCATGCGGACCCCGAGTTCGCTGCCGATGGAGTGGGCCAGCACGAAGACGCCGGCGCCGCGCGGGCGGGCGGGCCGCAAGGAGTCGCTCCACGGCCCCGTAGGCGACGTCGACGCGCCGCTGCGGGGACGTGAACTCCTCGGCGCGCGGGGCCGAACTGCCGTACCCGGGACGGTCGATGGCGATGACGGTGACGCCGAGGGCCTCGCCGGTGCGCAGCAGGGACAGCCGGGGCCGGTCCGGGTAGTCGAAGTAGCCCGAGAACGCGGCCCGCCGTGCAGCGCGAGGACGACGGCGCGCGGCTGCCGTGCCTCGCACAGCAGTGCCGACACGGCGATGCCGTCCACGTCGACGACGACGCGTGAGGCACCGGTCATGTGTCGGCCCGGAAAGAGGATCGCGCCGCTGGGCGCGGAACCGCCTGATCCACTCCAGTTCTCCTCGAACTCGGGCTCGGTGGAAAAGTCCCATGCCATGTCAGACGACCCTCGTTTCGACGACTCGATGCCGCGCGGGCACTGCTCCGGACGTCCGCGATGCAGATGAGAATAACATTCTCATTCTGTGCAAGTAAGGGTCTCGAAAGTTGCGGTGCGTGATTCGTTAGGGAGCTTCGACTGATTACCGCTGAAGTGCAGTATCGTTCTACAAGTGACCGCCATCCCCGAAGAGCCCGCCTGGCGCCAGCGCGCCGTAGAGCGATCCACCCGCGCCGCGAAACAGCGCGCCGAGCAGCGCGTTCAGCGCTTCCTGGACGCCGCGCAGGAACTCATCGCGGAGAAGGGGGCCACAGACTTCACCGTCCAGGAGGTCGTCGACCGCTCCAAGCAGTCGCTGCGCAGCTTCTACCAGCACTTCGACGGCAAGCACGAACTGCTGCTCGCCCTGTTCGAAGACGCCCTCTCCACATCGGCGATCGAGATCCGCGAGGCCACCTCGGGCGCCGGGGATCCGCTGCCCCGACTCCGGATCGCGGTGGAATTGCTGTTCGAGCAGTCGCTGCCCAACCCCGGTGTCCAGCGCCCCCTGTTCAGCGACTTCGCACTGCAGCTGCTGGTCAAGCACCCCGCCCAGGTAGCCACCGCACACCTGCCCCTGCTGAACCTGTTCACCGAGCTGCTGGAGCAGGCCGCCGAGGCGGGCAGCATCCACGCGGACAAGCCCCGCAGGCTGGCGGCGCTCCTCATGCAGACCGTCATGTTCGCCGCGCAGGCCAATGGCGTCCCCTCGGACAGCCACGCCCACCCGGTGACCGCCGACGAGGTGTGGCAGTTCTGCCTCGGTGGCATCTCCGGCGCCTGAGCCACTCCACGCACACCGACACTGAATCGCCCGCGTTGCCGAGAATGTCATTCTCGGCAACGCGGGCGATTGGCGTCCCGCCCCGGCGGGACCTCGGCTCAGCTCAGGGGCTTCGCCAGCACCGCCTTGCGGTGGCTGAACGTCTCGATCGAGTAGCGGCCGTGATAACTGCCCATCCCGCTCTCCCCCACCCCGCCGAACGGCAGGTCGGAGACGGTGAGATGGGCGAGCGGCAGACCGTAGCCGACAGCGCCGGAGGACGTCTCGGCGGCGATCCGCTCCCGGGTCGTGCCGGACTCGGTGAACACGTACAGCGCGAGCGGCTTGTCGCGGTCGTTGATGAAGCCGATCGCGTCGTCCAGTCCGGCCACCGTGACGATCGGCAGGATCGGGCCGAAGATCTCCTCCCGCATCACGGGCGAGGTGGGGTCGACGTCGGCGAGGACGGTCGGCGCGATGTACTTCGTCGTACGGTCCTTGACGCCGCCGGTGACGACCCGACCCGAGTCGAGCAGACCGCCGAGGCGGTCGAAGTGGCGTTCGTTGACGATACGGCCGTACTCGGTGGAGGTGGCCGGGTCCGCGCCGAAGAGGTTCTCGACGGCCTTGGCGAGCGCGGGCTCCAGCGCGGCGGCGGTCTCCGGGTCGGTGAGAACGTAGTCGGGGGCTACGCAGGTCTGGCCGGCGTTGAGGAACTTGCCCCGGACCAGCCGGTCGGCGACGACGTCCACGTCGATATCGGTGTCGACGAACGCCGGGGACTTGCCGCCGAGTTCGAGGGCGACCGGGGTGAGGTGCTCGGCGGCGGCGCGCATCACGATACGGCCGACGGTGCCGTTGCCGGTGTAGAAGATGTGGTCGAAGCGCTCGGCCAGCAGCGCCGTGGTCTCCGGGACGCCGCCCTCGACGACGGCGACCGCGTCCGTGTCAAGGTACTGGGGCAGCAGCCGGGCCACGATCTCGGAGGTGGCGGGGGCCAGTTCGCTCGGCTTGATCACCACCGCGTTGCCTGCGGCCAGTGCGCCGACGACCGGGGTGAGCAACAGCTGGACCGGATAGTTCCAGGGCGCGATGACCAGGACGACGCCCAGCGGGTCGTACTGCGTCCAGGCCGTGGTGTCGACGCCGAGCCGCTCGGGGACAGGGGCGGGCTCGGGGCGCAGCCAGCCGTCGAGGTGCTCGAGGGTGTGGTCGATCTCCCGGATCGTGAAGTCGATCTCCGTACGGAAGGATTCGGCCGAGCTCTTGCCGAGGTCCGCGTGGAGGGCGGCGGCCACGTCCGTGCCGTGCTCCGTGAGCAGTTCGCGCAGGCGGCCGAGCTGTGCCCTGCGCCACTCGACGGGCTTGGTGCGGCCCGTACGGAAGGTGGCGCGCAGGCGCGCCACGATGTCGGCGGGCTGCTCGGGGGGCGTGGGGTGGTTCACGGTGCCTCGCTCACGATGGTCTGATGCGGTGGTCTCGGGCGCGGATGGCCGGCTCGATGTACTCGACTTACCTGCCAACCTTTCATGCGGCAAAATATATTCCCTATACATGAAGATGACTGTGAGTGACCGATCGTCGCCGTGCGTGTCAGCGTCGATGAAGGCGTCAGACCTGGGCCGTCGTCCCGTCGAGCGTCACGGCCAGCCGATCCAGGAGGGCGCCGAGAAGTTCGTCGTCGCCGTCGCTGAGCAGCGGCCAGTCGGCGCGGACCTGGCGATCGAGGCGGCGCCAGTACTCCTGACCGCGTGGGGTGAGGTGGACGAGGATGCGCCGCCGGTCGTGGACGTCGACCCGGCGGTGCACGAGGTTCTGGTCGACGAGGTGGTCGACCAGCCGGGTCAGCGTCGGCGGCGGCAGGAAGGCGGCCTCGGCGATCGCGGTCATGTGGTGACCGGCACCGTCGGAGAGCAGGGCGAGGACGCGCCAGGCGTCGAGCGAGCAGCCGTGCTCGTCCAGGACGGGCTGGAGGTGGCGTGCGGCCAGCCGCTCGGCCCGCGTCAGGAGCCGCAGAAGGTCCTGGGGCCGACGCTGCGAAGGTGTGGGCATCCTGCTGCTCCTCGGTCCCGGGGATACGTACATCGTATGAGATGGCGGGGAGTTCACCGGGACCGCCCCGCCATCACGGTGGCGACCCCTCAGTCGTCCACCTCGCCCAGGAAGGGTCGGACCTCGACCGGCAGAGTCGTCGCCAGTGCCGCCTTGCGCCCCCACTCCAGCGCGGTGTCGAGGTCGGGTGCCATGAGAAGGCAGATCCCGCCGAGGAACTCCTTGTCCTCGGCGTAGGGCCCCTCGATTACCTCGACCTCGTCGCCCTGGGGCCGCAGTACGGTCGCCGCGTCAGGACGGTGGAGTCCGCCCGCGAAGACCCAGGCTCCGGCCTCACGCAACTCGTCATGGAAGACGCTCAGTCTGTGGTTGATCTCCACCATCGTCTCGGGCGCGGACGGTTCGCCGACCGGCTTCATCGCGCTGAGCAGGTAGTACTTCATCGCGTCCTCCTGGGCATCACGGCTCTGCCCCATCTCCTACACGAAGGGAGCACTTCTGTAGAGGCACAACGCACCGCGACACCGGGAGAATCTTGTTCATGACCGCCATCCCGCACCCGCTCGTCACCGTCGCCCGCCGGCTCGCCGCCGATGTCCTAGCCCCACAGGCCGGCCGGGTCGACCAGGAGGGCGTGCCCGCGAGCAGTATCAAGGCCATCAAGCGGTCGGGGCTGCTCGGGGTGAGCGCGCCGAAGGAGTACGGGGGTGCGGGCGCGTCCGCCGCGGTGGCCCGGGAGGTCGCCGAGATCCTGGCCGGGGCGTGCTGCTCGACCTGGTTCGTGCAGACCCAGCACCACACACCGGTGAAGCTGCTGACGGAGTCCCAGTTCCCGGTACGGGACCGCCTGTTGGGCCCGCTGTCGACGGGAGCCCTGCTCTCGGGGATCGCGTACGCGCACCTGCGTTCCTTCCCTCGCGTCCCGGTGCGGGTCGGGTACGAGCGCGGCGGCTGGCGCTTCGACGGAACGGTGCCCTGGTACACGGGCTGGGGGCTGAACGACGTCATGCTGCTCGCGGGGTTGTCCGACACGGACGAGGTGGTGTTCGCCTTCGCCGACGCCCGCGAACAGTCGGGGCTGCGTGCCTCGCCGCCCATGCGTCTGGCGGCGCTGACGGCCGCCCGTACGGTGTCCCTGGAGCTGAAGGGCCTGCGGCTGCCGGAGGAGGCGGTCGTTCTGCGTACCCCGCGTGAGAAGTTCGCCCTGGTCGACCTGCCGAGGGCCGCCAACACGAGCCCGGCAGTGTTCGGGGTGGCGTACGCGGCCCTCGAACTCCTCGCCGCCCACCCGGACGCCACGGCGACCGCGCGCTCACTGCGCACCCGCCTCGACGCCGTGCGCCGCACCGCGTACGCCCTCGCGGACCACCGTCGGCCGCAGGAGCACATGGCGGATCGGCTGGCGCTCAAGACCCGGGCGTACGACCTGATGCGTACGGCGACGACCGCGGCGATCGTCGCCGGGGGCGGCCGGTCGCTGGACCTGAACAGCCCGGCCCAACGGCTGGCGCGCGAAGGGCTGTTCCTGCTGGTGCAGGGCCAGACGTCCGATGTGCGGGGCGCACACCTGGGGTTCCTCGCCTCGCCCTAGCCTCGTGTCGCCTGCCCCGGTTGCCGGGTCGCCGCGAGGCTGCCGAGAAGCGACAGGGACTGCGCGCTCGTCGAGCCCGGGACCGCGTGGTACACCACGAGTTCCTGCCCCGGGGCGCCTTTCACGTCGAACACGTGCACCCGCAGTTCAAGGAGGCCGACCTCGGGGTGCGTGAACCGCTTCGACTGGACACGTTTCCCCCGGGCGTTGTGCTGCTCCCACATCGTCACGAACTCGGGGCTCTTCACGCGGAGTTCGTCGACGATCGCGCGGATACGGGGGCTGCCCGGCGTGAGTCCGTCGGCGAGGCGGACCCCGGCGACCGTGTTCTCGGCGACGGCGTGCCAGTCCGGGTAGAACGTGCGCGCCCCCAGGTCGAGGAAGAGCGAGCGCGTCAGGTTCCTGGAGAACGGGAACCCGAGGAAGAGCGCCTCCCCCAGACGATTGCTCGCCAGGACGTCGTACGCCCGGCCGAGGACGAGCGCCGGACTGTCCGGCCAGGACTGCAGGAGTTCCAGCAACGAGACGTCTGCCTCCTCCACCGGCGCCGCCGCCTCCGGTCGCGGGCTGAGCCCGGCCAGCCGGTACAGGTGCTGGCGGCCGTCGTCGTCCAGGCGCAGGACTTCACCGAGCGAATCGAGTACCTGGGGCGACGGATTGACCTCCCGTCCCTGTTCGAGGCGCACGTAGTAGTCCACGCTGACGCCGGTGAGCATGGCCACCTCCTCGCGCCGGAGGCCGACGACCCGGCGCCTTCCGTAGACGGGAAGACCTAGTGCCTCGGGGGTGAGCTGCGAACGTCTGCTGCGCAGATAGTCGCCGAGTGGTGAGGGGGCCATGCGCCCAAGGCTAGGGGCGGCGAGTGAGCGTATCCAGGGTGTGCCGCACCCAGGTGAACGGCGACCTTCCTCGCCCCCGGCGGGCGGCCGAGTCTGGGGCCATGACCACAAGCACTTCAACATTCCCCGAGGCCACCCCCTCCTCCCGGGTCGTCCTCGTGACCGGTGCCAGCAGCGGCATCGGCGAGGCCACCGCACTGCGGCTCGCCTCCGAGGGCCACCGGATCGTCCTCGGCGCCCGGCGCACGGACCGCCTTGCGGCACTGTCCTCCCACATCCGTGCGGAAGGCGGCCGGGCAGGCCATCGACGGCTCGACGTGACCGATGCCGCCGACGTGCGCGCGGCCGTCGACGACACCGTCGCCGAGTACGGACGGATCGACGCGATCGTGAACAACGCCGGTGTGATGCCCCTTGCGAGACTCGACGCGCTACTCGTCGACGAATGGGACCGCATGATCGACGTGAACGTGCGGGGACTGCTCCACGGCATCGCGGCGGTCCTTCCCCACTTCCGGCGGCAAGGAGCCGGCCACGTCGTGACGGTCGCCTCCGTCGGCGCCCACGAGGTGGTCCCGACCTCGGCGGTCTACTCGGCAACGAAGTTCGCGGCCTGGGCGATCACGGAAGGCCTGCGGCTGGAATCGGAGCCGGGCATCCGGGTCACCACGATCTCCCCGGGCGTGGTCGAGAGCGAACTCGCCGACCACATCTCGGACCCGCACGCGCAGGACGCGATGCGCGTCTACCGGCGCAACGCCATGCCGGCCGACGCGATCGCCCGGGCGATCTCGTACGCCCTCGGCCAGCCGGCGGACGTCGACGTGAACGAGATCGTCGTCCGCCCGGTGGGCCAGCGCTGACGCGGCAGCCGCCTTCGCCACGGTAGGCCCGGCGCGGGCCCAGCCCCCGCCGGGCGTGGTGAACGAGCCGCATACCCCCGCGAAGCGCTCAGCTCGCGAACGGCACCTGCGCCGCCGGGGCCGCGGTCGGCGCGAACGGGTGCTGCCACAGGCCGCGGGCGGCCAGCCGCGGCAGGACGCCCTCGCCGAACCAGTACGCCTCCTCCAGGTGCGGATAGCCGGAGAGGACGAACTCGTCGATTCCCAGGGCGTGGTACTCGGCTATGCGGTCGGCGACCTCGTCGTGGCTGCCCACGAGCGCGGTGCCCGCGCCGCCGCGCACCAGGCCGATGCCGGCCCACAGATTGGGGTGGATCTCCAGGCCGTCGCGGTTGCCGCCGCCGTGCAGGGCGAGCATCCGCTGCTGTCCCTCCGACTCGCTGCGGGCCAGCCCCGCCTGAATGTCCCGTACGGTCCCCGGGTCGAAGCCCGCGAGGATCCGGTCCGCCTCCGCCCACGCCGCCTCGGCGGTGTCGCGGGTGATGACATGCAGCCGAATGCCGAACCGCAGGGTGCGCCCCTGCTTGGCGGCCAGTCCCCTGACCCGGGCGATCTTCTCGGCGACCTGCGCGGGTGGTTCGCCCCAGGTGAGGTAGACGTCGACGTGCCGGGCGGCGACCTCACCGGCGATGGGCGAGGAGCCTCCGAAGTACACCTCGGGGACCGGATCGGGCACGCGGGCCAGCTTGGCGTCCTCGACCCGGAGGTGTTCGCCGGTCAGACTGACCGTCTTGCCCTCCCACAACTCCTTTACGACTTCGAGGAATTCGCCCGTGCGACGGTACCGGTCGTCTTTGTCGAGGAAGTCGCCGTAGGCCTTCTGTTCGTGGCTCTCGCCACCCGTGACCACGTTGAGGAGGAGCCGTCCGCCGGACTGGCGCTGGAAGGTGGACGCCATCTGCGCGGCGAGGGTCGGGGAGACGAAACCGGGGCGGAAGGCGACCAGGAACTTCAGGCGCTCGGTGTGCTGGCTGACCATGGCGGTGGTCAGCCAGGCGTCCTCGCACCAGGCGCCGGTGGGGGTGAGCGCGCCGACGAAGCCCAGGTTCTCGGCGGCGCGGGCGATCTGGCTCAGATAGGCGACCGTCGGCGGCCGGTTCTGTCCGAAGGCGGTGGCCGGGGTGCCGTGACCGCCGCCGACGACGTGGCGGCTGTCTCCGTTGGTGGGGAGGAACCAGTGGAAGGTGAGGGACACCGAAGATCTCCGATCGGGAACGTAGCGCACGTCGCGCTACAGCAGGCCGTGGCGGGGCGGTTTCGTGCCGTTCAGCACGTAGCGGCCGATGTGCTGGATCTTCCAGCGGGCCGGGTCGTGCAGGGTATGGGTGCGGGCGTCGCGCCAATGCCGGTGCAGATTCAGGGAGTTGAGGGCCGAGCGGGTACCGGCGACCTCGAAGAGGGCACCGGTGACCTCCACCGCGGTGGTCGCCGCGTGCGCCTTCGCCACAGCCACCGCGATGGACGCCTCGGCCGCCGAGTCGTCGGTGAGGTCGGCGCGGGCCTCGTCCACGGCCCGGGCCGCCTCGCGCAGCAGTACCTCGGACGCCCGTAGCTGCACGGCGAGTTCACCGAACCGCTGGATCAGCAGCGGGTCGTCGGCGGCGGTCTCGGCGCCGCTCTCGAACCAGGGCCGGCTCTTGGTCCGCACGAACTCCGCGGCCTCGGCGAACGCACCCCCGGCGATGCCCACATCAATGGCCGTGTGCAGCAACTGGGCTACGGCGCCATGGAGTTGGGGCCCCTGAAAGGTGAGGTGGTGCGGGAGGACCCGGTCGGCCGGGACGGGCACCGCGTCGAGCCGGACGGTGCCGCTGGCCGTCGTACGCTGGCCCATGCCGTCCCAGTCGTCCACGACCGTGAGACCGGGCGCGTCGCGCGGAACGTACGCCACGTGCAGGTTGTCGTCCTCGGTGCGGGCGAGGGCCGGGATCCAGTCGGCGAACAGGGCGCCGGTGGAGTAGTGCTTGACGCCGGTCAGCGTGAACGAGCCGTCGGGCTGCCGGTCCAGGCGGGTGCGGATGTCCTGGACGTGTTTCGTGCCCGCCTCCGACTGGGCGTTGCCGAGCCGCCGCCCCGCGAGGATCTCACCGAAGAAGAACTCCCTTTGCTCCGGCGTTCCCTGACGACGGATCACATTGACGTAGGCGAAATGGCTCTGCGGGGTCTGGGCGAGGCTGGCGTCGGCCGAGGCGAGCAGTCGGAAGACCTCGGCCAGGGTCTCCTGACGTACGTCCGCTCCCCCGTACTCGGCGGGCACGGTGACCGCGAGCAGTCCCGATACCGAGAGGCGGTCCAACTCCGCCCGGGGAAGGCGTCGTTCGGCGTCTCGGGCGGCGGCCCCGGTGCGGAACTCGTCCGCCAGGGCCGCCGCCACGGTCAGGGCCTCCACCTCGTCGGCGATGACTTTCGCGGTCATGGGAGTCAGACCGCCGCGGCGAGGAGCGGGGAGCGGCCGAGCGCCGCCGAGAACTGGTCGAGGACCTGTGTGAGTGCCTCGGCGGTGGCCGGGGCGACAGAGATGGAACCGTCCTCGTGTGCGGTGATGTCCTTGTCGAGGGTGAACCAGCCCTGGACGATGTGGGCGGCGCCCATGGAGTTGAGAACCGGGCGCAGCGCGTAGTCGATGGCCAGGACATGGGCGGTGCTGCCGCCGGTGGCCAGCGGCAGCACGGTCTTGCCGGTGAGGGCGTACTGCGGGAGCAGGTCGAGGAGCGCCTTGAGGACGCCGGAGTAGGACGCCTTGTAGACCGGGGTGCCCACGACGACACCGTCGGCGCCCGCGAACAGCTCGGTGGCCTCGACGATCGCCGGATGCCGGAAGTCTGCGCCTAGCAGGGCCTCGGCGGGGATCGTGCGTACGTCGAGCGGGATCACCTTGTGTCCCTGGGCGACCAGACGGGTGTCCAGGTGACGCAGGAGCTTTCCGGTGCGCGACGAGACGGAGGGACTGCCGGAGACGGACAGGATGGTGGCCATGGGGTCCTCTTTCTGAGGGCTTTCCGGGGTCCGGGGGCGCCTGTTCATGGCAGCGCTCCGGGCGAGCGGGCGGGATGGGCTTGAGGCGCTGACCGCTACGGACCGGGGCTCGCTCTGCGGGAGTTGGGCTTCGGTTTCACGCATGCCGAGAAGTCGCGCAACCGATAGGAGTCACCGGCCAGTTCGGTGTGGTCCTCGGTCCAGATCCGGCGGAGGCCCTGGATGAACTCCTCGGAGCGGCGAATGGGCCCCTCCCGGTTCGGGCGAAGCCGAGAACTGGGGGAGCTCGTCGTGCTCCAGCCAGGGCACGCCAATTCCCGTCCGGAGTTGAATCCGGCAAAATTCAGGCGGTTGCGGAAACGGAACGGGCGCGGCGGATCAGGACGGGGATCAGGCCGCGAAGCAACAGGAGGCGCTGGAGACGCGCGCGAGGTCGACGTGCCGTCGCCGCGTGAGGTCCAGTCGCATATTCATGTCATCGATCGTGACAGTCGCCGAAGAGGGCAGTCAAGGAAAACCCGACCGGTCTCGCATCCCGGACCACCTGATTTCACGAAGGTGTGACAGGGAAACCCTTGAACGGGCCGCTCGTACGTCCGCATTCTGCTGCGGTGCGTATTGAACAGCTGGAATACATCGCGGCGGTCACCCGGCTCGGTTCGCTGCGCCGGGCGGCGGAGGAACTCCGCCTGTCGCAGCCCGCGTTGAGCGAGACCGTGCGCAATCTGGAGCGTGAACTCGGGGTCGACCTGCTGGAGCGGAAACGGTCCGGCGCGACGATGAGCGCGGAGGGCCGGGAGCTGCTGCCGCACATCATCGACGTCCTCGACGCGGTGGACCGGCTGCGTGGCGCGGCGGGCGAACAGCACCGCATCAGCCGCATGGTGCGCGTCGGCACGGTGAACGCGGCGACCGTGCCGCTGCTCATCCCCGCCGTGCGGGAGTTCCGCGCGACACACGAGCTGACACAGGTGGAGGTGGTCGACGTACAGCAGGCGGAGATCCACCGGGGGCTCACGGAGGGCGGTTTCGACCTCGGGCTGGTGAACCAGCTGGAGGGCGACGACGTACCGGCCGGCTTCGAGAGCACCGAACTGCTGCGCGGACGGCCCGTGGTGTGCCTACGTCCGGACAGTCCCCTCGCGGCCCGGTCGGCGGTGTCGGTGGCCGACCTGCTCGCCGGGCCGCTGATCGCGATGCGCTCCGGGTACGTCATGCACCGCTACCTCCACCGGCTGCTGGAGGGGCACGGCGCGGCCTTCGCGTACTCCACGGACGGCGCCGAGATGGGCAAGCTGATGGTCGCGGAGGGACTCGGGGCGACGGTGCTGCCCGACTTCAGCGTGGTCGGCGACCCGCTGGAGCGGCGCGGCTTCCTCACCTACCGGCCGATCGCGGACGACGACACCACCCAGGTGCTGCTGACACTTCAGCGCCGCCGGGCGGAGTCCGTACCACTGGCCGCGCGCGATCTGCACGAGGTGTTCGTGCGCCGGGCGCGGGCGCTGGGCGGGACACTCACCGTGCAGAGTAGGTCACTCAGCATCACAGACCTGCACATAAGGGATAAATAAGAGCACAATGTGAGTACGCGGCGTAAACCGCAGACCGCATCAGACGCGGTCAGGCCTGCACAGCCGAAGGAGACGAGTCATGGCCAATGTCTCGCACACCAGAGGTGACATCCACAGCCACCCTGATGTATCCGAAATGCGGGCACGGTACGCCCGTATGCTCGGCGGTCGCGATGTGGCGCTCGTGGACGGACCGGTGTTCCTCGTCGGTCTCTACTGCGCGGCATCCCCCTGGATCCTCCACTACACGACAAGCCAGCCTCCGCTCGTGACCCACAACCTGATCATGGGCATCGCGATCGGCCTGCTGGCCCTCGGGTTCACCAACACCCCGGAACGCATGTACGGCCTCAGCGGGGCCCTGTGCGCGATGGGCATCTGGATGATCGTCTCGCCGTGGATCGTCGGCGACAGCCCTGATGCGGGTGTCGTGCTGAACAACGTCATCATCGGCGCCCTGGCCCTGTTCCTGGGGATGTTGAGTGCGGGCGCGACAGCGCGAAGCGCCCCCAGGGCATAGGTGGAAGCGGGTCCGGTCCTTGGAGGGGACCGGACCTGTTCATTCAGGGGTGGACCAGACTGTCCCGGTCCGCAGCGGGCACTAGAAGAGGAGGTAGGCAATACCGGCGAAGAGGGGCAGAAATGACGATCTCGAGCATCATCGGCGCCATCATCATCGGCACCGTCATCGGCGTACTGGGTCGGCTCTTCGTCCCGGGGCGCCAGCGCATCGGAATCCTCTGGACGATCGCCGTGGGCATCGTGGCCGCGCTCATCGGTTCGGCGATCGCCGCCGGACTCGACCTGTCCGACACGGACGGCATCGACTGGGTCGAGTGGCTCATCCAGATCGGGCTCGCCGCCCTCGGCGTGGCCGCGCTGGACCGGGCGAAGACACCGCGGCGCAGCCACAGCAGGCGCCGGTGAGAAGGCGGGCGCGACCAGCCCCCACCGGGCCCGCGCCGGACAGTCGTGCAAGGCGTTGAAACTCCGTTGCGAGCAGTGAGCCCCGGGGCTAGCTTCGGCGGGCCCACCGCACCGTGGCCGACGACCGGCACGGTGCGGCCTCAGTACTGCCCTGTACGGCCTTCTCACCGTCACGGAGACCTCTTGCCCCCCGCACCTCACCGCACTCACCGATCCCGAACCCGGCGCGTCGAGCCGGCGGCTCGCCTGGCTGGCCGCCGGCTCGGACGGCACACCGCTCGGTTCCGCCTTCCTGCGCCTGTTCACCAGGGAGGGCCAGGAGCATCTCGCCGAGCTGGAGATCTCGGTCCATCACACGGAGCGCCGGCAGGGGGTCGGCACCCGGCTCCTGGAGGCCGCTGTCGCCGCGGCCCGGAGTGACGGACGACGGTCGGTCGTAGCACAGGCCCAGGAGGGCTCCCCCGGCGACCGTTTCCTGGCGGACCGGGGTTTTCGCGAGGTGCTGGCACTGACGTACGCCCGGCTGGTCCTGGCCGACGCGGACCTCGCGGAGATCACCCACCTCGCCGAACTCCCGTACCCCGGCTACCGGTTGACGGCCTGGGACGGCACCGTGCCGCCGGGCCTGGCCCGCAGCTATGCCGACTCGCGCCGCGCCATGGACGACATGCCCATGGAGGGCACCGACTACGGCACGGTCGTGTGGGACGTCGACCGCGTCCTGGCGGCGGCGCAGGCGGTCGCCGCGCGCGGCGACCGCCTGCACACCGTGGCCGCGCTGGACACGGCGGACGGTTCGGTCGTCGGCTTCTCCGAGCTGGTGGTGCCGGGGGACGGCCAAGGCGACGGACAGCACTACGGTACGGCGGTACTGCCCGAGCATCGCGGACGCGGACTCGGCCGCTGGATGAAGGCCGAGTCGATCCGCCGCGCCCGCGAACGCCACCCCGGGCTCACGGGGCTGCTCACCGACATCGCGAACAGCAACACACCGATGCTCGGCATCAACGACGAGCTGGGGTATGTGCCCACGCACCGGGCGGTGGAGTTCCAGCTCGGGCTGTGAGGCAGGCGCCGCCCGGCGATCCGGCCGTCGTGAGCCGGCGTCATCGTGCGTCAGGGTCGGCCGTGGGTCAGGGTTCGTACATGTACGGCGTCGTCGTGGTGAGCGGTTCGAAGCCGAGGCGTTCCAGGACGGGCCTGCTCTGGTGGGAGGCGTCGACCTGGAGGTAGCGGTAGCCGCGCTTCACGGCGTCGCGGGCGCGGTGGGCGACCAGGGCGCGGTAGATGCCCTTGCCGCGCCAGGCCTCGACGGTGCCGCCGCCCCACAGCCCGGCGAACCGGGTACCGGGTACGAGCTCCATACGGGCCGCGCTCACCGGCTCGTCGCCGGCCAGCGCCACGACGGCCGTGACCGTGTCCGGGTCGTCGGTGAGCCGGGCGAGCAGCTGGTGCCGCATCCGGGAGCTGTCGGTGCCGAATGCCTTCTCGTGCACGTCCGCCACGAGCTCGACGCCGGCCCGGTCGGTCACCGGGACGAGGCGAATGCCCTCGGGCGGCTCGGTGTCGAAGGTCAGACCGGCGACCTCGCCGATCATCAGCGTCTCCTCGGGTTCGGGCGTGAACCCCGCCGTGCGCAGTCTCTGCCCCAGGTCGATGGGGAGGTCGTGGCCGTAGAGCTTCCACTCGAACTTGCGTCCGAGGTCGCTGTAGTAGCGGATCTGCTCGGCGATCGCCTCGTCGGCCCGCTCCGCGTCGAGGTCGGACCAGACGACCCCGTTCCATCCCTGGGCGTCGGCGACCTGGCGCACCACGCCCCCCACCCGTTCGATCCGGGCGCCTGGCCCGTCGGGCTGCGCCCCTTCGCGCATGTCCCGGTCGTAAAGGGCGAGCACCCCTGCATGATCCATGTTGTTACTCCAGCACCCCGATCGGGCAAGCGCAACGGTATTGGCACCTGCGATACGTCACGTCTCGGATCATTCGCACACGTGAAGCAGTGTTCGGCACCGCAAAGGGGCCGGCCTGTCCCTGCCCAGCCCTCCCGGCCGTACCGACGTAGCCTGCACCCTGACACCGCACCGCGAGGAGACCCGGTCAGCCATGGTGAAGAGCGACGAACTGCCCTACCTGCGCCGCTGTGTGGAGCTGGCCGCCGAGGCGCTGGCGGCCGGCGACGAGCCGTTCGGTTCCGTGCTGGTGGGCGGGGAGGGCGCCGTGCTGGCGGAGGACCACAACCGAGTGGCCTCCGGCGACCGCACCCGCCACCCCGAGTTCGAGCTGGCCCGCTGGTCCGCCGCCCATCTGACTCCGGAGCAGCGGGCGGCCGCCACCGTCTACACCTCCGGCGAGCACTGCCCGATGTGCGCCGCCGCGCACGCCTGGGTGGGCCTCGGACGGATCGTGTACGTCGCCTCCTCCGAACAACTGGCCGCCTGGCTGGGCGAGTTGGGCGTACCCGCACCCCCGGTACGGACCCTGCCGGTCAATGAGGTCGCGCCCGGTGTGACAGTCGAGGGGCCGGTGCCGGAACTGGCCGCACAAGTACGCGACCTGCACCGCCGATTCCACACCACCGCACCCCAACAGGACTGACCGCTACGGGCGTTCGCCGCTACCCGAGTTCGAGCGTGGTCACCCCGAAGACCCTCGCCCGCGCGAACTCCCGCACCGGGCCCGTGTACATGCGTGCCGTCTCGAAGGACGGCGCGAAGCCGGCCGCCTCCACCATCTCGACGGCGGCCGCGTTCGTCTCGGGGACGTCGATCGCGACCTCCGTCCCCGCCGCCTCCGCGGTCAGCGCGGCGAACAGCGCCCGGGCGTCGTCGGCGGTGTCGGCGAACAGCGGGCCGATGCGGGACGCGTCCCGGCCGGGGCGGACGACTCCGTAGCCGGTGATGGCGCGGTTTTCGGGGCCGCCCCCAGAGCCGTCGGCACCGGTTTCGCGCACGACGGCCCGATGGCCGGGGCCCGTCAGCCAGTACTCCAGGAAACGGGGCCGGTCGGCGGGGGTGCAGAGGGCGTCGTAGACCGTGATCGCCGCCAGGTCCTCCTGCCGTACAGGACGCACGCGCGCCGGGGTGTGGGCGGCAGGTGCGGTTCCGGTGAACCGGACGGTGCGGTGGGCGGGCTCGAAGCCGGAGCGGCGGTAGTTGTCCTGCTGGGCGACCACTCCGTCGAGGCCGACGGTACGGGTGCCGGCGTGGGCCAGCGCGGTCTTCCAGGTGGTGAGCCCGTAGCCACGGCCGCGCAGGTCGGGGCGGACGAGATAGAAACCCAAAAAGGCGTACGTCTCCCCGTAGTTGACGACCGAGATCGCCGAGACCGGTACCCCGCCGACCCTGCCGATGAAGAAGCCCTCGGGGTCCTGGGCGAAGAACCCGGCACTGTCCGACAGCCCCGGGTTCCAGCCTTCGTCGGCCGCCCAGCCGGTGACCACGGGCCAGTCCTCGGGCGTGGCCCGGGTGACGACGAGGTCTTCGGGAGCCGGGGAGGGCGGGCCGGCGGAGGGGGTCATGGGGGCGCTCCGTTCCGTTCAGTGGGGGGATGCCGCCCCATCCGACCATGGATCCGGCAGGGGCCGCGACCGTCCGGCGCCGGTGCGCACGCGGGTCCGCCCGCCGGGAGGCGAGGTTCCAGGGGCCCGCATATCGTGTTCGAGGGCGTCGTCCCGGTCCACAGCCGGGCCCGCCCATGGAGGCATCATGCGGTCCGCGTACCCACGCCGGGCGCTCGCCTCGGCCGCGACCCTCGCCCTGCTGGGGACGGGTGCGCCGATGGTGACCTCGGCGGACGACGAGCCCGGCCTGTCCCGCTTCTACCACCAGAAGATCAAGTGGTCGGCCTGCGCCGACGAGACGGCGATGGACGACCTGCCCACGGACGACCTCCAGTGCGGCAAGGTCACCGTCCCGCTCGACTACGCGAAGCCCGGCGGTGCCACCCTCGAACTGGCGATGGCCCGCTATCGGACGACCGGGAAGTCCCGCGGCTCGGTGCTGCTCAACTTCGGCGGTCCCGGTGGCGCAGGCGTCAGTCAACTCGCCTATGACGGCAAGGACTTCATGGGCCTGACGAACGGCTACGACGTCGTCACCTTCGACCCGCGCGGCGTCGGCAGGTCCTCCCCCGTCAGCTGCGGCGAGGACACGGCCACGGACGCCGAGGTGACCGGCGACAAAGCCTGGCGCAATCCGCGTGCCGTCCTCGAACAACTGCGCAGGGCAGCCCAGGCCTGCGTACGGCACTCCGGGCCCGTCCTGCGCCACATCGGCACCGTCGACGCCTCCCGCGACCTCGACGTGATGCGCCAGGCCCTGGGCGACAAGAAGCTCAACTACTTCGGCTTCTCGTACGGCACACGACTCGGCGCGGTGTACGCGGCCCAATTCCCCAAGAAGGTGGGCCGGTTCGTCCTCGACGGCGTCGACACCCTGACCGAGTCGCTCGCCGAGCAGGGCCTCGCGGGCGCCGCCGGGCAGCAGACCGCCCTGGAGGGCTTCCTCAACTGGTGTGTGAAGGACATCGCCTGCCCGTTCGGGCAGGACGCGCGCACCGCCCGACAGCGGGTCGTCGACCTGGTCGGCTCGCTCGACGAGGACCCGGTGCCGACCGGCTTCGGTGGCCGCTTCTCCGGTCAGGACCTCGTGGGCGCCATCGGCCAGGGGCTATACAGCAACCAGATGTGGCCGGCCCTGGAGCGGGCCCTCACCACGCTGGTCGAGGACGGGGACCCACGAGGGATCATGGGGTTCGGCACCTCAGGCGTCGCTGTCCCCGTCCTCCCGCGCCAGGACCCCTCCCCCGGCTCCGACGGCGGACTCGTCGACGATGTCGAGATACCCATCGACAACCTCCCCGCCGCGCTGATGGCGATCAACTGCGCGGACGACCCCGACCGGCCCACCGCGGCCCGGATCACCAAGGATCTCGCCGCCCTGCGCGCCACCTACGAGAAGGCCTCCCCGGTGTTCGGCCGCTACCGCCTCACCGAGGTCCTGACGTGCTACGGCCGCCCCAAGGGCACGGACTTCATCCGAACGGAGGTACGGGACGTCGACGCGCCGAAGATGCTTCTGGTGGGCACGCGCGGCGACCCGGCCACGCCGTACCGCTGGACCACGGAGACGGCCGAGCGGCTGGGCTCGTCGGCTGTCGTCCTCGACAACAAGGGCGAGGGCCACACCGGGTACGCGTCCTCGAAGTGCGTGCACCGCACGGTCGACGCGTTCCTGCTGTACGGCTCCCTCCCGGCCGACGGCAGCTCCTGCGGCGCGGACGACGAGGACTGAGGCCCGCTCACGGGTGCCGGGCGGACCTCCTCGGCTCCCCGCGCCCGCTCGCCCCGACTACTCCGAATGCCTGACGCCCGAATCCGCCCTACAGTGCACATATGGAGCACGCACTCAGTCCCGCGACGCTCACCGAACTGCGGCGCCCGCGCCCCTACCCCGCGGTCTCCGTACTGACGCCGACACACCGCCGCGAACCCGACAACGCACAGGATCCGGTTCGGCTGCGCAACGCCGTGGCCGAGGCCAAGAAGCGCCTGGAGGCCGATCCGGCCGTCACCCGCGAGCGGCGCGTCGACGTCGCCGACCAGCTCGACCGGGCCCTCGCCGAGGTGGATCTCGCGCACGCCGAGGACGGTCTGGTGATCTTCGCGGCGCCCGGGGAGCACCAGGTGTGGTCCCTGGCCAGGCCGGTGCCCGAGCGGGTGGTGCTCTCGGACACCTTCCTGACCCGGAACCTGGTCTCCGCGCACGCCGCCGAACGGCCGTTCTGGGTGCTGTCGGTCGCCGCCGACCGTGTTTCGCTGTGGAACGGCGGCACGGACCGCGTCGCCGAGGAGAAAACCGGCGGCTTTCCGCTGAGCCGGAGCCTGGTGGACCCGGACGCCGAGCGTCAGGAGCGTGTCGGCGATCTGCCGAGCACCTTCCGGGACGAGCACACGCGCCGGTTCCTCCGTGACGCGGACACCGCTCTGGGCCGCGTACTGCGTACCCACCCGCGTCCGCTGTACGTGAGCGGCGAGCCGGCCGCCCTGGCCGCTCTGGCCGAGGCCGGTACCGCCACCAGGGACGCGACGCACGTCCCGCACGGCGGCCTCGGACACGCCCGCGCCGAGACGGTGTGGCAGGCCGTCCAGGGTCTGGTCGCCGACCGGCAGCGGGCGGAGGCCGACGCGGTCCGGCGGGATCTCGAAACAGCCCGTGGCCGACGGGAGTTCGCCGCCGGCGTGGACGAGGTGTGGCACAGCGCCGCCGAGGGACGCGTCCGGTTGCTCGCCGTCGAGGAGAACTACCGCGTGACGGTACGGGACGCCGACGGCGACCATCTCGTGCCCGCCGCGAGCGGAGACCTCGACGCCCGCGAGGACATCGTGGACGAGATCGTGGAGCGGTGCCTGAGCACCGGGGCGGAGGTCCGCTTCGTACCGGACGGGGCGCTCGCCGAGGCGGCGGGGATCGCCGGGGTACTGCGTTACTGACCCCTGCCCCACCGACCCCCGCGTCCCCCGGCTCCAGAGGCAGGCGCCTCCACCCTCACTGTTCCCTGCCCTCGCTCCCCGCCGAAGGGGCGCCGAGGAGGTCGGACAGGCCGCGGTCCACGGCGTCGCCGAGATCCTCTCGCCCCGCCGCCACGACGGCGAACGTACGGAGCAGAAATCGGCTCAGAGCCGGTGTGTCGAACTGGAGCAGGGCCAGGCCGTGCGGCGAGTGGAGTTCCAGGACCGTGCGCGCGGGCCCGCACGGCCAGATGTGCACATCGCCGCCCCCGGCAGGCCGCCGTACACCCTCCTCCAGCAGGCTCCGGGCGAAGGTCCAGCTCACCCCCTCGCCGTCGAGGGCGACCTCCGCCGGAAAATCGATGTGCACGGCCAGCGGATCGGTCGAGGCGTAGCGGAGCGTGGCATGGATGGGGAGCTCCTGCTCCTCCGAGGTGATCAGACGTGCACGCGCGGGCTGTTCGAGGGTGACATCCATGGCAGTCTCCGCTCCGGTTCGGGCCGACGATGTTGAGGCCGACGCGTTGTGCCGACGTGGTGTTACGACCCCGAAATGGCCTCTCCGATTACGCGGAATCCGCAGCTTTTAATGTGAGCTGCATCACTAACACGCGCGGTTTTCCGCAGGGATCGCGAACCGCTGGGCGATTCAGGGGCAACCTGACGGTGCGCCCCGGCAACACACCGCCACGCATCGCACAAAAGGTCGTCGAACACGCGCCTGAATGAGTTGCCACTCATCCCCATCGATCCGCCAAGTCGCGTACCCCACCTACGACTTGATACACCGAACGCGTACCGTTCTCGCACCAGGAGAATCGGCCGAGAAGACTGTGGCATATGCCAGAAGCACCACCGCATCGTGTGTTGCCAAATCCCTTACAGGGCGTCGCAGGCTGTGCAACAGTCGTAACCGGTCCTTCCGTCAGCCTTGGTCGTACCGTCCCCTCATCGGAGTGCGTCATGCCGCCCCATCTCTCCGCGGACCATCCAGCCGCCCAGCCGCCCGCGCGCGGCTCGGTCGACGCGCTCATCACGCAGGCCCGACAGCTCAAGGGTGACGTGGATGCCGTACGCCGGGACGCACCTGCTGACGGATCGGGCCCACAGGAACGCTGGCAGCGCGCTCTGTACGACCTGGCGCTGCATCAACTCAGCGAACTCGACGACCACTTGGCGCAGTTGCGGGACGGCCCGCAGCCCCTGCCCGAGGTTCCCGGCGGCGTCGAGGCGGCGCCCTCCGTCCGTGCCGCGCAGACCGCTCCCCGGGAGGACTCGCTCCTCAGCCGGGTCGGCAGCGCCGAGTGGAATCTCCTTACGGACAAGGCCAGTTGGTCCGGTGAGCTGTACGAGATCCTCGGCCGGGACCCCGCCGCAGACCCGCTCACCCTCGACGAGCTGCCCTCCCTGGTCCTCGACGAGGACCGGCCGAGGCTCACCGTGATGGTTACGGACTGCCTGATCGACGCCAAGCCCATCGACGGCGAGTTCCGCATCCTGCGGCCCGACGGCGACGTACGGACCGTGCACATGATGGGCGAGCCCGTGCTCGACGACGACGGCAGCACCGCCTCCATGTGGGCCGTGCTGCGGGACGTCAGCGAACTGCGCCGCAACCAGCGGACGGTGAGCGAGAGCCGGGACTCGTTGCAGCGTCACCGGCACCACGCACAGTCCGAGCGCCGGCTCGCGGTCGAGCTGCAAGAGTCTGTGCTACCGCCGTGGCGCGGCTCCCTGCGGCTCCCGCACCAGGGACCCGAGGCCCTGGATCTGGCCGCCCACTACCTCCCCTCCTCGACGAGCGCGCTGATCGGCGGCGACTGGTACGACGCCCTCGAACTGTCCGACGGCGACACCCTGTTGAGCGTCGGCGACCTCACGGGACACGGGGTGACCGTGACCTCGGGCATGGCGATGCTGCTGGGCGCACTGCGTGGCATGGCCGTGGCGGGCACCCAACCGGGTCAACTCATGTCCTGGCTCAACCAGTTACTCGACGCGTCCGTCCAGCCGGCCCTGGCCGGCGCGGTCTGCTGCCGCTACCGGCCAGAAACCCGCACCCTCACCTGGGCCCAGGCAGGACACCCCGCCCCGCTGCTGTTCCGCGACGGGACGGGGCGCGTACTGAACCCACCGGACGGCGTCCTGCTCGGCGCGACCTCCGGCGCGGTCTACGGGCAAGCCGAGGAGACCCTCGAACCCGGTGACGTCCTCCTCCTGCACACCGACGGACTGGTGCCCGGACGCCGGGAAGGCGCCGCCGCGCACCGCCTGCTCGAACTGGCCCCGCGCTTCGGCGAGGCGCGGAACGCGCAGGAATGTGTACGGGCGGTGGTGGAGGAGTTCGGCGAGACCGAGCGCGAAGGCGACGCCTGCGTACTGATCGCCAGGGTGGCCCCGTAACAGTCCTCGTAGTAACCCTCCTCGTAACGGTCAAGGTGAGGACCGGTCTGCGGCCTATACCCGCGTGGTGGTGCCGCCCCTCCCCTTCGTCTGCTTCGGCAGGGACAGCTTGATCTCCTCGCGGAGTTCGTTGATCTTCGGAAAGCTGGAGTACTCGGCAGTGAGCCGGTACATTTCGCGCAGCCGGTCCCAGGTGCGACGGGACGAGTTCGAGCCCATCGACACCAGGGCCAACCGCGCGTACCGGGCTGCCTGTTCGGGGTCGTCCGCGATGAAACAGGCGGAGGCCATGGACAGGAAGTCGAAGATCTTCGACCGCTCCCGGCCGTCGACCCTCAGTTCCAGGGCCTTCTCCGCGTAGTACTGGGCGTGCACGGCCGCGGCCGGTTCGTGCTCGGCCAGGGTGCGGTAGGCCAGGGCCTGCATGCCGTACAGGTCCTCCGCCTTGAACATCTGCATCCAGCTCGGCGGCGGCACATCTGCCTTGTCGGAGACGAAGAGGTCCTCCGCCTGACCGAGAGTGCGCCGCATCGCCTGGCCGCGCCCCATCGACGCCTGCGCCCAGGCCTCGACGGTGTACAGCATGGCCTGGGTACGTGGCAGGGTTTCCTCGCCCGAGCCGGAGTTGGCGAGCTTCATGAGGTCGAGTGCGTCGTCGGGCCGGCCCAGGTGCACCATCTGGCGGGCCGCCCGGGAGAGCGCCTCCCCGGCACGCGGCCGGTCGCCGGCCTCTCGGGCCGCGTGGGCGGCGATGACGAAGTACTTCTGGGCCGTGGGTTCCAGGCCGACGTCGTGCGACATCCAGCCGGCGAGGACGGCGAGGTTGGCGGCGACGCCCCACAGGCGCCGCTGGAGGGGTTCGGGATGTCGGTAGGCGAGCATGCCGCCCACCTCGTTGAGCTGACCCACCACCGCCTTGCGCTGGAGTCCACCGCCGCGGGCGGCGTCCCAGGCCCGGAACACCTCGACCGCGGCTTCCAGTTCCTCGATCTCCTGCCACCCGATGGGGGCGGCCTCGTATCGGTCGAAACCGGCAGGGTCAGCGGGATCCGCGTGCAGGGGGTCGTCCAGGACGGGTGCGTCGGCGGAGAGAGTCGGGTCGGTGTGCAGCCAGTCGTGCATGGCACTACTGAGTGCGGAGCCTGCGGTGAGCGCGACGCCCGCACCCACCAAGCCGCGTCGGTTGAGCATGAGGTCCATTCCCGTGAATTCGGTGAGGACCGCGGCAGTCCGTTCGGGCGCCCACGGCACGCCGTCGGGAGCTTCCGCACTCCCGGCGCCCGGCCGTTTCCCCACACGCCCGTGCCGGACCAGACCTAAGTCCTCGATGGTCACGACACGGCCGAGACGCTCGGTGAACAGGGCAGCCAGTACACGCGGCACCGGATCGCGCGGGATCTCTCCCGTGTCGATCCACCGCCGTACCCGCGAGGTGTCGGTCGCCAGCTGGGGGTGGCCCATGGCCGCCGCCTGCCGGTTGACCAGCCGCGCAAGTTCGCCTTTGGACCAGCCGGCCAGGCCGAACAGGTCAGTCAGACGAGTGTTGGGTTGTCCGCTCACGTCAAGCCCCCAGGTTCTCGGCTGAGTTGACAGTAACCGTCTGTCAGATGCCGGTCGACTATTCGCCAGGGTTCGCCAGGGTGCGCCAGATGGTGTGCCACTGGGCAACGGGTGTCAGGTAGGAAAGCGCCACCCCGACCCGGTCACCGAGGGACACTCCCCAGGGTGTACCTGGGAGGCCGGGCCGGGTAGCGCATGACCGTCGCAGGCACACGAAGGGATCTGTTTCTCCCATGTACGCAGCATCGTCCTCCGTGTCCGCCCCTCCCCGGCTGCTGCACCCTCGCCCGGGTGGCAGCGGCCCCTATCTCGACCCCTCGCGTCCGGCGGCCCCGGCCCCCGTACTCGGTGCCGGTGCCGGCCGGGCGCGACGGCTGCCGGGGATCGGCACCCAGCCGCTCAGCGGCAGACTCGACCTGTCCGGTCCCCAGGGCGCGCAGTTGCGCACGGCGATCGCGTCGGTGCACCGGATCTGCCCGGAGTTCGCCCCGGTTCAGGTGCTGCGCCGCAGCGGACGCTCCGTGCTCCTGGTCGGGACGACAGGGCGCAGCACGGCCGTCGCCAAGTGTTTACTTGACCAGTCCCCAGCCTGGGCCGAGCGGATCCGGCACGAAATAGCCGCTTACCGCTCGTTCGTCCGGCACCGCCCGCCGGTGCGGGTGCCCCGGCTGATCGCGGCGGACCCGGACAACTGCACGCTGGTCATCGAGCGGATGCCCGGCCGGGTCGCGGCCCTGCAGCGGCACCCGGCCGAGGCGCCGCCGCGTGCGGACATCAGGGCAGCGCTCAGCGCGATCTGCCGGCTCAACAGCTGGCGTCCGCCCGCGGGCACGTTCGACGCTCCGCTGGACTACGCGGCACGTATCTCCCGGTATCACGAGCTCGGTCTGCTCACCGACCGGGACATGGGCGATCTCCAGAAGCTGGTGCACGGCATCGCGCACTCGTCGGGCCGCCAGGGGATGGGCCAGTTCTGTCACGGCGACGCGCTCCTGTCCAACATCCTCCTCTCACCGGCCGGTCCAGTGCTGGTGGACTGGGAGCATGCGGGCTGGTATCTGCCGGGGTACGACCTGGCGACGCTGTGGGCGGTCCTCGGTGACGCGCCGGTGGCCCGGCGACAGATCAGCCAACTCGCGCAGTCGGCGGGACCGGCGGCCCGGGACGCCTTCCTGGTGAACCTGATGCTGGTACTGACGCGCGAGATCCGCACGTACGAGCTGGCCGTGCAGCGTTCGATGCACGAGTCGACCCCGGCGGCACCGGGACCGTCCCAGCCGGGTGCTGCGCCGTCCGGCGAGGAACAGCGGCTGCTGCTGAGGCGGCTGCACGACGACTGCCAGCTGGCCCGACGGGCCGTGCGCGCGGCGGTCGGCACTCGCTGACGGGGGACGTGGGCCCGTGATGCGCCTGGACAGCGGCGCATCGCGGGCCTTCGCCATGTGACCGCGCCCGGGTCGCCACGAAAGTTCCCGTACCCCTATTGACAAGGGAAGTCTTCGGTCTCCGGGCATGATTGACGGACCGTCGGGCTGCCGAGCCATTAGTGTGCTTACCGGCCCCGCACGCCCGCCGCTCCCCCCACGCCCGCCCGACCCCGGAGGCCGCATTGCGAGGACACGCCACCGCCCCCGCCCGCCCCACCGATCCCGGACCCAGACGCCTGCGCAGAGCCGCCGGCGCACTCGCCTCCGCGGCGCTCCTGCTGCCGCTGCTCGGTGCGGCCCCGGCCGACAGCGGCGCCTCGGCCACCCGGCTGCAGCGCGCCTTCGCCGCAGCGTCGGACCAGTACCACGTGCCGCAGAGCGTCCTGCTCGCCGTCTCCTACCTCCAGTCCCGCTGGGACACGCACGCCGGGGCGCCCAGCGTCACCGGCGGCTACGGACCGATGCACCTCACCGACGCCCGTACCGCCCTCGCCGAGGCCCCGCACCACAGCGAGGGCACGGAGGACGCGCGCGGCGACAGCGCCCGTCCGGCCCTGCACCCCACCACCAAGGTGCCGACGCAGGCCGAACTCCCGCCCCGCCTCAGGACGTTGCCGAAGGCCGCCGAGCTGACCGGCCTGCCGGCCGAGCAACTCCGCACCGACCCGGCCGCCAACGTGGCCGGCGGCGCCGCACTGCTGGTCGCCGCCCAGCGGGACCTGGCCGAGCCACTGAGCGCCGACCCGGCCAACTGGTACGGAGCGGTGGCCCGCTTCTCCGGCGCTGACGACACCGCGACGGCGGCGGCATACGCCGACGACGTGTACGACGTGCTCCGCACCGGCGAGGAGCGTACGACGGACGAGGGACAGCTGGTCGCCCTCGCCGCGCGCCCCGAACTGGCTCCCGACACCGCCCAGTTGAAGCGGACCGGGCTGCGGAAGGTGTCCGCGGCAGGCACCGAGTGCCCGGCGACGGTGTCCTGCGAGTGGATTCCGGCGCCGTACGAGGAGTTCGGCGAGGGCGACTACGGCAACCACGACCTGGGCAACCGGCCGGCCGACCAGAGCATCCGGTACATCGTCGTCCATGACACCGAGGGCGCCTGGGACGGCGTACTGAACATGGTCCAGGACCCGACCTACGTGTCGTGGAACTACACGCTGCGCTCGACGGACGGGCACATCGCGCAGCACGTCAAGGCGAAGGACGTGGCCTGGCACGCGGGGAACTGGTACGTCAACGCCAAGTCGATCGGGCTCGAGCACGAGGGGTTCCTGGCGAACCCGGACGCCTGGTACACGGAGGCGATGTACCGGGCGTCGGCCCGGCTGGTGAAGTACCTGGCGACGAAGTACGGCATCCCGCTGGACCGGCAGCACATCCTCGGCCATGACAACGTGCCGGGGCCGACCACCTCGACGGTTTCCGGGATGCACACCGACCCGGGCCCGTACTGGGACTGGCAGCACTACTTCACGCTGCTGGGCCACCCCTTCGAGCGCACGGCTCGCCTGCGAGGCGACAGCGAAGTGGTGACGATCCGGCCGGACTACGCGTCGAACCGGCCGACGTACACGGGCTGTGTCACGTCGGGCCAGGCGTGCGCGGCCCACGGGTCGAGCGAGGTGCGGCTGTACTCACAGCCGGACACCACGTCGGCGCTCGTCAAGGACATCGGAACGCACCCCTCGGGCGGCGTCTCGTCGATCGACGTCAACGACGTCGGGTCGCGCGTCTCCACCGGCCAGCAGTACGCGGTCGCGGAGCGCAGGGGTGACTGGACGGCGATCTGGTATCTGGGCCAGAAGGCCTGGTTCCAGAACCCGGCCACGAACCCGACGGCGGTGAGTGCCGTCGGCGCGGTCGTGACCCCGAAGGACGGTCTGACGGAGATCCCCGTGTACGGGAGGGCGTATCCGGAGGCCTCGGCCTATCCGGCGGGCGTGCCCGCCCAGGCGGTCTCGCCGCTGCCGTACAAGCTGCCCGCAGGCCAGAAGTACGTGGCCGGGGAGAAGGTGCCGGGCGAGTACTACTACGCCGTCACCTTCGACACGGCCTCGCACCGGGTCGTCGTCGGCAAGGATCTGTACTACGAGATCCAGTTCGGCCACCGGGTGGCGTTCGTCCGGGCGGCGGACGTACGAGTCACTCTCTCCTGACCCACCGGGCACAGGGCTGAGGGCCGGTTCCGCCGCGCGGCGGAACCGGCCCTCAGCCCTACGGACATCGCTTCAGGCGGTCTGGAAGAGCTCTGCGGGCAGCGGCTTCAGCAGGGCGTACAGGTCGTCTGTGATCGGACGGTCCCAGGCCGCGATGGTCACCAGGACGTTGTCGCTGCGGTCGAACTGCACGCAGGCGATGCGGCCCTCGGAGAGCTTGAGACGGCGCACGATCAGGAGGTTGTCACCCTGCATCACCGGGACGTCCTCGGTGCCGACGACCGTGACCTCCTCCTCGTTCTCCAGGGCCAGAAGCAGCTGGGCCACCTCGAACGGGACCTCGTCCTCGGCGACGTCACGGGCCGGGGAGCCCTCCGGCAGGTTGCCGATGACCATCGCGGGGCCGCGGCCGCCGAACAGGTCGTAGCGCAGGAACACGCCCTGGCAACTGCCGTCGGGGGCGGGCAGCAGGCCCGCGCCGAGATTGCCGGGCCAGTCGCCCGGATCCATGGCCAGGACATCGAAGTCGGGGCCGGCGGGAGTGGCGCTGCGGCGGCGGAGGAACGACATACGGCAATGGTACGTGCCCGGCCGAACCTCATGTCCCACGGGAGCCGCCCACGCACGCCGTACTGCTAGCTCGCCTGCTTGTGCCGCTCGTGGTGGCGGGCGACGCGGGCCCGGTTCCCGCAGGCGGGTTTGCACCACTCCTGCCGCGGATGTTCCTTGAGGAAGTAGCGCACGCAGCGCGGCGCGTGGCAGGCCCGCAGCCGTTCCCGGTCCGCACCGGCGAGAAAGGCGACGGCTGCCTGCGCGAGCACCGCCACGACCTCCCCCTCACCTCGTACGCCCTGATGCCGTACGACGGGTTCGGTGTCGTCGGCCCAGTCGAGCACGGGGACGGTGGGGGTACGGGCGGCTGCCGCGTTGAGCCGGCGCAGTGCCTCGGCCAGGGGCAGCAGTCGGGCCGCGTCCGCCGGGCTCGGTTCCCCGGGCCGGACGGCGCGGGCGAACAGGGTCCGCACGGCGGCACGCAGTTCCCGTACGGCATTCAGCGCTGCCTCGTCGGCGACGAAGCCGTCGGCGTCGGGCAGGGTGTCGCGGTGGGCGCGCACCCAGGTGGTGAGGCCGGCGGTCTCGGCGAGGTCGTCGGCGATGCCGCCGTCGCCGTCGTGCCGGACGGTGAGCGCGAGGTCGAGGGCGAGCCGCGTATCGCGGTTGATGTCGCTGTTGATGTCGCTGTTGATCAAGTCCCGCATAATGCTAATGCTAATCCCCGGGGCATCCATTAGCACCGCAGGGGCGGCCCTGTCGTTCGCGGGGCAGCCCCTGCCGCGGCCTTACCTCAAGGTCAATGCGGTCTCAGGTCAGGTCGAACTCCCCTTCCCGTGCCCCCGACACGAACGCGCCCCATTCCGCGGGCGTGAAAATCAGGGAAGGGCTGTGCGGGCGGCCACTGTTGCGCATCGCGATGAATCCCTCGACAAAGGCGATCTGGACATCCCCCCGCCCACTGCTGCTGGACTGCCAGTCGGCGTTGCTGAGGTCCAGCTCCGGCTTGTCCCAGCCCGCGAGCGGGTGCTCCTGGATCGTGCTCTCGGCCACGTCCGTGCTCCTCCCGGTTTCGTCGTCCGCCCGCCAGCCTAGCCATCGGTTCCTGCCGCCGACAGGCCACGTGGGAGGGACGCTTCAGGAGGTGGGCGGTTCGCTGCCGACCAGCCACATGGAAAAGAACTGGGAGCCGCCGCCGTAGGCGTGCCCGAGGACCCTGCGGGCCCCGTCCACCTGGTGTTCTCCGGCCAGCCCGCGCACCTGAAGGGCTGCTTCCGCAAAGCGGATCATGCCCGAGGCGCCGATCGGATTGGTCGACAGGACGCCGCCCGACATGTTGACGGGCAGATCCCCGTCGAGTTCGGTGACCCCTGCCTCGGTGAGCTTCCAGCCCTCGCCCTCGGCGGCGAAGCCGAGGTTCTCCAGCCACATGGGCTCGTACCAGGAGAACGGTACGTACATCTCGACGGCGTCGATGTCCCGGCGCGGGTCGGCGATCCCGGCCTGCCGGTACACGTCGGCCGCGCAGTCCTGGCCCGCCTTCGGGGACACGGCGTCCTTGCCCGCGAAGAGCGTGGGTTCGCTGCGCATCGCGCCGCCGTGCAGCCAGGCGGGCGGGCGCGGGGAGCGGGCGGCTCCGGCGCGGTCGGTGAGGACCATCGCGACGGCGCCGTCCGAGGAGGGGCAGGTCTCGGAGTAGCGGATCGGGTCCCACAGCATGGGCGAGGCCTGGACCTTCTCCAGCGTGATGTCGTGCTCGTGCAGATGCGCGTACGGGTTCTTGAGCGCGTTGCGCCGGTCCTTGTAGGCGACCAGTGAGCCGACGGTGTCGGGGGCGCCGCTGCGTCGCATGTACGCGCGGACGTGCGGGGCGAAGAAGCCGCCGGCGCCGGCCAGCAGTGGCTGCTGGAAGGGGATCGGCAGGGAGAGTCCCCACATGGCGTTCGACTCGGACTGTTTCTCGTAGGCCAGGGTGAGGACGGTGGCGTGGACACGGGACCTGACGAGGTTCGTGGCAACGAGGGCCGTGGACCCGCCGACCGAGCCGGCCGTGTGCACACGCAGCATCGGCTTGCCCACCGCACCGAGCGCGTCGGCGAGATACAGCTCGGGCATCATGACGCCCTCGAAGAAGTCGGGCGCCTTGCCGATGACTACGGCATCGATGTCGGCCCACGTCAACTCGGCGTCTGTGAGGGCTCGTTGAGCGGCCTCTCTCACCAACCCGGCCATGGACACGTCCCGGCGGGCGGCGACATGCTTGGTCTGGCCGATCCCGACGACCGCCACGGGTTCACTGGACATGACGGGGCTCCCCTTCGAGTACGGCGACCAGGTTCTGTTGGAGGCAGGGCCCGGAGGTGGCATGGGCGAGGGCCCGGTCGGACTCGCCCCGGTGGATCCGAGCGGCGGCCTCGCCGATGCGGATGAGCCCGGCAGCCATGATCGGGTTGGCGGCGAGGGCACCGCCGGACGGGTTCACATGGACGTCGTCATCCAGCTGGAGTGCATTCCTGAGGACCACCTCCTGCGAGGTGAACGGTGCGTGCAACTCGGCGGTGTCCACGGGCCGTTCGAAGACGCCGGCCTTCTCGGCGGCGAGCCTCGTCGACGGTGAGTCGGTCAGTTCGCGGACGCCGAGCGAGTGTGCCTCGATGCGGTGGTCGATGCCCCGGATCCAGGCGGGCCGCTCGCACAGTTCCCGGGCGCGTTCCCCGGCCGCGAGGATCACGGCGGCGGCCCCGTCGCCGATCGGCGGACAGTCTCCGGTACGCAGCGGATGTACGACGTAGTCCCCGTGCGGCACCGAACCCCGCAGCTGGGCATGGGAGTTGGCCTGCGCATCCGCCCGGCTCCGGGCGGCGACGGCGGCGAGCGCGGGCTCGTCGGTGTAACCCGCGTCGATGAGCGCCTGCGCCTGGAGCGCGGCGAGCGCCACGGAGTCCGGCCACAGGGGGGCCACGTAGTACGGATCGAGCTGCCGGGTCAGGACGTCCCGCACCGAGCCCGGCGAGGACTTGCCGTACGCGTAGACGAGTGCCGTGTCGGCGTCCCCCGTGAGCAGCTTGGTCCACGCCTCGTACAGCGCCCACGCCCCGTCCATCTCCACATGCGACTCGGAGATCGGCGGCCAGGCGCCCACCCCGTCGAGCGCCAGGGTGAAGGAGAAGGCGCGGCCGGCGAGGTAGTCGGAGGAGCCGGAGCAGGTGAAGCCGATGTCGCTGGTCTTCAGCCCGGTCCGGTCGAGCACCTCATGCAGCACGGGCATGAGCATCTCGACTTCGGAGAGCTCGTCACTGGTGCGCCGGTGATCGGTCTGTGCGAAGGCCACGACGGCGATCTCGCGTGTCACAACAGCTCCTTGAACGTCTCGTAGTCCGCGTCGGGTTCGCCGGTGGGCCGGTAGTGATCGGGGTAACGGCCCCCTTCCGTCCACACCGGCTCCACCCGCAGCCCTATGTGGACCTGGTCGTAGGGGATGCCGCCGATCCGGCCGTGCAGGGCGAGGTCGGCGCCGTCGAGGGCGATGTGCGCGTAGACGTAGGGCACTTCGATGTCGAGGTTGCGGGCCTTGATGTTGACGATGCAGTACGTGGTGACCGTGCCCCCGGGGCCCACCTGGACCTGCTCGGCGGTGGCGACACCGCAGGTGGGACACGCGCCCCTGGGCGGGACGTACACCTTCCGGCAGGAGGGGCAGCGCTCGCCGACGATCCGCCGCTCGGCGAGGGCGTTGATGTAGGCGGTCTGGGCGCGGCCGGGCGAGTAGGTGTAGTCGAGGCGGGCCTGGGCGACGATGCCGGTCACCATGGACTCGAACTGCCCGTCGTGGGCGCCCACTTCACCGCCGATCTCGCTGTCGTACGGTTCGAAGCAGGCGATGTCCGTGATCGCGCCGGAGCGTTCCGCCGCCCAGCGGACGCGGACGCGCATTCCGGTGTGGACGGCGTCGGGGCCGGCTGCGTCCAGGGCGTGCAGGAGGGCGGTGTCGGCGCCGTCGAGCCGGACCAGGGCCCAGGCGAAGGGCATGTCCAGGGGCTGGCCGCGGCGCGGGGCGGGGTTCCAGGCCCAGGTGGTGACGGTGCCGGTGGGGGCGACCTGCACGAGGTCGCGTATCTCGTCGGCGGTCACCGGGTCGTACTCCACGGGCGGGACGAGGGTGCGGCCGTCGGCGGTGCGCACGCCGAGGACGACCTGTTCGCGCAGGCCGGTCAGGAAGGCGCTCTGGACAGGGCCCAGGGAGCGGGTGAAGGGGAATTCGACGACCAGGGGGGCTTTGAGGACTTCGGTGGTCATCCGGGGTGCTCCTTCGCGGGATCAGGCCCGCCGGTAGACGGGTGGGCGCTTCTCGGCGAAGGCACGGGTGCCTTCCTTGGCGTCGGCGGTGTCGAAGATCGGCCAGCCCCGCTTGAGTTCGGCGGCGAGACCTTCGGTCTCGGTCAGCTCGGCGGTCTCGTAGACCGAGGCCTTGACGGCCTCGACGGCGAGCGGGCCGCAGGCGTTGATGCGCTCGGCGATCTCCAGGGCCTTGTCCAGGGCGGTGCCGTCGGGGACGACGTGTCCGATCAGGCCGATCGCGGCGGCTTCCTGGGCGCTGTACGGGCGTCCGGTGAGCAGCATCTCCAGGGCGTGGGTGCGCGGGATCTGTCGTTGGAGGCGGACCGTGGAGCCGCCGATCGGGAAGAGACCGCGTTTGACCTCGAAGAGTCCGAAGGTCGCCGATTCGCCCGCGACCCGGATGTCGGTTCCCTGGATGATCTCGGTGCCGCCGGCGACGCAGTACCCCTCGATCGCGGCGATCACGGGTTTCCGGGGGCGGTGGTGGCGCAGCATCGCCTTCCAGTGGAGATCCGGGTCGGCCTTGAGCCGGTGGCGGCACTCCTCCCCCGCCAGACCACTCCCGGCCAGGGCCTTCAGGTCCATTCCGGCGCAGAAGGCGCCCCCCGCTCCGGTGAGCACGATCGAGCGGACGGCGTCGTCCTCGTCCGCCTCGACCCAGCCGTCGTACAGCCCGACGAGCATCGGCAGCGAGAGTGCGTTCTTGGCTTCCGGCCGGTTGAGTGTGAGCACCAGCGTGGCGTTCTCACGCCGAACGGTCAGGTGTTCCGTGCCACCCATCGCCCATCTCCCCTCTGAAAGAACGAGAACAGGTGAAAGAACGAGAACAGGTTGCAGGAGCGGAGGAAGCACTTCAAGGGTTTTCTGACAGGTAGTCAGATTTCTTCGGCGCGGCCCCTTCACAGTTGCCGCGCCCTTTGCTCTGATGACGGCGAGCCGACAACCGCCAGGGATGCCCGGGGTCAGGAGGAGCGGTGGAGTACAACCTTGCCGACCTGTTCGAGTCGGTCGTGGATGTGGTGCCGCATCGTGCGGCACTCGTGTACCTCGACCATCCCGGTACGGGCGCGGAACGCCGCCTGAGCTACGCGGAGTTGGACGCCGCCGCCAACCGGGTCGCCCATCATCTGGCCGACAGCGGGATACGCCCCGGCGAGCATCTGGGCCTCCACCTCTACAACGGGGTCGAGTACCTCCAGACCGTGCTGGGCTGCCTCAAGGCGCGGATCGTTCCGGTCAACGTCAACTACCGCTATGTGGAAGAGGAGTTGGTGTACCTCTACCGGGACGCCAACCTCGCCGCCCTGGTCTTCGACACAGAGTTCACGGAGCGGGTGGCGGCGGCACAGCCCCAGGCCACGGCATTGCGGCATCTGATCCGCGTGGGCGAACCGGCCCCGGGGACAGCCGAGTTGGATGCGGTGCCCTTCGCCGAGGCCGAGGCTGCCGGGTCCCCGGCACGGGGCTTTCCGGCCCGCTCGGGCGACGATCAGTTCATCATCTACACCGGCGGCACCACCGGTATGCCCAAGGGCGTGATGTGGCGTCAGGAAGACCTGTTCTTCTCGGGGCTGGGCGGCGGCGCCCCGACCGGCGAGCCGGTCAAGTCGCCGCAGGAGCTGGCCGAGCGGGTCGCGGCCGGCGGCGAGGGGATCACCTTCTTCCCCACTCCCCCGTTGATGCACGGCACCTCGACTCTGACGGCCTTCATCGGCTTCAATTTCGGCCAACGGGTGGTGATCCACCGCAAGTTCGCCCCCGAGGACGTGCTGCGCACGATCGAGAAGGAGAAGGTCACCAGCGTGTCCCTGGTGGGCGACGCGATGCTGCGTCCACTGATCGACGCGCTCAACGGGCCCATGAAGGGCACGGACTGCTCAGCCCTGTTCAGCGTCTCGTCCTCCGGCGCGATCATGTCGGAGACGGTCCGTGCCCAGTTCCAGGCCCTCGTCCCGAACGTGATGTTGCTGAACAACTTCGGGTCGTCGGAGTCGGGCTTCAACGGTACGGCGACCGAGGACTCGGGCCCCGAACGCGGGTTCCGTATCCGCGTCAACTCCCGTACCCAGGTGGTGGATCCGGCCACGCACGAGCCGGTGCCCGTGGGCGAGGTGGGCCGGATCGCCCAGTGCGGCCACGTACCGCTCGGCTACTACAACGACCCGCGGAAGACGGCGGAGACCTTCTTCGAGAAGGACGGCGAGCGGTGGGTGCTGCTCGGCGACATGGCGACGGTCGACGAGGAGGGCGTCGTCACCGTCCTCGGGCGGGGTTCGCAGTGCATCAACACCGGCGGCGAGAAGGTGTATCCGGAGGAGGTCGAGCAGGCGCTCAAGTCCCATCCCGACGTGTACGACGCACTGGTGGCCGGGGTCCCCGACGCGAAGTGGGGCAACCATGTGGCGGCGGTGGTGCAGTTGCGGGAGGGGGCGTCGCGGCCCTCGCTGGAGGACGTCCAGTCCTACTGCCGTACGCATCTCGCCGGTTACAAGATCCCTCGGCAGCTGGTGATCGCGGAGACGATACAGCGGTCGCCCAGCGGCAAGGCGGACTACCGGTGGGCCCAGGAGGTGGCGGTCGGGGCGGACCGGTAGGCGGGAGGCCGTGACCCGTCGTTGGGCCGGCCGGGGACGACGGGCGTACTCTGTGCGCGCGGTTGACCCGGTTGTTTGAACGGAGGGTGACGCAGGGCCGTACGCGAGGTTGGCGGCCCTGCCCTGCGGGCCCGGTCCGCCGTGCCATCAGCGGCTTCGCACGGAAGGACCCACGGGTGTCGCACCTCACGCCCCCTCGTCAACTGCCGGAGACGGACGCGGACTCGCCGGACAGGACCACAGTCGAGGAGGCCTCGACCGCTTCCGCGGTGAACGACACCGAGCCCGGGGCCCCGGCGGACGAGGAGTCGGCGGACGAGGAGTCGGCCGGCGCGACGGACGAAGCGACCGAGCCGACGACGGAGGCGGAGGCGGAGGCGGAGGCGGAGGCGGAGGCGGACGAGCTGGGCGCACGCCCCACGGCGGAGGAGACGGCAGTCGGCGCAGAGGGCGGGAAGGTGCCCACCGAGGCCCTCGTCCCCCGCGTGGCTTCCGCCGACGACGAATCCGCCGACGCGGCGGCCTCCGGCTCCACCACGTCCACCGACGAACCCGCCCCGAGTAGCGCCGCCGCCTCCTCTGCGCGCCCTGGCTGGTTCGGCTGGCGCCGTCGCTTCCCCCGCGCCGCACGTGCCGTACGGGTGGGCACGAGTGTCCTGGCGGGTGTTCTGGTGCTCGGCGTGCTCCTCGTGCCCAACCGCCTCGACCGGATCACCCTCGAGTCGTTCCTCCGCCTGCCTGTCGAGGCGATCTTCCTCGCGGCTGTCCTGCTCGTACTGCCGCCGAAGGCCCGGCGGATCACGGCCGTCGTCCTGGGGGCGTTCCTCGGGCTGTCCACCGTCCTGAAGTGTCTCGACATGGGCTTCTACCAGACTCTGGCCCGGCCGTTCGACCTGGTCTTCGACTGGATTCTGCTGAGCAGCGCGGCGGACTTCCTGAAAGACTCGCTCGGTCGCTCGGGTGAGGTGCTCGCGGTGATCGGCGTGATCGTCCTGCTGATCGCCGTTCTCGTGGTGAGCGCGCTCGCCATGGTGCGGTTGGCCGACGTGATGGCCCGGCACCGCCCCGCGGCCGTGCGCAGCACGCTGGTCCTCGGCACCGCGTGGATCGTCTGCTTCACCATGGGCGTGCAGGCAGGCGGTGTAACGGTCGCCACCAAGGGCTACACCCAGTACCTCTCCAACCGTGTGCAGTACGTCCGCGACGGTCTCGGGGACGCCGAGGTCTTCAAGAAGCAGCTCACCGTCGACGCCTTCGCCGACACCCCGTCCGACCAGCTGCTGACCGGACTGCGTGGCAAGGACGTGCTGTTCACCTTCATCGAGAGCTACGGCCGGGTGGCGATCGACGATCCGGCGATGGCACCGGAGATCGACGCGACGCTCAAGGAGGGCGACGCCAGGCTCAAGTCGGCCGGCTTCGCGGCGCGCAGCGGCTGGCTCACCTCACCCGTGACGGGCGCCGGCAGCTGGCTCGCCCATTCGACGTTCCTGTCCGGTCTGTGGATCAAGAACCAGCAGCGGTACCGGACCGTGACCACCAGTGACCGCGCCACCCTCACCAGCTACTTCCAGAAGACCGGCGCCTGGCGCACGGTCGGCATCGTCCCGGGCGTACGGAAGGCCTGGCCCGAGGGCAAGTACTTCGGCCTCGACCACATCTACGACTCCACGCACCTCGGCTACCAGGGTCCGTACTTCAGCTGGACACCGGTGCCGGACCAGTTCAGCCTGGAGGCCTTCCAGAAGCTGGAACACGGAAAGAAGGACCGCGACCCGATCATGGCGGAGATCATCCTGGCCTCCAGCCACAACCCCTGGTCCCCCATCGCCCGCATGGTCGACTGGAACGACCTCGGGGACGGTTCGATCTTCAACAAGATCAAGAAAGAGGGCACGAACCCCACGGAGGTCTGGAAGAGCGCCAAGCGCGTGCGGACCGAGTACCGCAAGGCCATCCAGTACTCCCTGGACAGCCTGGTCCAGTGGGTCCAGCGCTACGGCGACGACAACACCGTCCTCGTCCTCCTCGGTGACCACCAGCCCGTCCCCACGGTCACAGGGGGCAGCACCAGCAGGGACGTGCCGGTCACGATCGTCGCCCACGACCCGAAGGTGCTGGACCGCGTCGCCGACTGGGGCTGGACGGACGGGCTCAAGCCCGCGGCCAACGCCCCGACGTGGGGCATGAACAAGTTCCGGGACCGCTTCATGACGGCGTACGGGCCACAGTCGGGGTGACATCGGACCGACGGTGGAACTGCCAGGTCAGGGGCGATTGTCAGTGGTCGGTTCTAGTGTTGGTGGCGAGATCAGCATCCGCGTCGAGGAGACGAAGAGGTTCCCATGACGACCCTGTCCGACCGCCCGAACAGCGCGCTGCTCGTCATCGACGTCCAGAACCAGGTGGTGGACGGCGCCCACGACCGCGACCAGGTGATCGCGAACATCAACACCCTCGTCGACAAGGCCCGTGCGGAGGGCGCGCCCGTGGTCTGGGTGCAGCACTCCAGCGACGAGCTGAAGGCGGGCGCCGAAGGCTGGGAGTACGTACCGGAACTGGTCCGCCGCGACACCGAGCCCCTCGTCCACAAGAAATATGGCGACTCCTTCGAGGCCACCGACCTGGAGGACGTCCTCGCCGAGCACGGGGTCGGCCGGCTGGTCGTCACGGGCGCGCAGACCGACGCCTGCGTTCGCTCCACCCTGCACGGCGGCATGGTGCGCGGGTACAACGTGACGCTCGTCGGCGATGCCCACACCACGCAGGACCTCACGAAGTACGGCGCTCCGACACCGGCCGAGGTGATCGCGCACACCAACCTCTACTGGCAGTACCAGACCGCCCCCGGGCGCACCGCAGGGACGGTCAGCGCCTCGGAGGCGACCTTCACCGCCGCCGAGGAGGGCTGACGGTCAGGAACCCGCGAAGCGGTCCCGCAGCTCCCGCTTGAGGATCTTCCCGCTCGCGTTGCGCGGCAGCTCGTCCACGAACACGACCCGCTTCGGTGCCTTGAAGTGGGCGAGCTTCTCGCGGGCGTGGGCGATGAGTTCGGCCTCCGTCACCTCGCCGCGGGAGACGACGACCGCCGTGACCGCCTCGATCCAGCGCTCGTCGGGAAGTCCGACGACGGCTGCCTCGGCTACCGCCTCGTGGGTGTAAAGGGCGTCCTCGACCTGGCGTGAGGCGATCAGCACGCCACCGGAGTTGATGACGTCCTTCACCCGGTCGACGACGGTGTAGTAGCCGTCCGCGTCCCGGACGACCAGGTCACCGGAGTGGAACCAGCCGTCGCGGAAGGCGGCGGTCGTCTCCTCGGGCTTGTCCCAGTAGCCCTCGCACAGTTGGGGAGACCGGTAGACGACTTCGCCGGGTGTGCCGTCGGGCACCTCCTCGCCGTCCTCGTCGACCACCCGCGCGTCCACGAACAGCACCGGGCGTCCACAGGAATCCAGCCGCCCCTTGTGCTCGAAGGGCCCGAGAACCATGGAGAGGGGGCCGATCTCGCTCTGGCCGAAGCAGTTGTAGAAGGCGAGTTTCGGGAGTCGCTCGCGCAGCCGCTCCAGGACCGGGACCGGCATGATCGACGCGCCGTAGTAGGCCTTGCGCAGTCCGCTCAGGTCGCGGGTCGCGAAGTCGGGGCGGCCCGCGAGGCCGATCCACACGGTCGGCGGCGCGAACAGGCTGTCCGCCCGGCCGGCCTCGACGAGGTCGAGGATCGCGTCGCCGTCCGGTGCGTCGAGGATGAGGTTCGTGGCGCCGACCGCGAGATACGGCAGCAGGAACACGTGCATCTGCGCCGAGTGGTAGAGGGGCAGCGAGTGCACGGGCCGGTCGCCGGGGCTCAGGTCGAGGGCGGCGATCGCGCTCAGGTATTCGTGCACCAGGGAGCGGTGGGTCATCATCGCGCCCTTGGGCAGCGCGGTGGTCCCGGACGTGTACAGCAGCTGCACCAGGGCCTCGGTGCGTGACTCGGGACCGTCGTAGGGCGCGGTGTCGGCCAGCCGGGCGAGCAGTGAGTCGTCGGCGTCGCGCAGCGGCAGGGTCCGTACGCCGTCGGGGAGTCGGTCGGCGAGGTCCGGGTCGGCCAGGACCAGGGTGCTGCCGGACTGGTCCACGATGTAGGCGAGGTCGTCGCCGGTCAGGTTCTGGTTGACGGGGACATGCACGAGGCCGGCGCGGGCGCAGGCGAGGAAGGCGATCAGGTAGGCGTCCGAGTTGTGGCCGTAGGCGCCGACCCTGTCGCCCGGCGCCAGGCCCTCGGCGCGCAGAACGCCCGCCGCACGGGAGACGGCCTCGTCGAGTTCCCCGTACGTCCAGACCCGCTCGCGGTACTCGACCGCCACCCGCGCCGGAACGCGCTGGGCGCTGCGCCGCAGCACCCCGTCAACCGTGCTCCCGTATTGCTGCGTCATAGTCCATGATCCTGGTTCCGTCACCGAACGAGGTCAAGCACCGGAGGGGGCCAGGAAACATACCGGTTGGTACGCTCAACCGCTCCTTCCCTCAATGACGTTGGGAGGCACGATGCGCACCCGCATAAGACGGCTTGTCGTCACGGCCGTCGCATTACTCACCGCCACGACAGCACTGCCCGCCGCCACGGCGCAGAGCAGGCCGTCACAGGCATCACAGGATTCACAGGCGTCACAGCAACATCCCTCCCACGGTGGCCTGTCCGCCGTGATCCGCTACACCGAGTACGGCATCCCGCACATCGTCGCGAAGGACTACGCGAACCTCGGCTTCGGCAGTGGCTGGGCGCAGGCCGCCGACCAGGTGTGTGTGCTCGCGGACGGTTTCGTGACCCTGCGCGGCGACCGCTCGCGCTGGTTCGGACCCGATGCCGCGACCGACTTCTCGCTCTCCGACGCCTCCGACAACCTCTCCAGCGATCTGTATTTCCGTGGAGTGCGGGACGACGGCGCGGTCGAGCGGCTGCTCGCCCAGCCCGCGCCGCAGGGCCCGAGCCGGGCCGTCAAGGACCTGATGAACGGCTGGGCGGCCGGCTACAACGCCTGGCTGAAGCAGAACCGGGTCAAGGACCCGGCCTGCGCGGGCGCCGCCTGGCTCCGGCCGGTGACGGGCCTCGACGTGGCCACCCGCGCGTACGCCCTCGCGGTGCTCGGCGGACAGGGCGGCTTCGTGGACGCGATCACCGCCGCGCAGCCCCCTGCCGCGTCCACCGCAGCCACAGCCACAGAGCCGGCTCTCCCGGACGCCTCCGCCGCCGCCAAGGGTGCGCGCGAGCTGTTCGACATCTCCGACATGGGTTCCAACGCCGTGGCGTTCAACGGCAGTACGACGGCGGGCGGCCGTGGCCTGCTGCTCGGCAACCCGCACTACCCGTGGCAGGGCGGACGCCGCTTCTGGCAGTCCCAGCAGACGATCCCGGGTGAACTGAACGTCGCGGGCGGGTCCTTGCTCGGCTCGCCGACGATCTCCATCGGGTACAACGCGAACGTGGCGTGGAGCCACACCGTCTCCACCGGTGTGCCGCTCAGCCTGCACCAGCTGAAACTGGACCCCGCCGACCCGACGACGTATCTGGTCGACGGCAAGCCGGAGCGGATGACACGCCGGTCGGTGACCGTCCCGGTGAAGGACGGCGCGCCGGTGACCCGCACCCAGTGGTGGACCCGCTACGGCCCCGTCGTCCTCTCCCCCGGCGGCGACCTCCCGTTGCCCTGGACCACGACAACGGCGTACGCGCTCAACGACCCGAACGCGGTGAACCTGCGCTTCTACGACACCTCGCTCGGCTTCAGCAAGGCGCGCGGCACTGCCGATGTCCTCAGCTCCCTCGACGGGCACCAGGGCATTCCCTGGGTGAACACCGTCGCCGCCGACTCCTCGGGGCACTCCCTGTTCGCCCAGTCGCAGGTGCTCCCCCGGATCACCAACGAGTTGGCGGCCGCCTGTTCGACGCCGCTCGGCAAGGTCACCTACCCGGCGGCGGGGGTCGCGGTCCTCGACGGCTCCCGCGCCGACTGCGCCATCGGCGACGACCCGGACGCCGTGGCGCCCGGAATCTTCGGGCCCTCACGGATGCCGACGCTGAAGGACACGCCGTATGTGGAGAATTCCAACGACAGCGCGTGGCTGACCAACCTGGACAAGCCGATCACCGGCTACGAGCGGATCTTCGGCTCGGTGCGCACAGCCGCCTCACCGCGCACTCGTGGTGCCGTCGCCGATGTGGCGGCGCTGGCCGCCAAGGGCGGGCTGACGGTCGCGGATCTCCAGCGGCAGCAGTTCGCGAACCGTTCGACGTCGGGTGCGCTGGCCGCCGCCGACGCGGCCCGAGCGTGCGCGGCACTGCCGGGTGGTACGGCAACGGGCAGTACGGGTACGGCAGTTGACGTCAGTCAGGCGTGCGGCGTGCTGGCATCCTGGGACCGCACCATGAACAGTGACAGCCGGGGTGCGCTGCTCTTCGCCCGGTTCTGGCGGCAACTGCTCGGCGCCGTGCCGTCCGCGCAGCGCTGGAAGGTGCCGTTCTCCGCGGCGGACCCGGTCGGCACCCCCAACACGCTCAACACGGACGCGCCGGGCTTCACCAGGGCCCTCGCCGACGCGGTGACGGAGCTGCGCACGGCGGGCATCCCGCTGAACGCCCGGCTCGGGGACCACCAGTACGTCGTACGGAAGGGTCAGCGCCTGCCGGTCGGCGGCGGTACCGAGTCTCTGGGCGTCTGGAACAAGATCGAGCCCGTGTGGGACACGGCGAACGGCGGCTACCGGGACAACGCGTTCGGGTCCAGCCACATCCAGGCCGTGGGCTGGGACGGCAGCCGCTGCCCGGTGGCCCGCACGCTGCTGACGTACTCCCAGTCGTCGAATCCGAACTCGCCGCACTTCGCGGACCAGACGCGGCTGTTCTCGGCCGAGAAGTGGGTCAAGGCGAGGTTCTGCGAGAAGGACATCCTGTCGTCGCCCGGGCTGCGGGTGATCCGGGTGCACGGCTGATGGGCTGACGGACGCACGGACGTCGATCCGGTGTGGTCCCCTCGCCAGGGCGGGACGGGACCACACCGCGGTTCGCACGGCCGCTCACACGGGCCGCGTACGGCCCTCCCAGTACGGGTCGCGCAACCGCCGCTTGTACAGCTTGCCGTTGGGATCGCGCGGCATCCGCTCGATGAAGTCGACGCTCTTCGGCCGCTTGTAGCCGGCGAGTTGGCGCGCGCAGTGGGCGAGGATCTCGTTGGCCAGGTCGGGCCCCGGCACCTGTCCGGGCGCTGCCTCCACGACTGCCTTGACCTCCTCGCCCCAGTCGTCGTGGGGGATACCGAAGGCGGCCGCGTCGGCGACGGCGGGATGGGCGAGCAGAGCGGCCTCGATCTCGGCGGGGTAGATGTTGACCCCGCCCGAGATGATCATGTCGATCTTGCGGTCCCGGAGGAAGAGGTAGCCGTCCTCGTCCAGGAGGCCCAGGTCGCCGACGGTGAAGAAGTCGCCGATGCGGTTCTTCCGCGTCTTGCTCTCGTCCTTGTGATAGGCGAAGCCGCCGGTGCTCATCTTCATGTAGACGGTGCCGAGTTCGCCGGGTGGCAGCCGGTTGCCGTCGTCGTCGAAGATCGCGAGTTCGCTGATCGGCCAGGCCTTGCCGACCGTGCCGGGCTTCTTCAGCCAGTCCTCGGCGGTCGCGAACGCCCCGCCGCCTTCGCTGGCCGCGTAGTACTCCTCCACGCAGTCGCCCCACCAGTCGATCATGGCCCGCTTCACATGGTCGGGGCAGGGCGCGGCGCCATGGATGGCGTGCCGCATGGACGACACGTCGTACGCGCGCCGTACCCGCTCCGGCAGCGCAAGGAGGCGGTGGAACTGGGTCGGGACCATGTGGGTGTGCGTGCACTTGTGGGCGTCGATGACGCGGAGCATCTCCTCCGGCGTCCACTTGTCCATCAGCACCAGGCGGTGCCCGATGTGCAGGGACGCGCCCGCGAACTGGAGTACGGCCGTGTGGTAGAGCGGCGAGCAGACGAGGTGCACGTTCCCGCCGAACGGCTTGACGCCGAAGATGCCGAGGAACCCCCCGAGGTACGCCTCCTCGGGCGGCTTGCCCTGCAACGGGCGCCGGATGCCGCGCGGGCGGCCCGTGGTGCCCGAGGTGTAGTTCATGACCCAGCCGAGGGTGCGGTCGTCGGGCGGCGACTCGGGCTGTCCGTCGAGGAGCCCGGCGTACGGCCGGAATCCGTCGACCTCGCCGACCGCGTACCGCTGCTGCGCCGGGAGCTGTGCCTCGTCTGCGGCGGCGCGTGCCGCGTCGGCGAACCGCTCGTGCGCGATGAGCACCTTGGCGCCGGAGTCCGCGACGATCCAGGCGATCTCGGGCCCGACGAGGTGGTGGTTGACGGGGACGAGATAGAACCCGGCCTGGGAGGCGGCCAGATACGCGACGAGGAACTCGACGCTGTTGGGCAGGACCACGGCAAAGGCGTCACCGCGTCCGAGTCCGGCGGCGCGCAGCCCGTGAACCAGTTGGTTGGTGGCGGCGTGCAGCCGTCCCGCGGTCCACTGCTCACCGCCGGGCGCGACGAGGACCATGCGCTCCGGGTCGGCGGCGGCCTGCGCCCAGAATCCGTTGGGGGTCTCGCTCACAGTCCCGCTTGCTGTCTGGCTCACGACTGGTCGCCCCTTCCGTCGGCGTTCCGTCCCGCGATCCGGTTGACTCGGTTCACAGCCTGTTCGAAGCCGCTGGTCAGGTCGTCGAAGACGGCCTGAACGCTCCGTTCACTGTTCATCCGGCCGACGATCTGACCGACCGGCGTGCCGAGGAGCGGGTCGACCTCGTACTTCTGGATGCGTGAGACGGCCTCGGCCACGAGCAGACCCTGCAGGGGCATGGGCAGGGTGCCGGGTCCGTCGGAGGAGTCCCAGGCGTCGGTCCACTCGGTGCGCAGCTGACGCGCGGGCTTGCCGGTCAGGGCGCGGGAGCGGACGGTGTCACCGGAGCCGGCCGCGAGCAGTTTCTGTGTGAGCGCGGTCGAGTGCATGTCGGCCTCGGTGGTGGTCAGCCAGAGGGACCCCAGCCAGACCCCCTGGGCGCCTAGGGCCAGCGCGGCGGCCACCTGCCGCCCGCTGCCGATACCGCCGGCGGCGAGCACCGGCAACGGATCGACCGCGTCGACGACTTCAGGGGTCAGCACCATGGAGGCGATCTCGCCGGTGTGGCCGCCCGCCTCGTAGCCCTGCGCGACGACGATGTCGATACCGCCCTCGGCGTGCTTGCGCGCATGCCGGGCGCTGCCCGCGAGAGCCGCGACGAGAACACCCTGATCATGTGCGCGGGCCACCACATCGGCGGGCGGCGAGCCCAGGGCGTTCGCCAGTAGTTTGATCGGGTAGTCGAAGGCCACGTCGAGCTGGTTACGGGCGACCTGCTCCATCCACCCGGTGATGCGCCACCCGGACGCCTCGCCCTCCGCCAGCTCGGGCACGCCGTACTTGGCCAGGGTGTCCCGGACGAACTGGCGGTGCCCCTCGGGGATCATCGCCTCGACCTCGGCCTCGGTCACCCCCTCGACCTTCCGGGCCGGCATGACGACGTCCAGCCCGTACGGCCGGCCGTCGACATGCGCCTCGATCCAGTCCAGGTCGCGCTTGAGGTCGTCCGGCGCCGTGTAGCGGACCGCACCGAGCACCCCGAAACCCCCGGCCCGGCTGATGGCCGCGGCGACGGCGGGGAACGGCGTGAAGCCGAAGACGGCGTGCTCGATTCCCAGTTTCTTGCTCAGCTCCGTCTGCATGGCCGCAGGATGCCGTAGACCTGCGGACGAGGGAAGACCTTTTCTGATACACCGTCAGATTCTTGGCCATGAACCACGTGCAGTTGACATACGGTTGACACGCGCCCCGGGTGACACGAAAGTTTCACCCCTCAGGGCAGTCCCGAAAAGTACTTTCAGTCAGTGCGATGGGAGGCTCCTCGATGACAGCGGAAGCGGCGGGCAGCGGACTGACGCGACGACAGCTGGCCAGACGCACACTGGCGTTGGGCAGCGCGCTGACCTTCGCCTCCTTTCCGGCAGGACCGGCCGAGGCCACCCCCAGGACAACAGGCGGACACCTGACCCTGCGCCCCGGCTCGCCCGAACGGGCCGGCCTCCTCCCCCGGCACCTGAACCAACTGGTCACGGACGCCGAGACGTTCCTCGCCCCCTCCCCCGAACACCCCTGGTACGCGGGCGCGGTCCTGCTCGCCGGGCGCGGCTCCACCGTGGCATTGCATCGGCCGATCGGCATGGCGGTGCGCTACGCGGCGTACGACGAGAAGACGGACACCGGGGTCGAGTTCCCGACCGCCGAGCAGATCCCGATGGCCGAGGACACGGTGTTCGACCTCGCCTCGGTCTCCAAACTGTTCACGTCGATCCTGGCCGTGCAGCAACTGGAGCGGGGCGGCCTGGAGTTGGAGGGAACGGTCGCCGCGTACCTGCCGGAGTTCGCACGATCGGGCAAACAGGATGTGACGATCCGTCAACTCCTCACGCATACCTCGGGATTCCGCGCCTGGATCCCGCTCTACAAGGCCCCGACGTACGAGAAGAAGCTCGAACTCATCTGGAACGAGGCACCCCTGAGCCCACCGGACACCAAGTACCTCTACTCGGACCTCAATCTGATCTCGCTCCAACTGGTCCTGGAGAAGATCACCGGTCTTCCACTGGACACCCAGCTCCGCGACGAGATCACCGCTCCCCTCGGCATGCACCGCACGCGCTACAACCCGCCCGCCTCCTGGAAGCCGACGATCGCCGCCACCGAGGACGCCCGCGCGCCCTGGTCCGGGCTCGACCGGGGTCTGGTGTGGGGCGAGGTGCACGACGAGAACGCGTTCAGTCTCGGCGGAGTCGCGGGCCACGCCGGTGTCTTCTCGTCGGCGTGGGACCTCGCCGTTCTCGGCCGTACGCTACTCAACGGCGGCGCGTACGGCAGGGCGCGCATCCTGTCGCCCGCCTCGGTCGAGCTGATGTTCACCGACTTCAACACGGCCTTCCCCGGGGACGAGCACGGTCTCGGCTTCGAGCTCTACCAGCACTGGTACATGGGTGCGATGGCCACACCCCGCACCGCAGGGCACACCGGGTTCACCGGCACTTCGCTCGTCCTCGACCCGACGACCGACTCGTTCCTCGTCGTCCTCGGCAACTCCGTGCATCCGGTGCGAAGTTGGCGTTCCGGCTCCGCGCCCCGGGTCGCCGCCGCGAACCACCTGGCCCGCGCGGTGCCGGTCCGCCCACGCCATGGACGTACGGCCTGGTTCTCCGGCATGGCGAGCGCGACGACGGCGACACTCGCCCTGCCGCCCCTCGCCACCACTGCCGACTCCCGCCTGCGCTGCGCCCTGTGGTGGGACACCGAGCCGCAGTCGGACGCACTGTTCCTGGAGGCCTCGGACGACGACGGTGCGACCTGGCAGCCGATCCCGTTCACGACCGCAAGCCCCGGCGGCACCCCGCAGAAGCATCCGGCGGGTTCGGTCACCGGCTGGTCGGGGCGCGTCTGGCACCGCCTCTCGGCTGCCCTTCCCGCTTCCCCTGCCCTCATCTTGCGCTGGCGGTACACGACCGACCGGCTGTACGTCGGCCGTGGAGCATACGTCGACGGCCTGACCGTACGCGGCGCCGACGGCACCGCCTTCGACGAGACGCGCCCGGCGGACGCGGCACGTATCGAGGCGGTGGGCTGGACGGCATCCGCGAACTGACCCGGGGGCCGGCGAAGGGCCCCCGCCGGTGCTCAGCCCTCGCCCGCCTCCAGCACGGCCATGGCAGCGTTGTGCCCCGGCACCCCGCTCACCCCGCCCCCGCGCACCGCACCCGCCCCGCACAGCAGGACGTTCGCGTGCCGGGTCTCCACTCCCCAGCGCCCGCTGTCCTCCTGGGCGTACGGCCAGGTCAGGTCGCGGTGGAAGATGTTGCCGCCGGGCAGGCGGAGGTCACGTTCCAGGTCGAGGGGGGTCTTCGCCTCGATGCATGGGCGCCCGTCGGCATCGGTGGCAAGGCAGTCCGCGAGGGGTTCGGCGAGGTGGGCGTCGAGCTGGGCGAGGGTGGATTTCAGCAGTTCGTCCCGTACGGCGTCGTTGTCACGCGCGAACAGTCGCGCGGGGGTGTGCAGGCCGAACAGGGTCAGCGTCTGACAGCCCTGCTCGACGAGGTCCGGGCCGAGGATCGTCGGGTCGGTGAGCGAGTGGCAGTAGATCTCCGACGGCGGCGCGGCGGGCAGTTCACCAGCTGACGCCTGGGCGTGAGCGGTGGCCAGTTGCTCGTACCCCTCGGCGATGTGGAAGGTCCCGGCGAACGCCTCGCGCGGGTCGACAGACGTGTCCTTGAGCCTCGGCAGCCGGGTGAGCAGCATGTTCACCTTGAGCTGGGCTCCCTCGGCGGGGCTCGACGGCGCGTCACCCGTCAGCGCGGCCAGTTCCTGCGGCGAGGCGTTCACCAGGACGTGCCGGGTGCCGACCGTGCCCTCCCCGTCGGCCGTCCGGTACGTCACCTCGGCGGCACGGCCGTCCGTGTCCACCCGTACGACCTCGTGGCCGGTGGCGAGCACGGCGCCCGCGTTCCGGGCGGCGCCGGCCAGCGCGTCCGTGAGGGCGCCCATGCCGCCCACGGGCACGTCCCAGGCCCCGGTGCCGCCGCCGATGACGTGGTAGAGGAAGCAGCGGTTCTGCCGCAGGGAGGGGTCGTGGGCGTCGGCGAAGGTCCCGATCAGGGCGTCCGTCAGGACCACACCGCGTACGAGGTCATCGGCGAAGTTCGCTTCGACGGCGGCGCCGATCGGCTCCTCGAAGAGGGTGCGCCAGGCGTACTCGTCGTCGACGCGGCGGCGGAGTTCGTCGCGGGTGGGCAGGGGCTCGGTCAGAGTGGGGAACACCCTTTCGGCGACGCGGCCGGTCATGCCGTAGAAACGCTGCCAGGACTCGTACTCGCCGTCCCCTCCGGTGAGGCGCGCGAAGGCCTCGCGGGTGCGGCGCCCACCGCCGCCGACGAGCAGTCCGGTGGCCCGGCCGTCCCGTTCCACGGGGGTGTACGAGGAGACGGTGCGCCCGCGCACCCGGAAGTCCAGGTCGAGATCGCGCACGATCTTCCGGGGCAGCAGGCTGACCAGGTAGGAGTAGCGCGACAGCCGGGCGTCGACCCCGGTGAACGGGCGGGTCGACACGGCGGCGCCGCCGGTGCCGGCCAGCCGTTCCAGGACCAGCACGGACTTCCCGGCGCGGGCCAGGTAGGCGGCGGCGACGAGGCCGTTGTGGCCGCCCCCGACGATCACCGTGTCGTATCGGTCCTGGCGGTCGGATCGGCCGGGTCGGGCGGGGCGCTCGGATGCGGGCATGGTTCTTCGTAACACGTGATGATCCACCCCGGCCAGAGCTGTACGGCCAAGGAGCCGCCGGGCGCTCGGGCCGGTCCGGCGGCCGGTGCCGGGAGACGCGGGCCATGGCATCCCCGACCTCAGCGGGCCCAGCGGCGGTGTCGTCGCTCGCCGACTCCTTGCTCGCTTCGCTCCGTCAGGGGACCCCGTCGACCCGCTCACGCCCCCGCATGAGACGCCGCGGCCTCCTTACCCGGCCCCGGGCACGAGCTAATGTCCGGACGCCCGCTGCTGCCGCAGTGCCGCCACCCTCCGGTACAGCTCGACGGCCTCCGCGCCGCGGCCGAGCTGCTCCAGGCAGTGGGCCTCGTCGTTGCGGCTGGCGAGGGTGTCGGGGTGGTCGGCGCCCAGCACCTGTTCGCGGGCGGTGGCGACCCGCCGGTACTCGGCCAGGGCGTCGGGCCAGCGGCCGAGCCAACCCAGGCCGACGGCCACCTCACGGCGGCTGACCAGCGTGTCCGGGTGGTCGGCGCCCAGGACCCGCTCGCGGATCACGCACACGTCGCGCGACTCGGCGAGCGCCTCCTCCCAGCGGTCGAGCCGGCCGAGGTTGACGCCGAGCCCGTGCCGGGCGCGCAGTGTCTCCGGGTGCGCGGGGCCGCCCACGCGAGTGCGGTCGTCGACCAGATCGCGGTACAGCTTGAGGGCCTCCGCGCTGCGGCCGAGCCGCCCAAGGCTGATGCCGACCTCGTAACGGGCGGCGAGCGTGTCGGGGTGATCGGGGCCGAGCGCCTCGGCGCGCGCCCCGGCGACCTCCTGGTACGTCCGCAGGGCCTCGGGCCAGCGCCCCAACTGGCCGAGCGCGTAGGCGACTTCGTACTGCGTGACCAGCGTGTCGGGATGGGCGGCGCCGAGCACCCGGGCGCGCGCGGTCGCCACCTCGCAGGCCATGCGGTACGAGTCCTCCAGGCGCCCCAGGCGGCTCAGGTTGAAGGCGAGGTTGTGGCGGCAGCGCAGGGTGTCCGGATGGTCGGGTCCCATGGTGCGCTCCCGGGCGGCCAGGACGGTCGTGTAGGCCTGGTGCGCCTCGAAGTGGCGGCCCAACTGCCCCAGGACGTACGCCATTTCCTGCCGGGCGGCCAGCGTGTCCGGGTGGTCGGCGCCGAGTACCCGCTCCCGTTCGCCGGCCACGTGGGTGTACTCGCGCAGGGCGTCGGCGGCGCGGCCGGTGCGGCTGAGGGTGAAGCCGACCTCGTAGCGGCTGGCGAGGGTCTCGGGGTGGGCGGGTCCGAGGATGTGCTCGCGTTCGGCGGCGACCGCGCGGTGCACCTCGCCCGCCTCGACCCAGCGACCGAGGCGCCCCAGGCTCAGGCCCGCGTTGTGCCGCCCGGACAGCGCGTTGAGCGCCTCGGGCGACGGGGCGGGCGGCAGCTGCGGTACGGGTTCCCCGGGGCGGCCCGCGACCGGGCGGGCGATCCAGTCGCCGGTGAGGCCGGCCGACGGGTCCGGCGGCGTGGTGCCCAGCCCGGCACCGGTCGCCTTGTGGCCGGTGGTCATGCCCCGGGTCCAGGACGGCAGCCGGGGCTCACGGGCGGCGGGCTCGGGGGGCCCGAACTGGGGCTGCGGGGTGACGACGGTCGGCACATACAGCGGCGTCGCCCGGCCCGCACTGATCCGGCGGGCCAACTCCCTTGCGTCGCGCGGGCGTTCATCCGGGAGCTTGGCGAGAAGGGCCAGGATGACCTGCTCCAGGAACTCGGGTACCTCGGAGCGGTGGCTGCGCGGCGGCTCGGGCGGGGTGTCGCGGTGTCCGATGAGCACCCCCCAGGCGTCGTCGAGATCGAACGGCGGTACCCCGGTGGACAGTTCGTACAACACACACCCGAAGGAGTACAGGTCGCTGCGCTGGTCGACCTCGCCGCCGCTGATCTGCTCCGGGGACATGTAGTGCGGGGTGCCCATCGCGATACCGGTGCCGGTGAGCCGGGAGGTGAAGCCGATGTCATGACCGAGGCGCGCTATGCCGAAGTCGCAGATCTTCACCGTACCGTCGGTCAACCGCATGATGTTCGCGGGCTTCAAGTCACGGTGGACGATGCCTTGTTGGTGGGTGTAGGCGAGGGCGGCGGCGACCTGGTCGGCGATGTCGACGACGTCCGGGACGGGCAGCGGATGATGCTTGTTGTCCTCCAGGAGCTGGCTCAGATTGCGCCCCTCCAGCAGCTCCATGACGAGATAGAGCACCCCGTCGGACTCGCCGAAGTCGTGCACGACGGTCACCCCGCGGTGCTGCAGCGCGGCGGCCACCCGCGCCTCGCGCCGAAACCGTTCCCGCAGGACACGGGTGAAGGAGTGGTCGTGGTGCGGCCCGAGCGGCTTCAGGCACTTCACGGCGACCTGCCGCCCCAGCGACTCATCGCGAGCACGCCACACTTCCCCCATGCCGCCGCGCCCGATCAGATCGATCAGCCGGTACCGGCTCTGGATCAGTCTGGTGTCCGCCATGTCCCGCTGCCGCCCCCGGTCCTGTTCGCCCTCCCCTGGCCCGTCCAGTATGGCGAGCTATCTTCCGAGTTTGTACGGCGCGGGGCGCGAGCCAGGGCCGAGCCGTGACATGGCCCGCAGGATGTGTTTGGGCGGGAGCTGCCAGCGAAGACGTGCGGGAACGCAGCGCAACAGGGTGCCGGTGGCACGCAACTGCCGGGTGACGGTGGCCGGTTCGGCTGCGGCTCTGCCGTACAGCTCGTGGGCGTACGGCGGCAGAGAGGCGTACGCCAGCTGCCCCACGCGCCGCCACACCACCTCACGCGCCGGGACGAGCAGCGGATGCGTCGGTGGACGGAGCAGGAAGTCGTCCACCTCGCGTGCCTCGGCTCCGACGGCCAGTTCGGGGCGGACCTGCTCGAAGTACGCGCGCAACTCGGCCTGGTTCGACGGTACGGCGTCGGGGTCGAGGCCCACCAGACGGGCGCTGACCAGGTGTTCGCGGATGTAGCGGTCGGCGTGGGCGTCGGTGATCGGGCAGCCGGAGCGGCGCAGGATGTGCAGATAGGAGTCGATCTCGGCGCAGTGCACCCACAGCAGCAGCCCGGGTTCGTCGACGCCGTACCGCTCCCCCGTGTCCGGGTCGACGGCGGACATCATGCGGTGGATCTTCCGCACCCGGGCGCCCGCCTTCTCGGCCGCGTCCGTGGTCCCGTAGGTCGTCGTGCCGACGAAGCTCGCGGTGCGCATCAGCCGGCCCCAGGCTTCCCTCCCGAAGTCCGAGTTCTGCGTGACCCCGCGCACCACACGCGGATGCAGCGCCTGGAAGTACAGCGCACGGACTCCGGCGACCCACATCATGGGGTCGCTGTGCAGCTGCCAGGTCACGGAGCGGGGGCCGAACAGTCCCGGGTCCGGATCACCTGCGCGAATGCCGTCCAAAAGACGCCTCCCTGACTTCAGTGACTTCAGTTGCCCTTCTCGGGCTCGGCCGCGGTGACATCGGCGGGGGTGTTGCGGAGCATCGCACGGTAGAGGGCGTCGTGTGCGGGCGAGGGGGGCAGGATGCCGCGGGCGGGCGCCTCGAGAGACTGGATGATCAGGGCGACGACACGGCGCCAGGCGTCGGGGGCGGCGGCGCCGGTGGCGTTGACGACGCCGGTGTTGGCCATGTGGATCAGTACCAGGTCGGAGGGGTCGAAGTCCTCGCGCAGCCGGCCCGTGGCCTTGGCCCGGCCGATGAGCCGCACCATGCCCTCGTACGCCTCGTTGCGGCGTTCCTCCATGGCCTTGGCGGTGGGGAAGGTCGTGGTCAGGACGTCGGCGAAGCCGTAGTCGGCCGCCTGCATCGCACAGGCGGTCTCGATGTAGCCGACGAAACCGTGCCAGGGGTCGGGGTCGTCGAGCGCGACGGCGACCGCGTCGGCGTAGGCGTCCATGCGGTCGGCGAAGACGGCGGCGACCAGCTCCTCCTTCGCTGGGAAGCGGCGGAACATGGTGGCGATGCCCACCCCTGCCTCACGGGCCACGGAGGCCATGGATGCGTTCAGCCCGTCGCGCGCGAACACCTTGCGCGCGGCGGCGATGATCCGCTCCCGGTTGCGCTCGGCGTCGCTGCGCAGCGGCTGGGCGGCGGGTTCGTCAGGGCGCTGGGCGCGAGGGGTCATACTCGCCAGTTTAGCAATCGGATTGATCTATCCAGTTCCCCTGGGAACCGTGACCACCAGCAACCGGAACACCTATCCGGTCGCCCGAGCACCTCATGACGTACGGCGACAGACCCCCTTGGCCCCTCGGGATCGCGGGACCGGTCGGGTACCAAGGGGTCCTGTCGCCGTCCACTACATGTTGATCATGTGGCCCGCGAGGCCGTGCACGGCCTCCTTGACGGCCTCACCCAGGGTGGGGTGGGCGTGGACGTTGCGGGCGACCTCGTGGACGGTGAGGTCCCACTGCTGGGCCAGGGTCAGCTCCGGCAGCAGTTCGGTGACGTCCGGGCCGATGAGATGGCCTCCGAGGAGCTCGCCGTACTTGGCGTCGCTGATCAGCTTCACGAAGCCGGTCGCGTCGCCCAGGCCATGAGCCTTGGCGTTCGCGGTGAACGGGAACTTGGCGACCTGGACGTCGAACCCCTTCTCCCGCGCCTGAGCCTCGGTGTAGCCGAAGCTGGCGATCTGGGGCTGGCAGAAAGTTGACCGCGGGATCATCACGTAGTCCAGCTCCATGGTCTCCGCACCCGCGAGCGTCTCCGCGGCGACCACGCCCATCGCCTCGGCGGCGTGCGCGAGCATCAGCTTCGCGGTGACGTCACCGATGGCGTAGATGTGCGGCACGGAGGTGCGGCAGCGGCCGTCGACGTCGATCGCGCCGCGCTCGGTGACCGTCACGCCCGTGTTCTCCAGGCCGTAACCGGTCACGTTCGGAGCGAAGCCGATCGCCTGCAGGACCTTGTCGGCCTCGAGGACCTGCTGGGCGCCGTCCGTGCCGGTGACGGTCACGCGCACCTGCGGACCGGACTCGTCGATGGACTCGACGCGGGTCGAGGTGAGTACGTCGATGCCCAACCGCCGGTACTGCTTGGCCAGTTCGGCGGAGACCTCGACGTCCTCCAGCGGCGCGACCCGATCCAGGAACTCGACGATCGTGACCTTCACACCGTAGTTGTGCAAGACGTACGCGAACTCGATGCCGATGGCGCCGGCGCCCGCGATGACGATCGACTGCGGCAGGTCCTCGGCGAGGATCTGCTCCTCGAACGTGACCACGCGCGCGCTGCGCTTGGTGCCGGGCAGCAGCTTGGGGGTGGCCCCGGCGGCGATGATGCAGTGGTCGAAGCCGATGGTGCGGGTGTTGCCGTCGTAGTCGGCCACCTGGAGTGTGTGCGGGTCGACGAACGTGCCGCGACCGCTGATTTCCGTGATCTTGTTCTTCTTCATCAGGAAGTGGACGCCCTTGACCCGCCCGTCCGCGACTTTCCGGCTACGGCGAAAGGCCTCCCCGTAGTCGAAGGAGACCTCGCCGTCGACCTTGATGCCGAAGGTCTTCGCCTCACGCGTAAAGACATGCGCCAGCTCTGCGTTGCGCAGCAGGGCCTTGGTCGGGATGCAGCCCACGTTCAGGCAGACGCCGCCCCAGTACTTCTCCTCGACGACAGCGACGCGCTTGCCCAGCTGGGCAGCCCGGATGGCGGCGACGTATCCGCCGGGGCCGGCGCCGAGTACGACGACGTCGAAGCGCTCATCCTGCTCGTCCATGGACGGTTCCTTTCCGCGAACAAAATCTGGTCATCAACTAAAACAGCGGCGCGTCCCGCCACCGCCCGATACAGAGGGCAAGGTCTATGCCCACGCGGCAATCATCGACGGCGGGCCGACGCCCCGTCGATTTCGTGTACTCCGGCCTCGGCGGCACCGAGCCTGAGGGTGTCGAGGCCCAGGGCCGCGACCGGCCCGTGAACGCCGGGCTTGAGGACGGCATCCGGCGCCGCCGCATGGACGGCGCCCCAGGCCAGGAGTGAGCCCGTCATCTCGTACGGATCCGGCCCGGTGAGGGCTGTCGTGGTCAGGGGTCGACCGTGGCCGTCCCGGGCGACGGCGATCACCAGGGAACGGCCGTCCAGGTCCGGTTCGCGGTGCGATCCGGGGAGCCGCTCGGACCATCGCGTCAACGCTGCCCGCACCTTCGCCGATCGCAGCAGGGGTGCCTGGAGCGTGGCGGCGATCTGTACCGGGCGGGTCCAGCGCCCGAGCCAGCCCAGACCCAGCTCGACGCTCTCCAACTGGCGGAAGACTTCCGGCAGGCCGAGGTGTTCCGTGCCCGGGACGGTCATGGTCGCGCGTTTCACGCCGGCGTGGCGGAAGGTGCGTATTCGCTTGGCCGCACGCTCGTCGACCAGATGGGGCGGGCTCCCGGGAGATGAGGGGCGGTAGGCGAACCCGTCCTCGGCCGCCGCGGCGACCAGCGTCTGCCTCGTTCCTCCCGTGGTCAGGGTGTAGGCGTCGCGCAGGGTGCTCCGGTAGAGCAGTTCGTCCCCGCGGCCCGAACGGGTGATGAAGTAGCCGATCTCGGCATGGCGTGCCTGCTCGCCCGCCTTGTCCACGGCCAGCGCACCGGCGAGGTTGCCCGGAACGTAGTCGTAGCCGAACGCGGGCACGAGGGTGGCTCCCCGCGCCGATGCGACGGAATCCAGCTCATGGAGGACACGGCGGGCGAAGGGTCCCTCCCCCGTGGAGTCGAAGTAGTGCGCCCCGGCCCGCGCGGCAGCCGTGACCGTGGCCATGCCGAGCTGCATGAACGGCCCGACCGTGGAGAGGAGCACGTCGCTGGGCTCCAGGAGGCGTGCGAGATCGGCCGCGGAGGTGACGTCGATCTCCGCCACCGGCAACTCCGCCTCGAAGCGGTCGGCCAGAGTCAGCATCCCGGCTCGGCTCCGCCCAGCCAGTGTCGGCTTCTCCCCCCGGGCGAGCAGTTCCCGAAGAACTCGCTGTCCGGTGTACCCGGTTGCGCCCAGCAACACGATCCTGCGCTTCTCCACGGCTCCGCCTGCCTTCCGGAGGGCATTGTCACGCGACCATCGACTGACCAGGAGTCATTCACTGACTCCAGGTCATCGAATATACGATGGTGCGCATGCGAGGGCCAAACCGACGACAGATGTATGCGGAGCAGACCCGGGCGGACCTGGTGGCGGCCGCGCGGAAGCTGTTTGTGGACAACGGGTTCGCGAAGACGTCGGTGGAGGCCATCACCGGGGCGGCGCTGGTGAGCAAGGGCACCTTTTACCACCACTTCCAGGACAAGAAAGCGATGTTCGCCGAGCTCTACACGGAGCTGATTCAGCAGGTCGGCGTCCTGGGAGACACAACGTCCGAGGCGATCCGCGCGACACCGGACCAGCCCGCCATGACCGCGGTGACCGGCCTCACGCACGCGTTCCTGCGTCGGACCATCGACGACCCCCTGCACCGTGAGCTGATGGCCCAGGCACCCTCGGTCCTGGGGGATCAGTACCGGCACATCAACGACACCGTCGCCCAGCCGCCGATCGAACGGCTGCTGGCCGTGCTGGCCGAACGCGGTGACCTGCAACCGGACGTTCCCGTCGCCACTGTCGCCCGGTTGCTGTTGGCCGGGCTGTGCGAGGGCAACCAGATCATCGCCGCGGCGGCGGATCGGGAGGATGCCCTGAACAGGACGTTCCATGCGATCACTCTGCTGATGTCGGGCCTGGCTGCCGATGGCATCAGCGCCCGCGGTTGACCTGCCCCCGGCGGCCTGATGGACGGCGTCGGCAGTTGGCTGCCCGCCCCGGCGGCCTGATGGACGGCGTCGGCAGTTGGCTGCCCGCCCCGGCGGCCATGGCCTGTCGCTACTCTGCCGCCTCGTCCTCGATGTCGCGAACCAGGTCGATGGCCCGGCCCAGGGTGGCGAGTCGGGCGTCGAGAGACTCTCCGGCGGGATAGAAGCGAACGGTGTCGACACCGGCGTCACGCCACACGCGCAGCCGCTCGCGCACCATGTCCTCGGTGCCGATCAGCGTGGTCCCGAGGACCATCTCGTCGGTGACCAGGTCGGCCGCGCCATCTCGGTCACCGGCCTGCCAGCGGGTCCGGACCTCGGCCGCCACCTCGGCCCAACCCTGGCGACTGTAGGCGTTGTTGTAGAAGTTCGTGGTCGTGGAACCCATGCCACCGAGGCTGAAGGCCAGTTCCTTCCTGCGTCCGGCCACCATCGCGCGCAGTGCGTCCTCGTCGTCCGCGAAGGCGACTTCGGCGCCCTGACAGATGTCGAGCTCGGCGCGGGTGCGACCGGCGGCGGCCAGGCCCTGGTCCAGGTGGTCGAAGTACGCCTCCTTGGCGCCCTCGGGCACGAAACTGGTGCCCAGCCAGCCGTCGGCGATCTCACCGGTCAGGTGCAGCATCTTCGGCGAAAGGGTCGCCAGGTAGACGGGGATGTCGAACTCGGCGCGCATCGACAGACGCATGGGCTTCGCCTCGCCGGGCAGCGGAATCCGGAACTCCCGCCCGGAATAGGAGATCTTCTCGCCCGAGGCGGCCTGGCGCACGATCTCGACGGTCTCGCGCATTCGTGACAGCGGCCGGGCGAAGGGCACGCCATGGAGTCCTTCGATCACCTGCGGTCCGGAAGGGCCCAGTCCGAGCAGGAAGCGCCCCTGGGAAATCTGCGACAAAGTGATCGCGGCGCGGGCGATGGCCATCGGCGTGCGGGTACCGAGCTGGATGATCCCGGATCCGAGAAGCATGCGCTCGGTCTTCGCGGCGAGATAGCCCAACGGCGAGGGCGCCTCGGAACCCCACGCCTCCGCCACCCAGCAGATGTCCAGACCGATTTTCTCCGCCTCGGTGACGTAGTCGACGATCTCCCGCCAGTCGGCTCCGGAGGCTTCGATCGTGGTCGAGGTGCGCATCAGAGGCTCGCCTCGCCCGAGGCCCCGGCACCTTCGGCCACCTTCTTGATCTCTTCGAGGGTGATCGTCATGTTGGCCTCGAACTCCCGCATACGTACGAAGACGATCTTCTGCTCCTTCTCCGGCATGCGATCGATGGCGAAGGACAGGCCCGAGCGGCCCGGCCCCATCTGCATCCACTGCCTGAGCAGAGTGCCGCCGTCCTGCGGCGCCAACGTGAACCGCCAGATCGCCGACGGGTGCTGCGGATCCTCGACCGCCCAGGCGAGCGTCCGTGACGGCTCGTACTCGACGATGTGGGACGTGGTGGCCCACTCCCCGAACGCCTCATGCTTGCTCCGGCCGATGAAGCGGGCTCCCGGAGCAGGGTCACTCCCGCCGTCCAGCCACTCGACCGACTGCAACTCGGAGCTCCAGCGCGGCATCAGCTCGATGTCGGCGACCAGGGCCCAGACCCGTGCCGGCGGGGCGGCAATCCAGGTATGGACCTCAACCGACGGCTTGTCCGCGTAGCACGCGCCCGTCCACTCCATGATCCTGCGGCCTCCCTGCCTGTAGCGATAACCCTCATCCGGGCACTGAGCAGTAAAGTTGCGTAGATAGACTTACTTGTCAAGGGAGAGCGCAGCCGCCACAGACCTCTTGGGTCAGCCCGCGAAACGCTCCCGCACATCCGGCCGCTCGGCCAGCTGCGGTGGATAGCCGGGGCCGATCCTGGCACGCGTGTTGTCCGCGGTCATCGGCTCGCCGCAGGCGGCACACACCACCTCGGCATGGGTCTCCTGGCCGCACACATCGTGGTGCATGGCCACCGGCGGACCCGCCTCACCGGCCAGCCAGCGGTCTCCCCACCGGTTCATCACCAGCAGCACGCCGTAGAAGTCGCGCCCCATGTCGGTGAGCACGTAGTCGTACCGAACCGGCTCCGTCTGGTACGGCCGCTTCTCCAGCAGCCCTTCCTCCACCAGTCGCCGCAGCCGGTCCGTCAGCGTGTTGCGGGCGATCCCCAGCGAGTCCTGGAACGCGTCGAACCGCCGGATCCCGTAGAACGCCTCACGCAGCACCAAGGGCGTCCACCAGTCACCGAGCAGATCCATGGTCCGCGCGATCGAGCAGGGCCACTGCGCAAAGGATGTCCGCCTCATGGCAGCCAGCATAGGTTCGTCCAGTCGTGAGACCCAGCAGGTACAGCGGCGACCGGTGTGCGTGATGTCTTGCGTTCCGTAAATAACGAATGAGCGCTTCAGCAAGCGGCCGAGCCGGCCGACAACAGCCGCATACCTGTGTCGCCGTCCCGCTGGACGGTCAACAAAGCGACAACAGCCGGCCGTTGAACACCTCCGCCGACAACACCGGCCTGCTGTCGCTGTCCCTCACCCATACCTGACGGGACGAGCCTCAAACTGCTGGTCGAGGAGTACGGCTACGACGCGGCGTCAACAACAAGAACGGCATCGACGTCTTCTTCGGCAACGTCGGGGGCGATCACCTGCAGGCGGCGATCGGCGCACTCAAGCTGCACGCTCGCGTCGTCCCGTGCGGGATGGTCTCCCAGCACAACGACGAGAAGGTCGTGGGGCCGCGCAACCTGCGGAACCTATTGGTGACGCGTTCGGACATCCTGTCGTTCATGTTCAGCGAGGAACTGGACATCCAGCCGGACTTCGTCCGCGAGGTCGGCGGCTGGCTCGCCGAGGGCAAGCTCCGCTACCGCGAGACGGTGCGGGAGGGCCTCGACAACACCCTGGACGCCTTCTTCGCGATGATGCGCGGCGAGAACATCGGAAAGATGATCGTCAAGCTCTGAGCCCACCTTCGCCCGGACCGTGACAGGGGCCTGCCGTGCGTACGGCAGGCCTCTTTCGCGCTCGTGGGCACGGTCGGCCCACCAGGAACGGGGACGCACTTTCCACGCTGAGCGCTTGCGCTCACGGACTCGACCCACTTAAAATTACGACCATACTTCAATGGCCTATCTCACCGGGACCCTCCATGGACCTCTCTGCCAGCACCGCCCTTGTCACCGGAGCCAATCGAGGCTTCGGCCGGGCCCTCGCCGCCGAACTGCTGAGCCGCGGCGCCACCGTCTACGCCGGCGCCCGCAACCCCGACCAGGTCGACCTGCCCGGCGCCAAGCCGATCGCGCTCGACATCACCGACCCCGCCTCCGTGGCGGCCGCCGCCAAGGCCACCGGCGATGTGACTGTCCTGGTCAACAACGCGGGGTCGTCCACCGGCGCGGACCTGCTCACCGCCGACCTGGACGACATCCGCCTGGAGATGGACACCCACTTCCTCGGCACCCTGTCGGTGACCCGCGCCTTCGCACCCCAGATCGCGGCCAACGGCGGCGGCGCGATCCTGAACATCCTGTCCGGCCTGTCCTGGGTCAGCTTCCCGGAGTTCGGTGCCTACTGCGCCGCCAAGTCCGCGGAGTGGTCGCTCACCAACGCCCTGCGCGTGCAGCTCGCCGACCGAGGCATTCGAGTGGCCGGCCTGCACGTCGGCTACATGGACACCGATATGGTCCGGGCCGTCACCTCGGCCAAGTCCGACCCCGCCGACATCGCCCGGATCGCCATCGACGGCATCGCCGCCGGCGCCTACGAGATCCTCGCGGACGACGCCGCCCGCCAGGCCCAGGCCGCACTGGCCGGAGGCGTCTCCGTGCTCTACCCGCAGCTCCCCTAAGGACAGCCGCCCGAGAATCCGCACCGAGCCGAGTCGATGCCGGTGCTCGCTGCCGCACGCCATGCCGTCGCCCGCGGCATCCACGTCCATTGATCCGTCGCCCAGTACGTCTGCGCAGGGAGCACCATGAAACAGCAACGCAAGCAACCGGCTCGGGGCGGCAGCGCCTTCTGGGCCGTGGCCATCACCAGCATGGCCGGATTCATCACCGCGCTCGACAACCTGATCGTCACCACCGCCCTCCCCTCCATCCGCGAGGACCTCGGTGGCGGGCTCGAAGACCTCGAATGGACGGTGAGCGCCTACACACTCACCTTCGCGGTCCTGCTCATGTTCGGCGCCTCCCTCGGCGACCGCTTCGGCCGCCGGAGACTGTTCGCCATCGGGCTCGGCATCTTCACGGCCGCCTCCGCCGCGGCCGCACTCGCACCGGGAATGGGTGAACTGATCGCCGCCCGTGCGGCGCAGGGCGTCGGAGCCGCGATCGTGACGCCCCTGACGCTCACCCTGCTGGCGGCCGCCGTCCCCGCCGAACGGCGCGGCGCGGCCCTGGGTGTCTGGGGCGCGGCCAGCGGCATAGCCGTCGCCACCGGACCCCTCATCGGCGGCACGCTCACCGAGCATCTCTCCTGGCAGTGGATCTTCTGGGTCAACGTCCCGCTCGGCATGGCGCTGATCCCGCTCGCCCTGCTGCGGCTGGACGAGAGCCACGGCCCGAACCCAAGCCTCGACCTCGTCGGAACAGTCCTGGCCAGCGGCGGCCTGTTCGGCATCGTCTACTCCCTGGTGCGCGGCAACGCCGACGGCTGGAGCAGCACCACGGTGCTGGGCGGCTTCTTCGCCGGTACCGCCCTGCTCGTCGGCTTCGTCCTGTACGAACTGCGCGCCAAGCACCCGATGCTGCCGATGCGCCTGTTCCGCCACCGCTCCTTCAGCGCCATCAACGCCGCCAGCCTGCTGATGTTGCTGGGCATGTTCGGGTCGATCTTCCTGCTCAGCCAGTACCTCCAGACCGTGGGCGGCTACTCACCCATGGAGGCCGGCGTGCGGATGCTGCCCTGGACCGCCATGCCCATGATCGCCGGACCACTGGCCGGAGCACTGTCCGACCGCATCGGCGGCGCTCCTGTCGTCACGGTGGGCATGGCCCTGAACGCGGTGGGCCTCGGGCTCTGGGCGCTGGCCGTCGAGCCGCAGGTGTCGTACACGCACCTGCTGCCCGCTCTGATCGTCTGCGGAATCGGCATGGGCATGTTCTTCGCGCCCAGCGCCAACCTCGTCATGAGCACCGTCCGCCCCGAGGAACAGGGCATCGCCTCCGGCGCCAACAACGCGATCCGTGAGGTCGGCGGCGCCATCGGCGTCGCGTCGCTGGCCGCGGTCTTCTCCGCCCAGGGCGGCTACGGATCCGCCTCTATGTTCGTGGACGGGCTGGTCCCTGCCCTCTGGGTCGGGGCGGGTGCGGTGGCCCTGGCCGCTGCCCTGGCCTTGCTGATGCCCTGGCAGCGCAAGGCCGACGGCCCGGCTGCCGGACTTGCCGCCGAAGATCCGACGGCCGGGGTCCCGGTCGCGACCTGAGCCCGTACAGAGGGCGCGGCCCAGCCGGTTTCGGCGGGGCCGCCCCCCGGTCTGTCCTGCCTTCCGGGTTCGGTCGCCGTGCGGTCGGTCAGCACACCCTGGTCGAGACCCTCGAACAGCGCGCCCAGGGCCGGCGCTCGACCGACTGATGAAGGGCGCCACTTCCGTCACCGTGGGGTGCTCACCTGGTTGGCTTTGCCTGCCAGGAACGGCCGCAGATGCGCCAGTAGCGCCTCTGGCTGCTCATCCGGGATGAAGTGACCGCACTCCGGGATCTCGGCAACGGTGACGTCGTTCGCGTAGGCCTGCCAGATCTCCAGCGTGGGCAGGCGGGCAGGCAGCCCTGCGGAACCCCACAGCGCCAGCACCGGCATGGTGAGACGGCGACCCTCGGCGGCGTCGATGTCATCGAGAGCCACGTCCTCGTCCATGGCCCGGTAGTCGTCGAGCCTCGCACGCAGAGCACCCGCGCGGCCGTGCTCAGCTCACTCGGCGGACCTCATACGAAAGGCGGGGCCAGGGACGCTCTCTATGTCCTCCGCGCGCACGGCGTGCCCCTGTTCGCAGCGGATCTCCGCGTCGACGTGCGCGCCGCAACCGCGGTGCCGGGTCAGTACGGCCGGGCCTTCCGGATCGGCGCGGTAGCGGTCACCCCACCGCAAAAGCCCCATCACAGCCGGGACCAGATCCACGCCCTTGGGCGTGATCACGTACTTCGGCCGGCTCCGCGAGCCCGGTTCCTTGTAGGTCTCGGTGGCCAGGATCCCTTCCTCGACGAGCATCCGAAGCCGTGCCGCGAGAAGGTTGCGAGGACAGCCGAGGACGCGTTCGAAGTCGTTGAAGCGGGATGAGCCGTACCAGACCTCGCGCAGGATCAGGATCGTCCACTTCTCGCCCACGACCTCAAGGGTCCGGGCGATCGAGCAGTTCGACATGTCCCGGTCGAGACGGGGGTCCATGCCGATGTCCTGAAGAGCTTCGGTCCTCGCATCCATGGGAGTGATTGTAACCTCACCTAAGTTTACTTTCCTATACTCAGAAAGTAGCTTCGTGACCAGCACATCAACCCGGTCGCACGCGAGAAGGGCAGCCGACATGAAGGCATTCATCGTCGAGAAGTACGGCAAGGACGGCGCGCGCGCCGCAGAGGTACCCGAGCCCACCGTCGGGGACCGTGACGTCCTGGTCAGAGTGAGCGCCGCCAGCATCAACCCGCTGGACAAAATGGTCCGCAACGGGGAGTTCAAGCAGCTCCTGAAGTACAAGCGTCCGTTCGTGCTCGGCCACGACGTGGCCGGCGTCGTGACCCGGGTCGGCTCCGCCGTACACGGCCTCGAAGTCGGCGACGAGGTCTACGCCCGTCCGCGCGACCTGCGGGTGGGAGGCTTCGCGGAGTACATCGCGATCGACGTGGACGACGTCGCACCCAAGCCCGCCTCACTCACCCTCCAGGAGGCAGCTGCGGTGCCGCTGGTGGCCCTGGCCGCCTGGCAGATCCTTGTCGACCGTGCCCATGTGCAGCCGGGCCAGAAGGTGCTCATCCACGCCGGTGCCGGTGGCCTCGGCTCGACGGTCATCCAGCTCGCCAAACACCTCGGCGCCACAGTGGCGACGACCACGGACACCAAGACCGAGAAGCTGGTCAGGAGCCTCGGCGCCGACGTCGTAGTCGACTACACCAAGGAGGACTTCTCAAAGGTGCTGTCCGGCTACGACCTGGTGCTGGACTCCCTGGGCGGGGCGAACCTCGAGAAGTCCCTGACAGTGCTGAAGCCCGGCGGCCTGGCCATCAGTGTCGTCGGCCCGCCCGACGCCGGGTTCGCCAAGCAGCTCGGCGCCCCCTCGTTCATGGGCCTGGTCATGAACACCCTCAGCCGCAAGATCCGTAAGCAGGCCAAGGCGCTGGGCGTGCGCTACCAGTTCTTCTTCATGCAGGCCAACGGCTCCCAGCTGCGCAAACTCGGTGCCCTCTACGACAGCGGGAAACTCCGCCCGGTCATCGACAGCACCTTCCCGTTCGACCAGACACTCGAGGCGATGGCGCACGTCGAGCAGGGCCGCACCAAGGCCGGCAAGGTCGTGGTCTCCATGGTGCCCGACAACGACTGAGACCGTCCCGGCCCCCGCCCCTCCCTCCGGCACGGTCACCGGAGGGGCGACGACACCGTCGGCGACCCACTGACGACATGGCCACGGAAAGCCGCCGATGCAGGCGTCTCGGTGCCATTCCACACGCCACATGTTCGCGGCACAGCGCGAGGCACGGCCCCAGACGGCCGTACAGGCTGTACCCGGCCGCGCCGAACTCCGGCAGATCGTTCCCCGCCAACGCGCGTACCAGGACGCGGCAACCTCGACGACCGTCGTGTTCTGTCGCCGTGGTCGACGGGATCGGACGCGGTACGGACGCGGCCAGACAGGCTTGCACCGACGGCGGCCCGGCTGTCGTGGACAGCATGGCCGAACGTCTGCCGCGGCAGTCTGCGGGGACCGGCGCTTCCGTCTCGTTGACCCGGCGCCCCTTCTGTACGACCGAACCCTTGCTCAAGGCGATGTCCTGCTGACGGCGGACATCCTCAGACCGGCGGCGTCCGTCCGCCGAGCGACGCCCGTTGCCAGTTGGGAGTTCGGTCCTTGTCGACCAGGGCCGCCCGGACGCCCTCCAGGAAGTCCGGCGTACGGACGGTCGTGCGCGTGAGGGCGAGTTCGGTGCCGAGGCACTCGCGCAACGTGTGCTGCCTGCCTCGGGCGAGCAGGGCGTGGGTGATCTCCAGGCTCTGCGGCGAGGCGGCCTCCAGGGCTGCCAGCGCGGACGCCGCCCAAGGGGTGTCGAGGCGGCGCAGGCGCTTCTCGATCTCGCCGAGGCTCGGCGCGCCGAACGCCCGGTCCACGTCTCCGCGTACCTCCGCCAGCCCGCTCTCGGCCACCGGGGAGTGGCCGGCAAGGCGGTTCAGCACCACGTCCACCGGGTCGTCGGGGCTGTCGGCCAGGGCATCCCCGACCGCATCGAGCCCGTCCGCGGGGACGAAGTGCGTGGCCAGCCCCGTGTACAGGGCGTCGGCTGCGTCCAGCCTGTGCCCGGTCAGTCCCAGGTACATGCCGATCGCGCCGGGCAGCCTCGGCAGGAAGTAGCTGGCTCCGACGTCCGGGAAGAACCCGATCCCGGTCTCGGGCATCGCCAGCACCGCGCGCTCGGTGACGACGCGGAAGCTGCCGTGGACGGACAGACCGAGGCCGCCGCCCATGCACAGGCCGTCGATGAGCGACACGACCGGGACGGGATACTCGGCGATCCGGGCGTTGAGCCGGTACTCGGAGGCGAAGAACCGCTCGCTGGCCTCGGCGTCCCCGGCGAGGCTGTGCTCACGGATCGTGCGGATGTCTCCACCTGCGCAGAACGCCTTCGCGCTGGTGCTGGCGATCACCACGGCGGACAACGGTATGTGCTCCCACGCGGCGAGCACACGGTCGATGGCGGCGACCATCCCTGTGGTCAGACACCCCATGTCGTTTGGTGTCAAGCTGCATGGGGTTCGGGGTGTGCGTGGTGCGACCAGGCGGTCGCTTCGTCGTAGAAGGTTCGGGTCTTGAGGCAGCCGTGGAGGATGCCGACGAGGCGGTTGCCGACCTGGCGTAGGGCGGGGTTGTAGCCGGCCTCGCGGGCGCGCTGCTTGTCGTAGTAGTGGCGGGCGCCGGGTGAGGCGCGCAGGGCGGAGAACGCCTGACGCTGGAGGGCGTCGGCGAGCCGGTTGTTGCGGATGTAGCGGGCCTGGACGGTGTGGCTCTTGCCGGAGGCGCGGGTGACGGGGCTGGTGCCGGCGTAGTTCTTGCGTGCCTTGGCGGACGCGTAGCGGGCGGGGTCGTCCCCGAACTCGGCGAGCACCCGCGCGCCGGTGATCACCCCGATGCCGGGCATCGAGAGGTAGATCTCAGCGTCCGGGTGCGCGAGAAAATGCGCCTTCACCTGCGCTTCCAGCTCGGTTATCTGCTCGTTCAGGGCGACCAGCAGCTTCGCGTGGGCGGTGGCGGTGGCCGCGTAGGCCGCGGTCACCGGCTCAGGCAGGCCGAGGTGCTGCTCGCGCATCGCGGTCTGGATCGTGGCGGCCTTGGCGCTCCGGTTGTGTCGGCGGTAGCGGGCCAGGACGACGGTGATCTGCGCGCAGGTCAGCTTCGCCGCTGCGGCGGGTGTAGGCGCCTTGATCAGTAGCTCCAGTGCGTCCGGGCTGGTCAGTTCCAGGTCCGCGTAAGCGTTCAGGGCGGCGGGAAAGTACTCGCGCAGCGTGTTGCGCAGCCGCTGGAAGGTACGGGTGCGTTCCCAGATGAGGGTCTGGTGGGCGCGGGCGACGACCTTGACGGCCTGGGCCTGTTCGCTGTCCCCGGCGACCGGCCGCAGCTGGTCGCGGTCGATGCGGACCATGTCGGCCAGCGCATGCGCGTCACCCTTGTCGCTCTTGGCGCCGGAGGTGCCGTACCGCTCCTTGAACCGCGCGGCCTGCCGGGGGTTGAGGGCGTAGACCTGGTAGCCGGAGGCGAGCAGGGCCTGTACCCAGGGGCCGCGGTCGGTCTCGATGCCGACGATCACATCGGTGGCATCGAGGTCGTCGCCGCCGTGCCTCGCGATGAGTTCGTGAAGCTTGGTGATGCCCTCCACGCCCTCGGGCAGTCTCGCGGCGGCCAGTTTGCGGCCGGTCGCGTCCTGGACCTCGACATCGTGGTGGTCCTCGGCCCAGTCGTCGCCGATGAGAATCAACTCGCCCTCCCGGTCAGGTAGTTCACTCGGGCAGCCTGCGGAAGACGCGGCACGCTCCCTAATGGATCCAGTGCTCACGCTCTGCTCGGCGGGCACGCCACCCCATCAGCGGTCTGGCCTTCCGGCCGACCGGCAGGGGCACGGTCTGACCACAGAAGTCGGATGCTTCCGGGCTTGTGAGTGCTCACCTGTCGGCGGCTACGGCACCGAGTCTCTCCGACCCGGCAGCTCCCATTAGGGCGTTGAGTGCCTTGGGCCGGTTCAGCAGGATGCGGCCGACGCCCCGGTGGACGTCGGCGAGAATCCCGACCGCACTGGGATCAGTCATGGGTCGTCATCTCGTCACCTCGTCGTCCGCGCGGATCTGGCTGCGTGGCCATCACGTTCCTCACTCGCCGGGTGTCAGGCGTAGATCTGTGCGTAGAGATCCTGGATCTCGTCCACGGTGGGTACGACGGGGTTGTTGGCCGGAGATCCGGACGCGAACGCCTGCTCGGCCATGAGGGGCGACAGGCGGAACCAGTCGTCGTTGTCGATGCCATGGGCTTGAGGTGTGGGCACCTCAAGATCCTGACACAGGGCGCGGAGCGCCTCCACGAGCTTATCGGCGGCCACGGCGTCGCTGTCACGGGCGGCGCAGGCCCACTCCTGCGACTGGTTTCCGTACCTGCGGCGTTCGTTCCCGGGTGGCTCGGGAGCATCAGCTCGCCCGAGATCAGCATCGCGAACGCCGACCTGACCGGACTGCCGCCCAGGATCGTCTACTACGGCGAGTACGAGACCCTCTCGGACGACGGCGCGCAGCTCGGACGCCGCCTCGCGGACTTCAAGGTCACCTCCGAGGTCCACTCGATGCCCGAGGGGCAGCACTCGTTCGTCCTGGGCGCGGGGCGCGTCCCCGAGGTGGACCAGGCCATCGGGCAGATGGGCCAGTGGCTCCGCAAGCACCTCGGCGCGTAAGCAGGGGCTGCACCTGAGAGCGGGTCCTGCCGACCAGGCCGCCGCACCACCGCGATGCCGGCGCCCGGTCCACGGTCTCCGGCATCCCGCTCGACCGTCCCGGCCCGCATGCGGTACTTGTGTCCGACACTGTTCCGCACGTATCAACACCACCGTCCCTTGATGTCACAAAGGAGTGCGCGATGGGAACGTACGAGGATGTCTTCCGCGCCAGTACCAAGGACCCGGAGAGCTTCTGGCTGAAGGCGGCCGAGGGCATCGACTGGGATGTCACTCCGCGACACGCCCTGGACTCCTCGGGCGCACCCTTCTATCGCTGGTTTCCCGACGGGCGGCTCAACGTCTGCTTCAACGCGCTCGACCGGCACGTCGAAGCCGGCCGCGGTGAACAGCCCGCGCTCGTCCACGACTCACCCGTGACCGGCACCCGGCGCACGTACACGTACACGCAGCTGAGGGACGAGGTGGCGGCCTTCGCCGGAGCACTCGCACAGCTCGGCGTGGGGCACGGCGACCGCGTGGTCATCTACATGCCGATGGTCCCCGAAGCCGCCGTCGCGATGCTGGCCTGCGCACGCATCGGCGCGGTCCACTCGGTCGTCTTCGGCGGGTTCGCCCCACGCGAACTCGCCCTCCGTATCGATGACGCGGCCCCCAAGGTGGTCGTCTCCGCCTCCTGCGGCATCGAGGGCAAGCGTGTCATCGCGTACAAGCCCCTGCTCGACCGGGCGATCGAACTCGCGGTCCACAAGCCGGAGAAGAGTGTGATCCTGCAACGCCCGCAGGAACAGGCGGAGTTGGGGCCCGACGATCTCGACTGGGCCGACCTGGTCGCCGTCGCACCCCCGGCCGCCTGCGTTCCCGTGCCCGCCACGGACCCCCTCTACATCCTCTACACGTCGGGAACGACCGGAAAACCCAAGGGAGTTGTGCGTGACTGCGGCGGCTACGCGGTCGCCTTGCACTGGTCGATGGGTGCCGTCTACGACGTTGGCCCGGGCGAGACAATGTTCACCGGCTCGGACGTCGGCTGGGTCGTCGGGCACTCGTACATCGTCTACGCGCCCCTGCTGGCCGGCGCCACGACGGTCCTGTACGAAGGCAAACCGGTCGGCACCCCGGACGCGGGCCAGTTCTGGCGCGTGGCCGCCGAGCACCGGGTCAAGACCATGTTCACGGCGCCCACCGCCTTCCGGGCCATCCGCAAGGAGGACCCAAAGGGAACGCTCACCGCGGAGTACGACCTGACCGGCCTGCGCCATCTCTTCCTCGCCGGCGAGCGCCTCGACCCCGAGACCTATCACTGGGCGAGCGCTCTGCTGGGCATCCCGGTGATCGACCACTGGTGGCAGACCGAGACCGGCTGGCCCATCGTCGCCAACCCCGTGGGCATCGAGACGGCCCCCCTCAAGCCCGGGTCTCCCACCCTCCCGCTGCCGGGATGGGACGTACGCGTCCTCGACGCCTCGGGCGAGCCGGTGCCCCCTGGCGTCGACGGTGCGATCGTCGTGAAGCTGCCCCTGCCCCCCGGCGCACTCCCCACTCTCTGGCAGGACGACGACCGCTACGTCGCCTCATATCTCTCCGCCTACGACGGCTACTACCTCACCGGCGACAGCGGCCACATCGACGACGACGGCTACGTCTTCGTCATGGGCCGCACCGACGACGTCATCAATGTCGCCGGACACCGGCTGTCCACCGGCAGCATGGAAGAGGCCCTGGCCGCCCATCCCGACGTGGCCGAATGCGCGGTCATCGGCGTCGCCGACGCGCTGAAGGGGCAGGTACCGCGCGGCTTCGTCGTCCTGAAGGCCGGCGTCGACCGCGAACCGGGCGAGGTCGAGGCCGAACTTGTCCAGCTCGTACGCGAACGCATCGGCGCCGTCGCCTCCCTCAAGGACGTCGCGGTCGTGGCCGCTCTGCCCAAGACCCGCTCGGGAAAGATCCTGCGCAAGACGATGCGCGGCATCGCGGACGGCCAGGACGAACCCATCCCCTCCACGGTGGACGACGCCGGCGTCATCGAGGTCCTGCGCCCTGTGCTCCGCCGTACTGGTCACACGCCGTGAAGGGTCGCCCGCCGCTCCTTGAGGCCTCGCCAACCCCGACGTCGTCGAGCGCACACGCACCGGCACGCCCCTGAACACCCCCGGCCCCGACACCTTCTACGGCGGCAGCGCAACCGCCAGCTACCCCACCCGCACTGCCGGACAAAGGGCAGCCCGGAGCCCGAGGGAACCACCGACTTCGGGCGCCTCGACACAGCTGCGGCGCACGACGGCCCGGCAACCCGAGCAATCAGGGGCCGCCACCGACGTGCGCCGCAGCAGTTTCACTTCGCACTCGGCGTTCTGCGCCGAGTGCGAAGGAGTCCGGCATCACTGCACAGGCACTGGTCGCCGCTTGCGTCAACCTTGGGAGGGCGGCGCCGGGAAGAGCATGCAGCTGCTGGTGGCGTGGGCGAGCAGGCGGTCCTTGGCGTCGACCAACTGGGCCTGGGCGAGGGCGGTTTGGCGGCCCTTGCTGACGACCGTGCCGATGGCGCGCACCGTGCCCGTCTCCACGGTGATCCGTCGCAGGAACTTCACCGTCAGATCGAGCGAGGTGTACGCCGTGCCCTGCGGGAGGACTGACTGGACTGCGCACCCCGCCGCCGAGTCGAGCAGGGTGGCGAAGATTCCGCCGTGCACGCTGCCGATCGGGTTGTAGTGCTCCTCCCCCGGCGTCAGGGAGAAGACCGCCCGCCCGGGCTCCACCTCATCCAGGGTGAAGTCCACGGAGTAGTTGATGGGCGGGCCCGGCAGTCGCCCCGCCTGCAGCTCGCGCAGGAAGTCGATACCGGCCATGCGCCCGGCGGCCTCCGCCAGGATCGCGGGATCTTCCCATTGATACGTACGTGTCCGTCCCACGGCCGAACGCCTTCCCTCTGACTTTTTCAAGTGAAGCTAGCCTCCCTGTCATCTGACTGTCAATGGCGAAGGCAGACCCTTACGATGGCGCCATGGAGTGGCTTGAGACGAGCACGGAGAACTGCCCCGTCCAGCGCACGCTCGACGTGATCGGGGAGAAATGGACACTGCTGATCCTGCGTGACGCTGTCAACGGAGTCCGCCGCTTCGACGACTTCCACCGCCACCTCGGCCTCTCGGAAGCCGTCCTCAGCAACCGCCTCCGCAAGCTGACCACGGCCGGCATCCTCAAGACCGCCCCCTACCAGGAACCCGGCAGCCGCCCCCGCAACGAATACCGCCTGACCCGAAAAGGCTGGGACCTGTGGCCGGTCCTCATGGCACTCACCCAGTGGGGCGAAACGTACGCACTCGGCCCCGAAGGGCCGGTACTGGACATCCGCCACACCGATTGCGACACCCCGGTCCGCGTCGTCGTCGAATGCTCCACCGAACACACCACCCTCACCCCCGCGGAAGTCACCGCCCGCCCGGGAACAGGCGCCCGCCCATGGACGTGAGTCAACGACCTCTCGGTCCGCACGACCACAGATCAGCAGCGAAAACACATGTCAATCATAATATTACACATGTCAGGCCATGTATTACGCTTGGATACGAGGCAACGGTCTGACGGAGCGAATGGAGGAAGCTCGTGGTGCGTTACGCCAAGGAGCACAAGCAGGTGACGCGGCAGCGCATCATCGAGAAGGCCGGCCACCGGTTCAAGCAGGACGGCATAGACGGCTCGGGCATCTCCACGCTGATGTCGGATGCAGGGCTCACCAATGGAGCCTTCTACGCCCACTTCGCCTCCAAGGACGACCTGGTCGCCCATGTCGTGGCCGACGAACTGCGCACGCAGGTCGCGAAGTACGACACCCTGCGGCCCGGCCGCGCGGGACTCGAGGACCTCATTCGCGAGTATCTGTCGCCCAAACATCGGGACCACCCCGGCCTCGGATGCCCTTCCGCCGCCCTGCTCGACGAGATCGGCCGCTGCGACGACGGGACCAAGCAGGCCTACACCGACGGCACGCGGAACGTCGTGGACGAGATCGCCGCCCGCTTGACGCCTGAGGATCCCAAGTCGGCTCGAGGTAAGGCCATCGGGCTCTTCACCATGATGGTGGGGACATTGCAACTGTCCCGCGCCCTCTCGGAGGGAAAGTTCGCCGATGAGGTCCTTGAGCAGGGAATCGAGAACGGTCTCGCATTCATGAGGTGAGGGGCCTTCAACGGGTGCTTCGAGCCGCCCGCCCAAAGGGCATCGCGGCTCTGAAGCAACGTCCTCAACCGAAGCGACGACCATCCTTCACGCGTACTACCGTTCGAGAAACTCGAGAGCAGTCTCCACGAACTGCTGGTGGAACTGGAAGATGCCACCGTGCCCGGCGTCGGGGTAGATCACCAACTCGGCGTTCGGCAGTCGTCGCGCCAGGTCGGCAGAGTTCTTCGACGGGACCATCCTGTCGGCGTCACCGTTTGCGACGAGCACGGGCTGGCGGACGACTGAGAGATCCTGTGGCTTCTCCAGGCCCCAGCGGTGAATGGCCTTGAGCTGGTTGTTGTACGCAATGGGGGACATCGCCTTGTCCCGGTCGACAGTCCGCTCCTTCAGGCGGGCCAGGAACTCCTTGCCGGCCCGACGCCCGCCCGCGGTGCGGGTGAAGAAGAGGAACTGCTTCGGGTCCTGGAAGGTGAGCAGGGCCCGGGCGGTGTCGAGGTGGGACAGCACCGTCACGTTCTTGATGCCCTCGCCACCCGCAGGACCGGTGCCGCTGAGGATCAGCTTGCGGACGAGCTGCGGGTCGGTCTGCACGATCACCTGGGCGATCATGCCGCCCATCGAGAAGCCGTGGATGTCGACGCGCTCCAGCCCGAGAGCCCGGATGAAGGTGACGGCATCCTTCGCCATCTCCTGGATGGTGCGCGGGGGCGAACCGGTGGAAGTGCCGACACCTCTGTTGTCGAACGTGATGACCCGGCGCTTGGCGGCGATGCCGTCGACGACCCGCGGGTCCCAGTTGTCCAGGACCCCGTAGAGATGGTTGAGAAAGACCACCGGGACACCGGACCGGGGACCGAGCTCACGGTAGGAGAAAGTCACTCCCCCGGCGGTGATGGTGCGGGTCTGCGCGTTCTTGTACGACGTCACGACGTCGCCTCGTACTTCCTGTGAGTCGTTCACGGTCGTGCCCTTCGGCATGGGGTTTCTGCGAGGGCGTCGACCCCTCTTCCTTGGAGGGGAAAGGCGCAGAGCAGTCACCTGCGTCCCGGCTGCGGCTGCAGTCCGCGGGGTCGACGGTCAATGGCCGCGGGCATAGGAACCCTGAGCGGTTGAGTCCCTCGGCATCATGTCGACTATTACAGTATGACCGTAATTGCATGAAGCCACAAGCCGACAAGCCGAACGAGATACAGATCCTGGCCGAAGCGCTGTGGACACGGCCTGGGACGATCGGCGCTGCGACCACGCCGCCGCTCATCTGCGCCCCCTGACCGCTTGCCGAGCCCCGAGGGCCGAATCGAGAGCGCGCGGAGGTCGCCGAAGGGTGCACGGGTAAATCCCCTGGGGCCTGTGCCATCAAGTGAATCCGGAGCTGTAGGGACACCGATGCGCCCGACTGGGAAGAAGGGGCCGTGGCGGGAAGTCGTGTGCCTGGCCGGCGAGGATCACGGTGCCGTCGCCCTGCCGAAGGACCAGAGACTGATGTCCTGGGGTGTGCCCGGGTGTCGGAATGATCCAGACGCCCGGCCAGATCTCGGTCTCGCCAGCGCTCACCGCCGCCATCTGGCACAACGACCACACCGGCCGGCCGGTCATGCCCCCGGCGGCCGGGGCGCACGAACCTGACTCCACTCACCAGGTCCCCTGGAATCAATCACCCAGGGAACCTGGAGGCGCTCTACCGGCGGACCGCCGAGATCAGTCCCCCGGGCTGCTCCTCGCGCTGCGGCGGGGTGCTGATCGGGCGGCCGTAGGCGGCAGCGCGCTCGCGCAGGGTGTGGCTGCCGGCCTCCCAGCCGTGCCCGGCCAGCCAGCCCACCGGGTCGTCGGGCATCTCCGAGACCCACATGGACGCCGCCGATCCCGGCACGGCGTCCACGCCGAAGCGCTCGATCACGCCGCGCGATCCCAACGTCAGCCCCATCCGACTGCCTGCCGCCGACTGCGCGCTGATCCGGGCCAGCAGCAGCTCCACCGCATCCTCGGGCAAATAGATCAGCAGTCCTTCGGCGATCCACACGGTCGGCATCGCCGGGTCGTGTCCTGCGGCGGCCAGCGCGCCGGGCCAGTCCTCACGCAGATCCACCGCGACGGTGACCCGCTCGCAGCGTGCGACGGCCCGCTCCTGGCGCAGCACCGAAGCCTTGAACTCCAGTGGGGCGGCGGTGTCGACCTCGAACAGCCGGGTGCCCTCGGGCCAGTCCATCCGGAAGGCTCTGCTGTCCATGCCGGCACCGAGCAGCACGACCTGCCGGACCCCGGACGCGGAGGCCTCCTGCAACAGGTCGTCGAGGAACTTCGTCCTGATGACGATGGAGAACGCCACGCCCATCCGGCGGCGTCGCGCGGCCTCGTCACCCGTCAGCGGCGGCGAGGAGGGCTCCAGGCCGCCGGCGGTGGCGAAGGCCTGTGCCAGTGGGTCGCGGAACAGCGCGTTCTCCCGCTCGCTCTCCAGCGCCCGCACCCTGGCCACCCCCACCGCCGTGGCCCACACTCCCGACGGCTGCACCCGCTCCTGCTCATCAGTCACCGCGCCAGCTTAGATGACCGATTCCAAGGGGCCTGATGAGTGGAGTCGGGTTCGTGCGCCCCGGCCGTCGGCCGCTCACTTGGTGATGGGCCGGCCGATGACCGGGTCGAACCTCAACAGTTAAATTAGCATCATAATATAAAGGGGCGGTGGGGCGTGTGCGGGCCCCCGCAACCGACCGCATGCGGCGGCACATTTCCGGCCGCCGCCGAGTCGACAACAAGACGACCCACACCAAGGGGCGTGAAGCCGCCCGACATGACACCCAACTGCCGACCGGACAGATGCCGACACCCCGGAGTCATCACATTATGTTCACAATACAATGTAGGGAGGGAGACCGCTGAGAGCGAGCAATCCCTCCGAGGAACGAAGGAGCGTGCAGTGCGATACGGGACAGAGCACAAGCAGGCGACCAGGCAGCGGATCATCAAGGCGGCCGGGCGCCGGTTCAAGCGGGACGGCATCGACAGCTCGGGCATCTCGGCGCTCATGAAGGACGCGGGGCTGACCAACGGCGCCTTCTACACCCACTTCACATCGAAGGACGACCTCGTGGCCACCGCGGTCGCCGATCAACTACACGCACAGAACGCGAACATCGTCGCGCAGGCGGCACCCGGCCGCGCCGGACTCGAGCAGATCGTGCGGTGGTACCTGTCCGCCCGGCACCGCGACAGCTCGGACGACGACTGCCCCTCCGCCGCCCTGCTCGACGAGATCCGGCGCTGCACAGACTCGACCAAGCAGGCTTACACGGACGGCGTACTGATGGTCATCGACGGCATCGCCGCCCGCCTGGCACCCGACGATCCGCTCTCGGCCCGAACCAAGTCACTCAGCGCCTACGCCATGATGGCGGGGACGCTGCAGCTCTCCCGCGCCCTCGCCGACAGGCGTCTCGCCGACGAACTCCTGGAGCAGGGCATCCACAACGCCCTCGCACTGCTGGGCGTCGAGCATGAGCACGCGAGGATCCCCAACTGAGTCACCCGTAGTACGCGCATCCACACCAGGAGGCCGCCCGGTTACCCCTGGGCGTCACACCACGCCAACCCCGAGACAGCGGGCCCACTTGCGGTCCGCCGCCTTACCTCATAACATTATGAACATACTTCAATGACTCTCACCCCCCACCCTCGCCCATCACCGAGAGCACCCAACCCTCGTCGACACCCAGGGTCGAGAGCCCCGCATCCCCCAAAACCCCTTGCATAAAAACCTAGATAGCATCACAAATCACCGCACAATAACCGGGGTAGCCCACCAGTACCAACAGCACCCCCGTTCGCCTGCGGACGAGACATGGAGACGACGATGAGGGCCTTCACGGTAGAGCGCTACGGCGACAAGGCCGGCGTGCGTGCCGGCGAAATTCCGGACCCGGAGGTGGGCGCGGACGACGTGCTGGTTTACATCCAGGCCGCGAGCATCAACCCGCTCGACCGCATGATCCGGGACGGCGAGATGAAGGCGATCCTGCCGTACAAGGTCCCCTTCGTCCTGGGCAACGACCTGGCCGGAATCGTCGTCGAAGTGGGTACAGCCGTCACGCGGTTCGCCGTGGGCGACGAGGTCTTCGCGCGGCCCGACAAGAACCGCATCGGCACCTTTGCCGAACTCATCGCGGTGCACCAGGACGACGTCGCGATCAAGCCGACCACCCTGACCATGGAGGAGGCGGCGTCCCTTCCCCTGGTCGCGCTGACCTCGTGGCAGGTACTGGTCGAACGGGCACGCATTCGGCCTGGTCAGAAGGTCCTCATCCACGCCGGTTCCGGCGGCCTGGGCACCATAGCCATCCAGCTGGCGAAGGAGTTGGGCGCGCACGTGGCGACCACCACGAGCACCGCCAACGTCGACCTGGTGAAGCGCCTGGGCGCGGACGTCGTCGTCGACTACAAGAAGCAGGCGTTCGAGACAGTGCTGCGCGACTATGACGTCGTCCTGGACTCGCTCGGCGGCGAGACGCTTCTGAAGTCCCTGGACGTGGTCAAGCCCGGCGGGAAGGTCATCAGTGTCGCGGGCCCTCCCGACGCCGCTTTGGGCAAGGAGCTGGGAGCCAATCCGGTCATCCGGCTGGTGATGTCCGCGCTGAGCTTCCGGGTCCGACGACGCGCGCGGCGCCGCAACGTGACGTACTCGTTCCTGTTCATGAAGGCCAGTGGGGACCAGCTGCGCGAGCTGACCCCGCTCATCGACGACGGCAAGATCCGACCCGTCGTCGACACCGTGTTCCCGTTCGAGTCGACCCGCGAAGCGCTGGAATACCTCGAGGCCGGGCACGCGAAGGCCGGCAAGGTCGTCATCAAGATGTCGTGAGCGAACAGTCCTGCCGGGCCGTCAAGTTCCCTCATTCAGCGCCCGAACAACACCGTCCGAGGCAGCGAAAAGCGCCCTGAAACCCGCTACAGAAGGACCTGACCATGAGTTCCCCGCGCAATTCCCCGTCCCCCTCGACGTCGTCGTACGAGAACGCGCCGACCCGCTCCGTGTCCGTTCACGGCGAGAAATTCGCCTACCGGGAACTCGGCCCCGAGGACGGCGTACCCCTGATCCTCCTGATTCACCTGGCCGGGGTCCTGGACAACTGGGACCCACGCGTCGTCGACGGACTCGCCGCGCGACGTCGGATCATCGCCTTCGACAATCGCGGGGTGGGCGGATCGAGCGGCTCCACACCGGACACGATCGAGTCGATGGCCCGCGACGCGGTGCTGTTCATCCGTGCCCTCGGATTCGACGAGGTCGATCTGTTCGGCCTGTCGATGGGCGGCTTCATCGCCCAGGTCATCGTGGCACAAGAACCGCACCTCGTTCGCAAGGTCATCCTCGCGGGCACGGGCCCCGCCGGGGGCCCCGGCATCGACAAGGTCCCCGCACTCAGCATCCAGGCCACGCTCAAGGGCGCCCTGACCCGCCAGGACCCCAAGCTCTCGCTCTTCTTCACGGAATCCGCAGACAGCCAGCGGGCCGGACGCGCCTTCCTTGAACGGCTGAAGGAGCGCACACACAACCGCGACAAAGACATCTCGCTGCCGTCGTTCCGTGCGCAGCTGAAGGCCATCAAGAAATGGGGCCGCCAGGTACCGTCAGACCTGTCGGGCATTCGCCAACCGGTCCTCGTGGCAAACGGCGAGAACGACCGGATGGTACCCAGCCAGAACACACGCGATCTGGCCGCACGCCTGCCCCGGGGCGAACTCGTTCCCCTCTACCCCGATGCTGGACACGGGGGAATCTTCCAGTGCCACGATGAATTCGTGCCAAGGGCGCTTGAATTCCTCGAGTCCTGAACGTGAGCGGCTGCCATGGGAACGAGTCCCCCACGGCGCCGAGCCAACACCCGCGCTCAGCAGCGCGATCCGCCCTCCGACAGGGTCACGCAAAGGCACCGCCCCTTCTCAGGGCGGTGCCTCGGCCATACCCAGCGGGCTCCACTACCAGGACGAGGGCTCGCGAGGCATCTCCCCGGATGAGCTCCGCGACCACCGTTCGGTGGTCGCGGCGCCTCGACGTACGTCAGAACATCGTGTTTTCGTTGGCGGAGGTCTCCGGCACGTCCTGCATGGCGTCCCGGTGCTCGACGAGCTTTCCGTCCTGGAAGCGGAAGATGTCGAAAACGGCCATCCCAGGGGTGCAGGGGACCAGGACGCCACTGGAGTGCAGCAGCAGGTCGCCCTCGGACAGGGCCCCCAACACGTTGTACTTGGCGTCCAGGAACTGCTGGCGCACGGCGGCGCCGAAGGCCTTCATGGCTTCGGGGCCGTCGGGGGCGAGTGGGTTGTGCTGGATGAAGTCCGGCCGCACATGGCTGTCGATGGCGGTCGTGTCGCCCCCGTCGAACACGGTCCTGAGGGCTTGGGCGGCGATCTACGCCTTCACTGTCCCTTCCACGGTCAGCACGATCTTGCCGGTGGTGCGGCCGGTCTCGCCCAGGGCGTGGGCCTTGGCGGCCTCGGCGAGCGGGAACGTCGCCTCGATGTGGGCGCGCAGGGCTCCGGTTTCGACGAGGTCGGCGATGGCCTGCATGCCGGCGCGGTCGGCCTCGACGAGGAGGGACTCGTAGCGGATGCCCCGCGCGGCGATGTCGGCCAGTTCGGCGGGGTCGATGGGGAACGGAAGGATCGAGACGAGGGTGCCGCCCGGGCGCAGGACGGCGAGGGAGCGGGCGCGGGCGGCGGTGTCCCGCGAGATCGAGTCGAGGACCACGTCGATGTCCTTGGCGGCCTCGGTGAAGTCGACCGAGTGGTAGTCGATGGCCTCGTCCACTCCGATCGAACGCAGGAAGTCGTGCTTGGCGGCACTGGCGGTGCCGATGACGTACGCGCCACGGGACTTGGCGATCTGGACGGCGAGATGGCCGACGCCGCCGGCGGCCGCGTGGATGAAGACGCGCTGCCCGGGCTGGATGTCGGCGGTGTCGACGAGTGCCTGGTAGGCGGTCAGGGCGGCGAGAGGGAGGGCGCCGGCCTGGACGTGGTCGATATCGGCGGGCTTGTGGACGAAGGCGCGGGCGGGAGCGGTCACGTACTCGGCGTGGGCGCCGACCCCGTGGGGGTAGGGCAGCATGCCGAAGACCTCGTCGCCCGGCTTGAACAGGGTGACGCCGGTGCCGACGGCCTCGACGACTCCGGAGACGTCCCAGCCCAGGATGAGGGGCAGGCCGTTGGCGGTCATGGGCTGGGCGCGGTTCCACCAGTCGGTCGGGTTGACGCCGGCCGCGCGGACGGCGATCAGGATCTCACTCAACCCCGGCTCGGGCCGGGGCAGTTCGACCTCCTTGAGCACCTCGGGGGAACCGTGGACGTCCTGGCGGATGGCACGCATCGTAGCGGTACTGGGATTCGTCATGCGTCCAGCCTCGCCGCTTGCCACTCCCCAGCACCATGGCTTGAATGCCAACTTTCAACGGGATCCTGCCATGACGCAGGTAGTCGATCCAGTGTCGGCCACACCCACTCTCGCCGCGTTCGGCGACTGCCGTCATATGTCGAGCGTGGCTACCGCCGCCACACGCTACAGTTGGCACGAATGTCAACTCTCGACGGGATCACGCCATGACACACCTTCACCGAGTCGTCGTTCTGGCCATCGACGGGGTGTACCCCTTCGAACTCGGCATGCCCAGCCGGGTCTTCGGAGCCGCAGGCGGGCGCTACGAGGTCCTCACCTGTACCGTCGACGGCCGCCCGGTACGCACCAACTCGGACTTCTCGATCACCGTCGAGCACGGCCCGGAGGCACTGCGCGCCGCCGACACCGTAGTCATCCCACCCTTCGCCTCCACCGCCGTGACCCGGGAAGTGCCGCAAGCCCTGACCCAGGCACTCACGTCCATGGCTGCGGGCAGCCGCCTCGTATCCATCTGCACCGGCGCCTTCGTTCTCGCCGCAGCGGGCCTCCTCGACGGTCGGCCGGCCACCACACACTGGATGACCGCGGACCTCTTCCGCGAATGGTTCCCTCAGGTCGCACTCGATCCGGACGCCCTGTTCATCGACGACGGGGACATCCTGACCTCAGCAGGCGCCGCCTCCGGGATCGACGTCTGCCTGCATCTCATCCGCAAGGACCACGGCAACGAAGTCGCCAACCAGGTGGCCCGCATGTGCATCGTCCCTCCATGGCGCGACGGAGGGCAGGCGCAGTACATCCAGCATCCGGCACCCGAAACCACCGCCACCGGAACGGCCACCGCCCGCCAGTGGGCCCTGGAGAACCTCCACGAGCCGATGGCCCTGGCGGACCTCGCCGAGCACTCCCACATGAGCCTGCGTACCTTCGCCCGCCGCTTCACCGAAGAGACGGGCATGAGCCCGGGACGCTGGCTGATCCAGCAGCGCGTCGACCGTGCGCGGCACCTCCTGGAAACCACCGATCTGCCCGTGGACGAGATCGCCGGCCAAGTCGGCTTCGCCGGCGGCACATCGCTGCGGGAACACCTGCATGCCGCCATCGGCGTCTCCCCGCTCGCCTACCGGCGCACCTTCCGAGGCGCCCTGTCCCCCACGCGCTGAGCACTCCTCAGCCACCCGCCAGAACCACTTGTCATCACCGAATCCCCCGCATTAAATTTCGATCATACGTTAAAGAATTGAGCAGGCCGAGAGGGCGACTGCTCGGCCGGTGGCGCTCGTGACGGATGCGTCCTCATGCTCGCCGAGGCAGCCCTCCCCAGCTCGTCACGGCGGATTGATCAACATCCGACGACCACTCAACCGTCGACAAGGCAATCGTCGCGGGGGTGTTCGGCAAGGAGAACCGCAGGCCAACAAGGCGGTCGGCTGCCACTGCCGGAACAGACCACAGCTCTCAGACCCGCCGGCAAGAAGGAGAAGCACGTCATGTGTACCTATCTGGCAGACAAGGCCGAGGACTTGTCCGTGGAAGGCGCTTCCGCAACGTTCACCTACCGACGGATGGGTCCACGGGGCGGCGTCCCCCTGGTCCTGGTGAACCGCTTCCGCGGGGAAAAGGCCTTCACGACCGAGGTGGCCAACTTCCTCGCCGCCTGAGGCAGGTGGCCGACCTCTGACATGGGATCAGGCAGCACTTCATGACGACCCTGCGAGGTGCCGCCTGATCCGAGCGGCGCTCGTCACCGCCAGGCGTCCCAGGGCCGGGAGCCGATACTGACCCCGGAGCGCCTCATGATGCTCGCCCACGCCCTTGTCGCCTTCACGAGCTGCCCAACCCGAGGGACCATGACGGAGATCATCCCTACGGTAGGAATCCGGGCATCGGCGAGCCACCCGGGCAGCCCCGGGATACCGCCGGTCACCCCATCAAACGCAGCCCGCTGTCGAAGTCGACGCGCGAGAGGTCGGCGCGCGAGACGATACCGAGCTTGGGGAACACGTTGGCCAGGTGATGACCCACCGTACGAGGACTGATCAGCAGCTGAGCCCCGATCTCCCGGTTGGTAAGCCCCTGCGCGGCCAGCCGTACGACTCTCAACTCCTGCGCCGTGAGGGTGGCTGAGGTGTCCCGGGCCGGTGCGGAGTCCCGGCGCGGTTGCTGCCCGGTCAGCTCCTGTTCGGCCCGGGTGCGGGCGAGCAGGGGCGCCGCGCCGAGTCGCTGGAAGGATTCCGCGGCTTCGGCCAGCTGTGTCCGGGCGTCGGTACGACGGCGGGACCGCCGCAGCCACTCGCCGTACAGCAGGCGCGTGCGGGCGTAGTTGAAGGGCCGCGACGCGGCTCCGGGGACTTCCAGCGCAAGCCGGAACTGCTTCTCCGCATCCGCCCCCGACGCCAGCAGGGCATGGACCATGTGCGTCGCGGAGATCGCCCACGCCGCGTTCGTCCGCTCGGCCCACCGCCGCAGCAACCGCGCCTGTTCCTCGGCCGTCGCCCGCTGCCCGGCCTGAACCGCGGCCTCGGCGGTGTCCGGCGCGGCGAGCACCGCGACGGTGGCGTTCGCCGCGTGGTGCCCGTGCTCGCTCAGCCGGACCAAACGGTCCAGCGCCTCCTCTGCCCGGCCGGCGAAGAGTGCCGACATGCCGAGGTTCCACTCCGCGCCGGCGCTGAAGACGCGCACCCCACGCGGCACCCATACCTCGATGAACCGGGCGGCGAAGTCCGCGACGGTCTCCTCATCGCCTCGCGCGGCTGCCAGCCATCCGAGACCGGCGCTGCACTGCGCCGCCAAGTGCTCGTCACCGGTTCCCTCGGCCACTTGGAGCCCCTCAACGGCGTTAGCCGTGGCCGAGGTCCAGGAGCCTTGCGCGATGTCGAGCGCCACGGTCTGGGCCAGCGCCTGGGTCAGGGCGGTGACCTGGTCCGTGTGCCGCAGCGTGTCGGTCTCACGGCGGAGCGCCTCCTGCAGGGCGGACTCGATGCCCCAGGCCACCGCCAGCGGTGCCGGTGGCATCAGGAGCCAGGAACTGCCGCTGAGCCGGGTGAGGATGTCGGCGTCGGGGGCCACGATCTGGTCGCGGTCATCGGCGCCGCGCCCCCGTTCCTCCGTCCACCATTCGCGCAGCAACGGCAGCAGATCGGCATTCGGGAAGTTCCCTTGCGGGAGCCGCCGCTCCAGCCGCTGGAGCGCCTCGCGCTGCAGGGCGTCATGACTGGCCGCCCATGCCGCCCGCAGCGCCATGCTGCCGAGCCTGAACGCCTGCCCGGGATCGGCCACCCGTTCCATGTCCCGGGTCAGCTGACGGCAGGCGGTTTCCAGATCGCCGTGCGCGAACTCGATCAGCCCGCGCAACCCCTCGCTGAGATCCGCGACCGTGGATGCGGAGGAAAGCCCTTCGGCCCGCTCCAGCATTCCCCGCGCCACGTCGACGTGGCCTGCCTCCCAGGCTGCCTTAGCTCCGTGAGCCAGTCGTCTGGCCGCGTCGTCCGTAGAGGGGGAAAGCTTCGCCGCACGCCGCAAGGCCCGGGCCGCCGTGGCACAGCCACCGCGCGCCCAGGACCGGTGGGCCGACTCTTCGAGCAGCCGGGCCACCTCCTCGTCGAGTCGGCCCACTGCTTCCGAAGCCGCGGCGAGGTGCCAGGGACGCAGCTCGTCGGCGTTCTCACCGGTCAGTACGGAGGCGAGCACATGATGAACGGCCTGGCGGTTCGCGGGCGGCGCCTCCTCATAGACGACCGCCTCCATCAACTGGTGGCGGAAGCAGATCCGCCCGTCCGAGCGCACGGTGAGCAGGCCCGAGTGCAGCGCCTCGTCCCACGCGAGTGCGTCGAGGCCGAGCACAAGTCCGGCCTGGAACAAGGTGTTTCGATCGCTACGGTCGTCGGCGGCGGCGAGAAGGAGCGCGGTGCGGGCAGGCGCGGACAACCTCTCGATCCGGGCGCGAAAGGCACGGCGCAGGCGTGGCCCGACGGCGATCTGCTCATCGGCAAGACGGTGTGTCGAGATGTCGCCGGGCCCCACGGACGTGGGCAGCTCCTGGAGCGCGAGGGGATTTCCGGCTGCCGCGCGGATCGTACGGCGGATCACCGCCTCGTCCGCGTGCGGAGCGACGGCACGGGCAAGGAGCCGGGCGTCCTCGTCGCCCAACTCCCGGACCTCCATGGCCGCCAGTTTCTCCCAGGGGCCCTCGACAGGATCGTCGTGTCCGGTGAGGAGCATGACCACAGGCTCGTTGCGCAGCCGGCGCGCGACGAAGGCCAGGCACCGTGCGGATGGCTCATCCAGCCATTGGGCGTCGTCGGCGACGATGAGCACCGGCCGTTCCCTGGCCAGCTCGCCGACGAGGGTCAGTACGGCCACACCGATCAGAAACCGGTCCGCCACGTCGCTGCTCATCCCGAGCGCCCCGTTCAGGGCCTTGGCCTGCGGCTCGGGGAGCGTACTGATCCGGTCCGTCACCGGCCACAGCAATTCGTGCAGCGCGGCGAACGTCAGCCCCGACTCCAGGCGAGTGCCCCCACATCGCAAGACAGTGAAGTCCGCAGCCGCGGACTCGGCCGTGTATTCCAGCAGGGCCGTCTTTCCGATGCCGGGGTCACCCCACAACACCATTGTTGCCCCGTCGCCCTGCCGAGCACCGTCAAGGATCCGGTCAAGGGCTGCCTGCTCCTGGCGCCGTCCGTATAGGTCCATTTGCTTGAAAGATTAAGGGGCTGCTGTCGCCCCGAGCCACTCCCGATACCCGCGTTCAACCAGATTTGACAGTTCCATGACCGATACGGTGACGGATCCACTGCCATCCCCTCATCAGTAGCGTCGGAACCGTGATCAGCGGTTTCGCGAAACTGCGCTACGCCGTCGGCCAGCCCACCGGAGGCATCAGCACGCTCCGCCATGCCCTTCCCGCCCGGGACTCCACCGGCCGGCCGACCGTCGACCGTGAAGCAACCACCGAGAGCTCAAAGCAACGGAAGCAAAGAGAAGTACGCCGCCCCCGTACACCGCGGCGCACGCCATCATCACTCCGGGCCTCAACGCGGTAGACGCCGAGGAGAGGAGTCGCCGCAGGCCCCAACTCCCGCGGCGACTGGACCGTCCGTGCCCTTCTCGTCCCCACCGCTCCCCACCACCCCCACACGGAGACTTGGCATGACCACCGTTCTCATCGTCGACGACCACGCCCTGCAGCGCTTCGGCTTCCGGATGCTTCTGGAACAGCACCCCGATCTGACCGTGGTGGGCGAGGCCGCCCACGGAGCCGAAGCGGTCCGCAAAGCCGCCGAACTGCGCCCCGACGTCGTGCTCATGGACGTACGAATGCCCGGCATGGACGGCATCGAGGCCACCCGCCGCATCGTCGAGTCCGGAGGCCACTCCCACGTCCTGGTCCTGACCACCTTCGACATCGACGAGCACGCGTACGACGCCCTGCGCGCCGGTGCCAGGGGGTTTCTGCTGAAGGACGCGCTGCCCGACGCACTCGTCGCCGGTATCCGGTCCGTGGCCGCCGGGGGCGTGGTCATCGCCCCCGGCCTGACTCGCGAGCTCACCGACGTCTTCTCCAACCGGCAGCCCGGCCGCGCCCCCGGCCAAAAGCGGCAGCTCGCCGTCCTGCCCCAGCGCGAACGCGAATCCCTGACCCAGCGCGAGCGCGAGGTACTGACCGCCATTGCCTCCGGCTGGAGCAACCTCGAGATCGGCGAGCGGTTGTCGTTGGCCGAATCCACCGTGAAGACCCACGTCAGCCACATCCTCGCCAAGATCGGCGCCCGCGACCGCGTCCAGGCCGTGATCTTCGCCTACGACACCGGACTGGTCAGACCGGCACGACCAGCACCGCCGCGCGCAGTGAGGGCCGGCCGCAGAGGTCCTGAGGTTCTGCCTGCAGCCGGCTGAGGTCCAGTCACGCGGGCATCCGCACTCAGCCTGCCGCCGACGAGGGCGGACCTCACCAGCTGTTCGGCCGCGACATCGCCCAGCAACTGTACGAACTGGTGGACCGGGTCGATGGCAACCCCGCAGTCCGTGCTGTCCTCTCCACAGGAGCGCATCCCGAGCGGTTGATCAGCCATGCCGACGTCCGCTGGCTGCAAGAAGGCGGCGCCGCAGGCCCCTCGGTCGGCAGACGCGGCCTGCGGCCTCCCTCAGGGCGGCATTCCGCCCGGCGCCCAGCCGTCGCGCCCGACCGACACCCGCACCTCGGCGAGGGCGACGCTGTCGGACGGTTTTCACAGCGCCGGTACCGGGAAGAGCAGGGACACTTTGGCGCCCGTTTCCCGTGCCGGCGCCGGGCTCATGGCCCGCACCGTGGTCCGGGTCCGGCCACCGGCGAAGACGAACACACGCAGCACCAGGAATCGTCCGACACCGGCGAGCCCGGCGGCGGTGAGGTAGACGACCTGCTCGTAGAGCACCCCGGCCGACGGCTGCACAAGGTGCAGGACGAGCACCGCGGTGGAGGTCACCGCGTAGGCGGCCGTGGCCGACCCCGCGGACTGCCAGTGCTGGCGCCATCCGGCATGCCCTGCCCCGAAGGTGAAGCGTGCGTGGAGCTCCGTACTGAGGAGAGTCGAGGCGACGGTGACCAGAGCATTCGCCACAGCCCAGGGCATCAGTCCGGCGAGCCCGGCCACGGCCGTGCTGGACGCGACCCCGACACCACCGCCGAACAGGACGAACCGGGCGAAGGAGGCGAGTGGACCGGGGGCCGGCGGGTTCCGTCGCACCGCGCCCCTAGCGGTGTCCGTCCGTTCCGCTCCCCGCGCCTCGTCCGCCGCCCCCGGCGTCGTCTTCGGCAGGACCAGCGACTTCATGGGAAGTCCCTTTCGGCTGAGAGAGTGGCTGTGCCTCTTTGGCCAGCGGGTTCGCAGGACGCTGGGCTCGCGTGCTCCCCGAGCTTTTACCTTACGACCATACGACAATAAGCAGGGGGTCGACCTGGGGGCAAGAGTCTGACCAGTTTAGAATTATGACCGTACTCACAAAAGTGGCGGGGGAAGCAGGCTCCCCACGGCGCACGCGCCCGATGCAAGGACCGCTCTCCAACCGTGAGGCCACCGACCCGGGTGGCCCGTGGCTTCCCGACCATGCCCCTCCGTGCAACCCGCACCGGCACGGGAACAGGGCTGTCGCCAAACCGCAAGGACTCGAGTGGCGCAGAGGAAGCGGCGGTCGAAGACCTGCCGTTCGTCGTGGAGTTCGGCCAGGACCGCAGCGGGGAGTCGGTCGAGGGCGGCGAGGTTGGGAAGACCTGGACGACGTCGGCCCGGCGTTTGGCCTCGCGGTTCAGCCGTGCCAGGGGGATGGTGGATCAGATCTTCTTTCAGTGCACGGGCGGGAAGTCCACGAACGCGGTGATATCTGTCGCGGCGTCCAGCAGCTGGCTTCGTAACCGAGAGCGGGGTTCTGGCACACATTCCGTGAGGACGATCGCGGCGTCCTGCCACGGTGATGTCGCGTCATCTGGGACCGTGGTGCGGTGTGATGACCCCATAGCGGGGCTGTTTCCGCACTTCAGCACAGTTCTGGTGGAGCGGGTGTTCACAGAGTGCAGTGTGGTGCACATCGTGCGAGAACCCTCGTTGGCACCGTTTCGTGCCCGGACTGTGAGCGTCCGTCGGCTCGTGTGCACAGCTGCTACGAGCGTCGGCTTGCCGACACCGCGGTCAGCGACCAGCCCGTGCTGATAAAGCTGACCGTACGGCGTTTGTACTGCAACAACGTCCTGTGTGGGCGCCGTACGTTCGTCGAGCAGGTCGCGGGACTGACGTTCCGGTACGGGAGACGAACGCCTGCTTCGCGCCGGGTCCTGGAAGCCGTGGCCGTCGCGCTCGCCGGCCGGGCGGGAGCCCGGCTGGCCGTAGCACTCCATAGTGCGGTCAGCCGAACGACGCTGCTGCGACTGCTCATGGCGCTTCCTGATCCCTACTGGGAAGCGCCCAAGGTGCTCGGGGTCGATGACTTCGCCACTCGCCGCGGGCAGCATTACGGGACCGTGCTCATCGACTGCGAGACCCGCAAACCGCTCGCCCTGCTGGCCGGACGGGACGCGGGGACGCTGGCCACATGGCTGCGTGAGCATCCCGGGATCGAGGTGATCTGCCGGGATCATGCCTGCTCCTACGCTGAAGGAGCCCGTATCGGGGCCCCGCAGGCAGTGCAGGTCGCTGACCGCTTTCACCTGTGGCAGAACCTCGGCACCGCGGTGGAGCAATGTGTGCGCCGGCACACCGGTTGTCTGCGGCCACCCGGCGCTGGCTCGGGTGACCTGGCGGACATTGAATCACCGTCCGCCAAGGAGATGTCGCCGATCGAAGCCCGTATCCGTGAACGTCACGCCATCGTCCACGCGCTCCTCCACCAGGGCCATGGCATCCGGGAGATCGCCCGCGAGTTACACATGGGTGGGAACACCGTCCGCCGGTGCGCCCGCGCGGCAACCCCTGAGGAGTTACTCGGCGGTCGGCGGCAGCCCCGGCCCAGCCAGCTAGACCCCTACAAGTCCCACCTGGACAAACGCTGGGCAGAAGGATTCACCAACGCGATCCAGCTCCATTCCGAGCTCCAGGACCTCGGCTGCCGCGGCAGCTACCAGATCATCAGCACTACCTGCGGCCACGGCGCCGACGCCGTATCCGCGTCGTCGGGCCCGCGCCGCCAGGGGTCCGACAAGTCACCGGTTGGATCATGCGTCACCCCGACCGGCTCTCGGAGAGTGAGGGCAAACAGCTGACCGAAGTCACTACCCGTTGCCCAGACCTCGCGGCGGCCCACCGTCTCGTCCGCAGCTTCGCTGCCATCCTCACCACCCGCACCGGCCAACATCTGAAGGACTGGGTTGTCAGCACGCGAGCCGAGGAACTTCCCGGCCTCCACTCTTTCGCCACCGGCCTGGAGAAGGACTGGGACGCCGTCGTCCAGGGCCTCACGACTCACTGGAACTCCGGTCCCGTCGAAGGCCGGGTCAACCACATCAAGATGGTCAAGCGCCAGATGTTCGGCCGCGCCAAGCTCCCGCTCCTCCGTAAATGGGTACTTCTCACCGCCGCCCGATGACTGTCCTACTCAGGCAGGACGAAGCCGTCGGAGTACGTAGTCCGACGGCCAGCAGAGGGCTCGAACAACCACGTTTGTGACGACGAAGTACCCCGGGCTCACCCAACCGTCCTCTTTGCTCACTATGCCCGGACCGTCCTCGCGGTAGTAACGACGCAACATGCGGCGGCGCATAGGAGTCCCAGATACGAAGAGGACTGGAGCGGCAGCGACTGCACCGACCGTCACGGCGAGCCGGACGGCCTGGACCCTGACGACGTTCTCTATCCGCATCGCTCCAGTCTGCCCAACAGAAGAGACTCGTCCACCGCTCTCACGGAATGTGTGCCAGAACCGAGAGCGGACATCACATGTCGGCGAGTTTGGGGCAGCACTTGTCGATCACAGAGCCCTGAAATGTCGATGAGAACTGACACCGCTGAGGGGCGATCCCTAGCTCGGCTTCCATGCAGTGAGTTGGAAGAGCCGGGCAGTGTGCATGTAGGGCGGTCGGGCGGTGGTGGCGAGTTCGAGGCGTTCGAGGTCTGCGTAGAAGTCCGGTTCGTGCTTGCGTGCGTCGTCGGTGATGTAGTCGCAGAAGCTGCGGATGCCGTAGTGGGCGATGTCTCGGCATCCGAGCTTCCGCAGTGTGGGGATGATCTCTTCGGCTGTGTGGAGTGTCAGCGCGGAGTTGAACATCTGCGTCCGAGCCTGATCGGTGTCGAGTGCGGCGAGCGCGGCCGCGGGGTCCATCTCCCGGACGGCGATGTTCAAGGGCGCCGAATGCCGGTTGATCGCCATGACGGAGACCAGACCCCCGGCCTTCAGCGGGGAGAGTGCCGAGGCGAGAGTGCCTGGGACGTCGTCCATGTATTGCAGGAGGTTATGGCAGAGCACGACATCGAATTCCCCGTCGGCGAGGTCGCGGGGCAGATCGGTCGCGTCGGCCTTAACGCAGCTGATCAGCTCGGTCACACCGTCTGCCATCGCTCGACCGGTGGCTGCCGCGAGCATGGCGGGCGCGTAGTCAACGATGGTGACATGGTGCCCGCGGGCCGCAAGACGGATGGCGTCTCCGCCGTCGCCGCCAGCGAGGTCGAGTATCCTCAGCGATTGGCCGCCCAGGTCGTCGAGGTGACGGAGCAGGTTTGCCTCAGCGATCGAGTAGCGCAGTCGGCCCCAGGGGGCGTCCTGCCACTCCTGCCAGGTGGTCATCGCGGTGTTGAACTTCTCAGGAGCTTCAGACATCTGGCGACGATAGCGGCCTGACGTCCTCAGCCGGCGTTGCGTTGTGCGGCGGCCCGGGCCTGGGTGAGGGCCAGGCGGTAGGAGTCGGTGCCGGTCTGGATGAGGTTGCCGCCGAAGGTGAGGCGGTCGACAATGGCCGCGCAGAGCTGGGGATCGGTGAAGGTCTTGGTCCAGCCGCTGAAACTCTCGTTCGAGGCTATGGCGACGCTGTTCTTCTCCTCACGCTCCGTCAGAATCTGGAACAGCGGCTCAGCGCCCCTGCGGTCCAGCTCCATATAGCCCAACTCGTCGACCTATGCGGATATCCGCATAGGTCGACCTATGCCGAGACCGCGACTATGCCGAAGGGTCGCAGGACGGCAGCTCACGTGCGGCGAGAAGTCCATGGACGGTTCCGAGTCCGCGTCTGGACTCTTCAGCGAGTTGATCAACGATGACGCTGCAACCGACCCAGGTCGCGCCGCAATCCTCAACCATGCCTTTGACGGTGACAGCCTGGTTTCCGGTCTCAATCCAGTCGTCGACCAGGACGACTCGGTCGCCCGGCCCCAGGGATGGCCGCTGGAGCCTCAGCGTGTGGCGAAGGCTCCGGTAGTCCGGGGCTGTCAGGCGTGTGACCTTGTCTCCCGGGAAAAGGTCGTCACCTTTCCTGACCGGGACAAACCCGACACCGAGCTCAACGGCTGCAGCGGCGCCCAGAAGGAACCCCCGGGACTCGATCCCGCAGATTGCGGTGACCTGCTCGTCTCGAAACGGGTCAACCAGGCCACGGACCACGGCTGCCAGCGCCTTGGCGTCGCGGAAGATCGCCCAAACGTCCGCGTGGCCGTTGATCCATCGGAAGTGCTCGAGTGCGAGACCGCGGGCGGTTGTGACCATGAACGGGAGTGTTCAGGTCGCCGCCGTGGAGGGCAAATCAATTGTTGGACCCCAAGCGTCTTGGCATAGTCACAGGCGGTCGAGGAACGTGAGGACGGGCCTTGACCTTTGGCCGGAGTGGTTGGCGCGTGTCCGTTCTTGGCTTGTCGCCGCCGAGGTTGCAGTCGTGGAGGTCGCTGCCGTGCCCTTGCTCTAGCTGGGTGCGGTTGGCCTGCGGCCTCAACGCATCTGGGGGTCTCCCGGGTCGAGCCCATTGGGCCTATGGTTTGCGTTCATGATCATCCCACAGTCGACAGATCCCTCCGTCTTCCACGCAGCACTCCGCGAACAGTTCGAGGCCTTCCTCTATGAGCATCGATCCGCTCTCAACGACAGCTTGAATGGGTTGACCGAAGAACAGGCGCGTCGGTCATTGGTCACGTCCAAGACCACGTTGCTGGGCCTTGTCAAGCACGCCACGTTTGTCGAGAAGGTCTGGTTCGACGAGGCGATCACATGCCGATCTCGCACCGAGATCGGCATTCCCGACTCGCCGGACGAGTCGTTCGACCTCGACGACGGCGACACCATCGCCTCCGTCCAGCGCGCCTACCAGCAGGCTTGCACGGCGTCCCGTCAGGCCGCCGCAGAGCTGTCGCTGGACGAGCTCGTACGGGGGAACCGCCGGGGTCCGCTGCCGCTGCGTTGGGTTTACCTCCATGTGCTGCGCGAACTGGCCCAGCACTGCGGGCACGCGGACATCCTCCGGGAGCAGATCCTCAACAGCACGACGCGCCGCGGCTAGTGCAGTCCGGCCGAGTACACGCGGCCAGGGCACGTCGAGCTGGCAGTGGTGGACGAGATCGCGACCTGGCTGGCGCAAGGGTAGGCGGCCGAAGGTCAGGGCAGGTCAAGGCTTCCCTCCAGAGGAGCTACGCCCGGCTCCGTTTGAGCCCACTCCCGCCGAGCGCTTCTCGCGCGCGGCTTGGAGCTGGTGTGATGGTGGTCCATCACGGGCGGCGACGGGGGCGGTCCTCCCAGCGGTGAGTGGTCCACGCTCGGCGGATCAGGCTGCGCACGGTGATGATGGTGTCGGCGAGGTCGAAGAAGGCATTGATGACGGTGGCTCGGCGTTCGTAGCAGCGGGCGAGTCGGTGGAAGGCGTTCTGCCAGGCGTGGGTCCGTTCGACGTGCCACCTCTGGCTTGCCTGGATGGGCGCCTTCTCGCCCTTGTGCGCGATGCGGCCGTGCAGGCCGCGTTCGTCGAGCAGGGTGCGGGTCTTGTCCGAGTCGTAGCCGGCGTCCAGGTGCACGGTGATGTCGTCGGGCAGCGGTCCCAGGTCGTCCAGGCGGTCCAGGGTCGGGGCGAGTAGCGGGGAGTCGTGGCGGTTCGCTCCGGCCAGCACGCGGCCCAGCGGGATTCCGTAACCATCCGTCATGCCCGAGCGTTTCAGGCCCTGTTTGCCGCGATCAACCGGTGAGCGCCCTGCGACCTCTCCGCCGCCGGGGGCTTTGGTGATGGAGCCGTCGACGGCGATCTGGTCGAGGACGAGGCCGACGATCCGGTCGTAGGACTCCAGCGCGATCTGCTTGAGTTTGGCGAAGACGCCGAGCCGGATCCACTCATCGCGACGGTTGCGGATCGTGGTGGCCGAGCAGGTTGTGTCGGCGATCGCCTGGTAGGAGCAGCCGAATCGCAGGAGCTGCAGCATCTTGTCGAAGACGATCCGGTCGCTGATGCGTGGTCGGTGGCAGCCCAGCGGATGTGTCGGCGCGTAGGTCGATCGCTCAGGCAACAGGGCGGCGAATTCGCCCCAGAGTGGTTCGGTCAGCCATGATGGAAGTACAGGCACAGGTCTCCCCGGTGATCACAGAGCGTCGCAACTCCATGATCGCCAAGACCTGTGCCTGCTTTGCCACCTGGGTACCACCACCGTGCCTACCTGCGCGGCCTCTAAGGCGTCCCATTCCTCCTCGGTGGGCGTCCGACACTCATCGCTCGGTCGGGTGGCCCTGCGACGGGCGATGAAGGCGCGATGGGCCTCGATCGCCTCGGCCGGGTAGATCGCCTTGTAACCCATCGTCGTATCAAGACTCTTATGCCCGCAGATCAGTTGAGCGATGTGCGGCGGCAGGCCGTTCATGATGGCGTCGGTCACGAAAGTCCTGCGGAAGTCGTGCGGGGAGAAGACGAGCGGTTCGCCGCCGCTGCCCCTTCGGGATGACGTCTTCCAACTCCAGCTGGTAGAGCCGCAACCAGACGAACGCGTCGGTCGAGGCGGGGAGTTCCTGGACCTCGCCGGTGCCCTTGCGGACCACGCTGATCAGCTGACGGCCCGGGTCGGCCCCGCCCTGCCACGCCGTGAGAAGTTCACTGGCGCGGGCCCCGGTGGAGACGTCGAAGGCCACCAGGGCCCGGTCCCGGTGCGAGGGCAGCTGCGCGAAGATCTCGTTGAACTCATCGTCCGGCACACTGCGGGGAACCCGCTGCGGCAACCTCGGCCGGTAGAGGCCGACGCGCTCGTTGCGGTGCGGTTCCATCGGGTTCCGGTGAGCGTGCGCTCGTCGTCCCCGCCGTGAGCGGTCCAGCGGGAACGGGTTGAGGACCGGGCCGGTGCCGGCATCACGGTGGTCGTAGAAGGTTCGCAGGACCGTCTCGCTGTGCGTACGGACCGACGGCGCGTACGGCCCTTCCGCCCGGAACCCACTGGCCGACCGCGTCGGGGTGCCGCCAGTGAGGGCGCGACGGCTGACCTGCGACCTGCAGCCAGCGGGAGAACTCCCTTGCCTCGATGCGGCCGGCCCGGTCCCACGACACCTCGGCACCTCGGCACCTCGACAGCCCAGAGGAGGCGGAACCAGCGCAGTAGATCCATCCCGTAGGAACGAGCCGTCGTCGCCGGCCGTCCCGCCGCCTGCAGGTCCCGTAGGAAAGCAGCAGCCCCTTCGACAGGTGCCCCAGGCGCGTCGACGAGCCGATAGGGCTCCCACACGACAGGCGAGTAGTTCAGTCACGGGTAGTGCGAACGGAACGCGGTCCACCGCTCGTTCTCCACCCGCGCCCTCGACAGGCCCAGCACCCGCGCAACCGCGGCCCGCAGGTTTGTCGTAGCGCACCTCGCCGCAAGGGACACCTCTAATATGCGGGTCTCGATGTCAAGCCTTCGGTTGTATTTGAGCAGCTGCCAAGACACCCTTTGACAACGACGCGTCGAACTGAGGGAGCCCGTGGAGGTTGTTGAGCGGGAGTTCAACCATCCCTGGGAAGGCGTCCTGGCCGCTCCTGCCCAGGGCAGTGTCGTCGGTGTACTGGTCCTTGCCGGTTCCAGCGGACGCATCGACCGCGAGAGAGCACGCATCCTCGCTCAGCAGGGCATCGCGGCTCTGTCCATCCGTTGGTTCGGCGGGCCAGGGCAGTCCCCGGGAATTTGTGAGATCCCCTTGGAGACCTTCACCGCTGCGGTCGACTTCCTCACAGCGAGCGGGGCACGACGCATCGGCATCCTCGGTGTCTCCAAAGGGGCTGAAGCAGCTCTGCTCACAGCCGTGCACGACCCTCGCGTGGACGTTGTCGTCGCGCTGTCACCCACGTCGCGAGTCTGGTGCAATGTGGGCCCGGGCCACGATGGAGAACAGCGCCCGTATCGCTCGTCCTGGACCTGGCGGGGAATGCCCCTGCCGTTTGTCCCGCTGGATGACTCCTGGACCCCGGTCAACCCGGGCAACGGTCCGGCCGCCATCCGCGGATGGTACGAACTCAGCGAGGAGAGCTTCGCTCATCTGGTCCCTCCGGCAGAGATCCCCGTCGACAGGGCCCGGGCCGACCTGATACTCGTCGCCGGCGGCGACGACGCGATGTGGCCTTCTCTCCGCTTCGCCGAACAATTGGCACAACGCCGACGCTCAGCCGGGACCACCGCGCATCTGATCGCTCGCCACGATGCCGGCCACCGACCACGCTTTCCCGGCGAGAGCCCGGCGTCAGCGTCCCCGCACTTCCTGTATGGGGGCACGCCCGAAGCTGACGCGCTCCTGGGAGAGGCAGCGTGGCCGCACATCCTCGACAGGCTCGGCAGCACGGCACCCCTCAGATTCTGACGCTTGTCAGGAGGCTTCTCCGTCGAGTCGGCTGAGGAGTCCGTCGAAGATCTGCTCCCGAGCCACCTGGCCCTTGGCCGCCGCGTCGTCCCGCTGGCGTTCGGGAGTGGGCCGGAACTCGATCGTGGTGACGAAGAAAGTGCAGGATCCGCAGATCGACTCGAAGTGGCAGTCCATCTCGACGGGGCGAGCGCAGTAGCCGTTGCCGAGCATCCGGCGGTGCATCTCCCGGTGGAGCTTGGCCATCTCCGTTCTCTCGGCCTCGGCGGGTAGCTGGCGCGTGGCGTCGTAGAGCGCCTCCACCTTCTCCGAGACTGCGAAGTACTGGTTCGCGACAGTCCGGTCGGCGATCCGGGCGTCAAGACGTGTCATGGACAGTGACCTGTGGCCAAGTAGTGCCGCGATGGCCTCCCCCCCGGCCGAGTCCGGCCTGCTGGGCGGCCTTGCGGACCGCGGCTCCGATGCGGGAGGCGTTGACCGGGCGGCCATGGTCGGTGAACAGCAGGTTCGAGCGCAGGCCCTCGGGCCGGTGCAGCAGCCAGTCGTCCACCAGCGTCTTGAGCTGCGGGTGCAAAGGAACCTAGCGGTCGGTGGGCATCTTGCCGACCGGGACACGGAGCCAGTAGGCGGAGCCGATCTGCACGACCGCGTCGATGGTGAGGCCGAACATCTCGCCGCGGCGCATCCCAGTGCGGGCAAGGATCTCGATGGCCAGCCAGGCGAACGGATCGGGATCCTTGCGGGCGGCGGCCAGCAGCTTGGCGGCCGCCGCGTCGTCGAGGAAGCGCGGCAGCGGCTCGTCCGCGATCAGGAAGTCGCTGTCGAACACCAGCTGGCGGGACGGCTGGCCGGCGGCGTCCCACTCGTCCAGGCGGCGGAAAGGTTCGTCCTGGTCTGGGACAATCTCAACACGCACGTCAGCCGCACCATGCGGCAGCTGATCGACGCACGATTATGGCTGACCGTCTACCAGTTGCCGCCGTATGCACCCGAGTTCAATCCGGTCGAGGGCGTCTGGTCGCACCTGAAACGGTCCCTGGCCAACCTCACCAAACACAGCCTCGACCAGCTCACCACGCTGGTGAAGACCCGGCTCAAACGGATGCAGTACCGACCCCACCTCATCAACGGCCTCATCGCCAAGACCGGCCTCGACTTCCAACCGCCGTAACCTCAGCCATTGAAGATCTCTAGCTGTGACTGGTGGGCAGATCAGTCGTGATGCGGTCATGGGTGGGGACCTTTGCCGGACCCTGGAGCGTCTCTCGGCCCTGTCGGGCGACAGTCTCATGCCAGCCTGCGCGGACGGGCGTTGGAAACGGCGACTCACGTTCGAGGCTCGCGCGCAGGGTGCCAGGGCGGGAGAACGCACGGCCGTAGATGTCGACCGCTACAGGTGTCAGTCCGTGACGGTTAGAGGCCACCACCGCTACCTCCGTTCAACCAGATTTGGAAGTTCCATGACCGATACGGTGACGGATCCGTTTTCCTCGCTTCCTCCGTAGCGTCGGGCGTGATCAGTGCAGGAGAAGGACATGGCGACGGCGATCCGGGGTCGGGAGCGTCGGCAGGACAGTGGCTCAGCTCGTTGTGCCAGACGCCGCGATCGCCGCGGCGGCCCTCGGCAAGCAGCGCTGCGCACCCATACCGGCCGGCTGACCCACTCGTCCGTCAAGCTGCGGGGCCTCGAAGCAACAGCAAGGAGAAGCACGACATGACCACGCGTCTGCCAGACCTGGTTCTGGGCGTCTCCTCTGCCGGTTCAGGGCAACCCGACGAACACGCCTCCCTGACAAATCGTCAGGATCACCCTTGGAGCGAACGATGACGCAACCCAGCACGATCAGCGTGGAGCGGCTGACACCAGGAATCCGCAAGATCACATTCTCGAATCCACCGGTCAATCTCATCGTCGGGGAGACCGTGTCCCGACTGGTCGAGGTCGTCACGGAGCTGAGCGAGGATCCGCAGGTTCACGTTGCCGTCTTCACCAGCAGTACACCCGGCTACTTCTTCAATCACTTCGATCTCGGCCGGGCTGCCGACTTCATGCCGCCCGATCCGGAGGCGACGCCGACGTGGATCGATCTCGTGATACGGCTGTCCACAGCTCCGTTCATCAGCATCGCGTCCATCCGCGGACGGACCAGGGGCGGCGGGGACGAACTGGCCCTGGCCTGCGATCTGCGCTACGCCAGCCGCGAGCACGCGGTGTTCGGCCAGCCCGAGGTCGGCGGCGGGATCCTTCCCGGCGGCGGGGGCACAGAACACCTGCCCCGACTCATCGGACGGGATCGGGCACTCGAAGCCATCCTCAGCAGCAATGACTACGACGCCGACACGGCAGAACGCTACGGATGGGTGACCCGCACCGTCGCCGACGCCGAACTGGACGGCTTCGTGGACGGTATGGCAACCCGGCTGGCGTCATTCGACAAGGCGGCGCTGGCAGCCGCCAAGGCTCAGGTCAACCGGGCGACGCTCCCGCCCGATGCCGACCTACGAGCGGCCTACACGCAATTCCTGCGCTCCATGACCTGGCCAGGGGCCCAGGCATTCCTGCCCCAGTTCGAGAAGCTCGCTGGCGAAACGGGTCCCGAAGAGCTGGAACTCCGCTTGGGCCACTACCTCGGCATCGCACATCAGGAGAGCCGGTGAACACCGACTGCGAAGACCCGTTCGCGACCAGCGGATGACGCCTCCGGGATCACCTCCAGCGCCACGAGCACAACGGCGTCTATCTGTTCGACACCGACGACCGACGGGCGGCCGGGCCGAGGCTCGTCGACCGCACGGACCGTCCGGCCACTCAGCAAGTCCCGTAGCCATGTACGGACCGTGTCCCCGCCGATACGCGGAGGTGCCTGGTGACCGTCATGAAGGACGCCGGCCTGACCAACGGCACCTTCTACGCCTACTTCGCGTCCAAGGACGAACGCATCGCCACCGCGGTCGCCGACCAGGTGCGTACCACCGACCGACGGCCCTCGGAGGAGTCCTCCATGAGCATCACCAGCCGCCCCGAGGCTGGCCCGAGTACGACACCGAACAGCGCCTCACCCAGCTCATCGACACCGAACCCCGCGTCACGCCCTACCCGGCCGAAACCACCCGCCGCATCTGGGCGGACCACAGCTTCAACTCCCTTCCGCTACACCCGGTCTGACCATCCGCCGACGCGAGAGCGAGGCCTGGCCGACTCCGCCCTTCAGCCGACGGCTCTCCGACCAAGGTTCCGGCGCGGGGCCTGTTCGCCTTGCCGGTGAAACCGCCACCACCACAACGCCCGTTTCTTGACTGGTGGGAACAGCTGCGGCCGCTCCCACTCGGCATCACCAGGATCACCAGGATCACCTCGCCCATGCCCATGCCCATGCCCATGCCCACAGCCATGCCCCGTGCATGAGGCAGCCAAATGACCGGCGGCTCATCGCTTGCCGCCTTGTATTCCTGGACCGATCGACGGTCCCCTTCTCCCTCCGGAGCTCTCCGTGTTCATCGCCTATGCCGTCCTCGCTGTCGTGCTGTCCCTGCTGCTGGTCTTCTCGGCCGTTCCCGACATCACCCGCGACCCGAAGATCACAGAGGGGCTCAAGGCGCTCGGGGTGCCCGACAGTTGGTTCTTGCCACTCGGGCTGGTCAAGATCGCGGGCGCTCTGGGGCTGCTCGCTGGCATCGCCTACCGACCGTTGGGCATCGCGGCGGCGATCGGTGTCGTCCTGTACTTCCTGGGCGCCGTGATCACGCACATCCGTGGAGGCGACAAGAAGGGAAGCGTCACCCCGGCCGCCATCATGCTCCTTGCCGTGGCGCCGCTGGTACTGGGGTTCGCGACGCTCTGATCGTGCTCCACGTTCGCGATCAGACCAGCTCACGATCAGGGCGGCGTGGGAGGCAGGAACAGGGGGCGATGCGGTCGTAACTGAACGCACAGTGGAACAGGGGCAGGAAGGCTGGCTGGTGGTGGCCGCGATGTCGACGGGGAGGATCGCCGACGGGACTGTGACCTTGGCGCCGGCCGCCCGCAACACTGAACGGCGGAGCGTCGGGTGAATACGTCCTCGACGGCTGTGGCGACCTCGGTGTCGAACGGACGCGCCGGATCCTCGGCAGGGACGGCGACCCGAGAGTACGGCGAGCTTGGTCGCGCGCGGCGGTGTGTGCGACCAAGCTCAAGCCTCTGTCGTGGTCGGCCGGTCCGACCGTCGACTGCCGGACCGGGAGGAGGTCGCGGGCGTCGTGGACCTGCGCGCTGCCGCAGACCATGTCGGCGTCCGTCCACTGTCCCGATCCGGCAGGGGCGCGGATCTTGCAACTGCCGAGCCGGACCGCTCGGTCAGATCTTCGCCTTTCGCGGACCCAGGCGCCGATCCGGGCGATGGCGGCGTCGGTCTCCGGAACCCGGCCGGCACCGTAGACGTACGAGTGCTGGCCTCCTGGGACCACCACGGTCGTCGTGTCGACTCCGGCGTCCTTGACGCGGGCGGCGAACTCCTCGTCCTCGCCGGCCAGGACCTCGTACGTGCCTCAGGAGACGAGAGGCGGGGGCAGACCGCTCAGGTCCGCCCGGTTCAGATTGATCCGGGTGTCCGTGAACTCGATGTCCGTGCCGCCGATCCAGGCATCCCGGAAGAACTCCAGCAGTTCCTTGCTGAGAATCTGTCCGTGTCGGCGTTGGTCTCGATGGTCTCGTTGGCGATTTCGAGGTCGCACCAGGGGGAGATTGGTTTCGTAAGCGAGAGCGGGCAACGCTTATCGCTGGCTTTGGGCAGCACTTAACGATCAGAGCGCTCGGAAACATTGATGAGAGCCGACAACACTGGCGCATGTCTGCCGTCGTTGGGTGACCTGTTCCGCCATCGTCTGCCGGTGATCTTCGCTGATACGGTCCGATCATGCCGCGCCTGGTCGAAGTCCCTGGGTACGTACGTTTCTTGACCGCTTCGGCTGTGTCTGCGTTCGGTTCTCAGGTCACGGGCCTGGCCTTGCAGATCCTTACCGCCGTGGCGTTGAGCGCATCTGCCACGGAGGTCGGCATCGTCAATGCCGCCCGGTGGGTTCCGTATCTGCTCTTCGGGCTCATAGCCGGGGTCCTGGTGGACCGGTGGCGGCGCAAGCCGATGATGGTCGCCACGGACCTCGCAAGGGCAGTCCTGCTCTGTGCGATACCGGTGCTCTATGCGCTGGATCGGCTCAGCATCCCCGCGCTGTGCATGTTCGTCTTCGTGTTCGGGGTGCTGTCTTTGCTGTTCGAGGCGGCCAACCAGTCGTATGTGCCACAGCTCGTCCCAAAGGAGCTGCTCAACGCGGGATACGCCCGTGTGCAACAGGCCGGTGCAGTGGCCGGCTCGACCGGCCCTCTGTTCGCCGGGGTACTGATCAAAGTCATGGGAGCGCCGCTTGCCGTGCTGGTGGACGCCCTCTCCTATCTGATGTCCGGCTTGCTCCTCGCTTCGGTGAAGGCGCCCGACCCCGTCCCTGATCGAGGCGCACGGCGCAGCCTGGGCAGCGAGCTGCGTGAGGGGGTGGCATGGGTCTACCGGCATCGCACGTTGTCGTCCATCGCCCTGACCTCGCACGCGATGCTCCTCTTCAACAGCATGGTGAGCACGGTCTTCGTGGTCTTCGCCCTGCAGAGCCTCAAGATCGGGGAATTCGGTCTGGGGGTCACCTATGCCTGCGCGAGTGTCGGCGTGATACTCGGCGGTGCGCTCTCCGGGCGCGTGGCCAGAAGACTGGACGTCGGCGCCACTCTGATTGCCTTCCGCCTGCTCGCCGCCGTCGGCTGGCTGCCTTTGGTCCTGGCCGAGCGTGGACCGTGGGCGCTTGTCTCCGTGTCGCTCGGCTTCTTCCTCGTGTCCCTGGCCATCGGCGTCGAAAGCCCGGTGGAGATGAGCTATCGCCAGGCGGTGACACCCGATCGGCTGCGCGGGCGGATGAACGCGACGATCCGCTCGATGAACTGGGGAATGGTAGCGGTGGGTGCACCACTGGGCGGAGTACTCGCCGATCAGGTCAGCTATCGCTTCGCCCTGTGGGTCGGACTGTCCGGAGCAGTCGTCCAGGCACTCGTGCTGGCGTTTTCTCCCACACGGAGGGCCCGTACTGCCGACGAACTCGATCCCTCAACAGCTGACCTGACACGGCATGGCGCAGAGGCTGCTGCCGGGGAGAGCAAGGACTGATCAGCTCTCGGTGTCTTTTCGGGCCTGGGCGGCCCTGGTGCTGGCGAGGCGGTAGGAGTCGCTGCCGGTCTCGATGATGTTCCCGCCGAAGGTCAGGCAGTCGACGATGGCCGCACAGAGCCGCGGATCGGTGAAGGTCTTCGTCCACCCGCCGAACGACTCGTTCGAGGCGATGGCGACGCTGTTCTTCTCCTCCCGCTCGGTTAGAACCTGGAACAGCAACTCCGCGCCGCGGCGATCCAGTTCCATGTAGCCGAGCTCGTCGATCGCGAGGAGGTCGACGCGGCCGTAGCGGGCGATGGTCTTGGTCAGTACCTTCTCGTCCGCGGCCTCGACCAGTTCGTTGACCAGTTTGGTGGCGAGTGTGTAGCGGACCCGGTAGCCGGCCATGGCGGCTTCGGTGCCAAGGGCGATGAGCAGGTGGGACTTGCCGGTGCCGGAGTCGCCGATCAAGCAGAGAGGCAGGCCCTTCTTGACCCAGTCGCAGGTGGCCAGCGTGTGGATGACGGCCGGGTCGATGTGCGGGTTGGCCTCGAAATCGAAGCTCCGCAGGGACTTCTCCCGCGGGAAGGCGGCAGCTTTGATCCGCCGTTCGGAGCGCCGGCGGGCCCGGTCGTCGCACTCGGCCATCAGCAGCTCTGCGAGGAACCCGCGATACGACATCTGGTCCCGGGCGGCGGCTTCGGCCAGGTCGGGGAACTGGGCGCGGATGGTGGGCAGCCGCAGCATGCGGCATGCCTGGTCGACGGCGGCGTCGGCGGCCTGTTCGGTCAGCCCGCGGTGGCGTTGGAACGTCACGGCGTCACTCTCCCTGAATCGCGGGGCGGTCGGCCGGCTGCCTGGTTTTCAGCAACTGGTCGTAGGCCGCAACCGAAGGCGGCGGCCGGGTGTCGGGCGGCAGGTGGGCCAGCCACCGCTGGGTCAAAAACGTCACCGTCGCCCGGTCCGACCGGGCGGAGACGGGTGGCTCGTCCACGTCGTCGGCCTCGGCTGCCTTCCTCGCCTCCAGCGCGACCGCATCCGCAGTCAACGCGCCGGCCCGCAGGGCGGCGGCGAGTCCGGCGACCAGGTACTCGAGGGTGAGGTGGCGGCCCAGCAGCAGGACCTCGATCAGAGCCCGGGTGCCGTCCCGGTCTCCGTGGGCCTTGCAGGCCGCGGCCCACCAGGCGTCATGGACCGGGGTGAACTTGCCCGCGGACTTCGCCTGTTCCAGGGCGGTCGCGCCCGGGAAGGCGCCGGGCTTCTTGACCAGGGCCTCCAGGTAGTGGTCCAGCACGAGGCGGGCCTGACCTTTGGCGATGAGGCGCTCATGCCGGGCTACTTCCTTCTGCCCGTCGTAGACCACCAGCTCGGACGCGTGCAGCATGACCCGCACCGTCCGGCCGATCAGCCGCACCGGCACCGAGTAGCGGTTGGTGCGGACACTGACCTGGCTGAAGCGGTCCACCCGCAGACTGAACAGCCGCCCCGTCTCGAACGGTTCGCCCGGCAACGGGTGCAGCAACGACCGTTCGACAGCAAAGTACTCGCTCACCGGCCGCGGCCTGGAGCCGATCCGGCGCCGTTCGTCGGCCGCGTCCCACTGCTCGATCAACGCGTTCAGCTCGGCCAGGGAGGCGACCTCCGGGACAGGGACCAGGTGATTTCTGCGGAACCAGCCGATCTGCCCCTCAACCCCGCCTTTATCCCGAGTCGTCGAATGCTCCAGAACCGCATGGTGCGGAGCGACTTGTGACGGTTACGCACCCGTTCCATCCGTGGCATGGGCGGTCGTACGAGTTCGTCGTGCGGCGCAAGAACTGGGGCGAGGACCGCGTGTACTTCCGCGACGAGGCGGGAGAGGTGCTGTCCGCGCCGACGGGGTGGACCGATGCGGGCGGCGAGGACCCCTTCGTCATTCTCGCCGCCGGCCGCAGCCCGTTCCGCACCGAGGATCTGCTGGCACTGGCCGACTTGATCGACCACCTGGACGGCCGCAGCGGCGGTGCCCAGGAGATGACGCCGTGAACGCCTTGGGATTCACGCCGCAGTGGTGGGCGCGCGTCCCGCGCACGGTGCTCGAGACAGCGCACGCCATGCCAACTGGCCTGCACAGATACGTGATCCGGTGCCTCTGCGCGCTCTTGGCCGTGAGGGGCCGCGACGCAATCCTTGAGGCAGCACGTGAACGAGGGAGGCGGCATGGCCGACAACGCGACGAGCGACCCGAAAGAGGCCGCGCTGCGGGCGACGCGGACGCTGAATCCGCGGCCGGAGGCCGTGGTCGATGCGGTGTTCATTGCCTCGCCGTTCTGCGATCCGCGGGATCTGGTGCAGGTGAAGTACGAGATGGTGCGCCGGGTACGGGTGGACAAGGTGCCCGCGGCCCGGGCGGTGCGGGAGTTCGGGTTCTCCCGGCAGGTCTACTACGACGCCGCGGCCGCGCTCGACGCGGGCGGTCCGGCCGCCCTGGTGCCGGGCAAACCGGGTCCGAAAGGGCCACGGAAACTCACCGATGCGGTCATGGAGTACATCGAGATGCGGCTGGTCGCCGAGCCGTCCCTGCGCTCCAGGGACCTGGCCGATGCCGTCGCCGTCGAGTACGGCCTCAGCGTCCATCCGCGCTCCATCGAGCGGGCGCTGGCCCGTCGCGAGATCTCACGCACCCAGGAGTCACCCAAAAGCCGCAACTGACAGCCCCGCTGGAGCGAATTCCCCGGAGCCGGACGCGGTGGCGGCCCGCTATGAGGAACTGCGGACAGCGGTCGCCAACGGCACGGGTGAGGGCTGGCGGCTGGGCCGGGGTGTCCTCGCGGCCAAGGGCATGGCCGCCTGGGCGGCGGCCTGGCGGTCCCTGCCCAGGCCGCCGGCCCGGCCCGTCCCCGGGCGGCAGCCGCCGCCCGGCCGCTCGGGCGACAGCGACGAACTCGTACGGGTCCTGGCCGCGATGGCCCTGGCCCATCTCCATCCACCCCCCGAACCAGCAGGCCCCAACACACCATTCCCCGAAGGGAGTTGATGTCACTCATGGACACGACGGCCGCGGCGGGCAAGGTGACCCGCGAACATCTGCAGCGTGACGCCTACCTCACTGTCCGGCAGTCCACCCTCAAACAGGTGATCAACAACACCGAATCCACCGCCCGGCAATACGCCCTTCGCGGCCGGGCAGTCGCGCTGGGCTGGGACCACTCCCAGATCATCGTCATCGACACCGACCAGGGACAGTCCGGCGCCTCCGCCCAGGGCCGGGACGGCTTCCAGCGGCTGGTCGCCGAGGTCGGCATGGGACACGCCGGGATCGTGCTGGGCCTGGAGGTGAGCCGCCTCGCCCGCAACAACACCGACTGGCACCGGCTCCTGGAGATCTGCGCGTTGGCCGGCACCCTGATCCTCGACGAGGACGGCCTCTACGACCCCGGGAACTTCAACGACAGGCTCCTGCTCGGCCTCAAAGGCACCATGTCGGAAGCGGAACTGCACCTGCTCAAGGCCCGTCTGCGGGGCGGGTCACTGTCCAGGGCGAGGCGCGGTGAACTGGTCCAGCCGCTGCCCGTCGGCCTCCTCTACGATCATGTCGAGCGGGTGGTCCGTCCTCGACCCGGATGCCTCGGTCCAGCAGTCCATCCGGCATCTGCTGGCCACGTTCGCCGCCACCGGCTCCGCCTACGCATGCGTCAAGGCGTTCGCCGACGAGGCACTGAAGTTCCCCCGCCGGATCCGCACAGGACCCAACAAGGGCGAGCTGACCTGGGGCATCCTGCAGCACCACCGGGTCCTGCAGGTCCTGCACAACCCGCGCTATGCCGGCGCGTTCTGCTACGGACGTCACGCACATTCCCGAGGCCCGGGCGGCAAGACCACCACTCGCGTCCTGCCCCGCGACCAGTGGACCGTGCTGATCACCGACGCCCACCCGGGCTATCTGACCTGGGCCGAGTTCGAGGCCAACCAGGCCCGGCTCGCCGAACTCGCCGCCGCCCACGGCACCGACCGCAAAGCCTCCCCGCCCCGCGAGGGCGCCGCGCTGCTTCAGGGCGTGGTCTCCTGCGGCAAGTGCGGCCGCCGCATGACCGTCCGCTACCAGCACTACAAAGGCACCGGGAAACCCATCTACCTCTGCCAGTTCGAAGGGATCCGCAACGCGGTCCCGATCTGCCAGACCATGGTCGGCGACCAGATCGACGCCGCCGTCGGCGAGCTGCTGCTGGCCACCCTCACCCCACTCACTCTGGAGGTCGCCCTGCGGGTCAGCGACGAGCTGGCCGACCGCGCCGAGGAAGCCGACCGGCTCCGCGCCGCCTGCGTCGAACGCGCTCGCTATCGCGCCGACCTCGCCCGCCGCCGCTACCTGGCCGTCGACCCCGCCAACCGGCTGGTCGCCGACACCCTGGAGGCCGACTGGAACGATGCCCTGCGCGAACTCGCCGAGACCACCGAGGAGTACGACCGGGCGAAGAACACCGCCATCGGCCCGCTCTCACCCGAAACCCGCGCCAGGATCACCGCGCTGGCCGCCGACTTCCCCCGGCTCTGGAACGACCCGGCCACCCCGATGCGGGAACGCAAACGCATACTCCGACTCCTCGTCACCGACGTCACCCTCACCAAGACCGACCACATCGCCGTCGGCGTCGTCCTGCGCGGCGGACAGCACCACCACCTCACCCTGCCCCGCCCGCAAACCGCCTGGGAACTGCGGCAGACCGACCCGGCCGTCATCACCGCGCTCGACGAACTCCTCGACGAGCACACCGACGCCCAAAGCGCCGCCATCCTCAACGAACGCGGCCTGCCCAGCGGCATGGGCCAACCGTTCACCCGCGGCATGATCGTCCACCTGCGCAACGCCTACCACCTACGCAGCCACCGCCAACGCCTGCTCGACGCGGGCCTGCTGACCGTCTCCGAACTCGCCCGCCACCTCGGCATCCACTTCCAGACCGTCAAGCACTGGCGCCGCGACGGCATCATCACCGGCGTCCTGGCCAACGACAAGGGCGAGTACCTCTACCCCCTGCCCGGCCCCGGCCTGGTCCGGCCCGTCATCGGCCGGCCCCGCCAAAGCGCCCTGGACCCCGAACACTCCGCAACGACCCGATGAGGTGCAGTGTGATGACAGAGGTTTCTCATGGGCACCCTCGATGCCGGGCAGGCAGTACGCGGCCTCGATGGCGTAATGCGAGCGGAACGCGGTCCATCGCTCGTTCTCCGCCCTCGCGCGCGAGCCCAGCACCCGGGCGACCGCGGCCTTGAGGTTGTCGTAGCGGACCTTGCCCGTCGGGACGCCGCCCAGCACGCTGAGAGCGTGGACGTGGCCCTCCAGGAACGCCTCCTGGCCGCAGGAGGCGAAGACGCGGTGCACCGCCTTGCCCGAGTAGCACAGCCGCATCGCGAACAGGTAGCAGGTGACCAGCTCTCCGGCCAGGCGTACCTTCATGTCCCCGAAGTCGACCTCCGCCTCCGCCCCGGGCCGGTAGGTCTGCGGAATGAACGCGTTCACCGGTCCGCGGCCCGCCTCAACCTTGATCTGTGGACGCCTCTCGGCGACATAGGCCCGGACCATCGGATAGGTCACCCCCTGCGCCGCGTGCTCGTCGACCAGCCGGTCGAAGATCCGCTTGACGGTGTGCCGCTGCTTGCGCGGGGCGTCCAGGTCAACCCGCAGCATCTGGTCGATCAACGGCTTGTACGCATCCAGCCGTGTTCCCCGGGGCCGCGGTCTCTTCCGGGGCTCCGGCCACACCGACTCCAACGCCGCTTTGACCGTGCGGAATCCGACACCGTGCTCGCGCATCAAAGCCCGGTGGGACATCCCCGCCCTGGCATCACGGCGGATCGCCGCGTACAGATCAACCTAGGACTTCGGTGGTGCCATCGCACCCTCATCCCACAGAGCACCCCCAGGCTCCCACCGCAAGCCCCCTGGTGTTGCCAGAACTCAACAACACTGCCCTCCGGGAAAACCGGGCGTTCCCCGCTCTGAGCAACAAGCGGTGTCAGCTCCCCCCACGTACAAAACCAGGAGATCGACACGATGGCTCCGGGCAGGGGCTGCTTCGGTCGCGGAGACGAAGCGCCAGGGCGACGGCGATGAACCCGCCGATCGAGTGGCCGATCGTGATGATGTTTCCGGGCTCATACCCTTCGGAGAGCAGCCAGTTGAAGGCCGCTTCCGCGTCGTCGACCTGAGCCGGGTACTTGTGTTCCGGCGCCCGCCGGAAGTCCAGGACCAGTACCGGGGCCCCGGCGGCCTTGGCGATATGGCCCGCGAGCTTCCGGTCGACGTGTGCCGACGCCAGCACGGAGCCCCCGGCGTGAGTGTGCAGGAGGACGTAGTCGGTGTTGGCGTCGACGGGTTCGCACCAGATTCCCAGCACGCCACCCGCGTCCACCTCCCGGTAGGTGACGCCTTCCGGCTCCCGGGCCGCGAGATGGACCTGCTCCGCCTGGATGCGCGCCGCATCCACCTCGGACGGGGGCTCCGCCCCTGCGGCCAGCCATTTCGGCGAACGCGGTCGCTTCCGGGCTCAGTTCAACAGCAGCGTGCTCAGACACGTGGTATCTCGACGGGGCCATTGGGGCATACCGGTCCGCCAGGACCGGTATCGCCAGGGTTTGTCAGGCGGTGTGGGTGGGGTAGTCGGTGTAGCCGGTTGCGCCGCCGCCGTAGAAGGTGTCGGGGTCGGGGGTGTTCAGGGGTGTGCCGGTGCGTATGCGCTCGACGAGGTCGGGGTTGGCGAGGGCCATGGTGCCGACGGTGATGACGTCGGCCAGGCCGTTTTCGACGTCCTTGGCGCGAGTGGGGATGTCGGTGCCGGCCCGGTTGAGGATCAGTGTGGTGGGCCAGAGCTTGCGGAGGGTGTGCAGGAGTTCGTCGTCGCCGCCGTGGGCGATGTGGAGGTAGGCGAGGTTGAGGGGGGCGAGGGCGCGTACGAGGGCGGGGTAGAGCTCGTGGGTGTCGCTCTCGGCGATGTCGTTGAAGGGGTTGGCGGGGGAGATCCGGAGGCCGGTGCGGCTGGCGCCGATCTCGTCGGCCACGGCGGTGGCGACCTCGACGGCGAAACGGATGCGGTTGTCGAGGGAGCCGCCGTAACTGTCGGTGCGCTGGTTGGTGTTGGTGGCGAGGAACTGGTGCAGGAGGTAGCCGTTGGCTCCGTGTATCTCGACGCCGTCGGCGCCGGCCGCGATGGCGGCTGCGGCGGCGCGGCGGAAGTCGTCGACCGTGGCAGCGATCTCCTCGGTGGACAGTTCGCGCGGTACCGGCATCTCCTGGAGGCCGGACGCGGTGAACATGGCGCCCGCCGGCTGGACCGGGGAAGGGGCGACCGGCTGCCGGTGGTGTGGGGTGTTGTCGGGGTGGGACATCCGTCCGGCGTGCATGAGCTGGATGACGATGCGTCCGTCGGCCTTGTGTACGGCGTCGGTGACCTCGCGCCAGCCGGCGATGTGTTCCTCGGTGTAGATGCCCGGGGTGAGCGGGTAGCCCTGGCCGTCGGCGGACGGCTGGGTGCCCTCGGTGATGATGAGGGCGTGTGAGGCGCGCTGGGCGTAGTACTCGGCGTTCAGCTCGTTCGGCGCGCCGTTCGGGGTGGACCGGTTCCGGGTCAGGGGAGCCATGGCCACCCGGTGCGGCAGGGGGATCTCTCCGGCGACGGTCGGGTTCCACAGGGCGTTGAGCATGGGGGATCCTCAGTTCAAGGGTGAGTGGGGTCTGCGGGGTGGCGGGCTGCCGCGGGTACCGCGTAGCAGCCCCCATGTCCACCGCCAGTTGCAGTGCCTGGCCCGGGCTGTTTGTACGGGCGAGCGGAGGAGGCCGAGCGTGCCGGTCCTCCCCCACGCCGGAGGACGCCTCTGCCGTGTGTGGCACCGGCCACCAGCCGTACCGTCGTCGCAAAGGGGCTCCGGCACCAGAATCGGAACTGCGGTCAGCCGCGGTAGCGATCGGCCGGAACCCGCCGCGACAGGTTCGGGACGAGTGCCTGACGCGCCTTCTCGAACGACTCCCAGTCGCTGATCTCCGGCAGCGACAAGATGGTGACGAGCTCCCCGGCGTCGAGGCCGGCGAACGCTGCGTCGACGGCGTCGTCCACGTTCATGACGATCTCGTCGGGAAACGTCGCGAGGTCGACGCCGGAGCCGTCCCAGAGGTCCGTGCGGACAGCGCCCGGCAGCACGGCCTGCACGGTGACAGGGCTCTCGGCGAGTTCCTGCTGCAGGGCCTGGGTGAACGTCAGCACGTAGCTCTTGGTGCCGCTGTAGACGGCGCTGACGGGCAGGATGTTGAGAGCCATGGCAGAGGATATGTTCACCACGGTGCCGTGCCCGCGGGCCGTCAGCCCCGGCAGGACCGCGATGGTCAGCCTGGTCAGCGCTGTCACATTGAGGTTGATCAGCGCCTCGTAGGCCGCGGGGTCGGAGGCAGTCAGCGGCGTGAGCAGCGCACCGCCGGCATTGTTGATCAGTACCTCGATGCTCTCGTCAGTTCGCAGACGCTCCTCGACGACGGAGATCTGCGCCGCATCGGTGAGGTCGGCGGTGACGACGTCCACCGCGCGGCCCGTGCGGCTGCGGATGTCCGACGCCAGCGTCTCCAGCCGCGCAGCGTTCCGCGCCACCAGGATCAGGTCGTAGCCCCGGTCGGCAAGCCGCTGCGCGTAGGCGGAACCCAGGCCGGCGGACGCGCCGGTGACGACAGCGGTCTTGTTCTGCGTGGTCATGGGATGGATCTCATTTCTGGTCTGCCGGGTGGGCGGATGAGTGGGCGAGTGGGCGGCCAAAGCGTCGACCTCGCTTTAGATTACGATAGATATCTAAAGCCGTCCAGTCAACAGCTCTTCGCCACCGTCAGCCACCACCCGCGACCGGAGGCTGCTCGACGCACCCCCGGGCTACAGGGTCGGCGGCCGATCAGGTTCGGATGGAGCCTCGTCAGGCCACGCGAGGGCGGGCAGTGCGGCCTCCGGCTCGACAGCCCCTCGACTTGCCGCACACAGGCTCTGGCGCACAGAGAGGGGCCCACTTGTCGCCAAAGGTGATGAGCGGGCCTCGTCAGCAGCTATCCATGAAATGCGCATCGACGTCTTCTCGCAGCCGCACCTCCGAACAGAGGCCAGAAGCAGCTTCCGGTGCGGATGCGGGCCCACCAGCCGGCCCATGAGTCCCACCTTGCGACAGGAAGAAAGAGCCGTGCGGAGCGCTGCGGCAGGCGGCCCGACACTTCGCATATGATAGATGCACTTTACTATCTAACGTGGGCAGGTGACTGATGAGTCGCGTTTCGCAAGCACAAGCGCTCGAGAACCGAAAGCGCGCGGTCGCCGCAGCCTCCCAGCTCTTCCGGGAGCGCGGCGTGAACGGCATCAGCGTCGCCGATCTGATGAAGTCCATCGGGCTGACGACGGGCGGCTTCTACAAGCAGTTCCCCTCCAAGGAGGCCCTGATCACCGAGGCGGCTCAAGCCGCTTTCGGGGACCTCGACGTACTCCTGGCGGGGTTCGACACGACCCACGGCGATCACGACACCGCGCGCGGCGCCCTAGTCGACTTCTACCTGTCGGCCGAGCACCGTGACCAGCCCGGCACCGGTTGTCCCACCGCGGGATTCGCAGGGGACATGGCTCGCGAACCCACAGCCGGGGAGGTACGCGAAACGTACGCAGCCGGAGTCGAGGAATTCGCCTCGTGGCTGTCTACCGACGCCAACGACGGCCTTCCCATGGTGGCGACCCTGGTCGGTGCGATCCTGCTTGCCCGGGCCACGGCGGGCACGGAGCTGTCGGAGAAGATCCTGGAGTCGACCCACAACGCCCTGACTGCACCACACGGGCCGTGACCCGGAATCCTCAACACGAGCTATGTGGCCGGGGACCAACACCGTTCAGAAGGTCGTCGCTCGCGGTCACCCGGCGCAAGGGCAGCCGGAACGGCCCGCTACGGAAAGGTGTCTCCAAGAGCGGTGCCTCGTGGTGTTGCCGCCACCATCCGTCAGCCCGGTCCACATACGCCGCGTCACGCCCGGCGAGTTTGCCGCGCGGGATGCTGCGGGTGAGAAAGCGGAAGGCGAACTCCGTCGGATCGTCGAGCGTACGGACGTAGCGGCCGGGGCGTCCACGGCCACGTCGGCGAAGTTGGCGGCGAAGTGACCGGTCCCCGCTCCTCGGTGATCGGGTCGAGCAGCTGGGTGGCGATGTCCAGAAGCCGACGGGCTTTGAGGAGGACAGGGCGTAGTACTGCGGTACTAACGGGCTCCGGCTGATTCGGTTCCGCGGTACGTGATGGTCGCCCGGTACCGCTCCTAGGTTGAGATCGCGGGTCAGTCAGGCCCGGCTCGCCCAATGATCTCTTCTCCTGGTGGGAGTAATTCCGTGGCCACCTTCCTCTATCGGCTCGGCCGACTGTCGTTTCGGCGACGACGCATCATCGTGATGCTGTGGGTCGCCGTCCTGGCCGCCATCGGCATCGGCGCCATGAGTGCGCCCGGCACCTCCGCCGGGGCTCTGAGCGTTCCGGGCACGCAATCGCAGCGGGCGATCGACCTGCTGCAGAAGGAGTTCCCGCAGGCCTCCGCCGACGGCGCCACCGCGCGTGTGGTGTTCGAGGCGCCCAGCGGGCAGAAGCTCACCTCCGCCGCCAACAAGGCCGAGGTCGAGGCCCTGGTGGCGAAGCTGGAGAAGTCGCCGCAGGTGTCGGGCGTCACCGACCCCTTCACCAGCGGCCTGGTCAGCAAGTCCGGCAGCATCGCCTACACCCAGGTGTCCTACAAGGTCGCCCAGGCCGACGTCAGCGGCGCGGCCCACACCGTCCAGACCGAGGTCGTCGCCCAGGGCGAGAAGGCCGGCCTGAAAGTGAGCCTGGGCGGCAACGCCGTCAAGGACAAGGCCACGAGCAAGGCGGCCGAGCTGATCGGCGTAGGGGTCGCCGCCGTCGTCCTGGTGATCACCTTCGGCTCGATGATCGCGGCCGGACTTCCCCTGCTCACCGCGATCCTCGGGGTGGCCGCGGCCGTCCTGTCGGTCACGCTCGCCACGCATTTCTTCGACCTGGCCTCGTCCTCCACGACCCTGGCACTGATGCTGGGCCTGGCCGTCGCCATCGACTACGCCCTGTTCATCGTCTCCCGCTACCGCAACGAGATCCGCGACGGCCATGAACCCGAGGAAGCATGCGGACGTGCCCTGGGCACCGCCGGCTCGGCGGTCGTCTTCGCCGGCCTGACCGTGATCGTCGCGCTGAGCGGCCTGAGCGTCATCGGCATCGGCATGCTCACCTCCATGGGCCTGGCCTCCGCCTTCGCCGTCGCCGTCGCCGTGATCATCGCGCTGACCTTGCTGCCCGCAGTCCTCGGCTTCGCCGGTATGCGGATCATGAAGGGCACGCTGCTCACCCGCCGTATGAAGGCGCTGGAGCGCGGCGAGGGCGAGTCGATGGGCGTGCGCTGGGCGAAGTTCGTCACCCGCAACCCGGTCAAGGTGCTCGCGGTCTCGGTGGCCGGCCTGGCCCTGCTGGCCATCCCCGCGATGTCCCTGGAGATGGCCCTGAACGACGACTCCGGAAAGCCCCCCGGCACCACCCAGCGCATCGCCTACGACACCCTCAGCAAGGGCTTCGGGCCGGGCTTCAACGGACCGCTCACCGTGGTCGTCGACGCCCGGAACAGCGACGATCCCAAGGCAGCCGCCCAGGACGCGTACACCATGCTGAGCAAGCTGGACGATGTCGCGGCCGTCCGTCCCCCCTCCTTCAACCAGGCCGGCGACGTGGCCCTGCTCGGCGCCGTCCCCAGGAGCGCCCCGACCAGTGAGGCCACCAAGGACCTCGTGGGCGAGATCCGCGCCCACGGCACCGCCCTGCACCAGGAGTCCGGCGCCGACCTGATGGTCACCGGCCTGACCGCCGTCAACATCGACGTCAGCACCAAGCTCTCCGACGCCCTCATCCCCTACCTGGCCATCGTCGTCGGCCTGGCCCTGATCCTGCTCCTACTGGTCTTCCGGTCGATCGTCATCCCGCTCAAGGCCGCCCTGGGCTTCCTGCTCAGCGTGGTCTCGACCCTCGGGGTCCTGGTCGCGGTCTTCCAGTGGGGCTGGCTCAAGGACGTCTTCGGCGTCGACCAGACCGGACCCATCGTCAGCCTGCTGCCCATCCTGCTGATCGGCGTCGTGTTCGGACTCGCCATGGACTACGAGGTCTTCCTCGTCTCCCGTATGCGGGAGGAGTACGTCCACGGCGCCGAACCCACCCAGGCCATAGTCGAGGGATTCCGGCACAGCGGCCGGGTGGTCACCGCCGCCGCGGTCATCATGGTCTCCGTCTTCTCCGGATTCCTCCTCGACGACGCCGCTCTGATCAAGTCGATCGGCCTGGGGCTCGCCGCCGCCGTGTTCATCGACGCCTTCGTCGTCCGGATGACCGTCGTCCCGGCGGTGATGGCCCTGCTCGGCCACCGCTCCTGGGCCCTGCCGCAGTGGCTGGACCGGATCCTGCCCGACGTGGACGTCGAGGGCGAGAAACTGCGCCACGCGCTCGAAGCCGAGCAGGAAGCCGAGCAGACGGACTCCGCGCCTGAACCCGTGCCCGTGCCCGCCGGGGTCGCCGCCGGGGTCGCCGCCGGGGTCCACGCGGGCTCGGACGGGCACAGCGTCCCCCACGCCTTCACCGGCGTCCGCGCTTCCGACGACACGGCCGCGCCGGCACCTGCCCAGCAGGCCCCCGGGAAGACACGAGGACTGTCCAGGCTCAAGCAGCGCCTCGCGCGGGGCGGCGACACCACCGTCCCCGCCGACACGACGGAGTCGGAGACACCGGTCCGCAGGAAGCTGCTGAAGAACCCGATCCGCAGGAGTTGACGAGAGCGAGCCGCAGCACCAGCTACCCGCACGGCTCCTGACGTGACGGCCGACTCTCCCCGGCCGTATCCCCTGCCCCGCCCGTCGGCCCGATCCCCCGGGGCCGACGGGCGGCCCGACATTGCGAAGGGCCTCCCCCGTGACCGCACCGAGCGCCCCCGCTCCCGGACCACGCCCGGACGAGCGCCAGTTCCTTCAGGCCCTGACGAGCGATCCCGAGCAGCGGGTGATCGTGTCGGTCATCTCCCGGCTCGCCTCGTGGCGGCGGGCCGACCGGGCCCGGCCCTGGGCCCGTCGGTGGGGGATCCCGGTGTTCTGCTTCGCGGTCGGCAGCGACGCCTACACCAATCCCCACAACGTGAGCGACCCCCAGCTGCCGATCATCCTCGCCTTCTGCATCCCGCTGCTGTGGCGGGAACGACGCCCCATGCTGGTCTTCGCCCTCACCACGGCCGTTTCCATTGTGTCTCTTCCTCTGGGCGTGCTGACCGGCGCCGAGTTCGCCAGGGTGGTCGCCCTCTTCAATGTCGGCCGTCACTGCACGCCGCGCCAGCTGGCCGTCGCCACCGGCGTCACCCTCGTGCAACTCGTCGCATGGGCCTACTTCTTCTGGCGCGGCCAACAGCTGGAGTACGTCACGCGTCCGGAGCCCGTGACATTGATGGTGATGGTCGCCGTAGTGGCGTTCGCGGCACTGGGTCTGCTCCTGCGGCTGGCCTACGCCTACATCGACGCCCTGAAGAAGCAACGCGACCAGCAGGCCCGTCTCGCCACCGCGCAGGAACGCGCCCGCGTCTCCCGCGAGATGCACGACATCCTCGGCCACACCCTCGCCGTCATCGTCAGCCTCGCCGACGGCGCCGCGGCCCTCGCCGAGACCAAGCCCGAACGCGGCGCCCAGACCCTCCGCATCATCGGCGCCAGCGGCCGCGACGCCCTGGCCGAACTGCGCCGCCTGCTCGCCGTCATCGGCGACGACAACGACCGGCCGCACGATGCCCCGCTCGCCCCGCAGCCCGGCCTCGCCGACCTCGACGCCCTGCTCGACCGGGTCCGCGCCGCCGGCCCCGCCGTAGCCCTGCACGCGCACGGCGACCTCACCAGCCTGGCCCCAGGACTCCAGTTGTCCGCCTACCGCATCATCCAGGAGGCCCTGACCAACACCGTCAAGTACGCCGCCTCCGACACCTCGGTCCACGTCTCCATCGCAGCCGACCCCGGAACCGTACGCATCACCGTGGAGGACACCGGGCCGGCGCGCACCCATGCACACCGTGGCGGGACGGGCAGTGGCCGGGGCCTGGTCGGTATGCGTGAGCGCGCCACCCTGTACCGGGGCGAGGTCACCGCCGGCCGCAACCCGCACGGCGGCTGGACCGTCCATGCCCTCCTCATCCCCAACGCGCCTGCCAACTCCTTGCAGAAACGCCCCGTTTGACACTGTCTTCATGGCCGAACGCCAAGCCCTGCCCCGGCTTGGCGTTTCGGCCTGCCGCCCGGTCAGGACCGGCGCGAGCGCCACGCCACGACGCCGACCCGGCCGGCCTTGACGCACCTCCACCCCGAGTCGGCGTGCCTTCCTACCGCGGTACTACTCGGCACTGCCGCAATCGGTCCCGCGGTGCCGACGACAAGCGCGTTTCCCCGCCTAGTTTGACAACAGGTTCGCAAATGCCCTCGTCCCCGCCGTGATCCGGGCAAGCCTTCCACCTCCCCAGCCGGTCCTGCCGGTCCCGTTCCGGGCACCGCCGCCCATCGCCCGCAGTCACCTGCGCCGCGGTGCCCACCCAGCAGTTGGTCATCTGTGACGACGACAGGAGAAACCCATGGGAGCGTATGCACGCACAGGTCTGGCCGGGATCGTGAGCTGCGGTGTTCTGCTCACCGCCGTTCTCATCGGACGGCCGGACGGCGACCACGGAAGTTCCGCCGGGGCCGAGCGACCGCAGCCGGGGCCCTACGTCGCTCTCGGCGACTCCTACACCTCCGGCCCGAAGATCCCCCGACAGTCCGGAACCCCGGCCGGATGCGACCGCTCCGACCACAACTATCCCGCGGTCGTGGCACACCAACTCGGCGTCAAGGCTGCCGACTTCCGTGACGTCAGCTGTAGCGGCGCCACCATCACCGACCTCACCGCGCCGCAGAAGACGTCCAACGGCACCAACGCCGCCCAGCTTTCGGCCCTCTCGACGCGAACGCGGCTGGTCACCCTCGGCATCGGCGGCAACGACATCGGGTTCGGCTCGACGGTCACGAAGTGCGTCACGATGGGAGCGGTGTACCGCGCGACCGGCGGCGGCCGCCTCTTCTCCGACACGGCGCCCTGCAAGAAGCAGTACGTCGCCGGCGACACCGACGAAGTGGCACAGAAGATCCAGGCGACCGGCCGACAGCTTTCCGCTGCGCTGGCCGAGATCGAACGGCGTGCGCCGAAGGCCCGCGTCTACGTCGTCGGCTATCCGGCGATCCTGCCCGCCGAAGCCAAAGGCTGCGGCAGGGAGTTGCCCCTCGCACCCGGTGACGCGACCTACCTGCACGACAAGGAGAAGCAGCTCAACACCATGCTGCGCGGGCAGGCTGAAGCCGCCGGAGCGACGTACGTCGACACCTACTCCCCGTCCGTCGGCCACGACGCCTGCTCCGCGGAGAAAACCCGCTGGATAGAACCCCTCCAGCCCAGCAGCCCGGCCGCCGCCGTCCACCCGAACGCGCACGGCGAGAAAGGCATGGCCGACGCCGTACTCCGTGCGATCGGCACCTGAACGCCCGTAGGAGACAGGAACTTCCAGCCTCCGAAGACCGGCCTGTTCGACCTGCCCCGTCCCACCGCGCTCGTCGCCGGCATCGCCCCCACAGGAAGAACCCGGCAACATGCCCACCGTTCTCATCGTCAACGAACAGAAGCTGCAACGCCTCGGCTACCGCCTCCTGCTGGACTCCGAGCCAGACCTGAGGCCGGTCGGCGAGGCGGCCTGCGGTGCCGAAGCGGTCCGCATGACCACCGCGCTCCGCCCGGACGTCGTCCTCATGCACATCCTCGAACCCACCACGGACTCGATCGACACCGTGCGCCGCATCGCGCGCGACAGCCGGCTCCACTCTCACGTTCTGGTGCTCGCCCCTGTCGAACTCGACGAATACGCCTGGGCCGCACTTCGGGCAGGCGCTGACGCACTGCTTCCGGAAAACACCGCCCCGCACGAGCTCACCGCCGCCATCCGCGCGGTCGCGGCCGGCGGCGCCGTCATCCCGCCGAACCTCACCCGTCGGCTCATCGACATCGTCCGACGACGGTCACCCGCCTCCACGCCCCCTCCAGCACAGCGACTCGGCACACTCACCCAACGTGAACGACAGGTGCTTGGCGCCCTGGCCTCCGGCTGGAGCACCACCGAGATCGCCGAACACCTGTCCATCGCCCCGACCACCGTCAAGTCCTACGCCTGCCGGATCCGCGCCAAGATCGGCGCCCACAGTCGCGTCCAGGCCGTTGCCTTCGCCTACGAGTCGGGCCTGATCGCACCGCACACCACTCGCTCGGCGCTCCCCCCGCCCGACCGCGCTCGCACCGACCCCGCAACCCAGACCGTGGACCGCCAGGCCCTGTCGCAGCCGTGAGGAGGACGAACTCTCGTACCCCAGTACTAGTCGGCGCCGCGACATTCCCTCCCGCGGTGCCGTGGCATCGGTCGAATCCGCTCCTAGTTTGTAGCCCGGGACCGGTCAGGCCCGTCCAGGCAATGACGTCTTTCCCGGCGGGAGCAACTGCGTGGCCATCGTTCTGCACCGACTCGAGCCGGTCGGCGTTTCACCCACCACCACTGGTGACATCCGGCTCCGGCGGCGCGGGCAGGGGCGCGGGCGGTGACCAGGCGAGAACGGCCGCGGACCCCGAACCGTTGTCAGCCGTACGATCGCAAAAGAGCGGTCGGCCCCGGTCGGCGTTCTCTCCCAGTCGCCGCCCGTCCGTCCATTCCCCCGGGACCGGCGAGCGGCTCGCCTGCACCGCGAAGGGCACAGACCTTGACCCCCACGACCCCACAGGATTCCCGGCCCGGTCGACACCTCCCCGAGCGGCCCGGGCTGCCCGAGGCACTGACGACCGACGATGAGCAGCGTGTGATCGTGTCCATCATCGCTCGGCTGTCTTCCTGGGCGTGGGCGGACCGGACCCATCCCTGGGTCCGGCGGTGGGGCGTCCCGCTGTTCTGCGCCTCCCTGGGCATGCCGTCCGTCCTCGCCTCCGCCGGCGGATCCGGAGTCGCCGAGGAGCTGGCCCTCACCGTCGCCCTGACCGCGCCGCTGCTGTGGCGGGAGCGCAGGCCCATGCTGGTCTTCGCGGTCACCTCTGCCACCGCTGTGCTGACGGCCTACACAGGGGCCCTTCACGGTGCCAACGCCAGCGGCGACGTCGCACGCCTCGTGGCCCTGTTCAACGTGGGCCGCTTCGCCGCCCCCGGCCAACTGCTCATCGCCCTGGCCGTCTCCCTGGCGCAGCTCGTCGCCTGGGCCGCCGGGCTGTGGGGCGACACTCAGACGGAGTACGCCACCCGCCCGGAACCTCTCATCCTGCTGGGGATGGTGACGGTGACGGCCATCGCCGGCCTCGGCCTCGCCGCCCGCCTGGTGAACGTCGTCATCGCCGCCCTGCAGAAGGAGAAGGACCAGCAGGCCCGCCTCGCTGTCGCCCAGGAACGCGCCCGCGTCTCGAAGGAGATGCACGACATCCTGGGGCACACTCTCGCCGTCATCGTCGGCCTCGCCGACGGCGCCGCCGGCCTGACCGAGGCAAAGCCCCAGCGCGGTGCCGAGATCCTACGGATCATCGCTGACAGCGGCCGCGGCGCCCTCGCCGAACTGCGTCGACTCCTCGCCGTCATCGGCGACGACAACGACCGGCCGCACGAGGCCCCGCTCGCTCCGCAACCCGGCGTCGCCGACCTCGGCCCGCTGATCGAACGCGTCCGCGCCGCCGGTCCCAGCGTCACCCTCAGCACCGACGGCGACCCCAGCGCGCTGGCCCCCGGCCTCCAGCTCGCCGTCTATCGCATCATCCAGGAAGCTCTCACCAACACCCTCAAGTACGCCGCCGCCGACACCTCCAGCAGCGTCCGGGTGACCGTGGGGGCCGGCACGGTCCACGTCGACGTCGAGGACACCGGCCCTCTCCGCGCACCCCGCTCCCGAAGGCAGAGCACCGGAAACGGCCGCGGCCTGATCGGCATGCGCGAACGAGCGGCCATCTACCAGGGCCAGGTAACCGCCGGACCCAACCGTGAAGGCGGCTGGAGCGTCCACGCCCGTCTCCTGATCACCCCGCCCTCCCCCTAGCTCTCCGCTCCTCTCCCCATGAGCAGGGAGGTAGCCCCATCCTCGACCAGAACGGAACCCCCGCACATGACCACCGTGCTCATCGTCGACGACCAGGCCCTGCAACGCCTCGGCTTCAGCATGCTCCTGGAACAGCACCCCGACCTCACTCTCATCGGTGAAGCCACCCACGGCGCCGAAGCCGTCCGCAAGGCCGCCGAGTTGAAGCCCGATGTCGTCCTCATGGACGTCCGCATGCCCGGCATGGACGGCATCGAGGCCACCAGACGCATCATCAAGTCCGGCGGCCGCTCCCGCATCCTGGTCCTGACCACCTTCGACCTCGACGAATACGCCTACGACGCCCTGCGCGCCGGAGCGTCCGGGTTCCTGCTCAAAGACGCCATGCCCGACGAACTCGTGGCGGGCATCCGCGCGGTGGCCGCCGGAGACGCCGTCATCTCGCCCGGGCTGACCCGCAAGCTCATCGACGCGTTCGGCAGCCGTCTGCCGGGCCACACGCCCGAACAGCAACGGCAGCTGGCCCGCCTCACCAACCGCGAACGCGAAGTACTCACCGCTATCGCCACCGGCTGGAGCAACACCGAGATCGCCGACCGCCTCTCCCTCGCCGAGTCCACCGTCAAGTCACACGTGAGCAGCATCCTCACCAAGATCGGGGTCCGGGACCGGGTCCAGGCCGTGATCTTCGCCTACGACGCCGGCCTCGTCAGGCCTGCCTGAACATGGCCGGAGGACTTCGTGGCGGGCTCGGACGCCGGTTCCTGGGTCGGAGGAGACGGGCGGCGCCTTCTTCGCCACAGCAGCGAGCCACCGATCGCCAGCAGAGCGACCAGGGCGAGGGCAGGGCCGCCCAGCGTGAGAACGCGCTGGAGAGAGGTCGCGGCGGCGTATCCGACACCCGCTTCCGCGGCGGCCCACACACAAGCGGCGACGACGCTGTACGGAGCGATACGCCGGTAGGGCAGGCGGGTGGCGCCCGCGGAGTGCGGGGCGAGGGTGCGCACCACCGGCAGGAAGCGGGCCACGAAGACCGCTCGGCCACCGTGGCGCGTCATCAGCGTCTCGGCCCGGCCCCACGCGGCATCCGGAACGCGACGGCCCATCTGGCCGCCGCGCAGCCGGTCACCGAGGTACCTGCCGGTGCGGTGGGCGAGGAAGTCACCCGCCACCACGGCGCCGGCTGCGGCTGCGACGACGAGGAGAAGGTTGACCTGACCCGTGCGGGCCAGGGCGCCGGCGGTCAGGAGCAGGGTCAGCGTTGGGACGAAAGCACCGATCAGAAGGACCGACTCGGCCAGGACAGCGGCGGCCACCACCGTGTACGCCGCGGCCGGCGAGAGGTGGCCGAGGATGTCGGAGAGCGCGTTCACCGACTCGCCCCGTGCGACCGCGGCTCGACCAGGTCCGCGGAGACGAGGGGTCGCTGCAGATGCCAGACGTAGGCGGGGGGAAGGTTGGCCCAGACCGTCCAGCGGCCCGTGGCGTAGGTGCGCTGGTAGGTGGCCATGATCTCGTCCACAGCGGCGTGGCGGCGGGCTTCCGCTCGCGATGCCGTCAGGGCACGGGCCCTGCGGGTGCCGAGGTAGGCGAAGTAGGTCAGCGTGCCGCCGGGGTGGAGGAGTTCCATGTAGCGGGCCATGATGCGCTCGACCTGCGCGGGCGTGAAGTTGGTCAGGGGCAGCCCGGAGACGATGACGTCGTACCGCTGGTCGGTGTCGAGCTGCTCGACGTAGGTCTGATGCACGTTCACCTGCGCAGAGGTGGCTGTCAGGTGCGGGTGCGTGGTGACGAGACCGCGCAGTCTCTCGGCGAAACGCGGGTTGGCCTCGACGATGTCCAGGTGGCTGCCCCGGGACAGCTGGGGTATCAGGGCCCGGGTGACCGGGCCGGTGCCGGCGCCGGCTTCCAGGACTGCCAGCGGGTGGGGCGCCTGGGCCCGTACGGGTTCGGTGAGCACATGGGCCAGGGCCTTGCCGCTGGGGGCTACGGCACCCGTGGTGCGCAGATCACGGGCGGCTTCGATCAGGAACATCAAGCCTTCGGCGTTGCGCTGCGCCAGGACACGGTCGTGGGAGGTGGTCCGGTCGTTCATGGAATCGACGCTAGAATCCCGCTCCCGACATGGGATCCGTCGTTCGGCGACGCTGTCCCCCTACGAAAGTAGGGGGTGGACAGCATCGATCGTCAGATGGAACTGCGCACCGGTCTGCCTAGGATGACCCAGGTGAGCAGCAGAGAAAGCCGCAGATGGGCGGCCTCCGGGCGTGCGTCGCTCGTGGTGTTGTGCGTGCTGGCCGCCGTGCTCAACGACGTGGCGGTCCAGGGGCGCTACCTGGCCGCCGTCATAGCCACAGCGCTGGTGTGCGGAGCGGCCCTGCTCGTGCCCCGGCTGCGATGGCCCGCTGCACCGTTGCTGGTCACCGTGGCCACGGCATGGTGGGGATCGTTGCTGTTGCCCATGCTGGCAGTCGCCCTGTACGACCTGGCGGTGGACCGCCGGGCGCGGATGGCGGTGGGCTGTGGTGTCGCCGCGCTGGGCGCCAACCTGTTCAGCTACCGGGCCACCTCCCTGTGGACGGGCCAGTCCTACGCGTCCACGGTGGTCCTGCCGGTTCTGGCCGTGCTCGTCGGGCTGTGGCTGGGCAGTCGGCGCCGCCTGCTCCTGGCGCTGGCAGCCGACGTCGAGCACCTGAGCGTCGAGGCGCAGCTGCGCGAGGAGGCGGCCCGCATCGCGGAACGGGCACGTATCGCCGCCGAGATGCACGACGTACTGGCCCACCGCCTGAGCCTGATCGCCCTGCACACCGGTGTCCTGGCCACCAAGAGCGACACACTGCCCGCACCGGTCGCCGAACGCCTCGGACTGCTGCGCACGACGTCCGTCGAGGCACTCACAGATCTGCGCGACGTTCTCGGTGTGTTGCGCGACCCCGACGCCACGCCAACCAGCGCCGCCCTCACGCCGATGATGAGGGAAGTAGGCGAACTGGCCGACGAGGCCCGCGCCGCCGGCCAGCACATCGAACTGACCACCGACGGCCTTCCCGAGCAGGCTCCCACCACCCACCGTCTGGCCGTGTACCGCATCGTCCAGGAAGCGCTGACCAATGCCCGCAAGCACGCCGACGGTGCTCCGGTGACCGTACGCATCGACTACGGGCCGCCCGCCACCCTCGTCGAGGTCACCAACCCCCCTGGCACTCCCCGCACGGACACCGTCGGCAGCGGCTACGGACTCATCGGCCTGCGCGAACGCGTCACCGCCCTCGGCGGACACCTCAACTCCGGACCGGCCGGCGCGGGCGCCTGGCGGCTGGCCGCACGCATCCCCCACCCCGCCGGCATCGAACAGAACGGCACCCGCACATGATCCGCACCATGATCGTCGATGACGACGCCCTGGTCCGCCTCGGCCTGGCCGACCTCCTGGACGGCGACCCCGGCATCGAGGTCGTCGCCCAGGCCCCCGACGGCCTGAAGGCCATCGAACTGGCCACCGCCCACCGCATCGACGTCGCCCTCGTCGACGTACGCATGCCCCGCATGGACGGCATCACCGCCACCGCTCGCCTGCGAGCCCTCCCCCACCCGCCGAAGGTGATCATCCTGACCACCTTCGACCTCGACGAGTACGTCTACAACGCCCTCGCCGCCGGAGCCGACGGCTTCCTGCTCAAGGACACCGACCCCGCCGAAATACTGCGCGCCGTCCACCTGGTGGCCTCCGGCTCGGCCATGCTCCACCCCACCGCGGCCCGCCGCCTCATCGACCGCTACCACGCGGCCAACCAGCCCGAAGCAACCGCCGCCAAAGCCCGGCTGGACCGGCTCACACCCCGCGAACGCGACGTACTCACCCTGCTCGCCCACGGCGACACCAACGCCGACATCGCCACCCGCCTCGCCATGCGCGAGAGCACCGTCAAGGCACATGTCAGCCGTGTCCTGACCACGCTGGAAGTCACCAACCGCGTCCAGGCCGCCCTGCTGGCCCGCGACGCGGGACTCACAGGCTGACGAGCGGACTCCGGGATCGCGGAAGGCGAGGTCCGACAGCCTCGACGCGGGTGCCGAGGCTGTCGATCCGCCCCTACTCCTCGCAGCCCCGAGTGCCTGCTGTTCCACCATCTGCCACGCCGACCCCCGACTTTCGTAGGGGGGTGCCATCACACAACGGCCGATCCAACAGCAGGCATACGTTCCTAGCGTCGGCATCGTGAACATTCGCATCTCGTCGTCAGCCGCAATACCGTGCCGCCCCGTTTGCCGCGCGCCCACACCTGGCGAGGAAGCCCACGCGGGTGGGTGTCCACCCGCCGCACGAAGAGGACCTGGGCACCGGCCGTCAGTCGGCCTGCCGCTGAACGAGCGTCCCTGATCCGCAAAGGGCTCCCTCGTCACCAAGGAACCTAAGGATGCACCTTGCCCCTCGTCACCACCGTCACCGAGCACGAGCTCGACGACACACTCAATGCCTCGCCGGTTCCGGTAGTGCTGTACGTCTACGCCGACTGGTGCGGGCCCTGCAAGACCCTGGGGCCGATCGTGGAGGACATCTCCGCCGAACTCGGCGACAGGTTGCGCGTACTGAAGATCGACTACGACCAGGCCGAGCAGGCCCGGAGGAAGTACGCCATCGACGCCGTCCCGACGCTTCTTGTGACAGTCGGCGGTGCGCCGGTCGCGAGGATCCTCGGCGGCATGGAGAAGGACGAACTGCTCGCCCAGCTCCGCCCGCTGCTCGGTATGCCCTCGGCCGGCGAGGACACACCGGCGAGTCCTCGGGAAACCGGGGTCGCCGACCCGACACCTGAGGGCTGGAAGGCCCGCGGCCCCCGCCTGCTCACCTTCCCCGACACCTTGCCGGGGAGAATCGGCGTGTTTCCGAGCTGGACCCCCGACCCGAAACTGGTTGGCCCCGCACACGGCACCATCGAGGTGCCCGCCGATCGGATCGTGTGGCTCCTCCTCAACCAGACCGGGGCAGATCCCATGGACCTGCGGTTCCTGCGGCAGCTCCCGGCCCACGGCATAGACCGGCTGACGATCCGGGCCTCGGCCGTCACAGGGTCCGGGCTGGCCGATGTCGCACACCTGACCGATCTGAGCAGACTCACCGTTCAGGTGAAGCATCTGTCCCAACCCGCGTCGTACTCCGGCCAGTTGGCAGATCTCCGGCAGGTCGACGAGCTCAGGCTGGACATGCCGGAAGCCAACGACAGGATGATCACCGACGTGGCGGGCCTGCCCCGGCTACGCGAGCTGTACCTCTGCTCGGAGGCTGTCACCGACGCCGGCGTTGCCCAACTCGCCCGCGCCAGGGTCCTGCGCAGCCTGTACCTGGACGCGCACCTGGCCACCGATGCGGCGCTGGCCGAGCTTGCCGACGCGAACCTTCCCGAACTCACCGATCTCGGAATTTGCCTGCCCGATACGACGGACGCCGGCCTCACCCACCTGGCCACGCTCACCCGGCTCCGGTCGCTGACCGTCACCGCGCCGAAGGTCACCTCCGCGGGCCTGCGACTCCTGGCACGGATGCAGCACCTGACCTCTCTCCACCTGTACAACACGCCCGTCGACGACGGCCTTCTGGATGCCCTTGGGGCGCTCTCCGGCCTCACCTCCCTGAGCATCGTGCACCACACCGAGGAGGTCGCCTCTCAGGTCAGCGATGTCGCCTGGCTACGGCTCCGCAGCGCGGCGCCGGCCATCACGATCAACGGTGTCTGGCTGGCACCGCAGGCAGTGCAGCACATCCTGGACACCGCCGTCTGACCTGTCCCGATTGTTGTCAGGTGCTGCCGCCGGCGGCAGAAGAACGAATCGCGAGTGCATTCCGCCCAACCAGGTCACCGGAAGGTGTGAACATGACGACTTCCCCTGCCCCGATCCTTGGCACAGTCGGACCGGGCGAAGCCCCCATGGCCGACGTAGTGCCCATCAGAAGCCGCGCCGAGGAAAAGGCGCCGTGCCGGCACATCCAGCCGTGGCGGACTCGGGGGCGGCTGGCATGCGTGTCCGACTTCGACTGCGATCCGGACAAGCTCTGCGTCGACGGCGAATGCATCTGACCCGGCCACACAGGCCTGCGCGCGCCGGGCAGCGCTCGCCGCACAGGCCCGACCGTTGCTTACGCCCTGATGCTTCCCGGCTGCCGCTCGGCACCCAGGGGAGATGCGCGCTGGTCGCGGCATCCGGCAGGCGGTGCCGGCAACCGGATGCCGCAGCACTGCGAGCTGCTCACTCCTGGCCCGGGACTCCGTCCGGGGCCTTGACCGCGGCTCTCAGCCGCAGCGACCCCGGAGCTTCGCAGATAACCTTGTTGCAGGCCTGCACGGCGAGGATGAGTGCGACATCCGGGTCCGTCGTGGACAGCTCAGCCTCCACCTCGAAGCGTCCGGACAACAGGCCGTCGGCGGCCTGCGGGAATCGGACCTTCTCGAGCTCGTGGCCGCGTTCGCCGTCAACGGTGAGTGCTACCGGCTTCCCCTCGGACGAACCAGGACCGTACACGTGCCATCCGGGGTCGACCGAGACGTCGACCGTAACCCGGACCCGGGCGGGCGCCGTGCGGACAGCTCGCAGGGTGGCCTGCACGTGGTCCGAGCCGCGCGGACTCGTCATACGGAGATCACCTTGGCTTCACGGCCTGTGGTGGAGCTCAGCGCAGAGCTGATGACAGCCGCATCGCCTGCTACGACAAGGGTGAGGTCGGCGGGGTCGACGTGGTCGCGGAACGCGGCGGCGGCGCTGGCCGGGGTCACGGCCCGCAGCGCGTCCTGCAAGTCGTCGAGGTAACTGTCGCCGAGGTTGAACGCCGCCTGCATCGCGGCCGACGCCGCTATCGCCCGGGCCGTCTCATGCCGTAGCGGGTGGATGCCGGTCATGAAGTCGACGGCCTCGGCGCACTCGGCCCGGGTCGGGCCGTCCACGCAGAACTTCTCGGTCACCGCCAGGACTTCGTCGACGGCGGGCGCCGTCGCATCAGTCTGCACGGGGGTGTCGATGGAGAACAGACCGCCCCGTCTGAGCGACGTGAAGCCGGCATGAATGCCGTACGTGTAGCCCTTGTCCTCGCGCAGCGACGCGGACAGCCGGGAATTGACGCCGCCGCCGAGGACTCGCGCGGCGACCATCAGATCCGCCCAGTGCGGTGTACGCCGGTCCGGAGCCTTCAGGCCGAAGGCGAGTTGGCTCTGTACCGCACCCGGCCGGTCGGCGATCACGAGGCTCGCCGCGGCGGCGCGCGGGTGCTGGTCCGAAACGAGGGCAGCCGCCGCCTTCGCGCCCCAGGCGCCGAAGGCGGTCTCTGCCGCCCTCTCGACGTCGACCCCCTGGAAGTCGCCGGCCAGCACGAGGGTGGCACGCTCAGCGGCGACCCACCGGAGGTAGAACAGTTCGACCGCATCCCGGTCGATCCTGCGCACACTCTCAGCACGACCGCCGACTGGACGCGAGTACCTGCTGTCCTGCTCGAAGCACGCCGCCAGCCGCTCCGTCCCGGCCAGGCTCGACGCGACCGCCCGTTCCTGCTCCAACTCCCCCAGACGCTGCTGCACATGCCGCTCGACCTCGGCGGCCGGGAACGTCGGCTCGGTCGCCGCCTCGGCGAGCAGGCCGAGGGCAGGGCCGAAGAACCGAGCCGGGGCCTCCAGGTTCAGCTGGATGCCTGCGGTGTTCACCGACGCCGAGTACGAGGCGCCGAGGCGGTCCATTTCCGCCGCGAAGACGGAGTTGTCGCGGCGTGCGGTCCCCTCATCGAGGGTCCGGGACATGATGGTCGCTATGCCCTCACGGTCCTCCGGCTCGATCTCCGGTGGCACGTCCAGCACCAGAACAGCAGCCGCCAGGAGTTGGCCGGGCAGGTCGTAGCGGACGACCCGCAGGCCGGAGCGCAGAGTGGTGCGGTGGACGGCGGGGAACTTCCATGCTGCCGCCGGCCCCGAGACCGGGCGCGGCACCCGGGCCGACAGTGTCATGACTGCTCCTTGCGGTAGATGAGCTGGGCCCGCTGCTGGGGGCGCAGCCAGGTCTGGGCGACGGAGCGCACCTGCTCCGGCGTGACGGCTCGGATCCGTGCGACGGCACCCGCGACCCGGTCGGCGGTGCCGAACAGGCACGCGGCCCGGGAGACCTCGTCGGCCAGGCCGGCGAGCGTCGTGGTGCTCTCCAGCCAGTCCCGCTCGGCCTGCGCCAGGGCCGCGGCGAATTCCGCTTCGTTCGGGCCTTCCTCCGCGAAGCGATCCAACTCGGCGTCCAGGATGGTCTCGATCTCGGCCAGGGAGGCATCCTGCTGCGCCGCCACGATCAGCATGGCGACACCTGTCCCGCCGGTGAGGTCGTTCGGCCCGGCCTCGATCGCCTGGGCCAGCCTGCTGTGCCGTGTCAGACGCTCGACCAGTCGGCTGCTCGCGCCGCCGCCGAGGATCCGCAGCGCGATCGCGGCTGCGTCGAAGTCCTCGGTGCCGTCCGCGGGGATACGCCACCCGCACCAGAGCGCGTCGGCGGGGACCCTGCTGCTCATATCAGCGCGGACCTGCTTGTCCAACGGCTCCAGCGCGGGCATGTCGGCGGCCTGTCCACGGTGCCAGCGGTCTCCCGCGTCGACCGCGTCGAAGTACATGGCCGCCTTGTCGAGTGCATCGCGGGTGCGGACGTTGCCGGCGATGGTCAGGACGGCGTTGGCCGGCGCGTAGTGCTGGTGGAAGAAGGCGCGGACATCGTCCAGTGACGCGGCGGCCAGATCCTCCATCGATCCGATGGGCATGTGGTGATAGCCGTGGCCGGCCGGGAACAGCAGCGCCAGCATGCGCTCGAAGCCGTCACCGTAGGGCTGGTTGTCCATGCGCTCGCGCCGTTCGTTGCGCACGACGTCCCGCTGGTTGTCCAGGTTCTTCTGGTCCAGGGCGTCCGGCAGGCCGCCCATCCGGTCCGCCTCCAGCCACAGCGCCAGTTCGAACGCCCGGGTCGGCACGGTCTGGAAGTAGTTGGTGCGGTCGAACGAGGTGGTCGCGTTGAGATCGGCGCCGAACGATTCGAGCAGGGCCATGTGCTCCCCGGCGGCCACGTTCTGCGACCCCTGGAACATCAGGTGCTCGAACAGGTGAGCCAGGCCGGTCCGGCCCGGACTCTCGTCCCGTGAACCGACCCCGTACCAGAGGTTGACGGCAACGGCGTCGACCGTGCGGTTCTCGGTGACGAGCACCCGCAGTCCGTTGTCCAGTCGCTCCTCGACGATTTCCCCCGCAGAGGTCTCAGTCATTTGTCATCACCGACAGCATCTCGTTTCTGACGATACCAATACTTGAATGTGAACATACCAGAGGCTTCTTGCCCTTGAACAACGAGATCTCATCCGGAAATCGGGAGGTTCGGCCCGGTGTACCGGAAGCATGTGCACGACCGCTCGTAGACGGACTTGCGCATGGCGAGGGCCCCGTCGTGCCGACCGGGCCCGAAACCGCTCTGGAAGGTCGTGACCGAGTCGAAGGTGTCAAGCTTGTCCACGCCCGCAATGAAGGCCTGGGCGTTGACGTACTTGCTGCCGTTGCCCTCCAGCGCCTGCTTGAGCAGATTGAGCGCGTCACACAGCTGCAGCGCGGTGCTCGCGTTCTGGGCGAGGTCCAGGTGCGCCTTGGTCAGGATCGACAGGCACTTGCCGGCTGCGGGGTTCGAGGCCAGCATCTCCTGCTGCGTGGCGACCGGGACGCCGTAATCGGTCAAGCCCCACGCGTAGCCGGTGAGGGCTGCCTGGATGGCCGGAGTGATGCCATTGCCCGCGGGGACTCCGGAAGCCGTCCACGCGTACTGGGCATCCAGGCCCTGCTTGTCGGCGGTGATCGCGATCGGCCCCGCAGCGCCGCCTCCGAAGAACACGATTCGGTCGATTCCGGCCTGCTTGAGCTTCAGCACCATGCTCAACGCCTGGGCCTGGAGCGCCTTCTGGTCGCTCGAGGTGGTGTCGAACGTGAACAGTCGGGGCGTCGAGCCGGCGACTTTCTCCAGCGCGGGGACGAACGTGCTCGCGGCGATCTTGTCGTCGTTGGCGACGCCGTCGGAAACCACGGCGACCTTGCTCGTGCCCTTGAGGAAGCCGGTGCTCTTGAGCAGGGCGGGCCAGGAGGTGGCCAGCCGCTCGTTGGTCAGCGTAGCGGGGCCGACGGTGAACGGCGCATCCTGGAACAGGCTCTCATCGACGACGCTGCCGGACCGCTCCTGAACGACCGTGCCCTGCTTGTTCAGGCACGAGTTGAGCTTCACAGACCCTTCTACATCGTTCAGTACGGCGAAGACCTTGTCCTTGCGCTGCTCGTAGGCCAGGCATATCGCCTGGTCCTGCTCGGCTGCGGTGGCGGTGGCCGGCACGTTGATCTGCGGCTGATCGGCCCGCACGAGCTTGCGGCCGGCGATCCCGCCGGCCGCGTTGTAGGCGTCGAAGACGGCCTTGTCCACCGGCGCCGTCCCGTCGTAGTAGTAGTTGTCCACGACGGTGATGCTGTCGGCGGTGACCCCGGGGCCGTCCTGCTCCGGGATGGTCGTGGCGGCCGACGGTGACGACGAGGACTTCGTGTCGGTGTCGGCGGACGTGGCCGAGCATCCGGCCAGCGAGACGGCGAGGACGCCTGCCGCCACGGTTCTGCGCAGTGACCTGTGTGTTCTCAAGATTCCTCCTGGGTGGTGTCCCGCTGCCTGGTTCGGCGGCGGCAGTTGGAGCCCCGGCCCGACAGGGGATGAAGTCTGCTAAGACCACCAGGTGAAGCTGAGAAGAACAAGTCTTGACTCTGGACTTCACAGTCATGCAGCATGACGTGCCGCCCGATCGTGTGAGGGCGCTCTGTTCAGGCTTCGGACGTCCAGGAAGAGATGAGGGGGAGCCGGTGGCGATACGACCTCGCGTACTACTCGCGCTGGGCTGCGCACTGCTCACCGCGGGGTGTGCCAGTGGTTCCGAGATGAGCTTCCGACAGGACAAGCGGCTGACGATCGTGAGCCCAGGCACCGGCAAGACGGTGCAGTTGCCGGTCACGGTCTCCTGGACGATGCGCGACTTCACCGCGGTCCGCCCCGGCAGCCCGGTACGGGCGGGGACGGGGTACTACGCGATCTTTCTGGACAAGTACCCGATGGCTCCCGGCAAGAGCTTGGGCTCACTGGTCACGAACGGGGACTGCGCCGGCGTGACCGGTTGTCCGGACGCCGGCTACCTGGCCGAGCGCCTGAACATCTTCGTCACCTCCCGGACGAGTTACTCCATCAACACCGTCCCGTCCTCGGGGACTTTGGGCGGCAGCTCGCACTACCTGACGATCATCCTCGTCGACGGGGCCGGCCGACGGATCGGCGACTCCTCCTGGACGACCAGCTTCACCGTCGCGGGAGCCGCGTCATGACAACCACGGATCAGGGTCCCGAGAAGACCGTCGGAACCACCACGTTCTCCGTGGCGGGCTTCACGGAGGAGATCAAGCGGTCGACCGCGGCGATGGCCGAACAGGGCAGGGACATCGCCGGAGTGAACGGCGAGGTCGACAAGCGTTCCCTGCTGCGCATGCTCCGAGAGGAGAAGGCGCCGCTGTACCCGATGGCGGCGCTGTTCCTGCTCAGCCTGAGCGACCTGCTCCACGGTCAGGCGTTCGGCGTCTACCAGCCGGACATCGCCCGCACCTTCGGGCTCGGCCCACAGTTCTTCACCACCGTCAGCCTGATCACGCAGGTCATCGCTCTGGTCATACCACTGACGGTGGCTCGGTATGTGCAGAACAGGGCCGCGCGGGCCATGGTGATGCTGGTGTCGGCGGGACTGTGGTGCGTACTGACCGGCTACACGGCCGTCGTCCCCGGCTCGTTGATGCTCACCGGGGTCATCCTCCTGGACGCCGCGACCACGTCGGCGAACCACACGGTGAGCGGGTCGCTGATGGTCGACCTGTATCCGCCTCGGGCGCGCGTGCGGGTCCTCTCCGTGCTGTCCATGGGGGCGATCGCCGCCGGGCTGGTGGCGCCCGGGATCGTGTTCCTGCTGTCCGGACCGCTCGGCCTCACCTGGCGGGGAGCGTTCCTCGTGCTGGCGGCGCTGGCCCTGGTCTGTCTCCTGCTGTCCCTGAGACTGCGGGACCCGGGATACGGCACCAGGGACACCGAACTGATCCGTGCTGCGGTCCGGGAGAACGCCGGCGCAGTCGACGACACGCGCGCCGTCGAACCGCCCAGGCTCACGGTCTTCGAAGCGCTGCGCCGCATCCTGGCGATCAGGTCGATGCGGTTGCTCTTCTCCTCGGGCATGGTCGGCGCGATCGCCACGCCGATCTCCACCTACCTGGTCTTCTACTACACCGACCGCTTCGGTCTGGACGCCGCTCAGCGGGCCCTGCTGCAGGGTTCCACCTCGGTGGTCGGTCTGCTGTCCTTCGTCCTCCTGGCTCCCGTAGGGGACCGGCTGTACCAGCGTGACCCCAAGCTCATCTTCTACGCCTCCGGCGCGGTCTCGCTGCTGGGCGTCGTCCTGTCCGCCGCGCAGGTGTTCGCTCCGACTCTCTCGCTGATGGTGCTCCTCAGCCTGGCCGGCACGGCGCTCGGCGGCCTGAGCGGCCCGGCGATGGCGGTCGGCACGATGTCGCTGGTCCCGGCGAACCTGCGCGCGCACGTCGGTGCGGTCTCGGCGCTGTTCTCGCTCGGCGGGGTCGCGATCGGCACCGTCCTGATCGGCGGGCTGGCCAGCAGTGTCGGCATCCCGCTGGCGGTCGCGATCAGCGCGGTGCCGTCGGTGATCGGCGTCCTGCTCACCATGCGTGCCGGACGCCACGTCCGCGCGGACCTCGACAGCATGATCGAGGGAGTGATCGAGGAGGAGACGGTCCAGCGGATCCACGCGGGCGGCGGACGGCTGCCCACCCTGGCCTGCCGGGGGATCGACTACTCCTACGGCCAGACCCAGGTGCTGTTCGGCGTCGACTTCTCAGTCGACGAAGGCGAGATGGTGGCCCTGCTCGGCGTGAACGGCGCGGGCAAATCGACCCTCCTGCGGGCCATCAGCGGCCTGGGCCTGCCGGACCGGGGCAGCGTCCGTTTCCAGGGACACGACATCACCTACATCGATGCCGAGCGCAGGACCGAACTGGGCATCACGCAGATCCCCGGCGGAAAGGCCGTCTTCAGCGACCTGACCGTGGCCGAGAACCTGCGCTGTTTCGGCTACACCGCGGGCCGGTCCCGCCGGGACCGCGAGGCCGTCATCGACCAGGTCTTCGCCGGGTTCCCGCAGTTGGCCGACGTGCGCAACCAGAAGGCCGGCACCCTGTCCGGCGGACAGCAGCAGATGCTCGGCCTCAGCAAGGCACTGATCCTGCGCCCGAAGCTGCTCCTGATCGACGAACTGTCGCTGGGTCTGGCGCCGGTGGTGGTCGGCGAACTCCTGAACACGGTCCGCGCGATCAACGCGAGTGGCACCGCGGTGGTTCTCGTCGAGCAGTCCGTCAACGTCGCGCTGAACCTGGCCGAGCACGCCTACTTCATGGAGAAGGGCCAGATCAGGTTCGACGGCAGCAGCCGCGACCTGCTGGCGAAGACGGACCTGCTCCGCGCGGTCTTCCTGTCCGGCGCGGGCGCCGGCGAAGTACCGGGCGTGGACACCGAGGAGCGCTCATGACATCGCGGGACACCATGGCAGGGTTGCTGCGGCGCCTGCCCGCCCGGTCGCGGCTGCCTCTCGGCTGCGGCGCCGTCCTGGCACTGGGGCTGCCGTTCGCGCACCTACTCGGGTACACGACGCCCCCGTACGTGGTGATTCTGGGCGCGATCATCGGCATCGGCTACGGCCTGCTCGGCGTGTGCCTGGTCCTGGTGTTCCGCACCAGCCAGGTCATCAACTTCGCCCTGCCGCAGATAGGCATCTTCGCCGCGGCATCGTTGACGGTCTTCGCACAGGTGGCCGGGCTGCCGTACTGGGTGGCGTTCGTGTTGAGCGCCGCGGTCGGCTTCGCGGCGAGCGCCCTGGTGAACCTGGGTGTGGTGCGTCGGCTGGCGAAGGCTCCGCGCGGCATGGTGACCGCGGCCACCATAGGCGCCGGGGTGCTGCTGTCCGAAGGTGCGGGCCAGCTGCTGTGGTTCACCCACGGCGCCGGCGGCAACCTGCGAGAGCCGACGCTGCCGTCCGGCCTTCCCCAGTTCAACGTCGGCCCGCTGCTGGTCACCCAGAGCTACACCGGGCTGCTGGTCATCGGCCCGGTGCTGGTGGCGGCGCTCACTCTGTTCCTGACCCGCAGCCGGTACGGCGTGGCCATCCGCGCCGTCGCGTGCAATCCCGACGCTGCCCGCATGGCGGGGATATCCGAGGTCCGCATGTCCACCCTGGCCTGGGGGATCGCCGGATCGATCGCGGCCGTCACCACGATCTTCACCGCGGCCCCTTCGGTCAACAGCAACACGACAGCCCCGGTCCTGCTGCTTCCCGCACTGGGCGCCGCGGTGGTCGGCGCCATGCAGAACCTGTCGCGCGCGATGGTCGCCGGGCTCTTCCTCGGCATGGTCCAACAGGTCGTGCTGTGGAAGGACCCGAGCTCGCACGCGGCCGAGGCCGTCGTCTTCGTCGTCCTGCTCGTCGCCCTGACGCTGCAGCCGCGCGCCGGGGGACGTACGGAGGCCAAGGGCAGCTGGGTCGGCGTCGCGGCGATGCCGCCGCTGCCGCCCGACCTCGCCCGGCTGTGGCCCGTCCGCTACGGCCCGAAGCTTCTCCTGCTCGCCGTCGCCGGTGCCCTGATCGGCTTCGGACTGACCTCCGGGGCGCAGGCGGTGAACGTGACCGTGATCCTGTCCGGAGCCATGGTCGCGACCTCCGCCGGCATCCTGACCAGCCTGGCCGGCGAACTGACCCTCGGGCAGTACGCCATCGCGGGCATCGGGGGTGTGGCGTCCTACTACGTCGTCGAGCGCACCGCCAGCTTCCCGCTCGGTCTGCTGGCCGCGGCCCTGGCGGCAGGCGCCTGCGCGCTGGTGCTGGGCCTGCCCGCGTTGCGCACTCGGGGCCTGATGGTCACGGTCACCACGCTCGGCTTCGCTGTGCTGGCCTCGGATGTGATCCTGCCGCACCCGTGGCTGCTCGGCGACGGAGTCACCCCGGCTCAGCCGATCGTCGCCGGTCACACACTCTCCGCCGGGGAACCGTACCTGTGGTACGCGGCGACCGTGTTCTCCCTCGTGCTGCTGCTTGCCCACAACGTGTGGCGGGGCGGCTTCGGACGGCTCCTGCGCGCCGTGCGCGACAACGAGTCGGCGGCGCGGACGTTCACGGTGCATCCGACCCGCGTCCGGATCCAGGCGTTCGTCGTCGCCGGTCTGCTGGCCGGACTCGGCGGCGCTGTCTACGCGCACTTCCAGCTCAGCCTCGACGCGGCCACCTTCCCGCCCGAGCTGTCCGTCGGTGTCGCCCTCGCGCTGATCGTGGGCGGGCTCTCGTCCTTCAGCGGGGCGCTCATCGGCAGCGTCTGGGTGATCGGCGCCCCCCTGCTCCTGCCGTCCTCCGGCCTGGCGAGCACCGCCACCACGACCGGCGTCCTCGTCGTGGCACTGTGCCTGCCGGGAGGTCTGGTGTCGCTGCTGCACCCGGTCCGCGACTGGACGGCCGGCCGGATCGGGCGCATGTACGGCATCCCGCTCGCCGCCGCCACCCATACCCACAACCACGCCGACCAGGCCGATGACGGCCGGCGGACCGCCCTGTCCGAACGCCCGCCGGCATCGCGTCCTCAACCGCCCGTACTGAGGATGCCCGACGTGGCGGACCGCGTGCCGGGGCAAGTGCTGCTCAGGGCGGACGGTCTGGTCAAGAGCTTCGGCGGAGTCAGCGCCGTACGGGGCGTAACCCTGGACGTCGTCGAAGGCGAGACCCTGGGCCTGATCGGGCCGAACGGAGCGGGCAAGACCACCACTTTCGAGATGCTCAGCGGCTTTGTCGTGCCGGACGGCGGCACCGTGCGCTTCGCCGGCTCCGATGTCACCGGGCTGGCCCCCGAGCAACGCGCCGGACGCGGAATGATCCGCTCGTTCCAGGACTCGTCGCTCTTCCCGACCATGACCGTGCGGGAGGTCCTCGCGCTCACCCTCGAGCGGCAGCACCGGACCCCCGTGACCGCCTCGGTGCTGGGCATGGACCGTACGGCCCGCAGGCGCCAGGCCGTCGCCGACGAACTGATCGACTACTTCGGCCTTGGCGACTACCGGGGCAAGACCATCCACGAGCTGTCCACGGGAACCCGTCGGATCACCGAGCTGGCCTGCATGATGTCGCTCCGCCCTCGTCTGCTGCTGCTCGACGAGCCGTCAGCCGGCATCGCACAGCGCGAGACGGAGGCCCTCGGCGTCATGTTGCGGAACCTCAAGCGGGACTTCGACTTCACGCTCGTGGTCATCGAACACGACATCCCGCTGGTCATGGCTCTCGCCGATCGCATCGCGGTGATGGTCGACGGACAGGTCATGTGCTGCGGCACCGGACCGGAGATCCGCGCCGACCAGCGGGTCGCGGACGCCTACCTCGGCGGCAGCGTGACCGCCATCGAGCGCAGTGAGCACAACGTCCCGACCTCCTTCACGACCACCTGACGACCATCTCATAGCCACCCCCTGCCCTGGAGAACCCGTATGCCGAACGCAACCGCCATCCCTCTGATCGACGAGAGCTCACTCGACGACGTCATGCGTACGTCCGAGGTTCCCGTCCTGGTGTACGTCTGGGCCGAGTGGTGCGGGCCATGCCAGTACCTCGGCCCGCACCTGGAGCAGGTCGCCGCCGACCTCGGCGACAGCCTGCACGTAGTAAAGATCGACTTCGACAGGTCTCCGCAGACGCAGGAGAAGTACGGCATCAGCGGCATCCCCCTCCTGCTCCTGTTCACGGGCGGCGAACTGGTGGCCAGGCTCGTCGGAGGCCGGGACGCCGACGAGATGAAGACGCAGCTCCGCCCGCTGCTCGAAGTGCGATCGACGGGAGAGAGTGCCGCGGTCACTCCCCGTGACGACGACTCCCCTCACCATGTCCCTTCCGACTGGACCCCGCGCGGTCCGCGCGTCCTGACCTTCCCCGACGGCCTGCCCGGCCAGCTCGCCATCTTCGACGGATGGATAATCGACCGCGGCGGGAGTGAGGTCGTCCCGGCCCAGGGCACGGTCGAGGTCGCCGAGGACCGGGTCGTGTGGCTCCTGGTCCAGCAGCCCGGCAACAAGGAGAACCCGGATGCCCCGGCCGACCCGGTCGACCTCGGCTTCCTGCGGCGGCTCCCGGCTGACGGTATCGACAAGCTGGTGGTCATGGCCCCGGCCATCAGCGCGGCCGGCCTGGCCGACGTCGCGCACCTGACCGGGCTGACCAGGCTCTCGGTGAACGCCCAGGCGCTGGTCGGTTCCACCGCCGAGGCAGCCGCCGCGCTGGCCGGTCTGACGCAGCTAGACGAGGTGCATCTGACCATTCCGGAGGCCGACGACGCGTTCGTCACGCAGGTGGCCGGCCTGTCGCAGCTCAAGGAGCTCTGGGTGACCGCCGCCGGGGTCACCGACTCCGGGATGGTGCAGCTGGCCCGTGCCCGCGGTCTGCGCAGCCTGATGCTCAACACGCCTTCGGTCTCCGATACGGGGCTGGCCGGGCTCCTCAAGGCCGATCTCCCGGAATTGACCACCCTGATGCTCGGTGTGCCGGAGACGACCGACGAAGGACTCGTTCACCTGGCGAAGCTGACGAGCCTCAAGAGCCTGCACATCACCGCGCCCAAGGCCACGCCCGCCGGACTTCGCCGACTGGCGGGGCTGTCGGGTCTGACCAGCCTCAGCTTCGACGACACCCCCGTCGACGACGAGGTGGTCGACGCCCTGGCGGCACTGACCGAACTGCGGTCACTGGGCCTTGTCGGCGAGGCGAACGTCAGCGAAACCGCGTATCTCCGCCTGCGCGGCGCGCTACCCTCCGTCAAGATCAACGGTGTCTGGGTCGCGCCGTCGGCGGTGCGGCACGCGCTGAACGCCGACTGACCGGAATGCCGGAGTACCCGCTTCATCGGTCCTCAGGCTCTGTTCCCGTGCCGGGGCTCGACCCGCACAGCGGGACCGACGTCACAATCTCGCGATAGGGTCTGCTCCAAGCAGAACCGTGTACTGCTCATACTAGAAGGAGAGCCTCCATGGACTCGGGTAGCGGCGGCGGATCGCTGAGCGAGCGGGCGGTCAGCGAGATCCGCCAGCGCGTCATCCACGGCGATCTGGCGCCCGGCACCTCCTTCTCCGAGGCGGACATCGCCCAGCGGCTCCAGATGAGCAAGGCACCTGTACGCGAGGCCTTGGCGGTGCTGCGGCGGCTGGGCTGGGTGGAGGTCATCCCGCGTTCGGGCTACCGGGTCCCACCGGTCACCCTGCGCGGGATGCAGGACCTGTTCGAGCTGCGCCTGTGGCTCGAACCGGAGGCAGCCGCCCTCGCCGCCCGGCACGGCGCACGCCGGCCCGAACAGGTCGCGGCGCTGCAGGAGTTCTGCGCCCGCGAGGAGGCCGGCGGCAGGGAGGACTCGGCCGCCTGGCTCACCGACCACTACCGGGCGCACCGCCGCATCGCGGTTCTCAGCGGGAACGCCGAGCTGGAGCGGGTACTCGACGACGTCCTGCTGAAGATGGAGCGCTACCACGCTCTCGACGTGATCGGTCCGGCGGCGGGATCCGGCGGACCGGAGTCGGGTCATCGGCACCTGGTGGAGGCCATCGCCGCCGGGGACTCCGTGGCGGCCAGAGATCTGGCCACCCTTCATGTCCGGGAAGCGCGCGACCGGGCGGTCGCCGCCGTCCTGGACAGCGAGGCGCTGCGCACCGTCGACCTGACCTCACTGGGCCTGCCGCACGGCGTGCCCGATGCGGATTCGCGGCTGCGCTCCGCATAGCCCCCACGGACACCGAACCCGGGCACCTCATCGAGGGGAACGTCGAGTCGCGCGAGGTCACGTGGGGCACCGGGCTGTCGCGGCAGAGGGGTTGAGGAGACACGCAGGTGTCGCGTGCCGGCTGGGTCAGCCCGGCCGGTCCTGGTGCGAGCGAGCACCGTCGACACCACGCTCGTGATCACCGCGCTCAAACGCAGCGGTGTCCTGGCCGCGGACCTCCGATCGACCCGCGCCACTCCTGACTGACGTACGGGGGTGACCTGCGCGTGACGCGAGACCTCGTACCGATACCGAGACCGAATATTTCCGGCGCGGCAGCGCGGCAGCGCGTCTGACGTCCTCGGCCTATGCCCGCCGTGTCGTGGCAGTGCGGTTGTGGGTGAGTCGAGTGCGTAGCAAGGCCGCGTCCTGGCCCGGCGGCAGGCCGTAGGTGCTGCGGTACTCGCGGTTGAACTGGGTGGCGCTCACGTAGCCGACCGCCTGAGCGATCTGGGCCGCGGTGGCGTCGCCGGCGGCCAGGCGCCGCCGTGCCTCCTGCATTCGCAGGTGTTTCTGGTACTTGAGCGGGCTCATGCCGGTGGCCGCTTTGAAGTGCCGGTGCAGGCTGGCGGGGCTCATGTGCGCCGAGGCGGCGATCGCGTCGATGCTGAGCGGCTCGGTGTAGTGCGCGCAGATCCATCGGGCCACCTCGCGCACCCGCGCCGTGGCCGAGTCCGCCGGCGCCCACTGGCGCAGAGCGGGGCCGAGGGAGCTGCGCAGTAGCCGGTAGAGGATCTCGCTCTCGATCCGGACGGCGAGGGGTCGGATGTCTTCGGGGGTGTCGAGGAGCTCGACCCAGCGGGTGACCGCGTCGACGAGTTCCGGTGTCATCGGCGCGCTGGCCTGCCCACCGGCGGGCAATGGGGCGCTCTGACCGGTCTCGTCCAGCTCGACGAGCAGCTCGGTGAGCGCCCGGCCGTCGATGTGCATGACGGCGGACCGGTAGGGCACGTGATCCAGCTCGATGGTGACGGGCAGGTCGATCGTGGTGAGGAGCATCTCGCCGGGATTCGCTACTTGGGTGAGTTCTCCCGCGGTGGCGCGTTTCGTGCCGCTGGCGACGAAGCAGATCATCGGTTCGTACAGCAGGTCGGTGGGCTCGATGGGCTCCTCGACCGAGACCAGGAGGAGCCGGGGGACGGCGGTGCCGGAGCCCAGTCCTACGCAGTGACGGTCGATTGCCGCGTCGAGTCGGTCCAGCACGACGCACTCCTTCGTTGAGAGAATCAGGCAATCCTCTGCGATCGACGCCCCATGACCCCCAGGTGCCGTGTCCCTAGCGTTGAGGGCATGTCACAGCACACCACGAACCTCCCCCAGCGTACCCTCGGCGGCCAGGGCCTCATGGCCGGGACGATCGGTCTGGGCACGATGGGCATGACGATGGCCTACGGGGCTACGGACGACCAGAACAGCATCGCCACCATCAGCCGGGCCCACGAACTCGGGGTCACCCTCTTCGACACGGCAGAGCTTTACGGCCTGGGCACCGGCAGCAACGAGCAGCTCCTCGGACGCGCCGTGAAGAACTTCCGCGACGACATCCTGATCGCGACCAAGTTCGGTTTCGACCTCTCCGATCCGACCAGGATCGGAGCCGCCCTGAACAGCCGCCCCGAGCACATTCGCGAGGTCACCGAGAACAGCTTTCGCCACCTGGGCACCGACCACGTCGACGTGCTGTACCAGCACCGCGTCGACCCTGACGTCCCCATCGAGGACGTGGCGGGTGCGGTCGGCGAGCTGATCGCCGAAGGCAAGGTCCGCTACTTCGGCCTGAGCGAGGCCGGCCCCGAAACCATCCGCCGCGCCCACGCCGTCCACCCGGTCTCGGTGCTCCAGACCGAGTACTCGGTGTTCGAGCGAGCCGTGGAGGCCGACGTCCTGCCGGTCGTCCGGGAACTGGGCATCGGCTTCGTCCCATACTCTCCGCTGGGCCGCGGCTTCCTCACCGGCGCCGTCAAGCCGGCCGACGAATACCCCGCGTACGACATGCGCAGCAAGGACGACCGCTGGCAGCCCGGCAACTACGAGAAGAACCTCGCCGCGGTCCGCGAGCTGAGCGCACTGGCTCAGAGCAAGGGCATCGCGGTCACCCAGCTGGCGCTGGCCTGGCTGCTCGCACAGGGCGACGACATCGTGCCCATCCCGGGACCCGCAGCCCGCGGCGGCTGGCAGAGAACGTGGCCGCCGCGCAGGTCACGCTCACGTCCGAGGACCTCGCCCGCATCGAGGAGCTCCTGCCGCACGGATCGGCCGGCTCCCGCTACCCGGCGGCAATGATGCCGTCCTGGCAGTAGTCAGCGACAGGGGTTCGCTCCAGTCGACCGCGAGGTTGCGGGCCGCCGCCCTTGTCAATTGTTTCGCGGCTTTCGAGTTACCAGTACTCCGGAAAACATGATCGCTGGTGGGTCGTGCCGACGAAGAGTCGTCAGCACAGCAGGTAGGTGCTGATGCGCGACGTGCGGGACGAACCTCCAGCGCCACTCACAACGCAAGGCGCAACCATGACACTTTCTTGGGATCCCGAGGTGATCGAAATCTTCGGCGCACCGGGGCAATTCCCCTCTGTCCACAGGCCCGTCGGGGATGTCGAGACACGTCGTAGCACGATGGAACCCGTGCACGCCATGATCGACGCAGCGCAGCCCAGGCCGGACGATGTGGTGGTCAAGGACTTCGAGACCACAGCCGGTGACGGTGCCAAGTTGTTGCTGCGGTGGTACGTCAAGGAAGGCGCCCAGCCTGGCGCTGCGGTGTTCTTCCTTCACGGCGGCGGCATGATATTCAGCAGCGTCTCGCTCTACGACGGAACCGTGTCCCGTTTCGTGTCGTCCAGCGGTGTCCCGTTCCTGTCTGTGGAGTACCGCCTCGCCCCCGAACATCCCCACCCCACCCCCGTCGAAGACGCGTACGCCGGATTGACCTGGCTGGCGGAACACGCCGGGGAACTCGGTGTCGACCCGGCACGCATCGCGGTCATGGGGGACAGTGGCGGTGGCGGGGTGGCGGCCGGCCTGGCCTTGCTGGCACGTGACCGGAGCGGCCCGGCGATCGCCAAGCAGATCCTGCTCTATCCCATGCTGGATGACCGCACCACGACTCCTGACCCAGCGCTCGCCGGACTGACCACCTGGAGCTACGAGGACAACGCGACCGCATGGCAGGCCCTGCTCGGCCCCGCATGCGGCTGCCCCGACGTGTCACCCTATGCGGCGCCGGCCCGGATGAAGGATGCCACGGGCATGCCTCCGCTCTACCTGGAGGCCCTCGAACTCGACATCCTCCGCGACGAGGACATCGACTACGCGCGGCGGACCGCGGCAGCGGGAGTCAGCACCGAACTCCACGTCCACCCCTCCATCCCGCACGCCTTCGAAGCCATCGCCTTCGAAACCGCCGTCGCCCGGCGTATGAAGGCCGACCGCATTCGGGTTCTCAAGGGACTGTGATCGGTGAGCGCATAGAGAGCGGAGCAGCAGCGAAGGCACCGGTGCGCGCCGACCATGAAAGCGGTGCCCACACGCCCACGGAGCACGGAGCACGGTGTGCAGGCGTGTGGGCGTGTGGGCGTGTGGGCACCGAATGTGCGGCTTCCTACTTGCTGCAAGCAGCGCCCTACTCCGCACCCCGCGGTCCCCGCGGCGACCCGCTACGCGCACTCGACTCCGTCATCGACGCCGCCATGACGCTGGCCGCCCGCGAGCACAACACCGTGGCCGCCGCGAGAAGGGCCGGCGCCGTCATCTCGGACGTCATCGACCCGTACTACGCGTCGATGACCCTTCTCACCCGACGCGCCCAGGAGATCGGACGCATCCGCGCCGACCTCGTACCGGACGACCTGCCCAGAATCATGGCCATGCTCTTCAGCCTGCTGTGGACCATGGACCCGGCCAGCGAAGGCTGGCGCCGCTGCCTCTCCCTCATCCTCGACGGCATGTCACCAGCGGCGGCGACTCCTCTTCCCGAGCCCGTTCCGCTACGTCCGTCATCGCAGTCCAGAAACTGGCCAATCTGACGCGAGGGCTGAACGGCGTCCTTCGGCCGGACTTGGCGCACCGGACTTGGCGCAAAGGAACCCTCGCGGACGCCTGCGGATCTGTCGCGGGCGTAACCAGCTTGATCGACGACGACGGCACACGAGAGCAACCGCTGCGGCTCATTGTCCGACATCTGCCCTGTCGGCCCCCTACTTTCGTAGGGGATCACCGTCGCAGAACGACGGATCCGATGCGGATCACCAGCGTTTACCGTCGAACCCATGAACAGCTGGACCACCTCCCACGAAAGAGTCCTGGCGCAGCGCAATGCCGAAGGCTGGATGTTCCTGATCGAAACGGCCCGCGATCTGCGGCCCGCCCGTGCTGCCGCCCCCAGCGGAAACGCGCTGGCCCGGGCCCTGACCGAACCCGTGCGGGTCCAGGCACCCCGCCCACTGGCAGTGCTGGAAGCCGGGGCCGGCGCGGTCACCGCCTCCCTGATGTCCCAACTGCCCCGGGGCAGCCGCCTGGACATCGTCGAAGCCGATCCCCGCTTCGCCACGCAACTGCGCCACCTCGTCGCCACGTACACCGCCCCGGCAGGCAGACCCGGACCCGTGACGGTGCGCCAGACGCGCCTTGAAGACCTTGACACCGAGGACCGCTATGACGTGATCGTCTCCGGGCTGCCGCTGACCAACTTCACTCCGGTACAGGCCGAGCGCATCCTGGCCCGCTACATGGAACTGCTGCATCCCGGCGGCACCCTGACCTACTTCACCTTCGTCGGCATGCGCGAGCTCCGTGCCGTAACCGCATCACGGAGCGAAGCGCGCCGACGCGCCGCGGTGAACGAAATCATGTCCGCGTACGAGCGCAGCTACACCATCGGCCGCCGGACCGTGTGGGCCAACCTGCGCCCAGCCCACGTCTGGCACCTGCAACGCCCCTGCGTCTCGTCCGGCGACCCGCAGCAGACACGGGGCGAAGTGAGCCAGTGACCTCTCTGTCCCACATCCTCGCTGCGTGCAGGTCGCACCCCCGGCTGCGCCGGGTACTTCTCGGCCCGCGCCCTGATGCCGTTCCCGCCCTGATCGCAAAGGCCTGTGCGGCCATCGGACTACTGGACGTGCTGGCCGGCGTCTTCGCGCGCTTCCGGCACAGCCGTATGCACACCGTCGCCGAGGTGCTGCCTGGCGCGCTCGGCCCGTTCGCCGCCGCGCTCTCGCTCAGCACCGGTCTGCTGCTGCTCCTGCTCGCGCACGGTTTGCGCCGCCGCAAGCGCCGCGCCTGGCGGGCCGCCGTCGTGCTGCTTCCGGCCGGTGCCGTGTCGCAGTTCGCCTACCGGCACTCGGCCTTCGGCCTGCTCATCTCACTGGCCCTGTTGACGCTGTTGATCCGCCACCGAGGTGAGTTCGCGGCCCTGCCCGACCCGCGCAGCCGCTGGCGCGCCCTTTCCAACTTCCTTTTGTGGGGTACCGCTTCGATTCTGATCGGTCTGGTCATCGTCAGCGTCCACGGCCGACGGACAGTCGGCGACCCGAGCCTCGCGGACCGCATCACCCACGTCCTGTACGGCCTGTTCGGCTTCGAGGGCCCCGTCGACTACGACGGGCCCACCTCCTGGACGGTCGGTTTCTCGCTCGGCGCCCTCGGCCTGCTCACCGCCCTCACCACCATCTACTTCGCCTTCCGGCCCGAACACCCGGCCGCACACCTGACCCCCCAGGACGAGGACCGCCTGCGCGTCCTCCTCGACAAGCACGGCCGCCGCGACTCCCTCGGCCACTTCGCACTGCGCCGCGACAAGGCGGTCGTCTTCTCCCCCAGCGGCAAGGCCGCCGTCACCTACCGGGTCGTGTCCGGCGTGATGCTCGCCAGCGGCGACCCGATCGGCGACGTCGAAGCCTGGCCCGGCGCCATCGAACGCTTCATGGACGAAGCCAAGGCCCACTCCTGGACCCCCGCCGTCATGGGCTGCTCCGAGACCGGCGGCGAGGTCTGGACCCGCGAAACCGGCCTCGACGCCCTCGAACTGGGCGACGAGGCGGTGGTGGACGTCGCGGATTTCTCCCTCTCCGGGCGCGCGATGCGCAACGTGCGCCAGATGGTCAAACGCATCGAACGCGCAGGCTACGAAACCCGGGTACGGCGCATCCGTGACCTCGGCCAGGCCGAACTGGAACGGATCCGCCACGCCGCCGACGACTGGCGCGGCACCGACACCGAACGCGGCTTCTCCATGGCCCTGGGCCGCATCGGCGACCCCGACGACGGCGACTGCCTCATCGCCACCGCCCACAAGACCGACGACCAACCGGGCCCCTACGGCGACCTCAAAGCCATCCTGCACTTCGTACCCTGGGGCACCGACGGCGTCTCCCTCGACCTGATGCGCCGCGACCGCTCCGCCGACCCCGGCATGAACGAACTCCTCATCGTGGCCGCCCTGGAAGCCGCCCCCCGCCTCGGCATCGCCCGCGTCTCACTCAACTTCGCCATGTTCCGCTCAGCACTCGCCCGCGGCGAGAAAATCGGCGCCGGCCCCGTACTCCGCGCCTGGCGCGGACTACTGGTCTTCCTCTCCCGCTGGTTCCAGATCGAATCCCTGTACAAGTTCAACGCCAAGTTCCGCCCCCGCTGGGAACCACGCTTCGTCGTCTACCGCACCTCCAGCGACCTCCCCCGCATCGGCCTCGCCGCCATGCAGGCAGAAGGCTTCATCGACCTCGCCCTCCCCCTGCCCGGCTTCCTGCGCCGCCGCACTGCCGCCCCGCGCGCGTGTACCCATGGCACGGCGGAACGGGGCCTACACACCGCATAGGGACCGCACGGTCCTGTCGACAGACCCGAGCGAGAAGACTTTCCCGCCCCCTGGCCCTGTCCTCCCGCTCGGGTCACCGAAAAGCCGCCACGACTCCGACGCGACATGCTCCGCCACCGGCCCATGACACTCAAATTCAGGCTCCTGACCAGCAAGAGGCAGTGCGAACCTGGCCCGCAGCGCACAGGCGGAGAGACAGCCCGGCTGACGCATCGTCATATCTCAGGCTCCCACCAACACCCGCCTACCGAGCACTTATTGACGTAAAGTCCCCGGCGCTACCGAGAACTGCCGCTGAAGGTCGTCGCGGATCTCGTCGAGGTCCCACCGGCTTCCCGCCGGCAGCCGCTGCGCCCGTCCGGTGTGCGGTGACCTGCGAACCCGGCCGGCTACCAGCCGTTCTTTCGACTGACAGGGCCCCAGCAGACCGCGTACGTAGTCCCGTATCCGCCGCTGCGGCTAGACCCTCGAAAACCTGCCGCCGACCCGCAGGAACAGGTCCTCAAGTTCAGCCACCCACAACCCCGGTTCCAAGATCCCGATCACACGCGCCTGCCCGCCGCCGATGGACGACTTACACCTTGGGATCGCCTACGGGGCCGGCTCGCAGATGACAACGGGGATCTGCCGGTCGGTCCACGCCTGGTACTTGTCGAAGTCGGCGTACATTGCGACAAGTCTCGGCCAGAGCACTGCGCGCTCGACAGGATCGGCGGTACGCGCGAGCATGTCACGCACGCTGCTGCGGACCTGGACGGTGATCCGCGGATCTGCTTGAAGATTTCGATACCACAAGGGGTTCTTCGGTAGGCCACCCTGCGACGCCACGAGAATCACACGATCACCATCACCCAAGCAGAGCAGGGGCTGGGTGCGCGGCAAGCCGCTCTTGCGCCCCCTGGTGGTCACGAGACAGACGGGCACACCGCGAGGGAAGGCGCTTCCGATCCTCCACTTGCCACCGATCCGCCCGCCCGTGGCGCGATAGACGGCGACATTGAACCGGGACGCCAGTTTGATGATCTTGGGCACGATGGGTGAATCCAGCCCTTGCGGTCGATCGAAGGGCGTCGGCGTGGTGGGTGGAGTGTCGGTCATGTCATCTCACTCTCCTTCGGCTTTTCACGGAATCGCCCGTCTCGCTGCGGAACCCGCCGCCTCAGCAAGGCGTTTGTGGAGTCGCGCGCCTCTGGCTGTCGAGGGAACTGGTGGGGGCGGCGGCGCGAAGAGGCTCACGCATCCTTGCTCGACGAACTGATGCGCACCCATCGCGACTGCTCCTTCGGCGTGACCGCGCAGCACAGCCCCGCACGATGGGGTGCCCTGCATCCAAACAGCGGGAAACCAAGAACCAGAAGACGCGCACAGTGAAATGGAAGGCAGCAAAGACCGCAAGAGTCGTGCCACTGGTCAAGGGCGGCACCATACGTTTCCTGCGGGACGAGAGCGATCAAGTCGTTGAGGCCAGTGATGATGGGGTTTGGCCAGGATGGTGCGCAGGATGGACCAGGTGCCAGGTTCTTACCTGGCAACACATGTCCCGAGACCGGATGAAGGAGCGAGGGCAGACGTCGCGCGGCTCGGCCTGACAGCCGTTCTGGCAGACCGCTGGAGACTGTCAACGGTGCGGGATGCGCGTGTCGGAGGGCCTGGATGGCGTCACCAGCGCAGGCATAAGCGGGGGGGCACCGTCCTCGCCTTGGCCGTCGTCGAACATGGCTACGGCACCGACGTCGCCCGCAGGGTCGCCCGGTGGATGGTTGCTCAGCCACAGAACGAGGCTCCTGGACCGGTCAGGCCTCCTTCCGCGAGATCACCGGTCCTGGGTGTCCGGCCGCGGAAAGCCGACCCAGCGCACTCCGACCGACGGATGCCAGCCGAGCCTGCGGGACACGGCCAGGCCGGAGGCGATGACCGCCGGCCGTACGGCCCACAGATCGACCGACCCGGTGCCTACGACGACCGACAGGGCCGCGACGACCTCGCCGTCGGCGTTGAGGACACGGGTGGCCACCGAATCGACCGCCGGTGTTGTTTCCTGGCGGACCACCGCCACGCCGGTCTCGCGGCACTCGGCCAGCATCGTGCGCAGCCGCGCAGGATCGGTGACGGTGCGCTCGGTGTACGCCGACAGGCCCTGCGCGATGACCTGCTCGACCAGTTCGGGGCAGGCGTGGGCGAGCAGCACCTTGCCCACACCGGAGCTGTGCAGCGGCAGCCGCCCGCCGAGCCTCGACGCGACATCCACGGCGTTACCGGCCGACAGCCGTTCGACCAGCACCGCCTCGGTGCCCTCCAGTACCGCCAGTTGGACATGCTGGCGCAGCGCGGTGTGCAGGTCGTCCATGAACGGCAAGGCCACAGTGCGCAAGGGAACACTCAACGGCGCCAGCGTGCCGAGCTGCCACAGCCGGATGCCCACCGTGAAGGCGCCGTCCGGGGCCCGGTCCAGTGCTCCGGCCCCGACGAGTTCCAGTGCCAGCCGACGCACTGTGGCATGGGGCAGGCCGGTCTCCCGGGTCAGGTCGGCGAGGGTGAGCCGGGACCGGCCGGGCCGGAACGCGAAGAGCACCTCGAACATCCGAGAACCCACGCTCCGGCCGGGCTGACTCGTACGGGGCATCAGGCCTCCACCCTCCGCGGGGGTTGCCGAAAGAGGATGTCCATTGAATGAACATAGCTGCTTCCGGTGGAGCGGGACGCGGGTGAGGATCGCGGTGTTACCAGGACGTTCCCCTCGAAGGAGAGGAGTGGCTCCATGCCCGCTCTTGTGCACGGCCCGCGGATCGCCATCGTCGGGGGTGGCATCGGCGGTCTGGCTGCCGCCGCCTTCCTGCACCGTGCGGGGCTCACCGCCAGAGTCCACGAGCAGGCGTCGGCACTGACCGAGGTCGGCGCCGGGCTGGTCGTGGCGCCCAACGCCGTACGGCTGCTGCGGCGCCTCGGCGTCATGGAGCGGTTTCTGCGCCGGGCCGTGCCGTTGGACTGGGGCTGGGAGTTCCGTCGCTGGGCCGACGGTGGGGTGCTGTCTGTGGAGAAGCTGAGCGTCGTGTGCGAGCGGCTCTACGACGAGCGCACCTACGTCACCCACCGGGCCGATCTGCTGGACGCCATCAGATCGGCCGTGCCCGGCGAGTGGATCCGCCTGGGCGCCCGATGCACTGGCGTCGAAGCGGGTCCGGACGGCGCGCTGCTGCGCTTCGCGGACGGCAGCCGAGCCGAGGCCGACGTCGTCATCGGGGCCGACGGCGTGCACTCCGTCGTCCGCGGCGCGGTGGCAGAACCGGCACCGCCGTCGTACTCCGGCCTGTGTGCCTTCCGCACCATCGTCCCCGCCGAAGCCGTCCCCGACTTCGCGCGTCGCCGTGCCCAGACGCTCTGGCTCGGGCCCGGACGGCACTTCGTGCACTACCCGATCTCCGGCGGGGAGTCCGTCAACATCTTCGCCGCCGCCCCGGCCGGGGACTACACCGATGAGTCCTGGAGCGCGACGGCCACGGTCGAGGAGTTCCACGCCGAGTTCGCCGGCTGGGACCCGCGGGTGACGGATCTGATCGCGGTCGGCGGCGACCCAGGACGCTGGGCGCTGCTGGAGCGCAGGCCCCTGCGGCGCTGGAGCCATGGCCGGATCACCCTGCTCGGTGACGCCGCCCACCCCATGTTCCCCTTTTTCGCCCAGGGCGCGGCCCAGTCCATCGAGGACGCCGCCGTACTGGCCCGTTGCCTCGCCGCAGCCGCCGACGACCCCGAACAGGCCCTGAAGCATTACGAGTCGGCACGCATCGAACGCACCACCCGCCTGCAGCAGGTCAGTCACGACCGCCGCGACATCAACCACCTGCCCGACGGGCCCGAACAGCAGGCCCGCGACGCCGCCCTGGCCGGCTCCGACCCCCTGGTGGGCAACGGCTGGATCTACGGCTACGACGCCGAAGAGACATCCCTGTCGTGAGCAGCGACGCCGACAACGGAAGGAACCGGATCGTGACCGTCACACGGACCGGCAGCGCAGGGCTGCGGACAAGCGCATTGCCGAGCTCAAGAACTCCCTGCGCACGCACGGCGTGAACTTGTCGTCCGTGCTGCCGCTGTACAAGTGGTCGTCACCCGACGAGAGCCAGCGGCAGACCGCCGTCCGTTATCGGAAGCGAATGATCGAGATCACCGCCGACCTCGAATGCCCGCCGATGAACTCGGAGTTCAACTGCCGCCCCGAGCGCGCTGCCGAGACCGAGGCCGCGTTCTGGCGCTCGCTGGAGGAGTTGCTGCCGATCTTCGAGCGCGAGGCATCGCCTTGAAGCCAGGGGCCCACCCGGACGACTTCTGCGAGGAGAACACCCTCGCGGTAGACCTGGTCCGCGCCATCAACAAGCCCTGGGTGAACTACCTCTACTGCGCCCCGCACGGTTTCCACCTCTCCGGGGCCGACCCGATGGCGGACATCGCGGCGTTGACGCGCTACGCCGGCGACAAGCTCCAGCACGTGCAGATCGCCGACTCCGTCAACCACAAGGGCTCCTCCGGCCTGCGCTACATCCTCAACCCGCCCGGCACCACCGCTCGGATCCACCAGCACCTCGACATCGGCCAGGTCGAGGTCGACAGCCTGCGTCTTCGCCTGGGAGGAACGAGCCAAGGAATCCTCCGCATCCATGCTCGACCGCATCGCCAAGGAACTCTCCGCATATTTGCAAATTGCACACATCTTTCGATGCAGTCCGAGCTTCCCTACCAGGGGACAATTGCCTACCCAGCGAGTTTTACCCAGGGGAAAGATTCCTCCCCCCACCACGAGTAGACATGCCCTGAGCATCGACGGACCATGATCTGAGGGCCGCCCGACGGCGGACCGAGGCTGCGAAAGGGCACGCGCCATGGTTGAAGCTATTTCGTTCAGGAACAAGGCAGTAGAGATTGCGGGCCATCTCCATCTGCCAGAGAACTTCAGCGAAGACAAGAAATATCCGGCACTCGTCGGAATCCATCCGGCCGGAGGCGTAAAGGAACAGACTATCGGCCACTACGCCAAGAAGCTCGCTGAGCACGGATTCGTCACCGTCGTCTACGACTCCTCATATCAGGGAGCCAGCGGTGGCGAACCTCGCCTCCTGGAAGACCCGACGACCCGGGTGGAAGACGCTCGCTGTGCGGCCGACTTCCTCACCACGCTCCCGTTCGTCGACTCCGAACGCATGGGGGTCTTCGGCATATGTGCCGGCGGCGGCTACGCAATCAGCGTGGCCCAGACCGAACGTCGCTTCAAGGCAGTGGCTACGGTCAGCGCGGCTCCGATGGGCGAAGGTTCCAGGGCTTTTCTGGGGCACATGTCCCCGGTGGCCGAGCAGATCGGCACGCTGGAAATGGTCGCCCAGCAGCGCACTGCGGAAGCAAGGGGAGCAGATCCTGTCTACGCCCCGTTCGTACCGGAAACGCTGGAGGAGATCAACGAAAGCACCCCGGACCTCCTGCGCGAGGGATACGACTACTACAGGACGCCGCGTGGCCAGCATCCAAATTCGAAGGGCCGTTTCCTGCTGACCAGCATGGACAAGATGTTCGCCTTCTCGACGTTCGACCAGATCCCGGAACTGCTTACCCAGCCGATGCTCCTCATCGCAGGGAGCAAGGCGGACACAAAGGTATTCAGCGACCAGGCATACGAGCTTTCCAAGGGGCCGAAGGAGTTGTTCGTCATCGAAGGCGCAACGCATATCGCCTTGTACGACGTGCCTGAGTACGTGGACCAGGCGATCCCCAAGATGGTGGATTTCTTTACCGTCCTCTAGTGGTCCACAACGCCTCAGCTGAGTATGCGCAGACACCGGTCTCGGACGAGCGGCGAACGTGAACTGCAGCTGCCGTACCACGCCGGCGCGGGACGGGCCACTCTGCAGGGTCCGGCCGTCGGACCGGATTCGCATACCGGGAGAGCGATAGGGAGGGGAAATTTTCTTACCCCTCACAGCGTGCTCTTCCAATGCGATGCTCGATCACACACCGCACAGTGACTTTCGAGGAGCCCGATCACCATGTCCCCCTCCGGCCGCACCACGATCGCCATTGCGTTTCATTCGGGCTACGGCCACACGGCCGTCGTCGCCGAGGCCGTGGCGCGTGGCGCGGCGGGAGCCGGCGCCGAGGTGGTCTTGATCTCCGTGGACACCATCACCGAAGAGCAGTGGGCGCAGTTGGACGCCGCTGACGCGATCATCTTCGGTGCCGCCACGTACATGGGTACCGCCTCCGCGGCCTTCCACGCGTTCGCCGAGGCCAGCAGTCGACGCTGGTTCTCCCATGTCTGGGTGGACAAGCTCGCCGCGGGCTTCACCAACTCCGGTGCCAAGAGCGGCGACAAGTCTTCCACCCTGGGCTACTTCGCCACCTTGGCCGCCCAGCACGGCATGCACTGGATCAGCCTGGGTCTGATGCCGGGCTGGGACTCCACCAAGGGCAGCGAGGACGACATCAACCGGTTGGGCTTCTTCCTGGGTGCCGGCGCCCAGAGCCCCACCGATGCCGGACCTGAAGCGGTCCACAGGTCGGACATCGCCACCGCGGAGCACCTCGGTGCACGCGTCGCACACCAGGCCGCGGTATTCCGGGCCGGGCGGGCCGCCCTCGCCGTCTGATCACCAGGCCTTTTCTCTCGTTCCCGATCCACCACCCCCACCCCCCGCAAGGAGTAACGCATGTCCGACTCCCCGAACCTCGCCCTCATCCGCCGTCTGTACGAATCCGGGATGGCCCCGGAAGTGACCGATGAGGTCATGGCGCCGGACCTCGTCTGGGACATCACCCCGGGCTTCCCGAACAGCGGCGTCTACCACGGCTGGGCCAGCGCGGCGAAGGACTTCTTCGGCAGGACGATGCCGAACTACGAGTCCTTCGGCGCGGTGCCCGAGGAGTTCTACGCCGACGACGAAGGGCATGTCTTCGTGTTCGGGCACTACCACGCCGAGACGAAGACCGGGAACAAGGCCGACGTCCGGTTCATCCACCTGTGGACCGTCCAGGACGGCAAGGCCGTACGGATGCAGCAGGCCGCCGACAGCCACATCCTCCAAGAAGCCCTCAAGGGCTGAGACCGTCACCGGGAGATCTGTAACCATGGCGAAGATCCTTTTCGTGATCACCGCATCCGACCACTGGACGCTGGCTGACGGAACCCAACAGCCGGCCGGCTTCTGGGCCGAGGAAGCAATCGGCCCCTACCAGGTTTTCAAGGAGGCCGGATTCGAGATCGCGGCGGCTACACCCGGCGGAGTGCCGCCCACGGCGGATGCCCTCAGCCTCACCCCGGACTTCAACGGCGGCGAGGACGGCGCGCAGCGCATGCGCACCGCCCTGCGCGAGGCGACCGAGCTGGCGCACCCGATGCGCATCGAAGACGTCGACATCGACGACTACGTGGCCGTGTTCTACCCCGGCGGCTGGGGCCCGATGGAAGACCTGCCCGACGACGCCGCCTCCGGCAAGCTGCTCATCGAGTGGCTCGCCTCGGGCAAGCCGGTGTCCCTGGTCTGCCACGGACCCGCAGCACTGCTGGCCACCATCGGCCCGGACGGGACCTCCCCGTTCGCCGGCTACCGGATGACCGGCCTCTCCAACGCCGAGGAGAAGCTGAACGGTCTCGCGGACCGCGCGAAGTGGCTGCTGCAGGACCGCCTCGTCAACGAGCTCGGCGCGGACTACCGCGAGACCGAGCCGTTCGCCCCGCACGTCGAGACCGACCGCACCCTGTACACGGGCCAGAACCCGGGCTCGGCGGTACCCCTGGCCCAGGAACTGCTCAAAGCACTGTGAGCTGACTCCACAGCTTCGTGTGCTCACTCGGCGGCCCGGTATGCACTCCCCGGGCCGCCGAGTCCCTTTCTGTCTTTTGCCGTACAGGTCGAAGTCGATACCATTCTCATATATGGGTAAAGCCCAACATAGATAGGATCTCTCCCCCTTACAGCGCCAGGCTTTTGTGCGAGGCTGCAAATCATGAACCGCAACCCTCATCTGAACGAGCTGGGTGAGTTCCTCAAGGCCCGCCGTGCCGAGCTCAGTCCTTCCGAGGTCGGACTCCGCGCCGGGGAACGACGGCGTGTAAGCGGTCTGCGCCGTGAGGAAGTGGCCCTTCTCGCCGCGATCAGCACCGAGTACTACACACGGATCGAGCAGGGCCGTCTCCAGGCATCAGCTCCCCTGCTCGACGAAATCGCCAAGACGCTCCGCCTGAACGACGATCAGCGCACCTACCTCTTCGACCTCGCGGCAAAAGAGAGGGTGCGCCCCTCCGCGTCAGGTGCTCGCCAGCAGGTGGATACGCAGTTGCAGCGCATGCTGGACGATCTCACCGCCTCCCCTGCCTTCGTCATCGGCCGGCGCACCGACATCCTGGGCTGGAACAAGCTCGCCGCCGCCCTGTGGACCGATTTCGGGCGCTACCCGGAGCAGGAGCGCGTGTTCGTCCGACTGCTGTTCACCGAACCCTGGATGCGCGAGCTGTACGCCGACTGGGAAGAGGTCACCCGGCTGGCCATCGCCCAGCTGCGCATGGAGAGCGCGCGCTACCCCGACGACAAGCGCCTCACCGCTCTGGTCGAGGAGCTCTCCGCCCGTGACGCACAGTTCCGGCAGTGGTGGACCGCGCATAATGTCGCGATGCGGGGCAAGGGCGTCAAGAAGCTTCATCACCCGGTGGTGGGCGAGTTGACACTCGACTGGAACACGCTCACCTGCGGCACGGACCCCGACCAGCACATCATCGTGTGGAACGCCGAACCCGGCACCCCGTCCCACGACGGACTGCGCCTCCTGGCCTCCTGGGCCGCGGACCAGAAGCCGACGACGTCCGACACCGCCACCTGAGCCCTCTCACACTTACGTCCGCAGGGGAGCAATTCCCTGGCAAAAGAGAGCATCTCACCGGCCTGCCTCCCGTACGGAGCCCCGTCCAGCGGAGAATACGGCCTTTGCGGCAAGCGACTTCCTCGGCCGCGCGATCGGCTCGGCCGCCGCGAGGGCAATGTGGGCGACGGGCGGCTGGACGGTCGTGACCATCGTCGGCATGGCCCTCAGCTGCTTCGTCCTCGTCGTCTGGGCGCTCGGACGCCGAGCCCGTTCGTTATGGCCAGAGCGCGACCGCGAGGAGCATCGCGTCTTCCGCCGGCACCAGTGTCATGGGGGGAAGGACTCGTCCCCCCTATCGCCGCATCCCAGCCAAGAAACCTTCCCCTTTTCCGGGCGCACGCGAGAGGGAAAGGTCGGACACCTCAACGACCGCATAGCAATGAGGTGCTTCGAATGAAGGCTGTAGGTTTCACGGAATTCGGTGGGCCGGACGTACTTCAGGTTCTTGAGCTGCCTGCCCCCGATGCCGGGCCGGGCGAAGTGCGCATCCGTGTGCACGCCGCGACCGTCAACGCGATCGACGCCCTCCAGCGCAGCGGACCCGCCCGGTCGCCGGACGCCCAACCGCCGTTCGTTCCCGGCATGGAAGCATCGGGGGTCGTGGACCAGATAGGCGCGGGTACGGACACGGATCTGAGCGTCGGCGACCGCGTGATGGCGATCGTGCTCGCCGACGGCTCCCGCGGTGCGTACGCCGAGCAGGTCGTGGTCCCGGCGGAGTCGGTCGTCCGCGCTCCCCACGGCGCGAGCGACGTACAGGCCGCGTCGCTGCCGATGAACGGCCTGACCGCGCGCCTGGCCCTGGACACGCTCGGCCTGGAGCCTGGACAGACCGTCGCGATCACCGGAGCGGCCGGCGCGGTCGGCGGCTACGCCGTTCAGCTGGCCAAGGCGGACGGGCTGCGGGTGGTGGCCGACGCCTCGGAACAGGACGAGGCCCTGATCAAGGAACTCGGTGCCGACGTCGTACTCCGCCGCGGCGCCGAGTACCCGGACCGAGTACGCGCAGAGATCCCGGAGGGCGTCGACGGACTGCTCGACGGCGCGTCGCTCGGCGCTCTCACCGCTCGGGCGGTCCGCGACGGCGGCCGGGTGGTGACCCTGCGCGGCTACGACGGCCCCGGCGAACGAGACATCGCCTACGAGCCGATCGTCGTGTTCCGATACGCCCGGGAGCGCACCAAGCTCGACCGGCTCCGGCAGCAGGTGGAGGACGACCTCATCACACTCCGGGTCGCCAAGTCGTTCCCGGCGGAACAGGCCGCCGAGGCGCACCGGCTCCTCGCCGCGGGCGGCGTGCGGGGCCGACTGGTCCTGACGTTCTGAACGGAGTCAAGTACGGGCACAGGGGCGGCGGCCCTCAGCGTCACCTCACTGTTGCGGCCGGACGTCGAACGACGTCCGGCCGCAATCGCGCCGAATCGGTCAGAGCCGGACCACCAGCCGGATCCTTCGCGAGGAGCCGCACCACACTGGTACCGGCGCCGCCCATGGCGCCGGTGGCCACGATCATGCGGGCCGGCGCTGCTCACCCAATGTCGGGGAGTCAGGAGCGGGGAGCGTCCGGGGGGCCCCGCTCCTGACACACGCTACGCGGTGAACGCGTTCACCCCCGTCAGTTGCGCCGACAACTCCCAAAGGCGCACTGCCTGTTCGGGGTCGATCGCCCAGTCCTTCACACCGCGCATCTCACCGTCCGCGGGAGCGGGCTCGGCGACATCGCAGTCCTCGAGGTAGAGGCCGCCCAGGCCGACGAGCTGGGGTGACGTCGCCGCCCAGACCTGCGTGGCCGCGCCCTGCTGCGGGTTCTTGAAGAACCCGGGGTTCCGCAGGTTGCCGTCCTCGTCGAACCAGCCGAACTCCACCTTCTCCTCTTCAGCCACGTGCCGCAGGAGCGGCGTGATGATGACGCCGGGATGGAGGGCGAAGGCGCGGACGCCGGAGTCCCTGGCGAGCCTGTCGAGGTGCACGGCGAAGAGCGCGTTCGCGGTCTTGGCCTGCCCGTACGCCTGCCACTTGTCGTAGCCGTGCTTCCCATGGATGTCGTCCCAGCGGATGCCGGACATGTGGTGACCGCCGGAGGACACGGAGACGACACGTGCGCCGCCGGTTTCGAGAGCCGGCCACAGACCGTTGACGAGGGCGAAGTGGCCGAGGTGGTTGATCGCGAACTGCGCCTCCCAGCCGGGCCCGACCCTCGTTTCGGGACATGCCATGATCCCGGCGCTGTCGATGACGACATCGACGGCCCTGCCGGAAGCGAGAAACCGCTCGACGAAGCCGCGCACGCTTTCCAGGTCACCGAGGTCCAGCTCGTCCACCTCGACGCCGGGAACCCCGTCCAATGCCTCCCGCGCATCCACCGGCCGACGCGCAGGGACGACGACGCGGGCGCCGGCCCGGGTGAGCGCACGGGTGGTCTCCAGGCCGATGCCCGAGTAGCCACCGGTGACGATCGCGAGCTTCCCGCTCAGGTCGATGCCCTGGAGGACGTCGTCGGCGGTGCTTGTGGCGTCGAAACCGGAGCCGATCTTGTGCTGTGCAGTGGTCATGCCCAAAACGCTCCAAACTAGAGCAGCGGAAAAATCCTGATGTTCGAAGCCGGCCGCCCGCAACTCGGCGAGCCGTGCGTCGACGGTCCCGATGAGCCGGTCGAGAGGGTCGTCCGGGAACAGGACAGGTCCTCGATTCAGTCGCTTCGCTCGTTGAGAAGCGGTCCTCGGCGGCCGAGGGCCCACACGAGGAGCGCGACGCAACCGAGGCCTGCCCCGGTCAGGGAGACGGCGGTCCAGCCGCCGACGGACCACAGGACGGACGCGGCGGCGGAGCCGGCCGCGCCGCCGATGAAGTTGCAGGTGACGAAGGCCGTGTTGAGGCGGCTTCGGGCCTGCGGCGCGACCGCGAACAGCCGTGTCTGGTTGAGGATGTTCACGCCCTGTACTGCGATGTCGAGCAGCACGATGGCCACGATGATCCCCGCTACGGAATGGTCGGCGAAGGCCGCGACGACGAAGGAGATCACGATCACGGCCCATCCCCATCCGGTCGCCGGCATGGACCGGCCCCGGTCGTGGAGCCGCCCCGCGCGTTGGGCGGCCAGCGCCCCGGCCAGCCCGATGAGGCCGAACAGGCCGATGACGGAGACCGAATAGGAGAACGGCTGCGCGCTGAGCAGGAAGGTCAGCGCAGTCCAGAACATGGTGAAGACACCAAAGGCGGTGGCACCGAGGAACAGGGTCCAGCGCACTGCCCGCTCCTGCCGGATCACCTGCCAGACCGAGACCAGCAACTGCGGGTAGGACAGGTGAGCCTTCGGGGCGAGCGAAGGGATCGCGCGGCTGAGGACCAACGCGAAGGCGACGGAGACCGCTGCGGCGACGAAGTAGATGGCGCGCCATCCGGCTGCATCCGCGATGAGTCCGCTGATGGTGCGGGAGGTGAGGATGCCGATGAGCAGCCCGGAGACCACGGTCCCGACCACCTGCCCGCGGTTGGTGTCGTCGGCGAGGTCACCGGCGAGCGGGGTGAGCAGCTGACCGCTGACCGTGGTCAGGCCCAGGAGAGTGGTCGCGACCAAGAGCGCGCCGATGGACGGAGCGAGTGCGCAGGCGATGAGGGCGAGGGCCGCGCAGAGCATCAGCCCGGGGATGAACCGGCGCCGGTCGAGGACATCGCCGAGTGGCACCAGCAGCAGTGCTCCGGCCGCGTAGCCGATCTGTGTGACTGTCACGAGCCAGCCTGCCAGCGCGGTGGAGGTGTGCAGGTCATGGCCGATGAAGTCGAGGAGCGGTTGTGCCCAGTAGAGGTTGGCGACCGCGGTGCCGCCGGCGATCGCGAACAGCAGAGTCAGGCCGCGGCTCGTTCTGTTCCTGTCGACGGCTTCGGGGGCGCTCGCGGTGGGCGGCGTGGGGGTGTCCGGGGTGGCCATTAGTGGGTGTCCAGGTGAGTGCGAGTCGACGGCATCTTCAGGGTGAGGCGGATCTCTTCTACAGGACAGCGGAGGCTTTCGTGGCGCTCGGCCGGCCTTTCGGAGCAGGCCCTGCAGGCCTGTTCCAGGGGCAGTCAGCGGCCTCGGCGGCCAGGTGGTTGGTCTCCGCCGGACCCCACCTGTCGAGGTGGTAGCGGTATGGCGCGCCGGGCAGGACGTGGGTGCAAAGTGCCGGGTCAGTTCGCTCTGCAGGGCGCGGGCGGACTGCGGGATGAGCGGGCGGCGCCGATGAGAACCATGCCTGTCAGGAAGATTCCGAAGGAACTGTTGACGCACATGACCAACAGCCCGCCCGCCGACGCGACGACGGCCAGGCGCAGCCACGGTTTGAGGCGGGGACGGCACTTCTCGGTGCAGGTGCGGCTCTGGTCATCTGTGACTCGCTCCTTCGGCCCGAGCCCCGACAGAACACCGGCGTTCGTCATCGCCCCGAAGGCGAAATGTGGCGACAACGCGACCTCTGATGGGGCACGTGCATCACGTCCGCGTATCCATCTCCGCAGCTCTGCTTCGGACAATAAAGTTCCTCATGTCCAGGGGAAAGTAAAGACGATAATTCCTCTCCCCGGTACTCGTTATCCAGGGGACAGATTCTTCCCCCCTGCAGAGAAAGGCGCGGCACCAGCCTTACAGGGCATCGGGACCGCCACGGGGAACGTCGCGGTACCGTCGGCAGGTATCACTCTGGTCTGCTCGGGCACGGCCGTAGAGGTGTAACGGTGGCCGGTGAGACGGATCTTGACAGGGCCTCGGTAGCTTCCGGGGTTCAACGGCGTAGCCGCCGTAGTCGTAGCTGAGCTGCGTCAGCCGGCCGGCCGGATCGACCAGGGCGAGCCGGTCTCAGCCCGTGCCCGCACCTCGCCCTCGGCCCCCCGTCCGGCGGCTGGCGGCCGTACGGAAGGGACGCACCCTGCAGGTCAAGGCCGACACGACGGCGCGAGCCGACTGTCCCCTGCCCCGGTCAAGCTGCCGCATCACGTGCCGGCTGATTCGGGTCCGTAGTCCATGACGCAAGGAAGAGAAGTCCGTCATGGGACGGGGTCCCTGGATCGGCGGTCGAGATCACCAACTTCTGTGCGGGGTCGGCTGTGCAGGTCAGGCTGTCCCAGTCGAGGGTGAGGTCGCCGACGAGCGGGTGTCGCAGCCTCTTGGTACCCATCCGTAGGCCGGTCATCTGGCGGCCTGCCCACCACTGCCGGAAGTCGGCGTCGGCCATCGAGAGCTCGCCGACGAGTGCGGCCAACCCGGGGTCGCCAGGGCTCCTGGCGGCCTCCACGCGCAGGTGGGCGACGCAGGTCCGAGCGTTCGTCCTCCAGTCGAGGTAGATCTCCCGGAAGGCGGGGTCGGTGAAGAGCAGCCGGGCGTAGTTGCGTTTCTTCTCGGGGACCCGGTCGAAGTCGGTGAGCAGGGCGGCAGCCAGAGGGTTCCAGGCGAGGATGTCCAGGTGCCGGCCCAGGACGAGCGCGGGAGTCGCTGTCAGCTCGTCCAGGATGCGCCTGAGCTGCGGGTGGACCTTCTGCGCCGGTCGGCGGCGCGGTTCAGACTCCCCGCTCGCGGCCAGCTCGAACAGGTGGTCACGCTGGTCGTCATCGAGGTGCAGGACACGGACCAGAGCGATGAGCACAGACCTCGGCACAGGGGCACGCCCCTGCTCCAACCGCGCATAGGAGTACGTGCTGATCCCCGCGAGTTGGGCGACCTCCTCACGGCGCAGCCCCGGCACGCGCCGCGGTGCCCCGGACTCGGGCAGGCCCACGGTCCGCGGGCTGAGTTGGGCTCGGCGCTCCTTGAGGAATTCTCCCAGTTCAGGCAAATGCGCTTCGCTGTACATAGCAGCCAGTGTCGCAGCATTCACCCGAAAAATGAGGGGGAGAATTTTCTCCCAGGGTTCGGGAATTCACCTTGTTGCTCCCAAGCTCGCGGCGCCGGATCAGACCAGTCGACCGGACCGGCCGACGGGCCCGCCGAGTCGGCCGGAGGCCCGTGAGGCGAGGTCACGTAGCCCGTCGTACGACGGCGTGCCGGGCTCCGCCGTCCAGACGACGAGTTCCTGATCGGGATCGCTGCTGCAGGTGAAGATGTCCCAGTCGAGGACCAGTTCACCGACGACGGGGTGGTGGAACCTCTTCATGCCCAGCCTGCGCGACGGCAGGTGACGGCTTCCCCACCACTGCCCGAAGTCCCTGTCCTGCACGGATAGTTCGCCGACCAAACTGATCAGCCGCGGATCGTCCGGGTATTTGGCGGCCGTCATACGCAGATGGGACACACAGCCACGGGCGACGGCCCGCCAGTCCGCGTACAGCGTCCGCATGGAGGGATCGGTGAAGAGGATACGGGCGCAGTTCCGCTTGCCTTCCGGCACCTTCGCGAAATCGGTCAGCAGGGCGGCGGCGAGCGGGTTCCACGCCAGAATGTCCATACTGCGGCCGATCACCACGCCGGGACTCGCGGTGAGATCGTCGAGCAGGCGGCGCAACTGGGGTTGAGCCTTCTGTACGGCCTGGCTACGGTGTCGCGCCCTCTGCCGGCCGGCCAGCTCGAACAGGTGGTCACGCTGGTGATCATCCATATGCAGGACACGGGCGAGAGCGGCCAGCACTGACGCTGACGGCTGGATACGGCCCTGTTCCAGCCGTGTGTAGTAGTCAGTGCTGATGGCGACGAGCCGCGCAACTTCCTCCCTGCGCAGGCCAGGCACACGCCGGCCACCGGTATCGGGCAGACCGACCGTGCGCGGGGTCAACTCCGCCCTCCGCGCCTTGAGGAATTCTCCCAGCCCGTTCAGATGCGCGTCGCTGGTCATGTCAGCCAGTGTCGCACCGCTCGGTCTGCACGAGGGGGGTAAGGATCTCTACCCTGGATAAGTGATGCCCAGGATGAAATTCTCCCCTTTGCGGATTCCCTCAAAAGGGGCAGGGTCGATGGCGTGTGCGGCGACCAGAATCGGTCTGCGGAGAGCATGCACCCGAAAAGGCGGGACGGCCGACCCCGGGACGGAATTACTTTCCGCACGTCACTGATATTCCGTATTTCCCCGGTCGAAGGCCGGGCAGCCTGAATCCCCCCACATACACGCAAGGAGCACCATCCCATGTCCGAACGGAAGAAGTTCGCGCCGCCGGCCATCCAGGAGTTCGCCCCCAAGCTCGCGGAGGTGACCGACACGGTGCTGTTCGGTGACATCTGGGAGCGGCCGGGTCTGTCCCCACGCGACCGCAGTCTGGTCACCGTCACCGCTCTCGCCGCCCTGTACCGAACAGACCAGCTCGGCTTCCACCTCGGCAAGGCGCTGGAGAACGGCGTGACCAAGGACGAACTGGTCGAGGCCATCACCCATCTGGCCTTCTACGCCGGATGGCCCAACGCCATGACCGCGATGACTCAGCTCAAGGAGATCGTGGAGAAGTCCGACCAGTCCGGCTGATGCTCCTCCGCCCGCACGCACCCCACATCGCGGGCTCTCCCCCACACACCGCCGCCGCACGGCCCGGCGGCAGCACCACACCAGAGGGACGACACCCCATGGAACTGCTGAAGCAGCCTCCTACCATGAAGCTTCCTGCCGAGTGGTTCACCGGCGACGCCTACGCCGATGTGATCTACCGCGGTGAGGAGCCCTCCCGGATGCGGGCCAACATGGTCCGGTTCACTCCCGGCGCCCGCACCGCCTGGCACTCCCACGGCCTTGGCCAGACCCTCCACATCGTCGAGGGCATCGCGCTGGTGCAGTCCCGTGGCGGCGACATCATCGAAGCTCACCCCGGCGACATCATCCACACACCCCCGGGTGAGGAGCACTGGCACGGTGCCGCGCCCGACCAGTTCATGACCCATCTCGCCCTGTGGGAGACGGACGACGCCACGTGGCTCGAACACGTCTCGGACGACGACTACTACGGCCGGCGCGTCAGCACCCGTACCCGCCCCTGACACCACGACAGACCGACAAGAGCTGGGAAGGCACCATGCGAGCAACCATCATTCACGCACCCGGTGACATCCGGGTGGAGAACGCTCCCGAGCCGAAGATCACGGCACCGACGGACGCGGTCATCCGCACCGTCGCCGCCTGCGTGTGCGGCTCCGACCTGTGGAGCTACCGGGGCGTCCTGCCGGTCGCCGAACCGCAGCCGATCGGCCACGAGTACGTCGGAATCGTCGAGGAGGTCGGCAGCGACGTCTCGACCGTCCGGCCGGGCCAGTTCGTCATCGGCTCCTTCGTCGCCTCCGACAACACCTGCCAGATCTGCCAGTTCGGCTACCACACCTCCTGTCAGCACGCGCAGTGGGTGAACGGCGCCCAGGCCGAGTACGTCCGCGTGCCCCTCGCCGACGGCACCCTGGTCGTCACCCCGGAGGAGCCCGCCGAGGAGCTGATCCCCGACCTGCTGGCCCTGTCCGACGTCATGGGCACCGGCTGGTACGCGGCGAAGGCCGCCGAGGTCAGGCCCGGTTCGACTGCCGTGGTCGTCGGTGACGGCGCGGTGGGCCTGTCCGGCGTCATCGCCGCGAAGGAACTGGGCGCCGAGCGGATCATCGCCATGAGCCGGCACGAGTCACGGCAGAAGCTGGCCCTGGAGTTCGGCGCCACCGACATCGTCACCGAGCGGGGCGAGGAAGGCGTCGCCCGCGTCAAGGAACTGACGAACGGCATCGGCGCCGACTCGGTCCTCGAGTGCGTCGGCACCCAGGAGTCGCTGCACCAAGCCCTGCAGTCCACCCGCCCCGGCGGCAACGTCGGCTTCGTCGGCTTCCCGCACGGCTCTCAGATCGACGGCCAAGAGCTCTTCTTCTCCCACGTCGGCCTGCGCGGTGGCCCCGCCCCCGTGCGCGCCTACCTTCCCGACCTGATCGACCGCGTCTTCAGCGGCCGTATCAACCCGGGCAAGGTCTTCGACCTCATCCTGCCCCTGGACAAGGCCGCCGAGGGCTACAAGGCCATGGACGAGCGCCGCGCCATCAAGACGCTGCTGCGTCCCTGACGTGAAGCCCTGGCGGCGGTGGGCGCCGACTCGGCCGTGCACACCGCCGTCGGCGCCAACCAGCGGCGGCACCTCCCATCGCCGCCACCCGGCAGAACGGACCGACAGTCATGGCCAGCAGCGAGGCGATCACCACCGTCGAGGCGTACTTCGACGCCCTCGGCACACGCGACATGGAGCGGATCCTCGCCCGCTTCGCTCCCGACGCGACGTGGACGATACCGGGCAACCCGGCACTGACGCCCTGGTCCGGGCGTCGCATCGGGCCGGAGAAGAACACCACCACTCCCGCCTGACCACAGGTGTGCCGCTGCTGCGGACCGGTCCGACGACCGTGACGAGATTCATCGCACTCTCACGGGATCACCAGAAGATCGGAGAACACCGATGACGACATGGACGAGCGACGAACTCGACCGCATCGCCGGGGCCGACGAGTTGGAGATGGCACCGCTCCGGCGCAACGGCACCCTGCGCCGACCGGTGCCGATCTGGGTCGTCCGCGACGGTGACGACCTGTACGTCCGCTCCTTCCGGGGTACGGACGGCGGCTGGTGGCGCGCGGCACTCGCGAACCATGAGGGGCACATCCGATCCGGCGGCGTCGACAAGGACGTCACCTTCGTCGAGGTGGCGGGCTCCGGCATCGACGACCGTATCGACACCGCGTACCGCACCAAGTACGGCCGCTTCGGTGGCGCGTATGTCGATCCCATAGTGGCGGCACGCCCGACGACGCTGAAGCTGGTGCCCAGATGAGCAAGACGTGCCCGGTGGCGGCCACCGGACTTACGCCAGTGGCCCGCCCTACTCAGGAGCAAGCCCCATGATCGGTCTCGAACTCGTCGTACTCCTGGGTGTGGCCGTGCTGGTCGGCCAGTTCGTCGCGCAGCGCCTGGGCGTCGCACCGCCCGTGGTGCTGCTTGTCGTGGGTGCTCTGGTCGGGCTGGTCCCCGCCGCGCGCCAGACGCAACTTCCCCCGGAAGTGGTGCTGCTGCTCTTCCTTCCGGTGTTGCTGTACTGGGAGAGCCTCACCACGTCCATGCGGGAGATCCGTACGAATCTGCGTGGAATCGCCCTGCTCAGCACGGTCCTGGTGATCCTCACCGCGGGGGCCGTCGCGGTCGCCGGGCACGCGCTCGGGCTGCCGTGGGGGCCGGCGTGGGCGCTGGGTGCGGCCGTGGCTCCCACCGACGCGACCGCGGTGGGCGTCCTGGCCCGCTCTCTGCCGCGCCGCCAGGTCACTGTGCTGCGTGCCGAAAGCCTCGTCAACGACGGCACCGCGCTGGTCATCTTCGGCCTGGCGGTCGGGATCACCGTCGGCGAGGAACACCTCACCCTTCCGCACGTCGGCGCGCTGTTCCTGCTGGCCTACGGCGGAGGAGCCGCTGTCGGCGTGGCGGTCGCGTGGATCAACATGAACCTGCGGAGGCGCCTGGACGATCCCCTGCTGGGCAACCTCGTCATGATCCTGGCGCCGTTCACGGCATATCTGCTCGCTGAGCTGATCCACGCCTCGGGCGTGCTCGCGGTCGTCGTGAGCGGGCTGATCATGGCTCAGGTGGCTCCGACCCTCATCCGTGCCGAGCACCGCCGCCAGGCCCTGGCCTTCTGGCCACTGCTCACCTTCATCATCAACGGCACCCTGTTCGTCCTGGTCGGAGTGGAACTCCAGTACTCGCTCCGCCACTTGAACCGGTCCGACCTCCAGGACGCCTTGATCGCGATCGGAGTGGTCAGCGTGGTCCTGGTCGCGGTCCGGTTCGCGTTCCTGTTCTCCTCCACCTACCTGATCCGCGCCATCGACCGGCGTCCTGAGCAACGAGATCAGAGACTCAGTCACCGGGCGCGTGTCGTCAGCGGGTTCGCGGGCTTCAGGGGCGCGGTGTCGCTCGCCGTCGCGCTCTCGGTTCCGGAGACCCTCGACTCCGGTGCTCCCTTCCCCGACCGTGCCTTCATCGTCTTCGTCACCTCAGGCGTCATCGTGGTGACCCTCGTCGTGCAGGGACTGCTGCTGCCGGGCGTGGTGCGCTGGGCTCGGCTGCCGCACGACACCTCCGTCGACGAGGAGGAGGTCCTCGCCGACACCACCGCGACCGAGGAAGCCATCCGGGCGCTCCCGCACCTCGCCGACGAACTGGGCACCACCCCGAAGGTCACGGAGTGGCTGCGCCAGGAGTACGAGGCCCACCTGGCCACCGTGCAGGCCCAAGGCGCGGGCTCCGACGGAGATCCCGCCCTGCTCCACAACCGCCACTACACCGATCTCCGCCTCGCCCTCATCGCCCACAAACGCGCAACCGTCGTCCGCCTGCGCGACGAACGGCACATCGACGACACCGTACTGCGCCGCCTCCAGGCAGCCCTGGACAACGAAGAGGTCCGGCTGGCCGGACGCGAACCGGTGGAGTGAGCCGAACCCGAACCCACCCTCACCCCAAGACCGACGCGAAAGGACCCCCTCGGTCATGCCCTCCGGCCTCATCGACGTCCACGCCCACCTCCTGCCCGACTTCTACGTCCAGCAGGCCACAGCAGCGGGCCACGCCCACCCCGACGGCATGAGCACCTGGCCGTCGTGGTCCGTGCAAGCGCACCTCGACCTGATGGACCGCAACGGCATCGAGACCGCGATGCTGTCCATGTCCTCCCCCGGCGTGCACTTCGGTGACGACAAGGCGGCCAGCCTCCTGGCCCGGCGCGTCAACGAGTACACCGCCGAACTGACCCGGGACCACCCGGGCCGCTTCGGCAACTTCGTATCGCTTCCCCTGCCGGACGTGGACCGCTCGCTGGAGGAGATCGCCTACGCCTACGCCGAACTCGACGCCGACGGCGTGGCCTTGCTGACTCACACGCACGGCGTCTACCTGGGCGACCAGCGCCTCGACCCGATCTTCGCGGAACTCGACCGCCGACAGGCCGTGGTCTTCCTGCACCCCACCTCACCGGTGTGCTGGGAACAGTCGGCGCTCGGCAGACCACGCCCGATGGTCGAGTACATCTTCGACACCGCCCGCACCGTCACCGACCTGGTCATGGCCGGCGTCCTGACCCGTCATCCGAACCTACGGGTGATCGTCCCGCACTGCGGGGGTGCCATCCCCGTCCTGGCCGACCGCATCAACGAGTTCATGGGGCTGTTCCTGCCCGCCCAGAAACCGACCGCCTCCGATGCGGTGCAGCAACTGCGGGGCCTGTACTACGACATGGCGGGTACTGCCTTCCCCCGCCAGGTTCCCGCGCTGCTGAATCTCGTCGATCCGGACCGCGTACTGTTCGGCAGCGACTACTGCTGGACGCCTCCCCCACTGGCCGACGCCCACATCGCGGCAATCGACACGGCCGAGTCGCCAGTGGACGGAACCACATGGCGCTCCCTGACCACAGCCAACGCCCAACACCTGTTCTCGGGGAAATGACGGTGAACGCAAGCCGACCCTCGGGCCGATGGGCCGGTGGTCCAGTCGTACTGGAAATCAGCTGATCGCTGCTGGTCAGTGCAGGTCCTCGGACCGTGTCGGTGACTGTTGCATCGTCAGCAGCTGGACACAGGGCCAGCTGGCCCACTTCAGCAATCGCCCGATTGTTGTCCACTTCATTCGCTTGCGACTCGGCGGAGGCCTGCGCACCACCGACGGTGGCGGGGGTGCGGGGCCTCCGCCGGCCTCCTTGCCTTCACCGCCGTCGATGACGGTGAACAGCCGGTCGCAGGAGCCCAGTTCGCGCTATTGGACCTCGATGAGCGGGCCGGAGGCGGAACCGACGGCGTGGATCTGACCGGTGGGCCGACGGCGTGCTTCCTGCCGCATTGTCTCGATGGCGCGCCTGACCGCGCCTTGTGCGGGCGTCAGCGATCGACCCGGGGTCATGGCAGGAGAAGCACTTTGCCGGTCTGCCGATGGCTTTCCAGGTAAGCGTGGGCCTCAGCCGCCTCTGCCAGGGGATAGGCCCGGTCGATGATCGGCTCGATCTTTCCGTCTGCCAGCAGTTCCAAGCACAGCTGCTGGTCCCGCAGGGTCGCCCCGCGCACGCTGGCGATCTTCACCTGCCCGCCGATGAGCGCGAGTGCGTCCAGCTCGAGCCGGGATCCCTGGTCGGTCGGTGTACCCAGGACGATGACCGTACCGCCGAGCCGTATGCAGGCAAGGGAAAGCTGGAAGAAGTCGTTGCCGCCGACACAGTCCCAGACGGCGTCCGCGCCCAGACCGTGCGTCAGCTCCCTGACCTGTGCCGGCAGTCGGGGATCGGTGGAGTGCACGATGTGGTCGTAGCCGAGCTTCCTGAGCGCTTCGTCGCGGTCCGGCTTGGTGGTGGTGCCGATGACGGTGGCTCCGCTCAGCTTCGCCAGTTGTGCGCAGGCGATCGCCATCCCCCCGCTGGCGCCGGTGATGACCACCGTGTCACCGGGACCGACAGGTGCTTGCCGCGCACAGTTGAGCGGGGTGGTGTAGGACCACATGGTGGCTGCGGCGGTCTCGAAGTCGATGCCCTCGGGGATGGGCAGGATCGCGTCCTGGCGACGCACGACGTACTGGGCGTATCCGCCGAAGACCTGGTGTCCGGGGTAGGCGGTGTCGATGCACAGGTTTTCGAGTCCGCGTACGCACAGGGCGCAGTTGCGGCACGGCGGGTGCGGTAGCTGCACCGCCCTGTCGCCGGGGCTCCACCGGGTGACGTTCTCGCCGGTGGCGACGATTTCACCGGCCGCGTCCCGGCCGAGCTGGAACGGCAGAGGCCACGCGGGCCGTCCCGGGAGCGGCTGCGGCAGGTTGCCCGAGCGGTATCGGAGATCCCAGCTGTTGACGGCCGTGGCGTGCACGCGCATCAAGATGTCGTCGGGGCCGACCTCGGGAATCGGTGCCTCGATGTACTTGAGCACCTCGGGACCGCCATGTTCGAACAGGCGGACCGCCATCATGGTCTGTTCCACTTTCACGTTCCTTCAGATCGTTACGCGGTTCATCGGGGGCTGCATACAGCCGCCAGAAAACTGATCGGTCTGACGATCAGTCTGACGATCGGTCACTTGATCTCGGGCGGGTGAGCATCAGCTCGAAGATCCGCTCCGCCGTGTCCGGGTCGAACGACAGCGTCGGGTTCGCGAGCAAGTCCCGACTGATCACGAGTCCGGTCCGGTGCAAGCGTCTGCCCCACGACTTCTACGTGCTCCGCCCACCCCACATGACGGAGCGCGCCGAGCACGACGGAACCGGACCGGGCGGCGTGAACCGCCGTAGTCAGGTGCCGCAAAGCATCGTGATCAACGGCGGTCGATGGCGGGACGCGGAAAGCCTGCATGACCGCCAGGCAACAGCCGCCTGATAAAGCTCATACCACTCGGCCTATGAAGCTTCCGTGAAGCCGGGCTCTTGCCGCCGGCGCCCGGGGAGCAGGGCTGCAGCCGGCCGCGGCGGATCCTGTGGTCCGAACTGTTGACGGCGACGGCCATGACCTCGGAGCCGCCGAACTCCTCGTACACGATGGCCTTCATGTCTGGTACTTCCCGTCACATGCGTAACGCCGCCGTGGGGGAAGCCCCTGGGGGGCCGGATCCGCCGTCACCACCGTCGAGGTGGCCGCGCCGCGTCTCCTGGTGTCGGCGGAAGGGAGTTGGCAGGGCACCTCTTTGCCCGAGGAGCGTCTGACGCCCGCTCACACGCTGTGGGTCCTGCTGACCGTGCACCGGGAAAGCCTGCGGACCGAGCGATCCCCGGGACGCTGACCGTGTCACGCGCCGCGGTCGCCGCACGCGCTCTCGCCGTCTCCGAACTCGGCGACGCGCACCGAGCGCACTCCCTCGATGTCCTTCACGACCGCGACCTGCTCATCACCTCCGCTCCGGGGTCGATAACTCGATAGGTCGATGGAGTCAGCGGGAGCCCGGTGGCATGCCGCCCCCTGGGGCGGGTTCCTGCGGTAGGCGCAAGGAGAACGTTGCTCCCTTGCCCAGGCCGGCGGATTCCGCGGTGATGTCTCCGCCATGGGCTCGGGCGATGCCCCGGGCGATGGCCAGGCCGATGCCGCTACCGCCGGCGGCAGCGGGTCGGCCGGGACGCTCAAGGCGTTCGAAGCGGTGGAAGATGCGCTCCAGGTTGTGTTCGGCGATGCCGATGCCGTCATCCACGATACGGACGATCACATGGGGCACGGGAGACGGTTCAGCGTGCACGGACAGCGCCACACGCCCGTGCCGATCGGATGCGGCCAGTGCGTTGCCGAGCAGGTTCACCAGGACCTGGGTGATCCGGTCCGGGTCGCAGAAAGCGCCGACGGGTGTGCCCGCGTCCACGACGAGGGTCACCAGCTGGGCGTCGTACTGGGGGCGCAGTCGCTCGGCTGTGGCCCGAGCCACCATGGCCACGTCGGTGAGCTTGCCGTGAAGAACGAAGGCGCCCTCCTCCGACCGGGACAGGCTGGAGAGGTCGCCCGCCAAGCGCTGCAGCCGGTACAGGTCGTCGGCGAGGGAAGCGAACATCGCCTCATCGGGGACGAAGATACCGTCGGCCACGCCCTCGATCTGGGCGCGTAGAAGGGTGATGGGGGTTCGCATCTCGTGGGCGACCTCGGAGATCAGCCGGGCGCGGCGGCGTTCGGTGTCGGCTAGGGCTGCCGCCAGCGTGTTGACGTCTTCGACCAGCGCTGCCAGGCCCGGCTCGCTGGGAAGTTCGAGGACATCGTCGTAGTGTCCCTCGGCGAGCCGGCGCGTGGCGGCACGCACCCTGTCGAGCGGACGCAGCAGAAACCGGGACAGGGCGACGGACGCCGGGAACGCCGCGGCCACTCCGAACAACAGGCCGACCTGCAGGACCACGTCGCCTTCGACGTCGTCAAAACCGAGCCACACCTCGATCAGCGCGCTGATCGCCGCCATGGCCGCCAGTGCCAGAAGGAGCACCATGACGTGCGAGAGCACCAGCCGGTTGCGGAACGACAGACGCTCCATGATTCGGCGCAGCCGCGCACGAGACCGGTGGTAGGCCGGGAAGCGGGAGGCAGGCATGGGTGGGTGTCCTTCCTGGCCGCTAGGCGGGGCGCCCTGTGAACCGGTAGCCGATGGTGCGGACGGTTCCCACGAACCGGGGTGCGCCCGCGTCGTCGCCCAGCGCACGTCGCAGAGTGCGGATGTGCACGTCCACGACGCGCTCGTCACCGAAGAAGTCCTCGCCCCATACTTGGGCCAGCAGGCCGCGCCGGGTGAAGACCCGTCCGGGGGCCCGGGCCATCGCGAACAGCAGATCGAAGTCGAGAGCGGACAGTTCCACCGCCCGGTCGGCATCGACCAGCACGGTCCGCGTCACGCTGTCGACAGTCAGCCCGTCGAAGCGCAGGACGCCGTCCTCGTCGGCCGCCTCGGACCGGCTGTCTGTGCGCCGCAGGATGGCGCGCACCCGCAGGGCCAGTTCGCGGGGGCTGAACGGCTTGGTGACGTAGTCGTCGCTGCCGGTGGTGAAGCCGATCAGCCGGTCGACCTCCTCGTCGCGGGCGGTGAGCATGATCACCGGGATCTGACTCGCCTCCCGGATGCGGCGCAGGACCTGGAATCCGTCCAGCCCCGGGAGCATCACATCGAGCACCACGAGGTCCGGCAGGTCACGGGTGACCGCCTGCAGGGCGGACGGTCCGTCCGCGGCTTCGACGACGTGGAACCCGTCCGCCTCCAGGTAACCGCGCACGGTCATACGGATCTTGGGCTCGTCATCGACGACCAGAACGCGCTGCGTACTCATCGTGCTCGCTTTCCATCGCCGGGTGGGAAGAGGGAGGCGGAGGGTCGTCATGGCCGCGGGGTGACCGGCGGCGTGGAGGCAGCGAGCCTCGATTGCGGCCAGCGTACGGTGTCTGTCGTGGCCGGCGACGATCGTTGGGACGGGATGTGCACGACGTCCGAACCGATCTCCTGCAGCAGCCGGGCGGCGGGCCGGGCGACCTGCCAGGGCAGGCAGACGCGGAAGGCGAGGCGGAACGGGGTACGGCAGCAAGCCGGCCGGTGCAGCGTGATCCCCTTCTCCATGCTGGTCCCGGCACCGGCCTCCGCCGCTGGGCAGATCAGGAACCGCCTTCCCCATCCTGCGGGCCGCGTTCACCCGGCCAGGCGACGTCGATTTCCGTCGGTGGCCCCTCCGTCGGCTGGCGCTGACCTTTGCACAGAGCGCCGCCCGCGGCCCATCGGCGGGGCAGCGGGCGGCGGGCTCGGCGTGCGGTCGCGGCTCAGCGCGGGCCGGCGCGGCGTATACGCGCCTTCAGTTTCGGGAACTGGTCGAGGGCGTTGTCCCGCTCGAGAGCGATCCGCTGGCGCCGGCTGTAGATCTCGTCGACGGTCGGTTCGGGGTCGCCTGTCTTGAGAATCGGCAGGCTGCCCTTGAGGAAGGGCATCGTCTCCACGTTGTCGGCCGCGTAGAGGTGGCGGGTCGCCGGCCAGTCGCTGCCGAACATGATGTGGTCGGCGGGCACGAGGGACGCCAGTGGCTCCAACTGCGCGGCGGTGAACGCCTGTGCGTTGTCGAAGAACAGCCGCTTCATGTACTTGAGGGGGCCTTCGGGCAGCACCTCGTTGAACGGCGGGAAGGCCGAGTGCCGTGTCGCGAGCCGGTAGGCCAGGAACGGCAGTGCCCCGCCGGAGTGCGTGAAGTGCCAGCGAATGTTCGGGTAGTCCCGCAGAACACCGTTGTAGATAAGGCTGGTCATCGCGCGGGTCGCATCGAACGTGTACTCGAAGACGTTGTTCCCGGCCGGGATGTCCGGGCCGAAGCAGAGCTTCGGAGCCGGGTTCGTCTCCGGACCCGTCGGGTGGACATAGACGTAGGCATGGCGGTCATTGAGGATCTCGTACAGAGGTGCGAACGAAGGATCCCCGAGGTAGGTGCCCTTGTAGTTGGTGAGCAGGCAGATGCCGTCGAGATCCAGTTCGCCGAGCGCGCGGTCCACCTCGGCGACCGCGCCGTCGATGTCGGGCATCGGAGTGACCGCGAAGATCCCGAACCGGTCACCACGGGTCTGCACGAGGTTGTGGGCGTAGTCGTTGACCGCGCGGGCGGTGGCGCGCCGGTCGTCGACCGGGCCGACGGTGACCTGGAGGTCGCCGAACGACAGGACGCTGGCCTGGATCCGGTACTCGTCCATGAAGGCCAGGTGCCGCTCGACCGACCACGGACCGTACGCCCCGGTAATGGCGCCGAGGAGGCCGTAGCGCTGCAGGTAGTCGTTGTACACGTCGGGCGAGTAGTGGGCGTGGGTGTCGATACGCCAATTGCCCTTTGGCAGCCCCGAGCCGGACGATGCCGTCTCCGGACTGGCCATGGCAGTCGGCACCGTGGCCGCCGCCGCCGTGACAAGCGCCGCGGCCGATGCCCCTTCGATCATCCTTCGACGCGAGATGTTCCGTCGCAGGTTCATTTCGAGTTCCCCTCTTCCTTCTATGTGCGAGTCAGGTCGTATGTGCGTGCGTCACGGCGCCGTCGCCAGGCCGGGCAGGGCCCGCGCAGGACGCCGACGGTCCCCGCCGCGATGGAGACTGCTGTCTCCACGGGCGTGCGAGTGCGCGGTGCAGGCCGCTCGGGGAGTGCAAGCGGGCAAGTCGCTCCTCGGCTGGGCCGGTCGCGGCCAACAGGTCGATTCGGCACTCAGGCGTGGGAACCCCATGGCGCCGATGCAGCCGCGCCGACCGGCAGTCGACTGTGGAACGGACCCGCGAGCATCGCCGCCGACCCCGCCGCCGCTGTCCCCACCCAGGTCGTGAACAGGCTGCCGGTTCCTTCATGCAGCACGTCATCGCCGACCGCCTGGCCGACGGGGTCCACGTGTCTGGCCGACTCCGGACGAGGGAACGCGCCGATCACAACGGAACCGGACAGCACTGCGTGAACCGCCGTGGTCAGGTGCCGCGCAGCAGGGTGATCAGCAGTGTCCACCGGTGCGACGAGGAGTGCGTGCATGACCGCCAGACAACAGGCGCCTCATAAAGCACGTACGACTCAGCTCATGAAGCTTCCATGAAGCCAACCGCCGGACTGGCCCCCCACTTCCTGCAGCGGTCTCCGGCTTCTTGCAGATTCAGGGGCCTCCCCCAGCCGCCACCCTGGTCAGCTCTTGGGTGCGTCCGCCATGACCAGCCGCCGCCCGTGTCCGCCCGCGCCGGGGCTGTTGGAGGATTACGCGACGCGGCTCGACGACCTCTATGCAGGGGATGGGTCACGCCTGCCGGGATGGTGTACCGCACGGCGGTGCCGCTCATCCAGCCCAGCGCCTCCAACTCCTGGACCCCGCCGGCGCAGACGTAGGTGGCGCGGACGTTGAAGATGGTGGCCTGGTCGATGCCCACCAGGCCCTTGCCGTCGTCGTAGTGGTCGGTCTGGATACCGATCACGGCTCCGGCCGGGGCGTCGACCTTCAGGTACAGGGTGACCTGGATGTTGGACCGCAGGGTGGCCGAGATGGCGGTGGAGCCCTGGCCGGTGGCCGGGAGCGAGGCGGCGTTGGTGTGGGACTTCAGGTAGAACCCCGGGTTCGTTGCTCATCCCGGTTGTTCAGCCCCTTGTACGAGCGGTGTCCGACCGAGGGCATGACCTCCGGTGAGCGGCGCCGTAGCAGCGGAGCTTGTCCGTGACGACCACCCGCGGCACCGTGCGGGTCCTCTTCACCAGACGACGGAAGAATCGCCTGGCCGCGGACCGCCGACCCCTCCCGCCCCCGCCCCCGCCCCCGACCCGGCAGTACAACTGGACCGCCGGCTCATCAGCCCGAGGACCGACAGCGATGTCGGGGGCGTCGGACCCAAGCACCGACGCCCCCAATGGGCCGGGATCATGTCGACCCGGCATCACGGCAGCCTCTTCCGGAACTACCGGGAAGGAGTCGCGACCTTTGTCAGCGCGGGCGGACGCCGCCGCACGGTTGGGTCGCTATGGCTGCCTCAGCCGCAGTCGGCGCGGCTGTTCACGCCTCGGTCGCGGGCGACGATCTGGCCCGACGGCTGGCCGTTGGAATCAAGCACGTTGCCGATGGCGTCGTAGTAGGCGCCGTAGGAGACGATCTCGTTGTACCCGCGGCCGCGCCAGGAGTTCACCCTGGTCTTGCCCCACTGGTAATCCTTCACGTGGAAGACCGGATTGCTGCGGACCGTACGCATCACCGGACGTTTCGCCAGCCACCCCTTCCTCCGCGGCGGAATGCTGATGCCGGTGGTGACCGACCAGCCGGACGCCTTTGCGTACGACCAGCTGCGGGAGTAGGAGCCGCCCGCCGAGACGGAGAGCACCTTTTCGAGGATGGTCCAGTCTATGCCGACCTCGACGCTGACGCTGTTGGTCGTGGTGCTGGTCGTGGTCCCGTTCGCCTGGATGTTCTGGGAAAGCGTACTCCTATAGCTGCAATTCACCAGTGTGTCGCTGGTCTGCTGCTCGGCGCCGGTCCAGGTCCAACTGGCCGACTCGGGGTAGGAACAGTAGCCGCGGACCATTTCCCAGGGATGGCGCAGCGTGGAGTAGACGTGGTCGAACTTCCACTGGTCGTAGCTTCGTCTCTTGAGCTCACCGGTCTGGACGTTGATCAGCCAGTATGTGTCCCAGGTCGGGCCATTGCACAGGGTCAGCATCACCCTGTTGGCGTCGAACGGCTCGGCTCTCATGATGTCGGTGACGGCGCTGGCCGGCGAGACGAACGTCAGCACCGAGGCCAGACTCAGACCCGCGGCGACGCAGGCTCGATTGATCGTGGTACGCGAGGTCATAGGGCATTCCTGTTGGTCGAAGCAGATGGCGGCCGGTCGGGGGAGAGGGAACCGCCACCCTCGGTAGCCAGCCATCACGGGGCACATCACGTGTCTTCTTCGTCACCCGGTAATGGTGGGGACATCTTCGACAGATCATCTCCGGATGCGGCATCAATATCCACGCCCGATGATCGACGGTCAAGGGGTCCAGTGAAAAGGGGGAGTTAACTCCCGGTGACGCGAGAACGATAGAAAAAGGGCACGCTAAATGGCAGCGAACTCAAAAGATGAGAGCGCCGATATAGAGCCATGGCCGACGCGGTGACGCCTGCATGTGCTGGCGAGTCTTCAGGGGCTGGAATTGTTCATCAATCCAGCCCGCGGCGCCAAACAATCAACCTCGCTCCGGGCCGCATCCGCCCGCGATGCGGCCTCGTCGGCCACAGTGGCGGTCCGGCCGTCTCGATGGGCAGCCGCTCGCCCGTCCGGGGCCGCTGCAGGGAGACCAGCGCGGCGGTCAGCACGACAGCCAGAACAGCGGCCAGCGAGGCCCACAGGCACCGTGCCCTGCGGGTGGTTCTGGCGGCTTCCCACCTTTCCGCCTCGCACGCCTGCCGGGAGGCGCTGAGGAACGCCCTCTCCTGTGCCGTGAGGGCACCGCGCATCTTTGGAGCGGTGAAGAACTCCTCCGCCCTGGCCAGTCGGATACCTCGGTACAGGGCGCCAGGGTCGCGGCCGAACTCCTGCCAGATACGGGCGGCTTCGGTGAGGCGGCACTGTTCGCGCAGCCGCTCCCGATCCTCCTCGATCCAGCCGCGCAGCCGGGCCCAGCGGGTGAGCAGGGCCTCGTGGGCGAGTTCCACCATGTCCCCGCCCACGGTGAGCAGCCTGGCATGGGCCAGCCTTTCCACGACCCGGACCGCCTCCTCGGGCTCCGGAAGGGAGCGGAGCTCGGCCATGGGAATCGGGCGTGGAGTGTCGGGGGAACAGTCCCCGGGGACGACCATCCGCAACAACAGCTGCCGGACGGTGCGTGCCTGAGCGGGGGACAGACGGCCGTAGACCTCTTCACCGGTGGCGACGATCGGGCCGAGGACGCCGCCAACGGCTTCGTAGGCGGCCAGCGTCAGCATCCGGCCCCGGCGTTTTCGCCAGGTCTCCAGCAGGGCGCGCGAGAGGATCGGCAGTCCGCCCGGCTGGTTCGCGACGTCCTGGACCAGCCTGTTGGTCAACTCCCGTTCCACCAGCAGCCCTTCGGCGGCAGCCGGCCCGGTGACCGCCTCCCGCAGTTCCGCAGGGCTCATCGGGCCGATCCGCAGACTGGAATCCCGCAGTGCCTGCGCGAGACCAGGGTGCTCGGCGCAGCGACCGCGATAGTCAGCCCGTACGGCGAGCACCACCCGTACCCGGCTGTCCGGCTCTCGGGCGGCCAGCAGCAGGTCGATGAAGCGGTTTCGCTCGGCCCGGTTCCGGCAGAGCGCGAAGACCTCCTCGAACTGGTCGACCACCACCCAGATTTCAGGCTCATCGGGGCACGGGTTCAACAGACGGTCGTAGGCGGCCGCAGGACCCTCCCCCGGCGTGAGCAGCCGGACCAGAGAGGAAGGCCGAAGTCGTCCCGCCGTCTCCTGCAGCGCCGGGACCAATCCCGCCCGCAGCAGGGAGGACTTCCCGCTCCCTGAGGCACCGGACAGAATCGCGAACCGCCGCTCGGTCACCAGTGCCACCAACTCCGCCACCAGGCTGTCCCGACCGAAGAAGTAGGCGCGGTCCTCCGGTTCGTACGGGGCCGGCCCCCGGTAGGGCGGCGGCGTACCCGCGGTGTCGCGCGTCGCTGCCGACTCCTCGACCGCCTGCTTCCACCGCACCTGCCATTCATCCGGGTCCGCGCCGCACGCCTGCACGTACGCCCGAAGTACCTGAAGGGACGGCATCCGTTCGCCCGAAGCCGCCTGCGCCAGCGTCGTCACCGAGAACCGCACCCGCTGGGCCATGGTCCGATAGGTGAGACTACCGGCCTGCTCGCGCAGCAGCCGCAGTTCGTATGCGAGCCGCTGCACCGGCCCGTCGTCCGGTTCCAGTCGTTTCTCAGGACGGCCCGCCATAACTTCCTCCCCTTTGGCGTGGATCTCCCCGGGGGAGCACCGCCGCAGCACGATCCGCCGCTGGAACGGACGTCACCCTCGCATCGGACGGAAGAGTTGTGAGGGGGAAGAAACCTTCCCCTGACTGCGCCTGCCCTTTGGATGGGAACGCGCGTGCCGTATAACCGGCGGAGTGGTTCGGGTGGCTCGCGATGCGCGACCGGGGTCCACACGGTTTGGCGGCCCTGGTTCTGGTGGCTGCCTGGGTGCCTGCGGCTGCCGCGCTGCCGCCCCTGGTCGACGCCGGCCCGCGTCATCGTGCTCCTCGCGGCCCTGGCCACCGTGAAGACGTGGCGCTTCGCGGAACTTCGCCGTACGGAGCGCGTCTGAACGTCACCTTCGCGACACCACGCAGCCGTCATCCGCGCCGCACACTCACACCGGCGAAAGCGCAGGGCTGATGGTGCGTCTACGAATAGTGGCGGGGCCGAGACCGGAATGCTGTCCCGGCCCCGCCATGGTTCACCTCGACGCCAGGGCGAAGGTGCCGCCGGTGTGTTGTGGGGCTGCGAACTCGGGTGCGGTCAACGGACCGGGTTCCAGCCGTCGGTGCCTGCCAGGTACTTCTGGGCGGTGTAGTCGGCAGCCTGGGCGGCGGTCAGCTTCGGGGCGTTCTGGACACCGGCTCCGAGGCCGGAGTTGTTGTACTCGAAGAACCGAGCCTGTGTCCAGGAGTAGTCGGTGGTCATGTAGGTCCACGGGTGTGTGTCGTTCACCTGGGGGTACACCACCGTGTCGCGGACCACTGCCTGGGGCCAGGCGTCCACCGAGTTGTGCCACGGTCGACCGAGGTACATCGAGCGGATCGGCGCTTGGCCGTCGCCCGGTATCGAGCATCCGGTGATGAGGATCCCGTACTTCTTGCTCTTGTCGGTGTTCGGCGCCAGAACCGTGCCGCCGGGCCAGTACGTCTGCTGGATGGTGGACCGGTCGATCACCGCGGTGGCGTTGCCGAAGATGAAGTCGACGTTGCCCTGGATGAAGCAGTTGTAGAAGTACTGTCGGGTCTGGGCGGTGGCGGTCGGTGACTTGACGAGCAGGGTGTCCTGATGGCCGAGGATCCGCACGTTGTCGTACACCTGCCGGTCGCCCTTGGCTGCTATGGCGACGGCCTGGGTCTCGTAGGGGCTGATCTCCGGGTGGGTCGCGGGGTCGAACGTGTTGGATACCGTGAGGTCCTTGACGGTCAGGTTCGTTGATTTGAAGGTGGCCACGGCACTGCCCTCGGTGCCCCACTGGGTGCTGTAATCGGGCTGGAGCATGCCGTGCGCCCGGGTGTTGTAGATTATGACGTCCTGGGCCTTGCCGCTCACGCCCTGGATCGTCAGCCAGCTCTTGTTACTGGCAACGGTGATGACCTCGTGGTAAACGCCGGTGTCGATGAAGACGGTGTTCGCGCCGGAGCTGGGAATGTGGTCGATCGCCTCTTGCACGGTCCAGTAGTCACCGGTGCCGTCATTGGCGACGAGAAAGCTGGTGCCCTCCAGAGCGCCCCTGCCCCTGGTTCCCTTGTTCGAGTGGTGGGCCAGCATGAGGTTGGCCGCGATCTCGTATGCGGCTAGGTAGGTGATGCCACCGATGACGAGCGGAGCCCCGAAGGCGACGGCGGTGGTACCAGCGACCACCGCGGTCAGAAGTGCGACACTCAACACGGACCAGTTGTTGTGCTGTTCTACGTGTGCTGGGGTGACAACGTAGGACCTTCCGTATTGGAAGGCCGTCACGGTCGCAGCCGCCTGGTTGCGGAACCGGGCAGCTTCGGCGATTCCCACGATGATCTGAAGGATCGACTGTGCCGCGTCCCTGACGCCGATACTTGCACCGTTCGCCAGTTCCCGCACGGCGGTGGCGAGACTGGCGGGGTTGATCTCCATCTGGTCGCGGGTGGCGTTCTGTCCACGCAGGGCGTCGTAGCCGGCGAGCGTGTTGAACCGGGTGTTTGTCTGGCTGCCCAGGTCGGGCGGCGTAGCGTTCGGGTTCGCAGGTCTGCCTTGCGGTATCCCGCCCTGGCCGTTGACCAGTCCTCTCTCCAGCGGGAAGAAGTCGCCGATCCGTACATCGCCGACGCCGTTTTCGACGCCTGAGAACCAGCCCATGACGTAGGCGTCAGACCGACGCATGACCACCCGGATGAACTGGGGCATGTTCTCGCCGTGCAGGTCGACAGTGATGTACGTACTGGTCCCATCCTGGTCGGTGACGTCGACCGTGCGGCCTCCGTCCGGTCTGACCTCGTGGGAACGGATCCTGTCCCTGATGGCATGGAGCAGGCCGGCGTAGGTCTTCGCGGCACCGTCGTCTCCCTTACCGGTCTCACTGGTTATACGCCAGGTGATGTCCGCGCCGGTCGCCGCGCTGGCGCTGGGTGCGTCGGCCAGCACCACAGCACCGGCGGCGGCCAGACTGACGGCCGTCGCGGCGGCGAGAAACGATCTGCGGGAGAGTCCATCGGACATTGCTCGCGACAACGTGAGCTCCTTCTGTTGAGCCCTGCGTAAGAGGGCACGGAATCGGAGACGCCGTTCCTCGCGGATTCCGCGTCCTACCGAAAGGCTGTGCCCGAACCGCGCCCCACGGCCATGGGTACTTGTACGGGGTTACTTCTGCTCGCTCTCCGCCCCCGGTCCGGGTATTTGTACGGGGTTGCCGTGCGAGGTGGACGCCTGGTTCGCTGTCCACCAGGACGCGATCCGGGCACGGGAGCCGAAGCCGAGCTTGGCCAGGATGTTCTCGACGTGGCCGTCGACCGTGCGAGGGGAGCGTCCGAGCGCGGACGCGATCTGCCGGTTACTCATGCCCTTGGCCACCAGCGCGGCCACGTCCTGCTCCCGGAGGGTAAGCGGACTCGGGGCGGGGGCCGCGGCGGTCGACTCGGACCCGGTGCGCAGGGCGTAGGCGATGGCCTCGTCGGGGCCGCGGTGGCTGCCGCCCTCCGCGAGGGCCTTCTCGTACGCTGCCGGGCCCAGCGCCCATGTGACGGCTTCCTCGCACTGGGCGTGCTGCTCGGCCATGTGCGGGCCGAACGCGGCGATGGGGATGTCGATGTCCCGCCACAGGGCACGCGCCGCACCCAGCAGCCGCCCCGCCTGTTTGTGGTCACCGCCCGCAGCGGTGACCCAGGCGAGCTCGTCCAGCATCAGCGCGACCCTGGCGTAGTCGTTGAAGCCCTGCTCGTTCTCCAGCGCGGCCCGGATCATGACCGAGGCCTCCGCCAGGTCGCCGCGCCTCCAGGCGTCGTAGCCGAGCGTCCACTGCGCATGCGCGCGGGCCAACCGCTCGTCATGCGCCTCGGCCAGGGCGACCGCCTGCCTGCAGGTCTCCGTGGCGCGTGGATCCCCCAGGTGGGACTGGGCGGTAGCCATCAGAATCAGCGTGTAGACCGCGCCGATTTTCTCGCCTGTCCCCATATGGGCGGCCACCGCTTCCTCCAACAAGGACACGGCCTCCTCCAGCCGGCCGCTGAACAACGCCAACATGCCACGCAGGTTCTGGACGTGGGCGCACACCACCGGGTCGTCCAGGTGCTCACCCAGCGCTCCGGCCTCGTCCAGCCACCGGTACGCCGTAGCGTGATCGCGCTGCAGCACCGCCACCAAGGCGGCGACCCACAGCGCCCTGGCCCGGGCCGGGCTGGGCTCGGGCGCGGCGGCGAGCGCCCGGTCGAGCCAGCGGCGTCCCTCACCGAGGAACCCACCCTCGCACCAGTGGAAGCGCAGCGCGGCGGCCAGCGCCAGGGTGGCCTGCGGGTCGCCGCCCCGCTCCAGCGCCGCGCGCAGATTGGCATGCTCGGCACGCAGCCGCGCCAGGCTCTCCAGCTGGCCGGGGCCGTACCAGCCGTCGGCGATGCGCTCGGCGAGGGCCAGGTAGAAAGCGTCGTACCGTCGCAGCGTCTGCTCCTGGCCGGACTCGGGGAGCCGCTCCCGCCCGTACTGGCGGATGGTTCCCAGCAGCCGATAGCGCGGCAGGCCCTCGTGCTCGGTGGGCACGACGATCGACTGGACGACCAGCCGGTCGAGGAGATCGAGTACCTCGTCCCGGCCGATGCCGTCGCCCGCACAGACGGCCTCGGCCGCGTCCAGGCCGAAGTCGCCGGCGAAGACCGACAACCGGCTCCACAGCAGCCGCTCGGTGGGGGTGCACAGCTCGTGGCTCCAGTCGATCAACGCGCGTAGCGTCCGCTGGTGCGGCCGGGCGACCCGGCTGCCGCTCGTGAGCAGCCCGAAGCGGTCCTCCAGCCGGTTCACCGCCTCGTCGACGGTCAGCATCCGCAGCCGGGACGCGGCCAGTTCGATGGCCAGCGGCAGCCCGTCCAGGCCCTCGCACAACCGGAGGACCTGGGCGCGGTTGGCGTCGGTGATCCGGAACTCCGGGCGCACGGCGATGGCCCGGTCCCGCAGCAGTTCCGCCGCGTCGTCCGGCGCCAGCGGAGGGACGGCGAAGAGGTGCTCGCCGCAGATTCCCAGCGCCCGGCGGCTCGTCGCCAGAACGCGCAGTCCGGGGGAGGCCGACAGCAGCGCGTGTGCCAGCTCGGCGCAGGCGTCGATGAGGTGTTCGCAGTTGTCCAGCACGATCAGCGGAGCGCGATGGGCCAGAAAGGCGGCGAGCTGGTCGATGACCGGCCTGGTGCCCAGGTCCGGCACCCCCAGCGCGGTCGCCGTGGCGTTCGCCACCAGCGACGGGTCCCGCACCGCCGCCAGATCCACCAGCCACACCCCGTCCACGAAGTCCGCCACCGACGCGACCGCCTCCAGCGCCAGCCGTGTCTTGCCCACCCCGCCCATACCGGTGAGCGTCAGCAGCCGCGTGGCCCCCAGACCGCGGCGCACTTCGGCGAGGTCCCGGCGCCTGCCCACGAACGTGGTCAGGGCGGCAGGCAGATTCCCCATCTCTGATATCTGGATGGTCACGTTCGATGTCTGGACGGTCACGTCTCTTCTCGCCTTCCAACGGCTCGCACTCGTCCTGGAACATCAAGGACGCCTTTCTGAGGTGGCAGCACGCTTCGTTGCGGGCGGTTGGGGGCGCGGTCCTGCCGCCGTACCCCAGCTGCCGTGCCCCTTATCCGCAACCGGCAAGAAAGAACAAGTCCCGCGGTCGCGCCTTTTAGCCACTCCCCGAAGGGGAGAATCGCTTACCCGGCGACGGATAGGGAGGGGACATTTCCCTACCCCCCAAAGCGCACCAATCCGATGCAAAGCATGATCCGCATCGAGCGCAGACATCCAAGGAGACGATCACCATGTCCTCTCTAGCCGCCCCACTATCGCCATGCCTTTCATTCGGGCTACGGCCACACGGCCGCGATCGCCGAAGATGTCTTCCTGGGTGTCGGCGCCGTCGAGGTCGACTGCACACTGCTCACCGGCCAGAACCCTGGCTCGGCGGTTCCGCCGGCCCAGGAACTGCTCAAGGCGCTGAGCGACTCAGCTGCACACGGAAGGAAACTCGGAGGCCCCCAGTACGCATGCTGGGTCGCCGAGTCCTCCTCTACGTACAGCCATACACGTCGGAACCGGTACGATTAACGTGCGACAGCCGAGCTGAAGTAGGAGGATCTCGCCCCCTCGCAGCACCGGGCTTCCGTGCGAGGTTGGAGATCATGAACCGCAGCCCCCACCTGAACGAGCTGGGTGAGTTCCTCAAGGCCCGCCGTGCCGAGGTCGGTCCTTCCGAGGTCGGGCTCCGTGGTGGGCAACGGCGGCGCGTGAGCGGTCTGCGCCGTGAGGAAGTGGCTCTTCTCGCCACGATCAGCACCGAGTACTACACACGAATCGAACAGGGCCGTCTCCAGGCATCGGCTCCCCTCCTGAACGAGATCGCCGAGGTGCTCCGCCTGAACGACGACCAGCGCACCTACCTGTTCGACCTTGCGGCCAAAGAGAGAGTGCGCCCGCCTACGTCGGGCGATCGCCAGCAGGTGGACACGCAGCTGCAGCGCATGCTGGACGACCTCACCGCCTCGCCGGCTGTCGTCATCGGCTGGCGCACCGACATCCTGGGCTGGAACCAGCTCGCCGCCGCTCTGTGGACCGACTTCGGGCGCTACCCGGAGCAGGAGCGCGTGTTCGTCCGGCTGCTGTTCACCGACCCTTTGATGCGAGAGCGATACGTGGACTGGGAGGAGGTCGCCCGGCTGGCCATCGCTCACGTGCGTATGGAGAGCGCGCGCTACCCCGGCGACCCGCGCCTCATCGCTCTGGTCGAGGAGCTCTCCGCCCGTGACACACGGTTCCGGCAGTGGTGGACCGCGCATGACGTCGCGATGCGGGGCAAGGGCGTCATGAGGATTCGTCACCCGGTGGTGGGCGAGCTGGCACTCGACTGGAACACGCTCACGTGTGGCACGGACCCCCACCAGCCCATCATCGTGTGGACTGCCGAACCCGGTTCCCCTTCGTACGACGGGTTGCGCCTGTTGGCCTCCTGTGCGGCGGACCAGAAGCGGACCGCGTCCGACAGCGTCGCCTGACAACTGTCCGGGGCGTCCACCTGTTCAACCAGTCGCGGATGTTCGCCCGTGTCGAACCAGGCGCGCTGCCGGCCCAACACGGCCTTCGTCGCGAGCGACTTGCTCGGGGGCGCGATCTTCTCGGCCGCCGCCCCGGTGCTGTGGACGGCGGGCGGCTGGACGGCCGTGACGATCGCCAGCGTGGTCCTCAGCTGCTTCACCCTGTGGCGTGGGGGCGCTCGGGCGCCGGGCCCTTCCCGATGCCTCGTGCGGTCCGCGACGGCGGCCGGGTGGTGACGCTGCGCGGCTTCGACGGCCCGGCGAGCGAGGCGTCGTCTTCGAGCCGATCATCGTGTTCCGCTACGCCTGGGAGTGCTCTCGGTGACTACTGCTCCGAGTCCTGCGGTGCGCCGGCGCGCTGGAGCATGGTGAGCCACTGGGCCACGACGGCATCGATGAAGGCGTCGGTGACCTGGCCGCGGTCGAGGAAGAGCCGGGCGAGGACGGGCCCGTACAGCAGGGTGAACTCGTCGTCGCTGATCTGGATGCCCGAAGGCTCCAGCAGCCTGTTGAAGCCGATGTAGCGGTCCTCGCCGATGCGGACGAGTGCCCTGGCGCTGTCGGGGTCGTGGTCGGCCTGGGCGGTGACGGCCAGAGCCGCGGTTCGCACGGCCGGCACGCTGACCCCGGCACGCAGGCTCTTCAGCCAGGCGGTGGCCACGGCGCCCACGTCGGTGCCCGGTTCGGGGTAGTTGCCGAGGTCGGGGCCTTCGAGGACGAGGTCGAAGAGCAGTGCGGCCCGGTTGGGCCAGTGCCGGTAGAGGGTCTGACGGGTGACCTCCGCCCGTTCGGCCAGCAGAGCATAGGTCAGCCCGGCCGGTCCGACCTGGGGCAGCAGTTCTCGCGCGACGGCCAGCACGCGGTTGCGGGTGCGCTGCACGCGCGGGTTGCTCGCAGTCGGCTGACGTCTGTGGGGAGGCTCGTTCATGCCACCACCCTATCGGCAAATCATACGGCAGGTGTGATTGACGTCACAGCTTGAATCATACGTTGCGTGTGATACAAATGAAGAGCAATCACACGCACTGGATGATTCCTTGCGTGTCGGTGTCTGTGAAAGGTAGACGGCCATGTCATCTCAGAATCTGCTCGAGCCCACGTTCGCCCGTACTCGCCTCGGCTCCGGCCCCGGTCTGCTCCTCGCCCACGGCGCCGGCAGCAGCCTGGCCGGCACCTACGGCCCCGTCCTGGAAGGACTCGCCGCCCGACACACCGTCGTCGGTATCGACTACCCCGGCAGCGGCGAGACGCCCCGCTCCACGACCCCGCTCTCCGTCGACGACCTCGCCGACCAGCTCGTCGCCGCCGCCGACGCGGAGGGCCTCGACCGCTTCGCGGTGTCGGGCTACTCCCTCGGCGGCCCGGTCGCCATCCGCGCCGCCGCCCGCCACCCCGAGCGCGTCACCGCGCTCGTCCTGACCGCCTCTTTCCCGCACCGCGACAACCGGCTCGCACTCGCCTCCTCGATACAGAGCAAGATCGCCGCGTCCGGCAACCGCGAACTGCTCGCCGAATTCCTCCTCATGATGGCCCTCGGCACCCAGGCACTGGAGTCGATGCCGGCCGAGCAACTGCAGCAGACCCTCGGCTACACCGCCGCCTCCATCGCCGACGGCAGCGCCGAACAGACCGACCTCGTCGGCGAGGTCGACGTCCGCGACGACCTCGCCGGCATCAAGGTCCCCACCCTGGTCGTGTCGACCACCGACGACCGGCTCACCTCCACCGCCCTGCACCGCCAGCTCGCCGAGAGCATCCCCGGCGCCCAGCTCGCGGAAATCGCCACCGGCCACCTGCCGATGCTGGAGCGGACCGAGGAGTGGCTGCAGCTCATGACCGACTTCCTCGGCAAGCACAACGCCTGAACGCACATCACGGGAGGGGCCACGCGGCGGTCATCGGCGTAGCCCCTCCCGCGGCCCCCATTGATCACGACTCACCAATACGCGGACGGGCCGCCTCCCGGTCCCGGATCACTTGATTCCCTGTGGATCGGCAGACCCACTTCCGCCTCGATTTCCTGGAGGAATCATGCTCAAGTTCGGCCAGCTCGACGAGTCCACCCACGTCCACGACCAGCAGAAGGAGAAGGTCGGCCCGGTCACCGTCATCAACACGTTGGTCGCCCCGGAAGGCAAGGAGGACGAGGTGGTGGCCGCCTGGACGGCCGACGCGGAGTACCTGAAGAAGTCGGGGAGCCTCCTCTCCGTGCAGCTGTACCGGGGCATCGGCGGCAGCCGGCAGTTCACCAACATCGCGGTCTGGAAATCCACCGAACACCTCCGTGCAGCGCTCGGCATGCCGGAGTTCGCCTCCTACGTGGAGGGCTACCCTGACGGCACCATTGCCTACCCCCACCTTTACCAGAAGCTCGCCGTCGAGGGCGTCTGCGAAGGGGAATGACGGCCGCGCCCCGATTCCGGGCTGCAGTTCGCCACGCACTCGACGTGTGGCGACCTGTCGTCCCTGGTCAGCCGTCGGCTCGCGCCGATGACGCCGATCTGTTCCCGCTGACCGACCGGCCGGTGCTCGAAGTGCTCGGCCTGGTCCGCGCAGAGAAGAACTCAGCGGCAGGACGTACGCGAGGACACATGAGGCTGGTCATCAGGAGGGGCACTTCCCCTGGCTGGTCCGACGGTCGGGACAGGGCGACGGTGATGGCGGTACCTGGAGCTGTTTCCCCAGGTACCGCCAGAAGGCCGGCAAAGCAGCTTTGACTCCCCCCGGCGAGGCAGGCGCATCACCGCAACGTCATCGGCCCGCCTTCCGCAGCGGCGAACCCTGTCACACCGCCTCGACGGAGTCTGCCCCGTCACGGACGACTTCCCGCAGACGCTTCTTGTCGATCTTGCCGACCTTCGTCAGCGGCAACTCGTCCACGACCAGCAGGTCTTCGGGGAGTTTGTAGCGGGCCACCTGCATGGCGGTGAGGGCCGCACGAACCGATTCGAGGCTCAGGTGGGCCCCCGGTTCGACGACCACGACCGCGCACACCCGCTCCCCCAGGTCGGGGTCGGCCTTCGCGACGGCGGCGACGCGGGCGACACCGGGCAGGCGGTAGATGAGGTTCTCCACCTCCTCCGCGGAGATCTTCTCGCCGCCCCGGTTGATCATGTCCTTGTCGCGTCCCTCGACGACGAGGTTGCCCGAGGGGTGCACCCGGACGATGTCGCCGGTGCGGTACCAGCCGTCGGGGGTGAACGCGCGGGCGTTGTGCTCGTCCGCCCGGTAGTAACCACGTGGGGAGTACGGGCCCCGGGTGAGCAGAGCGCCCATCCCGCCGGGCGGGACCGGGTTGTCGGAGGCGTCGACGACGAGGATCTCGTCGTCCGGAGACATGGGGCGCCCCTGGGTTTCGATCCTGATGTCGTCGGGGTCGTCGGGGCGCGTGTAGTTCAGCAGCCCCTCTGCCATGCCGAACACCTGCTGGAGCGTGGCGCCGAGCACGGGTTCGACGCGGCGGGCGACCTCCGGCGCGAGGCGGGCGCCACCGACCTGCAACAGCCGTAGCGCGGGCGGAGCGGGGTGGCGGCCGGAGGCCACGGCGTCGATCCAGCGCTGGACGACGGCCGGCACGGCGGCGGTGGCCGTCACGCCCTCGGCTGCCATGAGGGGCAGCACTTTGTCGGGGTCCGGGGTACGCGCCAGGACCACCCGGCCACCGTTCATGAGGGTGCCCAGGATGCCTGGGCAGGCCAGGGGGAAGTTGTGCCCGGCGGGCAGTGACACCAGGTAGACGGTGTCGGAGTCGAGGCCGCACACTTCGGCGCTGCGGCGCGCGTTGTACTCGTAGTCGTCGTGGGTGCGGGTGATGAGCTTCGGCAGTCCTGTCGTACCGCCGGAGAGCAGGAAGACGGCGATGTCGCTACTGTCCGGGGCGATCAGGTCGAGCCGGGCCCGTGCGGCGGCCGGGTCGGCGGCCGGCTCGGCCAGGGCGCGCAGATCCGTGGCATCGGTACCGACCGTGTCACCCGCGACGAGCAACAGCCGTACGCTCGGCGTGAGTTCGGCGACCTCCTGCCCCAGTGCCTGGTGGTCGAAGTCGCCCAGCCGGTCCGGTACGGCGATCGAGGTGACCTCGGCGTGTGCGGCCAGGTAACGCAGTTCATGGCCCCGGTGTGCGGGCAGCGCCATCACGGGGGCGATCCCGGCCCGCAGACAGGCCAGGGTGAGCGTGACGAACTCCCAGCCGTTGGGCAGCTGGACGAGCATCGCGTCGCCGGGGCTGAGGCCGGAGTCCAGCAGACGGCACGCCAACGCGTCCGTACGATCGACGAGTTGACGGTAGGTCAGGCGGGTGGCGCCGTCCACGACGGCCACCGTGTCGCCGTGGGTCTCGGCCCATTCGTGGAGGTACGCGCCCAGCGGCCGGCCTCGCCAGTATCCCGCCTCGCGGTAGCGGTCGGCCGCTTCTTCGGGCCAGGGGACGAATCCCTCACGCATCGTCGGATCCTCCTTGATCCCATGGGTCACGCAGGAGCAGCACGGCGTCCAGTGCGACGACGTCGCCGTCGGGCAGGATGCGCAAAGGGTTGATCTCGCACTCGGCCACGGCGTTTTCGGTGGCGAGGGAGGCAAGGGCGAGCAGCACGTGGGTGAGCCGCGTACGGTCGACCGGGGTGGCGCCGCGTGCGCCGAGGAACTTCTCGCGGGTGGCGAGCTCGTCGAGCATGGCGTCGGCCTCGTGTGCGGACAGGGGCGCGAGGCGCAGGGAGACGTCGCCGAGGATTTCGGCGGCGGTTCCCCCGGCGCCCAGAGCCAGCACGGGGCCGAACACCGGGTCGCGGCGTACTCCGACGATGAGTTCGGGTCCCGCGGGAGCCATCTGTTCCACCAGCAGTGCAGGGCTTGCCGGCATGCGGGCGAGGGCGTCGTCGAGGTCTTCGTGGCTGCGGATGCCGACCTGGACCCCGCCGACTTCCGTCTTGTGCAGGATCTCCGCGTCGAGGATCTTCACGACGACCGGTCCGCCGAGCTCGTCGAGAGCGGCGTGCGCCGCTGCGGGGTCGGCGCACACGCGCCGTACGGGCGTACGGATGCCCAGGTCCGCGAGGACACTCTTGGCGGTGTGCTCGTCGACCGGTCCCGGCAGCGGCAGGGTGGGTGCACCGGGCGCGGTGACGTCGGCGGCCTGCAGGCGGGCTCGGGAGACCGCGTCCTCGACGAGCGCGCGGATCATGACCGATCCCGAGGCCGGCGTGGCCGCACAGGGAATGCCGGCCGCGCCGAGTTCCCGGCGGGCCTGCCGCGCCTGTTCCGCGGGTCCGCCGACGACGGCGACGAGCGGGGTGGCGGTGCGGGCGGTGGCCAGTGCGCCCGAAAGATCCACGGCTGTGGGCTCCAGCAGTCCGTACACGGCCGTGACGTCGATGCCCGGGTCCTGAGAGACCCGCTCCACGATCTGGGTGAGCGCGGGCGAGGGGCGGCCGGTGTCGACGGGGTTGTTCAGGTAGGTGAGGGCGGGGAGCAGCTCGCGCAGTTCCTTCACCGTCCGTTCGACCAGGGGCGGGACCTGCAAGCCGTGGAAGCGCAGGTCGTCGGTGAGCAGCAGTCCGGGTCCGGCCTGTGCCGTGACCAGGCCGATGCCTGGGCGTGGATGGGCGGGGAGCCGTACGCGGCTGAGCGCGGTGACGGCGTCGACGAGGTCGCGTTCGTCGTCGACGAGGACGGCTCCGGCCTGGCGCAACGCTGTTCTGGTGACGCGCCAGGAGGTGGCCAGGGCGCCGGTGTGGGAGCGGGCGAAGTCGCCGATGTCGCTGCGTCCGACGACCAGGGCCACGACGGGGATCCGGCCGGTCAGGCGGCGTACGGCCTCGGTGAGACGGCGGCCTTCCGCGGCGGTCTCCACGTGCAGGGCGACGGCCCGTACGCCGTCGTCCTCGGCGAGGTGTAGCAGGACGTCGGCCTGGGTGACGTCCAGGCTGTTGCCCAGCCCGACCCCCAGACGCAGACCGACGCCGGCCTCGGCAAAGGCAAAGGCCAGTGCGTGGTTCACGCCGCCGCTTGCGGCCACCACCGCCACCGGACCCGCTTCCAGATCGGCCACGCCCGGGACGAAACTCGCCGTCAGCCGTCGGTGCGGGGCGAGGAAGCCCGAGGTGTTCGGCCCGAGGACACGGATGCCGGTGTCCCGCACCACTTCGGCCAGGGCCTGTTGGTGCAGCGCGCCATCGTCGCCGGATTCGGCGAAACCGCCGGCGCACACGAGGGCCGCGCGGGCTCCGGCGTTCGCCGCGTCGCGGACGGCCCCGGCGGTGGCGATGGCCGGAATACAGGACACCACCAGGTCGGGTGCGATGCCATGGGCCGCGGCGGCCTCGGCGACGGTCGGGAAGAAGCCCCGATCGGGATCCGGCCGACCGGCGTTGACCTTCAGCACCGGTCCGGGGAACGAGGCGAGCGAGTCGGTCATCGCCGCGCCGAGCTTTCCGGGTGTGGCGGAAGCACCGAGAACGGCGATGGCTCGGGGTGCGAACAGTGGGTCGAGAGCGGTCACTTGGTGCCTCCGACGAGGTCGGCCCGCCCGGACAGCAGGAGGGTGGTCGCGCTGTCGTCGTCGTACGCGCCGATGACCGCTGCGGGCAGGCCGTGCGCGAGTCGGGCCTCCTCGGCGACCAGTACGCGGGTCAGCGCCGTACCACCGCGTACGCCGACGAGCGGGGCGCCCGATTCCGCCGTCTCACGCACCTGATCGAGGGCGAGCGGCAGGCCCTCCTCGGTGTCAGGGGCGTCGATCCACACACCCGCCCCGGACGGCTGACCGCCGAAGGGTGCCATCGGGATGTCGGTGCCGTCCGTCCCGGTCAGGAGGTCGTCGCCGACTGCCACGCGGCGCGAGGGCAGCCGGAACGTCCCACTACGGAAAGGTGTCTCCAGGGGCGTTGTCTCGTGGTGTTCGCGCCACCATCCGTCGACGCGGCCCACGTACGCCGCGTCACGCACGACGAGTTTGCCGCGGGAGATGCTGCGGGTGAGGAAGTGGAAGGCGAACTGCGTCGGATCGTCGAACGAGCGGACGTAGCGGCCGAAGTGCTCCCACCACGACAGGCTGGGCCGCGCCGAGTCCTGGATCTTCTCGACCTTGGGGCGGCGGCGCGACTCGTAGGCATCGAGTGCCTCCGGCAGGCTGTGCGGTGACTCCTCCAGGGCCTCGGCGAGCGCGACGGCGTCCTCCATGGCCATCTTGGTTCCGGAACCGACGGAGAAGTGCGCGGTGTGCGCCGCGTCGCCCAGCAGCACCCACTTCCCACGCCGCCACGAACTGGCCCTGCGGGTGGCGAAGTTGGCCCAGCGGGAGTTGTTGCCGACCAGCGGGTGCCCGTCGATCTGCTCGCGGAAGAGGTTCTCCAGGTAGGTCTTGGTCTTCTCGTCGCTCGGGCCCGGCGGCGTCGAGGGATCGAAGGTGTCGAGTCCGGCCCTGGCCCAGGAGTCGGCGTCGGTCTCGACGATGAAAGTGCTCAGCGAGTCGCCGATCGGATAGGCGTGGGCGGCGAAGACACCGTGCGGGCCGTCCTGGTGGACGAAGGTGAGCCCGTCGAACATGTACGAGGTGCCGAACCAGACGAACTTCGCGCTCGCCACGTCCGCCGTCGGTCCGAAGTCGTCGGCGAACACCGTGCGGAAGCGGCTGTTGGCGCCGTCGCAGACGACGACCAGGTCGAAGTCGTCCAGCTCGGCGGGATCACGGATCTCGTGCTGGAAGCGCATCCGAACGCCCTCGGCGCGAGCCCGTTCCTGCAACAGGCTCAGCAGCGTCTTGCGTACGACAGCGGCCATGCCCATGCCGCCGACGCGCTCCCGCGCACCGTGCACCCGGACCTCGATGTCGTCCCAGTGCCGGCCGTGCTTCTCCAGCGCCTCGCTGAGGACGGGGTCGGCGGCGTCGATGGCGTCGAGGGTGGCGTCGGAGAAGACCACTCCGAAGCCGAACGTGTCGTCGGGGCCGCTGCGTTCGAAGACCACGACCTCGGCGCCGGGCCGGCTCCGCTTGAGCAGCGTCGCGAAGAACAGTCCTCCGGGACCTGCGCCGATGCAGGCTACTTTCATCATCTTTCCTTCGCGCTCACAGCCACGCGGGCAGCTTCGGCGGGGATTCCCCGCCGACGGGATACAGAGGGCCGGGCACAGGGCGTCCGGTCGCGTAGGCGGCCAGGCTGGGGAGGTCACCTCTCACCACGACAGGCTCCGCGCTGCCGGGCGCGCCCAGGGGCCAGGTGCGGACATCGCCCTCGAGCCGTAGCTCGACGGGAGGACAGTCCGGGCGGGCCCGGAAAGCGGCGGCGACGTCGTCGACCAGCGCCGCGCACACCTCGTGCGGGACATCGTCGAAGGTGGTGATGTTCAGGTCGACGGTGTGGACCCACACCTCGCGCACTCGCATCCAGGGCACCTGAGAGACGGGCACCTCACGGCCTCGCGCGGTGCGGACGGTCGCTTCCCAGCACTCGTCCGGCAGTGCGGCGAGTTCCCCGGCGAGACGGCCGTCGGCCGCGAGCAGGTCAGCACGCAGTTCCTCGGCCGGCCGCCGGGCACCTTCCTCGATCTCGCGCGCACGCTGGTCGCCGCTTGCGTACATGGGCGTCTCGACACCTGTCCGCGCCCAGGTCAGCAGGTTGACGAGGGCGTCGGCATTGCGGGCGACATGGGCGACGACATGGGCCCTGCTCCAGCCCGGCAGGTACGAGGGCCTGGTGAGCCCCGAGCCGGTCAGCCAGTGCACGGCGGCTTCGAAGGCCGCCGTACCCTTGGCCGCCCACTCCAGCGTCGCGGCCGGGCGTGCGCTCAGCGTGTCTCCCGGCGACAGGTGTTGCTGCACTCGCCGATCCCCTCGATCCGGGTGACGAGGGCCGAACCGTCCTGCAGATAGCGGGCGGGCTTGCGGGCGTGGCCGACTCCGCCCGGAGTACCTGTGGCGATCACGTCGCCGGGCACCAGAGTGATGATCTCGGACAGGTACGCGACCAGCGTTGCCGGGTCGAAGACGAGGTCACCGGTGTCGGCCTTCTGGACCGTGTCGCCATCGACTTCACAGGTCAGACTCAGGCCCTGGGCGGACACCGCCGGGTCGTCGGCGGTCACCAGCCACGGTCCGATGGGGGTGGTGGCCTCGAACGTCTTGCCCTGGTCCCACTGGGTGGTGCGGTACTGCCAGTCCCGGGCGGTGACGTCGTTCAGCACGGTGTACCCGGCGATCGCCGCTCGTGCCCGCTCCGGGTCGGCGTGCCGGACCTCGGCCCCGATGACGACGGCGAGTTCGGCCTCCCAGTCCATCTGCGCGGACGCGGCGGGCAGGGTCACGTCGTCGTACGCGCCGACCAGTGCCCGCGCGAACTTGGAGAACAGCGTGGGGTGCGAGGGAAGCTCGCGCCCCATCTCCAGAATGTGGGTGCGGTAGTTGAGGCCGACACACACGACCTTCTCCGGCGCGACGACGACGGGGGCGTAGTCCAGGGCGCCTTCGTACGTTTCGCCGTCGGCGTCCGCGGCACGTGCCGCCCAGTCGCCGTGGCGCAGGAAGGTCACCAGGTCGGTCTCCCCGAGGTCCACCGCCTTGCCCTCGTCGACACGGACGGCACGGGTGGTGCCGTTGACCCGGATGGTGGCGAGCTTCACTTGTGTTCTCCTCGGGAGGTACGGGCGAGTCCCAGGGCTTCGTAGACGGGCTCGTCGCTGAAACGGAACAGGTCGACCTGAGTGCGGGCGGACAGCGAGACCTCGCACCAGGACGGGACGACGAACAGGTCTCCCGTGGCGATCTCGAAGACCTTGTCGCCGACACGGGCGACCGCCTCACCCTCGAACACCTGCCAGACCGCGGAGCCGACCGAACGCACGGAGGCGGTCTGTGTACCGGCCCGCAGTCGGCGCATCTCGGTGCGCATCGTGACCAGAGCGTCCCTGCCGGTGGTCGGGTTGGAGAAGCGGACTCCGGCGTGCCCGGGCTCGAGCACGCCGGGTACGCCTTCGTCCTCCAGCTCCAGCTGGGCGGTCAGCGCGGCGTCGGTGTGCTCCCAGCGGTAGGCGCCCAGCGGGGAGTTGGGCTGGTCGGGCTGACTGATCGGGCGCAGCCCGGGCCGGCCCCACAGTCGCTCGCCGCGCGAGCGTTCGGGGGTTTCGCGGGTGGAGAGTTCGTCGGGGCCGAACTCGAAGAAGCCCGCGTCCAGTTTGGAGACCAGGGGGATGTCGAGTCCGTCGAGCCAGGCCATCGGCTTGTCGGTGACGTTCTGGTGCTCGTGGAAGGCCCAACTCGGCGTGAGCAGCAGGTCACCCCGCCGCATCGCGACCGCATCACCGTCGACGTTGGTCCACACGCCCTCGCCTTCGAGAACGAACCGGAAGGCCCCCTGGCTGTGCCGGTGCGAGGGGGCGACCTCGCGCGGCCCCAGGTACTGGATCGCGGTCCACAGGGTCGGGGTGGCGAAGGGAAGGCCCGGGAGACCGGGGTTGGACAGTGCCATGGCGCGGCGCTCGCCGCCACGCCCCACCGGTACGAGCTCTCCGGAGCGCTGCGCGATGGGCAGCAGCTCCGTCCACCGCCACAGGTGCGGTACCGCGGCGGGCTGCGGCGACATCGGCATGAGGCCGTCCACCTGCGTCCACAGCGGGATCAGACCCGCGTCCTCGAAGTCCGCGTACAGCTCGTCGAGCAGCTTGCGCTCGGTCTGTTCGCTGGTGGTATCGGTCACGGAGACCTCCAGGTCGTGTGTTCGGCGACCGCCAGAAGAAGCGCGCATCGTTCCGCGCTGGTCCTGACGCTACGCCGCCGTTTCCCCCCAGCGGAATCCATGAAGGGTAGAATTCCTCTATGGAGAATTCAGCTCGTCCTTCGCCCAGCCCTTCGTATCCGGTGAGCGCCGCGGGCAACGCCCTGCGCGTGGTCCGGCTGCTGCACGAGCTCGACGAACTGCGGGTGATGGACGTCGCGGACCGGCTGGGCGTCGCGCGCTCGACCGCGCACCGGATCCTGGCGATGCTCGTCTTCGAGGGGTTCGCGGTGCAGGACCGCCACAAGGTGTATCGGCCGGGGCCCGCTCTGCAGGCGATCAGGGGAAGCCAGGCCGCCCCTCCCCCGGACCTGATCACCGTCGCCCACCCTCACCTTCAACGGCTGGCGGACGCCGTCCGTGAGACGACCCACCTGATGGTGCTCGACGGCAACGGAGCCCGCTTCCTGGACGGCGTGGAGGGCCCCCAGGCGCTGCGGGTCAGCTACCGCACCGGCACACTCCTGCCCGCCCACGTGACCTCGGGCGGCAAGGCCATGCTCGCGGCCCTGCCGGCGGACCGGCTCCGGGCCCTCTACCCCAACGGGCTCCCCGGAGAGCGGGCCGACGCCTCCGCCGACGTGGAGCGCCTGTTCAACGAGCTGGTGGCGGTACGACGGGACGGCTACGCGATCAACCTGCAGGAGAGCGAGCGCGGAGTGCACGCCGTCGGTGCGTGTGTGCGCGATCGCACGGGCACCGCCGTGGCCGCCGTGGCGGTCGCGGCTCCGTCGGTCCGGTGCACCCGCGCGAGCCTGGCGGCGTTGTCCCGTCCCTTGCTGGCAGCCGTGCGGGACATCGGTCAGGGACTCTGAACGGCTGCCGCGTGCGGCACCGTCATCTCGCCCCTCCCCTCTCGTCGCACTGCGGACGGAAGGACCGCGGGGACACGTCGTCGCTGCTGGTTCACAGTCCCAGGATTCGCTCGGCATTGCCGTGTGCGATGCGCGCGATGTCGGCCGGTGCGTACGGTGCGGAACGCAGGAACGCCACCGCCTCGGCGCTGGACTCGAACGGATAGTCGATGGAGAACAGCACCCGGTCGACACCGACGGCATGGACGGCTCCCAGCAACGCGGCATGGGACATGACTCCGCTGGTGGTGGCGTACACGTTGTTGCGCAGGTAGTACGAGGGCAGGTGCTGCACCCTCCGCTCAACCGGCACTTGGGCGGGGTAGCGGCTGTCGAGCCGGGCCATCTGGAACGGCAGCAGCTCGCCCATGTGTCCCAACGTCACTGACGCGCCCGGGAACTCGTCGAACACGCCGCCGTAGATCAGCCGGAGCGCATGGGCGCCCACCGTCGCGGTCCAGCCCCAGGACGGCCCGACCAGCACGGGATACCCGTCGAAGACACGCCAGTTGTCGGCCGGAATGACAGCCGGATGCAGATACAGCGTCACGCCGAGGCGCTCCAGCTCGGCCCATACGGGCCTGAACTGCGGCTCGTCCAGGTAATGCCCCCGCACATGGTCGTTGTACAGCACACCCTTGAGCCCGAGCTCCTTCACCGCCCGGCGCAGCTCCACGACCGCGGCCTTCGGGTCCTGCAGCGGAAGGACCGCGAAGCCCGCGAACCGCTTCGGATGGTCGGCGACCGCCTTGGCCAGATGGTCGTTGACCCGCCGCGCGACGGCCACCGCCTCCGCGGGATCCTCGATCACTTCCAGACCCGGCGTGGAATACGAGAGGACCTGCATGTCGACGCCGTTGGCGTCCATGTCCGCCAGCCGCAGCTCGGTCATGTCGTCCAGGCGCCGGAACCACTCCTGCTTGGTCGCGTCCGTTGCCTCCAAGCGCTGACGGATCGCTGCCTCCTGCCGGATGGCTCCCGGAACGGAGAATGCTTCTTCCACGGCCACGATGCGCATCTTTTTCTCCTTTTTGGCGCTGCGATGGTCTTTCGAGACGCCGACCGTCGTGGAGGCACCGCTGCCGGGCGCCGACTCGGCGGCGAGCGCGGGTTGTCCCGCGACCAGGCCGCCGGCCACAGCGGCTCCTGAGGCAGCGGCGGTAGCAGCGAGGAATCTTCGACGGGTGGCTGCGGTCGGGGGCTCGGCCGGTGGAGTCACAGCTTGGAAAGGACGTTCGTCGGACATGTCCGCTCTCCCTTGATGGTGGTGCGGTGGTTGTCGGGACGTACCAATCGATGTCGCGCTCCGCGAAGGTGCGCGTCGTTCCCCAGTGGGGCACCGGCTGTTGTGGTCGGCTCGCACTGTCGACGGCTGTGTCCGGCGACCGGGTCCGAGGTGGGCGCCGCACTCTCGGACCCAGTGCCGTCAGTCGGCGACCTGTCTGGTGACGGGGACGAATGCCGGACCGGACCGGCGCTTCTGGCCGCCGGCCGGTTGGTCAGGCGCTGTTCTTGTCGCCCTCGGCCAGGATCCTGTCGCGCACGCCGGCGAGGGCTCCCGCCATCGCGCCCGCAGGCCTGCCGAAGGTACTGGCCGAGAACTGAGCGGGGCCCGTCTTGGCGGTGAAGGAGTGCGGGTAGGCGAACTCCCGGAGTCCTTCCTCGCCCTGCTTGCGCCCGTAACCGCTGTCGCCACGACCGCCGAAGGGCACTGCGGGGTTGATGGAGAACACCAGGGCGTCGTTGACGCTCGTCATTCCGACGCGGAGTTGACGGGCGATGGCTTCGCCGCTGTCGCGGCTGAAGACGGCACTGCCCAGTCCGTACCGGGAGGCGTTGATGTGAGCGATGGCCTCCCCGGTGTCGGCCACCTTGACGACGGCCAGTGTCGGACCGAACGTCTCCTCCGTCACCGCGAGGGCGTCGGGGGTCACGCCGACGAGGACGGTGGGGGTGACATAGCGGTCGCCCACCGCATCGAGGCCGCCGACGGTGGCTGTCGCGCCGCGCTCGAGAGCGTCCCGGATGTGCTCCCGGATGATCGGGATCTGGGTGGGCAGGGGAACCGGCCCGATCTCCGCGTCTTCGCCGCTGCCGACGCGGACCTGCTTGGCAAGCTCGCTGACCTTCTCGACGAACTCGTCGTGAACCGACTCGACAACGTAGGCCACTTCGAGACTGATGCAGCCGTGTCCGGTGTTCTGCATGGCGCCCCAGACGACATGGCGGGCGGCTTCGTCCAGGTCGGCGTCCTCGGCCACGACGACGCCGTCCTTTCCTCCCAGTTCCAGCAGAACGGGGGTCAGGGTCTGCGCGCACTGGGCGGCCACGGTCTTGCCCGTGGTGACACTGCCGGTGAAGGCGAGCTTGTTCAGGCCCGCCTCGATGAGCGCCCCGCCCGTCGCCCCGAACCCGTTCAGGTTCTGCAGGACGGAGGGAAGGTCCGCAACAGCCCGCTGCCAGGACCGGACGAGCCACTCCCCGATGCCGGGCGTGATCTGGCTGGGCTTGAGGATGGCGGCGTTTCCGGCCGCGATCGCCTCGATGAGGATGGCCCCGGGCGTGAGCAGGGGGAAGTTCCATGGGCCGATGACACCGACGACGCCGTAGGGCTGGTATTCGACCCACGCACGCTGGTTGGGCACGGTGCGGCTGCTGGGGACCTCACGGCGTCCCAGCACGCGCTCGGCGTTCTCGATGGCGTACTGCACGTGCTCCAGAATCCCGAGCACCTCCACGCGGGCCTCGTCGAGAGGCTTGCCGTTCTCGGCGTGGATGAGTGCGGCGCCCTCCTCACCGCTCACGGCCATCTCCCGCCGCCACGCGCGCAGCCGCTCCGCGCGGCCCTCGAATCCGAGGTCCCACCAGGCCGAGGCGACAGAGCGGGCGGCAGCGACAGCCGCGGCCGCCTCCTCCTTACCTGCCACGGGGTATCGCGCGAACTCGGCTCCAGTGGCTTGATCTACGGTGATTACCTCACTGCCGTCCTGTCCGATGACTCCATCACGCGTGATCGTCGGAGTGTTGTTACTCATGGGCTTCTCCTACTTTCTTGCGACCGGCAGCACCCGGACAGCCCCCGAGGGTGCCGGCGGGTGGCGGACGCGGTGTTCGGCGGTTGCAGGTACTGACTCATCAAGCGTTGGGCCAGCATTAAGCGTTTGATTGCTGGTGATACCTGCGGCTCAGCCGGCCAGGTCGAGGGCGGCCCGTACGCGGTTCGCGTGCTGGACGATCGCCGAGGACAACCTGAGCACCCGGTCTTCCACCTCGCACAGAACGCCGAAGTGGTCCTGGGTGCCGGGCGGTGCGGTTGCGGGGCTACTCATGACTGACCAACTCCTGCAGTCGGCGGCAGATGCGGAGACTCGGGTTTCCACCCGAGTCGGCTCCCGCCCCGCCGGGAGGCAACGAGGTCGGCTCCGGCTCGTCGAACCCGACCTCGGTGGGATAGCCCCTGTAGTCGCCCGGCCGCTCGGATCGCCGAGGGCTGCGGAGTCGTCGACGGCAGACGCTCACCCGTCGATCCAACGTCGCGTACATGCCTGTGCGACCACTCAGGTTCAGCAGACAGGTGAGCCGCCAGGCCGACAACCCTTGAGCGGCGTAGCGTCGTGGGCCTCGCCCACCCCTTCTCTCTTGAACGAGAGCCAAGTTAGTTATGGAATGCCAACTAGTCAACAGCGAGGAAAAAAACGATTAGTGGTCTGCACCTCATATTGACTCAAAGCCAAGAGGGTGGGTGGACGACAGGAAACCTGTCGTCCGCCCACCCTCTTGGCTGACCGAGTTCGCTAGTCCATGTAGCGAGTCGCGAGAGCGGGCCGGAAGCCACCCCCCATCACACCGGCCTCCGCGGCGAGCAGTGCGTCCAGAGCGGAGTCCTGCTCTTCCAGACCGGGGACGCAGACGGTCTCACCGAGACGCAGACCGGCCAGGCTGGCCGAGGCCACGGCCTCAGGCAGCATGGCCCGGGGGTTGCCACGCGAGGCGCCACCGTTCCACTCCGTTGCCACAATGCTGGGGCACACCACCTGGACACGGATCGGGGTGTCGGCGAGTTCGCCCGCGAGTGTGCGCGTGAAGCCCACGGTGGCGGACTTCGCAGCGACATAGAGGGTACGCCGGGGGGCTTGCGGGGGCGTGCCGTCCCCACGGACGGCGAGGGTGCTGCCCGCGCTGAAGGCGAGAAGCGAGGCGACAGTGACGACGCTGCCCTCCCCTGCCGCGAGCATTCCGGGAAGCGCGGCGCGGACCAGCAGGATGGGAGCGACGGCATTGAGAGTGAGCAGGCTCTCGATGTCGGCCGGGTCGACGTCGACGAGCGGGGCGTAGCCGCCGGCACCGGCGTTGCTGATCAACATGCGTACGTCACCGATGGCCAGACGGGCGGTGACAGCGGCGATGCCGTCGTGGGAGGCGAGGTCGGCGGGCAGCACCTCGACTGCCGCTCCACGGGCGCGGAGCTCCTCAGCGAGGTCGGCGAGCCTGTCGGCACGTCGCGCGACCAGGATGAGGTCGTGGTCGTCCGCCAGGAGACGGGCGTAGGCGGCGCCGATGCCGGAGGAGGCGCCAGTAATCAGTGCATTGGTACGAGTCATGGGGATCAGTGTTATTCAAATGCTGGGCTACTGTCAAACGCTTGATACTTATGAAGTGCCGTATCCTTCTCCCGTGATACGAAACGAAGAGGAGCCCATCGGGCTTGGCGCGCTTGACCGGGTGACCTGGGCGTTGCGCCGCGCTGAGTTGGCAGTACAGACACTCAAGGAGCAGCGGCTGCGCCCGCTGGGGTTGGCGGCCGCGCACTACACGCTCCTGATCTCGGTGCACGACGAGCCAGGACTGACCGGCGCCGAGCTGGCCCGCCGTCTCAACGTGACCCCCCAGGCCGTCGCCTCACTGGTGGCGCGCCTGGAGAGCCGCGGACAGTTGGAGAGACGCGAGCATCCGCGCCACCGGCACGTGCAGGAGCTGCATCTCACCACCGCCGGGCGGGAGTCGCTGAGCGCGGCCGACAAAGTGATCGCCGACATCGAGCTGCAGATCACCGATGATCTCGGCCCGAAGGAGACCACGCAGCTGCGGACACTGCTCAACCGGGTGACCGAGACGATGCGCGAGGACTGACCCCCAGGTGCCATTGGCAGACGATTGGCCGTCGGGGTGCGCACTGGCGCCCCTCCGGGAGAACCGGAGGAGCCAGGTCGTCTGCCAGGCACCTTCAGCTGGTTAACAGATATCAGCTGTTTTATGCCAACCCAGATGCCGTATTCTCGCGGCGTGACACACGATGACGAGCGACCGATCGCCGCCAACGCACAGGACCGGGTGACCTGGGCTCTGCGGCGGGCGGAATGGGCAGTTCAGGCCCGGAAGGATCAACAGCTACGACCGCTGGGTATCGCGGCCGCGCAGTACACGCTGCTGATCTCCGTCCACAGCGATCCCGGCCTGACCGGTGCGGAACTGGCCCGCCGCCTGAACGTCACCCCGCAAGCAGTGGCCTCCCAGGTGGCCCGCCTGGAGGAGCGGGGCCAACTGGAACGCCGACCGCATCCGCGCCACCGGCATGTGCAGGAGCTGCACCTCACAGACGCGGGCCGTGACTCCCTGCGCGATGCCGATGCCGTGATCGTGGGCATCGAACAACAGATCGCCGAGAAGCTGGGTCCCCGAAAGGCCGCACATCTGAGGACACTGCTCGACGAGGTGGCCGACGTGGTCCGGGAGGCATGAATCGTTCGATCACGACGAGCGATGACCAGCGTCACCCCAGGGTCGCTGCCGCCGACAAGGGCGTACTGCGGTCGTGGTACAGGCAGTAGCCGCCGTAGGGCGACGCCATAACCGGCTGCCTTGCAAGAACCTTGAGGCCTCAGACCCGGAGGTGGATTGTGATCGAGGTGAACAACCTCAGTAAGAGGTACGGGGACAAACTCGCGGTCGACGCGTTGAGCTTCGCCGTGCGTCCTGGAGTGGTGACGGGATTTCTCCTGACCGGCGCCGGGCTGATCGGCCTGGCGGTCGGCGTCCTGCTGCGCAACATCGCCGGAGCGATCACCTTCGTGGTGGGCGCGCTGTTCGTGGTGCCCGGCCTGATCCAGTTGCTGCCGAGCAGTTGGAACGACGCCATCGGCCCGTACCTGCCGTCGAACGCGGCGAACGCGGTCATGACGGTGCGGACCACTGGCGACTCGCTGTCACCCGAATCTGGGCTCGCGGTGTTCGCCTGCTACATCTTCGTGCTCCTGGCCGGTGCGGCCGTCCTGCTCAAGCGACGCGACGCGTGACCCCGGTTGCTGCGGGCACACCGCCAACCCGCTCGTACGCCTTCGAGTGTGGCGAGGGCGGCATCCATCAGGCGCGGGTGACCGGCGCTCACCCGCGCCTGGTGGATGCCGCCCTCGCCACACTCGTGGGTGGTATCGGCCTGGTGCCTCTGCTGTTGGGACGGTGGCCCGACGGCGTACGGCCGTCGGGCGCCGACGCTGTCGCCGCGGCGGCCGCGTTCCTGCTTCTGCTGGCCCGCCGCCGGGCGCCGCTGCCCGTCCTGGCGCTGGCAGTTCTTGGGGAGGTGGCCTTCACCGTCCTCGCCTCGTATCCGTCGCGGTCGCTGAAGATCGCCGCGTTGATCGCGGTCTACACCGTGGCCCGAACGGTCCGTCGGCGGACCGCGTTGTTCGCCGTCTCGGGCACGGCCCTCACCCTGTACGCCGTCATCACCTGGGCGATGGACTCGACCTCCAGCCCGGAGGGTGGCGCCGTGTTCGCCTGGACCGGGATGTTCGCCGCCGTCGGGGGCGCCGTACGCACCTGGCACGACTACGTCGCCGCCATGGAGGAGCGAGCGCTGCGGGCGGAGGAGAGCAAGGAAGAAGAGGCACGCCGCCGAGTCGCCGAGGAACGGCTGCGCATCGCACGGGAACTCCACGACGTGATCGCCCACCACATCGCCCTGATCACCATTCAGGCAGGGGTCGCCGGCCGCTTCCTTCGAGGCCGACCGGATCAGGCCGAGGTGGCGCTCGGTCACATCCGTGACGCCGGCCGCACGGTGCTGGACGAACTGGGCCCGCTGCTGTACGTACTCCGGCAGTCCGGAGACGAGACGGACGCGACGCAGCCGACCGAACCGGTGCCCGGCCTGTCCCGCCTCGGAGGGCTCCTCGAATCGCTGGCTGCCGCCGGGCTGGGCATCCGCCACCGGCAGTCCGGCCACCCGCGCCCCCTGCCGACCGCCGTCGGCCTGGCTGCCTACCGCGTCATCCAGGAGGGGCTGACCAATGTGCACAAGCATGGCGCGACCGCGGAGGCGGACCTGGTCGTCGACTACGGACCCGACGAACTGTGCATCCGGATCACCAACCCCCTGCACCCCGGCCCGTACCCGGCGTCGGCCGCGACGGGTACCGGACACGGGCTGACCGGCATGCGTGAGCGCGCCCATGCGGTCGGCGGCAGCCTCCATGCCGGAGCAGAAGCCGACGGTCGTTTTCGCCTCACTGTGCGTCTACCGCTGCCGGCGACCGGACCACCGGCCGACACCCGCACGTCAGATTGGCCGTCCGGCACGGTCCCGCGCGCGACCGTCGGTAAGGGGAGGCAGCGATGACCATCCGCGTTCTGCTCGCCGACGACCAGGCCCTCGTCCGTACCAGCTTCCGCATGCTCATCGAGTCGGAGCCGGACATGTCGGTCGTCGGAGAGGCGGCGACGGGCGAAGAGGCGGTCGAACTGGCCCGCAGCACCCTTGCCGATGTCGTGCTGATGGACATCCGGATGCCCGACATGGACGGCCTCGCCGCCACGCGCGCCATCTCGGCGGACGAGGACCTCGCAGGCGTACGGGTGCTGATCCTGACGACCTTCGAGGCCGACGAGCACGTCTTCCAGGCGCTGCGTGCCGGGGCCAGCGGATTCCTCGGAAAAGGCGTCGAGCTCTCCTATCTCCTCGACGCCATCCGGCTGATCGCCCACGGAGAGGCGCTGCTGTCACCCATGGCGACCAAGGCACTCATCGCCCACTACCTGGCCACACCAGACAGGACGAGCGCTCCGGCCCCGGAACTGACGAGCCTTACCGAACGCGAGCGCCAAGTACTCGTCCTCGTGGCCGCCGGCCTCTCCAACAACGCCATCGCCGAACAGCTCCACGTCTCGCCCTGGACCGCCAAGACCCACGTGAACCGCATCATGACCAAGCTCGGCGTCCGCGACCGCGCCCAACTCGTCGTGATCGCCTACCAGACCGGCCACGCCCACCCCGGCGCATGACCGACCGCACACCACTCGGTGCACCGGGCGCCCTTCGACTGCCGGACGGCATCTGTGCGGGGGTCAGGGCGCCGTCGCCAGGCCGGGCAGAGGCTGCGTGGGACGGTGGATGGGGCCGGGGCGGTGCGACAGGGGCCGGCCCGTGCCGCGGTGGGCGTGGGCGATGATCTCCGACGTGATGGAGACAGCGGTCTCCTCGGGAGTGCGGGCGCCGAGGTCCAAGCCGATCGGGGAGTTCAGGCGGGCCAGTTGGTCCTCGGGGACGCCGGCCTCCCGCAGCAGGTCGATGCGGCGTTCGTGGGTGCGTCGGGAGCCCAGGGCGCCGACGTAGGCGACGGGGAGGGTCAGTGACAGGCGCAGCAGCGGGATGTCGAACTTGGGGTCGTGGGTGAGGACGCAGATGGCGGTGCGGGGGTCGACTTCGGTGGCCGCGAGGTAGTGGTGGGGCCAGTCGGTGACGACCTCGTCGGCGTGCGGGAAGCGGGCGGTGGTCGCGAAGACCGGGCGGGCGTCACAGACGGTGACCCGGTAGCCGAGGAAACTCCCGGCCTGGCTGAGGGCGGCGGCGAAGTCGACGGCCCCGAAGATCAGCATGCGCGGGCGGGGCGCGTGGACGTGGACGAGGACGGTGAGCTTGCGCGGGCAGGTGCCGTCCTCCGAGCTCTCTGCTCCTCCCCCGCCGCCGACGTCGGTCAAGGCGGTTCGGCCCGCCCGCAGGAACGCACGCGCCTGCGCCACGACCGCCCGGTCCTCGCTCTCGTCACCGAGAGTGCCGTCGTGGGCGCCCTCGTCGGGGACGTGGAGCATACGGCCGACGAGTTCACCAGGGCCCTCGACGACATGGGCGACGGCCGACGGGCGCCCTGCGGTCACGGCATCGAGGGCGGCGGCGAGGGCGGGCATGGCAGCGGGCTCCACGCGCTGTACCAGGACGTCGATCTCTCCGCCGCAGGTCAGGCCGATGGCGAAGGCATCCGAGTCGGAGTAACCGAAAGCAACGCGTGCGGGTGCAGCGCGGTCTGCCAGTATCTGGCGGCCCAGTTCGTACACCGCTGCCTCGACGCATCCGCCGGAGACTCCGCCGACCGCGTTGCCGTCGGCGTCCACGGCCAGTGAGGTGCCGGGTGGCAGGGGTGCGCTGCCTCTCACGTCGATGACGGTGGCGAGGGCGAAGGGGCGGGCCTCGCCGCACCACTCGTACAGCGTGTCCGCGATGTTCAGCATGGAGGGCTTTCCGTGAGGTGGGGGGACTCGGCGGGCCGTCGCCGCGCCCTAGGGGAGGAAACCGCGGCGACGGCCCTGGTGCCCGGCGGCGTGGCGTCCTGCCGCCGGACGGTCCAGGTGACCGGGTGGGCACACCGGCCACCCGGGGGCTCAGAGCAGTGCTTCGGCGGTGATGGGCAGTTGGCGGATGCGGCGGCCGGTGGCGTTGAACACCGCGTTGGCGATGGCGGGCGCCACTCCGACGATGACGACCTCCCCGAGCCCCTTGACGCCGATGGGGTCGGCTTCGTAATCCTCCCCGTCGATGAAGATCGCCTTCAGGTCGGGCATGTCGGCGTGGGTCGGCACCAGGTAGTCGGCGAGGTTGGCGTTGACGATCCTGCCGTCGCGGTGGTCGGTGACCGTGTGCTCAAGGAGGGCCTGACCGATCCCGCCGGTCATGGCTCCGATGGCCTGACTGTCGGCGAGTCGCGGGTTGACGATCCGGGCAGCGTCGTAGACGCCGAGCATGCGCCGGACCCGTACCAGGCCGAGACGGGCGTCGACGGCCACCTCGGCGAAGATCGCGGCGTAGGCATAGAGGGAGAACCTCTCTGGTTCCGGCGCCCCGGCGTACGAACCGAGCACTTCGAGATGGGTGCGGCCGTTGCGCGCCAGGAGCCGCTGGTACGTCTCCCCGCGTGCGGGGTCGCCCTTCACGTACAGCCGACCGCCTCGTACGACGATATCGGCGGCGTCGGCGCCGTGCAGCGGTGACCCCTCGTCGTCGACCGCGAGCGTGATCGCCTGCCCCCGCAGCTTGTCGCAGCCGTCCTGGACGGCGGAGCCGACACTGGCCATGGTCTGCGAGCCGGCGTGGACGGGGGCCGGGGGCAGGAGGGAGTCGCCGAGCCGGAAGGTCACCTGACGCATGGTCAGGCCGAGGGCGTCGGCGGCGACCTGGGACATGGACGTGGCCGTGCCGGGGCCCATGTCGCTGGTCGAGGACTGCACCAGGGCGGTGCCGTCGGCATCCAGCCGGACCGAGGCCTGGGCCCGGCTGCGCATGGTGTCGTAGACGCCGGCGGCCATGCCCATGCCGATGAGCCAGTCACCGTCACGCGTCGAGCGCGGCTTGGGGTTGCGCCGGTGCCAGCCGAACTCACGGGCGCCCGTGCGGTAGCACTCGCGCAGGCGGCGGGTGGAGAACGGCAGGCCGCTGGACTCGTCGTCGGCCGGTTCGTTGCGCAGGCGCAGCTCGATCGGGTCCACACCCAGTTCATGGGCGAGTTCGTCCATGGCCGACTCGACGGGGTAGGCGCCGCTGGCGTAGCCGGGGCCGCGCATGAACCACGGCGTGCTCACGTCCAGCGGGACGTGGTCATACGCCTGGCGGACGTTGGGCGTGCTGTAGAGCATCTGGCCGGGGACGAGAACGCTTTCGCTGTACGTCTCGTAGCGGGAGGACTCGGCGCGGACGTCGTGCGTCGACGCGGTCAGGCGGCCCCGTCGGTCGGCGCCCAGGCGCAGTCCGTACTCGTATGCGGGCCGGTATCCCACGGTGAAGTACATCTGCCTGCGGGTGAGGACGAGTTTCACGGGGCGTTTCACTTCGCGTGCGGCCATGGCCGCGATGACGGAGTGCACCCAGGCACGGGCGGCGTTGCCGAAGGCTCCGCCGACGAACGGCGAGATGACGCGGATGTTGTCCGGAGGGATACCGAACTCGCCGGACAAGGTGAACACGGTGCCTTGCACGTACTGGGTCTTCTCCCAGACGGTCAGCCGGTCGCCGTCCCAGTGAGCGACGATGCCGGCCGGTTCCATCGGGTTGTGGTGGTTGCGGGCCGTCCGGTACGTCGTCTCCAGCCGGACGGGGGCGGAGTCCAGGGCCCGGTCGGCGTCGCCGCGTGCATAGGTCTGGGTTTCTCCGGCGGCGTCGGCGACGCTCAGGTCGGTCGAGGAGGTCTCGGCGGCGTAGGAGACCTTCACCAGACTCGCGGCGTGCTGTGCGATCTCCAGCGTGGCCGCCACCGCGACCGCGACGGGCTGTCCGAAGAACTGGACCCGGTCGTCCTGAAAGGCGCGCAGCGGCTTGCCCGGCGGGAACCGCCCTTCCACGGGCGGCAGCTTGGGCGCGTTGAGGTGGCTGATCACCTTGAGGACGCCTGGCTCGGCTTCGGCGGCGCGGGTGTCGATGCCGGTGATCCGGCCCCGCCCGATGCTGCTTTCCACGATGACCGCGTGCACAACCCCGTCGGGACTGTTGTCGGCGGCGTACTTCGCTTGCCCGGTCACCCTCAGCCGTGCGTCGACCCTGGGCACCGCCGCACCGACTGCTGCCTGTGGCTGGCTCATTTGGCGCCTCCCACGGTGCGCAACTGGCGTTCGACGGTGCGTTTGAGCAGATCGGGCTTGAAGCCGTTGTGGGCGAGGGGGCGCGCCCCGTCGGCCGCGTGCTCGGCGGCCTCGGCCCACAGTCGGTCGGAGGGGCGTTCGCCGATGAGGTGGCGCTCGACGGCGGGCAGCTTCCACGGCACGGTGCCCACCCCGCCGGCGGCGACCTTCGCCTCACGGATGACGCCGCCGCGGATGTGCAGCGCGACCGCCGCCGAGGTGAGCGCGAACTCGTAGGACTGCCGGTCGCGCACTTTCAGGTAACCGGACTTCAGCGGGCGCGGGTGGGCCGGGATCTCCACAGTGGTGATCAACTCGCCTCGTTTGAGGGCCTGTTCGCGATTCGGGGTGCTGCCCGGCTGGAGGAGGAAGTCGGCGAAGGGCACCGTGCGTTCGCCGTCCGGGCCCAGCAGGTGCACGGTCGCCTCCAGTGCCGCGAAGGCCACGGCGACGTCGGAGGGGTGCGTGGCCACGCAGTGGTCGGAAGTGCCAAGGACCGCGTGGGTGCGGTTGAATCCGTCCCGCGCCGCGCAACCGGAGCCCGGGTCGCGCTTGTTGCAGGCGGCGCTCACGTCACGGAAGTACGTGCACCGGGTGCGCTGCATGATGTTGCCGCCGATGGTCGCCATGTTCCGCAGCTGTGCCGACGCGCTCAGCTCCAGCGCCTGCGAGACAACCGGGTAGGCGGCACGCACCGCGGTGTGGGCAGCGGCCTCGGCCATGCTGACCAGGGCGCCGATGCGCAGGCCCCCGCTGTTGGTGACGGTGACCTCGCGCAGCGGCAGGGCTCTGATGTCGACCAGCGAGCCGGGGCGTTCGACGGTCTCCCGCATCAGGTCGACGAGCGTGGTACCGCCGGCGATGTAACGCCCGCCGCGCAGACCCGCGTCGAGAGCCTCACGCGTGTTCGTGACCTTGGTGTAGGTGAAGGGATGCATCGGGGTTCCGCCCTCACTTCCGGCCGACGGCCTGCTCGACCGCCCGCTCGATCTTCACGTAGCAGCCGCAGCGGCAGAGGTTGCCGCTCATCCACTCCCGGATCTCCTCCGTGGAGCCGGCGTGACCCTCCTGGATGCACCCGACGCCGGACACGATCTGCCCCGAGGTGCAGAAGCCGCACTGGAAGGCATCCTGGTCGATGAACGCCTGTTGCAGGGGGTGAAGCCGGTCGCCCTTGGCCAGGCCCTCGATCGTGGTGACCTCGGCGCCCTCCAGGCGCACCGCCAGTGTCAGACAGGAATTGACCCGGCGTCCGTCGACCAGGACCGTACAGGCACCGCAGGCACCGGCGTTGCAGCCCTTCTTCGAACCGGTCAGGTCGAGATGCTCGCGCAGTAGATCCAGCAGCGAGGTGCGGTTGTCGATCGTGACGGTGCGCCGGACGCCATTGACCGTCAACGAGACACGGCTGCCGGGCGGTGCCTCGGTGGCCACCGATTCGTCGGCGGCGAGCGCGGGCGGCCCCGCGACCAGGCCGCCGGCCATCGCGGCTCCTCCGGCAGCGGTGGTCGTGGCGATGAAGGTACGCCGGCTGGGCGGCGTCGGGGACTCGCCAGGGGTTGTCACAGCTTGGAAGGGACGTTCGGTGGACATGTCCGCTCTCCCTCATTGGTGGCGCGGGTGGTTGCCAGTGGCGTACCGATGGCCCTGCCGCTCACGGGCGTCGCGCCCGTTGCCCCAGGCAGGCAACTGCTCACCACTGGCCCCTCAGGCCCGGGAGGAACGTCGACTGCCCCGGTGCAACCCGGCAAGACCGGCGGAGCGGCGCGAGCTGCCGTGCCAAGCATTCACCTTGGATAACCATCAAGCAACTGTTGTTGCATCAAGCATCTTTACACTCGCGCCACTCTCCGACACCAGTACGCACGAACGGCAAGGCATCGTGATTGAGCTCGGCGAGCACACGGAGCAGCAGGGAATGAATGACTACCTGCTCGGCGGAGTCGAGGACCGCGAGCGCTTCCATGTCGAGCCGCTCCACCACCTCCCGCGCCCGATCGGCGAGCTTCGCGCCGCTGTCCGTGGCGGTCAACTGGACGGTCCTACGGTTCGAAGGGTGGTCATGACGGGCCATCAGGCCACGGTCCACCAGTGCGTTGACAGCGGCCCCCATGGACTGGGGAGTGAAGCCGGTCCGCCGCGCGACCTTCGCCGTGGAGATACCGGGCGTCCAGACGACGTGCTGCAGCGCGTTGTGCTGCGCGGTTGTGAGGTCGAGCGAACGCAGCGCCCTCTCCAGACGCGTTCCCATCACATGCACCATCTGCCATGCCAGGTAGCCCGTGCGCATGGACGGATCTGCGTGAGTGCGGCTCATGAGCGACTCCAATAGTAAGGTGCCTGATATTTCTATGATAGAACTATCAGGCACCTTACTATCAGAGATGGAGAGTCCTCTCTCATGTCCACATCACCCGCTGCTTCCGTCGAGCCGCGTCACACACCCCATCACCACGCGATGGACAGCGCCCCAGCGCCGCAGGGCGCCACTGGGGTCAGGGGGGTTCTGCTCCCGGTCGCGATCGTGCTGGCCATCGGCTCGATCTTTGTCAGCGTGTTCCTGGCCGCCTTTCACGCCCCGCGGCCTCACGACCTTGCGGTCGCCGTCGTCGGGACGACCCAGCAACTCGAGCAGATCACCGGTGGGCTGGAACTCGGGCAGCCCGGCGGATTCGAGGTGAAGCGCTACGCCGACGAGAATGCGGCTCGCCACGCGCTGCAGGACCGAAAGGTGTACGCCGCCTACGTCACCGGCCCCGCAAAGTCCGCCGAACTGCTCTACGCCGGAGCCAACGGCCCCTCGGTGACCTCGACGGTCACCGGCGCCTTCTCCGGTGTCGCCAAGGCGAGCGGTGACCGGCTGGACGTGCGGGACGTCGTCCCGGCTTCGGCGGGCGACACCCGCGGTATGTCGGTGTTCTACGCCGGGTTCGGCGTCGTCCTGGCCGGGTTCCTGTTCGGCATGATGACGTACCAGATGGCCCCCCAGCTGGAGTACCGGTGGAGGCTGGCCAGCCTGGCCTCCTTCAGCGTCCTCGCCGGCGTCCTGGTGGCCGTGATAGCCGGAAGCCTGGGCTTCGCGGCACTGCCAGGACCCTTCCTGGGCATCGCGGGGGTCATCGCGCTGATGGCCGCAGCCGTCGGCAGCGCGACCATGGCGTTCATGCGCGTCTTCGGCAGGGCCGGGATGTCGCTGGCCGCCGTGGTCCTCTTCACCTTCGGCAACAGCACGAGCGGCGGCACGCTGCCCACCGCCTACCTGCCGGACTGGCTGCATCCGTTCTCGGAGATCCTCCCGGTGGGAGTCGGCGTACGAGCCGTCCAGGGCTTGTCCCACTTCAACAACGACGGTCTCACCGCCGGCGTCGTCGTCCTGGCGGCGTGGATCCTGGTTGCCGCTGCGGTTCTCTACTGGCGTGATGCCCTCGGGTCACGCCGCGCGGCCGTCAACTGACCTGGCGCCGTGCCGAGCGCCATTCCCGCGGGCGACCCGCAGGACAGCAAGGGGCAACCGAACCTTGGGCAACACCCTCGCAACCAGCACACCGCACTCTCGTAGACTGCGGCCGTGACCGACGCGGCGTTCCCCACCACCGGATATCTCGCCTGGCAGTTCTCCCAGATCATCGCCGGACGACTGGAGCGGGCGCTGCGCACGGAGAACCTCACGTTGGCTCAGCACAACGCTCTGCAGCAGGTCCTCTGGACGCCCGGGGTGTCCGCCGCGGAGATCGCGCGTCGTTCCGGCATCACGGCCCAGTCCATGGGAGCCGCGGTGAGCCAGCTCATCGAGCGAGGACTCCTGCGACGTGAGCCACATCCGACCAGCCGCCGCAGCATGCGCCTGTACGCGACCGCCGAGGGAGACTCGACAGCCGCTCGTGCCGCGAACATCGCCCGGCGGATCGAAGGAGAGACCACCTCGCCGCTCGCTCCCGACGACAAGGAAACCATTCACCGGTTGCTCTACCGTCTGGTCGAGGAACTGAATCCCGACGCCCTTGCCCTCGACAGCCGAACCTTGAACCAGCCCTTGACATGAGAAGGCGCGGGACGCACGTCATCAGACACACGTGAGTGTTGCTCCGGGGGCGGAATCCCCACGCGAGCCGAGCGACATACGTCGGCGCACCGCGAGCGAGAGGATGGAACCCCATGAGTCGTGCCGACAGCCGTCTGCCGTCGCACGGGCCCAACCGCGGTCGTCCCCGCAGCGAGACGGTGGAACAGGCCATCCTGGAGGGGGTGATGAAGCTTCTCGAGGACGGCGTCCCGTTGGCCGATCTCTCCGTCGAGCGCATCGCCCGCACCGCCGGCGTCGGCAAGGCAGCCATCTACCGCCGCTGGAGCGACAAGGAGGAGCTCTTCCTCCACCTCATGCGCGCCGCTGAGCCTGCCGAGCACGAACTCCCGGGGACGTCGTTGCGGGACGACCTGGTCGTTCTGCTGGAATCACTGCGTCAACGCAGTCTGATCAGCCGCTCGTCGGCGATCCTGCACAACGCGCACGCCCAGATGAGAAGCAGCCCGAAGATCTGGGCCGCCTACCATGCCGACGTGATCGCTCCGCGGCGCGACCTCGGGCTGGAGATCCTCCGGCGAGGTCAGAGGAACGGGGAACTTCGTACGGACGTCGACGCGGAACTGGCCATCGACCTGTTCGTCGGCCCCCTGCTCATCCGCTCGTTCGCACGCCCCGACCCCGACCTCCCTGACGGACTGGCCGAACAGATCGTCGACACCGTCCTCCACGGCCTACGGCCCGTAAGTTCCCCAAGCAGTTGACCAGACAGGCCGCTTACGAGAGGCACCACGTCGCCGCGCTCGACCGCACAGCGGCCAACCGCCTGAGGCGGGGCCGACGTACGGGGCCGACGTACGCGACGGAAAGCCGGGGGCGACAACGCGAGGTGGCCGGGTCAGGCAACCCGGTCGGCCTCCGAGTCCCGGTAAAGGTGGGTGTTTTGGAGAGGACGTCGGCTGAATGCCTGCGGAAGCTCGGGCTCGCTTGGAAAGTTACCGACCGCCGACCACCGACCTCAACCTCGACCTCCAGCGCCGGATGACCGATCTCCAGCCGGTCAACTGACCTACGTCCGCCGGACAACCGTTCGCCTGCGAGGGCGTGAACACGTCGAGTGGATGACTTTCGCGGTACCGCCGAGGGCCGTGGGGACGGGGAGTTCACTGACCGCCGTACGCCACGTCGGCCCGCCCCGGCACCGCGTGCCTGTGAGGCGGGCCGCTTCCCGTCGTCTCTCCGGTTTTCAGTTCGGCGGACATCGGTGCATCTCGCTCGCCCCGTGGGGCAGACAGCGGAGCACGGCAACGCCTCCTTCGGGGACGGTGCCGACCGGCGACCCGTCGGTCACGTCAAAGGCCAACTCAGTTAGGGGTATCGATGCTCCAGGACGTGACCCAGTCGGGCACCACCTCGAGCCAGTTCGGACCGAAACCCGGCCCCAGCACCTCACCACCCTCCGTGTGCAGGACGGCTGCTCCCTTGATAAGGATCCCTCGCGGCTGCCAGGTCTCCCCCTCTGCCACGTCGTCGACGACCAAGGCCGCCTGCGGGTTGACCTTGAGGTGCCGGATGTAGAGCCGCTCCTGTCCGCGCCCCTCCAGCACGCGCCCCCCAATCTTGATCACTTCGCGCTCGGGATCGAAGTGGTAACTGATGGGCACCACATGCGGCTTGCCGGACGTACCCGTCGTGGCGAGCCGACCGAGGACGTGTTCCTTCAGGTAGGCGACTTCCTGCTCGTTGAACCTGCTCATCGATCTCCCTTTCACTAGTTGGTGCTGTCCCTCACAGAACCGATTCCGACAATCTCCCGGTCGCTCGGGACAACCCGTTCTCGCCGGCCGTCCGAACCGATCGGCGGTGACGCCTGTCGACGTGTTCCGAGCGCAAACGTTGGGCGCGTACGCCCGCTTCGCCCCGTCCAGGTCCCTGCGGAGCCCGCAGGTCTGCCACCGGGGAGCCACGAAGGTCCAGCGCGGCGATGGGGCCGAACACCGGGGCCACTCAGCTGCATCGAGCTGCCGACCTGACGGCTCGGCGTCCGCTCACCGCGGCAGCGCCTACCGGTAGCGGGAGGCGAGTTCTGAACGGCGTCCGCCGGACAGCACGGCGCTCTCGGCGCCGAGTAGCGCGTCGAGTAGCGCGGACTGGTCCTCCAGACCCGGGACGCAGATCGTCTCGCCCAGGCGGAGCCCGGTGAGACTGGCTCGCGCCACGTCCTCGGCGGTCATGGCGACGGGGACGGTCTGCCCGGCCCCCTGGTCGAATTCGGTGGCCACCGGGCCGGGGAGGACCACCTGGGTGCGGATCCCGGTGTCGGCGAGTTCGTGGCCCAGGGTGCGGGTGAAGGCCACGGTGGCGGCCTTGGCCGCGGCGTACATGGTGCGGCGAGGTATGCGCGGGTCGCTCTGTCCGGCGCTGAGAGCGAGCAGCGAGGCGACGGTGACGATCGTGCCCTCACCGGCGGCGAGCATGCCGGGGAGCACGGCACGGATCAACTGGACATGCGCTGCGGCGTTGAGGGTGAGCAGGTCGTCGATCCTGGCCGCGTCGATGTCGATGAGCGGGGCGTAGCCGCCGACGCCGGCGTTGCTGATCAGGAGGCGGACGTCTCCAGCGCTCTGCCGCTCCGCCACCAGGGTGATGCCCTCACGGGTGGCGAGATCGGCAGGCAGGACCTCCACAGCGGCACCAGCCTTACGCAGCTCCTCTGCCAGATCCTGCAGCCGGTCGGCTCTGCGGGCCACCAGGACGAAGTCCGAGTCTGCCGCGAGGAGACGGGCGTAGGCAGCACCGATTCCGGAGGAGGCACCTGTTATGAGAGCAAGGGTCCTGGTCATAGCGGAAAAATAGTTCAGCACCTTGCTGTCAGTCAAGCACTTGATACTGATTAAGGTGCCGTAGCCTTTCCGGCACCTGAAACAGCGAACCGGGGAGGTCGAGAGCAGCCCGGTCCGCGACACCGGCAACCGCCCCGGGTCCGAAGTCCTCCAGCTCCACACCCCGGATGCCGACACGCAACTCCCCTGCCCCATAGCCCAGTTGCCTGAACTCGCCGAGGTCCACCTCACCCCCGGCACGCCTGCGGTGCGGGACGATGAGGGGCCAGTGCCCAGACAGGCCCCGTCGGCTGTCACGGCCGAGCCTGCAGCCTTCGCGAGCAGATCGGACTGGCGCCGGACGTAGGCGTCAGCCTTGTTCCCGGTCACCGGCCAGGCTGACGCAACGACCATGCGGCTGTCGGCGTCGATGATGAGCTGCACGTCGGCCGAGAACCGGTAGTTGCGCGACGAGGCGCCAACCTGCCGGTCGCGGACCGGAATCAACGTCCCGTCCACGATCCACAACCGCTTCACCCCGCGGCAGGCCGCGCCGCGGCTCCAGCACGAGCAACGGACCCACCCACTGACCGGCCGGTTCGGCCCGGCCGGACTGATCGTCCGGTAGGTTGGGCACCGCGTTTCACCCCTCCCAGCTGCTATACAGGGAGGTGCACGGGGCCGGGGCCGTTCAGCCTCCGCTCTCGTGCAGGGACTCCGCAGGTGCCGACCGGTGCGCGAGTTCCCCCTGGAAGCCTTCGTAGCGTTCAGTGAATTGCAAATCCGCGGGGCCAGTCCGATGCTCAAGGTCGACGCCGGGACTGGTCGGAGGCGTGGAGACGCTGACCGCGGCAGGTGCAGGAGGCATTCCTTGTCCCCTGCACCAACGAATCCAGGATCCGCCCCCCTTCTCCCTCCCCCTTCCTCCTTCCCCCCTGCCCTCGACGATTGAGGAACCCCTCCATGCGCATCGACACGCACGCGCACGTCTACCCCAGCGACTACCTGGACTTCCTGGCCGACTCGGGCGTCACCACCACCCGCGGCCAGCGCGGGCTCGGGGCCGACGACACCGACAAGGAACTCGAGGCCCGCTTCACCCTGATGGACCGAGCCGGTGTGGACCGGCAGGTGATCTCCGCCTCGCCGCTGACAGGCGCACTGCCGGATCCGGATCGGGCCGCCGCAGCCGCGCGCATGATCAACGACCGGTACATCACCCTGGTGGACCGCAACCCCGACCGATTCCTGGCCTTCGTCGTGCTTCCACTGCCGCACGTCGACGCCGCTCTGGCCGAACTCGACCGCGTCCTCGACGCGCCGGGAGTGGTGGGCGTGGCGCTGACCACCTCGGCCGCGGGCCGAGCGCTGACCGACCCGGCCTTCGCACCGGTGTGGCAGGAACTCGACCGCCGCGGCACCGTGATGTACCTCCACCCCGCCGGCGACGGCATCGCCTCCCCGCAGATCAACGACCACCACCTCACCTGGATGGTCGGCGCGCCCGTGGAGGACACCGTCGTAGCGGCCCAGCTCATCACCCGTGGGTTCGTCACGCGCTACCCCCATGTGCGCATCCTCAACTCCCACTTCGGCGGCGCGTTGCCCATGCTGCTGGAGCGGTGGGACAACCTTGCCCACTTCGAGGCACCTGAGGCGCCCCTCCCGCCGAGCCAGGCGGCACGCCTGATGTGGTACGACACCGTCGCCCACAGTTCCCAGGCGGCACTACGGGCCGCCGTTCAGGCGGTCGGCGCGGACCGACTCGTCCTCGGCAGCGACTTCCCGTACCAGGGCGGCGAGCACTACCTCGACACCGTCGCCTACATCGAACGGGCAGGTCTCGGCGCAGAGGAGACCCAGGGCATCCTGGCCGGCAACGCCGAAGCACTTCTCGGACTGGCCTGACCACTGGGGGGGGCACTGACGAGACCACCCGGGGCCGACAGGACAGCGGTGGTCGGATGTCAGGTGGGGATGGTGGGCTCGGCGGACGTCGCCGGGCCCACCACCATCCTGTGGAGCAGGAATCAGGCGCAGGCAGCGGCAGATCCCGGTGGCTGGTTCACATCTGCAGACAACCGGCGCCCTTGTTCGGCCGGTCCTTGCGCGGCGCCGCCGCGAACAGGCGCACGGGATTGTTCAGCCGTGGCGCGCTCGCGCGTCGGGTCAGGGGTTGATCACGGTCATCCACATCGGGTCGTCGGCACGTTGCTCCATGGCGTCCATGGCCTTGAGCGCTTCGGTGAGCGGGAACCGATGGGTGATGAGCTCGTCGACGGTGAGGGTGCCCGTCTCCAGCAGCCGCAGGACATCCGTCGTGTCCTGGCGGGTGCACGCGCGAGTGGTGACGAAGCGCCAGCAATGCATCATCAGGGCGACGGCGGGCAGCGACAGCGGGGTGGAGTTGCCCCCCATGTGCACGAGTGTCCCGCCGGTGGCCATGCCGGCCATGGTCTGGCTGAGGGCGGGACCCTCCGGGATGAAGTCGATGACGGCATGGGCTCCCTCGGGTGCCAGCTCGCGCAGCCGGCGGGTGAGAGTGCCGTCGGTCGACCAGTTCTCGGGGAGTTCGTCGAGTGCGACGACACTGGCCGGTACGCCGCCGGCGAGCCCGGCGACGCGGTGGAGGCGCTCGGCGTCGCGGCCGACGAGGATCAGACGGGCGACTCCGAAGTGCTCCGCGAGTTTGACTGTCGAGGTTCCCATGGTGCCGGTAGCGGCGGTGACCACGAGCGTGGCCCGTTCCGGAAGGTCGGCGCACTTGAGTGCGCGCACGGCGTTGGCCAGATCCTGGACCTTGGCCGCGACGTCGAAGCTGACGGAGTCCGGCAGGGAATCGATCAGCCAGTGCGGGACACGGACGTACTGCGCGAGTCCGCCGTCGTGGTACTGCTCGTACAGCGGCATCCGAGTATCGCCGAAGGCGGCGTGGCCGAGCATGGCCTGCTGGGCGCACATCATGTCCCGGTCGGTACGGCAGTAGTCGCACTCACGGCAGTTCAGCAGGGGATGGACCCGCACCCGGTCGCCGACCGCGTGGCCCGTGACGTCGCGGCCGACGGCGGAGATGACGCCTGCGGCCTCGTGGCCGAGGGTGGTGGGCAGATGCTTGAGCGCCCCCATCTGGAACAGGCGCATGATGCCCGGCGCCAGGCCGGCGGAGGCGACCTTCACGACCACGTCGCGCGGACCTGGCTCGGGGACGGGTATCTCGTCCAGGGCGAGTGTTACGGCGCCCGAGTGCGCTCGCAGGGCAAGCATCGTGGCCATCAGCGGACCTCCACGGTGAGGCTTGGGAGTCGTTCGGGGGTGTAGGCGTCCGCCGTACGCGTGGTCTCGGCGACCTGGAGCAGTTCCTGGTGCGAGAGGAGACTGACGTAGTCACCGGGCTCGGTCACGACGCTGGCGTGGGAGATCCCGAGCGGGATGCGCACGAAGTCTCCCGGCTCGAGGTCGACGACGCCCCGCTGGGTGATCAGCGTGCGGTGACCGTGGGCCTGGTACTGGATCTCGTCGGCGTCGAGGGTGCGCCGGTAGCGGCGCTGTCCGCCAGGGGTGGTGGTGACCATGCCGAGGCGGGTGCGATCGGTCGTGTACAGCCAGGTGACCTCCTGACCGGGATCGGCCTCCAGCACCGCCATCCGCCGGTCCTCGTGGTGCACCTGCTCGAGCAGGCGCTGTTCGTCGACCCTGAAGACGGTGATGTCGTGGCCGGCTGCGGCCATGCACTGAGTGATCGCCTCGTTGGCATCGCCGGGCTGCCAGCCGGGAAACGGCGGGAACACCGCCCCGGACTCCCGCTTGGCCGGCGCCAGTTCGGTGACCGGCGCGGGAATGTAGAACAGCAGGTGGCTGTCCTCACGGCCGTAGTTGTCGTGGGCAACTCCGCGCGGGATACGGGAGAACTCACCTTGCCCGAACTCGATCACACCGAGCTCGGACATCAGGGTCCGCTCGCCGCCGATCTGGTAGGAGATCTCGTCGACGTCGCAGTTGCGGTGATAGAACGGCTGCCGGCCGTCGAGTTTCTGCCACTCGACACGGATCTCGTCGTTCTCGTAGACACCGCGCGGCGGTGCGAATGCCTCCGACTCGTACTGCTGCGGGTAGTGCACCACGGTCAGCGGCGGGTGCTCCCCCCACAGCTTGACCGGCACCTTCGGGGGATGCGGCGGCGAGAGCAGCAAGTGCTCGTCGCGGACGACACTGCGCAACGGATGGTCGGAGCCCAAGACCATGACGTCTTCGACGACGCTCACGGGACCTCCTTGTCCTTGGGTGAATGAGAGGATCGACTCGGGTGAGGGGGAGGGAATGTGTGCCGCAGCCTGTTGCCTGAAGCCCACGGCAGTGCTCACCTCTTTCGGCCCCAGTACATCTCGATGCCCTTCCATTCCATCAGCTGAGGGCTGTCGACCTTGTCCCCGAACGCCTCGCGGATCTGCTCTCCGGAGTAGTAGGGGATGTCGTCCGCGGGGACGTGCCCGAAGAGTTTGTCGAACCACTGCCGAAGGTGGACGTCGGAGTCGATACGGGAGTAGAACGTCGCTCCCTTCAAGACCGCTTCGGCCAGCACGATGCGTCGGCCGGGCTTCATCACCCGCAGCAGGTCCGCGGCCGTCTCGTGCCAGTCGTCACAGTGCTGTGTCGCCTGCAGCACGGCGACACAGTCGTACGCCTCGTCGTCCACCGAGTCCGTGTACGACCAGCGCCAGCAGCCGACCTGGCCGTTCCGGCCGGGAATCTTGCCCAGGACGGCGTTTCGTCCGTCCTTGATGATCTCCACGGTGTCGATGACGCCCTCGGGTCCCACCAGGGCCCGCATGTCCTCGACCCACCCGGCGGGAGCGATGCCCTCACCGATGAGCAGAACCCGGTCTCCGGCACGGAGTTCGAGGAGACCGTAGACGATTTCGGAGATCGGCCGGGCCAGCTCCTGCCAGATGTACGGCAGGCCACCGGCGATGGCCATGGCCATTTCCCATTTCACCCGCTGCTCGACGTCGTGGACCTCCGGACCGAAACGCTCCTCGTCCCACGACTGGATGTACCCCCACGGGTCTCCGCCGCCGAAGCTGTTCTTGGCGTCTGTACTCATGTCGTCATGTCCTCCGTAGGCTGCCGGAATCGTGTGGTGAGGGCGCCGTTCCTCCGGCTGGAACGCCGCCCCGACGCGCCCGGTCGATCAGGCGCAGGTGTTGACAAGGGCGCCGATGTCTTCGATCTCGATGCGCACCTCGGTGCCGGACCGCAGGAAGAGTCCCTGCTTGTGGCCGACGTCGGCCGGGGTTCCGGTGGTGATCACGTCGCCGGGTTCAAGGGCCGTCTGGCGAGACAGATAGGAGACCAGTGCTGGAACAGGGTGGATGAGCTGCGAGGTGCGTGCGTCCTGGCGCAGCTCGTCGTCGACCCAGGTGCGCAGGCGCAGGTCGTCGGGGTCGGTGAATTCGTCGAGGGTGACCAGGGCGGGCCCCATGGGCGTGAAGGTGTCGAAACTCTTGGCGGCGGTGACATCGGCTGCCCGGCCGGGGATGCGGCCCTTCTGCACGTCACCCAGAGCCAGGCAGTGGCTCCCGGCATCGTCTTGATCAGCAGGAGTCACCATGACGTTCCTGTCTCTTGAACCCGAGATGAGCGTAGCACCGCACACGATCGGCCAAAAGTCCTGTGTTTTTCCAGGTCTTCCATACAGCGGCATGCGCGTGCGATTCTGACCCCGGTTCAAGAGGTGGGGCCATGAGCGGTCCGACCCTTGCTCAGGAAGGCAGATCATCTATGTCTGACCAGCACGAGAGTGCCGGATCTCGGCGCGTCCTGGTCGTGGGAGCGGGGCCTGTGGGCCTCGCCCTCGCGACCGAGTTGGGGTGGCGTGGTGTACCGGTCACCGTGATCGATCAGGGCGACGGCCGCGTGCCCTTTCCAGCAGGCGAGGCGATCTTTTCGCGCACCATGGAACACCTGCGCCGCTGGGGTTGCGCGGAAGAGGCACGCACCGAGTCGGCACCGCCCCCGGACTACCCGCACCGCACGGTGTTCGCGACCTCCGCCACGGGACGCGTCCTCACCGACTTCGACTACGGGGTCACCAACCGGTCTTCGGGCGTGTACTCTCCGCTGACGCCGGAGGGTCCCGCGTTCCTGTCCAAGTTCTCCTTCGTGCCGTTGCTCGCACGTACGGCCGGTGAACTGCCAGGGGTCGAGATCAGATACGGCACCCGCCTGGAGACGATGGAACAGGACTCCAAGGGTGTCGTGGCCGTGGTGCGCGACGTGGCGAGCGGTGCCACCGAGACGCTGGCCGGCACGTACCTGGTGGCCTGCGACGGAGGCCGCAGCGGCGTACGTCGGGCGCTCGGTATCGCGTTCGAGGGCATGTTCGCCCAGGGTCACAACTTCGCTGTGCACTTCCGTGCGCCGCAGCTTCTGGACCTGCTGCGGGAGCGGCTGAGCGGCCCCGCGGTGCAGATCCACACACTGTCGTCAGCGCGCAGGCCGTACATCACGGTCGTCAACGGCGTGGACGAGTGGCGGCTCTCGGTCTACCTGGACGAGGAGCCCGACCCCGACGACGCGCTCACCTGGATACGCGAGGCCGTCGGTGCGCCGATCGACGTGGAGATCCTCGCAGCGCAGCCCTGGAGCGGCCACTGCGTCGTGGCCCGCACCTACCGTGAGGGGCGGGTGTTCCTTGCGGGCGACGCGGCGCATCTGCTGTGGCCAAAGGGGGGCTTCGGCGCCAACACCGGGATCGGTGACGCCGTGGACCTCGGCTGGAAGCTCGCCGCGACCCTCCAAGGATGGGGAGGCCCGGCGCTCCTGGACAGCTACGAGCAGGAGCGGCGGCCGATCGCCGTCCGCAACGTCACGGAAGCCTCCAGCAATTGGAGGGCCGACGCGCAGCTCGTCCCCCACCCAGTGCTCGACCACACGGACGCGGAAGGCGAACGGGTCCGGCGTGAGATGGGCGAGGAGATCCGCCGGTCTCGGGCCAAGGAGTTCCGCTGCACGGGCGTCCAGCTCGGATACCGCTACAGCGGCTCCCCGATCTGCGTGCCGGACGGCAGTCCGGAACCGCCCGACGAGCCGGACGAGTACGTACCATCGACGTGGCCCGGCTGCCGCGCACCGCACGTCTGGCTGCCCGACGGCAGCTCGGTGCTCGACCACTTCGGGCGCGGGTTCACGCTTGTGGTGTCGGGTTCCGCGGACCCGACGCCTCTGGTGAAGGCCGCGCGCCGGTGTGGTGTCCCGTTGACGGTGCTGCGTCTCGCCGACCCGGCCGCCGCGGAGCTGTACGAGCGGCCGCTGGTGCTCGTCCGCCCGGACGGTCACGTCGGCTGGCGAGGCCGGCAGGCTTCCGAGGATCCCGTCGCCGTGCTCGACATACTGCGCGGGGCGACGGTCCCGCTTCCGGAAGCGAAAGCGGCCGGTGCGGCGCGGGTGGTATCAGCGGGAGCCGGTACTCACCTCGCCTGAGGTACCGCTCTCAGCGCTCCCGCCCCTTGGCCCCCGAACTCCTGGCCAGGGCGGACTCCATCAGGAACCGGATCATCTCGTGGGCCGGCCTGTTCCGGTCGTTGGGCACGTTCGCCCCTTCGAACACGGCCACCGCGACATCGCGGACGAGCGCGACATCGACGCCGGGGGCGTGATCGAGGCCGTGCTCGGCCATGAGCTCGTCGACCAGTCCCACGATCCAGTTCAGGAAGGTGTTGTGGGCCTCGCGGACTGCCTCCGAATGAGGAAGCCGGTCGTGCATGGCCTGGTGCAGCGGCCGGGAATAGCGCATGTCGGACAGTCCGCGCACCAGGCGGCTCAGTGGGTCGGCACCGGCCTGTTCCTCGTTGAGGATGCGGATCTCGCGACTGAGCATGCGGTTCATGACGGCGGCGAAGATGTGGTCCTTGGAGTCGAAGTACCAGTAGACGTTGCCCCTGGCCACGCCTGCGGCGGAACTGATGTCCGCCATCGTGGTCTTGGCGTAACCCTTCGAGAGAAAGAGCTCGGTGGCCGCGGCTAGCAGATCACCCGTGCGCTCCTCCCGGGGGATCTGCTGGCGGTTTCGCGGCATCCCGACTCCTCCCATGAGTTCACCACATCTCAAGTGAGTGTAGACACCCGGCAGGCCGCCCTGCTCGGGAGGAAGGAGTGCTGTGACCACCGGCCCCCGGCCAGGGGTCCCTGGAGATCCTTTACCTAGGAAGAGGAGGCGCGTTCAGCGCGAGGCTCGTGCCCCGGAGGTGCTCGCCGCCGCGACGGAACTGTCGGGCAGGAGAAGCCGTGCCAACAGTCAGTGGACGGGTTGGTTGACGACGGAGGTCGCCCAGTGGTCACCGGCACCGCGCCGGTCGGTGTTCGGGAACCTCGGGTCGGCCGGCAAGCCAGCGGTCCGCGTGCATACCGTTTCCTGCTGTCGCGCACGTCATCACGGCGATGCTCGTGACGGTTCTCCTTGAGGCGTTTCGAGAGCCCTCGAATGTCAGGAGAGGTCGGCGAGGTCTTCTTCGCTGAGGGTGATCCCGGCGGCGGCCATGTTGTCCTCCAGGTGCGAGAGGGAGCCTGTGCCAGGGATGGCCAGGGTCACCGGGGAGGAGGCCAGCAGCCAGGCCAGGCCGATCTGCGACACGGTGGCGCCGTGCCGGGCCGCGACCTTGGCCAGTCGCTCGTCGTCGAGTTCCCTGCCACCGCCGAGCGGGAAGAAGGGCACGAACGCGATGTCGGCCTCCTCGCAGGCGGCCAGCAGCTGCACGTCGTCGCGCTTGGCGGCGTGGAACTCGTTCTGCACCGCCACGACCGGGGCGATCACGCGGGCCTCCGCGAGATGGTCGGCGTCGACGTTGCTGAGGCCGAGATGACGGATCAGGCCCTCCTCCCGCAACGCGGCGAGCGCCTCGAAGCGCTCGGCGAGTGACTCGCCTTGAGGGGGTGTCATGCGCCCGATGCGCAGGTAGACGAGATCGAGACAGTCCACGCCCAGGCCTTCGAGGTTGGCTTCCACGAGGCCGCGCATGTCGGCCGGGGCGGCTGGGCGGAAGCCATCGGGGCGGGCGATGGGGCCCACCTTGGTGGCGATGACCAGGTCGGACGCGTAGGGATAGAGGGCCTCGCGGATCAGGGTGTTCGCGCGTACCGCACCACCGGCGCTGACGTAGAAGTCGGCGGTGTCGAGGAGGTTGACGCCCAGCTCGACGGCGCGGCGCAGTACGGCACGGCCGGTCTCGGGGTCGCGGGCGGGACCGCCCATGCCCTCCTTGGACGGCAGGCGCATGGTGCCGAAGCCGAGGCGGTTGACGGCCAGGTCGCCGCCGAGGCGGAATTCATTGCTCATGGGCCCAGCCTGCACGGCCCGCAACCCGCTGACGAGGCTGTGGCAACTTGCTGCCAGAGGCACAATGAGCGCATGCCACAGCACATGGCCCTCAAAGGCGATCTTGAGCTCCGCGCGCGGATCAAGCCCTTGGTGGAGTTGTTCGACGCGGAATGGGTCAGCGTCGCACGCGACCTCGACACCTGGCCAGGCGCCCGCGAGTCCGCCCGTCTGCGGATACGGCGTGACGGAGCACGTCAGGCCCGCAAGCTGTACAGTCCCGCCGTGCTCGCCGACGAGCGCGACCGGGAGGTACTGCGCGAGATGGCCGCCCACGGCATGCAGGTGCGGATCACCGCCACCCCGCTGCCCCAGGGAACGGTCTTCATCGACCGGCGAACCATGTTCCTCACCGACCCCGATCCCGCGCCCTCGTCCGCTCACGTTCCCCGGCACCGTACGTACACGATGAGCGCCGAACCCGCCCTGGTCAGCGGGGTGTACGCGCTGTTCGAAGCCGCGTGGGAATCGGCCACCGACCTGGCGGCCTTCTTCGACGCCGACCGGCCCCGGATCGATGCGCAAGCCCGCGAAGTCCTGTACGCACTGGGCTCGGGAATGACCGACGTGACCGCCGCACGCCAACTGGGCATGTCGCTGCGCACCTACCGCCGCAGAGTCGCCGAACTCCTCATCACCCTCGGCGCGGACTCACGCTTCCAAGCCGGAATGCGCGCAGGCGAGTTGGGCCTGACCCGCCGGTGAGCAGACCCTCGCCCAAGCCGAAGCGAGTCAGGCGTCGAGGTTCGGGTCGTAGCGGTGGAGGTCCCGTCTGACCGGAGTCGGCGCTGCCTTGGGCCCGGCATCCTCCGGTGTCCGGTCCGGCGACCAATCACCATCGCCAGGCCGACCGCATGCCCGGCGCCTTCCACATCCGTGTGGTGATGGCGATTGGTCGCCGGGGTGGTGCCATCAGCCGACCCGGTTGCACATCCCGGCCCCGGTGGGCGCGGTCGCCGGGGCGTCGTCCGGGCGGAACCGCGAGCCCATTCCTGATCATCCCCGGCGCCAGGTACTTCTCCGTGGCCGTTGCCTTGACCGCATCGTCGGCCGCTTCGCGAGGAAGGTCATCCTTCCTCCCTCGCGCATAGAATCTGCTCATGGTAGAGAAGCGCCCTGTGAAGCGGACCCGCAGCGCACCCGCCGGTGAACACAGCCCCGGCGCGCAAGCCGAGCCGGCAGGGGGCGGCGAGGCCGCGGAACCGATCCGGTGGCTGACCGAGGAGGAGCTCCACGCCTGGATGGCTTTGGCCGGCATGGTCACCAAGCTGCCCGCGGCGATGGATCGGCAGCTCCAGCGCGACGCCGGGCTCACGCACTTCGAGTACCAGGTCCTCGTAGGGCTGTCCCGGGCCCCCGAGCGCACCCTTCGCATGAGCGAGCTGGCCGACTTCACCGGGGGTCAACTGCCGCGTCTGTCCCAGGTCGCGACCCGCATGGAGCGACGCGGCTGGCTCACCCGCCGCCCCGACCCCACCGACGGCCGTTACACCCTGGCCTGCCTGACCGACGCAGGGACGGCGAAGCTCGAGGTCAGCGCCCCGGGCCACGTCACCGCGGTTCGCCACCTCATCTTCGACAGCCTCTCCCCCACGCAGGTGCGTCAGATGACCCAGATCGCGAGGCGCATCGCGCAGGCGGCGGGCAGCGCCGAGTTCCGCTGAACCCGAGGCCGTGACGTCCCGGTTCGGGCATGAGGCATCGCTTCATACGTGAAGTGAATTACTTTCCAGGATCAGTTGCGCCGTGAAGTGACACCCCGATATAACTTCATGCATGAAGTGATCGGGAGGGCGTGGCGCCCACGCCATCGCCCGCCGTTCGGGCCAGGCATCCATGGCCCCGGGCACCAACCCGCCCGTCGACGCGAGCAGGACGCCCAAGAACGAGCCCGAGATGCGTATGAGCCTTCCGCACAGACACGTAGGAGCAAGCCATGACAGAGGAATCCGGCAACACCGCGGCCACGAGACGCGGAATGCTCGGGATAGCGGGGGCGGTAGCGGGCGGACTGGCGATCAGCCAGATGGCTGCCGGCAACGCCTCGGCAGCCACCGGCAGCGGTGGATCGATTGCGACGCGGACGATCAGCCTGGCCCAGGCTCAGCGGCTCGCCGAGGCCGCCGTCCGCTACGTGCGGGACAAGAAGCTTCCCCCCATGTATGTGGTGGTCGTCGACTCCGCCGGCGAAGCCAAGGTGTCCCTTCGTATGGACAACAACAGCTCGGCAGCGGCCGAGTTGGTACCGCCCAAGGCACACACCGCGCGCACCTACCGGACCGCCACCGCCGACCTGGCCGTCAACATCAAGGACCCAGGCCCGATCGCCTCCTTCGTCGCCAGTGGCGCCAGCCTGCTGCCCGGCGGTCGGCCGATCTTCGAGAACGGCCAGTTCATCGGCGCCCTCGCCGTCGGCGGAGGCACCCCGGCCCAGGACGACGAGGTAGCCCGCGCCGCGCTGACCGCACTCTGACTCCGGTCCGCCCATCGCCGGGCGGTGGTCGGGAGATCTGGAAGCGCTCCGCAGCCGGCCCCAGGGGCCAGACGTCCTCGACGGCACAGCGCGTCAAGCGGAGGCGACCGGTCTCGGGCAAGGGTGCATGACTGAAAACCACGAGGGCCTTCCGCTTCGGTGTGGACGTCGCAATCCACACCGAACCGGAAGGCCCTCACCTGTTCAAGATCCCTCAGCCGGTGTTGCGGTTGTGCCAGATCGAGAGGAAGTGTACTGATGTCCGCACCGCTTACGCCCGCAGGAACGGGCGCTGACAGGGTGCCCCGGCTGATCCTGGTGATGCGCTCGCGATTCATCCCGAGGGAGGAGTCGCGCCAGACCATGCATCTGTTCGCCGAAGAGATCATGCCGCACCTGCGACACCTCGCGGCCTAGACGAGTATTTCGGGCTAGCCGATACCGGGTGCCGAGCGAGGGAACTCAGTGGGCGGGGACCGGCTCGGACGACGGCTGCCACTCCCGCCTGATCAGCCCGTAGACCCACGAGTCAGAGACCTCGCCGTTGACGACGCAGTCTTCCCGCAACGTCCCTTCACGCACGAAGCCGAGCTTCTCCAGCACGCGGGCAGACGCCACGTTGCGCGTATCGGCCTCAGCTTGGACGCGATTCAGGTCCAGCGTGTCGAATGCCCACCGCAGCAGAGCGCGCGCGGCCTCGGTCGCGTAGCCGTGGCCCCACGCTGCATCGTCGAAGCAGTAGCCAAGCGACGCGCTGCGGTAGTCCGGATTCCACCTGTTCAGGCTGCACCAGCCGATGAACGCCCCGTCGGAGACACGATCTACGGCCAGCCGCGCCCCGGTGCCCTCATGTGCCATCTGCCGGCAAGCCGTGATGAACTTCTCGGCGCGCGCGCGTTCGCTCCACGGTGGCGCGTCCCAGTAGCGCAGCACGTAGGCGCTGCTGTGCAGTGCGAAGAGGTCGTTCGCATCCGCGTCTTCGAAGGCACGCAGTCGAAGGCGAGCGGTGTGCAACGAGGGGGCGGGCAGCGACGTCGTCATGTTCCCTCTTCTGATCGGTGGCCGATCAATCAGACATGCGATGCGGGTCACTCGCAACGGGTTTCTCGGCGGGCTGGCAGAACGACGTGTCCGCTCATCGGCGCGACCGAGCGCCCCCAGGGGGCGGTAGTCAAGTCGGCCGTGGCATGGTGAACAGCCCCTGCCCGGTCTCGGCCAGGATCCCCCGCCCGGCGAGCCCCTTGAGCTTCGTACGGACGTTGTTCAGCTTCTTCGACATTCGGTCGCTTGTCGCCCAGTACTGACCCGCACCCGTTTCCAACGGCTGGTCACCGACTGGACGCACTCACCCGTCAGCCGTCCCTGGCCCCCAAGGCGGCCCGGTGCGGTGGGCGTGGACGTCAGGCCCGGCAAGGTCGGGTCGGCGCTGGAGCGGGTCGGCCCGATCCCGCGTCCTGCCTTTCGCCACCCCGCCCCGCTTGCGGCCCTGGCCGCCACTACGGGCCTGCCCTTGTCGCGCCCCACCGCTGAGCATCCTCGCCGATACGGGCGTCCACGTGGCCCTGGCCGCCCATTACCGGTCTTCGCCCGCTGCGGCTCCAACCTGGCTTCCTCATGTACAGGCAACCTCCGAAGCGGCCGTTTCTCGGCCTCCCGGCCGATGGCCGAGGCGGATGATCGGTCGCGAGGCCGATCCGGGGCAGACCCACGGCGGGCGAGGCTCCAGACATGTCACAGAACACCTCGACACCCAGGATCGCGGTGGCCCTCGCGGCCACCCTGCTCGGCCTCACGGCGTGCACCACCGCCGAGGCCGTCCCCGCGCCGCGCGCCGCGGACACAGCCCGTCCCGGAGCGGCCGGACTCGGTGACCGTCTGCACCCCGGACTCGGCAACGGCGGTTACGATGTCCGCCACTACGGCCTGGACCTGCGCTTCGCCAAGGACCTGAAGCACTACGCCGCCACTTCCACCGTCCAGGCACGCGCCACGCAGGCACTGTCCCGGTTCGACCTCGACCTGATCGGCACCACCGTCCGCGAGGTCACTGTGGACGGCCGCAAGGCCCACTTTTCACGGGCCGGCGAGGAGCTGCGTGTGACGCCGGCTGCGGCGCTGCGGCGAGGGCAGCGGTTCACCGTACGGGTCCGTGTGCAGGCGCCGGTCCTGGACCCACAGCAGGTGGCGAAGCTCGGCACCGGCGCCGCGGTCGGGCTGTTCCGCTACGGCTCGTGGATCCAGACGCTCAACCAGCCGTCCGGGGCCCACCGCATCGCAGCCCTCGCCGACCACCCCGCCCAGAAGGCACCCGCCACGATCAGCATCACCGCGCCCGCACGGCTGAACTCCGTCGCCAACGGAGACCTCACCGCCACCCGGCGCGACGGCGAGTACACGACCCGCCGCTTCGAGAGCCGTCAGAAGCTCGCCACCGAGCTGCTCCAGATCGGCGTCGGCCCCTTCACCGTCGTCCACAGGAACGGCCCGCACGGCATCAAGCTGCGCTACGCGCTCCCCACGGACCAGGCACGGGCCATCGAACCGCAGTTGGACAAGACCGTCCCCAAGGCGATCCGGTTCCTGGAGGAGCGCCTGGGCGCGGGGAGCTTCCCGCTGCGTACCTATGGCGTCTACGCCACCCCGTCCGGGGGCTCGCTCGAGACCCAGTCCCTGACCACCCTGAGCATCGACGAGCTGACCCCCGAGGGATTCGCGAACAACGGCACGGACGTCGTCGTGGAGCACGAGATCTCCCACGAGTACTTCGGCAACAGCGTCTCCCCGCGCCGCTGGAGCGACACGTGGCTCAACGAGGGCCACGCCGTCTACTACCAGACCCTGTGGGCGGCCCAGGAAGACGGTGCCACCAGCCTGGAGGACTCCATGCGCCAGAACTACCGGGCCGCCAACGCCCAACTCCGCAAGGAGGGCCCGGTCGCGGCACCACGCCGCAGCGCCTTCAAACCCCAGGCGACCGCCCCCTACGGCTGGACCGCCTACGAGGGCGGCGCGCTGGCCCTGTACGCCCTGCGGCAGAAGGTCGGCGAGACCGACTTCCAGCGCATCGAGCGCGCCTGGATCCGTGAACACCGTGACGGCGTCGCCGGCACCGCCGACTTCATCCGGCTGGCGGGCAGCGTCACCGGCCGCGACCTCGGCCCGTTCCTCCGCTCCTGGCTCTACGCCGACAAGGTCCCCGCCATGCCCGGTCACCCCGACTGGCGCTCCTGACCCGGCCTGCGACACTGAGAGCCGACGTACCTTCAACGCGGTGCGCCGGTCGGAACGGTGGAATCGCATGGCGAAGGCGACGGGAATGGTAGGTCGCCTGCCGGCCTCCTTCGCCAGCTTCGTGGGGCGGCGGCAGGAGACGGCCGAGCTGCGCCGCCTTCTGGGCGCGGCGAGGCTGGTGACGTTGACCGGTCCGGGCGGGGTGGGAAAAACGCGACTGGCGCTGGAGACGGCCGGTGCGTTGGGGAAGGCATTTCCGGGTGGGGTGTGACTCGTGGACTTGGCCCCGGTACAACAACAACTCAGCGCCGCACCCTAGGCATCCCCAGCCCGATCCACGAGATGATCTCCCGCTGGATCTCGTTGTTGCCGCCCCCGAAGGTGAAGATCACCGCTGAGCGGTAGCCGCGTTCCAGTTCGCCGTGGAGTATCTCGCCGGCCGAGCCCTCCTTCAGTGCGCCCGGGGCGGCGACGATCTCCAGGAGCCAGGCGTAGGCCTCGCGGCGGGCCTCGGAGCCGTACACCTTGACCGCGGAGGCGTCCTGGGGGGTGAGGGTGCCTTCCTGGACGGCGTTCACCATCTGCCAGTTGAGGAGTTTCATCGCGTCGAGCTTGGTGTGGATCTGGGCCAGGCGGCGGCGGACCCACGGCAGGTCGATGACGCGGCGGCCGTCGGCGAGTTTGGTCTCCATCGCCCAGCGCTGTACTTCGTGCAGGGAGCGGATGGCCATCGTGCCGTGTGCGGCGAGGGTGACGCGCTCGTGGTTGAGCTGGTTGGTGATCAGCCGCCAGCCCTGGTTCTCCTCGCCGACGCGGTGGGCGACGGGGACGCGGACGTTCTCGTAGTAGCTGGCGGTGGTGTCGTGCGAGGCGAGGGTGCGGATGAGGGTGCAGGAGTAGCCGGGGTCGGTGGTCGGCATGAGCAGCATGGTGATGCCCTTGTGCGGCGGGGCGTCCGGGTCCGTGCGCACGGCCAGCCACACCCAGTCCGCCGTGTCACCGTTCGTCGTCCAGATCTTCTGGCCGTTGACCACGTAGGAGTCGCCGTCGCGTACCGCCCGCGTCTTCAGGGCGGCCAGGTCGGTGCCCGCCTCCGGCTCGCTGTAGCCGATCGCGAAGTCGATCTCGCCGGCGAGGATCTTCGGCAGGAAGTACGCCTTCTGTTCCTCGCTGCCGTACCGCATGATCGTCGGGCCGACGGTGTTGAGCGCCATGAGCGGCAGCGGTACGCCCGCCTGGGCGGCCTCGTCGAAGAAGATGAACTGTTCCATCGGGGACAGCCCGCGCCCCCCGTACTCCTGCGGCCAGCCGACGCCGAGCCAGCCGTCGGCGCCGAGGCGGCGGATGGTCTCGCGGTAGAAGCGCTTCTGGGCGGCCGGGTCGCTGAACCGCGAGTAGACGCGGTCGGGCACCAACTCGGCGAAGTAGGCGCGCAGTTCGGTACGCAGTCGCTGCTGCTCGGGCGTGTATTCGAGATGCACGGCGCCTCCTGCTGGCTCCCCAAGGCCGGACCTGTCGGCGGACACGGTAGAACGTGTTCCAGAAATTGGGAATGGCGGTGCGCGAACGGGTGCGCACATGCCCGAGGGGGTCCCGGGCGTCCGGGACCCCCTCGGGTCAGTGCGGCGAACTGTTCAGTGCGCCACGGGAGTTGCCTGCGGCTCGGCACCGCTCGCGCCGACGGCCGCCGTCGCCCTAGGAGTGAGCAGCCGTTCCGCCATCAGCCCGAAGACCAGGCCGAACGCCGTCCACATCGTCGCCTGGATACCGAGCGTCGCCACCCGGTACCGCCACAGCAGGCTCGCGGAGAAGCCCTCCGGAACCTCGTTGGTGAACGACGGCAGGAACGCGTACGCGAGTCCGACGACCAGGACGAAGAAGGCGCTCGCGGCGAGGGTCGCGTTCCAGTTGCCCAGGCGCGGCGCAAGGCGCTTGCCGAGGATCATCGCACCGACGGCCAGCAGCACACTCAGCGCGACCATCAGGAAGAACAGCGCGGTGCGTTGGTTGAGAGTGCTGGGATCGCCGACGGCGGGCGGGTTGGCCGGGTACTTGAGGAACGGCACGACGTACACGGCGAGCAGTCCGGCACCCGCGAGGAGCAGCGCGGTAGCGCGCGGCCCGAAGCGGCCGATCCGGCCGAGCGCGAAGCAGTACGCGAGGGCGGCGATGCCGCCGAACGCGATCCCGTACACGAGGACACCGGTCCCCAGACCCACGGTGGACTGCAACGCGCGGGAGACGAGGGCCTGTTCGGCGTGCCCGTGGTGGGCCTCGTGCATCTCCTCGAAGGCGATCGCGTCGTCGACGAGCGGCTCGGCGAAGAGGTACGCGACGCCCCAGACGAGGACACCCGCGACCAGGCCCGCGAGCATGCCGCGGGCCAGGAGGTTTCTGACAGTTGTGGAGTTCATGACCTCGTACGTTTCCCTGTCGTCGTCAGTGGCAGGGGAAGCCGAGCAGGTGGCGGGCGTCGTGCACCCATTCGTGCACGCCCTCGCCGGAGACCAGGGAGGTGGCGCCCTGTTCGGCGCCGACGAAGTAGAGCAGCACCAGCATCAGCACGCCGAAGAAGACCGCCCAGGGGGCGATCGCGCCGATCGGCAGCTTTTCGGGTACGGCGGTGGGAGCAGTGGTCGGCTGAATCGCGGACTGTGCCATGACAGGACCTCCTGGGGGAACTCGCGTCCCGTATCGGTGGTGCAGAGGACGACAGCCACGGGTCTGACTTGCCCCCGGGCCGCACCAGGCGGGTGCGTACGGGGCTTACAGTGGCGCGACCGTGCCGGATTCCCACCGGCTTCCGTCGAACCGTCGTCAATATCGACGAGAACGTACCGCGAAGCGGGGGTTCGGCCAAGGGCGCATGGGACGGCGTACGGCGCGCCGGTGCGGCGTACGCTGCCTCAAGTTCCGTACATGACAACGACATTGGGGCAGAATGAGTGCGGGAGCGACCGGATGACGAGCCGAGTGATGTTGATCTCACCGGCGATCAGCGCGGCCCTTCGGGAGGCCCGTTTCGACGACGACTGCCCCCTGGACGAGTCGGGCCTGCGGCTCGCCCGGGCGGCGGCGGGGACGCTGCCGCCGGTGTCCATGGTCTGGGTCTCCCCCACCGCACGCTGCCGTGAGACGGCTCTGGCGCTGGGCCTCGACGCCGGCTCGGAGCCGGGCCCGGCCGGCCTGGACGTGGGCCGTTGGCGCGGCGCGACCCTGACCGAGGTGACGGAGAAGGAACCGGAGGCGCTGGCCCAGTGGCTGACGGACCCGCAATCGGCCCCGCACGACGGTGAGTCGGTCTACGCGGTGTGCGACCGCGTCTCCCGCTGGCTGGACGACACGGCGGCGCAGGTCACGGGCCGGTCGGTCGCGGTCGTCGAGCCGGAGGTCGTGCGAGCTGCGACGGTACGGGCGCTGGGGGCACCCGAGTCGGCGTTCTGGCGGATCGACGTTCCGCCACTGACGGCAACGGAGCTCAGCGGCCGGGCGGGGCGCTGGAACGTGCGGGTGGGGTGGCGGCTGGGAGCGCCGCACGAGGAGTAGGGACTCACGCTCACCCGCCGTCGCGCCCGGAGTCCGGCGTCTGAAGCGTCCATGCGAAGTCCGCGCACGCCTGTGCGCACTCCCGGCATGCCTTAGCCGTGTCCTCGGCACCGGGGTGGTCGTCGAAGACCTGCGCGGTTTCCAGGCAGACCGTGCCGCACCACTCCAGTTGGACGCGGAGCGCGGCCTCGTCCAGGTGCGCCTGTTCGGAGAGCAGCCGACAGGTCGCGTCGCACACCTCCGCGCAGAGGATGCCCTTGCGGCGTGCGAGGGCCTCGTCGGGGGGCCCGTCGGGGTGGGCGAGACTCGCGCGCATCGCACATGCCCGCGCGCACTCGGTGCACGCCTGGGCGCAGACGAATCGGTCCTCCAAGAACCGGAACAGTTCCTGTTGTGTCGTTGTATGCGTAGTTGTAGGAGTCACGTCGATCGAGTTGCCGGGGCGGAGCCCGCCAAACCCTTCGATATCCTTCGGTTCAGCTGTCGTAGTCGACCGTCAGTGTCTCCGAGACCGGGAACGACTGGCAGGTCAGGACGTAGCCTGCGGCGACCTCGTCGGGTTCGAGGGCATAGTTGCGGCGCATGTCCGCCTCTCCCGAGGTGACCAGCGCCCGGCAGGTGCCGCAGACGCCGCCCTTGCAGGCGAACGGCAGGTCCGGGCGGGTGCGCGCGGCCCCGTCCAGGACGGTCGTCTCCCGGGACAGCGCAGTCGTGGTGGAGCGGCCGTCGAGGGTGATCGTGACCCGGCTCACCGGGCCTTCCGCCACCGCGTCCGTGTGCTGGACCTGGCGGAGCGGCTGATCGTCGGCGTAGAAGAGTTCCTGGTGGACGCGGTCCGCGGGCACGCCCAGCTCCGCCAGCAGCTGCTGGGCGTCGCGGACCATGCCGTGCGGTCCGCACAGCCACCATTGGTCGGTGCCCGGGACGTCGACGAGGCCGGCGAGCAGCGCGGCGAGCCGTTCTGCGTCCAGGCGCCCCGAGAGCAGTTCGGCCTCGCGCGGCTCGCGCGACAGTACGTGCCCCAGCTGGAAGCGCGTACGGTACAGGTCCTTCAGGTCCGCCAGTTCGTCGGCGAACATCACGGTGTCCGTACGCCGGTTGCCGTACAGGAGGGTGACCTGTGAGTGGTCGTCGGCGGCCAGGACCGACTCGGCGATCGACATCATCGGGGTGATGCCGGAGCCCGCGGCGATCAGGACGTGACTGCCGGGCGCCGCCAGGTCGGGGGTGAAGGCGCCGGTCGGAGTCATCACATCGAGCACGTCACCCGGGCGCACCCCGTCGACCAGCCAGGACGAGAACAGGCCCCCGGGCACCACGCGTACGCCGATGCGGGGCTGTTCGCCGGCCGGGGCACAGATCGAGTACGACCGCCGTTCCTCGCGCCCCTCGAACTCCCGGCGCAGGGTGAGCGACTGCCCCGGCCTGAAGGCGTACTCGACTGCCAGGTCCGCCGGCACCTCGAAGGCGACGGCGACGGCGTCCGAGCACAGCCGTCGTACGTCGGCGACCTTCAGGGCGTGGAAGACCGGGCGGCGACGCACAGGGGTCGGCGTGGCTGCCGGGGCGGTGGTCGGGGAGATGGGCGCGGCCATCAGATCTCCTTGACGTATTCGAACGGCTCGCGGCAGGCGCGGCAGCGCCACAGGGCCTTGCAGGACGTGGCGGCGAAGCGGGAGGTCTCCTCGGTGTCCGCCGAGCCGCAGCGCGGGCAGGGCACTGTGCGCCGGGTGGGCAGGAGGGAGAGGGCGACCGGGCCGTGCGGTGCGGCGGCGGGTGGGGCGATGCCGTGCTCGGTGAGCTTGCGGCGGCCTGATTCGGTGATCCAGTCGCTGGTCCAGGGCGGGTCGAGGACCGTACGGATGCGCACGCGCGCGTACCCCGCCACCCGCAGCCGGGCGGCGACGGCGGCGCGCATCTCGGCCATCGCCGGGCAGCCCGAGTAGGTCGGCGTCAGGCTCGCCACCACCGTCCCGTCCCCGGTCACCTCCACGCCTCGCAGGACGCCGAGGTCGGCCAGGGTCAGCATGGGCAGCTCAGGGTCGGGCACCCGCTCGGCGATGCTCCGGGCGCGCCGGACGTCCTCGATCCCGGTCACGGTCACCATGTCGCCTCCGGGTGGGCGCGGGCCACGCTCTGCAACTCGGCGAGCAGCGGCGCGAGATGCTCGGTGTGCTGCCCGTCGCGTCCGGCGCCGGACGCCGGGCGAACCTGCGGCATGGGCAGCCCGGCGACTGCGGTCACCTGCCGCAACACCTCGACGACTTCGCCCTGGACGTCGCATGCGGCGAACAACTCGCCGAGATACGGAGCGACTTGGTCCAGAGCTGTGCGCATCCGCCGGCGTGACTCATCGGTACCGTCGCCGAGCCGGACGGCCCACTCGGCAGCGTACTGACGGTGGTACGTCAGTTCCTTGGCGCCCTTCGCGGCGATCGCGGCGAGCACCGGATCGCGGTGGTTGGCGAGCCGTTCGAAGTGCGCGAGCCGCCAGCTGGACAGCATCAGCAGCCGCACGACCGAGAACGCGAAGTCCCCGATGGGCAGTTCGGCCAGGCGTACGTTGCGGAAGTCGCCGGCGTCCCTGAAGTAGGCGTACGCGTCCTCGTCGCGCCCGGTGCCGTCGACCTGGCCAGCGCGCGCGTACAGCAGCCGGGCCTGGCCGAGCAGGTCGAGGCCGATGTTGGCGAGGGCGACCTCCTCCTCCAGCTCGGGGGCGCGGGTGCACCACTCGGCCAGCCGCTGGGCCGACACCAGTGCGTCGTCGGCGAGTTCGACGCAGGTCGTGGCCAGCTCACCGGCGTCGACGCCCTCGGGCACGATGGTGTCGACGCCGTACAGGGGGTCCTCGAACCCGGTGCCGAAGGCCCAGCGGGCGTCGCTGCCGTCGTCGTGGCCCTCGGCGAGGGTGAGATAGACGTGGTCGTCGTCGTGGTGGTCGCTGTCGCTGTCGCTCATGTCCGCTGCTCCTCTCCTCGGGCTAGATGTGGGGGACGTCGTCGGGGATGTCGTAGAAGGTCGGGTGGCGGTAGACCTTGTCGGCGCTGGGGGCGAAGAACGGGTCCTTCTCGTCGCGCGAGGAGGCGGCGATGTGTTCGGAGCGCACCACCCAGATGCTCACTCCTTCGTTGCGCCGTGTGTACAGGTCGCGTGCGTGGGTGAGCGCCATCCGGTCGTCGGCCGCGTGCAGTGAGCCCACGTGGACGTGGTTCAGACCGCGCTTGCCGCGCACGAACACCTCGTACAGCGGCCACTCGTTGGACAGGTCGTCGCTCATGCCACTGCCTCCTTCGCGGCCCGCGCGCGCTGCTTGGCGGCGTGCGCGGTGGCCGCCTCGCGCACCCAGGCGCCGTCCTCGTGTGCGGTCCGACGCCGTGCGATCCGTTCGGTGTTGCAGGGGCCACCGCCCTTGATGACGCGCATCAGTTCGTCCCAGTCGGGGGTGCCGAAGTCGTGGTGTCCGCGCGCCTCGTTCCAGCGCAGTTCCGGGTCGGGCAGGGTCACGCCCAGCTTGTCGGCCTGCGGGACGGTCATGTCGACGAAGCGTTGGCGCAGTTCGTCGTTGGTGTGCCGCTTGATCTTCCAGGCCATGGACTGCGCGGAGTTGGGCGAGGCGTCGTCGGGCGGGCCGAACATCATCAGGGAGGGCCACCACCAGCGGTCGACGGCGTCCTGGACCATGGCGCGCTGTTCCTCCGTACCGCGCATCATCGTCATCAGCAGCTCGTACCCCTGCCGCTGGTGGAAGGACTCCTCCTTGCAGATGCGCACCATCGCGCGCGCGTACGGCCCGTACGAACTCCGGCACAGGGGCACCTGGTTGCAGATCGCCGCGCCGTCCACGAACCAGCCGATCACGCCGACGTCGGCGAAGCTCGGCGTCGGGTAGTTGAAGATCGACGAGTACTTCTGGCGGCCCTCGATGAGCCGCTCGGTGAGGTCGGCGCGGTCGGCGCCGAGCGTCTCGGCGGCGGAGTACAGATACAGCCCGTGTCCGGCCTCGTCCTGGACCTTCGCGAAGAGGATGGCCTTGCGGCGCAGCGAGGGCGCTCGCGTGATCCATTCGCCCTCCGGCTGCATGCCGATGATCTCCGAGTGCGCGTGTTGGGCGATCTGCCGGATCAGCGTCTTCCGGTAGCCCTCGGGCATCCAGTCGCGCGGCTCGATCCGGCTCTCCCGCGCGATCGTCGCCTCGAAGTGCTCCTGAAGCAGCCCCTCGCCGGTCTGCCCTGCGCCGCCCGTGTCCGAGGCGGCGGAGTGTGTCGTCGTCATCGATACCCGCTCCCCAACCGACCATTCGTTCGGTACCAGTGTGACGACTTTTCCACGCCCGCACAAGCCTTGTCGAGACCGTCGGCCGGAGCGTCAGTAGGTGGCGCGTCCGCCGCTGATGTCGTACACGGCACCGGTGGAGAAGCTGACCCGGTCGGAGGCCAGGTAGGCGACCAGTTCGGCGACCTCCTCCGGGCGGCCGATCCGGCGCATCGGGATGAGGCCGGTGAGGCGGTCCAGAACCTCGGGCGCCGTGTTCTCGTTCATGGGCGTGGCGATGACGGCGGGTGCGACGACATTGACCAGGACGCCGCTGGTGGCCAACTCCTTGCCGGCCGACTTGGTCAGGGCTATCACCGCGGCCTTGGACGCGGAGTAGACCGACAGGTGGGGGTTGCCATCCTTGCCGGCGATGCTGGCGAGGTTGACCACACGGCCCCAGCCGCGCTCCCGCATGCCGGGGACGAAGATCCGCATGGTGTTCACGGTGCCCAGGACGTTGACCTCGAAGACGTGGCGCCACTCCTCAGGGGTCGTCTCGGTGAGCGGTCTGTTCGGTCCGACGATGCCTGCCGAGTTGATCAGCACGTCCACCGGGCCGATCTCGGCGGCGACCCGGCGCAGCGCGCCCTCGTCCGTGACGTCCGCGCGGACGTCGGCGCCGTCGGGGGTGAGGTCGAGCGTCGTCACCTGCACACCGTCGGCCCGGAGCCGTTCGGCGGTGGCCGCGCCGAGTCCGCCCGCTCCCCCGGTGACCAGGGCCGACCTGACGGTCGTACCGGCCCTCCCGTCAGTGCGATTCACGGCTCACCTTCGAGCCGCTGGAGCCGATGAGGAAGTCCAGGTCGGCGCCCGTGTCGGCCTGCTGGACGTGGTCGACGTAGAGGCGTTCCCAGCCGCGCCGGGGGTTGGCGAAGCCGCTGACGGTGGCCTCGTTGGCGGTGCGGCGGGCGAGTTCGTCGGCGGGTACGTCGACGTCGAGGCGCCGGGCCGCCACGTCCAGGTCGATGACGTCGCCGCTGCGGACGAGGGCGAGCGGGCCGCCGGCCGCCGCCTCCGGGGCCACGTGCAGGACGACGGTGCCGTACGCGGTGCCGCTCATCCGGCCGTCGCAGACGCGGACCATGTCACGGACGCCCTGTTCCAGAAGCTTCTTCGGCAGCGGCATGTTGGACACCTCGGGCATGCCCGGGTAGCCCTTGGGGCCGCAGCCGCGCAGGACGAGCACGGAGTCGGCGTCCACGTCGAGATCCGGGTCGTCGATACGGGCGTGGAAGTCCTCGATCGAGTCGAAGACCACCGCCCGGCCCCGGTGACGCAGGAGGTGCGGGGAGGCCGCCGCCGGCTTGATGAGCGCTCCGTCGGGGGCGAGGTTGCCGCGCAGGACCGCGATGCCGCCCTCCGCGACCAGCGGTTTCGCGCGGGTGCGGATGACCTCCGGGTCCCAGATCGGCGCGTCGTCGAGATGGTTCACCAGCGGTTCTCCGGTGACTGTGAGCGCGTCGGGATCGAGCAGGTCCCGTACCTCGCGCAGGACGGCGGACAGGCCTCCGGCGCGGTGGAAGTCATCCATGAGGAAGCGGCCGGCCGGCTGGAGGTCCACCAGGACCGGGACGCGGGAGCCGATCCGGTCGAAGTCGTCGAGCGACAGGGGGATGTCCAGGCGTCCGGCGATGGCCAGCAGGTGTACGACCGCGTTGGTCGACCCGCCGATGGCGGCCAGGGCGACGATCGCGTTGTGGAAGGACGCCTTGGTCAGGAAGGTGGCAGGGCGCCGGTCGGCGGCGACCATGTCCACCGCCAGTCTGCCGGTGCCGTGGGCGGCTTCCAGCAGCCGGCTGTCGGGCGCCGGAGTACCGGCCACCCCCGGCACGATCGTCCCCAGCGCCTCGGCGACCAGGGCCATCGTCGAGGCCGTGCCCATGGTGTTGCAGTGCCCGCGGCTGCGGATCATCGACGACTCGGAGCGGGTGAACTGCTCCTGGGAGAGCGTGCCGGCCCGCACCTCCTCCGACAGCCGCCACACGTCGGTGCCACAGCCCAGCGGCGTACCCCGGAAGGTCCCGGTCAGCATCGGCCCGCCTGGCACGACGACCGCGGGCAGGTCCACCGAGGCGGCAGCCATGAGGAGCGAGGGGATCGTCTTGTCGCAGCCGCCCAGCAGCACGACACCGTCGATCGGGTTGGCCCGCAGCATCTCCTCCGTGGCCATCGCCGCCATGTTCCGCCAGAGCATGGCGGTGGGCCGCACCTGTGTCTCGCCGAGCGACACCACGGGCAGGTCCAGCGGGATGCCCCCGGCCTCGTACACGCCATTGCGGACCGAGGCCGCCACCTCGTTCAGGTGGGCGTTGCAGGGAGTCAGGTCCGAGGCGGTGTTGGCGATGGCGATCTGCGGCCGGCCGGTGAAGGCGTCATCCGGTGCGCCCCGGCGCATCCAGGCCCGGTGGATGTAGGCGTTGCGCCCCTGTCCCTCGTACCACTGTGCGCTGCGAAGCTTCACCGTCGACCCTTTCCAACAATTGGTATGGTGGTCTATTCTTCGGAACCTCATGGAGCATAGGCAGATGTACGACGGCTCGTCAGCCCCTGCGGCCGAGGAAGTCGCCGGAGGCGACGGTGACGCCGCGCGTCTCGTGGGCTCGGACCGGGTGCTCGCTGTCCTCAAGGAGCTGGCGCGCTATCCCGACGGCGTGGGCCTTGAGGAGCTGACCCGGGTGATCGGCAGCCCCAAACCGACCGTGCACCGGGCGCTGGTGGCCCTGCGCCGGGCCGGACTCGCCGACCAGGGCGCCCGAGGCCGCTATGTTCTCGGCGACGAGTTCCTGCGGATGGCCTTCGCCCACCACGAGGAACGCCCCGAGCATGTCCGGGTACGTCCCGTACTGGAGGCGCTGGCCGACCGGTTCGGCGAGACGGCGCACTACGCGGTCCTGGAGGGCCGTGAGGTCGTCTACCGCGCCAAGGTCGACCCGCCGACCGGCGCCGTGCGGCTGACGTCGACGGTGGGCGGCCGGAACCCCGCCCACGCCACCGGCGTCGGAAAGGCGCTGCTCGCCCACCAGTTGGCGACGGTGGGGGAGGTCGAGGCGTGGATCGGCAACTCGCCGCTGGTCCGCCGCACACCCCGGACGCTGTGCACGGCCTCAGACCTGCACCGCGACCTGCGGGCCGTCCGCGAGCAGGGTTACGCCGTGGACGACCAGGAGAACGAGCCCGGCGTCAACTGCCTCTCCCTGCCCGTGTACGCGACCTCGCCGACGGCTCCCTCGGGCGCGGTGAGCGTCAGCGCGCTGACGTACCGGACGCCGCTGCGCACCCTGGTCGACGCGGTCGACGAGATCCGGACGCTGCTCGGCCCGTTGGCAGAGCCGCACCGATGAACCACCAGCAAGGATGCCGCGGCCTTCAGGCCAGGGAGGAATCGGACTCCTGTGGAGCAGGGCCGGAAGCGGGATTTCACCCCAAAGGCGAAACACCGTCCACCTGATCGGGTAAGCTGCATACAGTGCGTTGCGAGAATCAAGCGCGTACGCCGTGCTGATCGACAACCCGGCTGGTGTTGATCGTGGAAGACCTGTTGGGTCGCTGACCCGCAGGCAGCGTGAGCCAGGAATCCCCCTGCTTCAGCTGGGGGAGGATTCAACAAGTCGCCCAACACCCTCGTCGGTCCCAACGACGACGTACGCATCCCGCGCGGCTCCACCAAGACCGACTGGGAGGTGGAGCTCGCCATCATGATCGGCCGCCGCACGAGCTACCTGGACTCGGCCGAGGAGGCGCGCGACGCCATCGCCGGGTACGTGGTCGTCAACGACGTCAGTGAGCGCACGTTCCAACTGGAGCGAGGCGGGCAGTGGGCGAAGGGCAAGTCCGCCGAGACCTTCAACATGGCGGGTCCCTGGCTGGCCACCACCGACGAGATCGAGGACGTCCTCGCGCTCGACATGTGGCTCGACGTCAACGGTGTGCGCCGTCAGACCGGCAACACCAAGACCATGATCTTCGACCCGTACTTCATCGTGCACTACCTGAGCCAGTTCCTCGTCCTGGAGCCCGGTGACCTGATCAACACCGGTACCCCGCCCGGCGTCGGCATGGGCTTCAAGCCGCCCGTGTGGCTCCGGCCCGATGACGTGATGGAGCTGGGCATCACCCGCCTCGGCAGCCAGCGCCAACACGTGCTCGGTCCACGGTGACCGCCAGCCGCCTCATACGCGCGTTCGTTCTGACGGCACCCGGGAAGTACGAGGTCCAGGAGGTCCCCGCCCCGGTGGCGGTCCCCGGCGAGGTCGTCGTCGACGTCGAGCGGGTCGGGGTGTGCGGCACCGACATGGAGTTCCACACCGGGGCCATGGCCTACCTCCACCAGGGCCACTCCTCCTACCCGATGCGCCTTGGCCACGAGTGGTCGGGGCGCGTGTCGTCGGTCGGTGACGGTGTCGACGCCGCATGGATCGGCCGCCGGGTCATGGGCGACACCATGCTCGGCTGCGGCACCTGCCGCCGCTGCCGACGGGGCAGTCAACACGTGTGCGAGCAGCGGCAGGAGGTCGGCATCCGCGGGGAGCGGGCCGGTGCCCTCGCCGAGCAACTCGCCGTTCCCGCCTCCTCGTTGCACACCCTGCCCGAATCCGTCGACGCGGTACTGGGCGCGCTGGTCGAGCCCGGCGGCAACGCCCTGCGTGCCGCCCGGGCCGCCGAACTGCGGTCCGGGGACCGGGTGTTGGTCCTGGGTCCGGGGACCATCGGTCTCCTGGTCGCGATGTTCGCCCGCGCGGCCGGTGCGGAGGTCCATCTGATGGGCGTGACCGAGGGCTCGCTGGCCTTCGCCCGCGAGCTGGGCTTCGAGCACGCCTGGCGGGAGGACTCCGTCCCGGATCTGCCGTACGACGCTGTCGTGGACGCCTCCAACGCGGCCCATCTCCCGGACCTCGCCCTTGAGTTGGTCGAACCGGCCGGCCACGTCGTCTACATCGGTCTGGCCGGCGTACCAAGCCGGATCGATACCCGCACGCTCGTCCTCAAGGACGTCACCGCGGTCGGTGTGCTGTCCGCCTCCCCCGGTCTCGACGCCACCATCCGTGCGTACGCCGAGGGTTCTGTCGATCCGAGGCCGCTCGTCGCCGCGACGGTGGGGCTGGACCAGGTCGGAGCCGTCCTCGCGGGTGAACGCCCGGCGGGCGCGGGTCCTGGGCCCAAGTTCCATGTGGACCCGCGCCTGGGCTGAGGTGGTTCAGGGTGCGGTGATGCCGTCGATGACATGGCGCAGGAAGCCGGCCGCGGTGCCGCCGTCGTAGACGCGGTGGTCGAAGGTCAGTGACAGGTGGACCACCTTGCGCACCTCCACTCGGCCGTCCACCGCCCAGGGGCGTTCGACCAGGCGGCCGATGCCGAGCATGGCCGTCTGGGGGTGGTTGAGGATCGGGGTGGCACCGTCGACACCGAGCACACCGTAGTTGTTGAGGGTGAATGTGCCGCCGGTCCGGTGTTCGGCGGCGAGTGCCCCGTCTCGGGCCAGGCCGGTGAGGCGGCGCAGTTCGGTGGCGAGGTCGTCCAGGGGCAGCCGGGCGGCGTCCCGTACGACGGGGACGACCAGCCCCTCGTCGGTCTGTGCGGCGAAGCCGAGGTGCACCTGCGGCAGCCGGACGATCTCCGAACGGGCGTCGTCCACCCGGGCGTTCAGTGCGGGGTGGGCGGCGAGCCCGGCGAGGCAGGCTCTGGCCAGCAGCGGCAGCAGACCCGTGCCGAGGGTGTCTCGGGCGGCGAGCAGGGCGGTGGCGTCGGCGTCCGCCCAGATGGTGACGGCGGGCGTGTCCCGGTGGGCGCGGACGAACTTCTCGGCGGCCGCGCCCAGGGGAAGCCGGAGTCCGGGCTGCCGGGCGGCCTTCGGTCCACTGGTCTCACTGGTCCTATTGGTTTCCGTCGGTGCCACACCATTCCTCGTGGCCCGGCGCGCCCCGCCCGTCCCGTACCCGGTGAGGACCGCGCCCGACTCGCTCTCGGGGGCGGCCTCCGCCACCGACAGCAGCGGCGCCCCGACCTTGACGATCTCGCCGGCGCGACAGTGCAGGGCGGTCACGGTCCCGGCGAAGGGGGTCGGGAGGGTGATCACGGACTTGGCCGTCTCCACCTCGACGACGGTCTGGTCGTGCGTGACGCTGTCGCCCACGGCGACCGTCCACTCCAGTACCTCGGCCTCGGCCAGCCCCTCGCCCAGGTCCGGCAGCAGGAAGGCCCGGTGCCCGGCAGCCGGCTCGACCGGGGACGCCGGTATCGGCCGCCGTACGCCCTGACCGCCGTCCGGCAGCACACGGCGCAGTCCCGCCAACACCCGGCCGGTGCCCGGCAGATGGGCGCTCTCCAACAGGGGCGGCGGATACGGGATGTCCAGGCCGGTGACGCGCAGCACCGGCGCGCGCAGCGCGTCGAAACAGCGCTCCTGCACCCGGGCCGCGATCTCGGCGCCGACGCCCGCGAATCCCTGCGCCTCGTGCACCACCAGGCAGCGCCCGGTGCGCCGCACGGACGCGGTGAGCGCGTGGTCGTCGAGGGGGACGAGGGTGCGCAGGTCCAGCACCTCCACGTCGAGGCCCTCGGCCGCCGCCGCCCGCGCCGCGGCCAGCGCGACGGCGACCGCCGGGCCGTAGGCGACGAGCGTGGCGTCGGTGCCGGGGCGGCGCACCGCTGCCGTACCGAACGGCTCGGTGCTGAGGGGGAGTTGGATGTCCTCCTTGGTCCAGTAGTGGCGCTTGGGTTCCAGGAAGACCACCGGGTCCGGGTCCTCGATCGCCTCCCGCAGGAGCGAGTACGCGTCGGCGACCGTGGCGGGGGTGACGACCTTCAGGCCGGCCGTGTGCGCGTAGTAGGCCTCGCTGGAGTCGCTGTGGTGCTCGACTCCGCCGATTCCGCCGCCGTACGGGATGCGGACGACCATGGGCAGGGCGAGGGTGCCGCGGGTGCGGTTGCGGAACTTGGCCACGTGGGAGGCGATCTGTTCGAACGCCGGGTAGGCGAACGCGTCGAACTGCATCTCCACCACCGGCCGGAATCCGGCCATCGCCATCCCGACGGCGAGGCCGGCGATGCCCGCCTCCGCGACCGGGGTGTCGAAGCAGCGGCGGTCGCCGAACGTGTCCGCGAGCCCGTCGGTGACCCGGAAGACCCCGCCGAGCCGGCCGACGTCCTCGCCGAAGACGACGACGCGTTCGTCCGCGTCGAGCGCGTCCCGCAGGGCGGTGTTGAGTGCCTGTGCCATCGAGGTGGCCGCCATCTCAGTGTCCCTCCAACTCGGTGCGCAGGGCGACGCGTTGCTCGGCCAGTTGCGGAGTCGGGGCGCTGAACACGTGGTCGAACAGCGCGAGCGGGTCCGGTGCGGGGTCCTCGGCGAGCCTGATCCGCACGTCGGCCGCGTACGCCTCGGCCTCTGCCGCGGCTGCCTCGATGTCGTCCTCGGTGAGCAGGCCGCGGTCGCGCAGCCAGTTCTCCAGCCGGTCGATGGGATCGCGCCCGCGCCAGTGCTCGACCTCCTCGGCCGGACGGTAGCGGGATGGATCGTCGGCGCTGGTGTGCGGGGCCATCCGGTAGGTGTGCGCCTCGACAAGCCAGGGGCCGCCGCCCGTGCGCGCTTCCTCAACTGCCCTGCCCAGTACGGCGAGTACGGCAGCCACGTCGTTGCCGTCCACCTGTTCGGAGCGGACGCCGTAACCGACTCCCTTGTACGCCAGGCTCGGTGCCGCGCTCTGGGCGGAGAGCGGCACCGAGATGGCGTAACGGTTGTTCTGCACCAGGAAGACCACGGGTGCCCGCAGGACACCGGCGATGCCCAGCGCCTCGTGGAAGTCGCCCTCGCTGGTGGCACCGTCACCGACGAGCGCGAGGGCGACGGTGTCCGTGCCCTTGAGGCGTTCGCCGTGGGCCAGCCCGGTGGCGTGGGCGGCGTGGGTGGCCAGCGGGGTGCACTGGGGTGCGGTGCGGTGGCGTACGGGGTCGTAGCCGCAGTGGCCGTCGCCGCGCAGCAGGGTCAGCGTCTCGACGGGGTCGATGCCCCGGCTGACCAGCGCCACGCAGTCGCGGTACGTGGGGAACAGCCAGTCGGTGGGGCGCAGGGCGAGCGCGGCACCCACCTGGCACGCCTCCTGCCCGAGGCTGGACGGGTGGACCGCGAGCCGGCCCTGCCGGGCGAGCGCGGTCGCCTGCTCGTCGAAGCGGCGCCCGAGGACCATTTTCCGGTACGCGGCAAGCAGCAGCGCGGACTCCGGCAGCTCGTATTCACCGCGTTCATCTTCTGCTTCCAGCGCTTTCCCATGCCATGGGAAAAAGCGAACCGGAATTTTGGAAGGAAGCCATTGCGAAGGCGAAAGTGAGGGTACGGGCAACGAATCTGCCCGTTCCACCACTGCTTCAAGGGTCGGTTTCTCGCCCAATTGCCCGCCGTCCTCTCTTCAAGACGCGTATGCGCCCCGGGTTCCTCACCAGGGCTAACACAGCCTCACCACACGCTTCAGGAAGGGGAGATGAAGCGGAACTGAACACTCCGCCGTTGTGCACCAGCTCACATGGATGAACAGAATGTCAACCGACCGTTGGTGCAACGGTAATTCACGGGTCACCCGCCCTTTGCACAGCTCCGGCTGCAATTGACCCGCGAAGCACGGTCCTGCGGAAGGCAATGGAATGTCCCCCGTACGCCCCCAAGTACGCCCGGGAAATCGTCACTACACACTCGTCTGCTCCTCCTGCGGTACCCGCTACGAGGACGACGGCCTGATTCTCGACTGCTCCCGACCACACGATCCGGCGTTCCTGCGCACCGAGTACCCCGCTCCCGCCGGGTACGAGGGTGTCGCCGGGCGCACCGGCACCGGACTGTTCCGCCACGCCCCTCTACTGCCCGTGGCTCGGACCTTCCCCGGCGTACCCGGCCCGGTCGTCCAGCGCGCCGACCGGCTCGGCCGGCGTATCGGCCTCGAGCAGCTGTGGGTCGCCTTCAACGGGTACTGGCCGGAACGCGGGGCGCAGTTGCCGACCTGCACCTTCAAGGACTTCGAGGCCTACACGGTGCTCGGCCGGCTGCCCGCCGACCCGCCCGTCCTGGTGATCCCCTCGGCGGGCAACACCGCCGCCGCCTTCGCCTGGGCCGCGACCCGCCATCAGGTGCCCTGTCTGATCGTCGTGCCCGCTGCGGCCCTGGCCGGCCTGCGCTTCCCCGCCCCGCTCGACCCCTGCGTACGCATCGTCGCCCTCGACGGCGCCACCTACAGCGATGCCATCGCCTGCGCCGACCTGCTGGCCCGGCTCCCCGGCCACCAGGCGGAGGGCGGCTGCCGCAACGTCGGGCGCCGTGACGGTCTGGGCACCGTGATGCTGGCGGCGGCCGAGGCGATCGGGCGCCTTCCGCAGACGTACGTGCAGGCGGTCGGCAGCGGTACGGGAGCCATCGGCGCCCATGAGGCGGCGCGTCGGATCCGGACCGGCGACGAGGCGTTGCCGCGCCTGTTGATGTGTCAGAACGCGCCGTTCGCCCCGCTGTTCGAGGCCTGGCGGTCCGTCGGCCCGGCTCCGGCCGACCGGGAACACGAGCCGCTGGCCCGCGAACTGACCAACCGGCGGCCGCCGTTCACCGTCCACGGCGGAGTGCGCGACGTGCTCACGGAGAGCGGCGGCGACGTCCTGTGCGTCGACAACGTTGCCGCGCTCGCCGCCATGGACCTGTTCGAGGAGACCGAGGGCATCGACCTCGAACCGGGCGCGGGAGTCGCGCTGGCCGCCCTCGCCGACGCCGTACGTGCCGGGCGCGTCGACCGCGACGAGCTGGTCCTCCTCAACATCACGGGCGGCGGGCGGGCCCGGCAGGCCCGCGACCTCCGGCTGATCCCTGCCGAGCCCTGGCTGCGCATCCCCTGGCCCACCACCGCCGACGGCCCGCACACGGTCGCCGAGCAGGTCGGACGGCAGCTGACGTACGCCTCTGCCTCTGCCTCCGCCGGAGCGGCCAGTTGAGGCGACACCGGGCCGACGACAACCCACCGACACTCCCCCACACCCCCACCGGAGCCCGCCGATGACCGTAAGCCGTGGCCTGGAGCCGTCCGCCGCCCAGCGCTCGATGTGGTTCGGCCAGCGGCTCGACGGGGCCGGTGCCGCCTACAACGTGGGCGAGTACACCGAGATCCACGGGCCCGTCGAGCCGGAGCTGTTCCGGGCGGCCGTACGGCTGGTGGTGGACGCCACCGAGACCTTGCGGTCCCGGTTCACGGCGGGCGACGACGGCGTACGTCTACTGGTGGACGCGGATCCCGAGTGGTCGATGCCCGTCGTCGACGCGGCGGGGGCCGAGGCCGCGTCGGAGTGGATGGCGGACGACTTCGCCACGCCCTTCGACCTCGACCGGGGCCCGCTGTTCCGGTACGCGTTGCTGTGCCTCGCGGACGACCACTGGATCTGGTACCAGGCGTACCATCACATCGCTGTCGACGGCTTCAGCTGTTCCCTGCTCGCCCGGCGGGTCGCCGACGCGTACACCGCGCTCGCCGCAGGCGCCCCGCACACCCCACCGCCCGCGCCCCTCGCCCCGCTGATCGCCGCCGACGAGACCTACCGCGCCGACGAGCGGCACGAACGCGATCGCGCCCACTGGACGAGCGCCCTCGCCGAGCGGCCCGACCCGGTGAGCCTGTCCGCCCGTCCGCCACAGGTCGGCGACCACTTCCTGCGCCGCACGGGCCATCTCCCCGAGTTCGCCGGCGACTTGGTTCACTCCGCCGCCGAACTCGCCGGCACCCGCTGGTCCCGCGTGGTCCTCGCGGCGACAGCCGCCTATCTGCACCGGCTCACCGGCGCCCAGGACGTCGTCCTCGGCCTCGCGGTCACCGCCCGGCAGAGCGAGACCGAACTCGCGACCCCGGGCATGGCGTCCAACGTGCTCCCCCTGCGGCTGCCCGTACGCCCGGACACCCCCGCCGTCGACCTCGTACGGCAGGCGGCACGCGCCACCCGCGACCTGCTGGCCCACCAACGGCACCGGGGCGAGGACCTGCGCCTCGACCTGAACTGCCCGCAGGACGGCCCCCGTTACTTCGGCCCGGTCGTCAACATCATGGCCTTCGGACCGGAGTTGCGCTTCGCCGGCCACCCGACCACTCGTCACAACCTGTCCACGGGCCCGGTCGAGGACCTCGCGGTCAACATCTACGACCGCGCGGACGGTCGGGGCATCCGGGTCGACCTCGACGCGAGTCCCGAGCATTACGCCGATGCCGAACTCACCGCCCACCACCGGCGTTTCCTCCGCTTCGTGGAGCGGTTCGCGGCGGCGGCCGTGGAGCCCGGCACGGTCGTGGGACGGGTGGAACTGACGCTCCCCGGCGAGAAGGCGCGGCTCGACGGTCCGGTGCCCGCTCCCGTCGTACGTGCGGACAGTGTTCCGGGACTGTTCGCAGCCCGCGCGGCAAGCGACCCCGACGGTATCGCAGTCGTCCACGGCGAGCAGGCGATCACCGGCCGCGAGCTGGACACCCGCGCCAACCGGCTCGCCCACCGTCTGCTCCGGCTCGGTGTCCGGCCGGAGGACCGGGTCGCGGTCCTGATGCGCCGCTCCGACGAGCTGATCGTGGCGTTGCTGGCCGTCCTCAAGGCGGGCGGCGCGTACGTCGGACTCGATCCGCGCGCCCCGGCGGCCCGTACCCGGCTGATCCTCGCGGAGACCGGGGCGTCGGTACTGCTGACGGACGGCACCGCCGACACCTCCCACGCCGGCCTCCCTGCCGTCACCTGTACTGACCCCTCGCTCGCCACCGAGCCGGACACCGACCCCGAAGTGCGCCTGCACCCCGATCAGTTGGCCTACGTCAGCTACACCTCGGGCTCCACGGGCACGCCCAAGGGCGTCGCCGTCACCCATCAGGACATCGTCGCGCTGGCCGCCGACTCGGCGTTCGGGGGTGGTGCGCACGCACGGGTTCTGGTCCATTCGCCGACCGCGTTCGACGCGTCCACGTACGAGATATGGGTGCCGTTGCTGGGAGGCGGCACCGCCGTGGTCGCCGGGGCGGGCGGGGCCGACGGGGCCGACGAGTACATAGACGCCGCCGCAGTCGCCCGGCTGACGGCCCGGCACGGACTGACGGCGCTGTGGCTGACCGCCGGGCTGTTCCGGCTCGCCGCCGAGCAGGACCCGGGCTGCTTCGCCGGACTGCGCCAGGTGTGGGCCGGCGGCGAGGCCGTCCCGGCGCCCGCCGTCCGCCGGGTCCTCGCGGCCTGCCCCGGTCTGACGGTCACCAACGGCTACGGCCCGACCGAGACGACCACGTTCGCCACCTGCCGCCCCTGCCCCGACGGCGCCGAGGTGCCCGACGCGCTGCCCATCGGCCGCCCGCTCGACGGTATGCGCGCCTATGTGCTCGACGGCGGCCTGCAGCCGCTTCCGGCGGGCGTCGTCGGCGAGTTGTACGTGGCCGGGCCCGGCGTGGCGCGCGGCTACCTCGGGCGGCCCGACGCCACCGCCGAACGTTTCACCGCCGATCCGTACGGCCCGCCCGGCGCCCGCATGTACCGCACCGGGGACCGCGTCCGTCTGGATAGGAACGGCGAGTTGGAGTTCCACGGGCGGGCCGACGGCCAGGTCAAGCTGCGCGGCTTCCGCGTCGAACCCGGCGAGGTCGAGACGGCCCTCGCCGCCCATCCGCAGGTTGCCCAGGCGGTCGTGCTGGTCCGCGAGGACCGCCCCGGCGACCGGCGGCTGGTCGCCTATGTGGTGCCCGCCCCAGGGTCGGCACCCGCGCCGAAGGTCCTGCGCGCCCACCTCGCCGAACAACTGCCCGACCACCTGGTCCCCTCCGCGGTCGTACCGCTGGACCGGCTTCCGCTGACCGCCAACGGCAAGCTGGACCGCGCCGCCCTGCCGGCTCCCCCGGTGGAGGGCGGCAGCCGCGACACGCAGACCCCGCGGACCCCGCAGGAGGAGGCCCTCTGCGGTCTGTTCGCGGACGTCCTGGGCCTGCCCGTGGTCGGCCCGGACGACAGCTTCTTCTCGCTCGGCGGCCACTCGCTGCTCGCCCTGCGCCTGATCGGCCGGATCCGCGACGCGCTGGGTGCCGAGCTGACACTGCGCGACCTGTTCGGGGCGCCCACTCCGGCGGCCCTCGCGGGTCCGCTCGCCGCCAGGGGTGCGGTCGTACGGCCCGCCCCTCGGCCCGTACCGGGAGCAGTCCCCGACGAGACTCCGCTGTCCTCCGCCCAGCGGCGCCTGTGGTTTCTCGACCGGCTGGAGGAGCCCGGCGCGGCCTACCACATCCCGCTCGCCGTACGGTTCACGGGCGCCGAACTCGACCAGGAAGCCCTGCGCCTGGCGCTGGCCGATCTGGTCACCCGCCACGAGATCCTGCGCACCGTCTATCCGGACACCGACGGCACTCCGCGCCAGCGGCTGCTGGACCCGGCCGCCGACCGGCCCCGGCTGCGGGTCGACCGGGTCACGGAGGCCGAACTTCCGGAGCGGCTCGCCGAGTTGGCCAGCCTGCCGTTCCGGCTCACTGAAGACGTCCCGATCCGCGCCCATCTCCTCGTCCTCGGCCCCGAGGATCACGTACTGCTGCTCGTGCTGCACCACATCGCCGCGGACGGCTGGTCCCTGGATCCCCTCACCCGCGATCTGGCCACCGCATACCGGGCCCGCCGGGTCCGCCAGGCCCCCGGCTGGGCACAACTGCCGGTTCAGTACGCCGACTTCGCCGTCTGGCAGAGCGAGCAGATCGTCGGCGTCGGAGACCTGATGGCCTCTCACCTCGCGTACTGGGCGCGGACTTTGGCCGGGCTCCCCGACGAACTCCCCCTGCCTGCCGACCGTCCCCGACCGGTCCGTGCCACGCACCGGGGCGGCGACATCCCCGTACGGCTGGACGCGACCCTTCACCGACGGCTGCGCACGCTCGCCGGGGAGACCGGGACGACGCCGTTCATGGTCGTCCAGGCCTCGCTCGCCGTCCTGTTGACCCGGCTCGGAGCGGGCATCGACATCCCGCTCGGCACTCCGGTCGCGGGCCGCGCCGACGAGACGCTGGACGACCTGGTCGGCTGCTTCCTGAACACCCTCGTCCTGCGCACCGACACCTCCGGCGCCCCCACTTTCCGGGAGCTGCTGGACCGGGTCCGGGAGAGCGACCTCGCGGCCTACGCCCACCAGGACCTGCCGTTCGAGCAGCTGGTCGAGGCCCTCAACCCGCCCCGGTCACCAGCCCGGCACCCGCTGTTCCAGGTCATGCTCGCCTTCCGGCCCGGCGCCGAACCGCATCTTGGCCTGCCCGGCCTCACCGCCCGGACACTTCCCGTGGAGACCGGCGCGACCAAGATCGACCTCACCTTCAACCTCGGTGAACGGCAGGCCGCCGACGGCTCCCCGGCCGGCATCGAGGGCATCCTCCAGTACAGCGCCGACCTCTTCGACCGGACCACGGCCGAGGTACTCGCCGCCCGGCTGGAACGGCTGCTGCGGGCCGCTCTCGACGATCCCGACCGGCCCGTCGGCGCGCTCGACATCCTCGGCCCGGACGAACGGCGCCGCCTGCTCGTCGAGTTCAACGACACGGCGCGGGATGTTCCCGCAACGCCCTTCCACCGGATGTTCGAGAAGCGGGCCGCCGAGACGCCCGACGCGGTGGCCGTGACGGACGTCCGCGCGAGCCTGACGTACCGTCAACTCGACGTACGGGCCGACCGTTTGGCACGAGCGCTGACCTCACTCGGCGCCGGACCCGGCCGTGTCGTCGCCTTCTCGCTGCCCCGGTCCGTCGACCTCGCGGTGGCCGTACTGGCCGTCCTCAAGGCGGGCGCCGCCTATCTGCCACTCGACCCGGAGCATCCGGCCGAACGGACCGCTTTTCTGCTGTCCGACGCCGATCCGGTGTGCGTCATCGCCAGGGACCCGGTGGCTGTCGACTGTCCGGTCGTGAGTCCCGACGCGGAGGCCCCCTGGGCCGAGACCCCGTCGGCCGACGCCCGCCCCGCCGACCCGGCCTACCTGATCTACACCTCCGGTACCACCGGGCGCCCCAAGGGTGTGGTCGTCGAGCACCGCAACCTCACCACCTACGTGGCCCGTTGCGTGTCGGCGTACCCGAGTCTGCGCGGCACCTCGCTGCTGCACGCCACGATGTCCTTCGACGCCACCGTGACGAGCCTGCACGGGGCACTCGCCGCGGGCGGCCGGGTGCACATCGCCGCCGTCCACGAGGCGGGCGCGGACCCGCTGCCCGGCGGCTACACCTTCCTCAAGGCCACGCCCAGCCACCTCGCGCTGCTGCCCGCCCTGCCGTACGACATCTCGCCCACCGAGGAGTTCATGCTGGGCGGCGAGGCCCTGGTCGGGGAGGCCCTGCGCACCTGGCGCCAAGGCCGTCCCGACGTCCGGCTGATCAACCACTACGGTCCGACCGAGCTCACCGTCGGCTGCACCGACCATCGCATCGAACCCGGCGACGACCTGCCGTCCGGCCCCGTGCCCATCGGGCGTCCCATGTGGAACACCCGTGCCTACGTCCTGGACGCCTGGCTCAACCCGGTCCCGGTCGGCGTCGAGGGTGAGCTGTACGTGGCCGGCGACCAGGTGGCCCGGGGGTACTGGAACCGGGCCGGGCTGACCGCCGAACGGTTCGTCGCCGACCTGTACGGGCCGCCGGGTGCCCGTATGTACCGCACCGGCGACCTGGCCGTGCGCCGGACCGACGGCGTCCTGGAGCTGCGGGGGCGGGCTGACGGGCAGCTGAAGATCCGGGGGTTGCGGATCGAGCCCGGCGAGGTCGAGGGTGTGCTCACCGCGCACTGTGACGTCGAGCAGGCCGCGGTGGTGGTCCGCGAGGACCGGCCCGGCGCACGGCGACTTGTCGGCTACCTCGTGGGCTCGGGCCACATCGACATCGACGGTGACGACGTACGGGCGTATGCGGCGCGGCGGTTGCCCGGCCATATGGTTCCGGAGGCGTTCGTCGTGCTGGGCGCCCTGCCGATGACTCCGAACGGCAAGCTGGACCGGGCCGCGCTGCCCGCGCCCGACGTCACAGTCCTCGACGGGACGCGCTCTCCGCGTACGCCGGGCGAGGAGACGCTGCGCGGGCTGTTCGCCGAGGTCCTCGGCCGGGATCCGCACGGTGTGGGTGTGGACGACGGGTTCTTCGACCTCGGCGGCGACAGCATCGCCTCCATCCACCTCGTCAGCCGCGCCCTCGCGGCCGGGCTGCGGCTCACCCCGCGCGACGTCTTCGAGCAGCGGACGGTCTCCGGGCTCGCCGCGGTGGCCGCGGCGCGTCCGGCCCCGGCGCGAGGGCCCGCCCAGGAACCGGCGGTCGGTGAACTGCCGCTGACCCCGGCCATGCACCGGTTGCGTGAACGCGGCGGCCCCATCGGCTCGTTCAGCCAGTCGGCACTCCTCGTGACGCCCGCCGGAGCCGCCGAGAAGCGTCTGGCGGGCGCCCTCCAGGCCGTACTCGACCACCACGACAGCTTGAGGATGCGCGTGACGACCGACGGCGACTGGGCCGCGTACATCCCGCCACCGGGGAGCGTGGACGCGGCCGGACTGCTGGAACGGGTCGCCGTACCGGACGGGGACTTTGAGGCGGTGATCGAGGTCCCGCTGTCACAACTGCGGCCGAGCGAAGGCGAACTGGTTCGTGCGGTGTGGTACGACGCCGGGCCCGACCGCGCCGGGCGGCTGCTGCTGACGGTTCATCATCTGGCCGTGGACGGCGTGTCCTGGGGCATTCTCCGCGCCGACCTGGCCGCTGCCTGGCGGGATGAGGAACTGCCTTCGTCCGGCACACCGTTCAGGCACTGGGCCCGGCTGCTGGAGCGCGAGGCCGACGCGCGGACCGGCGAACTGGACGTCTGGCGGCAGCTGTTGGACGCCCACGAACCGTTTCTCGGCACCCGCCGTCCCGACCCTGCGCAGGACGTCGTCTCCGCGATGCGTCACCTCACCCGCACCCTCCCGGCCGCACAGACCACCGACCTGCTCACCACGGTCCCCGCCGCCTTCCACGCCGGCCCCGACGACGTCCTGCTCGCCGCCCTCGCCCTCGCCTTCGCACGATGGCGCGACCGTCCGGTGCTGCTGCTGGACATCGAACGGCACGGGCGCGAGGAGCTGACCGAGGGGGTTGACCTGTCCCGGACGGTGGGTTGGTTCACCAGCGTCGTCCCGGCGCGGCTCGACCTCACCGGCCTCGTCCTGGAGGATGCCGCCCAGGTCCTCAGAAGCGTCAAGGAGCAGTTGCGCGCCGTACCGGACCACGGCATCGGCCACGGTCTGCTGCGCCACCTCAACCCGGCCACCGGACCTACCCTCGCCGCGCTCCCGGCCCCGCAGATCGGCTTCAACTACCTGGGCCGCACGCCGACCGCCGACACGCTGTCGGCCGACTGGTCGGCGGCGCCCGAGGCGCTTCCCGGCGCGCTGGCACTCGGCGCCGCCCACGACCCCGCCCTGCCCGTCGCCCACGGTCTGGAGATCACCGCCGTGGCCACCGACGAAGGGCTGCGGGCCACCTGGTCCTGGGCTCCCGGCATCTGGTCCGAGGACGACGTGAGCGCCCTCGCCGAGCTGTGGTGCGCCGCCCTGACCGAACTGACCCACGTCACCTCGGGGGGTGGACGGACCCCGTCCGACCTGCCGCTGGTGTCGCTGTCCCAAGCAGAGATCGCCGAACTCGAAGCCGAGTTCGGAAGCGAGTGGAGGTAACCCACGGTGACTCGGTCCGGAATCTCCGACATCCTGCCCCTGTCCCCGTTGCAGGAAGGACTGCTCTTCCACGCCCTCTACGACGACGACCGCAGCCCCGACGTCTACGCCGCCCAGCAGGTTCTGGAGCTGACGGGCGAGGTCGTCCCCGCCGCTGTACGGGCCGCGGGGCAGGCCCTGCTCGACCGGCACCCGAACCTGCGCGCCTGCTTCCGCCGTCGGGAGAACGGGCAGCCGTTCCAGATCGTGCCCACCGACGTCGAACTCCCCTGGTCGGAGGTCGACTTGTCCGCGTATGACGAGCACGGCCGTGGCGTCGCCTGGCAGCGGCTGCTCGACGATGAGCGCACCCGCCGCTTCGACCTGGCCAAGCCGCCGCTGCTGCGCCACCTGCTCGTCCGGTGGGCCCCCGACCGTTACCGGCTGGTGATCACCAACCACCACATCCTGCTCGACGGCTGGTCCAAGCAGCTGCTCGTCCGTGAGTTCGGCGCCCTGTACGCGGGCGAGCACCCGACCGCGCTGCCGACCGTCCCGCCCTACCGCGACTATCTGGCCTGGCTGGCCCGGCAGGACCGCGGCGCCGCCGAACGGGCCTGGCAGAGGGCCCTGGCCGGGCTGACCGGGCCCACTCTGCTGGCCCCCGGCGCGCCCGCCACGCCCACTCTCCCCCACGAGCTCGTCGTGGAACTGCCCGAGGAGCTGACCACCCGCGCGGAAACGACGGCACGCTCGCTCGGTGTCACCCTCAACACCCTTGTCCAGGGCGCCTGGGGGCTGCTGCTCGGCCGACTGACCGGGCGCACCGACGCCGTCTTCGGCCAGACCGTCACGGTCCGTCCGCCCGAGCTGCCGAACGTCGCGTCGATGGTCGGTTTCTGCATCAACACCGTTCCCACCTACATCCGTTGGGACGAGGAGGCCACCGTCGCAGACCTCCTCACCGGCATCCGGAGTCGACAGGCGGACCTGCTGCCGCACCAGTATCTCGGCCTCGCGGACATCCGGCGCGCCACCGGCACGGGCACCGGCGACCTCTTCGACACGCTCCTGGCGTTCGAGAACTACCCCGCATCCGCCGCCAAGGGCGCCTCCCAGGTCACCCGGCTCACCGCCCGCGACGCCACCCACTACCCGCTCACCCTCTCCGTCCTGCCCGCCCGCCGCCTGGCCCTGCGCCTGTCCTACCGGCCCGACCTGTACGACGAGGCGGGCGCCCGCGCCCTGTTGGAGCGTTTCGCCGAGGTGCTGGCAGCCCTCGCGGCAAACCCGGCGCGCCCAGTCCGTGAGGTGGAGGCACTGCTACCGGGCGAGCGGGAACGCCTCCTGGACCGGACGACCACCGAGGCCGAACCGGCCGTCACCCTTCCCGAGCTGTTCGCCCGGCAGGTCACCCGCACCCCCGACGCCACGGCCGTCGTGCACGACGCGACCCGTCTCACGTACGCGGAACTGGACGAGCGGTCCAACCGCCTGGCGCATCTGCTCGCCGAACGGGGCGCGGGCCCGGAGCAGTTGGTCGCCCTGGCCCTGCCGCGCACACCTGACCTGGTGGTGGCGGTACTTGCGGTGCTGAAGACCGGTGCCGCGTATGTGCCGATGGACCCCGAGTACCCGGCGGAGCGGCTGGCGTTCATGCTGGCCGACGCGGCCCCGGTACTGCTGTTGACGACCGACGGCCTGGCCCTCGCGCAGACGCAGACCGGCGGGATCCCCGTGGTCACGGTGGCCGAGTCGGTCAACCACCCTTCGACGGCACCGCAGTCACCGTCTCCGACCCCGAGCCCCGCCAACACGGCCTACGTGATCTACACGTCGGGCTCCACCGGCCGCCCCAAGGGTGTCTCGGTGCCGCACTCGAACGTCGTTCGGCTCTTCGAGTCCACCCGGCACTGGTTCGGCTTCGGGCCGGACGACGTGTGGACACTGTTCCACTCGTACGCCTTCGACTTCTCGGTGTGGGAACTGTGGGGAGCGCTGCTGCACGGCGGCACGCTGGTGGTCGTGCCGTTCGCGGTGAGCCGTGAACCGGAGGAGTTCCTGCGGCTGTTGGCACGGGAGCGCGTCACGGTGCTGAACCAGACGCCGTCGGCCTTCGGCGAACTGCTGCGTGCGGAAGTGGCCCGGCCGGACGTCGCCCATGAACTCGCCTTGCGTTACGTGGTGTTCGGCGGCGAGGCGCTCGACTTCACCCGGGTCGCCGAGTGGTACACCCGGCATCCGCAGGACGCTCCCGTCCTGGTCAACATGTACGGCATCACCGAGACGACGGTCCATGTCACCGGTCTGCCGCTGACCGAGGGCGCGGTACGGGCCGCCCAGGGCTCGATCGGCCACGCCATCCCCGACCTGCGCGCCTATGTGCTGGACGCGGGGCTGCGGCTCGTACCGCCCGGTGTCACCGGTGAGTTGTACGTCGCCGGGGCAGGCCTCGCCCGCGGATATCTGGGCCGGCCGGGGCTGACGGCCGGACGGTTCGTGGCCGACCCGTTCGGGAGCCCCGGCGAGCGTATGTACCGCACGGGTGACCTGGCGCGCCGGTCGGCGGAGGGGGAGCTGGAGTACGCGGGGCGGGCCGACGGCCAGGTCAAGATCCGCGGTTTCCGCATCGAACTCGGCGAGGTGGAGGCGGCGTTGGCCGACCATCCCGAGGTCGCCCAGGCGGTCGTTTTCGAACGGGACGGGAGGCTGGTCGGTTACGTCGTGGGCCGGGCCGGCCAGGACGGCCGGACCGACCTGGACACTGACGACTTGCGCCGCCACGTCGGCCGCACGCTGCCCGAGCACATGGTGCCCAGTGCCGTGGTCGTCCTGGACCGACTGCCGCTGACCGCGAACGGCAAGCTGGACCGGGCCGCACTGCCGGAACCAGTGGCGGCATCCGGTGGGGGCCGTGCCCCGCGTACTCCGCAGGAGGAGATCCTGTGCGGCCTGTTCGCCGATGTCCTCGGCGTGGTGGCGCACCGGGTGGGATCGGACGACGGGTTCTTCGACCTCGGCGGCGACTCCCTCCTCGCCATGCGGCTCACCGACCGGATCAGGGGCGCGCTCGGCACCGCGCTGCCCGTCCGCGCGGTCTTCGAGGCGCCGACCCCGGCCGGGCTGGCCGAGCGGCTGAACTCCGAGGACGCCGTACGACGCCCCGAACTCGCCCCGTACGAACGGGGACACGCCCCGATTCCGTTGTCGTACGCCCAGCAGCGCCTGTGGTTCATGAGCCGCCTCGACGCGGGCAACACCGCCTACACCGTCCCCTGGGCCCTGCGCCTCACCGGCCGCCTGGACCGGCCTGCGCTCCAGGCGGCCCTCACCGACCTCGTGGCCCGGCATGAGCCGCTGCGCACCCTCTACCCCGACTTCCAGGGCACCCCGTACCAACGCGTCCTCGACCCGGAGGCGGCCCGACCGGACCTCGCCGTCGAGGCGACCACCGAGGCCGGACTCCCTGCGCTGCTCACCGCCGCCGCCAGGCACCGCTTCGACCTGTCGGCCGAACTCCCGCTGCACGCCACCCTGTACACGCTCGACGCCGACACCCACGTCCTACTGCTGCTCGCCCACCACATCGCCGTCGACGGCTGGTCCATGGCACCGCTGATGCGCGACCTGGAGACGGCGTACGCGGCGCGGAGCACCGGAGGCATCCCGGAGTGGCGGCAACTGCCGGTCCAGTACGCCGATTTCGCACAGTGGCAGCGTGATCTGTTGGGTGCCTCGACCGCATCCGACAGCCTGATGAGCCGTCATATCGCTTTCTGGCGAGATGCGTTGGCGGGCATTCCCGACGAGCTGCCCCTTCCCGCCGACCGTCCACGGCCCGCCGAACCCAGTGGCGACGGCGACCGGGCCTCCCTCACCATCGACGCCGAACTGCACACGGGCCTCGCCGACCTCGCCGCCGCCTCCAAGGTCACCCTCTTCATGGTGCTTCAGGCGGGGCTCGCCGCCCTGTTGACCCGGCTCGGCTCGGGCACCGACATCACCCTCGGCACCCCGGTCGCCGGCCGCCCCGACGGCAGGCTGGACGACCTGGTCGGCTTCTTCGTCAACAGTCTCACCCTGCGCACCGACACCTCGGGCAACCCCACCTTCCGCGAACTGCTGCACCGCGTCCGGGAGTTCGACCTTGCCGCCTACGCCCACCAGGACGTGCCGTTCGACCTCCTCGTGGACGCCCTCAGCCCGGAACGCACCCTCGCGCGCCATCCTCTCTTCCAGGTCGTGATCGCCTTCACCGGCCACTCCGCGCACCCCGGCCTCTCCCTGCCCGGTCTGGGAGTGAACCGTGAACCCGTGGAGACCGGCGCCGCCCGCTTCGACCTCTCCCTCTATCTGAGCGAGCGCCGCGAATCCGACGGCAGCCCGGCGGGCATCGACGGCATCGCCGAATACAGCACCGACCTGTTCGACCCGGCCACGGCCGAGCGGCTCACGCGCGTACTGGTGCGCCTGCTGACCGCTGTCGCCGCCGACCCCGGTGTACACATCGAGGACGTGGACCTCCTCGGGGACGACGAACTCTTCCAGGCACCGGTCCGCAGGGCGCTGCCGGAGACCAGGGCCGCGGAAGGCACGGAAGCCACTGAGTCCGCCGCCGGCCAGGACCCCGCCAACCCGGCCGAACGCATCCTCGCAGCGCTCTTCCGTGAACTGCTCAACCTGCCCGAAGTACCGCTCGACGAGGACTTCTTCGCCCTCGGCGGCGACAGCATCTCCTCGATCCGGCTGGTGAGCCGGGCGGCCGAGGCCGGGGTCGTGATCAGTGCCCGGGACGTCTTCAAGCACCAGACGGTGAAGGAGCTGGCGGCGGTGGCACGTGGACCGGTCGGTGGTGCGCCCGTCGCCGGTGGAGGCGCGGACCTCGTGCGGGTCCCCGACGACGATACGGGCCCGGTCCCGCTCACCCCCGTCATGCGGTGGCTGCTCGAACGCGGCGGCCCGATCGACCGCTTCAGCCAGTCCGTCCTGCTGACGGTCCCACCGGCGGCCGACCTGCCCCGGCTGACCGACGCGCTGCAGGCCCTGCTCGACCACCACGACATGCTGCGTTCCCGGCTCGACACCGGTTCTGAACCGGCTGTCGGCGCGGTACTCGACGTACGCCCGGTGGGTGCGGTTCGCGCCGCCGAGCTGCTCCACCGCCGGGACGTCTCCGGCACGGACAACCTCCACGCCGCCGTTTCCGAGGAGTTCGACCGGGCCGTGGGACTGCTCGATCCGGCGGCCGGGGTGATGGTCCGGGCCGTGTGGTTCGACGCCGGCCCCCAGCGGCCCGGGCGGCTGCTGCTGGTCGTCCATCATCTGGCCGTGGACGGCGTGTCCTGGCGCATCCTCGTACCCGACCTGGAGACCGCCTGGACGGCCGTCGCGGCAGGGCGACGACCCGAACTGGCCGCTGTCGGCACGTCGTTCCGCCGCTGGGCGATGGTGTTGGGCGAGCAGGCGCGTACGCCGTCGAGGGTCGCCGAGGCCGAACTGTGGCACGGCGTCGCGGACGCTCCGCGGATCCCGCTGGGCGCGCGACCGCTCGACCCCGACCGGGACACCGCCAAGGCGACCCGCTCGCTGCGGCTGACCTTGCTGCCCGAGACGACCGGCGCCCTGCTCACCACCGTTCCGGCCGCCTTCCGTGCCGGTGTCCAGGACGTCCTGCTGACCGGTCTCGCGCTGGCCGTCGCCGACTGCCAGGGCTCCCCGCACGTCGTCCTCGACGTCGAGGGCCACGGCCGTGAGGAGCTGGCGCCCGGCCTCGAACTGTCGCGCACGGTGGGCTGGTTCACCTCGCTCTACCCGGTCCACCTGGACCTGACGGGCGTGGACGTGGCCGACGCGCTGTCCGCCGGACCCGCCGCGGACGTCGCCGCCGCCCGGGTCGCCGAGCGCCTGCGCGAACTGCCCGACCACGGCATGGGTTACGGCCTCCTGCGCCACCTCAACCCGGACACGGCGGCCGAGTTGGCCAAGGCTCCCGTCCCGGCCGTCGGCTTCAACTATCTCGGCCGGTTCACGGCCCCCGCCACCACCACCACCACCACCACCACCGAACCGTGGGCTTTCGCCCCCGAGTCGTCGGCACTCGGCACCGGCATCGACCCCGGCCTGGCCGCCGCCCATGTCCTCGACGTCAACGCGGTCGTCCACGACACCGGCACCGGACCGCACCTGCTGGCCGACTGGTCGTGGCCCGACGGCGTACTGACCGAACCGGAGGTGCGGGCACTGGCCGAGTCCTGGTTCGCCGCGCTCACCGCACTCGCCGGCCGGGCCGGCCACGGCTCCGGCATGTCGCTGGCCGGCCTGGCCCCGGACGAGCTCGACGAACTGGCAGCGGGCCTCGACGGCTGACCACCCCCACGAGACAGCGAGACGAGACGACATGACCCAGCCCTCGACGCCGAGGCCCGCGCCGGCCGACGTACTCCCCCTGACCCCGCTCCAGGAGGGCCTGCTCTTCCACGCCCTGTTCGAGCACGAGCGGGACGCCCCCGACGTGTACGTCGTACAGCTGGTCTTCGAGCTCGAAGGCCCGGTGGATCCCGAACGCCTGCGCGCCGCCGCCCAGGCGCTGCTGGACCGTCACCCGAACCTGCGGGCGGCCTTCCGGCGACGCCGGGGCGGCCAGCCTGTGCAGGTCGTCCCGCACCGGGCGACGCTGCCGTGGGCGGAAGCCGATCTGACCGGACCGGGCACCGACACCGAGAAGGCGTGGGCCGCGCTGCTGGACGAGGACCGGGAGAACGGGTTCGACCCGGCCACCCCTCCCCTCCTCCGCTGCACCCTGGTGCGCACCGCGGCCGACCGCCACCGGCTGCTCGTCACCCACCACCACATCCTGCTCGACGGCTGGTCGGTCTCCGTCCTCCTGCGCGAACTGCTCGCCCTGTACGCCGCCGACGGCGCCCCGGCGATCCTCGGGCCAGTGCCGCCGTACCGCACGTTCCTCCAGTGGCTGGAGCGCAGGGACCGTTCCGTCGCCGAGGCAGCCTGGCGGGAGGCGCTGGCCGACGTGACGGAGCCGACCCGCCTGGCCCCGGACCCCAGGTCGGCCTCCGCTTCAGGGGCCAGCGACCTGGCTCAGGCCCGCACCGAGCTTTCGGCACAGACCGGGGCCGCCCTCACGGCGCGCGCCCGGAGCCTCGGGGTCACCGTGAACACCCTTGTCCAGTCCGCGTGGGCGATCCTTCTGGGCCGACTGACCGGCCGCGACGACGTCGTCTTCGGCACCACCGTCTCCGGCCGTCCGCCCGAACTGCCCGGCGTCGAGTCCATGGTCGGCCTGTTCATCAACACCGTCCCGACCCGGGTCCGGCTGCGCCCGGCGGACTCTCTCGGCCGTCTGCTCCACGAGGTCCGGGACACCTACGTCCATCTCCTCGACCACCATCACCTCGGCCTGGCCGACATCCAGCGGGCTGTGGGCGTCCCGGAACTGTTCGACACTCTCCTCGTCTTCGAGAACTATCCGGTGGATCCCGAGGCGACGGGCGAAGGCGGTGGGGGCGCGGACGGCGGGCTTCGCGTCGTCGGATCGAGTGGGCGCGACGCGACCCACTACCCGGTGACCCTCGTCGCCCTCCCCGGAGTCCGGCCCCGCTTCCGGCTGGCTTACCGCCCTGGGCTGTTCGACGCCGGATGGGCCGACGCCACGCTCGCCCGTCTGGTGCGGATCCTGGAGGCCATGGCCGCCGACCCGGACGTTCCTCAGGGTCGCCTGGGCATCCTGACCCCCGGCGAACTCCCCCGGCCGGTCCGGCTCGCGCCGGCCGCGACCCGTACCCTCCCCGGCCTCTGGTCGGCCCAGGTCGCGGCAACCCCGGACGCCGACGCCGTACTCGACCGGGGCACCCGGCTCACGTACCGCGAACTGGACGCCCGCGCCGAGCAGTTGGCCGCCCGGCTGACCGCTTTCGGGGCGGGTCCCGAGCGCGTCGTGGGCATCGCGCTGCCTCGCACGGCCGAGCTGGTCGTCGCCGTCCTCGCGGTGCTGAAGTCCGGCGCCGCCTATCTGCCCCTCGACCCCGCCTATCCGGCCGACCGCCTGGCGTACATCGTCGGCGACGCCCGTCCGGTCGTCGTCCTCACGACCGCCGAGACGACCGGAGCGCTACCTGAGGGCACACCGATACTCGACGTCGAAGACACCCTGACGATCAGTCAGAATGCCGTCACCATTGGTGAGTTGGCGCCCGAGAACCTCGCGTACATCACCTACACCTCCGGTTCCACCGGCCGCCCCAAAGGGGTTCTGGCCACCCACCGCAACGCCGTCGAGTTCGTCGAGTGGACGCACAGCGAGTTCGGTCGCGACCGGCTGGCCAAGGTGCTGTTCTCGACGTCGCTCAACTTCGACGTGTCGGTGTTCGAGATCTTCTCGCCCCTGCTGTGCGGCGGCCGTGTCGAGATCGTCGAGAGTCTCCTCGCACTCACCGACGGCACCCCTCGGGACGCCGGTCTGATCAGTGGCGTACCCACGGTCATGGCCGGCGTCCTCGCCGAACGGCCTGCCGTCTCACCGCACACGGTGGCACTCGGCGGCGAACCGATCCCCGGGCAGCTCCGCGCCGACATCGAGGCCGCCTTCCCCGGGGTTCGGCTCGTCAACTTCTACGGCCCCACCGAGGCGACGATCTACGCCACCGCCTGGCAGTCGGACCTCGGCCCTCGCGACGACTGCGCACCTCCCATCGGCCACCCGCTCGCCCGCAACCACGTCCACCTCCTCGATCACGCCCTGCATCCCGTGCCCGACGGGGCCGTCGGCGAGGTGTACGTGGCGGGCGGCGGGCCCGCCCGCGGCTACCTCGGCCGCCCGGGCCTCACGGCCGAGCGGTTCGTCGCCGACCCGTTCGGCGAACCGGGGGAACGCCTGTACCGGACGGGCGACCTCGCGGTCCGTGGCTCGGACGGGCAACTGCGGTTCCTGGGCAGGGCCGACCATCAGGTGAAGGTGCGGGGCTTCCGGATCGAACTGGGCGAGATCGAGGCCGTACTCGCCGCCCACCCCGCCATCGCCGGCGCGGCAGCGACCGTACGCAAGGACGGCCACGGCGGGAAGCAACTCGTCGCGTACGTCGTCCCCGCCGAAGCACCAACTCAAGGAGAAGAAGCGGAAGGCGGGGCCGCGTCCCCCAGCTCCCTCCGCGACCACCTCGCCCGCACACTCCCCGCCCATATGATCCCCTCGACGTTCGTGACTGTCGCGGCCCTCCCCCGCACCGCCAGTGGCAAGCTGGACCGCAAGGCGTTGCCCGCCCCCGATGCGGCGCTCGGCATGAGCAAGACTGCCCCGCGTACCGGCACGGAGGAGACACTGCGCGGCATCTTTGCCGACGTCCTCGGTCTCGACCCGGCCCAAGTAGGCATCCACGACGGCTTCTTCGACCTCGGCGGCCACTCCCTGCTGGCCCCCCGCCTGACCTCGCGCATCCGCGCCGAACTCGGCACCGACCTGCCGCTGCGCGTCCTCTTCGACACCCCGACCGTTGCGGCGCTGGCCCGCAGGACAGCCGTGGGCGACCAGTCCGTCGATTCGGGTACGGCTCCGCTGGGCCCGCTGCTCCCCCTCCGTACCCGCGGTCACCGCGAACCCCTCTTCTGTCTCCCGCCGGCCTCCGGCCTGTCCTGGGGCTTCGCCGGACTCGCCCTCCACCTGGCCGCTGACCGCCCCCTGTACGGCTTGCAGTCCCGTGGACTGATCCCGGGTCAGGAACCGGCCGGCACCCTCGCCGAGGTGGTCGCCGAGCACACCGCCCGCATCCGCGAGACCCAGCCGCACGGCCCGTACCATCTGCTCGGCTACTCCATGGGCGGCCTCGTCGCGTACGAGGTGGCCGTCGGTCTGCAGGCGGCCGGAGAACAGGTCGCGCTGCTCGCCCTGCTCGACGCCTTTCCCGGGGCCTGGACCGCACAGGGTCCCGCGCCGTCCGACCGCCCGGCCCTGCTGCACAGCCTCCTCACCATCCTCGGCCGTCCGGCGCCCGTCGACGAGGACGAGCCGCTCACGGAAGGGCGGTTCACCCAGCTGGTCCGTCGCGTGCCCGACATGCCCGGCAGCCTCGCCGACGCCGAACTGGCCGCCCTGGTCGAGGTGACGGCCAACAACCGGCGCCTGCTGGGCGAGTTCACCCCCACGTCGTACGCCGGTGACCTGCTGTTCTTCACCGCCGCACAGGATCCGGACGCGCTCCCCGACCGGTACGGCGGCTGGCGGCCGTACGTCGAGGGCCGCGTCGACAACCACGACATCCCCTGCACCCACGGGGAGATGACCCGGCCCACGTCACTGGACCGCATCGGCCCGGTGCTGGACAGCCACCTCAGGAGGAACCAGGCATGACCACCAACCCCTTCGACGACGACACCATCGAGCATCTCGTCCTGGTGAACGAAGAGGGCCAGCACTCCCTGTGGCCCGCCTTCGCCGACGTCCCGGCCGGCTGGACCGTCGTCCACGGCCGGGCGAGCCGCCGGTCCTGCCTCGACTACGTCGGCGAGCACTGGACCGACATGCGCCCCAAGAGCCTGATCGAGGCCATGGGGCAGTGAGCACGACGGACAACGCGAAGGAGATTCGGACGACCATGCGTGACACTGACGCGACCAAACTGGTGTGCCTTCCGTACGCGGGGGCGGGCGCCTCGTTCTACCGACCCTGGACCGCCGTCGCAGGTGACGCGCTGGAGATCGTCGCGCTGCAACTGCCGGGCCGGGAACGGCTGATCGACGAGGAGCCGTACCGGGACGCCCACCGGGCCGTCGACGGCCTCCTGGCCCAGTTGCGGGAGCGCCTCGGCGACGGCGGTGGCCGGGTGGCCCTCTTCGGGCACAGCCTCGGCGCCGTGCTCGCGTACGAACTCGCCCACCGGCTGGCCGCCGAGCCCGGCGTCGAGCCGGTGCACCTGTTCGTCAGCGGGTCGCCCGCGCCCGGCCAGGGCCGTGCACGGCGGGCCACCGGACTGTCCGACGACGAATTCCTCGCCCGCGTCGGCGAGTTCGCGGGCTACCGCCACCCCGCCTTCGACGACCCGGAGATGCGCGAACTGCTCCTGCCCGCCCTGCGCGCGGACGTCGAGATGCACGAGAACCACCGGCCCTCGACCGAACTCCCCCTGGACATGCCCCTCACGGTCGTCCGGGGCCAGGACGACGAGCTGGTCGGTCACGACGACGCCGTGTCCTGGAGCAAGTCGACCGGCCGGGACTTCGCGTACGTCGAGCTTCCCGGCGGCCATATGTACCTGACCGAGACCACGCCCGCCCTCGTCCGCGTCATCGTTTCGACACTCGCCTCCTGAAGGAGTTCCCCATGCGTCTGCACGGCAAGTCGGTCCTCGTCACCGGCGCCGCCCGTGGCCTGGGCCGGGCCACCGCGGTCGCCTGTGCCGTCGAGGGCGCCGACCTCACGCTGCTGGACATCTGCGCAGACCTGCCCGGCGTGCCCTACCCGCTGGGCACCCCGGGCCAGTTGGAGCACACCGCCGACCTGTGCCGGGAGGCCGGTGCCGCCGTCGTCACCGCGGTGGCCGACATCCGCGATCTGCACGCCGTACGGGCGGCGGTCAGCCGCGCGGAGGAGCGGTTCGGCCGGATCGACGTCGCCGTCAACAACGCGGGGATAGCCGCGCCCTCGGGCAAACCGGTGCACGAGATCGACGAGGACGAGTGGTCCCTGATGATCGACGTGGACCTCTCCGGGGCCTGGCGGGTGATCCGCGAGGTGGGGAAGGCGATGAGCGCCCGGCGCGGCGGCAGCATCGTCAACGTCGCCTCCACCGCCGGGCTCGTCGGCTACCGGCACTTCGCCGGGTACGTCGCCGCCAAGCACGCCGTCATCGGCCTCACCAAGGCCGCCGCTCTCGACTACGCGCCGACGAAGGTACGCGTGAACGCGGTCTGCCCGGGGTCGGTGCGCGACGACGCGTGGGCCGAGGGCCGGATGCTCGCCGAGATCGCCCGCGCGCTGGAGGTGCCGGTCCACGAGCACGAGAAGACCTTCGTCGAGGCGCAGCCCATGAACACGCTGATCGAACCCGAGGACGTCGCCGCCGCGATCGTCTTCCTCGCCTCGGACGAGTCCCGGCAGATCACCGGCTCGGTCCTGACCGTGGACGGCGGGTTCAGCATCCGCTGAGCCCGACTCCCCGATCATCAACTCCCCCCAGCATCAAGGAGTAGTACGGCCCGTGTGCGCCTCACTGCCCGATCCCGCCCGCTGTCACGCGATCCGCGTCCGGTCGGACCACTTCCCGGAGTCCGTCGGCGATCAGCGGCTGTGGATCGAGGACGTGCCCGTTCCGGCCACGGACCCCCTCGCCGAACGCCGCCGGACCACCGAACTCGCCCGTCCGGCCCACGACATACGCAGGGTCCTGCTCCGGTACGCCGACGGTGGGTCCGACCTGATCGTCGTGAGCCGGCGCGGCCGCCACGACCGTACGCCCGTGGACCGGCCGCCGACCGCGTCCCCTCCCGCCTGGGGCCTGGGAGGCGACGGTCCTGCCCCCGGCTTCACCGTCCCCCTGAATCAGGAAGAGAAGGAAGGGGACGAGGCGAGCTGGCTCACGGCACTGGCCGTCACCCTGCGCCGCTACGACCCCGACACCCCGCCACTCATCGGCACGGACCACGGCAGCCTCACCGTCGAACCGGCCGCCACGCTCGGCGAGTCGAAGCCCTCACCCGCGACGGGCCCTGCCCTCACAGGCCTGCTCTTCGGCACGCAAGACGAGGGCGAAGGCGAAGGGGAGGGCGAGACCGAATACGTGCCCTGCCTCGCGCCGCCGTTCCCTCTCACCGTGTCCGTCTTCCGGGACCCGGGCGGGTGGCGGCTGCGCTGCGACCATCTGAGCAGCCACTTCTCCGCGGAGATCGCCGCACAGTTCGTACGGCACCTGGTGCACGTACACGAGCATGTACTGAACCGCCCGCACACTCCGCCGGACGATGTCGAGCTCCTCGACGAGGCGGAGCGCGCCCGCACGGCGGCGCTCGGCCGTCCCTCCCGTGACCTGGCCACGACCACCCCTGCGAGCGTGCCGGGCAGGCTCGACCGGATCGTGACGGCAACGCCCGACCGCGTCGCGCTGACCGATGGCGCCACCGCCACCGTCCTGACGTACCGCGAACTCAACGAGCGCGCCGACCGGTTGGCAGCCGGGTTGCGGGCACGCGGAGTGGTCGGCGGCGACCGGGTGGGCGTATGTCTGGAGCGCTCCGCCGAACTCGTGGTCGCTTTGCTCGCCGTCCTGAAGTCCGGCGCGACCTATGTGCCCCTGGACCCCGCCTACCCTGCCGACCGGCTCGCCCACACGGCACGGGACGCGGAGCTGGGCGTGGTGATCACCCGGCTCCCGGGATTCCCCGCCGTGGCGGACTGCGTACGGGTGACGCCGGACGAACTGGCGGACGTCCGGACCCCGGAGGAGCACGCGAACCATCCGTTCCCTTCGCCCGCCGACGCCGCCTACGTCATCTACACGTCGGGCTCCACCGGCCGGCCCAAGGGCGTCGTCGTACCGCACCGCAATGTGGTCGCGCTGGTCGACGCGACCCGTGACGAGTACGGGTTCGGCGAGGCGGACGTGTGGACGTGGTTCCACTCCACTGCTTTCGACTTCTCGGTGTGGGAGATCTGGGGCTGTCTGCTGACCGGCGGACGGCTGGTCGTGGTGCCGTACTCCGTGTCCCGTGAGCCGGACCGCTTCCGTGATCTGCTCGTCGCCGAGCGGGTCACCGTGCTCAGCCAGACCCCGTCGGCCTTCGCCCAGCTCCTGGACGTCGATCATGCCGATGCCGGCGTGCGGCTCGTCGTCCTCGGCGGTGAGCCGCTGGACACGCGGATGTTGCTGCCCTGGTTCGACCGGCACCCCGAGCGGCTCTGCCGGGTGGTGAACATGTTCGGCATCACGGAGACCACCGTCCATGTCACCGAGCAGACCCTCACCCGCAAACTCGCCCTGGCCGCCACCCGGTCCGTAGGGCACGCCCTGCCCGGCTGGTACCTGTATGTGCTGGACCCGGTCGGACGGCTGCTGCCACCGGGAGTGGCCGGCGAGATCTGCGTCGGCGGTGCCGGGGTGGCGCGCGGCTACCTGGGCCAGGAGGAGTTGACGAGCCGCCGGTTCGTGCCGGACCCGTTCACCGGCGCCGTGCTGTACCGCAGCGGTGACCTGGGGCGTCTTCGCCCTGACGGGCGGCTCGAACACCTCGGGCGGATCGACAGCCAGGTGAAGATCCGCGGTTTCCGGATAGAACTCGACGAGATCCGCTCCGTTCTGCTGGAGGACCCTGCCGTGCGGACGGCGGCCGTCGTGGTGCGCCGCGACGACCCTGCCGACGCCGCCACCGCCAGGATCGACGCGTACGTCGTTCTGTCGTCCGGAGGCGACCCGGGCGTCGTCCGCGACCGGGCCGCGGGCATCCTGCCCGAGCACATGCTCCCGGCCACGGTCACCGCGCTGGACACACTTCCTCTGACGCCCAACGGCAAACTGGACGCAGCACGGCTCCCCGTACCGGCCGTCCGCAGGACGCGGGGACCGAGCACGACCCGTGCTGCCGCCACCGGGGACGGTCTCACCACGAGCCTCACGGAGATCTGGAGCGAGGTCCTGGGCGTGCCCGTCGGCCCGGACGACGACTTCTTCGAGCTGGGCGGCAACTCCCTGTTCGCCGTCCGCATCGGCGCGGCGCTGCGCGCCCGGGGTCTGCCGTCGCTGCGCCTGCGGGAGCTGTACCGCCACCCGACCGTCAGGGAGGTGGCCGCGAGCCTCGGGGTGCCCGACAATCCCCGTGCCGACACGGCGGAGCCCGCAGGCGCACATGGCGGCCCGTGGCAGCAGTGGCTCCATGCCTGATGCCTCGGACGCGTCTGCGGCACCGAGTGGCACCGCAGACGTGTTACCCGTCCATTCAGTACAAGCCCGTCAGCGCAGCCGGGCGGTCACGCGGTACCGGCCGGACTGCAGCCGGCAGGCGTACACCCCGTCGGTGTGACCGATGAAGCGCACGCCCTCGGCACGCGCCAACGGGACACGTCCTTCGTGAACCGAATCGACCGACGCGGCCGGAACCCGCAGGGTCGCCTCGCTGTTCGCGGGCACGACCACGTCGTACACGAGCACCCTGCCTCCGTCCCGAACCTTCCACTCGCTCCTGATCTCCCCGTACGGCGACTCGTACGCCCCCGAGACCTGTGTGATCCGGCCCGTGGGATCGAGGTGGGGTCGCAGCAGGAAGTGCTTGAAGCCGGGGCTGTCCGGATCGCGGGCGATGCCGGCCATGTACTCGTACATCCACTCCATGATCGCGCCGTAGGCGTAGTGGTTGAAGGAGTTCATGCCGACCGGCCCGAACCCGTCCTCCTTCGAGTACGAGTTCCAGCGCTCCCACACCGTGGTGGCACCGTTCTTCACCGAGAACAGCCAGGACGGCAGCGCGTCCTGGTGCAGCAGCTTGTAGGCCAGGTCCGCTCGGCCCTCGTCCGTGAGGACGGGCGCGAGGACGTTGACGCCGAGGAAGCCGACGGACAGCGTGTTCTCCGCGTACCGGACGCGGATGCTGCTGGGGTGCGCGGCCTTGTAGGCGTCGTCGTTGCCGATGTTGTCGGCGAGATGGCCGACGAGCGTGCGGCGCTGGGCCTCCGTCTCGTAGAGGTCGAGCTTGAGGGCCCACAGCAGCGCGGTCTGGCTGTTGTCTTCCGTCTTCTGGCTGGGGTCGGAGCCCGGTTCGATCGGAGAGGCGTCGCCGAGGCTGGACCTGACGGTGACCGTGCCGCCCTCGGTGCTCAGGTACTTGGTGATGAACGCCTGCCTGATGCGTCCGAAGAGCCGGTCGTACGCCTCTGACTCCGACGTCCGGCCGATCGCGCGGGCCATGTGTGCCATCAGCCGGGTGCTGTAGCCGTAGTAGACGTCACTCATCAGCTGGGCGCTGGTCTTCTGTGGCCCCAGCCAGTCGCCGGTGAGGGACCCCTGTCCGGCGTAGGTGTCGCCGGTCTGCTCCTGGATCCAGTCCAGGTAGCGGGTCATCGCCGGCCAGTTGTCCTCGACGACGGTCGCGTCACCGGTCATCTGCCACACGGTCCACGGCACGATGACGCCGGCGTCCGCCCAACCACTGCCACCGCCCGGGAAGTTGAACCGTCCCGTTGGGGCAACGCCGGTGAACTGCGCCTTGTCCATGCCGTAGATGGCCTGGGAGTCGACGACGGTGTCCTGGAAGTGGGTGAGGAAGACGCCGGCGTCCACGTTGTAGAGGCCGGTCGTGGCGAAGACCTGTGTGTCCCCGGTCCAGCCGAGGCGTTCGTCGCGCTGTGGACAGTCGGTGGGTACCCAGAAGTAGTTGCCGCGCTGGCCCCAACGGATGTTGCTCGCCAACTGGTTGATGTCGGGATCGTTGGTGGTGACGGTGCCGATCTCACGAATCGCGGATGTGGCGACCTTGCCTGTCAGGCCGGTGATCGTGACGGTGTCCGTCACGGTGACAGAGACGTAGCGGAAGCCGTAGAAGGTCAGGGCGTCCTGGTGGGTCTCGCCGTGCCGGTCGCCCTTCAGGACATACGTGCTGGTGGCCTTGGCGCTGCGGAGGTTGGCGCGGTAGAGAGAGCCCTCGGGGCCGTCCGCGCCGGCGCTGTCGTCGTTGAGTATCTCGCCGAACCTGAACTCGGTCTTGGCTCCGGCAGGGCCGCGCAGGCTGTAGCGGGCCACGCCGACCATGTTCTGGCCGAGGTCGAAGACGACGGTCTCGCCCGCGCGAATCGTGACCGGGGCGGAGGCCGCCTTCGCGGGATCGGTCACCGTCCTGGCGGGGTCCACGACGATGCGTCCCCTGCCGTTGGGGCTGCCGTCCTGTCCGGTCACCCCGGTGGCGACGGTGATCGACTGCGGTCGGCGGTCCCACTTCGGCATCAGGCGTGCGGTCTCGCCCGGGTAGGCGAGGAGTCGCGAGTTCGGGAACCTGTCGTCGAAGGCGACTCGTTCCACGTCCGACCAGGTGGAGTCGTCGAATCCGTGCGCCGTCCAGCCCGGCAGCTCTTTGCGGGCGTCATAGGTCTGGCCGTCATAGATGTCGTCGGCGCGGTAAGGGCCGGTGTCCGTGGCCTTCCAGCCGCCGCCCGGACCCGTGACGATCGTCTGCGAGGCCCCGTCGGCATACCGGATCCACAGCTTGGCCTTGACGGCCAGGGCGTTGCCGTCCTCCGCGTAGTACGTACTGCCTGCGGAGATGCGGCCGTTGTACCAGCCGTTGCCCAGCACGACCGCGAGGGTGACCTCCGACTCCCCCGTCACGAGGTCGGTGACGTCGTAGGTCATGTAGTTGACGCGCGCGTCGTAGTTCGTCGAACCCGGGGGCAGCAGTTCGATCGTGGTGCCGCCGTCCTGCGGCACGGTCACGTGGTGTCCGTTCACATAGGCGTCGTACACGCCGAGTGCGGAGACGTACAGCCGCGCCTCACGGACACGGGACGGGTGCTTTCCGCGACCCGCGTTCCCGAGCGCTTCCTCCATACGCAGCATCGGGGCCCCTGCGGAGTTCGGGACCTTCCCCCTCATCCCGATCCACTGCGCGCCGTCCCATCCGGTCACACCGTCGGTGCTCATCAGGCCGGTTTCGAAGTAGGAGGGGGTTGCGGTACCGACCGGTCGCTCCTCGGCGTCCCAGACCGTGACGGTCCAGTGATAGCGGGTCGAGGCGCGCAGCGGCCTGCCCGCGTAGCGGACGGCCACCGAATCCGAGGCACGGACACGGCCGCTGTTCCAGACGTCCGCCCGGGCAGCGGTCAGCTTCTCCGGGGAACTCGCGACGAGAATCCGGTACGCCCCCTGGCTCCGTCCGCGCCCCGCCGACCGCATACGCCAGCCGAAGCGCGGCCGGGAAGCGTCAACGCCCAAGGGCTCCGTGCGGTGTTCCACTGTCAGTCCGAGCACTGCGCCGCCCTCCTCACCGCGGGACGCCTGCGCCGCCGCCGCGCTCGTTCCGCTTCCCATGACACCGCCCCCTAGCGATACGGCGCCGGCTGTCGCGGCGAGCACGGTTCGACGACGCACGGCCGTGCTGTCCGCGCTGTCCGTGCTGTCCGTGTGGGGAGGTGTTCCCTCACTGACCTCGCGCTCGGCGCCGTCCGTCCTGCGTGCTTCGTGGCTCATGCCTTCGTCCTTTCGGGTTTACGGGTGTCGGGCCGCGGAAAGCGCGTGGTGAACGTGTGCCTTCCCGAGCCGACGTTGTGGGGGGGTACCGCGCGGACACCACGCCGTACGGCGTGCGGTAGCTGCCCTCGGCATGGGTGAGATCGCCGACCGGGCGGGGGTGGCGGTGGTGCTCGTCGCGGGCCGCCTTCGTGCAGGGCCCTGACGATCGGGGCGCGAGCGATGATGCCGCCGCTGAGATACGGACCGCCGCCGAACGGCTGGTGGGCGCGGACCAGTTCCACCAGCGCGTCGAGGACCGTGCCGCGATCCCCGTGGAAGGCTCCGTGATGTCGGCCGCGAGTTTGCGGTACTCGGACGCGTCCGCGTCCCGGCCGATCGGTGCTGCCATCCGGGCTCCACCTTTGGCATCGGACATGCCCAACCTCCGATGGACGATTGCGATTTGAACGTTTCAATCAGGTGCCGCAAAACGCCGTCGGCCACAAAGGGTGGCCGACAGCGCGTCAGTCAGCTCCCGGCCTCGTAGTCCGTGTCCATCTCGGCAAGGAGCTTCTTGGGCGCGGACTGGTTGCTGAAGATCTCCTGGAGACCGCTGAGCATGGTCTGCTGGACCTTCGCGTTGGGCCAGAGCTGGTCCATGAACGGCACGGTCCTGCCGGCCTCGATGAACTCGGACAGTTCGGCCAGCGACGGGTTCGCGACGAAGCCCGTGTCGGACCCGCTGGGCAGGCCGCCCTGCTTCTTGACGAACAGGTTCATGCCCTCGGGGGACATCACGAAGTCCACGAACTTCAGGGCGAGTTCCTCGTTCTTCGCCTTGGCGTTGACGCCGTAGCCGGCGCCCGCCGCAGCAGGTATGAGCGTCTCGGACGGATCGTCGGTGGCCGGCAGCGCCCGGAGCGTGAACGTGCCCTTCGGGTTCTTCTGCTCCAGGAGGGCGATCACCCAGTTGCCCTGGATGATGCCGAGCGTCTTACCGGTCGCGGCGAGGCCCTGACTGGCCTCGTAGTTGGTCCCCAGGGGGTTCTTCTGGAAGCAGCCCGTCTTCTCCATCGTCAGGTACTTGTCCAGGGCCGTCAGCCATGGTGACTTGGCGAAGGTCGCCTGCCCGGACTGCATCTTCTTGTCGAAGTCGCGGTCGTCGCCGTAGACGGTCGTGGCGACCAGCGCGTACTGGACGAGCTGGGTCACCCAGTTGTCCTGGTTGCCCAACGCGAAGGCGGGGGTTCCCTTGGCCTTCGCCGCCCGGCAGAACGCGAGCAGTTTCGTCCAGGTGTCCGGCGGGGTGAGGCCGGCGTTCGCCATGGCCTGCTCGTTGTAGACCGCGCCGATGCCGTTCTGTCCGAAGACCGCCGTGTAGGTCTTCCCCTCGTACTGGGCGACGCTCTTGATCGCCTCGGGCATCCTGGCCGCCCACGGCCGGTCCGAGAGGTCGCGCAGATAGCCCGGTTCGGCCAGGACGTAGGTGGCCCCCGGATTACCGTTGCCGGGCCAGACCGACATCACGTCGGGTGCGGTGCCCGAGGACAGCTGGGTGCGGATCTGCTGCTGGTACTGGTCGGCGCCGCTGGTGGTGTAGCGGACCTTGACACCCGGGTTGGCCTTCTCGAACGCCTTGACGACGTCCTCGACCGAGCCCTGGTCGATGGAGGCGAGCGTCAGAGTTCCGGAGCCGCCGGAGCCGCCGCCGGAGCCGGCCTTGGTGCCGCCACTGCACGCGGCCAGCACAGCCATGGAGGTCACTGCGGCGATCAGGATCGGGAGTGTGCGTGTCTTCATGATGTCCTTCTCGGGGGAAGAGCCACCGGGCATGAGGGACGGTCGAGCGTCGCGGGTCATCCCCGCAGCCCTCCCGCGAAGCCGTTGATGATGCTGCGCTGCAGCACGAAGTAGACGAGCAGGACGGGCAGGATGCTGATCACCAGTGCGGCGAAGATGAGGTTCCAGTCGGTGACGTACTGGCCGACGAAGCCGGCGATCGCGACCGGCATGGTCTGCCGGTCGCTGCCGCTGAGATACAGCAGCGGGGTGAAGAAGTCGTTCCACACCGCTACGGCGTTGAGCACCAGGGCGGTGACGGTGATGGGTTTGAGCATCGGCAGGACCACGTACCGGAAGCCCTGCAGCGGGGTGCAGCCGTCGATCAGTGCCGCGTCCTCGAAGTCGCGGGGCAGGGCGCGCAGGAAGCCGACGTAGAGGAAGACGGTGAACGGCACCTGCAGGCCGGAGTAGAAGAGGACCAGCGCCCAGGGTGTGCCGAGCAGGCCCATGTCGCGCATGGTCTGGTACAGGGGCAGCGAGGCGAGTTGGAAGGGCAGGACAAGGCCCAGCAGGAAGCCCAGGTACGTGCCTCGGGACCAGCGAGCCGTGGCGCGCGCCAGCGGGAACGCCGCGAGCGAGGAGACGGCCAGCACGATCGCGACGCTGCACGCCGTCACCAGCACGCTGTTGAACAACGCCCCGCCCAGTGCGCCCTGTTGCCAGGCCTGGGTGAAGTTGTCGAGGGTGGGTGAGGTGGTCGGGCTGATCGGTGACGAGTTGTCGGACGCCGGCCGGACGGCGAGGTTGACCAGGACGTACACCGGGAAGCCCACGACCAGGGCGATGGCGATCATCGCCAGCTCCAGCCCGAAGGTGCGGGGGCGGTAGCGGCTCACGACGTGGCCCTCTCGTTGCGGGACAGCACGGCGTACTGTCCGGTCGAAACGACGGCCACGATGATCGTGAGGACGACCGCGAGCGCGATGCTGTAGCCGAACTCCCCCAGCGTGAAGGCGTCCTTGTAGATCAGCGTGGAGAGGGTGTCGGTCGCGTGCCCCGGCCCGCCGCCCGTCAACGCGTACACCTGGTCGAAGAGTTTGATCCCGCCGATGATCGACAGCATCAGGTTGATGGTGAGGGCCGGGGCGAGCAACGGCCGGGTGACCGACCAGAAGCGCCGGACGGGACCCGCGCCGTCGATGGCCGCGGCTTCGTGGACCTCCCTGGGTACGGACTGGAGTCCCGCGAGGAAGATGACCATCGAGTAGCCCGCGAACTGCCAGACGATCACTCCGACGACGGACCACAGGGCGACCGTCGGACTGCCCAGCCAGTCCTGCCGCAGGCCGTCCAGTCCGACCGCGCCCAGCAGGCTGTTGACCGCGCCGTCGGGGCCGAGCAGGTTGCGCCAGAGGTAGGCGGTGACGATCGGGGTGATCACGGCCGGGGCGAACAGCAGGACCCTGAGCACGTTGCGGGACTTGATGGCCGAGTTGACCCCGAGGGCGAGCAGCAGGCCCAGCGCGTTCTGGATGACCGTGATCGACACGGCGATCAGCAGTGTGCGCCAGATGGCCTGTGTCGCGTCGGGATCGCGGAACAGTTCGGAGAAGTTGTCGAGCCCCACGAAGGAGAAGTGGGGGTCCAGGCCGTCCCAGTCGGTGAAGGCGTAGTAGACACCGCGAACGCTCGGCACCAGGACGACGAAGGCGAAGAGCAGCACTGCCGGCAGAGCGAACCACCAGGGCGGGGTGTTCCGCGCCCGCCGGACGCCGGAAGCCGGTGCGGCGTCCGGCGGGCGGTGCAGCCGGTCATGGTCCGGAAGCTGCTCGTGCGGGGCTACGGTCACCAGCACACCTCCCTTCTTGAATCGATTCAATATGGTGGTCGAGGGTCCGCGGGCAGTGGGGCACATGGAGGGCGACTGCCGCTTCCTGCCGCCGGAACGGATGGCGTCCGGCGCCGGGGGATACTTCCGTAGAGGCGATGGGTAACGTTGCCCACAGGGTGTGGCCAGACCCTAGAGAGCGTCCCGCGTAACGTCAAGATGCCGCGCACGCTGCACAGTTGTTACGACGTCGGCCCAGCTCGGCCGCCACGGGGCTCCCGTCGGGCCACAGGGTCGTCCGTAGACTCGGCGACAGCGTTTTCCAGCGGAAAAGGAATCGAATGGAGCCACCAGCTCGGCGCCGTCGCGTGACGATCGTCGATGTCGCGCGCCACGCCCAGGTGTCCACCACCGCCGTGTCCAAGGTGCTGCGCAACGCATACGGAGCCAGCCCCGAGATGCGCGCGAAGGTGCGCAGCGCGATCGACGAACTCGGCTACCGGCCGCACGCCGGGGCCAGAGGTCTGCGCGGGCAGACGTACACCATCGGCGTGATGCTGCCCGACATCAGGAACCCCTTTTTCCCCGACGTGCTCGACGGCATCACCGACCGGCTGGGCGACACGGAGTATCAGGTGCTGCTGGGCCCGGGCTGCAACGGCGAGAAGGAGGAGGCGCGGGTCACCGAGGCGATGCTGGACCGCGGCATGGACGGCCTCATCCTGGTCGCCCCCGTCTCACCCCGCACCCACCTCGAACACGTCGCCTCCTCCGTACCGACCGTCGTCGTCGGCCGGCACGGACCGTCTCCGCTGTACGACACCGTGGTCGACGACGATGTCGAGGGCGCGTCCCTGACCGTCGGCCACCTCGCCGGTCTCGGGCATCGCCGCATCGCCCACATCGAGCACCACGAGACCGACCCGACCCGCCTCGCGGAGATGCCCAACGCCCGCCGTGCCGACGGGTACAGGCAGGCCATGCGGACACACGGGCTCGCGGAGTGGATCGACGTGGTCTCCACCACCTACACCCAGGAAGGCGGCTACAAGGGCGCACAGGAGCTGCTGGCCCGCCCCAGCGCTCCCACGGCCATCTTCGCCGGCGCGGACATCGTGGCCATGGGCGTCCTGGAGGCGATCAACGAGGTCGGCCTCTCCGTTCCCGGCGACATTTCGGTGGCCGGCTATGACAACACCACCTTCGCCGCGCTCGGCCCGATCTCACTGACCAGCGTCGACCAGGCGGGCCACGAGATCGGCAGGAACGCGGCCCGTCTGCTCCTGGAGCGGATCGCCGACCGGCAGAAGCCCACGGACCAGGTCAGCCTGTCACCCACCCTGGTGCCGCGCCGGACCACGGACCGGCCACCGGTGTAGGTCGCCCGCACAAGCCGTATGTGGCAGCGTTCAACCGTTCGATTGAATGTTGGATTCCACCTATGGGAAACGTTGCCCATGCGTGGCTGACGGGACAAGGATGAAGGCTGCACGGCGCCCCCGAACGTCCCCGGGCGCCGGACGGCTTCACTAAGCCACCCCCCATCAGAGAGGCTTCCTCAGCGTGTCCAGCTTCCTCAGCAGACGACGTGTCCTCGCCACCGGAGCGGGTGCCGCCCTCGGAATGGGCGCGGTCGCCGCGAACGCCGCCCCCGCGTCCGCCTCCCCCGTCACCTCCCGCGACACCACCCGGGGCGAGGAGAAAAGGACCCTCGACGAGCTCTACCGGACCGCTCTCGCCGAGGGCGGCAAGCTCGTCGTCTACGCCGGCGGCGACACCCCGACCCAGCAGGACGGCACCAAGGCGGCCTTCAAGGCCCGCTTCCCGGAGATCGACCTGACGCTGATAGTCGACTACAGCAAGTACCACGACGTCCGCGTCGACAACCAGTTCGCCACGGACACCCTCGTTCCGGACGTCGTGCAGTTCCAGACCCTGCAGGACTTCGACCGCTGGAAGCAGCAGGGCCGTCTGCTGCACTACAAGCCCGCCGGGTTCTCGAAGGTCTACGACAAGTTCAAGGACCCGCAGGGCGCGTGGGTGGCCACCGGGGCGATCGCCTTCAGCTTCATGTACGACACGGCGGCGGTGGGTTCGAAGACCCCGCTCACCCCGCGCGACCTGGTCGACCCGAAGTGGAAGGGCAAAATCGCCTCCGCCTTCCCGCACGACGACGACGCGGTGCTCTACCTCTTCACGCTGTACGCCCGTAAGTACGGCTGGGACTGGGTGGCGAAGTTCGCCGCGCAGGACGTGCAGTTCGCCCGTGGCAGCAACTCACCGGGCGACGCCGTCTTCGGCGGGCAGAAGACGATCGGCGTCGGCACCGCGGGATCCGCGGTCGGCACCACTCCCGTGACGTTCGCCGTCGGCGCCGGACATCCGTTCATGGCCTGGGGCCAGCGCATGGCCGTCCTCAAGGAGGCCAAGAACTCCACGGCCGCCAAGCTGTTCCTCAACTGGCAGCTGTCGACGGAGATGCAGAACGGATCCTTCAACGGCTGGTCCGTCCGCACCGACGTCACTCCCCCGACAGGTCTGAAGCCGATCTGGGAGTACCCCGACGCCCACGTGGACGGCTTCCCCCGCTTCATGTCCGACCGTGCCGAGGTGGAGCGCTGGAAGCAGACCTTCGCCCTGTACTTCGGCGAGGTCAAGGGTGACCCCACGCCTGGCTGGCTCGGGCTGCACCCGGGGGCATAGAGGCATACGTGCGCCGATCGCCGCTCCGGAGCGGCGATCGGCGCACCGCTGTTCACAGGACCTCCGTGTCGTAAGCGTCCCCGCACGTGACCCACGCCGAGCCTCGACCCTTCCGAGAGCGGACGTGCGAAACCACCGATCCGCACCTCCCGGCATGAGTCAGGAGACGTGCACGTTGGCGACCAACTCATGTGCGGGATGGGCAGCTTCTTCAAGAGGCTTGATGATTGTCTCGGTGAAGGCGAGGCCGCGGACGCGGCCCGGCAGGCGGGCAGGCGGGCGGGCGGCGCGGTCGAAGGCGAGCGCGCCGCCCCGGTCGTGGCCGACGAGGACGGCCCCGGCAAGGCCGAGGGCGTCGAACCAGGCGTCGAGGTAGCGGGCGTGGTCGTCGAAGGAGTAGGCGAGGTCGGGCTTGCCGGAGTCGCCCATGCCGATGAGATCGGGGGCCAGAAGGCGGCGGCCGGGCGCGGCCACACCCGGCAGGACGTTCCGCCACAGGGGGGGGAGGAGGTGGGGTTGCCGTGGAGGAAGACGAACGGCAGCCCGTCGGGGTCGCCGGACTCGCGGTAGTGGAGAGTGGAGTCGAGGACGGGGAGGTTGGGCACGGCGGTGTCACTTCGCTTTCAGGACGGGGATTCAGAGGTTGAGGCTCAGGACACGGTCGACGGCGATCTCGACGACGACCAGGTCCAGCGGGGCGGGCGGGGCCGCGCGGTAGCGGACGGTGTAGCGGCGGACCGCCTCGGCCAAGCGCGCGGGGTCGTCGGTGACGGCGGCCCGGCCTTCGAGGGTGACCCAGCGGAAGCCGTCCGCCTGGCAGAGCGCGACACGGGCCGTCGGGCCGCCCGCCACCACGTTCCGGGCCTTGCGCGCTCCCGCCCGGGTGGTCACCCGGACCAGGCCGGTGACCGGGTCGAAGGTGAAGCGGACAGGGGCGACGTGCGGGGTGCCGTCGGGGCGGAGGGTGGTGAGGGCGGCCGTGTGGGGGCGAGTGAGGAACGCCCGTGTGACGGCCGGGAGTTCGACGATCGCCTGGCTCACTTCTTCTTCACGCCCTCGTTCCAGATGAGCTTGGCGATGTTCGGCTTCACGGCCGTGGTGATGACGCCCATGGCCGTACGGACGTACCGCCGCTCCTCCAGCTCGCGCAGCATGCTCGAGGCGAGGTCGGCACGGGCGGTGAAGACGCCGTCGGCGCTGGTCTCGGCGGTGTGGTAGTCCGTGACGACGGGGTGCTCGAAGAGGCCTGAGGGCCGGACGAAGGTCCAGTCGAGGTCCGTCTGACGGATCACGGCCTCCATGCGGCGCATGTCCTCGTGGAGGGTGCGGCCGAGGCGTCGGTTCACCAGCGGGTCGAGCACATGATTGAAGAAGTGCGCGCCCGTGGGACGCCAGTTCGGGTCGGCGATGCTGGAGCTTACGGCGAGCAACCGCTTGATGCCGTAGCGGGCCATGGCCCCGGTGATGGCCGTGGCGCTCGCCGAGTACGTGGTGATGGTCTCCTTGCTGAAGCGCGCGCCCAATGCGGAGAGGACGGCGTCCGTCCCCCCGATCGCGGCGTCGACAGCCGCCGGGTCGGTGGCGTCGGCGACGGCCACAGCGAGGCCGGGCCGCGTGGGGAGGGAGCCGGGGCGGCGGGTCACGGCGACGACCTCGTGGCCGGCAGCGAGGACCTGGTCGGTGAGGTGGCGGCCGGTCGGTCCATTGGCGCCGAAGACTGCGATACGCATGGCGTCGGGTCATCCCTTCATGTGATTACCGGAACGCCCTTGACTGTGCCGATCACGAAAAGCAGGCTCAACGCTGATGAATAACGCCGCCCCTGCCCCCGCCCGCACCCGAGGCCGCCCCCGCGGCAACCCGCCGACCCGCGAGTCGATCGTCTCGGCGGCCCGGGCGCTGTTCCTGGAGCGCGGCTACCGTGGCACCACTCTGCGCGCGGTGGCCGGGGCCGCCGGGGTCGACCCGGCGCTGATCGGGTACCACTTCGGCTCGAAGAAAAGCCTGTTCGCGGACGTGATGCAGTTCCAGTGCGCCAATGCGCTGGCGGTGGACGACGTCCTCGGGGGCGACCCGGCCACCCTCCCCGACCGCCTGATCGACGCGGTGACGGACCTGTGGGAGGACGCCGACTTCGTACAGCTCACCGCCCAGGGCGAGGAGGCTGCCGAGGTGATCCGCGAATACCTGGAACGCGAGCTGCTGGCCCGCCTTGTTGAATTTCTCGGCGGCCGGGACGCAACCGCCCGCGCCACGGCCGTGGTGACGATCCTCGGCGGCATCATCTACACCCGCTACCTCAACCCCCTCCCCACCCCCGCCGCCCTCACCCCGTCCGAGACCCGCCACGTCCTCATCCCGGCGCTGCGCGCGGCACTGGCCCCGAGGCCGCGCACCACGGCAACCACCGGAGCGAGCCGTCGCGGCTCGCCGACCTCCGGTGGAGGCGCCGTCCGGCCTTGACCACCTCAGCACATCCGGTGTGGCTACCCCTGTGGGTAGCGGTGCATCTGGCTCGAGATCGTCCAGATCGCTCTTCGCCGGCCCGAGGTCAAGTTCCGGGCATTTTCCGGGCCGAGTCGCCATCCCGCGCCCGCAACTGCCGAGCTTTCGCAGCCCAGAGCAGGAACCTCACCCGTACTGGCAGGAGACGAAGAACCTACGGCACCACCCAAAGCCGCCAGCTGCACGGGGGCAGGTCACGGCGCAGTCCCGGGTGACCTTCACCGCCGCAAGGTTGATACTGCCCATGGTAGTTCTCCAGCCACCACACATCGCCCTGCCTGCCAATCTTTCCAGGAGGTACCCATGAAGATGCTCATCAACGTTCCGGAGACCGTGGTCACCGATGCGCTGCGGGGCATGGCGGCGGCCCATCCCGAGCTGACCGTCGACGTGGAGAACCGGGTGATCGTACGGCGGGACGCGCCCGTTGCCGGGAAAGTGGCCCTCGTCTCCGGTGGCGGGTCGGGGCACGAGCCGTTGCACGGGGGGTTCGTGGGGCCGGGGATGCTGTCGGCGGCCTGCCCGGGTGAGGTGTTCACGTCTCCCGTGCCCGACCAGATGGTGCGGGCAGCGGCCGCCGTGGACAGCGGGGCGGGCGTCCTGTTCGTGGTGAAGAACTACACCGGCGACGTCCTCAACTTCGACATGGCGGCCGAACTCGCCGAGGACGAGGGCATCCAGGTCGCGAAAGTCCTCGTCAATGACGATGTCGCCGTGACCGACAGCCTCTACACGGCCGGGCGGCGCGGTACGGGCGGCACGCTGTTCGTGGAGAAGATCGCCGGTGCGGCCGCGGACGAGGGACGCCCGTTGGAGCAGGTGCGCTCCGTCGCCCAGCAGGTCAACGACCAGTGCCGCAGCTTCGGTGTCGCACTCGGCGCCTGCACCACCCCCGCCAAGGGCAGCCCCACCTTCGATCTGCCGCCGGGCGAGCTGGAGTTGGGCGTCGGCATCCACGGCGAACCGGGACGGGAGCGGCGGCCGATGATGACCTCGGGCGAGATCGCCGACTTCGCGGTGGAGGCCGTGCTGGAGGATCTGAACCCGCGCAATCCCGTGCTGGTCCTGGTCAACGGGATGGGCGCGACGCCGCTGTTGGAGCTGTACGGGTTCAACGCCGAGGTGCAGCGCGTGCTGGCCGGGCGCGGGGTCGCCGTGGCCCGCACTCTCGTCGGCAACTACGTCACCTCGCTCGACATGGCCGGCGCCTCGGTGACCCTGTGCGAGATCGACGAGGAGTTGCTGCGGCTGTGGGACGCGCCGGTGCGGACGGCGGGTCTGCGCTGGGGCATGTGAGCCCGGCCGGACACGCATGGCAGTCATCGCCCCGGGTGACGGCCCGTCACCCGGGTGGACAGCGACCGACGTACCTACCACGCAAGGAGATCCTGTGCTCGATGCCGACTTCTTCCGCCGCTGGATGACGGCGACGGCCGTGTCCGTCGGCCACGAGGCGGAGCGGCTCACCGCCCTGGACTCGCCGATCGGCGACGCCGATCACGGCAGCAATCTGCGGCGCGGGTTCAACGCCGTGGCCGCCGTCGTGGAGAAGGACGCGCCCGACACGCCCGGTGCCGTCCTCACTCTTGCCGGACGCCAGCTCATCTCGACGGTCGGCGGCGCCTCGGGACCGCTGTACGGAACCCTGTTGCGCCGGACGGGCAAGGCGCTCGGCGAGGCGGTCGAGGTGAGCGCGGAGCAGTTCGCGGACGCGCTGCGCACCGGGGTGGACGCGGTGATGGCGCTCGGCGGTGCGGCGCCCGGCGACAAGACGATGATCGATGCTCTCGTGCCCGCCGTGGACGCCCTCGGTGACTCGTTCGCCGCCGCCCGCACGGCCGCCGAACAGGGCGCCCTCGCGACGACGCCTCTGCAGGCCCGTAAGGGCAGGGCGAGTTATCTCGGCGAGCGCAGCATCGGTCACCAGGATCCGGGGGCCACCTCGGCGGCGCTGCTGATCGCGGCTCTCGCGGAGACCGCCGGTGAGTGACAACAGCGGCCTGGGCGGCGAGAAGTTGGTCGGGGTCGTGCTGGTCTCGCACAGCGCGGCGGTTGCATCCTCGGTGGCGGACCTGGCCCGGGGGCTCGTGGGCGGCGGTGCGACCGTTCCCGTCGCCGCGGCGGGCGGCACCGAGTCCGGCGAACTGGGCACGAGCGCCGAACTGATCACCGCGGCGGCCCGTTCCGTGGACCGGGGTGCCGGAGTCGCCGTCCTGATGGACCTGGGCAGCGCGGTCCTCACGGTGAAGGCGCTCCTGGCGGAGGGTGACGAACTCCCGCCCGGCACCCGCCTGTTGGACGCCCCGTTCGTCGAGGGAGCGGTGGCGGCGGTCGTCACGGCGTCCACGGGAGCCGACCTCGCGGCGGTCGAGGCGGCGGCCGCGGAGGCGTACACGTACCGGAAGGTGTGAGGGAGGACGGGAAGGGCGGGAAGAAGGCGGCGGGGAACGGTTCGAGGACCGGCCCGCCGCCCCTCCCCAAGGCCCGTCCGGAGCCGGTCGCCTCAGTCGCCGTCCACGCCCGCGTCACCCGCGTCGACCTGGCCCACGAACTGCTTCGCCAACTGCTCCCCCGTCTCCACCGCCGCCGCGTGGTCCTCGATCGGCGACACCCTGGAGTTCTTGAAGACGATGTACGTGACGCCGGAGGCGGCCCCGCCGCCGTGTGGGTTGGGGTTGATGCCCAGCGCGTCGGCGGTGGCGTAGGACGCCTCACCGATGATGTCGTACGGTCCGGTGTCGCCGACGACCGCGTACTCCACTCGGTCCCGGTAGACGACGGCGGCGACCGAGCCGCCCCGGATGCCGTGGTCACGGTAGTTCCAGATGCTGCTGGCGACCGGTACGACGATGAACGGCAGGCGTTCGGGGGCCAGTTCGCCACCATCGGACTGCTGGTACGCGGTGCTGTTGGCGAAGTACGGGTCGGTGCGGCTGTTGCAGCGCGGGCCGGGCCGACCGTCGCAGTCGATGTCCATGTCGGCCTTCCAGAACACGGCGTCCTCGGTGCCGCAGACAGGGATGTCCGCCGGGGTTCCGGCGTCGCTGCGATAGCGGCCGTTGGACACGGGCGTGCAGTCACGCACCTTGGCCAGCAGGTCGGCGGCCCGGACGCTGCCCTCGTACCGCACCGGCTCATTCGAGTGGACGGCGGCGGGAAGAGTGGTCGGGGCGAGCAGGGCGGCGCCGGCCGCGGCGAGCGTCAGCGTCTGGACACGCACGATAGGGGGCCTCTCCTAGGGGATCTGACGGACACTCGGTCCAATCTGGTACCGGTCCGATCACGCGTCCACCGTTGGGGGGCCGTACGGTGCATACCCCGAACTCCCGACAGGGGCCGGGCACCTGAGCCTGCGTCGGCTCCGGCCGCCCGGCCGCCCGCACCGGCGCGAGTCCTGCGACGACAGCGGTTCCGCGCCACTGACATGAACTGCCCTGACAGCAGGGCCAGTTCAGCCTTGATGAGCTTCAGCATACGTATTCCAGGCGGCCACACAGCATCCGCATCCCTCTTGATGCACCCACCCCACGGGGTCCATATTGGTCCGGACCAATACATGCGGGAGGGATGGAAGAGGGGCCGGCTGTGCGACGCGTCGTCCGTTACGTCACGTCCGTCTGCGGTGTGCTGCTGCTCACCGTCTCCTGTGCCTGGAGCGGGGACGGGAGCGGCACGGGGGTCCGGCTTCCGCCCACCCCGGCCGGGGTCACAGCCGCCGCGGGCAGCGCGACCAGCGTGCACGTGATGTGGAATCGGGCACCGGACGGGCCCGAGGTCGCCGTGTACGAGGTGTATCGCGGCGGGATGAAGGTGAGAGAGGTGCCCGGTTCGGAGCACATGGTGGATGTCGTCGGCCTCGCCCCGGCCACCCCGTACGTCTTCACCGTGCGGGCACGGAACACCGACGGGCGCTCCGGGCCACACAGCGAGGGTGTCCGCGCGACGACCCCCGTCGCGTCCCCGGCGGACGCCACCGCCCCGACCCGCCCCGGCCACCCGCGGGGCAGCCCGGCCGGCAGCCGGTCGGCACGGCTCTCCTGGGGTGCGTCGACCGACGACCGGGGTGTGGCCTCGTACGACATCTACCAGGGCACGTCGAGAATCCACACCGTGAGCGGGGACCGGACAACCGCTGTGGTCACCGGGCTGCGACCGGGCACCGACTACACCTTCACCGTCCGCGCCCGCGACGCCGCCGACAACGTCTCCCCCGCCGGCGACCCCGTACGGCTGACCACCGCACCGGGCACCGACGACGGCCGCGCCACCGCCCCCACCGGCTTCCGTACGACGACCCATCGCACGGACGGGGCGTACTACCTCGACCTGTCCTGGATACCGCCGCGCCCCGACGGCGTGATCACGGAGTACGAGATCCAGCTCGACGGACGTCCGGCCACGTCCCTCGTGTGGGGCGGCCCCGCACCGCGCGAGCGGGCGTCGTACAGCTTCTATGCGGGCCGGGACGCGGGGGTCGGATACCGGGTACGGATCAGAGCGCGGCTACCGGACGGGACGTGGGGTGGGTTCTCGGCGGAGCGGACGGCGGTGACGGCTCCGTAGAACGACGTCGCGGGGCGGTGGTCCTGATCGCCCTGACAACCCATCACCGGTCCGCCGTACGAACGAATCCATCACCTGCCTGGTGGCAGTCCGGATGCGGTCCTGGCCGGGGGCACGTTTGCTGGCCCCGAGGCAGCACGGGCGATCCCCGACCCCTCGGCGGCGCATGGGACGTACCGCCAACCGTGCCGCTGGAGGGCAGTCCACATGCGAACCGTTCCACTCCTCCTCCGATCCGGCCTGACCGTGGCGGCCGCCGCCGTGCTTCCGCTCACCCTGACCGCCCAGACCGCTTCGGCGGCCGGGATCTCCGTGAGCACCAGCGGGTCCACGGTCTCGGTGACCACCACCACATGCCTCACCAGCAGCGGCAGCGGCTACGGCAGCGCCTCGCTCCTCAACAGCAGCCAGCGGTCCTTCAACGACGGGCGTGTGGTCACGCTCTCGGGGACGAGCGCCAGCCAGTCCGCCGTCTGGTCCAACATCGGCCCCGGCACCTACACCGTCACCGTGCGGTGCGCGAACGGTGCCACCGCCGGTTCCCAGGCGGTCATCGTCAGCACCGCCTCGACGCCCACCATCTCCGCCACGGCCTCCCCCACCCGGGGTGTCATGGGCGGTCTCGGCGGTGCTGCCGAGGACTACGGCACCCTCACCCTCGTGGCAGGCGGCGTACTGGTCGCGTGCGGCGCCGTGGCGGCGGCCTGGGTACTGCGCCGACGTTCGAAGCCCTACCGGCTCTGAGCCGGGAACCCGGAACCCCCACGGCCGGTGGCCGTCCGTGCGAGCACCCTCGCACGGACGCCACCGGTCGTTCCGCGCGCCTAGGCCTGGACTCCTACCACCACATGCGCGTACAGCTCCTCGGACACCGCGAGCCGCGTGACCAGGCCACCCTTCTCGAAGGCCTCGATCGCCGACGGTGCCTGGCGTTCGCTCGTCTCGACGAGGAGGCAGCCGCCGGGGGCCAGCCACTGCCGTGCCCCGGCGGCGACCCGGCGCAGTACGTCGAGGCCGTCGCCGCCGCCGTCCAGCGCGACCAGGGGTTCGTGGTCGCGCGCTTCCGGGGGCAGCAGGCCGACCTCCTCGGTCGGGACATAGGGCACGTTGGCGGCGAGGATCCCGACCCGGCCGCGCAGGCCGGCGGGCAGGGCCTCGAACAGGTCGCCCTCGTGGGCACGGCCGCCGTACGCGGCGACATTGCGGTGGGCGCAGCGCACGGCCACGGGGTCGATGTCGGCGGCGTGCAGTTCGACCCCGGTGAGTACGGCGGCCAGCGCGGCGCCGACCGCGCCCGAGCCGCAGCACAGGTCCACGACGACGGACGCGTCCGGGGCCTGGGCGAGGGCCTCGGCGACCAGGAACTCGGTGCGTCTGCGCGGCACGAAGACACCATGCTCGACGACGATGCGCAGGCCGCTGAACTCGGCCCAGCCGAGGACGTGTTCGAGTGGAAGGCCCAAGGCGCGGCGGGCGACCATGTCGGCCAGCTCGTCCGGGCCAGGGGCGGCGGAGAGTATCAACCGTGCCTCGTCCTCGGCGAAGACACAGCCTGCCGCGCGCAGGGCGGCGGCGACGGATGCCGGGGAGGAGTTGAGCGAAGAAGAACTGGAAGAACTGGAGGGCATGGAATCGAGAGCCTTTCGGAAGCCGAAGGGCGCTCTCGCGATCGCCTAAGCGAGCCCAGCAGTGTCCGCGCCCAAAGGGGCGCGGGGAACTGCGCGACCAGCCGCGACCCCGCCGCAGCGAACCGACAACCCCTCGCGGCACCTCCCGCGGAGCGACTCGCTGCCTTGAGGTGAGAGCACCCGACCTGACACAGCGGTAATGGGTCTCACCTCCCAGGTGATGTCCGGCTGGGGCGTTCCACAGCCGGACGGCAACACTACCCGAACAGTTGGGCGCAGGTCCTCTCCACCCCGATTCTCACTGTGTGACATCCCTGCTACGGCACCGCCAACTCCCGCTCGTCGCCGAGGCGTTCGGGCACCCGGGCCGCCAGGAACGCGGTTCTGCGGCGCAGCCGGAAGCCGAGGGACTCATAGAGCCGGATGGCGTGGGTGTTCCCGGCTCCGGTGTGCAGGAAGGGCGTCTCACCGCGTTCCCGGATGCCGTGGGCGACGGCGCGGATCAGCCGGGTCGCCAGGCCCTGGCCGCGAACCGCGGGGTCGGTGCAGACCGCGCTGATCTCGGTCCAGCCGGGCGGGTGCAGCCGCTCCCCCGCCATGGCGACGAGGGCGCCGTCCCGGCGGATACCCAGATAGGTGCCCATCTCGACGGTGCGGGGCAGGAAGGGGCCCGGCCGGGTCCGTTCGATGAGGTCGAGGATCTCGGGCACGTCTGCGGGGCCGAGGCGGACCGACTCCGGGTCCGGCCCGGCGACGAGGCCGTCGTCCACGAACTGCACGCCGTCGATCTCGAACGTGATCTCCCAGCCCTCGGGGACCCGTCCCGCGAAGCCCGCCAGAGGCACCTCGGCGCCGGGGCCCGCGAGCGCGGCGACATCGGCCCAGTCGTCGGCGTCGGGCTCGTCGGGCAGCGCCAGCCACGGCGACACGTCGACGGGGTAGCGCAACACGCGGCCGCGCCGCTCGGCGAAGTGGGCGTGCGGGCCGGTCAGCGCGGCCAGGGCGGGGTTGTCGAGGACGTGGGGCGCGCCGTCGCTCATCGGGCGACCTCGATCACGATCTTGCCGCGCGCGTGGCCCTCCTCGACCGTGCGCAGCGCCTCACCGGCCCGGTCGAGCGGGAAGGTGCGGGTCACATACGGGTTCAGGTCGCCGCGTACGACGAGGTCCGCGACCGCTTCGAGGACGGCGGCGTCGCGGGCGCGGGCGACCCGGGCACCGCCGAGTCGCTCCACGACGTCGGCGGGTGCGCCCGCCGTGATCAGCTTGGTGCGGTCGGTCAGCAGGGTCGCGGCCTCGGCGAGCACCTCGCCGCCGACCAGGTCGTAGACGCCGTCGACGCCCTCCGGGGCCGCCGCCCGCACCCGTGCGGCCAGGTCGGGGCCGGACGGGACGTGCACCGCGCCCAGCGACTCGACGAAGTCCTTCTTCCCGTCGCTCGCGACCCCGACGACCCGTAGCCCCCGGGTCCGGGCGATCTGGAGGATCGCGGCGCCGACCCCGCCGCCCGCACCGGTGACCACCAGGGTGGCGCCCTCGGGCAGGGCGAGCTGTTCGACGCCGTCGTACGCGGTCGCCGCCGCGACGGGCAGGGCCGCCGCGTCCGGGAAGGACAGCCCGGCGGGCTTGGGCGCGGTCACCGTGACGGGCAGCAGCGCGTAATCGGCGTAGCCGCCGGCGACCGGGTTGCCGAAGACCGCGTCCCCGACGGCGAAGCCGGTGACATCCTCACCGACCTCCGCGACGACTCCGGACACCTCGTTGCCGAAGACGGCGGGCAGCTCGCGCGCCGCGCCGCCCGCGCGGGCGTAGCCGGTGCGCTGCTTCCAGTCGACGGGGTTCACGCCGGCCGCGCGCACCGCCACGAGCAGTTGTCCGGGGCCGGGGCGCGGCCGGTCCACGTCGACGAACGCCTCGGTCTCCGGGCCGCCGAACCGTGTGAAGACGTACGCCTTGGGCATCTGCTCCCACTCTCCTTCGCTCGCGCCTGATCAGCCGGTGCGCCGATCACCAGGACCCGCACTCAACCGCAAGGTCGATCGCGGGACTGCTATTCCCGGGGTTCCGAAGGCTTGAGGAGTGTTCATACGCCCGCAATGATCACCGCGGGCCCGGGGTCCGGGGCATGCCCGGTGACCCCGTACGGTGGTACGCGTACCGACTGACCAGGCCTGACCGTGAGGCATCCACCCTATGAACGTCACCCGAGGCTTCAGCGGACGCCCGCGCGTCTACAACGCCGGGTTGCCGCCCGGCCAGTACGACGCGGGCGACGACTGGCCCGTCCTGTCCGCCGAGGTCACCCCCGATCTGGCGCCCGCGGACTGGTCCTTCCGGATCGACGGCCTGGTGGCCGAGCCGCACACGTGGGACTGGGCCGAGGCCCACGCGCTGCCCGCGTCGGCGTACGAGGGTGACATCCACTGTGTGACGAGCTGGTCGAAGTTCGGGGTGCGGTTCGGGGGCGTGTCCCTGGACGCGTTCCTCGACGCCGTGCGGCCCGACGGGTCCGCGACGCACGCCGTCGCCTACTCGCACACCGGGTACACCACGAACCTCCCGCTCGCCGACCTGACCGGCGGCCGGGCGTGGATCGCCTGGGAGTACGAGGGGCGGCCCCTGCCCGCCGAGCACGGTGGCCCGGCGCGGCTGCTGGTGCCGCATCTGTACTTCTGGAAGAGCGCGAAGTGGATCGCGGGTCTGCGGCTCCTCGACCACGACGAGCCGGGGTTCTGGGAGCAGAACGGCTATCACGCGCGCGGGAACCCGTGGGATGAGCAGAGGTACTCCGGTGACTGAGACCTTTGTCCCTCCGACCGGATTCGCGGTGCCGGGCCGTATCGCCGTCAGCAACCGGGCGGCGGCCCTCTGGCAGACGGCCACCCTGACCGAGGTCCGGCGGGAGACGCCCCGCGCGTCCACCTTCCGGTTCGCGGTGCCCGGTTGGGCGGGTCATCTGCCCGGCCAGCACCTTATGCTGCGGCTGCGGGCCGAAGACGGTTACACGGCCCAGCGCCACTACTCGATCGCCTCGCCCCCGGGCGACGCCGGGCACATCGAGCTGACCCTGGACCATGTCGAGGGCGGCGAGGTCTCCGGCTGGTTCCACACGGTTGCCAAACCGGGCGACGAGGTCGAGGTGCGCGGTCCGCTCAGCGGCTTCTTCGCCTGGCCGGGCGACCGTCCCGCGCTGCTGATCGGCGCCGGCTCCGGCGTCGTACCGCTGATGTCGATGATCCGGCACCACCGCGCGTGCGGCGTGACCGTGCCGCTGCGGCTGCTGGTGTCCGCGCGCGGCCCCGAGGAGCTGATCTACGCGCGGAAGTACGGGACCGAGACCACTCCCGTCTTCACCCGCCGGGCGCCCGAGGGTGTGCCGGTCGGGCGGCTGGCGGCATCCCACGTGGCGCCGCTGCTGGCCGCCGAGCAGCCGCCGGGCGGCTGGGAGGCGTACGTGTGCGGCTCCAACGCCTTCGCCGAGCACGCCTCGCGGCTGCTGGTGGCGGCGGGCCAGCCCGTGCACCGGATCCGGATCGAACGCTTCGGCTGAGGCCGGGCCACGGCCCTCGGTGGTGCGCCGGACCCACGGGGGCGCGGGCCGGTCGTACGCGTGCCCCTCGTACGCGACTCCCGTTCGGTCGGTGCCGCGCGCGACGATGGGCGGGTGGCGGTCCGAGGGCGAACCCGGGTGTACGGCTGGCGCTGGCGGCGCAATCCGCTGCGCCGCCGGTCGGACGTCGTGGAGGCGTGGACGGTGCTCGTCCTCGCCGTGGCGCTGTTCGTCGGCGCGCCCCTGGCCGGGGTCCTCGCGGCCCGGTGGACATACGACGAGGCTCGGGCGACGGCCACCGCGCAACGTGCCGAGCGTCATCTCGTCCATGCGGTGGCTGTCGCCGGAGCGGATGCCGGGGCGCCCCCGGCGCTGGCCGGCAGACAGTACCTGTACCGCGTGCGGGTGCTGTGGACGGAACCTGGGGCGGGGGCGCGCACGGCGACGGCGCACGTGCCGGCCGGTACGCGACGCGGTGACGCCGTCGATCTGTGGCTCGACGCGCACGGGCGGACCGTCGCGCCGCCGCCCGGCGCCGCCGCGGTCCGGCAGCACACGGCGGCGGTGGGGATCTGTGCCGCGGGGGTGGCCGCCGGTGTTGTACTCCTCGCCCGAACCGCCTTACGCCGTACGGTCGTTCAGCGGCGCCTCGGGGAGTGGGAACGCGCGTGGGCGCGTACGGGGCCGGAGTGGACGCGGCGGCGGGCGTGACGATCAGTGGCGCTGCTGAAGCCCTACACCATCTGCTGCATCCGGCGGGCGATCCGGCCGTGGTCGGTGAGCGCGTCCCGCAGACCCGGCAGGACGGGTTCGCCCCGGTCGACCAGGACGCGTCCGCCGACGACCGTCGTCCACGCGCGGGCCGGTCCGCAGCGCAACCACGCCTCCACGGGGTCGCTGAGCGCACCGGCGAGCGCGACCTCGTGCAGGTCCCAGACGACCAGGTCTGCGCAGGCGCCGGGCCGCAGATGCCCGATCTCGTCGGCGCGGCCCAGGCAGCGCGCCGAGCCCCGGGTGGCGATGTCGAGGGCGTCGCGCGCGGTCATCGCACCGGGTCCGCCCCGGTAGCGGCCCAGCAGCAGGGCGCCGCGCGTCTCCATCCAGAGCGAGGCATGGTCGGTCGAGGCGGAGCCGTCGCAGCCGATGCCGACGGGCAGGCCCAGTTCGCGCATCTCCTTCACGCGGGCGGTGCCGCCGCCGATGAGCATGTTGGAGCTGGGGCAGTGCGCGACGCCGACGCCCGCGGCAGCCAGTCGGCGCAGTTCGGCGTCGTTGGGATAGATGCAGTGCGCGACCCAGGTGCGGTCGCTCATCCACCCGGCCTCCTCGAAGTACTCGACGGGCCGGCAGCCGTACGTCTCCAGGCAGTACGTGTCCTCGTCGTGGTCCTCCGCGAGGTGCGTGTGGAGGCGTACGTCGTAGCGCTCGGCGAGTTCGGCGGTGGCCGTCATCAGCTCCCTGGTCACCGAGAAGGGTGAGCAGGGCGCGAGGGCGACCCGGATCAGCGCGCCCGGTTCCGGGTCGTGGTGGGCCTTGATCAGCCGCTCGCTGTCGGCGAGGACCTCGTCCTCGGTCTGCGTGACGCTTCGGGGCGGCAGGCCACCGTCCTCCACGGACCGGGTCATCGAACCGCGGGTGGCGTGGAAGCGGAAGCCGATGTCGCAGGCGGCGCGGATCTCGGCGTCGACAAGTCCGGGGCGCGGATGGACGTACAGATGGTCGGAGGAGGTGGTGCAGCCGCCCATGAGGAGTTCGGCCATGCCGACGTACGCGGACACGTAGGCCGCCTCCTCGTCGAGGGCGGCCCACAGGGGGTAGAGCGTGGTCAGCCAGTCGAAGAGGGTGCCGTTCACGGCGGGCGCGTAGGAGCGCGTGAGGTTCTGGTAGATGTGGTGGTGCGTGTTGATCAGGCCCGGGGTGACCAGTCGTCCGGCCGCCGACACGGTCGTCCGTGCCTCCGGCTCGGTGCCCGCGGGGCCCACGGCGGTGACGCGCCCGCCGTCGACGGCCACCCACCCGCCGGGAATCTCGCGCGTGCCGTCCACCACGAGCAGTTCGGCATCCCTGACCAGCAGTTCCACAGCAGTCGGCATGGGCGTCATCGTAGAGGTGAGCGGTCATCACGGAGGTCTTGCCCGCGGCTTGAGGCCTGGCGGGTCGTTGGTCCTCCCACGTACGGTGTGATCATCCGCAAGCGCTTGCCACTACCCCGCAAAGGCGGTCCTACATGGCCCAGTTCGACCTCCCCCTCGACGAACTCCGCGAGTACCGCAGCGCGTCCGCCGAGCCCGAGGACTTCGACGCCTTCTGGTCCAAGACCCTCCAGGAGACCCGGGAGCACGACCTGGACGCCCGCTTCGAGCCGGTGGAGACGGGTCTGACCACGGTCGACGTGTACGACGTGACGTTCGCCGGATTCGGCGGCCACCCGGTGAAGGGCTGGCTGCGGCTGCCCGCCGGGGCCTCGGAGCCGCTGCCGGTGGTCGTGGAGTTCATCGGATACGGCGGCGGGCGCGGCCTGCCGCACGAGAACCTGCTGTGGGCGTCGACCGGCCGCGCCCACTTCGCCATGGACACGCGCGGCCAGGGCAGCGCCTGGGGCGGCGGTGGCGGGACGGCGGACCCGGTGGGCAACGCGCCCTCGTACCCCGGATTCATGACCCGTGGCATCGACGCTCCCGAGAACTACTACTACCGGCGGGTGTACACGGACGCGGTGCGCGCGGTGGAGGCGGCCCGTTCGCATCCCCTGGTCGACCCGGCGCGCACGGTGGCCCTCGGTTCCAGTCAGGGCGGCGGGATCACGATCGCGGTCGGCGGGCTGGTCCCTGACCTGGTCGCGGTCGCCCCGGACGTGCCGTTCCTGTGCGACTTCCCGCGCGCGGCGACACTCACGGACCGCAACCCGTACCGCGAGATCGGCAACTACCTCAAGACTCACCGGGGCCGCACCGCCGACGCCCTGAACACGCTCGCCTACTTCGACGGCGTGCACTTCGCGGCCCGCGGCCGGGCCCCGGCCCTCTTCTCGACGGCTCTGGAGGACCAGACCTGCCCGCCGTCCACGGTGTTCGCGGCCTTCAACGCCTGGGCGCACGAGGACAAGCAGGTCGAGGTCTACGACTTCAACGACCACGAGGGCGGCGGCCCGTATCAGGAGGCGACGAAGGTGAGCTGGCTGCGCTCGTACGCCTGACGGACTCTCAGGCCGATCTGGTCGACTGCGACACCTTCCGCGCGATCCGACCAGTCGGTATGTTCATCGGTGCCGGGTCACAGCGTCGTGGCCCGGTTTTCCGGCGGACCCTGGAGGGCCCATGTCCGAGCACGCGCCAGACGTTCACGGCGACTGCGACGCACGCTTCTCGGCGGTGCGCACGGCGTTCGAGGAGAACTTCCGCGACCGCGGGGAGCTGGGCGCGGCGGTGAGTGTCACGGTCGGCGGCGAGACGGTGGTCGACCTGTGGGGCGGCTGGGCGGACGCGGGGCACACGCGCGCGTGGGAGCAGGACACTCTCGTCAACGTGTGGTCGACGTCGAAGGGTCCCGTGGCGCTGTGCGCGCACATCCTCGCCGACCGTGGGCTGCTCGACCTCGACGCCCCGGTGGCCGCGTACTGGCCCGAGTTCGCGGCGGCGGGCAAGGAGGGTGTACTCGTACGGCACCTGCTGTCGCACCGGTCGGGCCTGGCCGGCCTGCGGGAGCCGCACTCGCTCGCCGACCTCTACGACTGGGAGCTGACGACCCGCCGGCTGGCGGCCATGGAGCCCTGGTGGGAGCCGGGGACGCGGTCCGGCTATCACGCGCTGACGTACGGCTTCCTGGTCGGTGAGGTGGTCCGCCGGGTGTCGGGGCTGCTGCCGGGCGCCTTCCTGGAGCGGGAGGTGACCGGGCCGCTGGGCATCGACTTCACCATCGGACTGCCGGAGAAGGAGGCCGAGCGGGCCGCCGAGCTGGTACAGCCGCCTGCCGCCTCCGCCAGTGAACAGGCCGCGGTCTTCGCCCAGTTGACCCCTACGGCGATCGCCGCCCTGGCCAACCCCCTCGCGGGCCCGGCGGAGGCGAACAGTCCCGAGTGGCGGGCCGCGGAGATACCGGCGGCCAATGGACACGGCACGGCACGCGCGATCGCCGCGCTGTACGGCGTCTTCGCCGGCCAGGGCTCGTACGGCGGACAGCGCATCCTCTCCCCCGCGGCGGCCGAGCGGGTGCGCGAGGGGCAGGGCAGTTGCCGGGACCTGGTGCTCGGCGCCGGTTTCGACCACGAAACGGAGATCGGGCTCGGGCTGTGGCTGAGCGGCCCGGGCGGCTCGTACGGGCCGAATCCGAGGGCGTACGGCCATGACGGCTTCGGCGGTTCCTGTGGGCTGGCCGACCCGGATGGCGGAGTGTCGATGGGGTTTGTGATGAACCGCATGGGTCCCCATATCGCCGACGACCCGCGGAAGATGGCGCTGATCGACGCCTTGTACAGCGCGCTCTGACGCAGGTAAGGAGCGCAGCTGGGTTATGGGTCGTACGGGGTGGGTGGCAGGTGTAGTCAGATGACAGATTCGCTGGACGCCGTGTGCGCATAACGTCGAGGTATGACCGGACGACGCGCGGCAGATCGCGCGTCCGTCCGACTACGTCCTACCTCTCGAAAGGCACACATGAGCACGTTCACCACCTCCGACGGCACCCAGATCTTCTTCAAGGACTGGGGCACGGGGCAGCCGGTGGTGTTCAGCCACGGCTGGCCGCTGAACGCGGACACATGGGACGGTCAGTCCCGCCTGGTCGCCGAGCACGGCTTCCGCGCCATCGCGCACGACCGGCGCGGGCACGGCCGTTCCGCGCAGCCGTGGCAGGGCAACCACATGGACCAGTACGCGGACGACCTGGCCGAACTGATCGAGTCGCTCGACCTCGACAACGTTATCCTCGTCGGCCACTCGACCGGCGGCGGCGAGGTGACCCGCTACATCGGCCGCCACGGCACGGCGCGCGTCGCCAAGGTCGTACTGCTGGGTGCGGTGCCCCCGCTGATGCTGAAGACCGACGCCAACCCCGAGGGCACGCCCATCGATGCCTTCGACGGTATCCGGGCGGGCGTCGAGGCGGACCGTTCGCAGTTCTACTGGGACCTCAGCGAGGCCTTCTTCGGCTTCAACCGGCCGGGCGCGACCCCGTCCGAGGGTATGCGCCGCGCGTTCTGGCTGTGGAGCATGCAGGTCGGCCTCAAGGCGGCCTACGACTGCATCAAGCAGTTCTCGGAGTCCGACTTCACCGAGGACCTGGGACGCATCGACGTACCGACGCTGATCGCGCACGGCGCCGACGACCAGATCGTGCCGATCGCCGCGTCGGCGGAGAAGACGGCGCAGCTGGTCAAGGACTCGACGCTGAAGGTCTACCCGGGCGCCCCGCACGGCCTGGTGGGCGACTTCGAGAAGGCGTTCAACGCCGATCTGCTGGAGTTCATCAAGAGCTGACCGAGTACCCGCCGGCAGTCCGCGTCGCCACCACCATCCGGCAGCGCGGACTGCCGTCCGGGCGTCGCCCGAACTCGGGCAGGGCACAGGTCTCCACACCGAAGCCGGCGTGCGTCAACTCCCTTCGTACGTCTGCCAGTCGGAAGTCCCGGTAGTACATGACGAACCGTGGCTTCCAGACGGTGTTGCGCACTCTCATCACCGCGTCGAAGCCCAGCAGCGCCCAGTAGGCGCGCGTTCCCGGGCGGGCGGGGGCCACCACGGGGAACGCGAAGCGCCCGCCCTGCCGCAGTACGGAGTGGACCTGGGCGAACAGTCCCGGCAACTCACCCGACAGGAAGTGTCCGAACGCCCCGAAGCTGACGACCAGATCGAAGGCGGGAGCGACGGAGGGGGCGGAGGGCGCGGAGGCGAAGGGCAGAGCGCGGGCATCGCCGCGCACCAGGGCGACGCGCGGCCCGTCGGGCCGGTCGTCCATCCCCGCCCGCGTCCCCGTCCGCACCCGCTGACGGGCCACCTCCAGCATGCCCGCGCTGATGTCGATCCCGGTGACACTCTCCCGGCAGACCCGCTCCAGCACCGCCAGGCCGGCGCCGGTGCCGCAGCACAGGTCGAGGCCGTCGTCGAAGGGCCCGACCGGTCCGAGCGCCGACGCCACCGCGTCGAGGATCGTGTCCGGCGTGCGGAACGGTGTGTGATCGAACTTCGGTGCGAGCAGGTCGTAGCCGCGCTCGACGGACGACAGTGCCTGCACAGCGAGTTCACGGAGAGTGGGGCCTTCGGGGCTGAACATCGGCCCAGCTTAGAAGGAGCCCTCGGGTCGGCACCTCGGACGCCCGCTCGGACGGTTCACACTTTAGGGTGAGCGGATGCGTGCATTTCGTGAGGCGGTGGAGGCCGGGGATCTCGACGCCGTCGAAAAGCTGTTGGCGGAGAACGTCGTGTTCACCAGCCCGGTCGCGTTCCGGCCGTACCCCGGGAAGGCGATCACCGCGGCGATCCTGCGTGCTGTGATCCGGGTCTTCGAGGACTTCCGGTACGAGCGGGAGATCGGCGCCCCCGACAGCCGTGACCACGCGCTCGTGTTCAGGGCGCGGGTCGGCGGGCGCGAACTCCAGGGCTGCGACTTCCTGCACCTCGACGAGGACGGTCTGATCGACGAGCTGGCCGTCATGGTCCGCCCGCTGTCGGCCGCGCAGGAGCTGGCGGCGGCCATGGGCGCCCAGTTCGAGCAGATCGCGCAGGAGGCGAAAGCCGCCGAGTCCGCCTGAGCGGGCGCGTTTTGGTTGGATGACCCCCATGACCACCGACGAGCACGCGCGGATGATGCGGGCCAACGAGGCCAACTGGGACGCCCGTACCCCCGTACATCTCGCCAGCCGTTTCTACGGGTTGCCCGAGAGCCTCGATCCGTCGCGCTGGTTCGCCTCCTGGGAGTGGGAGGACCTCGGCGCACTGGCCGACCGCGATGTGCTCCACCTGCAGTGCCACCTCGGCACGGAGACCCTTGCCTTCGCCGAGCGCGGGGCACGGGCCGTCGGGCTCGACTTCTCCGAGGCGTCCGTGTCGGCCGCGCGCGGCATCGCGGCGAGGGCGGGCCTCGACGTGGCCTACGTACGGGCGAACGTGTACGACGCCGTGGAGGCCCTGGCGGAGCGGCGGTTCGACATCGTGTACACCGGGAAGGGCGCCCTGTGCTATCTGCCCGACCTGGACAGCTGGGCGGAAACGGTGTCCCGACTCCTGCGCCCCGGCGGCCTGTTGTACATCGTGGAGTTCCATCCGCTGCTCAACTCGCTCGGCCCGAAGCCTACTCCGGACGACACCGGTGAACTCCTGCTGCGGCACGACTACTTGGGGGCGCGGGGCGCCGTGCACCGCGATGCGACATTCACGTACACCGACGGGCCGGCCGTGGCGGGGGCGACCGAGAGCTTCGAGTGGATGCACGGAATGGACGAGGTCGTCAACGCGTTGATCGGGGCGGGACTGACCATCCGACGGTTGCGCGAGAGCGACGAACTGCCCTGGCCACGCTGGCCCCGTATGGAACGTACGGCGTCGGGCTGGTGGCGGTTGCCCGAGCCGCGCATCCCGCTCCTCTACGGACTCCTCGCGAGCCGCTGAGTCACAAATCACAGCCACACCCGCACATCATGTGTTACGGTGCCATCAGCACTTGTGTACGCCCCTTCTCGGGCGCCGGTGTCAGTTCCTCCTCAGTTCGCTGACCCGCCCGTCGGTTTCCGATCGGCACATCAGCTCTTCCAGTACCACCTCACCAGCGGCGACGTAGCTCTGCCGTACCCGGGGTGTTGCTGTCTCCCGCCGCCCGTAGCGCGCTCGGCGCGCTCAGCTCTCGCGGCTTCCCCCCTGTTTCTTCCTTCTCTTCCCTCCGCGTGCCTCATGCGGCATGCGTCTCCGTCCGTGAAAGGACTGTCCGACCATGACCACCACACTCGAACACCCCCCTGTAGAACAACTGCCCCCGGCCCGGATCGCGACCGGTGTCCTCGACATCGACGGCAACGGGAAGGGGTACCTGCGGGCCGCCGACAGCTGCCTGCCCACACCCACCGACCTCCAGGTCTCCCCCGCGCTGATCCGGCGTTACAGCCTGCGCAAGGGCGACCTCGTCGCTGGCTCACAAGGCAGCCAGCGCGCTCTGACCGAGGTCGGGCTGGTCAACGGCCGTACGCCCGAAGAGCTGCGCGGCCGTCGCCACTTCCGCGACCTCACCCCGCTGCACCCGCGCGACCGGCTCCGCCTCGAACATCCGGCGGCCGGACTCACCGGGCGCGTCACCGACCTGATCGCACCCGTCGGCAAGGGCCAGCGCGGGCTGATCGTGGCCCCGCCCAAGACCGGCAAGACGGTGCTGCTCCAGCAGGTCGCGGCGGCCGTCGCCGGCAACCACCCCGAGTGCCACCTGATGGTGGTGCTGCTCGACGAGCGGCCCGAGGAGGTGACCGACATGCGGCGCTCCGTGCGCGGCGAGGTGTACGCCTCGACCTTCGACAAGGCGCCCAAGCAGCACATCGCGCTCGCCGAACTCGTCGTCGAGCGAGCCAAGCGGCTCGTCGAGGCGGGCGAGGACGTCGTGATCCTCCTGGACTCCCTCACCCGGCTGTGCAGGGCCCACAACAACGCGGCCGCCTCCGGTGGCCGCACCCTCAGCGGCGGGGTCGACGCCGCCGCGATTCTCGGGCCGAAGCGGCTGTTCGGCGCCGCACGCCTGGCCGAGGAGGGCGGCTCACTGACGATCCTCGCCACGGCCCTGGTGGAGACCGGCTCCCGCGCCGACGACTTCTTCTTCGAGGAGCTGAAGGGCACCGGCAACCTGGAGCTGCGGCTGAGCCGCGAGCTGGCGTCCCGGCGCGTGTACCCGGCCGTCGACATCAACCCTTCCGGCACCCGTCGCGAGGAACTCCTGCTGTCCCCGGCCGAGTTGACGACCGTGCAGGGACTGCGGCGGGCCCTGCAGACGCGGGACGGCCAGGCGAGCCTGGAGACCCTCCTGGAGCGGCTCCGCGACACGCCCGACAACGCGACCTTCCTTCGGCGGATCCAACCGACGCTGCCTGCGTAAGCCCTCCACTGGACGCACGATGCATCGCCTGCGGGTCCACCATGGCCGGCCGCGACCGCACCACCGAGCCGCATATTGAGACCGCCCCGCGTCCCTTTGGGGCGCTGTCACCGACGCTCACATGGTTTCGCGTGTGGCATCCGGGTGTTCGGGCCCGGTTCTCGGCCCCGGCACCACGGTGTTCGGCACGCGCATTCTTACGTTTGCGGTATGACCATCAGATTCTCTTCCCGGATCGCCGCCTCCTGCTGTGCGCTGTGCGTGACGGGGGTGCTGGCGCTCGCGCCCGTCCCGGCGTCCGCCCGCACACGTGCCGACCCGGTCACCCCGACGGCGACGGACACGCGGCTGCTGTACCGCTCGGGCACCCACGCCCGGCTCCGCGCCGGCGCACCCCGCCTCCCCCGGGACGTGTCCGCACTGTCATGGGTGGTCGCCGACGCCGGTACCGGTGACGTACTCGCCGCGCACAACGCGCACCGCAAACTGCCGCCGGCCAGCACGCTTAAGACACTCTTCGCCCTGACGGTGCTGCCCACGCTGCCCGCGGGCCTGCGGCACAAGGTCACCGAGGCCGAGTTGGCGGGCATCGGCGACGGCAGCAGCCTGGTCGGGGTCGCCGCTGGGCGCACGTACCGTGTCTCGGACCTGTGGCGGGGAGTGTTCCTCAACTCCGGGAACGACGCCGTGCATGTCCTGGCCGCCATGAGCGGGGGCTGGCGCGACGCCGCGGTCCGGATGCAGGCCAAGGCCCGTTCCCTGGGCGCCCGCGACACCCATGTGCGCTCGCCCGACGGCTACGACACGTCGGGGCAGGTGTCCTCGGCGTACGACCTGGCGGTGTTCGGGCGAGCGGGGCTGCGCAACGCGGACTTCGCCGACTACTGCGGCACGGCCTGGGCGAAGTTCCCGGGCGGGGGCGGCCGGCCGTACGAGATCCAGAACACCAACCGCCTGCTGACCGGCGCCAACGGGGTCGAGCGCTACCGGGGTGTGGTCGGCGTCAAGAACGGCTACACCAGCAAGGCGGGCAACACACTGGTCGCCGCCGCGCGCCGGGGCGGGCGCACCCTGGTCGTCACGGTGATGAACCCTCAGGAGGGCGACGGGTTCGCCGTCTACGAGGAGGCCCGCTCACTGCTCGACTGGGGGTTCGAGGCCGCCGGACGCGTCGATCCCGTCGGCTCACTGGTCGCCGCACGGCCGGTATCGCCCGCGGGGCCCGAGGCGCCGGTGCGGGTGCCGGTGCCGGTGGCCGCCACCGTGACGTCCGACAGCGGGCCTGGGTGGCCCGAGACCTGGACGATCGTGGGAGCGGCCGTGCTCGGTGCCGGAGCGGTGTCGCTGGCGCTGCGGATCGGGGGCGTGAAGCGGGTCTGACCGGCATCGTCCACCGGCAGCCACAGCAGCAACCCGAACGTGACCCAGACGTACGCGCTGCCGCCGACGAAGCCGTCGACGCCGGACGCGTCGTCGAACCACAGCCACACCACGCTCGTGCACAGCACCGCGTACAGAACACCCGCCAAGCGCGCGTGCCCGCCGCGCAGCAGAACGGCGAACGACGGGAGCAGCCAGACGAGATGGTGCACCCAGGTGATCGGGCTGACCAGACACGCGGTCAGCCCGGTGAGGGCGAACGCGGCCCACCAGTCCCCCACCGCGACGGCCCGACGAGCCCGCCACACCCAGACACCGAGAACGACCAGAACCACCACCAGCCACACGGCACGGCTCGGTTCGCCGGGCGCGGCCAGTCGCGCGAGCACACCCTGGAGGGACTGGTTGGAGACGTACGCCGCCTTCCCGATGCGCCCGGTGTCCCACAGCGCCTCGCTCCAGTAGAACCGCGAGGCGTCCGGCGCGACCCACGCCGCGAGCGCGGTGGCCGCACCGGCGACAGCCGTCGCGACCCCGGCGGCCCGCCGTCGACCGGCGAGCAGCAGCAACCCGATGAAGAGGGCCGGCGTCAGCTTGATGGCGGCGGCGAGCCCGATCCCGATACCCGCCCAGCGGGCCCGACCGGTCGTCAGCAGCCAGGCGTCGGTGAGGACAAGGGCCAGCAGCACGAGGTTCACCTGGCCGAAGCTGACGGTGTCGCGGACGGGTTCGAACAGCGCCAGTGCGCACCCGGTCAAGGCCCAGCCGTACCAGCCGTACCGGCGCAGCACGGGTCCGGCGAGCATCCACACCACCGCGCCGAGCGCCGCCAGGTTGAGGAGCAGCGCGGCGGTGATCGCGGCACGCAGCCCGAGCAGTGCCATCGGGAGCATGCTGACGGCCGCGAACGGCGGATAGGTGAAGCCGTACGCCGTGCCCGGCACCCGGTAGTCGTAGATCCGGCCGCCGTGGTGAACCCAGGTGTCGACGGTTCCGTAGTAGACGCGCAGGTCGAACCAGCCGCGCAGCAAGGGCACCGTCGCCGTGAACACGGTGACCGTGACGGCGAGGGCGAGCACCAGGAGCAGCCGTTCCCGGTCGGTGCGGGGCAGTCTCACAGGACTCATACCGTGCTCTCCCGCAGGGGTGCCGGGGCCGCTTGGTGGGCCTGCCAGAGGACGACCACGGCCAGCGCGCCGCCGGAGACGGCCAGGATCAGCTCCTCGGTCCCCGCGGGCGCACCGCTCGGCAGGGCGAGGAGCGCAACGACTCCGGTGACGGCCGCCAGGCGTCGGCGTATCGCCGAACTGGTGCTGGGCGCCGCGGCGGCGATGAGGAACAGGGCCCACAGGGCGTACCACGGCCGGATCGCCGGGCCGAGGACGACCACGACGGCCAGGCTGAGGCCGAGTGCGTAGAGCGGGCTGAGGCGCGGACGGCGCAACCATATGAAGGCGATGGCGAGGGCCGTGATCGCGAGGCCGAGCAGATGCCAGGCGGGGACGGCGAGCGGCGCCAGATCGCTGCCGATCTCCGTGAGCGCGGCGGCCGTCGCACGGCCGAGGAGGCTGGTGAGGGCCCAGTTCTGGGGCGACACCGGGGTTTTCAGGGCGCCTATCCAGCCGTATCCGGTGCCCGCCAGCGCGGTGGCGGCGACGGTGGTGGCGAGTGCCGCGCTCACCGTGGTCAGTACGGCCCGCACCGGGCTGCGGCCCGCGCGGATCTGGAGCGCCACGACCGCGGCGAGGCCGAGGACCGCGGGTGCCTTGACGAGGGCGGCGAGCGTGACGAGTACGGCGCCCAGGACCGGCCATCGGCCCAGCGCCGCCACCAGACCGGCGCCGAGCAGCCCGAGCATGATCGCGTCGTTGTGGGCACCGGCCACCAGGTGCAGCAGGACCAGTGGGTTGAGGGCGCCGAGCCAGAGCGCGGCTGCCGGGTCGGCGCCGCTGTGCCGGGCGAGGCGGGGCAAAGCCGCCGCCATCAGTGCCACGCCGAGCAGTGCGACCAGCCGCATGCCGAAGAGGCCTGCGGGGATCTCGCCGCGGGTCAGTCCGGAGAGCCCGGACGCGACGGCGAGGAAGACCGGGCCGTAGGGGGCGCCGGTCTGCTGCCACACGGGGGCGACCTCGGCGGCGAGCGGGCCGCCGAGCAGGGCGGGGCCGTGCGTGTACACGTCCATGTGCGCGTCGACCATCGCGCCCTGGGCGAGGTAGCTGTAGACGTCGCGGCTGAAGAGGGGTGGGGCGAGGAGGAGCGGGGCGGCCCAGATGACGAGGACGAGCATCAGGGACCGTACGGTGGGCGGATTTGTGCTGCGGACCAGCTTGCCGAGCAGGGCCCAGGCGGCGATCAGGAGGACGACGCCGAAGTAGACGCCGACCAGGCCCAGTGCGGCGCGGGCCGAAGAGGGTGTGATGAGTTCGTGTGCGGGGAGGGCTCCGGCGGTTTCGCCTCCGAGGGCGAGGCATGCGGTGCCGATGAGGCCTATGGCCTGGCAGCGGGGGAGGTTTGTCGGGGGAACCTGCACTTGGGCAGCGTGGCAAGGGTGGGTGGACGTAGGACTACGGGGTGCCTTCCAGGCGGGGGCCTGCGTGTTACCGGTGAGTGGTTGGTGGGGTGGTTTGTCGGGTGTGGACCCGGTGGGGGCTTGTCGCTCCCCCACTCTCGGCTTCACTCGAGCGGGGGGACCCCCATCGCCCGGTCAGAAGACCGACACTCCGGTCAGTGTCGTAAAACGGTCCAGGGCCGCCACCCCCGCCACCGAGTTGCCCCGTTCGTCGAGCCCCGGGCTCCATACGCACAGCGTGCAGCGGCCGGGGACGACGGCGATGATGCCGCCGCCGACTCCACTCTTGCCGGGAAGGCCTACTCGGTAGGCGAAGTCGCCTGCCGCGTCGTAGGTGCCGCAGGTCAGCATGATGGCGTTGATCTGCTTGGACTGGCTGCGGGTCAGCAGGCGGGTGCCGTCGGCGCGGACGCCGTGGCGGGCCAGGAAGCCGGTGGCGAGGGCCAGGTCGGCGCAGGACGCCTCGACCGAGCACTGGCGGAAGTACTGCTCCAGCAGGTCCGGCACCGGGTTGTCGATGTTGCCGTAGGAGGCCATGAAGTGGGCGAGGGCGGCGTTGCGGTGGCCGCGTCCGGCCTCGGAGGTGGCGACCTCCTTGTCGAACGTGAGGCCGGGGTTGCCGGACTCCGCGCGCAGGAAGTCCAGAAGTGCCCCGGCCGCGTCGCCGGTACGGGTGTGCAGGCGGTCGGTGACGACGAGGGCGCCCGCGTTGATGAACGGGTTGCGCGGAATGCCGTTCTCGTACTCCAGCTGGATCAGGGAGTTGAACGGGTTGCCGGAGGGTTCGCGGCCGACGTGCTCCCAGAGTTCGTCGCCCTCGCGGGCCAGGTCGAGGGCGAGCGTGAACACCTTGGTGACGGACTGCGCGGAGAACGGCTGCCGCCAGTCCCCCACCCCGTAGACCGTGCCGTCGAGTTCGGCGACGGCCATGCCGAAGCTGCGCGGGTCACGGGCGGCGAGCGCCGGGATGTAGTCGGCGGGACGTCCTCGGCCGGGGGTACGGCCGATCTCCTCGGCGATGCGTTCCAGGACCGGCAAAAAGGTCGGGGGCGAGGTCGACGGAGCTGATGCCATGATCGCCATTCTCCTCCGGGCCGGTCCTGATGCGCGTTCGTGTGTCCAAGCGGTCCTGGTGAATCGGGTGCGCGGGCTGTGACATGTGCGGCTCCGCCGAGGGTGAGGGAGCGACCAGCCCCCCGGCCCGCAGCGAAGAACCCGCCTATCCAGCGGAGCGCTACGCGCCGTTGCCCGCCAGGATCTCGGGGCGCAGCAGGTCGGCGAGTCGTTCGGCGGGCAACAGGCCCTTTTCCAGGACGAGTTCGGCGACACCGCGGCCGGTGACGAGTGCCTCTTTGGCGATGTCGGTGGCGGCCGTGTACCCGATGTAGGGGTTGAGGGCGGTGACCAGGCCGATGGAGTTCTCCACGCTCGCGCGCAGCGCCTCGGTGTTGGCGGTGATGCCGTCCACGCAGCGCTCGGCGAGGGTGAGGCAGGCGGCGCGCAGGTGGGTGATGGACTCCGACAGGGAGTGCAGGATGATCGGCTCGAAGGCGTTGAGCTGGAGCTGTCCGGCCTCGGCGGCCATGGTGATGGTGACGTCGTTGCCGATCACCTCGAAGGCGACCTGGTTGACGACCTCGGGGATCACCGGGTTGACCTTGCCGGGCATGATGGACGAACCGGCCTGTACCGGCGGCAGGTTGATCTCACCGAGGCCCGCGCGCGGCCCGGAGGACAGCAGCCGCAGGTCGTTGCAGCTCTTGGAGAGCTTGACCGCGACCCGCTTCAGCACCCCCGACATCTGGACGAAAGCCCCGCAGTCCTGGGTCGCCTCGACCAGGTTCGCGGCTGTCACCAGCGGCAGCCCGGTGATCGCGGAGAGATGACGGCGGGCCGACTCGGCATACCCGGCGGGGGCGTTGAGGCCCGTACCGATCGCGGTGGCGCCGAGGTTGATCTCATGGATCAGCTCGACCGCCTCCGCGAGGCGGCTGCGGTCCTCCTCGATCATCACGGCGTACGCCGAGAACTCCTGCCCGAGCGTCATCGGTACCGCGTCCTGGAGCTGGGTGCGGCCCATCTTCAGCACGTCGTGGAACTCGACCGCCTTGCGGGCGAAGGCATCCTGCAGCACGGTCATCGCCTGGAGGAGCCCGCGCACGGCGAAGACGGTCGCGACCTTGACGGCGGTCGGGTACACGTCGTTGGTGGACTGCCCGAGGTTGACGTCCTCGTTGGGGTGCAGGTGCTGGTACTGGCCCTTCTCGTGGCCCAGGAGTTCCAGCGCCCGGTTCGCGATCACCTCGTTGGCGTTCATGTTCGTCGAGGTGCCGGCCCCGCCCTGGATGACGTCGACGACGAACTGGTCGTGCAGCTTGCCCGCGCGGATCTCCTGGCACGCCTCGACGATCGCGGCGGCCTTCTTCGGCTCAAGGAGCCCGAGTTCCTCGTTCGCGAGGGCGGCGGCCTCCTTGACGGCGGCGAGGGCGTCGATGAGGTGCGGGTAGGCGGAGATGGTCATGCCGGTGATGGGGAAGTTCTCCGTCGCGCGCAGGGTGTGTACACCCCAGTACACCTCGGCGGGAACGTCCCGGTCTCCGAGCAGGTCGTGTTCGCTGCGGTGGACTGCGGCGGCGCTGCGCTGGGCTGCTGCGGTCATGGTGGTACGGGCCTCTTTCGGTGGGTGGGGAGGCGGGGTGAGCTGCGGGTGCGGTCTCAGGTGTACGCCGGTCCCGCGGGAAGCGGGTCCAGGGCGCGGACCGGGCGGATGCTGCCGACCGGTTGGCCGCCGCCGAGCAGCGGTTCGCCCGCGAACTCGGTGAGCACCGCCGGGTCGACGCCGGTCCGGGCGAGTGCCGCCGCCGTCACCGGGACGCGGGCCCGGTTCGCGCCGTCGGCGATCTTCACCGCGACGGCGCGGCCGTCCGGCAGGGCAGCGACCTGGACGCCCTCGAAGCCGTCCTTGCTGAGCAGCCCGGGTACGGCCCGCATCAGCGCGGCCACGTCCCGGCCGGAACCGGAGGCCATCTCGGCGTGGTCGCGCATCGCGTCGGCGACCAGCGCCTCCGGGGTGTCGGGGGCGGCGGTGGTGATCCGGGCCGCGGCGCGGGCGAGGCCGTGCAAGGAGATGGAGAAGAGGGGTGCGCCGCAGCCGTCGACGGTCACCTGGGCGATGCGCTGGCCGGTGAGGTCCTCGACGATCTCGGCGATCGCCTGCTGGAGGGGGTGGCCGGGGTCGAGGTAGGTGTCGAGGGGCCAGCCGTTGAGTTTGCAGGTGTAGAGCATGGCCGCGTGCTTGCCGGAGCAGTTCTGGGCGAGGCGGGAGGGCAGGCGACCCTCGCGTATCCAGGCGTCCCGGACGACCGGGTCGAACGGCAGATCCAGCACGTTGCGCAGGTCGTCCTCGGCGAGGCCGGCCAGCTCCAGGATGCGGCGGGAGCCGGCCAGGTGGCGTTCCTCACCGGAATGGCTGGCGGCGGCCAGGGAGAGCAGCTCGCCGTCGAGGGGCAGACCGGCCCTGAGCATGGCCACCGCCTGGACCGGCTTCAGGGCGGAGCGCGGATAGAAGGCCGCCTCGATGTCGCCCACCTGCAGCTCCACCTGGCCGTCGGCGCCGAGGACGACGACGGAACCGTAGTGGATGCCCTCGATGACCCCGCCGCGCACAAGGTGCGCGACGGGCGAGTGGAGAGGTTCGCGGATCGCGGGAGCGTCCGCGAGAGAACTGCCGTACATGGCTGCCTGCACTGCTTCCTGCATTACTGCATCCTGCATCACTGCGTGGTTCACGCGTCGGCTCCGGCCGACCCGCCGGCTTCGGTGGATTCATTGGTCCCGCGCGCTTCGGCGGCCTTGCGGGCCACCTGTCCGCGGACGCCGTACCAGCCCGCGACCAGTACCCCGGCGATCAGCGGGAGACACAGCACGGTGGTGCGGCCGGCGCCGCCGTCGGCGTACATCAGGACGAGGACGGAGGCGAGGAAGGCCAGCGTCACGAGCTCGGTCCACGGGGAGCCGGGGAGGCGGTAGCTCGGCCTGGTCAGCTCGCCGTTCTCGGTCTTCCGCCAGAACACCAAGTGGCAGATCATGATCATGCCCCAGGTGGCGAGGATGCCGATCGCGGCGAAGTTCAGCACGATCTCGAACGCGTCGGCGGGGACGACGAAGTTGAGGCCGACGCCGAGTACGCAGAAGCCGCTGGTGAGCAGGATGCCGCCGTACGGGACCTGGCTGCGGCTCATGTTGCCGGTGAACTTCGGCGCGGAGCCGGACATCGCCATCGAGCGCAGGATGCGGCCGGTGGAGTACAGGCCCGAGTTGAGGGACGACATGGCCGCCGTGAGGACGACCAGGTTCATCACGCCGCCGGCCGCCGGGATGCCGATGTTGGAGAGGACGGTCACGAAGGGGCTCTCCCCCGACGTGTACTTGTTCCACGGCAGCAGCATTGCGAGGAGGACGACCGAGCCGACGTAGAAGAGGCCGACCCGCCACATGATCGAGTTGATCGCCTTCGGCATGATCTTCTCGGGGTTCTCGGTCTCGCCCGCCGCGACACCGACGAGTTCGACGGAGGCGTAGGCGAAGACGACGCCCTGGATGATCAGCAGCATGGGCAGCAGGCCGTTGGGGAAGACGCCGCCGTTGTCGGTGATCAGGGACGGTCCGGGGGTGGTGCCGTCGACCTCGTGCTGGGTGACCAGCAGGAAGATGCCGATCAGCATGAAGACGACGAGGGCGCTGACCTTGATGATGGCGAACCAGAACTCCATTTCGCCGAACATCCTCACCGAGATCAGGTTCACGGTGAGGACGACCGCCAGGGCGATCAGCGCGAGCACCCACTGCGGGATGTCGGAGAACAGGCCCCAGTAGTGGGTGTAGAGGGCCACCGCGGTGATGTCGGCGATGCCGGTGGTGGCCCAGTTCAGGAAGTACATCCAGCCCGCGATGTACGCGCCCTTCTCACCCAGGAACTCGCGGGCGTACGACACGAACGCGCCGGACGAGGGCCGGTACAGGACGAGTTCGCCCAGCGCCCGGACGACGAGGAAGGCGAAGACGCCGCAGACCGCGTAGGCGATGAAGAGGGACGGGCCCGCGTCGGCCAGCCGGCCGCCGGCGCCGAGGAACAGGCCGGTGCCGATGGCACCGCCGATGGCGATCATGTTGACGTGCCGGGCCTTCAGCGACTTGCTGTAGCCCGCGTCACCGGCGTCGACGTGCACGGCCTTCTTCGCCGTACCGTCCTGGAGGGATTGCTCGCTCACGCCTCGGGTCCGCCTTCCGGGAATGTTTGTGCGGGGGTGTCCTTGTGCGCGGCGCGCACGATGTCGGTGAGGGTCGTGGAGACCCGGTCGAGGTGGTGGGACATGGCCGCCACCGCGTCGTCCTCGCTGCGGTCGATCAGCGCCTCGACGATCGCCCTGTGCTCGCGGTTGGACTGCTCACGCCGGCCGCCCAGCTCGTTCAGGAAGGCCGACTGGCGCGCCAGCGCGTCCCGGATCTCCTCGATCACCCGGCGGAACACCGGGTTCTGGGCGGCCTGCGCCACCGCGAGGTGGAAGAGGGTGTCCATGGCGACCCACGCGGTGGTGTCGGTCTCGTGCTCCATGCGGTCCAGCAGGTGCGCGAGGTGGTCGAGGTCCTCGGGGGTCCGTCGTACGGCCGCGTAGCCGGCGACCGGGATCTCGACGTGCCGACGGACTTCGAGGAGGTCGCTGGCCGCGTAGTCGCCGAAGGTGGGGTCCTCGACGGTGCTGGACACCACGAAGGTGCCCTTGCCGGTCTTGGAGACGGTCAGGCCCATGGTCTGCAGGGCCCTCAGGGCCTCCCGCAGCACGGGCCGGCTCACCTCCAGGCGCCGGCACAGCTCGGCCTCGGAGGGGAGCTTGTCCCCCACGGCGTAATCTCCGCGCTCGATGGCGCTGCGCAGATGACCGAGGACCGCTTCCATCGCGCTGACGCGCCGCGGTACCGAGCCACCTGTCTGGCTGTCTGACAGGTTCACGGGGGTGATCCTGCGGGTGAAGGGACGGGGCTGTCAAGGGTGTGAGGCCGGAACCGTCCTCACACCCGTCCTCACACTCGTTCTCGCATCCCGCGCCGCCTCAGTTCAGTACACCCGCGCCCAGCAGCCCGAAGAGCAGCACGCCCACGACGATCCGGTAGATCACGAAGGCGTTGAAGGAGTGCTTGGCGACGAACTTCAGCAGCCAGGCGATGGAACCGTAGGCGACGACGAAGGAGACCGCCGTGCCGACGGCCAGCGGCGCGACCCCCACTCCCGCACCCAGGGCGTCCTTCAGTTCGTACAGCCCGGCGCCGGTCAGGGCGGGGATGCCGAGGAAGAAGGAGAGCCGGGTGGCGGCGACCCGGTCGAGGTCGAGGATCAGCGCCGTCGACATGGTGGCGCCGGAGCGGGAGAAGCCGGGAAAGAGGAGGGCGAGGATCTGTGAACTGCCCACCAGCATCGCGTCCTTGAAGGACGTGTCGTCCTCGCCGCGCTTGTGCCGGCCCATCTGGTCCGCGGCCCACATCACGCCACTCCCGACGATCAGCGAGGCGGCGACCACCCACAGCGAGGCCAGCGGGCCCTCGATCAGCGGCTTCGCGGCGAGGCCCACGACGACGATCGGGATCGTGGCGTAGATGACCCACCAGGCGAACTTGTAGTCGTGGTGGTAGCGCTCGTCGCGGTTCCGCAGACCCCTCCCCCAGGCGGAGACGATCCGGACGATGTCCTTGAAGAAGTACACGAGCACGGCGGCGATCGCGCCGACCTGGATGACGGCCGAGAACCCGACCACGGCGTTGTCGTCGACGGGGATGTCCATCAGCCCCTCGACGATCTTCAGATGGCCGGTCGAGGAGACCGGCAGGAACTCGGTCACCCCCTCGACGGCTCCGAGGACGACGGCCTGACCGACGGAGATGGCGCTCATGGAATCCAGTTCTGCTGGGGAGGGACGGGCAGCGGCGGGGCCAGTCCTACTACACGCCGGCAAGGGCGGAACGCCCTCCGCCTACAGCGCCCCGCCCACCCACACACCCGCGAAAGCCGCCCCCAGACCGGCCGCCACGCTCACCATGACGTTGGCGACGGCGAAGAGCCCGGCCCCGTCCTCGGCCAGCCGCAGGGTCTCGTACGAGAAGGTCGAGTACGTGGTCAGCGCACCGCACAGGCCCGTACCCAGGAGCACTTGGAGGTTCGGGCCCGGGGCGGCACCGGTGAGCATGCCGAGGATCAGGCAGCCGGTGACGTTGACAGCGAGGGTGCCCCAGGGGAAGACCGTGTCGTGGCGGGACTGGACGATCCTGTCGGTGAGATAGCGGAGAGGTGCGCCGACCATTCCGCCCGCGATCACGAGCAGCCAGTTCACAACAACTTCTTACCCTTCTTGCCCGCTTCGCCCGGTTTCTCTTCGGTCCGGCCGACATACCGGATGACCTCGCAGTCGTCGAGGACGACGAGTCCCTCGGTGACGAGTTCGTCGAGCTGCGGCAGGAAGGACCGTACGTGTTCCTCGGTGTCGACGATGACGATCGCGACCGGCAGGTCCTCGCTGAGGGAGAGCAGGCGGGAGGTGTGGATCAGGGAGGATGCGCCGAAGCCCTCGATGCCGCGGAAGACGCTCGCGCCGGCGAGGCCGGCCGCGCGGGCGCGGTGGACGATCTCCGAGTAGAGAGGTTTGTGGTGCCAGGTGTCGTGCTCGCCGATGAGGACGGTCACGCGCAGGGCGCTGCCGGTCAGCCTGGTCATCGTCGCCTCCGCTTCAGGACCCGGCGGGTCGCGGTCGCCGCGAGTGTCACGGCTGTGAGCGCCGCGAGCAGGGTCGCGGCGAGGTAGGCGAGGCCGGTGCCGGGGTGGCCCCGGTCGACCAGCTTCTGTATGTCGACGGCGTACGTCGAGAAGGTGGTGAAGCCGCCGAGCACACCGGTGCCGAAGAAGGGGCGTACGAGGCGGTGGGCTGCCCAGGTCTCCGTGATGACCACCATGAACACGCCGATCACGGCACAGCCGACGACGTTGATCCAGAACGTGGTCCAGGGGAATCCGCCGGTCCGCGCGGGCCAGGCGAGGGAGGCCGCGTATCGGGCACAGGCGCCGATCGCGCCGCCGACCGCGACCACGGCGACGACGGGTGCCTGGCCGCGCAGGGCGGAGGGGCGCGGTCGGACGCTGACGGTCCCGGTCCGGATGTCGGGGGCTGTCATGGTCGTACGTCTCCTACTCGCCGGCGCCCGGGCGTGGGGCGCGAGCGGGGATCGCGGCCGGTCAACAGGGTAACGCCGGGGTGCGGGGGCTGCACCTGGGTCAGCACGTGCTGAGCGCGGATCGATGAATCCGGGTGCGGGGCTGTGACATTTGCGGCTCCGCCGCGTGGCTCGACCAGCCCCCACCGGCCCGCAGGCTTTCCACACACCTGGTCACGGCACCCCGGTCGTCCCGGCACCCCCAACAGCTCACGGCCCGCCGACATCCGCCCGACCGTCGGCGGACCTACCAGCCCTTCTCGAACATCCGGGCAACCTCGGCGATGCGAACCTCGTCGGGACGATAGAAGGCAGGATCTCCAGGCGTTGCCCGCCCACGGGCCTCTTCAGCATCGCGCCTCCTCGTCCCGGTCACCGCGTACCGTGCTCCCAAAGTCCCGCAGTCGAGGCCGCCGCGTCCGCGGCTTCGCACCTCTTGGCCGAGGTCGAACAATGAGCAGGGGCCCGGCCGCCTCCCCCACGCGGCCGGGCCCCCGTCCATTCGGGCTCAGCGGTGGCTGAACCACGTCATCGCGGGGAGCGCCTTGTCGTCGTAGCCGAACAGGGCCTGGTTCTCCCAGCCGTTGCCGGAGGAGGCGTCCGTGGGGTCCCAGCCGTTGCCGGTGACCGCGGTCCAGGTCGCCTCCCAGTAGAAGACGCCGAGTCCGCGGCCGTTCGGAACGGCCTCCACGATGTTCAGGATGTCCCGGAACCAGGCCGACTGCCCGGCCGTGGACGCCGCGTACCCGGAGACCAGCTCACCGGTCGTGTCGATGATGTTCTCGTGCGAGTCCTTGCTGTCGAGACGGAAGGGATAGGCCGTCTCGGCGACGAACACCGGCTTGCCGTAGCGGGAGGCCGCGTCGTCCAGGGTGGTCTGGAAGTCGTAGAGCGAGCCGTGCCAGTAGCCGTAGTAGGACAGGCCGATGGCGTCGAACTTCACTCCGTTGGAAACCGCGCTGTCGAACCACCAGCGGGTGCCCGACAGGTCGCCGCCCTTGGCCAGGTGCAGCGCGACGGTCGTGCCGGAGTTGACCGCCTTGACCGCGTTGTAGCCGGAGTTGAGCAGCCCGGCGAGCTGCGACCAGTTGTCGGTCGAGCCCTCGGACCACAGCATGCCGCCGTTGATCTCGTTGCCGACCTGGACCATGTCGGCGGTGGTGCCCTGCGCCTTGAGGGCGTTGAGGACGTCGTACGTGTGGTTGTAGACGTCCGTCTTCAGCTGACTGTAGGAGTGTCCGGCCCATGCGGACGGCTTGCTCTGGGCGCCCGGGTCGGCCCAGATGTCCGAGTAGTGGAAGTCGACCAGCAGCTTCATGCCCTGCGCCTTGATGCGCTTGGCGATGGCGAGGACGCGCGCCTTGTTGTTGTAGCCGTCGGCCGGGTTGACCCAGACCTTGACGCGCGCGTAGTTCATGCCGGAGTTCTTCAGGACGGTGAGCGCGTCGCTCGTCGTCCCCGAACTGGTCTTGTAGACACCGCCCTTGGCCTCACTCTTGGGGAGGGAGGAGATGTCGGCGCCCTTGACGGGCACCCCGCCGGTGCCGGAGGCGAAGGTCAGGTCGTCGACGTTGATCCAGTTGCCCGCGTTGGCATCGGAGTTGACGCTGATCGTGCACTGGTTGTTCGTCACCGCGATCGGCACGACGATGCGGATCCACCCGCTGGCGGAGACGGGCAGGTCGGTGCGCTGCTCGGAGCTGCCGCAGTTCTTCAGCGCTATGTAGGCCGACTTCTGGCCGCCGCCCGAGCGCACCCACGCGGTGAGCTTGTAGTTGCCGTTGGTCAGCCCGGACAGGTACTGGTAGGTCTCCACCTTGTAGGCGGAGGCAGAGTAGTGGGACAGGCGGTAACTGCCGCTGCGGCCACCGGACTCCACGTACGAGGCGCCCGTGTCGCCGTACTCCGACCAGCCGTTGGGGGTGGCAGCGCCCGAACCGTCGGCCTCGAAGCCGCCGTTGGTGAGGGTACTGGCCGCCTGCGCGGAGGTGGCGGGGAGGGCGGTGAGGGCGAGGCCTGCGGCGAGCGGGAGCAGCAGGGCCTTGAGTGTGCGCCTGGGTGTGCGTCTGGGATGGAACATCGTCGTCCGTCGTCCCTTCGACGTGATGGGTTGGGGGTGCCCCTCCTGAGTGGCGGGAGGGAGACCCCTCCGCCCGCGGCTCTCGTGGCACGCACGGGCGGAGGGGAACTTGCGGCTCAGCCGTCGAGTCGTACGACCCGGACGGCTCCGGCGGGCAGCGCGAGGCGGCCCGCGGCTCGTTCGCCCGTCAGCAGTTCGGTGCCGGGTGCCTCCAGGGGCACCTTGGTGTCCGACGCGGTGTGGTTGACGGCGAACAGGTAGGTGCCCGACTCGCCGGTGCGGCGGACGAGTTCGACGTCGCGCGGGAGGTCGGCGCGGGGTGCTAGGTCGGCGTCCTCGGTGGCCCAGCCGAGCAGGGCGTCCAGACCGTGCGTGTCGAGGCGCGTCGACACGTACCAGGCGGTGCCTTCGCCGAGGCGGTTACGGGTGACGGCCGGGTGGTCGGCGGTGAGTCCGTCGGCGTACGTCCACACGGTCTCGGCGCCGCGCGGGACGACGAACTCGGTCCACACGTCGCCGGTCAGCTCGGAGCCGTCGGGGCCGGTGATGCGTACGTCCTCGCCCTGGAGCAGCGGCGAGAACTCCTCGACGGTCAGGCCGAGTACGTCACGCAGGGCGCCCGGGTAGGGGCCCTCGTGCACGGCGTCGTGCTCGTCGACGATGCCGGAGAAGTACGAGACGACGAGGGTGCCGCCGTTCTCGACGTACTCCCTGAGGTTGTTCCCGGCTGCCTCCGTCATCAGGTACAGGGCGGGTACGACGACAAGGGGATAAGCCGACAAGTCGGCTTCCGGGTGGGCGAAGTCGACCGTGAGGTGGCGGTCGTACAAGGCCTCGTAGAAGGCGTCGGCGCGCTCGCGCGGGTCGTGGTCCTCACTGGGGCGCCACTGGAGGTTCTGCGCCCACCAGGAGTGCCAGTCCCACAGGACGGCGACGTCGGCGACCGTACGGGTGGAGCGGATGGAGGCCAACGAGTCGAGGGAGGCGCCGAGTTCGACGACCTCGCGCCAGACGCGGGTCTCCGTGCCGCCGTGCGGGAGCATCGCCGAGTGGAACTTCTCGGCGCCGCGCCGGGACTGGCGCCACTGGAAGAACATCGCGCCCTCGGAGCCCCGGGCCACGTGGGCGAGGGAGTTGCGGGCCATCTGGCCCGGTGCCTTCGCGGGGTTGCGGGACTGCCAGTTGACACCCGAGGTGGAGTGTTCGAGGAGGATCCAGGGGGCGCCGCCGCCGACGGAGCGTGTGAGGTCGGCGGCCATCGCCAGGTTGACGTGGGTGCGGCGGCCGTCGGTGATCAGGTAGTGGTCGTTGGTGACGATGTCGACCTCGCGGCCCCAGGCCCAGTAGTCGACGGAGTCGCACTGGCTGAGCGCGGTCATGAAGTTCGTGGTGACCGGGATGCCGGGCGACAGACGGTGGAGGATGTCCCGCTCCATCACGAAGTTCTCGCGCATGGTGGCGTCGGCGAACCGCTTGTAGTCCAGCGCCTGTCCCGGGTTGCCGACCGTGGGTGCGGCGCGCGGCGGGTTGATCTGCTCGAAGGTGGCGTACCGCTGGCCCCAGAAGGCGGTTCCCCAGGCCTCGTTGACGCCGCCTACCGTCTCGTACGCCGTCTCCAGCCAGCGGCGGAAGTGGGCCGCGCAGGAGTCGCAGTAGCAGGCCGACACGGGGACGCCGTACTCGTTGTGCACGTGCCACATGGCGAGCGCCGGGTGGGCGCCGTAGCGCTCGGCGAGCTTCGTGGTGATGCCCGCGGCGGCGGCGCGGTAGTCGGCGTTGCTGTGGCAGATCGCGGCGCGGGAGCCGAACTCGTAGCGCACACCCTCGGGGGTGACCGGCAGTGCGTCCGGGTGCTCGCGGTAGAACCAGGCGGGCGGCGCCACCGTGGGCGTGCCGAGGTCGGCGCGGATGCCGTTCTCGTGCAGGAGGTCCAGCAGGCGGTCGAGCCAGCCGAAGTCGTACACCCCGGGTGCCGTCTCCAGCATGGCCCACGAGAAAATTCCGACGCTGACCATCGTGACGCCGGCTTCACGCATCAGCCGAACGTCTTCCTGCCAGACGCTTTCCGGCCACTGCTCGGGGTTGTAGTCCCCGCCGAAGGCAAGCCTCGTGAGGCCCGTGGGGGTGGTCTCCGGCATGGAATGTCTCCCGGTTGGTCGGTCACTGTGGAACATATCTTGGGAACGTGCACACACAGCTATTCGCGGTGCGGGGCCTAGATAACCGCATGGCAACAACCATTGACAAGTGTCCAGTGTGTTTCTCTACTGTGAACGCTCACAGAAGCATGGCGGGCTCTTGCAGCAGGCGAGGGCCCCACCAGGTCAGGGGAGAACGTTCCATGCCGAACACGAAGCAGTGGCGCCTCGTGGCAACCGCAGTCGCCGTCACACTCGGCGCCACCACACTCGCCGCTTGCGGGTCCGACGACGACAGCGACGCCCAGTCGGGCCCGGTGTCGCTGACGTACTGGACCTGGACGCCCGGCATGGACAAGGTCGTCGACCTGTGGAACAAGGGGCCGGGCAAGGAGCAGCAGATCACCGTCACGGTGAAGAAGCAGGCGTCCGGCGACACCCTGGTCACCAAGATCCTCACCGCGCACAAGGCCAAGAAGGCGCCGGACCTGGTGCAGGCCGAGTACCAGGCCCTGCCGACGCTGGTCAGCAATGACGCGCTCGCGGACATCTCGGGCGAGGTCGGCGACGCGAAGAAGGACTTCGCCGAGGGTGTCTGGCAGCAGACGACGCTGGGCACGGACGCCGTGTACGCGGTGCCGCAGGACATCGGGCCGATGATGTTCTACTACCGCGAGGACCTCTTCAAGCAGTACGGCCTCAAGGTCCCGACCACCTGGGCCGAGTTCGCCCAGACCGCCCGGGACCTGAAGAAGAAGGCCCCGGACAAGGACCTCACCACCTTCTCCGCCAACGACTCCGGCCTCTTCGCAGGGCTCGCCCAGCAGGCCGGCGCCAAGTGGTGGACGACCTCCGGCGAGAAGTGGAAGGTCGGTATCGACGACGCGGCGACCCAGAAGGTCGCCAAGTTCTGGGGCGACCTCGTCAAGGAGGACGCCATCGACAACCAGCCGATGTACACCCCGGCCTGGAACAAGGCGCTCAACACCGGCAAGCAGGTCGCCTGGGTCAGCGCGGTGTGGGCACCGGGCACACTGACGACGGCCGCCCCGGACACCAAGGGCAAGTGGGCCATGGCCCCGCTCCCCCAGTGGTCGGCCGGCGAAGACGTGACGGGCAGCTGGGGCGGCTCCTCGACCGCCGTCACCACCGACTCCGGCAACAAGTCGGCCGCCGCGAAGTTCGCCGCCTGGCTGAACACCGACCGTGACGCGCTGGCCGCGCTCGCCAAGGAGGGCGGGATCTACCCGGCCGCCACGGGCGCCCAGCTCAGCGGCGCGTTCGTCAAGTCGCCCGACTTCTTCTCCAACCAGGCGGACTTCTACCCCAAGGCCGCCGAGATCGCGAAGACCACGGCGCCCTCCGCGTGGGGTCCGAACGTGAACGTGGCGTACACCTCGTTCAAGGACGCGTTCGCGTCGGCCGCGAAGAACAAGTCGGACTTCGGCGCCGCTCTGAAGACGATGCAGGACGACACGGTCGGCGACCTGAAGAAGCAGGGCTTCGGAGTCGCGGAGTGACCAGCGCACGCCGGAGGTCGTACGGGGTCAGGTCGGCCCCGTACGCCTTCCTCCTTCCCGCGGTGATCCTGTTCGCCCTCTTCTTCGCGCTGCCCATCGGCTACGCGCTCTGGCTGAGCCTGCACAAGGTGAAGGTGTCCGGCCTGGGCCTCGGTGCCGGGGCGCGGAAAGAGGTCTGGGCGGGCATCGAGAACTACACCGATGCCCTCACCGACAACGAGCTGCTGAACGGCGCGCTGCGCGTGGTCGGCTACGGCGCGATCGTGGTCCCGGTGATGCTGGGTCTCGCCCTTGTCTTCGCGCTGATGCTCGACGCGGACAAGGTGCGGTTCACACCCTTCACCCGGCTCGCGATCTTCCTGCCGTACGCCATTCCAGGAGTCGTCGCCGCGCTGCTGTGGGGCTTCCTGTACCTGCCGGACGTCAGCCCGTTCTATTTCGTCCTCGACAAGCTGGGGATGCCGCAGCCGGACCTGCTGGACGGCGGTCCGCTGTACCTCGCTCTCTCCAACATCGCGGTGTGGGGCGGTACCGGCTTCAACATGATCGTCGTCTACACCTCGCTCCAGTCCATCCCGGCCGAGGTGTACGAGGCGGCGAAGCTGGACGGCGCCACCCCGCTGCAGATCGCGCTCAGGATCAAGATCCCGATGGTGGCGCCCTCGCTGGTGCTGACCTTCTTCTTCTCGATCATCGCGACGCTCCAGGTGTTCAGCGAGCCGACCACCCTCAAGCCGCTCACCAACTCCGTGTCCACGACATGGAGTCCGCTGATGAAGGTGTACCAGGACGCCTTCGGCAAGGGCGACATCTACTCGGCCGCGGCCGAGGCGACGATCATCGCGATCGTCACGCTGGTCCTGTCGTTCGGCTTCCTGCGGGCCGCGAACTCCCGTAACAAGCAGGAGGCAGCACGATGAGTTCTCTTGCCGTGGGCAAGGCCGAGACGGCGACGGGCACCAGGCCCGGCACCGCGCAGCGCCCGCCGCTGCGCAACAGGATCGCCCTGGTCCCGACGATCACCCTGCTCCTGGGTGCCCTGTACTGCCTGCTGCCGGTGGCGTGGGTGGTGATCGCGGCGACGAAGTCGGGCAGTGAACTGTTCTCCACGTTCACGTTCCTGCCCGGCAGCGGCTTCACGGACAACGTGAAGGAGCTGAGCGCCTACCGCGACGGCGTCTACTGGAAGTGGATGGGCAATTCGGCCTTGTACGCCGGCCTCGGCGCCCTTCTGTCGACGGCCGTCTCCGCGATCAGCGGCTACGCGCTGGCGATCTACCGCTTCCGCGGCCGGGAGACGGTGTTCAGCGTCCTGATGGCGGGCGTGCTGATGCCGCCGGTGATCCTCGCGATCCCCCAGTACCTGCTGCTGGCGAAGGCCGACATCACGGACTCCTACGCGTCCGTGCTGCTGCCGCTGATCCTCTCCCCGTACGGCATCTATCTCGCCCGGATCTACGCCGCCGCGGCGGTGCCGGCCGACGTGGTCGAGGCCGGGCGGATGGACGGAGCGAGCGAGTGGCGGATCTTCACACGGGTCGCGCTCCCGATGATGATCCCAGGCCTGGTGACGGTGTTCCTGTTCCAGTTCGTGGCGGTGTGGAACAACTTCCTGCTCCCCTACATCATGCTCAGCGACGACGAGAAGTTCCCGATCACGCTGGGTCTGTTCACGCTTCTCGAACAGGGAGCGAACACCCCGGCGCTCTACACGCTGGTGATCACGGGCGCGTTCCTGGCGGTCCTCCCGCTGATCGCGCTGTTCCTGGTCATCCAGCGGTTCTGGAGCCTCGACCTGCTGTCCGGAGCCGTAAAGTCATGACCATGAGCAATACCGGGGGCCGGCGCAAACCGCCGACGATCCACGACGTGGCCCGCGAGGCAGGAGTATCCCGAGGCACCGTCTCGCGTGTGCTCAACGGCGGGCACTACGTCAGCCCGACCGCCCACGAGGCGGTGAACGCCGCGATCCGCAAAACGGGTTACGTGGTGAACCGCCACGCCCGCTCGCTCATCACCGGGCGCTCGGACTCGATCGGCTTCCTGCTGACGGAGCCTCAGGAGCGGTTCTTCGAGGACCCCAACTTCAACGTGCTGCTGCGGGGTTGCACCCAGGCACTGGCGGCGCACGACATCCCCCTGCTGCTGATGCTGGCGGGCACGGAGGACGAACGGCGCCGCCTCACGCGGTACATCACCGCCGGACACGTCGACGGGGTACTGCTGGTCTCCAGCCACTCCGGTGACCCGGTGGCGCAGGAACTGTGCGAGGCGGGCGTACCGCTCGTCGCGTGCGGCAAGCCGATCGGCCTCGGCTCCAAGGTGAGCTACGTGGCGGCGGCCGACCGCGACGGCGCCCGCGACATGGTCCGCCACCTCCTCTCCCTGGGCCGCCGCCGCATCGGCGTCGTCACGGGTCCACTGGACACCCCGGGCGGTGTGGAACGCCTCGCCGGCTACCGCGAGGTCCTGGCCGAGGAGGGCATCGAGTACGACGAACGCCTCGTCGTCTCCGGCGACTACAGCCGGGCCAGCGGCGAGGCGGGCGCGGACCGGCTGCTGGCCCAGTGCCCGGACCTGGACGCCGTGTTCGTCGCGTCCGACCTGATGGCCCAGGGTGTGCTCACGGCACTGGAACGGGCGGAACGGAGCGTCCCCGGGGACGTGTCGGTGGGCGGCTTCGACGACTCCTCGGCGGCCCTGGCCGCCCGCCCCCAGCTGACGACCATCCGGCAGCCCTACGACCGGATCAGCGCCGAGATGGTCCGGGTACTGCTCGCCCAGATCGGCGGCGAGGACCCGGCGGCGGTGATCCTGCCCACCGAGCTGATCAAGCGGGGGTCTGCCTGAGCCGGCGGTCACACCACTCGGGCCCGTCGGTTTTTATGCATACGCATTAACATGGGGTGCATGGCAGCGAACAAGGCCGGTACGGGGCTGGCGGACCAGTGGCGGGACATCCTGGCGGCGCACGCGCGCACGATGTGCGAGATCGACCGCGCGCTGCATCCGCACGGCCTGGGCGCCAGTGACTTCGAGGTGCTCGACGTCCTGGTCTCCGAGGAGGCCGCCGCGACGAACCCCTCCGCCCCGGGCGAGCAGTGCCGGGTGCAGGACATCGCCGGCCGGGTCCATCTCAGCCAGAGTGCGCTGTCGCGGCTCATCGGGCGGCTGGAGAAGGACGGGCTGGTGGAGCGCAGCATGTGCGTGGAGGACCGGCGGGGGGTGCGGGTCGCTCTGACGGCTCGGGGGCGTGCGCTGCACGGTGAGGTTCTGCCGCTTCAGCGGGCCGCTTTGGCGCGGACGTTGGGCGAGTAGGCGTTCTTCGGCAGTTCGTTGGCTGCGGGCCGGTGGGGGCTTGTCGCTCCCCACGGCGGAGCCGCATATTGACACAGCCCCGCGCCCCTGTCGGGGCGCTTCGGCTCAGCTCAGTAGTTGGCGTACCGCCGCGAAAGCTGCTTCTACCGTTGCCGGGTCCGTGCCCGGGCGGGCCAGGGCGCTCATCGGGATCGGGGGGACCGGGGGCAGGCCCTCGTACGGGGTGAGGCCGTCGGGGGCCGGGCCGACCGTTGCCAGCAGGGCCACGCCCCGGCCGGTGCGGGCGAGGTCGAGGACGCCCGCCAGATAGCCCGCGTCGCCGACCACCGACGCCGCGACGCCCTGCTCGGCGAGGGTCGCGATGGCTCGACGGCGGATGGCGCAGGGGTCCTCGATGGCGACCAGCGGAACCGGCGCCGGGGCGGCCGGGGGTGCCCAGCCGGGGGGAGCGTGCCAGGTCAGCGGCAGCCCACCGACCGGTGTGCCCTCCGTCGCGGCGGCCTCCGTGACGTACACGGCGACATCCACGCTGCCGCGCTCCACCGCCTCCACCAGCCGCGCCGACCGGTCGATGCGGAACCGCACCCGACAGCCGGGGCGCACCGCTTCGACGGCCGCGGTCAGCAGTGGCAGGAACTGGTCGGCGGCGTGCTCTGTGGAGCCGAGGGTGATCGTGTCGCCGTCGACGTCGAGCAGGGTGCGTACGGCCTCGTCGTGGACGGCGAGGACACGGCGGGCCTGTTCCAGCAGCAGTCGGCCCTCCGGGGTGAACCGCATGCCCCGGCCCTCGCGCTCGACGACGGGCCGGCCCAGGGTCTTCTCCAGCCGGCGGACGTGCTGGCTGACCGCGGACTGACTCAGGGCGAGCGCCTGGGCCGCGCGATGGAAGCCGCCGTGGTCGGCGATCGCGGTCAGGCTGCGCAGCGCCACGATGTCGAGGACAGGTTGGGGCATACGGCGACCGTAGCCCGCACGGGTCATCGATCGCCATTCCTGATCGATCACGGATGCTGATCGATTTCGATGCGGAATCGTCGTTGGACGTGGTGCACCGGTGCCGGTCATGATGAGCGCATGGCGTATCCGACCGCATCTGCTGCTCTTCTCACGCAGCGCCGAGTCATCGACTTCGGCGTGGCGTGCAGCGCGCGCTGTCGTTGATCCCACGCCGTCTCCCGGCGTTTCCGTACGGCCTGAACTGACCGGCTCCGTGCTGCCCGCACGCCGGTAGGCCGTTCTCCGACCCCCTCCTCTCACGCCCTCCGCATGCCCTTTTCCCTGCCCTGGAACAGGAGTTGCCCCCTCATGCCCTCTTCGTCGTCGCCCCCCGCCCCCACCCCCGCCTCCTGGGACGAACCCGAAGGTCTCGCCGCGCGCGGCACGCTGATCGTGCTGCCCGGCCGGGGCGAACACGGCGGTGTGTACGAGCGGTTCGGCCGCCGTCTCGCCTTCGACGCCTACCGCGTACGGGCGTTGGGTGACCCGTCCGCTGATCCGTCCGTGCTCGACGAAGCGGCCAAGCTCCTCGCCGACGAGTCACTGCCGGGCCCGAAGGTCCTGGTCGGTTCGGACACTGGTGCCCGGTACGCCGTCCAGCTCGCCGCCGAGCACCCGGTGGGCGTCGACGCGCTGGTCCTCGTGGGTCTGCCCACCGGCCCCTGGACGTCCGGGAGTTGGGAGGAGGAGCTGGCCGCACGGACCGCTTGCCCGACCCACCAGGGGCGCCTCGCCGACGACCCCGCCTTCCGGCGCGGCGCGATCGAGGCGGCCGTCGACCTGCCGGAGCCGCAGCTCGACCAGGTCCAGGTGCCCGTGCTCGCCCTGCACGGCAAGGACGACACGGTCAGCCCGCTCGACCGGGCGCTGACCGTCTACGAGGGGCACACGAACGTCCGGAGCGTGACTTTCGCCGGCGGCCGGCACGACGTGCTCAACGACGCGCTGCACCGCACCGCCGCCGCCACAGTCGTCCTCTTCCTCGAACGGCTGCGCCTGTCCCCCGAGCTGCCCGCGATCGCGGAGGGCCTCGCATGAGCACCTCGCGTGTGACGACCACCGTCACCCAGCTTCGCGACGCCCTCGCCTCCGGGCAGCCGCCCCTGGTCCTCGACGTCCGCTGGGCGCTCGGCGACCCGTACGGCCGCGATCACTACACCGACGCGCACATCCCGGGCGCGGTGTATGTCGACCTCGACACCGAACTGGCCGCGCCGCCCAGCCCGGAGGGCGGCCGGCATCCGTTGCCCCGCCTCGCGGAGTTGCAGAAGGCGGCCCGCGGCTGGGGTCTCCGGCAGGGCCAACCGGTCGTCGTCCATGACGACTTGGGCAACACCGCCGCCGCAAGAGCATGGTGGCTGCTCCGGTACGCCGGAGTGGCCGAAGTGACTCTGCTGGACGGGGCGTTGGGTGCCTGGAGGGCGGCGCAACTGCCGCTGGAGTCCGGTATTCCCGTCGATCCGGAACCCGGCGATGTCGTTCTGAGGGCGGGCGGGCTGCCGCTCACCGATGCCGACGGTGCCGCCGAACTCGCCAGCGTCGGGCTGCTGTTGGATGCTCGCGCCGCCGAACGGTACCGGGGTGAGGTGGAGCCGGTGGATCCCCGCGCGGGACACATCCCGGGCGCGGTCTCCGCACCCACCGGGGAGAACCTCGCGGCCGACGGCACGTTCCTGTCGCCCGAGCTACTGCGCAAACGGTTCGAGGACCGGGGTGCCGGTGAGGCGTCGCGCATCGGCGTGTACTGCGGTTCCGGTGTCACCGCCGCCCACCAGATCGCCGCGCTCACCATCGCCGGTTTCGACGCGACCCTCTTCGCCGGTTCCTGGTCCGCCTGGTCCGCCGATCCCACCCGCCCGGCTGCGACCGGCCCCGAGCCCTCCTGACGCCGAACACCGTCCGGGGCCACTGCCCGAGCCCCGCGAGAGGAACCCCGCCATGACAACCAAACCGCTCGACGCGGCGCCCCTGGCCCTGCCGACCCCCGACACTCCCCCGGACCGGGCACCCCGGATCACCATCCGCGGCGCCGCCCGCACCACCCGCCGCTTCCAGCTTCCCCGTTCGGTACGCCGGTCCGCCGGTCCCGTGGGCCTCGTACTCCTCTGGTTCCTGACCTCGGCCACGGGTGTGCTGCCCGAGTCGGTGCTCGCCTCACCCGTGGACGTCCTGAAACAGGCCGTCGACCTGACGAAGAACGGTGAACTGCCCAGCGCCATCGCCGCGTCGGGCCGCCGGGCCGCCATCGGCTTCCTCATCGGAGCGACCGTCGCGCTCGTTCTCTCCCTGCTCGCCGGGCTGTTCCGGCTCGGCGAGGACGTCATCGACTCGTCGATGGGCATGTTCCGGGCGATCCCCTGGGTGGGTCTGATCCCGCTGTTCATCGTCTGGTTCGGTATCGAGGAGACCCCGAAGATCGCGCTGGTCGCCCTCGGTGTCACCTACCCGCTGTACTTCAACATCTACGGCGGGATCAGGTCCACCGACGCCCAACTCGTCGAAGCCGCACGGATGATGGGGCTCGGCCGGCTCGGGCTGATCCGGTACGTCATCCTGCCGAGCGCACTGCCCGGAGCACTCGTGGGGCTCCGGTACGCGCTCTCCACCGCCTGGCTCGCCCTCGTCTTCGCCGAGCAGATCAACGCGGACGCGGGACTCGGCTATCTGATGAGCAACGCCCAGCAGTACTTCCGTACCGACATCATCGTGCTCTGCCTCGCCGTGTACGCACTGCTCGGCCTCGCCTGCGACTTCGCCGTACGGGTCCTGTCCCGCCGCCTGCTGACCTGGCGGGCCAACTTCGAAGGCGAGGCGTGATCACCATGGCCGACACCACGAGCCACAGCGTCATCACGACCAACAGCGTGGAAATACGGGGGCTTTCGCGGGCCTTCGACGGCAACACCGTCCTGCACGAGCTCGATCTCGACATCCGGGAGGGCGAGTTCGTGGCGCTGCTCGGGCACAGCGGCTGCGGCAAGTCGACACTGCTGCGCATTCTCGCCGGACTCGACGAAGAGATCGGCGGCGAGGTGACCGTGCCCGCGCGGCGCAGCGCGGCCTTCCAGTCGCCGCGGCTGCTGCCCTGGCTGAAGGTGTGGCGCAACGTCGTCCTCGGGTTGCCCGGCCGGCCCGACCGGGCGCTCGCCGCGAAGGCGCTGGACGAGGTCGGTATCGCGGACCGCGCGACCGTCTGGCCCAAGACGCTGTCCGGCGGCCAGGCCCAGCGGGTCTCGCTGGCCCGCGCCCTGGTCCGCGAGCCCGAACTGCTGCTCCTTGACGAGCCGTTCGGCGCCCTCGACGCGCTGACCCGGGGCAGGGTGCAGCAGTTGGTCGCCGAGCTGTGGCAACGGCACGGCTGCGCGATCCTCCTGGTCACGCATGACGTGGAGGAGGCGCTGCTGCTCGCCGACCGGGTCCTGGTGATGGACGAGGGGCGCATCGCCCACGACCTCACCGTCGACCTGCCCCGCTCCCGCGATCTCACCTCGCCCGAGTTCGTCACCCTCCGCGCCCGCCTCCTCGGCTGGCTCGGCGTCACCGCACACACCCTCGAAGGGACCCCCTCGTGATACGCAGAATCGCCACCGCCGCGCTGAGCCTCACCGCCCTGCTGGCGCTGACCGCCTGCGGCGCGGACTCCTCGGCGGACGCCGCCGGAAGCGGCTCCCGGGTGACCCTCACCCTCGGCGACCAGGCCAAGACGCTCCAGACGCTCGTCGACGCGTCCGGCGCGCTCAAGGGCGCCAAGTACAAGGTGAAGTGGGCCGAGTTCGAGGGCGCGGCCCCGCTGTTCCAGGCCGTGCAGGCGGGCGCCGCCGACACCACCTACTCCGCCGATCTGCCCGCCCTGCAGGCGCTCAGCGGTGGTGTGAAGTTCAAGAACGTGGCCGCGCTGAAGAACGACGGCCACCACACCGGGATCATCGTCCGCAAGGGCTCGGAGGTGCGAAGCGTCAAGGACCTCAAGGGCAAGAAGGTCGTGGTGTCCTCGGCGAAGGGCAGCATCGCCGAGTACCTGCTCGCCAACGTCCTGAAGCAGAACGGCCTCGAATATTCCGATGTGAAGGTGCAGTACCTGCTGCCGACGGACGCGCAGGCCGCCTTCTCCTCCGGGAAGATCGACGTCTGGGCGACCTTCGGTGTCTACCAGGCCGTCGGCCTCCAGCAGGGCGGCCGGCTCCTCGTCGACGGCGCAGACGGCCGGATCAGCGGCTACGGCTTCATCGGGGCCTCGGACAAGGCCCTCGCGGACCCGGCGAAGAAGGCCGCGCTCGGCGACTTCCTGAAGCGGCTCGGTACGGCGCTGAAGTGGACGAGCACGCACCAGGACGCGTACGCCGACGCCATCGTCGAGCGCAACGGCGCCACCCCGGCGATCGCGAAGACACTTGCCTCGGCCGCGTACAGCAAGGTGCTGCCGATCACACCGGAGGTCAGCTCGACCGTCCAGGACGTGGCCGACCTCATGAACGGCATCGGTGTCCTCGACCCGAACGTCGACGTGGCCGATTCGGCCGACACCTCCGTCCTCAAGTAATCGGTATCGCGGTACGGCAAAACCGCTGTACAGCAAAGGAGTTCATCATGCCTGTCGAGTTCATCAGCGCCGTGCACACCGACTCCGGGGCCTCCGGTCCTGCCGCGGCGAGCCGCACCGGTTTCGACCCCGACCACCTCCGCAAGTACGCCCGCGCCCTCGACGACGGCGGCTTCGACCACACCCTGGTCGCCTATCACTCGGCTTCGCCGGACGCCTTCCAGGTGGCCCAGTTCGTCGCCACGCACACCGAGCGGGTGCGGCCGATCCTGGCCCACCGGCCGGGGGTGATCTTCCCGACGCACGCGGCCCGGGCGCTGGCCACCCTGGACCGGATCAGCGACGGTCGGCTCACGCTGCACATCATCTCCGGGGGCAGCGACGAGGAGCAGCGCCGCGAGGGCGACTATCTCGACAAGCGGGAGCGGTACGAGCGTTCGGACGAATACATCCAGATCCTGCGCAAGGTGTGGCAGGCCGAGGGGCCCGTCTCGCACGAGGGCAAGTACTTCCGGTTCGAGGGCTACTACTCCGATGTGAAGCCCGTGAACGGGCTGGTGCCGATCTCCGTCGGCGGGTCGTCCGAGGACGCCTACCGGGTCGGTGGGCAGCAGGGCGACATCTTCGGGCTGTGGGGCGAGCCGCTCAAGGAGACGGCCGAGCAGATCGCCGCCGTCAACGCGGTCGCCGCTGCCGCCGGGCGCCCCGACCCCCGTATCTGGGTGTCGTTCCGTCCGATCATCGCGCCCACCGACGAACTGGCCTGGGAGAAGGCCCACCGCACGCTCGGTGTGCTCAAGGACCAGGCGTCGAACACCGAGCTGCTGCGCCACTACCGGACCAACGGCCGTCCCGCGAACGTCGGTTCGCAGCGGCTGCTGGACATCGCCGAGCGGGGCGAGGTCCACGACCGGTGCCTGTGGACCGCCCCGGCGGTCGCCACCAACGCGGCCGGCGCCTCCACAGCACTGGTCGGCTCACCGGAGACGGTCGCGAAAGCGCTCCTCGACTACGTCGACATCGGCTGCGACCTGCTGTCGATCCGCGGCTACGACCCGCTCAACGACGCGATCGACTACGCCCGTTACGTCCTTCCGCTGGTCCGCCAGGAACTCGCCCACCGCGCGGCCAGCTCAACTCGAGCCGCCTGACACCGACTTCCCCACCACCTCCTCACCCCGTCTGCGAACACCCCTATGGAGACTCCTTGTTCCGCCGCTCACGTTCACTGCGCTCACTGCGCACGTCCGCCGCCGTCCTGCTGCTCGCCCTCACGGCGGCCTGCGGTAGCCAGGCCAAGGCCGAGTCGTCGTCCGACCAGTCCGCCGTCACCCTGAGGGTCGGTGCGACCGGCTGGAAGGTCGAGGAGGCGATCCTGAAGTTCGCCCACCTCGACGACACCCCCTACGACGTCAAGTGGAGCGTGTTCCAAGGGGGTGACCTCCAGCTCCAGGCGATCCGCGCAGGCGCCCTCGACGTCGCCTCCTCCAGCGAGATCCCGCCGATCTTCGCCGCCGCCGACGGCAAGCCGAACTTCAAGGTCGTCGCCGTGCAGCGCGGCGCCACGCTCAACCAGGAGGTCGTCGTCCCCAAGGGCTCGAAGGTGACCGACATCGCCGGGCTGAAGGGCAGGAAGGTCGGCTACGTACAGAACACCACCGCCCACTACTTCCTCTACCAACTGCTGAAGCAGGCGGGCCTGAAGTGGTCCGACGTCGACGCCAAGCCGTTGCTGCCCAACGACGGCCTCGCGGCCCTGAACGGTGGTGGCATCGACGCCTTCGCCTCCTACGGCACGTCGATCATCACCGCCCACCAGCAGGGCGCGACGACTGTCGGCTCTGGCAAGGACATCCTGTCGGGCAACTTCCTGTGGACGGCCCGCGACAGCGTGCTGAAGAACCCCGCCCAGCAGGCGGCGACGGCCGATCTGATCGCCCGGATCACCCAGGCGTACGCGTACGTCAGGGACGGCCGCGAAGCCGAGTTCGCCGAGGTCGTCTCCAAGAACACCCACCAGCCGCTCGCTCAGGCGAAGAAGGACCTGGTCGACCAGCAGACCCAGCGTCCGACGCAGGCCCGCACGGTCGGCGACGACACCATCGCCTCGCAGCAGAAGGTGGCGGACGTCTTCACCGAACTCGGCGCGCTGAAAGAGCACTTGGACGTGAAGTCGTTCTGGACGACGAAGCTCAACACCGAACTTGCCGCCGACCTGAAGAAGACGCCGTGACCACCCGCATCGCCGAACTGGCCGCCGAGTACGACAGGTCGGGCGCGTTCCCCGCCGAGTCCCTGAAGGCCGCCCACGAGGCCGGCCTGCTCACCGCCACCATCGGTGAGCGGTACGGCGGCCGGGGCGCCGGCGTCGAGGAGACCGCGCGCATCCTGCACACCCTCGGCCAAGGGGACCCGTCCGTCGCCCTGATCGCCGCGATGACCCTCACCACCCACGGCCGGCAGTCCGTCCAGCCGCACTGGCCCGAGGAGTTGTACGCCCGGGTCGTCAAGGAGTCGTTCGTGCGTCCCGTGCTCATCAACCACGCCCGCGTGGAACCCGAGTTGGGCTCCCCCGCGCGCGGCGGACTGCCCGCCACCCGGGCCCGGCACACCGGGGACGGCTGGTCGGTCAGCGGGACGAAGCGGTTCGTCACCGGCGCCGAGGGCCTCGACTGGTTCCTGGTGTGGGCCACCACCGACGAGCCGGAGCCACGCGTGGGCACCTTCCTGGTGCCCGGCGACTCGCCCGGCATCGAAGTCACCGGCCACTGGGACCAGTTGGGGCTGCGGGCGAGCGGCAGCCACGACGTGACGTTCCGGGACGTGGAGGTGCCGGCCGAGCACGTCATCGGCCTCGCACCGTACGGTCCGGCCGCCGAGCAGGACAACCGGGCGGGCGCCTCCCTTCATCTACCGCTCGCCGCGCTGTATTTGGGGGTCGCACGGGCCGCGCAGGCGTACTTCCACACGTTCGCGCGGACACGGGTGCCCGCCAACCTCGGGTATCCGGTGGCCCGTACGGAACGGTTCCGGCGGACGGCCGGCGAGATCGAGGTGCTGCTCACCGGAGCCGAGCAGCTGGTGTTCGGGGGTGCCGCCCGGGTGGACGCCGCCGACTCCTCGTACACCCCTGAACAAGCCCTGGGAGCCCGGGTGTTGGCGGACCGCCATGGCGTACAGGCGGTCGGGCTGGCCGTGCGGCTGCTCGGCAATCCGGGGCTGGCCCGGGGAAACCCCCTGGAACGGCACTTCCGCGACATCCAGTGCGCACCCGTGCACGCGCCCCAGGAGGACATCTCCGTGCTCGCGATCGGAACGAAGGCCCTTGAAGCGAATGTCCCGGAGGCATCGGTCCGGGACGCCGAGGAGCAGGACCGGTGACCGCCCCCACGACTACCGCATCCGCCCAGCTCCTCGGCCTGCTGGCCCGTGATCTCCCGCCCGACCGGCTGGCCACCGACCCGGCGACGCTCGCCGCGCACGCCACCGACCGCTCCGGGACCCGAGCGTACGGCGGTCCGCTCGCCGTCGTGCACGCGAGGCGGACCGGGGATGTGACCGTCACCCTCCGGCACGCGCACGCCCTGCGCGTGCCGGTGGTGCCGCGCGGTGCGGGCACCGGGCTGTCGGGCGGCGCGACAGCCGGCGAGGGCACCCTCGTCCTCGACCTGTCCGGCATGAACCGCATCCTGGAACTGTCGGCGGACGACCAGCTCGCCGTCGTGGAACCCGGCGTGATCACCGCCGAGTTGGACCGGGCGGCGGGCGCGCACGGCCTGCGGTACGCGCCCGATCCGGCGAGTGCGGCCCTGTCGACGATCGGCGGGAACATCGCCACCAACGCGGGCGGACTGCGCTGCGCCAAGTACGGCGTGACGCGTGACAGTGTGCTCGGTCTGGAGACGGTGCTCGCCGACGGCACGGTGGTGCGCACGGGCCGCCGTACCGTCAAGGGCGTCACCGGCTACGACCTGACCGCGCTGCTCACCGGCTCGGAAGGCACCCTCGCGGTGATCACCTCGGCGACGCTGCGGCTGCGCCCGCTGCCGGTGGCCACGGCCACCCTCGCCGCGTACTTCCCGTCCTTCGAGGCAGCCGCCGAGGCCTCGTACGCGATCAGCAGGGCCGGGGTCGTACCGGCGCTGGCGGAACTGGTCGACGGGCCGGTGCTGAACGCCGTCGACCCGGCGCTGCGGGAGCGCGGCGCCGCGCTGCTGCTGGTGCAGTGCGACGGGGCCGGCGCCGGGGCGGAAGCGGCGGCGGTCGCCGAGGTCCTCGCCGGGACGGGCGCGACGTCGGTCGAGCGGACCGAGGACCCGGCCGAGGCCGAGGCCCTGCTCGCCGCCCGCCGAGGCGCCCTGCCCGCGCTGGAGCGGCTGGGCCGCCCGCTGATCGAGGACATCGCGGTACCCCGCTCCCGGCTCGCTGAGGCGGCCCGCGAGATCCGGGACATCTCGCGGCGTCACGGCGTCCCCGTGTTCACCATCGCGCACGCGGCGGACGGGAACCTGCACCCGATCATCGTCGTCGACCCGGCCCTGGACGGGCTGCCGGACGCCGCCTGGGAGGCGGCGGGCGAGATCTTCGCCCTGGCGCTGCGGCTCGGCGGGACGCTGACCGGCGAGCACGGGGTGGGCGTGCTGAAGCGGCAGTGGGTCGCCGACGAACTCGGGCCCGCCGCCCATGCGCTGCAGCGGCGCATCAAGGACGCGTTCGATCCACGGGGCATCCTCAACCCCGGCAAGTCCCTTTAGCCGTACGGGGGTTCAGTACTCGAACGGCCTGGCCAGCAGGGTGCGTACGCCCTCGGAGGTGACCGTCATCCCGTGCGGGGAGGCCGCGTCGATGGTGAGCGAGAGGTCACCGGTGGGCCACTGGTCGGCGAGCGCGCCCAGCGGGATCACACGGTAGCGGGAGACGGACGGCAGCAGCTCGGCCAGTTCGGGCTCCGAGGTGAACACGGGCACGGCCTCCCGCCCGTCCGGCTCCTCCAGGACGGGCAGCGCGACGGTCGAGGGATTGCCGGCGTCCACGTCACTGACGTCGTCAGGTACGGGGACCAGTACGTCGCTCATCGCGAGGACGTCCAGCGCGGCCGGATCCTGGCTGTTGTCGGCCAGGGCGTCGAGCGCCCGCCGGGCCGGTGTGGCGGTGTGATGGCGTGCGGGTGTCTCCATGGTGGGTCCCCTGGTAGCGGCGGTCGTACGGGCCGCCCGGGACACGGTCGGCCCCGGGCACAGTGTGGGTCGCCTACCCGACCGGGTCGCGGGCATGCGCGCCCCGGACAGGCGACGTCGGGGACGCGCCGCCCCTGCCCCGCAGTGCCGCGGTCAGCGGCTCCGCCGGTATCCGTGACAGTCGCGAAGCTGTCCGTCGAGCCGTCGAGCCGCTGATGTACCGGCATTGGTTTTTCGACCAGTCCGTTGAAGTCGCCACGGAACACGAGGTCGTTGTTCGCCGCGTCGCCCGACTTGGCGTGCCGGCTGCCGCCGCGGCCGTTGGCCGTACGCCTCGTGCGCGACTCCGATACGCCCATGCGACGTCATCTGCCGATGGTGAAAACAGACCAGTAATGGTGACCGGTGCCCACGCGCGCGCCGGGAGCCCGTGCCTAGCGTGGGCGCATGCCGATGCAACCCTGGTTCTCCGATGCCAAGCTGGGCATCTTCATCCACTACGGCATCTACGCCGTGGACGGCTGGGCCGAGTCCTGGTCCTTCTACACGGGCGAGGTCACGCACGAGGAGTACATGAAACAGCTCGACCGTTTCACCGCCTCGCGCTACGACCCGCAAGGATGGGCTGAGCTGTTCGCCCGCGTCGGCGCCCAGTACGCAGTCCTCACCACCAAGCACCATGACGGCGTGGCCCTGTGGGACACCGACCACCGCAATCTGGACGTGGTCCACGACACACCGGCCGGCCGCGACCTGGTCACCGGCTTCGTCGACGCCCTCCGCGAGCAGAACCTGAAGGTCGGCCTCTACTACTCGCACTCCGACTGGAACCACCCCGACTACGCGAGCGAACGCCACCCCGGACCCCACATCGTCGAGCCCAACGACTACTCCCAAGCCCGCCCCGGCGAGGAGGACCCGGAGGCCTGGGCGCGCTATCTCGCCTACCGCGACGGCCAGGTGGGAGAGTTGGTCGAGCGCTTCCGCCCCGACATCCTCTGGTTCGACGGCGAGTGGGAGCGAACCGAGGAGCAGTGGCGGATGCGGGAGCTGTCCGAGCTGATCCTCGCGGGCAACCCGGACACCGTCCTCAACGCCCGCATGCTCAGTTACGGCGACTACGCCACCCCTGAGCAGGGCGTTCCGCTGATCGCCCCGGACGGCCCGTGGGAGCTGTGCCTGACGATCAACGACTCGTGGAGCTACCGGGCCAAGGACCGCGACTTCAAGTCGGTCCGCCAGCTGGTGCGTTACTTCACGGAGACGATCGGCATGGGCGGCAACCTGCTGCTCGGGGCCGGCCCCATGGAGGACGGCACGATTCCCGCGGAGCAGGTAGAGCGCCTGGAGGGGCTCGGTGCCTGGGTCACCAAGCACGCCGACGCCGTGTACGGCACGGTCGCGGGCCTGCCCGCCGGCCACCACTACGGGCCGAGCACGCTCTCCGCCGACCGGCGCACCCTGTACCTGATCTGCTTCGACGCGCCCCGCGAGGCCGTGTCGATCCGTGGCCTGCGCAACGCGGTACGGCGCGTCTCGGTCGTCGGCACGGGCGTCGAGCTGGGCCACCACGTCACCGGCGGTCTGGACAAGGTGCCGGGCGTGACCTGGATCGACGCGCCCAGGGCGGCCGACCTGGACGAGTACGCGACCGTCCTGGCCGTGGAGCTCGACGGTGAGCTGGACCTCTACCGGGGTGCGGGCCGCGACTGACAGCTGACAGGCAGCGTCCCGGCCGACCCACGGCCAACAACACGCCGATGACACCACAGGACATGACATCCAAGACAGGAGTTCGAACGAACACCCTCTGGGCGGAAACCCCGCCAACGGCCGGGCGCGCACGGCCACAGCGTTGAACGTCCATCCCCGCACCCTCGACTACCGCCTCCGGCGCGCACACGAGCTCACCGGCATCCATCCGGGCTCCACCCGCGGCGTACGGGTCCTCAGCGCCGTCATGACACGCTCGCTCGCCCGGGGCTGAACCACTCAGCGCGGCCCGAGTCATTCGAAACTGGCGAAACCCGTGGTGTCGAACCAGGTGGGCGCCTCGGCATCGGACATCGCCTGCTTGATCCGGAACAGAGCGAACTCGTTCAGTTCAGGCAGCGCGTCCACCGTGAACCAACCGACGTCCAGGGACTCGTCGTCGTTGACCCGAGCCTCCCCGCCGACGGCCCGACAGCGGAAGGTGATGTCCATGTACTGACAGACGTCACCGTTCTCGTACGTCACCGGGTCCAGTGCCTGGACGAGCACGACCCGTTCGGGCACGCACCGGACCGCCGTCTCCTCGTAGACCTCCCGCACCGCGCACGCCGCCGGCTGCTCGCCCGGGTCCGGGATGCCGCCGACCACCGACCACTTACGGGTGTCGGTGCGCCGGCCCAGGAGCACTCTGCCCTCGTCGTCGAAGACGAGGGCAGTGACACCGGGGAGCCAGAGCAACTGACGGCCGGCGGAGGAACGTAGTGCGCTGATGAAGTCAGGAGTAGCCATGCCCCGACCCTAACGGGCCGGTCCTGTCACCCTTGTTGATCACGGGGGCGTGCAACCGGCGTACCGCTACACGCCACCGGCGCGCCGCCCGCGCACCCCGGCGCCGACAGCCCAGCCGAGACCGCCGGCGGCAACCAGGACGAGGAGCATCTCGGGCAGAATGCCAAGCTTGGTGGCGGGCGTCTCCGAGGAGCGCAACGGCACCTTCTGGACGAGGGAGTCGGCCACGAACATGCCGGTCTTCTGGGTGATCTTCCCGTCCGGCATGATGATCGCGCTCACACCGCTGGTCACGGGGACTGTGACGGTCCGGCTGTGCTCGACCGCGCGGATACGGGACATCGCGAGCTGCTGGTAGGTCATCTCGCTGCGGTCGAAGGTGGCGTTGTTGCTGGGCACGGAGATCATCTGGGCGCCGTGGGTGACGGTGTCGCGCACCGCCCAGTCGAAGGCGGCCTCGTAGCAGGTGGCGAGGCCGACCTTGGCGCCGTCCATGGTGAACACACCCGGCTTGCTGCCCCGGCTGAAGTCCTGGCGGACCATGGTGGTCCAGTTCTTGTTGATGTGTTCGAGCACCGAGCGCAGCGGAAGGTACTCGCCGAAGGGCTGGACCTGCCGCTTGTCGTACGTGTCGGTCGGACCCTTCGCCGGGTCCCACAGGATCTGCTCGTTGTAGAGCTTGCCGTCCCGTTCGACGACCCCGCCGACCGAGATGGGCGCGCCGATCGCGTTGGCCGCGTCCTCGATGACCGCGGCGGCGTCGGGGTTGGCGAACGGGTCGACGTCGGAGGAGTTCTCCGGCCACAGCACGAAGTCGGGCTGTGCCACCTTGCCGGCTTTGACCTGGGCGGCCAGCCGCTGGGTCTCCCGCGCGTGGTAGTCGAGCACGGCACGGCGCTGGGCGTTGAAGTCGAGGCCCGCGCGGGGCACGTTGCCCTGGATGAGGGCGACGGTCGCGGTGCCGTCCTCGGCCTTGTCGCTCACCAGCGTCCGTGCGGCCAGGGCGCCCACCACGGGAACGGCCACGCTCAGCGCGGCGACGACCGCTGCGGCACGCGGTACGGCGCCGGTACGGCGCCAATCGCTCACCTGGCGCACGACCTCGTACAGGCCGAATCCGCACAGGACGACCCCGAAGCCGAGCACCGGGGTGCCGCCCAGCGCGGCGAGCGGCAGGAAGACGCCGTCCGCCTGGCCGAAGGCGATCTTGCCCCAGGGGAAACCGCGGAACGGCACACGCGCGCGTGCCGCCTCGCCCGCGATCCACACGGCCGCCGCCCACAGCGGCCACCCGGGCAGCCTCGACACGGCGGTGATGCCCGCGCCGACCAGAGCGACGAAGATCGCCTCGACGGCCACCAGTGCCAGCCAGGGACCGGAGCCGACCTCCACGCCGGTCCACACCAGCAGCGGAAGCAGGAAACCGAGACCGAACAGATAGCCGAGACCGAGTCCCGCCTTCCAGGACCGGCCGCGCAGCACCCAGCCGAAGAGTCCGAAGGCGGGCAGCGCGAGCCACCACAGGGTGCGCGGCGGGAAGCTGACGTACAGCAGCACTCCGGCGAGCGCGGCGGTGGCGGCCGGCCAGAGGCGCAGCAGCCGCGCGCCGCGTGAAGCGGGCGCGAGCTGCGGTTCGAGCTGGTCCGGCTCGGCTGTGGAAGGAGCGGTGGCGGTCACTCCGGGAGTGTACGGCGCCTGCCCCGGGAGCCGACAGCACGGTCCGGCCCGTACCGGTGGGCCCGCTCCGACCCACCTGCCGCATCGTTTCTGCGCAACTCGTCCACAAATGACGCATCAGCCGTTACGGTGTGCCGGAGCCTCTGACGTGCGCGCCGGTGACGGCCCCGTGCGGTCGGGGCCCGTCACAGGTCGGGGGGCGACGGGTTGGGGTCCACGGGGATGACGTCGGCGACGGGTGCGCCGCCGGACAGTGAGAGACGAAACGTTTCCGACGCGGCGGGCGTCGTCGTGCTGGGTACGTGTGCCACCTGGTCGCTGATCACGGCGGCCACGCACGACGGCCGCCCCGAGGGCGTGCTCCTGGCAGTGCTCGCGGTGGCCGCCGGTTACGCGGCGGGACGGATCTGCGGAGCGCTGCTGCCCGTCGCCGCCCCCGGTACGGCGGCGCTGGCCGGGCTGGGCCTGGCAGTGGCCGCCCCGCACGCTCTGCCGGGGCCGCAGATCGCCACCCCGGCCGGGCACCTCGGGGCGGTGTCCGCGCTGCTGGTCCTGGCCACCGGCGCCGCCTGCTGTGCCGCCTGGGCGGCCCGCCCTCCGTCGCTGCGACTGGCGCTGCGCGCCCTGGCCGCCGGGATCACGATCGCGTCGGCGGTTCTCGGCCCGATCGCCGGGTTCGTCCTCTGTGCCGCCGTCCTGCTCTGCTCGCTCGCCGCCGACCACATGCCACGCCGGGGCGTGGGCCTCGCGGGGCTGGCGCTGACGACGGCCCTGGTGACCGGGACGGCGTGGGCGATCGCCGAGGACGTACTGCCGGACGGGCTCGCCGACTCGCTGGAGGGACAACTGAGCGCACACCGGGTCCAGCTGTGGCGCGACGCCCTGCTGCTCGCCCACCGGGACCCGGCACTGGGCGTGGGACCGGGCAGGTTCGCGGAACTCAGCCAGACGGCGTCGCAGTCGCTGCCGACGGACACGAAACCGCACTCCGCGCCGCTCCAGCAGGCGGCCGAGCAGGGCGTGGTCGGCGTGGCCCTGCTGGCGGCGGTCTTCTGCTGGGTGCTGTACGCCCTGTGGCGCACCCCCCGCCCCACGGCCGTCGCGCTGACCGCGGGCGCGGCCCTGACAGCTCTGGCCGCCCTCGCGACGGTCGGCAACGTGCTGAGCTTCACCACGGTGACCGTGGGCGCGGGCCTCCTGGCGGGTCTGGCGACGGCCCGCCCGCTCGTCTACGAGACACCGGACCCGGCGACCACACGTGCGCGGGAACAGCGGGAACACCGGTAGGCCACCGGGAGAGCGACCGGAACGTCAGGTCGCGGCCCCTGCCGCACTCGACCGCAACCGGTCCCGGATGACCCGTACGGCCGCCTCCGCGTTGTCCACCGTGATCGTGAACGTGTGCCCGTCCCCGAGGCGCAGCACCATGCCCTCGCCCCGGCGCACGACGACCGCGGTGCCCTGATGGGGCCGCCAGCGATAGCCCCAGCCGCCCCACTGGCGGGGGGTGACCCTGGCCACGAAGTCGGCACCGACGATCTGGGACAGCGGAATACGGCGGCGCGGCAGGCCGATGTGGCCACAGCGCACTTCGAGGGAGTCCTTGTCGACCTTCACGGCGACGTGCACGAACGCGATGGTGCCGAAGAGGACGAGCAGTCCCGCCGCGATGCAGCCCACGACGGCCATGGCGAGCGGTGCGACGCCGGACGTCCACGCCGAGTCGACCGCCAGTTCGATGCCGAGCGCCATGAAGGCGCAGCCACCGAGCGCGAGCAGCCACTGGGCGCGGTTGGTCGCCCGACCGGTCCAGATCTCGGTCGGCACGGCTTCGTCGTGTTCGTCGCGTTCGCTGTAGGGCCGGTCCCTCATGCCTATGAGATTACTCAGGTTCCGCTGCGCGGGCACCGGGTTGCGGAGGGTGACTGCTCCGACTGGCCGCCGTACGGCCGTCGGTCAGCGGACGGGGATGGCCGCCTGCAACAGCCGGCCTTCCTCGTAGGCGAGCGCGGGCGCGGGCAGCGGGCCCGCAGTGCCGTTCAGGAGCGCAGTGAGCGTGCCGTCCGCCGGCGCCTCGGGGGCGGCCTGCGCGCCGAGCCTGCGGAGCGTCTGGGCGGCCACCGCGCCGGCCGAACCGTGCAGGACGAGCGGCGGGCGGCCGGGCTGCTGGACTGCCGCGCGGATGCGCTCGGCGACGAGTTCGTAATGGGTGCAGCCCAGGACGACGGTCGTTACCTCGTCGGGGGTGAGGGCGGCTGCGGCGGCGATGGCGGCGGCGATCGCCGTCTCGTCCGCGTGTTCGACGGCTTCGGCCAGTCCCCAGCAGGGCACCTCGGTGACCGCGACGCCCTCGGCGAAGTTCCGGATGAGGCCCTGCTGATAGGGGCTGCCGGTGGTGGCGGGGGTCGCCCAGATCGCGATGGGCCCGCCTCCCGCAGCAGCCGGCTTGATCGCCGGAACCGTGCCGATGACCGGCAGCTCCGGTTCGAAGCGAGCACGCAGTGCGGTCAGGGCGTGCACGGTCGCGGTGTTGCAGCCGACGATCAGGGCGTCGGGCCGCTGCGCGGCGGCGGCCTCGGCGACGGCCAGGGCGCGCTCGGTGAGGTCCTGCGGGGTCCGCGGACCCCAGGGCATGCCCGCAGGGTCCAGGGAGAGCACGAGATCCGCGTCGGGCCGCAACCGCCGTACCGCCGCGGCTGCCGGCAGAAGTCCGATTCCGGAGTCCATCAACGCGATCTTCACCCGGTCACTATAAACGGCGCGCCCATACGGCCCTCTGGGGTGGGGCAGACTGCGGCGGGTGAGCGCCGTTGTGTGGATCGCCGTGGGATCACTCGCCGCCTGGCTGTGGCTGCTGCTGTGCCAGGGCTTCTTCTGGCGTACGGACGTCAGACTGCCGTCCTACGCCCGGGAACCGGAGACCTGGCCGTCCGTCTGCATCGTCGTGCCGGCGCGCGACGAGGCCGCCGTACTCCCCGCGAGCCTGCCGTCGCTGCTCGCGCAGGACTATCCGGGGCGTGCCGAGGTCTTCCTGGTCGACGACGGCAGTTCGGACGGGACCGGGGAGCTGGCCCGGGAGCTGGCGCGGCGCCACGGCGGGCTGCCGCTGACCGTGGACTCGCCCGGTGAACCGCCCGCGGGCTGGACGGGCAAGTTGTGGGCCGTACGCCATGGCATCGGCCTGGCACGCGCGCGTGGACCGGAGTTCCTGCTGCTGACGGACGCGGACATCGCCCACGCGCCGGACAGTCTGCGGGAACTGGTGGCGGCGGCGCGGGGCGGAGGCTTCGACGCCGTGTCGCTGATGGCCAGGTTGCGGGTGGAGAGCGTCTGGGAGCGGCTCGTCGTGCCGGCTTTCGTGTACTTCTTCGCGCAGCTCTATCCCTTCCGCCGGATCGGCAGGAAGGGGACGCGGACGGCGGCTGCCGCGGGCGGGTGCGTGCTGCTGCGTACGGAGGCGGCAGAGCGGGCCCGGATCCCGGACGCCATCCGCCACGCCGTCATCGACGACGTGGCACTCGCACGGGCCGTCAAGGGCGGCGGGGGCCACATCTGGCTGGGGCTCGCCGAGCGGGTGGACAGCGTGCGGCCCTACCCGCGGCTGCACGACCTGTGGCGGATGGTCTCGCGCAGCGCGTACGCGCAACTGCGCCACAGCCCGCCGCTGCTGCTCGGCACGGTGCTCGGCCTCGCCCTGGTGTATCTGCTGCCCCCGTTCGCCCTGCTGGCCGGGCTCACCACCGGGACGACGCCGGCGGCGGTGTGCGGCGGCTTCGCGTGGCTGGTGATGGCGGGGACGTACGCCCCGATGCTGCGCTACTACGGGCAGCCGCTGTGGCTCGCTCCTCTGCTGCCGTTCACCGCGTTCCTGTACCTCCTCATGACGGTCGACTCGGCGGTGCAGCACTACCGGGGGCGCGGCGCGGCCTGGAAGGGACGGACGTACGCGCGTCCGGAAACCGCCGCGGACGAGAGCTGATCCGCGTGCGTCACTTGCGGCCGGGCGTCCAGTTCATGCCCCAGCCGTAGACGCGGTCGACGGTCCGCTGGGGGCTCACCCCGCGCTCGGGCACGAGATAGCGGGCCTCGCGCTGGACGATCAGATCGCCGCCGTTGTTGGTGATCAGGGCGAGCGCGCACACCGTGGAGGGCACCGTGCACTCGTCGAGCGAGAAGTCGACCGCCGCTCCGTTCGCCGGGGTCAGGGTGACCGTGGCGTGCAGGTCGGCGAAGGAACGTGCCCCCGCGTAGATGGTCACGAAGATGAGGATGCGCCGGAAGGCCTGCTTGCGGTCCAGGTTGACGGTGAGGTTCTCGCCGCTCGACAGGGACCCGGTGCGGTCGTCGCCGTCGAGGTGGATGTAGGGCGGCTGGTGCAGCGCCCCGAAGGCGTTGCCGAGGGACTGTACGACGCCCTTGCTGCCGTCGGAGAGCTCGAAGAGGGCGCACAGGTCGAGGTCGAGATCGGAGTGCTGGGCGACCGCGCGGCCGAGTTTGCTGCCCCACCCCGAGAACTGCTTGTGCACCTGCCAGTTGAGGTTGACGCGCAGGGCGCCCGAGGTGCCGCCCTGCTTGGTGAGCGAGACGGACGGGGCCTCCTTGGTGAGCGTCACCTTGGTCAGGCGTACCGGCGTCGTGGGAGGGGCGGGCGGAGGCGCGGTCACTGGCCGTGCGGGCGGCGGGGTCATGGTCACCGGAGGTGCGACGAGCGGCGCGGCGATCGGCGGGGCCGGCGTGTGCTGGGGCTCGTCCACGGTGATGCCGAAGTCCGTGGCCAGGCCTGCCAGCCCGCTGCTGTAGCCCTGTCCGACCGCGCGGAACTTCCAGGCGCCCTGGCGACGGTAGAACTCGCCGAGTACGAACGCGGTTTCGACACTGGCGCCCGGGTTGTCGAAGCGGGCGACCACCGTGTCCTGCGCCGCGTCACGGACCTCGATGTACAGGTCGGGAACCTGCCCGAACGTTCCTCCGTCGGCAGAGGCCGCGAGGACCACGGTCTCGACCGCCGGCTCCACGCGCGCGAGGTCGACGAGAAGGGTGTCCGTCACCCGGCCACCCCCGTCCCGCTTGCCCTCGTGCCGGACCGCGTCGGAGGAGTGCACAGGCTGGTTGTAGAAGACGAAGTCGGCGTCGGAACGGACCTTTCCGGCCACCAGCAACAGCGCGGACGCGTCCGCGTCGGGCACGCCCGCACCGGAACGCCAGCCGAGTTCGACCCGGAGCGCCGCCGTCGGCACCGGAGCGTTCGATCCCTTAGGCATTGACATGGCTGCCCCCATCTCTGCTCGCCTCGCGACCCAACCTATTCTCCCGGGCCTGTGAACTCCCGTTGAACTCCCCTACCGAACGCGGGAAGAACGCGGGGCGACCCGTCGGTAACCCGCCCGGAACCTGGCCTTTACCTGATCTCAGCATGATCAGATGCCCCTTTTTGGCAAGTTCGCTCGCATTAGGGGTCCCAAGTCACTGCCGACACGGAAAACAACCCTCTTATCGGTCTCCCCAACCAGCTCATCGTGGGCTTAACTTATGTGCCATGACCTCCCCCCGCTCCACCTACGGCGGCGGCTATTACTCCGCCTTCCCGGACACTCCGATCTACGACTCGCTCGTCGCCGAGCGGGGTACCCCTCAGATCGCCCCGATCCGGGTCCCCGCCGCGTACGACACAGGCAGCAGCAACCTGCCGGCGCTGCCGTCTGCGCTCCCCGCCCTGCCGGCCGGCCCGTCCCAGCAGGCCCCCTCCTACGGCTACCCGCAGGCGCAGCAGCCCTCGCCGCTGCAGCAGGCGCCGGCGGCGTACATCCCGCAGCAGGTACCGCCGCGCGGTTACCCCGGCGGCCAGCCGATGCAGCAGCAGCGTCCGGCGGCTGCCACCGGTTACGAGGCGATGCGTCCCGCGGCTCCCCGGCCCGCCCAGCCGCAGTACCAGGACCCGTACAACAACCAGCAGCAGCAGTACCGCGGGTACTGATCTCGCCCCCGGAGTGTCCGTGCCTGCTGGCACGATGGCGGTATGGGGAATGCGGAGCTGCACTCGATTCACATTCATCCGGTCAAGGCGTTCCGGGGCCAGGCGCCCCGGCAAGCCGTGGTGGAGCCCTGGGGGCTGGCCGGAGACCGACGCTGGGTTCTGATTGACGCCGGGGGAAAGGTCGTCACACAACGCCAGCAGCCGCGCCTGGCGCAGGCGGCCGCCGAGCTGCTGCCCGGCGGCGGGATCCGACTGTCCGCGCCCGGTCGCGCGCCCCTGATCGTGCCCGTCCCGGAGGTGATGGGCACGACGACGGTGGACATCTTCGGCACCAAAGTGCAGGCGGTGCTCGCGGGCGACGACGCGCATGACTGGTGCGGCGGATATCTGGGCGAGGACGTACGTCTCCTGCACATGGACGACCCGGGCACGCGTCGCGCGGTCGACCCGGAGTTCGCGCTGCCCGGCGAGACCGTGAGCTTCGCCGACGGCTTCCCGCTGCTGCTCACCACGCTCGCGTCGCTCGACGCCCTCAACTCGCTGGTCGCGCAAGGGGATCGCCCTCAGGAGGGCCCACTGCCGATGAACCGCTTCCGGCCCAACGTGGTGGTGTCGGGGACGGCCGCCTGGGCCGAGGACGGCTGGTCCCGGATCGCCATCGGCGAGGTCTCCTTCCGGGTCGCCAAGATGTGCGGGCGGTGCGTGGTGACCACCACCGACCAGGAGACCTCCGAACGCGGGCGGGAACCGCTGCGCACGCTCGGGCGTCATCGCCGCTTCGGCAACCAGTTGGTCTTCGGCCAGAACCTGGTACCCGAGACTCCCGGCACGATCAGCGTCGGCGATCCGTTCAGGGTCCTCGAATAGGCGGGCGTGATCTTCCGCCGTGCCCTTGGACGTGATCTTCCGATTGGTCCCGGGGGCGGGAACACCGGCACGGGGCCTGGCCGTTGGGTTGGTGAGAAGTTCATGAGACGGCCGGTGAGAGCCGGTGAGGGGTGATTTCGCTCTCTCTTTGACCGGCAGCGTGCGTGAACTCCTCCGACCGGGGTTATCACGGAGCGGGAAGGGGGTGCGGCTGTGCGGGCGATCGGCGGACTCTGGCGCTGGCGGCACAATCCGCTGCGCCGCGCGACCGACCTGGCGGAGGCCTGGGTGGCGCTCACGGCCCTGTTGCTGATCCTGCTCGCGGCGCCCCTGATCGGCGTCCTGGTCGGCGGTGCCGCCCAGGACGCGCTGCAACAGGCCGTACGGGACCAGCGCGAGGCCCGCCATCTCGTGACGGCCACCGTGGTCAAGAAGCTGGCCCGCTCCCCGCTGGAGCCCGACCCCGAGTCGACCTCCGGGCGGGAGGCGAGAAGCCGTGTGGAGGCCGACTGGGCGGGGCCTGACGGCACGGCGCAGCACGGCCAGGTCATGGCGAGCCTCAAGTCCCCGCACCCCGGCGACCACTTCACCCTGTGGACGGACGGACAGGGGCGAATAGCCGCCCGCCCACTGGACACTGCCACCGCGACGACACACGCGGTTCTCGCCGGGGTCGGCGTGACCGCCCTGTCGGCCGGGTTCTTCGAGGGCGGCCGACGCCTGATCGTCTGGCGCATGGTCCGTCGCCGGTACGCCCGTTGGGACCAGGCCTGGGACCGGGCCGGACCCGACTGGGGCCGGACCGGGACCGGCAGTTGACCGCCTTCCCGCTCTGGTCAACCCACCGTGCCCACGCACGCTACGGTGGACCGGCCGACATCGTTCGGCACCTTCCGCGACTTCCCGCGTTCCACGAGGTGGGGGCACAGCAGCGCCATGGCACAGGGCACGGTCCAGGTGACGCACACCGGCACATCGAGGTGGCGGCGCCGCACGGGTGAGTACGCTTCGCTCGCCGCCGCCCTGGAGGCCGCGGCGGACGGCGACGTCCTCACCGTCGCCCCCGGCACCTACCGGGAGAACCTCGTCGTCGAGCGCGCGGTGACACTGCGCGGCCCGGAGGGCTCTCCCGGCTCGGTACGCATCGCGCCCGTGGACGGTGTGCCCCTCACCGTGCGCGCCTCCGCTGTGGTCCAGGACCTGCATGTGGAGGGCCAGGACTCGACCTCGGCCGCCGTGCTCGTCGAGGAGGGCACACCGGAGCTGCTGGACATCCGGATCGTCACCCGGTCCGCCGCGGGCATCGAGGTGCGCGGCGGCGCGCGCCCGACGGTGCGGCGCTGCACGGTCGACAACCCGGCGGGTGCTGGCATCGCCGTACTGGACGACGCGGGCGGGGTGTTCGAGGAGTGCGAGGTCGTCGCGGCCGGGCAGGCGGGGGTGACCGTGCGCGACGGCGGGCATCCGCGTCTGGAGCGCTGCCGGGTGCACCACGCCTCGGGCGTCGGTCTGTCGGTCTCGGGCGAGAACTCGGCGCTGGAGGCGGTCGGTTGTGAGGTTTACGAGGTCAAGGGCAGCGGCGTCCAGATCACCGGCCGGGCCACCGCCTTCCTCACCGACTGCGATGTGCACCGTACGTCCGCGGACGGCGTGACGCTCGACACCGACGCCGTGCTGACGCTCGCCGACTGCCGCATCCACGACATCCCGGAGAACGCGGTCGATCTGCGGTCCCGCTCGGTCCTCACGCTGACCCGTACGACGGTGCGTCAGTTCGGGCGCAACGGGCTGTCGGTGTGGGACCCGGGCACGCGGGTGGACGCGAACCAGTGCGAGATCTTCAACAGCACCGGCGACTACCCGGCGGTGTGGATCAGCGACGGCGCCACGGCGGTTCTCGAATCGTGCCGGGTGCACGACGTGCCGGACGCGCTGTTCGTGCTCGACCGGGGCTCGCGCGCGGACGTCATCGACAGCGACCTCTCGCAGGTGCGCAACACCGCCGTGTCGGTCAGTGACGGCGCGACGGCGCAGCTCGACGACTGCAGGATCCGGGACGCCGCGACGGGCGCCTGGTTCCGCGACCACGGCAGCGGCGGCACGCTCAACGGCTGCACGGTGGTCGGCACCCAGACGGGCGTGATCGTCACCAAGGGCGCCGATCCCACCATCGAGCGCTGCACGGTCGACTCCCCCGCCGAGGCGGGCTTCTACGTGTCGGCGGGCGGCCGGGGCAGTTTCCTGCACTGCCGGGTGACGGGCAGTGAGGGCTACGGCTTCCATGTGATAGACGGCTGCCGTTCGACGTTGACGAAGTGCCGTACGGAGCGGTGCGCGCGCGGTGGCTACGAGTTCGCCGACGGCGGCTCCGGCACGGCCTCCGGCGGCGGGCCGGTCGTCGAGGACTGCACCAGCGACGAGAGCGCGGCCCTGCGGACGCCTCCGCTGCCGGAGACAGCCGTACAGACGGCGGTGGCTCAGTCGCATGGGCTGCTGGGCTCGATCCCGGGCCAGCGCACCACCGAGCCGGAGCCGGCCGTCGCCGCCCCGGAGTCGGAGTCGGCCGCGCGGTCCTCCAAGGATGTCCTCGGTGAACTCGACGCGCTGGTGGGTCTGGAGAGCGTCAAGCGCGAGGTGCGAGCCCTCACCGACATGATCGAGGTCGGCCGGCGCAGGCAGCAGGCGGGCCTCAAGGCGGCCTCCGCCCGACGCCATCTGGTCTTCACGGGCTCCCCCGGTACCGGCAAGACGACGGTCGCCCGGCTCTACGGCGAGATCCTGGCCGCGCTCGGTGTCCTGGAGAAGGGCCATCTCGTCGAGGTGTCCCGGGTGGACCTCGTCGGCGAGCACATCGGTTCGACGGCGATCCGTACCCAGGAGGCCTTCGACCGGGCGCGCGGCGGTGTGCTGTTCATCGACGAGGCCTACGCGCTGTCCCCGGAGGACTCCGGCCGTGACTTCGGCAAGGAAGCCATCGACACGCTGGTGAAGCTCATGGAGGACCACCGGGAGGCCGTGGTGGTGATCGTCGCGGGTTACACGGCCGAGATGGAGCGCTTCCTGTCGGTCAACCCCGGTGTCGCCTCCCGTTTCTCGCGGACCATCACCTTCGGTGACTACGGCCCCGAGGAGCTGCTGCGGATCGTGGAGCAGCAGGCGGAGGAGCACGAGTACCGGCTCGGCCCTGGCTCCTCCGAGGCCCTGCTGAAGTATTTCGAGGCGATCCCCAAGGGGGCGACGTTCGGCAACGGCCGTACGTCGCGGCAGACGTTCGAGGCGATGGTCGAGCGGCACGCGGGCCGCGTCGCCCAGCACGCCGAGCCGAGCACGGACGACCTGACCCTGCTCTACCCGGAGGACCTTCCCGAGCTGCCCTGAGCCCCGGCGCCGGGGCGTGGCCCGGGCAGTGCCTCGCGGGGCCTGAGTCGCCCCAGCAGCTCTTCGCGCTCCTCGGCGAAGGCGGGGTCGGCCTGGTAGTCGGAGTGACCGAGGATCGGCGAGGGCAGCGGATGGTCCTTGTTGCGGCCGTAGGCGAGCGGGTCCTTGAGTGGTCCGCGGTCCACCTCGGGGCCGCAGTCGCCGGGCAGGTGTACGGGGCCGCCGATGGGGTCGGTGAGCCGGTACAGGTTGCGCCAGCAGGCCACATCGTGGTGCAGCGAGGTGAGCGCGGCCGGTCCGAAGTGGGCCGGGAACCAGCGCCCGTACAGGCGCTCCAGCGGTGAGCCGTACGTCAGCAGCGCGACGCGCTTGCGTACGGATGGCTTCAGCTGCCAGGCGGCGGCTGCCGCGAGGACGCTGCCCTGGGAGTGCCCGGAGATGACCAGGCGGCCGCCGGTGGCCTCGGTCCAGGTCGCCATCCGCCAGGTCAGGTCAGGTACGGCGCGCTCGGCGTAGCAGGGCGGCGCGAAGGGGTGGGAGGCGCGCGGCCAGAAGGTGCCGACGTCCCAGAGGATGCCGATGGTGCGCCGCGCGGCCGGGTCCTTGTAGGCGCGCCGCCCCCAGGTGACGAACAGCAGGAAGCCGACTCCGATCAGCCAGGACCCGAGAGCCTGGGCGGTCTCGGCGGCGCCCTGGACGACCGCGTACGAGGCGTGCGAGGCCTCTCCCGGCGTGTCGTCCGTGATCTGCGCGCCGGCCAGCGCGGTGGCGCCCAGGAGCAGTGTCACCGCGGAGGTGATGCCGACGATGCGGGGGGCCCGGTCGGTGAGGGCGGCCATCGCGCGCATGCCGGCGATCCGGCGGGTGCGCGCGGCGTCCATGGGCTCCCCTGAGCCGGCGTCGTAGTCCTGCTCCACGGCGTCCAGCCCGGCGCGGCGCAGTTGCAGGGTGCGTCGGGCCAGCCAGCCGATCAGGCCCAGGACGACCAGGAGGACGGCCGGGATCACGGATGCCTGCCAGGTCAGCAGGACGGGCGGTCCTGCGATGGTGCCGCCGGTGCCGTCCAGCCAGTCGGCGACGCGCTGGGACACGCCGCCCGACATCACACCGCCCAGCGCGCAGGCGAGCGTCGCGACGGCGGGCCCGCCGAGGCCGCGCATGGCGGCGCGCGGGTCAGGGTGCGCGCGGTACAGCAGGTGGGCGACGACAGCCAGGACGACGACGACGAGGCCCTGGAGGAGGGCGAGGGTGCCGAAGGTCGTGTCGCCCGGCAGCCGTCCCGTCGACTTCCACCCAGGACGGGACCAGCAGGCGTACACGGACGTCAGGAGCAGCAGGGCGAGCGCGCTGCCCGGGAGGAGACGGACGAGCCGGCGGTCGAGTGCCTGATCGAGGCGTCTCTCGCTGCGCCCCCGGCGGCACACCACCCACACCACGGCGACGGCCCCGGCGATCAGCGCCACGTACAGGAGCCCGGCGAGGGTTTCCAGCGTCGCCGGGCCGCCGGGCTCGCGGTCGTGACGGGCGGGGGCGGAGCCCAGGGCGGCGGCGACGGTCAACAGGCCGGCCGCGGTGTGCGCGGCGCGCAGCCGGGCGACCAGCCGCCGCCCGTACCAGAACCCGGGCCGCCCCAGCGCCGTACGGATGTTCTCGTCGGCGGGCTCGGGGGCCTGGGCCATCGGCCGCTGGGACTCGTAGGCGCTCCAGGTGCGGCGGGAGAGGAACCACAGCAGGCCGGTGAGCACGGCGGGCACCACGGCGGCCAGGGCGAGGCGGCGGCCCGGCGCGCTCCACCAGCCGCCGTCCGACTCGGTCGGTGAGAGGAAACCGAGCCACGAGTGCGCCTCGGCACACGCGCGCCTGCCCGCGCACTGCCAGGCGGTGAGGTCGAGGGCGACCTCGCAGGCGGCGGCGACCAGGAGGACGGTGAGGGTCAGGCCCGCGAGGCGCACCAGGAGGCCGTAGAGACGGACCATGCGCGGCCGGCTGCGGGCGGTGGGGCGCATCCAGTGGGCAAGGTTGACCACCATGAACGGCAGCAGCAACAGCCACAGGGCGCGCGTGCCGTTTCCGGAGGTGAGGTTGCACCAGACGTAAGCCTCGCGCACCGGTGCGCCGTGCGGGTCGGCGGGCCGGTCCTCCGCCTCGGCGTCGTCCGCGCGCCGGAAGACGGCAGCCGTGTCGTCGCCGGTGATGCGGACCGTCCGCGGATCGTTGAGCATCTTCTCGGGCGTGGCGCCGCCCACCCCGTGGACCAGTAATTCCAGGGCGATACCGCTGGTCGCTCCGGCCCCGGTCCGCTCGGCTCCTTCGGGCGACTCGGCCACGCCGTTCGCCCCGGCCTTCGAGGCCTGTTCCTGTGCATGCTCCACTGTGCGCACTTCCCCCGTTGCTCGTGCTTCCCCCGTGCCGCGCCGACGGCCTGCGTCCTGTCCGAAACGATGCCGCGCGGGACTGGAGGATCTCCGCCCGGTGGGCTCCGTACACCTCTCGTCACGGAATCTCCCCGATCCGTGCGACAAGCAAGGAGCCCGTTGTTGCCAGAGTGACATGTTCGCGTCGTGACGGGCAGTGGCGCGACGAGTACCGGCCCATGCGAGTATGGGACGTCCGCCGGGCCGGTAGCAGGAGGAAAGTCCTTGTCGGAGCGGGTTCGCAGCAGGTTCGCAGCGGGTGTGCGGGACGTGTCGGAGTTGGTGGGGGCGAGTGGACCGGCAGGCCCGAAGGAACCCCGGAAGGACGTGGAGCGATCGTGAATGACAACCAGAACCTCCTCGCGGAACAGCGCCGCGCCCTGATCCTCGACGAGGTACGGCGTCGTGGTGGCGTTCGTGTCAACGAACTGACCCGCAAGCTCGGCGTGTCGGACATGACGGTCCGCCGTGACCTCGACGCGCTGGCCCGCCAGGGTGTCCTGGAGAAGGTGCACGGCGGCGCGGTGCCGGTGGTCGAGGCGAGCACCCACGAGCCTGGGTTCGAGGCCAAGTCCGGCCTGGAGCTGACGGCCAAGGAGGACATCGCACGGGCCGCGGCGGAGCTGGTCGCGGCGGGCTCCGCGATCGCCCTGTCGGGCGGTACGACGACGTACGCGCTGGCGCATCAGCTGCTGGACGTACCTGATCTGACCGTGGTGACCAACTCGGTGCGCGTCGCCGACGTCTTCCACACCGCGCAGCGCGTGTCGGGGCAGCGGCAGGGGGCGGCGACGGTGGTGCTGACCGGTGGGGTGCGGACTCCGTCCGACTCGCTGGTGGGGCCGGTGGCCGACCAGGCGATCGCGTCGCTCCACTTCGACGTGTTGTTTCTCGGGGTCCACGGGATATCGGTCGAGGCGGGGCTGTCGACGCCCAACCTCGCGGAGGCGGAGACGAATCGGCGGCTCGTGCAGTCCGCTCGGCGGGTTGTGGTGGTCGCCGACCACACCAAGTGGGGGACGGTGGGGCTCAGTTCGTTCGCGGCGTTGGAGCAGGTGGATACGTTGGTGACGGACTCGGGGTTGGTGCCTGAGGCTCGGGGTGAGGTTTCGGAGCATTTGCGGCGGCTGATTGTTGCGGGTGAGGCCGCCTAAGGGGGTGCCTTGGTAGGTGCGTTTGCGGGTGCGGCGCCGCGGTGGCTTGTCGCGCAGTTCCCCGCGCCCCTGGGTTAGTTGGGCCACATCCCTGTTTTCAGGAACCCCTCGATTCTCGCCCCGTAAGGCGCGATGTCCAGGCCCTGTTCTTTCAGCCACTCGTCCGAGTAGTACTTGTCCAGGTAGCGGTCGCCGTGGTCGCACAGGAGGGTTACCACGCTGCCCTGTTGGCCCTCCGCTACCATTTCCGCCACGATCTTCAGGGCGCTCCACAGGCCCGTGCCCGTGGAGCCGCCCGCCTTGCGGCCGATGGTCTGCTCCAGGGCCCTTACCGCGGCGATGCTGGCCGCGTCGGGGACCTTCATCATGCGGTCCACCGCGCCTGGGACGAAGCTGGGTTCCATGCGGGGGCGGCCGATGCCCTCGATGCGGGAGCCGCAGTCGCAGGTGACGTCCGGATCGCCGGTGGTCCAGCCCTCGAAGAAACAGGAGTTCTCCGGGTCGGCGACACAGATGCGGGTGTCGCGCTGCGTGTAGTGGACGTAGCGGGCCAGCGTCGCCGAGGTGCCGCCCGTGCCGGCCGTGGCGACGATCCACGCGGGCTCCGGGAATCGTTCCCACTCCAGTTGGCGGAAGATGGATTCGGCGATGTTGTTGTTTCCGCGCCAGTCCGTGGCCCGTTCCGCGTAGGTGAACTGGTCCATATAGTGGCCGCCCGTCTCCGCCGCGAGGGCTGCCGAGGCCTCGTACATCTTCCGGGAGTCGTCCACGAAGTGGCACTGGCCGCCGTGGAACTCGATGAGGCGACCCTTCTCGGCGCTGGTCGTGCGCGGCATCACCGCGATGAAGGGCACGCCGATCAGTTTCGCGAAGTACGCCTCCGAGACGGCGGTGGAACCGCTGGAGGCCTCGATCACCGGGCGGCCCGGGCGGATCCAGCCATTGCACAGTCCGTAGAGGAAGAGCGAGCGGGCGAGGCGGTGTTTGAGGCTGCCGGTGGGGTGGGTCGACTCGTCCTTCAGATACAGGTCGATACCCCACTTCTCGGGCAGCGGGAAGCGCAGCAGGTGGGTGTCAGCCGAACGGTTGGCGTCTGCCTGGACCTTGCGGACGGCTTCTTTGAGCCAGGCGCGGTAGCCCGCGTCGCTTCGGTCGACGTCGAGGGTTTCGGCGGTCCCGGTGGGGTCGGGGATGCTCACGTCAGGCTCCTTGTGCTGCGCACGCCGACGGCTCCTGGGGCAGCCGGACACGTCGATCATAGACACCTTCCGTACGCCCCTCACCTGCATAAACACACCTTTGGGCGACTCAAAGGCAAGCCTGGGGTGAGGGGGCGGGGGCAGGGCGGGCGGAAGCCGGAAGAACCCGGGGCGCATCCTGGTGAGTGCTTCCACCGGTTACCGGAGAGCGTCGTACGCTCTGGTGCTCGGCGCCGGGGGCAGGCAGACTGCACGGCACGGGGGCGCACAATGGATCACGTTCCACGCGGGATCACCACGCATCTCGGCGGAAGCCGACTAGGGGGCGGAGCATCATGGCGGAGCCGGAGTTCACGGCCACGGGCGTGCGGATCGGGAAGAGGCTGCGCTCCCTCACCCGGGCCGGGCAGGTCCGGATCAGTGGCGGCAGGCTGGAACTGCTCACCAGTTACGGGAGCGAGATCGACAGCGCTCCCGTGCAGGCGGTGCGCGCGTCGAAGCCCTGGTTCGCGAACGGCGACCGGGCGCTGGCGGACCTCAACGGCAAGCGTTACCAGCTGACTCTGGGGGAACACGACCCGGCACCGGGCGAGCCGGGGCCGCCCGCGGCACGCCGGTTCATCGAGGCCGTACGCAAGGCGGCGGGGCGCGGGCACTGAACAGGGCGGGGACCGTGAGGCCGTAGCTCGCGCGGACACCGAGGGTGCCCGGAACCGTGCCGCGAGTTGCGGGTTTCCGCCCCCTGAGCCACGCTTGTCACACATCACTCTGGGTTTACCGGCGATAACGCTGCGAACCAGCCCGTCGGCCATCGACAGCAGGCGGCCATTGCACGCAGGCACTCTGCTGGATCCGATCTCGTGTCTTCTTCCGGACCTCAATTCGGGGAGTCGCAAGCCGTGATCAGTCACCCAAGCAGGCACTGCACGGTGGAGCTCCAAGCCCTGCCGTCGCGGATCGGCCAGGTCCGCAGAATCGTCTCTGCACAATTGCGCTACTGGCATCTGGATCCCTTGATAGACCGGGCCTCGCTCGGTGTGACCGAACTGCTGACCAACGTCCATCGCCACGCCCAGCCCGACAAGCTGTGCACCGTGGAGATCGAGGTCCTGCTCGACCGGCTCACGGTCTCGGTGCACGACCACGATCCCCGCATTCCCGAGCTGCGGGACGCGGATCTCACCGCCACCTGCGGACGAGGTCTCGCGATGGTCGCCGCGGTGAGCGAGAGCTGGGGAGTGCGGCCGGACGGCGAGTCCGGGAAGGTCGTGTGGTTCACACTGCCGACGGTCACGCCGGTGCTGGCGACCCCGGAGACCAGGCCCGTTGCCGCGGTGCCCGTACGTCAGTCGTTCGAGGAGAAGCTGGGTGACGGTGCCGGGTACGACGAACCGCCGTACGACAAGGGACACAAGCCGGGGGTTCACCGGCGCAGGCCGGAACACGCTCCCGCCCGGTCGGCCGTTGCCGGCTGACCGGGCGGTGACCAGCGGTGTCCCGCCTCCCCCTCTTGGCCCTTCTTGGCCCCTCTTGGCCTTTCTTGGCCGCGACCGTGCGTCACTCGGTGGCGATGGCGCGCAGTACGTCCAGGCGCGCCGCCCGGCGGGCGGGGCGCAGGCCCGCGAGGGCGCCGGCCGCGACGCCCACCAGGGCCACGATCACGAGCTGGGTGGGCGGCAGTGCGAAGGCGAAGTCGCTGTCGCTCGTGCCGTCCGAGGCCTTCACCAGCACCCAGCCGAGAAAGCCGCCGAGGGCGAGCCCGCCCACCGTGCCGAATGCGGCGACGAGGACCGACTCCCAGCGGACCATGGCGCGCAGTTGGGCGCGCGTCTGGCCGACGGCCCTCAACAGGCCGAGTTCGCGGGTGCGTTCGTGGATGGCGAGGGTCAGCGTGTTGGCGATGCCGAGCAGTGCGATGAGCACCGCGAGGGCGAGGAGCGCGTAGACGAGGGTGAGCATCATGTCGATGCCTCCGGCCGACGACTCGGCGAACTCGTCCCGGGTCTGCACCTCGGGGTCGCCGTACCGCGCGGCGACCTGTTTCACGGCGGCCTTGCCCGCGTCCGTGCTCACGCCGTCCTTGAAGGAGACCGCGATCAACGTGTCGGAGTCCTGGGTGCGGTGCGGGGCCCAGGCGGCTCGGGTGATGACGTAGTCGCCGGCGAGTTCCGACTGGCCGTAGACCGCGCGGACCGTGAAGTTCTCCTTCTCACCGTCGGTGAAGGTGAGTTGGGCGGTGTCGCCGGTCTTCAGGCGCTGCCGGTCGGCCTCCGCCTCGGTGATGGCGATACCGCCGGTGCCGAGGTCGTCGAGCGAGCCGCGGATCTGGCCGAGGTCGAATACCCGGCCGAGGGTGACGGGGTCGGTGACGGTCAACGCCCGTCCCTTGCCGTCGACTTCGGCGACACCTCGGCCGAGTCCGACCGCGTCCGCCACCTCGGGCCGCTGGGCGATGGCGGGTGCGAGGCCGGGGCTGAGTCCGCTGCCGCCCGCCCCGAACAACGGGGTGCTCACGGCCACTTGGCCCGCGAAGGACCGCGACACGGTCTGGTCCATCGTCGCCTTCAGGGAGGCGCCGAACACCGTGAACAACGAGACGACGGCAACGCCGATCATCAGGGCACTCGCGGTGGCGGCGGTCCGCTTCGGGCTGCGCAGGGCGTTGCGCCGGGCAAGGCCACCGGTGACTCCGCGCAGCCGGTCGAGGGGGATGCCGAGTATCCGTACGGCCGTCGTCGACGCGACCGGGCCCAGGACGACAAAGGCCGCAAGCGCCAGCACGGCGCCAAGTCCCGCCAGCCACAATGACGGCGAGACCAGGACGCCGGTCAGGGTCATGGCGATCGCGAGGGCGCCGAGGCCCGCGCCGGTGACCGCCCGGACGAGTGAGGTGCCCGACTGGTCGACGGCCGTCTCGCGGAGCGCGGCCAGGGGCGCGGTGCGGCCGGCACGCACGGCGGGCAGCAGGGCGGAGCCCAGGCAGACCACGATGCCGACCGCGAGCGGCAGCGCCATGGACAACCAGCTGATCACCAAGTCCCCCTCGGGGAAGGGGAATCCGATGGCCGGGAACAGTGCCTGGAGGCCTGCGGCGACGCCGATGCCGCCTGCGAGGCCCGCGATCGACGCCAGCACGGCGACCGCGGTCGCCTCGACGAGCGTGGCCGCGGTGATTTGACGGCGAGAGGCGCCCAGGGCCCGCAACAGGGCGTTCTCGCGGGTGCGTTGGGCGATGACGATCGCGAAGGTGTTGTGGATGGAGAAGGTCGCGACCAGGATCGCCACGCCCGAGAAGACGAGAAGGAAGAGGGTGAAGACGGTCAGGAACTGGCTGGAGATCATCTCGGTGTTCTCCTCGGCCGACTCCTGGCCGGTGATGGCTTCAACTCCGCTGGGCAGTGCGGGAGTCAGCCGGTCGACCAGTTCCTGCTGACCGACCCCGGGGCCGGCCCGTACCTGGATGCTCGCCGCCCGGCCGGGTGTGGAGGTCAGGTATTTCTCGGCGTCGGCCTGGGTCATCCCGGTGAACGTCACCTGTGCCATGCCGTCCTCGCCGGCGAAGGTCGCGAGGCCGACGATCGTCACCCTGACCGGGTCGGGCGTACGCAGGATCGTCCTGTCGCCGATCCTCAGGTCGCCCTTCTTGGCCGTACCCCGGTTGACGACGACCTCCCCGGACTTCGACGGGGCTCGTCCTTCGGCGAGTTGGTACGGGTTCAGCTTCGGGTCGGTGATCCAGTTGCCGGCGAGGGTGGGCGGGCCCTGGCCGCCGATGGGGTCGCCGTCGGAGCCGATTAGCTGGCCCGCGCCCTGGATGTTGGGCGCGGCGGCGGCGACCCCGGGGATCTGCTCGACGGCCTTGACCAGGTCGGTGGGGACCGGCTGGCGTACGCCCTCGCTCTCGCCGGGGGTGGTGATGGCGTCGGCGCTGCGGACGACGGCGTCGGTGCCGCTCGTCGCCTCGCCGAACATGGTGTCGAAACCGGCTCGCAGGGTGTCGCCCATGACCAGGGTCCCGGCCAGGAAGGCGACACCGAGGAACACCGCCAGGAACGTACCGGCGAAGCGCCGCTTGTGGGCGCGCAGCGAGGAGAGGCTGATGCGGACAGTGGGACGGAGGGTGCGTGGAGGACTGTTCATGACGGCACCTCGAAGGCTTTCAACCGGTCCAGGACCCTGTCGGCGGTCGGGGACTCCATCCGGTCGACCAGGCGGCCGTCGGCCAGGAAGAGGACCTGGTCGGCGTGGGCGGCGGCGACCGGGTCGTGGGTGACCATGACGACCGTGCGGTCCATCTCCCGCACCGCGCGGCCGAGCAGGCCGAGGACCTCCTCGCCGGAGCGCGAGTCGAGATTGCCGGTCGGTTCGTCGGCGAAGACGACGTCGGGCCGGCCGGCGAACGCCCGGGCCACGGCGACACGTTGCTGCTGGCCGCCGGAGAGTTCGGAGGGGCGGTGGTGGAGCCGGTCGCGCAGGCCGACCACGTCGATGAGCGCGTCGATCCACTCCGGGTCGCCTTGTCCGCCCGCCAGGTCGATCGGCAGCGTGATGTTCTCGGCGACGGTCAGCGTCGGTACCAGGTTGAACGCCTGGAAGACGAAGCCGATCCGGTCGCGGCGCAGGAGGGTGAGGCGCCGGTCATCGAGCGCGCCCAGTTGGGTGTCGCCGATGAACGCGGCGCCGGAGGTGAGAGTGTCCAGGCCTGCCGCGCAGTGCATCAGGGTGGACTTGCCGGAGCCCGAGGGCCCCATGATCGCGGTGAAGCGTCCGGCCGGAAACCCGACGCTCACCGCGTCGAGGGCCCGTACGGCGGTGTCGCCACCGCCGTACACCTTCACCGCGTCGACGACATGGGCCGCCGTACGGGTCGTGGTGGCGGTGGTGGTCATACCGCACCGCCCTTGCCGGCTCGGCCGCCCGTGGCGCCGAACTGTTCGTCCAGGACGGAGAGCCGCCGCCAGTACTCGTCCTCGTCGATCTCGCCGGAGGCGAAGCGCCGGCCCAGTACGGCGAGCGGCGCGTCGCCGGAGAGGCGGTCCTGGGCGTCGTGGCGGCCGTCCATGGCGCGCCATGGGCCGCGGCGCCCGCGCCAGACCGTGCGGCGCAGGACGGTGACGACGCCGATCACGACGGCCGCCCAGATCAGCGGGAAGAAGAGGATCCACGGCCCGGGGCCGCCGTTCCAGTTCGCGAGGGTCTGCATGTCGAGTCATCTCCCAGGTCGGGTTGTCCGTGATGACTCCACGTTCGCGCCGGGAGGGGGTCCGGGTCGTCGTACGGCCAGCGGCAGTGCGCGTACCTCCCCGGGAGTACGCGGGCCCCTTCCGGCTGCTTCCCGGAGGGTGTCACGGGAGACGGCGGGCCCCGACGACTACTGCGCCAGCGCTCCGAGGGGATCGTCGAGCACCGGTTGCCACGCCAACTCGGCTGCTCCGACGAGGCTGTTGTGGTCCAGCGTGCAGGCCAGGATGGGGACGCCACCGCTGCGGCCCCACAGACTGCGGTCGGCGACCACCGCGCGCAGGCGGTCCGGGTCGGCGTCGAGGAGGGTGCGGTGCAGGCCGCCGAGGACGATGCGGTCCGGGTTGAGGATGTTGACGAGGCCTGCCAGGCCCAGGCCCAGCCGGTCGATCAGGGTCTCGGCGGCCGTGCGGATCGCCGGGTCCTGGTACTGGTCGCGGATCAGGTCGTTGGCCTGCTGGAGCAGGGACACCTCGGGGCCGGGGTCGCGGCCCGCCGCAGTGAGGAAGGCGAGCGGGTCGGCCTCGACATCCAGGCAGCCCCGGCTGCCGCAGTGGCAGGGGCGCCCCTCGGGGTTCACGGTGAGGTGGCCGACTTCGAGCGCGAGGCCCGAACTACCGGTGTGCAGGCGCCCGTCGAGGACCAGCGCCCCGCCGACCCCCCGGTGCCCGGTGGCCACGCACAGCAGGTCGCGGGCGCCGCGTCCGGCGCCGTGCCGGTGTTCGGCGAGCGCGGCGAGGTTGACGTCGTTGCCGGCGAAGGCCGGTCCGGCGATGCCCGCCGCCCTTACCCGCTCGGCGAATATCTCCCGTACCGGCGAGCCCGCAGGCCAGGCCAGGTGCAGCGGGTTCAGGGCCAGGCCCTCGGGTTCGGCGACTGCGGACGGCACGGCGAGACCGGCCCCCACGCATCGCCGTCCGGTGTCGCGCAGCAGCTCGGTGCCCGCGTCGACGACCGAGCCGAGCACCTTCGCCGGGTCGGCGTCAACGGTCTCGCAGCCGGGCGCGGTGGCGACGATCCGCCCGCCGAGCCCGACCAGCGCGGCCCGGAATCCGTCGGCGTGCACCTGCGCTGCCAGTACGACCGGGCCGTCCTCGGCGACGTCGAGCCGGTGCGAGGGGCGCCCCTGCGAGCCGGCCGCCGCGCCGGGCCGGGCGTCGACACTGATCAGCCCGAGCGCCTCCAGCTCGGCGGCCACCGCGCCGGCCGTCGCCCGGGTGACCCCCAGCTCGGCGGTGAGCACGGCCCGGGTGGGTGCCCGGCCGGTGTGCACGAGCTCCAGGGCGGGCCCGAGCGCCCCGCGCCCCCGGTCCAACCGCGTCCTTGAGGTCGTCCCCTCAGCCTTGCCGCTCATGAGGGCGAGTCTCCCATGATCCGTACGGCCGGGAGCGCGCCATCGGTCTAGAAACCGCTGACCCGAAGGGTGACGTTCAGCCGGCCGGTCAGCCCCAGCTCCGGCGGCGCCGTGCCCTCGTACACCCGTGGCACTCCGTGGTACGCGAGCCGGGAGTCACCGCCGAACACGAACAGGTCCCCGCTGCGCAGCTCGACGTCCGTGTACGGCCGGGTCCGCGTCGCGGTGTTCCCGAAGCGGAAGAGGCAGGTGTCGCCGAGGCTCAGGGACACCACGGGCGCGTCCGACTTCTCGTCGCTGTCGCGATGCATGCCCATGCGGGCGTCGGCGTCGTAGAAGTTGATCAGCGCGATGTCGTAGTCGACGTCACCGTCGTACGCCGCTGCCGTGGCCGCCTCTCTCCCCAGCTCGCCCAGCCACTCGGGGAACGGTTTCACGGGCGCGCCGTCGCCGTCGGCCACTGTGCGGGCGTAGGCGTACGGGTACCAGTGCCAGCCGAGGCAGACCTGCCGGGCGGTCATCGTGCCGCCGCCGGGGGTCCGGACCGTGCGCAGGCCGGCGGGTGGGCGCGCCCAGTCGCGGCAGGCGTCCAGCAGCTCGCGCTGACGCCCCGCGTCCAGCCAGTCCGGTACATGCACCGCGCCCGGCGCGATCTCCGTACGGGCTCTGGGGAACAGCTCGGCGTCCATGGATCCCATCCTGCCCGACGGGGCCGACGGGGCGTGAGCTGCGGCTCGATAGGGTGGGGCCACGATGAACGACCGTATGGCGACTCCCTGGTCCGAGCTGACACTGACCCGCTTCCCCGCCGACCCGCGTGAGCGGTTGCGTGCGTGGGACGCCTCCGACGAGTACCTCCTCGGGCATCTCGCGGAGTCCGGGACCGATCTGTCGGGCACGGTCGTGGTCGTCGGTGACCGCTGGGGCGCGCTCACCACGGCGCTGGCCGCGCACCGGCCGACGCAGATCACCGACTCGTTCCTGACCCAGGAGGCGACCCGGGCGAACCTGCGGCGGGCCGGCGCGGACGAGGATTCCGTACGACTGCTCACCACCCGGGACACTCCGCCCGAACCCATCGACGTGCTGCTCCTGCGGATGCCGAAGAGTCTGGCGCTCCTTGAGGACCAGCTGCTGCGGGTGGCGCCCGCGCTGCACGAGGGCACGGTCGTCGTGGGCACCGGCATGGTGAAGGAGATCCACACCTCGACACTGAAGCTGTTCGAGCGAATCATCGGCCCGACCCGGACCTCCCTCGCGGAGAGGAAAGCCCGGCTCATCCACTCCACCGTCAATCCGTCGATGGAGCGGCGTGCCAGTCCCTGGCCGTACCGCTACGCGCTTCCCGACGGGATCGGCCCGGCTTCCGGGCGCACCGTCGTCAACCACGCCGGCGTCTTCTGCGCCGAGCGCCTCGACATCGGCACCCGGTTCTTCCTCCAGCATCTGCCGGAGCCGTCGGGCGCCCCCCGTGTGGTGGATCTGGGCTGCGGGAACGGCGTGGTCGGTACGGCGGTGGCGCTGGCCGCGCCGGAGGCCGAGCTGCTGTTCGTCGACGAGTCGTTCCAGGCGGTGGCCTCGGCAGAGGCGACGTACCGGACCAACGGGCTGCTGGACGGGCGTGCCGAGTTCCGGGTCGGGGACGGGCTGGCCGGGATCGCGGAGGGGAGTGTCGACGTCGTGCTCAACAATCCGCCCTTCCACACCCACCAGGCGACGACGGATGCCACGGCCTGGCGAATGTTCACCGGCGCGCGGCGGGCGCTGCGGCCCGGCGGTGAGCTGTGGGTGATCGGCAACCGGCATCTCGGCTATCACATCAAGCTGCGGAAGCTGTTCGGCAACAGCCGACTCGTCGCGAGCGATGCGAAGTTCGTGGTCCTGAAGGCTGTGAAGCAGTGACGTGGTGAAGTGGTGCGGTGAATTTTGACCACTTTACAGAACGGTCGCGGACGTCTCTCCCCGTAGGGCGCGTGGTGACGCGCCGAGTTCGCGTCGGCATGCCTTGTTGAAGGCCTGCAGGTCGGGGATGCCGACGGAGGCGGCCACGGCGGGGATGGAGAGGGTCGAGGCACGCAGCAGGTGGTTTGCGCGGTCCAGTCTGCGGCGGCGGACATAGCCGACCACCGTGTCGCCGGTCGCGGCCTTGAACAGCCTGGTCAGGTGGTTGTGTGAGACGCCTGCCGCCTGGGCGACGGCCGGCACGGTGAGCGGGGCGGCCAGCCGGCCCTCGATGTACGCGATGGCGGCACTGACCGCCGGGTGCGGGCCGGGGCCGGGGCGTTCGGCGGCCGGGGTGAGGTCGGCGACGCGCCACAGCGCCGTCCAGATCTCGGCCCTCGTGCGCTCGGGTGCGCGCGGCACGGCAGCGATCGCCGCGAGCAACAGGCCGGTGAGGGTGGGGAGTTCGAGGCCGGCGTCCTGGACTACGGGCACCGTGCGGGACGGGCCGACGGCCGGGATGCGCAGGTGTGCGTAGAGGTGCTCGGAGTGGCCCTGGTAGCGGAAGCGGACGGTGGTGCCGGGCGGTACGAGGCTGACGCGGCCGGGGCGGACGACATGCGGTGTGCCGTCGACGATGAGCTCGGCCTCGTACTGGTAGAGGTGCAACTGCCACAGCTCCGGCAGCCGGAAGACGTCGGTGCGGCTCGCGACGCCGTGCACGCCGACGCCGGCGTTCGCCACGTGGGGCGGCTCACCGAGATACAGCTCCGTTTCACGCATGGTGAAAAACTACCAGTGACTGGTCTCCGTCAGCGGAGTACGCCGATGATCTGTGTCACCGCCCGCGCCATCGCCTCCCGGCCCACGCTCAGATACCTGCGCGAGTCGACCGCCTCTGGGTGGGCGGCGAGGAACTCCCTGATGGCGCCGGTCATGGCGATGTTGAGGGCCGTACCGACGTTGACCTTGGTGATGCCGCCCGCGACGGCGGCCATGAGTTGCTCGTCCGGCACACCGGACGAGCCGTGCAGGACGAGAGGGACGTCCAGGGTGGCGGACAGGCGTTTCAGGAGGTCCTGGTCGAGGGCCGCCGTACGGGTGGTCATGGCGTGCGAGCTGCCGACGGCAACGGCCAGGGCGTCCACCCCCGAGTCGGCGACAAAGGCACGGGCCTCGGCGGGGTCCGTACGGGCTCCGGGTTCGTGCGCGTCCAGCGGCGGCTGTCCGCCTTTGCCGCCCACCTGCCCCAACTCGGCCTCGATCCAGAGCCCTTGGGCATGCGCCCAGTCGGTGGCCGCCCGGGTCGCGGCGAGGTTCTCGGCGTACGGCAGCCGCGCCGCGTCGTACATCACGGAGCTGAATCCGGCGCCGGCCGCCTGCCGCAGCAGGTCGTCACTCTGTACGTGGTCGAGGTGCAACGCGACGGGTACGGCGGCGCGTTCGGCGGCCGAGGCGGCGGCTCGAGCCAGCGGGAGTAGTCGTCCGTAGCGGAACTTGACGGCGTTCTCGCTGACTTGGAGGACAACCGGCGAACTCACCTTCTCAGCACCGGCGATGACGGCCTCGACATGCTCCAGGGTGATGACGTTGAACGCGGCGACGGCCGAGCGCTCGGCGGCGGCCCGGGTGATGAGTTCGCCGGTGGTGACGATCGGCATGGCCACTCCATTCCGGTCAACGAGGGTGCGGTGACTGTGTATTGACGTGGCCTCAGGAGGCGAGGATCACCGAGCGGGTGAGGTGACGCGGGCTGTCCGGGTCGAGGCCTCGCGCCGCCGCCACCGCGACCGCGAGGCGCTGCGCGCGCACGAGTTCGGCGAGCGGGTCGAGGCCTCCGGCCACCCACAGGGCGCCGGTGTCCCGCACCTGTTCGGCCAGCCCCTCCGGTGCCTCGCCGAACATCCAGGTCGCCGTACCGTGGGTGGTGACGCTGATGGGACCGTGCCGGTACTCCATCGCCGGGTACGCCTCGGTCCAGGACAGGGACGCCTCGCGCATCTTCAGCCCGGCCTCGTTGGCGAGCCCCACCGTCCAGCCCCGGCCGAGGAAGGTGAACTGCGTGCACTCGACAAGCCCTTCGGGCAGCGGAGTCGCCAGCGCCGTACGGCAGTCGTCGACCACGGCCTCCCCGTGCAGTCCCAGGTGGGCGCGGAGAAGCGTGAGGGCGGTGGTGGCGAACCGTGTCTGCACGACGGACCGTTCGTCCGCGTAGTCGAGTACGACCAGGTCATCGGCGGCTTCCATCACGGGAGTTCGAGGGTCGGCGGTTATCGCGGTCGTCCGTGTCCGCGCACCGGCGGGCGTGCCGTCCCGCAGTCGCCCGAGCAGTTCGAGCACCTCGGTGGTGGTGCCGGACCGGGTGAGGGCGACGACCCGGTCGTACGGGCGGCCGTAGGGGAACTCGGAGGCGGCGAATGCGTCCGTCTCGCCCTGGCCCGCGCCTTCCCGCAGGGCCGCGACGGCCTGTGCCATGAAGTACGAGGTGCCGCAGCCCACGATCGCGACCCGTTCCCCCGCCGCCGGCAGCGCACCGGCATGCCCGGCCGCCTCCGCGGCGGCGCGGGTCCAGCACTTGGGCTGGCTGTTCAGCTCGTCCTCGACATGGGTCATGCCCTGTGCCTCCCCAGAGAGCCAACATGAAGCTTGATGCTCATTCCTGCAAGATATAGCCACTATTCAAGCAGAATCAAGCATTCAGGCAGCATGCTCTGTGAACTTTCGGTGCGCTAGGGTCGCGGAAGATCGAGGAACGGAGAGTCCGGATGTCCCGGGACGCCCGCTGGAAGTCCCTGCTGGAACTGCTCGTCGAGCGGGGCCGGCTGGAGGTCGAGGAGGTGGCGACCGAGCTGGAGGTGTCGGCCGCGACGATCCGCCGGGACTTCGACCAGCTCGCCGAGCAGCAGATGCTCGTGCGCACCAGGGGCGGCGCGGTCGTGCACGGCGTGTCGTACGAACTGCCGCTGCGCTACAAGACCGCCCGCCGCGCCTCCGAGAAACAGCGCATCGCGAGGGCGGTCGCGGGCCTGGTCTCCCCCGGTGAGGCGGTGGGTCTGACGGGCGGTACGACCACGACGGAGGTAGCGCGCGCGTTGGCCGTGCGCAGCGATCTGGCCGCCGCCTCGCCCGCGCTGACGATCGTCACGAACGCGCTGAACATCGCCAACGAGCTTGCTGTACGGCCCCAGTTCAAGATCGTGGTGACGGGCGGGGTCGCGCGCCCGCAGTCGTACGAGCTTGTCGGGCCGCTCGCCGACGGTGTGCTGAGCCAGATCACCATCGACGTCGCCGTGCTGGGCGTGGTCGCCTTCGACGTCACGCACGGGGCGGCGGCGAACGACGAGGCCGAGGCCGCGATCAACCGGCTGCTGTGCGAGCGCGCCGAGCGCGTGGTGGTCGCCGCCGACTCCAGCAAGCTGCGGCGGCGGGCGTTCGCCCGGATCTGCTCGGTGGGGGCCGTCGACATTCTGGTCACGGACACGGCGGCGGACGCGGAGACGGTGGGACGGTTCGAGGAGGCCGGACTCAGGGTGATCACGGTCTGAACGGCGGACCGGCGTCAGGCGCCGGTCGCCTCAACTCCCTTGATTCACGACGCACTTCTGCCGTTGTCGAGCCGTTCGACGCGGGCCACGTTCTCCCGGTCCGCGGCGTCCTCGCTCGCCTCGGCGGCGAACCAGGCGCCGAGGATCTCCTTGAGGAGCGGCTCCGAGGTCAGACGCAGACTGAGCGCGAGCACGTTGGCGTCGTTCCAGCGGCGCGCGCCGTCCGCTGTGTAGGCGTCCGTGCACAGGGCCGCGCGTACACCGGGCACCTTGTTCGCGGCGATCGACGCACCCGTACCGGTCCAGCAGCACACGACGGCCTGGTCGGCGGTTCCGGCGGCGACCTCTCGGGCGGCCGCCTCCGAGCAGGCGGCCCACTGCGGATCGTCGCCAGGGCTCAGCGCCCCGTAAGTCACCACCTCGTGGCCGCGGTCGCGCAGTAGCCCGAGGAGGGCGCGCGCCACGGGTTCGTCCATGTCAGAGGAAACGGAGATCCGCATAACCCGAGACTACCCAGCATGGAGAAGTCGCTGCCGAAGCAGATGTGTCCGGGTCCGTCGGGGGCGGCGAGGGGCGCGGCGTACGACAGCACGCCCGCGGCGATGGGCCGGCGGTCCATCATCGCGAGTGCGCTCGCCCCGTCCCGTGCGGGCGCGATCCGGTGGGATCAGGTGCTGGGGGACTCCGTGCCACAGGGCTGCGGTCGTCACCTCGGCAGGGCCGCGCACCTCATCCGCCGGGGCTCGCGCAGATGTCCTCCGGCGGCCGGAAGGAGCGGTCGGCGCCGGAGTTCTCGGCCGTCTGGGCACGTACGGACTCCAGTTGGCTCAGCAACGAGTCGAGATGTTTCGTCGAGTGGTCCCGGAAGAACTCCAGCACCGCACGGTAGAAGACGTCGCGCACCTCGGGCGGCATCACGTCGGACGCGTCGAAGCACAGGATGCGGGCCCGGGATGCGAGCAGGGAGTCGATCTCCTGGTCGATGGGGTCCGCGGTCGCCGCCGGGGGCAGTCCGGCCGCGTCCGGGAACAGCGGCCGTACCGCCGAGCCCGCCGCCGTCCGCCAGAGTTCGCGCCCGGCCGGGCCGGACAACCGCTCCACCAGTTCCTGGGCCGCCGGATCGGCACTGAACACGGCGGCCATGTCGCCCGCGACCTCGTACGCGTCCCGGTATTCGGACTGCCCGTCCAGGAAACGGGCGGACGGTTCCACTCGGACATCGTCGCCCGCGTAGACGTACCGGATGAAGGCGCTCTGGTGCTCGTGGGTGCAGTCGAAGCCCGGGGAGTCGAGCAGACCGCGCGGCTCTCCACCGGGTTGTGGTGTGCCTTCGTACGACGTGGTCAGGGACCGCTGGACCGACGTCCGGGAACGGTCGCCGAGCAGTTGCGCCCAGGTCTGCCAGGCCCGCTCGACCGCCGGGTGCTGCCAGCTCAGGGCGCCTGTGGCCCACTCGGTGTAACGGGCGGGGCCCGCCTGATGGAGCAGGATGTCCTCGATCCAGTCCGTGCCGGGCCAGCCCGAGGTCTGCTGCGAGGCGAGCCCCACGCACCACTCCGGATCCTCCGCGGAGGTGCCCTCTTTGCTCCACACGAGGCTCTTCAGATCGACCTTCAACGGCACCCAGTACGTCCGTCGTCTGCTGTCCACGATCAGGGTCGGCGCCCACGGCGGATAGGCGCGCTCGGCGGTCGCCTCGACGAGCGGCCTGAGTTTGTCGCGGCGCGCGTACTCGGTGAGTTCGCCGATGCTGTTGAGGATCGCCACGTCCGGTGGGGCCTCCGCCTCCAGCTGTGAGACGAGCGTCTCGCGCAGCGAGCGGGTTCCTTCATAGGTGTACGTCCGTCCTGTGCCGTCGTCCAGCTTCCGCAGGGCCGCCTCGAAAGCCTGGCCCTCCGCACCGGTCCAAGGGCCGAGAACGACCAGGGGGTCGGGGGCGTCCGACGAACAGCCGGGGACCAGGACGAGGAGGCAGGCCGCCAGCAGGGCGCGCAGCACGCGGCTCATGAGACGGCTCCTCTACGGGTCACAACGAGGTACTCGCGGCGGTACCCGTGCAGGGCGCCGCCGGTGACCGCCGCGCAGGCCAGACCCGCGGGGAACACGAACGGTGCCGCTCCGTCCAGGAAGGCGAGCCGTCCGTCGGCCAGGCCGTCGTCCAAGCGGGTCTCCAGTACTTCGATGGCCCCCGGATCGGGGCCGTCGAACGGGTGTTCCTCCACAATCGACTCCGTTGTCGGCGAGGTCCGCTCGGCGAGCGCGTCCGCCACCGGGACGGCTCCGTCCTGGGCGTGCTGCGCGAGCAGCGCGTCGGCCGTCAGGAACGGCAGGGCGAGCAGCGGCAGAGAGGCGGCGGTGAGGGGAATGCTGAGCCGGATGCGAAAGCGACGGCGCAGGAAGGACACGGTCCGCCAGAGACCGGCAGCGAGGAGCACGAAGGCGAGCCCGGAGACGATCGCGGCGGCGATCACCCCCGCGCCCCAGGCGGCCCGGTCCGCGAGCCGCTCCCGCAACCGCTCCTCCAGGCCCGACACCCGGTCCACGATCGCGGTCGCGCCGGAGCCGGTCCCGGGCTGACACTCCGGATAGCGGCTCGCGCGCTCCGCGGCGGCCGGCGCCGAGCAGAGCATGCTGCGCGCGTACGTCAGTTCCGCGTCCCGCAGGACCGGGTCGGCCGCATGGCCCTGCGCCCGGCCGATCCAGCCCGTGTAGTCCACGACCAGTGCGGACGCCACGCGCAGGTCCTGCTCCTCGGCGACGGTGAGCGCCCCGCCACGGGTGACCTGGTTCAGGCGCTGTGTCGCTCGCGCGATCCGCGTGCGGTACCGCTCGCTGAGCCCGCCGAGTTCCGCCGCCCGCCCCTCGTCGAGGCTCTGCTCGGCCTCGCCCTGCGCGATGAGCAGCGAGGCCTTGGCGTCCGCGAGGTCGACGAGCGCGGGCGCCACCCGGTCCCGGACGTACGCGGAGTCTCCGCGCACACCCGCGTAGGCCCACCCGAACGCCCCGAAGGCCACCACCGCGAGCAGCGGCACCGCGACCAGCCGGTCCCGCAGATACACGCGGTTGCGGCGGCCTGCGGCCTGTGGCCAGGCGTAGCGCCGGATGCGGCGGGCGAGTTCGGCGGCTACGGAGGCAGCGGCCCGTCCGAGGCGGACGGCGCCCTGTGCGAGGGCGCGGAGGCGGCCGTCCGGAGCCAGTCGGCGAGTCTCTTTCCGGGCCATGGGCTGTCCCTGCGGTGTCGGAAAGCGAGCGGACGCACCTCGTAGGCGCGGTCCAGAAGGACTTCGGCGACGGCCGCGTCCTCGGGCGCGGCGGAACGGGTGGCCTGGTGGGCGAGGGCGACGTGGAGCCGGGAGAGGTCCTTGCGCAGGCCGGGCTCGTCGGGCGGGAGGCCCAGCCGTGGATCGGCGTCGGCGGCCAGGGCGGCGAGTTCCGTCGCGTCGAGGGCGCCTCGGGCGAGCGCGCCCTGTACGGCCTCCCACGTTTCGAGGGTCATCCGGGCCCTGGCCTCCTCGTCGGTCAGCCCGTGGGCATGGAAGAGCAGGGCCAGCCGTCGCAGCACCTCGCGCAGCCGCTCCGGGAGCTCTCCGCTCCGCTCGGCGGTCCGCAGGTGCTCGACGCCGATGCGAACAGCCGCCGTGCGGGCGGCAGTTCGATGCCGCGAGTGCTGCGGTACCGCGTCCAGTTCGCGCACGGCCTCCTCGCGCGAGCGTTCACCGCCCAGGGCGAGGCGGGCCCGTGCGGCGCCGAAGGCCGCGCTGCCCAACGACGGGTTGCGCAGCCGCACCGCCTCGTAGAACGTCAGTGCCTCGCGGCACCGCCCGAGGCGCTCGGCGCAGTACCCGAGGGCCAGCTTCGGCGCGTACTCGCCGGGGATCGCCGCGTACACCCGGTCGAAGTGATGCCTGGCGTCCGCCACTTGGCCCCGCGCGAGGGCGAGCAGTCCGCGGTGCCAGTCGAGTCGCCAGTCGTACGGGGCGTGTTCGGGCCCGACCGACTCCTCGGCGGCCCGCAGCTCCCGTTCGGCGGCGTCGGGTGCCTCGCCCGCTGTCCTGAGGCGTAGGCGGCAGCGCAGCAGATGGACTTCGGTGGAGTTCTGCCAGTCACCGGTGTGCTGGAGGAGCGCCTCGGGGGCGGCGTCGGCCAGTCTGCTCAGCTCGGCGTGGTGGTCGTCGTGGCGGTCGGGCCTCGGGACGGGCAGACGGTACGCGACCTCGGCGGGTGACGGCGGCGCGTACGGCGAGAGGGCGCCCGGCGCGGCCCAGTGTGCGAGGGGCGGCGCGGATCCGAGCGCGCCGTCGAGCGCGTAGGACGACTGGAGGAACAGCGGTGAGGGTTCGAAGGTCTCGGTGCCGGTTCGCAGGGATCTCAACTCTCGGAAGACACCGCCTAATTGCTCCGCCATCTCGCGCGCGTCTGCGAATCTCTCGTTCGGCTCGCTCCGGGTCGCGCGGTGCAGCACACGGGCGAGCGAGACCAGCCCGAGCCCGCGAGGAGCGGGAGCGGTGATCTCGTCGGTCGCCGCAGCGGCCGAGCCGTCCGGAGTGCCGAGGTCGGCGAGGTCGCCGAGCCGGGCCAGGTCCTGGGGCGAGGTGCCGAGGCCGCTCAGCCGCCGCAGGGTCTCCCCCAGGCTGAACAGGTCGTCCTGGCCGGTGCATTCGCCGTTCGTGCCCACTGTCGGGGCACGGAATCCCCTCGTGGTCAGCCCCGGCAGCCCGGTGGCACGAACGCTCCCGACATCGATGATCTTCGTCGCGGTGCCGTCGTGCATGACGTTGTCCGGTTTCAGATCGCCGTATACCTTGCCGGGCAGATCGGTGTGCAGATGCCCGAGGGCGGACAGGATCCGCAGGCCGTACGCGAGCACGAACTCGTGGAACCGCGCACCGCCGAACTCATGCGGATTCAGTCGCGCCCGCGCCCGTACCTCCTCCAGGGTCAGCCCGTCCACGTACTGGAGCACGAGGAAGTCGCCGACCTCGGGGTGATGCCCGTAGTTGTAGACGCGGATGATGTCGTCGTGGCTGAGGTCGACCAGGGCCCGCCGTTCCCGGACCAGGGCGCCCGCCGCGACCGCCGCCTGCTCGGGGTGCAGGATCTTGATGGCGACCTCGCGGTCGTCGACCTTCGTGTCGAGCGCGAGGTAGACCTCGCCCATCCCGCCGTAGCCGAGCGGCCGGATCAGCAGGTACTGTCCGGCGAGCAACTGCCCGGGCGGCAGCGGCAGTTCCTCCGGGTCGATGCCCCGGGACACCGCGCGTTCCAGCAGCGTGATCGTGGGCAGCACGGTCGGATCGGGGTTCTCCTCGGGGAGCTCGACGCGCGCGGCCCGCAGGAACGTCGGCTGTCCGGCGACCACGAGCGGCCCGAACGACCACTCGGAGTCCGGCACTTCACCGGACACGCCTTTGCTCACATCCCCCGTCATGCCTCCCCAGAGTAGGCCCGAGGCCGCCAAATGACCCCTCGCGTTCCGTGTGGACCGTGCGGAACTCCTATGGCGGCGCTCTCAGCCCCCGCTCTCCGGACTGCAGCACCCCTCGCGCCGCATCTGACGGCTGACCTCCAGCCAGTCCTCGGCCGGGGCCGACCGCTGAAGGTCGTGGCGGCGCGTGGCAGTGGCGCCGAAGGCGTCGACCAGGTCCGCCTGCTCGAAGGGGACGCCGCCGCGCAGGACCGCGACGGTGCGGATCAGGGTGGCGAAGTCGGTGAACGGGTCGCCGTCCACGACTGTGAGGTCGGCGAGCTTGCCCTCCTCCAGCGTGCCCAGGTCGGCGTCGGCGCCGAAGACCCACGCGGGCAGCACGGTGGCGGTGCGCAGTGCCTCCGCCGGTGACAGGCCGGCTCGGTGCAGTGCGCGCAGGGACAGATGCAGGTGCAGGCCCACCGGGACGAGCGGCTGGTCCGTGCCGAGCGCGACCAGGCCGCCCCCCGCGAGGATCCGCCGGTAGACGTCCAACTCCCGGTTCAGAGTCGCCAGTTGGGCCCCGGTGGGCGGGAGCCCGGTCTGTTGCCGGACGAATGCGGTGTCCCACGGTGGCATGAGCGTGGTGACGCGCGGGTCGTCCGCGAGCGCGGGGTCGGCGCCGAGCAGGGGCAGCGCCGTGAACGGGGTGGCGACGAGGTGGAAGTCGGTACGGGTGTAGATCTCCTCCACATCCTGGTAGGCGCGCCCCGAGGCCGTGGTCGCGTGCCCGAACTCCAGCCGTTGCGTGGCCTGCAGATGGGTCGTCAGATCCTGTCCGAGCTGTACGCCGGGGCTGCACAGATGACTTCCGCTGCGCACGCCGAGCCGGTCGTGGGCGAAGTCGGCGGCCTCCTTCATCACCCAGCCGGGGGCTCGTACGTACGTCTTCACGAAGTCCCACTCCAGCGCCTTCGCCCGGGCCAGCGAGCGGCGCAGGCCCTCGGGGGTGCGGTGGGCGCGGGCCATGCTGTAGGCCACCCGGTCCCCGTCGAGCAGTTCGCCGGTGGACAGAAGTCGGGGTCCGGCGAGGGCGCCGGCGGCGACCGCCTCGCGGATGCGGGCCTGTTCGTAGGCGAAGCCGCCGAGCGAGACGGCCGTCGTGATGCCGTAGGCGACCTGCAGCGCGGTCTGGCGGCCCCCGTACGTGGACTGCCAGGGGTGGGTGTGCGCGTCCCACAGGCCCGGGATCACGGTGCGGTCGCTCGCGTCGACCCGGCGTACGGTCGGGCGGCCGGCCCGGTGCGCAGCGACCTCCGCGATCCGGCCGTCGCGGACCACGATGTCGATGTCCTCGCGGACGTCCGGCCCGGTGCCGTCCCAGAAGCGGCCGGCGTGCACGACCGTGTCGGCCGGCCGGGGTCTGCGGTAGTCCAGCGGGACGCGGACGGTACGGGTGCTGCCGTCGGCGATGTCGATCAGGCGCAGGGTGCCCGCGGAGAGGTAGAGGAGGGTGCGGGCGTCGGCGGACCAGGACGGGTGGTCGGCGGCTTCGGTGGTGAGTTGGCGGGGCTCACCGTCGGGAGTGCCGTCGGCGCGGACCGGCAGCAGCCACAGCGCGGACTCGGCGACGACGGCCATCCAGCGGCCGTCCGGGGACCAGGCGGGCCCGGAGTCGTAGCGGTCGGCGAGGGAGGTGTGCGGGGCGAGGGCGTGCAGAGCTGCGGTGCCGGTGGTGGTGTCGACGACCCGGATGAGGTTGTAGCCCTCGCGGAAGCGCTGGTTGACACGGTTCCGGTCGCACAGGGCCACGTACCGGCCGTCGGGCGACCAACTGGGGCGGCCGGGCAGGCCGCCCGCGCCGAGCGGTGCGGCGAGGACGCGTTCGGCGCCGTCGGGCAGGTCGCGCACGATCAGGTTGCCCGACATGTCCAGGCAGGCCAGGCGCGTCCCGTCGGGCGAGAGGGCGGGGAAGACGCGACCGCCCCCGGCGAGCACGGTCTCCGTACCGGAGTCGAGGTCGCGGCGCCGTACGGTGAACAGGCCGTCGCGGTCGTCGGCGTACACCAGCGCTGTGCCGTCGGACGTCCATGTCGGCGCCAACACATAGCGGGTGGTGGGGACTTGGAGCACTTTGCGGGGTGGACGGCCGCCCTTGGTACCGGCGGTCCACAGCGCGTTCAGCGCGGCGAAGGCGACGGATCGGCCGTCGGGTGAGAGAGCGGGCAGGTGGAGCGCGCGGACGGGGCGGGCGCCGGCGCCCTCGAAGTCGTATGCCTTCATACGGTACTTGGGGCGGTTGACGGGCAGTGTGGCCGTGAACGGGATCTCCTCGGCGGCGCCCGGCGCGTCCGGGTCGACCAGGCGGAAGTGGCCGTCGATGTTCAGCAGCAGCCGTTCGCCGTCCGTCCAGCGAGGCGGTGCCGGGAGAAGGTCGCCCTCGACGGCTACCGGCGTGCCGTCCACGACGAGGGTGCAGGAGGCTGCGGGCGCCGCCGTGGTGCGCAGGTACGCGAGGCGTCCGGCGGGCGAGACGGCGGGAGTCATGAGCTGGGCGCCGGAGTCGTCCGTGTGCTCGGTGGTGACCGGGCCCGAGCCGTCGGCGGCCACGGACGCGACGGTGGCCGCGCGCAGGGTGCCCGGCACCGGGACGGTCGCCCGCACGAACAGCACCCGCTCGCCGTCGGGCGACCAGGTCGGGTCGAAGTCCTCCCAGGCGGTGTCCTGCCCGGGGCCCTGCTGGCCGACGCGCCCGGTGAGCCGGGTCAGCGCGCCGGTGCGCACGTCCACGACCCAGACGCGGTACGGGGCGCCGGTCACCGTGTCGCCCCCGCGCTCGGAGGCGAACGCGATCCGGGTGCCGTCCGGCGACCAGGCCGGCCCCCGGTCGTCCCACGGTCCGTCGGTGAGCTGCCGCAGCCCGGTGCCGTCGGCCCGCAGCGTCAAGAGGTGGAAGCCTCCGCCACGGTAGGCGCAGACGACGAGACGGCTGCCGTCGGGCGAGAACTGCGGGCGGGTGGGTTCGAGGCCGGGCGAGGTCAGCGCGACGGCGGTGCCTTGGCCGCGCGGCACGGACCACAGCACGTTCTGGACCTCGGCGACCAGTCGGTCACCGGCGGGGGCGAGGGTCGCGGAGCCGCCCGTGGCGGCGGTGAAGGTGAGGATGGTCGCCTTACTGGGCTCGGCGGACGCGACCTGCGTACCGGCGGTGGCGAGTGCAGTGGCACCGACGGTGACCTGGAGGAATCTGCGGCGGGAGAGCGGGCCGAACCCGGTGTCGTCGTCCGTGATGCCTGAGGTGTCTTCGATGGCCAAGGGAGCTCCCGGTGCACGGAGTTGGCGTGTCGGACAGGTCGGACAGGAGAGACCGATGAGGGAAACGTACGGGGCGGAGCCCGCTTCCGGACCCCGCCCCGACGTTTCTCGGCTGATCTTCACCCGGTCGTGAGGCCGGTATTGGCGAAATGCTTTCGGTCCCCACAAGCCGCGCGGGCCAGGTGTCAGCAGCAGCGGCTCTGGGGGTGGGTCTCCCGGTGCAGGGTGCGCAGCACCTCGTACTCGCGCCGGGTCGGTACGGGGGTGTGCGGGTGGCGGCTGAGGTGGCGCTCGCGGTAGCGGTCGTACTCGGCTTCTCCGGTCAGTTCGCGCAGATACCAGCGCAGGTGCCGGAATCCGGCCCGGGCCCAGTGCCGGGCGTTCATGAGCGGGCCCCCACCAGCAGCTCGGCGGCGTCGTCCTCCCGTGTGCCGATGCGGGATTCGACGTACGGCGACTCGGTCGTCGGGAGCGGGACGGGCGAGCGTACGGCCCGTACGCAGACCACGGCCGCGTTGGCGATGACCACCGAGACCAGCAGCAGGAACAGGGCGATCAACACGCCGTCGACCGTGGAGTTGGTCACCACGGTGTGCATGTCGTCGAGGGTCTTGGCGGGTGGCAGTACCTGGCCGGAGTCGATGCCGTCGGCGTACTTGGCGCGCTGGGCGAAGAACCCGACCCGGGGGTCGTCGGAGAAGATCTTCTGCCAGCCGGCGGTGAAGGTGATCGCGACCACCCAGGCGAGCGGAACTCCGGTGACCCAGGCCCAGCGCAGCCGGCCGGACTTGATCAGCACTGTCGTGCAGACGGTGAGGGCGACGGCGGCCAGCAGTTGGTTGGCGATGCCGAACAGCGGGAAGAGCTGGTTGATTCCGCCGAGCGGGTCGGTGGCGCCGGTGTAGAGGAAGTAGCCCCAGGCGGCCACGACGAGTCCACTGCACAGCCAGATTCCGGGCTTCCAGTTGACCCGGCCGATGGGCTTCCAGACGTTGCCGAGCATGTCCTGGAGCATGAAGCGTCCGACCCGGGTGCCCGCGTCGACCGTCGTCAGGATGAACAGCGCCTCGAACATGATCGCGAAGTGGTACCAGAAGGCCTTCAGGGCCGCCCCGCCGAAGATGCCGGAGAAGATCTCCGACATGCCGACGGCCAGCGTCGGCGCACCGCCCGAGCGGGCGATCAGGGTCTGCTCCTCCACGGCCTTCGCCGCCTGCGTCAACTGGTCGGGGGTGATGGTGAAGCCGAGGCCCGCCACCGCGTGGGAGGCGGATTCGGCGGTGGTGCCGAGCAGTCCGGCGGGGGCGTTCATCGCGTAGTAGAGGCCGGGTTCGAGGGTGGCCGCGGCGATCAGGGCCATGATCGCGACGAACGACTCCATCAGCATGGCGCCGTAGCCGATCATCCGGACCTGGGACTCCTTCTGGATCAGCTTCGGAGTGGTCCCGGAGGCGACCAGCGCGTGGAATCCCGACAGGGCGCCGCAGGCGATGGTGATGAAGAGGAACGGGAAGAGCGACCCGGCGAAGACCGGGCCGGCGCCCGAGGAGGCGAAGTCGCTCACCGCGTCCGCCCGCATGACCGGCGCGGCGACCACGACGCCGACCGCGAGCAGCGCGATGGTGCCGATCTTCATGAAGGTGGAGAGGTAGTCGCGGGGCGCGAGCAGCATCCACACCGGGAGGACGGAGGCGACGAAGCCGTATCCGACCAGACAGAAGACCAGGGTCGTGGGGCTGAGGGTGAAGGTGTCGGCGAGCGAGGAGTTCTGGATCCAGCTGCCGCCGACGATCGCGAGCAGCAGCAGGGCGACGCCGATGAGGCTGGTCTCTACGACCCGGCCCGGTCGGATGACATGCATCCAGAAGCCCATGAACAGGGCGATGGGGATGGTCATGGCGACGGAGAAGGTGCCCCACGGCGAGTGGGCGAGCGCGTTGACCACGACCAGGGCCAGCACACCCAGCAGGATGATCATGATGGCGAACACGGCGATCAGTGCCGCGGCTCCGCCCGCCCTGCCGATCTCGTCCCGGGCCATCTGCCCGAGCGACTTCCCGTCCCGCCGCATGGACAGGAACAGCACCACCATGTCCTGCACCGCCCCGGCGAAGATCACTCCGGCGACGATCCACAGGGTGCCGGGCAGATACCCCATCTGGGCCGCGAGTACCGGACCCACCAGCGGACCGGCGCCCGCGATGGCGGCGAAGTGGTGGCCGAGGAGCACCCGGCGGTCGGTCGGCTGGAAGTCGACGCCGTCGTCGAGGCGTTCGGCGGGAGTGGCCCGGCGGTCGTCCGGCTTCAGGACGCGCCGGACGATGAAGCGGGAGTAGAAGCGGTAGGCGATGGCGTACGAGCCGAGGGCGGCCATCACCAGCCAGACCGCGGAGATCTCCTCGCCCCGGGCCAGCGCGAGGACGCCCCAGCCGACCGCGCCGACCAGGGCGACGGCGGCCCACAGCAGCATCGAGCGCGGTGTCATACGGCCGGGACCGGAGGGCGTGGACGGCGGGTCTTCCGGTGCCGGGAGAACGGATTCGGGCATGGCTGATGCGGGCATGGCGGCTCCTCACCTTGACGGTGGTGGGTGATGGCTGGGCGCGCGTCGGATGCGTGCGGCTCAGCGGAGGTGACGTCGGTGGCCGACCGACCCGGTCAGGGGTCGCGGCCTTCCTTCCTGGTCAGCGCGTAGGCGGCGAGCAGGCAGAGCCCGCTCCCCGGTACCCAGGCGAGCTGGTACCAGTAGAAGAACGGTGTCCCGGCGAGACGCGGGCTCGCACCGGCGTACCAGGGGACCCACAGCAGCCCTGCCGCGGGCGCGAGGAGCAGCACGGCGACGGCGACGTGCCGTAGCCGCTGGTGTCCGGTCCGTGCCATGACCTGCGCTCCCTTCCCGCTCGCTGTGGGTCTGTGCAAGAGTTGCCCACCCGCCGGAAACGGTTGACACCGAATTTCCAGAATATTTCCCGTCGGTTCCCTGTCCTCCGAACCGGCCACCCGCGCAACTCTCCGGCGAGGGGTTTCAGGCACACCAAGGACGGTGACCCATGGCGGACAGCGCCATGACCGCGACGTTCCTCGCCGTGATCGGCGGGGCGTCGCTGCTCGCCGTGACCGCGCGCCGCCTGCGCCCGAACGACCGGTTGCCCTCGCTGGAGGGGTGGGCGCTGGCCGACCGGAGCCTCGGCCCGGTGTGGACGTGGCTGCTGCTCGGCGGCACGATCTTCACCGCGTACACCTTCACCGCCGTGCCCGGACTGGCGTACGGCAACGGGGCGTCCGCCTTCTTCGCGGTGCCGTACACGGTGATCGTCTGCCCGCTCGCGTTCGTGCTGCTGACCCGGCTGTGGGCGGTGGCCCGGCGGCACGGCTACATCACCGTCGCCGACTTCGTGCGCGGGCGGTACGGTTCACCGCCGCTGGCGCTGGTGGTCGCGCTGACCGGGATCCTCGCCACGATGCCGTATCTGGCGCTGCAACTCCTGGGCATACGTGCCGTGTTGACCGCCGGGGGTCTCTATCCGCGGGGCGCCGCCGGGGACCTGGTCATGGTGGCGCTGTTCGCGGGGCTCGCGGTGGCCACGTACCGGTACGGGCTGCGCGCGCCCGCCGTGATCTCGGCGCTCAAGGCGGTGGCCGTCTTCGTCTCGCTGGGCGTCGTCTGCTGGCTGGTCCTCGACCGGTTCGGCGGGCCCGGCTCGGTTTTCGACGGGGCGGCGCGCCGGCTCGGCGGAACGGACGCCGCCCACTCGCCGCTGCTCCTGTCCCCTGCGCAGCAGCCGGCCTACGCCACGCTCGCCCTCGGCTCCGCACTGGCGCTGCTGATGTACCCGCATGTGCTCACCGCCGGTTTCGCGGCCGACGGTACGCGCACCGTCCGCAAGGTCACCGTGGCGCTGCCCGCGTGGACAGGGCTGCTGGCGCTCTTCGGCTTCCTCGGCATCGCGGCACTGGCGGCGGGGGTACGGGCACCGGAGGGCGGTGCTGAGGCCGCCGTGCCGATGCTGGTCGACCGGTTGATGCCCGGGCCGCTGGCGGGCCTGGTGTTCGGCGCGATCACCGTGGGCGCGCTGGTCCCGGCCGCCGTGATGTCGATCGCGGCCGCCACCAGCTTCGTACGCAATGTGTACGTCGAGTACGTGCATCCGACGGCCACGCCCAAGCGGCAGGTGCGCATCGCCAAGGCGGTGTCGCTCACCGCGAAGGTGGGGGCCGTCGCGTTCGTGTTCGGCCTGCGCGACCAGGACGCCGTCAATCTCCAACTGCTCGGCGGTGTCTGGATCCTGCAGATCTTCCCGGCCGTCGCCATCGGGCTGTTCACCGGCCGGCTGCATCCGCGCGCGCTGCTCGCCGGGTGGGCCACCGGTATGGCGGCCGGAACGTTCATGGTGGTGCGCGAGGGTTTCTCCTCCATCGTGCCGTTCGGTTCCGCCGACCAGCCCCTGCAGATCTACGCGGGGCTGGCCGCCCTTCTGCTCAACCTGGCCGTCGCCGTGCTCGGCACCGCGGCCCTGACACGTCTCGGCGTCCCGCGCGGCGCCGACGCGACCGACCTGCCGTCCCGCCTGACCGTCAGGCGACGCCCCGAGACGGGAGCGAACAACCCGTGAGACGCAGACAGCACACGCCCTTGCCGGTGATGCCACCGGTGGCCGCGGCCCTGGCCGAACCGGCCGGCACCGCGCCGAGCGTTCCGCGGCCGGCCGCCGCGAGCGAGGTCCTCGCCCCCGTGGTGGGCGATCCGGCCGAGCTCGAACGCGAAGCCGCCCTCGCCGGCCTCTTCGAGCTGCACTACGCCTCGATGTTGCGGCTGGCCGTCCTGCTCGGCGCGGACGACCCGGAGAACGTGGTGGCCGAGGCCTACTACCAGCTCTACCGGAAGTGGCGGCGGCTGCGCGAGACCGGGGCGGCGGAGGCGTATCTGCGCTCCACCGTGTGCAATCTGACCCGGATGCGCATACGTCACCTCCAGGTCGCCCGCAGACATGTGGAGAACCCGCCCCCGCCGGACGACTCCGTCGCCTCCGCCGAGAGCACCGCTCTGCTCCACGACGACCAGCGCGTACTGATCGGCGCCCTCCAGCAGCTGCCCGCCCGACAGCGCGAGGCTCTCGTCCTGCGGCACTGGCTGGGCCTCAAGGAGAGCGAGATCGCCGCCGCGATGGGCATCTCCTGCGGATCGGTCAAGACGCACACCGCACGCGGCATCGCCGCTCTGACCCAGGCGATGGAGACACGGCGATGAACGACATCAGCCCGGACCGGGCCGACAACAGCTTCGCGGAACAGCACCGCACGGAACGGGAGTTGCGCGCCGCCCTGGAGACGCTGGCCGGCGGAGTGAGCGCCGCCCCCTCCCCCGGCGCCTACCGCACGGCGCGCGGCGACTGGCTGCGACGGGAAAGACGCCGCCGGCTCGTCCTCGCCGTCCTGATCACCGTCGTCTTCACCCTCGCCGTACTGATCGGCCTGTGGGTCCTCAACCACGCCCCGTCCGACCCCGGCGTCATCTTCTCGGGCACCCGGAACGCGGTGGTTCCCGGCGCGGTGTCCGGGGGCTCGCCCTGACCGTCGCCCTCACCAGTGTTGCGGCACTGGCCGCCACGGCAGCCGTCATCGGATTCGTCACCCGACGCGCGGCAGAGCACTGATGCCACGCCCTTGCCGACTCAGCTCTGCGATGGAGTGAGCACCACGAAGTCCGCGTTCGACGGATCGAGGCAGACGGCCAGTCGGCCGACACCCTCCGCGTCCTCGGGTCCCATCTGCACACTGCCGCCGTTCTCGGTGACCTTGGCGACCGCGGCGTCGCAGTCGGCGACGTTGAAGACCGGGTGCCAGTACGGCCGCCCGTCCGCCAGGGCGAGGTTCTCCTCGGGGAGTTGCATGAGGCCGCCCTGCATACGCTCCTCGGGAAGCCCGGCAGGGGTGATGAGGATGTACGTGCCGCCGCCGCCCGGCAATTCCATGTCGCTGAACCGCCAGTCGAAGACTCTGCCGTAGAACTCCTTGGCGGCCGCGGCATCGGACGTGTACAGCTCGGTCCAGGACAATGAGCCCGGCTCGTCCGCCAGCTCGAAGCCCGAGTTCTTCCCCGGCTGCCAGACCGCGAACTGGCCCCCCAGCGGGTCGCTGTAGTGCGCCATCCGACCCCAGTCGTCGAGGTCTCTCGGCGCCACCCGCACCGTGCCTCCCGCCCGCTCCACGGCCTGGGTCGAGGCATCCGCGTCGGTGACGGTGTAATAGATCATCCAGGCCGGGCGCGCGCCCTCTTCGGTGAGCTTGCCGAGCCCGGCGACGATCTTGCCGTCTTTCCGGAACATCCCGCCTTCCATGTCCTCCCCCTCGCCCATGGACTCGTACTCCCAGCCGAGCACCGCGCCGTAGAAGGCCGCGGCGGCCGGGACGTCGGGGGCACCGAGGTCGAGCCAGCAGGGGGAGCCAGGTGCGAGGTCAGTGGTGATCACGACGATTCCCTTTCGCAGATCCGTGTGACATCAGCCTGGCATCCGGCACTGACAATCGCGCGTCGGCCGCTTCGCGGTGCGGACCAGTCCGTCGCACCCCACCCCGTCACCGTAGCCAGGACGTGGTCCGAGCCCCGGATGATTCAATCGGCGACGCGGTACGTGGTCTCGCCGAAGTCCGCGTGCAGGCCCCCGCCCGTCAGGTCCCAGGCCCACAGGCCGACGAACGCGCCGGTGAATCCCAAGGACCGGATCTGGCCACGATCTCCTCGGCGTGCTCGTCGGACTGTCGAACACGCTCGCAAGCAACGCCCTGTCCGCAGGCCGACCCAGCCCAAAACCGGTTGCCCAGCCGGAACACCGCTGCGACAGTCATGGCCATGTCTGCCTTCTCCGCGTACGACGGAACCAAGCTGGCCTGCCGCGTACTCGGGGAGGGACCGCCGCTCATCTGTCTGCCCGGCGGGCCGATGCAGGACTCCGTCTATCTCGGGGACCTCGGCGGTCTGTCCGCGCACCGGCGCCTGATCATGCTCGATCTCCGGGGCACCGGCCGGTCGGCGGTGCCGGAGGACCCCGCGTCCTATCGCTGCGACCGTCTCGTCGACGACGTCGAGGCCCTGCGCGAGCACCTCGGCCTCGACCGACTGGACCTGCTCGGCCACTCCGCCGGCACGAATCTGGCCGCGCTGTACGCGGCCCGGCACCCCGAGCGCGTCGGCAGACTCGCGCTGATCACCCCGAGCGTGGCGGCCGTCGGCATCACCGTCACCGGAGACGTCCGGGTCGAAACGGCACGGCTGCGCCAGGACGAGCCGTGGTTCCCGGAGGCGTTCGCGGCCCTGGAGGCACTCGTCGCCGGCCGGGCGGGCGCCGACACCTTCCAGGCCATCGCCCCTTTCTGGTACGGCCGTTGGGACGAGGCTGCCCGCGCGCACCGGGCCGCGGAGGACGGGCAGCGCAACGCCGACGCAGCGGCCGTTTTCGCCGCCGAGGGCGCCTTCGACCCGGCAGCAACCCGGGCGGCACTGGCCCGTCTCGCCTCACCGGTCCTCGTGCTGGCCGGGGAGGCCGACCTCAACTCCCCACCGCCCGCGATGGCCGAGCTCTCGGGACTGTTCCCGCATGCCGAACTGGTCGTCCAGCCTGGCGCCGGACACTTCCCGTGGCTCGACGACGCGGACCGGTTCATGGCAACCACCGAAGCGTTCCTGACGTAGGGAACGACCGCACTCTCGAATGGAGAACGCCTTGATGGAATCCTTGATGGAAACCTCGCGATTCGTGGAAATCCTGGACGCGGAGGGCCAGTTGCTCGCCACCGCCGCCGAGCGGGCGGGGACCGACGCGAAGGTGCCGACCTGCCCGGGCTGGCAGGTGCGCGAGCTGGTGCGGCACACGGGCGCCGTGCACCGCTGGGCGACCTCTCACGTCGCCGAACGCCATCTGTCGCCCCAGCCCTTCGGCGGCCCGCCCGACCTCGACGGCAGCGCACTGCTCACCTGGTTCCGGGAGGGCCATCGCACCCTCGTCGACACCCTCGCCTCGGCGCCGCCCGACCTCGAGTGCTGGAGCTTCATGCCGGCCCCCTCACCGCTCGCGTTCTGGGCCCGGCGGCAAGCCCATGAGACCGCCGTCCACCGCGTGGACGCCGAATCCGCCCTCGCCACCGCACCCACCCCACTCGCCCCGGACTTCGCCACGGACGGGATCGACGAACTGCTGCTCGGTTTCCACGCCCGCGCCAAGAGCCAGGTCCGCACGGACGAGCCCCGGGTACTGCACGTCCGGGCGACCGACAGGGACGACGCGGTGTGGACCGTACGGCTGTCGTCGGAGCCGCCTGCGGCCGAGCGAACCACGGATCGGGCAGCCCAGGAAGCCGACTGCGAGGTGACCGGCCCCGCCGCCGCCCTCTACCTGGCGCTGTGGAACCGGCAGCCCTTTCCCGGCGTGAGCGGCGATCCCGCGCTCGCCGCCCTGTGGCAGGAGAAGTCCGCCGTCTGAAGCCGACCTGTCATTTGTTGCACGAGCATTACATGCGTTTGCATTCGATGCATGCGCATGTACTGTCTCTGCCATGACCTCTCCGCTCAACACCCCGGCGTCCGACGGACGCTGGACTCCCCGCCTGTGGGGCACCCTGCTGGTGCTCTGCGCAGCGATGTTCCTGGACGCGCTGGACGTGTCGATGGTCGGTGTCGCACTGCCGTCCATCGGCTCCGAACTCGACCTCTCCACCTCGACGCTGCAATGGATCGTCAGCGGCTACATCCTGGGATACGGCGGACTCCTGCTCCTCGGCGGCAGGACCGCCGACCTGCTCGGCCGCCGCCAGGTGTTCCTGGTGGCGCTCGGCGTCTTCGCGCTCGCCTCGCTGCTCGGCGGGCTCGTCGACTCGGGTCCGCTGCTGATCGCCAGCCGTTTCATCAAGGGGCTCAGCGCCGCATTCACCGCCCCGGCAGGCCTGTCCATCATCACCACGACCTTCGCGGAGGGCCCGCTGCGCAACCGGGCCCTGTCCATCTACACCACCTGCGCGGCCACCGGCTTCTCGATGGGCCTGGTCCTCTCCGGCCTGCTCACCGAGGCGAGTTGGCGCCTCACCATGCTGCTGCCGGCGCCGGTCGCCGTGCTCGCCCTGGTCGCGGGTCTGAAGCTGCTGCCGCGCAGCGAACGCGAGAAGGACCACAACGGCTACGACATCCCCGGCGCGATTCTCGGCACCGCCTCGATGCTGCTGCTGGTCTTCACCGTCGTACAGGCCCCGGAAGTCGGCTGGGCATCGGCCCGCACACTGCTGTCCTTCCTCGCGGTGGCCGCCTTGCTGACCGTCTTCGTCCGCGTCGAGCGGCGCTCCGCCGGGCCGCTCGTCCGGCTCGGTGTGCTGCGCTCCGGCAACCAGATCCGCGCCCAGCTCGGCGCGCTGACGCTCTTCGGCTCGTATGTCGGATTCCAGTTCCTGGTGACCATCTACATGCAGTCACTGCTCGGCTGGTCGGCGCTGCACACGGCGCTCGCCTTCCTCCCCGCGGGTGCGGTCGTCGCGCTGTCCGCGACGAAGATGGGCGCGATCGTCGACCGGTTCGGCACCCAGCGGCTGATCGTGGCGGGCTTCGCGCTGATGATCACCGGGTACGCCCTGTTCCTGCGCGTCAGCCTCGACCCGAGCTACGCCACCCTCATCCTGCCGTCGATGCTGCTGATCGGCGGGGCCTTCGCGCTGATCTTCCCCTCACTGAACATCCAGGCCACGAACGGCGTCGACGACCACGAACAGGGCATGGTCTCCGGCCTGTTGAACACCTCGGTCCAGGTGGGCGGCGCGATCTTCCTGGCCGTCGTGACGGCGGTCGTCACCGCGGGTACCCCTGACAACCCCTCGCCGCAGGCCGTCCTCGACGCCTACCGGCCCGGGCTGGTCGTGGTGACGGGCATCGCCCTCGTCGGCCTGCTCGTCTCGCTCCCCGGTCTGCGCACCCGGCGTCCGAGCCGGTCCGTCGTCGTCGCGAAGTCCCTCCAGCCTCAGGAGGAGACGGTGACCGAACGGGTGGCGGCCCGCGACTAGGGTCTGTCCGTCGTTCGTGCCCGGCCGGGGTGGCTTGCCCGGCCGGGCGCCCGCCTGCTTGACTCGACGGATGGACAACCACGGGGGACACATAGGGCAGGGCCGCGCGCGAGACTCCCAGGCGCGACGGGACGCGGTCACCGTGGAGATCGGATACGCCCTGTGCAGCGCCCTGTTCCTGGCGGCCGTCGTCTTCGGGGTGGTGGCCGGTCCGGCATTGGTCTTCGCGCTGTCGGATGCCGTGCAGGGCACGCTCGTCGCCTCAGGGGCGACCCTGGGCGCCATCCTGTTTACAGTGCGGGTGGTGAGCGTGCTGAACCGCTTCGCCCGCGATAACGCCGACGCCGGTGGGGATCAGCCGAGCCAGCCTGGCCGGACCAACCCCGACTCGTAGGCCAGGACGACCAGTTGGGCCCGGTCCCGGGCGCCCAGCTTGACCATCGTCCGGCTCACATGGGTCTTCGCGGTGAGCGGGCTGACCACCAGGCGCCGGGCGATCTCCTCGTTGGACAGACCCATTCCGACCAGGGCCATCACCTCCCGCTCCCGCTCGGTGAGCGCGGCGAGGGCGTCGGCGGCGGCCGGTTCCTTCGAGCGGGCGGCGAACTCGCCGATCAGACGCCGGGTGACCCCGGGCGAGAGCAGCGCGTCACCCGCGACCACCGCCCGTACGGCGCGCAGGAGTTCGTCCGGTTCGGTGTCCTTCACCAGAAAGCCGGAGGCACCGCAGCGGATCGCCTCGAAGACGTACTCGTCGAGTTCGAAGGTGGTCAGCATGACCACCCTGACGTCGTTCAGCGCCGCGTCGCCGGTGATCCGCCGGGTCGCGGCGAGCCCGTCCAGCACGGGCATCCGGATGTCCATCAGGACGACATCGGGGCGCAGTTCGCGGACACCGCGCAGCGCCTCCTCCCCGTCGGCGGCCTCGCCGGCCACCTCGATGTCCGGCTGCGCGTCGAGCAGTGCCCTGAACCCCGCGCGGACCAACGACTGGTCGTCGGCGAGCAGTACACGGATCACCGGTCCTCCTTCACCCTGATCGGCAGCACGGCCAGCACCCGGAAACCGCCGTCCGCGCGCGGCCCCGCCTCGATGGTGCCACCGAGGGCGGCGGCCCGCTCCCGCATCCCGGCCAGCCCGTTCCCGCTGCCACCCGCGTCGGCGCCGGTCGCGGGCCCGTCGTCGTCGACGCGCAGCCGCAGGGCGCCGTCCGCTTCGTCGACATCGACCTGCACGCGCGCGCGGCGCGAACCGGAGTGCCGTACGACATTGGTGAGGGCCTCCTGAACGATCCGGAAGGCGGCGAGATCGGCACCCGGCGACAGCTTCGGGACCGTGCCCCGCACCTCGACGGTCAGCCCCGCCCCGGCCGCCTGCTCCACCAGCTCGGACAGGCGGTCAAGACCGGGCGCCGGAGCGCGCGGCGCGTCCCCCGGCGTACGCAGGGTGTCGAGCACCTGACGCACCTCCCCGAGCGCCTCCTTGCTGGCCGCCTTGATGGTGGTGAGCGCGGTGCGGGCCTGCTCGGGGTCGGAGTCGAGCAGCGCGAGACCGACCCCGGCCTGCACGTTGATGACCGAAATACTGTGGGCGAGTACGTCGTGCAGCTCACGCGCGATCCGCAGCCGCTCCTCGTCGGCGCGCCGCCGGGCGGCCTGGGCACGCTCGGCCCGCTCCCGGTCCCACTGCTCCCGCCGTACCCGGACCAGCTCGGCGACCGCCACGATGGCCACCACCCAGGCTGCGACGACGATCTCCTGCCCCCAGGAGGCGGCCTTGTCCCCGGACGGCGGAAGCCATCGGTACAGCCAGTGCGCGATCAGTACGTGCCCGGCCCAGAGCATCCCGACGGCCGCCCACGCAGCCTTCCGGTGCCCGGCGACGACAGCGCTGAAGCAGCCCAGGGCCACGGTCAGGAACACCGGCCCGTACGGGTATCCCGCGCCGAGATAGACCATGGCCGCCGTGGCGGTGCCGAAGACCACGAGCACCGGGCGCCGCTGCCGCCAGAGCAGCAGTCCCGAACCGGCGACGAGCAGGACACGCGCGAAGAGGTCCAGGTGGGCGCGGTCACCCGCCTGCTGGTCGGCGGCGAACTTCGAGCCGACGAGCACGAAGACGGTCAGCAGTACGGTGGACCGCCAGGGCCACCGGCCGACGCCCCCGTCCGCATCGGGCCGGCCCTCACCGCCCTCACCGTCACCACGCCCCCACCATCGAGGCGGGCCGCCCCCGCGCACGCGCTGCTCGTCCATGTCCGCCACGCTAGACGGCACCGCCCGGCGACGGCGTCCGCCGGGCGAGGTGATCACCCGTACTCCCCGGGGAGTACGCGGCCGGGGCCGCCGCCCCTCTCCTACACCCGCCCTTGCTCCTGCTCCTTCTCCGGGAACACCAGCCCCACCCCATGGGCGATCCGGCTCACGGAATACCGGAAGAACGTCTCCCGGTCCTCCACCACCCGGTTGAACTGACCGAACAGCTCGAACCCGATCAGCCCGTACAGCTGGGCCCAGGCCGCGACGAGCGCCACCGCCACCTCCGGCGGCAGGTCGGGGGCGAGGTCGGCGCCCAACCGCTCGGCCTCGGGGCGCAGTTCGGCGGGGATCGGGGTCCTCGCAACGCCGACGCCACGGTGGGCGTCGCGCACGATGGCGCTCAGCAGCAGGCCGACGCGGGAGGCGGACGGCACCGTCGTGTCGGGCGCCTTGTAGCCGGGGACCGGCGAACCGTAGATCAGCGCGTACTCGTGGGGATGGGCGAGCGCCCAGCCGCGCACCGCCTCGCACACCGTGACCCAGCGCCGCAGCGATCCGGTGCCCGCGACGGCGGCGTGGGCGGCCTCCGCGGTCTCGCCCATGGAGTCGTAGGCGTCGATGATGAGAGCGGTCAGCAGGTCGTCACGGCTGGGGAAGTAGCGGTACAGCGCGGAGGAGACCACGCCGAGCTCGCGGGCGACGGCCCGCAGGGAGAGTCTGGCGGCGCCTTCCGCCGCGAGCTGTCTGCGTGCCTCGTCCTTGATCGCCGAGGTGACTTCGATCCGGGCGCGGGCGCGGGCTCCTTGTGCACTGCTCATGGATGCGAGTGTTCCATGTTTTCAGAGCAGTGCACACAAACGAGAGCACTGAACTAAAAAGAGAGCAGTGCTCTTGCTTTGGATCACCGATCTCCGGCAGACTGCTCTCAAGCGAGAGCAGTGCTCTCGCAAGCAGTGCTCCCGCGTTCCCTGATGCCAGGGTTCCGGTTCCAGAAGTCCAGGAGGACACCATGCCGTCGTCGTCAGCCCACTACGTGAAGCCCAAGGCGTTCGACAAGGCCATGAACGGGTTCATCGGATGGCTCGCACGCCACGGCGTCAGCCTCATGGGCACCGCCGAACTCTCCGTACTCGGCCGCAAGAGCGGCGAATGGCGCGGGGTGCCCGTCAACCCGCTCCCGTACGAGGGCGGCCCGTACCTCGTCTCGGCGCGCGGCCACTCCGAATGGGTGCGGAACATGCGCGCCGCCGGCGGCGGACGGCTCAAGGTCGGCCGCCGCGTCCAGGAGTTCACCGCGGTCGAGCTGCCCGACGCGGAGAAGCCGGTCGTACTGCGCACCTACCTCAAGAAGTGGGGCTGGGAGGTAGGGCGCTTCTTCGGCGACGTCGACGTGAACTCCACCGACGAGGAACTGCTCGCCGCCGCGCCGAAGCACCCCGTCTTCCGGATCACCGTCAAGCCGTGAACACTCCGCAGGACCTGTACGGCGTTCAGGGCCTGTCGAGCACGGTCAGGGCGCGCCCGGCCATGGGGTGGCTGCGCACCAGTTCGCCGAGTGAGGTGGAGCCGCGCGTGATGTCCCGGAAGGCGTTCCACGCGGGGCGGAAGCCGGTCAGGGCAGCGTGGAAGATGCCGGGGCGCCGCTCGAACGCCTTCAGCATGCTCCGGCCGACGGCCATCTCGACGCCGAGCCCCGCCTTGATCGCGAACGCGTAGTTCAGGGCCTGACGGCGCGTGTCCACGGCATCGTTCGCCTCCGCGATCCGTACGGCCCACTCCCCCGCGAGCCGCCCCGAGCGCAGCGCGAACGAGATGCCCTCGCGGGTCCACGGCTCCAGCAGGCCCGCCGCGTCCCCGCACACCAGCACCCGGCCGCGGGAGAGCGGCGAGTCGTCGGCGCGGCAGCGCGTCAGATGGCCGGAGGAGATGCTCGGTTCGAAGCCGGCCAGTCCCAGCCGGGCGATGAAGTCCTCCAGGTACCGCTTCGTGGCCGCGCCCTCACCACGCGCCGAGATCACGCCCACCGTCAGTGTGTCCCCCTTGGGGAACACCCAGCCGTAACTGCCCGGCATCGGGCCCCAGTCGATGAGCACCCGCCCCTGCCAGTCCTCGGCGACGGTCTGAGGCACCGGGATCTCCGCCTCCAGGCCGAGATCCACCTGGTCGAGTTTCACCCCGACGTGTGCTCCTATGCGGCTGGCGCTGCCGTCCGCGCCCACGACCGCGCGAGCGAGCACGGTCTCGCCGCCCTGCAGGACGACGGCGACCGTCCGCCGGTCCGGCACCGCCGAGCCGTGCTGCTCGACCCGCGTCACGGTGACGCCCGTACGCAGCTCGGCGCCCGCTTTCTGGGCGTGCTCGACGAGCTGCTGGTCGAACTCCGGCCGGTTGATCAGGCCGAAGAGCATCTGCTTGGAGCGGCGGGTGCGGGTGAAGCGGCCGTTGTTGGAGAACGTGACCGCGTGCACCCGGTCCTGGAAGGGCAGTTCGAAACCGGGCGGCAGGGAGTCCCGCGAAGGCCCGATGATCCCACCGCCGCACGTCTTGTAGCGCGGCAGTTCCGCTTTCTCCAGCAACAGCACACTGCGGCCCGCGACTGCCGCCGCATATGCGGCCGAAGCCCCCGCGGGTCCCGCGCCCACCACAACGACGTCCCACACCTGCGCCACGTCGTCCGCCGAAGAGTTCTCGCTGCTCACGATGGTCTGCTGCTCCTGATCCATCCGCCTGCCGCACCTGTTCCTCCGCATCCTACGGCGGGCGTCGCCACAGTCCGCTGTGGGAGGATCACAGGACTTCTCTCGCTACAACGTCGCACCCACAAGGAGCGTGCCCATGTCCTCGAATCCGGTCGCCGAGACCGTCGCCTCCCTCATACCGAGGGCCCGGGCGGAGCTCACCGAACTGGTGGCGTTCAAGTCGGTGGCGGACTTCGAGCAGTTCCCGAGGAGCGAGAGCGAGGCCGCCGCGAACTGGGTCGCCGACGCGCTGCGCGCCGACGGGTTCCAGGACGTGGCCCTGCTCGACACCCCCGACGGCACACAGTCGGTGTACGGCTTCCTGCCCGGCCCCGAGGGCGCGAAGACCGTCCTCCTCTACGCCCACTACGACGTGCAGCCGCCGCTCGACGAGGCCGGCTGGGTGAGCCCGCCGTTCGAGCTGACCGAGCGCGACGGCCGCTGGTACGGGCGCGGCGCCGCCGACTGCAAGGGCGGCGTCATCATGCACCTGCTCGCGCTGCGCGCCCTCCAGGCGAACGGCGGCGTCCCGGTCAACGTCAAGGTGATCGCCGAGGGTTCGGAGGAAATGGGCACGGGCGGGCTGCAGCGGTACGCCGAGGAACACCCGGAGCTGCTCGCCGCCGACACGATCGTCATCGGCGACGCAGGCAACTTCCGGGTCGGTCTGCCGACGGTCACCTCGACCCTGCGCGGCATGACCATGCTGCGGGTCCGCATCGACACCCTTGAGGGCAACCTCCACTCGGGCCAGTTCGGCGGGGCCGCGCCCGACGCGCTGGGTGCGTTGATCCGCGTACTCGACTCGCTGCGGGCAAAGGACGGTTCGACGACGGTCGACGGGCTGACGGACGAGGCGTCGTGGGACGGGCTCCAGTACGACGAGGAGCAGTTCCGCACGGACGCCAAGGTGCTCGACGGAGTGGAGCTGATCGGCTCCGGCCCGGTCGCCGACCGGATCTGGTCGCGCCCGGCGGTCACGGTCCTGGGCATCGACTGCCCGCCGGTGGTCGGCGCCACCCCGTCCGTGCAGGCGAGCGCCCGCGCGCTGGTCAGCCTGCGGGTGCCGCCGGGCGTGGACGCGGCGGCGGCGACCAAGCTCCTGGAGGCGCATCTGACGGCGCACACGCCGTGGGGCGCGCGGGTGAGCATGGAGCAGATCGGCCAGGGCCAGCCGTTCCGCGCCGACACCGCCAGCCCTGCGTACGCGGCGATGGCCGAGGCCATGGCGGTCGCGTATCCGGGCGAGGAGATGCAGTACGCCGGCCAGGGCGGCTCGATCCCCCTCTGCAACACGCTCGCGTCGCTCTACCCGCAGGCCGAGATCCTGCTGATCGGCCTGAGCGAGCCGGAGGCCCAGATCCACGCGGTGAACGAGAGCGTGTCCCCGGAGGAACTGGAGCGCCTGTCGGTGACAGAGGCCCTGTTCCTCCGGAACTACGCCGCCTCCTGAGCCCGTCCGGAACCGCTACTCCACCTCGGCCTGTCCCACCGCCACCCCCGCCTCCAGATAGAGGGCGGCGCCCCGCTCGCGCGCCCGCAGCGCCCCGCGCAGGCGCTCGTAGCGGACGGGAGGGAGCAGGCCGGCGGCCTCCTCCTCGGTGACGAAGCGCCAGCCCCGCAGTTCGGGGCCGGGCAGCAACACTTGCGTGGCCTCGGCACTGTCGAGCCGGCCGCCGTCGAAGAGGAGGCGCAGCCCGCCGTGGCCGGGGGGCGCGGGCGGCTCCCAGTCGATGACGAGGAGCCGGGGTACGTCGGTGAGGTGGATGCCCGTCTCCTCGGCGACCTCACGGATGCCCGCGCGCGCGGGTGCCTCGCCCCGCTCGACGACGCCGCCGGGGAACTCCCAGCCGGCCTTGTAGGTGGGGTCGACGAGCAGGACCCGGTCCTGCTCGTCGAAGAGCAGGACCCCGGAGGCCACCGTCTCGCCGGTGGGTTCCGGGGTCTGCACGATGTCGCACACCGGCGCGGTCCCGGCGCTGACGGCTTCGGCGATCCGTACGGCCGTCTCGTACGGGGTGAGGGCGCTGGTGTCGACCGGGTGCGCGTCGGCGGTGAGCCACGAGGCGAGCGCCGTCCGGTACGGCTCTATCTGGTCGTACGACCACTGCCGTACGCGTATCTCTGCGTCCGGGAGGTCCGGTGGGACCTCCCGGGTGGCTATTCGTTCGCGCAGGATCGTTTCCGCCGGGGCTAGGAGCACATGCCGGACCGTGATCCGGCGGGCGGCGAGACCCCCGAAGATCTCGTCACGGTACTCCTGACGAAGGAGTGTCATGGGCACCACGAGGGTGCCGCCGAGCTCTGCGAGCATGGCGGCCGCGGTGTCCACGACGAGCCGCCGCCAGATCGGCAGGGCCTGGAAGTCGCCGACCTCGGCGAGGCGCTTGGGCGGCAGCAGTTGTGCGAGTGCCCCGCCGATGACCTCGGGGTCGAAGAGCGTGCTGTTCGGGATCAGTTCGATCAGTTCGCGTGCGGTGGTGGTCTTTCCCGCACCGAACGCGCCGTTGACCCAGACGATCACGTTTCCCCCTCTTCTGTTGGACCCCTGAGGCTTGCCCGTTCCACCCTGCCACGGAAACCAGATCCAGTTGAGGGCGCCGACACAGTGGCGCCGGTGCCCCGTCACACGGGACACCGGCGCCACTCGGACAACTTCCGGCTCGTCAGCCGTTGATGCTGTCGCCTCCCAGCGCGTCCTCGTCCACGGCCAGGCTGTCGCTGGCGACGGTGTGGTCGAGAGTGCTGAGCGTGTCGTCCACGCTCAGATCACCGAGGGCGTCGGCCCCGAGACCGTGGGAGGGGGTGATCGCCGCGACGACGAACCCGGTGGCGAGGGAGGCGATGGCGAGCATGCTGCGCTTCTTCATGCCCGGTTCAACTGCCGAACCGGGGCGGGGGTCACGGCGTTCGCGTATCGCGTCACATTCCCGGCGGCCGCATCGTCCTACTTCTGAGGCACCGTCCGCAGACCAGAGGAGCAACAGCATGTCGACAGCCGGGGCAACCAGCAACACAGCGACTCTCAACCGCCTCCACTCCGCCGTGAACAGCGGCGACCCGGACATCATCTCGAAGGCCATCGACGAGCTCGTCGCACCGGACGTGCTCTTCCACGCGCCGGTACCGATGGGCGCGACGGGAGCGGAGGCCCTGAAGCGGGTGTGGGAGGTGCTCCTGCGCGCGTTCCCCGACATTCACGTCACCGTCGAGGAGACGGTCGCGGAAGGCGACAAGGTCGCCTCCAGGAACACGGTGACCGGGACCCACCGGGGCGAGTACCAGGGCCTGTCGCCGACCGGACGGACCGTCGCCTACAGCGAGATCTTCATCGTCCGCTTCGCCGACGGGAGGATCGCCGAGATCCGGGGCGTCGTCGACGTCCTCGCGCAACTGCGCCAGCTCGGCGCCCTGCCGGCCTGACATCGCGCGGAATGAAGGACCTCCTGGCGCGGCCGGGTCCCGGCACCGCGGCTGCGCCAGGAGGTCCTGCCGGTCGCGTCACTTCACCGGCTTCCCGCGCCGGAACAGGCGACCGGCTCGTGGCTCTCAGACGCTCGCCTCAGCCGGGTCGGCCGCCCTGCGCGTCAGCGCCGCCGCTGCCGCGCCCACCAGGCCCGCGTCCGTGCCCATCTGCGCCGGTACGACCTCCAGGTGCTGGACGAACGACAGGGTCGCGTAGGTCTTCAGCGCCGCGCGCAGGGGCGTGAACAGGATGTCCCCGGCCTTGCCCACGCCGCCGCCGATCACGGCGACGTCGATCTCCACGAGGGTCGCGGTGGCGGCGATGCCCGCAGCGAGCGCCTGGGCCGCGCGCTCGAACGAGGCGACGGCGACCGGGTCGCCGGCCCGCGCCGCCTCGGCCACAGCGGCGGCCGAGATGTCGCCCTCGGGGCCCGGCTGCCAGCCGTTCGCCAGTGCGCGGCGCGCGATGTTGGGGCCGCTGGCAATGCGCTCCACGCAGCCGCGGGAGCCGCAGGCGCACGGGTCACCGTCCAGCTCGACGCTGATGTGCCCGATGTGGCCCGCGTTGCCGGTGGGGCCGGGGTGCAGTCGCCCGTTGAGGACCAGGCCGCCGCCGACACCGGTCGAGACGACCATGCACAGCGCGTTGTCGTGGCCGCGGGCGGCGCCCTGCCAGTGTTCGGCCGCCGTGATCGCCACGCCGTCGCCGATCAGTTCGACGGGCAGGCCACCGGTCGCGGCCCGGACACGTGCGACGAGTGGATAGCCGCGCCAGCCGGGCACGTTCACCGGGCTCACCGTGCCCGCCAACGCGTCCACCGGTCCCGCGCTGCCGATACCGACGGCTGTCGCGCGTCCCCACAGCGGGGCGCCGGTCAGCTCGGCGAGGACCTCCTCGACGGCCCGCATCACGGTCTCGCCGTCCTCCCGCGCGGGCGTCGGGCGCTGTGCGCGCAGCAGGATCCGGCCGTGGCCGTCCACCAGCGCTCCGGCGATCTTGGTGCCGCCGATGTCGAGCGCTGCCACGAGGTCGGTGTGCATCAGTGTCAGATCTCCCTGTCAACCATGGCAAAAAGGGGCAGGCCGGTCTGATTGTGGGGGCGCAGGCCGGAGATAGTGGTGGACAGTGTCCCCTGCATCTGACAACGTTGTCCAGGCTCTATGCTCGACGCCACATCCTCATACACAACCAGGGACGACGCATCCCCCGGGCGCAACATGGTCCGGAGCCTCGCAGTGGATCGCCGTGGACCGCCGTCATCCCGTGGACGACAGGACAGGACAGCGCATCGTGGCCGACACCGCCCGCCGCCCGGAGAACCGCTACGGCAACCGTCCGACCATGAAGGACGTGGCCGCGCGCGCGGGGGTCGGTCTGAAGACGGTCTCGCGTGTCGTCAACGCCGAACCGGGGGTGACCCCGGAGACCGAGCGCCGCGTGCAGGAAGCGATCGACGCGCTGGGATTCCGCCGCAACGACAGCGCGCGGGTGCTGCGCAAAGGCAGTACGGCGAGTATCGGCCTCGTCCTGGAGGACCTCGCCGACCCGTTCTACGGCCCCCTGAGCCGGGCGGTCGAGGAGATCGCCCGGGCGCACGGCGCCCTGCTGATCAACGGGTCGAGCGCCGAGGACCCGGACCGCGAGCAGGAGTTGGTGCTGGCACTGTGTGCGCGGCGCGTGGACGGGCTGGTGATCATTCCGGCCGGTGACGACCACCGTTATCTGGAGCCCGAGTTGAAGGCGGGCGTCGCCACGGTGTTCGTGGACCGGCCGGCCGGGCAGATCGACGCCGATGTCGTCCTGTCGGACAGTTTCGGCGGCGCGCGCGACGGTGTGGCCCACCTGATCTCGCACGGCCACCGCCGGATCGGCTTCATCGGCGACATGCCCCGCATCCACACCGCCGCCGAGCGACTTCGCGGCTACCGCGCCGCGATGGAGGACGCCGGCATACCGGTCGAGGGCGCGTGGATGTCGCTCGGCGTCACCGACCCGGAACGGGTGCGCCGCGCGGCCGAGGAGATGCTCACCGGACCGTCTCCGGTCACGGCGATCTTCGCGGGCAACAACCGGGTGACGGTCACGGTCGTCCGGGTCCTCAACGAGCAGCGCCGGCCCGTCGCCCTCGTGGGCTTCGACGACTTCGAACTCGCCGACCTGCTCCAGCCGGGCGTCACCGTCGTCGCCCAGGACGCGGCCCAACTCGGTCGTACGGCCGCCGAACGCCTCTTCCGCCAACTGGACGGCACACTGCTCACTCCGGAGCGCATCGAACTCCCGACCCGCCTGATCAGCCGGGGGTCGGGGGAACTCCCGCCGGCGGACTGAGACGTAGACAGAGATGCCCACACTCGAGTCCCTCGGCCTCGCCGAGGCCCCCCGCGAGCACCCGCTCACCTATCCGGGCGTGTGGCCGACCGAGTCCGGGATCCTGGACGGCGACCGCTTCCTCCCGCTCCCCGTCGGCCCGCCGCCCGACCTCGCCCTCCTCTTCCCCGACCGCCTGCCTGTCCTGGCCGTCGGGTCCAACGCCTGCCCAGGTCAGCTGCGGCACAAGATGGCGCAGTACGACATCAGCGAGCCGCTCCCGATGACCCGGGCCCTGGTCACCGGGATCGATGTCGGTGTCTCGGCCCATGTGAGCAGGCTGGGGTACGTCTCCGCATCGCCCTTCAACGCCCCCGGAAACGTACGAGAGTTGTTCATCACCTGGCTCGACGCGAACCAGCTCGCCGTCATCGACGCCAGCGAGGGAGTACCGGTACCCGCAGGCCCGTACGACCGCGCCTGGCTCCCCTCCCCCGCGGTGAGCGTCGAGTTGGAGTCCGGCGAGCGGCTCCCCGGCGTGTACGCGTACATCAACCGGCGCGGAGTGCTGCACGACGGGTCCGGAAGTCCGCGCCGGCATCCGGGAGAACACCAGCTGCTCACCGAACTCCTGGACGGGTCACCGGCGTTGAGGGACCTGTTCGGCGGCACGCCCGAGGAGTTCTGCGCCCGGGCCCGCTTCGACCGGGACCGGTGCGAGCGCGGTACCCGGCTGTTCGCGACGGAGGGGCTGGTGATCGCGTCCGGGCTGGAACCGTACGTAGGGGCTCAGCAGACCGGGAGTCCGGGCACCGGGGCGTCGTTGTCGCCGCCCTTGAGATAGACGTCGCTGACGTAGACGCCGGCGTTGCCGCTGTCGTCGTCGGTCTTCGCCCACCAGACGTTCGTCCACTCGCCGTATGTCTCGCGCCGGCCCAGATTCTGCTGGCAGTAGAAGTAGTTGGTGCCCGCGTTGAGGACCCCGACCTCGGTGCCGGACGCGGTGTACGACTTGGCGGTGCGCCAGACCGTGCAGTTGTACTTGCCGTCGCCTGTCGACTCGCACGCGGGGTCGGGGGCGGGGGTCGCGCCACCGCTTGTAGTGCTCCCGCTACTCCCGCTGCTCCCGCCGGTGGTGCCGGTTCCTCCGGTTGTCCCTGCTCCCCCGGTGGTGCCCGAACCTCCGGTCGTCCCGGTTCCGGTGTCGCCCGAGGTACCGCCCGAGGTGCCGCCGGCCGTCGTGCCGCTTCCGGACGTCTTCGAGGGGTCCGGGGTCGCCTTGTCCCCGGGCTCGGTGCCGTCCCCCTTGCCTGGCACCGTCGTCGGGGACGGTGACTTCCCGTCGCCCTTGGCAGTGGGCGTGGGGCTCGTGGAGAGGTCCAGGTCGGCCCGGCCGGTGCCCGTGGAGGGCGCCGCGTCGGCGCTGCTGCCCTCCGACGCCACCGGCCGGTCGCTCGCCTCGCTCTCGGCCCCGTCACCGACCAGCGCCACGGTGACTCCGGCGGCGGCGAGGACCACGGTGACGGCCGCGGCGGCGAGCAACGCGCGTCCCCTGCGGCGGGGTTGGGCGGAGGCGGGCGCCGGGGTGGAGAAGGTGGTCGGGGCCGCGAGGTGGCCGGGGTCCGGTGCGCCGGGGGCGGCCGAGGGGCCGGCGGGGCCGAAACCGGGCGTTCCGGATGTCATCGGCTCGGGCGGGCCGAAGCCTGGGGGCGCCTGCTGTGCGGCTTCGGTGGCGGGCAGCGCCTGCTCGGCGGGGCCGAACCCCGCCGGCACCAGAGGCGCGCCGGACTCCGCCGCCTCACCCTGCCCTGCCTCAGGCACCCCGGCCCCAGGCGCCCCGGACAGTCGCAGCCCCGTCGTGGGCGTGTCCGTCGTACCGCTCGTGTCCGTGGCACCGCTCGTGGCCGACGCCACCGCCTCCAACAGTCCGCGCGCCGTCTCCGCGTCCGGGCGGTCCTCCGGCCCCTTGGCCATCAGCTGTCGCAGGATCGGGCCCAGGGCACCGGCCTGGCGGGGGTCCGGGAGAGGTTCGGCCACGATCGCGGTGAGCGTGGACCAGGTCGACGTACGGCGGAAGGGCGACGTGCCCTCGACCGCCGCGTACAGCGTGGCGCCCAGGGCCCAGATGTCGGAGGCGGGGCCGGGGGCGTTGCCCTGGGCCCGTTCGGGGGCCAGGTAGTCCAGGGAGCCCACGAGTTCGCCGCTGCGGGTGAGGTTCGTGGTCGAGCCGTCGCCCGGGTCCTCCATCGTGGCGATGCCGAAGTCCGTCAGGACGACCCGGCCCGAGGGCTCCAGCAGGATGTTGCCGGGCTTCACGTCACGGTGCAGGACGCCGACGCGGTGGGCGGCGGCCAGCGCGTCCATGACCTGGGCGCCGATCCCGGCGGCCTCGCGCGGGTCCAGGGTGCCGCGCTCGTGCAGGACATCGTCCAGGGAACGGCCGTCCACCAGTTCCATGACGATCAGGGGGCGGCCGTCGATCTCGGCGACATCGTGCACGGCGACCACTCCGCGGTGGCGGATTCGGGCCGCCGCGCGGGCCTCGCGCTGCATCCGCAGCCGCAGGGCGGCCAGTTCGGGCGCGCCGGCGTCCGTGAACGTGCGCAGTTCCTTGACGGCGACCTCACGGCCGAGGACCTCGTCGACCGCACGCCAGACGACGCCCATGCCGCCGCGCCCGAGCCGGTCCACGACCCGGTAGCGGCCGGCCAGCAGACGACCGGTCCCGGTCGTCCCGTCCACCGCCCGTTCTGCCGGCTGCTCTTCCGGCTGTCCGGCCGTCTGTCCGTGCTCCGCCGAAGACACCGCTGCCCCGTTCCTGTGACCACTCGTGCGTTCGTACAGATTACGGGGCGGGTGTGACAGCGGGAGACCGTTGGCCGCTGTTGTGACAAGGGCGCTTCCTGGCCGACGCTGGGAGGTCGGTACTTCTCAGGTCCTGTCCGGCGGATCATGCGGAGACGCGGGGCTGCGGTGACATCAGCCGCTCTGCGGCGGGCGCCCTTCTGCAGCCAGACGCTCCTCCATTCGCCCCGCTCGCCTTCGTCTATTCGGCGCGCCTGACGGGCACTGGCCGCGCGAAGCCGTCCAGGTCGGCCCGGGTCAGGCCGTTCGTCGCCCGGGTCACCTCCCTGACGTCCAGGGCGCCGCAGTCCAGGCCGCGCAGCAGATAGCCGCTGAGGGCCTTGGCGGTGGCGGGCTCGTCCATGACGTCGCCGCCGGTGCGGTTGGCGTAGCGGGAGAGGCGGGCCGCGGCCTGTGCGTAGCCCTCGCGGTAGAAGGCGAAGACGGCCGCGTACCGGGTCGGGATGTGCCGGGGATGCATGTCCCAGCCCTGGTAGTAGGCGCGGGACAGGGCGCGGCGGGTGAGACCGTAGTGCAGGCGCCAGGCCGCGTGGACCTGCTCGGTCGGGCCGACCGGCAGGACGTTGGTGGAGCCGTCCGAGACGCGCACGCCGGTGCCCGCCGCCGCGACCTGCATGATCGCCTTGGCGTGGTCGGCAGCCGGGTGGTCGCTGGCCTGGTGGGCGGCGGAGACGCCCAGGCAGGCGCTGTAGTCGAAGGTGCCGTAGTGCAGGCCGGTGGCGCGGCCCTCGGCGGCCTGGATCAGCCGGGCGACCGTGGCTGTGCCGTCGGTGGCGAGGATGGACTGGCTGGTCTCGATCTGGATCTCGAAACCGATCCGGCCGGGCGTGAGACCGCGCGCCTTCTCGAACTCCTCCAGGAGCCTGACCATGGCGGTGACCTGCTCGGCGTACGTCACCTTGGGAAGGGTGAGTACCAGCCCCTCGGGCAGTCCGCCGGCCTCCATCAGACCGGTCAGGAAGATGTCGAGGGTGCGGATGCCCCGGTCACGCACCGGTGCCTCCATGCACTTCATACGGATGCCCATGTACGGGGCGGCCGTGCCCTTGTCGTACGCCTCGGCGATCAGACGGGCCGCGCGGGCCGCCGTCTCGTCCTCCTCGGCATCCGGGCGCGGGCCGTAGCCGTCCTCGAAGTCGACGCGCAGATCTTCGATCGGCTCGCGTTCGAGCTTGGCTCGGACCCGGTCGTGGACGGGTTCGGCGAGGTCGTCGGACAGACCGAGGACGACTGCGAAGGAAGCGGCGTCCGGGGCGTGTTCGTCGAGGGCGGCGAGGGCCTGGTCGCCCCAGGAGCGGATGGTGTCGGCGGCGAACGCGTCCCCGGGGACGTACACGGTGTGGACGGGCTGGCGGGTGCCGGGGTCTCCGGGGTAGCGGCGCTCCAGCTCCGCGTCGACCGGGGCGAGGGAGGCGCTGATCCCCTCGCTGACGGCACCCGCGAGGCTCGTCGCGACCTTCTCCTGCTGGCCCTGGCCCATCCCAAATCCTCCACTTTCCGCATTACGGAATCAACAATCCGTATAACGAAGCTAACTGCCGATCTTCACGCCGGTCAACACCGTCTCGAAGTGGGATTCCCCAAGCTCTCCCCCTGATCACTGCCGACCCGGCATCTTCTTCCGTATTCAGTAGGCAAGGTTCATCCTGACTCCGAAGGGGAGGAGATCGCGTGCCGAAAGAGGTCGGAGTGACGCGTCGCCACGGACTCAAGTCCGCGGTGGCCGCCGCCATCGCCGTGCCGCTGTTGACCACAGCGGGCTCATCGAAACCGGCGTCCGCCGGCGAGCACGCGGGCGCCCTGAACGTCATGACGTTCAACGTGCGCTTCGCGACCGTCGTCGACAAGACACCGCGCTGGTCCGTGCGCCGCCCGGTGATGCGGGAGCTGCTGCGCCGCGAGCGACCCCACATCATCGGCACCCAGGAGGGGCTCTATCAGCAGGTACGCATGATCGAGAAGGATCTCGGCGAGCACTACGACTGGATCGGCACCGGCCGAGGGGGCGGCAGCAAGGACGAGTTCATGGCGGTCTTCTACGACACCCGCAGACTCGACCCGATCGAGTTCGATCACTTCTGGCTGTCCGACACCCCGTACACGATCGCTTCCAACACCTGGAAGGCGGACTGGCTGCGCATGGTGACCTGGGTGAAGTTCGCCGATCTCGCCGACGGAGGGCGGGAGTTCTACGTCCTCAACACCCATCTGGACAACGTCAGCCAGTACGCCCGGGAGCGCTCCGCGAAGCTCATCGGCGAGACGATCGCCGGCTGGGACCCGTCGACGCCGGTCGTCGTCACCGGCGACTTCAACGCGGCCGCCCACGACAACCGGGTGTACGACCTGATGCTGGACAACGGGCTCGTGGACACCTGGGACGCGGCGGCTTCCCGTAGCCCGGCGTATGGGACGGCCCCCGCCTACCGGGCGCCCAGACCCGACGGCAGGCGCATCGACTGGATCCTGACCTCGCCCGGGGTGACCACGCACTGGGCGGCGATAAACACGTTCTCCGTCGACGGGATGTACCCGAGCGACCATCTGCCGGTGCAGGCCTCGCTGACCCTCGGATGACCCGAGGCCCCCGTGACCGGTCGTGCGGTCACGGGGGCCTCGAAGGACTCAGAAGGCTCAGCCCTTGCGGGTGTTGATCTCCTCGGTGAGCTGGGGGACGACGTCGAAGAGGTCGCCGACGACACCGTAGTCGACGAGGTCGAAGATGGGGGCTTCGGCGTCCTTGTTGACCGCCACGATCGTCTTCGAGGTCTGCATACCGGCACGGTGCTGGATGGCGCCCGAGATGCCGTTGGCGATGTAGAGCTGCGGCGAGACGGACTTGCCGGTCTGGCCGACCTGGTTGGTGTGCGGGTACCAGCCCGCGTCCACCGCGGCGCGTGAGGCGCCGACAGCCGCACCGAGGGAGTCGGCGAGCGCCTCGATGATCGGGAAGTTCTCCGAGCCGTTGACGCCACGGCCGCCGGAGACGACGATCGCGGCCTCGGTCAGCTCCGGACGGCCGGTCGACTCGCGCGGGGTGCGCGCGGTGACCTTGGTGCCCGTGGCCTGGGCGGAGAAGGTGACGGCGAGGGCCTCGACCGCGCCGGCGGCCGGGGCGGCCTCGACGGCGGCCGAGTTCGGCTTGACCGTGATGACCGGGGTGCCCTTGGGGACACGGGACTTGGTGGTGAAGGACGCGGCGAACGCGGACTGCGTGGCCACCGGGCCCTCGTCGCCGGCCTCCAGGTCGGTGGCGTCGGTGATGATGCCGGAGCCGATGCGCAGCGCGAGGCGGGCGGCGATCTCCTTGCCCTCGGCGGAGGACGGCACCAGCACGGCGGCCGGGGAGACAGCGTCGTACGCGGCCTGCAGGGCGTCGACCTTCGGGACGACCAGGTAGTCGGCGTACTCGGCGGCCTCGTGGGTGAGGACCTTGACCGCGCCGTGCTCGGCGAGGACGGAGGCGGTGTCGGCGGCGCCGGCACCCAGGGCGACGGCGACGGGCTCGCCGATGCGGCGGGCGAGGGTCAGCAGCTCCAGGGTGGGCTTGCGGACGGCGCCGTCCACGTGATCGACGTAGACGAGAACTTCAGCCATGGGACTTCTACTCTCCTGCTTGCGGAAGATGAGGGGCGGTCAGCGAGTCGGGGCTCGGCACGAGCCCCGGACGGGGCCTAGATGAACTTCTGGCCCGCGAGGAACTCGGCGAGCTGCTTGCCGCCCTCGCCCTCGTCCTTGACGATCGTGCCGGCCGTGCGCGCCGGGCGCTGGGTCGCGGAGTCGACCACCGTGTACGCGCCGTCCAGACCGACCTCCTCGGCCTCCAGGTCGAGGTCGGACAGGTCCCAGGCCGCCACCGGCTTCTTCTTGGCGGCCATGATGCCCTTGAAGGACGGGTAACGCGCCTCGCCCGACTGGTCGGTGACCGACACGACGGCCGGCAGGGACGCCTCCAACTGCTCGGAGGCGGAGTCGCCGTCGCGACGGCCCTTGACGACACCGTCCTCGACGGAGACCTCGGAGAGCAGGGTGACCTGCGGGACGCCCAGACGCTCGGCGAGCAGCGCCGGTACGACGCCCATGGTGCCGTCGGTGGAGGCCATGCCGGAGATGACCAGGTCGAAGCCGGCCTTCTCGATCGCCTTGGCCAGCACCAGGGAGGTGCCGATGGCGTCGGTGCCGTGCAGGTCGTCGTCCTCGACGTGGATCGCCTTGTCCGCGCCCATCGACAGGGCCTTGCGCAGCGCGTCCTTGGCGTCCTCGGGGCCGACGGTCAGGACCGTGATCTCCGCGTCGTCTGCCTCGCCGGCGATCTGCAGCGCCTGCTCGACCGCGTACTCGTCGAGCTCCGAGAGCAGACCGTCCACGTCGTCACGGTCGACGGTCAGGTCATCGGCGAAGTGCCGGTCGCCAGTGGCGTCGGGCACGTACTTCACAGTGACAACGATCCTCAAGCTCACGCCGGCTCTCCTACTGCATCGTCTGTTCCGGGCTGCCTTCCTGCAGGCAGCATAGGCGCCTCAAAGCGGCAGATCCCGATGGGGGCGACCCGCGCTCCCAACGAAATATTACTCGCCAGTACACCCACTCGGCGTCCACTGAGCAAGCGCTTTGACGTGTGACCTTCGCAACGCAGCGTAACCGGAACCCGGCAGCCCCGCAGTGTCGCCGAAATCACATTGTACCGACCGGTCGATCACTGTCGGTCAGTCTCGAAGCCCGTTGAAGCGGCCCTGGTGATAGAGCAACGGCCGTCCAGGACCCGCGGGATCACCCAGCACGACCTCGGCCAGCACGACCCGGTGGTCCCCGGCCGGTACCCGCGCGACAGGCCGGCACACCAGCCAGGCGAGGACGCCGTCGAGGACGGGAACCCCTTCGGGGCCCTCACGCCAGACGGTGGGCGCGCCGAACCGGTCGGCGCCGCTGCGGGCGAAGGTCGCGGCCAGCTCGTGCTGGTGCTCGCCGAGTATGTGCACGCCGACATGGTCGGCCCCTGATATCGCGGGCCAACTGGAGGCGCCGGTGCTGATGCCGAAGGAGACGAGCGGGGGTTCGGCGGAGACGGACGCGAGGGAGGTCGCGGTGAAGCCGACGGGACCGGCGCTCCCCCGGGCGGTGATCACGGCGACACCGGCCGCGTGCTGCCGGAAAACGGAGCGCAGGAGGTCGGGAGAGGCGGGAACGATGGACTGAGCGGTACCGAGAGCGGGCGTGGCCGTCATGGACTTGTCCTTCTGCGGGAGGCGGTGAGCTGGGCGGTGACTGCTCAACGACCCGGACAGCGCGCGCTCGCGGTGCGCAGGAGGTCCACGTGGACGCGCGCGTGGAGAAGGAGTTCCGGAGGCATAGGGTCAGGCTGACGATAGATGGCGGGCGCAGTCAAGTGGCTTCCGCCATCTGGGAGATGCGTCACCGAACGCACCGTCAGCGGTGATATCGGATACCCCGGTGGCCTCAAACGGCCTCCCCCAGCGCCGCGATGACCTCTTCCTTGCGCGGCTGCCCGGTCGCCCGCCGCACGATCCGCCCGTCGGCGTCGAGCACCAGCACGGTGGGCGTCTTGAGGATGTCGAGCCTGCGTACGAGGTCCAGGTGCTCCTCGGCGTCGATCTCGACGTGGGTGACACCGGGGACGACACCGGCCACCTCTCCGAGGACGCGGCGGGTGGCCCGGCAGGGCGCGCAGAAGGCGCTGGAGAACTGGACGAGTGTCGCCCGCTCGCCGAGGCTCTCGCCCAGTTCGGCGGCGCCGAGCCGCTTTCCGTCGTCGCGCCCGCGCACGCGCACTCTCCCACTCCGCCGCCGATGCAGCACTCCGAAGGCACTCGCCGCCGCGAGCACCGCCACGCACATCACGATTCCGGTCATCCCCGACTCCAGCGTTCATCAGACTGCAAAGATTCCCGCCTGCTCGAAACGTTTCTGCTGCGGAATGATCGCTTCATGGACATCGATGTGAGAGGGCCGCGCTTCGGAGCGGCCGTGACGACCGCCGTCCTGGCGGTCGTGCTGGTCACCGGAAGCGCCTGGCTGCTGGCCTGGCAGACGCTGGCGTTCGCGCTGGGCGCGGCAGGCGGAGTTGGGCGTTCCCCGTACGGCTGGCTGTTCCGCAAGGCTGTCCGTCCGCGGCTCGGCCCGCCGACGGAGTTCGAGGCGCCGGAGCCGCCGCGGTTCGCGCAGGCGGTCGGGCTCGTCTTCGCGGGCGTGGGGCTGGCCGGGTACGCGCTGGGTGTGGAGTGGCTGGGGCTCGTGGCGACCGGGGCTGCGCTGGCCGCGGCGTTTTTGAACGCCGCGTTCGGGTACTGCCTCGGGTGCGAGATATACCTGCTCGTCCGACGGGTGACGGTACGCGCAGAGTAAAAGCAGCTTAAAAGCACGAGGTGGATCAAGGGGCGACGTGACAAGAATCTCGCGCTTCACCGGCACGAGGGCTGGCCCCCTGTCCGTTCTTGGGGCACGATCTGCGCAATGCTGTAGAACCTACGGCTGCGTAACTTCCCGCCGGGAACGCCTTCCCAGGCAGAGCAGAGAGAAGGGTCATCCCCGTCCATGGCTGAGCTTGCCTACCGTCCCGCCATCGGTCTCGCCCGGACACTGTTCAAGGCCTGGGACCTGAAGATCGACGTGCAGGGGTCGGAGAACATCCCGCGCTCGGGCGGTGCGGTGCTGGTGAGCAACCACATCGGCTACCTGGACTTCATCTTCGACGGTCTCGCGGCTCTCCCGCAGAAGCGGCTGGTGCGCTTCATGGCGAAGGAGTCGGTGTTCCGGCACAAGGTCTCCGGCCCGCTGATGCGCAACATGAAGCACATCCCGGTGGACCGCAAGAACGGCGAGCTGGCGTACGCGCACGCCCTGGACTCACTGCGCTCCGGTGAAATCGTCGGCGTCTTCCCCGAGGCCACGATCTCGCAGTCGTTCACGCTGAAGAGCTTCAAGTCCGGTGCCGCGCGCATGGCCCAGGAGGCGGGCGTCCCGCTGATCCCGATGGCCGTGTGGGGCACTCAGCGCCTGTGGACCAAGGGTCATCCGCGCAACTTCACGCGCAGCCACATCCCGATCACGATCCGGGTCGGCGAGGCGATCGAGGCATCCCGCGACAAGTACGCGGGCGCGATCACCCGTCAGCTGCGCGAGCGCGTCAACGAGCTCCTGGAAGCCGCCCAGCGCGCGTACCCGGTCCGCCCCAAGGGCCCGGACGACACGTGGTGGATGCCGGCGCACCTCGGCGGCACGGCACCGACCCCGGAAGAGGTTCGGGCGGCCGAGGCACGCTGATCCCTCCGGGGGCTGTTCGGGCAGGCGGTTCGTTCACTGCGGGCCGGTGGGGGCTTGTCGCGACCACGCGGCGGAGCCGCAGATCGATACAGCCCCGCGCCCCTGCGGGGGTGCCCCCACACCCCGTACTCAGCCCTCGCGCCGGGCTGTGATCCGTGCCCCCGGGCTGAACTTCTCCAACAGTTCGACGAGTTCGGCGCCTGCCGCCTCTGCCTCCGTGTCCGCCATCGGGGGCAGGCACTCCAGGAGGAAGACCGCTGACGTGGTCTGCTCAGTGAGACGGGTGCGCGGGCCCTGGCGCCAGTTCCAGCGGCGGCAGGTCACGCCCGCGTCGTCGCACCACACGACCTCACCGGCGTCGGGGTGCTCGACGACCTCCTCGCCTCCGGCCACGGTCACGAAGTCCTCGGCGCCGGTGGCACGTACGAGCCGCATGCCGCCCTGGATGCGGTCGAGGTCCTCGCCGCCGACCGGGACCAGATGCGCGACGCTGATCGCGTTGTAGAGGTCGACCAGGACGTTGATCCGGGGCAGACCGGCATCCGTCAGCGCCCGCTTGGCGAGCGCCTCGGCCGAGTTGCGGGTGCGCGACGGCTTGGAGCCGAACGCCGTGTACGTGTCCCGCCAGGCGACCATGTGCGGGTCCTCGTGCGTGGCCCGGCCGCCCAGGCGTACGGCGAGTCGGCGGGCCGCGTCGTCCAGTAGTGCCGAACTGGCGTCGGTGCTGGGCCCGTTGACGAGTCCGTGCGCCTCGATCGCGACATGGGTGAAACCGGGCGCGAGCGCGCGCACCTCGTCGGACACGGTCAGGGTGAGAGTCATCGCTTGCCTCAGAGTGCGGTGGGGAGCGTCTTCCAGAGATACGGCCTGTCGGGCGCGGCCTTCAGCACGCCCAGCACAACCGGATGAGGTTCATCGTACAGTACCGAATAGTCCACCTCATTGGACTTCGGATCCGGGACCCACGCCAGCCGCTCACCATCGAGAGAGAACTGGGCGTCCACACCCGCCTTGTTGCCCCGCGGGTCCTGGCGATGCCAGGCACCGTTGAACCGCACGGCGACCAGACCGTGCACAGCATGACCGCCCCCGTCGTCATGCGCGAGCCGTTGATAGCACAGCGCCGTAGGGATGTCCTCGGCGCGCAGGAGCGCGGCCAGCGCATGGGCTTTCGCATAGCAGATGCCGGTGCGCTGCTCCAGGACGGTCGAGGCCCGCCAGGTCACCCGAAGGTCGCCGCTGTCGGCGGAGTGCGGGATGGCGTCGCGCACGAACTCGTACGCCGCCCGCGCATAGGCATACGAGTCCGCCGCGCCCTTGGCGAGCTGCGTGGCGGTCGCCCGTACGAGCGGGTGATAGTGGTCGATGACCTCGTCAGCGGCCAGGTACGCGGACAGGTCAGGGGTGTTCTGGATCAGCTCCATGGGTCCAGAGCATAGAAAAGCGATCACCCGACAGTCAATGACTTTTCAGGAGACCGCATATCTATGCATCCGAGAGGGTGCTACCGCGCCATCTCCTCCTTCAGCGCCGCCACGAAGGCGTCCACGTCGTCCTCGGTCGTGTCGAAGGCGCACATCCAGCGGACGTCGCCCGCGGGCTCGTCCCAGAAGTAGAAGCGGAAGCGCTTCTGAAGACGCTCGCTCACGTCGTGCGGAAGGCGGGCGAAGACCGCGTTCGCCTGGACCGGGTAGAGGATCTCGATCCCGTGCACGGCCCGCACACCCTCCGCCAGCCGCTGCGCCATCGCGTTGGAGTGGCGGGCGTTGCGCAGCCACAGATCCTTGGCGAGCAGCGCCTCCAACTGCACCGAGACGAAGCGCATCTTGGAAGCGAGCTGCATGGACAGCTTGCGCAGGTGCTTCATGTGGCTGACGGCGTCCTGGTTGATGACGACGACCGCCTCACCGAACAGCGCGCCGTTCTTCGTCCCGCCGAGGGAGAGGATGTCGACGCCGACCGCGTTGGTGAACGTCCGCATCGGAACGTCGAGCGAGGCCGCCGCGTTGGCTATGCGGGAGCCGTCCAGATGGACCTTCATGCCGTGCGCGTGGGCGTGGTCGCAGATCGCGCGGATCTCGTCCGGCGTGTAGAGGGTGCCCAGTTCCGTGCTCTGGGTGATCGAGACGACCTGCGGCATCGCGCGGTGTTCGTCGTCCCAGCCGTACGCCTGCCGGTCGATGAGGTCGGGGGTCAGCTTGCCGTCCGGTGTGGGCACCGTCAGCAGCTTGAGGCCGCCCATGCGTTCGGGGGCGCCGCCCTCGTCGACGTTGATGTGCGCGCTCTCGGCGCAGATCACTGCGCCCCAGCGGTCGGTGACCGCCTGGAGCGCAACGACGTTGGCCCCGGTGCCGTTGAAGACGGGGAACGCCTCCGCCGTGGCGCCGAAGTGGCTGCGGACGATCCGCTGAAGGTTCTCCGTGTAGTCGTCCTCGCCGTACGCGACCTGGTGCCCGCCGTTGGCCAGGGCCAGGGCGGCGAGCACCTCGGGGTGGGCCCCCGCGTAGTTGTCACTGGCGAAGCCTCGGACCTCCGGGTCGTGATGACGGCGGGCGTCGGTCTTCGGAGGGTTCACGGCTTCTCGGTCAGCCACAGACGTTTCCCGTTCACTTCGGCGGCGGGCTGCTCCCAGACGCCGACAATGGCCTCGGCCAGCTCCTTGACGTCGGTGAAGCCCGCGAACTTCGCGTTGGGTCGATCGGCGCGCATCGCGTCGTGCACCAACGCCTTCACGACCAGGATCGCAGCCGCCGATGTCGGCCCGCCGGCGCCCTCCGCGGCCCCGGCCTTGCGGAAGTAGTCGCCCATGGCCAGCGTCCACGCCTCGGCGGCGGCCTTGGCGGCGGAGTACGCGGCGTTGCCCGCCGTGGGGTTGCTCGCACCGGCGGCGCTGATGAGGACGTACCGGCCGCGTTCGCTGCGCTGGAGCGCCTCGTGGAAGGCGAGGGAGGTGTGCTGCACCGTGCGGATGAGCAGCAGTTCCAGCAGGTCCCAGTCGTCGAGGACCGTCTTGGTGAAGGTCTCGCTGCCGCGCCAGCCGCCGACGAGGTGGACCAGGCCGTCGACGCGCCCGAAGTCCTTCTCGACGCGGGTGGCCCAGTCATGGGTCGACTGCAGGTCGAGCAGGTCGACGGTGTCGCCGACGACGGTGGCGCCGCCGTGCGCGTAGCTCGCCGCGTCCACGGCCTCCGCGAGCCGCTCCGGGTCGTTGTCCGCGCCGACGACGGTCGCGCCCGCCTCGGCGAGCCTGAGCAGTGTCGCCCGGCCGGCCGGTCCGCCGGCGCCGGCGACCGCGATCACCGCACCGCTGAGAGCCCCGTTCCCCATGTCCATCGCCTCCTGAGCAGTGTTTTCGGTGGCGCGGCCGCTCATGCGGCGACCCGCTCGGCGCTCTCCGCGGTGATCCCCTTGGTGGAGGCGATCACGTTCTTCAGCTTTTTGGAGAGGGCCTCATAGAACATGCTCAGCGGAAACTCGTCCGGAAGCACGTCGTCGACGAGCTTGCGCGGCGGCTGGTTCAGGTCGAGGGCGTCGGGGCCCTTGGCCCAGCGGGAGCCCGGGTGCGGGGCGAGATGGGTGGAGACCAGTTCGTACGCCTTGAACCAGTGGACGAGTTTGGGCCGGTCGATGCCCTCGCGGTACAGGGTCTCGATCTCGGCGCAGAGCTGGTTGGTGACCTGCGGGGCGCGCTGCCAGTCGATCTGCAGCTTGTTGTCGGTCCAGCGGATCACGTCGTGCTGGTGGAGGTAGGCGAAGAGGAGCTGGCCGCCGAGGCCGTCATAGTTACGGACGCGTTCGCCGGTGACCGGGAAGCGGAACATCCGGTCGAAGAGCACCGCGAACTGCACGTCACGGGCCTGCGGGATGCCTTCCGCCTCCAGCTTCACGGCCTCCTTGAAGGCGGTGAGGTCACAGCGCAGCTCCTCCAGGCCGTACATCCAGAACGGCTGGCGCTGCTTGATCATGAAGGGGTCGAAGGGCAGGTCGCCGTGGCTGTGGGTGCGGTCGTGGACCATGTCCCACAGCACGAACGCCTCTTCGCAGCGCTTCTGGTCGTGGACCATCGCGGCGACGTCATCGGGCAGTTCGAGGCCGAGGATGTCGACGGCGGCGTCGGTGACACGGCGGAAGCGGGCGGCCTCGCGGTCGCAGAAGATGCCGCCCCAGGTGAACCGTTCCGGCGCCTCGCGCACGGCGATGGTCTCCGGGAAGAGGACGGCCGAGTTGGTGTCGTACCCGGCCGTGAAGTCCTCGAAGGAGATGCCGCAGAACAGCGGGTTGTCGTAGCGGGTGCGCTCCAGCTCGGCCAGCCAGTCGGGCCAGACCATGCGCAGGACGACCGCTTCGAGGTTGCGGTCCGGGTTGCCGTTCTGCGTGTACATCGGGAAGACGACCAGGTGCTGGAGGCCGTCCGCGCGGCTCGCGGCGGGCTGGAAGGCCAGCAGCGAGTCGAGGAAGTCCGGCACCCGGAAACCGCTGTCGGACCAGCGGCGCAGATCCTTGGCGAGGGCCTGGTGGTAGGCGGTGTCGTGCGGGAGCAGCGGGGAGAGTTCCGCGACGGCGTCCACGACCCGCCGTAGGGCGAGATCGACGTCCGCGGGGTCCGGGGCGTCCTCCCGGTCGAAGTCGATCGATCCGTCCTTGGCCTGCCATGGCCGGATCTGCTCCACGGCATCCTTGAGCACAGGCCATGCCGGGTGCTCCACCACCCTGTCGAGCGAAGAAACCCGCTCGTCCAAATTCGCCTGCACAAGAATTTCCGTCATGTCCCATCCTCCACGGGAGAACCTCGCGTACAGACACCGTATGTGTACGAGGTTCCCGACCACAAGGCGAGCCAGGAGAGATTGTCCTGTCTACCACCATGGTCACCATAATTTTTCCTGCCGGAAACCATAAGGGCAGTGATTCCACTACCCGACAGCGACCGGATCACACCCTCTCCGGGCTCACTGTTTCCGGCCAGCCGTTCCGGCGCGTCTGTACGGGTTCAATGCCGGGCCCGGCGGTTAGGCTGCGGCAGCCGAGCCGCCGTCGACGGAAGCGAGTTGGCCTTGAACTTCCTGACCATCGGGCACCGAGGAATCATGGGCGTGGAGCCCGAGAACACCCTGCGTTCGTTCGTCGCCGCCGAGCAGGCGGGCCTCGACATGATCGAACTCGATCTGCGTCTCAGCAAGGACGGCGCCCTCGTCGTCATGCACGACGCCGAAGTGGACCGCACAACGGACGGCACCGGCCCGATCGCCGAGAAGACCCTCGCCGAGCTGCGCGCCCTGGACGCGGGCCGCGACGAGCGTGTCCCGGTCTTCGAGGAGGTCCTGGACGCCGTCGGCGCACCGCTCCAGGCCGAGATCAAGGACACGGCGGCGGCGCGGGCGCTGGGCGAGGTGATGGAGCGCCGGGAGCTGGCCGGGCGGGTCGAGGTGTCCTCGTTCCACGCGGACACGATCTCCGAGATCACCCGCCTGGTGCCCGGGGTCCGCACGGCGCTCATCGCCAGCCGCTACGGCACCGACGTCGTGGACGACGCCACCCGGGCCGGCGCCTCGACCCTCTGCCTCAACATCCGCCGCCTCACCCTGGAGATCGTCGAGCGGGCGAGAAAGGCGGACCTGCGGATCATCGGCTGGGTGGTGAACACCCAGGACGACCTGCGTCTCGTACGCGCCCTCCAACTGGACGGCGCGACCACCGACTACCCGCAGATCAAACGCACGGGCCGCTTCACCGCGTAACGAGCGCCGCGGATCACACCAGTTCCTTGACCAGCAGCTCGAACCGCAGATCGTCGCGCAGCGGAATACCGAACCGCTCGTCGCCGTACGGGAAGGGGCTCATCTCTCCCGTACGGCGGTAGCCGCGCCGCTCGTACCAGGCGATCAGGTCGTTGCGTACGGAGATCACGGTCATGTGCATCGCCCGCGCGCCCCAGGTCTCGCGCGCCGATCGCTCCGCCTCGGCGATGATCACCTTGCCGAGGCCTGCCCCCTGGACTGCCGGGCTGACCGCGAACATGCCGAAGTAGGCGTGGTCGCCGCGGTGTTCGAGCTGGCAGCAGGCGACCACCCGGCCGTCCTGTTCGACGGTCAGCAGCCGGCTGTCGGGCGACTTGATGACGTCGAGCACGCCCTGCGGATCGGTCCGCTGTCCTTCGAGGATGTCCGCCTCGGTGGTCCAGCCGGCCCTGCTGGCGTCGCCCCGGTAGGCCGACTCGATCAGCGCGATCAGGGTGTCGATGTCGGCCTCGGTGGCGTCACGGAAGGTCGGTCCGGTGGCGGCGGTGTCCATGGCGGCGGTTCTCCGGGTTCTCGGGTTGCTCCTGCACGGCGCGGGCACCGTTGAGGGTAACGCCGATCGCGGGCGCTCCCACTAGGCTCCGGCTGCATGGTGCATGTACTGAGCAGCCGGGTCCTTCTCCACCCCATCGACCCTGAACATTCCCGGGTCTTCTACGGCGAGCGTCTGGGACTCGCCGTCCAGCGCGAGTTCGGGACGGGGCCGGAGCGGGGCACGGTCTACTTTCTCGGCGGAGGGTTCCTGGAGCTCTCGGGACGGGCCGAGGAGCCCCCGTCACCGTCCGTACGGCTGTGGCTCCAGGTGGCGGACGTGACGGCCGCGCACGACGAGCTGGCGTCCCGGGGCGTCGAGATCCTGCGGGGGCCGGTGAAGGAACCGTGGGGGCTCGTCGAGATGTGGATCGCCGACCCGGACGGCACCCGGATCGTGCTGGTGGAGGTGCCGGCCGATCATCCGCTGCGGTACCGGCCCGGAATCTGACGCCCGCGCGGTCAGAACCGCAGCGCACCCAGCCGCCCCTCCAGCCGGCCGAGCAGCTCGCCCAGCAGCCCCGCGAGTTCCCGCTGGGCGGCGCTGTCGATGCCGGACAGTACGGCCGTCTCGTACGTGAGCTGCTCGGGCACCACGCCGTCGACCAGGTCGCGTCCGGCGTCGGTGAGGCGCACGTGGGCGACCCGCCGGTCCCGGGTGTCGCCGCGCCGTTCGACCAGGGCCCGCTCGGTCAGCTGCTTGAGGCGCTTGGTGACGGCGGCCCCTGAGGAGAAGGTCTCGCGGGCGAGTTCGCTCGGGGTCAGTTCATGGCCGGTGCGCCTCAGTGCGCAGAGCAGCTCGAACTCGGGGCGGGTGAGTCCTACCCGGCGCAGCGGAGCGTCCTCGGCCTGCTGAAGAAGGGCGGCGCAGCGGTTGATACGGCCGATGATCTCGATGGGTCCGGTGTCGAGGCCGGGATGAACGGCCTGCCACTGCCTCACCACTGCGGCCACGGTGTCGTCCGCCCGGCCGGGAGAGGTCCGCGCCCCGGTCTCCGTCTCCTCGCCCGCCGCCCCTCTCCCGGGCGCCGCGCCCCCGTTCACTGCCGTCATGGCCGTACGTCCTCCGTCGCGCTGTCGTCCGTGCGTCTACTGGTGTCCGCCTACGGGCGTAGCCCCGGGCCTTGTGCCGTCGCCGCGAGCGTACGGTGTCCGGACCGTTCGGCGAGCACGACCCGCTCCTGGGGGCGGGTGCGCTGCCGCCACTCGCCGGCCGCCGCGTCGGCGGCGGAGCGCAGGTCGGCGAGGGCGGCGGCAAGGCTTCGCCGGGCGGCGTCCAGGGCTGCGGGTACAGGGTGTACGTCCGTCAGAGCGCGTTCGGCGTGGGCGCGGGCGTGTTCGACCGCCGTGAGCGCGTGCTCTACGCGGTCGCCCGCGCGGTGGTTGGTGACCGCGACGGCCGCGCCGAAACCGAACAACGCGCCGACGAACGTGTCCATGATCCGCTCGGTCATCAGACGGCCGGGTTCCTGGAACCCCGCGAACTCGGTGACGAGCAGCGCCACCGGAGTCACACAGACGCTGCCGAGCCAGTAGTTGCGGCTCATCAGCGCCTCGATGGCGAAGCTGAGCGCGAGGCAGCACAGAACGAGGGCGATGGGGCCGAGGTGCGCCAGTGGCACGACGGCGGCGAAGAGCAGTACGCCGACGAGGTTGCCGACGGTCCGCTGCACGGCCCGGTGCCAGGTGAGCGTGACGTTGGCCTGATAGAGGGAGGCCGCGGTGACGAGGGCCCAGTAGGGGCGGCCGACACCGAGGGCGAGGGAGGTGCAGCCGGCGAGGGCGCAGCCGATGGCGGTGCGTGCGGCGAGGGGCGCGAGGGGGCCGAGCCTGGTCCACAACGACTGGGGCGGGACGGCGGGTTCGGGGTCGAACGGCTTCCCGCCGAGGGGTTCGCCGAACGTCGGGAGCGGTCCGTCGCCGCGCAACTCCCGTGCCCAAGCACGCAGTTCGTCAGGCCTGCTCGTGGCGGGGGCGGCGAGCATGAACTCGGCCCGCACAAGTAGCCGTTCGAGGGCGCGCCGGGTGGTGGCGCGAGCGGTGCCCGGGCGCCCACCGGCCGACGTCAGCGTCTGCCGCGCCGTTTGGACCGCGGCATCGGCGGCGACCCGCGAACGGACGTACCCGTGGCCACCGATGCCGTCGCCGGTGCCGTACGCCTCGGCGTGAGCGGCGACGGCGTTCAGGGCATGGGCCGTCGCCCGGCGCTCCGGGCCGTGCGGGCGGACGAGGCCGGGAGCCATGCCGACGAGCCAGGCCCAGCCGCCCGCCCCGGCGGCCAGCGCCAGGTGGCCGGGCACCTGACCGAGCGTCTGCGGGGCGAACAGCGCGGCGGACGACACGAACGTGAGCACCACGTTCGCCGGCGGCCCGATGCGCGTGGCGTCGCACAGCGTCTTCTGCACGGCGGCCAACAGCGCGCCCACGGCGACCAGGACGACGGCGTTGTCAGCGAGCGAGGCGGTGACGAGGGCGACCGCCAGTCCGGCGAGCATGCCGAGGACCACTCCCGCCAGGGCACGGGCCCGGGCGGCGTACGGGCGGTTGTGGGCGTAGAGCGCGCACAGGGCCCCGGCCATGGTGTACATCGCCAGGTCCAGACGGTCGAGCGCCGCCAGGGTCAGACAGGGCGGAGCGGCGGCGGCAAGCACGCTCAGGGCCGGCTTGAACCAGATGTCGGACAGCCGGCCGACACTCAGGACGCCGGTCAGCGAGAGGCGCCGCGGGGACCGGGAGGCGGCGGAATCAAGGCTCGCTTCAGGGCTCACGAGAAGAGATTAGCAGGTGTTTTATCTGTAAAACATAGCCTCTCACCTGCGGTGCTCCGGCGTACGCTCCCCCGCGTACACCCTTGCGCTCGTATGCGCACCGCCCGGCGCGGGCATCCCTTCAACAGAGGTCTCAGGGGCGGGATCGAGGGGGAGATTCGTGTGCACGGTCCGGCTTCGCCCGGGTGGCTGCTGGTCGCGCTGTGCGCGGCGACCGGGGCGTACTGCCTGCTGCGGATGCGCAGCACCGTCGAGGAACAGCGCCGGGCCGCGGGCGGCGAGGCGCTGATGGGCTTCGGCATGGCCGCGATGGCCGTGCCCGCCGCCGTACTCACCCCGCCGCGCTGGGCCTGGCTGGTGTACGCGGCCGTGTTCGGTACCGCCGCGCTGCGCGCCCTGTGGGCGGCCCGCGCCGGGCCGCACCATCTGCACCACCTGATGGGCGCGTTCGCCATGGCCTACATGGCGGCCGCGATGGCCGCCGCCCCCGGCCACCACCATGGATCGGGCAGCTCCGGGACCCCTCTGCTGACGACGGCGTTGCTCCTGTACTTCATCGGGTACGTGCTGCTGTCCGGCGTCCGCCTGGTGTCCGTACCCGTCCTGGCCGTCGACGGCGGGGGCCGGACGGGCTCGCCCAGCTGGGGCGACCGGCCCGAACTGGCGCACGCCTGCCGTCTGTCCATGGGCATCGCGACGGTCGCCATGCTGATCACGCTCTGACTGTACGAAACCGTGGTCTGCGTCACTTTGCCGCGACGGACCGTAGGTCTGAGCGCCGCCCCGCTCATAGGCTGCACCCATGATGGTCCCCGCGGCACTGTTGCTGCTCGGCGCGCTGACCGCCGTCGTCGCCCCGCGGCTGCTCGCCCGCGCCGACTGGCCGGACCGCGAACCGGTGGTCGCCCTGTGGGTGTGGCAGTGCGTGGTGGCGGCCGTACTGATGTGCTGCGCGCTGTCGATGACGCTGAGCGCGGCGGCGGCCTGGCAGGCCGTTCGCGGCCATGTGTTCGCCCCGGCGCCGCACGCGGTCGTGGAGGCCTATGTCCTCGGCGCCTCCCGCCCATGGGCCGCGACGACGGCCGTGACGCTCGCCTGCGGCGGGCTGTGGACCGCGGCGATGCTGATCCGCGAGGTCGTCCGGGCGCGCAGCCGGCGCAGGCTGCGGCGTACCGAACTCCTCGTCCGCGCACCGCTGTTGCCCGGCGAGGAGCCGCGCCCCGACCGGCTCGTGGTCCTGGAGGGCGAGCGCGCCGACGCCTGGTGGCTGCCCGGCACCGCACCCGGGCTGGTCGTCACCACGGCCGCGCTGCGCCGCCTCAAGGGACGTCAGCTGGACGCCGTACTCGCGCACGAGCAGGGGCACGCGCGGGCCCGCCACGACTGGCTGCTGCACTGCTCGGGGGCGCTGGCCAACGGGTTTCCGCAGGTGCCGGTCTTCGCCTCGTTCCGGGACGAGATGCACCGGCTGGTGGAACTCGCCGCCGACGACATGGCCTCCCGTCGCTTCGGCCGCCTGACGACCGCCCTCGCCCTGGTCGAACTCAACGAGGACCGGGGGGTGTTCGGTCCGTCCCCGACCCCGCAGGCCCATGTCCCGCTGCGGGTGCACCGGTTGCTGACGGCACCGGACCGGCTGACGGCGGGCCGCCGGCTGCGACTGACGGCGGCTGCGGCCCTGGTGCCGGTGATCCCGGTACTGGTGGCGTTCGTACCGGGGTTGCGGGCACTCGGGTAGCACGTCGCCGTACACCTGGTTGGCCTCCCGCCCGGCGCGTCGGCGAGGATCGCACCATGCCTTCCCCCCACCTCGCCCCCCGACTTCGACACCCGGCCCGTCAACCGGCCGTCCGCGTCGCCGTCGCCCTGGCCCTCGCGTCCGTGCTGCTGCTGTCCCTGGTCGCCGTGGACTGGCACCCGTTGATCGCCCTCGACGGCGACATCGCGCGCGCCACCCATCGGTGGGCGGTCGACGAACCCGGGCTCACGCACACCTTCCGGATCCTCACCGACTGGGTGTGGGACCCGCTGACGATGCGCCTGCTGTGCGCGGCCGTGGCGGTGTGGCTGGTGTGGCGGCACTCGGCGTGGTGGCTCGCGCTGTGGCTGGTGGCCACCTGTGCGCTGGGCACACTGCTGCAGCAGGGGCTGAAGGCGGCGGTCGGCCGCGCCCGGCCCGTCTGGCCCGATCCCGTCGACTCCGCGCACTACGCGGCCTTCCCCTCCGGCCACGCCATGACCGCCACGGTGGTGTGCGGACTCCTGCTGTGGCTGCTGGGCCGCTACGGCGCCGGGCGCGTCCTGTGGCGTACGGCGGTCACTGTGGCTGTGGTCTCGGTCGCGGGCGCCGGCCTGACCCGGATCTGGCTCGGCGTCCACTGGCCCTCGGACGTGCTCGGCGGATGGCTTCTCGGGGCACTCATGGTGGCGCTGGCAGTGGCGTCGTACGCGCGGTTCGAGCGGGCGCCCGAGCGGCGCTGACCTCGGAGGTCAGCCGTCGCGCAGCGCCCCGAGGATCTCGCTCAGCGAGCCCGTCAGCCGCTCGTGGTCGGCCGGTGCGAGCGGTGCGACGAAGTACCGCTCGACGACCTGGCCGTGGATCTCCGCGGCACGGAGGAACACGGCAGCACCGTGATCGGTCGCTTCGACCAGGACGCTCCGGCGGTCCTCCGGTGACGGAACGCGACGGACCAGAGCGGCCTCTTCCATGCGGTCGATCAGCCGGGTGACGCCACTGCTGGTGAGCGTGAGGTCGCCGGCGAGCACTCGCTGCGAGACCTCCTCGTCCGGCTGCCGGCAGAGCCTGATGAGGACCTCGAACATCGTGTGAGTGATGCCGCACTCCCGCCGCAGGACGCTGTCGAGACGTTGTTCCAGTCGCATCGCGACCTTGATCAGCAGCCCGAAGTCCTGAATGAGCGGGCTGCTGGCAGCGCGGGCGGTCTCCCCGCCCCGCCGGGTTTCGGCATCCACCTGTTCCGTGTCCTCTCGCACTGGAGGCCCCCGTCCGAGCCGCCGACCCGACTTTACTTCTCAGTCACCTACCGATGTCTCAATTACTGAGCAGTCAATTGCTGAGCAGTCAATGAAACCCTATGGTGTGCGAACCACCGGGGGAATCCGAGGAAGGGGACATCTGTGGACCTGCAGCACTGGCTCGGCCGGGCCGACGACGCGATTCAGAAGTGGGCCGGCACCTTCGGCCCCTATCAGCCCCACCCGTCCCTGCACGTCGACGAGGACAGGTTCGCCGCCGCCTTCGAGGAGTTCACCGGGCGGCTGAAAGACAACTATCCCTTCTTCCACCCGCGTTACGCGGGCCAGATGCTCAAGCCTCCGCACCCCGCCGCGGTGGTCGGCTACCTCACCGCGATGCTGATCAACCCGAACAACCACGCCCTGGACGGCGGACCCGCCACCGCGGCGATGGAACGTGAGGCCGTCGCGCAGCTCGCCGCGATGTTCGGCTACGACACCCACCTCGGCCACCTCACCACCAGCGGCACGATCGCCAACCTCGAAGCCCTGTTCGTCGCCCGGGAACTCCACCCCGGCCGGGGCGTCGCCTACAGCGCCGAGGCCCACTACACCCACGGCCGCATGTGCCACGTCCTCGGCATGAAGGGGCATCCGATTCCCACCGACGGGCAAGGCCGTATCGACATGGGCGCGTTGGAGGAGGTCCTTCGCACCGGGGACGTCGGCACGGTCGTCCTCACCGCCGGGACCACCGGCCTCGGCGCCGTCGATCAGATACACATCGCTCTCGCCCTCAGGGAGCGCTACGGCGTCCGTCTCCACATAGACGCCGCCTACGGCGGTTTCTTCACGCTGCTCGCCGGCGCCGACACCCCCGAAGGTCTCCCGGCCGAGCCCTGGCACGCGATCGCCCAATGCGACTCCGTCGTCGTCGACCCGCACAAGCACGGGCTCCAGCCGTACGGGTGCGGCGCCGTCATCTTCCGCGACCCCGAGGTGGGGCGGTTCTTCCTGCACGACTCGCCCTACACCTACTTCACCTCAACCGAGCTCCATCTCGGCGAGATCAGCCTGGAGTGCTCCCGTGCGGGCGCCTCGGCCGCCGCCCTGTGGCTCACCTTCCAGCTCCTCCCGCCCACGCCCACCGGACTGGGCCGTGTCCTGGCGGCCGGCCGCCGCGCCGCGCTGCGGTGGGCCGACCTGATCGACGAGTCCGGCGTCCTTGAGCTGTACCAGCGGCCGGAGTTGGACATCGTCAGCTACTTCCCGACAGTGGAACCCGCCACGCTGACCGCCGTCGACGCCGCGTCCGCACGCGTCCTGGCTGACGGCATGACCCATCCCGATCCGGTGTTCCTGAGCACCCTCAGGGCCGACAGCGAGGCCTTCACGGCCCGCCATCCCGGGATCACCGCGGACGCCGACGGGGCGCGCATCCTCCGCAGCGTCCTGATGAAGCCGGAGTCCGAGCAGCACGTCGAGCGTCTCCACGACCGGGTCGAACAGCTCGCCCAGTCGCGCTGATCCGGCCCCGACCGGCTGCTCGGCTTGAGAAAACATCCACTGACCTGCGGAAACGCACAACGGCGGACGAGGCGGGCCGTACGCCGGATAGGGTCCAGCGCATGGCTGCCGTGCTGTTCGACTTCTCCGGGACCCTCTTCCGTATCGAGTCCACCGACTCCTGGCTGCGCGCCGTACTCGCCGAGCAGGGTCTCGCCCTGCCGGAGCCGCAGGTCGCCGTGGCGGCGCGGGCGCTGGAGGCAGCCGGGGCGCTGCCGGGCGGGGCAGCCCCGGAGCGGTTGCCGGAGGAGCTGGCCGGCGTGTGGGGGATCCGCGACGAGAGCGCCGAGCTGCACCGGGCCGCATACACCGGCCTCGCCCGTCAAGTGCCGCTGCCCGACCCTGCGTTGTACGACGCGCTGTACGCGCGGCACATGGCCCCGGCCGCGTGGGCCCCGTACGCCGATGCCGTCGAGGTGCTGGGCGAGCTGCGGGAGCGCGGGATCTCCGTCGGGGTGGTCAGCAACATCGGCTGGGACCTGCGTCCCGTCTTCCGGGCACACGGGCTGGACCCGTACGTCGACGCGTACGTCCTGTCGTACGAGCACGGCGTCCAGAAGCCGGACCCGCGTCTGTTCAAGGTGGCCTGCGAGGCGCTCGACGTCGCCCCGCGCGACGTGCTCATGGTCGGCGACGACCGGCGCGCGGACGGAGGCGCGGCGGACCTCGGGTGCGCGGTGCACTTCGTGGACCATCTGCCGGTGTCGGAGCGGCCGGACGGGCTACGGCCCGTACTGGAGCTGGCCGGCTGATCCCGGCTCCGAGAAGGACACGCCGGCCTGAGGTGATCCCCCGCGTCACCCCAGACAGGCGGCCGCCCGGAACCCCCCGTACGGGTTGCTCCGGCTGCGTCGACCACAGCCAACTGACAAAAAGTCAACGCAGAAGTAACAGCATGTCCCCACGCGGCGCCTCGGTCAATGAGGAATTGGTGTGGCGTTGGCGGGACATGCGCGTCCCGTCGGACACCGAGGTGCCCGACGGGACGCGGGAAAGGGGTTCGCCGGCGACGCTCAGTCGAAGTAGTCCGGCTGCGTCTGGACGTTCAGCTCGGGCACCCGGACCTTCTTGGCCGGGTTCGTTCGCCGGTCGTCGAGCTTCAGGACGTCGAAGCCCTTGGCGATGTCGTTCGAGTAGATGTAGCCGTTGTAGTAGTACGCCGACCAGGGGCCGGCGGTCGTGACGCGGTCGGTGGTCACCGGGCCGCGCTCGAAGTAGGCGATCTCCTTGGGCTTCGAGGAGTTGGTGAAGTCCCAGACGGAGACACCGCCCTGGTACCAGGCCTGGACCATGATGTCCTTGCCCTTGACCGGGATCAGCGAGCCGTTGTGAGCCACGCAGACCTCGGTGTCCGCCTGGTAGCGGGGGATCTTGAAGTAGCTCTTGAAGACGAGCTTGCGCTTGTCGCCCTTGCCAACGATGTCGTAGATGCCGTCGGCGCCGCGGTTCGGCCCGATCTGCGCGTTGCAGGTGGCCGCCCCGCCACCGCCCAACTCGTCGGTGAAGACGACCTTGTTGGCCTTCTGGTTGAAGGTCGCCGAGTGCCAGAACGCGAAGTTGACGTTGTCCTGGACCCGGTCGATGACCTTCGGGTGCTCCGGGTCCTTGATGGAGAACAGGATGCCGTCGCCCATGCAGGCGCCCGCCGCGAGGTCCTTGGAGGGCAGCACGGTGATGTCGTGGCAGCCGGTGGTCTTGGAGACGCCCGGGTTGGTGGGCGAGCCGGGGTTGCCACCGCCGTCGGGGCCCTCACCGGGGAAGAGGACCGGGAAGCCGACAACTGCCGCCTTCTCGGGGGCCTTTCGCGGCACCTTGATGACCGAGATGCCGTCGTGCGGCGGCTGGCAGTCGGGGAAGGTGGCGCTCGGCGAGTACGAGGAGACGTAGATGTAGACGTTCTTGCGCTCGGGCACCAGCGTGTGGGTGTGCGAGCCGCAGGCGGTCTCCACGGCGGCGACGTACTTCGGGTTCGCCTTGTCCGTGATGTCGAAGACCTTCATGCCCTCCCACGACGACTTCTCGGTCGCGGGCTGCGACGTGCTGTTGCAACTGCTGTCGTTGCGCGAGGAGTCGGTGGACAGGAAGAGCAGGTTCCCGGAGACGGAGATGTCGTTCTGGCTGCCGGGGCACAGTACCTGCGAGACGGTCTTCGGGGCCTTCGGGTTGCTGATGTCGAAGACGCGGAAGCCATCGTAGTTGCCGGAGAAGGCGTACTTCCCCTGGAAGGCGAGGTCCGAGTTGGTGCCCGGCAACGCGTCCTTGGGGATGTTGGTGAGGTGCGTGATGTTGTCGGAGTGGACGATCTCGTCCACTCCGGGTATCTCACCCTCGGCCAGGGCTTTTTTGACCTGGGTCTGGACGCTCTTGGAGATCTTCTCCGACACCGTCGGGCCGTCCCCCGGGTCGGGGGTCGCGGCCGCGGGGCCGGCGGTCAGCAGCGCGGCCAGGAGTCCGGTCGCGGCGGCGACAACTCCCAGACGTCTGTGCCGCGTTCGGGAATCATTTAACAGGGTCACTGCTTCCTCCCTGGTAGCCGTTCGAGTCAGAACGGTTCACGGTCCTCCGAAGTATCGTCTTCATCATGCACCGATCAAAAGGGAGCAACGCACTTGTAATGAAAGTTTCTGATCACTGGCGAATGGAAGCGTGCTAGGACGGACACAGAACTCACGAGGTTTCCCCCAACTCACCTGACACAGGAGGCTGTTGTGCCCGTCCGTCGCGCGTCCCGTACCTTCCGCCCGGTCCTGGTCGCGCTCACGCTCACCCTCACGCTCGGTGCCTGCGACTCGGACTCATCCTCGGACGCGGACGCCAAGTCCCCGAAAGCGACCGGGCCTTCGGTGATCGCACCCGGCCTGCCCGGTGAGGCGGCGCAGACACTCTCCCCGGAGGAAGCGAAGGCGCAACTGCCGGACGACTCTCCCAACTCGGCGGATTTCTCGTACGCCCGCAGGATGATCGAGCACCACGCCCAGGCGATCGAGATCACCGAACTCGTGCCGAAGCGCGCCCGCTCCACACCGGTGAAGCGGCTGGCCGAGCGCATCGCCGCCGCTCAGCGCCCCGAAATCGCCGCGATGCAGGGCTGGTTGGAGGACAACGGCAGCGACGACAGGCCCACCGAGCACGCCCACGAGGCGATGCCCGGCATGGCGACCGAGGCGCAGCTCGACAAATTGCGCGCGGCGAAGGGGAAGGCGTTCGACGAGCTGTTCCTGACGTTGATGATCACGCATCACGAGGGGGCCGTGACCATGGCCACCGAGGTGAAGGGGCAGGGCAACAACGTCCGGGTCGAGGAGATGGCCGACGATGTGATCGCGCAGCAGACGACCGAGATCAACAGGATGCGCGGAATGTAGTCGCCGCAGTGCGCCGAGTTGGACCGGCCTCCCCCAGGAAACCCGTGCTCAGCGCCGGGCATGACGGGGCGTCAGGAAACCGGCGTCACGGGCCTGCGAGATCAGCCTGAGCGACCGGCGCCGACTGTGCCCGGTCGCGCACATCACGGCGAGAACAGGGTCGGCGCCCTCTTCCTGGGCCGCGCGGTACTCCTCCGCGACCTGCCAGCGCCCCTCGATGCCGCGCGGCCAGGCGGGCCGGGCGCGCCGGGGCCGCAGGTACACGTCAGCCTTCCCGACCGCTGCGGGCCCGTCTCCGCACGCCTCGAAGAGCGGCCCCTCGATCCAGTCCGCGAGCGCCGACAGATCGCCGAGCGAGAGCGCCGGCTGCGCCCGTACGTCCTCGATGGAGACGCCCGCCTCGCGGACCACGGCGAGTACGTCGACCTGGGCGCCGTCGGTGAAAGCGAGCCGGACGTCGAACCACGCCGTCGTCGCCGAGCCCTCGTGCTCCCGCACTTCCCAGGCGGGCCGGACCGTCACCGCGCCCTCGGTCGGGCAGCGGCCGGAAAGATTAAGAAAGGATGCTTCTAGCACATACGGAACGTAACCGCATCATCACATTCCATACGAGTGGACACGCGCGCCCACCGCGCCCGGCACCCTGTCAGCGCAGCTGAGACGGTGCGATCCTGAAGGTGTCAGCAACAGCAGGTTCCGCAGTATCCCGCAGTAAGGGGTTTGCCGTGCTGCGTGTCGCCGTCGTGGGTTCGGGTCCGAGCGGGGTCTACACCGCCCAGAGCCTGGTCCAGCAGGACCCGGAGGTGTTGGTCGACGTCCTCGACCGACTGCCGGCGCCGTACGGTCTGGTGCGGTACGGCGTCGCGCCGGACCACGAGAAGATCAAGTCTCTGCAGAACAATCTCCGTACGGTCCTGGAGCATGAGCGGGTGCGTTTCCTGGGCGGTATTCGGGTCGGTTCCGGTCCGGGCGAGCTGCCGGGCGCCCGGCTGCGGGAGCTGTACCACGCGGTGGTGTACTGCGTGGGCGCCGCCACCGACCGCCACCTCGGCATTCCCGGTGAGGAGCTGCCGGGCAGCTGGTCGGCGACACAGTTCGTGTCCTGGTACAGCGCCCATCCGGACGCGGTCGACGCCGGCTTCGTCCGCGGGGCGCGCTCCGCCGTGGTCATCGGCGTCGGGAACGTGGCGGTCGACGTGGCCCGGATGCTGGCGCGCGGCCCGGCCGAGCTGAGCCCCACCGACATTCCGCAGGCGGCGCTCACCGCGCTGACCGCGAGCCGGGTCACCGACATCCACATGGTGGGCCGGCGCGGCCCCTCGCAGGCCCGCTTCACCACCAAGGAGCTGCGCGAGCTGGGTTCCCTGCCGGACACCCAAGTCGTCGTGGACGAGGCCGAGTTGGCGCTCGATCCGGCGTACGCCGACCCGTCGGGCCTGCCCGCCGTACAGCGCCGCAACGTGGAGGCGCTGCGCGCTTGGGCGGCCCTGCCACCCACGAGCACCGCCCGCCGCATCCGGCTGCGTTTCTTCCGCCGGCCGGTGGAGTTGCTCGCTGCCGGGGGCCGGGTGGGTGCGGTCCGTTTCGAGCGGACGGTGCCGGACGGGAGCGGCGGGGTGACGGGCTCAGGGCAGTACGAGGACATCGAGGCGCAGCTCGTGCTCCGCTCGGTCGGCTATCGCGGCGTCCCGCTCGAAGGGCTGCCGTTCGACGCGGCCCGCGGCACCGTGCCGCAGCTCGCGGGCCGCGTCCTGCGCGACGGCAGCCCCTCCCTGGGCGAGTACGTGGCCGGCTGGATCAAGCGCGGCCCGACCGGCGTCATCGGCACCAACCGCCCCTGCGCCAAGGAGACGGCGACGTCCCTGCTCGCGGACGCCGCAGTGCTCGTACGGCAGGAGCGACCCGAGGATCCGCTGACGGTGCTGCGCGCGGAGGGGTTCCGCCCGGTGGAGTGGGCGGGCTGGGAGGCCATCGAACGGGCCGAGGCGGAACTGGGCGCCACACTGGGGCGGGGCGTGGTGAAGCTGCCGGACTGGAACTCCCTGATGTCCGCAGCACGCGCTGCGGACATCCCCTAGAGGCGCGGGGCTGTGCTGAATTTGCGTACCGCCTCGCGGGCGCGCCCAGCCCCCACGACGGCCCGCAGATGACACACCGCCTCCGTCGGCATGACCGCCGGCGGCATCTCGCCGACGGGCTGCGGGCCGACCACAACCTGACGGTCGTGGCGGTCTCGGTGGCCGTGGGCATGCTGCCCGTCGGTGTGCCGACGGTGTACGCGAAGTTCCCGGACTGGTTCCAGACGGTCATGAACAGCGGGATCAGCGCGGGCTGCCTGACGGCGATCGTGCTGAACCTGCTCTTCAACCACCTTGCGGGGAAAGGCGGTTCAGCCGACGGCAACACCGCTGGAGCTGCCGGCCTGGCGGACGGCGGCGGCCAGAACGCTGTCGAGAAGCCCCGGGAAGAGGCCGTCCAGGTCGTCCCGGCGCAGGCCGTTCATCTTGGCCGTCCCCCGGTAGACCTGCCGGATCACCCCGCTCTCGCGCAGCACCCGGAAGTGGTGCGTGGTCGTGGACTTGGTGACCGGCAGCACGAAGTGCGAACAGGAGAGCTCGTCGCCGGTGGCGGCGAGCTCTCGCACGATCTGGAGCCGCATCGGGTCGGAGAGCGCGTGCAGCACACCCTCCAGCCGGATCTCCTCACGCACCGGGTGCGGAAGATCGCGGCTACCGGGGGCGGGGGCTGCGGTGGTCACGGCGGCTCCACTTCCTCTATGTCTTCATCTTCGTCTTCATCTCGGGAATCTCATTGTACGAGAACTATCGTAGTTTGACATTCACCGTACTACGATGCCTATCGTACGAGTCGTCCAGTGACCTCGTGACGTACGACGAGACGAAGGGAGTCCGCCCGTGAGCGCGCTCTTCGAGCCCTACCGCCTCCGCGACCTGACCATCCCCAACCGCGTGTGGATGCCCCCGATGTGCCAGTACTCGGCGGCGCCCGAGGGCCCGGAGACCGGCGCCCCGAACGACTGGCACTTCGCGCACTACGCGGCGCGCGCCGCCGGCGGCACCGGCCTGATCGTCGTCGAGGCGACCGCCGTCAGCCCCGAGGGCCGGATCACCCCGTACGACCTGGGCATCTGGAACGACACGCAGGTAGAGGCATTCCGCCGGATCACCCGCTTCCTGGTCTCCCAGGGAACCGTGCCCGGCATCCAGCTCGCCCACGCCGGCCGCAAGGCCTCCACCGGACTGCCCTGGAAGGGCGGTGCGCCGCTCGGCCCGGACGCGCTCGGCTGGCAGCCAATCGGTGCGAGCCCGTTGCCGTTCAACGAGGAGCACCTGGTTCCGACCGAGTTGACGGCCGATCAGATCCAGCACACGGTCGGCCAGTTCGCGGACGCGGCGCGGCGCGCCCTCGACGCGGGCTTCGAGGTCGCCGAGATCCACGGCGCGCACGGTTACCTCATCAACGGCTTCCTGTCCCCGCACTCCAACCACCGCACCGACGCCTACGGCGGCTCGTACGAGAACCGCGTCCGCTTCGCGCTCGAAGTCGTCGACGCCGTACGGGAGGTGTGGCCCGACGACAAGCCGCTGTTCTTCCGTGTCTCGGCGACCGACTGGCTGGACGACGGCGGCTGGAGCGCCGACGACACCGTGCGTTTCGCCGCCGACCTCCACGCCCACGGCGTCGACCTGCTGGACGTCTCGACCGGCGGCAACGTCTCCGGCGTACGCATCCCTACCGGCCCGGGCTACCAAGTCCCCTTTGCCGCACGGGTGAAGGCCGAGACCTCGCTGCCCGTCGCCGCCGTGGGGATGATCACCGATGCCGAGCAGGCCGAGAAGATCCTGGCCAACGGCGAGGCCGACGCGGTGCTGCTCGGCCGCGAACTGCTGCGCAACCCGTCGTGGGCCCGGCACGCGGCCCGTGAACTGGGCGGCGAGGTGCATGTGCCGGACCAGTACCACCGGTCCGTCTGAGTCACGTAAGTCCCTTGGATTCTCAGGGAGTTGGTTGCTCAGGGAGTTGGTTGCTCAGGGAGTTGGCGGCAGCGCCTGTTCCGCCCAGATGGTCTTGCCCGTGCCCGTCGGGCGGGTGCCCCAGCGGTCGGTGAGCTGGGCGACCAGGAGGAGGCCGCGCCCGCCCTCGTCGAAGGTGCGGGCCCGGCGCAGATGCGGCGAGGTGCTGCTGGCGTCGGAGACCTCGCAGATGAGGGTGCGGTCGCGGATCAGCCTCAGCTGGATGGGGTCGCCGCCGTAGCGGATGGCGTTGGTGACCAGCTCGCTCACCACCAGCTCCGTGACGAAGGCGGCCTCGTCGATGCCCCAGCGGGTCAGCTGGTCGGTGACGTGTTTGCGGGCGACGGCGACCACGGCCGGGTCGGCGGGCAGGTCCCAGACCGCGACCTGTTCGGCGTCCAGGGCACGGGTACGGGCGACCAGCAGGGCGACGTCGTCACCCGGTTTATCCGGGAGCAGGGAGCCGAGCACCGTGTCGCAGACGTCCTCCAGAGTCTCGGCCGGTGCGGCAAGTGCCGTACACAGGGCGGCCGTTCCGGCGTCGAGGTCACGATCACGGGCCTCGACCAGGCCGTCCGTGTAGAGGGCGAGCACAGCACCCTCTGGCAGCTCCAGCTCGGTTGCCTCGAAGGGCAGCCCGCCGACGCCGAGCATGGGACCCGCGCTCACCTCGACCACCTCGACCCTGCCGTCGGGGTACAGGACGACGGGCGGCGGGTGCCCGGCGGCGGCGAGCGTGCAGCGCCGGGACACCGGGTCGTAGACCGCGTACAGACACGTCGCGCCGATCTCGCCCGACTCGCCGCTCTCGTCCGTCCCCAGGTGGCCGACCAGATCGTCGAGGTGGGTGAGCAGCTCGTCGGGAGGCAGATCGACGTCCGCCAGCGTCCAGACCGCCGTACGCAGCCTGCCCATGGTCACCGAGGCGTGCAGACCGTGACCGACGACGTCCCCGACGACCAGCGCCACCCGGGTCCCGGACAGCGGGATCACGTCGAACCAGTCGCCGCCGACGCCCGCCTGGGACAGCGCGGGCAGATAACGGGAGGCGAACTCGACGGCCGCCTGACCGGCCACCGTCTGGGGCAACAGGCTGCGCTGGAGGGCCAGGGCGGTGGTGCGCTCGCGGGTGTAGCGGCGGGCGTTGTCCACGCACACAGCCGCGCGGCTGGCCAGTTCCCGGGCCAGTGACGCATCGTCCTCGTCGAAGGCGTCGGGTTTCTCGGGGGTCAGCAGCCGCACGAACACGGCCACGCCGAGTGTCGTACCGCGCGCCGTCAGCGGTACGGCCAGCAGCGCGAGGTCGTGGCTGTCCGTGCCGCTGTCGGTGCGCAGTTTCGCGGAGCGCGCCGTGTGCCGACCGAACCACCGATCAAGGTCCGGGTCGCCGGTGCGGGCGAAGACGGGCAGGCCGGTGACGAGAGCGCGGGCGGGCGGCGAGTACGGCGGGTAGACATCCGCGACGCCGAGGCCGATCGCCGCCTCCGGCGCCCCGGCCGTGAGCGAGTGGTGGGCGACCCGGCGCAGCTCCACACCGGCATCCACCTGCCCCACCACCGGTTCGTCACCCTGGAGCACCGAGTCCAGCAGGTCCACACTGGCGAAGTCGGCGAGCCGGGGCACGACCAGCTCGGCGAGCTCCCGGGCGGTCCGGACGACGTCGAGCCGGGTACCGATGCCCGCGGCTGCCTCGTTCAGCATGGCCAGTCGCTGCCTCGCCCAGTACTGCTCACTGCTGTCGAAGGCGGCGAGCGCGACGCCGAGCACTTCGTCGGCCGGATCCCGCAGCGGCCACATCTCGGTGGTCCAGGCGTGCATGCGCCGCCCCGAGGGCGACCGGGTCCAGCTCTCGTAGTGGACCGGCTGCCCCGTCTCCGCCACGATCTGCAGATGACGCAGGAAGCCCCGGCTGTGCTCGGCGTCCTCGACGGTGTCGGGGAAGTAGCGGTCCAGGAACTCGGCCTCGGGCTGCCCCATGACGGCACAGGCGATGTCGTTCATCCGCAGATACCGCTGCTCGGTGTCGAAAACGGACATCGACATGGAGGCCTGCCGGAACGCGAGCTCGCCGAGGGCCCGCGCGGCGTCATCGGGCGTCACGGTGACGACGTAGGCCCGCCGCTCGCCCGCCACCGGACACAGCCGCAGCGCCAGCTCCACGCGTCGCCCGTCCCGGTGCCGGACGGCCACGACGGCGGTGCCGGACGTGCGCAGCTCCCGCCAGGCCGCACGGGGGTCGTCGGCCACCAACTCCGCCGCAGGGCGCCCGGTGACCTCGGTGGTGGTGTACCCGGTGAGCCGGCGGGCGCCCTCGCTCCAGCCCGTGAGAGTGCCGCGCGCGTCGATCACCGCCAGCGCGTCACCGATCGGGACCACCCGTTCCTTCCCGCGCGGCCCATTCACCATATGCCCAAGAATGCGGGCATTGGTGACTGTCATCAACCCGGGATCAGCTCTTCCTGAACCAGTACGCGGGAACGGCGGCGGCCAGCGTCCGGTACCCCTCGGGGTTCAGATGCAGCCAGTCCCCGTCGTGGAGGTCCGCGCGCAGCCGCCGCGGGTCGGCAGGATCGCGGACCGCCCGGTCGAAGTCGACGACGGCGTCGAATGCGCCACCGGTCCGGATCCAGTGGTTGACCGCCTGCCGGGTCGTCTCGCGCAGGCCGCCCGGGTCGTCGTACGGGGTGCTGCCGCCGAAGGGCGTCAGGGTGGCGCCGTATACGCGGATGCCTTGGGCGTGCGCGCGGACGACGATCTGCCGGTAGGCGGCGATGAGGTCGTCGGTGACGCGCTGCTGGGCGGCCGGGGTGGCGTCGGCGGTGCCGATGTCGTTGACGCCCTCGAAGACGATCAGCCAGGAGACGCCGCTGTGCGCCAGGACGTCCCGGTCGAGCCGGGCGAGGGCGTTCGGCCCGAGGCCGTCGTTGAGGACCCGGTTGCCGCCCGCGGCCTGGTTGAGGACGGCGATCCGGTGGCCGCCCGGGAGGCCCCTGAGCCGGTCCAGGAGCTGGTCGGGCCAGCGGTTGTTGCCGTTGGTCGTGGAGCCCCGGCCGTCGGACAGCGAATCGCCCAGCACGGCGACGGCACGCGTGTCCCGCCCGGAGAGCACCTCGACGTCGCTGAGCAGGTACCAGTGGTTGACCGGGGTGGCCCCGGTCAGATCCGGCTCGGCCGTGCCGTCACCGGTGCGGAGGTACGAGGTGGTGCGCGAGCCCGGGTGCGAGGTGAGCGCGAGCGAGGCCTGTCCGTCGGCGAGGTACGTCGTCACGGTCAGGTTGGTCGCGGGGCGCAGCCCGAAGTCCAGCGGGTCGGAGACGACCTGGGCCCCGGCGGGGACGACGGTGGACCGGCGTCCGGCGAACGTCACCTCGCGCAGGGTGCCGGGTTCGACGGCGCTGACCCCGGCCCGGCCGTCCAGCGGGAGGGCGACCGTCACGGTGGTCAGGGGCAGCGGGGTGGTGCCGAAGGCGTTGGAGAAACGCAGCCGGATGCGCTCGCCGCCGGTGGAAACACGCACGGTCTGGCGCAGGGTGGTGTCGACGAGGACGGCGCGCTCCCCGGTGAAGGGCGCGGGCGGCAGGTTGCCGGGCTCGGTGAGCTGTGGCATCGACGTCCAGGTGTTGACCCACTGCGGGGCGGACCGGCCCGGGCCGGCGACCGTCGCCTGCGGGCTCCTGACCAGGGCCACCACGGCGGAGGACGCCACCACGAGGGCCAGCACGAACACGCAGGTGGCGACCAGGTAGGAGAGCGCTGCTCTGGCGGACGGCCGCTGGGGCCGGGGCGACTGCGCGAGGCGGGGCGATTTCACGGGCCGTGCCTTCCTCTGTCCGGACGTCTTCTTCGGATCCGTTGGGCGTCTTCGCCGGATCCGTTGGGCGTTCTTCGGATCGTGTGGAGCGGGAGGTGACCGGGTGCGCGCTCGTGGCACGCACCCGGCCGGGCGGGGCTCAACCGGCCGTGCAGGCCGTTCCGTTGAGCGTGAAGCCGGACGGCGCCGCGCTGTTGCCGGTGTGGCTCGCCTGGAAGCCGATGCCCACGCTCGCCCCGGGCGCGATGGCCGCGTTGTAGGTGACGTTGGTGGCGGTCACCGCACCGGAGGCGGGTGCGTAGGTGGCGCTCCAGCCGGAGGTGATGGTCTGGCCGGAGGGCAGCGTGAAGCCCAGCTTCCAGCCGTTCACGGCCGTCGTGCTGGTGTTGGTGACGGTCACGGACGCGGTCAGCCCGGTGTTCCAGGCGTTGCTCGTGACCGCCACCTTGCAGGGGCCGGCCGGCGGCTGGGGCACGGTCCCGCCACTGTCCAGGCCGAAGAAGGTGATCACGCGGGCGGCCATGCCGGTGGTGATCAGGTTGTGGCCGACGCCCTGGAGGCTGATGGCCTCGACGGGCGCCTTGTCACCGGTGGCGCCGTAGCGGGTGCGGGTCCAGCCCGACTGGGGCGAGTCGGTCGCGGACGGCGTCTGGCCGAGACCCTGCACGTTGGTCCACTGTTTGATCTCCTCCCCGAAGTTGGGGTAGCGCAGGGTGTCGTCCTCGGTGCCGTGCCAGAGCTGCATGCGCGGTCGGGCGCCGGTGTAGCCGGGGTAGGCATTGCGCACCAGGTTGCCCCACTCCTGAGGGGTGTGGATCACCGTCCCCTGAGCGCACTCGCTGTTCCACTCCGAGCCGTTGGTGGTGGCGAAGCAGCCGAACGGCACGCCCGCGAAGGCGGAACCGCCCGCGAAGACGTCTGGGTAGTCGCCGAGCAGGACGTTGGTCATCATCGCGCCCGAGGAGACCCCGGTGGCGAAGACCCTGCTGGTGTCGGCGTTGTAGGTGCGGGTGACCCAGTCGACCATGGACTTGATGCCCACCGGGTCGCTGCCGCCGCCCCGGGTGAGTGCCTGCGGCGAGGCGACGTCGAAGCACTTGCTGCTGCGGGTGACGGACGGGTAGATCACGATGAAGCCGTAGCGGTCGGCCAGCGAGGCGTACTCGGTGTTGGAGTAGAACACCGGGCCGGAGCCTGTGCACCAGTGCACGGCCACCAGAACCGCCGGGCGCGTGGTGACGCTGTCCGGCACGTAGACGTACATCTGCAGGTTGCTCGGATTGGTCCCGAAGTTCGTTATCTCGGTGAGTGCGGCGGCGGCCGCCACGGGGGCTGCCGCAGGCGTCTCGGTACGGGCCGACGCCGCGGGCGCGCTGAGGAATGTTGCCGCGAGTAACGGCAGCAGGCCTGCGAGAAGCGCGACGAGCACCGAACGCAACGGTCTCTTCGCGATGTTGCCGACAGTGGTGGACACGTCCCTGTCCCTTCCTGATCACGGCTCGTGGGGTACGCGTGGCGGAAGTCGAAGTCCCGCTCTGCGGGGCTGCCCGACCGCATCGTGGCATGAGCATGGCTGCCATGGAAGCGCTCCCACACATCGAAAAAATTCGCTGACCAGCGGTTGCAGGACCGATCGGCACACATTGCGCGCAAAGCGTTGACCAGAAAGCGCTTACCCCCTACCTTCCGTTCATCGATGTGACCCATCGATGTCGATCCGAATTCGACGAGACGGCCCCGAAACGCGCACCCCCAGGGACAGTGCACTCCCTGGAGCGTTAACGTCCCCCCACTTCGGGTCCACCGTCACCGCTCCACCAGCTCGCGCGCAGCACGCAACATGGCGCACAACATGGTGAATGAAATTCACATAGCTGATCACCCCCTCGATCAGCCAGCCCTCCCGAAGGGACGCACCCGCATGCGTACACGCCCCCCACGTACACAGAAGCAAAGATCTGCAGTGGCGGCAGCCGTGGCCACCGCTCTCGCGGCCGTCGCCGTTCTGGCCGCCCCCCAGTCGGCCGGGGCGGCCGAGAACGCACCCATCGGATTCGGTGCCGGAACGACCGGCGGCGGCAGCGCCACCCCGGTCACCGTGACGACGCTCGCCGCCTTCAAGACCGCCGTCACGGGCAACGCGGCCAAGGTGGTGCGAGTGAGCGGTCTGATCACTCTGAGCGGCCAGGTCGACCTCGGCTCCAACACCACGGTCCTGGGCGTCGGTTCGTCCTCCGGGTTCACCGGCGGCGGTCTCAGGATCAAGGAGGAGACGAACGTCGTCGTCCGCAACCTCAACATCAGCAAGCCGCTCGCGCCCTCGGACGGCGTGACCGTCCAGGAGTCCACGAAGGTGTGGATCGACCACAACTCCTTCTCCGCGGACCGCACGCACGACAAGGACTACTACGACGGTCTGCTGGACATCAACCACGGCTCCGACAACGTGACGGTGTCCTGGAACACCTTCAAGGACCACTTCAAGGGCTCGCTCGTCGGCCACAGCGACAACAACGCGTCCGAGGACACCGGCCACCTGAAGGTGACGTACCACCACAACCACTTCAACAACGTGTACTCGCGCATCCCCAGCCTGCGGTTCGGCACCGGCCACTTCTACGACAACTACGTCCAGGGTGCCGAGACCGCCGTGCACTCCCGCATGGGCGCCCAGATGCTCGTCGAGAACAACGTCTTCCGTACGACGCTGGTCGCGGTCACCACGAGCCGCAGCAGTGACGTCGACGGATACGCCAACCTGCGCGGCAACGACCTCGGCGGAGCCGCCACAGAGGTCTCGCGGGTCGGCACGTTCACCACCGCTCCGTACAGCTACACCGCGGAGCCGGCCTCGACCGTCGTCGCCTCGGTGACGTCGGGTGCGGGTGCCGGAAAACTCTGACAGCCCTGACAACCCCGCCAGCTCCGACAACCCTGCCGGCTCTGACAGTTCTGGCAGGTCGGCCAACTCCCCATACAGCAAGACCTACCCGGAAGAAGGCATCGGGACATGACTTCTGCTGTACATCCACGCGCGCGCGGGCGCGCACTGACCGGCACTCTGGCCACCCTCGGCCTTACGTTTGGCATGATCATGACTAGTGGCGCGCTCTCTCCGGCGAGCGCCGCGACCTGGCCGACCGCCAACGGCAGCCAGGGCGTCTCCGCGACCATCCCGGTCTCCGGCACCAAGGACTACGGGATGAAGCGTCTCTACGGCACCGGGGACCTCGGGTCCGACAACCAGGACGAGGACCAGGGCCCGATCCTGGAGCTGGCGGCGGGCGCCGTGCTCAAGAACGTCATCATCGGCGCCCCGGCTGCGGACGGCATCCACTGCAAGGGCAGCTGCACGCTGCAGAACGTGTGGTGGGAGGACGTCGGCGAGGACGCCGCCACCTTCCGGGGCAGCTCCTCGTCGAACGTCTACACCATCTCCGGCGGCGGCGCCAAGGAAGCCAGCGACAAGGTGTTCCAGTTCAACGGCGCCGGGACGCTCAACATCTCCAACTTCGCGGCGAAGAACTTCGGCACCTTCGTCCGGTCCTGCGGCAACTGCTCGACGCAGTACAAGCGGACCATCAACCTCACCAACATCGAGGCGACCTGGAAGGGCGGCAAGCTCGCCGGCATCAACACCAACTACGGCGACAGCGCGACCCTGAGGGGCATCACGATCGTCGGGGACTCCAGCAAGAAGATCGTCCCCTGCCAGAAGTACATCGGCAACAACACCGGCAAGGAGCCGACCACGAACGGCTCCAACCCCGACGGCACGTACTGCAAGTACGCGACGAGCGACATCACGTACCGCTGAGCCATCCCCCCTCCGGCGGCTGTACGAGGCGGCCCGCACCCGCCTCGTACGGCCGCCGTCCTCCTGGCTCGCGGACGGCGGCCGGCCGGCCCCGGATCCTCGCGTCAACGGTGCGTACGCACTCACGCTCCCGATTCCGCCTGATGTCAGAGCCGTGTGCCGCGCGCCTGCCAGCGGGTGGGGAACGAGTACTCGTCGGCGGCCGGGGACCCGGTGTGGGGGCCGTATATGCCTCATCCCCGCTCCCCCACCTCCCCCACCTCCCCCGCCTCCCCGCCTCCCCGCCTCCCCGCCTCCCCCGACAAGGGTCAGCGCGTGTTGCGCCCCCACATCGGGTCGAACCGCTCCCAGGCCTCGTCCCACTCCTCCATCCGCCGTCGCTCCAGCCGACCACGCAGCAGTCGCCAGCCGACGTACGGCACGGTCGCCCCGCTCGCGCCCGCCAGGGCGCCGACCAGCGCGGCTCTGAGGCGGGCCTCGGACTCGGTGGCGGGCTTCGTCACCAGGCGGCCCTGCGGGTCCGTCCAGACCGTCGCCGCGGTGCCCGCGGTGCTGCCCGAGTCGACGCGGGCCTGGCCCGAGTGCCGGGAGCCGTCGGCGGCGCTCCAGCGGACCTTCGCCCACACCTGCTCGCTGCCGACGGTGCCGGGCGCGTCCTCGACGACCAGCGCCGTCACCGGTCGCCACTCGGCGCGCTCTCTCGCCAGCCCCTGTTCGACGGAGTGGGTCGCCACCAGACCGACAAGGACTCCGGTGAGCGCGATAAGTGCCCAGGTGGCCAGTGCGGCCCATCCCTCCACGGCATCCACGCGGCGTCTCAGCGGATTGCGCCGCCAACGCCACAGCCACACCCTCGGACCACGGAATGCCGCCATCGAAGGCATCCTCCTCACGCGCACACGGACATGCCCTGCCGTCCTCCCATACGCGCGAGGTACCGCCGCTGCTCACGGTTCCCCCGAGGTGTCCGTCACACCTCGCCGACAAACCGCTCCGACCTGCGGCGACGCCGTTTCCAGAGGTGACTGTCAGTGGTGGGGTGCAGACTGGCCGATGACTGGACAAAGACGTCCCGGAGGTGATCGGCATGACCGAGGTACTGCTCACGGTCGGCACGCGCAAAGGCCTGTTCATCGGGCACCGGCGCGGTGGCACGTGGGAGTTCGACGACAGCCCTTCTTTCAACGCACAGGCCGTGTACTCGGTCGCGATCGACACCCGGCGCGAGACCCCGAGGCTGCTGGTCGGCGGCGACAGCGCGCACTGGGGGCCGTCGGTCTTCCACTCCGACGACCTGGGCCGGACCTGGACCGAACCGGAGCGGCCCGCGGTCAGGTTCCCCAAGGACACAGGCGCCTCGCTGGAGCGCGTCTGGCAGCTTCATCCGTCGACGGCGGAGGCGGACGTGGTGTACGCGGGCACCGAACCGGCCGCGCTGTACCGCTCCGAGGACCGCGGTGAGTCCTTCGAGCTGGTCCGCCCGCTGTGGGAGCACCCCACCCGCTCCCAGTGGGCACCGGGCGGCGGCGGTGAGGGCCTGCACACGATCGTCACCGACCAGCGCGACCCGCGCGCGGTGACGATTGCCGTATCGGCGGCCGGAGTGTTCCGCACTGCCGACGGCGGCGCGAGCTGGGCGCCGTCCAACTCCGGTGTCTCCGCGGTGTTCATGCCGGATCCGAACCCGGAGTTCGGCCAGTGCGTGCACAAGATCGCGAAGGACTCGGCCAACCCGGACCGGCTCTACCTCCAGAACCACTGGGGGGTGTACCGGAGCGACGACGCGGGCGGGCACTGGACGGACATCGGCGCCGGCCTCCCCTCGACGTTCGGTTTCGCGGTGGCGGCCCATCCGCACCGCGGCGACACGGCGTACGTCTTCCCGATCAACGCCGACGCCGACCGCGTCCCCGCCGACCACCGCTGCCGCGTATTCCGTACGGCGGACGCGGGCACGAACTGGGAACCCCTGTCTGCGGGCCTGCCCCAGGGGGACCACTACGGCACGGTGCTGCGCGACGCGTTGTGCACCGACAACGCGGACCCGGCGGGCGTCTACTTCGGCAACCGCAACGGCGAGGTGTACGCGTCGGCGGACGACGGCGACAGCTGGCAGCAGTTGGCATCCCATCTGCCGGACGTGCTGTGTGTGCGAGCCGCGGTGATCGGCTGAGGACCGGTAACAAAGGATTACGCTCGCTTCTCCGCGAGGGAGTGGACCAGGTTTCGGTAAATCACCTTGGGCCCAAGGACCTGACAACACAAGAGCAGGGCGAGGCCGCCCGGCTGCATCACAACGCTGCCGAGCGGACCTGGTTCATCAGTGCCGTGCACGTCGTGCGCCGCACGGTGATCTCACCGAGCGGCTTTTCCCCCTCCGCCCGCAACACACCGCCGGCGCCTCGGACTCGCCTGGATCGGCCACAGCCTGCTGCCCCGCTGCCGTTCCCGCGACTGCACTCGCAGATCAGGTCAGCCATCATCACCCCCCACCACCGTTGGGAGTGACAGCTGGAACAACGGCATTGGCAAGCCTTCGACCGGGGGAGACCGGCCATGCCGGCGGCCAGCGGCCTGTACCGGGCCTGTCCGGACCGCGACGACCATCAAGGTCCGCCACATCCGATCACAAGTCGACCAAAGTCAGTCCTACAATGCCCTCTTACACCTGCACGCCACCGACGCCGCAGCGCGTTCCGGTCCGTGTGGTTGGAACCGGGGGGTTTGGTGGGGGAACGAGGGGTGCCGGCGGGCATGTTGCGGTTCATCGCGCTGCGGGCGTGGGTGTACCGCGCGCTTCTCGGTGCCGCCCTGCTGACCGTGCTGCTGACCACGACCGTGCTGGCCGCGCTCACCGCCTACTCGGGCGCGATAGGCGATGCGGCACTGCGGCGGTCGCTCGCCGAGCAGCGCACCGCTGCCGAGGCCGCTCTGGTGGTCAAGGCCGACGTGCCGGCCGACGAACGCCAGGCGGCCGACGACGCCGTGCGGGCGGGGGCCCGCACCATCTTCGCCGGGCTGCCCGTGCGGGTGCGTACCCTGCTGCGTTCCGGCCCCTACGCCCTGCCGCTCGCGCTGCGGCCGGCCTCCGAGCGGGACGAGAACCCGGACCTCACGCACTTCGCGGCCCTGGATCGCACACAGGTGCGGACCGTCGCGGGGCGGCTCCCCGGTGAGACGGTGACCGCGGGGTCCATCGAGGCCGCACTGCCGCAGAGCGCCGCCCAGCGGCTCGGGGTGGCACCCGGCGCCCGGCTGACCCTCACCGACCGGCTGGGCGGCCCGGCGGTGCGCGTGCTGATCACCGGCGTGTACCGGCCGGTGGAAGTCCGGGCACCCTACTGGCAGTTGGACGACCTGGGCGGCCGCGGCGTGCAGGCGTCGAGCTTCACGACGTACGGTCCCCTGCTCACCGTTGCGGGCGTGCCGGCGTCGGGGCGGGTGAGCGTCGGCGCGTCGGGTTGGCTGGCGTCGGCCGACTACTCCTCGCTGACGACGGAGCGGATCGACGCGCTGCGCGAGGCTGTCCGCTCGGGGAGCGCGGAGCTGCGCAAGCAACCCGCGCTCAGCGGTGCGACCGTAGCGGCCACCGCGTTGCCCGAGGTACTGGACCGCATCGAACGCTCACTGCTCGTCACGCGTTCCAGCATGCTGATCGTCGCTGGTCAGCTCGGACTGCTCGCGGCCTGCGCCCTGTTGCTCGTCGCGCGGTCGCTCAGCTCCGAGCGCATGGCCGAGACCAGGTTGCTCCGTGCGCGCGGTGCCACTCGGGCACGGCTGGCAGGCCTGGCCGCGACGGAGGCCTTGCTGATCTCCGGGCCGGCGGTGGTGGCGGCGCCGCTGTTGTCGGGGCCGTTGACGCGGCTGCTGGTCGGGCAGGGAGCGCTGGGCCGGACCGGGGTGCGCGTCGACGTGCCGGTCGGGGGCCGACCCGAGGTGTGGGCGGTCGCCGCGGGTGTGGCCGCGCTGTGTGCGCTGGCGGTGGCTGTCCCCGCGTGGCGGGCGTCCTTCACGGGCGCCGTCACGGTGCGGGCCGGGGCGCTGCCCGCATCGGTGCGAGCCGGAGCGGATGTCGGGTTGGTCGCCGTGGCCGGTGTCGCTTTCTGGCTGCTGGGAAGCGAGCGCTCCGGTGCTGTCACGACAGACCGTGAGGGGGTCCTCGGCGTCGACCCGCTGCTGGTGGCAGCGCCCGCTCTGGTGCTGCTCGCCGGAACGGTTCTGGTGCTGCGGCTGCTGCCTTCGCTGGCGCGTGTCGGCGAGCGACTTCTGGCCCGCGGGCACGGGCTGACCGCGGCCATGGTCGGCTGGCAGTTCAGTCGCCGACCGATGCGGGGGGCGGGTCCGGTGCTGCTCCTGGTCATCTCCGTGGCGCTGGGCGTGATCGCGATCGGGCAGGGCGCGTCCTGGCAGCGTTCCCAGGCCGACCAGGCCGACTTCCGCGCGGGTGCCGAGGTGCGCGTCGTGACCTCCGGGAGCGGCGGTGTGGGCCGTACAGACGTCTACGCGGACCTCCCGCACGTCGATGCGGTCGCCCCCGCGGTCCGCGGCACCCTGTCGCTCTCCGGCAGCCGCACCGCGACCGTGGTGGCCCTGAACACGGCGGAGGCGGCCGGGGCGGTGCTGGCGCGGCGCGACCTGACGGACGGTCCGCTGCTCGCCGGGCTCGCGCCGCGCGGAGCGCCCGCGGGAATCGAGGTACCGGAGGGCACGGCCCGGCTCACGCTGACCGCTGCCCTGCGCAGCACCACACCGGGGCCGGGCGCGGACGTCACGCTCACGGTGCGGGACCGTTACGGAACCTCCTACGAGATACCGTCCGGCCGCCTCGCCGCCGACGGCCGCCCGCACCCGCTGACCCCTGATCTGAACGGCGCCCGGGGCCCGTTGGCGCTGACCGGGCTCACACTGAGTACGTCGCAGCCGACCGGTCGTGCCCACCGGCACAGCCTGGTCCTCGGCGCGCTCACGGCGACAGCGGGCGACGGTGACGTCCGGCAGTTGACCTTGCCGACGAAGTGGGCGACCGCGGTCGAGGCCGACTCGGTCGCCGTCGCCCCCGACGACAGCGCCCGGCCGACTCGCCCCCGGATCACGTCGACGGCACCCGTGACCATGACGTACAGCACCGGATACCTGCCGCCGGACATCCCGCCGGCCGTCTGGCCGCTGGAGGTCCGGCTGAAGGTCGCCCAGCCCGCGGCGCCCGAGATCGTCGCGGTCGCCACCCCCCGGTTCCTCACCGCGTCCGGTGCGCGCGAAGGCCAGCGCGTGGAGGTGACGTTCGACGGCCGTTCCGTGCCCGTACGCATCGTCCGCACCGCGAGCGCCCTGCCCACGACGGAAACCACCACGCTGAGCGGCGGGGCCCTGCTGGTCGATCTCCGGGCCGTCAACCGGGTACTGCAGGCCCGGTACGGAACCGGCCTTGCGCCCACCGAGTGGTGGTTGCGCACGGCCGCGCCCGGTGCCGCGGCGGCTGCCGTGCGGGCCCTGCCGGACGTCGAACCGGAGCAGGTGGTGGTGCGCGACGAGATAGCGGCCCAGCTGCGCGACGATCCGTTCGGGGCGGCCCCGGAAGCAGCGCTGATCGCGGCGGCCGCGGTGACGGTGCTCTTCGCCTCGCTCGGCTTCGCGGTGAGCGCGGCGGGCGCGATGCGGGTCCGGGACGGCGAGTTCGCCGTGCTGCGCGCCCTGGGGACACCACGCCGTCGGCTGGCCCGGCTGGTCGCCGTGGAGCACGCCGTGCTGGTGGCCCTGGCGCTGCTGGTCGGCACGGCCCTGGGTGCGGTGCTGACGTACGCGCTGGTTCCCCTCGTCGTCCTGACCGGGCAGGCCACCCGGCCGCTCCCGCCGGTGCTGGTCGAACTCCCGCTCCTGCGCCTGGCCACCCTCCTGGCGGCCCTCGCAGCGGGCCCCGCCCTCGTGACCGTGGCCCTCGCACTTCGCCGGGCGAAACCCGTGACGACTCTCAGGGACGAGGTGACGCAGTGACCGCGCAGCCGGTTCCCCCTCAGAGCGGAGGGACGAGGGCGGCGCCGCCGCCCGTACGTGCCGGGGTGTGGGCCCGGCTGAGGGCCTTCGCCGGTACGTCCGTGGCCCTCGCGCTGCTGGTGACGGTGACCGCAACGCTGGCTGCCGCGTACCCGCGTGCCGTCGACCGGTACGGAGACGCAGGGCTGCGCCGGGCGGTCGAGCAGGCCTCTCCCGACCGGACGACCGTGCAGGTGGACGCCCCTCCACCCTGGACGGACACGGCCAAGGAGATGGAGGCTGCCCTGCGCACCGGTCCGCTGGCCGCGGCGCGGGCCGAGGTTCTCGCCACCACGAGGGCGCCGCTGGTTCCCGACCCCGCGCAGTCGTCGTACGGCGTGCGCACGACCGTCGGCATGGAGGCGTCCGACCCCTGGCTCCCCCGGCCCGCCGGCCTGCCCGCCCAACTGGTACTCGCCGCTCAGCAGGACCTGGCCTCCCACGCCCGGCTCAGCGCGGGCCGGTTGCCAAGCACCGAGGGCGAAACGGTGACCGCGACGACCGCGCAGGTCGAGGCCGCCGTCACCATGGACACCGCCCGCACGCTCGACATCCGGGTGGGCTCGGTGCTCCACCTGCCGGGCTCGGGCCGCGCCCCGCTCGCCGTCCGGGTCACCGGGATCGTCGTCCCGCGCACCCCCACGGGCGCCTACTGGTCGGCACTGCCGGTGCTGCGCACCCCCGCGCTGAGCCGCCTGCCCGGCAGCCAGCTGTCGGAGGTCTACTGGCTCGGCGGCCTGCTCCTCGCCCCCGAAGCCGGCCCGGCCCTCCTGAGCACCCCCGGCCGCCCACTCCGGTACTGGCAGGTGGCCCCCGACGTCGCCACCCTGCGCGGCCACGATCTCGACCGTCTGGCGTCCGCCGTCGCCGCCTTCGAGTCGGGCCCGGGAGTGCAGCGCCTGCGGGCGGTCGTCGACCCGCGCCTGGAGATCCAGACCAGTCTCGACGAGGTCCTCGCAGACCATTCCGGACTACGGTCGGGGATCGACCCGCTGCTTGTCCTCGCCGCCGTCGGGACCGGCAGCCTCGCCGTGATCGTCCTGGCCATGGCCGCCGGCGTGGCTGCCGACCGCCGACGTGCGGAGCTGGCTCTGCTGCGTGCCCGCGGCGCCTCGCTGTCCGGTCTCGCCGGTCGGCTGCTGGCGGAGACGGCGGTGGTCGCCGTGCCGGCCGGCGCTCTCGGACTGACCGCCGCCCTGCTCGTCCTGCCCGGTGCCCGCAGCGCGCCCGCCGTCGCCGCCGCCCTCGCCGTCACCCTGTTCGCCTGCGTCGCGCTACCACTGCGCGGCGTGGTGGCGCACCGCACGGTACGGATGCACGACGGCCGGGAGGATCTGGCTTCCGCCCGGCCGTCGCGGCGCCGTACGGTGGCCGAACTGACCGTGTTGGTCATCGCGTCGGGTGCGGTCGTCGCACTGCGCCGACAGGGATCCGGCAGCACCGGTCTGGTGGCCGCCGCCCCGCTGCTGACGGGCGTGGTCGCGGCGCTGCTCCTGGCACGCCTCCACCCCCTGCCGCTGCGTGCGCTGAGCAAGGCGACCACTCGAATGCGCGGCCCGGTGATTCCGCTGTCGCTGGCCCATGTGGCCCGCGCCCCCGGCTTCGCGGTGCTGCCGCTGCTCGCCCTGCTCACCGCCCTGACCACGGCCGCGTTCGGCGGCTCGGTCCTGGCAGGGGTCACAGCAGCCCGCGATCAGGCCGCGCTCCTCGCCGTCGGCGCCGACGGCCGCATCGAGACGACCACCGGTGAACTCCCTCAAGCCCTGCCCGACCGCGTCCGCCGGCTGTCCGGCGTACGGGACATGACGGAAGCGAGTGTCATCAACGAGGCGAAGCCGCAACAGGGAAGTCAGCCGATACCACTGGCCGGTGTGGACCCCGACGCATATGCGCACCTGGCGCACCACACGGGCCTGGGGCCGTTCGACGCGGCGAGCCTGAGGCAGGAGGACGCCGATACGACGGCCAGCGCCGACCGGCCTCTGCCCGCGCTGGCCTCACCTCGCGTGGCCGAGGAGTACGGCACCGACCCCTACCCCGTCCTGCTCCCGGACGGCACCTCCGTCACCGTCCGGATCGTCCTGATCCGGGCGCGCACTCCGGCCGTGATCGGTGACGACTTCCTGATCGTGGACCGTGCCGCTCTTCCCCGCGGCGTGGCGCGTACGACGACCCTGCTGCTGACCGGTGACGCCCTGAACGGCAGGGCGCTGCGCTCGGCGACGGAAGGCACAGCGACAGCCGTCCGGCTGCGCATCGAGGAACGCGCGCGGCACGTCGACTCACCGCTGCAGTCCGGCGCGGAACGCCTGTACGGTGTCGCGGTCGCCGCGAGCGCCGGATACGCGATCCTCGCCCTCCTGCTGACCGTGCTGCGCACCGCGCCCGAACGCAGCGCCCTGCTCGCCCGGTTGCGCACGATGGGAATGAGCCGGTCCCAGGGCCGCCGACTACTGATCCTCACTGCCCTCCCGCAGGCGTTGCTGGCCGCGGCGGGCGGTCTGCTGACCGGCTGGGCCGGCATTCACCTGCTGTCGCCCGGCGTCGACCTCACGGCCATCGCCCTGGCCTCCCCGTCCGCCCTCGAGGGCGCCGCGCTGCGCACCGATCCGCTCTCGCTGGCGGTTCCGGCACTCACCGTGCTGCTGCTGGCCGTCGGTGTGCCCACCGGTCAGGCCTGGTGGACCAGCCGACGTGGCTCGGTGCGCGAACTGAGGATGGGTGACGACTAGACAGTGAACAGAACCTCGAGACCAAGCCCCCTCCGGCACCGGCCCGTATCCCTCTGTCCGCCCAGGAGCAGCCGATGACCAGCAGCCCGACCTTCCACGAGCTCACCGACCGTGCCCTCGCCGCGCGCGACGCCGCCGTCTACGGTCACGACGCCCTGATCACCTGCGACCGGCTGGTACGGATCTTCTCCGCCGACGGCGTGGAGGTCCAGGCACTGCAAGGCCTCGATCTCCTCGTTCGCAAGGGGGAGCTCATGGCCCTGGTCGGTGCCTCCGGCAGCGGCAAGTCCACCCTCATGAACATCCTGGCCGGACTGGACAGACCCACCGCCGGCGTAGCCCGCGTCGCCGACCACGACCTGGTCACGATGTCCGCCAAGGAACGCCTCGCCTACCGCCGCAAGACCGTCGGCTTCGTCTGGCAGCAGACCTCCCGCAATCTCCTGCCCTATCTCACCGCCGCGCAGAACGTCGCCCTGCCCTTGCAGTTGGCCCGCGCACAAGGCCGACGCCGAACCAGGGCCGATCGCGCCATGGAACTCCTCGACCTGCTGGACGTCGCCGAATGCCGCGACCGTCGGCCGCACCAGATGTCAGGCGGCCAGCAGCAGCGCGTCGCCCTCGCGGTCGCCCTCGCCAACGATCCCGCGGTCCTGCTCGCCGACGAGCCCACCGGCGAACTCGACTCCCACACCGCCGAACAGGTCTTCGCCGCGTTCCGCACCGCCAACGAGGAACTGGGGACCACCATCGTGATCGTCACCCACGATCAGTCCGTCGCCGGTGAGGTCCGCCGCACTGTCGCCATCCGGGACGGCCGCACATCGACGGAAGTCCTGCGCCACAGCGAAGTCGACTCCGCCACCGGCCAGGAGAACCTGGTCGCCCGCGAATACGCCATGCTCGACCGGGCTGGCCGCCTCCAGCTCCCCGCCGAGTACACCCGGGTCCTGGGGATGCGCGACCGCGTTGCCCTGGAACTGGAACCCGACCACATCGCCGTCCGCCCGGACGACACACGCAACGACCGTCACGGCCAGGGTTCAGCCGCGGACCAGTCGGGGTGATCCAAACGACTGGCCCTAAAAATCGGTAATCTCTCCGTCCTTCAGCTCCAGCACACGATCCGCAAGGTCAAGAAGTGTTCTGTCATGGGTGGCCACGAGAGCCGTGATCTGTTCGCTGCGGACGACCGCACGCAGCAGTTCCATCACGGAGTGCCCGGTTTCCGCGTCCAACTGGCCGGTCGGCTCGTCGGCGATGAGGATCGAGGGGCTGTTGGCCAAGGCGCGGGCGATGGCGACGCGCTGGCGCTGCCCGCCCGACAACTCGCTCGGGCGCTGCGCGGCCTGGTCCGCGAGCCCCACGAGAGACAGCAGCAGTTCGACGCGCTCCCGCCGCTCGCGCGGGTCCGCCCTTCGCAACCGCAGCGGCACGCCCACATTTTCGGCAGCCGTGAGGATGGGAATGAGTCCGAACGACTGGAAGACGAAGCCGATGCGCTCCCGGCGCAGCGCGAGGAGGGCGTCCTCACCCTGGTCCCGCAGATGCAGCCCGTCGACGGTGACGCGTCCGCTGTCCGGCTCGTCCAGACCACCGACGATGTTGAGCAGGGTGGTCTTGCCCGAGCCCGAGCGTCCCTTGAGTGCGACGAGCTCCCCCCGAGGGACCTCGAAGGAGACGCCACGCAGAGCATGAACGGCGCTGGCGCCTCGACCGTACGACTTGTGCACATCCGCCACCTGCAGCATGGCTGCGGTCACCGCCTGGCCCATCGCGCCCCCGTATGCTCCGCCGATTCCGCGGCGGGCCAGTATCTCACCAGGCACCACAACCGACAAAGCATCGTGTGCGACGGCGCTTCCGTTCCCTTGCGCCGGCCCATCCAGCGAGTGACGGTGGGGCAAAGGAAGCGCCCCTCGGCCTGTCACCCCGCAGCGCTTTCCCTGCCTGCCCGGTGTGCCGCGGCACGCTTCCCCGGTTGTCTCGGCCGTTGCGACGGCCATGCCCTACGGCAGTCGCCAGTCCACCGGCTGCGCACCCTGCTTGACGAGCAGCTCGTTGGCCCGGCTGAACGGCCGTGAGCCGAAGAAACCACGGTCCGCCGACATCGGGGACGGATGGGCCGACTCGATCGCCGGAAGCTCCCCCAGCAGCGGCCGCAGATTACGCGCGTCACGCCCCCACAGGATCGACACCAAGGGCTTGCCCCGTCCGGCCAGCGCCCGGATCGCCTGCTCGGTGACCTCCTCCCACCCCTTGCCCCGGTGCGCGGCGGGGCTGCGCGGTGCCGTCGTCAGCGCCCTGTTCAGCAACAGCACCCCCTGCTCCGTCCACGGCGTCAGATCACCGTTCGACGGCCTGGGCAGCCCCAAGTCGGAGTGCATCTCCCGGAAAATGTTCTCCAGACTGCCCGGCAACGAACGCACCTCGGGCGACACAGCGAAACTCAACCCGATCGCCATCCCCGGCGTGGGATAGGGATCCTGACCGACAATCAGGACACGGACGTCATCGAAGGGCTGCTGGAAAGCCCGCAGGACATTCGCCCCAGCCGGCAGATACGTCCGGCCCGCCGCTATCTCCGCCCGGAGGAAGTCGCCCATCGCAGCGATACGTTCGGCCGCAGGATCCAGAGCCTTCGCCCAGCCCGCTTCAACAAGTTCATGCAAAGGTCGAGGTGCCACAGCGCATCACCCTACTGGGACCCGCCGGGCTCCCGCACGAGCACAGCAGCCCCCGCACACGGACACCGGCTCCGGCGCTACTCTTCCTCCTCATCAAGGCCATCGAGATCAAGGCCATCGAGCCGGTCCAGCAGATCACGCAGCCGGTCACCGGGAAGGAGGGAAGCCCGTTGCACCCAATGATCAAGCCACTCGGCCATCACCATCGCGCCTCGCCACCCCTCGCCACCGAGTACCTACCTCCCGTGAACTCCCGCACACGCGGTGGGTCTGTCGTTCCCGGTCGCGCCCGAGGTGTGTGGGACTGGCGCCTGGCCTGACCGGACACAGGGACGCGGATGACCGAACGCCGCGCATAGTGACCGACATTCGAACCTGAATGACCGACATATGAGCCTGATGCCCGATTGCCGGACAGAAGACGACTCGTCCCTCTGCCGATCAAGTCCGCTCACCACACGGGGACTTGCCGGTCACGCGCGGTTGACCAGCACCGGAACACCCTGGCGGCCGAATCCGTCGCCGCGCGGCCGTGAAGTCATCACGTACCGATCACTTCTGATCCGTACGTAACTCATCAGACAAAAGCGGACGGATACCGCTCACCTGCACCCTCCCCGAACAGGGGAGCCCAATAAGCCAGTAACATGCGGCGCCATGAGCTCCCCCACTGGGCCCGCCGGCCTGCCAGTACGAATGCCGCGCCCCCGCCAGCCGGGCCGGCACCGCCGCCCCGAGCCGCTGGCGGCTCCCGAGGGTGCGCCCGCGCTCGTCCTCGCGGTGCCGGGCGCGCCCAGCCCCGCCACGCGGAGCCTCGCCGAGGAGGTCGTGAGCATCGCCCGCTCCGAGCTCCCCGGCCTCGACGCCCGCATCGGGTACCTCGACGGTGACGACGCGGAGTTCCCCACACTCCAGTCGATGCTCGCGCACGCCGCTCAGGAGCGCACGGCCCGCTACGAGCAGGCCCGCGCCGCCGGTGCGGACGTCAAGCCGCCCGAGGGACCCGTGGCCGTGGTCGTGCCGCTGCTCGCCGGTCCGGACAACGCGCTGCTGCGCCAGGTCCGTCAGGCCGTCATGGAGAGCCGTATCGCGGCCGACCTGACCGATGTCCTCGGCCCGCACCCGCTGCTCGCCGAAGGCCTGCACGTACGGCTGTCCGAGGCGGGCCTCGCGCGCGCCGACCGGGCCCGTCTGTTCACCGTGGCGACCGCCGCGGACGGCATCATCCTGGCCTCCGTGGGCGGCGAGGAGGCCGTTCAGGCGGCCGGTATCACGGGCATGCTGCTCGCCGCGCGCCTCGCCGTGCCGGTGATGGCGGCGGCCCTCGACCAGGAGGGCTCGATCGCGGCCATCGCCGAGCAGCTGCGCGCTTCGGGCTCGCAGAACCTCGCGCTCGCCCCGTATCTGATCGGCCCCGAGATCGACGCCGGTCTGCTGGAGGCCGCGGCCAAGGAAGCGGGCTGCGCCTCCTCCGACGCGCTCGGCCCGTACCCGGCCATCGGCAAGCTGGCGCTGGCCAAGTACACGACGGCACTGGGCATCGCCCCGCAGCAGCCGCAGGGCGCCCCGGTCCGCTGACCCGGACAGCACCCGTACTGCGAAGTACGACGGCCGGAACATCTGGTACGCCGAAGGGCCCGCTCCTTTCCGGGAGCGGGCCCTCGGCGTGTCCGGCCCGTGGGGCGTCCGCTCAGCCGAGGATCACGCAGGACACCGCCGGGACCTCGATCGAACCGGTCCGGCGCGGGATGCCGGTGTCGGGGTCGAGGGCGAACCACGTCACGTCCCCGGAGCGCTCGTTCGCGGTGTACAGGAATCCGTCCGAGGCGGCGAGCGCGCGGGGCCAGTGGCCTCCGCACGGCACCGTGTCCACCAGCCGCAACGCGGCTCCGGCGTCGTCGACGGCGAGCACGGACACGGCGTCCTGGCCGCGCGTCGCGGTCCATACGAAGCGGCCGTCGGGCGAGGCGACGATGCCCGACGGGTAGGCGTCGCCGTCCGGAGCGCCCCGCAGTACCGGTGTCTCGCGCAGGGGCGTCAGGAGGCCCTCTGCGGCGTCCCAGCGGCAGACGGTGACGGTCGGGGCGAGTTCGTTCAGCACGTACGCGTACGAGCCGTCCGGGTGGAAGGCCAGGTGGCGCGGCCCGGAGCCGGGGCGCAGAGCGGTCTCGCGGTGCGGTACGAGGCCGCCGTCGCGCAGTGCGCACACATGTACGGAGTCCGTGCCGAGGTCGACGCCGACGACCCACCGGCCGCTCGGGTCGGGCTGCACCTGGTGGGCGTGCGGCCCCCGCTGCCGGGCCGGGTGCGGGCCCGAACCAGTGTGCTGGAGCACGTCGGACGCGCTGCCGGCGAGGGTGCCGTCGGCGCGAACGGGTACCGCGGTGACGCTGCCGGAGCCGTAGTTGGCGGTCAGTACGTGTCCGGCGAAGAGTCCGAGGTGCGTGGGACCGCTGCCGCCGACCGGCACGGGCGGACCGGCGAGTTCGGGTTTGTCGCCGCTCACCCGATAGGCGGCCACCGCGCCCTGAGCGGTCTCGCTGACCGCGTAGAGCGTGTTCCCGTCGGCGGCGAGGGCGAGATACGACGGGTCGGGTACGTCGTCCGCCGCGCCGAGCACGGTCAGGGCACCGGTGTCGTCGTCCACTGCGGCGACCAGTACCCCTGGGCCACCTGCCGCCGTGAACGAACCGATGAACGCTCGCCGTCGCCCCACTGCCGCCCCCTCTCGGTCACTTGGTCGGTCGGGGCGACGGTACCTCATCGGTCTAGACCAACTGCCCGCGCGTACGAGGAGAACCTCAGGCTCCGACCAACGGCGAACCCGACGGGCCGCGCAGCGGCTTGGCCAGCTCGGCCAGGGCCCGTTCCAGTCCGTGCAGGTGGGCGAGGGCGGGCTCGGTGGCGTGGGACCGGTCCACGGGGGCCGTGACGGAATCGGCGCGGCCCTCCGTGAGCGCCTCCACCACGGTCTCCACGCGCCGACAGGCGGCGGCGAGCCGGACGTCGCTGGAGGCCTCCGGGTCGGCGGCCAAGGCGGCCAGACCGCGGATCTCGCGGGCGCAGTCGTCGAGGAGCGCGAGTACCCGGCGCGCTCGGCGCTTACGAGCGCGGACGGGGTTGAGTGGATGCACGAGCGGCGCGACCGAGACCCGGACACGCCCCAGCAGCAGCTCCAGTTCGGCCACGCGCGGCGCCGGGTCGGGAGACGTGCCGGTGCCGGGCACACCGGCGAGCCGGGCGGCGGCCTCGGCGGTACAGGCGTGGACACAGTGCAGGGCACGCTGGATCCAGGCGTCGGTGGTGGCGTGCGTGGTGATCGGCAGCACGAGGACCACGGCGAGCAGGGCGCCCAGGGCGCCGACACCGGTCTCCGCGAGCCGCACGGTGAGCAGTGCCGGATCGAGGACGCCGAGGAGCCCGTACAGCAGTTCGGCGAGCAGAGTGACCGAGAGCATCATCCACGTGTACGACACGGCGGCCGAGTAGCAGATGCCGAACACGCATACGGCGACGAGCACCCCGGTGGGGACGGCGGCCCCCGCCACCGGGACGGCGACAGCGAGGCCGAGCGCGATGCCGAGCACCGTGCCGAGGATGCGACGGAAGCCGCGGACCAGGGTCTCGCCGCGCGAGGTGGTGTTCACGAAGATCCACCAGGCGGCGCCGACCGCCCAGTACCAGCGGTCCCCGGACACCAGTTGACCCACGACCAGGGCGAAGCCGGCAGCGGCCGTCGCCTGGACGGCCTGACGTGTGGTGACGCGGGCCAGGCCGCGTTCGACGGCCGGGGCGACGGGGGCCGGGGGCGGGGGCGTACGGCGCTCGTAGCACCACAGCCCGAAGCGCACCGCCGAGGCGGTGAGCACGGACAGGACGACGGCGGCGTACAGCTCGGGCAGTTGCTCCGGTCCCGCGTGCAGGAACTGGGCGACGAAGAAGGTCATGAACGCGAAGACGCCCAGGCTGTGGCCGCGCGGGCCCCATCGGCGCGCGTACACGCCGGCGCCGACGACGGTGAGGAGGGCGAGCCCGCGGGCGAGCGGGTGGTCGTGCAGCACGGCAGCGGCGGCGAGGACCGGGAGCCCGACCGCGGGCAGCAGTGCGGTGGTGAGCGCCTGCCCGCGCACCGTGGCATCGGTGACCGTGAACAGGGCGAGCAGCGCGGCGAGTCCGCCGCTCACGGCCCCGGTGAGCGAGTACCCGGCGAGGCCGCAGACGGTGACGGCCAGACCGACGCCGAGCACGGCCCGCCCGGCGAAACGCAGCCGCGCCCGGCCCGGGTCCGGCGCCATGAACACCCTCTTCAGCACTGCTGTCCCGCCCCACTGGAATCGGCATGAAAAAGGCGCCGCGGAGTCCGCAGCGCCATCGACGGGGAACATTGCAGCACTACCGCCACCGATGGCTCAAGTGAGGTCGAATAGGCTGAACCATTGGCACAGACATATCGGTCCGTGAGCGTCCACTGCCGAGCCAACGGACCATGTACGAGGAGGACAGAACCATGGCTGTGGACGAGCTCGACACCCGCATTCTGCGCCTGCTGCTGGAGCAGCCCCGCACCAGCGTGCGCGAGTACGCCCGTGTCCTCGGCGTCGCGCGCGGCACCCTGCAGGCCCGTCTCGACCGCCTCGAACGGGACGGCGTGATCACCGGCACGGGTCCCTCGCTCTCCCCCGCCGCGCTCGGTCACCCCGTGCTCGCGTTCGTGCACATCGAGGTCACCCAGGGCCATCTCGACGAGGTCGGGAACGCGCTGGCGACCGTGCCGGAGATCGTCGAGGCGTTCTCGATCGCCGGCGGCGGTGATCTCCTCGCGCGGGTCGTGGCCCGCGACAACGCCCACCTGGAAGACGTGATCCAGGCGGTGATCAGCGTGCCTGGAGTGGTCCGCACCCGCACCGAGGTGGCGCTGCGCGAACGGGTCCCGCACCGGCTGCTGCCCCTGGTCGAGTCGCTCGGCCGCACGGCGACCGGCTGATCCTGGGCCCTGCTCGCTCCCGGCCCCTTGGCATCCTGGGAACCATGAGCACTCTCGGCACCACCGCGGTCATCTTCGATCTCGACGGAACACTCGTAGACAGCGAGCCGAACTATTTCGAGGCGAGCCGGCAGACCCTCGCCGCGTACGGCGTCACGGGCTTCACCTGGGCCGACCAGGAGGAGTCCGTGGGCATCAGCACGCGGGAGACGGTCACGCTGTGGCGGGAGCGGTACGGGCTGCGCGCACCGGTCGAGGAGTTGCTCGCGGAGAAGAACCGCCGCTATCTCGAGCTGGCCCGGGCCGACACGCCTGTCTATCCGGAGATGCGGAAGTTCGTGGAGCTGCTGGCGGGCGAGGGCATCCCCATGGCGGTGGCCTCGGGTTCCGCGCTGCGGGCCATCGACGCGATCCTGGCGGGCACGGGCCTGGACGCGTTTCTGCGGACCGTCGTGTCCTCCGACGAGGTCACCCGCGGCAAACCCGCACCGGACGTCTTTCTGGAGGCGGCGCGACGCCTCGGAGCGGCCCCGGCGGACTGCGTGGTCCTGGAGGACGCCGCTCCGGGCAGCGCCGCCGCGCACACGGCGGGCATGCGCTGCATCGCGATCCCGTACCTCGCCGCACAGGCCGACGATCCCGAGTTCGCGACGGCGGAGCTGCTCCTGCGTGGCGGCCAGCGGGAGTTCACGGCCAGGGCGGCGTACGACTGGCTCGTCCGCACGGCGAAGCAGCGCGGACAGACCGGGTAGGGCGGGCAGAGCCGGGGGAAACGGGTTCAGGGGAGTTGCCCGGCCCGGGCGGCTGCCGGGTGGTGCTCGGCGGAAGTAACCGAGGGCCGTCGCGGTGTCGCCGTCGGCGAGGGCCGGCAGACCCATGGCGAGCAGTACCCGTACGGCGCGGGCGAGTTCGGCCTCGTACCCGCCGCGCGCGTCGAGTCCGGCGCAGACCTCCGCGAGCGGGGCCAGCGCCGGTACGGACCGGCCGTGCGGCGGTAAGGAGGCACAGCCGTCGGTCTCCCAAAGTGAGGCGCGCAGTCGGTCGGCCGCCTCGTCGTGGTCGCCGGCCTCGCAGCGTCCCGCGGCGGAGCCGCAGACAGATGCAGCCCCGCGCCCGACTTCCGAGCCGCTCAGGGCGTGCGGCGGATGCTACGACTTGCGGCGGGGCTTGCCCTGGCGGGCGCCGCCGGCCTTGCCGGAACCGCCACTCCGGGCGCCCCTGCCCGCCGCTCCGCCCTTGCCGGCGCCCCGGCCCGCGGACCGTCCTGCGACGGGCTTGCGTGCGGTGCCCTCCGTGCCGGAGCGCTTCTTGGTCTTCGGCTGCTCCGCCTCGGGCTCCTGGCGGCGGCCACGTGAGCTGTTGACGGTGCGGCCCCGCACGATGCCGATGAAGTCCTCGACCAGGTCGGTCGTGCGGTCCTCCGGCCAGGACAGGGCGACCTGGGACTCGGGCGCGTCGGTGACCGGACGGTAGGTGAGGTCCTTGCGGTGATGGAGGCGGGCGAGGGACTGGGGGACGACCAGGACGCCGATCCCGGCCGCGACCAGTTCGATGGCGTCCTCGGTGGTCGCGGGGCGCTCGATCGCGGGGCGGCCGGGGAGGCTCTCCCAGGCGAGGGTGTCGTCGAGGGGGTGCAGCACGATGTCGTCGGCGAGGTCCTCGGCGGTCACCTCGTCGACGGCGGCCACGACATGGTCCTTGGGGACCACGACCACCGAGATCTCGGTGTAGAGGGAGATCGCGCTGAGCACCGTACGGTCGACCGGCAGCCGTACGAGGGCCGCGTCGGCGTCTCCGGTGAGCAGCAGGTCGCCCACGTCGGCGGCGGCCACCTGGAGCAGGGTCAGGGGGACGTCGGTTCGCCGCTCGTTCCAGATCCGCACCCACTTGGCGGGGATCACTCCCGGGACGTACGCGAGCCGGAACGCGGGGGAATCTTCCGAGCCAGTCACCGCGCCAGGCTACCTGCCGCACTCCTCCCGCCGCGCTCCCCTCCCCGTGCGCCCTGTCCACCCCGTCCACTGTGGTCGGCGCTGGTTCATACGCTCGATACCCTTGACACCATGACGACGCACCAGACCTCCCAGACCATGAAGCCCGCGACCGCGGCGAAGAAGCTGGGTGTGTACCTCCAGGCCACCCCCGCAGAGTTCCAGGAGGGTGTCGTCACGCGCGCCGAGCTGTCCGCGTTGCAGGCCGACCCGCCGGCTTGGCTGCGCGACCTGCGGCGCGACGGCCCGCACCCCCGTCCGGTGGTCGCGTCGAAGCTGGGTGTCTCCATCGCGGGGCTCGCCCGCGGCGGGGTCACCGAGGCCCTTACCACCGAGCAGATCGACGCCCTGAAGCAGGACGACCCCGAGTGGCTCCGCCAGGAGCGCTCCGTGCAGGCCGACGTACGCAAGGAAGCGGTGCGTATCAAGGAACTGCACCAGGAACAGAAGGAAAAGCGGGAGAACCAGGGCAGGTAGGCGGAGCGGGCCGAGGAATCGGCCCGGTCGCGCTCGTGACCGTGTGAAAGGGTTTCGGCCGGACCGGCGGAGTGCGCACGTCGACGGTTCCGACATGCGCGACGCCCCCGTCTCGCCGATCATTGTCCGTGCCGTGCGGCAAGCGCTACGACGACGAGAGGTGCGGAGGCCATGGACGCTTTCCGGCCGCTGCTCTTCGACGACGTCGAGGCACTGCTCGCCGGGCCGACCGCCGGGGACCTGCCCCGGCTGGTCGAGGAGTACGGCCTGCTGCGTCAGTTCGTCGAGGGCACGGCCGCCGGAGTGTTCGTCCTCGACACGGAGCTGCGGTTCCTGTACGTCAACCCGCACATGGTCCGGGTCAGCGGTCTGTCGGCCCAGGAGCTCCTGGGGCGGACGCTGGCCGAGGCGTCGCCAGGGGTCGAGCGGCCCGAGAGCGTGCTGCGGCAGGTGCTGCACGACGGGCAGCCCCGTGAGCTCGTGGGGACGGGGCACACCCGCGCGGACTCGCCCTTCATCCGTCGTGCCTGGCACGCCACCTATCACCGGCTCCAGGACGAGCAGGGTCGAGTTCTCGGTCTCGCCGGGGTCTTCCTTGAGATCAGTGCCCCGCAGCAGCACGTCGACGAGTTGGAGCGCGCGCACCGCCGGATGACCCTGCTGGACACGGCGACAGCGCGCATCGGCACCACGGCGGACGTGCAGGCGACCTGCGCCGAGCTGGCCCAGTTCATGGTGCCGGACCTGGCGGACGCGGCCGGTGTCGAGCTGAACCTCGAGGTGAAGGCCGGTCCGCACCGGCCGCCCCCGGGAGTGCTGCGGCTGCGCCGGGCGGCCCTCGCGGCGGTACCCGGCATCAAGGACGCGGTGCTCGCCCTGGCCGATATCGGCGACACCCTGGACTATCCGCCGGGCACCGAGCTCCGCGCGTGCCTGGACGCCGGACTCCCCTGGCTGAGCAACGGCATCTCCGAGGAGGAGTGGCAGTCCGGGGTGGTGCGCGCGGACCTGGCCTGCGATTACCAGGGCAGCGGCATCCACTCGGTCCTCGTCCTGCCTCTGATCGCAGGCAGGCGCCCTCTGGGCACTCTCTCCCTCGTGCGCGCGTTCGACTCCCCCGGATTCACGGTCGACGACGTGTCAGTGGCCCTCGAACTGGCCCACCGGGCCGCCGGCGCCCTGGAGCGCGCCGCCCTGCACACCCGCGAGCACAGCATGGCCCTGGAGCTCCAGCACGCGCTGCTCACCGACACCACGGCGCCGCCGAACCCGCGCGCACCGATCGCGTTCCGCTATCTGCCCGCCGACGACGTGGCCCTGATCGGAGGCGACTGGTTCGACAGTCTGCCCCTGCCCGACGGCCGGAATCTGCTGGTCATCGGGGATGTCATGGGCCACGGGGTCGAGGCCGCCGTCGCGATGAGCCACTACCGCTCCGCGCTGCGCGCCCTGGCCATGGCCGGTCTGCCCCCGCACCTGCTGCTCACCCACGCGGACCGCACGGTCGCCGACTCCGGGTTCGACCGGGTCGCCACCTGTCTGCTGGCCCTGGAGGATCCCGCCCACCAGACGGTGTCCTACGCGAACGCCGGCCATCTCCCGCCCGCCTTCCTCTCCCCGGACGGCACGGTCGCACTCGTCGACGTCCCGTCCGGCCCGCCCCTGGGCACCGGATTCGGCAGCTATACGACGCTCACCCGCCCAACGGTCCCGGACGGCGTGCTCCTGCTCTACACGGACGGGCTGGTGGAGCGGCGCGGTGAGGACATCGATGTGTCACTGCGCCGCCTCACCCGGCTCCGACTGTCGCCGCGTGCCTCCCTGGACGCCATCCTCGACGACGTACTGGCCCAGCTCGCGGACGCTCCCGCCGAGGACGACATCGCTGTACTGGCCGCCCGTTCACGGCCGGTCTGAACGGCGCCGGAGGCGGGCGGAGGGCGTTGTCTGTGGGCTCGCCCGTGGTTGCCGTCATTCGTGTCCGTCCCGTTCAGTGGCGGAGCCGGTCGAAGCGGAACGGTGCGAGGGCCTCCGGGCGGTTGCCGGTGCGGATGTACTCGGCGAGTCGGTGGCCGGTGGCGGGGCCCAGGGTGACGCCGAGCATGCCGTGACCGGTGGCCGCGTCGGCGTTGTCGTACCCGGGGAGGCGGTCGATCACCGGAAGTCCGTCGGGGAGGAACGGGCGCCCACCCACCCAGGGGTCGCGGATCAGGCTCACCAGGTCGTCCGGGTCGTCGAACCAGGGGCCCAGGTAGTGGCGGCTCGCCAGGGCCACGGCGACGATTCTGCGCCAGTCGAGCCGGTTGTTGTTGCCGCTCAGCTCCATCGTGCCGCCGATCCGCGTGGTGCCGCCGATCGGTGAGGCGACGGCCCTGCGTTCCCCGAAGTACAGGGTGTGCCGGGGCGCCGGGTCCAGGTCGACGGAGAAGCTGTAGCCCTTGCCCGCCTGGAGTGGCAGCCGGTGTCCCAGGGTGCGCAGCAGGTCGGGTGAGCGCATGCCGGCCGCGACGACGACCGTCGAGCAGGGGATGTCGCCCTGGTCCGTGGTCAGCGCGGTGACCTGCCCTCCCCCGGTCCTGAACCCCGTCACCTCGGCGTTCTCGTGGACCTTCACTCCGGCCGCGGCGAGGGCCTCGCCGAGGCCGCGGGCGAACGCCTCCGGATCGACCACCCCCTCCCCCTCGACGAGGTAGGCCGCGCGCACCCGGGGCGACAGCGCCCCGTCCAGCAGACGCGCCTCGGCGCCCGTGGTGACGTCCTCAGGCATCGGGTAGTGGCCGTCCGCCATCTCCCGCTGGACCGCGAGGTGGTGGCGGGCCTCGGCCGGGGACAGGAACGCGTGCACCTGGGCACGGTCGGGATCACCGGAACTCCCGCCCAGGTGCGCCGTTTCGGGCTGCTGGTGAAGTGCCAGACTGAGATCCTGCTCAGGGAGTCCGTGATGCTGCGCTCCCGGCTGCTCGCCGAGCGGGCGGCGGAGACCCTGCTCGCCGACATCGCCTCCTACGACCCCCAGGTCGTGGAGGGTGACTTCCTGGTGTTCCGGGCCGCCGAACTGGGCTTCGACCTGCGGCTGCAACGGGTCGCGGTGGCCATCGAGGTGAACGTGCCCGGCGCGGGCGTCCGACGCCAGGGCGCTCCGCCCGGGACATGGCGCTGGTCCGCTCGGAGTTGCTCCGCACCGTCCGCGAGGTTTTTACCGACCCGCAGGACATCGTCGCCTCCACGGCTCCCGGCTGGATCGGCGTACTGCGCCGCCTTCCGGCCCGGGCCGAGGTGGCTTCCCTGGCCGCCGACTGCCGGCGGATCACCGATGTCATCGCCGCGCAGGACGGCCTCATCGCCCGTGCGGGGATCGGCGAACCGGCCTTCTCCGTCGCCGGTCTGCGCGACTCCTGGCAGGACGCCCGGGACGCACTGTGCCTCGGCGCCCGCATGACGGGCGGCTCCGCCGTGCACCTGATCGCCGAGCTGCGCGTCCATCAGGTCCTGGCGGCGGTGAACCAGCCCGCCCGCCGCATGGTCGAACTGACCGCCGCGCAGCTACGGGCCCAGCCGGACTGGCCGGTGCTGCGCGACACGGTCACCGCCTGGTGCGAGAGCGGGTTCAACCTCGTCCGGACGTCCGCCGCCCTGCACATCCACCGCAACACCGTCGTCTACCTCTGATCTTGGCCGGTGCTCCGCCCTTCAGCTTCAGGGCGGGGGTGAAAGCCATCCTTGGCCCGGAGGCGCGGAGCGCCGGAGTGCTGTCCGTCTGCGGGGTGAGGGTCAGACGGGGCGCTGCTGGTTCTCGATGTACTGCTTGACAACGGTCAGGGGTGCCCCGCCGCACGATCCGGCGAAGTAGGAACCGGACCAGAAGTGTCCGCCCCACAGGTATCGGCGGACGTGGCTGTCGTACTCCTGGCGGAGTCTGCGGGAGCTGACGCCCTTGAGGGAGTTGACCAGTTTGGAGAGCTGGACTTTGGGCGGGTAGTGCACGAGCAGGTGGACGTGGTCGTGTTCGCCGTTGAATTCTTTCAGCTCGGCCTCGAAGTCGGTGCAGACCTCCCGCATGATCTCTTCGGTGCGGGTCAGCATGGCGTCGGTGAACGCTCTCCGTCGGTATTTGGTGACGAAAACCAAGTGAACGTGCAGGTTATGGACAACATGGCGACCGGCTCTGACATCGGGATGAGGGTTCCAGCGCGGTGACATAAACCAATGCTAGATTGCCGACTTGTGAGTAAATACACCCTGGTCAAGCGGCAGTTCGGGCACCGTGCCCGGCTTGCGCTGTCTCCTGCCAGGGTTCGCACAGCGGATGATCAGGCGCACGCGGCCCGCACGATGTGGAATCTTCTCCACGCGTGGTGGCGGATGATGCCGAAGGAAAAGCGGACTCTCGCACACGCCGACGCCGCGATCCGGCAAGCCCGCCAGGACATCGGCTTCCTTGCGGTCCTGCCCGCCCAAGCGGCGCAAGCGGTGCTCAAGACGTACTTCCAGGCGTGGAAGAACTGCTGGGAGGGCCGCGCAGACGCCCCGAACTTCAAGGGCCGCATCCGCACGGTGATGTCCGTGGACATTCCGCAGGGCCGGGACCTGAACATCACCCGCGTACACCGGCGCTGGGGCATGGTCAACATTCCCAAGGTGGGCCGGGTCCGCTTCCGCTGGACCAAAGACCTTCCGGTCGGCAAGCGTGCGGGCGCGGAGAACCGGATCACCGGGGCACGGCTGGTCAAGGACGCGCTCGGCTGGCACATCGCCTTCCGTGTCCAGACCCTTCAGGGCAAGCCCGAGCCCCACACCGGGCCGGATGTCGGCATCGACGTGGGCGTCACCGTGCCCATCGCCCTCTCGGACGGCGAAACGTACGAGCACGGCGCATGGCTGACCGGCAAGGAGAAGGCCAAGCTCCTGCACCTGGCGCAGCGCGCCGCACGGCGTAAGCGGCATCGCAGGCCCGGCGAGCGCACCAGCCGCCGACTGCACCACACCTACGACCAGATCGCAGGACTACGCGCGAAAGCCAAGCGCCGGGCCCTGGACTGGCAGCACCAGGCGACCACCGCCATCGCCAAGCAATACGGCACGGTCGTGGTCGAAGCCCTCACCATCACGAACATGGTCAAGTCCGCCAGGGGCACCATCGAGGAGCCGGGGACGAACGTCGCCCAGAAGTCTGGGCTGAACCGCTCCATCAGCCAGGAGGCATGGGGCCGGACGGTCACCATGCTGACGTACAAGAGCGCCCAGCACGGCGGCACCCTGGTCAAGGTCCCTGCCCCCGGCACCTCCCGACGCTGCTCCGCCTGCGGCTGCACCACGCCCGGCAGCCGGGAGTCCCAGGCCGTGTTCGTGTGCAAGAACCCGGACTGCGGCTGGTCGGGCAACGCCGACCACAACGCAGCCCGCAACGTCCTGCACCTGTACCGGACGGGCCTCGCGCTCATCCCGGCTGCCGGGAGGGCAGTCGTCAGGCGCGCCAAGCGCGTCAAGCCCGCTACCGCAAGGTAAGCAGGAATCTCCCGGCTTCAGCCGGGAGAGCACTTCAACGGATGAACAAGATCGAGCAGCTCACCGGCCGTCCGCTGCGCGAACACCGGATCACCATGGCCCTGTACCTCGCCTGTCTGGCCGACGAACTGGGCGAGGGCGCCACCCCCGGCGAAGGGTGACGCCCCCGAAGCCACGCTCCTGGTGTTATCCGGCGGACTCGCCCGCCGTGGGCCGACGCGAGGCCGCCATCGCCTCGTCGACGTCCGTCAGGGGACGCAGCCGGTAGCTGTACGAGTAGTCGCGGCCCGCGAACAGCTTGTACTCGTCGTGGGTGTGCGCGCCCCAGCTGTTGTCGCCGCCGACACCCATCTGACGGTGGCTCAGCCGCAGGACGACCTCATCGCGCGGGGTGAGCTGGTAGTCGTGGCGGGCCCCGACCGACAGGTCCTCCGGCGTGAAGTGCGAGGCGTTGACCTCCAGTAGCGGTTCGGCGGAGACCAGCAGGCCGGCGCCTCGGCGGTCGGTGAGGGCGATCCAGCGGACGTCGGTCTTGTTGCCGTTCTCCTGCGGGCGCAGGTAGCCGCTCCACTGCCCGTCGACGGTGCCGGAGTACAGGCCCACGTCGGTGGAGTTGTTGCGGTCCCAGTGGTTCTCCTCGGGGCCGCGCCCGTAGTAGTGCAGCCGGTCCAGGCGGCCGGGCAGGAGAAGCAGGGTGCCGACCTCCGGAATGTACGGCAGTGAACTCGCCCCCGGGTGCAGGGTGTTGTCGACCTTGATCTCACCGTTGCCGAAGACGGTGTAGGTGGTGGTGTACGTCGATGCCGACGTCGTCGGCAGCGTGCCGGCGACCTTGATCTCGACGGCCCGGTCCCGCAGGGCGCGGACACTCACGCCGGTCACCGCCCGCCGGGCGCCCGCGTCGCGCCAGGTCTGGTTGCGGGTGTGCTGGCCGTTGCCCCGGTCGTTGTCGGTGGGGGCCCGCCAGAAGTTCGGGGTCGGCCCGGACTCGATCAGCTGGGCGCCGCCCGCCTTGTACGACGTGATCACACCGGTCGCCTTGTCGACGGTGACCGAGAAGCCCTTGCCCTTGACGGTGACCGACGCGTCGCCGTCCTCGTGCCGGAGCGCCGGGACGCGGGCCAGCGGTACGGGCGTGACGGCGGGGCTGCCGGCGTCGAGGGCGAGTTGCTGCCGGGCCACCTCGAAGCCGGCCTTGGCCCACTTCGTGCTCTCCCTGGTGGTGAAGGACAGCTGCAGGAAGTACTCCTCACCCGGCGCCGGGTCGTCCGGCAGTTCGAAGGGCACGGTGATGGTCTTGGCGGACAGGGGCGCCACGTCCAGCTGGGCCCGGGTCAGCTTGCCGCGCCGGACCACCTTCCCGTCGGCGACCAGTTCCCAACGTCCGTCGAATTCGCGGAGGTTGGTGAAGAGGTATTCGTTGGTGAGGGTGACCGCGCCCGGCGCCGCACCCGAGGAGATCTGCACCGCCTGGTAGATCCGCTTGACCTCGGCGGACTTGCCGGTCAGCCTGCGGTCGGCGGTGATGATGCCGTCCCCGGCGAAGGCCCCGTCGTTGGGGTTGTCGCCCCAGTCGCCGCCGTAGGCGTAGAACGTCTTGTCGCGGGGCCGCTTCTCGGTGAGGCCGGCGGTGGCGGCGTCGAACCAGAACCGTACGCCGTCGTCGCCGGGGCCACGGCTCTCGGAGGCGAGTTCCGTGGCGCTCAGCGCGCGGGCGTACACGCGGGCCTTACGGATGGTGCCGCTGAACTCCCGGGTGGGGTTGTCGACGTCGGTGGCGAGGGCGAGGGACGCGGTGTTGTTGCTGGGCCGCTGGGTGGTGGCCCTGGTGGCCCGCGCCACGCCGTCGACATGGAGGGTCAGCGTGCCCGCCGTCGCGTCGAAGACACCGGCGATGTGGTGCTCCTTGCCGGTCCAGTCGTCGGGCAGCGCCCAGTACGCGCTGATCCACTGGCCGCCGCCGTAGATGAAGAACTCCAGGCCCCTGTCCGACTGCTTCAGGGCGTACTGGGTGTCGCCCTTGGCGATGACGGGCTGGTGGTAGCCCAGGAAGTGCGGGGTGATCCACGCCTCCAGCGTCAGGGAGCCGGTGAGGTCGAGGCTCTCGTCCCGGGCGAAGACGGTGCCCCCGGAAAGGCCCTTGTCGCGGGTGAAGGTGCCGGCGGGGGCGATGATCTCGCCCTGGAGCGCGGTGGGCCCGGTCTCGGTGAGGAGCTTGCGCGTCGGGGTGGGCCAGCTGAGGGCCTGGTCGACGAAGTCCCAGATCCAGCCGCCCTGGAGGACCGGGTAGCGGCGGACGAGATCCCAGTACTTCTTGAAGTTCCCGTTGGAGTTCCCCATGCCGTGGGAGTACTCGATCATCACGTACGGCCGGGTGTCGTTGGTGTCCTTCGCCCGTTGCTCGACGCGGGCGGGACTGTCGTACATCTCGGAGCGGATGTCGCTGATCCCGGGGCGGTCGTCGCCCTCGTACTGGATGACCCGGGTGGTGTCGTAGGAGCGGATCCAGTCGTACATGGCGTTGAACGTGGTGCCGCCGCCCGCCTCGTTGCCGAGCGACCAGATGACGACCGAGGCGTGGTTCTTGTCCCGGTGGACCATGTTCTGGGCGCGGGCCACGCATGCCGTGGTCCACTCGGAGTGGTTTCCGGGGTACTCGCCCCGGACGCCGTGGGTTTCGAGGTTGGTCTCGTCCACGAGGTACAGGCCGTACTCGTCGGCGAGTTCCAGCCACAGCGGGTTGTTCGGGTAGTGCGAGGTGCGGACGGTGTTGATGTTGAGCCGCTTGATGATGCCGATGTCCTGGACCATGTCCGCGCGGGTGAGGGCCGAGCCGTGGACGGGGTGCATCTCGTGCCGGTTGGTGCCCCGGAAGGAGACCGGCTTGCCGTTGATGCGCATCAGCCCGTCCTTGAGGGCGAACTCGCGCAGGCCGACCCGGTGGGAGAGGGTCTCGATCACCTTGCCGGCGGGATCGCGCAGGCGGAGCACGGCCGTGTAGAGGTTGGGGTGTTCCGCCGACCACAGACGCGGCGCGGGCACGGCCTTCGCGGCCTGTACGGACTTCTCCTGGCCTGCGTCGAGCGCGACGGTCTGCTGCAGCGGACGCGACCACACCGGGTGCCCGCCGGCGTCGTACAGCTGCGTTTCGACGGAGTACTGGCCGGCGCCCTTGCCGCCGTAGTCCCGCACGTTCGCGGTGACCGACAGTTCGGCCGCCGAGTAGTCGTCGCTCAGCGGGGTGTCGAGGCGGAAGTCGCGCAGGCGCACGGCAGGCGTCGAGTAGAGGTACACCGAGCGGAAGATGCCGCTCAGCCGGATCATGTCCTGGTCCTCCAGCCAGTCGCCGTCGGAGTAGCGGTAGACCTCCACGGCTATCTGGTTGGTGCCGGGCTTCAGATGCGGGGTGATGTCGTACTCGGAGGGGTCGTAGGAGTCCTCGTGGTAGCCGACCAGCGTGCCGTTGATCCATACGTAGTGGGCCGACTTGACGCCTTCGAAGTGCAGGAACGTACGTCGCCCCGACCAGTCGCGCGGGAGCGTGAAAGTGCGGCGGTACTGGCCCACGGGGTTGTGGACGGTCGGCGCGGCCGGCGGTTGCGCGTTCTCGCCCCGGCCGTTGGCGCCCCACCAGGGATAGTCACTGTTGATGTAGATCGGGCTGTCGTACCCGTGCAGCTGCCAGGCGGAGGGGACGGGGATGGTGTCCCAGGCACGGTCGTCGACGTCGGTGCGGTAGAAGTCGGTGTCCCGGTCGTCGGGGCGGTCGACGTACGCGAACTTCCAGGTGCCGTCGAGGCTCTGCCGGTACGGGGAGCGGGTGCGGTCGGCGGCGAGGGCCTGGGCGAGGGTCGCGTACGGCATCAGCGTGGTGTGCGCGGGTTCGGTGCCGACGCGGAAGACGTCGATGTGGCCGTTCCACTCGGGGGTGGCGTCCACCGTGTCCGCGGCGGCGGCCCGGTGGGCGGCGGCCGGTCCGGACAGGGCGAGCGCGCCGAGGACGGCGGCTCCTCCCTCCATGAGACGGCGGCGGCTGACGGCGAACTCGTGGGGGTGCGGCATGACCGTGGCCTTCCTCGGTACGACAGTGCGCTGTACGGACTGAGGGTGCGTCAGATCGTGTTCGTTACTGTTGACAATCGACCCGGAATCCGGCAGCGCTTTGGGCATCGGTGACGGCTCAACTCACCGGGGCGGTGCAGGAGTTGATATTGAGTCAGCGCACAACTGCTGGTGACAGTGGGAGCTGCCGAGCCAGGCTCACCCTAGGACTTCGAACACAGCCGAAGCAAGAATCTTGTCGGACTCTGTTGGATCCTGATGGCTCACCCAGCTCCCCACCTCGCTCAGTGACCCCGGGATGCCTCAGGCGGGACCGTCCCACAGCACATGCAGGGCGGACGGCTTGCGGAAGACCAGGCCCTGCGGGGTGGCGGGGCGGTCCGGATCGAGGCGCAGTGCGGACAGGCGTTCGAGGAGGCGGCGGAGGGCGATGCGGGTCTCCAGACGGGCGAGGTGCGCGGCGAGGCAGTAGTGCGGGCCGTGGGCGAAGGCCAGTTGGAGGCGGGCGTTCTCGCGGCGAACGTCGAACCGGTCGGGGTCGGGGAAGACGGCGGGGTCTCGGTTGGCGCCGGTCAGGGAGACGGTGACCAGGTCGCCGCGGCGGATCGAGGCCGAGCCGAGGACGGTGTCCCGGGTGGCGTAGCGGTCCACGACCGCCGCGCCGGGTTCGAGGCGCAGCGACTCCTCGATCGCGCCGTCCAGCAGGTCGAAGTCGGCTTGGACGAGTGCGAGTTGGGCGGGATGCCGGAGCAGGTGCAGGAGCGCATTGGTGATCATCGCCTCGGTGGTCTCGATGCCTCCGAACATCAGGACGGCTGCGTTGGAGGCCACCTCGGGCACGGTGAGCCGTCCGGCGGCGGAGCCGAGGAGGGAGGCGGCGCTCCGGTCGGCGACGGTGGCTTCCACGGCGGCCCTCAGCTGCGCATAGGCCGCGGTGCCTGCGGGACTCGCCGTATGTCCGGCGGTGATGTCGGAGACCGACCGCACGATGGCGTCGTACCAGGCGAGCACCGTGTCCGGGGTGGTGCCGGTGAGCCCCAGCGCCTCGGTGACGACGGTGACCGCGAGGGGTCCGGCGAAGGCGCGGCGCAGGTCCGCGGCGCCGGTCGGCGGGAGTGCGGTGATGAGCCGGTCGGTCTCGCGTTCGATGCAGGCGGTGAAGCCCTCGCGTACCTCTCTCGGGCGGAAGGGGGCAGTGAAGGGCTCGCGGTGACGGGCGTGTTCGTCACCGTCGAGGGAGAGCATGCTGGGGCCGACGACCTGGGCGGTGGAGAAGCGGGGGTCGTCGACGGTGAACGTCGTGGCGTCCCGCATCACGGTCAGCGCGAGATCCCGCCGGGTCACCAGCCAGCCGTTCAACTCCGGCAGCCAGGAGACGGGTTCATGGGCGCGGAGCAGCGCGAGGCGCGGATGCGGGTCGTCGGCGAGTTCGGCGAGGGTGGTGGCGGCGCCGAGCGGGCAGGAGTCGACGAGGTGGGCTGTCATGGCGTGCGAACTCCCTCTCGGTGGCCGGTGTTCGGGCGTGGGTCACTCACTCGACGAACAGTCCCCGTGCCGCGGCCCGCGCGTCGAGCTCCTCCAAGTGGGCCTGCGCGTCCGGCAGGGCGTCGCACATGGCCTCCAGGAGAACCTGCCCCAGCAGCATCGGGGCGCTCACGGTGTCGAACACCAGGCCGGTGCCCACGGCCGCCGGCAGCAGCAGATCGCTGTGGGCGGCCACCGGGGCGAACGTGCCGTCGGCGATCGTCACCACCGTCAGCCCCGCGTCACGGGCATGGTCGAGGGCGTCGAGGAGCTCGCGCGGGTGGCGCGGCAGCGCGAAGCACAGGAGCGCGCTCGCACCGGCCTGCCGGGCCGCGTCGATCCGGTCGGCGAGCAGCGAGCCGCCCTCGTCGAGCAGCCGTACGTCGGGATGGACCTTGGCCGTGAAGTAGGCGAACCCCCGTGCCTGGGCGGCGGAGGCGCGCAGCCCGAGCACCGGCAGCGGCCGGGAGGCGGCCAGCAGCCGGCCCGCGCGTTCCACGGGTCCGGGGTCCGCGAGCAGGGACGCCAGTTGCCGCAGGTTGTCGATCTCGGTCTGTACCGCCTGCTGGTACGGGTTGTTCGACCGGCCCTCCGCCTCCGTGCCGGTGGGGGCGACGTCCCGCAGGTGTCTGCGCAGCGCGGGATACCCGTCGAAGCCGAGGGCGACCGCGAACCGCGTCACCGACGGCTGGCTGACGCCTGCCAGTTGGGCCAGTTCCACGCTCGACAGGAAGGGCACGTCCGCCGCCTGCCTGACCAGACAGTGCGCGATACGACGCTGTGTCGGGGTGAGCCGGCGTCCCTCGAAGAGTTGGTGCAGCCGTACGGAGGAACCGGCCTGGGCGGCCGTGTCGGTGCCGGCGCCGTCACTCATCTGCTCCCCCAGGGGCGGTCGTGTTCGGCCCCCTCTCCCCTGCCCGGCGTGCCGGACGGGAGAGAGGGCGGACGGTCTGTACGCGGCCGAACCGGGTCAGCTCACGAGGCCGGCGCCGGTCAGCCACTCCTTGGCGACGGCGCTGGAGTCCTCCTTGTCGTTGACGAGCTTCTTCATCATCTCCAGCAGGTCCTCGGTGGTGAGCTTCGCCGAGAGGGCGTTGAGGGCGGCCTTGGCCGTGTCGTTGACCGCCGTCTTGTAGACCAGGGGCGTGACGTTCTGCGAGGAGAAGAGGTTCTTCGGGTCCTCCAGGACCACCAGCTTGTCCTCGACGATGGCGGGGTCGGTGGTGTAGAGGTTGGCGGCCTGCACGTCGTCCGACTTGAGCAGCTTCACCAGGGTGGTCTGGGCGCCCGCGTCCAGCGGCTGGAACTTCCCGAACTCCACGCCGTAGACCGTCTTCAGGCCGACCCCGCCCTGCGTGCGGGTCTTGAACTCCGAACCGGCCCCGATCGTCATGTCCTTGGCGACCGGCTTGAGGTCGGCGAGGGTCTTGAGCTTGTACTTGGCGGCGATCTCCGAGGTGACCGTCACCGAGTCCTTGTCCTCGGCCGGGGCTGAGTCGAGTATCTCCACCGACGAGGGGAGTTTCGCCTTCAGTTCGGCGTTGACCTGTTCCGTGCCGGTCGCGGTGCTGTTCTTGTCGACCGCCACGGACAGCAGGGCGCCGTTGTACTCCGGGAAGACGCCAATGCCTCCCTTGACGACCTGGTCGTAGTAGACCTCGCGGGCGCCGATGTCGAACTTCCGCGTCACCTTCAGGCCCTTGGCCTCCAGCGCCTGGGCGTAGATCTCGGCGAGCAGCTGGTTCTCGGGGAAGTTCGCCGAGCCGACGACGATGGATTTCCCGCTGCCACCGCTGCCCCCGCTGTCGCCCGTCAGCGGATTGCTGTCGCTGTCGTCGCCACCGCCGCAGGCGGTCAGCGAGAGGGCGGCGATCAGGCCGAACGCGGCGCCGCGGTAGATGCCTCGAATCGTGCTCATGGGTGTTTCCTTTCTCGGAGCCCGGAGGCTCAGCAACTCTGGAGGTGAAGCAATTCAGGATTTCGACGCCGTGACCCGAAGGCCCGGCGAGACAATGACGCGCCGCAGCGCGGTGAAGGCGACCTGGACGACAAGTGCCAGTGCCACGACGACAGTTGACCCGCCGATGACCAGCTCGTAGTCGTTGCGGGACAGCCCGTCGACGATGAAGCGGCCGAGACCGCCCAGACCGGGATAGGCGGCGACGGTCGCGGTGGCCACGACCTGGATCGCGGCGACCCTGAGGCCGAGGAGGATCAGCGGCAGCGCCATCGGCACCTCCACCCGCACCAGGACCTCCCACTCGGTCATACCGACCCCGCGCGCCGCGTCCCTGGTGTCGGGGTCCACGCCCCGGACGCCCTCGAAGGTGTTGATGAGGATCGGCGGGACCGCGAGCGCGACCAGGGCGACCAGTACCGGCGTGGTGCTGAGCCCGGCGAGGGTGACGACGAGGACCACCAGACCGAACGTGGGGATCGCGCGCGCCAGATTCGCCACGGTGGCCACGGCGAACGCCCCGCGGCCGGTGTGCCCGACGAGCAGCCCGAGGGTCAGCCCGATGACGGCGGCGAACAGCAGCGACAGGCCGCTGTAGGTGAGGTGTTCCAGGAGCCGCTGGGGGATGCCCTCGTCGCCGTGCCACTGCTTCGAGGACGCCAGCCAGTCCCCCACGAGCCGCATCTGGTTCAGGAAGTCGTTCATGGCGCCGTCACCTTGTTCCGGGACCACGGGGTGAGCAGCCGCTGCGCCAGGACCAGAACCGCGTCGGTGGTGAGTGCGAGCAGCATGATCAGCACGATCGCGGTGATGATCGGCGTCGGGAAGTCGAGTTGGAGACCACGGGTGATGTAGTACCCGAGACCGCCCTGTCCGATCAGCTGACCCACGGCGACGAGGCTGATGGACGAGACGGCTGCGACGCGTACGCCGGCGATCACGACGGGTACGGCGATCGGCAGTTCGACCTGGACGACACGGCGGATCGCGCCGAATCCCATCGCGGTGGCGGCGAGCCTGACCGGTTCGGGGACCGAGGCCAGCCCGTCCACGACGTTGGGCACCAGTACCGACAGCGTGTAGATCGTCAGCGGGATCATCACTGTGCGCTCGGTGAGCCCCGTGTACCGGACGAAGATCATGAACAGGGCCAGCGAGGGGATCGAGTACAGGATGTTGGCCACGGTCAGTACCGGTGGGTACAGCCAGCCATAGCGGTGGCAGAGGATGCCGAGAGGTACGGAGATGATCAGTCCGAACAGCACCGGCAGCAGGCCGAGTCTGAGATGGACTCCGGTGTAGTCCGCCAGCTCACCGGCGTGATCGCCGATCCACTGCCAGCGGATCAGCGGTTCGTCGTCGCTCATTTTTTCTCACCACCCGTCCCGGCGGCGTCGGCCGTCCCCGCGGACAGTTCGTGGGCGTCCGCGACTCCGACGACCGCGCCGTCCGCGTCCACGCCCACCGCGAGCCGGGCGGGCGACAGGAGCGCCGAGTCGAGGGCGGCCCGTGCCGAGTCGCCGACCAGGCTGAAGGTGTGGCCGAGGGGTGCCAGCGGTACGTCCGCGAGAGTGCCGCTCTGCGGCAGTTCGGCGACCTCCGCCCAGCCGAGCGGACGCCGGCCGTCGTCGACGACCAGGACCCAGGGCTCGTGACCCGTCCGTGCCGACGCCACGGGCGAGGTCACCGGCAGCACCGGACCGTCGCGCAGCGGCACATCGGCCGCGTTGACGAAGGACAGCCGGCGAATACCCCGGTCCTGCCCTACGAAGTCGGCCACGAAGTCGTCTGCGGGGTGGGCGAGCAGCCGCTCGGGGGTGTCGAACTGCGCCAGCTTGCCGCCCGTGCGGAACACCGCGATGTTGTCGCCGAGTTTGATCGCCTCGTCGATGTCGTGGGTGACGAACACGATCGTCTTGTGCAGTTCCTTCTGGAGCCGGATGAACTCCGCCTGCAGCTCCGCCCGGACGATCGGGTCGACCGCACTGAACGGCTCGTCCATCAGCAGCACCGGTGGGTCGGCGCCCAGCGCCCTGGCCACCCCGACGCGCTGCTGCTGTCCACCGGAGAGCTGGTTCGGATAGCGCTTGGCCATCTCGCTCGGCAGTCCCACCAGTTCCAGCAGTTCCGCCGCCCGCGCCCGGGCCTTCTTCCGGCTCCAGCCGAGCAGCAGCGGAACGGTGGCTATGTTGTCGAGGATCGTGCGGTGCGGGAACAGTCCCGCGTGCTGGATCACGTACCCGATGCCGCGGCGCAGCTCGGGGGCGTGGATCTCCCGGATGTCCTGGCCGCGCAGGCTCACCGTGCCGGCCGTGGGCTCCACCATGCGGTTGACCATGCGCAGGGTCGTGGTCTTGCCGCAGCCGGAGGGCCCGACCAGGACCGTGAGGCCACCCTCGGCCAACTCCAGCGACAGTTCGTCCACCGCTGTCGTCCCGTTTGGATAATTTTTGCTCACCGCATCGAATCTGATCAAAGCTGCCCCTTACCCGACTGCATATCTTCATGCAGAGTTGCCCGTGACTGAATGACAGTCAATGGCCCCCTGTAAACGGCACGTTACAGTCACGCGAAATCAAGCCAAGACGTCCGAAATGTAGGGAGAAACGTTCGTGAAACCGGTCTGGTTCACCATTCTGAAAGGCTCGGACGTCGAAGAGCTGGAGCTGACCGACATCGGGCTGGGCGTCGCTAGGCCGAGGAAGGCCGAAGCACGCGGCCTCGGCCGGAAACTCCGCTTCTCATGACAGACACCGGCAGCGCGAAGGTCGTCGTCGACGGGCGGAGTCTGTCGTACGACGACGTCGTCGCCGTCGCCCACCACGGCGCCCAAGTCGCCCTGGCGGACGAGGTGTTGCCCCGGCTGATGCGTGAACGGGCCATAGTCGAGGACATCATCGACCGCCAGGTACCGACGTACGGCCTGACGACAGGACTCGGCACCCGCTCCTCCTACGCCCTGCCGCGCGCCGAGTTGGAGGCGTTCAGCGTCCGTACGGTACGCGGACGGGCGAACGCGGTCGGCGATCCGCTGCCGGTCCCCGTCGTACGTGCCGCCGTCCTCGCCCGGGTGAACGGCATCGCGGGCGGGGGCAGCGGCGTGCGGCCTCAGGTCCCGCGGTTGCTCGTGGCGATGCTCAACGCGCGGGTGCATCCTGTGATCCCCGAGGTGGGGTCGATCGGCGCCTCCGACCTGTGCCAGCTGGCGCATGTCGGCCTGGTCGTCATCGGTGAGGGCAGCGCCGAGCTCGACGGGGAGGTGCTCGACGGCGCGACGGCACTGCGGCGGGCCGGTCTCGCGCCGGCCGGGCTCGGCCCCAAGGACGGGCATGTGCTGTGCAGTGCGAGCCCGTTGGCGGCCGGACAGGGCGCGCTCGTCCTGCATGAGGCCGCCGCACTTGTCAGGCTGGCCCAGGCGGTCACGGCACTGACCTACGAGGGTTTCCGGGCAAACACGAGCCCGCTCGACCCCCGGGTACTGGGCCTGCGCGCCGCCCCCGGTCAGTCCCGCGCCGCGCGGGAGCTGCTCGCCCTGCTGGACGGCGGTGAGCTGGGCGATCCCCGCAACGCGCGGCGGGTCCAGGACCCCGTCAGTCTGCGCTGCGCCGCCCAGGTGCACGGCGCCGCCTACGCGGCCCTGGACTTCGCCGGCGCCGCCCTGGATCCGGAACTGAACGGCTGCGGCGACAACCCGGTGGTGCTGCCCGACACCGGCGAGATCCTCTCCTCCGGCAACTTCCACACCCCGGCCCTGGCCCTCGCCCTCGACACCCTCGCGCTGGCCCTGACCCAGACCGCGGCGGTGTCCGCCGAGCGCATGCGCCGGCTGCTCGACCCCGCCGTCAGCGGACTGCCCGCGAACCTCTCGACGTACGGACCGGAGCGCTCGGGCTTCGCGCCCCTGACCAAGACCGCGCAGGCGCTCGTCGCCGAGATCCGCATGCTGTCCACACCGGTGTCCACCGATCCCCGCCACGGCGCGGACGCCGTCGAGGACGACTCCACCAACGCGTCGCTCGGAGCACGCCGGCTGGCCATGCTTCTCACAAGACTGCGGCACCTGCTCGCCGTGGAGGCCGTGGTCGCCGCGCAGGCGGTGGACCTGGCGGCGCCGCCCGCCCTGGGCCGGGGACCCCTGCTTCTGCACCGGGCGATCCGGGCGGCCGTACCCCGCCTCGACGACGACCGGCCCTGCGGGGTGGACGTGGAGGCGGTGAGTCACGGCATCCTGGGGTCCGACGACATCCGGGGCGCACTGCGCGCGTTGCTGGGAGAATCGTCACCCCCGGCGGGAGGAACGTCATGACCAGCGTCGACGTACACCAGCATCTGTGGACCCCCGCGCTGGTGGCGGCCCTGCGCGCCCGCCGTGAACCACCGTTCCTGGACGGCTGGACCCTGTACCTGCACGGTGAGCCGCCCTACGAGATACCGCCTGCGGACCACGACATCGCCCGCCGCGCGGAACTCGCCGCCGCCGACGGCCTCGGCCGGGTGCTCGTCTCGCTGTCCGCCCCGATCGGCGTGGAGTGGCTGCCCGCCGCCGAGGCCCGGCCCCTGCTGGACGCGTATCACGAAGGATCGGCCGCTCTTCCGGAACCGTTTCACGCCTGGGCCGCCGCCTGTGTACGGGACATCGACGCGATCGCGACGGCGAAGGACCTCGACCGGGGGTTCGCCGGCCTCCAGCTCCCGGCGAACGCTCTTGCCGACGCCGCCGGTTACGCGCGGTGCGCCCCGCTGCTCGACCTGCTCGAAGAACGCGACCTGCCGCTGTTCGTCCACCCGGGACCGGCGCCCGGCGAGCCGGAGGGTCCGGGCTGGTGGCCGGCGATGGTCCCCTACGTCCAGCAGATGCACGCCGCCTGGTTCGCCTTCCGCGCCTTCGGCCGGCCCCGCCATCCCCAACTGCGCGTGTGCTTCGCCCTGCTGGCCGGGCTCGCCCCGCTGCACGGGGAGCGCTTCGCCGCCCGGGGCGGTGGCTCGGAGATCGACGTGGACCCGGGTGTCTTTGTCGACACGTCGTCCTACGGTCCTCGTGCCGTCGACGCCATGGCCCGGGCCCTCGGCACCGGCGCCGTCGTCCAGGGCTCGGACCGGCCCTACGCGGAGCCGCCGCTGCACCCCGGTTTCGGCCTGGGCGGAGCGGCGGCGTACGCCTTCCGTATCGCCAATCCGCGGCGGCTGCTCACCGGAAGGAATGAGCCGAACACTTCGAAGTGAAAGCCGACCGGGTCCTACGATCGGGTGCCCCGGCTCACCTCGCGGTCGCGCAGGCCGCGCGGGTCGACGACCTCGCGGATGAGCCGCAGTTCGGTCGCGTCGGGCAGCCGGGTCTCGGGGGCGCCGCTCGCGTCGAGCGCGAAGCCGGTGTTCGCGTGGACCTCGTCCGCGGTCACGCCGGGATGCAACGAGCGCACGCGCAGCCGCCCGTCGTCCCCGTAGTCGAGGACGGCGAGGTTGGTGATCACCACGCCCAGGTCGTGGAACCTCAGCCCCTTGGTGCCGCGCGCACGGTCGTTGCCCACGCCGCAGACCACGTCGACCTTCTCGACGAAGACCTTGGGGGTGTGTCGGGCCACCCAGTAGTCGGTGCGGTGGTTGGCCGTGTTGCCCGGGGCGCCCCGTACGCCGATGAGTTGCCGCGTGGGACGACGCCAGTCGCCGATGAGGGAGATGTTCTGGTTGCCGTACCGGTCGATCTGGCTGGCCCCCATCATGCTCTGCCGCCGACCGCCGGCGACGATGTCGAAGACCCGCCGGTACGGCACCCAGCCCTCGACGACGCCCCCCTCGGCCGCTGTCCGGCCGAGCGGCGGCGGGTCGCTCATGAAGTAGGCCTCACCGTCGGTCAGCACCAGGTCCGGGCTGGTCGTCAGACGGGCGAGACGCGCTCCGATCGAGGGCAGCACACCGGCCGTGTGCGCGAGCACCTCCCCGGCACCGCGCCACGCGTCGGCACAGGCGGCAGCGCACACCTCGGCCCGGGTGATCTCCGTCATCGCCCCTCCTCCTGTCCCTCGCGGTTCACGTGGAACTCCGCCACGGCCTGGTGGTACGCCTGCTCGTCGCCGTCAAGGAACGTCTTGCGGAACAGCCGCCAGGCGTCGGCGTCCCGCGCCGCCGACGCATAGTGCGCCTGGAAGGCCTCGTCCCGCCCGTAGTCGGGATCGCAGGAGGTGAAGTGGGCGCCACGAGGTGTCTCGATGACCCCGTTGACGAAGAGACGGCTGATCAGCAGTGACTGCGCGGGCCCGGCGGCGAGCAGGTCCTCCGGGGCGACGATCCGCTCGGTGCTGACATAGCAGCGGTCGGCCGCCATCGCGAACAGATCGTCGAAGTACGGGTCCGGGCCGAGGTATTGGGCGTTGCCCGCCCGGTCGGCGCGGTTGACGTGCACCAGGGCAACGTCGAGACGCAGGGCCTTCATCGCGACGTACTCCTCGTCGGCGTACGGGGAGGCGATCGTCACCAGGTCGGGATTCATCGTGAGGACGTCGGAGCCCAGGCCCGCGCGGGTGGGCAGGAAGGACAGCCGGCTCGCGGCGGCCCGCAGGCCGGTGACGAACATGCCCTCGTCGTACTCGGCGGTCTCCACACCGCCCTGCTCCCGTACCGAGCGGAAGTGCGGGTCGAGGGCGATGCTGTCCAGCGAGACGAAGCCGTAGACGAGCTTGCGCACCCGGCCCGCCGCGCACAGCAGCCCCACGTCCGGGCCGCCGAACGTGACGACGGTCAGGTCACGCACGCCGGCGCGCAGGAGTTGGCGCACGAGGGCCATCGGTTTGCGTCGCGATCCCCACCCGCCGATGCCGATCGTCATCCCCGACTCGACGGTGCCGGCGAAGTCCTCCAGGGACATCGACTTGTCACCCATGGGTTGTTCCTCCCGTGCTCCCACCCGTATGGAGTCTTACCTATCAAACAATTGTTAGGTTACGTTGAGTCGACCGACAACCCCTCGGCAGCCGGGCCCTGAGGATTCGTCCTCGCCCCGGCGAGCGGCGCGAGAAGGAGATTCGGCATGAGCGCCCCCATCGCCCCCGTCCATCCCGCCCTGCACACCGCGCTGTGCGATCTGGTCGGCGTCCGCTACCCGATCGTGCAGACCGGCATGGGGTATGTGTCGGGCGCCGAACTGACGGCTGCCACCGCGGCGGCCGGTGGGCTCGGCATCCTCGCCAGTGCGACGCTCTCCCTCGACGAGACGCGCGACGCCATCCGTGCCGTCCGGGAACGTACCGACGCGCCGTTCGGCGTGAACATGCGCGGCGACTCACCCGACGTCCTGGAGCGCGGCGCCCTCCTCGTGCGCGAGGGCGTGCAGATCGCGTCCTTCGCACTCGCGCCCCACGAGCGCGTCATCCGCCAACTGAAGGACTCCGGACTGGTCGTCATCCCGTCCATCGGCGCCCGTCGCCACGCCGAGAAGGTCCAGGCGTGGGGAGTGGACGCGGTCGTCGTGCAGGGCAGTGAGGGCGGCGGCCACACCGGGGGTGTACCCATATCGATCCTGCTCCCGCAGGTCGTGGACGCCGTCGACATCCCGGTCATCGCGGCCGGCGGGTTCCGCGACGGGCGGGGGCTGGTCGCCGCGCTCGCCCAGGGCGCCGTGGGCATCGCGATGGGCACGCGGTTCCTGCTGACCAGCGACAGCACCGTGCCCGACTCGGTCAAGGCCGAGTACCTCAAGCGGGGCGTCGCCGACACCGTCGTCACCCCGGTCCTCGACGGCATCCCCCAGCGCGTACTGCGCACCGAAGCGGTGGAACGGCTGCTGAGGGAACGGGCGCCCGCGCGCCTGGTCCGTTCGCTGCGCCACGCCGTCGCGTTCCGGAAGGTCTCCGGCACCTCGTGGTCCGACCTGGTCCGCGAGGGCCTCGCCATGCGCCGCAGCCATGAACTGGGCTGGTCCCAGGTCGTGATGGCGGCGAACACCCCGATGATGCTGCGCGCCGCCATGGTCGACGGCCGGACGGACCTGGGCACCCTCGCCTCCGGCCAGGTCGCGGGCGTCCTCGACGACCTGCCCAGCTGCGCCGAACTCGTCGAACGCATCGTCGCGGAGGCCGACACCGTCCTCACCCGTCTGACCACCGCCGGAGCGAAACGGTGACCACGATCGGCGGCCCCTCGACCCGGCCACCCGACACAGGAGAGCCCATGGGCACTGACATCATCAAGGCCACCGTCGACGAGCGCGGCATCGCCGAGGTCGTCGTCGACTGTCCGCCGGTCAACGCCCTGCCGGTGGCGGGCTGGTACCAGCTGGCGGAGACGGTCGAACAGCTCGGCCGCGACCCGGACGTACGGGTGGTGCTGCTGCGTGCCGAGGGCCGCGGTTTCAACGCCGGCGTGGACGTCAAGGAGTTGCAGGCCGACACCGGCCACGCCGCGGTCATCGGCGTGAACCGGGGCTGCTTCGCCGCGTTCGCCGCGGTCTACGACTGTGCGGTGCCGGTCGTCACCGCGGTCCACGGCTTCTGTCTGGGCGGCGGGATCGGTCTGGTCGGCAACTCGGACGTGATCGTCGCGGCCGAGGACGCCTACTTCGGGCTGCCCGAGGTGGACCGGGGCGCGCTGGGCGCCGCGACGCACCTGTCCCGCCTCGTCCCGCAGCACAGGGCCAGGGCGATGATGTACACCTGCGCCAACGCGTCCGCCGCCGAGCTGCACGCCTTCGGGTCGGTGCTCGACGTCGTCCCCGCCGACCGGCTGCGGGACCGGGCCCTGGAGGTCGCCGCCGACATCGCCGGGAAGAACCCGGTGGTGATCCGCGCCGCCAAGGAGGCCTTCAACGGCATCGACCTGTGGGACGTCAAGCGCAGTTACCGCTACGAGCAGGGCTTCACCTTCGAGGTCAACCTGTCGGGCGTCGCCGCCGAGGTCCGGGACACCTTCGACAGCCGTGCGGACGGGGAGGGGTGACGCATGGATCTCACCTGGAGTCCCGAGGAGGAGGCGTTCCGGCAGGAGGCGCGAGAGTGGCTGGCGGCGAACGTGCCGGCGAACCCGCTGCCGTCCGGTGACACCCGCGAGGGGTTCGCCGCCCATCTGGAGTGGGAGCGCGCCCTGTTCGAGGCCCGCTGGTCGGTCGTGTCCTGGCCCGAGGCGTACGGCGGCCGGGACGCGTCGCTGTGGCAGTGGCTGGTCTTCGAGGACGAGTACCACCGGGCCGGGGCGCCCGCCCGGGTCACCCAGAACGGCATCTTCCTGCTGGCCCCGACCGTCTTCGCGTTCGGTACGCAGGAACAGCAGCGGCGCATCCTGCCGAGGATGGCCGCCGCCCAGGACCTGTGGGCGCAGGGCTGGTCCGAGCCCGGCGCGGGCAGCGACCTCGCCGGCATCCGCAGTCGTGCGGTCCGCGACGAGGGGGCCGGTGGCTGGCGGCTGACCGGTCAGAAGACGTGGACGACCCGGGGCGCCTTCTGCACACACCTGTTCGGTCTCTTCCGTACGGACCCGGAGGCGGAGCGGCATCGCGGTCTCACCTATTTCCTCGTTCCGCTGGACGCGCCCGGTGTCACGGTCCGCGGTTTCGAACGCCTCGACGGTGACGAGGGGTTCGCCGAGGTGTTCCTCGACGACGTCCTCGTGTCCGACGGCGATGTGCTCGGCGGGGTCGGGGAGGGCTGGCGGGTGGCGATGGCGACCACCGGGTCCGAGCGCGGGCTGACCCTGCGCTCCCCCGGCCGCTTCCTGCACACCGCCGACCGGCTGCTCGACCTGGCACGGGCGAAGGGGCCGGGGGCGCGTCGGGACCGGGACCGAGTCGTGCAGTCGTGGATCGAGGCCCAGGCCTACGAGTTGTTCACCCTGGAACAGGTCACGTCGATCGTCGAGGGACGGCAGGTAGGTGCCGAATCCAGCCTGAACAAGCTGTTCTGGTCCCAGCTCGACATCGCCCTGCACGAGACGGCCGCCGAACTGCTCGGGCCCGAGGCCGAGGTCGACGGGTCCTGGAGCCGCGGCTTCCTCTTCTCGCTGGCGGGCCCCATCTACGCCGGGACCAACGAGATCCAGCGCAACATCGTCGCCGAGCGGCTGCTCGGCCTGCCGAGGAGGTGACCGGACGCGATGCGCTTCGCCGTAGCCGAACACGACGCCGCTCTCGCCGAGGCCGCCGGTGAGGTGCTGACCAAGCAGGCCGGCGCCGAACAGATCCGGGCCGGGTGGCCGGGTGGCCGCACCGAGGGCGTCGACGCCGTGTGGCGCACGCTGGCCGGGGTCGGAGTCACGGGCGCCCTGGTCCCCGAGAACGCCGACGGCGTCGGCCTGGGCCTCGACGAGAACGCGCTTGCGCCCCTGATGGAAGCCTTCGGACGCAGCGGCCTACCGGTACCCGCCGCCGAGACCGTGGCAGTCGGCGCCCCCCTGCTCGCCGCCGCGGGCGCGCCTCAACTCCCATCCGTACTAAGGGGATCGGCGCTGCTCACGGTGTCCCTCGCCCCCGATGCCCCGGTACCCTTCGCCGCACGCGCCGACCTGATCGCCGTACCGCGTGGCGATGAGCTGCGCCTGTACAGTCGCGACGAAGTGGAGACCGAGCCGGTCGACTCGGTGGACGGCTCCCGGCGGCTGGCCCGGGTCCACGCTCCGGCGGGCGGTGGGCTGTTGCTGGCCGAAGGACCCGCCGAACTGGCCGTCGCCTACCGGCGCGGGGTGCTGGCCACGGCTGCCCTGCTGGTCGGGCTCGGTGAACGGATGCTCGAACTGACCGTGGCCCATGTCCGGGAGCGGCATCAGTTCGGCGTACCGGTCGGCTCGTTCCAGGCGGTCAAGCACGCCTTGGCCGATGTGGAGTTGGCGGTACGGTTCGCCCGGCCGGCGGTCCTCGCGGCAGGCTGGGCGCAGGCGGCCGGCGATCCGGAGACCGCGGTACGGACATCGATGGCCAAGGTGCTCGCCTCCGAGGCGGCCAGGAAGGCGGCCCGTACGGCGATCCAGTGCCATGGCGCCATGGGGTACACCACCGAGTACGACCTCCATCTGTACGCCAAGCGGGCCTGGGCCCTGGCCGGGGACTGGGGTGGGCCCGCGGAACACCGGGAGTTCATCGCGCGGCGGCTCGGCCTGGGGCTCGCCGGGGCGTCCGGCATCGTCAGCGAAGGGACGGGCACGTGAGCGGAATCCGCCGGGATCCGGAGATCGTCGTCACCGGAGCAGGTCAGAGCCCGGGACGCGAACACGCCCTCGCGCTCGCCGCCGAAGAAGCCCACGCCGAAATCAACCACCCGGGCGACACCGCGAAAACGGCGACCGCGGAGAACAACGCAAACGACGGCACGGCCGTGGCCGAACTCGGCATCACCAGGGAAAGGACGGGCACGTGAGCGGAATCTGCCAGGACCGGGTCGTCGTCGTCACCGGAGCGGGCCAGGGCCTGGGACGCGAACACGCCCTCGCGCTCGCCGCCGAGGGGGCCCGGGTCGTGGTCAACGACCTCGGTGAGACCGCGAAAGCCGTGGCCGAGGAGATCGGGGCAGGCGGTGGCATCGCTGTCGCCGACCTGGGTGACGTCAGCGACTGGGGCTACGCGGAGCGGCTGATCGGGCGGGCCGTCGGCGAGTTCGGCGTGCTGCACGGGCTGGTGAACAACGCGGGCATCAATCGCGACCGGATGCTGGTCTCCATGACCGAGGCGGACTGGGATTTGGTCCTGAAGGTCGATCTCAAGGGGCATGCGGCACCGCTGCGGCACGCTGCCGCGTACTGGCGGGAGTTGAGCAAGCAGGGCCGGCCGGTCGACGCCCGGGTCGTCAACACCAGCTCGGGCGCCGGGCTGCAGGGCAGTGTCGGCCAGGGCAACTACGGCGCCGCGAAGGCGGGCATCGCGGCGCTCACCGTGATCGCCGCCGCCGAACTGGCCCGGTACGGCGTCACCGTGAACGCGATCGCCCCCTCCGCCCGCACCCCGATGACCGAGGCTGTCGAGGCGTTCGCCGAGCAGATGCGCGCACCGGGGTCCGGCTTCGACGCGCCGCACCCCGGCAACGTCTCGCCGCTGGTGGTGTGGCTGGCCTCGGCAGAGTCGGGCGACGTCACCGGACGCGTATTCGAGGCCGAGGGCGGCACGATCGGCGTCGCCGACGGCTGGCAGCACGGCCCCCGGCGGGTACGTGACCGCCGCTGGACCCCCGGTGAGATCGGTCCGGCGGTGCGCGGGCTGCTCGCCGAAGCGCCTTCGCCGGCGCCGGTGTACGGCTCCTGAGCGCGGCCTGCAGTTGGGCGGGCCCTGGCGCTTGGCCGCCGGGCCGTCCGTCCGCGTGCGTGCGTGCGAAGGAGCTGGTGCGCGCGGAGAGTTCGGCCCGGCCTTTCCTTCAGTGCCCAGCAGACCCGAACCGGCGCGGCGCCCCGACGCGGTCGACCGCTGGTGGCCGGGTGGCCGAACCACCGGCCCACCGGCCCACCGGCCCACCGGCCCACCGGCCCACCGGCCCACCGGCCCACCGGCCCACCGGCCCACCGGCCCACCGGCCCACCGGCCCACCGGCCCACCGGCCCACCGGCCCACCGGCCCACCGGCCCACCGGCCCACCGGCCCACCGGCCCACCGGCCCACCGGCCCACCGGCCCACCGGCCCACCGGCCCACCGGCCCACCGGCCCACCGGCCCACCGAGCCACCGAGCCACCGAGCCACCGAGCCACCGAGCCAGGGTCGCGCGAATCCTCGGCACACCCAACAGCGCGGCCGGAGGCAGCGGCGGCCATGTCAGCGGCCGGTGCGGATCAGCCCCGTCAGATAGCGCCACAGCGAAGAGCGCTGCCGCGCCGACGGGTCCGACAGCCCTGTCTCGGCCGACGGTGTCGCCGGGTCGTACGCCAACCGTTGCTCGGGCAGCGCAGCGAGTTCGTACCGTACGGGCAACGATCGCAGGCCTCGCATGAACGGCGAGGAGCGCCACGGGAGTTGGTCGACGGGGAGAGCGAGGTCCAGGTGCGAGAACCGCTCGAACAGCCGGCCCACTCCGACCGCCGCGACCGTCGACGCGAGTTCGCGCGCCGGGCACTGGCGTGGGCCCGCGCCCCAGGACAGGTGTGCCCGGGTGCTGACCGTGGTGCTCGGGCACACGTTCTTGGCGAAGAGGGGGTCGGCGTGCGCAGCGGCGGCGGAGACCCACACCGGGTCGCCCTCCCGGATCGTGTAGTTGCCCAGAACAGTGTCCTTGGCCGCGAACCGGGGCACGAAGTTGACCAGCGGAGGCTTCCGCATGACCACCCGGTTCATGGTCTCCTTCACCATCCCGGCGGACAGACTGGCCCGCACGCTGCCTTCGCCCGAGAGGACCTCGACCACCGTGTTGGACACGAGGATGCCGACGTGGTCGGAGGTCATGCCCAGCAGCATGAACAGTTCGCGGGCCAGTTCGTCGAGCGAGAGTCCGGGGTGCGCGGCTATCAGGTACGAGGGGAAGTCGTCACCGGGCGTTTCCAGTTTCACCGCCGCCAGTTCGGCCAGCGTCGCCAGCAGCCGCTCCAGGGCCGGCTCCGCGTCCGGACCCGCGTCCAGTACCCGCCACATGTCCATCAGCGCGTCATCGCCCTGTGAACCGGGGAAGCCGAGCAGGCTACTGGCCACCATCAGCGGCAGGGGCCGGGAGAACTGGGCGGACAGATCCGCCAGGCCCGTGCCGCCGCCCTGGCCCATCAACGTGATCAGTTCGTCGGCATAGGCGGTGACAGCCCTCTTCAGCCGTCGCGCCTGGGGGTGGCCCGGATCCTGGAACGGCTTCAGCGCCACGTCCCACGCGGCCCTCAACGGCCGGTATCCGGGGCCGCCCTGGATCAGCACATGGTTGACCTCCAGGGACGGTCCGAGCGGCCAGTCGGCCGGGACCCTGCCCTCCGAGCGGGCCCGCCACTTCTCCAGGCCCTTCGGCCACCCGTCGTCGTCCTGGAGGACCTGGAGCGACTCCTGGTAGCCGAGGACCAGCCAGGCCGGTACGCCCAGCAGGTCGACCGGTGCGACCGGGCCGTGCTGCTGTCTCAGCCGTTCGTACACGAGCGAGGGGCGCGTCTCGTAGTCCCTGGTCAGCAACGGTTCAGGTGACATCTCCTCCAGCCGTGTGCCGTCCAGGTCCACGGATCCGCCGTCGCCCCACTGGGAATTCATCTTCGCGCCGCCCCTCCAACACTCCCCGTACCGGCCTACGTTCAGCCGGTAGTTGGAAACGGTGGGGACCCTACCGCAGGGGGTACGGCGTAGTAACAACGGGGGCGCGACCGATAGTTGCGAACCTACCGCAGACGCCTTCCACATGACCCCCGCGAGGTCTCCACACAGCCTCCACGCACGGGGGGCTCAGGCCGCCGTGTATCCGAGCTGACGCCTCATGTAGGGGGTCATGAGGGTCTTGGCCTTGGCCAGGGTGGCGGTACGGCCACCGAGGACCGCGGTCTCGCCGCCGGGCACGGGCACCATGGTCACTCCGTCGGCGGGCCCGAACGGCACGACGAGCGGGGCGCGGTGGATCTGCCGGTAGAGACGAGGCTGTTTGCGATGCCTTCCCGGATTCTGGAGGTACGCGCGGATGTTGTGGACGGCGAGGTCCGCCTGGGCGAGCGCGACGGGGGTGATCTTGAGTTCGCTGACGTCGTTCACGTCGCCGACGGCGAACACATCCGGCCATCCCTCGACCCGGAGTGTCCGGTCGACCTTCACATGCCCGGCGGCGTTGAGCCAGTCGCTGTGCCCGGCCATGCGCAGCCAGAACGTGTTGGGGGTGGTGCCCGTGGCCCAGAAGGAGCGGTCGGCGTCGATGATGTTGCCGTGTGCGTCGCGGTAGGTGCCGAAGTCGTTGCCGGGCGACATGAAGGAGTCGAGCCGGACCTCCACATCGTGCGATTCCAGCCAGGTGCGGGCCCTGTTCCCGGCCCGTTCGCTACCCGTGGCGTGGAGCAGCACCGGCCCGGAGTGAGCGAGGGTGACCCGGGCGTCCGGCCGGGCCAGGCGGATTTCGGCGCTGAGTTCGACGCCGGAGGGCCCGCCGCCGACGACGAGGACATGTTCCGCGGCGGCGATGCTCCGCTGGTGCCCGGCGAACGACTGGGCCGCCTCCTCCACGGTGGTGCCGGTGAACCGGGCCGGTTCCGGGTAGTCGGCGCCGGTGGCGATCACGACCACGTCGTACGGGAGGATCTCGCCCGAGGCCAGCACCACCTGCCGCTCGGCGGTGTCGACGCGGACCGCCTTGCCCACGACCACCCGGCCGTTGCGCATCAGCCGGTCGTACGGAATGAACGGAGTGACCGTCCACTCCGGGTGCACGCCGGCGCGCAGGGAGGCAATACGGTGGAAGAAGACCTCCTTGCGATCCACCAGCGTGACACGCGCCGTCTCGTCCAGTCGTTTCGCCAGCCGCACGCCGGCATAGCCGCCGCCGATCACCACTACGTCGCCGTCATGCACACCGAGTCTCCTGTGCCTGTGGGGGGAGCGAGCACCGGGGCGTGTGGGCGCCTTCGGCCACTCGACTGCCGCCGAGCGTAGCGCTTGAAACTTAAATAGCTGATGAACTTCGGTGCGCATTCTGTGAAACGACGACACTGACACCGGCGCCGGGCCGGAAACCACTCCCCGCCAGGGCCGAACGCCAGGCCGCCCGCGACCGGGTACTGGTCACCGTCACCGGCCGATCCGGCATAAGTGCCGATCCGGCATAAGTATGGTGATCCCGTGAAGGCGCTGTTGTTGCCCCGGTGAGCAGAAAGGTTCAACCAGGTGAGCTTCAGGATCCAGCCGACCGCCCAGGTCGACGAAACGGCCACGATCGGTGACGGGACGACGGTCTGGGATCTGGCCCAGATACGAGAGGACGCCCGGCTGGGCAGCGGGTGCATCGTCGGCCGGGGAGCGTATGTCGGCCCGGGCGTACGGATCGGCGACAACGTGAAGCTCCAGAACTACGCGCTGGTCTACGAACCCGCGGTGCTCGGTGACGGGGTGTTCGTCGGCCCGGCGGCGGTTTTCACCAACGACCACTTCCCCCGGTCGGTCGACCCGGAGGGCCGGCTCAAGCGCGGTGGCGACTGGGAGGCCGTGGCGGTGGTGGTGGCCGAGGGGGCGTCCCTGGGGGCCCGTTCGGTGTGCGTGGCGCCGGTGCACGTCGGTCGCTGGGCGCTCGTCGCGGCGGGCGCCGTGGTGACCCGGGACGTGCCGGACTTCGCACTCGTGGCCGGTGTTCCGGCGCGCCGGATCGGCTGGGTCGGCCGGGTCGGCGTCCGGCTGATCGAGCGGGAAGGCGAGTCGGGCGTGTGGGAGTGCCCCGAAACGGGCGCGCTGTACGACGAGAAGGACGGCGAACTCGTCGAGCGCGCATGAGTCCCACATCCCACAAATCGCAAATCTTCGAACATCTACAGGCATAACATGTGTGCGAACTATGCAGACGAAGCACAATGAGCACACGAACCAGTGCCCAGGGGGGGTTACCGGGTGGATACGCCTGTGCCCAGAGCGAGGAGCGACAACCGCTTCGACGCTTGATGTCTGACGCCTGAAGTCCGGCGTCTGTCTTCCGCCGCGTGCCCATCTGTGCCGCGGTGATCACCAGTCTGCTCAAAACACAGGACCCACAGGGGGGTTGGTGTGCCCAAACGATGACCACCACACGTCTGGCAGCGCTCGGTCGTGAGGAACCGTCGCTGCTCGCGCTCGCCCAACGGCTCCTTGCCGTCGCCGAGTCGGGGCTTCCGTCGATGCTCCTTCCCGGTGGCGAAGCCTTCGTCTTCACCATGGCCGGGCGACAGGCACCCGACGGTTCCTGGACCTTGGAGCGGCGCGGCACCAGCACCCGCTACGCGGCGATCACCGTGCTGGGCGCCCGGTTCCTCTCTGAGGACCGCCAGCGTGCGGTGCTCGGCGGGCATACGGCCCAGGAGTTCACGGGTCTGCTGGTCGAGTCGCTGCCCGCGGTGACCAACCTCGGTGACGCGGCGCTCATCGCCTGGGCCGCCGCGGAGACCGACCACCCCAAGCTGTCCGACGCCCTCGCGCGGGTCGAAGCCCTCGACGAGGACGGCAGGCCGCAGTACACCGTCGAGGCGGCGTGGGTGCTCTCCGCCCTCGCTGCCGCTCGCCACGCGGTCGACGTGGAGAGACGTTTCTCCGCTGCTCGCGACCGCCTTCTGCGGGCCCGGATCGGCGACGGCCCGCTGTTCCCGCACGCCACCGGGCCCGGTCTGGTGCCCTGGTACCGGTCGCACGTGAGCTGCTTCGCCGACCAGACGTACCCGCTCCAGGCCCTGGCCCTCGCACACGCCAGCGGCGACGGAGACCCCGAGGCGCTGGCCGCCTCCGAGGCGTGCGCGGCCCGCATCTGTGAGCTGCAGGGCGACGGCGGTCAGTGGTGGTGGCACTACGACGCGCGCACCGGCGGTGTCATCGAGGGCTACCCGGTCTACAGCGTCCACCAGCACGCCATGGCGCCGACCGCCCTGTTCGATCTGGCCGACGCCGGCGGCACCGACTTCGGCGCATCGATCCGCAAGGGCCTGCGCTGGATGACGGACGTACCCGAACTGGCCGCCGGCAACGAGGAGTCGATGATCCTCGACGAGCTCGGCGTCACCTGGCGCAAGGTCTTCCGGGGCGACCCGAAGAAGGCCGTACGCGCCGCCCGAGGACTCGGCACCCGAGTCGCTCCGAACCTCCGGCTGAAGTCCCTGGACCGGGTGTACCGCCCCCTGTCCGTCGACCGCGAATGCCGGCCGTACGAATTCGGCTGGATGCTCCACGCCTGGCAAGGGGGACGAATATGAGTGAGCGCCGGACTCTGTTCGGGGTCGAACTGGACCCGCTGACCATGGACGAGACCGTCGAGCGCTGCCTCGAAGCGGTCCGGGACGGCAGACAGTTGGAGATCGGGGTGGTCAACGCCGCGAAGCTGGTGAACATGCGGCGCGACCAGCGGCTCGCCGACGCCGTGTCCGGCTGTGATCTCGTCGTCGCCGACGGACAGGCCGTGGTCTGGGCCTCCCGGGTGCTGCGCGCCCCGCTGCCGGAACGGGTGGCCGGTATCGACCTGTTCATGCGGCTGCTGGCCGAGGCCGAGACGGCGGGCATGTCCGTGTACTTCCTCGGCGCCAAGAAAGAAGTGCTGGAGGAGATGGAGCGCCGGGTGGCCGACCGCTTCCCCGGCCTGAAGGTGGCCGGCAGCCGCAACGGCTACTTCGACGACTCGCAGCAGGAAGCCATCGCCGGCGCGATCGCCGACAGCGGCGCCCAGATGCTGTTCCTTGGCATGACCTCGCCGAAGAAGGAGATCTTCACCGCCGCCTACGGCGAACGCACCGGTGCCCGCGTCGTGCACGGAGTCGGCGGTTCCTTCGACATCCTGGCCGGGGTCACCAAGCGGGCCCCCGAGTTCTGGCAGCGGTGGGGCGTCGAGTGGCTCTACCGCGCAATGCAGGAGCCGCGCCGCCTCGGCCGGCGCTACCTCACCACCAATGCCGCCTTCCTCCTCATGACGGCGCGGGAGCTCATCCGGCTCACCCCGTCACCCGCTTCCGCCAACAGGAGTCACTGATGCGCGTCATCGTGGTCGGACAGGGATACGTCGGCCTGCCGCTGGCCATCCGCGCCGCCGAGGTCGGACACGAGGTGATCGGCTACGACGTCGACTCACGGCGGGTCAAGACCCTTGCCGCCGGTGAGTCCTTCGTCGAGGACGTCTCCTCCGAGCGGATCCGCGCGGCACTGGACAACGGCTCGTACCGCCCGAGTGAATCGGCCCGTGACTGCGGCGGTTTCGACATCGCCGTGGTGACCGTGCCGACGCCGCTGCACGAGGGCACTCCGGACCTCCGGTACATCAAGGAGTCGGCGGTCACCCTCGCCCGGTATCTGCGCCCCGGGGCCACTGTCATCCTGGAGTCGACGACGTATCCCGGCACCACCCAGGAGTTGTTCGCCCCGATCCTGGAGGACGGCTCGGGCCTCAGCGCGGGCGCCGACTTCCACCTCGGGTACAGCCCGGAGCGGATCGACCCCGGAAACGCCGTCTGGGGCTTCAAGGAGACCCCGAAGGTCGTGTCCGGGGTCAACGAGGCCTCGCTCAAGGCCGTTCAGGACTTCTACGCGCAGCTCGTCGACACCACCGTGCCGGTGAGCTCGCCGAAGGAGGCGGAGCTCGCCAAGCTCCTTGAGAACACCTTCCGGCATGTGAACATCGCGCTGGTCAACGAGATCGCGATGTTCGCCCACCACCTGGACATCGACGTCTGGCAGGCCATCGACGCAGCCTCCACCAAGCCCTTCGGGTTCATGAAGTTCACGCCCGGACCGGGCGTCGGCGGCCACTGCCTGCCGATCGACCCCTCGTACCTGTCCTGGCGGGTGCAGCGCGAACTCGGCCAGAGTTTCCGCTTCGTGGAGCTGGCCAACGACATCAACAACCACATGCCCGAGTACGTGGCGCGCCGCATCAGCGACCTGTTCAACGAGAGACGTCGTTCCGTGAACGGCTCGCGCATCCTGCTGCTCGGTCTGGCGTACAAGAAGAACACCAGCGACGCCCGCGAGTCGCCCGCCCTGCGCATCTCGCAGCTCCTGCTCGACATGGGGGCCCAGGTCAGGGCCGCGGACCCGCACGTGGTCGAGAGTCTGCCGGTGGACAGCCGGCTGGTACGGGTCGAGCCGACCCCGGAGGAGCTCGCGGCCGCCGATGTGGTGGTCCTGCTCACCGACCACGACAGCTTCGACTACGAACTCGTGGCCGAACACGCCCCCTTCGTCCTCGACTGCCGCCGCCGGCTGTCGGCGGGACCCACCATCGAGGTGCTCTGAACCATGCCGCGAATCGTCTGTGTCGCCGGGGCCCGACCCAACTACATGAAGATCAAACCGGTGATGGACGCCCTGGAACGCCGGGGCGCCGAGGTGATCCTCGTCCACACCGGCCAGCACTACGACCCGGCCATGAACGACGTGTTCTTCGCCGATCTCGGCATCCGTCCGCCCGACCGCTTCCTCGGGGTCGGTTCCGGCAGCCACGCCGAGCAGACCGGACGCGTGATGACCGCGTTCGAACCGCTCATCGGCGAGGTGTCGCCGGACATCGTCGTCGTGGTCGGCGACATCAACTCCACCCTGGCCTGCGCCCTGGTGACGGCGAAGGCCGGCCCGCTGCTGGCCCATGTCGAGGCGGGCCTGCGCAGCCGCGACTGGAGCATGCCGGAGGAGGTCAACCGCGTCGCCACCGACCGGGTGAGCGACTATCTGCTGGCCCCCTCCCCCGACGCCGTGGAGAACCTGCGCGCGGAGGGGTACCGGGACGACCAGATCCACCTGGTCGGCAACGTCATGATCGACACGTTGCTGGCCAACCTGGAGCGGGCCAGGGCCTCGGCTGTCCTGGACGAATACGGCCTGACCAAGGGCGAGTACGGCCTCGTCACCCTGCACCGGCCGGCGAACGTGGACGACCCCGAGGTCCTCACCGGGCTGCTGAAGGCCCTGGGCGAGATCGCCGGCCGCCTCCCGCTGGTGCTGCCCGTGCATCCGCGGGCTGCCGAGCGGCTGGCCGCGATCGGGGTGCCGGGCGGCATCCGGCTCGTACCGCCCGCCGGTTACCTGGACTTCATCGCCCTGCAGGACTCCGCCCGCGTCGTGCTGACCGACTCCGGCGGCATCCAGGAGGAGACCACCGCGCTGGGCGTGCCGTGTGTGACCCTGCGGGACAACACCGAGCGGCCCATCACCGTCGAGCAGGGCACCAACGTGCTGGCGGGCCGGGATCCGGCGCGGATCGTATCCACCGTGAACGGGGTGCTGGACGCTCCGCCCGCGCCGCGCAGGCCCGAACTGTGGGACGGGCGAGCGAGCGACCGCATCGCCGATGTGCTGCTGGAGGGGGGCACCGCGAGCACCCGGCAGAGACCGACCGACCAGCCGGGAACCACGGGCGGCACATTCCCCATATGATCCGCTTGAAACACGTGCTCGTAGAACATTTGGCCGCATTGGCCACAAGGGGGGACCACCATGGATCTCGCTGAGATCTTCCGGGTCACGCGCAGGCGCTGGTATGTCCTGCTGCCCGGACTGCTGCTGACCGCCGGCCTGATGGTCGCCGTGGTGCTAATGGTTCCGGTCACGTACCAGTCGCAGAGCACGGTGCTTCTGCTGAACTCCCCGAAGGCCACCGTCGCCTACGACGGCAACCCCTTCCTCAGCACGCAGACCTCGCTCACCGGCATGGCCGACAGCCTGGCCCGCAACCTCAACTCCGACGACTCCATCCGGGAGCTCAAGTCCCGTGGTGCCACCGGTACGTTCGAGGCCAAGCTCGCCGACAACGCCCAGGGGCCGCTCATGTGGCTCACGGTCACCGGCACCGACAGAACAGCCGTGCTGGCCTCGGACCGACTTCTGACCACATACGCCAAGGACCGGCTGGAGAAGTTCCAGGAACAGCAGTCGGTCGCCCCGAACGCCATGATCCAGATGACGAGCATCGTGTCCCCGCAGCCGCCGGTGGCACAGACCAAGACCCGGCTCGAGTACATGATCATGGCAGGCGGCCTGGGCCTGGTGGTGAGCCTGGTCGCCGTCTTCTACGTGGAGGCGCGCCGCCGAACGCGCCCGGCGGCGAACCCGGAGGAACCCGCGCAGCCGGTCGAGGCCGCCGAGCCGGCGCCGGAGGCCGACTCCCGCGTCACCGCTGCCCGGCCGTCGGCCGAGGAGTCGGTCGCGGAACAGACGATCGCTCTGCGCACCCCGCCCGCCTGGGCGCGGTCCGCCGGGAACAGGCCTGCCACGGAGCCGAGAGCGGGGCGGGCCGCCACGGTCGTGGCACCCGCCGCCGAGCCGCTCGACGAGGAGTCGACTCATGGACAGCGTTCGCACACCGGACAGCGAGACCGCTGAGCCCAGCGACACCCCCGCTCCGCCCGCTGCCCCCTCACTGGGCGGGAAGGTCCGTTCGGCGGCCCGCTGGAGCCTGATCAACACGGTCGTCATGCGGCTGGGCAACTTCGCGACCGGCATCCTGCTGGCGCGCTTCGCGCTCGGCCCGGCGGAGTGGGGCGTCTACGGCATCGCCCAGACCGTGCTGCTGGTCCTGCTGTCCGCGAACGAGCTGGGCGTGGGCCTGGCCATCGTGCGCTGGGAGGGCGACGCACGGCGGTTCGCACCGACCGTACTGACCCTCAGTGCCATCTCCAGCGGCCTGCTGTACGTGGCGCTGTTCGCGGCGGCGCCGACGGTGGCGGGACTGCTCGGGTCGCCGGACGCGGCGAACGTGCTGCGGGTGATGTGCCTGTGCGTGGTGATCGACGGGGTGGCCCAGGTGCCCGCCGGCTTCCTCACCCGGGAGTTCGCCCAGGGCAAGCGGATGATCGTCGACGCGCTCAACTTCGTGGTCAGCACCTCGGTGACGCTGCTGCTGGCCTTCGAGGGCTGGGGCGCGATGAGCTTCGCCTGGGGAGCCGTGGCGGGGAACGTCGTGACGCTGATCGGCTGCTCGCTGGCGGCACCGGGCACCCTGAAGTTCGGCTGGGACCCCGATCAGGCCCGAGCCCTGCTCAGGTTCGGTCTTCCGCTGGCTGGGGCGAGCATGCTGGCCCTCGCGGTGGTCAACGTCGACACCATGGTGGTGGGCGCGACGCTGGGCAACGTGGCGCTGGGCTTCTATGTCCTCGCCTTCAACATGTCCGGCTGGCCCGTGCGGATCATCTCCGAGGCCGCGCGCCGGGTCTCCTTCGCCGGCTTCTCCCGCCTGGCCGACTCGCCGCAGGCGCTCGCCCAGGGCTTCAGCCGTGCCCTGGGTGTGGTGATCACCGGCACCGTCCCGCTGTGCGTCCTGCTGGCCTGCCTCGCGGAACCGGCCATCCAGCTGATCTACGGGGACCGATGGGGTCCCGCCGCCGCGGCACTGCCCTGGCTGATGGTTCTCGGCCTGATCCGCATCGGCAGTGAACTCGCGTACGACTGCCTCGTCGCGATCGGACAGCGCCGGTCGCTCTTCCTGGTGCAGGGCCTGTGGCTGGCGGCCCTGGTCCCGGTGCTCCTCGTCGCCGCCCGCACGAACGGCATCGTCGGAGTCTCTCAGGCCCATGTCGTGGTCGCCGGCGTCCTGGTGGTGCCGGTGTTCCTGGTCGCCCTCAGCCGTGGCGGCATCGGCGTCGGCCGGATCGCCACGGCCTGCGCGTGGCCCTTCCTCGGCGGCGCCGTGATGGCCGCGATCATCCTCGGCCTGCAGAGCCTGCTCGGCGACGGCCGGCTCGCCCTCCTCGCCATCAGCACGATCGCCCTGGCCGGCTACACGCTGTGCGTACTGCCCAGCCGCGACTTCCTGCGCGGCGTCGGCGGCGGCGACCGGCCCCACCGCGGCCGGCACCGGTCTTCCACACCGGTCCGGCCCACCCAAAAGGACATGAGGTGAACCTGATGTCACGGCGCATCAGCCGCAACTCCCTCGCGGGACTGCTGCTCGCGGCCCTGCTGGCGGTTCTGGGCGTGGCCTGCTCGGGATCGGACCGGTCCGCGTCGCAGGGCTGCTCGGACGACGGGCCGACCTGCCGTACGAGCAGGTCCTCGCCGTCACCGAGCGCCACTCCGTCGGCCACGGTCGAGGAGGCGACAGGCAGTCCCTCCGCCTCGCCGTCCCCGACACAGAAGCCCACCGCAACGAAGAAGCCCACCCCGACCGGGAAGCCGACCGCGCCGGCAGGCACCAGCAGTGCGTCCGCCGGCCCGGCGGCCAGGGCCAAGTGCGCCTCTCCCGGCGACTGCGGCTTCCCCGACGCCGACACGACGGGTCCGCGAATCGCCCTCAAGCCCCACAAGACCGGGTACTGGGCGATCCGTACCAACGGGCTCGTCATCCGGGGCTGGGACATCACCGGTTCGCTCGACATCTATGCGAACAACGTCACCGTCATCGACACCAAGATCACCTCGGACAGCTGGTGGGGCATCAACCTGCGCCCCGGATACAGCGGCCTGAAGGTCCTGCACTCCACCATCACCGCCGTGCCGGGCAAGGGGCCGGACAACGGCGGCGTGGACTACGCGGTGTCGAACATGGGCGGCAGCTCCATCGAGGTCGGCTGGTGCGACGTCTCGGTGTTCGGCGACGCCCTGTCCATGGGGCAGGGAAACCTGCACGACAACTACGTGCACGACATCGTTCCGTTCATCAACCTGGGCGGCGAGTGGCAGCACACCAACACGGTGATCAGCGGCGGCGGCAACACCGGGCACCTGATCATCCGCCACAACACCCTGCTGAACCCGACCAGCCTCAAGCAGGGTGCCTCGGGCAGCATCGGTCTGTTCGCGGACACCGGGGTGGTCCGCAACGTCACCGTGGACGACAACTGGATAGCCGGCGGCGCGTACGCCCTGTACGGCGGTGACACCGGCGCCACCGGGATCAAGGTCACCGATAACATCTTCTCGACGGAGTACCACCCCGCCTCCGGCGGCTACGGCGTGGTCGCCCACTGGAACGCGGGCGGCGCCGGAAACGTATGGAGCAACAACCGGATGTCCGACGGCCGGCTGATCCAGCCGGAGCCGTCGTCGTGAGCGGCGTCCTGCGCCGGGTCGCACGGGCGCCCTGGACACTGCTCAAGGCGTTGTTCGGCTGGCTGGTGCTCTTCGAGGTCAGGAACAAGATCCTGCTGGCCCCTACCGCGGTGCGGCTGCGCCGGATCGAGGACGCCGAGACCCGACGGCTGGCCGCTGGCCTCCCGTCGCCGCCCTCGGCGCTGGTCGCCACGGTCATCGCCACCCACCGGCGTCCCGAGGCGCTGCGTGCCGCGGTGCGCTCGGCTCTGGACCAGACCGTTCGCGACCAGGTCGTCATCGTGGTCGACGACGGCGCCGGACTGCCCGAACTCCCGGATGATCCAAGGCTGTTCGCCGTTTCACTGGCACGCAACACCGGTGTCGCTGGCGTCGTGCGCAACGTGGGCATCCGCCTCAGCCGCTCGCGGTACGTGGCGTTCCTGGACGACGACAACCTGTGGGAACCCGACCATCTGGAACGGACGTTGGCGGTCCTGGAGTCCCCCGCCGGGCCCGACGGCGTCTACACGGCACTGCGTCGCGTCCTGCCCGACGGAAGCGAACGCGACGTCCTGTCGGTGCCCTTCGACCGGCGCAGGGCCGCCCGCGAGTCCTTCCTGGACACCAACGCCTTTGTCGCCCGCCGTAATCGCTCACTGCACTTCAGCCGGCTGCGCCGGACACCGGAGGTGATGCCCCGTGAGGACTGGGAGCTGATCCGCCGGTACGGCCGCAATCACCGGGTGCTCCATGTGCCGCACCCCACCGTCCGATACCTGATGAACCCTGCCAGCTTCTACACCCAGTGGTGACAGCCGGATGAATCCGCCCTGCTCCGCCGACCGTTGCTCCCCTCTCGTTCCGACCACAGGTGGTTGATCCCATGGCCCGCTCCCGCGCCCTCAGGAACAAGTTCGTCGACGCGCCCGGCTCACTGGGCGAACGCATGCGCATCGCCCGCTGGGAGCGGTTCCGGCGCTGCTTCCCCGGCATCGAGAACATGAGCGTCGTCGACCTGGGCGGGACGGCCGAGATGTGGCTGCGCGCACCGGTGCGCGCCAAGCACGTCCACCTGATCAATCTGGCGGAACATCCCGCCGAACTGCCCGACTGGATCACCGCGGAGGTCGCCGACGTCACGGATGAGGCGGTCGCCGCCGAACTGAGCGCCACCGGCGGCTACGACCTGGTGTTCTCCAACTCGACGATCGAGCACGTGGGCGGCCACAGCCAGCGCCGTAAGTTCGTCTCGGCCGTCCAGTCCCTGGCCCCGCTGCACTGGATCCAGACGCCGTACCGCTACTTCCCCGTCGAGCCCCACTTCGTGGCGCCCGGCTTCCAGTTCCTGCCGCTGGCCGCCAGGGCCCGTCTGGTACGGCGCTGGCCGCTCGTCCACAGTCGCCCCGACAGCCCGGAGTCGGCGATGGACGCGGTGATCAACATCGAGCTGCTGACCCGCACCGAGATGCGCTACCTGTTCCCCGGTTCGGTGCTGCTCAGCGAGCGGGTGCTCGGTGCCCCGAAGTCACTCATAGCCGTCAGAACGGAGCCCGTATGCTGAACAACCTCATCAACAGACATGACGCGGACCGGCTGTTACGCAAGGTACGACGGCTGGAACTCGACCCGGTGCTGGCAAAGCTTCGGGTGCGCGGCGGAGCCCGGGTGGTCCAGCACTGGTCCCAGGTCGATCCGTCGTTAACCGAGTGGTGGGCGATACCGGCGGTCGTGAAGCGGTGGAACCTGCTGATGACCGGCGACGCCGACACGTCTTTTCCCGAGTACGTGGCCGCTGAGCACTTCGCGCCGCGCACCGATCTGCGCGGCCTGTCGCTCGGGTGCGGCACCGGCGGAAACGAGCTGCTCTGGGCGAAGACCGGCGCGTTCGGTCTCCTGGAGGGCGTGGACGTGGCGCAGCAGCGGATCGACTTCGCCACCCGCGCCGCCGCCGAGCACGGCCTCGCCGACGTCCTGCGCTTCCGGGTCAGTGACGTCAACCGGATGACCAGCGACGGGGAACGCTTCGACGTGCTCCTTGGCCTGCAGTCGCTGCACCATTTCGACAACCTCGACGAGACCCTGCCGCGTCTCTCTCAACTGATCGAGCCCGGCGGGACGTTCGTGGTCGACGAGTTCGTCGGCCCCACCCGGTTCCAGTGGACCGACGGCCAGCTGGAGGCGGCGAACGATCTGCTGGCCCAGCTCCCCGAGGAGCGGCGGCGCCTGGCGGACGGCCGGATCAAGCGCCGTGTCGTGCGGCCGAGCAGGCTGTCGATGGTGCTGGACGACCCCTCGGAGGCGGTCGACGCGGCGGCGCTGCTGCCGGGCCTGCGGCGCGGTTTCGACGTCGTCGAGGAACGGCCGTACGGGGGTACGGTGCTGCACATCGCGTTCTCGGGGATCGCGCACAACTTCCGTGACCAGGAGCCTCAGACATTGGCTCTGCTGGAACGGTGCTTTGCCGCGGAGGACGCGGTGCTTTCTGATGTGGGGCACGATTTCGTTGCCATGGTGTGTCGGCCTCGGAGTACTGGCTAAGTACTGGGCTAAGGGGAGTGCCGCGAGGTGTTGTCGGCCTGTTGCGGCTGCGTCGTGGCTGGTCGCGCCCACGCGGCGGGGCCGCATATAGATACAGCCCCGCGCCCCTTTAGGGGCGCTTCACGGGCCCGGTGTTTTGCGCAGGGCGCCCGGTCTTGCCAGCGCGGCTGCCGCCGAGCGGGCGGCCGGGCGGCCGAGCGCCGCGCGGGAGGTCTCCCGGAGGAGGACAGCCGTACGGAAAGCGGCCGTGGCAAGGGCGCCGTGGCGCTTGCCGTACAGGCGGACGCGGTTGAGGGTGAGGAGGGTCCAGAGGCGGGGCGACACCTGGGAGTCGCCTCCCAGGTGTACGGCCTCGGCTGTCGGTTCCAGCTGGGTGGCGTATCCACGGTCCCGCGCGCGCAGGCAGTACTCGGTCTCCTCCGAGTAGAGGAAGAAGGACTCGTCCCACAGGCCGCAGGCGGCCAGGCAGTCCCCCGAGATGGCCATGAGCGCGCCGGTCGCCCAGTCCGCGCGTGTGGGCCGCTGATACGCGGCGGGGTCGGTGACGAGCTCGCTCAGGAGTGGGAAGCGTCCGGCCCGGGTGTTTCCTATGAGGGCCTCGCCGAGCGCCCGGGGCACACTCGACTCGCGGCGCAGCGAGTGGTGGGGCGTGTCCCTGCCTTCCTCGTACAGGAGGGGTACGGCGATCCCGACACCCTCGCCGAGACTGTCGACGAGGCGCTTGGCGCAGCCCTCCCGCATCCTGATGTCGGGGTTGCAGATGAGAGCGGTCCCGTACTCACCGGCCGCCCCCAGCGCCGCGTTGACCCCGGCCGCGTACCCGGCGTTGCGGCCGGTCTGGACGACCGTGGCGTCGGGGGCCAGCGTCCGGAGAACCTCTACGGTGTCGTCGGCGGAGTCGTTGTCGGCGACGACCAGCCGCCAGTCGAGGCCGGCCATGCCGTCGGGGAGCGCGGCGAGGAAGCCGGGGAGTACCGAGGCGCTGTTCCAGGTGACGACGATGACGGCGACGGGGCTCATCGGGACTCCACGAGTTGGGGGAGCTTGGCTTCGGATGCCTCGCGGGGAGCGGGGACCGCTCCAGCTGTTGAGGCCGCGGCCTCGGCTTCGGCGGCCTCCCGGCGGATGAAGCCGAGGTAGCTGCCGCCGGCGCCCAGGGTCAGGAAGAACATCCCGGCGTACATGGGGAAGCTGAGGGCGTCGAAGGTGGCGCTGATGACCAGGGCGACCAGCGCCGAGGCGAGGAACGCCTGTCCGAGTTCCCGGTCCGAGTCGGTGCGGGCGAGCCGTCGGACGGCGCCGCCGGTGTGTATCCCGGTGACGAACAGGGCGAGCAGCGCGACGAGCCCCACGAACCCCATCTCGGCCAGGGTCAGCATGTACTGGTTGTCCGTGAAGAAGTACAGGTCGGGGGTGAAGGTGCCGAATCCCCTTCCGAACCAGGGGTGTTCGTTGAGATAGGGGACGATCGCGCTGTACTTCACGGTGCGTGCCTGGGTGCTGCTGTCGGAGCCTGCCAGAAAGGTGGCGAACAGGTTGGTGATGGTGCCGATCAGCCCGGGAATGATCACCTTGAAGCCGGCCACCGAACCCAGGATGATCCCGAGCGCGGCCCAGCGGCGCTGCGGCTTCCAGCGGGGCACCATCACCAGGATCACGATGGCGGCGCCGATGATGGACGTCCTGGACACCGTCAGCGGAAGCGCACCCGCCATGATCGCCACCGGCCCCCAGCGGCGCAGCGCGCCGGCGTGACGGCGTACCGGATCGAACGCCTGGTGGACGGCGAAGGGGACCAGGATGGCCAGCATCCCCCCGAACTCCAACGGGTGGGCCGTGGTGGAGCGCGGCCGGGTGAACGAGCCGCGGTCCATGGCGCTGATCCCGGCGGTGCTCGACTGCAGGCCGGGGATGTGGATGGAGTCGGCGATGTTGGTCGCCGCGAAGAAGTCGTAGTAGCCGATCAGGGCAACCACCGTGCCCAGTACGACGAGCCGGCGCATCAGGGTCTCCAGGCGGCTGCGCTCCTGGATGCCGGCCGACGCCAGCACCACCAGCGCCACCCACACCCCGAGTCCGATGAGCCCCCGGTCGGCGCCGAGGACCTCCTCGTGCGAGCTGTCCCGGGTCGCGTCCGCGAGGTACGACAGGAGCACCGCCACGGCGAGCACGCACATCGCCACGCGTGGCAGCCTGGTGCGCTCGGCGGGACGGATGCGGCCGCCGAGCCAGGTCGCGAGGTACCAGAGAAGTCCCAGCAGGGCGAAGACGTTGGCCGGGGTACCGACGCCGCCCAGCGCGGGCAGGGTGAGGTTCGACGGGACGAAGAAGGCCAGCACCAGATAGCCGGTGAGGATCGTCGTGGCGTCCAGCCTCCGCACCAGCAGGCCCCTGGGCTCCCGTTCGAGGGGCAGGGCGCGATGGCGCCGGGAAACGTATGTGGCCTGGGCGCGTCCCCGGCGGCGGACCACCGCGACACCTTCGGCCAGGATGGACAGCAGGAACGCGCTGACGATCCCGACGATGAGGACCGACGCGATGTTCTGGTAGCGGGCCTTCGACTGCGAGACCGGTATCTGCGGCAGCACGACCGGCGTGGCCTGCACGGAGTACTTCGCCGGCACCTTGGAGGCGGCCTGCAGAGCCTTCAGCTGCTCCCCGGTGAACTTGGTGAGGGTGGTGGTTTCCCGCAGCACCTTCGCCCGGTCGGTTCCGGTGACGCTCAGGGTGAGCAACGGGCTGTCGGCCTCCGGCGCGAAACCGGCCGTGTAGCGGTCCGTGACGCCGCGGGAGTGCAGTTCCTTGGCCGAGTCGCTCGACTGGAGCGTCCTGATCAGCACGTCCGCCGTGACGACCAGCGAACCGCCCGCGTTCGAGATGGGGTTGCCGAAGGTCGGCGCCAGATCGGCAACGGCCGTGGAGTCGAGCAGTGTGACGGAGCTCTGCGACTCGTAGGACACCGGGATGGTCCGGTACAGATACCCGCCCGCGAAAAGGCTGAGCAGGGTGAGGGGCACCATGAAGTACCAACGCCTGCACATGATCGCCCAGATGTCGCCCAGGCTCATGAATTCTCCCCCCGGCCCGGTGCCGCGTGACCGGACGTCCGGGCTCTGGCCCAGCATAGGCCTCGTGATCTGGTGGCGATCCGCCCCCGCGCCTGCGAGGATCGGTGCCGACGGAAGGAATCCCTGTGTCGCCCCGTGACGTCGCCGAAGCGCTGCTCCGCCGCTGGTACGTGCTCGTGCTCGCGCTCCTGCTGACGGCCGTCGGCGCCTATCCGGTGATCCGCCCCGCTCCGCAGTACCTGAGTTCGGCGGTGGTCGTCCTCAAGCCGCCGGTCACGGGGAACCAGCCGAACCAGCTGACGAATCTCCAACCGCCGCTCGCCACCCTCTCGTACGGGGTCATCCAGCAGCTCGCGTCGCCCGCCGGGCGCAAGGAGTTGAACTCCGTCGGCGTCCATGGCAGGTACCAGCTGATCCCGCGCAACAGCGGCACCAGCGCGACGCCCGCCTATCTGATTCCCTCGTTGCAGGTTCAGGCGCGGGCGGCCGGCCCGGTCGAGGCCGACACGGCGGTCCGCCGGATCATCGATGTCTACTCCCGGCATGTGTCCGGCCTCCAGGAGGCACAGGGGGTCTCGGCGGGGGCGCGGATCAACGCCTCCGTCCTGGTCGCCCCGAGCGCCGCCCAGGTGCAGGGCAACAAGAGCCGGGCGGTGGCCGGTACGGCTCTGCTGGGCGCGACCGCCGCGCTTCTGAGCGCGCTGTGGTTCGACCAGTACGCGCTGCGCCGCAGGAACAGGAAGGGCACCTCGCCGGACCCGCGTCACCACTCCGGCGGGATTCCGGTGGCCGGCTGAGCCCCGTAGCGGGGGCGAGGCCGCCACATGCGCGGCTCCGCCGCGTGGGCTCCACCGGCCGGTCGCGGTCATCGGGTTGAGCATGGCCATCAGATGCCGCGGCGCTTCCACGACTCCCACCACAGCCACTCCCGCCCGCGTTCGGCCACGGCCGACCACACCAGCGGCTGCAGATACGGCATCGCCTTCGCTCCGATCCGCTGCCGGAGCCGCAGCGCCCGGTACTCGGGCAGCGCCTCGTAGCCCGGCAGGCACTCCCCCGCGAAGGCCACGAGTTCGTCGACCGGGACGACGTCGGTGCGCCCCCGGTCGTACGCGCGATAGGCGCGCCGCAGCGCGAAGCGGGCCAGGCGGGTGTGCACCGCGCCGGCCAGTCGGTCGGCTTGCGGCAGCAGGTCGGAGCATTTGCCGAGGACGGAGTCGTAGGCGACGAGGCGCTGGCGGAGGTCGTCGAGCTGGCCGCCGAAGTCGGTGGTGGACATGTTGTTGCCGTGGACGCGGTAGAAGGCCTGGTCGGCCCCGCGTACGTAGCCGACGTCGGCGCGGGCGGCGAGCCGCATCCACATCTCGATGTCGCCGGCGTGCGGAAGTTCGGGGTCGTAGCCGCCCACCTCGCGCTGCAGGCTGGTGCGGACGACGACTTCGGGCGAGGTGATGCAGCCGGTGCCTTCGCGGAACCGGCGCTCCAGCCACCAGTGCCCGGGATAGACGACCGAACCGGTACCGCTCGTACGGGCCTTGGGCAGCGGGCCACCATGCTGGAAGCGCAGCGGGCGGCCGTAGGCGAACCCTGCCTCCGGATGGGCGTCCAGCAGCGCGGCGGCGCGCACCAGTGCGCCGGGGACCAGTCGGTCGTCGGCGGAGAGGAGTGCGACGTAGTCGCCGTCGGCCCACTCGAGGAGGCCCTCGTTGTAGGTGGCGATGTGGCCCTTGTTGGTTTCGTGGACCCGGACCTGGATGCGCGAGTCGGCGGCTGCCAGCTTGAGCGCGGTCTCCGCCGAGTCGTCGGGTGAGGCGTCGTCGATGATGAGTACCCGGACGTCAACGCCGTCCTGCTCGTCCAGGACGCTGCTCACGCAGTCGGCGAGGAAATGGCCGTACATGTAGCAGGGGATGACAACACTGACGCTACTCATCGATGGGAAAACCAATCCCCGACGGTGGCCTCCCGCGAGGGTGCGGGAGGCCACCGTCAGTGGGTTGTAATCGGTCAGTTCTTCTTACGGACGGTCTTGCTGGTCAAGGTCCAGACCCGGGACGCCGCAGTGTGGTTCTGCTTGTCCCGGGCCGTGACCGTGATCCTGAACCGCGTGCCGTCCGGCAGCGGGGTGGACAGGTGGACGGACACCTTGTGGGTGGCCCGGTTGTAGGAGAGGACGGCCTTGACCTTGAGCTTCCCGGCGGCCGCGGCCTTCGCGCCCGGCAGGATGGTCACCATCGCCTTCACCGTCGACAGCTTGGCCGAACTGGGCAGCGCTGTGACCAGGGCGTTCGCCGCGTCGGCAGTGTGCGCCAGCGAGGAGGTGGTCACCTCCGAGGAGGTGCCCGGCTGCGTCAGCGACGCGGCCGGGTCGTCAGCGGTGAAGACCGGACCGACCCAGTAGTTCGCGGATCCGTAGGAGCCGTTGGGGAAGGCCACGTCACTGCCGTACCGGTACAGCCCGTTGTGGGCCGTGCTGATGTCGGCGGTGGCGGTCAGCGGATACGACTTGTGGGCCGACGCGAAGTAGCCGCCGTCCACCGCGTAGTTGCCGTTCGGCGCGTGGTAGGAGACGACGTACGCCGTGTCGGCGCTGATCGCCACCGGGGTGGCGAAGGTCATCGTCTGCCAGCCGGAGGCGGACTCGGTGGTGAAGGTGCCGGAGGCGAGGAGCGTGCCGTCGGCGGACCAGAGGCTGCCGGTGTGGGTACCGGTGTTGCTGGCGCCCTTGTAGAAGGTGACACCGGTGACCCAGCCGCTCGCCGACGACTGGAACCTGGTGCCCAGTTCGAGGGAGTTGGGGTCGTCGGTGACGGCGGTCCTGGCCGGCACGGTGCCGGCACTCCACAGCGTGCAGGGGCAGGTGACCGCGGGCGGAGTGGAGCTGGTGGTGAACGTCCACGTCACCGGGTTCGCCATGGCGTTGCCCCACAGGTCCTCCGCCTGGACGGAGGCGGTGTACGTGGTGTGCAGCTCCAGTTCCGTCGACGGAGTGAAGGTCGCCTTGTTCGACGCGGGGAGCGTCTTGGTGCCCGGCACGGTGTTGCCGTTCGGGTCCTTGAGCGTGAACGTCAGCGTGTCGGAGTCGATGGCGTGGTCGAAGACCGCGGACACCGGTGCCGTGATCGACGCGCCGGTCGCCCCGGACGTCGGGGACGTCGAGGTGACGACGGGCGGGGTCGTACTGGCCGTCGCGGTGTCCAGCACCACGTCCACCCAGTAGTTGCTGCCCGAGGACGCCGAGGACGGGAAGGCGCTGGTCGAGCTGTAGCGGTAGACGCCGTTGCCGCCGTCGGTGCCGGACTGGAGTGCCGTGAGCGGGGCCAGTCCTGCGGCGCTGCCCGAGAAGTAGCCGCCGTCGTAGGAGTATCCGCCGTTGGGGGCGAAGTACGAGGCGACGTAGGTGGTGTTGGCCTTGACGGTCACCGGGGTGGCGAAGTTCAGCTGCTGCCAGCCGGAGGCCGTCTCGTTGGTGAAGGTGCCGGTGGCCAGGCGGGTGCCGGAGGCGCTCCACAGGCTGCCGGTGTGGGTGCCGGTGTTGACGGGAGACTTGTAGAAGCGGACGCCGGTGATCGAACCGGCCACCGTGGTACGGACCTTGACGCCGAGTTCCAGCGGACCGCCGTCGCCCCCGTTGATGGTGCCGGGCACGGTGGTGGCGGGCCAGATGGTGCACGGGCAGGCCTGCGGGCCGACGGTCACCGGGATGGTGGTGACGGCGCCGATGTTGACGCTGTCGTCCACCGCACGGACCTTGATGGACGCGGCGCCCGGGGCCGTCGGCGTCCAGCTGTAGGTCCAGGACGTCAGTCCGGTGGCGGCGTTCCAGGTGGCTCCGCCGTCGGTGGACACCTCCGTGCGGGCCACCACTCCGCCGCCGGAGTCGGTGGCGGTGCCGGTGATGGTGACCGGCTTCAGTGCCGGGACGGTGACACCGGAGGCCGGGCTCGTCACGGTGACGGCCGGTCCGGTGGTGTCGGTGGTGGCCGTGGCGGCGACGAGGTTGCTCTGCCGGGTCAGCGGCTGGACGCCCATGTCGGCGAGGACGTTCACCGTCGCCTGCTGCATACGGGAGTCCTCGGTGACGACCACGTCATCGGGGTCGTACGTGGGGAGGTTGGTGAGGCCCCACGACCACTGGACGGTCCCCGCTCCGAACACCAGGGCTCCGGAGTCCTGGTCGCGGAACTCGACGAGATTGTGCGTCGCGGTGCCGTTGCCGTACATGTTGCCCCAGTCGAGGCGGTACTTGCCGTCGTCGATGTCCACTGTCGTGGACGACAGGTGGATCGCTCCGGCAGGTCTGGTGCTGTTGGTGAGGTCGCTGTCCCACTCGTAGCCGAGGGTGCCGGTCGGGAAGGTGGCGGTCTGACTCGACGTGAGGTTCGCGATGGAGGTGTTGCGCCAGATCCGGTTCTTGCCGTACGAGCCGGGGACCGTGATCGCGTCGGCGCGGTAGCCGTTCACCGTGAACATGGAGCCGGTGAGGATGTTCGGCGGCTGGTAGGTCTGGCCGTAGTTGGTACTCGTCGGGTCCATCCAGGTGCCGGTCCAGGTGCCGCTGGGGTCGGCGATCCCGTTGCCCTGCACCATCTTGGTCATCTTGTAGCAGACCAGGGTCCGGTTCGCCGTGCTCGTGCCGTCGTTGCTCGGGGCGAGCCGGGTCTTCCAGAAGACCTCGTTGCCGCTGAAGTAGCCCTGCCGGACGCCGGCCTTCCTCGCCGCCAGGACGTTGGAGTACTGGCTCTGCGTCCAGTACTCGTCATGGCCGGAGGACACGTACACCTTGTGGTTCTTCAGCAGGGTGGCGCCATTGGCCGACGACACGTCCACGCCGGACAGATAGCTGACGTCGTAGCCGTTGCGCTCCAGCCAGGACAGCATCATGAACTCGGAGCCGTAGATGCCGTTGTCACCGCCGATGTCCAGCGGCCGGTTGTAGCTGACCTCGTAGGCGCGGCCGTCCGGCGCGGGTCCCGCGCCGCCGTAGAAGTCCTGGCCGCCGTAGTCGTTGTAGGCCTGCCAGGTCTGGTCACTGGTCTGCACGACGATGTTCGAGGTACTGGAGTCCTTGCGCACGACGAACGGGTACGGCATCAGGCCGTCGCCGTCGTTCTGCGTCAGGTTCGCGATGTACAGGCCGGACACCGCGTCGCTGGGCACCGTCCAGTTCACCGTCACGGGCCAGTTGCCGCAGTCGACCAGGCCGGTGCTGCTCTTGGTGGTGCAACTGGCGGGGTTGGAGCCGTAGTTTGCCGGATAGTTCACGGCCACCTGGGCCGCGGTCGATATCAGGCGCGCCCCGTCGCCGCCGTACCAGCCCAGGCGGTAGATCTCCACGTGGTACGCGACCGGCGACTGGATCTTGAACTGGACGGTGTCACCGGTCTGAACGCTCTCCTTGGTGGTGAAGCCCTTGATGCCACCGTAGGAGTTGGGCGAGTACCAGTCGGACATGGGGCTGCCCGCCTTGGAGTTCTCGCAGACGACCGGGTTCGAACCCGTTCCGCACGGATCGGATACCGCCGCCTGCGCGGGCAGGGCTTGCGGGAGCACCGCCCATATCAATGCTGCCACGACGGCGAGGCGCCCGCCCCGGATCCGTCTGCTCCATCTGTTCATGTGTACCTCTCAGCGGTGCTGTGCACTATGCAGGGCCGACCGTGGAGTCGGGGTGGAGCGTGAATGTGGGGGCCGATCAGCTTTGGAGCGCCTTGGCGAGCGTGTCCACGACGCGCTGTTGCTGATCGGGGCTTATTTGGGGGAAGAGCGGCAGCGACAGGATCCGGTCCGCCGCCTTCTCGGCGTGGGGGAAGTCGCCCCGGGCGTGGCCGAGATGTCGGTATGCCTCGGTGAGATGGACGGGGGCGGGGTAGTGCACCCCCGCGCCGATGCCTTCCGCGTTGAGCTTGCCGACGATGTCGTCGCGCTCCGCGCCGGCGACCTGGACGACGTAGAGGTGCCATACGTGGACGTTGGCGGCGTCGGTCGTCGGGAGCACGACCCGTCCGGCGGACGCGAGGTCGGCGAGCAGCGTGTCGTAGCGGGCCGCCGCCGCCCGCCGGGCCGCGTTGCCGTCCGCCAGCCGCGCCAACTTCGCCCGCAGGACGACGGCCTGCAGCCCGTCCAGCCGGCTGTTGAACCCGGGCACGTCGTGGCGGTACTTGGCGACGCCGCCGTGGTTGGCGATCGCGCGGACCAGACCGGCCAGCTCCTCGTCGTCGGTGAGAACCGCGCCCGCGTCGCCGTAGGCGCCCAGGTTCTTGCCCGGGTAGAAGCTGGTCGCCGCGATCCCGCCGCTGCCCGGCGACCGGCCGTCGCGGGTGGCGCCCTGACACTGGGCGGCGTCCTCGACGACCCTTACACGGTCGGGCAGTTGACCGGTCAGTTGCGTCACTTCGGCCATCTGCCCGTACAGGTGCACCGGTACGACCGCGCGGGTGGCCGGGCCGACCGCGTCCAGGGCGGCCTGCGGGTCGAGCAGGTAGGTGTCGGGCAGGCAGTCCGCCAGGACGGGCCGGGCACCGATCCGGGCCACGGCGCCCGCGGTGGCGATGAAGGTGTTGGCGGGTATGACTACCTCGTCGCCGGGCCCGACCCCGACCCCGCGCAGGGCGAGTTCGACGGCGTCGGTGCCGTTGGCGACACCCACGCAGTGCGCGACGCCGCCGAAGTCGGCGTACTCGCGCTCGAACGCCCGCACCTCTTCGCCGCCGATGAACGCGGTGTTGGCCAGGATCCGTTCGAATCCGGCCCGTACCTCGTCGGCGACCTCTTCGTGGGCCGCCTTGAGGTCCACCAGCGGAATCTGGTTCATGCGACTGGTCCCCCCAGTTGCTCCGTCAACAGTTCGTCGAGCGCGGGCGCCGCCGCCTCGCGCAGCCGCCGGGCCGGGCTCCCCACCCAGACCTCGCCCGGCGGTACATCACCGAGCACGGCGCTTCCCATCCCGATCAGCGACCAGGCGCCGACCACCGTGCCCTCCCTGACCAGGGCCCCGGAGCCCACATAGGCGCCCCGCTCCAGCCGCGCTCCGCCGCCCAGCCGGACACCTGAGGCGATCGTGGCGAAGTCCTCGACCACATCGTCATGGGTGAGAACGGCCTGCGGCATCACCGCGACATGCGCACCCACCCGCACAGCGGCGGTCAGGACGCAGCCCGCGAGCAGCACCGAGCCGGGGCCGACTTCCGAGGTCGCCGACACGGACGCCGTCGGGTGGATCACGGTCGCGTAGCGGTCCGCGGGCAGGCCCAGCCTGCGGACCAGCCGGGCGCGGGCCGCGTAGTCCCCGGGGTTGCCGACGCAGATCACCACGCGGGCCTCGGGCAGGTCGTGGACCAGGTCGCAGCCGCCGAGGACGGGCACGCCGTCCACCTCGGTGCCGTGCAGGTCGGCGTTGTCGTCGAGGTGCCCGAGCAGCTCGACGTCACCCGCGTCCCGTACGGCCTGTGCGGTCTCCCGGGCGAAGCCGCCCGCGCCGATGATCAGCAGTCCGCTCATCTTCGTGCCTGTTCTCGCAGCGCCACCACGACGCGGTCCTGCTGGGCCTCGGTCAGCGTGTGGAACAGCGGCAGTATCAGCGAGTCGCGGCTGATCCGCTCGGTGACCGGCAGCGGCACGCCGGGGTGGCCCTCGTAGGCGGGTTCGAGGTGCGAGGCCATGATCCCGCGCCGGGCGGAGACACCGGCCTCGGCGAGCGCGGCGAGCAGATCGTCCCGGCCGACGGGGAAGTCCTCGTCCAGCAGCACCCAGTAGGACTGGAAGTTGCTCTGCCCGTGCTCGGGGTCGCGTACCGGGGTGAGCCCGGGAACGTCCCGAAGCAACGCGTCGTAACGGGCCGCCAGTTCGCGGCGGCGGGCGATCATCGCGTCGAGTTTGCCGAGCTGGACCAGACCGATCGCGGCCTGGACGTCCGTCATCCGGTAGTTGTAGCCGACCTCGAGGTAGCTCTCCAGGACCGGCTTGTTGCTCGAATGGCGTTCGGCCGCCGAGGCGTTCATCCCGTGCTCGCGGAGCCTGCGCAGGCGTGCCGCCCATTCGGCGTCGTCGGTGGTGATCATGCCGCCCTCGCCGGTGGTGACGAGCTTGCGGGGGTGGAAGGACCAGGCGGCGATCAGCGCGCCCTGTCCGACGGGCTTGCCGCCGACGGTCGAGCCGATGGCGCAGGCCGCGTCCTCGACGAGAGGCAGGTCCCACTCGGCGCAGGCGGCGCGCAGGCTGTGCACATCGGCCGGTACGCCGCCCTGGTGGACGGCGAGGACCGCCTTGGTGCGGGGGAAGCGGACCGCGTCCACGGTGGCCGCCGTCAGGTTGCCGGTGGCGAGGTCGACGTCGGCGAAGACGGGCTCGGCGCCGACGTACCGTACGGCGTTGGCGGTGGCGATGAACGACAGCGACGGGACCACGACCTCGTCGCCGGGCCCGATACCGAGCGCGACGAGCGCCAGGTGCAGGGCGGTGGTGCAGGAGCTGACGGCGATGCCGTGCTCGGCGCCCACCCGTTCGGCGAAGGCCCGCTCGAAGGCGGCGACCCGGGGCCCCTGGGCGACCCACCCGGACAGCACCGCGTCGGAGGCGGCCTCGGCCTCCTCCTCGCCGAGCCAGGGGATCATCACCGGGATGCGGTCGGTGCTCACTTGGACGCCTCCGCAGCGGCGGCGTCGGCGACGCGCTCGGCACGCCACCACTCCACCAGGTCCTTGAGCCCGGTACGCATGTCGATCCGTGCGGTGAAGCCGAGCCGCTCGGCGGCCTGGGTGGTGTCCGCGAGCCGTCGGACCACCCCGTTCACCGCGCGGGCGGGCCCGTGCTCCGGCTCCAGGTCGGAGGCGCCCATGGCCTCCAGCAGGCCGTCGGCGAGTTCGCGCAGCGAGGTCTCCGTACCGCTGGCGACGTTGAACACCTCGTCGGTGAGGTCCGACTCGGCGGCCAGCACATTGGCTCTGGCGATGTCCCGGACGTCGACGAAGTCCATGGTCTGCGTGCCGTCGCCGAGGATCAGCGGCGGCTCGCCCGCCTCGATGCGTTCCATCCAGCGGATGAGCACCTCGGTGTAGAGGCCGTGGATGTCCATCCGGGGGCCATAGACGTTGAAGTAGCGCAGCGCCACGTAGTCCAGTCCGTACATGGCGTGGAAGCTGCGCAGTTGGCCCTCGTTGAAGGCCTTGGCCGCGCCGTAGAACGTGTCGTTGTTGTACGCGTGGTGGCGTTCGGTCGTCGGGAACGTCTCGGCCATGCCGTAGACGGACGCCGAGGACGAGGCGATCACCTTGCCCACTCCGGCCTCGGCCGCCGCCTCCAGGACGTTGAAGGTGCCGTCGACCATGACCTCGTTGGCCAGCCGGGGCTCCTGCGCGCACTGGGTGATGCGGATCGCGGCGAGGTGGAACACCAGATCGGCGCCCTCGGTGACCTTCCGTACGGTGGCGGCGTCCCGGATGTCACCCTCGACGATCTCGACGACGCCGCTGGGCATGGCCTTGGCGAGATTGGCCCTGCGACCCCGGACGAAGTTGTCCAGCACCACGATCTCGCGGGCGCCGCCCTCGGCCAGGAGGTCGACCAGATTGGAGCCGATGGTGCCCGCTCCCCCGGTGACCAGGATCTTCTTGCCTCGTACGCTGCTCAACTGCCCTGCCCTCTCAGTGAATGGGAACGTCAACGTCCGGCACGCAGGCCGACGACCGCGCCCTTGAATTCCAGGCTTCGGGACGCCGCCTCGAGAATGTCCAGCACCCGCAGCCCCGCTCTGCCGTCGGTCAGGGGCGCCCGGCGTTCCCTGATCGAGTCGCCGAACTCGTCGACCATGCTGCGCAGCGCTTCCTTCTCGACGAGGGCGGGCGCGACCATGTCTCCGGAGCGGTACGAGACGAGCATGTCCCGGCGCTCGTCCGCACCGATCTCCTGGGGTGCGGCCAGGTCCACGCCTCGGTCGAAGATGGCCACGCGTTGGGCGGGATTGAGGTCGTCCCAGATCAGAGTGCGTTTGGCACCGCCCACCATGGTGGTCCGCACCTTGGTCGGGGACAGCCAGTTGACGTGCACGTGGGCGATGGCCCCCGTGTTGAGCTGGAGCGTCAGATAGGCCACGCAGGCCTGTCCGGCACCGATCGGGTCCGCCCCGTGGGCGGCGACGGCGACCGGCTCGACGTTGTCGGGGAGGATGAAGTCCAGGATCGACAGGTCGTGCGGGGCCAGGTCCCACATGACGTCGATGTCCTTCTGGACGAGCCCCAGGTTGATCCGCACCGAGTCGACGAAGTGGATGTCGCCGAGTTCCCCGGAGCGGACCAGTTCCCGGATGCGGCCCACGGCGGGCGTGTAGCAGTAGGTGTGGTCGCACATCAGGGTGAGACCGCGCTCTTCCGCCTCGGTCACCAGACGCATCCCGTCGGCGTAGGTCGCCGCGAGCGGCTTCTCCACGAGGACGTGCTTTCCGGCGCGCAGGGCGGCCAGGGCGATGTCGAGGTGGGTGCCGGCGGGCGTGGCCACGGCGACGGCGTGGACCGACGGGTCGGCGAGGACGGCCGCGTAGTCCGCGGTGGCCTGGACCGTCGAGTAGCCGCCGAGGACCCGCTGGGCGCGGTCCACGTCGAGGTCGCACAGCCAGCGCAGCCGGAACTGCTCGCTGGCCTGGAAGTTGCGTACGAGATTGGGACCCCAGTAGCCCGCCCCGACGACCGCGACGCCCAACGGCTCGGTGGTCTGCGTCACTTGGTTCCTCTTCCCTCGGTCCATCAGTAGGCCCCCGTTCCACGCACCACCGCGGACCCGGTGCGCGCCAGAATCTCCAGGTCGAGGCCCATCGACCAGTTGTCCACGTATCCGAGATCGAGCCGGACCGCCTCGTCCCAGGGCAGGTCCGAGCGGCCGCTGACCTGCCACAGACCGGTGAGGCCGGGCTTCACGAGCAGTCGGCGCTTGACCTCCGGCGTGTACTCCTCGACCTCCTCGGGCAGCGGCGGGCGGGGGCCGACGAGCGACATGTGGCCGCTGATCACGTTGATCAGCTGCGGTAGTTCGTCGAGCGACGTGCGGCGCAGCACCGAGCCGACCCGGGTGATCCGTGGGTCGCCCTTCACCTTGAACAGCAGGCCGTCGCTGTTCTCGTTGAGGTGCTCCAGTTCCGCCCGCAGAGCTTCCGAGTCCGGCCGCATGGTGCGGAACTTGAACATGGTGAAGTGGTCGCCGTACCGGCCCACACGCTGCTGCCTGAACAACGTCGGCCCGGAGCTGTCCAAGCGGACGATCAGGGCGATCAGCAGCATGGGCAGCGCGAGGAGTGCCAGGAGCACCGCCGCGAGCGACCGGTCGAGGAGTTCCTTGGGCAGCCGGGAGAGCCGGGTGAGATTCGGTGCCTGTATCCGCACCAGCGGCACCCCGTTGGTGGGGCGTACCGCCAGCCGCGACGCGGACACGTCGGTCAGCACGGGGGCCAGCAGGAACTCGACGCCCTGTACGGCCGTCGTCCAGGACATCCGGCGCAGGGCGGAGCCGTCGGAGTCGGGAACCGGCAGTACCACCACGGTGCTGATGCCCATGACCCGGACCACGTCGTCCATGTCGCCGATGCCGCCGAGGACGGGAAGCCCCAGCTTGTGGATCTCCGCCCGGTTCTTGGGATCGCTCAGGCACACGCCGGCGACGTGCAGTTCCTGTGGGCCGCCGCGGCGCAGTACTGCGACCAGCTCCACGATGCCGCGAGAGGGCCCGACCAGGAGCGTCGCACTCCGATCCCGGCCCCGCGCCCATCTTCGGTGGAGGTGACGGCGGAGCGCGTAACGGCCCGGCAGGGCGATCACGACGGCGGGCACCGCGGCCATGACCATGTCATGGAGTAGTCCCTCGTCATGCACGAACAAGTAGTGCGCAACCGCGGCCAGCGCCGGCAGCGCGAGCGCGCCGCGGAGCACCCGTCGGTACTCCTCGGTTCCCAGACCCAGGGCGGTGCGATCGTAGGAGTGATGAACGAGCATGGCCACGATCCACGTCGGAGGCAGCACCAGAGCCACTGCCCAGCGGCCGTACATGGCGTGGATCAGGAAGGCTGCGGCAACGGCCGCGAAGCCGTCCGCGACCAGCAGGGCGAATCGATACTTCTGTTCCCAGCGTCTTCGGCGAGCTTCCGGAGTCTTGCGTTCCACAACCCGTTGCTCATGCGTGACCTCAATGGCCATGCTCCCCCCACCACATGCGCGGCTACCCCCCGATCGAAGTGCCCTCCACACAGCGACACTGGAAAGCAAGGGGGCTGCAGCGGTTCCCCAACCGCGTCACGCCCCCCGGCATGGATTTTCCTGAAAGTTCAAATCCGTGCAAAATGCCGCACCATGACACGTAGTCAAGGACAAGTTCCCCACCCAAACCGGTCCGGCGGCACTCAATCTAGACCACCGAACGCAATCACGGGAACGGTTGAACGAAACACACATCGCATTAGTGACACTGACGGCATACTGCCCACGTGACGAGCATCGTGATTCCGGCCCACAATGAGGGGCAAGTCATCGGCCGACTCCTCGATTCGCTGCTGGCCGGTCCCGCCGAGGACGAGACCGACATCGTGGTCGTGTGCAACGGCTGCACGGACGACACCGCGCAGATCGCGGCCGCTCGCGGACCGCGCGTCCGGGTGGTCGACATACCCACCCCCTCGAAGCACGCCGCCCTGCGGGCGGGAGACGACCACGCACGCGGCTTCCCTCGCGTCTACGTGGACGCCGACGTCGTGATCACGGGCGCCGACGTACGGGCACTGACCGAACCCCTGAACGACGACACCTCGGACATCCTCGCCACCGCCCCCGAGCGGCGGATCCCGCTGGCCGACTGCGCCTGGCGGGTTCGCGCCTACTACCGGGTGTGGCAGCAACTCCCCGCCGTACGCGCGGGGCTGTTCGGCCGAGGCGTCATCGCGGTCTCCAAGGCCGGGCACGCCCGGATCGCCGCACTCCCGCCGCTGATGGCGGACGACCTGGCGGCGTCCCTGGCGTTCACCCCCGAGGAGCGGCTCGTGGTCGGCGAGGCCAGTGTCGTCGTCCACCCGCCGCGCACCTGGCGGGACTTGATGAAACGGCGCGTCCGGGCCGCGGTGTCCACCGCCCAGGTCGAACAGCATCAGCCACCGGAAGAGGCCTCGGCGCGCACGAGCACGGCGGATCTGAAAGCCCTGCTCCGCAGGGATCCGAAGCTCTTCACGAGTGTCGTAGTCTTCGTCGCGGCAGCGGTCGCCGCCCGGCGGAGGGCCAGGAAGGCCATCCGGGCACAGGACTTCGGCACCTGGCTACGGGACGAGAGCAGCCGGCAGAACTGATCGCACCGCACCTGGAGTTCAACTCGATCATGTATCTCACCGACCGTTCCGCCCCCGCGCAGGCGGACAGCGAACAAGGCCGAAGACGCGGCCCGGGGCACAAGATCGCCCCCGTCGTGCTCGTGCTGGGCTCGGTCAGCCTGATAACCGACATCTCCTCGGAGATGGTCACCGCCGTTCTGCCGCTCTACCTCGTCTCCACACTCGGTTTCACCCCGCTGGTGTTCGGCACCCTCGACGGCGTCTACAACGGCGTCAGCGCACTGGTGCAGCTCACCGGCGGTCACCTCGCCGACCGGGTGCGCAACCACAAGCTGATGGCCGGGCTCGGGTACGGCCTGTCCGCGCTGTGCAAGCCGCTGCTCCTACTCGTGAGCAGCATCGGCGCACTCGGAACCGTTCTCGCCCTGGACCGGACCGGCAAGGGCCTGCGCACCGCCCCGCGCGACGCGATGATCTCCCTGTCCACACCCTCCGAGAAACAGGGCCGCGCCTTCGGCGTGCACCGGGCGATGGACACCACCGGCGCGATGCTCGGCCCGCTGGCCGCCTTCTTCATCCTGCGCGCGGCGGCCGACGGCTACGACGCCGTGTTCGGTGTCAGCGCGTGTGTCGCCGTACTCGGTGTGCTCGTGCTGGTGCTGTTCGTACCCGGCAAGCGGCGGGGCGCGCAGCCGGACGACGCGGGTACGGACGACGGCAAGCCGCCCGTGCGCGTACGCGAAGCGCTGGCGCTGCTGCGTCTGCCGCGCCTGCGGGCGCTCGCCGGCTGCGCCGCGCTGCTCGGCCTGACAACGGTCAGTGACGCCTTCGTCTATCTGCTCCTGCAACGGCGCGCGGGAATCGGCGACGCGTGGTTCCCGCTGCTGCCGCTGGGCAGCGCCGCGGTGTTCCTGCTGCTGGCCGTGCCCCTCGGCGCCCTGGCCGACCGGGTCGGGCGACACACCGTGTTCGTCGCCGGGCACATCAGTCTGCTCACCGGCTACGCCCTCCTGCTGTGGGCCCCGGCCACCCCGGCCCTGCCCTTCCTCGTGCTCGCCCTGCACGGCATGTTCTACGCGGCGACCGACGGCGTGCTTCCGGCGGCCCTCGCCGACATCGTGCCCGAGCAGTTGCGCGCCAGCGGCCTCGCCATCGTCGGGACCAGCCAGGCGCTGGCCCGGTTCTGCTGCTCGCTGGCCTTCGGCGCCGCCTGGACGGTGTGGGGCGACGGCCCGGCACTGGCCGCATCGGCGATCGGTCTGCTGTGCTGCGCGGCCGTCGCGGCCGTGGTGCTGCGGCCGACCGGCCGGGACCCGATGACCACCACAGCCACAGAGCCACAAGGATCCAGATGACATCGCTGCGCCGCCGCCTGCTGATACTCGTCACTGGGGTGCTGCTCCTCGCGGGACTGGCAACCGGCGTGGTCCTGCACGCCGCCGACCGCGCGGACCGGGCGAACCAGCCGGAGCCGGGCGGCCCCGCCGTCAGTACGGGCAAGTTGACGCTCGACCAGAAGAGCCGTCTGACGTTCGTCAACGCGGCCGCCGGCCCGCACCGCACCGCGGTCGCCTCGGTCCCGTCCACCGACCCCGGGGCAGGCCGGACCGCGTCCGACCTGAAGTGCGCCCGCTTCTACGCGGCGGCCGGCACAGGCGTCTGCCTCCAGTCCGTCCCCGGTGTCCTGAAACAGAGCAACCGTGCGCTGCTCCTGGACGAGAACCTCCGCACCCTGCGCACCTACCCGCTCGCGGGCACCCCCAGCCGGGCCCGGGTCTCGCCCGACGGCCGCTTCGTCGCCTGGACCGTGTTCGTCTCCGGCGAGTCCTATGCGTCCGCCTTCTTCTCCACCCGGACGTCGATCCTGGACACCCGCACCATGCGGCTGACGCCCAGCCTGGAGACGTTCTCCATCACCTTGGACGGCAAGCCCTACCGCGCCTCGGACGTCAACTTCTGGGGCGTCACCTTCGCTTCCGACGACGACACCTTCTACGCCACCCTCAACACCGCCAACAAGACCTACCTGGTCCGCGGTTCCCTCGCCGAACGCAAGGTCACCACCCTGATCGAGAACGTGGAGTGCCCCTCGCTCTCCCCCGACGGGACCCGCGTCGCCTTCAAGAAGCGGGTCCTGTCCCGCACCGCCCTCTGGCACGTGTACGTCCTCGACCTGAGCACCCTGAAGGAGACGGCGCTCGCCGAACGCCACAGCGTCGACGACCAGGCCACCTGGCTCGACAACAGCACCGTCGCCTACGCCCTCCCCGCCAACGGCGAGGTCGGCAGCAGCGACCTGTGGACCGTGCCCGCGAACGGCACGGGCAGCCCGCGCCTGCTGATCCCGGGGGCTTCTTCGCCGGCGCCGCTGTAGACGGCGGCGGACGGATCCCGGCGCCGCTGTACTCGTCCGGGTCAGAGGGCTACGCGATTGCAGGAGAGGTCTGGCGTCCGCACCGCGTCGGTCATCGCCTGCATGCCGGTGTCGTTGTCGTTGGGGTGCAGGTGATCACCGTTGTCGAAGAACGCCAGGATCCGCTCATGGTCGTAGGGGCTGCGCAGGATGCCTGCTTCGGCTGTGCGAGCGGATCGAGGCTGAGCAGCCGTCGGATCTGGCGGCCCTGTATGTGCTCACACAGGCCGCGACGGAGGAGTTCAACCTGCTGGAGGCGGAGTTCGAGGCGGCCGGGAGTGAGATCGAGACGGTAGCGCGCGAGGAGATCGAGACTTCGGGTTTGTTGCGTCGGCCTACGGCTTCACGGATGCGGACGTGGAGGAGCTGATCGCCACCCGGGACTGGTGAGCGACGACCCGGCTGCGAGCTTGTCCTGTTCGACTAACGGGCAGGTTCGAACACTTCGATGAGGTTGCCTGCGGGGTCGGTGAGCAGGATCTGACGCCCGCCGGGACCGGAGACCACATCGCTCGCGAAGGCCAGTCCGGCGTCGCGGAGCCGTTCGATCTCGGTGTCGAGGTCGTCCACGATCAGGTGGATGCGGTTGCGTCCGGCATCCATGCCGCTGGGGGTGGCGCGGGCACCGGAACTGGCCGGGCCGGACAGCAGTAGCCGCAGCGGCCCGCGCACGACGTCGGCGAAGGCCGGGGCGGCGCTGAACCGGAGGGTGAAACCCAGGTGGGTGGTGTAGAAGTCGACGGCCGCCTGGACATCGTCGACGAGGTACCGGACGCTGGCGAACTGGTCTGACGTAGTCATGGCTTGACCTCCTGTGGCGTGCGGGCGAGCAGCGGCAGCAGGTAGCGGATGCGGGTGTCGATCTCTGCCACCGTGCGGACGAAGGCGGGGTAGCCGGCTGTTTCATCGCCGCCGGCCGTGGCGGGGTCGGGGATGCTCCAGTGCACAGGCCGCGGATGGTCGCCGAAGTCGGGGCAGACCTCGCGGACCTTGTCGCACAGGCTGATCACGTAGTCGAAGCGGCGGCCGACCAGGGTGTCCAGGTGTTGCGGACGTCGACTCGAGATGTCGATGCCGTGGTGCTCACGCAGGGCCCGCACCGCGTCGGGGTGGATGCGCTGTTTGGGGTGGCTGCCGGCGCTGGTCACCTCGACCTGCCCGTTGGTGCGGTGCCGCAACAGCGCCTCGGCGATCGGCGACCGGGCGCTGTTGCCGGTGCAGGCGAACAGCACAGCGGACCTCGCGGACGGCGTTATGACTGACGGCGGTGAGGAGGTGGCCTCGAATCCCAGCGCCGGATGCAGGGCCGTACCGGCACCGGTGAGCGCGTGCGCGCAACGCCCCACGTCGAGGTGGTAGTAGCTGTCACGACCGTCGAAGCTGCTGCGCCGGGCGGTGACCAGCCCGCCGCCGCGCAGCAGCCGCAGATGGTAGGAGACCAGGTTCTGCGGCTGACCGACCCGCTCCACCAGCTCACGGACCCGGTAGTCGCTTGTGGCCAGCTCGGTCAGCAGCCGCCACCGCAGCGGGTGAGCGGCCAGATACACGAACGCCGGAGCAGCGTGTCCCGAGGACGCCATGGAACAAGAATACATCAAACAGAATTGATGCAATTCTTTCGCGATGCCCCGACGGGATGTGGTTCCGGACGCGGACCGGCAGACCGGGGCGGGATCTGCCCAAACGCTACGGGCTGCGGGAAACGGTGTACGGGCTGTTCCGCCATCGCCAGGTCGAACACCCCGGCGGCCTCGGCGTCACTCTCGAAGTGCGCGAACAGTGGGATGCCGACGACCTTCCGGAACCCCGACCCACCCGCCGGGACGGTGTGCAGCAGGACACCGAAGGAGTCGTCGTAGGTCTCGGCGAACAGCATGACGGCGCGCCGGAGGAAGAGCGGAAGAACGCGGCCACCGGCGCGCCTGCGGTGACGACGGAGAACTGTGGTCGCGCCATCGTGACGGCCGCCGCCAAACCCGGGGGCGGCCCGTTGACCCGCTCTTGAGTGACTCCCCGCACGATTCCGCAGTCCGGAGGTGGCGGGCTATCTGCGAGGACAGTTCTTCGGCGCGGAAACGATCATGACCATCCTGGAACGCGCCGACCGGCGCGGCGAGATACAGCTCGACCGCATCACGCCGCGGGTCGCTTCCCTGCCCGTGGACCTGGTCCGCCACGAACTCTTTCGCACCCAGGCACCCGTCCCCGAAGCCATCCTGGAGGAGATCGTCGACGACGTGTTCCTCCCCCTCCTGCACTACTGATCAGACCCGGCCACAACGACCCCCAAGATATGTAGCGGGGTATCGACGCCCCCAGGACGATCTCCCTCATCCCAGGAAACTCAACCGCACGTGACGGTTGGCATTGGAGATATTGGTGTCCACCAGGCACACCGACTGCCACGTCCCCAACTCGAGCCGCCCGCCCAGCACCGGCAGCGTGGCATGCGGCGGGACGAGGGCCGGGAGTACGTGATCGCGGCCGTGACCGGGGGTGCCGTGGCGGTGCTGCCAGCGGTCGTCGGAGGGGAGCAGGGTGTGCAGCGCGGCCAGCAGGTCGTGGTCGCTTCCGGCGCCCGTTTCGATAATGGCGATTCCGGCGGTGGCGTGCGGGACGAAGATGTTGAGAAGACCGTCCCGGCCGCCCGCCACCTCCCTCAGGAAGGTCTCGCAGTCACGGGTGAGGTCGACAACCGTCTCCTCGCTGCCGGAGGCGACGTTCAGGACGCGGGTGGTGAAGGCATCGGACATGTCCCCATCCTCACCCAACCGCCGGGAGCCGCGCCCGCCCGGGCCTCCGCCCCTTGATACGGAAGGTCCACTCCGCGAGACACCATTGACCGTGGTCACGACATCTGGCTACTTTCAGCGGCATGTTGCGTTCAGCCATGCTCACCACGCGCGGTCACATCGACCTGCTGCGGGTGGCCTCCGCCGCGTGTCGCCGCGGCTGCTGACGCCCCTTTCCTCTCTCCTCCCGCCCGTCTGGGCGCCGCCCAACCCGCACGTCCGGGATCTCCCCTGATCCGCTTCGGACGCGGCGGTGTCGAGGCACACCTCCTCCCCGGTCGCTCTCCTCCTCGTGGAGCACTCATGAGCATCAGCCATGCCCCACCCGGCTCCCCAAAGCCCGATATATCAGCTGAATCAGGTCCTTCCGGTGACACCGAGCACGCCCTCCCCGACCTCGAACCCATCGTCCCCAGCTCCACCCGCCGCACCCGCGTCCCCCGCTGGCTGCGCCGCACTTCGGGCCCGCTGCTGCTCCTGGCTCTCTGGCAACTCCTCAGCAGTACGGGCGTGTTGACTGCCGACATCCTCGCCTCACCCGAGCGGATCGCCGAGGTCGGCAGTGATCTGATCACCGACGGTTCACTGGGCAACGCGATGGGCACCTCGCTCCAGCGGGTCGCGCTCGGACTGCTTTTCGGTACCGTCATCGGCACCGGACTCGCCCTCGTCTCGGGCCTGTTCCGGGTCGGCGAGGACCTCGTCGACGCGCCTGTCCAGATGCTGCGGACCGTGCCCTTCGTCGGCCTGATCCCGCTCTTCATCATCTGGTTCGGCATCGGTGAGACCCCGAAGGTAGCGATCATCACCCTCGGTGTGACCTTCCCGCTCTACCTCAACGTCTACGCCGGAATCCGCGGCGTGGACGCCCAGTTGATCGAGGCCGGGGAGTCGCTGGGGCTGTCCCGGTGGGGGCTGGTCCGGCATGTCGTGCTGCCGGGCGCACTGCCCGGGGCGATGACCGGGCTGCGCTACTCGCTCGGCATCGCCTGGCTCGCGCTCGTCTTCGCCGAGCAGATCAACGCGGACGCCGGTATCGGCTTCCTCATGGTGCAGGCGCGGGACTTCCTGCGGACCGACGTGATCGTGGTCTGCCTCATCGTCTACGCGTTCCTCGGCCTGCTGGCCGACTTCGTCGTCCGCTCCCTCGAAAGGCTGCTGCTGCAATGGCGACCGACGTTCACCGGACGGTGACCTCACCGGCCGTACGGGTCGACGGGCTGACCCGTTCCTTCGACGGCCGTACCGTCATCGACAACCTTCAACTCGACGTCCGACCGGGCGAGTTCGTGGCCCTGCTCGGCCGCAGCGGCTGCGGAAAGTCCACGCTGCTGCGCATCCTCGCCGGCCTCGACCGCGACATCGCGGGCACCGTCCTCGTACCGCGACGCAAGGCCGTCGCCTTCCAGGCGCCGCGGCTGATGCCGTGGAAGAAGGTGTGGCGCAACGTCCTGCTCGGGCTTCCCGGCAAGCCCGGACGCGAGGTCGCCGAGCAGGCGCTCACCGAGGTCGGCCTCAGCCACCGTTCTGACGCCTGGCCCAAGACGCTGTCCGGCGGTGAGGCCCAACGCGCTTCGCTGGCCCGGGCGTTGGTGCGCGAGCCCGATCTCCTGCTGCTCGACGAGCCGTTCGGCGCGCTGGACGCGCTCACCCGTATCAAGGCGCAGCGGCTGGTCGGCGAACTCTGGCAACGGCGGGGCTGTGCCGTCCTGTTGGTGACGCACGACGTCGAGGAGGCGGTCCTGCTCGCCGACCGCGTCCTCGTGATGGACGAGGGCGTCATCGCGTACGAGACGACGGTCGACCTGGACCGCCCGCGCGACATCACCGACCCGCGATTCGCCGAACTGCGCGCCCGACTCCTGGAACGCCTGGGCGTCGACACCGCCGCCGAAGCCGCCTGAGCCCTCGCAACCCCTCGCAACCGCCCTCCCGCTCCCCTGTTTCCCCCCTCAGCTGCACAGAAACGATCGGAACGAACGACCATGCGACGACACCTCGTCCCCGCCGCGCTGCTCCTCCCTCTCACCCTTCTCGCCTCGGCCTGCGACGGAAGCTCGGCCGCCTCTTCCATCGGCTCCGGCAGCGGTACCGACGGCAAGGGGTCCCTCACGCTCAACGTCGGTGACCAGAAGGGTGGTTCGGAGGCCGTACTGCGGGCCGCCGGGGAACTCAAGAACCTGGACTACAAGATCAAGTGGTCCACCTTCACCTCCGGACCGCCCCTCCTCGAAGCCGTCAACGCCAAGGCCGTCGACATCGGCAGCGTCGGCAACACCCCGCCGGTCTTCGCGGCCGGCGCCGGTTCCAAAATCACCGTGGTGGGTGCTCTGCGCGGTGGTTCCCAAGGCGAGGCCGTCCTTGTCCCCAAGGACTCGAAGCTCAGGAAGGCCGCCGACCTCAAGGGCAAGTCCGTTGCCGTGGCGCAGGGTTCGTCCGCGCACTACCAGCTGATCGCCTCCCTCAAGCAGGCCGGGCTCACCCTCGACGACATCAAGGTCAAGTACCTCCAGCCGGCCGACGCGCTGGCCGCGTACACCAGCGGCAGCGTCGACGCGTGGGCGGTGTGGGACCCGTACACCTCTCAGGTGCTCAAGGGCGGGCAGGGGCGCGTCCTGGCCGACGGCGAGGGGGTGGTCAATGGGCTCAACTTCCAGGTGTCGGCGCCCTCCGCGCTGAGGGACAGCAAGAAGGCGGCGGCCATCAAGGACTTCGTGGAGCGGCTGCGGCGCGCCCAGGACTGGGTGTACGCGCACCCCGACGCGTGGGCCAAGGTGTGGGCGAAGGACACCGGGCTGCCGTACGACGTGGCGCTCGCGTCGGTGAACAGGTCCAACGCGACCCGTATCCCGGTGGCGATCGACGACGCGCTTGTCGCGTCCGAGCAGGAGATCGCGGACACGTTCACCAGCCTGAAGCTCATCCCGAACAAGGTCGACTTCGCGAAGTACGTGGACCGGCGCTTCAACGACGACCTGCCCCCGTCCACCACGGCCCCGCGCCCCAGCAAGGAGTCGTGACCCCGCGATGACCGTCCATCTCCACTGGTTCCCTACTGGATTCGGTCGCCGACCGAGCGCGATGGGCGGACGGTCCGGTCCGGGGTCCGGCGGCGCAGGGCCGTCGCGGGAAGATCCTCGCCCCTCCCCCGGTTAGTAGAAGCGTGAACGATACCGGGATACGCGATGGCGTACGAGAAGTCGATGTCGTCGTGATAGGCGCTGGTCAGGCCGGTCTGTCCAGCGCCTATCACCTGCAGCGCACCAGCTTCGTGCCGGAGCGGGACTTCGTCGTTCTCGACCACGCCCCGCATCCCGGCGGCGCCTGGCAGTTCCGCTGGCCGTCGCTCACCTACGGCAAGGTGCACGGGATGCACGCCCTGCCCGGCATGGAACTGACGGGCGCCGACCCGGCGCGGCCGTCCGCCGAGGTCATCGGCGAGTACTTCGACACCTACGAGCGCGCCTTCGATCTGAAGGTGCGCCGTCCGGTGGAGGTACGTGCCGTGCGCGAGGGCGACGGAGACGGGCGGTTGCTCGTCGAGACCTCGGACGGAGTCTGGTCGGCACGTGCGCTGATCAACGCCACCGGCACCTGGGACCGGCCGTTCTGGCCGCGCTATCCGGGCCAGGAGACCTTCCGGGGGCGGCAGTTGCACACCGCGCAGTACCCCGGGCCCGAGGAGTTCGCCGGGCAACGGGTGGTCGTCGTGGGCGGAGGGGCGTCCGGTACCCAGCATCTGATGGAGATCGCTCCGTACGCCGCCGCGACCACGTGGGTGACCCGGCGTCCGCCGGTCTTCCGCGAGGGGCCCTTCACCGAGGAGTTCGGGCGGGAGGCAGTCGCCCTCGTCGAGGAGCGGGTACGCCAGGGGCTGCCGCCGAAGAGTGTCGTGTCGGTCACCGGGCTGCCCCTCAACGACGCGATCAGGCAGGCGCTCGCCGACGGCGTCCTCGACCGGCGGCCCATGTTCGACCGGATCACCCCGGACGGGGTCGAATGGGCCGACGGACAGCGTGTCGACGCCGACGTGATCCTCTGGGCGACCGGATTCCGGGCCGCGATCGACCATCTGGCGCCGCTCAGGCTGCGCGAGCCCGGCGGCGGCATCCGCGTCGAGGGGACGCGCGCGGTCGCCGATCCGCGCGTCCATCTGGTCGGATACGGCCCGTCGGCGAGCACGATCGGCGCCAACCGGGCCGGGCGGGCGGCCGTACGGGACATCAGGCGGCTGCTCGACCAGGAGCCGGCCGCTGTCTGACGTCCCGTTCGGTCCCGCGACCCGTCAGGTCACTTGGCGGACTGCCCGCTCTGCTGCCCCTGGCTCGGGCCCTTCTGGTGCTTCTGGTTCTTTTGGCTCTGGTTGAACTCGGCGACGTTGCGCTGGTGTTCGGCGTAGTCGGCCGTGAAGCGGGTGTCACCGGGCTTGACGGTGACGAAGTACAGCCAGTCACCCGGCGTCGGGTTGATGGCGGCGCGCATCGCCTCCTCGCCGGGGTTGGCGATCGGCGTGGGCGGCAGACCCATGCGCTGGTAGGAGTTGTACGGGCTGTTCAGGCGGGTGTCGCCGGCCGTCGTCTTCAGCGTGGACCTGTTCAGCGCGTAGTTGATCGTGGAGTCCATCTGGAGCGGCATCCCGCGTTCGAGCCGGTTGAAGACGACCCGGGCCACCTTCCCCATGTCCTGCTTGCCGGCTGCCTCGGCCTGGACGATGCTCGCGATGGTGACGGCCTGGTAGACGTTCATGGCGTTGCGCTGCGCCCCGGCGGTGACCGGCGGACCACCGAACCTCTGGTTGGCGGTGTCGACCATGACCGACAGCAGGGATTCCGGGGTGGCCTTCTCCTTCAGCGGATAGGTCGCCGGGAAGAGATAGCCCTCGGGGTTGCCCTCGGCGTCGGTCGGGAGTTTCAGCCGGGCCCTGCCGAGCGACTTCTTCGTGCTCCCGGCCGGGAGGGCGAGTGCCTTGTCGACCGCCTCGTACACCTGGATGGAGCGCCAGCCCTCCGGGATGAGGAGGGCGGTCGGCCGGGGGTCCCCTTCGCTGTCGACGCTCAGCAGCGGCACCGCCACGGCGGTGGCCGCGACGACGGCTCCGGTCGCGATGAGGACGGCCCGGCCACGGCGCGTCAGGCGAGTAGTGCTCCGTGACGGAGTGTTCATCTGCATGCGGGCACGGTAACCCGCAAATCGTCACAAATCCGGCATATGTTCATCTTGTCCGACCATGTACGTCACCCGGTCGGCTCCAGCTCGGCATCCCGGCGTACGAGGGCCGCGTACCGCCCGTCCTGGCGCAGGAGTTCCTCGTGCGTGCCCCGTTCGACGGCACGCCCGGAGTCCAGGACCACGATCTGGTCGGCGCCCCGGATGGTGGACAGGCGGTGCGCGATGGTGAGCGTGGTGCGGTTGGCCGACAGGGCGTCGATGGCCTCCTGAACGGCGTGTTCGGTGCGCGTGTCCAGGGCGCTGGTCGCCTCGTCCAGGATGAGAACGGGCGGGTCGCGCAGGATCGTACGGGCGATGGCGAGGCGCTGTTTCTCGCCGCCGGAGAAGCGGTGGCCGCGTTCGCCGACGACCGTGTCGTACCCGTCGGGCAGGGAGGAGATGTGGTCGTGGATCTGGGCCGCGCCGGCCGCCGCGTGCAGTTCCTCGTCGGTGGCGTCCGGTTTGGCGAAGCGCAGGTTGTCTGCGACCGTGGCGTGGAAGAGGTACGTCTCCTGGGAGACGACGCCGACCGCGCGGGCGAGCGTGTCGAAGTCGAGGTCGCGGACATCGACGCCGTCGATGGTGACCCGGCCGCCCGTCACGTCGTACAGCCGGGGCACGAGGTGGCCCAGCGTGGACTTGCCGGCGCCGGTCGGGCCGACGACGGCCAGACTGCCGCCCGCAGGGACGTGGATGTCGACGCCGTCGAGGATCGGGCGGCTCTTGTCGTCGTAGCGGAACTCGACGTTCTCCAGCCGGACTTCGCCCTTGACCGTGTCGAGGTGGACCGGGTTCTTGGGCTCGGTGATGTCGATGGGCAGGTCGAGGTACTCGAAGATGCGCTGGAAGAGCGCGAGCGAGGCCTGGATCTGGACGCCGGTGCTCAGCAGGCTGACGGCGGGCCGGAACAGGCCCTGTTGGAGCGAGACGAAGGCGACGAGCGTGCCGATCGAGACGGACGGGCCGCCGAACTGGAGGGCAAGGCCCGCGGTCCAGTAGATGACGGCCGGCATGGCCGACATGACGATGCCGATGACGGCCATCCGCCAGCGGCCGGCCATGCTGGAGCGCACTTCGAGGTCGACCAGACCGTCGGACTCCTCGGCAAAGGCCCTGGTGAGGGAATCGGAGCGGCCCATCGTGCGGCCGAGCAGGATGCCGCTGACGGACAGCGACTCGGTGACCGTGGCGGCCATCGCGGCCATCTGCTTCTGACGCTGGGTGGTGATCCGCTTGCGTTCGTTGCCGACGCGGCGGCTGATCCAGACGAACACCGGCAGCAGGAGCAGCGAGACGACGGTCAGGCGCCAGTCGAGGGCGACCATCGCGACGATCGTGGCGACGACGCTGGTGAAGTTGGAGACCAGGGAGGTCGCGGTGGAGGTGACGGTGGCCTGCATACCGCCGATGTCGTTGGCGATGCGGGACTGGACCTCCCCCGTGCGGGTGCGGGTGAAGAAGGCGAGCGACATGCTCTGCAGGCGGCCGTAGACGGCGGTGCGCAGGTCGTGCATGACGCGCTGGCCGACGGTCGTGGAGATCAGGGTCTGCAGCACGCCGAGGACGCCGCCGAGGACTGCGCTGACGATCATGCCGAGCGCGAGCAGGCTGAGCAGTCCGGTGCGGCCCTCGGGGATCGCGACGTCGAGGGTCTCCTTCAGCAGGAAGGGGGTGGCGACGGAGACGAGGGACGCTGCGGCTACCAGCAGGCCGACGACGGCGAGCCGGCCGCGGTACGGGCGGAAGAGTTTCAGGATGCGGCGGGCCTGGAGCGGCTGGTCCGCCGAGTCGGCGGACGGGGTCCAGGCGGGTTGTTCGGGTTTCATGGGCTCCTTCGGGAGGACCGGTGATGATGACGACTGGCGGAGCATAGCTCATTGTTACCTATGCTCACAATGAACTGCATCCTGATATTGTTCCCGTATGAGTTCCCCCGACGCCGACGGTCCGCTCGCCGACCAGTTGCTGAGTCTGACCCGCCGTCTGCACCGCATCCACAAGCACCAGCTGGAACAGCGCGGAGTCGGCATCACCCCGGCCCAGTCGCGGCTGCTGCGCACCCTTTCGCACCACCTACAGCACCAAGGCTCCCCACCACGGATGGCCGATCTGGCGGAGCACCTGGAGGTGGTGCCCCGGGCGGTGACGACACTCGTGGACGCACTGGAGGCGAGCGGCAAGGTGCGCCGGGTGCCCGATCCCGACAGCCGCCGGGTCATCCGGATCGAACTCACGGACGACGGTCGCAAGGCACTGAGCGAGCTGCGCGGAGCCCGCAGGGCCGCGGCGGAGGAGATTCTCGCGCCGCTGACGGACGAGCAGCGCACGGTGCTGGGCGGGCTGCTGGACACGCTGGTGGACGGGGTCGGCGCGCCACCCGAGCGGCGCTGCTGAGGCCGGGACAACACCGTCCACACAGAGGAACGGGCCGTGGGTCCGCCTCCAGGACTGCTGGAGGCGGACCCACGGCCCGTTCGACTAGCGGGTTCCGCAGGTCAGCTCGCAGGCTCCTTGGCGTCCGACACCTGGGCCGGGACCGCCGCCTTCGCAGGTTCCTCCACCTCGGCTTCGTCGGCCGCGCCGTCGTCGTCTTCGTCGTCGGAGATCACGATCTCCCGGTCCAACACCTTCTTCGCGCGCTCCAGGTCCAGCGCACCCTCCCAGCGAGAGACCGCAAAGACGGCGACGCAGTTGCCGAGCAGGTTCGTGACGACGCGCATCGAGTCCATGATGCGGTCGACGCCCAGCAGCAGCGCGACGGCCCCGGCCGGGATCGCCCCGAGTGAGGAGGCGGTCGCGGACAGGGCGAGGAAGGCCGAACCGGGGATGCCGGCCATGCCCTTGCTGGTGAGCATGAGCACCAGGACCACGGTGATCTGCTGGCCGAGGCTGAGGTCCACGCCCACCGCCTGGGCGATGAACAGAGTGCCGATGGAGAGATAGAGCGACGCGCCGTCGAGGTTGAAGGAGTACCCCGTGGGCAGCACCAGACCCACGGCGTCGTCGCGGGCGCCGGCCTTGCGCAGCTTCAGCATCACGCGCGGCATCACGGACTCGGTGGAGGCGGTGCCGAGCGCGAGGAGCATCTCCTCACGGATGTAGCGGAGGAACTTCCAGAGGCTGAGCCCGGTGACCATCTTGAGAGCGACGGCGAGCAGTGCGACGAAGAGCGCGGCAGCCGCGTAGCAGAGGATGATCAGCTTGGCGTACGTCTCGATCACGCCGAGTCCGTACTGGCCGATCAGGACGGCCATCGCGCCGAAGACCGCGATCGGGGCGAGTCGCATGATGAAGCCGACGACCGCGAAGATGATCTCCTGGGCCTGCTCGATGGCGGGCAGCACCTTCGGCACCTTGGTGTGGCCGAGGTGGAGCAGCGCGGCGCCCACCAGGCAGGCCAGGATCAGCACCTGGAGGAGTTCGTTCTCGGCGAAGGCGCCGATGAAACTGGTGGGAATCGCGTTGACGATGAACTCGGTCGTCGAGGGCAGCGAGCCGCCGCCCGTCTTCGCGTCGATCGCCGAGGTGTCGAGCGTGGACGGGTCGACGTTCATGCCCGAGCCGGGCTGGACGATGTTGGCGGCGAGGAGCCCGATGACCAGGGCGAGCGTGCTCGCCACCTCGAACCAGATCAGGGCCTTGAGCCCGATCCGGCCGAACGCCTTGAGATCTCCGGCCTTGGCGATGCCGACGACGACCACACAGAACACGAGCGGCGAGATGATCGTCTTGATGAGCCGGGTGAAACCGTCGCCGAGCGGCTTGAGATCTATGGCCACGTCGGGCCACAGTTTGCCGACGACGATGCCGAGGACCAGCGCGACGGCAACCTGCGCGAACAGTGAGGTACGCAGTATGCGTACGCCGCGTCGCGGCAGGGACGGTACGGACTGCGGCACGAGCACTCCTCCAAGGGTTTCTGGGATGCGGAAAAGCGCTTCCGCGTCGCACACACTATTGAGGAGCTGTTCGCCCCGTCTGCAACTTGCGTATAACGGCCGCGTAAATCATCGACCGCCCCCACAGTCCGCTCACAGCACCGTCAGCAGCGGCTCCGGTCCTCCGTGAGCAACCCCTGCACGGTCACCAGCGAACGGTCATGGCATCCGGCCGAGCCGTACAGCCGGTAGCGCTCGCTCGACGTCCCGACGGCGTGGCGCTGGTCGCGCGGCACGTTCGCCGTATACGTCGCGTCGCCCGCGTACGCGTCGTCGAGCCACGACCACGCCGTACGACGGCCCGCGGACGTCTCGGTGACGGCCTCCCGGTCGCCGAGTGTCAGCACGGTCCGCAGCCGGTCGCCCGCGCCGAGGGTGGTCGTGCCGTCCATCGTGTACGTCCGCCCCGTGCGGGTCGTCCTGGCCGGCCCGCGCCCGTCGACGGTCACGTTCTCGGCGTCCGTCCAGGTGGCGGTGAGCCCGTCGGTGTTCTCGCCGTCGGTCCAGCCGTGCACGGAGGTGCCCGCGAGGGCGCGGCTGACGGTGGTGACGACCCGGCCGTGCGAGGTGTCGACATACCCGGCGACGGTCAGCCGGTGAGCGCCGTCGGTGTCGAGGCGGTGCTGTTCGTCGGCCGAACCGGGCGTGTACGTCGAGGAGTTGGCGAGGTCGCTCGCGTGGTGGGCGGTGAGCCTGCCGGTGACCCGCGCGCGCTCGGCGTCCTGCCAGACCAGGACGTTGACGGGGGTGCTCCAGCCCGCCTGCCCTTCCGGGACGCCGACGACGGAGACCTCCACGTCATGCGGGCGGCCGTCGTTGAGAAGCCCGGCGAAGGGGGTCAGATCGTATTCGATCGGTTTGATGTCGAAGGCGCGCGGCCCCGGAATCACGTACCAGAGAAAGGGGTTGGACCAGCCGCCGGTCCACACGGTCGGGAAGGGTGCGGCGATTCCGGCCAGTTGTCCGTCGATCTTGATCTGCACCTCGCGGTACGGGCCGTCCGTGGCCTTGCAGGAGTAGGGGGCGGCGTCGGGGACGGTGAGGTACCAGTACTCCTCGCAGCCGCCGCCGGAACCGGTCGCGTACACCTCGGCGACGATGCGTTCACTGTTGCGCGGGGTGGTGAGGGTGCCGTCCTGGAGGGTGAGAACGCGGTCGGGGGTGTCCTTCGCGACGGGTGTCCCCCGGTAGAACGTCAGCGTGACCTTGACGTCGAGGATGCCCGTGTAGGTGTCGTTGACAACGTTTCCGATGAGCATCTCGACGGGCTGGGCCTTGCTCAGAGTGTCGCTGTAGCGCGTGACATCCTTCTCCACGGACCAGGCGATACCGTCCGGCGAGGGCTGCGGAGTTGAGGTACGCAGGACTTCGACGCCGCCGAGGTGGAGGTATCCGAGGCGGTCGTACTGACGGCCCTTCACCTTGCCGTCCATCCTCAGCACGACCTTGTTCCAGCTCGCGCCGCAACCGCTCGGGGGCGTGTACGTGCCCTGGTAGGGCGTGAAGTCCTTGAACTGGGCCTCGGCTACGGTGACTTCGCAGGACGGGGAGCCGACCGGCCGGGTGACCGCGGGCGCGGCGGTGACCGGGTCGTGCCAGTCGGTGCCGAACTCGGCGGGGACGTCGACCGCACGGGTGGCCGCCGCAGCCGACTGGGCGGGACTCGCTCCGAGGACGGTGCTCGCCAGGAGGGTCGCTCCGGCAAGCATGGACATGATGATCCGGCTTCTCATGGCCGGTGTTCTACGGGCAGTCGGCCCCGCACGGCAATGAGGCGAACAACCGCCAATCGGGCCGAATCCACGCCTCTCGCCGGAAAACCGTTTGCCTCCGGCCACTCTGTGGAGCGAACCTTTCACGGCCCGTTGTAGGCATTACCCGCCCCTCCCAACCCCCCACGACCACCCCCTCATGCGAGATGCGAGCCACTGGGACGTCATGAAGATCCAAGACCTTCCGTATCCCGACCCTGGTGAGCCGGATGCGCGCTCGGGCCCCAGATTTCTGTGGTGGCTGTTCCGCAACCAGCTCGGCGGGCAGTTCACCTCCCTCGCCTGGGGGTTGGTGCACTTCGTGGCCGTCTCCGGGCTGCCGTTCGGCGTCGGATTCGCCGTCCAGGCCGTCGTCGACCGCTCGGGCGGGCGGCTGGCCCTCGCGGGCGGGCTGATGGTGGGGTGCGGCGTGGCCATCGCACTCGGCGACAGCATGCTGCACCGGGCCGCGGTCACCAACTGGATCACGGCCGCCGCCCGCGTCCAGCAGCTCCTTGCCCGCAAGACCGCCCAGCTGGGCTCGGCACTGACGCGGCGGGTAGCGGCCGGTGAGATCGTCGCCGTCTCCACAGGGGACGTGGAGAAGATCGGCTGGTTCGTGGAGGCCCTCTCCCGGTTCACCGCCGCCGCCCTGACCGTCGTCCTGGTCTGCGTCGGCCTGTACGTCTACCAGCCGGCGCTCGGCATCGTCGTCGCCGTGGGTGTCCCCGTCCTCGCCCTCGCCGCGCTGCCGCTGCTGCCCCGGGCCACCCGGCGCGCCGACTTCCAGCGCGAGAAGGCGGGCCGCGCGACCGAACTGGCCTCGGACACCGTCGCGGGACTGCGGGTGCTGCGCGGCATCGGCGGCGAGGAGCTCTTCCTCGACCGCTATCGCCGGGCCTCGCAGGAGGTGCGTCACGCGGCCGTGCGCAGCGCCCGTATGTGGGCACTGATCTCGGCGATCCAGGTGCTGCTGCCGGGCCTGCTGATGATCGCGGTCATCTGGCACGGTGTGCACCTGGCGAGGCAGGGCCGGATCACCGTCGGCGAGCTGGTCACCGTGTACAGCGCGGTCATGCTGCTGACGTATCCGCTGCGGCACTTCGAGGAGATCGCCATGGCGTACTCCTTCTCGCGGCCCTCCGCTAAACGGGCCGCGCGGGTGCTGTCCCTCGAGCGCGCCACGGACACGGCGGGCTCGCGCGAGGCGGTGGTACCGGCCGGCGATCTGTACGATCCCGCGACCGGGCTGCTGGCACCCGCCGGACGTCTGACCGCCGTGGTGTGCGGCGATCCCGACGCGGCGGGTCTGCTGGCGGAGCGGCTGGGCGGGCACCCCTCCGAGGAGGGCACGTCGGCGCTCCTCGGAGGGGTGCCGCTCGACGAGCTACCGCTCTCCAGCACCCGAACGGCCGTCCTCGTCCAGGACAAGGACCCGGTGCTGCTCTCCGGTTCGCTGCGCGAGCTGCTCGACGTGCCCGCCTCGGGTGCGGTGAGCGCCGCCGCGGCGCTGGCCGCCGCCCAGTGCGGGGACGTACTGGAGGCACTCGTGCAGGGGTCGCTCGATGCCGAGGACCCGCTGGACGCGCGGATCACCGAGCGCGGACGGTCACTGTCGGGCGGGCAGCGCCAGCGGCTGGCGCTGGCACGGTCGCTGATCACGGACCCCGAGGTGCTCGTGCTCGACGAACCGACGTCGGCCGTCGACTCGCACACCGAGGCCCGGATCGCCGACGGGGTGCGGGAGTTGCGCGCCGGCCGCACGACCGTCGTGTTCACCTCCTCACCGCTGCTCCTGGACCATGCGGACCGGGTCGTGCTGATCCACGAGGGCGAGGTCGCCGCGGTCGGTGTGCACCGCGAACTGGTGCACAAGGAACCGCGATACCGGGCCGTGGTGACCCGGGAGACCGAGGACGAGGCGGCCATCGGCCGCGAGCTGGACGACCTGGGTGAACTGGAAGAGCTCAAGGAAATCGGAGAGACGGCATGATCGGCATGGCGCCACCGGTGTACGACCCGGCGGCCCCGACAACGGCGAGCACCCTGCCGGTCGGTGCCCCCGCGACCGTACGCGCCTACGTGAGCGAACTCTTCCGCAGGCACCGCCGTGCCTTCCTGCTGCTGGTCACCGTCAACACGGTCTCCGTGGTGGCCTCCATGGTCGGTCCGTACCTGCTGGGCGACCTCGTCGAACGGGTTTCGGACGACGCCCGCGAACTCCATCTGGAGCTCACCGTCGGCCTGTTCGCCGCCGCGCTGGTCGTGCAGGCCGTCTTCGTACGGCAGGTGCGGCTGCGCGGTGCGATGCTCGGCGAGCGGATGCTGGCCGATCTGCGCGAGGACTTCCTCGTCCGGGCGGTCGGGCTGCCGCCGGGTGTTCTGGAGCGGGCCGGCACGGGTGATCTGCTCTCCCGCATCACGACCGACATCGACCGGCTCGCCAACGCGATGCGCGAGGCCGTGCCGCAGCTCGCCATCGGCGTGGTGTGGGCGGCGCTGCTGCTCGGCGGCCTCGTCGTCACGGCACCACCGCTGGCGCCGGCCGTGCTCCTCGCGGTGCCGCTGCTGGTGGTCGGCTGCCGCTGGTACTTCCGGCGCGCACCCTCCGCCTACCGCTCCGAGGCCGCCGGGTACGCCGCCGTCGCCGCCGTGCTCGCGGAGACCGTGGACGCCGGACGGACCATCGAGGCCCACCGGCTGGGCGAACGCCGGATCGAACTGTCGGACCGGCGGGTCAGGGAATGGACGGCCTGGGAGCGCTACACGCTGTGGCTGCGGTGTGTGCTCTTCCCCGTCATCAACGCCACCCATGTGACCGTGCTCTGCTCGGTGCTGATGGTCGGCGGGGTCTTCGTGCTCCAGGGCTGGATCGACGTGGGCCAGCTGACCACGAGCGCTCTGCTCGCCCAGATGCTCGTCGACCCCGTGGGGATCATCCTGCGCTGGTACGACGAGCTCCAGGTCGCCCAGGTGTCGCTGGCCCGGCTCGTCGGGGTCCGGGACATCGAGCCGGACGCCGGTGACCCCTCGCTTGCCCCGGACGGGCGGGACGTGCACGCGCACCAGGTGCACTTCGGCTACCGGGAGGGCGTGGACGTACTGCGCAAGGTGTCCCTGGAGGTCGCGCCGGGCACCCGGCTGGCTCTGGTGGGCCCCTCGGGCGCGGGCAAGTCCACGCTGGGCAGGCTGCTCGCCGGGATCTACGCGCCCCGGACCGGCCGTATCACCCTGGGCGGCGCCGAACTGTCGAAGATGCCGGCCGAGGAGGTCCGCTCGCACGTCGCGCTGGTCAACCAGGAGCATCACGTCTTCGTCGGCTCCCTGCGCGACAACCTGCTGCTCGCCCGCACGGACGCCGGGGACGCCGAACTGTGGGCCGCGCTGGGCGCGGTCGACGCGGACGGCTGGGCCCGGGCGCTGGACGAGGGGCTGGACACCGAGGTCGGCTCGGGCGGGTTCACGCTCACCCCGGCGCAGGCCCAGCAGATCGCGCTGGCCCGGCTGGTCCTGGCCGACCCGCACACACTCGTCCTGGACGAGGCGACCTCGCTCCTCGACCCGCGAGCGGCCCGTCATCTGGAGCGGTCCCTGGCCAGGGTCCTGGACGGCCGTACGGTCGTCGCCATCGCCCACCGGCTGCACACGGCCCATGACGCGGACGTCATCGCCGTCGTGGAGAACGGCCGGATCAGCGAGCTGGGCAGCCACGACGAGCTGGTCGCGGCGGACGGGGCGTACGCGGCGCTGTGGCGGTCGTGGCACGGGTGACACACCGCTGATCGGGCAGCGGGGCGGGGCCTGGTCGGCTTCGTCCCGTTGCGCGCTCCCGACGGGGAGTGGAACGCTGGAGGCGGCTGCCCGCTCCTGTGGGCGGCAGCGGGGTCGGTCCCCACCCACCTGGAGGTACCCGTGGACAGTGACGAGGGATGGGGAGACGACGTCTACCAGCCCGACGGATCCGAGGTACAGGACGACGCGGGCCTCCTGGACGCCGAGGACACCCTGCTCACCGACGGGGTGAGGGACCCCCTCGACCGTGGCTGGTCCCCTCCGGACCGTCCCTGGGCGGTGGAGCGTTCCGGTGTGACGGCGGCGGAGCGCAGGCAGGGCGAGACGCTGGACCAGCGCCTCGCGGAGGAGCTGCCGGACGTCGCGGCATCGGACGGCGACGGCATCGGCGACTGGGCGGGCATGGACGGCGAGCCGCTGGACAACGAGGTGGGCGCCACCCGTTCCGGTCGCCTGGTGGCCCCCAACGAGGGCGCGCACGAGGACGAGGAGAGCGGGCTGATCGCCACCGACGTGGGCATCGACGGCGCCGCGGCCTCGGCCGAGGAGGCCGCGATGCACATCGTCGACGAGGACGCCCTGTCCGGCTGACTGTCCCCCTGACACGAAGGCCCGGAGGGGCCGCCGACCGTCCGAGCGAGGAGAACACCCATGCAGCAGGACAAGCAGCCCGCCTACCACCCGGTCGTCTTCCGGGACCGGGCCGCCGGATACGCCTTCCTGACCCGGTCCACCGCGACGAGCGAGCAGACCATCGAGTGGGACGACGGGGAGACGTACCCGGTGGTGGACGTGGAGATCTCCTCCGAGAGCCACCCCTTCTACACCGGCAAGGCCCGGACGGTGGACACCGAGGGCCGCGTCGCCGCCTTCGAACGGCGCTACGGCGGCGGGGAGGGCCAGAGCTGAGACGGCTGTCTCAGCAGTGGGCCTCAGATGAAGTTGAGCGCTGCCGCGCAGCCCACTCCCCCGAGCAGCATGAACGCCGGCATGAGCACCTTCAGCTCGACCCAGCTTCCCGCCCGGAACCGCAGCGCCTTCGGCGGACCGATCGGGTACCAGCGCTTGCGGCCGATCGGGATCGGCCACAGCACCGGGCAGCCGGACACCGTCAGCGCGTCCCCGATGTCGTGCACCAGCGCGCCCAGCACGATCGGCAGCCCGAGCCACAGGTACTGCTGCCCCGGGTCCGTGAACAGCCAGTCCGAGCCGTTGCCCGGTTTGTCCAGGACACCGGCCAGGATCCAGGCACTGGTCGCGGCCAGCAGCCAGACCAGGATGTCGGCGCTGGAACCGCGGGTCGCCCGCCACAGCAGGCCTTCGATGGCGAGCACGATGTGCACGAAGAGGAGCGCCAGCACCGCCCAGCGGCCCCCGGCGATCGCGACGGCGGAAGCGCCCGCGCCGATCAGGACCGCCCACAGCCAGGTGTGCGTCAGTGTCCGGTGCCCGCCCGAGCGACGCGGGTCGCCCTGCTTCTTCGTCGCCTTGTAGACGGCGTAGGAGAGCTTGTCGACGATCTCGCACAGACCGCGCGAGATCGGCCCGAAGGCGCGCGAGATGGTCGCCGCCTTGTGGTCGAGGTCCGGGGCGAGTGCGGCACCGGCGCAGATCAGGGCACCGACCAGGACGACCGGCCAGGGCATCGGTTTGCCTGCCGCCGCCGCGGCGGCTCCGACACCGAGCCAGGCAGCGGCCCCCGAGAGTGAGTGTGCTGGTCCCATCATGGCCGTTTTCCGCCCTATTCCTCGTACGCCGCTGTCCAGTTGACCGGGTGCGCTGACGCTCCGTCGGCGACACAGCGTAGCGGCCGTGATCTTCGGACGGGCATCCGATTCCCCCTTCACCTGGGATCACAGGCAAGATGGGGGCGTGACCCTCATCGATCAGCTGCCGAAGACCGCAGACCCCGACGCCCTCTACGAAGCCTTCGAGTCGTGGTCCCAGGAGCGCGGTCTCACGCTCTACCCGCACCAGGAGGAGGCGCTGATCGAGGCGGTCTCGGGTGCGAACGTGATCGTGTCGACGCCCACCGGCTCCGGAAAGAGCATGATCGCGGCAGGTGCGCACTTCGCCGCGCTGGCCCGCGACGAGGTCACCTTCTACACGGCTCCGATCAAGGCGCTGGTCTCCGAGAAGTTCTTCGAGCTGTGCAAGATCTTCGGTACGGAGAACGTCGGCATGCTGACCGGCGACGCCTCGGTCAACTCCGACGCCCCCGTCATCTGCTGCACGGCCGAGGTACTGGCGTCCATCGCGCTGCGCGACGGCAAGCAGGCGGACGTCGGCCAGGTCGTGATGGACGAGTTCCACTTCTACGCCGAGGCCGACCGCGGCTGGGCCTGGCAGATCCCGATCCTGGAGCTGCCGCAGGCGCAGTTCATCCTGATGTCGGCGACGCTGGGCGACGTCTCGATGTTCGAGAAGGACCTCACTCGCCGCACCGGTCGCCCGACCTCGGTGGTTCGCTCGGCGATCCGCCCGGTCCCGCTGTCGTACGAGTACAAGCTGACGCCGATGACCGAGACGCTGACGGAGCTGCTGGAGACCCGGCAGGCGCCCGTCTACATCGTGCACTTCACCCAGGCGCAGGCGGTGGAACGGGCGCAGGCGCTGATGAGCATCAACATGTGCACGCGCGAGGAGAAGGACAGGATCGCCGAGCTGATCGGCAACTTCCGCTTCACCACCAAGTTCGGCCAGAACCTGTCCCGTTACGTCCGGCATGGCATCGGCGTCCACCACGCCGGCATGCTCCCGAAGTACCGCCGCCTGGTCGAGAAGCTGGCCCAGGCAGGCCTGTTGAAGGTCATCTGCGGCACGGACACGCTCGGCGTAGGCGTCAACGTGCCCATCCGTACGGTGCTGTTCACGGCGCTGACGAAGTACGACGGCAATCGTGTACGGAACCTGCGCGCGCGTGAGTTCCACCAGATCGCCGGTCGGGCGGGCCGTGCGGGCTTCGACACGGCGGGCTTCGTCGTCGCGCAGGCGCCCGAGCACGTTATCGAGAACGAGAAGTCGCTCGCCAAGGCGGGCGACGACCCGAAGAAGCGCCGCAAGGTGGTCCGCAAGAAAGCACCCGAGGGTTTTGTCGGCTGGACGGAGAGCACCTTCGACAAGCTGATCGTCTCCGATCCGGAGCCGCTGATGTCCCGCTTCCGGGTCACCCACACGATGCTGCTGTCGGTGATCGCCCGTCCCGGCAACGCCTTCGACGCGATGCGGCACCTGCTGGAGGACAACCACGAGCCGCGCAAGCAGCAGCTGCGGCACATCCGGCGCGCGATCGCCATCTACCGCTCGCTCCTGGACGGCGGCGTCGTCGAGAAGCTCGACGAGCCGGACGCGACCGGCCGCATCGTGCGCCTGACCGTGGATCTCCAGCAGGACTTCGCTCTGAACCAGCCACTGTCCACCTTCGCGCTGGCCTCGTTCGAGCTCCTGGACCCGGAGTCGCCGTCTTACGCGCTGGACATGGTGTCGGTGGTCGAGTCCACGCTGGACGATCCGCGCCAGATTCTCGCGGCCCAGCAGAACAAGGCGCGCGGCGAGGCCATCGGGGCGATGAAGGCGGACGGCGTCGAGTACGAGGAGCGTATGGAGCGCCTCCAGGACGTCTCGTACCCGAAGCCGTTGGAGGAGTTGCTCTTCCACGCCTACGACACTTACCGCAAGAGCCACCCGTGGGTCGGCGATCATCCTCTCTCCCCCAAGTCCGTCATCCGTGACATGTACGAACGCGCCATGACCTTCACCGAGTTGGTGTCGCACTACGATCTGGCCCGCACCGAGGGCATCGTGCTGCGCTATCTCGCCGGCGCTTTCAAGGCCCTCGACCACACCGTCCCCGACGACCTCAAGTCCGAGGACCTGCAGGATCTGATCGCCTGGCTGGGCGAGATGGTGCGCCAGGTCGACTCCAGCCTCCTGGACGAGTGGGAGCAGCTCGCCAACCCGGAGGTGATGACCGCCGAGGAGGCCCAGGAGAAGGCCGACCAGGTCAAGCCGGTCACGGCCAACGCGCGTGCCTTCCGTGTCCTCGTCCGCAACGCCATGTTCCGTCGTGTCGAGCTGGCCGCGCTCGACCAGGTGGGGGCACTGGGCGAGCTGGACGCGGAGGCCGGCTGGGACGCCGACGCGTGGGGCGAGGCGATGGACAAGTACTGGGACGAGTACGAGGACCTCGGCACCGGCCCCGACGCCCGTGGGCCTCGGCTGCTGATGATCGAGGAGGAGCCGCAGAACAGGCTGTGGCGCGTCCGTCAGGCCTTCGCCGACCCGAACGGCGACCACGACTGGGGCATCAGCGCGGAGGTCGACCTCGTGGCCTCTGACGCGGAGAGCCGCGCCGTCATCAAGGTCACCGCCGTCGGCCAGCTGTGAGCACAGGAGAATCGCACCCATGACGAACGCAGCCGAGAGACTCGTCGACCTGCTGGACCTGGAGCAGATCGAGGTCAACATCTTCCGTGGCCGCAGCCCCGACGAATCCCTCCAACGGGTCTTCGGCGGCCAGGTGGCGGGCCAGGCGCTGGTCGCCGCCGGGCGCACCACGGACGGCGAACGTCCGGTGCACTCATTGCACGCGTACTTCCTGCGCCCGGGCCGTCCGGGCGTGCCGATCGTGTACCAGGTCGAACGGGTCCGTGACGGCCGGTCGTTCACGACCCGGCGGGTCACGGCCGTGCAGCAGGGCCGCACGATCTTCAATCTCACCGCCTCCTTTCACAAGCCCGAGGAAGGCAGCTTCGAACATCAGCTGCCGCCGGCCCGGAAGGTCCCCGATCCGGGGTCCCTGCCGAACGTCACCCAGGAGATCAAGGAGCATCTCGGCGCGCTGCCCGAGCAGTTCGAGCGAATGGCGCGCCGTCAGCCCTTCGACATCCGTTATGTGGACCGCTTGCTCTGGACCCCCGAGGAGGTCCAGCAGTTGGAGCCGCGCAGCGCGGTGTGGATGCGCACGGTCGGCCCGCTGGGGGACGATCCGCTCGTCCACACGTGTGCGCTGACGTACGCCAGCGACATGACGCTGCTGGACGCCGTCCGACTCCCGGTGGAGCCCCTGTTCGGCCCACGCACCTTCGATATGGCCTCGCTGGACCACGCCATGTGGTTCCACCGGCCGTTCCGCGCGGACGAGTGGTTCCTGTACGACCAGGAGTCCCCCATCGCCACGGGCGGGCGCGGGCTGGCTCGCGGCCGGATCTACGACGTCGAGGGCAGGCTGCTCGTCTCCGTGGTCCAGGAGGGTCTGTTCCGGAAGCTGAGCTGAGGGCCCCGTCCGGTTCAGACTCGCGCGGCGCGCCTGCGGTCCCGCGCGGGTCGTGGGTTTCTGCCGCGCAGGCGGCTCAACAGGCCGCGGGTTCGCTCAGGTGCCCCGGGTTGCTCGGAAACCTCGGGTCGGCTGACCTGCAGCGGGGGCGAGGACCGGACGTGCTCCTGTTCGAGCTCTTCGTACGGGAGCGGGGCGTGTTCCGACCTCGGGCGAGGTGCGGGTCGGTGGTCACGGGCCTCGGCCAGGGTTTCGGTCAGGTCTGCGCGGAGCCAGCCGATCTCGTCCTGGTCGTCCGCGGTCATGATCCGTTCGGCCAGTCGGGCGGCAGGCGACCCCGGCACGCCGTGGGCCGACTGTTCGGGCCGGAAGCGGTTCAGGTAAGCGCGTTCGTACGGGTCGTTGACGATTTCCGCGACCTGGGCGGGGTCGAGGAAGGACGCCACGACTGCCGCTCGCGCCCACGGGCCGTCGGCCGTTCGGAGCAGGAATCCCAGTTGCCGTCCCCGCCAGTTGCGGGACCGCAGGTCAAATCCTGCTTCGAGTTGGTCCCGCAGACTTTGGGACGTACGGCCGGTCAGCAGCGGGGCGGTGTCCTTGCCGGCCGCGAACTGCCGTAGTTCGTCGGCGAGATAGAGCCAGACCACGGCCCGGTAGCGGTTGAGGTAGAAGTTCACCGGCGTCACCAGCCCCAGCCGGGCGAGGCGGGTGAACCGGGTGGGAGTCACATGCATGAGCTTCGCGCCATCCGCCGTGCCCACCGCTCGGACGCGTTCGCGCAGCGTTTCGGGGAAGCGTTGGTCATTGCGCAGCCGGTCGATCTCGTCGCGGCCGACGCGTCGGCCGCCGCCCCCTTCGTCAGGAACGGTCCGGACGCACCCGAGATGGATCGCGAGGTCGAACTCGCGTCGTTTGAGCCCCAGTTCGCGTGCGGCACGGCTCGGCGCAAAGGGTGCGCCGGAAGTGTGGAGCCTGCCGGTGGCCGGTACGACGGCGGTCTGGGCGGGTTGTGTGATGCCGGTGGCGGACATGGTCGGTCTCCCCCGTGGAGTGGCTGGCCCGCGCCGTGTGCGCCGGCCTCGGGAAAAACCGTAGCCGCTTCGGCGCCCACCCGGGCAAGCCTGTGGATAACTCTCACCGGAGCAGCATATTCGCAGGTCAGGCCTCTGATGTCGGGATGTTTTCGGGTTGCCTGGCATCCACGTCGAGGTGTTCGCCGACCCGATTGACGAGCAGTGTCATCTCGTATGCGATCTGGCCGATGTCGGCGTCCGCAGCGCCGAGTACGCACAGACAGCTACCGGTACCGGCCGCCGTGACGAACAGCACCGCGTCGTCGAACTCGATCATTGTCTGACGTACCTTGCCGGCGCCGAAGTGGCGTCCCGAGCCTTTCGCCAGGCTGTGCAGGCCCGAGGACACGGCGGCGAGATGTTCGGCGTCCTCACGTCGAAGTCCCGCGCTCGCGCCTGTCACCAGCCCGTCGTTCGACAGGACCAGCGCATGTCGTATGTGTTCGACACGCTCGGTCAGATCGTCCAGCAGCCAGCCAAGTCCTTGGTTCTGAGCCATGTTTGTGATCTCCCCGTGCGGCAGGTCCTCCAAGCCGAAGGATCCGGTCAGCCAGCCTTCCCCACGGCCGCCCTCCGAGCAAGCAGGACGGGTTCATGGCGCAGAGGGAACGGTGTTGCGGGGGATCAGCCGCGTGCTCCTCGTGTCAGCTCACCGAGTCGAGCAGCCGGGCGGTGTGCATCCGCCCGGCGTACTCGACCAGCCGGATCAGTACTTCCTTGCCCGAATCGCGGTCGCGGGCGTCGCAGAGCACCACTGGCGTGCCCTGGTCGAGGTCGAGGGCGCGCGACACGTCCTGGGCTCCGTAGGCCCGGGCGCCGGCAAAGCAGTTGACGGCCACCACGAACGGGATGTGCCGGTGCTCGAAGTAGTCCACTGCGGGAAAGCAGTCCTCCAGTCGGCGGGTGTCCGCGAGGACGACGGCTCCGAGGGCGCCCTGCGACAGTTCGTCCCACAGAAACCAGAAACGGTCCTGGCCCGGCGTACCGAAGAGGTACAGGGAGAGGCCCGACCGGATGGTGATGCGGCCGAAGTCCATGGCGACGGTTGTCGTGACCTTCTGGTCCACGCCGTCGGTGTCGTCCACCAACTGGCCGGCCTCGCTCAGTAGTTCCTCGGTTCGCAGTGGCCTGATCTCACTGACCGCGCCCACCAAGGTGGTCTTGCCCACGCCGAATCCGCCGGCGACCAATATCTTCAACGCCAGGGCTGACATTTCGTCGTCCGTGGCGTCGGAGTGCTCGGAGACCATCGATCACTTCTCTCGGGAGGTGCCGGCAACGGTCGAAGTCCGTAGGCAGCATCATGGCAACGACTGTTCCCCGTCGGGGGATTGGACCGCTATTAGCCCGACGGGAGCGGCTTGCGCCCGTCAGGTGTCCGGAAGAGGGCACAACTCGGCCTGGTCCGGATGGTTCCACGTCTCTCTTCTACAGCGCCCTCAGCCCTTCGATCACCTCTCGCAGGATGCGTTCGTCGGGCAGTTGTGCGGGCGGTACCGGACGGCTGACGATGACGCGGCCCAGCTCCAGGAGGTCGCCGAGCAACACCCTCACCACCCCTACGGGGAGGTCCGTGCCCGCGGAGAGTTCGGCGACGGACTGCGTCTCCGTACGGCACAGGTCGATGAGGGCCCGGTGCTCTGGTCCGAGCACGGTGTCGTCGTCCATGCCGGGTGCGCCCGTGTCGAGCGTGACGAGCGCGATCAGGTCGAAGCGCACCCCAGTGGGGCCGGGTCTGGTGCGTCCGCCCGTCATGGCGTACGGGCGGACGAGGGGCCCGGCCTCGTTGTCGTACCACTGGCTGCCCGGCTCCTGCAGGGTGCCTGTCGTGTCCTCGGTCATCTGTGCGGGCCGCCCTCTCGCCTCATCCGGCGGCGTGCGGGCGCGCCGCTGCTCGCGGCGCCGTGTGGAGGTGCTCGCCCACGCGCTTCACCAGCCGTGCCATCTCGTATGCCACGAGACCTATGTCGGCGGTCACGGCGGTGAGTACGGCGAGGCAGGAGCCGTCACCGGCGGCGGCGACGAACAGGAAGCCGTCGTCCATCTCCACCATGGTCTGACGCACGCCACCGGCACCGAAGTGCCGTCCGGCGCCTTTGGCCAGGCTGTGGAAGCCGGAGGCGACCGCGGCCAGATGCTCCGCGTCCTCGCGCTTGAGATCGGTGGAGGCGCCCACCGCGAGGCCGTCGTTGGACAGCACCACCGCGTGCCGCACCTCGCTGACACGCAGTACCAGGTCGTCGAGCAGCCAGTCGAGTTCGCCGGACCGCCGCTCCGCCCTCGTGCTCGGGTCCTTGATCATGCGCGGTCTCCTTCGCTGCTGTCTCTGCCGGTTTCGGGGCCTGGGCCGGCTCCGCGGCCGGGTGAGCTGCCGCCGCCGCGCACCCAGCCGTCGCGGTAGGCCGCCATGCGGTCCCGTACGGCCTCGGGGGTGCGCTTGTCCTCGCTTCGGGAGCCCGGCGTCCGGGCCGGCTCTTCGGGGCGCTGTTCGCGCAGTTGGGGGGCGAGGTGTGCCTGGCGGACGCGTCGCGGGAGGTCGTCGGACTCCTCCTCTTCGACGGGGCCCTCGGGCGGACGGTGCAGCCGCAGGGCGGTGACCCGTGGTGGTGGCGATTCGGGGGCGGTCTCCGCGGAGGCCTGTGCGGGAGCCACCAGTGCGGGGCGGTCCGCCGATGCCTGGACCGGTTCCTGGGGCGGGTCGGCGGCAGCGGGCACGCGCGCGTACTCGCGTTCGACGGCTCGCTCCCGGTCCACCGCGGCGCGCGGAGAGCGGTCCGCCGCGCCGCCGTGCAGCAGTGCCGTGGGCAGCAGGACGACCGCGGTGGTGCCGCCGTAGGGCGAGGTCCGCAGATGCACCTTGATGCCGTGCCGGGCAGCGAGCCTGCTGACCACGAAGAGGCCGAGCCGGTCGCTGTCGAACAGGTCGAGCGCCTCGGACTGTTCGATGCGGCGGTTGGCCTCGGCGAGGGTCTCCTTGCCCATCCCGAGTCCCCGGTCCTCGACCTCCACGGCGTAGCCGTTGCCGACCGGTTCGCCGGTGATGCGCACCCTGGTGTGCGGAGGTGAGAACTGGGCGGCGTTCTCGACGATCTCCGCCAGGAGATGCGTGAGGTCGGCGACGGCGGTGCCCGCGACCGACGCCTCGGGGAACTGTCGTACCTCCACGCGCGCGTAGTCCTCGACCTCGGAGACGGCGGCGCGGACCACGTTCGTCAGGGAGACCGGCAGGCGCCAGGCCCGGCCGGGTGCCGCTCCGGAGAGGATGATCAGGCTCTCCGCATGGCGCCGCATACGGGTGGTGAGGTGGTCGAGCCGGAACAGGTCGCTGAGTTCGTTCGGATCGTCGGATCTGCGCTCCATGCTGTCGAGGAGGCTCAGTTGGCGGTGCACGAGGACCTGGCTGCGGCGCGCGAGATTGACGAAGACCCCGGAGATGCCGCTGGCCAGTTCCGCGCGTTCCACGGCGGCGCGCAGGGCGGCGCGGTGGACGGTGCCGAGGGCCTCCGCGACCTGTTCGGTCTCGTCCTCGGCGGGCGGTCCGGGGGGTGCCTCGGCCCGGATGTCGATCTCCTCTCCCGCGCGCAGCTTCAGCATGGCCTGCGGCAGCTTGTGGCGGGCGATCTCCAGGGCGCTGTTGCGCAGGCTCACCAGCTCGACGACGAGGCCGCGTCCGATGCGTACGGAGATCACCAGGGACGCGGCGACAGCGGCGAGGCCGAGCAGGACCGCGGCGCCGGCCGGGGTGAGCAGACCCCGGGTGAAGGGGTCGGCCCGGTCCGCGACGTCGTGGCCCGCGTCCGCCTCGATGGCCCGCATACCGCCCTGCACGCGTGCGTGTGTCCTGGTCCAGGTGGCTTCGGGCGCGGCAGCGATCGCCCTGACGCCCGGGCGGGTGCCGAGCACCTTGTTCTCGACGGCGGCCAGAGTGGCGTACGCGCTGCCTGCCGCGAGGTTCTGCCAGGTGGCTCGTTCCGGGCCGCGCAGGTCCGAGACGGTGGCTTCGAGGAGGGTGAGGCGGGTGTTGACGGCCCCGGTGAACAGCCGCAGCCGTTGTCCGTCGAGGCGCCCGGCGAGCCGCGCCCCGGCGAGTACGGCGTCCTCCTGCGCCAACGCCTCTCCCGCGCGGGAGAATTCGAGCAGCACGCGCGCGTCGGAGCCGAGTTCGGCGTCCTGGATGCCGGTGAGCGCACCGCCCACGGCGAAGGCCGCCGAGATGGTCCTCGTGTACTGCGCGTACGCCTCGGACCAACCGGTACGGCGGTCGAGGACCGAGGTCCGCAGGGTGCGCAGTTGTTCGACGTCGGCGACGAAGGTCTCCAGGCGGTCCGCCACTCCGGCGGGCAGTTCCTCGCCGTCGGCGACGGTGTTGCGGTCGCCGAGGCGCAGCTTCGCCACGGTCCCGTCGGTGCGCTCGCCCAACGTTGTGAGGTCTACGCCTGGGACTGCGGCCGGATCGGTGGCGTGGCGTACGGCGGCCTCGCGTTCGGCCTGGAGTGCGGCGACGGCGGCGGCGACCGGGGCACGCACCTGAGTGTCGACGCGTTGCAGCTGCCGCAGCCGGGCGACGTCCTGGGCTGTGGTGACAGTGGCGTACGCCCACAGCGCGAGCAGGGAGACGACCGGCACCATCAGAAGGCAGACGATCTTGGCGCGGACGGTTCCCGGCCGCATACGCCAGCGTCCCGCGCGCGTGGGTATCTCGTCGGGCAGAGCCCCGAGGGGCTCCTCGGAGACTTCATCGGCCGGCGGACCGGCGTGCGCCCGGCGTCCGCGCACCGGGAGCGCCGCCCCGGGGGCGGCTGTGGGTGTCCTGCGGGGTGTACGCATGGCCTCCTCGCTCGTGGTGGTTCGGGGCGTGCCGCGCGGGCCGCGCAGGCCCTGTGCGCGCTCCTAACGGGCAGCGACGCTCTCGACCGGTCGCTGGGCGGACTCGGATGCCTCGCGTTCCCCGGCCGTCGGCGACAGGGCGACGAACGCCGAGGTCAGGAAGAGATAGGACCCGAGGCCGACGGCGAGGGGGAAGATGAACTGCATCGCCGTGGCCCCGGGCAGCACCTCGCCGGAAGGCGTGACGTCCACGTGCACCGCGAACATCCCGGTGTAGTGCATGCTGCTGACGGCCGCCCCCATGACGAGTGAAGCGACCGTCACCGCGATCGGCGACCGGATGTTCAGCGCCGCCCACAGGGCCGCGGTGGCCGCGACGACGGCGATCACCACGGAGAGCGCGACGAGCACCGGGTCGTATTTCACATCACCGTGCAGCCGTACCGCGGCCATACCGAGGTAGTGCATGCTCGCCACGCCCAGCCCGGTGGTGAGGCCGCCGACGAAGAGCGCCCGGGCGCGATCGTGCCCGTAGCCGACGGCGAAGACTCCGGTGGAGACGACGGCCATGGCGACGAGGAGGCTGAGGATGGTCAGCGGCACGTCGTAGCGGATGTCGGTGCCGCCGACACTGAAACCGAGCATGGCCACGAAGTGCATGGTCCAGATGCCGGTGCCGATCGCGGAGGCGGCGGTGAGAAGCCAGTTGCGGCGCGAGCGCCCGGTCGCGCCGAGCGCACGGACGGTGCAGCGCAGCCCGAGGGCGGCCCCTATGCAGGCCATCACGTATGACAGTACGGGGGTCAGCCAGCCGAAGGCGGCGTGGTCCAGGTGTCCCATGACCACGGGACGCTAGTGGGGGGACGGGCGCGCAAAGGGGGCGCATTTCGAAAGGTATTGAAATATGGCAGGGAATTGCGCCTGAACGATCGCGTCCAGCTCGAACGTGTGCGCTGTGCGGTACTTCTCGTCCGTGCGGGATCATGCGGAACATGAGCGACGACCACACACACGTCCAGGAGTTCTTCTCCGCCCGCGTGCTGGACGCCGACCGTGGCGCTGGGCACGCCCTGACGCCGCTACGTGCCGCCGTGGGGCCTTCGGGAGTGGTCCTGGGAGCGGGATCGGAGCCGCTCGACGCGGTGTTCGCGGCGAGCTGACCGCGCACCTGCCGCATCCGGCCGAGAAGCTACTTCGCTGGCCGTCCGACTGGCGTGACCTGCGCGGTCATCGGCGTGCGGAGCACCTCACCGCACGTGCCCTCTTCTGCCGCCGGAACTCCAACTCTACGTTGGACAACAGCAGATGAACGATCAACCATGGCAACCACACAGGGGGAAGGGTGGTCCGCATGTTCGGCGGTATCCATAAATCGTTCACGAGATTTCTCCGTTCCTGGCGCTCGGAGGAAGGCGCGGGGCGGGAGAAGCGCACGCACAATCTCTTCGAGGCCGCTGCCGTGTATGTGTCGGCGTGCGTGGAGGACGACCAGGATCGGATGGACGAGGCCGTGGCCTGGGTGTCTCCGGAGGCACTGTCGTTCGGGGTGAACGAGCTGGCGTGCCGTGCTGTCATCGCGTTGGCCAGGGAGCGCGACGAGTCGCCGCGGACGGTCGCCCGGGAACTCCTTGGGCTGCCGACAGCCTGACCGAAGCGGGAACATCTGGTCGATTCCCCCCTGTCCGGCAGGAAAGCAGCAGCTCCGGATGGGGTGGGAGTCGTGACAACGGCCTTCCGCTCGGATTAGGGTGCGCGCCGATGGACGAACCGATGGGGAGGCTGGGATGGCAGAGACGGACGAGGGAGCCGTCGCCACCGCGGACGACGCGCTCTATGTGCTCACGGCGATGCTGCTGACGCCCGCGCAGTTCCCGAGTGTGCTGGGCGACGACTATCCGGAGGCCTGTGCGGCGCTCGGCCTCGCGCCTCTCGCCGACGGGTACGGACTGGTGCTCGGCCAGGACGGCGACGGCGCGCGGTGGACCGTGGTCATCGACGACGTCTCCCTGGTCGCGGTCGCGATCGCGTCGTGGGACTGCGGAATGGAGTACGACCTGTCGCCGGAGGAGCACACCGTCGTCGCGGCCCTCCCCGGCTGGCCTCTCGCGGTCGCCGTCGCGGCTCCCGACGTGCCCGCGCCGCACGACCCGGGCCCCGAACTCACGGACCGACCGCCTCTTGCTCCGCCGGACACCGCCTCGTGGGGCCCGGCCCAGCGGCGCCTAGGCGCCGACCAGATCGCTCTCCAGTGGGCGACCTGGCGGGAGCAGCTCAGCGACGAGGACTTCAGCCCTCCGGGCGGCAGGCCGGCGGCACCCGAGGGCGAGCCGGACGGGCCCGGGGCGGACACCGATCGGCCTGCGGACACCGCGGCCCCGGCCGGGGCCACCCCGAGCCAGGCCGAAGGCACCGTGAGCCGGTCCCGGGCCGGCATCCGGCGTGTCCTCACGGAGGCACGCGCGTACGTGGAGACTCCTCCGCCCCTCGGCCGCGTCCGCTCCTCCTTCGCTCCCGGCGACGCGCGGACGCTGCGCGCCGACGGTCCCGGCTGGTCGATGGTGGCCAGGACCGACGACATCGCCTTCGTCCTGCTCGACGACGAGCCCGGAGAGGTGCTGCCGGTGGGCCGGGGCCCGGAGCTGCCCGGTCTCCTCGAAGCGCTCGACAGGATGGCTGTACGCCCGAGCTGAGCCCCGCCGGCCCATGCCGCCCGGATCCCGTGTTTCCGGGCGGCACAGGTCACGCCGATCGCCCTGTGTGCCACGCGGGGCGTCAGCCGGAGTAGGGCGCGCGGGAATTCAGCCGACGCCGCTTCAGCGGCCGATCTCCTTACGTGTGACGCGGCGCAGCCTGCGCCGCTGTGCGGGGTCCAGCGTGAGATAGGCAGCCGCCGGAACTCCCAGCACTATCAGCAGCGCGGCCCACCAGGGCAACCAGATCAACAGGATGAGCCCGACTGCCACGCCCCCTGCGGCGATCTTCGCGTTCCTCGACATGAGTGTCGCCTCCTTCGCGGCCACGGCCGCTCTCTGCTCTGGAAAACGGGTTCGCGCCTCCCACGGTTCCGGACCGCGCCCCTGAGACGCCCCTGAGATGCGACCCCTACTCGCCCCTGAGGGGCTCTCCCACCTCGTACATGTGCCGCAGAGCCTGCCGGTACGAGTCGACGAGCCCCGTCTCCGTATAGGAGATACCCAACTCACGGCAGTAGGCGCGCACCATCGGTTGGGCGAGCCGCAGATGTGGGCGGGGCATGCTCGGGAAGAGGTGGTGCTCGACCTGGTAGTTGAGGCCGCCGAGGAACCAGTCGGTCAGGGCGCTGCCGCGGACGTTGCGCGAGGTGAGCACCTGGCGGCGCAGATGACCCCAGCGCTCGCCGTCGGGATCGGGCATCTCCATGCCCTTGTGGTTGGGGGCGAAGGCCATGCCCAGGTGGAGACCGACCAGAGCCTGGTGGAGGGCGGCGAAGGCGACTGCCTGGCCGAGCGAGAGGGAGGTCAGCAGCAGCGTCGTGTACGCGGCGACGTGGGTCACCAGGAGCACGGCTTCCACGGCTCGTTCGCGGGGTGCCTGTCGGCGCAGGTCCTTGAAACCGGAGATCTTGAGAGCGATGCCTTCGAGGAGGGTGAGCGGGAAGAAGAGCCAGGCCTGATTGCGGGTCAGCCAGCGTCGAAAGCCGGTGCGATGCCGCGCCTGTTCGCCGGTGAACACCAGGACGTCGGCGACGACGTCGGGGTCCTTCTCGATGTGGTTGGGGTTGGCGTGGTGGCGGTTGTGCTTGTCGACCCACCAGGAATAGCTCATCCCCAGCAGCAGGTCGGCGTGGAGCAGGCCGATCGCACGGCTCATGGCCCTGTTGCCGGTGATCTGTGAGTGGCCCGCGTCGTGACCTATGAAGGCTGTACGCGCACAGAACACAGCGAGCGGCGGGGCGAGGAGCAGCACCCACCAGGAGCTGCCGATCAGCACGATGCCGGTGACGATCACGGCCAGAGCGAGCAGGTTGGCGAGGATCCCTGACGCGTACCAGGCGTACCGCCGCTCCAGAAGCCCTTGCCCCTTGACGGCCCGCAGAAGGGGCGCGAACTCGCTGCCGCCGGACTGCGCGGAAGGGGTCCCCGGAGGTTCGGCGGCGAGGACAGCGGTCTGCGGCATGGTCGGTCTCCGGGTCTCTTCGAGGATCGGGCTGACCTGAGGAAACGTACGAAATGGTCACCCTTGGCGACCATGGCGCCACCACCCGTTTCCTTGCGGGGGAAAGCCCCGCTGTCTCCAGGGGGTTGATGACACCTCCGGGAAAGGTGACCCGGGTCACGGCTCAGCGATGCCGGGCAGGTCGCCGGGGTGCTGTACCCTCGGCGGCTCGGACCCAGTAGTCAAATTTGAGGAATGCGGCCATCGCTGTGCAGAGGATTCCCGCGGCAACCCCCTCCGAGATCTCCGAACTGGCCCGCTGCTGTGCCGTGTTCGTGCCTGGCGATCCGGCCCGCAGCGGCCTGGTCGCGTTCTGGCGGCCCGACGGCGACGCGCCCCCCGTCGTCGCCGCCGGAACCGTCGGCGACCTGACCGTGATCCTGGCGGGCGACCGAGGTGTCGCACCGACCACGGTGACCGCCGTCCTGCTCCCGGTGCGCGCGGCGTTGCCGGTCCTCACGCGGGCGCGTGCCGCCTCACAGGGACATCGGGCGACGGCCTTCTGGGGTGCGGCCGCCGTTCTCGCCCTGCAACTGGCCGCGCGCGGACTGCTGCTGCCCGGCCTCTCCGCGGGCGACCACGACGCATGGCGGGCCGGACCGCTCGGCGCGCCGGATGTGGAGCGCGTCCGCGAACTCGCCGCCGCGATGCCCCCGGAGGCGCATGCCGTGCCATTGGAAGCCACGGGGCCGCCTCGGCTGCCCGACCCCGAGCGGCTGCTGCGCGCCTTCCTGGACGCGGTGGCCGACGCGCTGCCCCGCTCCCCCGCCGCCTCGCTCGCCGCCGGCGGGGCGGCCTACGCGGTGCCGGAACCGCAGCACGTGCCGGAGCAGCGCCCGTGGGCCGCCGAGGTCGCCGCCGGGCACGACGCGGGCGTACGGATCTCACTGCGGGTGGAGGTACCGGGGCTGGCGTCGGCCGGGCCGGACGAGACGGCCCTGCGGTTCCGGGCCGTGCTGCAGGTGCACAGTGTGAGCGAGCCCGGACTGGTCGCGGACGCGGCCGAGGTGTGGGCTTCGGTCGGCGCTCCCAGCAGCGCCTTCGGCCCGCGCGCGCGGATGGACGCCCTGCTCGCACTACGCCGCGCTGCCCGGACCTGGCCGCCGCTCGCGCCGCTGCTCTCCGCAACCGTGCCGGACGCCGTCGAACTGGCCGACGAAGAGGTCACCGAGCTGCTCGGGGAAGGCGCCCGCGCCCTGTCCGCCGCCGGGGTCGAGGTGCACTGGCCCAAGGAGCTGGCCCGCAAGCTGACAGCCCGCGCGGTCGTCGGCCCGCCCGACGACGACACAGGCCCCGGGAAGGTCCCTTCGGACACACCGTCGTTCCTGTCCGCCGACGCGCTGCTCGCCTTCAACTGGCGGTTCGCACTGGGTGACCAGCAACTCACGCGTGATGAGCTGGACCGTCTCGCCGAGGCGAACCGCCCCGTGGTGCGGCTGCGCGACCAATGGGTCCTCGTCGACCCGCAGGAGGTCCGCCGCGCCCACGCGCAGCAGGACCGCAAGGTCACGCCGGTCGACGCTCTCAGCGCCGCCCTGACGGGCTCCACGGAGGTCGACGGGCGCCAGGTCGAGGTGCGGCCCACCGGGTGGCTGGCGGCCCTGCGGGACCGTATCTCGGACCCGGACGCGCAGGACCCGGTCGGTCAGCCGGCCGCGCTCGCGGCGACACTGCGCGACTACCAGCTTCGGGGCCTGAACTGGCTCGCCCGGATGACGTCCCTGGGGCTCGGGTGCTGTCTGGCCGACGACATGGGCCTCGGTAAGACGATCACGCTGATCGCGCTGCATCTGCACCGGCAGACCGACGCGTCGGCAGCGGGGCCCACCCTCGTCGTCTGCCCGACGTCCCTGATGGGCAACTGGCAGCGCGAGATCGAGCGGTTCGCGCCCGGTACGCCGGTACGCCGCTTCCACGGGTCGCGGCGCAGTCTGGAGGCCCTGGCCGACGGCGAGTTCGTACTCACCACGTACGGCACGATGCGCCTGGACGCTCGGCGGCTGGCCGAGGAGCCGTGGGGCATGGTCGTGGCGGATGAGGCACAGCACGTCAAGAACCCGTACTCCGAGACCGCCCGGGAGCTGCGGTCCATCGGTGCACGCGCGCGCGTGGCGCTCACCGGCACCCCCGTTGAGAACAACCTGTCGGAACTGTGGGCGATCCTCGACTGGACGACCCCGGGACTGCTGGGCCGGCTCGGCACCTTCCGCTCGCGCTACGCGCAGTCCGTCGAGGGCGGTCAGGACCCGGCCGCCGCCGAGCGTCTGGCCCGGCTCGTACGCCCGTTCCTGCTGCGGCGGCGCAAGTCGGACCCGGGTATCGCCCCCGAGCTGCCGCCGAAGACGGAGACCGACCGTGCCGTGTCGCTCACCAAGGAGCAGACAGGCCTGTACGAGGCCGTGGTACGAGAGACGCTGGCGGAGATCTCCGGCGCCGACAGCATGGCCCGGCGCGGGCTGATCGTGAGGCTGCTGACCGGTCTGAAGCAGATCTGCAACCATCCGGCGCAGTTCCTCAAGGAGGACCGGCCGAACATCGCGGGTCGCTCCGGAAAGCTGGAACTGCTGGACGAACTGCTCGACACCATCCTCGCCGAGGGGGCGAGCGTTCTTGTCTTCACCCAGTACGTGCAGATGGCGCGGATCCTGGAACGGCATCTGGCGGCACGCGGAGTGCCCACGCAGTTCCTCCACGGCGGCACGCCCGTCGCGGGACGCGAGGCGATGGTGGAGCGTTTCCAGGAGGGTGAAGTACCCGTCTTCCTGCTGTCGTTGAAGGCCGCCGGCACAGGCCTGAACCTGACCAGGGCCGAGCATGTCGTGCACTACGACCGCTGGTGGAATCCCGCCGTCGAGGCCCAGGCAACGGACCGCGCGTACCGCATCGGTCAGAGCCGCCCGGTACAGGTGCACCGGCTGATCGCCGAGGGCACGATCGAGGACCGCATCGCCGAGATGCTGAACCGCAAGCAGGCACTGGCCGACGCGGTGCTCGGCTCCGGAGAGGCCGCGCTCACGGAACTCACGGACACGGAACTGGCCGACCTGGTGCGACTGCGAGGGGGCGCGTGATGAATCAGCACGACAGTGACGACTACGAGGGCGATGCGTACGCGAGTGACGCGTCCGGCGCCGGCCTGGAGCGCACGTTCGCCGCGCTCCCTCCCCCACGAGGGCGCAGTTTCGCGGAGACATGGTGGGGGCGTGCCTGGCTGAAGTCGCTGGAGGACGCGGCGTTGGACTCCGAACAGGTGCGGGTGGGCCGGCGGCTCGCGCGCGCGGGAGCCGTGGGCGCCGTGTCGGTGCGCCCGGGACGCATCACCGCCGTCGTCCAGGACCGCGACCGCACCACGCACCGCTCCGATGTCCTGCTGCAGGAGCTGTCCGACGAACAGTGGGACCGTTTTCTGGACATGGCGGTCGAGCGGGCCGGCCATATCGCGGCCCTGCTCGACCGGGACATGCCCCCGCACCTTGTGGAGGACTCCGCTGCTGCCGGAGTCGAACTCCTGCCCGGCATGGGCGATCTGGAGCCGAAGTGCGACTGCGGCGCCTGGGACCACTGCGGTCATACGGCCGCTCTCTGTTACCAGGTGGCGCGACTGCTGGACCAGGATCCCTTCGTCCTGCTGCTGATGCGGGGACGCGGCGAGCGCGCCCTGCTGGACGACATACAGAGCCGTGGCGCGGTTTCCGTCGGCGGGTCCGCCGAGCCGGAGGGCGTGGACGCTGCCGAGGCGTTCGCGGCCGGGGACATCATCCCTGCGCTCCCTGCCCTGCCGCTGCTGCCCGACGTGCCCGGGACACCGCCGGCTCTGGACACCGACGTCCCGCCCGCGCCCGGGGTGGACCCGGGCGCGCTGGAGTTCCTGGCCGCACGGACAGCCGTAGAGGCGCATCGGCTGCTTGCCGAGGCACTCGGGTCCGGTCATGAACAGCGTTCGGTCGAAGCGGAGCTGACGGTGGATCAGGACACCGTTCGACTGGCCGTGAGCAGCCCCTCGGGGACCGTTTCGGACCGGCTCGCCGAGGGATCGGGCCGCAGCCGGGAGCAGTTGGCCGCGGCCGTCCGTGCCTGGCGGCTGGGTGGCACGGCCGCATTGTCGGTCCTGGAGGAGGAGTGGACGGTCAAGGGCGAACAGCTCGCACGCGCGCGTGCCGCGCTCGACTCGGCCTGGGACGAGGACGAGCGGCCGACACTGCGGGCGATACGCAACCGGTGGACGGTGGTCGGCGCGGACAACCAGCTGCGCCTGGGGCGTGACGGCCGTTGGTGGCCGTACCTGAAGCGGAGCGGCCGTTGGATGCCCGCCGGGCGGGCGGCCCAGGATCCGGCGACCGCGCTGGCCCTGACGGAGTACACGGCCCCGGCGAGCGAGGGAAGGTGATCAGGTCCAGGGGCTGACCGCCTTGAAGGAACTGTCGGCACGGAACGTGGCGGTGTCCTGGTAGGGGTCGATGCGCAGCTCGTAGTTGTAGTGGCGGAGGTAGCGGCCGGGGTAGTTGTACGACTCCAGGCTGACCGAGCCGGTGGCCGAACCGGGCCGGGCGCAGTAGGTGGCGTCGCTTTTGAAGGTCGTCGACCCGTTGTTCGCGTCGAAGCGGATCCGGTAGTCCTTGTGGCGCAGGTAGCGGCCGGACGAGTCACGGAACGAGTAGCAGGCGGGGTCCGCCAGGCCGGGGACGACGGTGAAGGTGGCGCTCTGCTTGACCGCCGTGGTGCTGGAGGAGGTCACCGGGTCGAGGTAGCCGAGGCTGTCGGAGCGGGCGGCGGCGTAGCGGCCGGTGAAGTTGACCGACTGGAGCGAGCGGGTGGTGTCCGTCGGCAGAGTGGGGAGCGGAGCGATGCTGCTCAGGGTGGGGACGACCTTCTTGATCAGGCCGCTTGAGTCGAACTCCAGCTTGTCGATGGTGGTTTCGCGGTGGGTGCCGTCACCGCCGGGGATGGCGAAGCGGTGGTAGGCGATGTACCAGTCGTCGGTGCCCGGCACCTGCACCACGGAGTGGTGGGCGGGGCCCTTGATGCCTAGGGCGAGGTCCTTCTCCAGCATCACGCCCCGCTTGGTCCAGGGACCGGTGGGCGAGGAGCCGGTGGCGTAGGCGGCCCGGTAGTTCTCGTCGCGCGTGTCACCCTCCGACCACATGAAGTAGTAGGTGCCCTTGCGCTTGATGACGAAGGTGCCCTCGGTGTAGCCGCTCGGGGTGATGTCGGTGACCTTGGAGGCGTCGAAGGAGACCATGTCGTCGTTCAGAGGGACTACGTACGCCCGGCCGTTGCCCCAGTAGAGGTACTGCTTCCCGTCGTCGTCGGTGAAGACCGCCGGGTCGATCATCTGGCCGGTGTAGGCGCCGCGGGCGATCAACGGCTTGCCGAGCGGGTCCCTGAACGGGCCGGTGGGTGAATCGGAAACGGCGACACCGATGTTCGTGTCGGCGGAGTAGTAGAGGTAGTACTTCCCGTTCTTCTCGGCCGTCGTCGGGGCCCACGCCCGGGTGTCGGCCCAACTGACGTCGGGTCCGAGGTCGAGGATGACGCCGTGGTCCTGCCAGTGGACCAGATCCTTGGAGGAGTACGCCTTGAACTTCGTGCCGCTCCAGCCCGCGAAGCCGTCGGTGGTCGGGTAGATGTAGTAGGTGTCGCCGAACCGGACGATGTTCGGGTCGGCGGTGAGCCCCGGCAGGACCGGGCTGTTCATGATCAGCGCCTCGACCGTCCAGGTGCGCTTCTGGCCGTCGGAGCCGGTCACCTCGTACGTGAGCGGCTTGGTGAAGTCGCGCGGGGTGGCGGAGGCAGGGCTGATGGACGCGCCGCTGACGAGGGAGAACTGCGGGGCGAGCGCGGTGAGGTCGGTGCCGTCGGTCAACGGGAGGGTGATTTTGCTGCGGGCGTCGTCGACGATGGCGTCGATCTTCAGTGCGGGGTGGGTGGCCGCGGCAATGCCCGTGGTGTTCCCGCTGAGTTGGACGACCTCGCCGGGAGCCAGCGCACGGTTGTAGACGCGGAAGTCGCGGATCTTGCCCTTGAAGAGCTTGTCGCCGGTGTAGAGCGACTTGCCTATGTAGTTGGCCGTGGTGGTGCCGGACCCGATGGAGCCCGGGGTGACGGTGACCGCCGTGTTACGGGCCACCTCCACGCCGTCCCGGTAGAGGATGCCCGTGTTGCCGGTCTGGGTGTAGGTGACGTGCTTCCAGACCGAGCGCTGCAGCGCGGCGGAGGTCCGGGTGTTCTGCTCGGTGGTCCAGTTCCCGGAAGCGATGCCGGTCCGGAGCGAGTCGCCGGTGGTGAACAGGTACCCGTTGCCACTGCCGTTGGTGGCGTTGCCGAAGCCGTAGACGAAGTACGGGGTGGTCTGGGTGGCGTCGATCTGCACGTCCATCGAGACGGTGATCGAGTTCATGCCGCTCATGATGTCGTCCGGCACCTTGATGTAGGTGCTCGACCCGTTGAACGAGAGCCCTTCGCCGGCATCCGACCAGCTCGCGGTGCCGTTGACGGTGCCGTTCCTGCCGTGGCCCGAGGCGTCCGCCGCCACGGTGCCCGAGGTGGCGTCGAGTTTGTACCAGAGGGCCAGGCCGTCGGTGATCTCCGCCGCCTGGACGGGGGCAGCCGGGCCGACCACGCCCGCCAGGAGCGAGGCGACGGCCACGGCGACCAGAGCGCCCGGCCCGAATCTCCGGCGGTCCCGAGGTCTCACGCTGTGCATGGGTTCACATCCCTGAAGAAGACTTGGCTGCCGGTGTCGTGGATGCGTGCGCCGGCTCCGACGATCAGTCACCCGGCTGGGTTCCCCGCGGTCCGACGCGGGCAGCCCGCCGGCCGGCACGCCGTCACTGGGCGAGGAGCTGCCAGTCCTGGTTCGATCCATCGGTGGTGGGCCACTGGATGACCTTGACACCGTCCGTGGTGGCGGCGTCCTTGACGTCGGCGCACCAGCCGGTGCGGACGTTGACGAGCCGGTAGTAGCCGCTGGTCTGGGAGGGGACCAACTTCCACCACTGGTTGTCGCCGCCGTCATCGGACGACTGGTCCAGGGGCGCGCCCTTGACGGAGTCGTCCGGGCTCTCCAGGAGTTTGCCGCTGCGGACGTTGACCAGGCGGTAGGAGCCGTCGCTGTTCGGCAGCAGCTTCCACTGCTGGTTGGTGCCGCCGGTCGAGGGCCACTGGATGATGGAGGCTCCGTCGGCGCTGGAGGCGTCGCTGACGTCCATGGCCTTGCCGCTCTTGCGGTTCACCAGCCGGAAGGTGCCCAGGTCCGCGGTGAAGGGCCGGTCGTAGATCTCCAGGTCGCGGATGGACGCCCAGACCCCGGAGGGCAGTCCGGTGACCGTGACGCGTACGTAGCGGGCCTGGGCACTGAGTACGACGGTCTGCACCTGGCTGGTGCTCGTCGTGCTGGTGCGGTCGGCGAGCGTGGTCCAGGTGGCGTTGTCGGTGGAGCCCTCGATCCGGTAGCGGTAGTTGGTGGCGTCCAGCTCCCAGGCGATACGGGCGCCGGTGACCGACTTGGCCGCTCCCAGGTCGACTTTGAGCCAGTTGCCGCTGTTGGCGTTGTTGGCGCACCAGCGGGTGGCGGTGGAGCCGTCGACGGCCTTCGCCGCCGTGTTGCCCTTGGACGTCTCCTGGCTGCTGGCGGTGGCGGTCCTGCCCGCGGCGATGTCCGCCGGCTGGACGGTGCGGTCCAGGCTCACGCCGACCACGCTGTCCTCGGGGATGCGGGTCCGGTTGATCCCGGTGACCGTCACCTTGCCGTCCGCGCTGACCGAGTACGGCAGTTCGGTGCCCGAGGCCACGTCGTAGACCCGGGTGACCTGGGCGTCCCCGATCGAGGGGGTGGTGAAGGAGGTGCCGCTGTAGCCGGGCAGCAGGTGGAGGTAGAAGGTGTTGCCCTTGTAGGTGTAGCCGTACTTGCCGTCGAGAGGCTGCCAGGGGCCGCCGGTGGTGTCGTAGACGGCTTCGCCGCAGGTGGTCAGGAAGGAACCGATCCTGCGCACCAGGTCGGCCTGGGCGGTGGGCACCACACCGGTGCGGTCAGGGCCGACGTTGACCAGGCAGGTCATGTTCCGCACCCAGGCGTTGACCAGGATGTTCATGGCCGTGCCGAAGCCCATCACGCTCGTGCCGGCCTTGTAGCCCCAGGCACCTCCGATGGTGAAGCACTTCTCCGCCACCTTGCCGGTGCGGATCGCGCCGGAGGGCACGGAGGGCCCCTCCTCACTGGCGTAGTCGCCGATCCAGCCCGAACGCAGGGTGGTGACGATGTCCGGCTGGTGCTTGCGCACCAGCCCGGTCAGCCCCAGCGGCTTGCCGGTGTCGGGATCGGTCTCGCTGTAGGCGGAATCCACCGGCCACTGGTTCGCCGGGTCGCGGAACTTGCCCGGCTCCCAGAAGAACGCGCCGTCCCTGTCGGAACCCTGCTGGCCGAGCCAGCCGCCGTCCCACCACAGGTCATCGATCTTGCCGTACTGCGTGACCAGCTCCCTGACCTGCTGATACAGCTCGTTCTTCATGATCCGCGCGTTCTCCTTGTGCGCGGGATCCGTGGTGTATCCCCACTTGTTGGTCAGGCAGTTGGTGCCGTTTACGTCGTAGTAGCCCGGGTAGCGCCAGCTCAGCGGCGAGATGTACAGGCCCACCTTCAGCCCGGCATCGCGTACCGCGGTGACGTACTGGCCGATGAAGTCCTTCTGGAGCGGGGCCTGCCCGGCGTGCCAGGCGTTCGGGTGCGTGGACGGCCACAGTGCGAACCCCTCGTGGTGACGAGCCGTGAGCACCGTGTACTTCGCACCCATGTCCTTGGCCAACTGGGCCCAGTCGCCCGGGTTGTAGGCGCTCGCGGTGAACTGCTCGCCAGTGACCTCCGTGACGTACTTCTTGTAGTTCTCCGGGGTGACGGCGGCGTTCTCCATGTACCACTCGCCCTTGGCCGGGCCGGAGTAGACACCCCAGTGGATGAACATGCCGAGCTTGGCATCCCGCAACCACTGGATCTTCTCGTCGGACTGCTGCTCAACACCCAGGTCGAGCTTGGGGATCCGCAGCGGAGGGAGTGGCAACGGCTCACCGGCGGCAGCAGCATGGGCGGGTGCCGCCAGTGTCGGGGTGACAGCGGCGGCGACCGTCATGGCCGCCATACCGGCCAGCACTCTTCGTCGAGTGATCGACTGTGACAAGGTCCTTCTCCTGATTGTCAACAAGACAGCACACAAGTGCTGCGGCTCAGCGTCGGGGCCGAACAGATCGGATGGGTCACCTCGGAGGCGGCGAAACACAGGAGTCACACAGAGGTGTGCGTTTCACCCAAGCGACATCGGATGTATTAATCAGCAACACACCATGCCGTGTCTAGAGGTCCGTCGAAACTCGTGCGAATCGGAAGACCACGAACTGGAGAGTAGGACGGAGTCCCTTGAAGACATCGGATGTGTAATGGTCCAAGGCGTTGACGAGGCCTCACTTCCCCCCTACCGTCCCCAAACGGAGTCGCACACAACCAAACAGATCACAAACCTCACTGGGGTGAATCCAGATGCTCCGTCATGCCCTCACCCATGTGTTGGCCGCCTTCCTGGGCGTGACCGCCTTCCTTGTCACCGGCTCCCCCGCCCAGGCGGCCACGGCCCTCATCACCAACGCCACGCAGTTCACCGACTCCACCGGGGCCGTCGTCCACGCCCACGGTGGTGGGGTGATCAAGGTCGGCTCGTACTACTACTGGTTCGGCGAGAACCGCAATGCCGACAACACGTTCAAGGCCGTCTCCGCCTACCGCTCGACCGACCTGAAAACCTGGGAGTTCAGGAACAACGTCCTGACCCAGGCCAGCGCCCCCGAACTGGCGGTCGCCAACGTGGAGCGGCCCAAGGTCGTCTTCAACTCCACCACCGGCAAGTTCGTGATGTGGATGCACAAGGAGAACGGCACCGACTACAACCAGGCCCGCGCCGCCGTCGCCGTCTCCGACACCATCGACGGCAACTACACCTGGAAAGGCAGCTTCCGGCCCCCGACCGGCACCACGTCCCGCGACATGACCCTGTTCAAGGACGACGACGGCACGGCGTACCAGATCACCTCCGCCGCCGGCAACGCCGACCTGCAGATCTGGAGACTCACCGCCGACTACACGGCCTACGAGAGCCTGACCGCGAACCCCTGGGCCGGCACCTTCCGTGAGGCGCCGGCACTGTTCAAGCGCAACGGCGTGTACTTCATGCTCACCTCCGGCAACAGCGGCTGGAAGCCCAACCAGCAGAAGTACGCCACCGCCACCAGCATCGTCGGCCCCTGGACCGCCATGACCGAGGTCGGCGACGACACCGGCTACGGCTCCCAGACCACGTCCGTGCTGCCTGTGCAGGGCGCCACGGGAACCTCGTACCTCTACCTGGGCGACCGCTGGGGCAACTCCATGGGCGGCACGGTCAACGACTCCCAGTACGTCTGGCTCCCGTTGGCCTTCCCCACCCGGACCACCATGAACCTGCCGTGGTACCCGCAGATCTCCATCGACACCGAGGCCGGCACGGTCACCGGCTCGGGCGGCGGCCCCTACTACAACCTGGCGGCCCGGCACAGCGGCAAGTGCCTCGACGTCTCCGACAACTCCTCCGCCGACGGCGCGGTCGCCCTCCAGTACACCTGCGCCGGCGGCATCAACCAGCAGTGGCGGCTCAAGGACACCAGCAACGGATACGTCCAGATCCTCGCCCAGCACAGCGGCAAGTGCCTGGACGTCGCGGGCAACTCCGCCAGCGACGGTGCCTTCGTCAACCAGTACCGCTGCACCACCGGCACCAACCAGCAGTTCCAGTTCCAGGACCAGGGCGGCGGCTACTACCGGCTCGTCGCCCGGCACAGCGGCAAGTGCCTCGACGTGAAGGACGCGTCGACCACCAACGGCGCCCGCCTCATCCAGTGGCCCTGCGGCACCGGCACCAACCAGCAGTTCCAGCGGCGCGCGGCATGACGACCGTCCGGGTGCGGACAACAGAGTCAAGTCACCCCCTCGCTCGACTTGTTGGGGCTGCATACCCCCCATGTATCGAGTCGCTCACCCTGAGGATCGAACGCGCCCCTCTGCTGCAATCGGGATGCTGATCTGGCGATTTCTGTCGCAACCGTAGACAGACCGCCTGACGGCATCTCTTAATACATCCGATGTTTCTCCATCGAGTTGCCGGCACACCCCGCTACCCAGGCCGCCGTCGACCGTCCCCACCACGTCGTCACCGCAAGCGCCGCCCCCGCCACGTCGTCACCGCAGGCAATGCCATCGATCCACACAGGAGTGGGCCATGTCGTCATCAAGAATGAATCGCCGTACGTTTCTCGGCGCGGCGGGTGCGGCGACCGCCGCGACCGCCCTGCCGCTCATCCCCGGCTTCTCCGGCCTGCTGTCACAGGCGTTCGCCGCGGACACCCAGACCAACCTCAGCAAGATGGTCGACATGCGGTTCGGCATGTTCAACCACTTCAGCCTGGGCACATTCACCAACGAGGAGTGGGCGGAACCCAACCAGAGCCCCACCCGCTTCGCTCCCCCGAGTGTCAACTGCGCGCAGTGGGCCGACGCGGCGGTCGCCGCGAAGATGAGCTACGGCTTCCTGACCACCAGGCACCACGACGGCTTCGCCCTGTGGCCGAGCGCGTACGGCACCCAGAACGTCGCGAACAGCTCGTACAAGCACGACGTCGTCCAGGCGTACTGCGACGCCTTCCGGGCGAAGGGGCTGAAGGTCGGGCTGTACTACTCGGTCTGGGACCGCACCTTCGGCGTCGAGGCGTGGGAGAGCCGGCACAAGGTGTCCGGGCTCCAGATAACCGATGCCATCCAGCCCAGTCACATGACCTTCATCCTCGGTCAGATCCGCGAGCTGCTCACCAACTACGGCACCATCGACATGCTCATGACCGACGGTTACGCATGGCAGATGGGGCAGCAGGCCGTCTCCTACCCACAGATCCGTTCGCTGGTGAAAGAGCTGCAGCCGGACTGCGTGATGATCGACCTCGGCGGACTGTCGGAGCCGTTCCTCGGAGACGCGATCTTCTTCGAGGAGCCGCTGGGCGTCACGGCGCCGGCGGGCAACACCTACGCCGGTATGCAGGGGCAGACCATCAGCAACGGCTGGTTCTGGCACCCCTCCACCCCGACCGAGGGCCTCATGAGCAAGGCCGCGATCCTCTCGCACCTGGCCGACCTGGAGCCGAAGTACACCTCGTTCATCCTCAACTGCCCGCCCAACCGCAACGGCCTGCTGGACACCAACGTCGTCAACCGGCTCGCCGAGGTCGGCGCGTCGTGGAGCCCCAACGCCTCCAGGCCGCCGCTGCCCACCCAGCTGTTGCGCGCCGAGCATCCCGTCACACCGGTCAACGCGTACGCCACCGGCTTCCACACCGGCGAGGGTCCGTTCAACGCCATCGACGGACTCAGCGACGCCCGCTACGAGACCTGCTGGTCGACATATGGCCTGTCGCTGCCGCAGTCCGTCACCATCGACCTGGGCGGCGTCTGGAGCAACGTCTCCACCCTGGAATACCTGCCCAAGCAGTGGAGCCGCAGCAACTCCACCGACGGCGACATCACCTCCTACACGATCCTGACCAGCACCGACGGGGTCACCTTCACCCAGGTCGCCACCGGCACCTGGGCCGGAAACGGCAAGACCAAGGTGGTCGAGTGGCCCAACCGGAACGTGGGCTTCGTACGGATCCAGGTCAACGCGGCCACCGGCGGCTACTCCAACATCAGCGGCGTCAGGATCGGCGGCCGGTCGGTCAAGCCGGCACTGGTGTCCACCACACTGCCCGGCGACGGCACCACCTACCGGCTGGTCGCCCGGCACAGCGGCAAGGTCGCCGACGTCGAGAACCAGGCCAAGACCGACGGTACCCACGTCCTGCAATGGCCCTGGCTCAGCCAGCCGAACCAGAAGTGGACCTTCGTCAAGACCGGCGACGGCTACTACAAGATCAAGGGCGTGGCCAGCGGCAAGCTCCTGGAGGTCGCGGGTCTCTCCCGCGCGGACGGCGGCATCGTCGGTATCTGGGGAGACGCCGGCGCCCCACAACAGCACTGGGCCGTCACACCCACCGGTGACGGGCACTACCTGCTCATCAACCGATACAGCGGGCTCTCGCTCGCCGTGGACGAGGCCAGCACCGCCAACGGAGCGGCCGTCGAGCAGCAGCCGTACGCGGCGCGCAGCGAGCAGCAGTGGCAGATCGTCCCCTCCTGATCCTGACCACTTGATCCTGACCTCCGCCCCTCTCGCTCCTCGGCCTGTTGTGAGGAGTGACGGTGACGGCCCTCTGCGGGCGCGGGCGCCTGGGCACCCCGCGCCCGCAGAACGTCACCCAAGACCCGCACTCTCTTGAGGCCCCCGCAGAAAGACAGGGAACACACATGTCCGCTGTTCTCGCACGGCTGTCGGCGATACTGGTCACAAAGCGCCACGGCTCGATCCTGAACCTGACGGCCGCCGAGGACAGCCGCGTACAGGCTCGCTGGCCCAACACGGCGATCAACCGGTTGCAGTCGTTCAACTTCCAGGACCGGTACGTCCGGCACACCGACTTCGACGTGCGCATCGACCCGAACATCAGCGGCCCCGACGCGCAGTTCCGGCTGCGCCCCGGCCTGACCGGCACCGGCACCGTTTCCTTCGAGTCGGTCAACTTCCCCGGGTACTTCCTAAGGCACGCCGGATACGACTTCCAGCTCGTCCACAACGATGGCACCAGCCAGTTCGCCGCGGACGCCACCTTCCGCCGGCTCGCCGGGCTCGCCGACCCGGCATGGTCCTCGTTCCAGTCGTACAACTACCCGGACCGGTACATCCGGCACTACGCGTACGAACTGCGGCTCGACCCGATCAGCACCGCGACGGGACGCAGCGACGCCACCTTCCGGGTGACGAGCTGAGCTGACGGTGCGCCTTGATCACGGAGATCGGGGCGGCAGCCCTCCGATCGAGCGGCACGCACGCGTGGACGGCGATCCGCCGGGACTTCAGGTCAGTGGCGTGGTGAGTTTCCGGGTGTCGGAGCCGAGGTCGGCGGCCAGGCTGCACGCGACGTTGTCGATGCCCAATCGGTAGCCCGCGGTGTCCGGATACTGCACCAGGCTGCCCCTCACGGTCCCCGCGGGCTGTTCTGCCGCCTCGCGTTCCAGGGGTGACCGGCACAGGGCGTAGGCGGCGTTCTTCAGGGCGGCGTCCGTCGCGTAACCGCCTTCGAGTTCGACCACCTTCACGACCTCGGCGTCGTGTGGTTCCCCGCACGCGCGCTTGGCGGCCTGTCCGGGGTTGGCGGTGTCGGCGTTGAAGCAGTCGCCGGTTCGCAGCATGTAGTACGGCACTTCGTCGCCGGCCAGCGGGATGAGCGACTCCAGGTCACTCGGGAACTCGCTCGGCAGATCGGTGGGGAACCCGGTCGGAAGCTCGGTGGGGAGCCTGGACGGCAACGTGGGCAGCTTGGTCGGAAGCCTGGTGGGCAGTTCGGTCGGGATGCTGAACGACGGGTCGGGGGTTCGGCCTGAGCTCTGGCTGCTCCCTGGCGGGTTCTTGTCCGGGGTGTCGTCGCCTCCGGAAACCATGAGAACCCCCGCGGCGATGGCTCCGACTGCGACGATCGCTACGAGCAGGATGAACAGAGCGCTCGGACGCCTGCCGGGGCCTCGGTGTCCGCCCGGGCCGTCAGGCGGTTCGGGCGGCTCCGGTGGCATCCAGCCACCACCCCCCTGTGTGGGCGGGGGCGGCCCGTTGCCTTCCGGAGGAAGGCCGTAGCCCCCGTTGCCATCGCCTCCGTAAGGAGGGCCGTAGCCCCCGCTTCCGTAGGCTCCCCCGGAGGATGGGCCGAAACCTCCGGGAGGTGGGCCGAAGCCACCTCCCGGAGGCGGAATGTCTCCCGGTGGCCCGGGCGGTTGGGGCGGTACGGGCGGCATGGCCATACCGCCAAGACTCGCCGCGAACCGGTCAGCACGCGACCCCCACGCGGAAGTTGATACGGGCTCATGCCATGGACCGCACGATTCCGGAGCAGTCCGAGCCAGAACCGGTCACAGGAGATCAATCGGAGCACAGTTGTATGCGCCAGTGACCGGGGACGCCCGTCGGTAGACAGTCGCCCCCGGTTCTCGACTCAGCCTCGGGCGCCCAGCAGATGGTTCATGGCCAGCTGGTCGAGCTGCTCGAACGCCATCCCGCGCGCGGCCGCCGTGTCCACGTCGAACTCCTCGAAGGCCGAACGGTCCGCGAGCAGGCCCTTCAGGCCGTCCGCCGCCGTCTGCTGCGCCAGCTCGTCCAGACGCGCGGCGCGCAGGGCCGTCTGGACCTCCGGGTCGGCGCGGAAGGCGGTCGCACGCTCCTTCAGGATGAGGTAGTTGCGCATGCAGCCGGCCGCCGAGGCCCACACGCCGTCGAGGTCCTCGGTCCGCGGCGGCTTGAAGTCGAAGTGCTTCGGTCCCGCGTAACCGGCGCTCTCCAGGAGGTCGACCAGCCAGAAGGCGCCACGGAGGTCACCGGCGCCGAAGCGCAGGTCCTGGTCGTACTTGATGCCGGACTGGCCGTTGAGGTCGATGTGGAAGAGCTTGCCCGCCCACAGCGCCTGGGCGATGCCGTGCGCGAAGTTCAGCCCGGCCATCTGCTCGTGCCCGACCTCGGGGTTCACGCCGTACATCTCCGGGCGCTCCAGGCGCTCGATGAAGGCCAGGGCGTGGCCGACCGTCGGCAGCAGGATGTCGCCGCGCGGCTCGTTCGGCTTGGGCTCGATCGCGAACTTCAGGTCGTAGCCCTGGGAGATCACGTACTCGCCGAGGAGGTCGAAGGCCTCCTTCATCCGGTCCAGGGCGACGCGTACGTCCTTGGCGGCGCCGGACTCAGCGCCTTCCCGGCCGCCCCAGGCGACGTACGTCTCCGCGCCGAGTTCGACCGCGAGGTCGATGTTGCGGATCGTCTTGCGCAGCGCGTAACGACGCACGTCACGGTCGTTGGCGGTGAACGCGCCGTCCTTGAAGACGGGGTGCGTGAAGAGGTTGGTGGTGGCCATCGGTACGCGCATACCGGTCGCGTCGAGGGCCTGGCGGAAGCGCTTGATGTGCGACTCGCGCTCGGTGTCCGAGGACCCGAAGGGGATCAGGTCGTCGTCGTGGAAGGTCACTCCGTGGGCACCGAGCTCGGACAGACGCTGCACCGTCTCGACCGGGTCGAGGGCACGGCGGGTGGCGTCACCGAACGGGTCCCGTCCCTGCCAGCCGACGGTCCACAGTCCGAAGGTGAACCTGTCCTCGGGGGTGGGCTGGTAGTTCATGCCGCGGCTCCTTGCTGCTCCGACTATTTCGTCATGGCGGTTTACAAATTAGTATGCGGGAGCATCTCTGGGAAGAGACAACGTGTCCCTGAGCAGAGACTGAGGGTGAGGACGGGTCGCCGCGACCCGGACAGGCACCGGAAAACACCAGGCCAGATCCCGCGGAGCCGCGGAAGAGGGAGAGCCCGATGTCAGCAGCCGAGGGTCCGCTTGTCGTCGGCGTGGACACGTCGACCCAGTCCACCAAGGCGCTGGTCGTCGACGTGGCCACCGGACAGGTCGTGGCGAGCGGCCAGGCGCCGCACACCGTCACCACCGGGGCGGGCCGCGAGAGCGACCCGCGGCAGTGGTGGGACGCCCTGTGCGAGGCGCTGAGCCAATGCGGTGACGCGGCACGTGAAGCCGCCGCCGTGTCGATCGGCGGCCAGCAGCACGGGCTCGTCACCCTGGACGCCCAGGGCGAGCCGGTCCGTCCGGCGCTGCTGTGGAACGACGTGCGCTCGGCGCCGCAGGCCCGCCGTCTGGTCGAGGAACTGGGCGGCGCGAAGACATGGGCGGAGCGCACCGGAAGCGTGCCCGGCGCGTCTTTCACGGTCACGAAGTGGGCCTGGCTGGCCGAGCACGAGCCGGAGGCGGTTCGCGCCGTCAAGGCCGTACGGCTCCCCCACGACTACCTCACCGAGCGCCTCACCGGCCAGGCCACCACCGACCGCGGCGATGTCTCCGGCACCGGCTGGTGGGCGTCCGGGACGGAGGCGTACGACGCGGAGGTGCTCGCACACGTGGGTCTCGACCCCGCGCTGCTGCCCCGGGTGGTCCGGCCGGGTGAGGTGGCCGGGACCGTCCGCGACGGCCACGACCTGCCCTTCGCCAAGGGCACCCTGGTCGCCGCGGGCACCGGGGACAACGCCGCCGCCGCGCTGGGTCTCGGGCTGCGCCCCGGCACTCCGGTACTGAGCCTGGGCACGTCGGGCACGGTGTACGCGGTCTCGACACACCGGCCCGCCGACCCGACCGGCACCGTCGCGGGCTTCGCCGACGCGCGCGGCGACTGGCTGCCGCTGGCCTGCACCCTCAACTGCACCCTCGCCGTCGACCGCGTCGCATCCCTGCTCGGCCTGGACCGCGAGGCCGTCGAACCCGGTACGGGCGTCACGCTCCTGCCCTACCTGGACGGCGAGCGCACCCCGAACCTGCCGGGCGCCTCGGGACTGTTGCACGGGCTGCGTCACGACACGACCGGTGGACAGCTGCTCCAGGCCGCGTACGACGGGGCGGTGCACTCGCTGCTCGGCGCCCTCGATCTGGTGCTCGACGCGGACGCGGACCGCTCGGCGCCGCTGCTGCTGATCGGCGGCGGCGCGCGCGGCACGGCCTGGCAGCAGACCGTGCGCCGCCTCTCCGGGCGGCCCGTCCAGGTGCCGGAGGCCAAGGAATTGGTCGCACTCGGCGCCGCCGCGCAGGCGGCGGGCCTGCTGACCGGCGAGGACCCGGCCGCGGTCGCCCGCCGCTGGGACACGGCCCGGGGGCCGGTCCTGGACGCGGTGGAGCGGGACCAGGCGACGCTGGACCGGATCTCCGGGGTACTCTCCGACGCATCGCCGCTGCTGGAGCGGGGGACGGACGCCGGCTGACGGCTCCGAGGGACGGAGACGAGCCGACGGAGCCGAACCGACATCCACCGAACGTCCGCTGAAGGACGCCTACGGGCGTCCGTCCACGGATGTCGGCTCACGGACACCCACTGAGGACTGACGGAGGCATGACCGCACCGCTGCACGAGGCCCGTCCGCCCGGCGCCGGCGCCCGGCTGCCCAACACCCAGCAGGGCATGCGCCGCCGCAACCTCGCGCGGGTGATGCACACCGTCAGCGCCGAGGGGCCGCTGTCACGTGCCGGGGTCGCCTCACGCATCGGACTGACCCGGGCGGCGGTGTCGACGCTCGTGGACGAGCTGATCCGCTCGGGACTGATCGAAGAGCTGGGCCCCGAGCGGCCCGGCCGGGTGGGGCGCCCCGGGTCGGCACTCGCCGTGAGCGGGCGTGGTCCGGCCGGGATCGGCGCGGAGATCGGTGTCGACCATCTCGCGGTCTGCGCGGTCGATCTGCGGGGCGCGGTGCGGGCACGCGCCGTACGCCACGGCGCCAACCGCGGGCGCTCCCCCGAACCGGTGATCGAGGAACTGACCGAGCTGGTACGGAAGGTGATCACGGAGACGGAACGTGAAGGCCTGTGGCCGGCCGGCCTCACGGTCGCCGTGCCGGGGCTCGTGGCCCGCGACGGACGCACGGTCGTCCGCGCCCCCAACCTCGACTGGCACGACACGGACCTCGGCGCGCTGCTGCCCGCCGAGTTCCCGCTGACCGTGGACAACGAGGCCAACCTCGGCGCGCTGGCGGAACTCTGGCTCGGAGACGGCACTCCGCCCGACTTCCTGCATGTGTCGGCCGAGATCGGCATCGGCGCGGCGGTGGTCGTGGACGGGCGGCTGCTGCGTGGAACACGGGGATTCGCGGGCGAGTTGGGGCATGTGCCGGTCCGTCCGGAGGGTCCGGAGTGCGCGTGCGGCGGGCGTGGGTGTCTGGAGCAGTACGCCGGTGAGGAGGCGGTCCTGCGGGCGGCGGGCATCGAGCCGGGCGAGGGCCGCGTCGGGCTGCTCGCGGAGCGCGCCGCCCAGGGCGACGCGGACGTACGGCGGGCCCTGGACGGGGCCGGCACGGCACTCGGTATCGCGCTGACCGGGGCGGTCAATCTGCTGGACCCCGAGACGGTCGTCCTGGGCGGTGCGCTGTCCGGGCTCGCGCCGTGGCTGCTGCCGTCGCTGGAGGCGGAACTGGCCCGGCGTACGGCGGGACCCGCCTGCGCGGTGTCGGTGTCGCGGCTGGGACCCGAGGGCCCGTTGCTCGGCGCCGCACACTCGGTGGTCCGGGCGGTGCTGGACGATCCGGGGGCGGTGGCGGGCCGGGGCTGAGGGGCCCCGCCCGGCTCCCATCCCTCTCACAGGGCGCCACGTCACCCATCGGGGTGGCCGAGTTATCCACATTCCCGCGGTCATCCACCGAAATTCGTGGGCCCTTCCTGCCCGACTGCCAACCGCCGTAGCGTGATCCACGTGAGGCGCCGCCACCACACGCAGGAACCTCTCAGCCATCCGCAACCCCCTGGCGCCCCGGCGCGTCCCTCAAGCAGTACTCCCCAACCCCCCTGTCGAAAGGCCACGCACGGATGGAGCGGACCAGGTCGTTCCCCAGCAGACGGCGGTTGTTGAAGAGCGCCGCGCTCGCCGCCGGCCCCTATGCCCTGCTCCCCGCTCCCCGGGTCGGCGCCCAGCCCCGCTCCCTCGACTACCCGCTCGCCACGTGGGAGCCGGCCACCACCGCCAACTACACGGCGTCCAGCCCTCCGGAGTCCCGGGTCCCCGACCTCGTGGTCATCCACGTGACCCAGGCGTCCTACGCCAACACCCTGGCCGTCTTCCAGCACCCGCGGAAGAAGGTATCCGCGCACTACGTCGTGCGGTCCGGCGACGGACATGTGGCGCAGTGCGTTCGGGAGAACGACGTCGCCTGGCACGCGGGCGACTGGAACCACAACCTGCGCAGCATCGGCATCGAACACGAAGGGTGGGTGGACCGGCCCGGCTATTTCACGGACGCCCTGTACGAGAAGTCGGCACAACTCACCGCGACGATCTGCACGCGCTACGGCATACCGAGGGACCGCACGCACATCATCGGGCACTACGAGGTGCCCGGCACTGACCACACCGATCCTGGTCCGAACTGGGACTGGACGCGGTACATACGCCTCGTCAACGCCGCCTGAGCGGGGCGGTGGTGCCGCCGTTCGGTCGACTCCGTCGAAACCATTGTCCGTACCCATCCCCCGAGTGACGATGTCACCAGCCGCATCGCTTTCCGGGGAGGCCCAGTTGACCGATCCATGGGTGGCCCTGGAACCGGGGACCGACCCCGTCGAGCGGGTTCGCGTGCTGCGTCGCGCGCACGAGACGTTCACCGAGGCGGGGACGGTGACACGGCCGGTGCGTACCGTGGTGGCGGACTCCTGGAGACGCTCCGCCCGGGCAGGGGTGGGGCCCGACGGCACGGCGAGCGTGGATCTGATGGACGGCGACCTCGGCGCCTACCGTGCGGAGCATCCGCTGGCCCGGGTGATGCCCCTGATCCGTGAGCTCATGGGCACCTTCGCTGCGGACGGCGAGCATCTGCTCGCGGTGTGCGACGCGCAGGGCAGGCTGCTCTGGGTCGAGGGGCATCCCGCGACCAGGCGGCAGGCGGGGCGGATCAACTTCGTACCGGGTGCGCGCTGGGCGGAGTCGGCGGTGGGAACGAACGCGCCGGGTACGGCGGTCGCCGTGGACCGGCCGGTGCAGGTGTTCGCGGCCGAGCACTTCATCCGGCAGGTGCAGCCGTGGACGTGCGCGGCGGCTCCGGTACACGATCCGCGCACGGGGCGGGTGCTCGGTGCTGTGGACATCACCGGCCGGGACGGGCTCGCGCATCCGCACAGTCTCGGGTTCGTGCAGGCGGTGGCACGGGCCGCCGAGTCCCAACTGGCGCTGCTCACCCCGGCCGGACCCGTGCCGGACGCCCTCGAACTGACCGCGCTGGGCCGTGACGAGGCTCAGCTGCTGGCCGCCGGGCGCGTGTTGCGGCTCAGCCGTCGACACAGCGAACTCCTCGTCCTGCTCACCCGCCACCCGGAAGGGCTGACCGGGGACGAGCTGCTGTGCGCGCTGTACGAGGACGAGTCGGTGACACCGGTGACGCTGCGCGCCGAACTGGCCCGGCTGCGCCGCGTCCTGGCCCCCGGGTTGCTGGCATCGCGCCCGTACCGGCTGACGGTGCCGGTCGAGTCGGACATCGGCGTCGTGGAACGATCGCTGGAGACCGGTGCGCTCACGACGGCGGTGCGGGCGTACGCGGGCCCGCTGCTGCCCGGTTCCCGGGCACCGGCTGTGGCCCGGCTGCGGCGCCGGCTTGCCGACGGCCTGCGCACCGCGCTCGTCGCCCGCCGGGACCCGGATCTGCTGGCCGACTGGGCCCACGCTCCGTGGGGCGAGGACGACCTCGACGTATGGCGTGCGCTCGCGGCAGTGCGACCGACGGCGGCGGTACGGGCACGGCTGAGCGAGGTGGAGTCGGAACAGGCGGCGCCCCGGGGTTGGGCGCATCAGGCCGCCCGGCACTGATGGAACCCCGGCGTCCGGGGTTCCGGGGGGGCGCAGGTCCCGTGGCTCACACGGGCGTCCCGCACCCTCTGCCCGCGCAGCGGCACCCTTCGTACGCATCACCCGCCCATGTCTGATCCCGCGCGCACTCCGTCGTCGGGCAGCCGTGCGCAACCTGCCTGCAACCTCGCCGCTTCTAGCCTCGCGGCGAGAGCGGCCCAACGGCGGGCGGCTCTGCTGAGGGAGGCAGGCCAGCATGACCCGTTACGCGGCACCCGGAACCGACGGCGCGATCGTCTCCTACCAGGCGCGCTACGACCACTTCATCGGCGGCGAGTATGTGCCTCCGGCACAGGGGCAGTACTTCGAGAACCCGAGTCCGGTGAACGGGCAGCCGTTCGCGGAGATCGCGCGGGGCACCGCCGAGGATGTGGAGCGCGCGCTCGACGCGGCGCACGCGGCGGCACCGGCGTGGGGCCGGACGTCGGTGACCGAGCGGTCCAACATCCTGCTGAAGATCGCCGACCGGATGGAGGCGAACCTCGAAGCACTGGCGGTCGCCGAGACCTGGGAGAACGGCAAGCCGGTACGGGAGACACTCGCCGCCGACATCCCCCTCGCCATCGACCACTTCCGCTACTTCGCGGGCGCGATCCGAGCGCAGGAGGGGTCTCTCGGCGAACTCGACGACGACACGGTGGCGTACCACTTCCATGAGCCGCTCGGCGTGGTAGCGCAGATCATCCCGTGGAACTTCCCCATCCTGATGGCGGTCTGGAAACTGGCGCCCGCGCTCGCGGCAGGCAACGCGGTCGTGATCAAGCCTGCCGAGCAGACTCCGGCGTCCCTCCACTACTGGATGAGCCTGATCTCGGACCTGCTGCCGGCAGGTGTCGTGAACATCGTCAACGGCTTCGGAGTGGAGGCGGGCAAGCCGCTCGCGTCCAGTGCGCGGGTCGCGAAGGTGGCGTTCACGGGCGAGACCACGACGGGGCGGCTGATCATGCAGTACGCCTCGGAGAACATCAAGCCGGTCACGCTGGAGCTGGGCGGCAAGTCGCCGAACATCTTCTTCGACGACGTGTGGGCGGCGGACGACGACTTCCGCGACAAGGCGCTCGAAGGCTTCACCATGTTCGCGCTCAACCAGGGCGAGGTGTGCACCTGCCCGTCCCGGGCACTGGTCCAGCGCGGCAACTACGCCGATTTCCTCCAGGCCGCGGTCGCCCGCACCGAGCTCATCAAGCCGGGTCACCCGCTCGACACGGACACGATGATCGGGGCGCAGGCCTCCAACGACCAGTTGGAGAAGATCCTCTCGTATCTCGACATCGGTCGGCAGGAGGGGGCCAGGATCCTGACGGGCGGCGAACGCGTCCAGTACGACGGTGAGTTGAAGGGCGGGTACTACGTCCAGCCGACCATTTTCGAGGGCGACAACCGGATGCGGATCTTCCAGGAGGAGATCTTCGGACCGGTGGTGTCGGTGACGTCGTTCGACGACTTCGACGACGCGATCAAGCTCGCCAACGACACGCTGTACGGCCTCGGGGCAGGTGTGTGGACCCGGGACATGAACACCGCCTACCGGGCGGGCCGCGCGATCCAGGCGGGCCGGGTGTGGACGAACTGCTATCACGCGTATCCGGCGCACGCGGCGTTCGGCGGCTACAAGCAGTCCGGGATCGGCCGCGAGACGCACAAGATGATGCTGGAGCACTATCAGCAGACGAAGAACCTTCTTGTTTCATACAGCCCCAAGAAGCTGGGGTTCTTCTAGAGCCCGAAGTCGGTTGCCCGGAGGCATCCTTGCGGCGCCCGAGCCGTCGGCAGCTCTGGGACAGGGTCTCGACTTCATGGCCCGCCCAGAACGAATTCCCGCAGCATGAGCGGAGGCTCCTCGCGGCGGCGAGGGCGTGTTCCTCGAACGCCGCTTCTCCCACGGCCTGTTCGCCAGCCTTGACCGGCCCGAAAGCGTGGGAGCCCTTCTGAAAGGCCTCTCCGTCCTTCTGTCCGGGATGGACATCGACGGAGTGGAGCCAAGATTGTCCTGGCCCCACTCCGTGGTGCGGGCGTGTCACTGGAACTGTGCGAAGAACCTCCAGATCTCTGCCTTGGTCCAGGTGGTGACGCCGCTTTCGCCGGAGGAGCCGTCGACCGGACCGGGTATGTGGCCTCCGTCGAACGCGGCCCATTGGACCGGGTATCCGGCACGGCAGCCCGAGTAGGTGGTGGTGATGTGCGTTCGGCTGCCCGGCGCGGGCTCACGCGGACTTTGGCCGGTGCAGCCGTTGTTGGCGACGAACTTGTCGCGCAGGGACCGTCCTTGCCCGATGCCGAGGACGTTGTCGCTGACGCCGTGGATTCCGAAGTAGGCGATGGGCTGGGTGCCGCCGCTGCACCCGCTGATCTGAGCGCCGGACATGACCGCGACAGCCCTGAAGACGTTCGCCCGGCTGCACGCGAGTGCGTAGCTCATACCGCCGCCCCAGCTGAATCCCGTGGCGAAGCGCTGTGCCGGGTTGACACAGAGACCGCTCTCGATTCGCCGGATCATGTCGTCGACGAAGGTGATGTCCTCACCGCCCGCATTGCCCCAGCCGTTGCCGAGGCCCTGAGGGGCGACGAGGATCGCGCCGTTGTTCGACTGTTCCTGTTGGCCGTAATAGGACCAGGCGTTCCCGCTCGTGCCGCCCGAGGAGATCTCGCCGGCGGTTCCGCCCCGCCAGTGGAACGCGAAGATCAGCCGGTAGGGGCGGGCGTTGTCGTAGTTGGCGGGAACCCTGAGGATGAAGCTGCGGCTCTTGCCGCCGCTCTGAATCGTGTGCGTACCGCTCGCCAGAGTCGGGGCGCTGCCGCATCCGCCGTTTCCACCGCCACCGGACGACAGCTTGAGCAACTGCCATTGCTGGTTGGCGCCGCCCCAGTCGGAGTACTGGACGACGTTGCCGCCGTCGGCGGTGGAGGCGCCCTGCACCTCCACCGCCTTGCCGCTGGTGCGGTTGATCAGCCGGACGTGGCCCGCATCCGAGTCGGCCAGGCGGAACTGCTGGTTGGCGCCGTTGCCGTCGGCCCACTGCTGGATCGCGGCACCGTCCGCGGTCGAGGCGCCGGCCACGTCGAGAACCTTGCCCGAATGCCGGGCCTTGAGGCGGTAGAAGCCGCCGCCGGAGTCCACGAACTGCCACTGCTGGTTGGTTCCGTCGCTGCGCGTCCACTGGCTGACCCGCGCGCCGTCGGCGGTGGCCGCGCCGGAGACGTCCAGCGCCTTGCCGCTGTTGCGATTGACCAGGACGTACCAGGCATTGGTGTCCACTGTCGCCGCCTCGGCGGGCGCCGGACGCACCGCGGTGAGCATGCCGATCGCGAGGGTCGCCGCCACCACGGCCGCGACCCGGGACCACCAGCGATGTCGCCGTGGCGGGGCGGGGGAAGCCGCACCGTAGGTCTTCATCGATCCACCCTTTCCGTTGGTGACAGGTCCCATCAGGTGCGGGTCCAGCGCTGGTTGCTGCCGTTCGAGCAGGTGTAGAGCTGGATCAGGGTGCCGTTGGCGGTGCCGCCCGAGACGGAGTCGAGGCAGAGGCCGGACTGGACGCCGACGACGGATCCGTCGGAGTTGAGGCGCCATTTCTGGTTGTCGGCGCCCCAGCAGCTGTAGATCTGGACCTTGGTGCCGTTGCCGGTGCCGGCGGCGTCCAGGCACTTGTTGCCGTAGACCCTGAGCTCACCGGCGGCGGTGTACGTCCACTGCTGGTTGGTGCCGTTGTTGCAGTCCCACAGTTGGAGCTGGGTGCCGTCGGTGGTACTGGTGCCGGGCACGTCCAGGCAGCGGCCCGAGCCGACGCTCTTGACCGGTCCGGAATCCGAAGGGGGCGTGGAGGTGCCGCCGTTGAGTGCGTTGAGGACGGCGGTGTAGGCGGCCTTCTTGCTGCCGTTGCCGTTGAACAGCAGCGGGGTGTCCCCCGGGCGCCAGGAGTCGGTGTCGCGCACACCCCAGACGGTGATGCCGAGGCAGCGGGGGACGGCCAGGCAGTCGTTGGTCACGCTGGCGTAGGTCGTGGACGAGGCGCCCTGGATGTCGAGTTCGGTGATGGCCACGTCGACGCCGAGGGCGGCGAAGTTCTGCAGGGTGGTGCGGAAGTTGCTGTTGTAGGGGCTGCCGCTGTTGAAGTGCGACTGGAAGCCGACGCAGTCGATCGGCACGCCGCGCTGCTTGAAGTCCTTGACCATGGCGTACATGGCCTGGGTCTTCGCCCAGGTCCAGTTCTCGACGTTGTAGTCGTTGTAGCAGAGCTTGGCGGCCGGGTCGGCGGCGCGCGCGGTGCGGAAGGCGACCTCGATCCAGTCGTTGCCGGTGCGCTGCAGGTTGGAGTCACGCCGGGCTCCGGAATTGCCGTCGGCGAAGGCCTCGTTCACGACGTCCCACTGGGCGATCTTGCCTTTGTAGTGGGCCATCACGCCGTTGATGTGGCCGATCATCGCCTGGCGCAGCGTGCTGCCGCTGAGGCTCTGCATCCAGCCGGGCTGCTGGGCGTACCAGGCCAGGGTGTGGCCGCGCACCTTCTTGCCGTTCTGCACCGCCCAGTTGTAGACGCGGTCACCGGCGGTGAAGTTGAACTGGCCCCGCTGCGGTTCGGTGGCGTCGATCTTCATCTCGTTCTCGGCCGTCACCATGTTGAACTCACGACTCGCGATCGTCGTGTACGCCGAGTCGCCCAGCCTGCCCGAGGCGATGGCCGTGCCGAAGTAGCGGCCGCTCTGCGCCGCCGCGGCGCCGAGCGTGTTCTCGGCGGCGTGTGCGGTCGGCGGCGCGACCAGTAAGGCGACCGTACCGAGGACGCCGACGACCAACGCCAGCAGCAGGTCGCGGATCTTCCGGCGGACAGCGAATCTGGGAAGGGCATACGAGCCCATGACTGTGCCTCCAAGGTAGAAATCACGGAAGGACTGAAGCTCAGGGGAATGCGTCGTCCGCTCCCACGCGGCAGACGGACGGGGTGAGCCGGAACCCGGAAAGCACGGAATCACCGGACACCGCGGTCATGGGACCGGTGCGATCTCCACCGGCACGGACGGCACCCGGCCGGCCGTCGGGTGACGTACGGCGGGTGACGGCGGTGTTTCGGCACAGGCATGGGCGTACTCCATCGCGGCTCAGCCGGGGGACCGCCACGCGGCGTCGCGTATCTCTCCAAATGCGCGGACAGCCAGGACGCGCTGGTGCGAGCCTCACCGGAACGGGGTGGTGCGGGTGCTTCGGTGCGCGGATCTGCGGTGCAGCACAGCTACTCAGACGACGCAGTTCGGAATCTCGAACCGCGGTCGGTCACTCAGAGAGGGATGATTGAGGGATTGACAGTGAATCGTCAATACTCACCACAGAGAAAGTTTCAGTTCGTCGTCCGAATCTTTCGGAATCCCGATCAGCGGCCGATGCCGCTCGCTCACCTCCCCTTCCCCGCGCGGACCCTTGCAATGGCAGGCCGTATCGCGAACTTCCGGAGTGCTGGGAGGAACTGTTTGTGGACAGATCGGGGAGAGACCTTGACCAAAGGGCCCCGCATTCTTAGCTTGTGGCGTCAAAGGTTCGGAGAGGTCTTCGAATGTTTCGAGACTGTCTGTCCCTGGTACGGCCGCTCCACGGTTCATCGGCGTCACCCCGCCCCGGCCCCAAGGAGACCTTCTGATGTGGTTTCGCCACCCGTCCCTGGTACGCCCAAGACGCTTGCTCGCCGTCCTTGCGCCCTTGCTGCTCGTGGCCACCTTCCTCGGTGCCCAACCCGCCGACGCGGCGACCGTCGACCCCAACGCCTCGTATGTGCTGGTCAATCGCAACAGCGGCAAGGCCCTGGACGTATACAATCTGGCGACCGGCGACGGCGCCCGCATCACCCAGTGGACCCGGAACGACCAGAACCAGCAGCAGTGGCAGTTCGTCGACTCCGGCGGCGGTAACTACCGCATCAAGTCCCGCCACTCCGGCAAGGTGCTGGACGTCAACAACGGGTCCACCGCCAACGGCGGCGCGATCGTCCAGCGGACCGACGTGAACGGCACCAACCAGCAGTGGCGGCTGGCCGACAGCTCGGACGGCTACGTGAGGCTCATCGCGCGCCACAGCAACAAGGCCCTCGAAGTACAAGGCGCCTCCACCGCCGACAACGCGAACATCGTCCAGTACGACGACTGGAGCGGCAGCAACCAGCAGTGGCAGCTCGTCAAGGTCGGCGGCACCACCCCTCCCGGCTCGTGCAATGTCCCCTCGACCTACCGCTGGACAACAACGGGCGCGCTGGCGCAGCCCAAGGCCGGGTGGGCCTCGCTCAAGGACTTCACCGTCGCCCCCTACAACGGCAAGCAACTCGTCTATGCGACGACCCACGGTGCCGCCGGAACAGGCGTGGGCTGGGGTTCGATGAACTTCAGCCTGTTCAGCAACTGGTCGGAGATGGGCTCGGCCGCCCAGAACACGATGTCGAACTCCGCAGTGGCGCCCACGCTCTTCTACTTCGCTCCGAAGAACATCTGGGTGCTCGCCTACCAGTGGGGAGGCGGGAGCGCCTTCTCCTACCGCACGTCGAGCGACCCCTCCAACCCCAATGGCTGGTCCGCACAGCAGGTGCTCTTCTCCGGAAGCATCACCGGCTCCGGAACGGGCCCCATCGACCAGACGCTCATCGCCGACGGCCAGAACATGTACCTGTTCTTCGCAGGTGACAACGGCAAGATCTACCGGGCGAGCATGCCGATCGGGAACTTCCCGAGCAGTTTCGGCTCGAGCTACACAACGATCATGAGCGACACGGCGGACAACCTGTTCGAGGCCCCGCAGGTCTACAAGCTCCAGGGCCAGGACCGCTACCTCATGATCGTCGAGGCGAGGGGCTCGCAGGGCCGCTACTTCCGCTCGTTCACGGCCACCAGCCTGAACGGCTCCTGGACACCCCAGGCCGGGACGGAGAGCAACTCCTTCGCAGGCAAAGCCAACAGCGGCGCCACCTGGACCAACGACATCAGCCATGGCGAACTGATCCGCACGAGTGCCGATCAGACCTTCACCGTCGATCCCTGCAACCTGCAGTTCCTCTACCAGGGACGCAACCCCAACATCGGCGGCGAGTACGGCCACTGGCCCTACCGGCCGGCTCTGCTGACACTGCAGCGCTAACGGCGTGACACCGGTCCGGCTCCCGTGCGGAGCCGGCGTGGCGGGCTCGGCGGAAGGCCGAGCCCGCCCGGGTCACGCAACAACGTCACCGCTCATACGGCGACGAAGCGCGTGGTCGGGCAACGCTCACCAGCCCGAGGGCCATCCCGTAACGCGGGGCCGCCGCCGGTGGCGCTTGTCAACGGTCCAGGCGCACCAGGTCGTCTGGTGCACCGCGGCGGACGAGCCAGGCTTCGGTGATGTGGGTGAACCTCGCCTCGGCCGCACCTCTCGGGCGATGCGGTTTCCCGACGCCTGCCTGATGACGTCGCGGAAGGCGACCCAGCTCGCCCGGCGCGGCCGGTGAAGGGAATCCGCGCCTGGCGAGTCACCCTGGCCTTCCTAGGCGAGCTGCCGGCACAGGCCGTCCACCGGCTTCGTCCGCCCCTCGCCGACCTGGCCGCTACCCACCCCTCTCTCGAACTGATACTCCTCGGTGGCGGACACTTCGACGAACGAGCGCTGTGGAGCGGCATCGAGGGCGATCTCGACCAACTGCACGAACTGGCCGAAGCAGTACGGGCGCGGATCAGGGACTACGACGTCGCCTTCGCCGAACGTCCGCTGCGTCCCGACCTCACGCTGGCCCGCGCTCGCCGCTGCGACAACGCGTCCGTAACGGCGGCGGCCGCCGCCCTCGACGGCTTCACCGGACGCCCTTGGCAGACCGAACGCCTCCACCTGGTCGGCAGCACGGTAAGCGGCCACCCACGCCCGCGGCGCTATCAGGACATCGACGCATGGTCCCTCGTCACTGGGCAAAGGCATCCCGACCCGAAACCGCCACGGGCTGCAGTGCATCAGTACCAGGACGGTTCGGGCCCGCAATGATGCCCGCTCGACCTCACGCGCCTTGAACCCGCTCAGACGGTCACCCCGCCGGTCAGGAGGCGGTCCAGCACTTGCTCCTCTGGTTACAGATGCACGCCCCGGGCAACCAGCCGCGCACGACGGACGTGGCCCCATATCCAGTCCACCAGGCGGCCGTTGACAGCGGCCGTCTCTCCGCACTCCGCCAGCTGACCGGTGCCGTATTCGACCGTGCTCTCGGGCCACCGGAACCGGCTCTTCTCGGAGTCGCGCACGACAGAAACGGCTCCACCAGCGATATCCGCTCGTCCTCGGCGGGTCACAGGTTCCGCGACGGATACTCGCGGGTTCGCAGTCCGTCCAGCAGCAGGCGCAGCAGCCGGTCGGCGTGTTCCTCACTGTCAGGCACCCGCTCCGCGGCCACCGCGATGGCGTGGGTGAACGTAATCAGGTCCGAGACCTCCAGGTTCGGGTGGAACGAGCCGTCCTTTCTGACCCTCGCCAGCAGGGGGGTGGCCGCCGCGTCGAGCGCTTCCCTGCAGTAGCGGAACAGTTCGGAGCCGCCGTCCTTGTTGTCCGCAGCGAGCGCCGCCGCGAGCCCGCGCCGCATCGTCAGCCGGATGAGGCTGCGCAGCCAGACGACGATGCCCTCGACCGGCGACTCGGCCATGAGGAGGCTTTCGGCCTCCTTGCACAGCGCCTCGATCCGTCCCCAGAACACCGCTGCCAGCAGCGCGTCGCGGCTGGCGAAGTGACGGTAAAGCGTGCCAGAACCGAGCCCGGCCCGGCGGACGACATCGTCCAGGGGCACGTCCGTGCCCCGTTCGCCGAACAACTCGTCCGCCGCGGCCACCAGACGGTCGTAGTTCCGCCGGGCATCCATCCTGACCGGACGCGAGGGCAGGCTCGGCGGAGCTGGTCTCGAACGCTGCATCAATCCTCCATGTTGCAATACGGAGAGTATCCCCCGTATCGTACGCACTATATCCGGAGAGCACTCCCCGCTTTTGGCCCGGGCACTCCGGCCTGAACAGGCCGTCATCCGTTCGCGAGCGCCGACTCGCCGAAGGAGGCTCCTCACCTTGTCCAGCACCGCACCCCCCGGCCAGACACCCCAGGCTCCCGCCCACCGCGGCGCCATCCTGACCGTGATCCTCTGCGTCCAACTGCTCAGCGCCATCGACATCACCGTGATGAACATGGCCCTGCCAAAGATCCAGCACTCCCTGGACGTCTCCCCCACCGGACTGTCCTGGGTGCTCAATGCCTACACGTTGGTGTACGGCGGATTCCTGCTGCTCGGTGGGCGCATGGGCGACATCCTCGGCAGCCGCAGGGCGCTGATGACCGGCGTCGCGATCTTCACACTGGCCTCCTTCGCTGGAGGTTGCGCCCAGGAGACCTGGTGGCTGCTCACCTCCCGGGCACTGCAGGGCCTGGGCGCGGCACTGGCGCTGCCTTCCACCCTGGCGTTGATCGTGAGGACGTTCACCGGCCAGGAGGAGCGCACCAAGGCACTCGGCATCTCCGTCATGGCCTCCGGCATCGGCTCCACCGGCGGCCTGCTTCTCGGCGGCGTCCTGACGGACCTGGCCTCATGGCGGTGGGTGCTGTTCATCAACGTGCCCATCGGTGTCGCGGTGCTCGCCCTGACACCACGGCTGATCCCTGCGGCCGAGCCCCAGGGCGGCAGGTTCGACGGAGCCGGCGCTCTGCTCGGCACCGCCGGCATGAGCGCACTGGTGTACGGCTTCGTCCACGCCGCCGATGAAGGCTGGTCCAACACTCTCACGGTGGGTTCGTTCGTTGCGGGCGTCGTACTGCTCGGCTTGCTCGTGCTGGTCGAGTCCCGGCACCCCCAGCCGATCCTGAACCTGAGTCTGTTCACCAACCGCAACCGAGCCGGCGGCTTCCTCGTCTTCGTCTGCTCCGGCGGCGCGATGTTCGGGATGTTCTTCTTCCTGACCCAGTTCGTGCAGAACGTACTCGACATGAATCCGATCGAGGCAGGACTCGCCTTCCTGCCGATGTCCCTTGGGATGGTCGTGGTGCCGAGGACGCTGACACCGAAAATCGTCAAGCGCTACAGCCCCAAAGCCTCGATGACGATCGGACTGTTGATGGTCGCCGCCGGAATGGTGTGGCTGACCCAGATCTCGGACTCGACCGGGTATTTCGGCGGCATCATGCTCCCGATGCTGCTGGCTGGAGCGGGTGTCGGTCTGCTCAACGCACCGCTCGCGGCGACCATTCTCGCGGAGGTCCCGCCGAAGGAGGCGGGTGGTGCGTCGGGTGCTCTGCAGACGGTCGGCATGATCGGAGGTTCGATCGGTACGGCGGTGCTGGTCACGATCTTCGGCAGCGCGCTGCGCGGACACGGCGGCGCGGCGACCAAGGCCGCTCTGGCGGACAGCATCGCGACCACGTGCGTGGGCGGGCTGGTGTTCGCCGTCGTGGGACTGCTCCTGGTACTGACCGTCATCCGCACGCCGAAGCCGGAGCGGGCCGACCAGCGACAGTCAGTCCGCGCCGCCTGACGAACGCAAAAGAGGGAGTTGGGAAACGGAGGTGAATCCGTTTCCCAACTCCCATTCCCGTGAAAAGCGTCCGTTCGACTCAGTCGGATTCCGAGAAAATCCAGCGCGTCGCCGTGTTGAAAAACGGCGCGTTCCACCCCAGCACCTTGGTGGGTGTAATCCTGAATCCGGGGCCGCCGTACCCTTCCGGGGTGAAAACACCCTCGTCGGTGGCGACCGTTTCATGGCTGAAGTGCTCCCGATAGTTATCGGATATTACCTGCAGCCGTTCTTTGCCGTAGATCCTTTCACACCGGCCTTCCATGATGACCACCTCGTCACCGCTTTCGGTGTGCACGGTGACGTTGTTGTCCGCCTCGATGTACGCCACGGAACGGTTCGTCGTCGAGAACCATAGTCCGTCCTGCAGCCAGAACCCCCAGACGGGACGGGTATGGGGGCGCCCGTCGAGGGCCTTCGTGGTCAGCCAGAAGTTCTTCGACTCCCGCAGCCGTTTGTGCGCCCACTCCCAGTCCAGCTGCGGCCCGGTGGCCGTGTAGCTGAATATCCAGGCAGGTTCCGTTACCGGCTCACGGTCCACACGCAGCAACTCCGGATTGGTCATCGAAATTGCCACCTCCATTCCGTCTAGGCAGGGATGCGTCACGTTCGTCTCTACGCTAGCGGTGCAGCCGACCGCTACAACCCCTAAGAAGCCACAGTTGCGACGCAGCAGTCCGGCCCAGTACCTCACTGTTTTCCGTATCTGAATACCGGGCACTGTTGACGGGGCGCTTCAAAAAGGAACGATGCTCAAGATCCGCCGGATTCCGCAGCACGAAATATCACCAAACCGGTTGTCCACCCAGCGCCGACTCGCAGGTTCCCCCGTGCCGTGCGAGCCGGTCGGTCGCCGCGTTCACGGCCGCCCCGGCGAGCCGCGCGGCACCAGGGCGGTGCGGGAAGGACCGGGCCACCCTCTGGCCCCGTTCTTCCCGCCCACTGCCGAAACGGAGTAGTCGCCGGCCGCGCTCAGTCGTCGCGGTTGACCCACTCCAAAGCCATCACGCGAACAAGGTCGAGGGCGGAGGAGTCGGCGTCGGTCTCGTCGTATGCGGCTGCGAGATGGAGAAATGCCGCCGCGAATCCGCCGGTCAGCAGATTGATCCGGTCCTGCGCCCTGGCCGCGGCGATATCCACAGCCTCCTCCGCCGAGACACCCGCGGGCAACTCCCTATCCAGACAGGCGAGTTCGTCCAGCAACAGCGACAAGCGGTCCGGCTCGCCGTCCCACGGCTCCTCAGGCATCAGTGTCAGCGCCAGGATTCCCGCAACCAGTCGCCAGATATCGCTCTTCGTCATGCCCAGAATGGTGCCCGACCCCACCTCCCACGCCTCACCTTGGGTTCTTCTGGAGCCTCAAGCCGCCCTCGCCCCGCGCCCGGTGGCCCACCAGGATGCTCCGCGGGTACCCGGCTGTCACCGCCCGTTCCGCTCACCGGACCGGGCGCGGGGCGGTGTCCTGCCGCCTGAAGAGCCCTGCCGATCTGCGCTGAGGCTCCGACGGGTGCGCCCATCGGAGCCTCAGCGTCGTCAGGCCAGGCCGAACCGCTCGGCGTGCACCTGCAGTTGGGGAACCTGCAGCGTGCTCAGGGCGCTGAGCACGGCCGAGGTCATCGCGGGCGGGCCGCAGACGTACACGTCGCGTTCGGTTATGTCGGGAACCAGGGCATGGAGACTCGCGGGCTCGAACGGCGGGCTGCCCTCCCCCGTGCGGCCGGTGAGCAGGTGCAGCCGCCCGCCGAGATCCGCGACCAGAGTTCGTACCTCGTCGACCAGCACGGCGTCGGCCTCGCTGCGCACCCGGTAGAGCACGACGACATCGTCGCCCGGTTCCTCCTCCAGCAAGGCTCGGACCGGCGTGATCCCCACTCCTCCGGCGATCAGCAGCGCACCGGGCCGCGTTCGGTGCAACGCGGTGAACGCCCCGTACGGCCCCTCGACGAACGCGCGGCTTCCGACCGGGACATGCAGCAGGCCGGCGCTGGTGCTGCCGACCGCCTTGGCGGTCAGGCGCAGCGTGCGGCCGTCGGGTGCCGCCGACAGCGAGAAGGGATTGGCCAGCCACCAGTGGTTGTGCCCGGGGAACCGCCAGATGCAGAACTGGCCCGCCCTGGCCGGCAGCCTGTCGAGGTGGCGGCCGGTGACGTGCACCGACACCACATCGTCCGACTCCGGCACCACCGCCGTGACCTCGAACCGGTGATAGGCGTTGCGCCACACAGGCATCACGATCCGCCCCGTGACCAGGGCACCGAACGCGAACACCCACAGGGCCCACCAGTAGATCATCGCGGGCGCAGAGGAGCTGAAGGTCGTGGTCTCCTGCAACTGGTGGAAGAACGCCAGCCCCAGCGCCAGGTACAGCAACAGGTGCACGCCGTGCCACGTCTCGTATCGCAGCCGCCGTCTCACCTGTCGGGCGGAGACCGCGGCGACCACGACGACGATCGCCGCGGCGAGCATCCCGAGCAGGGAGGCCGGCACTCCGGCCAGTGCGAAGAACGTCTTCGTCATCGACGCGTCATCGAGCCGCGCGTAGCCCAGCACCACCAGCACGGCGTGGGTGAGGATGGTCCACAGCAGGGTGAAGCCGACCCACCGGTGCCACACCGTCAACCGGTCCATGCCGATACGGCGGTCGAGCCACGGCAGCCGGGCCACCAGCAGCAGCTGGAACAGCATCAGCACGGCGGCGTGCAGGCCGAAGAACTTGGCGACCGTGAGCACCCCGTTCTTGCCTGACCCGGCGGTGAGGAACAAAACCTCGACGATCACCAAGTTGACGATGACAAACGTCCACAGCGCCCACCGCGCCGCGACGACCGGAGGTATGGTGCCCTCTCGCACCTGCGTACTCGTTGCCTCCACCGCTTCCCCTCTTGTTCGTTCTTGTCCATGTGACGTACTGGCGCCGACACCCGCGAGGTCGCGGGGATCCGGGCGTCCCGATCTGATACGGCCCCAGGGCGGGGCAAGAATACGGAACGTGGCGCAAAGTTGGCCCTACTTGGCCTCAACTGTTCTTGTTCCGCGATCGGCACGGTGGTCGAGCGGACCACACGTGCTCGTGGGGTGCCCTGCGATCACTCCTCACCCGGCGGCCGTCGTCCCGGCCGCCGTCGACGGGTACGCTGAGTGATTAAGTTCTTAACCACAAGCGGTCACAGGGCTGTTGGGGAACAACAGGCGCTGTTGGGGTGCACATGGAGAGCTCTCGTGCCTGGCGGTGTCCCACGCTCGGTGCCGTGGCCGCACGCGCAGGGGTGTCCACGGCCACGGTGTCGAACGCGCTCAACGGCACCGGACGACTGTCCGAGACGACCAGGCAGCGCGTGCTCACCGCGGCACGCGAACTCGGTTACGCCCCCGCCAGCACTGCCCGGGCCCTGGCCCGCGGCGCCACCGGAGTGCTCGGCCTGACCCTGACGACGTACGGCGACCTCCCCGTCGCCTACACCGAGATCCCCTACTACGCACAGCTGACGCTGGGCGCCATGGCGGCGGCCCACGAGCGCGGCTATCTGCTCCTGGCGATGCCGAGTTCGACGTCACCGCGGATGTGGCTGAACACGCCGATGGACGGCGTCATCCACGTCGCACCGCGCGCCGACGACCCGGTGCGTTCCCTCCTGCGGGAGCGCGGCATACCGATGATCAGCGAAGGCCGGCCGCCACGGCCGCACGCGTGCGACGCGTGGGTGGACTCCGACCACGAGTTGGGCCTGCGCCTCCTGCTCGACCACCTCACTGAGGCCGGCGCCCGGCGGATCGGGCTCTCCCTGCCCCTGCACGACGACGAGTACCCGCGCCTGATCGCACACGCCTACCGGTCCTGGTGCGACGAACGCGTCCTGCCCGCCCTCGTGGAGGAGTACGCCTCCCTGCCCGACTACTTCACGGCCGAACAGGACGCCGTCGGCCGGCTGCTCGACCGCGATCCGCGACCGGACGCCGTCATCGGCGTCTACTCCGACTCCGGTCACAACATCCTCGCCGTCGCCCGGCACCACGGGCTTCGGGTGCCGCGAGACCTGCTGGTGGCGTGTGTCAGTGAGGATCCGGACTACGCGACGACCAACCCGCCCGTCACCACGCTCAGCCTCCGCCCGGACCGGATGGGTACCGAAGCGGTCGACCTGCTGATCGCTGTCATCAACGCCCGCAGCGGCGTGGACCGGCGTCGGCTCGTACAGCCGGTGCTGCTGCCTCGCCGGTCCACACGACGCCCGGTACGACGGACGAACGGCACACCCTGACCGCAGGCCCGGATGCGACACATACTCGACCGGCAGGACAACCCGCCGACTGGGCGTATTCCGATCATCCGAAAGCCGGACCCGCGCCGAGCGCGCCGTTCAGAACGCGCAGGTGTCCATCCAGCGCGTGACCAGGGATGTGTTGTTCTTGTCCGCGTCACGTACGGGACCGCACAGGAACGGGCTGAAACGGGTGTCGGCACGCAGCCAGAGGCTGAGGAACGACACGATCCACTTGCCCTGCTTGGCCTTGTTGCCAGAGCCCGTCATCGGGCACAGATGGTCGCCCGGAACCTCGACGTAGAGTTTCTCGGCCTGGGACATGGAGTTGTACCAGGGCACCGCGTAGGTGTTGCCGTGGGCGACGGGGTCGCTCTGACAGGTCAGGAAGAACGTGGGCTCGGTGACTGCGGAGAAGTTCGCGTTCGGGTAGTACGGGGCCGTCGGCACGCCCGCCCGGAAGCGCGAGTCGTCCCGGAGGGCCGCCATGACACCACCGCCGCCCATCGAGTGACCGACCGCGCCGAGCGTGCCATTGACCTTCCCGGATATCGGGTTGCCGGCGGCGTTGCCGAGCGCGAGCAACTGGGTGCCTGCAGCGGTGATCTGGCGGCCGCGTGATGCGGGATCGTCGGTGAGTGTGTTGGTTCCGACGTTGATGACGACGAAGCCCCACGAGGCGAGGCGGGGTGCGAGCCACTGCAGGTTCTGCTGTGTGCCCTGATAGCCCGGCATCAGTACGACACCCGGGTACGAGCCACTGTTCGTGGGGTACGTGACCGTGCCGGAGCCGTACCCCGATGGGGTGGGAACGGCGTAGGTGGCGGTGGTCAGCGGCCCGTTGGTGGCCTCAAGGGAAGCGGTCGTCGGGTCCGGGATGCCGGCGCCCGGAGGGGTGCCCTCACCGGAGCCGTACACCTGGAACTCCCACAGCGAGTAGCCGTAGGCGGTGCCGCGCTGGGTTCCGTGGAGGCGGACGTACCGGCCGTCGCCGTTCACGTCGAGGGTCTGCACGCCGCCGGTGCTGGTCGCGGTCGAGTAGACAGTGGTCCAGTCGGTGCCGTTGTCGGAGGTCTCGATCTGGAACGCGCGGGCGTACGCGGCCTCCCAACGCAGCACGACTTGGCTGATGGTGGCAGTGGCGCCCAGATCAATGCTCAGCCACTGCGGGTCACTGAACGTGCTCGACCAGCGCGTCCCGGTGTTGCCGTCCACGGCCGCCGACGTCGGGGTGGACGCGTTCTCGGTGGACGAGGAGGTCGCGGGTTTGCCCTGGGACAGCAGGTCTGCGGCGGCCGCCGGCGGGGCGGCGGCTGTCAGCAGAGCCAGCGCCAGGCCGATGGTGGTCGCCAGGGCGATCAGTGCCGTCATGACACGGGATCGGGTCCGTAACGGCATGGCCGGGTGAGTCGAACGACTTGATGGACGCATTGCGTTACCTCCGGATAGCGGGGAGAGCGCGGTAACCGGACAGCGGGGTGCGCCGGCGCTGTGAGAACTGCCGGATTCGCCGGTAGGTGGTCTCTCACAGTGCGGAAGGAAAAGGAAGGGGTGCCGCGTGCGGCGGCTACCGGGACTGATCGAAGAGCCAGTCGATGACCACGTCGTTCTCATACGTCTGGGCCCACGCGAGGTGTGGGTTCACCGGCGTCGTTCCGGGCGTGTAGCTCGTGAACAGTACGTGACTGCGCGTGGCCCGGGCCTGCCGTAGGAGCGCCCGGGACCGGGCCTCGAACTGCGCCTTCGGCAGATCGTTGGCCCACTCCCCACGAGTGACCCGGACGCCGGCGGTCTCCAGCGCGTTCATCAGTGTCCAGGTGCCCGGCTTGCCGAACCGGCCCTCCCGGTAGGGGACGATCGGGTCGTCGACGGAGTGGTCGGCCCACATCGGGATGTGCGTGATCCTGTCCATGGTGGCCGCGTCGCCCCAGCCGGCCGTGGGCAGGGCGGCCGCGAACACGTCGGGGCACTTCGCCAGCAGGCTGTAGATACCGCGTCCGCCCGAGGACAGGCCCACAAGATAGAGCCGGGCTGTGTCCACGTTCCGGGAGTGGTCGCTCACGAAGGTGTCGATGAGTTCGATCAGCGCGGCCTGGACCCTGGCGTCGGTCCAGTCCGTGCCGTCGGATCCGTCCATGGGACGGGGTAAGGGAATCTGCGGAGAGAGGACGAACGCGGGGTCGCGGCGCTGTCGTTCCGGTTTGGCGAACGTGACCGCGATCCGGTTGGAGGTGAGCTGGGTCATGTTGTTGTCCGCGACTTCGCCACCGCCGTGCAGGGTGACGACGAGTGGGTACCGCTTGCGCGTCTGCGGTTTCCGTACGAATCCCTCGGGCCGGTACAGCCGGAAGTCCAGTTCGAAACCTGCGGAGTCAGTGAAGGAGCCGGCGGCGAAGTCGTCGACCACGGGAGTGATGACGTCATCGTTCCGGCTCGCGAACGGACCAGCCCTGAGCACTGGTTCGCCTGCCGGGGTGTGCACATCCGCCACCTGTCTGACGGAGTAGGCGCGGTCGAGCGGAAGGGGGTCGGTGCCCGCGGCCCGCGCGTTGGAGTCGTTCGGGTCGAGTTCGATGATCAGGTGGTCCCCCGGCCGTCCGGGGTGAGATCGGTCGTCCACTTCGGCGGTGGCGCTGGAGTAGACCCGGGTCACCGTGCGAGCCGCTGTCTGCCCGCCCACAGTGGCCTTCACCTGGAAGGCCGAGGGCGGGATCACCCCGCCGCGCAGGTCAATGGGATGCGCGTACTGGAGGGCGACCGCTGTCACCAGCCAGTTGTTCCTCGGCGTCACCCGCGTGACGAGGTCCGTTCGCAGGACCGGATTGCGCCCGAAGGCCGTTTGTCGTCCTGGGGATGCGGCTGTCGTGGTGTCGGCTGCCGAGGCGGTTGCCGTGCTCACGGCCGGCGCCGCGACCGCACCTGCTGTGACTGCGAGCGCCGTACGTCTGGTGATCCGTCTCATGCGTCCTCGTCTCGGTCTTGTGGGGCACCCGGACCGGGTGCCTGGTGTGTGTGGAGGTGATCGCCCTGCTCCGAACTCCCGGAAGCGGGCGGCACGTTGGAGGTCCGAGCGGCATGTGCGGTGGCTGCCGGGAGCCCACGGCCGGCGGGGTCTCCGCTCAGGCCCGGGTCACCGGTCACAGGGGGAACGCACCGGTCAGCAGGGCGCCGACGGTCATGACCAGGGTGGTGGCGAAGGCCCAGCGGAAGATGAAGCGCTGGTGTTCGCCGAGCGACACACCGCTCATGCCGACCAGGATGAACGTGGACGCGGTGAGCGGACTGAGCGGGAACCCCGTTGTCATCTGGCCGAGAATGGCGGCCCTGGCGACCTCGGCCGGGTCCGTGCCGAAGCCCTGTGCGGTCTCGGCGAGTACGGGCAGTACGCCGAAGTAGTAGGCGTCCGGCGTGAAGACCAGGCTCAGCGGCATACCGGTGACAGCCACCGCGACGGGCAGGTGCGAGCCGAAGGAGTCGGGAACGACGGAGACGAGCGCCTCGGCCATCTCGTCGATCATCCTGGTGCCGGTGAGGATCCCGGTGAGGACGCCGGCCGCGAAGATCATCGTGGTGACCAGGACCACGCTCTTGGCGTGCTTGTCGAGCAGCGCCTGTTGCTGTTCCCAGGTGGGGTGGTTGACCAGCACCGCGATCGCGAACCCGAGGACGAACAGCACCGGAAGCGGCAGCACTTCCTGGATCAGGCAGACCACGAGAGCGATGGTGAGCAGGAGATTGAAGATGCTCAACCAGGTCCGCGGCAGCGGCGGGATCCGGACGGTACCGGGCCCGTCCCCAGGAGCCCGGAGGGCCTGAAGCTCCCCGTCAGCCGTCACGGGAGTGGCGTGCCGCATCGACTCGGGTTCCGTGGTCGCCGTGACCGTCGCCGAAGCGGCGGGTTCACGGTCGTCGCGCTCCTCCTCATCCTCGCCCTCGCGCACGTCCCTGGCCGGACCCTGCGGAGACAGCGCGGCAAGACGGTTGCGCTCCCGGCGGCCGAGCAGGTAGGAGGCCACCAGCACCCAGGCGACGCCGAGGCCCATCGCGGGCAGCACGGGGTTGAAGACCTCGGAACTGTCCAGCTTCAGTGCCGCCATGGCTCGTACCGTCGGGCCACCCCAGGGGACCATGTTCATCACGCCCGCGCCCAGGCAGACCACTCCGGACAGCACCAGAGGGTTCATACCGAGCCTCTTGTAGACCGGCAGCAGCGCGGAGACGGTGATGAGGAAGGTGGAGGCACCGTCTCCGTCCAGGGCCACACACAGCGTGAGGACGGCTGTGGCGACGGTGATCCGCAACGGGTCGCCACGCGCCACGCGCAACAGGCCGCGGATCAGGGGGTCGAAGAGCCCGGCGTCCACCATCAGGCTGAAGTACAGGACCGCGAAGGCGATCATGATGCCGGTGGGGGCCACCTTGGACAGCCCACCGAGAATCAGCTCGCCCAGATCGCCCGCGAAACCGCCGATGAGTGCCGCCAGCACCGGAAGCAGGATCAGAGCGACCAGTACCGAGGCGCGTTTGGTCATGGTGAGCAGCAGGAGGACAGCGATCGTGGCGAAGCCCAGGGCTGCCAGCATGGCGGCGCTCGCTTTCTCGGGGACGGCCCTCGGCGGCGGTGGACGGGGCTGGGCGGGGGAGGCAGACCGAGGTGTTACGCGAGAGTTTCGAAGCACCGGCGGATCGGTGTCCAGCATCAAACCGAGATCTGTCCATGCGTTAAGCGCATCAATCCAAGCGGGGGCGCTCTATGCTCGTCGGCCATGGAGGCCACCACCTTGCGTCAACTGGCGGCGTATACGGCCGTAGCACGGGCCGCGAGCTTCACCGCGGCCGCAGCGGAGATGCACGTGTCCCAGTCCTCGCTCAGCCGCGCGGTCGCGGATCTGGAGCGACACCTAGGCGTCCAGCTCCTGGAACGGGACACCCGCAACGTGCAGTTGACCGCGGCGGGCGTCGAGGCCCTGCGTGTCGCCGAACAGATCGTCAACGCTCACCGGGCGGGCATGAAGGAGCTCAGGCGATACCTGCTCGGCGAGTCGGGAACGGTCGCCGTGGCCACTCTTCCCTCCGTCGCCGCGGTGCTCCTGCCGCGGGTGATCTCCGACTTCCGTGAGCGGCGGCCACAGGTGGCGGTACGACTCCTCGACGGCCTGGAGCGGTCGGTACTGGACCGGGTCCTGACCGGCGACGCCGATTTCGCGATCACCACCGTCGGTAACCCGCCGGACCAGTTGGAGCACCGCCCCCTGGTCAGGGACCGCTTCGTCGCGGTGCTCCCGGAAGGCCATCCGCTCGCCGACCGCCACGAGATCACCTGGGACGACCTGGCTCGTCAGCCGTTCCTGGCCGTCGGGCGCGACTCGAGCGTGCGCCGGCTCACCGACGCGGCGTTCGCCCAGATCGACGCGCACGCGCCACCGGCGGCCGAGGCGGGCAGTATCGCGACCGTGGGGGGACTGGTGACCGCCGGCCTCGGGGTGTCGGCGATGCCCGCCCTCGTGCTCCCGCTGATGGGTGCCGGACCCGTCGTCTGCCGTCCTCTGGTGGACCCCGTGGTGCACCGGCGCCTGGACGTCGCGCTGCGCGCTCGCCGAACGCTCCCGACCGTGACGGAGCGGTTCCTGGAGACGCTCGAAGAGTTCCGCCTCCAGGCGCGTCCACTTCCGCCCGGGGTTACGTGGGCCTGAGGCCGCGTACCGTGCCGACCTTCCTCTATTCATGCGTTTTTCGCATTGATTGATGGCTGTCTGTTGCTCGACAGGCATTTCTGCGCTCCGGCAGTCTGAAGACAACGGCGACGGAAACGGCAGGGCAAGGGAGCTCAGCGGTGTCGGATGACGAGCGGAACACCACCGGAAGCGGGCAGTTGCACGGGCTGAGAGTGGTCGAGTTCGCCCATGTGGTGGCCGGTCCGCTGGCGGGCTCGATGCTCGCCGACCAAGGGGCTGACGTCGTACACGTGGAACCCCCCGGCGCCGGAGACGCGGCCCGCGCCATGGGGCCCCAACGTGACGGTGTTCCCCTGTGGTTCAAGGTCGCCGGCCGCAACAAACGCTCGGTCACCCTCGATCTGCACCACGAGGCCGGCCGACTCGTCGCCCACCGGCTCGTCGCCTGGGCGGATGTCGTCATCGTCACCCTGCGCGCGGGACGCCTGCGCAGCTGGGGACTCGACTGGGACTCCGTGCACCGGATCAACCCCCGGGCCGTGCTGCTGCAGATCTCCGGCTTCGGCGCCACCTCGTCACAGGCGGACGCCCCCGGATTCGGCAAGGTGGGTGAGGCGCGCAGCGGAGTCGTCCACCTGACCGGCTTTCCCGACGGCCCGCCCGTGCACACCGGCTTCTCGCACGGCGACGCCGTGACCGGCCTGATGGGCGCCTACGCCGTCCTCGCCGCCCTCCACCGCCGCGACCACGACCCCGGGTTCGACGGCGAGTGGATCGACCTCGCTCTCTTCGAGTCCCTGTTCCGTCTGGTCGAGTGGCAGGTCATCGTCCACGACCAGTTGGGACGAGTACCCGAACGCTCCGGCAACCAGTTGGCGGTCGCCCCGGGGGCCGTGATCAACACCTACCGCTCCCGCGACGGCGAGTGGATCACGGTGACCTCCGCGACGCTGCGATCGGTCCGCAACATCGCCCGCCTGCTGGGGCTCCCCGAGGAGGAGTTCACCACGGCTCAGCAACAGCACGACCGACGCGAGCAGTTGGACGAGAAGCTGCGGCACTGGGTGGCGGAGCGCGTCACTGGCGAGTGCCTGGAGGAGTTCGCCCGTGCCGAAGTCGTGGCCTCACGGGTGTTCGACGCAGCGGACATCGCCGCCGACCCCGTGTACGCCGAACGCGAGGACATCGTCACCGTCGACGACCCCGATCTCGGTCCGGTGCGTATGCAGGCGGTGATCCCGCATTTCCGGCAGCGCCCCGGGCGGATCTGGCGGACAGGGCCCGCTCTCGGGCAGGACAACCACTTGGTCTACGGGCAGTGGCTCGGACTCAGCGCGGACGAGCTGGCCGACCTGGAGAAGAGCGATGTCATCTAGGGATTCTTCGACGAGCCCTGCCGAAGTGGCCGCGGGAGCGATGGACCGGCCCCAGCTGCGTTCCCTGCTCTTCGTCCCCGGCACCAGAACCGACTGGCTGCCCAAGGCCCGGGCGGCGGGCGCCGACGCGGCCATCCTCGACCTGGAGGACGCGGTGCCCGCCTCCGGCAAGCTCGCCGCCCGTGCACAGGTGGCCGACGCCGTCGCACAGGCCGCCGCGCCACCCGAGCAGGCGGGACGGATGGCGCTGTTCGTCCGGGTCAACCCGCTGGACGACTGGGCTGGAGCCGAGGAACTGCGGGCGGTCGTACGGCCCGGGCTCGCCGGTGTCGTCCTCCCCAAGGTCCGCTCCGCCCAGGACGTGCGGCTTGCCGACCGGTTGCTGGGCTGGTGCGAACAGGAACAGGACCTGCCGCCGGGACGGGTCGCTTTGGTTCCTCTGCTGGAGACGGCGCGCGGCCTGCGCGAGGCCTACGACATCGCCCAAGCCGCCTCGCGTATCGCCTACTTGGGCGCTCTCAGCGCCCCCGGCGGCGACGTGGAACGCACCGTCGGCTACCGCTGGAGCCCTGAGGGAACCGAAACGGTGGCACTGCGCGCCCGCGTTCTGCTGGACGCCAGGGCAGCCGGAGTGCCGTGCCCGGTCAGCGGACTGTGGACGCGCATCGGCGACCTGCCGGGATTGCGCGCCTTCGCCGAACAGAATCGTTCCCTCGGCTACGAGGGCATGATGGCGATCCACCCTTCCCATGTCCCCGTGATCAACGAGGTGTTCTCTCCCGGCTCCGCCGAACTCGCCCGCTGCGCAGAGCTGATCGCGGCAGTCGAAGCGGCGCAGAAAGAAGGGACGGGCGCCGTGACTTTCCACGGTGAGATGGTCGACGAGGCCATGGCACGTACGGCCCGCCTTGTGCTCGAACGGCAAGGGGCGCAGGTTCGCGTGGCCCGTACGAGTTCCTCGTCGAAGCCGCGGACCCGCTAGGTTCAGCGTCCCCTGACGGACACTCACCCTCGCCCGGCATGAGCCGGTGGACGGGCCAAGGGCCCGCCCTCCGGTGCATTCAGCCGATCTTGGTCCAGAGCGGTGGCCGTCCACTGCTGCGGGGAGCCGTCGTTCTGCGTCCACTGGACGACGGAGTTGCCCCCGGCAGTGGTGTTCCCGTTGTTGCTCGGCTACGACGCGGCGGAGAGCGCCAGGTCGGGCTTCGACGGACCGTGGGTCACTTCGGCGCGCTCACCGTCATGGCGCAGGCCGTGCCGTTGAGGGTGTAGGAGCTCGGCGGAGCGGTGTTGCCGGTGTGGGTCGCCTGGAATCCGATGTCGACGGACGCGCCTGGAGCGATCGTTGCGTTGTGGGCGACGTTCCTGGCCGTCACCTGGCCGGCGGCGGGCGAGTAGTCCGCGTTCCAGCCGGAGGTGACGGTCTGGCCGGCGGGCAGGGTGAAGACGAGGGACCAGCCGTCGATCGCGGTGGTGCCGGTGTTGGCGATGGTGATGTTCGACGTCAGGCCGGTGTTCCAGGTGCTGACGGCGGCGGCGACCCGGCAGGTCGCCGTCCCCGGCGACGGGTCGGAGGTCTGGAACTGTGTGAAGAACTTCCACACCTCCGCCGGCAGCCAGGTCCTGGATCCGCTGTCACCTGCGGCCCCGTCCTGCGGAGCGGCGATGTGTCCTTCGTCGAAGGCGGCCCAGGCGACCGGGTGCCCGGCCGAGCAGCCCGAGTAGGTGGTGACCCGGTGCGTCAGGCTGCCCTGGGCCGGCTCCGGCGGGTTCTGGGCGGTGCAGCCGTTGTTCCTGACGAATCTGTCCCGCAACGACCGTCCGCCGGAGATGCCGAGGACGTTGTCCCTGAGGCCGTGCACCCCGAGGTAGGCGATGGGCTGGGTGCCGCCACTGCATCCGCTGAGCTGCCCGCCGCTCTGGACCGCGACCGCGCGGAAGACCGTCGCCCGGGAACAGGCGAGTGCGTACGACATGGCGGCGCCGTAGCTGAATCCCAGGGCGAAGCGCTGTGTCGTGTCGACGCACAGGTCCGTCTCGATGCGCCTGAGTATGTCGTCGACGAGGGTGACGTCCTCCCCACCGGCATTGGCCCAGCCGTTGTTGAGGCCTTGGGGTGCGACGAAGATGGTGCTGTTGTTCGCCAGTCGCTGGAGCCCGTAGTAGGCCCAGGTGCCCGTCTCCACGGTGCGGCCGGTGGCGACGTCGGTGGAGGTGCCGCCCAGCCAGTGGAGCCCGAGGACCAGCCGGTACGCGTGGTTGCGGTCATAGCCGTCCGGGACCCGCAGGATGAAGGTCCGGCTCTTGCCGCCGCTCTGGATCGTGTACGTTCCGCTCGTCAGGGCGGGGGCCTTGCCGCATCCCGCGGTCGGGGCAGCGGCGTCGGCGCGCGCGGTGACCGTGTCGGGGGACGTGAGCAACGCGTCCGCGCCGTGAGCGCTGCTGCCCAGTGCCGTTCCCCCCGTGGTCAGGCCGAGCAGTACCGCCAGCACGGCGCCCCATAAGGGAAATCTTGTCCCTCTCATGTCAAATTCCCTTTCTCTGTCGGATCATCGCCATGTGCAGACAGGGGCCCGGGTCACCGTCGTGCGGTCACAGCGCCGACGGGGGTGAACTGCCACCAGTTCATGTTGAGCAGATAGCCACTGCCGCCGGTGAACCGAAGGTGGAGGTCCTGGGTCCCCGTGGCGCCGCTGACCGGACAGGTCACCGTCGTCCAGGCCTGCCAGCCACCGGTGTTCGGCACACCGCACCGCCCCGCGACCGGCCCGCTCGGACCGCCCAGGCGCACTTCGACGGTGCCGCCGCCATTGGCCGAGGCGACGCGTGCGGCGAAGGATGAGGCACCGGCCCCGAAGGCCACGCCCTTGACCTTGATGGAGTCGCCGTTGTCGATCCAGCCGACGTTCATTCCGCCTTCGCCGGCCGGTTCGGTCTCGATCCCGGAACCCCAGGCGATCGTCTCGGCTTCCTGGCGTACGTACGGATCGAGCGTGCCGGCCTGCGGAGCACCCGTGCTCGTCATGGTGATCGTGGGGATGGTGCCGTCGGCGTTGTAGGCGAACCTCTCCACCGCGACGGAACGGGTGTAGCCGCCTCCGCCCGCGAGCGCGCCGTTGTGGTAGAAGAAGTACGAATTGCCCTTGAAGTCCACGACCCCCGGGTGGTTGGTGAAGCTGCCGCCCTGTGTGGGCATGACCGTTCCCCGGTAGGTCCACGGGCCGGTCGGACCGGGGGCCGTGGAGTAGGCGATGAACTCCGAGCAGCACTTGGCCGCGAACACCAGGTAGTACAGGCCGCCCCGTTTGTAGACCCACGGCCCTTCCTCGAACAGCGTCGGGCGGTTGGCGTCGCCGGTACGGGTGCCGAACCCCGCGGTGGTGAGCGGAATCCTGGTGGGGCTGCCCGAGTAGGAGGTCATGTCGGTGTTCAGCTTGACGTACCACAGGTTCGGGTTGCCCCAGTACAGGTAGGCCTGGCCGTCGTCGTCGATGAAGACGGTCGGGTCGAACTCGCCGTTCTCCACCAGCGGGTGGCCGAGGGCGTCCCGGAACGGTCCGGTGGGGCTGTCCGACACCGCCACGCCGATTGCCATCCGGCCGGTCGCCCGGGTCTTCACCGGCACGTACCAGTAGAACTTGCCGCCCCGTTGGACGGCCTGGCCCGCCCACGCGTCGGCGGACGCCCAACTGAAGGTGGCCAGGCTGAGCGGCGAGCCGTGGTCGGTCCAGTTGACCATGTCGGCGGAGGACCACACCCGCCAGTCCTTCATGGTGAAGTAGGTGGAGCCGTCCTCGTCGTGTCCGGTGTAGAGGTAGACGCGCCCGTTGTACACCAGCGGGGCCGGGTCGGCGGTGTAGACGTGCTGCACGATCGGGTTGTCGGCCCTGGCCGCCGTGGGCTGCACAGCGGCGGGGACGACGGCGAACGCCAGCACGAGGGCCACGGTCCAGGCGATCGCCCGGGCGAGCCTCGTGCCGGTGGCGGGTGAGGTCCGGACCGGGATCATCATCGCCTCCGTGAGGTCGTGGCCGACGGGTGATCGCCGCCGGTCGGAGAGGAACCCGACTGCCTCACGACCGGCTCCACTTCTGGCCTGCCCGGCCGTCGCAGGCCCACAGGACCAGCGGGGTGCCGTTGGCGGTGCCGGCCCGGTCGACGTCGAGGCACAGCCCGGCGTGGACGTTGCGGATCGACCCGTCGGAGCCGACGGTCCACTTCTGGTTGTCCTGGCCGTTGCAGGACCAGGTGATGACCCGGGTGCCGTTGGCTGTGCCCTGGTTGTAGGCGTCCAGGCACTTGTCGCCGAACACGCGGATCTCGCCGCCGGCCCATGTGGTCCACAGCTGGTTGGCAGCCGTGTGGCAGTCCCAGACCAGTGCCGTGGCCCCGGCCGCGGTGGAGGCGTTGTCCACGTCCAGGCAGCGGCCGGACGCGTTGCCGCGCAGCCGCGAGGTGGCGGCGGCCAGCGGGCTGCCACCGGTCGCCTTGAACACAGCCACGCCGTGCGCCGGCACGCTCGCGGAGATCTGTCCGGACGTGCTCGACGTGCCGCCGGTCCACAGGTCCGTGAGGGTGAACGACCCGCCCGCCAGGCCGACTTGTGCCGCTGTCGTGGTGACCGTCGCGGTGCTGCCTCCCCGGTTGAACAGGCCCACCGCGACCGAGCCGTCGGACAGGGGCTTGGCGAACACCTCGGTGCTGCCGTCGTCGCGCACCCTGCGCCCGCCCGCCCCCAGCGAATCCTGGTTCACCGCCAGCAGACGCGGGTTGCGCAGGATCGCGCTCACGTCGGCGGACATGGTGCGGATGTCGTTGCCGGCCATGAGCGGGGCACCCATCAGCGACCACAGGGCGAAGTGGGAGCGGGACTCGGTCAGTGTCAGGCCGGGACGGCCCACGACCAGCATGTCCGGGTCGTTCCAGTGTCCGGGACCGGACTGCGCCGCCAGCGGTGCGGTGACGTCCAGGACGTTGCCGACGCCCATCGGATAGCTGTTGGTGTTGCCGTTCTGCCAGATGTCGAGCAGGTCCTCGGTCGTCCGCCACAGGTCGGCGACCTCACCCCAGTTGTAGGTGGAGCCGGTGATGGCGTGGAAGCTGTTGGGGTTGATGCTGTAGACGATCGGCCGCCCGGTGGCACGCAGGGCGTCGCGCATCAGCGTGAACCGCGCGACCTGCTCGTCGCGGGTACCGCTGGAGGAACACCAGTCGTACTTGAGATAGTCGACGCCCCACGAGGCGAACGTGGCGGCGTCCTGGGCCTCGTGCCCCCTGCTGCCCGTCGACCCGGGATAGCCGCCGCTGGTCTGCGCGCAGGTGCGTTCGCCCGGCACCTGGTAGATGCCGAACTTCAGCCCCTTGCTGTGGATGTAGTCCCCGAGCGCCTTCATCCCACCCGGGAACTTGGTCGGGTTGGACCGTAGGTTGCCTGCCGCGTCGCGCTGCGGGTCGAACCAGCAGTCGTCGACCACCAGGTACCGGTAGCCGACGTCGCGCATGCCCGAGGACACCATCGCGTCGGCGGCCTGGCGAACCTGCGCCTCCGTGATCCCGCACCCGAAGCTGTTCCAGCTGTTCCAGCCGAGTGGTGGCGTGAGCGCCGGGCTGCCTGGCGCGGCCGAGGCGGTGGAGTGCACGGAAGCCGTCACGGAAGCGGTGACCGTCAGCACGATGGTCGCGAGGAGGCGGAGCAGTCGTCCGCCTGACCTTCTGGGCACCAAGGGCTCCTTCATGGAAGGGCGCCATGGGCGGGTGACACGAAAGATCAATGTCACGTCCATGACACTGAAAAGACAGAGAGATGATGGTTCGAAATTTCGTGAGCCATTCGGAAACTACGGCTCCACGGATACTAGGGAGACCGTCGAACATGTCAACACCCATCACCGCACTGCCTCCACGATCCGGCCATACACACTCATGGAAGGTGGCGCATCCACATCATCCGGGCAACTGGGCTGCGGTGACATGGGATCAAATATCTTCGAATGTTTCGAAGCCGTCTTCGATTCATGCGAGAGGTATTGACGAGATTCACCGGCCCTCTATCATCCAGAATGCTCGACAAGCCGATCCGCGTTCGACATCTCGTATACAGAGCAGCCGCTCCGAGCGAACCAGCAGGGCACCTCCGGACACCTCCAGCCACCAACGGCTGGGCCACAGAAGGAGAACGCCACCCGTGCAGATGTCATGGACCCATCACGTCCTCTCCCGTCGCCGTGCACTGACGGCCGCCACCGGCCTGACCGCCGGCGCCCTGCTCCCTCCGACAGCGGCCGCCGGCACCACCTCCGCCCGGGGGCCGGCTCTCGCTGCCGCGGCGACCTTCACGAACCCCGTGATCTGGCAGGACTTCGCGGACATCGACGTCATCCGCGTCGGTGACACCTTCTACGCCTCGGCCTCGACCATGCACTACTCACCGGGCGCGCCTGTCCTGCGGTCGTACGACCTGGTCAACTGGGAGATCGCCGGTCACTCGGTGCCCGCGCTCGACTTCGGCGCCAAGTACGACCTGAACGGTGCCCGCGGCTACGTCCGGGGTATCTGGGCGTCGTCGCTGGCCTACCGGCCGAGCAACAGGACGTTCTACTGGCTCGGCCAGATCGACTTCGCCCGGACGTACGTCTACACCGCCACCGCCGCCGAGGGTCCGTGGAACAGACTGACGACGATCAGCACGCCTTACTACGACGCCGGGCTGCTCGTCGACACCGACGACACCCTTTACGTGGCGTACGGGAACAGCACGATCAGCGTGGCCCAGCTCTCGCCCGACGGCCGCAACCAGGTCCGCACCCAGCAGGTGTTCACGACACCGTCGAGCGTGGGCACCCTGGAGGGCTCCCGCTTCTACAAGATCAACGGGCAGTACTACATCTTCCTGACCCGCCCCGCGAACGGCCAGTACATCCTGAAGTCGTCGAGCGGCCCCTTCGGTCCCTACACGATGCGGCAGGTCCTCCTCGACCTTCGCGGACCGATCCCCGGCGGTGGCGTCCCGCACCAGGGCGGGCTGGTGCAGACGCAGAACGGCGCCTGGTACTACCTGGCCTTCGTCGACGCGTACCCCGGTGGCCGGATGCCCGCCCTGGCGCCGGTCACCTGGACCGCGGACGGCTGGCCGGTCGTGCAGCTCGTCAACGGCGCGTGGGGCACCACGTATCCCAGCCCGGCCGTGCCCCCTCCGCCCCGCCAGGTCACCCCCATGACCGGCGTCGACACCTTCGACGGCACAGCCCTCAAGCCGAGATGGGAGTGGAACCACAACCCGGACAACACCAAATGGTCGGTGAACAACGGCCTGACCCTGCGCACCGCGACCGTCACCAACGACCTCTACTGGGCCCGCAACACCCTCACCCACCGGATCCAGGGCCCCACCTCGACCGCCACCGTCCAGCTCGACTTCTCGGCGATGCGGGACGGCGACCGGGCCGGACTCGCGCTGCTGCGTGATTCCTCCGCCTGGATCGGCGTCAAACGCGACGGCGGAACGACGCGGGTGGTGATGGTCAACGGGCTGACCATGGACACCAACTGGAACACCACCGGCACCGGCACCGAGGTCGCGAGCGCGGCCGTCTCGGGCAGCCGCGTCTGGCTGCGCGCGAACGCGGACATCCGACCCGGCGCCGGACGCCCCGGAACCTTCTCCTACAGCACCGACGGGACCACCTTCACCCGCCTCGGACCCGCCTTCTCGTTGGGCAACGACTGGCGGTTCTTCATGGGCTACCGATTCGCCCTCTTCAACCACGCCACGCAAGCACTCGGCGGTGCGGTCCGCTGCACACGGTTCGAGCTGGCCACGCCATGAATAGGTCCACCGATCGCACCACGCAACCCCCCACCCACCCGAATAGGAGAAACATGAACCCGCTCAAACGCCTCGGCCGTCGCCGAGCCTCGATCCTGGGGCTGCTGGCCGCGACCGCTCTGGCGACACCCGGGACCGCGACCGGCGCGGCGGGCACGACCGCCTCGCCCGCCGCGACCGACACCGTTCGGGCCTCCACCCTGGGCGCCCAAGCGGCGCAGTCCGGACGGTACTTCGGAACCGCCGTGGCCGCAGGCCGGCTCGGCGACCGCACGTACACCGGCATCCTGGACCGTGAGTTCAACATGGTCACGCCCGAGAACGAGATGAAGTGGGACGCCACCGAGCCGTCCCGCGGCTCGTTCAACTTCGGCCCCGGCGACCAGATCGTCAACCGCGCGCTGTCCCACGGTCAGCGCATGCGTGGCCACACCCTGGTGTGGCACTCCCAACTACCCGGCTGGGTCAGCTCCATCAGGGACGCGAACACCCTGCGATCCGTGATGAACAACCACATCAACACCGTGGCGAACCACTACAGGGGAAAGATCCACACCTGGGACGTGGTGAACGAGGCGTTCGCCGACGGCGGCAGCGGCCAGCTCCGCAGCTCGGTCTTCCGGGACGTGCTGGGCAACGGCTTCCTGGAAGAGGCGTTCCGCACGGCCCGGGCGGCCGACCCGGGGGCCAAGCTCTGCTACAACGACTACAGCATCGACGACTGGAACGCCGCCAAGACCCAGGGCGTCTACCGCATGGTGCGCGACTTCAAGGCACGCGGCGTACCCATCGACTGCGTCGGCCTCCAGGCCCACCTCGGCGCCGGTGGTCCCCCCGGCAGCTTCCAGACGACGATTTCGAGCTTCGCAGCACTCGGCGTGGACGTCCAGATCACCGAACTGGACATCGCGCAGGCGTCGCCGAACGCGTACGCGAACGCGGTCAGGGCCTGTATGAACGTGGCGCGCTGCACCGGCATCACGGTCTGGGGCATCCGTGACAGCGACTCCTGGCGCAGCAACGAGAACCCGCTGCTGTTCGACCGTAACGGCAACAAGAAGTCGGCGTACAACGCGGCGCTGACGACGCTGGGCGGCACTCCCGCCGCCACCCGCAGCGCCGCCGACGCCGCCGCCCTGCCCAACAGGTACTCGTGGAGTTCCAGCGGCGCCCTGATCGGGCCGAAGTCCGACGCGTCGCACAACATCGCCGGCCTCAAGGACCCGACGGTCGTCCAGTACAACGGCAAGTACCACGTGTTCGCCAGTACCGCGAGCTCCTCCGGCTACAACCTGGTCTACCTGAACTTCAGCGACTGGTCCCAGGCCGGCTCGGCCACCCATCACTACCTGGACCGCACCGCCATCGGGTCCGGCTACCGGGCCGCGCCGGAGGTCTTCTACAACGCGCCGCAACGCCTGTGGTACCTCGTCTACCAGACCGGCAACGCCTCGTACTCAACCAACCCCGACATCAGCAACCCCAACGGGTGGAGCGCCCCGCGCAACTTCTACTCGTCGATGCCGGACATCATCCGGCAGAACATCGGCAACGGCTACTGGGTCGACATGTGGGTGATCTGCGACAGCGCCAACTGCTACCTGTTCTCCTCCGACGACAACGGCCACCTGTACCGCTCGCAGACGACCGTCGGCCAGTTCCCGAACGGGTTCACGAACACCGTCATCGCGATGCAGGACTCCAAGAACGCGTTGTTCGAAGCGAGCAACGTGTACAAGGTGCAGGGCAGCAACCAGTACCTGCTCCTCGTCGAGGCCATAGGTTCCGACGGGCGGCGCTACTTCCGTTCCTGGACCGCAACCGGCCTCGGCGGCTCCTGGACGCAGCTCGCCGCATCCGAAGGCAATCCGTTCGCCCGGGCGAACAACGTCAGCTTCCCCGCGGGCGCCTGGACCCGGGATGTCAGCCACGGCGAGATGATCCGCGCGGGCTACGACCAGACACTCACCATCCCCTCCTGCCGACTCCAGTACCTCTATCAGGGCCTGAATCCCAACGCGGGCGGCGACTACAACCTCCTCCCGTGGCGGCTCGGTCTCCTGACCCAGACCAACTCGACCTGCTGACCGACTGAGCCGTGGGGAGCGCTTCCGATGGGAGCGCTCCTCACCCATACCTCCGACCACCGGACACCTCCCTGTCAGAGAACCGAGGTACACGTCATGCGCCGCAGACTGCTCGCCCTCATAGCAGCGCTCTCCTCGCTGCCGCTGGCGCTCGCCGCCGCACCGTCCGCCCACGCGGCGGACCCGACGACCATGACCAACGGGTTCTATGTGGACCCCGACTCCAGCGCGAAGCGGTGGGCCGCCGCCAACCCCGGCGACGGCCGGACGTCCGCGATCAACGCCTCCATCGCCAACACCCCGACGGCCCGCTGGTTCGGCTCGTGGAGCGGCACCATCGGCAGCGCCACCGGCGCGTATGCGGGCGCAGCGGACGCCCGCGACAAGCTGCCCATCCTGGTCGCCTACAACATCTACAACCGCGACTACTGCGGCGGGCACTCCGCGGGCGGAGCCTCCTCGGCGTCCGCCTACGCGAACTGGATCGCCCAGTTCGCGGGCGGGATCGCCAATCGCCCAGCCGTCGTCGTCCTCGAACCGGACTCCCTCGGGGACTACGGCTGTATGAACCAGGCCCAGATCAACGAACGCAGGGCCATGCTCACCGGCGCCCTCGGCGAGTTCAACCGCCAGGCCCCCAACACCTGGGTGTATCTGGACTCCGGCAACCCGGCCTGGGCGAGCGCGGCGACCATGGCACAGCGCCTCCACGAAGCAGGCCTCCGGCAGGCCCACGGCTTCTCGCTCAACATCTCCAACTACCTGACCACGGGCGAGAACACCGCGTACGGCAACGCCGTCAACAATGAACTGCGTGCACGGTACGGCTACACCAAGCCGTTCGTCGTGGACACCAGCCGCAACGGAAACGGCTCCAACGGCCAGTGGTGCAACCCGTCGGGCCGCAGGATCGGCACCCCCACCCAGCTGGGCGGTGGCGCCGAAATGCTCCTGTGGATCAAGGTCCCGGGTGAGTCGGACGGCAACTGCGGCGCCGGCAGCGGCTCCTCGGCCGGGCAGTTCCTCCCCGAGGTCGCCTACAAGATGATCTACGGCTACTGATCCGGGACCGCACCGCCGCAGTTCCGGTACCGGGTCAGGGACGAGGGTCTTCCTCCAGCTTCTCGAAGAAGAACTCGTGCTTGAGGAAGGAGACGTCGTACTCGTGGCCGGACTGCGGCGGCAGCAACTGGGACGCCTGGAACAGACGCCACCCGTCGTGCAGCGCGGCGAGCCCGGTGTCGTAGGGCGGTTCGTCGCTGTCACCGGTCGTCGGACGGGACCGGCCGGTCCCGTCGTACCGGGACCAGCCCACCACGTGGGAGTCGAGTGCCGACGTCGAGAGGTAGAGGACCAGAACCTGCTGTCTCATGCGTGACTCCTGAGGGCCGGCCGGTTGCTGACGCGCGTGACCCAGTACTCGACGTCGAACGACTCGTCGCCGGTCAGGGCCCGCCACAGCAGGACCCGGTTGTAGATCTCCAGTCGGGCGGTGGCCTGTTCGGCCCACGGGAAGTACGTGTTGAGTTCCGCGGTCACCGCCGGGTCGTGCAGGTCGGCGGTGTCCCAGAGCCGCACCTGCGGCACGGTCGGGTTGAGGCGGAGTTTGTACATGTAGCGGCGGCGCGCGGTGTCGTTGCGGCGACCGCCGTGCCAGATGCCGTGGTGCAGGAGGACGACCGTGCCCGCCGGGCAGGTCAGACGCGTCTGACCCCTGAGGTTCTGGACGCGGCCGACATCCGTCTCGTTGATCCTGCGCAGATGGCTGCCGGGCACGCTGAGCGTGCCGCCCATCTCGGCGGTCACCTCGTGCGGGTAGTACATGAGCTGGATGTCGAACGCGTCCGGTCGTACGTCGATGATCGCGTCCGCGTGCAGAGGCTGCGCGTGTCCCTCGTGCGGTTCGCGCACATGTACCGCATGGTGATCGACGGTCGGCTCGGAGCCGACCAGGCTCTCGACCGCGCCCGCGACGACCGGCAGAGCGAGCAGCTCATGGACGAAGGTGTCCTGGGCGAACGCCTTGCTCAGCGGAGTGCCGTAGGGCACGTCCGGCAGGCCCTCGGCCAGGGTGGCGACGGCCCGTTCATTGATCTCCTGCGGAACCACTGCGTCCAGGCGCAGAAACCCCTGCGTGACGAAGCGCGCCGCCTGAACCGATGTCAGGAGTTGCTTGCTGGTTGGCATGCGACGAACGTACGTGCCTTGCCTGGCTCGGTCGTGGGCTGAAATCCTCGGGTGCTGGTGATTTTTCACCGTACAGGTGAGGCCGGAAAGCCATCGCTTTCCGGCCTCACCGCCTACTGCCCTACTGCCTTACGTGGGTTGGCCCTGTCACTGGATCGTCCAGGCCTGGTTGGACTGGTTCAGGGCCATCCACTGTGCGATGGCGGCTCCGTTCGCCGTCGATCCGCTGCTCACCTCCAGGACCTGCCTGCTCTCGAAGTTGCGGATGAGGTACCCGCCGCTGGTCGGCTCGAAGTACCACAGCTGGTTGTTGCCACCGCCGTAGGTCCACTGCCGCACCGCGGTCCCCTTCCAGTGGCTGGAGAAGTCCATGTCGAGTGCCTTGCCGCTGTTCCTGTTCACGATCTTGTAGAGCTGCCCGGTGACCGGAACGATGGTCCACTGCTGGTTGGCGCCACCGTTGCTCGGCCACTGGACGACGCTGCCGCCGTCGGCGGTGGACCCTTCGTAGACGTCCATCATCTGACCGCTGTTGACGTTCTTGATCGTGTAGAACGTCGACGGGTTGACGGTCGGTGTACCGGTCGCGTCCTCCAGTGCCCCGCCGGCCCGCTGCACACTGAAGTCCGTGATGTAGAAGTACGCGCCGTCGGTCTTGGCGACCCGCACGTAGCGGAACTGCTGGCGGACGTCGACGTTGCTCGTGAGCGTCGCGGCGAGCGGCAGGGTGCTCGTCTGACGTCCCAGGACGGTGTAGCTGCCGAAGGACGGGTCGTTGGAGGCCCGGATCTCGAAGTTGCCGCGGGTCTCCGACTGGTCCAGGTTCTGGCGGGTCGTCAGTGAGAACTGTCCGAGCTGGTAGGCCTGCCCCAGGTCGACCTGCCACCACGCCGAGGAGTCACTTCCGGTGGGCGACCAGCCGGTCGAGTTGTTGTTGTCGACGGCGTTCGCGGCCGGCGTGCCGGAATCGTAGACCGACGAGGAGGACGCCGACTTGTTGTAGGCGAGGTTGAGCTTCGTCGCCAGGCCCTGGTAAGCGGACTCAAGACCGGAGGCCTTGATCACCGAGTCGCCGGACGTCGTGTTGTTGGTGAGCGTGACGTTGGAGCCGTTGCGATTCTGGTTGATGAATCCGTCGGTACGCGACAGCACGTTGTTCGAGAGGGTCATGTTGTCCGACCCCTCGTCCAGGTAGACGCCGTGCACGGCGCTGCCGCAGGCGGCCGGCATGCGTATCGCGTCGTGGACGTAGTTGCCGTTGATGACCGTGTTCGGGTCGTTCGAGAGGTGGTAGATACCGGCGGAGTCGCACAGCCGGTTCATCACGTTGCCGATGCGGTTGTAGCTGACGCTGTTGTTGCCTGCGGCGTTGGCCGCCGACTGCCAGCCCCAGCCGAGCGAGATGCCGGCCCACGGAGTGTCGGAGATGTCGTTGTGGTCGATGGTGGTGCTGTTGACGAAGCCCGCGTTGATGCCCGCGGTTCCCAGGTAGTCCTCCCCGATCCGGGTGATCAGGTTGTTCTTGACGGTGACGTTCTTGACCACCTCCCGGACGTCCTCACCAGGCGGTGAGGTGGGCGGGTTGTAGACGGTGTGGTACTCCACGGTCGGGTCGGAGAACTTGCCGACCATGATTCCGTTGCCGGAGATGTCGTGGATCAGGTTGCCGGTCACGCTGCTGTCGTGCACGCCGTGGTGCAGGTCGAGGGCGCTGGCACCCATCTGCGTGAACGTGTTGCCGGTGAAGGAGAGGCGGTCGGCGTACGAGGCCTGGACGCCGGCCGGGGGTCGGCCGACGTACTGGTTGTTGGAGAAGTCGGCCGAGAGGTTGTAGTTGCCGCCCTGGGCGTTGAGGTAGCCGTTGTCGGTCGCTTCCATCCAGGTGGTCTGGGCGAAGGTGATCCCGGAAAAGCGCAGGTCGTGGACGGGACTGCCGAGGTTCGTGCCCTTGATGTCGAACAGCGTCTTGAGCGTCGGCGCCTGCACGGTGGCCGTGGACATGTCCTCGCCGGGACGGGGTTTGTAGTAGACGGTCTGCGCGGCCATGTCGACGTAGAACTCGCCCGGCTCGTTGAGGAACTCGTGGGCGTTCTCGAAGTGCAGGGGAGAGCCGTCGCCGAGCCACGGGTAGGGGCGCTGGAAGAGGATGCCCGCCTCGTGGTCCTGGATGGACACGTTGGCGGTGCCGTTGCTGGAGCTGATCGACTTCAGCCGCAGGAAGCTCTCGCCCCACGACGTCTCGAGCATCATCTCGACCTGGCTCAGGTGGTCCCAGTTGGAGACCTGCGAACTGAGCACCTTCAGCAGCTTGTTGGAACCGTCACTGCCCTGCAGCTGGAAGTCCGAGCCGATGTCGGGGAAGCGGGACCGGGTGGCGCGGACCCCGTTGACGTACAACTGCCGGAAGTTGAGGGCGCCCACGGACGCCTTGTACTCCCCATTGGCAGCCGCGGTCCAGCCGGTGACGGCCTTGCCACTGGTGATCACGGGTGTCTCACCGTTGTACGCCTGGTAGACGACCGTGTGGCCGTTCGTGCCCGAGTCACTGGTGCCGAAGCTGATCGGGGCGGTGAGGGGGTAGGTGCCTCCGCGCAGGTTCACGACGATGTCGTCGGCCATGTTCGTGTTGACGGCTCGGACCGCGGTCTCGGCGGCCTGGACGGTTTTGAACGCCGCGGTGGTGCTGGTTCCCGAGTTGCTGTCACTGCCGTTGACAGGGTCGACGTAGAAGTTCGTCGTGGCCGCGTAGGCGGGTTGAACGGGCAGTACGGCCGCGAAGACGACAGTCGCCGCCGCAAGCGCCTTGACCGTCCCCGCGCCGATGCGTGTGGGTCTCATCTGTGGTGCCCCTCCTCCACGCCCCGTTGCATATGAGTTGCATTTATCGGTGCAAGAGAGCGTCCGAGTCAAGACGATAGACATACTTATTTTTCACTGGCGCAACACCGGTGACATGATGGACGCCTCAGACTCGGCACCCGCATGTGTCGCCGACAGCAAGAAATAGGTGCAGGTAGGAGCACAACAGCCTTTTGCAATCAACTTACTTACCGGCTTGCGGGGCGACTGTCACTCGAAAAATGAGTACTACTCATATTGGCCGCCGCTTGATGCAAACGGGGCGGCAACGCCGTCACCCCGCCAGGTGAGTACCCGGCGGGGTGCATGGATGATCGAGGTTCGGCGGTCAGCAGGTGGAGTTGGTCTGGGTGAGCGTCACGGACCATCTCGCCGTGACTGATGTACTCGGTCCAGACGCCGCCGGGGAAGGTGACGTTGTCACGGCTGGCGAAGGGCTGGCTCTCCGAGGCGGCCAGGGATGTCCGGTTGCCGGTGAGGCCGGTGGAGGTGAAGGCCTTGAAGTAGCACCGCCCTGTGGCGTGTTGATGGCCTCCTGGAGCAGCACGTACTGGTTGCTGCCGGAGACCTTGTACACGTTGGTCGCCTCGAACAGGTTGTTCTTGGCATCCGACATCACCAGCTGGGTGTTCCCGAAACCGTTCGGGAAGTCCGCCAGGCTGGTCTGGGCGCGGTAGATGTGGCCGTTGTCGTCACTCAGGACACCAGGCACCTGTCCGGCCGCGGTCGTCCGGCGCCGGGCCGCGATCCGAAAGGAACACGGCTCAAGCGGCGACGGGAGTCCTCGAAACCGGCTCACTAGACAGGCGTCGACGCCGACGGCACGAAGGGTGCCCCGTGTCCCGGCACAATCAGCGCCGGGCCGAGGGCCAGGACCTTCTCCCTGGCCGCCCGCAGTTGCTCGCGGTCGGGCGCGAAGGGGTCGTCGGCGGGTCCCTCGGCGGTCCACCACAGGTGGGTCAGGACCACCAGGCCCTCGGTGGCCGTGACCAGGGTGCTGACGTCCTCGGCGGTGTGGCCGGGGGTCGTCATGAGCGTGATCGACGGCGACAGCTGGTACCCGTCGGCATCGCGGTCCTCCCAGATGTCGTTCTGGTAGATCGCCATGTGATCGTGGAAGCGGGCCCGGGGGAACAGGGCCGCATTCAGGGTGTGGTCCGGGTGGTGGTGGCTGAAGATCACGTCGGTGACGTCTTCGGGGTTCAGTCCGTGGTGCGCGAGCGGGTCCAGGATGAGTCGGCGGTCCGCGACCATGCCGGGATCCGCGATCGCGACCGTCTGGCCGTCGACAAGCAGGGTGACGGTGCCGGCCACGCGCGTGTCGGCGTAGCCGGTGGTCAGGACGTGGAAGGCAGCGGTCATGAGGGGCTCCTCGGGTGACGGGTGTGGTGTGGGGCCGTACCAGCCGGTCAACGGGGAAAGAGTGCCCGGAAGCCGGTGAGCATGGCCCGGAGACCGATGTCGAACGCGAGCTCGGCGCGGCGGTGGTCGGTGGGGGTGTCGTCGAGTACGGCGCTGAGGTGGGGGGCTGTCTCGCGGGTCACGTCGGAGACCATCACCGGCGGCGCGACGAGGTCGAGGGCCGAACCGAGGATGAAGCTCTCCAGCGCGTTGATCAGTGGCATGACCTGGCCGGTGGTGAAGCCGGCGGCCAGCAGGAGTTCGGCGACCCTTTCGTACATCGCGTGCATGAAGGGCTCGGCCAGCGGGGCCGTCGCAAGCAGGGGTACCGCCCCGGGGTGGGCCACGAAGGCCGTGCGATAGGAGCGGGCCCAGGCCTCCAGCGCCTGCTCCCACGGCTGTGACGAGTCCCAGTCGTCAGGGCTGGTCTCCAGGGCCAGCTCCTCCCGCATGAGCGAGATGATCTCCTCACGGCCCGACACATGGTGGTAGAGCGCGGAGGGAGCGACCCCGAGCTCCCTGGCCAGCGCTGGAATGGTGAGGGCGCCCTGCTCGTCGGCGATTCTCAGCGCTGCCGCGCCGATGCGCCGGCGGTCCAGCAGAGGGGTGCGCGGCCTTGCCACGTGGGCTCCTGTTCGTACGTCTCCCCCGCTGGGCGGCGGCACGGCCACCCGCGGCTGTCACCCGAACTTTACCGAATGACTTTCAGTAAAACGCTTCCCGGCCGTTCGAGTGACGCCTACATTACCGAAACCGAATCAGTTTCAGTTCGGGTTTCGGTTCCAGTTCGGTTGTCGTACGACGGGAAGGGCGCCGCCGCCATGCAGGCCGACATCGTGTTCACCGGAGGGATCGTCAGGACCGGGGCCGCCGAAGGCCCGGTGCTCGACGCCCTCGCCGTCACGGACGGAAAGATCAGCGCGCTCGGGGCAGAGGCGCTCTCCGCCCGCGGCAGCAGTACTGTCGTGGTCGATCTGCGAGGAGGCGCTCTGCTGCCCGCATTCGGCGACGGGCACGTGCACCCCGTGATGGGCGGCTTGGGCCTGCTCGGAGCACCCGTCCGCGAGTGCACCTCCGTACAGGAGGTCGTCGAGGCCGTACGGCTCTGGGCCCACGAGCATCCCGAGGCCGCGTGGGTCACCGGCGACGGTTTCGACGCCTGGCTCGCCCCTGACGGCCGGTTCGACGCGCGCTGGCTGGACGCGGCCGTCCCCGACCGGCCCGTGGTGCTGCGCACCATGGACCACCACACCGCGTGGGTGAACAGCGAGACACTGCACCGGGCCGGGTTCACCGCCGCCACGCCCGACCCGGCCGGCGGGGAGATCGTGCGCCGGGAAGGCTCCGCCGAGCCGCTGGGCACGCTGCGCGAGTTCGGCGCCCTGCTTCCCGTTCTCGACCTCGTCCCCCCGCAGTCGCACCAAGTGCAGGTGGACGCGCTGCGCGCAACCGCCGCCCGATTCGCCGCCGCCGGGATCACCTGGGTGCAGGACGCCTGGGTGGAAATGCACCACGCCGACGTCTGGATCAGCGCGGCGGCCAACAGCCCGGGGCTACCGATCCGTGCCGACCTCGGCTTCTTCCTGGGACCCGAGCAGTGGCGCGAGCAGCTCCCCCGGCTCGCCGCCAAGCGTGAACGGGTGGAAGGTGCTGCCCCCGGGCTGCTGACCGCGCACACCGTGAAGTTCTTCGCCGACGGGGTCATCGAGTCCGGCACGGCCGCCCTCCTGGAGCCCTACACCGACTGCCCGCACTCCCACGGCATCGCCAACTGGACACCGGACGAACTGGCGGCCGCCGTCACCGCGATCGACGCCCTCGGCTTCCAGCCGCACATCCACGCGCTCGGCGACGGCGGCGTCCGGGTCGCCCTCGACGCCATCGAGGCCGCGGCCCGCGTCAACGGCCCCCGCGACCGCCGTCCTGTCATCGCCCACGCGCAGCTGATCGACCCCGCCGACCTGCCCCGCTTCGCCGAACTCGGGGTGATCGCCAACCTCCAGCCGCTGTGGGCCCAGCCCGACCGGCTGATGACCGACCTCATCCTGCCGAAGATCGGCCCGGAACGCGGCGCACGGCAGTACCAGATCGCCGCCCTGCTCGCCTTGGGCGCACCCATCGCGTTCGGCAGCGACTGGCCGTGCACCGACTACGAACCGCTGCGGGGCATCGCCACCGCCGTGACCCGCCAGACCCCCGACGGAATTCCCGAGGGCGGCTGGCTTCCCCAGGAGCGGATCGACATCGCGACCGCCCTGGCCGCCTACTCCGCCGGGTGCGCCCACCAGGCGTTCGAGGAGAAGGAATGGGGCGTCCTGCGCCCCGGAATGCGCGCGGACCTGGTGCATCTCGCCGTCGACCCGGTCGAGACCGCTCCACACGACCTCGCGGACCTGCCGGTCCTGGGCACCTGGCTCGCCGGCCGGCGCACGCACGGTTTCTACTCCCTCTTCCCCGTTTCTCCCGGCGGACGGTAGCCGCCCGGCGCCTTCCGCGGCCGAACCGCTCCACCAGGTCAGCAACATCCACCTGTCACCTCACGCAGCACGCGGAGACCCCCATGACCGAGCCTCAGACTTCCAACGCGCCCCAAAGACCCCCAGCGGCTGCCGGTACGGAGCCGGCCGGCCACCTTCAGCGGGCCACGCTCGGCGTCACCGACATCGTCTTCTTCGTCGTGGCGGCCGCCGCCCCGCTCACCGTGATGGCGGGTATCGCCCCGCTCGCCATCCTCTTCGGCGGCATCGGCGCCCCGGTCGCCTACCTGACGGTCGGCGTCGTCCTGTGCCTGTTCGCGTTCGGTTTCACCGCCATGACGCCCCACATCCGCAACGCGGGCGCCTTCTACTCGTACATCGCCCGGGGCCTGGGTCGGCCTGCCGGACTGGGCGCGGCGCTGCTGGCGGTGTTCTCCTACAACGCCCTGCAGATCGGCACCTACGGCGCCTTCGGCTTCTTCGCCGCCGGCACCGCGAGCGACCTCCTGGGCGTCGACCTGCCCTGGCCGGTCTACGCCTTCGCCGGGATCGCCGTGGTGTGGTTCCTCGGCTTCCGGTCGATCCACGTGGGCGCCAAGGTCCTCGCCGTCCTGCTGATAGCGGAGACCGCCATCCTTGTGCTGCTGGCCGGCGCGATCCTCGTCAAGGGCGGCGCGGACGGCCTGAGCCTGGCCTCCTTCGCCCCCGCCAACGTCTTCACCTCGAAGATGAGCGCACCGCTCGGCCTCGCCGTCGCCGCCTTCATCGGCTTCGAGTCCACCGTCCTCTACCGCGAGGAGGCCCGCGATCCCGACCGCACAGTGCCCCGCGCCACCTACCTGGCCGTCGGCTTCCTCGGCCTCTTCTACACGTTCGTCGTCTGGGTCATCGTTCAGGCCTTCGGTGACGACAAAGTCGTAGGGACCGCGGCACAGAACCCGGCAGAGATGTTCTTCACCGCCATGACCCGCTACGTGGGCGGCTGGGCCACCGATTTCCAGCGGGTCCTGATCGTCAGCAGCCTCCTGGCCTCCCTGCTCGCCTTCCACAACGCCATCACCCGCTACGGCTACGCGCTTTCCGTCGAGGGCGCCGCCCCCGCCCGCCTGGGCCGCGTCCACCCCCGGCACGGCTCGCCCTGGATCTCCGGCATCGCACAGACCGTGCTGGCGGCCGTCGTCACCGCCGTCTTCGCCGCGATCGGCGCACACCCGTACAACGAGTTCCTGCTGTGGGTGAACACCCCCGGAGTGGTCGGCATCCTCGCGCTGCAGACGCTGGCCGCCTGTGCCGTGGTCGCCTTCTTCCGCCGTAATCCCGGAATCGGCGGGGCGGGACGCGTGCGCACGGTCGTCGCACCCGCGACCGCCGCACTCCTCCTGGCCGTGATCACGGGGCTGGTCTGCACCCGCCTCAATCTCTTCACCGGCGCTCCGCCCGCCGTCAACTGGACACTCGCCGCGCTCACCCCGATCGTCTTCTCGATCGGCGCGGTCCTCGCGATGCGGCTCCGCCGCAAGCAGCCGGAGGTCTACGCGAAACTCGCCACCACCGACGTCGAGTCCGTGTGACCGACGGCGGGCCCCGTCGCGGGACGAGAGATCCGCGGCGGGGCCGCCGTGCCGACCGGTACGACGGTCACCGTGTCGCGAGCGCCCCGTCAGCCCCGCGCCTCGGACGCTCGCGCCCTTTCCGCTGCGAACAGCGTCGTGAACGCCGAGTGACTCGCGGACCGCTACCGCGTCCTGGCCCCGGACGCACTGAGGCCGGGTGACAGCGACCGGGATCCGCAGGGCGCGTACTGCACGGATCCTACGTCGCCGATTTGGAGAAGTTCGCCGACCGCCTCGGCCCTCGATGCCCGTCACGGAAGGAGAGGCGTCGTGATCATCGAGCAGCTGAGCCCCAGGTACGGATCCTCGGCAACCTGCTCGGCACGTATGTCAGGGGCTGTCGGCCTGCCCCTGCCTCTGCCTCTGCGCGTCGTGAGCGGGGCGGGTCCGTCCTCGGGTGGTGCGCCGTCGATACGGATCTGCGGCGCCGCCCGTCACTTCCGCGCCGTCGTCCCCAAGGGAAGGGTTGTTAGCTGCTCGCCATGGAGTGCGTTCGAGGTCGAATTAGCTCGATCGTGTGATCGTCCGCTTGCGGGATTGCGGTGCCCTGGGCCGTTTGGGTTAGCGTGGCCGTGCGACCTGGGACACCGGGTACGGCGTCAGCGTGCGGGGCTCCTGCTCCACCAGAGGATGGTTCAGGGCCTCCCCGTCGCCTCCGGCCGTATCCAACTGGCCAGGTCGTGAGGAAACTGGCCTCCCGGACATGGACCGCGCACAGGATGCGTGTCGCCACCCGGGGTCGAGAACGCCGGGGACCAGCTCGCCCAAGACCGTTCGGGGCGCGCGGCTGAACAGGCTCACGCCCGCTCAGTCTTTAGGAACGGTTCACCGGAGCGCAAATGTTCCCTCAGCCACTGCTCCGTGTTGCTCACGTGCAGCAGTGCGGCGGCCTGGCTGAGGGCGGAGTCACGGGTGGACAGCGCGTTGAAGATGGCCTCGTGCTCGGCGAGAGTACGGCCCGCGGCCTTGTCGTCGACCAGACCGCGCCAGATGCGGGCGCGCAGGGTGCGGCCGGAGATGCCTTCGAGCAGGGTGAGGAGGGTCTCGTTGCCCGTGGCCGCGACGACGGCGCGGTGGAAGGCGGCGTCGTGGGCGTTGAGCTGTGCGACGTCCTCGCGGGCCTCACGCATGGCGTCCAAGTGCCGCTTCACCTCGGCCAGTTGGACGTCGGAGATCCGGGTCGCGGCAAGGGCCGTGGCGATCGGTTCGAGGAGTCGGCGTACCTCCATGAGGTCCTGCAGAGCGACCGAGTCGCCCTGCAGGAGTTCCACCGCACCGCCGAGTCCCTCCAGGAGCAGGCTCGGCTGAAGGCTGGTCACATACGTGCCGTCGCCCCGCCGGACCTCCAGGACCCGCGCTACGGCCAGTGCCTTGACCGCTTCGCGGGCGAGGTTGCGGGACAGGCCCAGCTGCGCGGCCAGGTCCGGCTCCGGAGGGAGCTTCGAGCCGGGAGGCAGGGCACCGGTCCGGATCAGCTCACGAATGTCCTCGATGGCCTTGTCCGTCAGAGACACCGCTCATCCCTCCCCCACCGTGCCCCGTGAGCACGTCCGACCTGATCAGCCCCTGAGTGCGGAGATCGTCCCAGAGGCCGTCCGGGACTTGCCGATCATGGAGTTCAACGTTTCGTCCGACCTGTTCCGGAGTCCGCATTCCGAGGGTGACGTTGATGATAGTGGGATGCGTGTGCGGGAAGGCGATGGCGGCGGCGGGCAGGGTGGTGCCGTGCGCCGCGCAGACCTCGGCGATCGCCCGTGCGCGGGCGACCAGTTCCGGCGGGGCGTCCTGGTAGTCGTACTTCATCCCCTCTGCGGGCCGGTCGCGGGAGAGCAGTCCCGAGTTGAACACACCCACCGCCACCACGCTCTTGCCGAGTTCGTACGCGGCGGGCAGGACGTCGTCCAGCGCCGACTGGTCCAGGAGCGTGTAGCGGCCGGCGAGCATCACCACGTCGGCGGCGGTCTCGCGCAGGAAGCGGGCCAGCATCGCCGACTGGTTCATGCCGGCGCCGATCGCGCCGATCACGCCCTGGTCGCGCAGCTCCGCGAGCGTGGGCATGGCCTCCTCGGCTGCCTGCCGCCAGTGGTCGTCCGGATCGTGCAGGTAGACGATGTCCAGCCGGTCCAGGCCGGTGCGCTCCAGTGTGTCCTCGATGGAGCGGAGCACGCCGTCGCGGCTGAAGTCCCACTGGCGGCGCAGGTCGTCCCGTACGACGAAGCCCTCGGAGTCCACGCCTCGTGGCTCCTCGTTGGGCACCAGCAGCCGGCCCGCCTTGGAGGAGATGACGTACTCGTCGCGCGGGCGGCCTCGCAGCGCGGCACCCAGACGGCGCTCGGAGAGGCCGAGACCATAGTGCGGGGCGGTGTCGAAGTACCGGATGCCGGCCTCCCACGCCGCGTCGACGGCGGCTGCCGCCTCACCGGCCGGGACGACCCGGTAGAGATTGCCGATCACGGACGCCCCGAAGCCGAGCTCGGTAAGTGGGACGGCCGTGTCCTGGATCTTCTGCTGGTGCAAGACGTGCTCCTGGGATACGGGTGAGGGGGCCGCCGGTCAGCGACTGACGTGGGCTGATCCGCCCGCGACGAGCGCCTCGACCTCGGCGAGCGAGGCCATGGAGACGTCTCCTGGCGTGGTCATGGTGAGCGCGCCGTGGGCGGTGCCGTAGGCCAGGGCGTGCTCCAGGCCGGTGTCGCTGAGCAGTCCGTAGATCAGGCCGGCGGCGAAGCCGTCGCCGGAGCCGATGCGGTCCAGGACCTGCAGGGCGGGCATCCGAGGGCCGGTGACGAAGCCCGACTCGGCGGACCAGGCGGCTGAGGACCAGTCGTTGATGCCGGCCGAGGGCACCTCGCGCAGAGTCGTCGCCAGTACTTTCGCCCCGGGCAGCAGTCCGGCCACCTCGGCGAGCGCGTCCGCCACCTCGTCGGCCCCGACGCGCGCCTGTCCCGGATACGCCCCGGTCAGGCCCAGGGCGCCCACCACGATGTCTGCCTGCCGGGCGAGCCGTAGATCGACCTCGCGGGCGGCGTCGGCGCCGCCCCGGCCGGCCCAGAGGCTGGGACGGTAGTTGGGGTCGTAGGAGACCGTGACGCCATGGCGGCGCGCCACTGCCATGGCCTCGTCCGCGACCTCCACCGTGGTGTCCGACAGGCCGGCAAGGATGCCGCCGGTGTGGAACCAGCGCACCCCTGTCGAGAACACGTTGTCCCAGTCGACGTCCCCCTTGCGGAGCTGGGACACGGCGGTGTTCGCGCGGTCGCTGACGCCCAGCGCGCCGCGGATGCCGTAGCCGCGTTCGACGAAGTTCAGCCCGTTGCGGGCGGAGCGGCCGATGCCGTCCTCGGGCACCCAGCGGATCAGCGAGGTGTCGACGCCGCCCTGGAGGACCAGGTCCTCGACGAGCCGGCCCACCGCGTTGTCGGCGAGAGCGGTCACCACGGCCGTGCGCAGGCCGAAGCAACGCCGCAGTCCCCGGACGACGTTGTACTCGCCGCCTCCCTCCCAGACCTGGAAGGAGCGGGCGGTGCGGATTCGTCCCTCGCCCGGGTCGAAGCGCAGCATCACCTCGCCGAGGGCCACCACGTCGATCACGACATGCTCCTCTCCACCGCATCGGCCGTCAGCCGGCGGATCTCGTCGTAGTCGCCGCGCTCCAGGTGGGCGGGGGTGGCCAGCCAACTTCCGCCCACGGCAAGGACCGCCGGGTCGGCGAGGTAGGCGGCCATGCGGGACGCGTCGATCCCGCCGGTCGGTACGAAGCGCGTCCCGGGGAAGGGGGCCGCGAGCGCTCGCAGGGTCCGCAGGCCGCCGAGCGCCTCGGCGGGGAAGAGCTTGACGGTGTCGAGGCCGGCGCGCAGGGCGCGCATCAGCTCGGTGGCGGTGGCGATGCCTGGCACCACGGGCACCCCCAGCTCCCGGCACTTCGCGACGACCTCCTCGTCGAAGCCGGGTGAGACCACGAAACGAGCCCCGGCCGCCACCGCCCGCTCCGCCTGCTCGGCGGTGAGTACCGTGCCGGCGCCGACGGTGAGTTCCCCGTGGGCGGCCATCGTCTTGAGCACCTGCTCGGCGCCCGGGGTGCGGAAGGTGACCTCGGCGCAGCGGGCGCCGCCCGCGGCGAGCGCGTCGGCCAGCGGACCGGCGGTCGCCGTGGACGGCACGGTCAGTACCGGCAGGAGACGGGCCCCGCCCAGCACGGAGGCCAGGCTGGTGTCGTTCATCGGCCGAGCCAGCCGCCGTCGACGGGCAGGACGACGCCGTGGATGTAGGCGGCGGCGTCGGAGGCGAGGAAGACGGTGGCGCCGGCGAGGTCGTCGGCGCTGCCCCAGCGGCCGGCGGGGATGCGGTCGAGGATGGCCTTGCTGCGGACGGGGTCGGCCTGCAGGGCCTGGGTGTTGTCGGTGGCGATGTAGCCGGGTGCGATGGCGTTGACGTTGACGCCATGCGGGGCCCACTCGTTGGCCAGTGCCTTGGTCAGGCCGGCGATGCCGTGTTTGGCGACGGTGTAGCCGGGGACGGTGATACCGCCCTGGAAGCTGAGCAGCGACGCGGTGAAGACGATCTTTCCCTGGCCTCGGGCGACCATTGCCGCGCCGACGGCACGGGTGAGGGCGAACTGGGCGGTGAGGTTGACCTGGAGGACCAAATCCCAGTCGGCGTCGGTGTGTTCGGCGGCCGGGGCGCGGCGGATGGTGCCCGCGTTGTTGACGAGGATGTCCACCGGCCGTGCGCGTCCGGCGAGGTCGGCGCCCAGCGCCCGTACGGCCGCCGGGTCGGCGAAGTCGGTGCGGACCGCCTCGAAGGTACGCCCCGCGGCACGCACGTCCTTGTCGACCGCGCTGCCGGATTCCTCCAGGGTGGCGCTGACGCCGATGATGTCCGCGCCGGCCTCGGCGAGTGCGCGGGCCATGGCCCGGCCGATGCCACGCCGGGCCCCGGTGACGACGGCGAGTTTCCCGGTGAGGTCGAAGGCGGTCATACGGCGACTCCCTGAGCGGCGTCGGCGTCGGCGTCGGCGTCGGTGGTGGTGTCGGCGTTGGTGGTGGTGTCGGTGGTGGTGGTGTCGGTGGTGGTGGTGCAGTCCACGAGGATCTTCATCACGTTGCCGCCGCCTTCCAGGGCCTCGAACGCGGCGGGCGCCTGGGTGAGGGGGACGATCTTGCTGATCAGCCGTTCGGCGGGGATGGTGCCGTCGGCGACCAGGGTCACGGCTTTTTCGAAGTCGGTGCGGTCGTACAAGCGGGCGCCCACCAGGGTGAGTTCGCGCCAGAAGAAGCGGTGCAGGTTGATCTCGCGGGGCCGGGGGTGGATGGCGACCAGGCACAGCCGCCCGCGCACACCCAGCACGTCGACCGCGCTGTCCACACCGCCCGCCGCGCCGGACACCTCGAAGGCGACGTCCGCGCCCGCGTCCCCGGTCCACTCACCGGCCAACGAGGGTACGTCTGCGGTGGCCGGGTTCCAGGTGGTCAGGCCCAGCTCCTCGGCGAGCAGGCGCCGGTGGGCGTTCAGCTCCACGACCCGGACGTCGGCGCCCGCGGCCCGCGCGACCAGTGCGATGAGGATGCCGACCGGGCCGCCGCCGACCACGACGACCTTCTCGCCCTCGACGACCCCGGCCCGGCCCACGTCGTGCACGGCCACCGCGGTGGGTTCGACGAGCGCGGCCCGGTCCAGGGGGAGGGTGTCGGGCAGCCGGATCAGGGTGGAGGCGGGTACGGTCCAGCGCTGCTGCATCGCGCCGGGGGAGTCGATGCCGATGAAGTCGAGGTGCTGGCAGATGTGCTGGTGGCCCTTGAGACAGGCCGGGCAGGTGTCGTCCCAGCGCAGTGGCATCACCGTGACCGCGTCACCGGGCGCCCAGCCCTCGACGTCCGGGCCGACGCGGACGACACGGCCGGACATCTCGTGTCCCAGGACGGCGGGCGTGGACACCCGGGCGTCCATGTCGCCGTGGAAGATGTGCAGGTCGGTGCCGCAGATACCGACATAGGCGGGCGCCAGCTCCACCTCACCCGGACCGGGCGGGGAGAGCTTGGCGGGAGCCGTGTCCAGGGTGCGGGCGGACGTGTAACGGACGGCGAGAGTCATCGTGTCGTCAGGGTCCCTTCAGCGCGGACGCCGATGGTCAGCAGCAGGTTGGCGTAGGTACGGGTGTCGCCAGTGACGATCGCCAGCGCCAGGTCGGGCGAGCGGGCGGCCTCGTAGAACTCGAAGCGGCCGAGCGTGGCGACCGGAACGGGCGCCAGCATGGAGCGGTACTCGGCGATGGCCGGCGGCTCCGGTTCGCCCTCCGGCGGCACCATCACGTGGGCCGACTCGACCGGCAGGGCGCGCAACAGGACGTCGAGCACGGTGGTGACGTCCAACAGGCCGGGCGCCAGGTTGAGATGGACGGTCCTGGCGCGCTCACCGGTGGCGGTGCTTGCCGGGTAGTGGCCGTCCGCGAGCAGGACGCGGGCGCCGTGACCGGCGCCGGCCAGGGCTTCGAGGATGCCGGGATGGAGTAGTTCGGTCAGCAGCACGGAAGTGGGCTCTCCTTCTTCATTCCGACGGCGGCGGCGTGGCGGTCCGGCACCTCAGACACGGACGGACCAGACGGGGCCGTCGGGGTACGTGTACTCCTTGACGGAGTCCGCGTGCATCTGCGCGCCCAGTCCCGGGAGTGTCGGCGCGAGGTAGTGGCCGTCGGCGATGCGCACCGGGTCGACGAAGTGCTCGTGCAGGTGGTCGACGTACTCGATGACGCGGTCCTCGGTGGTGCCGGTGACGGCGACGTAGTCGAACATCGACAGGTGCTGGACCATCTCGCACAGGCCCACCCCGCCGGCGTGCGGGCAGACCGGCACGCCGAACTTCGCGGCGAGCAGCAGGATGGCGATGTTCTCGTTGACGCCGCCGACCCGGGCGGAGTCGATCTGGACGATGTCCACCGCGCAGGCCTGGAGGAGCTGCTTGAAGACGACCCGGTTGGCGATGTGTTCGCCGGTGGCGACCTTGATGGGGGCGAGGGCCTTGCGGACGGCCGCGTGGCCGAGGATGTCGTCGGGGGAGGTGGGCTCCTCGATCCAGTACGGGTCGTAGGGGGCCAGTTCGCGCATCCAGTCGATCGCGGGCTGGACGTCCCATCGCTGGTTGGCGTCCACGGCGATGCGGATGGAGTCGCCGACCGTCTCGCGGGCGGTGCGCATACGGCGTACGTCGTCCTCCAGGTCCGCGCCGACCTTCAGCTTGATCTGGGTGAAGCCGTCGGCGACGGCCTCGCGGGCCAGGCGGGCCAGTTTCTCGTCGGAGTAGCCGAGCCAGCCGGGGGTGGTGGTGTAGGCGGGGTAACCGCGCTCCAGGAGGCGGGCGATGCGTTCCTGGCGGCCGGGTTCGGCGCGGCGCAGGATCTCCAGGGCGTCCTCGGGGGTGAGGGCGTCGCTGAGCCAGCGGAAGTCGACCTGGGCGACCAGGTCTTCCGGCGACATCTCGCCGAGGAAGCGCCAGACGGGCTTGCCTGCGCGCTTGGCGGCGAGGTCCCACGCGGCGTTGACGACCGCGCCGGTGGCCATGTGGATGGCACCCTTCTCCGGGCCGAGCCAGCGCAGTTGGGGGTCGTGGACGAGGGAGCGGGAGAACGCGCCGAGGTCGCCGCAAACCTCCTCCACCGAGAGGCCGACCACGTGTGGGGCGAGGGCCGCGATGGCGGCGGCCTGGACGTCGTTGCCGCGGCCGGTGGTGAAGGCCAGGGCGTGGCCCTCCAGGCCGTCGCCGGCGTCGGTGCGCAGGACGACGTAGGCGGCGGAGTAGTCGGGTTCGGGGTTCATCGCGTCCGACCCGTCCAGGTGCTCGGACGTCGGGAAGCGTACGTCGAGGACGTCCAGGGCGGTGATGCGGGCAGATGCCGATAGGGGGGACACGGTGGAGGACATTGCGGCAACTCCTGAGGGGCAGGCGGGGCACACGGGCCCGCTGCGACGGAAAGGTGCGGTGGTGGTGAGAGGTCCGGCGGCGACGGCCGCGCGGATCACTCCTGGACCTTGCCGCCTGTGATGCGGGAGATGGCGAGGGCGACCAGGATGATCAGACCGTTGAGGGCTCCGATCCACTGCGCGGGTACACCGCCCAGGGTGAGCACGTTCTGGATCATGAAGAGCAGCAGGATGCCGCAGAACGCCCCGAACATGGTGCCCTTGCCGCCGTTGAGGCTGATCCCGCCGATGACGGCGGCGGCGAACACGGTGAAGATGTAGCCGTTGCCCTGAGCGGAGGCGACCGAGGCCAGGCGTCCGGAGAGCATCAGTCCGGCGAGCGCGGCGAGCACACTGCCGGTGACGATGACGACCCACAGCACCCGGTCGGTGCGGATGCCTGCCGCCTTCGCCGCGTCGACGTTCCCGCCGATCGCGTAGAGCGAGCGGCCGAAGCTGGTCCAGCCGAGGACGACGATGGCGACGGCGAACAGGGTGAGGCAGAGCCAGATGGAGGCCGGCATCCCGAACCACTGCACCGTGCCCAGGTAGAGCATCGACTCCGGCAGCTGGAAGAAGGTCTGGCCGCCCGAGATGCCGGTCAGGACACCGCGCAGGACGATGAGCATGCCGAGGGTGACGATGAAGCCGTTGAGGCCGAAGCGGATGATCAGCAGGGAGTTGACCACGCCGACGAGTACGCCCACGGCGAGCGTGACGGGAATCGCCCAGGCGCCGGGCAGCAGGCCGAGGCCGTGTCCCGCGCCGGTCGGCACCACCAGCCAGGCGGCCACACCGGGCGCGAGACCCATGGTGGACTCCAGCGACAGGTCCATCTTCTTGACGATCAGGATCATCGTCTGGGCGAGGACCAGCAGGGCCATCTCGGACATGGTCTGCAGGACGTTGATGAGGTTGTCCGCCTGCAGGAAGACCGGGTTGACGATCTGGCCGACGACCGCGATGACCACGATGGCCGGGACGAGCGCGAGGTCGCGCAGGCGCGCCAGGGGTATCCGGCCGCCGAGCAGCACGGTCCGCTTGGCCTCGGGTTCCGTGCCCTTGGCCGCGGCGGTGTCCGCGAGGACGGTTTCAGGCATTGAGGTCCACTCCTTCCATCGCGGCCACGAGGTCGTGGTCGTGCCAGCCGCGGGCGATCTCTGTCGTCACTCGGCCCTGGAACATCACCAGGACCCGGTCGCACATGCGCAGGTCGTCGAGTTCGTCGGAGGCGATGAGCACTCCGGTGCCGGTCTGCGCGGTCTCCTCGACCTTGCCGAGGAGGAACTCCTTGGAGCGCACGTCCACGCCCGCGGTCGGGTTGATCAGGACCAGCAGCTTCGGATCGTCGGCCAGGGCGCGGGCCATGACGACCTTCTGCTGGTTGCCTCCGGACAGGGCGGAGACCGGCAGTCCGGGGCCGGGGGTCTTGATCGCCAGGTTCTCGATCATGCCCTCGGCGAGCCGGTCCCGGTGGCTGCGGCTCAGGAACCCGTGGGAGCCGAGCCGCTTGGGGATGGACAGGGTGGCGTTGTCCGCGATCGACATGTCGGGAACGAAGCCCTGGTGATGCCGGTCCTGGGGCACGAACCCGGCGCCGGCGGCGAGCGCCGCGGGCACGCTGCCCGGCCGGGGCCGCCGCCCGGCGATCTCCACCTCGCCCGCCGCTGCCGCCCGCAGCCCTACGACGGTCTCGGCGACCTCGGTACGTCCGCTGCCCGCGGCGCCCGCGAGGCCGACGATCTCGCCGGTCCCGATCCGGAAGCTGACGTCGTCGTACGCGTCGCCGCGCAGAGCGCTGACGTTCAGTGCGGCCGTGGCAGCGGGGTCGAGGGTGCTCGCCCGTTCCCCTTGCCGGTCGGCCGCAGCCTCCCCCGTCATGGCGGCGACGAGTTCGGTGCGGGGGAGCTCCGCGACCGGCGCGGTCAGGATGTGCCGCGCGTCGCGGAACACCGTCACCATGTCGCAGATCTCGTAGACCTCCTGCAGATGGTGACTGATGAACAGGAACGTCACGCCCTGGCGTTGCAGGTCGCGGATGCGGTCGAAGAGCCGGTTGATCGCCGTCCCGTCGAGCTGGGCGGTCGGCTCGTCGAGGATGATGAACCGCGCCCCGAAGGACAGCGCCCGGGCGATCTCGACGAACTGCCGCTGCTCGACGCTCAGTTCACCGGCAGGGGTCTGCGGGTCGACGTCCACCGACCACGTCGACAGCAGGTCCTGTGCGCGGCGGCGGGTGGCCTGCCAGCTGATCAGCCGGTTGCGTCCGTGGTCGTGCCGGTTCAGGAAGAGGTTCTCCGCGACGGTCAGCGTGGGGATGATCGTCGACTTCTGGTAGACGCAGGCCGCGCGTTGCCGCCAGGCGTCGCGGTCGGCGGGCCGGGGGGCCGGCCGGCCGCCGAACGTCACCGTTCCCTCGTCGGGGGCCTGAAGGCCGGTGAGGACCGACACCAGGGTCGACTTGCCGGCCCCGTTGCGGCCCACGAGCGCGTGGGTCTCACCGGGCCGGATGGTGATCCGGGCGCCGTTCAGGGCCACTGTCGGACCGAATCGTTTGACTATGCCCGTCGCCTCGACGACGGGCGGGCCTGCCGGGACCCGCCCGCCGTCCGCCGGGGCGGGCGCGGGGGTGACTGCTCGCTCCCCGTCGCTCATCTCAACCGCCTTGTACTCGTGAGCCGTTGCATGCCGGACGGGGGATCAGCCGAGGTTGTTGCCCCACAGCGACTTGTCGTCGCTCTTGACGCTGGGGACGCCGCCGTAGGTGCCGCCGTCGGCGGTGACCAGCGGGGCGGAGAGCTGGTCCTCCAGGAGGCCCTCACGAACCTGGATGATCGTGCTGTCGTGGTCGGTCTCGCCGGGCTTGAACGTCTTTCCGTCGATCGCGGCCTTGAGGTAGTACAGGGCGTACTTGGCGTAGAGGTCGGCAGGCTGGGAGACGGTGGCGTCGATCTTGCCCTCGCCTATGGACTTCAGTTCCTCGGGGATGCCGTCGTTGGACACGACGAACACATGCTTCTTGTCCGACGGGTCGACCAACAGGCCCTTCTGCTTGAGCACTTGGAGCGTGCCGGCCAGCGCGAAACTGGACTGCATGTAGACGCCCTTGATGTCCGGGTTGGCCGTCAGGTCCGTCTGGAGCTTCTGCGCGGCGACGGCGCCGTCCCAGTTGGTGGCCTCGCCGAGCACCTTGATGCCGGGGTAGTTCTTCTTCATGCAGTCGTTGAACGCCTCGGTGCGGTCACGGCCGTTGATGGAGTCCAGGCCGCCCTGGAGCATGACGACCTTGCCCTTGCCGCCGAGTTTGGTGCCCAGGTACTGGCACGCCTTCTCGCCGTACGCGCGGTTGTCGGCGCGGACGACCATGTAGACCTTGCCGGTGTCGGGGCGGGTGTCCACGGTGACGACCGGGATCTTCTTCGCCTCCAGCTGCGCCAGCGTCGGCGCGATGGCGGCGGTGTCCTGCGGGGCCATCGCCAGGCCCTTGACGCCCTGACTGATGAACGTCTGCGCGTTGGCGGTCAACTTGGCGACGTCGTTCTGCGAGTTGGTGGTCTTGAGGGAGAGGCCGAGCTCCTTGGCGTACTCCGGCGTGTACTTGATGTACGAATTCCAGAAGTCGGTGTCGGAGCGCGGGTAGTCGACGCCGATCAGCGGCTTGCCGTCCGACGAGGTGGTGGAAGCGTTGCTGCACGCGCTGAGCAGCGCCAGTGCGGACAGGGCGGAAACGGCGGAACAGAGGGCGGTTCTGAGTCTCATCGGTACTTCCTCGCGCTGGTCCCGTTAGCGGTGGATGTTTCGCCTCGGCGACAGCCGTGTGTCGCCGCAGTAGAGATGGGATGTTTATAGAGGGCTATCGGTGACATGTCCAGCCCCCTTGCATGCATCACAGCAAAAGGCCAGTTCACAGGCATCCACGCAGAGGGGTGGCGCTCTCCGGCGAAAGATCCATCCCATCAATGATCGACCCTTGATGGGATGCACTGATCATGAAGCACCCACAAGACATGCCATGTTTACGTGTTCGCAATGCGCCTCAGAACACATCACACCAGGCAATTCACCCAAGGTGATGGGCACTTTCATCCCTGCACGCTGGTTGACATCCCATGGCGACATGACCGACCTTCATGCGTGGCCCTGCAATTCGCCCAGCCCTCTTCCGCTTTAGGGATGTGTACATGTCGAGTTCGATCCACAGGCGCAGTTTCCTGGCCGGCGCCACCTGTGTGGCTGCGGCGGCCGTTGCCGGAGGTGTGTTCAGCGCCGGCGTCGCCCAGGCGGCGCCCAGCACGTATACGCCCGACTGGAACTCGGTCGACCAGCACCCGCCGGCTCCGGAGTGGTTCCAGGACGCGAAGTTCGGGATCTACTTCCACTGGGGCGTCTTCAGCGTCCCCGCCTTCGGCAACGAGTGGTACCCGCGCAACATGTACGAGAGCGGGAACAACGCCAACCAGCACCACATCGCGACCTACGGCCAGCCCTCGGCATGGCCGTACCACAACTTCATCAACGGGGCACAGGACCTGGCGGGCAACTTCGTTAAGTTCGCGCCGAAGCTGAAGTCGGCCGGCGGGAAGTTCGACCCCGACGAGTGGGTGCAGCTGTTCGTCGACGCGGGCGCGAGGTTCGCCGGTCCGGTCGCCGAGCACCATGACGGCTTCTCGATGTGGGACAGCCAGGTCAACGAGTGGAACTCGGTGGACAAGGGCCCCGGTCTTGACCTGCTGCGGCTGTTCTCCACGGCCATCCGCGCCAGGGGCCTGAAGCTACTGGTGGCCATGCACCACGCCTACCACTTCAACGGCTTCTACGAATTCGCCCCCGCCCAGACGGACCCCACCCTCAAGAAGCTCTACGGGCAGCTGGGCCCGGCCGCGGAGAACCAGCTCTGGTACGACAAACTAAAGGAGGTCATCGACCGCTCCCAGCCCGACATCCTGTGGCAGGACTTCAAGCTGGACGCCGTCGACGAGACCCAGCGCCTGAACTTCCTGTCCTACTACTACAACCAGGCCAACAGCTGGGGCCGTGAAGTCGTCGCCACCTACAAGGACGGCATGAACGGCAAGGGCGAGGTCTTCGACTACGAGCGCGGCGGCCCGGCCGACCTCACCACGCCGTACTGGCTGACCGACGACAGCATCTCCAGCAGCAGCTGGTGCTACACCCAGGGCATCGGCTACTACACGGTCCAGCAGATGCTGCACTCGTTCATCGACCGGGTCAGCAAGAACGGCAACGTGCTGCTGAACATCGCACCGATGGCCGACGGCACCATCCCCCAGGCGCAGAAGGACATCCTGCTCGGTATCGGAGACCACCTGAAGCGCTTCGGCGAGTCGGTGTACGCGACCCGCGCCTGGACGGCGTACGGCGAGGGCCCGACGAAGATGGGCGGCGGTGCGTTCACCAGGCCGACGGCCGGCACCGCGCAGGACATCCGCTTCACCCGCAACAAGGCGAACAACGTCCTGTACGCCACCGTCCTGGGCTGGCCCGGCAGCTCGCTGACGATCAAGACCCTCAGCTCGGACCGGATCAACCTCTCCTCGTTGACCTCGGTGAAGCTCCTCGGCACCACCGCCGACACCTACATCGACCTGCCCACCCCGGCCCAGAACGCCTCCGGCCTCACGGTCACCCTGCCGTCCTCCGCGCCGTACAGCGCCAACGCCTACGTCCTGAAGCTCAACTTCTCCGGCACCATCCCCGGCCTGCGGCCGCTGGCCGACGCCCTCGCATTCAAGGACGTCAACTACACCGGCGGCTACGCCGTGCTCGCCCTCGGCGACTACACCGCGACCGACCTGACCGCGGCCGGGCTGGCCACGCGCACCCTTTCCTCCCTCCGGCTGGCCCCCGGCTACCAGGTGATCGGCTACACCGGAGACAACTTCACCGGCACCTCCTGGACGTTCACCGCCGACAACCCCGACCTCAGGGTCACCGGCAACAATGACCAGATCACCTCACTGAAGGTCCAGTTCAACCCGGCGACGTACTTCCGGATCACCAACGCCACCAACGGCCTCGCCCTGGACAGCGGCGGCAACGTCGACTCCGGCTCCAACCTCAAGCAGTGGTCCTGGGACGGCAGTTCGAACCTGCAGTGGCATGCGGAGGCTGTCAGCGGCGGCTACTACAGGCTGGTCAACCGCACGAACGGCATGGTCGCCGACGGCTGGGGCGCCACCGCCGACGGCTCCCCGGCCAGACAGGCCGCCTGGAACGGCAGCAGCAACCAGCAGTGGACCATCACCCACCGCGGCGGGGAGCGCTACTCGATCGCCAACCGCACCACCGGCCTGGTCCTCGACGGCGGCGGCAACGTCGACTCCGGCTCCAACACCAAGCAGTGGACCTACGGCAGCAGCACCAACCTGCTGTGGGCCTTCACCGCGCAGTAGCCGACGGAGCCCGCTGCCGCTGACGGACCTGCAACAGCGACGACGGCCCAACGGTTCGGACTTCGACGCGAATGTGCCTGTCGCGGGGCTCGTGTCCCGGGGGACGGGTGGCCACACTCGGTGAAGGGACACGAATTCAGGGAGATGGCATGCATATGACATTAGGTGCGTCCCGGTGGGGCCGTGGGAGGCGTACGGGGGTGCTGCTCACGGTGACCGCCTTACTGGTGGCGCTCCTGACCGGGCTCGGTGCCGCCGGGAGGGCGCAGGCGGCCACCGTGGACACGAACGCGTCATACGTGCTGGTCAACCGTGGCAGCGGCAAGGCGCTCGACGTGTCGGGAGGAAGCACCGGCGATGGGGCGGCCCTGTCGCAGTGGACCCGCCATGACGGAGCCAACCAGCGGTTCCGGTTCGTCGACTCGGGTGGTGGCTACTACCGGCTGAAGGCGCAGCACTCCGGCAAGGTGCTGGACGTCCTGAACTACTCCAGCGCCGACCACGCGGACATCGTCCAGTGGAGTGATGCGGGCGGCACCAACCAGCAGTTCCGGCTGGCCGATGCCCCGGACGGTTACGTCCGTCTGCTCAACCGCAACAGCGGCAAGGCCGTCGAGGTCGACAACGCCTCGACCGCGGACGGAGCCAAGGTCGTACAGTTCACCGACCGGGGCGCGGCCAACCAGCAGTGGCAACTGGTCCGCACGACAGGAGTGCTCGCGCAGGTGCACACCGCGGGGCGGGTCAAGGACGCCGGGAACACCGTGCAGTACGGCTGGCCCGGCGTGTACTTCGAGGGCCGCGTCAGCGGCACCGGCGTGGGCATCGTGCTGGGCGACTCGGCCGCCGACTACGACGTCCAGATCGACGGAGCCACCGTCGCCACGCTCGTCACGCCCGGCAACACCACGCACTGGATCAACGGCCTGTCGAACAGCGCGCACACCGTCCGGCTCGTCAAGCGCAACGACACCCCGGGCGACACCAGCACCTTCGGAGGCTTCGTCGCCGCGCCCGGCGGTGCCGTACTGAGCAAACCGGCCGCCCGCAACCGCCAGATCGAGTTCATCGGCGACTCACTCACGGTGGGCTACGGCAACCTCTCGACCTCGCGCACCTGCACCTGGGACCAGCTCAAGCGGAACACCAACTCCGACGTGAGCTACGGCGCCCTCACCGCCCGGCAGCTGAACGCCGACTACCAGATCAACGGCTACTCGGGCCTTGGCATGGTGCGCAACTACAACGGAGGTTCGTCGGACGTCACGTACCGGACCTTCTACGACCGTGCCCTGCTGAACGTGTCCGGCGACGTCTGGCAGAACCCGGGCACCTGGCGGCCCCGGCTCGTGGTGATCAACCTCGGCACCAACGACTTCTCGACCGCCGTCAACCCCGGGGAGCCGTGGACGCCGGAGAGCCTCGCTGCCGCCTACCGCAGCGCCTACGGCGACTTCATCCAGAAGTTGCGCACGCGCTACGGGGCCGGCACGACCATCGTGGCGATAGGCGCCAGCCAGTACGCCGGCCATGTCCAGCAGGTGGTCAAGGCGCGCAACGACGCCGGCGACAGCCGGGTCCGCTACTGGTCCCTCGACGACTCGGGCCTGGACTTCCTCGGCTGCGACTGGCACTACTCGGCCCACGACGACCGGCTCATCGCCGACCGGCTCACCTCGTTCATCGCCGGTCTGCCGATGAGCTGGTGACGCCACCGGCCGCCAAGGAGCACCACAGACCCGGCTACGGGACATCCGGCTCCTGATGTGGTGCGGCTCGACCCCGACTCAGCGTCGGAGAGCTGGTACGCGGCCTTGTCGACCAGGCCGTGCGGCGGACCGGGGTTGGCGAACCCCGGTCCGCCGGTCTCTTGGGCGCAGGCGCAGGCGCCCGCCCCGCTCGGTCCCGCACCCGGCGGCCGGGCACGCACCGGCCGGAGCGCCGTGAAGCAGATGCGGACCTAGGCTGGAATTCGCGGCTGGAAACCAGCCCTGGCGGGCACAGCTGTCCGGACGGAGGCGAGGCGCGTGGACATGGCCGGCAAGCACGATGCCCGCGCTGCCGCGCTTGTGGTGGACCCGGACGGCGTAGTGAGCGGCTGGAGCGAGAGCGGGCGGCTGCTGCTGGGCTGGACGGCGGAGGACACCGTCGGGCGCCCCGTGACCGACCTGCTGGCCGCTCCCCCACCACCCGGCTTCCCCGAGAGCTACGGGAGCGGCGCCGACGACACGGGGCTCATCCCCTTGCGTCACCGGGACGGCTCCACGGTGGACGCCATGGTGTCGGCTCACCCTCTGTTCGGCGCCGACGGCCGGGCGCTGGGCCATGCGGTGACCGTCCAGTGCTGGGAATGCCGCCCGGTGATCGCCGACCTGGCCTTCGAACAGTGCCCCTTCGCTCTGGGCGTCTACGACCCTGAGCTGCGGTTTCTATGGATCAACGCCTCCTCGGGCCGGGTGATAGCGCACTCCGAGGAGCAAGTGCTCGGTAAGAAGTACCGCGAGCTGTTTCCCGAATTCGACCGCGAGCTGTTTCCCGAAAGGGACGACAAGCCCTACACCGACCAGCTCTCCGAAGTGGCAAGGACGGGCAAGCCCGCACGTCTCATCACCGTCTTCCGCCCGCTCGGCAGTGACTACGCCAACGCCTGGGCCACCAGCATCTGGCCCGTCCGGGATGCGGAGGGCAGGGTCCGCGGGGTCGCCAACTGGGGATTCGACATGAGCGCCGAGTACTGGGCCAGGCAGCGCCTGCTCATGCTCAACGAGGCCAGTCGTGGCATCGGCCGGACACTCGACGTGATCGGCACCGCCCAGGAACTGGCCAGGACCCCCGTACCGGGATTCGTCGACCTCGTCACCGTGGACCTCTTCGACGAGGTGCTGCGCGGAGAGGAACCGCCTCTTTCTCCCACCTCCGTCTCCGGCGAAGGCATCGTGTTCAGTCGCGCCGCCCAGCACAGCGCGACGGGTGACACCGACCGGGCTCCCGGGCTCCCGGTGCCGGTCAGTCACGCTCCCGGTTCCGTCGCCGTCCGCTGCATGGCCAGCGGCAGATCCACGGTTCAGCTCGCAACCGAACCGGGCGAGGGTGGCGAATGGGCCTTCGGGCCCGGGCTCGCCGCCGACCCGGCCCACTGGCCGCCGGGCAACCCGCTGGTCGACGCGTCCATCGCCGCGGACGGACTGACCGGCCGGATCACCGTGCCGCTCCGGGCCCGCGGCGCGCTGCTCGGCGTCGTCGCGTTCTCCCGCAGCGACCGGCCCGAGGCCTTCACCGCCGACGACCTGATCCTCGCCGAAGAGCTGACCGCCAAGGCAGCCGTCGCCATCGACAACGCCCGCCGGTACTCGCGCGAGCGCACGACCGCGCTGACCCTGCAACGCAGCCTGCTTCCGCAGGGGCCGCCGATCCAGGAGGCGGTCGACGTGGCGTCCCGCTACCTGCCCGCCGGGACCGACGCGGAGGTGGGCGGTGACTGGTTCGACATCATTCCGCTCTCCGGTGCCCGGGTCGCCCTGGTCGTCGGCGACGTGGTCGGTCACGGCCTGCACGCCGCGGCCAGCATGGGCCGGTTGCGTACGGCGGTCCGCACGCTCGCCGACGTGGACCTGCCGCCGGACGAGCTGCTGACCCACCTGGACGACCTGGTCATCCACCTCGCCAGCGACCTGCAGCCCGCCGGCCACTTCCAGCCGACCGGCGAGTTCGGGGCCACCTGCCTGTTCACCGTCTACGACCCGGTCTCCCGCCGCTTCACGCTGGCCAGCGCAGGTCATCCGCTGCCGCTGATCATCTCCCCGGACGGCACCAGGACCCCGGCACCCGCACAGCCGGGACCACCGCTCGGCATTGGCGGGCTGCCTTTCGAGGCCACCGAACTCGAACTGCCCGAGGGCAGCCTCCTCGCCCTCTACACCGACGGACTGCTGGAAAACCGCGAGCGCGACGTCGACGAGGGGATCGCCGAACTGCTGCGGGTCCTCAACCATGCGGCAACCTCACTGGAGGGCCTCTGCGACACGGTGATGGACGCCATGCTTCTCGAACGCCGCACCGACGACGCCGCCCTGCTGCTCGCTCGCACTCACGCGCTGGATCCCCAGCATGTCGCCGACTGGGCCGTCGAACCCGACCCCGCGCAGGTGCCGCGCGCCAGGAAGTTCTCCCTCGACCAGTTGGAGGCCTGGGGCCTGGAGGAGGCGTCGTTCGTCACCGAACTGGTCGTCAGCGAGCTGGTCACCAACGCCATCAGATACGGCGAGCCCCCGATCAGGCTGCGGCTGATTCGCGACACCTCCCTGATCTGCGAGGTGTCCGACGCCAGCAACACCGCACCGCACCTACGCCGGGCGCGCGCCTTCGACGAGGGCGGCCGGGGCCTGCTGCTCGTCGCCCAGCTCACCCAGGGGTGGGGTACCCGGCACACCACCGACGGCAAGACGATCTGGTGCGCACAGACCCTCACCGAGCCCGAGCCCGAGCCCGAGCCGCGATGAGATCCGAGCCCGGCCGGCTGTCGCCGGGCTCCCGGATCTCACACGAGGTGATCACGCCCCGGCGGCCCCGATGAACTCGCGCACGGCGGTGCTCGGGTCCCCCGAGCGGACCAGTGCCTCGCCGACCAGCACCACGTCGGCTCCCCAACCGCGGTACTCCGCGACGTCCTTCGGGCCCGTCACTCCTGATTCCGCGACCCTGACCGTGCCTTCGGGGATGCCCGTCACGAGGTCGGCGAACACGGTGCGATTCACGTCCAGCGTTGTCAGGTCCCGCGCGTTGATGCCGAGAAGCTCAGCTCCCGCGGCGGCAGCGCGCCGCACTTCGTCGGCCGTGTGCGCCTCCACGAGCGGCGTGAGACCCAACTCTTCGCAGAGCCCCATCAAGTCCTTGAGCTGGCTGTCGTCCAGCGACACGACCATGAGAAGCGCAAGATCGGCGCCGTGTGCGCGAGCTTCCCACAGCTGGTAGGGGTCGACGATGAAGTCCTTGCGCAGGACGGGCACATCGACCCGGGCACGTACGGCGTCCAGATCGGCGAGAGAGCCGCCGAACCGCCTGTTCTCGGTGAGCACGCTGATCGCTGCGGCACCGCCGGCCGCGTACTGGGCCGCGAGGGACGCAGGGTCGGGGATGTCCGCCAGCGCGCCCTTGCTGGGGCTCTTTCGCTTCACCTCGGCGATGATGGACACCCCGGGCGCGCGGAAAGCGGGCAAGGGGTCAAGCGCTGGTGCCGCGTCCGCTGCCCGGGAGCGCAACTCCGCCAACGGCGTCGCGCTCTTGCGTTGTTCCAGGTCTTCGCGAACTCCCGCGAGGATCCCGTCGAGAACGGTCACTGCACTCTCCCTGTCGAATGGTCTGATCCATCACCCACGTCCGAGCCGGCCTCAGAACGCAGGTTGTCCGGATCGATCATGGCGAGCGTATCGGCCTGGCTCTGGGCGCGGGAACTGACCTGCTGCGGATACTCGGTGAAGTGCATTGAGGGACAGAGGGCGCGTATGGACATTCGGCAGCTGGAGTACTTCCTTGCGATTGTCGATCGTGGGGGGTTCAACCGTGCGGCCTCGGCTCTGTACGTCGCGCCCGACATCGCGGGCCAGGGCATCGCCAACCCGCTGGGCGCGATCTGGTCCGCAGCCATGATGCTCGACCACCTCGGCCATCCCGCCGCGGCCAGGGACATCACGGACACGATCGCCTCGGTCCTGGCCAAGACCGATATCCGCACCCGTGACCTGGGCGGAACCGCGAGCACCGCCGAATTCACCGACAAGCTGATCGGGCTTCTCTGAGCCGTCTCCCCCTCGGTGGGCGGCAGGGACGACGCCGCCCACCGCTCACCGGGCACTCCCGCGCCCTCTCTCTGACGACCGGCGTGCCCGTCACGCGCCGGGAACAGCTGCTTCGCGCGCGTCCAGGACCAGTACCGCGACGTGCAGGGACGTGCGCTGCAGACCTGATTCCAGGTCGCAGCCGAGGAGCCGTTCGATGGTGTGGAGGCGCTGGTAGTACGCCTGCCGGGACATGCCGGCGAGTTTCGCCGCAACCGACTTGTTCCCGGCCGCCGCCAGATAGGCGCGCAGTGCCTGGAGCAGATCGCCACTGTTGCGATCGTCGTGCTCGATGAGGCGGGTCAGTTGCCGTTCCGCGTACCGCTGAAGACGGGTGTCCTCCCGCAGGACGCCCAGCAACTCCGGCAGCCGGACGTCGGCGGGGACGTAGAACCACCGCTCCGGGGAGGCCGGTGTGATGGCCTCGGCCGTCTGCTCGGCCTCCTGCCACGACCGGGCGATCCCGGCGAGGTCGGTCACCCCGGGACCGACGGCGACGACGGCCTCCGGTCCAAGCTCCTCCCGGGTCAGACGGCCGATCCGCTCGGCGACCGGCTGCCAGGCGCTCGCCTGTGCCAGTGCCAGAAGTACGCCGATCCGGCCAGGGGCCGTCTCGCCGATCAGAGCGCGGACGCCGGTATGCGCCAGCGCCTTCGCGATACGTTCGTCGAGGTGCTCACCCTCGGTGCCGGTGCACGTGTGGCGGATGACCACGGCGAAGAGCCGGTGCCCGAGGGCCGGGAGCCCCAGTGCCTCGGCGCGGGCGCGCGCGTCCGCGGGGGAGCGGAAGCGCCGTTCGTACAGGTCCCGCAGTACGGAGCGGTGGGCCCGGCGCTCCCACCAGGCCGGCCCGGCCAGGCGCGCCATGGTCAGCGCGACCGCCGCACGCTCCAGCACCAGGACGTGTTCCGGGTCGGGCTCGGCGTTCAGCCGGCCCTCCAGCAGGACCAGCCGCCCCCACAGCCCGTGGTGGTCCTGCACCGGCGCGATCAGCCACCCTTCCGGGCCGCTCGGCGTGATCCTCTCCGGCGTCGGGGCGGCCCGCGAGCGCCGCGACCAGGCCGACACCACCGGCTCGTACGGCCGGCCGAGCAGCTCGCACATCAGGACCCGGTGGTTGAGATCCTCCAGCACCACGGGGGCTCCGGTGAGCTCCGCGGTGGTGTGCACCAGTTCCTCGGGATCCGCGCCCCGCAGTGTCAGGGCGGTGAAGACGTCCTGGATGTCCCTCCCGCGCCGCAGCAGGGCTCCCTGGGCGTCAAGGATGAGCGCGTGCACCGTCTGCGTGACGTCGATGAACCGGACGCCACGGGCCAGCTCGACCAGCGGCACTTCACGGGCACGGCACGCCGCCACCAGCTCGTCGGGCACCTTCCGGTACCGGTAACCGAGCTCCACGATCAGACCGGCCGCGCCGACGTCGGCGAGCTGGTCGACGTAGTCCCGCAGCTCGGAGGGGTCCTCGGGGTACGGCATGCCGGTCGTCAGCACCAGCTCGCCGCCCTCCAGGAAGTCGGCGGGGTTGAGCAGCTCGGTGACATGTACCCAGCGCACCGCCCTGTCCAGCTGTGCCTCACCGGCCAGCACGCGCGGCATCCCTTCGGCAAGCACGGGCAGGCGCAGTACCTCCGCGATGGTGGGGAAGTGCCCGGTTGCGGGACGTCTGGGCGGCATAGGGAGTGCTTTCAGCCGAGGGGATCGGGCTCACCCTCGCACCGGCCACTCACCGTTACAAGAGGGTGCCGGCATTTTGTGGAGTCCGGCCGTCCGCAGTGACAGACCGTCTCAAGAAGGCCCCAAGGTGGAACACAGTGTGGGTTGACCTGCAGGTTCCCCCGGGACGAAAGTGAACGCCATCCCCACCGGAACCCGAACCGGAAGGGTCCACACGGTGTCCGCACCGTTCTGGGGCCCTACTGCCACCCGGGCCACACCATCGAAAGGAGCGACCTCATGCGTATCCCGAAGCGCGTCGCCGTGATCGGTGCCGGCAGCATGGGCAGCCAGGCCATGTGGCGACTGGCGGCCCGCGGAGCCGAGGTCATCGGCTACGACCGGTACGCGCCGGGTCATGACCGCGGCGCGGCCGGAGGCGAGAGCCGTATCTTCCGAGCCGTCCATCTCGGCGACCCCGGGTACATTCCGCTGCTGCGGCTCGCGGACGGGCTGTGGGAGCAACTCCAGGCGGAGACGGGCCGGTCGCTGCGACGCCGCAGCGGCTGCCTCGTGATGGGAGAGACCGCCTCACTGTCCATGCGCCTCCTCCTCTCCTCCAGCGCCACCCATCGTCTGGATCACGAGGTACTGGACCGGGACACCCTCGCCCGTCGCTACCCGCAGCATCGTCTCCCGGAGGGGCACACCGCCGTACTCGACCGGATGGGCGCCATCATCAGGCCCGAGGCTTCGGTCCAGGCGGCCGCCACCCGCGCCGAACAGCTGGGCGCCCGGCTGAACCGCTACACCCCGGTGCGGGAGGTCGTTCCCGCGGCGGGAGGCGGCGTGCAGATCGTCACCGACCACGGCACGGACCACGTGGACGCCGCGGTGGTGACCGTGGGCCCCTGGATCAACACACTGCTCCCGGACCTCCCACGAACCGTCGACGTCCGCCGGGTGATCTGCTCCTGGCACCTGCCCACCCGCCACGACTGGTTCGCGGGCGGGGCTCCCTCCTTCGTGCGCGCCACACCCCACGACTGCTTCGGGCTCCCGTCGCCCGACGGCATCTCCGTCAAGCTCGGTCTCTCCTTCGCACGCCATCTGCCGGTGCCCGAGCCCGAACGGCTCGACCGTACCGTCCGCCCCGAAGAACTCGGCACCTTCCACGAGCTCATCAGCGAACTCATGCCCGACCTGAACCCCGACCCCATCAGGGTGTCGGCCTACATGGAGGGCTACACGGAGTCCGGAAACCCGCTCGTCGGTCATCTCCCCGGCGAGGACGACATCATCGTCATGGCCGGTTTCTCCGGCAGCGGCTTCAAGCTCTCGCCCGCGATGGGAGAGATCGCCGCCGACCTGGCGCTCGACGGCACCACTGATCACCCCGTCGGCTTCCTCGCTCCGGCAGGAGTCGGCGCCGCCTGATCCCCGGCGATGTCGACGGCATCGCCCCCTCCACCTCGACACCTCTGTCATGGGCATGCCCAAAAAGGCACGCACCGGCCATATCCAGTTCCCCGAAGCAAAGAGTGGAGCACCCTCATGAGTAATCCCTCCTTCCGCCCGAAGTACGTCTCGTTCGACTGCTACGGCACGTTGATCGAGTGGCCGATGACCCCCATCACGCGTGAGCTCGTCGGCGACCAGATCCCCGCCGAACAGTGGGACCAGTTCGTCCGGGAGTTCCGCGGCTACCGCTACGACCAGGTCTGCGGCGAGTACTACCCCTACGAGCAGGTGCTCCAGGACTCCTTCGAGCGGGTCTGCCGCAAGTGGGGTGTGAAGGCGGCGCCGGACGCGGGCAAGCGGTTCGCGGAAGGCGTGCGCAGCTGGGGCCCGCACGCCGACGTGCCGGAACCGCTGAAGAAGATGGGCGAGAACTACAAGCTGGTGATCTTCTCCAACGCCGAGGACTCCTTCCTGGAGCAGAGCGTGCCCCGGCTCGGGGCGGACTTCCACGCGGTCTACACCGCGGAACAGGCCGGCTACTACAAGCCCCGGTACGCCGCGTTCGAGTACATGCTCGACCAGCTCGACGCGTCCCCCGAGGACTTCGTGCACGTCTCCTCGCACACCCGCTACGACCTGATGCCGATGCACGACATGGGCTTCCGCAACCTGATCCTCCTGGACCGCGGCTACGACCCGGTCACCGACGGCTACGGCTATGTGCCGGTGAAGTCCCTGGACGAGCTCAACCTGATGCTCGGCATCTGACTCGCGACGCACCCCGTCCCGCACGGACAGCCCCAAAGGACCCTCACACCCCCACCCCCCCCACCCCAGCGTTTTCCGTTCCCCCGAATCCACACCCATCACCAGGAGGCGCCCGATGGAAGCCAACCGGATAGGCCGCAGAACCGTACTTCGCACCGCAGGCGCGCTGGCCGCCGCCACCGCGGTGACCGGCTGCGGCACCCTCATGGGCACCGGCGACAGCCGCGGTTCGTCGGGCGGCGGTAAGAAGAAGCTCGTCGTCAGCAACAGCGGCGGCGCCTACAACGACGCTCTGACCAAGGCGATCTACGAGCCGTTCGCCAAGGAGACCGGCATCACGGTCACGACGGTCAACTACCAGTCGGCGCAGATCATCGCCCAGGTCAAGCAGGGCCGCCCGCAGGTGGACCTGCTGGACAACACACTGCTGAACTTCCAGAAGATGGCGGGGCTGGAGTGTCTGGAGCCGGTGGACCATGACCGGCTGAAAAGTGTCAAGGGCGCCGGGATCGCGGAGCACAACCTGCCGGAACACGCGGTCGGCAAGAACGTGTGGGCGAGTGTGATGGCCTACCGCACCGACAGCCTCAAGCGGGTCCCGAAGAGCTGGGCCGACTTCTGGAACACGGACGCCTTCAGCGGCCCCCGCTCGCTGCAGAGCGCGGACGCCGACCTGCCGGAGCTGGAGTTCGCGCTGCTGGCCGACGGTGTGCCGCTGGACAGGCTGTACCCGCTGGATGTGGACCGGGCGTTCGCGTCGATGTCGCGGATCCGCGGCGATGTGAAGAAGTTCTGGAACACCGGCGCCCTGCCGGCCGTCCTGCTCGGCCGCAAGGAGGTCGTCATGACCTCCATGTGGGGTGGCCGCGCGGATGAACTGATCAAGCAGGGCCAGCCGGTCGCCTACCAGTGGAACGGCGCCCGCAGGATGACCAACGGCTGGGGCATCCCGAAGGGCGCGGACAACACGGACGCGGCCTACAAGCTGATCGACTTCTCGCTGCGTCCCGAGGTGCAGGCGGCGTTCGCCAAGCTCAGCCCCACCGGCGGCCCGGTCGTCCCGGCGGCAACCAAACTGATCTCGGACGACGTCCTGGCCACACTGCCGACCTCGCCGCAGAACCTCAAGACCGGGTTCGATGCCGATGCCACCTGGTGGGACAAGAACCGTGACGCCGTCACCAAGCGCTGGCAGGAGTGGGCCGATGCCTGAGCGGACCCAGAGCATGACCGCCGGAAAGCTGTCCGCCGACGACCTCGCCGCTGCCCTGGCCCCTCACTCCTCCTCACCGACGGGCAAGTCGCTGTCGGTGACGGGGCTGCGCAAGTCCTACGCCGGGACGACGGTGGTCGACGGCGTGGACATGGAGATCGCGGCCGGTGAGTTCGTCACCTTCCTCGGCTCGTCGGGCTCCGGCAAGACGACCACCCTGATGATGCTGGCCGGGTTCACCGAACCCGACTCCGGCTCCGTCGCAGTGGACGGCCATGACATCACCCGGCTCAATCCGGGCAAGCGTGACTTCGGTTTCGTCTTCCAGCAGTACCTGCTCTTCCCCCATATGACGGTCGCCGAGAACGTCGCCTTCCCCCTGCAACTGCGGGGGGTGGACAAGGCGGAGATCCGCCGCCGGGTCGGGGAGACGCTGGAGGCGGCAGGCCTGTCGAAGTTCGCCGGCCGCAAGCCCCGTGAGCTCTCCGGTGGCCAGCAGCAGCGCGTCGCCCTGTGCCGGGTCCTGGTCTATCGCCCCCCGATCGTCCTGATGGACGAACCGCTGGGTGCGCTGGACAAGAGGCTCCGCGACCAGATGCAGACCGAGATCAAGTCCATCCAGCGCGAACTCGGCCTGACCGTCATCTACGTCACGCACGATCAGGAGGAAGCGCTGGTCCTGTCGGACCGGATCGCCATCATGAAGGACGGCCGTATCGAGCAGTTCGACACCCCACGCGGCCTGTTCGAACGCCCCCGTACCCCGTTCGTCGCCGACTTCCTGGGCGCCGCCAACTTCCTCACCGGCAAGGTCGAGGACGGTGGAGCAGACGACTGCACCCAGGTGCGGCTGGACACCGGCGGCGTCCTCACGGCCCGCGCCCATCCCTGCGTGCCCGGACAGAGCGTGCGCGCCGCGGTACGGCCGGGCAAGCTGCGCCTGGTCGGTGCCGAGGAGGGCTGCTGTACCGGCACGGTCGAGACGGCCGTCTATGTCGGCTCGCTCACCCGGATCACCGTCCGCCTGGACGGTGCCGCTCCGGGGACGCCGCCGCTGCGGATCGAGACCGCCGCCGTCCCGCCGCGCACCGGCGAACGGGTGTGTGTCACCGCCGACCGGGACGACGTCAGCGTCTTCGACGCCACGGACGGAGGGTGAGTCGTGGCCGACACCGCTCTCGCACCCACCAAGGTGCGTGTGAAAACTTCCGCGATGCGCGGGCACCGCTCCCGGATCGCCCTGGTCAACGCCGTCCCCGTCACGGTGTTCCTGCTGGTGCTGTTCGTGTACCCGATCATCGGGGTGCTCTCCCTCAGTCTCAAGGGTGACAGTGGCGGATTCACCCTGCACTGGTACGCCGACGCGCTCAGCGGCGTGAACCTGTCCGTGCTGCTCTCCACCCTCCGGATCTCCGCGGAGACCGCCGTACTCAGTCTCCTGGTGGGTTTCGTCCTGGCGCACGCCATCGCCCGGATGCGGCCCGTCTTCGCCGCGCTGGCCATGCTGATCGTGGTCGTGCCGCACTTCATCAGTGCCCTGGTACGCACCTACGGCTGGATCATCATGCTCGGTGAACACGGCCTCATCAACACGCTGTTGACTTCCCTGCACGTGCCCGGAGCCCCGTTCTCGCTGCTCTACAACGAGACCGGTGTCGTCATCGGGACCACTTCGGTGATGCTGCCCTACACCGTCCTCGTCCTGCAGGGCGTGATGCGGGGCGTCGACGGCCGGCTCCTGGCCGCGGCGGCAGGCTTCGGCGCGAGCCGGTTCACCATCTTCCGCAGGATCTACCTGCCGCTGGTCGCGGCCGGGATCGGCACCGCGGGGCTGCTCAGCTTCATCCTCTGCCTGGGCTACTACATCACCCCCGCGCTGATGGGCGGCGCCAAACAGACCGTCGTCGCGGCGCTGATCGACCAGCAGGTGATGAAGCAGGACCAGTGGAACTCGGCCGCCGCCTTCGGCGTCATCCTGCTCCTGCTCACCTTCGCCGGGCTGGGCGTGCTCGGCCTGGCCAAGCTCCGCCGCGCCAAGGCACACGCACGAAGGAGCAGCTCATGATGGAACTGCCCGCCACCCGGGCCGGACACATCGGCCGCGCGATCAGCGCCACCGCGATCCTGCTCTTCCTGGCGATGCCCATCGTCATCATCCTGGTCACGTCCTTCGGCGCCGACGGCATCGGCACCTTCCCGCCCAAGGAGTACAGCACCCACTGGTACGAGCAGATGGCCGCGCCCGGCGGCAACTGGGCCACCTCCATCGCCCTGTCCAGCCTCATCGCCGCCCTCACCACCGTGTTCTCCCTCATCCTGGGCGCCACCGCCGCCACCGCCCTGGCCCGCGGCCGACTGCCCCTGCACGCAGCCGTCTACGGTCTCGTCCTCGCCCCGCTGCTCATCCCCCAAGTAGTCATCGCCCTCGGCCTGTTCCTCTTCTTCGAACCCGTCGGCATGCTCGGCAGCCCGCTGGCAATCGCCCTCGGCCACACCGTGCTCGCCGCGCCCATCGCCATCCTCATCATGATCTCCACGCTGAGGGGCATCGACGAACGGCTGGAGGACGCGGCGGCCAGCATGGGCGCCAGCCGCCTCACCATCGCCCGGCGCATCACCTTCCCCCTGGCCACACCCGGGTTGATCGCCGCCGCGGTGTTCTCGTTCATCACCAGCTTCGACGAGTTCTTCATCGCCCAGTTCATGTCGACCCCCGACACCCGCACCCTGCCGGTCCTGGTCTTCAACGCGCTGCAGTTCGACGTCGACCCGACCGTCACCGCGGTCAGCGCGGTCCTCATCGCCCTGGCCATCCTCGCCCTCGCCCTGGTCGCCCTCGTCCGCAAACTCGGCGGCCACCGAGGCGGCCAGAACGTCCTCCCCGTCGAACCCCTCACCTGAGCCACCTCGAAACTCCCCGCAGAGGACCCGAAATGAAGACGATTCCCTACTGGATCGAAACCGCTGGGGTGTTTCCCGACCGGTCCGGCAAGCCGCTGACCGAGGACACCGACCTGGTGGTCGTCGGCGCCGGCCTGACGGGTCTGTCCACCGCCCTCCACTCCGCCCGCAAGGGCGCCCGCGTCACCCTTGTCGAGAAGGGCCAGATCGGCTCCGGTGCCTCCGCCCGCAACGGCGGCATGGCCAACCTGGGCTTCACCATCGGTGTACGCCAGGCCATCCGCCGGTACGGACTCGAACGGGCCCGCGAGATGTACAACTCCTACGGCGAGGCCGTGGACACCGTCGAGCGGCTCGTGAACGAGGAGTCCATCGACTGTCAGTTCCGCCGCGTCGGACGCCTGGGCCTCGCGTCCCGCCCCGCGCACTTCGAGAGCAAGAAGGCCCAACAGCGCGACCTGGCCAAGTACTTCGGACACGAGACCACCCTGATCGGTAAGTCCGAGCTGCGTTCCGAGATCGGATCCGACGCCTACCACGGCGGCCTGCTCGACCCGTTCAGCGCCGCACTGCACGTCGGCCGCTTCGTACGCGGTATGGCCGAGGCGTGCGAGCGCACCGGTGTCGAGATCCACGAGCGCAACGCGGCCATCGGCGTGCGCCGTACCGCCGCCGACCGGTTCGAGGTCAGCACCGAGCGCGGTGTGATCCGCGCCGGGCAGGTCATGATGGCCACCGACGCCTACACCGACAAGAACTTCCCGTGGCTGCGCCGCCAGCAGGTCAGCGTGGGCAGCTTCATCATCGTGACCGAGCCGCTCGGTGAGGAGCTCGCCCGGGAGATCATCCCGAAGGGCCGCCTCCTCGTCGACTCCAACCAGGTCTGCCACTACTTCCGGCTCACCCCGGACAACCGGCTGCTGTTCGGCGGCCGTGCCCGTTTCGCGCCGTCCGACCCCACCTCGGACAAGAAGAGCGGGGCCGTTCTGTTCCGTGAGATGTGCGAGATCTTCCCCCAACTCGCCCGGACGAAGGTCGAGTACGTGTGGGGCGGCTCCGTCGGTTTCGCGATGGACCGCATCGTGCACGCCGGGCAGACCGAGGACGGCGTCCACTACTCCATGGGATACGCGGGCCACGGCGTGCAGATGGCCACGCACATGGGGCAGGTCATGGCCGAGGTGATGGACGGCCACCCCGAGGTCAGCCCCGTCCGCGACCTGGCCCCGCCCCGCATCCCCCTCTACAACGGCACTGCCTGGTTCCTGCCCTTCGCGGGCGCCTACTACAAGACGCTGGACCGCATCCGCTGACCGGTCGGCAGCCCCTCCACCAGTACATACAAGGAGATACCCACGATGACTGTCGTCCGTGATGTTCCCAAGCAGCTGTTCATAGGCGGCGGTTGGCAGGACGCCGAGTCCGGCCGGACCCTGTCCGTCGACAACCCGGCCACCGGCGAGGAACTGTGCCAGGTCGCCGACGCCTCACCCGCCGACGGCCGGCGTGCCGTCGAGGCGGCGGTCGCCGCACAGGCCGCCTGGGCCGCCACCGCGCCCCGGGTGCGCAGCGAGATCCTGCGCCGCGCCTACGACATCATCATCGCGCGCACCGAGGACCTCGCGCTGCTGATGACCCTGGAGATGGGCAAGCCCCTGGCCGAGGCACGTGCCGAAGTCGCCTACGCGGCGGAGTTCTTCCGCTGGTTCTCCGAGGAAGCCGTCCGTATCGACGGCGGGTTGACCACCGCCCCCGACGGCAGGAACCGCCTGCTGGTCAGCCGCCAGCCCGTCGGCCCCTGCCTGCTCATCACCCCCTGGAACTTCCCTCTGGCGATGGGCACCCGCAAGATCGGCCCCGCAATCGCCGCCGGCTGCACCATCATTCTCAAACCCGCCCCCCAGACCCCCCTGGCCAGCCTCGCCCTGGCGGAGATCCTCACCGAAGCGGGTCTGCCTGCCGGTGTGCTGAACATCGTCACCACCACCGACGCCGCCGGCGTCGTCGAACCCCTGCTGCGCGGCGGGAAGATCCGCAAGCTCTCCTTCACCGGCTCCACCCAGGTCGGCCGGATCCTGCTGGCCCAGTGCGCCGACGCCGTCATCCGCACCTCCATGGAACTCGGCGGCAACGCCCCTCTCATCGTCTTCGACGACGCCGACCTCGACGTGGCCATCGAAGGCACCATGGTCGCCAAGATGCGCAACATGGGCGAATCCTGCTGCGCGGCCAACCGCATCTACGTCCACACCTCCATCGCCGAGGAGTTCGCCACCCGCCTCGCCGCCCGCATGGCCGCTCTGAAGGTCGGGCCCGGCACCGAACCCGGCACCGACGTGGGCCCGCTCATCGACGCCGCCGGCCGCAGCAAGGCCCATGACCTGGTGCGGGACGCCGTCAAGCGCGGCGCCACCGTCCTGACCGGCGGTGAACTCCCCGAGGGGCCGGGGTGCTTCTACCCGCCCACCGTCCTCACCGGCATCGCCCCCGACTCCGCGATCACCGACACGGAGATCTTCGGCCCGGTCGCCGCGATCCGTACCTTCGACACCGAGGACGAGGCCACAGCCGCCGCCAACGACACCGAATTCGGCCTGGCGGCCTACCTGTTCACCCAGAACCTCGACCGCGCCCTGCGCGTCGCCGAACGCCTCGAAAGCGGCATGATCGGCCTCAACACCGGGCTGGTCTCCAACCCAGCCGCCCCCTTCGGCGGCGTCAAGCAGTCCGGTCTGGGCCGCGAAGGCGGACGCGTCGGCATCGACGAGTTCCTCGAGTACAAGTACATCGCCGTCCCCACCGGAGCCTGACATGGCCGACCGCCTCGTCGTCCTCTACCGGGGCAACCGGCCTCCCGCCACAGGACTCATCGAGCGGCTCGCGGACACCGTCTACGCCACCGAGGAGGAACTCCCCTATCTCCTCCCCGGTGCCGACGCCCTCCTGGCCTGGGTGACCATCACCCCGGCCATCCGCGAAGCCTGGCCCGACAATCCCGATAAGGCACCCCGGTGGGTCCACGCGTCCTCCGCGGGAGTGGACTCGTTTCTCTTCCCGGCCCTGGTGGACGATCCGGGCGTCGTTCTCACCAACGCCCGCGGCGTCTACGACCAGCCGACCGCCGAGTACGTCCTCGGTCTGATCCTCGCCCTCGCCAAGGACTTCCCCGGCACCTGGGAGCACCAGCGGCGCCGGGAGTGGCGTCCACGTCCCAGTGACGGCATCACCGGCCGCACCGCGCTGGTCTGGGGCACGGGTCCGATCGGCCGGGCCGTCGCCCGGCTGCTGCGGGCCGCCGGCATGCGGGTCTGCGGCGCGGGGCGCAGGGCCCGCACGGACCACCCGGACTTCGGCACGGTCCACGCCTCCGCCACCCTGCACGCAGCCCTGGCGGAGGCGGACTACGTCGTCCTGGCCGCCCCACTCACCCAGGACACCCGGGGCATGGTCGACGCCCCCGTGCTGGCCGCGATGAAGCCGGGGGCCCGGCTGGTCAACGTCGGCCGGGGCGGACTCGTCGACGAGGAGGCGCTGGTCGACCACCTCGCCGCCGGACGGCTCGCCGGCGCAGCCCTGGACGTGTTCGCCCAGGAACCGCTGCCTGCCGAGTCACCCCTGTGGGACATGCCCGGCGTGATGATCTCCCCGCACACGGCGGGCGAGACCACCAGCGAGCGGGAGGCCCTCGTCGAGGTGTTCCTCGACAACCTCACCCGGCACATCGAGGGCCGGCCGCTGCGCAACGTGGTGGACAAGCGGCGCGGGTACGTGATCGACGAGACGCACCCCGCCTGAAAGGCGGGTAGAAGCAGCCCGGGCCCTCCGGTCTACGACCGCCGACGAGGACCCGGGCGCCACGCTCCACCGCGTCGGACACCAGTTCCTCGACCGCGGCGACTCCGGCCCTGTCGATCAGCGGGCCGACGTCGACACCGTCCCGGGTGCCGGGTCCCACCACGAGCGCGCCCATACGCTCGGGCAAGCGCCGGTCGCTGGGTTGTCGACGGGCATGGTGGCGCCGTCCGCGGCGTCCACCCGGGCGCCGCAGGCGACCCGCGTCGCCGAGGCCACTCCACCCGGCCAGCCCCTACCCCCGGACCGGTCCTTCCACGAGGCGGTGCTCTGACCCGCCGATGCCCTCAAGCCCGCGCCCGGCCGAGCGGCTGAGCGACCGAGGAAAGCTTCGTGGACATCCCGCGCCAGGCAGCCCCCTGCGGCGGCCCGCCGGCACCGGGAGCACAGCATGTCGATCAGGCGCGGCGACGGCCGGATCGTACGGGTGCGGTATCACGCCGGTCAGTGGCGGAAAGGCCGCCGAGCCCACGGCGCACGCCCCGCGGAAACCAAGTGTGGAGCTGGCTCCCGGCATAGATGTCGAAGCGCTTCGACGATGCCATTCGTCCTGACAGGCTGTCAATGGACCTGCAAAGGAAAGTATCGGCGCGGCAGAGGCCCTTGTTTCCCACGAAAGTTGCCCGTTAACTTACGCCTGAAGTGAAGCGCTTCGACAGCCGCCGCAGGAAGGCCGCAGGGGTCGATGGCCCAGCAGGACTCGCCTCTCCGTACCCGAGGAACCGTCATGACGACTCGTAGCATCACCGACCGCCTGGGTGGCCTGGCCTTCGGCGGGGACTACAACCCCGAGCAGTGGGACGAGCCGGTGTGGCAGGAGGACGACGAGCTGATGCGCAGGGCCAGGGTCAATCTGGCCACCGTCGGCGTCTTCTCCTGGGCGCTGCTGGAACCGGAGGAGGGCCGCTACGACTTCGCCTGGCTGGACGCCCACCTGGAGCGCCTGCACGCGAACGACGTGGCCGTCGACCTGGCCACCCCCACCGCCTCTCCGCCCCCCTGGTTCACTCTGGCCCACCCGGACGCGCTGATGGTCGGGCCCGACGGCACGCGTCTCATCCACGGCAGCCGGGACACGTACTGCCTCACCGCACCGGCGTACCGCAACGCGGCCCGCCGGATCGCCGGGGCGCTCGCCGAACGCTACGGCGACCATCCCGCTCTCGCGCTGTGGCACGTGCACAACGAGTACGCCACCCTGTGCTACTGCGACCACACCGCTGCCTCCTTCCGGGTGTGGCTGCGCGCCCGCCACGGCTCGCTGGACGTCCTCAACGAGGCGTGGGGAACGGCCTTCTGGAGTCAGCGCTACACCTCGTGGGAACAGGTGCTGCCGCCGCGTGCGACGAACTGGCACCAGAACCCCGGCCAGGAGCTGGACTTCCGCCGCTTCTGGGCCGACGAGGTCACCGCCGCCTACTGCGAGCAGCGTGACGCGATCCGCGCGCACAGCGACCGGCCGGTGACCACCAACCTGATGCTGCCCGCGTACCAGAACACCGACGTGTGGGGCCTCGCCCGGGAACTCGACGTGGTCACTGTCGACCAGTACCCCGGATCGCCCGGCCTGGCCGCCGCCGCCGACGTCGCCTTCCATGCGGATCGCGCCCGTTCACTGGGCGGCGGCCGTCCCTGGCTGCTGATGGAGCAGGGCACCAGCACCGTCTACGACGGTGACCGGGTCCTCGCCAAGGACCCCGGTGACATCATGCGCCACACCCTCGGCCACATCGCCCGCGGCTCCGAGGGCGCCCTCTTCTTCCAGTGGCGGCAGTCCCGGGCCGGCGCCGAGACCTGGCACTCGGGGATGGTGCCGCACGCGGGACCCGACAGCCGGATCTTCCGCGAGGTCACGCAGACCGGGGAGGCGGTCGCTCGCCTCGGCGAGTTGGCGGGATCGACGGTGTCCGCGCAGGTGGCCGTCCTGCACGACCCGGATGCGTGGTGGGCACTCGGCGTGGACGGCCTGCCATCCCCGGAACTCGACTACCACGCGACACTCGGCAGGGCGCACCGCATCCTGTGGGACGCCGGCGTCACGGCCGACTTCGCCCACCCCGAACACGAGTTGAGCCACTACCCGCTCGTCGTCGCACCGGCCCTGTTCCTCCTCTCCGACTCGGCGTCCGAGAAGCTGCGCCGATACGTCGCCGGCGGCGGGACCCTTCTCGTCCAGCATGCGAGCGGTTACACCGACGAGCGCCTCCACGCCCGCCTCGGCGGCTACCCGGCCGCTCCCCTGCGCGAGGCGCTGGGCATCCGCGTCGAGGAGTACCGGCCGCTGCGGCGCGGCGAGCTGATCACCCTGTCGGACGGAACACAGGGCACCGCCTGGAGCGAGTCCCTGCGCGCCGAGGGCGCCGAGTCGCTCGCCGCCTACACCCACGGGATGCTCACCGGCAGCCCGGCGCTGACCCGTCATCGCTTCGGCACCGGGCAGGGGTGGTATCTCTCGACCCATCTCACCGACGCCGGTTACGGCGCCCTGTTCGCCCGGCTGCTCGACGAGGCCGGAGTGGGCCCCGAGACGCCGGGCCTGCCCCCGCAGGTCGAGGCCGTCACCCGACACAGCCCGGACGGCCGCCGCTGGCGCTTCCTGATCAATCACCGCGCTGAACCCGTGCCCTTGCCAGAGCCCGCCCACGACCTCCTCACGGGCGGCCCGGTGTCCGAGCTGCCCGCCGGCGGCTGCGCCGTACTCCGTATCGCCTGAGCAGAGAACACCGGGCACGGAGCCCAGAGCCCAGTCCCCCTCTGCCCCACAGAAAGGCAGCCATGACCAGCGCACCGCAGATTCTCCGCTGGGGTCACCACGCCCTGGAAGTCGAGATCGGTGTCGGCGAAGACGGCACCGCCCGCCTCACATATGTCGGCCTCCCCGGCGGGACACCTCCCGAGCGGCACTCCCGGTCCGCGCTGCCACTGGTGGAGGTGACGGCCGCGGGCCACGGCCGCTACTGGTCGGGCAGTCGCCTCATTCACACGTCCCTCGGCGGACGGCTGCGGTACCGCGCGCACCAGGCAACCCGCGACGCCGACTGGCACGTGCTCACCGTCGAACTCCACGACCCCGAGACCGGGCTGGTCGCGGAGGTGTCCTACCGATCACCGGACGGCATCGCTGTGCTCCGCGGTGAGGTGACCCTGCGCAACGAAGGGCAGACCGCGCTGCACCTCGAGTCGGTCAGCTCGCTCGCGGTGGGCGGCCTCACCCCGCAGGACCCGGCGGCCATCGACGCCGCGGACCTGCTGTGGGCGGAGAACGACTGGCTCACCGAATGCCGCTGGCAGCGACAGCCGATGCGCCTCACCACACCGGTCCACAGCGGACGCGTGAGCAACGGGCACGGCAAAGCCGGCTTCGCCCTGAACGGACAGGGCACCTGGTCCAGTTGCGGACACCTCCCCATGGGCGGCCTGACGGACCGGCGTACCGGCCGCACCTGGGTGTGGCAGATCGAGCACAACGGCGGGGGCTGGCGCTGGGAATGCGAAGAGCAGGACAAGGCGGCCTACGCGGCCCTGTTCGGACCCACCGACAGCCACCACGGCTGGCGGCACTCCCTTGAACCCGGCGCCGTCTTCCGTACCGTGCCCGCCGCGCTCGCCTTCAGCGACGGCGGCGGCCCGGACGAGGCGTTCGCCGCGCTCACCCGCTACCGCCGCGCCCATCGCCGCCCGCATGGCGACCACCAGCGGCTGCCCGTCATCTTCAACGACTACATGAACTGCCTGATGGGCGACCCCACGACAGAGAAACTGCTGCCGCACATCGACGCGGCGGCCGACGCGGGCGCGGAGTACTTCGTCATCGACGCCGGCTGGTACGACGGCGAGAACGGCGGCTGGTGGGACAGCGTCGGCGTCTGGGAGCCGGCCTCCTCCCGTTTCCCCGGGGAACGCGGGATCCACGAGGTGCTGGACCGGATCCGGGAGCGCGGCATGGTTCCCGGGCTGTGGCTGGAGCCGGAGGTGATCGGCGTACGCAGCCCCATGGCCGAGTCCCTGCCCGACGAGGCGTTCTTCCGCCGCGACGGCATCCGCGTCACCGAGACCGGCCGTCACCACCTGGATCTGCGCCACCCCGCCGCCCGTGCGCACCTGGACCAGGTCGTGGACCGCCTGGTCGGCGAGTGGGGCGTCGGCTACCTCAAACTCGACCACAACATCGACCCCGGCTCCGGCACCAGCGCCCACCCCGGCGAGACGCCGGCCGCCGGACTGCTCGGCCACAACCGCGCCCAACTCGACTGGCTCGACGGCGTCCTGGACCGCTACCCGCACCTGGTGCTGGAGAACTGCTCCTCCGGCGGCATGCGCTGGGACCACGCGCTGCTGTCCCGGATGCAGTTGCAGTCCACCAGCGACCAGCAGAACCTCCAGCTGTACGCGCCCATCGCGGCCTCCGCTCCCGCTGCCGTCACCCCCGAACAGGGCGCCGTCTGGGCCTACCCCGAGCCGGAGGACTCTCTCGACGAGGTGGCCTTCACCATGGCCAACGCCCTCCTCGGCCGGATCCATCTCTCCGGTCGCATTCCCGAACTCGAGCCGGAGGCCCGCGCCCTGGTCCACGAGGCGGTAGCGGTGTACAAGGCCATCCGCGCAGACCTGCCGCAAGCCGTGCCGTCCTGGCCGCTGGGTCTTCCCGGCTGGGACGCCCCCTGGATCGCCCTGGCCCTGCGCACCCCCGCTGCCACCTACCTCACCGTCTGGCGCCGCCCCGGAGCCGACGCCACGGCGACCCTTCACCTGCCCCACCTGCGGGACATCGCCGCCGGTGTCGACCTGCTCTATCCCTCGGCCAGCCGGGCTGTTTCCGCCTGGACGCCCGACACGGCCGAGCTGAGCCTGACCCTGCCCACCGCGCCGTCCGCCGTTCTGCTCCGCATCACTCCCACGGACGCCGATGCCTCCTGACCACCCCACACCCGCAGCACGAATCGACGAGAGGACCTATCGGGTGCCCCCTCTGCGCCTGCCGGACGAACGCCCCGCCAACCCCGTGATCCCCGGCTTCCATCCCGACCCCAGCGTCTGCCGCGTCGGCGACGACTACTACCTTGCCTGCTCCAGCTTCGAGTACTTCCCCGGAGTGCCGCTCTTCCACAGCCGTGACCTGGTGCACTGGACGCAGATCGGCAACGCCCTGGACCGGCCGGAGCAGCTGCGGCTGCCCGCCTCCATGCCGTCCTCCGGCGGGATCTACGCCCCCACCCTGCGCCAGCACGACGGCCGCTTCTGGCTGATCGTCACCAACTGCAGCGAGGGGGGCGGCAACCTGATCGTCACGGCCACCGACCCCGCCGGACCGTGGTCGGACCCGATCTGGGCGCCGGGCGTGCCCGGCATCGATCCCGACCTGGTCTGGGACGAGGACGGCACCTGCTGGTGCACGGTCGCCGGCGTCTCGCAGGTCCGTATCGACCCGTCCACCGGGCAGACGTACGGAGCACCGCACAGGCTCTGGTCCGGCGGGCCCGGCGCCAAGGCCCCGGAGGCGCCGCACCTGTACCGGATCGGCGACTACTGGTACCTGCTTATCGCCGAGGGCGGCACCGAGCGCTGCCACGGCGTCTCGATCGCCCGCGGCCGTACACCCGCCGGCCCGTTCGAGGCGTGCCCGGCCAACCCGATCCTCACCCACCGCGGCACCGACCACCCCGTCCAGAACACCGGCCACGCCGACCTGGTCCAAGGCCCCGACGGCTCCTGGTGGATGGTGTTCCTCGGCGTACGGCCGCACGGCGGCACCCCGGGCTGGCACGTGCTCGGGCGGGAGACCTTCCTGGCCCCCGTGACCTGGGTGGACGACTGGCCGGTCGTCGGCGAGGTCGCCCTGGACCTGCCCGAGCTCCCGTGGCCGCTCTCCCCCAGCCCTGTCGAGGAGCAGCGGGACGACTTCGAGCGCGCCGAACTGCGGCCGTCCTGGATCTCCCTGCGCGACCGGCCCGCCCAACACTGCACCACCAAGGAGCGCCCCGGATGGCTGACGCTCCGCGCGCGGAGCGCCTCCCTGGACGAGCCCGACGTGGTGTTCACCGGCCGGCGCCAGCAGCACCTGTCGTGCCGAGCGCGCACGCTGGTCGATGCCACAGAGGGAAGCGGTGGCCTCGCCGTGCGGCTCGACGAGCAGCACCACTACGAGATCGAGGTGTCCGGCACGCGGGTGCGGGTGGTCGCGCGCGTCGGCTCCCTGCGCACGGTCGTGGCCGAACAGTCCGTGCCCGCCGGGCCGGTGGTCCTCGCCGTCACGATCACGGAACCGTCGACTCCGCACGGGCCGTGCACCGGACCCGACGTCGTCTCCCTCGGCGTAGAGCAGTCCGACGGCACCCTCACGGAGCTCGCGACCCTCGACGGCCGCTACCTGTCGACCGAGGTCGCCGGCGGCTTCACGGGCCGGGTCATCGGCATGTACGCCGCGACCGGCACCGTGCACTTCGACTGGTTCGACTACGAGCCCCTCGACGGCTGAACCAGGCCCTCCTCCCGCTGCTGACCGAGCCGCAGGACGCTCCGTCATGTGGCGACGAGAGCCGGCAACCGTGGCCGGCGGTGGCAACTGGTCGCTGCCGGCCACGGCACGTCAAGAAGTCCGGAGACTCGGTCACCGGCACTCACGTCCCCCCTCTCCTGACCCACCCGCCCCTCCCCCTGGTTGCCACCGCCCCGGCAACCAGGGCACGCCTGTTGCTGAGCCGCTACGGCCTTGGCCCGCGCCGACGTCGAGGACGCCTTCGCGGGCCGGAACGTACTGAGGCCAAGCCCTCGCCGAACCCACAGCCCCGCGGCCTGAGTTCACTGAGGCTCATTCCCGGGTGAAGGTGCCGAGGCCGGTCGTGTCGAGGTTCTCGACCCGGACCTTGTCGGCGTGTCCGTCGGACCCGACAGTGAACGTCACGCCGGACAGGCCGACGGCGTTCTCGCCCGTGGTGCGGTAGCTGAAGGTGTCGGCGTCGTAGTGCCGCAGGGTGAACCGCTGTTTCTTCGGCCCCAGTTGCATGACGAGGTCGTCGCCCCGCGCGCTCACGCTCATCGGGCCGTAGAAGTCGTTGGCGTACATTCCGGTGTAGGCGCCGTCCGCTCCGGCCGGTGCGGACCGTGGCGGAGGCTTGGTGTAGTCGGTCTCGGAGTGGTCGCCCTCCGCCGCCTGTTGGATGATCGGGCCGATGAACGTCAGCCAGTCGACCGTGGGCCCGCCCGTCTGCGCGGTGTCGAGGAAAGTAGTGGCGATCGCTTCGGGTACGCCGATGGGCTCGCCGTTGGTGAGGACGACGATGCCGAGGTTTTCCGAGGGCAGCAGCGTGACGTTGGTGGCCGCGCCCATCGCGAAGGCGCCGGAGTGGCCGAGCTTCAGCCTGCCCTGGTCGTCGTAACTGACGTTCCAGCCGAGCCCGTAGAACCCGGTCCTGCCCGCCGGCGCGTGCGGCGGCTCGGAGACGATGTGCGGCAGGTGGGTCTCGTCCAGCGCGTCGCCGTCGATGACCTGGCGCCCCTCGAACTTGCCGTTGCCGAGCTGCAGCCGCAGCCACTTCGCCATGTCCCGGACAGTGGAGCTGGCCCCGCCCGCCGGGCTCTGGGCATCCGCGTCCCGTACGAACTCGGCGCGCCAGGTGCTGCCCTGCTTCACATGGGTGACGGCCTTGTTCTTGGCCTTCTCGTAGTCGGTGAAGGATGAGCTGGTGGAGTCCATGCCCAGCGGCCGGTACAGCTTGTCGGCGGACAGATTCTCCCAGTTGGTGCCCGACGCCCGCGCGACGGCGGCCGCGGCTTCGGTCGGCCCGAAGTTGGTGTACGCGTAGCTGGCACGGAACGGATCCAGCGGTTCGTACCGCAGACGTTCCAGGATGTACGAGCGGTCGTAGCCGAGGTCCTCCAAAAGGTCCCCGGCGTGGTCGGGCAGCCCGCTGCGGTGTGAGAACAGGTCGGCGATCGTGACATGACCGGTGACCCAGGGGTCCTTGAGGGCGAAGCCGGGACTGTGCTTGACGACCGGGTCGTCCCAGGCGACGGTCTTCTCGCCCACGGCCGCGGCGACCACGGTCGATGCGATCGGCTTGGAGACCGAGGCGAGCTGGAAGACGGTGTCGGGGCCGACCCGGCCCTCCGCGCCGGCCTTCCGTTGGCCGAAGCCCTTCAGATACAGCACCTCGTCGTCATGAACCACGCCGACAGCGACCCCCGGCACACCGGTCCTGCGCATGGCGTCCCGTACGACTCCGTCGAGCCGGTCCACCGCGGCATCGACCTTGGCGCGCGTGAGTCGCGGCGGGGGCTGGGCCGGCGGGACGGTGGGCAGCGGCGACGTCTGGGCGGCCGCCCTGTGCACGGCGGCGGCGGAGGAGGAGGTGTCGGGACCGGTGCAGCCGCCGCCGGCCAGGGCCGCGATCAGGCCCAGTGCCGCAGCGGAGCGAAGGCGCCGGGTGCGCGCCCGGTCAAGGCGAGACATGTTCTCCAGTGAAGGCCCTGCCCCGACACCTGTCGCATCGGCGAGCCATTCGGGGGACCCGGCGCCTCGCGATCACGTGAGAGTGCCGCTCACTTGCGACAGAGGCCGCCCTTGGCGAACCTCGTCAGTCCCGGAGAGCCCCGATGCGCCGCAGCCACGACCCGACCTGGGCATCGGCATCGGCCTTCCGGACTTCCTCGCCGCGCACCGCGAGCCCTTCCCCGATGACCGCCCCGGGCAGACCGCCGCGTAGTCGCGCTCGGTCGTGCCAAGGCCGCTCATCGCGTGCGTCGTGACCGGATGGACCGTCTTGCCGCGGAAGTCGTATGTCTCGGCGAAGGTCGACATGATCATGGGTGCTCGGACGTTCCAGATGGGGCTGCCCAACAGCACCACGCCGTAACGGTCGATCGCGGACAAGGAGTTGGCGATGGCCGGCCGCGCATCGGCCTCCTGTTCGCGGACGTTGCGGGCGACCGTCTCGTCGTAGTCGTCGGAGTAGGCATCGACGGCCTCGATACGGTGCACGTCGCACTCGATGTACTCGCTGATCAAGCGGGCGAGGACTTCCGCGTTTCCGATCTTGAGGTCGGTACGTCCGCCGTTGAAGTAGTTCTCCCCAGGCCTGGAGAAGTAGGCCAGCAGGACCCGATTCCCGGACGAGGGCGCCGCCGCCGAACGCTCACCGGCCTCCGGTGCCGCCCCGCTCGACTGCGACGTGGAACAGCTTGTGATCTGGACACCGGTCATGACGGTGGCTCCTCCCAGAAGTACGCCGCGGAGGAGCGTGCGTCGCCCCGGCGCGGCAGGTTCGTCCTGTCGCGCGGCGAATCCGTCCGCTGTCATCCGCTGGTTCCACGGAGGGAACGGACCCCATCGAGATCCGCGCGCACTGCCTGCGGCTCGGCTCCGACGGGAAGGTCGGACGGGTCCAACACGCCGTCCACGGAACCGGATTCATCGGTCTTCAGGGCGCCGAAGCGCTCCGCCCAGTCGGACGGTTCCTCCCCCTCGGTGGCGATCAGCTCGAACGTCTTGCCCAACGCGGTGTTCGTCAGCAGGCTTCGGACAAGCGTCACGGTTACGGGGACCCAGTCACACCCTGGAACGCAGATCCCCGCCATGGGGCGGCCTGCCGTGGTGCGAGAACAATGATCAGGCTCGATGCTCGTTGAAGATCCTCTTGCACCCAGAGGAGTCCACCTCTTCGCGGCCCCTTGCCCACCCAGCCGAGTCTGGCGGCTGCCGCGGGGGCGGGGGCGGGCAACGCGTCCTGATCCAGGATGCCTTCCGAACGAACCCGCACCGATACCTCGGTGCCGGTTCGGAGCTGCCTGCCACCGCGCACCGCACGCACCATGGTCATACCGCCCGGCGTGCCTCGCGCGGCACCGCCGTGGGACGGGGGCCCTGCACGCAGGCCTGGACCAATGCCGCACGATCCCCCATGATGTCGGTGCCATGACAATGTGCGCCTCAGGATGGTGACCGTGCGCGGAATCTTCATCAGGTCCAGGGCCGCACTGGCCGCCGTACTCCTCGTGGTTGCCCTGGCGCCCGTCGCCGAGGCAGCGGTCGGACGAGAGCCCGCCCCCGAGGCGGGTGCCCGGCCCGGGATCGCCGCGACCGCGGCGGACTGGACGCCGCCGCTCAGCACGCGGGGTCGGTGGATCGTCGACGCGGACGGCGACCGCTTCAAGCTGCGGTCCGGCAACTGGCACGGAGCCAGCGGCACCTGGAACGGCTCGGGAAGCCCGGACGAGGACGCCGACCACCACGCCGGGGAGAACTCCGGCAGGATGCCGCTCGGCCTGGACCGGGCCCCCATGGCCGAGATCATCGCCGGTTTCCAGGAGATCGGGATCAACAGCATCCGGCTGCCCTTCTCCAACGAGATGATCCACGACAGTCGTCCCGTCACGGATGATTCCGTGGCCGCCAATCCCTCCCTGCGCGGCAGGACCCCGCTGCAGGTGTACGACGTCGTGGTGCGGGAACTCACCGCCGCCGGGCTCGCGGTGATCCTGAACAACCACACCAACACCACCCGCTGGTGCTGCGGGGTCGACGGCAACGAACGCTGGAACGCGAGCCAGTCCGCCGGGACCTGGGAGAACGACTGGCTCTTCATGGCCCGCCGCTACCGGGACAACCAGCGCGTCGTCGGCGCCGACCTCTACAACGAGGTGCGCCGCAATGTCCTGGACGACCCCAACTGGGGCCTCGGCGACGACCACGACTGGTTCGCCGCCTCCCAGCGCGTGGGTGACCGCATCCTGACGGAGGCCGATCCCGATCTCCTGATCATCGTCGAGGGCATCAACTGGACCGGCATCCCCGTCGACGGTCTCGCCCACGAACGCCCCACGCTGGAGCCCGTACGCCGTCTCTCGCACACCCTCGTCGACTCCGGCAAGCTCGTCTACTCCGCCCACTTCTACGACTACACCGGCCCGAATCACAGCGGCGCCACCGGCACGGGTGAGACCACCGACCCCCGCTACCGCGACTTCAGCCCCGCCGAACTGATCGACGTACTCAACCGTCAGGCCTTCTTCGTCACCGCCGAACAGGACCGGCACTTCACCGCCCCCGTCTGGATCAGCGAGTTCGGCGTCGGCGGCCGTGCCGAGACGGGCGTCAAGCAGCGTGCCTGGTTCGAGAACTTCGTCAGCCAACTGATCCGTACCGACGCCGACTTCGCGTACTGGCCGCTCGTCGGGTGGCACGAGAACCGCGAAGGCAACGGCTGGGCGCTGCTGCACTGGGACTCGTCGGGCCGTCGCATGGGCCTCTACGACGGCGACGACTGGCGGGCCGCCGCCTGGACCCGGCTCATCGGGGCCCCCGGCCGGACCGGTCGGGTCTCCCCGGTGACGGAGTGGTCGATGCTCAGCCCCGACCACGGCGACTTCGTGGCCTCGCGACGCATGCGCGCGCTCCCCGACTGGGACCCCGGTGCCCGTAAGGCCGCATGCCCCGACGGACAGCGCCTTCTCGGCCTCAGTCACACGGGCAACCGGGGCCTGTGCTCCGACGTGACCGCCGGGCTTCTGCGGGACCCGGCCGGCGGGCACGAGGTGGTCACCGACGAGCGCCACGTCAGGCCGGGCGGCGACTGGGCGTCCGGATACACCAAACTCCAGTGCCCAGACGGCCGCTTCCTCACCGGTTACAGCGTCCGCGGCTCCGCCGTCTCGGCCGCCCTGTGCGCGGCTGCTCCGGCGGGCAGGCTCGGCACGGACGCCCGTACGGTCTGGTTCGACCGGGCCGACAACCGGGGCGCGGCACCCAAGGGCGGCGACTTCGCGAACGGCCGTTACAAGGGCCAGTGCGCGGACGACGAGTACGCGGCCGGGATCGCGTACACGGGCCGGGTGGGCTCGGCACGGACTCCGGACGCGCTGTACTGCCGAAAACTGAGCTGACCGGCCGCGGCCACCGAGGTGGAGCTCACCCGGCACGCCCACCGGCAGCCGGTCGTCGTCCGCCGGCTTCGGTGTCGTCCCGTGTCATCCCCCGCTGTACGGCGGTCCGTTCCGGGTGGCGCTGTCGGATGGGGGTGAAGGCGGCGGCCACGGCAACGGCCAGGAAGACGACGGCCACCGCGGTCAGCGGTCCGCGGGCCCCCAGCCTGCCGACCAGGGCGGTGAGCAGAGCCGCGCCGAGGGGCGCGAGGCTGCCGTGGATCGTCCAGAACGCGGAGGTGACCCGGCCGAGCAGATGGTCCGGTGTGACCTGTTGCCGCAGGGACATCGAGCAGATGCCCCCCAGTGCCATGCCGAAGGAGTACAGGCAGATCGTCACGGCCGCCACGGGCACCTGCCCGGTGCCGCCCAGCGCCAGTACCGACACCGAGCACAGACTCATCGCACCGAGCCAGCAGCGGCCGAACCCCCAGGAGCGGCGCAGCCTGGCGGTCGCGGCGGCGGCCACGCAGGTGCCGAGCCCGCCCAGCGCGAGGACATAGCCCACCGTGCGTTCGTCCTGCCCCAGACCGTGCCGCAGGTGGTAGATGAACACGTCGGTCATGCCCAGGCTGAGGAAGGTGGTGACGGTCAGCAGCACGGTGAGCGCCCGCAACACCGGCGTACGCCACAAGAAGGCGGCGCCGACCCGGAAACCGGAGCGCCGGTCCTGTGCCCGGACCGCCCTGCTCTCGGCGTCGTCGGCCGACGACCGCGTGGCGGGCCTGAGCCTGATGAACGCCAGGCCCACGAGAGAGATCCCGAAGCTGCCCGCGTTGATGGCGACGGCGGCCGTAGGCCCGAAGAACCCGGCCACCACACCGGCCAGGGCCGGGCCGGCGATGTACGCGATCGCGTTGGTCGCCTCCAGCCGGCCGTTCGCCGCGACGATCTGCTCCCTGTCGACGAGGTTCGGCACGGCGGTGACATAGGTGATCCGGAACAACGTCTCGAAGACCGAGGCCAGCGCCATGACCACGTACAGCAGCCAGATCTGCGGGTTCAGGGCCCAGCAGACCGGGATCGCGCCGTACAGCACCAGCCGGGCGGCATCGCACAGCATCAGCAGACGCCGCCGGTCGAAGCGGTCGGCCCAGGAGCCGCCCACCAGACCGGTGAGGAGCGAGGCGGCGCCCGCGACCGCCGTGAGCAATCCCATCTGCGCCGCCGACCCGGTGGTGTGCAGCACCAGCAGGGGAAGCGCCACCAGTGAGAAGGCGTTGCCGACCTCGGACAGTGCCTGGACCGCCCAGAAGACGGAGAAGTCCCGGTTGGACCGGAGCGAACGCGCGAACATGCCAGGGTCTTCGGTCATGCGGTCGGCGGTTACGGGGTTGGCGGTCGAGGGTGTACGGCTCTGCCCTGGCACCCGCGATCTGCCCTCAACGTCTGCGTCCTGTCGGTCGGTTGCCGGCGTACGGCCTCCGGTGCTGCCGCGGCCGACCGGTTGGGTGAGCCTGCGATGTCCGAGGCCCTTCAGGAGCCCCACCGGTTCGAGTATGGCGCTGCACGGGACGACCGCGGGCCGGGAGGCCGAAAAACGTCGCGTCCTTCGAAGTCGTCCCGCCCGGAACGCCTCCCGCGTCGCCACCGTCATCAGCCGTCGGCGACACCGGTGCGCGGCTGCCGGTAGGGCCGCACAGCGCGGCGCGCGATGGCGAAACGGTGTGTCTCCGACGGGCCGTCGTAGATCCGGAAGGGCCGTACCTCCCGGTACAGGCGGGCCAGCGGGGCGTCGGCGGTCGAGATACCGAGGGCTCCGCAGATCTGCACCGCCCGGTCGACCACCCGGTTCACCGCCTCGGCCACGAAGGTCTTGGACACGGACGTGAGCTGCGAGGCGGCGGCGGAGCCGGTGTCCAACTCCCAGGCGGTACGCAGGATCAGGGCGCGGCTCGCCTCGATGTCGATCTCGGAGTCGGCCAGCATCTGCTGGACCATGCCGAGGTCACCAAGCGCCGAGCCGAACGCCATCCGGCTCCCCGCCCGCTCCAGCGCGACGTGCTGGGCCCGGCGGGCTGCTCCCAGCCAGCGCATGCAGTGGGTCATCCGGGCGGGACCGAGCCTGACCTGGGCGCCCTCGAAGCCGTGGTCCACGGCGCCGAGCACCTGCTCCTCCCCCACCACGCACTCCTCGAAGACGATCTCGCTGTGCCCGGCGAAGAGCGACTCGTCGAGGGTCTCGATGTTCCGGACGATGCGCATGCCGGGAGTGCCGGCGTCGACCAGGAACATGGTGGCGCCGCCCGGGTCGCCTGGGCTGCCGGAGGTGCGGGCCATGACGATGGCGAAGCCGGCTCCGTCGGCGCCGGTGATGAACCACTTGTGGCCGTCGATACGCCAGCCGCCGGGAACCCGGGTCGCGGTGGTCCGCAGGGAGCGGGGATCGGCGCCGGCTCCCGGGGCCGGTTCGGTCATGGCGAAGCAGGAGCGTGCGTCGCCCGCGGCGAGCGGACGCAGATACTTCTCCTTCTGTTCTTCGGTGGCCACCTTCTCCAGCAGATGCATGTTGCCCTCGTCCGGGGCCGCACAGTTCAGCGCCAGCGGTCCGAGCAGCGAGTAGCCCGCCGCTTCGAACACCACCGCCTGCCCACGCAGGTCCAGCCCGTGGCCGCCCCACCGCGTCGGTACGTGCGGAGCGAACACGCCCGCCGCACGGGCGGCTTTCTGCAGGGTCTGGCGGAGGTCCTCGGGGGCGTCGTGCACAGACCCGCCGCACTCACGCTCGGCCGGAATGACCACCTCGCGCACGAACTCGGCCGTCGACGCGGCGAGTTGAGCGACAGTCGGATCGACATCGAACTGGATGGGCACGGGGCCTCCCGCCGACGGGCGTACGGGCATCGGCTCCCGTCGCGTTCTAGAAACTGTATAGCGTCTTTAGTATCTTGCCGGGAAGCGCCTGGAACGAAAAGCGCGCGGAGACGAGAAACACCCGGAGACGGGAAGACGGCAGGAGAAACACCCATGAGCCTTCCCGTGAGCACCGAACCGGTCCGGGTCGTCCGCCACCACGACGGGGTCGTCGAGCTGAGGCTGGACGCCCCCGGGCGGGGCAACGCCCTGGATCTGAGCACGGCCGAGGCATTGCGGGACAGAGCCTCCGAGGTGGCCGCGGACCCGGGCGGCGCGGTCCTGCTGCGGTCGACGGGCGGCAACTTCTGTGTGGGCGGTGACCTGCGCTCATTCACCGGCCGTGGCGCGGAGACCGGCGCCTATGTGCACGCCGTGGCGAGCGCCGCGCACGTCGCGATACAGGCCCTGTACGAACTGCCGGTGCCGTTGGTGACCGCCGTGCGCGGCGCGGCCGCGGGCGGCGGGATCGGGCTGGCGCTCGTGGGGGACGTCGTTCTGGCGGCGCCCTCCGCACGCTTCCGGCTGGCGTACACGGCGATCGGGCTCACGCCGGACTGCGGGGCCTCATGGTTCCTGCCGCGACTGGTGGGCCCCCGTCGGGCGGCGGACCTGATCCTGACCAATCGGGTCCTGACCGGCGACGATGCCGAACAGTGGGGCTTGGTCTCGCGGTGCGTGGACGACGGGGAACTGGACGAAACGGCGCACCGGACGGCGGCCGGTCTGGCCGCCGGCGCCACTGACGCCCTGCGCGCCGCGAAGGGCCTGCTACACCTCGGCGCCGGTGACGATCTGCGCCGGCACCTCGCCGAGGAGGCGCGGTCGATCGCCGCCCTGGCGGACGGCCGGGAGGCCCAGAACCGCATGGCGTCATTCCTCGCCCCGAAAAGTGTTTCTTGAGTCCCTCTTCACTAACCTGCCTGTCGGGGCGTAACCTCCGGGCAACACAGAACCGAGCAAAAGGTGTGGCGATGCAATCTGCTGCCGTGGACCTTCCGGACGCGTCCGACGAGCCCCTCACCGAAGCCGTCGTGGACCTCGTCCTGCGGGGTATGTGGCGCGGCCGGCCGGAGTCCGAGCACCGTCCGCTGGTCGACGCCGGGCTGGCGATGGTGAAGGGCCCCGTGGTGCTGCCGACCGAGCGTGCCAAGGCCGCCGCCGCGCAGCTCCTGCGGGTTCCCGCCGGTTCCGAACAGGAGGAGCGGATCACCGCGGCGTACGAGGCGTTCCTGCCGGTCAACCGGAAGATCCGCGATGTGTGCACGGCATGGCAGTGCCGCCCCGACGGCACCGTCAACGACCACTCCGACGACGTCTACGACGCCGGGGTGCGCGAGTCGCTGGAAGACGTGCACGAGGCCATCCAGCCCGTGCTGCGCCGACTGGACCAGGTGCTCGCGGGCAGCGGAAAGTACCTGACGTCCCTGGAGGAAGCCCTCGACCGCTTCGACGACGGCGCGCCGGCCTGGCTGGCCTCGCCGCTGTGCGACTCGTACCACACCGTGTGGATGCGGCTGCACCAGGAGCTGCTGCTCGTACTGGGCATCAGCCGGGCCGAGGACGAGGCCCGCGAAGAGGAACTGGTCAAGAGGAGCCGGGGTTGAGCGTCACCGACCGCGAGGCGGGTCCTCTCGCGCAGTCCGCGGCGGGCTCCGCGGCGGGCTCCGCGGCCCCCGGCCGGATCCTGGTGCCCTACGGGCAGGGACGGATCCGGGGCCTGGACGCCGACGAGCTGGGCGCGCACGGCGCGGCGATGGACCGGCTGGTGGCCCTCGGGCTGCCGGTCGTGCCGGGGCTCACCGTGCCCGCCGGCGCCGCCGCGTCGCTGTGCGGGACCGACACCGCCGAAGCCGCCGTGGAACTGGTCGAACAACTCTCGGGGCGGCACATCGGCGACCCGGCCCGGCCGCTGCTGCTGCGGCTGTCGGCGAGCGCGCCCACCGAGATCGCCGGACTGCCGCCCGACCTGGCCTGCCTCGGCGTCACCCCCGCCGGTGCCGACGACCTGTGCGCCGTCATCGGGCGCGCGGACGCCCTGTACGACGTATGGGCCACCACCGTCCGCATGATCGCCGAGTACGCCCTCGACGTACCCGGGGCAGTGCTCGACGACGCCCTCCTGGACACGCCCGGGCCACAGGAACGGGTGGCGGCGCTGCTGTCGCTGGTGGCGGAGCACGGCTCCCGGCCCTTCCCCGACGACCCGGCGCAGCAGCTCGCGCTGGCCGCCCGTGCCCTCCTCGCCCGATGGGACTCGCCGCGTGCGCGAAGGTCCCGCCGCTCCCAGCGGCTGCCCGCCGAGCTGGCCGTCGCCCTGCATGTGCAGGCTCTGCGCATCGGCCCGGCGGACCACTCGGGCTACGGCACGGCCGTGAGCCGCGATCCGGAGACCGGGCGCCTGTCCCCGCAGGGCTTCTTCTTCCGGGGTGTGCGCCGCAGCGCTCCGCCGCCGCACACCGGTGGTGAACCGCTGGACCGGCTCGCGGGCGGCACCGCACTCCTTGAGCACTCCCTGCTCACCCTGGAGCGCCATCTGCGGGCGCCCGTGTCGGTCGACTTCGAGGTGCGCGACGACGAGATCTCCCTGCTCGCTGCCTCGGCGCAGCTCCGGCCGCCGCTGCGGGCCTCGGTGTGTCTGGCCGCGGACCTGGCCCGGGACGGGGCGATCGGCCGCGACGAGGCCGTACGGCGGATCACGCCCGCGCAGGTGCAGGAACTCCTGCACCCCCAACTGCGGTTGACCGGCGGGGAGGAGCTCCTGGTGAAGGGGCTGCCCGCATCGCCGGGGGCGGCGACCGGAGCGGTCGTGCTGTCCAGTGAACGTGCCCTCGAACTGGCCGCGGACGGTACGCAAGTGGTGCTCGTGGCCGCCGAGACGACCCCGGCGGATGTCCCCGGGATGCTGGCCTCCGTCGCCGTACTGACCGGCAGCGGTGGCATCGCCTCGCACGCCGCTGTGGTGGCGCGCGGCGCCGGCAAGCCCGCGGTGTGCGGCGCCGAGGGACTGCGCGTGGACGTGGCCGCCGGGACGGTCCGCTTCGGGGAGCGGGTGGTCCGCGAGGGCGACCCGGTCTCGCTGGACGGCCGTACCGGCGCCGTCTACGCGGGGACGCTCAGCGTCAGTGTCGCCGGACCGCCGCCCGAGCTGTCCACCCTGCTGGAGTGGGCGGACGGCACGCGCCGGCTGGGCGTACGCGTCAACGCCGACACGGCCGCCGAGGTGGACACTGCCCTCGCCCTGGGCGCGGAGGGTGTCGGGCTGTGCCGTACGGAGCACCAGTTCCTCGGCGAGCGACTGCCGCTGATCCGCCGGGTGCTCCTGGCCGCCGACCCGGCCGCCCGCGACGAGGCGCTGTCGGCGCTGGAGCGCGCCCAGCACGAGGACTTCAGCGCGCTGCTGGCCGCCGTGGGCAGCCGCCCGGTGACCGTGCGGCTACTGGACGCCCCGCTGCACGAGTTCCTGCCCGCGCCCGGGCAGGCTCTGGACGCGGCCGAGGAACACCGGGCCGCCGCACTGCGCGAGGCGAACCCGATGCTCGGGCTGCGCGGGGTGCGGCTGGCGCTGCTGCACGAGAGGCTCTACCCGGCGCAGGCCGAGGCGCTGTTCACCGCGTGGGCCGAGATCGCCGCCACCGGATTCCGCCCGGAGCTGGAAGTAATGATCCCGCTGGTCAGCCTGCCGGAGGAACTGGCCGCCGCGGCCGCGTACGTACGTGGTGCCGCCGACGCGGTCGCCGCCCGTACCGGGGTGGAGGTCCCGTACCGGCTCGGCACGATGATCGAGACCCCCCGGGCCGCGCTACTGGCCGGCGAACTCGCCGAGCACGCAGAGTTCTTCTCCTTCGGCACCAACGACCTCACTCAGCTCACCTACGGATTCTCCCGGGACGACGTCGAGCGCCAGGTGCTCGCCAACTACCAGGAGCGCGGATTCCTGACCGCCAGCCCGTTCGCGCGGCTCGATCCGCACGGGGTGGGTGCGCTGATCGCCCTGGCGGTCGAGCGGGCACGGGAGGTGCGGCCCGGCATCAAGCTGGGCGTGTGCGGTGAGCACGGCGGGGATCCCGAGTCGATCGCGTTCTGCGACGGACTCGGCCTCGACTACGTCTCCTGTTCCGCGCACCGCGTGCCGGTGGCCCGGATGGCGGCCGCGCACAGTGCCCTGCGGGAGCGGTACGACGACAGCGGGAGCGCACGATGACAAGCACCGTCACCGACGGCACAGCTCTGTCGGACACCGAGCTGGAGGACCTGCGCGAGACCGTTCGGTCGGTGTGCGCGGACGCCGGCGGCACCGCCGCGGTACGCCGACTGTCCGAGGAGGCGCCCGGTATCGACGCCGGCCTGTGGGACGCCCTCGGCCGGCAGGTCGGTCTCGCGGCCCTGGGCCTGCCCGAGGCGGCGGGAGGCATCGGTGGTCTCGCCGAGATCGCCGTGGTCTGCGAGGAGTTGGGCAAAACGCTGGCACCGGTACCGCTGCTGTCCTCCACCGTGCTGGCCGGGCAGGTGCTGGCCGCCTGCGGTACGGCCGACCAGGCGCTGGCCAGGCTGGCCGAGGGCGCCGTGCACGCTCTGGCGGTCACCTCGCCCGACGGGACGTGGCGGTCCGACGCCGTGCCGGTGGCCGTCTCCTGGCAGGGCGGCGTACCGCTGCTGGACGGCACCGCGCCGTTCGTCCTCGACGGCGCCGACGCCCAGGCGCTGGTGGTGGCCGCGGCCGGGACCGACGGTGTCGACCTCTTCCTGGCCGACCCGCGCGAGCCGGGGGTCACGGTGCGCCGGGTGCCGACCCTGGACCTCAGCCGGGGCCAGGCAGTGGTCACCTTCTCCGGTGCCCGGGTCCGGGCACTGACCGCCGGCGGCGAGGGGACGGACATCGTCTCCCGCGCCCTGGATGTGGCCCTGGTGGCACTGGCCGCCGAGCAACTCGGCGGCGCACAGGCCGCGTTGGACATGACGGTGGCCCATGTGCGCGACCGTACCCAGTTCGGCCGGGCGATCGGCGGCTTCCAGGCCGTCAAGCACGCCTGCGCCGACATGCTGCTCCAGGTCGAGGCCGCACGGTCGGCCGTCGTGCGCGCGGTCCGGACGGACGGCTCGCCACAGGCACTGGCCGAGGCGGCGGCGGTGGCACAGGCGTGGTGCGGGGAGGCTTTCGTCTCCGTCGCCGCCGAGTGCGTGCAACTCCACGGTGGGATGGGCTTCACCTGGGAACACGACGCACATCTCTACTTCCGGCGCGCCCAGTCCGACGCGGTGCTGCTGGGCGGCGCCGCACACCATCGGGAACGGCTGGCCGGTCTGTTGGGCTGGTGACTTGGAAGAAGGAAGGGACCATGACCACCAGGCTGATCGACGAGTCGTTGTTCGAGAACCGGGAGAGTCCGGAGTTCGACGACGGGGAGCCACCGCGTCTCGCCGGCGTCCGCTGCTCCGGTTGCGGCACCGTCGTCTTCCCCCGGCAGAACTCGTGCCCCCGGTGTTCGGACGGGGCGATGTCCACACAGGTACTGCCGGTACGCGGGCGCGTGTGGTCGTGGACGCTCCAGGTGTTCCCGCCGAAACCGCCGTACCGGCCGCCGGCCGACGGCCACCGGCCGTATCACGTGGGCTATGTGGATCTCGGTGAGGTGCTGGTGGAGGCGCTACTGACGGTTGACCGCGCGGAGATCCGGATCGGTCTGCCGGTGCGGCTGACCACGGTGCCCGCGTACCGGGACGAGGACGGGACCGAGGTCGTGACGTTCGCGTTCCGCCCTGAGCGGGAGGGGGAGCGATGAGCCGGCCCGACGACGTGTATGTGGTCGGATGCGGCATGCGTCCCTTCGGCCGCGACGAGAGCGTCACCGGCATGGACATGGCCGAGCGGGCGATACGCGAGGCGCTGGCCGACGCAGGTGTCGGCTGGGAGGACATCGGCTTCGCGGCCGGCGGCTCCGACGTGTCCGGCAAGCCCGACACGCTGGTGGGCCGGCTGGGCCTGACCGGTGTGCCGTTCGTCAACGTGCAGAACGGCTGTGCCACCGGCGCCTCGACCGTGCTCGCGGTGGCCAACGCCCTGCGCGCGGGCGAGGCCTCCCTGGGACTGGCGGTGGGTTTCGACAAGCACGAGCGGGGCGCGTTCCACGTCTCCGCGGCCCGCTACGGCCTGGGCGACTGGTACGCCGAGACCGGCATGATGCTCACGACGCAGTTCTTCGCGCTGAAGACCCAGCGGTATCTGTACGAGCACGGCATCTCGGAGCGCGCTCTGGCGATGGTCGCCGCGCGGGCCTTCCGCAACGGCTCGCAGCACCCGCTTGCCTGGCGGCGCAAGCCGCTGACGGAGCAGGAGATCCTCGACTCCGCCGAGGTCAGCCCCCCGCTCACCCAGTACATGTTCTGTTCGCCCGGACAGGGCGCGGCGGCCTTGGTGCTGGCGCTCGGCGACCGTGCGTTCGACCTGTGCGAACGACCGGTCAAACTGGCGTCGTTGGCCTTCCGGACCCGGCGGTTCGGCTCGTTCGAGGTGTTCTCGCCCTGGCTGCCGCCCGGACCGCACCACAGTCCGAGCATCGACGCCGCGGAGGCGGCCTTCCGTACGGCCGGGGTGCGGCCCGCCGACGTACAGGTCGCCCAGTTGCAGGACACCGACAGCGGTTCGGAGCTGATCCACCTGGCGGAGACCGGGCTGTGCGGCCACGGCGAGCAGGAGGAACTGCTGGTCGCCGGCGCCACCGATCCCACGGGCCGGATACCGGTCAACACCGACGGCGGCTGTCTGGCCGGCGGGGAACCGGTGGGCGCCTCCGGGCTGCGCCAGTTCCACGAGGTCGTACGGCAGTTGCAGGGCCGGGCGCCGGGTGTGCAGGTGCCGGACGCTCCCCGGGTGGGCTTCACCCATGTGTACGGGGCGCCCGGGATCAGCGCGTGCTCGGTCCTGACGGTGTGAGAGGCGAGGGGCGGGCCATGCGGCACGGCGACAGAACCGCGCTGGTGACGGGCGGGGCGAGCGGGATCGGCCTGGAGATCGGCCGGCAGCTCGCGGACCGGGGCCTGAGGGTCCTGGTCGGGGCGCGAAAGCGGGAGGCCGCCGAGGAGGCGTGCCGCGCCATCGGCCCGGCGGCACTGCCGCTCACCCTGGACGTGACCTCCGCGACAAGTGTCGGCGAAGCGGTCCGTGAGGCACGGGAGCTGACCGGCGGGATCGATGTCCTGGTGAACAACGCGGGGGTGTCCATGGACGGGGAACTGCGGCCCCCGTACCTCGACGAGGAGATCCTGCGCGCGACCCTGGACACGAACCTCACCGGCGCCTGGCGCGTGGCGGAGGCCGTCGTACCTGGCATGGTGGAAGCCGGTTACGGCCGGGTCGTGAACGTCACCAGCTCGTACGGTTCGCTGTCGCTGATGAATTCCGGGCGGCGCCCTGCCTACCGGATCTCCAAGGCTGCGCTCAACGCGCTCACCCGGATGCTCGCGGCCGAACTGGCCGGCACAGGCGTCCTGGTCAACGCCGCCGACCCCGGCTGGACCCGCAGCGGTATGGGCGGCCCGTCCGCCCCGCGCGGGCCGGAGGAGGGTGCGGACACCCCGGTCTGGCTGGCGACCCTGCCCGAGGGCGACGGGACGACGGGCGGGCTGTTCGCCGACCGCAGGCCACTGCCCTGGTGAACCGTCTCAGGTACGTGACGTGGCCTGCTTCTTCGGCTGCGCGGGCTGCGTCTGCTCCTGCTCGGTGGCGACGATGCGCAGCGCCAGCTCCCTGACCGCCTCCAGCACGGACTGGGAGGGCAGCTGGGACAGCGGTCCTCCTTCCGCCCGCAGCGCGGTGACCAGCATGGTCGTACTGATCAGCGTGCGGACCGCGAGCGCCTGCGCCGCGTGCCGGGCCTTCGCCGCCCGGGGGCTGCGCGTGGTGCCCTCGGGCAGATAGTCGTAGCCACGCTGGATGTGCCGCTGCTCGAACTCGTCCCGCAGCACCTTGACGCTGCCGTTGGCGGAGGCCACCTGGACCTGGTAGAGCCGAGCCTCGTCCGGGTTCTGTTCCACCCACTCCCACACGGCGTCGATGACGCGGACCAGGCCCTCCGCGTCACCCGGCTCGGACTCCGGCCTAGCCGCCTCCACGACCGCGTTGAGCTGGTCGAAAACCCGGCGCATGGCGAGTTCGAGCAGTTCCTCCTTGCCGTCGAAGTGGTAGTAGACAGCGGTGGGGACCACCTGGGCCTCGTCGGCGATGTCCTGGATGCTGGTCTCCGCGAAGCCGCTGCGGCCGAACACCCGCACGGCGGCGGTGATGATGTGCAGCCGCCGCGAGGGGCGGTGGGCGGGCTGCTTGCCGTTCTTCGTCGTGGCCATCATGCTCCCTGCCGGCTGGCGTGAGCCCCGTGTCCGTGGGCCCTGCGTACTGATCAGTGTATCCAGTAACTCCGACCGTTGATCCGCACAATTCCTGCTGCGTATTGGCCTCTGGAGCACCGAGATCCCGGCATACTTGACAGTATGACGACATCCGGAACCCGCGCTGCTCACCGCCCCTCGCGCAAGCAGTGGGTGATCGAGGCGGCCACGGAGTTGTTCGCCACCCAATCGCCGGACGAGGTGACGGTGGCCGACATCGCCGCTCGTGCCGAGATGACGTCGGCGGCGGTCTACTACCACTTCTCCTCCAAGGACCAGGTCCTGGCGGAGGCCATGCGAGCGTTCGCCGCCGCGCTGCGTGAGCAGTTGCAGGCGATCACGGAGGGCCACGAGCCCGGCTCGGACATCGGAGCGTCCGTCACCACGCTGCTGTCCTGGATGGGCGAGCACCGGTCGGCCGCCACCGTGTTCTTCGTGTCGTCGGCCGGGATGAGCCAGGATGCGGAGGCGCTGCGCCAGCAGAGCCGTACGGAGTTGCTGGAGGAGCTGGTGCGGTTGATCCGTAAAGCCCGCGGGGCGGTCTCCGACGCCGAGGCGGCGGTGGTCGGCCTGGGTCTGCTGGCGTTGCTGGAGACCGCTGCGATCTCGCAGGTCCGGGGCGACGACGTCTACCGGTCGCTGGGGCACCGCTCCTTCGTCCGCGAGGTCGGCGATCTCGCGGAGCGGATCGCCGACCCGGCCACCCGGGCCTCGTAGACCTCATAGGTCACATGGAGCGCCCGGTTCACACCAGCAGGCGGAGGGGTTTGCTCAGCAACTCACCGACCGTGCGCAGATATTCGGCGGCGGGCGCCCCGTCGACGGCACGGTGGTCGAAGGTGAGGCTCAGGGTGAGCACCCGGGTCCGCAGCGGTCGGTCGTCCACCCACTCGACCCCGTCCCTGAGCCGGCCCACCCCGAGGATCGCGACATTGCCGGGGTTGACCACAGGGGTGAAGAAGTCGACGCCGTATCCGCCGAGCGAGGTGACGGTGAAGGTAGCCCCTTCCAGTTGGGTTGGAGAGATCCGCCCCTCGCGCGCGGCCTGGGCCAGGGCCCTCGACCGGCGGGCGATCTCGGGCAGCGGAAGCGCCACCGCGTCCTCGATCACGGGGACCATGAGGCCGCCCGGAACGGCCACCGCGAAGCCCAGGTGGATGCCTTCGAGCAGATGGACGCCGTCCTCGCGCACCGTCGCGTTGAGCAGTGGGTGCGCACGCAGGGCCAGGGCGGCGGCCTTCAGGAGGAAGTCGTTGAGACTGGGCACCGGCAACTCGCTGTCGGCCCACTCCTCCTTGAGCCGGTCCCGAAGGGACACCACGGCGTCCATCCGCACCTCGTAGCCGTGCGTCAGCTGGGCCATCTCCTGGAGGCTGGCGTGCATCCTGCGGGCGATGGTGCCGCGCATCCCGGTGAGCGGGAGGACGTCGCCGGGCTGAGGAGCCGCCGCGTGGGTGCGGCGGACAGGCGCTGGGGTGACGGGTTCGAGGTCGGAGCGGCGGATGCGGCCGCCGGGCCCGGTGCCGTTGACGCCGGAGAGGTCGATGCCCCGTTCCTTCGCCAGCTTGCGGACCAGCGGCGAGTAGGAGGCGCCGCCCGGCGGAACCGGTGCGGTGAGGTCGCCGGGGAGAGCCGCGAGGAACTCCTCCACGTCCTCGGAGACGATCCGGCCACCCGGCCCCGTGCCGCGTACGGCGGCGAGGTCGACGTCGGCGACCACGGCGACGCGCCGGGCGTTCGGCGAGGCCAGCAGGCGGCCATCGGTGCCGTTGACGGAGGGCGCCGCGAAAGCAGCGCCGGCGACGGGGGCCGCACCGGTGCCGGTGAGGGTCGGCGGGGCGCCCGTACCCGCGGCGCCGCCGGGGGCGGTCACGCCAGTCGTACCCGCACCGCCGCCACTCAGGGCAGGCACGGCGCTCGTACCCGCACCGCCACTCAGGGCAGGAGCGGCACTCGCACCCGCAGCACCGCCGTTCAGGGCAGACGCGGCACTCGCACCTGCACCGCCGCCGTTCAGAGCAGGCACGGCACTCGCACCCGCAGCACCGCCGTTCAGGGCAGGCACGGCAGTCGTCGTACCCGCGCCGCTGACGGGGGCGGACGGCGCGCCCAGGCCCGCAAGACCGCCGGCCAAGGCGGACCCGGCGGCCGTACCCGCACCGGCCCCTGCCCCTGCCCCTGCCCCTGCCCCTGTGGGCGTCTGCGCGCCCGCCGCCCCCGGAGGTTGCTCGCCCTCGGCCAGCAGCCAGCCGATGAGAGCCCCGGCCGGCACGGTGGCCCCCGCCGGGACCACCGGGTGGAACAGTCCCCCGGCCTCCGCCTCGACGTCCACGTCGACCTTGTCGGTGGCCAGCCGCAGGAGTGCGTCGCCCTCCGCGACGGCCGCGCCGGTGGGCACCAGCCATTCGTCGATCGTGCCTTCCTGCATGGTCAGGCCGATCTTCGGCAGCAGAATCTCGACCGCCACGTCGGTCACGACCTTTCGAGGAGACGCCGGCAGCCCTGGGCGATGCGGGCGCGATCGGGCACGTACGCCTTCTCCAGGACGGGAGAGAAGGGCACCGGGGAGAAGGGGGCGCCGATGCGCAGGACCGGTGCGTCGAGGTAGTCGAAGACGACGTCCTGGATCTGGGCGGCGATCTCCGCTCCGAGCCCGCCGAAGGTGACTGCCTCGTGCACCACGAGCACCCGGTTGGTGCGGCGGACGGAGGCGAACATCGTCTCGGTGTCCAGGGGCTGCACGGTGCGGGGGTCGATCACCTCGATCTCCACACCCTCGGCGGCGAGTTCGTCCGCCGCCGCGAGCGCCTCCCCCACCATGCGGCCGAGGGCGATCACGGTGATGTCGGAGCCGTGCCGTGCGGTGTGCGCCTGGCCCAGCGGGATGCCGTAGATCTCCTCGGGCACCTCACTGGTGCTGCCGAGCAGGACCTTGTTGAGCATCACGACCACCGGGTTGTTGTCCCGGATGGCCGAGACGGTCAGGCCCTTGGCGGTGTACGCGTCGCTCGGCATCACCACCTTGAGGCCGGGCACATGGGCCAGCCAGGCCTCCAGGCTCTGACTGTGCTGGGCCGCGGCGCCGAGGCCGGCGCCGGAGGCGGTGGTGATGGTCAGCGGCACGGACAACCCGCCGCCGAACATGTACTTCATCTTCGCCGCCTGGTTGACGATCTGGTCGAGACAGACACCGATGAAGTCCATGAACATCAGGTCGACGACGGGTCGCAGGCCCCGGGCGGCGGCTCCCACACCCAGGCCGACCAGGGCGGCCTCGGAGATCGGGGTGTCGATCATGCGGCGGGGCCCGAACTCGTCGAGCAGGTTGTCGAACATGCGGAACACGCCGCCGTATCCGGCGACGTCCTCGCCGGCGACGAAGACGTTCTCGTCCTCGCGCATGGCCTGCGCGAGACCCTCGTTGAAGGCCTTGACGTAGCTGAGTCTGCGCGCGGCGGGCGCGGAGGCGACGGCGGGTGCTTCGGTGGTGGTGGTCATGGCGGTCATCCCGAGTAGACGTTGAGCAGCAGGTCGGCTGGGTCGGGCAGCGGGCTCGACTCGGCGTACGCGATGGCCTCGGCGATCTCGTCGCGCGTGCGCTGCCATACGTCGTCCAGCTCCGCACGGGTCGCGATGCCGTCGGCGACCGCCCCGGCCTCGATCAGGTCGATGGGGTCGCGGGTCTTCCACTCGGCGACCTCCTCGTCCGAACGGTAGGGGTGCCGCAGGCCCTTGACGCCCTGGTGGTCGAAGAAGCGGTAGGTCTTGGCCTCGATCATCATCGGACCCTCGCCCCGCCTGGCCCGTTCGACGGCTTCGGTGGCGGCGCGGTGGACGGCGACCGCGTCCATGCCGTCGACGATGACACTGGGCATGCCGTAGGCGGCGGCCCGGTCGGCGACGTCGGTGATCAGCATGTGCGCGGACTGCGGGGTGAACTCGGCGTAGCCGTTGTTCTCGCAGACGAAGACCACGGGCAGGCCGAGGATCGCGGCCATGTTGGCGCCCTCGTGCCAGGCGCCGATGTTGGTGGCGCCGTCCCCGAAGAAGGTCACGGCGACGCTGTCCTCACCCTTGTAGCGGGCGGCGAAGGCCGCGCCCACGGCGATCGGGACGCCGGCCCCGACGATGCCGTTGGCGCCGAGCATGCCGCGGGTGAGGTCGTTGATGTGCATGCTGCCGCCGCGGCCGAGGCAGGCGCCGGTGACCCGGCCGTACAGCTCGGAGTACATCGCGCGGAAGCCGACGCCCTTGGCGACGGCGTGCCCGTGGCCGCGGTGCGTGGAGGTGATCTGGTCGTCGTCGCGCAGGGCGGTCATCACTCCGGCGGCCACGGCTTCCTGGCCGACATAGAGGTGCAGGAAGCCGGGCAGTTTGCCCGCCTCCATGAGTTTGCCCGCCTCGGTCTCGAACAGCCGGATGCGCACCATGCGCTCGTGCAGATCCTTGATGACCTGCGGGATGACCTGCGGGCTTACCTGCGGGGATTTCTTCGACGCCGTCGACGCTCGTTGAGCCATCGTCCGCCCCTTCGTCCGAGGGAGGTTGCCAAGCAAACGGACTTACTTGTGCCGGTCTACAGTAACCAGCACGGGGCACCTTACTGAACAGCGTCTCTAATTACTATGCCCCGAGCCCGGGTCACCGCCGCGCGCGTCCACCAACTCCACGACGTTGCCCTCCGGATCCGACCAGAAGCTGATCCGCCGGCCGCGCGCGAGGACGACGACAGGGTCCGACAGAGGCCGGGCACCCGCGGTCGGCAGCACCTCCACCACCGGGTCCAAGTCGTCGACGTGGAAGGTGAGATACGACAGCCCCGAACACTCCGTCGGCAAGGGCGCCACTCCTACCGACACGGCTCCCGACCGGGGAAGGATCAACTTGACGCACCCCCCGGAGGGCACCCTCAGCCAGACGACCACGAGCTCGCCGCCGAGCCCCGCGGGGCCACCGATCGACTCCGGCACACGCGAGCGGTGCTCGACGCGACAGCCGATGACGTCGCAGTAGAAGCGCTCCATCAGCTCCAGATCCCGCACCACCACACCCACCTCGAACGGCCGGGTCATGACCATCGCACCCACCCCCACGGGACACCGAGCGGCGACTTCACCACTTTCTATTGACAGAGCACACTAAGTCCTGTTGTCGTTTCGGACACAACCCAGCTGTCGCATTCAGAAGCCGGTCACCGGCTCGCGGCTGGGAGGATTGTGAGGACATTGTGGTCCAGACCAGTTCGCCGGAGATTCAGGAAGCAGGCGCCGAGCGCAGGTCGCCGGTCCCGGCGCCCTCCGCCCCGTCCGCGCCCTCGACCCCCGAATACTCGTCGTGGATCAGCCAGGACCGATCCACCGACGCGGCATCCGAAACGATGCGGCGGGAGGCGGCGGAACTCGTCGAGCGGGTGATGGCGCACTACCGCGACAACACCACACACCAGGCGGACGGCCAGTGGACGGAACCCGTGGCCAACTACCTCGACGCCGATCGCTGGCAGCGCGAGACGGACGCCGTCCACCGGAGCGTCCCGTTGCCGCTCGCCATGTCCTGCGAGCTGCCCGGGCCGAACACCTACAAGGCGATCGACGTGCTCGGCATCCCCGTGCTGATCACCCGTGACCGACAGGGCACTGTGCACGCGATGATCAACGCCTGCCGGCACCGGGGAGCCAAGCTCCTCGAACCCGGCTGCGGGGTGTCGAAGCGGCTCACCTGCCCGTACCACTCCTGGTCGTACGATCTGGCCGGCGAGCTGCGGGGCGTGCACGCCGAGAAGACCTTCGGTGAGGTTCCGCGCGAAGGCCGCAGTCTCGTCAGGCTTCCCGCCGGGGAGCGGGCGGGCATCGTCTTCGTCTCGCTGGACCCGGCGGCCGAGCCCGACCTGGACGGCTGGCTGGGCGATCTGCTGCCACTGCTGGAGGGTCTGCGGCTGGCGGAGTGCCATCACTACTCCACCAGCGCACTGACCAGTCCCAACTGGAAGGTCACCCTCGACGGGTATCTGGAGACGTACCACTTCGCCACGCTGCACCCGAAGACGGTGTTCGAGACGAACCTCTCCAACATGATGGCCCACGACACCTGGGGCCCTCACCAGCGCATCGCACCGGCCCTGCGCCCCATCGCGCAGGCGGTCGAGCTGCCGCCGGACCAGCGTGACCCCGGGGAGTGTGTCGGCCCCATCTACTGGCTCTTCCCGGGCCTCGCCATCGCCGGCGGCTGGCGCCAGAAGATCGCCGTGTCCCTGGTACTCCCCCGGACGGTGACCGAGTCGGTGACCCAGCAGATCATCCTGCTGCGGGAACCGGCGGTCACCGACGAGGAACGCCAGGTCGCCGACCGGTTCGGCGAGTGGTTCCACGAGGTGGTCCGCGACGAGGACTACGCGACCACCTACGGAGTCCAGCAGGGTCTGAAGGCCCTCGACGGGACCGACTTCGTCTTCGGACGCAACGAGCCCGGACTCCAGCACCTGCACCGCACCATTCACCGACACCTGGACAAGGGCGCAACAACAGCCCCCAGGGCCGCCAGGTGAGCAACCAACAAGACTCGCGGGAGAACACCATGGTGGCTACGGGCAGCCTCGACGGACGTGTCGCGGTGATCACGGGCAGCACGCGCAGTATCGGCCGCGCCATCGCCGAGGCCTTCCTCGCCGACGGCGCCACGGTCGTCGTCAGCGGCCGTTCCGAGATCAAGGGCAAGCAGGCCCTGGAGGAGATGGGCGCCGGGGACCGGGCCGTCTTCCACCCCTGCGACGCCAACAGCCAGGAGGACATCGAGGGCCTCGCCGACTTCGCCGCCGAGCGCTTCGGCAGACTCGACATCTGGGTCAACAACGTGGGCGGCAGCTCCGGCTTCGCCCCCATCCACCAGCTCAGCGACGAGGCGTGGCACGAAGCCCTCAACCTGAACATCAACGGCTACTTCTACGGCACCCGCCGGGCGCTGCCGAAGATGCTGGCGGGCGGCTGGGGCCGCATCATCAACATCTCGTCGGTGGAGGGCAAGCAGGCCAACAAGCCCGCCATCAGCCACTACATCACCAACAAGCACGCCATCCACGGCCTGACCAAGGCGACCGCCTTCGAGTACGGCACCCAGGGCATCACCTGCAACGCCATCTGCCCCGGCGCCGTCGACACCGACCTCATGCGGGCCGCGGGTCCCGCCGCGGCGGAGGCCGAGGGCATCTCGTACGAGGAGTGGCTGGGCCGGTTCGCCGAGCATGCCGCCACCAAGACGATCACCACCGTGGAGCAGGTCGCGGCGGTCGCCTCGCTGCTCGCGAGCGAGGCCGGGGCGGGTATCACCGGCACGCTGATCAGCGTCGACGGCGGTACGGCGCAGTGGTAGGCCGGGGACGGGCAGGGGCGGGCACAGGCACGGACAGCGGGAGATGTCGGTCATGAAGAGCTGGATCACGGACTGGCAGCGCAGTGAGCGGCTGCCGCACTACACCCGGGCCAACGCGGGCGAAACCCTGCCGGAGCCCGCGAGCCCGCTGGGCTGGACCCTCGTCTGGGGGCGCGGCCTCCAGGGCTGGCGGCGCGGCTTCGTCGGGTTCGGGATCTACCGCGAGGAGGAGGTGGCCGGGCCCCGACCGCCGTTCGTCGGCATGTTCGGCGGCTACTTCTACCTGAATCTGTCCCACATGCGGCTGTTCGGCATCCGTATGGGCCAGACGGCGGACCAGATCGACGCGGCCTTCGTCGGTCAGCGCTCCGATACGCCCGTGTACGTGGCGCACCCGGACGACCAGGACGAGGAGCTGACCGGCAAGGCGGGCGGGACGCTTCAGCGGATGCTCGGCCAGGCCGGTTTCCCGGAGGCCGACGCCGACCGGGTCCGGCTGCGTGCCCTGCGTCACTCGCGTCCCGACCTGACACAGCTGTCCGACACCGAACTGGTGGCGCACGCACGGTCGTTGCTGGACGAGGTGGAGACGACGTTCCAGCGGCACGTCGAGTCGTCACTGCCCGCGTCCGTCGGGCCGGCGATCCTCGGCCCGCTGTGCGCGAGCGTGGACCGTCCCGGCGACATGCTCGATCTGATCGGCGGTCTCGGTGACGTCGACTCCGCCTCCCCCTCGACCGGGCTGTGGACGCTGTCCCGGCAGGTGGCGGCCTCGACGGAGCTGACCGCACTGTTCGACCGGGGTCCGGCCGCGGTGGAGCAGGCGCTCGACGCCGCGACCGGGGACGTGAAGGCGTTCCGTGACTCCTTCGAGGAGTTCCTGGCGGAGTCCGGCGACCGCGGCCCCAACGAGTGGGACATCCACGCGCTGTCCTGGGAGGCGGCGCCCGTCCAGGTGCTGGCCCTGGTCGACCGGATCAGGCACAGCCCCGACGACGACTCCCCGGCCGACCGCCGCACGCGGCTGACCGAGGGGCGTGAGCGGACGGCACGGGAGATCCGGGCCGCGCTGCCCGAGGAGACGCAGCCCCTGTTCGACGCCGGCATGCACGCCTCCCAGGTGTGGATCCCGGCCCGCGAACGCACCAAGGCGAACTGCGTCACCGTCGTCAACGAGATCCGCATGGCCGTACGGGAACTCGGTCGCCGCGGCGTCGAGGCGGGGCTCTTCGCCCGGCCCGAGGACGTGATGATGCTGCTGGACACCGAACTCGACGACTATGTCGCCGCCCCGGAGATCTTCGGCCCCGTGATCGCGCAGCGGCTGGAAGAGTACGCGGGCCTGCACGAGCTGGAGCCGCCCTTCTTCGTCGCCGACGACGCGCGGACCGAGATCGACACCTGGCCCCGCCGCGCCGAGGAGCGGACCCCGGCAGCCGTCGAGGGTGATGTGCTCGGGGGTGTGGGCGGCAGCCACGGCACGTACACCGGCAAGGTGCGGGTGGTCACCGACCCGGCCTCGTGTGAGGCGCTGGAGCCCGGGGAGGTGCTGGTCGCACCGATCACGGACGCGGCCTGGACCCCGCTGTTTCTGGTCGCCGGTGCGGCCGTGGTGGACGTGGGCGCGCTCAACAGTCACGCCGTGGTGGTCTGCCGTGAGCTGGGCATCCCGGCCGTGATCTCCGTGGAGAGCGGGACGCGGCGGCTGCGGGACGGCATGGTGATCACGGTCGACGGTGAGCGGGGCACGGTCACCGTGGACAGTGTCCCGGCGTCGCTCGGCAGTTGAATACGCCGTGGGCCCGTCGCTGACTCCCCATCAGCGGCGGGCCCGCGGTCACGAACGCGAAAGGAAACGCGTGACTGGCATGGCTGAGGAAATCATCGTCGCCGGCTGGATGGACTACGAGCCCGGCGACCGCGACACGATGCTGGGGCATCTCGTCGCACTGGGCCACCGGACCCGCGAGGAGGAGCCCGGCTGTCTCGACTACGCCATGACGGCGGACCCCGGCGACGAGCGGCGCATCCGGGTGTATGAGCGGTGGGTCTCGCAGCAGGCCCTCGACGAGCACTTCGGCACCCCGCACATCAAGGAGTTCAGGGCGGCCTCGGCCGGACTGACCCGGGTGGGCGTCTCGCTGGAGGTCCACACGGTCGCCGGGACCCGGCCCATGCGGTGAACCATGTGCTGAAGCCTGACACTGAAATGGCGCCCCCCGTCGGGGGGGCGCCATTTCAGTGTCAGGTCTCAGTCACCCAGCCGCACCAGCATCTTGCCGACGTTGCCCCCGCCGAGCAGGGACAACAGTGCCCCCGCGGCGTTGTCCAGGCCGTCCACGACCGTCTCACGCGCGGTGATCCGGCCCTCGGCAAGCCAGCCCGTGACCCGCTGCTCGAACTCCGGCCGCAGGTCGTCGTGGTCGCGGACGATGAACCCGCGCAGGGTCAGCCGTTTGAGGACCGCCTGGATCAGCTGGTTGATGTCGGCGGGCCGTCGGTCGCCGCCGAACTGCGACATCATGCCGCACAGGGCGACCCGCCCGCCGGTGCGCAACGCGTGCAGGGCGGCGGCCAGTTGCTCACCGCCGACGTTGTCGAAGTACACGTCTACGCCGTCCGGTGCCAGCCGGGCCAGCGCGTCACGCACCGGCTCGGCACGATAGTCGGCGGCCGCGTCATAGCCGAACTCCTTCACCAGCAGGGCGCACTTGTCCGGCCCTCCGGCGGTCCCGATGACGCGGTCCGCGCCCAGCAGACGCGCGAACTGGCCGGCGGCGGTGCCGACGGCGCCGGCCGCCGCCGAGACGAGAACGGTGTCGCCGGGGCGTAGTTCCGCAACGCGCGTCAGGCCCACGTACGCGGTGAACCCGGTCTGGCCGAGCAGCCCCAACCAGGTGGGCAGCGGGGCGAGTTCGGGGTCGATGCGATCGGCGCCGTCGGTGTCCGCCGCGTCCAGCACGGCCCGTTCCCGCCAGCCGAGCTGGTGGCGTACGTATGTGCCTGGCGGCACTGTGGCGCAGCGGCTCTCCTCCACGACGCCGAGGGCACGGCCGTCGAGGGGTGAGCCCGGGGTGAAGTTGTGCGTGTAGTGCTTCTCGGTGCTCTCCAGCCGCCCGCGCATGGACGGGTCGACGCTCATGTAGAGGTTGCGCACGAGCAGTTGCCCCTCTTCCAGGGGCGGCAGCGGGCGTTCCTCGACGGCGAAGTCGGTGGGGAGCGGTTCTCCGTCGGGGCGGCGCACCAGACAGACCACCCGGGTCGTACGAGGCGGCGTCACGGGTTCAGTGCTCCGGCTGCGGGGGCGTACGCCGCTGGGCGAGGCGGCCGACCCAGCCGGCCATCTGAAGGTCGGCGTGGCGCAGTTCGCCCGACTGCCACCGGGCCTGGAAGTCGAAGACGCCCTGTGCCCCGGTCCTGGGGTCGGTCACCTCGACCAGTCCGTCCTCGGTGAGCCGGTACACATGCCCGGTCAGTGGGTGGGTCACTTGCTTGGGCACGGGGGCCTCACTCCTGCACTCGGCGGCGCACGCCGCGCTTGGTCACGGTCACCGGGCCCTCGACCCGGAGCCGGCAGGCGAGCCGGGTCAGGCCGTCCACGGGCCTGCGCAGGGACTCGATGCCCTCGCGTTCCAGCGGGCCCACCGGGGAACAGTTCTCGGCGCCCTCCTCCACCTGGACGAAGCAGGTACGGCAGGTGCCCTTGCCGCCGCAGACGGTGGGCCAGCGGTAGCCGAGCCGCTGGGCGGCGGTGAACAGGTCCTCGCCGTCGAGGACTTCGAGCTCGACGCCGGAGGGTCTGACCGCCACCCGGTGGGTCACTTCTCCATCCACTGGTCGAGGGTCTGGTTGAAGTGTCGGATGCGGCTCTCCTGGTAGTTGGCCAGCGTGATGCCCGGCTTGCGCATCGCCTTGAGGCCCTGCTGGACGTACGGCAGGTTCTCGCAGTCCTGGTCGAAGACGGGCCCGAGCACGCCCAGTTCGGGGATGTCGGCGAAGAGCATGTCCTCGGGCACCCAGCGGATCTTCGCCGGGGGCGGGACCTCGCCGGGCTGCTTCGGGGACGACATGAAGATGATCTCGGCGGTGCAGGAGTCGGGGTCGAGCCCGTTGGGCCGGAACCGGTAGATGATGTTCGACTTGGCGCCGCCCCAGGGGTTGAAGTTGGGGAACAGCAGGTAGTTGATGGCATCCAGCAGTTCGGTGTCCGGGGTCTTCGAGAAGTCCTGCGTCGAGGTGGCCGCCAGCTGCGCGCGCATCCGCTCGGCGAGGACCTGACGGGCGGTGCCGCCGGGCGGGATCGCCGGCAGTTCGTCGCCCTCCTGGATCACCAGGTCACGGCCCTGTGCGGCAGCGTAGAAGGCGCGCGAGTCGTAGAAGGTCTCCAGGACGTCCTCCTCCGTGACGGAGTCCGCCACGTGGGGGCTCGGCGCGCCCTGGATGTTGATCATCCGGTTCCAGTTGGGCTGGTCCGCCATGACGTCGTACTGGGAGTTGGCGTCGGCGAGCCACGGCAGCATCTGCGGATGGGTGGCGATCACATGGAAGGACTCGATGAACGCGTCCTGCGCGACCTTCCAGTTGCAGGGCAGCACCTTGGCGATGTGCAGCGACTTGTAGCGGTTCTCCAGCGGCCAGATGTAGTAGTCGTCGAAGGTGCCGCGGTAGCTGTCGAAGGACTCGGCATACGGGTCCATGTTGATGAAGACGAAGCCGCGCCAGGTGGCCACCCGGGCCTCGGGGAGGGCGAACTTCTCCGGGGTGACGTGCGGGAAGTCCCAGGCGCAGGGCGGGGTCTGCATGCTGCCGTCGAGGTTCCAGGCGAAGCCGTGGAACGAGCAGCGGAACTCGCTGACGTTGCCGCCGCCGGTGCGCAGTTTGCGGCCCCGGTGCAGGCAGACGTTGACGTAGGCACGGATCTCGTCGGGGGCCGTGCGGACGACGATGAGGGAGTCGTCGCCGATCTCGTAGACCTCGTGGTCGCCGACCTCGGGGATCTCGCTCTCCAGGCACGCGAACTGCCAGACCCGCCGCCAGACCTGTCGCATCTCGCGTTCGGCCCACTCGCGGGACGTGAAGCGGGCGTGGTCGATGTCCTCGCTGCCGATGTGGTCGTTCCGCTCGTACCGCAGGGCGGGGGGAACAGGGCGGCTGTCCTGGTCGAGGTAGTCCTGGACGGTGGGCCCGGGGCACCGCGCAGTGGCCGGCTCCGATGTTTCGTCCATCATTTCTCCTCCGGCAGAAACTTTAGAGTGAGTGTAGTTACCAGTCACGGCCAGGAGCAACACTCATACCGGTGACGGAGCCCGAACCTTCCGAGGTCACCATGTGATTCCACCGTAATCCTGGAATTTCTTGCGGCGACCCTCTCCCCAACCTCGCCGGGGCATGTCACACTCCGACCCACTTGAGGCTGTAGTGCCTCATAAGTTTCTTGTCTCGGGACGATCTTTTCCCGTCCTGGCCCAGCACCGCGGCGTTCCCGCCCCGGAGCACCACAGAACCGGTCCGCCTGACCGAGCCGACCGCCGCGAACGCGGAAGCATCGCCAAACGACGCGGGTCTCGGCAGCGCAGGCGACACACCTCGGGAGTACTCAAAGATGAGTTCCAGACCCCGTCGCGCGGTTCGCCGCGCCCTCACCGCCGTCGTCCCCGTCACCGCCCTGCTCACCCTGGCGGCGTGCGGCACCGGCACCACTCCCGCCGCCGACTCGACACAGGCCGCGGCGCCCGGCTCCCCCGGCCTGTCGGCGGCCCGCGCGGCCCTGGCGAAGTACTCGGAGCGCCCGGCCGCGATCTCCGTGACCCAGCCCGTCGGCAAGCCGATCCCCAAGGGCAAGAAGATCGACTTCATCCTCTGCGGCGTCCAGTCCTGCAAGGACCTCGCCGACTTCTTCACCGAGGCCGCCGGGGAACTCGGCTGGCAGGTGAAGCAGATCGCCACCCAGGGCACCCCGGAGTCCGTCCAGGCCGCCTACGAGCAGGCCCTGCGCGACAAGCCGGACGCCGTCATCGCCTCCGGCTTCCCGCGCGCCGTCTACGCCAAGCAGCTGGCGCAGCTGAACGCGGCAGAGATCCCCGTCATCCAGTCGAACGCCGACGACGTGCTGGGCGACGGCATCTCCCTGTTGAAGAACGGGCCGGACGACGTCGGCATCCAGGGCGAGATGCTCGCCTCATGGGTGGTGTCGAACAGCGGCGCGAAGGCGGACACCGTCTACTTCGATCTGCCGGCCTACACGATCCTCAAGCCCGTCAAGGACGCCTTCGCGGCCAAGTACAAGGAATGGTGCGACGGCTGCGCACTGGACAACGTCGACGTGCCGATCACCTCGGTGGGCAAGGACATGCCGGACCGTGTGGTGTCGTACCTCCGCTCGCACCCGAAGGTGACCCATGTCGTGTTCTCCCTCGGCCTGCTCAATGTGGGCGTGCCGACCGCGCTGAAGACCGCCGGCGTCACCGGCAAGCACATCGTCGTGAACGTCGGTGACGCGCAGAACTACCAGTACATCCAGAGCGGTCTCACCGACGGCGCGATGGCACTGAACTCCCATGAGACGGCCTGGATCCAGGCCGACGCGCTCGCCCGGCGCTTCACCGGACAGCCCATGGACGTGGACCAGCAGGCCGCACTGCCCAACATGCTCGTCACCAAGGACAACCTGCCCTCGGCCGACGGCGACTTCCCGATCGTCGAGGACTACCAGGCGCAGTTCAAGGCGCTGTGGGGGCTGAGTTGACCGGGCCGGTGCCGACCGGTCCGGTGCTGCGGGTGGCCGCCCTGTCGAAGAGATTCGGCGGCACCCAGGCCCTCAAGGACGTCGACCTGGAGGTCGCGCCCGGCGAGATCCACGCCCTGATCGGGCCCAACGGCTCCGGCAAGTCCACCCTCATCAAGATCCTCGCGGGCTACCACCACGCGGAGCCGGGCGCGGTGGCCGAACTCGACGGCGAGCCCTTCGACCTCGGCCAGGTCACCGCCTCCCGCCACGACCGGCTCCGCTTCGTCCACCAGGAGCTGGGCCTGGTGGGCGAGTTGAGCGCCATCGACAACCTGGCCCTCAGTCACGGCTTCGCCCGCACCGCCTTCGGCAACATCCGCTGGCCGGAGATGGAGAAGCGGACGAGCGCCCTCGTCGAACGGTTCGGCCTCGGCATCGACGTGCGCCGGCCGCTGGCGACGGCGACCCCCGTCCAGCGCACGGTGGTGGCCATCGCCGCCGCGCTGCAGGGCTGGGAGGGCCGCCGCGGCGTCCTGGTGCTCGACGAGCCGACCGCCGTCCTCCCGCCCGGCGAGGTGGCCCGCCTGTTCGACATCGTGCGGGAGGTCCGCGACGCGGGCGCCGGCGTGCTGTACGTGTCGCACCGGATGGACGAGATCTTCGCGCTCGCCGACCGGGTCACCGTGATCCGCGGCGGCCGCCGGATCGCCACCCGCGCGGTCGCCGACCTGACCCCGCGTTCGCTGGCGGAGCTGATGGCGGGCGAGGAGATGGAGACCGACCACCGTCCGGCGGCGTCTCCTTCCGGCCCCGCCGACCCCGTACTGCAGGTCCGCGACCTGCGGGCCGGCCCGCTGCGGGGGGTCGGCTTCGACCTGGCCAGGGGTGAACGCCTGGGCATCACCGGTCTGGTCGGCTCCGGCCACGAGATCGTGCCGTACGCGGTGTGCGGCGCCCACGCCGGAAGGGTCAGCGGCAGGCTGCGGCTGCCGGAACGCTCGGAGCGGTGGACCGAGGCGCGGGACGCCCACGGCCTGGGCCTTCCCCTGGTCCCGGCGGACCGGGCGGGCGAGGGAGTGATCGGCGACTTCTCGGTCGGCGAGAACCTCACCCTGCCGCTCCTGGACCGGCTGCGCGCCCGTTCCGGACGGCTGCGCCGAGGCCGCGAGTCCACCCTCGCGGAGGACTGGATCCGGCGGGTCGACGTGCGTACGGCAGGGCGCGGGGCCAGGATCACCACGCTGAGCGGCGGCAACCAGCAGAAGGTCGTCATGGCCCGCTGTCTCGCCCAGCACCCACCCGTACTGACGCTGTGCGAGCCCACTGCGGGCGTGGACATCGCCACCCGCCTCCAGCTGTACGACCTGATAGAGCGTCAGGCGGACGAGGGCATGGGCGTCATCGTGTCCTCGTCCGACACACAGGACCTGCTCGCGCTGTGCACCCGCGTGCTGGTGGTACGGGACGGCAGGATCGCACGGGAGATCAGCGGCCGGGACATCACCGAGTCCGCTCTCGTGCACGCCATGGAAGGAACCGAGTGACATGAGCCCTGGAAGGAACCGGCTGACATGACGTCCACCCCGACCCGGGCGGCGGAAGTCCCGCCGTCCGCACAGGAGAGTTCCGCGGCGCCGCTACCGGGGACAGCGGTCCGACGGGCGGTAGCCGCACTGTCGTTCCTGTCGTTCCGCAACATCGGCGCCGTGTACGTGTGGCTGGGCATCGTGGTGCTCTTCTCCGTGTGGGCGCCGGACACGTTCCCGACCGCCATCACGGTCAAGCAGGTGCTGAACGGCAACGCCGTCGCAGGGCTGGTGGCACTGAGCGTCGTGCCGCCGCTGGCCGCGCGGGTCTTCGACCTCTCGATCGCCTACACCATGTCGCTCACCAGCGTGCTCACCGCGCACTTCATGGTCTCCTCCGGGCTCGGTCCGGGCGCGGCCATCGCCCTGGCGATGTCCGCCGCGCTGCTGATCGGAGTCGTCAACGGCATCGTGGTGGTGGTGCTGCGCGTCGACTCGTTCATCGCCACCCTGGCCACCGGCGCGCTGATCCAGTCCCTGATCACCATGGTCACCAACGACAGCTCGATCACCGGTGTGCAACTGCTCGCCAAGCCGTTCGCGAGCATCGCCCAGCTGGACGTCGGCGGCATCACCCTGCCGGTGCTCTATCTGCTGCTCGCCGCCCTCGCCATCTGGTTCCTGCTGGAACACACCGCCACCGGGCGCCGGTTGTACGCGACCGGTTTCAACGCCGACGCGGCCCGGTTGCAGGGCGTGCGCACCGACCGGCTGCGCTTCCTGACCCTGGTGGCCTCCGCGCTGCTCTCCGGTTTCGCCGGTGTCGTCTTCGCGTCCTCGGTCGGCTCCGGATCGCCGACCGCGGGCACCCCGTATCTGCTGTCGGCGTACGCCGCCGCGTTCGTCGGGGCGACCCAGTTGCGTGCCGGCCGTTTCAACGCCTGGGGCACGGTCCTCGCGGTGCTCCTGCTCGGCACAGGCATCACGGGACTCGGCCTCGCCACCAGCGCGCAGTGGGCCACGAGTCTGTTCACCGGCTCGGTCCTCATCGTGGCGCTGGTCCTCACGGGCGGCCGGATAGCCCTGCCCGCGGTTCTGCGCCGCCGGACGGTGACCCGGCCGGACACGACCAGCACCAGCACCCCAGCCGGCAAGGAGAGTTGAGGATGAAGGCCGTTCAGTACCGACGGGTGGGGCACGCCCCCGAGGTCGTGGAGGTACCGGTGCCCGAACCCGGCCCGGGCCAGGTGCTGTTGAAGGTGACGGCGGCCGGGATCTGCCACTCCGATCTGGCGGTCATGGGCTGGCCCGAGGAGCAGTTCCCCTACGCGCTGCCGATGACACTCGGTCACGAGGGTGTCGGGACGGTGGCGGCGCTGGGCGCCGGTGTCACCGGCGTGGCCGAGGGCGAGGCGGTGGCGGTGTACGGCCCGGCGGGCTGCGGCCGCTGCCCCAAGTGCGCCGAGGGCAAGGAGAACTGCTGTCCGCATGCCGCCGGACTCGGCATCATGCCGCCGGGGCTCGGCTCCCCCGGCGCCCTGGCGGAGTACATGCTCGTGGACTCGCCCCGCCACCTGATTCCGCTGAACGGACTCGACCCCGTGCAGGCCGCGCCCCTCACCGACGCCGGGCTGACCCCGTATCACGCGATCCGCAGATCGCTGCCGAAGCTGCTGCCCGGCAGCACGGCGGTGGTGATCGGCGTCGGCGGCCTCGGGCACATCGCCGTGCAGCTGCTCCGCGCGCTGACCCCGGCCCGGGTCGTCGCCCTCGACGTGAGCGAGGAGAAGCTGGAGCTGGCCGGCAAGGTGGGCGCCCACGAGACACTGCTGTCGGACGGCGCGGCGGTCGCCCGGCTGCGGGAACTCACCGGCGGTACGGGAGCGGAGGTCGTCCTGGACTTCGTCGGAGCCGAGTCGACGCTGGCCATCGCCGCCGCGTCGGTGGTCGTGGAGGGCGATGTCACCATCGTCGGCCTCGGCGGGGGCACGCTGGCCGTCGGCTTCGGAGGCGGGCTGCCGTTCGAGGTGTCGGCCTCCTTCCCCTACTGGGGCAGCCGACCGGAACTCATGGCCGTCCTCGAACTCGCCAGGCAGGGACTCGTGTCCGCCCACGTCGAGACCTTCTCGATCGACGAGGCGCCTGAGGCCTACGAACGCCTGCACGCGGGGGACATCAACGGCCGCGCGGTGGTACTGCCGCACTGATTCAGCCCCTCCGGCGTTTGAGGAGCGGGGGTCCAGGGGGCAGAGCCCTCTGGTGGCGTCAGCGGCCGGCCGGATCTCCGGCCGGCCCGGTCCCGTACACCGCCCGCTCCACGCACCGCCTCAGCACCGTCAGGAACTCCGGTGTCTGCCACGGCCCCTCGTCCACGCGCCCGGTGTCGGCCACGCCGAGGTCCTGCATGTCGTAGCGGCCCCGGCAGTGGCCGAGGGTGAAGTAGCAGACCTCCCCGAGCCCGTGCCGCTTGAGATACAGCACCGGTCGGGGCGCGCGGTCGAGAGCCGCCGTGTCCCCCTCGGCGAAACCCCGGCACGGCCCCGTGTACTCGGCGTGCAGCAGCACCTCCAGCTCGCCGTGCAGCTCGCACACGTACAGCTCGTCGGTGACCGTGAACGGTCCGATCCCGGCGACCAGCGGATGGTCCGGCCGGGTCACCACCACCTCGTACGGCTCGATCGGCGGATGGGCCAGGAACTGGCTGCCGAGCACCTCGGCCAGCTCCCCGAGGAGCCTCGGAGTCGTGAAGACCCGCGACCCCTCACTCGTGGACGGCTCGATCACCGAGTTGGTGCCGTGCAGCGCGAGCCAGCGCCCGCCCCGCTCGACGAACCGGGCCAGCGCGGCCCGCTGCGCCGGGCGGGGCCGGACGTCACAGGTGTAGGTGATCAGCAGGTCGGCCTGGTCGAGGGCGGCCACGCAGTCGTAGTCCCCGTACACCGTCGTGCGCACCCGCGGATGCTCGCCGAGCAGCTCCAGCAGCCGCAGCCGCGCGTGGTCGAAGTCGTGCCAGCGGCCGCCGCAGACGAGCACGGCGTCCAGGCGGCCGGCCGGGCCCGCCACGGCTCAGTACTGGACGCGGGTGAGCAGCCCGCCGTCCACCACGAGGTTGACGCCGACGCAGAACGAGCCGGTCCGCCCGAGCAGGAACGCCACCGCCGCGGCCACGTCCTCCGCGGTGCCGTAGCGGCCGATGGGCAGCTTGGCGAGCACCTCCTCGTAGACCTCCGGACGGCTGGTGCGGATGGTCTCCCAGGCGCCGCCGGGGAAGTCGATCGGGCCGGGCGAGACGGTGTTGACGCGGATGCCCTTGGGCGCGAGGGAGTGCGCGAGGGCCGAGGCGTGCTGGACGACGGCCGCCTTGAGCGCGGAGTACGAGTTCGCGCCGGCCGGGCGCGCGGTGTCGGAGGCGTTGGTGGTGCCGATGGCCACGACGGCGGCCCGGTCGGAGGCCTCCAGGTGGGGAAGGGCCGCCTCGACGAGTCCCGCGAAGGGGATCAGGTCGCCGCGCAGGCTGGCCTCCCAGGACTCGGCGCCCTTCACGTTGCCCGCCGACACGTTGGACACCAGCAGGTCGAGCCCGCCGAGTTCACCGGCCGCCCGCTCCACGAAGCCCGCGAGGGCGGCCGGGTCGGTGACGTCGACCGCTTCCGCGAAGACGGTGGCCCCCTCGCCGCGCAGTTCGGCGGCTGCCTTGGCCAGCCCTTCCTCGCCCCGGGCGCACAGGGCCAGCGAGCAGCCCTCGGCGGCCAGTGTTCCGGCGATCGCCCGGCCGATGCCCCGGCTCGCGCCGGTCACCAGCGCCTTCGCGCCTGTCAGTCCCAGATCCATCGTCGTCACTCCTTTGTGCGGGGGTGTATCGGCTGTGCGGGGGTGTGTCGGCGAAACGGTCCCGGTCGCTCAGTTCCCGGGAAGCTGTGAGAAGGGCGCCCGGTCGACCCGCGGCTCCGGCGGCAGCTTCAGCACTCGTTCGCCGATCAGGTTGCGCTGGATCTGGTCGGTGCCTCCGGCCAGCCGGTAGCCGGGCGCGCCGAGCAGATGCTGGGTCCAGGCGAAGGTGCCGGGGTCCCCGGTGTCGGCGCTGATGCGCGCCCCCATCAGCTCGGCGGCGGCCTGTCCCGTGCGGGTGAGCAGGTCGGAGGCCATGAGCTTGGTCAACGACGCCTCCGGACCCGGCCGGCCGCCGGCTGCGCTCGTCCGGGCGACGCGGTCGACGGTGGCCGCGCGCAGGGCGGCACGTACGTAGAGGTCGGCGAGGCGCTGGCGGACCAGCGGGTCTGCGGTGCGGTCGAGGGAGCGGGCGAGCGCCAGTACGTCCGAGAAGGTGCCGCCCTTGCGGCGGTTGCCGCTTCCGGAGGCGGTCCGCTCGAAGGCGAGGGTGGTGGTGGCGACCTCCCAGCCCTGGCCCGGGCGCCCGATCCGGAGCCGGTCCGGGACGCGTACGCCGCTGAGGAACACCTCGTTGAAGGAGGCGCCGCCGCTCATCTGACGGATGGGGCGCACCTCCACTCCGGGGGCGTCCATCGGGACCAGGAAGGCGGTGATGCCGGCCTGTTTGACGACGTCCGGGTCGGTACGGGCGAGCAGCAGGCCGTAGTCGGCGAACTGGGCACCCGAGGTCCACACCTTCTGACCGTCGATCACCCATTCGCCGCCGTCCTGGTCCTGCCGGGCACGAGTACGCACAGCAGCGAGGTCGGATCCGGCACCGGGCTCGCTGAACAGCTGGCAGGCCAGCAGGTCGGTGCGCAGGAACGCGCGTGCGTGCTCTCGGAGTTGCTCGTCCGTCCCGAAGAGGGAGACGGCCATCGCGACCAGCCGCACGGTGACGCTGATCAGTTCGGTGGACGGCGGCACCTCGAAGGCGGACTCCTCCTGGGCGAAGACGGCCACGTGGGCGGCGGTGAGGCCCGCGCCGCCCTTGTCCACGGGGAGGGTCAGCGCCTGGTAGCCGGCCTCGAAGCGGGCCCGGTGGTAGGCGCGGCAGCGCTCCAGCAGCAGGCGTTCCTCGTCCTCGGGGAGGTTGTGGAACACGGCGAGGTCGGCGGCCTCCAGGGTGGACTCCGGCGCCCGCGCCGGTTCGAGCACGGTGGCCAGCCACTGCCGGACCTGTGTGCGCCATGCGTCCGGATCGGGCTGGGACATGGCTCCTCCTCGGTCACTTACCAGACGACAGATTCAGTAACGGTTGGCAGGGATGTGCGTCCATCCCGCTGAAACATGCGGGAATGCCTCCGTCTGGGACCAGAGTGTTCCGTACTTTCTTGATAAACGCTACAGTCTCCGCATCTCCTCTCCCCTCCAATCGGGAGAGGCCTCAGGAGCCGCCCGGAGGAGCCATGTCGCTGCTGCCACTCGACCGTCGCGCCCAGGAGACACCGGACGAGCCCGCCCTGGCGGACGACCTGGGTGTGCTGTCCTGGTCCGCCCTCGCCGACCAGGTGGCGCGGGCGGCGGTCCGGCTGCTGGAGTTCGCGCCCGGCCCCGACGACCGCGTCGCCGTCCTCGGTGACAACGCGATTCCGACGCTGGTCGCCCATCTGGCGGGCCTGCGCGCCGGTGTGGGGACCGTGGCCACGTCACGGAACCTCACGTCGGGCGAGCTGGTCGACCAGATCATCGACGCGGGCGTGACCGGGATCATCGCCGGGCCCGTCGGCGCGGGTGCGGCCCTCGACGCGGCCCGGGAACTGGGGCTGCCGGTCGTGACACACGGAACCCCGGAGACCGGGCACGCCTTCGACTGGGACCTGTGGCTGGCGTCCACGCCCGCCGGGCGCACCCTCCCGACGGACCGGCCGGCCCGGCCTCCGCTCGTCTACACCTCGGGAACCACCGGGCGGGCGCGCGGCACCGAGGTGCGCTGGGTGAGCGGGCCGGTCGCCGACAGCACCGCCTACCTCGCCGCGATGTCCGCCCGGCCCGGATTCCCGCCGGGGGCGCACCTGGTGTGCGGCCCTCTGCAGCACAACGCGCCGCTGACCTCACTACGCCATCTGGCGGCCGGTCAGCCGGTGATCGTCCTCGGCAGATACGACGCGGAGACGTTCCTCAGCCGGGTGCAGAGGTGGCGGGTCTCCTCGACGGTGATGGTGCCCACCCACTTCCAACGGCTGCTCGCCCTCCCGGACGAGGTCCGCGCCCGGTACGACGTCTCCAGCCTGCGGCAGGTGTCCCACACCGGCTCCGCGTGCCCGCCGGACGTGAAGCGAGCCATGATCGACTGGTTCGGCCCGGTGCTGACCGAGTCGTACGGCGCCAGTGAAGCGGGCACCGTGGCCCGCATCAGCAGCGACGAGTGGCTGGCACACCCGGGCTCGGTCGGACGGGTCAGGCCCCCGTTCGACGTACTGGTCACGGACGACGACGGCAGGCAACTGCCGTCCGGGGAACAGGGGTTGCTGGCCTTCCGGGCACCCGACGACCAGGGCGTCCGCTATCACGCGGACCCGGACAAGACCAAGGCCGCCTATCTCTCTCCGGGCATCTTCACGCTCGGCGACATCGGCTATGTCGACGCGGACGGCTACATATTCATCACCGACCGGGCCGCGGACGTCGTGGTCTCCGGCGGCGTCAATCTGTACCCCGCCGAGAGCGAGGCGGTCCTGCGGCAGCACCCGGCGGTCGTCGAGCTCGCGGTGATCGGTGTGCCCGACCCGGACTTCGGCGAGGCGCTGCGGGCGCTGGTCGTGGTGGCGGGGGACGAGCCTCCGGCCGACGAGCTGGACCGGTTCTGCCGCGAGCGCCTCGCCGCCTACAAGTGCCCGAAGTCGTACGAGTTCGTGCCCGAGCTCCTGCGCAACGCGATGGGCAAGCTCGACAAGCGCGCGATGCGCCGCCCCTACTGGAGCTCGGAACGGACCATCGCCGGCTGAGCCGACCCGGCCCTCCCTCTCCCTCCCCCATTTCCCCTCCCCTCCCTTTCCCGTGTACGAAGGATCGTCCATGACCGAACTCCTCCTCATCCGGCACGGCCTTCCCATGGGGGGCGTGTTCGATCCGGGGCTGTCGCCCGAAGGCACCGCTCAGGCCGAACGCCTCGCCGCCTGGCTCGCGCACGAGGACGTCGACGCCCTGTACGTCAGCCCGTACCAGCGGGCGCGTGAGACGGCGGCGCCCCTGGAGCGCCGCACCGGCATGACCGCCACCGTCCTCGACGACCTGCGCGAGTGGGACACGGACGTGTCCCAGCCCTACATGCCACCGGAGCAGATCGGTGCGGCCGATCCCCGGGCTGCTGCGCTCGCCGAGGGACGCTACGAGGACTTCGTGCCCGATCTCGACTGGGACGCCTTTCGGGAGCGTGCCGTACGGGCCATGGACACCGTCTTCGACGCCCATCCCGGCGGACGGGTGGCGGTCGTGTGCCACGGCGGCATCACCAACACCTATCTGGCGACGGTGCTCGGCCTGCCCACGATGTTCTGGTTCCACCCCGGCTACACGTCGGTCAGCCGGGTGCGGCGCATGCCCGGCGGCCGGATCGTTCTGCACTCGGTGAACGAGACGGCCCACATGGTCGCCGAACGTGCCGAACGTGCCGTCGACGCGGTCGCCTGACCCTCGATCCACACCCACCCAGGAGGTCCCGGTCATGCCCGGATCCGTCATCGTCGCCGGCGCCAGGACGCCCATCGGGAAACTGATGGGCGCCCTGAGCACCCTGTCCGCGGTCGACCTCGGCGCCCATGCCATCGGCGCGGCCCTGGCCGCCGTCCGCCTGGACCCGGCGGCCGTGGAAGCCGTCGTCATGGGTCATGTCGTGCAGGCCGGGGCCGGTCCCAACTCGGCCCGGCAGGCCGCGGTCCGGGCCGGCATTCCGTTCTCCGTCCCCGCGAGCACCGTCAACAAGCTCTGTCTGTCCGGTCTGCACGCCATCGCCCTGGCCGACCTCATGATCGCCTCCGGCCGTCACGAGGTGGTCGTCGCCGGTGGCATGGAGTCCATGTCGGGCGCCCCGCACCTGCTGCGCGGATCGCGCACAGGCTGGAAGTACGGTTCGGCGGCGCTGGAGGATGCCCTCGACCGCGACGCCCTCGTCTGCGCGTTCGACGGCGTTTCCATGGGCGCGGCCACCGAGCGCTACCAGCAGCCGTTCGCCCTGACCCGCGAGGAACAGGACGAGTACAGCGCGCTCTCCCATCAACGGGCCGCCCACGCCCAGGAGTCGGGCGCGTTGTCCGACGAGATCACCCCTGTCACCGTGGCCGGGCGCCGGGGCGAGACGGTGGTCGACACCGACGAGGGCGTACGGCCGGGGAGCACCCCCGAGAGCCTGGGGCGCCTGAGGCCGGCCTTCTCCGGTGCGGGCACCATCACCGCCGGCAACTCGTCACAGCTCTCCGACGGCGCCGCGGCCGTCGTCGTGATGAGCGCGGAGCGCGCCCGGCGGGAGGGCCTGACACCGCTCGCCGAGATCGGCGCCTACGGCACGGTCGCCGGCCCCGACCCCTCGCTGCTCGTCCAGCCGGCCGGCGCGGTCCGCGACGCCCTGTCCCGGGACGGCCGGCTGAAGGCCGCCGACCTGGACCTGTTCGAGATCAACGAGGCGTTCGCCGGAGTGGCCCTGGCTTCTGTGCGGGAACTGGACATCCCCCTGGACAGGGTGAACGTCAACGGCGGGGCGATCGCGCTCGGGCACCCGGTCGGTATGACCGGAGCCCGACTGGTGCTGACCCTCGCGGCCGAACTGCGGCGACGCGGAGGCGGCAGCGGAGCGGCTGCCCTGTGCGGGGGCGGCGGCCAGGGCGACGCGCTGTTGCTGCACATACCGACGCAGGCCTGAACCCCGGAGCTGAACCACCATGAACGACCAGTTGCCCCCGGCCCCGACGACCCTCACGGTGGCCTCCCGCACCCTCGCCGCGGACGGCGTCGTCTCCCTCACCCTGCGCCGCCCCGACGGCGGTGCGCTGCCCGTCTGGACACCGGGCGCCCACATCGACGTACTGCTGACCGGCGAGAACGGCGACGAGGGCGAGCTGATCCGTCAGTACTCCCTGTGCGGGCACCCGGCCGACCGCGAGGTCTGGCAGATCGCCGTACTGCGCGAGCCGCAGGGCCGCGGCGGCTCGGCGTACGTCCACGACCGGCTGCACGAGGGCGCCACCGTGCGGGTCCGCGGACCGCGGAACAACTTCCCGTTGCGGCCCGCCGCCCGCCATCTGTTCATCGCCGGGGGCGTCGGTATCACCCCCGTCCTTCCCATGGTCGAGGCCGCCGAGGCCGCGGGCGCCGACTGGAGTCTGCTGTACGGCGGGCGCACCCGGACCTCCATGGCGTTTCTGGACCGCCTCGCCCCGTACGGGGACCGGGTACTCATCCGTCCGCAGGACGAGTACGGGCTGCTGGATCTCGCCGGCCACCTCGGCGTGCCGAAGGAGGGCACCCTGGTGCACGCCTGCGGTCCCGAACCTCTGTTGCAGGCGGTGCAGGAGCGGTGCGCGGGCTGGCCCCCGGGCACGCTGGGCGTGGAGCGGTTCGCCCCGGTCCGGACGGCCGGGGCCGGCGCCCCGGCCGAGGCGTTCGAGGTGGAACTCGCCCGTTCCGGGCTCACCCTCACCGTGCCGGCGGGCCGCTCGGTGCTCGAAACCGTGGAGGCGGCCGGGATCGCGGTCGACTTCTCCTGCCGGGAAGGCACGTGCGGCACCTGTGAGACCGACGTACTCGACGGCGAGCCCGACCACCGCGACTCGCTGCTGACCGAGGACGAGCGGGCCGCCGGCGACACCATGCTCATCTGCGTCTCCCGCTCGTGCGGACCCCGCCTGGTCCTCGACCTGTGACGGCACACGCCAGGCGCGAGGGCGGCCCCGGGATCCTGGCGTAGCGGTCAGGTCAACGGAACGAGCTCAGGCGGGTGGCGATGTGGGCGGCGGCACCCTCCATCAGTGTGTCGGCGATGGTTTCCACCGTGCGGGCCTGCCAGGGGTGCAGAGCGGTGTCGGCGACCACCTGGTTGAAGGCGCCCATCGAGGGGCCGCAGTGGACCAGGTAGTCGACCTTGGACCGCTGACCGCCCGTCACCGCGAGACGGAAGCCCCGCTCGAAGTATCCGCGGAACAGGGCCGCCAGTTCCGCCTTCCCGTCCACACCGGGCGCCGCGACCGCTGAGGGCTCCGTGTCCCCGCAGCGTTCGAGCACCTGGGTCCTCACGCCGTCGTCGAGTTCGTCGAGCGACGCGTGCCTGCGCCAGAGCTCGTGCAGTCCGGACGCGCGGGCCGGGAAGAACAGCCCGCGCTTCAGATAGCGTGCCCGCACCCCGAACTCGAACATCTCTCCCCAAGGGGCGGTGTCCACGTCGTACTCGCGCGCCTCCCGGAGGAGGTCCTTCACCTCGGCACTGGTGGCCGCCTCGACCGAGCACTGGTTGACCGATCCTGTCAGCACGAACTCGGCTCCGAGCAGGAACGCCGCGGCGGCCGCGTCCGGGGTGCCGATCCCACCGGCGCATCCGACGTGGACCCGGTCACCGGGCAGGGCAGCCTCGTCGCGTTGCCGGAGCACAGCCGGAAGCAGGGTCAGCAGATCGGCCGTGCTGCTCAGCCAGCCTCCGTCCGCTTCCACGCACAGGTCGTCCGCCATGGGTCGCACCGCAGCCGCGCGGGCTTCCTCCTCGGTCACCTCTCCCGCTGCGAGCAGCCGCGTGACCAGGCGTTCCGGCGGTGGCGCAAGGAACGCGGCGGCGACATCGGTCCTGGACACCTTGGCAATGATGCGGCCCCCCTTGACCCGGTAGCGGACCAGCGCCGGTGTGATCAGAGGGAAGCCCGAAGCTTCGACCAGGTCCACCTCGTGCCGTAGGAGCAGGTCCACCAGCGCGGATTCCTGTTCCGGTGCGCCGTGCCGGTAGAGCAGGTTGGCCCCGAAGGCGCCGCCCAGGCCCAGGACACCGGTCAGGCCGCGCAGTTGCTGCTCCACCTCGGTCAGGGGCAGACCGCCGGTGCCAAGGAAGCCGAGGAGCCCCGCCTTGGCTGACGAGCGCAGCATCTCCTGCCCGGAGATGCCGCCGTACAGCGAGCCCACCAGGTAGGCGTACCGCAGCCCGTACCGTTCGCGGAAACTCCTGGCTCCGAGGCTTTCGGCGCCGACCACGGCCTTGCCCGGGCCCGTCCCGGGGCCGCCGGCCGGGGCCGGCGATTCGGTACGGGGCGCAGGCTCCGGCGAGGGCGCCGGGAGCGGCTCGGCCGCCGACCTGATACGGGCGACCAGTTTGGTGAGCACCTGACCGGGGCCGAGCTCGACGAACTCGAAGTCCCCGTACCCCATGAGCCTGCGCACTGTCTCGGACCACCGCACCGGGGACGCGATCTGCGCCGTCAGGGTCTCCTTGAGTGCGCCGGGCGAATAGGGCAGGGCGTCCACGTTCGCGAGCACCGGGACGGTCGGCGGGCGCAGGGCGAACCCGTCGAGGAAGCGGGCGAACTCCTCGGCCACGCCCCGCATGTAGCGGGAATGGAAGGGTGCGCTGACGTTGAGTCGGACCGCCCGGGCACCGACGGCCTCGAAGGCGGTACAGGCCGCGTCGAGCTGCTCCCCCGGGCCGGACAGGACGAACTGGTCCAGTGCGTTGTGGTTGGCCAGGTCGACACCGCCGAGACCGGAGTCCGCGAGCACGCGGGTGATGGTCACCTCGTCGGCTCCGACCACCGCGGCCATCGTGCCGCCACCCGCGGCGGCCATCAGCTCGCCACGTCGCCGTACCAGCCGGAGCCCGGTCTCGAAGTCGAAGGCCCCGGCTGCGAACAGCGCACCGTACTCGCCGAGGCTGTGACCGACCAGGCAGTCCGCAGGCTCGGGGTCCCGGCCTATCCGGTCCAGGTAGGCCAGGGCGCTCACCACGTACAGCGCGGGCTGGGTGAACTCCGTACGGTTGAGCCGGCGTTCCGGGTCCGAGACGCACAGCTCCTCGATCGAGTAGCCGAGTACGCGGTCCGCGACCGCGACCTGGTCGGGGAACCTCTCGAACAGCTCCGCACCCATCCCGCGCTGCTGAGACCCCTGGCCCGGGAAACCGTAGACCTTCATGCCGTGTGCCTTCCTCGGTGCCGTCGGTGCCGTCGGTGCCGTCGGTGCCGTCGGTGTCTGCGTCTTCGGATTGCTGGGCGCCCTGGGCGCCTTCGGGGCTGCGAGCGTCCTTGCCTCGGCCGGCAGCCGCGGGTCGTACCCGAACGGGCTGAGCAGCGGCAGCGACCGGGAACGCGTCTGTGCCGGGAGGATGTTGCGCACGAAGTTGTGGAGGGTGCCCGAGGGGCCGAGGTCGAGGTAGAGGAACTCACCACGGTCCCGCATACCGGCCATGGCGCGCTCGAATTCGATGGGCCGGCGGGCGACCTGCCAGAAGTGCTCGGCGGTCGGGCGCTCGACCGGCCGGCCGTCGACACACGACACCCAGGGGATGCGCGGGGCCGCGAACTCCACTCCGTCGAAGGCGTCCCGGCATCCCGCGAGCACGTGTTCCATCAGGTCGGAGTGGTAGCCGTATTCGACCGGCACACGCTGGTGCGGCACCTCGGCGGCGCGAAGACCGGACTCGGCCCGGGACAGGGCCTCCTCCGTACCCGCGACGACGAAGTGGCCCGGGTAGTTGCGGGCGGCGATCTGGCAGCCGTGCAGCGCGGGCACCCGGTCCAGCACCTCCGTCCCGGCGAGCACGGCGAGCATGCCTCCGCGGGGGCCGCCCCGCAGGGCGTCGGCCTGCCGGACCAGCAGCCGCAGACAGTCGGGCGGGTCGAGGCTGCCCGCCACGGTGGCCGCCGCGTACTCACCGAGGCTGGAGCCGAGCAGGTAGGTGGGCTCGATGCCTGCCGCCCGCAGCATCTCCGCCAGCGCGAGTTCGATCATGATGATCGCCGGATGGGTGATACGGGTGTCGGTGAAGGGCTCGTGTTTCTGCTTCGCCGGGTCGAAGATCCGCGCGAGCACGGACTCTCCGAGGTCCTCGGCGACCGCGGCGTCATGGCGCAGCAGCGCCGTGCGGAACACTTCGTCGGCGTCGAAGAGTTCCTTGCCCATCCGGTAGTACTGCGAGCCCTGGCCGGAGAACATGAAGACGACGGGCAGGGAGCCGGTGGGAGCCTCACCGGCCAGCGGCTGAGTCTCCTCGATCGGTGGTTCGTCCATCTCGTCTCGGGTGTCCCGCTTCCTCATCGGCCTCATCGGTAGGTGTCCCAGAACAGCCCGTTGTCGGGCACAGCCGGTACGGGCACCTGGAGGTTGTCCCAGAACAGGGCCACGTCGGGCTCGGCCGGTGCGGTGGTCCCCCGAAGGACGACCCTCCGGTTCAGCGCGGGTTCCGGCAGTGGGACTCGGGTGCCCTGGTGGCCTGCGGGGGCAGGGGCGATCAGCAGATGCACGTTCGTGCCGCCGTCGGCGAAGCAGTTGAGCGCGGCGACCTCGGCCGAGTCCGGCCACGGCTGGGGCTCCCTGGGGAAGTACAGCGGCGAGGAGTCCAGATCGAAGTGCTCCAGCGGTTCCTGCCCGGAGCCGAACGGCACCTGCTCCCCGTGGTGCAGCATCAGAACCACCTTGATGAACGCGGCGATCCCCTCCGCGGCCAGCGGGTGACCGATGTTCGGCTTGATCGAGCCGAGGGCCACCGGCTGCGCCGAGCCGGTGCGGTACACCGCCTCCACCCCTTTGAGTTCGAGCAGGTCGGTGACGGTCGATCCGGAGCCGTTGGCCTCCACCCAGCCGACGTCCTGAGGACGGTGCCCACTGCGCGCCAGCGCCTCGGCCATCACCTCCTTCTGCGCCTGGAGGTTCGGGGTGGCCGGACCGGCGGTCCGGCCGTCGTTGTTGACCGCGATGCCCTTGAGGACCGCGAGCACCCGGTCCCCGTCGGCCCGGGCCCCGGCCAGCGGCTTGAGCACGACCGCGCCGACCCCCTCGCCCAGCACCACGCCGGCCGCTCTGCGATCGAACACATGGAACTCGGCGCCCTCGTTGAGCAGTCCGCGGCGCCCGAAGACCTGGTGCGCCCGGTCGTCGGCGAGCAGGTTCACCCCGGCGACCACGGCCGACTCGATGTCGCCCGCGCGCAGCGCCCGTACGGCCATGTCCATAGCCACCAAGGCGGACGAGCAGGCGGTGTCGACCACCACGCCGGGCCCCCGGAAGTCGAAGAACTGCGAGACGTTGGCGGAGAGGTAGTTCTGACCGGTGACCACCACCGGGTTCTTCGCCAGCTCAAGCCGTGCGGCGTCCGGATTGTGGGTGGCCCGGCCTCCCACGTACACACCGATCCGACGGCCCTTGAGCTCGGCCGGGCGGTACCCGGCGTCGTGCAGGGCACTGTTCACGCCCTCCAGCAGCAACAGCGCCTGCGGGTCCATTGCCGTGACATCCGGCTCGGACAGCAGGAAGAACTCCGGATCGAAGCGCAGCACGTCCGGCAGCAGCCCCGCGTGGTGGCCGACCTGCCGGCCGAAGCGCTCTTCGGGGATGGGGCGCAGCGCCGAGCGGCCCTGCCTCAGCAACTCCCAGTACTCGGTCGCGGATCCCGCGTCGGCGAACCTGCAGGACAGCCCGACCACCACGATGTCCTCCGTGGCGGGCTGCGGTTGTGGCGCGGGCTGTACAGGAGCTTGGGCCACGTCGGTGGCTGAAGCCGCCTCGCCCGCGGAAGCGGGCGGTACGCCGAAGGCGGCGAGGAACTCCTGTTGGTGCTCGCCGGCAAGGTACGCCGCGAACGCGTCGGCCGTCGGGTGCTCAAGCAGCGCCGAGGGGTCCATCGACACGTCGAGCTGCTTGGCGACGGACTGGACCAGCTGGGCGACCATGATCGAGTCGATGCCGTAGTCGTGGATCGGCACGTCACCGGCCAGCTTGGCCCGGTCGAAGCGGAGTTCCGACGCAAGCCGGTCAAGCAGCCACGAGGCCGCCGCACCGACCGCGCCCCGGACCGCCGCGACCCCGGTCTCGACCCCCGACCCGGTCTCGACCCCGGTGCCGGTGCCAGTCTTGGCCTCGGTGCCGGTGCCGGTCTTGGCCTCGGTGCCGGTCTTGGCCTCGATGTTGGCCCCGGTATCGGCCCCGGTATCGGTGTCGAACCTGGCCCCCGCGCCGGTGCCGGGTTCGACCCTGGCCCCGGTCTCGGTCTCGAACCTGGCACTGGCCCCGGTCTCGGCCCCGGTGCCGGTGCCGGTGCCGGTGTCGGTGCCGGACCTTGCCCCGGCGTCGGCCTCGATGTCCATGGTGGCTGCGGACGCGGTGGACGCCGGCGTCGTCGGGACGGCGTCGAGGCGACGGGCCGTCAACCGCTGTGGACGCCAGTCGGCATCCGGCCGGACCATCGCCGGCAGAACCACCCGGGCACCGCTCGCGAGTGCTCGCTCCAGCAGAGCGAGCCCCTGCTCGTCGGAGAGCGCGGCCAGCCCGGAGGCCCGGTAGGCGGCGCTGCGCGCCTCCCCCATGCCGGTGTTCTTCCAGCTCGGCCACTGCACGCTGACCAGCGGCAGCTCATACGGGCGGGCCTCGGCAACCGTGTCCAGGTAGGCGTTGGCCAGGGCGTAGTCGCTCTGGCCGACCGCGAGCGCGGGAACCGCGGCGGCGACCGAGGAGTACAGCACGAACAGGCTCAGTGGCTCGTCACGGAAACACTCCACGAGTGCGTCGAGACCGAACACCTTCGGACTGATCACCCGGTCCATGCCGGCCTGCGGCTTCCGTACGAACGCGGGGTTCTCGAAGTCGGTGAAGCCGGCGCTGTGGACCACGCCGCCGACCGGGCCCAGCCTCAGTTTGACCTCCGCCAGCGTCTTGGCCAAGGCCTCCTTCTCCTCCAGCGGTACGGCGAGGACCTCCAACTCCACTCCCTGGTCCGCCAGTTCGGCCAGCGGACGCAGCTTGCGCCCGAGCGCGCCGGCCTCGGCGATGTGCCCGGCCCACTCGGCCCGTGGCGGCAGTTCCTCGCGGCCGGTGAGGACCAGTTTGCGGACACCGTGCCGGGCGACGAAGTGCCGGGCGGTCAGCAGTCCGATTCCGCGCGTGCCACCGGTCACCCAGAGCACCTGGCCTGGCGGGAACGGCGGCGCGCTCTTCGACCCGTCGTCCGGCAACTCGCGCAGCTCCACCCGGTGCCGGACGCCGTCCCGGTAGGCGATCTCGGCCGGCTCCCCGTCGGCGCCGAGTTCGTCGGTCACCCATCGGCACAGCTGGTCGTCCGAGGGGTCGGGTCCCAGGTCGACATGGCGAGAACGTACATGGCGGTACTCACTCTGGAGCATTCGGTACAGGCCCGCCCGGTCGGCGCCGCCGAGGCCCGGGCCCCGGGAAACCAGCAGGACGCTCAGCTCGCGGCGGCCGTGGTCGACCAGATGTTGCATCCAGCGCAGCCAGGTGGGCAGCAGGGAGTGGTCGGGCGGCAGGGCCGGGTCGGTGCAGCCGGCCAGGTCGACCACGGCGTCGAAGCGTTCCCAGCGAGTGTCGGGGCCGGCCAGGTCGACCGCGAGCTGATCAGGGGCGAGCACCTCGGCGGCGGGCAGTACCGCGGCGAGCCGGGCGGCCGTCGCCTCGGTTCCGGGCGCGGCCAGGATGGCGGTCCGGCCGGGCGGAACGCCGTGGCCCACGGGCTCGGCGGGGACCCGGTGCCTGGTCAGCAGCAGTCCTTCGACGGCTCCGCCGACCGCCGGGGTGGCCAGTTCGGCGTCCGCCGCCGCCAGCCGGATCCGGTCTCCGCCGAAGGGATAGCCGGGCAACGCCACCCGGGCGGGCCTGCCGCCGGGGTGCAGTGCCGACCAGTCCACTTGCCGGCCCGAGGTCCAGGCGACAGCGCAGGCCGCGGGGTCGGCCGACAGCACCTGGTCCGCGGCCGGCCGGCGCAGGTCGACCACCCCGGTCCAGCTTTCGGCCGGCCTGCCGCCCGCGACGAACTCGTCCAGACGCGCGGCCAGTTCGGGAAGATCGTGGAAGAGCACCGCGAGCCGGTTTTCCATGGCCTCGCGGCCCCACTGCAGGGTCCACGCGACCTCCTCCGACGCCGACTCGGCGCCCTCGGCCCGCAGATGTGCCGCGAGGCGGCGGGCCTGGGCGGCCAGGCGGTCGGTGTCCCGGGCGGAGAACACGGCCAGCTGCGGACCGGTGGCGGGGATCCGCGTCTCCGGCTCGCCGAGGTGTTCCTGCAGGATGATGTGCGCGTTGGTGCCGCCCGCGCCGAAGGAGCTCACCCCCGCGGTCCTGGGGCCCACCGTGCCGCCCGCGAGGACACGCCGTGGCCACGGCGCGAGTTCACGCTGGACCCGGAACGGGGTCGCCCCGAAGTCGATGTTCGGGTTGATCCGGTCCGCGTGCAGCGAGGGAGCCAGCTCGCCGTGGCGCATCTGCAGCAGTACCTTCGTGATCGCCGCGATCCCGGCCGCCGACTCGGCGTGCCCGATCGCGGACTTCACCGAGCCGATCGGCAGCCGCTCCGGCAGGTCGTCCTGGAAGGCCCGCAGCATGCCGGTGACCTCGATCGGGTCACCGAGCGCGGTACCGGTGCCGTGCGCCTCCAGGTAGTCCAGGTCGGCGGGGCGCAGTCCTGCCCGGTCGAGCGCGGCCCGGACGAGTTCGCCCTGCGCTCTCGGGTTGGGCACGCTGAATCCCTTGCCCGCCCCGCCGTGGTTGACGGCGGAGGCCCTGACCACGGCAAGAATCCGGTCCCCGTCGGCCAGCGCCGCATCGAGCCGCTTGAGCAGGACCGCGCCGGAGCCCTCGGCCGGGACGTACCCGGTGCCGCCCTCGCCGAAGCTGCGGCAGCGGCCGTCCTCGGAGAGAAAGCCGCGCTGCGCGAGCTGCAGGAACTTCACCGGGTGGCTGGAGATGTTGACGCCGCCGGCGACCGCGACCTCGCAGTCGCCGGCGCGGATGGCCAGGCACGCCTGGTGGATGGTGACCAGCGAGGAGGAGCACATGGTGTCCAGGGCGACACTGGGCCCGCTGAAGTCGAAGAAGTACGACACCCGGTTGGCCACCGAGGCGTACGACGACGAGGTGGCGAAGCCCGTGCCGTGCAGCGCCTCCCGCACGCCGTACAGCTGGTAGTGGCCGTACATCATGCCCACGAACACACCGGTGCGGGCGCCGCGCAGCCGCTCACGGGTGTAGCCGGCGTCCTCCAGCAGGTGCCAGACGGTCTCCAGGAACACCCGTTCCTGGGGGTCGATGTGCTCGGCCTCGAGCTGCGACATACGGAAGAACAGCGGGTCGAAGCGGTCGGCGCCGCGGACGAAACCGCCCCATTTTCCGTAGGTCTTCCCGGAGACGGACCTGTCCGCGTCGTAGAACCTGCCGTGGTCCCAGCGGTCCCCCGGTACCTCCTCGACGCTGTCCCGGCCGGCCCGCAGATTGCGCCAGAACTCGTCCACGTCGTCGGCCTGCGGATAGCGGCCCGCGACGCCGATGATCGCGATGTCGTCGCCGCCGGTGGCGGGCCGGACGGGGGTGACCGCAGTGGGCTGCTCGGCCGGCGAAACCTCCGCAGGTCGAGGGACGGGCGCGGTGAACGCGTCGGGGTGCGCCGTGGCCAGATGGTCCGCCAGCTCATGGACCGTCACATATTCGAACAGCAGGGTTTTCGACAGCGGTCCGAGGTGCTCTTCGAGCCGCCTCACCAGACTCATGGTGATCAGCGAGTCCACGCCCTGGTGGTCGAAGGGCTCCATGACGGCGATCTCCGCCTCGGGGAGCTTCAGCTCCTCTGCCAGCAGCCGCACCACCAGTTGCTCCGCCTGCGCCCGCGCGTCGGCCGAGGGCCGCGGTGCGGCGGCGGTGACCGTGGCGGGGCCTGTCCCGGGAAGCGCCGGGCCACCGTCGAGAGCGGCCAGTACGCGCGCCCGGTCGCCCGGGGCGAGCAGCAGCCTCGGCGCGGTGCCGGCCAGCGCGCGCTCCAGTGCTTCCAGCGCCTGTCCGGTACGCACCGGACGCATGCCGAGCACACGGCGCATGTCCTCCTCGGCCGCGGCGGCGATCCGCATGCCGCCCTCGGCCCAGACCGGCCAGGCGGCGGCGAGCGTGCGGCCCTGCCGCTCCCCCTGGCGGCGTTGGTGCTCCCGCCGTTCGGCGAAGTGGTCGAGGAACGCGTTGGCGAAGGCGTAGTCGGTCTGGCCCATGTTGCCGAACGCCGCGGCCGCGGAGGAGAAGGCCACGAAGTAGTCCAGCGGATCGTCGCGGGTCGCCTCGTCCAGCAGCGCCGTCCCGCGCACCTTGGCGGCCAGGACGGCGTCCGCGTCCACCCGGTCCTTGCGCCTGAGCAGTCCGTCTCTGAGCACTCCGGCGGCGTGCAGGACACCGCTGAGGGACCCGTGGTCCCGCCGGGCGTCGGCGAGCAGTGCGCGCACCTGCGCGGCGTCGGTGACATCGGCCCGCACCACGCGGGCGCCGGCGGCCTCGATCCGGGCGCGTGCCTCGGGGCCGGGAGCATTCCGGGTGGCGAGCACGATCCCGCCGCCGGACACTCCCGCGGCGCGCCGTACGGCGGCGATGTGCTCCGCGAGCAGCAGGCCCAGAGCACCGGTGCCGCCGGTGATCACATGGGCGCCCGAGCCGAGGAACGCGGACCCCGTGGCAGCCGGCAGGGCCACCTGGCGCCAGGAGCGGCGGGTCCTGCCCTCCGCTGCGGTCCGCACCTCGGGCAGGCCATCGGCGCGGAGTTCGGCGACCACCGCGTCGGGGAGGGAGCCGACCGCCACGGCCAGCACGCCGAAGTCGACCGACGGGTGTTCCAGACGCGCCGAGCGAGCGAACGCGGCCATTGCGGGGTGCGCCGGCGAGGCGGCCGACTCCCGGTACGCGTACAGGTAGCGCAGCGCGCCGCCCTGCCTCCGCTGCCAGGCCTGGAGGAACGCCATGGCGGCGTGGAAGCCGTGCTCCACCGCGTCCTCGAGCCCAGCGTGCTCGTCGGCGAGGTGCACCACCTGTACGGGTCCGGGCTGCCTGGCGCGGACTGCCGCCTCGGCGTCGAAGCCGGCGCCCAGTTCGATGCGCCGGCAGGTCACGCCCGCCGCCGTCAGTGCGGCGCTCACCGCGGGTCCCTGGGAGCCGGCGTCCAGCAGCAGAACCGTCCCCTCCAGCCCGTGCGGGGCAGGCGGGGCGGGCTGCCAGACCGGTTCGAACGCGGCCACCATGTCGAACGCGGGCACCGTGTCCGCCGTCGGCACCGCTCGGAGCGTGAAGGCGTCGATCACGGCGACCACCTCGCCGGCCGGGTCCAGCAGCGCGACGTCGAAGAGGAGCGTTCCGGCCGGGACCGGACGCGCCGACGGGGTGGCGTAGGCGTACACCCGCTCCGGCAGTTCGGCGTACAGCCGGACCGAGCCCAGCGAGAAGGGCAGGTACGGCACCGGGCTCGTGGGGTCGCCCGCGCCGGGCGCGAGCCTGCCCGCCGTCTGCAGGGCCGCGTCGAGCAGCGACGGGTGGAACACATACGCACCCGCCTGCGCGCGATGTTCGGCGGGAAGCCGCAGGGTCGCCAGCGCCTCGTGCTCCCCCTCGGCGATTTCCTCGATCACCCGGAAGCCCGGACCGTAGTCGAAGCCGAGCCTGGAGAAGGTCTCGTACGTCGTGGCGTCGTCGTGGACCCGTGGGCAGCGCGAGCGCACGTCCGCCAGGTCGAACCGGGCGGGGCGGGCGCCGGGCTCGCCGTACAGCAGGGTGCCGTGGGCGTGTACCTGGGGGCTGTCCCCGGCGCCGAGCACCTCGAAGGAGGCTCCGGCGGGGCCGCGGGTGACCCGTACCGCGAGCCGGTACTCGTCCGTGCCGGCCGGGAGACGGACCGGAGCGGCCCACACCAGTCCCTCGACACCGCGGACAGGGATGCCGTCGAAGGCCAGTTCGCCGGCCAGTCGGGCCATCTCCAGGTATGCCACGCCGGGCAGCACCCGCTCGCCTCCGACGATGTGGTCCCGCAGGAAGAACTCCTCCCCTGTGAGCGTCTTGGCGAAGGTCTGCCCGCCCGAGGAAGGCACCTCGGCGTCCAGCAGGGTCGGGTGGAGCCGGGCAGTCCGCGGCTCGGTCACCGCCGGGGCCGGTACCGGGGCCACCCAGTGCCTGGTCCTCGCGAACGGGTAGGAGGGCAGATGCACCCGGCGGCGGGTGACGTCCCCGTGCAGGACCGCCCAGTCGACCTCGGCGCCCTCCAGCCAGTCGGTCGCTACGACGGTCAGGTCCACGGGCGCGGTGACGGCACGCGGGGCAGGACGCCGTTCGGCCCGGCCGGTGCGCACCGCTGACGGGTGGCCGGCGAGGTACGCGGCCAGTTCGGCACGCAGCCCGGCGGTGCCGTCGGCGACCACGGCGAGCCGGTGGGCCATCGGCTCCCGGCCCACCTGCAGGGTGTACGCGAGGTCTCCCGGCGGGACCTCCCGTTCCTGAAGGTGGTCGGCGAGCCGCTGGGTGGAGCGCCGCAGCGCCTCGGGGTCGCGGGCGGAGAGCACGAACAGTTGCTCTTCCGCAGGCTCCTCGCGGATGTCCGGCATGTTCGGTTCCTCCAGGACGATGTGCGCGCCCGCTCCGCCGAAGCCGAACGAGCTGACCCCTCCGCGACGAGGCAGTTCCCTTCCGGAGGCGTCACGCGGGCGCGGCCAGGGTCGGGCGGTCGCGGCGATCTCGAACGGCCCGCCGTCGAGTTCCAGGTGCGGGTTGCGCTCCTGGAAGTGCAGGCTGGCCGGGATGGTGCCGTGCCGGAGCGCGAGCACGACCTTGAACAGGCCAGCGATGCCCGCGGCGGCTTCCAGGTGGCCGATGTTGGTCTTGACCGACCCGAGGGCGCAGCCGGGAGCCGCTTCCGTGCCGCGCTCCGCGCGCAGCCGGCGAAAGGCGCTGCTGAGGCCTGCGGTCTCGATCGGGTCGCCCAGCGCGGTGCCGGTGCCGTGCGCCTCGATGTAACCGACGGTCTCCGGCGCCACGTCGGCGGCGCGGTAGGCCTCGACCAGCAGTTCGGCCTGGGCGTCCGGGTTGGGGGCGGTGAGCGAGGTGGTCCGGCCGCCGTGGTTGATCGCGACCGCCCTGATCACCGCGTGCGGTGCGTCACCGTCGTGCTCCGCCCGGTCGTTGCGCTTGAGCAGCACCGCGCCGGCGCCCTCGCCCCGGACATAGCCGTCGGCCCGGCTGTCGAAGGCCTTGCAGCGGCCGTCGGGGCTGAGCATCTCCCCCTGGCTCAGCGCCTCGTACACGGTCGGCGAGAGCATGAGGCTGACCCCGCCGGCGATCGCCAGGTCGCAGGTGCCGTCGCGCAGCGCGGCGCAGGCCTGGTGGACGGCGGTGAGGGAACCGGAACAGGCCGTGTCCACGGCGATGCTGGGGCCGCGCAGGTCCAGCAGGTAGGAGATCCGGTTGGGGATGATCGACAGGGCCGCACCGGTGAGGGTGTGGCCCTCGGTGCCGCGTCCGGCGGCCCGCTGCACCTCCAGGTAGTCGGAGTTGGTGACCGCGACGAACACGCCGACGCGTTTTCCGGCCAGCTCGGACGGGCGGTAGCCGGCGTCCTCGACGGCCGACCAGACCACCTCCAGCATCAGGCGCTGCTGGGGGTCCATCAGTTCCGCCTCGCGCGGGGAGATCCCGAAGAACGCGGCGTCGAAGCGGTCCACGTCGGGGGCGAAGCCGCCCCAGCGCGACCGGGATCGGGCCTGCTCGCGCCAGTCCCAGCGGTCGGCCGGGATCTCCAGGACCAGGTCGTCCCCGGCGGCGAGGTGATCCCAGAACTCCTTGAGATCGGCCGAGCCCGGAAGACGCCCAGCCATGCCGAGGACCGCGATGTCACCGCCACGCCGCTGCCCGTCCGGTGCTCCGTCGACCTGCCCCACGACAGCCTGCCCCACGACGGCGGACGCCGGGGCGACCGCGGACGCGGGGGCGGGGGCTGCCGCAGGCACCGGGGATGGCGCAGGCACCGGGGCGGGCGCAAGCGCCGGGGCGGGCACTGGAGCTGCCGCAGGCGCCGGGGCGGGCGCAAGCGCCGGGGCGGGGGCTGCCGCAAGCGCCGGGGATGGCGCAGGCGCCGGGGATGGTGCAGGCGCCGGGGATGGTGCAGGCGCCGAACTGGGCGCACCGAAGCGCGTGCCCAGTTCGGCGGAGTGGTGCTCCCACAGGTGCTCGGCCAGCGCGAGCAGGGTGCCCCGCCGGTAGAACAGCGTGGGGTACACCTCGATGCCGTAGGACTTGCGCAACTCCGTGCTGAGCGCGGTGAAACCGACCGAGTTCATGCCCGCCTCGCCCAGCGGGACGCGCGGCTCTATGTCCTCGGGACGCAGCCCTGTCAGGCCGGCCACCATCCCTGCCAGCTCGGCCACCAGCGCCTCGACGTGGCCCGTCGGCCCGGCCGGGGCTTGCGGCAGGCCGGTCGTGGCGGGACCGTAGCGGGACCGCAGCTCGGCCGGGGGCAGCGCGGCGAGCGTGGCCCGGTCCACTTTCTCGTTGAGCGTGCGTGGGAAGCCGGTCACCCGGATCAGCGCGTCCGGGACCATGTGGTCCGGCAGCCAGGCCGCCAACTGCTCCCTGGTCGGTTCGGCGGCTCCGTCGTCGAGCAGATAGCAGGCGAGCAGCGAGTGACCGACGCCCTGCCCGCGGGCCACCACGACGGCCTCGCGGACACCGGCCAGTCGGCGCAGGGTCGCCTCGATCTCCTCCAGTTCCACGCGGAAGCCGCGCACCTTGACCTGGGAGTCGATCCGTCCCAGGTACTCGATCCGCCCGTCGGTGAGCCGGCGCGCCAGGTCACCCGTGCGGTACATCCGTGCGCCCGGCTCGGCCGCGAACGGGTCGGGCAGAAAACGCTCGGCGGTCAGCTCGGGGCGGTGCAGATAGCCTTCGGCCACCCCGTGCCCACCGATGTGGAGCTCGCCGGCCACGCCGGTCAGGACAGGCCTGCGGGTGCTGTCCAGCACGTACAGCCGGGTGTTGGCGATCGGGGTGCCGATGGTGACCCGCTCGTCCTTGCGGAGTCGGCTCGCCGCCGACCAGACCGTGGTCTCGGTGGGGCCGTAGAGATTCCACACCTCGCGGTTGCCGGCGAGCAGCGCCTGCGCCGTGTCACCGGGCAGGGCCTCGCCGCCGCACAGCACGGTGAGGCCGGGATCGCCTTGCCACCCGGCGGCGAGCAGCATGCTCCAGGTCGCCGGGGTGGCCTGGATCACCGTGGCCGTGCCGCGCTCGACCGCCTCCCGCAGGCGCAGTCCGTCACGGGCCGTCTCCGTCTCCAGCACCTCCACCGTGCCGCCGGTGATCAACGGCAGATACAGCTCCAGGGCAGAGATGTCGAAGCAGACCGTGGTCAGGGCCAGCAGCGTGTCTCCCGGTCCGAAGCCGGGCTCGCGCGCCATCGACCACAGGAAATTCGTGAGCGCGCGGTGCGGGACCTGGACGCCTTTGGGCCGGCCGGTCGAGCCGGAGGTGTAGATGAGGTACGCGGTGTCCGACGGCCCGGCGGGGCCGGGCGAGGGGGCGGCGGGCGGTCCCTCGTCGCCGTCGACGAGCAGCCGGGGCACCGCACCGTAGGCGCTGTGCACGGCGGAGTGGGTGAGCATCAGATGCAGCCCGGCGTCCTCGGCCATGTAGGCGAGCCGCTGCTCCGGGTACGAGGGGTCGAGCGGGACGTACGCCCCTCCGGCGGCCTGTACGGCGAGCAGGGCCACCGGAAGGCCGGCGTCGCGCGGGAGCAGGACGCCGACGGTGCGGCCGCGGCCGACCCCGGCGGCGCGGAGGCGGGCCGCGAGGGCCTCCACCCGCTCCGTCAGCCGGCGGTACGTCAGCTCGGTGCCCTGGTGGCGGACGGCCACCGCCTCCGGGCGCGCGTCGGCCTGACGCCTGACCAGCTCCCAGACAAGGGTGTCTGCGGGGTAGTCCGCGGCTGCGGGCGGAGCCAGCGCCGCCCGTTCGTCCGCGGTCAGGAGATCCAGGTCGCCGACCGCGGTGTCGGGCAGGTCCACTGCGGCGGCGAGGAGGAGAGCGAAGTGGGCTCCGAGACGCTCCACCGTGGCGGCGTCGAACAGGTCGGGGTCGTATTTGAGGGAGTAGCGGCAGCCCTCGGTCTCCTCCACCACCTCCAGGGTCAGGTCGAACTCGCCCTCCTGGTGGACGCCCTCGACCGGGCCGAGCACCACGGAGCCGTCGCCGACACCGCGCGTCCAGTTCTGGAAGTAGAAGGCCACGTTGAACGGCGCGGCCGAGGAGGCGGGGTCCTCGCGTCTCAGCTCCTCGGCGAGGGTGATGAGCGGGTACGCGCTGTGCTCCAGGGCGTCCAGAACCGTTCGGTGGACCCGGCGGGCCAAGGCGCGGAAGGCCTCCCGACCGTCGACCCGCTCGGCCAGCACCACCATGTTCATGAAGTAGCCGAGCACGTCCTCGTAGCCGCTGGGCGGGCGGCCCGCGGTCGGCGTGCCGACCGCGATGTCATCCTGGTCGCTGTAGCGGTGCAGCAGAGCGAACCAGCCCGCGAGCATGACACCGAACAGCGACGTCCGCTCCGCCGAGGCGAGGGCGCGAGCCCGTTCGGCCACCACCGCCGGGATACGCCCGTCCACACTCGCGCCCCGGAAGCCGGGTACGGGCGGGCGTGGGCGGTCCAGCGGCAGGGGCACGGTGGTGTTCCGGCCCCGGAGCCGTTCGACCCAGTACGCGCGCAGGCGCCGGCCCTGGGGGCCCGCGAGCAGTTCGCGCTGCCAGGCCGTGAAGTCGGCGTAGCCGCGGGCGGGCCGCTCGGAGGGCAGTGGGTGACCCTCACGGACCGTGCGGTATCCGCGCTCCAGCCCGGCCAGCAGCAGGGCGATGGACTCCCCGTCGAACACCAGGTGGTGGAAGGTCAGGAGCAGCGCATGGCGGCCGTCGCCGAGGGTGTACAGCGTGGCGCGCACCAGCGGGCCCTCGGCGAGGTCGAAGGGGTGCCTCAGGTCGGCGCGCATCCGGTCGCGGAGGTCGTCCTCGGCCACGGAGGTGAGGAAGACCTGCTGGAACGGCAGTTCGGGCTCGGTGGCGATGCGTACCAGTGGTCCGTCCGCATCGGTACGGACACTCGCGCGGAGTTCCTCGTGTCGGTCGAGCAGGTCCTGCAGGACCACGCGCAGGGCCAGGATGTCGAGATCGCGGTCGAGCCAGAGGGCAAGGGGCAGGTTGTAGGCGTAGGTGCCGGGCGCGATCTGCTCGATCACCCACAGCGCGCGTTGCCCCTGCGAGAGTTGGTGGGTGGCGGCCTCCGCGTCGGTGCGGGGACGCAGAACCAGTTCCGCCGCCCGCGCCGCCGGAGGTGCTGTGCTTTCGGCGGTTCCGGCGGTTCCGGCGGTTCCGGCGGTTTGGGCGGTTCCGGCGACGGTGGGGGGTGCGGCTGCGTCGGCGAGCCAGCTCGAGGCCAGATGTGCGGACAGCTCGCGCAGGGTCGGACGTTCGAAGAAGTCGCCGAGCGGCACCGTGACACCGAAGGCTTCGTCCACGGCGGACACGATCTTCATACCGCTGAGCGAGTCGAAGCCGTAGTCGGCCAGTGGGCGGTCCGGGTCGATCCGTTCGTCCAGCTTGAGGACCCGCTCCACCAGCTCGCGGAGGCGGTCGCCGACCGCGTCGGCGGCGTCCGTCGGCACGGCGGTGCTCACACTGCCGAGTGCCGTGGCCGGCACCGCGCCCAGCACCACCCCGTCGCTCTCCGCGACCAGCACGGTCTGGCCGAGGCCGGCACCCTCGGCGCCGAGCGCCCTGACCGGTGTGTAGCCCTCCTCGTGGAGCAGTCTGGTCCAGCTCTCCGGGGAGGCCAGTGGCGAGTCGGGCAGCCGCAGTTCGGCGTCGTCGAACAGCCACCAGCCGTCCAGCGGACCGCCGCCGATGGTGAGCAGCGGCCGTACGGAGGTCAGTTCGTTGAGCACCAGCCAGCCGCCCGGCCTGAGCAGCGCCTTGGCCTTGCGCAGGGTGGCCCGAAGATTGCTGGTGGCGTGCACCACGTTGGTGGCCAGGACCAGGTCGGCCGAGGCCGGTGAGAAGTCCTGCTCGGCCAGTCGGCGCTCCAGGTTGAGCACCTGGAACCGGGCGAAGGGGTAACGGGTGGCGAAGCGTTCGCGGCCGTGCTCCAGGAAGCGCGGTGAGATGTCGGTGAACGTGTAGCCGACACGTCCCGGGTGGTCGGCCAGCGCGGGCAGCACCCACTCACTGGTGGCACCCGTGCCGGCGCCGAGCTCCACCACCTGGATCGTCCCGGCATCCGGCAGTTGCGGCAGCCGGACGTCCAGGAAGCACCGGACGGTCTCGCGCACATGGCGATTGAAGGAGTCGGTGAGCGGGTTGCCCTTGTAGAAGTTCTGGACGAGCTTCATGGAGGAGCCGGGGAACATGATCTCGGTGGCGCCCACCTCTCCGCGCAGGATCCGCGGGTACTCCCGCAGGAACAGCCGGTTGAGGGTGACGGTCGGCTCGATGTCCGGGTACGCACGGGCGATCCGGTCGAACTCCGCCTCCCAGCGCGGCGCCGCTTCCGCCTGGTCCACCGCGTCGACCGCGGCCGAGGTGACGACCCGGTCCCCGTCACGGGTCAGGAACCCCTCCCCGGCGAGGATGTTGAGCAGTGCCTCGTGGAGCCGCCGGTACTTGTCGAGGACGCGGAGCCTGCCGCCCAGCTCCTCGGCGTGGTGGCGCTCGCCGGAGCGCCGGAAGACTCCCATCCGCTGGTAGACGCCGAGGAGCATGGGCGCGGAGACCGCCTCCAGTTCCCCGTACCCGGCGGACACCCGGGCGGCGGCGGGATCGGTGTCCGCCCCGGCGTCCAGGCGCGTGGCCGCATCCGCCAGCGTGGGCGGGTGGCCGCCGCCGAACGCCTCGCCGTCGTACGCCGGGTCGTGGCCCATGGCCTCCAGCGCGCGGTGGTTGGCCCGGATCGGCATGACCTGCGGCAGGCCGCTGCCGAGGATGCGCCGCACGGCGGCGATGCCCCCGGCGGCGCTGAAGGCGCTGATGCCCAGACCGGTGAAGATCTCCGCGAGGCCGGGCCTGTCACCGGAGCCGACGTGGCCCCAGTAGCCCTGGTTGATCACGGTGACCGGGAAGGCCAGCCGCTCGCGCAGGAACAGTGCGTAGGCGTCCTCGGTCGCCGAGGCACAGATGTACGCGCCGTTCCCGGCGAAGCCGCCGAAGGAGCCGGCCGAGGAGAAGAAGGCAAGGAAGTCGAGCGGCTCCTCGGCGACGGCCGCGGCCAGCGCGGCCGCGCCTTCGGTCTTCACCCTGGTCACCGAGGTGAAGGCGGCCTCGTCGAGTTCGGTGAGCGGGTGGTCGTCGAAGACCATGGCCGCGTGTACGACACCGTGCAGCGCGCCGAACCGGCGGTGGGCCTCGGCCACCGCCGCGGCCAGGTCCTCGGCGGAGCAGGCGTCGCCCCTGACATGGGCGACGTCCCCTCCGTGCGCCCGGACCACGTCGATGGTGTCCTGCTGCTCGGGCCCCGGCTCGCCGCGGCTGAACCAGACCAGGCGGGACCGGTGGGTCCGCGCCAGATGCGTGCTCAGCTCGCGGGCGATACCTCCGGTGCCGCCGATCAGCAGGTAGACGCCGTCGTCCCGGAACACCGGCCCGGCCTCGGGCAGGCCGACCCTGCCGAGCCGGCGGAGATAGCGGATGCCGCCGCGCAGGGCCACGGTGCGGCCCGTACCGTCGAGCGGCTCGGCCAGGATCGCGTCCGCCAAGGCCCAGGCCCCGGCATCCCCGGTCACGTCGGCCGCGGCGAAGTCGACTCCCAGCACCTCGAGCCCGGGCCGTTCCTTCGGCCCTACCTGGAGCAGTCCGTGCATACCGGCGGAGAACGGATTCTCCACGGCGCTTCCGGCCACCGCGTACACATCGCTGGTGACCACGGCCACCCGGTCGGCGCGCCCTGTCCGCAGCAGGTGGAACAGAGACAGCGAGCCGTACCGCATCTGGTCCGCGGCCTGGCCCGCGCCGGTCCCTGCCACCCGGGGCCCCACCCCGCCGAGATGGAACACCAGGCCGGCGCCGGCGGTCCGGGTGAGCCAGTCCTCCACGGACAGCTGATCCAGCCGGACCAGCTCCACCCGGGACTCCGGGTGGCGGGCGGCGATCGCCTCACCGAGCCAGACCGAGGCCTCGGTCACCAGGGCGACGACCCGGTCCGCGCGGAGCGCGGACGTCATGGCCGGCTCGGCCGGCGGCCGGGCACGCACCCACAGTGGCCGGTAGAAGTCCGGCAGGTCCCCGTCGGATGCCGTCGGCGCGGGAGCGTCGGGCTGCCGGGGGGCGACGGCGGGCGGCTGGGGAATCCAGTAGCGCCGGCGGGCGAACGGGTAGGTGGGCAGCTCGATCCTGCGGGCGGCGGAGGGCACGACCCGCGACCAGTCGATCTCGTCCCCAGCCGCCCAGCGCTCGGCGACCACCACCAGGTCACGCCGCGTCAGCGCCTGCTCCAGGTCGGCGGTTTCGTCCTCGGAGCGCGGTACTCGGGCGCGGGCAGCTCGCCCCGTGGCGACCCCGCCCGTGGCGCCGCTCTCGGCGTACGCCTCCAGGAGTCCGGCGGCCTCGGTGGCCGAACGGGCGGCCAGGGCCAGCCGGAACTCGTGGGCGGTACGGCCCGACTGCAGGGTGTGGGCGACGTCGGCGAGCCGCAGCGTCCCCTCGTCGCCGGCCTCCGCGCGCGGCCGGGTGATGACGGCCACTGCCTGCGCCACCGCCGCGGCGGTGTCCGCCGCCGCAGCCGCCGGAGGCAGCTCGATGCCCAGCTCCGCGGCCAGCAGCGCGTGGTAGCGGGCGCGTTCCGCCACGCCGAACCCGTAGTCGGCCAGATCGGTCCCGAGGTCGAGGAACTCCGGCTCCACGCCGACCGTCTCGGCGGCCAGCCGGAGGCTGAGACGCTGGGCGTCCGCCAGCGCGTCAGCGCCGACGGACACCGCGCTCTCCTCGGCGGCGCCGCGCCGCAGGAAGGCGGCCAGGTCGGACGCGTAGGCCCGCAGCCGCTCCTCGCTCTTGGCGGAGAGCACCAGCAGCTGTTCCGTCCCGTCGTCCACCGGCTCCGGCGGGCCGGCCGGCAGATGCTCCTCCACGATCACGCAGGCGTTGGCGCCGCCTCCGCCGAAGGAGCTGACGAGGGCGCGCAGCGGCAGCCGCGGGCCGGGGGCGCCCTCGGTGTCGGGCTGTTCCAGCCTCGTCCAGGCGCTGAGAGTCTGCTGCACCTCGAAGGGCGTGGTGGTGAAGTCGATCTCCGGGTTACGGCGCGCCGAGTGCAGCGACGGCACCAACTTCCCGTGCCGGAACTGCATCAGCACCTTGGTCAGGCCCGCGACACCCGCCGCCGACTCCAGGTGGCCGATGTTGGACTTCACCGAGCCGACCACGATGTTCGGCTGTTCCGCGCGGCGTGCCGGGTCGATCCGCCCGCCGAAGGCATCGACCAGGCCCGCGATCTCGATCGGGTCACCGAGTGGGGTCCCGGTGCCGTGTGCCTCCACGTAGCCGATGGTGTCCGCCGCCACCCCGGCGCGCCCCAGCGCCGTGCGGATCAGCTCGGCCTGGGCGGCCGCGCTCGGCACGGTGTAACCGCCGGTCTTCCCGTTCGCGTTGACCGCCGAGCCGCGAATCACGCCGAGGACGCGGTCCCCGTCGGCGACCGCCGCGGCCAGCGGCTTGAGCAGGACGGCGCCCACTCCCTCGCCGTCGACGAAGCCGTCCGCGTCCGCACCGAAGGCCTTGAGCCGGTCGCCACGCGAGATCATGCCGCGCTGCGCCAGCGTGCGCAGGTGCATGGGGTGCAGGATCAGGTTGACCCCGCCCGCGATCGCGGCGGCACACTCGCCGCTCCTGATGCTCTCGCAAGCCAGGTGGATCGCGGTGAGCGAGGCCGAGCAGGCGGTGTCCACGGCCAGGCTCGGCCCGGTGAAGTCGAAGACGTAGGACACCCGGTTGGCTATCGACCAGTGGTTGGAATGGGCGTCGGTCCGCACGCCGAGCGCGCCGGCCTCCCCGCTCATCCACTCGTAGTTGCTGTTCATCACTCCGGCGAACACCCCGACCGGCCCCTGGGCCGCGAGCCGGGCCGCCGGGTAGCCGGCGTCCTCCAGTGCCGCCGCCGCGGTCTGGAGGAACAGACGCTCCTGGGGGTCCATCGCTTCGGCTTCGGCAGGCGCGATCCGGAAGAACAACGGATCGAACTTGTCTACATCGTCGATGAAGCCGGCCCACTTGCTGTAGCCGCCGCGTTCCCCGCTCGGATCGTGGTGCGCGTCCGCGTCCCAGCGGTCGGCGGGTACCTCCCGGACGCAGTGCCGGCCCGCGGCCAGGTTCTCCCACAGCTCGCCGACCGTCTCGGCCAGCGGGTAGCGGCCGGCGACGCCGACGATCGCCACGCCCTCGCTCGCCGGGGCCGGTGCGGAGGCCCGGGCCAGCAGGCTCAGCAGCAGCTTTCGCTTGTCGTCCACAGTTGCTCTCTCTCACAGCTCATCGGGCCGGCCTCTGCACGGGCCGGATACGTACCGCCGCTGGGGCGCCGGGCCAGGGACCGGATCAGGTCTTAGTCCGGTCCGCCCGGGCCCGCAGCCGGACGAGGCCGGTCTCCGGGGCCGCGACGATCTCCTGGAGCAGTCGCTCGTAGGACCGGGCCATGCGTTCGGCGGTCCTCCGGGTGAACAGGTCGGTGCTGTACTCGAGGGAGCAGCGCAGCCCGGACGCCGTTTCCTGAGCCGTCAGGCTGAGGTCGTACCGCGCGGTCCCGGGGTGTGAGGGCATGGGGACCACGGTGAGGTCCGCGGGCCCCGCGTCGCTCCCCGCCTCGGGCTCGGGTGCCGGGAGCAGGTTGAACATCGCCTGGAACAGCGGGGAGTACGCGGGGTCGGGTTCGGGCACGAGGGCGCGGACGAGTTCGGCGAAGGGCAGGTCCTTGTGCTCATGGGCCTCGGCCGTGACCTGCCTGGTCTGGGCCAGCACCTCGGTGAAGGCGTGGTCCGGGTTCACGTCGAGACGCATCACCAGCAGGTTGACGAAGTAGCCGACGACCTGTTCCAGCTCGGCCCTGGGCCGGTTCGTGACCGGTGTGCCGATCGCCAACTCATGGTCCGCCGAGTGGCCGCCCAGCAGTACGGCGAACGCGGACAGCAGCGTCATGTACAGCGTGACCCCGCGGTCCTGGCTCAACTGCCTGATCTCGGTGAGCAGTTCGAGCGGGATCCCGAACTCCGCTGTGGACCCCAGGTAGGTCTTGACCGGGCACCGCGCGTGGTCGGTGCGCAGCGACAGACAGGCGGGCAGGCCGGTCAGTCGCCGTCGCCAGTACTCCCGCTGACGGTCGAGTTCCGCGGCGTCGAGCGCGCGGCTCTGCCAGCGGGCGAAGTCCGCGTACTGGAGCGGCAGGGGCGGCAGGCCGGGCTCCCGGCCCTGGGCCAGTTCGCGGTACAGGGCGAACAGGTCCGTCAGCAGGATGCGTACCGACCATCCGTCGAAGACGCCCCAGGGCCGGGTGATGACGAGGATGTGCTCGCCCTCCGACAGGGACACCAGGTGGACCCGGAGCAGATGACGGTCGCCCGGAGCGAAGGGGCGTACGCGTTCGGCCCTTAGCCACTCGGCGACAGCCTCCTCTCCGGCCTCGTCGGCGTCCATGACGTGCGCCTCGAAGTCGGTGCCGTCGTTCACGCGTTGGGTGACGGTGCCGTCGTCGTGCACTGCATAACTGGTGCGCAGCACCGCGTGACGTTCGACGAGGGCCCGGACGGCGCGGGTGCAGGCGTCGCGGTCGAGATGGCCCCCGATACGGAAGGCGATCTGGGCGTTGTCGTGTGCCGTGCCCAGGTGTGCGCGCCGGTCGAGGAACCACAGGTCGCTCTGCTGCCGGGCCGCAGGCGCCGCCGGGACCGTGGCGACGGCGGAGACCGGCAGCAGCGGCTCGGGCTCCCGGGCGGTTGCCTCCCGCTCCATGGTCAGGGCCAGTTCCGCCACAGTGGCACCGGTCAGGATCAGTTGGAGCGGCAGGGAGACGTCCGTCTCCTGTTTGACCCGCATGGCCAGGCGGACGGCCAGCAGGGAGTGTCCGCCCAGGCCGATGAAGCCGTCCTGGATGCCGACACGGCTGAGGCCGAGCACCTCCCCGACGAGGCGGCAGAGCGTGCGCTCCGCCTCGGTGCGTGGTGCGACGTAGGCCTCCTTGGCCACGTCGTCCTCGTCCGGTGCGGGCAGGGCCCGCTTGTCGACCTTGCCGTTGGGGGTGAGGGGAAGTTCTTCGAGGAGGACGAATCCACCCGGGACCATGTATCCGGGCAGCGTCGCGGACAGGTGTTCCTTGAGCGTCCGGGCCATCGAAGGGCCCAGGTCCCCGATCCGCGGGTAGTTCGCGAGATGCGCGGCCCGGTACGGGGCGCGCGCCTGGACGCGGGGCAGCTCTCCTCGGCCGAACACCAGGTCCAGCCCGTCGGGCCGGTCCTGGGACCAGGTGGCGGCGGCCCGGTAGCCGAGTTCTTCCGCGTGGTGCAGTACGGCTTCGAGTTCCCGTACGTCGTCGGCGGCCCGCGCGGAGAGCCGGGTGCCGTGCGGCAGGGGCTCGACCTCGCGGGTGGGTGACCAGTGGGTGAGTGCCTCGCAGACCCGCACGTCGTCCGCGACGCGGGGATTGGTCAGTCCGCTGACGCCGAACCGGTCGGGGACACCCCCGTCCAGCAGCGCACGCAGTTCCGCCGGGTCGGCGGCCTCACGCCACTCCATGGGCTCCTCGGCCGGAACGGCCGCCCCCTTCGTCAGGACGACGTCGTAGCGGTGGGCGACCATCTCGTTGTCGCCCAGGCCGCGCTTGACCATGAGGTCGACGGCGCCCAGTTCGGGGAAACGCGCGCTCAGCCGGGTGAAGTAGGTGGGGCTCAGGAGGAGTTCGGTCTCCTGCCGGCGGTTGCGCCGCACCCGCTCGGCCAGTGCCCCGGCCGTGGTACGGCCCCGCGCACGGCTGCGTTCGACCGCGCAGACATGGGCCGGCAGCAGGTCCAGATTCCTGACGTCGCCGATGAGGATGCGGCCACCCTCCTCGACGAGTGGCAGCAGTTCCTCGATGGCCTGCTCCAGGTAGAGCCGGTTCGGGAAGTACTGCACCACCGAGTTGATCACGACGGTGTCGAACGTGAGGCCGGAGAGTTCCGCCACGGCCAGGGCGTCGCCCTGGCCGAGGGTGACGTGCGTCCAGCCACGGCGTTCCGCGCCCCGCCGGACGCCGTCCAGCGCCGAGGCCGACAGGTCGAGGGCGTGCACCGATTCGCAGGCCGCCGCGTAGCGGAAGAGCAGCAGCCCGGTGCCGCAGCCCACCTCCAGCAGGCGCTTCGGCCGCAGTTCCGCGATACGCCGTACAGTGCCGTCGACCCACTCCTTCATGTCGGACTCGGGGATGGGCTCGCCGGTGTAACTGCTGTCCCAGCCCGCCAGGTTCAGGTCGTCGTCGCGGTCGGCGGGGTGGTCCTTCTCCGCGTCGGCGTACTGGTCCTCGAAGACCCGCGCCCACTGTTCGAGGAGCGCGGCGTTCTCCTCCTGCGCTGCGGCGTCCAGCCACCGCTGCGTAGGGCTGACGTAGGCGACCAGGGCGGGAGAGTCGCCGGACGCCTTCGGGACGACCACGGAGTGGGCCACGGCCTCGTGCCGGGTCAGGGTCGCCTCGATCTCGCCGAGTTCGATGCGGAAGCCACGGATCTTGACCTGGTCGTCGTTGCGGCCCAGATACTCCATGGAACCGTCCGGGAGCAGACGGACCAGGTCCCCACTCCTGTACATCCGGGCGTCCGGCTCATCGGCGAAGGGGTCCGTCAGGAAGCGCTCGGCAGTCAGTTCGGGACGGTTCAGATAACCCCGGGCCACACCCTCCCCACCGACATACAGCTCCCCCACCACGCCGATGGGCACCGGCCGGCCCCGGTCGTCGAGGACGTAGGTGCGCAGGTCGGGGATGCGGTGCCCGATGGGACTGGCGGAGGTGTCGGTGTCGGCCCCCGTCAGCTCCCGGTAGGTCACATGAACCGTGGTCTCGGTGATCCCGTACATGTTGACCAGCCGCGTCCCACGATTGACCCCACGCCCCAGCCACGGCCCCAACGCCGCGACATCCAACGCCTCCCCACCGAACACCACCGCCCGGACACTGTGCGGCGCACCATCCTCACCCTGCGCCGCGATCAACTGCCGAAACGCACTGGGCGTCTGATTGAGAACCGTCACCCCCGCCGTCCGCAGCAGCCCGTAGAACGCCTCCGGATCCCGCGTCACCGCCTGCGGCACCACAACCAAGCGGCCACCATGCAACAACGCACCCCAGATCTCCCACACCGAGAAATCGAAGGCAAAGGAGTGGAACAACGTCCACACATCATCACGGCCGAAACCGAACCACCCATCCGTCGCCGTGAACAAACGCGCAACATGACGGTGCTCGACCATCACCCCCTTCGGCACACCCGTCGAACCCGACGTATAGATGACATACGCCAGATCCGCCGCCGACGACCCCACCTCCACCAGGTCCAGATCCCCGGCCGACCGACCGGCCCACCGTGCCGCATCGGCCCGCACATCCACCACCGGAATGCCCGACGTGTCCAAGCCCTCCGGAACCGGCCCGTCCACCAACAACACCGCCGGCGCACTGTCCCCCAGCACGAACCTCAGCCGCTCCACCGGCACCGCCGGATCCAACGGCACATATCCGCCACCCGCCTTCAACACGGCGAGCACGCTGATCAGGATGTGCTCACTGCGGGGCAGACACAGCGCCACCAGCACCTCCGGCCCCACCCCCAGCTCACGCAAATGACGAGCCAGCCGATTCGCCCGCGCATTCAACTCCCCATAAGACAGCTCGGTGCCCTCGTACGACACCGCCACCGCATCCGGCGCCCCCGCCACCACCTCCTCGAACCACGAATGCAGACACCGCACCGGCGAACGCAGACCCACCGGCCGCTCGTTCCACTCCACCAGCAAGCGCCGTTGTTCGGACGTCGGCAGGACGTCCACGCCGAGGGCCTCGGTCTCGGCGCCGTCGTCCGTGGCAAGCGCGCGGACGATCCCGGCCAGCGCGGTCTCGACGTAGTCGGCGACGGCTTCGCAGGCCACCACGTCCTCGACCCGGACATGGAGCGAGAGCTCGCCTCCGAAGTCGTCGAGCGACACCGTGAGGGGATAGTTGATCGCGTCCGCCTCCCCCAGCCAGCGGACTCCCTGTTCCTCCAGGCGCGTCGCCTGATCGTCGCCCAGCTCGAAGTGCCGGAAGTTGATCACCGAGCTGAACAGCGGGACGTCGGCGTCCAGGCCGCTGCAGCCCTGGGCCAGGCTGAGCGGACTCTGTTCGCGGGCGATCAGCTCCCGCAGCCCGGAGTCGACATCGGCGATCAGGTCCCGCACGGTCCGGCCGGCCAGCCGTACGCGCAGCGGCAGGGTGTTGATGAAGTTGCCGAGCATCCGTTCCACTCCGGGCACGCCTTGCAGGCGGCCCGACATCACCGTGCCGAACACGACATCGTCCTGTCCGGTCGCGGCGGCCACGACGCAGGCCCAGGCCGCGTGGAAGAGACAGGCCGGGCTGATACGCAGCCGCTGCGCCTGTTTCCGCAGGTCGCCGGTGAGGGCCTCGGGCAGGGAGCGGCGCAGCTGCGGGTAGTGGTGGGCGTCGCCGAGCACGTTGGCCAGCCCGAACGGCGTGGTCGGCTCGTTGACATCCCCGAGGGCGGCCCGGAAGTGGGCTTCGGCATCGTCCGACGTCAGCTGGTGCAGGGTGTGGCCGACGAAGTCGCGGTACGGCGGCGGCGGCGCGAGCACGTTTGCCTGGTCCGCCATGTGGGTGGCGAGCTCTTCAAGGGCGAGGCGGAGCGAGGTGGCGTCCTCGATGAGGTGGTGGGCGGTCAAAAGGAGGTAGCGGCGGCCGGACTCGGGGTCCTCGGCGACGACGAGCCGCAGCATGGGTGCCTGGTCCACCACCATGCGGTCGAGCCGGCTCAGCAGGGTCCGCGCCTGCCTCTCGGCGTCCTGGCCCCGTGTGAGACGTATCCGCTCCACAGACAGGCGGGCCGTGCGGTGCACGACCTGGACGGGCTCGGGCAGCCCGGCGGTGAGGACCGCCGTGCGCAGGACGTCGTGCCGGTCGATCAGCGCCTGCACCGCCTGCACGAACGCGGCGCAGGCGGCCTCGTCGGTGGCGACGAGGAGGATGGAGACCAGGTACGGGTCGTTGTCCGGGTCAAGCAGGTGGTGGAAGAGGATGCCCTCCTGCGCGGAGGCCAGCGGGTAGATGTCCTGGACGGCGGGTGCGCCGCCGGGCACCGTGGCCACGATCGCGTCGATCTGCTCCTGGCTCAGGGCGACCAGGGGAAGCATCGACGGTGTGATGCGCTCGCAGCCCGGTGGGATCGCGTTCGGCGGCACGCTGTGGCCGGGGCCGGTGCGGTCCGCGTCGATGTCCGCCGCCAGGGCCGCGAGGGTGGGGGCGCTGAACACGGCACGCACGGTGGCGTGCAGGCCCAGTGCCTGCAGCCGGGCCACCAGCACGGTGATGAGCAGGGAGTGACCGCCCAGCGCGAAGAAGTTGTCCTCGACACTGACGCGCTCCTCGTCGAAGCCCAGCAACTCGGCGCACAGGGACGTCAGGGCGCGTTCGGTGGCGGTGGTCGGGGCGGCGTAGGCACGCTGGACGAACGACTCGATACCAGGCAACGGCAGGGCCCTGCGATCGAGCTTGCCGTTGGCTGTGAGGGGCAGGGTGTCCAGCGCGACATAGGCGCTGGGCACCATGTAGTCGGGGAGCGTGCGCTCCGCGTGCCGGGTGAGTTCGGTGCGATGGTCTGCGCCCGGCTCGCGCTCCGCCAGGACCACGTACGCCACGAGCTGCCTGCTGCCCGGCTGGTCCTCGCGCGCCAGGACCGCGCACGCCCGTACACCGGGGTGGCTGCCGAGAGCGGCCTCGATCTCGCCGAGTTCGATGCGGAAGCCACGGATCTTGACCTGGTCGTCGTTGCGGCCCAGATACTCCATGGAACCGTCCGGGAGCAGGCGGACCAGGTCCCCGCTCCTGTACATCCGGGCGTCCGGCTCGGTGCGGAACGGGTCGCGCAGGAAGCGCTCGGAGGTCAGTTCGGGGCGGTTGAGGTATCCGCGGGCCACGCCCTCGCCACCGACGTGGAGTTCACCGACGGCACCGATGGGCACCGGACCGCCGTGCTCGTCGAGGACGTAGGTGCGCAGGTCGGGGATGCGGTGCCCGATGGGACTGGCGGAGGTGTCGGTGTCGGCCCCCGTCAGCTCCCGGTAGGTCACATGAACCGTGGTCTCGGTGATCCCGTACATGTTGACCAGCCGCGTCCCACGATTGACCCCACGCCCCAGCCACGGCCCCAACGCCGCGACATCCAACGCCTCCCCACCGAACACCACCGCCCGGACACTGTGCGGCGCACCGTCCTCACCCTGCGCCGCGATCAACTGCCGAAACGCACTGGGCGTCTGATTGAGAACCGTCACCCCCGCCGTCCGCAGCAGCCCGTAGAACGCCTCCGGATCCCGCGTCACCGCCTGCGGCACCACAACCAAGCGGCCACCATGCAACAACGCACCCCAGATCTCCCACACCGAGAAATCGAAAGCAAAGGAGTGGAACAACGTCCACACATCATCACGGCCGAAACCGAACCACCCATCCGTCGCCGTGAACAAACGCGCAACATGACGGTGCTCGACCATCACCCCCTTCGGCACACCCGTCGAACCCGACGTATAGATGACATACGCCAGATCCGCCGCCGACGACCCCACCTCCACCAGGTCCAGATCCCCGGCCGACCGACCCGCCCACCGTGCCGCATCGGCCCGCACATCCACCACCGGAACGCCCGACGTGTCCAAGCCCTCCGGAACCGGCCCGTCCACCAGCAGCACCTTCGGCGCACTGTCCCCCAGCACATGCGCGAGCCGCTCAGCAGGGACCGCCGGATCCAACGGCACGTACGCGCCGCCCGCCTTCAGCACCGCGAGCAGACTCACGACGATGTGCTCACTGCGGGGCAGGCACAGCGCCACCAGCACCTCAGGGCCCACGCCCAGCTCACGCAAATGACGAGCCAGCCGATTCGCCCGCGCATTCAACTCCCCATAAGACAGCTCGGTGCCCTCGTACGACACCGCCACCGCATCCGGCGCCCCCGCCACCACCTCCTCGAACCACGAATGCAGACACCGCACCGGCGAACGCAGACCCACCGGCCGCTCGTTCCACTCCACCAGCACCTGCCGGCGCTCGGTCTCGTCGAGCAGTGGCAGTTGGGAGATCCGCTCCGACGGATCGGCCACGACGGCGTCCAGGAGGGTGGTGTAGTGACGGACGAAGCGCCGGATCGTTTCGCGGTCGAACAGGTCGGTGTTGTATTCGACGGTTCCGGTGACGCCGTCCGGTGTCTCCTGGAGCTCCAGGGTGAGGTCGAACTTGGTGAGGTCGAGGTCGGAATCGACCGGGGTCACCAGGAGGCCGCCCGCCTTGTACTCGCGCTCGGTGCGGGCCTCCTGGAGCACGAACATCGTCTGGAAGACGGGCGAGTGGCCCAGACTGCGCTCCGTCTGCAGGGCGTCCGCCACGGCCTCGAACGGCACGTCCTGATGGTCGTACGCCTCCAGCGCGGTCTTCTTCACCCGCGCCAGCAGGTCGTGGAAGGCCGGGTCGCCCGACAGGTCGGTACGCATCACGAGGGTGTTGGCGAAGAAGCCGATGAGCTGCTCCACCTCCAGCCGGTTGCGGTTCGCCACGACCGTGCCGACGGCGATGTCGGTCTGGCTCGTGCAGCGGTGCAGCACGACCTGGTAGGCCGCCAGCAGCGTCATGTAGAGGGTGACGTCGTACCGCGCGCCGAGCTCCCGCAGCCGGGCCAGCTGTCCGGTCGAGCAGCGGAAGCGCTCGCGCGCGCCGTGGTACGTCTTGACCGGCGGGCGCTCCCGGTCCGGGGGGAGCGTGAGTTTCGGGTCGATCCCGGCGAGTTGCCTGCTCCAGTACTCCACCTGGCGCGCTCGCGCCTCGTCACCGAGCCATTGGCGCTGCCAGTGCGCGTAGTCCGCGTACTGGACGGGCAGGGGTGCGAGCGGGGAGGGCTGTCCCTCGCGGAACGCCTCGTAGAGGGCGGCCACTTCACGGACGAAGACGCCGACCGACCAGCCGTCGGACACGCTGTGGTGCATCGTCACCAGCAGGACGTGCTCGTGTTCGGCCTCGCGCAGCAGCCGCATGCGGATCAGCTGGTCGCGTTCCAGGTCGAAGGGGGCAGCCGCCTCCCGGGCACAGATCAGGGGGAGTTCCGCGGGGTCGGCGAGTTGCTCCTCGCGCACCCCGCAGTCCCGGCCGTCGCCGACCTGTTGGTACGGAACGCCGTCGCGGGCCACGAAGCGGGTGCGCAGCACCTCGTGGCGTCGCACCACCTCTTCCAGCGCGCGCAGCAACGCGGGACGGTCGAGGCGGCCGCTGAACCGCATCGCCATGGGGATGTTGTACGCCGCGCTGGGCCCGTCCAACTGCGCCAGGAACCAGAGGCGCTGCTGCGTGAAGGACAACGGGACCGGCTCGTCCGAGGACCGGGGCACGGCCGGGATGGTGTCGAGCGCTGAGAGGTCGACGCCCTGCTTCCTGAGCAACGCGACCAGGGCGCGCTGCTGTTTGGCCGGCAGGGAGCGGATCTTCCGGATCAGCTCAAGACCGCCGTCCTGATGGGTGGTGCTCATCGTCGGCTCCTCTGCCTAGTTCTCGGCCACCAGGGCGTCCAGCTCTTCATCGCTCATGTGCTCGATGAGGCCGATGCTCTGGGAGATCAGGTCTGCATGGCTCCGGGCGGCGTCCGCGCCACAGGCGTCCTGGCGCTCCAGTTCGGTGGCCATGTCGGCAAGTCGCGGCGCGTCGAAGACGGCCTGTACGGGCAGTTCCACGCCGACCTGCTGCTTGAGCAGGTTGATCAGGCGGTTCGCCAGGATCGAGGTGCCACCGAGCGAGAAGAAGTGGCTTCTCGCGCCCAGCAGTCCGGGTTCGACACCCAGCAGTTCCGCCCATACGGAGGCCAGGATCCGCTCGGTGCCGGTGAGCGTCGGATCCTGCGGGGGGTTGATGGAGTCCTGCCGGGCAGTGCTCGTGGTCTCGCCGGCTGCGGGTGTCGAAGTTCCCGCCGTGACCGGTGTCCCGGCCGCGCCGCCGATCCAGTAGCTCCCCGGTTCGAAGGCGGTCGACGGGAGGGCCGCCAGGCGTCGGGGGCCACGGTGGAGTCCGCTCCACGGCACCTTGGCTCCGCACACCCACAGCCTGCCGATCTGTTCCAGGTCACCGTCCTCGACCAGGCCGTCGAGGAAGGCCTTGCCGCGGGTGCCGCCGAGCGACGCGACCAGCGGTGCGGGGTCGTCCTCCGCATTGCCGAGGACGACCACCGGCACAGCGGTGGCGGTGTCGCCTCCGACCGGGTCCGCGGCCCCGGAGCCGTTCGCCAGGTGGTGGGCGAGGGCTCGACACAGTTCTTCCGGGGTGCCTGCCACCACCGCGAGCCGTTCGGACTGCGGCTCGCGGCCCACTTGTGTGGTGTATGCGAGGTCGGCGAGGTTCGTCGGGCCGTCGGTCTCCAGGAAGTCGTGCAGCCGCCGCACGGCCGTCCGCAGCCGCTCGGGTGTGCGGCCGGATAGCACCACCAGCTGGGGTCCCTTGTCCTCGGGATCCGTGGTGTCGGTCCGGGTCGGGGGCGGTTCCTCGATGACCAGGCCGACGTGGCTGCCGCCGGCGGCCACCGAGTTGATGAGCGCGCGGCGGGGCACCGGCCGGCCCTCCTCACCGGTCGCCCCACGAGGCTCCCAGCGCGTCAGCCGGTCGCCGAGGCACACCGATGTGCCGTCGACGTGCAGGTTGGGGTTGGGGGACCCGGCCTCGGCCAGGGGCGTCAGTTCCCCGTGCCTCAACTGCAGGACCACCTTGGTGATCTGGGCGATGCCCGAGGCCGCCTCGGGGTGACCGAGGTTCGACTTGACGGTGCCGACCGTCACGGGCTGGGGCACGCCCCGGAACACCTCCTTCAGGGCGCTGATCTCGACCTCGTCGGCAAGCGCCGCCCCGCTGGCCGAGGCCTCGACGTATCCGATGGAGTCCGGCTCGGCGCCCGCTCGCTCCAGGGCCCGCCGCATGACCTCGACCTGGGTCCGGTGACTCGGCGTCATGAAGCCGTTGGAGCGGCCGCCGTGCGAGGAAGCGGTGCCCTTGATGACGGCGTGGATGGTGTCACCGTCGCGGATCGCCGCGTCCAGCGGCTTGAGCAGGAGGGCACCGACGGCCTCGGCGGGCAGATAGCCGTCCCCGTCGCGGAAACTGCGGCTGCCCGGGTGGCTGCCGAGCAGCTGCATCTCGGACAGTGCCAGGAACTTCTCCGGATGGACCGTCAGGTTCACGCCTCCGGCGATCGCCAGTTCACTCTCCCCGCGCTGCAGATCCGCGCAGGCGAGGTGCACGGCCATGCTCGACGACGTGCACATGCTGTCCACGGCCAGACTGGGTCCTTCCAGACCGAAGAAGTGCGAGACGCTGTTGGCGATCAGGTTGTACGAGGCCGCCGAGGTGAGCGCCGAGAGGGCGGGGTCCGAGGCGTCCGCCCGGTACATCTGGTAGGCCGCACCGACGTACACGCCCACGCGTCGCCGGTAGCGGCGCTCGATGACCTCCTGGGTCACGCCGCTCTGCTCCAGCAGGTGCCACGCGGTCTCCAGGAAGAGTCGCTGTTGCGGGTCCATCGCCGCGGCCTCACGGGGTGCGATGCCGAAGTGCAGCGGGTCGAACCGGTCGATCCCGTCGAGGAACGCCCCCCACGGGCCGCGACCCGTGCCGGCCGTGTCCGGGTCGGCGCCGTACAGGCGCTTCCAGCGGTCGGCCGGGATCTCCGTGACGCAGTCCTTGCCGTCCCGGAGGTTGCTCCAGAATGCGCCGAGGCCCTCCGCCTGCGGGTACCGTCCGCTGATGCCGACGATCGCGATGTCCTGGTCGCGGCCGTACCGGTGCGCGCCCGGACCCGAGCCCGCGCCGTCGTCGCGGACGCCGCCACGTGTGGTCTCCTCGGTCCGCTTCCCGGAGTCCTCGCGGTGCGGCGCGGGAGCGGGGGCCTCGGGTGCGGGCGGGACGGCGGGCGTCTCCGCGACGGGCCGGGACGGTGCCGGTTCGGTGGGTTCGCCGAGCAGGGCCCGCAGGGCCGGCGTGTGGTCGGCCACGAAGTAGCGGGCCAGCTCACGGACGGTCGGCGCCTCGAACAGGAGGGTGCGGGACAGTGGGCCGAATGACTCCTCCAAGCGGGAGACCACGGTCACCGCGATGACGGAGTCCATCCCGTACCGCTCCAGGGGCGTACTCGTGTCCAGACGCTCGGGGGCGAGTTTCAGCGTCCTGGCCAGCAGCCTCCGCAGGTGGTCCATCGCCCTGTCCTCCAGGGCCCGGGCCGTGTCCCCCGAGGGTTCGGCCTGGCCGGGTGCGGAAGCCCGTCCGGGGGGCGGTTCGGTGGCGGCTCGGCCGAGCGGCTCGCGGTGAACCTGGGTGCCGGGCTCGCCCTGTTCCGTCCGCGCCCCGCCGTCGGGGTCGGTGAGCCGGGACAGCAGAGTGCTGCGTCGGCCCACGAGAACGAGCAGCCTGCCGTCCTCAAGGCCGTTCTCCTCCACCGCCCGGGCGCAACGCAGTGCCCTCAGCCCGCGGACAGTGTCCAGGGGTGCGAGCCCCAGGCTCCGCAGGTGCTCCCTGACTGCGCCGTCGGCTCCCATGGAACCCTCGTCCCAGAGCGGCCAGTTGACGGACACGGTCCTGCCGCTGCGCAGCCCCGTGTCGACAAGCCGGTTGCGATAGGCCGCGTACGCGTCCATGAACGCGTTGGCGGCGGCGTAGTCGGCCTGCCCCGGGTTGCCGAAGGCCCCGCTGGTGGACGAGAAGCACAGGAACGTCTCCAGCGGCTGGTCCCCGGTCAGCTCGTCGAGGTTGACGAGCCCGGCGACCTTCGGCGCGAGGACGCCCTCCAGTTCCTCGACGGTCTTGCGGATGACGAAACCGTCGTTGACGATTCCGGCGCTGTGCAGGATGCCCGTCAGCGTCCCGTGGTTGTCCGCCACATGGGCCAGCAGGCGGGCGACCGCGGCCCGGTCGGCCACATCGGCACGCTGGTAGTCCACGGTCAGCCCGACGGCGCGCAGGTCCTCCAGGGAACTCCGCCGCGCCTCGGTCAGCGGCGACCGTCCGGTGAGCACGACGGTGGCGTGGCCGACCGAGGCGGCGATCTCCCTCGCCACGATCATGCCGAGACCCCCGGCGCCTCCGGTGATGAGGTAGACCCCGCCCTCCCTCCACGGTGCGGCCGCGGCCCGGGCGGAGGGGATTTCCTCCAGCCGTTCGACGTACCGTCGACCGTCGCGGTGGCGTACCTCCGGTTCAGGACCGTGCGCTGCCTCGGACACCAGACGGGCGGCGACGGTGGCCGGCGACGCCCCGTCGAGGCATTCCACGTACTGCGTGTGGAGGAGAGGATTCTCCGCGTGGGCCGTCTTCAGCAGACCGGCCAGCCCGCCGAAGCAGGCGAGGCGCTCCCGCCGGGTATCCGCGTCCACGTCCGTGTCCGTGTCCGTGTCCGCAGCGCCGGCCAGCACGACCTGGAGCAGTACCGGTCGTCGTACGCCGCCTTCGAGGATCGCCCGCGTCAGGGTGAACACCTGTCGTGTCACCTCGGTGTACTGGAGGTCCAGCGGGCCGTCCGGAAGCTCCACGAACCGGCAGACCGCGTCGGCGGGCAGCGCGGCCCGGAGAGCGTCGCGCTCCCCTGCGGTAAACCGGCCGACGACCACGACGTGGTGCTCGGCGAATGTCTCCCCCGTGGGGGCCGGCGCGGGTCCGGCGTCCCGCGCCGTCCAGACGGGGCGCAGCAGCACCATCTCACCGGGCTCTGCCATCGGCTCGCCTGGCCGGGAGGCTTCCGGCTCAGCCCGGTCCGCCGCACGTGGGGCGGGCAGGGTGTCCGGTGCGCCGGTGTCCTGGGCCGGGTCCAAGTCCAGCCAGCAGCGGTCACGGGCGAAGGGGTATCCGGGCAGGCTGACACGCCTCGCGGGCGGGACCGAGGGGTGCGCCTTCTCCCACTCCACCGGGGCTCCCTCGGCCCACAGGCCCAACAGGTTCCCGTACGCGCCCGCGTCGGTCCAGTCACGCAGGGCGGCCCTCAGTTCCCCGTCGTCCGGGTGGGCGGCCGGCGTCTCCCGCTCCGGGCGGACGGTGTTCCGTGTCCACGCTCCGGGCCGTGACGGATCGGAGACGAACGCTTCCAGCCGCGATCTGGCGGCCTGGAGCGAGGTCGCGGCGAGGGCGAACCGCTCCTGCAGGGCCATGCGTCCGGTCTGCAGCGTCCAGGCGACGCCGGGAAGGTCGTCGTCGGTCAGCTCGGCCAGACGGGCGTGCAGCCGCCGGGCCTGCTCCACGAGCTGGACCTCGCTCCTGGCGGAGAGCACCAGCAGCGCCGGCCGGCCTTCGGAGGGGGCGGGCGCGGGGTGGGGTGCCTGCGGCTCGTACTCGGCGATGACGACATGGGCGTTGGAGCCGCCCGCGCCGAAGTTGGACACTCCGGCGATCCGGGGGGATGTCCGCGGTTGCCCACCGGTCTCCAGTGTGGGCCGCCGCCACGGCTCCAGGCGCTGCTGCACCCGCAGTGGGATGCGGTCGAAGTCGATGTGCGGATTGAGCGTGCCGGAGTGCAGGCTCGGGACCAGCTCGCCGTGGCGCATCTGGAGGAGCACCTTGGTGACTCCGGCGATGCCGGCCGCGCTCTCGCCGTGGCCGATGTTGGACTTGACCGAGCCGATCGCGCAGTCGCGCGGCAGGCCGTCCGCCCGCTCGAAGGCCTTGGCCAGACCGGCGATTTCGATCGGGTCGCCGAGGGCGGTTCCGGTGCCGTGCGCTTCGAGATAGCTGAGTGCGCGCGAGTCGACGCCCGCAGCCGCGAGCGCGTCGGCGATGACCTCTCCCTGGGCCACCGGGTCGGGCACCGAGTAGCCGGGGCTCCGTCCGCCGTGGTTCACCGCGGTGCCCTTGATCACACCGTGGATGTGGTCCCCGTCGGCTACGGCCCGCTCCAGCGGTTTGAGGAGGACCGCGCCCACCCCCTCGCCGGGCACATAGCCGTCGCCGCCCTCCCCGAAGCTGCGGCAGCGCCCGTCACTGGAGAGGAACCGGCGCTGGCTCAGCATCAGGTACTTGTTCGGGTGGGGGCTGAGATTCACTCCGCCGGCGAGCGCCGCCTCGCACTGGCCGCTGTTGATGGCTTCGCAGGCCAGGTGTATGGCCGTCAGCGAGGAGGAGCACATGGTGTCCACGGCCATGCTCGGCCCGTGGAAGTCGTAGAAGTACGACACCCGGTTGGCGATGGTGGAGGCACTGCCCGACAGCGCGACCGGCAGGCCGCGCTCCTGTGCCTGCGCGCCGAAGAGCTGGTACTCCTGGTACATCACTCCGGCGAACACACCGACCCGGCCCGCGCGGGACAGCAGTTCGCCGGTGTATCCGGCGTCTTCGAGCACATGGTGGGCGCACTCGAGGAACAGCCGCTCCTGGGGATCGAGGTAGTCGGCCTCCAGCAGGGAGATCTGGAAGAACAGCGGATCGAACCGGTCGATGTCGTCGAGGAAGCCGCCCCACCACGTACGCGGGGACGCCCCCGCGGAGGAGGCTTCGGCGCGGGTGTGTCCGCGATGGTCCCAGCGCTCCGCCGGAACCTCCCGTACGCAGTCGCGGCCGGAGCGGATGTTGTCCCAGAACTCGTCCAGGTCCGCTGCCTGCGGGTAGCGGCCGGCGACGCCGACGATGGCGATGTCGGTGTCGGTGCGGGTGCGCGCGGGCCGGCCGGGGGCCGTCGGGTTCGGGGCGGGGCGGCGTTCGGCCCGCCCGGTGAGCGGCTCGGTCCGCGGGACTTCTGGGATGCCGGGATTGTTCGGCACGTTCTGCGTGTCCGGCAGGGCGCGGGTGCTCAGGCCGATCAGGTCCGCGCACACCCGGCCGTGCTCGTCGAACACCGTCACGTCCAGACGCGGCACCGCGGACTCGGGCCCGCTCCCCTGCTGGTGCCGGATCCAGGCATATGCCCTGGCGGGGGTGGCGCCGGGCGCCTCCATGTGCCGCAGTGCGAACGGCAGGGCGGGCCCGGCAGGCCGGCCGCCGGACCGTGCCGCCGTCAGCCACAGGCCGATGGTGGCCTGCAGCGCGCCGTCGGCGATGCCGGGGTGCAGTCGGCACCCGTCCAGCGGCTCGGCCGCCGTCGGCAGGTGCAGCTCCGCCAGCACCTGGGGCTGTCCCGCGTCGTCCTTGCCCACGCGCACGTCGACCAGGGAGCGCTGCGCGGGGCCGTAGTCCATGCCCACGCGGGCGTACGACTCATAGATGTGCGCGGCGGGGAAGACCGCCTCCGCGCAAGCCGCCCGCAGCTCGTCCAGGGACGGCTGACTCCGGTCGCCGCCTTCCGGCAGGCTTCCCCGGCCCTGGCCGCACAGCACGCGTTCACCGTTGTCGTCCACGCTGTGGATCGCGTACTCGCAGCCGCCCCCGGGCGCGGTACTCACACTCACGCGCAGATCCAGCCCGTCCGGTCCGCAGACGGCGGGCTGTAGCCACACGATGTCGTACAGCCGCACGTGGCCGGTGTGTTCCTCGCCCAGGGCGCGGGCGACCGCCGCGCGGGCCATCTCCAACTGTGCGACTCCGGGCAGTACCCGGCCGCCGCGCACCTGATGGTCCCGCAGGTACGGCTCGCTGCCGTCGAAGTGCGTCTTGTACACGATGTCCGCGCCGTCCCGCGCGAAGCGGTGCAGCATCGGATGAGGGCGCTCCTGCACCTGGCGGGGCTCCGCGGAGGGGACATGGCCGGGTGCGACGCGTGCACGGTGGGTCTCGACGAGGTACTCCGCCATGGCCCGCACGGTCCGGTGTTCAAGGAAGACGGTGGAGGCGAGGGCGAGCCCGTAGCGGTCGTTCAGCCGGTCGGTCAGCTGGGCCAGGGCGGTCCAGTCGAGTCCGAACTCCGTGAGTTCGCTGTCCCGGTCCACCTCTCCGACGGGCACCCTCAGCAGCGCGGAGACCTCGTCGAGCAGCGCGGCGCCGACGGCGGGCAGGTCCGCGGACAGGGTCCCCTCCGGTGCGGAGCGGACCGGCGAAGGTGGCGCTGCGGCGACGGGCGCGGTCTCGCCGGGCAGCTCCGCGAGAGACGTCTCCAGCCAGGCCGCGAGGTCGGCGATGGTCTTGTGCTCGAACATGATCGTCGGGGAGAGCGGGAGGGACAGCCGGTCCTCCAGATCGGTCACCAGCGACAGCAGGTCGGCCGAGGCGAGCCCCAACTCGTAGAAGCCGGCGCGGACATCGACCCGTTCGGAGGGCCGCTCCAGGCGCGCCGCGACCAGGTCCCGCACGAGGAGCACCAGGGTCCGGCCGACGGGGGCCGAGGCGGGGGCCGGGGCGGGGGCCGCACCGGCTGCCGGACGCTCCGCGGGGATGGTGGGCACCGCGTCCCCGGCCGGCTCGTCCCGGACGTCGAGCGCCACCGCGGCCCTGACCCGCTTGGCCACGAACCGACCGACCTCGGCGACCTTCACCCCGCTCTCGTCGTAGAACTCCACGGCCAGCTTGATGAGCTCGTCGTCCCTTCGCACCGAATCGGCCGGGACCCTGACGAAGCAGCGCTTGCCCAGGGAGGCCGTCGCCCGGAACGATTCGAACACCAGTGGCAGGTAGAGTCCGGGGCCGTCGTCCCCCTCGTGCAGCAGTCCGGTGGCCACTCCCCCGCCGAGCAGCCCCGACTCGAACAGCGCGGGGTGGAAGAGGAAGGCGTCCGCGCTGCCGTGGTGTGCCGGGGCGAGCTCCAACTCGGCGATCCAGTCGCCGGGACGCTGGTGCACCGTACCGCCGACCTTCATCAGGCCCGAGTGGACCAGTTCGTGCTCCTTGCACCACGCGTAGATGTCGGCGAGCGGGGTGAGCCGGTCCGCCCCGGTGACCGGCAGCGGCAAACGCTCCTGGAACGGGGACGGGGCACGGCGGTGTGCGGTCACGACCGCGTGCACGACATCCTCGGTGTCCCGCGCACGCCGGCTGCGGACCTCCGTCCGCCACCCGCCCGTCGGCGCGGGACGTCCCTCGACGGTGGCCACGACCTGCTCCCCGGGGGAGGCGACGAGCGGCGCGAGGATGGTGAGGTTCCGCAGTTCGACGTCCGGCATGGGATGGCCGTGCCGTGCCAGGACCTGTAGCACCAGGTCCACATAGCCGACACCGGGGAGGAGACTTCGTCCATATACCACGTGCCCCCTCAGCAGAGGGTTCTCGGCGGTGACGGTGAAAGTCTCGGCGAATGTGAGCGATTCGGTCATCGGTATCCATCCAAGAACAGCATCGAACCGGCGGCGAAGCCCAGCAGAAGCACGACCGCGGGAAATTCCGGATCAATCGGAGAATAGTTTCGGGTGACGACACCCGGATTCACTGTCAAGCCCACAGAAGACACCGGCTGCCATAACGGCGACACAGCCTTAAGGATTTCTGCCGGACACGCGGAAGGTTTATCGTCGGCGACTCGCGGGACGCACCGGTCGGCCACACGGTCCGGCGTCGACAACGAAAGGCGTGAATGCCTGATGAGGCTCCGCAGGAAATAGGGAGCAATCCGGTCGACATATTGCGCCGATAACGATTTGACCCTACGGCGGGCCGATACTCGGCGTCAACCTGTGACGACACCGATATCCGGTGACGGAAGGCGGGGGGTTGTGGGACCGTGGAGAGAAATGACATCTTCCACTGAAGCGACAAATGACCGAGCGAAGAGGATGCATGAAGTTGGGCGAAACAAATCGGCGACCTGCGGACTGGATCCGCCTCTTTCATCCTGCGCCGGAGCCCTTCAGCCGATTGGCCTGTTTCCCGCACGCCGGCGGAACGGCGAACCACTATCACGGCGTTTCCGCCGCGCTGTCGCCCGAGGTGGAGGCCCTGGCGATCCAGTACCCCGGCCGCCAGGATCGCTGGGCGGCCCCCCATCCGGGGAGTATCCAGGGACTGGCGCAGCAGGCCGTGAGTGCGCTGGCACCGTGGACGGACCGGCCGTTGGCCCTGTTCGGTCACAGCATGGGTGCCTTGGTGGCCTTCGAGGCGGCTCGCCTGCTGGCGGACGAAGGCACCGTGCCGCACCGGCTGATCGTCTCCGGCTGCCGGGCACCTTCCCGTCCCCGGGAGGGGAGTGTTCACCGTCTGGACGACGCCGGGATCATCGCCCATCTCAAGGAGCTGGGCGGCACGGCGTCGGAAGTGCTGGACAACGAGGAGCTTCGGGCCATGTTCCTGCCCGCGATGCGTGCGGACTACCGGGCGGTGGAAAGCTACCGCTACGTTCCCGGCCCACCACTGAGCTGCCCCGTCCTCATTCTGACCGGTGACTCCGACCCCGCCACCACGCTCGACGAGGCGAACGCCTGGGGTGAGCACACGTCGGCCGGATCGGAGCTGAGGGTCTACTCCGGAGGGCATTTCTTCCTCGACGAACACGCCGCGGGGGTGACGGAGTTGATCCGCACCCGTTGCACACCGACGGGCTGATCGCCATACGGGGTCCGCGGCCGTGGCCCGGTCCCCGACCGGTCGGGCGGTGCCTCGAAGGGCACTGCCCGACAGCTCGTATCGGCCGGTCTCTGCCAGGGTCCCGCGCCGGGCGTCCCCGCGGAGGCGGGCTCGGCCTCCGCGGCTGCCCGGTGTGCCGCCAGCATCGCGTTCCGCCCTGCCGTCCCGACGACCGCGCACGGACACGCCCTCCGTCTGCCGTCCGTCGATCACACTGCCCCCTGTCGTGCCGGACCGTTCCGTCCCGGCCTTCCGCGCCGTCATTCCGCCGCCTCCCGGCCGTCCGCCGTGCGACCGACGGGATCGAGCAGCCGCAGCAGGTCGTCGACCTGCCCGTCGGACAGCGCGCCGATCATGCGTGCCAGCTCGGGTCCGGCCATGCCTGCCGGAACCGGTTCCGGGCCCGGAACCGCCACATGCTCGGTCGGCCCGGCCGGCCGAGGTCGCTGTTCCTCCGTGCCGGTCGGCGTGGGCGCCTTCGCACGGAGCGACGGCGCGCCGGAGGCCGAAGCGGGCACGCCACGGTCCAGGGCGTCCGGGCGCTCCGCGAGCAGCCAGCGAGCGAGTCGGCCCATGGTGATCTGCTCGAACAGGAGCGTTGCCGGTACCCGGCCCACGCGCTCCTGCAGGGCCTTGTTGAGCTGAAGCACCACCAGGGAGTCGATGCCGTAGTTCTCGAAGGTGGCGTCCGGGTCGAGCCGGTCCGGTGACATCTCCAGCACCTTGGCGAAGATCTGCCGTACGAACGTTTCGGCGGCCTCGTAGCGGTCCTCGGCCGGCTGCCGCTCACGCGGACGCCCGCCGCTCGTCTCCCCGGCCGTCTCCGGGCCGGGCAGCTGGTCGGCGGTGTCGGCCGCGTCGGCTTCCGGTGCGGCCGGGTGGACGACGAGGCCGTCGCTCTCGGCGACGATCAGGCTCTGGGTGACCTCGCCGTCCTGGGGCAGTCCGTGGGTGACGACCCTCCGGAAGCCACCGTCGTACAGCACGTCGCGCCACGACCGCTCGCTGAGCAGCGGGGTGCCCGGGATCCGGTGTTCCGGGTCCTGGTGCGCCCACCAGCCGTCGGTCAGGCCGAATATGAGGGTCATCGCATGATCGAACCGGGTCCCCTCGCTGGCCAGCAGCAGCCCGTTCGCCCGGAGCAGGAGTTTGACCCGCTCGACGGTCCGGTGAATGTCCCGGGTGGCGTGGAAGACGTTCGTGCCCAGCACGATGTCGTACTCACCGGGCGCGAACCCCTGCCCTGCGAGGTCGCCCTCGACGTCCAGGGCACGGAAGTCGGTGAACGGGTAGGCGTCGCCGAACCACTTGCGGCCGTGCCGTACGAACCCGGCGGAGATGTCCGTGTACGTGTACCGGACCTGCCCGGCGAAGGGCTCGAGCGCCGCCAGCACCTCACGGGTGGTGCTTCCGGTACCGGCGCCCACCTCCAGCACCCGGATCCGGGCTGCGGGGTCGGCGGACAGCCGCTCCTCGACGTACCCGCGCACCACAGCCGCCAGCTGCACGCCCAGCCGGTCGGTGATCGGATTGCCCTGGTAGACGGCGGTCACCGCGTCCAGGGATCCGCCGGGGAAGAGCACCTCCGTCGCCGCGGTCGTCCCGGCCAGTACCCCCGGCAGTTCCCGCGTGCAGCGCAGCAACAGGTCGGCCACCGCCGCGGTCCACGGCTGCCCGGCAGGCAGCCGCCCGCGTGCCGCATCGGGATCGGCGACGGTGCGCCGGGCCTCCTCGCTCTCCACCGCGGGCAGTGCGAGCACCTCGTCGCCCTCGCGCCGCAGGAGTCCACCCACCACCAGCATGTCCAGCAGCACCTCGTACAGCCCGTGGTGACGGGGCACCACGCCGAGTGCGCGGCGCAGTTCCGCCACGGAGCGGCGCTCGCCCGCGCGGCGGAGGGTACCCGCCTTCTGGAAGGCACCCAGCAGCAGGAGTCGGCCCAGCTGGTCCAGCGCACGCGAGGCGGCGCGCTGCTCCCCGATCCGTACCTGGTCCGCGGCGCTGATCCGGGGCGGCTCCGCGCCCGCCGTGGCGGCCGACGACCGGGACTGCCCGGGGTTCGGCCGCACCCGCAACGACAGGTCGACGCCCAGGACTTCGAGGATGGTCGCAGAGGCGCGGGTCGCCAGGGTCTGGGGGAGCCCGGAGGCGAGGAAGCGCTCCACGGTCTCCATTCCCTCGCGGGCGCCGATCGGGTGGATGCCTGCCTCGACGAGCCGGCGCAGAGCCTCCTGTCGCTCCTGGTCCCCGCCGGAGTGCCAGTAGCCCCAGTTCAGGGTGCGGACGGGGAAGCGGGCGCTGCGGCCGAGGTGCCGGGCGAGCGCGTCGGCGAAGGCGCAGCCGGCCGCGTACCCGGCCTGGCCCGTGTTGCCCGAGAAGGAGACGCCGGAGGAGTACAGCAGAAGGAAGTCGAGGGGTTCCTCCCACACCGCCCGGGCCAGGTTCCAGGTGGTGTCGGTCTTGCCGGCAAGGATTTCGTGCAGGGCGGCGTCGTCCAGCTCCCGGACCGGCGCGGCTCCCAGCACCATCGCGGAGTGGATGACGCCGTGCAGCGCTCCGAACCGCCCTTTGGCCCGGGCCACGGCGTCCTGGAGGGCCACCGGGTCCGTCGCGTCGCACACGAGGTGCAGGACCTCTCCCCCGCAGCGCTCGATCTCGGCGAGGCTGGCCGCGTTCCTCGCGTCGAGGGGCGTACGGCCGAGCAGCACCAGCTTCGCCCGGTAGGTGCGCGCCAGGTGGAGTGCGGTGTCGTGACCGACCGTGCCCAGCCCGCCGAGGATGAGGTACACGCCGTTGTCCCGGAAGGGGACGCCGACGTCCGCCGGTGGCAGTTCCACCGGCTCCAGCCGCAGGGTGCGGCGGACTCCGCCGCGCAGGGACACCGCCCGGACCCGGCCCTGGAACGGCTCGGCCACCACCCGCTCGATCGCACCGGCGGCGTCCTCGCCGCGCAGGTCCACGTATGCGGCTCTGAGCGCCGGGAACTCCTTGTCCAGCACTGAGCAGTAGCCCCACAGGCCGGCCGCCCAGGGCCGTGACCGCTCGTCCTCGCAGAAGGGCAGGGCGTCGGTGGTGACGACCTTCAGCCGGAGGCCCTCGGGCAGTGCTCCGGGCCGGGCGTCGGCCGTGTCGTGCCGCAGCAGGCCATGGACCAGGCGGTGCAGCGCCACGACCTCCTCCCGGGCCTGCCGGGCCGGGCCGCCGTGCACGGCCGCGTCGTACGACGGGACGTCATCGCTTGCGCCGAGGAAGTACACCAGGCCGGGCGCCGACCGTCCCGCCAGGCCCCGGTCGACGCCGTCCGCGGACGCCCCGTCCTGCGCCAACCACAGGTGGCGGACCTCGTCGCCCCGGCCCAGATGCGCGCGGCCGAGCGCCAGCGCGAGGTCGCGTGCCGACTCGGGGGCGGCGATCAGCACGGTCTCCCGGTCCGTGGCGGTGTCCGCACCTGACAGCGGGGCGGGCACCCAGCGGGGCCGGTACGAGAAGGGCTCTTTTCCTCCGTCCACGGGCACCACGCGTTTTCCGGGCCGCACGGGCTCGGGCAGCCCGGGCAGCGGGCGGCAGGCCACGTCGTGGAAGCGCACGCACACCCGGCCCGCCTCGTCGAGCAGCGCGATGTCGTACCGGTGCCCGCCCAGTGCCGTCACGTGCGACCAGCCCTCCGCCGGGACCGGCCGCAGCAACTCCACCGCTTCGGCGGCGAAGGGGAGCAGCACGCCGTCGTCGGGGGCGAGCAGCGCGGCGATGGTGTGCAGTGCCGCGTCCGCCATGCCGGGGTGCAGAGCGTGCCGTCCGTCGCCGGGGCGGTGTTCCGCGGGCGCGCTGAGCCGGGCCAGCGCCTCGCCGTCACCGGTCCACACCCGCTCCACGGCCCGGAAGTACGCGCCGTACGCCAGGCCCCGGCCGGCCAGTGACGCGTACAGCTCGCCACCGCTGCGGACATCCGGGCAGCGGTTCTGGACGGCTTCGACGGAGAGTACGTCGGCGCCGGGCAGCCGTGTGCCGTCCAGGACGCCCTGGGAGCACAGGACATCCCCGCTGCGGATCTCGTAACGGACGGTGGCGCCGTGCTCCTCCGTGTGCAGGGCGAGTTCGACGTCCTCGTCGCCCACCGTCACCGGCGACAGCCAGCGGACGTCGAGCAGTGTCCGCGGCCGTCCTGCGGGTCCTCGGGCCGCGGAGAGCGCCAGGTCCAGATGCGCGACCCCGGGCAGGATGCGGTGGCCCTGGACGAGGTGGTCGCGCAGCACCGGCTCTTCAGGGTGCAGCGTCCGGCGATACACGCCGGACGCCCCCTCTCCACTCCCGGCGGGGGCCGGCTCTGCCGGACGCCGGACGATCCAGTGCCGTTCCGGGGCGAACTGATAGGTCGGCAGCGACATCCTGCGGGCGGGGCGGGGCCGGACCCGCTGGAGCACGTCCGCGTCCAGTGAGAGGCCTGAGGCCCACAGTCGGCCGAGCCGGTCGTAGTCACCGGCCGCGGCCAGCGCCAACGCCAGGTCCCTGCCCTCCGGCACCCCGGTGAGCAGGTCGCTCACGGCCGCGTTCGTCTTGGCGCCGCCCCGGACCACACGGTCCCCCGCCTCCCCCCGGGCGAACGCCTCCAGCACCTCGACAGCCTCGTCCAGCCCGTACACGGTGGCCGCCATGCGTTCGGTCATCGCCTCCCGGCCCGCCTGCAGGGTGTGCGCCACGTCGGCGAGCACCGGCGGGCGGCCTGCGACGCGTTCGCGGCTGAGGAAGGCGGCCAGCCTCGCCGCGTAGGCCGTCAGCCGTTCCTCGGAACGGGCGGACAGGGTCAGCAGCTCCGGCCGTCCGGTCTCCGGCTCGGCCGGGTGCCGGTCCCGCGCCCCGAGGTACTCCTCGACGATGACGTGGGCGTTGGTGCCCCCGGCGCCGAAGGCGCTGACGCCGGCCCGGCGCGGCTGCTCCACGGCGCCGTCGTCCTCGCCGGACCGGGTGCGGGACCAGTCGGCGAGTTCACGCTGCACCCGGAACGGCGACTGCTCGAAGTCGATGACCGGGTTGAGCTGCCGCGCGTGCAGTGACGGTACGAGCTGTCCGTGCCGCAGCTGCAGGACCGCCTTGGTGAGGCCGGCGATTCCCGCCGCGCCCTCCAGATGGCCGATCGCCGACTTGACCGAACCGAGAGCGCAGAATCCCCGGTCCTCGGTGTGGGAGCGGAAGGCCCGTTCCAGACCGGTGTGTTCGATGGGGTCGCCCAGTGCGGTGCCGGTCCCGTGGGCCTCGATGCAGCCGATGGTGCGCGCGTCGGCCCCGGCCCGGTACAGGGCCTCCTCGATCAGCGCCTGCTGGGCGCGCGGGTTGGGCACGGTGATCCCGCTGGTGCGGCCGCCGTGGTTGACCGCGCTGGCCTTGATCACGGCATGAATGCGGTCTCCGTCCGCCTCGGCCTGCGACAGCCGCTTGAGCAGCACCGCACCCACGCCCTCGCCGGGTACGTAGCCGCTGCCGCCATCGCCGAACGACCGGCACCGGCCGTCCCGGGCGAGCATGGTCATCCGGCTGAGGTGGACGTATTTGGCCGGGTGCGCGGCGATGTTCACGCCTCCCGCGATCGCTTGGGCGCACTCCCCGCGGCGGATGCTCTCGCAGGCCATGTGGAGCGCCACCAGGGAGGAGGAACAGGCGGTGTCCACCACGACGCTGGGGCCACGGAAGTCTCCGAAGTACGACACATGGTTGGCGATCGAGGAGCGGTTGGCCGGGACGGCGACGTGGTTGCCGCGGAAGGACTCCTCCGCGGCCAGGACCGCGTAGTCGCCCCACATCACCCCGACGAACACGCCGATGTCGCGTCCCTCGTCCGAGAAGCGCGGCCGGGGCAGGGCTTCGAGCGGATATCCGGCGTCCTCCAGAGCGGCCCAGGCGGTCTCCAGGAAGAGCCGCTCCTGCGGGTCCATGGTCCTGGCCTGAGCCGGGGAGATCCGGAAGAACAACGAGTCGAAGGCGTCGACGTCGTCCAGGAAGCCGCCCCAACGGCTGTAGCTGCGACCCGCCGCGGACGGATCCGGGTCGAACAGCGCCTGCGCGTCCCAGCGGTCCGCGGGCACCTCCGTGACGCAGTCCCGCCCGGCCTTCAGGTTCTCCCAGAACTCGTCCAGGTCGCGCGCCTTGGGGTAGCGCCCGCTGATGCCGACGATCGCGATGTCCTCGTCACGGGCGCCCCCGGACGGCTGCGGTGCGACAGGGGCAGGGGCCGTCCCGGAACGGGGCGCCGCGGGAAGCGCCGGCAGCGCCGGACCGACCGGCAGGGGATGGGGCGGCTGCTTGCCGAACAGCTGCGTCACGGCCCCGGAATGCTCCTGGAGCAGATACCCGGCGACCTCCTCCACGGTGCCGTACTCGAAGAACAGGGTGCCGGGCAGGCCGGGGAAGTCCCTGCCGAGCAGGGCGTTGGCCTCCATCACCAGCACCGAGTCCAGGCCGTAGGAAGCCAGCGCGGTACGGCTGTCGAGCCTGGCCTCCGGGAGCTTCAGCACCTCGGCGAGCCGCGCCCGGACGTGCTGTACCACCCGTGACCGCACCCGGACGTCCGGGGAGCCGACGAGGGCCGGAGCCGGCTCCGGATCGGGAGCGGCCTCACCCTCGGCGCCGAGCGCGCGTTCGATCGCGGCGCGGTCGCCGACGGCCGGGAGGAGAAGGGGGGCTCCATGAGCCCAGGCCCGTTCGAACATCTCCAGTCCCTCGTCCGCCGTCACCAGTCGCATCCCCGTGGCGGCCTGGTAGCGGCGCAGTTCGGCCTCGCCCAGCGAGGAGTCGACGCCTCCGACCGACCACAGCGGCCAGTCGAGCGACAGAGTGCGGCCGTGGCGGCGCCCCTCGCGGACCCGCTGGTCCCGTCGCACGGCGTAGGCGTCCAGGTAGCGGTTGGCGGCTGCGTAGCTGCCGGCGCCGAAGTCACCGAGGACGGTGGAGACCGATGAGAAGAGCACGAACAGGTCGAGCCGCTCGTCCTTGGTGAGCACATCGAGGTTGACCGTGCCGTGGGTCTTCGCGGCCAGCACCCGCTCGAACCGCTCACGGTCCGTGCCGGGCAGCGGCGTCGGGTCGTATGTCCCGGCGGCGTGGAAGACGCCGTCGAGCCGTCCGAAGCGCTCCTTCGCCTCGCCCAGTGCCCGCCGTACGTCACCGGGCACCGCGACATCTCCACGGACCGCCAGCAGCTCGGCGCCCAGCGCCGTCAGCCGCTCCACCTCGGCCCGGGCGGCCTCCCCCAGCGGGGAGCGGGCCAGCAGCACCAGCCGTGCCTGGTGCCGCTCGGCCAAGTACCGGGCGAAGACCAGCCCGATCCCGCCGGTCCCGCCGGTGATCAGGTACACGCCGCCTTTCCTCAGGGGCACGCCCGGGAGGCCGGCGCCTTGGGTGGGTGCCTGCGTGTGTGCGGGTCGTACGACGCGCATCAGGCGCCGGCCGTCCTCGCCGTAGCGGATCTCCGCGGTCCTCGGTGCCGAGCCGGCCGGGGCCGCGAACTCGTCCAGTACCGTCCGGGCGAGCCGCTCCGCCGCCGGCGCGGCGCCGTCGTACCGGACGGCACGGAACCACAGACGTGGCGGTCCGCTCTCGGCGGCACGGGCCAGACCGGGCAGGGCCTCCTGCTCGGGCCGCACCGATCCCGCCGGCCCCGCGTGCGCGTGCAGCAGCCGGACGGCGCCGTGGCTGTCCTGCGCCGCCTGGAGCAGGTGCAGCACCGCGAACAGCCCGGTGTCGAACGCCGCGTCCAGCCGGGCGAGTTCCCCCGCGAGTTCACCGGCGGACTCGTCTGCGGGGCCAGGACTGCCGGGCAGGTCCCACAGGTGGACGACATCCAGTCCGGGACGCACCCCGCCGTCGGCCACCGCGGCCAGCAGACGCCGGTGGTGTTCGGTGTCCAGGGGGTCGATGGTGTAGTCGTCCGGGCCGTCGGCGTGAAACCGCTCGCCGACCGCCACCCGTACCACCCGGGGCCACCGGCCGGACCGTGCCAGCAGGCGGACCGGCTCCGGCTCCATGGACAGAACCAGCAGCGTGCCCGGGGCGTGCTGCTCCTGTCCGGTGGGCCCGGGGACGTCCCGGGGCGACCAGTCGAACTCGTAGAACAGCGGTCCGTCGGCGCCCTCTTCCGCCGTGAGCCGCTGCACGTCCGGCCCGGGCTCCGCCGGACCGGTCAGGACGCGTCCGGCGAAGTCGCGCACCCGGACCAGTTCCGTTCCCTGCGCATCGACGATCACCACGTCGAACCGCTGGACGGCCGTGGACCTCGGGCCGGAGCCGGCGGACGGCACCGCGCGGGCGAAGCAGACCGGCGGCAGCGGCGCGAGGATCTCGATCTCCCCCAGTGAGAACGGCACCACCAGGTCGTCGGGACCGGGCGCCGTGTGACGGTTCATCCAGTGCACGGCCCTCAGCAGGCCGTCCAGCAGGGCGGGGTGCAGGGTGTAGCCGGAGACGGACTCCCGCTGTGCGGGCAGCCCGGCCTCCACGAGGACCTCGTCCGCCCCGATGCGTACCTCCCGCATCACCTGGAAGGACGGGCCGTAGACGAAGCCGGCCCGCCGGTAGTCGCCGTAGACCTCGGCTCCGGTGCGCGAGTCGGTACAACGGCGGCGCGCCCCGGACAGGTCGAGCGGCCGCCCGGCCGGCCCGGGCGGGCCGGTGACCGCCACGCCGCGTACATGGGTGACTCGTCCGGCGTCTCCCGCCTCGCTGAACACCTCGAACGCCACGGTGTCGGGCTCCCTACCGTCCGGTCCCCCGGCTCCGTCCGCCCGCAGCGCGACGAAGACGTCGAGCGTGTCGTCCACCACGTCGACCGGCCGTCCCCACACCACGTCGCACAACCGCCCAGGTGTCCGGCCCACCGCCTGCTCGACCGCCGCCCGGGCCATCTCCAGCAGCGCGGTGCCTGCCAGCAGCCGCCGCCCGGCGACCTGGTGGTCGCTCAGCAGCGAGTCGCCGCGGCGCAGCGTGCTGCGGAACCGGGTCTCGGCGAGCGTGGACTCGTTGGCGTGCAGCAGCGGGTGGAGCCGCGCCGCGCCGGGCGCGCCCCGCTCCTCGTCGTCGGGGCCGGCCAGCCAGTACCGCTCCCGGGCGAAGGGGTAGCCCGGGAGCGGTACGCGGCGCGGCGGGCCGCCCGCGGTGCCGGAACCGGCGTGCGTGGCGAGCGCCGCCTCGTCCGGGCCGGCTCCGGCGACCCAGCGGCGGGCCGCCGTCACCTGGCCGGTGTCCGGTGCGGCGGTGTCCTGTCCGGCAGAGGGCCGCACGTCCCCGCCCACGGCGGGCTGCTCCGCCCCGACGCGCCCGTGCCACAGGTACGCCGGTGCGGCACCGCCCTCGGAGAAGGCGAGCAGCGCCTCGGTGAGGGCCGCTCCGTCGGCGGTGACCACGGCCAGCCGCTCGGTCATCGGCTCGCGCCCGCGGCGGAGCGTGTGGGCGACGTCCGTGAGCTCGACCCGCGCGGTGCGCAGGAAGCGGCCGAGCCGCCCGGCGTATTCGCGGAGCCGTTCCTCGTCCCGCGCGGACACCACGTACACCAGCGGCTCCGGCGTGCGCTGCCCCGCGGCCGGGACCGCCGGGGCGGCCGGGACCGCCGGTCCTTCGGCCAGGATCAGGTGGGCGTTGGAGCCCCCGGCACCGAACGAGCTGAGCGCGGCCCGGCGTGGTGCGCTCCCGCCGGGCGGCCGCCAGTCCGCGAGTTCGCGCTGCACCCGGAACGGGGAACCGGCGAAGTCGATGTTCGGGTTGAGCCGTTCGGCATGCAGGGAGGGTACGAGCTTGCCATGCCGGAACTGCAGCAGCACCTTGCTGAGTCCCGCGATGCCCGCGGCCGCCTCCAGGTGGCCGGTGTTCGACTTCAGCGAGCCGATGGGGCAGTACTGCCGCTCCTGCCCGTCGGCCACCCGCCGGTCACTCACCTGCTCGTCGGCGTCGACGGCTTCGAAGGCCTTGCGCAGCCCGGTGATCTCGATCGGGTCGCCGAGCGCGGTGCCGGTGCCATGGGCCTCGACGCACCCGATGTCGCGCGGTGAGACTCCGGCCCGGCGCAGGGCCTGCTCGATCACCCGCTGCTGCGCGTTGGGGTTGGGCACGGTGTAGCCGTTGGTCCGGCCACCATGGTTGACGGCGTCGCCGAGGATGACGCCGTGGATGTGGTCGCCGTCGGCCATGGCCTGCCGCAACGGCTTGAGCAGGACCGCTCCGACGCCCTCGCCCGGTACGTAGCCGGTTCCGCCGTCGCCGAAGGACCGGCAGCGGCCGTCGGCCGACGCGAACCGGCCCTGGCTGAGGTAGACGTACTTGTGCGGGTGGAGGGAGAGGTTGACGCCTCCGGCGATCGCCAGTTCGCTCTCGCCCTCGCGCAGACTCTGGCAGGCCAGGTGGATCGCGGTGAGCGAGGAGGAACACATGGTGTCGACGGCCAGGCTGGGCCCGGTCAGATTCAGCACGTACGACACCCGGTTGGCGATGGAGGCGTGCAGCGAAGCCGCCACCGGCCGGCCGGCGTCGCGCAGCAGACTTTCAGCCCCGTAGAGCTGGTACTCGGCGTACATGGCGCCGACGAAGACCCCGACCGGCCGACCCGCGAGGTCCGCGGGCCGGTATCCGGAGTCCTCCAGGGTGTGCCACGCGGTCTGGAGGAACAGCCTCTCCTGGGGGTCCATCAGTTCGGCTTCGCGCGGGGAGATGCCGAAGAACAGCGGATCGAACCGGTCGACGTCGTCGAGGAACCCGCCCCACTTGGCGTAGGCGCGGCCGGGAACGGGCGGGCCCTCCTGGAAGAAACGGCTGTGGTCCCAGCGCTCCGGCGGCACCTCGGTGACGCAGTCACGGCCCCGGACCAGGTTCTGCCAGAACTCCTCCAGGTCCGCGGCCTTCGGATAGCGGCCGCTCAGACCGATCACGGCGATGGCCCCTTCCGGCCGGCCGCCGTCGGCGTCGCCGTAGCCGCCGCCGTCGTCGCGGAGCGCCACGGTGGCCGGCCGTGCGGTGGTGCCGTGGGCGGCCGGTTCGGCAGGGACAGGTGCCGCTGCCCGCGTGGCGCCACTCAGCTCGCGGAGCCGTTCCGTGTGGTGGTCGGCGAAATAGCCGGCCAGCTCACCGAGGGTCACGTACTCGAAGAAGAGGGTCTTCGACAGTTCCCCGAAGCTCTCCTCCAACGCACTGTTGAGCTTGACGATCAGCAGCGAGTCGATGCCGTACCGGTCCAGTGGTGCCTCGGGGTCGATCGCGTCGGGATCGAGCTTGGTCTGCGCCGCGAGGAGTTCGCGCAGGAGCTCCTCGGCGACAGCCCGCGGGTCCGGCATCGGCTCCACCTCGGCGGGAGTGCCCGGCGCCGGATGCCTGTCGCGGTCCGCCTCGTTCGGGGACGGCGCGGGGGCCGGGGCCGGCGAGAGCGCGGCCTGTACGGTCTCGGGGTCGCCGAGCGCCACCACTACCGCCCCGCCCGGCAGGCCAAGGGCGGTCTCGAAGGCCGCGAGGCCGACCGGGGTGGGCAGGGGTGCTGAGCCCAGGGTCTTTTCGAGGAGGGCTGCCGACGACGCGTCGGGCATCATCCCGCCGTCCCGCCACAGGGGCCAGGCGACCGACAGTGACCTGCCGCTGCGCTGTCCGGCCGCGCCCATCCGCTCGCGGGAGACCATGCAGGCGTCCATGAAGGCGTTGGCGAAGGCGTAGTCGGACTGGCCCACATTGCCCAGCGGCGCGGCGACCGACGAGAACGTCACGAAGAAGTCCAGGGCGTGGTCGGCGGTCAGCCGGTCGAGGTGGACCGTTCCGTGGACCTTGGGCGCGAGGACGGCCCACAGGTCCTCCGGGGCCTTGCCGGCCAGGAAGGAGTCCCGCAGTACGCCGGCGGCGTGGATCACACCGTGCAGCGTGCCGTGCTCGGCCTCCACCGCCGCCAGTACGGCACGGACGTCGTCCTCACGGGAGACGTCCGCCCGCAGATGACGGACCGTACCGCCGGCCGCGGCCAGTGCCTCGATCCGGGCCCGGGTACGGGCGTCCGGCTCGGAACGGCTGACCAGGAAGAGATGCGCCCGGGCCCGGGCGGCCAGGTGCTCGGCGAGCAGCAGCCCAAGTCCCCCGGTCCCGCCGGTGATCAGGTAGACGCCCCGGTCCCGCAGCCGTGTCCGGCCGCCGGACCCGTCGGCGGCTTCACGGCCGTCCGGGCCGGCCGGGTCCACCACCCGGTACCGGCGGGCCAGACGGACGTCGCGCTCGTACCGGATCTCGGGCTCCCGGCCGGTGGCGGTGTCGAACTCCCGCAGCAGCAGGGCCATCCGCTCGGTGAGGCCGTCCGCCGCGATGCCCGACACCCGGTAGTCCAGCGCGGGGTTCTCCAGCCGGGCGGTCCGTGCGAACGCGGCGACCGCCTCGTACGCCGGCAGCCCCTCGTCGTGGCCGAGCGGGGCGAGGCCCAGCGGGTGGACGAACAGCAGCCGCACCCCCGTCACCGGCCGCCGCGCCAGCAGTGCCCTGGTGAGGTGGAACAGCGAGCCGACACCCACGTCGAGCATGTCGGCGCCGAAGGTGTCGGACGGCCGGGCCGCGACGCTCCAGGCGTGCAGGATCCGCTGGGGGACCATCCCGTCGGTGTGCAGAGCCGTCAGCAGGTCGGCGAAGTCGCCGGGCCGCCCGGGATCCAGCTGGTACGTGTCCGAGTCGGTGCGCCGGAATCCGGGTCCCGGCGTCACCAGGACCACCGTGGTGTCCTGCTCGCCGATGTCCCGCAGTGCCCCGCGCAGGGCCTGGCGGGGCTCTTCTCCGTCCGCCAGCAGCAGGAACGGACCACTGCCCGTGCCGCCGGACGGGCTGAGCGGCGCGGGCGACCAGTGGCCGCGCAGAAAGACGGGGTCCGTCGCGTCCGCGTGGGTGTGGGCGGGCTCGGCGGCCGCGCCCACCGTCTCCTCCTGCCCGGTGCCGGACGGGAGGCGGCGCAGGACCAGATCGGACAACCGGACGGCAACGGTTCCGTCGTCCCCTGTCAACGCCACGTCCAGCCGTACGACTTGGCCACCGCCGTGGACGCCGCCGATGGAGCGGGTGACGTGCACCGCGCACCGGTCGCCCGGGGTGGCATGCACATGGAGTGCGCCGAGTCGCATCGGCAGGTAGGTGGCTCCGTGATCCTCACCCGAGGCGGCGAGCAGGCACACCGCCGCCTGGAGGGCACCGTCCAGCAGCGCCGGATGCAGCACCAGGGTGCCGGGCCCGGCGAAGCCACCGCCCGCCACGGACTCGACGGCGGTCTCCGGCACCTCGACGACGGCCACGGCCTCCTGGGCCGCGCGGTGCCTGAACTCGCGCAGCGCGCGCAGGCTGGGGCCGTGCCGCACACCACGTTCCCGCAACAGGTCGTAACACGTGCCGGGCTCGACCCGGCTCGGGCAGCGGAGCCGGGCGGCGTCGAGATCGATCCGCTCCGGGTCCCGTGCCGCACCGGCCGGGGCTCCGTCGGGGAGGACCAGCTCGCCGCGTGCGTACACCGGATCGCCCACGGGCTCGGCGCCGCCCGCCGCCACCACGTCCGTGCCGTCCGCCGTCACGGTGCAGCGCAGCGCGGCACCCCGGGGTTCCAGAAGGATCCGAAGGGTGCGGGCGTCGCCGCCCTCGAAGGAGAGCATCCGCTCGAAACCGATGTCCCGGATCGTGCCGGTCCTCGCGCCGGTCACCATCTCCCCGGTGACACGTGCCAGTTCCAGGTGCACGGCCGCCGGCAGCACGGGCACACCGCGCACGGCGTGGTCCTCGACGTACGGCTCGGTGCCGGTGAGGGTGACCGCCTGGCAGGTCCGGCCCGCCCCGGCCGGGTCCGGGACCGTACGCAGCCGGGGCTGTGCCTCCCCGCTGCCTGGCGGGCGCGCGGCAGCCGGGGACGGCGTGGCGGGTTCGAGCCAGTACCGCCGGCCTTCGAAGGGGTAGGTCGGCAGCGGCACCCGATGGCGTCGCTGGCCGTGGTAGAGCCGTTCCCAGTCGATCTCCGCGCCGGCCAGCCAGGCGTCCCGCACCGCGGCCAGCGGGGACTCCGCCCGGGCGGTGAGAACGACCAGCCCCTCGGCGGCGCCGATGTCGCCGTACGGCAGGATCCGCGGCCCCTGCCCGTCTCCGGCCGGCCCTGCCTCTCCCGCCTGCGAGGTGGGTGCGGCGGACGGCATGAGCCCGGCCAGTGCCTGGTCGATCCGCAGGGCGCCGGTCAGGCAGCCGGCCACCAGTTCCCCGGTGCCCTCGGCGAACAGCACCTCCGGATCCAGTCCCCAGTCCTGCCAGAGCCCGGCCAGGGCGTACTGGAACGCGAACGCCCGGCCTCGCGGGCCGCGCGTCAGGGCGCCGGCCGCGGCGCACACCTCGTACCGCTCGGCGAACGCCGGCTCGGTCACCGCGAGTCCGGCTGCCGACTGCCCGTCCTCGTCGGTGCCGCACCCGGGAAACGCGAAGGCGACGGAGGGCGGGGCGTAACCGGTCCGCGCGCTGCGGCACCCGGCCTCGGCGCGGTTCTCCAGCAGCCGCGCCGCTTCCTCGGTGTCCCGGCACAGCACTGCCAGCCGGTGTCGGTGGGCCGCGCGGCCCACCGACAGGGTGTAGGCGACATCCGCCGGCGGTACGTCGGGATGGCGTCGCAGGTGCTCCGCGAGCCGTGCGGCGGCCACGTCCAGGGCGGACGGTGTGGCGGCCGACAGCAGCAGGAGCTGTTCGGGGCGGGAGGGGCCGGACGGTTCCCGCTCGGGCGCCTCCTCCAGCACCGCGTGGGCGTTGGTTCCGCCGACGCCGAAGGAGCTGACCCCGGCCCGGCGCGGCACCCCCCGCACCGCCCACGGACGAAGTTCCGTGGCGACCTGGAAGGGGGTGCTGTCGAACTCGATGGCTGGGTTCGGGCTCCGGTAGTTGATGCTCGGCACGATGGTTCGGTGACGCAACATCAGCGCCACTTTGATCATGCCCGCCACACCGGAGGCGGCGTCCAGATGGCCGATGTTCGGCTTGACCGAGCCTATGGCGCAGTACCCCGTCGCCGCGGTGGTGTGCCGGAACGCCTGGGTGAGCGCCGCCACCTCGACGGGGTCGCCCAGCGTGGTTCCCGTACCGTGCGCCTCCAGGTAGGTGATCGTCCCGGCGTCGACCCCGGCCGCGGCCTGGGCCCGGGCGATCACCGCCGCCTGCCCGTCCCTGGCGGGCGCCGCGTAACTGACCTTCTGCGCGCCGTCGTTGTTGGTGGCCGTCCCGCGGATCACCGCGTGCACCGTGTCACCGTCCGCCACGGCGTCGGTGAGCCGCTTCAGCGCGAGGACGCCGGCGCCGTTGCCGAAGACGGTGCCGCTGGCCTCGGCGTCGAAGGCGCGCACGTGCCCGTCGGCCGACAGGATCGCGCCTTCCTCGTGCAGATGGCCCGCCGACTGGGGCACCCGGAGCGACACCCCGCCCGCGAGCGCCAGGTCGCAATCGCCCGCCCGCAGCGCCTGGCAGGCCAGATGGACGGCCACCAGTGAGGTCGAGCAGGCGGTCTGGACGGTGTAGGAGGGGCCCGTCAGGCCCAGTTTGTAGGCGACGCGGGTGGCCAGGTAGTCCTTGTCGTTCCCGAACAGGACGCGGAAGTACTGGGAGGTGGTGGTCCGGTCGGTCGCGGGGAGCACGTTGTTCTGAAGGTAGGTGTTGTTGGCGGCGCCGCCGAAGACGCTGATCTCCGCCTGGCTGCGGCCCGGGTCGTAGCCGGCGTGCTCCAGAGCGGCGTGGCAGGACTGGAGGAACAGCCGGTGCTGGGGGTCGGTCAGTTCGGCCTCGGCGGGGGTGAGTCCGAAGAAGGCCGCGTCGAACAGCTCCGCTTCGGGCAGCGCTCCGAACGCCTTCACATAGCGCGGGTCCCGGATCAGCTCGTCCGGCACCCCGGCCGCCGCGAGTTCCTCGTCGTCGAAGCGGGTTATCGCCTCCCGGCCGCCGCTCAGCAGTTCCCAGTACTCCTCCAGGTGCCTGGCCCCGGGAAGCTGGGCCGCCATGCCCACGATGGCGATGGCCTCGTCCGCCCGGGCTGCCGAGGGGGCCAAGGCCTCCGGGGCAGGGCGGGACGACGACTCGGCGCCCGCCGCGCCGCGGAGCCCGGCGGCGAGGAAGCGGGCCAGTGACTGGGGGACGGGGTGGTCGAACACCAGAGTGCGCGGCAGGCGCAGGCCGGTGTCCTGCACCAGCCGGTCCCGCAGTTCCACCGCCAGCACCGAGGTGAAGCCCAGGTCACCGAGCGACTTGGCGGCCCACTCCGGATCCGCCGCGTCGGGCGAGTCCACGTCGAGCAGGGCAGCCACATGGGCACCCACCAGGTCCAGGAGCGTGCGCTCCGCCGCGGCCCGCGACACCCCGACCGGCAGGTCGGCCGGCAGGTCGGCCAGGCCCTCGGGCCGTGGGCTCTGGGCCGACGGCCGTGTGCCGCCGGGCACCGCGCCCACGGGGACGGCCGGCGGGGCGGGGGTGCGGGAGGTTTCAGCGCGCTCCGCGACCGGGCCGGGGCGCGGGCTCCGGCCGAAGGGCCCGGCCCAGTCCACCGGCACACCTCGCACATACAGCTCGGCGAGGGCGGACAGCATGGCGGCCCGCCCGCTCCGGTCACGCCGGAGTGAGCCCACGGCCACGCTGTCCGCCTCGGCTCCGGCGTCCTCCAGGGCGCCCTTGACACCCATGACCAGAGCCGGGTGGGGACTGAGTTCGACGAACGTCCTGAACCCGTGCTCCGCCTGGGCGCGGACGGTACGCGCGAACTCCACCGTGCTCCGCAGATTGCGGCACCAGTACTCGGCGCCGAGTTCGGTGCCCCGCAGCAGTTCGCCGGTGACCGAGGAGCGGAAGGGGACGCTGAGCGGACGCGGTGCGAGGGTGGCCAGGTCCCGCATCATGCGGTCGGTGATCGAGTCGATGTGCGCCGAGTGAGCGGCCAGGCCCACATTGATCAGCCTGGCTCGTACGCCCTCGGCCCGGAGCTCCTCGACGAAGCCCACGACCTCCTCCCGGTCACCGGAGACCAGCACCCAGTCGGGTCCGTTCACCGCGGCCAGCCCGAGGCGGCCACCACGGCCGGCCAGCCGCTCGCGTACCGCCTCCGGGGTCAGGTCGACCGACGCCATGTCCCCGGTGCCGACGAGCGTCGCCTGGGCCTTGCTCCACTGCGCGGCCACCATCGCCGCGTCCCGGAGCGACAGCGCCCCGCAGACGTGCGCGGCGGCCACCTCGCCGAGACTGTGCCCGATCACCGCGTCCGGCCGCACACCCCAGGACCGCCACAGCGCGTCGAGCGACACCATCACCGCGAACAGCGCGGGCTGCACCACGTCCACCCGTTCCGACGACGCCGCCCCGGGCCGGTCGCACAGCACGTCCATCAGTGACCAGTCGAGGTACGGCGCGAAAGCCTCGGCGCAGCGCTCGGCCTGTTCCCGGAAGACCGGGCTGGATTCGACCAGGTCGGCCGCCATGCCCTGCCACTGGGAGCCCTGGCCGGGGAAGACGAAGACGATCCGGTCGTCGGTCACCGTGGCCGAGCCGCGGATCACACCGGCGGACGGCCGACCGGAGCCGACCGCGGCGAGCCCGCGCAGGAAGTCCTCGTGGCCGCGGCCCAGCACCACCGCGCGGTGGGCGGAGTCCGCGGCGGTGGCTCCGTCGGCCACCAACGACCAGCCGACCTCGGCGGAGGGCCGCTCCGGGGCACGCTCGGCGGCGGCCTTCAGCTCGGCGGCGCGTTCCCTGAGCGCGGCCGTCGACGGGCCGGAGAGCACCCAGGGCACCTCCTGCCCCGTCTGGCTTCCGTCCGCGGCAGTCGATCCCACCCTCAGCACCTCCCACGTCAACGGCACACCATGGCAATCACCTGTGATCGCAAACCAAGGATTCGTTGCCCATGCTTCGGACGTCACCACCCGAACGGGTAGACCGCGCCCTTATTTCCTCAACCGGGGCTACCTATCCGGGTGGTTCCCGCCAGGTCTGTACCTGCGGTTTCGACGCCGCTCCGGTCGGCCTCCGCGATGTCGGAAGTTCGCCGGACAGAGCGACCGGATGTCGGGTTTCCGGGCTTTCGGTGGGCGTGGCTGGAGTCGGGTCCCCGGTCGGGCGGAAAGTGACGGCGAAGTCAGCCGAACCCGGTGCCCGACGGCGCCGCAAAGGGAGAGTTTCCGTGAACCCCATGACCAAGGCGAACGCGCCGCAGGAACGGCGGGCGGCCACGCTCGTCATGGCCTGCCTGGGAGTGTTCGTCGCCTATCTGCCGGTGACCACCGTCTCGGTGAGTCTGCCCGCGATCCAGCGGGCCCTGGACGCCTCGACATCCCAACTGTCCTGGGTGTCCGACGCGTTCGTCCTGCCCATGGCCGCTCTGATCCTCACGGCGGGCGTCTTCGGTGACGTCCACGGCCGCAAGAAGGTCTATCTGGCCGGACTCGCCCTCAGCGGGCTGGGCTCGTTCGTCGCCCTGTGCGCCCAGAACATCCAGACCGTCTGGGCGGGCCAGGCCCTGGCCGGGCTGGGCTCGGCCGCGCTGCTGCCCACCACGCTCGCCCTCATCAGCCACGCCGTGCCCGACCCGCGCGAACGCGGCAAGTACATCGGCCTGTGGGCCACCGCACTGAGCGCCGCCCTGGCGGTCGGTCCCGTCATCGCCGGCACCGTCCTGGACCACTTCGCCTGGCGCTGGATCTATCTCCTGTCCGTCCCGGTCTCGCTGGTCGCCGTCGGCATCGGCGCGAAGGTCCTGACCGACTCCCGGGCACCGGGTTCGCGCCGCCTCGACTGGCCCGGCCAGATCACCGCCGCGCTGGCGATCACCGCTCTCGTGTACGGAATCATCGAAGGCGGAGCCACGTCGTTCACCGACGTCAAGGTGATGGTCGCCCTGTTCACCGCCGCGGTCGGCGCCGTCGCCTTCGTCCTGGTGGAACGCCACAGTCCCAGCCCCATGCTGGACCTGACCCTGTTCCGCAGCCCGGCCTTCACCGCCACCACCCTGATCGCCATGATCAGCTTCCTGGGTCTGATCGGCTTCTTCTTCGCCCTCAGCCTCTACCTCGGCATGGTCCAGCAGTTGTCTACCCTCGACGCGGCCTGGCGTCTGTTGATGGTGTCCCTGAGCACCCTGGTGCTCGGTGCCCCCGTCGGCCGTCTCGTCCACCGCGTCTCGCCACGGGTGCTCATCCCCGGCGGTCTGCTGATCAGTTCGGCCGCCCTGCTGTCTCTCACGGACATCGGCGTGGACACCTCGTTCGGGTCGCTGGCCTGGCGGCTGGCGCTGCTCGGCCTCGGGATGGCCTTCGTCATCACTCCGATGACCGCCATCGCGGTCAGTTCGGTCCCCTTCCACCAGGCCGGAATGGCCGCCGCGGGCAACAACGCCTTCCGCCAGGTCGGCGCGGCCCTGGGCCCGGCCGTCCTCGGCACTCTGCTGACCGCCAAGGCCGTCGACTCCCTGCAGGGCCACCTCACCGACGCCGGTCTGACCGGTCAGACGGTCCGTCAGGTCACGGCGGTCGCCGACCACGACGGCATCGGTGCGGTCGCCGGACTGGACCTCGGCGCGGACATGCCCCGGGTGCTGGGCGCCGTGTCCCAGGCGTTCCTGGACGGCCTGCACCTCTGCCTGATCGTGTCCGCCGTACTGACCCTGTTCGCCGCCGTCCTCGGAGCGCTCCTGCTGCGCCGCCCGCAGCACGCGTCGCCCGTGGCCGAGCCCCGCGACGCGGCTGCTGTCACGGGCCCCGTCGCCGCCGGCGTCCCGCAGCAGCAGGAAGTCGCCTCCCTGGCCGGCAACCGCGTCAGGGAGTGACACCAGCCGTACCGGTCGGCGCGGGCATGTCGAGCGGGCGCCCGACCGGTACCGGCGTCACCCGTGGGGACGGGGTACGGCGCCGAAACGGGCCCGGGAACCGGACACATCGGTCCCGGGCCCGCCGGCGACACAGCGGTGACCGCCCCCGCCCCTGACGAGCACCTGCACGCCTTCCGGATACCTTCCCCACACTTCCCCGGACCGCATCCCGACCCGACCCAGGAGGGCCGCCGTGGACTCCCGCCCGCTCGACCCGCTCGACCTGAAGCTGCTGCAAGCACTGCAACTCGACGGACGGGCACCCTTCAGCCGTCTCGGCGAGGTTCTCGGGGTGTCCGACCAGACCGTCGCGCGGCGCTTCCGGCGGCTGCGCACCACCGCGGGTCTGCGGGTGCTCGGCATGATCGACGAGGGCCGGCTCGGCCGCGTCGGCTGGATCGTCCGGCTGCGCTGCACCCCCGACGTCGCCGAGCAGTTGGCGAACGCGCTGGCGCGCCGTCCCGACACCTCGTACATCAACCTCGTCTCCGGTGGCACCGAGGTCCTGTGCGCGATGAGACCGCGCAGTCGGCAGGACCGCGACGAGCTCCTCTTCGACCGTCTTCAGCGCACCCCCCGCGTCATCTCGGTCAGCGCCCACTGTCTCCTCCACGTCTTCTACGGCGGCCCGCTCGGCTGGCTCAACAAGGTCCAGGCACTCGATCCGGAGCAGGTGAACGCGCTGCGCCTGCCCCAGATCGACCCAGTCGGCACCGTCACACCCGACAAGGACGACGAGGTCCTGCTCGCGGTGCTCCGCCGTGACGGGCGGGCGACGTTCAGCGAACTCCAGTCCGCCACCGGCCAGTCGGAGTCCGTCGTCAGGCGACGTATGGATCGCCTGCGCTCCTCGGGCACCCTCTACTTCGACGTGCAGCACACCGCCGAGTCCGTCGGCCACGGTGTCGGGGCGTTGCTCTGGCTCACCGTCTCCCCCTCCGCGCTGAGCGAGGTGGGACGCGCTCTCGCGGAGCATCCCGAGGTGTCCTTCGCCGCGGCCATCACCGGCCAGGCCAATCTCATCGCCTCCGTGGGCACCCCCAGCACGGGTGATCTGTACACGTATCTGAGCGAGAGGATCGGCGCCCTCGACGGTGTCCAGGCCGTCGAGACCGTTCTCACCCTGCGCCAGATCAAACAACTCGCCTACGAACCGACGCGCTGACCACCGGAGCGACGCGTCAAGTGTTGGCAATGGTTTCCATATAGATCGGATTCAGCCATGCTTTTGACATTCATTTCCATCTACTGTGGCGTGCACACCCTTTCTGACCCCCTGTCGTGGAGGATCCATGTCCCCGTCCCCGTCCCGGCGCCTCGCCCTGATCACCGGCGCCTCGCTGGCCCTCCTTACGGGGTGCGGCAGTTCGTCGGACTCCGGCGGTGACGGGAGCGGTGCGCAGGAACCGGTCGCCTCGGCCAAGGTCGCCGTGGTCGCCTCCACCAACGTCTACGGCGACATCGTCGAGCAGATAGGCGGCGCGAAGGTCGACGTCACGTCGATCATCAGCGACCCCGACCAGGACCCGCACTCCTACGAGGCCAACACCCAGAACCAGCTGGCGCTGTCGAAGGCGAAGGTCGTCGTCGAGAACGGCGGCGGCTACGACGACTTCGTCGACCGGATGCTGAAGAGCGGCGGGTCCTCCGCCGAGGTCATCAACGCCGTCAAGGTCTCCGGGAAGACCGCCCCGAAGGGCGGCGAGCTCAACGAGCACGTCTGGTACGACTTCCCGACCGTCGCCAAGATCGCCGACCGTATCGCCGCCGCCCTGGGCAAGGCCGATACCGACGACGCCGCCGTCTTCACCAAGAACGCCGAGGCCTTCAAGATGAAGCTCACGGCGCTGGAGGCGAAGGAAGCCCAGATCAAGAAGGAGCACGCCGGGGATGGCATCGCCATCACCGAGCCCGTGCCGCTCTACCTGACCACCGCGAGCGGTCTGGTGAACAGGACGCCGGAGGAGTTCAGCGAGGCCATCGAGGAGGGTGACGACGTCTCCCCCAGGATCCTTCAGGCCACGCTGGCCGTGTTCGGCGACAAGCAGGTCAAGGCGCTGGTCTACAACGAGCAGACCTCCGGCCCGCAGACCGAGAAGTCCAAGGCCGCGGCCAAGGCGGCCGGCATCCCCGTCGTACCGGTGACCGAGACCCTGCCCGCCGGCCAGGACTACCTCGGCTGGATGACCTCGAACGTCGACGCGCTCGCGAGCGCGCTCGCCAAGTGAGGCAGCCCGCCCCGGTCGCCGTGCCCCAACCCCGCCAGGGTGAGGGGCCCGCCGGGGGCAGCGACCTGGGTGCGGTGCTCAGCCTGCGCGGCGCCGAACTGTCGTACGGCGCGCGTGTGGTGTGGCAGGGCCTCGACCTCGATGTGCGGCCGGGAGAGTTCCTGGCCGTGCTCGGGCCGAACGGCTCGGGCAAGACCAGTTTCGTACGGGCCCTGCTGGGCCGGCAGCCCCTGTCCGCCGGGACCCTGACCGTCCTCGGCGGCCCCCCGCGCGAGGCCGGCCGGCACCTCGGGTACGTCCCTCAGCAGGCGGAACTGTCCGCACAGGCGATGCTGCGGGCCCGCGATCTCGTGCGCTTCGGCATCGACGGGCACCGCTTCGGACCCCGGCTGCGCACGGGCGCCGTCCGCCGCCGGGTGGACGAGATCCTCGCCTCGGTCGGAGCGACGGCGTACGCCGACGTCCCCCTCGGTATGTTGTCGGGCGGCGAACGGCAGCGCGTCCGCATCGGCCAGGCCCTGGCGACCGATCCGCGCATCCTGCTCTGCGACGAGCCCCTGCTCTCCCTCGACCTGAACCACCAGCGGGCCGTCACCGAACTCGTCGACGCCCGCCGCCGGTCCCAGGGCACGTCCGTGGTCTTCGTGACCCACGAGATCAACCCGGTGCTCGGCCTGGTCGACCGTGTGCTCTACCTGGCGCCGGGCGGTCACCGGATCGGGACACCGGAGGAGGTGCTGACCTCCGAGTCGCTGTCACGGCTGTACGGCACCCGCGTCGACGTCGTCCGGGTCCAGGGGCGGGTCGTGGTCGTCGGCGCCCCCGACGGACCGGCCGCACCACCGCATCACGCCCCCCAGACCGTTCCTGAGACCGAGGAAGTGCGCCCATGACGCTCGCCGAGGGAGTCTGGCACCAGATCTTCAGCTTCGACAACTACGGCGAACTCCTAGCGCTGGTCCGCAACTCCCTCATCGCCGGTGCCGCGCTCGGCCTCGTCGGCGGTCTGGCCGGGGTCTTCGTCATCATGCGCGACCTGCCCTTCGCGGTGCACGGCATCAGCGAGCTGTCGTTCGCGGGCGCGTCGGCGGCGCTGCTGCTGGGGGTGAACATCGTCGGGGGCTCGATCGTGGGTTCGCTGCTCGCGGCCGGCGCGATCGGTCTCCTGGGCGCGCGGGCCCGCGACCGCAACTCGGCGATCGGCATCCTCATGCCGTTCGGTCTCGGGCTCGGTGTGCTCTTCCTCGCTCTCTACAAGGGCCGGGCGGCCAACAAGTTCGGGCTGCTCACCGGGCAGATCGTCGCCGTCGACACCCCGCAGATGACCTGGCTCCTGGGCACCTCCGCACTGGTGCTGGTCGCGCTGGCCGTCATCTGGCGGCCGTTGACGTTCGCCAGCGCGGACCCGGACGTCGCCGCGGCCCGTGGCGTTCCGGTGCGTGGACTGTCCTTCGTCTTCATGATCGTGCTCGGGCTCACCGTCGCCCTGTCGGTCCAGGTCGTCGGCGCTCTGCTCGTCCTGACCCTCGTCGTCACGCCCGCCGCCGCCGCCTCCCGCGTCACCGCGTCCCCGGTGCTGCTGCCGCTGCTCAGCGTGGTCTTCGCCGTGCTCTCCATCGAGGGCGGCATCCTGCTCGCGCTGGGCGGTTCCATCCCCATCAGCCCGTACGTCACGACGATCTCGTTCACGATCTACGCGCTGTGCCGCCTGGCCGGCACCTACCGCACCCGGCGGTGGGGAGACCGGAGGACAGCCCCGCAGCCCGCCCTACACCAAGTCTCCTGAAGCGGTCCGCCCGACACCGGCTCTTGTCACTCACGGACGAACCCGGATCCCGCGGGACTCACCTCGCGCACACAGAACGGTGATTGACCCGGCCCTCTCCTTCGGCGCTGCCATATTCGAAAACCACTTCGGAGGTGGCTGTGACCGTAGAGGCGACAACAGACTGGGCGACACCCCTGCCCGACCGCACCGCCGACCGCATCACCGTTCTGGAGAGCCGCCAATCGCTGGCGCTGGCGGAGGGCGGGCCGAGAAGACGTGGGGAGTTCGGCGCCCGGGAGCGGATCGACCTGCTGCTGGACGCGGGCTCGTTCACCGAGACCGGGCTGTACGTCCGGGCGCGGCCCACCGCAGACGGCGCGCGTCGCCCGTACGGGGACGGGGTGATCACCGGTTACGGCACCGTCGACAGTCGTCCCGTCTGTGTCTTCGCCCAGGATTCCACGGTCTTCGGCGGGAGCATGGGCGAGGCCTTCGGGGAGAAGACGATCGCCCTGATGGACCTCGCGATGAAGACCGGCTGTCCGGTGATCGGGCTCAACGACGGCGGTGGCGCCCGTATCCAGGAGGGCGTCGCCTCGCTCGCGCTGTACGCCGAGCTGGTGCGCCGCAACGTGCAGGCGTCCGGGGTGATCCCCCAGCTCTCGGTCGTGCTGGGGCCGTGTGCCGGTGGGGCCGCGTACTCGCCTGCCATCACCGACTTCACCGTGATGGTGGACGGTGCCTCGCACATGTTCGTCACCGGGCCCGACGTCATCGAGGCGGTCACCGGGGAGCGCACCAGCGCCGAGGAGCTCGGCGGCGCACGCACCAGCAACTCCGTCAACGGCAACGCCCACTTCCTCGCGGCGGACGAGGTGGAAGCCCTCGACACCGTACGGGACCTGCTGTCGTACCTGCCCGCCAACAACCTGGAGCGGCCCCCGCAGTACGCGCCCGCGGCGCCGCTCGACGACGTGTGTCTCGACGAGGTCGTGCCGGACCGGCTCGGGCAGGTCTACGACATGCGGGACATCCTGCGTGCGGTCGTCGACGGTGGTGAACTGCTGGAGATCCAGCAGCTGTTCGCGCCGAACATCATCTGCGCGCTGTCTCTGGTTGAGGGCTCACCCGTCGGGGTCGTCGCCAACCAGCCGCTGCACAGTGCCGGTGTCCTCGACATCGACGCCTCGGAGAAGGCCGCGCGCTTCGTGCGGTTCTGCGACGCGTTCGGCATTCCGTTGCTGACCTTCGCCGACGTTCCCGGCTATCTGTCCGGTGTCCGTCAGGAGCAGGCCGGGATCATCCGGCGCGGCGCCAAACTGCTGTACGCGTACGCCGAGGCGACCGTCCCGAAGGTCACGGTGGTGGTGCGCAAGGCGTACGGCGGCGGGTACGCGGTGATGGGCTCCAAGCATCTGGGCGCCGACATCAACCTCGCGTGGCCCACCGCCCGTATCGCCGTCATGGGCGCCGAGGGCGCAGTGGGCGTCCTGCACCGGCGTGAACTGGCCGCCGCGGACGACCCGGAGGCGCTGCGGGCCAACCTCGTCGCCGCGTACGAGAGCACGCACGGGACGCCCTATCCGGCCGCCGAGCGCGGATACGTGGACGCCGTCATCGCCCCGCGCGACACCCGTACCCACATCGTCCGCGCCTTGCGCGCACTGCGCGGCAAGCGCGCCCCGATGCCGTCGCGCAGGCACGGCAACATCCCCCTCTGAGTCCCCGAGTCCCTGGCTCACTGGGTCACTGAGCCGCCCGAGACCTCCGAGCCGACTGAATGCCGCCGTTCCCGCGTTCCGCGATGTGAGGAGCCATGCCCGATGGACAGCCGCCTCCCCCCGCTCGCCCCCGCCCACCGGAGTCTGCCGGAGTACGTACGGCACTGGGCCGAAACCACCCCCGACCGCCGGGCGTTCACGTTCGTCGACCACCCCGCCCCGCGCTCGCGCGGTGTCCACCGCACCCTGACCTGGCGCCGACTGGACCTGCGCGTACGGGCGTTGGCCGCCCGGCTCGCCGAGGAGGCCGAGCCCGGCACCCGGGTCGCGCTGCTGTGCCCGCAGGGTACGGAGTACGTCACCGCCTTCCTGGCGACGCTCGCGTCCGGTCTTGTCGCCGTGCCGTTGTATCCGCCCGGTCTGCCCGGGCACGGCGACCGGCTCGCGGGAGTACTGGACGACGCGAGTCCGGCCGTGATTCTGACGACCAGTCACATTCTTGATGAGGTACGGGACTTCTGCGCCGGCCGGGCGGTACGGATCGTCGCCGTGGATCAAGTGCCCGACGCTGCGGCCGACTTGCGGGCGGTCACACCGGACGACGACGCCATCGCCTACCTCCAGTACACGTCCGGTTCGACCCGTTCCCCCGCGGGTGTGGAGATCAGTCACGGCAATGTCGTCGCCAACGCCCGGCAGGCGCTGGCCGCTTACGGCCTGGACGAGCGTCCGGCGACCTGTGTGGGCTGGCTGCCGCTGTACCACGACATGGGGCTCGTCCTGAGTGTCGCCGCTCCGGTCGTACGGGGGATGGTGTCGGTGCTCATGGATCCGGTCGCGTTCCTGCACGAACCGGTGCGCTGGTTGCGGCTGCTCGCCGCGCATCCGCGTGCACTGAGCGCGGCGCCCAACTTCGCCTACGACTACTGTGCTTCGACCGTCACCGATGCCCAGAAGAGGGACCTGCGGCTGGACGGGGTCGCCGCGCTGCTCAACGGCAGCGAACCTGTCCGCCCCGCCACAGTCGACCGCTTCCACGCCGCCTTCGCCGCCCAGGGACTGGCGCCGGACGCCCACTGTCCGTCGTACGGGCTCGCCGAGGCCACCGTCTTTGTCAGCGCCGCCCGGCCCGGGGAACCGCTCAGACGGTTCGCGCTCGACCGCGATGCCCTCACCGCCGGGAAGGCGCTGCCCGCGCAGGACGGTGCCCCCAGAGCCCTGACGCTGGTCGGCTGCGGGACTCCGGCGGGCCAGCGGGTCCGTATCGCCGACCCCGTGTCCCGCGTCAGGTTGTCCGAAGGTGAGGTCGGCGAGATCTGGGTGCAGGGTCCCAACGTGGGGCGCGGCTACCGGAATCGGGAGGAGCAGACCCAGCACGTCTTCGGTGCCGTGTTCGCCGACGACACGGACGGCGCAGGTCACTGGCTGCGCACCGGCGACCTGGGGACGTTCCTGGACGGGCAGTTGATCGTCACCGGACGGCTGAAGGACCTCATCGTCGTCGACGGCCGCAACCACTACCCGCAGGACGTGGAGGCCTCTGTCCAGGACGCGGACCCCGCGGTGCGGCGCGATCGGCTGGCCGCGTTCGAGGTGCCGGGTGACGCGGGCGAGCGGGTGGTAGTCGTCGCCGAGCATGTACGGAGCATCAGCCTCGCGGAGATCGACGTACCGGGACTGGTGCGTGCCGTGCGCGCCACCGTCTCGGTACGGCACGGGCTGCGGCTCGCCGACGTCGTCCTCGTGCCGCCGGGCACCGTGCCCCGTACGTCCAGCGGCAAGGTGGCCCGGGCGCTGACCCGGCGACGCTATCTGGAGGGTGCCTACACGCCGGAGCCGACCGCATGAGGGGCGCCGACGAGGTCCGGATACGCCGGTTGGTCGCCGAGCGGGTGGCGGCGTGGAACGGTACGGCTGGCGAGGACGCGCCCATGGACCGGCCGCTGGCGGACCTCGGCATGTCGTCGCGGGACGCGGTCGTGCTGGCCGGGGAGCTCTCGCGGGCGACAGGCCGTGAACTGTCGGCGACGCTGCTGTGGGAGGCGCCCACCGGGGATGCCCTGGTGGCGTACCTGTGCCGCGCGGAAACGGGGACGCGGACGGAGACCTGGACCGCTCCGGTGGGCACGCCGACACCTCCCCCGGCTGCGTCCGACGAGCCCGTCGCGGTCATCGGGGTCGGCTGTCGGCTGCCCGGCGGTGTGCACGGGCCGCGCGACTACTGGCGGCTGCTGACCGACGGCGTCGACGCCGTCCGCCGGGTTCCCGAGGACCGGTGGCGCGACTTCGGCCCGTTCCCGCCCAACGACGCGCCCCTGTACGGCGGTTATCTCGACGACATCGCCGGGTTCGACGCGGACTTCTTCCGCATCACCCCGCGCGAGGCCGCCGTGATGGACCCGCAGCAGCGGATCCTCCTGGAGGTCGTCCACGAGACCCTCGACCATGCCGCCGTCCCCGCCGTGTCCCTCGCCGGCAGCGCCACCGGTGTCTTCGTCGGCGTCTCCGCCGCCGAGTACGGCTCGCTCACCGGCGCCGACCCTGCGGCTGTCGACCCGTGGGCGCCCGCGGGCGCGGCGCTCAGCGTGACGGCGGGGCGGCTGGCGTACGTGCTGGACACCCGGGGGCCGAGCATGGCCGTCGACACCGCCTGCTCGTCCTCGCTGGTCGCCGTGCACCACGCCTGTGTCAGCCTGCGCACCGGTGAGAGCGACACGGCGATCGCCGCCGGGGTCAATTTGCTGCTCTCGCCCACCGTCGGTGTGGCGTTCCGGCGGGCCGGGGCCCTCGCGCCGGACGGGCGGTGCAAGCCGTTCGCCGCGGCGGCCGACGGCATCGGCCGCGGCGAGGGATGTGCGGCCGTGCTGCTGAAGCGGCTGTCCGACGCCGAGCGGGACGGCGACCGTGTCCTCGCCGTCATCCGCGCCACGGCCGTCAACTCCGACGGCCGTTCCAACGGTCTCCTGGCGCCCAATCCCGCTGCCCAGAAAGCCCTGTTGGCCACTGCCTACGCCCGGGCCGGGCTCGCCCCGGCGCACATCGACCATGTCGAGGCCCACGGCACCGGTACCCCGCTCGGCGACCCGATCGAGGCGGGCGCGCTGGGTGGGGTACTCGGTGCGGGCCGCGACCCCGACCAGCCGCTGCTGCTCGGCTCCGTCAAGGGCAACCTCGCCCATCTGGAGTCCGCCGCGGGCATCGCCGGGCTGGTGAAGACGGTCCTCGCCCTGCACCACGACACCGTTCCACCGTCCCTGCACTGCGCGGACGGGAGCGCCCTGGACGATGTACGGCTGCGCGTGGTCACCGAGTGCGAGCCGTGGCCGCGCTATGGCGGTACGGCCACCGCCGGGGTGTCCGGGTTCGGGTTCGGTGGCACCAACGCCCATGCGGTACTGGAGGAATGGCGGCCCGCCGACATCCTCCCGCCGCCCCGGGAAGAGGCTCCGGCCACCCGCCTCCATCTCCTCTCCGACGTCGACACAGCACGCCTCCGGGACACCGCGACCCGGCTCACCGACTGGCTCGGTACACCCGAAGGGAACGCGGCTCACCCCGCCGACGTGGCGCGCACCCTTGCCGGGCGCGCCGGGCGAGGGGCTGTGCGTGCCGCGGTCGTGGCCCAGGACGGAGCCGAACTCGCGGACGGCTTGCGGGCGTTGGGGCAGGGGCTCCCCCACGCGCGGGTCGTGACCGGCGAGCGGGATCTCGTCGGACGCGGGCCGGTGTGGGTGTTCTCCGGGTACGGCAGCCAGTGGGCCGGGATGGGGCGTCGGCTACTGGCCGAGGAACCCGCCTTCGCCGCCGCCGTGGAGAAGCTCGACGCACAGATCGCCCCGGAGTGCGGGCTGTCCCTGTACGAGCACCTGGCGTACGGCGGCGACCTCGACCGTCTGGAGGTCGCCCAACCCGTGTTGTTCGGGCTCCAGTTGGCCCTTGCCGAGCTATGGCGCTCGTACGGTGTCGAGCCCGTCGCCGTCATCGGCCATTCCGTGGGCGAGGTGGCCGCCGCGGTGTGCGCGGGCGCACTGGACGTCTCGGAGGCCGCCCGGGTGGTTGCCGTACGGGCCCGGCTGCTCAGCGGGCTGCGGGGCGGCGCCATGGCGGTCGTCGACCTCGATGACGATGAACTCGACTTCCTGGAACGGGACTTCCCCGGTGTCTGTGTCGCCGTGCACTCCTCGCCCGGGCAGAAGATCGTCGCCGGGGAGGAGCCGGCGGTGGCCCGGCTTGTGCACCGGCTGGAGCAGCAGGGGCGGACCGCTCGCTCCCTGCACGTCGTCGGCGCCGGGCATTCACCTCAAGTCGATCCGCTGCTGCCGGAGTTGACCGACTCCCTTGCCGACATCCGGGGCGGCCGGCCCCGCGTCCCCGTCTACTCCACCGTCCTGGACGACCCACGCGACGACTCCCTCTTCGACGCCGCCCACTGGGCCGCGAACCTACGGCGGCCCGTCCGCCTGGACCGGGCAGTCGGGGCGGCTGTCGCCGACGGTCACACGGCCTTCGTCGAGATCTCTCCCCACCCGGTCCTGACCCGGGCCGTCCTCGACACCGCGCCCGGCGCCCTCGCCATCGGCACCCTGCGCCGTGACGCCGACAGCTCCGCCGGGTTCCTGACCCAGGTGGGTGCCCTGTACTGCGCGGGCGGGCGCCTGCCGTTGCCGCCGGGCCGCGTCATCGACCTGCCCGCACCGCGCTGGCGGCACGTCCGGCACTGGTGGACGGACGGGCGGGCGACGGCCACGCCGGCGGCGGTGACCGAAGAGGCTCACGTGCCGGACACGTCTCTCTCCGGCCGGTTGCGTCATCACATCGCCGCCGTCACCGGCCACCCGGCGACCCGCCTCACGCCCTCCACCGCCCTGGCCGACCTCGGCCTGGACTCCCTGATGGCCGTGCGCATCCGCACCGCCCTGGAAGGCGAGTTCGGGATCGAACTGCCCCTGCGCGAGCTGCTCGGCGGCGGCTCCACCACCGTCCGGTCGCTGACCGACCACCTACAACAGGCGCTCCCCAAAGGCGAGTTGAGCGCCCCCATCCGCACCCTGCGTGCCACCGGCTCCCGGACCCCCCTTTTCCTCGTCCACGCCGCCGGCGGCACAACCGACGTCTACCGGGAACTCGCCGAACGGCTCGGCGACGAGCGGCCGGTGTACGGACTGGAACGGCTCCCGGAAGCCCGTACGGTGACCGAGAAGGCGCGCCGCTACGCCGAGGCAGTCATGACCACCCACCCCAACGGGCCCTTCCTGCTGGCTGGTTGGTCCTTCGGTGGCTTCGTCGCCCAGGAGACCGCACGACAACTCGCCGCCGCCAGGCGGGACGTGGGGCTCGTGGCGCTCCTCGACTCCGTACGGCCACTCCCCCGGCCCGGCGACACCCCGGCCGACCGGATCCGCGCCCACTTCACGGGCTTCGCCCGCCACGTCGCCGAGACGTACGGAGTTGAACTCAGGCTTTCGTACGACGAGTTGACAGCGATGGACGACGACGGCGACCGCATCGACACCGTGCTGCAAGCCCTGCGCGAGGTCGCCGACATACCGCCCGCCGCCCTGGAGCACCAGCGCTCCTCCTATCTGGACCTGCGGATCGGCGAGGCCCACCGACCCGGGCCCTACGGCGGGCGGGTGGTCCTGTACCGGGCCACCGAGCCCGCCCCGCACACCGTGCGCGACCCGGCGTACGAACGGGACGACGAGGCGCTCGGCTGGGACGAGGTGTGCCCGCGGCTGACGGTCGTACGGGTCGCGGGGCACCATCTGTCGCTGCTCGACCCGCCGTACGTCGACGAGATCGCCGCCCATCTGCGGCGCGCACTCGACGAGCAGAGCCGCTGAACCGGACGACGAGGAGCCACCATGTCCCACCACCGCACCACCGGAGTGTCGCGACGCACCGTCACCAAGGCCGCCACCGCTGTCGGGCTCACCGCTCTGCTCGGCGCCAGAACCGCCACCGCGCACGCCGTGACACGGCTCGGTCCACGCACCCTGGACGTCTCCGTGGCCTCCCCCGCCCTGGGCCGCACCGCGCCGGTACGGCTGATCCTGCCGTCGGGATTCGACACGCAGACCGGACGGACCTACCCCGTGCTGTATCTGCTGCACGGCGCCCACGACGACTACACGTCCTGGACCAGGGAGACCGACATCGAGGCCTTCACCGAGGGCCGGAACCTGATCGTGGCGATGCCGGACGCGGGGCCCACCGGCATTCCCACCGCCTGGCGGGGCGGCCCCGACTACGAAACCTTCCAGCTCACGGAGGTCCCCGCGCTGCTCGCCCGCGCATACCGTGCCTCCGGTGTCCGGGCCGTCGCCGGGGTCTCCACCGGCGGCTACGGCGCGATGGCGCACGCGGCACGCCATCCGCGCATGTTCGCGGCGGCGGCCTCGTACAGCGGCATCCTCGACACCATGGCACCCGGTGTGCCCCCGCTCGTGGACGCCATCGTGGCCCGCGAGAACCTGACACCCCGCTCCCTGTGGGGCAGTCCCTTCCTGAACCTCCTCACCTGGCGGGACTTCAACCCGCGATCCCGCGCCGAGGGGCTGCGGGGCACCCCCCTGTACGTCTCCAGCGGCAGCGGAGTCGTCGGCGGCAGCGGTGACTGGCTGCCCGAGGCGCTGGAGAGCGCCCTGTGGCTCTCCGCGCACGCCTTCACCGACACGCTCGCGCTGCTCCGCGTCCCCGTCACGACCCACTACTACTCGGGAGGAGGACACAACTGGGCTTACTGGAAGGGGGAGTTCAGGGCGTCATGGCCGATGCTCGCCAGTGCGCTGGGCGTGCCCGAGTGAGGCCGGTACCGTCGGGGCACGGAACGGAACGGTGGGGACGTCCGTCCAACCCAGGACTCGTCCCTCATCCCACGGGCAACGGCCCCCGGGTGAGCCGCTTCCGGGTGAAAGGAGGGCCCTCCGTGGCCGCCCCCGCCCCGCACGGCGCCCCGGAGGGTTCCGGAGCCACCCCGGTGCCACCCGAACTGGCCAAACTGCTGCGCGACCAGTTGGAGTCCGTCGCCGACGAGGTGGAGGAGGAGGTACGCGGACAGGTCCCGGAGTACGCCGCCCGGTCGGCCGACGAAAGGCACCGCGCACTCCTCAGATCGGGGGTCGTCCAGGCGCTCACCCTGTTCGTCGACCACATCGCCGATCCGCGCGCCCAGGGAGACTCGATCACCGCGATCTACTACGAGCTGGGGCGCGGCGAGGCGCTGGAGGGCCACAGCCTCGAAACGCTGCAGTCCGCGTTGCGGGTCGGGGGTCTGCACGCCTGGCGGCTGCTGGGCCGCACGACGGAGGAACTCGGGCTGGACTCCGCGGTCATGGCCGGACTGGGCGAGCTGGCGTTCCGGACCGTGCACGAGGTCGCCGAGGCCGCGGCGGCGGGGTACGCGGAGGGGCAGCTGCGCAGCACGGACGAGCTGGAACGGCGCCGGGGGCGACTGCTCGGCATGCTGCTGGGCGAGGGGCCGGTGTCTCCGGAGGCGGTGCGGGATCTGGCCCACGGCGCCCGGTGGACCGTACCGCCGTACGTGGCCGTGGTCGCCCTCGCGGCCTCGCCGGACCAGCGGGAGGAGGAGCGGCCGTTGGCGGCTGCCGGGGCGCTTGTGGACATGGACTCCCGGCCGCCGCGGATGCTGGTGCCCGACCCGGACGGTTCGGGCGGCTTCGGCGGCCGGGCGTTCGCTCTCGCACTGCGGGGTCGGCCGGCGGCGATCGGGCCGTCGGTCCCGCTCACCGCGGCGGCCAGGTCGCTGCGCTGGGCGACCCGGGCCCTCGGGCTGATGGGGCGCGGGATTCTCCCCAGGCAGGGGGTGGTGCGCTGCGCCGACCATCTGTCGACCCTGCTGCTGCACAGCGACGAGCCCATGCTCGACCTGCTCCGGGCGCGTGCCCTCGCTCCCCTGGACGCGGTCTCTGAGCAACAGCGCGGCAGGCTCGCGGAGACACTGCTCGCCTGGCTGCTCAGCGGCAGCAACGTGCCCGATGTCGCCGCCCGCCTCCATGTCCATCCGCAGACGGTCCGCTATCGCCTGCGCCAGTTGGAGAAGGTCTTCGGCCAGGCTGTCCTGCACGACCCGGGTACGCGCCTTGATCTGATCCTTGCACTCACGTCGGCACAAAAAGGCGAGGAATTCCTGAATTCCCGTCCATAACACTCAGTGCGGCAACACGAATACGTTCGGGACGTCCTTTCCCACAGGCGCTTGACCGCGCCCCACCCGCAAAGGATCCCCCATGCGTATCCGCTACTGTCTCGCCGCGCTCGCACTCGTCGGCGGGGCCGGACTGACCACCCTCTCGACCCCCGCCGCAACAGCCGCCGCTCCCGCCGCAGCCTGTTCGGACATCGACGTCGTCGCAGCTCGCGGCACGTTCGAGCCGGGCTCGCTCGGCGCGATCGTCGGCGACCCGGTGTTCTCCGCACTCCAGCGGAAACTGACGGGAAAAAGCCTTTCCAGCTACAAGGTGAACTATCCTGCGGACCTTTCCCTCACGTCGGCCGCACAGGGCAACTCTGATCTGGTGAACCACGTCAGGAGCCAGGCGAACTCGTGCCCGAACCAGCGTTTCGTTCTCGTCGGCTATTCGCAGGGCGCGAACGTCGTCGACAACTCCATCGGAATCAGCAGTGCCGGTGCGGTGGTCGGCAGCCCGATCGTGGCCACCATTCCGGCCGCGCTGGCGCCGAAGGTGGCCGCGGTGCTGCTGTTCGGCAACCCGATCCGGGCCATCGGCAAGAGCGTCACCGGCACCTACCAGAGCCGCACCATCGACTTCTGCGCCAAGGGCGACCCCATCTGTGAGAACGGCGGGGGCGACGTGCTGGCCCACCTCGGCTACACCGCGAACGCCGGCGCGGCCGCCGACTTCGCGGCGGGCAAGGTCTGAACCGGCTGAACCCGCAGCCGTCCGTACGGGACACGGGAAAGGGCCCGGAAGGAAAATCTTGGGTTCTAGTGGTTGTCGCAACACCCCAGTTCAGGGGATGCGATGGACTTCAAGGTCCGGGACCGGTCCGTTGTCCAGGGGCGCCGTCCCTTGTCCGAGGAACGGCGCCTCTACCTTCAGCTCATGCAGCAGGGGTACAGCAACACCGAGGCATGCCGGATCGTCGGCATCAACGAGAAGACCGGGCGGCGCTGGCGTAACGGCCGGGCGCCGTCCGGCAGGAACGTCGGGGCGTCACCGGTCACCGTGGTGGCGCCTCCTCCCGGTCCCTCGCGGTATCTGCGCGAGAGCGACCGCATTTACATCGCCGACCGGCTGCGGGAGAAGGCCACGGTCCGTGCGATAGCCGTCGAGCTGGGCCGCAGCCCGTCCACGGTCAGCCGGGAGATCCGCCGCAACCGCCACCCGGTCAGCGGCCACTACCGGCCGCACGCCGCGCAGGCCCGTGCCGATGCCCGCCGACCCCGACCCAAACCCGGGAAGATCGGCCAGAACCCCCAGCTGCGGGACTTCATCCAGGACCACCTGGCCATACGGTGGAGCCCTGAGCAGATCTGCCAGGCTCTGAGGGCCCAGTTCCCGCAGCGGCCGGAGATGCACGTGGTCCACGAAACGGTCTACCAGGCCCTCTACGTCCAGGGCCGGGGTGAGCTGCGCCGCGAACTGGCCCGCGCCCTGCGCACCGGCCGCGCCCACCGCAAACCCCGCCGCCAGGCCCAGCGGCGCCAACCCCGATACGCCACCCCCATGGTCATGATCAGCGAACGCCCCGCCGAAGCGGAGGACCGGGCCGTGCCCGGTCACTGGGAGGGCGACCTGATCATCGGCAAGGACGGGAAGTCGGCCATCGGCACCCTGGTCGAGCGCGCCACCCGCTACGTCATGCTGCTGCACCTGCCGGCAGACCATGGCGCCGAAAGCGTCCGGGACGCACTGGTCACAACCGTCCAGACTCTGCCCACCCACCTCCGACGGTCCCTGACCTGGGACCAGGGATCAGAGATGGCCGCCCACGGCTCCTTCACCGTCACCACGGACGTCCCGGTCTACTTCTGCGACCCGGCCAGCCCCTGGCAGCGCGGATCGAACGAGAACACCAACGGTCTGCTCCGGCAGTACTTCCCCAAAAGCACCGACCTGGCGGCCCACACCCGCGAACACCTCGACGCCGTCGCCACCGAGCTGAACGGCCGCCCACGCAAAACGCTCGGCTGGGAAACCCCAGCCGAGCGCCTGCATAAACTACTCACGGCCTGATCAACACGACCACGTGTTGCAACGACCCCTAGAAACCGCCAAATCCTTCCGGGCCCTTCTTCCATGGGAGGAAGCTGAAGGAACTATTGGAGGTCCCGCGCGAACTCCGTAAGGCTCGTGGAGACGGGTTCCGGACGACCGTTGTTCTGCGTGGGCGCGGCGGTCAGCACGTCGAGGTGCTGGTAGCCGTCGGCGACCACGGGATCGAGGTCGGCGGGGACGCGGCCCGCCAGCAGTCCGTCGCCCGCGAGGACGGTGAGCGTCGGGTGGGCCCCCAGCCCCTCGGGGTGCACGATGAGCCGCTTCACCTGCGGGGAGGTGGCCAGTTCGAGGTCGGTGATCAGCTTGGTCGGGAAGTACTGCTCGGTGAAGTCGAGCGGCTGCTCGGCGAGGCTGCGGGCCAGTTCCTGGATGTCGGTGACCTCCTTGCCCGCGCCGGTGAACGGCGTCCCGTCCGCCGACCGGTACCCGGGGTCGTCCGGATCGCCGACCCGGTCGTAGTTCCGCCAGTTGTAGAGCGGCCCGTGCGGCCGGTCAGGGATGGCCTTGTACGCGGTACCGAACAGCCCCGGCTGCTGGTCGCCGCCGTTGGCGACAGGGAAGGTCTTGTCCACGATCGGCCCGCCGTCGAAGAACCCCACGCTGCTCTGCAGGAACGCCAGCGGTACGGAGTTGTCGTCCAGCAGTGATCCGAGCACCGCCTCGTTGGTGAGCCGGAAGTCCTTCACCGCGGGTGAGCCCGTGAGGAAGGCGGCGGCGTCCTTGGAGAACAGGAAGCGGTTCGTCGCCTCGATGTTGACGTTGGCGGGCAGATAGGACGGCAGGTCGGCCTCGCCGCCCGGGTCCCGTATCGCGCCGAGGCCGGCGATGGCCAGCAGGGTCATCGTCTCGGCGTTGAGCAGGACCGGCGCGGACAGTGAGCGCGGCAGGACGCCGCTGTCGAGCCCGGCCTGCACGACGCCGTAACCGAGGCCGATGTCGGGCAGGTCGGTGTCGTCCGGGATGCTGCCGCTCAGGTCGGCGAGCGAGGTGGAGACGGTGGTGTCGAGGGCGAAGTAGCCCCCGCACTGGCGGTGTCCGGCGTCGGCGGTGGTGGCGGGGTTGCCGTCGAAGTCGGCGACCGCGAAGTACCCGGTGATCACCCCGCCCAGGGAGTGCCCGCCGCACAGCACCTTCCGCTCGCGCAGCCCCTGGTCGGGCAACTCGGCGGTGAGCAGGGTGTATTGGTCACGGACGGTCTGCTCGATGCCGAGCTTCGCCATCCACCCGAGCTTGCCGTTGCCGACGAACCCGCCGAACGTACGGCCCGCGACCTGCTTGCCCCGGTAGTAGTAGTCGACGGCAGCGTGCTGGTCGCCGGAGGTGATGCCGGTGTGGTCCTCCATGCAGTTGGAGCGCCGGTCGAGGGCCCAGAACTCGATGTGCAGGCCCCGTTCGGCGGCGCGCGCCACGGTGTTGCGGGCGACGCTGTCGAAGGCCCCGGCGCCCTCCAGGATGCCCGGCTGGGCGAGAAGGATCCGGTCGGCGTCGGCCGATTCCGTGGGCCCGCCCAAGGAGCGGTAGCGCAGGTACGACAGCCAGTCGCACGCCGCCGGCCGGGCCCCGAAGGACGCCGGCAGCGGTGCCTTCACCCGGACCACCGTCTCGGTCACCCCGGCGACCGCCGTGCTCGACGACGCCACGGGGGCCTCGGTGCGCACGTTCTCTCCGTGCGCCTCCGGGGCCACCGCGGTGAGCGTCCCGGTGGTCAGCAGCACCGCCAGCGCGGTGCCGCGCAGCCCCTTGAAGGGCGTCCCTCTGCTGCGACTCGTATCCATAGCGGGACCGTAGGACCGCGCGGACCACGCGATCAGGCGGTGCTCACAAGAACGCAGCTACCGGTGGCACCTTTGTCATCAGGCACCAACCGTTCTTGCCGCCTACAGCCCGTCGTTCTTCATGGCGGCGACGATCCGGACGTGCCGGTCGGCCGCGGTGCCGGAGAACTCGTTGTCGTAGTTCAGGCCGTAGGGCCAGAAGTGGCCGCCACCGGTGGACAGTTTGGCGCTCGAACCGTCGAACTGCCTTACCAGCGCCGTGGCTTGCGTGCCGGTCCAGGTGCCGCTGCCGCCCAGGGAGGACCAGCCCGAGCTGGTGCCCACGCCTATGGTGTGGGCGATCTCGTGCAGAGCGGTCCGCTCGTTCATGTAACTGCGGTTGCTGCCGAAGCGGATGGTCCCGTTGAGGCTGCCGTCGGCGGTGGGCACGCCGGGCTCGTAGCGGACGGTGATGCTCTTCCCGAGGTCGCTGAGGTTGTTGTAGCGGGACACGGCGGCGTTCATGGCCGTGGTGATCTGGTTGTAGGCACTCTGCTGGTCCGCCGTGGGGCTGCTCGCCCGGACCAGGGACCACGTGATGGTGGCCGCCGCGGCCCGCTCCCCGGCCACCGGGGCGGTCTGCGGGGCTGCTTGGGCGATGCCGGGTCCTGCCAGCATCGTCGCTGCCAGGGCGGCCACGACCGACTTGTTACGCCAAGGGGCTCGCTGTGAACTCATGGGGGCTCCTGTGGGGGGATGAGCCGTCGCGTAGGGGACGACGGCGTCCTGAAAGCGCTTTCCCAGGTTGCCGGGAGGCTAGCCAGATGTTTCGAGCACGTCAACGAACTGCACCAAGCTCCTCCCTCACGGCGGAACTTGGCGGAACTTGCGCACCATCTTGACGTGTTCATTTTTGTCATCAAGCATGCCGTCAGCGCGATTCCTTCTGTTCGGTTCTGTTCGCCTCCTTGTTGTGGAAGGGAGTGCCGTGTCCTCTCGGCACCGCCATCGCATCGCCCGGGTCCTGGCCCCGACGGTCCCCCTGGTTCTCGGCGCGGGTCTCCTGGTCCCACAGCCCGCGGCGGGCGCGGAGGCGGCGGCGCAGAGCTCCGTCACCGTGCGGATCGATCCGTCGTACCAGCAGCAGGAGTTCGAGGGCTGGGGGACGAGTCTCGTCTGGTTCGCCAACGCGACGGGCGGCTATCCGGAGCCCGTCCGAAGACGGCTGGTGGACATGCTGTTCGGCGAGGACGGGCTCGATCTGAACATCGCGCGCTACAACATCGGCGGCGGCAACGCCCCGGACGTGCGCACCGACTACATGAAGGCCGGCGCGACCATGGAGGGCTTCTGGAAGGCCCCCGCGGGCACCACCCAGAAGGACATGGACTGGTGGGACCCGAACAACCCGGACGACTGGAACTGGGACGCCGACGCGAACCAGCGCTGGTGGGTGGACCAGATCAAGGACAAGGTCACCACCTGGGAGGCGTTCAGCAACTCGCCGCCCTGGTTCCAGACGGTCAGCGGTTACGTCTCCGGGGGCTTCGACGCGAACACGGACCAGATCCGCGCGGACCGGGTCGACGAGTTCGCCGCCTATCTGGTGCGGGTGACCGAGGAGATGGAGAAGCGGCACGGCATCAAGTTCGACACCATCGATCCGCTGAACGAGCCCAACACCAACTACTGGGGTACCCAGTTGGGCGCCGACGGCCAGCCCACGGGCGGCCGCCAGGAAGGCGCGCACGCCGGGCCGGCGCTCCAGCAGAAGGTCGTTCTGGCCCTCGACAAGGCACTCGCCGGGGCGAAGACCGACGCGGCGATCTCCGCGATGGACGAGACCAACCCGAGCATCTTCACCCAGAACTGGAACGCCTACAGCGCCGAGGCCCGAGCGGCCGTCGACCAGCTCAACGTGCACACCTACGGCACCGGAATGCGCACCAGCGCCCGGGACATCGCCAAGGGCGCCGACCGGAAGCTGTGGATGAGCGAGGTCGAGGGCACGTGGGGCACGGGCACCGACTTCACGAGCATGGAACCGGGACTCGGCATCGCCACCCGGATGGTCGACGACATGCGTGAACTGGAGCCCTCCGCCTGGGTGTTCTGGCAGCCGGTCGAGGACTCGATCCCGCAGGCCGCGGCCGGCAAGAACTGGGGCAGCATCCACGTCCCGTTCAACTGCACGGCGACGGACACCTTGGAGACCTGCCCGGTCAAGGCCAACTCCAAGTTCCACACCATCCGCAACTTCACCCACTACATCCGCCCCGGCGACCACTTCGTGAAGACCGACGATCCCTCGACCGTCGCCGCGGTGAAGGCGTCCGGCCGTGCGGCGACGGCGGTGCATGTGAACAGCGGTACGTCCGCGCGTTCCGTGACCCTCGACCTCTCCCGCTTCGGCAGGATCTCGCGGAAGGCCTCCGTCACACCGGTCGTCACGAGTGCCGACGGCGCCCTCGTCCGGGGCACACCGGTTCGGGTGACCGACCGGTCGGCGACGCTCACCGTCCCCGCGAAGTCGGTCACGACCTTCCTGGTCGAGGGTGTCAGCGGTGTGGCGAAGGACGCCGCCCTCGTCCAGCCCGGGCACGTCTACCGGCTCCAGGGCGCCCAGAGCGGCAAGTCGCTGGCCCCCTCGGACGACGGCACCGGTGTCGTCATCCGCACGACCGACGCCGCCAGCCCCCAACAGCTCTGGTCCGTACGGCAGTTGACGCCCGGCACCGATAACCGCGAACGCTACGCCCTCACCAGCGCCACCAACGGCAGCCAACTCGCCGTACGCGACAACGTGGCCGTCCTGGAGAACGCCCCGGCGGCCGGTGAGCCCGACAGCGCCGCCCAGTGGATCCTGTCGACCACCGGCGACGGCACCTGGACCTTCGTCAACGCCGCCACCGGCCGCCTGCTCGACGTCACCGGGCAGTCCTCGACGGACGGCACGAAGGTGTCGACGTACACGCCGACCTCGGCGGCGAACCAGCGCTGGGCGGTGCCCGACGAAACGGTGCTGCGCACCGAGCCCGCGACGACGTTCACCGTCCCCGGGCTGCGGCCCGAGCTGCCGAAGACGGTGACGCCGGTGTTCCGGGACGGCGCCCGGGGTGCCCTCCCCGTCGTGTGGGATCTGCCCTCGGACCGGGCCTGGCGCAAGGCCGGGACCGTGCGGGTCCGGGGTGAGGCGACCGACGCGCTCGGGCGCACGATCCCCGCGAAGGCGGTCGTCACCGTCGACACGATCGCCTCGACCCTGCCCGGCCGTGCCAAGACGTATGTGGGCGGCCACCCGGAGCTGCCCGCAACAGTCGTCGGCGTCGGTAGGCACGGCGGCCGCACCGACCTTCCGGTCACCTGGGACCCGGCGCCCGACGGGGCGTTCGGCGCCACGGGGACCGTCACCCTGCACGGCGTCGCCCGGATCGTCGGCGGCACTACGGCCGACGCGAAGCTACGCGTCCAGGTCACAGAACCGGTGGCGAGCAACATCGCGCCCGACTCGGACGTCTCCGTCGGCGCCACGTTCACCGAGAGCGGGTACTCGGCGGAGCGGCTGCGCAACGGCGACCTGTCCGAGAAGGCATGGTCCAACTGGAAGCCGGGCAACACCAAGAACCCCTCCGACACCATCACGTTCACGCTCCCGAAGGCCCGCGACCTGAGCAGGGTCGTCGCGCACCTCTACCGGGACGGGTCCAGCGCGTCCTTCCCGGAGAGCCTCAAGGTGCAGGTACGGGCGACCGGCAGCGACACGTGGACCGACGCGAGCGGCCCGATCCCGGTCGGGACCGAGGGCACGCCGGTGATCGACGTACCGCTGGCGGCGGGGCCTGCGGCCGGGGTACGGGTGGTCATGACGGCGCGTCAGGGCGGCTACCTCACCATGAGTGAGATCGAGGTGTACGCCAAGTCGCCCGGCGTCGCATCGGACTCGGCCGCCGCGTCGATCGAGGTGGCCGGCGTTCCGGTCGCGGCGTTCGACCCGGGTACGACCGACTACCGGGTCGCGACCGGCGATCCGGCGCGGGCCGAGGTCACGGCGACGGCTCGCGACCCCTACGCGAACGTCACGGTCGAGAAGGTCCACGAACACGGCCGGACGCGGGCCGTCGTCACGGTGACCGGTGAGGACGGGACGCGGACCACGACGTACCGGATCGCACTCGTACGACGCTGAGGGCACGCTCCGGAGGGAGGGGAACCGCCTGGTTCCCCTCCCTCCGGCGTTCAGCGCCTCAGGTTCGCCCGGACCGCGGCGGCGACGACCGCGTCCCGCTCGGCCCGGCTGAACAGCCCCTGGGACAGCCAGGTGTCGGCGAGAGTCCGGACCGCGTCGACGAAGGCTCCCTGGGAGGCGAAGGGAGCCCGCGCCCAGAGCACGTCGAGGAAGGTCAGACCGTCCGTGCGGGCGCGGTTGGGTACGCCGGAGGTGACCGTGCCGAACACGACGACGGGCTCGGAGCGCTTGAAGTAGGCGTGGTAGCGGGCCGTGTCCGCGATGTGGAACGGGGCGAGGGTCAGGCCGTGCGTGGTGAAGTGCAGTGGGCGTCCCTCGGGTTTGACCGAGGCGGCCAGGTCGCCCTGCAGCGTGAAGTCCTTGTAGAAGGAGAACGTGCGGAAGGTCGTGGTCTGGCTCCGGGCCACCAGCAGGACCGGGCCGCAGAACACCGACTGGACCGTGGGGTCGTCCAAGGCTCGTTCGACGCGCAGACGGTAGGGGGCGGAGACGGTGATCCGGTCGCCGCGCTGCCAGTTCCTGCTCAGGGTGAGATAGCTGCCGGGTACGGCCCCGGCCGGCTGGGCGACCCCGTTGACCGTGACGGTGAAGCCTCCCGTGGCCCAGGACGGCACCCGGAGTTTCAGGTCGAGGCTGCCGCCGCCCTCGCGGAACGTCAGGGTGCGCACACCCTCGGACGGAAAGTCGCTCGTCTGGTCGATGACGAGGCCCCGCTCCGGCCAGCGCAGGGTGGAGGCGAGGTACAGGTTGACGTAGAGCGCGTTGCCGTCGGCGGAGCGGAAGTACACCGAGTCCTGGTACTTGGTGTGGTTCTCCATCCCGGTACCGCCGCAGCAGGTGCCGGTGTTGTCGTACTCCCGCACGACCCCGGGACCCATGCCGACGAAGTAGGTGACCTCCGGGCTGGTCGTGCTGCGGGCGTCCCTGCGGGAGGCGAGGATGTGGTTGGTCAGGCCCCGTTCGTAGTAGTCCATGTAAGCGGGGTCGGGGGTGTGGAAGAAGAGCTGCCGGCTCAGCTTCAGCATGTTGTACGTCGCACAGGTCTCGGCGTTGTTGTCCGCGAGGGTCGCCGCGATCGCGTTCCGTGCCCGGAACATCTCCCCCTGGCCGGTGCCGCCCAGGCTGTACGTCCGTGGGCCCGCGACCATGCCCCAGAAGTTGCGGGCGGCGGTGGCGTACTTCGCCTCTCCCGTGTGGTCGAAGAGCCGTATGTAGCCGGTGAATTGGGGGATGTGCTGGTTGGCGTGCCGGCCGTCGAGGATGTCCCGGTTGCCGACGCAGGCGTCCAGTAGCCCGGTGTTGTCGAAGCAACGGGCGGCAGCGAGATGTTCCGCCCGGCCCGTGAGGGCGTACAGGTCGGCCAGCACCTCGTTCATGCCGCCGTACTCTCCGGCGATGTAGATCGACCACATACGGTCCAACTGCGCCTGGGGCAGACGGCTGAGCCTGCTGTGCACCCAGTCACCCATCTTCGAGGCGATCGTCAGGGCCTGCTGGTTCCCGGTGAGGGTGTGGGCGTCGAGGAGGCCGCGCATGATCTTGTGGCAGGTGTAGTAGGGCGCCCAGATGGTGGGATACGTCGTGTAGCTCTCCAGCAGGATGAACTGTGTCTCCGGGTACGCGGCCAGGTATCCGGGGTGGCTGGGTCGGGGCGATCCGTGGTCCGCCAGAGCCAGTTGACACTCGCCGAGGGAACTGACCAGGTAGTCGAGCTTGGTCTTCAGCGCGGCCTCGCGTGTGTCGGCGTACGCCTGCGCCACGAGGGTGAGGAAGTGGCCGCCGAAGTGACCGCGCAGGTTGCCGTCGCCGGTCTCCCAGCCGCCGGGCGGCTGCGCGCCACGGGTGTCGAGACCCGCGTTGGCGCGGAAGACGGCCAGGATTCGGTCGGCCGGATAGGACCTGGCGTACTCCAGCATCAGGTCGCGCTTACGGCGGAACACGCCCTCGCCCAGGGTGACTTGGTCCAGGGGGAAGGGCTGTACGGACCAGGTGGCGGGCGGGGCGGGCACGGCGAGGGCGGTGCCTGACACGGGCGATGCCGGGAGGGCCGGGGCCGCGTGGGCCGCCGGGATCGCGGATGCGAGTGGTGTGGCGGCCACGCTTCCCGCAGCGAGCCCCAACAGGCGTCTACGGGTGGGAGGTCGGGTCATCTCGGGCTCCGATCGTGGGGTTCGGGGTGCCTGGTCTGCAGTGCGCCTGGGCTACGTTTCTGTGGTCGGCAGCCACACGCGCATCGTCGAAGGGCCGCGGTTGGCCCAGGAGTTGTAGGGGATCAGGACGATTCCCGTGCGTTCGGCGGCGGAAACGGTCGCCCGGTCCAGTGGGCGGTACGGCCAGCCGGGGTCGCCGGGACCGTCCTGTTCACCGTCCTGTTCCACGAGTTCGCCCGGCGCGACCACGGTGCCCTCCGGCCCGTCCTCCGGTTCGGCCGACGGATCCACCCGTACGGCGTCGGCCTCACGGCCGCCCGGCAGGTCCACGGACTCGGCGCAGTACACCAGCGGGCCGCGCTGGACGGCGACCGTGCCGCGTACGGCGTCGATGCGCGCGTCCGGTGCGATCCACCGTGGCGCCACGGGCAGTTCGAGGCGTATCTCGTCGCCGGGCCGGAAGACCCGGGTGACCTCCGCCGTGCCCGGGGGGACCGTACGGCACGTCCCGTCCGGGTCGACCAGGTATGCCGTGGCGTCCTCCGTCCAGGCGGGGACGCGCAGCGACAGGGCCAAGGGGCGGGCCGGGGACGAGCGGACGATGCGTACCGTCACCTTTCCGCCGGACGGGTAGTCGGTGCGGACGCTGAGGGCGACGTCGTGGCCGCCGGTCAGGGTCGTGGCGATCTCCGCGTCGGCGTACTGGTGGAGCTGGATGCCCTGGTCGTCGGCTGTCGCCAGATGGGCGGGGAGCTGGGCCAGGGTGCGTGCCACGTTCGTCGGGCAGCAGGACACCGCGAACCAGGGGGCGCGCATGCTCGATTCGGCGCGCGGGCTCACCGCGTCCGTGGCGGGGACGGCCCCTCGGTGTCGTCGGTGCAGGGTGTTGGCGTAGAAGAAGGACCGGCCGTCCTCGGACGGGGAGGTGGCGACCACGTTGAAGAGGGTCCGCTCGGCGAGGTCCGCGTAGCGCGGGTCGCCGGTCGCCAGGAGCAGCCGCCAGCTGAGCTGTACGGAGGCGACGCCGGCGCAGGTCTCCGAGTAGGCGCGGTCGGGCGGGAGGACGAAGTCGTCGCCGAAGGCCTCGTCCCGGTGGTGGGACCCCATGCCGCCGGTGAGGTAGGTGCGCCGGGCGGCCGTCGCCGCCCACTGACGTTCGACCGCCGCGAGCAGTTCCTCGTCGCCGGTCTCCACGGCCACGTCGACCGCGCCGGAAGCGAGGTACAGGGCGCGGACGGCGTGGCCGCGCAGCACCGTGGCCTCCCGTACCGGCTGGTCGTCCTGGTGGTAGACGCGGCCGAACTCGCCGTCGGCGAGGGTGCCGTGGCCTCGGCGGTCGATGAACAGGGCGGCCTGGTCGAGATAGCGCTCCTCGCCCGTCAGCCGGGCCAGTTCCACTAGGGCCGTCTCGATCTCCGCGTGGCCGCAGACGCTCTCGATGCCGCCCCGGCCGAAGGTGGCGCAGATGTGGTCGGCGGCACGTAGGGCGACCTTCGTCAGCTCGCCCTCGCCGCGGGTCCGGGCCTGGGCGATGCCCGCCTGGATCAAGAAGCCGTAGCAGTACAGTTCGTGACCCCATTCGAGGTCGCTGTAGCGGGGCTGCTGTCCGGGGTGGCCGAAGGCGGTGTTCAGGTAGCCGTCCGGTTCCTGGGCGGATGCGACGGCCTCGGTGAGCGCGGCGATGTCCGCGTCGAGCGCGGCACCGGTGTGGGTATTTGTGCCGGTGCCGGACTGCCAGGCCATCGCTTCGAGGAGTTTGTAGATCTCGGAGTCCGCGAACTCCCTTCCGCGCCGGTCCCGCCCGATGCGGCCCTCGGCGACGGCCCGGAAGTTGCCGGTCCAGCCGGTGCGTTCCATCCAGTCACGGCAGTGGGCGAGTGTGGCGGTGGCGTTGGTCTCCCGGCGCCGGGCCCAGAAACCGCCGGTGATCCTGACCTCGTCCAGGCCCAGCGGACGCAGTCGTCCCCGGGTCGGTGCCACGGGCAGCACAGTCGACAACTCTCGGTTCTCGGTCACCAATTGATGCCTTTCATCCGGTTCGTCAGCCTTTCAGCGCGCCCGACATGAAGCCCCGTACGTAGTGCCGCTGCAGCAGCAGGAAGAGGAGGAGGCAGGGCACCGCGAGGACCACCACGCCCGCCTCGGTGGCTCCGTAGTCGACGGCGCCCATGCTCTGCTGGCGCAGGTTCGCCACGGCCAGCGGCAGGGGTGCCTTCTCACTGTCGGAGATGAGGATCAGCGGGGCGATGAAGTCGTTCCAGGCCGCGAGGAACGCGAACAGGCCGACGGTGATCAACCCCGGTCGTACGGCGGGGAGCAGGACCCGGCGCAGTGCGCCCGCCGTACCGCAGCCGTCGACGAGCGCCGACTCCTCCAGTTCGCGCGGCACCGCCTCGAAGGAGATCCGCATCATGAAGGTGGCGAACGGCAGTTGGAACATGGCCAGGACGAGGCTCAGCCCGATGAGTGAGTTCTGGAGGTGGAGTCGGCCGAGCAGGACGTAGAGCGGAATGAGGAGGGTGGCGTACGGGACCATGAGGATGGCCAGGGTCAGCAGGAACAGCAGGTTCTTTCCGGGGAAGTCGAAGCGGGCGAAGGCGTAGCCGCCCAGCAGGGACACCCCGAGGGTCAGGACGACGGTCAGCACGGAGACGACGGTGCTGTTGAGGAAGTACTGCCACAGGCCCGCGTCGTAGTCGAGGAGTGTCCGGTAGTTGCCGAGGCCGTAGCCGGACTCCTGTCCGGTACCGGGCTGACCGCTGACCGAGGCCCAGGCGTTCCACACCATGGGGAAGAGGAAGATGACGGCCAGCCCTCCGGCGACGACGTAGTAGGGCGTACGGCCGAGGGCGCGGGTCAGCACGGTCGGGGCCCCTGTCATGACTCGTCGGCGCGGCGCAGGCCGCGGAACTGGAGGGCGTTGAGCAGGAGCAGCACGCCGAGGACGATGACCGAAAGGGCCGCCGCCGTACCGAGGTTCATCCGCTGGAAGGCCTCCCGGTAGATCAACTGGACGACGGTGACCGTGCTGTTGTCAGGACCGCCCTTGGTGAGGACGAAGAACTGGTCGAAGGCGAGCAGCGATCCGGTCACGCAGAGCAGCAGCGTCAACGCGAGGGAAGGGCGCAGCAGCGGCAGCGTGATGGAGCGGAAGATCTGGCCCCTGCTCGCGCCGTCCATCCGGGCCGCCTCGAACACCTCGTGGGGGATGCGCTGGAGGCCCACGAGGAGGATCAGCATGTAGAACCCGGCGAACTTCCAGACGATGAGGAAGACCGTCGACAGGAGGGCGGAGGTCGGGGTGCCGAGGAAGGACACCGGGTCGTCGACGAGGCCCAGGTTCTCGAGGATGCGGCTGAGGGGTCCGGTGGTGGGGCTGTACAGGCCCCAGAAGAGCAGGGACGCGGAGGCGAGTCCGAGGGCGCTGGGCAGGAAGTAGACGGTGCGGAAGAAACCCGCCGCCGGGCGGAACTCCTGCACCAGCAGGGCGAGCAGGAGGGCGAGGCCGAGGAGGACGACGGTGACGATCACGGTGTAGAGGAGCGTGAAGCGGACGGCCGGCCAGAAGAGGGTGGTGTCGGTGGCGTCGGTGTAGTTCTCGGGGGCGTTGATGCCTCGGTCGCCGGCCAGGAGCGGCCAGTCGCTGAGGGACATCTGCCCGACGAGCAGCAGTGGCAGCAGGAAGAAGACGGTGACGAACACTGCCGTGGGGGTGGCGTAGGCGAGGCCCTGTACTTTGCGGGACCTCCATCGGGGTGCGGCGGTACGAGGCGGGGGGACCCGGTTTTCCGGCCGGGTCCGGGGTTCGGCCGCCGTCTGGTCGGCCGCCTTCACCTGCATGGCGCTCCTCTGCCGTGCGCTGCGGGTAGTTGGGGGCTGGTCGCGCAGTTCCCCGCGCCCCTGGAAGACGGGGCTGCGCCCTCGTCTTCCAGGGGCGCGGTCGCTCAGTCCGCCAGGGACGCGCTCACCGCGTCGTTGTCCTTGTCCACGTCCGACCCGTCGCCGAAGGCGGCGTCGCGCATCAGGCTCAGCCAGGGGCCGTTGGGGTCGTTGAAGGTCTGGCCGAACTTCAGGGCGTACGGGGTCCGGCCGTCCGCCACCAGTTGGTTGATGGCCACCAGCCTCGGGTCCGCCTTGGAGTACTTGTTGGACGCGAGGTCGGTGCGTGCCACCACGTCCTTGTGGGCGGCGACCACGTCGACCTGGGCCTGGTCGCCCAGTGACCAGGCGAGGAAGTTCCAGGCCTGGTCGGCCGACTTGCTGGTGGCGGAGATACCGATGGCGTCGCCGCCGACGAAGGTGGACTTGCCGCCGTCGGGCCCGGGGATGGGTGCGACACCGAGGTCCAGGTCCTTGGGCATCAGCCCGAGGGTGGTCGAGGGCATCGGCATGACGCCGACCTTCCCCTTCGGGAAGACCCCGGTCCAGGTGGCGCCGGTCTCGTCGCGGGCGCCGGGGGCGACGATGTCGTCGTCGACCCAGCCACGGTAGGTGTCGTAGACCTTCTTGGCCGTCGCGGAGTCCAGGGTCGCCTCGGTGCCGTCCGCGTTCAGTACGTCCTCCCCTGCGGCCCAGATGGACGGCCACCAGGTGAAGACACCGCAGCCGCCGCAGTTGCCGCCGAAGAAGGTGCCGTTGACGCCGCCGCCGAGCGCGTCCACGGCGCGTGCCTGCTGGTCCCATTCGGCGAGGGTGGTGGGCGGCTTCTCCGGGTCGAGCTTCGCCTGCCGGTAGAGGTCCTTGTTGTAGAAGAGCACCGACAGGTCGAGGGTGTGCGGGACGACGTACTTGCGGTCCTCGTACGTGCCCGCCTTGATGTGCGACTGGGCGAGGCTCTCGGCGAAGGGCAGGCCGTCGATGCGTTCGGTGAGGTCGGCGAAGAGCCCGCTGGAGGTGTAGTTCGGGACGAACACCACGTCGGAGGCGAAGAGGTCGGGCAGGTCCTTCGAGCCGGCCGCCGCGCCCACCTTGGCCTGGTAGTCGTCGGTGGGGATGACGGTCAGCTCGATCTGGTTCTTGTGGCCCGCGTTGTACGCCTTGACGAGGGCCTCGCTCTGCGGCCGGGTCGCCGCCCTGGTCCACATCGTCAGCGTGGCGCCGTCGTCCGTACCCGTGGCGCCGGCCGCTCCCCCGCCACCGCCCCCTCCTCCGCCGTCCGAGCCGCCGTCCCCGGAGCCGCAGGCCGTGACCAGGCCGACGGCGGCGAGAAGCGCGACGGCGCCGGTGGCGAGTCTGTGCAGGCGTCCACGTCCGTGTCCACGTGGCCCGGTCGTGCTCCCCATGACGATCCCCCTCGTGTGGGTTCTGCTGGGTTCTGCGCCGGAAAGAAACCGAAAAGGCTTTCTGAAAGTAGGGACCCGGCTCACGACCCGTCAATCCCCTTGCACAGAAGGGAAGTCGGCAACTCTGACGTGATGACTGCCGAAACCTGTGAAACTGCGCAGGACACGCCCCGGCCGAAACAACTCGCGTACGGTTTACGCACGCAGGGCGAGAGAAGGAGTTCACCCATGGCACAGGCCACCGGCCACTCTCGTTCGCAACCCGCCACCCTCAGCGACGTGGCCCGGCTGGCGGGCGTGTCCATCGCCACCGCGTCCAAGGCTCTCAACGGCCGGAGCCAGGTGCGCGCCGAGACCCGCCAGCGGGTGGTCGACGCGGCCGAGCGGCTGTCGTTCCGCCCCAACCAGCTGGCCCGCGGCCTGCTCGCCGGGCGCACGGGCACGGTCGGGCTGCTCACCAGCGACCTGGAGGGCCGGTTCAGCATCCCGATCCTCATGGGCGCCGAGGACGCCTTCGGGGCGGGCGAGGTCGCCGTGTTCCTCTGCGACGCCCGCGGGGACGCTATCCGCGAACAGCACCATGTCCGGGCGCTGTTGGGCCGTCGGGTCGACGGTCTGATCGTGGTGGGCAGCCGTACCGATCCGCGTCCGTCCCTGGGCCGTGAGCTGCCGGTTCCGGTCGTCTACGCGTACGCCCCGTCGGACGATCCGGCCGATCTGTCCATCGTTCCCGACAGCGTCGACGCCGGCCGGATCGCCGTGGCACACCTGCTGGCGTGCGGCCGGACCCGGATCGCGCACATCACTGGTGACCCCGGGTATCTCGCGGCGCGCGAGCGGGCCGAGGGGGCGATGGCGGCGCTGGCGGACGCCGGTCTGACCCCGGTCGAGGAACCTCGGTTCGGGGCCTGGTCGGAGGGCTGGGGGCGGGCGGCCACCGCACTGCTGCTGGAGCGGCACCCGGAGGTCGACGCGGTGCTGTGCGGCAACGACCAGATCGCGCGCGGCGTCATGGACGTACTGCGTGAGCGCGGTCGGCTGGTGCCGGACGATGTGTCGGTCATGGGCTTCGACGACTGGCATGTCCTGACCTCCGGTGCCCGGCCGCCGCTGACGAGCGTCGACCTGACCCTGGAGGAGGTCGGCCGGGCGGCCGCGCACGCCCTGTTCAGCGCGATCGGCGGGGTGCGTCGCTCCGGGATCGAGGCGCTGCCCTGCCGGGTGGTCATCAGGGGTTCGACGGCACCGCTGTCCTGAACCGGGCGATCCACCCACTCGGCGAACTCGGGTCTCATCCATCCCTCTTGACACCTCGTCAGCCCGCTTCTACGTTGCGAAAACCTTTCAGGTCTGTTTTCTGTGCTCTTCGGTTCATGAACGTCGGCGCCATCGCGACCACACGTCTGTCAGCAACGGGACAGGGAGCCTCCGATGAGAAGACCGCACTCCTTACTGGTACGACGTCGGCGCACGAGGTACCTTCTCGTCGCCCTGCTGCTCACCCTCGCCTCCGTCCTCACCGCGCCCCCGGCCGCCGCCGCGCAGACCATCGGGTTCCCCACGTTCAGCGGCCCCGCGGTCCCGGCCCCGCCCGTCGCCCAGACGACCGGCGACATGATGAAGACCATTTACGACGCGGAGAGTTCCGGCACCGACTTCTGGATGGACCGCCTGCTGGCCCGCTCCGGCGACGACCCGGCCGGCCCCTGGCTGATGAGCCGTGGCCGCGCACTGTTCATGAAGACCCACGACCCGGCGATACTCGGTTTCGGCGGCCACGTCGCCTACTGGGAGAGCGTCAACGACCAGAACGCCTACAGCGTCGCGATCAGCCCGGGCACCTTCACCGAGCAGGTCTCGCAGCGCCGGCAGATGCCCAGCCACTGGAACAGTGTGCACACCAGCGGCTCGGTCACGGTGAACCAGACCAAGTTCATCACCGAGAACAACGTGGCCGTGACCAACCTGTCGATCAAGAACAACGGCAACGGGTCGACAACCCTGCAGCTCCGGGCGACTTCGCCGTACGCCACCACGGGCACCGGTAGCGAGCTGACCGGCCAGGCGAGCGCCTACAACAACCTGACCACGCTGCGCCCCCGCCTCACCGGCGACGGTTTCACGGTCACCAGCGGCGGCCTGAACCGCTCCGTGACGATCGCGGCCGGGGCCACGGTGACCGCCAAGGTGGTGATGGGCTTCGTCACCGACGAGATCCCCCAGTCGCTCACCGAGTACAACGCCTACGCGGGCTACTCGAACGCGACCGCCTTCGCGACGCACGTGAGGGCCTACAACCTGTGGTGGGCGCAGAACGTGCCCTACATCGACGTACCCGAACCGGCGATCAAGAAGAGCATCTACTACCGCTGGTGGCTGATGCGCTTCAACAACCTGGACGCCGACATCCCCGGGCAGACCTTCCAGTTCCCGACGTCGACCGAGGGCGTCCTCGGCTACAACAACGCGATCGCGCTGACCCAGCCCATGCACATCGACGACCTGAAGTATCTGCGCAACCCGGCCTACGCGTACGGGGACTGGCTCAGTGCCGGCCAGACCTCCAAGGGCGGACGGTTCCTCGACAACCCGGGTGACCCGGAGAACTGGTCCAACAGCTACACCCAGTACATCGCCGAGGCGGCCTGGAAGAGCTACCAGCTCCACGGCGGCCAGCCGGCCATCGCCGCCAACCTGGCGCGCTACGCGGAGGGCGACGTCAAGGGTCAACTCGCGTACTACGACCACGACAACAACAAGCTCATCGAGTACGACTGGGGCGCGCTGACCGGCAACGACGCCGACGCGGTGTCCTTCCACTGGAAGCCCGGCAACATGGACCGCGCCGAGTCCGCCTACCAGTACAGCGGCGCGCTGGCCGCGGCACAGGCCTACGAGGCGACCGGCAACACGGCCAAGGCGAACGAGATGCGCACGCTCGCGACGCAGATCAAGGACGCCATCGTCAACGTGCTGTGGAACCCGAACCGGCAGTTGTTCGAGCACCGGTTGAAGTCGACGAACGAGTGGGTGCCCTGGAAGGAGATCAACAACTACTACCCGTTCTCGGTCGGCGCCGTCCCCAACACGGCGACGTACAAGCAGGCCCTGCGGCTGTACGACGACCCGGCCCAGTACCCGATCTTCCCCTTCTACACGGCCAACCAGGTCGACAAGAAGGCAGCGGCCGACGCCGGCGAACCGGGCTCCAACAACTTCTCCACCATCAACTCCACGGTGCAGTTCCGGCTGTACTCCTCGGTGCTGCGCAACTACCCCAACTCGTGGATGAACGCCACCGACTACAAGAAGCTCCTGTACTGGAACACCTGGGCGCAGTACGTCGGCGGCAACACCCAGTGGCCCGACGCCAACGAGTTCTGGGCCGACTGGAACGGCAGCAGCATCAACTACCGTTCCTGGATCCACCACAACATCCTGGGCAGCAGCAACTGGACGGTGATCGAGGACGTCGCGGGGCTCCGGCCGCGCAACGACGCCAAGGTGGAGCTCTCGCCGATCGACATCGGCTGGAGCCACTTCACCGTCAACAACCTCCGCTACCGCAACGCGGACCTGTCGATCGTCTGGGACGACCCGGCCGACGGAGTGGTGCGCTACCCGGGCATCCCGGAGGGTTACTCGATCTACGTCAACGGCAACCGGGCCGCCACCGTCAACTCCCTGGTGCCCTTCACCTGGGACCCGGCCACCGGTGACGTCACCACGAGCGGCACGGTCACCCATCACACGGCGGTGGCCGGACTCCAGGCACCCAACCAGGTCGTCCAGAGCAGCCCCCGTATGGTCGACATGCTCGCCAAGGCCGGCGTCGACCTCACCGCCGACCTGACCAACATCGCCTCCGGGGCGACCACTTCGGCCTCCTACACCGGTGCCGGCAGCTCGGTCTCGGGCGCGGTCGACGGCTATCCCACCAACGAGCCGTTCTGGGGCGCCGGCGGCTCCCCCAACAGCCAGGACTGGTACGAGCTGAACCTCGGTACCGCGCGCACCCTCAACGAGGTGCGCCTCCACTTCAAGGACAGCCGCCCGGCCAGTACGACCTACCGGGCACCGTCCGCCTACAACATCCAGTACTACGACGGCAGTTCGTGGGTGAACGCCCCGAGCCAGACCAAGACCCCGACCGCGCCACGCGCCAACTACAACCTCGTCCAGTTCCCGGCGATCACCGCCCAGCGCATCCGCGTCCTGGCCACCAACGCGTCCGGCGCCAAGACGGGCCTGACCGAGGTCAAGGTGTTCAACCGGGGCGGCGTCCAGCCACCGCAGCCACCGGCCAACCAGGCGTCCTCCGCGACGGCCTCCGCGTCGTACACCTCCGCCTGGGAGAGCGTCGCCGCGGTCAACGACGGCGTCGACCCGCCCTCGTCCGACGACACGGTGAACCCGCGCTGGGGGACCTGGCCGGAGACGGGCCAGCAGTGGGCCGAGCTGACCTGGCCGGCCGCGAAGACCCTCAACAAGGCCGACGTGTACTTCTTCGACGACGACCAGGGCATCGACATGCCCTCCGCATGGAAGCTCCAGTACTGGAACGGCAGCGCCTACGTCGACGTGCCGGGCGCCGGCGCCTATCCGCTGGCCAAGAACCAGTACAACACCGTCTCCTTCACCGCCACCAGTACCACCCGGCTACGGGTACTGCTCACCAGCACGGGCAGCAGCTCCCTCGGTCTCCTCGAAGTCAAGGCATACGGACCCTGAAGGGATGTGCCTCAAATGACCCGCTCCAGATGTACGGCAGTACTCGTCGCCGTGCTCGCCATGGTGGTCGCCCTCCTGGTGGCGCCGCCCGCGTCCGCCGCCGTCACGTTCAGCTCGACGGGAGCGAACCAGAACGGCGGCAACTGCCTTGATCTGCCCGGCAGTTCAACCACAAATGCCACCCAGCTGCGCGCGTTCACATGCAGTTCCGGCGCCAACCAGAACTTCGGCTACGCCCCGGTCGCGGGGACGTCTGACACGTACACGATCACCACGCAGTCCGGTCAGTGCGTCGACGTCTACGGGGCGTCTACGGCGGACAACGCCACGATCATCCAGTGGCCCTGCCACAGCGGGACGAACCAGCAGTGGCGGCTCGTCCCGGTAACGGTCTCCGGAACCGACAAGACGTTCAACCTGGTCTCCGTCAGCTCGGGCAAGTGCGTGACGCCGAGCGGCGGTTCGTCGGCCTCGAACACCGGCCTGGTGCAACTGCCGTGTGCCACCGCCAACGGCAGGGTGTGGCGGCTGCCCGGCTTCACGAGCGGGGGCGGTACGGGCACGCACACGTTCACCAACCCGCTGTCCCAGCACGGGCCCGACCCCTGGCTGACGTACTACGACGGCTACTACTACCTCGCCACGACCACCTGGAACTCGACGGTCACCATGCGCAAGGCGAGCACCCTCGCCGGGCTCGCCACGGCCACCGACCAGGTGATCTTCAACCTCACCCGGCCCAACGGGGCCGGCACGATGTGGGCCCCGGAGTTCCATCTGCTCGACGGCCCGAACGGGAAGCGGTGGTACTTCTACTACACGGCCGGACGGGAGCCGTACGACCTGGGCACCCAGCGCATCCATGTGCTGGAGAGCGCCGGTCTGGACCCGATGGGGCCCTACAGCTTCAAGGCCGACCTGCTCGACCCGACCCAGGACAACACCTGGGAACTCGACCCGGGCATCCTCCAGTTGAACGGCCAGCTCTACCTCCTGGGCACCTTCTACAACGGTTCGCAGCCCATGTTCATCCGGCCGCTGTCCAACCCGTGGACCGCGAGCGGCACCCGCCGGGTGCTGTCCACCCCGACCCTCGGCTGGGAAACGGTCGGTGGCGCGGTCAACGAGGGCGCCGAGGTGCTTCAGCGGGGCGGGAAGACGTTCATCGTGTACTCGGCGAGCCACTGTTCAACGCCCGACTACAAGCTGGGGATGCTGACGTACAACGGAACCGGCGATCCACTCAACTCCTCCTCCTGGGTCAAGTCACCCAACCCGGTGTTCCAGCGGTCCAACGCCAACGGCGTCTACGGCCCCGGCCACAACGGGTTCTTCAAGTCGCCCGACGGGACCGAGGACTGGATCGTCTACCACGCCAACAACTCCACCTCCGGCGGCTGCGACATGAACCGCACCACCAGGGCACAGAAGTTCACCTGGAACGCCGACGGCACTCCGAACTTCGGTACGCCGGTGGCGCTCGGCGTCACACTGACCGCGCCTTCGGGCGAGTAGCGGCCGCTTCGCAACCCGTCGCACCGGAACTCGCCGTCCTGGGAGCCGACGGTTCGGGAACCACCACTTCCCGGACCGTCGGTTTGCGGATGAGGAGCAGCGCCGCGTCGTCGTGGAGCCGGCCGCCCACGTGTGCCAGCAGTTCGTCGTGGATCGCGTCGAGGGTGCGGGAGGGCTCGTCACAGGCGTTGCGGGCCAGTCCTTCGTGGAGCGGGTAGAAGGCGCGGCGCCGGTCGCGGGCCTCGGTGACTCCGTCGGTGTACAGCAGGAGCTGGTCGCCGTCGGTGAAGGGCAGTACCTGGAGGTCGGGGGTGTGCCCGGTGAGGGCGCGCAGCCCGAGCGGCGGGGCGGGGTGCGTGGGCTCCACGGCCGTGAGGGCACCCGAGGCGCGGACCAGCAGCGGGGGCGCGTGTCCGCAGTTCACCACTTCCAGCTGGCCCGACCTCGGGTATCCGGCGACGACCGCGGTGACGAAGTCGTCCGCGCCCAGGTTGCGGGCGAGGCTCCGCTCGATCCGGTCGACTACGGCGAGGAGATCGGGCTCGTCGTAGGCGGCCTCCCGGAAGACGCCGAGCACCAGCGCGGCGGTCCCCACGGCCGGCAGCCCCTTGCCGCGCACATCGCCGACGATCAGTCTCACCCCGTACGGCGTCGGTATCAGCGCGTACAGATCACCGCCGATACTGGCCTCGGCCGCCGCCGCGCTGTAGCGGACAGCCACCTGGAAGGGGCCGACCGTCGCAGGTACGGGGCTGAGCAGAGCGTGCTGGGCGGTCTCCGCGACCGAGCGGACGGCGTCGAGGACCCTTTCCCTGCGTCCGCGCAGGGCGCTGGCCAGACCGCTCGCCAGGGTGACGGCGACCAGGGCGGACAGTACGGCGGCCAGTTCCCGGGCCGGCATGTCGTCCCAGGTGCCGAGTGCCGCGCCGAGCGACCCGGCGAGGAGGCCGACGCCCAGAACACCGCGCGGACCGTTGGTGGTGGCGGCCAGCGCGGGCCCGGCGGCGAGCAGCGGCAGCCAGTTCGTCCCGGCTCCGCCGACGAGGTCGCCGAGGACGACCGCGGAGACGATCAGCACGGGCAATATGCGCAGGATGGGCAGTACGGCCATGCGGTTCCGGAACGTCCGCGCGGGCTTGTGGTCGCCACCATGATGTCGGGCCTGACTCATGTTCCGTCCGCAGTCCTCACCTGTGTACCGGGGGGATTCCCCGAAATGCCGGTTTCGTCCAGGCATCCAGGAAACGCGATCAACCGGGGCGGCTACAAGAAGCGGATTTTCAGATAGTGAGCGAGAGGCTCCTGGTCACACGGTCGGCGATCGGGATCAGCCGCTCCCGGATCTCCGGCAGCCGGGCGAGACGATCCGCCGGCATGGAGACGCCGAGGGAGCCGAGCGTGGCGCCCCGGTAGACGGGGACGGCGACACAGACCGTGCCGAGGGCGTACTCCTCCAGGTCCGTGACGGCCGGGGCCACAGGCGAGGAATCGATACGCCGGAGCAGTTCCGGGCGACTGGTGATCGTCCTCGGTGTGAGGTCGTTGAGGTGGTGGCGGGAGAGATAGTCGTTGCGGTGGTCCTCGTCCAGTTCCCGCAGTACGGATTTGCCCAGCGCGGTGGCGTGTCCCGCGTCCTCGAACCCCACCCAGAGGTCGACGCGGGGCGCCCGGGGACCGTCGACGATCTCGGCGACCCTGATCTCGCCCTCCTCGTAGAAGGTGAGGTAGGCGGCGGTCGCCAGTTCGTCCCGCAGCGCGGCCAGCGTGGGACGGACCCGGCTGAGCAGCGCCTGCCCGCCTCCCGCGACCTGCAACGACCCCAGCTTGTCCCCCAGGATGAACCCGCCGTCGTCCAGTTTCCGCAGGTAGCCGTCGTGGACCAGGGTTCGCAGCAGGTGGTAGGCGGTGGCCAGCGGCAGCTCCGTCTCGCGTGCCAGCTGCTTGGCCGGCGCCCCGTTCTCGTGCGCGCTCACCACCTCCAGCAGGCGGAAGGCCCGCTGGACGGAGGTGATCAGCGTGGGGCCGTCGTGCGCAGCCATACGACCAGCGTGCGCCCGGCGCGGAGCGCGGGCAAGGCGTGCGGGGTCCTGAGGGGCAGCGTGATGGCAGCGCTCACCGGAAGGCGCCGAGTATCCGGGGTGAGGCCTGGAGTGCCGTGCGCTGCATGAGGTCCAGTACGCCGCGGGTTCCCGCCAGCTCCGATCCCCCGCCGGCCCGGCCGGGACCCCCGTGGCGCAGGGCGGGCAGCGGCGAGCCGTGACCGGTGGTCTGCGTCATGTTCGTCGAGTCCATCAGGTGCAGTCGCCCGTGCCAGGGAGCGGCCTCCTGAACGAAGGCCGTGGTCCAGACCAGGTCGTCGCCGACCACGGAGGCGGCGAGGCTGCCCCGGCCCCGCGCGATCAGATCCGTGGCATGGGCCGTGTCGCGGTACGCCAGCACGGTCGCCGCCGGTCCGAACGGCTCGACCTCGTGGGGCGCGGCGGCGTCCGGGTCCGCGGAGACGAGGAGGGTGTCCAGGAAGGCTCCCCGCTCGGGATCGGCGTCGACCACCCGCACCTTGTCGGGGTCGCCGTGGACGAAGCGGCCGGACTCGGCGATCGCCCGCACGGCCCGCCGTACGTCGTCGCGCTGGGCGAGGCTGACCACCGCGCCCATCCGGACGCCCTCGGTGGCCGGGTTGCCGACGGTCACCTGGGCCAGCTCGGCCGAGATCGCTTCCAGGACGGTGTTCTCCTGTTCCCGGGGCACCAGGACCCGTCGGATCGCGGTGCACTTCTGGCCCGCCTTGACGGTCATCTCGGTGACGACCTCGCGGACGAACGCCGAGAACAGCGGGGTCCCGGGCCGTACGTCCGGGGCCAGGACCATGGCGTTGACGGAGTCGGCCTCCGCGTTGAAGCGGACGGAGCGGGCCACCAGGTTCGGGTGGGTGCGCAGGGTGCCGGCGGTGGTGGCCGAGCCGGTGAAGGAGAGGACGTCCTGTTCCCGGAGCAGGTCGAGCGCCGGCCGGGCGGAGCCGACGAGGAGTTGCAGGGCGCCGGGCGGCAGGACACCCGCGTCCGTGATGATCCGGACCAGCTGCGCGGTGAGGTACGCGGTCGGGGTGGCCGACTTCACCACGGTGGGCATTCCGGCGAGCAGCGCCTGGGCGAGCTTCTCCAGTGGGGCCCAGACCGGGAAGTTGAAGGCGTTCACCTGGAGCATCAGACCCGGCGAGGGAGACACGAGATGGACGCCCAGGAAGTCGTCGCCCCGCGCAAGGCGTTCGGCGGGGCCCTCCACCAGGAAGGGGGCGTCGGGCAGTTCGGTGCGCGCCCGCGCCGAGTAGTCCCGCAGGACGCGGATGCCTCCGTCGACGTCGTACCGGGCGTCCAGCAGGGTGGCGCCGGCGCGCGCCGACAGGACGTACAGCTCCTCGCGCCGGGCACGCACCGCCGCGCCGACCGCGTCCAGGAGATCTGCCCGCTGGTGGAAGGTGAGGGCACGCAGGGCGGGGCCGCCGAGGTGCCGTGCGTGGTCCAGGGCACCGACGACATCGAGGCCCTGGGAGGAGACATGGCAGACCAGGTCGCCGGTGACGGCGTCGTGGACGCCGGTCGCCGTGTCGGGGGTGGCGTCGGGGGTGACCCAGGTGCCCTGCAGCTGGCTCTGGAGCATGGGAGGCATGGATGCGGCTGCTTTCGTCGGAGGACGGGCGAGACGAGAGAGGTGAAGACCGAAGGCCGGGAAAGGGTCACTCCACAGGGTGGTGACCCCAGATGTCGGCGGTGTAGGTGCGGCTGACCCAGGTGCTCTCGTCGATCTGCACCCCGCCCGCGCCGATCTCGATGCCGAAGCCGGCCGGCGAGGTCATGTAGAAGGAGAACATCCCGTCGTTGGCATGCTTGCCGAGCGTCGCCATGAGCTTGACGTCGTGTTCGCGCGTCCGGTCCAGCGCGCGGCCGACCTCCTCCGGGGTGGTCACCTCGCACAGGATGTGATGGGTGCCCTCGTTCCGGTAGGAGCGGATGAAGGCGATGCTGTGGTGGCGCGGGTTGCAGCCCAGGAAGTAGAAGGTGCCCCAGGGGTAGTCGGCGGTGTCGCTGAGCCGGAAGCCCAGCACGTCGCAGTAGAAGTCGACGGCCTCCTGGACGTGCGGTGTCTTCAAAACGACGTGCCCGAGCCCCTGCTCCCCGGTCACGAAGTCGACGCCCAGCGGTGACACGAACTGGCTCGGGGCGAGGCGCCGGCCGCAGAACAGTTCCGTACGGATGCCCAGCGGGCCGGTGAAGTGCACCATCCGGGTCACCTCACGGTCCCGGCACTCCTCGTCGGTGCCGACGCCGACGTCGACCCCGGCTTCCTTGAGCCGCACGGTCAGTTCGTCGATCGCGGCCGGGTCGCGGACCTCCCAGCCGATGACGGTCACGCCACCGGTCTCCGCCTCCGTCAGCCACATCCGGAACGGATGCTGATCCATCCGCAGGCGGTGGCGCACCGGCTCGGCGGGGCCGGAGGTCTCGACCGCGAGGCCTATCACTGTCCGGGCGTACTCCGCCCACGCTGTCGGGTCGGGCGTACCGATACCCACGTAGCCAAGGCTCTGGATCGTCATGAGCAAGACGGTATTTGTCAGACCCTTGACGGTCAAGGGTCTGACGAATACGTTGACGCCATCGAGTCGAGGAGGCCCAAGTGCCCGAGAAAGCCCGCGTCCGGCCCGTCCACGAGGCCGATCTTCAGGAGAAGACGCTGACATCCCTGGCGCCCTACCGCGACAAGGACGGCCGGATCTACACGATCTGGGCCACCCTGGCCCACCACGAGGACGCACTGCGTCGCTATCTCGTCTTCAGCAACCATGTGCTGGGCAAGAACACCCTGCCGCTGACGTCACGGGAGCTGATGATCCTGCGGATCGCGGCCCGTGCGCAGGCCGCGTACGAGTGGGACCAGCACGTCCGGATCGCCCGCCGCGCCGGCCTCACCGACGAGACGATCCTCGCCGCCGCGGGCGGGGCGTGGGAGGGGCTCGACGAACTCGATCAGGTGTTGCTGACCGCCACCGACTCCCTCGTCGAACGCCAGGGTGTCGACGACGAGTTGTGGCAGCGGCTGGCGGCGCACCTGAGTGTCGAGCAGATCATCGACGTCCTCTACACCGTCGGCCAGTACCTCACCATCGCCTCCGTCATCAACACCCTCGGGGTCCAGACGGAGGGTGACCTCGCACTCCCGCTCCCCGAGCCCGTCGACCGCAAGGAAGTGTCCGCATGAAGCTCGCCCAACTCGCCGGCCGCCCCGTCGTCGTCCGCGACGACCTGGCCCTCGACATCGCCGACGCGAGCAAGGGAGCGATCGAACCGCGTCTGGAGGTACTGGCCGACCTCTCCCGCCACGACGAGCTGCGCACCCTCGCCGAGCGTGCCGCCGAGCCGGACTGGAAACCGTTCGACCCGCGTGACCTGGGGCGCGTCGCCAAGCCGTACAAGGCCATCGGGGTCGCCCTCAACTACCGCGCGCACGCCGAGGAGTCGGGCATTCCCGTCCCGGACGAGCCGTCGGTGTTCGCCAAGTTCGCCTCGTCCGTGGTCGGTCCGTACGACTCCGTCGTGGTGGAGCCGCAGTACGACAAGATCGACTTCGAGGCCGAACTCGTCGTGGTGATGGGCAGGACCGGCAAGAACATCGCCGAGGCCGACGCCTGGTCGTATGTCGCGGGGGTCACCGCCGGACAGGACATCAGCGACCGCCGCGAGCAGTGGCGCAAGCCGATCAACCAGTTCACGCTGCCCAAGTCGTACGACACGTTCAGTCCGATCGGCCCGTACCTGGTGACCGTCGACGAGTTCGCCGACCCCGACGACATCGAGGTCGCCGGCTGGGTCGACGAGCTGGAGGTGCAGCGGGGGCGTACGTCGGACCTGATCTTCAGTGTGCCCGCGCTGATCGCCTGGTTGTCGAAGCGGGTGACGTTCGAGCCGGGCGACCTGATCTTCACCGGCACCCCGGCCGGCTGCGGCGTCCGGCGCACCCCACGGCTGTATCTCAACGACGGTAAGGTCCTGCGGACCGAGGTCACGGGCGTCGGGACCATGATCAACCCTGTCGTCGCCGGCTGACTCGGCTCGTACAAGCGAACGGAAGGGCGGGAGATCGTGAGCGACACCGTGCGCGCACCGGAGACCGAGGGCGTGAGCCGGACCCGGGAGTTCTCGGAGCTCCTGCGCCATCACCATCGAGAGCTGGGCACGACCGATCCACGGGACCTCGACGCGATCGAGATGGTCACCGACCTCACCCGCCTCGAAGCCCGGCTCACCAAGGACTTCGAACGGCACGTCCACCGGCCGCTGGGTCTGACCTGGGCGGGCTTCCGCATCCTTAACGCCCTGTGGGCCTACGACGGGCTCGCCCAGCAGGACATCGGCCGGGTCTCCGGCTCCACGCGGGCCAGCATCTCGAGCGCGCTGGCGACCCTGGAGAAAAGCGGCCTGGTCACCCGCACACGGGTCGAGACGGACCGGCGTCAGCTGATCGTCGAGCTCACCCCGGAGGGCCGGGACACGCTGCGACGGGCCATCGCGGCCCAGACGGAGCGCGAGCGGGCCTGGACGGCCATTCTGCGCGACGACCAGCTCGGTGAGCTGGTGCATCTGCTGCGTACGCTGGTCAACCAGGAGACCCCGCCCGCCGTGGACTGACCGGCCGCGAGGTCGCACAGGCGCCTCGTACACGCGCCTTGCGACGCCAACAAGCTGAAAATCGTCAGCACCTTTACTGTCACATCTCTAACGTTTTCGGCGCTGTGCGCCTTACCGTCTCAGTGCTTCTCAAAGGAGAGAACCATGGTGCGTAGAGTCGTCACGGGTGTCAGCCCGAGTGGCAAGCCCGTGATCGTCAGCGACGGCGAACCGCCGCGCACCCTCAGCTACACCCACACCCCCGGCTTCGCCAGGTCCGTGGTGTGGAACACGGCGGCGCCCGCCGCACCCTCCGCCGACCCGACGGCCGCCCTGGAGTCCTTCGTCCCCGCTCCCGGCGAGACGATCGCCATGACCGTCACCTTCCCGCCGCGCAGTGTCTACGCCGATCCCGGCTGGGACCCCGCCGCCGCTGCGGCCGAGCAGCTGGAGGCCATACCCGGCCTCGCCGAGCTGTTCGAGCCGGACGCCCCGGGCATGCACACCACGCCCACGGTCGACTACGGCGTCGTCCTGAGCGGCGAAGTGGTCCTCGACCTCGACGGCGGCGAGACGACGATTCTGCGGCCCGGTGACATCGTCGTACAGAACGGCACCCGCCACGCCTGGCGGGCGAACGGCACCGAGCCCGCCACGCTGCTCTTCGTCCTGATCGGCGCGGGCGGAACCGCATGAACGCCGTCACGACCGCGGCGCCCGGCGCTCCGGTCGTCGAGCTGGACCTCGCCGAGCTGCGCCACGACCCGTACCCCGCCTACCGCGAGCTGCGCCGCACCGCACCGCTGGCCTGGGTGCCGTCGGTCGGACGGCATCTGCTCACCCGGTACGAGGACATCGTCCACGCGGAGAAGCTGCCCGAGGTGTTCAGTTCCCGGGAGGAGGGCTCGCTGCTGCTGCGCACGGTCGGCCCGAACCTCCTTCGCGAGGACGACCCGGACCACCGGCGCCTGCGGTCGGCGGCCGAACCGCCCACCCGCCCGCGCCAGGTCCGTGACCTGTGGGCCGGCGCCTTCGAGCGCACCGCGCACCAACTGCTCGACCGGATCGCCGGTCGCGGCGAGGCCGACCTGATCCGCGACTTCGCCGAACCGCTGGCCGCCGCCAACCTGGCCCTGGTCCTGGGACTGAGCAACGCGAGTGCCGACGACATCGCCGACTGGTCGCGGGCGATGATGGCCGGCAACAGCAACTACGCGGACGATCCCGACGTGTGGCTGCGCGCCGAAGGGGCCACCCGGGCCATCGAGGAAGCGGTGGCCGAGACGGCCGGGCGCGTTCGGCGCGAGCCCGACGGGTCGGTGATCTCGTCCATGGTCCACGCGGACGGGCCGGTGACGCTCGCCGAGATCCAGAACAACGTCAAGGTGATCATCGGCGGCGGCGTCAACGAGCCGCGTGACGTCTTCGGCGTGGGCGCCCAGGCACTGCTGCACCGCCCCGAGGTCCTCGACCGGGTGCTGAAGGACCCGGCGCTGTGGAAGCGGGTGTTCGAGGAGACCGCCCGCTGGATCTCCCCGATCGGCATGTACCCGCGCCAGCTCACCCAGGACCACGAGATCGCCGGGGTGCCCCTGCCCGCCGGCAGCCGGGTGGCGCTGGTGATCGCGTCGGGCAACCGCGACGAGTCGGTGTTCGAGCGCGCGGACGAGTTCGACGTCGACCGCCCGCACCACCCGCATCTCGCCTTCGGTGGCGGTCCGCACTTCTGCATGGGCGCCTGGGTCGCGCGCCACGAGGTCAGCGCCCTCGCCTGGCCCCTCGTGTTCGGCCGCCTCAAGGGCCTGCGCCCGACCGACAGCCCGGCGGACCACCTGGAGGGCTGGGTGTTCCGGGGGCTCACCTCGCTGAACGTCACCTGGCAGACCAGCTGAGCCTGGCCCACCGCCTGAGCCGTCCCCATCGGGAGGACTTCATGACCATCGTCATCTTCGAGTTGCCCGACGGCACTCAGCGCAAGGTCACCGCCGAGCCGGGGACCGTGCTCATGCAGGCGGCCGTGTCGAACGGCGTCGACGGCATCGTCGCGGAGTGCGGCGGCAACGCCTCCTGCGCCACCTGCCATGTCTACGTCGACGCCCGGCACACCGAACTGGTGGGCCCGCCGAACGACGTGGAGGACGAGATGCTGGACTTCACCGCCGCCGAACGCCGGCCCACCAGCCGTCTCAGCTGCCAGATCCAGCTCTCCGACGCACTCGACGGGCTCCTCGTCCACGTGCCCGAGGAGCAGGTGTGACGGGCGCGAGCGGAGCGGGCGTGGTGGTGGTCGGGGGCGGTCAGGCCGGGTTCAGTGTCGTCTCCGCGCTGCGCGGTTCGGGGTACGAGGGTCCGGTCATCGTCCTCACCGACGAACTCCATCTGCCGTACCAGCGCCCGCCGTTGTCCAAGAAGGCGCACACGGAGCGGGATGCGGTGAGCGTCGCGCTGGTGCCGGAGTCCTTCTACCGGGAGCGGGGCATCGAGCTGCGGCTCGGCGAGGAGGCGGCCGCGATCGACATCGCCGGCCGTACGGTGACCACCGGCACGGGCTCGCGTGTCCCCTACGACCACCTGGTCCTGGCGACTGGAGCGCGCAACCGGCCGCTGCCCGTCCCGGGGGCCACGCTGAACGGCGTCCACGCGCTCCGCTCGCTCGACGACGCCCTGCTGATCGGCCGGGCGCTGACGACGGCACGGGACGTGGTCGTGGTGGGCGGCGGGTTCATCGGCCTCGAGCTGGCCCAGGTGGCCGTGGCGCGCGGGGCGCGGGTGACGGTGGTCGAGCTGGCCGACCGACTGCTGAGCCGGGCGGTCTCCCCTCAACTGGCGGAACGACTAAGGGAGTTGCACGAGAGCAGCGGTGTCCGCGTCCTCACCGGGACGGCTGTACGGGCCATCGAGGGCACAGACGGCGGTGTACGGCGGGTGATCACCGACGGGGGTAAGCTCCCCGCCGACCTCGTCCTGTACGGCATCGGGGCCGTCCCCAGGGACGGACTGGCCCGGGACGCCGGTCTGGCCGTCGCAGACGGCGTGCTCGTGGACGAGGAGTTGCGCTCGGTCACCGATCCGCGCGTCTCGGCGGTGGGCGACTGCGCCCGCCATCCCCATCCCCACGCGGACGGTCCGGTCCGGCTGGAGTCCGTGCAGAACGCCACCGATCAGGGGACGCTCGTGGGCCGCCGTATCGCCGGTGCCGACAGTGCCGGCGATGTCGGCGGGTCCCCGACCTCGTACCGGAGTCTGCCGTGGTTCTGGAGCGACCAGGGAGCGGTCAAGCTCCAGATCGCCGGGCTGCGTACGAACACGGACGAGGTGCGTGTGGTACCGGGCGACTCGCCGGGCCGACTGGCCGCGTACGCCTTCCGGGAGGGCCGGCTGGTGGCCGTCGAGACACTGAACTGGCCGGCCGAACACCTGGCGGCCCGGCGGCTGTTGGAACGACGGACCGTGGTGACGGCGACCGACCTCGCGGGGTCCACTCTGGGCGCCCTCGCCCGGGCGGGACGAGCAGCGGAGGTGCGCGCATGACCGGAACACCTGCGGCCACGGACACCCGGCCCGGCGGACACCTCCCGTCGAACGCGGCCAAGACCGAGGCGCACCCCGCCCACGCCCACCCCGCCCGGCCACACCACGGCCGTGCGCACATGACCGGAACACCCACGGCCACGCACACCCGGAGCGGCCCACACCTCCCACCGAGCACGGCCACAACCGATGCCCTCCCCACCCCCGACGACCGCGCCAGACCCCCTACCGACCCCGCTCGACCCGAACTCGGCCCTCGCACCCGGGCCGGCCACACCGAGGAGGTGCGCGCATGACCGGAACGCCTGCGGCCACGGACGCGCCCACGAGCACCTGGTTCGGCGCACACCTCGTGGCAAGTGCCGCCGAGGCGGGGGCGCGTACCGCTCTAGTCTTCGGCGACCGGACCTGGACCTATGCCGAGTTGGACCTCGCCATCCGGCGCGCGGTCGCCCGGCTCGACAAGTTCGGGGTGCGCAGGGGGGATCGGGTCGTGATGCAGGGCGCCGCGCGGCCCGAGGCGCTCATCACTCTGTTCGCCGTGACCAGGATGGGGGCCGTGCTGGTCCCCGTACATCCGCAGGTTGCCGGCGGGGAGCTGACGGTCGTGTGCGAGGAGACCTCGCCACGGGCCGTCGTCGGGGACGCGGGGTTCCCGGGGAGCCGGCCGGGCGACGGGTCGTGGTTCCGGCTCGGCTGGGAGGACCTGCATCCCTGCGACGAGCTTTCCGCACCCGCCGCCGAGTGCGCCGCTCCGGCCGGCTCCGACCTCGCGGTCATCGCCTTCACCTCCGGAACCTCCGGACGCCCCAAGGGAGTTGCCCTCACCCACGACAACCTGCGGTGGAGCATGGTCAACGGGCTGTCGCTGCTGCCCGTCGGCCCGGACGACATCGCTCTCGTCTCCACACCGCTGGCCCATGTCGCCGTACTGGGCGGACTTCCGCAGTACACCCTGGCGCGGCGCGGGACGGTGGTCCTGGCGCCGAAGTTCAATCCGGACCTGTTCTTCGACCTGGTCCGCGACCACCGGGTGACCTGTGCTTTCGCGGTGCCCGCCATGGCGGCCCTGCTCGCCCGTCATCCCCGGTTCACCGGCGGCGACCTGGCGACGTTGCGGTGGATCCTGTCCGGCGGCGCACCGGCGCAGTCGGCGACCAGGGACCAGTTGACCGGGCGCGGTATCGGCGTCGTCGACTCCTACGGGTTGACGGAGACCTGCGCCGGCGTGACGTACTCCGAGCCCACGGACGCGGTGGGCCGGCCCGTCCCGCACGTCGAGTTGACGGTCGTGGACGGGCAGGGGGTGTCCGTGGTCGGTACGGCCGGTGAGATCTGGGTGCGCGGTCCGTCGGTCGCGGCGTCGTACTGGTCCGTCGGCGGATCATGGCCCGTCGCTGATTCCGGGGGCTGGTTCCACACCGGGGACCGGGGGCGCATCGACGTACGCGGGCGGCTGGAGGTCGTGGGGCGGGTCAAGGACACCATCATCACCGGTGGTGAGAACGTCGATCCCGCCGAGGTCGAGAATGCGTTGGCCGACCTTCCCGGTGTCGTCGAGGTCGCGGTGTCCGGGACACCCGATCAGGTCTGGGGCGAGGTCGTGACCGCCTTCCTCGTCCCGGACGCCGGTGAACCGACCCTCGACGACATCCGCGCCCACCTCGACGGCCGGCTCGCCCGGCACAAGTGGCCCCGGCGCCTGTGCGTCGTACCGGCACTGCCCCGCGGGGCGACCGGGAAGCTCCAGCGGCAGCGGCTGACGACCCTGCTCGACGACTGACACCGCACCTCCACCCACGGTTCTCCCCCACGCGCATCGCATCCCATCCCTCCCTCCCCCTCCCCCACGTCCCCGCACGCGAGAGAGGCGCCGGCGCCACCGGCGGCCTCTCCACCACCCACACCCAGGAGACACCATGAGTGCGACCATGCGAGCCGCGCGGATGCACCACGTCGGCGAGCCGATGCGGCTGGAGGAACTCCCCGTCCCCGAGCCGGGTCCCGGCGACGTCCGCGTGGCCGTCCACGCCGTCAACATCGTGCCGAATCTCGCCAACATCCTGAACATGTGGACCACTTGGTTCCCGCACAGCCCCCTGCCGACCCTCCCCGCGATCTTCGGGCTCGACCCCGCCGGTGTCGTCGAGGCGGTCGGTGACGGCGTCGAGGGGTTCGCCGTGGGCGACCGGGTGTACGTCAACCCGGGCCGCCACTGCGGGTCGTGCAAGTCGTGTCGCAACAACGACTCGATCAACTGCGCCAGTTACGCCTTCGCCGGGTACTTCGGCTTCTCCGCCACCGCCCTCGGCCTGCTCGACCGCTATCAGGGCGGCCTCGCCGAGTTCATGATCGCGCCCGGCTACTCCCTGGTGAAGCTGCCGGACGCACTGTCCTTCGAGGCCGCCGCCCGCTTCGGCTACCTCGGCACCATGTACTCCGCCCTCCGCAAGGCCGGCGCCGGACCGGGCAGATCGGTCCTGGTCAACGGCATCAGCGGCACCCTCGGCATCGGCGCCGCGCTCCTCGCCCCCGCCCTGGGCCTGACACACGTGTACGGCACCGGGCGCGACCAGGGGCTCCTCGACCAGGTCGGCAAGCTGGGGGCCGGCCGGCTGCGGCTGCACTCCCTGAACGACGGCCCGCTCGACGAGTGGATCCGCGACGAGACCGACGGGTACGGCGTCGACATCTACATCGACGCGCTCGGCCCGGGCGCCCCGCACGAGACGTTCCGCGCCGGAATGCGGGCGCTGGCGCGCGGCGGCACCGCGGTGGACATCGGTGCCATCGCCGGTGACGTGCCCGTCGACGTCCACCGGATGATGGACCAGCAGCTGAGTCTGATCGGATCGGCCTGGTTCACCTCCGGCGAGGGCCAGGCCATGGCCGACCTGGTGGAGGCGGGACTGCTCGACCTCGGCCCGCTGGAACACCATGTCTATCCGCTGGACCAGGTCAACGAGGCCATCAGCGGGATCGCCCAGCGCAACGGCGGCTTCAGCAACTTCGTCATCAGCCCGACGGCCGGCTCGTAGCGGCGAGCGGCCTGCGCCCAGCCGGAGGCCGCCGGTCCTACTCCCCCGACCGGCGGCCTCCTCCCTCCCCTTCTCCTGCCCCGCGCCTTCCGACTCTGGAGTTCCGATGCACGCACCGCACCCCGGCCGCCCGGCCGATCCGCTCGACCTCATCGAGATCGACAGCCTGCTGACCCCGGACGAGCGTGCCGTCCGCGACACCGTCCGCACCTTCTGCGACCGGCGCGTGGAGCCGTACATCGCCGAGTGGTTCGAACAGGGAGCCGTCGAGGACATTCGCGGGCTCACCAAGGAACTCGGTGAACTCGGCCTGCTGGGCATGCACTTGGAGGGCTACGGCTGTGCGGGGATGAGCGCCGTCGACTACGGCCTCGCCTGTCTCGAACTGGAGGCGACCGACTCCGGACTGCGGTCCCTGGTCTCCGTCCAGGGCTCGCTGGCCATGTACGCGATCCACGCCTTCGGGTCCGAGGAGCAGAAGGAGGAGTGGCTGCCCCGGCTCGCCGCCGGTACCGCCATCGGCTGCTTCGGCCTCACGGAGCCCGACTCCGGCTCCGACCCGGGAAGCATGCGGACCGCCGCCCGCCGCGACGGCGACGACTGGGTCCTGGACGGCCGCAAGATGTGGATCACCAACGGCTCGGTCGCCGACGTGGCGATGGTCTGGGCCCGCACCGGGGACGGGGTCCGCGGCTTTGTCGTACCCACCGACACCCCCGGATTCGCGGCGCATCCCATCAAGCACAAGATGTCGCTGCGCGCGTCGGTGACCAGCGAGCTGGTCCTCGACTCCGTACGGCTGCCCGGTACGGCCGTCCTGCCGGCGGTACGAGGGCTAAAGGGCCCCCTGTCCTGCCTCAACGAGGCCCGGTACGGCATCGCCTGGGGCGCGATGGGCGCCGCCCGCTCAGCCTTCCGGACGGCACTGGCCTATGCGGGCGACCGGGTCCAGTTCGACCGTCCGATCAGCTCCTTCCAGCTGACCCAGGCCAAACTGACCGACATGGCGCTGGAGTTGGCCAAGGGCACCCTGCTGGCGTTCCATCTCGGCCGGGCCAAGGACGACCGGGGCCTGCGCCCCGAACAGGTCAGCTTCGGCAAGCTCAACAACACCCGCGCCGCACTGGAGATCTGCCGCACCGCCCGTACGATCCTCGGCGCGAACGGCATCTCCCTGGAGTACCCGGTGATCCGGCACGCCAACAACCTGGAGTCGATCCTCACCTACGAGGGCACCGTCGAGATGCACACCCTGATGATCGGCCAGGCCCTGACGGGGCAGGCTGCGTTCCGGTAATCGGAGGTCCGCTGCCGCCACATCTTCGTCGCCCCCGCCGTACCAGCAGGTCGATCATGACAACCAGGGGCCAGATGTAGTCGTTCCAGATGCCGAGGAAGGCGAGGGTCGTCCGGAACAGCGGCATCCGGGCCATGGCGAGCGTGCGCCCGCCCTCCGTACACCGCGCCTCCCACCTCGCCGCAGGCGGCGCGGCGACGGGCGCCCGGGGCGCCGGTTCAGGGCGCCGACTCCCGGCCGGACCCACGCAGTTGTTGGCGTGCGGCCGCAAGGAGATCGCCGGTCCGTCGACGGAGCTGACACCGCCGAACACATGGTGATCGGGGAGTCCGAGCACCGCTTCGCACGAACGCCCGCGCAACCAGGTGTCCAGGACGGTCCGTTCCTCGATCGTGATCCGGTTCGCGGCGGTCGCCCCGACCGGGCCGCGGAGCGCAGCACGGCGACCCCTATTCGTCAGAAGTGCGACCGTCAAGATTCTGACACTTCAGTCAGCTGCGTTCGGCGGTCGTGCCCCGCAGGACGAGACGCGGATTCAGCACGACCTCACGGGACTCCGTACGGCCCTGGTCGAGGCGTTCGACGGCGGCGGTCACCGCGTGCCGGGCCTGCTCACGCGCATTCTGGCTGACGGTCGTCAGGTTGAAGCAGCTCAGCCGGGAGAGCGCGTCGTCGTCGTAACCGACCACCGATACCTCGCCCGGGACATCTACACCCGCCCGCGAGAGGGCGGCCAGGACGCCGATCGCGGACTGATCGTTGTACGCGACGACAGCGGTGGGCAGCGCATCGCCGTCAATGAGGTGGCGGGCCGCGCGCTCGCCCGCCGCTTCGGTGTGGTCGCCGCGCAGCACCTTGATGTGCGCGTCCAGGCCGTGCCGTCGCATGGCGGCACGGTAGCCGCGGCGCCGGTCGGTGGAGATCACGCCGCTGCCGCCGTCGACGTACGTGATCGCGCGGTGGCCGAGCGACACCAGGTGGTCGACTATCTGGCCGACGCCGGCCTCGTCGGCGCTGCGTACGACGTCCAGCTCGGCGCCGGCGATCCGGCGGCCGACGGCGATGACGGGCGCCTTGCGGTCGAGGGCGGCGAGTGTGTCAGCAGGGGCGGTCGGGCCGAGCAGGATCAGGGCCTCGCTACGGAAGGCGAGCAGCGTCTCGACGGCGGTGCGCTCGTCGCGGGTGCGGGTCTGGGTGCTGAGCACGAGGTCGTACCCCACATCCTCGGCGGCCGTGTGCAGATGCTCGACCAGTTCGGCGTGGAAGGGGCTGTGGATGTCGACCATGACGCCGAGCAGCCGGGTGCGCCTGCTGGCCAGGAGGCTGGCGGTGCGGTCGACCTGGTAGCCGAGGTCCGCAGCGGCCTTCAGGACGCGCTGCCGGGTGCGCTCGCTGGGGCCGGCCACTCCGCGCAGCACCAGGGAGACGGACGCGGTGGACACGCCCACGCGGGCGGCCACGTCCTCCAGCCGCGGGCGCTTGCTTGCGCCGTCCCGGCCGCGTGCCGAACCGGCCTCGTCCACTTGCGCCTCCCGGCAGATCTCCTTGCGCAACACCCTTGACACGTTCGTGAAACGAGCCGATAGTACCAGGACTTAAAGCGCTTTAAATTGTCCTGATGTTCTCACCGCGACCCTGACAAAGGCCCGTCGCGGCTCCCCGGCCCCATCCCCCAGCCGCGGATCGCTGCCCCACTCGCCCCCCACGCGTTTCCCACCCTCTCTCCCTCCCATTGCACAGCGAGGTGCAGAAGCATGAACCGCACATTTCTTCCGCGATCCAGCAGAATCGCTGCGGTCGTCGCCACGGCCGCGGCAGCCGCCCTGGTACTGACCGGCTGTTCCAGCAGTTCCGGCGGCAAGAAGTCCGAGGACGAAGGTGCTGATGCCTCGGCGGGCAAGGCCAGTACGCCGCGGATGACGATCGCGATGGTCACCCACGCACCCTCCGGTGACACCTTCTGGGACACCATCCGCAAGGGTGCCGAGGCCGCCGCAGCCAAGGACAACGTCAAGCTCATCTACTCGAACGACGAGACCGCCGGCGACCAGGCCAACCTGGTGCAGAACGCGATCGACCAGAAGGTCGACGGCATCGCGGTCACCCTCGCCAAGCCCGACGCCATGAAGGCCGTGGTCGCCAAGGCGGAGGCCGCCGGCATCCCCGTCGTCGGATTCAACGCCGGTCTGGGCGTGTGGAAGGAACAGGGCCTGCTGTCCTTCTTCGGCCAGGACGAGTCCGTGTCCGGGCAGGCGCTCGGCACCAAGCTCAACTCCACCGGCGCCAAGCACGCCGTGTGCGTCGTCCAGGCCCAGGGCGACGTCAATCTCGAAGAGCGCTGCGCCGGCGTGAAGAAGACGTTCACCGGCAAGACCGAGACCCTCTATGTCAACGGCACCGACATGCCGTCCGTGAAGTCGACGATCACCGCGAAGCTCAACCAGGACAAGGCCATCGACGAGGTCGTCACGCTCGGCGCTCCGTTCGCGCTCACGGCTGCCCAGTCGGTGTCCGAGGCCGGCAGCAAGGCAAAGGTCGCGACCTTCGACCTCAACAAGGACCTGATCACCGCCATCGAGTCGGGTGACATCCAGTTCGCGGTCGACCAGCAGCCCTACCTCCAGGGCTACTTGGCCGTCGACTCGATGTGGCTGTTCAAGAACAACGGCAACTACAGCGGTGGCGGTGAGCAGCCCGTGCTGACCGGCCCGGCGTTCGTCGACAAGTCCAATGTCGAGAAGATCGCCGCGTTCGCCGCGAAGGGCACTCGGTGATGTCGATGAGTCAGACAACGGCACCGGCGGCGAGTTCCTCGCCGCCGGCTCCGCCGGTCACTCACAAGGACGGCCGCACCAACCAGCGGTCCCTGGGGCGCAGGCTGCTCGCCCGCCCCGAGGTCGGCGCTCTCATCGCCGCGATCGGCGTGTACCTGTTCTTCTTCGCGGCGGCGCCTTCCTTCCGGGAGACCAGCGCGCTGGCCACCGTGCTCTACCAGGCGTCCGTGATGGGCATCATGGCGCTGCCGGTGGCCCTGCTGATGATCGGCGGGGAGTTCGACCTGTCCGCCGGCGTCGCGGTCACCACCTCCGCGCTGACCGCCGCGATCCTCAGCTTCCAGCTGTCCATGAACGTGTGGACCGGCGTGTTCCTCGCGCTGATCGTGTCGCTGGCGGTGGGCGCGTTCAACGGCTGGCTGCTGATCAAGACCAGGCTGCCGAGCTTCCTGGTCACCCTGGCCTCGTTCCTGATCCTGCAGGGCGCCAACCTCGCCGTCACGAAGATCTTCACCGGGAACGTGGCGTCCGACTCGATCGCCGACATGGACGGCTTCGACCAGGCCAAGAAGGTCTTCGCGTCCGAGTTCAGCATCGGCGGCGTCAACTTCAAGATCACCATCGTGTACTGGCTGATCTTCGCCGCGATCGCGACCTGGATCCTGCTGCGCACCAAGTTCGGCAACTGGATCTTCGCCGTCGGCGGCAGCAAGGACTCCGCCCGCGCGGTCGGTGTCCCGGTCAACTTCACGAAGATCGCCCTGTTCATGGGGGTGGGCGCGTGTGCCTGGTTCGTGGGCATGCACCTGCTGTTCTCGTTCAACACCGTGCAGTCCGGCGAGGGCGTCGGCAGCGAGTTCCTCTACATCATCGCCGCGGTCATCGGCGGCTGCCTGCTGACCGGCGGCTACGGCTCCGCCATCGGTTCGGTCATCGGTGCCTTCATCTTCGGCATGGTCTCCCAGGGCATCGTCTACGCCAACTGGAACCCGGACTGGTTCAAGGCGTTCCTCGGCGTGATGCTCCTGGTCGCCGCCCTCGTCAATCTGTGGGTCCGCCGCCAGGCGACCCGGAGGTGAACTGATGACAACCAACGAAACCTCCCCCGCCGAGTCTTCCCCCAACGGCACCCTCACCCAGGACAGTTCGCCCCAGGACGCCGCGCCGATCGTCGAGCTGCGCGCCACCGGCAAGGCCTACGGCAACGTCCGCGCCCTGCACGGCGTGAACCTCACCGTGCGCTCCGGCCAGGTCACCTGCGTCCTGGGCGACAACGGCGCCGGCAAGTCCACGCTGATCAAAATCATCTCCGGACTGCACCAGCACACCGAGGGCGAACTCCTCATCGACGGTGAGCCGGTCCACTTCAGCACGCCCCGCCAGGCGCTGGACGCCGGGATCGCCACCGTCTACCAGGACCTGGCCACCGTCCCGCTGATGCCGGTGTGGCGCAACTTCTTCCTCGGCTCCGAGATGACCAAGGGCCCCTGGCCCGTGCGCCGTCTCGACATCGAGAAGATGAAGCAGACCGCGGACACCGAACTGCGCGCCATGGGCATCGTCCTGGACGACCTCGACCAGGCCATCGGCACCCTCTCCGGCGGCCAGCGCCAGTCCGTGGCCATCGCCCGCGCCGTCTACTTCGGCGCCCGCGTCCTCATCCTCGACGAGCCCACCGCCGCCCTCGGCGTCAAACAGTCCGGCGTCGTCCTCAAATACATCGCCGCCGCCCGCGACAAGGGCCTGGGCGTCATCTTCATCACCCACAACCCCCACCACGCCTACATGGTCGGCGACCACTTCAGCGTCCTGCGCCTGGGCACCATGGAGTTGAGTGCGGCCCGCAGCGACGTCACCCTCGAAGAACTCACCAACCACATGGCCGGCGGCGCCGAACTCGCAGCCCTCAAACACGAACTGGCCCAAGTACGCGGCGTCGACGTCGAAAAGCTCCCCGAAGCCGAAGACCTCCAGACACCCGTCACCACCACCCCGGAAGGGAAGACGGCATGACGACCGCGAAAGCAACGCCCCACCGACTCCCCGTGACCGGAAGGCACACGCCGTGAAGATCGCCCTCGACCCCTATATGATCCGCGACGTCCCGCTCCTTGAACTGCCTGCTGTGGTCGCCGAGTTGGGCTACGAATGGATCGAGCTCTCCCCCCGGGAGGATTTCATCCCCTTCTTCCGGCACCCACGCGTCGATGACGCGACCGTGCGGAAGTTCCGCAAGGCGCTGGATGCGGCGGGCGTCGGCATCTCCTCCGTACTGCCCCTGTTCCGGTGGTCAGGGCCGGACGAGGACGCCCGGCAGGCCGCCGTACGGTACTGGAGGCGTGCCATCCAGATCGCCTCGGATCTCGGCGTGGACAGCATGATCTCCGAGTTCAACGGCCGCCCCGAGGACCCGGACCGCAGTGAGGCGCAGTTCTGGAAGTCGATGGACGACCTGCTGCCGGCGTTCGAGCGCGAGGGCATCAAGCTGACCCTGGAACCGCACCCGGACGACTTCATCGAGAACGGCTTCGACGCCGTCAACCTGATCCGGGGCATCAACCACCCCAACGTCAGTTTCCTCTACTGCGCCCCGCACACCTTCCACATCGGCAACGACGCCCCCGGGATCATCGAGTACGCGGGCGACCTGCTCACCCACGTCCACCTGGCGGACGTCTTCGACCACAACGCGTCGTCGGGCAACCGCTACATCCTCAACCCGCCCGGCACCACTGCCCGGGTCCACCAACACCTGGACATCGGGGAGGGCGAGGTCGACTTCGACGAACTCTTCGACGCCCTGCGCACGATCGGCTTCGACGGCACCCTCACTGCGTGCGTCTTCGCCTGGGAGGAACGGGCCAAGGAGTCCTCCGTCTTCATGCGGAAGAAGATCGACGAGTACCTGGCCGCCCGCTCCTGACGGGCCGCCACCACTGGGGCACGCACCTCCATCAGTCCGGCGGTGCGTGCCGTCCGGCCACGAGCGGTCACCCGTCACATTTTGTCGCGACAATCTATTGACATGACATTTCAGGGCAGGCATTGTCCTCAGTCGAAGGCATTTTTAAAGCGCTTTAAGTCCACCTCCGCCGCCTCAAGTAGGGAACCGTGTCATGCCGTTGGAAGTCCTGGCCATGGGCCGAGTGGGAGTGGACGTGTATCCGCTCCAGACGGGCGTGGGACTGGCGGACGTCACCTCGTTCGGCAAGTACCTCGGCGGCAGCCCCACCAACGTCGCCGTGGCCGCCGCCCGTTACGGACACTCCGCGGCCGTGATCACGAAGACGGGCCGGGACCCCTTCGGAGACTTCGTCCGCACCGCCCTGGAGGGCTACGGCGTCGACACCCGCTTCGTCGGTACGTCGGACATCGCGCCGACGCCGGTGACGTTCTGCGAGATCTTCCCGCCGGACGACTTCCCCCTGTACTTCTACCGCCTCCCCAAGGCCCCCGACCTGGACATCCGCCCGGACGAACTGGACCTGGAGGCCGTGCGCGACGCGCGGATCCTCTGGGTCACCGGGACCGGGTTGAGCGAGGAGCCGAGCCGCTCGGCCACCCTCGCCGCGCTGGCGCACCGGGAGAAGTCGGGGCCGACGGTGTTCGACCTGGACTGGCGGCCGATGTTCTGGAGCAACCCGGCCGACGCCCGTGCGTACTACGCCGAGGCCCTGCGCCACACCACCGTCGCGGTCGGCAACCTCGACGAATGCGAGGTCGCCACCGGCGAGCGCGAGCCGTACGCCGCCGCGAAGGCGCTGCTGGCGGCCGGCGTGGAGCTGGCCGTGGTCAAGCAGGGCCCCAAGGGCGTGCTGGCCATGGGGCGCGACGGCTCGGCCGCCGAGATCGCGCCGGTCCCGGTGGACGTCGTCAACGGACTCGGCGCCGGTGACGCCTTCGGCGGCGCCCTGTGTCACGGCCTGCTCTCCGGCTGGGACACCCGCCGCGCGGTCTCCTTCGCCAACGCGGCCGGCGCGATCGTGGCGGGCCGGCTGGCCTGCTCCGACGCCATGCCGACCCAGGCCGAGGTCGAGGCCAAGCTCCGCGAGGCGTCCATCACCGCCTCCGCCGTCCAAGGAAAGGTGTGACGACGTGCTGTCCGACAACGTGAACCGGATCGTGGCAGCCCGGGTCGGCGACCCCGGCGCCATCGCGGTGGCAGCCGAACGCCGGGTGAGGGCCGCCTCGCTGCTCGGCGAGCACGGCAGGGCGATGATCATCGCCGCCGACCATCCCGCGCGCGGCGCCAACGGCGTGGGCGGCGACCCCAACGCCATGGCCGACCGCTTCGAACTCCTCGACCGCCTGTGCACCGCCCTGGAACGGCCCGGAGTGACCGGGGTGCTGGCCACCGCCGACATCCTCGAAGACCTTCTTCTGCTCGGCGTACTGGATGGCAAGAGCGTCTTCGGTTCCATGAACCGCGCCGGACTGGCCGGGTCCGTCTACGAGATCGACGACCGGTTCACCGGCTACGACGCGTCGACGATCGCCGCGATGGGCTTCGACGGCGGCAAGATGCTCACCCGGATCGCACTCGACGACCCGGCGACGCCGTCCGCGCTGGAGAACACGGCGCGTGCCGTCAACGAGCTGAACGACCGTCAACTCATTGCCATGGTCGAGCCGTTCCTCAGTTCCTGGCAGGACGGGAAGGTCCGCAACGACCTCTCGACGGATGCTGTCGTCAAGTCGGTCAGTATCGCCTCGGGTCTGGGCCGGCGTACCGCCTACACCTGGCTGAAGCTGCCGGTCGTGGACGACATGGAGCGCGTGCTGTCCGCCTCCACGCTCCCCGCACTGCTGCTCGGCGGCGAGGTCAAGGATGCCGCCGCCGCGTTCGCGTCCTGGGGCAGGGCGCTCAAGCAACCGACCGCGCAGGGTCTGGTCGTGGGCCGTTCACTGCTCTACCCGTCCAATGGCGATGTCGCCGGGGCGGTGGACAAGGCGGTGAGCCTGCTGTGAGCGACACGGGCAAGTACCACCTCCCTGCGGGGAGTTCGGCCGACGGACCCTACGACCTCCTGGTGACGCCCGAGTCGGCGGGCTGGGGATACTCCGGCCTCAGGATCCTGACCCTGAGGCCGGGCGAGGCGCACGCCCTGTCCACCCGGGACTCCGAGTTCCTGGTCCTGCCGCTGACGGGCTCCTGCACCGTCACCACGGACGGCACGATCTTCGAACTCGCCGGGCGGACAGGCGTGTTCGCCACGACCACCGACTTCGCGTATCTCCCCCGCGAGTCGGAGGCCCTGATCGGCAGCGCGGACGGTGGGACGTTCGCGCTGCCCTCAGCCCGTACCGGGCGGAGCTCACTCTCCGCCCGGTACGGGCCCAAGGAAAACGTGCCCGTCGAACTGCGCGGCGCCGGCGCCTGTTCCCGCCAGGTCAACAACTACTGCCTGCCGGGCACCTTCGAGGCCGGGCAGCTCCTCGTCTGCGAGGTCCTCACGCCCGGCGGCAACTGGTCCTCCTACCCGCCCCACAAGCACGACGAGGCGCGTACGGACGAGGCGGGCAACCCGGTCGAGTCGGAGCTGGAGGAGATCTACTACTTCCAGGTCGACGGCGGTGAGCAGGCCTTCGGCTACCAGCGGGTGTACGGCACCGAGGACCGGCCGATCGACGTGCTCGCCGAGGTCCGCTCCGGCGACACCGTGCTGATCCCGCACGGCTGGCACGGCCCGTCGATCGCCGCACCCGGCTACGACCTCTACTACCTGAACGTCATGGCGGGTCCCGGTCAGGACCGCGCCTGGCTGATCTGCGACGACCCCGCCCACGGGTGGGTGCGCACGACCTGGGACGCGCAGGACATCGACGACCGGCTGCCGTTCGGCGCCGAGGGGAACGACTGATGCAAACGATCCGGCTTACCACCGCCCAGGCCCTGGTCCGCTTCCTGGCGAACCAGTACAGCGAACGCGACGGCCAGGAGCAGCGGCTGATCCCCGGTGTGTGGGGCATCTTCGGGCACGGCAACGTAGCCGGTCTCGGGCAGGCGCTGCTGCAGGCCGCCACCACGGGAGAGGCCGATCTCCCTTACTACCTGGCCCGCAACGAGCAGGGCATGGTGCACGCGTCGGTGGCCTACGCGAAGATGCGCGACCGGCTGGCCACCTTCGCCTGCTCGGCGTCGACAGGGCCCGGGTCCACCAACATGATCACCGGTGCCGCGCTGGCCACCACCAACCGCATCCCGGTGCTGCTGCTGCCGTCCGACATGTTCGCCTCCCGCGCCGCCGACCCCGTCCTCCAGCAGTTGGAGGACAGCCGGGGCGGGGACGTCACCGTCAACGACGCCTTTCGCGCCGTATCCAAGTACTTCGACCGCATATCCCGGCCCGAGCAGCTGATCCCGGCGGCGCTCGCCGCGATGCGGGTGCTCACCGACCCGGTGGAGACCGGCGCCGTCACCCTCGCCCTGCCGCAGGACGTGCAGGCGGAGGCCTACGACTGGCCCGCCGCGTTCTTCCGGCGGCGGGTCTGGCACGTGGGCCGTCCGGTGCCCGAGCCGGCGGCGGTCGAGCGGGCCGCACGTCTGCTGCGCGGCGCCCGCAGGCCGCTGATCGTCGCCGGTGGCGGGGCCGTCTACTCCGGCGCCGAGACCGCGCTGCGCGCCTTCTCCGAGGCCACCGGCATCCCCGTCGCCGACACCCATGCCGGCAAGGGTGCGGTGCCGTGGGACCACCCGTACGCGGTCGGGGGCCTCGGCTCTACCGGCTCGTACGCGGCCAACGAGCTGGCCCGCGATGCCGACGTCGTCCTCGGTATCGGCACCCGGTACTCCGACTTCACCACCGCCAGCCACACCGTCTTCGGTAACCCGGACGTCACGTTCGTCAACCTCAACGTGGCCCGCCTGGACGCCGTCAAGCACTCCGCCGAACCCCTCGTCGCGGACGCCCGCCTCGGCCTTCAGGCTCTCGCAGGCACGCTCACGGACTGGGAGGTGGACCCGGAGTACCGCAACCGGACACGTCAACTCGTCGCCCGTACCAGGGAGATCGAGGAGGAGTGCTTCGCACCGGAGCGCTCCACCGGCCACCTCCCCGCCCAGACCCAGATCCTGGGTGCCCTGAACGACGTCCTCGGCGACCGTGACGTCGTCATCAACGCGGCCGGCTCCATGCCCGGCGACCTGCAACAGCTGTGGCGGGCCCGGGATCCGAAGGCCTACCACGTCGAGTACGCGTACTCCTGCATGGGCTACGAGGTCGCCGCCGGCGTCGGCGCAAAGATGGCCGATCCGACGCGGGAGGTCGTCGTCCTCGTGGGCGACGGCTCGTACCTGATGATGGCTCAGGAGATCGTGACCATGGTCTCCGAGGGGCTGAAGGTCATCGTCGTCCTGGTGCAGAACCACGGTTTCGCGTCCATCGGGGCGCTCTCCGAGTCGCTCGGCTCGCAGCGGTTCGGCACCAAGTACCGCTACCGCAACGGCGATTCGGGCCGACTCGACGGCGACGTCCTCCCCGTCGACCTCGCCGCCAACGCCTCCTCGCTCGGTGCGGACGTCCTGCATGCCGCCTCTGTCGACGAGTTCCGTGCGGCGATGGAGAAGGCGAAGACGGCCACCCGCACCACCGTCGTACACGTCGAGACCGATCTGTACGGGCCGAACCCGCCCGGCCACGGCTGGTGGGACGTCCCCGTCGCCCAGACCTCGGCTCTGGACTCCACCCGCGCCGCGTACGAGACGTACGCCTCCCACAAGCTCGACCAGCGCCACTACCTGTAAGGACACCCTCACGTGACAACCATCCAGCACTGGATCAACGGGTCCCCGGTCACCGGGGCGAACCCCAGTACCGCGCCGGTGTTCAACCCGGCCACCGGCCAGGAGCAGGCGCGGGTCGTGCTCGGCGGCGCCGCCGAGGTCGATGCCGCCGTCGAAGCCGCCTCCGCCGCGTTCGAGACGTGGTCGCAGTCGTCGCTCGCACAGCGCACCCAAGTCATGTTCGCCTTCCGGCAGTTGCTCGTCGAGCACGAGGAGGAGCTGGGCCGGATCATCTCGGCCGAGCACGGCAAGACGGTCGACGACGCGCGCGGCGAGATCACCCGCGGCCGGGAGGTCGTCGAGTTCGCGTGCGGGCTGGGAGATGTACTGAAGGGGTCCTTCTCGGACCAGGTGTCGCGCGGTGTCGACGTGCACGACTTCCGGCAGCCGCTCGGTGTCGTCGCGGGCATCACGCCCTTCAACTTCCCCGCCATGGTGCCCCTTTGGATGCATCCCATCGCCATTGCCACCGGCAACACCTTCATCCTCAAACCGAGCGAGCGTGACCCGTCCGCCGCCAACTTCGTGGCCGAGCTGTACCGGAGGGCCGGGCTGCCCGACGGCGTCTTCAACGTCGTGCACGGCGGCAAGGACGCCGTCGACGCGATCCTCGCCCACCCCGGTATCGAGGCCGTGTCCTTCGTCGGCTCGACGCCGATCGCCAAGTACGTGCACGAGCAGGCGACTTCGCGCGGCAAGCGGGTCCAGGCTCTCGGCGGCGCCAAGAACCACGCCGTCGTCCTGCCCGACGCCGACCTGGAGTTCGCCGCCAACCACATCACCGCCGGCGCCTACGGCTCGGCCGGCGAACGCTGCATGGCCGTCTCGGTCGCCGTGGCCGTGGGCGACGTCGCCGACTCCCTCGTCGAGGTGCTGGAGCGCAAGGCCCGCGACGTCAGGGTCGGGCCCGGCGATGCGTCGGACACCGAGATGGGGCCGCTCGTGACCAGGGCGTCGCAGGAGCGCGTCGAGAACGCCGTCGGGGTCGCGGCCTCGCAGGGCGCCACCGTCGTCGTGGATGGACGCGGGCTGAAGGTCGACGGTCACGAGGAGGGCTTCTTCACCGGACCGTCCCTGCTCGACCGGGTCACCGTCGAGATGGACGCGTACAAGGAGGAGTTGTTCGGACCGGTGCTCGCCGTCGTCCGGGTCGACTCGCTCGACGAGGCCATCGACCTCGTCAACGCCAATCCGTACGGCAACGGCACCGCCCTGTTCACCGGCAGCGGTGAGGCGGCGCGCCGGTTCCAGCGCCGGGTCAGGGTCGGCATGATCGGCATCAACGTCCCGGTGCCGGTGCCCATGTCGTACTACTCCTTCGGCGGGTGGAAGGACTCCCTCATCGGCGACTCCCCCGTGCACGGCCCCGAGGGCATCCGCTTCTACACCCGCCCCAAGGTCGTCACCACGCGCTGGCCGCAGCCCGCCCAGCAGCTCGCCGCCGGCTTCAACTTCCCCACCTCCAGCTGACCTTCCCCCAGAGGGACTCTTCGAAAGGCACCCCCCATGACCACCTCGGGAAAGCCCATCTCCGTCGCGGTGATCGGCGCCGGTATGGCCGGCCGCAGCCACGCCGCCGGTTACCGCAACGTCAACACGGTCTTCGGCGCCGGTCTGCCGCCGGTCCGGCTGGCCGCGATAGCCGACGCCAACGTCGCACTCGCCGACGATGCCGCCCGCCGCTACGGATACGACAAGGCGCTCCCGAGCTGGGAGGCCGTCGCCGAGGACCCGACCATCGACGCCGTGAGCATCGTCGTGGGCAACTCCCTGCACCGCTCGATCGCGGAGGCGCTGGTCGCCGCGGGCAAGCACGTGCTGTGCGAGAAGCCGCTGGCAGGCTCGCTCGACGACGCCCGCGCGATGGTCGAGCTGGAGCGCACCGCCGACGTCGTGACCGCCGTCGGCTACACCTTCCGCCGCTCCCCCGGCATCGCCGCGATCCGCGAGCACGTCCGGCGCGGTGAGCTGGGTGATCTCTCGCTGTTCAGCGGGCGCTACTGGTGCGACTACGCGACCGACCCGAACGGTCCCCTGAGCTGGCGGTTCAAGGGCGGTCCCGGTTCGGGCGCGCTCGGGGACATCGGCTCGCACGTGATCGACGCCGCCGAGTACGTCGCCGGATCCATCACGGCGGTCTCCGGTGCCTCGCTGTCGACGCAGATCCCCAAGCGTCCGCTGCCGCTGGGTGCGGTCGTCGGGCACAACTCGGCTCCCGTCTCCGACGAGTTCGGCGAGGTCGACAACGAGGACACGGCGTCCTTCACCGCCCGCTTCGAGTCCGGGCTCGTCGGCACCTTCTCGGTGACACGCACCGGCTTCGGCCTGCCCAACGGGCTCGCCTTCGACATCCTTGGACTCGGCGGCCGGGCCGCGTTCGACCAGCACCGGCCCGCCGAGTACCTCTTCGACGACGCGCAGCCGGAGGCCCGTACGCGCGGTGCCCGGCAGGTCATCGCCGGTCCGCAGCTGCCGTACTTCGCGGGCGGGGTCCCGATGGAGGCGCCGGGCGTGGGTGCCAGCAACGCCGACAACTTCACCTACCAGGCCCGGGCGTTCCTCGACCAGGTCGCGGGAGTCGCCGACCCGCTGCCGGCCTGTGCCGGCTTCGCCGACGCGCTGCGGACCATGGAGATCATCCACGCGGTCGTCGAGTCCTCACGCACCGGCGGCGCCGCCGTCACGGTCCCGCCCGCCGTCTGACCCCCGCACTCGTACGTATCGAAGGAGCATCCACATGGCCCTCAAGCTCGGCGCCTACACCGCCTGTCTGCACGACCGCACCCTCCCCGAGGCTCTCGACATCCTCAAGGAGAACGGTCTGACCTCGGTGGAGGTCAACACCGGCGGTTTCATCCCCTCCCCGCACTGCCCGGTCGACCTGCTGCTGTCCTCGGCCACCGCACGCGAGGAGTACCTGGCGGGCTTCGCCGACCGGGGAATGGAGCTGACCGGTCTCAACTGCAACGGCAACCCGCTCAACCCGCTGCCGGGGGTCGGCCCGAAGCACGCCGACGACCTGCGCCGCACGATCCGGCTCGCGGGCCTGCTCGGCGTCCGGCACGTGGTGACGATGTCCGGCACCCCGGGCTCCGACCCGGACGCCAAATACCCGTCCTGGGTGGTGAATCCGTGGGACGGCGTCTACATGGACGTCCTGGACTACCAATGGGGTGTGGCCGTCGAGTTCTGGCAGGAGATCGACGCCCTGGCCCGGGAGAACAACGTCCGGGTCGCCATCGAGATGCACCCGCACAACGTCGTCTTCTCCCCGGTCACCCTCAAGCGGCTCGTCGACGCGGGCGGCCTGACGAACGTCGGCGCGGAGATGGACCCCTCCCACCTGATGTGGCAGGGCATGGACATCGTCGCCTCCATCAAGTGGCTCGGTCCGCTGGTGTTCCACGCCGCCGCGAAGGACGCGACGCTCTGCCCGGGCGCCGACATCCGTGGCGTCCTGGACACGTCGTTCACGCGCGTGCCCGCAGACGCGGTCGGAAAGGTGCCCACCGGCTACGGCTTCTGGTGCAACGCCTGGCCCGCGAACCCGGCATGGAAGTTCGTCGCCGTGGGCCTCGGCAACGACGTCCCCTTCTGGACGGAGTTCCTGCGCGCCCTCGCGGAGATCGACCCGGACATGGCCGTGAACATCGAGCACGAGGACGCCGCCTACTCGCAGACCGAGGGCCTGGCCCTGGCCGCGAAGAACCTGCACAGCGCTGCGGCCTGCCTCTGACCCGTCCGCCTGACCTTGCCCCGCCTCGCCCCAGCCGTGACCCCGTACCCGATGTCCGGGTCCGGGGCCGCGGCGCCGTACGCGTACCGTGACCGGCAGGCGTCACGGGCCCGAGGGTGTCCTGCCCACCCTGGGACTCTGGTACAGGCGGGCGAGTTCGACCCTGGAGCTGATGCCGAACTTCCGGAAGACGTTGCGGAGATGGAAGTTGACGGTGTGCGGCGAGAGGTCGAGCCGACCGGCTGCCTGACGGTTCGTCATACCCTGCACCACCAGATCGGCGACCGCCTGCTCGGAGCTGGACAGGGGCTGGCGGGCGATGGCGGGACCGGAGGCGGTCTGCACGGGCTGCGCCGTGGTGAGGCCGGTCAGCAGGCGGCCTGCCCTGGCAGCCCGGAGCGCGTCCCCCGACTTCTCGAATCCGAGATGGGCTCTGGCCAGATGGAGGACGACGGGGAGCCGGCCAGGTCTGTCCGTGCGGTCCAGCAGACCGGCCAGGTCCTCGGCGGCCCAGGCCGCCGCCCACGGATCGCGGTGCGCGTGCAGGGCCTCGGTCAGCAGGTGGGGGTCCTGACTGTGGAGCCCTTCGGCATGCACCGCCGACGCGACGACCGGCGCGAAGTCGGGGTTCGCGTCGGCGAGTCGCCGGATGGCGGCCACCGCCTCCCTCGCCACCGTGTAGGCGCCCGCCGCCTGCGCGATGCGTACCATCCAGGCTGCCGCGCCCGGTTCCTCCACGAACAGCGCGGGTGAGTCGACGAGGTATCCGTATCGCCCGAGCAGCAGGTCGATCCCGTGCGTCGGACCGTCCCGTTCGACCGTCGTCTGCAGGGCGGCCCACGCAGGCAGAGCGCTGCACACACCCAGGCCACTCCGCTCGCTCCCCCGGTAACGCGCCACCATGTGTTCCGCGATGTGCGTCTCCCCTGCCCGCAGGGCGGCCAGGGCCCGGATCGCCCAGCAGTGTGGCAGGACCACGTCGTGCCTACTGGCGATCGCCCAGTCGATGACGGCCTCGGCCGTTCGGGCTGCCTGCTCCAACCGGCCTTCGAGAACCAGCAGTTGTGCCTCGGCGAGCTGCGCCAGGTGGTACGGGGCGGGGTCTGTCCGGTACTCCTCATGGGTCTCGGCCCACTGGAGCAGCCACCGGGCGATCGTGGACTCGCCGAGCCAGGTGAGTTCCAGGGCGCTGAGGGGAGCCAGGTGGAGGAAATCATCCCGGCCGCGAATCCCCAGGGTCAGGGCGGCGGCCTCCCGGCTGCGCCGCAGGGCCGCGGACGGCTGGCCGCCGAGCCGGGCACAGAGCGAGAGGGCCAGCAGTGCCTTGATCCGGGCAGGCGTGTCCCCGAACGGCCGGCAGGTGCCGAGGAGCGAGATGGCCAGTTCGTGCACATCGTCCAGCCGGCCGTCGAGTATGCCGGTGTAGATCTGGCGGGGCAGATCGGCGCTCCGCTCCGCGGACGGGTCGGGAGCTGTCGGCCGCGCGGGGGGCGCGGCGGTGGGCCGAGGATCCGTCGAGCGCAGGACCGGTTGCCGACCCAGGCCGCCGAGCAGCCCCGACGTGGCCTCCTCGACCATCCTTTCGCGTACGGCGGGCAGGGTCGTCTCAGCGATGGCCCAGCGCATCAGTTCATGCCGGAACACGAGTTCGTCGCCTCGGCGTTCCATGATGCCCGCGTCGACGATCTGCTGGATGTCGGCCATGAGCCGGGCGGCGGGCCCGGTGAAGACGGCGATGAGTCTGTCGACGCCGCAGACGGGGCCCAGGGCCGCGGCAGCCCGTACCAAGTTCTGGGCCTCTGGGGCGAGTTCGTTGAGCTGGCAGGTCACCATGGTCTGCAGCCGGTCCGGCACGGCGCCGCTCCGGCGTATGGCGGTGCCCTGTCTGATCACCACCTGCCCGTCCTCGATCAGACCGCGGGCCAGGGACTCCACGTACAGCGGGCTGCCCGCCGCCGTGTCGGCGAGCCGCAGGAGGTCGGCGTCCGGCGGGGCCCCTAAGTTGTCGGTCAGGATGTCCTGGACGGCCTCCGCGTCGAGTGCCCCGAGTTCGACCCGGGTGCAGCTCTCCGCCTCCAGCGCGGAGACGAACCGGTGCCCGTCCAGTCCGTAGGTGCCTTTGCGTAACGTGATCAGGCACAGCCGCGGCTCGTCCCGGCTTGCCTCCAGCGCCGTCTTCACCTTGGCGAACTCGACCGGTTCGGCGCCCGGCATCTGGTCGTCCAGGACCGTCAGGACCGGGCGGTCGAGCCGGCTCTGCCCGCTGCCGGTCTCGTACCAGCCGGGCGGATCCACGAGGAAGCCGCGCTCCTCCGCCAGCCTCCGCATCTCCTCCACCAGCCGGGTCTTGCCGTACCCGCGGTCGCCCAGGATCAGCGCGGTCCCGCTGCTGCCCGAAGCCGCGGCGGACAACGCGTCGGTCAGGTCACGGAGTTCAGCGGTGCGGCCCCGCAGGGGTCTCACCACGCGCGGGGGTCAGGCATCCGGGGAGTTGCGAGCGGTGTGGTGTGGGGAGGGTTGGGCGAGGTGCCACCAGGAGATCGCATGGTGTGACGCTCCGGAGTTGTGCTGTGGGGACAGGCGCGAGAATTATAATCCTCCAGGCCGGCTTGGTCCTGGACAGGGAGACAAAATCCGGCGAACCGCAGGCCTGAGGCCGCTTTTGCGCGCACTGTCCGACAACGACCCACAGGTGCCGCTCGGGCAATGCACCCGAAACGGTCAGGCGGCCGCTCGGACCAACCGGCTCCGCGTTCGCGCAACAGCCACACCGTCTCCGTCACGGGGACCGGTCGGCGACCACCTCCGCGTTCCGGGCCTGCCACGACTCCGTCCGGCGCCCCGCAGCATGGCGCGAAGGACACTCCCCCAGGTCTCCGAAGGGCACCCCCACATCGCCTCCGCAGCCCTCCCCGCGCCGCCTCACGACCGCGGCGGCGCCGTGCTCTTCCGCACGACCAGCCGCGTCGGCACCAGCGTCGTCCCGTGTTCCGTCGCGTCCTGCCGCATCTGCCGCAGTACGCCCTCCACGCACAGCCGCCCCACCTCGGCGAAGTCCTGGTGCACAGTGGTCAGCGGCGGCAGGAACGAGCTCGCCTCGGGGATGTCGTCGAAGCCGATCACGCTGATGTCCTCGGGCACCCTGCGACCGCTCTCGTGCAGGGCCCGCAGCAACCCCAGCGCCATCTGGTCGTTGGCCACGAACACCGCAGTGCAGTCCGGCAGTTGGGCAATTCGCAGCCCGGCGTGGTAGCCCGACTCCGCCGACCAGTCGCCGCGCACCAGGGGCGGCGCGGTCCGCTCGGCCGCGAGGAGTTCGGCGCGCCAGGCATCGGTGCGGCGCTGCGCCGCGTACGAGCCCTCGGGGCCGGCCAGATGCCAGACCGTGCGGTGCCCGAGGTCCAGGAGATGCCGTACGGCCGTCCGGGTGCCGCCCGCCTGGTCGGTGTCGACCACGGTGTAGCGGTCGCCCGCGTCGGAGTCGGCGACGACCACCTGGACGTGTGGCGGCATGGAGAGGGTCGACGCGTCGAGGAGGTGCACTTCGAGGATGACGATGACGGCGTCGACGGCGAGTTCACCGAGCCGCGAGAACGCTCCGCGCACCTCGTCCTGCGTCGGCACAGCGACCGGCAGCAGGGTGACCGAGTATCCCTCGTGTGCCGCCGAGGTCGCGATCGCCTCCAGCGTGCGGACGTTCCCCGTGGTGGACAGGCCGAAGGTGATGACGCCGATGGTGCGGAACTCGCCGCGTTTGAGGGCCCGGGCGGCACTGTTGGGCCGGTAGCCCAGCTCCTTCATCGCCGCGAGGACCTGCCGCCGCGTCTCCTCATTGACACCGGGGAAGCCGTTCGACACCCGGGAGACGGTCTGCGAGGACACTCCGGCGACCCTGGCGACGTCCGCCATGGAGGCGCTCTGGGTGCGGCGGGCGGCCCGTTTCCTGGTGCGCGCCCGTGCCCGCGCCGGCTCGGCCGAGGTGCCGTCAGCTGTGTCCACCCGTCAATCCTCGCTCTCCGGTCCACTGTTGCGCCCGACGACCTTGACCAGCGTCGGGGGAGCGGTGTAGACATGCCGCCATCAGATGTTTACGTAAACATAACAGCCGGTGGACCTCTCGTGGGGCTCCCGCGGAGGGAGATGTTTACGTAAACATCGGGGCGGCGGCGGACCAGCGCCGGTTCCGAGACGGACGAGCGAGGCACGACAATGACGACCCTAGAACCGCCGGTGGCCGCCAAGCGCGCCCCGGCCCGGCCCGCGGCGAAGAGGGACCGCCGCTCCTGGACGGGATGGGGGTTCATAGGCCCGTTCGTGGCGGTGTTCACCCTCGTCTTCCTGGCACCCATCGGGTACTCGATCTACCTCAGTCTCTTCCGGGACCAGCTGATCGGCGGCACCAGCTTCGTCGGCCTGGACAACTACACACAGGCCCTCAAGGACGACCAGTTCTGGGACTCCCTCATGCGGGTGTCGCTCTTCCTGGTCGTCCAGGTGCCGATCATGCTCGGCATCGCCCTGCTGATCGCCCTGGCCCTGGACAGCGGACGCCTCTACGGCAAGGACTTCTTCCGCATCGCGATCTTCCTGCCGTACGCGGTGCCCGCCGTGGTCGCCACCCTGATGTGGGGCTTCATGTACGGCACCAAGTACGGGCTGGTGGGTGACATCAACAGCGCGTTCGACGTCACCCTGCCCGACCCGCTCTCCAGCGATCTGGTGCTGGCGTCGATCGGCAACATCGTGACCTGGGAGTTCATCGGCTACAACATGCTGATCTTCTACTCCGCGCTACGGGTCATCCCGCTCTCGCTCTACGAGGCCGCGGAGATCGACGGCGCCGGGCAGTTCCGCATCATCACGGCCATCAAGCTCCCCGCGATCCGCGGTGCCCTCGTCATCGCGACGATCTTCTCGATCATCGGCAGCTTCCAGCTCTTCAACGAGCCGGCCGTCCTGCGTCTGATCGCGCGCAACACCATCACGACCGACTTCACCCCGAACTTCTACACGTACTCGCTGTCCTTCAACGGCCAGCAGCACAACTACTCCGCGGCGGTCGCCATCATCATGGGGCTGATCACCATGGTCATCGCCTATGTCGTGCAGCTCCGCGGCATGCGCAAGGGAGCGTGACCCAATGAGCAGCAGCCCCGTCACCACCGCCTCCCCGGCCGCATCCGTCCAGACCGCCGACGCGGGAAAGAGCGCGCCGAAGCTGCGCCGGTCCCGTCGGCACGAGCCCGGCCGCCCCAAGCGCAGCATCCTGCTGACCGTGCTCACCGGCCTGATCCTGGTGTACACGGTCGTGCCCCTGATCTGGCTGGTCATCAGTGCCACCAAGACCATGGACGGGCTGGCCAACTCGTCCGGACTGTGGTTCAGCGACGACTTCGCCCTCTGGTCCAACATCCACGACACGTTCACGTACCACGACGGCATCTTCGTCCGCTGGCTGCTGAACACCCTGCTGTACGTCGTGCTCGGCGCCGGCGGCGCCACCCTGCTGGCGATCCTCGGCGGCTACGCGCTGGCGAAGTTCACCTTCCCCGGCAAGCGCGCCGTGTTCGCCGTGGTCATCGGTGCTGTCGCCGTCCCCGGCACGGCCCTGGCGGTGCCCACCTTCCTGATGTTCAGCAAGATGGGCCTGACCGACACCCCGTGGGCGGTGATCATCCCCTCGCTCGTGTCGCCCTTCGGTCTGTATCTGATGTGGGTCTTCGCGACCGAGGCCATCCCCACCGAACTGATGGAGGCGGCCCGCATCGACGGAGCGGGCGAGGTGCGCACCTTCTTCCAGGTCGCCCTGCCCCTGCTCGCCCCCGGCACGGTGACCGTCCTGCTGTTCACCACGGTCGCGACCTGGAACAACTACTTCCTGCCGCTGATCATGCTCAAGGATCCGAACTGGTACCCGCTGACCCTGGGTCTGGACTCCTGGAACAACCAGGCCCAGACGATCGGCGGTGACGTCATCTTCAACCTGGTGATCACCGGTTCGCTGCTCACCATCATCCCGCTGATCGCCGCGTTCCTGCTGCTGCAGAAGTACTGGCAGTCCGGCCTCGCCGCCGGAAGTGTCAAGGAGTGATCCACCCTCAAGCCCCACACCCCCCTCGGCTCCACCGCGTTTCACCCTCACACAGCATTCACCCTCACCCCGTCCCACCCACGAAGAAGTGGAAGCATCTCGATGCGTAGAACCACCGGCCGCCTGATGCGCGGCATAACCCTGCTCTCCGTCCTCGCCCTCGGCGCGACCGCCTGCGGCAGCTCCGACGACGACAGCTCGGACCAGAAGGCCGTCTCCGCCGCGGACATCCAGGCGGCCCTCAAGAAGGGCGGCACGGTCAATGTCTGGGCCTGGGAGCCCACGCTGAAGTCGGTCGCCGCCAACTTCGAGAAGAAGTACCCCAAGGTCAAGATCAACCTGCTCGGCGAGCGCTCCGGCGACAAGCACTACACCGCTCTGTCGAACGCCATCTCGGCCAAGAAGGGCGTCCCGGACGTCGCGCAGGTCGAGTACTTCGCGCTGAGCCAGTACTCGCTCACCAAGGGCCTGACCGACCTGGCTCCCTTCGGTGCCGACAAGCTCAAGTCCAAGTACACGCCCGGCCCGTGGAACGCCGTGAACGACGGCGACAAGGTCTACGGCCTGCCGATGGACTCGGGCCCGATGGCGATGTTCTACAACAAGAAGGTCTTCGACAAGTACAAGATCGCCGTCCCGACCACCTGGGACGAGTACGTCGACGCGGCCGCCAAGCTGCACAAGGCCGACCCCAAGGTCTACATCGCCAACGACGCCGGTGACGCGGGCTTCACCACCAGTCTGCTGTGGCAGGCCGGTTCACGCCCCTACAAGGTCGACGGCACCAAGGTGTCGGTCAACTTCGACGACGCCGGCGCCAAGAAGTACACCGACACCTGGCAGAAGCTGATCGACCAGAAGCTCGTCTCGCCGATCAACGGCTGGACCGACGACTGGTACAAGGGCCTGGGCGACGGCACCATCGCCACCCTGACCACCGGCGCCTGGATGCCCGCCAACTTCGTCACCGGTGTCCCCAAGGCGGCCGGTGACTGGCGCGCGGCCCCGATGCCGGCCTGGACCAAGGGCGACAAGGCGAGCGCGGAGAACGGCGGCAGCTCGCTGACCCTGCCCGAGCTGGGCAAGAACAAGGAGCTCGCCTACGCGTTCGTCGAGTACGCGAACGCCGGTGACGGTGTGCAGACCCGTGTCGACGAGGGCGCCTTCCCGGCGACCACCGCTCAGCTCCAGGACCCGGCGTTCCTGAGCAAGAAGTTCGAGTACTTCGACGGCCAGGAGGCCAACAAGATCTTCGCCGAGTCCGCCGCGAACGTCGCCAGCGACTGGTCGTACCTGCCCTTCCAGCAGTACGCCAACTCGATCTTCAACGACACCGTCGGCAAGGCGTACGTCTCCGGGACGAAGCTCCCCGAGGCGCTGAAGACCTGGCAGGACGCCTCCATCAAGTACGGCACGGAGCAGGGCTTCACCGTCGAGAAGTAACAGCTGGGCAGTAGCAGCCGAGGAGCGGCCGGAAAGCGTCAACGCCGGCCGCTCCTCGTACCCCCCGAATCTTGGAAGGACCACCATGACCTCCGCCTCCCCGTCCCGTCTGCCGTACGGGCCGGACGGTGACTCCGTGCCCCGTCTCGCGTACGGCGCCGACTACAACCCCGAGCAGTGGCCTCGGGAGGTGTGGGAGGAGGACGTACGGCTGATGCAGGAGGCCGGCGTCAACATCGTCTCGGTGGGGATCTTCTCCTGGGCCCGTATCCAGCCGGACGCGGACACCTGGGACTTCGGATGGCTCGACGAGGTCATGGACCTGCTGCACGAGGGCGGGATCGGCGTCGATCTGGCCACCGCGACCGCGTCGCCGCCGCCGTGGCTCACCACCGCGCACCCGGAGATCCTCCCGGTGACCGCGACCGGCGAGACGGTCTGGCCGGGCGCACGCCAGCACTGGCGCCCCACCTCTCCGGTCTTCCGCAGCCATGCGCTCGGCCTGGTACGCAAGATGGCGGAACGATACGCCAACCACCCGGCCCTCGTGGCCTGGCACATCTCGAACGAGCTGGGCTGCCACAACATCTACGACTTCTCGGACGACGCGGCCCGCGCCTTCCGCGACTGGCTGCGCGCCCGCTACACCACGATCGACGCCCTCAACCACGCCTGGGGCACGGCGTTCTGGTCGCAGCGCTACAGCGACTGGGCGCAGATCCTGCCGCCCCGGCTGGCCGGTTCGCACCCGAACCCCACCCAGCAGCTGGACTTCAAGCGGTTCTCCTCGGACGCGCTGAAGGACTATCTGGTGGCGGAGCGGGACATCCTGCGCGAGTACACGCCCGAAGTCCCCATCACCACCAACTTCATGGTGATGGGCGGCACGAAGGGCATGAACTACCCCGACTGGGCGGGCGAGATCGACTTCGTCTCCAACGACCACTACGTCCACCCGGGCCCGCAGGACCGCGACGAGCTGTCCTTCTCCGCCAACCTGACCAGCGGTATCGCGGGCGGTCGCCCGTGGTTCCTGATGGAGCACTCCACCAGCGCGGTCAACTGGCAGCACGTCAACGTGGCCAAGCGGCCCGGTGAGCTGGCCCGTGACTCGCTGCTGCACGTCGCGCACGGCGCCGACGCCGTGTGCTTCTTCCAGTGGCGCCAGTCGGCGGCCGGCGCCGAGAAGTACCACTCCGCGATGGTGCCGCACGCCGGCGCCGACAGCGAGGTCTTCCGCGCGGTGGCCGCTCTCGGTCAGACCCTGAAGGACCTGGCGCCGATCGCGGGCTCCGAGCGCGAACCGGCCCGCGTCGGGATCGTGTTCGACTGGGACTCCTGGTGGGCGAGCGAGCAGGACTCGCACCCCACCGCCCTCCTCGACTACCGCCAGGAGGGGCTGAACTGGTACTCGGCGCTCCTGTCCCTCGGCATCCGCGCCGACATCGTCACCACCCGCACCGAGTTCAGCCGCTACGACGTGCTGATCACCCCGGTCCTGCACATGGTCCCGGCGACCCTCGCCAAGGAGCTGACGCGGTACGCGGAGACGGGCGGCCATCTGGTCACCACGTACTTCTCCGGTGTCGTCGACGAGAACGACCACATCTGGCTCGGCGGCTACCCGGGCGCCCTGCGCGAGCTGCTCGGCATCCGGGTCGAGGAGTTCGGCCCGCTGCTCGACGGTGAGTCGGTCGAGGTGGACGGCGGCGGGACGGGCACGGTGTGGACCGACCGCGTCGACGTGACCGACCCCGAGGTCGAGGTCCTCGCCCACTACCGCACGGGCGCCTACGCGGGCCGCCCGGCCGTCACCCGCCGTACGACGGGCGGGGGTTCGGCGTCGTACGTCTCCACACGCCTGGGCACCGACGGCCTCGCGGCGCTGCTGCCGGGGCTGCTGGCGCCGGCCGGTGTCGACAGCGAACTGCCCGAACCCGCCCGTGGGCGCGTCGAGTTGACCGTGCGGCAGGGCGGCGGAAGTCGATTCCTGTTCCTGGTGAACCGGAGCGAGGAGGAGGTTCCGCTGCCGGGCCTCGAAGGAGAGCGGCTGTCCGGTGGTACGGATGCCGACGGTGTCCTCGTCCTCGCGCCGAGGGAAGTCGCCGTACTGCGCCGCCCCGCCCACTGAGCGGCACCCCGATCCGCACTCGCACCACCCCTGAACTCCCCTGATCCAAGGGGCACACCGTCGTGCCCCGTCTCCGTGCGCACCCTGCGTACGGTGCGGGCACGGCGGTCCACCGCAGCGACCACATCTGAGTTGGGAGCACACGTTGGCACGCCGTACCCGCACGCGACACCTTCTGGGGGTCGTCGGCATCACCGCACTGGCCACTTCGGCCGCTCTGGTCAGCGCGCCTTCGCCGGACGCGCAGGCGGCGGTCGAGGCAGCGGCCTCGTCCGTCACGGTCACCCCCGATCCCTCGTACAAGCAGGAGAAGTTCGAGGGCTGGGGCACCAGTCTGGTCTGGTTCGCCAACGCGACCGGCGACTATCCCCCGGCGATCCGCGAGAAGCTCGCGAAGCTGCTGTTCGGTGACGACGGGCTGGCGCTGAACATCGCCCGTTACAACATCGGCGGCGGCAACGCCCCCGACGTGAAGGACTACCTGCGGGCCGGCGGCGCCGTCGAGGGCTGGTGGAAGGCGCCCGCGGGCACCACCCGCACGGACACCGACTGGTGGAGCGCCGACGACGCCGCCGACTGGAACCCGAAGGCGGACAAGACCCAGCGCTGGTGGGTGGACCGCATCAAGAAGGACATCACCCACTGGGAGACGTTCAGCAACTCGCCGCCCTGGTTCATGACGGAGAGCGGCTATGTCTCCGGCGGTTTCAACGCCAACACCGACCAGCTGAAGGCCGATTCGGTCGACGACTTCGCCGCCTACATGGCGGGGGCGACGAAGCGTCTGGAGAAGGCCGAGGGCATCAAGGTCGACACCGTCGACCCGTTCAACGAGCCCAACACCGGCTACTGGGGAACCCGTCTGGGCGCGGACGGCCAGCCCGTCGGCGGCCGTCAGGAGGGGGCCCACATCGGCCCCGCGCTCCAGGAGAAGGTTCTCGCCGCGCTTGCCCCCGCGCTGAAGAAGGCCAAGGTCAAGTCCGAGATCTCGGCGATGGACGAGACCAACCCGTCCATCTTCGCGAACAACTGGAACTCCTACTCGCAGGATTCCAAGGACCTCGTCGACCAGATGAACGTCCACACCTACGGCACCGGGCAGCGCACCACCGTGCGCGACCTCGCCAAGGCGGCCGACAAGCCGCTGTGGATGAGCGAGGTCGAGGGCGACTGGGGCGACGGGCAGAGCTTCACGGACATGCGTCCGGGTCTCGGTCTCGCCCAGCAGATCGTCAACGACCTGCGTGAACTGGAGCCCCAGGCCTGGGTGTTCTGGCAGCCGGTCGAGGACTACGACAACATGAAGCCCGGCGGCGAGTCCGCCAAGGGCGGCAACTGGGGCAGTATCCAGCTGTCGTTCAGCTGCAAGTCCACGGACACGCTGGCGTCGTGCCCGATCTACACGAACACCAAGTTCGACACCGCCCGCAACTTCACGCACTTCATCAAGCCGGGCGACAAGCTGATCAAGGTGGACGACACCTCCAGCGCCGCCGCCGTGACCAAGGACGGCAAGGGCGCCTCGCTCGTCCATGTCAACTCCACCACCGCGGCCCGTGACGTCACCATCGACCTCTCCAAGTTCCGCACCATCAAGGGCAACGCGACCGTCACGCCGACCGTGACCAGCGCCGACGGCAAGCTCAAGCAGCAGGCCCCGGTCAAGGTCGTCGACGGCAAGGCGACGTACACCGTCCCCGCCCAGTCCGTGACCTCCTTCGCCGTCAAGGGCGTCTCGGGTGTCGCGAAGAACGCCGGCCTGTTCAGCAAGGGTCACTCCTACACGCTGACCGGCGTGCAGAGCGGCAAGGCCGTGACCGTTTCCGCGGGCGGCAAGAGCCTGGTCATCGGCTCGGCCAACGGCACCGTCGCGCAGCAGTGGCAGCTCGACGCCCGGCACGGCAAGAAGGGCGCCCGCCAGCGGTACGTGTTCGCCAACCCGGCCGAGGGCAAGCGACTGGCCGTCCGCGACAACGTCCCCGTCGTGGAGCCCGACACGGGCAAGCGGGATCCGGCCACCGAGTGGATCATGTCGACCACCGGTGACGGAACGTGGACCCTGGTCAACGCGGCCACCGGCCGCCTCCTGGAGGTCGGCGGCCAGGCGACCAACGAGGGTGCCGCCGTCACCACGTGGATAGCCAACTCCGGCTCGAACCAGCGCTGGAGGGTCACGGACGTGACCGACCGGAACTGATCCGACAGTTCGTCCTGGAAGGCCGCTTCTCCATGAGGCGGCCTTCCGCATGTCCAGTGCGTCCCGGGCTGCCGCAACCCTCTCGCAACGTCGCACGGAGTTCACTGAGTCCGTGGAAACGCCTGAGAAGAACCCGCGCGTCGAACTGACCCCGGCCGCCGCCGAACTGCTGCGGCGACTGCACGCGATGCACGGTCCGCTGATGTTCCACCAGTCCGGCGGCTGCTGCGACGGCAGCGCGCCCATGTGCTACCCGGCGGGCGAGTTCCGGACCGGCGGCTCCGACATACTGCTCGCCGAACTGGCGGTCGAGGGTGTCCCCGAACCGGTGACGTTCTGGATGTCGCGCAGCCAGTTCGAGGTGTGGTCCCACACCCGTCTGATCGTGGACGTCGTACCCGGCCGGGGCAGCGGGTTCTCGCTGGAGGCACCCGAGGGAGTGCGCTTCCTGATCCGTTCCCGGGTGGTCAACACCTAGCCACCCGCGCGCCCCCGCGCTGCTCATCGTCACCTGTTGCGCTCCCCTTGCGCCCTGCGACAGTTGACGGGACATCAGGTTCAGGGGGGTCTGGATGCGTGGAAGTGGACCGTTCAGAACGGGCAGAACAGCAGTCTCCGCAATCGCCGTACTCGCAACGCTGGCCGGCGCCGCCCTGACAGGGGCGGCACCGGCCAGTGGCGCGCCGAGAGCCACTCAGATCGCGCCGGGCGTGCGCTATGCCCAGTTCGACATCGTGGCGGCCAAGGGGGTGACCCATGCCCACCTGCTGAGCGTCGACCTCGGCAACGCGCGGGTACGGGTCAACCTCCTCCACCCGGGGGCGGTGGCGGCACGGGCCGCCGTCTCCAAGCTGGCCAACGCCAGGGGCGCCGTCGCGGGCGTCAACGGCGACTTCTTCAACATCAGCGAGGTCCAGCATCCCGGGGTCACGGCCACGGGCGCGTCCGTGGGCCCCGCGACAGCGAGCGGCCTGGTCCTCAAGTCGGCGGTGCCGAACGGCCAGCGCTTCGGCCCCGCGATGCCGCCCGGCGTCACCACCAGGGCCGTCCTCGGGGTGGGCACCGACAGAAAGGCCCGGCTGGACGATCTCGCCCTGTCGGGCAGCGTCGCCACGCCGGTGGGCCGGTTCGCGCTCGGCGGGCTCAACCAGTACGCGCTGCCGGTGGGTTCCATCGGCGCGTTCACCCCGGTCTGGGGCAGCGTCTCCCGGGCGCGGTCGGTGTGCGGCACGGACACCGACCGGGCCGCCCCGTGCGGTACGGACACCTACGAGGTGACCGTGCGGCGGGGCAGGGTCGTACGGATGGCGGACTCCCCCGGCAGCGGTGCCATCGCCGCCAACACCACGGTTCTGGTGGGCCGGGAGACGGGCGCGCAGCAACTGCGGAAGCTGTTCGTCGGCGCGAAGGTCACGGTCAAGAGCCGTCTGGTGGCGTCCACGAGCCACATCCCGTACCGCTTCGCCCTCGGCGGCTACCCGGTACTGAGGGGCGGCCGGCCACTGAGCGGCCTCGACAACAACACCGCCGCCGTGCGCACCGCCGCGGGCATCGCGAACGGCGGGCGCAAGCTGCTGCTCCTCGCGGTGGACGGTGCGCCCGAGTACCGCAGCGGACTGACGGTCGCCGAAGTCGCCGCCACCATGCGGACGTTGGGCTCGGTGGATGCCTTCAACCTGGACGGCGGCGGTTCCACGACCTTCGTCACCAGAGCACCCGGAGCGAGCAGGGTCACAGTACGCAACCATCCGACCGGCGGCGCCGAACGGCCCGTCCCGAACGCCATCGGAGTTTTCACGACGTCCTGACGCCCTGACGTCAGGGCTTGAGGCTGCTCACGATGTCCGCGGTCGCCGTGAGCCCGCTGTGGATTGTCGGCGCCACGTTCGTGCTGGCCAGATAGAAACCGAGCAGGACGCAGACCACGGCGTGGCTGGGCTTCAGCGCGCCGTTGCGCAGGAAGACCACCGCCAGGATCAGGAGCAGCACCACCACAGAGATGGAAATGGCCATCGTCAACCTCCTCCGCCACGCGCACTTCGCGGCTTTCGGCCGTAAGTGTGGCGTAGCGGAGGGTTTGTCCGTGCGGCTGACGTGTCGGCCGAACGTGTGGTCTCTCGTGAGTGCGGCAGGACTACGGCGTCTCGTGAGCGTCGAGGAACGCTTCGAGGCCGGTCAGGTCGTCCGTGTTGAGGTAGTCGACGCCGGCGGCGAGGAGCTCGCCCCACAGCGCGTCCCGGGCCGGCCCTGTCGCATCGGGCGTGGCCCAGAAGCGCACCTGCTGCCCGCGGGCGTGGGCCGCCGACACGATGCCGTTCAGCTTTGCGCGCTCGGCGGCCGGGAACGCACCGACGCCCAGCCAGGTGAAGTTGAGCGTCCAGTTGTCGGAGATCAGCGAGACGAAGGACGCCGGCGCCGAGGTGTCGAGGTCGGCGAGGCGCCCGTCGTAGAAGGCCCGCCGTACGCGCTGGGCCTCCATGGGCACCCGGGCGGCGCGGTCGCCGGAGATCACGGCGGTGACCGGGCCGGGGTGGACGCGACCGTGGGCGTACGTCGTGAACAGGCCCCGATAGCGGCGGAGGTGGCGGTCGAGTTCGAGATACGTCGGCGAGCCCTCGGTCTTGATGTCGATGAGGAGCTGGAGCGGACGACGGTAACCCCGGTACACGCAGCCGTGGTTGGCCCTGACGCGGGCGGCGAGGGTGTCGAGGTAGAGGGATTCGAGGGTGCGGGCCGGGTCGAGGTCCGCGGGGTCGTGGGCGACGAGAAGCTGGTCGCCGACGAGGTAGATGTCCGCCTCGACGCTGCCGAAGCGGTGGTCGAGAGCGTCGAGGAGGGGGCGGGGATGCTCGTAGTCGTTGTGGGCGTGGGCGCGCCACAACGGGCCTGGACCGTACGTCGGTTCGCCTGCGGCGGCGCGCGCCGCGGGCAGGGCGACGGTGCCCGCGAGGGCGGCGCCGAAGGCGGTGAGGGCTCTGCGACGGGTGGTGAGGGCCATGCGCTGCCTCCCTGGCTGGAGTTCATGCGGGGCCGGCTCCGGAGCCGACCGGGGTGACGGAGCCTCCGCGAGTATGCGGGCCGGGTGAGGCCCAGCAGCAGGGTCCCGCAAGGGAGTTGGCCGACTCGCCACGGTGCGTTCACGGGTGCTGCTGTGTGTTCGTTTCGTCCGCCCCGCGCACTGGAAAGCCCGCCCCCACGAGAGGGGCGGGCTTTCGGGGCCGTACAGGGATACGTCAGGGTGCGCGCAGGTCGACCAGTTCGGCGAGGGCGGCGCGGTGGCCGCCGGAGGTGCCGTACGCGATCGAGTCGGCCTTGGCCCGCTTGAGGCACAGGTGGGTCGGGTGCTCCCAGGTCATGCCGATGCCGCCGTGCAGCTGGAGCGCCTCCTCGGCGGCGCGGACGGCGACGGGGGCCGCGTAGGACTGGGCGACGGCAACGGCGACGTCGGTGTCCGCGCTGTCGGTGGCGAGGGCGTCCGCCGCGCTCCGGGCAGCGGCGCGCAGGCCGACGACCTCCAGCCAGAGTTGGGCCAGCCGGTGCTTGACGGCCTGGAAGCCGCCGACGGGCCGGTTGAACTGCTTGCGGTCCTTCAGATAACGCACGGTCTCGGTCAACGACCACTCGGCGAGCCCGAGTTGCTCGGAGGCGAGCAGCCCGGCCCCGGCCCGCAGCGCGCGTCGTACGGCGGGTTCGGCGTCGCCCAGCAGCCGGGCCGACGCTCCGTCGAAGGTGACCGTGGCGACCGGCCGGGTGAGGTCCAGGGAGACCTGCGGGGTGATGGTGACGGCGTCGGCGTCGGTGTTCACCGCGTACAGGCCGCCGTCGTCGGCCGGAACCAGCAGAACGTCGGCTGCCGTGGCGTCCGCGATGCCGGTCAACTCACCGTGCAGCAGGCCGCCTTCATGCGCGACGACCTTGTAGGCGGCGCCGGGAGCAACGTTCAGCGCGACGGCAAGGGCACCGACGGTCCGGCCGGAGGCCAGCGCGGCGAGCAGTTCGCCCGCCGCGGCGCCCGTACCTGCCAGCAGCGCCTCCGTGGCGACGACGGCACTCGTGAGATACGGGACGGGTGCGACGGCGCGTCCCAACTCCTCCAGTACGACGGCGACTTCGCGGTGCGAAGCACCCTGGCCGCCCTGCTCCTCAGGCACCAGCAGACCGGCCAGGCCCATGCCCTCGGCGAGGGACTTCCACAGGGAGAGGTCGTGCGGTGCGTCGGTCTCCATGCGGGTGATCACGTCGGCCGGATCGCAGTGGTCGGTGAGCAGATCCCGGACGGCGGCGCGCAGCGCCTCTTCCTCCTCCGAGTACAGCAGGTCGGGCTCGGTGCTCGTCGTGCTCATCGGGCGAGGTCCTTCCAGGCGACGTCCTTGTCGGTGCGCGGTTCGCTGGGCAGGCCCAGGACGCGTTCGGCGACGATGTTCAGCAGGACCTCGCTGGTCCCGCCCTCGATGCTGTTGCCCTTGGAGCGGAGGTAGCGATACCCGGCGTCACGGCCGACGAAGTCCACCAGCTCGGGCCGACGCATGGTCCAGTCCTCGTACAACAGGCCCTCCTCACCGAGGAGTTCGACCTCCAGGCCGCTGATCTCCTGGTTGAGGCGGGCGAAGGAGAGCTTCAGGCCGGCACCCTCCGGGCCGGGCTGGCCGGCGACGAGCTGCTGGCGCGTCCGCTCCCCCGTCAGCCGGGCGACCTCGGCCTCGACCCACAGCTTGAGCAAACGCTGATGCAGATCAGGGGTGCGCAGCTCCGGGCGCTCCCGCCAGGTCTTCGCGACCGGGCCGATCATGCCGCCCTCGCGGGGCAGCCGCATGCCGCCGATGGCCACGCGCTCGTTGTTCAGCGTGGTCTGGGCGACCCGCCAGCCGTCGCCGACCTCACCGAGGCGATGGGCGTCCGGGATACGGACGTCGGTCAGGAACACCTCGTTGAACTCGGCCTCCCCGGTGACCTGACGCAGCGGCCGTACGTCAACGCCCGGGTCGGTCATGTCGCAGACGAAGTAGGTGATGCCCTTGTGCTTGGGCACGTCCGGATCGGTGCGGGCGATGAGGATGGCCCAGCGGGCGAGGTGTGCGCTGGACGTCCACACCTTCTGCCCGTTGACGATCCAGTTGTCCCCGGAACGGACGGCCCGAGTGCCCAGCGCGGCGAGATCGGACCCGGCCCCCGGCTCGGAGAACAGCTGGCACCAGACCTCCTCCCCCACCCACAGCGGCCGGAGGAACTGCCGCTTCTGCTCCTCCGTTCCGAAGCCGAGGATGGTCGGCGCGGCCATGCCCAGCCCGATGCCGATGCGCCGGGGGTCGTTGTCGGGAGCCCCCGCGGCCTCCAACTCGGCGTCCACGACGGCCTGGAGGGTGCGCGGCGCACCGAGGCCGCCCAGCCCCTCCGGGTAGTGCACCCAGGCGAGCCCCGCGTCGAAGCGGGCCCTGAGGAAGTCGAGCCGGTCGGTGCTGGCCGGCGGATGCGCGGCCAGCAACTCCCGTGTCAGTCGGGTGAGTTCAGCGGCGTCGGTCATGCGGCGGCTCCGTTCTCCAGGCCGGGCAGCACGGCGACCCGGCCGGTGGTGACACCGTCGGCGACGCGCTGCACGGCAGCCGATGCCCCGCTCAGCGGCACACGCTCGCTCACCAGCGGCTTGATCGCGCCCCGGGCGGCCAGCTCGGTGAGCTGCTCGTGGCAGTGCTGGACCAGCTTCGGGTTCTTGGTGTTGTACAGGCCCCAGTGCAGGCCCATGATCGAGTAGTTCTTCACGAGGGCGTGGTTGAGCCCAGGACTGGGAATGGTCCCACTCGCGAACCCGACGACCACGATCCGCCCCTCGAAGGCGACGACCTTGGCGGACTGGGTGTAGGCCTCCCCGCCGACGGGGTCGTAGACCACGTCGACCCCACGCCCACCGGTGGCCTCCTTGACGACGGCGACAACATCCTCCGTACGCCGGTCGATGACGACGTCGCAGCCCAACTCGCGTGCCACAGACACCTTTTCGGCACCGCCGACGACCCCGATGACGGTGGCTCCGGCGGCCTTCCCGAGCTGTACGGCCGCACTGCCCACCCCGCCCGCGGCGGCGTGCACGAGGAGCGTCTCGCCGGCCTCCAGGGCGGCCCGCCGGTGCAGTCCGAACCAGCCCGTCTGGTAACCGATGAGGAGCGCGGCGGCCTCGGCGTCGTCCAACGACTCGGGGGCCGTGAACAGCCCGCGGGGGTCCGCCACCACGTACTCGGCGAAACCGCCGTACGGCAGCACGGGGTTCCCGATCACGCGGCGGCCGTCCTCGGTCTCGCCGCAGATCTCCACCCCGGGAGTGAACGGCAGCGGCGGCCTGACCTGGTACTCCCCACGGCACATCAGTACGTCCGGGAAGTTGATGGTCGCGGCACGCACCTTCAGCAGCACCTGGCCGTCGCCGGGCACCGGCCGCTCCACCTCGCCGAGGACCATCACCTCGCTCGGCTCACCGTTCTGGTGCACTTGCCATGCCTGCATGGGGGGCCTCCACGGGACTGCGTTCGCTTGTTCACCTGACCGGGCTCGACCGCATACTAAGCGGTCGCTTGCGCATCAGGGAACCGTCGGGGCCCGCTCCGGAACAGTCGCGTACGTCACGACCGCGCGCCTCGCGAACGGGCGGGCCGCGCCCGTACGTGCATCCGCTCCCCCTGCGGACCGAACAGGCTGAGGAACTCCACGGGCCCCTCCCCCATCGACCCGAACCAGTGCGGCACGCGCGTGTCGAACTCGGCGGCCTCCCCCGCCCCGAGCACCACGTCGTGCTCCCCGAGCACGAGCCGGAGCCGCCCGGACAGCACATACACCCACTCGTACCCCTCGTGCGTACGCGGCTCGGGTTCCTGGCTGCTCTCCGGCAGGATCACCTTGAACGCCTGGAGCCCGCCCGGCTGCCGGGTCAGCGGAAGATACGTCCGCCCGTGCCGGACGATCGGCTTGGCCCGTACCCGCGGATCGTCGACGGGCGGGGCTCCGACGAGCTCGTCGAGCGCGACGCGATGCGCACGGGCGATGGGCAGCAGCAACTCGAGGCTGGGGCGCCGCAGCCCCGACTCCAGCCGCGACAACGTGCTGACGGAGATCCCGGTGGCGGCCGAGAGCCCCGCGAGGGTCGCCCCTCGCTCCTTACGAATCCGCCGCAGCCGGGGCCCCACCTCGGCGAGTACGTGGCCGGTGTCGTCGTCGCTGGTGGCATCCATGGCGCTATTGCATTTTCGGCAAGCAAGTTTGTCAATACGGCACCCTCAGCCCGTCCGGCGTTTGAGGACGAGCGCGTTCAGCGCGAAAGGGGGGTCTGGGGGCGCAGCCCCCAGGGATGGGACGGGTAGGGGCGGCGGGGGCGAGACAAACCCGCCCCCGCCCGGATGTGCATCCGCCACCCCCGTTGCACCATGGCTGCATGCTCCTGACCAGGCTCGCCCACGTGTCCCAGGAAGTCGCCGCCACCTCCGCCCGGTCACGCAAGATCGCCCTGCTCGCCGAACTGTTCCGGGACGCCGACCCCGACGACGTGCCGATCGTCATCCCGTATCTCGCCGGACGGCTACCGCAAGGGCGGCTGGGCATCGGATGGAAGGTGCTGGATCAGAAAGTCCCCGGCGCCGCCGAGCCGTCGCTCACCGTCCTCGACGTCGACGCCCGCCTCACCGCGATCGGCGCGGTCACCGGAGCCGGCTCGCAGGCCGAACGCAGGCGCCTGGTGGGCGAGTTGCTGGCAGCCGCCACCGCGGACGAGCAGCGGTTCCTGTTCGCGCTGATCACAGGTGAGGTACGTCAGGGCGCCCTGGACGCGGTCGCCGTGGAAGGGCTGGCGGCGGCCACCGAGGCACCGGCGGCGGACGTACGGCGGGCGGTGATGCTCGCGGGCGCGATCCAGCCCGTCGCGCAGGCCCTGCTCGCCGACGGACCGACGGCCCTCGCCCGTTTCCGGCTCACCGTCGGCCGCCCCGTCCTGCCGATGCTCGCGCACAGCGCCTCCTCGGTGGCGGAGGCCGTCGGGAAGCTCGGCGCCTGCGCCGTCGAGGAGAAACTGGACGGCATCCGCGTCCAGGTCCACCGCGACGGCGACGACGTACGGCTCTACACCCGGACCCTCGACGACATCACCGACCGACTGCCCGAACTGACCACCGCCGCACGGACGTTGAGAGGCAAGCGATTCATCCTGGACGGCGAGGTGATCGCTCTGGACGAGGCCGGGCGCCCGCGTTCCTTCCAGGAGACCGCCGGACGCGTCGGCTCGCGCGTCGACGTGGAGTCGGCGGCCCGGGAGACACCCGTCTCCCCCGTCTTCTTCGACGCGCTCTCGGTCGACGGCCAGGACCTCCTCGACCTCCCCTTCGTCGAGCGGCACACGGCCCTGGCCCGCCTGGTCCCCGAGCCGATGCGCGTGCGACGCCTGCTGGCCGGCGGCCCCGCAGAACTCCCCGCCGCCGAGAGGTTCCTCGCCGACACGCTCGCGCGCGGCCACGAGGGCGTCGTGGTCAAGGCCCTCGACGCCCCCTACAGCGCGGGCCGACGCGGTGCGGCCTGGCTGAAGGTCAAGCCCGTACACATGCTCGACCTGGTGGTGCTGGCAGCCGAGTGGGGCCACGGACGCCGTACCGGGAAACTGTCGAACCTCCACCTCGCGGCCCGCAACCCCGACGGGTCGTTCGCCATGCTCGGCAAGACCTTCAAGGGCATGACCGACGCGATGCTGACCTGGCAGACCGAACGGCTCCAGGCGCTGGCCGTGTCGGACGACGGCTGGGTGGTGACCGTACGGCCGGAGCTGGTCGTCGAGATCGCGTACGACGGTCTTCAGCGGTCCACCCGCTATCCGGCCGGCGTCACCCTCCGCTTCGCCCGCGTCGTCCGCTACCGCGAGGACAAGACCCCGGAAGAGGCCGACACCGTCGAGACCCTGCTGGCCGCACACCCGGAGGTGGCAGGGTGACGGAGAAGGCGAAGGCAGTGCCGAACGGGAAGCGCAGTGCCGGGCTGTTGCTGTTCCGCCGCCAGGCCCCGCCCGGTCAGGGGCTGGAGGTGCTGCTCGGGCACATGGGCGGACCCTTCTTCGCCCGCCGCGATGCCGGGGCCTGGACGATTCCCAAGGGCGAGTACGCGGACGGGGAGACGGCCTGGGACGCCGCGCGCCGCGAGTTCCGGGAGGAGCTGGGGCTGGCGCCGCCCGAGGGTGAGGCCGTGCCGCTGGGCGAGGTCCGACAGGCCGGCGGGAAGGTCGTCACGGCGTGGGCGGTCGAGGCGGACCTCGATCCGGCGGCCGTGGTGCCGGGCACGTTCCGCATGGAGTGGCCCCGGGGCTCGGGGCGGGAGCGGGAGTTTCCCGAGCTGGACCGGGTGCGGTGGTTCGGGCTCGATGAGGCGCGGGCGGTGATCGTGACAGCACAGGCCGGGTTTCTGGACCGGCTGACGGAGCACTCGGGGCGCTGAGAGAGAGCCGGTGGTCGGCGTACGCGTTGCGCGCCCCATCGGCGCGCGGGAAGGTCGAAGGACAGCCCTCAACCAGGAGGCAAGGCATGCCCATCGCGACGGTGAACCCGGCGAACGGCGAGACGCTCAAGACGTACGAGGCCATGGGCGGGGAGGAGATCGAGCGCAAGCTCGCGACCGCCGAGACCGCCTTCCGCACGTACCGCACGACCGGCTTCGCCGAGCGCGCCCGGTTGCTGGGCCGAGCCGCCGGCCTGCTCGACGAGGACCGGGACGCCATCGCCCGCACGATGACGGTCGAGATGGGCAAGCCGGTCACGCAGGCCCGCGCGGAGGCCGCGAAGTGCGCGAAGGCGATGCGCTGGTACGCCGACCACGCCGAGGAGCTCCTCGCCGACGAGGAGCCCGCCGAGGCCGACGTCAAGGACTCCGGCGGCTCCCGCGCCGTGGTCCGTTACCGTCCACTCGGGCCGGTGCTCGCGGTGATGCCGTGGAACTTCCCGCTCTGGCAGGTGATCCGCTTCGCCGCGCCGGCGCTGATGGCGGGCAACGTGGGCCTGCTCAAGCACGCCTCGAACGTGCCGCAGACCGCCCTCTACCTGGAGGACCTGTTCCGCAGGGCGGGCTATCCCGAGGGCTGCTTCCAGACGCTGCTGATCGGGTCGGGCGCGGTCGAGGAGATCCTGCGCGACCCCCGGGTGCGGGCGGCCACGCTCACCGGCAGCGAGCCGGCCGGGCGCGCGGTGGCGTCCGTCGCAGGGGACGAGGTCAAAAGGACGGTGCTGGAGCTGGGCGGCAGCGACCCGTACATCGTCCTGCCGTCCGCCGATATCGACCGGGCCGCGCAGGTCGCGGTCACTGCGCGTGTGCAGAACAACGGGCAGTCGTGCATCGCCGCCAAGCGGTTCATCGTGCACGCGGACGTCTTCGACGCGTTCGCGGAACGCTTCTCGACCGCAATGGCGGCGCTGAAGGTCGGCGATCCGCTGGCCGAGGACACGGAGGTCGGGCCGCTCGCGAGTGAGCAGGGGCGCGAGGATCTGGAGGCGCTGGTCGACGAGGCCGTGGAGAGTGGCGCGACGATTCTGTGCGGTGGCGAACGCCCCGAGGGCCTCATGGACAGCGGCTGGTACTACGCGCCGACGGTCCTCGCCGACGTCACACCCGAGATGCGCATTCACCAGGAGGAGACGTTCGGCCCGGTCGCGACGCTGTACCGCGCGGCCGATCTGGAGGAGGCGTTGGCGATCGCCAACGACACGCCTTTCGGCCTCAGTTCGAACGTGTGGACCCGTGACGAGGCCGAGGTGGACCGCCTCGTACGGGATCTGGAGGCGGGGGGCGTGTTCGTCAACGGGATGACCGCGTCCCACCCGGCGTTCCCGTTCGGCGGGGTCAAGCGGTCCGGATACGGGCGTGAGCTGTCGGGACACGGAATCCGCGAGTTCTGCAACATCACCACGGTATGGCACGGAGCGTGAGCGTTCCGCGGCTACGATCGCCCCTGTGAACCGCGAAGTGACTCTGCCTCTGATCGTCGACGCCCGCGGCACGTTGCAGGTTGCCGCCTCCGACGTCAGCAAACTACTGCGCACGGTCGGCGGTCGCTGGCTACATCTGGTGGAAGCCGGCCAGGACGGCCTCGACGAGGACACCGTGGCCGCCCTCACCATCGAACTCGCCAAACTGGCCGACCGAATCGACGTGGCCTGCATCGCCCACAGCAGCGGGAGCGCCCCTTAAGGGGCGCGGGGCTGGGACATTTGCGGCTCCGCCGCGGGGCGCGACCAGCCCCCACACACGCGCCCGCAGCCGACGTACTACCGAATCGGCATCCCCGACAGAGTCCGCGCAATCACCAACCGCTGGATCTCACTCGTACCCTCGAAGATCGTGTAAATGGCCGCATCCCTGTGCATGCGCTCCACCGGGTACTCCCGCGTGTACCCGTTCCCGCCGAGTATCTGAATCGCCTGCCCAGTGACCTTCTTCGCCGTCTCGCTCGCGAACAGCTTCGACATCGACCCCTCCGCCGCGGTGAACGGCTTCCCGTTGATCGCCATCCACGACGCCCGCCACGTCAGCAGCCGCGCCGCGTCGATGGACGTACGCATGTCGGCGAGCTGGAAGGCGACCCCCTGGTTGTCGATGATCGGGCGGCCGAACTGCTCGCGGGTCTTCGCGTAGTCGAGGGCGACCTCGTACGCGGCCCGGGCGGTGCCTACGGCCATCGCGGCCACCGCGGGACGGCTCGCCTCGAACGTGGCCATCGCCGCGTTCTTCACGCGCTCGCCGCCGGACTTCGCCCGCTCGCGGGCCCGCGCGAGACGCTCGTCGAGCTTCTGCTTGCCGCCGAGGAGGCAGGAGCCGGGGACGCGGACGTTCTCCAGGACGACCTCGGCGGTGTGCGAGGCGCGGATGCCGTGCTTCTTGAACTTCTGGCCCTGGGACAGGCCGGGCGTGTTCGGCGGCACGATGAAGGAGGCGTGTCCCTTGGAGCCCAGTTCGGCGTCGATCACGGCGACGACCACGTGGACGTTGGCGATGCCGCCGTTGGTCGCCCAGGTCTTCGTGCCGTTCAGGACCCACTCGTCCTTGGCCTCGTCGTACACGGCACGAGTGCGCATGGAGGCGACGTCTGAGCCGGCGTCGGGCTCGGAGGAGCAGAAGGCGGCGACCTTGACATCGTTGGCGTCGCCGTACATCTGGGGAATCCAGGTGCCGATCTGCTCCTCGGTGCCGTTGGCGAGGACGCCCACGGCGGCGAGGCCGGTGCCGACGATGGAGAGGGCGATGCCCGCGTCACCCCAGAAGAGTTCCTCCATGGCCATCGGGATGCCGAGGCCGGTGGGGTCGAAGTACTGCTGGGCGTAGAAGTCCAGGGAGTAGATGCCGACCTTCGCGGCCTCCTGGATGACCGGCCAGGGAGTCTCCTCGCGCTCGTCCCATTCGGCGGCGGCGGGCCGGATCACATCGGCGGCGAACCCGTGGAGCCAGTCTCGGACCTCTTTCTGATCGTCATTGAGCTCCATGGTGAATTCGGCCATGACCCCTCCATCGCTGCACTAGCATGTTACCTACGGTAACGTGAGTCTGTTACCCGTCGGTAGGAAAAGTCAACTCCCGGACCACGGTCGGCAGCCCGTTCGATGGGCATGCGCCGATCAGTGCTAGTTTGCGCAAGCGTCACCGATATCAGCACGGGTGGGGAGAGACCATGGACACCACGCAGCAAACCGATCAGCAGCGGTCCGCCGACCGCCGCCGGCGCGAGCTGCTGGAAGCCGCGGACCGGGTGGTGCTTCGCGACGGCCCCGGCGCCTCGATGAACGCCATCGCCGCCGAGGCAGGCATCACCAAACCGATTCTCTACCGGCACTTCGGTGACAAGGGCGGACTCTACGCCGCTCTGGCCAAACGGCACACCGACGCCCTGCTCGACTCCCTGCGGGCCGCGCTGGACGCTCCGGCGGAGCGGCGGGAGCGGGTGGAAGCCACCCTGGACACCTACCTCGCGGCGATCGAGGCGCGGCCCCAGGTGTACCGGTTCCTGATGCACCCCGCGGACGGTGTGTCACCCGGCGATCCCGGGTTCGATGTGAGGAAGCACTCGTTGCCGTTGCTGCGGCTGATGGGCGAGGAGTTGGCCCAGGTGATCGAGGATCGGCTGGATCTTGGGCCCGGCAGTCAGCAGTTGGCCCGGGTGTGGGGGCACGGGATAGTCGGGATGATGCACGCCGCAGGTGACTGGTGGTTGGGGGAACGGCCCTGTTCCCGGGCCGAGTTGGTGCGGAGTTTGGCTGATTTGCTGTGGGGGCGACTGGCTGCCGCCGGGGATCGCGTGGGGGGCCCTGGGTTCTGAGGGGTTGTGTTTCGTCTGCGGGCTGGTGGGGGCTGGTCGCGCAGTTCCCCGCGCCCCTGGGTGGGTCAGCCTGCCCCGTGCCAAGAAGCTCGGGTTGTCTGTCGCATCAGCCGTCTGTGGCGCCAGCCCGTCAAACGGTCCACGTAAGTCCGGCCTTCCAAGTGGTCGCACTCGTGTTGGAGGCAGCGGGCGAAGAAGCCCGTGCCCTCGATCCGGACCGGATCCCCCATCACCGTGAAGCCCTCGACCACCGCCTCGTCGAAGCGTTCCGTGCCCGCCTCCAGGCCGGGGAGGGACAGACAGCCCTCGGGGCCCCGCATCACCAGGCCGTCGGTCTCCACCAGGCGGGGGTTGACCACGTGGCCCACATGGCGGGTGTCCTCGTCGTCGGGGCAGTCGTATACGAAGACCCGCAGGGGCCTGCCGATCTGGTTCGCGGCGAGGCCCACGCCCTGGGCGGCGTACATCGTCGCGAACATGTCCTCGACGAGTCCGGCGAGTTCGGCGTCGAAGTGTGTGACTTCCGCGCAGGGGGTGTGCAGAACGGGGTCGCCGAGCAGTGTCAGAGGGCGAACGCGCCCTCGGGTGCCCGGGATGGAGCCTGGTCGCATGGCCGCAAGGGTACGGTCACCCATGTCGCGCGGGCGCCGTGGTGGTGCCGCGATGCGGATCCGGTGAATGGATCTCGATAGGCTGAGGTCCACACCACGTGGCCGGAGGCACAGGCGCGGCGCGTACGCAAGGAGGATCGAGATCTGATGGCAGGCAACTCGGACCCGCTCACTCCGCGGGCCAAGCTGGCCGTGACGGCCGGCAAGGCCGTAGCGGCGGCATCGCGTGCGGCAGGGCGCGGCAGCGGATCGGTGATCGGCGGCAAGGTAGCCCTCAAACTCGACCCCGACCTCCTCGCCCGGCTCGCCCAGCACCTGGACGTCATCCTGGTCTCGGCCACCAACGGCAAGACCACGACCACGCGGCTCATCGCGGAGGCCCTGCGCGCGGCCGGACCGGTCGTGTCGAACGCGCTCGGCGCCAACATGCCCGCGGGCATCACCTCGGCGCTCGCGGGCGGCTCGGACGCCAAGTTCGGGGTCATCGAGGTCGACGAGAAGTACCTCGCCGGCGTCGCCCGGGACACGGACCCCAAGTGCATCGCACTTCTCAACCTCTCCCGCGACCAGCTCGACCGCGCCGCCGAGACCCGCATGCTCGCCGAGAACTGGCGTGAGGGGCTCGCCGGTTCGAAGGCCGTGATCGTCGCCAACGCCGACGACCCGCTGATCGTGTGGGCCGCCTCCTCCTCCCCCAACGTGATCTGGGTCGCCGCCGGGCAGATGTGGAAGGACGACGCCTGGTCCTGCCCGTCCTGCGGTGGCGTGATGCAGCGCCCCGGCGACGACTGGTTCTGCGGTCAGTGCGGCTTCCGCCGCCCGACGCCGAGTTGGGCACTGTCCGGCGACCACGTGCTCGACCCGCACGGGTCCGCCTGGCCGATCCACCTCCAGCTGCCGGGGCGCGCCAACAAGTCCAACGCGGCCACGTCGGCCGCTGTCGCCGCCGTGTTCGGCGTACCGCCGCAGGTCGGCCTGGAGCGCATGTACCAGGTGCAGGCCGTGGCCGGACGGTACGACGTCGTGCAGTTCATGCAGCGCGATCTGCGGCTGCTGCTCGCCAAGAACCCGGCCGGCTGGCTGGAGACGTTCTCCCTGATCGACCCGCCGCCGACCCCGGTCATCCTCTCCGTGAACGCGCGGGGCGCCGACGGCACCGACACCTCGTGGCTGTGGGACGTCGACTACACGCAGCTCACCGGGCACCCGATCTTCGTCATCGGCGACCGCAAGCTCGACCTCGCGGTCCGGCTCGAAGTGGCCAACCAGCACTTCCAGGTCTGCGAGAACGCCGACCAGGCCGTGCAGATGGCACCGCCCGGCCGGATCGAGGTCATCGCGAACTACACCGCCTTCCAGGATCTGCGCCGCCGCGTCGGCAACTGACCACTGCCGCCAACCGACCACTGAGGACGATCACTTCATGAGCGACAACCAGCTGCGTCTGGTGTGGATCTACCCGGACCTGCTCAGCACCTACGGCGACCAGGGCAACGCGCTCGTCCTCGAGCGCCGGGCCAGGCAGCGCGGCCTCGACGTGGCGCGGCTCGACGTGCGCAGCGACCAGCCCATCCCCACCTCCGGCGACATCTATCTGATCGGCGGCGGCGAGGACCGTCCGCAGCGCCTCGCGGCGGAGCGGCTGCGCCGTGACGGCGGTCTGCACCGGGCCGTCGGGAACGGCGCGATCGTGTTCTCCGTGTGCGCCGGGTACCAGATCCTGGGCCACGAGTTCATCAACGACCTCGGCCAGCGCGAGCCCGGCCTCGGGCTCCTCGACGTGGTCTCGGTGCGCGGCGAGGGCGAGCGGTGCGTGGGCGACGTGCTCGGCGACATCGACGCGCGCCTGGGCCTGCCCCCGCTGACCGGTTTCGAGAACCACCAGGGTGTCACCCACCTCGGCCCCACCGCCCGCCCGTTCGCGCAGGTGCGGCTCGGCAAGGGCAACGGCACGGGGGACGGCACGGAGGGCGCGTACAACGACACGGTCTTCGGGACGTACATGCACGGGCCCGTGCTCGCCCGTAACCCGCTGATCGCGGACCTGCTGCTGAAGCTGGCCCTCGACGTCAACGCGCTGCCGCCGACCGACGACCGCTGGTACGAGGCGCTGCGCAACGAGCGGATCACGGCGGCGCAGCAGCCCGCCTGACCTGCGCACCACCCCGTTCCCGCACCGACCTGTACACCTGCCGTCCGCGTCCGCGTCACCGGCCCGTCTGATGGGGCATCCGCACAGGTGAGCGGGGGTGTCCAGCACCCGGACGGGCTCTACGGTCCCGGTCCCCGCCGCCGGTATGGTGGCGGGGATCGAACCGGACAGCGTGGTCCGGTCCCGGCCCACGTGGAGAAGGATTTCGGGCGATGCGCATTGGTGTCCTGACGTCCGGCGGCGACTGCCCCGGCCTGAACGCCGTCATCCGGTCCGTCGTGCACCGCGCCGTCGTGGACCACGGTGACGAGGTCATCGGCTTCCGGGACGGCTGGAAGGGCCTCCTGGAGTGCGACTACCTCAAGCTCGACCTTGACGCGGTGAGCGGCATCCTCGCTCGCGGCGGCACCATCCTCGGCTCCTCCCGGGTCCGCCCCGAGCATCTGCGGGACGGCGTGGAGCGGGCCAGGGGCCATGTCGCGGAGCTCGGCCTCGACGCGATCATCCCGATCGGCGGCGAGGGCACGCTCAAGGCGGCCCGGCTGCTGTCCGACAACGGCCTGCCGATAGTCGGCGTACCGAAGACCATCGACAACGACATCGCGGTCACGGACGTCACCTTCGGCTTCGACACGGCCGTCGGGGTCGCCACGGAGGCCCTGGACCGGCTGAAGACGACCGCCGAGTCCCACCAGCGCGTCCTGATCGTCGAGGTCATGGGCCGCCACACCGGCTGGATCGCCCTGCACTCCGGCATGGCCGCGGGCGCCCACGCCATCGTCGTACCTGAACGCCCCTTCGACATCGAGGAGTTGGCCGCACGCGTCGGCGAACGCTTCGAGGCGGGCAAGCGGTTCGCGATCGTCGTCGCCGCGGAGGGTGCGAAGCCGCGGGCGGGCTCCATGGAGTTCGACGAGGGCGGCAAGGACGTCTACGGGCACGAGCGCTTCGCCGGGATCGCCCGGCAGCTCTCCCTGGAGCTGGAGGAACGGCTCGGGAAGGAGGCGCGGCCGGTGATTCTCGGGCATGTGCAGCGAGGTGGGACGCCTACGGCTTACGACCGGGTGCTGGCCACGCGGTTCGGGTGGCACGCGGTGGAGGCTGTGCATCGGGGGGAGTTCGGGCGGATGACGGCGCTTCGGGGTACTGACATCGTGATGGTGTCTCTGGCTGAGGCGGTGGAGACGTTGAAGACGGTTCCCGATGCTCGGTACGCCGAGGCGGAGTGCGTCCTTTGACCGTTGTTTGTCGGGTGCAGGTCCGCTGTGGCTTGTCACGCAGTTCCCCGCGCCCCTGAAAGACCCTCCGCCGCCCCCGGTCACAAGTGCCGCCGGGGGCGGTTCTAGTCTGGTCGGGACAGACAGCGCGTAATCAGTACGAAACCAGGAGCCGGCGGATGGATCACAGCGGGCACGGTACGACCATGGATCTTCTGCCCTTCACCTTGGGGCGGGGACTCGGGTGGTCCGCCGACCCGTTCTTCCTGGTCGCCTGTCTGGTGGGGCTCGGGCTGTACGGGTGGGGGGTCGTGCGGCTGGCCCGGCGCGGGGACACCTGGTCAGTCGGGCGGACCATTTCCTTTGTGCTCGGCGTGCTGACCGTCATGCTCGTCATGTGCACCAGGCTCAACGACTACGGCATGGTCATGTTCAGCGTGCACATGGTGCAGCACATGATCATCAGCATGGTCTCGCCGATCCTCATTCTGCTCGGCGCACCGATCACCCTCGCGCTGCGCGCGCTGCCGGTCGCGGGCCGGGGGCGGAAGGGGCCGCGTACGCCGCTGCTCGCGCTGCTGCACAGCCGGTTCATGCGGATCATCACGCATGCCGCGTTCACCATTCCGCTGTTCATCGCCAGCCTGTACGGCCTGTACTTCACGCCGATCTTCGACTTCCTGATGGAGTCGAAGGCCGGGCACATCACGATGATGTGTCACTTCCTCGCCGTCGGCCTGATCTTCTTCTGGCCGATCATGGGCGTCGACCCCGGCCCGAACCGGCCCGGCTATCTGATGCGGATGCTGGAACTGTTCGCGGGCATGCCGTTCCACGCGTTCTTCGGGATCGCCCTGATGATGGCGTCGGAGCCGATGGTCGAGTCGTACAAGAATCCGCCCGCCTCGCTCGGCATCGACGCGCTCTCCGACCAGAACGCGGCCGGCGGGATCGCCTGGGCGTTCAGCGAGATCCCGACCGTGCTCGTGCTGCTGACGCTGCTCTTCCAGTGGTACAGCTCCGAGCAGCGGCAGGCGAAGCGTCAGGACCGGGCCGCGGACCGCGACGGTGACAAGGAACTCGAGGCGTACAACGCCTATTTGGCCTCACTGAACGCACGTGGACGCTGAATCAACTTTTATTCCCCTTGCCTGAAACACTTTCGCATTCAGTAGCATGTACGTGACGTATCCGCCGGGGGGAGCGGTATGACACTTCATGCTTTCAGGAAATCTGGGCTTCAGCGGCTTGCCATCGCACTGTTGTGCGTTCTATTCGCCAGTAGTTGCGACAGAGAGGCGCCGCTGACGATGGTGAAGGCGGTGGCCTCGGGGGTGCCTTCCCTCGCGCCGTTCTTCGACGAGGACAGCGGCCTGGGCCATGACGCACAGGTCCATTCGCAGCCCGCGCACGGCAGCAGCCTGCAGCAGGGCAGCACGCCGGGGCTGTACGGGGGCACGAGGAAGCCGACGGTATGTGACGTCGACCGGCTGCAGCAGTTCCTCACCGACCCCAAGAACAACAGGAAGGCCCAGGAATGGGCACGTGTGGTCGATATTCAGCAGAGCGGGATTCCCGCCTATCTCGACCGGCTCACACCCGTTCTCCTGCGTCACGACACCCTCGTGAAGAACCACGACTACAAGAAGGAAAAAGCGGTCCCCTTCGACGCACTGCTCCAGGCGGGAATCGCGGTTCTCGTCGATGAAGCAGGAGTTCCCGCGGTGAAGTGTTCATGCGGAAATCCGCTGAAGCCGTTCAAGGGGACGACGAACCGTATTTCCGTCGAGTTCGAGGACGGCAACAGGAAGTGGAGCGACTACGACGTCGACGAGGTCGTGCTCGTGCGTCCCGCGCCCAGCAAGGTCGACCGGTTCGCACTCGTCGACGTGCAGGAACCGGAACGGGGCATCTACCGCCAAACCGGGACCAAGGGCGAGGCCGACAAGGTCTTCGACACACGCGAGCGGCACCAGGTGCCGCGCCTCGCCGGGACGACCTTCGGTGCCGCGAGCAGCCGGCTGACGCACCTGGGCCTGGCGACGGCGTACGACAGCGCCGGGCTGCCGCCGTTCGACGCCACCGTCACCGGGTCGGATCCGGGGTCGGGGACCGCGCTCCCGTTCGGCTCGTACGTCACGCTGAACGTCCACATCGAGTCCGGGTCGCCCGACGACAGCAGCGGAGGCGGAAGCGGCGGCACGACTCCCTCCGGGGCGGGGTCAGGGTCGGAGCCCGGTTCGGGGCCAGGGTCGGAGCCCGGGTCGGAGCCCGGGTCGGAGCCCGGTTCGGGGCCAGGATCGGCGCCCGGTTCGGGGCCAGGTTCGGGGGCGAGCTCGGCTCCGGGGTCCGACACCCCGTCGCCCGGCGGGGCCGACCCGTCGGCTCCGCCGTCTCCGCCCTCATCCGGTGCCGAACCTACGCCCTCAGCATCGGACCCGCCCTCGTCCGATCCCACACCGTCCGGTCCTGGCAGCAGCACCCCCGACACCGGCCCCACGAGCGAGCCACCCTCCTCGGAGCCACCTCCACCACCGCCGCCGAGCGACCCGCCCAGCACAGCCCCGGAAACGAGCGGTGAACCCCCGGGCCCACCACCCCCCGAGCCAAGCAGCCCACCTCCGCCCACCACCACGACTTCGGCAGCCTCGGAAACGCCGGATGCGTAACCGCGCCCCTTGAGGGGCGCGGGGAACTGCGCGGCCAACTCCCACCGGCCCGCAGCCGACGACCCACCCAACAGCGGAGTCACCGGATGCCATCAGGACCACCCACATCGGGAGTGGGCCGGGTAATCGCCGGCCGATACCTGCTGCTCAACCAACTGGGCAGCGGCGGCATGGGCCACGTCTGGCTCGCCCACGACCAGAGACTCGCCTGCGAGGTGGCCCTCAAGGAGATCGTGTTCCGCGACCCCGCCGAGGCCTCCGACGAGCGCACCGCCCGGGTCGCCCGGGCTCGCGCCGAGGCCCGGCACGCTGCCGTGCTGCGCGGCAACCCGAACGTGGTGACCGTGCACGACGTACTGGAGCACGAGGGCCTGCCGTGGATAGTCATGGAGTACGTGGCGGGCGCCCTCGACCTGCGTGACCTGATCGGTATGCGCGGCCCGCTGGCGCCCGCCGAGTGCGCCCGGATCGGCCTCGCCGTCCTGGACGCGCTGACCGCCGGACACGAGCAGGGCATCATGCACCGGGACGTGAAGCCGGCGAACATCCTGCTCGCGCCGGACCGCACCGGGACGCCGTACGCCCGGATCCTGCTCACCGACTACGGCATCTCGGTGCAGCCGGACGCGGGCGAGCCGCGGTACACACTGACGTCCGTCCTGGTCGGCACGGCGGGGTATCTGGCGCCCGAGCGGGCCACCGGAGGGCCGCCGACCGCCGCCACCGATCTGTTCTCGCTGGGCTGCACGCTGTACTACGCCGTCGAGGGCTTCGGACCGTTCGAACGGGACAGCCATCTCGCGGAGATCACCGCGGTGGTCATGGAGGAGCCGCGGAAGCCGGAGCGGGCGGGCGCCCTGGGTCCGGTGCTGGAGGCGATGCTCACCAAGGACCCGGCGCAGCGGATCACGGCGGCCCGGGTGGAATCGGCCCTGGACCGGATCGTCACGCCCCAGGTCGACCCGTACGAACGCACCAGGACGGACCCGGGGTCGATGCCGCCGTGGGGTGTGCCGGAGCAGCTGTACGGACCTCAGCAGGCGCCGCCGACCCCGCCCATGGACCTCTCCCCTGCCCGGCCCGCCCCCGTGCAGCCGCCGCCCCGTCACCGCCACGTGCTCCCGGCCGCTCTGGGTGCCCTGCTCGGGGTCGCCCTGGCCGGTGTCGGCCTCTGGCTCACCCTGGGCGGCCCGCCGGGCGGCGACGACGGGCAGACCGTGCAGAAGCCGTACGACGGCCCTGTCGGTCTCGCCGCACCACTGGCCGAGGGTGACTGTGTGATCGCCGACTGGTCCGGCGGTACGCGCTTCCAGGGGACGCCGCGGCTGACCGTGGACCCGACCTGCCGGGACGCGTCTCCGGACGGGCAGGTGCTGGCGGTCGTGGCTGCCGCGTCCGCCGCCGAGGCACGGGCGCAGGGGCCGGCCCAGTGCGAGGAGCGGACCCGGGATCTCCGGGAGAAGCTGGCGGACGTACGGGGGTATGCCGTCGTGCCGGCCGAGGGCGGGTTCGATGCCGCCGAGGGGCGTACGGCCTGTCTGCTGCTCGGCGCGCACGGGCCGGTGTACGGGCCGCTCGGGCCGTACCGCGAGTCCGGGCAGGCGTTCCGCGACATCGCCGCCATGCAGAAGCGGGACTGTCTCCGGTCGCCGTCCGGGCGGGAGGCCCGGCTGGTCGCCTGTACCGAGCCGCACGACGAGCAGGTCCTCGGGTTCGCGCGGCTAGACGCCGCTGTCCCCTTCGAGCAGGCGCGCGACGTGTCGGACGCGGCCTGCGCACGGGACGTGCCGCCGACCGACTACGGCTTCGATCCGTCGGTCTTCGAGGCCGGGTCCTGGACGAGCAGCGGAGCGTGGGACTCCGGAACGCATTTCGTCGTGTGCACCGTTCGGAAGCAGAACGGGGGCACCATGGAGGGAGAAGAGCCATGAGGAGGGTGTTGCGATGCCCGGTTCCACGAACAGTTCCACGAAGACCATGGGGGTGCTCACCGTAGGCGGGCTCGTCGTGGTGACGGCCTACACGGTGGCGCTCGGCAGCAACGGCTGGCTGTGGTTCGGCTGGGTGGTGCTGGGCCTGATCACTCTCGGGATGGTGGCCAGCCGCCCTACATGACATCCGTACACCCGAATGGACTAATGACCGGGCGGGTCAGTTCTCGAAGAGCCGGCCCGCCGAGTGGACGCCCGGCTGGTACTTCGGCAGCCGGGCGGTGATCTTCATGCCGGCGCCGAGCGCGGTCTCGATGACGAGGCCGTGGTCGTCGCCGTAGACCTGGCGGAGACGGTCGTCCACGTTCGAGAGGCCGATGCCGCCGGACGGGCTGACCTCGCCCGCGAGGATACGGCGGAGCAGTACCGGGTCCATTCCGACGCCGTCGTCCTCGATGACGACCAGGGCCTCGGCGCCCGCGTCCTGCGCCGTGATGCTGATGTGGCTCTTGCCGCCGGATGCCCCCTTGCCCTCCAGGCCGTGTTTGACGGCGTTCTCCACGAGGGGCTGGAGGCAGAGGAAGGGCAGGGCGACCGGGAGCACCTCGGGGGCGATCTGGAGGGTGACGGAGAGGCGGTCGCCGAAGCGGGCGCGGACGAGGGCCAAGTAGTGGTCGATGGCGTGGAGTTCGTCGGCGAGGGTGGTGAAGTCGCCGTGCCTGCGGAACGAGTAGCGGGTGAAGTCGGCGAATTCCAGGAGCAGTTCCCGGGCGCGCTCGGGGTCGGTGCGCACGAAGGAGGCGATCACCGCGAGCGAGTTGAAGATGAAGTGCGGGGATATCTGGGCGCGAAGTGCCTTGATCTCGGCCTCGATCAGCCGGGTGCGGGACTGGTCCAGGTCCGCCAGCTCCAGTTGGACGGAGACCCACCTCGCGACCTCTCCGGCGGCGCGGACGAGGACCGCGGACTCACGCGGCGCGCAGGCGACGAGGGCGCCGTGGACGCGGTCGTCGACGGTGAGGGGGGCCACGACGGCCCAGCGCAGGGGGCAGTCCGGGGCGTCGCAGGTGAGCCGGAAGGCTTCGCCGCGGCCGGTTTCCAGGGGGTCGGCGAGGCGTTCCATGATCTCGGCGCGGTGGTGTTCGCCGACGCCGTCCCAGACGAGGACCGACTTCTGGTCGGTGAGGCAGAGAGCGTCCGTGCCGAGCAGGGTGCGCAGCCGGCGGGCCGAGCGGCCGGCGGTCTCCTCGGTGAGGCCGGCGCGCAGTGGGGGCGCGGCGAGGGAGGCGGTGTGCAGCGTCTCGAAGGTGGCGTGCTCGACGGGGGTGCCGAGGCCGCCGAGGCGTTCTGGGCGGGCGGCACGGCGGCCGAGCCAGAACCCGGCGGCCAGCAGCGGGAGGATGGCCACGCAGAGCCCGGCGAGGAATCCACTCATGTCCGGGTCACCTCCGTGCGCGCCGGTCCCCCGAGGCCGTGGCCGCCATGGCCGGCGTGCGCCCCGGACAGCTCCTCCGGCAGGTGGAAGCGGGCCAGGATGGCCGCCGTACCGGCCGGGACGCGGCCCGGGGTGGCCAGGGACACCAGGACCATGGTGAGGAAGCCCAGGGGCACCGACCAGAGGGCGGGCCAGGCGAGCAGGGCGTGCAGGGCGCCCGTGCCCGGGAAGCCCGCCATGGTCGCGGCGACGGCGAGGAGAGCGGAGCCCCCGCCGACCAGCATCCCGGCGGCGGCACCGGGCGGGGTCAGGCGGCGCCACCAGATGCCGAGGACGAGCAGCGGGCAGAAGGAGGACGCGGACACGGCGAAGGCGAGTCCGACGGCGTCGGCGACCGGGAGTCCGCCGACGATGGCGCTGGCGGCGAGCGGCACGGCCATGGCGATGACCGTGCCGAGGCGGAAGTGCCGTACGCCGCGCGAGGGCAGGACGTCCTGGGTGAGGACGCCGGCGACGGCCATGGTGAGCCCCGACGCGGTGGACAGGAACGCCGCGAAGGCACCGCCGGCCACCAGTGCGCCCAAAAGGTCGCCGCCGAGGCCGCCGATCATGCGGTCGGGCAGCAGGAGGACGGAGGCGTCGGCGTCGGAGGTGAGGGCCAACTCGGGGGCGTACAGGCGGCCCAGGGCCCCGTAGACGGGCGGGAGGAGGTAGAAGGCGCCGATGAGGCCGAGGACGGCGACGGTGGTGCGGCGGGCGGCTACGCCGTGCGGGCTGGTGTAGAAGCGGACCACCACGTGCGGCAGGCCCATGGTGCCGAGGAAGGTGGCGAGGATCAGGCCGTACGTGGCGTACAGCGGGCGTTCCTCGCGGCCTTCGGCGAGGGAGGTCGACATGCCGCCGTTGGTGCCGCGGTCGGCCTGCGGCACGGCGGCGCCCTTGGCGAAGGTGAGGCGGGTGCCGCGGTCGATGTGGTGGGTGCCTGCGGCGAGGTGGAGGACCTGGTCCTGGTGCGGGCGGCCGTCGACAGTGCCGGTCACGGTGACGGTGAGGGGCGCTTGCAACTTCAGGTCGAGGCCGTCCTCGACGCGGACGACGCGCTGTTCGCGGAAGGTGGCGGGTTCGTCGAAGGCGTGGCGCGGGGCGCCGTCGCTCTGCCAGGCGAGGACGAGGAAGAGGGCGGGGACGAGCAGCGCGGTGAGTTTCAGCCAGTACTGGAAGGCCTGGACGAAGGTGATGCTGCGCATCCCGCCGGCGGCGACGGTGGCGACCACGACAACAGCGACGATGACCCCGCCGACCCAGTCGGGCGCGTCGGTCAGAACCGCCAACGTCAGCCCGGCGCCCTGGAGTTGGGGCAGCAGATAGAGCCAGCCGACGCCGACGACGAAGGCCCCGGCGAGCCGCCGTACGGCCTGGGAGGCGAGGCGGGCCTCGGCGAAGTCGGGGAGTGTGTAGGCGCCGGAGCGGCGCAGTGGGGCGGCGACGAAGAGGAGCAGCAGGAGGTAGCCGGCGGTGTAGCCGACGGGGTACCAGAGCATGTCGGGGCCCTGGACGAGGACGAGGCCCGCGATGCCGAGGAAGGAGGCGGCGGAGAGGTATTCGCCGCTGATCGCGGTGGCGTTGAGGCGGGGGCCGACGGTGCGGGAGGCGACGTAGAAGTCGGAGGTGGTGCGGGAGATGCGCAGGCCGAACGCGCCGACGAAGACGGTCGCGACGACGACGAGTGCGACGGCCGGGACGGCGTAGTTCTCGTTCATACGGAGTTCCGTACGGAGTTCTCGTTCATACGGACCGGTTCCCGTTTTTCATTTTCGCGTTCATGGCGTCAGCGGTCCTGGTCCTCGACGAGCCGGACGAAGTCCCGCTCGTTGCGTTCGGCGCGGCGTACGTACCAGCGGGCGAGCAGCACCAGCGGCGCGTAGAGGCCGAAGCCGAGGATCAGCCATTCCAGGTGATGGGCGTCGGGCATCGCGGCGAAGAGCAGCGGCAGCGGGGCGACGAGCAGCGCCAGGACCGCGAACACGACGAGGGCGGCGCGGAGTTGGGAGCGCATCAGGGAGCGGACGTAGGTGTGGCCGAGGGTGGTCTGTTCGTCGATCTCGGTACGCGGCCGGTAGTAGCCGGAGGTGCGGCGGGCGCGCCGGGGCGGCCCGGTGACGACGACCCGGCGTTCGGAAGGATCCTGGGGCATGGGTAAGGCTCCGCCCCTCAGCCCGTGGGCCGGCGCATCAGCAGGTCCCGCAGTTCGCGGGCGTGCCGTCGGCTGACCTGGAGTTCCTCGGCGCCGACCAGGACGCTGACGGTGCCCGCGTCGAGGCGGAGTTCGCCGATGTGGCGCAGGGCGACGAGATGGCGGCGGTGGATGCGGACGAATCCGCGGGCCCGCCAGCGCTCCTCCAGGGTGGAGAGCGGGATGCGTACGAGGTGGCTGCCCCGGTCGGTGTGCAGACGGGCGTAGTCGCCCTGGGCCTCGACGTGGGTGATGTCGTCGACGGCGACGAAGCGGGTCACGCCGCCGAGCTCGACGGGTATGTGGTCGGGGTCGGGTTCGTGCACGGGTATGGGCACCGGGACCAACGGGGCGCTGTCGCGCAGTTCGGCGGCTCTGCGGACGGCCTCGGCGAGGCGTTCCTTGCGTACCGGTTTCAGCACGTAGTCGACGGCCTTGAGGTCGAAGGCCTGGACGGCGAAGTCCTCGTGGGCGGTGACGAACACGACGAGCGGCGGCTTGGCGAACCCGGTGAGGAGGCGGGCCAGGTCGAGGCCGTCGAGGCCGGGCATCTGGATGTCGAGGAACACCACGTCGATGGCCTCGGGCCCGCCTGGCCCCGACTCCAGGGCCCGGTTGATGCGGCGCAGCGCCTCGGTCGCGTCACCGGCGCCCTCGGCGCTGCCGATCCGTGGATCGGCGTGCAGCAGATACAGCAGCTCCTCCAGGGAGGGGCGTTCGTCGTCGACGGCGAGGGCGCGCAGCATGAAGGTGGAGTGTAGGTGGAATTCGTACGTGTGCCCATGTGCCGGGCGTGCAAGCCGCCGCCGGGCGCGGTGCCCGCCGTCGCTGGATACAGTGCCCGGATGAACAGCAGGCCGGCGCCTTTCGACGAGCTGGACCGGAAGATCATCACCACCCTGATGGCGAACGCCCGTACGAGCTTCGCCGAGATCGGCGCGGCGGTCGGGTTGTCGGCGACCGCGGTGAAGCGGCGGGTGGACCGGCTGCGTGAGACCGGCGTGATCACCGGGTTCACGGCGACGGTCGAGCCGTCGGCGCTCGGCTGGAGCACGGAGGCGTACGTCGAGGTGTACTGCGAGGGCGCGGCGCCGCCGCGGCGGCTGGCGGAGGTGGTGCGCAACCATCCGGAGATCACGGCGGCGATGACGGTGACGGGCGGCGCGGACGCGCTGCTGCATGTGCGGGCGACGGATGTGGAGCACTTCGAGAACGTGCTGGAGCGCATCCGTACCGAGCCATTCATCCGGAAGACGATCAGCTACATGGTGCTGTCCCACCTCCTCCCGGAAAGCCCGGAGGCGGGCGCTACCCACCCCGCTCCGAACAACACTTCGGACAACGCATCAGACCTGCGTTGAAGCCGCCAAAGACGCAGGATTCCTGCGCGGACACGCAATCGTTGTCGCTTGTCGAGCGTCGGGCGCAGTTCCTACCGTGGTGTACATCCCACTGGAACATTGCAGGAAGCGGAGGAACCCCTCTGTGCCCGACAGCCGTGTGCCGCGCCCCCGGCGCTTTCTTGTCTGTGAACCCAGACACTTCGCCGTGCAGTACGCGATCAACCCCTGGATGAACCCCGACACCAGGGTCGACATCGATCTGGCCCAGGAGCAGTGGCGCTCACTGATCAGCGCCTATCGCGCCCACGGCCACACCGTGGACACCGTGGAGCCGGTCGCCGGCCTGCCCGACATGGTGTTCGCCGCGAACTCGGCGGTCGTCGTCGACGGCCGCGTCTTCGGCTCCTCGTTCCACGCCCCCGAGCGCCGCCCCGAGTCGACCGCGTACGAGACGTGGTTCAAGTCGGCGGGCTTCGACGTGTACCGCCCCGAGTCGGTGTGCGAGGGCGAGGGCGACCTGGTCCCGGCCGGCCGCTGGATCCTGGCGGGCACGGGCTTCCGCACGACCCGTGCGGCCCATCACGAGGTGCAGGAGTACTTCGGTGTCCCGGTGATCGGCCTCAAGCTGACGGACCCGTACTTCTACCACCTGGACACGGCGCTGTTCGTCCTCGACGAGCGCCGCGACGGAAACATCGCGTACTACCCGGACGCGTTCTCGCCGGGCAGCCGCGAGGTGCTGGCGCGGCTGTACCCGGACGCGGTCGTCGCGACCCGCGAGGACGCGCTGACGTTCGGTCTGAACTCGGTCTCGGACGGCCATCACGTCTTCATCGACCCCGGCGCCACGGCCCTCGCCGCCGAACTGACGCGCCACGGCTACCTTCCCGTCCCCGTCGACCTGTCGGAGTTCCGCAAGGCCGGCGGCGGAATCAAGTGCTGCACTCAGGAGATCCGCTCATGACCGCACTCACGAGCACAGGCGCGGGCACGCACAGCTCCGCCGAGCTGATCCGCGCCGAGGAACCGGTCCTCGCGCACAACTACCACCCGCTGCCCGTGGTCGTGGCCCGCGCGCAGGGCGCCTGGGTCGAGGACGTCGAGGGCCGCCGCTATCTGGACATGCTGGCCGGCTACTCGGCCCTCAACTTCGGCCACCGCCACCCGGCACTGATCGAGGCTGCCCACCGCCAGCTGGACCGACTCACCCTCACGTCCCGCGCCTTCCACAACGACCGCCTGGCCCAGTTCGCCGCCTCCCTGGCCGAGCTGACGGGCCAGGAAATGGTCCTTCCGATGAACACCGGCGCGGAGGCGGTCGAGAGCGCCGTCAAGGTGGCCCGCAAATGGGCGTACGACGTGAAGGGCGTACCCGCCGACCGGGCGACGATCGTGGTGGCGGCGGACAACTTCCACGGCCGTACGACGACGATCGTCAGCTTCTCCACGGACGAGACGGCGAGGGCCGGCTTCGGCCCGTTCACACCGGGCTTCCGGATCGTCCCGTACAACGACCTGGCGGCCCTGGAGGAGGCGATCGACGAGACGACCGCGGCGGTCCTCCTGGAGCCCATCCAGGGCGAGGCGGGCGTCCTGATCCCCGACGACGGCTATCTGACCGGCGTACGCGATCTGACACGCCGCACGGGCTGCCTCTTCATCGCCGACGAGATCCAGTCGGGCCTGGGCCGCACCGGCCGCACCCTGGCGGTCGACCACGAGGGCGTCGTCCCGGACATGCTGCTCCTCGGCAAGGCCCTGGGCGGCGGCATCGTACCGGTGTCGGCGGTCGTCGCCCGCCGAGAGGTACTCGGGGTGCTGCACCCGGGCGAACACGGCTCGACGTTCGGCGGCAACCCTCTGGCGGCGGCGGTCGGCCAGGCCGTGGTCGAGCTGCTGGGGACCGGTGAATTCCAGCGCAGGGCCGAGGAGTTGGGCGTCGTCCTGCGCGACGGTCTGACCGGCCTGGTCGGCAAGGGCGTCGTCGGATTCCGGTCGCGGGGGCTGTGGGCGGGGGTCGACATCGACCCGGCGATCGGGACCGGGCGGGAGATCAGTGAGCGGCTGATGCGGGAGGGGATCCTGGTCAAGGACACCCACGGATCGACGATCCGGCTGGCGCCGCCGCTGACGGTCAGCGGGGAGGAACTGGGGATGGCTCTGGGAGTTCTGGAGAAGGTGCTGACCCAGGGGACCTGATACTGGCCAAGTGACGACAGAGCGTGACACCTCAAGGGTGACGCCTGACGACGGCCGCGCCTAGACTGATCGCCTCCAGGGGAACAGAGGAGCGCCGGAGTGTTCTATTACGTGCTCAAGTACGTGTTGCTCGGTCCACTGCTGAGACTTGCCTTCCGGCCGCGGATCGAGGGGCTCGAACACGTACCGTCGTCGGGCGCCGCCATCGTCGCCGGCAACCATCTGTCGTTCGCGGACCACTTCCTGATGCCCGCGATCCTCAAGCGGCGCATCACCTTCCTCGCGAAGGCCGAGTACTTCACGGGTCCCGGGATCAGGGGGCGGCTGACCGCGTACTTCTTTCGCAGTGCCGGGCAGATTCCGGTGGACCGGTCCGGCAAGGAGGCGGGGCAGGCCGCGATCCGTGAAGGGCTCGGGGTGCTGAGCAAGGACGAGCTGCTCGGTATCTATCCGGAGGGCACCCGGTCGCACGACGGGCGGCTCTACAAGGGCAAGGTCGGAGTCGCCGTCATGGCGCTCAAGGCCCAGGTGCCCGTCATTCCCTGCGCGATGATCGGCACCTTCGAGGCGCAGCCGCCGGGCAAGGTCATCCCGAACATCCATCCCGTGGCGATCCGCTTCGGCAAGCCCCTCGACTTCTCCCGCTACCTCGGGATGGAGGACGAGAAGGCGGTTCTGCGGGCCATCACCGACGAGATCATGTACGCCATCCTCAACCTCTCGGAGCAGGAGTACGTCGACCAGTACGCGGCCGTCGCCAAGGCGGAGGAAGCCGCTGCGAAGAAGGCGGAGAAGGAGCAGCGGGCGCGCAAGTTCCCGCGTATGCCGCTCAGTTGAACCCCCTGCCGTCTCCCCCGCAGCCGCGATCTGCTCGTAGCTAATCCCCGCCGGACCTGACGGTCTCAGCGGATACGGTCGCTCCATGAGACGAGCTGTGGTGATCGGAGCGACCGGGCAGATCGGGCGGGTGGCCGTGGGGGCGCTCGCCAGGGACGGGTGGGAGGTGACCGCCGTCTCGCGGGGCGGCGGGCGGGACGGCAGCTGGCCGGACGAGGTGCGGGTCAGGGCCGCCGACCGGGCCGACGACACGGCGCTCGAAGCGGTGGTGGGCGACGGGTGCGACGTCCTCGTGGACATGGTGGCGTATGGGCCCGAGCACGCACGGCAGTTGGCCGGTCTCGCCGGGCGGGTCGGGTCGGCCGTGGTGATCTCCAGTCTGTCCGTGTACGAGGACGACAAGGGCCGGAACTTCGACACGCAGGCGGAGCCCGACGGCTTCCCCGAGTACCCCGTACCCATCCCGGAGGAACAGCGCACGGTCCGGCCGGGCGAGAGCTCGTACAGCACGCGGAAGGCGGGCCTCGAACGCGAGCTCCTCGCCGTCGGCGATCAGTTGCCGGCCACGCTGCTGCGGGCGGGCGCGATCCACGGGCCGTACTGCCGTAGCCCGCGCGAGCTGTACTTCGTCAAGCGCAACCTGGACGGACGGCGCCGGCGCGTCCTCGCCTACAGCGGCGGGAGCCGATTCCATCCGGCGAGCGTCCACAACATCGCCGAGCTGATCCGGCTGGCCGCCGCACGTCCGGGTGCCCGGGTCCTGAATGCCGTGGATCCGGAGGTGCCGACGGTGGCGGAGATCGCCGGGGCGATCGACTCCGTGATGGGGGTCGAGGTGGAGAACGTTCTGGTGGACGGTCCGCCGCCGGCGCCCACCGTGGGCGACACCCCGTGGTCGACTCCGGTGCCCGTGGTGTGCGACATGTCCGCCGCCGAACGGGAGTTGGGCTACCGGGCCGTGGTCACGTATGCACAGAGCCTGCCGGAGACCATCGCCTGGATCGAGGGTCGACTGGACGGGCGGGACTGGCGGGAGGCGTATCCCAAGATGTTCGAGACGTATGGCGACCTCTTCGACTACGCGGCGGAGGACGCCTGGACCGCGTGACGGGAGTCGCGTGACGGGAAAGGGGCGGCCGGAAGGATCTCCGGCCGCCCCTCACCTCGTACGACTGGCTGCTACGACTACGGCTACGGCTTGGGTGTGGCGTGCGGGGTGCAGGTCACGTCCGCCGCGTCCACCTTGCCGGTGAGCAGGTAGTTGTCGACCCGCTCGTTGATGCACGGGTTGACGAGCCCGGTCACGCCGTGGGAGCCCGCGTCCTTCTCGGTGATCAGACGGGAGCCCTTGAAGCGCTTGTGCAGCTCGACGCCACCCTCGTACGGGGTGGCCGCGTCACGCGTGGACTGCACGATCAGCACGGGCGGCAGGCCCTTGCCGGACTTCACGTTCACCGGGGTCTGCTGCTTGACCGGCCAGGTCGCGCACGGCAGGTTCATCCAGGCGTTGGACCAGGTCAGGAACGGGTAGTACTTGTGCAGCCGGATGTTGTCGCGGTCCCACTTCTTCCAGCTGGTGGGCCACTTGACGTCGGTGCACTCGACGGCCGTGTAGACGGCGTTGCCGTTCTCGGAGGCCGCGTTGCCCGCGGTGTCCGCGAGGTCGGGGGCCGCCGCGTCGACGAGCGCCTTGGTGTCACCAGCGACGTACTTGCTGAACACGGTGGCGACCGGAATCCACGACGAGTCGTAGTACGGGGCGCCCTGGAAGAAGGAGAGCAGCTCGGCCGGTCCGACCAGGCCGCCGATCGGGTTCTTCTTCGCGGTGGCCCGCAACTCCAGCCACTTCGCCTGCACTTGGGCCCGCGTGGTACCCAGGTGGAAGACGGCGTCGTTCTCCGCGACCCAGTCCTGCCAGTCGTTCCAGCGCGTCTCGAAGGCGACGTCCTGGTCGAGGTTGGCCTCGTACCAGATCTTCTCGCGCGACGGGTTGACGACACTGTCGGCGATCATGCGCCGGACGTGCCCCGGGTAGAGCGTGCCGTAGACAGCCGCGATGTACGTCCCGTACGACACCCCGAGGAAGTTGAGCTTCTTCTCCCCCAGCGCCGCACGAATGACGTCCAGGTCGCGCACGGTGTTCGGCGTGGTCATGTACGGCAGCATCTCGCCGCTGCGCTCGTAGCAGCCCTCGGCGTACTCGCGGGCCGACTTGCGCTGGGCACGCTTGTCCGCCTCCGAGTCCGGCACCGGGTCGGGCTTGGGCGCCTTCACGAACTCCTGCGGGTCGACGCAGGAGATGGGCGCCGAGTGGCCGACTCCACGCGGGTCGAAGCCCACGAAGTCGTACGCCTTCGACGCCTTGACCCACAGCGCGTTATTCGTCGTGACCCGGCGCGGGAAGCGCATCCCGGAGGCGCCCGGTCCACCCGGGTTGTAGACGAGCGCGCCCTGCCGCTCGTCCTTCGTACCCGTGTTGCCGATACGGTCGACGGCGAGCTTGATCTGCTTGCCGTAGGGCCTCGCGTAGTCGAGCGGCACCGTGACATAGCCGCACTGGATCGGCTTCTCCAGACCCCAGTCGGCCGGGCAGTCCTGCCAGTCGATTCCGGCCTTCGCGGCTTGCGCGGCGGCGATCGTCGCGCCGCGCATCTCACGGTCCTGACCGTGGCGGGCGTCCGCGCTGGCCGAGGGCGCCGCGACGGCCCCGGCTATCAGGGTCGCCGTGACGAGTGCTCCGGCGGAACCGAGCGCGGCGGCTCGTTTCGTCGGCCTGGTGCCTCTCAAGTGGGATCTCCCCGTGGGTAGTTGATGTCGGTCGGTGACGGGGATCGATCCTCGCCGCTGTGCGGGACCTGTGAACAGGGGGTGGGCAGGGTTCTTTACCAATCCGATAAACGGTGAAGAGAGTTTCGCTCAACGGACATTCGGTGTGGTGTGCGGATTTGGCGTGCTGAGCGGATGCGCGCCGGGCGGGCCGGGTGATCAGCTGTTGGCGGACGGTTCCAGGACCGCCAGCGCCTCGTCCAGCACCCGGCGCAGCCGCCGCGCGTCCGGCGCGACCGCTGTCACCAGCGCGGCGGGTCCGGCGAGCGGAACGAGCGCGGCGCCCTCCCCCAGCAACCGAGCCTCGACCGGCGTGTCCACGAACTCCGGCCGTACGACGACGAGTTGACCGAGTGCGCGATGTCCCGCCAGCACGGCGGGCCCGTCCCAGCCGCCGGGCGCTCCGGGGCCGCAGGCCAGCTCCTGGTCGAGGACGACCCGTCCCCCGACCCGCACCGTGAGACGGCTGCCGAGCCGTCCGGGTTCCTCGCCGGAGCGACCCAGCACCTGCTCCTCGCGAAACACGAACCGGGCGCCCGGCGCGAGATCGACGCGCGTGCCGACATACAGCTCGCTGCCCTGGGCGCAGATCAACTGCTCGGGCAGCCAACGGAGTTCGCCTCCCTCCGCGACAACGATCCGTACGTCGTAGCGGGCCTCGCCCTTCGCCTGCCCCGGCAGTGCGATGGTGGCCGCGGCCGACGCCAGATGCAGTCGGGCACCCTCCCCCACCTCCGCCTCGACGGCGAGGTGGTCGCCGCCGAGCGGCCCGCTCATGGCGCCGACCAGCATGACGCGGGCCTCGTCGCCGTGCGCGCGGATGCGACGCAGTGCCAGCGGGCCGTCCCCGTCGAGCACCGGCAGGGCGGTGCCGCCCCGGCCGTCCGCCCGGGCGACGATCCGCGCGGTGGCCCGTACGCCGATGGTCATGCCGTCCACGCCGTGAGCTGCGCCCGCACCCATACGGCGACCTCCGTGACGCCTGCCTCGCTGCGCAGCGACTGGAAGACGACGGGCCCGTCCCCGCGCGCCGCCTTCGCGTCGGTGGCCATCCGGCCGAGGTCGGAGCCGACGTACGGTGCGAGGTCGGTCTTGTTGACGACGAGCAGATCGGCCGTGGTGACGCCGGGGCCGCCCTTGCGCGGGATGTCGTCCCCGCCGGCGACGTCGATGACGAAGATCTGCGCGTCGACGAGCCCCTTGGAGAAGGTGGCGGTGAGGTTGTCGCCGCCGGACTCGACGAGCACGATGTCGAGCGGCCCGGCCTCGTCCTCCAGGTCCTCGACGGCTTCCAGGTTGGCGGAGATGTCGTCGCGGATCGCGGTGTGCGGGCAGGCGCCTGTCTCGACGGCGGCGATCCGCTCGGGCGGCAGCACGGCCTCGCGCAGCAGGAACTCGGCGTCCTCACGGGTGTAGATGTCGTTCGTGACGACCGCGAGGGACAGCTCTTCACGCAGGGCACGGCAGAGGGCGGCGACGGTGGCGGTCTTGCCGGACCCCACGGGTCCCCCGAGGCCGATACGCAGGGCGCGACGGGTGCCGTCGGGGCGGTGCGCGTCCGCGCTCACGGCTGCGCCGACTTGGGGGCGGGAGTGGTCGAGGTGCATGGGGTGCGGCTCCTGTCGTGGTCGGTGTTGTTATGGGTCTGCCGGTCGGCACCATCCAGCCCGTCTGGGGGTCCCCCCTCTGGGGGAGTTTGAGGACGAGCGCGTTCAGCGCGATGGGGGGGTCTGGGGGCGCAGCCCCCAGGGATGGGACGGGTAAGGGCGGCGGGGGCGAGACAGCTACGACGCGAACAACCGCACCGCCCACCCAGCATGCTCCTCCGCCCCCACCTCCAGCATCGGCGCGGAAGCCGCAGGCAGCGCGTCGACGCCACCCCCGGCCCCCACCCCCCGAGCCGCCTCCACCGCCCGATCCGCGACGCGATCCAGCTCGGGCGCCAGCCGAGCCAGCACCCCCGTCGCATCGAACGGATCAAGGCTCAGCAACCGCACAACCGCCGTCGCAGGCCCGCTGACGCTCTCGTACACGGAGCAGTACGCCGCGTCCTCCGGCCCCAGCCCCGCCGCCCGCGCCGTGAGCCCCAGCACCACCGGTTGATGTGCCCCCTTGGGGAACTCCCGTGCCAGCGCGTCGAGTTCGACCGACGGCCAGGTCGTCCGCGCCGCCCGCATCAACTGCCGCCCCAGCTTGCGCGCGGCGACGCGCAACGCCGGCGACGGCGTCCGCGCGTCCGCCGCGCCGTCGAGTGCCACCGGATCGACGCCACCGGCCGCCGCCGCGGCCAGCGCCGCCGACACCAGCCCCGCCGTGTGCAACCGCCCCCGGCAGAACTCCTCCAGGCTCGCGGCCCCGGTGATACGCCCCGCCTTGACGGCGGCCTCGGCCCCGCCGGAGTGCGCGTGCCCTCCTGCGGGGAAGCGGCCGTCGGCCAGCACGAGCAGCGCTGCCCTGCTCATCACGCACCGCCCATGAGAAGAGTGCTCATCAGTGTCATCTGAACTATCAGAAGAGGAAGTACCGCTGGGCCATGGGCAGTTCGGCGGCCGGAGTGGCCTCGACCAGCTCCCCGTCGATGTGCACGGCGAAGCTGTCCGGGTTGATCCGCACGTCCGGACGCGCGTCGTTCTCCCGCATGTCGGCCTTGGTCACCGCACGGGTCGACTCGATCGCGACGAACCGCTTACCGAGCTGAAGCCGCTCGGGCAGCCCGTCCTCGATCGCCAGCTGGGCGACGAAGTTGAACGAGTTGGAAGCCGGCGCTCGTCCGATCGCCCCGAACATCGGCCGGGGCAGGATCGGCTGCGGAGTCGGGATCGAGGCGTTCGCGTCGCCCATCTGCGCGTACGCGATCTGCCCGCCCTTGATGACGAGATGGGGCTTCACCCCGAAGAACGCGGGCTCCCAGAGGACCAGGTCGGCGAGCTTGCCCGTCTCCACGGAGCCCACCTCCCCAGCGAGGCCCTGCGCGAGGGCCGGGTTGATCGTGTACTTGGCGACATAGCGACGTACTCGACGGTTGTCGGCACTGCCGTCACCCGGAAGGGATCCCCGGCGCCGCTTCATCACATGGGCCGTCTGCCAGGTCCGCATGATGACCTCGCCGACCCGGCCCATGGCCTGCGCGTCGGACGAAATGATGGAGATAGCGCCCAAATCGTGGAGAATATCCTCCGCCCCGATCGTCGACGGCCGAATGCGTGACTCCGCGAACGCGAGGTCCTCCGGCACCGCCGGGTTCAGGTGGTGGCAGACCATCAGCATGTCGAGGTGTTCCTCGGCGGTGTTGACGGTGTACGGCCGCGTCGGATTGGTCGAACTCGGCAGGACGTGCGGCTCGGAGACCACGGACATGATGTCCGGCGCGTGCCCGCCGCCCGCACCCTCGGTGTGGTAGGCGTGGATACCCCGGCCCGCGATGGCCGCGAGCGTGTCGGCCACGAATCCGGCCTCGTTGAGGGTGTCCGTGTGGATGGCGACCTGGATGCCCGTGCGGTCGGCGACGGTGAGGGCCGCGTCGATGGCGGCCGGAGTCGAGCCCCAGTCCTCGTGGATCTTCAGGCCGAGGGCGCCGCCACGGATCTGGGAGAGCATCGCGTCGTGCGAGACGGTGTTGCCCTTGCCGAGGAGGCCGAAGTTGAGCGGGTACTGCTCCATCGCCTCCAGCATCCGGGCGAGGTGCCAGGGACCGGGGGTCACCGTCGTCGCCTTCGAACCCTCGGCGGGGCCCGTACCGCCGCCGACGAGGGTCGTGATGCCCGACGCGAGCGCCTCGTCGGCGATCTGCGGGCAGATCAGATGGACGTGCGCGTCGATGGCGCCGGCCGTCACGATCCGGCCGTTGCCCGCGATGATCTCGGTCTCGGGCCCGATGACGAGGTCGGGATGGATCCCGTCCATCGTGTCGGGGTTGCCCGCCTTGCCGATGCCGGTGATCCGGCCGTCGCGGATGCCGATGTCGGCCTTGATGATCCCCCAGTGGTCGATGATCACGGCACCCGTGATGACCGTGTCCGGGGTGCCGTCTGCGCGCGTAGCACGCGCCTGGCCCATGGATTCGCGGATGACCTTGCCACCGCCGAACACCGCCTCGTCACCGGCGAGTCCGGGGCCGCCGCTGCGGTCCTCCTCGATCTCGATCAGCAGGTCGGTGTCGGCGAGCCGGATACGGTCGCCGGTGGTGGGGCCGAACAGGTCGGCGTACGCGGCACGCGAGATCTCAGGCATCGAGGGCACCTCCGGTCTCCCCGCGCAGTCCGGGCACGATGCGCGCGCCGGCGAGCGGAACGAGTTCTACGTCGACGGGGATCCCGGGTTCGAAGCGTACGGCGGTGCCGGCGGCGATGTTGAGCCGCTTGCCGCGCGCTGCCGCGCGGTCGAACTCCAGGCCGGGGTTGGCCTCGGCGAAGTGGTAGTGGGAGCCGACCTGGACGGGCCGGTCGGCGGCGTTCAGCACGGTCATCGACGTGACCTCGCGGCCCTCGTTGTACACAACGGGTCCGTCGGCGAAGAGGATCTCTCCGGGAATCACGGCAGCCTTCCCTCAGACGATCGGGTCGTGGACGGTGACGAGCTTGGTGCCGTCCGGGAAGGTCGCCTCGACCTGGACGTCGTGGATCATCTCGGGGATGCCCTCCATGACGTCCTCCCTGGTCAGCAGCCTGCGCCCGGAGGACATCAGCTCGGCGACCGTACGGCCGTCACGGGCGCCTTCGAGGATGTGCGAGGTGATCAGCGCCACCGCCTCGGGATGGTTCAGTCTGAGCCCACGGGCCCTGCGCTTCTCGGCCACGTCCGCCGCCACATGGATCAGCAGCCTCTCCTGCTCGTGCGGGGTCAGTTGCACGGCGTCCCACCTCACATCCTCGCTCCGGACCGTGCGGGGTCCGGTTGCCCGATGCCACCAAAACCGCTGGTGACGAGATGGGCACGCTAGTTGGCCGGAGTTTCAAGGACGTTAACCGGCCTGTGATCCACCCGGGTCACGTTCAGCGGGCACGCCCATGCTCATCAGACCGCGCAGGCCGTCCTGAAGCACTTCCACCGGCGCGCCGCCGAAGAGTGCCATCTGTGCGACGAAGCCCTGGGCCGCAGCGATCATGGTCCGCGCGACACTCTCGGCCGGTACGTCGGCACGCATCATCCCGGCTTCCTGATAGCGCTCGACCAGCCGCACCCAGGGCTCGCGGACATTGGCGTAGCCATCGTTGAGCACCTTCGACAGCTCGCCGTCACGCAGCGTCTCGGCCCACACCTGGACGATCAGCCGGGGAAAGACGGCCACTCCCTCGTGCACCAGCCCCGGGCGCAGGCCCAGCATTCTGTCCATCACCTCACCCACGATCACGTCCGGCTGCGGTGGCGGACTCTGCTCGCCCGCCGTCCTGAAGGCGTCCCCGATCTCCTGCAGCACCTCGGTGACGATGGCGGCGATCAGCTCCTCCTTGCCGCTGAAGTAGCGGTAGACGGCCCCGGCGGAGAGGTCGACCTCCTTGAGCACGTCCTGCATCGACGTGGCGTGGAAGCCGTTGCGGGCGAAGCAGAGTGCCGCCCCGTCGAGGATCTGACGGCGTCGGGCGTCGAGGTGTTCCTGGGATACGCGGGCCATGCCCACAAAGTAAAACGAACATTCCTTCTTGACAAGACGGACCGCCCGCAGGACGGTGGGAGCACACCTAAAACGAACGATCCTTCTTTTTAGATCGAGTCGGATCCGAGTCAGATTCGAGGGAAGCCATGTCCACCTCGCGCACTGCGAGCGCCACGACCGACGCGACCACTACGAGCACCCCTGGGCACCGCCGCCACATGATCGCCGTAGTCGTCCTGGTCCCCGTCCTGGTCGCGCTGGCGCTCTGGGCCTTCGCCTGGCCCGCCGCCCGCCTCGCACCCCGGGACCTGCCGCTCGGAGTGGCGGGCCCCGCCACCGCGGTCACCCAGGTGGAGCGGCAGTTGTCGGCACACGAGGGCGCGTTCGAGGTCCACCGCTACGCCGACGAGGCCGCCGCCCGGGACGCCATCAAGGACCGGACCGTATACGGTGCCGTCGTCGTCACCGCCCAGGGTCCGAAGTTGCTCACCGCGTCGGCCGCGAGCCCCGTCGTCGCCCAGTTGCTCCAGCAGGCGGTGACCGAACAGGCGGCGCGGTCCGGTGGATCCGGCGCCCAGGTCAGAACGGTCGACGTCGTCCCCGCCGCGGCGAACGACCCGCGGGGCGCCGCCTTCGGCGCGAGCGTGCTGCCGTTGGCGCTGGCCGGTGTGGCCGCCGGCGCCGTGGTCACCCTGCTCGGTCTGCGCGGGGTGCGGGCGGTCGGCGCGCTGGTCGCCGCCGCCGCGCTGGTCGGTGTCGTCGCCGCCGCGCTCGCCCACAGCTGGCTCGGCGTGCTCACCGGCGACTGGTGGGCCGAGGCCGCCGCACTGGGGCTGACGACACTCGCCGTGAGCGGCGCGGTCGCCGGACTGGCCGCACTGCTGGGCACCGCGGGTATCGGCCTCGGCGGACTGACCGTCGTCCTGCTCGGCAACCCGTTCTCCGGGGCGTCCAGTGCCCCGCAACTGCTGCCCGACCCGGTCGGCACGATCGGCCAGTGGCTGCCGCCGGGGGCGGGCGCCTCCCTGCTCCGCTCGGTGTCGTTCTTCGACGGCGCGGCGGCCCTGGGCCCCGCCCTGACCCTGACCTGGTGGGCGGTACTGGGCCTGGGCGCGATCCTGCTGGGCAGTGCGCTCAAGCGCCGTACGGAGGACGGGAACAGCGAGCCGGTGCCGGCCGCCACCGAGCGGAAACCCGCCCTCGCGAACTGACCGACCGCACCGAAACCGGATCCGACCGGACCGGGTGCCCCCGCTGCAGCGGACGAGGCCGCCCGGTCCTTCTCATACGCCGGGCCGTCCGCTCAGCGCCCTGCGGGCCGCTGGTGCTCCGCCGCGATGCCGAACCGCTGTCGTTCGACGGGCGCGGTGGCGACCTCCCGGACGCTGGAGACCGCGCTGATGACCTGCTCCTCTGCCGCGTCGAGCTCGTCGAGGCGTTCGAGGTCGGCCGCGGAGACCAGGGCGACGAGGGGCTTGCCGTGCCGCGTCACGACGACGCGCTCACCGCCGTACACCACCTTGTTGATCAGGTCGGCGAGTTCAGCCCTGGCTTGCGTCACCGGAATCTCGTAGGCCATGTGTTCCAGCTTAGACCCGCCCTCCCGCGCCCCCGCAGAGCGGACGATCTCGTTCAGCTCCACCGAAAACGATTCGTCCCTACGCTCAAAAAGCGCGCACATGACAAGCGTGGATGACGAATGTGCACGAGAACCAGGAGGGGCAACGTGTCCAGGATTTCCAGACGTTCACTGCTCGGATACTCGGGTTCGGCTGCGGCGGGGGCCGTCCTTGTCGCCGGCGAGCAGACGCAGGCCGCCGCAGCCACGGAGGCGACGGAGGCCACGACCGCGGCGGCTTCCGAGGCGGCTGTGACCTTCCCGAACGGCGCCGAGTTCCATGCCGGCGCCTCCCTCGACCTCGATTCGAGCCTCCAGCTCACCTTCAGCCTCCAGATTCAGACCGACGCGCAGCACATGATCACTCCGATCATGATCGCGGATGCCCTCAACGAGATCGCTGCCTCCCGCGGCTGGCCGGCACTCACCTTCTACGGCAGACCGGCCGAGGCCCCGCTCACCTGACTTCGGCCCGAGGCGACAGCGAAAACCCCGTGGAACGAGCTGCTCCACGGGGTTTTCGCTGTCAGCGAGCACCCCGCCGAAGTCCTCGCGTCGCACTCTGTACGTCCTGTACATTTTTTACGGAAGCCACCGAGGAGGCGCGCGCCATGAACGACATCGACGACCCGTCAGCCCGCTACGTCCTGCCCGAGTTCACCGAACGCACCAGCACCGGGAGCCGGACACTGGATCCGTACTCGAAGCTCCTGGAGGAGCGGATCGTCTTTCTCGGGACGCCGGTCGACGACATCTCGGCGAACGACGTGATGGCACAGCTCATGCATCTCGAATACCTGGCGCCCGACCGCGACATCTCGCTGTACATCAACTCCCCCGGCGGCTCGTTCAGCGCGATGACGGCGATCTACGACACGATGCAGTTCGTCACCTGCGACGTGGAGACGATCTGCCTGGGCCAGGCGGCCTCCGCGGCGGCCGTGCTGCTGGCCGCGGGTACGCCGGGCAAGCGCAGCGCGCTGCCGGGGGCCCGGGTGATGATCCACCAGCCCTCACTGTCCGAGCCGGTCCACGGGCAGGTGAGCGATCTCGCCATTCAGGCCCTGGAGTTGGGCCGGGTCCGTAGCCTGCTGGAAGAGCTGCTCGTACGGCACACCGGCCAGAGCCCGGAGCAGGTCGCCGCGGATATCGAGCGGGACAAGATCCTGGACGCGCAAGCCGCTCTGGAATACGGGCTGGTGGACCGGATCGTGCCCAGCCGCAAGTCCTCGCACCCCACCCCCGGCACGAGGTGAGCCGCCGATGCTTCCGCCCGAACTGCCTCCGTTGCCCGCCCTGACTCGCGCGGAGGGCGAGCTGATCGACCGTTACCTCGAAGTGGCCGATCTGCTCGGCCGTATCAACCCGGCCTACCACGGGGACACGTACCGCGGGCTGCGGGCCGCACAGGCACTGGTCGCCAAGGCGGTGGCGTTGCGGGACGCGCTGGAGCTGATGCATCAGCGGGGCGAGACGGAGGTGCACGCGGATACGCTGGCGCGTGCGCTGCGCGTCCTCGACGGGGAGCGCCGCACGGCGCGTGTCACCGTTCCGCGTGAGCCCGCCAGTTGACGCATCCGGCCCGCGGGCCCGTATCGGGCGGGCCGACGTGTCCCGGCGACGGGCTTGTCCGGAACAGACCGGGAAGTGACTGGAAGCCGCCCCCCGTTCGGAGTAGTCGCAGGTCCCCCAAAGGGGCCATACGGGTGGCGCAAGGCGTGTAGTTCGCAGCCGGAATCGGGACGCTCCAGCGCTGGTCCAAGGGTGCGCGACCCCCTCGAAAGTCCTTCGGAAGTACGGGTGTCCACCCGAATGGGTCAGCGGTGAGTAACGCCACAAAGCCCCGATTCCATTGGGATTTTCCTACTTCCATGAGCCAAGATCCCTTCCTGACGACAAGCCCCCGCCACAAGAGGCGGGGCGATCCGGGCGGACGCCGAATCCTGCCGCCGCCCGGATGACCGGTCGACAGATGTGCATCGGCAGGAGTGGAGGACCCAAGCACGACGGGTCGCCGGAACGGTCACGCCATGACCGGGCCGAGCAGCCCTTGGGGTGAAGCCGCGTCAGCGGCCGGGCAACTTCGCCAGCCCGAATCCGACAGGTCATCCTTCACAGGCGGCTGACGAAGGGTTTCGCATGTCTGCGCTCAATCGTGTCCCGTCGATGATGAGCAGGGCCGGGACGGCCTCCGCTCTCACCCTCGCCGCCGTGGGCGGCAGCCTGGTGCTCCCAGGCGTCGTGACCGACGCCGCGGCAATCACACCGCCGACGAAGGCACTTCAGATCGCGGCCTCCAAGAAGGGCTCCCCGTACAAGTACGGCGCGGCGGGACCGAAGAAGTTCGACTGCTCCGGTCTTACGCAGTATTCGTTCAAGAAGGCGGGCAAGTCCCTGCCGCGTACGGCGGCGGCCCAGTACAACAAGACCAAGCACATCTCCGCAAAGAGCCGCAAAAGCGGAGACCTGGTCTTCTTCCACTCGGGCTCGAACGTCTACCACGTGGGCATCTACGCCGGAAAGGGAAAGATCTGGCACTCCCCGAAGACCGGGGACGTCGTGAAGCTCCAGAAGATCTGGACGAAGAGCGTCTGGTACGGCCGGGTCAGCTGACCTGCCCGGGGCGGGGCCGCCTGGAGCGGCCGCCCCGCCCCGGGGCCCCGCGCCGACGCAGCGACCACAGCGTCCGCGCCCCGAGGTACAACACATAGGCCCGCCCCGCAGTTGCAGTGCGCGGAAGAGCGCGGGCACCGCCGTGAGCACGGCGGCGACACCGGCGACACCGGAGACGGCCAGCACGGTGTGCACAAGCAGCCCGCCGCTGACCCCCAGCGCGCACACGACCCCGGCTCGGCGGGAGACGAGGGCGTTGCGCACGACGACGGTGAAGGCGGCGCCCGGCGTGGCGACCATGCCCGCGGCGCGACCCCGGTGAAGGCGACTGGATACGCATTAAGCAGTTGTTGAGTCTCAGCCATGGCCCACTGGCCCCTGGGAACCGCAGGATGTACGACCCCACGCGGGCCGCCGAGTGTCTCGGCTGCACGCCGTCCGCGCTCTCGCAGCAACTCGCGAAGCTGTCGCGGGAAACGAGCGCCGCGCTGCTCGTACGGCATCACCGGGGCGCCCGGCTCACACCGGCGGGCGAGCTGTTGGTGGTGCGGGCCCGCCGGGTGCTGGGCGAGCTGGACCGGACCCGGCACGAACTGGCCCGGCTCACCGGTCTGTCGGGCGGCGCACTGTGTCTCGGCACGTTCCGGGCGGCCGGCGACCTCCGGCGGACGATCTCGGTCGTCCGCCGCACCGACGAGACCGCGCCCGTGGCCGACGCGTTCCGCGCCCTGCTGCGGGGCGCGTTCGGGCGTGCGCACAGCAGCGGCACCGGCAGCGGGACATGGCGCCGACCGTTACGGCTCCTGCTGGCCCGCCGCTGTCACCGGGGGCCTGCCCGGGGCCGCCGGGGCCGCCGGGGCCGTCCAGGGAAGTTCGATCGACACCGTCTTGCCACCCTCTCGGGTGGGCCGGACGCGCAGTTTGCCGCCCGACTCGGCGGTCAGCCAGCGGATGATGACCATCCCTCGGCCGTTGTCCTGCTGGACGGCGGCGGGCAGTCGCTTGGGGAAGCGCGGGTGACTGTCGGTCACTCCGATGCGCAGGTTCTCGTCACGGTCGAGGGCGATGTCCACCGTGAAGGTGGGCGACAACCCGAAGGTGTGCTGTACGGCGTTGGTGGCGAGTTCCGAGACGATCAGGCGGATGGTGTCGGCGGCTTCGGTGTCACCCGGCAGGCCCCATTCCGCCAGCACATCGGCCACATATGCGCGGGCGGCGGAGACCGAGGCGGGATCGCTCGGCAGAGTGACGGATGCTTCCAGGTGGTCTGCCATGGCGAGGTCGTCCCTTTCCCACGGAACCGGAGCCCGACACGGAGCGGCTGGTTCGAGTACGGTCCCGGACTGGTGCTTCGCGCCAGACTGCCATTCCCACGCCGGTCACGGGACGCGATCCACCAAGATATGCATATATCTGTCGCTCAAAGCGGTGAACTCTGCGACCCCAGAGCGTATTTGGGTGGCTCATTAGGAGTAAGGAGTGGCCCATGCAGTACGGTCCCGCGGTGCGCCGCCGAAAACTGGGTGGCGAACTGCGCGCGCTGCGCGCCAGGGCCGGCCTCACGAGCGGTGAGGCGGCCCGCCTGGTGGGCTGGCACCAGTCGAAGGTGAGCCGGATCGAGACCGGCGCGAGCGGGGTGAAACCGGCGGACGTACGGTTACTTCTGGACGCGTACCAGGTCCCGGACGGCGAGTCGCGCGAACTGCTGCTCGTACTGGCGGGCGGTGACGAAGGCGGCCGGCACCACTGGTGGCACGCCTACCGTGGCGTACTGCCGCCCACCTACCGGGACTTCATCAGCCTGGAGTCGCAGGCCAGCACGATGCGCACCCTGGAGACCTCGGTGGTCCCGGGGCTGTTGCAGACCCCGGAGTACGCCCGGGCGATGACCCGGGCCGCCGTGGACGGCCTGGAGGAAACCCGGCTCGACGCCCTGGTCGAGGTACGCCTGGCCAGGCAGGACGTGTTGCGTTCGGATCCGCCGCTGGCACTGAGCGCGGTCCTCGACGAGGCGGTGCTGCGCCGTGAAGTGGGCGGTCCCGAGGTGATGACGCGTCAGTTGGGGCGCCTGGTGGAAGCGGCCCGGCTGCCCCAAGTGCAACTCCAGATCCTGCCGTTCGCCGCAGGGGCATACATCGGCATCACAGGCCCTTTCGTTATCTTCTCCTTTCCGAGCACTTCTGACTTGGATGTGGTTGTTCTCGACCAGATGATGAGTAGCCTCTACCTCGAACGGAAAGAAGACCTCCAGGCCTACAGCGAGGCCTTCGACACCCTTCAGATCCACGCCCTTTCGCCCGAGGATTCGTTGGATTTCATCGCCGGTCTGAATCACGGCGTGTAAGGAGGCACCATGTCCGTACTGCCTCGGAACGTACCGTCCGTCGTCGAACCGCCCGGTGTGCAATGGCTGCGCAGCAGCTACAGCACCGGCGCGAACAACTGTGTGGAGACGGCCCGTCCGGACACCGGAGTCCGGGCCGGACTGCTCGCCGTACGCGACTCCAAGAACGCGGCGGGGCCCGCCCTGCTCTTCTCCCCCGAGAGCTGGGAGGGATTCCTCACCGCGTTCCGGTGATCGCCCTACGACGCACGGCCGCGGTCCGCCGACTCATGGTCGCGTGTCACTGATCAACCGCACCAAGGACTTACGGTCGGTTCTCGCCGATCACCTGTACCGCCCGTGCGATCTGTTCCTCGGCCAGGTCCGCGCGGGCGGTCAGCCGCAGCCGGGACACTCCGTCGGGCACGGACGGCGGGCGGAAGCAGCCCACGCCCACTCCTGCGGCCCGGCAGTCGGCCGCCCAGCGCACGGCCCCCTCCGGGGACGGCGCGCGCACGGAGACGACGGCCGCGTCCGGCCGTACCGCCGCCAGCCCCTCCGCGGTCAGCCGGGTGTGCAGCTCACGCGCCACCGCACGCGCCCGTGCGGCCCGTTCGGGCTCGCGGCGCAGCAGGGTGAGGGCCGCGAGGGCCGCGCCCGCCGCAGCGGGGGCGAGGCCGGTGTCGAAGATGAAGGTACGGGCCGCGTTGACGAGGTGCTCGATCACCCGAGCGGGTCCCAGCACGGCGCCCCCCTGGCTGCCGAGCGACTTGGACAGCGTGACCGTCACGACGACGTCCGGCGCGCCCGCCAGCCCGGCCGCGAACGCCGACCCTTGCCCGCCCTCGCCCAGAACCCCCAGCCCGTGCGCGTCGTCGACCACCATCCCCGCGCCGAACTCCCGGCAGGCGGCGGCGAGTTCGGTCAGCGGTGCCGCGTCCCCGTCGACCGAGAAGACGGTGTCGGACACGGCCACGGCGGGCCCGGTGTGCGTGCCGAGCGCCTTGCGGACGGCGTCCGGATCGACGTGCCCGACGACCTGGGTCGTGCCCCGGGCGAGGCGGCAGCCGTCGATCAGCGAGGCATGGTTGCCCGCGTCCGAGACGACGAGGGAGCCGTGCGGTGCGAGCGCGGTGACCGCGGCGAGGTTGGCCGCGTAGCCGGAGGAGAAGACGAGAGCCGCCTCGAACCCGCAGAAGTCGGCCAGTTCGCGTTCGAGTTCCGTGTGCAGTTCGGTGGTGCCGGTGACGAGCCGCGAGCCGGTGGCACCGCCACCCCAGCGCCGGGCGGCCCGGGCCGCGCCCTCGGTGACCTCGGGGTGTCGGGCCAGGCCCAGATAGTCGTTGCTGGCGAGGTCGAGGAGCGGGGAGTCGGCGGGGCGGGGGCGCAGGGTCCGTACGAGTCCGGCGCGACGGCGCGCTTCGGCCTGCTCGTCGATCCAGCCGAACGCCATGGTTCCTCCGGGGCAGCACGGGAACGCACTCCCGGAACAGATGCCCGGGCAGCGACACGTTTGTAGGCAGTGGACAGACCCTAGCGGGACCCCCCGCTACCCAGGATGTGGCAATACCCACACGTCGAAGCACCTCTCTTGTACGAACTCTCCTTTCCCTCGGCCCGTCGGATACGTCAGGATCGGCTTCCATGGACCTGCTGACGACGCTGGTGGACAAGGGACTGCGGCGCGAGTTGCCGACCCGTGAAGAGGCGCTGGCCGTGCTGGCCACCTCCGACGACGATCTCCTCGATGTGGTGGCCGCGGCCGGGAAGGTGCGCCGGCACTGGTTCGGCCGGCGGGTGAAGCTCAACTATCTGGTCAACCTGAAGTCGGGCCTGTGCCCAGAGGACTGCTCCTACTGCTCCCAGCGCCTGGGCTCCACCACCGGCATCCTGAAGTACACCTGGCTCAAGCCGGACGAGGCCTCGAAGGCCGCGGCGGCCGGGCTGGCCGGGGGTGCCAAGCGGGTCTGTCTGGTGGCGTCCGGGCGCGGTCCGACGGACCGGGACGTGGACCGGGTGGCCGGCACGATCAAGGCGATCAAGGACCAGAACGAGGGCGTCGAGGTGTGCGCCTGCCTGGGGCTGCTCTCCGACGGCCAGGCGGAGCGGCTGCGCGAGGCCGGGGCGGACGCCTACAACCACAACCTGAACACGTCCGAGGCCACCTACGGCGACATCACCACCACCCACACCTACGAGGACCGGGTGGACACCGTCCAGAAGGCGCACGCGGCCGGGCTGTCCGCCTGCTCGGGCCTGATCGCGGGCATGGGCGAGAGCGACGCGGACCTCGTCGACGTCGTCTTCTCCCTCCGCGACCTCGACCCGGACTCGGTTCCGGTCAACTTCCTGATCCCGGTCGAGGGCACCCCCCTGGCCAAGGAGTGGAACCTCACCCCGCAGCGCTGTCTGCGCATCCTGGCGATGGTCCGGTTCGTGTGCCCGGACGCGGAGGTGCGCATCGCGGGCGGCCGTGAGGTCCATCTGCGGACGATGCAGCCGCTCGCCCTGAACCTCGCCAACTCGATCTTCCTCGGCGACTACCTCACCACCGAGGGCCAGGCCGGCCAGGCCGACCTCGACATGATCGCCGACGCCGGATTCGAGATCGAGGGCACCGACCAGGTCACGCTGCCGGAACACCGGGCGTCCGGCGGCGGCTGCGGCACGCCTTCGGCAGGGGCCTGCGGCACGGAGGCGGGCGCCTGCGCTTCGGACGCGGCGACGCCGGAACCCCGTACGGATCTGGTGACCGTACGACGCCGAGGCGCCGGAACGGACCTCGCGCCCAATGCCTGACCTGCCCCTGTCGGACCTGCTCGACCTGGACCGGCGCCACGTCTGGCATCCGTACGGGCCCATGCCGGGCCGCGTCGAACCACTCGTCGTGGAGTCGGCGAGCGGGGTACGGCTGCGGCTCGCGGACGGGTCGGGCGAGTTGGTCGACGGGATGTCGTCCTGGTGGTCGGCGATCCACGGCTACAACCACCCGGTACTCAACGAGGCGGCGCGCGATCAGCTGTCGCGGATGAGCCACGTCATGTTCGGCGGGCTCACCCACGAGCCCGCCGTGCGGCTGGCGAAGCTCCTTGTCGACTTGTCGCCGGAGGGGCTCGAACACGTCTTCCTCGCCGACTCGGGGTCGGTTTCGGTCGAGGTCGCGGTCAAGATGTGTCTGCAGTACTGGCGTTCGGTGGGCAGACCGGCGAAGCAGCGCCTGCTGACCTGGCGTGGCGGCTACCACGGCGACACCTGGCAGCCGATGTCCGTGTGCGACCCCGAGGGCGGCATGCACGAGCTGTGGCAGGGCGTCCTGCCCCGCCAGGTGTTCGCGGACGCGCCGCCGACGGAGTACGAGGAGTCCTACGCCGACCAGCTGCGCTCGACGATCGAACGGCACGCCGACGAACTGGCCGCCGTGATCGTCGAACCGGTGGTGCAGGGCGCGGGCGGGATGCGGTTCCACTCCCCCGCCTATCTGCGGGTGCTGCGCGAGGCGTGCGACGCGTACGGCGTGCTGCTCGTGTTCGACGAGATCGCGACCGGGTTCGGGCGTACGGGCGCACTGTTCGCGGCGGAGCACGCGGCGGTGACGCCGGATGTGATGTGCGTGGGCAAGGCGCTGACCGGCGGTTATCTGACCATGGCGGCAACGCTGTGCACGGCACGGGTGGCCGACGGCATCTCGCGCGGCGAGGTCCCGGTGCTCGCCCACGGCCCGACCTTCATGGCCAACCCCCTGGCCGCGGCCGTGGCCTGTGCCTCGATCGGGCTGCTGCTCGACCAGGACTGGCAGGCGGAGGTCAAACGGATCGAGGCCGGCCTGCGGGACGGGCTCGCCGGGGCGGTGGGCCTCCCTGGTGTCCGGGACGTACGCGTGCTGGGCGCGATCGGGGTGGTCCAGCTCGACCACGAGGTGGACATGGCGGCGGCCACGGCGGCGGCCGTGCGCGAGGGCGTGTGGCTGCGGCCGTTCCGCGACCTCGTGTACACCATGCCGCCGTACGTCACCGGCGACGCGGACGTGGCCCGGATCGCGCGCGCGGTGTGCGCGGCGGCACAGGAGGGATGAACATGCCGATCCTGGTCATCACGGGGACGGGCACGGAGATCGGCAAGACGATGACAACGGCCGCCGTCGCCGCCACGGCCCTCGCCGCCGACCGCACGGTGGCCGTGCTCAAGCCCGCCCAGACGGGGGTACGTCCGCGCGAGCGCGGGGACGCCGACGAGGTCGCGCGACTCGCCGGCGATGTACGAACCCTCGAACTCGCCCGCTATCCGGACCCGCTGGCCCCCGCGACGGCCGCCCGACGAGCCTCGCTGCCACCGGTACGACCGGCCGAGGTGGCGGAGGCCGCCGCGAAACTGGCGGCCGAGTACGACGTGGTCCTGGTGGAGGGCGCGGGCGGACTCCTCGTACGGTTCGACGACGAGGGCGGCACCCTGGCGGACGCGGCCCAGCTGCTGGACGCGCCGGTCCTGGTCGTCGCGTCGGCGGGCCTGGGCACCCTGAACGCGACGGAACTGACGGCCCGTGAACTCTCGCGCAGAGACGTCCACTTGGCGGGAATCGTCATCGGCAGCTGGCCCGACTCGCCCGATCTGGCTGCCCGTTGCAACCTGGCTGACCTGCCGGTGGTCGCGGGGGCGCCTCTGCTCGGGGCGCTGCCTGCTGGAGTCGGGGCGCTCCCCCCGGCCAACTTCCGGACGATGGCCGCAAGTTGGCTTGCACCGACGCTGGGCGGAACATGGGACGCGTCTGAATTCCGGGCGCGAGAAGCGCCCCTCTAGGGGCGCGGGGCTGTATCGATCTGCGGCTCCGCCGCGGGGCGCGACAAGCCCCCACCGGCGGAAAGCCAACTCACAACCCCTCCTCCCCCAACAACCGCACCAGCTCAATCCGCGACCGAATCCCCAACCGCGAGAACACCCCCCGAAGATGGTGATCGATCGTCCGCGGACTCAACGCCAGCCGCACAGCGATCTCCCGATTGGTCGCACCGTCAGCGGCCATCCGCGCAACCATCAACTGCTGCGCCGTAAGACGCGCGGTGAGATCCACTGTCCCCAAACTGATAGTCACCGGCGCCCCCAGCGCCCGAAGCTCCGCACGAGCCTGCGTCGCACAGTGCGGCGCCCCGAACGTCTCGAACGCCTCCAGCGCACTGTGCAGCCGGTCCCGTGCCTCGGTGCGATGGCGCAGCCGACGCAACGCGCTGCCGAACAACAGCTCCGTACGGGCGCGTTCGAAGTCACGCGTGCCGTGAGCGTGCAGGTCGAGGGCCGTGCGGTAGTGATCGACCGCTTCGGCGCCGGGCGCCAGCAGGGCCCGGCAGCGGGCGCTGAGGGCCAGGTCGTCGGGGCTGCGGACAGCGGTGGCCCAGCGGTCGTAGTCGGCGTGGGCGGCCCGGGCGACGCGGGTGTCGCCGGTGCGGACGGCGGCCTCGACGTAGTGCGGGGTGGCCAAGTGCCGGATGGCCCGGTGACCGTGGCCGGGGCCGAACCCGGCGAGGGCGCGCAGCCGGGCGGCGGCGCTCTCGAAGCGGCCGGTGGAGAGGTCGAGGAAGGCGAGCGCCCACAGGGCGAGCGCGGCGGGCAGGCCCAGTCCGTGGGCGCGGGCGTGGGTACGGGCGGCCTCTGCGCGTTCCCGGCAGACCTCGCCGTCGCCGGTCACGGCCGCGAACATGGCGAGGGCAGCCTGCAGATGGCAGGCGCCGTTGTCCTGGCCGGTGGCGTACGCCTGCCAGAGGGCGTCGGCCGCGGCGGTCTCGGCGGCGCGTGGGCGTCCGGTCCAGAAGTCGGCGTAGGCCCGGAATTCCATGGCCTGCGGGACGGTCACCGATTCGCCCCGGGCGCGGGCGGAGGCGGCGGCCCGTACGGTGGCGCGTTCGGCGCCGGAGTGGTCGCCGAGGAGCAGCGCGGCGATGCCGGAGTGGATGAGCAGGGTGGGGTCGCCACCGGGACCGCAGCGCCCGGCAGCCGCCTTGAGGAGGTTGCGGGCATCCTCGTACCGGCCCTCGACGGCGGCGGCGAGTCCCGCGAGGGTGCCGGGCGGGATGATGCCGAGCCGTGCGGACACGGTGGCCGCCTCCCGGCAGCGGCGGAGGTCGCCGGTGTAGACGGCGGCCTCGGTGGCACGTGCCAACAGGTGCACGGCGACGTCCAGGGCCGGGTTCGGGACGCGGTACGACGACTGTGAGTCCGGGTGCGGGTAGCGGGACCCGTACGGGTACGGATACGGGTCGTCCGGCGGGCCGGAACCCGGCCCTTGATCCTCGGCGGAACGATTCAGCACGCTCCCCTCCCCCAGCGCGGCCCTCGCATGCCGGACCGCGGCCGTCAGCAGCCCGTCGAAGGCCTCGGTCGCGTTGCCCGACCGCAGGGCGAGCATGCCGCCCAGCGCGCCCTCGTCCGAGGACGCCACCAGTGCGCGGGCCCGGTCGCCGTCGCCGCGGTGCCAGGCGTCGGCGGCGGCGCGGGACAGCAGCCGGGACTGTTCTCGCGGGTCGGGCGATAGGGCGGCGGCGCGCTCGCCGAGGGCGCCGGCCAGGAGGTGGTCGCCCAGCTCACGCGCCTCGTGCGCGGCGGCGCCCAGCTCGGCGGCGAGCCGTGCGCTGGGACCGAGGGCACCGGCGCCCCGGTGCCAGGAGCGCCGGGGCGTCTCACCGTCGCCGTGCAGGACGCGCGCCAGCAGTCGGTGCACATCCCGCCGGTCCGCCGAGGTCCCGGACTCGTAGGCCGCGATGCGCGTCCACGCGTCACGGAAGACGACTCCGCTCGCTGTCGCGTTGGCGATCCCGGCCCCCTCGGCGGCTTCGAGGGCCCGGGTGTCGAGGTGGGCCGCGGCGACGGCGCGCAGGAAGGCGTGGGTCGCCACCGGGTACTGGTCGGCGGCGGCGAGGAGGAGCAGCAGCCGGGTGTCGTCGGGCAGGACGCGGATCTCCCGGCGATGCGCCCGCAGCAGTTCGGGGGCGAGCGCGGCGGGTTCCGTCGGGAGCGGGTCGAGGCCCGCCGCCTGCCGTTCGGTGAGGAGCGGTACGACTTCGGCGGCGGCGCGCGGATCGCCGTACGCGGCGCAGAGGACGCGCACGCGGACGCCTTCGGGAAGCGGGGGGCCGAGCTGCTGCCACGCGTCCGTGAGTTGCGGTGGCGAAATGCGCGGCTGAGGCGGGGGATTCACCGAGGTCACCACACCACTCACGTTACTGGCGAGTTACAAGGTGCGTAAAGACCGGCGATTTCACCGATGCGGCGCGCGTAGACCCGGCCTGACACTCCAGCCAACCCCACCCATATCAGGAGGCACCATGCAGCGCCGCATGCGACGCATCACAGCAGCCGTCTCGGCCGTCGTGTCCTCGATGCTCCTGTCCCTCTCGCTCTCCGCGACGCCCGCCCAGGCCGCGACCCACAATCCGGTCGTCTTCGTGCACGGCATCAGCAGTTCGTCGAGCAGCTGGAACGACTGGGTCGCCGACTTCAAGGCCGACGGCTACACGGCCTCCGAGCTGGACGCCTGGTCGTACTCCTGGTCCCAGTCGAACGTCACGACGGCCCAGCAACTGGCCACCGAGGTCAAGAGAGTCCTGGCCGCGACGGGCGCCTCGAAGGTCGACCTCGTCGTCCACTCGATGGGCGCGCTCAGTGCCCGCTACTACCTCAAGAACCTCGGCGGAACCGCGTACGTCGACGACTTCGTCTCCGCGGCCGGCGTCAACCACGGCACGACGGTGGCCTCGTGGTGTGCGTGGCTGTACACCTCGTGCTCCGAGATGTACACGGGAAGTTCGTTCCTCACCTCACTGAACTCGGGCGACGAGACCCCGGGCAGCGTGTCGTACGCCAGCTACTGGTCCAACTGCGACGACGCCCTCACCCCGGACACCACCGCGATCCTCAGCGGCGCCACGAACGTCGAGGTCGGCTGCATCTCGCACGACGAGATGAACAACGACTACGGCGTCTACCAGCAGGTCCGCAACTTCATCGCCTGATCCTGCCCGATCCGGCCCGAAACCGTCCGATCCGGCCGGTTCCGGTCGACAGCGGGGGTGCGCGGGTCCCGTAAGGGGGACAATCGCGGTAAGGCCAGTCCTCCCCGGGAGGTCCCCATGCCGCTACGGTCCACCGCAGGCTCCGGCAAGGTGCCGCGGGATCTCGTGCACCATCCGCTGTTCGCCCGTTACTACGCCCGGGTCAGCGTGTCCGCCGAGACCCGCATGGGCCTGGGCGCCCTGCGGGGCCGGCTGCTCGCCGGGCTCTCCGGGCGGGTGATCGAGATCGGCGCCGGCAACGGACTGAACTTCGCACACTATCCGGGCACCGTCTCGGAGGTCGTCGCGATCGAACCCGAGCGCCTGTTGCGGCAGTTGGCCGTGGAGGCGGCGATCCGTTCCGAAGTGCCCGTCCCCGTCGACGTAGCGCCGGGCGTGGCGGAGGCGCTGCCGGTGAAGAGCGAGGCTTTCGACGCGGTCGTGCTCTCGCTGGTGCTGTGCAGCGTCCGGGACCTCCCCCGCGCGCTCGGCGAGGTACGGCGGGTGCTGCGGCCCGGCGGAGAGGTGCGGTTCCTCGAACACGGCGTCGGCGGCGGGCCCGCGATGCGGTTCACTCAGCGCGCCCTCGACCGCACGGTGTGGCCCGCGCTCGCCGGCGGCTGTCATGTGGCCCGGGACCCGGTCGCCGCGCTGCGGGACGCCGGATTCGAACTCGGCCCTTACCGGCGGCTGTTGCTGCCCGAGAAGGGGCCGCGGCTGCCCGTGTCGTACTGCGTCATGGGCAGCGCGTGGCGTCCCCCGCAGCCGGGGACGCCAGGCAAGGGCTGACGCCTCATAGGCTCCACTGGCGGAGTTCGTGCGCGATGTCGTGCACCGAGGCGTTGCCGGTCTTCACCAGGCGGGCCAGGTCGCGCACCTGTTCGGGCGAAGTGACGACCTTGACCCCGCTGGCGATCAGGTAGGCGTAGGCGACCGCGGAGGCGAACAGCGCGTTGGAGCGCTCCAACGCCGGTACGTGCAGCAGGAGTTGGAGCAGGGCTGCGGCCCGGGCGTGCGGGTTGTCATAGACGGGGATGTCGAATATCTCGGCCTCGTGGCGGGCGACAGCGGCGACCAGGGCGCCCCAGTCGGAGACCTGGGGGTCTCCGGGCGTCTTCCGTTCGGCGATCATGAGGAGCCAGGCGAGGTCGATCCTGAGGTTGCCGAAGTTATCCAAGGGGTCGGTGACGACCTTCGCGCTTGCCTTCACGGTCCGTGCCGAACTCTTCGGCGAAAACGGACTCGTACTGCTTCATGAAGTCGGCAGCAGCCTCCACGAAGGTGTGGCCCGCCTCGCCGGTGTCGTGTTTGACCAGCTCTTCTATGTAGCGATTGACGCTCATTCCACGGGCAAGGGCCTTTTCGCGCGCCGCCTGGGCGGTGCCCTCGTCCACCCGGACGTTCAGCTGAGTCTTCGCCATACCTAGACGCTAGCGCGTATGTGCTAGCACCGGCAAGGGGGCCACCCAGGAGTGAAAAGGGATACCGGGTGTGTGCCTCGTCACACTACGCTCGGCCGGGACAAGGAACGAGGGACGTCGCTGCGACATCGGGACGGCCACGACCAGCAAGCCACCGAAGGAGGCAGCCTTGTCCACACCTGCTGCGGAGCACGCACCCGGGCACGCGGAGGCGGACGGGACCGCGGCCCGCGCCCGCGCGCTGACCAAGGCGTACGGCTCGGGCGAGACGACCGTGCTCGCCCTCGACTCGGTCGACGTGGACATCGCGCGCGGGCGCTTCACCGCGGTCATGGGGCCCTCCGGCTCGGGGAAGTCCACGTTGATGCACTGTCTGGCGGGGCTCGACACCGTGTCGGCGGGGCAGGTGTGGCTCGGCGACACGGAGATCACGGGGCTGAAGGAACGCGATCTGACCCGGCTGCGGCGGGACCGGATCGGGTTCATGTTCCAGTCGTTCAATCTGATCCCGACCCTGAACGCCGTCGAGAACATCACCCTGCCGATGGACATCGCGGGCCAGAAGCCCGACCAGAAGTGGCTGGACCAGGTCATCGACACACTGGGGCTGCGGGACCGGCTGAAGCACCGCCCGGCCCAGTTGTCCGGTGGCCAGCAGCAGCGCGTGGCCTGTGCCCGGGCGCTCGCCTCACGCCCCGAGCTGATCTTCGCGGACGAGCCGACCGGCAACCTCGACTCACGCGCCGGTCTTGAGGTCCTCGGCTTTCTGCGCGAGGCCGTCGACGACCTCGGCCAGACGGTCGTCATGGTGACCCACGACCCGAGCGCCGCCGCCCACTCCGACCTGGTGCTCTTCCTCGCCGACGGCCGGATCGTGGACGAGATGGCACAGCCCACGGCGGAGGCTGTCCTGGAACGCATGCGCCTCTTCTCCGGCGGACAGACCCAGACCCCCGCGCCCGACGCCCCAGGTAGCCCCGACGCCCCTTCCCTCACCAAGCCCACCGACGAGGACTGACACCCGTGCTGAAGGCAACGCTCAGGAGTTTCCTCGCGCACAAGGGCCGGCTGCTGCTCTCCGCGCTGGCCGTCGTTCTGTCCGTGGCGTTCGTCGCGGGCAGCCTGATCTTCTCCGACACGGTCACCCGCACCTTCGACCGGCTCTTCGCCTCCACGTCCGCCGACGTCACGGTGAGCCCGCGGGAGGACTTCACGTCGCAGGTGCCGTCCGGCGAGGCCCTGACCCTGCCCGCCTCCCTGGCCCAGCGAGTGGCCGGTGTCGAGGGCGTCGCGGACGCCCACGCGGACGCGTCCGTCGAGAACATCACCGTCGTCGACGACCGCAACAAGTCGGTGTCCCCGACCTCGGGCGCCCCCACCATCGCCACCGACTGGTACCTCACCGACCGCAGCCCCGTCGAACTCACCTCCGGCCACGTCCCTCAGGACGACGGCGAGGCACTGCTGGACGCGGACACCGCCGACAGCAAGGACGTGAGCATCGGCGACACGCTCACCGTCCACGCGCAGCCGGGGTCGTTCAATGTCAGGATCGTCGGTATCGCCACCTTCACCACCACCAACCCGGGCGCGGCGCTGCTGTTCCTGGACACGAAGACGGCGCAGACCCGACTGCTCGGTGCACCGAACCGGGCCACGAGCATCTCGGTGACCGCCGCGAGCGGGGTGAGCGACACCGAGCTGAAGAGCCGTATCGCGAAACAGATCGGCACCACCGACTACGAGTTGGAGACGGCCGCCGAGCAGGCGGAGTCGGCCGCGGACCAACTCGGCGGATTCCTCGACGTGATCAAGTACGTGATGCTGGGCTTCGCCGGGATCGCGGTGCTCGTCGGGGTCTTCCTGATCGTCAACACCTTCTCGATGCTGATCGCTCAACGCACCCGCGAACTGGGCCTGTTGAGGGCACTCGGCGCCGACCGACGACAGGTGCGCCGGTCCGTGCTGACGGAGGCGGTGCTGCTCGGCCTGGTCGGCTCGACGCTCGGCCTCGCCGCCGGTATCGGCCTCGCGGCCGGGCTGATCCAGCTGATGAGCGCGTTCGGCATGAACCTCAGGTCGGCCGACATGGTGGTGGGTTGGGCAACTCCCGTGTCGTCGTACGCAGTCGGGCTCGGGGTCACCTTCGTGGCTGCCTATCTGCCGGCCCGGCGGGCAGCGGTGGTCTCCCCCATGGCCGCGCTCTCGGACGCCGAAATCGCGGGCGTGGGGCGGCCGTTGCGGGTACGTGCAGTCGTCGGCGCGATCGTCGGGGCGCTCGGGGCCGCCGCGCTCGTGGGCTGCGCCACGGCCGACGAGACGTCGACCTCCGCGTCCCTGCTGGGCCTCGGTGTCGTCCTCACCCTCGTCGCCACGGTCATCGCGGGCCCGCTGCTGGTCCGGCCGGTCATCCGGGTCCTCGGCGGCGCGTTCCCGGCGATCTACGGCTCGGTCGGCCGGATGAGCCAGCGCAACGCCCTGCGCAATCCCCGCCGTACGGGGGCCACGGCCGCCGCGCTGATGGTGGGCCTCGCCCTGGTCGGCGGGATGTCCGTGGCCAGCGCCTCGATGACCAAGTCCTTCGACCAGCAGATCGACAAGACGCTCGGTGCCGACTTCGTCGTACAGCACGACAACTTCGTGCCGTTCCCGCAGGAGGTCACCGACAAGGTGCGGGCCACGGACGGTGTCGGTCTCGTCGTACGGCAGCGGTTCGTGCCGGTCGCGGTGCGGTTCCCGGACGGCAAGCGTCTCGAAACGACGGCCGCCGGGTACGACGCACGGCTCGACGACGTCGCCCATGTCGCCTACGCGCAGGGAGACACGGCCGCCGCGCTCGCGGACGGCCGGCTGGGGATGTCCGCCGACTACGCCAAGGACCATGACGTGCGCGTCGGCACTGTGCTGCCGGTGGAGTTCCCGGACGGCGGCCGGACTGAGCTGACGGTCGCCGCCCTCACCGACCAGGACAGCGCCGAGGGGTTCGGGACACAGGGCGGGATCTACTTCGGGATCGCGGTCGCCGAGAAGTACGTGCCCGGCGGCCAGGAGTCCGCGCTGTACGTCAACGCTGCGGACGGCACGAGCGTGGACCGGCTGCGTCCCGCTCTGGAACGGACCCTCGACCCGTATCCACAGGTCAAGGTGCGTGACCAGGCCGACTACAAGGAACTGATCCGCAACCAGATCGCGGTACTGCTCTACCTCGTGTACGCGCTGTTGGGGCTCGCGATCGTCATCGCGGTGCTCGGCGTGGTCAACACCCTCGCCCTGTCGGTCGTGGAGCGCACCCGCGAGATCGGGCTGCTGCGGGCCATCGGACTGTCCCGGCGGCAGCTGCGCCGGATGATCCGGCTGGAGTCGGTGGTGATCGCCGTGTTCGGTGCGGTGCTCGGGCTCGGGCTCGGGCTGGTGTGGGGCGTGTGCATCCAGCGGGTGCTGGCACTGCAGGGCATGGAGGCGCTGGCGATTCCCTGGGGCACGATCGTCCTGGTGGTGGTGGGCTCGGCGCTCGTCGGCATCGTCGCGGCGCTGCTGCCGGCGTTGCGCGCGTCCCGGATGAACGTGCTGGCGGCGATCGCGCACGAGTGAGGGGTGCGTGGGGGGCGCGGTGGCTGCGTACATCTCTCCCTTCCGTCCGAGCTGTCCATCAGCTGACTGAGGATCAGGCCCCGCTCCCAGCCGACTGAACGGGCCGGCGATGCGTGCAGCCGTGTCGCCGCCGATCGGGTTGTGCGTACGGCGGCGCGCGGGACGGGAAGTGACTGCAGGTCAGCCGGTCAAATGCCTGGTCAGGACTCTGCTGGTCGGTCCGGAGGATGGTCGGCCGTTGGGTCCGGTGCCGCCGTACGGGTCAGTGGGGTGGGCGGCTCGAGTGGTGCGCCCGGCCGGCCTGACTGACGGTGGATCACGTCGAGGTCGGGTCTCCTCAGCTGACATCGCGTCAGCGCCCCGGCCACGGCGGAAGGACTTCGACCATGCGCTCTGCCCGCCTGCTCCTCGCTACCGCGACGGCCACGGCCGCTCTCGCGATCGCCGCACCCGGCGCCCTCGCCGCCGACGGCGGCGACTGGGACAACGGTGACTCTTCCTACAGCAAGGAGCACGACAAGGACAGCAAGCACGACAAGCCGAACGGTGGAATGCACACGGGTGGCGGTGCGCTCACCGCGGTGAACGAGGGCGACTGGAGCAAGGACGACAGCACGGACGAGAGCGAGAAGGGCGACTGGGAGGCCGACAAGGAGGAAGGGAGCAAGGGCTCCTGGCACTCCAGCGACAAGGAGGAGAAGGAGGAGGGTGGCAAGGGCAACTGGGGCTCCAAGCACGAGAAGCCCAGCGGTGGCATGCACACCGGTGGCGGCGCGCTCGCGGCCCCGGGTGTCACGGCCGGCGGGCTGGCGGCCCTGGCGGTCGTCGGCGCGGGTGCGTTCGCGATGCGTCGCAGGAACGCGGCCGACGGAGTGTCCTGACCGATGCCTGTCATAGCAGCCGAGGCCGTCGCGTGTGCACATCCGCCTGTGCACACTGCGGCGGCCCGGCCGGTTCGGTCCCCCCTTCGTACCTACGTACTGTGCCCGTGTTCCAGTGAGGTGGTTCCCGATGGCAACCCGGTTGCCTTCCCCTGTTGAGTCCCCATCGGTGCCGCCCAGGCGGCGCTTTTTCGTACGTCTGATCGCGTGGTCCGTCGTTCTCCTGATCCCGGCGGTCATCTTCCTCTCCGGAAACGACGAGTCGTCGGACGACGCCCGCGCGCCACGAGCCGCCACCGCGCACGCCCCGTTCTCGTCGGCCGCGCCGCAGGCCGGAAAGCATCTGCCGCGGGCACGGCCGACGCGGCTGCGTATCCCGGCCATCGGCGTGGACGCCCCCTTCGTCGGCCTGGCCATCGGCGACTCGGGCCAGCTCGAACCCCCGCCCGCCGACGACGTGAACATGGTCGGCTGGCAGGCGAACGGCGTGTCCCCGGGAGAGGCGGGGACCGCGATCATCGCCGGGCACGTCGACACGGCGACCGCCCCCGCCGTCTTCGCGGGGCTCAGCGCACTGGAGAAGGGGAACCGCTTCTCCGTCAACCGGTCCGACGGACGGACAGCCGTCTTCGTGGTCGACAGCGTCGAGACGTTCGCGAAGGACGACTTCCCCGACCGGCGTGTCTACGCCGACACCCCGCAGGCCCAGGTCCGGCTGATCACCTGTGCCGGTGCCTACGACCACGCGGTGAAGGACTACACCGACAACCTGGTGGTCTTCGCCCACCTCGTCTGACCCGTCGGGATCCGCCGGGAGCCCACCTGGGTGATCAGCGGTGGCGAGCCGGAACACCCGCTCCTAGCTTCGGCATATGAACAGACGACAGATCACCCACCTCGTATGCACCGCCGCTGTCGTGGCCTCGGGACTCGGCGCCGCCGCCCCCACGGACCACCGCACGGCGCACCAGGTACTCCGAATCCACCGGGTCCAGCCCGGCGAATCGATCCAGCAGGCGGTGGACGCCGCACAGCCGGGGGACACCGTTGTCCTCTCCCCCGGCACCTACCGCGAGAGCGTCCGCATCACCGTGTCCGGCCTGACCCTGCGGGGCTCGGTGACCGGGACCTCCGTCATCGTCCCCGGCCCGGCCTCCGCCGACAACACCTGTGCCACAGCGGGCAACGGCATCTGTGTGAACGGCACCAAGAGCCTTCCCATCAAGCGCGTCACCCTGCGCTCGCTGACCATCCGGGGCTTCACCAAGAACGGCCTGTGGGCTTCGTGGACCGATCGGCTGAAGGTCCAGCAGGTGACCTCCGAGCAGAACGGACAGTGGGGCATCGCCCAGGAGAGGTCCGTGCGCGGCGTGTTCAGCCGCAACACCGCCGAGGCCAACGGTGACGCCGGGCTCTTCGTCGCCAACACCGTCGACCGGGAGGACGGGGCCCAGGACTCCGAGGGCGCCGAGATCAGTCACAACCGGCTGCTCGGCAACCGCATCGGCATCACGGTGCGGCGGCTGCGGAACCTGACCGTCGAACACAACGAGGCGACCGGGAACTGCGCCGGAGTGTTCGTCGTCGGCGACGAGGGCCAGCCGCGCGCCGGGGCGATGACCGTCCGCCGGAACCACATCCACGCCAACAACAAGCTGTGTCCGAAGACCCCCCGGCTGCCCTTCCTGCAGGGCTCGGGCATCGTCCTCACCGGCAGCGAGAAGACGCTGGTGACGAAGAACAGGGTCGTGGACAACGTGGGCGCCTCCCCGCTGTCGGGCGGCATCGTGCTGTTCAAGAGCTTCGTGGGTGCCCCCAACGAGAGCAACGAGATCCAAGACAACGTGGTACTGCGCAACAGCACTGCCGATCTCGCCAACCGGGACACCGGCACGAACAACACCTTCCGCAACAACACGTGCGGCGTCTCCGAACCCGCCGGAATGTGCTGACCGAACGACTCCTCCCCCCGCTCCCTCCCCCGCTTTCCCCGAACGGCACGACGACAGAGGCGAGGCAACACATGACGACCGTTGATCCGGCTCCGCCGGCTTCCCCCTCTCCCTCCGCTCCCCCCTCTCCCCCTGCTCCTCCAGCGCCCATGCGGCTGAGGGAACTCGTTTTCGGGGCGGCCTGCGCCGCCGCCGTACGCGCCGCCGCCCGCCTGGGCGTCGCGGATGCCCTGGACGACGCCCCCAAGAGCGTGGAGGACCTGGCGGCGGCGGTGAAGACCCAGCCCCACACCCTCAGGCGGCTGCTGCGCGCACTGACCTGCCAGGGCGTCTTCGCGGAGCGCCCCGACGGCACCTTCGTCCACACGGACATGTCCCGGCTGCTGCGCGAGGACGATCCACACAGCCTGCGGTACATCGCGCTGTGGTGCACCGAGCCGTGGACGTGGAACGTCTGGCCGCAGCTGGACGAGGCGGTGCGCTCCGGCCGGAACGTCTTCGAGGACATGTACGACAGGGAGTTCTTCGCGTATCTCAACGAAGAGGCTCCCGAGTCGGCGTACGTGTTCAACCGGGCCATGACGACGTCCAGCGAGCAGTCCGCGCGGGACGTCGCGAACCTGCTGGACCTGAGCGGGGTGTCCTCGGTCGCCGACATCGGCGGCGGCCAGGGGCAGGTCGTGGCCAGCCTGCTGGAGAAGCACCCCACGATGCACGGTACGCTGCTCGACCTGCCCGGGGTGGTGGAGAACGCCGATCCGCGACTGCGCGACGGCGGTTCACTGGCCGCGCGGGTGAGCATCGTGGCCGGGGACTGCCGGCAGGACATCCCCGTACAGGCGGATGTGTACATCATCAAGAACATCCTGGAGTGGGACGACGACAGCACCCGCAGGGCGCTGGCGAACGTCCGGAAGGCGGCGCGGCCCGGTGCTCGGGTCGTCGTGATCGAGAACCTCGTGGACGACACACCGTCGATGAAGTTCACGACCGCCATGGACCTGCTGCTGCTCCTCAATGTCGGCGGTGCGAAGCACACCCGGCAGAGCATGGTCGACCGGCTGACGGCCGCGGGCCTGGTCATCGGCGAGATCCGCCCGGTCAACGCGTATCTGCACGCCTTCGAGTGCACCGTCCCCAGCTGACCCCCGCCCCAGCCGAAACCCCGAGGCCGGTACCGCGAATGTCGCGGTACCGGCCTCGGGGTTCTTCTCCGTGGGCTGGTGCTCAGGAGCCGGCGTTCCGCTCCCACTGGTAGAAGCAGCGCGCCATGGCGTCCTTGGGGCTGCGCCAGGTCTGCGGGTCGTACGCGGAGACGTACGCCGACAGCTTGTCGCTGATGCCCCGGAACTCGGGGTGTCCGGCCACCTTCGCGATGGCGGGCGCCGGGTCCTGGTCGGCCTCGATGAAGTGCAGGTACACGTCGCCGTACTGGAAGAGGCTGCGGCGGGTGACACCGACCAGGTGCGGGAGTTCACCACTGTCGGAGGCGGCGAACAGGTCGGCGATCGCCGGTGCCGAGTCGGGTGCCATGCGGGCGACGATCAGGGCGTGGTGCATCGGGGTGTCCTTCCTGGGCCGGTGGCTCAGCGGGGCAGGGGCGCGTTCTGGCGGTCGCGGGCGACCTGCTCGATCCGGTCCCGGATGAGCGCCATCTGCGTACGGGAGTTGCGGTTGATGTTGTCCGTCATCCACTCGTCGTCGACCGGGGCGTCGGGCTTCATCGCGAAGTCCTGCGTCCAGCGCATCTGGGTACCGCCCGGCAGCTCCGTGTACTCCCACAGGATGTTCATGTGGGCGAAGGGGCCCGTCTCCACCCGGCGGGCCCGGACGGTCCGGTTGGCGCGGTCCACGGTCCGTTCCGAGACCCAGCTCCACACCTTGCCGTTGTCGTCCGGGTACATGGTCAGCCGGAAGGCCGTCGTGTCGCCCTCGCGGGAGAGCACTTCGAGGGAGGAGTACTCGGTGAAGAGCCGGGGCCAGTTCTCGATGTCGTTGGTGATGTCCCAGACGAGGTCGAGGGGGGCGTCGACGGTGATGCTGTTCTCGGTGTGTCCGGCCACTTCAGGCTCCAGCCTTGAGGGTGTTGTTGATGAGGTCGAGGAACTCCTGGGGCGTCCTGCAGCGCTCCGAGTCGGGGGGCAGCGAGCGGCCGTACTGGTTCTCCAGCTCGCCGACGATGCCGAGCAGGCCGAGCGAGTCGAGGCCGAGGGTCCCGAAGGGGGTGTCCGAGGCCCGCTCCAGTTCCCGGGGGTCGACGGTGACTCCGGCGCCCCTCTTCATGAGGGCGGCCAGTTCGTCGTAGGTCACTTGGGTGGTGAGCATGCGGGTGTCTCCTTCCCGCCCGGTGGTCATCGGGCGGAGTCGTCTCCGCGGCGCACTACCAGCGCCGCGTTGGAGCCCATCAGTCCCCGGCTGAGGACCAGGGCCGTGCGCGGCTCGGCGGGGCGAGCGCGGGACATCACCAGGTCGAGGTCGTGGCAGATGTCGAACACGTTGGGGGTGGGTGGGATCAGGCGGTGCTCCATGGCGAGCACCGCGGCGGCGATGTCCAGCACGGGCGCCCCGCAGTAGGCGCGCCCGATGCCGGTCTTGGGCGCCGTGACGGGGACCTTGGCGCCGTGTTCCCCGAGGGCGTCGGTGATGGCCAGCGCTTCCGCGCGGTCCGCCTCCGGCACTCCCAGGGCGTCCGCGAACACGACGTCGATCTCCTCCGGGGCGCATCCGGCCTCGTCGAGGGCGCCCCTGATCGCGTGGGCGAGCCCCTCACGGGACCGCTCCCAGCGGGAGGCGCCGGTGAAGGTGGCAGCGTGGCCGGCGAGGGTGGCCCGGACGGCCGCCCCCCGCTCACGGGCGCGGTTCTCGTCCTCGACGACGAGCATGGCGCCGCCCTCGGCGGGCACGAAACCGCAGGCTCCCGCAGTGAAGGGGCGGTAGGCGCGGGCCGGGTCCTCGACGGTGCTGAGTTCGGCGTATCCGAGCTGGCAGACCATCGAGTACGGGGCGAGGGGTGCCTCCGCGCCGCCGACGACGACCGCGCCGGTTCCGCGCCGGACCGCCCGGGCGGCGTGGGCGACGGCGTCCAGACCGCCGGCCTCGTCGCTGGCGACCACCCCGCACGGGCCCTTGAAGCCGCCGCGGATGGAGATCTGGCCGGTGCTGGCGGCGTAGAACCAGGCGATGGACTGGTACGGGCCGACGTACCGCGATCCCTGGCCCCACAGCTTCTGGAGCTCGCGCTGCCCGAACTCACCGCCGCCGGACCCGGCAGCGGTGACCACACCGATGTCGTACGGTTCGGCGGGCTCGCCCCGGGCGATTCCGGCGTCGTCGAGGGCGAGTGCGGCGGCGGCCATGGCGAAGTGGCTGAACCGGTCGGTCTGGACGAGGAAACGCTCCTCGATGAGGCCCGCGGCGTCGAAGCCCCGGACCTCGCCCGCGACGCGGAGCGGCAGGTGTCCGCAGCCCTCACGGGTGATCCCGTCCAGGACGACGAGGCCTTCGCCGACGGCCTTCCAGTAGGAGTCGGCCCGCAGGCCGTTGGGCGCGATCACACCGATCCCGGTGATGGCCGCGCGCGGTGTGCGCCCAGTGCGCTGTCTGGGCTGCGTTTGCCGAGTCTTCATCGGATCCTCCCTCCCGGCCCGGTCAGCAGTACGGCCGACTGGAAGCCGCCGAATCCGCTGCCGACGGAGAGCACGTTCCTGAGCTCCCGCTGGCGCGCGGTGCGCGGCACGTAGTCCAGGTCGCACTCGGGGTCGGGTGTCTCGTAGTTCGCCGTCGGCGGCACGACCTGGTGCTTCAGGGCCAGGACGCACGCGACGATCTCGATCGCGCCGATCGCGCCGAGCGAGTGCCCCACCATGGATTTGATGGAGCTCATGGGTGTGTCGTAGGCGTGGGGGCCCAGGGACCGCTTCACGGCGGCCGTCTCGTGCCGGTCGTTCTGTTTGGTGCCCGAGCCGTGCGCGTTGACGTAGTCGATCAGCGTGGGATCGAGGCGGGCCTGGTCGAGCGTGGAGTCGATCGCCCGGGCCATCTCCAGCCCCTCGCAGGTCAGACCGGTCATGTGGTAGGCGTTGCCGTAGGTGGCGTAGCCGCCGATCTCGCAGTAGATGTGTGCGCCGCGCGCCCGGGCGTGCTCGTACTCCTCCAAGACGAGCACCGCCGCGCCCTCGCCCATCACGAAGCCGTTGCGGCGGGCGTCGAAGGGCTTGGAGGCGTGTTCGGGGTCGTCGTTGTTGTCCGACGTCGCCTTGATGGCGTCGAAGCAGGCCATGGTGATCGGCGATATCGGCGAGTCCGCCGCCCCGGCGATGCAGATGTCGGCGCGGCCCTCCTCGATGGTGTGGAAGGCGTAGCCGACCGCGTCGATTCCGGAGGTGCAGCCGGTGGAGACGGTCTGCACCGGGCCCTGCGCGCCGAACTGCTCGGCGACGACCGAGGCGAGGGTGCTCGGCGAGAACGCCCGGTGAAGTTGCGGGTCGGCGCCGCGGTGGTCCACGTCCCACCGCTGCCCGCCCTCGCTGACCTTGACGTAGTCGTGTTCGAGGCGGGTGGTGCCGCCGACGGCGCTGCCCAGGGAGACCGCGACGCGCCAGGGGTCCTGTGTGCCGGTGTCGAGGCCGGAGTCGCCGACGGCTTCGGCGGCGGCGACCATGGCGAACTGGATGTAGCGGTCGGCGTATTGGCTCACGTCCGGGTCCAGGCCGTGCGCGAACGGGTCGAAGTCGCATTCGGCGGCGATGCGCGAACGCAGGCCCGCCGGATCGAACAGCGTGATGCCCCGGGTCGCGGTACGGCCGCCGGCGAGGAGGTCCCAGAACGCCGTGGCGCCGGTCCCGCCGGGAGCGACCACACCGATACCGGTGACAGCCACCCGCCGGGTCACCGTATGGCCTCGCTTCGCTCGGACGGCTGTCCGTGGTCCGGAGCGAGCCCGTCCGGCCCGCCGACGGCGAACTCCGTGCCGGGTACGGCGGTTTCGGTGACCTCCGTGTCGACGTGACCGAGGCTGGGGCGCGGGGCGAGCGGACCCAGGTGGAAGACCATGCGGGCTTCCACGTCACCGACGTTGCGGAAGCGGTGGCGTACGTCGATCGGGATCAGGAGCCCCTGGTCGGGCCTGAGGGCGTGCGTCTCGCCGTCCAGGTCCACTTCGAGGGCTCCGGCGACGACGTACACGAACTCCTCGGAGTACGGGTGGTAGTGCTCGCCGATGCGCTCGCCGGGCTGGACGATCGCCAGACCCATGAAGCCGCTGGTGGAACCCACCGTGGCGGGCGTGAGCATGGCCCGCAGATCGCCGCCGCGTCTGCGGTTGGGTTCTGTCTCGCTCAGATCCACGATGCATGGGTGCTGCTTGTTCATGGTTGACACCTCCGGGGGTGGCAGGGACGTCGTCCGGGCGGAGTGGGAGCGGCGCGGACAGCGCTGCGGCGGTCCGTCAGGAACGCGCCGAGCTGCGGTCGGTGACGGGCATCATGTCGGCGTGCGACAGGAGGCGGTTGATGTTGCGGTCCGCCTCCAGGGAGCCCTCGACACCGATCGCCGCGCCGTCGAGGAGACGCTCCAACTCCGCTGCTTTCCCAGGCCCCTTGAGACCGAGGGAGGACATCGGGTCGGTGTCGAGCTCGCCGGTGAGGTCGACGAGACGGACAACGATGTCATCGCGCTGGAAGACGGTGCTGCCGAACACCGGGCTGTGCGGGTCGTCCGCTGCGGCCTCGTCCTGGTGGGCGAGCAGCCGGGCCAGCTCCATCCCGCGGCCTTCCTTCGCCGGGTAGTACAGCGCGTGCCGCCGCAGTCCGGCGGGTGCCTTCTCGCCGGAGACCACGTGGTGGACGGCCGGGAGCGCGGCCCGGGTGAAGAAGACCCGTGCCGAGTCGGGGTCGCTGAGGTCCCGGTCCTGTTCCAGGTACGGGTTGATGGCCTCCTCGACCGCCCGCACCTCGGGCTGGCGGGCGACGTGGCGCAGTGCCGCGAGGAGGTCGCCCTCGACCTCCACGGCCCGTACGACCCTGTTGCCGTGCATGAAGAGAGAGGTGCGGCGCAGCCGGGTGGTGTCGTCGACCTGGGCCTCGGGTGAGGTGTAGCCGGCCAGGATCTCGGCGACCTTCGACTCGGAGCCCGGCCTGACGGTGAAGGTGAGGGCGTGGCGTGCGACACCGTCGCCCACGCGGGCCGCCACCTGCATGCCCGCTGCCGCCGACTCGGGGGTGAGCGGCGCGTTGGGGGTCGTCTCCCGGAGGATGCTGTAGCGCATCGACCGGGTGTCCCGGACGCAGGAGTGCATCGGCCGGACGGTCTCGACGTGCTCCTCGCTGTTCACCCAGGCGAGGAAGGGCGGAGCGCTCTCCCACTCGCTGGTGATGAGCCACTGCGAGGGGTTCTCGATCGACTGGCAGAGCTGGTCACTGAGGTGACCGGGGACGGATGCGACCTGGTTGCGCATGTGTTCGTACGCGTCCAGGAACTGCTGCTGGGCTCCTTCGTACAGGTCGAGCAGCAGGATCACCCGCAGCCTGGAACCGTCGAACGCCGACTGCGATATGCGTCCCGAGATGGTCATCCGGCGCACCTCTCCTCTTCGTCGTTGAAGTCCTTCGTCATGGAAGTCCTTCGTTGTGGAGGTCCTTCGTTGTGTAACAGGGAACGACTGCCGGGTCCGAAAGACCGGGGCCGCCATGAGCCGATCGTTGACGCGAGTCGCGATGTGCGCGACTCCCACGGGGTCGGGCGGGTGAACCGTGCGCCATCTGGGTGCCTCCGGCGGGCGAAACGGTCCCCGGGCACGCAGTGTGCAGGTGCGTCCCATCCCTGACCGCGTCCCGGCAGACACCGGCAGAACCTGGAGGCATTCGATGAACCGCGCTGAAGAGGCCGACGGCGAAGTCGGTCACCACACGCCCGTCCTGATCGTCGGCGGCTCCCTGGTGGGCCTGTCCACCTCCCTGTTCCTCGGTCGCCTGGGGGTGCCGCACACCCTCGTGGAGCGCCACTCAGGTACCTCGATCCATCCACGCGGGCGCGGGAACAACGTGCGCACCATGGAGTTGTTCCGGGTGGCCGGAGTGGAGCGGCGCATCGAGGAGGCGGCGTCGGTCCTGGCGGACAACCACGGCATCCTGCAGACGCCGAGCCTGGTGGGTGACGTGGGCGAGTGGCTGTTCAAGGAGATCGACCCCGGCGGCGGGCTCGCCCGGTTCAGCCCCAGCGGCTGGTGCCTGTGCAGCCAGAACGATCTGGAACCGGTCCTGCTGGAGAGCGCGCGGGCGCTGGGCGGGGATCTGCGGTTCTCGACCGAGCTGATGTCGTTCGAGCAGGTCCCCGAGGGGGTGACCGCGCAGGTCAAGAGCCGGGACACGGGCGAGCACACCACCATCCGGGCGGACTACCTCGTCGCGGCCGACGGCCCGCGAAGCCCCGTCCGCGAGCAGCTCGGCATCGGGCAGAACGGCCCCGGCGACCTGTTCCACAACGTCAGCATCACCTTCACCTCCCACGGCCTGGCGGACGTGGTCGGCGACCGGCGCTTCATCGTCTGCTACCTGACCAGCCCGGACGCCGACGGGGCTCTGCTGCCGGTGGACAACCGGGAGCACTGGGTGTTCCACGCGCCCTGGCACCCCGAACACGGCGAGACGCTGGAGGAGTTCACCGACGAGCGGTGCCGGGAACACATCCGGCGGGCGATCGGCGTACCGGACCTGGATGTGGAGATCACCGGCAGGGCCCCTTGGCACGCCGCCGAGAGGGTCGCCGAACGGTACGCGGACCGCCGGGTGTTCCTCGCCGGCGACTCGGCCCACGAGATGTCCCCCACCGGGGCGTTCGGCTCCAACACCGGTATCCAGGACGCCCACAACCTCGCCTGGAAGCTGGCCGCGGTGGTGGGCGGCTGGGCGGGTCCCGGGCTGCTGGCGTCGTACGACTTGGAGCGCCGGCCGGTCGCCGAGGCGACGAGCGCCCGGGCCTCCGCGCGGTCGGTCGAGCACAGCCACCCGGGGTACACGCCCGCTCCCGGGGCCGGCGGCCCCGGCGGCAGGAAGGGCGGAATCCTCAACGTGGCCCTCGGCTACCGCTATCCGCGGGGCGCGGTCCTGGGCGCTGATCCGGCGGTGCCGGTCGTGCCCGAGGGCGTGCGGCTGACGGGTGAGCCCGGGAGCCGGGCTCCGCACCTGTGGCTGAACCGCGCCGGTACCCGGATCTCCACTCTCGACCTGTACGAGACCTCGCTGGTGCTCCTCAGCTCGGCGGGCGCCGCCGGCGGCTGGCACGACGCGGCGACGGACGTCGCGCGAGAGCTGTCGGTGCCGCTCGCCTCGTACCGGATCGGCAGCGGGCCGGACGTCGAACTGTCGTCCGCGAGCGAGGTGGAGTGGGCGCAGGCCCACGGCGTCACCACGGACGGCGCGGTGCTGGTCCGCCCCGACGGGTTCGTCGCCTGGCGCTCCGAAGGGCCGTCGGCGGATCCGGGGGCGGTGTTGCGGGAGGCCCTTACGGCGCTGCTGGACCGGGGCTGACCACTCGGTGGACGTCCACGCACGGAAGCTTCACGCCCGTGCACGGAAACGAGTTCGCCAGAGCGCCTGCCGCTCTGCTCGGCTCGTCCCATGAGTGATCTGCACATCCGCCCTGCCACCCACGCGGACATCAACACCGTGCTGCGGTTCTGGCGCGAGGCCGCCGAGGGAACCAGCATCGGCGACGACCGCGACGGCGTGGCCCGACTTGTCGACCGGGACCCCGAAGCCCTGCTTCTCGCAGAGCGCGACGGGGTCCTCGCGGGCACGGTGACAGCCGGTTTCGACGCCGCCGGCGTCATCCCCCGCGGCCTTCTCTCCAGTGCAGGGGCAGCGCCGAACTCCCCACGCCGGCCGACCGACACCTCGAGCCCTGCCGATACTTCAGTGCGGGCCTCTGCGCCGCCGCGGAGTAGCGCTCCGACCACCGTCCGGTGGCTCGGCGGATCGCGGCAACCGCCGGGCTGCGACCGACATCCTGTTGACAGGACCGATCAGCCCGTAACCTCGCGACCTCGGGTAAAACGCCAACAGCCCATGCTGACCGGCGCGTTGGAGGTAGCTTCGTCGGCATGAGCAATGACATCCGCATAGACCGTGCCCCGTCCTCCGGGGGCGGCATTCAGATCACGGTCAGCCTTTCCCCCACGGTTTTGGCGAAGCTCCAAAAGGACGGCTCCTGGACGGAGTCCATCAGCGAAGGCCAGGTCACCGGCGACGGACCGGCCATCACCCAGATCGAGTTCAAAGTGCCGTAGGTCCCGCAGCATGCGACTGCCCTGCATGCTCGCCAACGCCGGGCGCGGCAGGGAAGCTGTGCTGGTGGCTGATGTCTGTGTGGTCGCGGCAGCCTCGGTGAGCTGCGCTTGAAGCCCGCGAACGAGCCGAAGGATTCGGCGATGGCGTCCGCGAGCTCGCCGACGCCATCCTGGTCGAGGGGCTAGGCGTCGTCGCCGGTCGGCGACGCCCACGCCGGACAAGGCCCCTGTCCGGCAGGAGTCCGACAGGAGGGTGGAAGCCGAACTCGGCAAGTCTTCGGGAGTCAGGTCCGTTGGGCTCAGCCGACGAGGCGGGGGCTGCCGACCGGGGTGGGAGCCACACCGAGGTGTTCGAGCAGTAGCCCTTCCCGGGTGGACCACGGGCAGATCTCGACGCTTTTGGCCCCGCAGGTTTCCATGAGGGCCTGCGCGATCAAGGCTCCCGCCAGGGACTGTTCGGCGCGGTGGCGGGAGATGCCCGGCAGCTTGGCACGGTGGGACGGTGTCGCGTCGGCCAGCAGGGAGACCGCCGTGTGCACTTGGGACAGCGTCAGCCGCCGCTTCGTGCGCGGCGTCCTGCTCTGGGCGGCGGCGAGCCGGGCGAGCTGTTCGAAGGTCTTGGAGCTGGCCAGCACCCGCCCTCCCAGCTCGGCCTGCGGCAGGCCGGGGACGGCTTCCAGGGACCGGCGGAGGTGCTGCAGGATCTCTGCGAGGCAACGTCGGGACGGCACTGTGCCGCCGGGAAGCAAGTCGCGGGTGATCCTGCGGGCGCCCAGCGGCAGCGAGTGCACGACGCGAGGTTGCTCTCCGGTGCCGGAGGCGATCTCCACGGTGCCGCCGCCGATGTCAAGGACCAGCAACTGCCCGGCCATCGGACCTGCCCACTGGCGGGCGGCCACGTAGGCCAGCCGCGCCTCCTCCTCGCCCGTCAGCATGCGCAGCCGGGTGCCGGTAGTGCGTGCCACCCGCGCGATGATCTCGTCACGGTTGGGCGCGTCCCGGATGACGGAGGTCGCGAACGCGAACACTTCCGGTCCACGCGGACGCGAGTCGGCGGCAACGGCCTCGGCCACTGCCCGCTCGACACTCTTCATACCGACCTTGTCCAGCCGCCCCTTGCGGTCGAGGGTCTCGTGCAGTCTCAGCCGAACCTTGCGGGAGAACACCGGCTCCAGCACCGTACCCGGACGCCGCCGCACCACCGTCAGCAAAGCACTGTGACACCCGACATCGAGCACACCAGCCTGACGCATCCCATCGCCTCCCCCTGCTCCCCGCGCTCGACCCAACCGGCGCCTTCTCCCGTCCGTCCTCCGACACCCCTCGACGACAGCACGCCGAGGATTCCGGGCCAGCACGTAAGCATATCGTCACCGTCCGCGCACCCTCCGCCGCCCGGACCATCGCCGCTCGCTCAGGCGGTCTCGCCGGCCGGGAGACCTGCATCGGGCCATGACTGTCCGCCGGAACAGCTCACCCTCCTCTCCGTTCCCCGGCAGCGACAACCCGTTCGCCAGACAGGCAAGCCCACTGCTTGACTCACCCCATGAGCGATCTCCACATCCGTTGCGCCACCCTCTCGGACATCGATGCCGTACTGCGGTTCTGGCGCGACGCCGCAGAAGGAACGAGCATCAGCGACGACCACGACGGAGTGTCCCGACTCATCGCACGAGATCCCGAAGCCCTGCTTCTCGCAACGCGCGACGATCTGCTCGTCGGAACCGTCATAGCGGGCTTCGACGGATGGCGATGCTCCGCCTACCGACTGGCCGTACGCCCCGACCACCGCCGACAAGGCATCGCCACCGCCCTGTTGCAAGCCGCCGAACAGCGCTTCGCCGCACTCGGCGGACGACGCGTCGACGCCATGGTCCTCGAAGCCAACGAACAGGCCCACCGCACGTGGGCCGCGGCCGGATACCATCGCGAGGACCACTGGCGACGCTGGGTCAAGCCCCTCACCGACTGAGCCACTTTGCGCATCCTTTACCATTGGTGGACCAGTTACTTCTCCGAGGAAAGGTGTGAGCGTCCGTCCATGGGCGAGCCTCCCAGTAGCAACAGCAGTACTCGACGTCGAGCGATCCCGCCGGCCCTGCCCGATCCTGGGACGGAGGTGAACCGATGACCGAAGTGCTTCTCCTCCTGGTGGCTGTCCTGCTCTCCCTGGCCTGTGGCGCGTTCGTCGCGGCGGAGTTCTCCCTGACCACGGTCGAGCGCAGCGCGTTGGAACGCGCGGTGGAGCGCGGCGAGCGGGGTGCCGCCGGCGCCCTGAAGGCCGTACGGAACCTCACCTTCCAGCTCTCCGGCGCGCAGCTCGGCATCACGGTCACCAATCTGGTGGTCGGCATGCTCTCCGAGCCGTCGATCGCCGCGCTGATCGCGGGCCCGCTCGAGTCGCTCGGCGTCTCGGCCTCGGCGTCCTCCTCCCTGGCCCTGGTGATCGGTACGGCACTGTCGACCGTCTTCCTGATGGTTGTCGGCGAGCTCGTGCCCAAGAACTGGGCGATCTCCTCACCGCTGGCCGTAGCCAAGCGGGTGGCGACGCCGCAACGCTGGTTCAGCGCCGCGTTCCGGCCGTTCATCACACACCTCAACAACACGGCGAACCGTTTGGTGCGCCTCTTCGGCATCGAGCCCGCCGAGGAGTTGGCCTCCGCCCGCGGACCGCAGGAACTCGCGGCGCTGGCCAGGCACTCCGCCAAGGCGGGCGCCCTGGAGCCCGACACCGCGGAACTGTTCGTACGAACCCTGAACCTCGCCGACCTCACCGCGGAGAACGTGATGACACCGCGCGTCCAGGTCATCGCTCTCGACGCCCAGGCGACCTGCGAGGACGTGGCGAACGCGACGCGGGCGACCGGGCTGTCCCGGTTCCCCGTCTACCGCGGCAACCTCGACTCGGTCGTCGGCGTCGCCCACATCAAGGACTGCCTCGCGGTGCCCGCGGAACGTCGCCCTCTGGTACGCGTCTCCGAACTGATGCGCGAACCACTGCTCGTCCCCGAGTCACTGACCGTCGACCGGCTCCTCGACCGGCTCTCCGGCAAGCGCACGATGGCCGTCGTCATCGACGAGTACGGCGGTACGGCGGGCGTGGCCACGCTGGAGGACATCGTCGAGGAGGTCGTCGGCGAGGTACGGGACGAGCACGACCCGCACGAGACGTCCGACCTCGCCTCTGCTGGCGTCGACGACGAGGGCCGCGCCCTCTACTCCGCGGACGGCGCCGCCCGCACCGACCAGCTCGCCCGCCTCGGTCTCCGGCTGCCCGAGGGGCCGTACGAGACGCTCGCCGGCCTGGTCGCGACCGAGCTGGGCCGTATTCCGCAGGCCGGTGACACCGTCGAGGTCGCCGACTGGCGTCTGGACGTGGTGGACGCCTCGGGCCGCAGGGCCGCACGCGTCCTGCTGCACGCGCCGCACGCGAGCGCGGCGACCGATGAACCAGACGCAGGCAAGGCTGACAAGGCTCGTAAGGAAGGGGAGGCGAAGTGACCACCGTCCAGCTGCTGATCGGTCTGGCGACACTGATCGTCAACGCCTTCTTCGTGGGCGCCGAGTTCGCGCTGATCTCCGTACGCCGCAGCCAGATCGAGCAGTACGTCGAGGAAGGCGCCGACGGGGACCGTGCGGACGGCGACCGGCGGGCGAAGAGCGTGCTGTGGGGCCTGGAGCACGTGTCCGCGCTGATGGCCGCGGCCCAGCTGGGCATCACGCTGTGCACGCTGATCCTCGGTGTGGTCGCGGAACCGGCGATCGCGCATCTGCTGGAGCCGGTGTTCCACGCGGTGGGCGTTTCCGAGGGCGCGGGCCACGCGGTGTCCTTCGTGATCGCCCTCGCCCTGGCGACCTATCTCCACATGCTGCTCGGCGAGATGGTGCCGAAGAACATCGCGCTCGCCGAGCCGGTGCGCAGCGCGCTGCTGCTCGGGCCGCCCCTGGTGGCCCTGGCGCGGGCGCTGAAGCCCGTGATCTTCACGATCAACGCTTTCGCGAACACGCTCCTGAAGCTGCTGCGGGTCGAGGTCAAGGACGAGGTCACGGCGACCTTCTCGGACGCCGAACTGGCCCGTCTGGTCCGGGACTCCGGCGAGGCGGGACTCATCGACGACCGCGCGCGGGAACGCCTTCACGACGCCCTGGAACTGGGTCGGCGGCCGGTGCGTGACGTCGTGCTCCCGCTGGAAGGCGTCGTCTACGCGCGCGTGGGCGTCACCCCGGAGGAGCTGGAGCAGCTGTCGGCCGAGTCGGGCTTCTCGCGCTTCCCCGTGGTGGACGAGGAACGCCGGATCGCCGGCTATCTGCACGTCAAGGACGCGCTGGACGCGGCGCCCCGGGACCTCGCCTTCCAGGTCCGCGACATGCGGCCCATCGCGAGCGTACGGGCGGACACGCCCCTGGACGACGTCCTCACGGCGATGCGGCGCAGCCGTACTCACCTGGCGGCGGTGCAGGGCGAGGACGGGCTGCTCGCCGGCCTGGTGACGATGGAGGACGTACTGCGCGAGCTTTTCGGACAGCCGGTGTAAAGGCCGTGGACCGCTTTCCGGAGGTCGACCGACCGCTGGGTATGTGAACGGGCTATCATCTCTGTCGCCATGCAAACGAATGCCTCATACACCAGCCTTGTCGCGGTCGGCGACTCCTTCACCGAGGGCATGTCGGACCGGCTGCCGGACGGTACGTACCGCGGCTGGGCCGACCTCCTCGCAGCCCGGATGGCCGCCCGCACGCCCGGATTCCGGTACGCGAACCTCGCCGTGCGCGGGAAGCTGATCCGGCAGATCGTCGACGAGCAGGTGCCCGTCGCGGTGGCCATGGAGCCCGACGTGATCACGCTGGTGGGCGGGCTGAACGACACGCTCCGCCCCAAATGCGACATGGGGCGGGTGCGCGGGCTCCTGGAGGAGGCCGTGGAGCAGCTGGCGCCCGCGTGCAAGCAGCTGGTGCTGATGCGCAGCCCCGGCCGGCAGGGCCCGGTCCTGGCTCGCTTCCGGCCGCGTATGGAGGAACTGTTCACCTGCGTCGACGACCTCGCGTCCCGGCACGGCGCGCTCGTGGTCGACCTCTACGGCGCTCCCTCCCTCGGCGACCCCCGCCTGTGGGACGTCGACCGGCTGCACCTGACGGGCGAGGGCCACCGGAGGGTCGCCGAGGCGGTCTGGCAGACCCTCGGATACGAGGCCGAGGACCCGGAGTGGCGTACGCCGGTGCCGGCCACGGCCCCGCCCGGCTGGGGCGCGCGCCGGGTCGCGGACGCCCGCTTCGCCCGGCAGTACCTGCTGCCGTGGATAGGCCGCCGCCTGACGGGGCGGTCCTCCGGGGACGGCCGGACAGGCGCCCAGTTCAGCGCTGAGCTGGGCAAAGCCTTCTGGGTCACCCCTGTGGACCACACAAACCCCGGCCCTGTGACGGACTGGCGACAGGTGGGGCCCTGACCCGGAGCCTCGCCCGGCTGCCATGCGTCGCGCTCGGAGTCGCTCTGCGAAGAAGGCATGGACGCCGGCCTACGACGCGGGAGGCACCGAGTGGCCGGGCGCCTGGGTCGCGGAGATCACCGACATGCCCGACCTCTCCTCCTGGCCCAAGGGCATGCGGCTGATCGTCAGAAAGGAACGGCCGCGCCCCAGCGCACAGTTGCGCTTCACCGATCTCGACGGACTGCGGCTGTCCTGCTTCGCGACCAACACCGAAGGCGGCCAGCTCGCTCCCCTGGAACTGCGTCACCGCAGACGGGCCCGTTGCGAGGACCGGATCCGAGGCGCCCGCGACACCGGACTGCGCACCCTGCCCCTGCACGACACCGCCCAGAACCGGATCTGGCTGGAGATCGTCTCCCTCGCACTCGGCCTCCTCGCCTGGATGCCGATGCTCGCGCTGACCGCCAAGGCCCGTTGCTGGGAACCCAAAAGCTCCGCCTGCGGCTGTTCTCCGCCGCCGCGCAGTTGGTGAACACCGGCCGCCGCTACTGGCTCCGCTTCACTGCCCGATGGCCCTGGACCGACGTCATCACCCACGCCATCGACCAGCTCCACATCCTCCCGAACCCCCGGTTGACCAGCTACCTCGACCGTCCCGACAACCGGCACCATCACACCGGCGATGTGGAACCCGGCGCCCACCAGACGCGACAGCCTGGCGCTCCGCGTGCAGCGGCACAGAAAATGCCGCACCCCACAGACGCAGCGTGCCCGTCAGTAGACCAACGAGGACTCATGAACGATCGCGGCTAATACGCCGAAGTCAGTAGTCATGGCCCGGGACTCGGTACCAGGCGCAGGCCATACCACCGAGCCTGTACGGACGCCTCACAGAGGCTGCAGTACCGGGAAGAACGCAGTGCGGTCACGGGAGCTGGTGACGGCGGTGCGGAGGACACGTCGGCGAGGAACGCGGGCATGGCGGCAACCGGGAGTCAGGCCTTGATTGAACCGATTCACCAGCCAGCATCCTGACCGAATTGGGTGGAAAATTCAGACAGTACAGGTAGTTGACGGTCATGAGAGGAAGCCTTAGGGTCCGGATCTATGCAACTTGAAAGCATTCAACCGGTCGAGGCGAGTAGGCCACGGCCAGCGGGATCGAGCCGTTCTGACGCTCCGTCAGACCGCAAACGCTTTCGTATCACCGCCGCTCAGCGGTCTGACGTGTCCGGCTGCCTCGGCAACCTGGACTAGCCCGCACGAAGCCCTGCGTCTCGCTTGTCAGAGGCCAGTGCCACCTAGGGTCCAGAGAGCACATCAATCGCCCTTCTGCCTCTCTGTGAGTCGAGCTAGGGAGAGCCGAAGCATCGACTCTGTACCGGCATCGAAAGATCTCAACGCCCCGATATTCTCAGCTCTTGAGGAATCGTCCCTCAATCCAAACCCGTCCAGGTGTCACGCCTAGGACGTCTCATTCCTGATGCCCGCAGCCGCCAGGAGTGCCGAGGAGACTGCTCGTACAGCACCACTTCCCCGACCCGAGGAAAGAGTAGTGTTTTGAACAATTTTATGACACGCCGTACAGTATCGGCGCTGGCCGTCATTATCCCGCTCACGCTTCTCACCGCCGCGTGCGGTAGTGAGAATAAAGATCCCGAGAGCGCTGTGCCGACAAACCCCACTACCGCAAAGAGAGGTTATCCCCTGGATCCCATAAAGAAGGGGATGACTATCGCCTTCGTCCCGAAGCAGTTGGGAGGGAATCTCTATTTTTCGGCTGCGAGCCAAGGTGGTAGGGAAGTCGTCGAGAAGCTCGGCTCGACATTCAAAGAGGTTGGCACTCCTGACAGTACCGACACAGCGGGGCAGGTGAAGTACATCAACCAACTCACCGACGAGGGAGTTGATGCCATCGTCGTCTCGGCGCAGGACCCCGACGCTCTTTGCGGCGCGCTCAAGCACGCGATGGACAAGGGCATCCGGGTGGTCACGTATGACGCCGACACGCGCCCCGAGTGTCGTAACGCCTTCGTCTCGCCTGCTGACCCGGACAAGTTGACCTTTCCGCTGGTCCAGTCGCTGGCGGAGCAGATCGACTATAAGGGAGAAATAGCGATTCTCAGCGCTTCCAAGAGTGCGACGAACCAGAACAACTGGATCAAGTACATGAAGGAAGACCTCGACACCGACTCACGCTACACAGACATCAAACTGGTCACCGTCGCCTACGGCGACGATAATACAGATAAGTCCTATCGGCTCACCGGGAGTCTCCTCAAAACGTACCCGAACCTCAAGGCGATCATCGCTCCGACCTCTGTCGGCATCAACGCTGCCGCTCAGTACCTGTCACAATCACCCTTCAAGGGCAAGGTCAAGCTGACGGGCCTGGGAACGCCCAATGGCATGAGGGAGTATGTCAAGGACGGTACGGTCGAGAGTTTTCGACTCTGGGATCCCACCGAACTCGGGAAACTCGCAGCGTGGACTGCGGAGTCCCTTGCCTCGGGACAGATCACAGGACGAGAGGGGCAAGGCCTCAGCACCATGGACGGACATTTCTACGCGCTCGGAATCAATGGCGTTATCAACCTGGGCGATTCGACCGCCTTCACCATCAAAAACATCGACAAATACAATTTCTAACACGGTCATTCGCCGGGACGACTGCTGTTTCTCCTGGTCAGTGAGCTTCTTCAGCGTTGCCGCTCCGTAGTGAGGACGGCTACGGCAATTGGAGTAATCGTCAAGACCTGTGGATCGGTTGATCTCAGTTTTGTTGTGGTGGGCTGATCGCGACGAGTTCGACCTCGAATCCGTCGTCGTTCTCCAGATAGGCGGCATAGTGCTGGGCACCGCCGGCGTGCGGGTGCCGGTCTGGAAACATCAGATGCCAGCCATGCCGAGCCACGTCGGCGGCCAGCTGGTCGACCGAGGTTTCGTCTTCGACGTGGAAGGCCAGGTGGTTCAGCCCTGGCCGGCAGCGGTCGTGCCGGTCGGCGGTGAGGGCCGGGGACTGCTCAAGGACCAGGTAGGTCGGCCCGAGCCGCCAGCCGCGTCCGTTGTTCCAGCTCTGGAAGAGGGTGTGGCCCAGCGTCTCCAGCAGCCAGCCGAGAAAGGCGACCGCGCGGTCGAGGTCCGGCACCCACAGCTCGACGTGGTGCAACATGCCGCTGGTGGGCCGGTTCACGCCGCCACCGCCTCGGGGCGTTCGACGAGGTGGCCGCGTTCGACGGAGCGGAGCAGTCCCACCAGAAATCCCAGGGACGAGCCCCGGTGATCTGCTCAGACGACGCGGCCAGCGTGTACGGCCTGCTGCCCGGCACATTGGCGGGAACCTGGAGCAAGTTCCCACCGAGGACTCCGGGAGAACCGATCGCGGCGCCGTCAGCATTGGCATCGGGGTGCGATCGGGTACTCGTGACGAAGGAGGGCAAGTCCTCGGCCACACCGGGCTGGTCAACGGTCTCCAGGTCACCGGTGGCCGTGTCGTGGACCGCGGCAGGGCGGGGCGTGTCGTTGACGACGGATCGGGATCGGGACACCGCGTTCCACCTGCAGTTCGGCCCATGTCGTCTGAGGCCCGTTCATGCATGATGACGGGATGAACCATGGCGACCAGCGCTTCCACGTCATCGTGCTGTCGAACTTCGCGAAGGGCTTCGACAAGTACGCGAACGCTTACGGTAAAGCGGGGATTCCGGAGAGTACCTATCCCGACCGGTTCCACCTGCTGACCCGTGCGGAGTTGGGAATCGGCATCGGCAAGGCGCGACGCCTGCTGGACCGTCTGGCCATTCCGGGTGACCGGCTGCTGGTGCTGGAAACCACGGTGGACCCCGACAAGCTGGTGCCCAACGTGTCGACCGGCCTCGGCATGGAACTGCACGAGGCTCGCATCCGGTTGTCAGCAGTCCACGAACTCGACCGAGCCGGCGACGAGTTCACTCTGCGCCCGACAACCGTCGAGGACGCGATGGCGTCCTCCCTGCACCTGCACGGTTCGGCACTGCGTCGCTACGCCGACACGCGACCGCGCTCGGTGTCGCTTCTGCCGGTCGCCTCCGCCTGCCAGGCCCGGTGTTCGTTCTGCTTCTCCTCGGCTTCGATCTCCAGCGACCAGGCCCCGGCACGGGTCCCGTGGGACGCGGTCGCCCACTGGCTGGAGCGCGCCCGTGCGGCAGGTGCCGAGCGTGCAGTGATCACCGGCGGCGGGGAGCCCACGCTCATACCGTTCGAACAGCAGCTGCGACTGGTGTCCGCCTGCTCGGCGGCCTTCCCCAAGGTCGTCCTGATCACCAACGCGCACACCCTGGCGAAAGGCCGGCACGCTGATCGGGCCGACCGCCTCGCAGCCCTGAGCGCCGCGGGCCTGAGCGTGCTGGCGGTCTCCCGGCACCATCAGGACGACGCCGTCAACGAGCGGCTGATGATGCTGCGCACGCCGGTGAGCTCTGTCATCGACACCTGGCGCGTGGAACGTGACCGCTGGCCGGGACTGCGGATGAGGTTGATCTGTGTACTCCAGCACGGCGGCGTCGCCGACGCGGCCGAGGTCGCCGACTACCTTTCGTGGGCCGCGGCTCTCGGTGTCGAGGAAGTCTGCTTCAAAGAGCTCTACGTATCCACCAGCACCGAGTCGCTCTACTTCGACCGCGCCGCCAACGTCTGGAGCCGAGAGCACCAGGTCTCACTGTCCATCGTCACCGGGTTCGCCGAGCAGCACGGTTTCGAACTGGCGAGCCGCCTGCCCTGGGGCGCGCCGGTCTACCACGGCAGCTGGGACGGACAGCCGATGCGGATCGCCGCTTACACCGAGCCCAGCCTGCTCTGGGAACGCACCAGCGGGATCGCACGCAGCTGGAACGTCATGGCTGACGGACGCTGCTACGCCTCCCTGGAAGACCGGGCCAGCGAGATCGTGCCGGAAGGCGCAGCGGCATGAGGTTCGAGGAGTTCCAGGAATTCCGGCAGCGGCAACTCGGTGCTTCCTCGTCGCTTCTGGACGCCGCCGAGACCAACGTGTACCGGGCGCTTGCTCCGGTGCGGCCGGAACCGCCGACCGACATGAGTACGGTGCACCGGTGCGATCTCGCCCGAGCCTGGCTGCAGCGCTTGGAGCTGCCGGAAGAGTGGTCCGGCCACGCCATGGTCTGTCGAGGGGTCCGGCACGGGCTCGGTGTGGTGTTCCACCGGCTGCGCGCCGTGCACGCGCGGTTGTGGCTGCCCAGCGACGTGTACCCGGTCTACTTCGAGCTGGCCCGCGCTGCGGGCCTCGAGCCCATGTCCTACCCGACGCTACCGGCGCCGGCCCTGCCGAGGTCGCCGGGGGATCAACGGCCCGAATATCTGCTGCTCGCCAACCCCAGCAAGCCGCTCGGCCGTTACCTGTCCGATGCCGAGTGCGCCGCGGTGATTTCGTGGTTGCGGGAATCACCACGCCGCCGCCTGCTGATCGACAGCGTCTACGACCTGGGAGCCCCGTTCGCTGCCGGCACACGGCGATTGCTGGACACCGGTTGCGCGGTCCTGCTGCATTCGGTCACCAAGGGATGGCTGTGGCCACGCACGTTCGGCGTGGTCCTGCTGGGCCCGGCGCACGCCGAATGGGCCGAAGCGTTCCGGGCGGATCCGCCGACGCCAGCACAGCTGAGGCTCGCCGACCGTCTGCTGACCGAGCACAGCGACGTGCCCCGGCGGGTCGTCGACGAACTGGCCGCACGGGCTGAGCGGTTGTTCGAACGGTTGCCGGACGAGGTGCTCGGGGCGATTCCCACGGCGAGCCGGACGTGTCCCGGCAACTATTTCTTCCCGGTTGAAATCCCGGCGGAGACGCTCCAGCGTGAGTGCGGCGTGCTCGCCATGCCGGTCAGCGTGTTCGGGGAGAGCAGTTGGTCCGGCTCCATCCTGACCAGCCTTGCTGACGCTTTCGGCCCGACGCCGACGGTGGCGCGATGAAGCCACTGGAGGACCTGGCCGTGTACGACGATGCGGACTTCTACGATCAGGAGTTCACCGCCCGCACCCACGACATCCCGTTCTTCCTCGGCCAAGCGGTCCGGGCGGACGGTCCGGTCCTGGAGGTGGCCTGCGGAACCGGGCGCATCACCCTGCCGATCGCGCGGGCGGGTGTCGAGGTCACAGGGCTTGACATCATGCCCTCGATGCTTGCGCGTGCCCGTCAGCGGGCCGAGGACGAGCGACTGCCGGTCGAGTGGCTGGAACAGGACTGCCGAGACATCCGCTCCGACAGGCGCTTTTCCCTGGTGTTCTCGGCAACCAACGCGATGCAGCACCTGCACGACGTGGATTCCGTGGTCGCGTTCCTCGCCTCGGCGCGAAACGTGCTGCGACCAGGCGGAACCCTGATCCTGGACGTGTTCAACCCCGACATGGCCAAGCTGTGCCGGCTCCCCGAGTCGCCCTACCACCACAAGTCGGTCGCGGACCGGGACGGGGCGAGGCTCGACGTGCGAGCGACGACCAACTACGACGCCGCCGCCCAAGTGCTGCGCTTCACGCTGGACTACCTACGCGACAGCGTGTGCGTACGCACCAAGAAAGTCAGCATGCGCTGCTTCTTTCCCGAGGAACTCCTGGCGCTCTGCCGGCTGGCCGGTCTCCACGTCGTGCAGCGCTACGGGGACTACGATCAATCCCCGTTCACGAGCACCTCGCCGAAGCAGCTCCTGTTCTGCCGCTCCCGAACCGCCAACGGCCAGATCGGCGACCCGCCGTCGGTACCGGTCAAGCATCCGAGCTGAGCCGGCACCGCATTCCGGGCAACATGACCCCATAGGCACGCCGTCCGGGGACGGGATGCCGGCGAAACGGCCGGACCTGTCGCCGTACGAGGACTGACCGCGGAACTTTCCTCGCCCCGCGACAAACTGTCCCGGTCGACCCACCGGCGTGACGCAGATCTCGTAGGTTCCACCGAACGCATCCCTGGCGCTGGCCTGCACGAACCGCCAGTAGAATCCGTGCACGTGACCGCCGCACCCGCAAAGCCCCGCATCCCGAACGTCCTCGCCGGACGCTACGCCTCCACCGAGCTCGCCACGCTCTGGTCTCCCGAGCAGAAGGTGAGGCTGGAACGGCAGCTCTGGCTCGCCGTGCTGCGGGCCCAGAAGGACCTCGGCATCGAGGTGCCCGACGCCGCCCTCGCCGACTACGAGCGGGTCCTCGACACCGTCGACCTGGCCTCCATCGCCGAGCGCGAGAAGGTCACCCGGCACGATGTGAAGGCGCGGATCGAGGAGTTCAACGACCTCGCCGGGCACGAGCAGGTCCACAAGGGCATGACCTCGCGCGACCTCACCGAGAACGTGGAGCAGTTGCAGATCCGGCTCTCGCTTGAGCTGGTGCGCGACCGTACGGTGGCCGTGCTGGCGCGGCTCGGGAAGCTTGCCGGTGAGTACGGCGAGCTGGTCATGGCCGGCCGCTCGCACAACGTGGCCGCGCAGGCCACCACCCTCGGCAAGCGGTTCGCGACCGCCGCCGACGAGCTGCTGGTCGCGTACGCCCGGGTCGAGGAGCTGCTCGGGCGGTATCCGCTGCGCGGTATCAAGGGTCCCGTGGGCACCGCCCAGGACATGCTGGACCTGCTCGGCGGGGACGCGGCCAAGCTCGCGGAGCTGGAGCAGCGGATCGCCGGGCACCTGGGCTTCTCCACCGCCTTCACCTCCGTCGGTCAGGTGTACCCGCGCTCGCTCGACTACGAGGTCGTCACCGCGCTGGTGCAGGTGGCCGCCGCGCCCTCCTCGATCGCCAAGACGATCCGGCTGATGGCCGGGCACGAGCTGGTGACCGAGGGCTTCAAGCCCGGCCAGGTCGGCTCGTCCGCGATGCCGCACAAGATGAACACGCGTTCCTGCGAGCGCGTCAACGGGCTCATGGTGATCCTGCGCGGCTACGCCTCGATGACGGGCGAGCTGGCGGGCGACCAGTGGAACGAGGGCGACGTGTCGTGCTCGGTGGTGCGCCGGGTGGCCCTCCCCGACGCGTTCTTCGCCCTTGACGGGCTGCTGGAGACCTTCCTGACGGTCCTCGACGAGTTCGGCGCCTTCCCGGCCGTCGTCGCGCGCGAGCTGGACCGCTACCTCCCCTTCCTCGCCACCACCAAGGTGCTGATGGGCGCGGTGCGCGCGGGTGTCGGGCGTGAGGTGGCGCACGAGGCCATCAAGGAGAACGCCGTCGCCTCCGCGCTCGCCATGCGTGAGCAGGGCGCCGAGCGCAACGAACTCCTCGACAAACTCGCCGCCGACGAGCGCATCCCCCTGGACCGCGCGCAGCTCGACGCCCTGATGGCCGACAAGCTGTCGTTCACGGGCGCCGCCGCCGACCAGGTCGCCGTCGTCGTCGGCCGGATCGAGGAGATCGCCAAGCAGCACCCGGCTGCCGCGGCCTACACGCCCGGAGCGATCCTCTGACCCGCTTCACCCAGGCCGAGCTGGAGGCCGCCCGCGACCGTCTCGTACCGGACGTCACCGCGGACGGCCTCCATGTTCTGTTCTGCGGCATCAACCCGGGCCTGATGACGGCGGCGACGGGTCACCACTTCGCCCGCCCCGGCAACCGCTTCTGGCCGGTCCTCCACCTCTCCGGGTTCACGCCGAGGCTGCTGAAGCCTGCCGAACAGGGCGAGTTGCTCGCGCACGGGCTCGGCATCACGAACGTCGTCGCGCGGGCGACCGCACGGGCCGACGAGCTGTCCGCGGAGGAGTACCGCGAGGGCGGGCGGCTACTGGCCGCGAAGGTGACGCGGCTGCGGCCACGCTGGCTGGCCGTCGTGGGCGTGACGGCGTACCGTGCCGCCTTCGACGACCGCAGGGCCCAGGTGGGCCCTCAGGAGCGGCAGTTCGGCGACACGCGCGTGTGGGTGCTGCCCAACCCGAGCGGTCTCAACGCGCACTGGACGGCGGCGACCATGTCCGAGGAGTTCGGACGACTGCGGGACGCGGCTTCCTAGGGTGTGTACGGGTGCGCGTACGTCCGTCACGCGTCCCGGCGCCGCACGCTCCACGCCCCCGCGAGCAGTGCGGCCGCCGTCCAGAGCGCGGTCACCGCGAGACCGGTCCAGGGGCCGAGCAAGCTGTCGGACGTCTCGTGCAGGACCACCTGGCCCGCCCGGTCGGGCATGAAGTCGGTCAGCCCACCTGCCACGTCCCCGACCACGAACGAGATGATGAGGACGAACGGGATCAGGATGCTGAGCGTGGCCACGCCGCTGCGCAACAGGGCGGTGAGTCCGGCCGCGAGCAGTGCCATCAGCGTGAGGTAGATGCCGCAGCCGACGACGCCACGCGCCTGTTCGCCCAACGTGAGTCCGCTCGCCTCGTCGCCCAGTCCCGCCCTGGCGGCGGCGAGCGAAGCGGCGGCGGTGACCAGTCCCACCACCAGGACCGGTACGCCGATAGCCGCGATCTTGGCCGCGAACCACCGTCCACGCTGTGGCACCGCCGCCAGGGAGAGCCGCAGTCCGCCGCCGTGGAACTCGGAGGAGACTGCCGTCGCGCCGAAGGCGATGGCGGCGATCTGGCCGGGCCCGACTCCGGAGAGCGCCATGAACAGCGGGTCGAACTCCGGGTCGGACGTACTGGAGACGCCGGCGAGCGCGGAGAAGGCCGTGGAGACGGCGAATACCGCCAACAGTGCGCCGCAGAGGGAGCGGAGCGTACGGATCTTCAGCCACTCGGAGCGCAGAACGGGTGCGAACGGCATGGTCAGGCCTCCTGGGGCTGCGTCGGGGACTGCTGGGCGGCGAACTCGGTTTCGGACATCGTCAGATCGAGGTAGGCCTGCTCCAACGTGCCTTCCTCCGTGGCCAGTTCGAGTACCGGCACGTCGGCGTCCGACGCGAGTCGCCCGATGTCGTCCACGCGTGCGTGGTGCACGGTCAAGTGCCCGTCCTCGTGCTCGACGGCCTCGTATCCGTGGCTCGCGAGGGCGTCCTTGAATGCGGCGTCCTTCGTCGTGCGCACCCGCACACGCGGCTGCACGCGCGCGTGGATGAACTCCCGCATCGGGGTGTCGGCGAGGAGGTGGCCGCGGCCGAGGACCACGAGGTGGTCGGCGAAGGACGCGGTCTCGTTCATGAGGTGGCTGGACACCAGGACCGTCCGGCCCTCGCCGGCCAGGCGGCGCAGCAACTCCCGGATCCAGATGATGCCTTCGGGGTCGAGTCCGTTGGAGGGCTCGTCGAGCAGCAGCACGGGCGGATCGCCGAGGAGGGCGGCCGCGATGCCCAGGCGTTGGCGCATGCCCAGGGAGTACGTCTTCACGCGGCGTCTCGCGGCGGACGCGAGCCCCGTCTCCTCCAGGACCTCGTCCACCCGGCGCTCCGGGATGCGGTTGCTCACCGCCAGCACCCGCAGATGGTCGCGTGCGGTGCGTGAGCCGTGCGCGGCCTGCGCGTCGAGGAGGGCGCCCACCTGGCGCAGCGGTTCGTCGAGCGTGGCGTAGGCGCGCCCGCCGACCGTGGCGGTGCCGGACGTCGGCCGGTCCAGGCCGAGCACCAGCCGCATGGTGGTGGACTTTCCGGCGCCGTTGGGGCCGAGGAAGCCGGTGACGCGGCCGGGCAGGACGCGGAAGGTGAGGTGGTCGACGGCTCGCGTCGTGCCGTACTCCTTGGTGAGGTTCTGGACGTCGATGCTGGTCATGGCAGCAGCCTGGCCGCCGGCCCGGCACGGGCGCCTCCCCCGCCGGAGGGTTCCGTCTCCCCCGCCCGGGGGAGGTCTGATGTCAGTGCCGCCTGTCACGATGTCGGGATGATCCGCATCCTGCGCCCGTTCAGCCGGGCGGTCACGTACACACGATGGCTGCATCTGTTCATGGCCGTCGTGTGGCCGGCCATGTGGCTGTTCGTCTGGGACGGGTGGTGGATCTGGTTCGCGTCGGCCGGGCTGCTCGGACTCGCCGGGCTGGTGCCCGCGATGCGGACCGTGGAGGGACTGCAGGCCAGACTGCTGCTGATCGACCACCGCCATGGCAGCAACGGGGACAGCGACGGAGGCAGTTCGGGGATTGTCGCCGTCTCGTCCGTCACCTGGGGAGACCGGGGCCGTACGGTGCTCTGGCTGGAGGCCCGGCTGCTGCTCGGGGGTCTGGTCTCGATGCTGACCGTCCAACTGCCCATCACCACCCAGAATCTGGTGATGACCGCGCTGGGCGACACACCGGGGGACGACGGTGCCCTGCTGCGCGTCGAGAGCCACCACTGGTGGCACGCGCTGTTCGCGCCGCTGCCGCTGATCCTGCTGGCCGCGGTGGTGGTCGGCTCGGGCGAGCTGATCACCCGGCTGGCCGGGCGCCTGCTCGGCCCCTCCCCCACGGAGCGTCTCGCCGCCCTGGAGGAGCGCACCGAGCAGCTCCTGGAGCGCAACCGCATCGCCCGTGAGCTGCACGACTCCATCGGGCACGCGCTCACCGTGGCGGTGGTGCAGGCGGGCGCGGCCCGTGCGGCGGGCGATCCCGCGTTCACCGACCGGGCGCTGGACGCCATCGAGGAGACCGGCCGGGCCGCATTGGAGGACCTGGAGCGCGTCCTCGGCGTACTGCGGGAGTCGGGCAGGCCCGTGAGCAGCCGCCCGGCCCTCACCGAGGCCGACCGCCTCCTGGAGTCCGCGCGCTTCTCCGGGGCGAAGGTCGACATGGAGGTGACCGGTTCTCTCGACGGTGTGCCGGGTCCGGTGTCCCGCGAGGGCTATCGCATCCTCCAGGAGTCGCTCACCAATGTGCTGCGGCACGCGGGGGCCGTTCCCGTCCGGGTGCGTATCGGGGTGGCGGACGACACCCTCGCCCTGGAGGTCCGCAACCCGCTCACCGCCGCGATACCCGGCCCCGGCCGGGGCAGCGGTCTGCGCGGCATACGGGAGCGTGCGGCGCTGCTGGGCGGCCGTGCGCGGACGGGGCCCGACGAGGGCGACTGGCAGGTGCACGTCGAGCTGCCGCTGCGCTGATCTACGCTGACCGGATGCCCGTAACCGTGCTCCTGGTCGATGACGAGCCCCTCGTACGTGCCGGTCTGCGGGCCGTGTTGGAGGCTCAGCCCGATATCGAGGTCGTCGGGGAGGCGGCGGACGGGGCCGCCGTCATTCCGCTGGTCAGGCAGTTGCGGCCGGATGTCGTCGCCATGGATGTGCGGATGCCGCTGATGGACGGGATCGAGGCCACGCGCGCGGTGCTGCGGACCGTGCCGGAGCCGCCGAAGATCCTGGTGGTGACGACGTTCGAGAACGACGAGTACGTGTACGAGGCGCTGCGGGCCGGTGCCGACGGCTTTCTGCTCAAGCGGGCCCGGCCGGCCGAGATCGTGCACGCGGTCCGGCTGGTCGCCGAGGGCGAGTCGCTGCTGTTCCCGGCCTCGGTACGGCGGTTGGCGGCCGAGTACGGCGACGGCGACAACGGCGGCAATCGGGCCGCACGGGCGGTTCTGGAGCGGGCGCGGCTGACCGAGCGCGAGGCGGAGGTGCTGCGGCTGATGGCCCGGGGGCTGTCCAACGCGGAGATCGCCGCTCGGCTGGTCGTCGGGACCGAGACAGTGAAGTCGCACGTCAGCGCGGTGCTGGCGAAACTGCAGGCCCGGGATCGTACGCAGGCGGTCATCGTGGCGTACGAATCCGGGTTCGTGGCGCCCGGATGATCCCGGCTCGTCGGACAGGTCGGGGACGTCCGGCTCTCGCCCGGGTGCTCCGCGCCGAGTACGATCCGGCCCACACGCGCACCAAGCGCTCCGCTGGGAGCGCGGTGATGTATCTGCGGGCCGGTGGGGGGCTGGTCGCGCCCCGTGGCGGAGCCGCAGATCGATGTCGCCCCGCGCCCCTTTCCGGGCGCGGTAGCGCAGCCGACTTCACCAGGGCCGCTTAACTGGGAGGACGTACGTTGGGGCAGCTGACCGGTGGGGATCCCTCGCTGCTGCGGAGGATCAATTCCGCGGTGGTGCTGCACGCGCTGCGTGCCACGGACTGCGCGACGCTGACCGAGATCACCCGGGTGACCGGGCTGTCGCGGCCGACTGTCGAGGGCGTCGTCGAGGGGCTCATCGAGGGCGGGCTCGTCGTCGAGAAGGCCGCCGACGAGAGCGTCGCCCGGCGGCAGGGGCGGCCTGCGCGGCGGTTCCGGTTCCGGGCCGAGGCCGGGCATCTGCTGGGCCTTGAGATCGGGTCCCATCGTGTTGCCGCGCTGCTGTCCGACCTCGACGGGCGGCTTCTGGGGTCGATCTCGAAGGACGTCGACGAGGCGGCGCCCGCGGACGAGCGGCTGGAGCGGCTGCGGTCGGCGGTCGCCGAGCTGCTGCGCCGGGCCGGGGTGGCCCGCGACTCGCTGCGGGCCGTGGGCGTGGCCACCCCGGGGATCGTGGAGGCCGACGGGGTCGTACGGCTGTGCACGGCGCTGCCGGAGTGGACCGGGCTGCGGCTCGGTGAGCGGCTCAGCCGGTCCTTCAAGTGTCCTGTGCTGGTGGAGAACGACGCCAACGCGGCTGCCGTCGCCGAGCACTGGAAGGGCGCGGCGATCGACTCCGACGACGTGGTGTTCGTGCTGGCCGGGCTGAGTCCGGGCGCCGGTTCGCTGATCGGCGGACGGCTGCACCGGGGGTACGGCGGGGCAGCCGGGGAGATCGGCGCGCTGCATCTGCTGGGCCGGGGGGCGACCCCGGAGGTGCTGCTGTCGACCACGGGCGAGCCGCTGCACCCGCTCGACGAGGTGGCGGTCGCCGAGGTGTTCCGCCACGCGCGCGAGGGCGACGAGGGGGCCCGCGCGGCCGTCGACCGCTTCATCCAGCGGCTGGTCCACGACGTGGCCGCGCTCGTCCTGGCCCTCGACCCCGAGCTGGTCGTCGTGGGCGGCTGGGCGGCGGGGCTGGACGGCGTGCTGGAGCCGTTGCGCGACGAGCTGGCGCGTTACTGTCTGCGCCCGCCCGGCGTGGCCCTGTCGCTCCTCGGCGAGGCGGCCGTGGCGACGGGCGCGCTGCGGCTTGCTCTCGACCATGTCGAGGAGCAGCTGTTCGCGGTGGAGGGGACCGTGACGGCCCGTCGCTGAGCCGCCCGAAAACGCCGGATGCCCAGGAAGCTGAAGCTCTTCCGGGGCATCGGGATCGTACGGCTCAGCAGTTCTGCGGCGTTACGGCGGTCAGGACGCGCGGCGTTCCGGGCCGTGGTGGATCTCCACTCCCCCGGTGTCGCCGAACGTCAACCGGCACGTGTCAGCGCGGTACGTGGCGACGGAGAGCGCGGCTGTGCGGCCCTGGGCGAAGAAGCGGGTCGTGACGACGAGGACGGGGGCCCCGGGGAGGCGGTCCAGTTCCTTGGCGTCGTCCGCGCGGGCCGAGCCGAGCTCCACGGCGCGGTCCTGGCCCTCCAGCTCCAGGCGCTGCAGTTCACGCAGCACCGCACGCGCGCGTGCCGCGCCGGACGGGGCGTCTATCCCCGTCAGGTCGGGCACCGAGGCGGCCGGGACGTAGAGCAGCTCGGCGGCGACCGGCTGGCCGTGCGAGACACGGGAGCGGCGCACAGCGTGGACGGGCTCGTCCGGACCCGTCTCCAGGGCGGCGGCCACCCCCACGGCCGGTACGGTCAGCCCGCTGTCCACGGGCTGCCAGGCGTCGTCCGCCACGCCCGGCCACGCGTGCTGGGCCGTGCCGACGGCGACGCCCATACGCGGCGGGGCGACGGTCGTACCGACACCGCGGCGGCGCTGGAGCCGGCCTTCGAGTTCGAGCTGTTCCAGTGCCTGGCGGAGCGTGGCCCGGGCGACGCCGAAGCGGGCCGCGAGGTCGCGTTCGTTCGGCAGGATCTCGCCCACCGTGAACTCGGAGTCCAGTGCCTCACTGAGCACGGTCTTCAGATGCCAGTACTTCGGCTCCGGCACCGTTTCCAACTGCGTGGTCCCCACCCTGTCCTCCGCAATCGCCGTGGTCCGGCGGCGTTTTGGCGCCCTTGTTTATTAAAGGTTGTTGCACTTTCCTGCGACCATAGGGCGACCCTGAGGCTTGGTCAAGACCAATCAGCCTTCCTGGGGAGTGGCCAGGGAACGCACCTTGTCGGGGTTGCGGATGATGTACACGCACTGGATGCGGCCGTCCGCCACATCCATCTGGAACACCGCGTCGGGCTTGCCGCCGGCCAGGACCAGCACGGCGAAGCCGCCGTTGACCTCCAGGAAGCGGAACGAGGCGTCCACGAGACCCTTGGCGGCGGTGCCGACGACGAAGCGGCCCACGTGGTCGGCCGACTCCAGGATCCGGCGCGGCGCCCGTGCCAGACCGCCGCTGTCGGCGACGAGGCAGACGTCCGGGGCGAGCAGTTCCATGAGGCTCGCGAGGTCGCCCTGTTCCGCGGCGACGAGGAACCGTTCGGTCAGGTCACGGCGCTGGGCCGGGTCGACCTCGTAGCGCGGGCGCCGTTCGTCGACGTGCCGGCGGGCGCGTCCGGCGAGCTGGCGCACCGCCGGTTCGGAGCGGTCGAGCATGGCGGCGATCTCCGCGAACGGGAACGCGAAGGCCTCCCTGAGGACGAACACCGCACGTTCCAGCGGCGAGAGGGACTCCATGACGACCATGACCGCGAGGGACACGGTGTCGGCGAGCACGGCCCGTTCGGCCGCGTCCGGAACGGTGCCTGTGCCGCCGGCGAGTTCGGTGACGTACGGCTCGGGCAGCCACGGGCCGACGTACGTCTCGCCGCGTGCCTTCACCTGGCGAAGCCGGTCGATGGCGAGCCGGGTCGTGACGCGCACGAGATAGCCGCGTGGTTCGCGTACGTCGGTCCGGTCGGCGCCGGACCAGCGCAGCCACGCGTCCTGGACAACGTCCTCGGCGTCGGCCACCCGGCCGAGCATGCGGTAGGCGACGCCCATGAGGACGGGCCGGTGCTCTTCGAAGACGTCGGTCACGGTGTCGGCGGTCATTGCTCCATCCCAACCCGGCACCGAGGGCCGTGTCCAGCGAGTTGACGGCCGGTACCCGCCAGGGGCTACCCGTCGGTAGTAATTGCTGACAAGCTGTCTACGCAGTGCCCTGGACAGCCACGCAGATACGCAGACGTGTGTGTACACGTGTACGACGAGGAGCAGCCCCATGTCCGCCACCGTCGCCTTCGAGGTCCCCTCTCCGTACGGCCCAGGGGCCGAGACCAGGACCGTGACCCTGTCGTACGCGCGCGTGGGCGCCGGCGAACCACTTCTGCTGCTGCACGGCATCGGGCACCACCGGCAGGCCTGGGACCCGGTGATCGACATCCTGGCCACCGAGCGCGATGTGATCGCCGTCGATCTTCCCGGGTTCGGCGCGTCCCCCGCGCTGGCGGACAGTTTCGCGCACGACCTTGCGACGATGACCGCCGTCTTCGGCGGCCTGTGCGACGCGCTGAAACTGGACCGGCCGCATGTGGCGGGCAACTCGCTGGGCGGTCTGCTGGCCCTGGAACTCGGACGCGAGAAGCGCGTGCGGTCCGTGACCGCGCTCTCCCCGGCGGGGTTCTGGTCGCAGGCGGAACGGCGGTACGCGTTCGGTGTGCTGCTCGCGATGCGACGGGCCGCGCGGAGCATGCCGCTGCCACTGGTCGAGCGGCTGTCCCGCTCGGCGGCGGGGCGCGCCGTCCTGACGAGCACCATCTACGCCCGTCCCGGCCGCCGTTCACCCGAGGCCGTCGTCGCCGAGACGCTCGCCCTGGCGAACGCCCAGCGGTTCACGGACACCCTCAGGACCGGCCGCGACCTCCGGTTCACCGACGACGTCCCGGGCATCCCCGTCACCGTGGCGTGGGGCACTCGGGATGTGCTGCTGGTGCGCCGGCAGGGCATCCGCGCCAAGCGGATCATCCCCAAGGCGCGCCTGATCCGGCTCCCCGGCTGCGGCCACGTCCCGATGAACGACGACCCGGCGCTGGTCGCCCGGGTGATCCTCGACGGCAGCCGCTGACCGTACGAGGGCCGACGCGCCCGATCCCAGGGCGACTCCGGCACCGACGAGGGCGCTTCCGGCAGCTTGTGCGGCGCCGTAGGAGCCTGTGCCGACGAGCGGGGCGGTGCAGGCCGCGGCGACCGGGATGAGACCGGAGAAGAGTGTGGCGCGCTCCGCGCCGATCCGCTGCATGCCGATGTACCAGCACACGAAGCCGACGACGGTGACGACCGCCGCCTGCCACAGCAGCGCGGCGGTCTCGGTGGCGTCGGGCAGACGCAGCCAGCCGGTGCCGTCGAGAAGCACCCCGGCGAGCGCGGACTCGGCGGCGGCGAACCCGCACACGGTCGCGGACAGCAGCCGGGGTCCCAGGGGCCGCACCAACGGCACGGCGAGCACCGCGAACCCGACCTCGCCGACCAGCGCACACCCGGAGAAGGCGATGCCCACGCCGTCCGTACGGCCCCACCCCTGAACCGCGAACGCGCCCACTGCGACGGTCAACGCCCCGTACAGCACTGCCCGTTGGGGCCGCCGCCCGTCCAGAAGCGGCACCAGGACCGCCACGACCACGGGCGCGCAGCCCACGAACACCCCGGGCACCGCCGGTTCCGCGCTGCGTTCGGCGGCGATGACGGCCAGGTTGAAGCCGACCATGCCGACGGCGGCGAGCAGCGCGAGGCGAATCCACTGGCGGGCGGTGAGTGCCCGCAGCGGAGCTGCGCCGCCCCGGCCGACCAGGGGCAGGAGCAGCAGACAGGCCAAGCCGTAGCGCAGGAACTGCCCGCCCGCGTACGGGTAGTCGCCGAGGACGCTGTTGGCGGTGAAGGAGCAGCCGACGAGGACGGCGGCGAGGGCGGTGAGAAGGGCCCCGCGCGCGGGGGTGACGTCGGCCGGGTCTGCAGTGGCGTTCATGGAGGTGACGCTAGGGAGCGCGGCGGACCGGATTAAGGTCCACTTCCATGACGTCATCGGGGACCAGTCCGAGCGGCCTGCCGGGCTCCGCCGCCTGGGAGTTGCTGCTCCCGGCCGCTGCCGCACCGCCACGCGCGCGTGGGCGTTCGCTTCAGGAGGCACTCCGGGAAGCGGTCCGCTCGGGGCGGCTCGCCTCCGGGACGCGGCTGCCGTCGAGCCGGGATCTCGCGGCCGACCTCGGAGTGTCTCGTGGGCTGGTCACGGAGGCGTACGAGCAGTTGACCGCGGAGGGCTATCTGCGCAGCGGGCGCGGGGCCGGGACCTGGGTGGGAGGTGCCGCCCGGGCCGCTCACCCGCGCGCGCGGGACCTCGCTCCGCGCTCCCCCGGCGCCCGGGCCGACTTCCTGCCGGGCACCCCCGACCTGTCGCTGTTCCCGCGTGCCGCGTGGGCCGCCGCCCAGCGCTCGGTGCTCGCCGAGCTCCCCCATCACGCCCTCGGCTACCCCGATCCGCGCGGGCTGCCCCGGCTGCGGACGGCGCTGGCGGAGCTGCTCACGCGACGCCGGGGCGTGGTCGCGGACCCGGAACGGCTGGTGGTCGTCTCCGGGGTGGCGCAGGCGACGACGCTGCTCGGACATGTGCTCCACGCGCGCGGGATGCGCGACATCGGCGTCGAGGACCCGGGGAGCCCGGAACACGGCTCCCTGTACGCCTCGGCCGGCCTGGCCGCCGTACCGCTGCCCCTGGACGACGAGGGCCTCGGCCTCGACGGGCTGCGGGCCTCCGGGGTACGGGCGGTGGTGACCACGCCCGCCCACCAGTTCCCGTCCGGGATCGCCTACTCCGCGGGGCGCCGCACCGAACTCCTCGACTGGGCGCGGGCGGTCGACGGGCTGGTGATCGAGGACGACTACGACGGGGAGTTCCGCTACGACCGCGCTCCCGTGGGCGCGCTGCAGGGGCTCGACCCCGAGCGCGTCGCCTACACGGGTTCCGTCAGCAAGTCGCTCGCGCCCGGGCTGCGGCTGGGCTGGCTCCTCGTACCGGAGTCGCTCGCCGAGGAGGTCGTCGAACGGAAGCGGACGATGGACCTGGGCCATCCCGCCCTCGACCAGGAGCTGTTCGCGCGGTTCGTGGAACGCGGCGACTACGACCGGCATCTGCGCCGGTGCCAGCGCGCGTACCGGGAACGGCGCGATGCCCTCGTAGCGGCGCTGGAGGAGCACTTTCCCGGGGCCGAGGTGTCGGGGATCGCGGCCGGTCTGCATGTGATCGCCGCGCTGCCGGAGCGGTACGGGCCGCAGGACCGGTTCCTGGAGCGGATGGCGGCGGCCGGGGTGGCGGTACGGCCGCTGGCGGACTTCGCGCACGCGCCCGTGCGGGGCGGGGGCGTACGGCTGGTGGTGGGGTACGCGCAGTTGTCGCCCGCGCGGATCGGGGCGGGGGTGCGGCTGATGGCGGAGGCTCTCGCTTCCTGACGTCGGCTCGCACACCGGTTCCCGTGTCTTTCCCGTGTCCCCGCTGGCAGTTGTTCACTTGGGGTTTGTGTGGGCGCTGCGGTGCCCCAGTAGTTGTGGCTGTGCACACTCGCCGGATCCTGTCCCCGGAGGCACTGCCCCATGTCACCTTCTTCCCTGCCCGGTCGTCGCAGCGTGCTGCGCGGTTCGCTCGCCGCGTCGGCGGCCCTGACCCTGCCCGCCGCCGTCGGGGCGGCGGCGCCCGCGTTCGCCCTGTCCGGGCGGCCGAAGGCCGGTTGGGGCGTCCAGACCGGCGATGTGACCGCCGACTCGGGGCTGGTGTGGGTGCGGTCCGACCGGCCGGCCCGGATGGTCGTCGAGACGTCCGCCACCGAGTCGTTCCGCAACCCCCGCCGCTGGCACGGTCCGCTGCTCGGCACGGACACCGACTTCACCGGTACGACGCGGCTGCGCGGGCTGCCGCCGGGCGAACAGATCCACTACCGCGTGCTGCTCGCCGACCCGGACGACCCGCGCCGCACCGGCGAGCCGGTGACCGGCACCTTCCGTACGGCGTCGGTGCGGCGGCGCGACGGGGTGCGGTTCCTGTGGTCGGGGGACCTGGCGGGGCAGGGCTGGGGCATCAACCCGGACCTCGGCGGCTACCGGATCTACGACGCGATGGGCAAGCTGGACCCCGACTTCTTCCTGTGCAGCGGCGACAACATCTACGCCGACGGTCCGATAGCCGCGACCGCGGCGCTGCCCGACGGCAGCACCTGGCGGAACATCACGACCGAGGAGAAGTCGAAGGTCGCCGAGACGCTCGGCGAGTTCCGCGGCAACTTCCGCTACAACCTGCTCGACGAGAACCTTCGTCGGTTCAACGCCCAGGTCCCGTCGGTCATCCAGTGGGACGACCACGAGGTGCGCAACAACTGGTACCCGGGGCAGAGGATCCTCGACTCGGACACCCGTTACACGGAGAAGAGCGTCGACGTCCTCGCGGGCCGGGCCCGGCGGGCCTTCAGCGAGTACTTCCCGATCTCCACGCTCCGGCCTGGTGCCCGGGAGGGCCGCGTCAACCGGGTGCTGCACCAGGGGCCGCTGCTCGACGTGTTCGTCCTCGACATGCGGACGTACCGCAACGCCAACTCGCCTGACGGCCAGACCGTCGACCCGCAGGGCATTCTCGGCGCCGAGCAGTTGGAGTGGCTCAAGCGGGAGCTGTCGTGCTCGCGTGCCGTGTGGAAGGTGATCGCCGCCGACATGCCGCTGGGCCTCGTCGTACCCGACGCCACCGAGGGCAAGGCGAACATCGAGGCCGTCGCGCAGGGCGACCCGGGTGCGCCGCTCGGACGTGAGCTGCAGATCGCCGAACTGCTGCGGCACATCAAGCACCGGCGGATCACCGGCACGGTCTGGCTGACCGCCGACGTGCACCACACCTCGGCGCAGCACTATCAGCCCTCGCGGGCCGCCTTCACCGACTTCGCACCGTTCTGGGAGTTCGTGTCGGGCCCGCTCAACGCCGGGGCCTTCCCCGCCAGCGCGCTCGACGGCACGTTCGGTCCTGAGCGGGTCTTCGTGAAGGCGCCGACCGCGGCGAACGTCTCGCCCGTCGGCGGCTACCAGTTCTTCGGCGAGGTCGACATCGACGGCGGCAGCGGGGAGCTGACGGTACGGCTGCGCGAGCAGGACGGGACCGTGCTGTTCACGAAGGTGCTGCAGCCGGGGCGAGTGGGGCAGTAAAGACGCACACGACAGTAGCCGTAGAAAAGTAAACAAAAGGGGCGGAATGCGACTTAACCCTTCGGTCACAGTCCGTTCGTGATCACGCAACACCGTTGGCGCATGGTGACTGCATGACTCGAAAGATATCTGAGGAAACCCCCGTGACGGACGAGCGCCCGGTACGCCAGTGGCGGCGGGACGTCGCCGAACTCGCCGCGCTGCTGCGCACATGGTGGGCAAGCCGCCACGGTCACGCACCGCCGGGCGCCACCGCCACCGACGCCGATACCGATACCGGCATGGACACCGGTGCGAGTGTGCTGTGGCGGATGCGGACGACGGTGAAGGACCAGCCGGGATCGCTCGCCTCGCTGTGCATCGTCCTCGCCGAGCGGCGTATCGACATTCTCAGCCTCCAGACGCATCCGCTGGCCCGGGGGACGGTCGACGAGTTCCTGCTGCGCGCCCCCGGTGAGCTCACCGCCACCGAGATCTCGGAGGCGGTGTCCCGGGCGGGCGGCGCCGGGACGTGGATCGAGCGGGCCGACGCCCACGATCTCGTCGACGCGCCGACCCGGGTCCTGGGCCTGGCCACCCGTACGGCCCTGGACGCGGCTGAACTGCCTCTCGCACTGCGTCAGTTGCTCGGCCGGTGCACCATCCGGTCGCTGCCCGGCGGTGACTCGGCGGCGCGGGAGGGCGTACCCGTCGGGGGCGCCCTCGAAGAGACGGACACGGTGATGCGGCTGCGCGCGCCGGAAGGCGGAGTGATCACTGTGGAGCGGCCGTATCTGCCGTTCACCCCTACCGAGTTCGCCCGCGCGCGGGCGCTGGTGGAGCTGGACGCGCGGCTCGGCCCCCGCGTACCGCACGGCCAGGACGTACTGACGCTGCCGCGTGGCAACGACATCACGGTGCGGCGCGCCGACGCCAGGGACCTGGACGCGGCGAAGGCGATGCACGAGCGCTGCTCACCACGTACCCTCTCGCTGCGCTACCACGGCCCGATGGGCGACGCCGACCGCTACCTGGGCCACCTGCTCAGCCCGCGCTACGGCCGCACGCTCGCCGTACAGACGGCGTCGGGACGGGTGGTCGGCCTCGGTCACCTCCTCTGGGACGGCGACGAGACCGAGATCGCGCTGCTCGTCGAGGACGAGTGGCAGCGGCGCGGCATCGGCGGGGAACTCCTGCGCCGTCTGGTGTCGATGGCGCGCGAGGCGAACTGCGAGCACGTGTACGCCGTCACGCAGTCCTCCAACACCGGCATGGTCGCCGCGATGCGCGGCCTCGGCCTGCCCCTCGACTACCAGATCGAGGAAGGCACCCTCGTCATCACGGCCCGCCTGGACGCAACCCCGGTCGCCTCCCCGAGGTCGTACGACCACAGCGCCCGGGACTGACCTCCGTACGTACTGGTCGCGTCACGACCGGCCCGGCGATTTTCCGCCGGGCCGGTCGCGCATGCCGATGCGAATCGACGTGACGTCAGCCACGGTCGCGTACGAGGATGGGCCCATGTCAGATACCAAGATCCCGCTGCCCCGTGAGGTCGCCGACACCTATGTCGACGAGCTCATCGCCCTCGACCCGGTCACCGGTACGTACCTCGGCGTGAAGGAGAGTTCGAGCAGGCTTCCGGACACCTCGCCCGCCGGCCAGGAGGCCCTCGCGGAGCTGGCGCGGACGACGCTGGCCCGGCTGGACGAGGCCGAGCGGCGGCCCGGCGCGGACAGTGACATCGAGCGGCGCTGTGGGCGGCTGCTGCGCGAGCGGCTCACCGCCGAACTCGCCGTGCACGAGGCCGGCGAGGGCCTCCGTGCCGTCGGCAACATGCACACGGCCGCGCACTCGGTGCGCGAGGTGTTCACCGTGACGCCGACGGAGACGGACGAGGACTGGACGGCGGTCGCGGAACGGCTGCGCGCGGTTCCGGCCGCGTTGCGGGGTTACCGGGAGAGCCTGGCCCTGGGCCTGGAACGCGAGCTGTACGCGGGTCCTCGTCCCACCGCCACGTTCATCGAGCAGCTCGGCGAGTGGACCGACCTGGACGGCAAGGGCCTCGGCTGGTTCGAGGACTTCGTGACGGCCGGCCCCGACGCACTGCGCGCCGAGCTCGACGAGGCGGCGCGGGTGGCGACCGCGGCCCTCGTCGAACTGCGGGACTGGATGCGGGACGTGTACGCACCGGCCGTCGAGGGCGCGCCGAACACGGTGGGGCGTGAGCGGTACGCACGCTGGTCGCGCTACTGGAACGGCACGGATCTGGACCTCGACGAGGCGTACGCGTACGGCTGGGCCGAGTACCACCGGCTCCTCGGCGAGATGAAGCAGGAGGCCGAGAACGTCCTGCCCGGCGCCGCGACGCCGTGGGTGGCGCTGGCGCATCTCGACGAGCACGGCAAGCACATCGAGGGCGTCGACGAGGTCCGCGAGTGGCTCCAGGGCCTGATGGACCAGGCGATCGAGGCGCTGGACGGTACGCACTTCGAACTCGCCGAGCGGGTCAAGAAGGTCGAGTCCCGTATCGCGCCCCCCGGCAGCGCGGCGGCGCCGTACTACATGGCCCCGTCGGAGGACTTCTCCCGCCCCGGCACCACCTGGCTGCCGACGATGGGCCAGACCCGCTTCCCCGTGTACGACCTGGTCTCGACCTGGTACCACGAGGGCGTCCCCGGCCACCATCTCCAGCTCGCGCAGTGGGCGCACGTCGCCGAGAACCTCTCCCGCTACCAGGCCACCGTCGGCGGAGTCAGCGCCAACTGCGAGGGCTGGGCGCTGTACGCGGAGCGTCTGATGGACGAGCTGGGCTATCTCACGGACGCGGAGCAGCGCCTCGGCTACCTCGACGCGCAGATGATGCGGGCGGCCCGGGTCATCGTCGACATCGGCATGCATGTGGAACTGGAGATCCCGGCGGACTCCCCGTTCCACCCGGGCGAGCGCTGGACCCCGGAACTGGCTCAGGAGTTCTTCGGCGCCCACAGCAGCCGCCCCGCGGACTTCGTGGAGAGCGAACTGACGCGCTATCTGACCATCCCCGGCCAGGCGATCGGCTACAAGCTGGGCGAGCGGGCGTGGCTGCTGGGCCGGGAGAACGCCCAGCGCCGCCACGGCGACGCCTTCGACGCGAAGGCCTGGCACATGGCCGCGCTGTCGCAGGGGTCGCTGGGGCTGGACGATCTGGTGGACGAGCTGTCCCAGCTGTGAGGTAGCTCGCCGAGAGCAACTCGGGGGCGGAATACGGGGGTTGTGGGGCTCGGGGGTACACCCCGAGCCCCGGCCCTCTGCCCTCGCGCCGGCCTCGCGTCAGTCCGTCAGCCGTCGCAGCTGTACGAGGCCCACCCATGTCTCCGGTCCCGGCTCCACGTACGCCGCCCGCACCGCGTACCGCCCCGGCGCCAGCTCGACCCGGAGGTGATCGGTCCGGTCCGTCTCCTTGCCCGGCCAGGCGGAGTCGAAGAGGAGCACGTCCCCCGGTGTCTCCCACGCCCTGTCCGGTTCCCACTCCGCCGCGGCGAGCGCTGCCGGGACGCAGGCCAGCAGTTCGTCCTCGGAGTCGGCGGCGCACCACCGTACGAAGGTGTCGTGCTCCGGCAGGAACGCGGTCGAGGCGGGTTCGTCGCCGAGGACGAGAGCGGTCGTGTCGCCGACGGGCACAAAGCCGATGAGTCCGTCCACTTCGCAGGCCCGGTCGTAGTCCGTCGACAACTCGTCGCCGTCCGCCCCCGCCCAGAACGGCAGCACCGCTTCCGGTACCGCGATGAGCGGCCCACCACCCGACTCCACCCACTCAACTGCCATACGCAGCAACCTACACGCTGTACGCGACAGTAAATTCGCTGTCCCCCGACGCTCCCTCTGGGCCACCCTCTACTTCCATGAAGGCTCGAACTCTCTTTCTCTCCCCACGCGTTACCGCGACCGGACACGCCCTGGCCGACGCGGCCCGCCGTCGCGCCATGAGCGTCGAGGTCCTGCGTGAGTGGCGGGTACCCGACGAGTGGCGAGCCGCCGAGGGTGCGACGTTCTATGCCGGGCCACTGTTCGCGGACGCGGTGGCCGCGGACCTGGGGCTCGGGCTGCTGGAGGCGGCGCCGGACTGGCTGGCCCGACTGCCGTACGAACTCACGCACAGGGAGATCGAGTTCAGCACCATTGCCGAGGCCAGGCAGCTACGGCGGCCCGCTTTCGTGAAGCCGCCCAACGACAAGAGCTTTCCCGCGCGCGTCTATCCGGACGGGAGCCGGCTGCCGGGTCCCGACGCGGTCGACGACGGCACGCCGGTACTGGTGAGCGACATCGTGACGTTCGCCGTGGAGTACCGGCTGTTCCTGCTGGACGGCGAAGTCCGCACCGGCAGCAGGTACTTGACGCACGGCGAGCTGGATGTCGCCCCACTCGACGAGGACCCTCGACACGCGGAGGTACTGGCCTTCGCGGGGCGCCTGGCCTCCCAGAACCTGCCGAGTGCCGTCGTCGTGGACGTCGGTCTGCTGTCGGAGGGCTCGCAATGGGCGGTCGTCGAGGCCAACGCCGCCTGGGCGAGCGGGCATTACGCCTGCGATCCGAATGCCACCCTCGATGTCGTCCTGCACGCGGCCCGCCCGGACGGGGAGTTCGACTCGGCGGACCGTGTCTTCCTACGTCCGCTGCCCGAAGTCGTACGGGACTGAGGCACCCCGAGGGTCGGGGACGGGACGGAGGCCGGCGTTTGCTTCAGCAGCCGCAGTCCGTCGCGTCCACCGGGGCCGTCAACGCGTCGGCTTCGCGGCGCTCCCGGCCCTCCCATGTCTCGAACTCGAAGCCCTCGCGCACCCAGTACTCGAAGCCGCCGAGCATCTCCTTGACCTGGTAGCCGAGTTGGGCCAGGGCGAGGGCGGCACGGGTCGCCCCGTTGCAGCCGGGGCCCCAGCAGTACGTCACCATAGGTACGGACTTGTCGAGCAGCCCGGCGGCCTGCTCGGGGATCAGGGCCGTAGGCAGGTGGAGGGCGCCCGGGATGTGGCCCTGGTCCCAGGACTCGGTGGAACGCGTGTCGATGACGACGAATCCGGGGTCGCCGTCGGCCGCGAGGGCGGCGGCCACGTCGGACACGTCGGCGTGGAAGGAGAGGCTCGCGCCGAAGTAGGCGGCGGCCTCTGCCGGGGAGGCCGGGGCGACGCGCAGGACGGGGTTGACGACGGTGGTGCTGACACTCATGGTCTGGCCTTTCCCTGGTGCGAGTCCGGTCGGAGGGGTCGGGACTCCATGGCCAGAAATCTACGGCCGACGATCACTTCACCTGAAGGTGTGATCCACGCCCTTTCTCTTGATCAGCCGGGGATTCCCCTGCTATTGCTCGGGCATGAGTACGTTTTCCCCGGACGCCACCGACTGGCGCATTCTCGATGTCCTCCAGCGGGACGGCCGCGCCAGTTTCGCCGAGCTGGCGCGCGCCGTCGCGATGTCCCCGAGCGCGGTCACCGAGCGGGTGCGCCGGCTGGAGGAGGCCGGTGTCATCCAGGGGTACGCGGCGGTCGTCGACCCGGAGCGGCTCGGCCTGCCGATCCTCGCCTTCGTCCGGCTCAGGTACCCCAACGGCAACTACAAGCCGTTCCACGACCTGGTCGCCGTGACACCCGAGATCCTGGAGACGCATCACGTGACGGGTGACGACTGTTTCGTCATCAAGGTCGTCGCGCGTTCCATGCGTCATCTGGAGGAGGTGTCGGGAAAGATCGGCGTGCTGGGCTCGGTGACCACGAGTGTCGTCTACTCCTCACCGCTCCCCCGCCGTCCCGTCGGCCAGTGAGCGCCTGAGCACCGCCGACCGGTCCGGCCTGATCTCCCGGCGGCTCGCGGCCTCACTCACCGCCCCGCTGTCGCACCACCGACCCCGATCTCCCCTTCACCACTTCGAGCTGGGCGTGGATCCGCCGCCGCAGATCCGGCACATGGCTGACGATGCCGACGCTGCGGTCTCGTTCGCGCAGCGAGTCGAGGACGTCCAGGACCTCGTCCAGCGTCTGGTCGTCGAGGCTGCCGAAGCCCTCGTCGATGAAGAGGGTGTCGAGGCGGACCCCGCCGGCCTCGTCCGTGACGACGTCCGCGAGACCGAGGGCGAGGGCGAGCGAGGCGAAGAACGTCTCGCCGCCGGAGAGGGTCGCCGTGTCCCGCTCACGGCCGGTCCAGGCGTCGACTACATGCAGCCCGAGGCCGCTGCGGCCCCGCCCGGCCCGGTCGTCGGAGTGGACGAGGGTGTAGCGCCCGGACGACATGCGCCGCAGCCGTGCCGTCGCGGCGGCCGCCACCTGCTCCAGGCGGGCCGCGAGGACGTACGACTCCAGCCGCATCCTGCGTTCGTTGTCGGCCGAGGTGCCCGCGGTGAGGGTGGCGAGGCGGGCCACCCGGTCATGGGCGGCCCGCAGCGGCGCGAGCCGTCGTACGGCGGTGGCCGAGCGGGCGGACAGGCGGTCGAGTTCGGTGCAGCGGCTCGCGGCGGCGTCGCGGGCGGAGGCAGCCTCCCGCAGGCGCCGGGCGGCAGCCGAGGCGGTCTGTTCCGCGCCCGCGAGGTCGGCGGGCGACTGCTGCGCGGCGGCCACGGTGTCGGGCTCGGCGAGGGCGGCCCGGACGGCGGCCTCTTCGGACTGCCAGGCGTCCAGCCGCCGTTGGAGTTCGCGGTGCTCGGCGTCGTCCACGAGGGCGTCCGCCGCCGCGCGTGGCGTGTCGAACCCGGCGCGGTAGGCGGCGTCGGCGAGGCGGGCGTCGGCGTCCTTGAGGCGCTGGGCGGTGTCCTCGGCGGCGCGGGCGGCCTCGGCGGTCTCGGTGAGCAGCGCGGTCTGCCGTTCCAGCTGCGCTGCCCGCACGGCGACGCTCTCGGCGCCGCCCCGGGCCTGCGCCAACTCCTCCTCCAGCGCGGTGCGTTCGCGGTCGAGGGTGTCCCGGCGGGCGACCCGGGACGCCGTCCTGAGTGCCGCCTCCTGCTGGGCGACGGTGCGGCGCTCGTGTTCCTGCTCGGCACTGCGCAGGTCCTCGCGGGCCGGGTGCAGCCCGGAGGCGCCCCGTCGGGCCTCCTCGTACCGTCGCTCCAACTCCTCGGCCTGTTCGGCGAGTTGATCGGTGGGCGCGTCCCCGGCCTCGGCGGTGGCAGCCGCCAGTGCCTCGCGTACGAGGCCCAGTCGCCGTTCGTCCTCGGCGCGCCGCTCGTCGGCCCGCTGGTAGGCGGCCAGCGCCTGTTCCTCCGCCTCGCGGTCGACGTGCCCGGCGATCTTCCGTGCGGGCGCCGGGTGTTCGGTGGCTCCGCAGACGGCGCAGGGTTCGCCGTCGCTGAGATGGGCGGCCAGCTCGGCGGCGATGCCGTTCAGTCGCTGTTCCTTGAGGTCGAGCCAGTGGGCCTTCGCCTCCGTGGCACGCTCGCGCGCCGCCAGTACGTGTTTCTGCGCCTCGTCCGTGTCCTGGGCGAACGCGTCGCGTTGGCGGGCCGCCCTGAGCCGGTTCTGCGCGGGTTCCCGCTGGACGGCGAGCTGTTCGGCCCTGGTGGCGGCTTCCTGGGCCGACTCGATGCGGGTCTGGAGGCCCGCCCTCGTCGCCTCCCAGTCGCCGAGCCAGTTCTCGGCGTCGTGCAGGACGTCCTCGTCGGCGCGCTCCTGACGGTCCAGGCCGGTGCGCTCGGCGACGAGTTGAGTCAGGCGTTGTTCGGCGCGGCGGGCGGATTCGAGTCCGCCCAGCTCCTCGGCGGCCCGGCGTGAGGCGGCGGCCAGGCCACCGGCGCCGGCGTCCGTGAAGCTCTCCGGCAGCAGGGCACGCGCACGTGATTCGCCGTCGGCCGCGCGCCGGTGCTCGGTCTCGGCGGCCTCCCGCAGCTCCAGCGCGGGCGCCACCGCCTCGGCTTTGCGGGCCCGCTCCAGCCGCGCCCGGTCCTCCCGGTGCGCGTCCGCCCGCTCCTCCAGCCGCCCGGCCCGCTCCCGCGCCTGGGCGAACCGCAGCTGCAACCGGGCCACTTCGCGTACGTCGGCCAGCGCGACGTCGGCCGCGACCTGCGCCGACTCGGCGGCGGCGCGGGCACAGTGGGCGATGGTGAGCAGCTCACGCGCGGTGCAGCGGGCCACGGCCGCGGCGCCCATGATGGCCTCGGCCAGCCCCGGTTCACCCGGCGTGAGGCCGGGCAGCGCCATGGCGTCACCGGCGGCCTGTTGCATACGGTGCGCGTCGGCCAGCAACTCCGCGTCGCCGTCACGCACTTCGGCTTCAGCGGCGCGCCGGCGATCCGCGAGGCGCTTCTCGACTTCGGCGAAGCGATGCGTGTCGAAGAGGCGGCCGAGCAGCTTGCCGCGGGCCTCGGCGTCGGCGCGCAGAAAACGGGCGAAGTCACCCTGGGGCAGCAGCACGACCTGGCAGAACTGCTCGCGGCTCATCCCGAGCAGCTGGGTGATCTCTTCTCCGATCTCCTGGTGGGAGCGGCTGAGGTCCTTCCAGGCACCGGCCGAGGCGTCGTACTCGCGCAGCCAGCTCTGTGCCTTGTCCAGCGTCGTGCCCGCGCCGCGCTTCTTGGGGCGCTCCCAGGGCGGCTGCCGGGTGACTTCCAACCGGCGCCCGGCGACGGTGAGTTCGAGGGTGACCTCGGTACGGGTGCCGGGCTCGGCATGGTCGCTGCGCAGCGAGCCGCCCTGGCGGGCGCCGGGCACCGAGCCGTACAGCGCGTAGCAGACGGCGTCCAGGACGGAGGTCTTGCCCGCGCCCGTCGGACCGTGCAGGAGGAAGAGCCCGGCGGCGGACAGCTCGCCGAAGTCGACCTGCTGGGCGCCGCCGAAGGGCCCGAAGGCCGTGATGTCCAGCCGGTGCAGCCTCACCGGGCACCCTCCGTGCGCAGGTCACCGTGGCGGCGGCGGTGTGCCGGGTCGCCGCCGTGCAGGTCGGCGGCTGTCCCTGTGGCGATGCCGATCCTCCGGGAAGCACCTCGCCCAGGGGACCTGTCCGCGATCCACCCGCACCACGCAGTCCGCGCCGCCTTCACCGCGCCACCTCTCGTACCGTCTCGTCGGCCCGCACCGCGTCGAACACGTCCCGCAGGACGCCCCGTTCGTGCTCGTCCGCCCCCGCGCCCCGCACATGCAGGACGAAGTCCTCCGCGATCTCCTGGTCGCCCCGCCCCGCCAGGCGCCGCGCGTACGTCACGTCCGGGTCCCCCGGGTGCCGCTCCGGATCGAAGGCGAGGCTGAGGGTGTGCGGGAACCGTTCCATGAGCCGGGCCATGGGGTCGGCGGGGCGCACCGCGTCGGTGAGCGTCGCCTCGACCCACGCGTCCTCGTGACGGGCGAGGCCCGGATCTGCGAGCAGTTCCTCCAACGCCCCCCGGATGCGGGCGAGCGGGCGCGGCACCGGGCAGTCGACGCGCTCCGCGGTCAGCGAGCCGTCGCCCACCAGGTCGATCAGCCACATGCTCTTGCGGTGGTCGGCCTCCGAGAAGGAGTACGGCAGCGGGGAGCCCGAGTAACGCACCCGCCCGGTGATGGTCTGGCAGCCGTGCAGATGGCCCAGCGCCACGTAGTCGACGCCGTCGAACACCCCGGAGGGCACGGCGGCGACCCCTCCGACGGTGATGTCCCGCTCGCTGTCGCTGGCCTCGCCGCCGGTGACGAAGGCATGGGCGAGGACGACGGAACGTGTGTTCCGCGCGCGTGTGGCGAGGTCGGCGCGGACCCGGTCCATGGCGGCGGCGAGGACACTCTCATGGCCCGCCTTCTCCACCCCGAACCCGTCCTTCACCAAGGCCGGTTCGAGATAGGGCAGTCCATAGAAGGCGACGTCACCGAAGGCGTCCCGGAGCATCACGGGGGTGCCGACGGCCGACGGGTCGGTGCGCAGATGGACGCCGGCGCGGTCGATGAGCCCGGCCCCGACGCCGAGGCGGCGGGCCGAGTCATGGTTCCCGGAGATCATCACCGTCGGCACGCCGAGGTCGGCGAGCCGGTGCAGGGCATCGTCGAAGAGCTCGACGGCGGCCAGCGGGGGCACCGCCCGGTCGTACACATCGCCCGACACGACCACCGCGTCGACCTCGCGCTCCCGCGCGACGGAAACGAGATGGCCGATGAACTCGGCCTGCGCCCCGAGCATGTTCACCCGGTGGAAGGAGCGGCCGAGATGCCAGTCGGACGTGTGCAGCAGTCTCATGATCCCCGAAACTAACAGCCGGGTCTGACATCACGGGCGGTTACTCCCGTATCGGCCCGATGTGCAGCCCCCGAGGACATCGCGGCGCTCATGCGTCCCCGTACGCCTCTCCACCGAGGGCGAATCCGGCGGTCCCCGCCGTCGCGTCCGCCAGCCATGCCCGGAAGGCGTCCACATCGGTGTCCGGGAGCCCGATCTCGATCGTGACGGCCTCGCCGTAGCGCACATCGCGCACCTCGCGGCCGGTGGACCGCAGGTCGTTCTGGACCTTTCCGGCCCGCTGGTGGTCGACGGTCACCGTGGCCAGCCGGAACCGGCGGCGGGTGCGGGTGCCGAGCACGTCGAGGGCTTCGCCGACCGCTCCCCCGTATGCCCGGATCAGGCCGCCCGCGCCCAGTTTGACGCCGCCGTAGTAGCGGGTGACGACGGCGACGACGTACCGCATGTCCCTGCGCAGCAGCATCTGGAGCATGGGGACTCCGGCGGTGCCGCCCGGTTCGCCGTCGTCGCTCGCCCTCTGGACGGAGGCGTCGGCGCCGATGACGTACGCGAAGCAGTTGTGGGTGGCGTCCGAGTGCTCCTTACGGACGGCGGCGACGAACTCCTGCGCCTCCTGTTCGGTGGCCGCGGGGGCGAGGGCGCACAGGAAGCGGGATCGGTTGACCTCGGTCTCGTGCACACCCGCGTGGGCCACTGTGCGGTACTCGTCCGGCATCCGGCCACCCTACGGGCGCCGGCGTAGTGGATACTCACTCCTCGTTGCCAAAAGGCCGCAGGCCGGGCCGAATGCATAGAGAAGTAAACAAAGAAGTAAACAACACACAAAGAAGACCTCAAGGAGATCACCGCATGACCGGCGCCCAGGTGGACAGCAAGGACAGCGCCGGGCCCGAGGAACCGAGTCCCTCCGCGTCCGTGCCGTCCACGCCGTCCGCGCCGTCCGCGCCCCGCTGGCGGGCCTGGCTGCTGGAGGGGCTGACCGAGCGGCCGGCCCGGCATCCGGGGCCGCACGCTACTCCGGCCGAGGACCACCGGGGCCACAAGTGGTGGCGGGTCATGTGCCTCACCGGCGTCGACTACTTCTCGACACTCGGCTACCAGCCGGGCATCGCTGCCCTCGCGGCCGGTCTCCTCTCCCCGCTCGCCACCCTCGTACTGATCGCGCTGACGCTGCTCGGCGCGCTGCCGGTCTATCGCCGGGTCGCGCGGGAGAGTCCGCACGGAGAGGGGTCGATCGCCATGCTGGAGCGGCTGCTGCCCTGGTGGTCGGGGAAGATCTTCGTGCTCGTGCTGCTCGGGTTCGCTGCCACGGACTTCATGATCACGATCACCCTGTCGGCGGCGGACGCCTCCGCACATGTCGTGGAGAATCCTTTCGCCCCGCACTGGATGCACGGCGGGAACGTGTGGATCACACTCGTTCTGGTCCTTGGGCTGGGCGCGGTGTTCCTGAAGGGCTTCAAGGAGGCCATCGGCATCGCCGTCGTACTCGTGGGCGCCTATCTCACCCTCAACGTCGTCGTCCTCGCCGTCTCCGCCTGGGAGGTGATCGGCCACCCCGTCAGGATCGGCGACTGGACCGACGCGATGACCGCGGAGCACTCCTCGCCGCTCGCGATGATCGGCGTGGCGCTGCTCGTCTTCCCGAAGCTGGCGCTGGGCATGTCCGGCTTCGAGACGGGCGTGGCGGTGATGCCGCAGGTCAAGGGGGATGCGACGGACACGCACGAGCGGCCTGAAGGGCGGATCCGGGAGACCCGCAAGCTGCTCACCACGGCCGCCGTGATCATGAGCTGCTTTCTGCTGCTGTCCAGTCTGGCGACGACGATCCTGATCCCGCAGTCCGCCTTCGAGAGCGGCGGCCCGGCGAACGGGCGCGCGCTCGCCTATCTCGCGCACGAGCACCTCGGCGAGGCCTTCGGCACGGTCTACGACATCTCGACGATCGCGATCCTCTGGTTCGCGGGCGCCTCCGCGCTCGCCGGCCTGCTGAACCTCGTGCCGCGCTATCTGCCGCGCTACGGCATGGCGCCCGAATGGACGCGCGCCGTCCGGCCGTTGGTGCTGGTGTTCATGGCGGCGGCCGTGTTCATCACGCTCTGGTTCAACGCGAACGTCGACGACCAGAGCGGCGCGTACGCGACCGGTGTGCTGGTACTGATGCTGTCCGCGTCGTTCGCGTCCGCGGTCGCCGTGCACAAGCGCGGCCATCGGGCCGCCACGATCGGCTTCGGCGCGATCACGGCGGTGTTCGCCTACACGCTGGTCACGAACGTGATCGAGCGGCCCGACGGCATCAAGATCGCAGCGATCTTCATCCTGGCGATCCTCGTGACGTCGTTCGCCTCCCGGGTGCGCCGCGCCTTCGAACTGCGGGCCGCGGAAGTGACCTTCGACGAGACCGCTGTCCGCATCATCGACGAGGCGGCCACCAGCGGCCCGCTTCTCCTGGTCGCGAACGAACCCCAGGAGCACAGCACCCGGGAGTACCGCGCCAAGGAGCACAGCCAGCGCGAGCAGACCCACATCCCGGACGGCCGTCCGGTGCTGTTCCTGGAGGTGTTCGTGCAGGACTCCTCCGACTTCACGGCCGATCTCGCCGTGCGCGGCGACGAGAAGCACGGCGCGCGCCGGCTGCGCGTGGAGGGCGCGACCGTGCCGAACACCATCGCGGCGGTGCTGATGCAACTGCGCGACCGCACCGGCCAGGTCCCGCACGCCTACTTCAACTGGACCGAGGGCAACCCCTTCAGCCACCTGGTCCGCTTCCTGGTCTTCGGCCACGGCGAGGTCGCCCCGGTCACCCGCGAGGTGCTCCGCCGCGCCGAACCGGACCCCGATCGCCGTCCGCGCGTCCACGTGGGCTGACCCGGTCAGGTCAGCGGGGTGTCTTCCCGCGCGGCACGATCATGTCCGTGAGCAGGGCCGTGCCGGGCGCGAGGTCGTGCCAACTGTCGCCGTGCCAGGCCAGGACGGCGACCGCGGAGGTCGGGAACTTCGTCCGTACGGTGTCCAGCGCGTCGCCGGCCAGCTCCAGCACCAGCTCCTCCAGCCCGGGATTGTGCCCGACCAGCAGCAACGTCCCGACGGTGGGCGGGACTTCACGCACGACGGCCAGCAACTCCGGTACGTCGGCCCCGTACAGCCTCGGATCGTGCCGGACCGGCGCTGGGGCTCCCCACTCGGCCGCCGCCAACTCCAAGGTGCGGCGGGCACGTTCGGCGGTGGAGCAGAGGGCGAGGTCGGGCAGGCAGTCGGCCTCGGCGAGCGCGCGGCCGGCGGCGGGGGCGTCGCGCAGACCGCGCGGACCGAGGGGGCGGTCGTGGTCGTCGACACCCGTCGGCCAGGCCGACTTGGCGTGCCGCAGGACAACCAGACGACGCAGCGGGCCCAGGCTGCGGCGGTCGGTCACGCCAACGACCCGATCTCGCGGGTGAGTTCGAGGCCGAGGATGCGGTCGGCGTAGGCGTACGTCTCGAAGCGGGCCCCGTCCGGCATCCCGTCGAGGGTCTCGACGCTGCGCAGGACGTCCAGTACGGCGGGCAGATTCAGGTCGTCCTCCCAGGCGGCGCGCAGGTCATGGCGTACCCCCTCGGGCACCGGACGGGACGGCTGCCCCGCCCAGACTGCGACCGACCGGCGCCAGTGCGCGAGCGTGCTCCCCGCGTCGGCCAGGGCGGCCGTCGTCAGGTGGACGGGCTCGGAGCGGGGGTGGGCCAGCAGGGCGAGGCGGAGGGTCGCGGGGTCGATGTCTCCGGGAGCGGTCGCGGAGTCGGGGGAGTCGACCGGGGCGACATCGATCCTGATGCCGTCCGTCGCCCCTGCACCCCGGCTCACCACATGGATCAGCTGGGCCTCCGCGAACTCCGGTCCGACGTCACGCCGGTCCTCGAAGGGCCGGACGCCGAGAGCCGCGGCGCCGGCCCGGAGTTCGGCCACCTGTTCCTCACCGGCCAGCACGGCCCACACGGGGGTGCCGCCGATCTCCAGGGCGCGGACAAGGACGTCGGCGACCAGGAGGACACGCAGGGCGGTGGCGCCGAAGGCCGGCGCATGGGCCTCGACACGGGTCAGGGCCCGGCGGGCCGGGGCGGCGACTACGGACTCGGCGGTTCGGACGTCGTAGATGCGGAGCACGGTGCCGAGCGTAACGCTCCGCTGGGTCGGCGGTTCGTTTTGGCTCGGGTTGGTGGGGTTGTCGCGCTGTTCCTCGCGGCGCCTTTGTGGGTGGTTCGTTCCCCGTCGGGGCCCAGTTGGTCGCGCTCCGGCCGCGCTGTCCGGCATCTCGCAGGTCGAGGTCGTGGCGGCCCTCTTTTAATGTACCGTTCGGTCTAGCAAACTGATCAAGCGCCAGAGCGCAAGGTCCCGGACCCGCTTTCCCGATGTACCGCAGGCCGTCCGGACGCGGGCCCGAGGCCATGTCTCATCGGCACGTCGAAATGTCGGCACATCAGGCGGGGAGAACCACATGCCACGACCACCGGGCCACGGGCCGGGCTACGAGGTCCGACGACAGAAGATCATCGACACCGCGGCGACCCTCTTCGCCCGTCATGGCTACGCGGCGACCTCCATCAACGAACTGGGCCGTGCGGTCGGACTCGCCAAGGGCGCCCTGTACTACTACATCGGGTCCAAGGAGAATCTGCTGATCGAGATCCAGTCGCGAGTGATGGACCCGCTGCTGTCCCGCGCCCGGCAGATCGCGGGCCTCGACGCGGACCCACTGGTGCGGCTTCGTCTGCTGTCGGAGTCCCTGCTGACGATCATCTTCCGCAGGCTCGACCACATCTGGGTCTACGAGCACGACTACCGCAGCCTCACCGGCGACTATCTCGACACGCTGCTCGGCCAGCGCGCGGAGTTCGAGCAACTGGTCCGGGGACTGCTCACGGAAGCCGTGGAGCAAGGCACCTTCCGCGCGGTCGAACCGCATCTGGCCACCCTGCAGTTCCTGAATCTGCACAACCACACCTACCAGTGGGTGAAACCGGACGGCAGTTGGGACGCCTCGTACCTGTCCAGCGAGTACTGCGAAACCCTGTTGCGGGGGTTCGCAGCACCCGGCGCCGCACTGCCGGACGTGGAGGAGGAGGCCGCGGCCTTCAAACGCGACCGGCCGAACCTGCCGCTCGACCCCGAGGCCGTGTGGCAGCCCGCCGCCCTGGCGAGCTGAGCCAGCCGCCGCAGGGGCCCGCGGCACACGCCGTGGGCCTCTTCGCGCACCGTTCCGCCCACCATCCCGTGTCAGCAACCACACCGCACATCATGCATCTGCCGGGCCCCCGGACACCCACCCCGGCGACAACGCGGGGAATCACCGCAGGCCGACCGCTGTTGTCGCGGACAACAGCGGCTGTACGAATCCCAAGGAGGCCGGGCGTGTACGGCGACCCAGCGACGATCCGCAAGATCCTGACCGAGCTCGGCGACACCTGGGCGATCGTGGGCCTGTCGTCGAACCAGCAGCGGGCCGCGTACCGCGTGGCCGAGGTCCTCCAGCGCCACGGCAAGCGGATCGTCCCCGTCCACCCGAAGGCCGAGACGGTCCACGGTGAGCAGGGTTACGCCTCGCTGGCCGACATCCCCTTCGACGTCGACGTGGTCGATGTGTTCGTGAACAGCGACCTCGCGGGTCCGGTCGCCGACGAGGCCGCCGCCATCGGCGCCAAGGCGGTCTGGTACCAGCTCGGCGTCATCGACGAAGCCGCGTACGACCGGACCCGCGCCGCCGGACTCGACATGGTCATGGACCGCTGCCCGGCCATCGAGCTGCCCCGCCTCGGCTGACGCGCGAACCCGCCCGTTCCGGCAGCCTCACTGTGCCGACCCGCCGGACCGCCCCCGCCGACGCAGCAGCAGAAGCCCGCCCGCGAGAGCGGTGATGCCGGTCGCCGCGGTCCAGGCGACGACGTCCGTCGTACCGGTCGCGGCGAGGTCCTCGCCCTTGCCGCCCTGGGGAGTCGCACCGACCGACGGCGCTGCACCCGCCCCACCGGCACTCTCAGCCGCACTCTGCGACGCGGGACTCGGACTCGCGCTCACCCTGTCGCGGGTGAACGCCAGTGTCCCGAAGCCGAGTTGGTCGTATCCACCGCTGTTGGGGCCGTAGTCACCGCCGCCGCCCTCGGGGGACGCCTGGGCGGCGATACGGGTCAGATAGTTCGCGGACAGACCCCGACGCTTGGTGTAGTGGTTGGCGATCATGGCCCAGATCGGGCGGGCCATCGCCGGGTCCACGGCGGCGGCTGCGGTCGCACTCTCGCTGCCCGACCAGCCGTTGACCGCACCCTTCTTGCGGGTGTTCGCCGTGTACGGCACCGCGCCGCCCATGCTCCACTTGGCCACGTACTGGGCGCCCTTGAGGAAACGGCTGTCGTCGTAGCCGTACAGATCGATGCCCTGGTTCCAGGCCATCTCGCAGACCGTGCCCATCAGGCCCACGCCGAGCAGGGCGTGCCCCTGGTCGCGGCCCGCCTCGACCCATTCGGCGAGCTCCTGGTCGTCGTGCACGACCGGGATGGCGTTCTTGACCGAGCCCATGCCGGCGCCGTGCTTGAAGTACTCGACGGCCCGGTCGATCTTGGCTCGGTCGTCGCAGAGGATGCCGACGGCCAGGACGCAGGCGATGGCCGTGAGGTCCCAGTTGGCCCAGTAGTTGGTGATGACGGCGCCGTTGTGGTTCGCCAGGAAGTCCTCGCTGAGCGGGTGGAAGACGTCCAGCATCATCTTCTGGAAGCGGTCGAGGTCGAAGTCGGCGTGGTCGCGGACGAGTTCGGCCGCGTTGGCGAACTGGTAGCCGTACAGGCCCGCCGCGAGGAACCGGTCGGCGGAGCCCGCCACCTCGGTCAGCTTCGCCGACCAGGCGTTCAGGATCGCCACGGCCGTGTCGCCGTATGCGCTCTCACCGGTGACATGCCACCGCAGGGCGTTCTGGTAGGCCGCGTGGATGTCGTTGTAGAGGATCGCGTAGTTCTGCGGCGAGCCCTCGCCCCGGTAGACGGTGGCCTGCGGATTGGCCGTCCAGCCGCTCTGCGCATGCCGGTTGGCGGTCAGCCGCGCGAACCCCGCCGTGTACGGCGCTGCCCCGGCCTTCACCTTCTTCGCCATCCGGTCCAGATCCGTCCGGGTGTGCAGCATGCCCGGGTGTACGAGACTCGCGCCTGCCGCCGAGGCGGGCGGGGCGGCGAGGGTCGTACCGATGGTGACGGCGCCCGCCGTCGCGCCGGTGAACTTCAGCACGCCGCGTCGGCTGATCTGTGTGTTCAAGGGTTCGTCCTTGGCTCTGGGGGAGTGGGGGGTGAGTCGCTTACGGAGATCGCTTGCGGAGATTGCGGAGATCGCTTGCGAGCGACTCGGAGAGGAGACGCGCCCCAGGACCGCCGATAACGAAAAGATCGGGCTATCCGTCTGCGGCGGGCCGACATAATGCTCGGGTGACCTTCGCCCCACCTCCCCCCGACTCCACGGCCAACTCCCCGTCCGCACAACGCTTTCCGGTGGTGATCGTGGGCGCCGGACCCGCCGGGCTCACCGTCGGGAACATCCTGCGGGCCGCCGACATCGACTGTGTGGTGCTGGAGACGGAGAGCAGGGAGTTCATCGAGCAGCACCCCCGGGCCGGGTTCATCGAGGAGTGGGCGGTTCGCGCCCTCCAACAGCGGGGCCTGGCCGACACGTTGCTGGAGCGGGCCGGTACGCACACGAGGTGCGAGTTCCGGTTCGGCGGCCGACGCCATCGGTTCGAGTACGCCGAGCTGTCGGGCCACCGCCACTTCGCCTATCCCCAGCCGCTGTTGGTGACGGACCTGGTGCGCGAGTACGCGGACGTACGCAGCGGCGACATCCGTTTCGGCGTGCGGGACGTACTCGTGCACGACCTCGACACCGACCGGCCCGCGGTGTCGTACGTCTCAGCGGAAACGGGCCAACGGGAGTACGTGCAGGGCGAGTTCATCGCCGGGTGCGACGGGGCTCGGGGGGTGACCCGTACGGCAATTCCGGCGGCGCATGCCCGGATCGCGCGGCACGACTACGGCATCGGCTGGCTGGCCCTCCTCGCCGAGGCGCCGCCGTCCAACGACTGCGTGATGTTCGGCATCCACCCGCGCGGCTTCGCCGGGCACATGGCCCGGGGCCCCGAAGTCACCCGCTACTACCTGGAGTGCCCGCCCGGCGACGACCCGGAGAACTGGCCGGACGACCGCGTCTGGACCGAACTCCACCAACGGTTCGACGCATTGGGGGCGCCCCCGCTCAACGAGGGCCGGCTGATCGAGAAGCGCGTCCTCGACATGCACAACTACGTGGTGGAACCGATGCAGTTCGGGCGGCTGTTCCTGGCCGGCGACTCGGCCCATCTCACCGCTCCCATCGCAGCCAAGGGAATGAACCTCGCCCTGCACGACGCCTTCCTGCTCGGCGACGGACTCGTCACCTACCTCACGAAGGGCGACCCCGGCGGCCTGAACGGCTACTCGGAGGCGTGTCTGCGGCGCGTCTGGCAGTACCAGGAGTTCTCGCTGTGGCTGTCGGACATCTACCACGGGGCCTCGTCGGGCGATCCGTTCCGTTCCGGCACGACCCTGGCCCGCCTCCGCCGCATCCTGAACTCCCCCGCCGCCGCAGCCGCGTTCGCCGATGTGTACATCGGCAGGGACGCCGACCACTGACACCGACTCACCACACCGCCCACAGAAGTCAGTTGACGCCCAGCCCGGCCACCACCACCGCGCCCGGGAGCTCGGCGAACACCTTCCCCGGCACCAGCAGCTTGCCGCGTCGCCGCCCACTGCCGACCAGCACCCCGGGCAGGTCGACGACGCGGTGGAGAAGACGAGACACGCGGCGAGGGCCCGTAGTGCGCCACGAGACGGCGGTGTCCGCCCATTTCCGGGTCTGTTCTCCGATGGGGGCTCGCACGACGGCACGCCCACAGCCGTGGGCGAACCCGCGGCCGAGCGGCTCAGCTCACCGGCGGGACCGACACGGACATCAGCATCTCCAGCGGTTCCGTGCCGTCATTGCCGTACATATGAGGGACATTGGCCTCGAAGGTGGCGCTCGCGCCCGCCGGGACCCGGTGTTCGACTCCGTCGACCGTGAGCGTCAGTTCGCCCGCCGTGACGTGGAGAATCTCGAACGTGCCCGCGGGGTGCGGGTCGGACGCGCTGGTGTCGCCGGGCATGAGGTGCCAATCCCACAGCTCCAGCGGGCCCGGTGCCTCGGTGCCCGCGAGGAGCCGGTTGTAGCTGCCGGCGTCGGTGTGCCACAGCCGTACGGCCTGGTCGGCGGGGACGACCCGGACCTTCGGGCCCTGTTCGTGTTCGAGCAGGGTGGTGATACTGACGCCGAGCGCGTCACCGATCTTCACCACCGTGCCGAGGCTGGGGTTGGTGCGGGCCTGCTCGATCTGGATGAGCATCCCGCGGCTGACCCCGGCACGGGCGGCGAGCGTCTCCAGGGTGAAGCCACGTTCGGCGCGCCAGCGCTTCACACTGCGCGCCAGCGACTGGGTCAGCAGGTCGAGGTCCGACAACGTTCCATCCAAGTTCTCGTCCGACACTCTTGTTCTCAGCCCCCTCATCCTGCCGCACTCTCCCGAGCGCAAGAAGTGCAGAATTATGGATGACAGAGTTCACTTCACTGTACTACGGTGTGGTGCACTTAATCGTTCACTCCACTGTACTGCGAGGCGCCTCCATGACCGCATTCTTCGCCCTGGTCACCAGCCTGCTCTGGGGGCTGGCCGACTTCGGCGGCGGGCTGCTGACCCGGCGCATGTCCGCGTTGACGGTGGTCGTGGTCTCGCAGTCGATCGCGGCGGTCGTACTCGGCACGATCGTGGTCCTGACCGGCGGCTGGAGCGAGGCCGGTCCGCGGCTCTGGTTCGCGGTCGCTGCGGGCCTCGCCGGACCGGTGGCCCTGCTCTCCTTCTACAAGGCGCTCGCCCTGGGCCCGATGGGGGTCGTCTCCCCGCTCGGCTCCCTCGGCGTGGCCGTCCCCATCAGCGTCGGGCTCTTCCTCGGCGAGCGCCCCGGGCTGCTCCAGTTCGCGGGGATCGCGGTCGCCGTCGTCGGAGTCGTGCTCGCGGGTGGACCGCAGCTCAGGGGCGCGCCCGTGCAGCGGCAGGCGATCCTGCTCACGCTGCTCGCGGCGTTCGGCTTCGGCACGGTCTTCGCCCTGATCGCGGAGGCGTCGACCACCATCACCGGCCTGTTCCTCGCGCTCTTCGTCCAGCGCGTGACGAACGTCGCCGTCGGCAGTGCCGCGCTGTACGTCTCGGTCCGCCGAGGCGGCGCCGCCCTCCCGACAGGCGGCTTCCCCTGGCGCCTGCTACCCGCGCTCGGCTTCGTCGGCCTCGCCGATGTGGCCGCCAACGGCACCTACTCGATCGCCGCCCAGCACGGCCCGGTCACCGTGGCCGCCGTACTCGCCTCGCTCTACCCGGTGGTCACCGCCCTGGCGGCACGCGGCTTCCTCAGCGAACGCCTACGCGCGATCCAGGCGGCAGGCGCGGGCCTGGCCCTGGTGGGCACGCTCCTGCTGGCAACAGGCTGAACGGACAACCCTGAAGGGGCAGCCCTGAAGGGGCGCCTTTTCAGGGGCACGGGGAACTGCGCGACCAGCCCCCACCGGACCCGCAGCGTCAATACCGCACTTCCCGCGGAGCGCTGCTCACCGCGACCGCCGGATCAGGACTCAGCCCGGTCCGCGGCGCGCTCCAGCTCCGCCAGCCGCGCCGCCGCCCCCGCGTCCAGCTCCGCCAACGCCCGCAACTGCTCCGGAGTGATCCCCTCGGGGATCGGTGTCGGGGCCGGTGTCCGCAGCGGCGGCCGCCAGCCCCCGGCCGGCGTCCAGCGGCGTACGACCCTGGCCGGAGCCCCCGCCACCACCGCGTGGTCGGGCACCGTCCCGCGTACCACCGCACCGGCCGCCACCACCACGTTCCGCCCGATCCGCGCCCCCGGCAGAATCACCGCACCGGTGCCGATCCAGCAGCCCGGCCCGATCTCCACCGGCTCCATTCGAGGCCACTGCTTGCCGATGGGCTCGTGCGGATCGTCGTACGAATGGTTGGTGGACGTCACGTACACATACGGCCCGAAGTAGCAGTCGCTGCCGATGGTGACCGTCGTGTCGGCGATGACATGGCTGCCGCGCCCGAGGACGACACCGTCGCCGATGCGCAGGATGGGGACCGGGCCGAGATCGAGGTCCGGCATCAGGCCCGCCGTCAGGGTCACCTGCTCGCCGACGATGCAGTGGGATCCCAGCTCGATCCAGGGTTCACCGAAAACCGTGCCCAGCGGGAAGGCGAGCCTGGTACCTGTTCCCATCGCCCGGAAGTTCAGCCGCCCAGGATTGTCGGCGGTCACGGAACCCGTGCGCTGCACCCAGGCCCAGCCCGCGTGCACCGCGCGCTGCGCCAGCCGACGCCGCCATGACGAGAACGTGTTCTTGGGCTTGGGCACCCGCACACCGTACTCACGGCCGGCCGGGCCCAGCATGCCGCACACCTGTGATCTTCGCCCCACGGAGGTGGCGTACGGTCTGACGTACTCGAGGACCAGGAGGCGAGATGACGCACAAGGCGTTGATCACCGGTATCGGCGGCAGGGACCCGAAAGTCGACGCGGATGCCTTCGTGGCGCCCACGTCCTCGGTGATCGGGGACGTGACCCTTCAGGCGGGTGCGAGCGTCTGGTACGGGGCGGTGCTGCGCGGCGACGTCGAACGGATCTCCGTCGGCGCCCAGAGCAACATCCAGGACAACTGCACGCTGCACGCCGACCCCGGCTTCCCCGTGACCATCGGCGACCGCGTCTCCGTAGGTCACAACGCGGTAGTGCACGGCGCGACGGTCGAGAACGACTGCCTGATCGGCATGGGCGCGACGGTCCTGAACGGCGCGGTGATCGGCGCGGGTTCACTGGTGGCAGCCCAGGCCCTGGTACCGCAGGGCATGCAGGTGCCGCCGGGGTCACTGGTCGCGGGGGTACCTGCAAAGGTACGCCGGGAGCTGACCGAGGAGGAGCGCCAGGGCGTCACCCTGAACGGCACGCACTACGCGGAACTGGCAAAGGCCCACCAGCAGATCCACGGGGACTAACGCGTCCCCGACAGGGGCGCGGGGCTGTATCTATGTGCGGCTCCGCCGCGTGGGCGCGACAAGCCACAGCGAGTCCGCGCCCGACATCACTCCGCCGCCCCCACGGTCTCCGTCTCACGCACAGCACCCTGCGCCTTCTTCGCCTTGCGCTTCAACACCAGCATCGACGTCAGCCCGAACAACACCGCCAACACCAGCCCCAACCACGAGAACCGCTTCAGCCAGGACTCCGCGACGACACCCACGTAGTAGATGACCGCAGTCGTCCCACCCGCCCAGATGATCCCGCCCAGCACATTGGCGATCAGGAACTTCCAGTACGGCATCCGCAGCACACCCGCGAGGGGCCCCGCGAAGATCCGCAGCAGCGCGACGAAGCGGCCGAAGAAGACCGCCCACATGCCCCACTTCTCGAAGGACCGCTCGGCGGTCGCGATGTGCCCCTCGCCGAAGTGTCTGGGGAACTTCGCCCCGAGCCAGGCCAGCAACGGCCGGCCACCCTTGCGGCCGATGGCGTAGCCGATGGAGTCACCGATGATCGCGCCGGCGCTCGCGCAGGCGCCGAGGACGAACGGGTTGATCTCGCCGTGCTGAGAGGCGAGCAGCGCGGCGGAGACCAGAATGATCTCGCCCGGCAGCGGAATGCCCAGGCTCTCCAGCCCGATGACCAGTCCTACCAGCGCGTAGATACTGACCGCGGGGATCGTCTCCAGCCATTCCTGCACGTGCAACGCCGGTTTCCTTCCGATCTCGCCGTACGCCCGGTACGTCTGCGTTCCCGGCGCGCGCCCGGCCACGGGCGCACGCCGGGAAGCCTACCGGGTCGGGGTGACACCGAGGCTCCTCCGCATCCCGACGACCAGGACCGCCAGGACGCGACAGGCCGACTCGTGTCAATCACCTGGGCGCGAGCGAACCGAAGACCCCCGTGAACGAGCCGAGCGTCTGTGCCACCGTGGCGACGACCGGCTGCGCCGCGTCCAGCGGCTGCGGCGGGAGGGCCCCCGTCGCGGGGACGGGCGCGGGCTCCTCGGAGCCGTCGTCCGTGACGTACCGCGTCTCGAACTGCTCGCCGGAAGTGGTCTCGGACGAGGGCGAGACCGTGGGCGCGGGCGAGGACGACCCGGCGGATCCCGAAGCCCCGTCTCCCGCATCGGACCCGGGCCCCTGTGTACCGCCCGCACCGCCCTCCCCCTTCTCCTTACCCTCCTTGTGTCCGGGCTCCCCGCCCGTCGCGTCCTTGTCGTCCTTGCCCTTCTTGCCGCCCTCTGCCCCGACGCTCTCCTGCCGGTCACCCTTCTTGGCGGAGTCGTCGGACGCGGACGGGTCGGGGTCGAGCGTCCATTTCTCCCCCGCCGCTCCGGACCTCGTCCTGACCACGACATCCGCACCCGCGCGGAGCGAGACGGGTGCGACGACCAGTTCCTCGCGCCAGTGGGGCAGCAGTTCGCCCTGGACGGTGAGGTCGTAGCGAACCTCGTCGGCGTTGGACCCGACGCAACCGGAGAGGAAGACCTGGCCGTCGGCGGAGTGGGAGTCGAGGCACAGTCTGGGGTCGGCGAGGCTGCGCAGCAGGCCGTCGTACTCGTACGACCACTGCTGCGTCGCGGCGGACGAGCACACGGCGAGCCGGGTCCCGGCGCCGGCCACGACCCGGCCGCCACGGATGTCCAGACACAGGCCCGTGGCGAGGTGGCGCAGCCTGCCGCGTTCCGTCACGCCGGGATAGCCGGCGGGGCCGGCCGACGGTGAATCGCCGGCCCGCGGCGAGGAGCTGACCGAGCCCTGTCCGGCGGAGGGCGAGGCGGAACCCGTTCCGGCCGAGTAGCCGCTCGCCGCGCCCCAGTTGGCCGTCGGCATGGTGCTCTCGTCCGACCGGCCGCGGGCGCCGAGCACACTCGCGACCAGCGCGAAGGAGAGGACGCCGACCCCGACGGCCACGGCCCGCGTGCGCCCTTTCGGGAGGGTGAACCGCTCGTCGGGCAGCGGGAGACGGGCCATGAGGCGATGACGGCCACCGCTGCCGGGGCGCCCGCCGCCCCGGCCGGTCTGTCTGCCGGGGAAGACACCCGGGGCACCACGCCCCGGCCGGGAGTCGAGATAACGGCGTGCTCCCCAGCCGAGCATCGCCTCGGCGAGCAGAGTGCCGAGCTCGCTTTCGAAATGGCTGAGTTGCTCGGCGGCATACCGGCAGTGACGGCAACCCAGCAGATGCTGTTCCACATCGGGCAACAGGGCGCCGCCGCGTCGGATCGGGACGTCGAGGAGGCGGTTGTAGAAGCGGCATTCCTTGGTCGGCGCGAGTTCGCGGTGGGCGTGTACACAGGCGGTGCGGAATTGCTCGCGGGCCTGTTCCAACGCCGTCGAAGCGCTTGCGGAGTCCACTCCCAACAGACCGGCCGGTACGGAAAGGGGCTCGGCCTCGACCTCGGCGTGCCAGAGCAGGCACTGGGCCGCTCTCGGCAGGACGCGGAATGACCGCTCGGCCAGTTGCCGCTTTTCGGATGTCCGGGCCCTCGCCGCGCGTAGACCACGCGCCCCAGTGGGTTTGCGGAGTTCCGGAAGCAGCACCGAAATACCGTCCTCGGCGGACCACTCCCGGACCGTTTCCCTTACTGCTACGAGGAGTTGGGGCCGCAGCGCCTGATTCGACTCACCACGCTCCAGCCGCCCGAGCACCCGATGAAAGGCCGACGTGGCCGCCATGGTGGCGAGGTCCCCCTCGGCCGCGAGACAGATGGCCGCGTAGTCGTACGTCGACTGCCAGTGCCGCGCCAGCAGCAGTGCGACGGCGTACGCGCTCTCACCCTCGACCCGCCCACGCAGTTGCGCGGCGAGGTTCATGTCGGATTCCCCCGGGCTGGTGCCGGGACGAGGAGGGTAGGGCGGACGCGGTGGGTGAGGGGATTGCACAGAACCAATTCCTTCCAAGCCGCAGGACGGCACAAGCGAATTGCACATCCACGGGAAAGTCATGCCTGATTGGTTCGTACCTACGACTCGTCACTTGGGGACTTCGGGTCGACCGGCACGGAATCCCGAGCGGGAAAAGGGGGATCCGACCTCCGCCCCCCGCGCGAGTTGGCTCACACTCGCACACCCATCTCGCGGTAAACAAGGAGTTCGAGTGACCGAAGTTCAAAACGAGAGCAATTCAGATGTGTTACCGGCGGTATCCGTACCGGCATTCGAAATTTCACTCCGAGCGAGTGCCGAGTTGTGTGCATGAACACCCGGACGGCACACACAATCTTCAAACTTCCGACCCAGCGGGGGGTACCGGTCGCCGAGAGCGACACCGTACGCCGCCGGGCGGGGCATCGGCAGCCAACTCACCTAGGTCCGCCAGGAGTTGATCACCACCACGGACGCACAGGCCGACTGCGCCCCGAAAAGAGGGAAGACCCGGCAGGTCCGTGGACCTCCGGGTCGGAGCGGCTCCTGAGAGCCGGTCAACTGTTGCGGGACGCCTGTCAGCTGTTCGGGCGGAGGGTCCAGACGACGGTCATCTCGCCAGTGACGGCGCCGTCCTCGCGCTGGATGGCGACGGTCACCGGGAACTCGGGGCGCTTACCCTCGTCGAGCTCGGCGACGACCTCGGCGACAGGGCGGCCGAGGGTCGCGGTTGCCTTGACGGGGCCGAGCGCGATCTTCTTGAAAGCGATCTCGGCGGTGACGGGCAGCGGTACGGCACGGGAGAACTGATCACCGAAGGCCGCGAGGACGACCGCCCCGCTCGCCGACTCGCCGAGCGTGAACATGGCTCCGGCGTGCGGTCCGCCGACGTGGTTGCGGTACTCGCCCTGGTCCGGCAGGGCCAGAACAGCCCTTTCCGGAGTGGTCTCCAGGTACTCGAGGTTCAGCGTACGAACCATCGGCACCGTGGCGGTGAGAAGTTCGCCGATCGATAGCTGGTCTGGGCTCATGACCATATGTTACCCGTGAGTAGCTCATTCGGGCCAGCTTCGGCCCCTAGACCGCCGTATCGTTACCGGCCATGTGGCCAGAACAGCAGCCGCCCGGGGGCGAGCAGAACCCGCAGGACCCGCGCCATCCGCAGGTCCCGCCGCACAATCCCTACCAGCAGCCGGGCTATCAGCAGCCGAACCCGTACCAGCAGCCCGGATACCAGCAGACCGGGTATCCGCAGCCCAACCCCTATTCCCAACCCCCGCAACCGGGTTGGGGCGCCCCGACGCCGACGGGCGCGCCGCAGCCGCCATCGGGCGGAGGCGGAAACCGGACGAAGATCACCGCGATCGTCGCGGCCACCGCAGTCGTGATCACGGCCGGGGTGACCGGTTTCCTGGTCCTGGGCGGCGACAAGGACGAGCAGGCGGGCTCGGACAACAAGGACAAGCAGTCCGGCCGTTCCGCGCCCGCGTCGACACCCGCGGCGGAATCCGCGGACCCGAACGGTCCGCCCTCCGCGTCTGCATCCGCCTCCGACGACAACCCGCGCGACTCCCAGGCCGAGCAGCCGACCGTCGCCGGCTGGAAGGTGGTCGTGAATCCGAAGTGGGGCACCGCCTTCGACGTCCCGGCGGACTGGGAGGTGAAGACGCCGGGCACACTGATCGGCTTCGAGGAAACCGACGCCAAGGCCGACACCAAGCCGCTCATCACCATGTCGGCGCCCGCGTACTACAAGTCGAAGTGGTGCGTGTCGGACGACGACAAGGACGGCCGTACGTCGGACACCGCGCTCGCAGCCGTGGGCACCAAGGGTGCGAGCGGCGCGAAGAACGCCGACGAGGTCGCCGTGAACCAGGTCCCCTGGTGGGTCTACGGCGGCTACACGCAGCCGGACAAGAAGAGCCTCGTCCTCGACGAGAAGGCGACGCCGTACACGACGAAGTCCGGCATCACGGGCAGCTTCGCCCGGGCCCACTCGAAGAACACGCCCCAGACGGGGAAGTGCGCGAGTGACGGCAAGGCCATCACCTTCGGTTTCAAGAACTCGGTCGGCGACTACGTGGCGTGGAGCCTGTACGGCGCGACGGGCGTCACCGGGGAGGTCCCCGAAAAGACGATCATGCAGATCCTGAGCACGGTACGGCTGCACGGAGACCCGACCGGCGCGTGAGGAACGTACGGGGCGGGGCACCGCGGGCGCCGATGACCGACTGGAAGCGGCGGTCGCTCGTGACCGGCTGAAACCGGCCGGTCCTGGTCGGGGCCGGTCGGAAATGGATTGGCAAGTCGGCGGCGGGCGGCGATAGTCGCCCGGTGACCTCCGCCGACTCCCCCGCCATACGCCCGCGCCGCCCCTCCTGGGCCGGCCGTAACTACAGCCTGCTGACCGCCTCGGCGGTCGTGACGAACCTCGGCAGCAACGGGGCGATGATCGCCGCCGCGTTCGCGGTCCTGGAGGCGGGCGGCGACGCCGGTGACGTGGGCCTGGTGGCGGCGGCCCGGACGTTGCCGCTGGTGTTGTTCCTGCTGATCGGCGGCGCGGTCGCCGACCGGCTCCCCCGGCATCATGTGATGGTCGCCGCCAACGCCCTCAACTGCCTCTCGCAGGCGGCGTTCGCGGTGCTCGTCCTGGCCGGGGAGCCCCAGCTGTGGCAGATGATGCTCCTGACCGCCCTCGGCGGCACCGGGCAGGCGTTCTTCAGCCCCGCGGCCGAGGGCATGCTGCTGTCCTCTGTCGACGGCGACCAGGCTGCCCGCGCTTTCGCCGCGTTCCGGATGGCGATGCAGAGCGCGGGGCTGGGCGGTGCGGCCCTCGGCGGCGCGATGGTCGCCGTGCTCGGTCCCGGCTGGGTCCTCGCGGTGGACGCGGTGGCGTTCGCGGTCGCCGGGGCACTGCGCTCCTTCCTCGACGTGAGTCACATCCCGGCGCGCGAGCCGGGCGGCGGGATGCTCGCCGATCTGCGGGAGGGCTGGCGGGAGTTCGCCGGACGGTCCTGGCTGTGGGTGATCGTCCTCCAGTTCGCCGTCGCCAACGCGGTCATCGGCGCCGCCCAGTCGGTCTACGGCCCGCTCGTGGCCCGCGACAGCCTCGGCGGGGCCGGGCCGTGGGGGCTGGCGCTGGCCTCGTTCGGGGCCGGCACGGTCGCCGGTGCCGTGCTGATGATGCGCTGGAAACCCCGCCGACTGCTGCTCGCCGGCACGCTCTGTGTGTTCCCGCTGGCCCTGCCGGCCGCCGCGCTCGCCGTACCGGCGCCGATGGCCGTGCTCTGCGCGGTGATGTTCGTGACCGGCGTGACGCAGGAGGTGTTCGGCGTGAGTTGGATGACCGCGCTGCATCAGGAGATCCCCGAGGACAAGCTCTCCCGCGTCTCCGCGTACGACTGGTTCGGCTCGGTCGCGATGCTCCCTCTCGCCACGGCACTGGCGGGCCCGGCGGAACACGCCTTCGGCCGCACACCGGCCCTGTGGGGCTGCGCGGCCCTGATCGTGGTGGTGACAGCGGCGGCCCTGTCCGTAGGGGATGTACGAAACCTCACCCGGCGCACGAAGGAGGTCACGCGGGAAGCGGCCCAGGAGGCGTCGGCGAAGGGCGAGTTGGAGAGCGCGGGCGGCTGACAACACTGCCCACCCCGAACTCACCCGATACCGAACGCCCCCTGTGGCGGCTCCGGGGACGGCACCGCGTCCTCGTCGCGGACCGGTGCGGCGCCCCCGATGAAGTCCCGTAGCGCGGGCCCGTGTTCGAGCCGGGCCGGGAAGGCGTCGGAGGCGACGCGTCGGGAGAGGGCGGCCGGGTCCAGGGGGCGGTGCGAGGCGACGAGCACCGCGTTGCCGAAGCGGCGGCCCCGCAGGACACCCGGCTCGGCGATCAGTGCCAGCTCCTCGAACACCGCCGAGAACGTGGCGAGTTGGGAGCGCAGAAAGGCGAAGGGCGCGGCGTCGGCCAGGTTGGCGAGGTAGACGCCGTCGCCGCGCAGCACCCGCTCGGCCTCTTCGGCGTACGTGAGGGACGTCAGGTGCGCCGGGACGCGCGAGCCGCCGAACACATCGGCGACGAGCACATCGGCGCAGTCGTCGGGGGCGGCTTCGAGCCAGGCGCGGGCATCGGCCGCGTGCAGGGCGATGCCCGCGCCGACGGGGAGCGGAAGGTGTTCGACGACCAGGTCGAGGAGCCCACGATCGGCCTCGACGACGTCCTGCCGGGAACCGGGCCGGGTGGCGGCGAGATACCGGGGCAGCGTGAGCGCGCCCCCACCGAGGTGCAGCACGTCCAGCGCCCGCCCCGGCTCCGCGACGGTGTCCAGGACGTGCCCGAGCCGGCGCGTGTACTCGAACTCCAGATGCTCGGGCTCGTCGAGGTCGACGTACGACTGAGGCGCCCCGTCGACGGTGAGCAGCCAGGCACGCTCACGGTCGACATCGGGCATCAGCTTGGCGAACCCGTGATCGACGGCACGGGCAACGGGTATCGACTCGGTCACGTCATCATTGTGCCTGCACCGAGGCGCCCCAAAGGGGCGCGGGGCTGTGTCTTATCTGCGGCTCCGCCGCGTGGGCGCGACCAGCCACAACCGGGCCCGCAGTCCCCCATACATCAGCCACCCTCACACAACGGCTGTCACGGTCCCCGCCCCGACAGTCCGCCCACCCTCACGGATGGCAAACCCGAGTCCCGGCTCCAACGGCACCTCACGCCCCAGCTCCACAGTCATCGTGACCGTCTCCCCGGGCCGCGCGACAGCCATCTCACCGAGGTCCACATCACCCACGACATCCGCCGTACGAATGTAGAACTGCGGCCGATACCCCGTGGCCACCGGCGTCGTCCGCCCACCCTCACGGGTCGACAGCACATACACCTGCGCGGAGAACCGGCGGCTCGGCACGACACTGCCGGGCGCCGCGACGATGTGCCCCCGCCGCACCGCATCCCGCGGCACCCCGCGCAGCAGCAGCGCCACACTGTCCCCGGCCTGCGCCTCCTCCATGGGTTTGCCGAACGTCTCCAGCCCCGTGACCACGCTCTCCACACCCGCGCCGAGCACTTCGACCCGGTCGCCCACATGAACCGTGCCGCGCTCGACCGCGCCCGTGACCACGGTCCCCCGGCCGGTGATGGTGAGCACATTCTCGACCGGCAACAGGAACGGCGCGTCCAGGTACCGCTCGGGAATGGGCACATACGTGTCCACCGCGTCGAGCAGCGCGTCGATCGACGCCGTCCAACGAGGGTCCCCCTCAAGGGCCTTGAGACCCGACACCCGTACGACGGGTACCGCGTCACCGCCGTAGCCCTGCGCGGTGAGCAGCTCGCGGATCTCCAGCTCCACGAGATCCGTCAGCACCGCGTCCTCGCCGTCGTCGACGGCGTCGGCCTTGTTCAGGGCGACGACGATGTGGTCGACGCCCACCTGCCGGGCCAGCAGGACGTGTTCGGCGGTCTGCGGCATGATCCCGTCGAGCGCGGAGACGACGAGGATCGCCCCGTCGAGCTGCGCGGCCCCGGTGACCATGTTCTTTACGTAGTCGGCGTGGCCCGGCATGTCCACGTGCGCGTAGTGCCGGGTGTCGGTCTCGTACTCCACGTGCGCGATGTTGATGGTGATGCCCCGCGCGGCCTCCTCCGGGGCGCGGTCGATCCGGTCGAACGGAACGAACGTGCCGGAGCCGCGGTCGGCGAGCACCTTGGTGATGGCGGCGGTCAGGGTGGTCTTGCCATGGTCGACGTGACCCATCGTGCCGATGTTGAGATGCGGTTTCGTGCGGACGTATGCCGTTTTGGACATGGCGGTACCTCGAAGCCTTTTCAGCGGTGCCGAGTGATGGTCCCGGCGCGGAGAACGCGGCCGGGACGGGGACCCCGAGGAAGTTCGCCGACCCTCCCCCTACGGGGTCCGCCGGACGATCCGGGAAGGGTCAGCTTCGAGCGCCGTCGACTGCGGCCACGAGGATCGGGACGGCAGCCTTCGGTGCATCCGCGACTGCGGATGCTGCGAGGAGGAAGGCGTACCGGAACATGAGGCCGATCATCGCCGACGCGTCACCGCACGTCGAATGGTTTTCCGGGGCCGATGGGGACGACGCCTTCGAGGGGGCGGCGGCGCCCACAACAGTGGCGCATGTCACGGGGTGGCGTTTCCGCAGGGTGCGGGGGCACGTGTCACCTACCGCGCCGGGAGTTCGCCCAGTTGTTCCACCGTTGAGACGACCCATACGGCGATCACACATACTCCTCGGATAATCTCGCCGAATGCTCGATGCCACCACCCGCTCTGGGGGCACCGCCACGGCCACTCCCCCGGCCATCGCCACGGAGCTCTCCCCGCTCTCCCCGGCCGTCATCGTCGTCGCACCGCCCAGCGGCCTCGCCGCGCGCTGCACGAGAGCACTGCTCTCACCGTGGTCGCGGCTGTCACTCCTGGTGGCGCTGCTCGGCGCCGCGGCGTCGTGCGTCCTGCTCTTCGAACCGCAGCGGCTGCTCGCCGACGGCTGGCCACCCCAGGTCGGCGGTGCCGCGGCGGCGGTGGTCTTCGGGGCGGCGTACGGACTGTGCACCGTGGCGTTCGTGCCGCGCCCACTGCTGAACCTCGCGGCAGGCGCGCTGTTCGGTTCCCAGCTGGGCCTCGCCGCCGCGCTCGCGGGCACCGTCCTGGGTGCCGGGGCCGCCTTCGGCCTGGGCCGTGTCCTGGGCCAGGACGCGTTGCGCCCGCTGCTGCGCGCCCGCTGGCTCCGGGCCGCGGACGGTCAGCTCAGCCGGCACGGCTTCCGTTCGATGATGGCGGCGAGGCTGTTCCCCGGGGTGCCCTTCTGGGCCGCCAACTACTGCGCCGCCGTCTCCCGCATGGGCTGGCTGCCGTTCCTGATCGCGACGGCCCTCGGGTCCGTCCCGAACACCGCCGCGTACGTCGTCGCGGGCGCCCGCGCCTCGTCGCCCACCTCTCCCGCCTTCCTGATCGCGATGGCGTTCATCGCCGTACCGGCCGTGGTGGGCGCCGTGGTGGCCTGGCGCAAGCGACACCATCTGCGCGGGCACTGATGCCAGGCCCGGCAGCGGCGTAGGCCTTCTCCGGGCATCCTCCCTAGGGGGTGCCCTTGTACACGTCCAGCCGCCCGCACATCCCGAACTTCCCGTGCGCCGAAGGCTGTTCGGCCCGTACGACGGCCTCCGCGAGGTGGGACGTGTCGCCCCGTTCCAGACGGTCGAGCTGCTCGCCCGTCGCGTCGGCCGCCGCCTCGGCGCCGCGCCGCCAGCGCTCGCGCCAGTCGGCGAGCCGGGGCCGTACGAGAGCGGCCGCGGCCTCATGGAAGGCGGCCAGCGCCTCCGGCCCCTCGGCGTCCCGCAGCGCCCGGTACCCCTCAAGGGCTAGGTCGCGCCGGGCCCGGGCGACCCGCTCCTGCTCGGCGACGGGCGCGTCGGCCGGGATCACGGTCGCGGCGGCGTACGTCTCCGGGTCGGTCAGGTATTGCGGCGGCAGGGTGAGCACGGCGTCCCCCGCCTCCGGCAGGCCGCTGTTCTGCATGAGGACGGTGATGCGCAGTGCGTCCTCGTTGACCAGCCGGTGGATCGTGCCCGGCGTGAACCAGGCGACCGCGCCGGGGGCGAGTGGCGTCTCCTCGTACCCGGACATCGTGAGCGTCTGCACCGCGCCCCGCCCGCCCGTGACGACGTACGCCTCCGAACAGGTCAGATGCATATGGGGAGTTCCGCCGCACACACCGTCGACGGCCGGCCAGTCGTAGACGGACAGATGCGAGACGGCGACGCCGCCGGGCAGTCCCGCGAAGGCCGCTGCGTCATTTGCCGCGCTCACCACGGGTGCTCCTCCAGGTACTTGGCGACGCCCTCGCGCTCCCACTCCCCGTCGGCGACGACGACCCGGTAGCGGCGGGTGAGCGTGTCGCCGGGCGCGAGCTCCAGTTCGTCGTGGAAGGCCCAGGAGGGGGCGACGGCGGCGAACGGCTCATTGCGCACGAACCAGTGGGCGGGATGCGCGCCCTCCCTGCCCAGGTGGTCGTTCTCGGGCGCGTGTGCGAACACCAGCGTGGCGTGTCCGTCGGCGCCGTCGAACTCGCCGGAGTACGCCAGCCACGGCGCCTGCTCGCCCATCAGCCCGGGCCCCTCGGAGTCGGGGCCGAGGACGCGCCCGTCCCGGAAAGCGCGCGGGCCGCGCCAGAACAGGCCGGTGTAGCCGGCGGCTTCGCGCCCTGCGGTGGTCGGGCTGCCGAAGAGCAGCGGCTCGTCACGCCGGTTGGTGATCGCGCTCGTCCAGGTCAGCGCCCAGGAACCCGCCGCCGGATCGACGTCGTGCACCTCGACCCGCCGCGACTCCTCCGCCCACAGCTCCCCGCTGTACGGGTGCCAGGTGAGCCGCTCCGCGATGACGACCCGGCCCCCGCTCGATACGACCTCGTCGAAGCCGACGTGGGCCATCGAGCCGACGCGCTCGGGGAGGGCGAGATACCCCTCGCCGTGCACATAGGTGTTGCCGCCCCACAGGTTCGACCCCGACAGGTGCGAGGCCGTCAGCTGGAGGCCCTTGTGCCAGCGGTGGTCGTTGGGCCGGTAATCGGTGACGACGTTGCCGGCGAGCGTCCGGATCGGGTGCAGATACGGCTTCGGCGCCTCCCAGGCCGCCTCGGGCCCGTACACATAGCTGAACAGCTCGACCCCGGTGTCGGGTTCGGTCACGGTGATGCGGTCGCCGTGCGCGTGGACGATGCGCAGGTCCTCGGACGTGGTCACGCGGACGCCTCCTCGGTAGCGGAACCGGAAATATCGCCATCGTCGCCGCTCGCGGGCGCCCAGCCGGGCGCACCGCCGTGCAGCGCCGCATAGTAGGGGTCACCCGGGCCGATGTCGCCGGCCCGGACGGTCGTGTCCGTGAAGGCGGACTTGTACAGCGCGGTGATCAGTTCCAGGCTGGTCCGCCCGTCCGCCCCGCTGCTGCGCGGCCGTTCACCGGCGCGCATGCTGGCGACCAGCTCGCGCAGCTGCGCGAGGTGCGAACTCGGCACGTCCGCCCCGAAGTCACGCCAGGCGGCCACCTCCGCCGGCGGCACGTCCGGCGCCGGGGTGATGGTCCAGTCGGCGTTGCTGTGCCCGTACAGATGGGTGAGTTCGACGGTGGCACGCTCACAGTCGATGCGGATACGGCTGACCTCGTCGGGGCTGAGCACACTGTTGACGACGGTCGCCAGCGCGCCGTTCGCGAACCGGACGAGCGCGGTGGAGACATCCTCGGTCTCGACGTCGTGCACGAGCCGTCCGGCCATGCCCCGCACCTCGCTCCACGGCCCGAGCAGATCCAGCAGCAGATCCATCTGGTGGATGCCGTGCCCCATGGCGGGCCCGCCGCCCTCGGTCTGCCAGCGCCCGCGCCAGGGCACGGCGTAGTAGGCGGTGTCGCGGTACCAGGTGGTCTGGCAGTGCGCCACGAGCGGCCGGCCCAGGGCCCCCTCGGCGAGCAGCCGCCGTACATGGTTGGACGCGGAGCCGAAGCGGTGCTGGAAGACGATCGAGGCGTACGGACCGCCCCCGAGCCCCTCTTCCGCCTCGATGGCGTCGAAGTCGGCGAGCGTCGGCACCGGCGGCTTCTCGCACCACACCCAGGCACCGGCGCGCAGCGCGGCCACGGTCTGCTCGCGGTGCAGGGTGGGCGGCGTACAGATGGTCACCAGGTCGGGCCGCTGCTCCCGGAGCATCTGCGCCAGGTCGGTGTACGCGTGCGGAATCCCGCTCTCCGCGCAGAACGCCTTCACCGCGTCGGCGTTGATGTCGACGGCGGCGACGACCTCCGTCTCGCCCTCGCCGGCCAGCTGGGCGAGCGCCGGCAGATGCGACCCGCGCCCGATGGCGCCCGCCCCGATGACGGCGGCCCGGATACGACGGCCGGTGAGCGGGACCGGCGAGGGCTGTGCGGTGAGGCCGACGGCAGGAGGGCTCCCCGGGGCGGCGGGGGCGGTGTCGGGGTTGGTTGCGGGTGTGGTCATGTGCGTGATCAGCACTCCATCGGACGCGATGACTGACGTGGGCCAACGCGTGATGACTCCGGACCCTGATCCGGGGGCAGCAAGCGCTTTCTCTTCGCTGGCAACGTATGTTCCGCTCGAGCGGCCGGTCAACACCGCAGTGGGGGTGTCCACGGGGTGGACGCTGCGGGTGAGCAATCTGGAGAACCCCGCCCTTTGCCACCCCTTGACCCCGCCCCCTGTGCTCGGCCTGTCGTCGGAGGCCGCTAGGCTGCCCCCAACACACCTGATCCTCGCCGACCTTCGCTTCGCGCACGGCGGCCCGGTGTGTCGTCGGCCCTTCCACGATCAGCGCTTGGACCACGTAACTTCATGTCTTGGTTTGAATCCCTCATCCTCGGACTCGTCCAGGGGCTGACCGAGTTCCTCCCCGTCTCCTCCAGCGCGCATCTGCGCCTGACGGCAGCGTTCTCCGGCTGGGAGGACCCGGGTGCGGCCTTCACCGCGATCACGCAGCTGGGTACGGAAGCGGCGGTGCTGATCTACTTCCGCAAGGACGTGGGGCGGATCCTTTCGGCATGGTTCCGCTCGCTCACCAACAAGGCGATGCGCAGCGACCACGACGCGCAGATGGGCTGGCTGGTGATCGTCGGCTCGATTCCGATCGGCGTCCTCGGGGTCACGCTCAAGGACCAGATCGAGGGGCCGTTCCGGGATCTGCGGATCACCGCGACGATGCTGATCGTGATGGGCATCGTCATCGGCGTCGCCGACCGGCTCGCGGCGCGTGACGAGACCGGCGGGAAGCACCGGGCGGCCAGGGAGCGCAAGGGCCTGAAGGACCTGAACGTACGGGACGGTCTGATCTACGGCCTGTGCCAGGCGATGGCGCTGGTCCCCGGTGTCTCCCGGTCCGGCGCGACCATCAGTGGCGGCCTGTTCATGGGCTACACCCGTGAGGCGGCGGCCCGTTACTCCTTCCTGCTGGCCATGCCGGCCGTGCTCGCCTCGGGTGTGTTCGAACTCAAGGACGCGTCGGAGGGCGGTCATGTCTCCTGGGGTCCGACGGCGTTCGCGACGGTGATCGCCTTCGCGGTCGGATACGCGGTGATCGCGTGGTTCATGAAGTTCATCAGCACCAAGTCGTTCATGCCGTTCGTCTACTACCGCGTCGCCCTCGGCATCGTGATCATCGCGCTGGTGGCGACGGGCGCCCTGAGCCCGCACGCGGCCGAGTCGTCGGGCTGACACAGTCACGGTCCGGCGACCGTGACCAACCACATACCGTGTGAGTAGCCACTTGGTAGCGCACTGTCAGTCCCTGCCCCTACGCTGATACGCATGTCCCCCGATTCCCTGGCCTCTGGTTCCGTGCGGTCTGCCGCCGCGTTGAACGAGCAGATCCGTGCCCTCTGGCTCCGCGCGGGCGGCTCCCTCTCGGCCCAAGAGCGTGAGGAGTACGAGCTGTTGGTGGTCAGGTGGGCCGCGGCGATACGTGGCGAGATCATCGAGGCGGCCTGACCACGAGGTCCACGACAGGAGAGCGGGGCGTCTGTCCGACGCCCCGGACCACTGATTCGTACACCGCCTCTCACCTCCCCCTCTCGCCACGCAGCGTCACCGCCCGCCGGCCACCCGCAGCACCGCGCCCGTGGTGTAGGAGGCCTCGTCGGACATCAACCAGGCGATGGCAGCCGCGACTTCCTCGGCCAGCCCGGGTCTGCGGAGCGGGATCGTCGTGGCCGCGCGTTCCGCCCGGCCCGGGTCGCCCATCGTCGCGTGCATCTCGGTGTCGATGATGCCCGGGGCCACGGCGTTGACGCGGACGCCGTCCGGACCGAGTTCCTTCGCCAGGCCCACGGTCAGCGCGTCGACCGCCGCCTTGGTCGCCGCGTAGTGGACATAGTCGCCGGGGCTGCCGAGGGTGGCCGCCGCCGAGGACACGTTCACGATCACGCCGGTCCCCCGAGCCGTCATGGCCCGCGCGGCCCGACGCGAACACAGCAGCGTACCCAGCAGGTTGACCTCCACCACGCGCCGCAGATCGCCGGGGTCCGTGTCGGCGAGCCTGCCCAACGGGCCGGTCACCCCGGCGTTGTTCACCAGCCCCGTGACCGGCCCGAGCCGCTCCTCCACCGTGTCGAACAGCCGGTCCACCTCCGCCTCGACCGAGGTGTCCACCCGGACGGTCACACACCGCGCCCCCGCCTCCCGAACCCCCGCCGCAACCGACTCGGCGGCCCGGGCGTCCCGCACGTACCCCACCGCGACGTCGTGACCGTCCGCGGCGAGCCGCAGACAGGTCGCGGCACCGATCCCCCGACTGCCACCCGTGACCACCGTGACCGACGACCCGCTCATGGGGCGCACCTCCGTGTCCCGTTGTTCCGCACCTGGCCTTCTACGTCTTCTACGTCTTCTACGGTCGCAGATGCGCGAGCACGTCCTCGTCGAGCGGGAGAGGCCGCTCCACCGGCAACAGCCCGGCCGCACGCTCCAGTTCGCCCGCCCGCACAAGCCCATGAACCTCGGCGGCGAGCGGCGTCACGTCCTCGACGCCGACGATCCACTCATCGGCGTACCGCGCCGCCGCCTCCCCCGAAAGCCCCAGCTGCAAGGACCGGTACGGCAACGGATGCAGCCGGAGATCACGCTCGGGGTCCCACTGCACCCGCGCCGACGCCCGCCGCAACTGCCGCTTCCAGGCGCCCTGGTCCTCGTGCAGCCCTGGAACGTAGTGCGACAGGCACGCGTTGCGCAGCGCCCAGTCGAAGCCCTCCCGGCTGATCTCGACGGCGAGCACGGTCTCCTGGCCCTCCTTCGTGCCCCATCCGCAGCGGTACATCATCCAGGCGAAAGAGGGTTTGATCCACGTCATACGATCCCGCTTCCACGCCGCCGGAAACCGACCCTCGCGTGCAGCCGCGAGTCCGATCTCCGGGCGGTAGGCCTGATAGACGGTCAGTGTGGACGCCGTATGACGGGCGCGGACGCGGAACTTGGGTTCCGGTTCGCGGGAAACGTCGGGAGAACCGACTGTCTGATCATTCACGCGACCAGCTTCCGCGTCGGACACGCCCATCGGCCACCGAATATCCGCACATACCTTGGCTCCGCCCGCCCCGTACCCAACACTGAGCCGATGACGCAGCGTGTGGAGCTCGCGACCGTGATGGACCGGCTCTCCCTCGACGGACTCGTCACCGCGTACGCGGTGGCGGTGGACGACGGCGACTGGGAGGCGTACGTGGAACTGTTCGCGCCGGACGGGCGGGCCGACTACCGTTCGGCCGGCGGTATCGAGGGGGACGCCCGGCAGGTCGTCGGGTGGCTCAGACAGAGCATGGAACTGTTTCCGATGCGGCAGCATCTGATCGTCAACCGCCGGGTCGGCTTCGGTCTCCTGGAGCAGGACACGGGCGACACGGCCAGTGTCCAGGCGGACTACGTCAATCCCATGCGCCTCACGGACCATGACGGCGAATCCGGGTCCACCGCGCCCGACTTCGTGTGCGGCGGCCGGTACGCCTTCGGACTGATCCGTACGAGGGACGGCTGGCGGTTGCGCGAGGTGGTCGTACAGGAGAAGTGGCGTCGCACGCCGGCGCCCGTACCAGGAACCGGCCACCGGCCGATCGACTGAGCGCTTGCCCCCCTGCCCCCGGACCATCCGCGTACGCCGTACGAGGAATCCGTCACTCCTGGCCGGAGTCCTTCTGGTCCGAGATCGTCTCCACCGCGCACACTGGACTCCCGAAGGGGTAAGCGAGTGGGTGGTTGACCGGGTGCTCCCGGGGAACGAACCGACTGGTAGGAGGCGCCGTATGACATTGACCGGCCACTGGATCGCCTCCCCGTGGCGACGTTCCGTCGCCGCCGCGCTGGCCGGTGCTCTGCCGATGTTCGCCTTCCCTGCGCCGGCACTGTGGTGGTTCGCCTACGTCGCGCTCGTGCCCTGGATTCTGCTCCTCCGGTCCGCGCCCACCGGCAAACGGGCGGCGTACGACGGTTGGTTCGGCGGCCTCGGATTCATGCTGGCGGTGCATCACTGGCTGCTGCCGAGCCTGCATGTGTTCACGGTCGTCATCGCGGCGCTGCTGGGTGCGCTCTGGGCGCCCTGGGGCCTGCTCGTACGCCGGTTCCTGGCGGGCCGGCCCTCGGGCGGGCGGATCGCCGCCGGGCTCGTCGTGCTGCCCTCGGGGTGGCTCATGGTCGAGCTGGTCCGCTCGTGGCAGGGGCTGGGCGGGCCATGGGGCATGATCGGATCCAGCCAGTGGCAGGTGGCGCCCGCGCTGCGGCTGGCCTCGGTCGGCGGGGTGTGGCTGATCGGCTTCCTGGTGGTGGCCGTGAACGTCGCGGTCACCGTCCTGGTCGCGGTGCGCGAGTCCAGGGTCCCGGCCGTGGCCGGACTCGTCGCCACCGCCGCCGTCACCTCCGCGGCCTGGGTGTGGTCTCCGCGTCCGGAGACGGACGGCCGGGTGCGGATCGCCGTCGTCCAGCCGGGCATCGTCGACGGGGCCGCCAGTGCCGAGAAACGGTTCGCGCTTGAGGAGGCACTCACCCGCCGACTGGCCGGCCAGGACGTCGATCTGATCGTCTGGGGCGAGAGCAGCGTCGGCTACGACCTCGCAGACCGCCCCGACCTGGCGAAACGGCTCGCCTCACTCTCACGCACGACCGGGACCGACATCCTCGTCAACGTGGACGCCAGGCGCTCCGACCGGCCCGGCATCTACAAGAGTTCGGTGCTCGTCGGTCCGGACGGCCCCACCGGTGACCGGTACGACAAGATGCGGCTCGTGCCCTTCGGTGAGTACATTCCGGCACGTTCGCTGCTGGGCTGGGCCACCTCCGTCGGCAAGGCGGCGGGCGAGGACCGTAAACGGGGCACCGAGCAGGTGGTGATGGACGTCGGGCACGGGCTGCGCATCGGGCCCATGGTCTGCTTCGAGTCCGCGTTCCCGGACATGAGCCGCCATCTCGCCCAGGACGGCGCCGAGGTGCTCGTCGCCCAGTCCTCGACCTCGTCGTTCCAGCACAGCTGGGCCCCCGAGCAGCACGCCTCGATCGCGGCCCTGCGCGCCGCCGAGACCGGCCGACCCATGGTGCACGCCACCCTGACCGGCGTGTCCGCCGTCTACGGCCCGAGCGGCGAGCGCGTCGGCTCCTGGCTCGGCACCGACGCGAGCACCTCGGCGGTGTACGACGTACCGCTGGCCCGGGGTGTCACGCCGTACGTCCGCTTCGGTGACTGGCCGGTGCACGCGGCGGTGCTCGTCCTCGTCGTCCTGGGGGCCGTCGAGGGCGTGGGCCTGCTCAGGCGCCGCCGATCCGCTCCCCCACCGCCTGTACCACCCGCTCGCACAGTTCATGAGTCGCCAGTGCGTCCCGGGCGCTGAGCACCCGGCCGGCGCGCACGGCGTCGAGGAAGACGAGCACGGCCTGTTCGATGCCGCGCTGCCGGGCCACGGGCACCCAGTCCCCACGCCGCCGTACGGTCGGCTGCCCCTTGTGGTCGATCACCTCGGCGAGGTTGATCACCTGACGCTTGGTGTCCTGCCCGGACACTTCGAGGATCTCCTCGGCCGAGCCGCTGAGCCTGTTCATCACCCCGAGCGCGGTGAAGCCGTCCCCGGCGAGTTGGAGCACCACATGGTGCAGCAGCCCGCCCTCCGTGCGGGCGCGCACGGTCACGTCGTCGACCGGGCCCGGCACCAGAAACCGCAGGGTGTCCACGACATGGATGAAGTCGTCGAGGATCATCGCGCGGGGCTCCTCGGGCAGCCCGATGCGGTTCTTCTGCATCAGGATCAACTCGCGCGGGTGGTCGGCGCACTGTGTGTACCCGGGCGCGAAGCGCCGGTTGAACCCGACGGCGAGCGAGACGGCACGCTCCTCCGCCAGCCTCACCAGCCGCTCCGATTCGGCGAGTTCGTACGCGAGCGGCTTGTCGACGTACGTCGGTACGCCCGCCTCCAGCAGCCTGGTCACGATCTCCGGGTGCACGACGGTGGGCGCGTGCACGAAGGCCGCGTCGAGGCCCTGGGCGATCAGAGCGTCGAGGTCGGCGTGGCGCTGCCCGGCCGGCAGGCGCAGGCCGTCGGCGACCCGGGCGAGCGTCGCGGGTGACCGCGTGTGCAGATGGAGTTCGACCCCGGGCAGCGTGCCCAGCACCGGCAGATACGCCTTCTGCGCGATGTCACCTAGTCCGATGCAGCCGACCTTCACGGGGTCTCCTTCAGCGGTTGCCTACCGGGGTCAATGCCGGAAGCATACGGCCGCCGGTGGCTTCGTCGGCCGGCCGAGCTTCCGGAAAACGCGTGGTGAGGGGCGGTCGCGGTGAGCGACCATGCGTGTATGACGACAGAGACGACCCGCAGTGAACCCGCCCAGAACGCCGACGAACGCGCCATGCTGGAGGGCTGGCTGGACTACCACCGGCAGACCCTGGCATGGAAGTGCGAGGGTCTGACCGACGCCCAGCTCAGGACCGCCTCGGTGGAGCCTTCCGAGCTGTCCCTCATGGGTCTGGTGCGGCACATGGCGGAAGTGGAGCGGGGCTGGTTCCGCAAAGTGCTGGTGGGCGACGATCCGGGGCCGATCTACTACACCGAGGAGGACCGGGACGGCGAGTTCCATCTGACCGCCGCGGACAGCTGGCAGGAGGCGTACGGCACCTGGCAGGCGGAGATCGAGATCGCCCGGCGCAACGCCGCGGGCTTCGGCCTGGACGAACTCTCCGTCGGCAAGAGCCGGTTCACCGACGACCCTTTCAACCTGCGTTGGATCTATACGCACATGATCGAGGAGTACGCCCGCCACAACGGCCACGCCGACCTGATCCGCGAACGGCTCGACGGAACGACCGGCGACTGAACCGAGCCGGCGGAGGGCGCGCCCGGCGCGCCTCGGGACGGTGACAACCGTCAGCCGGGCCCGTCTCGCACCCTCCGTACGGGGACGGAGATCACCCGTGTGGGGCATCGTCCGCTGGTCCACGGTTCCAAATCCGGCCGGACACAGCAGAGTTGCGCGGGTGCATCGAACGACGACCACCGCAACGCTTCTGGTCACCGTGGCTGTCACGGCCCTCTCCGGCTGCGTCACGATCCAGCACCCTTCCGCGCCCGGCCCACCCCCGGCGCCGTCCCGGCCGGCGGTGCCCCACCCGGACAGCCGGGCCGAACCGCAGATCGTGCAGGCGCCTGCCCGGGAGGCACTGGAGCTCATCGGCCCGGACCGCAGGCCCCCGCCGGCGCAGCGGGCACCGCGGGTCCCGTCCGAGCGGCACCGCCCGGCCGCAGCGGCACCCGAGCCCCCACCGGCTGCCGCTCCGGCACCCCCGCCGCCGCGCCGGACGAAGCCGAAACAGCGCCCGCCGAAGCCGGAGCGCCGCCATACCCAGCCCCGCGTCGAAATCCCCGACATGCCCCGCCCGGTACGCGAGAACACGGATGTGTGCGCCCTCGGCAGAAAGTACGGCGGCTGGGGCAAGGACAGCCCCCAGGCGGTCATCTGCAAGGAGGCGTACGGGCGTTGAGTGCGCACAAGGCGGCCTGACACCGCGCGGTCAAACCCTCGAGAGCCCCCGGAGCCGTCAGGACCGCCTAGGGCCGTTGCCTCGGCGGCCCCCAGGACTCCCCTCCCGATCCTCCGTCCGACCCCCCATCCGACCCCCCATCCGACCTGCCGGAGGATTCCCCCTCCCCCAGCCGCAGTTCCAGCCGCCCGATGGCCGCCCTGATCCCGTCGCCGTAACTGTCGTCGCCCAGGGCGTCGGCCGCGCCGCGGGCGCGGCGGATGTGGGTCCGGGCGGCGTCGGGGCGGTCCAGCTTCACGTAGTCGGCGGCGAGGTTCAGGTGCAGCGAGGGGTACAGGGCGCGCACCGCGATTGCCCCTTCGTGGCGGACGACCGCCGCGACGCGCTCGTCCGACAGTTCCTCCGCCGCCGACAACGCCCGGAGATCCCACGCCAGTTCGTCCGAAGGATCATCCTGGGTGTCTGCCATGTAGTGCGCCAGAGTGCAGCGGTGCAACGGGTCGCCGTCCTCGCCGATCTCCGCCCACAGCCCCAGGAAGCGGCCCCGGGCCTCCTCGCGGTCACCGCCGTGATGCAACATGACGGCCTGTCCGATCCGGGTCATCATGGCCTCCGGCGCCACCTGTTCCTGCCGCTCCGCCACCGCGACCTCCACCCTGTCCGCCTGTGCCCGCTGTCGCTCCCGACGCTAACCGCAGGCACTGACAATCCCGCACAGGCGGGCCGGTGCGGCACCGGACCGGCCCCACGATGCGGCTCACCGCTCCCAGGTCAGCCCAGGTCAGAACTCAGCCCAGATCGGGAATCGTCCAGTCGATCGGGTCGTGCCCCTGACCGGCCACCGCCTCGTTGATCTGGGTGAACGGGCGCGAGCCGAAGAACTTCTTCGCCGACAGAGGCGACGGGTGTGCCCCCTTCACCACCACATGCCGCTCCTCGTCGATCAACGGGAGCTTCTTCTGCGCGTAGTTGCCCCACAGGACGAAGACCGCCGGGTCGGGACGGTCGGCCACGGACCGGATCACCGCGTCAGTGAACCTCTCCCAGCCCTTCCCCTTGTGCGAGTTGGCCTCGCCGGAGCGGACCGTGAGCACCGCGTTGAGCAGCAGCACGCCCTGTTCGGCCCACGGCATCAGATAGCCGTTGTCGGGGACGGGCGTGCCCAGCTCCTCCTTCATCTCCTTGTAGATGTTGCGGAGCGAGGGCGGGGTCTTCACCCCGGGCCGGACCGAGAAGCACAGGCCGTGACCCTGCCCCTCGCCGTGGTAGGGGTCCTGACCGAGGATCAGGACCTTCACCTTGTCGTACGGCGTCGCGTCGAGCGCGGCGAACACCTCGTCGCGCGGAGGATAGACAGGACCCTTCGCCCGCTCCTCCTCGACGAACTCGGTCAGCTCCTTGAAGTAGGGCTGCTGCAGCTCGTCACCCAGGACGCCGCGCCAGGACTCGGGCAGCATGGCGATGTCGGTCACGTGAACTTCCTCCGATGTGCGGTGTGTTCCACTCACCGAAGAACCTACCGGCGCCCACTGACAACGGGTCACTGACAGCGACTCCGGACACCCGCCGTGCACCGTGCGCCGGCCATGAGCTCAGCTACCAGCTGGTCTTCCAATACAGCTCCCACATCACCATCATCGTCGCCGGGTCGATGGACACCTCGGCACCGCCGATGTCCTCCTTCGCCGCCACATGCTGCTTGCCCTGCCACAGCGGCAGCAGCCGGGCGTCGTCCAGGAGGATCTGCTGGGCCTCCTCGAACTCCTCGCCGACGGCCCCGCGGTCGCTCTCCCGGCGTGAGGCGGGCAGCAGTTCACCGGTGATCTCGGGCGACGTGTACGGCGTACCGAGCGCGTTCTGCTCGCCCACGAAGGGGGCGATGAAGTTGTCGGCGTCGGGGAAGTCGGGGAACCAGCCGCGCCCGAACACCGGGTACTCGCCCTTCTGGTAGCCGTCCACGTAGGTCTTCCAGGGGCGGCTCTGGAGCGTGACGGTGAACAGGCCGGAGGACTCCAGCTGTCGCTTCAGTTCCTCGAAGGCCGGCTTGGTCTGGGAGCCGTAGCGGTCGCTCGTGTACCAGAGGGTCAGCGGGACCCGCTCGGTGATGCCGTCCTCCAGGAGGATCTGCCTGGCCTTGGAGGAACTGGGATTCCCGAAGTCGTCGAAGAAGCCCGTCGTATGGCCGACCAGACCCTTGGGGATCATGGAGTACAGCGGCTCGACGGTGTCCTTGTAGATGTTGTGGGCGAGCGCCGGACGGTCGACGATCTGGGCGATCGCCCTGCGGACCGAGAGCCTGCTTGACCACGGGTCCTTGGGGTTGAACACCAGGTAACTGATCTCGGTGGTGGCGTTCTCGACGAGCTGGAGCCCCTCCTCCTTCTCGTTGTCCTGGATGTCGACGATGTCGTCTGCGCTGAGACCGCGGTAGATGATGTCGACCGACTTGTCGCGGAGAGCGTCGGCCACCTCGGACGACTTCTGGAAGTAGCGGATGGTGACCGCGTCGTTCCTGAGCTTCGCGATGCCCTTGTAGCGGTCGTTCCTGACGAGTACGGCCTTGTCTCCCTCTTTGTAGGACTCCAGGATGTACGGCCCCGAGCCGTTGACCTTGCCGTCCTGGCGGAGGGACTTCGCGGGGTACTCCTCGGGGTCCACGATCGACATGGCGGGCGTGGAGAGCACAAAGGGGAAGGTCGCGTCGGCCTGGTTCAGATGGAAGACGATCCCGCGGTCACCCTTTACCTCGATCCGGTCGAGGCTGGTCAGCAGACCGGCGGGGCCACCGTTGACGTTGATCGTCTTGATCCGGTCGATGGAGTACTTGACGGCCTTCGCGTCCAGTTCGTGTCCGTCCGAGAACTCAAGGCCCTCGCGCAGCTCACAGCTGTACACCGTGCTCGAACTGTCGGTGAACGCGCAGCTCTTGGCGGCGTCGGGCTTGGGCTCGGACCCGCCGGTCTCGAAGTTGAGCAGGGTCTGGTGAACGTTGCGGAACAGCTCCCACGAGTTGTCCCAGGAGGCCGCCGGGTCCAGTGTGCTGGGCTCACTGGTCGTCCCCACCACGATCGACTTCCCCTCATTGGAGGAGTCGGAGGAGAAGACTCCGCATCCGGCGACCATGGATATGGACGCGGCTGTCGCCAGCTGCCGCAGGCCCCGGTTCCGGTTGAACACGTGCACGCTCCTCGATCTGCCATACCAAGCCAACGGTCGGCAGACCATACCGCAGTGCCCCACCGGGTGGTCCAGCTTCCTGGCAGGCCACTTGATCAGCGCGTATCGGACAGCACCGTCATCGGGCCGTGTGACCTCGGACGTCGACACCGGAGCTTTTTCTGTCAGCTGCGGCGCATAAGTTTGCAGTGGCCGACATAGAGACCTTTCGCCACTCATCTTCCGGTAAATGGCAAAGCAGACGTAAAAATCGGCGCCGCCGAACCGACGCGGGCGCCCGTCTCCCGACGAACGCCCGCCCCACTCCGTACGGGTACGTCAGCCGTGTCCGGCCTTGAGGAAGATACCGCCGTCGACCACGAGCGTCTGGCCGGTGATCCAGTCGGCCTGGGACGAGGTCAGGAACGCGGCGGCGCCGCCGATGTCGGAGGGTACGCCGAGCCGGCCGAGCGGGTAGGCGGCGGCCGCCTCCTCCTCCCGGCCCTCGTAGAGCGCCTGCGCGAACTTCGTCTTCACAACGGCCGGCGCGATCGAGTTGACCCGCACCCGGGGCGCGTACTCGTACGCCAGTTGCAGCGTCAGGTTGTCCATCGCGGCCTTACTGATGCCGTACGCGCCGATGAACGGCGAGGCCGAGAGGCCGGCAACGGACGTGATGTTGACGATCGCGCCGCCGTTCTCCTTCTGCCAGGCGTGCCAGGTCTTCTGGGCGAGGCCGAGCGCCGAGACGACGTTGGTCTCGAAGACCTTGCGCGCCACGTTGAGGTCGAGGTCGGCGATCGGCCCGAACACCGGGTTCGTACCGGCGTTGTTGACGAGGAAGTCGACGCGTCCGAACGCCTCCAGGGTGCGTTCGACGGCGACGGCCTGGTGGGCCTCGTCGTGGGCCTTGCCGGCCACGCCGATGACCCGGTCGGCACCGAGTGTTTCGACGGCCTCCTTGAGCGCGTCCTCGTTTCGTCCGGTGATGCACACCCGGTCACCGCGCGCGAGCAGCGCCTCGGCGATGCCGTAGCCGATTCCCCGGCTGGCGCCGGTGATGAGGGCGACCTTGCCCGAGAGTTCCACAGTCGTCATGTTCCTGTTCCCCGGTCCTAGTCGAGCGGTCCGCCGGCGACGTACAGCACCTGGCCGGAGACGAATCCGGCGGCCTCGCCCGTGAAGAAGGCGATCGCGTTGGAGATGTCGTCCGGGTTGCCTACGCGCTGCACGGGGATCTGGGTCGCGGCTGCGGCCTTGAAGTCCTCGAAGCCCATGCCGACGCGTTCGGCGGTGGCGGCGGTCATGTCGGTGGCGATGAAGCCGGGGGCGACAGCGTTCGCGGTGACGCCGAACTTGCCGAGTTCGAGGGCGAGGGTCTTGGTGAAGCCCTGGAGACCGGCCTTGGCCGCGGAGTAGTTGACCTGGCCGCGATTGCCCTGGGCGGAGGACGAGGACAGGTTGACGATCCGGCCGAACTTGGCGTCCACCATGTACTTCTGACAGGCCCTCGACATCAGGAAGGCGCCGCGCAGGTGCACGTTCATGACCGTGTCCCAGTCGGACACGCTCATCTTGAAGAGCAGGTTGTCGCGCAGGACGCCCGCGTTGTTGACGAGGATCGTGGGTCCGCCCAGCTCCTCGGCGATACGCGTGACCGCGGCCGCGACCTGAGCCTCGTCGGAGACGTCGCAGCCGACGGCGATCGCCTTGCCACCGGCGGCGGTGATCTTCTCCACGGTGTCCTTGCAGGCGGCCTCGTCGAGGTCGATCACCGCGACGGCGCGGCCCTCCGCCGCCAGTCGTACGGCGGTCGCGGCGCCGATGCCGCGCGCACCGCCGGTGACCACGGCGACCCGCTGCTCTGTGGTGGACATTGCTGGTTCTCCTCGCCCTTGAAAAGCCTGCGGCCCACGGTACGCCCTCAGGTGAGCGACCGCTTAGTACCTTCAGTACACGTGACGCTAGAAGTCCTGGCACCCGGTGTCAACGGCATGTCACTCCGGTGTGAGCCATTACCTGACCAGCAGGTCGAGCAGTCGCTCCACCTCGGCCCCCGGATCAGCGGTGAGACCCGTGTGCACGGGCCCCGGCTGGACCACCGTCGAGCGCGGCGCGATCAGCCAGCGAAAGCGCCGCCCGGCATCATCCACAGCCGCCTGACCCGCGGATTTCCCGCCCGCACAGACCCCTTCCACGGCACCCAGCGCGGCCCGCACCCCGACCACGTCGGCCTGGGGGTCCAGGGCCCGCAGCTTGCCCTCGTCCAGATGTGTTCGCGCCGCGACGAAGGACTTGGCACGGCAGTACACCAGGACGCCGGCGTTGAAGCACTCACCGCGTTCGATCCGCGGTACGACCCTCAGCAGCGCGTACTCGAAGACGTCCCGCTCACTCACTTCTCCCCCTCGATGCCCTGGATGCCCTTGACGCGCTCGTGGATGACCGCGGCGCGCGCGAGGAGCGGCTCCGCGTAGGCCCGCCGGAGCGCGTCCGGCGAGTCGAAGCCTGGTTCGTCCGCGAGCCACGCGTCGGGGATCTCGGCGGTGACCTCGGCGAGCAGCTCCTCGGTGACCAGCGGCGCCAGTTCGGCGGCGGCCGAGGCGATGTCCGGGCCGAACGGCGCGAGCGCGTGCTCGGAGACGTCGTACGGCTTGGCGGCGGAGGTCCGGGCGCCGGGCCAGTGGTGGTGCCAGATCATCGTCGCGCCGTGGTCGATGAGCCACAGGTCTCCGTGCCACATCAGCAGGTTGGGGTTGCGCCAGGACCGGTCGACGTTGTTGACGAGCGCGTCGAACCACACCACCCGCCCGGCCTCCTCGGCGCTCACCTCGAAGGCAAGGGGGTCGAAGCCGACCGCCCCCGACAGGAAGTCCATACCGAGGTTGGTGCCGCCGCTGGACCTGAGCAGCCCCTGCACTTCCTGGTCGGGCTCGCCGAGGCCCAGCACCGGGTCGAGGGCGACCGTCACCAGCCCCGGCACCCGCAGCCCCAGCCGCCGGGCCAGTCCACCGCAGACGACCTCGGCGACAAGCGTCTTACGGCCCTGTCCCGCGCCGGTGAACTTCATGACATACGTCCCGAGATCGTCGGCCTCGACGAGCCCCGGCAGCGAACCGCCCTCACGCAGGGGCGTGATGTAGCGGGTCGCGGTGACTTCCTTGAGCATCGCCCCAGGTTACTGGGGCGTTCGCGGCCGGATACCCGGACCGCCTGAACGGCGCGCGCGCAGGGTTCGTATCTTCATACGGATCAGGAAACGCCTGCGGAAGGAAACGCCAGCATGAGCAGCGCCTCGCTTCAGCCCGTATCGGGACCGGCTCGTCGTACGGTCATGGCGGCGGCCGGCGCGGCGGGGCTCTCCGTCGCGCTGACCGCGTGCGGGTCGGAGGACGACTCGTCGGACTCCGCCACCGAACAGGGCGCCGCTGCCGGCACCGCCCTCGCGAAGACCTCCGACATCCCGGAGGGCGGCGGCAAGATATTCGCGGACCAGGGTGTGGTGGTCACGCAGCCGACGGCGGGCACCTACAAGGCGTTCTCGTCGAAGTGCACGCACGCGGGCTGTGCGGTGACCGGCATCACCAACGGCGTGATCACCTGTCCGTGCCACAACAGCGAGTTCTCGGTCGCGGACGGCAGCGTGAAGAAGGGCCCGGCGACCAAGGCGCTGGCCGCCGAGTCGATCAAGGTGTCCGAGGGCTCCATCACGCTCGCCTGACCCTCACTCCCACCCTCGCCCGGCGCGGCGAGGCCGCTTGAGGCAGGCCAGCACCTCGTCGGTGGTCGCGACCGTGGCGACCAGCGCAAGGGTGTTGCGGATCATCGCGGGGGTGTAGTCGGAGGGCACCCCCGCGATGGCGTCCCCGGGCACGACGACGGTGTATCCACGGTTCACGGCGTCGAACACGGCGTTGGGAATCGCGACGTTGGCCGAGACCCCGGTCACGATCAGCGTGCGGCAACCCAGGTTGCGCAGCAGGGCGTCGACGTCGGTGCCCTGGATCGGCGACAGGCCGTGCAGCCGCCGTACGACGAAGTCCTCGTCGGCGACCTCGATCGGCGGTGCGACACGCACCGCGGTGGTGCCCGAGAGCTGCTGGACGGGAAGCCGTTCGGCGGCGCGGAACAGGCGTGCGTTGTGGTTCGCACCCCGGCCGTCCGAACGGCGTTCGGCGATGGCGTGGATCACCTGGACGCCGGTCTCGTGAGCGGCGGCGACCAACCTCGCGACCTGGGCGAGCGCCCCTGACGACCGCGCTTCCTCGGCGAGTTCGGGCAGGGCGCTGTCCGGTCCGACGACGCCCTGCTGGCACTCGACGGTGAGCAGGACCGTAGTCGCGGGGTCGAGGAGTTCGCTGAGCTGTTCGTACGACGGCATGGCGTTCCCTGGTCGCGGACAGTATGGATGGGCGGGTGAGACTAGTGCCCGTCGCGTACGGGCGGAAGACGGACCGTTTTCTTTTCTGACGTGATGTCAGAGGATCACCTCTGACACGACGTGAGAGAACAAGAGGGGGATCGCATGACCGCCACTCAGCGCCGCGGCCGGAAGATCATGATGACGCCGGGCGAGCTGGACGAGTTCCTGACGACCCAGCGCACCTGCCGGGTCGCGACCGTGTCGGCCGAGGGCGCTCCGCATGTGAGCACGCTGTGGTTCGCCTGGGACGGCACCTCGATGTGGCTGTACTCGGTGGTCCGCAGCAAGCGCTGGACCGACCTGCGCCGCGACCCGCGGGTCGCGATCGTCGTCGACACGGGCGAGGAGTACGACGACCTGCGCGGCGTCGAACTGTCCGGCGCCGTCGAGTTCGTCGGCGAGTCCCCGCGCACCGGGGAACTGCGCGCCGAACTGGATGTCCCGGAAACGCTGTTCGCCCGCAAGAACTTCCGCCTGGACGAGATGCCCCACGACGGCAGACACGCATGGATACGCCTCACCCCGGAAAAGATCGTCTCCTGGGACTTCAGCAAGCTCCCGGCACAGTGAATCCAGCCCGTCCGGCGTTTGAGGACAAGGCCCGTTCAGGGCCGTAGCGGGGGTCTGGGGGCGCAGCCCCCAGGAACGGGACGGGTAAGGGTGGCGGGGGCGAACCCTCACCACGCGCACCCCCACCCGCCACCCCCGCGGAGCGCACCTCACCCCACGCCCACCCCCCGCCCCACCACCCGCAACGCCTCGACCGCCGCACGGATCGACGGCCGTCGATCCGCATCCGCGCGCCAGACCACGTACACATGCCGACGCACACGCTGCCGCAGCGGGACGGTGACGACTCCGGCGGGCACAGGGTGCCGGCCCAGCAACGGGGCGATGCACACGCCGAGCCCCGCCGCGACCAGCGCCAGCTGCGTGTGCGTCTCCGCCGCCCGATGCCCGACGCACGGCTCGCCCCCCTTGGAGCGCAGCGTGAACATCAGCCACTCGTGGCAGAACTCGCCCTCGCCCCACGTGATCCACTCGTCCTCGGCGAACTCCCCGAGGTCCACCTCGCGCCGGCCGGCGAGCGGATGACCGACCGGCATCGCCACGTCCGCCGGGTCGTCGAGGATCGCCGCCTTCACCAGACCGTCGGGCAGCGGCATCGGCTTGTTGTACCAGTCGAGCACGACCGCCAGATCCAGGTCCCCGCACACCACCCCGGCGACCCCGGCCTCCGGTTCGAGCTCGCACGAGCGCAACCGCAACCCGGGGTGCTCCGCACGCAGCATCGCGAGCGCGGCCGGGAACAGTCCGCGCGCGGCGGTCGGAAACGCCGACAGCCGTAGTTCGCCCACCACCTGCCCGCGCTGCGCCTCAAGGTCCGACTGGGCCAGCTCGACCTGGGACAGGATGCGCGCGGCATGGTCGGCGAGCAGCTGTCCGGCGTCGGTGAGCCGTACGCCCCGCCCGTTCTTGGCGAGGAGCTGCTGCCCCACTTCCCGCTCCAGCTTGGACATCTGCTGTGAGACGGCCGACGTCGTCACATGCAGCCCCTCGGCCGCCCCGCTGACCGAGCCGTGCCGTGCGAGGGCGTCGAGGGTGCGCAGGCGCTCCAGGTTCAACATGTAAGCGATACTACGAGATAGAACGAACAAATACTCGCTTGTGCTACGAGATCAACTCCGGGATCGTAGAAGTATGAGCCGCCCCACCACCCAGAAGCCCACAACTGCGGCACCCACGCCCGCGCCCACCCCTCCCCCGGCCCGCCACCGCCCCGCTCTGGACTGGCGCGTCCGATTCGGGGTGCTGTCCCTGATCTGGGGCTTCAGCTTTCTGTTGATCAAGGTCGGTACCCAGGGGTTCGCGCCGTTCCAGGTCACCTTCGGCCGACTGCTGTTCGGCACGGCGGTCCTGGCTGCGGCGCTGGTCGTGAAGCGGGAGCGGTTGCCGCGCTCCATACGCACCTGGGGACATCTCACGGTGGCCGCGCTCCTGCTGAACGCGCTGCCGTTCTCGCTGTTCGCCTACGCGGAGCTGACGATCCCGTCGACCCTCGCCGGCATCTGCAACGCGACCTCGCCGCTGTGGGGCATGGCCCTGTCCCTGGTCGCACTCTCGGAGGACCGTCCGACGCGGGTGCGGGTGGCCGGTCTCGGCCTGGGCTTCATAGGCGTGCTGACCGTTCTCGGCGCCTGGCAGGGCTTCCACGGCCTGGACGCGACGGGCACGGTGCTGGCTCTGCTGGCCTCGCTCAGCTACCCGATCGGCTGGATCTACGTCCGCCGCACTCTGGCGGGTTCGAGCCACTCCCATCTGTCGCTCAGTGGCGCCCAGTTGCTGCTGGCCACCCTCCAACTGGCCGTGGTCACCCCCCTGTTCACCGGGATACCCGACGACCTCCCGCTCGGGCCGCTGCTCGCGATCGTCGCCCTCGGCGCACTGGGCACGGGCTTCGCGATGCTGCTCCAGTACGGGCTGGTCGCCGAGACAGGCCCGACGACCGCCCAGATGGTCACGTACTTCATCCCCGTCATCGCCACGATCGCGGGCGTCACCCTGCTCGGCGAAACCCTGACCTGGTCGACACCGATCGGCGCGGTCGTGGTGCTGGCCGGGGCGGCGCTCACCCAGGCCGGCCCCCGCCACCGTCGGACCGAGCCTCGGACGTAGACGCGCGCCCAGCGCGCCGCAGGGACTCCGGTGCGCCGTCCGTGGGTCCGTCGCGGCTGGTCGCCCCACTTGATCGCCCTGCTCGATCACCGCCGCGGAGCGACACACCCGCGCGCGCCTTGGACGCTACCGAGCCGCACCGGACATCGCCGGAGCCACTCAGACGTAGGTCCGCGCGGGCGCCGGTCCCACCGCAGCGGCGATCGCGTCCGCCAGCGGCCCCGTCTCCTCCCGGGTCAGCGTCGCGACGGTCACCCGGATACCGGACGGGGCGTTCATCCGGAAGCGCGCGCCGGGGGCGACGGCCCAACCGGCGTGCAGCAGCCGGGCGACCGCGCCGGTCTCGTCCGGGACCGGGATCCACACGTTCAGTCCGCTGCGCCCGTGGGCGGCGACCCCGCGCCGCGCGAGCGCGTCGATCAGCGCGTCCCGGCGCCGCCCGTACGCCGAGGCCACCGCGCGCGCGTCCAGCGCGTCATCGGACCACAGTCGTACGACCGCCCGTTGCAGCAGTCGGCTGACCCATCCCGGCCCGAGCCGCTGGCGCCCCAGGACCCGGTCGACGGTGACGGCGTCCCCCGTGAGGACGGCGAGGCGCAGATCGGGGCCGTACGCCTTGGCGACCGAGCGGACGAACGCCCAGTGCCGGGTGACCCCGGCCAGCGGATGGAGGGGCTGGTCGACGATCCGGTAGCCGTGGTCGTCCTCGACGAGCAGGGTCTCCGGGTGCTCCCGGAGCACGGCACGCAGGGCACGCGCGCGCGTGGCGCTCACTACGGCTCCCGTCGGGTTCTGCGCCCGGTCCGTGATGATCAGCGCCCGCGCCCCGGCCGCCAGCGCCTGCCGTACGCCTTCGGCGAGCGGTCCCTCGTCGTCGACTCCCACCGGCACCATGCGCAGCCCGAGCGCCGGCACGAGGTCCAGCAGCCCGCCCCATCCGGGGTCCTCGACGGCGACGGTGTCACCGGGTTTGAGGTGTACGGCGAGGACGCGCTCGATGCCGTCCAGCGCACTGGAGGTGACGGCGAGGGGGCCGTCCGGCACGCCGTCGGCGTCGAGGTCGGCGCGGGCGATCCGGGCCAGCTCCGGTTCCACGGTGGCGTCTCCGTAGAGCACCGGCGCCCGGTCGCCCTGCTCGCCGGCGGCCGCGAACGCCGCCGCCAGTGACGGCAGCAGCTCCGGATCGGGGTTGCCGTGCGCCACGTCCCGTACCCCGGGCGGCACCTCCACCCGGATGTACTCGCGCCCGGTGGTGGCCGGCTTGGAGCGCACCCGGCTGCCGCGCCGCCCATGGGTCTCGATGACCCCTCGTTCGCGCAGCGTGCGATAGGCGGCGGCGACGGTATTGGGATTCACCCCGAGCCGCTCCGCCAACTCCCGCATGGGCGGCAGCAGTTGCCCGGGCTCCAGCTCCCCGGCACCCACCGCGCGTTCGACGCTCGCGGAAATCTCTGCTGCGCCCCGGCCTTGGATCGGATATTCTCCTAGCACAACATCGATTATGCACTAGTGCAATAGTTCACCGCAAGGAGACCGGAATGTCGGGGACCACACAGGACGCGCAGGACACTCAGGACGCCATACAGGAAGCAACGCCGACGCAACCGCAGGGAGCCGGCCAGCCGCCCCAGCAGCCCACCACCGACACCTATGCCCGGACCGACCGCACAGTCCCCACCCGCTCCGCCGACCGGGCCTCGTACGACAAGGAGTCGGTGCACGCGATCCTCGACGAGGGCTATGTATGCCACCTCGGGTTCGTCCGGGACGGCGCGCCGATCGTGCTGCCGACGCTGTACGCGCGGCTCGGCGAGCGCCTCTATGTGCACGGGTCGACGGGCTCGCGCCCGCTGCTGATGACGGGCCGGGCCGACCCCGGTCTGCCGGTCTGCCTGACGGTCACGCACGTGGACGCGCTGATCCTGGCCCGGTCCGCCTTCCACCACTCGATCAACTACCGCTCGGTGGTCGTCCACGGCATCGCCCACCAGGTGACGGACCCGGATGAGAAGCGCCTCGCCCTGGACGTCCTGGTCGACAATGTCGTCGCCGGCCGCTCGGCCGACTCCCGGCCCGCCAACGCCAAGGAACTGGCCGCCACCGCCGTGATCCGCATCGACCTCGACGAGGTCTCCGCGAAGACGCGCACGGGCGGGGTCAACGACGAGCCCGAGGACCTCGCGCTCCCTCACTGGGCCGGCGTGGTCCCGCTGCGCAAGGGCTACGAAACCCCGGTCGCAGACGCGGAGTTGGCGCCCGGAACCCAGCTCCCCGACTATCTCAGGGCACGCTGATCCCGATGCTGATCCACCCATGGGACGCGCCGCGCGACGACGCGGAATGGCAACAGTGGCTGGCCGCCCACGACTTCGGCCAGCTCGCCGTCAACGGCCTGCCGGGCGAGGCGCCGTACGTGCAGCCGCTGCACTTCGCGTACGACGCCGAGCGCGCCGAGGCGGTGACCCATCTGGCCCGTCCCAACCCGCTCTGGCCCGCGCTGGAAAGGAACCCGGTCGTCCTGCTCAGCGTGGTCGACGACTACACGTTCGTCCCCGGACCGTGGCAGGCCGCGCCGGACGACCCGTCCGAGCACGGGACGCCGACGAGCTTCTACGCGGCGGTCCAACTCCGCTGCACCGCCCACGTCGTGGACGACCCGGCGGAGAAGGCCGCCCTGCTCAACCGCCAGATGAGCCACTTCCAGCCGGAAGGCGGCTCGGCGCGAGTGGCAGCGGGCGAGTCCCCGTTCGGGCGGATGCTGGCCGGTATCCGTGGCATCAGGCTCGAAGTGACCGACGTACGGGCCAAGTTCAAGTACGCCGAGAAGAAGCCGACGGAGGTCCAGGACCGCATCGCGGCGGGGCTCGCTTCGCGGGGCGGGCCACGGGACGCGGGGGCGCTGGCGGTTCAGCGGCGCAGACGCGGGCTGTAGCCGGAGCGGACGGGCGTCACAGTCCGGCGATGCTCTTCTCATCGACGCCCGGCACATCGCTGTGCTGCTCCGACCAGGTAGCGGGTCGCGTCGGCGTCCAGCGGTGCGCGGCGGAGAACATCGCCTTCGCCCCCTTCTTCCCGCTCGGCGGCTTCACCCCGCTCCAGTCACAGACCCTCACCGACGTCGCCGCCCGCCTCGACGCCTCGCCGCAGCAGGTCGCCCCGGCCTGGCTGCTCCAGCGTTCGCCGAGCATCGTCATCATCCCCGGCACCTCCTCACGCGCCCACCTGCGCGAGAACATCGCCGCCGCGGACCTGACGCTGCCGGCGGACGCCGTCGCGGAACTCGACACGATCGGCGACGCGAAGGACACCTTGCAGGCCGGCTGAGTCTCAGCCGAACGCCCCGCCTGGCTCCGCCCGTCGCTCCGCACCACCGTTCGCACCGGCACCCCACGTCTCCGCCACCGCCAGCCCCGCCACCGCGCCCAGCATCAGCAGGGTGCCCACGACGGTCGCCACCGTCAGCCGCTCGCCGAGCAACGTGACGGCGAGGACCGCCGCGCTCACCGGCTCCAGGAGCATGACCACGGAAACGGTCGCCGAGCGGACGACCGCCGCCCCGGCGAAGTACAGCCCGTATGCCAGCGCGGTCGGCACGGCAGCGACGTACACCAGAAGCTCGACGAGCCGCAGGCCGTCGCCGGTGTGCGGCAGGAGCCCCTCGGCGAGCCCGAACGGCAGCAGGCACAGCGTCGTTACGCCGAAGGCGCGGACGGACGTACCGAACGCGTCCACTCCGCCGTCCCGCCCCCACCACCGGGTGAGGAGGGTCATCACGGCGTACCCGACCGCCGACACCATGGCCCATGCGACACCCGACGGCCGCACCTGGGCACCGCCGCCGCCCAGCACCAGCACCGCGAGCCCGGTGAGCGCCCCGGCGACGGCGACGGTCCCGCCCGCCCCCAGCCGCTCGCCCATGGTCAGCCGGGCGCCCAGTGCGATGAGGACGGGCCCGGCGCCCAGCGTGACGACGGTGGCGACCGCGAGGCCGGTGGCCTGGACGGACGCGAAGTACGCGGTCTGGAACACGGCGAGCGAGAAGCCGGTGACCCCGGCGCGCAGGGCCTTTCGACGCCCGGGTTCGGGCCTGACGGCCGTACGGCGACGCAGTGACCGGGCGAGGAACAGCAGCACGAAGCCGCCCGCGCAGCGCCAGAAGGAGAGGGCGACGGGGCCCATGTCGCTCACCCGGTAGACGAGGGAGGCGGCAGCGCCCGCGGTGCCCCAGGCGGCACCGGCGACGGTCAGGAGGAGCAGGCCTCGCCCGATGGGCAGGCCGGTAACGGTTTTCGACACGGGAGTCTCTCCGCAGACGCGCGGAGACAGGCCCAAAGGCCGTTCGCCGCGCGGAAGTTGACGAAAGGACCCGGGCCCTCAGGGCTCCGCGGGGTCCTCGGACTTCGTCTGCGGGCAGCACCGTTCAGCCCGACGGCGATACGTCGGACAGATTCTCCGGGGAGCCCGCCTCAGGCGGCCGGAGGCGGAAGGACGAGTGCGTGTGCGTGCATGATCGCGACTCTATGCGGCGGTGTGACGGGCCGCCACTTCCTTTTCGGGTCCCCGGGCGACCGGCTCCGCCGACCCCTTGGCGGGCGCCGAGGACTGCGCGATGAACGCGCCCAGGAGCACCACCGCGCCCCCGACGATCTGCGGCGCCGACAGATGCTCGCCCAGCAGCACCCAGGCCAGCATGGTGGCGATGACCGCCTCCAGACAGGCCACGACTCCGGCGATCTGCGGCGAGAGGCGCCGCACGGCGAGCACACCCGTGACGTACGCGACGACCGTGGCGACCAGCACGAGCCAACCCAGCAGCAGCCCGGCCGCGACGGGCGTGCCGTCCATGTGCGCGGTGCCCGCCAGCACCGACCAGTCCATGCGCCACGGACGCGCCACGGCGGTCAGCACGAGGGCGCCGACCAGGAGCCCGTACGCGATGACACCGAGCGGATCCGGTGCCTCGTCGCCCGCGTCGCTGCCCTGGTCGGACAGCACGAAGTAGCCGACCTGGCAGCAGGCGGCAGCGAGGGCGAGCAGCAGCCCCATCGCGTCGAAGCTGAGCCCCGACCACACCTCGACGACACAGGCGAGCCCGCCGACCGCGAGGACGACACCGAGAGCGGCGGCGCGTGTCACGGGCCGCCGCTGCACGAACCGCACCCAGCCCAGCACGAGCGCGGGTGCGAGGTACTCGACGAGCAGGGCGACCCCGACGGGGATGCGGGAGATCGCGGCGAAGTAGCAGGCCTGGACGCCGGCCACGGCGAGCAGGCCGAACCCGGCGAGCAGCGCGGGCCGCCGGCGCACCAGCGCGCGATGCCGTACGGCCAGGGGCAGCATCACAAGAGCCGCGCCCGTCACGCGCAGCCACACCACGTGCAGCGGATCGAGGCCCGCCTCGATCAACGGCTTGGCCGCGACCCCGGACCCTCCGAACGCGACCGCCGACACCAGTGCGAGCCCGAGCCCGACACCCCTGCCCCGACCGACCTCACCGCTCGCTGACGTACGCACGGGCACATGATGGCAGGCGACGACATGACCGTCACCCCCATTGACACCTGTCTCATGGACTGGACGTGCCCGCAGGGTGCGTCGAGCTGCTACGCCTCCTCAGCCGCCGCCGTCCACGCCCCCGGCGTACTCCTCCCACCCCGCCGCCATCAGCTCGACCTGCTGCAGCCGCGCCAGCAGTTCTCCCGCGTCGACGCCACCGCGCCCCAGCACCTCGACGGCCCGGGAGTGCGGATCCCCGACGATCGCCGCGAGCAGATCGACCCCGCCGGCGCGTGCGTCGCCGCGTCGCCCGGCCCGCTCGCACGCCTCCGCCAGCGCGCCCGCCGCGACCGGCGACCAGCCCGTCGTACCCGCCGCCCCCGGCAGCACGGGCAGGGCCCCGGAGTCCTCGACCGAGCTCTGCCAGCGCAGCCCGTAGCCGATGCTGCGCTGCCCGAGATAGCCGAGCAGCCGCGCGACCTGCGGGTCGCCGCCCTCGAACACCACCCGCACCTCGGGATCGGACTCCAGGAGGGTGTGCAGCAGATGGGCCGTGTCGATCTGCCGGTCCCCGTCCCGCAGCGCCCGTCTGCGCGCACCGGCGACCACCGCTGCCAGCTCTGTGGTGAGCCTGGCATCGTTGTCCACGCGGTTCACACCGTGCTCAGTGGTCGACTGCCGGGGAATACTGGGTTGCACATCCCCCACCCCATCAGTCCCCGCGGATCCGGTCATCCCCGCTGCGCACCATTCCCGCGTCCCACGAAGGGTGGGCATCGCGTGCGGAATCTCCTCCTTACGGATGACATCACGCCGCTCCGACACGAAGTCGACGCAAGGGGCACGAGCTCCCCTTCTCCACGCCCCGTCGCAACCAGGGCACCCCCTCGCACGTCCCAGACCAACATGGAGAGCAGGTGCTGGCTGGTGGCGCTGCAGGCCACGGACGGCAGACAGTACGTGTACCGGGTGTACGCCCCGGAGGACGCGCTGCTCGCCGACCTGTTCTGGGAGGCGTGGCACTGTCACGACGAAGGCCCCTTCCCGCGCGCGTGGGACCTGTTCGACGCGGCAGCGATACGGCGGGTCGACTGAGCCCGTTCCGCCCGCCTGTTCGCCGCAACTTCATTTCTGACGACCCGTCAGTATTGAATGTTCCAGCCCTTACGGCTACGTTCCGCGACACCGCAGCCCGAGACACAGAGGTGGTCGCATGGCCGAAATAAGCGCGGAGGCACGCATCCAGGCACCGGCGGAGAAGATCTGGGCTCAACTGACCGACTGGTCGGCGTACGGAGCGTGGAACGCGACCCACACGAGCTTCCCGAAGGGCGGCCCCTCCGCACTGGCGGTCGGCGGCACCTTCGAGGAGAACATGAAGCTGATGGGCTTCCCGGCCGAGGTCGAGTGGACCATCGAGGAGTTGGAGACCGCCCGCACGCTGGCCATTCGGGGTAAGGGCCCGATGGCGGTGAGCGTCGCCACGCGTTACACCCTCGCCCCCGACGGCGACGCCACGACGGTCCGTATAGACGGCGAGTTCACCGGCGCGGCCGTCTCCCTGATGGCCGGCAAACTGAAGGACTCGGGTACGGCCGCCCTGAACGAGTCCCTGCGCAAACTTGCCGGCCTGGTGAGCTGAACCCACCACAGCGCGAAGGCGCCCCGCGGACACTTCCGCGGGGCGCCTTCGCGCACTGGGGGACGAGCCGCCGGAGCGGCCGCGTCTCCGAGAACGACCCATCAGTCCTCGTCGGCGAGGATCAGATACAGCTTCTTGCGCGCTTCGTTGATCACGGTGAGCGCCTTCTCGCGCTGCTCCTTGCTGCCCGTCTTCCAGACCTGACCGAAGGCCTCCATCAGGCCGAAGCCGGCCTGTCGGATGTCGTTCAGCGCCTCCCAGTCGACACTGCGCCCGGCCTCTTCCCAGGGCGCGTCGGGGCCCTCGTCGGCCGCCGTGCGACCAGGCTCGGTGAGCGAGAACAGTTTCTTGCCGCCCTCACTCTCGCTGGCGATCAGGCCCTCGTCCTCCAGCAGCTGAAGCGTGGGGTAGACCGAGCCGGGGCTGGGCTTCCACGCCCCTCCACTGCGCTCGGCGATCTCCTGGATCATCTCGTAGCCGTGCATGGGCCGGTCCTTCAGCAGGGCCAGGATCGACGCGCGGACATCTCCGCGCCGTGCCCTGCCCCGCGGTCCGCCCCGGCCGCCGCGCCCGCCCCAGGGACCCGGACCGAAGCCAGGACCGCCGGGACCACCGAAACCGGGCCCGAAGGGACCGAAGGCGGCTCGCCGCCCCTCAAAGCCGCCCCGCCCGAAGCCGCGGGGGCCGCCATGACCGTGTGCGTGTCCGGGACCGAAGCCCGGACCGAATTCCTCTCCATGGGAACGCATCGCAACCACTCCATTCGTTGTCTTGTCGTTGATCTGTCGCGATGCGTCAACGATATATCGGAATAGCTCGTACGACAACCCCCACGAAGAAGTGACCCAGGCCACAGTAGAAACGAAGACGTTTCGATAGCAGTGAGGGCTAGGCTGACGCCAACGAAGTGAACGAAACAGTTTCGTACAAGGAGAGTGCCCGTCATGGCCTCCGTACTCGTCGTACACCGTCAGTCCCTGCAGCGTCTCGGCCTGCGCATGCTCCTCGCGGCAGAGCCCGACCTGACCGTCGTCGGCGAGGCGACGGGCGGCCCCGAAGCGGTTCGCATGAGCGCCGCGCTCGGACCCGACGTCGTCCTGATGGACAGCCTCGTGGTCGACACGGACGGTGTCGACGTCATCCGCCGCATCAGCCGGCCCCCCACCCTGCTTCCGGTCTCCGAGCCCGCGAGAATCGCGGGACGCTCGCCGCGCGTACTGGTCCTGACCCCCACCGACCACGAGCGGTACGCCTACGCGGCCCTGCGGGCCGGAGCCGGCGGGTTCCTTCCCCAGGACGCCACCCCCGAAGAACTGACCGCTGCCGTCCGTATCGTGGCCGCGGGAGACGCCGTCACCACCCCCAGCCTCACCCGCGCGCTCATCGACACCGTCCGGCACGAGCGCACCCTCGGCTCGCTGGAACGGGAAACCGAGCTCCACGCACTCACCAGGCGCGAACGCGACGTCCTGACCGCGGTCGCCGCCGGCTGGTCCAACACCGAGATCGCCACGCGCCTGTGCATCTCACCGACGACGGTCAAGTCCCACGTCAGCCGCATCCTCGCCAAGATCGGCGCACGCGCACGCGTGCAGGCGGTGGTCTTCGCGTACGAGTCCGGCCTGGTACGCCCGGCGGCAGCCTGACACTCCACAGCGCCCGGCGGACGCCTCCGCCCCTGTGCGATGAGTCCACCCGAGGCCACTGGCCGCCGAACCAGGGCCAGCACCCGGAAATTGGCCTTGGTCCGCCACGCCGCCGCCCGTCTAGCGTCGTTCCATGCGCATTCGAATCGTCGACGCCTTCACCGACCGCCCGTTCGCCGGCAACCCGGCCGGCGTCATGCTCCTCGACGCCTTCCCGGACGACACCCGGCTCCAGCGGATCGCCCTGGAGGTCAACCACGCCGAGACGGCGTTCGCCCACCGCCTGCCCGAGGGCGGCGACGCCGACTGGGCGCTGCGCTGGTTCACCCCGGCCACCGAGGTCGCGATGTGCGGTCACGCCACGCTCGCCACGGCCCACGTCCTGCACACCACGGGCACCCACACAGGACCCGTACGATTCGCCACTCTCAGCGGTGTCCTCAGCGCGACACCCCACGAGGACGGCTCGATCACCCTCGACTTCCCCACCGCCCCCCTCATCCGCGTCGAGCCTCCCGCCGGGGTCGCGGAGGCCCTGGGCGCCGAGCCGCTCGCGACCTTCGACACCGGCCCGAGCGTCGGCGACCTGCTGATCGAGGTCGCCGACGAGAAGACGGTCATGGGTCTCACCCCCGACCTCAAGGCCCTCGCCGGCCATTCGGAACGCGGTGTCATCGCCACCGCCCGCGCCGACAACCCCGACGCGGGATACGACTTCGTCTCGCGCTGCTTCTTCCCACGGATCGGCATCGACGAGGACCCGGTCACCGGCAGCGCCCACACGGCCCTCGCCCCCTACTGGTCCGAGCGCCTCGGCCGCGCCGACCTCACCGGCCTCCAGGCCTCCGCCCGCACCGGCCTGGTCCGCACAGAACTCCGCGGCGACCGCACCCTGCTGACCGGCCGAGCGGTCACGACCATCGACGGCGAACTGCTCGCCTGAGGGCGCCTAAGGACATACGTAAGGGGCGTACGAAACCCTCGTACGCCCCGGAGCCCTTCCGCCCAAGCCACCCGAGCCGTTCAGACCGCTCACGCGGTGGGCAGCCATCCCACCTTCCCCGCCAGCAGCGCGTACCCCACGAACGCTCCGATGTCGAGCAGTGAATGTGCCACGACCAGGGGACCCACCCGCCCCCAACGCCGGTAGAGGTACACGAACACCACCCCCATCACCATGTTGCCGATGAACCCGCCGATGCCCTGGTACAGGTGGTACGACCCGCGCAGCACGGAGCTGGCCACCAGCGCCGTCCCCGGGGTCCACCCCAACTGGTTCAGCCGGCGCAGCAGATACGCGACGACGATCACTTCCTCCAGTACGGCGTTCTGCACCGCCGAGAGGATCAGCACCGGGTACTTCCACCACACCTCGGGCAGCGCCTCCGGCACTACCGTCAGGTTGAAACCGAGGCCACGGGCCGCCAGATAGAAGGCGATTCCGCTGCTGCCGATCACCGCCGCGATCGCGGCCCCGCGACCGAGATCGGGCCACGGCCGAGTCCGGTCGAAGCCCAGCGTCCGCAGCCCCTCCCCCTCGCGCAGCAGGAAGTGCGCGACCAGCGCCACCGGCACCAGCGCCGTCGTGATGCCGAAGAGCTGCCAGGCGAGATCCAGCCATGGGCGGCCCGGCGCCGCCGAGGCGTTGAGGGTGGCCGCCTGATCCTTGAGGCCTCCCGGTTTCGTGACCGATCCGACAAAGCTGATCAGGGCGGAGACACCACTCGCGCCGAGCGAAAGCCCCAGAACCAACAGCGTCTCGTCCCGGAGAGTCCGTCGCGACGGCTCCTCGGGAAAAGAACCAGCCACCGCGCCCGCCTCCACCTGCACTCCTGCCTCCAGTTGTGTCATCCCGCCGCCTTCGGCGTGCCTCCCCTTTCCCTGCCTTACGGTCCAAGCGGCCGATGCAGCTCATACGACTGTTCCGCGCCACGTGTTCTGTTCACCAGGAAGGGACACCACCGTCATGGGACGTCACAGCTTGCCCGATCAACCTGAGGCGGACACCGGCGACCCCCGCGCATCGCCCCCGTCGTCGCTCGGTCGTGGCTCCCACCCTGCGACCCGCGGCAGACCGGGCCCGCGACGAGGAGACCGAGCACCTCGCCGACCGCAAGGGCCATGGCACCCGACACGACCGGCCGTCGGCTGCGCTCAGCAGCCCGCCCCGGCGACATGCGCACGAGGCCGCGCATGTCGCCGGGGCGGGTGGAGGGCTCGGACTACGAGGTCAAGGACCCCGTCCCGGATCCACTCCGTGATCCTCCAGTCGATCGCAGCGGCGGGCACCGGGACCTGGGACGCCGCCGCACCCCTGGGCGATCACCCCAGAGGCACCGGTTCCGGCAGCCCCACCGGCCAGGTGTGCACCGGCTCCCCGAGGTGCATCAGCTCGCTGTAGCGCCGTGTGGTCGCGGCCAGCGCGGCCTCCCGGGACAGCCCCTTCTCCAGCGCCCGGTGGAAGGTGGCCGCCTGCCAGGACGCTCCGTTGGCCCGTCGCCGACACCGTTCCTCGATCACCCCGAGGTACAGGTCCCGGTCGGCGGGCTCGACCCCCCAGGCGTCCAGGCCGGCCTCGGCGAGCGGCAGCAGTTCGTCCCGTACGAGTTGCGCCGCGTCTACCTCCGCCGTGCCGCCGAACCGACCGCGCCGGGGCCACTGGAGCCGCGCGTCGATGCCGTACCGGCAGGCGGAGTCGAAGTTGGCGGCGGCGGCCTCGAAGGGCAGCCGGGTCCACACGGGCCGCGACTCGTCGGCGAGCGCCCGGACGACCCCGTAGTAGAAGGCCGCGTTGGCGATCACGTCCGTGACGGTGGGCCCTGCGGGCAGTACCCGGTTCTCGACCCGAAGATGCGGAACGCCGTCCGCGATGCCGTAGACCGGGCGGTTCCAGCGGTACACGGTGCCGTTGTGCAGCACGAGCTCGCCGAGCTTCGGCACACCTCCGTCATCGAGGACGCTCAGCGGGTCCTCGTCGTCGCAGATCGGCAGCAGCGCCGGGTAGTAACGCAGGTTCTCCTCGAAGAGGTCGTACGCCGACGAGATCCACCGCTCCCCGAACCAGGTACGCGGCCGTACACCCTGCGCCTGGAGCTCCGGCGGGCGCGTGTCCGTGGACTGCGTGAACAGCGGGGGCCGCGACTCGCGCCACAGCTCACGGCCGAACAGGAAAGGCGAGTTGGCGCCGATCGCGACCTGCGCGGCGGCGATCGCCTGCGCCGCGTTCCACACGTCGGCGAACCGAGCAGGAGTGACCTGGAGATGCAGCTGCACCGAGGTGCAGGCCGCCTCCGGAGCGATGGACTTCGACGTGCACGAGAGGCGCTCCACCCCGTCGATGTCGAGCGCGAAGTCCTCGCCACGGGCCGCCACGATCTGGTCGTTGAGCAGTGTGTAGCGGTCGACGTCGGAAAGGTTGGAGGAAACCAGGTCGTCACGGTCGAGCGTCGGCAGAATGCCGATCATCATGATTCCCGCGTCGACCTCGTTCGCCTTTCGGTGGGCATATGCCAGGGATGTACGGAGCTCTTCGGCGAGCCGGTCGAATACGCGGCCACCAAGGCGATGGGGGGCAATGTTGACTTCCAGATTGAACATGGCGAGTTCTGTTTGGAAATCTCGGCTCGCGATCCTTTCGAGTACTTGCCCATTCATCATTTTCGGCATGCCGTCGGGCCCGACGAGATTCAGCTCGATCTCCAGACCCAGCAGATTCTTCGGGCCGTCGAACCGCTTCTCGGCCAGCAGCCGCTCCAGCCCCGTCAGACACTGCCGGAGCTTGCTGCGGTAGCGCTGGCGATCGGACAGGTCGAACGGCGCCGCCACGACCTTCTCCCCCATCGGAAGCGTCCCTCCTCGAATGGGCAGGCCGAAGATCGGCCGCTGATGTCCCGGGTCACGTGGGATGATGCCCACCCGACGCGATCGATAACGCCCCGCGCGTTCCCGTCACCCGCTACGCTGGTCGAAGTGACCGGCGGCACATTCGTCCGGCATGGCGCGGCAGACGGTCCCGTCCGGGTGCCCCCGACAGTTTCGCGCAATCTCGAACTCGTGAAAAACGCCGACGACAATTGGCCGACCGCCTCCGGCGCGTATACCGAGGTCATCGCCGCACGACGGGCCGGGAATCGGGTAGAAACACCACGCAACGCCGACCGAAGAGACTCTTGCCCTTCACGCGAAAAACAGTTAGACGAAACACAGCGAGAACACGTGTCGTATAAACTCCGCGAACAAGGCAGAGAGTCGGGCGTCCAGGCCCTGGGTCCTGCCGTCCAGGTGACGTACGGCAGGCCGCACCCCCGTCGCCTCACCCGGCCCGGCCCCCGCCTCTTTGACCCGAGAGACTTCGAGAGCTGACAGCGCCGTCCGCCCCCGCCCTCACGCCACCGTGCCTGTCGAACGAGAGGCGTTCCACCATGCCGCTGCATGTCCCCCCGGCACCCGCCCCCGCACTGCGCACCGTCCTCACCGCACTCAGTTCCCCCACCGCCGTCCGCGAGGCACGCACCCCGTCCCTCCGTGCCGCCCAGGGGCCCACCACTCCCGAATTTCCGCTGCCCGTGCACGTCCTGGACCGGATCACCCCCGAGGGGGCTTCCGCCAGCCGGCTGACCGGGTGGCGCTTCCTGATCCGCTGCGGGGACCGCGCGGTGGCCGCGGCCGAGACCATGCTGACCCCCGACGGCTGGGCCTTCTCGCACTTCTTCGAAGGGCCCTACATCGCCTCCACCGAGCGCGCCCTGCGTCAGGCCGAAACGATGAAACAGCCCTACCAGGCACGTCTGCTGTCCGTCCCCGAGCTGTACATGCTCACGCTCTGGCTGCACGGCGACATCACCGCCGACGGCGCCGAGGGCCACCCCGCCGAGACCGACCTCCTCGTCCCGCTGGCGCCGGCCCCGCCCGGCATCGCCGCCCACCGTCCGCACCGGGTCGCCGAGCTGCTCCCGGTCCTGACCCATCGGGTGACTCCGGCCCCGCTGCTCAGTTCCCCCGCCTGACAGCACACGGCACGACACTCTCCGTATTTCCCATGTGCCCCGTCGCCGAATTCCCGGCGACGGGGCACATTGCTCTTTCGCGCGGCATTACGCTCGTACGAGCCATTAAGGGGTTGCGACCTGTCCGGACTAGCCCTATCCGGCCACCAAGAACCACCCAAAGGGACAGCCCAGTTGGGCTGAACCGGCCGCCCGGGTGATGCGTCTTAAACCTGTGAGAAGCGGTGCGGCTAAATCCCTGCGGTTTGACGCCCGTGGGGCAACACTGGGTTCGAACCGATTTACACAACGGGGGGCGGCCATGAACAGTGCTTCGAGCCGCAGGACAGACACCACAGCCATCTCACACTCCACGACAGAGCGAAAGATCCCACCAATGTGCCAGCACCAGCCACCGTGCCCGACAGCTCACTCCACCGACCGGGAGTCCGCCCGCCTCATGGCGCACCACCCGGAACAGGGATGGAGCCTGCTGTGCAACGGCGTCCTCCTTTTCGAGGACACCGGTGAGCTCCTGCCCGACGGCCAGATCATCGCCCCGCACCGCCCGGCGGTGATGACGGCCGCCTGACGGCCGCGCACACGGACGAGGGCAGCCTCCCGACGTCAGGAGCGACTGCCCGAACAGCTGAACAGACGAAGAGGGGCCGGCCCGCAGAAACCTGCTGCGAACCGGCCCCGACGCATGTCCGAGGGTGATTACTCCTGGTAAGCGTCCAGCGGCGGACAGGAACAGACCAGGTTCCGGTCACCGAAGGCCTGGTCGATCCGGCGCACCGGCGGCCAGTACTTGTCGGCCGCCGAGACCCCGGCCGGGAAGACCGCCTCCTCGCGCGTGTAGGCGTGCGTCCACTCCCCGCCGAGCGTGGCGGCAGTGTGCGGCGCGTTCCGCAGCGGGTTGTCGTCGGCCGGCCAGTCGCCCGCGCCGACCTTCTCGACCTCGCCGCGAATGGCGATCATCGCCTCGCAGAACCGGTCCAGTTCGCCCAGGTCCTCGGACTCGGTCGGCTCGATCATCAGCGTCCCGGCCACCGGGAACGACATCGTCGGCGCGTGGAAGCCGTAGTCGATCAGCCGCTTCGCGATGTCGTCGACGCTCACTCCCGTCGCCTTGCTGATCGGCCGCAGATCGATGATGCACTCGTGCGCGACCAGCCCGCCAGGCCCGGTGTAGAGCACCGGGTAGTGCGGCTCCAGCCGCTTGGCGATGTAGTTGGCGCTCAGCACGGCCACCTGCGTGGCCCGCTTGAGCCCCTCGCCGCCCATCAGCCGGACGTACGCCCACGAGATCGGCAGAATGCCCGCCGAACCCCAGGGCGCCGCCGAGATCGGCCCCACACCGGTCTCGGGCCCCGCCGCGGGCTGCAGGGGGTGGTTGGGCAGATACGGCGCGAGGTGCTCCCGCACCCCCACCGGGCCCACCCCCGGGCCGCCGCCCCCGTGCGGGATGCAGAACGTCTTGTGCAGATTCAGATGCGAGACGTCCCCACCGAAGTGCCCCGGCTTGGCCAGCCCCACCAGCGCGTTGAGGTTGGCCCCGTCGACGTACACCTGCCCTCCGGCCTCGTGCACCTGGGCACAGATGTCGGCGACATGCTCCTCGAACACGCCGTGCGTGGACGGGTACGTGATCATCAGCACCGACAGCTCGTCCCGGTACTGCTCGATCTTCGCCCGCAGATCCTCGACGTCGATCTCACCGTCCCCGGCGGTCTTCACGACGACGACCTTCATGCCGGCCATGACAGCACTGGCCGCGTTGGTCCCGTGCGCGGACGACGGAATCAGACAGACGGTCCGCTGCTCGTCACCGTTGGCCCGGTGGTACCCGCGTACGGCCAGCAGCCCGGCCAGCTCGCCCTGCGAACCGGCGTTCGGCTGGAGCGACACCTTGTCGTACCCGGTGACCTCGGCGAGCTGCTCCTCCAGCTCCCGGATGAGCGTCAGATAGCCCTGAGCCTGCTCGGCGGGCGCGAAGGGGTGCAGCTGGCCGAACTCGGGCCAGGTGACCGGCTCCATCTCAGTGGTCGCGTTGAGCTTCATGGTGCAGGAGCCCAGCGGGATCATGCCGCGGTCGAGCGCGTAGTCACGGTCGGCGAGCCGGCGCAGATAGCGCAGCATCGAGGTCTCGGAGTGGTACTGGTGGAAGACGGGGTGGGTGAGGATCTCGTCGGTGCGCAGCAGCGCCTCCGGCAGCGTGTCCTCGGTGTCGGCGTCAAGCGCCTCGATGTCACCGTCGATCCCGAACGCCGTCCAGACGGCGCCCAGTTGGGCGCGTGTGGTGGTCTCGTCGCAGGAGACGGACAGCCGATCGGCGTCGACGAGGTGCACATTGACCCCGTGCTCGCGCGCGGCGGCCGCGATCTCGCCGGCCTTCCCGGTCACCCGCGCGGTGAGCGTGTCGAAGTAGGCCCCGTGGACGACCTCGACGCCCCCCGCCGTCAGCCCCGCGGCGAGGATAGTGGCGTACCGGTGGGTGCGCCGGGCGATGGTACGCAACCCCTCGGGCCCGTGGTGGACGGCGTACATGCCGGCCATCACGGCCAGCAGGACCTGGGCCGTACAGATGTTGCTGGTCGCCTTCTCGCGGCGGATGTGCTGCTCGCGCGTCTGCAGGGCGAGCCGGTAGGCCTTGTTCCCGTCCGCGTCCACGGAGACACCCACGAGCCGGCCCGGCAGGCTGCGCGCGAACTGCTCACGCACGGCCATGTATCCGGCGTGCGGCCCGCCGAAGCCCATCGGCACACCGAACCGCTGGGTCGTCCCGACCGCGATGTCCGCACCGAGCTCACCGGGCGAGGTGAGCAGCGTCAGGGCCAGCAGATCAGCGGCGACGGTGACCACGGCACCAAGCGCGTGCGCCTGCTCGACGACGGGCTTCAGGTCCCGGACGGCACCGGAGGCGCCCGGGTACTGAAGGAGCACACCGTTGATCTCACGCCCTGCGACGTCGTCCGGAATGCCCGCGCTCAGGTCGGCGACGACAACCTCGACGCCGGTCGGCTCGGCCCTCGTCTCGATCACGGCGATGGTCTGCGGCAGGGCGTCCGCGTCGACGAGGAAGAGCCCCTTCTTGTTCTTGCCCATACGCCGGGACAGCGCCATCGCCTCGGCGGCCGCCGTGCCCTCGTCGAGCAGCGAGGCACCGGAGGTGGGCAGCCCGGTGAGGTCGGCGACCATGGTCTGGAAGTTCAGCAGCGCTTCGAGGCGCCCCTGCGAGATCTCCGGCTGGTACGGCGTGTACGCGGTGTACCAGGCGGGGTTCTCCATCACGTTCCGCAGGATGACGGGCGGGGTGAAGGTCCCGTAGTACCCGAGCCCGATCATGGAACCCAGCACCTGGTTCCGGTCGGCCAGCGACCGCAGCTCGGCCAGCACCTCGGCCTCGGTGCGGGCGCCCGGCAGGTCGAGCGCGTCGGCGTTCCTGATCACATCCGGGACCGCGGCGGCGGTCAGCTCGTCGAGCGAGCCGTATCCGACCTGCGCGAGCATCTTGGCCCGGTCCTCGTGGTCGGGCCCGATATGACGCCGCTCGAAGGGCGTGCCCTGTTCGAGTACGGCGAGCGGAGTGCGGTGGACGGTCATTGCGGAGGCCTCCTGGTCGTCGCGACCTTCGAGGGGCACCACGGCGCGGGTGCCCGAACGGCCTCCCCCTCTGTCATCTCAACCTGAGAGCTTCACCGGGCCGCCAACACGCTGACGTCCCGGTTTTCACCGTCGGTGAGAGCGGAAGCCGTCGACACCCGCTCTTCTTTCCAGAGTGACCTCGTCCGTGCGGTACAGGGGCCTGAGAGATTCCGGGGAGGATTTGCTCCTTCGGCGCCTCCGAGGTTCCGGAGGACTCTCCCGCACAGGGTCAGCAGCCGTGGGCCAGCCTATCAGCGGGTCCACGCACAGACCTTCGAGTGGCCGCCTTCCCAGATGTACTCTTTTGTAGTGCTTACGGATGAGTTGCGATCATACGGAGGCGCCGTGCAGACCGACATCGATCCGCGCAACCTGATCGGCCGCAAGGCCTTCGACCGCAACGGCACAAAGATCGGCACGATCGACGAGATCTACCTCGACGACGCGACGGGAGTGCCGGAGTGGGCGGCCATACGGACAGGGCTGTTCAGCAGGGACGCCTTCGTGCCCTTGGAACCCAGCGAGCTGATCGACGGCACACTGCGCATCCCCTTCGAGCGGGCCCTGATCAAGGACGCTCCCGACTTCGGCGTGGGCCGCCACCTCTCCCCGGAGCAGGAACTCCAGCTCTACCACCACTACGGCCTCGACGTGGCTCCCCCTCCCCCGTTCCCGGACCACGACTTCGGCAGGCTGGCGGGCACGGACGACGCCTGATCCGACAACTCCTCATCCGGACCCTCAGGTCTTCGCGACGCAACGGCCACCAACGGCAGCGGGTCCGCCGGCTCCAGCGCGGGATCCTCGGTCCGGAACGTCCGCACCCGCCCCGGCTGCTCCGACTGCGGCGTCTCGAACCGGACGGTCACCCGCCCCAGCCCGCTCCCCTGCACCCACCCGTGCCCGAAGTCGGCATGCCGTACGTCGTGCCCGGTGGTCCAGTGCCGCTCGACGGGCTGCTCCTCCTGCCGCTCACCACCCTCGTGCTCGGCCGCCTCCGCCGGCTCAAGCGCCGCCGACTCCCCGGCGGCCTGCGCGAACAGATCCTCCTGCGTGAAGTCGGCGAGACCGCTGACCCCCACCCCGAGCAGCCGCACACCACCCGTCGTGTCAACCGCCTCCAGGAGACGGGCCGCCGCCTCCCGCACCACCCCGGGGTCGTCCGTGGGCCCCCGGAGCGTCTCGGACCGCGTCAGAGTGGAGAAGTCGTACCTCCGCACCTTGAGGACGATGGTCCGCCCGGACAGCCCGGCACCGCGCAGCCGCCGCACACACCGGTCCGCCAGCCGCTGCACCTCGGTCCCCACCCGGCCCCGGTCATGGATGTCCACGTCGTACGTGTCCTCGACCGACACGGACTTGGTCTCCCGCTCCGCCACCACGGGCCGCTCGTCGTGCGCCAGCGCCATCGCGTACAGCCCGTGCCCGTGGGCCTTCCCCAGCAGCCGTACGAGCTCGTCCTCTCCCGCCTCGGCCAGGTCATCGACCGTACTGATCCCGGCCCGCCGCAGATGGTCCCCGGTCGCCGGGCCGACCCCGGGCAGGGTCCGCACCGGCATCGGCCCGAGCAGCGCCCGCTCGGTCCCGGGTTCGATCACCACCAGCCCGTCCGGCTTGGCCTGCTCCGAGGCGATCTTCGCAAGCATCTTGCAGGCGGCCAGCCCCACCGACCCCGTGAGCCCCGTGACAGCCCGTATGTCCGCGCGCAGCTTGATCCCGGCCAGCCGCGCCGAGTCCTCGTCCCAGGCCGCCTGACCGGCCTCCAGATCGACGAACGCCTCGTCCAGGCTCAGCGGCTCCACCAGCGGCGACAGCGCGTGCAGGAGCCTCATGACCTGCTCGCTGATCGACCGGTAGAAAGCACCCCGGGGCACGAGATACGCGGCGTTCGGCGCGAGCCTGCGGGCCTGGGCCATCGGCATCGCGGAGTGCACCCCGAAGACCCGGGCCTCGTACGACGCGGTGGCCACCACCCCGCGCGGCCCGAGCCCGCCCACGACAACGGCTTTCCCGCGCAGACTCGGCTTGGATGCCTGCTCCGCCGAGGCGAAGAAGGCATCCATGTCGAGATGCAGGATCGTGGGCGTGTTTCTCACATCACCGATGCTGCCCTACGCCACTGACAATGCCCCCGGAACACGGGGGCGCCGCTCAGACCGCCCGGTTGCGCCGCCGCGCCAGTTCGTCCGTGGGGTTGTGCCCGACAAGCGTCTCGCCGGTGTCGACGCGTTCCCCGTGCAGCTGCGAGAGAGCGCTTTCCACATCCCGCCACACCACTCCGACGGCGATACCGAAGATGCCCTGCCCGCCCTGGAGCAGCGCGTGCACCTCGTCGGGAGACGTGCACTCATAGACGGTCGCTCCGTCGCTCATCAGCGTCAGACGCTCCAGATCGTGGAACTCGCACGCCCGGAGATGCTGGACCGCCGTACGGATGTTCTGCAGCGAGACCCCGGTGTCCAGAAAGCGCTTGACGATTTTCAGGACCACAACGTCCCGGAAGCTGTAGAGACGCTGGGTCCCCGATCCGTGGGCGGGCCGCACACTCGGCTCGACCAGACCGGTCCGCGCCCAGTAGTCCAGCTGCCGGTAAGTGATGCCGGCCGCCGCGCACGCCGTGGGGCCGCGGTAGCCGATCTCCTCGGACGCCATGGATGTCGCCCCTCCGCTGCCTGCTACAGCCGTCGGCCGCCGCGAAACGTGATCGGCCGCGCTGCCGTGAAGCGGGTACGGGCCGCTCTCCCCCAGACCGCGTCCGGGGGCACCCCCAGCCGTACCGTCGCCGCTGCTTCTCACGCCGACCTCCGTCCTTGACCTGCCTTCTCGACGGTAGGCAGTCACCAGGGGTGCGTCAACGATCGCCACACTCGGCACGCCGAGTGATAATCACCCTAGGAGTGGTTTCCCGTACCCCACCGCGGGGAAAGGCTAGCCGAATGCGCTCCGCGAGGGCCGCACGACGCTCTCACACGCCGCTGGCAATTGCCATCATTCGTGACGTCCTCGGCCAAAAGACAGACCCCACGGACCACTGGGTCCGTGGGGCGGCCCGAGCCTCGACAGCCGGCGCTGTCGGAACTCACTGACTGTTGGTCCCGAAGTCCTCGGGGGAGATCTGGTCGAGGAACTCGCGGAACTTCTCCACCTCGTCCTCCTGCTCATCCGGGATCGCGATCCCGGCGTCGTCAAGGACTCCGTCACTGCCGTAGATCGGCGTCCCGGTGCGCAGCGCCAGCGCTATGGCGTCGGACGGGCGGGCGCTCACCTCGACTCCACTGGCGAACACCAACTCCGCGTAGAAGACACCCTCGCGCAGATCCGTGATGCGCACTTCGGTGAGTTCCTGGCCGACGGCCTCCAGCACGTCCTTGAACAGGTCGTGGGTCAGCGGTCGTGCGGGGGCCATGCCCTGCTGAGCGAAGGCGATCGCCGTCGCCTCACCCGGTCCGATCCAGATGGGAAGGTAGCGGTCGCCTCCCACTTCACGCAGGAGCACGATCGGTTGGTTGGAGGGCATTTCGACCCGGACACCTACGACATCGAGCTCGTTCACACAGCAACCCTAGGCCGTGCCCGGGATGTTTGGGTAGTCGGGCACGGAACGGGTGGCCGATCCGCCCTCCGGCGGCCCTCCCCGCTCAGGGCTGCCGCACTCCCAGCGCGATACGCACCAGGGCCGCGTGCAGCTTCACCGTGAGCCCCGACAGTTCCTTGCTGCGGGCCTCCGCGAGGGCCCTGGTCTGCGGATTGCGGTGGCGTTTGAGCGGGGCCACCACCTGGTCGACCAGGTCGGCCTCACGTTCGGCGGCGGCTTTCATCACGCGCAGATGCCGTGGCTCGATCCCGAACCGTCCCAGCTCGGCAACGAGCGCGGCGACAGTGACCGTCTCCGCGTCGTACGCCCCGTCGGGGAGCGGCGCGACCAGCCCGTACGACTGCCACTCCTCGAGTTCCTCATCGCCGATCTCTGCGGCGGCGAGCAGCTCGGAACGGCCGATCCGGACGGCGGTGGGCCCTTCGGGCTCCAGAACCGGCTCGCCGTCCCGCTGTCGGCCGACGGTGGGGAGCGGGACGGCCTCCCCGCGCTCCATGGCGTCCAGGTACTCCCTGATCACCTTCAGCGGCAGATAGTGATCCCGCTGCATTCTCAGGACATGGCCGAGGCGCTCGACGTCCTCCGGGCTGAACTTGCGGTACCCCGAGGGGGTGCGCTGCGGCTCGATGAGCCCTTCCGACTCCAGGAAACGGATCTTGGAGATGGTGACTTCAGGAAACTCGTCGCGCAGTGCGTTCAGCACTGTGCCGATGCTCATCAGCCCACTGTCCGCGGCGGCGATGCCGTGCCCGGCACCGCCGCTCGGTGTTTGAAGCATGGACCTTCCCTGGGGGTCCCCCCGGACTCAGTCCGGAGGAGGGTCAGTAGCCCCGCTGGCTCGCGTAGAACACCAGCCGGTACTTGCCGATCTGCACCTCGTCACCGTTCGACAGGGCGACCTCGTCGATCCGCTCGCGGTTGACGTACGTGCCGTTGAGGCTGCCCACATCGGCGACCGTGAACATGCCGTCCTGGCCCCGTCGGAACTCCACATGCCGACGCGACACGGTCACGTCGTCCAGGAAGATGTCGCTCTGCGGATGACGCCCGGCCGTGGTCAGCTCGCCGTCCAGGAGGAAGCGGCTGCCCGAGTTCGGGCCGCGGCGCACCACCAGGAGCGCCGAACCGAGCGGCAGTGCGTCCACCGCGGCCTGGGCCTCGGGCGAGAGCATCGGCATCTGCGTCTGACCGGTGACCTCAGCGTCGTACGCCTCGATTCCGGAGATGGAGATCGTGGACGTCGTCTCCGACGGACGCTCGGGGGTGACCCCGGCCCGCAGCGGCGCGCCGCAGTTGGAGCAGAAGCGGCTGTTCTCCGCGTTGCGGTTACCGCACCTCGTACACACCAGGGCCGACATCGACGGATCCTCCTGCCGCGGCTGCCCCGCCGGGGCATTGGACGCATACGGACCGGAGGAAAACTCTCCACCAGTACTTGAGGTTGACGGTTCCCCGAAACCTATGCGCCCGGACTGGGCAGGGTCAACAGACGGCGCGCCCTGACCTCCCGGAACGTCACCACCCGGACCTCCGACCTGGTCCCGGAACAGCGGACGCTGGCCGTCCGCGTCAGGCTGTGCGCGATGGCGGGCGGTCGCGTTGTCGCTGCCCTCTCGCGCGCTCTTGCCGAACAACTTCGCAAACAACTTCACGGGCGATTCCCCTTGACCGAAACAGACCCGCCCGTGGGGCAGGACGAACCCTGACTGCACCTACCGGTCGACCCGGACATCCTCACAACGTCCGCCGCCACCTGACAGTTTCCACCACGCACCACCCATTCGGTGCGCCGACCCCCCGCAACCTCATGCCCTCCCTGGACAGCCCTCATGCACCCCCGGTTCACTCGGAGGACGACCGAGCGTAGTCAGGCCGCTTCGCCGCTCGCAAGGCGTCCACGACGATCTTGTCCACCCGCTCCACGGTAACGGTGGCCTGCTCCTTCTCCAGGGTCTGCACCACGCCTCCGGGAATGTTGAGCGCCGGTTCGAGGTCCTGCGGCTTGCCGATGACTTTAAAACGATAGGGAGTGTCGATCTTGTTCCCGTCGACGCTCACTCCCCCACCGTCCTCGTCGGCCAGAAAGGTCCCCGCGACCACCCGTACACCGTTCACCTGGATCGCCTCGGCACCGGCCGCACGCAACTCCTGGATCGCGTCGAGGAGCATGTCGGCTTCGACCGTTCCCTTCGTGTCCTCGATGGTCAGCGTGATCCCGGGCCCCTGCGCGGCCACCGTGCCCGCCAGGATGCCCAGTTGCCGCTCCTTCTCGACCGTCTGCTTCCGGGCCTCCTCAGCCTGATCCGAGCTGTTCTCCAACTCGGTCCGCTGATCTTCGAGACCCTGCTTCTCGTCCTCAAGACGCTGCGTACGGTCATCCAGTTCATCGAGAATGCGCACGAGATCTTCCTGACGCGCACCACGCAGCGCTCCGTCGTTGTCACTGGTGGACGCGACCTGCACCGCGAGCCCGAATCCGAGCCCGAACAGCAGCAGCGCGACGATGAGTTGGGCCCGGGTCACCCGCGGCGGCCACAGCCCCTTGACCAGCCGCTGACGGCCGGTCACGGACGGCTCGGGCTCCTCGCCGGCCGCCACCTTCACGGTCTGGGCGTCCGAGGCTTCCGATGGCGTGGCAGAGACCTCCTCGGGGAGTTCCTCACGCAACCGGTTCTCGCCCGCCTCTGCCTGCTTGTCGCCCGCGTCGTTCTTGTCGTTGTCAGTCATCCGCGTCAGGCCCGGAACACGTGCCGGCGGATTGCCGCGGCATTCGAGAAGATACGGATACCGAGGACCACGACAACACCGGTCGACAACTGGGCGCCGACACCCAGCTTGTCGCCGAGGAAGACGATCAGCGCGGCCACGACCACGTTCGACAGGAACGACACCACGAAGACCTTGTCGTCGAAGATGCCGTCGAGCATGGCCCGCAGACCACCGAACACGGCGTCCAGGGCCGCGACGACGGCAATGGGAAGGTAAGGCTCGACGACCGCCGGAACCTCGGGCCGGACCAACAATCCAGCCACGACTCCCACGACGAGGCCCAGTACCGCGATCACGATGTGCCCTTCTCTGTGCTCGGCTGTGCTGTACGTACGATCACGCTCGGTGCGGCGGGCAGCCGGAGGTCGCTCTCCACGGAGATGCTGGTCCGGATGTCGAAGTTCTCCTGCAACGCGTGCAGATACAGTCCGTCGGCGCTGTCCTGGAACCTGGTGCTCAGCCGCTTGCCGTCCCCCACCGCGAGCACCGTGTACGGCGGCACCAGCGGCTTGTTGTCGACCAGTATCGCGTCTCCCGCGGCCCGGATCGCCGACAGGGCCGTCAACCGCTGCCCGTTGATCGCTATGGCCTCGGCGCCCGACTGCCACAGACCGTTGACGACCCGCTGCATGTCCCGGTCGCGTACCCGCCCGGTGTCTGAGAACCCGGAGGTCTCGCGCGCGTCCCCGCCGGCCCCGGTGCTGGCTTCCTTCGCGTCGTCCACGACGAGCTTGACACCCGGTCCGTGCACCTCGGTCGCACCCGACAGAATGCCCACCAGGTCGGCCTGTCCACCGACGCCCTCCGACTTCAGCGCCGCACGCTGCCGAGCGCTCACATTGTCGCGCAGCTGGTCGACCGTCTCCTCCAGCTTGTCGGCCGCCTCGGTCTCGCGGTCGATGCGGTCGATCAGCTCCTCGCGCTCCTTGGCGACCACTGGCGCCGCCACTCGCGCCTGAGCCGCCCCCACGGTCACCACCAGCGCGGCCAGCACCAGACCGGCGGCAAGACCCAGCTTCGCCCTGAGCGGCCTCGGCAGACCACCGTCGCCCGCGGTCTTCCTACGGGCGGCAGCCTCGGCGTACCCCTCGTCGAGACTGTGGTCCATGACGTTGGTGAGCAGCGACATGGACGCGTCCGGGCGCGCACGGCTCGTGGGAATGCTCCGAACGGGGGGCTGCTGCGGCATGCCGCACATCGTCCCACGTCGCGACCACTGCCTCCGAACGGCCCCACGCGCGTGCCGGACAGGCCCCATTGGGGACTCCTGCCCGGCACGCGCGCGTGCACCTCGGTTCAGCGACCGGCGCCGTCCACGACGGCAGACCACTCGTCGAGCAGCGCCTGAGCGGAAGCGTCGTCAGGCCCCTCTGCCCACAGATGCGTGACAGCCTCCGCCGGGTCGGGCAGAACCATCACCCACCGTCCGTCGGTCTCCACCACTCGTACTCCGTCGGTCGTGTCGACGAACCGCTCTCCGGCTTCCTCGACGACCCGCCGCATGACAAGGCCCTTGACGGCCCACGGAGTCGCCAGATCCCGCTTCAGCACGTGCGCCCGCGGAATCCGCGCATCGATCTGGCTGAGCGTGAGCTGCGTCCGCGCGACCAGCCCGATAAGCCGTACGAAGGCCGCCGAACCGTCGAACACACTGCTGAACTCCGGCACGATGAAGCCACCGCGCCCGTCCCCGCCGAAGATGGTCGTCTCGTCGCGCCCGACCCGGGTCAGATCGTCGGGCGATGTAGTCGTCCACTCCACCTGGGTCCCGTGATAGGCGGCGACCTGCTCGGCGATTCGGGTAGTGGTCACCGGCAGCGCCACCCGCCCACTGCGCCGTTCCGCGGCCACCAGGTCCAGCATGACGAGCAGCGCCCGATCATCTTCGATGATCCGCCCCTTCTCGTCGACGAGCGAAAGCCGCTCACCCACCGGATCGAAACGCACTCCGAAGGCGGCGCCTGCCGACGCCACGATCTCTCCGAGCCGCACCATCCCGGCTCGACGGGTATCCGCGGACTCCGTCGGCCTGGACTCGTCGAGCCCGGGATTGATGGTCAGCGAATCGACCCCGAGCTTCCCCAGCAGACTGGGCAGCACAAGGCCCGCACTGCCGTTGGACGCATCCACGACAACCTTGAGCCCGGACTCCGCAATCCCGGTCGTGTCGACATTCCGCAGCAATGACCCGGTGTACGAGTCGAACACACTGGCCGGAAAATGCAGATCCCCGATCTCCCCCGGGAACGCCCGCCTGTACTCCTGGCGGGCGAACACCCGGTCCAGCTTCCGCTGACTCGCCTGCGAAAGATCGGCCCCCTGCCCGTCGAAGAACATGATGTCGACGGAATCAGGTACACCGGGCGTCGTCCGGATCATGATCCCCCCGGCACTCCCCCGCGCAGTCTGCTGCCGCGCCACCGGCAGCGGCACGTTTTCCAGGTCTCGTACGTCGATGGCGCTGGTCTGCAACGCGGAGATGACCGCCCGCTTCAACGCGCGGGCACCACGGGAGTGGTCGCGGGCAGTGGTGACCGTGGACCCCTTCTTCAATGTGGTCGCGTAGGCACCGGCCAACCGCACCGCCAGCTCGGGCGTGATCTCGACGTTGAGGATCCCGGAGACTCCCCGAGCGCCGAAGAGATGTGCCTGCCCCCTGGATTCCCAGATCACCGACGTGTTGACGAAGGCGCCGGCCTCGATCGTCTTGAACGGGTAAACGCGCACGTTCCCCTGAATGATCGATTCCTCACCGACGAGACACTCGTCGCCGATGACCGCCCCGTCCTCGATCCGCGCCGCGCGCATGATGTCGGTATTCTTCCCGACTACGCAGCCACGCAGATTACTGTGCTGGCCGATGTACACGTTGTCGTGCACCACGGCCCGGTGCAGAAAGGCCCCGCTCTTGACGACGACGTTCGAGCCGACAACGGTGTGCTCGCGGATTTCCACACCGGCCTCGACCTTGGCGTAGTCCCCGATGTAGAGGGGCCCACGGAGCACGGCATCGGGATGTACCTCGGCGCCCTCCGCGACCCACACACCGGGCGAGATCTCAAAGCCGTCGAGCTCGACATCGACCTTGCCTTCAAGGACGTCGGCCTGCGCCTTCACGTAGCTCTCGTGCGTACCGACGTCTTCCCAGTATCCCTCGGCGATGTACCCGTAGACCAGCCGTCCTTCCTTCATCAGCTGCGGGAAGACGTCACCGGACCAGTCGACGGAAACATCGGCCTCGACATAGTCGAAGACCTCGGGCTCCATGACGTAGATGCCCGTGTTCACGGTGTCGGAGAAGACCTGGCCCCAGGTCGGCTTCTCGAGGAAGCGCTCGACCTTGCCTTCCTCGTCGACGATGGTGATACCGAATTCCAGTGGATTCGGCACCCTCGTCAAGCAGACAGTGACAAGCGCACCCTTTTCTTTGTGGAAATTGATGAGCTCGGTGAGGTCGAAGTCGGTCAGCGCATCACCGGAGATGACGAGGAAAGTGTCGTCCTTCAACGCCTCTTCGGCGTTCTTGACGCTTCCGGCGGTACCGAGTGGCTTCTCCTCATTGGCATAGGTGAGCTCCATGCCGAGCTCTTCGCCATCACCGAAGTAGTTCTTGACGAGCGAGGCCAGGAACTGAACAGTAACGACTGTCTCGTTGAGCCCATGCCTTTTGAGCAGCCGCAGCACATGCTCCATGATCGGCCGATTGGCCACTGGCAGGAGCGGCTTGGGCATGCTTGAGGTCATTGGGCGAAGGCGCGTGCCTTCGCCTCCGGCCATCACGACGGCCTTCATGTCGGAAGCGTCCTCCTTGAAGAGACGGTCTAGCCGACTTCACCCGTCCAGATTGTCCCGCACTTTTCCGAAGCGGGCCATCGAGCCACTACAGTCGCCCAATCGGCGAGCTCAATCGGCCATGGCGTCCGCACGGACCAGCCGGCGGACTTGTACCACGTAGAGGACTCCTGCCCACCAGTACAGGGTTGTACCCCATCCGGCGAACGCCCATCCGAAAATAGCAGCGAGTGACGAGATCCATCCACTCCCGTCACTGAGTAGAAGTAGCGGGAAGGCATACATCAGGTTGAACGTAGCGGCCTTCCCCAGGAAGTTCACTTGCGGCGGCGGATACCCATGGCGTCTGAGGATGCCCACCATCACCAGCAGAACCATCTCTCGCGCCAACAGTGCAGCGGTCAACCAGATTGGCAGAATCTCGCGCCATGTGAGACCGACCAAAGTCGAGAGAATGTAGAGCCGGTCGGCTGCAGGATCAAGGAGCCGTCCAAGACTGCTGATCTGGTTCCAGCGCCTCGCGAGCTTGCCGTCCAGATAGTCACTGATCCCGCTCAGCATCAGCACCAGGAGTGCCCAGCCGTCGCTCTTCGGCCCGCCGAACTCAGGCCGAAGGATCAGCCAGAGAAAGACAGGTACGCCGACAAGGCGCGCCATGCTGAGGATGTTCGGGATGGTGAGGACCCGGTCTGTCTGGACGCGGGTCTCCTGGACCTCCACCCGGGGGCCTCCTGTGGGGAATGAGCCAACGATGCCCCCTGACCCTACCTCAACGCAAAAAAGCTCCGGCCCTCGGGCGGTATGCCCAAGAGCCGGAGCTTCAAAAGGAGTTCGGCGGTGTCCTACTCTCCCACAGGGTCCCCCCTGCAGTACCATCGGCGCTGTGAGGCTTAGCTTCCGGGTTCGGAATGTAACCGGGCGTTTCCCTCACGCTATGACCACCGAAACACGGTGAAACACATCAACCGCACCACACCCGTGACCTTGGGTGTGGGGTTGTTCGTGGTTTCAGAACCAACACAGTGGACGCGAGCAACTGAGGACAAGCCCTCGGCCTATTAGTACCAGTCACCTCCACCCGTTGCCGGGCTTCCAGATCTGGCCTATCAACCCAGTCGTCTACTGGGAGCCTTACCCCATCTAGTGGGTGGGAACACTCATCTCGAAGCAGGCTTCCCGCTTAGATGCTTTCAGCGGTTATCCCTCCCGAACGTAGCCAACCAGCCATGCCCTTGGCAGGACAACTGGCACACCAGAGGTTCGTCCGTCCCGGTCCTCTCGTACTAGGGACAGCCCTTCTCAATGTTCCTGCGCGCGCAGCGGATAGGGACCGAACTGTCTCACGACGTTCTAAACCCAGCTCGCGTACCGCTTTAATGGGCGAACAGCCCAACCCTTGGGACCGACTCCAGCCCCAGGATGCGACGAGCCGACATCGAGGTGCCAAACCATCCCGTCGATATGGACTCTTGGGGAAGATCAGCCTGTTATCCCCGGGGTACCTTTTATCCGTTGAGCGACGGCGCTTCCACAAGCCACCGCCGGATCACTAGTCCCGACTTTCGTCCCTGCTCGACCCGTCGGTCTCACAGTCAAGCTCCCTTGTGCACTTACACTCAACACCTGATTGCCAACCAGGCTGAGGGAACCTTTGGGCGCCTCCGTTACTCTTTAGGAGGCAACCGCCCCAGTTAAACTACCCATCAGACACTGTCCCTGATCCGGATCACGGACCCAGGTTAGACATCCAGCACGACCAGACTGGTATTTCAACGACGACTCCACAAACACTGGCGTGCCCGCTTCAAAGTCTCCCAGCTATCCTACACAAGCCGAACCGAACACCAATATCAAACTATAGTAAAGGTCCCGGGGTCTTTCCGTCCTGCTGCGCGAAACGAGCATCTTTACTCGTAGTGCAATTTCACCGGGCCTATGGTTGAGACAGTCGAGAAGTCGTTACGCCATTCGTGCAGGTCGGAACTTACCCGACAAGGAATTTCGCTACCTTAGGATGGTTATAGTTACCACCGCCGTTTACTGGCGCTTAAGTTCTCAGCTTCGCCACCCCGAAGAGTGACTAACCGGTCCCCTTAACGTTCCAGCACCGGGCAGGCGTCAGTCCGTATACATCGCCTTACGGCTTCGCACGGACCTGTGTTTTTAGTAAACAGTCGCTTCTCGCTGGTCTCTGCGGCCACCCCCAGCTCATGAAGTAAATTCAATCACCGGTGATGGCCCCCCTTCTCCCGAAGTTACGGGGGCATTTTGCCGAGTTCCTTAACCATAGTTCACCCGAACGCCTCGGTATTCTCTACCTGACCACCTGAGTCGGTTTAGGGTACGGGCCGCCATGAAACTCGCTAGAGGCTTTTCTCGACAGCATAGGATCATCCACTTCACCACAATCGGCTCGGCATCAGGTCTCAGACTCATGATGTGCGGATTTACCTACACACCGTCCTACACCCTTACCCCGGGACAACCACCGCCCGGGATGGACTACCTTCCTGCGTCACCCCATCACTCACCTACTGCAGGTCTGGTCCGCCGGCTCCACCACTCCCCCTTGCCCGAAGGCTCCGGGGCGGCTTCACGGACTTAGCATCGCCTGGTTCAATGTTTGACGCTTCACAGCGGGTACCGGAATATCAACCGGTTATCCATCGACTACGCCTGTCGGCCTCGCCTTAGGTCCCGACTTACCCTGGGCAGATCAGCTTGACCCAGGAACCCTTAGTCAATCGGCGCACACGTTTCCCACGTGTGTATCGCTACTCATGCCTGCATTCTCACTCGTGAACCGTCCACCACTAGCTTCCGCTGCAGCTTCACCCGGCACACGACGCTCCCCTACCCATCCCAACGGGCGTTGGCCCTATTGCTGGAATGACACGACTTCGGCGGTACGCTTGAGCCCCGCTACATTGTCGGCGCGGAATCACTAGACCAGTGAGCTATTACGCACTCTTTCAAGGGTGGCTGCTTCTAAGCCAACCTCCTGGTTGTCTGTGCGACTCCACATCCTTTCCCACTTAGCGTACGCTTAGGGGCCTTAGTCGATGCTCTGGGCTGTTTCCCTCTCGACCATGGAGCTTATCCCCCACAGTCTCACTGCCGTGCTCTCACTTACCGGCATTCGGAGTTTGGCTAAGGTCAGTAACCCGGTAGGGCCCATCGCCTATCCAGTGCTCTACCTCCGGCAAGAAACACACGACGCTGCACCTAAATGCATTTCGGGGAGAACCAGCTATCACGGAGTTTGATTGGCCTTTCACCCCTAACCACAGGTCATCCCCCAGGTTTTCAACCCTGGTGGGTTCGGTCCTCCACGAAGTCTTACCTCCGCTTCAACCTGCCCATGGCTAGATCACTCCGCTTCGGGTCTTGAGCGCGCTACTAAAACGCCCTATTCGGACTCGCTTTCGCTACGGCTTCCCCACACGGGTTAACCTCGCAACACACCGCAAACTCGCAGGCTCATTCTTCAAAAGGCACGCAGTCACGACTGTATGTGCAAGCACATACAGCGACGCTCCCACGGCTTGTAGGCACACGGTTTCAGGTACTATTTCACTCCGCTCCCGCGGTACTTTTCACCATTCCCTCACGGTACTATCCGCTATCGGTCACCAGGGAATATTTAGGCTTAACGGGTGGTCCCGCCAGATTCACACGGGATTTCTCGGGCCCCGTGCTACTTGGGTGTCTCTCAAACGAGCCGTTAATGTTTCGACTACGGGGGTCTTACCCTCTACGCCGGACCTTTCGCATGTCCTTCGCCTACATCAACGGTTTCTGACTCGTCTCACGGCCGGCAGACCGTGAAAGAGAGATCCCACAACCCCGCACACGCAACCCCTGCCGGGTCTCACACGTATACGGTTTGGCCTCATCCGGTTTCGCTCGCCACTACTCCCGGAATCACGGTTGTTTTCTCTTCCTGCGGGTACTGAGATGTTTCACTTCCCCGCGTTCCCTCCACACACCCTATGTGTTCAGATGTGGGTGACAGCCCATGACGACTGCCGGGTTTCCCCATTCGGAAACCCCCGGATCAAAGCCTGGTTGACGACTCCCCGGGGACTATCGTGGCCTCCCACGTCCTTCATCGGTTCCTGGTGCCAAGGCATCCACCGTGCGCCCTTAAAAACTTGGCCACAGATGCTCGCGTCCACTGTGCAGTTCTCAAACAACGACCAACCACCCGTCACAACCCGCCGAAGCAGATCTTTACCGGGGTCGGCACTGAAGGCAGCCGTTACCGGCCGTACCCTCAGACACCCAACAGCGTGCCCGACCCGTCCCCGCCCGGAGATCATGCTTTCCACGCCCTCTTGCGAGAGCAGTACTTGCAGCCTCCGACCCGTGAAACCGGCCGAATAATCAACGTTCCACCCATGAGCAACCACCGCCGGACGTATGCCGACGTAATGGCCCTGGACCACCAGGACATGCCTGGCGGCCTAGATGCTCCTTAGAAAGGAGGTGATCCAGCCGCACCTTCCGGTACGGCTACCTTGTTACGACTTCGTCCCAATCGCCAGTCCCACCTTCGACAGCTCCCTCCCCGTGAGGGGTTGGGCCACCGGCTTCGGGTGTTACCGACTTTCGTGACGTGACGGGCGGTGTGTACAAGGCCCGGGAACGTATTCACCGCAGCAATGCTGATCTGCGATTACTAGCAACTCCGACTTCATGGGGTCGAGTTGCAGACCCCAATCCGAACTGAGACCGGCTTTTTGAGATTCGCTCCGCCTCACGGCATCGCAGCTCATTGTACCGGCCATTGTAGCACGTGTGCAGCCCAAGACATAAGGGGCATGATGACTTGACGTCGTCCCCACCTTCCTCCGAGTTGACCCCGGCAGTCTCCTGTGAGTCCCCATCACCCCGAAGGGCATGCTGGCAACACAGAACAAGGGTTGCGCTCGTTGCGGGACTTAACCCAACATCTCACGACACGAGCTGACGACAGCCATGCACCACCTGTACACCGACCACAAGGGGGGCACCATCTCTGATGCTTTCCAGTGTATGTCAAGCCTTGGTAAGGTTCTTCGCGTTGCGTCGAATTAAGCCACATGCTCCGCTGCTTGTGCGGGCCCCCGTCAATTCCTTTGAGTTTTAGCCTTGCGGCCGTACTCCCCAGGCGGGGAACTTAATGCGTTAGCTGCGGCACCGACGACGTGGAATGTCGCCAACACCTAGTTCCCACCGTTTACGGCGTGGACTACCAGGGTATCTAATCCTGTTCGCTCCCCACGCTTTCGCTCCTCAGCGTCAGTAATGGCCCAGAGATCCGCCTTCGCCACCGGTGTTCCTCCTGATATCTGCGCATTTCACCGCTACACCAGGAATTCCGATCTCCCCTACCACACTCTAGTCTGCCCGTATCGAATGCAGACCCGGGGTTAAGCCCCGGGCTTTCACATCCGACGCGACAGACCGCCTACGAGCTCTTTACGCCCAATAATTCCGGACAACGCTTGCGCCCTACGTATTACCGCGGCTGCTGGCACGTAGTTAGCCGGCGCTTCTTCTGCAGGTACCGTCACTTTCGCTTCTTCCCTGCTGAAAGAGGTTTACAACCCGAAGGCCGTCATCCCTCACGCGGCGTCGCTGCATCAGGCTTTCGCCCATTGTGCAATATTCCCCACTGCTGCCTCCCGTAGGAGTCTGGGCCGTGTCTCAGTCCCAGTGTGGCCGGTCGCCCTCTCAGGCCGGCTACCCGTCGTCGCCTTGGTGAGCCACTACCTCACCAACAAGCTGATAGGCCGCGGGCTCATCCTGCACCGCCGGAGCTTTGAACCCACCCCCATGCGAGGGAAGGTATTATCCGGTATTAGACCCCGTTTCCAGGGCTTGTCCCAGAGTGCAGGGCAGATTGCCCACGTGTTACTCACCCGTTCGCCACTAATCCACCCCGAAAGGCTTCATCGTTCGACTTGCATGTGTTAAGCACGCCGCCAGCGTTCGTCCTGAGCCAGGATCAAACTCTCCGTGAATGTCAACCCGTAATCGGGCCACACCACGAGAGCGGAACAGTCAAGCGGAATAAGCCCGACCGTTCACAGCGTCCTCGCTGTGTTTACTACTTCAAAGGAACCTCGCCCTCCCGAACGGGAGAGACGGGGTATCAACATATCTGGCGTTGATTTTTGGCACGCTGTTGAGTTCTCAAGGAACGGACGCTTCCTTCGTACTCACCCGAGAGACTCTCTCAGGCTTTCCTCCGGGCAGTTTCCCTTCGGTGTTTCAAACTCTATCAGTGTTTTTCCGTCTCCCTGACCACTGTTCAGCACGCATGCAAAACATGACCCCGGATAGGATCTGACAAGTTGGATGCTGCCAGGCAAGGACGCTTGGTTCGTGTCACTCGGCCTCAAGCAGGAGTGCAACTGTACACGGGCCCTCAGAGCGGGCGCAAATCGATTGCCTGGGTGCTCTGAGGATGTCAACCGGCGTCTCTCGCACGGAACCGGCACTTCATATGACATACGCTGCTCAACAGTGTGCCGTCCGGGACAGGCTAGTGACGGCCCGTATGGATCTCCACCCTCGGGAGGCTTCCCTTGACCACCGTGACGTCCCCTCTTGCAGGGCGTGCCATCGGACTGGCCGCCGTGCCAGACCCGGTCTTCTCCGGGGCCATGGTCGGCCCTGGCACCGCGATCGACCCCGTGCGCGAGCCCGCAGAGGCTGTCGCACCCGTGTCCGGAGTCATCGTCTCGCTCCACCCGCACGCCTTCGTCGTCGTTGACGACGAGGGCCACGGTGTACTCACTCACCTCGGTATCGACACCGTGCAACTCAATGGCGAGGGCTTCGAACTGCTCGTCAACAAAGGCGACACGGTGACGCGGGGTCAGAGCGTGGTGCGCTGGAACCCGGCCGCGGTAGAAGCTGCCGGCAAGTCCCCTGTGTGCCCGATCGTGGCGCTTGAGGCCACACCTGATTCCCTCTCCGATCTTATTGAAGACGGCGCTGTGAAGGCTGGCGACAGCCTCTTCGGTTGGCAGTGACGTCAGCGCCGGTCCATGACGGCAAGCACGAAAACCACCAAGGCGGCGGGACCTGCCGCACTATCGGAGACGGGTGAGATGGAGACAACGCTGCGAGGCGTCGGCGTGAGCCACGGTGTGGCGATCGGCGAGGTTCGGCACATGGGAACGGCGGTACTCGAGCCGCCTGCCAAGCAGATTCCGGCGGAAGATGCGAAGCGCGAACAAGGGCGCGCCCGCCAGGCCGTGGATGCTGTGGCCGCGGACCTGATTGCGCGCGGCAATCTGGCTGGCGGCGAAGCCCAGGCGGTACTCGAAGCCCAGGCGATGATGGCCCAGGACCCTGAATTGATGGCGGACGTCGACCGACGTATCGCGGTCGGCAGTACGGCGGAGCGCGCTGTGTATGACGCGTTCGCCGCGTATCGCGCCCTGCTGGCGGCTGCTGGCGAGTACCTCGCTGGTCGCGTGGCCGACCTGGACGATGTGCGGAATCGTATCGTCGCCCGGCTGCTCGGGGTCCCCATGCCTGGTGTCCCTGACAGCGACGAGCCGTACGTCCTTATTGCTCGTGACCTCGCGCCCGCCGACACCGCACTGTTGGATCCGACCCTGGTGCTCGGCTTCGTCACCGAGGAAGGTGGGCCGACCAGCCACAGCGCGATCCTGGCAAGGGCCCTCGGTGTCCCCGCTGTGGTGGCGTTGCCCGGTGCGGGGGAGCTCGCCGAGGGCACAGTGATCGCGGTGGACGGCAGCACGGGTGAAATCTTCGTGGAACCCAGTGCAGAGAAGAAGGCGCAGTTGGAGACGGCGGCGGCCCAGCGCAAGGCGGCGCTGGCAGCCTCGACCGGGCCGGGTGCCACCTCCGACGGTTACAAGGTGCCGCTGCTGGCGAACGTCGGCGGGCCGGCGGACGTACCGGCTGCCGTCGAGGCCGGGGCCGAGGGTGTCGGTCTCTTCCGTACCGAGTTCCTCTTCCTGGACGACAGCAAGAACGCGCCGTCGGAGGCGAAGCAGATCGAGGCGTACCGGCAGGTTCTCGAGGCTTTCCCCGAGGGGCGCGTCGTCGTTCGGGTGCTCGACGCGGGCGCGGACAAACCGCTGGACTTCCTTACTCCTGCCGACGAGCCGAACCCGGCTCTGGGTGTGCGCGGTCTTCGGACCCTGCTCGACCACCCCGATGTACTGCGTACGCAGCTGACAGCACTCGCGAAGGCCGCGGAAGGGCTGCCTGTCTACCTTGAGGTCATGGCTCCGATGGTTGCGGACCGTGCCGATGCCAAGGCGTTCGCGGATGCCTGCCGTGCGGCCGGGCTGCGGGCGAAGTTCGGTGCCATGGTGGAGATTCCGTCGGCCGCGCTGCGGGCGCGCTCGATTCTGCAGGAGGTCGAGTTCCTGTCCTTGGGAACCAACGACCTCGCGCAGTACACCTTCGCCGCCGACCGACAGGTGGGTGCGGTTTCTCGTCTGCAGGATCCGTGGCAGCCCGCGCTGCTCGACCTGGTCGCGCTGTCCGCCGATGCGGCACGTGCAGAGGGCAAGAGCTGTGGTGTCTGTGGTGAGGCGGCGTCGGACCCGTTGCTCGCGTGTGTGTTGATCGGTCTAGGTGTCACCTCTCTTTCCATGGGTGCGGCCTCGATTCCCTATGTGCGGGCGTCGCTGGCCAAGTACACGCTGGCGCAGTGCGAGCGGGCCGCCGCAGCGGCCCGGGCTTCGGACAGCGCCGAAGAGGCACGCGACGCTGCTCAGGCAGTGCTGTCGGGCGAATAGTTGTCCGGTCTGCTCCGGGCCGTCGGTCAGACCGGCTCGGAGCAGACCGTCCGTTCGTCGAGGGGCGTCCCACTTCGCGTGGGGCGCCCCTAGCCCGTTGCTCGTTCAGTGGGCGTGCCCTGTCGTGGGTTCCGCTTCTCCGAGGTCGGGGGGTGCGCAGTAGTCGACATCCGGTTCCGGGGAGATGAGGTCGCCCGAGTCGGCGTCGGTGCAGTAGGCGTCGAAGACCTCGCCGGCGGTCAGGGGCTCGACGCCGTTTTCGCGCAGGCGCCAACCATAGATGTGGTCGGTGGCGCCCGGGGCTGTGGTGCGCATGACGAGTCCTCCGGGGCTCTGGGTGGCGATGCCAAGAGCCAGGACCGTGGTGAATTCGAGGGCTTCGGCCTCGTCGATTTCCGTGGCGCCCTCGCTGTCGTCGTCTGCGTGGAGGACGGCGACCAGTGTTTCGGCTGGTGTCGTGACGCTGCAGACGAGGTGCCTGTTTCCTTGGGGAGCGGTGTCGATGATGCGGACGAGGAGGTTCGAGGCACGGGCGAAAGCTGCGTGTCCGATGTCTTCGCCGCAGGATGCGCAGGGGCCGACACGGGCCAGGAGTGTGGCGGCGTACTCCCAGGTCGCCTGGCGGACGGCCTCGTCGACGAGGTCCGGGACCAGTTCGGCGAGGGGTTGGCCGTCGTACGCAACGGTGGGGCCCGTGGTGGCGAGTTCCGCTGTGAAGCGGGTGCGGCTGGACGGGGCGTCCGGGTCGAGCCCGGTGTCGGTGCAGAATTCGGCGTACTCCTCGGGGTCGAAGAGCGCGACGGTGGTGTGGTTGCCCTGTGCGGCAAGGCTCTTCAGGAGCGCTTCTACCTCACGGAGGTAGGCCGTGTGGTCTTGGAAGGTGAAGGTGCGGTAGCGCCGCATCGCCCGGAAGTCGTGTTCGTCTGTGAGCAGGCCGATGGTGCCCGCGATTTCGCGGCGCAGAACGCGCCGCATGGTCGGATGGCCGGTGTTCGCCATAGTTCCCCCTGTGCGCTGTCGATCAATGCTCACTCACAGTAACGGGAGCCACTGACAATGACACTTGGGCCAGGCGGTCACGGACGAGTCGGTGCTGAATCATGCAGGTCACAGCGATGCCGACGCCGAATCCGGTCCAGCCGAGAGGGCCGGTGGCGATGGCCGCCGTGACGGCCAGTGGCCCGATGCTGCGCTGGATGGCCTGCGCGAGTCCGTGGACCCCGAGATACGCGCCCTGGGCGGTGTCGGGAGCGAGGGCGACGGAGAGTTCCCAGGAGACGGTGGCATGGAGCATTTCTGCCAGGGTGAAGGCGGCGGCCGAGACGGTGAGGAACAGCGTCGCGGAGGCAGCCGTACCGGTTGCTGACAGTGCCATGGTGATGCCGCCCAGGGCGAAGACCGCGGAGAGCGGGAGCAGGAGCGTGCGAGCGGCCTCGGTGGTGGCGCCGAGGCGGGCCAGGGGGACCTGGAGGCCCACCACCATCACATTGTTGAGAACCATCAGCAGCGGTGCGAGGCCGGTCGGTGCGCTGCCGGTGTGGGCGATCCAGAGTGGCAGGCCGACCTTGAAGACCGCGTCGTCGAGGAAGAGGACGGCCTCGGTCGCGACATAGGCGAGGTAGGTGCGATCGCGCCACGGACTCGCCGGCCTGGTCGTGAGCCTGGCGTCGGACGACGTGGCTACCGTGCGGGAGGGCGAGGGGGGTTCGGCGCAACGGAGGGTGAGAATCGCGGTGGCGGCGAACGAGAGTGCGTCGCCGATGAGAAGCCATTGGTACGCCGCGGTGGTGCCGAGGGCCAGGGCCGCGGCGGCGGCAAGGCCGCCGAGTGCCCAACCCGCGTTGGCGGCCGTCCGGTTGATCGCCTGGTATCGGACGCGGTCCGGCCCGGCGACGCGGGTGGCATAGAGCTTCGTGACGACGCTCGACGCGCGGTCGCCGAAGCCGCCGATGGCCGTACACGCGAGGAGTACCGCGTAGTTATCGGTCGTGAGCAGGGCGAACGAGGCCAGGGCGCGTATCAGCTGGAGGGTGACCAGCACACGGGTGAGCGGAAAGCGGTCGGCAAGGCGGCCGCCCATCGGCGCTCCGGCAATGCCGATGGCTCCTGCGGCGGCGACAAGGGTGCCGACCTCAGCGATGGAGAGACCGGAGACATAGGTGAAGTACAGGACGGAGACGGATGCCCACAGACCGCTGCCGATGCGGTCGACGAGGGTGATCAGAAGCATTCTGCGGCCGTGGGGGCCTCCTGGTACGCGGTCGGTCCAGGCGGCCGCACGGCGCAGTGGATTCACGGTTCCCCCTTGCTTCCATTTATGTACTGATACATAATAATCAACGTGGCAACACAATATGGGATCAGTGGTACGACGGCCAAGGCAATTGCCGCGTCCGTCGAACGAGGTGTGTCCGAGGGGGCGTTGGGGCCGGAGGCCGCGCTGCCTCCCGTGCGCCGGCTCGCCGATGAACTGGGGGTGAGTCCGGGGACGGTCGCGACGGCTTACAAGGAGCTGCGGCAGCGTGGGATCGTGGTCACCCGCGGCCGGGGCGGAACTGTCGTGGCGGCTGCTCCGGCGGTCGCCTCGCGACGGCCTCCCAAAGTCCCGGACGGACTGCGCGACTTGGCAGGCGGACACCCTGATCCCGGGCTGCTCCCCCGGTTGGTGACGCCCTCACGCCTCTCCCCTGGTGCCCGTTCGCATCGCGCTACGCCTCGGGTGACGCGGCTGGAACACGTCGTCCGAGAATGGCTCGGGCCCGACGAGGTGCCGACGGAGCACGTGGTCTTCGCCCACGGAGCGCTGGATCTGATCGGGAGGCTGCTGTCGGTTGAGCTGCGACCCGGCGATGCCGTGGCCATGGAGGACCCTGGGTACCACCATCTGCTGGATCTGGTGTCCGCGTTGGGGCTGCGCAACCTCCCGGTCGCCGTGGACGACGAGGGGCTGTTGCCGGACGCGCTGCAAGGGGCCCTGCGGGCGGGTGTACGGGCCGTTGTGTGCAGTCCGCGCGCGCAGAATCCGCGCGGCGGGTGCTTCTCGGCGGCGCGCCGGGACGCGCTTGTCTCGGTGCTCCGAGAGGAGCCGGAGGTTCTCGTGGTGGAGAACGATCATGCGTCTGCCGTCGCGGACGCCCCCCTGCACACGCTGACCTCGGCCGGACTGGCCCGGTGGGTACACGTCCGTACAGTGAGCAAGTTCCTCGGGACCGACCTGCGCTGGGCCGCGGCGGCTTGCGACCCGACCACGCTGGCCCGCCACGACGGACGCATGCTGCTGACGTCCGGCTGGGTCAGTCATCTGCTCCAGGAGACTGTGTACGGGCTGATGACGGACGACGGGACACGCGCGTTGGTGACGAGTGCGAGGGAAACGTACTCGCTGCGGCGGGACGCGCTTCTGCAGGAACTCGGCAGGCACGGGATCCCGGCCCACGGGGTGAGCGGGATGAATGTGTGGGTGCCCGTGCCCGACGAGTCCGCTGTGGTGAACGGGCTGCGGTCGTACGGCTGGTGGGTTGCGGCCGGAGCGCGGTTCCGCCTCGTGTCCGAGCCTGCGGTACGGATCGCGGTGGCTGATCTCCAGCCGGCGGACGCGGCGCGGCTGGCCTCGGACTTCGCGGCCGTGCTGGTCGAGTCCGAGGCCACCTACGGTGGTTGACCGCCGTTCCCAAGGGCCGGTCAGGCTCTTTTGCGCGCCAGCTCTTCGTAGAAGCGCAACAGGTCGAGGTTGTCGATGGAACCGGGATTGACGGCCTTCTCCAAGGGGCTGCCCTGGAGAAGGCGCTTCACCGGGACCTCGATGCGTTTGCCGGTGAGGGTGTGCGGAACTCCAGGGACCTCGATGACCTCGTCAGGGACGTGGCGCGGGGAGAGCTGCTCGCGGATGGTCTGTTTGATGCGGTTCAGGAGTGCCTCGTCGAGGACGGCTCCGGGCGCGAGGTGAACGAAAAGCGGCATCCAGTAGCCGCCGTCGGGTTGCTCGACGCCGATGACGAGGGATTCCTTGATCTCAGGGAGTCGCTCGACGGCTTCGTAGATATCGGCCGACCCCATGCGTACGCCCTGGCGGTTGAGCGTGGAATCGGAGCGGCCGTGGATGATCACGGAGCCGCGCGAGGTGAGAGTGATCCAGTCACCGTGCCGCCACACTCCGGGATAGGTGTCGAAATAGCTGTCGTGGTATCGGCTGCCATCAGCGTCGTTCCAGAAGTGGACAGGCATGGACGGCATCGGGTTGGTGACCACGAGTTCGCCGACCTCGTCCACGAGGGGGTTGCCGCTCGGGTCCCAGGACTGGAGGTCGGTGCCCAGCCCAGGCGCCTGGAGTTCGCCGATGTACACCGGGAGGGTCGGTACGGCTCCTGCGAAGCAGGAGCACACGTCTGTGCCACCGCTGACCGAGGCGATCCACAGGGCGGCCCCGCTCTCCGCGAACTCGTCGTGCAGCCAGCGGAATCCGTCGGGGGGCAGCGGCGATCCGGTAGTGGCGACGCACTGCACCTTGGACAGGTCGAAATCCCGGGACGGGTGGACGCCGGCCTTGCGGCAGGCCATGACGTACGCAGCCGAGGTACCGAAAAGGGTCGCCCCCGTGCGTTCGGCGATCCGCCACTGGGCACCCGTGTCGGGGTAGCCGGGGCTGCCGTCGTAGAGGACGATCGTGGTGCCCGTCAGGAGGCCCGAGACGAGGAAATTCCACATCATCCAGCCGGTGGACGTGTACCAGAAGAAGCGGTCCTCCGGCCCCAGGTCGCAGTGCAGGCCGAGTTGTTTGAGATGCTCGACAAGGATGCCGCCCTGGGACTGGACGATGGCTTTGGGGAGGCCGGTCGTGCCCGAGGAGTAGAGCACCCACAGGGGATGATCGAAGGCGACCTGTTCGTAGACGGGTGTCACCTCCGCGGAAGTGAGAGCGGACCATTCCAGGGCGCCTTCGGGGGGCTCGGTGCCCAGTAGCGGGATGTGGACTACGGCTCGCAGGGTGGGCAGTTCGCGGCGGAGTTCGGCGACCGTGTCACGGCGGTCGTGCTCCTTGCCGCCGTAGCGGTAGCCGTCGACGGTGAACAGCACGACCGGTTCGACCTGCTGGAAGCGGTCGAGAACGCTGCGGGCGCCGAAGTCGGGGGCGCACGACGTCCATACGCCGCCCACGGCGGCCGTGGCGAGCAGGGCGACCACGGCTTGTGGAACGTTCGGGAGGTAGCCGCTCACGCGGTCTCCTGGGCGTACTCCAAGCGCACGCAGCTCTGCGGCGAGGGAGCTGACCTGGCGGCGCAGCTCGGACCAGGTCACCGGGCGGGTTACGTGGGTCTCGTCGACGTGCAGGAGGGCCGGTTCGTCCGCGCGGGTGTCCGCGGCGCGCAAGGCGTGCTCGGCGTAGTTGAGCGTCGCCCCGGGAAACCAGTCCGCCCCGGGCATCGAGCTCTCGCCGAGCACGCGCGCGTAGGGCGTCGAAAAGCGTACGTCGAACCACTCGGTGACGGCCTGCCAGAACGTGTCGAGCTGGTCCACGGACCAACGGTGCAGTGCTGCGTAGCCGCCGTCGGCGGGGGCTCCGTGCCGCTCGGCCGCCCAGGCCTGGAACTTGGTGATCCGGGCCCGGGCGATGCGTTCTCGGTCGGGCTGCCAAAGAGGCGTGGGGTTCGTGGTGGACATGGGGCGGCTCCCGGACTGTGCGCGTGACACGGCTGAGACGGACCATGCCATCTGATCGACTCCGGCACCAGGGTGCGCCGCGCCGGGGTCGTGTCGTGGAGATGAAGATGTGGTCCCTACCAGGATGAACGGCTGCTGAACAGTACGCACATGAGGTGAAGTCAGTGGCAGGCTGAGCAGCATGAACGGTCGTGACCTGGTGCGTTCGGTGAAGGCGGTCGGTTCGGCGGGGGCGGCCCAGGGGTTGCGTACCGTGCGGGCCGCATGGCGCAGGAGGCGTGCCGATGCCGCCGGGCTGCCGCCTCGGGGCATCGAGCGCGCGCGGGTGCCCGGGCTCGTGCGGCACGTGGAACCGGGGCCCGGTGGCGGTGTCGTCCGGTTCGCGAGGTCCGAGCTGCGGATCACCGTTGCCGTCAGTGGGGCGGTCTTCTGGGGCTGGGACGGGGCCGGTCCCGAGCCGTCGTACGCACTCGCCGGCCGCTGTCCGGAGCCGGATCCCCGTGCTTCGCTGGAACCGGACAAGGACGGTGGCTGGCGGGTCGTGGCCGAGCGGGTGACGGTCGTGGTCTCACGGCACGGTGCGGTGGAAGTGCTCACCCCCGGCGGAGTGAGCTTGCGACGGGAGCTGCCGCCACGCTGGTGGGAGCCCGTGGGTGGCGGCGCGAGCCGCTGGATGCAGCGCTCCGAAGTGGCAGCGGACGCGAAGTTCTTCGGGCTCGGCGGGCGCGCCGCTGGACTCCGGCTGCGCGATGGGACGTACCGCCTGTGGAACACAGATCCCGGTCGCGCCTTCGGTCCCGGTGACGATCCGCTGTACATCACCATGCCGGTGCAGTTGGTGGTGGCCGACGCGGCGACCCATCTGGTGTTCCAGGACACCTCCTGGGACGGCACGGTGACACTGCGGGAGGGCGAGGAGGGAGCGGGTTCCGGGCATGACCGGGCCGGAACGAGCGAGTTGCGGATGGATGGCGGGCCGCTGCGCTGCTGGATGATGGTGGGGACCCCCGCGCGCGTGCTGCACACCTGGGCCACCCTCACGGGTGCGCCTGCGCTACCGCCCGCATGGGCCCTGGGCCACCATCACGCGCGCTGGGGCTTCGGCGGCGAGCAGGAGGTTCGGCGGATTGTCGCGGGCTATCAGAATCACGATCTGCCGCTCGACGCCGTCCATCTCGACATCGACCACTTCGACGGACATCAGGTGTTCACCGTCGACCAGGAGCAATATCCCAAGCTACCGGCCCTCGCCGAGGATCTGCGGCGCGACGGGATCCGGCTGGTGTCGATCGTCGACCCGGCGGTCAAGGCCGCGCCGGGCAACACCGTGTATGACAGCGGGAGCGCCGAGGACGCGTTCGTACGGGATGCGTCGGGGCAGCTCGTACGAGGCGTCACATGGCCCGGGGAGTCGGTCCACCCCGATTTCACGCACCCGCGCGTGCGTGCCTGGTGGGGCCGGATGTACGAGGAGCGGCTCGGGCAGGGGTTCGCGGGGTTCTGGCACGACATGAACGAGCCCACTTCCTTCACCGCTTTCGGGGAGTCGACCCTGCCGCGTTCGGCCCGCCACGCGTTGGACGGGCACGGCGGCGACCATCGCGAGGCGCACAACGTGTACGCCCTGTGCATGGCCAGATCCGCTTACGAAGGGCTGCGCGAACTGGCACCGGAGGAGCGGCCGTTCATATTCTCCCGCTCCGGGTGGGCCGGTATGCAGCGCTACGGAGGGGCGTGGTCCGGGGACGTGGCGACGGGCTGGCCGGGGCTGCGGGCGTCAGTGTCGCTGGTCATGAGCCTCGGGCTGTGCGGAGTGCCCTATTCGGGCCCTGATGTGGGCGGCTTCGACGGGAGCCCGTCACCGGAGTTGTATCTGCGGTGGTTCCAACTGGGCGCCTATCTGCCGCTGTTCCGCACGCACGCGAGTCTGCGGGCCGGGCGCAGGGAGCCCTGGGAGTTCGGTGCGGAGGTACTCGCCCACGCGCGCGGGGTGCTCGTCGAACGCCGGCGCCTGTTGCCCTACTTCATGACGCTGGCGCATCTGGCGCGACGCACGGGGGCGCCTTATGTGCGGCCCTTGTGGTGGGGGGCGCCCGAGGACCGGGCCCTACGGGGCTGCGAGGACGCCTTTCTGCTGGGTGACTGCCTCCTGGTGGCGCCTGTGCTCGACCCGGGTGCGGACCGGCGTGCGGTGCAGCTGCCGCGCGGGCGCTGGTACGACACGGTGACGGGGCAGGCGTACGAGGGACCCTGTCAGCTGCTGATCGACGCCCCTTTGTCGCGGATCCCGGTTCTCGCGCGCGCGGGCTCCGTCGTGCCCGTGCGGGGCGACGACGGCGGCCTGGAGCTGGAGGCGTGGGCGCCCGCCCCCGGGCGTACCGGGGGCGGGCAGGTGGTGCCGGACGCGGGTGACGGGTGGGAGGAGCCGGAGATCGAGCGGTACGTCACGCGCTGGGAGGGGAGGCGGGTGGTTGTCGAGCGGGACGGGGACGACGGCGTGAGTGAGCCGCCCCACCCCGTACGCGTACGCGGACTCGGCGGGCGCTGAGCGGGCTCAGTAACGGCCTTCGAACCAGGCGCGGGCGGCCACCGTGTGCAGCGGGAAGGCGAGCTCCTGCGGCCTTCGCAGTAGGTGCCAGCCATCTGTCTCGTCCGTGGCGGCGGACTGCGGCAGCTGGTCGGCGGGGCGTTCCGGCAGGGCTCCGAAAAGCAGCAGGTGCCCGTCGGGCGAACTCATCGCGTCGACGAGCCGGACGTCGCGGCTCGCCGCCTCGATGCCCGTTTCCTCCCTTAGTTCACGGACAAGGGCCTGCCGCCAGTCCTCGCGATGGTCGACGTAGCCGCCGGGCAGGGCGATGCCTCCGCGCGCGGGGGCGACGGTTCGGGTGATGACGACCAGGGCAGCGCCTTTGGTGTCGTACACGGGCTGGAGTGCCACCGCGACGGGCAGCGGGTTGCGGTAGGCCACGGTGCCGCAGGCGGGGCAGGTGCGGGGCCAGCCGGAAACGCCCTCTCCGTAGGGCGCTCCGCAGCTCGAACAGTGGGAGTCGGGCGCGGAGTTGTCGGTTGATAGTTGTTTTACGGACACGCGGCGGACTGTATCCGATCATGTGGACGGAGCTCTTCCGGGGGCTCCTCAGAACACCACCGTGCGGCAGCGGGGACGGCCGGATCCACCCCCGTGGGCCCCGGCCGTCCCTACTGATACGACGACGCGCACAGGGCGTACGCGGTTCTGTGCGACGGCTGCCCAATCCGATGTGACCGTGCCACACTTCTGACGTTCCGTCAGATTCAGTTCTCTGGAGGGGATGTGGCACGCACCCGCACACCTGTGGTCGCAGGGTGGTTCACGGAAGACGGGGACGGCTTCGCGCTCCTCGGCACCCGCTGTTCGGCCTGCGCCTCGGTCTTCTTCCCGCGCGAGGACGTCCACTGCCGCAATCCGGGGTGCCGTGGCGGCGAGTTGGACGAGGTGCCGCTGTCCAGGCGCGGACGCGTCTGGTCGTACACCGACGGCCGGTACCGGCCTCCGTCACCGTATGTGAGCGATCCGGAACTTCCGTGGGAACCGTACGCGTTGATCGCTGTGGAGCTGGAGTCCGAGCGGATGGTGGTACTGGGACAGGCGGTTCCCGGGGTCACCGTCGCCGATCTGACGGTGGGTATGGAGGTGGAGATCGTCCCGGGGGTGCTTCACGAGGACGCGGAGACGATCTGGACGACCTGGAACTGGCGGCCGACGGGGGCGGTGAAATGACCGGAGAGGTGGCAGTGCTCGGCGTGGGCATGCACCCCTGGGGCAAGTGGGGGCGTGGCTTCACCGAGTACGGCACGACAGCCGCGCGCGCGGCACTCGCCGACGCGGGGGTCGACTGGCGGGACGTCGACTCGGTCGTCGGTGCGGACACCGTGCGCGGCGGCTATCCCGGGTACGTGGCGGGGGCGACGTTCGCCAAGGCGCTGGGCTGGCAGGGTGCCCGGGTGACCAGTGTGTACGCGGCGTGCGCGTCCGGGGCGCAGGCGGTCGCCGTGGCACGCGCACAGATCCTCGCGGGGCTCGCGGAGGTGGTACTCGTGGTGGGCGCGGACTCTGCGCCGAAGGGGTTCTTTCGGCCGGCCGGCGGTGACCGGTCCGACGACCCGGACTGGCTGCGGTTCCGGGTCCTGGGGGCGACGAACCCGACGTACTTCGGGCTGTACGCGCGACGGCGGATGTCCGTCCACGGCGACACCCTGGAGGACTTCGCGCAGGTCAAGGTGAAGAACGCCGCCCTGGGTGCACTCAACCCCAACGCGCGCTACCGCAAACGGGTCACCGCCGACGAGGTCGCCGCGTCCGCGGTGGTGGCCGATCCGCTGCGGCTGCTCGACATCTGCGCCACCTCGGACGGCGGCGCCGCGCTGGTTCTGACCGGCATGGAGTTCGCGCGTCGGCACGGTGTGGCGGAGCCGGTGCGGATCCGGGCGGTGTCCACGATGACACCGCGGTACCCCACCACCGTGCTGGACCTGCCGGACATCGCCACGGACTCGGCGGCGACGGTGGAGCCGCCGGACGGCACTTTCCGGGCCTCGATCGTGCAGGCCGCCTACGAGGAGGCGGGCATCTGCCCAGAGGACCTCTCCCTGGCCGAGGTCTACGACCTGTCCACGGCCCTGGAACTGCAGTGGTACGAGGATCTGGGTCTGTGCGATGAGGGCGAGGCGGCGAAGCTGCTGCGGGAGGGCGCGACGGCACTGGGCGGGCGAATACCCGTCAACACCAGCGGTGGCCTCGCCTCCTTCGGAGAGGCCGTGCCCGCGCAGGCCATCGCTCAGGTGTGCGAGCTAACGTGGCAACTGCGCGGCGATGCCGGTGACAGACAGGTCACAGGGGCACGCGTGGGTGCCACGGCCAACCAGGGCCTGTTCGGGCACGGTTCGTCGGTGATCGCGGTGCGGTGAGGTATCGCTCCCCGGCGCTCCTGGACAGAGGCACCCCGTTTCGCCGTCCAGCCGGTCGCCAACCGCCCCGAGAGAGGTGACCTCCCCGCGGGGACGACCACCGCACCCCCACGGCACCTCAACCATTGTCGTCGGCAACCTTGACGCCCACAGGACGTCGGAGAACACTTCCGGTGTCAGTCGGCATCGCCGCACATTCTCGGCGTATTCAGACAATGCGCCGTGCGGGCCCCCTCTGAGCCACGGGCCTTCCCCCTGCGTGCGATTCGGCTGCGACAGCACGCTCGTCACGGACGCCGGGTGGGCGCGGGAACTCCCCGTCCACGGCTGAAGTAGCCATGGGAACGCACTCTGCAAGGTCGACCGGGGCCGGATCGCCCCGGGCGAGGGCCCAGGAGCCGCCATGAGCAATGGGGACATCTTTGTCGGCGAGATCATCGGTACAGCGATTCTGATCCTCTTCGGCACCGGCGTGGTCGCCGCTGTCGTACTGAACTACTCCAAGGCGAAGGACGCCGGCTGGGTGGTCATCACCTTCGGCTGGGGCTTCGGCGTACTCGCCGGGGCATACACCGCCGCACCGCTGTCCGGTGGGCATCTCAACCCCGCGGTGACGATCGGGATCGCCATCGACACCGGGGACTGGGACCAGGTGCCCGTCTACATCGCCGGGCAGATGGTCGGCGCCTTCCTCGGCGCGATCCTGTGCTGGCTGGTCTACTTCGCCCAGTTCCAGGCCAACGCCGAGGAGGAAATGGCGCAGCCGACGCTCGGGATCTTCTCCACCACGCCCGCGATCCGCAATCCCGTCGCGAACCTCATCACCGAGATCATCGCGACCATGGGCCTGGTTCTGCCGATCCTGGCATTCGGTCTGACCAAGGGGCTCGGCGAGTCCGGCACGGCAATTCTGATCGTCTCCTTCCTGGTGGTCGGCATCGGTCTGTCGCTCGGCGGCCCCACGGGGTACGCCATCAATCCGGCCCGTGACCTGGGTCCGCGCATCGCCCACGCCCTGCTCCCGATCCCCAACAAGGGCACCTCGGACTGGAGTTACGCGGGATCCCGGTGGTGGGGCCGCTGATCGGCGGCGCGCTGGCGGGGATCGTCTTCAACACAGCCTTCTGACGCACACGCGCGCCTTTCCAGGTGCAGAATTCCGGAGCTTCCCACGAAGGGGACGTCATGACGGACAAGTTCGTCGCCGCGATCGACCAGGGCACCACGTCCAGCCGCTGCATCGTCTTCAACCAGGACGGCGCGATCGTCGCCGTCGACCAGCGCGAGCACCGCCAGATCTTCCCCAAGCCCGGGTGGGTGGAACACGACGCTACCGAGATCTGGTCGAAAGTGCAGGCTGTGGTGGCGGGGGCACTCGCCAAGGCCGGGCTGCGCGCCGACCAGCTCAGCGCGCTCGGCATCACCAACCAGCGCGAGACGACAGTCCTGTGGGACCGCGCCACAGGCAAGCCGGTCCACAACGCGATCGTCTGGCAGGACACGCGTACAGCGGCACTCTGCAACGAACTCGGCGGCACTGACGGCCAGGACCGTTTCCGCGAGCAGACCGGACTGCCCCTGGCCAGCTACTTCTCCGGCCCCAAGGCGGCCTGGCTGCTGGACAACGTGCCGGGGCTGCGCGCCCGCGCCGAGCGCGGCGAGATCGCCTTCGGCACCATCGACTCCTGGCTCATCTGGAACCTGACGGGCGGTACGGACGGCGGGCGCCACGTCACCGACGTGACCAATGCCGGCCGTACCATGCTGATGGACCTGGAGACCCTCCAATGGGACGCGTCCATCCTGTCCGCGATGAACGTCCCCGAGAAGATCCTCCCCGAGATCAAGTCCTCGTCCGAGGTGTACGGCACCGCGGTGGGCCAACTAGCGGGCGTCCCTGTGGCCTCCGCGCTCGGCGACCAGCAGGCCGCGGTGTTCGGCCAGGCCTGCTACGACGTGGGGACGGCCAAGAACACGTACGGCACCGGCAGTTTCCTGCTGCTCAACACCGGTAACCGTCCCGTTCCCTCGAAGAACGGTCTGCTGACCACGATGGGCTACAAGATCGGCGGCGAGGCTCCCGTCTACTGCCTCGAAGGGGCCATCGCGATCACCGGGGCGCTGGTGCAGTGGTTCCGCGACCAGCTCGGCATCATCCGTACCGCCGACGAGATCGAGACGCTCGCGGCGAGCGTCGACGACAACGGCGGGGCGTACATCGTGCCCGCGTTCAGCGGCCTGTTCGCGCCCTACTGGCGCTCCGACGCGCGCGGGGTGGTCACCGGCCTCACGCGGTACGTCACCAAGGGGCATCTGGCGCGCGCGGTGCTGGAGGCGACGAGCTGGCAGACGCGGGAGGTCGTGGACGCCATGTTCCAGGACTCCGGGGTGAGCATCACGACCCTGAAGGTGGACGGCGGCATGACGAAGAACAACCTGCTGATGCAGCACCAGGCAGACGTCCTCGGGGTGCCGGTCATCCGTCCGAAGGTCTCCGAGACGACCTGCCTGGGAGCGGCGTACGCGGCCGGGCTCGCCACCGGGGTGTGGAACGACCTCGATGAGCTCAAGTCGCACTGGCGGAAAGACGTCGAGTGGACGCCTGCCATGGAGGCGTCGGTCCGCGACCGCGAGTACCACAACTGGCGCAAGGCCGTGGAGAAGAGCTTCGGTTGGGAGGACGCCGGTCAAGGCTAGAGCCCTCGCTCGAAAGACACGTCCACGCGCGCGTGCCATTGGACCGCGGCCCGTACCCCGGTCGGCGGGGGTACGGGTCGTGCGCGTGCGGGGTGGAGGAAGGCTGTCAGGTGGTGACGGTGGCGCGGCGGTCGGCCGCGTACGCCATCGCATGCTGGACGACTCCGATGAGAACCTCCTTGACCGACTCCCGGTCGCGCGCGTCGCACAGCACGAGCGGCACGTTGGGGTCGAGATCGAGCGCCGCCCGGACGGACTGCGACGGGTAACGAGCCGCTCCGTCGAAGCAGTTGACGCCGACGAGGAAGGGTATGGAACGCCGCTCGAAGTAGTCGACCGCGGCGAAGCTGTCCTCCAGGCGCCGGGTGTCGGCGAGGACGATCGCGCCCAGCGCGCCGGTTGCGAGCTCGTCCCACAGGAACCAGAAACGGTCCTGTCCGGGCGTTCCGAAGAGGTACAGCACGAGGTCCTCGCGGAGCGTGATACGGCCGAAGTCCATGGCCACGGTGGTGGTGTTCTTGCCCTCCACCCCTCTGGTGTCGTCGACCGGGCGACCCGCCTCGGTGAGCAACTCCTCGGTGCGCAGCGGCTTGATCTCGCTGACCGCGCCGACGAGGGTCGTCTTGCCCACGCCGAATCCGCCGGCCACGAGGATCTTGAGCGTGACGGGCTCGACCGGGGGCTTGCCGCGCTCAGAACGCCCGAAGATCATCGGTCTCTTCTCCTGCTTGTTCGGGATCGGTCGACGGTGGGCCGTAGCCCCCGCCGCCGGGGGTTTCGATGACGAGTACGTCGCCGGGGACGACCTCCGCCGAGTCGCTGCCGCCGAGCACGGTGACCGTACCGTCCGCACGTTCGATGCGGTTGGCCCCCAGTGCTCCCGGGTCGCCGCCCGCCATACCGTACGGCGGAACCCTGCGGTGCTGCGACAACGTGGAGACGGTCATCGGCTCGGTGAACCGGAGACGGCGAACCGCACCGTCTCCACCGCGCCATTGTCCCGCACCGCCGCTGCCGCGCCGTACCGCGAACTCATCGAGCCGTACGGGCAGTCGCCACTCCAGGACCTCGGGGTCGGTGAGCCGCGAGTTGGTCATATGGGTCTGGACGACGGACGCGCCGGGAAATCCGTCGCCCGCACCGGACCCCGAGGCGATGGTTTCGTAGTACTGGTAACGCTCGTTGCCGAAGGTGACGTTGTTCATCGTCCCGGAGCCCTCGGCCTGGACGCCGAGCGCTCCGTACAGGGCCCCGGTGATGGCCTGCGAGGTCTCCACGTTGCCGGCGACGACGGCGGCAGGCGGCTCGGGAGCGAGCATCGAGGCGGGCGGCACGACGATGTGGAGCGGGCGCAGACAGCCGTCGTTGAGGGGGATGTCGTCGTCGACCAACGTGCGGAAGACGTACAGGACGGCCGCGTTGACGACCGCGAAAGGCGCGTTGAAATTGCTGGTCAGTTGGGCGGACGTGCCGGTGAAGTCGACTGTCGCGGAACGTTTTTCGCGGTCCACGGAGACGCGCACCCGGATGACGGCTCCCGAGTCGGTCTCATAGGCGAACTCACCCTCTTCCAGAGAGTCGATCACCCGTCGTACCGAGTCCTCGGCGTTGTCCTGGACGTGTTTCATGTATGCCTGAACGACGTCGAGGCCAAAGTTGTCGATCATCCGGGCGACTTCGTCGACGCCCTTCTGGTTTGCGGCGATCTGGGCGCGCAGGTCGGCGAGGTTGGTCCTGGGATTACGGGAGGGGTAGGGCGCCTCGGTGAGCAGACGGAAGGTCTCCTCCTCGCGGAAGCGGCCGTTCTCGGAGAGCAGCCAGTTGTCGAAGAGGACGCCCTCCTCGTCGATGGTGCGGCTGCCCGCCGGCATGGATCCGGGGGCGATGCCGCCGATTTCGGCATGGTGGCCGCGCGAGGCGACATAGAAGAGAATTCGGTCACTCTGCGTGTCGTCTCTGTCCGTCGCCATGCTCTCCGTGCCGAAGACCGGAGTGATCACGGTGACGTCGGGGAGATGGGTGCCGCCGTGGTACGGGTCGTTGACGGCGTACGTGTCGCCGACGCGCATGCCGTCGCCTCGGCGTGCGATGACCTCCTTGACGCTCGTACCCATGGATCCCAGGTGAACGGGGATGTGGGGTGCGTTGGCGACCAGGTTTCCGTCGGGGTCGAAGAGGGCACAGGAGAAGTCCAGGCGTTCCTTGATGTTGACGGACTGAGCTGTGGACTCCAGCCGGGCGCCCATCTGTTCGGCGATCGCCATGAAGAGGTTGTTGAAAACCTCCAGCCGAACGGGATCCACTTCCGTACCGAGATCGGAACTCTGCGTAATCGCCATGCGTTCCATGACCAGATGCCCGTCGTCGGTCGTCGTGGCCTGCCAGCCGTCGTCGACGACGGTCGTGGCGCCGGCCTCGGTGATGATCGCCGGGCCGGTGACCGTCTCGCCGGGGGGCAGTTCCTCACGGTGGTGCAGGGGTACGTCGTGCCAGGCACCGCCCGTGTGAAGCCTGACCGTCTCCGGGGCGGTGGTACGGGGACGGAATGCGGCGAGGGCGGAGAGATCGGGGGGTTCGGTGATGCCAGTGGCTTCCACGGAGAGGGCTTCGACGACTACGGGGCGGTCGAGGGTGAAGGAGTACGTGGCGCGATGACGTTCTTCGAAGGCGTGTTTCATCGCGTCGGGCTCGCCGAGCTCGACAGTCAGGGCCGTGTCCGTGCCGTCGTAGCGGAGTTCGGCGCGGCGGGTGACGTGGATGCGGTCCTCGGGGACGTCCTCGGCGAGGAGTTCGGCGCGGGCGGCGCCCGCCAGGTCTTCGGCGGTCTTCAGGACGCGGGGCATGGAGGCGGGTTCCAGGGGTGCCTCGACGGACTGTTCGCGCATGGCTGTGGTGTCGGCGAGTCCGATGCCGAGCGCAGAGAGGACACCGGCCATGGGCGGCACCAGTACGGTCCGGACACCGAGCGAGTCGGCGACCATGCAGGCATGCTGCCCACCCGCACCACCGAAGGTGGTGAGGGCGTACCGGGTGACGTCGTGGCCTTTCTGTACGGAGATCCGCTTCACGGCGTTGGCGATCCCGGCCACGGCGATCTGCAAGTAGCCCTCGGCCACCTGCTCAGGGCTGCGGCCGTCGCCGGTCCGTTCGTGGATCTCGTGGGCGAGGGCGGCGAAGCGGTCGCGGACGAGGGCGTCGTCGAGGGGCTGGTCGCCAGCGGGGCCGAACACCTTGGGAAAATGGGCGGGTTGAATACGCCCAAGTGCGACGTTGGCATCGGTGACGGTGAGTGGGCCGCCGCCGCGGTAGCAGGCAGGACCGGGGTCCGCGCCCGCGGAGTCGGGTCCCACACGGTAGCGGGAGCCGTCGAAGTGGAGGACGGAGCCACCGCCGGCGGCGACGGTGTGGATGTCCAGCATGGGGGCACGCAGACGCACACCGGCGATCTGGGTGGTGAAGACGCGTTCGTACTCGCCGGCGAAGTGCGAAACGTCGGTGGAGGTACCGCCCATATCGAAGCCGATGACACGGTCGAATCCAGCGAGCTGGGACATGCGGGCCATACCGACGATCCCGCCGGCCGGTCCGGACAGGATGGCGTCCTTGCCACGGAACTGACCGGCTCCGGTGAGGCCTCCGTTGGACTGCATGAACATCAGCCGCACGTCCTGGAGTTCGTCGGCGACGTGCTGGACGTAACGGCGCAGGACAGGCGACAGGTAGGCGTCGACAACGGCCGTGTCACCGCGCGGGACGAGCTTCATGAGTGGGCTGACCTCGCTGGACAGCGAGATCTGCGGGAAGCCCATGCGGCCGGCCAGTGCGCCGATGGCCTGTTCGTGCGCGGGGTGGAGGTGGCTGTGCATGCAGACCACTGCGACGGCGCGGATCCCGTCGTCGTAGGCCTCCTGGAGCGGCCCGGTGAGGGCGTCGAGGTCAGGGGCGCGCAGGACGGTGCCGTCGGCGGCGATGCGCTCGTCGACCTCGACGACCCGCTCATGGAGCAGCTCGGGAAGTTCGATCCGCCGGGCGAAGATACGGGGGCGGTTCTGGTAGGCGATGCGCAGCGCGTCGCGGAAACCGCGGGTGACGACGAGGAGCGTGCGTTCGCCCTTGCGTTCCAGGAGTGCGTTGGTAGCGACGGTCGTACCCATCCGAACGGCCTCAATGGGCTCCTGGGAGCCGCCGAGGAGTTCGCGTACACCTGCCACGGCCGCGTCGGCGTACCGGCCGGGCCTGTCGGACAGCAGTTTGTGAGTGAGCAGGCCACCGTCCGGGCGCCGCGCGACGATGTCGGTGAAGGTACCGCCTCGGTCGACCCAGAACTGCCAGCCTGCCACGTCTCTACCCCGCTTCCGCGCTGTTCAGAGCGCTCGGAGGCCGTTGATCACGTCGCGCAGAATACTCTCGTCCACGAGCTCGGCGGGGGGTACGGGACGCGTCACATGGACCATTTCCTCGTCCACGAGGTCCCCGATGAGGACCCGCACCACGCCGATGGGGAGATTGAGTTCGGCGGCGAGTTCGGCGACCGACTGGGGGGTGTCACGACAGAGTTCGACGATGTCCACGTGCTCCGGGGACAGCGTGTGGTCTGCTTCCGGGTCGTCCGCGTGCGCCTCCGTGACGACCACCGCGATCAGGTCCAGGCGGTGCTGGGCCGAATGGCTGGTGCGGCCTCGCGTCATGGCGTACGGACGGACGACCGGTCCGGCCTCGTCGTCGAACCAGTGGCTTCTGGGCTGCCCGTCTCCGCTCATGTCATTCCACTACCCGCCCGCGGGCAGATCGGTGCGCGGAGCAGCCGCCAGATGCACACCGACACGCTTCACCAGAAGAGTCATCTCGTAGGCGACCTGGCCCACGTCAGAGTCGGCGTCCGAGAGCACGGCCAGGCAGCTGCCGTCCCCGGCTGCCGTCACGAACAGAAAAGCGTCGTCGAGTTCGACGACCGTCTGGCGGACATTACCGGCGTCGAAGTGACGTCCCACGCCCTTGGCGAGGCTGTGGAAACCGGAGGCGACGGCGGCCAGGTGCTCGCTGTCCTCCCGGCTGAGGTCCTTGGAAACCCCGGTGGGCAGTCCGTCGCCGGAGAGCACGAGCGCTCTGCGGATGCTGGCGACCCGGTCGACGAGGTCGTCGAGGAGCCAGTTGAGCTCGCCCGACGCCTTGTCGCTCGCGGTCTGGCCGGTCGCCTTCGGTGCGGTCATCGACCGTCCCCCTTATCCGTTCCTTGTGCTGTGCCGTCCTGGGCGCTGTCGCCCACGGCGTTCTCCTCACGACCACGCTGCCAGCCACGCTGCAGGGAGGCCATGCGGCTGCGAACCTCGTCTGCGTCGCGGTCGAAGAGGTCTGCCCCGTCCTGGGTGCGGGGCTTCATCCGTTCGGCGCGCCGCTCCGGGCCGTCCCTCAGCTGCGGAGCCAGGTTGGCCTGCCGTACGCGGCGGGGCAGCCCTGCTGTGCCGGACGCCGCGGGGTCGGCGGCCGCACCGGGGCCGGCGGCAGTCCCGCCGGAGCCACCCCACCGATCGCGCTGCGGGAGGGCCGGGGTTTCCGGTGACAGCCCCCCGGCTCCCCGGGCGGGCGCGTCAGGACGGTGGCTGCCGGATCGGTCGCCGAAGCGCGAGGCAGACGGTTCCGTACGGTCGGTGAAGGTCCTGGAGCCCGCTGGATCCCTGCGGTCGTCGGAGCCCCGGCCGATGGTTTCGCCGCTGCGGTCCCACCCCCGCGCCGGGGACTCCGTGCGATCGCCGAAGCTGTCGTCCGCGTCAGTGCCGCGGCGGATCGCTGTCTCGCCCCGGCGGCGGGCCGGGAGCGGGGTCAGCGTGTCCGGGCCCGTCGAACCCTCGCTCTCCACCGGCTGCTCGTCCGTCGAGGACGGCATGCGCCGGGGCGACTGTTCCGTGACTGGACGACCGTGGGAGCTGACCAGCTTGGGTGTCCTCCGGCGCGGCAGTGCCACGGGGTCGCCCGGCAGGCCGGCCGCACTTTCGGGGTCGCGTGCCCCCCAGCCTCCGGAGGGCGGCTGGTGCTCCTCGCTGGGGAAGCCGCTCGTACCACCCGTCGCCCCGGTAAACGAGCGGCGTGGCCGGGAAAGTACGCCGTGTTCGCTGTCCGCGTCGTCGAACGGGCCGGGAAAGTCGTTGAGGGCGTCCAGGTCGACCGGCGCCTCCAGTTCGACCGGCCCGTCGATGAGCGAGGGGGGCAGGCCGGGGAGACGCACGGGCGCCTGTGTGAGGGCGGCCCTGCGGCTCCCCTCGAACTCGGCCTCCTTGGAGGGCTGGGCGCGGTCGAGGCGGAAGCCGATCCCGTTGGTGTCAGGGATGTCGTCGGTGAGGAGTGCGTCGGGGACGAAGACGACTGCCGTGGTGCCGCCGTACGGGGAAGGCTGGAGGGAGACACGGACGTTCTGCCGCTGGGCGAGCCGGCTGACGACGAACAGGCCGAGTCGGTCCGTGTCGGACAGTTCGAACTCGGGTGTCTCGGCGAGCCGCAGGTTGGCGTCGAGAAGTGCTTCGGCCGCCATGCCCAGGCCCCGGTCATGAATCTCCAGGGTGAACCCGTTGGCGACACGTTCGCCCAGAACCTGGATGGCCGTGTGCGGGGGCGAGAACACCGTGGCGTTCTCCAGAAGTTCGGCCACAAGGTGGGTGAGGTCGGCGACGGCCGGGCCGGTGACGGCCATCCGGGGCAGCCTGCGGACCTCGATGCGCTCGTAGTCCTCGACCTCGGCGACGGCGGCGCGTACGACATCCATCAGTTGGACGGGCTTGCGCCACTGTCGGGAGGGGGCTGCTCCGGAGAGGATCACCAGGCCTTCGGCGTGCCGACGCATGCGCGTGGTGAGGTGATCGAGGCGGAACAGATCGGCGAGTTCGTCGGTGTCCTCGGTCCTGCGTTCCATGGTGTCCAGCAGGGTGAGCTGTTTGTGCAGCAGGACCTGGCTGCGCCGGGCGAGGTTGACGAAGACCTCCGAGACTCCGGCGCGGAGTTCGGCCTGTTTGACGGCGGCCTCGACGGCAGCGCGCTGCAGGGTGTTGAGGGCCTGACCGACCTCGCCGATCTCGTTCTTGTCGTACTCCAGGCGCGGGACCTCGGTCTCCACGTCGACCTGTTCGCCGGCCGACAGACGGCGCATCACGCTGGGCAGCCGCACACCGGATGCCTCGTGGGCTTCCAGGCGGAGTTGGCGCAGGTCACGGATGAGGGTGCGGCCGATGCGTACGGACAGGACGAGCGAGAACAGCAGGGCGACCAGTCCGAGGACGCCGGCGATGACGACTTTGACGATGACACCCATGACGACCGGGCGGACGCGGTCCTGATAGCGGTCGGCCGACTGGTCGTTGAGTGTGCGGAGTTCGTCGAGGACGTCACCGGCGGTGGTGTCCCAGCTCTTCGCGGTGACGCCCCGAGGGTGACCGGACTCGGCGCCGATGGCGGCCTGTTCGGCCACGCGGAGCGGCGCGCTGGAGGCGTTCTTCCAGAACCGCTCGTAGCGTGCGCGGTCCGACAGCGGGAGCAGAGGCAGGCTGACGTCGTACATGACGGCGCGTTGCGCCACGAGGTCGGAGATGTCACGGGATTCGTCCCGGGAGAGCTTGCCGACGACCAAAGCCGAGCCGAGCAGGGCGTCCTCACGGGAGAGCAGTTCGCGCGCCCGGGCGATGTTGACAAGGGCGCGGGCCTGCTTGTCCATCTCCAGGTTGTCGATGACGTGCAGGTTGGCGAGCAGGGCGTAGCACGGGTCGACCAGGCGGTTGTAGAGATCGAGGGCCTGGAACCGGGTGACGGTGCCTTCCTCGACGCTGCGGCGCAGTGGGTCGATGCCGTCGAACGCCTCCAGGACGGCGGTGAGGCGCTCGCTGTCGCTGTCGCTGATCGAGTTGCGCACGTCGGACTTGTCGGCGTTGTCGCGGATCTTGTCGAAGACGTCATCGGTGGCGGTACGGCTGCGCCGCAGAGCAGCCAGCGCGTCGGAGGCACGGGGATCGGCAAGATAGACGAGGGTTTGGCGGCGCTCCTGTTGAAGCACGCGCACAGCGTCCTCGGTGGGGTAACTGACCTTCTCCACGATCGACGACACGTTGAACAGCTCGGCCGCCTCACGCCCCGTGAGCACCGTGGCGAAGCCCCAGATCGCGGTCAAGGACACCAGCGGCACGAGAAGCAGTGCCACGATCTTCCGGCGGATGGACTTCCCGCGAAAGCGCATGGCCTCCCCCAGCTCGCCCCCGTCGGCGCGGGGGTACACATGTGCGTCAATAATCGGCGTGAGCCTACTACTGACACACAGATAACTCGAAGACCTGTCCGGAGGCTGAACTTCTGTCCTCCCGGCAAGACATGACGAGTTGTCCGATCATTACGGGAGATTGCCTCCTCGAATCCGGCATCGACCGCAGGACGCCGACCGTCGGCCAACTTGGCCGTTTGGCTGGATTTTGTCGTTTCATGGGAATCATCGAGACACGCCGTTCGTCTTTGTACATAGGGAATGGGCGGCGGAAGCGGCAGCAGGATCTGCATCCCGCATCCAGGCGGCGTAAAACAACGCAAGCCGGGCAACCACTGGGGAGCCGGTGTCACCGACACCGGGACGGGCGGTCTGCTGGGCGGTGGGGAGTGACACGTGATGGGCACGGCGGAACGACGCGAGGTTCTGGGGAACGGCGTTGTGGCGCCCTTAGTGGTGCACGGGGACGCAAGGAGCATCAGCATCGGTCGGGACATAGGCGGCGGCAGGGGCGCCGACGGCATCGAGCCGTCCACCGCGTCGGCCGAGCAACTCCCCGCCCCAGCCAGGGCGGAGGCGCAGCCCTCATACCGACAGCTATGGGTGGAGGAGCCCGCGCGTCGACGTCGGCTGCCGGATCCGGTGCGCACGGCGGCTGTGCGGGCAGTGCTCGTCATCTCCGTCACGCTGATCCAGGCAATGGTGGCCTTCCTGTCGACGCTGGCCGATTCCTGGCTGGCCTTCCCGACGCTGCTCAGCAGCGTGGCCAGCACAGTGGTGGCCACCTGGGCCGCGCTCGACGTGTGGGTGACACGCCAGGTCTGGAAGCAGCGCAACGGCGTGGTGTCGACCCCGAGCAGCACGGCACGGGCACTGCGACGCGAGCGCCGCAAGGCGCGGGCAACCGCCCGGACCCAGGAGCGGATACACAGTCAGGGCGGCGGTTCCAGTCAGTTGTCGCATCTCTGAGGGCCTTGGACATGGGCGGGTAAGCCTCCCAGAGGAACGCAGCTGGGCAGGCTCGCGCGAGGAGTGCGGGTGGCCGCAGGGCCGTCGCGCTCCCCAGAGCGAGCACCGCAGCGTGAGCACCGCAGCGCAGAAGTTGATCACCGAAGACTTCAGCCGTCGAGCGGACTTTCGATTCCTGCGGTCAGGCGCGACCTGCGATGGCATCGCGGGCGTGGCGGAACGGTGGTGTGCTGGTGCCGGACGCGGGGATCGCTGACGGAAGCGCTCCCTCCCGCCGGGCGCGCCGAGCACTCCGACTCCGCCAGGCGTGTCGAAGATCACATTCGGCATGAACCACGGTCGGCCGGGGAGGCGCTCAGCCACAAGGGAGTCTCCGGTACGGCGCTGACCAGGAGGAACGAGAACATGCCCGAACTCTTCATCGGCGGAGCGTGGAGATCCGCACTCGACGAGCGCACCCGTGAGATCCGCTGTCCCGCCGACGGCTCTCTCGTCGGTGTCGTCGACGAGGCGGCCGCCAAGGACACGGTGGAGGCCATCGCCGCCGCCCGTCATGCGTTCGACGAGGGCCCGTGGCCGGGTACGCCGGCCGGCGAGCGCGGTGAGCTGCTGCTGCGCGTCGCCGACCTCATGGTCCGCGACAAGGACGAGCTGGCCCGCGCGGAGTCCCTCGACACCGGAAAACGACTGGTGGAGAGCGCCTACGACATCGACGACATCGTCAACTGCTTCCGCTACTTCGGTCGTCTAGCGGGCGGCGAGACCGGGCGGGTCATCGACACGGGTTCGCCGAGCGTGGACAGCCGGGTCGTGTACGAGCCGGTAGGTGTCTGCGCGCTGATCACTCCGTGGAACTATCCGCTGCTCCAGACGGCATGGAAGGTCGCCCCGGCGCTCGCGGCGGGCAACACCTTCGTCCTCAAGCCGAGCGAGCTGACCCCGCACACCGCGATCCACCTGATGCGGCTCCTGGCGGAAGCCGGACTGCCGGCGGGTGTGGCCAACCTCGTCCTCGGTGCCGGCCCTGAGGCGGGCGCGCCGCTCGGCGACCATTCGGACGTCGACCTTCTCTCCTTCACGGGCGGACTCCAGACCGGCCGCCGTCTGATGGCCGCCGCGGCGGGCACCGTGAAGAAGGTCGCGCTCGAACTCGGCGGCAAGAACCCCAACATCGTGTTCGCCGACGCCGACTTCGACACGGCCGTCGACATGGCGCTCACCGCTGTGTTCCTGCACTCCGGGCAGGTCTGCTCGGCCGGGGCCCGGCTGCTGGTGGAGGACTCGCTGCACGACCGGTTCGTCGACGAGGTCGTCCGGCGGGCCCAACTGATCCGGCTCGGAGGCCCGTTCGACGAAGACGCACAGACCGGCCCGCTGATCTCCGAGGCGCATCGCGCGAAGGTCGAGGCGTATGTCGCCCAGGGCCTGGCCGAGGGTGCGGTGCTGCGCTGCGGCGGGGCTCGTCCCGAGGGGCTCGACGACGGCTTCTACTACCCGCCGACGGTACTCGACGAGTGCGACGCCCGGATGACCGTCGTACAGGAGGAGTCGTTCGGTCCTGTGCTCACCGTGGAGCGGTTCACGGACGAGGCGGAAGCGGTCCGGCTCGCCAACGACACCGTCTACGGGCTCGCCGGGGGCGTTTTCACCACCGACGAGGCCAAGGCACAGCGGGTCGCAGCCAAATTGCGGATCGGCACGGTGTGGATCAACGACTACCACCCGTACGTCCCCCAGGCCGAGTGGGGCGGCTACAAGCAGTCCGGTTTCGGCCGCGAACTCGGGCCCTCGGGGCTCGCCGAGTACCGCGAGGCGAAGCACATCTGGCGGAACACCGATCCTTCGCCGCAGGGCTGGTTCTCGTAGCCCTGGTGCGCCATCTTCCTTGTACATCACCTCCCTTGTACGTCGCCTCCCTTGTGTGCGTCTTGAATGTGCGCCCCCATTGATTCCGGCACCCGCACCGAGCCGCTCCCTCCCACTCCCCGGCTCACCAGGAGTCCGCTCATGGCAACGACCGAACAACCAACAGGCCCAGAACCGACGGACGACGCCGAACTCGCCGAGTTCGGTTACAAGCCCGAACTCAAGCGCACCCTCGGCAACTTCCACACCTTCGCGGCCGGAATCAGCTACATCTCGATCCTGACCGGCACCTTCCAGCTGTTCTACTTCGGCTACGGCAGCGGCGGTCCCTCCTACTGGTGGTCGTGGCCGATGGTGTTCGCCGGCCAGTTCATGGTCGCGCTCTGCTTCGCGGAGCTGGCCGCCCGCTATCCCGTGGCGGGCTCGGTCTACAACTGGTCGAAGAAGATAGGCAATCCGCACCTGGGCTGGCTCGCCGGCTGGATGATGCTGATCGCCTCGATCGTGTCGATCTCGGCGGTGGCACTCGCCTACCAGCTCACCCTGCCGCAGATCTCCAGCGTGTTCCAGATCGTCGGGGACGGCACCGGCAAGTACGACGTGGCGACCAACGCGGTGATCCTTGCCGCGGTGTTGATCCTGTTCACCACGGTGGTGAACGCTTTCGGCGTCAAGCTGATGGCCACTATCAACACGGCGGGTGTCTTCATCGAGCTCGTCGCCACGGTCGTACTGATCGTCCTGTTCGCCGTGCACATCACCCGCGGTCCGCAGGTGGTCTTGGAGACGAACGGCACGGGCGCGGGCCACGGCGCCGGCTACCTCGGCGCGTTCCTGGTGGCCTCGCTGGCATCCGCGTACGTCATGTACGGCTTCGACACGGCCGCCTCGCTCGGCGAGGAGTCCGTGAACCCGTCCCGGAACGCGCCACGCGCCATCATCCGGGCGATCGTCGCCTCCTTCGTCCTCGGCGGCCTGATCCTTCTCCTCGCCCTGATGAGCGTCTCCAGCCTGAAGGGCGAACAGCTGTCCACGGACGGTCTGCAGTACGTCGTGCTCGATGTGCTCGGGTCGACGGCCGGCAAGGCGATGCTGTGGTGCGTGCTGATCGCGGTCACCGTCTGCGCGCTCGCCGTCCACACGGCGGCGATCCGGCTGGCGTTCGCGATGGCCCGCGACAACAACCTGCCCGCGTCCTCACTGCTCGCGAAGGTCAGCCCGCGCTTCCAGACGCCGGTACTACCTGCCGTGATCGTCGGAGTCCTGTCGCTGGCGATCCTGGTGGTCAACATCCGCCAGCCGCAGATCTTCACCGTCGTCACCAGCATCGGCATCATCATGATCTACCTCGCCTATCTGGGCGTCACCGGACCCATGTTGGTCGCACGGCTGCGCGGCAGATGGCAGCCGGCCGGCGACGGCAAGTTCTCACTGGGCCGATGGGGCCTGCTCGTCAACATCGGGGCCGTGATCTGGGGTGCCGCCATGACGACCAACCTGATCTGGCCGCGCGCCTCGGTCTACAACGCCACCGCCCCCTTCCACTGGTACCTCCAGTGGGGTGCCGTGCTGTTCGTCGCGGTCATCGCGGGTGGCGGCTTCGCCTACTACTGGTTCGTCCAGCGGCACCGGACTGGTGTGCTCGCCGGACACCGTCTTGAGGAGGCCCCGGCCGCGCCAGCCGCTCCCCTCGCCGCCCCGGCGGCCGACTGAAGGAGGTCAACCACCCATGGACCAACCCCACTTGGACCAACAAATCATGGGCCAGTCACTCATGAACACTGACGAGTTCGACTATGTGGTGGTGGGCGGTGGCACCGCGGGCAACGTGGTGGCGGCAAGGCTCTCGGAGGACCCGGCCGTCACGGTGTGCGTGCTGGAAGCGGGCCCGAGCGACGTCGGCGACGACGACGTCCTCAGACTCGAGCGCTGGATGGGCCTGCTGGAGTCCGGCTACGACTGGGACTACCCGGTCGAGCCGCAGACCAGCGGCAACAGCTTCATGCGGCACGCCCGCGCGAAGGTGCTCGGCGGCTGCTCGTCCCACAACTCCTGCATCGCCTTCTGGGCCCCGGCCGAGGATCTCGACGACTGGTCGGCGGCAGGCTGTACGGGCTGGAGCGCAGCCGACCTCTTCCCGCTCTACCGGCGTCTGGAGACCAACGACGGCCCTGGCGACCACCACGGCCGCACCGGCCCGGTGAAGCTCCGTACGCTGAAGAGCGAGGACCCGTGCGGCAGCGCCCTCCTGGAAGCGTGCGCGCAGGCCGGCATCCCGACCACCCCCTTCAACACCGGCGAGACGGTGGTCCGCGGAGCCAACTGGTTCCAGATCAACTCCGACGAGAACAACATCCGCCAGTCGTCCTCCGTCGCCTATCTCCACCCTGTCATGGGCAGACGGCCGAACCTTGAGGTACGGACGGGGGTGCGGGCGAAGCGGCTCGTGCTCGACGGGCGCCGGTGCGTGGGCGCCGAGTACCTCGACCCGGATCTCATCCACACCAGGACCGTACGGGCGCGCCGCGAGGTCATCGTGTCGTGCGGTGCGATCGACACCCCGAAGCTGCTGATGCTGTCCGGTATCGGACCGGCCGAGCAGTTGCGCGAGGTCGGCGTCGAGGTGGTCGTGGACTCGGCGGGCGTCGGCGAGAACCTGCAGGACCACCCCGAGGGCGTCATCATGTGGGACGCCAAGCAGCCGATGACCACGGCATCCAGTCAGTGGTGGGAGGCAGGCATCTTCTACGACACCGAACCGGGCCTGGACCGGCCCGACCTGATGTTCCACTACGGCTCGGTGCCGTTCGACATGAACACGGCTCGTTGGGGCTATCCGACCTCGGAGAACGCGTTCTGTCTCACTCCCAACGTGACCCGGGCGAAGTCTCGGGGCACGGTGAAGCTGCGCAGCCGCGACTACCGGGACAAGCCGAAGGTCGATCCGCGGTATTTCACGCACGAGCACGACGCGCGCGTGATGACGTACGGACTGAAGCTGGCGCGCCGGATCGCCGCCCAGCCCGCGCTGAGCGGCTGGGCGGGGGCGGAACTGGCCCCCGGGCCGGATGTCCGGACGGACGAGGAGCTGCTGGACTACATCCGCAAGACCCACAACACCGTCTACCACCCGGCCTGCACTGTGAAGATGGGCGCGGAGGACGACGCCTCGGCGCCGCTGGACGCACGGCTGCGCGTCAAGGGGGTCACGGGGTTGCGGGTTGCCGACGGGTCGGTGATGCCGGATCTGGTGTCGGTGAATCCGTGCATCACGACGATGATGATCGGCGAGAAGTGCGCTGACCTTTTGAAAGAGGATGCCTAGAGGGGCCATCGGCAGGGGGTGACTGCGAGTTCAGGGAGTTGCCGGCGCCGGCCTTTTGAACATTCGCGTCGCCGTGATCTCACTGTGCACGGCGTCTCCCTCCCCGGCCGGGGCCTGCTGCGGCAGCCCCGGTCGGAGGTGTTCCTCCACACGGATGTACTTCAGGCCCGCGCGGAGGTCGGCGTCGTTGCGGAGGCGGATGACGAGGGGGAACTCGGCGAGCGCGGTCGTGTCGAACAGGCCTGTGGTGTAGAGGAGTTGGACGCCGAGCGCGTCGGACACGGCTCGCTGGAGCTCCAGCAGGTACGTCGCGTTGGCGCGCCCGATGGGGTTGTCGAGGAACAACGTGCCGGCGTGCCGGTGCTTGTCGCGGCCCCGGTCGTTGCTGCGCAGTGCGGCCATCGTGCAGTACAGGGCGATGGCCGCGGTGAGCAGCTGGCCGCCCGAGAACACGTCGCCCATCTGCCCGACGGGTACACGCTCGGCGCGCAGTACGGCGTCGGGTTTGAGGATCTCGACGGCGATGCCCTTGGGCTGGAGCGCGGCGCCGACTCCCCTCAGGAGCAGGGACATTCCGTCCCGGCGCAGGTCGGAGTTCTTCTTGAGGGCCGCCCGGGTCGCCTCGTCGATGACCTCGCCGAGCCGCTCGGTCAGCGTCGCCTGGTCGGGCTCCTCGAACCGGATGCGCAGGAACTCCTGCCCGGACCACTCGCCGAGCCCCTCGGGCAGCCGGGACAGCCGCTGTGCGGACCGCAGGGTGGCCAGCGCCGACTCCACCAGCCCGCGCAGCCGGTCCACGATCGAGTCCCGGTTCCGCTCCAGCTGTGCCAACTCGTCGGTCAGCACCCGGAGTCGGGGCGCGAAGGCATCCGCCCACTTCTGCGCGTGCTCGGGCAGCGCAGACGCGGGCAGTTCACGGATCTGCTGGCGGGCGGGGGTGCGCACCGCCTCGTAGCGCGTGGAGTTGGCATGCCGTACGAGGATGTCGCTCGCCTCGCGCACAGCGCCTTCGGCGGCGGACAGGTCGGCGGCGCAGCCGCGCAGGGAGCGGCGGGCCTCGGCGGCCGACTGCCGTGCCTCCTCGGGGCTGCCGGGGTAGGGCTCGGGGGCTTCCTGCTCGTCGTCGGGGGTGTGCTCGCGCAGCTGGTCGCGGAGCATGGCGGCGATCTCGTCGAACCCGGAGGCCGCGTCCTCGGCCGCCCGGTGGGCGCCGAGCAGTTCGGCGTGCGCCTCTCTGGCCTGAGTCAACGCCTCGGTACGGGAGGCGAGTTCGGCGGTGGCGGTGCGCAGCAGGGCCTGGGCGTGCTCGGCGTCGCGCGGGACGAGTTCCTCGGCCAGCTCGGTGTGCGCCTCGCGGTCCTCGGGCGCGTGGCGCTCGGCCTCGCCGCGCAGTCGGCCGAGCTGCTCGCTGGCCGTGGACACCCGGGTCTCCAGGAGCTGCACCAGTTCCTCGGCCCGCGCGGAGGCAGCCTGCCGGGACGGTCCGTCGGATCCGTCGGGCGACTGCAACATTTGCTCGGCGCGCGTTCGCACCTTGTTGCTCAGCCGGTCCAGGTCCGCCCGGCTGGCGCTCTCCTCGCTCTCGGACCGAGCCTGCTCCGCCCGCAGGTCGGCTCCGACGCCGACCTTCTCGTACAGCTGGGAAGCGGCCCGGTAGGCCTCGCGGAGGGCGGGCAGCGACGACTTCGCGGCCTCCTCGTCTGCTTCCGGTACGTCATCGGGGGCGCCCGCGATCTCCGCGCGCTCGGCGCGCAGGGCGCGGGCCGTGCGGCGCGCGTCGTCGGCGGCGCGCTGGGTGGCGCGCCGGTCCTCGTCCGCGGACCGGGCACGCTCCAGGCAGACCTGGGCACGGGCCTCCGACTCGATGGCCTCATCGGCCAGTTCACGCACCTTGACCTGCCAGCCCGCGCGTTCGCGCAGCCGGTACGCCAGTCCGGCGAGCGCGTCGGCGGCACGTCGGGCCCGCTGGGCGGCCTCCTGCCTCTCGTCCCGCACCCGGGACGCCTCGCTCGCCACCTCGTCGGCCTCGGCCCGGACCGTCCGCGCCTCGGCCAGCTCGGCCTCGGTCTCCTCGGCGAAGGCACGCGCGTCCTGCGCGGCCCGGGCCAGCTCGACGAGCCGCCCGGCCGGACAGCCCGTACGCCAGGAGGCGAGCCGCGCGGCCAGCTCCCGGTCCTTTCCGAGCCGCGCCGCGAGCGTGCGGATCTCCTCCTCCCGCTCGCCCGCCCGGCCCCGCAGCGCCTGCCGTTCCTCGTCGGCGGCGTGCTCGTCGTGCATGGCCGGATTCGGCGGTACGAGGAACACGTCGCCGTCGCCCGGTCCAGGGGCCGGCGTGGGGGCGAGCAGGGCGGCTGCCGTACCGACCGCCACGGCCGACCGGGGCAGCAGGGCCGCCTCGGCGAGGGCCTCGCGGGCACGCGCGTGCGTCCCGGGGTCGGTGATGATGACGCCGTCGACGAGTTCGGGGCGGGCGGCCAGCACGCGCGCGTGGTCGGCGGGATCCACGGCCTGGGCGAGATAGCGCCAGCCGGGCAGCGCGGGGATGCCGTGCTCCCCGAGGAACTCGACGGTGGCCAGCACGTCGGGGCCGGGCGGCAGCAGTCCGCCGTCACCGAGCGCGCCGAGGATGCGGGCGTCGTCGGCCGCAGCGGTCCGCAGCTCGAAGAGCTGCCGCTCGGCGGAGGTGACGCCGTCGTCGAGCAACTCGTGGAGTTCGTCGGCGAAGCGGTCCAGTTCCTCGGAGGTCAGGGGACCTTCGTCGACGGTATGAGGGGCGCCCTTCCCACCCGACCCGGTCGTGCCCTCGGCCGCTCCCGCATCGGCACCGCCACGCGCGACCGACGTCCCGCCACCGCTGCGGTCGCTCGCACTCTGCTGGTGCGGCAGCGCGGCCCGGCCTCGCTGCCGTGCACCGCCGACGGACGGCAGGCTCAGCAGCTCGGCGAGGCGTTCCTCTCCCGCCAGGGCCTCGGCGGTGCGCCGCTCGGCGTCGAACGCGTGCTCGGCTGCCGTGGCCGCATCCGCCGCGCGGGCCGCGGTCAGCTCCGCGCGGGACTCTGCGGACGCCGCCTCACGCGCGTGCTCGGAGGCGCGCCTCGATGCCTCACGGGTGGTGTCCCAGGCCTCGACAGCTGTTTTCTCGGCGTCGCTCGCCGCGAGCGCGGCCCGTGCCGGGTCCGCGTCGGGAGCGCTGTCGTCGAGCCAGCCCGCGCGCACCGCCTCGGCGGTCTCCTGCTCGACCTCGCTGAGCCGCTGGCGCAGATGCCCGACCTCGCTGCGGGCACGCTGTGCCTCGGTTGCGGCCCCGGTCGAGTCCCGGTGCGCGGCCTCGCCGATCTCCTGAAGGGCGGCGGACCGCTCCTCCTCCTCGTTCGCGAGCGCCTCCGCGCCTTCCGCGGCCGAGTGCAGCGCCCGTACGAGGTCGACGGCGGCCTTGGCGCGGGCGGCGAGGGCCGGGGCCGCGTCCCGCTCGGCCTCGCGGATCGCGACGGCCACGCGCGCGGAGCGGTCGGCGGCGGCACGGTGCCGCAGGACGACCTCGGCGGCCTGCCAGGCGGAGTGCATGGTGCGCGCGTCGGCGAGTTCGCGCTTCTGCGCGGCTGCCGTCTTCTCCGCCGCCGCGAGGGCCAGGGAGGCGTGCCGGAAGGCGAGTTCGGCGGCGATCAGCGCGCTGTGCTCCCGCCCGCCCTCCGAATGGGTGACGGCGTACGCCGCGGCGGTGACCCGCTGGGCGAGATCGCCGGCCCGGACTCGTTCCTGGACGCCACGCGCGGACAGTCGGCGGGCGAGGGTGCGAGTCCGCCGCTCCGCGCCCACGTGGATGTCCCGCGCGCGGGAACGCGATTCCGCGGCCTCGACGATCCGTCCGAGCAGGTCCACGGACCCGGCGGTGAAGTCCCGTTCGGCGATCAGTTCGGACCGCCGCCCCAGCTTGTTGCCGAAGCCGCCGACCAGGTCGGCGAGCCCGTCCGTGTCCCGGGTGTCGGTGACCGCGCGCAGCAGCAGGTCGGTGAAGTCCGAGTCCTTCTTGACCGCGAAGAGGCCGGCGGCCTCACCCTCGTCGGCGTTCATCTCCCGCTGGTAGCGGAAGAGTTCGGGGTCGAGACCCAGCTCCCCCAGATGCTCGATCCACCGGTCGTGGATCTCCTCCCAGTGCACTTCGAGATGCGGATACGCCTTGCCCGCCTCGGTGATCGCGTCCCGGAAGCCCTTCATCGTGCGGCGCCGCCCCTGGGCCCCGGAGGCTCCCTCGACCGGTGGCCGTACGGCGGTGGACTCCGCGACGGGAAGGTTGTCGAGGCTCAGCCCCGGGCCGGGCCGGAACGAGTACCAGGCCTCGGCGAACTTCCGCGGATCGTTGGAGACCTGCCGCCCCCGCCACTCGCTCGCCTTGCCGACCACCACCAGCTCGCCGGTGAGCGTGTGCTGCCACTCCAGGGCCACATGCCCGCAGTCGTCGGCGAGCAGGAACTTCCGCAGCACACCGGAACTGGCACCACCGAGCGTGTTGCGGTGCCCCGGCAGCATCACGGAGAAGATCAACTTGAGGAGTACGGACTTGCCGCCGCCGTTCTCCAGGAAGAGCACGCCCGCGGGCGCGGGCCGGCGCGGCGGTCCGACGGGCTCGTCCTCGAAGAACTCCGCCTGGGTGGGCGCGGGGTCGGGCACCGGCTCACCGACACCCCGCAGGTCAAGCACGGTGTCGGCGTAGCGCGCACCGGCAGGACCGATGGAGTAGAGGCGGACCCGGGACAGCTCGTACATGGCGGACTCTCGTAGTCGTAAGGGAGTAGTCGGGTTGGGTGTGAAGGGAGTTCGGGTGTGAAGGGAGCCATAGCGGCGGTCAGGAGTGGTGGAAGGGCAGTCCGGCGTCGGCCACCAGCTCCAGGTCGTCGGAGTCCTCGGCGGGCAGCAGCGTCGGTGTCCCGTCGGTGACCGGTACGACGCCCAGCTCCAGCAGCTCGGCCATGGCAGCGTTGCCGGCCATGTCCCGTACCTGAAGCTGGTAGCGGGCCGTCGTCCGATACGTACCGCCGTTGTCGTCACCGGTGCGCTGGAGGAAGCCGGAGTCGGTGAGGAACACGACGGCCTTGCCGACGATGCCGGTCGTCGAACCGGCCGGTCTCCGCGCGTCCTTGGTGACCCCCGTCGCGCTGCGCCTCATCCAGATCCGCCAGGCGGCCTCGAGTCCCGGGGCATCAGTGACCGGGTCGGTGTTCTCGCCCTGTGTCTCTGCCCGCTCCTCCAGCCGTCGACAGGCCTGCCGTACGAAGGCCTCGACCCCGTTGACGGTGACGCGCCCGATGTAGCCGTCGTCCGCGAGATCCTCGGGGCGCGGAAACGCCATGGCGGCAACGGCCAGGTGGGCGAGCCCGTGCAGAAATCGGTCCGAGCCGTCGGCGGACGTACGACGGGCGTAGTCCCCCATCCGTACGGCGAAAACAGAGTCCTCGGCAGCGGTCACCGCCATCCCCGCGCGCGGGGACACCTCCAGCACGACCAGCCCCAGCCCGGCAGCCACGGCATCGGCGAGCCGGGCGAACGCCGAGTCCTCGCGGTAGCGCCGCAACAGCTCGGCGTACTCCTGATCGCGGGCGGCCTGAAGCTTGGGCTGCAGCCCAAAGGCAACCAGCCGCGCGGCATCAGCGGCATCGCCGGGAGTGATGACGGCAGCGGCGGCAGTCGGCGCAGCGACAGCCTCCGGCTCACTCCGGTCGACGTGCTCGTTCACGACTGAGACTCCTTGGGGCACTGATGAACGGACGTGCGGACAGGCGCCCCTTCAGGGGCGCGGGGCTGCGACATGTGCGGCTCCGCCGCGTGGGCGCGACAACCCCCCACCGGCCGCCGGTCAAAGAACAACCCGCAGTTCACGCCGCCTCCTTACGGTCCGCAGCCATCCCCACCGCATCCAGCAACGCCATCCCCACTATCAGATCGGCGCCCCCGAACTCCGGATCGTCCAACTCCGTCCCGTCATCGACAGCGAACAACAACTTCTCCTCGCCCTGCCGATAAGCCGTCCCCACCGGCGGGCTGGCGGCATGGACAGCCAACAAAGCCACCAGATACGGAAGTTCCGCATCCCGAAGACGCGCCTCGGCCAACAACCCCGACAACCGCCGAGGCGCGTCCGCGGGCAGATCCAGCAACTCCATCGCCGCCGCCAACTGCTCCTCGCTGAACCGGCTGTCGTCCGGCGTGGCGATCAGGTCCGGCTCCGGCATCTCCGCCCCGAGATGCTCCCGCTCCACCGGTGGCGTCAGGAGTATGTCCACGAGGTCGCCGACCCGGACCGACACCGGTGTACGAAGTCCCGTCCCGCGTGCGAAGAACGCGTCCGTGACCCGCACCGCCCCCTCAAGAGGCAACGGCAGCACAGGGGCGACCAGATGGCCGTACAGGTCGATCCCCGAGGACGTCATCGGCGTCGCGAAGGCCTGCCGGTCCTGCTCCGCGCGGAACAGCGGTCCCGCCTCCAGCAGCCGGGACTGGAGCTGAGTGTGCCGGCGGATGCAGTCCTTGACGATGTCGACGAGTTCGGCGGCGCGCCGCTTCTGCTCCGGGTCCTCGGACTCGTCACGGGCCTTGCGGATGTTGGTCAGGATCGCGTTCTCATGGCGATACCGGTCGGCGACATGGTCGAGCGCCTCGGCGATCATGTCGGGAACGGTCTGGAGCCAGTCCACCGCGCGCACGTTGCGCCGGGTCGCGTCCAGCGCTCTGCGCAGGGTCTCCGAGTACTGCACCGTCCGGTAGCGGGCCTGCTCCGCGGCGAGCTGGGCGTCGGCCAGCCGGCCCCGGCTGATCAGCACCTCCAGCTTGACCTCGGCGGCGATCTGGGCGCTGGTGACGTCGGTGTCGAGGGCGCCGACAAGTACGTTGACCGCTTCGTCCGTCGTACGGAGGTAGACGCTTCCGCCGTATCCCGGGACCTCTTCGATCAGCTTGAAGTCGTAGTCCCGGCGCACATACGTGCCGTCCGGTGCGAACGTGCCGTATACGGCCCGGAAGCCTCGGTCGACGCTGCCGACGTTGATCAGGTTCTCCAGGACCCAGCGGGCGACGCGCTCGTGCTCGGTGACGGGCCGCTGCGGGGCCTGGGCGGCGATGCGCGGGATGAGGCGGGCGACGATCTGGTCGTGGTCGGCGCCCGTGTCGAAGTCCATGTTCAGGGTGACCAGGTCGATGGCCGCGAGGGCCACCTCCGCCATGCCGTACACCGAGTACTCGCCGGCGAGATTCGCCTTGCGCGCGTCCAGGTCGTGGAGCGGGGCGGTGCAGGCGAGCGCGCGCAGGCGCCGCGCCAGGCCCTCGTCGGCGGCCGGGCCCGGAGCAGGGCGCGGCCCCGCGCTGAGCTGGGGCGGAACGCTGTCCGTCGATGCAGGCGAAGTCACGGTGCACAGACTAGGTCCTCGGTCTGACAACGGCCCAAACGACTCAGAAGCGACCCGCTGTCACCCCGCCACCGTGGCGTTCGCGCCCTGTGGAACGCCGCAGGTCCCGAACCCCGTACCGCCTACCCGTTCTCGCCGACCCGCCGCCGGTAGACCTCGACGACGCGCTTGAGCGAATCGTCGAGATAGACCGAAAGCAGCCCCTCGGCACGCTCCCGATCACCCGTCTGGAGGGCTTGCAGTATCTGCTGGTTGCGCGCGAGATAGGGCTCGTGCAGGCGCCGCGGGTCTTCCACGACGTGGAAGGCGAGGCGCAGTTCGGCGAAGACGCTGCGCATCAGTTCGTCGGTGCGGGCGCTGCCGGCCAGCGCGACGAGTTCGCCGTGGAAGTGGATGTTGGCCGTACCCAGCCCTTTCCAGTCACCGTCGCGCGCCGCCTGCTGCCCTTCCTCGACGGCCGCGGCGAGGTTCTCCAGGGCGTACGGCGGCTCGCCGAGACCGCGCACCACGGCGCACTCGACGAGGGCGCGGGTGCGGTAGATGTCCTCGACGTCCTCGACCGTGAGGACCCGGACGAAGACGCCTCGGTTGAGCTCGTGGATCAGCAGGCGTTCGTGCGTGAGCAGCCGGAACGCCTCGCGCAACGTGTTGCGGGAGACGCCGAGGGCGCCGCCGATGCTGTCCTCGGAGAGCCGGGTCCCGGGCGGGAAGTACCCGTCGGCGATACGGCTTCTGAGGATGTCCGACACCCGCTCGGCGGTGCTGGTGCGTCCGAGGAGCGCGCGGTCGTCGGCCAGTCCCGTCAGCTGCTCTGCCATGCCCGGAATTCAATCGTAGATACAAGAACGAAACAACACGGGTATTGAAGGATCGTTCAACGATCCTCTACCTTGCTGAACAGGCGCCGTCGGATCCACGCGGTGCCGACCTCTTCCGCACCGCTCATCCCTGAAGCACCCTCCGTCCCTCAACTGCGAGGTGCACATGAGCACGACCCCTCCACCGCAGGCCCTGACCGCCGACCCCCACCCCGGCCTGGGTGAACCCGCCGTCGACGAGGGCGCGTTCGCCTGGCTGCGGGCGCTGGGCCCGCGGGGTCGCCGAGCTTTCGGCGGCGCGTTCGGCGGCTATGCCCTGGACTCGTACGACTACTTCACGCTGCCGCTGAGCATGGTGGCGCTGTCCGCCTACTTCGGTCTGAACAGCGGCCAGACCGGGCTGTTCACCACCGTCACCCTGGTCGTCTCCGCGGTCGGTGGCGCCGGAGCGGGCGTGCTCGCGGACCGGATAGGCCGGGTCAAGGCGCTGATGATCACGGTGATCACGTACGCGGTCTTCACCGTCGCCTGCGGCTTCGCGCCCAACTACGAGACACTGCTGGTGTTCCGTGCCCTCCAGGGACTCGGTTTCGGCGGCGAGTGGGCCGTCGGCGCGATCCTGGTGGCCGAGTACGCGAGCCCGAAGCACCGCGGTCGCACGCTCGGCGCGATCCAGAGTTCCTGGGCCGTGGGCTGGGGACTGGCCGTGATCGTCTACACCACGGTCTTCTCGTTCCTCGACGACGACCTGGCCTGGCGCGTGATGTTCTGGACCGGCGCCCTGCCCGCGCTGCTGGTCATCTGGGTGCGGCGCTCGGTGCACGACGCGCCCCAGGCGGTCGCCGAGCGCGAGAAGAACCCCAAGAAGGGCTCGTTCGCGGAGATCTTCAGGCCCGGCACGCCCGAGGCACCAGGCCTGCTGCGCATCACGATCTTCGCGGCTCTGCTGTCCACCGGTGTCCAGGGCGGCTACTACACCCTCGCGACCTGGGTGCCCACCTACCTGAAGACGGAACGAGGACTGTCGGTCGTCGGCACCGGTTCCTATCTCACGTTCCTGATCTCCGGAGCCTTCATCGGCTATCTGACCGGGGGATACCTCACCGACCGGCTCGGCCGCAAGCGCAACATCTGGCTGTTCGCGGTCCTCTCGGCGCTGTGCATCCTCGCCTACGCGAACATCCCCGACGGCTCCAACACCCTTCTCCTGGTGCTCGGTTTCCCGCTCGGGTTCTGTATGTCGGCGATCTTCAGCGGCTTCGGCTCCTATCTGAGCGAGCTGTACCCGACCGCCGTACGCGGCACGGGACAGGGCTTCACCTACAACACAGGCCGGGCCGTCGGCGCCGTCTTCCCCACCACGGTCGGCTTCCTGGCCGACAGTTGGGGCGTGGGCGGCGCGCTGGTCTTCGGTGCGATCGGATACGGCATCGCCGCCCTGGCACTGCTCGGGCTGCCGGAGACCCGCGGAAAGGAACTCCAGTGAACCGAACAGAAGACCGCCCCGTGACCCTCGTCGACGAGCACGCGCACGCGTGGACCCCGAAATCCGCGCGAGCCCGGTTCCGCGCGGGCCTGGCGGGCCCCACGGCGGGCGTCGCGGCCGGCCACACCCAGGCCAACCTGATCTCGGTGCCCGCCGACTGGGCGTACGACATGCTGCTGTTCTGTCAGCGCAACCAGAAACCCTGCCCGGTCCTGGACGTCACGGACACCGGCTCCTGGACCACCGTCCTCGCCGAGGGCGCGGACCTGCGCACCGACCTGCCGCGCTACCGGATCTGGCGGGACGGCGAGCTGGTGGAGGAGCCCACGGACGTGCTCGCCCACTGGCGCGACGACCTGGTGACGTTCCTCATCGGGTGCAGCTTCACCTTCGAGTGGGCCCTCGTCGAGGCGGGCGTCCCGATCCGGCACATCGAGCAGGGCCGCAACGTCCCGATGTACGTGACCAACCGCCAGTGCCGGCCCGCCGGGCGGCTGCACGGTCCCATGGTGGTGTCCATGCGCCCGGTTCCGCCGAAGCACCTGGCGGCCGCGATCCGGGAGAGCAGCCTGCTCCCGGCGGTGCACGGCAGCCCCGTACACTGCGGCGATCCGTCAGGGCTCGGCATCGATGATCTCGGCCGTCCGGACTTCGGCGATCCGGTGGACCTCGCGCCGGACGACATCCCGGTGTTCTGGGCCTGTGGAGTGACCCCTCAGGCCGCGGTGATGGCGTCCCGCCCGCCCTTCGCCATCACGCACGCGCCGGGCCAGATGTTCCTCACCGACACCCGCGACGAGCAGTACCGCGTCGCCTGACCGGAGCGTGACAGGAGTCCCGGATGATCGACCTCAACGCCGACCTCGGCGAGGGCTTCGGCCGCTGGCGGCTGACCGACGACGAACAGCTGCTGTCCGTCGTCACCAGCGCCAACGTGGCCTGCGGCTTCCACGCCGGGGACGCCCCCACCATGCGGCGGGTGTGCGAACTGGCGGCCGAACGCGGTGTACGGATCGGCGCCCAGGTCTCCTACCGCGACCTCGCGGGCTTCGGGCGGCGCGCGATGGACGTGCCGCCCGACGAACTGACGGCCGAGGTGGCCTACCAGATCGGCGCCCTGGAGGTCTTCGCGCGGGCAGCGGGCACGCGCGTGTCGTACGTCAAGCCGCACGGCGCGCTCTACAACCGCGTCGTGCACGACAAGGAGCAGGCGGAGGCTGTGATCGGCGGCGTGCTCCTGGCGGACAAAGGCCTGCCGGTCCTCGGGCTGCCGGGCTCGCGTCTGCTGGAGCTGGCCGAGGCAGCGGGCCTCCCGGCCGTCCCTGAGGCGTTCGCGGACCGCGCGTACACCGAGGAGGGCACGCTCGTGCCGCGCGGCCAGGACGGGGCCCTGGTGACCGACCCCGAGGCCGTCGTGGCACGCTCCGTGACCCTCGCCCGGACCGGCGTGGTCGCGTCGCGCTCCGGGACGCCCCTCGCGATCCGCGCCCGCTCCCTGTGCGTCCACGGCGACACGCCCGGCGCTGTGGACCTGGCCCGCCGGGTTCGCGCGGGACTCGAGGCGTCGGGTGTCCGCGTGGAGGCCTTCGTATGAGCGGGACGAGCGGTATGAAGGCCCTGCCTGTCGGCGACGACGCGCTGCTGGTCGAGGTGTCCTCCGGCGAGGAGGCTCAGGCCCTGCACGCGGAACTGCTGCGCCGCCGCGCGGAGGGCACCTTGTCCGTACGGGAAATCGTCCCCGCGGCCCGTACGGTCCTCCTCGACGGCCTCGCCGACCCCGTCCGGCTGGCTTCCGAACTGACCGCCTCCGAGGTGCCACCGGCGCTCCCCCGCACCCAGGACATCATCGAACTCCCGGTCCGCTACGACGGTCCGGATCTCGCCGACGTCGCCGCCCTGTGGGGCGTGTCCGAGGAGGCGGTGGCACGCGTTCACGCGGACACCGAATTCCGGGTCGCCTTCTGCGGTTTCGCACCCGGCTTCGGCTACCTCACCGGTCTCCCGGCGCGCTACGACGTACCGCGCCGGGCCACCCCGCGGACGTCCGTCCCGGCCGGGGCGGTGGGACTGGCGGGCCCGTACACAGGGGTGTACCCGCGGTCGTCGCCGGGCGGCTGGCAGCTGATCGGTACGACCGACGCGGTCCTGTGGGACCACGCGCGCGTGCCGGCCGCGCTGCTGTCGCCGGGCACCCGGGTCCGTTTCGTCCCGGTGGGCCGACGATGACGGATCGCGCGCTCTTCGTCGTACGGGCGGGGGCGCTGACCACCGTGCAGGACCTGGGGCGTCCCGGGTACGCCCATCTCGGGGTGCCCCGCTCCGGGGCCCTGGACGCGTCCACGGCCGCGCTCGTCAACCGGCTGGTCGGCAACCCGTCCGGGGCGGCCGTCCTGGAGACCACCCTCAACGGCTGCACCCTGCGCCCCCGTTGCCCGGTCACCGTCGCGGTCGGGGGCGCCCCCTGCCCGGTCACGGTGGACGGCCGCCCGGTGGCCTGGGGCGCTGCGGTGCACGTACCCGCCGGCGCGCTGCTGGACATCGGGACTGCCCTGTCCGGAGTACGCGGATACGTGGCAGTCTCCGGCGGAGTCGCCGTCGAGCCGGTGCTCGGCAGCCGCTCCACCGACCTGCTGTCCGGTCTGGGCCCGCCACCCCTGACGGACGGCGCGGTACTGCCCCTGGGGCACGCGATCGGCGCTCACGCGCGCGTGGACGTCGTTCCGCAGCCCGCGCCCCCGGCCGAACTCGTGCTCCGGGTGACCGTGGGGCCGCGCGACGACTGGTTCACGCCGGCGGCGCTACGAGCCTTCACCACGTCCACGTACCGGGTGTCCTCCGCGAGCAACCGCATCGGGCTGCGCACGGAAGGCCCTCCCCTGGAGCGGGCCTTCGGCGGCGAGCTCCCCAGTGAGGGCATGGTTCTAGGCGCGGTCCAGGTGCCCCCGGACGGCAGGCCGGTGGTCTTCCTGGCCGATCATCCGACCACCGGGGGCTATCCGGTGATCGCCGTCGTACGCACCGCCGACCTGCCGGCCGCAGCCCAGGCGACGCCGGGCACCCCGATCAGGTTCGTGCCCGTACGCCGTCGCTGAGCCACCCAGCGCCGGTCCGGCGGATCATGCCGCAGACACGGGGCTGCGGCGCCGTGGTTGCCGACTCCCCCTTCGACTCCCCCGCCGCGTCGCCCGCCGCGGAGCGGTTGACGTCGGTCTCTCCTCCGCGTTGCAGCAGGACGCACCAAACCCGCGCTCACCCACGCCTGTCCGGTGCCGTAGCCGTCCGCCGACCCGATCCGCCGGACAGCCCTACGCCACGTCCGGCTCGGCCCGGTGCTCCGTCACCGACAGGGCGGCCAGGGCAGCCGCCACGGCGTGGGACGCCCTCAGGTCGAGGCGGGCGCTGGTGCCCCGCGCGCGGTGGCGAACCTCGTGGGCGGCGAGCCGCAGGAGCTGCGGCAGCAGGTCGGTGCACCGACGCGCCACCCAGCCCGTGCCCGCGGTGGCCAGCCAGCGCAGGCTGGCCGACCGGGTGGGCGCGGGACATTCCGGCGCGGCCGACGGACCCGCCCCGCCCGAGACCGCCCGCCGCGCCACCCGCCGTCCACGGGATCGCCCACACCCTCGGTCAGTGAGTCGCCGAGCGCCACGAACCGCAGCGGTCTCATCCGACACCCTCCGATACGACGGGCCGCACGGGCGAATCATCGGCGGACCGCACCACCGCGTCGTGTGCCGCGAGGAACGCCTCGACCGCGGCAGGCCAGCCGAAGCACTCCGCCCGCGCGCGTGCGTTCTCGCGGCGCTCTCGCTCGGGCCGCCCCAGCAGCAGCCGTACGGCGTCCGCGAAGGCCTCTCCGTCGTCGGCCGCGACAGCCCCGGCGGACCCGATCACCTCGGGCAATGCGGAGGACGCGCTGACGACCACGGGTGTCCCGCAGGCCATCGCCTCCAGCGCGGCCAGACCGAACGTCTCCGCGGGCCCGGGCGCCAGACACACGTCGGCGGACGCCTGGAGCCCGCCCAGCAGTGCCCGGTCGGCAACGTGCCCGAGGAAGACGACCGGCAGCCCCCGCTCGCGTGCCCGCTGCTCCATACGGGCCCGCAGCGGCCCGTCCCCGGCCACCACCAGCCGTGCCCGCTGTCCGCGCCGCAGCAGCGCCTCCAGGGCGTCCAGGGCCGTACCGGGCCGTTTCTCGACGGACAGCCGGGAGCACATCACCAGGAGCACCTCGTCCCCGCGCGCGTGCACGGCCCGCAACTGCGGGTCCCGCAGCGACGGGTGCCGCCGGACCAGGTCGACGCCCAGCGGGGCCCTTACGACATTGCGCGCACCGATCCGCACGAACTCCCGCTCGGCGAACTCGGTGGTGCACACCACGCGCGCGTAGGTGTGTGCCGTGCGGACGTTGAGCGCGTCGGCGGCGCGCCGGGAGAGGGTCTCCGACAGGCCCCAGGTTCGCAGGACGCCGTCGGCGGTCTCGTGGGAGACCATCACCGCGGGGACGCGGGCCCGGCGCGCCCACTTGCCGGTCCACCTGAGGGTCGTCCGGTCGGACACCTCCAGGCGGTCCGGCGCGAGTTCCTCCAGCAGGGCGGCGACGCGCCGCTTGTCCGTGAGTACGCGGTAGCCGCCGGTGCCGGGCAACAGCGGGCCGGGCAGGGTGATCACGCGTCCCTGTTCGGTGTCCCGGTCGCTCGCCTGCTCACCGGGGACGATCAGTACGGGTTGGTGACCGGCGGCCCGGTAACCGGCGCCCAGTTCACGCAGCGCGGTGCGCAGCCCGCCCGAGGCGGGGGCGACGAAGTTCGCCAGCCGGACTATGCGCAGCGGTCCGGTCGCAGCGGTCGTGCCGCGTGGTGCCTCGGCGTTCACGCGGCCACCGCCGTCCGCGCGGTGAGGATGTCGGCGTAGTGGCCGACGAGCTGGTCGCCGACAGCCGCCCAGGTGCGGTCCTCGACCATGGCCCGGGCGGCGGCGCCGTACGCGGCCCGCAGCGCCGGGTCGCCGGCCAGGGACCACACCGCGTCCCGGACGGCGGCCGCGTCGCGCGGCGGAACCAGCAGCCCGGTGCGCCCGTGGGCGACCAGGTCCAGCGGTCCGCCGGCGGCGGGGGCGACGACGGGCACACCGCTCGCCATGGCCTCCTGCACGGTCTGGCAGAAGGTCTCGAACGGGCCGGTGTGCGCGAAGACGTCCAGCGAGGCGAAGATCCGGGCGAGTTCGTCGCCGGTACGGCGGCCCAGGAAGACCGCGCCCGGCAGCTGCTCGCGCAGTCCCGGCTCGCTGGGTCCGTCGCCCACGACGACGACTCGTACGCCGTCCAGCGCGCAGACCCCGGCGAGCAGTTCGACCTGTTTCTCGGGGGCGAGCCGGCCGACGTAGCCGACGAGCAGCTCGCCGTTCGGGGCGAGTTCACGGCGAATGGCCTCGTCCCGGTGTTCGGGGCGGAATCGCACGGTGTCCACCCCGCGCTGCCACAGCTTCACCCGGGGCACGCCGTGCGACTCCAGGTCGTGCAGGGCCGCGCTGGACGGCGCGAGGGTGAGGTCGGCGGCGGCGTGGACGGAGCGGATACGGCGCCAGGCGGCCGCCTCACCCGCGTGGACGTACGTGCGGGCGTATCCGGCCAGGTCGGTCTGGTAGACGGCCACGGCGGGGATGCCGAGCCGGGCGGCGGCGGCCATGCCGCGTACGCCGAGGATGAAGGGGCTGGCCAGGTGGACGATGTCCGCGCGGTGCTCGGTGATCGCGGCGGCGACGCGTCGGCTGGGGAGGGCGACGCGGACCTGGGGGTAGCCCGGGAGCGGCAGGGAGGGGACACGGACGACGGGGCACGGCGCCGAGGCGTCGGGCCCGTTCCCGGCGGCGGTGGCCGGGGCGACGACGAGGGGAACGTGACCGCTATCGACGAGGTGCCGGGCGGTCTGGAGCGCGCAGTGGGCCACGCCGTTCACATCGGGGGGAAAGGATTCGGTCACGATGACGACACGCATAAGGGTGTTGTCGCCGTACTGGACGTGCCCGCGTCAACGTCGATCTTTCCGGACGGGGAACGTCCCATGAGCGTTGCGCACCGCCCCCTCGCGGGTCGGCGCGCGTCCACGCACTCCTGGTCCCCGGGTCATCCCCCGTTCATACGGCGGTGCTGTCGGGCCCGATCCGGCTTCGTACAGCTGTCTGGACCTCGGCCTCCTCGGCCGGGTCGGCGGCGAGCCGGCGCAGCTGGTCGACGACCCTGGCGTCGCCGGTCTCGGCGTGCCGGGCGGCGACCTCGCGGGTGGTCTCCTCGCAGTCCCACAGGCATTCGACGGCGAAGCCCGCGGCGAAGGAGGGGTCGGTGGCGGCGAGGGCCCGGGCGGCCCGGCCGCGCAGATGGGACGAGGCGGTCTCGCGGTAGATGTGGCGGAGCACTGGGGCCGCGCAGACGATGCCGAGCCGTCCCGCACCGTCCACGAGGGTCCACAGGGTCGGCGCGTCAGGTCCTTCGCCCCGTACGGCCTCCCGGATCGCGCCGAGGACGAGGTCGCTGTCCCGGGTGCCGCCCAGGCAGGCGAGCATCCGGCCGGCGGCGGCTCCCAGCGGGTCGGGCCGGTGGACCCACCCGCGCGCGCGATCCACGGCGGCGATACTGCGCATACGTTCGAATGCGTCGACGGCGGCCTCCACGACGGCCGTCGTTCCGTCGGCGACCGCGCCCTCGATCAGATCGAGGGCATCGGGATCATTGCCGTCCGCGAGATAGCGCAGGGCCGTACACCGGGCACCGTCGCCACCGCTGCGGGCCGCCTCCACGATCTGGGGCCGGTCCTCCGGGCCCGCCACAGCCGTCAGGCACCGAGCGGCGGGCACATGAAGCACGGCACCGCGGTCGATGCCTTGCTGGGCCCACTCGAAGACGGCCTGCACACTCCAGCCCGGTCGGGGCCCGGACGGTCGCATCTGGCGTTGCCAGCGGTCGAAACAGCCGGTCTCCTGAGCGGCACGCACGCGCGTGGAGATCGATTCGCGCGGATCATCGGCCCACAACCGCCAGGGCCGGGGCTCGAACGCGTCCCGCACGACGGCCGCGAGTTCCGCCTCGCCCTCCGTGTCGGTGGCGAAGCGGGCCAGCACCGGGGCGGCGAGGGCGCGCAGCCCCGCGTCGTCGTCCCTGAGCGCCAGTTCGTCCAGCGCCCAGGCCCAGCTGGTACCCGTGGCGGCGTACCTGCGCAGCAGTTCGAGCGCGTCCCGCCTGCCGTAGGAGGCGAGGTGTCCGAGGACCGCGAGGGCGAGCCCGGTGCGTGACTCGTCGGTGTCGAGGATGTCCTCGGCGCCGAAGAGGTGGGCCTCGATCTCGTCGAGCTCGCCATGGAGGTCGACATAGAGACGGGCGTAGTAGAGGGAGCGGTTCTCCACCTGCCAGTCGTGGCGGGGGTCGCGGAGCACGCAGTGGTTGAGTGCCGCGAGCGCGTCGGCCCGCGGTGCGGTGAGCGCGTGCAGCGTGCCGTCGCCGCGGCCCCTCTGGAGCAGGCCGAGCAGCGTACCGCTGGGCGCTATGACCGGATCGAACATGGGAAACAGCCTCACATCAAGCGTCGACGCAACCGGGATCTTGCTTTACCTGGCCGCGTGACAACACGTCGGAGCGCCCGCCGTTTCCTGCTTGCTGTAGACCATCTTCCTCTGCCTCTCGTAGGTGGGCCCATACGGACCGCCTCACGGCCCGCGCGGTGCGGCATCATGTGCCCGGCCATCGCGTCCGTGAATCACGACGTCATGATGACCCGGCTGTTCAAGCTGCCGCGACCGTATTTCCGGCGGCCCCGTTCCGCCTCCCCCGTTTTCCGTGTCCTAGCTGGTCAGTGTGTACGGCTCAGTGCGCGCCGAACAGCTCCAGCAGTTCCGTCTTGCCGAACATCCTGGCGGTGTCGACGGCCGAGGGCATGCCCTCGGCCGGGTTGGCGCCACCCTCCAGGAGGGCCTGGATGACGTCCTGCGCACCCTTGAAAACGGCCCCCGCGAGCGGGGTCTGCCCCCGGTCGTTCACCCGGTCCCCGTCGGCACCGCGCGCGAGAAGCGCCCGGACCGCGTCGGCGTGGCCGTGGTAGGCGGCGAGCATCACCAGCGAGTCGCCGCGGTCGTTGGTGAGGTCGGCCGGGACGCCCGCGTCGACGTACGCCACGAGTGCCTCGGTCTGCCCCTGCCGGGCCAGATCGAAGATCTTGGTCGCCAGCTCCACGACCTCGGGGTCTGGGGCTTCGCTCATCGGCCGGACCACCTCTCGTTACAACCGTACGGGTGAATCGTCAGAGTACTGGCTCGACCGGCACATGACCCGACACCTCCGCGGCAAAGATCAGCCCGCCCGAATGGCACCTAATAAAACGAAATGACGTGGAATGACACCAAACACGTCTGCCATCCGAGTGAAATACGCCGAAATACACCCGCTTGCACCTTTTATCGTATGGATACATGCGGTGATCCTGGAAGAACTCATGGTGACTGTCCCCACCACACCAGGAGATCCTCATGATCCTCTCCATGTCAGGCGTCGTTCTGCTCGGCATCATCGTCTTCCTCTTCTTCAAGAAGGACGGACTCAAGGCGTCGCACGCCTTCGTCGCCGCGCTGTTCGGCTTCTACCTCGCGAGCACCGCCATCGCGCCGAGCATCAAGGCCGGCGGCGAGAGCCTGGCGGGCCTGCTCGGCGGAATCAAGTTCTGACGTCCCTCCCGCCCGCACGCACCTCCAGGAGACAGCAGTGGCCCGGCGCCCCCTCCCCCGCATCCTGAGCAACGGCAGCGCGCAGATCGCCCGGAGCCGGGATCTGGCCCGGACCGCGGCCGACAGCGCCACGGACGTCCTCCATCCGCTGATCACGATCAGCCGGGGTCTTCGCCGACTGGCCACGGCCGGGCGGCGCAGGTGGGCGGACACGCCCAAGGACAAGCGCGGGCCGCTGCTGTTCATGGTGGCCTCAATGGTCCTGGTCGTGGCCCTCGTGCCGTACGGCCCGCTGCTCGCCGTCATCTCGGTGATGGCGGCAGCGGCCTGGCACGGCCGGGACCGCGCCCTGTCGGAGCCCGAGGGCCCCGACGAGTCCCAGACCCAGCGCCTCCAGTCCCTGTATGAGGCGCTGGTCCCCTACTTCTCGACCCCCGACGACCCGGATCCCCTCTACGCCCACGGCGGCGACTGGGAGAAGACCTTCCCCGCGTACGAGTTCGACGGCACGGGCCGGTTCTCGCACCTGATGGTGCGCTACCCGGCGTACTTCACCGACGGCGAGGCCGACTCCCGCGCGCGGATCGAGCAGTTGCTGCACGCCAAGTCGGGCCGGGGCCGCGAGTACCACTTCGCGTGGGACGAGGAGGGCAACCAACTCGCGGTCACCGTCCTGCCGCCCCTCCCCACCGACATCGCCGCGCAGCGCTTCGTCACGTCCCCTGGCGAGACGGTTCTCGGCTTCACCGACCCCACCCAGGTACAGCGCACGCTCCCGCTCAGCCACGGCGAGGAGCAGCGTGACGTCCCGCCGGTCGTCTGGCGCACGGGACCGCGCTCCACCGAACCGCACCTCCTGGTGCTGGGCGAGCCGGGCAGCGGCACCACGACACTCCTGCGCTCGATCGCCCTCCAGGCCCTGCAGTACGGCGACATCCTGATCGTCGACGGCAGCGGCACAGGTGAGTACGCGTGCCTGATCGGCCGGGACGGCGTACTGGCCGTCGAGTGCGCCCCGACCGGAGCTCTCGCGAGCCTCGAATGGGCCGCTCACGAAACGGAACGCCGACTGATCTCGGCCAACCGCGCCCGCCAGGCCGGTGAGCCACTCCCCGACGACGCCCGACGCCCGCTCTGGCTCCTCCTCGACCGCCCCGGGGCCCTCGCCCACCTGGCCGCCGCCGACGGCCGCCCCGACCCCCAGTCCCTGCTCCAGGTCCCCCTGCGCCACGGCCGGGCGGCGAACGTCACGGTCGTGGTGGCGGAACAGTTCGACAGCGCGGACACCCTGAGTGACGCCGTACGACAGCACACACGCGCGCGGGTCGTCCTCGGCCCCGCGTCCTCCACTCAACTGGAGGCGGTCCTGGGCGCACCCCCGCACACCACACCGGTCCCGGTCATGCCCCCGGGCCGCGGCTTCGCCCGTCTCGGCACCGGCCCGGTCCACCGCCTCCAGGTCCCGGCCACCCCGGACCCCCACGACGACGCGACGAGCGACGCACAGCGTCAGGCGGTGCTGGAGTTGCTGCCACCGCGGTCGGACCAGGCACTCGTGAAACACGAACAGGAGCCGGTGGCCTAGCCGGGCCCACCCCTCACGCCACGAAAGAACGGGGGGACTCGGCTCCCCCGGCCCCGCCACTCGCCACAATCCGCGCCGCAGCGGCCAACCGAACAGCGGCCTCGTCCGCCACCGCTCCCCCCACGGTGAACGGCAGCCGCACATACCCCTCGAACGCACCGTCGACCCCGAACCGCGGCCCTGAGGGGACCCGCACCCCCACCCGTTCCCCCGCCTCGGCGATCCGCGACCCCGACAGCCCACCCGTACGGACCCACAGCGTGAGACCGCCCCTCGGTACCGTGAACTCCCAGTCCGGCAGCTCCCGTCGTACCGCCGCGACCAGCGCGTCCCTGTTGTCCCGGGCCTGTTCGCGCCGCATCGCGACTGCCTGCTCCCAACCACCCGTGCTCAGCAACCAGTTGATGGCCAGTTGTTCGAGTACAGGCGTGCCCAGGTCCGCGTAGGCACGCGCGGCGACGAGGCTGCGGATCACGTCCGGAGCCGCGCGCACCCAGCCGATGCGCATCCCGGCCCAGAAGGCCTTGCTGGCCGAACCCACGGTGATCACTGTCGACCCGGCAGGGTCGAATCCGCATACCGGCCGCGGCATCTCGACATCCGGCTCCAGCCACAGCTCGGTCATCGTCTCGTCGGCGACGAGCACCGTGCCCGCCGACCGGGCCGCGTCCACGAGTTGTCGCCGCTGGTCCTCGTCGGCGAGCGCGCCGGTGGGGTTGTGGAAGTCGGCGACGACGTACGCGATCCGGGGCGCGGCCTCACGCAGCACCTGCCGCCAGCGGTCCAGGTCCCAGCCGGCGAGCCCCTCGGCCATCGCGACGGGCACGAGCCGGGCGCCCGCCTCCCGCATCAGCTGCAGGATGTTGGCGTACGAGGGCGACTCCACGGCGATGCGCTCGCCCCGGCCGGAGAACAGATGACAGATCGCGTCGATTGCGCCCATCGCCCCGGTCGTCACCATGATCTGTTCGGGCATGGTGGGGATCCCGCGCGCGGTGTACCGCTCGGCGATCATCGCGCGCAGCGCGGGCAGCCCGGCCGGGTAGTCACCGTGCGTGTGCGCGTACGGGGGCAGTTCCTCCAGGGCGCCTTGGACGGCACGGGTGAGCCAGGGCTCGGGCGCGGGCAGCGCCGCCGTACCAAGGTCGATCACCGAGCCGAGGGCTTCGGGAGGCAGAGGTTCGAGCCCGCGCGCGGGGAGTGGGTTACCCGCGGGTACGGCGGTCCAGCTGCCCGCGCCGCGCCGGGACTCCAGGAAACCCTCGGCGCGCAACGCCTCATAGGCGGCGGCGACCGTGGTGCGGCTGACGGAGAGGGAAAGGGCCAGTTCGCGTTCAGCGGGGAGACGGGCGGCGACCGGCACCCGGCCTTCCAGTACCAGCAGACGGATGCCGTCGGCGAGTGAGCGGTAGGCGGGTGGGCGGCGGGTACCGGGACCCGCGGGGCGGTCCTGCTGGGAGGTGAGCAGCCGGGCGAGCTGCGCGGTACCCACCGCCGAAGTCCACTGCACCATGCAGATCAGTCCACCTTCCCCGAATTGGCCATGGATACGATCCGATCCCAAGCCACAGGGTGTCATGTGCCAGGCCACTACCACCACAGGGGGCAGCTCGTGAGTTCGTTGTCAGCGCAGGACCGTCTCGGCCGACGGTTGATCCAGCTGTACGCCGGTCTCGCGCTGTACGGCGCCAGCTCGGCCCTGCTCGTCGAGTCGGGTCTCGGTCTGGAGCCATGGGGCGTACTGCACCAGGGGCTGGCCGAACTGACCGGGCTGACGATCGGCGTCGTGTCGATCTTCGTGGGCGCCGCCGTACTGCTTCTGTGGATCCCCCTGCGCCAGCGCCCAGGCCTCGGCACGGTCTCGAACGTCTTCGCCGTCGGCCTGGCCATGGACGGCACGCTCGCCCTGGTACCCGACGCGCACGGTCTCGCCGCCCGCGTCCCGCTCCTGGCGGCGGGCATCGTCCTCAACGGCGTGGCCACCGGCCTGTACATCGCGGCGAGCTTCGGCCCGGGCCCGCGCGACGGCCTGATGACCGGCCTGCACCGGCTCACCGGCCGCTCGATCCGGCTCGTCCGTACGGCGATCGAGGTGGCGGTGGTGGCGACGGGCTTCGCCCTGGGCGGCACGGTGGGGATCGGTACGGTGCTGTACGCGGTGGCGATCGGACCGCTGGCCCAGCTGTTCCTGCGCGTGTTCGCCGTCCCGGCGGCATCGGACGGCAGCTCGGCCGTTGCCGCCGGTCAACCGGAAGAGGCGATACTGCGACCGTGACCACGCGGATACGTCATCCCTACCTCGACCATCCCGGCCCGATCCCCTTCGCCCATCGGGGCGGGGCGGCGGCGGGGCTGGAGAACACGATGCTCCAGTTCCGGCGGGCGGTCGAGGCGGGCTACCGCTATCTGGAGACCGACGTGCACTGCACGGCGGACGGAAAACTCGTCGCCTTCCACGACTCGACGCTGGACCGGGTGACGGACGGCGGCGGCCTGATCGCGAACCTCCCCTGGGCCGACGTACAGCACGCGCGCGTGGCGGGCAGCGAGCCTGTGCCCCTCTTCGAAGACCTGCTCGAAGCCTTCCCCGAGGCGCGCTGGAACATCGACGTCAAGGCCGAGCCCGCGCTGCGCCCCCTCCTGGACCTGATCGAGCGCACCGGCTGCTGGGACCGCGTCTGTGTCGGTTCCTTCTCCGAGGCGCGTGTGGTGCGCGCCCAACGGCTCGCAGGTCCGCGCCTGGCGACCTCCTACGGCACCCGGGGCGTCCTCAACCTGCGACTGCGCTCATGGGGCGTGCCCGTGGGGGTGCGCCGCTCCGCGGTCGCCGCACAGGTTCCTCAGGAGCAGTCGGGCATCCCGGTGGTCGACCGGAGCTTCGTGCGCTCCGCCCACGCGCGCGGACTGCACGTCCATGTGTGGACGGTGAACGATGCCGATCGCATGCACCGGCTCCTGGACCTGGGAGTCGATGGCATCATGACCGATCACATCGACACGTTGCGCAAGGTTCTTGAGGACCGGGGCACCTGGTTCTGACTCCCCGTGCGCACTGTCTCCACGGGGAAAGCGAGGGGCACGGGTGGGCACCGACACCGTGCGGAGCGAGGCTGCCGACGAGGCCGCCGGGCGCCGCCGCGAGCAGCGCGGCTGGTATTTCTACGACTGGGCGTGCTCCGTCTACTCGACGAGCGTGCTCACCGTGTTCCTGGGCCCCTATCTGACGTCGGTCGCCGAGGAGGCGGCCGACGCGGACGGGTTCGTGCACCCCCTGGGCATACCGGTCCGCGCCGGTTCGTTCTTCGCGTACTCGGTGTCCCTGTCGGTCATCGTGGCCGTGCTGGTCATGCCCGTGGTGGGCGCCGCCGCCGACCGCACCGGCCGTAAGAAGCCGCTTCTGGGAGCCGCCGCCTATGTGGGCGCCACGGCGACGGCCGGCATGTTCTTTCTCGACGGCGACCGCTATGTGCTCGGCGGGCTGCTGCTGATCGTCGCCAACGCGGCCCAGTCCGTGTCGATGATGCTCTACAACTCCTACCTCCCCCAGATCGCCCCCGTCGAGGAGCGCGACGCCGTCTCCTCGCGCGGCTGGGCGTTCGGCTACGCGGCCGGCTCACTGGTCCTCGTCGTCAACCTGGTGCTGTACACGGCCCACGACTCCTTCGGCCTCTCGGAGGGCATGGCCGTCCGCATCTGTCTGGCCTCGGCGGGCCTGTGGTGGGGCGCCTTCACCCTCGTACCGCTGCGCAGGCTCCGCGACCGTCGGACGGCCACCGAGGAAGGCGCCACGAAGGAGGCCACCTCCCCGGGTCTGCGACAGCTCGCGGCGACGGTCCGGGACATGCGCCGCCACCCGCTCACCCTCTCCTTTCTGCTCGCCTACCTCGTCTACAACGACGGCATCCAGACCGTGATCTCCCAGGCGTCGGTGTACGGCTCGGAGGAGCTCGGGCTCGGCCAGTCCACGCTCATCGGGGCAGTGCTGCTGGTGCAGGTGCTCGCGGTGGCGGGGGCACTGGGGATGGGCCGGCTGGCCCGCGTGTACGGGGCCAAGCGGACGATTCTCGGATCACTGGTGGCGTGGACGGTGACGCTGGCGGCCGGGTACTTCCTGCCGGCCGGCGCGCCGACGTGGTTCTTCGTGCTGGCCTCCGGGATCGGCCTGGTCCTCGGCGGCAGCCAGGCGCTGTCCCGGTCGCTGTTCTCACATCTGGTGCCGCCCGGCAAAGAGGCCGAATATTTCTCGGCGTACGAGATGAGCGACCGTGGAATGAGCTGGCTCGGCCCGCTTCTGTTCGGGATCACCTACCAGCTGACCGGAAGCTACCGGGACGCGATCATCTCGCTCGTGGCCTTCTTCGTCATCGGGTTCGCGCTGCTCGCGCGGGTTCCGGTGAAGCGGGCGATCCGCGACGCGGGCAATCCCGTTCCCGAAAGGATTTAGCATCAGCGGCAAAAGAGCGGTAGTGTACGCCGTTGGCCTGCCAGGCGTACCGTTACTGCGCGTCAAAGATGACGAAACGCTGGGTCACATCTGTTTGTAGATGTGACAAACCAGGCACTGGTGGGTACAACAAGAGGCAGCTACGACGGCGACGCATAACCCCGAAACGGGACACGGGACGGGAATCTTTACCGCCGACCGGACGTTGACCGGATGACGACGACAGCGACACCTGTCCTGTGGGCGACAAGCCCGGGAGGCACGATTCATGAGTGAGCGAGCTCTTCGCGGCACGCGCCTCGTGGTGACCAGCTACGAGACGGACCGCGGCATCGACTTGGCTCCGCGCCAAGCCGTGGAGTACGCATGCGAGAAGGGCCATCGTTTTGAGATGCCCTTCTCGGTGGAGGCGGAGATTCCGCCGGAGTGGGAGTGCAAGGTCTGCGGGGCCCAGGCACTCCTCGTGGACGGCGACGGCCCTGAGGAAAAGAAGGCCAAGCCCGCGCGTACGCATTGGGACATGCTGATGGAGCGGCGCACCCGAGAGGAACTCGAAGAGGTCCTTGAGGAGCGACTGGCCGTACTCCGCTCCGGAGCGATGAACATCGCGGTACATCCGCGGGACAGCCGCAAGTCCGCGTAGCCCTCCGGGGGCTGGGCGGCATACACAGCACGCGTGATACCGCAGGTGCCGTACGTGAGGTTTGCGTACGACGCCTGCGGTTTCGCGTTTTCGTGCCGGTGAGTGGGGGGTCTAGGGGCTACGCTCCTAGACCCCCCATCCCCCTGCGGTCTCGTCCTCGAACGCCGGACGGGCTAGTTGTTCGTGCCCTCGTCCCGGACGACCTCACCCTGGACCACCTTGCCGTCCGGGCGGTGCATACGGGCCTGCTGGAAGGCTTCGCCCAGGGTGCCCGGGTTCGCCTCCCTCAGCTTGCGTTCGAAAGTGCGCTCCGCGTAGCGGCTGATCGCCTTCTGGAGCGGCGGGATCAGCAGGAGCAGGCCCACCGCGTCCGAGATCAGGCCGGGCAGCATCAGCAGCAGACCGCCGAGCATCAGCAGGCCGTTGCCCTCGCTGCCGCCGGGGCGGGCCTCGGTTGCCGTCGGCATGCCGCCCTGCTGCTGTTGCAGCGTCTCCGTGAGGTTGCGGAAGGCCCGGCGGCCGGCCCGCTTGATGACCACGGAGCCGAGCACGAAACCGGCGACCAGGAGCAGGAAGACCGTGAAGCCGCTCGCCGCGCCGGCGACCACGGTCAGCAGCCAGATCTCCAGCACCAGCCAGGCGGCGATGCCCAGCGGCAGGAAGGTGCGCAGCCGGGAACGCCGCGGCCGGGCGGGGTACGTGGGGGTCGGTGCGCCAGTCGTCATACGTCCAGTGTGCCTGGGCCGGGCTCAGCACAGGATAAGAGGATGATCAACGGAGCCTGTGAAGTCGTACGGGCATACCCGGGAGGGACCGTTACGGCTTCCTGGTCTTGCCTCGGACCTTGTTCACTCGCTCCCCCACACCCCACATCGTGACCCGCCAGAGCGCCTCGACCATGATGTCCCGGCTCATCTTGGAGTCGCCGTGTTCGCGCTCGACGAAGGTGATGGGCACCTCGACCACGTGATAGCCGGTCCTGATGGCGCGGCGGGCCAGATCGACCTGGAAGCAGTAACCCTGCGAGGCGACCTCGTCGAGGCCGAGGCCTTCGAGGGTCTCGCGGCGGAAGGCGCGGTAGCCGCCCGTGATGTCGCGGAGGGGGAGGTCCAGGGCGATCCGCGAGTAGAGGCTGCCGCCACGGGAGATGAACTCGCGGGTCTTGGGCCAGTTGACCACCCGACCGCCCGGCACCCAGCGGGAGCCCAGGACCAGGTCTGCGCCCTTGAGGGCGGTCAGCAGGCGGGGCAGTTCCTCGGGCTGGTGCGAGCCGTCGGCGTCCATCTCGATCAGGACGCCGTAGCCGTTCTCCATACCCCAGCGGAAGCCCGCGAGGTAGGCGGCTCCGAGGCCCTCCTTGCCCTTGCGGTGCAGCACCTGGACCTGATCGTCCTCGGCGGCCAGTTCGTCGGCGAGCTTGCCGGTGCCGTCGGGGCTGTTGTCGTCCGCCACGAGAACGTGGGCATCGGGGACCGCCTCGCGCACCCGGCCGACGATCTTCTTGATGTTCTCCGCCTCGTTGTAGGTCGGAATGATCACCAAAGCCGTGCCGAGCGGGCCGAACCGCCGCCCCTGGGCCTCTGCCGCGAGGGTCCCGTCGCCGTCGTTCACTGCTGCCCCTTCAGTCCGTACGCAGAAGTCCACCATAGTGGCCGCAGCCTGCGTCGACGCGTCAGCACGTGCGTACAGGGGTGTCTATTCGACAAGAGCCGGGTAAGGGAGTCCGCTTCGTCACCTGTGCGCACAGCGGATCGGGGCCCGGCGCCCTTCGGGCCGACCTGGGACCCGCTGGCTGCGGGTCGACCGAAAGCCGTTGTCTACTGGACGTCCGGGCCCCACCCGGGTCACACCTTGCCGACCGGGTGGAACGTTCCGTCGCCGTGGCGCGGGCGCTGAGCCTGGCTGCCAGTGACGGTGCGCCGGTGCGGCACACCATCCCTGACCCAGCGGCGCTGCGGCGACTGCGCGGAAGTTCCCCGGTCGGGCGTCCGGTGGTGGACCCGGCAGAACCTACCGGCCGTCTGCCATCGGCTGTCAACAGCTGCTTGGCCTGCGGTTCTTTCCTCAATTACCTGGTCAGCGCCGGGGACACGCAGATCGCGCGACGGCGTGTCGGCCACCGATCCGTACCCCTCCGCCCCGGGAGATCACTCGCCCGGGCGTACGAACACCGTCCGGCCGCCGACCACCGTGCGCAGGCAGACGGGGAGGTCGGTGCCCGGGGTGAGGTCGGGCAGCCCCGGGGTCCCGGAGCGGGGGTCGGTGGACCAGCGGGCGACCCGGTCGTCGGGGGCCTGGACCACCAGGGCGTCGGTGCGCCACAGGGCGTAGTCCGCGGGCGCGCCCGGCACCAGGACACCCGCGTCGTCGCGTCCGACGGCCCGCCAGCCGCCTCGGGTATGGGCCGTGAACGCCGCGCGGACCGAGATGCGGTGCTCCGGAGTGCGGTGGAAGGCCGCGGCGCGGACCGTGCCCCAGGGGTCGAGCGGGGTGACGGGGCTGTCGGAGCCCAGGGCGAGCGGGACGCCGGCCTTCAGAAGGGCCGCGAAGGGGTTCAGGGCACGAGCACGGTCGGCGCCCAGACGCTGGGCGTACATGCCCTCCTCACCGCCCCACAGGGCGTCGAAGGCGGGCTGCACCGAGGCGGTGAGGCCCAGTTCGGCGAAGGCGGCGATGGTCTCGGGGGTGAGCATCTCGGCGTGCTCGACGCGGTGCCGGGCGGCGCGGACACGGGCCAGGCCGACCTTCTCGGCGGCGGCGCGCACGCCCTCGACCACGGAGGTCACGGCGGCGTCCCCGATGGCGTGGAAGCCCGCCTGGAGGCCCGCCTCGGTGCAGGCGAGGACATGAGCGGCGACGGCTGCGGTGTCCAGGTAGGCGGTGCCCGTGTGGCCGGCCTCGTCACGGTACGGCTCGTGCAGGCAGGCGGTGTGCGAGCCGAGGGCGCCGTCGACGAACAGGTCGCCGGCGGCGCCGATCGCACCAAGGGCGCGGGCCTTCTCCACCCCCTCTTCGCCCTGCTCGGCCCAGTAGCCGACCACTCGCGGGCCCGGCTCCTCGGCGGCGAGGCGGAGCAGCCCGGTGAAGTCGTCCTCCGAGGAGATCTCCGGCCCCGCGCACTCATGGACGGAGGCGATGCCGAGCGAGGCGGCGCGCGCGAGGGCGGCCCGCTGGGCCTCGATGCGCTGTGCCGGAGTCACCGCGCCAAGGGCAGCGGCCCGGACCTCGTGGTGGGCGTCGCCGGTCAGTGGGGCGTCGGGGCGGCCGGTGTCGCCGCGGACCAGGTCGAGGAGTGCCGTCGTCACGACCGCCGAGTGGACGTCGATGCGACTGAGGTACAGCGGGCGTCCGCCAGCGGCCTCGTCCAGCTCGGCACGGGTCGGCGGGCGGCCGCCGGGCCAGCGGGCGGCATCCCAGCCGTGACCGAGGAGGACACGGTCGGCGGGGCGGGCGGCAGCGAACGCGCGTACGAGGGCGAGGGCCGCGTCCAGGGACGGGGCGTCGGACAGGTCGAGGCCGGTGAGCGCGAGGCCGGTGGCGGTGGTGTGCACGTGTGCGTCGGTGAACGCCGGGGTGACCAGGGCGCCGTCGAGGTCGATCACGTCGTCGGCCGCGCCCGCGACAGCGTCCGCGGCGCCTTCCGAGCCGACCCAGGCGATGTGGCCGCGCTCGACGAGCATCGCGGTAGCGAAGGGGTCGGCGGGGCTGTGGACTTCGCCGCCTCGGAGGAGGACGGTTTCGGCGGGGGCGGGGCGTTCACTCATGGAGCCAGTTTCCCGCGTGACCACGCCGCCGCTGCACCTGGGGGCTGTTGTCGCGGTGCCCGGCGCTGTCGGCTGTGCCCGCCCTCCCGCATCGCCCCAGCGGAACGACTGCCCGCCGCCACGTGTCTCAGATCTTGGGCGGCCGTGCCTCGTACGGTGTCGACAGGACCACCGTCGTGCGGGTCGAGACACCCGCCAGGGTGCGCACCCTGGCCAGCAGTTCCTCCAGCTCGTGGGGGGTCGCGACGCGGACCTTGAGGATGTAGTTCTCCTCGCCCGCCACGCTGTGGCAGGCCTCCAGTTCCGGGACGTCCCGAAGGCGTTCCGCGATGTCGTCCGGGGCGCTGGGGTCGAAGGGTTTCACCGAGATGAAGGCCGTCATGGGCAGCCCCACGGCCTCCGGGTCGACGACCGCGGCGTAGCCGCGGATGACGCCACGCTGTTCCAGCCGGCGCACCCGCTGATGCACGGCAGACGTGGACAGGCCAGTGGCCTTGCCCAGGTCGGTGTAACTCATCCGCCCGTCCTTGACGAGCAGCTGCACGATCTGTCGGTCCAGCTCCTCCATGGCGCAGAACCTACAGTGCGGTTGATCTCCTCCGATACCTGAGCGGTGCAGGTCATGCCCTGTTCGTGATGTGACCGAGGTGCCCTGTGCGCCGGACGAGGGACAAAAGCATCGCCACGGGCACCTGCGAACGGCATGTGACGAACGCCACAGCCCTCGAACATGCTCCGTGATGGTCTCGTGATTACCGCCGAGACCGGGCGGGAAGTGCTTGCTGTGGTCGAGGCCGCAGCGCCTTGTCGGCCCAGCCCGAGGGGGAGTTACCCATGCAGAGTCTTAAGCGCCCTGGTCGCACCGCGCCCAAGAGGCCCCAGTTGGTCGTCGAACCCGAGCCGGAGGGTGTCGAACCCGACGCGCTCGACGGCGAGGAACTCGACGATTACGACACCTTCGAGATGTTCCGGGTGATCTGCCCGGACTGCACGCAGCCCATCGCGCTGCTCGCGGACGAGGAGATCCTGCCGGAGCACGCGCTGTGCGCGTCGCCGTGGAACCCGTTCGGGCTCACGGTCTGCGCCGGTACGGGCCGCGCGGCGGGCGACGCCCGGTCCGCGGACGAGCTCGCGGAGGCCCAGGAGCAGCACACCGCCCTGCTGTTGACGCTCCCTCAGGGGCTCGACTGGCGGACCCAGCCGTTCTCGCACGTCGGCGGCCCGGCCTCGCGCCCGATGCGGGTTCCCGTTATGCGGCGCCACGCCGCCTGAGCGCATCCGCTCGAACCTTCTGACTGCCCCCGCACCATGGCTCGCAGGCTGCCGTGGTGCGGGTTCGGTGCGCGCGTGTGCCGTCGCGAACGCAGGGCCGAATCCAGCGCGCGGTGACCTGATCGACCGTCACCGCGTTGCCCTGGCATGACGACCCCCAAGTACGCGACGCCGGGACGTCCGCGTCCGCGCCGGCTCTACGACTCCGGTCCGGCAGAATCGGTTCCCCAGGGCCTGCTGAACCAGAATCCGCCGAACCAGGGGCGGCCCAACCCACCGACCCCGCCCGACCCGCCCATCTACCGTGCCCTGCTGCGCAGTTGGGCCGACGGTGGCCGAACCCTGCCGGGGCGCCACGACCCGGAGTGGGTTCGGCTCGCGGCGCCGCCGGTCGGGCTCGGGATCGTGATCGACCCGTTCAACGCGTCTCCGGGCCCGCCAAATGACGGGCGATGACCATTCGCTGGATCTGGTTGGTGCCCTCGACGATCTGCAGGACCTTGGCCTCGCGCATGTAGCGCTCGACCGGGAAGTCCGCGGTGTAGCCATAGCCGCCGAGTACCTGGACAGCGTCCGTGGTGACCTTCATCGCCGCGTCGGTGCACAGGAGTTTGGCCATGGCGGCCTGCTTGGCGAACGGCCGGCCCGCGTCGCGCAGCCGTGCCGCCGCGAGATACAGCGCGCGGCCCGCCTCGATCTGCGTGGCCATGTCGGCGAGCATGAAGCGCAGCCCCTGGAAGTCGGAGATCGGCCGCCCGAACTGCCGGCGTCCGGTCGCATAGGCCACCGCCTCGTCAAGTGCCGCCTGGGCCAGGCCGATCGCGCAGGCCGCGATGCCGAGGCGCCCGGAATCGAGCGCGGACAGTGCGATCGCGAAGCCCTGCCCCTCCTCACCGATGCGTCGACTGCCGTCCAGCCGAACTCCGTCGAAGTGGATCTGCGCGGTGGGTGAACCCTTGAGGCCCATCTTCCGTTCAGGCGCCGCGGCACTCAGCCCCTCGGCGTCACCCGGGGCCAGGAACGCGGTGATTCCGCGCGGTCCCTCCTCGCCGGTGCGGGCCATGACCGTGTAGAAGTCGGCGATGCCGCCGTGCGTGATCCAGGCCTTGGTGCCGGTGAGCACCCAGTCGTTGCCGTCCCGGACGGCCTTGGTGCGCAGGGAGGCGGCGTCGGAGCCGGACGCGGGTTCGGAGAGACAGTACGCGCCGAGGAGGCCACCGCCGAGCATCGCGGGCAGGCGTTCGGCTTGTTGTTCCTTGGTTCCGTAGCTGGCGAGGGCGTGGCAGGACAGCGTGTGCACGCTGACACCGAGCCCGACGGTGAGGCGGGCCGCGGCGAGCTCTTCGAGGACCTGGAGATAGACCTCGTACGGCTGGTCACCGCCGCCGTGCTCGGAGGAGTACGGGAGGCCGAGCAGCCCCGACTCCGAGAGCAGGGCGAAGACTTCACGCGGGAAGCGTGCGGCGTCCTCCTCTTCGGCCGCCTTCGGGGCGATCTCGCGCTCGGCGATGTCGCGGACGAGCGAGATCAGGTCCCGGGCCTCGTCCGTGGGCAGTTGCCGGTCCACCGGCTGCGGGGCGTGTTCGGGCATGTCGACGCTCTCCTCCCTGTCGGGCGCGACGGCACACGCGCGCCTGAGTAGGGTGGCGTCCGCCGGTCTCACTGGTCACGGCCGATGCTGGCCCTTCCGGGTCGCGGAAGCGGTCGGCGAACGGCTGTGGAGCTGCGAGTATGCCCGATCGGAGGCACGGCGTCACCGGTTAACGAGCGTTTATTCGATCACATCCCGAGGCATCGGCCTCGCCGGAGAATTGGTCCGAACCATTGACCATACTGGTCTAGTCCTCTTACTGTGCCCGCAGTTCCCGACATCCTCTCCCCCACGCTCCCCTCCCTCCCGAGGAGACAACTCGATGCACCGACCGCATCTCCCCCGCGTCCACTTCAAGGCGCTGGTGTCCGCCGCGTGTTGTGCCGTTCTCGGCGCCGGACTGCTGGCCGGCGCGGGCACCGCGACCGCCGCGCAGACAGCACTCAAGGCCGCCGCGAAGCCCGTCCCGAAAGCCGCCGGCTCCAAGGTCGTCGGTTACTTCACCGAATGGGGCACGTACGACCGCAAGTACTACGTCAAGAACATCGAGACATCCGGCTCGGCCGCCCGGCTGACCCACATCAACTACGCCTTCGGCAACGTCACCGGCGGCAAGTGCGCTATGGGCGACGCCGATGCGGCGACCGGCCGGGCGTACACCGCCGCCGAGTCGGTGGACGGGGTCGCCGACACCGCGAGCCAGCCGCTGCGGGGCAACTTCAACCAGCTGCGCGAGCTGAAGAAGAAGCACCCGAAGCTCAAGGTCCTGTGGTCGTTCGGCGGTTGGACCTGGTCGAGCGGTTTCGGCGAGGCCGCGCAGAACCCGGCCGCGTTCGCCAAGTCCTGCTACGACCTGGTCGAGAACTCCCAGTGGGCCGATGTGTTCGACGGCATCGACATCGACTGGGAGTACCCGAACGCCTGCGGCAACACCTGCGACACCAGCGGCAGGGCGGCCTTCAAGAACGTGATGGCGGCGCTGCGCGCGAAGTTCGGCTCGGGCAACCTGGTCACGGCGGCGATCACGGCCGACGCCACCGCCGGCGGCAAGATCGACGCGGCGGACTACGCGGGCGCGGCCAAGTATGTCGACTGGTACAACCCGATGACGTACGACTACTTCGGCGCCTGGGCGGCGACCGGTCCGACGGCACCGCACTCGGCGCTGAACTCGTACTCCGGCATCCCCCAGGCCGGCTACTACACCTCGGCGACCATCGCCAAGCTCAAGGGGCTTGGTATACCGGCCTCGAAGCTGCTGCTCGGTATCGGCTTCTACGGGCGCGGCTGGACCGGCGTCACGCAGTCGGCGCCCGGCGGCACGGCGACCGGCCCGGCGGCGGGTACGTACGAGGCGGGCTTCGAGGACTACAAGGTGCTGAGGACCAAGTGCCCCGCGACCGGCACCGTCGGCGGGACGGCGTACGCCAAGTGCGGGAGCGACTGGTGGAGTTACGACACCCCGGCGACCGTCGGCACGAAGATGGCGTACAAGAACCAGCAGGGCCTGGGCGGCACGTTCTTCTGGGAGCTGAGCGGCGACACCTCGAACGGTGAGCTGATCAGGGCGATCAAGTAGGCGCACCCGTATAGCAGTTGGGGCGGGGGCCACGAGCCTTCGCCCCTCTGCCGTCAGCTGTCCCGGCGGGCCGGCTCCGGTGTCACGTACGCCGGGTCCAGTTCCTCGATGGCGCGCAGGGCACCGCCCAGCATCTTCACGAGGAGTTCGCGCATGGTGTCGCGGGAGAGTTCGGGACGGTCGATCCAGTCGAGGGTGGCGCCCTCCACGCTGCACACCCAGCCGAAGAGGCCCATACGGGCCAGCGGGGCGATGTCCTGCCTGCCGTACGCGCCTTCGGCGATGGTCGCCACGATCGCCTCGCGCACCCCGTCCCGGATGGCGTGCACCTCGGCGTCGAAGCCGACGCCGCCACTGACGATCGTGCGGTAGGCGGCCTGGTTGTGCTCGGCGAAGCGCAGGTAGCCGTCGATGGTGCGGTGCACCCGGTCCACGGGCGTGTGGTCGAGGCCACTGGAGGCGAAGGTGACCAGATCGGCGACCGAGTCCTCGACGATGGCGAGGTAGTAGCCGCGCTTCGACTGGAAGTAGTAGTAGATCAGCCCCTTGGCGACCTGCGCCTGACGTGCGATGTCGTCCATCGACAGTGCGTCGTACGACCTGTCGGCGAACAGCTTCCGTCCGATGGCGATGAGTTCGGCGCGACGCGCCAGAGAGCGGTCGGTGCCGCGCGCCCGCGGGCGTTCGGCGGCCGGCTGTCGACTACTGTTCAATTTGGGGCCCTGGTCTCCAACTGCGGGCGGGACATCCGAAGTATGGCAGACCGAGCCACCTGCACGTTCGACTCTGATCGAGGCTGCGGGCGCCCGGTTCACGGTGGATCGCACCGGGTCAGATCAGGCCGAGCTGGGCGACGAGCATGGCGACCACAACCACGAAGGTCCAGCCCATGACGTGCTCGAGGATCTTCGGGCCGTCATCCTGGGGACCCCCGGTACGGGTGCGGGCGGGGGCTGCGGCAGTGCTCGCGGTCATGGCATCTCGCTGAGGTCGGTGTGCGATGGACTCCCCCCATCGTTCTGTCCACCTTGCCATTCATCGGGGCTTTCGCGCCGGAGACGTTGGTCACATCCCATCCGAAAGCGGACGGCCCCCGGTTCCCCGGGGGCCGCTCACACGTCACCTGTCCTCCTCGGCTCAGCGCACGCCCACCGCCGCGAGCGCCACGAGCTGGGCGGCGGTCGGCCGTGCCGGGAAGTACAGGTAGCAGACGCCGCCGGTGCCGGACACCACCTTGCCGCTGGCGTTGTACCGCTTGGTCCGCAGCCAGATGTTCTCGAACTCGCGCCGCGGATAGACCCGTCGCACGGCCTCGTTGGTCGCCGAGAACGGGTCGTTGGCGATCACATCACCCTCGGCGGTGAAGCCGATCACGGTCATCAGATGGCCGGAGGTGCCGTAACCGGCCCCCGTCAGCTCGGTCTTGAGGAACGACTGGGACGTTATGGCCGGGATGCCGGCCGCGATCAGCGCTTCCAGGTCGGTGAGCGAGCCGAGCCGGGTGACCACGCCCTGGAGGTCCTTGTAGGTCGCCGCGTAGGCCGCGTTGAAGGGCCAGTTGCCGCAGCCGCCGTACTGGAAGTCGTAGGTGAAGCGGGCCGCGTGGCACACCTGCGGGTCGGCGTAGGCCGGGTCGACCCAGGCCAGTTGCTGCGCCGTGGGTTTCCGTCCCCAGTACTCGATGATCATCTGCGAGGAGGTGGGGCTGCACCAGGCCTCACCGCCGTTGTCGTACTCGGGGTACTGGCCGGTATGGATCTCCTGCGAGTAGCGCGGGACGATCAGTTCCCTGGCCGGGCCGGGTGTCGAGGCGGGGACCGTGAAGCGGTCCGGGACGTCGGAGCCCATCGCGCCGAGCCGCCAGACCGTGGGCGTGGCCGTGGTGCCGGGCTTGCGGTAGAGGGTCAGCCGCAGCCGGTACGAGACCAGGCGCAGGCCCGTGGCCGGGTCGTCGATGGCGAAGGTGTCGGTCCAGACCGTGCTCTTGTCGTCGGTCTGGTCGTCGACGGAGGTCCGCTTGATGTCCTGGTCGCCGGAGGCCCAGCGGCCCATCACGTACCAGGGCGTGGCGGTGCCGTCGGAGTACGTGCCGGCCAGTTCGACCTGGAGCCAGGTCCCGGCCGGGGTGCGCGCGTTCCAGGAGGCGATGACCTCGGTGGCGGGCACCGTGAGCCGGTGCACGAGGGACGTCCAGGTCGCGTACTCCCAGGCCGACGTCGTGCCGGTGTGCGGATCGGTGTAGTCGATCTTGCCGACCGGAGCGCCGATCGCGAGCCCGGGCCGCGCGCCGGCGACGGCCCGGACACCCTCGGCCGTGCCTGCGCACCAGTCCGCGTATGAGGTCCAGGCGCGGTTGTCGACAGGGCGAGCGGGGTCGGCGGCGACCTCGCGGCCGGTTGTCTCCGGGGTGTCGGCGGTGGCCGGGCCGGCGCTGCCCGCGACGGCGGCGGCGACCGCCGCGGCGAGAACGGTTCTGCGGGACGGCTGTTCGGCTCTGCTCATGGGCGGGTGACCCCCAGGTGTCCTAGACGGGCGGAACAGTGCACGGATGTGCGCCAACTATGGCCGCCGGTGACCGGCTCATGCCAGCACTTCGGGCCGTGCCGCGCCCACGAGTATTGGTCTCGACCATTGATGCGACCTGGGGGCGCGGGCGACGGCGGTGTCCAAGCGGTCCCTAGAATGACCCCCGGCAATATGTCCGAATCCGATCGCCCTCCGGGAAACGCCATCCAAGACCTCGCACGCACCCTGCGCCGACTCCCGCCCTCCTGCGGCCCGGTCCGCCTGATCGCCGTCGACGGACACGCGGGGTCCGGGAAGACCACGTTCACCGGAGAACTGGCCGCCGCTCTCGGCGGGGCGCCCGTGCTGCACCTCGACGACATCGCCACCCACGACGAGCTCTTCGATTGGACGGGGCGCCTGGTCAGCCAGGTGATCGAGCCGCTGCGGCGCGGCGAGAGCGCCTCGTACACCCCCTACGACTGGGCCTCCCGGCGCTTCGGACCGTCTCGGACGCTGCCGGCCGCACCCGTGGTGCTGATGGAGGGCGTCGGGGCCGGACGGCGCGCGATACGGCCGTTCCTGGCGCGGCTGCTGTGGATGGAGCTGGCCGGCGAGGAAGCCTGGTCGCGAGGGCGGTTGCGGGACGGGGCGGAACAGAGCGAGTTCTGGGCCGGGTGGGTCGACGCGGAGCGGCAGCACTTCGCCGCGGACCCCTCGCGCCGGTTCGCCGACCTGTTGGTACGGCAGTGCGGTAAGGGGTACGAGGTACTGCCGGGGCCTGCCGGGACCGTTGGATCAGACCAGGATCTCACTCACCGTGACGGGCCGTCCGCTGTGTGCTGAACTTGTGAAGACCCTGGCCGCGCAACTTGCCTGAGTGCTCCAACTCGGCTTGACCGACGAGCCGTACAGGACTTACGTTCTCAATGTGCGGCCATTCGAAGCCGCCCGCAGTCGCGAAGCCCCCGGTTGTTCCCCCGTGATCGGGGGCTTCGTTCTGCCCGCACCCCGTTTTCCGGCCGCCATCAGGCGCGTTTTGTTCACCCTGTGTGACCGCGCCGTGTGCGCCCCATATGCTCCCACCTCGTCAAACGGCCTGTGCGGCACCCTGCTGCGGGCACGTGCGGCGCAGGTACGATGCCCTCGGTGCGACTCGGACGGCTGCTCTGCGCACCGTTGCAACTCCCGTCCGCGGCACAGCGGTTCGACCAAGCTGCCGACGGGCACCGGCCCGTCGGAGAGGCAATCGGGGGCACGGTTTGTGGGGGACGTGATGGACTTCGGCACGCAGGGCCCCGAGGCCCCGGCCGACCTCGCCTGGCTGCGAGGTGTGGACGCCTACACGATGGGCGCCTATCCGCAGGCGGAGGAGGAGTTCCGCACCGCGGTGCGGATGGATCCCGGGATGGCCGACGGCTGGCTCGGACTGCATGCGCTGCGCGTCGACACGACGACCGCGCTGCTACGGATGTTCCGGCACCGGGAGCGCTTCGGGGAGCAGCGCTCACGCCACCGCCGGACCCTCAACTCCTGGTACTGGCTGGGCTGGTGGGTGCAGCCGGTGCTCGAAAGCCCGCGCGATCTGCTGCTCGCGCACGCCTCGCACTGGCTGGACGGCCGCCATGTGCCGGAACTGGACCGGGCGTTGGCCGGTCTGCCGCCGGTCGACACCGACCCGCAGGTCCGTTTCCTGCATGCGTGCCGCGCCTATCTCGTCAAGGACTGGGAGCAACTGGTCCGGCACACCGACCCGTTGATCAACGACGCGATGCTGGGCATCGAGGCGGGTCTGTTCGGCGGCATGGCCCGGGTGCGCCTGGAGATGTACGGCCAGGCCGAGCCGCTCCTCTCGGCTGCTCTGATGCGCTGTCGCAGCGAGCAGCCGCAGCGCAAGGAGCTGCGGTACTGGCTGGCGCGGGCCCATGAGGGTACGGGCCGCTCGGCGGCGGCCCTCCCCCTGTACCGAGCCGTGCACCGCGTGGACGCCGCCTTCATGGACACCTCGGCACGGCTGGCCGCGATCTCCGAGGGCGACGGGTACGACGAGGCGGCCGACCTCGCGGCGATCACGCTCAGCGGGATCGGGCAGGAGCTGCTGGAGAGCCCGGACGGCATCGACCCCCTGTTCGGCGGCGAGGGCCGCGATCTGAAGCTCTCGGAGCCGGAACTCCCGCCGCCCGGCGGCCCGTTGCCGTCCGCGACCGACTCGGTGCGCGAGAAGGCCGCGCTCCCGGTACAGCCGCTGCCGACCGGTCCGACCGACCCGGCGCTGCTCGAGGAGGCGCTGGCCGAGCTGGAGCGCATGGTGGGCCTGGAGCCGGTGAAGCGCCAAGTGAAGGCGCTCTCCGCCCAGTTGAACATGGCGCGGCTGCGGGCGGGGCAGGGACTGCCGGTCCAGCCGCCGAAGCGGCACTTCGTCTTCTCGGGCCCGTCGGGCACCGGCAAGACGACGGTGGCGCGCATCCTCGGCCGGGTGTTCTACGCGCTCGGGCTGCTCGGCGGCGACCATCTGGTGGAGGCGCAGCGGGCGGACCTGGTCGGCGAGTATCTCGGCCAGACCGCAGTGAAGGCCAACGAGCTGATCGACTCCGCGATCGGGGGCGTCCTGTTCGTCGACGAGGCGTACTCGCTCTCCAACTCCGGGTACGGCAAGGGCGATGCCTACGGCGACGAGGCCCTGCAGGTGCTGCTGAAGCGGGCCGAGGACAACCGGGACCACCTGGTGGTGATCCTGGCCGGCTATCCGGAGGGCATGGACCGGCTCCTCGCCGCCAACCCCGGGCTGTCGTCCCGCTTTACGACCCGCGTCGACTTCCCCTCGTACCGTCCGCTCGAACTCACCTCCATCGGTGAGGTGCTCGCGGCGGAGAACGGTGACGTGTGGGACGAGGAGGCGCTGGACGAGCTGCGCTCGATCGCCGGGCATGTGGTGGACCAGGGGTGGATCGACGAGCTGGGCAACGGGCGGTTCCTGCGAACGCTGTACGAGAAGAGCTGTGCCTACCGGGATCTTCGGCTGTCGGTGTATCCGGGGATGTTGACACGGGACGACTTGTCGACTTTGCGGCTGCCGGATCTTATGCAGGCGTACGGAGAGGTTCTGTCGGGACGGGGGCCCCAGGATCCGTCGGCCCTCTGACCGGCCCAGTACCGGGCGCCTTCAGTTCGGCGCCCGGTACTGGCACGACGGCCCGCAACCAGGCGGGGTCACCCGCGCCCCGTCGGGGCGCGGGGAACTGCGCGACCAGCCCCCACCGGGCCCGCGGCCAGATGAACCGCCGTTCCCGCGGAGCGCTCAGCTTGCCAGCGCCTCCTCCTGTGCCTCCGCCCTGGGTTCCGTCACCTTCGGCTTCGGCGAGGTCTGGCGGTGGGCCGGGTCGCGCACCTCGCCCACCAGGAGTTCCAGTACGTCCTCCATCGCGACCAGGCCGATCACCCGGCCCGAACCGTCCGCCACCTGGGCCAGGTGCGTCGCCGCCCGGCGCATTACCGTCAGCGCGTCGTCCAGCGGTAGTTCGGAGCGCAGCGTCGTCATGGAGCGCCAGATGTGCTGCGGCACCGCCCGTTCCGAGTCCTCCAGGTCCAGTACGTCCTTCACGTGCAGGTAGCCCATGAAGGCGCCGTTGTCCGCCACCACCGGGAAGCGGGAGTACCCGGTCCGGGCGGTGAGGGCGACGACCTGGCCCGGGGTGACCGACGGGCCCACCGAGACCAGGGACTCGCGGTCGAGGAGGACGTCGGTAACCGGGCGGGAGCCCAGTTCCAGCGCGTCCTCAAGGCGTTCCTGCTCGCCGGGGTCGAGCAGCCCGGCCTGGCCGGCGTCCTCCACCAGGCGGTTGAGCTGTTCGCTGGTGAAGACCGCCTCGACCTCGTCCTTGGGCTCGACGTGGAAGAGCTTCAGGACGAGCCGGGCACAGGCTCCCAGCCCCACCGTGACCGGCCCGCACAGGCGTGCGAAAGCGACCAGCCCCGGGCTCAGCCACAGCGCTGTCTTCTCGGGCGCCGCCATCGCCAGGTTCTTCGGGAGCATCTCGCCGATGACGAGGTGAAGGAAGACCACGACCGCGAGCGCGATGACATAGCCCAGCGGGTGGATCATGCCCGCGGGGAGATGAGCCGCCTCGAAGACCGGTTCCAGCAGGTGGGCCACGGTCGGCTCGGCGACCGCGCCCAGGGTCAGCGAGCAGATGGTGATGCCGAACTGGGCCGCGGCCATCATCTGCGGCAGCCGTTCCAGGCCGTACAGCACCTGGCGGGCCCGTGCCGTGCCGAGCGGTTCGATCTGGCTGCGGCGGACGGAGACGAGGGCGAACTCGGCGCCGACGAAGAAGCCGTTGGCGAGCACGAGGAGGAGGGCGAAGAGGAGTTGGAGCACGCTCATCGGGCCGCCTCCACCGCGAGGTCCGCCGTGTTCGTACTGTCCGTGTTCTCGGCGTTCTCGGCGTTCTCAGGGGTCTTGATCAGACGTACCCGCTCGGCCCGGTAGTGGCCGACCTGGCGGACCGAGAGGCGCCAGCCCGGCAGTTCGGCCTTGTCGCCGGGGACCGGGATGCGGCCCAGCAGGTCGGCGACGAGGCCGGCGACCGTCTCGTACGGGCCCTCAGGCACGTCGAGGCCTATGCGCTGGAGGATGTCGACACGGCAGCTGCCGTCGGCGTCCCAGGTGGGACGGCCGTCCTCGGGCGGGGCGGCGGCGAGTTCGGTCGGTTCGTTGAGCACGTCGTCGTGCTCGTCATGGACCTCGCCGACGAGTTCCTCGACGATGTCCTCCAGGGTGACCACACCCGCCGTACCGCCGTACTCGTCGACGACGACGGCGATGGGCTGCTGGCTGCGCAGCAGTTCGAGCAGTGGCTGCACGGGGAGCGTCTCGGGGACCAGCAGAGGCGACTTGGCGATCCGGCCGACCGGTGTGCGCAGCCGGTCCCCGGCGGGCACGGCGAGAGCGTCCTTGAGGTGGGCCATGCCGACGATCTCGTCGATCCGCTCCCGGTAGACGGGGAAGCGGGACAGGCCGGTGGCCCGGGTCAGGTTGACGACGTCCTCGGCGGTGGCCGACGACTGCAGCGAGCTGACCCGCACGCGCGGGGTCATGATGTGCTGCGCGGTCAGCTCGCCCAGCGACAGTGTCCGTACGAACAGGTCCGCGGTGTCCTGTTCCAGCGCGCCGGCCTGGGCCGAGTGTCTGGCCAGGGAGACCAGTTCGCCGGGGGTGCGGGCCGAGGCCAGTTCCACGGCGGGTTCCACGCCCAGGGCGCGGACCAGCCGGTTGGCCACCGCGTTGAGCCCGGCGATCACCGGGCGGAAGAGTCGGGAGAAGGCGTACTGCGGGCCGGCCACGAAGCGTGCGACCTGCAGCGGCTTGGAGACCGCCCAGTTCTTGGGCACGAGTTCGCCGATCACCATCTGCACGGCCGAGGCCAGCAGCATGCCGACGATCACCGAGACGCTCGGGACGGCCCCTTCGGGCAGGCCGATCGCGGTGAACGGGCCGTGCAGCAGCTCCGCGAGCGCCGGCTCGGCGAGCATGCCGACGACGAGGGAGGTGATGGTGATGCCGAGTTGGGTTCCGGAGAGCTGGAAGGACAGCTCCTTGAGGGACTCGACGACCGTACGGGCCCGTCGGTCACCCTCGGCGGCGGCCTTCTCCGCGTCCGGCCGCTCGACCGTGACGAGGCCGAACTCGGCGGCCACGAAGAAGCCATTGGCGAGGATCAGGAGGAAAGCCGCCGCAAGGAGCAGCAGGGGGGTGGTCATGATGCCGCCGCCTCGATATGTCGGGAGGGGGCGGCGCAGGTACTACAGGACGATCCGTCCATCGCTGGAGGGAGTCACTCCTCGGGTAGCAGGGGGCCTCTGAAGACCGGGGGGAGCATCAGTGGCGGAGGCGCACGAAAACGCCTCCGCCAACAGATTAATCAAGACAGGGCCCTGTGCGGCAGGGTGGACGGCCCTGAGTCAGCCCTGATCTTGCCCGGGGTCGCCTGCGGAGCGCGCCTCGGTGAGCGCCCGCAGGGTGCGCGCGTCCGCGATGGCGCGCTGTTTGGCGATGCCGGGCTGGATGCCGAGCGCGGGCAGACTCGTACCGTCGCTGAGGTCGAGGAACACCCAGGGGTCGCCCGGACGGAGGTTCACCCGGAGGATCTCCGCCCAGGCCAGACGGCGGCCGCCGACGATGTTGACGACCGTGACACCGGCCTCGTCGGCGACGACCTTCGGCCGGGACAGCAGCACAAGCACCCCGGACAGCAGGGCGGCCACGAAGACGAAGCTGAGCGTCTCGCCCGGGCTGAGCTTCTCCAGGAGGAGCGCGACCGTCGTGATGACGACGAAGATCGCGGCGCTCGCGGTGAGCAGGACCACACGGGTGCGGCCCGGCCGGAATGTGACAGGCAGGGAAGGCAGATCGGACATGGTCGTACGGTCCTCAGAGGCGGCAGGCGTGGATGGCCGTGGTCAGGATGGCCCGCGCGCCGAGGTCGTACAGATCGTCCATGATCCGCTGGGCCTCCTTGGACGGGACCATCGCGCGGACGGCGACCCAGCCCTCGTTGTGCAGCGGCGAGACGGTCGGCGACTCCAGGCCGGGCGTCAGGGCGACGGCCTTCTCCAGCTGCTCGACGCGGCAGTCGTAGTCCATCATCACGTACGTTCGGGCCACCAGCACGCCCTGGAGCCGGCGCAGGAACTGCTGAACCTTCGACTCAGCAGTCTCCTCGGTCTCCGCTCCGACCCGGCGAATGACGATCGCCTCGGACGTCATGATGGGCTCCCCGAACACCTCCAGGCCCGCGTTGCGCAGCGAGGTTCCGGTCTCGACGACATCCGCGATGACGCCGGCGACGCCGAGTTCGATCGCTGTCTCGACGGCGCCGTCGAGGTGGACGACGGAGGCGTCGACGCCGTGGTCGGCGAGGTGCTTGGCGACGATCCCCTCGTACGAGGTGGCCACGGTCAGGCCGGCCAGGTCCTCGATGCCTGCCGCGGTGCCGGGCTTGCCGGCGAAGCGGAAGGTGGAGCGGGCGAAGCCGAGCGGGAGGATCTCCTCCGCGTTGGCGCCGGAGTCGATGAGCAGGTCGCGGCCGGTGATGCCGATGTCGAGGCGGCCGGAGGAGACGTAGATCGCGATGTCGCGGGGGCGGAGGTAGAAGAACTCGACCTCGTTCTCCGGGTCGACGATCCGCAGTTCCTTGGACTCGCGGCGCTGCTGGTAGCCGGCCTCATGCAGCATCGCCGACGCAGGGCCTGACAGGGAACCCTTGTTGGGGACGGCGATGCGCAGCATGAGGTCGGCTTCCTTTGCGTGAGATGCGTGGACGTGACGGTGGGACGTGACGGCGGTGTCTGCCGGGCGGGCTGGACTTACAGGTGGGCGTACACGTCGTCCAGCGAGATGCCGCGGGCGACCATCATCACCTGAACGTGGTAGAGCAGCTGCGAGATCTCCTCGGCGGCTGCTTCCTTCCCCTCGTACTCGGCGGCCATCCAGACCTCGGCGGCCTCTTCTACGACCTTCTTGCCGATGGCATGGACGCCCTTGCCGACCAGCTCTGCGGTGCGGGAAGTTGCGGGATCACCCGTGGCGGCCTTGTGCTGGAGCTCGGTGAAGAGCTCCTCAAACGTCTTATTGGACATGGTGGCGCCCACTTTACGCGTTGTGCCGCCCGGCCTGACGCCACGGTTCAGATACTGAGCGGAGGGTGGCCGCCGTCGCCACGGCCGCCGTCACCGCCTCGTGTCCCTTGTCCTCGTTGGAACCCTCGATGCCCGCGCGGTCGAGGGCCTGTTCCTCGGTGTCGCAGGTCAGCACGCCCATGCCGATGGGGACGCCGGTGTCGACCGAGACCTGGGTGAGGCCCTGGGTGACGCCCTGGCACACGTACTCGAAGTGGGGAGTGCCGCCCCTGATGACGACGCCGAGCGCGACGATCGCGTCGTAGCCCCGTCCGGCCAGGACCTTGGCGACGACCGGGAGTTCCCAGCTGCCGGGGACCCGCAGCAGGGTCGGCTCATCGATGCCCAGGTCGTGCAGTGCGCGCAGGGCACCGTCCACCAGACCGTCCATCACCTTCTCGTGCCACTGGGCCGCGATGACGGCGACGCGCAGGTCACCGCAGTTGCGTACGGACAGTTCGGGTGCACCCTTGCCGCTCACGTTCTCGTCTCTCCTTGGCGATCTCTACAGCGATCTCTACAGCGATCTTTACTGGTTGCCGCAGGGGGACACGGGAGCCGTGTCCAGCCAGGGCAGGTCGTGTCCCATCCGGTCCCGCTTGGTGCGCAGGTAACGGAGGTTGTGCTCGCCCGCCTGTACGGGCATCGGCTCGCGGCCGCTGACCTTGAGGCCGTGGCGGACGAGCGCGTCGGTCTTGTCGGGGTTGTTGGTCATCAGGCGCACGCTGCGGACGCCGAGGTCCTGGAGTATCTGCGCGCCGGCGCCGTAGTCCCGGGCGTCGGCGGGCAGGCCGAGCTCCAGGTTGGCGTCGAGGGTGTCGCGGCCCTGCTCCTGAAGCTCGTACGCCCGGAGCTTGGACAGCAGTCCGATGCCACGCCCCTCGTGGCCGCGCAGATAGACGACCACTCCCCGGCCCTCGTCCCGGATGCGTGCCAGGGAGGTCTCCAGCTGGGGGCCGCAGTCGCAGCGCAGGGAGTGGAAGACGTCGCCGGTGAGGCATTCGGAGTGGACGCGGACCAGGACGTCTTCGCCGTCGCCTGCGCCGATCTCGCCGTGGACGAGGGCGACGTGCTCGACGCCGTCGACGGTGGAGCGGTAGCCGTACGCCGTGAACGTGCCGAAGGCGGTGGGGAGTCGGGTCTCGGCCTCCCGGCGGACGGTGGGTTCGGCGCTCTTGCGGTAGGCGACCAGGTCCTCGATGGAGATGATCGTCAGGCCGTGCTTGCGGGCGAAGGGGATCAGCTCGGGCAGGCGGAGCATCCGGCCGTCCTCGCCGGCGATCTCCACGATCGCGCCGGCCGGGCGCAGGCCCGCGAGGCGGGCCAGGTCGACGGCTGCCTCGGTGTGGCCGTTGCGGGCCAGTACGCCGCCGGGCCTGGCGCGCAGCGGGAAGATGTGGCCGGGGCGGACGAAGTCGTCGGCGCCGGCGTCACCGCCCGCGAGGAGCTGAAGCGTGGTCGCTCGGTCGGAAGCCGAGATACCGGTGCTCACACCGTGAATGGCCGAGGCGTCGACGGAGACTGTGAACGCGGTTTTCATCGACTCGGTGTTGTCGTCGACCATCTGCGGCAGCCGGAGCCGGTCGAGCTCGTCGCCCTCCATGGGGGCGCAGATGAGCCCGCGGCACTCGCTCATCATGAAGGCGACGATCTCCGGGGTCGCCTTCTCGGCGGCGATGACGAGGTCGCCCTCGTTCTCCCGGTCCTCGTCGTCGACGACCACGACCGGGCGGCCGGCCGCGATGTCCGCGATGGCCTGCTCGATCGGGTCGAGGGACCAGTCCTCGATGTTGTCCGTGCTGTAGAGGATCGGTGCCGTAGTCATGCGGGCGCTCCTTCCAGGACGGGCCGCGTGTCCTTGCGGGAGCGCAGCCACCAGTCGCGCATGCCCCACAGGACGAGCGCGCCGTAGATGACGTAGACGAAGCCGGAGAAGGCGTAGCCGTTGGCGAAGTTGAGGGGGACGCCGACGAGGTCGACGAGGAGCCAGGCGAACCAGAACTCGACCATGCCGCGCGCCTGGGCGTACATGGCGACGATGGTGCCGACGAAGATGTAGGCGTCCGGCCAGGGGTCCCAGGACAGGGTCGGGTAGGCCTCGAAGAGCAGGGCCACGGCGACCGTGCCGACGGCGGCGGCGCCGATCATTGCCGCGCGTTCGCGCCAGGTGGCGAACCGCGGGGCGATGCGACCGTCACCCCCGTCTTCGGCCCGCCCCTTGCTGCGGTTCCACTGCCACCAGCCGTAGCCGGCGACGAGCATGACGACGACCTGCTTGCCGGCGCTGCCGGTGAGGTGTCCGTAGAAGGCTCCGAAGAGGACGAGACCGGACAGGAACTGCACGGGCCAGCTCAGGATGGAGCGCCGCCAGCCGAGGGCGAGGGCGATCAGGCCGAGGATGTTGCCGATCATGTCCGACCAGAGGATGTGCTGGTCGAGGAGCGTGAACGCCTCGGTGTTCAGCCGGTTCACTTCGCCGCCCCCTGCGCCCCGAGCAGCCGCTCGACGTACTTGGCGATGACGTCGACCTCGAGGTTGACCGGGTCGCCGGGCTGCTTGCGGCCGAGCGTGGTCAGGTCGAGGGTGGTGGGGATGAGGCTGACCGTGAAGTAGTCCGGGCCCGCGTCGACGACCGTGAGGCTGATGCCGTCGACGGTGATGGAACCCTTCTCGACGACATAGCGAGTGAGGTCGGCGGGGAGCGAGATCTTGACGATCTCCCAGTTCTCGGACGGCTTGCGTTCGAGGACCGTGCCCGTGCCGTCGACATGGCCCTGCACGATATGGCCGCCGAGGCGGGCACCCAGGGCCATGGGGCGTTCGAGGTTGACGCGGGAGCCGACGGCGAGGACGCCCAGGCTGGAGCGGTCGAGGGTCTCCGCCATGACGTCGGCGGTGAACTCGTCACCCTCGTGGTCGACGACCGTGAGACACACGCCGTTGACGGCGATGGAGTCGCCGTGGCGGGCGCCTTCGGTGACCACGGGGCCACGGAGCCGGAAGCGGGATGCGTCGTCGAGGTTTTCGACGGCCGTGACTTCGCCCAGCTCTTCGACGATTCCGGTGAACACTTCCCGGGTCCTCCCTGCCTCTTCGGGCACGGACTCCGGGGCCTGTCGATGACGACAGCTGTGAACGGGCAGGGATACCGGGAGCGACGCCGGACGGAGCTCGACCCATGGCCGAGCGGTACGGCGGCGCGCACGAATGCCCGCCCGCCGCGCACTGCCTCCCATCCGGACTTTAACCGTCGGTCCAGGAATTCCACCTGGTCAACCGGCCGCCGAAAATAAGCGGACGGGTCGCGGACTGTAACCGCCGGTTCGGACTTTCACCGACCCCGGAGTGCGCTGCTTCTGTTACAGGCCAGTGTGCCACGCCGGGTCGTACTCCATGCGGGTGAGTTGTGTGGACTGGCTCACAAGGACACATGGGAATAACCGGCAGGAGGGAGGCAGACAATCAAGCCAGGCGATTGGTCCATACCTCTTGACCGTCATGGTCCAGACCTCCTAGCGTCGATGCCGGACCGGCGGCGGTGACGACGGCCCTTGCCCGCCGCCGGGCCTCACGCCGAGCCCACCTCGGAAGTCTCTCCGGAAGCCCTCCGGCCTACCTGACCGGCCTCCCGAACAGCACCTCCTGGGCACCTTCCCGTGCCGTCAGCAACGCGCCACGCAGCACCCCTCCGCCGCCCAGCGTGCTCGCGCGCACCTCCGCCGGGAGGGGGGACAAACGGGCGAGCCGTTCCTCGACACGGGCGGCGAGTACGTCGCCGCCCGCCCGGCCGACCTCGCCGCCCAGCACCACACACCCCGGATCGAGGACTGCGACGACGGACGCGGCGCCGATGGCGATGCGGTCCGCGAGGATGTCGAGGAAGCGGGCGTGGGCCGGGGCGTCAGGGGTCGCCGCGGCCGCCCGGACCAGGGTCGCCGCGTAGGGCTCGTGGGCCTCGGGGGCGGCCACCAGGCCCTGTACGCCTGCCAGTTGGACGATCGCCGACGCTGCGGCGAGGGAGTGGAAGCCACCCTCGCAGTCCGTGGCCGAGGGGAGTTGTCCCGTCCCCGGCACCGGCAGGAAGCCGATCTCGCCGGTGCCGCCGGAAGCCCCCCGGCGCAGGGTGCCGTCGAGGACCACGGCCGCACCGGTGCCGTGGCCGAGCCACAGCAGCACAAAGGTGTCCCGGTCGCGGGCGGCGCCGTCGCGCTGTTCGGCGAGAGCGGCGAGGTTGGTCTCGTTCTCGACGATCACGCGGGCCTCGGGAAGCCGTTCCTGGAGCGCGGCGACCAGCCTGCGGTGCCACACGGGCAGGCCCCCGGAGTCCCGGAGTTCGCCGGTCGCCGGGTCGATCAGACCGGGAGCGCCGATCCCGACGGTGTGCAGTTGTTCGGCCCCGGCCTCCTTGGCGGCGCGCTCGACAAGAGCGACCGCCTGTTCCACGGCGGGACCGGTGCCGGTGTCGTCCCCGATCGGCACGGACGCCTCGGCCAGCACCTCGCCCACCACGTCGGTGACGACGACACAGACGCCTTCGGTACGGACGTCGAGGGCGGCCAGGTGGGCGAGGTCGGCGACGATGCCGTACACCTTCGCGTTCGGTCCTCGCCGCTGCTCCCCCGACTCCCCCACGACCGAGATCAGTCCGGCGGCAGTGAGGCGTTCGACGAGGTCGGCGACCGTCGGGCGGGACAGACCGGTGAGCTGCTTCAACCGTCCGGCCGTCAACGGGCCTTCCTGCTGGAGCAGACGCAGAGCAAGACGGTCGTTGATGGCCCGGGCGGTGCTCGGGGATGCGGGCATGGCGAGATCCTTCCAGATCGGCGGGGCCGCTCCTGGCGTGGGACGGCCGATATCCCGCTATCTATCAGGCAGGGTTCCTGATAGTTTACGGCAGCGCGCGGCGGAGGCTCTGCGCGACGCAACGGGAGCCGATCCGGGGAGGGGCCGCAGAATGAGTGAAGTGCTGTACGAACGAGACGAGGTGAAGCGCGCCCGGTACGCCCTGGCCGCGGTCTTCGCCGTGCACGGCGCGGTCACCGGCTCGTTCGCGACCCGCGTCCCATGGATCCAGGACCACGCGTCGGTCAGCGCGGGGCAATTGGGCCTGGCGCTGGCGTTCCCGGCGCTCGGCGCATCCCTCGCGATGCCCCTGGCGGGCCGCATCAGCCACCGTTTCGGCGCCCGTACGGCGCTGCGCGGACTGATCACCCTCTGGACCCTGGCCCTCGTCCTGCCGGCCCTGGCCCCGAACCTCCCGACGCTCTGCCTCGCCCTGTTCGTCTACGGCGCCACAGCCGGTATGGCGGACGTCGGCATGAACGCGCTGGGCGTCGAGATCGAGAACCGGCTGGGCAGGTCGATCATGTCCGGCCTGCACGGCATGTGGAGTGCGGGCGCCCTGATCGGCGCGGCGGGTGGCACCCTCGCCGCACACCTGGGTTCGGACGCGCGCCTGCACCACGTACTCGCGTCGGCGACCCTCACCGTTCTCGGCGTGGCCGCCTGCCGCTGGGTGCTCGATCTGCGTCCGACCGAGGACGAGGAGCCGCCCCCGAGGTTCGCGCTTCCGCCCAGGTCCGCGCTGCTGATCGGCGCCATCGGCTTCTGCGCGGTGTTCGCGGAGGGCGCGAGCCTGGACTGGTCCGCGGTGTATCTGCGGGACGAGCTGGGCACCTCGGACGGTCTGGCGGCGGCTTCCACGACCGGCTTCATGCTCACGATGGCGGTGGCCCGGCTCGTCGGGGACGCGGTCGTGAACCGTTTCGGCGCGGTGCGCACGGTCCGCGCGGGCGGCGTGCTCGCCGTACTCGGCGGTGTGCTCATCGTGGTCGCCGAGCATCCGGCCACGGCGATGACCGGCTTCGCGCTGCTCGGTCTCGGCATCGCCGTGGTCGTCCCGCTGTGCTTCGCGGCGGCGGGACACAGCGGCCCCAACCCCAGTCAGGCCATCGCGGGCGTCGCCACCATCACGTACACCTCGGGCCTGGTCGCACCGAGCGCGATCGGGACGCTGGCCCAGGCGACCAGCCTGGTGGTGTCGTTCGGGCTGGTCACCGTGTTGGCGGGTGGGCTCGCCGGGTTCGCGGGGGTGCTGCGCGCCGGCGACAAGGACCGCCCGAAGGTCAGTCCGCCGAGCGCAGCAGTTCCCGACCGCAGGCCCTGAACCGGTCGCTCCACGGCGTGGGCCGCAGGGTGCCGGCGTCGAGCCTGACCAGCACCCGGGTGCCCCGGGCGTACGTCACCTCTCCGTCGGTCGAGCAGAGCCGGAAACCGTAGGTGAGGCCGGTGGTACCGAGGCGTTCCACCCACAGGTGTACGGCGTAGTCGCCGGGACGGGCGACCGGTGCCTCGTAGCTGATGCGCAGTTCCCTGACCACGTTGCAGAAGTCGCCGGCCGCCGCCCAGTCGCCGTCGAAGGTGAAGCCGTACCCGTGCAACAGCTCGTTCCAGGCCCGCTCCACCAGCAGCGGGTAGCGGGCGTTGTGGAGCATGCCGAGGGAGTCGAGGTCGTCGAAGTGGACGGTGACAGGCATCAGCCGCCCGTACGTGCCGTACGGCGCGGCGGGGGCTATCGGGGCTTCGGCGGTCACGAGCGGGGCTCCTGGGGCGTACGGGACAGATGGTGGATGCGGCTACTTGCGCATCCACATCCTAAGCGCACGCTCAGAATCGCCCTCGGGACGGCTCAGCGCGCCAGGTCGTAGGCGTACGACGCCGTGAATGTGCCCGGGGTGCCCTTGCAGCCGTCCGACTCCCCCGGCAGCTTGACCCACAGATAGGCGTCGATCCGGGCCTCGCCGGTGTTCGTGGTCGGCGCCCGGCCGAGTTTCCGGCCGTCGGGGTCGCACCACTCGCCGTCGGCCGGGGCGCCGTTGCCGTTGCGGCTGGTGTCGATCACGGCGCCGAGGCCTGCGGGGCCGCCCAGGGCGTCGAGGACCTCGCGGTCGTACGCGATCTCGTCGTCCGTGCGGTGGAAGTTGGAGACGTTGCTGAACACACCGTCGGAGGAGGCGGCCGAGGCGCCGCCCGCCTGCCGGAGCAGGGCCGCCTGCTTGGCGGGGGCGTTCCAGCCGGAGTGACCCGCGTCGTAGTAGACGCGGGCGTTGGGGTTGGCGGCCTTGAGGACGCGGCCCGCGCGGGCCAGCGAGGCGAAGCGGTCGGTGCGCTGCCCCGGGGAGAGGCAGTCGGCCAGGGCGATCGAGTCGGGCTCCAGGATCACGATGACCTCGTCGGAGCCGAGACCCGCCGCGAACGCGTCGATCCAGCCGTCGTACGCGCCGAGGTCGGGCGCGCCGCCCTGGGAGGCGCCGCCGCAGTCGCGGTCCGGCACGGCATAGGGCACGAGCACCGGGACCCGGCCGGCGCCCGCCGCGCCCGCGGTGACCGCGCGGACCCGGGCGGCGATCGTCGAGGGCGAGAAGTCGGCGAACCAGACCGCCGCCGGACGGTCGGCGATCTCCGCCTCGATGACGGCGCGGCGCGGATCGTCGCGGTGGGAGCCGACCCAGTCGAGGACCTGGGAGTCGGGGTAGCGGTAGAGGCGGGGGGACACGGGGACGGGTACCCGCTTCGTCTCCGGCTCGGGCTCCCGCGTCGTGGGCGGGGGCGTGCGGCTCGGTTTCCTCGCCTCCGTCGTACGGGCGGACGGGGAGGGCGACTTCGAGGCGCTCGGCGTGGGCGGGGTCGACGACACGGCCGGCAGCGGGGCGAGCAGGGGTGAGCTGGTCGTCTCGGGCCTGGCCTCGTCGGCACCGCCACCACCGCCGTCGTCGAGCGCGGAGAGCAGCCCGGTGGCGGTGCCGACGGCGACCACCACCGAGGCGGCGGCGACCATGACGGAACGCCGGGCGGCGCGCCTGCGTTCGGCCCGGCGCGCGGCCAGGCGCTGGGCGCGCAAGCCTGACACGTACAGCTCCCCCTCCTCTGCCGCGGCGGGCGCGTTCCCCCGTTCTGGGGAAGCGTCCGGCCCGGCGGCACGTGCGCCAGCCTAGGACTGGGACCCTGCTCTCATGGTGCAATTGGAACAGTTCACCACTTCTGTCGACCACGTCCTCTCCCGTATGCGCGCACTGGAGGCACACCTGCCGCCGCGCGACGGGCTGGCGGTCTTCAACCGCGTCTACCTCTCCGTCACGGAGGCCTTCGACCGGCGCCTGGAGGCCGGCGCGTTCCCCGATGCCGAGGCCGCGATCACCCTGGACGTGCGCTTCGCCGAGCGGTATCTACGGGTGGCCGAGGACGACCACGCGCCCGCCTGCTGGCGCCCGTTGCTCCAGTTCCGCCGCCATCCCGGCGTACGACCGCTGCAGTTCGCACTCGCGGGCATCAATGCGCACATCGGGCACGATCTGGCGCTCGCCGTCGTGGACGCCTGTCGTACGCTCGACTGCGAACCGGCCGATCTGGAGGACGAGTTCGAGCGGGTGGGCGAGCTACTCGTTTCGCTGGAGGAGCGCATCCGCGAAGAGCTGATGCCGGGTCCCGACCTTCTCCAGATCGCCGATCCGCTCACCCACCTGCTCGGCGCGTGGAGCATGGAGCGGGCCAGGGACGCCACCTGGTCGGCGGCCCGGGCGCTGTGGGCGCTGCGCCGACTGCCCGATCTCACCGACGAGTTCACGGACCGCTTGGACGCGGCGGTCGGCTTCGCGAGCCGCATGCTCCTCACGCCGCTGCCGGACTGATCCGGCCACTCCCGCGTGGGACCTCCGCCATAGCTAGGTGAACGTTGTACGTTCGAGGGCGAGAACATCTCTTGCGAAGGAGCACGAGTATGGCCGTCCGCCTGGGTCTTGGTCTTCCTCAATCACACCAGTACGAGATCGGACGGGACGTGCCGGACGTGGCACGTGCGGCCGAGCAGATCGGCTACGAGAGCCTCTGGGTGCTCGAACGCGCCCTGTTCCCGGAGCCCGCGACCCAGGGCCTGTACGGCATTGAGGGCCTCGCCTGGCCCGACGCGTACCGGGGTCTGGCCGAACCGCTGGTGACGCTGACGCTGGCCGCCGCGGCCACCGAGCGCGCCCGCCTCGGCACCAGTGTGCTGGTGGCCCCGCTGCACGGCCCCTTCCAACTGGCCCGCACGCTCGGCACGTTGGATGCGGCGAGCGGCGGCCGGGTGGTGGCGGGCTTCGGCACCGGCTGGTCCGTCGATGAGTACGCCGCCGCCGGAGTGGCCCCGTTCGCGGAGCGCGGCCGGGTGCTGGACGAGATCCTCGACGTGTGCCGGGCGGTCTGGGGCCCGGACCCGGTCCAGTACGACGGCCGGCTGACGAAGATCGCGTCGTCCGTGATCGGTCCCAAGCCCGCTCGCCCCATCCCGATCCTCCTGCCCGCCAACAGCAAGAAGGCACTGGCCCGACTCGTCGAACGCGGCGACGGCTGGCACCCGATCGCCATGGGCGCCGAGCAACTCGCCGCCCAATGGCGGCAGGTGCAGGACTTCGCCGCCGAGAAGGGCCGCACCAGGCCGATCGAGACGGTGGCGCGGGTGAACCCCGCCTACACGGCGAAGGCGTACGACGGCGCCGATCGCCGGCCCTTCCAGGGCAGCGTCGACCAGATAGTGACGGACCTCGCCGCCCACGCCGAGGTCGGCCTCGACGAGTTCTTCCTCGACTTCGGCGACACCCCGAGGGACGCCCACGAACTCAAGGACCTGGCGGCCGAGTTGTACGAGGCGGCACGGGCGGCCGGGATCTGACCGACCCCGACAGCCCTTGGTCCTGGTCCTAGTCCTCCGGGAGTTCGACGGGGGCGATCTCGTCGTACACGTCACCGGGGCCGGGGTTGGTCGGATCGGTGGTCCCGCCGAACTGGTGCATGACGCCCCAGACCGCGTTCAGCGCGGTCTGGACGGCGCCCTCGGCCCAGCCCGCCGTCCAGGAGATGTCGTCACCGGCGAGGAAGAGGCCCCGCTTGTCGGCGGGCAGCCGGTCCTGCATGAAGTGCGTGAACAGGCGCCGCTGGTAACGGTAGTGGCCGGGCAGGTTGGCCTTGAACGCACCCATGAAGTAGGGCTCGTTCTCCCAGGACACGGTGACCGGGTTGCCGATGACGTGCTTCCGGATGTCGACCTTCGGATAGATCTCGCCGAGCGACTTCAGCATGACCTCCATCCGCTCGTTCGCGGACAGCGGCAGCCACTTGAGGCTGTCGTCGCACCAGGTGTACGAGAGACAGATGACGGCGGGCCTGTCCGGACCGTCGTCGAGGAGGTAAGTCCCGCGCGTCATACGGTCGGTGAGGGTCATCGACATCACGTCACGCCCGGTGTTCTCGTCCTTGTCGAGCCAGAACGGCCGGTCGACAGGCACGAAGAGCTTGCTGGACTCCATGTAGTGGGTGCGCTCGATGGCGGTCCAGTGGTCGATCGGGAAGAGCGAGTCGTCGCAGGCGATCTTCGAGAGGAGCATCCAGGACTGGGCGGTGAAGACCGCCGCCGGGTACGTACGGATGTCGCCGCCCGCGTCGGTCACGGTGATCCGGTTGCCGGCCGTGCGGTGCAGGCGGGTGACGGCCGGGCGCGGTACGCCGTTCACGTGCAGGGACGCGAGGGAGGTCCCGTACGGCCAGTGGACGATCTTCCCGGGCTCGCGCTCCCAGAGCCGCAGCGGCAGTTGCTGACTGCCGCCCACGATGCCCCGGTGATGGTCGTCCGCCTCGGTGTAGACGACCCGCAGGATCTCCAGGATCGAGTTGGGGAAGTCGGTGTCCCAGCCGCCCGTCCCGAAGCCGACCTGGCCGAAGATCTCGCGGTGCCGGAACGACCTGAAGGCCTCGGAGCCGCAGAGGAAGCCGTAGAAGGTCTGGTTGTCGAGCTTCTCGACGAGCCGGGCCCAGATCTCACGGATGCGCGGCACGTCGCGCTCACGCAGGGCCCGGTTCATGTCGGAGAAGTCGGCGCCCTCTTCCAGGCACGTGTTCCAGGCGGCGGCCACGTCACGGTAGACCTGCGGGAGATCCGCCACCGTCTCGGCGTAGTGCGACTCGCCCTTGAGGTCGACGACGGTCGAAGGGGTGCACTGGGCAAGGGGGTTGGGGAACGGCCGGGTCTCCAGGTCCACCAGGTCGATGTAGTGCTGGAGGGCGGTGGAGGAGGGCGGGAAGCGCATCGCGCCCATCTCTGCGGTGAGGGAGGGGTCGCAGCCGTCGAACCCGACGGTCCGCAGCCGCCCGCCTATCTGATCGGCCTCGTACACGACGGGCTTGAGGCCCATCTTCATCAGCTCGTACGCGGCGACGATCCCCGACAGCCCGCCGCCGATGACGGCGACCTCGGTGCCGTGCTCGGTCGCGGGAACCTGCCCGAGGCCGGCCGGGTGGGCGAGGAAGTCGTCGTAGGCGTAGGGGAAGTCCGGCCCGAACATGGTGATCGGCGGCTGCTGCGCGTCGGCGTGCTGGACGGCGGTGGGCACCGTGGACGTCATGGGGTACGGACTCCTTGCGGGCGGAACAGGTGAGGTGGCGGGGAGAGGAGAGGCGGCTCAGACGAGGGAGCCGTACAGGCCGGGACGGCGGTCCTGGAGATATGGGTTCGCCTCGCGGGAGGCGGCAAGGAGAACGGGGTCGACGTCGGCGAGGAGGAGTTCCTCACCGCGGCCGGCCCGGCTGCGGGCGACTCCGTCGGGTCCGGCGAGCGTGGAGAGCCCGACGAAGTCGAACTCCCCTTCTTGGCCGACCCGGTTGACGTAGGCGACGTACAGCTGGTTCTCGAAGGCCCGCACCGGTACGACGGATTCGGCGACGAACTGGAACGGGTGCATCTGCGCCGTCGGGACCAGGAGGAGGTCGGTGCCCGCGAGGGCGTGGGCGCGGACGTTCTCCGGGAACTCGACGTCGTAGCAGATCATCAGGCCGATCCGGAGACCGTCCAGTTCGGCCTGTACGACAGGCTGCTCGCCCGGTGTGAAGTGGTCACGTTCGAAGCAGCCGAAGAGGTGGGTCTTGCGGTAGTTGGCGAGACGGTCGCCCTCGGCGGAGATGAGCTGCGCGGAGTTGAAGACCTGGTCGCCGGCCCGCTCGGGGTAGCCGTAGGCGATCGCGAGGCCATGACGCGTGGCGATCTCGGCGACCGCGTCGGCGGAGTCCCCGTCGGCGGGCTCGGCGAGGCGGCCGACACCGTCGCCGATCGCGTACCCGGTGAGGAACATCTCCGGCGCGGCCAGGAGCCCGGCGCCCGCGGCGGCGGCGCGGTCCGCGGCCTCGTCGAGCACCTTGAGGTTCCCGACGAGTGAGCCGGGCCGGCCGGAGCTCTGGAGCAGGGCGGTGCGCATGAGGGGTCCTTGCCGGGGCTTAAGGGGGAGCTTGGGGGGCCAGATAGACGGTACGGGGGGCAGGCTCGGCGGAACAAGGCGGAGCTGTTGCGCGCCGGTGAGCGATTCGTTGCGTGGGGTGGGGGCTGGGCGGCGATTCGTTGTTCCTCGCCCCCGCCGCCCCTACCCGTCCAATCCCTGGGGGCTGCCCGCCCCCAGACCCCCGCTTCGGCCCTCAACGGGCCTCGTCCTCAAACGCCCGACGGGCTGAAAGGGGGCGGCGGGGGCGAAGAAAGCCCTCTACCGGAACCCGAACGTCGTCAGTACCGCCGCGTGGTCCGAGGGCCAGACGTTGTCGGCCACCTCGGGCCACGCACGCACGGCCCCACTCACCACCACCCGCGAGTCCAGCACCCGCACCCCCCTCCCGTTGTGCAGCACGAAGTCGATCCGGTCCTGCGGCTCCGGCCGCCCACTCCCGTCCTCGTGCTCGACATGAATCGGCGACCAGGTATGGCCGGGCTCACGGACCGGGTCCGGGTGCACCTCCCGGTAGGAGTCCCACAGCCCCGCCTCCTCCGCCGCCTGTGTCACCGGCCACTCCACGCCCGGCCAGTCCAGATGCGACGGCGTGTTGAAGTCCCCGACCAGCACCACGGGCATGGAGTCGTCGGCGACGGAATCCCCGATCCGCCGCAGGATCCCCCGCATCTGCTCCAGCCGCCCGCCTTCATGGGCGATCACCTCGGCCACCGGAAGCCCGTCGAACCGGGCCTCGTAGGGCCCGTACGGCGCGCAGTCGAGGTGGGCGCTCCAGACGTCCACCTCCTGTCCTCCGTCCAGCCGGATCCGTACCCCGGTCGCTCCGTAGAAGCCGACGTCCGGGTCACCGAGTCGGGCGGTGATCGGATACCGGCTGATGACGCCCAGGTTCGGGCCCGCCTGATGGTGGTGCCAGCCGAGCGCCTCGGCCAGTTCCTGGGCGGAGGTGCCGTTCGTCTCCTGGAGGCCGACGACGTCGGCGCCCGTCTCGGCGATCACCTTGAGCTGCTTCTCACGGTGGTCGGTGATCTTCGTGCCGCCGAGCCAGAGGTTCCAGCTCATCACCCGAAGCCGGAGTTCGCGGGTGACCATGGCGCCGAGCTGCGCCACGGTGACGCCGGCCAGGCTGGTCAGTACCGTCCGGCCGGGCGCCGCCTCGATCGGCGCGAGTGAGGGCACGGCGAGAACGGCGCAGCCCGCCGCCTCGGCCGAGGCGACCCCGGTCTCGGTGTCCTCGACGGCCACACAGGCGGCCGGTTCGACGCCCAGGGCGTGGCAGGCGGCGAGGTATGGGTCGGGGGCGGGCTTGGTGTGTTCGGTGTCGTCGGCGGTCACGGAGGCCGCGAAGCGGGTGGCTCCGAGCGCTTCGAGCACGGTGTCGGCGACGGCCCGGGGGGAGGCGGTCACCAGGGCGGTGGGTATGCCGGCCCGGGCGAGCTCGTCGAGCAGGTCGAGCGCGCCGGGGCGGGGCACGATGCCGGTGCGGACGCGGGTCGCGAACTCCCGGTGCAGTTCGGCGGCGAGCCGACCGGCCTCCGCGCCCGTGGCGGCGGCCAGCCAGTCGGCCGTGTGCTCGACGGGCCGGCCGAGCACGTCGGGCTGGTCCGCCACGGTCAGTGGTCTCCCGGCGACCTGTTCCACCGCGTCCCACCACAGCCGCTCGGTGTCGACGAGAGTGCCGTCCATGTCGAACAGGACGGCCTGGAGCGGGAGTTGGGGCAGGCGGGGGGTGTCGGAGGTATGGGTGGCGTGGGGGGGCACGTTTCTCTCTCTCGCAAACTCACGGACTCACAGATTCACGGAGCCACAGATTCACGGACTCGCGAACTCACGGATTCATGGGCTTCACGGATTCATGGCTTCACGGACTGACAGATTCGGATTCACGGTGGTTCGCGCGCTCGGCCACCAGCACCGGGCGCTCCGGCAGCGACACGTGTACGGCGGCCCCCGCGCCCAGCGTGGCGGCCTCGTGCGCGGGCAGGTCGGCCTTCACCTCGGTGCCGTCCGCAAGCCGTACGGTGATCCGGGTGACCGCGCCGAGGAACGCCGTGGCCACGACCCGCGCGTCGCCCGCCGCGTCGGCGCCGACCCGGACCGCCTCGGGCCGGACCAGCACATCGATCTCGACGGCGTCCGGCGCCAAGCCGTCGACCGGGAGCCGCTGCCCGAGCACCTCCACCCCTCCCCCGGCCAGCCGACCCGGAATCCGGCTCATCGTGCCGACGAACTCGGCGACGAACGCGGTGGCGGGCCGGCCGTACAACTCGGCGGGGGCGGCGCACTGTTCGAGTCGCCCGGACCGCATCACGGCGACCCGGTCGGCCATGGACAGGGCCTCTTCCTGATCGTGCGTCACGAACAGGGTGGTGATGCCGAGTTCCTGTTGCAGCCGCCGGATCTCCTCGCGCAGGTTCAGTCGCACCTTGGCGTCGAGCGCCGACAGCGGCTCGTCGAGGAGCAGTACGCGCGGGCGCAGGGCGAGTGCGCGGGCCAGTGCCACGCGCTGCTGCTGGCCGCCGGAGAGCTGGTGCGGAAAGCTCGCGCCCTTGTCGGCGAGACCCACGAGGTCGAGCAACTCGGCGGCGCGGGCCCGGCGTTCGGACGTACGCACCTTGCGCATCCGCATCCCGAAGGCCACGTTGTCGAGGGCGCTGAGGTGCGGGAAGAGGCTGTACGACTGGAAGACCATGCCGGCGTCCCGGCGGTGGGCCGGGACCTGGGTGACGTCCTGCCCGTCGACCAGCACCTCGCCGGAGTCGGGGTGTTCGAACCCGGCGAGCATGCGCAGCGCGGTGGTCTTGCCGCAGCCGGACGGGCCGAGGAGCGCGAGCAGTTCCCCCGGCCGCACGTCGAGGTCGAGTCCGTCGAGGGCGACGGTCGGGCCGAACTCCCGGCGCAGTCCCCGGAATTCGACGGTGGCGGCCTTGTCGAGCGTCATGAGGTTCATCCCTTGGCGGCGGCGGTTCGGGAACGCCCGCCGAGCCCGGCGAGCGCGAGGAGGAGGGCCCAGGTGACGAGCAGGCTGAGCACGGAGACGGCGACCGACAACTGGGCCTGCGACCCGCCGACGCTGTAGATCCACACGGCGAACGGCTGGAAGCCGAGCAACTGGGCCACCGTGAACTCGCCCAGCACCAGGGCCAGGGTGAGGAAGGAGGCGTTGAGCAGCGCCCCGCGCAGGTTGGGCAGCACGGCCGTCACCAGCGCCTGCACCGGGCTCGCACCGCAGCTTCGGGCGGCCTCGACCAGTGTGCGGACGTCGATCGCGCGCAGCCCGGCGTCCAGCGCCCGGTAGACGAAGGGCAGCGCCATCACGACGTACGCGAGGACGAGGACGACGGGGAAGTCGGGGTTCTGGATGGCGACGAAGGTCTGGAACAGGGGCGTACGGGAGAGGTGTTCGGGGCCCCATTTGAGGACCGTCGAGATCCCGGCGACGAACGCGATCGGCGGGACCACCAGTGGCAGCGAGCAGATCACCTCGACGACCGGCCGCAGCCGGGGTGCGCCGAGCCGCAGCGCGACCATCGCGGGCACCATCAGCAGCAGGACCACGGCGATGGTGGCGACGGCCAGTTCGAGGGAGAGCACCAGGCCGGGCAGGAAGCCGTCGGCGCCGACGATCTCGCCGTAGGCGTCGAAGGTGACGCCCTCGCCAGGTACGTCGACCGTGAAGATCACGGATGCGGCGAGCGGGACGAGGAAGTAGACCCCGGCGCCGGTCAGGACCACCCAGCGCCACAGGTTCAGGCGAGCCATCGCGCGCTCCTCCGTTGCAGGGGCAGGTAGACGGCCATGACGAGGCCCGCGATCAGGACCATGTCGAGGCTGAGGGCGAGCGCCACGTTCTCCTGGCCGACGAGCACGTTGCCGGAGATGGCGTCGGCGATCTGCAGGGTGACCAGCGGAATCGAACTGCCCACCATGGCCGCGGCGGTGGCGTACGCGGCGAAGGCGCTGCCGAAGAGGAGCACGAACCCGCCGAGCAGCGAGGGCAGCAGCACGGGCAGGCCGACGTGCTGCCAGTACTGGACGTTGGTGGCCCCGTTGTTCCGCGCGGCCTCGCGCCACTGGGACCGCAGGCCGTCGAGCGCGGGCGTGATGGTGAGAACCATCAGCGGGATCAGGAAGTAGAGGTAGACGATCACCAGTCCCCAGAAGCTGTAGAGGCTCCAGCCCTTGTCCGTCAGCCCGAAGTGCCTGGTCAGCACACCGGAGTTGCCGAGGGTGGCGACGAAGGCGAAGGCCAGCGGCACCCCGCCGAAGTTGGCGAGGACCCCGGAGGCGGTGAGCACGGCCTCGCGCAGCGCCCGGAACCGGGAGGTCACGACGGCCTGGGCGAGCAGCAGTCCGAGGACGGTCGCGATGAGCGCCGACACGGCGGACAGCTTGACGCTGCCGATCAGCGCGGTGAGATACGCGCCCTGGAGGGAGTCGGTCAGATTGGCCGCGGTGTACGAAGTGGCACCGGTGGCCTGGTCCTTGACGGTGAAGGCACCGTTCAGCATGGCCAGGGCGGGCACCCCGAAGGCGACCGCCACGAAGACGAGCAGCGGCAGTACGGCGAGCCAGCCGGGGGCGCGGCGCCGCCGCTTCACGGAAGCGGCGGGCGCCACGTCGACCCGCGTGAGGGTGGCGGTCATCCGGAGACGGCCTTGCCCCAGCCCTCGGCCAGCACGGTCTTGGCCTTGCTCTGCTGGGCCTCGGTCGGGAAGGACGGCGTACCGGAGACCTTGGGCAGCTTGGCGGCCGCGGTCTTGTCGAGGGTGCCGGCCTTCTCCATGGCGGTCATCAGGGCGGGCCGGGCGTACCCCTTGAGCCAGAGGTTCTGTCCCTCGGCGCTGTAGAGGTACTCCTGCCACAGCCGGGCGGCGGCCGGGTGCGGGGCGTCCTTGTTGATGGCCTGGGAGTAGAACTGGGAGAACTCGCCGTCGCTGGGCACGGACACCGTCCAGTCGACGCCCTTGGACTTGAACTCGTCGGCGTAACCGGCGTTGAGGTAGTCCCAGTCGATGCTGATGGGTGTCTCGCCCTTCTCGACGGTGGCCGGGGTCGACTCGACGGGCGTGTAGTTGCCGTTCTTCTTCAGCTTGGCGAAGAAGTCGAGGCCGGGCTGGATGTCGTCGAAGGAACCGCCACTGGCGAGCGAGGCCGCCCAGACGCCGGCGAAGGCCGAACCGGACTTGGTGGGATTGCCGTTGAGGGCGACCTGCCCCTTGTACTGGGGCTTCAGCAGATCGGCGAAGGAGGTGGGACAGCTCTTCACGCGCTTGGCGTCGCACCCGATGGAGATGTAGCCGCCGTAGTCGTTGAACCAGCGCCCCTCCGGGTCCTTCTGCCCCTCGGGTATGTCGGCGAAGGAGGCGACCTTGTAGGGCGCGAGCAGCCCCTGCTGGGCGGCGCTCAGAGCGAACGAGCTGCCCAGGTCGAGGACGTCGGGGGTCCGGTCCTGCCCCTTGCGGGACGTGACGGCGTTGATCTCGTCCTGGCTTGCACCGTCGGGGTTCTCGACCTCGATCTTGATGCCGTACTTCTTCTGGAAACCGTCGATCAGGGCGCCGTAGTTGGCCCAGTCGCGGGGCAGCGCGATGGCGTGCAGCGTGCCCTCCTTCTTGGCGGCGGCGACCAGTTTGGCCATGCCGCCGAGGTCGGCGGCGGAGGTCGCGGTGTTCGCGCTCTTGCCGTTCGCGGTGGTCGACGTGTCGTCGGGGGCCGCGCCGCAGGCGCTCAGGGCGAGCGCGGCGACGACGGCGAGGGCGCCGCTGCGGACGGCTGTTCTCGGCAGGGACACGATCACGGTCTCTCCAGGGGTGCGCACGAGGGTTGAGGTAGTGCGGAGAACTTGTCTGAACAAGTTGGCTTCAGTAGGACTTCCGCTGGTATCGCTCCCGTAAACACTGGCGAAACACTGACCACTGATTCCCTGCACATTCCAGGCCCCCAGGGCGGGGCCGCGAAATCGATTAGGCTGGTCACCCTGTGCACAGCGACGAACCCAGAGGGGGAGCATGACGGCGCGACACGAGGAGATCGCCGACGAGCTGCGCCGCGCGATCGACCGCGAGCAGTACACGGTCGGCAGCCGTCTGCCCCCGGAAACAGAACTCGCCGCCCACTACGGCGTGGCCCGCGGCACGATCCGCCAGGCGGTGGCGGCCCTGACCGCCGAGGGCCTGATCGGCTCCCGCCAGGGCGCCCGCCGGGTGGTCCTGGCCACCCGCCGCAGCCAGACCTTCGAGGAACTGCGCAGCTTCGCCCAGTGGGCCCGCGCGATGGGCCGCGAGGCGACGGGCCAGGTCGTGCACCAGGAGTACCGCCCGGCGACCACGGAGGACGCGGTCCGTCTCCAACTCCGCGAGAAGACAAGGGTGTTGCATGTCCTGCGCGTACGCGGCCTGGACGGCGAACCGGTCCTCCTGGAACGCACGGTCTACGCGGACTGGATCGCCCCGTCCGTGGAACCCCTCGAACCGGACTGCTCCTCGGTCACCCAACGCCTCTTCGAGGACACGGGTCTGGTCTTCGCATACGGCGAACACGTCATCGACGCGGTGGCGGCCGGCGCCCAGGACGCCGAACTCCTCGACATCCGCCGCACCAGCCCCCTCCTGCGCGTCCGCCGCGTGACAACGACGAGGGAGGGCCGCCCGGTCGAGTGGTCCGACGACCGCTACCGAGGCGACGCTGTGAGCTTCAGCGTCCACAACTCCATCGGAAACAACGCCCTAGCGAGAAAACCGGCGGGGTAGAGGCGCCCCTATAGGGGCGCGGGGAACTGCGCGACAAGCCACATCGCACCCGCAGTCGCCACCCTGCCCCGAGAGGCACTCACGTAGGCGACCCGGAAGAAAACCTCCGCAGCAACGGAGACAGCACCAACACGGACTTCGTCCGCTCAACAAACGGCTCCCCGGCAATACGCTCAAGCACCCGCTCGAAGTGCCGCATATCAGAGGCAAAAACCTGCACCACCGCATCCGCCTCCCCCGTCACGGTGGACGCGGCCACCACCTCCTGATACCGCTCCAGCCCCCGCTGAATCGTCTCCGGCGAGGTGTTCCGCCGACAGTAGATCTCGACGAACCCCTCCGTCTCCCACCCCAGCGCCGCCGGATCCACCCGCACGGTGAACCCGGTGATCGCCCCGCTCGCCCGCAACCGGTCCACGCGCCGCTTCACAGCGGGGGCGGACAGTCCGACCAACTGCCCGATGTCCGCGTAGGAGCGACGCGCGTCCTCGGCGAGGGCGTGCACGATACGTTCGTCGAGATCGTTCAGCACGTCCGCGTCAGCTCCAGCTGGCGTGGAGCGGCTTGCCCTCCGCGTACCCGGCGGCGCTCTGGATGCCGACGATGGCCTTCTGGGCGAACTCCGCAAGGGAGTTGGCGCCGGCGTAGGTGCAGGAGGAGCGGACGCCCGCGATGATCGAGTCGATCAGGTCCTCGACGCCCGGACGGGCCGGGTCGAGGAACATCCGGGACGTCGAGATGCCCTCCTCGAACAGCGCCTTGCGGGCCCGGTCGTACGAGGACTCCTCCGACGTACGGTTGCGCACCGCACGCGCCGACGCCATGCCGAACGACTCCTTGTAGAGGTGCCCGGCGGCGTCCTGCTGAAGGTCGCCCGGGGACTCGTACGTGCCCGCGAACCAGGAGCCGACCATGACGTTGGACGCACCGGCGGCCAGCGCCATCGCGACGTCGCGGGGGTGGCGTACCCCGCCGTCCGCCCACACGTGCTTGCCGTACTTCTTCGCCTCGGCCGCGCACTCCAGGACCGCCGAGAACTGCGGGCGGCCCACGCCCGTCATCATGCGGGTGGTGCACATGGCACCCGGTCCGACGCCGACCTTGATGATGTCGGCGCCCGCCTCGATCAGGTCCCTGACGCCCTCGGCGGCGACGATGTTGCCCGCGGCGATCGGAACGTGCGGGTCGAGATCGCGGACCAGCTTGATGGCGCTGAGCATCGACTCCTGGTGACCGTGCGCGGTGTCGATGACAAGCGTGTCGACGCCCGCGTCGAGCAGTTGCTGCGCCTTTCCGGCCACATCGCCGTTGATGCCGACAGCGGCGGCGATACGCAGCTTCCCGTTCACATCCGTGGTCGGCGTGTAGAGGGTGGCACGCAGGGCGCCCTTGCGGGTGAGGATGCCGGCGAGCTTGCCGTCGGCGTCGACGGCGGGCGCGTACCGGCGGTTGGCGCCGTCGAGGCGGTTGAACGCCTCGCGCGGGTCGATGTCGGCGTCGAGGAGCAGGAGGTCCTTCGACATGACCTCGGAGAGCTGGGTGAAGCGGTCCACGCCGGACAGGTCGGCGTCGGTGACCACACCGACGGGCCGATGCTCGGCGTCGACGACCACGCCCGCGTTGTGCGCCCGCTTGGGCAGCAGGGCCAGGGCGTCGGCGACGGTCTGGTGGGGGGCGAGCACGATCGGCGTGTCGAGCACCAGGTGACGGCTCTTCACCCAGGAGATGACGTCGGTGACAACCTCGATCGGGATGTCCTGCGGGATCACTACGAGCCCGCCGCGCCGCGCGACCGTCTCGGCCATCCGGCGGCCCGCGATGGCGGTCATGTTGGCGACGACCAGCGGAATCGTCGTACCCGAACCGTCCGGGGAACTGAGGTCCACGGCCTGCCGGGAACCGACGGAGGAACGGCTGGGGACCATGAAGACGTCGTCGTACGTCAGGTCGTACGGGGGCTGGATGTCGTTGAGGAAACGCACGTGCTGCACATCCCGGTCGATCAGAGGTTGCCCCCGGACAGGACAGCCAAGGGGAGAGCACGTACCTCATTGTCCCATGCCGGTGACCTGAAACCGCCTGGTCGGATCGTCCAGACGGATCGCCGGCCGGCTCGTGCCATCCTCCGACGGACCGGCGCCGGACCAACGACAGAGAAGTTCAGGCGAGCACCATCACCACCGCCAGTCCCGTCTCCGTCGCCCGCCAGCTCGCGGCGGCGTCGGCGAAGATCTCCTGGAGCGTGTTCCACTCCTCGGGCCGGGCCGCCGCGTACGCCTGCCAGTTGCGGACGAGAAGGAGCCGGCCTCGGCTCGCGGGCCACCCCTGCAGGTCGCCGAGACAGTCCGCCAGCGCGTCCCAGTTCGAGCCGAAGTAGTCCGGGAAACGCATCGCGGTCGCGCAGGCCGTCATCAGCGCGGCCTTGTCCGAGACGCCGGTGAGGTCGAGGTCGGCGGCCTCCCAGCCGGCCTCGCGGGCGGCTTCGAGCGCGAGTTCCGCAGGCAGCGCGGCGGGCCAGGACAGGACACCGGCGGGCGCGCTGCCGGCGAACACCGGGGCGAGCGGGTGGTCGGTCATCTCAGTACCGCCGTGAGGAGTCGCGAAGGGGCGAAGTGATCATCGCTGTAGTAGATCCCACCGCCCGCTCCATGACAACGAGGACCCGGGCGAGAACCTTGACGAGGACCCTGATGACAGTCTCCCAACAGGACACGTTGATCGGCGAGTCGTTCAATGAGGAGGTCCGGGCAGTCTCCGGCGGGAGCCGCGCATGTCATCGCAGACAGCAATGCCAGCACCAGCATCCGGGGGAAGCAAGGACACGCGTGGAAGACTGCGCCGACTGGGCGAGTGGTGTGCCCGGCACTTCGTGATCGTCATCGTGGCCTGGCTGGTCGCGCTGGCCGCGCTCCAGGTGCTCAACCGTTCCTTCGGCGGCGACTACTCGGACAACTTCTCCCTGCCCGGAGTCCAGTCGCAGCAGGGCCTCGACGTCCTGAAGGAGCACGATCCGGCAGCCGGCGGCTACGGCAGCCAGATCGTGCTGCGGGACTCGGCCAAGCCTCTGACCGACGTGTCCACTCAGATGTCCCAGACGGTCACCGACCTGCAGAAACTCCCGCACGTCCTGTCCGTCCAGAACCCGCTGCCCCCGCCGGGATCCCAGCCCTCCGGCAAGCAGACCGTCGGCCCGCTGTCCAGCGACGCGAAGACCGGCTACATCACCGTCCGCTTCGACGTCCAGCCGTCCACCCTCGGCGACGACTACCTCGACGGCGTCGACGACTCGGTGAAACCGCTGCGGGCGGCCGGAGTGCAGGTCGAGTACGGCGGACCGCTGGGCGAGCTGGCCCGGCCCCCCGCCGATGACCGGATCAGCGAGCTGATCGGGTTCGCGGTGGCGATCGTCGTCCTGCTGGTCGGCTTCGGCAGCGTCCTCGCCGCCGGCATCCCCCTGCTGACCGCCCTGATCAGCGTGATCGGCGGACTGGCCTGCCTGGGGCTGCTCGCGGCGGCGTTCACCTTCGCCACGGTCTCCCCCACACTGGCCACGATGATCGGCCTCGGCGTGGGCATCGACTACGCGCTGTTCCTGATCACCCGGCACCGGCAGAACCTGATGAACGGCGACGATCCGGTACGTGCGGCGGGCCGCGCCACCGCCACCAGTGGCCGCGCCGTCCTGGTCTCCGGGTGCACGGTGATCGTCGCGCTGGCCGGGCTGTCCGTCTCCGGGGTCAGCTTCATCGGCAAACTGGGCGTGGCCGCCGCCGTGACGGTGGTCTCCGCGGTCGTGGGCGCCCTCACCCTGGTCCCGGCGCTGCTCGGGCTCATCGGCCGCCGTATCGACCGTTACCGGGTGCGCCGCCCGGTCGCCGAGGCCGACGCCGACACCACCGAGGCCGAGGTACACGGCACCTGGCACCGCTACGCGCAGCGCGTCGAGCGGCGCCCCTGGTGGTTCCTGGCCGGCGGGATCGTGACCGTGCTGGTGCTGGCGATCCCGGTGCTGTCCATCCAACTGGGCCACATCGGGGACGGCGCCGATCCGAAGTCGTTCACGGACCGGCGGGCGTACGACATCATGGCGCAGTCGTTCGGGCCCGGCTCCAACGGACCGCTGACCGTCGTCATCGACCAGACCAAGGTGCCCTCCGATCAGCGCTCCGCCCTCGCCTCGAAGGCGTCCAAGGCCCTGACGGACGTACCGGGGGCTGCCACCGCCACCCCGCTCACCGCGACCAAGGACGGGGACGTCCTGGTCGGCACGGTCTACTCCAAGGCGTCGCCGCAGAGTGAGACGACCACCGACCTGACGAACCGCCTGGTCGACGACACCCTGCCCGAGGCCGTCTCCGGAACGGCCGCGCACGGCTATGTGACCGGCACGACCGCCGCCCAGGTCGACTTCCGTGACATCGTCGCGAGCCGCCTCCCGCTGATCATCGGTGTGGTCGTCGCCCTCGCCTTCCTGATCATCCTGGCCGTCTTCCGGGGCCTGCTGGTGGCGCTGAAGGCTGCCGTGCTCAACGTCCTGTCGATCGCGGCCTCGTACGGTGTCGTCGTGGCCGTCTTCCAGTGGGGCTGGGGCGGGCCCGCGCTGGGGGTGACGGGCAAGGTGCCCATCGAGAGCTATGTGCCGATGATGATGTTCGCGATCATCTTCGGGCTCAGCATGGACTACGAGATCTTCCTGCTCTCCCGTGTCCACGAGGCCTGGCTGCGGACGGGCGACGCGCGGGCGTCCGTGGCCCACGCCCTGGAGATCACCGCCCGGGTGATCAGCTGCGCGGCCCTGATCATGGTGAGCGTCTTCGCCGCGTTCGTCGTGAGCGACAACGTGGTGGTGAAGATGCTCGGTCTGGGGCTCGCCGTGAGTGTGCTCATCGACGCGACGGTGGTACGGCTGCTGCTGGTGCCGGCGGTCATGACGCTGCTGGGCGCCCACGCCTGGTGGACGCCCGGCTGGCTCGACCGGATGCTGCCGCATGTGGACCCGGAGGGCGGCGACGACGACCGAGGACGGCGGACGTCCCCGGGAACATCGTGAACATCCCCTGGAACAGAAGGATGCCCGGGCCCCGAAGAGGACCCGGGCAGTACCCGCATGTTCACACCCGTCAGATCCCGTCCGGGTCCGCCCTGTTGAGTGCCGGCTTCGGGGTCGGGCCCGCCGTCAGCAGGTAGTCCGCGGCCGAGGTGTCCGTCACCAGGCTGGTGACCAGCCCGGAACGCAGCACCGCGTCGATCGCGGGCGCCTTGCGCTGCCCGCCCGCGATCGCGACGACCTCGGGGACCCGCCGGAGCTGGTCCGTCTTGACGGTGATGCACCGCTCTCCGAGGTCCCGGCCGACCCGGCGCCCATCGGCGTCGAAGAGGTGCGCGGACATCTCGGCGGCGACCCCGAGGGACGCGTAGTGGCCGCGTTCCTCGTCGCTGAGCATGTCGTGCACCGTCGAGATGCCGGCCTCCCAGGAGCCGATGGAGACGCAGGCGACCGTGACCTTGTCGAAGTACTCGAAGGCCCGCGCGATCCCGGTCTGGTTGCGCAGCGCGGCGGCGGTGGCCGCGTCGGGCAGCAGCATCGGGGCGTAGATGGGGTGGGCGTCGCCGCCGGACACCTGGGCGGCGCGGCGGACCGCCTCGACGGAGCCGCGCTCGGCGGTTCCGGCGTCGTACACACCCGTCAGCTGGACCACCGTGCAGGGCGGCAGCCGGTCGAGCGCCGCCGCCATGTGGATGGTGGACCGGCCCCAGGCGAGGCCCAGCACATCGCCTTCGTTCACCAGCTCGCCGAGCAGGTCGGCGGCCACTTCACCGAGGTTCTCGGGATCGGGCGACTCCTCCGCGTCGGCCGGGGACTCGACCACGACCGCGTGCCTGAGGCCGTACCGGGCGCGCAGCGCGTCCGAGCGCTCGGCGTCCAGTTCGGCCGGGACACGGATCTCGATCCGCACGAGATCCCGTTCGAGAGCGGTCTCCAGCACCCGGGCCACCTTGAAGCGGCTGACGCCGAACTCCTCGGCGATCTGGATCTTGGACTTGCCCTCCAGGTAGAAGCGGCGGGCCATGGCCGCCGCCTGAACCAGCTCAGCGGGTCCCATCCGCATGGCTGACCGGCCAGCCGACATACCCGACACGGCGATCTCCTCACTGCTCTTCACATCACTGCTGTTCACATTCTGGACTCGCCGTTCATCCTGTCAGATCCCGAGTACTTGATCTGCCCAGAAGTACGTCGTTCACGTTCCCTTGGCTCAGTGGTCGCACGCCCAGGTCGCACCGGCGGTCGCCGACTGTGCCTGGGTGCGCAGTGCACGTACCGCCTCGGCGGGGTCCGCGGCGCCGTAGACCGCCGATCCGGCGACGAATACGTCCGCGCCGGCCTCGGCACAACGCTCGATGGTGGAGGCGGCGACACCTCCGTCGACCTGGAGCCACAGGTCAAGGCCGTGCTTACTGATCAACTCGCGGGTGCGGCGAATCTTGGGGAGCATGATGTCGAGAAAAGCCTGGCCGCCGAAACCCGGCTCGACCGTCATGATCAGCAACATGTCGAGTTCGGGCAGCAGGTCCTCGTACGGCTCGATCGGGGTCGCGGGCTTGAGGGCCATGGAGGCCCGGGCACCCTTCGCCCGGATCTCGCGGGCGAGCCGCACCGGAGCGGCGGCGGCCTCCACATGGAAGGTGACGGAACCGGCACCCGCTTCCACGTACTGCGGCGCCCATCGATCGGGGTCCTCGATCATCAGGTGGCAGTCCAGCGGGATGTCCGTCGCCCGTGCCAGGGACTCTACGACCGGCACACCGAGGGTGAGGTTCGGTACGAAATGGTTGTCCATCACGTCGACATGAAGCCAGTCGGCACCTTCGACGGCCTTCGCCTCCTCGGCGAGTCGGGCGAAGTCCGCGGACAGGATACTGGGGTTGATCTGCACGGCCATGCCCCAAGCCTGCCATGCCCGCCAGGGGTTGTGCGGGCGGGCCCGTCGTGGCATGGGTGGTGTGCAGTCCGCGGGGCGTCCGCGGCTGATCGCGCCCACGTGGCGGAGCCGCAAATGTCACAGCCTCGCGCCCCTGGGTGGGACCAGGCGAGGTCGGCATGAACGGGAACCGTAGGATCGCGTACCTGGTCTGCGGGCGGCGGGCCAAGTGGCTGGTGTTGGCCCTGTGGCTGGTGTTGCTGTTCCTGACCGCGCCCTTCGCCCAGAAGCTCACCGACGCCCAGGACAACGACGCCGCCTCCTGGCTGCCGGGGTCCGCGGAGTCCACCCAGGTCCTGCATCTCTCCGAGGACTTCAGGCCGGAGCAGATCCCCGCGATCGTCGTCTACGCGCGCGAGAGCGGCCTCACGGCGGCGGACCGGATCGGGATCACCAAGGCCACGGCACAGATCGAGAGGCTGCGGGACCATGGCATCCGGGGCGCGGAGACCCGGGGCCCGGTGTACGACCGTGCCTCCGACGCCCGAGCCGCACAGATCTTCGTACCCATCACGATGGACGAGAAGGGCTGGGAGCGGATCGCGCCCGCCGTCGACTCCATCCGGGCCGCCGCCGGCCCCGGTGCGGCCGGGCTGGCCGTGCACATCACAGGGCCCGGCGGTACGTCCGCGGACTTCTCGGAGGCATTCGACGGCATCGACTCGACGCTCCTGCTCTCGGCGATGGGCGTGGTCATCGTGATGCTGCTGGTCACCTATCGCAGCCCCACCCTGATCGTTGTGCCCCTGCTGGGCGTGGTCGCGGCCCTGTTCACCGCCCAGGCACTGATCTACTTCCTCGCCGAACACGCGGGCCTGACGGTGAACGGCCAGAGCGCCGGCATTCTCACCGTGCTGGTGTTCGGAGCGGGGACGGACTACGCCCTGCTCCTGGTCGCCCGCTACCGGGAGGAGCTGCGTCGGCACGAGGACCGCCACGAGGCGATGGCGCTGGCCCTGCACCGCGCCGGCCCCGCCGTCATCGCGTCCGGCGCGACGGTCGTACTCAGCATGCTGGTGCTGCTGGCCGCCGAGATGAACTCGACGAGCGGCCTGGGCCCGGTGGCGGCGATCGGGGTGGCGGTGGCCCTGCTGGCCATGATGACGCTCTTCCCCGCCCTGCTGGTGATCTGCGGCCGCTGGATCTTCTGGCCGGTGATCCCGCACAACGGCTCGCCCGACCCGACCGAGCGCGGCCTGTGGGCCCGGATGGGCCGGGGCATCGCCATCCGCCCGCGCACGGTCTGGGGCATCACGGCGGCAGCGCTGATCGCGTGCTCGTTCGGCCTGATGCAGCTGCGCGCCGAGGGCCTGAGCAACGCCGACGCCTTCACCGACAAACCGGACTCGATCGTCGGCCAGGAGGTGTCCGCGCGCTACTTCCCGGCGGGCAGCGGTGATCCGCTCGTCATCATCAGCGACCAGGCGCAGGCCCGCCAGGTCGGCCAGGCGGTCGCCGACACGCGCGGGGTGGTACCCACGTCCCTCGGCCTGCCACCGGGCACGAAGCCCGCTCACGAGGGCAAGGTCCTTTTCGAGGCCACGATGACCGCCCCCGCGGACAGCGAGGCCGCGAAACAGACCGTGGAACGGGTCCGGGACGCCGTGCACGCGGTGCCCGACGCGGACGCTCAGGTGGGCGGCGGTACGGCGGCCCTGCTGGACATGGACAAGGCGACGACCCACGACAACATACTGATCATCCCGCTGGTCCTGGCGGTCGTCCTCCTGATCCTCTGCGGCCTTCTCCGGGCCCTGATCGCCCCGCTGCTGCTGATCGGCACGGTGGTGCTGTCCTTCGCGGCGGCACTGGGCATCAGCGCCCTCGCCTTCCGCCACCTGTTCGACTACGCGGGCGAGGCGACGGACTTCCCGCTCTTCGTCTTCGTGTTCCTGGTGGCGCTGGGCATCGACTACAACATCTTCCTGACCACCCGCATCCGCGAGGAGGCGGCCCGCCAGGGCACCCGCAAGGGGGTGGTGACGGGCCTGGCGACGACGGGCGCGGTCATCACCTCGGCGGGCATGGTCCTGGCCGGCACGTTCGCGGCCCTGGGCACGCTCCCGATGGTGGCGTTCGCCGAGATCGGCTTCGCGGTGGCCCTGGGCGTGCTCCTGGACACCTTCGTGGTCCGGTCGGTGCTGGTCCCGTCGCTGTTCCTGGACGTGGGCCCGAAGGTGTGGTGGCCGCACCGGCTGGCACGGGAGGACGGCACACCGACGCCACCGGAAACCGTCGCAGCTTCGCGAATCGGCTGACGGATCCCGGTCGGGGCCGGCGCCTTGAACCTGTGGCGGCCGAGCCGGCCGGCAGATCGGCTGCGGCCCAGTCCTGTGACAGCTCGGACCGCTCGCTGCCCGGCGCGGTCAATCGGTTCTGGAACGGCAAGGAGAAGGCCACCGACACGTCACCGCGCCCGACTCGCGTCGCCATGCGCTGGGCGGTACGGGGCCCGCCCGGGCGCTTGGCCACGGCTTCGTCAGCGAGTCCCTGGCCCAGGAACCGCACCACCTCAGCCTCTCGCGAAGGCGTTGCTGGAGGGACAGATGCGGGAACGGGATGCGCGCGGCCTGTGTTTTACCCCGCTTCAAAGCACGCGGAGACGATGGCGCGAGGCTCACGAGATCTTCTCCGCCGGTGTTCGTGCCAGCCGGACGGTGAGGAGTACCGCCGCGTCCGTCTCGGCGGCCAGGCTGTGCCGTCGGTCGGGGATGGCGACGATGTCGCCCTGGCCGAGTGGCCATGTGCGGTCGGCGGCGCGGAGTGTCACCCGGCCGGTCAGGCAGGTGAGGGTGGCGGCGCCCGGCGCCTCGTGTTCGGCGAGTTCGGAACCGGTCGCGAGCGCGATCAGGGTGACGCGGAGTCCCGGGAGGGAGACGACGGTTCGGGCCGCTCGCCCGGAGCTTCCGGAGTGCGCGGACCTGGCATCGGCGAGCAACTCCTCCCCCATGGCCGACAGGTTGGTGACCTCACCGGCGGACAGGTGTGCCTCGGGAGGCCGGGCAGGACCGTTGTGGTGGGTGTCCATCAGGTGCGTTCCCATCCGCGCCGAGGTGTGCGGGAGCCCAACTGCGCGTCCCGGCTGCGATAGACGATGTACGGGCGGGTGAGGTAACCGAGCGGTGCGGTGAGCATGTGCACCAGCCGGGTGAACGGCCAGACGCCGAACAGCAGCAGGGCGCTGAGCGCGTGCAGGCGGAACAGCAGTGGCGCACCGGACATCAGCGCGGGGTCGGGGTGCAGATAGAAGACCGACCGGAACCAGGGCGAGATGGTGGTGCGGTAGTCGTAGCCTCCGCCGATGATGTTGCTGACCACGGTGGCGGACAGCCCCAGCGCCAGGGTCAGGGTGAGCATGACGTACATGAGCTTGTCGTTGCGGGTGGTGGCGCTGAACACCGACCCGACCGTACGTCGGCGGTAGACGAGGATGGCGAGCCCGGCCAGGGTGGCGGCACCGGCGATGGTCCCCAGGCCGGTGGCCATGAGGTGGTAGGCGTGCTCACTGACGCCGATGGCTTCGGTCCAGCCCTTCGGGATCACCAGTCCGCCGATGTGGCCGAGCACCACCGCCAGGACCCCGAAGTGGAACAGCGGGCTGCCGATGCGCAGCAGCCGGCTCTCGTACAGCTGGCTGGACCGGGTGGTCCAGCCGAACTTGTCGTAGCGGTAGCGCCAGACATGGCCGGCGATGAACAGGGTCAGCGCGATGTACGGCAGGACGACCCACAGCACGACGTCGAGCGCGTCCGCGTCCGGGGTCATGACCGGCCTCCACCGACCGGGGCGGGCATGCTCCCGAACTCTCTACTGGCCGGTGGTGCGAACGGCGCGAGGCCCACCTGTTCCTCGGGCGGTCCCTGGGCGGCGAGCTTGGCGACGGCCTCGCGTTCGTCGCCGGCCAGTGGGGGCAGGGTCGCCGATACGGAGTCCAGGACGTCGGCCCAGGCGGATCGCGCGTCGCGCAGTGCCAGGCGCAGCAGTTCCAGTCCGGCCCGGTGCTCGGTGAGGAGGCGTCGGCCTGTTTGGGGGTCGCCGGTGGCGGCGAACTCCAGGACGACGCAGAGGTGGTCGGGCAGTTCGTCGTCGGTCAGCCGTAGTCCGGCGGCGGTGTAGGTCTGCTTGAGGCGCAGCAGCGCGGCGCCGCGATTGCGGGTGTCGCCGTGGGCGTAGTACGTCAGGAAGAGGCAGTTGCGTTTGCGGTGGTCGAAGGTGGTGACGTAGTCCGCCGCCAGGTCGGTGGCGGGCGTGCGGTCGAGGTGCCTGAGGAATCGGCGCAGGGGCTCGGCGACCCGGTCGGGCAGGGTCTCGGTCACCGCTCGTACGAGCGGCACCTGTTCGAGGAGCCGCTCGTCGGGATAGCCGAGGAGCAGGGACTGGACCTGCCAGGCGGCGGGGTTGCGGGCGGTGCCTTCGCGGGTCATGGGCGCGGCTCGCTCTCGTCGTCTCCGGAGGAGCTGGGGAACAGGCCCTGGGGGCGGCCGTTGCCGTCCCAGTTGAGGAGGTTGAGCCGGGTGGACTTGTCGCCTGGGGCGGCCGGGGAATCGGCTGGGGTGTCCATGACGTCGGCTCTCTGGCGGTCGCGCTGCAGGTGGAAGTTCTCCACGGCGATCGGAGCCGGAGCGTCGCCGGACGCCTCGCCGAACGGACCCGACCCGCCCATGCCGGGGCCGTCCTCGAAATCGAGGCTGCACTCGGTGGCCAACTCCTCCAGGCTGTGCGCCTGTTCGGCGTGCGCGGGCGGGATGACGTACCTGTCCTCGTACTTGGCCAGCGCCAGCAGCCGGAACATGTCGTACATCTGCTCCTCGGTCATCCCCACCGCGGCGGGGATGCTCGCGTCGGGTTCGCGGCCGAGGTTGATGTCGCGCATGTAGCTGCGCATGGCGGCCAGCCGTCGCAGCACGGCGTCGACGGGGGCCGGGTCGCCGGCGGAGAACAGCTGGGCGAGATAGTCCACGGGGATGCGCAGGGCGTCGATCGCGGCGAACAGGTTGCCGCGGTCCTCGGCGTCGTAGCCGGTGTCGCGGATCACGTCCACGACCGGGGACAGCGGCGGGATGTACCAGACCATGGGCAGCGTGCGGTACTCCGGGTGCAGTGGCAGGGCGACCTTGAAGGTGTTGATCAGCGCGTGGACCGGGGAGCGCCGGGCGGCCTCGATCCAGTCCCGGGGGATGCCCGACCGCTCGGCGTCGGCGGCCACCTGCGGGTCCTCGGGGTCGAGGAAGACCTTCCGCTGCGCCTCGTAGAGGTCGGTGTCGTCGGGGGTGGAGGCGGCTTCGAGGACCTGGTCGGGGTCGTAGAGGACCAGGCCGATGTAGCGGAGCCGGCCGACGCAGGTCTCGGCGCAGACGGTGGGCTGGCCGACCTCGATGCGCGGGAAGCAGAAGGTGCACTTCTCGGCCTTGCCGGTGCGGTGGTTGAAGTAGATCTTCTTGTACGGACAGCCGGACACGCACATCCGCCAGCCCCGGCAGCGGTCCTGGTCGACCAGCACGATGCCGTCCTCGGAACGCTTGTAGATCGCGCCGGAGGGGCAGGAGGCGACGCAGGACGGGTTGAGGCAGTGCTCGCAGATCCGCGGCAGATAGAACATGAAGGTCTGCTCGAACTCGAACTTGACCTTCTCGGCGATCCCGGCGAGCAGTACGTCCTTGTCGCCGTGGTCGGCAGAGCCGCCGAGGTTGTCGTCCCAGTTGGCCGACCAGGTGATCTTCATGTCCTTGCCGGTGATCAGGGACTTGGGGCGGGCGACCGGGGTGTGTTCCTGGAGCGGCGCGTTGGTCAGCGTCTCGTAGTCGTACGTCCAGGGCTGGTAGTAGTCGTCGAGTGAGGGCAGCGTGGGGTTGGAGAAGATGTTGATGAGTTTTTTGAACCGGCCGCCGCCCTTCAGCTTCAGGTTGCCGCGCTTGTTGAGGTCCCAGCCGCCGCGCCATTTCTCCTGGTCCTCGTAGCGGCGCGGGTAGCCCTGCCCGGGGCGGGTCTCGACGTTGTTGAACCACACGTACTCCACGCCGGGGCGGTTGGTCCATGCCTGTTTGCAGGTGACCGAGCAGGTGTGGCAGCCGATGCACTTGTCGAGGTTCATCACCATCGCCATCTGCGCCATGACCCGGCGGCCGGGTGATGCGGGCGGAGGCGTCGCGGCTATCGGGGCCATCAGTACGTCACCTCCTGGTCGGTGCGGCGGCGGATGACGGTGACCTCGTCGCGCTGGTTGCCGGTCGGGCCGAGGTAGTTGAAGGCGTACGTCAACTGGGCGTAGCCGCCGATGAGATGGCTCGGCTTGACCAGCAGCCGCGTCAGCGAGTTGTGGACGCCGCCGCGCCGCCCGTTGGTCTCGGTGCGGGGGACGTCGATGAGCCGGTCCTGGGCGTGGTGCATGTAGACGGTGCCTTCCGGCATACGGTGCGAGACGACCGCGCGGGCGGCGACGACGCCGTTGCGGTTGACCGCCTCGATCCAGTCGTTGTCGTGCACGCCGATCTTCGCCGCGTCCTCCTTGCTCATCCAGACGGTCGGGCCGCCCCGGGAGAGCGAGAGCATGAACAGGTTGTCCTGGTACTCGGAGTGGATGGACCACTTGTTGTGCGGGGTCAAGTACCGCACGGTGATGCCGAGTTCGCCCTGATCACCCACCTCGGGCTCGTCGAAGAGGGCGTGCATGTTGAGCGGCGGCCGGTAGACGGGCATCCACTCGCCGAGTTCGGCGATCCAGTCGTGGTCGATGAAGAAATGCTGACGGCCCGTCAAAGTGTGCCAGGGCTTGAGCCGTTCGACGTTGATGGTGAACGGCGAGTAGCGGCGCCCGCCGGACTCCGTCCCCGACCACTCCGGCGACGTGATGACCGGGACGGGGCCCGCCTGGGTGTCGGCGAAGGTGACCCGCTTGCCCTCGGCCTCGGCGGCCAGGTCGGCCAGCTTGACGCCGGTACGGGCCTCCAGGGTGCGGAAACCCTGGGTGGCCAGGTGCCCGTTGGTGGTTCCGGAGAGGGCGAGGATCGCTTCGCAGACGTGTACGTCCCTGGCGATCGACGGGCGGCCGTCGGCCGGACCGCCGCGTACAGTGCCGTTCTTGTGCCGCAGGTACTCCAGCTCCTGCCGTACGTCGAAGGTGACGCCCTTGGTGGTGGCGCCCAGGGTGTCCAGGAGCGGGCCGAGGGCGGTCATCCGGTCGGCGACGGCCGGGTAGTCGCGCTCGATCACCACCAGCCTGGGCATGGTCCGGCCGGGGACCGGCTCGCACTCGCCTGCCTTCCAGTCCCGGACGCGGCCGTGCGGGGTGGCCATCGCGTCGGGGGTGTCGTGCAGCAACGGCGCTGCCACCACGTCCTTTTCGGTACCGAGCCGCCCTTCGGCGAGACGGCTGAACGCCGCCGCGATCGTGTTGAAGGCATCCCAGTCGGTGCGGGTCTGCCACGGCGGCGGGATGGCCGGGTTGAAGGAGTTCACGAACGGGTGCATGTCCGTGGTGTTGAGGTCGTGCTTCTCGTACCAGGTCGCGGCCGGAAGGACGATGTCGGAGTAGACGGTGGTGCTGGTCATCCGGAAGTCCAGGGTGAGCAGCAGGTCGAGCTTGCCCACCGGCGCCTCGTCCCGCCACACCACATCGCGCGGGCGGGCGTCGGGCGGCGCCTCGGTGGCGCGTACGGCGGAGTCGGTGCCGAGCAGGTGCTTGAGGAAGTACTCGTTGCCCTTGGCGGAGGAGCCGAGCAGGTTCGCCCGCCAAATGGTCAGCACCCGGGGGAAGTTCTCCGGCGCGTCCGGGTCCTCGCCCGCGAACCGCAACCTGCCTGCCTTCAGTTCGTCCACGACGTACTCCGGCACCTCCTGCCCGGCGGCTTCCGCGTCCGTGGCGAGGGTGAGCGGGTTGCGGTCGAAGGTCGGGTAGGACGGCATCCAGCCCATCCGGGCCGAGGCCGCGATCACATCGGCGGTGCTCTTCCCGGCGAACGTGCCGCCCGCGCCCGCGGCGGCGAGGGTGTCGGCGCTGAAGGGGTCGTAGCGGAACTGGTCGGTGTGCAGGTACCAGTAGGCGGTCTGGATCATCTGCCGGGCGGGCCGGTGCCAGTCTGCGGCCGTCGCGATGGCCGAGTAGCCGGTGATCGGGCGGACCTTCTCCTGCCCCACGTAGTGGGCCCAGCCGCCGCCGTTGACGCCCTGGCAGCCGGTCAGTGTCGTCAGGGTGAGGAAGGAGCGGTAGATGGTGTCGGAGTGGAACCAGTGGTTGGTCCCCGCCCCCATGATGATCATTGAACGGCCCCTGGACTCCTCGGCGTTGGTGGCGAACTCGCGCGCGATGCGGGCCGCCGTCTCACCGGCCACCCCGGTGACGGCCGCCTGCCAGGCAGGGGTGTAGGGCTGGTCGGGGTCGTCGTAGCCGCTCGGCCAGATGCCCGGCAGCCCGTCGCGGGCCACGCCGTACTGGGCGAGGAGCAGGTCGAACACCGTGGTCACCAGTTGCCCGGCGACCCGGCGTACGGGGACACCTCGCCGCAGCTTTCCGGCGGTCCCGTCCGGGGTGTCGAACCGGGTCAGCTCCACGGTTACGGCATCCCGTATCTCACCGTCCGCCGCCGCCACCGCCGCCGCCGCCGTCAGCAGAGGGTCGGTGTCGCCGAGGTCGAGGTTCCACTTCCCGGCGCCGGACTCGCCGTAGCGGTGGCCCAGCGAACCGTTCGGGACGACGGGCTCGCCGGTGACGGCGTCGAGGAGGACGGTCCTGAACTCCGCGTTCTCCGCCTCGGCCGCCGTGCCGCCCAGGTCGGCGGCGGTGAGGAACTTCCCCGGCGCGTACGTCAAGTCCGGCCCCGTGCCGCGCTGTTCGAGGGTGACGAGGAAGGGCAGGTCGGTGTAGCGCTTGACGTAGTCGGTGAAGTAACCGACCTGGCGGTCGACGAAGAACTCCTTGAGGATCACATGCCCCATCGACATGGCCAGCGCCCCGTCGGTGCCGGGCGCGGCGGGCAGCCACTCGTCGGCGAACTTCACGTTGTCGGCGTAGTCCGGAGCGACCGCGATCACCTTCTGGCCCCGGTAACGGGCCTCCGCCATCCAGTGCGCGTCCGGGGTGCGGGTCACCGGCAGGTTCGAGCCCCACATGATCAGATAGCCGGCGTCCCACCAGTCGCCGGACTCCGGTACGTCGGTCTGGTCCCCGAAGACCTGCGGCGAGGCGACCGGCAGGTCGGCGTACCAGTCGTAGAACGACAGCATCACCCCGCCCAGCAGCGAGTAGAAGCGGGCACCGGCGGCATGGGAGACCATCGACATCGCCGGTATCGGCGAGAACCCGGCCAGCCGGTCGGGACCGTACTCCTTGATGGTGTGGACGTGCGCGGCGGCGATCATCTCGCTCGCCTCGTCCCAACTCGCCCGTACCAGGCCGCCCTTGCCGCGCGCCGACTTGTAGCGCCGGGACCGCTCCGGGTCGGAGACGACGTCCGCCCACGCCAGCACCGGGTCACCGAGGCGGGCCCTGGCCTCCCGGTACATCTCCAGGAGCACTCCGCGCACATAGGGGTAGCGGACCCGGGTGGGCGAGTAGGTGTACCAGGAGAACGCGGCGCCGCGCGGGCAGCCGCGCGGCTCGTACTCCGGGCTGTCCGGGCCGACCGTGGGGTAATCGGTCTGCTGGGACTCCCAGGTGATGATCCCGTCCTTGACGTACACCTTCCACGAACACGAGCCGGTGCAGTTCACCCCGTGGGTGGAGCGCACCACCTTGTCGTGGCTCCAGCGGTCCCGGTAGAAATCGTCGGCTTTCCGGCCACCGATCTTGTACAGGGTGCGGTGGTCGGCGGAGACCTCGGCTCGGGTGAAGAACCGGCGGGTGCCCACCAGCGCGTCCGCCAACTCACCGTCCAGGCGAGCTGGTTGGCGTGCCTGCGGGTCGGTTCGTGGGGTTCGTGGGGTCACGATGCTGCCTTCCCGGGCGTCAGCGGCCCGTCCTGCTGTGATCCGGCGTGCTGATCGATGTCGACACCGGCTTCTGTCGAGAACTCCGTCGTGGCGAACCCCGTTGTGGCGAAATCCGTGCTCATCGTTCCGACGCGGGAGCGGACCGCGTCCATGGCCTCCCAGTCCTCGGTGCTCAGCCCGGCCAGGGCGGCGGGGAACACGCCGTCCTGTTCCTTGAGGATGTGGTCGCGCAGCAGATCCAGGGCGTCCAGGAGCCGCCGGGGCCAGCCGGGGTCGGCCGGGACGCCCGCCGCGGCCTCGTCGAGGACGGCCTCGACATGCCGGTGTTCGGCCCGGAGTGCCGCCATGCCGTCGGGAAACTCCTCCGTCAGCGGCGGGAAGAGACCCTGCTCCTCCACCGCCGTGTGCGGCACGAGTACGGCGGAGACGCGACGCGCGATCCACGCCATCCGGGGGACGTCAGCGTCGCGGTGCGCGGTACGGATGTCCCCGACGAGATTGACGACCTGGTCGTGTTCACGGGTCAGTTCGGCGATCTGGGGTAATGCCTGGCAGCCGCAGTACTCACACATGGTGACTCGTCTCAGGCCGGGGCGATGGCCGTCGGGGTGCGGTGGACGCCGCCGGTGACGGCCTTGCGGACGGTGGTCGCGGTGAATGCCAGGGCGGTGGCGGCGATCAGGGCGAGCAGGGCCAGCCCGAGCGCGTAGTTGCCGTAGGCGCCGTAGAGGGAACCCATCAGCAGTGGTGGGACGAAGCCGCCCAGCCCGCCGGCCGCGCCGACGACGCCGGTGACGGCGCCGACCTTGCCGGCCGGGGCGAGCAGGGCGACGAGGGCGAAGGTGGCACCGCTGCCCGCGCCGAGCGCGCCGGCGATCGCCAGGAACGCGATGGTGCCCAGCGGGGCCAGCGGCGGGGCGAAGGCCTGTACGGCCGCGCTCACCGTGACCACGGCGAGCGCCACGGCCAGCACACGGGTGGGACGCAGCCGGTCGGACAACCAGCCGCCGACCGGCCGCATCACCACCGCCAGCAGCACGAACCCGGCCATCCGGTTGGCCGCGTCAGCCTGCGCGAGGCCGTAACCGGACTTGAGGTAGGTGGGCAGATAGACGGAGAAGGCTACATAGCCGCCGAACGCGACCGCGTACAGCGCCGATGCCTGCCAGGTGACACCGAGCCTGAGGGTGGCGGCGAGCCGGCCCGTCATGGTCCCGGCCGGCACAGCCCTGCCCGGAGCGTCGCGCAGCAGGAACGCGGCCAGCGCCGCATAGCCGGCCAGCACGATCGCGGTCACCACGAACGGGGTGGCCAGACTGTGCGACTTCACCAGGTTCACCGTGGTCAGGGCGCTGATGGCGGTGCCGCCCATCCCGGCACCGAAGACACCGATCGCGAGCCCCCGGCGCTCGGGCGGGAACCAGGCACTGACGAAGGGCACCCCCACCGCGAACGCGGTGCCGCCGATACCGAGAAAGAACCCGCCCACCAGCAGCTGGTTCAGGGAGGAGTGTCCGGCCAGCCCCAGGTACAGGACGGGGACGATGGTGGCCGCGGAGACCAGCGGGAACATCACCCGACCGCCGAACCGGTCCGTCAGCGCACCCACCGGTATGCGGCCCAACGAGCCCACCACCACCGGCACGGCGACCAGTAACGCCTGCTGGAACGCGCTCAGTTGCAGGCTGTCCTTGAACCGCGGGCCGAGCGGGCTCAGCAGCGCCCAGGCCCAGAAGTTCACCGCGAACCCGGCCGTGGCAAGCGCCAGCATCAGCCACCGTCGGCCGGCCGACCGCGGCACCTGGGCCTGCGCGTTCGTGGCGGGGCCGGGCGACCGGGGCGAGTCGATGGCTTCCTGTGGTTGATCCGCCGGGCTACTCGTCGAGGACTTGCCTGCCGGGTTCTCCGGCTTCGCAGGGCGGGGCATCGTAGGCATGGTCTTCTCGGCTCCTCAAAAGTGCCGTCGGACGGTCGCGTCCCGGGTTCGTGGCCGTGGTGGCCCGACCACGCCGTCCCCGCAAGGATCGCCAGGGGCCGGCTCCCACGGCAGGGGCCGTTGGTCCTCATCTCCCGAGCCGACCGGGGTACAAACTGGCGGCTGTGCTTGTGGACGTCGCCTGGATCTCCCCGACTTGTGGCGGACTGTCGAACTGGGCCCGCAGTGCGGACGTTCGTCGGTCGGAGCGGCACTCGTCGGCCTCCGGCGACAGCCAAACGGGGCCCATCGGCCCCTTGTACGGGCCGATGGGCCCCGCTCCGGTGTGCGGTGTGTGTGCGACCGTCGCTGCGGGGTCACGCGTACCGCCGTGTTCGGAAAGCGGGATCGGCCATGGGCACGAGGGTGAGTTGGTGGCGGGCGTGGGCCCTCACTGGTCCCTGCGCGCAGCGCCGGATACCGCTGCGCTCGCGGGTCGGCGCGCAACTGCGCGATCCGATGATCCGGATCCTGCTGGCGGCGGTGGCGCTCACCGTGGCGACCGGGGACCACGCGGACGCGGTGGTCATCGCCCTGGTGATCGTGGCGAACACCGCCGTGGGGGGGAACTGCTCACCAAGGAGTGCGCACAAGGTCGAATTCGCTCGATCGTGTGATGGTCGACTCCTGGGCTTGCGGTGCTCTGGGCCGTTGGGGTTAGCGTGGTCGTGCGACCTGGGACACCGGGTGCGGCGTCAGTGGGCGGGGCCCCTGCTCCACCAGTGGATGGTTCAGGGCCTCTCCGTCGCCTCTGGCCGTACCCAATTGGCCAGGTCGCGCAGGGAACTGGCCTCCCGGGCCCGGACCACGCACAGGATGCGTGTCGCCGCCCCGGGGTCGAGTACGCCGGGGACCAGCTCGCCCAAGACCGTTCGGGGCGCGCGGCTGAGAGGACCCACTCCCGCTCAGTCCACAGGAACGGTGGCCCAGGAGGTACGCGCGGACAACGCCGTCGCCGCGCTGTCCGCCATGACCGCCCCGACAGCCCGGGTACTGCGCGGCGGCACCGAGCGCGAGGTGGCGTCCGCGGCCGTCGTACCGGGCGACGCGCTGGTGCTCGGAGAGGGTGACATCGTCCCCGCCGACGCCTCGCTGGCCGAGTCGTCCGCGCTGCTGGTCGACGAGTCGGCGCTGACCGGGGAGTCGGTGCCCGTGGACAAGGACGCGCGGGCCGACGACCCGGACGCCGCACGGCTCCAGGCGGGTACCGTCGTGGTACGGGGCCGGGCCGTCGCGACCGTCACCGCGACCGGACCACACAGTGCTCTCGGCCGCATCGCCGCCCTGCTGCACCCCCACCCCGAGCCCACCCCGCTGCAACGCCGGCTGGCCGGCCTCGGCCGGGTACTGGCCCTGGTGGCGGTGGGTTTGTGCCTGATCGTCTTCGTTCTCGGCCTGGCCCGCGGCCAGTCGCCGCAGGCCATGGCGGTCGTCGCGATCAGCCTCGCCGTGGCCGCCGTCCCCGAGTCGCTGCCCGCTGTCGTCACCCTCGGCCTGGCGCTCGGTGCCCGGCGGATGGCCGGCCGCCACGCGCTGGTACGGCGGCTGTCCGCGGTGGAGACTCTCGGCTCGGTCACCATGCTGGCCACCGACAAGACCGGCACCCTCACGGAGGGCCGGATGGTCGTGGAACGGGTCTGGACCGCTCGGGGCACGGCCACGCTCACCGGTTCCGGCTACGGGCCCGCCGGTGAGGTCCTCGTCGCGGGCGAGTCCCCCGACCCCGCCGCGCTGCGTGCCGTACAGGACCTGCTCACGGCGGCGGCCCTGTGCAACGACGCCTCGCTGCGGCCACCCGGGAACGGTAGTACGAAGGGCGCTGACGGTACTGACGCCTGGACCGCGCTCGGGGATCCCACCGAGGCCGCGCTGCTCGCCTCCGCGGTCAAGGCCGGCCGTGACCGTGACGAACTGCTGCCCGCGCACCCGCGTATCGGCGAGGTGCCGTTCGACAGTCTCCGCAAGCGCATGACCACCCTGCACCGCGCCCCTTCCGGCCAGGTGGAGGTCTGTCTCAAGGGCGCGCCGGAGGCGGTGCTCGACGGCGGCATCCTGGACGAGAGCCCCGACCTGCTGGAGCGCGTCCGCAAGGAGGCCGCCGCACTCGCTGCCGAGGGCTTCCGCGTCCTGGCCGTGGCATCGGCCCTGCGCGCGGACCTCCCGGCCCGGTACGAGGACGCCGAGACCGGGCTGCGGCTGATGGGCCTGGTGGCCATCAGCGACCCACCCAAGGAGGCGGCCGAGGCGACCGTCACGGCCTGCCGGCTGGCCGGCATCACCCCGGTGCTGATCACCGGCGATCATCCGGCCACCGCCCGTGCCATCGCGACCAGGGTCGGCATCCTCGGCCCCGGCAGCGGCGTCTCCGGCGACACCGCCTCCGACGAGGTGGTCACCGGCCGACAACTGGCCGCCGGGGAGGTCCCGGACCTCACCCGGGTCCGGGTGTTCGCCCGCACCACTCCCCAGCAGAAGCTGGACATCGTCCAGGCCTGGCGCGCCGGTGGCGCCGTCACCGCCATGACCGGCGACGGCGTCAACGACGGCCCGGCGCTGCGGCAGGCCGACATCGGCGTGGCCATGGGCCGCCGGGGAACCGAAGTCGCCCGGCAGGCCGCCGACCTGGTGCTCGCCGACGACGAACTGTCCACCGTGGTCACGGCGGTGGAGGAGGGCCGCAGGGTCTACGACAACATCCGCCGCTTCCTGCTCTACGCCCTGGCCGGCGGCGTCGCGGAGATCCTCGTCATGCTGCTCGGCCCGCTGTTCGGCTTGGCCCTGCCCCTGCGGGCCGGTCAGATCCTGTGGATGCTGACGGGCGTCGCCATGGGCGCCGAGCCGGTCTCCCGGCACGCCATGCGCCGCCCGCCGCGCCCGCCCGGGCAGCATGTGCTCGGCGGCGGGCTGTGGCAGCGGATACTCCGCCTCGGCACTGTGGTCACCGCCGCGAGCCTCGCCGCGGGGCTCTGGGTCCGCCACACCGGACAACCCTGGCAGACCACGCTGTTCCTCGCGTTGCTGGCCGCCCAGCTTGGCGTTGTACTGGGGCTGCGGGAGCAGTTGCTCACCCGTGAGAACCCCTTCCTGCCCTGGGCGGTGCTGGCCGCGGTGGGGCTGGGAGCCGCCGCGCTGTACGTGCCGTTCCTGCGGGCCGTCCTGGAGACCTCGCCGCCGTCCTGGCCCGGTCTGGCAGCGGCTCTCGCCGCGGGGCTGACCGGATTCGGCACCGCCCGCGCGGAGAGCCGGTCCACCCGGGCCGTCGGGCGCCTGGACCGTGACCGGCGTCCCCGTCTCATGACCGACGAGTGACAAGGCGAAAGGAAGTGATCGGCCATGCCGGAACCGACGAGGAACGCCGGAGACATCGGACGGCGGGTGGCAGCTCGGCGCGAGGAACTGGGGCTCACCAGGGAGCAGGTGGCCGAGCGGGCGGGCACGGCTCCGGATTACCTGCGGTACCTGGAGGAGAGGCCGACCGCGTCCCCGGGCACGGGCTTCTTGATCAGGCTGGCCGGCGTGCTGGAGACCACCGTGGCCCAACTGCGCGGCAGTGACGTCGACTTGCCACCCGGCATCGGGCAGGCCGCGTACCACCCCAAGCTGACGGAACTGGATCCCGGGGAGTGCTGGGCCCGGCTGTCCACACACGGCGTCGGACGCGTCTCGGTGTCCACGCCCGACGGCCCGGCCATCGTGCCGGTCAACTACACGGTCGTGGACGGCGCGGTCGCCTTCAGTACGGCGCGCGGCGCCACACCGGCCCTGGCCGCCGGAGCCGAGGCCGCCTTCGAGGTGGACCACATCGACGAGGCGCTGAGCGAGGGCTGGAGCGTCCTCGTCGTCGGCCGTGCCGAATGGGTCACCGACCCCGCCGCCACCCGGCACCTCGTCGGCGCGGCCCGCTCCGCGCCGTGGGCGGGTGGTGACCGCGAACTGTGGGTGCGCATCACCCCGGAGCGGGTCACCGGACGCCGGATACAGGTCCTTTGAGGATTTTAGCGGTTCTTGCCGATCAATTCCCCCGCGCAGAGGCTCCACCCGCAAACGCTCACGCCTCCTGCCCGACGCGGCACAGTCACCACGTACGGGCAGTCGCGCGCATCCTTACCAGGGCGTCATCCGTTCCACCGCAGCGATCACGTTCACACGGACCTCTGCGGCGAGCTCGACCATGACGCCGCGCTCCGCGCCCCGCGCCCGCGTGTCCGCCGGGGACCCGGTCCGGGCAAACCGCCGGCAGGCGCAGGGCCTGAGCGGGACCGTCTCACCGCCGACATCCGGCGGCCGGGCTTCGCCATGGTGATCGCTGAGACGGACGGCCTCGTGGGATGCGCTTCCGGCTTCCCGCTGCGCGGCGACGGCACGGTCCAAGGGAGGTGTCCGAGTCGTGGCGTACTTCCTCTTCTTCGCCCTTGTCGCTGTCGTCCTGGGAATCATCGGCGCGACAGCCGGGGGGGCCTGGGCTAACTGCTGGTCATCGGCATCGAGGTCCTCGTGGCCGATGTTTCCGTAGGCGCCGCGGTGTTGTCCCGGCGCGCTCGACGGCGTCCTCTCCGCCGAGGCCGGGCCCTGGCCGGGAGTACTCTGGAATTACCGAGAACACTTCGTACGTGGGCTTTCCCGCTCATGTCGCTCTCGGTGAGCCACAACGCCGGGCCGGTGCAGGTCGGCCCGGGGCAGGGGCGGCGTCATGACCGCAACCATGTTCCACAAGCCTGCGGTCGAAGACCGGATCCCCTCTTCCGCTTCGCCGCTTCTGCGGCTCCGACTGGCGCCGACCGGCAGTGCCCCTGCGTTGATCGACGGCGCGTGGTGGCCACGCTCCCGCGATCTGGCGGCTGAACTCCCGGCGCTCGTCGCGGTTCTGGACCCGCTGTGGGGGCGGATCACGCATGTCACCGTGAACCCCACGTTCTGGCCGGTCGTCCCCCGCTGGGTACCCGTCCACGGGCATGTGGTGAAGGTCGGCTGGTTCAGGGCCGAGCAGGACCCGCACAAGCTGCTTCTGCTCTCCTACACCGTCGGCCGCTGGGACCTCCTGGTGATCCCGCCCGGGACCAGTGCCGTCACGGCCGCCCGGCTGATGACCACAGCCACGGATCCCTCGTGGAGTCTCACAGCGAGCGGCCTGATCCAGGAGGCGGAGTTCTTCCGGACCGCGGCCGAGGCCGACTGGGACTCGGTCCGGGAGCGGGTCTGGGATTCCGAAGGCGGGCAGGACGCCCGTCCTACGGCCTCTCGCAGCCCCGCGACGGTCGGCCTCGGCCACGTGCCGATTCCGGCGGAAGGAACAGGAAGGTGACAGGCATGGAGACCTTCGCGACCGTCATCGTGCTTCTGGCGATGATCGCTCTGGGCGCACTCGCGATTCAGCTGTTCACCGCGACCCACAGCGATCGCATCGCGACTCTGCCCACGCAGAGGGCTCGCGGTCGTGTCCAAACGAGCGGCACCAGCGACCACCGTGACGGGGGACGCAGAAGGCTCCGGCCACGGCGCCGGACCCGTACGGGAGAGAAGTGAGTCGCCATGCTCCCCGCCACGCACCCCGTCAGGCTTCTGGCAGACACCAGCAGTGAGCCGGTGCTCCCCGGCACCGCGGTCCTGCGGATGGAGACGACGTCCCAGCGCACGGGGACGTTCGACGGCGCGTGGTGGCCGAGGACGCGCGACCCTGAGAGCCAGCTCTCGGGACTGCTCATCGCGTTGACTGCGAGGCTGGGCCCCATCGCCCGCGTCGGCCTCGACGCGAGCGCGTGGGACAGCGCACCGGGCCATCTGGTCGTCGAGGGGCATCCAGTCCGCATCGACTGGTCCGCCGTCGGGGACAGCACGATGATCGTCACCCGGGGCGACCAGGACCATTTCCTGTTCCTGGTGATCCCTCCGGAGACGGCCCCCTCGTCGGCACGCGCCGCGATGGCCATGGCGGTACAGGACGACAACGCTGTCTCGGGCGAGCGGATTCTGGCCGCCACCGGCGTCACCCGGGCTGACCGGACCGACGTACCGCGGAGTTCACCCGGCCGGGCCGGGCCGACGTAGCAGAGCCTCGACAGCCGTGGTTCCGACGGCCGCGCCGGCATCGGGCAGGACCCGGAGGAGCCGGATCGGCCCGCTGTCGCTGAGCGCCTGCTGCACCAGCGCACCAGCGCACCAGCGCACCAGCGCACCAGCGCACCAGCGCACCAGCGCACCAGCGCACCAGCGCACCAGTGAGCGCAGCACGCTCCTCAACGAGCCGTTGCAGACAGCCCTCAGCAGCCGCGTCCTGATCGAACAGATCGAGTAGCCGAGGGGGATCTCACCCCTCGGCTCTCACAGAACCGTGCGTAAAAGTCTCCCGTTACACGGCTCTTGTCGTCCTGATCTTCAGATCGTGCAGGCGTCGGTGGAGAGGCTCCAGTGAGCGAACATCCGTGGGTACCGCTTGGCGATCTCCACGAGCTTCGCGTGGGCCCTCTTCGTGCCGTCGAGCCGTTTGTACTTCCGGCGGATCCAACGCACCAGGTAGGCGTTGATGCGCATCAAGAAGGGCAACAACTCCCACGGCCGGAACCGGCCGTAGTAGTTGATCCAGCCCCGAACCGCAGGGTTGATCCTGCGGGCGAGGTCTGCGAAGGAGATTTCGGTGCGGTAGTGCAGTTGCCAGGAACGCACCTCGCGACCAATCCGGGTCAGGGCCTGTCTGCTGATGGCCGGCTCGAACGACAAGAACTGCTTGCCGTGCCGATTCCGGCTCTTCCTGGGGCGAAACGTGTACCCGAGGAACGTAAACGACGTGTGCTCGTAGGAGCCACGCCGGTCCGAGTCCTTGCAGTAGACGATCCGGGTCTTGTCCGGGTGCAGCTGCAACCCGACTTCGACCAGCCTGTTCCTGAGCGCGGCCAGCACATGACGGGCCTGGCGCTCGGTGACGCAGTGCAGCACCGCGTCGTCCGCATAGCGTTCGAACCAGACGCTCGGGAACTTCCTGGACATCCAGGTATCGAACGCGTAGTGCAGGAACAGGTTCGCCAGGACGGGAGACACCGGGGCCCCTTGCGGGGTCCCGCGTTCCCGTTCCAGCCGCGAGCCGTCGGGCATGACGAGCGGGGCAGCGAGCCACCGCCGCACGTACAAGTTCACCCAAACGGCGTCGGTGTGAGTCTCCACCGCCTTGACCAGCAGGTCCCAGGGCACGCTGTCGAAGAACTTGGTGATGTCGAACTCCACCACCCAGTCCCGCTTCCAGCAGCGCTTCCGGCACCTTTCCACTGCGTCCAAGGCGGACCGTCCAGGCCGGTATCCATAGCTGTCCGGGTGGAATACAGGGTCCACCCTTCGCATCAGATGCCGGGCCACGACGGTCTGCGCCACACGATCGGCGACAGCAGGAATGCCGAGCAATCTCATGCCGCCTCCGTTTGGCTTCGGGATCTCCACCGCGCGCACCGGCGGCGGGAAGTACGAGCCCGATGACATACGGTTCCAGACCTTGTAGAGGTTGCCCTTCAGGTCTTTCTCGAAGTCGTCGATGCTCTGCCCGTCCACGCCGGGTGCGCCCTTATTGGCCTTGACTTCCTCCCACGCCTCCTTGACTTCCCACTTCGAGATATCAAACGACTTGATCTGAGACTTCAACTGGCCCATCGCACTCCTCCCGGGCTGCTGCCCGGTTGATGTGATCAACTCAGTCACGAACGACCCGGCCCCTTCGCTCCACCCCCGTTACAGGGGCTTCGTCACTACTACGGGCCGGTCTGCCAGCAGGGTCCGCATCGGTACTCGACCCCTTGCGGTGTCCACCGCTTGGGGCACTCCCTCTCCCCCGACGGTGCGTCAGGGCGTATCGGACCTGCCTTCTCCTGTTCCATGCGAGAGCCGCAGACCGGACTCACGTCGCCTCCATGCCGGACACCACCTGGCCAATAGACGGGCACCCGCCAGGCTCATCCCGGAGTTCTTGACACACCCCGGTTTCGATGTCGTCTGCTTTCCTTACGACACGTCAGCAGCGATTCACTTGCGTTCGTCTTTCCGGTCCCTACCTGACGCCTCTAACGACGCCTTTTCCTCATCGCTCACCACGACAGTCTTCAGCTAACGCAGCATGAGGCGGTTTGAAGCCTCCCCCCGCAGGGCGGCTCCGAAGGGCCACAAAACCTTCATCTCTCGCACAGCATCACTTCTGGAAACTGCTCCTACAAACAACTTCCTTCCATGTTCAGGACACACGCCAAGGGGAAACTCGCCGAACGCCGCCACACGGACATGGAACAGGCCTTCACCACCCTGAGGGCCTGCGCCCGCTCCGACAACCGCCGGCTCTCGGACGTCGCCCGCGCCTTCATCGACGAATCCGAATTCCTCCCCGGTCTCAGCTCCCGAAGTTCCTGAGCAGCCCTCTTCAAGAAGGGTTCGTCATGTCAGGTCAGTCGTGCGGGACGACCGCGACCGGGGCCGCGGCGTGGTGCATCACCGCGTGGGCGACCGGGCCGAGGTGCGTGCCGAACGCCGAATCGCGGTTGCGGCGGCCGATGACCAGCAGGCCGGCGCCGGAAGCAGCCTCCACGAGGTGGTGGGCGGCCCCGCCGATCACGGACTTCTCCGTCACCTCGACTCCGGGGAACTTCTCCCGCCACGGGCGCAGCGCGTCGGTCAGCCCGCCCGCCTCCTGTACGGCCAGTTCGCCGCCCAGGCCCTGAGTGACGGCGCCGGAGGTGTAGCCGAAGCCGGTGTCCAGGCCGTAGTAGGCCGGCGGGGTCCAGCCCTGAACGACACGCAGGGCCGACGCGCGACGGGCGGCGGCATCGAAGGCGAACTCGATCAGCGCGTCGGCGGGCCGCCGCAGGTCCAGGCCGAGCACGACCTCGCCGTACGGCGGCTCCGCAGGGCGACGGCCGGAGGCGTCCGGCTCCTCGGCCCGCACCAGGACCACCGGGTTGGTGGCGTGGGCCACCACCGAGAGCGCCACCGAGCCGACCAGGAAACCGCCGATGCCGCTCAGCCCCCGCGACCCGATGACCAGCAGTTCGGCGTCGGCGTCGGCCGCCAGCAGCACCGGGACCGGCTGCCCGTCGACCTGGTCGGCGCTGACCCGCAGGCCGGGGTAGCGGCGGCGCAGATCCTCCTCGGCCTCGCGCGGCATGCGCTCCGCCCAGTGGCGCTGCAGGTCCGGCCCGGCCGGCGGCGCGTAGGCGGTGGGGTAGGCGTACGACTCCATTTCCCAGGCGTGGACGAGGCGGCAGGGCAGATCACGGAGCAGGGACTCACGGGCCGCCCAGTCCACCGCGGCCAGGCTTTCACGCGAGCCGTCCAGGCCTGCGGTGATGATGCGGGACATGCTGCCAACTTCCTTGTGGAATAGGTGCCTCGGGCGGTCAGTGGGTTTCGCGTAGTCGCCTCTACACGGTCCCGGTGGGGACGACCACGACCGGGCAACGGGAGTGGTTGAGCAAGGTGTGGGTGACCAGGCCCAGTTGCCGGCCTAGCCGCTGGGGTCCGCGGCGGGCGCTGACGACCACGACCGCGGCGTCACAGGTCGCCTCCAGCAGCGCGGGCGCCGGGCCGGTCCGGACCGTGCGGGTCCCTCCCTCGGCATGGGGATACGCCGCGGAGTCCGGGTCGCCGCCGTGTTCTCCGCAGACGCCGGTCTTCAGGCCGGGCTCCATGGGTGGTGACGGTGAAACCAGGGGGTACGGGCAGTCCCCAGCCGGGTCAGCTCCGCGAGGTTCGCCCCCTTGCCGCCGAGCACGTCCGCCATGTCACGGCCGCCCTCGGCGAACGCGTACACGTACACGTACACGTACCGGGTCGTCTCTCTCACCCTCCGGGCTTGTTCAGTCGTGCGGGACGACGGCGACGGGGCAGGGTGCGTGATGCAGCGCCGCGTGTGCGACGGGGCCGATGTGGGTACCGAGACGAGATTCGCGGATCCGGCGTCCCACCACGACGAGGGCCGCGCCGGCCGAGGCGCTGATCAGCTCGTCGGCCGCACGTCCTTCGGTGACGCTCTCGGTGACGGCGACCTCGGGGAACTTCTCGCACCAGGGGCGCAGCGCGGCGACCACGGCGTGCTCGTGCTCCGCCTGTAGCGCCGGGCCGCTCACCGGGACGATCCTGTCCGCCACGGCGAAGTCCGGCGGACGGCTGAAGGCGTGGATCACGCGCAGCGAGGAGCCCCGGCGCCCAGCGGCGTCGAAGGCGAACTCGATCAGCTCGTCGCAGGGCCGGCCGGTGTCGAGACCGAGGACGACATCGCGGTACGGGATCCCGGGTATCTCGTCCGGGGAGATGCCGTCCGGTGCCGAGAAGTGCTCATCGGCGGTGCTCCCGCCCGCCCTCACCAACACCACGGGACAGGGGGCCCTGGCGACGACCCGCTGCGACACCGACCCCATCAGGAACCCCGCGACGCCGCCGAATCCACGGGAGCCGAGGACCAGCAGCTCGGCCTGCTCGGCCGCCTTGAGAAGGGCGGAGACCGGCGAGTCCGCCAGCGCCTGGCCGATGACCTGCAGACCTGGGTGCGCGGCGCGCATGCTGTCCGCCGCCCGTTCCGGCAGGTCCTCGGCCCGGGCCCGTTCGGACATGTCCGCGGGCACGGACGCAGCCGGACGCGGATGCCACTCCCAGGCATGCACCAGGCACAGCGCGGCGCCCCGGCGCGTGGCTTCCCGGGCCGCCCAGTGCGCGGCGGCCAGGCTTTCGGGAGAACCGTCGATCCCCGCGGTGACATGTCGAAGCATGATCCGTACCTCCAGTGTTGCTGCCCGTGGGTTTCTCTTCTTCCATTGAGCCTGGTACCGGGACGAGCAGCGGCGCAGAGGCCGGGCAGGCCCTTGTGATGGGCCCTTCGGCCCTGATGCTGTCCCGCCGGGCACGGTCCGGCGGCCTCCCGCACCTCGCGGCACGAGCACGGGCCGTGCCGATCGCCCTGGCCGATGCCATGCGGCCCGGCCTGGGGGCCGGGTGGCCCATGGCGGAGGACAGGAGATGGGAAGAGATTGGAGTCGGCAGGGTCGCGCGCCAGGAAGAGGCAGGACCATGAACGCTTCCCCTACATCCACATCTACGTCCACCATGCTGCGGGCGTTGCCCGCCGATCACCGCGAACGGCTGATGCGCCTCGCCCGCGAGGTGTCGTTCCCGCAGGGCACCCACCTCTTCAAGGAGGGCGGGCGCGCCGACCGGTTCTGGATCATCCGTACCGGCACGATCGCCCTCGACATGCACGTGCCCGGCCGCCGAGCAGCCGTCATCGAGACACTCGGACACAACGAACTCGTCGGCTGGTCCTGGCTGTTCGGACCGCACGCCTGGTGCCTGGGCGCCGAGACGACGAGCCCGGTGCGCGCATACGAGTTCGACGCCGAGGCGGTACGGGCCATGTGCCGGGCCGATCCCGTGCTGGGAATGGCAGTGACCCAGTGGGTGGGCGACGTCGTCGCCCGTCGGCTGCGGTCGGCGAGGACCCGCTTGCTGGACGTGTACGCGCCCTACGGCAGCGGCAGCTCTCACTGACCCGGCCACGATGGAATCGTCGGAACCGATCAAGGAGTCACCGTGCACGGCACCCCGCACATCGTGAGCGACGTGATGACCCACACCGTGGCCTCCATCGGCCGCAGGGCCGACTTCAAGGAGATCGTGCAGCTGATGGAGCAGTGGAACGTCAGTGCCCTTCCCGTTCTGGAGGGCGAAGGCGAGGGCGAGGGCCGGGTGGTCGGCGTCGTCTCCGAGGCCGACCTGCTGTACAAGGAGGAGTTCCGCGACGCCGACCCCGACCGTGACACACAGTTGCGGCGTTTCTCCGATCTCGCCAAGGCCGGCGCCGTGACCGCCGAGGAGCTGATGACGTCGCCGGCCCTGACCGTCCACGCGAACGTGACCCTCGCGCAGGCCGCCCGCATCATGGCGCACGCCAAGGTCAAGAGGCTCCCCGTCGTCGACGACTCAGGCAGGCTGGAAGGCGTTGTCAGCCGCGGTGATCTCCTGAAGGTGTTCCTGCGGGACGACGAGGAGGTCGCCGAGGAGGTCCGCAGGGAAGTCGTGCCGTACCTGTTCCCCGCGTCGTACTCGTCTGTGCGTGTGCAGGTGAAGGAGGGGGTCGTCACACTCGCCGGGCGCGTCAGGGACACCTCTCTGGTGCCCGTGGCCGCACGCCTGGTGCGGGCCGTCGAGGGTGTGGTGGACGTGAAGTGCGAGCTCACGGGCCCGGCTCGCCGCCCGGAGCAATGACCGCCGGCCGAACCGGGGTCCATCGCCGGGTTGGGCCGGTCGGCCCTGGTGCATCCGCTTCACAAGGGTGACGATCGTCATCACAGTCGGCATGTGGTCCGTGGTCTGTGGTCCACCAGCGAACGAGGGGTCGTCATGGCCGAGGCGCGTACCTTCACCCAGCAGAACCCGATCCGGGTCTTTCTGCTGGATGACCACGAGGTCGTACGACGCGGTCTCACCGACCTGCTGGACTCCGAGCCGGACATCTCGGTGGTCGGCGACGCGGACAGCGCCGAGCACGCGCTGGCGCGCGGGACGGCGCTGCGCCCGGACGTGGCCGTCCTCGACGTACGCCTGCCGGACGGTGACGGGATCAGTGTCTGCCGCGAGCTGCGCAGCCGGATGCCGGAGCTGGCCTGTCTGATGCTGACGTCGTTCGACGACGAGGAGGCCCTGCTCGACGCGATCATGGCAGGGGCGGCGGGCTATGTGCTCAAGCAGATCAAGGGCTCCGACCTGGTCTCGGCGGTCCGCACGGTCGCCTCCGGCCAGTCCATGCTGGACCCCACGACGACCGCCCGCCTGATGCGCTCCCTGCGCGCGGACCCCACCGAGGGACCGGCACTCGCGCCCGAGCTCGCCGGCCTGTCACCCCGCGAGCGGGACATCCTCACGCTCATCGGGGACGGGCTCACCAACCGTGAGATCGGCAAGAAGCTCTACCTGTCCGAGAAGACGGTGAAGAACCACATCTCCCGGCTGCTGGCCAAACTCGGCGTCCAGCGCCGCGTCCAGGCGGCGGTCCTGGCCAGCCATCTCGAACGGCCCGACTCCACCGGCCACCCGACGCGATGAGCCCGCTCCACCCCACCTCGCCGTCCGGGCCTTCCGCCGGGCCGCGCCCTTCGACGGTCAGCCTCCGGCCGCGTCGCCGTCCGCACGCACGGGAACCCGCCACACCAGCCGCGTGCCACCGCCGTCCTGCCGTTGGCCGAGCGTCAGCGTCCCGCCGAGGACGACAGCCCGCTCCTCGATGTTCTTCAGCCCGCTGCGCCCGACGTCACCCGGCACTCCGCAGCCGTCGTCCGTCACCGTGAGCGTCAACTCGCCCCTGGCGCACTGAAGCCGGACGTCCACCGCCTGTGCTCCGGAGTGCCGGGCGGCGTTGCTGAGGGCCTCGCCGAGCACCGCGACCGCATGGTCGGCGATGTCGCCGGGGACATCGGTCTCGACGAGCCCCTCGATGCGCAGCGCGGGCAGGAATCCGAGTGACGTGGCCGAGGCCCTCACCACCTCGGACACCCGGCCGCGCAAGCCGTCGCTCTCCCGCCCGCCCCCGCCGTGGGTGCGCAGTCCGAAGATCGTGGACCGAATGATCTTGATGGTGTCGTCGAGGTCGTCGACCGTCCGCGACAGCCGCTCCATGCCCTCGGGGTGCTCCATGAAGCGCTGGGTGCTCTGCAGGGTCATGCCGGCCGCGAAGAGCCGCTGGATGGCGAGGTCATGGAGGTCGCGGGCGATGCGGTCCCGGTCTTGGAGCAGGGTGATCTGTTCCGCGTCCCGCCGCCGTTCGGCCAGCTCCAGGGCCAGCGCCGCCTGGTCGGCGAACCCGAGCAGCGGCCCGGTGTCCACGTCGCCGAACGGCGTACCGCCCGGCACGCGCCCCAGCAGCAGCACACCCCGCGCCTTCCCGCCGGCGCCGAGCGGCACCGCGACCACGGGTCCGAGCCCGGCCCACTGGGCTTCGCCCTCGCCCGTGCGCGCATCGTGCTCGATGTCGACGCTGACCACCGGCTGGGCCGCGCCGAGTGCCGCTCCGACGAAACCGTCCCGCGCGGACAGCACCAGACCGTTGCGTTCCTCCCGGCCCAGGCCCACCGCCAGGGCCGGCCGCAGTGTCTCCTCGCCCGGTACGTGTTCCGCGATCAGCCCCATATCGGCGGAGACGATCTTCCGGGCCTCGTCGACGATCAGTTCCAGGACGTCCGGGCTCGGCGCACCGGTCAGGAGCATGCTGGTGACCTCGCCGCTGGCCCGCTGCCAGCGTTCGCGCAGCCTGGTCTCCTCGTACAGCCGGGCGTTCTCGATGGCCACTCCGGCGGCCACCGCCAGCGTCGACAGGACGGACTCGTCCTCCACGTCGAACTCCCTGGCGCTGCGCTTCTCGGTGAGGTAGAGGTTTCCGAACACCTCGTCGCGCACCCGGATCGGCACGCCGAGGAAGGAGTGCATCGGCGGATGGTTGGCCGGGAAGCCGTACGACGCCGGATGCTCCGACAGCTCCGGCAGCCGCAGTGGCACCGGGTGCCGGATCAGTTCTCCGAGGAGCCCGTGCCCGCTGGGCAGTGCCCCGATCTCCGAGTGCCCCTCTTCGCCGATGCCGACGGTCAGGAACTCGGACAGCTTCTGGTCACCGCCGATCACGCCCAGCGCCCCGTACTCGGCGTCCACCAGCACCACCGCGGCCTCGACGATGCTGCGCAGCACCTGCGGCAGGTCGAGTTCCCGGCCGACCGAGAGGACGGCCTCCAGCAGGCTGTGCAGGCGGTCCCGGGTCCCGCGCACCGCGTCGATGCGCACCTGCAGCTCGCCCAGCAGTTCGTCGAGCCGCAGTTTGGGCACATGCTCCTCAAAACCGCCGCGATCGTCCCCGCTCATGACTTCCTCCGACCGACACAGCAGACAAGGCGGCTCGAACCAGTTCCCCTGTCTTCACCGTACTGTCCGGGGGTCTCGGCCTCGCCGTCAATCGGGCCGAAGACAGGTTGGCATCCCGGCGGCGCGGACCGCTCCTTCAAGCACAACACCGGCTCCAGAACGGCCCCGTCGCTGCCTGCTCCCACTCCCCGCTCCCACACGCCCGTCCGACGGCGTCGGGCCACGGTCCGCACCCCCATCCACGCGCCCACCACGCAGACCGCGACCGCCGTGGCTGCCTCCTGCCGGACGACCGTGGCGCTGCCCTCGGCCGCACCGGCCACCACCCTGACCACGCTGATCCGTCCCCGCCCGCAGGGGCCGGTCCCGCGCACGGTCACGGGGTGTCCCGACGGGAGCCAGCCTCTCGATGAAGCGACTGCGGGCGCGTCCTCCATGCGGACGGCCCGGCCCGCAGGGCGTCGTACTCGGCGGAGCCGACGAACACAGCGCCCAGGAAGCCCGCATGGCTCAGCTCCCTTGTGACACGCCCGCGAGTTCACTGCCGATCCGAGTGGCCCACGCCTCGATCTCCGTGAAGTCGCGGAAGTCTCCGCCCTTGCCGGAGGAGAGGATCTTCCGGGCGATGAATCCCTTCGCTCCCTCATCGAGGCAGCCGCCGAAGGTGACGTGTTCCCTGGCGTCGAGCCGGATCATGGCCCGCTTCACTCCGGGGACGGGCGGGATGTCCCGCTCCGAGGCCGAGGGGTCGAGCGGGCCGCTGCTGAACATCCACAGCGGGCGTCCGGCCAGTGCGCGGCTGTGGTGGCGGACGAAGCGGCGGGCGTGCTTCTGCCAGCGCCCGGCGTACACGCCGCCTCCGACCACCACGGCCTCGTACGACGCCACGCTCGCCACGGACTGGGCGGGCAGCACATCTACCGTCAGCCCGGCCTTGCGCAGGACCTCGGCCACGGCCTCGGCGATCCGCGCGGTCGAACCGTTCGTCGTTCCGTAGGCGACCAACACACTGCTGGGCATGGCGGTCCGCCTCCTCTCATAGGTTGTGCGGCTCAGAGTTTGCGCAGCCAGTCGTCGGCGACGCCGCGCCGCGGCGAGCCGGAAGCGGCGCTGCGGCCCGTAGGGGGTGGGCGTCTCGGCCTGCCGGACCATCAGGTCGGTTTCGGAGACCACCCCGATGACCTTCTCGTCCTCGTCCACCACCGGCAGTCCGCTGATGCGGTGCTCGGCGAGGAGTCGTGCCACCTCCTTGAACGGGGGTGCCGTACGCGGCACGGACGACCTCGGTGGTCATCACGGTGCCGACCTTGTTGTGCTTCATGTCCGTTCCGCCTCAGCGCAGTCGGCGCAGATAGGGGTCCTGAGCCGTGCGCGGCAGCAGGCGGACTCGTGCGTCGAGCACGGTGACCGAATCGGGCGTCGCGAGGACGGGGTTGAAGTCGGCCTCGGCGAGCTGCGGCAGGTCGCCCGCCAGGCGGGACAGACGTAGCAGCAGATGCTCCAGACCCTGGAGGTCGACGGGTCCGCTGCCGTGCGCGCCGAACAGGAGCGGTGCGCAGCGCGGTGCGGTGATCAGGTCGTGGACGTCGAGGTCGGTCAGCGGGGCGAGGCGGGCGGCATGGTCGGCCAGGACCTCGGTCGCGGTGCCGCCGAGTCCGAACAGTACGAGCGGGCCGAAGACCTCGTCCTGCACGACTCCCGCGAACAGTTCGGTGCCGCGTGCGGCCAGTGGCTGGACGACCACGCCGGTCATCAGGCCGGCGAACCGTGTCTCGAAGTCCCGGAAGGCGGCCCGGACTTGGGCCTCTCCTTCGAGATCGAGGTGCACGGCGTGCTGTTCGGTCTTGTGGAGCTGGCCGGGCCAGTGGGCCTTCATGACCACCCGGCCGTCGGGGCCGCACAGCCGTTCGGCCGCGATGACGGCGTCGTCCTCCGTCTGCGCCCAGGACCACGGGAGCTGGGGAATGCCGTAGCAGGTGAGGAGTTCGGCGCAGGTGCGCGGGTCGAGCCAGCCGCCGTCCGGGTGGGCGGCGAGGTACGTCTCGGCGACCGTGCGGGCCCGGGCCGTGTCGACCTGTGCGAGCTCCGGGATCGTGCCCGCCGCCCGGCTCAACCAGGCCGCGCGGTGAGCGGCATGGGCCAGCGCACGTGCTGCCGCACCGGGTTCGGCGTACGAGGGGATCGCACCGCCCTCCGTGGCCGGCAGCAGCCTTACGGGCAGGTCCTGCTCCAGGCGTACGACGGCGACCGGAAGGGCTCGGCGTGCGGGGCCGCTGGTGAGAGCCCGCACGAGGTCGTCGCCGGTCGCCGCCGCGACGGCCGTGGGGACGAGGGCCAGCAGGACAGCGTCGATACCCGGGTGCCGCATGATCCGGTCCACGCAGTCCCCGAGCTGCTCCTCCGTGACGGCGGCGGTGACGTCGACGGGGTTGCCCGCGGTGGCACCGTCGGGCAATACGGCATACAGGCTTTCGACCACCGAGGGCGTGAGCGGCGGAAGCGACAGCCCCGCTTCCGCGCAGGCGTCCGCGGCCAGGACACCCGCGCCACCCGCATTGGTGACGATCGCCACCCGGGTCCCGGCCGGCAGCGGCTGGGAGTGCAACAGGGCGGCGGTTTCGAGGAGTTCACCCACCGAGCGGGTGGCGGTGATGCCGGCCTGGGTGAACAGCGCCTGCCGGGTCATGGTGGGGGTCGCGGCGGCCGCGGTGTGCGAGGCGGCGGCGCGACGGCCGGCGTCGGTACGGCCGGCGTCGACCGTCAGCACGGGCATACGGCGGGTCACGCGCCGGGCGGTACGGGAGAACGCCCGCGGGTTGCCGAAGGACTCCAGGTGCAGCAGGGCGAGTTCGGTGCGGTCGTCGCTCTCCCACCACTGGAGCATGTCGTTGCCGCTGACGTCGTACTTGTCGCCGAGCGAGGCGAAGGACGAGACACCGATGCCGAGCCGGGACAGTCCGTCGAGGAGGGCGATGCCGACGCCGCCGGACTGCACGGCGACGCCCGCCGTGCCGGGGCGCGGATGGTCCGCCGCGAAGGTGGCGTCGAGGGAGAGTGCCGGGTCGGTGTTGGTGATGCCGAGGCAGTTGGGTCCGACGAGCCGCATGCCGTACGTGCGGCAGGCTGCCATGAGTGCTTCCGCCTGCCGGCTGTCGAGGCCGGCCGATACGACGAGCAGTGCCCGTACTCCGGCCTTGCCGCACTCCTCCGCGGTGGCGGCGACGGCTGCCGCGGGCACCGCGAGGACCGCGAGATCCGGGACCTTGGGCAGCGCGCTGACCGAGGGGTGGGACGGCACGCCGAGGATCGACGTGGCACGGGGGTTCACCGCGAAGAGCCGCCGGGTGAAGCCGCCCTCGTGCAGATGGTGCAGGAGAGCCCGCCCCACCGATCCGGGCCTGCGCCCGGCGCCGACCACCGCGATCGCGTCCGGTCGCAGCAGCGGCTCCAGGCTGGCCACGTCGGCGGCCCGGCCGCGGGCCTCGACGGCGGAGAGATAGCCGTCGTCCTCGGCCGGCTCGTCCAGTTCGATGACGCAGCGCACCTCCGGACCCTCGAAACGGCGTGCGGTGCGCAGACCCAGATCGGCGAAGAGCCGAAGCACTTCGTGGTTCTCGGAGAGCGCGTCGGCCGTGAACGTGGTGATGCCGTCCGCACGGGCGGCGGAGACCAGATGCTCGACCAGGAGAGTGCCGACGCCCCGGTGGTGCAGTCCGTCGGCCACCGCGACGGAGATCTCGGCCGTGGCCGCGTCGTCACCGGCCTCGTACTCGGCCAGGCCGATCACCTGGTCCTTCGACTCGGCCATCAACGCCCGGTGTCCGGGGCGCGGCGGCATACAGGCCCGGTCGGCGGCCATCGCTGCGGAACGCCGGCTCGCCGCGAAGAACCGCAGCCGCAGATTCTCCGCGGACATCTCCTCGTAGAGCCCCTGCAGCTGCTCGTGATCACCCGGCCGCACAGGACGTATACACACGGTGGTGCCGTCCGAGAGCAGGGCATGGACCGTGGGTCGGCTGAGCGTGTCATACGTCATCGTGGGTCTCCTCCAAAGCCTTCTGACACTTCGAGCATCCAGCGGATCGGGCAGTGACCGCATGGGCTGTCCGGGGGTGCTTTGGGGGCCGATCGGCCCTGGAGCCCGGTCCCGCACGCGCGACGGGCCCACGCCGGCACCCGACGGACATCTCGGGTGCGGGCGTGGGCCCGGGCGGGGTGACGGTGACGGTGACGGTGACGCCGGTTTACGGGTCGGAGTCCTCAGTCGTCGGCCACCAGCGCCGTGAGGTCCAGGAGCCGGTTGGTGTAGCCCCACTCGTTGTCGTACCAGCCGAAGACCTTGACCAGATTGCCGTTCGCCTGCGTCAGCGCCGGGTCGAAGACGCAGGACGCGGGGTCGCCGATGACGCCGCGGTGGGCGAGGGTCGCGGCCGGGGCGATGTCGTTGGCGGCGACCACCTCGACGTCCTGGGTGCCCGTCTCCGCCCGGTCGAGGGCTGGACCGACGTGTCGGCCCGCGGCCGAAGCCGTTGATGCCGACGCGTACGGTCATGGCGTTGAGCTCCTTCGCGGAGCAGGGGTGTTCAGGCTGTCCAGGTCCAGTCGGTGACCTCGGGCAGGTCGGTACCGTGCTCGCGGATCCAGGCGTGGTGGCGGGTGCGGGCGTCGGCCATCTGCTGGCGTACGGCGGCGGCGCGGACGGCGAGGCCGGGGACGCGGTCGATGACATCCATGACGAGGCGGTAGCGGTCCATGTCGTTGCGGACGACCATGTCGAACGGGGTGGTCGTGGTGCCCATCTCCTTGTAGCCGCGCACGTGCAGGTTGGCGTGGCCGGTGCGGCGGTAGGCGAGGCGGTGGATCAGCCAGGGGTAGCCGTGGTAGGCGAAGATCACCGGCTTGTCGGTGGTGAACAGGCCGTCGTGCTCGAAGTCGCCCATTCCGTGCGGGTGTTCCTCGCGCGGCAGCAGCCGGGCCAGGTCGACGACGTTGACGACGCGGACGGCGAGTTGGGGCAGGTGGTCGCGCAGCAACTGGGCGGCTGCCAGTACCTCCAGGGTGGGCACGTCTCCGGCGCAGGCGAGGACGACGTCCGGTTCGCCGCCGTTCTCGGTGCCCGCCCAGTCCCAGATCCCGGCACCGCGGGCGCAGTGGGCGCGGGCCTCGTCCATCGACAGCCAGTCGAAGCAGGGCTGCTTGCCCGCGACGATCACGTTCACGTAGTCACGGCTGCGCAGGGCGTGATCCGCCACGGACAGCAGGGTGTTGGCGTCCGGCGGCAGATAGACCCGTACGACCTCGGGGCTCTTGCTGAGGACATGGTCGACGAACCCTGGGTCCTGGTGCGAGAAGCCGTTGTGGTCCTGACGCCAGACGTGCGAGGTGAGCAGGTAGTTGAGGGAGGCGATCGGAGCCCGCCAGGCCAACTCCCTCGATGTCCTCAGCCACTTGATGTGCTGGTTGACCATCGAGTCGACGATGTGGACGAACGCCTCGTAGCACGAGAACAGTCCGTGCCGGCCGGTGAGGAGATACCCCTCCAGCCAGCCCTGGCAGAGGTGTTCGGAGAGGATCTCCATCACCCGGCCGTGCCGGTCGAGGTGCTCGTCCACCTGGAGGATCTGGGCCTGCCAGGCCTTGCCGCTGGCGTTGAAGACGGCATCCAGCCGGTTGGACGCGGTCTCGTCCGGGCCCACCAGGCGGAAGTCGCGCCGTTCCGACGTATCCCTCATGACCTGTTCGAGGAGGTCGCCGAGGACCCTTGTGGGCTCGTGCAGGGTGGCGCCCGGCTTGTCGACGGGGACGGCGAAGGGGTCCAGGGACGGCATGGGCAGGTCGCGCACGAGCAGGCCGCCGTTGGCGTGCGGGTTGGCGCCCAGCCGGCGGGTCCCCTCGGGAATGCAGGCGAGGACGTCGGCGGCGGGCCGCCCGTCGGCGCCGAACAACTCCTCGGGACGGTACGAGCGCAGCCAGGTCTCCAACTGCCGCAGGTGCTGGGGGTTTTCGCGTACGCCGGACAGCGGGACCTGGTGGGCGCGCCAGGTGCCCTCGACCGGGACGCCGTCGACCTCACCGGGTCCCGTCCAGCCCTTCGGGGTGCGCAGCACGATCATGGGCCAGTGCACGCGCTCGGCCACACCGTCCTCGCGGGCCGCGCTCTGCATCAGGGCGATGCGGTCCAGTGCCTGGTCGAAGGCGTCGGCCATGGCGCGGTGTACCTGGTGCGGGTCGTCGCTGGTGACGTGGATCGGCTCGTGGCCGTAGCCGCGCAGCAGTTCGTCGAGTTCGGACTCCGGAAGGCGGGAGAGCACCGTCGGGTTGGCGATCTTGTAGCCGTTGAGGTGCAGGATCGGCAGGACCGCGCCGTCGTGCACCGGGTCGAGGAACTTGTTGGAGTGCCAGGACGCGGCCAGTGGCCCGGTCTCCGCCTCTCCGTCACCGATCACACAGGCGACCAGCAGATCAGGGTTGTCGAAGGCGGCCCCGTACGCGTGCGCTAGCGAGTAGCCCAGCTCGCCGCCCTCGTGGATCGAGCCCGGCGTCTCCGGCGCGACATGGCTGGGCACGCCGCCGGGGAACGAGAACTGCCGGAAGAGCCGGTCCATACCCGCCGCGTCCCGCGAGACGTCCGGGTAGGTCTGGCTGTAGCTGCCCTCCAGCCAGGAGTTCGCGAGCACCGCCGGCCCGCCGTGGCCGGGACCCCATACGCACAGCGCGTCGAGACCGCGATCCTTGATCACCCGGTTGAGGTGCGTGTACACGAGGTTGAGGCCCGGGGAAGTGCCCCAGTGGCCGAGCAGCCGTGGCTTGATGTGGGCGGCGGTGAGGGGTTCGGTGAGGAGCGAATTGGCCATCAGATAGATCTGGCCGACGGCCAGGTAGTTGGCGGCTCGCCAGTGGGCGTCCAGGGTGCGCAGTTCCTCGTCGGTCAGTACGGTGCTGTTCCGGTGTTCGACCTTGAGCATGGTGACTCCGCAAGTCATCGAGGCGAGTCAGGCTTCGGGAAGGGGCGTGAACCGAGGGCGCCCGCTCGTCGTGGTGTTCGAAGGGCGCCACGTTCAAACGCGTCTCGGAGCACGTGAACCCGCGCGTCGCGCACACGGTGGCGCTCTGAGCCGGTCATGCCCGTTGGGGTACGACGGCCACCGGGCAGGCGGAGTGGTGCAGGACCGCGTGGGCGACCCGGCCGAGCTGGAGTCCGAAGTGGCCGTGGCGCGGCCGGGCGCCGACGACGAGCAGGCCGGCGCCGGCCGAGGCGTCGAGCAGCACCTTGCGGGCGGGGCCTTCGGCGGTACGTCGGTGCAGTTCCACACTCTCCGGGGCCTCCCGCAGCGCCGCGTCCAGGGTCTGAACGGCCCGCTCCTCGTGGAGCCGGGCGGGTTCGCCGGCCATAAGAGGGTGGTCGGTGGTCTGGTACCCGGGGCACCTCCAGGCGCGTACGGCCTCCAGTGGCACCCGGCGTTCCGCCGCCTCCTGGAAGGCGAAGCGAACGGCCGCCGAGTTCTCCGGCTCCTCGCCGACCCCCAGCACGACGGGCCCACGCATCGCGGACTCCGCCTGGTTGTCGTGGCTGCCGCGCAGCACGATCACCGGGCAGTCGGCGCGGGCGGCGACCGCGAGGCTGACCGAGCCGAGCAGCAGCTCGGCGATGCCGCCGCGGCCGCGCGAGCCCAGGACCAGCGCCGAAGCGGTACGACCCTCACGCAGCAGAGCGGGCACCGGCTCTTCGGGCAGCACCTCGGTGGAGATCTTCACGTCCACCTCGCGGCGGTGGGCGCGCTTCGCGGCGGCCTCGACGATGGTGTCGGCCAGCACCTGCTCCGAGGACCTGCCAAGCCCCGTGGCGAGGGCGGGACCCTCGATGGGGGTCCCCCCGCTCGAGCGCAGCCGAGAGTGGGGGAGCTCCCACAGCGAGGCGTACACCAGCCGCAGTGGCACCCCGCGAAGGGCGGCCTCGTCGGCCGCCCAGTCCACGGCGCGCAGACTCGGCTCGGAACCGTCGACTCCCACGACCAGGGGGAGTTCCATCGTCCTCACCTTCCCGCAGCCATGTCGAAGACGATCCGCGCCTTGATCTCGCCGCGCAGCACCTCGTCGATGGACTCATTGACGCGCGCGAGCGGCCGTGTCTCGTAGATGACCCTGGTGCGGCCTGCCGCGTGGAGCTGGAAGACCTCGGCCAGGTCCTGCCGGGTACCCACGATGGAGCCGATCACCGAGGTGCCGTTCAGCACGGTGTCGAAGATCGGGACCTGGATCGTGCCGTGCGCCGGCAGGGCCACCATCACGAGCTTCCCGCCGCGCCGCAGCCCGGCGTACGCCGCCGAGAACGCCGCCTCGTTCACCGCCAGCGCGATGGCGGCATGCGCACCGCCGTAGCGCTGGAGAACCTCTCCCGGGTCCTGCTTGCGGGCGTCGATGACGAGGTCGGCGCCGAGTTCCGCGGCGAGTTCGAGCTTCTCGTCCGTGACGTCGATCGCCGCCACCCGCGCCCCGGCGATCTTCGCGTACTGCACCGCCAAGTGGCCCAGTCCTCCGACACCGGAGATGGCTACGAGCTGGGTCGGCTTGACGTCGGCGACCTTGAGGGCCTTGTACGTGGTGACGCCGGCGCAGGACAGCGGGGCGGCCTCCAGGGCGTTGATGCCGTCGGGCACCGGCTGGGCGAAGTCGGCCCAGGCGAGCATCTTCTCGGCGTACCCGCCGTCGCACCCGTATCCGGTGTTGATCTGCCGCTGGCACAGCGTCTCCCGGCCGGACAGGCAGTACTCGCACCGCCCGCACGTCCTGCCCAGCCAGGGCACGGCGACGCGCTGCCCCGGTGCGAGGTGCGTGACGCCGTCGCCGAGGGCCTCGACGAGGCCGACGCCCTCGTGGCCGGGGACGAACGGCGGGCTCGGCCTGACCGGCCAGTCTCCGCGGGCGGCGTGTATGTCGGTGTGGCACAGTCCGGAGGCCTCGACCCGGATACGGACCTGTCCGGGGCCGGGCTCGGGATCAGGGCGCTCCTCGATGACCAGGGGCTCGCCGAAGGCTCGTACGACTGCTGCCTTCATGGTTTCTCTCCTCCTCGGGAGCGTGTCAGCCGTGCGGGACGACGGCGACGGGGGCGGTGGCCGACGACGACCAGGGAGGTCTCGCGGGAGGCGTCGACCAGGTGAATGGCGGCCGTTCCGTAACGGGACTCCTCGACGACCTCGACGGCGGGGAACTTCTGCCGCCAAGGGCGCAAGACCTCGGTGAGGGTGGCGGCTTCCTGCCGGGCCGGCTCGGTGTGGAGTTCGAGGTCGGAGGAGAGGTCGTGGGCGTAGTAGGGCGGCGGGTTCCAGCTGTGGACGACCGGCAGGGAGGTGGCGCGGCTCTCGGGCGAGCCGTCGAGGCCCACGGCGATGGTGCGGAGCATGGTCTCCACCTCCTGGACCGGGATCGCGCGATCCGATTCCAGACTGGTGTCGATCGAGTTCGTGGTGCAGGGACCTGCGGAGACCAGGGACGGGGCGATCAGGGCGACCGCGTAGATGAGGTGGTAGTCGGCGAACGGGTCCACGGACATGTCAGCGAGCCGCAGCCCCACCTGGGCGCTGGGAAACGATCTTGATGTGCGCGGGAAGCGATCTTCGGCGCCTCGATATTTGGCCTGACCAGCGCATTCACATACGAGGGACTGGGTGGATCACCTAGTGTCAAGCGTTCCGAAATAGGGGCCAACAGGCGGCCAAAGTCGCAGGTCAGCGCCCGTACGGGTGCCCTAGGCCAAAGGTTCAGACTGGCACGAGTGCGCTCCAGGGGCCACATAGAAATGCGGACGATCCACCAGGTGATCTTGCACGCGAAGAGCGCCCGACCACGGGGGAGGTGGGGCGCTCTTCGTCACGCAGACTATCGGCTCACTACCCGTCGACGATGAACGTGAACAGCACGCCGTGCGGGTGGTGGATGGCATGGTGCGAGATGATCCGCCCGCGCCCGATTGCGTCAGCCAGTCTCTTGTCCTGCGCAGCAAGCGCCGCGTAGTTCAGGTCAACGGCCATCACTTCATCCATCTTGCTGGGCTTGAGGGAGGTCCAGTTCCATGTCACCAACCGTTGCGCCATCTAGTAGCCCGACTCGAACTCGCCAGCGCAGGCGCCAGCGATGAACGCGGTGAGTTCCTCGGTTGAGAACGTCAACACTGGTCCGCTCGGGTCCTTGCTGTCACGCAGCGGCCGGCAACCACCAGGCAGAACGGCGACGAACCTGCACGAGCGGCGGAGGTCACCCCGTCCGGCGGATGAGGGCCAGATACATGGCGTCGGTCCCGTGCAGATGCGGCCACAGCTGTACGTCGGGACCGTCGCCGAGGTCGGTCACGCCCTCCAACAGCGGCCGGGCGTCGACGAGTTCGGTGTTCGGGTGCTGCTTGAGCAAGTCGTCGACGACGGCCCTGGTCTCCGCGAGGTGCGGCGAGCAGGTGGCGTAGCCGACGATCCCGCCGACACGGACCGACTCCAGCGCGGTGGTCAGCAGCGCGCGCTGGAGCGGCGCGAAGCCGTCCAGGTCCTCGGGCCGCCGCCGCCAGCGGGCCTCGGGCCGCCTGCGCAGCGCCCCGAGCCCGGTGCACGGCACGTCCATCAGTACCCGGTCGAAACTGCCGGCCCGCCACGGCGGCCTGGTCCCGTCCCCGACGACGACCTGATAGGGGCCGGGATTGCCGGCCAGCGCCTTCGCGACCAGCCCGGCCCGGTGCGGCTGCTTCTCGGAGGCGACCAGTAGCGCACCCCGCTCCGCGGCGAGAGCGGCGAGCAGCGCGGCCTTGCCGCCGGGCCCGGCACACCCGTCGAGCCAGGCCTTGTCGGGCCCGTCGATCGGGGCATTGGCCAGGGCGAGTGCGACGAGCTGACTGCCCTCGTCCTGCACGCCCGCCCGCCCGTCCCGTACGGCATCGATGGCCCCGGGTTCCCCGCCTTCGGCGAGCCGCACGGCGTACGGCGACCAGCGCCCCGGCACCGCGGCCTCCTCCTGGAGCAGCTCGTCCGTGGTGGACCGCCCGGGCCGCGCGACGAGCGTGACCTCGGGCCGCTCGTTGTCGGCGGCGAGCAGCTCCTCGATCCCGGCCCGGCCGCCCCCCAGCGAATCCCACAGCGCGGAGACGACCCACCGGGGATGTGAGTGCACGACGGCGAGATGGTCCTCGGGATCCTCGTCGTAGGGCGGCGCGACCCGCTCGATCCAGCCGTCGAGATCGTGCTGGGCGACCTTGCGCAGCACGGCGTTGACGAACTTGGCCCGCCCGTCACCGAGCACGACCCGGGCCAGTTCGACGGAGGCGGACACGGCGGCGTGCGAGGGGATCCGCGTCCCGAGCAGCTGGTGCACGCCGAGGCTCAGCACATCGAGGACCGGCGGATCGACCTCGCGCAGCGGCCGGTCGACACATTTACTGATGACGGCATCGTAGGTTCCCTGCCGACGCAGCGTCCCGTACACCAGCTCGGTCGCGAGAGCCGCGTCCCGCCCGTCGAAATCCCCCTTCGCCCGGGCCGCCCGAAGCAGCGGCGGCAACACCAGATTGGCGTACGCGTCCCGCTCGTCCACGGCTCGCAGCGCCTCGAAGGCGAGGATGCGGACGGGGTCCTTCTGGGGCCGACGGTAGGGCTTGCCGGGCTTGTGGGGCCGGCGAGGCTGCTCGCTCACGAAAAAGGTGCTCCGGATACGGGAAAAGGGTTGCGGATTCCAGCGTACGTCGTGTCAGGGCGGGGAAGAGAGGGCGTCAGGCCCCGAGAGCCTCGCCGTCGGCGATCCGCACGCCCCGCGCCCAGTCGGCGGCGCGCATGGGCTTCTTGCCCTGTGCCTGCACCCACAGCAGCTCCACGGCATACGACCCGGTGCCGACGTACACGTTGTTCTTGCCGACGGAGAGCACACCGGGCGCGAGATCGGTGCGCTCGGGCACGGGTGTGACGTGGATGAGCTTGAGCCGCTCGCCCCGGAACACGGTCCAGGCACCGGGCGCGGGAGTGCACCCGCGCACGATCCGGTCGGCCCGGAGGGCGGGCACGGACCAGTCGACGTGGGCGTCCTCGACGGTGATCTTCGGCGCGAGGGTGATGCCGTCGACGGGCTGCGGTACGGCCTTCAGGGTGCCGTCCTCGATACCGTCCATCGTCGCGGCCAGCAGCCCTGAGCCGGCGAAGGCGAGCCGCGTCAGCAGGTCGCCGCTGGTGTCGGTGGGCCGGACCGTCTCGGTCACCGTGCCGTAGACGGGGCCGGAGTCGAGGCCCTCCTCGATGAGGAAGGTGGAGGCCCCGGTGATCTCGTCGCCGGCCATGATCGAGTGCTGTACGGGCGCGGCGCCGCGCCAGGCCGGCAGCAGCGAGAAGTGCAGGTTGACCCAGCCGTGGGCGGGGATGTCGAGGGCGACGCGGGGCAGCAGGGCCCCGTACGCGACCACGGGACAGCAGTCGGGCCCGATCTCGCTCAGCCTCGCGAGGAACTCCTCGTCCCTGGGCCTGACGGGCTTCAGCACCTCGATCCCGGCCTCCTCGGCCCGCTGGGCCACGGGACTGGCGACCAGCCTGCGCCCCCGCCCGGCAGGCGCGTCGGGCCGCGTGACGACGGCGACCACTTCATGCCGTCCCGACCCGATCAGGGCATCCAGAGCGGGAACGGCGACCTCAGGGGTACCAGCGAAGACAAGCCTCATGGGTGGGCGGGGGCCTCTCGGACGGGTTTCTGCGGGCAGCGCACCAGTCTATGACCGCACAACCCAGGGGGCGTACGCATATGCCCCTACGCCCCCGCACCGTGACCACACACGCAAAATCGCGTTGGTCAAGAAAGAGTTGACCACAACGGGCCGCAGACCGCGCGGCCCTTCCTTTTCAACGCCGGTTCGAGAGGCTTGTTCATGGCCGACCACGCAACCCACGACGCCCAGGCTCGGGCCAGCCTGCACTTGCTGGTGCGGGACATCGAGCGGGTCCGCCGGCAGGTGGACGCACTGCGCACCCTGACCGCCCAGTTGGGCAACGTCTACCGCCCGCGCCGCTCCGGCCCCTCCACGGGCTTCGTCGTCTACGGACGCGCCCCCGCCCCGACCGTCCGCCTCGCCCAGGAACTGCGGGACAGCGTCGAAACCCTGGTCACGGCCGCCGTGGACTTCGACCGCTCACTCGGCTTCTCGTGGGACGCGGTGGGCTCCGCACTCGGGGTCACCAAGCAGGCCGTCCACCGCCGTTACGGGGCCCGCCGGGCCGCCGCCCAGGCTGCGGCCGACGCCGAGCGCGCCACGGAGACCTCGACCACCCGCACGGTCGGCGTGGGCACGGTCAGCGGCGTCGGCACCGGCCTCCCCACGGTGCCGACGGTCCCCGCGGCCCGCTCAATGCCGACTCAGCCGACAGCGGGCAGCCCGACCCTCCGCGACGAGGTGAGGCCCACGGCTTTCCCCGGCCCACGCAACGGCTGACCCGAACCACCGCCCACCCCACCCTCTGCCCTCCCGTACCACCCCCGGGAGGGCAGAGGCGTGCCTGCCCCGCCCCGGCTGCATGGTCCCCCCATACCCGACCATCGCCTAATACCGGCCCCCGCCCAACGCCGCCCCCCACCGCTTGCCGGGTCCCCACCCGACGCCCGGCCTCCCACCCATCCGGTCTCACCCGACGCCCAGCCCCGCCCTCGCTCAAACGCAGTCCCACCCCAAGCCCAGCTCTCACCCGATGTCAGGCGGATCGATCCGCACCCACACGCTCTCCTCCCCGCCCCGCCCCGCCCGAGCCATCCGCGCGGCCTGCGCCGCCTTCAGCGCCGTGGCCAGCGCCGCGCCGCTGCCCGGGGGCACCCTGACCAGTGCCCGCTCCCACTGCTCCCCCGGCGGGGGTGATCCCGCCCTACGGGGCCGCCCCGCCGCCGTGACCGGCAACGGCACCGGCCCCAACACCTCGGCGTCACCCGGCAGTTCGGCCCCGGCAAGGAACCCGGCGACGGCCTCTGCGGTCCCGGCCACGGACGCCATCCGGGACACCGGCGGAAACCCGAGCTCGGCACGCTCCGCGAGCTCCCGCACGGCATGCCCGACGGGATCCCATCGCACCAGCGCCTGCACCGGCCGCAGGGTTGGCTCGGCGACCACGACGACCGTCCCCCCTGGCGCCCCCTCCCCGCGCGAGCCCTGCCCCCGGACCAGCGCCGCAGCCGCCATCCACCGCCGCAGCGCATCCTCCCCGGCCCGCAGGTCGGGGCGCCCGAGCATGGCCCAGCCGTCCAGTAGCAGCGCAGCCGCGTATCCGCCCTCGGCGACAGGCTCGGCGCCGGGCGTGCTGACGACGAGCGCGGGCGTCCCCGGCACCGTGTCCAGCACATGCTCGCGCCCGGAGGTCCGCACCGGCACGGCCGGAAACGCCCGCCCCAGCTCCTCGGCTGTCCGCCGCGCGCCCACGACCTGCGCCCGCAGCCGGAACCCGCCGCACTCCGAACAGTGCCAGCCGGTCTCCTCCCGCCCGCACCACGCGCACCACGGTGCCCCGGCGTCCCGCGCTTCCAAGGGCCCGGCGCAGTGCCGGCACCGAGCGGGTTCCCGGCACCGGGCACAGGCCAGCCGCGGTACGTATCCCCGTCGGGGCACCTGCACCAGTACCGGCCCGTGCTTCAGCCCGTCCCGCACCGCCTGCCAGGCGAGGGTCGGCAGCCGTGCGGCCCGGGCGGCCTCGTCCCGGGCGAGATCCCCGTCACCCACGGTCCGTACGAGCGGGGCGGCCGACCGCACCTGCTCCCGGCCGGCGACCAACGGCCGGGCCCACCCGCTTTCGACGAGCTGTGCGGCCTCTACCGTGCAGCTCCAACTCCCCAGCAGAAACGCGCACTTGTCCTGCGCTGCCCGCAGCAACAGCACCTCACGCGCATGCGGCTGCGGGGCGTGCAACTCACTGTGGCTGTCGTCCCCGTCGTCCCAGAGTGCGACGAGCCCCAGATCTCGGACGGGCGCGAACATGGCGGCCCGGGTCCCGATCACCGCCCGTACGGCCCCCCGCCGCACGGCGACCCACTCCCGGTACCGCTTCTCGGGTCCTGCGTCGGCGGTGAGCACGGCGTGCCGCCCCTCCCCCAGGAGCGCAGTCAGGGCAGCGTCGACCCGCCCGACGGCCCGCCCGTCCGGCAGGACAACGAGCGCCCCGCGCCCGGAGGCGAGCGTCGCACCGACGGCCCGCGCCAGTTCCTCGCTCCACTCGGGTCCGGGCAGGGCGTTCCACACGGCGCGCGGCGCACTCCCGGAGGCGAGCGCCTCAAGAAACGCGCCCCCTCGCTCGTACCGCCCCCAGGACCCGGCATCCGGCGCCCCGGCCACGGGCAGTGCCACAGCCGAGGCCGCTTTCTCGGCCCGGGCGTTCCGCGGCGGTACGGCCAGTTGCAGCACATCGGCAAGGCTTCCCGCGTACCGGTCGGCAACGGCCCGCGCCAGCGAGAGCAGCTCCTCGCTCAGCACCACCTCGGGCGACACGACCTGTGCCAGCGCGGCCAGCGGCCCGGAGTAGTCGGACTCGGCGAGCCGCGCGACGAGAAACCCGTCGATGAGCCCCCCGCCCTCACGGCGCCCGTCCCGCACCCGATGCCGCCCCGCACCGAACCTGACCCGCACCCGCACCCCCGGCTGCGCGTCGGCGTCCAGCTCCTCGGGCACGGCATAGTCGAAGTACCGGTCAAGATGCAGCACACCCTTGTCGACCAGCACCCGCGCGACGGGCAGTTCCTTGGCCAGCGCGGCCCCCCGCCAGGTCCGGGGCTTGGCCCGCGGCGCCTTGGCCTGCCGAACACTCTCCCGAATCAACGCAAGCTGCTCGGGCGGCGCCCCGTCGCCACCCCGGGCCCCGCCACCCTCTCCGCTTCCCTGCCCGTTCTCGCTGCTCACGCCTGCATTCTTACCAAACGCCACTGACAACGGGCGGCGTCCGAACTCCCGAGATCCAGTCGGCAGCGGCACGAAATTCCAGATTCACCGCACGTCCGAGGGACGCACTCCACCGAAGCAACCGCGGCCTGCGCACCGGGAGATCACCACGGTACGAAGCCGCGCCCCCGCCCCGCCAGCCATTTCTCCGGCCTGTGAGACAGACACGCCGAGGCCCGGCGCCCCCTACGGGACGCCGGGCCTCGGCAATCAAAAATCAGGCAGTCCGCTACAGGCCTTACAGACCCACAGCCTTACGCAGCGCCTCCACCCGGTCCGTCCGCTCCCACGTGAAGTCGGGCAGCTCGCGGCCGAAGTGACCGTACGCCGCCGTCTGGGCGTAGATCGGGCGGAGCAGGTCGAGGTCACGGATGATCGCGGCCGGACGGAGGTCGAAGACCGTCGTGATCGCGGCCTCGATCTTCTCGGCGTCGACCTTGGCCGTGCCGAAGGTCTCCACGAACAGGCCCACCGGCTCGGCCTTGCCGATCGCGTACGCGACCTGGACCTCGCAGCGCGAGGCCAGGCCCGCGGCGACGACGTTCTTCGCGACCCAGCGCATGGCGTAGGCAGCGGAGCGGTCGACCTTGGACGGGTCCTTGCCCGAGAAGGCGCCGCCGCCGTGCCGGGCCATGCCACCGTACGTGTCGATGATGATCTTGCGGCCGGTGAGGCCCGCGTCACCCATCGGGCCGCCGATCTCGAACCGGCCGGTCGGGTTGACCAGCAGGCGGTAGCCCTCGGTCTCCAGCTTGATGCCGTCGTCGAGGAGGGCCTTCAGCTCGACCTCCACCACGAACTCGCGGATGTCGGGGGCGAGGAGGGAGTCCAGGTCGATGTCGCTCGCATGCTGCGAGGAGACGACGACGGTGTCCAGGCGGACCGCCTTGTCGCCGTCGTACTCGATGGTGACCTGGGTCTTGCCGTCGGGGCGCAGGTACGGGATCGTCCCGTTCTTGCGGACCTCGGACAGGCGCTTCGACAGACGGTGCGCGAGGTGGATCGGGAGCGGCATCAGCTCCGGGGTCTCGTCCGTCGCGTAGCCGAACATCAGGCCCTGGTCGCCGGCGCCCTGCTTGTCGAGTTCGTCCTCATCGCCCTCGACACGCTGCTCGTACGCGGTGTCCACGCCCTGCGCGATGTCCGGCGACTGCGAGCCGATCGACACCGACACTCCGCAGGAGGCGCCGTCGAAGCCCTTCTTCGAGGAGTCGTAGCCGATCTCCAGGATCTTGTCGCGCACCAGTTGCGGGATGGGCGCGTAGGCCTTGGTAGTGACCTCGCCGGCCACATGGACCAGGCCGGTGGTGATCAGCGTCTCGACGGCGACCCGGGACGTCGGGTCTTCGCGCAGAAGCGCGTCGAGAATCGTGTCGCTGATCTGGTCAGCGATCTTGTCGGGGTGACCTTCGGTCACGGACTCCGAGGTGAAAAGGCGACGGGACACAACGCTCCCTGTGGTTGCAGCGGCTGCTGGCTGATCATTGGCGGACGGCTCGGGAGCTGCGCCCGGTCTCGTCCAGGAACAGTTTATCGGTCGGACTCGTCCATCGGCCCCTCCGTCTCGCCTCTCGGATCCTCCGTGACCTGCGGCACAGGCATTCTGCCCAATCACGAGGGGTGTGCGCCAGGGCGCCATGCCTTGAAAGTACGAGGTAGGAGGGATGTCAGAGATCTGTCGGGTCGACTGAACCATTCAGGCGAAGCGGCTGGCAACCAGATCCCATACGATCTCGGCCAGCGCCTCCTTGGGCCCGTGCGGCACCAGGGTCTCGCTGCCGTCGGCGCCCAGCACCACGGCCTCGTTCTCCTCGGAACCGAAGGTCCGGCGCTCGCCCACCTCGTTGACGACCAGCAGATCGCATCCCTTGCGCCGCAGCTTCGTACGGCCGTTGGCGAGGACGTCGTCCGTCTCGGCCGCGAAGCCGACGACCACCTGGCCCTCTCGGGCACGATCGGCCGAGATCTCCGCGAGAATGTCCGGATTCCGGACCAGGACGACGGGTTCGGGGTCCTCGCCGTCCTTCTTCTTGATCTTTCCGGCCGCGTAGGCCGCCGGGCGGAAGTCCGCGACCGCCGCGGCCATCACCACGGCGTCGGCGTCCGAGGCCGCCTTCAGCACTGCCTCGCGCAGTTGGACGGCCGTCCCCACGGGTACGACATCCACGCCTGCCGGGTCCGGCAGGCCGGTGTTCGCGGCGATCAGCGTGACCCGGGCGCCCCGAGCGGCAGCCGTACGGGCGAGGGCGTACCCCTGCTTGCCGGAGGAGCGGTTGCCGAGGAAGCGGACCGGGTCGAGGGGTTCACGAGTGCCGCCGGCGCTGACGACGACATGCCGGCCGACCAGGTCGGGTGCCGTCACGCCCCGGGCCAGCACCCGGCGGCAGACCTCGAAGATCTCGGCCGGGTCGGGCAGGCGCCCCTTGCCCGTGTCGACGCCGGTGAGGCGCCCGACGGCCGGTTCGATGACGAGGGCGCCGCGGCGGCGCAGTGTCGCCACGTTCTCCCGGGTGGCCGGGTGCTCCCACATCTCCGTGTGCATGGCGGGGGCGAAGACGACGGGGCACCGGGCGGTGAGAAGGGTGTTCGTGAGCAGGTCGTCGGCGAGACCGTGGGCCGCCTTCGCGAGCGTGTCGGCGGTCGCCGGGGCCACGACGACCAGGTCCGCCTGCTGGCCGATGCGGACGTGCGGGACCTCGTGGACGTCGTCCCAGACCTCCGTGGAGACGGGGTGGCCGGAGAGCGCGGACCAGGTCGCGGCGCCGACGAAGTGCAGGGCCGAGGCGGTGGGGACGACACGGACGTCGTGGCCCGACTCCGTCAGTCTCCGCAGCAGCTCGCAGGCCTTGTACGCGGCGATGCCGCCACTGACCCCCAGTACGACCTTCGGCTTGCCCACCGGGCCTCCCCTGACTCGATACGCGGCTGGATCCGACTCGGTACGCGTACGCCACGGCTCACCGGCGTACGCGTCTATGACACACCACAGGCCCGACAGCTGCGCTGCCGGGCCTGTGGATAAGTCAACCGATAGTTGAAAATACTACTGCGCGGGGCCCTCAACAGCCTCGGACGTCAGCAGACCCGCGTTGATCTCACGCAGGGCGATCGAGAGAGGCTTCTCGTGGACGTGGGTGTCGACCAGCGGACCGACGTACTCAAGGAGGCCCTCGCCGAGCTGCGAGTAGTACGCGTTGATCTGGCGGGCACGCTTGGCCGCGTAGATCACCAGGCTGTACTTCGAGTCGGTGGCTTCGAGGAGCTCGTCGATCGGAGGGTTGATGATGCCCTCGGGCGCAGTAATGGAAGAGGACACGCTCTGCCTTCCGAAAGGTGGGATGGGATCGAAAACGATCACACAACTTCCATCAAGGCTAGCAGCTCGCGCGCCACGTCCTCGACGGAGGTGTTGACCAGGGTCTCGTCGAACTCCGGCTCGGCGGCCAGTTCGATCTTGGCCGCCTCCAGGCGGCGCTCGATCACCTCGGGCGGTTCGGTGCCCCGCCCGGTCAGTCTGCGCACCAGCTCCTCCCAGGAGGGAGGAGCCAGGAACACCAGCAGGGCGTCCGCCATGGACTCACGGACCTGCCGGGCGCCCTGGAGATCGATCTCCAGGAGGACCGACTCGCCGGACTCCAACCGCTCCAGCACGGCCGCACGCGGTGTGCCGTAGCGATTACCGGCGAATTCGGCCCACTCCAGGAGCTCGCCGTTGGCGATCAGCTTGTCCATCTCGTCGTCGGTGACGAAGAAGTAGTGGACGCCATGCTGTTCACCGGGGCGTGGCTTGCGGGTCGTCGCCGACACCGAGAGCCAGACCTCGGGGTGTTCCTTGCGCATATGGACGACGACCGTGCTCTTGCCGACCCCCGAGGGGCCGGAGAGCACGGTCAGCCGCGGACGTACGTCCGGGGGCTCGGGGGTCGTCCCCCGGAATGTTGCAGCCATACGGCGATTATTCCAGGAATCCTGGGGAGCCAGGACTCAGGAGCCGGTGCTGCCGAACTCGCGCTCCAGGGAGGCGATCTGGTTGGAGCCAAGACCACGCACCCGGCGGCTCTCGGAGATGCCGAGTCGCTCCATGATCTGCTTGGCGCGGACCTTGCCCACGCCCGGAAGCGATTCGAGCAGAGCGGAGACCTTCATCTTGCCGATGACGTCGTTCTCCTGGCCCTGCTTGATGACCTCCTGGAGGGAGGCACCGGAGTGCTTGAGTCGATTCTTGACCTCGGCCCGCTCCCGGCGAGCCGCGGCGGCCTTTTCGAGCGCGGCTGCGCGCTGTTCAGGGGTAAGGGGCGGAAGAGCCACGCCTACGTCACCTCGGATGTCGAACTGTCGGATACGGACCGGTGAGGAACCTAATCGCCCCTCACCTGGTGAGCTACGAGCAACACGCTCGCTCGTTGACTCTCGTCGGAGACTAGCGGCCAAGTCCGCCAGAGTCAGCGAGAACAGCGGAAAAGTCCTGGTCAGCCTTCGCCAGGTCGGATATTTCGGTCAAACTGCCCTGGATTTGAGAATGTATTCAGTCTCAAGGCGTCCGGAAGTCACTCATCGGAGGACCCCGCCGACCTGTACGAATCCTCAGGTGGCGGCCACAGCGGCCCGGATCTCGTCCGCGAAGCGGTCCGATGCGTCCCGAAGGGCGACGAGATCAGGACCGTGACGCAGAACACCTCGGCTGATGTTCGGAACCACGTTGCGCAACGCCGCCCCGAACACCCCGCGAAGGTCCGCCGGGGTCGCCCCCTGCGCGCCGACTCCGGGTGCCAGGAGAGGTCCGTTGATGTCGAGGTCGTAGGACGAGAGGTCGCCGAGCGTGGCCCCGACGACCGCGCCGAAGGAGCCCATGGGCCGCTCCCCCGCGTTCTCGGCGGCGAGGTACGCCAACATGGTCGCGCCGACGTTCAGCCCGTCCTCGCGGACGGCGTGCTGCACCTGACCACCCTCGGGGTTGGAGGTCAGCGCCAGTACGAACAGGCCCGCGCCGCTCTCCCGGGCGAGGTCGACCGCCGGCTGCAGCGAGCCGTAGCCGAGATACGGGGAGACGGTGAGCGCGTCCGAGAACAGCGGGGCGCCCTTCTCCAGGAAGGCGGCGGCGTAGGCGGCCATGGTGGAGCCGATGTCGCCGCGTTTGGCGTCCATCACGACCAGCGTGCCGGCGTCCCGCGCCTCCTGGACCGTCTTCTCCAGTACGGCGACCCCGCGCGACCCGAACCGTTCGAAGAACGCGCTCTGCGGCTTGACCACCGCGACGCGCCCGGCCAGCGCCTCGACGACCGTGCGGCTGAACCGCTCCAGGCCTGCGACGTCGTCGTTCAGCCCCCAGTCGAGGAGCAGCGAGGCGTGCGGGTCGATGCCGACACAGAGCGGGCCGCGCTCGTCCATGGCGCGGCGCAGACGGGCACCGAAGGGTTCCAGGACTGTCATACGGTCTTCCTTACGTCGGCGCCGACGGCGTCGGCGAGCGTGGCGTACGGGCTCGTACGGAGGCGGGCGGCGAGCCCCTTGTGGATGCCGCGTCCCCAGAAAGGGCCCTCGTAGACGAAGGCGCTGTAGCCCTGTACGAGGGTGGCGCCGGCCAGGATGCGCTGCCAGGCGTCCTCGGCGTTCTCGACGCCGCCGACACCCACGAGGGTGATCCGGTCGCCCACGCGCGCGTAGAGGCGGCGCAGCACCTCCAGGGAGCGGGCCTTCAGGGGTGCGCCGGAGAGGCCTCCGGTCTCCTTGACCAGGGTGGGTTCGGAGGCCAGACCGAGTCCCTCACGCGCGATGGTGGTGTTGGTGGCGATGATCCCGTCCAGGCCCAGTTCGACGGCGAGGTCGGCGACGGCATCCACGTCCTCGTCGGCGAGGTCGGGCGCGATCTTCACCAGCAGTGGGACACGGCGCGAGGTCACCGTGCGGTCGGCCGCCTCGCGGACGGCGCTGAGCAGCGGGCGCAGCGCCTCGGTGGCCTGAAGGTTGCGCAGGCCGGGCGTGTTGGGCGAGCTGACGTTGACGACGAGGTAGTCGGCGTACGCGGCGAGCCGCTCGGTCGACTTCACGTAGTCGGCGACGGCTTCGTCCTCGGGGACGACCTTGGTCTTGCCGATGTTGACGCCGACGACGGTCCGGAAGACCGCCTCCCGGCTCGCCAGACGGGCCGCCACGGCCAGCGAACCCTCGTTGTTGAACCCCATGCGGTTGATGAGCGCCCGGTCCGGCACAAGGCGGAACAGCCGCTTCTTGGGGTTGCCTGGCTGCGGCTCCCCCGTGACCGTGCCGATCTCGACGTGGTCGAAGCCGAGCATCGACATCCCGTCGATCGCGATCGCGTTCTTGTCGAAGCCGGCCGCGAGCCCGAAGGGCCCGTGCATCCGCAGCCCGAAGGCCTCGGTGCGCAGTTCCTCGTACCGGGGCGCGAGGGCGGTGGCGACGAACGTCCGCAGCACGGGGAGACGGGCGGCGAGGCGGATCCAGCGGAAGGCCAGGTAATGGGCCTCTTCGGGGTCCATCCGTGTGAAGACCAGACGGAAGAAAAGCTTGTACATGGTGGTGTCCTCGATACGGCCTCGCGGTGAGGCCTCATGAAGAGGGGGACACCGTTTCCGGTGTCCCCCAGGGCTGCTAGTCGCGGGCCGCGGTCAGTTGTTCGGCGTGTTCCTGGAGTGAACGCACGCCCACGTCACCCTGTTTGAGGGCGTCGATGCCCTGGACGGCCGCGGCGAGCGCCTGGACGGTCGTCAGGCACGGCACGGACCGTGCCACGGCCGCCGTACGGATCTCGTAGCCGTCGAGGCGGCCTCCGGTGCCGTACGGGGTGTTGACGATGAGGTCGACCTCGCCGTCGTGGATGAGCTGGACGATGGTCTTCTCGCCGTTCGGACCCGTGCCCTCGTTCTGCTTGCGGACGACCTTCGCGTTGAGGCCGTTGCGCCTGAGGACCTCCGCCGTGCCGGAGGTGGCGAGCAGCTCGAAGCCGTGGGCGACCAGTTCACGGGCCGGGAAGATCATCGAGCGCTTGTCCCGGTTGGCGACCGAGATGAAGGCGCGGCCCTTCGTCGGCAGCGGGCCGTAGGCCCCCGCCTGCGACTTGGCGTACGCCGTGCCGAAGACGGAGTCGATGCCCATGACCTCGCCGGTGGAGCGCATCTCCGGGCCGAGCACGGTGTCGACGCCGCGCCCGGAGGTGTCGCGGAAGCGGTTCCAGGGCATGACGGCCTCCTTGACGGAGATCGGCGCGTCCAGCGGCAGTTCACCGCCGTCACCGGTCGCCGGCAGCAGTCCCTCGGCCCGCAGCTCGGCGACGGTCGCGCCGAGCGAGATCCGGGCGGCGGCCTTCGCCAGCGGCACCGCGGTCGCCTTCGACGTGAAGGGGACCGTACGGGACGCGCGCGGGTTGGCCTCCAGGACGTAGAGGATGTCGCCGGCCAGCGCGAACTGGATGTTGATCAGACCCCGGACGCCGACCCCGCGCGCGATGGCCTCGGTCGAGGTCCGCAGCCGCTTGATGTCGAAGCCGCCCAGGGTGATCGGGGGCAGCGCGCAGGCCGAGTCGCCGGAGTGGATACCGGCCTCCTCGATGTGCTCCATGACGCCACCGAGGTACAGCTCCTCGCCGTCGTACAGGGCGTCGACGTCGATCTCGATCGCGTCGTCGAGGAAGCGGTCGACCAGGACCGGCCGGGAGGGGCTGATCTCGGTCGACTCGGCGATGTAGGAGGACAGCCGGGTCTCGTCGTAGACGATCTCCATGCCGCGTCCACCGAGGACGTACGACGGGCGTACGAGGACCGGGTAGCCGATCTCGTCCGCGATCGCCTTGGCCTCGGTGAAGGTGGTCGCCGTGCCGTGCTTGGGGGCCGGGAGACCGGCCTCCGCGAGGACGCGGCCGAAGGCTCCCCGGTCCTCGGCGGCGTGGATGGCCTCGGGCGGGGTGCCCACGACCGGTACGCCGTTGTCCTTGAGGGCCTGCGCGAGGCCCAGCGGGGTCTGGCCGCCGAGCTGCACGATCACGCCCGCGATCGGGCCCGCCAGGGACTCCGCGTGGACGATCTCCAGCACGTCCTCGAGGGTCAGCGGCTCGAAGTACAGGCGGTCGGAGGTGTCGTAGTCCGTGGAGACGGTCTCGGGGTTGCAGTTGACCATCACGGTCTCGTAGCCCGCGTCGCTCAGGGCGAAAGAGGCGTGGACGCAGGAGTAGTCGAACTCGATGCCCTGGCCGATGCGGTTGGGGCCGGAGCCGAGGATGATGACGGCCGGCTTCTCGCGCGGCGCGACCTCCGTCTCCTCGTCGTACGAGGAGTAGAAGTACGGCGTCTTCGCCGCGAACTCGGCGGCGCACGTGTCGACCGTCTTGTACACCGGGCGCACGCCCAGCGCGTGCCGCACCTCGCGCACGACGTCCTCGCGCAGGCCCCGGATCTCGCCGATCTGCTGGTCCGAGAAGCCGTGCCGCTTGGCCTCGGCCAGGAGTTCGGGGTTCAGCCGCTCAGCCTCCGCCAGCTCGTCCGCGATCTCCTTGATCAGGAACAGCTGGTCGACGAACCACGGGTCGATCTTCGTGGCCTCGAAGACCTCCTCGGGCGTGGCGCCCGCGCGGATGGCCTGCATGACGGTGTTGATGCGCCCGTCGGTGGGCCGTACGGACTCGGCCAGCAGCTCGGTCTTGTCACCGGGCTCGCCGACGAACGTGAACTGGCTGCCCTTCTTCTCCAGCGACCGCAGCGCCTTCTGGAGGGCCTCGGTGAAGTTGCGGCCGATGGCCATGGCCTCGCCGACCGACTTCATGGTCGTGGTGAGGGTGGAGTCGGCGGACGGGAACTTCTCGAAGGCGAACCGGGGGGCCTTCACGACGACGTAGTCGAGCGTCGGTTCGAAGGAGGCCGGGGTCTTCTCCGTGATGTCGTTCGGAATCTCGTCGAGGGTGTAACCGACGGCCAGCTTTGCGGCGATCTTGGCGATCGGGAAGCCGGTCGCCTTCGACGCGAGGGCCGAGGACCGCGACACGCGCGGGTTCATCTCGATGACGATGATGCGGCCGTCGTCCGGGTTGACCGCGAACTGGATGTTGCAGCCGCCGGTGTCGACCCCGACCTCGCGGATGATGGCGATGCCGATGTCGCGGAGGCGCTGGTACTCGCGGTCGGTCAGCGTCATCGAGGGCGCGACGGTGATCGAGTCGCCGGTGTGCACGCCCATGGGGTCGAAGTTCTCGATGGAGCAGACGACCACGACGTTGTCGTTCTTGTCGCGCATCAGCTCCAGCTCGTACTCCTTCCAGCCGAGGATGGACTCCTCCAGGAGCACCTCGGTGGTCGGAGACAGGGTCAGGCCCTGGCCGGCGATGCGGCGCAGCTCCTCCTCGTCATGGGCGAAGCCGGAACCGGCGCCGCCCATGGTGAAGGAGGGCCGGACGACGACGGGGTAGCCGCCGAGCGTCTCGACGCCCCCGATCACGTCGTCCATGGTGTGGCAGATGACCGACCGGGCGGACTCGCCGTGCCCGATCTTCGCGCGGACGGCCTCGACGACGCCCTTGAACAGGTCTCGGTCCTCGCCCTTGTTGATCGCCTCGACGTTGGCGCCGATCAGCTCGACACCGTACTTCTCCAGCACACCCTGCTCATGCATGGAGATCGCGGTGTTCAGGGCCGTCTGGCCGCCCAGGGTGGGCAGCAGCGCGTCCGGCCGCTCCTTGGCGATGATCTTCTCGACGAACTCCGGGGTGATCGGCTCGACGTAGGTGGCGTCGGCGATCTCCGGGTCGGTCATGATCGTCGCCGGGTTGGAGTTGACCAGGATGACCCGGATGCCCTCGGCGCGCAGGATGCGGCACGCCTGGGTGCCGGAGTAGTCGAACTCGGCGGCCTGGCCGATGACGATCGGGCCGGAGCCGATGACCAGGACGGACTGGATATCGGTGCGCTTAGGCACGCTGGCCCTCCATCAGGACGGTGTCCATCAAAGACGTGAAGCGGTCGAACAGGTAGGCGGCGTCATGCGGGCCCGCTGCCGCTTCGGGGTGGTACTGGACGCTGAACGCGGGCCGGTCGAGCAGCTGGAGCCCTTCCACGACCTGGTCGTTCAGACAGACGTGGGAGACCTCGGCGCGCCCGTAGGGCGTCTCGGACACCCGGTCGAGCGGCGCGTCCACGGCGAAGCCGTGGTTGTGGGCGGTGACCTCGACCTTGCCGGTCGTACGGTCCTGCACGGGCTGGTTGATGCCCCGGTGGCCGTACTTCAGCTTGTACGTGCCGAAGCCGAGGGCCCGTCCCAGGATCTGGTTGCCGAAGCAGATCCCGAAGAGCGGCGTGCCGCGCTCCAGGACCGCCTGCATGACGGCGACCGGGTGGTCCGCGGTGGCCGGGTCGCCCGGCCCGTTGGAGAAGAACACACCGTCGGGATTCACGGCGTACACGTCCTCCACGGTCGCCGTGGCGGGCAGCACGTGCACCTCGATGCCGCGCTCGGCCATCCGGTGCGGGGTCATGCCCTTGATGCCGAGGTCGACGGCGGCGACCGTGTACTTCTTGGTGCCGATCGCGGGGACGACGTACGTCTCCTTGGTGGCGACCTCGGCGGAGAGGTCGGCGCCCGTCATCTCAGGGGCCTGGCGCACCTCGGCGAGCATCGTGCCGTCGTCGGGCAGCGCGTTGCCGGAGAAGATGCCGACGCGCATGGCACCGCGTTCCCGCAGATGACGCGTCAACGCGCGCGTGTCGATGCCGGAGATGCCGACGACGCCCTGGTTACGCAGTTCCTCGTCGAGGGAGCGCCGGGAGCGCCAGTTGGAGGGCACGCGCGCGGGGTCCCGTACGACATAGCCCGCGACCCAGATCCGCTGCGACTCCGGGTCCTCGTCGTTGACGCCGGTGTTGCCGACGTGCGGGGCGGTCATCACGACCACCTGGCGGTGGTACGACGGGTCGGTGAGGGTCTCCTGGTAGCCGGTCATGCCGGTGGAGAAGACGGCCTCTCCGAAGGTCACCCCCACGGCCCCGTAGGCACGGCCGCGGAAGATCCGGCCGTCCTCCAGGACGAGTACGGCGGGAGTTTTCGTGGCTCCCCGGGTGGAGGTCGTCATCGTGCGCCTTCCGTTTCCGTCTTGTTGATCATCTGGTTCAGGGTGCGGACCCACTCGTTGTGCTCGGCCGCGCGGTCGGAGCGGAACCCGGAGTCGAGCAGCTTGCCGCCGTGCTCCCAGGTGACGACCAGCAGGCCGCCCTCGGTGAGGACCTTGCCCGCGATGCCCTTGTCGAGCCGGGCCTCGCGCAGCGCCGCCAGGGGGACGAAGAAGTCGGCCGCGCCGGGGCGTACGACGTCCAGTCCCGCGTCGGTCAGTGTCAGCTCGACCCGGCTGCGGGTGCCGAGCCCGTGCGCCACGATGCGGTCGAGCCACTGCCCCGCGGTGGTGGAGCCGTGGTAGCGCCCGCTCATCGACAACACAGTCAGTCTCGCCGCTCCGGGCTCGTCCGGCACGACGGGCAGCTCGGGCAGGTCGCCCTGGAGCGTGCCGCGCCACTTCCAGCCCTCGCGCATCAGCCAGTAGATGAGCGCGACGAAGAGCGCGAGTCCGACCAGCCAGCCCACCCGGGCGGCCCAGTCGGTCACCTCCGCCGACTTCTGTTCGGCGGCGACGTACGTCAAATGCGGCAGTGATGTCACGCGAGCTTCCCGTCGACGAGCGTGGCCTTGCCCCGGAGCCAGGTGTGCGTGACACGGCCCGGCAGCTCACGGCCCTCGTACGGGGTGTTGCGGCTGCGCGAGGCGAAGCCCGCGGGGTCCACCGACCCACGGTATGCCGTGTCGACGAGCGTGAGGTTGGCGGGCTCACCTGCCGAGACGGGGCGGCCGTGGCCCGTCGCCCGCCCGATGCGCGCGGGGGCGAAGGACATACGGTCGGCGACGGTCGCCCAGTCCAGCAGTCCGGTGTCCACCATCGTCTCCTGGACCACTGACAACGCGGTCTCCAGGCCGACCATGCCCATGGCGGCGGCGGCCCACTCGCAGTCCTTGTCCTCGTGCGGGTGCGGGGCGTGGTCGGTGGCGACGATGTCGATCGTGCCGTCGGCGAGCGCCTCGCGCAGGGCCAGCACATCGCGCTCGGTGCGCAGCGGCGGGTTGACCTTGTAGACGGGGTTGTACGTCCGGACCAGCTCGTCGGTGAGGAGGAGGTGGTGCGGGGTCACCTCGGCGGTGACGTCGATGCCCCGGGACTTGGCCCAGCGGACGATCTCGACTGACCCGGCGGTCGACAGATGGCAGATGTGGACGCGGGAGCCGACGTGCTCGGCGAGCAGCACATCACGCGCGATGACCGACTCCTCGGCGACCGCGGGCCAGCCACCGAGCCCCAGCTCGGCCGACACGACGCCCTCGTTCATCTGGGCGCCCTCGGTCAGTCGCGGCTCCTGCGCGTGCTGGGCGACGACCCCGCCGAAGGCCTTCACGTACTCCAGGGCACGCCGCATGATCACGGCGTCGTCGACGCACTTGCCGTCGTCGGAGAAGACGGTGACACCGGCGGCCGACTCGTGCATGGCGCCCAGTTCGGCGAGCTTCTTGCCCTCCAGGCCGACGGTGACGGCGCCGATGGGCTGCACGTCGCAGTAGCCGTGCTCCCGGCCGAGCCGATAGACCTGCTCGACCACACCGGCGGTGTCGGCGACCGGGAAGGTGTTGGCCATGGCGAAGACGGCGGTGTAACCACCGCTCGCCGCGGCCCGGGTCCCGGTCAGCACCGTCTCGGAGTCCTCGCGCCCCGGCTCACGCAGATGCGTGTGCAGATCGACGAGCCCCGGCAGCAGCACCTTTCCCTCGGCCTCGACGACCTCGGCCCCGTCGGCGGACAGCCCGGCACCGACGGCGGCGATGGTCCCGCCGTCGATCAGGACGTCCTGCGGCTCGCCGCCGAGCACCCGCGCACCACGAATAAGGATCTTGCTCATCTGTCTTACTTCTCCTCGGTACGGGTGTGGGTGACGGCGGGTTCGTTGCCGCCGAGCAGCAGGTAGAGCACGGCCATCCGGATGGAGACACCGTTCGTGACCTGCTCGATCGCCGTGCAGCGCCCCGAGTCGGCGACCTCGGCGGTGATCTCCATACCGCGGACCATCGGCCCGGGGTGCATCACGATGGCGTGCTCCGGCATCCGCGCCATACGGTCGCCGTCGAGGCCGTAGCGCCGCGAGTACTCACGCTCGGTCGGGAAGAACGCGGCGTTCATGCGCTCGCGCTGCACCCGCAGCAGCATCACCGCGTCGGACTTCGGAAGGGTGCTGTCGAGGTCGTACGAGACCTCGCAGGGCCAGCTCTCGACGCCGACCGGCACCAGGGTCGGCGGGGCGACGAGGGTGACCTCGGCGCCGAGGGTGTGCAGCAGGTCGACGTTCGAGCGGGCGACGCGGCTGTGCAGGATGTCGCCGACCAGGGTGATGCGCTTGCCGGCGAGGTCCTGGCCGATGCCCGCATCCCGCCCGACCAGTCGGCGCCGCATGGTGAAGGCGTCCAGCAGGGCCTGCGTCGGGTGCTGATGCGTCCCGTCGCCGGCGTTGATGACGACCGCGTCGATCCAGCCGGAGGTGGCGAGCCGGTACGGGGCCCCGGAGGCGCCGTGCCGGATGACGACCGCGTCGACGCCCATGGCTTCGAGGGTCTGGGCGGTGTCCTTCAAGGACTCGCCCTTGGAGACACTCGACCCCTTGGCGGTGAAGTTGATGACGTCCGCGGAGAGACGCTTCTCGGCGGCCTCGAAGGAGATCCGGGTCCGCGTCGAGTCCTCGAAGAAGAGGTTGACGACGGTACGGCCGCGCAGGGTCGGCAGTTTCTTGATCGGCCGGTCGGCGACCCGGGCCATCTCCTCGGCGGTGTCGAGGATCAGGACGGCGTCGTCCCGGGTGAGGTCGGCGGCCGAGATGAGATGACGCTGCATCTTTCAGGCTCCGTAAGGAAGTTCAGGAGATTCCGGGCAGGCAGGGGCATGGCGAGGGGACGTGCGGCGCGGGGCCGCACGCGCGCGTGCTACTGCTGGGCGGTCTGCTTCACACCGAGCAGCACGGTGTCCCGACCGTCCTCCTCGGCGAGCTGGACCTTGACCGTCTCCCGCAGCGACGTGGGGAGGTTCTTGCCGACGTAGTCGGCGCGGATGGGCAGTTCGCGGTGTCCTCGGTCGACGAGGACCGCGAGCTGCACCGCGCGCGGGCGCCCGAGGTCGTTCAGGGCGTCGAGGGCGGCGCGGATAGTACGGCCGGAGAAGAGCACGTCGTCGACGAGGACGACCAGTCTTCCGTCGAGGCCGTCACCGGGGATGTCGGTGCGGGCCAGCGCGCGCGGGGGGTGCATGCGCAGGTCGTCGCGGTACATCGTGATGTCGAGCGAACCGACCGGGATCTTGCGGTCGGTGATCTCCGCCAGCTTGGCGGCGAGCCGCTGGGCGAGAAAGACGCCACGGGTCGGAATGCCGAGGAGCACCACGTCGTCGGCGCCCTTGGCGCGTTCGACGATCTCGTGGGCGATGCGGGTCAGCACCCGCGCGATGTCGGGGGCTTCCAGAACGGGCCGCGCGTCGGCCTCGTACTGCTGCTTGTCCTGCTCTGAGTCCATAGGAAACGGACCTCCTTCTCCGCCTCACAGGACGGATCATTAAAGGACGTCGGAATTGCGCCATCCACGGTACCAGCCCGCGCAACACACCTGATCACCCCATGGGCGCCACGCGTCACTCGACTGCCGTAACCGCACGTCGCCCCGCATGGAAGTGCCGGGCGGGACCATTCGGCTTGACGGGGAAGAGTAACGCTGCGTAACCTCACAGTGAGTCACCAGCCGCGCGGCTCGTCCGCACGTCGACACTGTGTCCGGGAGCTATATGTCCAGCGAATACGCCAAACAGCTCGGGGCCAAGCTCCGGGCGATCCGCACCCAGCAGGGCCTTTCCCTCCACGGTGTCGAGGAGAAGTCCCAGGGACGCTGGAAGGCGGTCGTGGTCGGTTCGTACGAGCGCGGCGATCGTGCCGTGACCGTGCAGCGCCTTGCCGAGCTGGCTGATTTCTACGGGGTTCCCGTGCAGGAACTGCTGCCGGGCACCACGCCGGGCGGGGCCGCCGAGCCGCCGCCGAAGCTCGTCCTCGACCTTGAGCGGCTGGCCCATGTGCCGGCCGAGAAGGCGGGCCCCCTGCAGCGCTATGCCGCGACGATCCAGTCCCAGCGCGGCGACTACAACGGCAAGGTGCTGTCGATCCGCCAGGACGACCTGCGCACGCTCGCCGTCATCTACGACCAGTCGCCCTCGGTCCTGACCGAGCAGCTGATCAGCTGGGGCGTCCTGGACGCGGACGCGCGCCGCGCCGTCTCCCACGAGGAGGGCTGAGCCCGGCGGCTTTCAGCCGCTGAGCAGAAACGTGCCGCCGGGGTGGCCGGAACCTTATGGGTTCCGGCCACCCCGGCGGCGTTTTACGGGCTTCGGAGGCCTCGCAGGGCCGCCGATACCCCCAGGACATCTCAGCGCCCTCTGGGCACGCGAACGCCGGTGGGCCCCAGCAGTGTGTCGCTGGGGCCCACCGGCGTTCGTACGACCAGAAGCCTGAAGGCCTGGCTCAGTCCTCGTCGCGGCGCAGCGAGGGCTTCAGGTCTTTGAACCGGCCCAGGAGTCCGTTGACGAACGAGGGTGACTCGTCCGTGGAGAACTCCTTCGCCAGCTGCACCATCTCGTCGAGGACGACGGCGTCCGGGGTCTCGTCGACCCAGATCAGCTCGTAGGCACCGAGGCGCAGGATGTTGCGGTCGACGACCGGCATCCTGTCGAGCGTCCAGCCGACCGAGTACTGCGCGATCAGCTCGTCGATGCGCTTCGCGTGCTGCGCGTAGCCCTCGACGAGCTCCATCGTGTACTCGCTGACCGGGGGCTGGCGGGTGTCGGCCCGGGAGAGCCGGATCCAGTCCCCGAGGACCGTCTGGACATCGGCCCCGCGCTGGTCGCCTTCGAAGAGGATCTGGAAGGCACGCTTGCGGGCCGTGTTGCGGGCAGCCACGGTTAGCTGTTCACCCGGCCGAGGTAGTCGCTCGTACGGGTGTCGACCTTGATCTTCTCACCGGTCGTGATGAAGAGCGGGACCTGGATCTGGTGGCCCGTCTCCAGCGTGGCCGGCTTGGTGCCACCCGTGGAGCGGTCGCCCTGGACACCCGGCTCGGTCTCCTGGATGACGAGCTCGACGGCGGCCGGCAGCTCGACGAAGAGCACCTCGCCCTCGTGCTGCGCGACCGTGGCGGTGAAGCCCTCGATCAGGAAGTTGGCGGCGTCGGCGACGGCCTTGCGGTCCACCATGAGCTGGTCGTACGTCTCCATGTCCATGAAGACGAAGTACTCGCCGTCCATGTAGGAGAACTGCATGTCGCGCTTGTCGACAGTGGCCGTCTCGACCTTGACACCGGCGTTGAACGTCTTGTCGACGACCTTGCCGGAGAGCACGTTCTTGAGCTTGGTGCGCACGAAGGCAGGGCCCTTGCCGGGCTTGACGTGCTGGAACTCGACGACGGACCAGAGCTGGCCCCCGTCGAGCTTGAGCACCAGGCCGTTCTTGAGGTCGTTCGTGGAAGCCACGGTTGCGGAATCTCCTGGACTGACGTGGACGACCCCGGGGCAGACGCGACAGCTCGAAGCTAGAGCGCGAGCAGTTCCTTGGTCGTGATGGTAAGTAGCTCGGGTCCGCCGTCCGCCTCAGGGCGTACGACGAGCGTGTCATCGATCCGGACACCGCCCCGGCCCGGGAGGTGGACCCCCGGTTCGACGGTGACCGGCACGCAAGCGTCCAGTTTACCCATGGCTGCGGGGGCGAGCTGCGGCTCCTCGTCGATTTCGAGCCCCACACCGTGTCCGGTGAGCTCCAAAAGGCGGTCCGCGTAGCCCGCGGAGTCCAGTACCTGGCGTGCCGCGCGGTCCACGTCACGGTAGGCGGCACCGGGTGCCAAAGCCTCCCGTCCAGCGCGCTGGGCTGCGAAGACGAGGTCGTAGAGCTCGATCTGCCAGTCGGCCGGCGAGGTCCCGATGACGAACGTGCGGCCGATCTCACAGCGGTATCCGCGGTAGACGGCGCCGAGACAAACAGAGAGGAAGTCTCCCTCTTCCACGCGCCGATCCGTGGGCCTATGTCCCCGGCGGCCGGAATGGGGGCCGGTCGCGACGGCGGTCGCGAAGGCGGGCCCGTCCGCACCGTGGTCCACGAGCCGCCGCTCCAGCTCCAGGGCGAGATGTCTCTCCGTACGCCCGACGAGGATGGACTCCAGCAGCTCGCCGAGTGCCTGGTCGGCGATCTCGGCGGCGATCCGCAGACAGGCGATCTCCTCCTCGTCCTTGACCACTCGGAGCTGCTCGACCGCGCCACCGAGGTCGGCGAGGCGCAGTCGGGGCGCGACCGAGCCGATGGCGCGATGCCGGGCCACGGTCAGATGGTGCTCTTCGACGGCCAGGGACTCGGCGCCCTGCGCGGCGGCGAGATCCGCGGCGGCGACGGCCGGATCGCCGCCGGTTGCGGACAGCGCGTGCACGCGCAGGGCCTCGTCGGGACGGCTGCCCTCGGGGAGCCGGTCGTCCTCGGGCCCCCCACACACGAGCAGGTCCTCACGCTTTCCCAGCAGCAGTACGGCTCCCTGCGGGGCCGCGCCCGCGAGATACCGCACATTGGCGGCCCGGGAGACCAGCGCTCCCGCACTACCGCCCGCGTGACACCGCTCCCGAAGCCGCGCTCTGCGCGCCGTGTACACCTCTGACATGCCCCGAGCGTAAGAGCGCGACCGGATCGCCGCCGGTCGGAGAGAGCCGACTGGGCGGTACGGAGCCCGGAGGCGGACCGTGGCGGCTCCCACGAGGCCTGGCGGCCGACAGAAACGGACTGCGGGCGCCCGCGCGCCGCTCGGCAGAGCTGAGCACCGACGCGAACCGGGCTCCGCCGGAACAGCGCGGCCGGCCGGGGCCGCCGACCTGCCGACCTGCCGACCTGCCGACCTGCCGACCGTGATCCATGCCCACCGCCGGCAGCACGGACCACGCTCCCCCGGAACGCCAATCCGCCAGCCGGGAGGATCGCCCCGCCAACGACTGTCACCGAGGCACTCCCCCACCCCACGACAGCACGGCCCAGGCCCCACCCGGCCACAAGCCACCCGCCCGATGCCCATCGCCCCACCGCCGACAGCCGCCGAGCCACCACCCCCCGAACGGCAACGCGGACCCAACCACACCCAACCGGCAAGCCACCGCCGGGGGACCGCCGCTCTGCTGGCGGCGATCACCGAACCACCGGCCAGCAATCCCCACCGCGGATCGGGCTCCGCCGGAACCGCAAGCCAGCCGGCGGGGGCGTGGCTCTGCCGACGGTGATCGCCGAGGCTCTGTCCATCGGGCCTCGGGTGGACGACCGCGGCCCAGCTCGGCCTTGGCCACCCGTTCGGCCCACCCGGCCGTCTCCACAGCCCGTGCGACGGGTCACGAGGGGCCTTGGGCAGCGAAAGAACGGGCGTGAGACCTGGCAATCGGTGGCACGCGCCCGTGCGGCCGTCGGTCAGGGCCCGACGGGCGCGCGGGCGCGGGCGGACGTACCCTGCCCCGCTCCCGGAGGACGGTTGCCGTCTACCACTTGGGCGGGCTGGCCAGCAGCCGCGCGAGGACGTCGTCCAGGACCCGGGCCGTCGCCGGTACGTCGAGCTGGGAGTTGTCGATGATCGGGAGACCGGAGCCGTACCAGCCCGCCATCCGGCCGTGGATGCGGGCGACCTCCTCGTCCGCGAGGCGGCGGTTGCCGGAGCGCTCGGCGTTGCGCTCCAGGACGATCTCCAGGCCGGGCAGCAACACGACCGGCAGCAGGCCGGGGCCCACATGCCGCTTCCAGCCCCCGAGGCCGACGACCGGCCGGTCGGGGAAGACCGCGTCGTCGAGGATGCACGAGATGCCGTTGGCCAGGAAGTTGCGCGCGGAAAAACCGCAGGTGCGGCGCGCGAGGCGGTACTGCGCCTCCGAGTGGTCGTTCCACCCCGACTGCGGGTCGGCGAAACCCGAGCGGACCCATTCGCGTACGTCGTCGAGGCTGATGTGCGCGGTGGGCACCCGGCGATGGTCCGCCCAATACTTCGCGACGCTGGTCTTCCCGGCGCCCGCAGGGCCGATCAGCAGCACGGCGAGGGGCGCGGAGGCCGGGTCGACGGGGCCCGCGGCGGGCGGCGGGCCCGGAGTCGGGACGAAGTCGCCCTGCGGCAGCTGCACATGGCCGGTGGTGTCCTGCGTGGGCGCCACCGGCACGTGCTGCGGAACGGGAGCGTGCGGTGGGACGGGCGGATGCGGCTGTGCCTGCGGACCCGGCCCGGGGGCTCCCCCGGTGTAGACCGGAGCCGGGGCGGGCGGTCGGCTCGGGGGCGCGGAACCCGGGTGCGCGCCCGGGTGTTGCTGCCCCGCGTGCGGGGCGGCCGACGACCAGTCGGCGCCCGGTCCTTGCCCCGGCTGGTGGGGCGGCGGCAGCGGAGACCCCACTGCGTGCTGCATCCGGTGCCACTCCATCTCGTACAGGCGATTGGCGCTGGCCGGCGGGGCACGAACCCCACCCGCTACCGAACGGTACCGTCCCGGACCGCCGTTTGGTGAACGGCCCGGAACGGCCCGAAGTGCCCGTCGCCACAGGCGAATCGGGCCAAGCGCCCGAGTGGGGAGCTACTCCCCCACTTCGCCGTAGGCGGCGAGGAGGACGGCCGGGTCCGGTCCCTCCAGGACGGTCGGCTTGGCCAGTCCGTCCAGGACGATGAACCGCAGCAGATTGCCCCGGGACTTCTTGTCCACCTTCATCGTCTCCAGCAGCTTGGGCCACTGGTCGTAGCGGTAGTGCAGCGGCAGTCCGACGGACTCCAGGACCGTGCGGTGCCGATCGGCCGTCGCATCGTCCAACCGGCCTGCGAGGCGGCCCAGTTCGGCCGCGAAGTGCATACCGACGGAGACGGCCGCGCCGTGCCGCCACTGGTAGCGCTCGTTCTTCTCGATGGCGTGGGCCAGCGTGTGCCCGTAGTTGAGGATCTCGCGCAGGCCGGACTCCTTCAGGTCCGAGGAGACGACCTCCGCCTTCACCTTGATCGACCGCTCGATCAGCTCGGCCGTGTGCGGACCGGACGGGCTGCGGGCGGCCTGCGGGTCGGCCTCGATCAGCTCAAGGATCACCGGGTCGGCGATGAAACCGGCCTTGATGATCTCCGCCAGCCCGGACACGTAGTCGTTCACCGGGAGCGAGTCCAGCGCCGCCAGGTCGCACAGCACACCGGCCGGCGGGTGGAAGGAGCCGACAAGGTTCTTGCCCTCGGCGGTGTTGATGCCGGTCTTGCCGCCGACCGCCGCGTCCACCATCGCCAGCACCGTCGTCGGGATCGCGATCCAGCGCACCCCGCGCAGCCAGGTCGCGGCGACGAAGCCGGCCAGGTCGGTGGTCGAGCCGCCGCCGACACCGACGATGACGTCGGTGCGGGTGAAGCCGGACTGGCCGAGCGCCTTCCAGCAGTAGGCGGCCACCTCCGCGGTCTTCGCCTCCTCCGCGTTCGGCACCTGGATGGCGACCGTCTCGAAGCCCTGGCCGGCCAGGTCGGCGCGCAGCGCCTCACCCGTGTCCGCGAGCGCCTCGGGGTGGATCACCGCGACCCGCTGGGTCCTGGTCCCGATCAGCCCGCCCAGCTCCTCCAGGAGCTGCCGGCCGATCAGAACCTCGTACGGGTCGCTGCCCGCCGTGCCGCCGACCTGGATCCGCGTCACTGCCTCGCTGCTCATGCTGACTTCAACTCCAGTGCGTCCAGGACGGCTTGGGTGACCTCTTCGGGCGTACGGCCATCGGTGGCGACGACCGCGTCGGCGACCTCCGTGTACAGATGGCGGCGGGCCTCCATCAGCTCCCGCCACTGCCGGCGCGGGTTGACCGCCAGCAGGGGGCGGGCCGCGTTCAGGCCGGTGCGCTGGACCGCTTCCTCGACGTCCATCGACAGGTAGACGACCCGGTGTCCGGCCAGCAGCTTGCGGGTGTCCTCGTCGAGGATCGAGCCGCCGCCGAGGGCGAGGACGCCTTCGTGCTCGGCCAGCGCCCGCTGGACCGCCTGCTTCTCGACGGCCCGGAAGACCGGCTCGCCCTCGTCGACGAAGATGTCGGCGATCGTGCGGCCCTGTTCGGCGACGATGTCGTCGTCCGTGTCCCGGTACGGGCAGTCGAGCCGCTCGGCCAGCAGCCGTCCGACGGTGGACTTGCCGACCCCCATCGGCCCGACCAGCACAATCTGCACCGCGCTCACCGGACGATCAGGTGCTCGAGGTACGACTCCACGTTGCGGCGCGTCTCGGGCACGCTGTCGCCGCCGAACTTCTCCACCACCGCGTCGGCAAGGACAAGGGCCACCATCGCCTCGGCGACGATGCCGGCCGCCGGGACCGCACACACGTCGGAGCGCTGGTGATGGGCCTGCGTCGCCTCGCCGGTCACCACGTCGACGGTCTGCAGGGCGCGCGGCACGGTCGCGATCGGCTTCATCGCCGCCCGTACGCGCAGCAGTTCGCCCGTCGACAGGCCGCCCTCGGTGCCACCCGAACGCCCGGTGGCACGCCGGATACCGTCGGCCGTGGGCACGATCTCGTCGTGCGCCTTCGAGCCCGGCACACGCGCGAGGTCGAAGCCGTCGCCGACCTCGACGCCCTTGATGGCCTGGATGCCCATCAGCGCGGCGGCGAGCCGGGCGTCCAGGCGCCGGTCCCAGTGCACGTGCGAACCCAGGCCTACAGGCACGCCGTACGCCAGCACCTCGACCACACCACCGAGGGTGTCGCCGTCCTTGTGGGCCTGGTCGATCTCCGCGACCATCGCCTTCGACGCGTCCGCGTCCAGGCAGCGCACCGGGTCGGCGTCCAGCTTCTCGACGTCGGAGGGCTTGGGGTAGACGCCGTAGGGCGCCTTCGCCGCCGCCAGTTCGACGACGTGCGAGACGATCTCGATCCCGGCCGCCGCCTTGAGGAACGAGCGGGCCACGGCGCCCAGCGCCACCCGCGCCGCCGTCTCACGCGCGGAGGCGCGTTCCAGGATCGGGCGGGCCTCCTCGAAGCCGTACTTCTGCATCCCCGCGAGGTCGGCGTGACCGGGGCGGGGGCGGGTCAGCGGAGCGTTACGGGCGAGCCCGGCCAGGATCTCCGGATCCACCGGATCGGCCGCCATCACCTGCTCCCACTTCGGCCACTCCGTGTTGCCGACCATCACCGCGACCGGCGAACCCATCGACAGACCGTGCCGCACACCGCCCAGGAACGTGATCTCGTCCTGCTCGAACTTCATCCGGGCACCGCGCCCATAACCGAGCCGACGCCTCGCCAGGTGGTCCGCCACCAACTCCGTGGTGATCGGCACGCCGGCGGGAAGGCCCTCCAGCGTCGCGACAAGAGCGGGACCGTGGGACTCCCCCGCGGTCAACCAGCGCAACCTGCTCAACGGTGCTCCTCATACTCGCGCCCTGGTACTGCCCTGCGTACGTGTGTCCTCGCGTACGGCGACGGCGTGACCGGGTGCGCGGCCCTGGCCCGCCACCTCCCGATCCTCCCACGTCCGGGCCGCAGACCTGATCGGCGGTCCAGCAACCGGACGCGGAGCGAATCGGGTCAGCGGTCGGCCAGTGCCTTTTCGCCCGCCCTGCGCATGGCGCCCAGCGGAGCCGGGACGCGCCCGGTCATCTGTTCCACCTGAAGCACCGCCTGGTGCACCAGCAGATCGAGTCCGCTGACGACCGCCCCGCCGTACGCCGACCAGCGTGCCGCCAGATCGGTGGGCCAGGGGTGGTAGAGCACGTCGAAGAGGGTTGCGGGCCGTTCCGGGACGGCTCCGGACAGCGCGTCCGTGGCCCCGGCCGGGGTCGTGGCGATCACCAGCGGGGCGTGCAGCGCCCGGGCCGCGTCCGCCCAGTCCGCCGTACGGACCTCGATGTCGAGGCGTTCGCCCCACTCCCTCATCTCGGCGGCGCGGACCTCGCTGCGGACGTACACGACGACCTCGCCGGTGCAGATCCGGGCCAGCGCGGCGAGCGCGGAGGAGGCGGTCGCACCGGCGCCGAGAATCGCGGCGGAGTCGACCTGTTCGATGCCGTGCTCGCGCAGGGCGCCCACGATCCCGGGGATGTCGGTGTTGTCGCCGACGCACCGCCCGTCCGCGCCGAACACGACGGTGTTGACGGCCTCGACCGACGCGGCCGTCTCACTGACCTCGTCGAGCAGCGGGATGACCGCCCGCTTCAGCGGCATGGTCAGCGAAAGCCCCGCCCATTCGGGCCCGAGCTCTCCCAGGAATCCCGGCAGCGCCGCCTCGTCGACCTCGAAACGGTCGTACGTCCAGTCGGTGAGCCCCAGTTCCTCGTAGGCGGCGCGATGAAGCGCCGGGGAGAGGGAGTGGGCGATGGGGGAACCGAGCACCGCTGCCCGGCGGGCGTCAGCTGCCCGTTCTTGCATCGAACTTGTCCTTGAGCTTGAGGAAGTCATCGTGCGTCTTGGCGAATTCGGTCTTACTCACGCCGTCGGTCGCCACGAAGTAGTACCAGCCGTCGTCGGTCGGATTCAGCGCCGCCTTCATCGCCACATCGCCCGGGTTTCCGATCGGGCCGGGCGGGAGACCCTTGTTGGTGTACGTGTTGTACGGGTCCTTGTTGCTATTGATCTCCGACTCGCTGATTTCGATTTTGCTCTCGTTCTTCACATAGTTGAAGGTCGAGTCGAACTGCAGGGCGCCGTAGGTCTGGGGGTTCGCGGGGTCGAGACGGTTGTAGACCACCTCCGCCATCTTGCGGTAGTCGTCGCTGGTCTTGCCCTCAGCCTCGACGAGGCTCGCGACCGTGAGGACCTGCAGCGGGCTGTCGAGGTCGAGTTCCTTGGCCTTGGCCTCGAGATCGAGCGCGCTGTACTTCGCGCTGGCCTGCGCGACCATTTCCTTCAGGACTTCCGCGGGTTTCATGCCCTTGGCGGCCGGATAGGTCGTCGGGTAAAGGAAACCTTCCAGCGGGTCCTTGATGTCCTTGTTGTCGTTCGCCCATTTCGGAAGTCCGAGGCTTTTGTATTCCGCCTTGGCAACCTTCGCGGTAGTGCCCTTGGAAAGCCCGAGCTGTTTGTCGATCGCCTCGTAGACCGAAACGTTGCGCTGCCCTGGCTTGACGATCATATTGTTCTGACTCTTGGGATCGAGCATCAACGTGACGGCGCTCTTGCCGGACATCTCCTTGTTCAGGACATAGACGCCGGCCTGGATCTTCTTCCCGTCAGGATTATCCGCCTGAGCGGCCACGAAGGCGTCGACGCTCTTGATGACGCCTTTCGCCTTCAACGCCTGGGCGATCTCGTAGCCGCCCGCACCCTTGGGGATCTCGACGGTCACCGTCGCGCTCGTGCCGTCGCCCGTGTAGTCGGGAGCCGCGCCGAAACGACTTTGGTAGAACTGGTACCCGAAATACCCGATTCCGGCGATGCCACCGCCGAACACCAGGACGACCACCAGGCACGCGGTTCCGCTGCGGCTCTTCTTGCTCTTGCCGCCCTTCCCGCTCTTGCCGCCCTTGTCGCCGTCCCGGCCCTTCCGGTCGCCGCGGCCCCGACGGCCCTCTGCCTCGTCCTCGGGCTCGTCGTCATCGTCACCGCCCGCGAAGAAGGCGTGCTCGCCCTGGTCGGGGCCGGGGTCCCAGCCGTTCTGCGGTTCCGGCTCGGACTCGGGTCCCGGCTCCGGCTCGGCTCGACGCCTGGTCGGCGGCTCCGGCGGCGGGTACGCGTCGGGCGTGCCGTAGTAATCGGGCTGCTGACCGCCGTACGCGGCGGCCTGCTGGGCGTACGGGTCCGTGGGGTCGGCGGTGTACGGGACCTGCGCCTGCTGGCCGGCGTCCCAGCCACCGTTCGCGTACTGCTGCTGACCCTGATCGACGTACTGCTGGTGGACCTGCTCGCCGTACTGCTGCGGGTACTGCTGGTGCTGGGGCTGCTGCTGGTACTGCTGTGGGTACTGCTGGTGCGGGTACTGCTGCTGCGCCTGACCGTAGGCGGCCTGCTGGCCGTCGGCGCTCCAGTCGCCGTACTGCGCCTGCTGCGACTGCTGCGGGTAGTGCTGCGGCTGGCCGTCGTAGGAGGACTGGTCGGCCTGGGCCTGCTGTCCTTCCCATCCACTGTCCCCGTACAACGGGTCCTCCGGATGCCACGGTTCGGAGCCTTGGCCCCGGCCATACTCAGTCATCAATCCCCTAGAGCCGCGAGGCGGCCGATCACGCGGCCCCCACATCGCCGCTACCGTTCCGCCTCTTACTGTGCGGCTACTGTTCGAACAGAGCCACAATCGCGCGGAACGTTACCGTATCGCGATCAGATGACCACTTCGACGCCCTCGCCAGGTGCTTTACCTGACACCCTTTCGGATTCCAGGGCCTGCTGGAGGATGATCACGGCTGCGACCTGGTCAATGACCGATCTGCCCTTTTTCGATTTCACACCCGAGGCACGCAGTCCCTGACTGGCCGTCACCGTTGTCATGCGCTCGTCCACCAGGCGCACCGGGACGGGTGTGATCAGGCGGGCCAGCTGCTCGGCGAAGCCGCGGACCTTCACGGCGGCGGGGCCCTCGCCCCCCTTGAGGGAGCGAGGGAGGCCGACGACGACCTCGATGGGTTCGTACTCGTCGACAAGTTGCTTCAACCTGCGCTGAGCTGCGGGAACGTCCCTGCCGGGGACCGTCTCCACCGGAGTGGCGAGGATCCCGTCGGGGTCGCACGAGGCGACCCCGATCCGGGCGTCCCCGACGTCGATCGCGAGTCGACGGCCGCGGCGCAGGGTGTTTCCGTCGCCGCTCACTTGGCCGTTTCCGCCACAAGGCGCTCGACGGCGTCGACGGCCTCGCCGACGGCGGCCGGGTTCTGGCCACCGCCCTGGGCGACGTCCGGCTTGCCGCCACCGCCGCCACCGAGGGTCTTGGCGGCCGTACGAACCAGGTCGCCCGCCTTGAGACCGCGCTCACGGGCGGCCTCGTTGGTGGCGATGACCGTCAGCGGCTTGCCGTTGGCCGTGGTGAAGAGGGCGACGACGGCGGCCCGGCCGCCCTGGATGCGGCCGCGCACGTCGAGCACCAGCCTGCGCAGGTCGTCGGCGCTCGTGCCGTCCGGCACCTGACCGGTGACCAGGGCGACACCGTTGATGTCCTTGGCACCCTGGGCGAGACCGGCGGCGGCCTGGAGGACCTTCTCGGCGCGGAACTTCTCGATCTCCTTCTCGGCGTCCTTCAGCTTGCCGAGCATGGCGGAGACCTTCTCCGGAAGCTCTTCCGGACGGCCCTTGACCAGCTCCTGGAGCTGGGCGACGACCGTGTGCTCCCGGGCCAGGAAGTTGTAGGCGTCCACGCCGACCAGGGCCTCGATACGCCGCACGCCGGAGCCGATGGAGGACTCGCCGAGCAGCTTGACCAGGCCGAGCTGGGCGGTGTTGTGGACGTGGGTGCCGCCGCACAGCTCCTTGGAGAAGTCGCCGATCGTCACGACGCGCACGCGCTCGCCGTACTTCTCGCCGAACTCGGCGATGGCGCCCTGCTTCTTGGCCTCGTCGAGGCTGAGGATCTCGGCGTGCACGTCCAGGTCGCGGGCGAGCACCTCGTTGATCTGCTGCTCGACGTCGGTCATGACGGCCGTCGGTACGGCGGACGGGGAGCCGAAGTCGAAGCGGAAGCGGCCCGGCTGGTTCTCGGAACCGGCCTGGGCGGCCGTCGGGCCGAGGGCGTCACGCAGGGCCTGGTGGGTGAGGTGGGTGGCCGAGTGGGCGCGGGCGATGGCCTTGCGGCGGCGTACGTCGATGGCGGCCTGGGCCTTGGCGCCGACGGTCACCTCGCCGACCTGGACGACGCCCTTGTGGACGTACACGCCGGGAACCGGCTTCTGGCAGTCGCGGATCTCGATCACGGCACCGGTGTCGATCCTGATCCGCCCGGTGTCGCCGATCTGGCCACCGCCCTCGGCGTAGAACGGGGTGCGGTCGAGGACGATCTCGACCTCGTCGCCCTCGGTGGCGGCCGGCGAGGAGACACCGTCGACGAGGATGCCGACGACCGTCGACTCGCCCTCGGTACGGTCGTACCCGACGAACTCGGTCTCGCCGGCGGCGTCGGCGATCTCACGGTAGGCGCCCATGTCGGCGTGGCCGGTCTTCTTGGCCTTGGCGTCGGCCTTGGCGCGGTCCCGCTGCTCCTTCATCAGGCGCCGGAAGCCGTCCTCGTCCACGGAAAGGCCCTGTTCGGCGGCCATTTCGAGGGTGAGGTCGATCGGGAAGCCCCAGGTGTCGTGGAGCAGGAAGGCCTTGTCGCCGGCGAGGACCTTGCCGCCGGCCTGCTTGGTCTCCGTGACGGCGGTGTCAAGGATGTTGGTGCCGCCCTTGAGGGCCTTGAGGAAGGCGGCCTCCTCGGCGAGGGCCACGGTCTCGATGCGCTTGCGGTCGGTGATGAGCTCCGGGTACTGCTGGCCCATCGTCTTGATGACGACGTCGACGAGGTCGGCGACGACCGGTCCGGAGGCACCCATCAGGCGCATGTTGCGGATGGCGCGTCGCATGATGCGGCGCAGCACGTAGCCGCGCCCCTCGTTGCCGGGTGTGACGCCGTCGCCGATGAGCATGACGGACGTACGGATGTGGTCGGCGACGACGCGCATGGAGACGTCGGAGTCGTGCTTCTCGCCGTAGCGCACACCGGTCAGCTCGGTGGCCTTGTCCATGACGACGCGCAGGGTGTCGGTCTCGTACATGTTCTGCACGCCCTGCAGGATCATGGCGAGTCGCTCGAGGCCGAGACCGGTGTCGATGTTCTGCGACGGCAGGTCCCCGAGGATCGGGAAGTCCTCCTTGCCGTCGCCGGCCCCGCGCTCGTACTGCATGAAGACCAGGTTCCAGATCTCCACGTACCGCTCGTCGTTGACGGCCGGGCCGCCCTCGACGCCGAATTCGGGGCCGCGGTCGTAGTTGATCTCGGAGCAGGGTCCGCACGGTCCGGGGACGCCCATGGACCAGAAGTTGTCCTTCTTGCCCAGGCGCTGGATGCGCTCGGCCGGGACGCCGATCTGTTCACGCCAGATCTGCTCGGCCTCGTCGTCGTCGAGGTAGACGGTGATCCAGAGCTTCTCGGGCTCAAGGCCGTAGCCACCGTCCGCCACGGAATTGGTCAGCAGATCCCAGGCGTACTTGATGGCTCCTTCCTTGAAGTAGTCCCCGAAGGAGAAGTTGCCGCACATCTGGAAGAACGTGCCGTGGCGGGTGGTCTTGCCGACCTCTTCGATGTCGGGCGTGCGCACGCACTTCTGCACGCTGGTGGCGCGCGGGGCGGGCGGCTTCGTCTCACCGAGGAAGTACGGCTTGAAGGGCACCATGCCGGCGTTGACCAGGAGAAGAGTCGGGTCGTCCGCGATGAGCGACGCCGAAGGGACGACGGTGTGCCCGCGCTCCTCGAAGAAGCTCAGCCAGCGGCGACGAATTTCAGCCGACTCCATCAGTGGTCCTCATTCCGGTTGTACGGGTGCTTGTTGTCCAGCATCCCGTAGTGCTTCTCATCGTGCTTCTGGTTTTCCGCCCCCCGGTCGAGCGCGGCGAGCCGCCGTTGCGGGGGCAGGCCACGGCCCGGGGGTTCGGCGATTCCGAGGGCCTCGCCCAGCTCGGCCTCGCGCTGGGCCATCCCGGCCCGCACGTCGAGGGCGAAGTCCTTGACCCGGTGGCCGGCCTCGATCGCCTTGTTGGCGGCCTGTGCAGCCAGGTGCTCGGGGGTCAGCTGCCGGATCTTGCGGTTGACCTTGGTGGTTGCCCACACACCGGCCGCGGCACCCGCGGTGAACCAGAACGTACGGCGGAACATCGCGGGGTTCAGCCCTTCTGCCTACGGCGCTTTTGGCCCTTCGGGGCCGGTACGGTGCGGCCGACGATGACGGTGCGCCGGGCCCTCTCGGGCGCGGGCGCCTCGTCGGTCCTCGTGCGGCTCATCGCCCGGCGTACGCCGTAGCCGAACGCGGCGACCTTGACGAGCGGGCCGCCGAAGGTCGAGGCGACGGTGGTGGACAGCGCCGACGCGTTGGAGGTGACCTCCTGGACGTCGGTGGCGATGGCGTCGACCCGGTCGATCTGTGTCTGTGCGGAGCGCACGGCCTGGGAGGCGTCGGCCAGCAGCGGCACGGCCTGTTCCGTCACCTCCGCGACCAGCTTGGTGGTCGCCCTGAGCGTCTGGGCCAGCCTCACCAGCGCCACGGCGAGGAAGGAGACCAGGATCGCCCAGAAGACGGCCACCAGGATCCCGGCAACCTCTCCACCGGTCACACCGCACCGCTCTCTGCGTTCGTGGATCACTTGGGTTCTGGGTACTTCGAAAGTCGCCTCCGACCCTATCGCGCCGGAGATGGCGCCCTGCACCGGACAAGGGGTCCGCGGACAGGGAGTTGTACGCGAAAGCCCGCCGCTCCCCCGCCGGTGAGGGCGGGGAAACGACGGGCCGAGGCGCGAAGCCGGTGGTACCGGGTACTACAACCGCTGGATCAGCGGGCGTAGTACTCGACGACGAGCTGCTCGTCGCAGATCACCGGGATCTCCTTGCGGTTCGGCTCGCGGTCCAGGCGGAAGGCCAGGGCACCGAGGTTCACCTGCAGGTAGCGCGGGGTCTCGCCGTCGGGGGCGAAGCCACCGGCGCGGGAGACCTCGAACAGCGTCTTGCTGCGGCTGCGCTCGCGGACCATCACGACGTCGTCGGGACGGACACGGAACGACGGCTTGTCGACCTTCTGGCCGTTGACCTCGATGTGGCCGTGGACGACCATCTGGCGGGCCTGGTAGATCGTGCGGGCGATGCCCGAACGAAGGACCAGCGCGTCAAGGCGACGCTCCAGCTCGATGACCAGGGCCTCACCGGTCTTGCCCTGCGTCTTGGCGGCACGCTCGTAGGCGCGGACGAGCTGACGCTCGGACACGTCGTACTGCGCGCGCAGACGCTGCTTCTCCAGCAGACGGACCTTGTAGTCCGAGTTCTGCTTGCGGCCACGACCGTGCTCGCCCGGCGGGTAGGGGCGGGCCTCGAAGTACTTGACGGCCTTCGGGGTCAGCGCGATGCCGAGGGCACGCGACTTCTTGACCTTGGGGCGGGGCTGGTTAGCCACTTATCTATCCTGTTCGTTTTCGTTTTCGGCTCCTCAGGGTTACGGGAGGTCGCATCCGCAGCCGGGGATTCCCGACAGGTCCACGAGGGACTTGTCAGGCAGCCGTTCCCCTGTGCTGGGCACATACGTGCAGCACACGAACGGCCCACCGACCGTTCCCGGAACCCGGGTGGTGGTGGGCTGCCCGCGACACCTACGAAGGTGCGCGACGCTCCTGGATCCAAAGATCCGGCTGGATGTCCCGCCTGAGGCGCCGGCCGAGGCCGGACACGGGACGCAGCACTTCGCAGGATTCTACAGCGTGCTCAGGACCGCTTGCGACCGAGGTGTTTCCTGGTCCACTCGACCGCGTCCGCGTACCTGGCCTCGGCTCCGTGCCGGGTCGGTTCGTAGTACGCACGGTCCTTGAGCTCCTCCGGGGCGTACTGCTGCTCGGCGATCCCCTCCGGCAGGTCGTGCGGGTACACGTACCCCTGCGCGTGGCCGAGCTTGGCGGCGCCCTTGTAGTGCCCGTCGCGCAGGTGCATCGGCACGGGTCCCGCGTGGCCTTTGCGTACATCCTCCATGGCGGCGCCGATGGCCGTGGTCGCGGCGTTGGACTTGGGGGCCAGGGCGAGGGCGATGGTGGCGTGGCTGAGGGTGAGGGCGGCCTCCGGGAAGCCGATCATGGCGACTGCCTGCGCGGCGGCGACGGCTATCGGCAGGGCGTTCGGATCGGCGAGGCCGATGTCCTCGCTCGCGGAGATCATCAGGCGGCGGGCGATGAAGCGGGGGTCCTCGCCGGCCTCGATCATGCGGGCCAGGTAGTGCAGGGCGGCGTCGACGTCGGAGCCCCGGATGGACTTGATGAGCGCGCTGGCCACGTCGTAGTGCTGGTCGCCGTCACGGTCGTACTTCACGGCCGCCCGGTCGACGGTCTCCTCCAAAGTCTGGAGGGTGATGTCCGCGTCGCCCTTGTCGAGCGCGGCTCCGGCGGCGGCCTCCAAGGCGGTCAGGGCCCGTCGGGCGTCTCCGCCGGCGATCCGCAGCAGGTGTTTCTCGGCGTCCTCGGGGAGGGTGACGGCGCTCTTGAGACCACGCTCGTCGGCGACCGCGCGGCGCAGCAGGGCGCGCAGGTCGTCGTCCGTGAGGGGTTCGAGGGTGAGGAGGAGGGAGCGGGAGAGGAGGGGCGAGATGATGGAGAAGTACGGGTTCTCCGTGGTCGCCGCGATCAGGGTCACCCAGCGGTTCTCGACGGCGGGGAGCAGGGAGTCCTGCTGGGCCTTGCTGAAGCGGTGGATCTCGTCGAGGAAGAGGACGGTCTCCTTGCCGAAGCCGCCGGTTGCGCGGCGGGCTCCGTCGATGACCGCGCGGACCTCCTTGACGCCCGCGGTGATCGCCGACAGTTCGACGAAACGCTTGTCGGTGGCCTTCGACACGACGTACGCCAGGGTGGTCTTGCCGGTGCCGGGCGGCCCCCAGAGGATCACGGACGAGGGTCCGGCCGGTCCGCCCTCGCTCTCGCCGACGAGTCGGCGCAGCGGCGACCCCGGCTTCAGCAGATGCTGCTGGCCCACGACCTCGTCGAGGACGCGCGGGCGCATTCGCACGGCCAGGGGGCTTCCGGACGGGTCCTTCTCCTGGCGTGCTTCTGCTGCGGCGGTGAACAGGTCGGGCTCCACGTCGAAAACCCTATGTCACGCCACTGACAGTGGGACCGGCGCTGTCAGCCCGGCGCTGTCAGCTGGTCCAGAAGTCCCACCAGCGGGTCAGGATCAGCATCCCGATGATGCCGATGTGCAGGACGGGCACGACCCAGGTGAACTCACCGAAGAAGGTCCTGAGCCACTTCGGCGCGGGAATGAAGCCGTTCCTGACATTGAACGAGGTCACGTACCAGAACATGATGATCGTCGCGACCCAGGCCAGCGAGCACCACAGGCACAGCGCGTTGATCCGGTACAGGGACTGGAATTGCAGCCAGGTGCAGAATCCGACGCCGAAGGCGGTGCCCGCGTTGAAGGTGAGCCAGTACCAGCGCGGGAAGCGGGCCCGGCCGAGGAGGCTCATGCCGACGCAGATGACGATGCCGTAGGCGACGAGGCCGAGCATCGGGTTCGGGAACCCGAAGGCGGCGGCCTGCTTGCTCTCCATCACGCTGCCGCAGGACACCACGGGGTTGAGGCTGCAGCCGGGCGTGAACGTCGTGCCCGCGACCTTGGCTTCCAGCAGCTTGAACTTGTCGATCGTGATGACCCACGCAGCCAGCAGGCCGGCCGCGCCGGTGAGCAACAGCATCACGGCGAACGCACGGCTGCCGCCCACGGAGCGCGAGCCCTCGGCGGGGGGCTCGGGCCGGTCGGCGGAGACGCCGTCCTTCATCACTGTCGTCTTGGTCATCACGCCGTTCCGTTGCTTCGAGAGGGGGCTGGCGGGCACCGTCATTGTGCCGCACGCGGGCGCGTGTCCACCGTTCGGTGGACATAAGAAGGTACGCCCGGTCGTCCCGGAGAGTTCGGTTCGGGACGAAGCTCGACGGCATGACAACACACGCGAAGGAACTCGCGGTGGACGTACGGGGACTGCGAAAGCGGTACGGGGGCGTGACCGCCGTGGACGGCATCGATCTCGGCATCCACCGGGGCGAGGTGTTCGGCCTGCTGGGGCCCAATGGCGCGGGCAAGAGCACCACCGTGGAGATCCTCCAGGGCAACCGGAGCCGGGACGGGGGCGAGGTGTCCGTGCTCGGCGCGGATCCGGCGAAGGGCACGCGTGCGTGGCGCTCACGTGTCGGAATCGTCTGGCAGGACGAATCGGCACCCGCCGAGTTGACGGTGCGCGAAACCGTACGTCATTTCGCCCGCTACTACCCGAGGCCGCGGGACCCGGAGCAGGTGATCGGACTGGTCGGTCTGGAGCAGAAGGCGGGCAGCCGGATCAGGGATCTGTCGGGCGGCCAGCGGCGCCGTCTCGACGTGGCCCTGGGTGTGATCGGCGGCCCGGAACTGCTGCTCCTTGACGAGCCGACGACGGGTTTCGACCCGGCGGCCCGCCGCCAGTTCTGGGACCTGATCCGGACGCTCGCGGACGAGGGCACGACGATCCTCCTGACGACGCACTACCTGGAGGAGGCGGAGACGCTGGCGGACCGACTGGCGATCGTCTCGGCGGGACGGGTGGTCGCCGAGGGCGAGCCTGCCGCATTGCGGGAGCGCCACGGCACGGAGGCGACGGTCGAGTGGACGGAAACCGACGGCACCCCGCGCGTCACCCGCACGAAGACACCGACCCGCACGGTCACGGACCTCACTCACCGCTTCGAGGGGGAGATCCCCGGCCTGCGGGTGAGCCGCCCGACCCTGGAGGACGTCTACCTCCGGCTGACCGGACAGGAGGACACGCGATGACGACGACGGCCGCACGCGTCCACGCCGAGACGGCGGACGTCCGGTTCCCCTCGGCCTGGAGCCTCGGTCTTGCCCGGGGTGCGATGGAGATCAGGCAGTTCTTCCGGATGCGCGACCAGGTGGTGTTCACGTTCGCCTTCCCGGTCGTCTTCCTGTTCCTCTTCGCGTCGATCTTCAGCGACGACATCGACTCGGCGGGCATCACCGCCTCGCAGCTGTATGTCCCGGCGATGATGGCCGCCGGCATCATGTCGACGAGTTTCCAGTCGCTGGGCATCTCGATCGCCATCGAACGCGACGAACGGGTGCTGCGCCGCCTGCGCGGTACGCCGATGCCGCCGGCCGCGTACTTCCTCGGCAAGATCTGGCTGGTACTGGTCACCGGCTTCCTGGAGACGGTGATCCTGCTCCTGGTCGGCACGACCCTGTACGACGTCGATCTGCCGTCGGATCCCGCCAGGTGGGCGGAGTTCGCCTGGATCTTCGTCCTCGGTCTGACGGCGTGCGCGCTGCTCGGCATCGCGATCAGTTCCGTGCCGAAGTCGGGCAAGAGCGCGACCTCGGTGGTCGTACTCCCTTTCCTGGTACTGCAGTTCATCTCTGGGGTGTACATCGCGATCGACACGATTCCCGACTGGATGCTGAACATCGGCGCCCTGTTCCCGCTGAAGTGGATGTGCCAGGGTCTGCGCGGGGTGTTTCTCCCCGACTCGGCGCGCATCCTCGAACAGACAGGGAGTTGGGAGTTCGGACGCGTGGCTCTGGTTCTCGGGGCGTGGTGCGTCGGAGGATTGCTGCTGTGTCTGCTGACCTTCCGCTGGAAGAGCCGGCGCGACGGGTGAAAAGTTCCACGGCGCGCGGCGCGAACAACTGGGAGCAGTCGTTCCGCCTCTGGGACACGTACTTCGCCGTCGTGTGGCTGGCCACCCTGGTGTTCGTGCTCGGCACGAACCACCCGGGGTGGCCGGTACGCCTGACGGCTGCCGCGCTGCTGCTCCCCCTGATCCCGATGTACGTGGGACGGGGCCGCGTGCTGCTCCAGGACGATCCTCCGCACGAACAACGGTCGCTGCGCTACCTGTTGACGGCCCTGGCCCTGTTCCTCCCCTCGGCGATCCTGGTCGGCGAGACGCGCCTGATGACCTTCGCGCTGATCCCGCAGTGCTTCATGACCCTTCGGTTGCGCTGGGCGCTGACGGCCGTGACCGTCATCAACATCGCCCCGGTGGTGGGCTGGGCGCTGCTGTGGTGGCCCAGCGACCACGACGTGTTCTTCAACGTGGTGTTCGCGCTGGTGACGTTGGTCTTCTCGGTGGCGCTCGGCAGTTGGGTGATCAAGGTGATGGAACAGAGCCAGGAACGGGCGGAACTGATAGCCGAGTTGGACACGAGCCGCCTTGAACTCTCCCGCCTCTCCACGGCACACGGAGCCCTGACCGAGCGGGAACGCATGGCCAGGGAGATCCACGACACCCTCGCCCAGGGCTTCACCAGCCTGCTGATGCTGACCCAGGCGGTGGAGGCGGAACTCGACCACGACCTCCCGCAGGCCCGCCGCCATCTGTCCCTGATGACCGAAACGGCACGCCAGAACCTCGCCGAGGCACGTGCCCTGGTCGCCGGCGGCGCCCCCGCCGACCTGGAGGGCGCCTCCCTCCCGGACGCCCTGCGTCGCCTGGCCGCCCGCAACGAGGCGGCACTGACCGTGACAGGCTCGGCACGCCCACTGCCGCCCGGCCCGGAAGTGGTGGCCCTGCGCGCCTGTCAGGAGGCCCTGGCGAACGCGCGGAAGCACGCGGGCAGCGGAGCGACGGTCGCCATCGAGCTGACGTACGAGGAGGGGCGGATCGCGCTCTCCGTACGGGACGAGGGCTCCGGCTTCGACATGGACGCCGTACGGTCCGGCTACGGTCTGGCGGGGCTGAGCGCCCGGGCGACAGAGGCGGGCGGAACGGTACGCGTCCGCAGCGCACCGGGCGAGGGCACGACGGTGACGGTCCTGCTCCCCGCACTTCCCCTTCTGCTGAGGAGCGACCCGTGATCCGCATCATCCTGGCCGACGACCATCCCGTCGTACGGGAAGGGCTGCGCGCGATGCTCAGCGCCGAACCGGACCTCGATGTGGTCGCCGACGCGTCGAGCGGACCGCAGGCGGAGGCGCTGGCGGCGGAGCTGCGGCCGGACATCGTGCTGATGGATCTGCGGATGCCGGGCGGTGGAGGCGTGGACTCGATCGTGCGGATGAGCGAGGCCGGGCTGCCGTGCCGCGTGGTCGTCCTCACGACGTACGAGACGGACCGTGACATCCTGCGGGCCGTGGAGGCGGGAGCGGCGGGCTACCTGCTGAAGGACCTGCCGCGTGGCGAACTGGCGGACGCGGTACGGGCGGCGGCGCGCGGCGAGACGGTACTGGCGCCGTCGGTGGCGGCCCGGCTGGTGGACCAGCTCCGGACGCGACCGGATCGGCCTCGACTGTCGGAACGGGAGACGGCGGTACTGCGGCTGGTGGCGGAGGGGTGCACGAACGCCGAGATCGGACGGCGGTTGTTCATCGGCGAGTCGACGGTGAAGACGCATCTGCTGCGGGTGTTCGGCAAGCTGGGCGTGGACGACCGCACGGCAGCGGTGACGAGCGCGATGCGATACGGCTTGCTGGACTGAGGCACCGTCCCATCCTTCAGCCCGTCCGGCGTTTGAGGACGAGGCCCCTTCAGGGCCGAAGCGGGGGTCTGGGGGCGGCAGCCCCCAGAACGGGATGGGACGGGTAGGGGCGGCGGGGGCGAAAGAACCCCCCGACACCTCAGGCCTCAGGCCAGCCTCGACTCCAGTTCCGCCACGATCTCGTCCACGCCGATCGCCGTCTGCTCCCCGGACTCCATGTCCTTCAACTGGACCACACCCTCCGCGAGGTCCCGCTCACCGGCGACGATCGTGTAACGGGCCCCACTCCGGTTCGCGTTCTTCATCGCCCCCTTGAGCCCTTTCGCCCCGTACGAGAAGTCCGCCGCGACCCCTGCCTTGCGCAGCTCCGTGACCTTCGCGAACAGCACCCGCCGAGCCTCCTCCCCCAACGGCACCGCGAACACACTTGTCGCGGACGGGAGTTCGAGCTCGACGCCCTCCGCCTCAAGCGCCAGCACCGTCCGGTCGACGCCCAGCGCCCAGCCCACCGACGGCAGTGCGGGGCCGCCGAGCATCTCGGACAGGCCGTCGTAGCGCCCACCGCCGCCCACCGCGGACTGGGAACCCAGGCCGTCGTGAACGAACTCGAAGGTCGTACGGGTGTAGTAGTCGAGGCCGCGGACCAGCTTCGGGTCGTCCTCGAAGGCGACGCCCGCCGCAGTGATCAGCTCGCGGACCTCCTCGTGGTACGCCTTGCACGCGTCGCAGAGGTAGTCACGCAGCAGCGGCGCCCCCACCAGCTGCTTCTGGACGTCGTCCCGCTTGTCGTCCAGCACCCGCAGCGGGTTGATGTCGGCCCGGCGCAGCGTCTCCTCGTCCAGGTCGAGACCCCGGAGGAAGTCCTGCAGTGCCGTCCGGTAGACCGGACGGCACTCCTTGTCGCCCAGCGAGTTCAGCAGGATGCGGAAGTTCCGCAGGCCCAGCGTCCGGTACGCCTGGTCCGCCAGGATGATCAGCTCGGCGTCCAGCGCCGGGTCCTCCGCGCCGATCGCCTCCGCGCCCACCTGCGAGAAGTGGCGGTAACGGCCCTTCTGGGGGCGCTCGTAGCGGTAGTACGAGCCCGAGTACCAGAGCTTGACCGGGAGGTTGCCCAGCTTGTGAAGGTTGGCCTCCAGCGCCGCGCGCAGGACCGACGCCGTGCCCTCGGGGCGCAGGGCCAGTCTGTCGCCGCCCTTGGTCTCGAAGGCGTACATCTCCTTCGTCACGATGTCGGTCGATTCACCGACGCCCCTGGCGAACAGCTCGACGTTCTCGAAGCCCGGCGTCTCGATGTAGCCGTAGCCGGAGTTGCGCAGCGGGGCCGCGATGGCTTCCCGTACCGCCAGGTACTTCGCGCTCTCCGGCGGGATCAGGTCGTACGTGCCCTTGGGGGCCTTGAAGGTGCTCACGGGAGGTCTCTCGTCACATTCCTCGTCGGTGAGGGGGGTTCGGTCCCTCGCCACGATCTTGAAGGCCGGCCGCCACCTGCCGCAGATACGGGTTGGTGGCGCGCTCCTGGCCGATGGTCGTCTGGGCGCCGTGGCCGGACAGCACCACGGTCGAGTCGTCGAGCGGCAGGCACACGCGGGCCAGCGAGTCGAGCATCTCGGCCATGTCACCGCCGGGCAGGTCGGTGCGTCCGATGGAGCCGGCGAAGAGCAGGTCGCCCGAGAAGAACACGGACGGGATATCCGTGGTCTGAGGCATCCTGAACGTCACCGACCCCTTGGTATGGCCCGGCGCGTGCGCCACGCTCAGCTCCAGTCCCGCCAGTTCCAGCCGCGCGCCGTCCGTGAGCTCCTTGACGTCGTCCGGTTCCCCGATGGTCAGCTCGCCCAGCAGCGGCATCCCGATGGAACGGCCGAGCGCCTTCTCCGGGTCGCTCATCATGTAGCGGTCGTCGGGGTGGATCCACGCCGGGACGCCGTGCGCGCCGCACACCGGGACGACGGAGGCCACATGGTCGAGGTGGCCGTGGGTGAGGACGACCGCGACGGGCTTGAGCCGATGCTTCTTCAGCGTCTCCTCGACTCCCTCGGCGGCCTGATGGCCCGGGTCGATGATCACGCACTCCTCGCCGGCGGCGGGGGCGACCAGATAACAGTTCGTCCCCCAGGCGCCGGCCGGGAACCCGGCAATGAGCACGATCGTCCTTCGATTTGTGGCGTACGTGGTCGTACGGGGTGGGTAGCAGTGCCGCAGAGCCTACCGGCGCTGCCGTTTCCTCAGCGAACCCATATACGGTACGGGGCACACGCAGGCGATCGGCACACAAGACGCACGCGTCCCAGTTGACGTACGAGACGCATGAGGAGAGAACCCGGTGGTCACCCAGGAACAGCGGCGGCGTCAGCTCGCCCGGGAGAAGTTCTTGCGGCAGCAGCAGCGGCGTACGGCCGCTCGACGCAAGGCGAACGTGCGCAACTCGGTGATCGCGTCGGTCCTCGGCGTGATCGTCGTGGGCAGCGTGTTGTCATACGCGACCGGGGTCTTCAAGAACGACGACAGCAAGTCGAACGCGAGCGCCGAGGTCACCCCGAGCGCCTCGCCGCCGAGCAAGGCACCGGACCCCTGCGAGAAGGCGGCCGAGGGGAAGGTGAAGTCGCTGAGCTGGAAGAAGGAGCCGGCGATGACCATCGACAAGTCGGCGAAGTACGACCTGAAACTCGCGACGACCTGCGGCGACATCGACATCGCCCTGAAGACGTCAGCGGCCCCGCACACGGTGAACTCGTTCAACTTCCTGGCGAGCGAGGGCTACCTCGATCACACCAAGTGCCACCGGCTCACCACGAACGGCATCTACGTGCTGCAGTGCGGTGACCCGAAGGGCACCGGGATGGGCGGCCCCGGCTACACCCTCCCGGACGAGAACCTGAAGGACAAAACCCTCAAGAACAACACCTATCCGGCGGGCACGATCGCCATGGCCAACACGGGCCAGGCGCACACCGGCGGCAGCCAGTTCTTCCTGGTCTACCAGGACAGCTCGCTTCCGCCCAGCTACACACCGTTCGGCACGATTTCCGCGTCGGGCATGAAGGTCCTGAAGAAGATCGCCGCGGCCGGTGAGTCCACCGGACAGGGCGACGGCGCACCGAATGCGACCGTTGTGATCAACAAGGCGACCGTAACGAAATCCTGACCGTCAACTGCGAAACTTCGGTCGCGCGGGATGCGGACAGCATCCCTGCCGGTCGCCTATGTTGGCCGTGACGAAACTGTGGACGATGCCCGGGGGTGCAGAGCCCTCCGCAGGCATCATGTGGAGGAGGCGCTGTGAGCAGCGACCCGTGGGGCCGCGTCGACGAGACGGGGACCGTGTACGTGCGTACTGCCGACGGTGAGCAGGTCGTCGGTTCCTGGCAGGCCGGCTCCCCCGAGGAGGCGTTGGCCTACTTCGAGCGCAAGTACGAGGGCCTGGTTGTCGAGATCGGCCTCCTCGAAAAGCGAGTCAAGACCACCGACCTGTCCTCGAAGGACGCTCAGGTGGCGATCGACCACATCCGCGAGCAGGTGGACGCCCACCACGCGGTGGGCGATCTGGCCGCGCTGAAGGTCCGGCTTGACCACCTCGTCGAGACCGTCGAGGCCCGTCGCGAGGAGCGGAAGCAGCAGCGGGCCAAGCAGTCCGACGAGGCGCGGCACGCCAAGGAGGCGCTGGTCGTCGAGGCGGAGGAGCTGGCGCAGTCCGACCAGTGGCGGTCCGCCGGTGAGCGGCTGCGTGCGCTGGTGGACACCTGGAAGGGGCTGCCTCGGCTCGACCGGAAGTCGGACGACGAGCTGTGGCACCGCTTCTCGCACGCCCGCTCGGCGTTCTCCAAGCGCCGCAAGGCGCACTTCGCGTCCCTGGACGCGCAGCGCGAGGACGCCCGCAAGGCCAAGGAGAAGCTCGTCGCGGAGGCCGAGGCACTGTCGGCGTCGACTGACTGGGGTCCGACGGCGGCGCGTTACCGCGAGCTGATGACGGACTGGAAGGCCGCCGGCCGTGCGCAGCGCGAGCACGAGGACGACCTGTGGAACCGCTTCCGCGGCGCCCAGGACGTGTTCTTCGCGGCGCGCAGCTCGGTCTTCGCCGAGCGGGACGCGGAGCAGACCGAGAACCTCAAGCTCAAGGAGGAGCTGGCCGGGGAGGCCGAGAAGCTCCTGCCGATCACGGACCTGAAGGCGGCGCGGGCCGCCTTCCGTTCGATCAACGAGCGCTGGGAGGCCATCGGCCATGTGCCGCGCGACGCGCGTCCGAAGGTCGAGGGCCGGATGCACACGGTCGAGCGGGCTCTTCAGGAGTCCGAGGAGACCGAGTGGCGCCGGACGAACCCGGAGGCACGCGCGCGTGCCGAGGGTCTGACCGGTCAGCTCCAGGCTGCCGTGGACAAGCTCGCCGGCCAGATCGAGACAGCCAGAACACAGGGCAACAACGCCAGGGCCGACAAGCTCCAGAAGGAGCTGGACGGCCGCCAGGCGCTGCTGGACCAGGCACTCAAGGGCCTGCAGGAGTTCGGCGGCTAGGTTTTCGCCGGTTTCTTCCGCACGCTGCTACGCATTGGGGCTCCCGTACATCTCGTACGGGAGCCCCAATGCGTTGGATGGCCTGCCAGGTTACGGCCTGCGGGCCGAGGTCACCCGGTACACGTCGTACACGCCCTCGACGCCTCTGACGGCCTTCAGGACGTGTCCCAGGTGCTTGGGGTCGCCCATCTCGAAGGTGAAGCGGGAGGTGGCCACCCGGTCCCTCGATGTCTGGACGGCCGCCGACAGGATGTTGACGTGCTGGTCGGACAGGACGCGGGTGACGTCCGAGAGGAGACGGGAACGGTCCAGTGCCTCGACCTGGATGGCGACCAGGAAGACCGAGGACTGGGTGGGCGCCCACTCGACCTCGAGGATGCGCTCCGGCTCCCGGTTCAGTGACTCGATGTTCACGCAGTCGTTGCGGTGAACCGATACACCGCTACCGCGCGTGACGAATCCGATGATGGGGTCGCCGGGTACGGGCGTACAGCAGCGGGCGAGCTTCACCCAGACGTCGTCAACGCCCTTGACCACCACACCCGGGTCGTTGTTGCTGCGCCGCTTGCGGCTGCGGGCGGGCGGAACGGACTCGTCGATCTCCTCGGTGGCCGCCTCCTCGCCGCCGAGCGCCTGCACGAGCTTCTGTACGACGTTCTGCGCGGCCACATGACCCTCGCCGATCGCCGCGTACAGGGACGAGATGTCCGGATAGCGCATCTCGTGAGCGAGGGTGACGAGGGAGTCGCCGGTGAGGATGCGCTGGATCGGCAGGTTCTGTTTGCGCATCGCGCGCGCGATGGCGTCCTTGCCCTGTTCGATCGCCTCGTCGCGCCGCTCCTTGGAGAACCAGGCGCGGATCTTGTTGCGGGCGCGCGGCGACTTGACGAAGCCGAGCCAGTCGCGGGAGGGCCCCGCTCCGGCCGCCTTGGAGGTGAAGACCTCCACCAGGTCGCCGTTGTCCAGAGTGGATTCGAGCGGTACGAGGCGGCCGTTGACCCGGGCCCCTATGGTCCGGTGGCCGACCTCGGTGTGCACGGCGTACGAGAAGTCGACCGGGGTCGCGCCCGCCGGCAGCGCTATCACATCGCCCTTGGGCGTGAAGACGAAGACCTCGTTGCGGGACAGGTCGAAGCGCAGGGACTCCAGGAACTCGCTGGGGTCCTCGGTCTCCTTCTGCCAGTCAAGGAGCTGCCGCAGCCAGGCCATGTCGTTGAGGTGATCGTCCTTGCCGGTGGTCCTCGGCTGGTCCGAGCGCACCTTGGAGGCGCCGGCGACGGCCTCCTGCTTGTACTTCCAGTGCGCGGCGATGCCGTACTCGGCGCGGCGGTGCATGTCGAACGTACGGATCTGGAGTTCGACGGGCTTGCCGTTGGGCCCGATGACCGTCGTGTGCAGCGACTGGTACATGTTGAACTTGGGCATCGCGATGTAGTCCTTGAACCGGCCGGGGACCGGGTTCCAGCGCGCGTGCACGGTGCCGAGGGCGGCGTAGCAGTCGCGGACCGTGTCGACAAGTACACGAATACCCACGAGGTCGTAGATCTCCGCGAAGTCACGGCCTCGGACGATCATCTTCTGGTAGACGCTGTAGTAGTGCTTCGGACGGCCGGTGACGGTGGCCTTGATGCGGGCCGCGCGCAGATCGCTCTGCACCTCGTCCGTCACTATGGCCAGGTACTCGTCACGCTTCGGTGCCCTCTCGGCCACCAGCCGGACGATCTCGTCGTACATCTTGGGGTAGAGGATCGCGAAGGCGAGGTCCTCCAGCTCCCACTTGATGGTGTTCATGCCCAGCCGATGGGCCAGCGGCGCGTAGATCTCCAGCGTCTCGCGCGCCTTCTTCTCCTGCTTCTCGCGCTTGAGGTAGCGCATGGTGCGCATGTTGTGCAGACGGTCGGCGAGCTTGATGACCAGGACACGCGGGTCCTTGGCCATGGCGATGACCATCTTGCGCACGGTCTCGGCCTGGGCGGCCTCGCCGAACTTGACCTTGTCCAGCTTGGTGACGCCGTCCACGAGGAGCGCGACGGAGTCGCCGAAGTCGCGGCGGAGCTGGTCGAGGCCGTACTCGGTGTCCTCGACCGTGTCGTGCAGCAGGCCCGCCATCAGGGTCGCCGGGTCCATGCCCAGTTCGGCGAGGATGGTGGTGACGGCGAGCGGGTGGGTGATGTACGGGTCGCCGCTCTTGCGCTTCTGGCCGCGGTGCCAGCGCTCGGCGACCTGGTAGGCGTTCTCGATCTGGCGGAGCGTCGCCGTCTCGATCTTCGGGTCGTTGCTGCGCACCGCCCGCAGCAGCGGCTCAAGGACCGGGTTGTACGGGTTCGAGCGCTGTACGCCGAGCCGGGCCAGCCGGGCGCGTACACGGTTGGGGGAGCCGGAGCGGGCGGGCTGGCCGGAGGCCGCCGGGCGGACCGCGGGCGCGGGGGCCGGGGTGGGAGCGGGCTCGGGCGTGGCCGGCTTGGGGCGCGAGGGCTCGGCCGCCCGGTCTGCGGGTGCGGACTGGGCGTGCTCGACCGGCCCGCGCGCGTCGTTGTTCGCGGTCCGCGCGGGCGTCGCCGCGGGCTCCGAGACGGGCTCGGGCTTGGCGGCGGCGGTCAGGGGCTGGGCCTCGTCTGCCAAGAGGACTCCTCGTGCGCGATCCGGGTCCCCCGGTCAGGCTCCGGAGACCCCATGGTAGCGATCCCGGGCTCCGGCATCGCCTCCAGGCCGCTGAGACGGCCTTCTACAGGAGAAACGCGAGAGGCGGGCACCGGATTCCTCCGGTGCCCGCCTCCGTCGCTCCGCGTATCCGCAGGCAGCCCGTGGGATGCCTCAGACCGTGATCAGCGCCTCCAGCACCGCTCCCGAGAGAGCGGGTTCGAGCCGCTGTCGGCCGCCGAGGAAACCGAGCTCCATGAGGATCGCCAGACCGGCGACCTCCGCACCGGCCCGCCGGATCAGCTGGAGAGACGCCTCGGCGGTGCCGCCCGTGGCCAGTACGTCGTCGATCACCAGGACGCGGTCGCCCGCGCTCAGGTCCTCGGCGTGCACCTCGATCTCGGCGGAGCCGTACTCCAGGTCGTACGCCTGGCTGAGCGTGGCTCCGGGGAGCTTGCCCGCCTTGCGCACGGGAATGAAACCGAGGCCCGCCCGGACCGCGACCGGCGCGCCCAGGATGAAGCCGCGGGCCTCCAGGCCGACGATCTTCGTGGCACCGCTGCGGACTGCGATGTCGGCCAGGGCGTCGGTGAGTGCGGCGAACGCCGTCGGGTCCGCCAGGAGCGGGGTGATGTCCTTGAACATCACCCCCGGCTCCGGGTAGTCCGCCACATCGCGGATACGGCTGAGCAACAGCTCCTGGACCGCGGTCATCGGCGCTTGCCCGAGGGCCGACCGCGACCCCGGTTGCGGGAGGCCGGCTGGTTGCGCGGGCCGACGACCGCCGGAGCGGCGTCGTCGTCCTCGTCGTACGGCTGCTCGTCGCTGACCTGGGGCGCCGGGGCGTCGCCCTGCGCCCGCTTGGCCAGGACGCGCTTCCTCAGGGCCTTCATCTGCGGCTCGCGCTCCTTGAGGTCGGCGACGAGCGGCGTGGCGATGAAGATCGAGGAGTACGCACCGGCCGCGAGACCGACGAACAGCGACAGCGAGATGTCGTTGAGCATGCCCGCGCCGAGCACGCCGCCGCCGATGAACAGCAGGGCGGCGACCGGGAGGAGCGCGACCACCGTGGTGTTGATGGAGCGGACCAGCGTGCCGTTGATCGACCGGTCGGCGATCTCGCTGTAGGTCCAGCGGGTCTGCTTGGTGATGTCCTTGGTCTGCTCCTTGAGACTGTCGAAGACGACGACAGTGTCGTAGAGCGAGTAACCGAGGATCGTGAGCAGACCGATCACGGTGCCCGGGGTGACTTCGAAGCCGACCAGGGCGTAGATGCCGACCGTGATGGTGATGTCGTGGATGAGCGCCACGAGTGCCGCCACGGCCATGCGCCACTCGAAGGCGATCGCCAGATAGATCACGACGAGGACCATGAAGATCGCCAGGCCCTGCCAGGCCTTGCTGGCGACCTGGTCACCCCAGCTGGGACCCACCAGGTCGGCGTTGATCTTCTCGGCGTCGACGTTCAGGTCCCTGGCGAGTGCCTTCTTGATGTCGCCGGACTTCTTGGTGTCGATGTCGGAGATCTGGATGCGCAGGCCGCCCTTGCCGAGCTTCTGGACGATCGCGTCATGGCCGGAGGCCTTTTCCGCGAACGTCTCGGCCTGGCTCACCGAGGTGCTCGTCTTCCCGGTGGTGAAGACGGCGCCGCCCTGGAACTCGATGCCCATGTTCAGGCCGCGCACCGACAGGCCGAGGATGGCCGTGATGGTGATCAGGATCGAGATGCCGTACCAGATGAAACGCTTGCCGACGAAGTCGTAGCCGATCTCGCCGCGGTGGAGCCGGGCGCCGAGGGTGCCGAGTTTCGACATCTCACGCCTCCTTCATGTCGACGGGCGCGGACGCGCGACGGGTGCGACGGAGCGGCGGTTGGGCGCCCAGGCGCTGCGGGTCGAGGCCGGACCAACGGTGGCCCTCCGCGAAGAACTTCTTGCGGGCGAGAATCGTCATCAGCGGCTTGGTGAAGAAGAAGACGACGACCACGTCGAGCAGGGTGGTCAGGCCGAGCGTGAACGCGAAGCCCTGGACCTTGCCGACGGTGACGATGAAGAGCACCGCGGCGGCGAGGAACGACACGAAGTCGGAGACCAGGATCGTGCGCCGGGCCCGCGGCCAGGCCCGCTCGACGGCGGGCCGCAGCGAGCGACCCTCGCGGATCTCGTCCCGGATGCGTTCGAAGAACACGATGAACGAGTCCGCGGTGATACCGATCGCGACGATCGCACCACAGACGGCCGGCAGGTTCAGCGCGAAGCCGATCGCCGGACCGAGCAGCGCCATGATCACGTAGGTGAGGGCGGCGGAGACCAGGAGGGAGGCGATGGCGATGGTTGACAGGCCCCGGTAGTAGACCACCAGGTAGATGACGACCAGCGCCAGGCCGATCGCGCCCGCGATCAGACCGGCGTGCAGTTGCTCGCCGCCCAGCGCGGCGGTGACCGTGGTGACGCTCGACTCCTGGAAGGTGAGCGGGAGCGCGCCGTACGACAGCATGTTGGCCAGGTCCTGGGCCTCGGTCTGGTCGAAGCTGCCGGAGATCTGCGCGGAGCCGCCGGTGATCGCCGTGTTCACGAACGGGTTGGAGACGACCTCACCGTCCAGGACGATGCCGAACTCGTTCTGCGGGGGCTGGTTCTGGGCGAGACGGCCGGTGACCTCACCGAACTGCTTGCTGCCCTTGGACGTGAAGTCCATGGTGACCTGCCAGCCGGCGGCGCCCTGCGTGTCGAAGACGGCCTGGGCCTTCTTCACCTCGGTGCCGTCCACCTCGGCCGGGCCGAGGATGAACTTCTGCCACTGACCCTGCGAGTCCTTACCACAGGCCACCGTGGGATCGCCGGGCTGGACGCCGTCACCGGTGACGGCGCGGACCGCCTTCTTGGTGCAGTCGAGCGCCGTGTACTTCGCCTGGAGCGCCGCGGTCGCCGGGTCGGGGGCGGGAGTCGCCGGGGCCGGCGTGCTGGCCGCCGCTGACGGCTTGCCGCTCGGCGTCGGGGTCGCGTCGGCCTTCAGGGCGTCGGTGACCGGGCGGCCCTGAGAGGTGGCGCTGACCGACGGGCTGGGCGAGCCGGAAGACGACGAGGTCGCCTTGTCACCGGTTGCCGAGGCCGACGGCGAAGGGCTGCCGGACGTGCTCGTGCTCGGCGTGGGGCTGGGCGTCGGGGCGACACCCTGGGCCTCCAGGGCCAGAACCGGACGGAAGTAGAGCTTGGCGGTGGTGCCGACCTGCTTCTGGGCCTGCTCGGAGTTCGTGCCCTTGGGGATGTTGACAATGATGTTGTCGCGACCCTGGGTCTGCACCTCGGCCTCGGACACACCAAGACCGTTGACACGGCGGTTCATGATCTCGACCGCGGTGTCCATGTTGGTCTTGTTGATCGCGTTCGGCTGGCCCGGCTCGTTCTTCGCCGTGAGCGTGATGCTCGTACCACCGGCCAGGTCGATGCCGAGACGCGGAGTCGTGTGCCCCGAGAGGAACATGCCTCCGGTGAGCGCCACGATGGCGATCAGAATGAGGGCCAGCGAGCGTCCTGGCTTGCTCTGGGAGCTTGCGCTCCGGCCCTTCTTAGGTGCTGCCACCTTCTCGTACTCCCTCTCGGGCCACCTCGCGCCGGGTCAGCGCGGCCGGTGGCCATGACATGGTGTCGGGACTCCCTGCGAGAACCGAACGTGCCGGGGTACGTAACGCGAGCGGATCGCGCCGCGCTCCTCCCCCGGAACGCGGCTACTTCGCGTCGGACTCGCCGTCGGTCTTCTTCGGCTCTTCTTCCGCCTTCACCTCGGCGGCCTCGGTCTCGTCGGACGGCTCGTCGGCCGCCGCGTCCTTCTTGCCGAGGTCGATGGGCTTGTCGTCGGAAGCGGCGGAAGCGTCGTCGGAGGGCTCGTCGGTCTCGGTGAGAGAGGAGGCGTCGTCCGGGACGACGCTTTCGTCGGTCTTCAGGTCGTGCTCGATGCCGTGAACGATGCGGTTGTACTCGTCGTCGCTGAGGACAGCGCCGATGGCGTTCTTCGCGAAGAGAAGCTCCACACCCGGGCCCGCGTCAAGGAGAACCGTCTCCTCGTTGACTTCCTTGACCGTCGCATAGATGCCCCCGATCGTGCGGACACCGGTGCCGGGCTGCATGTCGTTGCGCATCTGCGCGGCAGCCTGCTGCTTGCGCTTGGCCGAGCGGGTCATCAGGAACATGGCCCCGATGAGCACAATGAACGGGAGGAGGGTCACGATATTCACGGGACGGGATTTCCTTCGCACTACCGCGTCGGTGAGCGGCCTGGTGGATGGGGGTGTGGTCGGCGCCACCTACAAAGTTACAAAGGCGGCATCGGCGGAGTCTAAGCGAGTCCGCACTCCAGGAACAACGCTCAGCATGGCACCACGGTTCCTGAGCCTGCGAGCTGCCGCGCCCTCACGCCCTGAACAGGTCCTGTTGTCCGCTTCCCCCCGTTGTGGAACGGGGCGGCGTGAGGCCGAGATGCGCCCATGCGGCGGGCGTCGCGACCCGCCCGCGCGGGGTACGGGCCAGCAGTCCCTCCCGTACGAGGAAGGGCTCGGCAACCTCCTCGACGGTCTCCCGCTCCTCCCCCACCGCGACGGCCAGCGTGGAGAGCCCGACCGGGCCGCCGCCGAACAGCTTGAGCAGTGCTTCGAGGACGCCCCGGTCGAGGCGGTCGAGACCGCGGGCGTCGACCTCGTAGACCTTCAGGGCCGCCTGCGCGATGTCGCGCGTGATGCTGCCGTCGGCCTTCACCTGCGCGTAGTCCCTGACGCGGCGCAGCAGCCGGTTGGCGATACGGGGGGTACCGCGCGAGCGGCCGGCGATCTCGGCAGCGCCCTCGGTATCGATCTCGACATCGAGGAGGTTCGCGGAGCGGTGGATGACGCGCTGCAGCTCGGCCGGTTCGTAGAACTCCATGTGCGCGGTGAAGCCGAAGCGGTCGCGCAGCGGGGGCGGCAGCAGTCCCGCGCGCGTGGTGGCGCCGACCAGGGTGAACGGGGGCAGTTCGAGGGGGATGGCGGTGGCGCCGGGGCCCTTGCCGACGATCACGTCGACGCGGAAGTCCTCCATCGCCATGTAGAGCATCTCCTCGGCGGGCCGGGACATGCGGTGGATCTCGTCGAGGAAGAGGACCTCTCCCTCCTGGAGGGAGGAGAGGATCGCCGCGAGGTCACCGGCGTGCTGGATGGCGGGTCCGCTGGTGATGCGGATGGGGGCGCCCATCTCGGCCGCGATGATCATCGAGAGGGTGGTCTTGCCCAGGCCGGGGGCGCCGGAGAGCAGTACGTGGTCGGCGGTGGCGCCACGCGCGCGTGCGGCGCGCAGAACGAGGTCGAGCTGCTCGCGGACCTTCTCCTGGCCGATGAACTCGTCCAGGTCCTTGGGGCGCAGGGCGGCCTCGACGGCCTGGTCCTCACCGTCGGCGGACGCACCGACGAGCCGCTCGGGGGCGGTGGTCTCGTCGGTCGTGTCGTCCCAGTTCATGCGTCTGCCTCGCGGTCGCGGTCGGTCGGGTGGTTCGTGCGGAGGAGGGGGTGCACGGGGGCGGGGCGCCGCCGGTCAGCCGACTCTGTCGGTCAGCGGGCTCTGTTGAGGGTCTGCAGGGCCGCTTTCAGCAACTGGCCCACCTGGGGTGTGCCTTCGGCGGCCTCGGCCTGGGGTGTCACGGCGGCCACCGCCTCGTCGGCCTCGCGGGTCGCGTACCCGAGGCCGATCAGGGCCGCGTGCAGCTGGTCGCGCCAGCCGGTGGTGATCGGGGAGCCGATGGCGGGGCCGGTGCCGAGGGGCGCGCCGAGACGGTCCTTCAGCTCCAGGAGGAGCTTCTGGGCACCCCTCTTGCCGATGCCGGGCACCGCGATCAGCGCCTTCTCGTCCGCCGTGGCCACCGCGCGGCGCAGGGCGTCCGGTGAGTGGACGGCCAGCATGGCCTGGGCGAGGCGGGGGCCGACACCGCTCGCGGTCTGGAGCAGCTCGAAGGTCTGCCGCTCGTCGTCGTCCTGGAAGCCGTACAGGGTCAGGGAGTCCTCGCGGACCACCAGGGAGGTGGCGAGTCTGGCCTGCTGTCCCATCCGGAGGCCGGACAGAGTGTTGGGGGCGCACTGGACGGCGATGCCGATGCCACCCACCTCGACCACCGCTGAGTCAGGGGCGAGAGCGGCGACCGGGCCGCTGACGAAGGCGATCATGCGGGGCGGCCTTTCGGGGCGAGTGCTGTTGTCGACACGGGTGCTGTTTTCGATGCAGGTGTTTTGGCCTGCGCCTTGTGGAGAGCGACGGCCTGCTGGAGCCGGTTCTGCGCGACGGCCTGCTGGAGCCGGTTCTGCGCGACGGCCTGCTGAAGGCGCGTCTGTGCGGGTGCGCGCCAGATGTGGCAGATGGCGAGCGCGAGGGCGTCGGCGGCGTCGGCCGGCTTGGGGGGCGCGTCGAGCCGGAGCAACCGGGTCACCATCGCGCCGACCTGGGCCTTGTCCGCGCGTCCGCTGCCGGTGACGGCGGCCTTGACCTCGCTGGGGGTGTGCAGGGCGACGGGGATGCCGCGCCGCGCCGCACACAGCATCGCGACGGCACTGGCCTGGGCCGTGCCCATCACCGTACGGACGTTGTGCTGGCTGAACACCCGCTCCACGGCGACGAATTCGGGCCGGTGCTCGTCGAGCCACTGCTCGATGCCCCGCTCGATCTCGACGAGTCGCAGGCCCAGTTCGGCGTCCGCCGGCGTGCGTACGACGCCGACGCCGATCATCGTCAGCGGGCGTCCGGGGACTCCCTCGACGACACCGACCCCGCATCGGGTCAGTCCCGGGTCAACTCCGAGTACGCGCACCCGCCCCACCCCTCTGTCCGGTCGCGGTCCGTCGACGGTGATCTTTGACTGCCGTCAGGCTATCCGCTGCCACTGACAACAGCGGCGGGCCGGTAGGACGTGTCCCACCGGCCCGCCGGAACCGCTCGTCTCGCGGCAGTGCTACGCGTCGACCTTCTCCATGACCTCGTCGCTGACGTCGAAGTTGGCGAAGACGTTCTGCACGTCGTCGCTGTCCTCCAGTGCGTCGATCAGCTTGAAGATCTTCCTGGCGCCGTCCTCGTCCAGCTCGACCTGCATGGTCGGGACGAAGTTGGCGTCGGCGGAGTCGTAATCGATGCCGCCTTCCTGGAGCGCGGTGCGCACCGCGACCAGGTCGGTGGCCTCGGAGATGACCTCGAAGGACTCACCGAGGTCGTTGACCTCCTCGGCACCGGCTTCCAGCACAGCGCCCAGGACATCGTCCTCGGACAGCTCACCCTTGGGGACGACGATGACGCCCTTGCGGTTGAAGAGGTACGAGACGGAGCCGGGGTCGGCCATGTTGCCGCCGTTGCGGGTCATGGCGACGCGGACGTCCGAGGCGGCGCGGTTGCGGTTGTCGGTGAGGCACTCGATGAGCACCGCGACACCGTTGGGGCCGTAACCCTCGTACATGATCGTCTCGTAGTCGGCGCCACCGGCTTCGAGGCCTGCGCCGCGCTTGACCGCGGAGTCGATGTTCTTGTTCGGAACCGAGCTCTTCTTGGCCTTCTGGATGGCGTCGAAAAGCGTCGGGTTACCGGCCGGGTCGGCGCCGCCCGTTCGTGCCGCAACCTCGATGTTCTTGATCATCTTCGCGAAGAGCTTGCCGCGCTTGGCGTCGATCACGGCCTTCTTGTGCTTCGTCGTAGCCCATTTAGAGTGGCCGGACATCTGCCTGTCTCCTTCGCGTAACCCATCTCTGTACGAACCCCAGAGATCCTACAAGGACTCCGCTGCACGGTCCGCGCCCGTAGGCCGTGCCATGTGGGCCCGCACCATGCCGACGAACAGAGAGTGGACGCGGTGGTCGCCGGTGAGTTCCGGGTGGAACGACGTGGCGAGCGCGTTGCCCTGACGGACGGCGACGATGTGACCGGCGTGCTCGGCGAGCACCTCGGCCTCGGCGCCCACGGACTCGACCCAGGGGGCACGGATGAAGACTCCCTCCACAGGATCGCCCTCCACGCCCCGCACGTCGACCGCCGCTTCGAAGGACTCGTTCTGGCGTCCGAAGGCGTTGCGCCGCACGATCATGTCGATGCCGCCGACGGTCTCCTGGCCCGAGCGCGGGTCGAGGATCTTGTCGGCGAGCATGATCATGCCGGCGCAGGTGCCGTAGACGGGCATTCCGGCGCGCACGCGCGCGCGGAGGGGCTCCATCACGCCGAAGAGGACGGCCAGCTTGGAGATGGTGGTGGACTCACCGCCGGGGATGATCAGGCCATCCACTTCGGCGAGTTCCTCGGGGCGCCGCACCGGCCTGGCCAGAGCGTCCGCCTCGGCCAGGGCGATGAGGTGCTCCTGCACGTCGCCCTGGAGGGCCAGGACACCTACGACGGGGGTGTCGTTCATGAGTGCTACCAGCCCCGGTTCGCGTAGCGCTCGGCCTCGGGCAGCGTGTCGCAGTTGATGCCGACCATGGCCTCGCCGAGGTTGCGGGACGCATCCGCGATGATCTTCGGGTCGTCGTAGAAGGTGGTCGCCTTCACGATGGCGGCGGCACGCTTGGCGGGGTCGCCGGACTTGAAGATGCCGGAGCCGACGAAGACACCCTCGGCGCCCAGCTGACGCATGAGCGCGGCGTCGGCGGGGGTCGCCACACCGCCGGCGGAGAACAGCACGACCGGCAGCTTGCCGAGTTCGGCGACCTCCTGGACGAGCTCGTACGGGGCGCGCAGGTCCTTGGCGGCGGCGTACAGCTCGTTGTTGTCGTAGCCGCGCAGACGGGCGATCTCGTTCTTGATCTGCCGCAGGTGGCGGACGGCCTCCACGACGTTGCCGGTACCGGCCTCGCCCTTGGAGCGGATCATCGCCGCGCCCTCGGCTATACGGCGCAGGGCCTCACCGAGGTTGGTGGCACCGCAGACGAAGGGAGTGGTGAAGGCCCACTTGTCGGAGTGGTTGACCTCGTCGGCGGGGGTCAGCACCTCGGACTCGTCGATGTAGTCGACGCCGAGGGACTGCAGGACCTGGGCCTCGACGAAGTGACCGATGCGGGACTTCGCCATGACCGGGATGGACACGGCCTCGATGATGCCCTCGATCATGTCCGGGTCGGACATACGGGCCACGCCGCCGTCCTTGCGGATGTCCGCGGGGACCCGCTCCAGGGCCATGACGGCGACGGCGCCGGCGTCCTCGGCGATCTTGGCCTGCTCGGCGTTGACCACGTCCATGATCACACCGCCCTTGAGCTGCTCGGCCATGCCGCGCTTCACGCGGGCGGTGCCGGTTTCGGGCGTCTGGGCGGAGTTGTAGAGCGTGCTGGACACGGTTTGACCTCACTCGGTGAAAGAGGGTTGCTGCAGTACTGAGGAAACGCGAGGGGACCAGGCCACAGCAAGGGCCAATGGGGAGCCGGTGGATCGTTTTCGCCCCCGCCGCCCCTGCCCGTCCCATCCCTGGGGGCTGCGCCCCCAGACCCCTACGGCCCTGAACGGGCCTTGTCCTCAAATGCCGGACGGGCTGAAAGACCAGGAGCGGGGGGCGAAGAAACCACCCTCTACACCGGCGCACGCTCCGCCAATGCCGTCGGCGGCTCGTCGTCCATCTCGAACGCAAGCGGAAACGGCGCATGCCCCGCCAGCCGGAACCACCGCACCTTCCGATGCCGCCGCAACGCCCGCGCCGCCCGCACCGCGTCGTTGTGGAACCGCCGAGCCATCGGCACCCTGATCACCGCCTCGGTCAGCTCACGCGCCGCCGCCTCCCCGCCGGGCACCTCCCGCACCGCCTCGACCTGCGCCACCTCCCCGAAGACGGCCCGCAGCGCCTGGCTCAGCTCGCTCTCGGCGACCTCCCGCTGCTCCTCCTCGGCCTGCCGCGCGGCGTGCGCCGCCTCGTACAGCACGATCGAGGCGGCCGGATCGAGGACGCCCGCCGTCGCCAACTCCTGGGCGACGGAGGCCCGGCGCAGCAACTGCGCGTCGAGGCCGGCGCGCGTGGCGTCGATGCGGGCGTGCAGACGGTCGAGCCGCCCGGCGGTCCAGCTCAGGTAGAGGCCGATCGCGACGAGCCCGACAAGGATCCAGATGAGGGTTGCGGTCACGGGCGGCAACGCTACATGGGCGCTCCGCTGGTTTCGCGAAGTTCCTCACCTGGTCGTCCCCTGGGGGCTGCCGCCCTCAGACCCCCGCCTTACGGCCCTGAACGGGCCTCGTCCTCAAACGCCGGACAGGCTGGATGGTGCCGGCCACTGCCAAAGGCCGCGGCCCCGCTCAGTCCCGCGCCAGTCCCAGTCGCGCCATCAGTCCCGTTGCCGTCCGCTCGTCCGCCGCGACTGCTGTCGTACCGTCCGTCACCGTCTCGTACACGGACAGGATGTCCGCCCCGACCGTCGACCAGTCGAACCGCCGCACATGGGCGCTGCCCCGCTCCCGCAGCTCGGCGCGGCGGCCGGGGTCGCCCAGGAGCCGTACGGCCGCGGCGGCCAGGGCGTCCGCGTCCTCGTTGGTGAAGAGTTCACCCGCCGCTCCGTGGTCCAGGACCTGGGCGAAGGCGTCGAGATCCGAGGCCAGGACCGGTGCGCCCGCCGACAGTGCCTCGACCAGGATGATCCCGAAGCTCTCCCCGCCGGTGTTGGGTGCGATGTACACGTCCACGCTGCGCAGCAGCCGTGCCTTGTCCTGGTCGCTGACCATGCCCAGGAACTCGACCCGCGAGCGCATCTCGGTCGGCAGGCCCTCCAGCGCCTCCTCCTCGTCGCCGCGGCCCGCGACCAGCAGCCTCGTCGCGGGACGGGCGGCCAGGATCTTCGGGAGCGCCTTCATCAGGACCGGCAGACCCTTGCGGGGTTCGTTGATGCGGCCGATGAAGCCGATCGTGTCGCCCTGCCACTCGGGCTTCGGCTTGGCCCCGGCGAAGGAGTCGACGTCGACGCCGTTCGGGATGACGACCGCGTCGCCGCCCAGGTGTTCCACCAGCGTGCGCCGGGCGTACTCGCTCACCGCGATCCGGGCGCTGATCTTCTCCAGGGCGGCCTGGAGAATCGAGTACGCGGCGATCATGGCCCGGGAGCGCGGGTTCGAGGTGTGGAAGGTGGCCACGATCGGGCCCTGCGCGGCCCAGCAGGCCAGCAGACCCAGTGAGGGCGAGGCCGGCTCATGGATGTGGATCACGTCGAACTCGCCGTCGTGCAGCCACCTCCGCACCCGGGCCGCCGACAGCAAGCCGAAGTTCAGCCGGGCCACCGAGCCGTTGTACGGCACCGGGACCGCGCGGCCGGCCGAGACGACGTACGGCGGGAGCGGGGTGTCGTCGTCGGCGGGGGCGAGGACGGAGACCTCGTGGCCGAGGCGGATGAAGTACTCGGCCAGGTCGCGGATGTGGAACTGGACGCCGCCCGGTACGTCCCAGGAGTACGGGCAGACGATACCGATCTTCACGGGGTCCCCTTCTCGGGGTCCCGCACGACACCGTTCGTGCTCACGGTGCTCTTCTCCGGATCCTTCGCGGGGTCGAGATCCGCGAGCCACAGCCGCTGAAGCATGTGCCAGTCCTCCGGGTGGTCGGCGATTCCCGTGGCGAAGGCATCGGCCAGCGCCTGTGTCATGACAGACGTCTTCTCGGCCTTCGTACCTGTCCCGGGTACCTCGATCGGCGGATGAATCCGTCCCCGCATGACCGGCGAGTCGTCGTACCACAGGGTCACCGGGAGCAGGAGCGCGCCCGTCTGCTGGGCCAGCAGGGCCGGACCGGCCGGCATCCGGGCCGCGTCGCCGAAGAACTTCACCTCGACGCCCGAGGCGGACAGGTCCCGGTCGGCGACCAGGCAGACCAGGCCGCCGTCCCGCAGCCGCCGCGCCAGGGTGCCGAACGCGGTACCGCCGTTGTGCGGCAGAACCTCCATGCCCAGGCCCTCGCGATAGGCGACGAACCGGTCGTACAGCGTCTCCGGCTTCAGGCGCTCGGCGACCGTCGTGAACCGTGTCTCCAGCTTCGTGGTGACCCAGGCACCGGCCAGGTCCCAGTTGCCCAGGTGCGGAAGCGCGAGGATCACGCCCCGGCCCGAGGCCAGACCGTCGGTCAGGTGGTGCAGGTCCTTCGCATCGAAACCCGACTTCACCCGCTCCGGGCTCCACGCCGGGAGCCGGAAGGACTCCATCCAGTAGCGCAGATACGAACGCATGCCCGCGCGGGACAGTTCGGCGAGGCGCTGTGGTGTCGCGTCGGGCACCACGCGCGCGTAGTTCGATTCGAGCCGTCGTACGCGCTCTCCGCGCCGCTTCCAGGCGAGGTCGGCGATGGTCCGCCCGAGCCGGGCGGCGACGGGCTCCGGGAGCATCTTGACGGCGCTCCAGCCCACCGCGTACGCGCCGTCCGTCAGCCGCCCCCGCAGGTCGCTCACGATGAGGCCTCACTGCTCTGGGCGGTGCCCTCGCGCGCGGCCGCCTCGTCCGCCTCCGCGGACTCCCGGCGGACCGTGACGACGCGCTGGATCAGCGTGACCAGGCTGCCGACGGCGACGATCCACAGGGCCACCGGCAGCAGGTACTGGATGCCGGGCACGCCGAATTTGTGCAGGCCCGCGAGACCGGCCGCGACCAGCGAGATCACCAGGCGCTCGGCGCGCTCGATGAGTCCGTTGACAGCGACGGGCAGGCCGATCGACTCGCCGCGCGCCTTGGTGTACGAGACCACCTGGCCGCTGGTCAGACAGAAGATCGAGACCGCGCACAGGACGTTGTCGTTGCCGCCGCCCGCGTACCAGAGGGCGAAGCCACCGAAGACCGCGCCGTCGGCCACCCGGTCGAGGGTGGAGTCCAGGAAGGCGCCCCAGCGGCTGGAGCGGCCCAGCTGGCGTGCCATGTTGCCGTCGACGAGGTCCGAGAAAACGAACAACGTGATGACGATCGTGCCCCAGAAGAGCTCTCCCCTGGGGTAGAAGACCAGCGCGCCCGCGATCACTCCGGCGGTGCCGAGGAGCGTGACCGTGTCGGGACTGACGCCCCGGCGGATGAGAAACGCTGCGAACGGTGTGAGGACACGCGTGAAGAATGCACGCGCGTACTTGTTCAGCATGGCCTTCCCGAGGGTCGGTTTCGCCGTGCGGCCCCTACTGGCCACCGGCTGGCCCATCGTAGCCACGCGCGCGGATGTGCGACGTTCGGGCACCCACCCCGCGTCACGTCCTGACGGCATCCGGGTCACAGCGGGATGTCGGCGGCCCGGGTCACCCGACCCGCACCGTCCCGTCCGCACGATCGCGTCCGCCGTATGGACGCACCGTGACGCTGGTGCGAAGCTCGAAAGCACCGCGGGCGTCACCGGAGCCGCCACCGCACGCGGATCGGCCACGTCCGCGCCCACAGTGACCTCACCGTGCACGGGAGGCAGGACCATGGGCGACAAGGCGAACGCACACCCCGGAGCCGCCGGCAGGGCTACAACGGCCGACCACCCCGCGTCCGTACGGAATGTGGTGCTGGTCGGCCACTCCGGATCGGGCAAGACAACTCTGGTGGAGGCTCTCGCGCTGACCGCGGGAGCAGTCAACCGGGCGGGCCGTGTGGAGGACGGCGGCACCGTCTCCGACTACGACGAGATCGAGCATCGGCAGCACCGCTCGGTACAGCTCTCGCTGGTATCCGTCGAATGGGGCGGATACAAGATCAATATTCTGGACACTCCCGGATACGCCGACTTTGTCGGGGAACTCAGGGCCGGTCTGCGCGCGGCGGACGCGGCCCTCTTCGTCGTCTCGGCCTCGGACGGGGTGGACGGCTCGACCCGGATGGTGTGGGAGGAGTGCGCGGCGGTCGGCATGCCGCGGGCCATCGTCGTCACACATCTGGAGTCCGCGCGCGCGGACTTCGACGACATGACACGGATCTGCGCGGAGGCCTTCGGCGCGGACGACCCCGACGCCGTACTGCCGCTCTATCTGCCGCTGCACGGTGCGCCGGGGCCCGACGGGCACGCGCCCGTGACCGGGCTGACCGGGCTGCTGTCGCAGAAGCTGTTCGACTACTCCTCCGGGGAGCGCAAGGAGGCAGAACCGGGGCCCGACCAGCTCCCGGGCATCGAGGAGGCTCGCAACCGGCTCATCGAGGGGATCATCGCGGAGAGCGAGGACGAGACCCTCATGGACCGCTATCTGGGCGGCGAGGAGATCGACTTCAAGACCTTGGTCGACGACCTGGAACGGGCCGTCGCGCGCGGGACCTTCTTCCCCGTGCTCGCCGCCGCCCCAGCCGCCGAGGGCGCCCGGCAGGGCCTCGGCACGGTCGAGCTGCTGGAACTGGTCACCGGAGGCTTCCCGACCCCGCTGGAGCGCGAGGCGCCCGGGGTCACCACGGTGGACGGCCGCCCGCGCGAGCTGAAGCTCTGCGATCCGGACGGCCCGTTGGTCGCGGAGGTCGTGAAGACGGCCAGCGACCCCTACGTGGGCCGGGTGTCGCTCGTCCGCGTCTTCTCCGGCACCCTGCGGCCCGACGAGACGGTCCACGTCTCCGGGCACGGGCTCGCCGACCGCGGCCACGAGGATCACGATGTCGACGAGCGCATCGGCGCCCTGTCCGCGCCCTTCGGCAAGCAGCAGCGCCCGCTCACGCACTGCATCGCGGGCGACCTGGCCTGTGTGGCGAAGCTGAACCGGGCGGAGACCGGCGACACCCTCTCCGCGAAGGACGACCCGCTCCTGATGGAACCGTGGGAGATGCCCGACCCGCTGCTGCCGCTCGCCATCCAGGCGCACAGCAAGGCGGACGAGGACAAGCTCTCACAGGGCCTCGGCCGGCTCGTCGCCGAGGACCCCACCATGCGGCTCGAACAGAACCCCGACACCCACCAGGTGGTCCTGTGGTGCCTGGGCGAGGCACACGCGGACGTCGCCCTGGAACGGCTGCGCAACCGGTACGGCGTCCAGGTCGACGTCATACCGCACAGGGTCTCCCTACGGGAGACGTTCGGCGGCCGGTCGGCGGGGCGCGGACGCCATGTGAAGCAGTCCGGCGGGCACGGGCAGTTCGCGATCTGCGCGATCGAGGTGGAACCGCTGCCCGGCGGCTCGGGCATCGAGTTCGTGGACAAGGTCGTCGGCGGCGCCGTGCCCAGGCAGTTCATCCCGTCCGTCGAGAAGGGCGTACGGGCCCAGGCCGGCAAGGGAGTCGCGGCCGGCTATCCGCTCATCGACGTACGGATCACCCTGCTCGACGGCAAGGCGCACTCGGTGGACTCCTCCGACGCCGCGTTCCAGACCGCCGGCGCGCTCGCACTGCGCGAGGCAGCCGCCGACGCGAAGATCCATCTACTCGAACCCGTGGCCGAGGTGACGGTACTCGTCGGCGACGACTACGTGGGGTCCGTGATGAGCGACCTGTCCGGACGGCGCGGCCGGGTAGTCGGCACCGAGCAGGCGAGCGGCGGGCGGACCCTCGTACGTGCCGAGGTGCCCGAGATCGAGATCGGCCGTTACGCCGTCGATCTGCGCTCCCTCTCGCACGGGACCGCCCGCTTCGACCGCAAGTACGCACGGCACGAACCGATGCCGCCGCAGATCGCCGAAAGGGTCCGCGAACAAGCCCAGAGCACCCCGTAGTTGGCGAGCAGTACCCGACAAGTGGCCTTTGCGGAACGCTTTCCTCCACATCGGCGGACGGCTTGTGCCGTCCGCCGCCCGATTGTCGGTGGCTGCGGATACGCTGATCACCTGATCAAGTTGTGACTCGATCAACGTGATGACCTGTTCAACAGGTGTGCGGAGCAAGGAAGTCGGGAAGGCCGCAGAAGCGGGTACGGCGGCGAGGGGGCGGCACAGTGGCGGACGACGGTTTCGATTTCAGTCCCGGGGCTCAGGTGCCCCTGTCGGGTTCCGCAGGCCAGACGGCGGCGACCTTCGCGCTGGCCTCGGCGGCCTACCGGGAGGACGACGAGGTCACGAAGATCCTCGAAGCCGACAACGAGTGGCACAAGTCGACGGTGAAGGGACCCCGGGGCAAATGGGCCACGATCTTCCGGCCCAAGCTCGGTGAGGCCTTCTCCCGAGCCGTGATCGACCGCATGCTTGGCGCCGGCCGCAAGCCCCTGATCCAGTCCTTCGGCACCGAGCCGCAGGTCGTGGTCGAGCACGCCCTCGCGGCGCACCGCATCCGGCGGGACCGCGACAACTGGCTCTCCGCGGTGATGGTGCTGTGCGGGGTGCTCTTCCTCCCCGGGCTCCTGCTCTGGCTGCTGGTCTTCGTCGGCCGCGCGAACATCGCCAAACGCGAGGACAAGCGGGCCTCCGCGCTCGCCACCACCCTGCTCGTCGCCGTCGGCGCCTTCGCGGTGATCTTCCTGATCAAGATGCCGTTCACCGGCTTCTGGGCCCTGTACGCACGCGCATGCCTGGTCCTGCCGGTCGTCGGCTGGCTGTGGGCCAAGCAGATCTGCGAGCGCACCGCGAAGGACCTGCGCGAGCGCTGGGACGCCCTGCTCTCCGGCGGTGGCGTCGGGGCCAAGATCCCCGAGGCGGTCCCCGGCAGCCCCGGCGAGACCGCCGCCGAACATCTGCGCAAGGAACTGGCCCGGCTCAGCGCCGAGCAGCAGTCCAACTCCGTCTTCTACGCCGGACACAAGGGCATACTCGGCATGGGCACGCGGTGGGGCAGCTGGCAGCTCGCCGAAAACCTGGTCCCCCGCGACGCGGCCAAGGAGATCCACCCCTTCCGCAGCTGGGACGTCATACGTTCGATCCACGACCAGTTGCGCATGCTGGAACGCGGCCCGCTCAACACCGGCGGGTTCCCGAAGCCGACTCTGAAGCACTGGATCGTCACGCCCGTCGGCGCGGGCGCCACGGAGGTCTCCCGGCCGACCGGCACGGACGTGGACGCCTACCTGATCAAGAACCACGCCATACAGGACATCTGCAACAAGCAGCAGTTCGGCGACGGCCAGCGGCACTACCTCGGGGTCCAGTGGACGCTGTGGAGCGGGCAGTTGATCATCACCATGCTCATCACGGTGACCGTGCTGCACGAGACGCTGCGCATCGAACTGACCGGACACGCGCTCGGTCCGGTGCACTCCCTCTTCACCAGCAAACCCGCGGCGAAGGAGAAGGAGGTGCAGAAGTCGGTGAGGTTCTGGGAGACCCGGAAGGTGAAGCTGCCGCTGGTCGACGCCGACGAGGTCGTACGCCTCACCGCGCGCGCAGCTCTCACCTGGTACCCGCCGCTGCTGAACTGGCTGGGCGGCTCACTGAGCCTGCCGGAGCCGTTCGGCCTGCGGCACTCCTGGGCGGATCAGCCCTGGCCGCACCGGTTCATGGCCGACGACGTCCTGCGGGCGGCCACGCCAGTGCTGCGGGTCGTGCACGCGGCGGCGATCAAGGTCCTGGAGGAGAACGGCGTGGACACGGAGAAGTTCGGCAGCCGGTCGTCGTTCCTCAGTACGGCGGTACAGGATCCGATGCCCCGCAAGGCAGACGCCTACGACGCGTAGGCGTCCGGCGGTTGGGCAGTGGCGGGTCGGTGGGGGGTGGCCGTCACTGGGGGCTGCGCCCCCAGACCCCCCTACGGCCCTGAACGGGCCTTGTCCTCAAACGCCGGACGGGCTGGGGATGCCTGGGCCTGTGTTCGAGGGCCATGCCTCCGCCAGCATCTTCCTCGTGTCGCCCAGCAGCTGCGGCAGCACCTTCGTGTGGCCGACCACCGGCATGAAGTTCGTGTCGCCGCCCCAGCGCGGAACGATGTGCTGGTGCAGGTGGGCCGCGATGCCCGCGCCCGCCACCGTGCCCTGGTTCATCCCGATGTTGAACCCGTGCGCGCCGGACGCCCGACGCAGGGCCGTCATCGCCTGCTTGGTCAACTCGGCCAGTTCGGCGGTCTCGGAGTCCGTCAGGTCCGTGTAGTCGGCGACATGCCGGTACGGCACGACCATCAGGTGGCCGCCCGTGTACGGGTACAGATTGAGCACCGCGTAGACCTGCTCGCCGCGCCGGAGAATGAGGCCGTCCTCGTCGGACTTGGCCGGGATCGAGCAGAAGGGACAGCCGTCGTCGGCACCTGGACCGGTCGGCTTGTTCTCGCCCTGGATGTACGCCATCCGGTGAGGCGTCCACAGGCGCTGAAACGCGTCCTGCGTCCCGACTCCGATCTGCTGCTCCGGCTCACTCGTCATGCCATGCAGCATATTGCTTCGCCTGTGGGGAGCGTGTCGCCGGGGCGAACAGTGGAGAAGCAGGGGAAAGGCCTCCGGGAAGCCGAGCTTCCCGAAGGCCCGCACCGCGACTGCCGGACTCAGACCTGCGCCCGCTCCTCCACGACCTTCGCGATCTTCGCGAGAGCGTCCGCGAAGGGGATGCCGTTCTCCTGCGAACCGTCCCGGTAGCGGAAGGACACCGTGTCACCGTTCATGTCGTCGTCGCCGACGATGACCATGAACGGCACCTTCTGCTTCTGGGCGTTCCTGATCTTCTTCTGCATGCGGTCGGACGACGAGTCCACCTCGACCCGCAGCCCCTGCTTCTTCGCCTCGGCGGCGAACCTCTGCAGATACTCCACGTGCCCGTCCCCGATCGGGATGCCGACCGCCTGCACGGGCGCCAGCCACGCCGGGAACGCGCCCGCGTAGTGCTCGAGGAGCACCGCGAAGAACCGCTCGATCGAGCCGAACAGCGCGCGGTGGATCATGACGGGCTGCTGCTTGGAGCCGTCCGCGGCCGTGTACTCCAGGCCGAACCGCTTGGGCTGCTGGAAGTCGACCTGGATGGTGGACATCTGCCAGGAGCGGCCGATGGCGTCCTTGGCCTGGACGGAGATCTTCGGGCCGTAGTAGGCGGCGCCGCCCGGATCGGGAACCAGCGGGAGTCCCTGCTTGTCGGCGGCCTGGCGCAGCGCGTCGGTGGCCTCCTCCCACTCGGCGTCCTCACCGATGAACTTCGGGGAGTCGTCGCGGGTGGACAGCTCCAGCTCGAAGTCGTTCAGGCCGTAGTCGCGCAGCAGGTCGAGGACGAAGGTGAGCAGCGAGTCCAGCTCGCTCGCCATCTGGTCCTTGGTGCAGTAGATGTGCGAGTCGTCCTGAGTGAACCCACGAGCGCGGGTCAGGCCGTGCACGACGCCCGACTTCTCGTAGCGGTAGACCGTGCCGAACTCGAAGAGCCTCAGCGGGAGTTCGCGGTAGGAACGGCCGCGCGCCTTGAAGATGAGGTTGTGCATGGGGCAGTTCATCGCCTTGAGGCGGTAGTTCTGCCCGTCGAACTCCAGCGGCGGGAACATCGCGTCCCCGTAGTTCGGCAGGTGCCCCGAGGTCACGAAGAGCTGTTCCTTCGAGATGTGCGGGGTGTTGACGAACTCGTACTCCGCGTCCTCGTGGCGCTTGCGCGAGTAGGTCTCCATCTCGCGGCGGACGATGCCGCCCTTGGGATGGAAGACCGCCAGGCCGGAGCCCAGCTCCTCCGGGATGGAGAAGAGGTCCAGCTCGGCACCGAGCTTGCGGTGGTCGCGCTTCTCGGCCTCGATCAGGAAGTCCAGGTACGCCTTCAGCTCCTCCTTGGTCGGCCACGCGGTGCCGTAGATGCGTTGGAGCTGCGGGTTCTTCTCGCTGCCCCGCCAGTACGCGGCGGCGGAGCGCATCAGCTTGAACGCCGGGATGTTGCGGGTGGTGGGCAGGTGGGGACCGCGACAGAGGTCCTTCCAGCACAGATCACCGGTCTTGGCGTCGATGTTGTCGTAGATGGTCAGCTCGCCGACACCGACCTCGGCGTCCGCGCCCTCGGCGGCCTGCGCGGCATTGCCCTTCAGGCCGATGAGCTCGAGCTTGTACGGCTCGCCGGCCAGCTCCTCGCGAGCGGCCTCGTCGGTGGTGACCCGCCGCGAGAACCGCTGCCCCCGCTTCTGGATCTCCTGCATCTTCTTCTCGACGGCCTTGAGATCCTCGGGCGTGAACGGCTTCTCGACGTCGAAGTCGTAGTAGAAGCCGTCCTTGACCGGCGGGCCGATACCGAGTTTGGCCTCGGGGAACAGTTCCTGCACGGCCTGGGCCATGACGTGGGCGGTGGAGTGGCGCAGGATGTTGAGGCCGTCCTCGGAGGAGATCTCGACGGGCTCGACCTCCTCGCCGTCCGCCACCGCGTACGCGAGATCCTTGAGCTCCCCGCCCACCCGCGCGGCGACGATCGAACGTTCGCCGGCGAAGAGGTCGGCGGCCGTAGTCCCCGTCGTCACCACGCGCTCTTCCCGCTCGGAATCGCGATGGATGATCACACGGACGTCTGACACCGGTCTCTCCTGACTGCAGGTGGGTGCGGCGCCATACCGAGAGCGCGCGCAGTTAAGGATCGTACCGACCCAGCCCCACCCACCGCGAAACAGATAACGGGAAGCCCTCGTCACCGCCCCTCTCAGTCGTCCCCGCTGCACGCCTCCTCGAAGAAATCGAGGTTCTCCTGCAGGGACTTCATCAACCGGTCCCGCTCAGCCTCGTCGACCTGCACGGGTACGACCCCGGAGGCCTGGGTCAGCCGCCGGAAGCCGCCCCGGCTCTCCAGCCGGCCGTGCACCCGTACCGGCAGCCCGATCAGATGAGCGTGCCCGGCGATCCGGTACGCCTCCTCGTCCAACGTCATCCTGACGTGCGGGATCTCGGCACCGGCCAGCACCCGCAGGCGTACGGCGCCCTCCCCTCGCGGCCCCGACCTGCGCATCCGTACCACCGTGCCGGTGATCCGGACCGGCACCGACGGCTCCTCGCGCAGATACCGGGAGCCGGCCGCGCGCAGGGCGGGCAGGTCGCCCGGTGAGAACTCCACGGGTTCGGCGCCGGCCGAGCAGCCCTCCGGGACCTCCGCGCCGGGTGCCCACTCGACGGAGATCCGGGCGCCCTCTGTACCGCGCACGAGGGCGACGAGGGCCTCCGTCAGCTCGTGGCTGACGCCTGCCTCGACGGCGCCGTCGAAGGCGTCCATGCCGCCGGTGGCCCGGTGGTAGTCGATGGCTTCGCGGGCCGCGTACAAGGCCTGATGGAGCCGTACGGCGAGGGGGCGGCCCGTGCCGACGGGGACGAACGCGGTGAGGCTGCGTCCTGCGGGAGCGGCGCCGACGAGGACGTGTTCGAGGAGGGCGTCGGCGGTCCTGCGATGGCGGGCGCCGTAGTAGCCGGCACGCGCGCGCGTGGCGAGCGCTCCGGCGAGCATCATCCGGCGGGCGGCCGAGCGCAGCTGTTCCTCGACGGGCCAGGAGGCGACGCCGGCCGGGCCGGTCGGGACGTCTCGCCACCAGCGGATCTCGTCGCTGGGTACGGCGAGGGCGACGAGCACCTCGCGGGCGGCGGGTGATCCGTTGCGGGTGAGTGCGAGGAGGGCCTCGGCGAGCAGGTCGTCGCTGTCGGGGAAGGCCCGGCTCTCGGGCACGAGGAGGCTCGTGCCGTGGCCACCGGGCCCGGGTGGGGTCCAGCGACCGTACCGCCCGACGGCTCCCCCGCGCCGCTGCCAGCCGTGCCGCCGCAGAAGGGCGCCGAGCACCGCGGGGTCGACCTGTTCCGGCGCGGGCGGTTCGTCGTGCCAGGGGGTGTCCACGGGGTGCGGCCGGACGGGCCGCAGGGGGTTCTCGGTGGGCCGGTGCGTCACGGTCTGCCTCCCGTCCCGACGCGCGTCATGATCTCGCAGAGCGCGCGGTCGTCGAAGATGCGTGAGGTCGGTATCCGCACGGTGGTCCGATGCCGGCCGGTTGTTCGCTGGCCGGCCAGGTTGATCCAGTAGCAGCAGTGCCGCAGGTCGAGGCGGTCGTGGCCGGCGCGCAGCCAGTCGTCCTGCGAGCGCGGTACGAGCATCACGACCAGGATCTTGTGCACCGAGACCGGGGTGCGGGCGAGTTTCGTCAGGTGCGCGTTGTCGAGCGTGAAGGAGAAGTACGGGCCCGGCGGGTTCGGTGCGATCTGGTAGGTGCACTTCAGCTGGACCTTGATGGTGACCTCGTCGTCGACCGTGTGCCCGGGGGCGCCGTGGCTGACGTGCCAGTCGATGCCGTTGTCGGGGAACGGCTGGGAGAGCGAGCAGCCGGCCGCCGCGGCGACGGCGTGCAGATAGCCCACCTGCAGTGTCTCCATGCAGGCGGTGGTGGCGAGGTTGCCTCGATGGGGTGCCGTCCGCTCGGGCAGCAGCCCGCCCCGTTCGGGCTGCGCTATCGCCATGACCAAATGCCTTCCAAACCAGTTGAATTCCCATGACAGGCCATTGAAGTGCGTAAACCTGTACCTCTGTTGTCTCCTTCCGGCGTACGGCGCAAACAGCCCGGGTATCACCAAACGGGCAGAAGACGGTGCGTCAGCTGCCGTGGGTGAACGAGGAGTTGTATAGGTATGACGTGCTGGTACGAGGGCCCCTTGGCCGCGTTCGACACGGAGACCACGGGTGTGGATGTCGAGACCGACCGGATCGTGTCGGCTTCCGTCGTGGTCCAGGAAGGTCCGGCCATCCGGCCGCGGGTCAGCCGCTGGCTGATCAACCCGGGTGTGCCCGTGCCCGCTTCGGCGACGGCGGTGCACGGGCTGACGGACGAACATCTGCAGCGCAACGGCCGCTGGCCGTCCCCTGTGGTGGAGGAGATAGCCCGGGCGCTGGCGGAACAGGCCGCGGCGGGCCGCCCGCTGGTCATCATGAACGCGCCCTTCGATCTGACCATGCTGGACCGGGAGTTGCGCCGCCATCGCGCCTCGTCGCTCGACCGCTGGTTCGAGTCGACACCGCTGCTCGTGCTGGACCCCCGGGTCCTGGACAAGCATCTGGACCGCTACCGCAAGGGCCGCCGCACCCTCACGGACCTGTGCGCGCACTATGGCGTCGCACTGGAGGGCGCCCATGACGCGGCGGCGGACGCGATGGCCTCGCTGGAGGTCGTACGGGCGGTCGGGCGCCGTTTCGCGACGCGGCTGGAGCGCCTCTCCCCCGCCGAACTGCACACGCTCCAGGCGGTGTGGCACGCGGCGCAGGCGCGCGGCCTGCAGGCGTGGTTCGCGAAGAGCGGTGCGCCGGAGGCGGTCGATCCGGCGTGGCCGCTGCGTCCGGAGATGCCGGCGGCGGCATGACCGTAGGCACGAAAGGAGCATGAAAGGCACGAGAAGAGCATGAAAAAAACCGGTCCGTCTATGACGGACCGGCTTTCTCCCGGTGGGCGATACTGGGTTCGAACCAGTGACCTCTTCGGTGTGAACGAAGCGCTCTCCCACTGAGCTAATCGCCCGGGAACGCACCGAACAATACAGGTCCGGGCGGGCTTCGTTCAAACCGCTTGAAGGTGTGCGGTCAGTCCGCGCCGTCCCGCGCGCATCATCAGGGCGTGGTTGGCGCGGAAGAGGGGCCGTCCGGGCACGGCGAGGCGGCGCATCAGCGGCTTGGTGACGTCCACTTCCTGGTCGTAGCGAGCGAGGGTGCCGGAGCCGGCAGAGGTGAGTGTCCAGCGCGCCCAGCCGTCGAGGTCGCCGCTCATGGTGATCTCCAGGATTCCGGCCGCCGGGTCGCGGCGCACCTCGCGGGCGGTGAAGGTCAGGTCGTAGGGGAGCAGGGAGCGGATGCGGACGACTCCGCTGCTGTCGTCGATGCGGTCGACCTCGCGTACCTGCGGCCACCAGCGGGGGTAGTCCTCGGCCTGCTCCAGGGCCTCGTACACGGCGGCGGGTGGCGCGGCCAGGGTCCACAGGGTGCGGAAGCGGTAATGGCTCCAGTCCATGAGTGGAGTGTGCCCGTGTTCCCGCCCTCGCCGCGCGGTACGCGGCGAGGGCGGGCACCCGTGTTCCGGTTACGAGGGCATCTTGTGGCCCAGCAGGGCGAGGTTCTCGATGGCGGCGAGGCCGTAGAGGGCGGTGTCGTTGGTGTACACCCAGTTGGCCTCGCTGCCCGGGACGAGGGTGACCGGACCGCTCACCGGCTCGGTCTTCCAGGGGGCCGACTCCTTGTAGCCGTCGGAGTTGTAGAACTTGTCCCACGCGCGCGTGACGAGCTTCGCGTCACCGGTCTGCACGGCCGCGTACGCGTCGAGTCGTGAGTGGCCCTGGAAGAGGAGCAGGGTGCCGAAGTTGGAGCCGTAGCGGGCCGCCTGTTCGGCCTTGGTGGCGTTGAAGTAGCGGCAGTAGTCGAGGTACGCCTCCTTGAACTTGGGCATCTCGACGAGGTCGATGAGTTCGGCGCACAGTTCGTTGAGTCCGAAGACCGCGGAGAGGTGCGAGACACCGACCACGGGCGCTGCGGCGACCGCGAACTTCCCGGTGTCGAGGTCGTACAGCCCGCTGCCCTGGACGAACCCGTTGGGCTGGGCGGCGATGGTCTCCATGGTGGACAGCACGCGCGCCTTGGCCTTCTCCCACTTGGGGCCCTTGCGCTCCCACTCGGTCAGCCAGGCCGACACGAGCCCGCTCCAGTCGGTGCCGAAGCCGATCGACAGGGCGTGCCGGTCGGGTGTGTACGGCTCGGTGCGGATCTTGCGCAGCGGGTCCAGGGCGAGGAACGTCTCGTCGGAGTCGACGTTGGCGTGCATGAGGTCGCCGACGCGTTCGTCACCGGTGAGGAAGTAGTAGTAGCGGCGGTAGGTGGTGTTGGCGATGCGCTGCTGCTTGGCGCTGTCGGCGTAGTGCTGCACGCCGTGCCGGGTGCCGAGGCCGGCCCACTGTCCGAGGTGGTAGACGTCGACCTCGCCGGTGTGGCGGGTCATCGCCTCGGCGAAGCGGAAGATGTCGGCGCGGCCGGAGCGCAAGTACGCGAACCAGAGCCAGAGATCCGGCGAGAGCTCGGAGTTGTCCCAGGCGTAGCCGCCGACGTCGTAGCGCCATTGGTGCCTGGCGGGGTCGTACGAGTGCATGATGTCGCCGTAGTCCCAGAAGCCGTACCAACGGCGCATCTCCACCTGTTCCTTGTAGTAGGTGAAGAGGAAGTCGAGGTGGTCCTCGATCTTGGCCTTGGCGGGCGTGGAACGGTCGGGCTCGGAGTACAGTCCCGGGCCGAAGACCTGGGCCTTGATGAGCTGCTTGGGCGGGGCGGCGAGCTGCGGCAGCACCCGTACCGCTTCGACCTGTTCGGCGAGTTTCTCGGGGGTCGGGGTCGACTCGTTGGCCCAGAAAAGGAGTTCGGAGGTGCGGGCGATGCCGTAGGGGGTGCCGAAGCCGGGTTCGTAGTCCTCGTAGGTGATGTTGAGGCCTTCGAGCTGCTTCGCATACGTGTCCTGGCCCATGCCGTCGTGGTAGAAGCGCAGGTCCATGGGCTGGGCCTCGGGCGACCAGAGCCAGAGGGTGACCTCGGCCTCGTCGGTCTGGGCGTCGCGGATGTCGAGCTGGGCGGGGTGCTTCTCCCAGAAGTCCCGCAGGCCGAAGGAGAATCCGCCGCTCGCCCCGCCGACGTAACCGAACCCGGAGGCCCGCTTGCCGCCGCCGGCGGCGATCCAGCCGTGTCCCTTCTTGGTGCGCTTGCGCAGGGTGAAGCCGTCGGCGGAGAGCTGGGAGAGGGTGTAGTCGCCCCACTCGGGGATGTACTGGAGGCGGGTGGTGACGCGCTGGTCCCAGGTCGAGGGGTCGGGCAGCTTCTCCCCCGCGAACTGGGCGGCCTGGACGGCCGCTCCGGGGTCGCGCCGCTGCCCGGTGATGCCCTTGACGGCCTCGCGCAGCAGTCCGGTGCCGTCGCCGCCGATCCGGATGTGCCGGTCGTACGAGGCGTCCCGCATCGGCACGCTGAAGCGGACCCCGATACCGCGGATGAAGTCGCCGCTGGCCTTGCCGGGCTCCTGGGTGCCGTCGTACGTGATGGTGTGGACCATGCGGAAGGAGTCGGCGCCGGCGTAGAAGTAGAGGCGGATCGAGAAGGGGAGCCAACTGCGGCTGCCCTTGCGGTGCTTGCCGTCGATGCGGACAACTGCCCTTACCGGGCCGTCCTGTTCGACCTCGACCTTGCTGATAGCGCTGTCGAAGCGCTCGAACTTGGTGGCTCCCTGGTCCTCGTCCTCGATCTCGGGCTGGCGGATGAGGACGAGCCGCCCGTTCTTCGCGATCTCGGTGGTGCCGCGTTTCACCGACTTGACCAGCGTGGAGCCGGACTTGCTGATACGTGCGGTGATGACTCCGGTCGATATGTCGATGGTCCCGCCACTCTTGTCGACGGTGACCTTCGCGGTGGGCACCTCGGGGGCCCCGGCGGCGAGCGTCAGCTTCCCGGCGCCGCCCGAACTCACGGCGTGGGCGGTCCACTTGAGGGTTCCGTCGGGCCAGTAGGCGAGTGGCCAGGACTGTACGGGGACGGCCTTGCCTGCGGCGTCCGTGAGCGCGAAGGTCTGGTCCGCGTCGTAGGTGCCCTTCGGCCAGGGCACGCCGACCGTGGAACCGGGTGCGGCGCCGAGGCCGCCGTCCTCCAGCCAGTCCAGGGTCACGGGATCGGCGTCGGCCTCGGCTGCTCTGGGCGCGGCCTGCGCGTCCTTCACTCCTAGGGCCCAGCTGAACTGCGCGGCGGCTCCGGCGACTGCGGCGGCCTTGAGGAGTGACCTGCGGGGGATGGGAGACATGAGTGACCAGCCTTTCCTTTCCGTGCGGATGCAGGGGTAGTCAGGGGCATGACAGAGAGAGGTGTGGCGCCCTGGGGCGCCGACCTTGTGCGAGGGCACCGCCCGTCAGCGGTGCCGGTACCGCTCCTCCACAGCGACTGCCGCCGCCGCGACGGCCCCGAGGACGGGAACCGCCAGCGGCGGAAGGAACCCTGCGGACAGCGCCACGACGGCCAGCCCGCAGACGACCAGGAAGGACCCGGCGGGATCGCGCACGGTCCGGCGCCCGGCATCCGCGAGCAGCCCCCGCCAGGGGGCGCCCGGCGTCCAGACGGCCGCCGCCCGCAGCAGAGCCACGGCGAGTCCGATCAGCGCGAAGATGCCGACGGCCCCGACGAACGGCCCCCCGGGAATCCCGGCCCGCGCGGCCAGGACATCCACCCAGACCGCGCCGGCCACCGCCCAGCCGACGAGCCCGACGGCCCACCCACCGCGCACGGCCGCCCGGAAGTCCGCGACGAACTCCCGCCAACCGCCGCCCACATGGGTCGTACGACGCCGCAGGTGCCGTGCGCCGGCGGCGAAGGCCGCGGGGTAGGTGACGACCCCGAGACAGGCCACGGCGATCCACACCCCGGTGAGCAGACACTCGGCGAAGACCGCGAAGCGCTCGCCGAACACGGACTCCTTGCGCACGGAGCGTGCCTTCACGCGTGTTTCGGCCATGGTGACCGCCTCAGCCCTTCAGTCCGGAGGTCGCCATACCGTCGATGAGGTAGCGCTGGAAGGCCATGAAGAAGGCGACGACCGGCACCAGAGCCACCAGCGACATGGCGATCATGCTGCCGTAGTTGGAGATGCCCTCCTGGTCGCGGAACATCATCAGGCCGAGCGAAACGGTGTACTTGGAGGGGGTGTTGAGGTAGATCAACGGCCCCATGAAGTCGTTCCACGCGTTGATGAAGGTGAAGATGGCGCTGGTGATGATGGCGGGCCGGCTCAGTGGCAGCACGATGGACCAGTAGGTCCTCAGATGCCCGCACCCGTCGAGCTTGGCGGCCTCGTCCAGTTCGCGCGGCAGCCCGCGCATGAACTGCACCATCAGGAAGACGAAGAACGCCTCCGTGGCGAGGAACTTGCCTGCGACGAGCGGCACGAGCGTGTCGATGTAGCCGAGGTTGCGGAACAGCACGTACTGCGGGATGAGCAGCACGTGGTACGGCAGCAACAGCGTGCCGATCATCAGCGTGAACAGCAGGTTCCGCCCGGCGAACCGGATCTTGGCGAAGGCGTACGCGGTCAGCGAGCTGGAGATCACCACGCCGACCACTGCCAGGCCCGCATACATCAGCGAGTTGGTGAAGAAGCTGGTGATGGAGATGCCGGAGATGCCGTCGGCGAGCCCGGAGAAGTTCGCCCAGACCGGCTTGGTGGGCAGCAGGTCGAGGCTGGCGATGATGTCCTTGCTCGGCTTGAACGAGGCGCTGAGCACCCAGATCACCGGGTAGAGGACGACCGCGAGCACGAGAAGCGCGCCCACGTGCCAGGCGAGGGATCCGATACGCCGCCGCTCGTTCGCGGTGTTCGCAACAGGGCTGGTGGCACTGGTCACTTGGCGGCCTCCTCGTAGTGCACCCACTTCTTCTGCGACCAGAACAAGACCGCCGTGACAAGTGCCACCGCGATCACCAGCGTCCAGGCCATCGCGGAGGCGAAGCCCATCTGGGACTCCTTGAAGCCCTTCTGGTAGAGGTAGCAGGTGTAGACGAGGGTGGCGTCGGCGGGCCCGCACCGGCTGTCGGAGACCACATAGGCGGAGCCGAACACCTGGAACGCGTGGATGGACTCCAGCAGCACGTTGAAGAACAGCACCGGGGAGATCATCGGCAACGTGATGTTCCAGAACCGCCGGAAGGGACCGGCTCCGTCCATCTCGGCGGCCTCGTACAGCTCCTGCGGCACCTGCTTGAGCCCGGCCAGGAAGATGACCATCGGCGCACCGAACTGCCAGATGCTCAGCGCCACCAGGGCGTACAGGACGTAGTCCGGGTTGCCGATCCAGCCGCCGACGTCGAGCCCGAAGATCTTCTGCGTACGGTCCACGACGGCGTCGTCGGAGAACAGTGCCCGCCAGACGAAGCCCACGGAGACGCTGGCGCCGATGAGCGACGGCATGTAGAACGCGGCCCGGTAAAGGGCCTGTCCGCGCCGCTTCTGCGCGAGCAGCATGGCCACTCCGAGCGCGAGGAGCAGCTTCAGCGGTGTGGCCACGACGACGTACTTCAGCGTGACCTCGACCGACTTCTGCCAGCGCGGGTCCTGGAACATCGTCGTGAAGTTGTCCAGCCCCACCCATTTGGGCGGCGTGAACAGGTTGTAGCTGGTGAACGCGTAGTAGAGCGACGCGATCATCGGCCCCGCCGTGAGCAGCAGGAACCCCGCGATCCACGGCGACATGAAGAGATAGCCGGCGAGATTCTCGCGGCGCCGCCCGCGCCGCCCGGCGGCAGGAGCGGCGGACCGCTTCTTCGCCGGGGGCGCGGGCGCTTCTTTGACGAGCGTCATGGTCGTACGTCCCCTCAGCCCGCGAACGCGGCCTTGGCCTCGCTGAACAGTGCCTTGGCGGCGTCGGCCGGCTTGGTCTTGCCCTGGGCGACCTCACCGCCGATGCGCAGGAAGGCCGCCTCGATGACGTCCGCGCCGGAAGGGTGCGGGGTGATCTTCCCGAGCACGCCGGCCTTGGCGACCTCGTCCTCGTAGGCCGCGACGCCCTTGTTGTTGGGGTCGGTCGGCTTGAACGCGTCGAACTGCTCGGTGGTGGAGAGGATGCCGCGGTCGTAGCCCATGATCTTGCCGACCTCGGGGTCGTGGACCATGAAGCTGATGAACTGGGCGACCTCCTTGGGATGCTTGGTCCCGGAGAAGGCGCTCATCATCAGTGAACCGAGGTACTGGCCCGTGTCCTTGCCGTCCGTGGTGGGGATCGGCGCAAGCCCGTAGTCGGACTCTCCCTCGCCCTCGTAACGGATGGAGAAGTTGTCCCAGGTGAATTCGGACGCGGCGAGCCCCGCCGAAAGTCCGGACTTCGGCTTGGCCTGCTCGATCTTCTTCGGGTCGGCGACGAGCCCGGACTTGACCCGCTTGTAGCCGTCCGTCCACCACTGCGTGAGGTCGTCCTCGGTGAAGCCGAGATCGGTGTCGGTGAAGAAGGCCTTGCCGTTCTGGCGCAGGTACAGGTCGTAGAGGTACATGATGGCGAAGTAGCCGGTGTCACCGGCGATCTTCAGCTTGTCCTGGATCTTCTGCAGCGCGGCGAAGTACTCGTCCCAGGTCCAGCCGAACTTCGCCTCCACGCCCGCTCTCTCGAAGGCCTTGACGTCGATGACGAGCGCCATGGTGTTGGCGCCGACGGGTATGCCGATCTGCTTGCCGTCGACCTGACCGTTCGCCAGAACACCGTTTCGGAAGTTTTCCAGGTCGAGATTCCCGGCGTCCGCCTGCGCCTTGAGATCCATCAGAACGCCGCGCTTGTCGTACTTGCGCAGGAAGCCGACCGCATTCTGGAAAACGTCCGGGGGATTACCGCCGGAGGCCTGGGTCTGGAACTTCTCCCAGTACGCCTCGTAGTCGGTGAATTCGGGCTTGATCTTAATCTTCGGGTACTTCTTCTCGAAGAGCGCGATCGACTTCTTGATGGCGATGGTGCGCGGTTCGCCGCCCCACCACGCATAACGGAGCGTCACATTCCCGTCCCCGGCACCGCTGTCACCACCGCACCCGGTCGTTGCCGCCAGCCCCAGCGCGGCCGCCGAGGCGCCGGCCGCCTTGAGGATCGTTCGCCTCTCAACATTCCCGTTCTTAGGCACAGTAGAGCCCTCCCCGCGACGTCGTTGGCGCCTGCGTGAATCGTTTCAAGTAAGCGCTTGCTGGCACAAGCTACGGAGGGCCTCGGAATGCGTCAATGATTCGGACAGGATTTTTCTGTGAGCGGGCTGGGCGAGATGCGCGCGCGAGTCGACTCCCGCACACGCAAAGGAGGTTGACGTTGCAGGTGAGGCGGTTGGGTTCGGCTGGTCGAACACCGGCGGGCCGCCCGATTTTATTTGGGACCGGGCCGAAATGCGCCTACAGGGTGGGGAGTTGAGGCCGGAGGGAGCCAGCGCTCAAGGAGTGGCGACGGAAGGGGCGACGAGTGCCGGAGGACGCCCGTCGGAGTGCTCGGGGTGGCCCTGACGGGTCGCGCGAAGCGGCCTCAAGAGGGTGCGCTGGAGGGACCCGGGAAGGGTGCACGGCGGAGCCGACAGGTTGCACGGGCGGGGCCGGTCGGCGTTTCACGACATACGCCGAAGCCTGCCCGGAAACGACAAGTGCGGTCCGTGTCCACGTTTCCATGGACACGGACCGCACTCGATCCGGTGGGCGATACTGGGTTCGAACCAGTGACCTCTTCGGTGTGAACGAAGCGCTCTCCCACTGAGCTAATCGCCCGGACGCAGAGAGAACATTACCCCATGTCAGGGGGTGCCTCGGACACGCGCCGGATCACTGGTCCTTGATCTTCCAGGGCATTTCCAGCCCGAACTTCCAGACGTAGATCCCGACGAGAACCGCCACGATCACCAGGCCGATCGTCGTCAGAATGATGTTGCGGCGGCGCACCTTGGGATCGAGTGCGCGCTGTGTCGCCTCGGTGACCTTGCGCTTCGTCCAGCGCAGCACCAGTTGGGCCCAGACGAACTCTGTCGCCCAGATCGCCATACCGCCGAAGATCACCAGCCAGCCCGGCCCGGGCAGCGGCAGCATGACGATGCCGGCGCCCACCACCGCGAGGCCCACGACGAATACGCCGACCTGCCAGCTCACGTGCAGCATGCGGCGCGCCTTGATGAATTCCGGCGCTCTCGACCCGAGCTCCCGCTCGTTCGCGGCCTCACCGGCCCCGGTCTCCTCTGGTGTCACGACAGCCTCACCCGGCTTGTCACTCCCCGTATTCATACGGCCAAACCCTACCGGACGGAAACCGGTCACCGGAATGGTCGTAACCGACGAACCGGTTCTCGGCCGGAAGAGTTACGTAAAGGCACGCAAAACACTCAGAGGGGTTTACAACGGCACCGTAGGTGGCATGTCGATTTCGCCGACGTGCGAATCCCCGAGCGCACACTGAGCGAAAGGCCTTGGCGCTTATGAACACCACGGTCAGCTGCGAGCTGCACCTGCGCCTCGTTGTGTCGAGCGAGTCCTCACTGCCCGTTCCCGCAGGACTGCGGTATGACACGGCCGATCCCTACGCCGTGCACGCCACCTTCCACACCGGAGCCGAGGAAACCGTCGAGTGGGTGTTCGCCCGTGACCTGCTCGCGGAGGGCCTCCACCGACCCACCGGTACCGGTGACGTCCGAGTCTGGCCGTCCCGGAGCCACGGTCAGGGCGTTGTCTGCATCGCCCTCAGCTCCCCGGAGGGCGAGGCCCTCCTCGAAGCCCCCGCACGAGCCCTGGAGTCCTTCCTGAAGCGAACGGACGCCGCTGTGCCACCCGGCACGGAACACCGCCACTTCGACCTCGACCAGGAGCTGTCCCACATCCTGGCGGAAAGCTAGGACGAGGCCCCCACTGAGCCGCCCGGCGCCGTCCACTCGGGGAGACGGCTCGGGTCAGTACAACTGCATATGGCGCACCGCCGCCGCCCCGCGGGTTTCCGCGGGGCGGCGGCGGTGCGTCCGCGTGTCTTTCCTGGGCGGACGCATCCGATCCCGCCGGAGCCGACGCACACCTCCGTCGCTGTGAGCCACTACCATCGGCCAGCATCGGCGGGCGGGTGCCCGCCCGACCGCCCAGGCAGGCCAGGGAGAGCAACGTGCTGATCACCCACGACACCCGGTGCGCCCTCGACACCGTGGTCGATCTGGTGAACACCGCGCCGGAGGACGACACGGCGGACGCGCTGCCCGATGTCGACGCGCTCGGAGATTTCGTACGAAAGCACAACATAAGCGATATCGGTACGCTGTCGGAGTTCGATCTCGCCGCCGTGCGCAGGATCCGCGGACGGTTCGCCGGGGTGTTCGCGGCCCAGGACGCCCGGACGGCCGCCGCGCTCATCAACGAGCTGGTCGCCGCGGCGGGCACCACGCCCCGGCTCACCGACCACGACGGCTACGACTGGCACGTGCACTACTTCGCCCCCGGCGCGTCCATCGCTGACCACCTCGCCGCCGACTGCGGGATGGCCCTGGCGTTCTTCGTGGTCGCCGGCGAGCAGGAACGACTGCGGCGCTGCGAGGCCCCGGACTGCCGGCATGCCTTCGTCGACGTCTCCCGCAACCGGTCACGCCGCTACTGCGACAGCCGCACCTGCGGAAACCGGCTTCATGTGGCGGCCTACCGGGCGCGCCGCAAGGAGTCGGCGGGCTGACGGACAGAAGGTCCGACCCTGGTGCTGACGCAGCCCCCGGCGGGTGGCGCCGGGGACTGGCGTGTACAGCTCACAGCAACAGCAGATCATGCAACGAAGCCATGAGCAGCAGACACCCGATCACCGCAAGGAAGATCATCAGCGGTGGCTGGGAAAGGGCGAAGAGGCACCCGCGCGGCTCGTCCTTCGGCGGCACGGCCTCGCTCTGTGTTGTGTCCAGCATCTCGCCGCGATGATGACGCAGCCAACACCCTCGACGCGATCAACACACCCGGAATGCACGGTAGTTCGCGTAATTCCGTATTGTCCACAGCGAGTCATGATCGCTTCCGAGCGACCTCCGTCGCCTCCCGGCCGTTTGTGTCGTTTCAGCATGTCAGCTGCCGTATGCCGTCATACGCCGCGCGTCTTCATATGCCGTGCTTCTTCAGGATCGCCTCGATATCGCTGAAGTCGTCCCCGGCACCACCACTGCGCGGCTCGGCCGTCGGGTGGGGCGCGGGGCGGGCGGCCTTGCCGCGGCCCTGCCCCAGCGAGGGCGCCGAGGCCGCCGGAGCCACCGCCTCGCGCTGCGCGGCCTGTATCTCCCCGCGTTCCTTTCGGCCACCGCCCCTTCGCCGCTCCACCGCGCGTGTGGTCGCGAAGAGCAGCCAGGCGCCACCGAGCACGCCGAAGCCCGCCCAGGCGGAGGGACTGAAGGCGGTGTCGGCCACCCACCCGACCACTCCGGTCATCACCAGGCCGACGGGGACCAGCGAGTACGCGGCGAGACGGGCCGCCGCGAGAAAACGCTTGCGGTACGCCGTGACCACCGCGATGCCCAGGCCGGCCACGGAGACAGCGGAACAGACGGTCTCGGCAATCATCCGGTCCTCCAGGCAGGGTTCGGTCGCGCAGACGCGCTTCGTCCCTTCCATCCTGCACCGCCCGATCCCCTGGATGCCATGCTCCGGCCGGACATCAGGGACATCTCCGGGTCGGCTCCTCCACAGGTCCCGGTCCCCTGTCCGGTGCCCTCGTACGACGGCCCGGGCCACGGCTGGGAAACTGGTGCCCATGAGCGACTCCTCCCCCGCGCCCGCTGCCCCTTCCGCCCCGGCCTCCGCCCCCGTCCTCGACGTCTGGTGCGAACTCCAGTGCCCGGACTGCCGCACCGCCCTGGACGACGTACGCACCCTGCGTGCCCGCTACGGAGACCGGCTGGAGGTACGGCTGCGGCACTTCCCTCTGGAGCGGCACAAGCACGCCTTCGCCGCCGCGCAGGCCGCCGAGGAGGCGGCGGAGCAGGGGCAGGCATGGCCGTACGTCGAGGCAGTGCTCGCCCGGGTCGAGGAACTGGACCGTAGGGGCGAACCCTTCCTGGTCGAGGTGGCCGGCGAACTCGGCCTGGACGCCGAGGAGTTCGACACCGCACTGATCGACGGCCGGCACATCCTGATCGTCGACGCCGATCAGGCCGAGGGCAAGGCCATCGGCGTGACCGGCACGCCGACGTACGTCATCGCCGGTGAGCTTCTCGATGGCGGCAAGAGCCAGGAAGGGCTGCGGGAACGGATCGAGGAGATCGTGGACCGGCTGATGGCCGGGCAGGGGGCCTGACGCCCACGCCGGTCGAATCGACCCTCGGTCGTCGGCGGCCTACAGCAGGTCCTTGTACATGTGGTGGGCCACCGTCTCGTACCCCAACGACTCGTAGAGCCGTTCCGCCGGGCTGTTGCCCGCGAAGACGTTCAGGGAGACGGCCGGCCGACCGGCCGCGACCGACTGGGCCTCCGCCAGGAGCATGAGGGCGCGGCCATGGCCTCTGCCCCGGTGTGCTGCGTCGGTCTCGACGTCGTAGACGAAGCCCAGGCCCTCACGGGAGCCCAGCCACAGGGTGCCGACCCGGGTTCCCTCGTGCTCCAGGACGCTGAACGTCATGCCCTCGCTGGCCACCCCCTGCGGCAGCAACTGCTCGTGGTCCCGTTTCGCCTTGGCGTTCGCCTCCGCCTCCGGCACGCCCCGCTCGATCCAGCTCTCCGCGTAGCTCCGCCGGCCCGCCGCCTCCCACACCACGAACTCGGCCTCCGTCATGGGCCGGCCACGACTCCCGGCGGGCAGTTCGGGTGGCGCGGCGCCGAGCGTCTTGTCCATACGGCGGTTGCGCAGCACGTAACCGAGCGCGGTCGCGAGCCGCAGCGCCGCCGGTACGTCGCCGGGGACGGACGCCTCGATGCGCCGGCAGCCCCAGCCGCGCGCCACCTCCTCCGCGGCGAGCGCGGCCACTGTGGCCCGGCCGCGCCGACGGTCGCGTTCGTCGATGCGGAGGCCCAGGATCTTCGCCACCGAGTCCCCGAACGTGGGATGGGTGCCGAGGTGTATCTCGCCGACGGGACGGCTGTTCACGCACACCTGGTAACGGCGTGATCGCGTCCCGTCGGCTTCGCGCTGCAGCGGCTCGGTCGGCCGCAGGGTGGTGGTCATCAGGGGTGTTCTACCCGCTGGGGAGGCCGAGCGCAGCCTCATTATTGCCGTACCAGTGCTGCATTTCTCGTTCCTGCCCCTCGATCAGGGGTCGAGGTCGTCCCCAGCCCGCTCGTCGAAGACCCGCATCGCCTTGGCGGTCACCGGACCAGGTACGCCCGGGAGTTGACGGTCGTCGACGCGCTGCACGGCCTGTACATCCCTCAGCGTGGACGTCAGGAAGATCTCGTCGGCGCCTTCCAGGACGTCCAGCGGCAGGTCGGTCTCCTTGGCGCCCGTCCACTCGACGACAAGGGCGCGTGTGATGCCGGCGAGGCAGCCGGAGGCGAGCGGCGGGGTGTGGATCTCGCCGCCCAGGACGACGAAGACGTTCGACCCCGTCCCCTCGCACAGCTGGCCGACCGTATTGCCGAACAGCGCCTCGGACGCGCCCTGTTCGCGCGCCCTGGCGAGAGCGACGACGTTCTCGGCGTACGACGTGGTCTTCAGGCCGGCGACGGCGCCACGTTCGTTGCGCGTCCAGGGGACCGTGATCACGGCGGTCGAGTCGGGGCGCCGGGCGGATTCGCCGACGGCGACGACCAGGGTCGGGCCGTGCTCCCCGCGGTCGGAGCCGAGGGGGCCGTGGCCACCGGTGTACGTGATGCGCAGGCGGCCCAGCGGCAGCGGATTGGCGTCGAGTACGGCCGTACAGGCGCGGCGGACCTCCTCGAGGTCGGGGTCGGGCAGGCCGAGACCGCGGGCCGAGCGGGTCAGCCGGTCCAGGTGACGGGTGAGCGCGAACGGCCGGCCGTGGACCGCCTTCACCGTCTCGAAGATGCCGTCGCCCACGGTCAGTCCGTGGTCGAACACGGAGACGCGGGCGGACTCGATGTCCTGCAGCCCTCCGTCGAGCCATAGCTTCACGTCAACGATTCCTCTCCACTACCGCTCACCTCGTACTCTCCCGACGCTACCGCGAGCAGCCTGGCCGCCTTCAGCTCGGTCTCCCGCCACTCCGCCTCGGGGTCCGAACCCCAGGTGATGCCCGCTCCGGTGCCGAAGCGCAGCGTGCCGTCGGCCCGGTCGATCCAGAAGGTGCGGATGCCGACCGCCAGCTCGCCCGTGCCCCGGTCCGCGTCGACCCAGCCGATGCCTCCGCAGTACGGCCCTCGGGGTGCGGTCTCCAGGGCGTCGATGATCCGCAGGGCGCTCGACTTGGGCGCGCCGGTGACCGAGCCCGGCGGGAAGGCCGCCGCCAGCAGCTCCGGCCAGCCGATGTCCGGGCGCAGCTCGCCCCGTACCGTCGACACGAGGTGGACCAGCCCCGGGTGCTTCTCGACGACGCACAGTTCGGGGACGGTCACCGATCCTGTCGCGCAGACGCGCCCGATGTCGTTGCGGACCAGGTCCACGATCATCACGTTCTCGGCGTAGTCCTTCTCCAGGAGGTCCGCCTCGGTGCGTCCCGTGCCTTTGATCGGACCCGATTCGACGGTCCGGCCGCCGCGGCGGAGGAAGAGTTCGGGGGACGCGGTGGCGATCTCGACGCCGTGCGCGGGCAGGCGGATCGTTCCTGCATACGGTGCCGGGTTGCCGTGGGCGAGCAGCGAGGTCAGTGCGTCCACGTCCGCGCCGGGTGCGACCGGCGCGGACAGTACCCGGCAGAGGTTCGCCTGATAGACCTCGCCGGCCGCGATGTGGTCCCGGATCCGGCGCACCCCCGCCGTGTACGCGGTGCGGTCGAGGGACGACGTCCAGTCACCGGCGGTCGGCCCCCGCCACTCCCCGGATCCCGACCTCGGCGCGGGCACCGGCTCCTCTCGTACGTCGCGGAAGCGGGCGCAGGTCAGACGGCCCTCGTAGTCGGCGCACACGGCCCAGAAACCGGTGGAGTCGAGGGCCGCGGGATCGCTGGTGACGTCGAGGAGACCGGTGGCGACGAGCCCGCCGAAGCGGGCGAGAGGAGCGAGATCGGACACACCGCCGAGTCTATGGCGGGTGTCCTGCGGGTGCCCTGACCATGTCTTCGAGCGGGCACAGCGCAGCACGCTGCACAAACGCGTTTTTGTGCTGGCCCCGGAATCCGCTAGAGTTCAACTCGTCGCCGGGACGCGAGAGCGCACCGAAACGGCACGCGGACGTAGCTCAGTTGGTAGAGCGCAACCTTGCCAAGGTTGAGGTCGCCAGTTCGAACCTGGTCGTCCGCTCGCAGGAAGAGGGGGATCTTCCCGAACCCCCGCACTCCTGGTGGAGTGGCCGAGAGGCGAGGCAACGGCCTGCAAAGCCGTCTACACGGGTTCAAATCCCGTCTCCACCTCCAAGGACGATTAGCTCAGCGGGAGAGCGCTTCCCTGACACGGAAGAGGTCACTGGTTCAATCCCAGTATCGTCCACTGGTCCGCAAGGACCTTGATCCGCAAGGGTCCCCGCGCGATTAGCTCAGCGGGAGAGCGCTTCCCTGACACGGAAGAGGTCACTGGTTCAATCCCAGTATCGCGCACGCTGTAGTCATGAATCACGGCCTTCGGGTCGTGGCCCCGAGGACGATTAGCTCAGCGGGAGAGCGCTTCCCTGACACGGAAGAGGTCACTGGTTCAATCCCAGTATCGTCCACACACCGAAGAAGCCCCCGGCCGTCTCGCACGGTCGGGGGCTTCTTCATGGTTCCAGCCAGTCGTTCCGGTCAGCTGGAGAACAGCATGTGGCCGAAGCTCTTGTGGCGCTTGTTGCCGTAGTGACCGCCATGGCCGCCGTGGTGACCGCCCTGCGGGGCGCCCCACGCGGGTGCCGGAGCGGCCGGGTAGGCCTGCGGGGCCGGAGGCGGCGGGGCGGCCGGCCCCGACCACTGGGACTCCACGCGGGTCAGCGCCTCCAGCTCGCCGTAGTCGAGGAAGATCCCCCGGCAGCCGCTGCACTGCTCGATCTGGACACCATTGCGGTTGTACGTGTGCATCGGCGCATGGCACTTCGGACACTGCATGCTCGGCTCAACTCCTTGCCGTCGGTACTGCTTCTTGATCCGCGTTCGCTTCTCACCAGGACAGACTCTGTCCGGCTCCGGTCGGTTGCACCCTACTTCGCGTGGCCGTGGGCCAACTCGGGCGGTACCGAACCCATTCGGGCACATGCGTCGACAACCGCCTGCTGTACGTCGTCCAGCGGGCGGTCCGCCGCCGTCGCCTTCACGATCGCCAGGGCCGCCGTCTGCACGGTGAGGGCGCGGGCGGCGATGTCCAGCGCGGGCCAGGGGTCGCCGTCGGCCGGTACGGCCGGGCCGCCCGCCGTGCGATAGGCGGTGAGGAAGCGGGTCCACTCGTCGGGCGGGAGCAGTCCGCAGGCGTACCAGGCGGCCGGGCGGGCCAGGTCCCAGGCGGGGGTGCCGATGCCCAGGTCGTCCACGTCGATGAGCAGCCAGGGGCCGTCCGGGGCGGGGTGGCGGACGAGCTGGCCGAGGTGGAGGTCGCCGTGGCAGAGGGTCGGGTGGGGCGGCTGGCCGGGAAGGTCCGGGGCGGGGGCCTCGGCTCTGGCCCAGGCCGGGAGGGCCGCCCAGGCGTGCAGGACGGGCTCGGTGGCCGGCTGCGGGGTGGTGGCTCGGAGGCGGGCGATGGCGCGGGCCGCTTTGGCCGGGCCGCGCATGGGCGGCAGTCCGGGCGGCGCGGCGGTCTTGTGGAGGCGGGCGAGGAGGGTGGCGGCCTCCTCCCAGGGGGCCGCGTCCGGGTCCTCCGGGTCGACCGGGTCGCCGTACGGCCAGAACGTCACGAGTCTGCCGTGCAGTTCGACGGGCGTCGGGCTGAGCGGGGGCAGGAGTACGCCGGGGAGGTGGGCGGCGGCGGAGAGGCGGGCGGTGAGTTCGGCGGGGGCGGTGTCCGGGGCGTGGGCCTTCGCGACGGTGTCGGCGTGGCGGACGACGGTGCCGTCGGGGCGGTCGGTGAGGGTGGCTGCGCCGCAGGGGCAGGGTTGGGTGCGTGAGTGGGCCTTGGCCTTGGCTCGGGTGGTGAGGGCGGAGAGCAAGGGGGTGGCGGTCACGGGGCTCCCTGAAGCGCGGGTGGGTCTGGTCGCGAGGGTACGGTGCCGGGTGCGGTGGGGTGTTTCGCCCCCGCCGCCCCTACCCGTCCCATCCCCAGGGGCTGCGCCCCTTCGGCCCCGCTGGGGCCGCGCCCCAGACCCCCTTCGGCCTGAACGGCCTCGTCCTCGAACGCCGGACGGGCTGGGACGGGGCGGGTGGTTGGGAAACAGGGCTCCGGCTGAAAGGGGCAAAGCAATGCCCGCGCAGCTCCCCAGCTGCGCGGGCATTTTTTGCCGTCCGCCGCACCCCCGTCCCCACGGGGTTTCATGGGTGGATGTCCCCGCCCGGACCGCTCTTCCGGGCCTGGGGTCGCCGCTCAGCGCCCCAGCATCACTCCCACGGACGACGCTTGTGTGACCACTGCTTCCCAGCCGCCGAAGACGACCACGAGCAGGGCTGCCAGGGGGAGGACCATGGCTGTCGCCACCAGAGGGTGGCGCTGGCCCTGTCGGCGCGGGCGGAACGCGGCGACGTACGCCTTGCGTCCCTGTGTGCGGAGCGCCGTCCGCGATGCCGTGTGGGCCATTGGTCCCTCTCCCTGACCGTTCTCTTGTTGGTTGGCAGCGGCGGGTGTCTGACCTCGGGGGACGAGTGCTGCACCCGCCGCTTGACCTCAAATCTAGGCTGTCGGCGGGTACCGGTCGTCATGCCCTCGTACCTATTACCGGGCCTCCCGGAGGATGACCTGTGACCTGCGGAGTACTCCCCTGGGTGGAGACGGAGTCCTAGGTCTCAGGGTCTTCCCGGAAGGGGTGCCCGGCATGTCCCTACTGTTCCGAGCTGTCCTCCCTCGGCACCGGCTGCTCCACCAGCGCCAGGACACGGTTCGCCATGAAGCGAGCTGTGCGGACGACTGATCCGTTCCTGGTGACTTCGCTCACTTCCACAACCCCTCGGCGCACCGCCGTCTCCACCCGGCGGCCCGCCCTGCTGGCCACCACCTCATAGGTACGTGTCGTGTCCCCGGCATCCACGACTATCTCCACACGGTCACCCTTCACGGGTCCAATCCCCCTTCTGTGACGGGTGGTTGGGATCACACGCGCCGTCAAGCCGCCCTGTTCGCGCGCCCCCTGACCACCTCTCAAGTCTCCCACCCGGCACTGACAATCCGTCGGGACGAGAGGGCGCGGCCTCTGCGCGCACCCGGCCGCGGAAACGTAAGCTGTCGCTCGTCAAACGGACCGGGCAGCGGGGATGAACATGGCGATGATGCGCCTGAGGCGCGAGGACCCGCGTGTCGTCGGCTCGTTCAGGCTTCACAGACGGCTCGGCGCGGGCGGGATGGGCGTTGTCTATCTGGGCTCCGACAAGCGGGGACAGCGGGTCGCGCTGAAGGTGATCCGGCCCGATCTGGCGGAGGATCAGGAGTTCCGTTCGCGGTTCGCGCGCGAGGTCTCGGCGGCCCGGCGGATCAGGGGTGGGTGCACGGCACGGCTCGTCGCCGCCGACCTGGACGCGGACCGGCCGTGGTTCGCCACGCAGTACGTGCCCGGGCCCTCCCTGCACGACAAGGTCATGGACGAGGGATCGCTCAGCGCGGCCGACGTCGCCTCCATCGGCGCCGCCCTCGCCGAGGGGCTGGTCGCGGTGCACGAGGCCGGTGTCGTGCACCGGGATCTGAAGCCCTCCAACATCCTGCTGTCCCCGAAGGGGCCACGGATCATCGACTTCGGCATCGCCTGGGCGACCGGGGCCTCGACACTGACCCACGTCGGTACGGCGGTGGGCTCGCCCGGCTTCCTGGCACCCGAACAGGTGCGCGGCGCGGCGGTCACGCCGGCCACTGACGTGTTCTCGCTGGGCGCCACACTCGCGTACGCCTCGATGGCCGACTCGCCCTTCGGGCACGGCAGTTCCGAGGTGATGCTGTACCGGGTGGTGCACGAGGAGGCTCACCTGCAGGGCGTTCCGGACGCGCTGGCACCCCTCGTACGGGCGTGTCTGGCGAAGGACCCCGAGGAACGGCCGAGCACGCTCCAACTGTCGTTGCGGCTCAAGGAGATCGCGGCACGCGAGGCGCAGGGCATGGCGGACGTACGGCCGCCCGGGCCACGTGCCGCCGAGGCGGACCGGCCGACGGGGCGGCTCACCGAGAGTTATCCGGACCAGCGGCCCCCCTATCACTCCCAGACGCAGCCTCACTCGCAGTCCCCGTCCCAGTCCCAGCGGCGTCCTCAGGGGCCCGCCTCAGGGACATCCGGTACGTCCAGGTCGCGCGGGGGCGGCGGTGGCTCGCGGGGGGACAGTCCGTCGCGGAGTGGCGGGGTCGCGCGCGGGGGCGCCCCCTCGTCCCGTTCCGGGGCACGGCCGGTTCCGGGCTCCCGGAACACGACCGGTTCCGGCAACCGTCCCGGGCCTCGCAGTGGTACGGGGCGTCCGGGGCCGCGTGGCACGGGGACCGGGCGGCGGCCGGCCAATCCGCGACTGCTGCGGCAGCGGTTGTTCGTGTTCGTCGTGGTGACGCTGCTGGTGGCCCTGGGGATCGCGGCCGCTCAGGGGTGTCAGGGTCCCAGCCGTGGGCTCGGGGACGACAGCGGGCGCAGCGGAGGCGGGCGGGAGCAGCAGCGTCAGGAACAGCAGGTGCAGATGGACGGCAAGTCCGGTGGTGGCGGTGGGCCGTTGGCGCCCGGGCCGCCCCGGTCGGGGCCGGACGCCAACACCGGCTGACGTTCGGGGCCCTGTCCGCGTCGGCTCGGCTCAGGGATGCGGGCGGCCCGTCGCCACCGCGTAGAAGGCGACCGCGGCCGCCGCGCCCACGTTGAGGGAGTCGACGCCGTGGGCCATCGGGATGCGGACCCATTCGTCGGCGGCCACCAGGGCCTGGGTGGAGAGGCCGTCGCCCTCCGCGCCGAGCATCAGGGCGACGCGGTCCATCTTGTGCGGGGCGGTCTCGTCGAGGGTCTTGGCCTTCTCGTCGGGGGTGAGGGCCAGGAGCGTGAAGCCCGCCTCGCGGACCGAGTCCAGGCTCTTGGGCCAGCTGTCCAGGCGGGCGTACGGGACGGAGAACACCGCGCCCATCGAGACCTTGACGCTCCGCCGGTACAGGGGGTCCGCGCAGTCCGGGGAGAGGAGGACCGCGTCCATGCCGAGGGCGGCGGCGCTGCGGAAGATCGCGCCGATGTTGGTGTGGTCGTTGACCGACTCCATGACCACCACCCGACGTGCCGTCTGCAGGAGTTCGTGCGCCGTCGGGAGCGGCTTGCGCTGCATGGAGGCGAGGGCGCCACGGTGCACGTGGTAGCCGGTGACGCGTTCGGCGAGCTCCGGGCTGACCGCGTACACCGGGGCCGGGAGTTCGTCGATGACGTCGCGCATGACGTCGACCCACTTCGCGGACAGGAGCATCGAGCGCATCTCGTAACCGGCGTCCTTGGCCCGTCTGATGACCTTCTCGCCCTCGGCGATGAAGAGGCCCTCCGCGGGCTCACGTTTGCGGCGCAGTTCGACGTCGGTCAGGCCCGTGTAGTCGCGCAGGCGCGGGTCGTCGGGGTCCTCGACGGTGATGAGATCGGCCACAGAGGTGATACTGCCTTGTCCTGGGTGCGGTGCCAACGGCTGGGAACGGATTGTGTTACCGGGGGTTACAGCAATGCCTCCGGGCCTACGTTCACGACCGCGCCGATCACGATCACCGCAGGGGGCTTCACGTCCTGCGTACGGACCGTCTCGGCGACCGTCGCGAGCGTCGCGTCGACGCGACGCTGGGCCGCTGTCGTGCCCTCCTGGACCAGGGCGACCGGTGTGTCCGGGGACTTGCCGTGCGCGACCAGGGTCTCCGCGATCCGGCCGATCTTGTCGACGCCCATGAGGACGACGAGCGTGCCGGTCAGCTTCGCGAGGGACGGCCAGTCGACGAGGGAGCGTTCGTCGTCAGGGGCGACATGGCCGCTGACCACCGTGAACTCGTGGGCGACCCCGCGATGCGTGACCGGGATGCCGGCCGCGCCCGGGACCGAGATCGAGCTGGAGATGCCGGGGACCACCGTGCAGGCGACGCCCGCCTCGGCCAGCGCCAGGACCTCCTCCATGCCGCGGCCGTAGACGTACGGGTCGCCGCCCTTCAGCCTTACGACCCGCTTGCCCAGCTTCGCGTGTTCGATCAGCGCGTTGTTGATGGCCTCCTGGGCCATGTAACGGCCGTACGGGATCTTCGCCGCGTCGATCACCTCGACGTGCGGGGGCAGTTCGGCGAGGAGGTCGCGCGGGCCGAGCCGGTCCGCGATGACGACGTCCGCCTCGGCGAGCAGACGGCGGCCCCTGACCGTGATCAGGTCCGGGTCGCCGGGGCCGCCGCCGACCAGAGCGACGCCGGGGGCGCGGGTGCGGTGGTGGGGCGCGACGAGTGTGCCGTCGCGCAGGCCCTCGACGACCGCGTCCCGGATGGCGGCGGTGTGGCGGGGGTCGCGGCCCTTGGCGTCCGTGGTGAGGATGGCGACCGTGACACCCTCGCTGTGGCCGGTGGCCGGGGTCCAGGCCGTCGCCGCGTCGGCGTCGTCGGAGCGGACGCACCAGACGCGGCTGCGCTCCGCTTCGGCGGAGGCGTGGGCGTTGGCCTGGGCGTCGCTGGTGGCGATCAGGGCGTACCAGGCGTCCGCCAGGTCGCCGTCCGCGTAGGGGCGGCGCTCCCAGGTGAGTTCGCCCGCGTCCGCCATCGCCTCCACGGAGGGGGTTGCCTCCGGCGATACGAGGAGGATGTCCGCGCCCGCTGCGATGAGGGCGGGGAGGCGGCGCTGGGCTACCTGGCCTGCGCCCAGGACCACCACTCGGCGGCCGGTGAGGCGGAGGCCTACGGGGTAGGCGGGGTGTTCGGCCATGGGGGTGCGGCTCCCTCGTGCGGTGGTTCTGATCGGAGCCCTGTGTCCTTGTTTTGGCACGGGTCCTGACGTGCGCATTTTACGGTGCGGGTGGGGTGGGGGCTCGGGTTGGGGGTTCTTCTTCCCCAAGCCCGCCCCTTCCCGGACCGGGGGCTCCACCCCCGGAACCCCCCGGTAGGTGCGGGTCCGATGGCGACTGTGCCCACCCGTTCCGCCTCAGCGGAACGACTGCCCACAGCCGCGCGGCGCCGCCGAAAAGAGGTCCTACTTCTCCGTTACTCCCGCCGAGTCGAACGTCGCCACCTCGTGCATCGCCCTCGCTGTGCTCTGGACCAGCGGCAGGGCCAGTAGTGCGCCTGTGCCCTCGCCCAGGCGGAGGTCCAGGTCGACGAGGGGGCGCAGGCCCAGCTTGTTCAGGGCCGCCACATGGCCCGGCTCCGCGCTGCGGTGGCCCGCGATGCACGCGGCCAGGACCTCGGGGGCGATCGCACGGGCCACCAGGGCGGCGGCGCCGGCGCTGACGCCATCCAGGATCACCGGCGTACGGAGGGAGGCGCCGCCGAGGAGGAGGCCGACCATGGCCGCGTGTTCGAATCCGCCGATCGCCGACAGGACGCCGATCGGGTCGGCCGGGTCCGGCTGGTGGAAGTCGATGGCACGGCGGACGACCTCGGTCTTGCGGGCGAGGGTCTCGTCGTTGATGCCGGTGCCCCGGCCCGTGACCTCGGCCGGATCCGTGTCCGTGAAGACCGAGATCAGGGCGGCCGAAGCCGTGGTGTTCGCGATGCCCATCTCGCCCGTGAGCAGAGCCTTGTTGCCGGCCGCCACCAGGTCGCGGGCCGTCTCGATGCCCACCTCGATGGCCGCCTTGGCCTCCTCGCGGGTCATCGCGGGGCCGGTCGTCATGTCGGACGTGCCCGCGCGGATCTTGCGCGGCAGCAGTCCGGGGGTGGCGGGCAGGTCCGAGGCCACGCCCACGTCGATCACGCAGACCTCGGCGCCCACCTGGTTCGCGAAGGCGTTGCAGACCGCGCCGCCGCCAAGGAAGTTGGCGACCATCTGCGCGGTCACCTCCTGCGGCCAGGGGGTGACGCCCTGGGCGTGCACTCCGTGGTCGCCCGCGAAGATCGCTACTGCGGCCGGCTCGGGGATCGGGGGCGGGCACATCCGGGACAACCCAGACAGCTGCGCGGAGATGATCTCCAGCATGCCGAGGGCGCCCGCCGGCTTCGTCATGCGCTTCTGCCGCTCCCACGCCTCACCGAGCGCCTTTGCGTCCAGTGGGCGGATGTTGGCGACGGTCTCGGCGAGCAGGTCGTGCGGCTCCTCACCGGGCAACGCCCGACGGCCGTACGTCTCCTCGTGCACGACCCACGACAGCGGGCGGCGCTTGGACCAGCCCGCCTGCATCAGCTCGGGCTCCTCCGGGAACTCGTCGACGTAGCCGACGCAGAGGTACGCCACGACCTCCAGATGTTCGGGCAGGCCCAGCGCCCGGACCATCTCCCGCTCGTCGAAGAAGCTGACCCAGCCGACGCCGAGGCCCTCGGCGCGGGCCGCGAGCCACAGGTTCTCGACCGCGAGCGCGGAGGAGTAGGGGGCCATCTGCGGCTGCGTGTGCCGGCCGAGGGTGTGGCGGCCGCCGCGGGTCGGGTCGGCGGTCACGACGATGTTCACCGGCGTGTCGAGGATGGCCTCGATCTTCAGTTCCTTGAACTGCTTCGCGCGGCCCTTGGGCAGCGACTTGGCGTACGCCTCCCGCTGGCGCGCGGCCAGTTCGTGCATCGTGCCGCGGGTCTCCGCCGAGCGGATCACGACGAAGTCCCAGGGCTGCGAGTGGCCGACGGACGGCGCCGTGTGGGCCGCCTCCAGCACGCGCAGCAGTACGTCGTGCGGGATCGGGTCGCTGCGGAAGCCGTTGCGGATGTCCCGGCGCTCGCGCATGACCTTGAGCACGGCCTCGCGCTCGGCGTCGTTGTAGCCGGGGGCGGCAGGGCCGGTGGACTGTCGTACCTCTTCCACTGCGGCTTCCACTGCGGCCGTGCTCTCTTCGCTCTCTTCCTGGTCGGCGGCCCTTGTGTCCAGGTCGTCCGCCTGCTGTGCCACCTGTACGACATCGGGTTCAGGGTCGGGAGCGGCTTCGGGCTCCTCGGCCAGGACCGCCGCCACCGGGTCGGGGGCCGGGTCCGCCTCACGGGGGGCTGGGACCGCGGCCTCGGCCGGTGCGGGCGCGGGTTCGTTCTCCGGGGGGAGGACGAGGGCGTGCGGGGGTGTCGGGGCCAGGTGCGGGGCGTTGGGCACAGTGCCGTCCACCGGGACGAACTCGTCCACCGGCTCGGCCAACGGCGGCTCGGCCACCAGCTGGGGCTCGTCGACCGGCTCGGCCGGTTGCGGCTCGGCGAACGGGGTGGGCTCCTCGGCGGGCTCCGCGAACTGCTCGGCCACGAGGGCGTCAACGACAACGGGTTCCGGGGCGGGGGTCGCGGGCGCGGCCGGCGTGGGCTCCGGGTCGTTCGGGACAGCCGGTGCGAGTACGGCTTCGGGCGTGGCTGCCAGTACTTCCGCTGCCTCCGCGGCGACGGCGGGCTGCGCCTCGGCAGGGAGGTGCCCGGCGTTCTCCAGTACAGGGGCGGGCGCCGCCGCCGGTACGGCCTCGGGCTGGGGTTCCGCGAGCGGGGCGGCCTCGGTCACCTGAAGGGCAGCGTCCGCCAGGTGGGGCGCCGGGTCCGCGAAGTGGGCAACCGGGGGCTCCTCCGCAGCGGGCGGAGTCGGGAACTCCCCCATGGGGACGTCCGGGGCGTCGACGTGTGCGCCGGGGTGGACTGCCTGCGGCTCGCTCTCAGGGGCGGCCTGAGGGACGATCTGCGGGACCGCCTCCTGGTGGGCCTCGGAGATGAACTGGGCCTCCGGGGCCAGCACCGCGTCCGGCACGACCTGCAGGTCCGGCACAACCGGCTCTTCCGGTACGACCGGGGCGCCCAGTACGGGCTCGTCCAGTACCGGCTCGTCCAGTACCGGCTCGTCCAGTACGGGTTCCACCTCCGGTACGACGATCAGGGCGTCCTCGGACTCCGTCACGGCGCCCTCGGCCTCCTGCGGAGCCTGCGCCACCTCGGGGGTCACCGGGGTCGCCGGGAAGCCGCCGCCGGCCTCGGGGCCCTCTGCTGCGGGAATCGCCGCGGGGGGCTCCGGAAGCGGGGGGACCTCAAAGGCGTACGCGCTCTCCGGCGAGTGAACGGGCTCGGGCGTCTCATAGGCGCCCTCCGGCCCCTCGTACGCCGCCTCCGGAGTCACTTCCTGGAGCGTCGGCTCAGGCTCCACCGGCTCCGGGGCCTCGGTCGGCTCGGGCACCGGCTCCGGTGCCGGGGTCTCGGCGAGGAGTGGAGCAACCGTTTCCGCGGGGTGCGCCCCCTCGCTCACCAGCAGCGGGGCCGGCGCGGCCTGTACAGCTGCGTGAGCCTGGGCCTGGGCGCCCCATGGAGCCGCGCCCTGCGGGACCGGGTCGGCGGGCAGAGGGGGTGCGTCGAGGTATTCGGGACCGGGGGCCGGCGCGGGCGTGCCGAACTGGCGTACCGGTGCGGGCGTACCCGCCGGGCCCCGGTCGGCCAGGGAGCGGACCGGGCTCGCCGAGGCGTCGGGGGTCGGCGGGCCGAGGTGCAGCGGGCGGCGGGGCGTGATCGGCGCCGTCGCCTGGGGGGTGGCGACCGAGGCCGGAAAGCGGACCGCGGTCAGGTCGACCGAGCCGCTGTCACGGCCACCGGTCTCGTGCGGGCCGGGCTCGTGCACGGCCTCCACGACGGGCGCCGGTGCGGGCGGAGCGACCTCGTTGCCCCACGCGCTCTGGGCGCCCGGGAGCAGCAGCAGGTCTTCGTCCTCGGCGGTGGTCTCGGAGAGGTAGGTGTACGCACCGTGCGTGGCAACGCCCGGCTGTTCCACCATGCCTGCGTTCTCCGGCAGTCCCTCGGCCGGGACCTGGCCGGTGTCGGTCATGCGAACCCCTCGCCCATCGGTTAGTGCTTCTACGACCAGCTCACCCGTAACGGCTCACCGATCGCCCCGTAGTGAAGAACGAGCATGCGCGCCAAGCGGCACGAACGACCCGTCCCAGAAAGACGACAAAGCCACTAACTGGCATTGTCGCCATCAACTGGCATTCTTGCGGCCGTTCCGCCGTAGCGGCAGCCTGATCCGCCACGGTCCGCTGTGGACTGCGCCACGTTGCGCGCCCCACCGGTTCCGCCGTACCACACTCACCCCAAAACGGGTGTGCTTTCCGGACATTGGGCTACGAAGCGCCGGGCCACCGAGTGCAGTGCAACGGTCGGCCAGCCTACCGCGCGCAGTACGACAACAGGATCACGGGACGGCAACCGGCATCAGGGCGCGCGGTCGGGCAGGACTCCGCTGAGCAGGAACGCGACGCTCCGTTCCTTCTCCGTCCAGGTGCGGGTGTCGAGTTCGACGGACTGGAGCAGGGCGCACTCGACCTGGTAGCCGTGCTCGGTCAGATCGCGGCCGACGAGTTCGGCGTCGTCGCGGGTCGCCGCGTGGGTCACGATGCGCTGCGGACGCCGGTCGGCGACCGCGGAGACCACCGCCGCTCCCCCGCCGCCGACGCGGACGACATCGGGCTCGGGGAGGTCCTCCAGGATGTGCGGGGCCTCGCCGCGCACGATCTGGAGCTGGACGCCGAAGCGGCGGGCGGCGAAGTCGGTGCGGGCGCAGGCCTCCACGGTCCGGTCGACGGCGATGACGGCGGCGCCGCTGCGGGCCGCGTCGGTGGCGAAGGCGCCGTTGCCGCAGCCGATGTCCCAGACGAGGTCGCCCACGCGCGGTCCCAGACGGGCGAGTTGGGCGGCCCGCAGCAGCTCCGTCTCACCCTCGCCGGGGGCGGGCGGACCACCCGCGGTGGAGCTGTGGCCGTACGCCTCGGTGGGCAGGGCCCAGCCGCGCGGGCCCGCCGCCGGGTCGCGGCCGGCGAGCCAGCCGCTGTCGCCGCTCGCGGCGGCGGGGCCGATGACGATGACGACGTTCGGGTTGCGCCAGATGCGGTCGGCGGCCTTGTCGGAGGTGAGGACGGTGATCTGTTCGCGCTCGGTGCCCAGTTCCTCGCAGATGACGAAGGTGCGGTGGACTCCGTCGAGGAGCAGGCCGAGTTCGGCGGGGCCCGCGCCGGGTGAGGTGAGGACGGCCACCTTGGCGTGTGCGCGGCACACGTTGACCGCCCGGCGCAGGGTGCGGCGGTGGGCCACGACCACCTGGGCGTCGTCCCAGGGCATACCCGCGCGGGCGAACGCGGTGGCCACCGGGGACACAGCGGGGACGACCTCTACCTCCAGGCCGAACTCGGGGTTGCGCAGAGTCCGTACGACGCCGAAGAAGCCGGGGTCTCCGTCGGCGAGGACGACGGCGGTGCCGCGATGGCCGGCGATGCGGCGGGCGGCGAGGGCGACGCTGCCGAGGCGGACGCGTTCGGCGGCCGGGGGCACTTCGGGGAGCGCGAGGTGGTGGGCCGCGCCGGCCACCAGAGTGGCGGCGCCGAGGGCGGAGCGCGCCGTGGCGGTCAGGGGCGAGCCGTCCCAGCCGATCACCGTGACCCGGTCGGCCATCGTCGTCAGTCTCCAGAGGGTTCGCGCGGGGCGTCGTGGAACAAGGGACATCCCGTACACAGTCGGCCGCTACGGGGCTCCGTGAGCGTACCTGGTATGCCGGGAGCCGCTGCCGACTGTCAGTTCCAGTCGGAGTACGACGTGAAACCGCCGGTGTCGGCCAGTTCCCCGTCGGCCCCTTCGAGGTCCTCGGGCAGCAGGCTCCACACGATGAAGTCGGTGCGTACGTCGGTCCAGGTGCCGTCCTCGGTGCGGACGTGGGCTATACAGGCGCTCCGCAGGACGCCCTCGCTGATACAGCCGATCTTCTGGGCGACCTGCTGGGAGGCGGTGTTGTCGGCGGCCGTGCGCAGTTCGACACGCTCGAACTTCTGGTCGCCGAGCACCCATTGGGAGGTGGCGAGCGCGGCCTCGGAGGCGTATCCCTCGCCGCGCGCCCAGGGGGCGATGACGTACGACAGTTCGGTGGACCGGATGTGCCAGTCCGTCTTGGCCAGCTGGACGATGCCGACGAGGCGCTGGGTGAGGAACTCGGTGACGGCGAAGTCGAGGCCGCGACCCCCGGTGCGTTCGGCGGGCGCGTACTCGGTGATCCAGGCGTGGGCCGCGTCCTCGGTGAAGGGCTGGGGGACGTCGGTCCAGGCGGCGACCTGTTCGTCGTTCATCATCTCGGCCAGCGCGGGGATGTCGTCCTCGTCGAGGGGGCGCAGTACCAACCGCTCCGTGCTGATGGAGATGTTGGGGAAGGTGCTCGTCATGCGCCACTCCGTAGCCGTCGAAACCTGCAGACCTACAAACCTACAAACCTACGCGGCCTGCCGAACTGCCCAGCATGCAGCATGCGGCTCCGGAACCACAGCACGGGGTCCACTCCGGGTGAGCGAGTGGACCCCGTACGTGTCGGTAAGGGTCTAGAAGGACGGGATCACGGCACCGTCGTACTTGTCCTCGATGAACTTCCTGACCTCGGCGGAGGTGAGCAGCTTCGCCAGCTTCGCGACCCGGGGGTCGTCCTCGTTGCCCTTCTTCACGGCAAGGAAGTTGCCGTACGGGTTGTCCTTGGGGGACTCCGAGACGAGGGCGTCCTTCGCGGGCGAGAGGTCGGCTTCGAGGGCGTAGTTGCCGTTGATCACCGCGGCGTCGACATCGTCCAGGGAGCGCGGGGTCTGGGCCGCCTCCAGCTCCTTGAACTTGAGGTTCTTCGGGTTCTCGGTGATGTCGGCGGGTGTCGCCTCGTTGCCCACGCCGTCCTTGAGCGTGATGATCCCGTTCGCGGCGAGCAGCTTGAGGGCGCGCGCCTCGTTCACGCTGTCGTTCGGGACGGCGACGGTGGCACCGCTCTTCAGGGCGTCCGCGCTCTTGACCTTGTGGGAGTAGAGGCCGAGCGGTTCCAGGTGGACCGTGACGACCGGCGCTATGTGGGTGCCGTTCTTCTTGTTGAAGTCGTCGAGGTACGGCTGGTTCTGGAAGTAGTTGGCACCCACCGAGCCGTCTTCGGTCGCCGTGTTCGGCGTCACGTAGTCGGTGAACTCCCTGACCTCCAGGTCGAGGCCCGCCTTCTTCGCCAGGTTGTCCTTCACATAGGTGAGGATTTCCGCATGCGGGGTGGGGCTCGCGGCGACGACCAGCGGGCCGCTGGTGTCGGAGGCGGCGGATTCCTTGTCCGAGCCGCAGGCCGTCAGGCCCAGGGTGAGGGCTCCGGCAGCGAGGACGGCAGTGGTGAGCTTTGTGGCGTTACGCACGAAAAGTGCCTTTCCATGAGGGTGTGACTGTCCCCGTGATGGGTGGTACGGGGAAATCTGCGGGTGGGTGGGCGTGGTGAGAGAGGGGTGCTCGGCAGCGCTCGGGCAGCCTTCAGGCGGCCTTGCCGACATCCGTGGTGGCGGGTTCCTCGGTCGCGGTCGCCTTGGGCCCGGCCTTCAGTAGACGGAGTTTGGGCGCTCCGCCGGAACCGCCGCCGCGCCGGTGCAGCCTGCGGGCCGTGTAGTCGCCGGCGAACTGGATGACCGAGATGACGACCGCGAGAACGGCCACGGTGATCCACATCAGCCCGGTCTCGAAGCGCTGGTAGCCGTATCGGATGGCGATGTCGCCGAGGCCGCCCGCGCCGACCGTGCCGGCCATCGCGGAGTAGCCGATGAGGGCGACGACGGTCGTGGTGGCCGACGAGATCAGCGAGGGCAGGGACTCGGGTACGAGGACCCTGCGGACGACGGTCCAGGTGTTGCCGCCCATGGCCTGTACGGCCTCGACGAGCCCGTGGTCCACTTCGCGGACAGCTGTCTCGACGAGGCGCGCGAAGAACGGGATCGCGCCGATGGCGAGCGGCACGATGGCGGCCTCACGGCCGATCGTCGTGCCGGTGACGGTCCGCGTGAAGCTCATCAGCGCGACCATCAGGATGATGAACGGCATCGAGCGGGCGACGTTCACGACCTGTCCGATGACCTTGTTGGCGAGGGCGTTCTGCAGGAGTCCGCCGCGGTCGGTCAGGACCAGCAGGATGCCGAGCGGAAGCCCGCCGACGACGGCGATCAGCGTGGACCAGCCGACCATGTAGAGGGTGTCCCAACACGCCTGCTCAAGCAGCGGCCGCATTTCGGACCAGGTCACTTGGCACCGTCCTTCACCAGCACGGACTCCTGGTCCGCCCGTTCGACGACATCGATCTGCAGGCCCTGCTCGCGCAGGAAGCCGATCGGTACCACGTTCTCCTCGTAGCCGCCCGGGAGTTCGATGCGCATGCGGCCGACCTGCCTGCCCGCGACGGTGTCCATCGCGGCGCCGAGGATCGAGATGTCGATGTTGTACGTGCGCGAGAGCTGCGAGATGACGGGCCTGGCGGCCGCGTCCCCCTGGAAGGTGACGTCGATGACCGTGCGGTCGTCCCCGGAGGCTTCGCCGCTCACCGGGAAGAGCGCGGCGGCCAGTTCGGAGCCGGGGGTGGCGAGCAGTTCGCTGACGGTGCCGGACTCGACGATCTGCCCGTTCTCCATGAGCGCGGCCGAGTCGCAGATGGACTTGACGACGTCCATCTCGTGGGTGATGAGCAGCACGGTGAGCCCCAACTGCCGGTTCAGGTCGCGGAGCAGTTGGAGGATCGAGCGGGTGGTCTCCGGGTCGAGGGCGCTGGTGGCCTCGTCGGAGAGCAGCACCTTGGGGTCGCCGGCGAGGGCACGGGCGATGCCGACGCGCTGCTTCTGGCCGCCGGACAGCTGGGCCGGGTAGGCCTTGGCCTGGTCGGAGAGGCCGACGAGGTCGAGCAGGTCCAGCGCCTTGCGGGACCGCTCCTTGCCCGACGTACCGAGGATTTCGAGCGGCAGCTCGACGTTGTCCTGGACGGTCCGGGTGGAGAGCAGGTTGAAGTGCTGGAAGACCATGCCGATACGGCTGCGTGCCCGGCGCAGTTCCCGCCCGGCCCTGGGTCCGCGCCCGGCCAGGGCGGTGAGGTCCTGTCCGGCGACGGTGACCGTGCCGGCGGTGGGGCGTTCGAGGAGGTTGACGCAGCGGATGAGCGAGGACTTGCCGGCGCCGGACTGGCCGATGACGCCGTACACCTCGCCTTCGCGGACGTGCAGGTCGACGCCGTCGAGGGCGGTGACTTCACGACCGCGGGAGCGGTAGACCTTCGTGAGGCCGGACGTGGTGATCACAGGGGTTTCCGTCACTGTCGAGTGCGCGGGCGTGGGTGTGCCCGGACATGGAAGAGGATGTGCGCGGCTCGGGTCTGTCACGTACGCGCATGGGCCGGGTATGAGTCTCAGGAGTCATACGGCTGCGGCGTACGGACATGCCACGGCGGCTCGCTTCGGGGGCGAGGCTCAGGGGGTGGTGCGAGGGGCCTCTAGAAGGCGCACATTCGACACATACAACGAGCACCGGGCGTCAGGGTCGCCTCGGTCGCAAGGGTGCGGCTGCTCGAAGTGGTCATGCGATCAGTAAAGCAGACGTATGGACGCGGCCAAGAATGCGCGTCTCATGCCCGTCCATATTCCGGACAGGTTCCACGGCGGCCGTTCCTGCGGGGCGACCCCACGGGGCCGACCGCACCAGGCATTTTGAGCCGTAATAGGGTCACGGCATGCTTGATGCCCTGACGGTCGCGACCGCCGTCGCCGCTCTCGCGCTCGCCGCCTGGTGCGGCTGGGCCGCCTCTCGCGATCAGCCCACCAAGGACTGGCACTTCATCGGCATGGGCGTGGTCACGCTGCTCACCGTGGTCCAGTTGGTGGTCGGCATCGTCCAGCTCGCACGGGGCGAGAAGCCGGAGCAGGGTACGACGATCTTCGTGGCGTATCTGCTGGGCGCACTGGCGTGCGTGCCGGTGACGGGGTTCATGTCGCTGGCGGAACGCACCCGCTGGGGCTCGGTGACGGTCGCCGCGGGCGGAGTGGTGCTGGCCGTACTGGAGGTACGGCTCTATGACATCTGGGGAGGGTGAGATGGCCACCACGGAGGAGCCCATGGCCGAGTCCACGGCTGAGCCCGCGGAGGGGAAGCCGGTGCGGAAGCGGCTCATCAGCGGGCCGGGGATGCTGCTGGTCTGGCTGTACGGCGTGATGGTCGTCGGTGCGGTGTCGCGGTCCGCCGTGCAGATCTCGACCGAGTTCGGGCATGCGCCGCTTGCCTACTCGCTGTCGGCTGTCGCCGGGGTGGTGTACGGGTTCATCACGTACTCACTGGTGCGGGGCGGGGAGACGGCGCGACGCGCTGCGCTGGCCTGTTGCGCCGGGGAGCTTGTCGGCGTGTTGGTCGTGGGTACGTGGACCTTGGTCGAGCCGTCCGCGTTTCCCGACTCGACCGTGTGGTCCGACTATGGGGTGGGGTACCTGTTCATTCCGGTGCTGCTGCCGATCTCTGCCATGTACTGGTTGCGTCAAGCGCGTGCGCCTCAGAGGGAGGGTGGCTGAGATTTCTGCGCGACTGCGGGCCCGTGGGGGCTTGTCGCGCAGTTCCCCGCGCCCCTATGGGGCGCTCCTCTCAGCGCCCTGCTTCTAAGCAGTTGCCGCGTACGTCCCCGCCGGCTTTTCCAGGACGATCATCGGTACGCCGTCGGTGCCCTTGTCCGTGCCTACCGTTTCGTAGCCGACCCGGCGGTACAGGCGCAGGCCCTTGTCGCTGCGGTGGCCCGTGCTGAGGCGGAACCTCTTGGCGCCGCGTTCCTCCGCGAGCGCCGCCTCGGCCGCGCGCAGGAGGCGGGCGCCGATGCCGTGGCCCTGGAGGCGGGGGTGGACGCAGAGCTTGCCGATGGACGCCGTGCCGTCGGGGTTCGGTGTGCCTCGCACCGAGCCGACGACCTCCTCGCCCAGCCGCGCCACGTAGACGCAGTCCGCGCCGACTTCTTCCCGGACGGAGTCCAGGCTCTGGACGAGCGGATCGATCCGGTAGTTGCCGTACAGAGCGGCCTCGCTCTGGAAGCACAGGTACTGCAGCCGGAAGATCTGTTCGGCGTCCCGTTCTGTCGCCACGGAGATGGTCACGCTCATGCCCATGTGTGCACGCCTCCCGCTCACCTGCTCAGTCGTATGTCCTCACTCCTATCCCCGCGCTTCGCGCGCCGCAACCTCCGGCGTCAGCAAACGACGGAGACATCCCAGGCATCTGGAACGTTCCGGACCAAGACTCCCCTGTGAGATACCCAACTCCCCCGCGATTTCCCGGTATGTGAGGTCCTTGGGCGACAGCAGGGCCTCCATCAGGCTCGGGCAGCGGCCGGGCAGCCTGCGCACCGCGTCGCGCAGAGCACGGTGCCGGGCGGCGGCGAGGGCGAGTTGCTCGGGGCCCGGGCCGTCGTCGGCCGCGGGCTGGTCGCCGTACGGCCGTTCGATGCGGGCGGTACGACGGTTGCGGCGGGCCTCGGAGCGGACGGCCCGACGGAGCCAGTTCTGCGGGTCGGCCGGCGGCCCGTCGGAGTCGAGGCGTTCCAGGAGACGGAGCCAGACGGCCTGTTCCAGGTCACTCGGTTCGGCACCGTAGGCATATGCCTCCGCCGAGGCCTCGGCGGCGAGCAGGGGGCTCAGGGCGGAAACCATGTCGTGGGTCATATGCGGCACGACGCCGCCGCCCCGGCAGGAGGTTGCCGGGGCGGCCCGTTGTCACCCCAACCGGGGCCGGTCGGTCAGCCGTTGACGAGACCCCTCAGCCGCTCTTTGATCAGTCGTTCTCTGGTTCAGTCGTTCTCCGGTTCAGCCATTCAGCCATTCACGAAGTCCGCGCGGGCCAGCACGCCCGTGTCCGCGTTGTCCGTGAAGACGCCGTCGATGCCCGTCGCGAAGTATGTCCGGTACGCGCCGAAGACGTCTCCGTACGCGTCCGCGTCCGTGCCCTTGCGGAAGTTCGCCGGCAGGAAGGGGTTCTCGTTGCGCATGGTGTACGGATGCAGGATCAGGCCCGCCCTGTGCGCGTCCGCGACCAGGGTGGTCGGTGAGGTGAGCGCGCCCGTCGAGTCCTTCGGGATGACCAGGTCGAGGGTCGGGCCGATGCCCTGCGCGTACGAGGCGATCTCCTTCAGGCCGGCCGGCTTGATCAGGTCGGCGACCGTGCGCGGGTCGCCGGTCGTCACGAAGTCCCAGGGTTGGGTGTTCGCGGCCGAGAGGAGCACGACGAGCGGGTTGGCGACCAGCCGGTTGAGGCGCTGGATGCTGGTCGGTTCGAAGGACTGGAGGATGACCGGCGAGTTCTTCTTGTCCTTGCCGTACTTGCGCAGCAGCTTCGCGACCCGCTCCTCCAGGCCCAGGCCGAGCGCCCGGAAGTAGGTGGGGTGCTTGGTCTCGGGGTAGATCCAGACCTGCTTGCCGCGCTTGCGGGTCTGCTCGTCCTGCCAGCGGAGGACCTCCTCGAAGGTGGGGATCTCCCAGCGGCCGTTGTAGAGGGTGTTGTGCGGACGGTAGTCCGGAATACGCTCGACCGCGCGCAGCCTCTTCAGCTCGGCGAGGGTGAAGTCCTCGGTGAACCAGCCGGTGAGGGAGACCCCGTCCAGGACCTTGGTCGTCCTGCGGCTCGCGAACTCGGGGTGGTCGGCGACGTCGGTCGTCCCGCCGATCTCGGGCTCGTGGCGGCAGACGATGTGGCCGTCCTTGGTGGGGACCAGGTCACCGGCCTCGACGATGTCCGCGCCCAGGTCGAGGGCCAGTTGGTACGAGCCGAAGGTGTGCTCCGGGCGGTAGCCGCTGGCACCCCGGTGGCCGATGATCGTCGGTACGGGCAGGCTCTTCAAGCCACCGCCTCCGTGCTTCGCGTCCTGCCGCGCATTCCGCCTGGCGTCCCGGGCGTCGGCTCTCGCCGAGCCGGGCAACCCGACGGCCGCGCCGCCCGCACCCAGCATCGCGGCTCCGAGCAGCGCCCGCCGCCCCGTCGCCGTCGACTCCTCCTGCACATGTCCGTTCGACTCCATGGTGCTCATGAGCGCCCCTCTGTCACACCGTCATCTGTCCAAGCGGACCGATCGTAGGTGCGTGTACATGGCGACAGGGAGGCCTCGGGCAGAACACACGGGTGACGCCGGATGTCGGCATTGACGTGGCCGTGGTGGGTAGGCGGTCGGTGTGTCCTGTACGACTCGCGCGATCTCCGTCACATTTATGGCGGTCCGTCACCTGCCCGCAACACCGTGCCACCGCAGGTAAACGCGGGTCAACAGTACGTAAGCAGTCGGTGAACCCGATGTGCACTACCCCCCGAGGCGCGAGTATCGTCCTCACCTGCACAGACTTATACCGATCCCTTGACACCGGAGGGCCCGTTGTCCCGCTTCGCGCTCATCAAGGCACTGCTCGGACCGATCATGCGCCTGATGTTCCGCCCACGGGTGGAAGGCGTGGAGCACATCCCGGGGGACGGTCCGGTGATCCTGGCCGGCAACCACCTCACGTTCATCGACTCGATGATCCTGCCGTTGGTCTGCGACCGGCAGGTCGTGTTCATCGGCAAGGACGAGTACGTCACCGGCGAGGGTTTCAAGGGCCGCCTCATGGCCTGGTTCTTCACCGGCGTCGGCATGATCCCGGTCGACCGGGACGGGGCCAACGGCGGTGTCGCGGCGCTGATGACCGGTCGCCGGGTGCTGGAGGAGGGCCGCATGTTCGGGATCTACCCCGAGGGCACGCGCTCCCCCGACGGCCGTCTCTACCGGGGCCGCACCGGCATCGCCCGACTGACCCTGATGACGGGCGCACCGGTCGTGCCGTTCGCGATGATCGGCACGGACAAGTTGCAGCCGGGCGGGGCGGGTATGCCCCGGCCGGGGCGAGTCACGGTGCGGTTCGGTGAGGCGATGGAGTTCTCTCGGTACGAGGGGATGGATCGGGACCGGTATGTGTTGCGGGCGGTTACGGACTCGGTGATGACTGAGGTCATGCGGCTGTCCGGGCAGGAGTATGTGGATATGTACGCCACGAAGGCCAAAGCCGCGTAGGGGTTTTGAGGCTTGTTCGCCGGGTGCGGGTTCGTTGTGGCTTGTCGCGCCCCGCGGCGGAGCCGCAGATGGATACAGCCCCGCCGCCCCTCTGTGCGCACCCGGCGCGATCAGGGCCCGGCTAGGGGTGGTTGCCCCGCCCCTCCAGTCGTTGTCCCTTCAGCAGTACCCACGCCGCCCACGCCGCTGCCAGCAGGACCAACGCGCCCGCGCCTGCCGCAAGTGCGATGCCGTCTGTGAACGCCTCGCGGGCCGCCGCCAGAAGTGCTTCGCCGGTGGGTGCCGGCAGGCCCGCCGCCGTTTCCACCGCGCCGCCCAGTGATTCGTGGGCCTCGGCCGGTGTGCCCGCCGGGGCGTCGAAGTTTCGGTAGACGCCTGTGACGACGGAGCCGAGAAGGGCGATACCGAGGGCGGCGCCCAGTTCGTATGCCGTTTCCGACACCGCCGCTGCCGCACCCGCCTGTTCCTTGGGGACGCCTCCCAGGATGACGTCGGAGGTCACGGTGAAGGAGAGGCCCGCACCCACACCCACGACCAGCAGCGTGGTGCCGAGCAGCGGGTAGCCGGTCGACTGGTCCACCAGGGTGAGCGCCGCCAGAGCCAGGCCGATGGCCGCGAGGCCGCCCGAGACCACGGCCCGTACCGAGTAGCGCCGGGCGGCCGCACCGGCGAGCAGACCTGCCACCACCGCACCGACCGCCGCGGGCAGTTCGGCGAGGCCTGCCTCCAACGGCCCCCGGCCCTGCACCAGTTGCAGATACTGCGAGAGGAAGAACACCAGCCCGGACAGTCCCAGGATGGTCAGCAGGTCGGCGAGCACCGCCCCGCTGAACCCCCGGTCGCGGAACAACCGCATGTCCAGGAGAGGGACGGGGAGGGCGAGTTGGCGGCGCACGAAGCCGTACAGAGCCACGGCGCCCATGACTGCCGCGCCCAGCGCCGGCCACGAGAACCCGTGTGACGCCGCCTCCTTGATGCCGTACACGATGCCGACCATGCCGACGAGGGACAGTACGACGCTCCACAGGTCCCACGGGCCCGGCGCCGGGTCGCGCGACTCGGGGAGCAGCCTGATGCCGACCAGGACGAGAACCACCATCACCGGCAGGTTGATCAGGAAGACCGAGCCCCACCAGAAGTGTTCGAGCAGGAAGCCACCGACGACCGGGCCGACCGCGGTGCCGGCGGAGGCGGTCGCGCCCCAGATGCCGATGGCGAGGCTGCGTTCGCGCGGGTCGTGGAAGAGATTGCGGATCAGGGCGAGCGTGGCCGGCATCAGAGTCGCGCCCGCGACACCGAGCAGCGCCCGCGCCAGGATCAGCAACTCCGGTGACGTCGCGTAGGCGTTGAGCACGGACACCGCGCCGAACGCCGTCGCGCCGATGAGGAGCAGCCGCTTACGGCCGATACGGTCGCCGAGGCTGCCCATGGAGACGAGCAGGCCCGCGATGACGAACGAGTAGACGTCGCCTATCCACAGCAACTGGGTGCCGGACGGCTTCAGGTCCTCGCTGATATAGGGGGTCGCGAGACCGAGAACGGTCGCGTCGACGGCCACCAGCAGCACGGCCAGCACGAGGACGGACAGCGCGAGCCAGCGGCCCGGACGCCTCCCTTCCTCCGTCGCGTGGGCCGGCTGCAGGGTGCTGGTCATGATTCCTCTCTCCGTAGTGCGCCGCCGAGCAACAGCTCGACGATCATGTGGTTGAAGTCCTTGGAGGCGACTCGGCCCTCGCTCACGGCCCAGGCGCCGGAGGCCATGAGCCCGTAGAGCGCCTCGGTGAGCCAGGCCGGGGTGAGGTCGATGCGGAACTCACCGCTCTGCTGGCCGCGCCGGAACAGGGCGGCGATCCCGGCGTCGATCCGGGCCCAGCCCTCGTTCTGCCCCTCGCCCTCGAAGAGTTGGTTCTCCGTGTAGAGGAACGCGAGCAGTCCGGCGGCGGGTTCGAGCTCCCGCACCAGGCGGCGCACAGCCTCCTGAGCGGTGCCGTCGCCGAGTCGCGCGGCCGTCAGAGCCGCCTCGCACTCCTCGATGCCGAGCCCTTCGAGGGCCCGTACCAGCGTGTCCCGCCCGGCGAAGTGGCGGTGCAGCGTGGCCCGGCTGATTCCGGCCGCCTTGGCGACCTCGTCCATGGTGGACGTGGATTTCCGGGTGAGCAGGGCGGCTGCGCTGCGCAGCACGTGTTCACGGTCGACGGCCATGAGACAAGCATAGGCCACGTGAGACATTCATGTCTCATTAGAAGCGTGCACGTATCAGAATCGCCTGCTCAGTCAAGATCTCAGTGCCAGGGCAGCTGCCCGCGTCGCTCCCAGTAGACGCGCGGCTCCTCCACCAGCGCGGTCAGGCGCGACAGCTGGTCCTCGTCGAGGTCGACGACCGCCGCATGCAGGTTGGAAGCGAGCTGGCCGGCCGTGGCCGCGCCGGACAGTACGACCCCCGCCCACGGCTGCCGCAGCACCAGTGCGAGGGCGACGGCGTCCGCGCCGAGCCCTGTCTCCTCGGCGATCGCCCGTACGGCGTCCGGCGCCTGCCCGGCGGCGAGGCGGCCGTTGGCCATGCCCTCCTTGACGATCACCGTCAGTCCGGCGTCGTGGGCCTCGGCCAGCGCCGGCCCGGCGGAGGTCTCCAGGACGTTGTACGTCGACTGGACGGTACGGAAGAGGGGCTCGCCGTCGACCGTGACGGCGAGGGCGGCGCGGACGGTGTCGGCCTGGGCGGGGCCGCTGGTGGAGAAACCGATGGTCAGGCCCTCTGCGGCGGCCTGCGCGAGACGGGCGTGCAGTTCCTTGTCCGACAGGGCCGGGCTGTCGGGGGTCAGCGAGTGGATCTGGTAGAGGTCCAGACGGGCGCCGAGCAGGTGATCGGTTTCGGCGCGCTGACGCTCGTACGTCTGGAGGCTGTGGTCCTTCACCTCGTGCTGCTCGGCGTCGGTGGTCCAGTCGGCTGTGTAGGTGTAACCCCACTTGCTGCCGATCACGACATCGTCGATTTCGGGGTGCGTCTTCAGCCAGTCGGCCAGGAATTCCTCGGAGCGGCCGTACGAGCGGGCCACGTCGAAGTAGCGGACACCCTGGGCGTAGGCGGCGTCGAGGAGTTCGTGGGTGCGGGTGCGGAGGGCGTCGACGCTGCGGTTGTCTCCGAGGTCGGTGTCCCGGCCGAGGTTGATGTAGCCGGGGCGGGCGACTGCGGCGAGGCCCAGTCCGAGGTGGCAGGTGGGGGTTGTCGCTGTGGCCAGTCGGGCGAAGGGCATCGTGGGCTCCGTTCGGTCGGCTCCTTACGGCTTCCGACCAACGTAACCCGCGATGACCTTTGTCGTGCGTGGCGGGTGCCTCCGGCGGCTGGGCGGTTCATCGCCCCCGCCGCCCCTACCCGTCCCATCCCCAGGGGCCGTGCCCCTACGACCCCCTTCGCCTCGGAGCTCGGGGGTGCGGTTGGGTGACGGGTGCGGGGTCGTTGTGGCTTGTCGCGCCCACGCGGCGGAGCCGCAAATCGATACAGCCCCGCGCCCCTGAAGGGGCCTGCGGCCCTTCAGGGGCGCGGACCCGGTTGCTACTTCGACTTGGCTGTTGCCCATTCGTGCTGTGTCGCCACGTTCGCCTTCACCTCTGCCAGTTGGATCGCCACCGCGCTCGGGGCCGTGCCGCCGCGGCCGTTGCGGGAGGCGAGGGCGCCCGGGACGTTGAGGACCGAGCGGACCTCCGGGGTGAGGTGGGCGCTGATCTTCGCGAACTGGTCGTCCGTGAGTCCGTCCAGCTCCACCCCGTCGGCCTCCGCCGCCTTCACGCACTCGCCCGCGACCTCGTGGGCCACCCGGAACGGGACGCCCTTCTTGACCAGCCACTCGGCGATGTCCGTGGCGAGGGAGAAGCCGGCCGGGGCCAGTTCCTCCATGCGGTCGCGGTGGACGGTGAGCGTGGCCATCATGCCGGTGAAGGCGGGGAGCAGGACCTCCAGCTGGTCGCAGGAGTCGAAGACCGGCTCCTTGTCCTCCTGGAGGTCGCGGTTGTAGGCGAGAGGGAGGGCTTTCAGGGTCGCCATCAGGCCCGTGAGGTTGCCGATCAGGCGGCCGCTCTTGCCGCGTGCGAGCTCCGCGATGTCCGGGTTCTTCTTCTGCGGCATGATCGACGAGCCCGTGGAGAAGGCGTCGTGCAGGGTCACGAAGGAGAACTCCTTCGTGTTCCAGATGATGATCTCCTCGGCGATCCGGGAGAGGTTGACCCCGATCATCGCCGTGATGAAGGCGAACTCGGCGACGAAGTCGCGCGAGGCCGTGCCGTCGATCGAGTTGCCCACGCTGCCGTGCTCGAAGCCGAGGTCCCTGGCGACCGACTCCGGGTCCAGGCCGAGTGACGAACCGGCCAGCGCGCCCGAGCCGTACGGGGAGACCGCGGTGCGCTCGTCCCACTGGCGCAGGCGCTCCGCGTCTCGGGCCAGGGGCTGGACGTGGGCCAGGACGTGGTGGGCGAACAGGACCGGCTGGGCGTGCTGGAGGTGGGTGCGGCCGGGCATCGCCACGTCCGGGTGGGCCTCCGCGAGGCCGATCAGCGCGTCCTGGAGGTCGGCGATCAGGCCGGCGATCGTACGGGCGTGGTCCCGCAGGTACATGCGGAAGAGGGTCGCGACCTGGTCGTTGCGCGAGCGGCCGGCGCGGAGCTTGCCGCCGAGGTCGGGGCCGAGGATCGCCAACAGGCCGCGTTCCAGGGCCGTGTGGATGTCCTCGTCGGCGATCGTGGGGACGAGGGTGCCGTCGGCGAGATCCGCTTCGAGCTGGTCGAGGCCGGCCAGCATGCGGGTCAGCTCGTCCTGAGTGAGCAGGCCCGCCTTGTGCAGCACGCGCGCGTGGGCACGCGATCCGGCGATGTCGTAGGGCGCGAGCCGCCAGTCGAAGTGGACGGACGCGGACAGCTTGGCCAGGGCCTCGGCGGGACCGTCGGCGAAACGGCCGCCCCAGAGCCGTACGTCACCGCTGTTGCTGCTCACTTGCGTGCTCCTCGGAGGGGTTGCTCTCGGGTTCCGGATGTTCAGGTGTTCGGGCTCCGGATGTGCCACCGCCTCCCCACCCGCACGGGGAAGGGAGGCGGTGGCGACAACGGTATCGGTTACGCCTGGTCCCGCTTCGCGGCGATCTTCGACGACAGGCTGTAGATGTCGATGAAGCCCTTGGCCGCGGCCTGGTCGAAGGTGTCGCCCGTGTCGTACGTGGCGAGGTTGAAGTCGTAGAGGGACGTGTCCGAGCGCCGGCCCGTGACGACCGCGCGGCCGCCGTGCAGGGTCATCCGGACATCGCCGTTGACGTGCTGGTTGGCCTCGTTGATGAAACCGTCCAGGGCGCGCTTGAGCGGGGAGAACCACTGGCCGTCGTAGACCAGCTCGCCCCAGCGCTGCTCGACCTGGCGCTTGTAGCGGGCGAGTTCACGCTCGACCGTGACGTTCTCCAGCTCCTGGTGGGCCGTGATCAGGGCGATCGCGCCCGGAGCCTCGTACACCTCGCGGGACTTGATGCCGACGAGACGGTCCTCGACCATGTCGATCCGGCCGATGCCCTGGGCACCGGCGCGCTCGTTGAGCTGCTGGATCGCCTGGAGGACGGTGACGGGCTTGCCGTCGATGGCGACCGGGACGCCCTCCTTGAAGGAGACGACGACCTCGTCGGCCTCGCGCGGGGTGGCCGGGTTCGAGGTGTACTCGTAGATGTCCTCGATCGGGGCGTTCCAGATGTCCTCCAGGAAGCCCGTCTCGACCGCGCGCCCGAAGACGTTCTGGTCGATGGAGTACGGGGACTTCTTGGTGGTGGCGATCGGGAGCTGCTTCGCCTCGCAGAAGGCGATCGCCTTGTCGCGGGTCATCGCGTAGTCACGGACCGGGGCGATGCACTGGAGGTCGGGGGCGAGGGCGACGATGCCGGCCTCGAACCGCACCTGGTCGTTGCCCTTGCCGGTGCAGCCGTGGGCGACCGTGGTGGCGCCGTGCTTCTGGGCGGCGGCGACGAGGTGCTTGACGATCGTCGGCCGGGAGAGGGCGGAGACCAGCGGGTAGCGGTCCATGTAGAGGGCGTTGGCCTTGATCGCCGGGAGGCAGTACTCCTCGGCGAACTCGTCCTTGGCGTCCGCGACCTCGGCCTCGACAGCGCCGCAGGCGAGCGCGCGCTTGCGGATGACGTCCAGGTCCTCGCCGCCCTGGCCGACGTCGACCGCAACGGCGATGACCTCGGCGCCCGTCTCCTCGGCGATCCAGCCGATGGCGACGGAGGTGTCCAGACCGCCTGAGTAGGCGAGTACGACGCGCTCGGTCACGGGTTTTCTCCTCACAGTGCATTCGCTGACATGCATGAGTATGCAGGACTCTGCATGGTTCGTCAATCTCGGGAAATTTTCTTCCAGATGTTTGACGAGTCTTTGAACACGCGAAACCGCTTACCCGTACCTCACGCCAGACGCAGGCGCCGCGTCTGTACACCGAGTTGAACCGCACAGCCACCCCCTGACCCGAGTGAGGCATCCGCATGTCCAGGGCTCTTCCGAAGTACAACAAGCGTCGTGTGGGCATCATCGGCGGCGCCGCCGCAGTGGCTCTGACCGGTGCGATCGTCGCCGGCTCCGCCCTTGCCGGGGAAACGTCCAAGAACAACACCTCCACCCAGGCGACCACCAAGGCCGCGGTCGCGACGGTGAATTGCCCGGCGGTCGCGAACAGACTGCCCGCGATCCCGGCGTCGGCGAAGGCCGAGGTCGACCGCAACCTCGCCCTGCTGAACACGCAGATCGCCGAGGCCAACAAGCGCATCGTCGACACCCAGGGCCAGGGCGGCCCCAACTTCGTCCAGAACGCGATCGTCGGTCCGCTCAAGGACAAGCGTGTGGCGACCATCAACCGCATCGCCACCGCCATCGGCCGCACCGCCGCCAAGCCGGTCGGCCTCGACGCGCTGGCACCCTGCACCCTCAACGGGGCCGGGGTGGCCGCGCCTGCCGCGACGCCGCCCCAGCAGGCGGGTGGCAACGCCGGGAACGCGGGCAATGCGGGGAACACCGGTAACGCGGGCAACACGGGTAACGCCGGCAACGCCGGTAACAACAACGGCGCCGGCACCATCAGCTGCCCGGACGTGGCCTCGAAGCTGCCCGCGATCCCGGCGTCGGCGAAGGCCGAGGTCGACCGCAACCTGGCCCTGCTGAACACGCAGATCGCCGAGTCCAACACCCGGCTCGCGAACACGGTCGGCCAGGGTGGCGCGAACTTCGTCCAGAACGCGATCGTCGGTCCGCTCGAGGGCAAGCGCGCGTCGACCATCGACCGCATCGTCATCTCCATCGGCCGCACCGCCGCCAAGCCGGTCGGCCTCGAATCGCTGGCCGACTGCACGTTCACGAAGTGACGTGACACAGGCACTGTGGCCGCCCCGTCGCGAACGCCGGCCGGGGCGGCCTCGGTCCCTGTTCAGTCGTACGACCGTAGACAGATCACCAAAACCCTTAGACAGGCGAATGACTTTCCCCGACAATAGTTAGTCATGGGAAAGACTTACGAGCGCATAGACGGCCGCCTGCGTACGTTCATCGAGGCACAGCCCCTCTTCTTCACCGCGACCGCCCCGCTGGCCGGCGACGGCACGGTCAACCTCTCCCCCAAGGGCCTCAAGGGATCCTTCGTGATTCTCGACGAGCTGACCGTGGCCTATCTCGACTTCGCGGGCAGCACCGCCGAGACCGTCGCCCATCTTCGCGAGAACGGCCGGATCACGCTCATGTGGTGTGCCTTCGAGGGCCCGCCGAACATCGTGCGGGTGCACGGCCGCGGTGAGCCGGTCTTCCGTGACGACCCGCGCTTCCCCGAACTCCTCGCCCGCTTCCCGGACATCGACGCAACCGCGCACGGCCTGCGCGCGATCATCGTCGTACGGGCCGAACTCGTCCGGGACAGCTGCGGGTACTCGGTGCCCTTCATGTCGTACGACGGTGACCGCGATCTGCATGCCAGGCGCTTCGCGCGCGAGGACGACGCCTCGCTCAGCGCCTACTTCGAGAAGAAGGACCACATCGCGACGAGCCTGGACGGACTACCGGGGCTGCCGTTGCCGCTCCCGCCCAGTACCGTCTGAGCCATGCGTCCCGGAGCCGCCGTCGTCCTTGCGTCCGCGTCCCTTCTCGTGCTCGCCCCCGGTGCCCCTCCCACGGCCGCGCCGCCGCTGCCCGCCCGGATGGCCGACACCGGCGGTGGCTCCCAGCTGATCACGGCTCAGGCGCCGCGTGCCAAGGCGACGTCCGGCACGGTCACCTGGTGGAACCTGCGCGACGGGACGTGGACGAAGGCCGGCTCCGCGCCCGCCCGCTTCGGCGCCAACGGGCTCGTCGAGGGCGGCTCCCGCAGACAGAGCACGAACACCACTCCCACCGGGCTGTACGACCTCCCCTACGCCTTCGGCATCAAGAAGGCGCCCAGCGGTACCAAGGTCGCCTACCGGCCCGTGCGGCAGAACTCCTGGTGGTGCCAGGACAACGACTCGCGCTCCTACAACCGCTGGACCGAGCCCCGCCCCGCCGACTGCCGGGCCTCCGAGTCCGAGCACCTGATCTCGTACCCGCAGCAGTACGCGCACGCGTACGTCATCGGTTTCAACTACGCCAGGCCGGTGCGCAAGCGCGGCGCGGGGATCTTCCTGCACGTCAACGGGCGTGGCGCGACGGCAGGTTGTGTGTCCGTGTCGGCGGAGGCGATGCGGGCGATCCTGGCGTGGGCCGATCCGGGCCGCCGGCCGCACATCGCGATCGGCACGGAGAGCGGGCCGACGGCCGTCGTCCGCTACTGAGCATCGCTGAGCTTCGCCGAGTCTCACCGAGGAGGTGTTACCGGCCGTCACTCCCGTTGTCTGTGGACTTACCGGGTCACTGAACACTCAGCCGTCGTGGCACGTATGTGTGGGCCAAGGGGCCAAGCCTCTCGACCCCGTCCCACGGAGGAACCGTGACCACCACGATCGCAGGCGGACGTGCCGCGCGGCGCCAGACGATGCGCCGCATCCGACCCCGCCGATCGCCCGCCGTCCCGCTGCTGCTCGCCGTAGGAGCGGGCGCGGCCGGTGTGATCTGGCTGTGGTGGAGCAACACGCCCTCCCTGGCCGACACCACCGCCCAGGTCATCGCGGCGGGCCGGATCACGGGTCTGCTCGCCGGTTACCTGATGGCGCTGGTGGTGCTCCAGATGGCCCGGGTGCCCGCGCTGGAGCGCCGGGTCGGCTCGGACCGGGTGGCGCGCTGGCACGCGATGAGCGGCCGGTACACGCTCAGCCTGGTCGTGGCGCATGTGGTCCTGATCATGTACGGCTACGCCCTCCAGGCCGGGAAGACGTTCGGCGACATCGTCCAGCAGACGGTCGACTCGGTGAACCAGCTGCCCGACATGGGCAAGGCGGCGATCGGCACGGGGCTGCTGGTGGTCATCGGGCTCAGCTCCATCGGCCCGGTCCGGCGGATGATCCCGTACGACCTCTGGTACCACGTGCACCTGCTGACGTACGCGGCCACGTTCCTGACGTTCTGGCACCAGCTGTCCACGGGCAACGAGTTCGTCGTGGAGCCGGCCGCGAAGACCGCCTGGTACGCACTGTACGGCTCGGTGACCGCGCTGGTCCTCTGGTACCGCATCGTCACGCCGATCCGGCTGAACATGCGCCACCGGCTGCGGGTCGAGGCGGTCATCGAGGAGACCCCGGGCATCGTGTCCGTGCTGATGAGCGGCCGGAAGCTGCACCGGATGGGCGCGGAGGCGGGCCAGTTCTTCCGCTGGCGCTTCCTGGCCCCCGGTATGCGGTTCAGCTCGCACCCGTACTCCCTGTCGGCGGCCCCCCGCCCCAACATGCTGCGCATCACCGTGAAGGCGATCGGCGACCACAGCTCGGCCCTGCGCGAGCTGGAGCCCGGCACCCGCGTGTGGGCCGAGGGCCCGTACGGCGCCCTCACCGCCTCCAAGCGCAGCCAGGGCAAGGTGCTGCTGGTGGCCGGCGGTGTCGGCATCACCCCGATGCGGGCCCTGTTCGAGACCCTGCCCGGTGCGGCGGGCGACCTGACCCTTCTCTACCGGGCCAACAGCACCCAGGACCTGGCCCTGTGGGACGAGCTGGCGACCATCGCCAACGAGCGCGGCGCCCGGCTCATGTACGCGGTGAACAGCCCCGACGGAGAGCGCCCGGACATCTCGGCGGAGTCGCTGCGCCGGAAGCTGCCGGACATCGACGACCACGACGTCTTCCTGTGCGGGCCACCCGGCTTCGCGCAGGGTGTGTACGAGGCATTGCGCGGCGCGGGTGTTCCGGCGCGCCGTATCCACCACGAGTCGTTCGAGATGTGAGCGACGGGAGCCAGGAGCAATGAAGAAGAGTCACCCTTTTAGGCGCATCATGCTGGCGAGCGCCGCCACGGTCTCCGGAATCGTCCTGCTGCTGACGCTGAAGCCGTCGTCGGACCCCGGAGGCGCGCAGGCGGCCGGCGCCCTGCCACAGCAGACGGCTGCGGCGCAGGAGTCGGCCCAGGGCGGCGCGGCCGCCAAGGACGGCAGCTTCACCGGCGACACCGTCCAGACCCAGTACGGCCCGGTCCAGGTCCGCATCACGGTGAGCGGCGGCAAGATCACCAAAGCGGAGGCGCTCCAGCAGCCCAAGGGCGGCCAGAGCGACCAGATCTCCGGCAACGCGATCCCCAAACTCAACCAGGAAGCGGTCACGGCCGGCACCGGCGGCAGTGTCGACGCGATCTCCGGCGCCAGCTACACCAGCGCCGGCTACGGGAAGTCGCTCCAGTCCGCGCTGGACAAGGCCAGCGCGGGTACGGGCGCCGCCACCGGTGGCGGCGGTGCGGCCCAGGCCGCCACGGTCACCGGCGACGCGGTCGACACCCAGTACGGCCCGGTCCAGGTCCGCATCACGGTGAGCGGCGGCAAGATCACCAAGGCGGAGGCCGTCAAGGCCCCGACCGGCGGCCAGAGCACCCAGATCTCCGGCAACGCCGTACCCAAGCTCAACCAGGAAGCGGTCGCCGCCGGCAACGCGAACATCGACGCGATCTCGGGCGCCAGCTACACGAGCGCCGGCTACAAGAAGTCGCTCCAGTCCGCCCTGGACAAGGTTCCCGCTGCGGAATCGGACAAGGGGACGGGCGCGGGGGCGGCTCCAGCCGACCCGACAGCGGGCTCGGCAGCGGGCTCAGCGACGGGCTCAACGACGGGCTCCGGTGCCGCGGAGAGCGGTGCGGCGGCGGGCGGGGCGACCTCCGACGGCGGTGGCACGTACACCGGAAGCGTGGTCCAGACGGAGTACGGCCCGGTGCAGGTCCGGGTCACGCTGACCAAGGGCAGGATCACCTCGGCGTCGGCGGTCCAGGCGCCCAGCGGTGGCCGGAGCGACCAGGTCTCCGGCGACGCGATCCCCAAGCTCAACCAGGAAGCGGTGACAGCGGGCGATGGCGACATCGACGCGGTGTCCGGCGCCAGCTACACCAGCGCCGGCTACAAGAAATCCCTCCAGTCGGCCCTGGACCAGGCCGGTGGTTGATCCCGCCGAAGCTCCCGTCGCGGTACGCCATGCGGAGGAGGTCATGGGGACCGTCTTCTCCTTTGACGTCCGCGGCGGGAACCCCCGTGCGGTCGGGTCGGCGCTGGCAGCAGCGATCGCCGGACTGCACCAGGTCAACGAAGTGTTCAGCACCTACCGGGAGAACAGCCAGATCTCCCGGCTCGCCCGCGGTGAGGTCTCCGTCGCCGACTGCGACCCCGAGGTCGCCGAGGTACTCGGCCTGTGCGCCGAGGCGGAGCGGGTCAGCGAGGGGTGGTTCAGCCACACCTACCAGGGGCAGATCGACCCGACCGGCCTGGTCAAGGGCTGGGCTGCGGAACGCGCGGCCAGAACACTGACCGCGGCAGGGGTGAGCGGCGTCAGCGTCAACGGCGGCGGGGACGTCCAGCTGTGCGGTGCGCCGGGCCCGGGGCGCCCTTGGCGGGTAGGTGTGTCGGACCCCCTGCGCCCCGGCGGTCTGGCGGCCGTGGTCTCGGCGGCGGGCACCGACGAACTGGCGGTGGCCACCTCCGGCACAGCGGAACGCGGCACCCACATCGTCGACCCCCGCACCGGCAAGTCCGCGGTGACGGACCTGGTCGCGGTGACGGTCGTAGCCCCGAAACTGACGTGGGCGGACGCCTGGGCGACGGCGGCCTTCGCGATGGGGTCGAGGCAGGCACTGCGGTGGCTGGAGTCGCTCCCGGACGTGGAGGCCCTGCTGATCACGGCGGGCGACGAGGTCAGGTGCACAGGGGGCCTTGCGAGAAGGCTGGGCTGAGGCTTTCAGGGGCGCGGGGCTGTATCGATTTGCGGCTCCGCCGTGTGGACGCGACAAACCCCCACCGGCCCGCGCCCAGAACCCAACCGCTCAATGGTTCTTCTGAGCCAACGCCAACAAATGATCAGCCAACGCCTGTCCCCCCACAGGATCCCGGCTGATCAGCATCAACGTGTCGTCCCCGGCGATCGTCCCCAAAATATCGTGCAGCTCGGCCTGGTCGATCGCCGACGCCAAGAACTGCGCGGCCCCCGGAGGGGTCCGCAGGACCACGAGATTCGCGGAAGCCTCCGCGGAGATCAGCAACTCCGCGGACAGCCGCCGCATCCGCTCCTCCTTCGCCGACTCCCCCAGCGGAGCGCGAGGCGTACGGAACCCGCCCTCGCTCGGCACCGCGTAGATGAGATCGCCGTCGGTGTTGCGGATCTTCACCGCGTTCAGTTCGTCCAGGTCCCTGGACAGCGTCGCCTGCGTGACGGTCAGCCCGTCGTCCGCGAGCAGCTTCGCCAACTGACTCTGCGACCGCACCGGTTGCCGGTTGAGGATGTCCACGATCCGGCGGTGGCGTGCGGTGCGGGTCTGCGGTACGGCAGGCCCCGCGTGCTCGTGATCCTGCGCCTGCGTCATCGTCGTCGTCTCATTCCCCGGTCAGTCCTTCCCGTCAACCGCGTCAAGGATCCCGGGAAGTGCCTGGAGGAACGCGTCCACTTCGGCGTCACCGATGTTCAGCGGCGGCATGAGCCGTACGACATCGGGAGCGGGCGCGTTCACCAGGAACCCGGCGTCCTGAGCCGCCTGCTGCACCTGGGGCGCGAGGGGCTCGTTGAGCACGATACCCAGGAGAAGTCCCGCGCCCCGGACACAATCGATCAACGAGTGGCCCGCACCCTCGATTCCGTCCCGCAACTTCTCGCTCTGCCGCTTGACGTTCTCCAGCAACCCCTCGTTCGAGATGGTGTCGAGAACGGCGAGTCCGGCGGCGCAGACGACCGGGTTGCCGCCGAACGTCGTACCGTGCTGGCCGGGCTGGAGCAGGTCGGCGGCGCGGCCGAAGGCGACGGTCGCGCCGAGGGGCAGTCCGCCGCCGAGGCCCTTCGCGAGGGTGACGACGTCGGGCAGGACGCCGTCGTGGGCCTGGTACTCGAACCAGTGCCCGGTACGGCCGATGCCGGTCTGCACCTCGTCGAGGACGAGCAGGGCGCCGGTGGCGGCGGTGATCGCGCGCGCGGCCTTCAGATAGCCGGCGGGCGGGACGACGACGCCGTTCTCGCCCTGGATCGGCTCGATGATGACGAGGGCGGTCTCGTCGGTCACGGCGGCGGCCAGTGCCTGCGCGTCGCCGTACGGGACGTAGGTGACGTCACCGGGCAGCGGCACGAAGGGCTCCCGCTTTCCGGGCTGACCGGTGAGCGCGAGGGCGCCCATGGTCCGGCCGTGGAAGCCGCCCTCGGTGGACACCATGTGCCCCCGTCCGGTCAGCCGGCCGATCTTGAAGGCGCCCTCGTTGGCCTCGGCCCCCGAGTTGCAGAAGAACACCTTGCCGTCCCGGCCGAAGCGCTGGAGCAGCTGTTCGGCAAGCGCGACGGGCGGTTCGGCGACGAAGAGGTTGGAGACATGGCCGAGGGAGGCGATCTGGGTGGAGACGGCCTCGACGATCGCCGGGTGCGCGTGGCCGAGCGCGTTGACGGCGATGCCGCCCACGAAGTCGACGTACGCCTTGCCGTCGGCGTCCCACACCGTGCTGCCCGCGCCGCGGACGAGGGGCAGCCGGGGGGTGCCGTAGTTGTTCATGAGCGCGCCCTGCCAGCGCTGCGTCAGCTCCTGGTTGGCGCTCAGGTCCTGGCCGGCGTTCATGCGGCATCCCCCTCTTCTTCCGCATCGGGCACGACCATCGTGCCGATGCCCTCGTCCGTGAAGATCTCCAGCAGGATCGAGTGCTGGACCCGGCCGTCGATGACACGGGCGGTGTTCACACCGTTGCGTACGGCGTGCAGACAGCCCTCCATCTTCGGCACCATGCCGGAACTCAACTCCGGGAGCAGCTTCTCCAGTTGGGAAGCGGTGAGGCGGCTGATCACCTCGTCGGAGTTGGGCCAGTCCTCGTAGAGGCCCTCGACGTCCGTGAGGACCATGAGGGTTTCGGCGCCCAGTGCCGCAGCGAGTGCCGCAGCCGCCGTATCAGCATTGACGTTGTAGACATGTCCGTCGTCCTGGCTACGGGCGATCGACGAGACGACCGGGATACGGCCGTCGGCGAGCAGCGCCTCGATCGCGCCCGTGTCGATCGCGGTGATCTCGCCCACCCGCCCGATGTCGACCAACTCCCCGTCGATCTCCGGCTGATGCTTGGTGGCGGTGATGGTGTGCGCGTCCTCGCCGGTCAACCCGACGGCGAGCGGCCCGTGTTGGTTGAGCAGTCCGACCAGCTCCCGCTGGACCTGTCCGGCCAGCACCATGCGTACGACGTCCATGGCGTCCTCGGTGGTGACCCGGAGACCGGCCTTGAACTCGCTCACGATGCCGTGCTTGTCGAGGGCGGCGCTGATCTGCGGGCCGCCGCCGTGCACGACGACGGGCTTGAGGCCGGCCTGGCGCAGGAAGACGACGTCCTGTGCGAAGGCGCCCTTCAACTCCTCGTCCACCATGGCGTTTCCGCCGAACTTGATGACGACGACCTTGCCGTTGTGGCGGGTCAGCCAGGGCAGCGCTTCGATGAGGATCCTGGCCTTGGGCAGGGCGGTGTGCTTGCGAGTAGTGCTCATGACGAGTACGCGCTGTTCTCGTGGACGTAGTCCGCGGTGAGGTCGTTGGTCCAGATGGTGGCGGTCTCGGTGCCGGCGGCGAGGTCGGCGACGATGTGGACCTCGCGGTAGCGCATGTCGACCTTGTCGCGGTCCTCGCCGACGCCGCCGTTCTTGCAGACCCAGACGCCGTTGATGGCGACGTTGAGCTGGTCGGGCTCGAAGGCGGCAGCGGTCGTACCGATGGCGGAGAGGACGCGGCCCCAGTTGGGGTCCTCGCCGTGGATGGCGCACTTGAGGAGGTTGTTGCGGGCGATGGAGCGGCCCACCTCGACGGCGTCGTCCTCGCTGGCCGCGTTCACGACCTCGACCTTGATGTCCTTGCTGGCACCCTCGGCGTCCCGGATGAGCTGCTGCCCGAGATCGTCACAGACGGCCCGTACGGCCTCCGCGAACTCGGCCTGTTCCGGGGCGACTTCGGAGGCACCGGAGGCGAGCAGCAGCACGGTGTCGTTGGTGGACATGCAGCCGTCGGAGTCGACCCGGTCGAAGGTCGTCCTCGTGGCCGCGCGGAGCGCCTTGTCCAGGTGCTCGCTGTCCACGTCGGCGTCCGTCGTGAGGACGACGAGCATGGTGGCGAGGCCGGGGGCGAGCATGCCCGCACCCTTGGCCATGCCGCCCACGGTCCAGCCGTTCTTGCTGACGACGGCCGTCTTGTGGACGGTGTCGGTGGTCTTGATGGCGATGGCCGCCTTCTCGCCACCGTGCTCGGAGAGTTGACCGGCGACGGTCTCAACTCCCGCCAGCAGCTTGTCCATCGGCAGGAGCAGACCGATGAGTCCGGTGGAGGCGACCGCGACCTCCCCGGCGTTCAGGCCGAGGGTGTCGGCGACCTTCTCGGCGGTGGCGTGGGTGTCCTGGAACCCCTTGGGACCCGTACAGGCATTGGCGCCACCGGAGTTGAGGACGACGGCGGAAACGATGCCGCCCTTCAGTACCTGCTCCGACCACAGCACCGGCGCGGCCTTGACGCGGTTGGAGGTGAAGACGCCGGCGGCGGCGAGGCGGGGCCCGTTGTTGACCACGAGGGCCAGGTCCGGGTTGCCGTTCTCCTTGATCCCGGCGGCGATGCCCGCCGCCGTGAACCCCTGTGCTGCCGTGACACTCACTGCATCTCCTCGTTCGCCCCGCCGCGGTAGCGGCTCATGTCTCCGTCGCCCGTGCAGCGCAGAGGTGCGGGTTTCTCCCCCAGTGCCTTAAGGGCCTGGGAGGTGCCCCCAGTTGTCTGCGGCCCGGTGGCTGCACGTGCGTCGCTCACGGTGCGACTCCGATCGTGGAAAGCCCGGTGGTCTCGTCGAGCCCGAGGGCGATGTTCATGCTCTGGACGGCACCGCCCGCGGTGCCCTTGGCCAGGTTGTCGATGGCGCTGATCGCGATGATGCGGCGCACGGACTCGTCGTACGCGACCTGCACCTGAACGGCGTTGGAACCGTAGACGGACGCCGTGGCGGGCCACTGCCCCTCCGGGAGGAGGTGCACGAACGGCTCGTCGGCGAACGCCTTCTCGTACGTGGCGCGCACGGACTCGGCGGTGACGCCGGGCCTGGCGGCGGCGGTGCAGGTGGCCAGGATGCCGCGGGACATGGGGGCGAGGGTGGGCGTGAAGGAGACGGCGACGGGCGAGCCTGCGGCGCCGCTGAGGTTCTGGACGATCTCGGGCGTGTGCCGGTGACCGCCGCCGACCCCGTACGGAGACATGGACCCCATGACCTCGCTGCCCAGCAGATTCGTCCTGGCCGCCTTGCCGGCGCCGGAGGTCCCGGAGGCGGCGACGATCACGGCCTCTGCCTCGGCAAGCCCGGCGGCGTACGCCGGGAAGAGGGCGAGGGAGACGGCAGTCGGATAGCAACCGGGCACCGCGACACGCTTGGACCCCTCCAGCGCGGCGCGGGCACCCGGCAGTTCGGGGAGGCCGTAGGGCCAGGTCCCGGCGTGCGCGGAGCCGTAGAACTTCTCCCAGTCGGCCGCGTCGTGGAGCCGGAAGTCGGCACCCATGTCGACGACAAGCACATCCGGCCCGAGCTGCTCGGCGACCGCGGCGGACTGCCCGTGCGGCAGCGCGAGGAAGACGACATCGTGCCCGGCGAGCACCTCGGGGGTGGTCTCCTGGAGCACACGGCCGGCCAGCGGCAGCAGGTGCGGCTGTAGCGCACCTAGCCGCTGCCCGGCGTTGGAGTTGCCGGTCAGGGCGCCGATCTCGACCTCGGGGTGGACGAGGAGCAGGCGCAGCAGTTCCCCGCCCGCGTACCCACTCGCTCCGGCCACCGCCACACGTACCGCCATGGAACCCTCCTCCTCGATGGCATGACTATACGTTTCGCTGCACGTTTATGCAATATGGTGGATCAGTATGCGGCGCCGGGCGATGCCGGAGCAGGCCGTGCCTAGGATCATCGGCATGACGCTGCGACCTGTCCTGGTGAACATAAAGGCGCTTGATGACTCGGCGGTCGGCCGGTTCTGGGCGGAGGCGCTCGGCTGGCAGGTCTCCAGCCCGGAGCCCGGCGCGACCGCCGTTCAACCCGTCGGCTTCGACTGGCGGGACCCGGCCGGCGTATGCGTCGACGTCATCGCCGTCCCGGAACCCAAGACGACGACTAAGAACCGTGTGCACATCGATCTCGCCACCACCTCCGCGGCCCATCAGGCGGAGCTGGTCGCGCGCCTGAAGGCTCTCGGCGCGACTCCCGCCGACGTGGGCCAGGGCGACGTGCCGTGGACAGTCCTCGCCGACCCGGAGGGCAACGAGTTCTGCGTGCTGGAGCCCCGGGACGTCTACCGGGACACCGGACCGATCGCCGCGATCGTGGTCGACTGCGTGGATCCCCGGGCCATGGCCCGGTTCTGGGACGAGGCGGTGGACTGGACCCTGCACGAGGTGACTGACGATCATGCGGTGTTGCGCGACACCAGAGGTGTCGGCCCTTATCTCGAGTTCCTCCGCAAGCCCGATGTGAAGGCCGTGCCGGACCGCGTCCATCTTGACCTGGCGCCGGACCCCGGTGACGACAAAGCGGCGGAGGTGGCCCGGCTGCGGGCCCTCGGCGCCACCGACCTCGACGTCGGCCAGGGCGACGTCCCGTGGACGTGCCTGGCCGACCCGGAGGGCCACGAGTTCTGCGTCCTCGCCCGGTCGTCCTGACGCGGAGCCTCGACGGCACCCCGACGCGTGGGCGCCCGTGGCGCGACGACACGGCTACGGCCTTCGCCTAGCAGAAGGAGGCCCGGCTCGCCGTCGGCCGTAGGGCGGCGGGCCCCGGCTGGTGCTGCTGTCCCCCACCGGCTCGGCCATCCCGGCGGCGGCCGACGGCACGACGAGGGTGGCGGCAGCGTGTCTGCGCAACGCCACCACCGTCGGCACGTGGCCCACCGGGCACGGGCACGGAACGGCCGAGCGACCGGTCGATGTGATCGCCGCCGGTGAGCGCCGGCCCGACGGCAGCCTGCGCCCGGCCCTGGAGGACCTGCTGGGCCGGGCGCCGCAGTCGCCTCGCTGGACATCCACGGCAGCGGTCGTACGTCCCTCTCGCCCGAGGCCGGTACGGTCGCCACCGCCTGCACCGCCGCCCCGGACGCCGCCGCCGACGTACTCGCGAGCACCTCGGGCCGGGAACTGGTCGACGGCGGCTTCCCCGAGGACGTGGCGATCGCCACGGAGACGGACGCCAGCGTGGTGGTGCCGGTCCTCGTCGACGGGGCGTCCGTCGCGGCCACCGGCTGATCAGCCGAACCGGGTACGGGTGGCCCAGGCACCCTCCGGCACCTGGGCCACCCGTCCGGTCAGCCGTTCCCGTCACCCAGTTCCCGTCACCCCTTCTTGATCCGCAGGAAGGTGACGGAGTTCGCCGGGAACGTGTACGTGAACTTCCTCGCGACGCCCGTGAACGTCGACCTCACCGGCGCCACCGGGGTCGCCGTCTCGCTGTTCACCGCGTCCGGCGCGGCGGCCAGCGTGGTCACCGCGGCCTTGGACCTGACCTTCACCTTGCCGAGGTCGATCGTCGTACGGGCCTGCGCCGCCTGGGCGTTGACGACCTTGACGATCAGATCGCCGGTCTTCGCGTCCTTGGTGACGATCTGGCGGAACGGCTCGGCCGGCTTGTCGTCGGTGAAGCTCCCCCACTCCTGGCCGTCGAGGTACATGGTGACCTGCCGGCCGCGCACCTTGACGTCGATGTCGTAGGCGCGTCCCGTCTCGATCGAGCCGGCCTTCGACATGAGCGTCGACTTGCCGCCGTCCGAGGCCTGTTCGACGGCATTGAGGGTGTTGTTCCAGCCGCCCAGGTTCCACCAGTAGTAGTTCCCGGTGTCCTTGACCCCGAAGGCGACGAGGAAGCCCTCCTTGCCCGACTTCTTGGTGGCCTTCACATGCAGGTCGTAGTCGTGCCAGGCGGGGTCGCCCGCGGAGACCATGGTGTTCTCGGCGGCGACGTCCGTCTGGACGTACTGTCCGTCCTGGACCGTCCAGCTGCCGCCCCCGGTGTGGGTCCACCGGGAGGCGTCACCCGAGAAGTCGTCGGTCAGCAGCGCCGTGCCGTCCGCGCCGGTGACCTTCACATCGTCGTACGCCGCCGTGGTCGCCCACGTCGACAGGCCGACGGCGCCCGCGATCGGGCCGCTCACCGAGGGCGTGCCGGTGGCGGTGGTGGGCACCACGCGGTCACCGACGTTGTTCATGAACAGCTTCTGCACCTCGTACGAGGGGGAGCCCCAGGACGCGTGGTTGTTGAACCAGATCATGTCCGGACGCCACTGCACATAGTCCTCGTTGGAGAGCAACGGGGCGTACGAGGCGAGCTTGACGACGTCCGCGTTGCGCTCCAGGCCGGTCATGAACGCGGCCTCGGAGAGGGCGTTCTTGAAGGTGTTGCCGCCGGAGGCGTACTCGCCGAGGAAGACCTTGGGGCCGTTCCTGTCGTACGAGTCGTAGCGGTCGTTGTTCTGGAGGAACCAGTTCGTGCTGTTGTAGTAGTGCTCGTCGACCATGTCGACGTTCGCGTCCCGGTTGAGCTTCCATGCGGTGTCGAAGGTCGAACCGCTGTCGTCCGGACCGGAGTTGGAGATGATCGTGATGTCGGGGTACTTGGCCTCGATGGCGGTCCGGAACTCCGTGAAGCGGGCGAAGAACTCGTTCGGCAGGTTCTCCTCGTTGCCCACCTCGAGGTGGGTGAGGTGGAAGGGCTTGGGATGGCCCAGCTGCGCCCGCTTGCGGCCCCACTCGCTCGTCACCGGCCCGTTGGCGAACTCGATCAGATCGAGGGTGTCCTGGATGTGCCGCTTGAGCAGCGCCTCGTCGACGACGGCCTTGTTCTGCCCGCAGCCGGTGACCAGTGCCGGGACGACGGGCAGCGGCATCGCGCCGATGTCCTCCGAGAACTGGAAGTACTCGTAGTAGCCGAGGCCGTAACTCTGGTTGTAGCCCCAGAAGTTGGAGTTGGTGGCGCGCTGCTCGACGGGCCCGACGGTGTCCTTCCACTGGTACGAGCGCTTGCGCTCCCAGTTGGACGCCTCGCTGTAGTCCTGCATGGACCCGGTGTTGACCAGGCAGCCGCCCGGGAAGCGCACGAAGCCGGGATCGAGCGCGGCGATCTTCTCGGCGAGATCCCTGCGCAGCCCGTGGCCCTTGTAGGTGTCCCGGGGCAGCAGCGAAATCATGTCCAGGGCAACGGAGTTGTCCGTCGCGACCGTCAGCCGACCGGCGGTGCTGGAGCGGGTCGCGGTGAACCGCGCCCGGTACTTGGCCCAGCCGCCCTTCACCGCGACCTGGCGGGCCTCGGCGAGGGTGCCCCCGGTGTCGGTGAGGGAGACGGTGAGCGCGCCGGCCTGGTCGGCCCGGGCCCAGAGGGAGAAGTCGTACTTCTTGCCGTCCTCGACCCTGATCCCGGTGTTGTAACCGGAGTTGGTGACGGACGAGCCGGCGCCCAGGGAGAGGTACGTGCGGTTACGGGCGTTCAGGCGCCCGTCGTCGTCAAGGGCCGTCGCCGTACCGCTGACGGCCCAGGAGGTGAGGGGCGTGTACGAGCGGTTGTCGGCGGTGGAGTACTCGAAGGATCGGTTCTGCACGAGTTCGGCGTACAGACCGCCGTCGGCGGCCCGGTTGATGTCCTCGAAGAAGACGCCGTACATCGTGTCGTCGATCTTGGCGCCCTTGGCGGCCGGGTCCACGGTGACGGCGTAGTCGGTGACATCCTCGGCGCCGGCCGAGGTGGGAACGACCGCCGAGACCACCAGGATTGCGGCGGCCGTGAGACCTAGTCTCCAGCGGGTGCGTGTGCGTGACATGGATACTCCGCGGCTCTGTCGATGCAGTTCGGGATACCGGACAATGATCAGCACTTCGAACGGCAACATAGGTATGTGACCGGAGTGCGTCAATGGGGCGTGCGGCAACTCGAGGGTTCGGAGAGGGGGCGGCGTGGGCGAGTTCCGGCCAGTGCCTGATGCGCTGCCATATCTGGCGGGGGGCTGGCTGCTGGAACGGTCGGTGCAGGATCTCGCGGGCGCGGACGAGGGCACTTTCACCGGCACCACGACGTTCAGCCCGTTGCACGACACGGGCCGGAGCGGCCTGTTGCACCATGAGTCCGGCACGTTCGTGTGGCAGGGTGTCGCCCGCCCCGCCGAGCGGATGCTCCACTTCCTCCCGGGCACCGCCCCGGGCACCGCCGACGTACGTTTCGCGGACGGCCGCCCGTTTCACGACCTGGACCTGACGTCGGGCCGATGGGTCACCGACCACCCTTGCGCGGCCGATCTCTACCGCGGCGAGTTCACGGTCCTGGACGCGGACCACTGGCGGACGGTGTGGCGGGTGGCGGGCCCGGCCAAAGATCTCGTCCTCACCACCGACTACACACGCCGCACCACGGTCTAGCCACGCACCGACTGAGTGAGCACACTCTCGAAGCGAAGGTTCCAGCGACCCTTGCGGCCTGTGACGACGGTCGTGGACAAGGGGCGGACGTCGAGGTTCCAGTAGGTCGAGGGCGGTGCCTTCAGGACGTAGACGAGGGCCGCCCGGATGACCGAGGGTTCGGCCACGGCAACGATCCGGCCGCCGTCGTCGAGGGGCCGGGTGTCGAGCCAGCCGCCGACGCGCGAGATGAAGTCCAGCAGCGACTCACCACCGTGGGGCGTGGCGCGCGGATCGGCGAGCCAGGTATCCACGGACTCGGGCTCCCGGGCCATCGCCTCGCCGAGGGTGAGCCCTCGCCAGCGGCCCATGTCACAGTCGCGCAGGGCCAGCTGGACCAGCGGCCCGTAGCCGAGCGCGTCCCCGGTGGCCCGGCTGCGGGGCGTCGGCGAGCAGTAGCGCAGCTCGGCCGCCGCCAGTGGCACCAGATCCTGGGCGGCGCGCTGCACCTCGTCCCAGCCGGCCTGGTCCAGCGGCCGGTCGTCGTCGAAGCGCTCGGCGAGCAGCGGTGAGCTGCGCGCGGCGGCGACGAAGGTGACCCGAAGTTGCATGCGGCGATGGTGGGCCGGGAAAGTTCGCAGGTCAAGTGGCGTTACTCAGGAGTTATCGAGGGTACGCGCCGACCCCTGCCCGATCCCCACAAAGGCTTTACGTCTGCTCCACGAGGGCTTCACTCGAAGTAGAGCGCCATCCATTGATCGGGTTTGGCGAGCGGCCGGAAACCGATCTTCTCGTAGACGCCATGCGCGTCGTGCGTGGCGAGCAGGATGCGGTGCACCCCGAGCGCCCCGAGGTGATCGCGCACCTCGCGCACCATCGCCGTACCGACGCCCGTGCCCCGCGCCGACCGGTCGACATACACATCGCACAGCCACGCGAAGAGCCCTTGATCGGTCACCACCCGCGCGTACGCCACCTGCTCCCCCGAAGTCGAGTCGTACACCCCGAAGTTGAGCGAGTGCGCGATCACGTCCTCGAACTTCGCCCGGGGCCGGTCCAACGCCCAGTAGGCGTCGGTCGACAGCCAGCGGTGCACACGCTCGACATCGACCCGGGCAGGATCGACGGAGATCTCGTAGCCCTCGGGGAGGGCGGGGGCGTCGTCGCTCATGCCCGGAGGTTCCCTCGTCCCGGCCCGCCGTGTCGAACCGTTTTTCTCCGCGGCCCACCCCGCCTCACAGCACCTCGTCACAGGCCGTACGCAGCCTCCGTACCCCCTCCCCGATCTCCCCCGTCCCCGCGACCGCCGCGAAGCTCAACCGCACGTGTGACGCCGGGGGTTCGGCGCTGAAGTAGGGACGGCCGGGGGTGATCGCGACGCCCGCGCGCAGTGCGGCCGCGACAAGGGCGGACTCTCCCCCGGAGCCGAAAGCCTGGGAGGTGCCCCCAGTACCGTCGGCGAGGCGAAGCCAGAGGTGGTAGCCCCCCGAGGGGATGTGGGGCAGGGACAGTTGGGGAAGGGCGGTCAGCAGCGCGGACGTCATGGCATCCCGACGGACCCTCAACTCCGTTGACACCGCGCGCAGATGACGGGGCCAGGCCGGTGAGCCGACGAGTTCCAGGGCCGCTTCCTGCAGCGGGCGAGGGACGAAGAAGGTGTCGACGATCTGGATGGCGCGCAGCCGTTCCAGCACCGGACCCCGGGCCGCGAGCGCGCTCACCCGGAAGCTCGGCGAGGTCGCCTTGGTGAGCGAGCCGACGTGGACGACCACACCGTCGGGGTCCTCCGCCGCGAGCGGGCGCGGCAGTGGCGCCGCGTCCTCGTGCACCAGCCGCCGTACGAAGTCGTCCTCGATCACGAAGGCACCGGCCTCGCGGGCGATCCGCAGCACCTCCGCGCGCCGTTCGGGCGCGAGCACGGCGCCGGTCGGGTTCTGGAACAGGGGCTGGCAGACGAACACCCGGGCGCCGGTCGCCCGGAACGCGTCGGCCAACAGCGGCGGGCGCACCCCGTCCGCGTCCATCGGGACCGGCACCGGGCGCAGGCCGGCCGCGCGGGCGATCGCCAGCATGCCGGGGTAGGTGGGCGACTCGACCAGTACCGGGGCGCCGGGCGGGGCGAGGGCTCGCAGGGCTGTCGTCAGGCCCGCCTGGCCGCCCGCCGTGATCAGCACCTCGGCCGCCGTGACGGCGCCGCCGATGCCCCGCGCGAACCACTCGCGCAGTTCCGGCAGCCCGTCCAGGGGCGGCCGGCCCCACGCCCCGGGACGGCGTCCGGCACGTGAGAGGGCCGCCGCCATCGCCCGCTCGGGCTGGAGGGAGGGGTGCAGATAGCCTCCGTTGAACTCGATCACGCCGGGCGGCGGCGCGGCGAGCGATACGACGACACCGGCGGCGTTCACCGTGCGCGGTACGAGGTCGGCGGCGCCGTCCGCGCTCAGGGCGACCTCCTGCCAGGAGGTGTCCCCGGCGGGGGCGGACGAGGGCCGGGCCTCCGCGCGGTACGCGCCGGCCCCCGGGCGGGTCACGACCAGACCCTCGGCGGCCAGTTGGGCGAGCGCTCTGGAGACGGTCACCGGGCTCACCCGGAAGCGCTCCACCAGCACCCTGCTCGATGGCAGCTTTCCACCTGGAGAGTAGCGGTTGAGTTCCTGTCGCAGCCGATTCGCCAGTTCACCGACACTGCTACGCTCTTGCATGAGAGCACACGATAGCGCTACCGCACCGACTCCGATAGCGGTCAGCAGGCGCACCGAGACCCCGGGCGCCCCCGCCGGTCCACTGTCCGGGAAGCCTCCGGCCTCCCGTTCCGGAACCCTTCAGGCCGCTCTCGGCGTCACCGCCTTCTCACTCACCTTCCCGGCGACGGCCTGGGGGCTGGAGGGCTTCGGTCCGTGGTCGCTGGTGGCCGTGCGGTCCGTCCTGGCGGCGGTCATCGCGGGTGGCTGTCTGCTGGCGGTGCGCGCGCCGCTTCCTGCCCGCCGCTGCTGGGCGGGGCTCGCGGTCGTCGCCGCCGGGGTCGTCGTCGGCTTCCCGCTCCTCACCACGCTCGCCCTGCAGACCTCGACCACATCGCACGCCGCCGTCGTGGTCGGCCTGCTGCCGCTGACGACGGCCCTCTTCTCGGCGCTACGCATGGGCACCCGCCCCTCGCGCACCTTCTGGGCGGCGGCCCTGGCGGGCGCGGCGGCCGTTCTCGCGTTCACCGTGCAGCAGAGCGGCGGCGCCCTGACCAGCGCCGACGCCTATCTCTTCGGCGCCCTGCTGGTGTGCGCGGCCGGCTACACCGAGGGGGGCCGACTGGCCCGGGTCATGCCGGGCTGGCAGGTCATCGGCTGGGCACTGGTGCTGTGCCTGCCGGTCACCGCGCCCGCCGCCGCGCTGGCACTGTCGTACGAGCCCGTACAGCTCACCGCGCACAGCGTGCTCGGGCTGCTGTGGGTGGCGGCGGGGTCGCAGTTCCTCGGCCTGGTCGTCTGGTACCGGGGCATGGCCGCAATCGGTATTCCGAAGGCCAGCCAGTTGCAGTTGGCGCAGCCCCTGCTCACACTGGTGTGGTCGGTCCTGCTGCTGGGCGAGCAGCTGACGCCGGCCGCCCCGCTGACGGCGGCGGCCGTGCTCGTCTGTATCGCCGTCACCCAGCGGGCACGCAGCTAGAAGGAGGGCCCGCAGATGCACGCAACCGTGGGCGACCAGCTTGTCCAGCACGGCAGGGTGGTCGGCCAGCACGACCAGGTCACTGAAGTCGTCGAGGTCATGGGCCAGGAGGGCACTCCCCCGTACCGCGTCCGTTTCCCGGACGGGCACGAGGCAGTGATGTCCCCCGGCCCCGACTGCCAGGTCCGCCACAAGGACACGGACCGTTAGCGAAACATCCAGGGATATCCCTGGAGAACAGCTCACGTACCGCTGAGCATCAGCGCGGTGGCATCGCCGGCTGCTGGTAGTGGTCGGCGACCACCCGCGCGATGGCCCCGATCTTGTCGGTGCCCACTTCCTTCGCGGAGAAGAAGATGTGCCCCCGCGCCTCGGGGTAGCCCTGGGCGAGGGTCAGATGCCGCGACAGCTCGGCCGGGTCCTGCCAGGCCGCGGGCTGTGCCGGGTCGCCCGCCTTGTACAGCGCCTCACCGACGTACAGCTTCGTCCCCGTATCCTTCGCGACCCCCGCCCACCAGGGCAGCAGCTTGGCGTAGTCGGCCGCGGCGAAGCCGATGTTCCAGTAGATCTGCGGGCAGATGTAGTCGATCCAGTTCTGCCGCACCCATTTCCTGGTGTCCGCGTACAGGTCGTCGTACGTCTGCACACCGGCCCGCGTGTCCGACCCGAGCGGGTCGGTCGCGGCGTTGCGCCACACCCCGAAGGGGCTGATCCCGAAGTCGGCTCCGGGTCGTACGGCCTTGATGCGGGTGGCGGTCTCCAGGACGAGTCTGTCGATGTTGTCGCGCCGCCAGGAGGCCCGGTCGGGGAAGTCGCCGCCGTACTCCGCGTACTCGGCGTCGTCGTCGAAGGTCTGGCCGGCGACCGGGTACGGGTAGAAGTAGTCGTCCCAGTGAACGCCGTCGATCTCGTACTTCCGCACCGCGTCGAGCATCGCGTCCTGGACGAAGCGCCGGACCTCCGGCAGACCGGGGTTGTAGTACAGCTTGCCGCCGTAGGGCACCACCCAGTCCGGATGCATCCGCGCCGGGTGGGAGGCGACGAGCTTGGTGGGGTCGGTCTGGTTGGCGACGCGGTACGGGTTGAACCAGGCGTGCAGTTCGAGACCGCGGGCGTGCGCCTCCTCGACCGCCGTGCCCAGCGGGTCCCAGCCGGGGTCCTGGCCCTGGGTTCCGGTGAGGACCTGCGACCAGGGCTCGTACGGCGAGGGCCACAGGGCGTCGGCGGTCGGGCGGACCTGGAGGAACACCGCGTTGAGGCGGCGGCTGACCGCCGTGTCGAGGTGGGTGATCAGCTCTGCGCGCTGCTGAGTGGCGCTCAGCCCCGGCTTGGACGGCCAGTCCCGGTTGGTGACCGTCGCCAGCCACATGCCCCGCAGTTCGCGGGTCGCCCGCCTGCCCTTGCCGTCCGACCGGCTCGGTTCCGCCCCGGCCAGGGCGGCTCCCGTCACCGCCCCGCCCGCCACGAGCGTCGACAGGGCGGTCACCGCGAACGCCCGCCGTGACATGCGCGCGTGCCGCGCCTTCCCACTCATTCCCGTACCTCCGATAAGCGCTGTGTCGGACAACTCACAGACCGTCCGCACCCGTCCCGGGTCACACTCCCATGTGGGGCCCGGACGATCGGGCAATGGCCGCCGAAGGTAACGTGCAGGTTTGGCGCAGACCCCGGACAGACGGAAGACCCCGGACAACGGCGAGCCCGCGCAGGCCGGACGGCCAGTAAAGATGAACGGTGAAAGGGGCGATGTGTCGGACATCCCAGTGGGAGAGATCTCACGCGTCGGAGTCGTGGGCTGCGGCCAGATGGGAGCGGGCATCGCCGAGGTGTGCGCCCGTTCCGGGCTGGATGTGAAGGTCGCCGAGACCACCGGCGAAGCCCTGGAGTTCGGCCGCACCCGGCTGTTCAACTCCCTCTCCAAGGCGGCCGAGCGCGGCAAGATCACCGAGGAGGAGCGGGACGAGACGCTGGCGCGGCTCAGCTTCACCACCGACCTCGGCGAGTTCGCGGACCGCGATCTGGTGATCGAGGCCGTCGTCGAGAACGAGCAGGTGAAGACCGAGATCTTCCAGGTGCTCGACCAGGTGGTGACCCGCCCGGACGCGATCCTCGCCTCCAACACCTCCTCGATTCCCCTGGTGAAGCTGGCCGTCGCCACCTCCCGGCCCGATCAGGTCGTCGGCATCCACTTCTTCAACCCGGCTCCGGTGCAGCAGCTCGTCGAGTTGATCCCGGCGCTCACCACCTCCGAGGGCACCCTCGCGCGCGCCCAGCTGTTCGCCGAGAAGGCCCTCGGCAAGCACGCGATCCGCGCCCAGGACCGCTCGGGCTTCGTGGTGAACGCCCTGTTGATCCCGTACCTGCTCTCCGCGATCCGGATGTTCGAGTCGGGCATGGCCAGCCGCGAGGACATCGACAACGGCATGGAGTTGGGCTGCGCCCACCCGATGGGCCCCCTGAAGCTGTCCGACCTGATCGGCCTGGACACGGTCGCCTCGGTCGCGTTCAGCATGTACGAGGAGTACAAGGAGCCGCTGTACGCCGCTCCCCCGCTGCTCCAGCGCATGGTCGACGCGGGCCGGCTGGGCCGGAAGTCGGGCTCGGGCTTCTACACGTACGCATAGATATCACCCAGCGTCACGCTGGGGTTCCCTGCGGGCCCGGCACTCTTCGGAGTGCCGGGCCCGCGGCATTCACACACCGTGTGCACACCGGACACGCATATGCCTCTCGCACACTCTCCCCGGGCGCCCACCAGGCGAGTTGACTCTTGATGCGCATACAAGGGATGTGACGACTACGGAAAGGAGCGGACAAGTGACCGCCGATCCTGAGCATCCCGTGCCTCATGGAGAACTCGCAGAGTTACGCCGCCGCCTCGACGTCGCGTACGCACGCGTCGAGGGAGGGCTGGCCCTGCTCAGCCATCGCACGAAGGAGACGGACAAGGAAGTCGACGACCTGAGCGCACGCGTGGTCCATCTGGAACACGGCCGATGGCCCCTGCCGGCCGTCGCGGCTCTGACCGCCCTCGGGGCGCTGGCCGTGACGGTCTGGCAGGTCCTCGGACGCTGAGCGTGTCCCAGGGGCCCAGGTGTCCTAGGCGTCCTCGCCGAGTCTGAGATGGTGCAACAGCAGTAGCGCGGCCGCCATGTTGGCGGCCGGGACCTCCCCGCGGGCGACCATGTCGGGGACGAGCTTGAGGGGGACCCACTCCCGGCGGTCCGACTCGAAGTCGTCCACGGGGTGACCGATGTACTCGCCCTCCTCGGCCCAGTAGATGTGGTGCCGGGCGTCGGTGAGCCCGTTGGACGGCTCGACGCTCATCAGATGCCGCAGGGGTCCCGGTCGCCAGCCCGTCTCCTCCTCCAGTTCCCTGGCGGCCGCGAAGGGAATGTCCTCGCCGTCCTCCACGACTCCGGCCGCGAGTTCCCACCCCCAGCTGTCGGTGATGAACCGGTGCCGCCAGAGCAGGAGTACCTCGTTGGCCTCGTTGACCACTGTCGCCACGGCGACAGGCCTCAGCCGTATCAGGAAGTGGTCGAGATGCCGCCCGTCCGGCAGCTCGACATCTGCGAGATTGACCCTGAACCAGCGGTTTTCATACACAGTTTGTTCGTTCTGTTTCGTCCACTGCACGGTTCTGCCACCTTCCGCCGAGTAGATGGCAATATGGCAGCAGGAACGTGCTGACAGCAGGCGCACAGAATGCGGCCCACCGCGCGGATACCCGAGAACCCGCGCGCCAAAGGTGTTTTACCCAAGAGTGTCTAGAGCGGTACGCGCAGCGCCCCGTCGATCAGTTCGGCCGCCTCGGCGGTGCCCGAGCAGCCGTTGCGCACCAGATGTTCGCGTACCGCCCGGAGTCTGTCACGCAGCCGCTGGGACTCCATTCCGCGCGCCTGCTCGGCCATCTGCACCGCGGTGGCCACGGCCTTGTCCGCGTTGCCCCTGCGCAACTCGATCTGGCTGAGCATGGCGAGCCGGTGCACCCTGCCCCGGTCGTGCGCCGGGGTGTCCACCGCGGCCGTCGCGTGCTCCCCGGCCGCCGCCAGATCACCGAGGCTCAGCAGCGCCTCCGCCACCTGGACGTTGACCAACCCCGGCTGGACATAGCCGGTTTCGTCGGGCTCGTACCCGCGCCGGATGCGATCGGCGGCCTGCTCGGCCCGCCGGATGCAGGACAGCGCGCTGCTGCCGTCACCCAGGTGCGCGTACGCCTTGGCCTGCATCGCGTAGAGGTCGGAGGCGAGCGCCGGCGTGATGTGCTTGCCCGCGGCGCGCAGCGCGGCCTCCGCGAAGGCGACGGCCTGCCGGAACTCCCGCATGAACAGTGCCTGGTTGACCAGCAGCCCGATGACATACGCCCCGAGTCCCCGGTCCCCACTGGCTTTTGCCAGCCGCAGTGCCTGGTGGAAGTAGCGCTGGGCGAGACCGTGGGCATCGGAGTCGTACGCGCAGATGCCGGCGATCGCCACCAACCCGCCGGTGGCCCGGTGCAGTTGGCGGCCGGTGGCGTCCGTGTAGCTGCCGCGCAGCAGGGGCGCGGTCTCGGCGTTCAGGAAGCCGACGATCCGGGTGCGGGTCGCGACCCCGCCCGCCTTGCGGTACATCTGCTCGTAGTGGGCGCGGGCCGAGCGGAGCATCTCGATGTCGGCCATGCTGACCCGGTGCCTGCCGCCGCGCGACACGTCGACGTCCTCGGGCGGGTTCTCCCACTCCCACACCGGCATCACGGCGGGCGTACCGGTGACGGCGGGGGCGCCGAGGATGTGCGGGCGCTGCTGCTCGTCGGAGCGCCACAGCGCGGTCGCCCGCTCGACGAACCCGGACAGCGAGGTACCGGCCGAGCCGAGCGGACCGGCGGTGTCGCCCGGCACTCCGAGCCCGATGTCGTCCAGTCTGACCGGGCGGTGCAGGCGGGCGGCGAGCACCTCGCAGATCAGGTCGGGCACCTGGCCACGCGGGCGCTGTCCCTTCAACCACCGCGCCACGGCGGTGTGTTCGTACCTCAGTGCCAGGCCCCGCGCCCGGCCCGCCTGATTCACATGGGCGGCGAGTCCCGCATGCGAGATACCCGCCTCGTCGAGGATCGCGTCGAGCAGGGTGTTGGGCTGCATGGATGCCCTCCGGTGGCTGGGTGCCGACGGTGCGCCTACCGTGCCCGTCAGCGTAGTGTGTCCGGCTTCACACGGGGTGTGATCGAAGCGCCCGAATTCGTAGCGTGTGCGCGCTGTTGCGGAGAGTTCCTGTCCGGTTGACTGAAATGCCTCGCAAGAGGCCGCCGGGCCGCCGGCTCCCCCTCGTACAGTGCGGCGGCTCGGCCCGTTGACCCGCGCCCCTGTACAGCTCACGTGACTTGATGAGCTACCGGGGGTTCCTGTTGCTGTCTGAGGATTTGGTGGCGGTCGTTTCGCAGTACCAGTACGGCTACATCGTCCGTCGGGGAGCCGCCCGCATGTCGCAACAGGCGGGAGAAGACCGCCCCCAGCAGCGCTTGCGGCGAAACCGGCTGGGTGCGGACGGCCTCTGCCAGGACAGCCTGCAGGGGAAAGAACCGGCCATGAGCATCCCGGGCGTCCTCGACACCGTCCGTGTGCAGCAACAGGGCCTCGCCGGGAAGCAGTCGGCCGCAGTGTTCGGCGGACAGCTCGACCGGCAGAGGGAACGGGCCCAGCGGGGGCAGGGGTTCACCGGCCGCGAGTACGTCGGCCCGGCCGCCGCTGAGCAGATACGGCGACGGATGCCCGCAGTTGAAGGCGCGCACCTCGCCGTCCCCGCCGATCTCCAGGAGCAGTACGGTGACGAACTCCTCGGCGACCGGGCTGCCCGGGTCCAGTGCTGCCGAAGGCCCCGCCGAGGGGTGTTCGGCGCGTGCCCGCTCGCCCAGATGCCGGGCCAGCGCCCGTTCCAACCGCCGCAGTACGCTGCCGAGTTCGGCCTCGTCGTGCACGGCCTCGCGGAAGCTGCCGAGAACGGCGGCGACGGTCCCGATGGCGGCGATGCCATGTCCGCGCACATCGCCCATCACGACCCGTACGCCGTGCTCGGTGGCGATGACCTCGTACAGATCCCCGCCGACCACGGCACCCCGGTCGGCGGACAGTTGGGCGGCGGCGACCCGCAGCCCGTCGATGCGCTGCGGCAGTGGCCGCAGCAGCACACTCTGCGCCGCCCCGGCGACCTGTCGGGCGAGCCCCAACTCGCGCAGAAGCGCGCGGCGGACATGGAGTACGAGCCCGGCCCCGACGGCGAAGAAGACGGCACTGGTGACGATCCGCGCCCCCAGCCCGTTCTGCTGGGCGAGCGGACAGGCCAGCTTGTACGTGATCGCCGCGGCCCCCCACACCGTGGGCAGCACGAGCGAGCGCACCCGTCGCAAGGGCTGCCGCTCGACAGGCGGGGCGACCTGCCGCTCGGGCGGCCGACGCCGCCTTCGGCACCCCGGCCTTGCTCCCCCGCCCCGGAACCTGCACCTCCGCCCCACGAGCGCGGCCCGCAGCCGCCCTGTCCGGAGCCGAGCCCCACAGGAAACCCCAGCCTTGATACGGATCATGCCGATGGCCCCCCAGCCAGGCCCTGACAACACAAATCGGACCGGCCCCGAAAGACCGGTCCGATTCTGTCGACCACATGCCCCGAAGGGACCAGATCGCCCCAACTTGTCACCCGAAGGAGTGAAGTGACCGATGGGTGGTGGGGGGAACTGCGCGACCAGCCACAACGGACCCGCAGTCGAACAACGACCCGCAATTCCCCAACAGACCTAGCTCCTCAACACCGCCCCGGTTCGCTCCCCCGCGAGAGCAACAGCCGCATCCCGCGCAGCAGAAGCCTCATCGACGGTCAGCGTCCGGTCAGCCGCCCGGAACCGCAACGCATAGGCAAGAGACTTCCGCCCCTCCCCCAGTTGCTCACCACTCTCGTACACATCGAACAACCGAATGGACTCCAAAAGCACCCCCGCACCCTCCCGCAGCGCCGCCTCGACGTCCGCGTGCGGAACCTCGCGCGCAACGACGAGAGCGACATCCTGCGTGGCCACCGGGAACGTCGAGATCTTCGGGCCCTTGGGCACACCCGAACTCGCCGCCTCCAGCTCGTCCAGGTTCAGCTCCATCGCACAGGTACGCGCGGGCAGGCCCAGTGCCTTCAGTACCCGGGGGTGCAGCTCACCGGCGTACCCGATGACCTGCTCCGAACCGTCCACGACCACTGCCAGCTCGGCGCAGCGGCCGGGATGCCACGGGCCGTACTGGCCCGCGCGGACGAGGAGTTCGGTGCCGGCCTCGTGGGCCAGGCTCCGTGCCGCCTCGATCGCGTCGGCCCAGTCGGCCGGGCGGCCCTTGCCCCACCAGCCGGCCTGCTCGCGGGCGCCCGCGAGGACGACGGCGGCGTGCCGGGGCTGGACGGGGAGCGCGGCCGTCAACGACGCGACCTCCTCGTCCGTGGGACGCCGGTCGACCGGCAGACGCCCGGCGATCAGCAGCTCGTCCTGGGGATGGAAGACCAGCCCTGTCTCGAACAGGGCCAGGTCGTGGCTGCCCCGCCCGTCATTGCGACGCAGCGCCTGGAGCAGGCCCGGCAGCAGCGTCGTACGGAGTGCGGGCTCCTCGTCGGAGAGCGGGTTGGCCAGCTTGACGACCTTGCGCTTCGGGTCGTCGGCGGCCAGGCCGAGCTGGTCGAAGACGTGCTCGCCGATGAACGGGTAGTTCAGCGCCTCGACATAGCCGGCCCCGGCCAGTGCCCGGCCGACGCGGCGGTGCAGTCGCTGCCGGTCGGTGAGGCCGCGGCCCGCGGGGGGCTTGGGCAGGGTGGAGGGCAGGTTCTCGTAGCCCTCCAGGCGGATGACCTCTTCGGCGAGGTCGTTCGGGTCCGTCATGTCCGGGCGCCAGGACGGGACGGTGACGATCAGCTCGTCCTGCCCGTACACGTCGCAGCCGACCTCCTGGAGACGGCGTACGACGGTCTCGCGGCCGTACTCGACGCCCGCGACCTTGTCAGGGTGGTTCGCCGGGATCGAGATCGTGCGCGGTGCGGACGGCGAGATGACCTCGGTGACGCCCGCGTCGGCGGTGCCGCCGGCGAGGAGGACCAGGAGGTCGACCGTGCGCTGGGCGGCCGCCGAGGCGGCCTGCGGGTCGACACCGCGCTCGAAGCGCTTGGACGCCTCGGAGGCCAGCTTGTGGCGGCGGGCCGTGCGCGCGATGGTGATCGCGTCGAAGTGGGCGGCCTCGATGACGACCTCGGTGGTGGTGCCCTCGGTGTCGTCGATCTCGGTGTTGGCGCCGCCCATGACACCCGCGAGGCCGATGGCGCCCCGGTCGTCGGTGATGAGCAGGTCCTCGGCGTCCAGCGTGCGCGTGACACCGTCGAGGGTGGTGAGCTTCTCCCCCGGCTCGGCCCGGCGCACACCGATCGCACCCTGGACACGGGAACGGTCGTACGCGTGCAGGGGCTGGCCCAGCTCCAGCATCACGTAGTTGGTGATGTCGACGGCGAGCGAGATCGGGCGCATGCCCGCCTTCTGGAGGCGGCGCCTGAGCCAGATCGGGGAGTGCGCGTCCGGGTCGAGACCGGTCACCGTGCGGGCGGTGAAGCGGTCGCAGGCGAACGGGTCGGAGACCTCGACCGGGTAGCCGTACGCGTTCGGGGCCGGTACGTCGAGCAGGGCCGGGTCGCGCAGCGGCAGTCCGTAGGCGATGGCGGTCTCGCGGGCGATGCCGCGCAGCGAGAGGGCGTACCCGCGGTCGGGTGTGACGGCGATGTCGAGGACCTCGTCGACGAGCTGGAGCAGCTCGATCGCGTCGGTGCCGACCTCGTACTCCGGCGACAGGACGATGATGCCGCCGCTGCCGTCGTCGCCCATGCCCAGCTCGTCGCCGGAACAGATCATGCCGTGGGAGGTGTGGCCGTACGTCTTGCGGGCGGCGATCGCGAAGTCGCCGGGCAGGACTGCGCCCGGGAGGACCACGACGACCTTGTCGCCGACGGCGAAGTTGCGGGCGCCGCAGACGATCTCCTGGGGCTCACCGGTGCCGTTGGCGGTGCCGACGTCGACCGTGCAGAAGCGGATCGGCTTCTTGAAGCCCTCCAGCTCCTCGATGGTCAGCACCTGGCCGACGACCAGGGGGCCCTTGAGGCCGGCGCCGACCTGCTCGACGGTCTCGACCTCGAGGCCCACCGTGATGAGCTTCTCCTGGACGTCCCGGCCGGTCTGAGTCGCCGGCAGGTCGACGTACTCCCGCAGCCAAGAAAGCGGGACCCGCATCAGATCTCCATCCCGAACGGCCGGGTGAACCGGACGTCGCCCTCGACCATGTCTCGCATGTCTTCGACGTTGTGGCGGAACATCAGCATCCGCTCGATGCCGAACCCGAAGGCGAATCCGCTGTACTTCTCGGGGTCGACGCCGCACGCGACGAGCACGCGCGGGTTGACCATGCCGCAGCCGCCGAGCTCGATCCAGCCCTCGCTGGAGCAGGTCCGGCAGGGACGGTCGGGGTTGCCGACGGACGTGCCCTTGCAGACGTAGCAGAGCATGTCCATCTCGGCGGACGGCTCGGTGAAGGGGAAGTAGTTGGGCCGCAGCCGCGTCTTCATGTCCGAGCCGAAGAGCGACTGGACCATGTGGTCCATGGTGCCCTTGAGATCGGCCATGGTCAGGCCCTCGTCGATCGCCAGAAGCTCGATCTGGTGGAAGACGGGGGTGTGCGTGGCGTCCAGCTCGTCCGTGCGGTACACGCGGCCGGGGCACACGATGTAGACCGGCGGCTCGCGGTCGAGCATCGAGCGGGCCTGTACGGGCGAGGTGTGCGTACGGAGCACGACACCGGACTCGTCGCCTTCTGTCCCCTTGGGGCCCTCGACGAAGAAGGTGTCCTGCATCTGCCGGGCCGGGTGGTCCGGGGTGAAGTTCAGGGCGTCGAAGTTGAACCACTCCGCCTCGACCTCGGGGCCCTCGGCGACCTCGTACCCCATGGAGACGAAGACGTCCGCGACGCGCTCCATGAACGTGGTCAGCGGGTGGCGGGCGCCGGCCGGTACCCGGTCGTGGGGCAGTGTGACGTCCACCGCCTCCTCGACCAGCACGCGGGCGTCCCGGTCGGCCTCCAGCTCGGTCTGGCGGGCGGCGAGCGCCTTGCTGACGGCGCCCCGGGCCTGGCCGACGAGCTTGCCTGCGGCGGCCTTGGCCTGCGGGGGCAGCGCGCCGATCTCGCGGTTGGCGAGGGCCAGCGGTGAGGTGCCGCCGGTGTGGGCGACCTTGGCCTCCTGGAGAGCGTCGAGGGAGTCCGCGGCGGCGAAGGCGGCGAGCGCCTCGTCCCGCATGCGCTCGATCTCTTCCGGTTTCAGGGCCTCGACCTCTACAGGGTCGTACGACTTGTTCGGTGCCGACATCTCTTCCCGTGCTTCCGGTTGGCTGGCGGATGGTCCCCGTCTACGGCTCGGAGACGAATGGTCCACAGAGAGGGACGCAAAGGTGCCAAAGGCCGAGTCTAACGGGGGTGAGGTGTGCGAACGCGCCCGTGGGCCCTCGTCGGCGTTACTGCAGGTACGCCGGGGTGCTCACGGGCAGCATAAATCGGAACTCGGCGCCGCCGGCGGGAGCGCGGCCGACCGTGATGGAGCCGCCGTGGGCCTCGACGATGCCCTTGACGATGTACAGCCCGAGGCCGGTGCCGCCGCGCTTGCTGCCCCGCCAGAAGCGGGTGAAGACGCGGTTCATGGACTCCTCCGGGATGCCGGGCCCTTCGTCGCTCACCGTGACCGACGTGGCGGTGTTCTGGTCGGCTTCCTCCTCGCGAGGGGACAGCGCGGCCGTGACCTCGATGGTGACGGTTCCCTCGCCGTGGCGCACCGCATTTTCCAGCAGGTTGCTGAGCACCTGGTCGACCTTGTCGGGATCGGCCCACAGCGCCGGCAGGGGCTGCTCTATCCGGAGCAGGAACCGGTCGGCTGGCTGGCCCGCGGCCACGTACGCCTGGATGTGACGTCCGACGGCCGCGCCCATGTCGACGGGCTGGCGGCGCACTTCGAGCCGTCCGGAGTCGATGCGCGAGATGTCGAGCAGTTCGGCGATCAGCCGGGTGACGCGGTTGGCGTCGGCGTCGACGGTCTCCAGCATCAGCTTCTTCTGGTCGTCGGTGAACCGTTCCCACTTCGCGAGCAGGGTCGCGGTGAAGCCCTTGACGGAGGTGAGCGGCGAACGCAGTTCGTGGGCGACGGTGGCGATCAGCTCGGCGTGGCTGCGCTCGGTGCGACGGCGGGCCTCGGTGTCACGCAGGGAGACGACGACCCGGCGGATCGGTCCGGTGGGGTGCGTACGGAGATAGCGCGCCGAGACGAGCACTTCGCGTCCGCCGGGCAGCAGCAGGTTCCGCTCGGGCTGGCCGTTCCTGATCGCGAGCCCCCCGTACGGGTCGGTGAGCTGCCACCAGCGGCGTCCTTCGAGGTCTTCTAACGGTAGGGCCCGTTCGAGCCGCAGGCCCAGGGCGTCGGCGGCTGGGACGGTGGTGATGCGCTGCGCGGCGGCGTTGAAGCAGATCACCCGGCCGTGTTCGTCGGCGACGACGAGTCCGTCGGGCAGGTCGTCCGGGTCGATGCCCAGCTCCGCTCCGAATCCCGCTCCGGGCCCGGGCCCGGCGGGATCACCGTGCCGGGAGGCGGGTTCGCTCCGCAATTCCCGCGCCCCCAGGGTTCCGCTCGTGCCGACAGTCATCCCCGTACCCCACCTCTCGTACTCGCGCAGTGGGCCCCCGAGCCCGTCACCCTACTAGCTCTGGGTGACGGAGCGGCACCCTCCGGAGGCGCGCTGTGCACGGGCGGACGCGTAGAGACATACGGCGGCGGCGGTCGCCAGGTTCAGGCTTTCCGCCTTTCCATGGATCGGAACGCGCACGACGGCGTCGGCCAGCGTGCGCGTCTCCTCCGGAAGCCCCCAGGCCTCGTTCCCGAACACCCAGGCGGTGGGCCCGCCCATGGTCCCCTTGTCCAGCTCGTCGTCGAGGTCGTCCGTGCCCGCGCCGTCGGCGGCGAGAATCCGTACGCCGGCGTCCCTGAGCCCGGCCACGACCTCTTCGACGGGCACCCCGACGGCCACCGGCAGATGGAACAGGGAGCCCACGGACGCCCGTACGGCCTTCGGGTTGTAGAGATCCACGGAGGCGTCGGTGAGGACGACGGCCTCGGCGCCGGCGGCGTCCGCGCACCGCAGGACTGTGCCGGCGTTCCCGGGGTCGCGTACGTTCGCAAGGACGGCGACGAGCCGGGGCCGGGCCTTGAGGATGTCCTCGAACGGCGTGTCGAGGAACCGGCAGATCCCGACGAGGCCCTGCGGGGTGACCGTGGTGGAGATGTCGGCGATGACGTCCTCGTCGGCGAGGTGCACGCGGGCACCGGCGCCGCGGGCCTCCCCGATGATGTCGGCGTACCGCTCCGCGGCGTCGACGGTCGCGAACAGTTCGACCAGAGTGTCCGCGTGCCCGGCCGCCTCCCGCACGGCCTGCGGCCCCTCTGCGAGGAACAGCCGGTCCTTGCCCCGGAAGTTCCGCTTCGCGAGCCGCCGCGCGGCCAGGACGCGGGCGGAACGCGGGGAGATCAACTCGGGGGCGGCGGGCATGGGTCACCTTTTCGAGAGTTCGGTTCGTTGCCGGGTGCGGGTCCGGTGGGGGCTGGTCGCGCAGTTCCCCGCGCCCCTAAAAGACACGGCCCCTGCGGGCCGAAAAGCACGGGCGCAGCCCCTGCTTTTCAGGGGCGCGGGGCTGTGACATCTGCGGCTCCGCCGCGGGGCGCGAGAAGCCCCACCGGACCCGCACCCGACAACGCACCCAAAAACGCCCGGACCCGCAGGCGGCAAGCGCACCTGCGGGTCCGGGTCACATCACACGAGGCTCAGGCCAGCGCGAGCGTCACGCAGCCTTGGGCGCGTTGACGTCCGACGGCAGGGCCTTCTGCGCGACCTCGACGAGCGCGGCGAACGCGCCCGCGTCGTTGACGGCGAGCTCGGCCAGGATCTTGCGGTCGACCTCGATGTTCGCGGCGTTCAGACCCTGGATGAAGCGGTTGTAGGTGATGCCGTTGGCGCGGGCAGCGGCGTTGATGCGCTGGATCCACAGCCGACGGAAGTCGCCCTTGCGCTTCTTACGGTCGTTGTAGTTGTAGACCAGGGAGTGGGTGACCTGCTCCTTGGCCTTGCGGTACAGGCGCGAACGCTGACCGCGGTAGCCCTTGGCGGCCTCGAGGATCGCCCGGCGCTTCTTGTGTGCGTTTACTGCCCGCTTGACGCGTGCCACTTGTTACTCCTTGCAGCGGGGCCGTGGTTGTCGTCACACGGCCCGATTTCGATGGGGTCCCGGTCTTCAGACGTACGTGCGGCGCACAGGCGCCGGTACGTCACTTGCCGAGAAGCTTCTTGATCTTCTTGGCGTCGCCCGGGGCCATCTCGGCGTTGCCGGTGAGGCGCCGCGTCACGCGGGACGACTTGTGCTCGAGCAGGTGGCGCTTGCCGGCACGCTCGCGGAGCACCTTGCCGGAGCCGGTGATCTTGAAGCGCTTGCTGGCACCGCTGTGCGACTTGTTCTTCGGCATAGCGCCGTTCTCTCCTCGTCAGTGGCGTTCCGATGCCCGGCCGTTAAACCGGGCACAGTGGAACGTCATGTGTATGGGTTGGCATCCCAGGGCGTGAGCCCCGGTATCAGACCTCGGCGGATGCCTCGGCCGGAGCCTCGGCGGTCTCCTCGGCAATGTCCACGTCGTCGACCATGTCCTCGTCGACTTCGTCGCTCTCCGCGGCGTTCTGCGACTTGCCCGGGTTGGCCTTCGCTTCCGCCTTGCGAGCCGCCTGGGCCTCACGGGCCTCGGCCATCGCCTCGGTCTTCTTCTTGTGCGGACCGAGAACCATGATCATGTTCCGGCCGTCCTGCTTCGGGTTCGACTCGATGAACCCGAGGTCCTCGACGTCCGAGGCGAGCCGCTGCAGCAGTCGGTAGCCCAGCTCGGGCCGGGACTGCTCGCGACCACGGAACATGATCGTGATCTTGACCTTGTCGCCCTGCTTGAGGAACCGGACGACGTGACCCTTTTTGGTGTCGTAGTCGTGCGGGTCGATCTTCGGCCGGAGCTTCATTTCCTTGATGACCGTGTGCGCCTGGTTCTTGCGCGCCTCACGGGCCTTCATGGCCGACTCGTACTTGAACTTCCCGTAGTCCATGAGCTTGCAGACCGGCGGGCGTGCGCTCGCCGCCACCTCGACCAGGTCGAGGTCGTACTCCTGCGCAAGCTCCAGGGCCTTGGCAAGCGGAACAATCCCGACCTGCTCGCCGCTGGGACCGACAAGTCGCACTTCGGGAACGCGAATCCGGTCGTTGATGCGGGGCTCGGTGCTGATGGATCCTCCTCGGTAGCACCACACGGCGGTCTGGCGGACAGCCGCGTATGTCTCTGATGACAATTCAGACCAACTACCGGGGCACATGAAAAATGCCCCGACGGGACACAGGCGGGGCTCCAAAGGAATACCGGAGCACCGCCGCGGTCAACCGCGGGGCGCACATCGGGCGACTCCATCGTCCGTACGGAACGATGGTGGCCGCCTGACCGGGTGACCCGCCGTCCGTGAGGATGGTCGGGTGGGAGATCGGAGCCTCCACTTGTGGGCCGGGCACGTAAATGTCCAGCCGGTCGTTCCAAAAGGTTAACACCAGGAGGGGGGTCGGTGCTAACTCGTGGGCACACGGCTCCCGCGCCCCGGTCCTGATGGGGCTGGGCCTATCGTGTGGGGCATGAGTGAGACCCCTCCCCAGAGCGCCGACAATACTTCCCAGGGTGCCGACTTCGACGCCATGACCCGCGACATCGCCGAGGTCCCGGCGGTCGAGGTGATCGTGACGGTCGCCGTGAACCTGATGAGCGCCGCCGCCGTGAAGCTCGGCCTGACCGACGAGGGCGACAAGTACAAGGACCTGGACGAGGCCCGCAAGCTGGTGCACGCCCTCGCCGGCCTGCTCGACGCGAGCACGACGGAGATCAGCTCCTTCCACGCGGCCCCGCTGCGCGACGGCCTGAAGTCGCTCCAGCTGGCGTTCCGTGAGGCGTCCCTCGTCCGGGACGAGCCGGGCCAGGGCCCCGGAGAGAAGTACACGGGTCCGGTCTACGGCTAGGTCGCAGACCGGGCACATTCATTCGGCCCATCAGTCAGTCACCCATGAACCACAGGTAACTGCCCGGCGTCGCGGCACACTCTTCGAGAAGCCCGGCAAGGTCAAGCAGTGCTGCCCTCTGCTGCTCGTCGGCACACCGCCGTGTCAGAGCGTCGGCTTCCTGACGGGCAGCTTGGGCTTCCTGCTCGTTGAACAGCGTGTCGCCGTAGGGATCGACCCAGCCCAGCTTGCCCGGGCCGTGTCGGTCGAGCGCGCTCAGCGCCCTCGCCAACGCTTCACCGTGCTCATAGGAGCCTCGCAGCAGCGTCTCCCGGGACGACCCCTTGCGTGCGGGTCGCTCCGAATGCAGCTCCAGTTCGATCCCCACGCACTGTCCTCAGGAACGCACGTAAAGGGGCTCGCCGGGCGGCGTCGCTCCGGCCGGCAGGAGTGCCAGGTCGAGGCCACGCACCAGGCGGGCCCTCAGCGTTTCGTCGGCGGCGAGACTCCCGGCGACCGCGCGGGCGGCGTCGGCCGGGGTGGCGGTCGGGTCCAGTACGAGTGCGAGGGTGCCGTCGGCCTGTCCCGGGCCCAGATGTGCGCGGACCACGGCGGGCTCGGCGGCCACGACGGCCCGTACGGCGTCGACCACGGCGGGATCGGCGAGCGGATCGGCTGTCGTACGCCCCTCGGCCAGCGCGCGCAGCGCGGAGCCGGTCAGCTCGAAGGGCACGGGTCCGGCCAGGTCGAGGACGATCGTGTCCGCCTTCTCGTGCACGGCGGCCTGGATGGCCTGGTGCAGGGGTACGGCGACGGGGCGGGCGGCCCGGTCCCAGCGGGCCAGCGAGTCGGTGGAAGTGAAGGCCGGCAGGGCGGTCCGGTCGCCGGCCCTGAGGGTCGGTACGGCCATGTCGCTGGTCTTCTCGTGGCGAAGGCCGTTCTCGTCCTCCTCGACCTCCCCGAGCACAGCCACGACGGGAACGAGCAGTCGGGCCCCCTTGAGGGCGGCCAGCACCGGTCCGACGGCGGTGCGGTCCTCGGCCCAGGCCGCCAGCGCGGCGCTCAGCCGGGGGTCGGCACTGCCGTCGTCGTCGGGGAAGCCGGAGTCGGGAATGTTCTTGTTCGCCACGGTGACCGACCCTATCGGGGGATCGCTCCTGGGCATTCGCCGCCCCGGAAACCCGCCGTTCACCGGTTTCACGGGATTCTCAGTCATCGCTGACACAGATCTAACATTCGCCTAATCAACCGCACAGTCACGGCCACCAGCATCACGGCATGGCCTCTGAGAGAGCTCCCCGGCGCCGGTCGCTCGTCTACATCGTCCTCGCCTCCGCGGTCGTCATGGGCGGTACGGGCGTGGGCACCGCGTATGTGAAGGCACAGGCTCACGCGGACGTGGGCCGCGTATCGTCGGCGGCGGCAGCGCCCGTGGCGGCCGGAGCGAGCGAGGAGGCGTCGGTGGAACCCGTCGCGGACCCCACGGTGGAAGCGGATCCAACGGTGGAACCTGACACGCTGTTGTCCGAGGCGATGAAGCCGGTGACCGCGGCGGCCGAGGACGGGGCCGAGGTGTCCGTGGCCGTGCTCGACGTCGAGTCGGGCGACCACGCCGCCTACGGGGACGGGACGTTCGACACGGCGAGCATCGTCAAGGTGGACATTCTGGCGACGCTGCTGCTCCAGGCGCAGGACGAGAACCGGGGTCTCACGGCGCAGGAGAAGCAGTACGCAACCGCGATGATCGAGGTCAGTGACAACGCCTCGGCGTCTGCTCTCTGGACGGCGATCGGGAAGGCGGAGGGACTCGCCGCCGCCAACAAGCGCTTCGGACTGACGGACACCGAGGGCGGCACGGGCATGCTGTGGGGCCTGACCCAGACCACGGCGGCCGATCAACTCACCCTGCTCCAGCAGGTGTTCGCAAAGAACGGCGCCGCCTCGGAACTGAGCGAGGCGTCACGGACGTATCTCGCGAGCCTGATGGGCTCCATAGCCGAGGATCAGGGCTGGGGGGTGTCGGCCGCGGGTGCCGTGCGCACCACGGGTACCGCAGGCGGCCGATTCGCCCTGAAGAACGGGTGGTTGCCGCGTACGGCGACCGGGCTGTGGGACATCAACAGCGTCGGCCGGGTGACGACGGCGGACGGGCGGGAGTTCCTCGTCGCGGTGGTCTCGAACGGCAACACGACGAAGGCGAAGGGGATTTCGCTGGTGGAGTCGGCGGCACGGGCGGCGGTCTCGGTGTTCGCCACGGAGTCCGGTACCGCCGACCGGTCCTGACGGGTCGTCAGGTCACCGCCCGGGCTCAGAAGTCGTCGTCGTACGAGTCGTAGGCGGGGTGGTCGACGGTCCTGCGGCGTCCGCGCCACAGCGGGACCGCCGCGAGCAGGAGCGCGACACCGAGGCCGCCCGCCACGGGGCCGGCCCAGTTGGAGGTGTCGTCCTCTTGGGGCACCGGGTCCGGGCCCGCGCCGAAGTACTCCTTGCCGTACGCGGTCGACTTGAGCTCTTCCGGCTTGAGCTTGCCTGCCGCCTCGATGGCCGCCGCGGGGTCGATGAAGCCGAAGCCGCGGGAGTCGTCCCGGCCGCCGTTCGGTTCGTTGCGGGCGGTGTCCTCCAGGAGCTTCTTGATCTGGGCCGGGGTCAGCCCGGGGTGGGCGGCCTTGATGAGGGCGACGGCGCCGGAGACGAACGCGGCGGCGGCGCTCGTGCCCCAGCCCTCGTAGTAGCGGTGGTCAGGGGCGGCGATGACCACGTCGACGCCGGGGGCGCTGACTGTGGCGTACCAGCGGCGGGTGGAGAAGGAGGCGCGGGTGCCGTACTTGTCGACGGCGGTCGCGGCGATCACGCCGGGATAGGCGGCCGGGTAGGAAATGTGGTCGCCCTTCTCGCCTCCGTTGCCGGCCGAGGCGACGACGACGGCGCCCTTCCTGAGGGCGTACTGGACGGCCTCGTCCTCGGCGGGCTCGGGATGCGCGGACTTGGAGTCGTCGCCGAGGGAGAGGTTGATGACGTCGGCGCCCTGGTCCGCGGCCCAGCGGATGCCTTCGGCAAGGGCGTTGCCGCGGGTGTTGCGGGCCTTGCGGCGGGACGAGTCGCCGTCTTCGAGGATCACGCGGATGGGCAGGATCTTCGCCTGGGGCGCGATGCCCAGGACGCCGTCGCCGTTGTCGTAGCCGTGTCCGTGACCGGCGATGATGCCGGCCATGGCGGTGCCGTGCTTGGCCCAGTACGGGTCACCCTGGCTCGCCCCGAAGCCGACCATGTCCTTGCCTTCGAGGACGTTGCCGACGAGGTCGGGGTGATCGGCCTCGACGCCGGTGTCGAGGACCGCGACGGTGATGCCCTTGCCCTTGGTCGTCCGCCAGGCCTCCTGCGTGTGCATGGCGTCCAGTGCCCACTGCTGGCCCCGGATGCTGTCGGCGTACGCGGTGGTGGCGGGCAGGAGGGTCAGGGAGCCGGCGAGGAGGAGGACGAGGAGCCCGCTTCGGGCTGTGCGGGTGCGGGTCATGACGGCTGCTTCGCGGACGAGCCGACGGTCTTGCGCAGGGCCCGTTCGACGCGGTCGGCCAGGCCTTTCGCCTCGTGGCCGAGGCCCGCCTGGGCGAGGGCAGTGGTGGCGCCGGGCGACATGGCCTCCTCGGCGGGCTGCGGGGTGTCGACTCTGCGGCCGTCGGCCCAGCCGGAAACGGCGTACGCGACGACGGGGGCGTCGGTGAGGACGGAGATGGTCCAGGAGGCGCGCTGGGCGTCCGTGAAGTCGGCGGCGACGGTGTTCTTCGCGGCGTAGGGGCGGGGCATCAGGTCGGTACGGCGGTCGAGGTTCTCGTTGCTGAAGCGGGTGCTCAGGGCTTTCATCGCGGCTACGTCGGCCTTGGTGAAGAGCAGGCCGACGGTGGTGACGTAACTCTGGGTCTCGTCGGTGTAGGTGGCGCGCAGGAGCCGCTGGCAGCCGACGGGCGCGAGGGCCTGGCGCAGCAGCGGGTCGAAGGCGTCTGCGCAGCCGGTGTCCGGGGCGACGGCGATCCGGGTCCAGGTCCGGTCGGCGCCGCCGGGGCCGGCTCCGTCGCCCTCGACGGTGGGCGGGAAGAGCTGGTCCACGGGGACGCTGTGCCAGAGGGTCCCGGCCGCGGTGAACGCGGTGCGCGTACCGGCGTCCCCCGATTCGTCCCCGGTCAGCCAACTCCCGGTAAGCGCACCGCCGATGAGCCCGAGCCCGAGCACGGCACAGGCGGCGGCCAGCAGCGCCCGCCCGCTGAAGGAACGGGACCACGTCCGAGGGCCGTACACATCGGGCTGCGCCAGCGAGACGACAGGCCGCCCGGAACCGACGGCCCCGGCGTCGCCGTAGGGGGCGCTCCAGGAGAGCGCGGGATCGGGCCTGCCGTGAGCGGGGACGGAGGGCGCGCCTGCGGGACGCGGCGGGGCGGGCGCCGGAGGCATCTCGGCAGTGGCCGGCCGGCTGCTGGACGCCTGGGGCGGGTCTGGGAGGTACGGACGGCCTGCGGGGGCGGAGGGTGCGCTCGCGGGACGCGGCGAATCGGCAGGCACCGAGGGCATCGCCGGGGCACCCGGACGACTGCCCGATGCCTGCGCCGGTTCAGGGCGGTACGGACGGCCTGCGGGCGCGGAGGACGCACTCGCGGAGCGCGGCGGATCAGCGGGCGCCGCAGGCATAGCGGCGGTGCCCGGACGGCCGTTCGGTGCCTGAGGCGAATCCGGGAGGTACGGGTGGCGGGCGGAGGGTGCGCTCTCGGAGCGCGGCGAATCGGCAGGCGCCGAGGGCATCGCGGGGGTGCCCGGACGGCTGCTCGGTGCCTGGGGCGGGTCCGGGAGGTACGGGCGGCCTGTGGGGGCGAGGGGCTGGTCCGGGGTGCGCGGGCCGGCCTTGGGGGCGGTGGGGGGCACGGCGGTGGAGCGCGTTTGCCGGCCCATGCCCGGTCTGCCGTTCGGGCCGGGAGGCGTCTCGCCCGGCCGGAGCGGGGCGGGCGGTGGGAACCTGCGCAGGCGCCTTGTCGTCTCCGACTCGGTCTCGGCGGGGACGGTCGGGCGCCAGGGCGCCACGGGCGGCTGGTGGCTCGGGCGCGGCGGCAGGTCGGGCCGGGGGCGCGGTGGTGCCGGGGCACGGCCTGCCGGCGGCGCGTCGGGGAGCCGGGCCGAGGAGGGCGGCGGGGGTGGGGCTATGGGGTCGGTGCCCTCGCGGGAGGGAGCACGCAGGTACGGGAAGCGGGGCGGGGCAGCGAACTTCGCCGGGTTCGGTGTCGGCGCGGGGGCGGCCGGTGCACCGGGGGGCGTCGAACCGGAAGGCACCGGTTCCGAAGCCGTACCGGGCGTCCTCGTGCCGTCTTCACGTCCCGCGCGGGTGTCCGACGGAGGCGGCGGCACCCGGGGCACACCGGGCGTATGCCCGGACGTGCTCGCCGCGTCGCCGGTCGCCACACCCTTGGGGGCGATTCCTGTCGTACCGGACGTACCCGCCAGGCCCGGCGCATCCTCAGTCGTCTCGCCCGTACCGTCCGTGACCGGCGGCTCGGTCGGTGACGGAGGTGTGGCCGGGCGCGGGGGAATGGAGGCGCGGCGCGCTTCCGTGCTCATGCACCCCCCGTTTCCTTCGTACCGGCGCAGGGCCGACGGAGTCCGTGCGGCGCGGGACGCGGCCGTCCCGGGCACACATACCCGCGCGGGCGTGCACCCATCCGGGCGCGTACCTCCGCGCGCGGTGGCTCCTCCCTGCGTGAAGCGTCACTCTACGGGTTGACACCCACCGAACGAGAACCAGTCCGCGGCTCCCGGGGCTTCTGCCCGGATCGTCCCCCTGCCCTGCCGTGATCGCGTCCGACAGGTGTCGTTCATGACTGCCCGCGCCGCTGACCGGGCCCGTCACGACCGGCCCGCAGCCCACCGTCACGGCGCTCGTCGCGGCGCTCGCCAACACGCCCGCGACGACCGCCGCGACGAGAACTCCCACCCCCGCCGGGGTGCGGCGGGGGCGGCCTCCGTGCGTGGTCCCGAATTCCGGAAAACGTACGGCTGTCGACTACACGGGGGTGACGTACGCGCCCGCGATGCCGCCGTCGACCAGGAAGTCGGTGGCGTTGACGAAGGACGAGTCGTCGCTGGCCAGGAAGGCGACGGCGGCGGCGATCTCGTCGGCCTCGGCGAACCGTCCGACGGGGATGTGGACGAGCCGGCGGGCGGCGCGCTCGGGGTCCTTGGCGAACAGTTCCTGGAGGAGCGGCGTGTTGACCGGCCCCGGGCAGAGGGCGTTGACGCGGATGCCCTCCCGGGCGAACTGGACGCCCAGTTCACGGGTCATGGCGAGGACGCCGCCCTTGGACGCGGTGTACGAGATCTGGGAGGTGGCCGCGCCCATCCTCGCCACGAACGAGGCCGTGTTGATGATCGAGCCCTTGCCCTGGCGCCGCATGTAAGGGATCGCGGCTTTGCAGCACAGGAAGACGGAGGTGAGGTTGACCTCCTGGACGCGCTTCCAGGCCTCCAGGCCGGTGTCCAGGATGGAGTCGTCGTCGGGCGGCGAGATACCGGCGTTGTTGAACGCGATGTCGACGCTGCCGTAGGTGTCGTACGCCGTCTTGAAGAGCGCCTCGACCTGCTCGGGGTCGGTGACGTCGACCTTGACGAAGATCCCGCCCACCTCGTCGGCGGCGGCCTTGCCGCGCGTCTCGTCGACGTCGCCGCAGACGACATGTGCGCCCTCGGAGGCGAGCCTGCGCGCGGTGGCGAGACCGATGCCGCTGCCGGCACCGGTGATGACGGCGGTACGGCCGACCAGGCGTCGGCAGATGTTCTCTTCGGTCGACTGGGTCACTGTGCGGGGCCTTCCGTGCTGATGAAGACGTTCTTGGTCTCGGTGAAGGCGGTGAGGGCGTCCGGGCCGAGCTCGCGGCCGATCCCGGACTGCTTGAAGCCGCCGAAGGGGGTCGAATAGCGCACGCTGGAGTGCGAGTTGACGGACAGGTTGCCTGCCCGGAGGGCCTGTGAGACGCGCAGGGCGCGGCCGACGTCCCGGGTCCAGATGGAGCCGGAGAGGCCGTAGTCGGTGCCGTTGGCGAGCGCCACGGCGTCCGCCTCGTCGTCGAAGGGGAGGACAACGGCGACGGGGCCGAAGACCTCCTCGACGGCCACGCGCGCGTGCCGGTCGACGTCGGTGAGGACGGTGGGCGGGAACCAGAATCCGGGGCCCGCGGGCGCCTCGCCCCGGATGCCGGCCAGGTCGTCGGTGACGTACCCGCGTACGCGGTCCAGCTGGGCCCTGGAGATCAGCGGGCCCATCTGGGTCTTCTCGTCCGCCGGGTCGCCGACGAGGACGGACTCGACGGCGGGGGCGAGGAGGCCGAGGAAGCGGTCGTACACGGAGCGCTGGACGAGGATGCGGGTGCGGGCGCAGCAGTCCTGGCCGGAGTTGTCGAGGAAGGACATGGGGGCGGCTGCCGCGGCGGCCTCGATGTCCGAGTCGGCGAAGACGATGTTGGGGCTCTTGCCGCCGAGTTCGAGGGTGACGCGCTTGAGGAGCGCCGACCCCTTCGCCAGCACCTGCTTGCCCACGCCTGTCGAGCCGGTGAACACGATCTTCGCGACGCCCGGGTGTTCGACGAGCGCGTTTCCCGCGACGGGACCGTGCCCGGGGAGCACCTGGAACAGGCCTGCCGGCAGGCCTGCTTCCAGGGCGAGTTCGGCCAGGCGCAGGGCCGTCAGGGGGGTGGTCTCGGCGGGCTTGAGGATCACCGCGTTGCCCGCGGCGAGCGCGGGAGCCGTGCCCCAGGCGGCGATCGGCATGGGGAAGTTCCAGGGCGCGATGACGCCGACGACGCCGAGCGGTTCGAGGATGGTGATGTCGAGGCCGCCGGCGACCGGGATCTGCCGGCCGGTCAGCCGCTCCACTCCCCCCGCCGCGTAGTCGAGCAGATCGCGGACGTTGCCCGCTTCCCAGCGCGCGTTGCCGATGACGTGCCCGGCCTCCCGCACCTCCAACTGGGCCAGTTCTTCGAGGTGTTCGTCGACGGTGGCCGCGAAGCGGCGCAGCAGGCGGGCGCGGTCTGCGGGCGCGAGGGCCGCCCAGCGCGCCTGTGCGTGTGTGGCCCGTACGACGGCTGCGTCGACGTCCTCCCGGGTGGCGGCGGGGACGGTGGCGACGACGTCCTCGGTGGCGGGGTTCAGGACGCGAAGCTCACGCTCGTACGTAAGTTCGCGCTCATGCTCGTACGACAAGAAAGGACCTCTCACAAGCGTTCGAAGGAGCGGCGAAGCTCCCAGTCGGTCACCGCGGCGTCGAAGGCGTCGAGTTCGACGCGGGCCATGTTGCGGTAGTGGGCGACCACCTCGTCGCCGAAGGCGGCCTTGGCGATGGGGCTGTTCTCCCACAGCTCGGCGGCCTCGCGCAGGGTGGTCGGGACGTGTGCGTACTCACCGGCGTACGCGTTCCCCGCGCACGCCTCGGGCAGTTCCAGCTTCTGCTCGATGCCGTACAGCCCCGCGGCGACGAGCCCGGCGACCGCGAGGTACGGGTTGACGTCACCCCCGGGCAGCCGGTTCTCGAACCGCATGGACCGGCCGTGGCCGACGATCCGCAGCGCGCAGGTGCGGTTGTCGTAGCCCCAGGCGACGGCGGTCGGCGCGAAGGAGCCCGGCTGGAATCTCTTGTACGAGTTGATGTTGGGCGCGTAGAGGAGTGAGAAGTCCCGCAGGGCGGCGAGCTGCCCGGCGAGGAAGTACCGCATGACCTCGGACATACCGCCGGGGTCGGCCGCGGTGCCGGCCATGACGTTCGTGCCGTCGGCGTCGGCCAGCGAGAGATGGATGTGGCAGGAGTTGCCCTCGCGCTCGTTGTACTTGGCCATGAAGGTGAGCGAGACGCCCTCCTGGCTGGCGATCTCCTTGGCGCCGGTCTTGTAGACGGCGTGCTGGTCGCAGGTGACGAGGGCGTCGTCGTACTTGAAGGCGATCTCGTGCTGGCCCGGATTGCACTCGCCCTTGGCGGACTCGACGATCAGTCCGGCGGCCGTCATCTCGTTCCGGATGCGGCGCAGCAGGGGCTCGATGCGGCCGGTGCCGAGTACCGAGTAGTCGATGTTGTACTGGTTGGCCGGGGTCAGTCCGCGGTAGTTGGCGTCCCAGGCCTGCTCGTAGGTGTCCTTGAAGACGATGAACTCGAGTTCCGTACCGACCTTGGCGCTGAAACCGTGCTCGGCGAGCCGGTCCAGCTGGCGGCGGAGGACCTGGCGGGGCGCGGCGACGACCGGGGACCCGTCGTTCCAGGCGAGGTCGGCGACCAGGAACGCCGTACCTGCGTTCCAGGGCAGGCGGCGCAGCGTGGACAGATCGGGATGCATGGCGAAGTCGCCGTACCCCCGATCCCAGGAGGACATTTCATAGCCGTCGACGGTGTTCATCTCGGTGTCGACGGCGAGGAGGTAGTTGCAGCCTTCGGTGCCGTGCTCCAGGACGTCGTCGAGGAAGAAGCGGGCGGCGAACCGCTTGCCCTGGAGCCGCCCTTGCATGTCGGGGAAGGCCAGGACAACAGTGTCGATCTCTCCGCTCGCGACGAGGGCGTGCAGTTCCTCGACGCCGAGCGGGGGTGTGCGGTCTGCCACGGGAAAGCTCCTTCGGCTTCTGCGCGTTTTTTCGGCCGGGCCGGAAGCCATAAGGTATTGCGGAGAACCATTGCTTGGGAAGGGGGCACGGCGAGATGTCGCTGGACGCTGAAAGCGGCTTGGAGGACCGGTTGACGCCGGTGCTGCGGCCCGTGCGGGCGGGCAACGGTTTCGAGGAGGCGCTGGAACAGATCTTGCAGGTCGTACGGCTGGGCCTGGTACCGGGCGGCGAGCGGCTGCCCGCCGAGCGCGAACTCGCGGAGCGGCTCGGGATCAGCCGGGTGACGCTGCGCGAGGTGCTGAAGGTGCTCCAGGACCAGGGGCTCGTGGAGTCGCGGCGCGGCCGGTACGGCGGCACGTTCGTGCTGCGCCGGGGTGACGCGGGCGGCGAGGACGAGCTGCGGCGGCGGATCAGCGCGGTCGACATCGAAGATGTGCTGCGTTTCCGGGAGGTACTGGAGGTGGGCGCGACGGGCCTGTGCGCGCAGCACGGACTCTCGCCCGAGCAGGCGGCCCGGTTGCGGGAGGCGCTGGCGCGTACGCAGGACGCGCCGCTGCCGGACTATCGCCGCCTGGACACGCTGCTCCACCTCACGCTGGCCGAGCTGTGCGGCTCCCCGACGCTGACCTCGCAGTACGCGGCGGTACGGGCGAAGGTGAACGACCTGCTGGACTGCATCCCGCTGCTGGTACGCAACCTGGAGCACTCGCAGCGCCAGCACGCGGCGCTGGTGGACGCGGTGCTCGACGGGGACGCGGACGGCGCGCGGGAGATGATGCGGGAGCACTGCTCGGGGACGGCGGCGCTGTTGCGGGGGTTCTTGGCGTGACGCGGGTGGGCCGTGGGTTGCCACCCGGGGCGAGGGTCGGCAAAGGTATGGCTGTACGCCATTGGATGCCAGGGAGGGCCTCGTGACCACGACCGGACGACGACCGCTCATCGGCGTCAGCACCTACCTGGACTCCAGTACGCGCTGGGGGGTGTGGGACCTGCCCGCGGCACTGCTGCCGGCCGGGTATCCGCGGCTCGTGCAGCGGGCCGGGGGCATCGCCGCGATGCTCCCGCCGGACGACCCGGCACACGCCGCCGCGACGGTCGCCCGGCTCGACGCTGTCGTGATCGCGGGCGGGCCCGACGTCGACCCGTCCCGGTACGGCGCGGAGCGCGATCCGCGCACCGGGCCGCCCGCCGAGGCGCGGGACGTCTGGGAACTCGCTCTGATCGAGGCGGCGTTGACGTCCGGCACCCCGCTGCTGGGCATCTGCCGGGGCATGCAGCTGCTGAACGTCGCCCTGGGCGGCACGCTGGTCCAGCACATCGACGGCCACGCGCAGACACCGGGCGTCTTCGGCCACCATGCCGTGAAGCCGGTACCGGGGACGCGATACGGGGAGGCGGTGCCCGAGGAGACATCGGTACCGACGTTCCATCACCAGGCGGTGGACCGCCTGGGGAGGGGCCTGGTGGCATCGGCGTACGCGGCGGACGGCACGGTGGAGGCGGTGGAACCCGGAGATCCCGAGACCGGGTCCGGGTGGGTGCTGGGGGTTCAGTGGCATCCGGAGATGGGGGAGGACCTGCGGGTGATGGTGGCGTTGGTGGGGGCGGCGAGCATCTCCAGCCCGTCTGGGGGTCCCCCCTCTGGGGGAGTTTGAGGACAAGGCCCCTTCAGGGCCGAAGGGGGGTCTGGGGGCACAGCCCCCAGGGATGGGACGGGTAGGGGCGGCGGGGACGAAAAACTCACCGCCCACCACCCCTCACCCCCGCGTCAACCCCAACAACTCCCGAGCCGGCCCCACCGGCCGATGTCCCGTCGGCCACACCGCCCGCAGCTCCCGATCCAACCGCACCCCGTCCAACGGCACGCACACCAACCGCCGCGTAGACAGCTCCTCCCCCACCGCCAGCTCACTCAGCACCGCCGGCCCCGCCCCACCCACCGCCGACGCCTTCACCGCGGTCGTGGACGACAGCTCGATCAGCGGCCGCGCCAGCCCGCCCAACGCGGTGTTCAGCACCTGCCGCGTCCCCGACCCCTCCTCCCGGAGGATCAACGGCGTCACCGCCAACTCCTCAGCCCCCACCGGCTTCCGCCGCCGCGCCCACGGGTGCCCCGGCGCCGTCACCACGATCAGCCGGTCCTTCGCGACGACCGCCGAGTCCAGCCCGCTCGGTACACCCGTCCCCTCCACGAAACCGAGGTCCGCCTCGTCCGACAGGACCCGTTCAGCCACCGTCGCCGAGTTCCCCGCCAACAACGACACCGCCGTCTCGGGCCGCAGCGCGCGCAGCGCCAGCAGCCAGCCCGGCAGCAGGTACTCGGCGATCGTCATGCTGGCCGCCACCCGTAGCCGGGAGTCGCGTCGCACCCGCAGCGCCTGCGCTCCGGCGTCGAACGCCTCCGCCGCCTCGACGACCCGCCGCGCCCAGTCGGTGACGAGCACGCCTGCGTCGGTGAGCCGGGATCCGCGCGGCGAGCGGTCCACGAGGGCCACGCCCAGCTGGCGTTCCATCGACCGGATGCGACTGCTGGCGGCCGGCTGTGTGACGCCCAGCTCTTGCGCCGCCCGCCCGAGGCTGCCCAGCCGGGCCACCGCGAGCAGCAACTCCATCGCGCCGAGATCCGGGACCCGGTGCGCGACCCCCGTCGACCGCGCGGCCCCACCCTTCACATCACCCATAGATCCAGCTTATGCCCTCATTCACCCGAACCCCCTGGTGGCCACCCCTACCCCGCGCGACCGTGAGGACATGGCCACCGCAGCCCCCGCCCTCACCCGCACGCTCCCCCGGTCCCGGTCCGAGCCCCAGCACCCTCTCTTCCTCGGCCACCTCCGCCACCTCGGCCCCAACTGGTACGCCCCCGTCATGGGCACCGCCATCGTGGGCACCGCGGGCGCCGGCCTCCCCGGCGCGGACGGCATCCCGGGACTGCGTACCGTCTGCACGGCCGTCTGGGCCCTCTCCCTCGCCCTCCTGGTCGCGCTGCTCTGCGCCCGTGCCCTGCACTGGGTCCACCACCACGACCAGACCCGCGCCCACCTCCTCGACCCGGCGACGGCACCCTTCTACGGCTGCCTCGCCATGGCCCTGACGGCCGTCGGCGGCGGCGCCCTCGTCGTGGGACGGAACTGGATCGGCCTGTCGGCCGCCATCGCCCTGGACGCGGTCCTCTTCACCGCCGGAACGGTCGTCGGACTCGTCGCCGCCGTCGCCGTCCCGTACCTCCTGGTCGTACGCGGCGGCAGCACCCCCAGCCCCGTATGGCTGCTCCCCGTCGTCGCACCCATGGTGTCCGCGGCGCTCGGTCCGCTCCTCGTCCCCCATCTCCCGCCGGGACAGGGGCAGCAGACCCTCCTGCTCGTCTGCTTCGGCATGTTCGGGCTGAGTCTGCTCGCGACCCTGCTGATGCTGCCGGTCGTCTTCGCCCGCCTCGTCACGAACGGTCCGCTCCCGCTCGCCCTCACCCCGACCCTGTTCCTGGCCCTGGGCCCGCTCGGCCAGTCCACCACCGCCGTCGGCAACTTCGCCGACCTCGCCCCCGGCGTCGTACCCGTCCCGCATGCCACCGCCGCCGCCGTCCTCTACGGCGTTCCCGTCATGGGCTTCGCCCTGCTGTGGCTTGTCCTCGCCGGTGCGCTGGTGCTGCGCGCCCGGCGCCGGGGCATGGGCTTCGCGATGACGTGGTGGGCCTTCACCTTCCCGGTGGGCACCTGTGTCACCGGCGCGGAAAGCCTCGGCCGCCACACCGGGCTCGCCGCCTTCGGCGTTCTCGCCGTCGCCCTGTACGTCCTGCTCGTCGCCGCCTGGGCCGGCGCCGCCGCCCGTACCGTCCGCGGGCTGGTCAGCGGTGAGCTGCTCGCAGGGCCTCGCCCAGCACCCGTGGCGCCTCGACCAGTGACGGCCCGTACCAGGTGAGATGGCGCCCGCTGACGAGCGCGCACGGCACCCCCTCGAACGCCTCGGGACCGTCCTCGGCCGTGAAGCGGTAGGGCTCGTCCGGCAGCACGACCATCCCGGCCCGGGCGGCGGCTCGCAGTTCCTCGACCGGAATGCGCGGGTAGCGTTCGGCGTGGGACGCGTACGCGTTGTCGACGCCCAGCCGCGCCAGCACGTCACCCGCGAGCGTGTCGCGCCCCAGCACCATCCAGGGGCGCCGCCAGATCGGCACGACAGCCGTCGTACGCCCCTCAGCGGCCGTTCGCCACCATCGCTCCGGCGCCGACCACGCCGTCTCCGCCTCGTCCAGCCAACGGGGCCGCGAACCCGCCCCGCACGCCGTCACCACCCGCTCCAGTTCCCGGAACGCCTGGGGCACGTCCCGCACCTCGGTGAGCAGCACCTCGATGCCCGCCGCGCGCAGGGCGGCGAGGTCCGGTTCGCGGTTCTCCTCCTCGTTCGCGACGACCAGGTCGGGCGCGAGTTCGACGATCCGCTCGACCTTGGGGTTCTTGGTGCCACCGACGCGGACGACATCGGCGCCGAGATCGGCCGGATGGCTGCACCAGTCCGTGGCCCCGACCAGAACGCCGGGCACCGTGACCGCCACCGCTTCCGTCAGCGACGGCACCAGCGAGATCACCCTCATGATCGCGTTCCCCAACTACTGATCAGCGGATACGAGTTGACGGCGAAGGCCGGGTCGTCGTGCTACCGGCACCGCAGTTCCGTCAGTGCCTTCAGTTCCTGCAGCGCCTGCAATGCCTCAACGCCGCCCTTCCTGCACCGCCTCGATGTGCTCGGCCACCGCCACCACGATCACCCGGGTGTCCGGCACCGTCGCCCGCCAGCGGTGCCGCACCCCGCCCGTCAGGTACAGCGTGTCGCCGCGGCCGAGCCGGTGTGCGCGGCCCTCCGCCTCGACCTCGACGGCGCCGTCGGCGACGTACATCAACTCGTCGTTGCGATGCTGGAACTCGCGGCCGGCATCGTGGTCGCCGGCGAACTCCATGGCGTGCAGCTGCTGGTGGCCGCGGACGAGGGAGCGCACCCGGGGCTCGGTGGGGGCGGGTTCGAGGGCGTCCGCCCGGACGACGTCGACGCTGCACGCGGGGTCGGCCGCCGCGAGGAGTTCGACCGCGGTGGTTCGCAGGGCGTCGGCGACCTTCTCCAGGGAACTGCGGCTCGGTCGCGCCCGCTCGTTCTCGATCTGGCTCAGGAAGGGCACCGACAGTCCGCTGCGTTCGGCCACGACGGCGAGGGTGAGCTCCAGCGCCCGGCGCCGCCTCCGGACGGCCGCGCCCACCCGAAGGGGCTGTTCTTTGTGGTCGCCCATAGCTCCGGCTCCCTCCTCGGCTCGTCGTCTCGTCCCGGTTGCGTACGTCCCATCACAGCGCATCGCGCCGCGTGTTCGGTGGCTGTTCGCCAGATCGTCCCCGAACCATGCACGACGCGTCCTCTGATGACTTCCCTGCACCCTACGCATGTTCGGCAAACCGTTTCATGCGCCCGTCACATCGGTGTCACCCCCCGTCGGGTACGACCCCCACGGTTCACGCCAGTGGAAGAGCCGTCCGGCCCCTCCCGGCATCGTCCCGCGCGCGCGGGCGGGCGGGCTGACCAGCGGGACCGGCCGACACGGCAGCCAGGTCAGGGTGATGGCATAGCGCTCCGTGGTTGTCCGGATCCTTTTCGTACGTGGAACGTCCGGGTCCGCGAACGCGCGAGGGGTGGGCCGCACCGGGAGGCACCCGCACACACGCGCGTGCCTCCCGTTTCGACCCACCCCTCCTGAGCGGCTCCCTCAGTTGTTGGATACCCCTTTCGCACCGCTCTTCCCCTCGGAGTTGCCGACCGGTGCCCATTTCTCGGCGAGCTGGGGGTTCGCCTTCAGCCAGGCGCGGACGGCGTCCTGTTCTCCGCCCTTGCCCGCCTGCTGGATGCGCGCCTCCAGGCCGGTGAGCTGTTTCTCCGTCATGGAGAAGTTCTTCAGCCAGGTGCCGACCTCGGGGTTGTCGTCGGCGAAGCCCTTGCGGGCGAGCGTGTGCACGCCGTCGCCCTCACCCCAGGCGACCTTCGGGTCCTTGAGCTTCTTCAGGTCGTAGTCGCTGTACGCCCAGTGCGGTGACCAGAGGGTGACGACGATCGGTTCCTTCTTGGCGTACGCGCGCTTGAGTTCGGCGAGCATGGCCGGGGTGGAGCCGTCGACGACCTCGTACTCATCGTCGAGGCCGTACTCCCCCAGGACCTTGTCCTTGAGGAGGCCCATCATTCCGGCGCTCGGTTCGATGCCGACGATCCGGCCCTTGAACTTCGACGACTGCCCCTTGAGGTCGGCGAGCGAGTCGACGCCCTTCACGTACGAGGGGACGGTCAGCTCCAGCGAGGTGGGGCCGTACCACTTGCCCAGGTCCTCGAGCTGGTCGCCGTACTTCTTCCAGTACTCGGCGTGGGTGACCGGCAGCCAGGAGTCCGTCTGGAAGTCGATCTGGCCGGTGGCCAGGCCCGTGTACAGCGGGCCTGCCGCGTACTGGGTGGTCGTGACGTCGAAGCCGCGCTCCTCCAGGAGCTCCTTCCACAGGAACGTCGTGGCGATGCCCTCGTCCCAGGGGATGTAGCCGATGGTGACCTTCTTGCCCTGGCCCACGTCCGTCCCGGTGGCCCGGGTGGTCTGTGAGGAGGAGCCGAAGATGCCGAGGCCGCCGGCGACGAGCGCCAGGACGACCACGCCGGCCAGCGCGACGACCGGGCGAGGACGGTGGTTCCAGAGCTTGGGGGTGCCCGCGGTGCGGGCCTTGGCGGCGGCACGGCGGCCCAGCGGCGAGATCTGGGTGCCGAGCGCGCCGGTCATCCGGTCGAGGTAGATGGCGAGGACGACGATGCCGAGACCCGCCTCGAAGCCGAGGCCGATGTCGAGCTGGCCGATGGCCTCGTTGACGGCGCCGCCGAGCCCGCCGGTGCCGACCATGCCGGCGATGACGACCATGGACAGGCCGAGCATGATGACCTGGTTGACGCCCGCCATGATCGTCGGGAGCGCGAGGGGCAACTGCACGCGCAGCAGCGTGTCGCGGGGTGACGTGCCGAACGCCTCGGCGGCCTCGACGAGTTCGGCGTCGACCTGACGGATGCCGAGTTCGGTCATGCGTACGCCGGGAGCGAGAGCGAAGATCAGGGTGGCGACGACGCCCGCCGGGACGCCCATGCCGAAGAACAGGATCGCCGGGATCAGCAGCACCATCGACGGCATCGTCTGAAGCAGGTCCAGGACGGGCCGTACGACGGCGCTGACCGTTCTGGAGCGGGCCGCCCAGATGCCCAGCGGGATCGAGATCACCAGGGCGATCAGGGTGGCGACGAGCACCAGGGAGAGCGTCGACATGGCCTTGTCCCACAGGGCCATGGAGTCGATGAGCGCGAATCCGGCGAAGGCCAGGCCGCCCGCGACCAGGCCGCGCAGCCACCATGCGGCGACCGCGAGGATGCCGGCCAGGAGGAGGGGCTCCGGGGCGGTGAGCACCGCGTAGATGCCGTCGTACAGGCCCTCCATGACCGCCTTGACCGCGTCGAAGAGCCAGGACATGTGGTCGACGAGCCAGCTGACGCCGTCGTCGACCCAGTCACCGAGCTGGAGCCTAGGCACGGGTGGTCACCTTCCCGTCGGCGTCGACCGGGTCACTCGGGCTGCCGCAGGGCTCGGGGTCGCCCGGCCGGTCGCCCAGGAAACCGACGAGGCGCTGTCGCGGTACGACGCCGACCAGTTCGCGGTCCGGGGCCGCGGTGAGCACCGCGACCGGATGGGTCAGACGGGCGCTGAGCGCGCACAGTTCGGTGAACGGAGTGTCGGGAGTCGCGGTCGGGCAGTCGCAGTCGGCCTCGTCGCCGCGGGTCTCCGGGTCCATGACGGCACCCGCGGTGAGCACGCGGGAGCGGTCGACATCCTTGGTGAAGGAGGCGACGTAGTCGTCGGCGGGGCGGACGAGGATGTCCTCCGCGGTGCCGGTCTGGACGATGCGGCCGTCGCGCATGACAGCGATGCGGTCGCCCAGCCGCATGGCCTCGTTGAGGTCGTGAGTGATGAACACGATGGTCTTCTTGAGGGTCTTCTGGAGTTCCAGGAGCTGGTCCTGCATGTCCCGGCGGATCAGCGGGTCGAGCGCGCTGAACGACTCGTCCATGAGCAGCAGGTCGGCGTCGGTGGCAAGCGCGCGGGCCAGGCCCACACGCTGCTGCATGCCGCCGGACAGCTCGTCGGGCCACGAGTCCTCCCAGCCGGCCAGACCGCACAGGGCGAGCGCCTCGTCGGCGCGGCGTTCGCGCTCGGCGCGGGGCACGCCCTGCACGCACAGGCCGTACGCGGCGTTCTCGCGGACGCTGCGGTGCGGGAAGAGCGCGAAGTGCTGGAAGACCATGCTGATCTTGCTCGCTCGCAGCGCGCGCAGTTCGCGGTCGCCGAGCGCGGTCAGGTCCTGGCCGTCGAAGCGGACGTGTCCGGCGGTGGGTTCCAGCAGGCCGTTGAGCATGCGCAGCAGCGTCGACTTGCCGGAGCCGGACAGGCCCATGACGACAAAGATCTCGCCGGGTTCCACGGCGAAGGACGCGTCGATGACGGCGGCGGTGATGCCGTCGTCGCGCAGTTCATCGCGGTCGGCTCCCTGTTCGAGCCGTGTCACCGCGTCGCCGGGTCGTCTGCCGAACACCTTGTACAGATGCTCGGTCTCAAGCCTGGAAGACAAGGGTGCTCCTCGGTGGTGCTTTTCGATCGTGCTCTCGGTCGTGCTCTCGGTCGGTCTTCTCCGTCGGTCTTTTCGGTTGCGACGGCTGCGACGGCTGCGCGAACAACCGGGTTCCTTCGTGGCCGCGCCTGCCCGTGCCCGACATGGGCAAACGGAGGAGTGGGCCAGTTCACAAGCCTTCGCAGAGGTAACGCGGGGGCCGGGTGCGGACCGTCGAGGGTGCCCGAAAGTGGCGCGCGGGGTGACTGTCAGTGGCGTACGGCATGATGCGAGGCGTGACCGGACGACTGATGCTTCTCGACACCGCCTCGCTCTATTTCCGCGCCTATTTCGGCGTCCCGGAGTCCGTGAAGGCCCCGGACGGCACGCCGGTGAACGCCGTGCGCGGACTGCTCGAATTCATCGACCGGCTGGTCAAGGACCATCGGCCGGATCACCTGGTGGCATGCATGGACGCGGACTGGCGTCCGCAGTGGCGGGTCGACCTGATCCCCTCGTACAAGGCCCACCGCGTCGCCGCGGAGCGCGAGGTGGGGCCGGACGAGGAGGAGGTGCCGGACACCCTGTCGCCGCAGGTGCCGGTCATCGAGGCGGTACTCGACGCGGTCGGCATCGCGCGCGTGGGCGTGGCGGGGTACGAGGCGGACGATGTGATCGGCACCTTCACCGGCCGCGCCGAGGGCCCCGTCGACATCGTCACCGGCGACCGGGACCTGTACCAACTGGTCGACGATGCGCGAGGGGTGCGCGTCCTGTACCCGCTCAAGGGCGTGGGCACTCTGCAACTGACCGACGAGGCGTGGCTGCGCGAGAAGTATGGGGTGGACGGGAAGGGGTACGCGGAGCTGGCACTGCTGCGCGGCGACCCGAGCGACGGGTTGCCGGGCGTGCCCGGCATCGGCGAGAAGACGGCCGCGAAGCTGCTGGCCGAGTTCGGCGACCTGGCCGGGATCATGGCCGCGGTCGACGACCCGAAGGCGAAGCTGACGCCGTCGCAGCGGAAGCGGCTCGACGAGTCACGGCCGTACGTCGAGGTGGCGCCGAAGGTCGTCCTGGTAGCCGGCGACGTCCCGCTGCCGGACGTCAACACGGCGGTGCCGCATGCTCCCCGCGACCCAGCGGCGCTCGACGCGCTCGCCGCCCGCTGGGGACTTGGGGGTTCATTGGAGAGATTGCTCACGACGCTCGGAAGGTGAGGTACCGCTTCCCCGGGAGCGAGGCACGATGTACGCGTGCCTCACCACCAGGCATGACGCCCTCGTAGGGGGAGAACAACATCCCCACCCCAGAGAACACTGTTCTCGTTTTGCAGAGTCATTACGAAACAAATTGCCTCGGGTAACAGGGCTTTCCCGGAGGGAGCTGCTAACTTAGGTAAGCCTAAGCAAGGAACAGGGAGGCCGTCATGGCAGAGCGCCCGGAACGCAGGGCTCCGAAGACCCACTCCGCGCAGGTCGTCCGCACCGAGCGCCTGACTCCGCACATGCAACGCGTGGTCCTGGGCGGCGACGGCCTCGCCGAGTTCTCGGCCGGCAGCCGCACCGACCATTACGTGAAACTGCTGTTCCCTGCCGAGGGCGTCACCTATCCGCAACCCTTCGACATGCAGCGCATCCGCGAGGAGTTCCCGCGCGAGCAGTGGCCGGTGACCCGCACCTACACGGTGCGCGCCTGGGACCCCGAACTGCGCGAGCTGACCCTCGACTTCGTTCTGCACGGCGACGAGGGCCTGGCCGGCCCCTGGGCGATGCGCGTCCAGCCGGGCGACACGGTGGCCTTCGGCGGCCCCGGCGGCGCGTACGCCCCCGACTCGGACGCCGACTGGCATCTGCTCGTCGGTGACGAGAGCGCGCTGCCCGCGATCGCCTGCGCCCTGGAGTCGCTGCCCGACGGCGCAAAGGCGTACGCCTTCGTGGAGGTCGCCGGCCCCGAGGAGGAGCAGAAGATCGACTCCGACGTCGAGGTGCGCTGGCTGCACCGCGGTGAGCGCCCCCTGGGCCAGGCTCTCGTCGAGGCCGTACGCACCTTGGAGTTCCCCGCCGGCCGGGTGCACGCGTTCGTGCACGGCGAGGCGGCTTTCGTGAAGGAGCTGCGCCGACTGCTGCGCGTGGAGCGCGAGATCCCGCGCGAGGACCTCTCGATCTCCGGCTACTGGCGCCTCGGTCACGACGAGGACGGCTGGCAGGCGTCCAAGCGGGACTGGAACGCGCAGGTCGAGGCGGAGCAGGAGACCGCCGAACCGGCGGCCTCCTGAATTTTCGTGCGTCGCCACGAGTTGCGGGGGCCCGCGAGTGTCCGGGCCCCACTTGTCGGGCCCCACTTGTCCGGCCCCTTCTGGAGCCGGACAGACGGCACACCGCGCCCCGACCGAGCGGGTTTCCCTGGTCGGGGCGGTCGGCCAGCCTTGAACTCCCCGCCCCCATAGCCCCGTTGACGGCCTCGTGGGAGCAAGGTGGAGATCGACTGCATGCCCCGCACCATGCCTGCACCGAGCCCCTGAAGACACCGCGTGAGAAAGTCGTCCGAGCCGGCACCACGCCGCCGAGCCTCCTCAAGTTGCCCGGTCGCCGAGCCGCCGCCGGCACGTGAGGACTTGGGCCCCGCTTGGATACGGCCGCGACATCCCTGCGAAACAGCGCGTCCCTAATTTCTGTCACCCGACAGGAATTCCGCGCCGAAGGCAGGTTCCGCCGTGACCACGACCACTTCTTCCGACGTACGCCCCGATCCGCCGGACGCGTCCCTCGACCGTTCCCTCGCCGAGTTCGGCTACCCCCAGGAACTGCACCGCAGCCTCGGCCGGTACGCCTCGTTCGCCGCCGGGTTCTCGTTCATCTCCGTTCTGACGACCGTCTTCCAGTTCTTCGCCTTCGGGTACGCGTTCGGCGGCCCCGTCTTCTTCTGGGCCTGGCCGGCGGTGCTGATCGGCCAGTTGCTGGTCGCCGCGTGCTTCGCGGAACTGGCCGCGCGCTATCCGATCTCCGGCGCGATCTACCAGTGGTCGTCCCGGCTCTCCAACCTCACCTTCGGCTGGTTCGCCGGCTGGATCATGGTGATCGGGCAGATCGTGGTGGTCGCGGCGGCAGCCCTCGCGCTCCAGGTCGTCATGCCGGCCATCTGGTCCGGCTTCCAGCTGGTCGGCGACGACCCGGCCCCCACCTCGGCGAGCGGCGCGGCCAACGCGGCAATCCTCGGCGTGCTCCTCCTGATCCTGACGACCTTCGTGAACGTCATCGACAACCGCGTGATGTCCCTGATCAACCGGGTCGGCGTCACCGCCGAGATCATCGGCGCCGCTCTGATCATCGTGCTCCTGTTCACGCACTCCAAGCGCACTCCCGGCATCACCTTCCACACGGGTACGGCACTGGAGTCCGGCCTGTCCGGGGCGCTGCTGGTGGGCTCGTTCACGGCGGCGTACGTGATGATCGGGTTCGACAGCGCGGGCGAGATGAGCGAGGAGACGCACAATCCCCGGCGCACCGCGCCCCGCACGATCCTCACCGCGCTCGCCTCGGCGGGCCTGCTGGGCGGCCTGATCATCCTCGCCGGCCTGCTGGCCGCGCCGAGCCTCACCGACGGCCGGCTCGGCATCGAGGGCCTGAGCTACGTCCTGACGAGCAGCCTCGGCGACGGGGTGGGCCGCGCCCTGCTGGTCGACGTGGTGGTGGCGATCGCGGTGGCGACCCTCGCGATCCAGACGGCGGCCTGCCGGATGCTGTTCTCGATGGCCCGCGACGGCCAGCTGCCCTTCTCGGCCCGCCTGGCCAAGGTCAACCCGCGCACGGGCATGCCGAGCGCCCCGGCCCTGGTCGTCGGCGTCCTGGCGGCGGCCCTGCTCCTCCTCAACTTCGCCTCCCCGGAAGCCTTTCTGGCCATCGGCACCACCTGCATCGTGATGCTGTACCTGGCGTACGCGATGGTCACCGGGCCACTACTGGTCCAGCGCCTGCGCGGAACCTTCACCGCCGACGGCACCGACGAGACCGGCAAGCCCCTCTTCTCCCTGGGCCGCTGGGGCATCCCCGTCAACGTCCTGGCCCTCCTCTACGGCCTCTTCATGACCGTCAACCTCGCCTGGCCGCGTGCGGCGGTGTACGACCCGGCGGGCGGACACTGGTACTTCCAGTGGTTCACGGTGCTGTTCTTGCTGGTCACGGTAGTACTCGGAGTTCTGTACCGGCTCAAGCGCGCGCGACGCGTGCGCTCTGCCGCAGAACCTGCTCGGACTCTCGCGGATCCGGCTCAATTTCCGCCGCAATAAGCCTTGTTGCCCAGATCGGACAGCGCACTGACGGCGCACTGGACGGAGCGTGAAACCGCGCATCCGGCGAGCGGAGGACCGCTCCATGCGCCGGGGCAGCTCCATGCGCCGGGGTCGGGCGCCCTTTCCGAGGACCAAAGGCCGTCGCATGGTCCAAAGTAAGGGCTTTTCAGGGCGAATTGACGGCATGAAAGGGTGTCGCGCCCGGCCCGTGGAGGTGGTGTCCGGATGCACACACCGTCGGCCGGGCAATCCAGTGGATCACCGAGAACGCGGGACCGGGTGCCACCCGGCGCACTCTTAGCGCTGCTGCGCGACGGCGCCTTCCACAAGCTCCAACTCGTCGAACAGTTGACTAAACCCGCAGGCGCACCGGAAGGTGGAGACGATCCGCGACCACGCCGCTGACGCCACGGCCGTGGCGGTGGTGGCCACCAGCCACCTGCACCGTCCGGCGGTCGCCTCGCAGACCACGGCCGACGGTGCCACCCGGCACACGGTCGATGAGGCCCGCTCGACCGGTTCAGCCAGCGGGCCCTCTTCATGCACGATTCAGCCACGCCGCGGTCGCAGCGTACGGAGCACAGCGCGTAGTTCACGGACTTGGTCGGCTCCGCCACCCGGAGGGCATCGTGGAAGGCTCTGCTCCCGCCCGGGTTGCCCGGGGGTGTCAACTTGGCCGTCATGTGTGTTCGCTGACGGCTCGAACTCACCCCCGGAAGCGTCCAGTTCCGTGTTCCGTGTTCCGTCCAAGCCGAAGGATCTGAGAGTTACCGCTCATGCCAGGTCTTGAACACCCGACAGGAGATCAGCACGATGAGCACACCCTCGCTCCGAGCGCTTTACACATGGCAGGGGAACCCGAGCGTTGACCTGCTGAATCGCGACGGCGACGAGTGGACGTACAGCATGGGGCTCCTGCCCCTCGCAGCCGACCCGGACGAGTGGGCGGACATCGGACTCGCCGATATCACTGCGTGGTGCTATCCCTTCGCGGCAGAGGACGAGCTGTTCCTGGCGTACCACTTGTACGCGTGGATGTTTGCCCTCGACCTGCTGTTTGTACGGACGTTCAAAGCTGAGCGCGACCTCACAGGGGCGCGGGCCATGGTCGACCGGCTCTCTCTGTTCATGCCACTGGACGGCACCTCCCGCGCGATACCGGAGCACCCCATAGAGAGGTCCCTCGCCGACTTATGGCTACGGATGACGCCAACCCGGTCGACGGCTTGGAAACGCAACATGCAGAGCGCCGTGATGGAATATGCCGACGGCCAGTGCTGGGAGCTGGAGTGCATGTGCATTGGGCGAATCCCTGATCCTGCCGAGTACCTTGTCCGCCGCCGCGGCTCGTTCGGCGGCCACGTCGGGATCTGCCTTGCCGAGCACGTAGCAGCCGCAGAAGTGCCGGCGCGCGTGCGCCACTCCCGCCCGTTCCGTGCGCTGATGGACGCCTGGACAGACCTTCAAACTCTCTACAACGACGTCCGCTCCTACCGCCGAGAGGTCGAGAACGAAGACGAGACGTGTAACTTCGTCCTCGTATTCGCGAAGTTCTTGTACATCTCCGTCGACGAGGCCGCGACCGTGGTCACCCGACTGCGTGCGGCCAGGCAGTCGGAGTACGACCACCTTGTGAGCACTCAACTCCCGGCACTCTGCGAACAGTTGCAGCTGAACGGCAACGATCGTGAGCAACTGTCGTCCGTCATTGAAGCGATGCGTTACCACCTCGCCGCCGTTGACGTCTGGACGACGATTGCCCCGCGGTATCAGGCACCTGCCCCAGGAGACATGTCATCCACAGCTCTTGGATCTTGACGATCCACATGGCACCGGACGGCTGAGGAATCGCAGGCCAGGCGGTGGAAGCCGACCTCGTCCAGGGCCCAGCAGGGGATGGCCGACATCGCGGGGCGACACCCTCCCTCCAGGCTTGGCGCCACTCGTCCATCCAGGTCTGGAGCGTGATCGGCATCCTGTCAGTACTGCCACGTACGCTTGATCGTGATGAGACGCCGTACTCCGCCCCCGCTCTCTCCCCTGCCGCAGCGCGACGGGGTGGATCCAGTGCGGGTGCGGTTGCCGACCGGGGACACCTGGGCGACCGTGCGGGACTATCTCGTGGCGCGGCTCGCAGCCAGGGCCGAGGTGATCGACGCCATGCTCGACGAGGGACACATCGTCGACGTCACCGGGCGCCCGGTGCCGTGGGACATGGCGTACGTGCCGGGGATGTTCGTGTGGTTCCACCGGGACCTGCCGGACGAGGAGCGCGTACCGTTCACGGTCGACGTCGTGCATCGGGACGAGCACGTGGTAGTGGCCGACAAGCCGCACTTCCTGGCCACCACCCCGCGCGGCAGCCATGTCGCCGAGACAGCCCTGGCGCGGCTGCGTCGGCAGCTGGGAATCCCGACACTGAGCCCGGCTCACCGCCTGGACCGGCTGACGGCCGGCCTGGTGCTGTTCACCGTGAGGCCGAAGGAGCGCGGCGCGTACCAGACGCTGTTCCGCGACAGGCGGGTGGCGAAGGAGTACGAGGCGGTGGCCCCGTACGATCCCGCGCTGGTCCTGCCGCGTACCGTGCGCAGCCGGATCGTCAAAGAGCGCGGGGTGCTGGCGGCCTACGAGGTCGAGGGCGAGCCCAACGCCGAGAGCCGGGTCGAGTTGCTTGAGCACCGGAACGGGCGTGCCCGGTACCGGTTGACACCGAGTACCGGGCAGACACACCAACTGCGGGTGCACATGAGCGCGTTGGGGGTGCCGATCCTCGGCGATCCCCTCTATCCGGTGGTGACCGACCCCGTGGCGGCCGGTGACTTCCGGCGCCCGCTCCAACTGCTGGCGCGGGTGCTGGAGTTCACCGATCCGGTCACGGGGCGCGCGCACCGGTTCGTCAGCCCGCGGGTGCTGCGGGCCTGGTCGTCGTACGAGGAGTGGGCGGGGTGACTGCGGTGGCCGGTCGGCTCACTCGCCGCGCCACCAGCGCAGGAGGCGGCGGAACACGCCCGGTCGGCGGGCCGGTTCGGGCACAGGCGACGGAGTGGGCTCGTGGGCCGGGGCGGCGGGTGCCGGAACCGTAGGCTGTGCCTGCTCAGAGCTGATCTGCCAGTTGTTGGGTCGCTGCCGCGGCAACGGGTTGACGGCGGGCCGCTCCATGACGTCCTGCTGGGCCTTCGGCGCGAACCTCACCGGCAGTTCCACCAGGTGCCGGTTCGCGACGGACGACCGCCAGCTCAGCTCGTGCTCCCCGCAGGCGAGTTGGATGTCCGGAACGCGGGTCAGCAGTGCGTCGACGCCGACGTCGGCGATGGCGCGGCCGATGTCCTGGCCCGGGCACTCATGAGGGCCGCCGCTGAAGGCGAGGTGCGAGCGGTTGCCCTGCATATTCGCCTTGAGGTCCGGGCGGACGCGCGGATCGACGTTGCCCGGTGCCATGCCGAGGAGGAGTCCGTCGCCCTTGCGGATGCGCTGGCCACCCAGCTCGGTTTCCTGCTTGGCGAAGTAGGCGAAGACGGTGCTGAACGGCGGCTCGTCCCACAGTGACTGCTCGACCGCCTCGGGCACGGTCATCTGGCCGCCGTTCAGCTGGGCCCGGAATCCCGGTTCGGTGAGCACCATGCGCAGCACGTTGGCGAGGAGGTTGGCCGTGGCCTCGTAGGAGGCGAGGAGCACCACGCGCAGGTGTTCCCTGACCTCCTCGTCGGTGAGCCCGGCCGGGTGCGTGACGAGGTGGCTGGTGAAGTCCTCCTGAGGCTGGGCCCGGCGACGGACGGCGAGCCGGCTGAGGACCTCCATGAGGTATGCGTGGCTGGCGAGCGCTGTCTCGCTGCCCTTGAGGCAGTCGCGGGCGGCCTGCACCAGCCGGTCGCCGTACTCCTCGGGCATGCCGAGGATCTCGCACATGACCGCCATCGGCAGATGCTCGGCGAACTGGCCGACCAGGTCGGCCTTGCCGTCCTCACAGAACTGGTTGACGAGGTGCTGGGTCGCACGGTTGATATGGCGGCGGATGCCCCGGTGGTCGATGGTCGACATGGCGCCGGTGACCGCACCGCGCAGCCGCAGATGCTCATCGCCTTCGGCATGGGCGCAGATGGGCTGCCAGGCGAAGTGCGGCATCAGCGGGTGGTCGGGCTTGACCGTGCCATCCAGCATGGGAGTCCACAACCGGCTGTCCTTGCAGTACTGCGAGGGGGTGCTCACCATGTGCAGGTTCTCGCCGTGGCCGAGCACCACCCAGATCGGCACGTCCTCGTGGAGCAGTGCGGGGGCCACCGCGCCGTGTTCGGCACGGAGCTTCTCGTACACGGCTCCCAGGTCCTCCGCCTCGGGGCCGTAGAGCCGACGCAGCCCGCCAGGGCCCGTGCCGTGTGCGGGGCAGCCGGGAGGCGGTCCGAGCGCGGGGTCGTCCGTGCTGGTCAAGGAGTGGGGTTCAGGCGTCACGGTGATCGCTCCGAAACTGAAGTGGATCCGGTGTCAGATGAGTTGATGGGGAGTCAGTCCGTACGGGTGCCGATGTACGGGTTGTGGGGTGCTGGATATGGATTGCTGATCAGCGCGTTCAGACAGACGCCTTCGCCATCTCCAGCGAATGCAGAAAGCGCATCAGCGTCATGAGCGTGTCCCTGCTGGAAGCCCGCCGCCGTGCGTCGCACTCCACGATGGGGATCTCCGGGGCCAGGTCGAGAGCCGCGCGCAGGTCCTCGATCGGGTAACGGGGCGCGTCCGGAAAGGAGTTGACGGCGATGACGAAAGGTACGCCGCGCTCCTCCAGGCGCCCTATGACGTCGAAGCTGACTTCCAGGCGCCGGGTGTCGATCAGGACGACAGCACCGAGCGCGCCTTCGAACAGCCCGTTCCACAGGAACCAGAAGCGTTCCTGGCCGGGGGTGCCGAACAGGTACAGCACCAGTTGGTCGGTGATGCTGATGCGGCCGAAGTCCATGGCCACGGTGGTGGCGGTCTTGGAATCGGAGCCGTAGTTGTCGTCGACTCCGATGCCGGCCTGCGTCATGGTCTCTTCGGTGGTCAGCGGCCTGATCTCGCTGACCGAGCCGACCATGGTCGTCTTGCCGACGCCGAAACCGCCCACGATCACGATCTTCACCGCGGCCTGGGTGGAGTGCGGCAGCCGGTCCTCGGTCCGTGGACCCGTGATGGTGTCAGAGCTTTTGAAGTCCATGCATCACCGCTTCGAGGAGGGAACGGTCGGCCAGCGACTGGCTGATGAGCGGATCGCGCGCCTGGACCAGTTCGGCCGTCAGCAGCTCGGTGAGCAGGACGGTCACCACGCTGAACGGCAGGTTGAGGTAGGCCGAGAGCTCGGCCACCGACAGAGGGGCCTTGCAGAGGCGGAGCAGCGCCGACTGCTCCGGCGGGGCGGCGGGCGGGGGTTCGGCGCACGCCACGATTAACGTGACGAGGTCGAGGGAGGCGCGCTCGCCGCCCTGGGTCGCGCCGGTGAGCACATAGAGCCGTTCGGGGTTCTTCCGCTCCCCTTCCTTGCCCTTCGCGCCCTCCTGACCTGCCCCGCCCTCCACACCGGCCGCGCTCTGCGGGAGAGACTCCGGCGGGGGCTCCTGCTTGATCGGGTAGCGCCGTCGGCGCTGCGGAGGAGTCATACGGTCTGCCCGTTCCGCCGGGGCGGACTGGTGAGGTGAGCGCCGATCCGGATGACGAGGTCGCGCATGTGGTTGCTCATGTTGCCGGGTTCGGCGACCACGTTGGCGAGGACCGCGAGGTAGGCGTTGGGGCCGGCGGCCATCAGGTAGAAGTAACCGCCGGTGACCTCGATGATGACCATGCGCATCGTGCCGTCGCTGTCCGGGATCTCGTGCGCGACAGCTCCCGCGAGGCTCTGCAGTCCGGCGCAGGCGGCGGCGACACGGTCGGCGGCGTCGGGGTCGCCGCCGTAGCGGGCGATGCGGAGGCCGTCGGCGGAGAGCACCACGATCTGCTGGACGCCCGGTACGCCGTCGGCGAGCTCCTTGAGCATCCAGTCGAAGTTGGCTCGCTGCGAGATCACTTGAGGTCCCCCTCGTCGTCGGCCTCGGCGTGGGCCGGCTGCTGGTTGGTCGCGCTGGATGCGGTCGGGTCTTCCCGGCGGCCGCCGAAGGCCGCCCGGTCGTCCGGGTGGCCGCCGGGGGCTCTGGAGCCGGCGGCCGGGAAGGCGGTGAAGTCGACCGCGTCGTCCGGGTGATCCGAGAACGTCGTCGGGTCGTCGGGGTTCCTGGTGAAGGCCGTGGGGTCCGGGTCGCCCTTGAGGCCCTCCATGAACGCCTCGACCCACAGGCCCGGCAGGGGCTCGTCTTCCTTGTCCTTCTTCAGCGACTCGGGCTGCCACAGTTTCCGAAGCTCCGGGTCTGCGTCCATCTCGGCCTCGGCGGCCCTGGAACGGGCGTACCGCTCGCTGAGCGGGGTCTTGACCCGGCTGCGGCGCTGCGGCAGACCGTTCTCGGTCCACTCGGTGACCTCCGGGATGTCGTCCTCCATGGAGACCGACGCCGGGATCCGCGGGCCCGTCGTGGGGCGGCGCTTCTTGGGCGGGCGCTTGGGGCCTTCCAGCGCGCCGAGTTCGATCTTGGGTGCGGCGGTGGCACCGATGCCGTGGGCGAAGCCCGGGGCGGGGTCGCTGGTGAGCATGTCGGACGGCACGACCAGAACGGCGCGGACACCGCCGTACGCGGACGGCCTGAGCGAGATCTGCATCTTGTACGACTCGCAGAGGCGCCCCACGACCGCCAGGCCGAGCCGCGGGGACTCACCGAGGTCGTTGAGGTCGAACCCGGCCTGGGCGCGGGCGATCATGTCCTCGGCGCGCTTGCGTGACTCCTCGCTGAGGCTGACGCCGGCGTCCTCGATCTCGATGGCGATGCCGGTCTGCACCTCGGTCGCGGTGACATGCACCTTGGTGTGGGGCGGCGAGTAGCGCGTGGCGTTGTCGAGGAGTTCGGCTGCCGCATGGATGAGCGGCTCGACGGAGTTGCCGTCGACGTTGACCTTCGCGATGGAGGACAGATCGATGCGGCGGTACTCCAGGATCCGGGACATCGCTCCGCGCAGCACGCTGTACAGCGCGACGGGCTGGGGCCACTGGCGTCCGGGCCGGCCACCGCCGAGCACGGAGATGGAGTCGGCGAGGCGGCCGATCAGCGCGGTGCCGTGGTCGATGCGCAGGAGGTCGTCGAAGACCTCGGGGTTGCGGCCGTGGTCCTCCTCCATCTCCCGGAGTTCGTTGGCCTGCTGGTGGACGATCGCCTGAACACGCCGGGCGATGCTGACGAACGCGCGCTGCGATCCGTCCCGCATGGCCTCCTCGCGGTCGATGATCTCCAGGACCTTCTCCAGCAGCTTGCGCTGCGGTACCGGGAGTTCGCGGTACGGAGAGTCCGGCCCACTTAGTTCGCGAATCACCCCTGTGGGTGAACCGACACCGCGCAGCACCTGGAGCGCGTACGGCAGGACTTCCTTGCCGAACCACTCGAAGTCCTCGTCGTGGGCGGCGATACGCCGTTCCAGATACGCGGTGTGACGGGCGTGCTCCGCACGCAGGTTGCGGACGCTACGGCCGCGGCGGACCGCTTCGGCGGCGACCGCGACGACCAGCACCGTGGCCACGGCTCCGAACCAGCCGACGGCGGCCCGGGCCGGCCCCGTCACCAGGGCGACGGCGGCTCCGGTCGCCCCGGCCATTGCTATGGCAGGTAGCAACAGCACGCGCGCGTAGGGAAGTTCACGGCCACCGGGAGGCGTTTGAACACTCACCATGTATGCCCTCTGAGACAAATCGGCTGGGGTTGGGGGAGCTTGCTGTGGGGTACGTCTGGGAACTGTCTGGATCTTCGGTATTTTTGCGAACAAGCGCACGAATACATCCCAACTCGGTGCGCTGCGGGCGAGCTTAGTCCGACCGGATCAACGCCGTGTCATATTCCGCAAGCCTCTGAAATACCCCTCGCAACTGGAGTACTCTCGGCCCATTTGCACGCTACGGATGCAATCGCACACGATGCGTTACGACGCATGAGCGTACGAAAACCACTCACCGTGACGGGTGAATGCAGGCCTCCGGAGCCCCGGGAGCCGTCTTGAGTCTCAGATACCGGCGATGCGCAGCGCCGCGTCCGCCGTGGCTTCAGCGAAGGCGGAAACCGGGCGCTCGGGGTCGGAGCGGTGCACGAGGATGACGCCCTCGATGAGCCCGAAGAGCAGATCCGTCCGCAGATCCAGCTCGCTCTTGGCGAGCGCGCTCCCGGCGGCCGTCGCCGCGAGCAACTGCCGGTAGGTGTCCTTGAGTTCGGCCCGCACGGCGTGGAAGCCGGCGAAGCGTTCGGCGCGCACCTCGGGAAGGAGGTAGAGACCGCCGAGGTTGTGCGGGCCGCCGCAGAGCAGCTCGACGTCGGTGCGGCACAGCTCCCACAGCCGGTCCTCGGCCGGGGTCGCGTCGTCGGCGAGCAGCCCGCGGGCGTACGTCAACGAGGGGGTGACGGTGGACTCCAGGAGCTCGGCGAGCAGCTCCTCCTTGCCGGAGACGTAGTGATACATGGACGCCTGACGCATCCCCGCCCGCTCGGCGATGGTCCGGGTGGTGGTGGCCGCGTAGCCCCGGGTGGTGAACAACTCGGCGGCCGCGGTGAGCAGTTCGGCCCGCGGGGCGAGCCCACTGTCCGGCCGCTGTGCGGCCCGCGGTCTGCCGACCCGCCGTCCGCCCGGCCCGCCCGTCGTTCCCATGCGTTCGATCCTCGCACACCACCCCGTCCGGCGATCTTCGTGAGCAATCGGTAACCGGGTGGAAACGCACGGGCAACTGCCGTGTCTCGCCGCCCGCCTAATTTCTGTCGAGCGACAGAAACTCTGCAGCAGGACAGGCACAAGGACCACGAGAAGCAGTACGACTTCGGAGCCGGAGGACCCCCGATGGGGACATCGACCACGTACGGAGCCCGCGACCACGCCCGCGCCCAGGAGGGCGCCCAGGCCGAGGCCATGCCCGTCGTCCCGGCCGCCGACTGGCCGGCGCCGCCCTGTGCGGCCGGCCATCTGGTGTGGGCCGAGACCGTGGCCGGCGGTAACTACACGCACCGGGTGCTGGCCCGCGGCACCGAGCTGCGCCTGACCGACCTGCGCGGTGACGCCTGCGCCCATCTACTGCTCTTCGTCGCGGACCGGCCCTGGGAGCGGCTGAACGTCGCCGACACGGTCAAGGTGCAGTGGAACGCCTATCTCGGCGAGGGACAGTTGCTCCTGTCCGACCAGGGCCGTGTCCTCGCCACGCTGGTCGCCGACACCTCCGGGCGCCACGACGCGCTCTGCGGCACCTCGACCCTCGTACGCAACACGAACCGGTACGGCGACGGCACCCCCCAGTCGCCCTCCCCCGCCGGCCGTGAGCTGTTCAAGCTGGCCGCGGCCAAGAACGGCCTCCAGCCGCGCGATCTGCCGCCCTCGCTCTCCTTCTTCCAGGGCGTGGAGGCAGGCGAGGACGGCGCCCTCGACTTCACCGGCTCGGCCGGACCGGGCGGCAGTGTGACACTGCGCGCCGAGCAGGACCTCACGGTGCTGATCGCGAACGTCCCGCACCCCGCAGACCCGCGCGACGACTACGTCAGCACCCCGCTGGAGGTGCTGGCCTGGCGCGCCGAGGCCACCCGCCCCGGCGACCCCCTGTGGGAGGCCACGCCCGAAGGCCGCCGCGCGTTCCTGAACACCGCCGAATTCCTTGCCGCGAGGGGGCTCGCATGACCACACCGATCGTCCGGAAGACCGTTGTTCCGGCCCGTGCCGCCTGGTCGTCCGTCGTCCGCGCCGGCGGGACACTGACCATCACCGACCTGCACGGCAACCAGGCCGTCGACTTCCTCGTCTACGACGCCCACGACACGTCCGTGCGTTACAGCGCGCCCGACACGATCCACGCGCAGGGCGGCATCTTCCTCACCACGGGCAGCGTCCTGATGTCGAACGAGCACACGCCTCTGATGACCGTGTCCGCCGACGACATCGGCCGCCACGACACGGTCGGCGGCGCCTGCTCCAAGGAGTCGAACACCCTGCGGTACGGCCACCACACCTGGTCGCAGCACGCGTGCGTGGACAACTTCCTCGCCGAAGGCGCCAAACACGGCCTGGGCAAAAGGGACTTGGTCTCCAACATCAACTGGTACATGAACGTGCCGGTGGAGAAGGACGGCACGCTCGGCATCGTCGACGGCCTCTCGGCGCCTGGGCTCTCGCTCACGCTCCGCGCCGAGTGCGATGTCCTGGTCCTCGTCTCCAACTGCCCCCAGATCAACAACCCTTGCAACGGCTTCGACCCGACCGAGGTGGAGATGACCATCACCGAGGCGGGCCCGGAATGACCTTCGACACGCTGCTGGTCGCCAACCGGGGCGAGATCGCCGTGCGCATCATCCGTACGGCACGGGAGCTGGGCCTGCGCACGGTCGCGGTCTACTCCGACCCCGACCGCTCCGCCCCGCACGTCCGGCTCGCCGACGAGGCGGTCCGGCTCGGGCCGGCGCCCGCGAAAGAGTCGTATCTCGACGCCGACCTGGTGCTGGCGGCGGCCAAGGTGACGGGCGCGGGGGCGATCCATCCCGGGTACGGCTTCCTGTCCGAGGACGCCGACTTCGCTCGGCGCTGCGAGGCCGCCGGGATCGTGTTCGTGGGGCCTACGCCGGGTCAGCTGGAGCTGTTCGGCGCGAAGCACACGGCCCGGGCGGCGGCCGAGGCGGCGGGGGTGCCGCTGGCGCCGGGCACGGGCTTGTTGGCCTCCCTCGACGAGGCGTACGAACAGGCCGCCGCCATCGGCTATCCCGTGATGCTCAAGGCGACCGGCGGGGGCGGCGGCATCGGCATGTCGGCCTGCGCCTCGGCCGCCGAACTCGCCGACGCCTGGGAGCGGGTGCAGCGCGTCGCCGCCGCCTCCTTCTCCTCGGCCGGCGTCTTCCTGGAACGGCTCGTCGAACGCGCCCGCCATGTCGAGGTACAGGTCTTCGGCGACAGCGAGGGCCGGGTCGTCACCTTCGGCGACCGCGACTGCTCACTCCAGCGCCGCAACCAGAAGGTGGTGGAGGAGGCCCCGGCGCCCGGGATCCCCGCGCATGTACGCACCCAACTTGCCGACGCTGCCCGTGGCTTGTGCGCATCGGTCGGCTATCGCTCCGCCGGAACCGTGGAGTTCGTGTACGACGCCGCCCGTGAGGAGGCGTACTTCCTGGAGGTCAACACCCGGCTCCAGGTGGAACATCCGGTCACGGAGGAGATCTACGGCGTCGACCTCGTCGCCTGGATGCTGCGACTGGCCCGCGGTGAGCGGGACGTCGTACGGGATCCTGGCACCCCCCGCGGTCACGCCGTCGAGGCCCGTGTCTACGCCGAGGACCCCTCCCGCGAACACCGGCCCAGCGCGGGCCTGTTGACGCGGGTGGAGTTCCCGGGCGGGGTGCGGATCGACGGCTGGGTGGAGACGGGCACCGAGGTGACCACGTCGTACGACCCGATGCTCGCGAAGGTGATCGCGTACGGCGCCGACCGGGCGCACGCGCTGCGCCGACTCGACGAGGCGCTGGCCCGCATCCGGGTCGACGGCATCGAGACGAACCTGGGCCTGGTACGGGCGGCGCTGGCGAACCGGGACTTCCGCTCCGCGACGCACTCGACGGCGACCCTGGCCGGAGTGAGCGACCCGACCGCGCGTGTCGAGGTCGTCTCCGGCGGGACGCTCACCACCGTCCAGGACTGGCCGGGCCGCACCGGCTACTGGCAGGTGGGCGTGCCTCCGTGCGGCCCGATGGACGACCGTTCCTTCCGGCTCGGCAACCGCGCCCTGGGCAACGACGAGGGCGCCCCCGGCCTCGAATGCACCCTCCAGGGCCCGGCGTTGAGGTTCACACACCCCACGACGGTGTGCGTGACCGGGGCCCCGACACCGGTCACGCTGGACGGCACGCCGGTCGCGCAGTGGGAGCCGGTGACGGTACCGGCGGGTGCCGTACTGGCGATCGGCGCCCCGTCGGAACAGGGCCTGCGGACGTACGTGCTCTTCGCGGGCGGCGGCCTGGACGTACCGCCGTTCCTCGGCAGCGCGGCCACCTTCACCCTGGGCAGGTTCGGCGGGCACGGCGGCCGGGCGCTGCGCACCGGCGACGTCCTGCACGGCGGAACGGCGACGGAGTCGGGGGCGCCGGTTCCACCGGCCGATCGCCCGGAGTTCGCCTCGCCCTGGCACATCGGCGCCGTCGAAGGCCCGCACGCGGCACCGGAGTTCTTCACCGAGGAGGACATCCACGACTTCTACGCGGCCGACTGGAAGGTCCACTTCAACTCGGCCCGCACGGGCGTACGGCTGGTCGGTCCCAAGCCCCGCTGGGCGCGCACCGACGGTGGTGAGGCGGGCCTGCACCCGTCCAACATCCACGACACGCCGTACTCCGTGGGCGCCGTCGACTACACGGGCGACATGCCGGTCCTGCTGGGCCCGGACGGTCCCTCCCTCGGCGGCTTCGTGTGCCCGGCGACCGTCCTCAGCACGGAACGCTGGAAACTGGGCCAACTGCGCCCCGGCGACACTGTCCGCTTCGCTCCGGTGGACACAACGGGCGTACGGCGGGCGGCGATTGTGGACGGGGGCGTACTGGCCCGGGACGGTGACATCACCTACCGCCGCAGCGGCGACGACAATCTGCTGGTCGAATTCGGACCCATGCAGCTCGACTTGGCGCTCCGGATGCGCGTCCACGCCCTGATGGAGGCAGTGACGGAACTGGACCTCGACGGGGTCACAGATCTGACGCCGGGCATCCGCTCCCTCCAGATCCAGGCGGACCCGGCCCTGCTCCCCCAGCCCGAACTACTCGCCGCCATACGGCAGACGGCGACCGCCCTGCCCCCCGCGGACCGCCTCACGGTCCCCTCCCGCACGGTCCACCTCCCCCTCTCCTGGGACGACCCGGCGACCCGGGAGGCGATCGCCCGCTACATGGCCGGCGTCCGCGACGACGCCCCCTGGTGCCCGTGGAACATCGAGTTCATCCGCCGCGTGAACGGACTGGACTCGGTCGACGACGTGTACCGCACGGTCTTCGAGGCGGAGTACCTCGTACTGGGCCTGGGAGACGTCTATCTGGGCGCCCCGGTGGCCACCCCGCTGGACCCCCGCCACCGCCTGGTGACGACGAAGTACAACCCCGCCCGCACCTGGACGGCGGAGAACTCGGTGGGCATCGGCGGCGCCTACCTGTGCGTCTACGGCATGGAGGGCCCCGGCGGCTACCAGTTCGTCGGCCGCACGACCCAGGTGTGGTCGGGCTGGCAGCAGCGCGGCGCGTTCGAACCGGGCTCACCGTGGCTGCTGCGATTCTTCGACCGCATCAAGTGGTACGCCGTCGAGCCGGACGAACTCCTCGAACTGCGCGCCGACATCACCTCGGGCCGCTTCGTCCCCCGCATCGAGGAGGGCGTCTTCTCCCTGGCGGAGTACGAGGAGTTCCTGACGGAGAACGCCGAGTCGATCGCGGAGTTCCGCACCCGCCAGGGCGCGGCCTTCTCGACGGAACGGGACGCGTGGGAAGCGGCGGGCGAGTTCACGAGGGCGGAAGCGGCGACGGGGCCTCCGGCCCCCTCCCCCGAGGTGACGGTACCGGCCGGGGGGCACCTGATCGAGGCTGAATTCGCCGCGTCGGTGTGGCAGTTGAACGTGTCGCCGGGCGACGAGGTGACAGCGGGCCAGCCGCTCCTGGCCCTGGAAGCCATGAAAATGGAATCCAGGGTGCACGCCCCGATATCAGGAGTGGTCCACGAGATCCTGACCAGACCGGGCGCCCAGGTGGAAGCTGGCACGGCCCTGATCGTCCTGACACCGACCACCTGACATCCGCCCCCGCCGCCCCTACCCGTCCCATCACTGGGGGCTGCGCCCACCAGACCCCCCTTCGCGCTGAACGCGCTCGTCCTCAAACGCCGGACGGGCTGAAGGATCAAGCCCCGGCCGGCATCATCCAGCCCCTCCGGCGTTTGAGGAGCGGGGTCTGGGGCGGAGCCCCAGGGATGGGACGGGTAGGGGCGGCGGGGGCGAAGAAACAACCACAGCCCCCAAGGAGCACCGATGCCGACCCCCACCCTCACCCTCACCCTCACCAGAGTCCGCATCGCCTACGCCCGCATCGCCGCCGTAGACCGCCCCGAGGTCTGGATCGACCTGCGCCCTCTCGCAGAGGTCGAAGCGGAAGCCACCCGCATCGACGCCCGCCTCGCCGCAGGCGACCCCCTCCCCCTGGCCGGCAAACTCTTCGCCGCCAAGGGCAACATCGACGTCCAGGGCCTCCCCACCACCGCCGGCTGCCCGGCCTACGCCTACCACCCGGAGGCCGACGCCCCGGTCGTCGCCCGCCTCAAAGACGCCGGCGCCCTCCTGCTCGGCACCACCAACCTCGACCAGTTCGCCACCGGCCTGGTCGGCACCCGCTCCCCCTACGGCCCCGTCCGCAACGCCCACGACCCCACCCGCATCAGCGGCGGCTCGAGTTCCGGCTCCGCCACCGCCGTGGCGCTGGGCCTCGTCGACTTCGCCCTCGGCACCGACACCGCCGGCTCCGGCCGCGTCCCCGCCGCCTTCAACGGCATCGTCGGCCTCAAGCCCACCCGCGGCCTGGTCCCCACCACCGGTGTCGTCCCGGCCTGCGCCTCCCTCGACTGTGTGACCGTCTTCGCCCGGACGCTCCCCGAGGCCGAGCAGGCACTCGCGCACATGGTGTCCCCACCCGCCCGCGACCTCCCGCCCCTTCCCCAACGCGCCCCGGGCCCCTGGCGCGTGGCGGTCCCGCCGCTCGCCCAACTCGGCGAACTCGACCCGGGCTGGGCACAGGCGTACGAGACGGCGGTGACCCAGCTCCGCACCGCCGGCGTCTCCGTGCGTACGCTCGACCTCACCCCCTTCACCGAGGCCGCCGCGATGCTGTACCAGGGCGCGTTCGTCGCGGAGCGCTACACAGCGGTGGGCGCCTTTGTCGACAAGTTGCTCGCCGAGGGTGGCGAAGCCGCCGCGACCCTGGACCCCACCGTCGCCGGCATCATCACCGGCGCCCGCGACATCCCCGCCCACCAGCTCTACGCCGACCAGGAGCGGCTGGCCGCCCTGCGCACCCGCGCTGTCGCGGAACTGGCCGACGCCGACGCCCTGTTGCTGCCCACGGCCCCCGGTCACCCGACTCTCGCCGAGGTCGCCGCCGACCCGCTGGGCGCCAACGCCCGGCTGGGCCGCTTCACCAACTCCACCAACCTCTTCGACCTGGCCGCGGTGGCCGTTCCCGCGGGCGAGGTCGACGGGTTCCCGTTCGGCGTGATGCTGATCGGCCCGGCGTTCACCGACGACCGGCTCGCCACGATCGCCCACCTGATCCAGCCCGAGGCCCGCCTCGCGGTGGTCGGCGCGCATCTCGCGGGCCAGCCGCTGAACCCCCAGCTCCTGGCTCTGGGAGCCCGGTTGGAACGTGCGACCACGACGGCCCCCGTCTACCGTCTGCACGCCCTCCCCACGACCCCGCCGAAGCCGGGCCTCGTCCACGTAGGCGAAGGGGAAGGCGAAGCCGGCGGAGCGGCCATCGCGGCCGAGGTATGGCGCCTCCCCGCCGAAGGCCTCGGCCGCTTCCTCGCCGCCCTCCCCCGCCCGATGACGCTGGGCCGCGTCGAACTCGCCGACGGCACTCACGTACCCGGCTTTCTCTGCGAACCGGCCGCCCTCGAAGGCGCCGAGGACATCACGACGTACGGCGGCTGGCGCGCGTACCTCAACAGCCGCCCCTGACCACCACCACCGACGACAGGGCGACCGGACGACGGGTAGGTGGGCGGCGGAGTGACCGAGCCGCGGGGAAACCGCCCCGGACGGGCGCCCTGTCGTTCGCCGCCGCTCAGCCCACTCTGTTTGCTCCGCTCGCTCAGCCGACCGACGAGTAGGCCACAACCCCCCGCAACAGCCCCTCCACGGCCTTGCGCGCGTTCTTCGCGACCGTCGACGACTCGCCGCCGGAGACCGGCGCCGCGGCCGAGATCTGTCCGAGGACGTCGATGACCTGCTTGCACCACCGCACGAAGTCGCCGGCCGGCATCTCCGCCTCGCGGAGCACCTCGTCGAGGCCCTTGCCGGACGCCCACTCGTAGGCCGCCCAGGCGAAGCCGAGGTCGGGTTCGCGCTGGCCGACGCCCTCGCTCTGGGTGATCCGGAACTCTTCCTCCAGCGCGTCGAGCCGGCCCCAGATACGGACCATCTCGCCGAGCGCGGCCTTGGCCTTGCCGGACGGCACCTTCGGCGCCATGGCGTCGTCGGCTGCCCGGGACTCGTACACCAATGCCGAGACGCACGCGGCGAGTTCGGCGGGCGACAGCCCGTTCCACACGCCCGCGCGCAGGCATTCACTCGTCAGCAGATCCAGCTCGCCGTAGAGCCGGGCGAGCCGCTTGCCGTGCTCGGTCACCTCGTCGGCGCGCAGATAGTCCAGCTCGGTGAGCAGGGCGACGATGCGGTCGAACGTACGGGCGATGGTGTTCGTGCGGCCCTCGATGCGCCGTTCCAGCTGCGAGGTGTCGCGCAGCAGCCGGTAGTAGCGCTCCGCCCAACGGGCGTGGTCCTCACGGTCGTTGCAGCCGTGGCAGGCGTGGGCGCGGATCTCGGTGCGCAGCCGGGCGATCTCTCGGTCGTCGGCCGCCTGGGACCGCTGCTTGCGGGCCCGCTCGGGCGGGATGTGCCCGGCCTTGGTGCGCAGCGCGGACGCGAGGTCGCGACGGGACTGCGGTGAACGCGGGTTGAAGGACTTGGGGACCCTCATCCGCTCCAACGCCTCGACGGGCACCGGGAAGTCCATGGACGCCAGCCGCTTCACCTGCCGTTCGGCCGTCAGCACCAGCGGGCGTGGGCCGTCGTGCTGCTCGAAGCCGCGATGGCCGTTGGACCGGCCGGCGGGCAGCCCCGGGTCCAGGACGAGCGCGAGGCCCGCGTACTTGCCCGTGGGGACGTGGATGATGTCACCGGGCTTGAGCTTCTCCAGCGCGACGGCGGCCTCGGCACGCCGCTGGGCGGCGCCCTGCCTGGCCAGGTCGGTCTCGCGGTCCTTGAGTTCGCGGCGCAGCTGCGCGTACTCCTCGAAGTCGCCCAGATGGCAGGTCATGGACTCCTTGTAGCCGTCCAGTCCCTCCTCGTTGCGCTGCACCTGCCGGGAGATCCCGACGACCGACTTGTCGGCCTGGAACTGCGCGAACGAGGTTTCCAGCAGTTCGCGCGAGCGGTGCCGGCCGAACTGTTCCACCAGGTTGACCGCCATGTTGTACGACGGCTTGAAGCTGGAGCGCAGCGGGTACGTGCGCGTGCCCGCCAGTCCCGCCAGGTGGTCGGGGCTCATACCGCGCTGCCACAGCACGACAGCGTGACCCTCGACGTCGATGCCTCGACGGCCGGCGCGGCCGGTCAGCTGGGTGTACTCGCCGGGGGTGATGTCGGCGTGCTGTTCGCCGTTCCACTTGACGAGCTTCTCCAGCACGACCGAGCGGGCGGGCATGTTGATGCCGAGCGCGAGGGTCTCGGTGGCGAAGACGGCCTTCACGAGGCCTTGTACGAAGAGTTCCTCGACGACCTCCTTGAACGTGGGCAGCATGCCCGCGTGGTGGGCGGCGATGCCTCGCTCCAGGCCTTCCAGCCATTCGTAGTACCCCAGGACGTGCAGGTCCTCGGTGGGGATGGACGCGGTGCGCGACTCGACGATGGCCCGCACCCGTTCCCGCGCCGCGTCGTCGTTCAGCCGCAGTCCCGCGTACAGGCACTGCTGTACGGCGGCTTCGCAGGCCGCGCGGCTGAAGATGAACGTGATGGCGGGCAACAGGCCCTCGGAGTCGAGCCGTTCGATGACTTCGGGGCGTCCCGGCGTCCACACGCGTGAGCGCGATCTGCGCTCCCGCTCACGGTCGGCCTCACGCATGGCGCGCCCGCGTTTGCGGTCCTGGAAGGAGGGCCGTTGGGCCTCCATCCGCGCGAGCCGGGTGAGGTCGGGGTTGACGGCCTTCCTGCTGCCCTCCCCCTCCTCGAAGAGGTCGTACATCCGGCGTCCGGCGAGCACGTGCTGGAACAGGGGCACGGGCCGGTGCTCGGAGACGATCACCTGGGTGTCGCCGCGCACGGTGTCGAGCCAGTCGCCGAACTCCTCGGCGTTGGACACGGTCGCCGACAGCGAGACAAGGGTGACCGACTCGGGGAGGTGGATGATCACTTCCTCCCACACGGCGCCGCGGAAGCGGTCGGAGAGGTAGTGCACCTCGTCCATCACCACATAGCCGAGGCCGAGAAGGGTCTGCGAGCCCGCGTACAGCATGTTCCGCAGCACCTCGGTGGTCATCACGACCACCGGGGCATCGGAGTTGACGCTGTTGTCGCCGGTGAGCAGACCGACCTTGTCCGCGCCGTAACGACGGCACAGGTCCGAGTACTTCTGGTTCGACAGGGCCTTGATGGGCGTCGTGTAGAAGCACTTCTTGCCCTGCTGGAGGGCGAGGTGGACGGCGAACTCGCCGACGATCGTCTTGCCCGAACCGGTGGGGGCGGCCACCAGCACGCCCTTCCCCGCTTCGAGCGCCTGGCAGGCCTCGATCTGGAAGGGGTCGAGGCCGAAGTCGTACATCTCGCGGAAGGACGCGAGTGCGGTGGCCTGCTCGACAGCGCGCTTGCGTGCTGCCGCATACCGCTCGGCCGGTGAGAGGTCCTCTGTCATCGTGCTTTCGAGACTACCGGCCCCCACTGACAACAGGACGATCATTATCCGGATCGATGCCTGTGAAACCCGGGATCCACGCAGCTCAGGCAACAGGAAGCGGCCGGGGCGCCGGGCAGGCGCCCCGGCCGCTTCCGCGTCGGGGTGGTGAGAAGGAGCCTCAGGTCACGTCGTCGTAGCCGTTGACCCGGTCCGTGCCCGCCTGTTCGGGCAGGGCCCGGCTGGCGGAGACGGTCTCGATCTCGCCGATGTCCTCCGGGGTGAGGTCCAGGTCGGAGGCCTCGTCGTCACCCGGTCCCGCCTCGTCGCGCCGACGCTTGCGCCGGTCGTTCACCAGCGAGAACGCCACCGCGCCGAAGTACAGGACCCAGATCGGTCCGGCGAGCGCCAGCATGGTCAGCGGGTCCGTACTGGGCGTCGCGACCGCCGCGAAGACCGTGATGCCCATGATCATGGCGCGCCACCAGCCGGCCATGCGCTTACCGGTGAGAATCCCGGTGAGGTTGAGCATGATCAGCAGCAGTGGCAGCTCGAAGGAGAGACCGAAGACCAGCACCATGCGCGTGACGAGGTCGAGCAGGTCGTCCAGCGGGAGCAGGTTGTCCACGCCGAACGGCGTGAACTCCATCAGGACCTTCGCGGTGGTGGGGAGGACCCGGTAGGCGAAGTAGGCACCGCCGAGGAACAGCGGGACACCGGATGCGACGAACGCGTACGCGTACTTCTTCTCGCTCTTGTGCAGACCCGGGGCGACGAACGCCCAGAGCTGGTAGAGCCAGATCGGCGAGGCGAGCACGACACCGGCCATGAGCGACACCTTCAGCGCGAGCGTGAAGGGCGCGAGCAGGCCGTTGATCGTGATCTGCGCGCAGGGGTTGTCCCCCTGGGTCTGCTGCTTCGCCAGCTCTGAGAAGGACGACGGGCATCCGACCGAGTCGAGCACCGGCTTCGTGAAGAGGTTGATGATGTCGTTGTAGAAGAAGGCGGCCACGACCGTGACGATCACGATGGCCAGCAAGGCCTTCGCGACCCGGTTGCGGAGTTCACGGAGATGCTCGACGAGGGGCATCCGCCCCTCGGGATCCCTCTCCTTCTCCTCCTTGTTGCGGGCGGACTTGAGCAACCCACGTCCTCATCTCGTGCGGCAGGCCGGAGGTATCCGGCCTTGCGTCAGCGTCAGCGCTTGGTCGTGTCCGTCGGCTCGGTGACCGGGCGTGAGCTCGTCACGTCACCGGGGGCGGCCTGGATGGTGCGCTGTGCCGGGGGCTGCTCGTCGGTGTGCGGCGGACCGGCGGGGGCGGTTTCCTGGCCCTCCGACTTCATCGCCTTGGCCTCGCTCTTCAGGATGCGCGCGGACTTGCCGAGCGAGCGCGCCATGTCCGGAAGCTTCTTCGCGCCGAACAACAGGATGATGACGACGAGGATGAGAATAATCTCGGGAGCTCCGAGCCTTCCGAACATAAGTCTTTACCTTCTCACCGAGGCGGCTGGGTGGGGGTGCTGTCCGATCGTTCGGACAGGTGTCCGACCGTCGTGTTCACAGCGATCGTAACGCTCGGGGGTAAACCTGAGGCAATCCCTGTGCGTACTCCCGGTTTGCGGTCCGGGCCTCGTTTTCCGGCCGCGATCAGCAGCGTACCTGCCGACACCGACAAGGTGACAGGGCGAAGTCGCCCAAAACACATCAACCCATGGACTCACAGAAGAGCCGCCGGGCACTCACAGCGCATCGACAGAGCGTGCTGTGTGCGCGGCGGCCCGTTCCAGGTCCTCGGCGGCCCGGTTGATACGCCGCGCCGAGTCCGTGACCTGCCTTCCCAGGCGCTGCGCCTCCAGGAAGACCCGGACGGCGAGCACCCCGAGAACGGCGAGCCCCAGGAACCCCACAGCGATCGCGAACATCGGCCAGAACATGCCGCCGAGCCTAGCCCGTCACCGGCCGACCCCTTCCAGCCCGTCCGGTCCTTCAGCCCGTCCGGCGTTTGAGGACAAGGCCCGTTCAGGGCCGGAGGGGGGTCTGGGGGCGCAGCCCCCAGGAACAGGATGGGACGGGTAGGGGCGGCGGGGGCGAAAACCCCACCCCGCGGCAGAGAAACCGCACATCCCGCGGCGCGCCCCTCACGACGGTCCGGCCAGCCGCAGCGTCCTGACCCCGCCCCCGGTGAGCAGCTCGACGACGCGCTCACCGGCGGGTTTGCGAACGGTCACGTCGCAGTCGGGGCAGGTGAAGGAGTAGAAGGTGGTGCGGCTGGAGGCGCCGATCGCCAGGCGCAGGGAGCTCGCGGTGAGCTCGAAGTTGCCGCGGCAGTCCGGGCAGGCTGCTCGGAACATGACAGGGGCCACCCTTCTCATGCCCGCGAAGGCGGCCGCCACGGTCATGTCCCGCACACCTGACATCGCAGACTCGCTCAACGCTCCTGCTCCCGTCTGTCGTACAGCCCGTCCTGAACCGCGTGCGCCCCGGAACCCGCCGACTGCGTCCCGTGGGCGGCAGGCGGGGCGTCGTACGCCGCCAGCGCCTCCTGGGCGGCCTGGCGGGCACTGTCCGCGAGGTCCTGCGGCGAGACGATGCGCCCGTCGCGGCCGAGCCGCAGCGCCAGGCGCCGCAGCGACGCCGGATCGGGGGTGCGCAAGGTGATACGCAGCCCGCCGTCGGGAAGCTCATCCGCGCTGTCGTGCGGGTAGTACTCGGCGACCCAGCGTCCGCCCGGGCCGACCTCGACGACCACCTCGGGGTCCTCGGCGGCGGGCTGCACCAGTCCCTCCGACAGGTCCCGCAGCTCTATCTCGGGCGGGGCGGCCGACTCGTCCAGGATCCTGATCTCGGCGACCCGGTCGAGGCGGAAGGTGCGCCGCGCCTCGGAGCGCCGGCACCAGGCCTCCACGTAGGTGTGCCCGACACTGACCAGGCGGATCGGGTCGATCTCCCGTTCGGTGAGCTCGTCGCGCGCGGGCGAGTAGTAGCGGATCCACAGGCGGCGGCGCTCGGAGATCGCCCGGTCGACGTCCGCGAACACCCCGCCCTCCGACTCGAAGGTCACCGACAGCCGCGCGCTGGCCCCGGCGGCCTCGCCGGCCGCCGTCTCCACCTTGGCGGTGGCCCGCAGCAGCGCCTGCCGGTCGCCCTCGCGCAGCCCGGGCAGGGTGGACACCGCGCGGGCGGCGACCAGCAGCGCGGTCGCCTCGTCGGCGGCCAGCCTGAGCGGTTCGGCGGCCTCCTCTCCGAGGGCGGCGGGGTTGTGCCACCAGATCCGCTCGCCGTCGGTGTCGATGTCGAGCAGATCGCCACCGCGGAAGCTGGTGCCGCACATGGGCAGCACGTCCAGGTCCGAGACCAGCTCGTCCTCGGTGATCCCGAACGCGCGGGCGACATCACCGACGCGTGCGCCGGGCCGCTCGCGCAGATACGTCACCAGGGACAGCATTCGCCGCGTCTGGTCGATGGCGTTCACGGGCCTGGCCGGTTTGCCTGCCACTTGCTTGTGCTTCCCCTCAGCCTTTGGCCACGGCACGCAGCCGGTCCACCACGTCGGAACGCAGCTCGGCCGGCTCCAGGACCACCACATCCGGCCCGAACTCCACCAGCCAGGCGTCCAGCCCGTGCCCGTACGGAATCTCCAACTCGTCCCAGCCGTCGCTGAGTTCCCGCACCGCCGACGCCTTCGCCCGAAGGGGGTAGCCGGCGCCCGTCCGCAGCCGGATCAGCGCGGAACGGTCGGCGCTCTCCCCCGCCCAACTGGCCACAGTCTCGCGGACCGTGACCACATCGGGCACCTCGGCGGTGAACTTCGCGCTCCGGCTGCGCACCTTGCCGGTGATCCGCGAGAGGCGGAACACACGTTCGGCACCCCGGTCGCGGTCCCAGCCCGCCAGATACCAGTGACCGCGCCAGCATTCGAGCGCCCACGGCTCCACCTGACGGGGCTCCGGACGGACGGCGGTGGCCTTGCGGTAGTCGAAGACAACCGGTCGGCGGTCACGGCAGGCCAGCATCAGCGGCTCGAAGGCCGCCTCGTGCACCGGGATCCGCGGCTCCAGGGCACCATGGGCCTCGTAGGGGTCGACATCCTCGGGCAGTCCGGCCGCGCGCAGCTTCTGCAGGGCGCCGCTGGCCGCGCCGGCGAGGCGGGCCTGCTGCCAGACCTTCGCGGCCAGGCCCAGGGCGGCGGCCTCCTCGGCGTCGAGGGTGATGGCCGGCAGCCGGTTGCTGTCACGGCCGGCACGGTAGCCGACCTCACCGTCGAGGTTCTCCACCGTCTCGATGACCAGTCCGAGCTCGCGCAGATCGTCCTTGTCCCGCTCGAACATCCGGTTGAAGGAATCGTCGCTGCCCGCTTCGAGATAGGCCTCGATGGAGTCACGCAGCTCGCGCTTGCTCAGCGGCCTGCGCGTCCCGAGCAGACACAGCGCCAGATTCATCAGCCGCTCTGCCTTGGCAATGGCCATCGACGCCCTTCGCCTTCCCTATGGTGCTTACGACGGATGACCGTACCGCCCCGAAGTGGCGCGGCAAAAGCCGAGGGCCCATGCCCGGACAGGCATGGACCCCGGATGATCGACTACGGTCAGACCCCGCACCTACCTCGTACGACGATCCGACCTGATCCCGATCCCATTCGACTGTCGTACGACGATCGGACCGGACGGTCAGACCGCGATCAGGTCCACCACGAAGATCAGCGTCTCGCCCGGCTTGATCGCCGGCGTGGGGCTCTGGTTGCCGTAGGCGAGGTGGGCCGGGATGGTCAGCTCACGCCGGCCGCCGACCTTCATGCCCTGCACACCGAGGTCCCAGCCCTTGATGACCCGGCCCCCGCCCAGCGGGAACTTGAACGGGTTGCCCCGGTTCCAGCTGGCGTCGAACTCCTCGCCCGTGCTGAAGGAAACTCCCACGTAGTGGACGGTGACGTTCTGACCCGCCTTCGCTTCGGCTCCGTCGCCCTCCCAGATGTCCTTGATCTGGAGGTCCGCCGGGGGCTCGCCGCCGGGGAAGTCGATCTCGGGCTTCTCGATGCTCACGTCTCTGGCTCCTGCTGGTGAATGAACAAAGGCAACACTGACAGTCTTTCATCCCCGGCGCGGTGATGCCCGCGCCAGGCCGACCTCCGCGAAGAGGTCACACAAGGGGTCACATCTTCGCGAGGATGTCCACGGAGAACACCAGCACGGAGTCCTTCTCGATACCGCTGCCCTGCGGCGGGTTGTCGCCGTAGCCCAGAGCCGGCGGAATCGCGATCATCACGCGGCTGCCGACCTTCTTGCCCGTCAGCCCCTGCGCCCAGCCCTTGACTACCTGCGACAGCCCGAACGAGACCAACTGCCCGCTCTTGTACGACGAGTCGAACTCCTTGCCCGTGTCCCACAGCACGCCCTTGTACTGCACGAGGACCGACTCGGTCTCCTTGACCACCTCGCCGTCGCCCTCGATGACGTAGTTGGCCACCAGCTTCGTGGGCGCGGCGGACTTCGGGACCTCGATCGAGGGGGCCGCGCCGTCCGTGTTCGTACCGACCTTCGGCAGACCGGCGTCGTCCTGGGCGACGGCCTTGCCCTTCGCCGAACTCTTCGCGTTGAACGTGTCCTGGACATCCACGACGAAGATCAGCGTGTCGGTGCCCTTGATACCCGCCTGCGCATTGCCCTGCGTGCCATAGCCCCACGTCGGCGGAACGGCCATCTCCACACGGCTGCCGGCCTTCTTGCCCGTCAGCGCATACCGCCAGCCGTCGATGATCTTGCCCTGCGCCAGCTGGATGACAAGCGCGGTCCCCCGGTCGTACGAGTTGTCGAAGACCTTCGCCGAATCCCAGACCTGCCCCAGGTAGTTCGCCACGACGTAGTCGTTCTCCACGACCGTCTTGCCGTTGCCCGCGATGAGCGTCTTCACCGCGAGATCCTTCGACGGGTCACCGCTCGCCTTCGCCACGGTCGGCTTCTCGCCGAACTTCACCCCCGCGGTGATCGCCGGCAGCGGACCGTCGACGATCTTCGGCGCCGGCGCCGCGGACGGACCCGACGCCGAGGGAGACGGGCTGCTGTCACTGGCCTTGCTCTTGTCGGACTCTTCGTCACCGCATCCGGCGAGCGTGACAAGTCCGGCAGGTACGGCAAGGAGAACTGAGCGTCGGCGCACGGTGAAAGCCTCGTATCGGTGTCGATCTTGTGTTGCTGGCGTGCGCGCAACTCTACGGCGTGAGAAGGGCGCCGTACGAGAAACGTACGGCGCCCGCGTTGCGTTCCGGAAACACACCGGCCGCAAATCTCACATACCGGCGATCAGCTTCTCCACCCGCTCGTCGACGCTGCGGAACGGGTCCTTGCACAACACCGTGCGCTGTGCCTGGTCGTTGAGCTTCAGATGCACCCAGTCGACCGTGAAATCACGGCGCTGCTCCTGCGCCCGCCGGATGAAGTCACCGCGCAACCGCGCCCGAGTGGTCTGCGGCGGAACCGACTTGCCCTCGAAGATCTTCAAGTCGTTGCAGATCCGGGCGGCTTGGTTCTTCCTCTCCAGCAGGTAGTAAAGACCCCGCCTGCGGTGGATGTCGTGATAGGCGAGGTCTATCTGAGCGACGCGCGGATGCGACATCGTCATATTGTGCTTGGCCCGGTACCGCTCGATGAGCTGGTACTTCATCACCCAGTCGATCTCGGTACCGATCCGGTCCAGATCCTCGGCCTCGATGGAGTCCAGCACCCGGCCCCACAGCTCCAGCACCTGCTCGACCGTGCCCGTGCGGATACCCCGCCGCTCGACGAAGTCCACGGCCTTCTCGTAGTACTCGCGCTGCACATCCAGCGCCGAGGCCTCCCGGCCGCTGGCCAGCCGCACCTTGCGACGGCCCGTGATGTCATGGCTGACCTCGCGGATCGCCCGGATCGGGTTCTCCAGGGTCAGGTCCCGCATCACCGTGCCCGCCTCGATCATGCGCAGCACGAGGTCGGTGGCACCGACCTTGAGGAGCATCGTGGTCTCGGACATGTTCGAGTCGCCGACGATGACATGCAGTCGGCGATAGCGCTCTGCGTCCGCGTGCGGTTCGTCACGCGTGTTGATGATCGGCCGGGACCGGGTGGTCGCCGAGGAGACGCCCTCCCAGATGTGCTCCGCCCGCTGACTCACGCAGTACACGGCACCGCGCGGCGTCTGCAGCACCTTGCCCGCACCGCACAGAAGCTGGCGGGTGACGAGGAACGGAATGAGGATGTCCGCGAGCCGGGAGAACTCCCCGTGCCGGGCCACCAGATAGTTCTCGTGGCAACCGTAAGAGTTGCCCGCCGAGTCCGTGTTGTTCTTGAAGAGGTAGACGTCGCCCGCGATTCCTTCCTCGTGCAGGCGTCGTTCGGCGTCCACCAGGAGTCCTTCGAGAATGCGCTCGCCGGCCTTGTCGTGGGTGACGAGTTCCGTCACGTTGTCACATTCCGGTGTCGCGTATTCCGGATGTGATCCCACGTCAAGATAGAGGCGTGCGCCGTTTCGCAGAAAGACATTGCTGCTACGGCCCCATGACACGACACGGCGGAAGAGGTACCGAGCCACCTCGTCGGGAGACAGACGCCGCTGTCCCCTGAACGTACACGTGACGCCGTACTCGTTCTCCAGCCCGAAAATGCGGCGGTCCATGACTGAACATTACGCCCGATCCCCTGTGCTGAAACGGGTTCCGGCAGCACGGTTTGGATCATTTTCCGATGAGACCGCAACCACCGCACCCCCCGCGGGCACGGCGAGCACCCGCCCGGTGACCAGCAGAACCAGCAACGACACGGCCCCCGCACCACCCGGCACGACAAACCCCCACACCGTTCCGCCCCACTCGACGACCGGTCCCGTGAGCCCCGTGCCCAGCGACGCGCCCACCGTGAACGTCGTCACAAGCCAGGAGAAAGCCTCGGTGACCGTCCCCCGCGGAGCATGCCGGTCCACCAGCACGAACACACAGGCGAGAGCCGGCGCCAGGAACACGCCGGCAAGCACCATCAGCAACGTCATCGCCACCGCACCCGGCATCAGCGTCAACGGCAGATAACACACCGCCAGCAGCCCCACCAGCACCGTCAGTCGCCGCTCCGCCGGCCCACTCCACTGCCGCGACCCGTACACCGTCCCGCCCAGCAACGCGCCCAGCCCCACGGCCGCCATCAGCCAGCCGTACACCGTGTCACCACCGTGATCGTCCGCGTACGACACCGAAGCGACCGTGATCGACCCAAGCGCGATCCCCACGAAGAGAAACGCCCCCAGCATCACCAGCAGCCCCGGCGACCGCAGTGCCCCCAGCCAGTGCGCCTCACGCGGCGCCGAACGCCACGCCCGCGAGGGCGGCGACAGCACCACGGACAGGGCCCCCAGCACCCCGATCACGTTCAGCACGAGCAAGGCGGCCTGCGCCGACCACAGCGACGCGCACAGGGTCACCAGCAACGGCCCCACGGTGAACATGACTTCCTGCGCCACCGCGTCCATCGCGTACGCCGTGTGCACCTGCTCCTCCTTACGGAGGACCGAGGGCCACAGCGCCCGCAGACCGCCCTCCAAGGGAGGCGTGAAAAGCCCGGCAACCGCCACGGCGGCATACGCGAGCGGCAGCGGATCGGTGCCCGCGAACGCGAACGCCGCCATACCGAACGCCGATACGAGCGCGGCCGACAACTGGACCCTCGGCTGCCCGTACAGGTCGACCAGCCGCCCCAGCAGCGGCTGCCCCACGGCGTTCGCCACCCCGTACACCGCCGCGAGCCCGCCGGCCAGGCTGTAGGTGCCGCCCTCGGCCCGGACGAACAGCACGATCGCGATCGCCGCCGTCGCGTTCGGCAACCGGCCCACCAGGGTGCCCACGAGCAACCGCACCGCATGCCGTGACCTGAGGATCTCCAGGTAACCCGCCGCCATGACCAGCCCTTCCCGTCGACGGCGACGCCGGAAGTGTTACGTATAACGTCGCCCGTCATACGTACCATGTGCCCAGTCCGCACGTCCACACGTCCACACATTCACCCGAAGGAGCAGGCCCACGGTGGCACGAGGCAGCACCCGACCCACCAGCCGCGACGTCGCCCGGGCCGCAGGCGTCTCTCAGGCCGCCGTCTCCCTCGTCCTCGGCGACAAATGGCGCGGCCGCGTCTCCGAGACCACCGCCGAACGCGTACGCACCGCCGCCCGCGACCTCGGCTACCGCCCCAACCTCGCCGCCCGCAACCTACGCCTCGGCCACACCCGCACCGTCCTCCTCGTCGTCCCCGCCCTCACCACCGAGTTCTTCGCCGGCGTCTACACCGGAGCCGCCCGCATCGCCGCCGAACACGGCTTCGGCGTCGTCCTCTACCCCTCCCCCGAAGGCATCGGCCCCGCCCGCGACCCCTTCCACTCCGCCCGGGCCGCCCTCGACGGCGTCCTCGCCTCCTCCATGGCCGCCGACGCCCTCACCACCATCCGCGGCGACCAGCTCCCCCTCGTCATGCTCGACAGCGACCCCCACGGCAGCCTCGGCGCCGCCACCGTCAACCTCGACATCGCCGACGGCGTACGCCAGGTCGCCGACCACCTCCTCGCCCTCGGCCACCGTCACTTCCTCCACCTCGCCGCCGACATCCCCTCCTGGACCTTCGCCGTACGCGCCCACGAACTCGCCACACGCCTCGCCACCGTCCCCGGCACCGACGTACGCACCATCCACGCCCCCATCTCCATCGAAGGCGCCCAACAGGCCACCACAGCCGCCCTCACCGGCCCCGGCCCCCACCCCACCGCCCTCGTCTGCGACGACGACCAACTCGCCACCGGCGCCTACAAGGCCATCCGCCGCCTCGGCCTGCGCATCCCCGACGACCTCTCCGTCACCGGCCTCGACGACCTCGCCCTCGCCACCGCCATCGACCCCGAACTCACCACAGTCCGCCTCGACGCCGAACTCTTCGGCGAACGCGGCATGCAAGCCCTCCTCGCCGTCCTCGACGGCCGCACCCCCACCCAGGGCGACATCCCCGTCCAACTCGTCGTACGAGGCTCCACAGCACCCCCCAGAAGCCACCTCTGACCCCACCAACGCCCGCACCCCGGCCGCAAGAAGCGACCGGGGTGCGAAAAACACAAATACATGAGGGCGGAACAGAACCGCCCGCCAGACGACTACTCCTCCTCGTCGGCGCTCTCCGCCTCGGTAGTCGCACCGCCGGCCTCCAGCAACCGCCCCAGCTGACGACCGACGATCCGCTTGAACTTCCGCTTCTGCGGACGCGTACGGTCCAGCACCGCCACCTCCAGCCGCTCCGCCGGAATCTCCCGCTCGGTACCGTTCGTATCGCGCGACAGCGCCTGAACCGCCAGCTTCAACGCCTCGGCCAACGACATGCCGTCCTGATGACGCTGATCCAGATAAGTACTGATCTGCTCGGCATTACCACCGACCGCGACCGAGCCATGCTCATCGACGATCGACCCGTCGTGCGGAAGCCGGTAGATCTGGTCACCGTCTGAGGTCTCCCCCACCTCGGCCACCACCAACTCCACCTCGTACGGCTTCTCCGCCGCCGAAGAGAAGATCGTGCCCAGCGTCTGCGCGTACACATTCGCCAGACCACGAGCCGTCACATCGGCACGGTCGTACGTGTACCCACGCATATCGGCATACCGCACACCACCGATCCGCAGGTTCTCGTACTCGTTGTACTTACCGGCGGCCGCGAAGCCGATCCGGTCATAGATCTCGCTGAACTTGTGCAGCGCACGGGACGGGTTCTCGCCGACGAACACGATGCCATCGGCATACTGCAGCACAACCAGGCTGCGACCACGGGCAATGCCCTTACGGGCATACTCCGCCCGGTCGGCCATCGCCTGCTGGGGTGAGACATAGAACGGCGTCGACACCGGATTAACCGTCCCTTTCTGTCGAAATCACTGAACCACCTGAACGAGGAGAAGACCTGAGGAGAGGCACTACAGCTTCCGAGAGCCCACGCTCAGAGCAGCTCGGCCCGCGGACCGTCGGGCTGCTCCAGACGCCGCTCCAGAATCGAACGGGCGATCTCGGCGCCCTCCTCGTCCGTCAGCCTGCGGAAACCGTCCTCAGTGATCACGGTGACAATCGGGTAGATCCGACGCGCGACATCAGGACCACCGGTCGCCGAATCGTCGTCCGCCGCGTCGTACAACGCCTGAATGACCAGCGTCGTCGCATCCGCCTCACTCAGATCACGGTGGTACAGCTTCTTCATCGCACCGCGGGCGAAGATCGACCCCGACCCCGTCGCCGCGTAACCGTGCTCCTCGGAACGCCCACCCGTCACGTCGTACGAGAAGATGCGCCCCTTCCCCCGGTCCACATCGAACCCGGCGAACAGCGGCACCACGGCAAGACCCTGCATCGCCATACCGAGGTTCGAACGAATCATGGTGGACAGCCGGTTCGCCTTGCCCTCGAGCGAGAGCTGCGCACCCTCCACCTTCTCGAAGTGCTCCAACTCCAGCTGGAACAGCTTGACCATCTCGACGGCCAGACCGGCGGTGCCGGCGATCCCGACCGCCGAGTACTCGTCCGCCGGGAACACCTTCTCGATGTCCCGCTGCGCGATGACGTTCCCCATGGTCGCCCGCCGGTCACCGGCGAGGACGACACCACCCGGGAAGGTGACGGCCACGATGGTCGTGCCGTGGGGCGCCTCGATCGCACCCTGGGTGGGCGGCAACTGCCGCCTGCCCGGGAGCATCTCCGGCTGATGATCGGACAGGAAGTCCATGAAGGACGACGACCCGGGCGTCAGGAAGGCAGCCGGTAGACGCCCGGTGCTACGAGTGTTGGCTTCCACGCGTTTCCTTCCACGTATGTCGCAGCCCGCCTTATGACGTCGGGCCGATCCTTGAACTGCCCCAGCGCTGCGTTGCAGCTGAAGCACAGTACGCCTCGGACCCTACCCGTCTCGTGACAGTGATCCACATGTGCGGGCGGAGCAGACAAACATATGCAGCAGACGCCACCTTGCGAGACGATCAGCTCGTCACGCTCAGCTTCAGTGAGGCCGTACTGGCGCATCAGGTGGTCTTCTCGCCCCCGGGTCGCCCGGCACGCCTTGCAGCGTGTGGACAAGCCGTCCGAGGCAGTCACGTTGCGGTGCCACTCACTGTGCGGCTTGATCTCGCCGCACGTTCGGCAGAGCTTGTGCCCAGGCGGGACGTCCACTCTTTCCCGCACAGACTTCCCCACGGCCTCTCGGCGGCGCCGGTAGTGCTCGGCGCTGTACTGCGCCACGCACTCCCGACACCGCACCTGAAGGCCATCGCGTCGATTCTTGTCCCGCGCGAAAGCGGTAACAGGCAAGCCCCTCTCGCAGCCCGCGCACCGCTTATCAGGCGTGTCGTCAGCCATCCCCCGCAACCTTCATTTCGAAGGCCTATTGACCTAGTACCCTTTACTGTCCACCTTTTTGCACGAAGGACCTCACGAAATCCTCGGCGTTCTCCTCTAGTACGTCATCGATTTCATCGAGGACGGAGTCCACGTCGTCGCTCAGCTTCTCCTGGCGCTCCTTGAGGTCTTCGGATACCTGTGCCTCAGGTGCCTCCTCGACCTCCTCGGTGCTGCGCGTCGCCTTCTGCTGTCCGCCGCCGGTGTCCTTGGTCGCCATAACCCTCACCCCGCTCGGTTCGACGTTCTTGATCAGACCCTACAAGCAGGGTCCGACATTGGCCCCGCAGTTGCTACAACGTCCGGGAACCACCTCGATGATTCCCGGACGCCACACTTTCCACCCTGCCCGGCCGCCGCGCCCCAAAGGCCCGCTCAGTGGCCCGACAGGACCCTGACCAGGTCTTCTGCCGTGCGGCAGCGGTCCAGGAGCTCTTTCACGTGATTACGCGTTCCGCGAAGCGGCTCCAGGGTTGGGACGCGCTGTAGCGAGTCCCGGCCCGGCAGATCGAAGATCACGGAGTCCCAGGAGGCCGCGGCGACGTCGTCCGCGTACTGCTCCAGGCAGCGTCCGCGGAAATAGGCGCGTGTGTCCTCCGGAGGCTTCGTACGGGCCCTCTCGACCTCGCCCTCGTCCAGCAGCCGCTTGATGCGGCCACGGGCCACGAGGCGGTTGTAGAGGCCCTTCTCGGCCCTTACGTCCGCGTACTGGAGGTCGACCAGGTGCAGCCGCGCGGCGTCCCAGTCGAGGTCGTCGCGGCGCCGGTAGCCCTCCATGAGTTCTCGCTTGGCGACCCAGTCGAGCTCGCCGGCGAGGCTCATGGGGTCGTTCTCCAGGCGGTTCAGGGTGTCTTCCCAGCGGGCCAGGACGTCCTTGGTCTGGTCGTCGGCGTCGGCCCCGTACCGCTCCTCCACGTACTTGCGCGAGAGTTCGAAGTACTCCATCTGAAGTTGTACGGCGGTCAGTGTGCGTCCGCTGCGTAGGGTGACCAGGCGCTTGAGCGTCGGGTCGTGGGAGACCTGGTGGAGGGTGCGTACGGGCTGGTCGACAGCCAGGTCGACCGCGATGAAGCCGTCCTCGATCATCGACAGGACCAGTGCCGTCGTTCCCAGCTTCAGGTAGGTCGAGATCTCCGACAGATTCGCGTCACCGATGATCACGTGGAGGCGGCGGTACTTCTCCGCGTCCGCGTGGGGCTCGTCCCGGGTGTTGATGATCGGGCGCTTGAGGGTGGTCTCCAGGCCCACCTCGACCTCGAAGTAGTCCGCGCGCTGGCTGAGCTGGAAGCCGTGTTCGTGGCCGTCCTGGCCGATGCCGACGCGGCCGGCGCCGGTGACGACCTGGCGGGAGACGAAGAAGGGCGTGAGGTGGCGCACGATGTCCGAGAAGGGGGTTTCCCGCTTCATCAGGTAGTTCTCGTGCGTGCCGTAGGAGGCGCCCTTGTTGTCGGTGTTGTTCTTGTAGAGGTGGATCGGCTGGGCGCCGGGGAGCTGGGCGGCGCGTTCGGCGGCTTCGGCCATGATGCGTTCGCCGGCCTTGTCCCAGAGGACGGCGTCGCGGGGGTTGGTGACCTCGGGGGCGCTGTATTCGGGGTGTGCGTGGTCGACGTACAGCCGCGCGCCGTTGGTGAGGATGACGTTGGCGAGGCCGATGTCCTCGTCGGTGAGCTGGCTGGAGTCGGCGACTTCTCGGGCGAGGTCGAAGCCTCGCGCGTCGCGCAGCGGGTTCTCCTCCTCGAAGTCCCAGCGGGCCCTGCGGGCCCTGTGCATCGCCGCCGCGTAGGCGTTGACGATCTGGGACGAGGTGAGCATGGCATTGGCGTTCGGGTGGCCGGGGACGGAGATCCCGTACTCCGTCTCGATGCCCATTACTCGCCGTACGGTCATGCGGCCCTCCTTGCCCGGCGGTGTCCTCGGTCGGGGACGCCGCTCAAGTACCGGTGGTGCTCCGGTGCGTGTGCGGTGCCCGTCCCCGCACTGCGCGACTCGGCGGTACGAAAGAGCCTAGAACGCCTTTGCGCTGGTGGGGAGATCATTTGCGTCATTGCCTCGCTCCGGCTGTGGCCTGAAAAACAGTTGGCTGCGGGTGCCCGGTGAGGGCACCCGCAGCCACCCCGTTTTTTACAGGTACTGACCGGTGTTGGCCACCGTGTCGATGGAGCGTCCGGTGTCCGCGCCCTGCTTTCCGGTGATGAGCGTACGGATGTAGACGATCCGTTCGCCCTTCTTTCCGGAGATCCGGGCCCAGTCGTCGGGGTTGGTGGTGTTGGGGAGGTCCTCGTTCTCCTTGAACTCGTCCACGCAAGCCTGGAGGAGGTGGGAGACGCGGATGCCCTTCTGCTTGTGGTCGAGGAAGTCCTTGATCGCCATCTTCTTGGCCCGGCCCACGATGTTCTCGATCATGGCGCCGGAGTTGAAGTCCTTGAAGTAGAGGACTTCTTTGTCACCGTTGGCGTAGGTGACTTCCAGGAAGCGGTTCTCCTCGGATTCCGTGTACATGTGTTCCACGGCTGTCTGGATCATGCTCTGGACCGTGGCCACCTTGTCGCCACCGTGCTCCCCCACGTCTTCGGGGTGCAGCGGGAGGCGGTCGGTGAGGTACTTCTGGAAGATGTCCTTGGCGGATTCGGCGTCCGGACGTTCGATTTTGATCTTCACGTCGAGGCGGCCAGGGCGCAGGATGGCGGGGTCGATCATGTCCTCGCGGTTGGAGGCGCCGATGACGACCACGTTCTGCAGGCCTTCCACGCCGTCGATCTCGGCGAGGAGCTGGGGGACGATGGTGTTCTCCACGTCCGAGCTGACGCCGGATCCGCGGGTGCGGAAGAGGGATTCCATCTCGTCGAAGAAGACGATGACGGGGGTTCCTTCGCTGGCCTTCTCCCTTGCACGCTGGAAGACGAGGCGGATCTGCCGCTCGGTCTCGCCGACGTACTTGTTGAGGAGTTCGGGGCCCTTGATGTTGAGGAAGAAGCTCTTGCCCTGGGCCTGGCCGGTGACTTCGGCGACCTTTTTGGCCAGCGAGTTGGCGACGGCCTTGGCGATGAGTGTCTTTCCGCATCCGGGGGGCCCGTACAGCAGGACGCCCTTGGGTGGCCTGAGTTCGTGCTCCTTGAAGAGGTCGGGATGGAGGTACGGGAGTTCGACCGCGTCGCGGATCATCTCGATCTGGTTGCCCAGGCCGCCGATCTGCTCGTAGCCGATGTCGGGTACTTCTTCGAGGACCAGTTCCTCGACCTCGCTCTTCGGTACGACCTCGTAGACGTATCCGGAGCGGGGTTCGAGCAGGAGGGCGTCGCCTGGGCGGATGACGACGTCCAGGAGCGGCTCGGCGAGCCGTACCACCCGTTCCTCGTCGGTGTGCCCCTGTACCAGGGCGCGCTCTCCGTCCTCAAGGATCTCCTTGAGGGTGACGATGTCGCCGACGCTCTCGTAGTCCATGGCCTCGACCACGTTGAGAGCTTCGTTGAGCATCACTTCCTGGCCGCGTCGTAGCTCTTCGAGCTCGACGCTGGGGCTGACGTTCACGCGGAGTTTGCGGCCTCCGGTGAAGATGTCGGCCGTGCCGTCCTCATTGGCGACCAGGAAGACACCGAAGCCGGCCGGGGGCTGTGCCAGCCGGTCGACTTCCTCCTTGAGGGCCACGATCTGGTCGCGGGCCTCTCGGAGTGTGTTGGCGAGCCGCTCGTTCTGTGCGGACACGCCGGCCAGGTTGGTCTGCAGTTCGACGATCCGCTCTTCGAGAATCCTCGTGTGTCGCGGAGAGTCGGCGAGCTTGCGCCGCAGGACGGCGATCTCCTGCTCAAGGTAGGCAATCTGCCCGGACGGGTCGTCGGACCCTCGTCCCGGGCGGATGCCGCGGTTCATGTCGTCGTCGTGGGCTGCCACGGTCCTCACCTCCTCCAAGGGGAGCTGGACGCTTCCAGACCCTACCTGGGTGGGTGTCGATTGAAACCCCTAGATCACAAAGACTGTCGGGGTGTGTCCGATCTTCACCCTTGCGCTCTCCCTCACGCCAGGGGAATACCCACAGAACATGATTGGGAAGCGGCCGGAGGTAGGGTCGAAGTGTTCAACACCCGTCAGAGCTGGGCCGACTTGCCGTCGGATTGTCTTGCTCGGGACAGAAACGGCAGGAGATATGACCATGCAGGAGGAGGCCGTGGCCGGCGGTGAGGCGTTGGAGGTCTGGATCGATCAGGACCTGTGCACAGGGGACGGAATCTGTGTCCAGTACGCGCCTGAGGTCTTCGAGCTGGACATCGACGGGTTGGCCTATGTGAAGAGTCCGGGGGACGAGTTGTTGCAGGCCCCGGGGGCGACGACGCCCGTTCCGCTGCCGTTGCTGACGGATGTGGTCGACTCCGCGAAGGAATGTCCGGGCGACTGTATTCACGTACGTCGAGTTTCGGACAGGGTCGAGGTTTTCGGCCCGGACGCGGCGTGATCGTCCGACCACTCCGCGCCACCTCTGGCTGATTCGCGCTCCTGCAGTTGTCTGGTTTCTCACAGGGCGTTGGCCGTGCGGATTTTCCGCGGCCGCATGTCGATCACTCGTCGCGTGTCACACGCTGCGCGCGCCGGCGGGTGTCGAGCGGAGGAACGCGCCGTTCTTCCACTGCCACTTGGCCCGCTCGTCGACGTCGGGGCAGCATCTGGGGACGTCGAGGGACGAATAGCCGAGGAGCGTGGCCGTGACGGCACCGTCGCTGACGGTGAGGTCGGTGACGCTGAAACGGTCCTTGGGGTCAACGAGGGTCGCGACGATGCGCGGCTGCTCGGCGTCGGCGGCCTGGGTGAGGACGTACACGCCGTTGGGCGGGGTGCCGGAGCCGGCGTCGCAGCGTACGGAGGCGACCGTTTCGGGCCTGCCGTCGCCGTCGAGGTCACCGGTGGCCTTGTTCTGTACGAGGACCGGGAGCGGGCCGCACTGGAGGGGGAAGGCGAATCCGGTGGGGTCGGGGGGTGCTGCGGCCGCGGCGGGTCTTCCCGCGGGGCCGGCCGCCTGGGCCGCGGTGGCGGAGTCTGGCTGGAGGGTTGAGGAGAGGGCGACGACGCCGGCGAGGGCGGTGGCCGTGGCGAGCCAGTGGATGGGGCGGGTGTGCGTGTGTGCGAGTTCCGGGACGGCGGATTGCTGCACTCGGAGTGTCTCCCGTGGAGGGCTGTGCCGGTGGGGTGTCCCGCATAGTGCCACACGTCACAGTGCGGGGGAACGGCGGGGCATGCGGTGCTTGGTGTCAGCACTGGTGCCGTTGGGGCGTCAACGGGAAAGAGTTGTGGCCGAGTTCCCGGTGTGCTGCGGGAACTCGGCCACGGTGCCGGTGCGTTGATGCGGTCAGCGGCCGTTGCCGCCGTCGGCGTTGGGGCCGGTGTAGTCCTCGCCGTAGGAGCCCTTGGAGGGGCGGCGGCGGCGCATGGGCGGCTCGACGCCGTCGGCGAGGCGGCGGGCGGTGAGCAGGAAGCCGGTGTGGCCGATCATGCGGTGGTCGGGGCGGACGGCGAGGCCCTCGATGTGCCAGTTGCGGACCATCGACTCCCAGGCGGACGGCTCGTTGAAGCAGCCGATCTCGCGGATGGACTCGACGGTCCGGGCGAGCTGGGTGGTGGTCGCGACGTAGCAGCAGACGATGCCGCCGGGGACGAGCGCCTTGGAGACGGCTTCCAGGCATTCCCAGGGGGCGAGCATGTCGAGGACGACGCGGTCGACCTCGGTGTCGCTCAGGTTGTCCTGGAGGTCGCCGACGGTGAGCTGCCAGGCGGGGTGGGGGCCGCCGAAGTAGCGCTCCACGTTCGCCTGGGCGATCTCGGCGAAGTCCTCGCGGCGCTCGTAGGAGTGCAGCATGCCCTGGTCGCCGATGGCGCGCAGCAGGAAGCTGCTGAGCGAGCCGGAGCCCACGCCGGCTTCCACGACGCGGGCGCCGGGGAAGATGTCGGCGAAGGCGAGGATCTGCCCCGCGTCCTTGGGGTAGACCACGGCGGCGCCGCGGGGCATGGACAGGACGTAGTCGGGGAGCAGGGGGCGCAGCGCGAGGTAGGCGACGTTTCCGGTGGTGCGGACAACGCTGCCCTCGGGTGCGCCGATCAGCTCGTCGTGCGGGAAGGAACCTTTGTGGGTGTGAAAGTTCTTTCCAGCTTCGAGCGTGAACGTGTAGTGGCGGCCCTTGGGGTCGGTCAGCTGAACCTGGTCCCCGACCTTGAAGGGCCCGCGCCTGCGGGCGGCACCGGTCGGTTCGGACATGTGAAGAGCCTACCGGTGTTGACGGAGGCCGCTGACCATCGAGCCGGCGGACGCGGGACCTGCTGCGGGGCCGGTTTCGGGCGTGCCGCCCTGTGACGGGAATCATCTTCACAAAATCTACAATCGGCATGCATGGTTCCGCTTAGTGCTTCAAGGGCTTTCCGGCCCTTGGTGATGAGTCGGTCTTTATGTATACAAGTGGGTGATCATGACCACCTCCGCAGACGGCGTCGATGTCTTCCCGTCCCGTCGCACTGCGCGGATGGTGAAGCGTCAGGCGGTCTGGAAGCCGGGCTTCCTGCCGTTCCTGGTCACCGCGGGCCTCGCCTACGCCTTCTCCTCCACGCTGTACTCCCCCAGGGTGACGCTGATGGGTTGGGTGGTCACCGTCCTGTGGACGCTGCCCGTCGTCAGTTCGCTCGTCGGGGTCACCGGCGCTGTGCTGACGCGCCGTCGTATCGTGCGACAGCGGGGCTGGATCGAGGCCGCCCCGGCGCTGCACGACCGGCTCGTCGTGCTCGTTCCGACCATCGGCCGCGACGACACCTACCCGGCGTTGGAGCGGTCGGTGCTGTCGTACTGCGCGTTCCTGCCGCGCTGGTTCCCCGCCCTGCGTATCGACGTGTTGACGGAGGAGGGCTGCGAGGCCGCCGGCCGCATCGACGCGTTGGCTGCCCGCAGCCCTCTGATTCGTGTGGTCGCCGTGCCGAAGGCCTACCGCACTCCCAACGGCACCCGGTTCAAGGCCCGCGCCAACCATTACGCCCATGAGTTGCGCATCGCCGAGGGTGAGGCCCTTGACGACGTGTGGGTGTTGCACATGGACGACGACACCGGCGTCGGTCCCGACACGGCCGAACAGGTGGCGCGCTTCATCAACGCCCAGCGCCGGGCCGGTCCCGAGGGCAAGCACCTGGCGCAGGGCATGCTGACGTATCCGCGCGAGAACGCGGTCAATCGTCTGACCTGGCTGGCCGACGCGATCCGTCCTGCCGACGACATCGCCCGTTTCGCGGTTCTCACCGGTGGGGGTACTCCGCTGGCCGGACTGCATGGCGAGCTGCTGTTGCTGCGTGCGTCCATCGAGGCGACGATCGGCTGGGACTTCGGCCCGGACTCCATCTGTGAGGACGCTCATCTGGCTCTGGTCTTCGCGAGCCGCTACAAGGGCCGCAGCGACTGGTTCTCGGGCCGCAGTTACGGCGCGTCCCCGGCGACCATGCGGGACTTCCTCAAGCAGCGGGAGCGCTGGTCCTGGGGTCTGGTGGGGCTGGCCTTCAACCGCAGTCTGCCGCGGCGCTCCAGGGCGCTGCTCATGTACAGCGTGACGACCTGGGTCATGGGTCCCTTCCAGCACGTGGGCGTCGTCCTGGCGGTGGGCGCGCTGCTCGGCGACCTCAACACGTCGCCGGTCACGCCGTGGATCCTGCCCCTGTGGGCGGTGACCATGGGCTACGCGGTCTGGATGTACTGGGAGGGCCTCAAGATCAACGCTTCGGTGTCGGCCAACGGTCGTCGTCTGTGGTGGGAGCCGGTCGCGGTGGTCGCCCTGATGCCGTTCTTCGCGCTGTGGGAGGCGGTCGGTTCCTTCCGGGGGCTGCTGCGGTGTCTGCGCGGGGCGGAGAACCAGTTCGTCGTGATAGCGAAGCCGGCCTGAGGGATGCGTACACGTATTCGGAGTCTTTGTCTCCTTGTTCTCCTGGCTCTCCCGGCTCTCCTGCTGACGTCCGGTTGTGTCGCTCCGGGAGCCGTGGCCCCGGTGCCGACCACAGCGTCGCCGTCCTCGTCCTCGTCCGGATCCGCCTCGGCGAGCGAGCAGCCTGCCCCGGCTCGGGTCGGCCGGCCCTGGCGGCGCGGGGATCCCCAACTCGGCGCGCAGGTGCTCTGGTACAGCTACCCGGGGGAAACGGACGCGTCCGTGCGCGCCAACGCGCTCCGCCTGGTGAACTACATGGTCGGCAAGCACATGAACGCGATCTCGGTGACCTTTCCCTTCGTGACCGCCGGTCCTGCGGCGAGCCGGGTCGGCGCCTCGGCCAGGACTCCCTCCGTACGGCATCTGGGGATGCTCATGGACACCGCCGTGGCGGCCGGGCTGCGCGTCACTCTGCGTCCGCTTCTCGATGAGCGGAGCCTGGTGGCCCGGGATCCCCTGGCCTGGCGTGGCTCGCTCGTCCCTGTCGACCGAGCGGTCTGGTTCCGGTCGTACGAGGCTTTCCTCTCGCCCTATCTCGCCGTCGCGGCCTCCCATCACGCGAGCACCTTTGTCCTCGGGGCGGAGTTGACGTCGCTGGAGGACGATCCGCGCTGGCGTTCGGTGGTCGCGACTGCGCGCAAGTCGTTCTCCGGTGAACTGTCCTACGACGCCAACTGGGACGACTACGTGTCCCGGCACGTCCCTGTCCCCGTCGATCATCTGGGCATCGACGCGTACTTCCCGCTCCCCCGGCTCGGGGACGACGCCTCCGTCGCGGAGATCGCCGAGGGCTGGCAGCGCTGGCTGGACCGCAAGAGCACCGGGAAGCTGCCCCGGATCGTCCTGAGCGAGGTCGGCATCATCGCCGAGGACGGTGCGTATCGTCACCCGGCTGTCTGGACGGGCGGGGGGAAACTCAACGCCACGGTGCAGCAACGCTGGTTCGAGGCGGCCTGCCGGGTCGCCCGGGACCAGGACATGGCCGGCCTGTACTGGTGGAACCTCGACTTTCACACCGCCCCGGCGGGCGGTACCCCCGCCGGGTCCCGCACCTCCTTCCTCGGCCGTCCCGCCGAGGCCGTCATCACCTCCTGCTTCCGGACCTGGCCGAGATGAACGAAGAGCGCAACGGGCGTCTGCCGTCCGGCCCTGCCGAGTCGTACGGGTACGCGGACGGTCCCCGTCCCCGTCCGACGCCGGAGCGGGCGCATCCGCACACCGAACCGGCTCCGAGGGTCGCCACCGGTCTCCGCCTGGCCGCCGGGTGGCCGCGGGGCGCCGAAGCGGGACGGATCGCGGATCCGTTGCCGGTCACGTGGCCGGCAACGGGCGTGGAGGTAGGACCGGCCGCGCTCCCAGGGCCGGTCGGCGGTGCTCCCTTCAAAGACGGCGACCGACCTCCGACGCTGCCCGTCAGGCCCGCGCCCGTGGTGGAGCCGGGCCCGGTGGTGGCGCCGGGTTGGCAGCGGGAGGCGAGTGGGCGGCGGTTCTCCGCCGTGGACGGTCTGCGGGGAGCGGCTGTGCTGGCCGTTCTGTTGTACGACACCGGTGTGGGCGGGCCGTATGTGTCCTGGGCCGGTGCGGGTGTCGGCGTTGATGTGCTGCTGGTGCTGACGGGATTTCTCACCACCCTGCCCCTGCTCCGCAGGGCGACGGCAACCGGCAGGACCGGCGTCGTCGGCTTCCTGGCCCGCAGGGCGAAGCGGCTGGTTCCCGCCCTGCTCGTGTCGGTCGCCGTGACCCTCACGGGCTGTTGGACGCTCGGCTCTTCGCGCATCGTCCGCGACCTGGCCGAGCGGGTGTGGGCGGTTGTCCTCGGCCGAGGGGGCTGGGCCGAGTGGGTGCACGGCCGACCGCTGGGTGTCGTCCCCACGGTGGACTCGCCGCTTTCTCCGCTGTGGTTGTGGGACGTGAGCGCACGTTCCGTACTGGCGTGGTCGCTTCTGCTGGCGGGCCTCTGCCTGGTGGCGCGGCGTCGACTCGCCGCGGTGGCGTTGATCGCCGCCCTGTTCGCCGGGGCGGTGACCGTCGCCGCGGCCTGCGGGGTGCTGCCCGGTGTCGGCGTCGTCACCGGCATGCAGACACTTGCCCTGCCGGCGGGTGCTGCTGCGGCTTGTCTCGTTCACCTGGCCGAACGCGGGGGCCGTGCGGTGTCCCGCCCGGTTGGCGTACTGCTGGTGGTGACCGGGTTCGCCGCGGCTGCGGTCCTTGCGGTGGCGGCTGTCCTTCTCGGCGGTGGGCACAGCGACAACCGGTACGTGGTCGCGGTGGTGCTGGGCGCCGCTGTGCTGACGGCGGTGCTCTGCAGCGGCCGGGGCCCTCTGGTACGGCTGCTGTCGGGCGAGGTGCTCACGGAGGTCGGCCGGATGTCGTACAGCCTGTTTCTGCTGCACCTGCCTGTGTACTGGCTGCTGCGGCGGGGCCAGCACGGCCTCGGCGCTCTCGGCCTGTTCCTGGTCGGGGGCGCGGTGACCTGGTTCGTGTCGCTGCTCGTCCACTATCTGCTCGTCGAGCGCCTGGCCGCCGGTTCCTGGCGCCGCGGGCGGGCGTCCCACTGACCCTCGTGGGACAGCCCTAGTTCGGGCGGGCCATGGCCTTCACGAAGGCGCGTTCCACGTCGGCCGCGGAGAGGACGCCGTAGATCTCGCCGGACTCCTCCACGACCAGGTATTCGCTAGCCGGGGTCGCACGCAGGGCGTCGAGGAGTTCCTCGCCGGAGAGTTCCGCCGAGACGCGCATGCCGTCGGTGAGGTCCTGGGCGAGGCCGCTGACGGCGACCCAGGGGCGGCGGTGTTCGGGTACGCCGACGATGGCGGCCTCGCGGACGAGGGAGAGGGGTTCTCCGTCGGGGTCGACGACGACGAGGGCGCGGGCTCCGGCGTCGTTGGCGCGGCGCAGGGCCTCGGAGAGGGGGGTGTTGGTCTCGACGGGGACCGCGCGGCGGGTGAGGTTGCGGGCGCGGAGCTCGGGGAGGTGTTCGCGCAGGCGGGCCATGCGGAGGCTGTTGCCGGCGCCGGTCCAGATGATCGCGGCGAGGATGGCGGCGAGCAGGGCGTCGGTGACGGTGTCCATACCGACGCTGTCCTCGGCGGAGGAGCCGAGGGCGCCGGACTGGGTGAGCAGCGGCAGCCCGATGAGGACGGAGACGGCGAGCGCGCGGCCGACCCAGGCGGCGGCGATCGTACCGGTCATGGGCCTGCCGGTGATCTTCCAGACGATGGCGCGGAGCATGCGGCCGCCGTCGAGGGGCAGGCCGGGCAGGAGGTTGAAGGCGGCCACGATGAGGTTGGAGATCATCAGGCCGGCCAGCAGGACTCCGGGGACGGTGCCGGGTTCGACGGTCTGGAGGGCGAGGTAGAAGACGCCCGCGAGGATCAGGGAGAGGAGCGGGCCGACGAAGGCCAGGACGAATTCGCGGCCGGGGGTCTCGGACTCCTTCTCGATCTCGGAGACGCCGCCGAAGAACTGGAGCTGGATGCGGCGTACCGGGAGTTTGAAGCGGAGCGCGGCGACGGTGTGGGCGAGTTCGTGGACGAGGACGGAGGCGTAGAAGGCGACCGCGAAGAAGAGCGAGACGAGGTAGCGCATGGCGCCGAGTTCGGGCAGTACGCGGTCGAGCTGGCCACCGAAGACCCAGGTGATCAGGGCGGCGACGAGGAACCAGCTGGGGGCGACGTAGACGGGTACGCCGAAGGGGCGTCCCATGAGGAGCCCGCCGCCGGGGTCCTTGGGTTTCCGGGGGGCCCGGGATTTGGCGAGGCGGGGGGTGGCGCCGGTGCTGCCGGGGGTGTCGGCGGGCGCGTCCGGTTGGGTGGGCTCGGCCGGTTTCGCGGGTTCCGGGGCGGCCGGTTTGTCGGCTTCCGGGTGCTTGTCGTCCTGCTCGTCGCGCGTGGCCCGCGCCGCCGGATTCTCGGTCTGGGCGAGCTTGGTGTCCGCCGTCGTGGGTTCGGGGTGTGCGGGGTCGGTGGTCTGGGCCGTACTGCCGCTGTGGCGGTCGGTCGACTGGTCGTTGCCGGAGCGCGGCTGTCCGCTCCCGCCGCTCTCGTCCACGGTGTCCCCTTGTCGGATGCGTCTCCCTTTTCCGCTCCGGGGCGGAAGGGTCTCGGGTCGATGGTATGCGGCCGTCGCAACGTGTTCCGCCCCGGCACCCCCTGTGTTCGCCGGGCTGTTGTGGTCGGGCCGCGGTTGTGGCTGGGTCACTGTCAGTGGCGGGCCGTATGGTCGTCGTCATGGAAATGAGCACCGAGGGCGCCGCCGAGTCCGTCTCTCCGGTCGTGCTGCCCTCCGCGCCGGCGTCGCTGTCGCCCTCGCGGGCCAGTGACTTCATGCAGTGTCCGTTGCTGTACCGGTTCCGGGTGATCGACCGGTTGCCGGAGAAACCGAGTGAGGCGGCGACGAGAGGCACATTGGTGCACGCGGTTCTCGAGCGACTGTTCGACGCGCCGGCGGCGGAGCGGACGCCACCGCGGGCGAAGTCGTTGATCCCGGGTCAGTGGGATCGGCTGCGGGAGTCGCGGCCAGAGGTGGTGGAGCTGTTCGCGGACGATCCGGAGGGGGAGCGTCTGGCGCGGTGGCTGGGTGAGGCGGAGCAGCTGGTGGAGCGCTGGTTCGGGCTGGAGGATCCGACGCGGCTGGAGCCGGCCGAGCGCGAGCTGTTCGTCGAGGCGGAGCTGGACTCGGGGCTGAAGCTGCGCGGGATCATCGACCGGGTCGATGTGGCGCCCACGGGCGAGGTGCGGATCGTCGACTACAAGACGGGGAAGGCGCCGCGTCCGGAGTATGCCGAGGGCGCGCTGTTCCAGATGAAGTTCTACGCGCTGGTCGTGTGGCGGTTGAAGAACGTGGTGCCGCGGCGGCTTCAGCTGGTGTATCTCGGCAGTGGGGATGTGCTGACGTACGACCCGGTTCTGGCCGATCTGGAGCGGGTGGAGCGGAAGCTGCTGGCGTTGTGGGAGGCGATCCGGGAGGCGACGGAGACGGGGGTGTGGCGGCCCCGGCCGACGAAACTGTGCGGTTGGTGCGATCACCAGGCGGTGTGTCCGGAGTTCGGGGGCACTCCCCCGCCTTATCCGTTGCCTGTGCGGGTGGCTCCGCCGGTTGGGGAGTGATGGATCTGCGGGCCGGTGGGGGCTGGTCGCGCCCCGGGGCGTAGCCGCAGATCGACACAGCCCCGCGCCCCCTGCGGAGGGCTACGCCCCCGCAGGGCAGAATGGGCGGACTAGCGAAGGAGTTTACGTGGCCATCCGCGTCCTGCTTGTTGACGACCAGCCCCTGTTGCGTACCGGGTTCCGGATGATTCTGGAGGCCGAGCAGGATCTTGCGGTCGTCGGCGAGGCCGGAGACGGTCTTCAGGCGATCGACCAGGTGCGGGCCCTGCAGCCCGATGTGGTTCTGATGGACATCCGTATGCCGCGGATGGACGGGGTGGAGGCAACCCGGCAGATCACCGGGCCCGGGCGGGACGGGCCGGCGAAGGTGCTGGTGCTGACGACCTTCGATCTCGACGAGTACGTGGTGGAGGCACTGCGGGCAGGTGCCAGTGGCTTCCTGCTGAAGGATGCGCCGGCGAACGAGCTGGTGCAGGCGATCCGCGTCGTGGCGGCGGGTGAGGCGATGCTCGCGCCGAGCATCACGCGCCGGCTTCTCGACAAGTACGCGGGGCATCTGCCGTCGGGTGACGAGCCGGTGCCGGACACGCTGCACACGCTGACCGAGCGTGAGGTCGAGGTGCTGAAGCTGGTGTCGCGGGGGTTGTCCAACGCGGAGATCGCCGCTGATCTGTTCGTCAGCGAGACGACGGTCAAGACGCATGTCGGACACGTCCTGACCAAGCTGGGACTGCGTGACCGGGTCCAGGCCGCGGTGTACGCGTACGAGAGCGGGCTGGTGCGTCCCGGCGCACAGTAACCGGACGTGCGTACGGCGGACTTGTGTGTACGACGGCGAGGGCGCCCCTTCCGGGAACGGAAAGGGCGCCCTCGTTCGTGTGCGGCCGGGCTCAGCCCTTGCTGATCTCCCAGAAGCGGAAGACGGTCGAGGCGTCGAGGCAGTTCTCCAGGCCGTAGACGTTCTCGCGGGCGACGGCGTACTGCTTGGCCTGCCAGACGGGGAGGAGGGGGACCTCCTTGGCGACGATGTCCTGGAGCTCGGCGAAGTCCGCGTCGGTCGCGGCGCGGTCGCTCTGGGCGGCCGTGCCGGGGATGAGGGTGTCGGTGATGGTGTCGTTGGTGTAGTTGTTGCCGAGGACGTTGCCCTGGCCGAAGAAGGGGGCGGTGAAGTTGTCGGCGTCGGGGTAGTCCGGCACCCAGCCCTTCACGTACACGCCGTACTTGCCGGCTTCGATGTCCTTCTCGTACTGCGCGAACGGCACGGACTGGACGGTCGCCTCGAACAGCCCGCTGGCGTTGAGCTGCTTGGCGATGGCCTTGAACTCGTCGTCGGTGGCGGGGCCGTAGCGGGACGGGGTCGACCAGAGAGTCAGCTTGACCTTGCCGGTTATACCCTCCGCCCGGAGGGCCGCCTGGGCCCTGGCCTTGGAGGGGCGGGCACCGTAGGTGTCGAAGAAGGCGGTATTGTGACCGCCTATGCCGGCCGGGATGATCGAGTACAGGGGGCTCGCGGTGTCCTCGTAGACATCGTCGACGAGGGCCTCGCGGTCGAGGAGGTAGGCGATGGCCCTGCGCACGCCGATTTTTCCGGCGACCGGGTCGTTCATGTTGAAGACGAGGTGCTGGACCTCGGCGCTGGTGCCCTCGACGATGTCGATGCCCTCGTCGCCGTTGTCGTTCTCGATGTCGGCTATGTCGCCGGCCTTGAGGCCTCGGTAGGCGATGTCGACGTCCTTGTCGAGGACGGCCTTCTTCAGCTTGGTCTGGTCGCCGTGGAAGAACTTGAGGGTGACGCCGGAGTTCTGGACTTCGGCGGTGCCCTTGTAGTTCGGGTTGACGGAGAAGACCGCGCTGTCCTCGTCGAACGAGTCGAGCTTGTACGGGCCGGAACCGACGGCTCCGCCGTCCTTGCGCAGGCCGTCCTCTTCGTACTGGCTGTGGTCGACGATCGAGCCGGCACCTGAGGCGAGCTTGCTGGGGAAGGTGGCGTCGGGCACCTTGAGGTTGAAGACGACGGTCTTCTCGTCCGGGGTGTCCACCGAGCCGAGCATCGGGAACATGATCGCGGGACCTGCGGCGTCGTTGATCTTCAGCATGCGGTCGAAGGAGAACTTGACGTCCTCCGAGGTGAGCGAGTCACCGTTGCTGAACTTCAGACCGTCGCGCAGGGTGCACTTGTACACCTTGGTCTGCGCGTCGCTGAAGGCGCACTCCTTGGCCGCCTCGGGCTGCGGTTCGGTGCCCCCCTTGGGGAAGCTCAGCAACGACTGGAACACGTTGTTGAACAACAGCCAGGAGCCCGGGTCGTAACCGGAGGCGGGGTCGGTGGCCAGGACGTCGTCGGACATCCCCATCACCACGGTGGAGCCGTCGGCCCCCGAGCCGCCGTTCTCCGAGCCGCATCCGGTCAACAGGCCGGAGGCCAGCCCCGCCACGATGGGCAGGACCGGCCACTGGTTGCGCAGGTTCACGTCGAAGTGCCTTGTCGTCGGGTCTTGGGTACCCGGGACCGTCCCAGCCCCGGGTCGGGACATGTGCGTCGGACGGGTGTGCTGGTCAGTTGCTCACACCGCGGCCGAGCTCCCAGAGCTGGAGCGTCGAGGAGGAGTTGAGGGCCCACTCCGCGCCGGTGATGCCGTCGCGTGCGGCGATGTACTGGTTGCCCTGCCACAGCGGCAGTACGGGTACGTCGTCGGCCACGATGTCCTGGATGTCCGTGAGGCTCTTGGAGGCGGTGAGGCGGTCGGCCTCGCGGCGGGACTGCGGAATCAGGATGCCGCGGATCTTGGCGTTGGCGTACGGGCTGCTGAGGAAGTTGTCCTTGTCGAGGAACGGGGCGAGGTAGTTGTCGGCGTCGGGGAAGTCCGGGAACCAGCCCATGCCGTACACGTCGTACTCGCCCTCTTTCTCGGCCGTACGGTAGGTGTCCCAGGGGGTGCCCTTGATGGTGACGTTGAACAACCCGCTGGCGTTGAGCTGCTTCTGCAGTTCCTCGAACTCCGGCTTGGTGGCCGGGCCGTAGTGGTCGGTCGTGTAGTGCAGGGTCAGTTTCACCGGGGTGGTGATTCCGGCGTTCTCCATCAGGGTTTTGGCCTTGATGGCGCTCGGCTCGCCGTACTTGTTGAAGAAGGAGTTCGAGTGGCCGGTGATGGTGGCCGGGACCAGCGAGTAGAGCGGCTGGGCCTCGTCGCCGTACACCTTCGCGACGAGTTCGGGGCGGTTGATGATCTGGGCCATGGCCTGGCGGACGGCTTTGGTCTTCACCGTCGGGGCGTTGGTGTTGAAGCCGAGGTAACGGATTTCGAGGCCGGGCATCTCGACGAGGTCGATGTCGCCGGTCGAGTCGGCGTCGAGCTTCCGGATCTGCTCGGGGGACATCGTGCGGGTCATCAGGTCGATGTCGCCCTTGGAGAGGGCCGTGCCCATGTCGGCGGCGTCCGCGAAGGAACGCATCTCGACCTTGTCGTTCTTCGGTGTCAACTGCCCCTTGTAACGGCTGTTCTTGGTGAAGACGGCCTTGACGAGTTCATTGTCCTTGACCTCGGCCTGGAGCGTGTACGGCCCGGAGCCGTCGACGTCGAAGCCGTCGCGCAGCTTGTCCTTGTCGTAGTCGTCCGGGTTGACGATGCCCGCGACCGGGGTGGACAGCTTGAACGGGAAGGTGGCGTCGGCGGACTTGAGGTGGAAGATGACCTCGCGGTCGCCCTGGGTCTCGACGGTGTCGATCGAGGACAGCAGGGCGAACACACCGCTGTCGGCCTGGATCCGCAGGGCCCGGTCGATGGAGAACTTCACATCGGACGCCTTGACGGCGTCGCCGTTGGAGAACTCGAGGCCCTTGCGCAGAGTGCAGACGTAGCGCTCGTTGCCGCTGTCCGTGAACCCGCACTTCTCGGCGGCCTCGGGCACCGGTTCGCCGTCGCCGCGCGGCTGGACCATGAGGGTCTGCACGGTCTGGCGCAGGATGTTCCAGGTGCCGACGTCGTAGGCGTAGGCCGGGTCGATCGGCGCCGGGGCCTCCTTCGAGGCGGTGAACCGGTCCGTGGTGCCGACGACGATCGCGCCGCTGCTGCTGCCCCCGCCGTCGGCCGCGCCACAGGCGGCGAGCACCGGAGCGAGCAGGCCGACCACCGTCGGCAGCACCAAAGTCTTACGGTTCATGCTCGGGTTTCTCCAGGCTGTCGATCCCAGGGGACCCGGCGGGCGTGGGGTGGTGCGCGCGGGTGAGGGATTGTGGTGATGTTCTCCCAACGAGATTAGTCCGGACCGCGGAGAGGCCCGCATGCAGCCGGAGTTGAGGGCTCATCACGCTGCGAAACCGGGTGTGGACGCACCGAAAAACCGACAGCGGAAGGATTCCCCGCAGGCTCTCCCCAATCGGGACACAAAGGCGCGCCAAGAGCCCCCGAACGGGGTGCGTGTACACGGCACCTGTCCGCTGTCGAGCCCCTGCCACGTGGCGAACCTCACACATTGGGGGCGCATGGGCGCTTACGTGAATTCGGTCGCCGGTCGAGAGCGACAGAGGGCCGTAATTCTCATTTGATGGCCTGCCTGTTCATCCGCGCGTTATCCCGCATTCGATCGGGCACACTCGGTAAACGGGCCAGGGCATTTCCGTCATCGGTCGTTCGTCATCAGCCCGCACAGAAAGGGCAGGTCGACTTCTTCCAGCGAGGTCACGATGGTGCGGCGCGCACCGGGGGCGATGGGCGCGACCGACGGTACGGCCACGACGTGGCAGCCGGCGGCCTCGGCTGCCGCGACCCCGGTCGCCGTGTCCTCGACGACGGCGCATCTCGCCGGGTCGACGCCGAGTCCGTCGGCGGCGATCAGATAGGGGTCGGGGTACGGCTTCGTACGCTCCACCTCGTCCCCGGCGATGCTCAGGGCGAAGTGCTGCGGGCCCAGGGAGGCCAGGACGCGGTCGATGATCCGGCGGTGCGAGGCGGAGACGAGGGCCGTCGGGATCTCGTGCGCGGAGAGTTCGGCGAGGAGGCGGGCGGCGCCCGGCATCAGGGGCAGGGCGCGGCCGATCCGGTCCTCGAACCCGTCGTTGAGCAGTACCGACAGTTCGGCGAACGTGATGTCGGCGCCGGTGGCCTCGATGAGGAACCCGGCGCTGCGGGTCATCGGGCCGCCGACCACGACGTGCCGCCAGGAGTCGTCGAGGATGTGGCCGAGGCCGGCGAAAATCTCGACCTCGACGTCCCACCAGAAGCCCTCGGTGTCCACCAGGGTGCCGTCCATGTCGAGGAGTACGGCCTGCAGTGCTGAGCCTTCGGCCGTACGGGTTCCGAGCGCGGGGACCGTGCTGGTCATCCTGGCGCACCTCCTTGAGGGACGATCAGGCCGGTTGCCCCTGAATGCACAGAGGGCAACCGGCCTGCGGTGGACCGTCAAGTGTACGTCTTGTCCGATCAGCGCGCGCTTCGATATTCAGCGGGCGTTGAAGACTCAGCGTGCGTTGAAGTACTTCGCCTCGGGGTGGTGGATGACGATGGCGTCGGTGGACTGCTCGGGGTGGAGCTGGAACTCCTCGGAGAGGTGGACGCCGATGCGCTCGGGCTGGAGGAGGTCGGCGATCTTGGCGCGGTCCTCCAGGTCGGGGCAGGCGCCGTAGCCGAGGGAGAAGCGGGCGCCCCGGTACTTGAGGGCGAACATGTCCTCGACGTCGGCGGGGTCCTCGCCGGCGAAGCCCAGTTCCGAGCGGACTCGTGCGTGCCAGTACTCGGCGAGTGCCTCGGCCAACTGGACGGACAGGCCGTGCAGTTCGAGGTAGTCGCGGTAGGAGTTCGCCTCGAAGAGCTTGGCGGTCTCCTCGCCGATCCGGTTGCCGACGGTGACGACCTGGAGGCCGACGACGTCCGTCTGGCCGGACTCCTCCGGGCGGAAGAAGTCGGCCAGGCAGAGTCGGCGGCCACGGCGCTGGCGGGGGAACGTGAAGCGCGTACGTTCGTTGCCCTGGTCGTCGAGGATGATCAGGTCGTCGTCCTTGGAGACGCACGGGAAGTAGCCGTAGACGACGGCCGCCTCCAGCAGGGTCTCCGTCTGGAGCTTGTCCAGGAGGCCGCGCAGCCGGGGGCGGCCCTCCGTCTCGGCCAGCTCCTCGTAGGTCGGACCGTCGCCGGTGCGGGCCTGCTTGAGGCCCCACTGCCCCTTGAAGAGGGCGCCCTCGTCGAGCCAGCTCGCGTACTCCTTGAGCTGGATGCCCTTGATGACGCGGGTGTCCCAGAAGGGCGGGGTGGGGACGGGGTTGTCGGTGGAGACGTCGGAGCGGACGTGGCCCTCCTCAGGGCGTTCCTCGACCTCTACGGCGGCACTGGCACGGACGCGGCGCTGCTTGAGCTCGGGGAGCTTGGCGCCGGGGACGCCGCGCTTGACGCCGATCAGGGCGTCCATCAGGCGCAGGCCCTCGAAGGCGTCGCGGGCGTAGCGGACCTCGCCCTCGTAGATCTCGTGGAGGTCCTGCTCGACGTAGGCCCTGGTCAGGGCCGCGCCGCCGAGGATCACCGGGTAGTCGGCGGCCAGCTTGCGCTGGTTGAGCTCCTGGAGGTTCTCCTTCATGATCACGGTCGACTTCACGAGGAGACCGGACATGCCGATGACGTCGGCCCTGTGCTCCTGCGCGGCTTCGAGGATCGCGGAGACCGGCTGCTTGATGCCGATGTTGATGACGTTGTAGCCGTTGTTGGTGAGGATGATGTCGACGAGGTTCTTGCCGATGTCGTGGACGTCGCCGCGGACGGTGGCGAGCACGATCGTGCCCTTGCCGTCGTCGTCCGTCTTCTCCATGTGCGGTTCGAGGTAGGCGACGGCCGTCTTCATGACCTCGGCGGACTGCAGGACGAACGGGAGCTGCATCTGGCCGGAGCCGAAGAGCTCGCCGACGACCTTCATGCCCTCCAGGAGGGTGTCGTTGACGATGTCGAGGGCGGGGCGGGTCGTCAGGGCCTCGTCGAGGTCTGTCTCCAGGCCGTTCTTCTCGCCGTCGATGATGCGGCGCTGCAGTCGCTCGTCCAGGGGCAGGGCGAGGAGTTCCTCGGCCCGGCCGTCCTTCATCGACTTGGTGTTGACGCCCTCGAAGAGGGCCATCAGCTTCTGCAGCGGGTCGTAGCCCTCCGCACGGCGGTCGTAGATGAGGTCGAGGGCGGTGGTCACCTGCTCGTCGTCGAAGCGGGCGATCGGCAGGATCTTCGAGGCGTGGACGATCGCCGAGTCCAGACCGGCCTTGACGCACTCGTCGAGGAAGACGGAGTTCAGCAGGACGCGCGCGGCCGGGTTCAGGCCGAAGGAGATGTTGGACAGGCCGAGGGTGGTCTGGACGTCCGGGTGGCGGCGCTTGAGTTCGCGGATCGCCTCGATCGTGGCGATGCCGTCCTTGCGCGACTCCTCCTGGCCGGTGCAGATCGTGAAGGTGAGGGTGTCGATGAGGATGTCCGACTCGTGGATGCCCCAGTTCGTCGTCAGGTCCTCGATCAGGCGCTCGGCGATGGCGACCTTGTGGTCGACGGTACGGGCCTGGCCCTCTTCGTCGATGGTCAGCGCGATCAGTGCGGCGCCGTGCTCCTGGGCCAGTCGGGTGACCTTCGCGAAGCGGGACTCGGGTCCGTCGCCGTCCTCGTAGTTCACCGAGTTGATGACGGCGCGGCCGCCGAGCTTCTCCAGGCCCGCCTGGAGGACGGGAACCTCGGTGGAGTCCAGGACGATCGGCAGGGTGGAGGCGGTGGCGAAGCGGCCGGCGAGCTCCTGCATGTCGGCGACGCCGTCGCGGCCCACGTAGTCCACGCAGAGGTCGAGCATGTGCGCGCCCTCGCGGATCTGGTCGCGGGCCATCTCTACGCAGTCGTCCCAGCGGGCGTCGAGCATGGCCTCGCGGAACTTCTTGGAACCGTTGGCGTTGGTGCGCTCACCGATCGCCATGTACGCGGTGTCCTGGCGGAACGGAACCGTCTGGTAGAGCGAGGCAGCGCCGGCCTCAGGCTGGGGGCTTCGCTCGGTGACGGCCGTGCCGCGGACCCGCTCCACGACCTGGCGCAGGTGCTCGGGGGTCGTCCCGCAGCAGCCGCCGACCAGCGAGAGGCCGTACTCGCGGACGAAGTTCTCCTGGGCGTCGGCGAGCTCCGGGGCGCCCAGCGGGTAGTGCGCGCCGTCCTTGGTCAGGACGGGCAGTCCGGCGTTGGGCATACAGGAGAGCGGGATGCGGGCGTTGCGCGCGAGGTAGCGCAGGTGCTCGCTCATCTCGGCGGGGCCGGTGGCGCAGTTCAGGCCGATCATGTCGATGCCCAGCGGCTCCAGCGCGGTCAGTGCCGCGCCGATCTCCGAGCCGAGCAGCATGGTGCCGGTGGTCTCGACGGTGACGGAGCAGATCAGCGGGACGGTGAAGCCCAGCGCCTCCATGGCTCGGCGGGCGCCGATGATGGAGGACTTGGTCTGCAGAAGGTCCTGGGTGGTCTCGACGAGCAGCGCGTCGGCGCCGCCGGAGAGCAGGCCCTCGGCGTTGATCTGGTAGGCGTCCCGGATCTTCGCGTAGGTGATGTGACCGAGCGTGGGCAGCTTGGTGCCGGGCCCCATGGATCCCAGGACCCAGCGCTGCTCGCCTGAGGAAGCGGTGAACTCGTCGGCGACCTCGCGGGCGATGCGCGCGCCGGCCTCCGAGAGCTCGAAGTTGCGCTCGGCGATGTCGTACTCGGCGAGCGCGGCGAAGTTCGCGCCGAAGGTGTTGGTCTCGACGCAGTCCACGCCCACCGAGAAGTACGCCTCGTGCACGGTGCGCACGATGTCGGGGCGGGTGACGTTGAGGACCTCGTTGCAGCCCTCCAGCTGCTGGAAGTCCTCCATCGTCGGGTCCTGCGCCTGCAGCATGGTGCCCATCGCACCGTCGGCGACCACCACACGGGTGGCGAGTGCGTCCCGGAGGGCGGACACACGAGTCCTGTTGTCGGCGGAAGGGGCGGGCGACGAGGCGGCCATATAAGGGCTCCCTGGAGTGCGACGGCTGTCGGCTTTGCGCCCTCTTGGGCAAGGCGCACTTCGCCAGGGTAGCCCGGTGCGGGGCCGTATGGTCAGGGCGTCCACGGGACGGACGTACGTGGCGCGCGTGTCGTGGCCGAAAGCCACCGGGTGTATGCCCGGCATCCACCCGGATGTACGCGAGATGTAACAGGTGTCGGCCAGCCATTGGCGGGTGGTCGACATGGACCGGTAGTGTTCGACATTGCCGAACGGCGGCAGCGAACGCCGGTTGCTGGCGGTCGAAGAGGACGGAGGCAGGACGGCGATGGCACGGAACATCCAGTCGCTCGAACGGGCGGCGGCGATGCTGCGGCTCCTCGCGGGCGGCGAGCGTCGGCTCGGCCTCTCGGACATCGCCTCGTCCCTCGGCCTGGCCAAGGGCACCGCGCACGGCATCCTGCGCACCCTCCAGCACGAGGGTTTCGTCGAGCAGGAGGCCGCGTCCGGGCGCTATCAGCTGGGCGCCGAACTGCTGCGCCTGGGCACCACCTATCTGGACGTCCACGAGCTACGCGCGCGTGCCCTGGTGTGGACCGACGACCTGGCCCGCTCCAGCGGCGAGAGCGTCCACCTGGGCGTGCTGCACCAGCGGGGCGTGCTGATCGTGCACCACGTCTTCCGCCCCGACGACAGCCGGCAGGTGCTGGAGGTCGGGGCCATGCAGCCCCTGCACTCCACGGCCCTGGGCAAGGTCCTGTCGGCCTACGACCCGGTCGCGCACAGCGAGGTCCTGGAGGCCGAGCGCCAGTCGTTCACCGACCGGACGATCAGCGACCTGGAGGGCTTCGAGGGCGTCCTGGACCTCACCCGCGCGCGCGGGTACGCGGCCGACGTCGAGGAGACCTGGGAGGGCGTCGCGTCCATCGCCGCCCCCATCCACGACCGGCGACGGATGCCGGTCGGCGCGGTCGGCGTCACCGGCGCCGTGGAACGGCTCTGCCGGGAGGGTGAGCTGCGTCCTGAGCTGATCGCGGCCGTGCGGGACTGCGCCCGCGCGGTGTCACGGGACCTGGGTGCGGGGCGGTTCTGAACCTTCGTACAAAATCTGAACTTTCACACGGAACCGGACCGGGACATCTTGGATGTTCCGGTCCTTTCGTGTGCGCGGCGTGTGCGGGCGGACGCGGTTCGCGACCGGCTCAAGATCGATAGCTCACAGCAATCAATAACGATCGTGTTTTCGATAACAGAGCTCTTGACGCGCCTGTAACTCCGGAGCAAGACTCCCGTCCATCGGTCGACATTGTCGAACACCGACCGGCAATGGGCGTTAGAGTGTGACAACGCCAAGGGCCGGCAGCTCTCCCCCTGGAACGAAGGACAAAGGAGTCGCGGGTGTCCAGCTCCGACATCTTCATCGGCGAGACCATCGGTACCGCCATACTCATCCTGCTCGGCGGCGGCGTCTGCGCCGCCGTCACGCTGAAGGCCTCCAAGGCCCGCAACGCCGGCTGGCTCGCCATCACCTTCGGGTGGGGTTTCGCCGTACTCACGGCCGTCTACACCTCGGCGCCGCTCTCCGGCGCCCACCTCAACCCGGCCGTGACTCTCGCGCTCGCGCTCAAGAAGGACGGCATCGACTGGAGTGACGTCCCGATCTACTGGGGCGGGCAGCTGCTCGGTGCCATGATCGGTGCGGCCCTGGTCTGGGTCGCCTACTACGGCCAGTTCCTCGCGCACCTGACCGACAAGGAAATCGTCGGCACTCCGGGCAAGAAGGCCGTCGAGGCGCAGGAGAAGGGGGCCGGACCGGTCCTGGGTATCTTCTCCACCGGCCCCGAGATCCGCGTCGCCTGGCAGAACGTCGCCACAGAGGTCATCGGCACGATCGTGCTGGTGCTCGCCGTCCTCACGCAGGGCCTCAACGACAGCGGCAAGGGCCTGGGTGTCCTGGGTGCCCTGATCACCTCACTCGTCGTCGTCTCCATCGGTCTGTCCCTCGGCGGCCCGACCGGCTACGCGATCAACCCCGCCCGTGACCTCGGTCCGCGCATCGTGCACGCCCTCCTGCCCCTGCCCAACAAGGGCGGCTCCGACTGGTCCTACGCCTGGATCCCGGTGGCCGGTCCGCTGATCGGCGGCGCGATCGCTGCAGGCATCTACAACGTCGCCTTTGCTTAGAGCAGCCAGAACAGCCAAGGCAGCCTTGAGCAACAACGCCGTAAGCCAGCCCCTTACCCCCGGACCTCTCAGGAGCACACAGTGACCGACGCGCAGACCGCCGCCACACATTCCCACGGCGCAGGGCCGTTCATTGCCGCCATCGACCAGGGCACCACCTCCAGCCGCTGCATCGTCTTCGACCGGGACGGCCGGATCGTCTCCGTCGACCAGAAGGAGCACGAGCAGATCTTCCCGAAGCCGGGCTGGGTGGAGCACGACGCCACCGAGATCTGGACGAACGTCGAGGAGGTCGTCGCCGGAGCCATCTCCAAGGCCGGCATCACCCGCGACGACATCAAGGCCATCGGCATCACCAACCAGCGCGAGACGACGCTGCTCTGGGACAAGAACACCGGTCAGCCCGTCCACAACGCCATCGTCTGGCAGGACACCCGTACCGACACGCTCTGCAAGGAGCTGGGCCGCAATGTCGGGCAGGATCGTTTCCGCCGTGAGACCGGCCTGCCGCTCGCCTCGTACTTCGCCGGTCCCAAGGCACGCTGGCTGCTCGACAACGTCGAGGGCCTGCGTGAGCGCGCCGAGGCCGGGGACATCCTCTTCGGCACCATGGACAGCTGGGTCATCTGGAACCTGACGGGCGGTGTCAACGGCGGTCACCACGTCACCGACGTCACCAACGCCTCCCGCACCATGCTGATGAACCTGCACACCCTGGAGTGGGACCCGAAGATCGCCGAGTCGATCGGCGTCCCGCTGTCGATGCTCCCGGAGATCCGCTCCTCCGCCGAGGTGTACGGCGAGGTCACCGGCGGCAAGCTGGGCGACCTGCTCGGCGGCATCCCGGTCGCCTCCGCGCTCGGTGACCAGCAGGCGGCCCTGTTCGGCCAGACCTGTTTCGCCGAGGGCGAGGCCAAGTCGACGTACGGCACCGGCACGTTCATGCTGATGAACACCGGCGACAAGATCATCAACTCCTACAGCGGCCTGCTGACCACGGTCGGCTACCGCATCGGCGACCAGGCCCCGGTCTACGCCCTGGAGGGCTCGATCGCGGTCACCGGTTCGCTGGTGCAGTGGATGCGCGACCAGATGGGCCTGATCTCCACCGCCGCCGAGATCGAGACGCTCGCGTCGTCGGTCGAGGACAACGGCGGCGCCTACTTCGTGCCGGCCTTCTCCGGTCTGTTCGCCCCGTACTGGCGCTCGGACGCCCGCGGTGTGATCGCCGGCCTCACCCGGTACGTCACCAAGGCACACCTCGCGCGCGCCGTGCTGGAGGCCACCGCCTGGCAGACCCGTGAGATCACGGACGCCATGACCAAGGACTCCGGCGTCGAGCTCGCGGCCCTCAAGGTCGACGGCGGCATGACCTCCAACAACCTGCTGATGCAGACCCTCTCGGACTTCCTGGACGCCCCCGTGGTCCGTCCCATGGTCGCCGAGACGACCTGCCTCGGTGCCGCCTACGCCGCCGGTCTCGCCGTCGGCTTCTGGACCAACACCGACGACCTGCGCGCCAACTGGCGCCGGGCCGCCGAGTGGACCCCCAACATGGACGCGGCAAAGCGCGACCGTGAGTACAAGAGCTGGCTCAAGGCCGTCGAGCGGTCCATGGGCTGGCTCGAAGACAGCTCTGTCGAGGAGTAAGAACCACATGACCAGCCAGTCCACCCTGCAGTCCGTGCCTGCCCTCGGTACGCACCCGGCCTTCGGCTCCAACCCGAGCCGCGCCGAGACCCGGGAGCAGCTCTCCAAGGCGACGTACGACCTTCTCGTGATCGGCGGTGGCATCCTCGGCATCTCGACTGCCTGGCATGCCGCGCAGTCCGGTCTGCGGGTGGCTCTGGTCGACGCCGGTGACTTCGCCGGCGCCACCTCCTCCGCTTCCTCCAAGCTTCTCCACGGCGGTCTGCGCTATCTGCAGACCGGCGCGGTGAGGCTGGTGGCGGAGAACCACTTCGAGCGCCGTGCGGTGTCCCGTCAGGTGGCTCCTCACCTGGCCAATCCGCTCACGTTCTACCTCCCCGTGTACAAGGGCGGGCCGCACGGCGCGGCGAAGCTCGGAGCGGGCGTCTTCGCCTACTCCATGCTGTCGGCGTTCGGTGACGGCGTCGGGCACCTGTTGTCGCCGGCCAAGGCCGCGCAGGACGTGCCCGAGCTGCGCACCGAGGACCTCAAGGCCGTGGCCGTGTACGGCGACGGTCAGATGAACGACGCGCGCATGGCGCTGATGACGGTCCGGGCGGCCGTCGAGGCGGGCGCGGTCGTGCTCAACCACTCCGAGGTGTCCGGTCTGCGCTTCACCCGGGGCCGGGTCACCGGTGCCGACCTGCGCGACCGTCTCTCCGGAGACGACTTCGGCGTCAACGCCCGGCTCGTGCTCAACGCCACCGGCCCCTGGGTCGACCACCTGCGCAAGATGGAGAACCCGGACGCGGCGCCGTCCATCCGGCTGTCGAAGGGCGCGCACCTGGTCCTGAAGCGGACGTCTCCGTGGAAGGCCGCGCTGGCCACACCGATCGACAAGTACCGCATCACGTTCGCCCTCCCCTGGGAGGACATGCTGCTGCTCGGCACCACCGACGAGGTGTTCGAGGGCGACCCGGCGGATGTCGCGGTCACCGAGAAGGACACCGCGCAGATCCTCGACGAGGCCGCGTTCTCCGTCCGCGACCAGCAGCTCTCCCGTGACCTCATCACGTACTCCTTCGCTGGTCTGCGGGTCCTGCCGGGTGGCCCCGGTGACACGGCGAAGGCCAAGCGGGAGACGGTCGTGACCGAGGGCAAGGGCGGGATGCTGTCCGTCTCGGGCGGCAAGTGGACGACCTTCCGGCACATCGGCCGTACGGTCATGGAGAAGCTGGAGACGCTTCCCGGGCGTCCGCTGGGCGACGACTTCGAGCCTGTCGCGTCTCTGCCGAAGCACCTGCCGCTTCCCGGTGTCGCCAATCCGCGCGCTGTCGCGCACCGGCTGCTGGTGGACAACCCGGCGCCGGGTCCGCGTATGGCCGCCGACACGGCGAAGCACCTTGCGACGCACTACGGGTCGCTGGCGTTCGACATCGCGCGGCTGGCGAACGAGAACCCTGAGCTGGGTGAGCGGGTGCACGCTGATGCGCCGGAGATCTGGGCGCAGGTTGTGTATGCGCGGGACAGTGAGTGGGCGGAGACGGTGGACGACGTGCTGCGCCGTCGGACTACCTTGACGATTCGGGGCCTTGCCACGGACGACGTCCGGGCGAAGGTTCAGGATCTGCTCGACAAGAAGTAGGCGGTACGGCGTTGAAGGGGCGGCTCCTTGTTGAGGGAGCCGCCCCTTTGCGTTTGTGGTTCGTCTGCGGGAGCGTTGTGGCTGGTCGCGCAGTTCCCCGCGCCCCTAGGCGGGCTGCCCCAGCGCCCTTATGTCGTTCGGGTTGCTCAACTCGGCCCTGCGGACGATCAGTTCGCGTCCCAGCAGGAGTGCCCTGCGGGAGGCCGGCACCGGGTCCGGGAGCGTTGTCAGGTCTGTCAGGTGGGCGAAGCCGATGATGCGGCGGATGATCTCCGTGCCCGCGTAGCCCACCGCCTCCGTCCAGATCCTGCGCAGGAAGCGGTCCAGGTACGCGTCGTCGAAGAAGGTGTCGATCCTCGTCGGCCACAGCACGCGGAACTCGGCCTCGAAGGCCTCCCAGGACTGGGCTAGTTGATCTGCGTGGTCGCTCAACAAGCCCAGTGCCCGGGCCCGTTCCTCCGAGACCAGGGCGTTCGCCCAGTACAGGCCGAGGTCGTAGCCGATCGGGCCCACGAAGGAGAACTCGGGGTCGAAGACCCGTACCACCGGGGCGCCTTCGCGTTCACCGACCATGACGCTGCCGGTGTGCAGGTCGCCGTGCAGGAGGGCCTGGGCGCTCGTCATGAAGGTGTGGCGGAGGTCGGCGACCTCCGTGCGGAGCCTCGCGTCGGCGCGGAACTCCGTCGCCAGGTCGTCCAGGCCCTCGTGCCAGTGGTTGTGTTCGTGCTCGATGTACGGCTCGGCCAGGACCACGTCTTCGGTGATCTTGCACAGTTCCGGGCTCACCGAGGCCGCCACCAGCGCCTTGCGGTCCGCCGACTCCATGCCGAAGTCGCTGGTCGCGAACGTCAGTTGGGCCACGAACTCGCCGATGCGGGCGGAGGTGTGCGGGCCGTACGACGCGCCCTCGTTGAGGAGGGTGCGCAGGACCTCCAGGTCCGACATGTCCTCCATGACGAGGGCGTAGTTCTCGGGGTCGTAGCCGAGGATCGCCGGGATCTTGTCGGGGGCCACCTTCGCGACCTGCTCGTACGCCCTCGCCTCGGCGTCGGCGCGTTCCGGGCTCATCGGCCAGGACGGGCCGGCCACCCGGACCCAGGGCAGGGCCTGCTTGACGGCGAGGCTGCGGGTGCCGTCGGTGGACCTGGCGAGGAACACGCGGTTCATGTTGCCGTCGGAGACCTCGCGGACCTGGATGTCCGCAGGGTCGGGCCAGTGGCCGCGCTCGTTCAGGTACGCGGGGACGTCGGCCGGCTCCAGGATGCGGTAGCCCATCGTGAACTTCCTTATGCGGTGCGGCGCTTGGACAGGGTGAAGCTGAAGACCAGGGCGAGGATCAGGACGGCGCCCTCGACCACGTCCTGCGTGTAGTACGGCAGGCCCTTGATGGTGAGGCCGGTGGTGATGATGCCGATGAGGACCGCGCCCAGGGCGGTGCCCCACACGTTCGGGCGCCCCCGGCCGAGGACGGACGTGCCCACCAGGGCGACGGCAACGGCTTCGAGGAGCTGGGACGTACCCGCGGAGACGTCTCCCTGGCCGATGCGCGCCGCCAGGATCAGGCCGCCGATCGACGCGAGGACGCCGGAAAGGACGTACGCCAGGGCCCGGTACGCGCCCACGCGGATGCCTGCCAGGCGGGAGGCCTCCGGGTTGGCACCGATCGCGTACAACACGCGGCCCCAGCGGGTGCGGGCCAGGAAGACCCAGGCGACGACGGTGAGAGCGCCGAAGATGACCACGGAGACGGGGATGCCGAGGATCGTGCCGCGGTCGATGCGCAGGAAGCCCTCGGTGAACCTGCCGGGGGCCGTCGTGCCGTCGGACTGGGTCATGCCCGGGGTGATCGACTGGCCGTCGACCAGGATGAGTTTGGTGCCCTGGATGACGAACATGGTGCCCAGCGTGGCCAGCATGTCGGGGATCTTGAGGACCACGATGAGCAGGGCGTTGAGCAGGCCCGCGAGCGCGCCCGCGACGATCACCGCGATGATCGCGACCACACCGACCTGGTTGTACGACACCATCGTCTTCGCGGCGACGGTCACCCCGAGCCCGGCCACCGCGCCGACCGACATGTCCATTCCGCCGACGGCCATGGTGAGCGTGACACCGAGGCCGAGGATCGCGGCGACGGACACGTACCGCAGGGTGTCGAGGAGGGTCGCCGAGTCGCGGAAGGACGGCTCGCTCAGCGCGAAGTACGTGAAGAGCGTGACGGTGACGAAGATGAAGCCGTACTTGATGACCGCGTTCTGGATACGCGGACCGGCGGCGAGCGTGGACGGGGTCGCCGTCTTCACGGGGGCGCTCTGGGTGGTGGTCATGGGGTGCTTCCTGGGGTGGCGGGCGGTGGGGCCGGCGTGGGGTGGCCGGCGGAGGTCGGGGGCGCAACCGCGCCCCGACAGGGGCGCGGGGCTGTGTCGATCTGCGGCTCAGCCGCGGGGCGCGACCAGCCCCCACCGGCCCGCGGCCGACGAACCGCACATCCCACGGCACCCATCACACGGACGCCGAGATCGTCCGGATGACCCGGTCGCGCTCCGCGTCCTCGCCGTACGCGTCGAGATGGATCTCACCGGCCGCGAGGACGACGACCCGGTCGGCGACCTCCAGGACCTCGTCCACGTCGGCCGACAGAACCAGGACCGCCGCGCCTTCCGCGGCCAGCGCGCGGGCCCGGCGGCCGATGTCGCGCCGGGCGCCGATGTCCACGCCTCGGAACGGCTCGTCCAGGATGAGGACGCGGGGTCGTTCGGCGAGCCAGCGGCCGACGACGACCTTCTGCTGGTTGCCACCGGACAGCTCCTCTACGGTGCTGTGCTCGTCGCGGGCGACGACACCGAGGGCCTCGATGGTGTCGCGGCCGAGGGCGTCCTCCTTCGAGCGGTTCACCAGCCCGGCCGTCGAGAGGGACTTGAGGAACGGCAGCGAGATGTTCTGGGCGAGCGACCAGCCGGGTACCAGGGCGTCCGCGTGCCGGTCCTCGGGGACCAGGTGGACGCCGGCCCGGATCGCGTCGGCGGGGCGGCGGGGCGCGTATGTCCTGCCGTCCAGTCGCACGGCGCCGGTGGTGAAGGGTTCCGCGCCGAATAGGCCGCGGGCCAGTTCCGTCTTGCCTGCGCCCAACAGGCCGACGATGCCGGTGACTTCGCCCGCGCGCAGGTCCAGGTCCTGGGGTGTACGGCCGTCCAGGAGCCGCACGCCGCGCAGGGACAGGAGGGTCTCGCCGGGCGCGGACTCGGCGCGGGGGCGGGCCGTGGTCGCTTCCTGGGCCTGGGCGAGCATGGCGCGCAGGGCGCTGTCCCAGTCGAAGGGCTTGACCTGGTCCTCGGTGAGACGGCCGTCTCGCAGGACGACCAGCCGGTCCGCCAGTGCGTCGATCTCGCCGAGGCGGTGGGAGACGTACAGGACCGCGATACCGTCGTCGCGCATCCTCTCGACCAGCGCGAACAGTCGCTCCGCCTCCGCCGCGGAGAGCGCGGACGTCGGTTCGTCGAGGATCAGGAGCCTCGGGCGGGTGGCCAGAGCGCGGGCCAGGATCAGCAACTGGCGGTCGGAGATGCCGAGTTCGGTGACGTCCCGCTTGAGCAGGGCGTCGCTCCAGCCGAGGTCCAGGGCCGACTGGATCTCGCGGGCGCGGGCCAGCACGCGGCGCCCGTTCAGGAACGGGTTGCCGCGTGCCTGGGCGAGCTCCTCGAAGACCAGGTTCTCGGCGACCGTGAGCCCGGGCACGATGCCCTCACCGATCCGCTGGTGCACGGTCTGGATGCCCAACTGGCGGGCGGCTAGCGGCGATTGGAGGGCGGCGCGGGCCCCGTTCACCGTCACTTCGCCGCCGTGGTCCGTGTGGACGCCGGACAGGATCTTGATGAGCGTGGACTTGCCGGCCCCGTTCGCACCGAGCAGCGCGACGACACTGCCCGGTGCGATGTCCAGCGAGACGGACTCCAGGACCGATCTGCCGCCGAAGGCCATGCTGACGTCCCGCAGACTCACCGCCGCGGGGGATGCCTGCGACACCTCAGTGGGCGACATTGGCGATCCAGTCGGCCGTGCTGACCTGGGAGAGGTTCAGCGCGGGCAGCGCGGCACGGAGCTGGTCCATGTTCTGGATGTTCTTGCTCTTCAGGAAGTCCTGGGTGATCGCGACGGCCGGGAACTCGACCGAGGTCTTGTTCAGCCGGCCGGCCAGCTCCAGGGCGGCCGTACGGACCACGGCCGCGCCGACGGCGGACGGGTCGGTGCCCGCCGTGGCGACCCACGGGCTGCCGTCGGCGGTCATGTTCTGGATGTCGGCGTTGGAGACGTCCGCGCCGAACACCTTCACCTTGTCCTGCAGCTTCTTGTTCTGCACGGCGAGGACGGTGCCCTTGGCCAGCTCGTCGTAGGGAGCGAAGATGCCCGTCACGTCCGAGTGCTGGGTGAGCGCGGCGGAGACCAGCGGCACGTTGTCCGTGGCGGTGGAGTCGGTGACCTTGCCGACCTTGAAGGCCTGCTTCCAGCCGTTTGTGTCGACCGTCGACTTCCAGACACTGTCGCGCTTGTCGAGGGCCGCGTAGCCGGCGACGTTGACGTAGCCGACCTTGGCGTTCTTGCCGAGTTCCTTCGCCATCACGTCGAGGACGGCCTGGGCCATGCTCGCGTCGTCCTGCTTGGTGCTGATGACGCCCTTGGTCGAGGTCTCGACGTCGTAGACGACGACCTTGACACCCTTCTTCACGGCCTTGTCGATCTCGGGCTGGATCGTCGACGGGAACCCGTGGTCCACGATGATCGCCTGCGCGTCGGAGTTGATCGCCGAGGACAGGTCGGTGGCCTGCTTGGCGTTGTCGGCCTGGGCGTCGTACACGGTCAGGTCGATGCCGAGGGCCTTGGCCTGCGCCTTGGCGCCGTTGCCCCACTGCTCGAAGTAGTCGCCGGCGCCGCTCTGGCGGACCAGAGCGATCTTGACGTTGCCCTTGTCGAAGGGAGCGGGCTTCGTGCCGGTGGCGGCGGACGCGGAGGCGGCCGTGTCGCCGGTGTCCTTGGAGGCGTTCGTCGACTGCGAGCAGCCCGCGAGGAAGAGCGCCGAGACGGAGGCCAGCGAGAGCGCGGCGAGGGGGAGGCGGGTGCGGGACATGCGGGACTCCAGGTGCAGGGCAGTACGGGAGGGAGTGAAGAGATGAAGGGGCGCGATGGCCGAAAGGGGTAGGCGCGCAGGAGTGTCCGGCCCCGAGCGCGAGGTGGCGGCGTGGGGCGGAATTCGCGCCACGGCCAAGGCGTCTCGGGTACTCCGGGTCAGGTCAGCGACAGCGGGCTGTGGTCGACCGGAGCAAGTCCACGTACAGCCGCCGCACGAGCAGCAGCGTCTTCATAGGGAGATCATGAGAACGTTTCCAGCCATACGTCAAAGTGTTGGACACCAGATCTCAATATATGGAACGCCGGATTCGTCACACTCTGCCGACCCGCCGCCGGGAGTTACCATCACGGAACCGGCACCCGACCCGGGACAGTGAGGCTTTTCGATGATGACGACACCCTGCGCGACAGCGGTACGACGCTGTACCGACGCGCTGTGTCGCGGCTGTCGCGACTGACGACCGGCCCGTCGCCTTCTCCTGTCCCTGCCCCCTCGCCTTCGTTCCGCCCGTATTTCCCTTTCCCCTCTTCCCTTCCAGCCATCTGGAGTTGCTCTCATGACCCTGCTGACGACCTGGCCCGAGTCCGGCCCGGAGACCGTCGTGCGCCGTACCTCCGACCCGGCCGAGATCGCCGCCGCGCTGGCCCCGATCGGGGTGCGCTACGAGCAGTGGCCGATCCGCGAGAACGTCCCCGCGGACGCCGACAGCGACACCGTGTTCGCCGCGTACGGCCCGGAGATCGACAAGCTGAACGCCGAGGAGGGCTTCACCACGGTCGATGTCCTCGGTCTGCACCCCAGCGACGACCCTGAGTTCCCCGCGAAGGCGAAGGCGGCCCGCGCGAAGTTCCTCCAGGAGCACACGCACGACGACGATGACGAGGTCCGCTTCTTCGTCTCCGGCTCCGGCATCTTCTATCTCCACGTGGGCGGCGAGGTGCACGCCGTGTACTGCGAGAAGGGCGACCTGCTGGGCGTGCCGCGCGGCACCACGCACTGGTTCGACATGGGAACCAGCCCCGCCTTCACCGCGATCCGCTTCTTCCACGAGGAGGACGGCTGGATCGGTAACTTCACCGGCTCGACCATCGCCTCCCGCTTCCCGGACTACGACACGATCGACGCCGGGTTCCAGCAGGACAAGGCCGCCGCGTGACCCTGCGGGACGAGGGGACCGGCACGTACGCCGTAGACGGTGTGGACGCCGTGGTGCTCGATATCGAGGGCACCACGAGCGCCACGGGTTTCGTCGTCGACGTGCTGTATCCGTACTCGCGCTCACGGTTCGGAGCACTGCTCTCGGAGCGGAGCGGTGATCCGGAGGTGGCGCGGGCGGTCGCGCAGGTGCGCGAACTGATCGACGAGCCCGGCGCCGACGCCGTACACGTCGAGAAGACCCTCAACGCCTGGCTCGACGAGGACCGCAAGGCGACGCCCCTGAAGACCCTCCAGGGCATCATCTGGTCCGAGGGCTTCGCGCGCGGCGACCTCGTCTCGCACTTCTACGACGATGTCCTGCCCGCGTTGCGCGCCTGGCACGCGGCGGGGCTTCGGTTGTACGTCTACTCCTCCGGGTCGGTCGCCGCGCAGCGCGCGTGGTTCGCGTCCACCCCGGAGGGTGACCTGCTGCCGCTCGTCTCGGGCCTGTACGACACCGAGAACGCGGGGCCCAAGCAGGAACCGGAGTCGTACCGCCGTATCGCGGAGGCCACCGGCACCACGGACCCGCGCCGTCTCCTCTTTCTCTCCGACCGGCCGGGCGAGCTGGACGCGGCGCGCGCCGCGGGCTGGCAGGCCGTCGGGATCCGGCGGCCCGGGGAGCCGTACTACGAGCAGGGTGTCGGGGACCACGCGCAGGCGGGCTCGTTCGACGTGATCAGCATCAGCACGACTAGGAGCACCACGTGACCGCCGACATCAGCACGCTCGACCTCGAGGAGGCGGGGGCGGTACTCGCCGCCGAGTCCGCCCGTTTCGCCTCCTTCGGCTGGATGCGGGGCACCTCCGGGAACCTGTCCGTGGTGCTGTCCCGCGATCCGCTGCTCCTCGCGGTCACCGCGAGCGGCCACGACAAGGGTGAACTGACGCCTGCCGACGTGGTGTTGGTGGACGCGCAGGGCGCGGCGGTGAACGGCGGCAAGCCGTCCGCCGAGGCCGAGCTGCACGCCCGGGTAGCCGCGCTGACCGGGGCCGGTGCGGTGGTGCACGTGCACACCGTGGCGTCCGTGGCGATGGGTCGGCGCGAGCCGGGCGGGATCGTGTTCAAGGACATCGAGATGCTCAAGGGCGTCGGCCAGCCCGCCCACGACGTCGAGGTGACCCTGCCGGTCATCAACAACAGCCAGGACATGAAGGTGCTCGGCGACCGCCTGGAGGCGGCCCGCGACCCTCGGATGCCGGCCGTGGTGGTCGCGGGGCACGGACTGTACGTGTGGGGGGACGACCCCCGTCAGGCGCGGCACCACACCGAAGTCGTGGAGTGGCTGCTGGAGTTGGAGCTCAGCGCTCCGCGGGACGGACGGTAGTCAAACCCCGGGCCGGTGGGGGCTGGTCGCGCAGTTCCCCGCGCCCCTATCGGGGGCGCGGGGAACTCGCTACTTCAAGCGGTCGCCCGGGAGTTCACCGGCCGAGACCTCCAACACGCCCCGCTCCGTGACCAGTCCGGTCACCAGTCGCCCCGGTGTCACGTCGAAGGCGGGATTGTGGCCGCGCGACTCGGCGGGCGCCGTCCGTATGCCCGCCCACTCCAACACCTCGCTCTCGTCCCGGAGTTCGATGTGAATGTCGTCGCCCGTGGCCGTCGCCAGGTCGACCGTGGTCGTGGGTGCCGCCACCAGGAAGGGGATGCCGGCGTCCGCGCAGGCGAGCGCGACCCCGACCGTGCCGACCTTGTTGGCGGTGTCACCGTTCGCGGCGATCCGGTCCGCGCCGACGATCGCCGCGTCCACCTCGCCGCGCAGGATCGTGCCGGCCGCGGCCCCGTCGGCCTGGACGTAGTGCGGGATGCTCTCCTGGACCAGCTCCCAGGCGGTCAGGCGCGAGCCCTGGAGCAGCGGGCGGGTCTCGTCGGCGTAGACGACCTCCAGCCGGCCGCGCGCGTGCAGTTCGCGGATGACGCCAAGTGCCGTACCCCATCCGGCCGTTGCCAGCGCACCGGTGTTGCAGTGGGTCAGGATGCGCAGCGGGCGGTCGCCGACGGTCTCGGCGACGCGCTCGATCAGCCAGTCGGCGCCGTGCGCGCCCATCGCCCGGTTGCCCTCGACGTCCTCGCGCTGGACGGCGGCGGCCTCTTCGAGCACCGCGTCCAGGCCTTCCTCGAAGCGGGTCATGACCCGGTCCACGCACACCATGAGGTTGACCGCGGTAGGCCGCGCCTCGCGGATCCGGGCCACCGCCTTGCGCACCTGCTCCTGGGTCCAGCCCTCACGCTCGCCCTGGAGCAGAGCCAGCGCGACCCCGTACCCGCCCGCCGCTCCGATCGCGGGGGCACCGCGCACGACGAGCCGCTGGATCGCGTCCACCAGGGTGTCCACATCGCGGACATCCATGGTCTCGTTGCGGTGCGGCAGCAGGGTCTGGTCGATGAGCGCGAGGCTGTTTCCGGTCCAGCCGACGGCGCGCAGTTCCTGGGGCATAGCGGGACGCTCCTGAAGTTCCGGCGGTGCGCGACACCGTACATGACCTCGGAGAACCACAGTTCGAGACAGCTGGGCCGGTGGCCGAAGTCCGGTGTTAGAGTCCAGCACCCGCACCCGTAGGGCCCATGTGAAGGAGGACGCGTGCTGCTCACCATGCGCCGCTTCCTCGACCATGGCCGGTGTGCGAGCGACGGCTGTCGACGCTGACCCGTCCCCCTCGGCGTCCCCCGTTCCGTCCCGCCCTTCCCACTCTCCCGCTTCCTCCTCTCTCGCCCCCTCTCGTGCTCAGCGCAGAGCGCGGGCTGTGCCGTACGTGCCTCCGGAAGGTCCCCCGATGACTCGCAGATCCCGTCGTACGCTCCCGCTCGCCGCCATGACCGCGCTGCTCGTCGCCGGTGTCAGCGCCTGCAACGCCGCCGCGAAGGACGACGCCTCCTCCGACAGCAGTGCGGGCAGCGCGTCGTTCACGCTCGTCACGCCGGACGCCGTCGGGCAGAACGAGTTCCTCAAGCTGGCGGTGACCGGCGTCAAGGCCGCCGCTAAGGCACACAACGGGACCGAGAAGGTGTTCGAGTCCACCGACACCGCCTCCCAGCAGCAGAACGTGCAGGCCGCCGTCGACGCGGCGCCCGATCTCGTCGTGCTGGTCGGCTTCGAGTTCGCGGACCTGGTCGCGCAGCAGGCCGAGGCGCACCCGAAGCAGCAGTTCCTGATGATCGACGCGTGCACGACGAAGGCGTTCGCCAACGTCAGCTGCGGGGTCTTCCGCGAGCACGAGGGCGTCTTCCTCGCGGGCGCCGAGGCGGGGCTGCTGAGCAAGAGCGGCAAGGTCGGCGCGGTGGACGTGCTGGACACGCCCGTGTTCCGCCGCTTCAGCGACCCGTTCGCGGCCGGTGCCCAGCAGGTCGCGCCGAAGACGCAGACCGGTACCCGCTTCGTCGGCGGCCAGTCCCCGTTCGACGACTCGGCGCGCGCCAAGGAGCAGGCGAACGACCTGCTCGCCAAGGGCTACGACCAGCTGATGGCGGCCGCCGCGGCCGGCAACTACGGCGTGTTCGAGGCGGCGAAGGCGAAGGGCGCGTTCGCGTACGGCGTCGACGTCAACCAGTGCCCCTCGGCGCCCGGGACGGTCGTCGACAATGTGATCAAGCGCACGGACATCGCCGTGGAGAAGGGCGTCGAGCAGGTCCTCGCCGGTCAGACGGGCACGACCACGTCGTACGGCCTGAAGGAGGGCGGCATCAGCCTCACGGGACTGGAGAAGGGCGTCGACTCGTCCCAGTGCGTGATCGCGAAGCACCCCGAGGTCCTGAAGAAGGTCGAGGCGCTGCGCGACCAGATCGTGTCCGAGAAGCTGACGGTCGATGACCCCGCCGCCGCCAGCTGAAGCAGAGGCGGCGGCCGTCGAGCTCCGGGGAATCACCAAGCGGTTCCCCGGCACGCTCGCCAATGACGCCGTCGACCTGACCGTCCGGCGCGGCGAGATCCACGCCCTGATGGGCGAGAACGGCGCCGGCAAGTCGACGCTCATGTCGGTCCTGTACGGGATGGAGCGCCCGGACGCCGGTTCGGTTCGGGTCGACGGCCGCGAGGTCGCGTTCTCCGACCCCGGCGACGCGATGGCCGCCGGGCTCGGCATGGTCCACCAGAGCTTCAAGTTGTTCGACTCGCTGACGGTCGCCGAGAACGTGGTGTACGCCGCCGAGCCGCGCCGTTTCGGCCTGGTGGACCGGGGCGCGGCCCGCCGCCGAGTGCGTGAACTGGCCGAGGAGCACGGCCTCGTGGTCGATCCGGACGCCCGGGTCGGTGACCTGCCCGTCGGGTTGCGCCAGCGCGTCGAAATCCTGAAGCTGCTGCATCGCGGAGCCCGGACGCTCATTCTCGACGAGCCGACCGCCGTCCTGACGCCCGCCGAGGCGGACGCCCTGTTCGCAGTCCTCAAGTCCCTTGCCGCACAGGGTCGTACGGTCATCCTGGTCACGCACAAACTGCGCGAGGTCCTCGAAGGCAGCGACAACGTCACGGTGCTGCGGGACGGCCGAGTCGTCGCCCGGCTGGTCACCGCCGAGACGTCCGCCGCCGAGATCGCCGCCGCGATGACCGGCCGCGCCGTGGAACTCGACCGCGTCCACGCTCCGGGCACCCCGGGCGAGGTGATCCTGGACGTCACCGGCCTCGCCACGGACGGCGTACGGGACGTCCAACTCGCCGTCCGGGCAGGGGAGATCGTCGGTATCGCGGGCGTCGCGGGCAACGGCCAGGGCGAGCTGGTGGAGGCACTGGCCGGACTCCGTCCGGTCACCTCGGGCCGGGTCGCCCTGCTCGGCGACGACATCACGCACGCCTCTGCGACCGAACGCCGCGCCAAGGGCCTCGCGTACGTCCCCGAGGACCGTCACGCCGTCGGTACGGCGCCGGCCGCGTCGGTGGCGGACAACCTGGCGATGGGCCACCACCGTACGTCGCTGTCCGCACGCGGACTGCTTCCCCCGGCCGCTGTACGAGGTCACGCGCGGCGCCTGATCGAACGCTTCGGCATCAAGGCGGCCTCCCCGGAGGTGCCAGCGTCCTCGCTGTCCGGCGGCAACCTGCAGAAGCTGCTCATCGGGCGTGAACTCGCCCACGGCGCCCCGCTGTTGCTCGTGGAGCAGCCCACGCGCGGGGTCGACATCGGCGCCGTCCAGAACATCCACGACCAGCTGATCGCCTACCGCGACGCCGGCCACGCCGTCCTGCTCGTCTCGGCCGAGCTGAGCGAGATCAGGGGGCTCGCGGACCGGGTCCTGGTGATGTACGAGGGCCGCGTGACGGCGTCGTACCCGAAGGCCGAGGCGGACGAGCGGACACTCGGGCTCGCGATGGCCGGCGGCACCGACAGCTCGGCTCCCCCGGTCCCGGTGGAGGTCGGAGACTGACATGGAACAAAAACCTCAAATATCACCAATAGCCCACATACTGAAAGCTCTCCGCTCCCCCGTCGCCTTCTCGGTGCTCGCCGGGGTCGCCATCGGCGCCCTGTTCCTCCTCGGGACCGGCGCCGATCCGGTCGCCGCGTACGGCGCGGTGCTCAGCGGTTCGCTCGGCGCCGACGGCATCGGGTCGACGCTGACCACCCTGACGAGTGTGCTGGGCCTGGCCCTCGCGCTGGCCGTGCCGTTGCGCGCCGGGCTCATCAACCTGGGTGGGGACGGCCAGTTGGTGCTCGGCGGGATGGCAGCGGCCGTGACGGGACTGTACTCACCGCTGCCCGCGCCGCTCACCGTCGTCCTCGCGTTGCTCGCGGGCATGGCGGCCGGTGCCGGTTACGCGGCCCTGGCCGCCCTGTGCGAGAACCGGTTCGGCGTACCGCTACTGGTCAGCAGTCTGCTGCTCAGCTATCCGGCGGCGTCCTTCGCCTCCTACCTGGCCCGCTACCCGCTCAAGGAACCGGGCTCCAGCCTCCCCCAGACCCGGCAGCTGCCGGCCGGGGTCGCGCTGCCCACGTTCGGTTCGTCGACCGTGACGGTCGGGCTGCTGCTGGTCCTCGTGGCCGCCGCCGCGTACTGGTTCACCGACCGGCGCACCTCGTTCGGCTACGAGATGCGGATGACCGGCCTGGGCGCCCGCTTCGCCGCCTACGCGGGCGTCGAGCGCAAAGGCTTGACCCTGCGGCTGATGGCGATGTCGGGCGCACTGGCCGGACTCGTGGGCGCCATAGGCGTGTTGAGCTTCCCCTACCGTTTCCTCGACGGCTCGCTCACCGCGTCCGGCTACACCTGGACGGGTCTGACGGCGGCCCTGCTGGCGGCCGCCGCGCCTGTCGGCACGGTCCTCGCCTCCTTCTTCTTCGCCATGCTGCAAGTGGGCGGCCTGTCGATGGAGCGGACGACCGAAGTGCCGCGCGAGCTGACCCAGGTGCTCCAAGCGATCGTGATCGTGTTCCTGGCGGCCCGACTGCGCTTCCCGCGCTTCCCCCGCAAACGCCACGACAAGTCCGTCCCGCAAGGTTCGCAAGGCTCACAAAGCCCGCAAGGGGAGTTGGTCTGATGTTCTTCGACTCCGATCTCCTCATGTCGGCGCTGCGCGCGCTGACGCCCATCCTGCTGGCCGCGCTCGGCGGGGCGATCTGTGAACGGGCGGGTGTCTTCAACATCGGCCTCGAAGGCATGATGCTGATGGGCTGCTTCACCGCCGTGGCCACGAGCTGGTTCACCGGCAGCCCCTGGCTCGGCGTACTGGCGGCGGCGCTCGCCTCCGCCGCGTACTCACTGATCCTGGCCGTGGGTGCGGTGACCCTGCGCGGGGACGCGGTGGTGCTGGGAATCGCCCTGAATCTCCTGGCAGTTGGCCTGACCAGCTTCCTCCTCCGTACCGTCTTCGGTGTGCAGGGCACTTTTGACGATCCGTCACTGGCCGGGCTGCCGTTGGCCGGTGGCTTCTCGCCGCTCGCGTATCTCGCGTGGGCGGCGGTCGGTGTGGCCGCGCTCGTGCTGTCCAGGCATGTGTGGGGGCTCAGGCTGCGCGGGGTCGGCGAGGCACCGGACGCGGCGGCCACGCTCGGCGTGAGCCCGGTCAGGTACCAGTACGGGGCGGTGCTGGTGTCCGGTGTGCTGTGCGGGCTCGCGGGGGCCCAACTCGCCCTCGGCAACGTCACGTTGTTCTCCGAGAACATGACGGCGGGACGCGGCTGGATCGCTGTCGTCGCGGTCATGCTCGGCCGTGCGCTGCCGCTCGGCGTACTGCTGGCGGCACTGCTGTTCGGCCTCGCGGAGGCAGCCGGCTTCCGTCTCCAGGGCCTCGGTCTGCCGCAGCAGGCGACCGACGCCGCGCCGTACGTCGTCACGCTCGGCGCCCTCTTCCTCACGACGGCCCGCCGCCGTCGCCGTACTCCTTCCACGTCCCCTTCCACGTCCACTTCCACCGGAGCCGTTTCATGACGCAGGACCTGTTGCCCGTCACCCGAATACCCCGCACGGGGCTGCCGCCGCGCGCGCTGGTCGTCGGCGACCCGCTGCGCGCCGCTCTCGTCGGCGCCAAGCTGGAGGGCGCACAGGAGGTGTCGTACCACCGTGAATACCGTGTGTTCACGGGGAGTTGGAAGGGCGTGCCGGTGCTGGTCGCCTCGCACGGGGTGGGCGCCCCGGGTGCCATTCTGCTGTTCCAGGAGCTGGCCGACGCCGGTGTGCGGATCTTCCTTCGGTTCGGTACGGCCGGTGCGATGAAGCCGGGGATCGGCGACGGCGACCTCGTCATCGCGGAGGCGGCCGTCCGGGACGACGGTGTCACCCAGCAGTTGCTGCCCCCGGAGTACCCGGCGGTGTCCGCCCCCGAGGCGGTGCTCGCGCTCCAGCGGGCGGCGCGCGACGCGGGCGCCCCGCACCACCGGGGCATCGTGTGGACGCGGGCCGCCTTCCAGCCCGGTCTGCTCCCCCTCTTCTCCTACGAGGGCGCCGGACTCGCCGCCATCGAGATGGAGTTGAGCGCACTCCTGGTGACGGCCTCGCTGCGCGGACTGGTCGCGGGCGGCGTGGTGGTCATCGACGGGGCGAACGCCGACGAACTCGTCGACGAGACCGCGCCCTTGTCGACAGGTCGCTACGACCCGCACCGGGAGATCGTGGCCGAGGGCGTCGAACGCGGCGCTGTCGTGTCGCTGGAGGCGCTGCGCCTGCTGGCGGAGGCCGAAGCCGCCGAGGACGAGGAGCCCCTCGCATGAGCGGGCAGCCGAGTGAGCGGATCGACCTGCTGGTGCACGGCGGTGACGTCCTCACCGTGGACGAGGCCGGAACCGTCGTACCGGACGGCGCGGTTGCCGTACGGGACGGCGAGATCGTCGCCGTCGGACCGGCCGCGGAGCTGACAACCCGGTTCACAGCCGACGAGTCCCTTGACGCCTCGAACTGCCTGGTCCTCCCCGGCCTGGTCAACACGCACACGCATCTCGCGATGACGCTCCTGCGCGGCCGGGCCGACGACGTCACCCTCCAGGGCTTCCTGGAGCGCGTGCTGAAGTGGGAGGCCCAGCTGCTGTCGCCGCAGAACGTGGCGGCGGCGGTCCGGGTCGCGGTCGCCGAGAGCGTACGGTCCGGGGTGACCTCCGCGCTCGACATGTACTGGTTCCACAAGGCGGCCGAACAGGCGGCGCGCGAGACGGGCTGGCGGCTGCACACCGGCCCCACCTTCATGGACGTACCGGAACCGCCCGACCGCATCGCCTACGAGGACCGGCTGGCATGGGCCCGGCAGGACCTGGCCGCCCGCGGTGCCCCCCGACCCGGCCACCGCCCGATCCTCTTCGCGCACTCCACCTACACCCTCTCCCCCGAGCAGCTCGTCGAGATCGCTGCCCTGGCGAGAGAGTTCGGCGCCCTGCTGCACATCCACGCCTCCGAGAACGCGACCGAGGTCGCCACCGTCGAGGTGCGGTACGGCAAGCGCCCCGTGGAACTCCTCGACTCGCTCGGACTGCTCGGCCCCGACCTGCTGCTGGCCCACGCCGTGGACCTGACCGGCCCGGAGATCGCGGCGCTGGCCCGCACCGGCACGTCCGTCGCCCACTGTCCCGTCTCGAACCTGAAGCTCGGCTGCGGTATCGCGCCCGTTCCCCGGCTGCTCAGCGCCGGTGTGACCGTCGGGCTCGGCACGGACGGGGCCGTCAGCTCCAACACGCTGGACGTGCTGGGGGCGGTGCGGCAGGCGGCCCTCGTGCACAAGGCGGGCGGCGACCCCACGGCCGTCGGCGCCGAACAGGCCGTACGCATGGCGACCGTCGAGGGCGCGAAGGCGCTGGGCCTGGGCGACCGGCTGGGCTCCCTGGAGGTGGGCAAGCGGGCCGACCTGATCGTGCTCGACCTCAGCGCCCCGCATCTGCGGCCCCGGCACGACGCCTGGTCGACGCTCGCGTACGCGGCGCACTCGGCGGACGTCCGGGACACCGTCGTGGACGGCAGGGTACTGATGCGGAACCGGACCCTCACCACCCTCGACGAGGCCACCGCGCTCGCGGACCTGGAAGCACTTGCCTGACCCACCTGTGAGGGCGGCCGGCCCGACATCCGTACGGACTGCCGGGCCGCCACCCGAACTTGCTGCCGAACCAGCAGCACGCGGGTATCGTTCCGGCCACCCATAGGGCACCCTCGTACGGGCTGACATCGTATTTTGTGCCCCGTTCAGCCCACTGAACCCCCATAATGGCCTGAGACATCGGATGTCTGAACCACCAGGGAGGCCCGCCATGGCAGTCACCGACGAGGCGATCGAAAAGATCAAGGGAATGATCGTCTCCGGGTCGCTGCGCCCCGGCGACCGGCTGCCCAAGGAGAGCGAGCTGGCCGCCGAACTCGGACTCTCCCGCAACTCACTGCGCGAGGCGGTGCGCGCCCTGTCGCTCATCCGGATCCTCGACGTACGGCAGGGCGACGGCACCTACGTCACCAGCCTGGACCCCCAGCTCCTGCTGGAAGCGATGAGTTTCGTCGTCGACTTCCACCGCGACGACACCGTCCTGGAATTCCTGGCCGTACGCCGCATCCTGGAGCCGGCCGCCACCGCGATGGCGGCGGCGCGTATCAGCGAGCAGCAACTGGACGCGCTGTTCGCCCAGTTGGAGCGGCTGGGCGGGGAGCCGTCGGTGGAGGAACTGGTCGCCGCCGACCTGGAGTTCCACCGGGGGATCGTGCAGAGCTCCGGCAACTCGGTGCTCTGTTCCCTCCTCGACGGTCTGTCGGGGCCGACCACTCGGGCCCGGATCTGGCGCGGTCTGACCCAGGAGGACGCGGTCAGCCGCACCCTGCACGAGCACCGGGCGATCCTGGGCGCCCTGCGCGACCGGGACGCGGAGGCGGCACGGTCGTGGGCGACGGTGCATATCGCGAGCGTGGAGCAGTGGCTGAGGTCGACCCTCTAGCCGTATCTCCGGCGGTGGTGTTCCGGGGTCTCTATCGGGGCAGTGATCCGTTCACTCCCCCGTGCAAGGGGGCTGCGGGCGCCCCCGCCGCACGCCGTAAGGTTGGGTGGTCAAGCGAGGGCACGTCGGAAGGAGGCGCTGGGTGATCGAGCTGGAGGGGGTACCCGAGCTGATCGACCCAGTCATGGTGGCCGCGTTCGAGGGTTGGAACGACGCCGGCGACGCCGCTTCCAGCGCAGTCGCGCATCTGGACAGGGAATGGAAGGGCGAGGTGTTCGCGGCGCTCGACGCCGAGGACTACTACGACTTCCAGGTAAACCGCCCCACCGTGTGGCTGGACGGCGGCGTACGCAAGATCACCTGGCCGACGACCAGGCTGTCCGTGGTCAGGGTCGGCGGCGACAAGCCCCGTGACCTCGTGCTGGTCAGAGGCATCGAGCCGTCGATGCGCTGGCGCTCGTTCTGCAACGAGCTGCTGGGCTTCGCGCACGAGCTGGGTGTGGAGCTGGTGGTGGTCCTGGGCGCCCTGCTCGGCGACACCCCGCACACCCGTCCGGTTCCGGTCAGCGGGGTCACGTCCGACGCGGATCTGGCCCAGCGGATGGATCTGGAGGAAACCAAGTACGAGGGCCCCACGGGCATCGTCGGCATCCTCCAGGAGGCGTGCACGCACGCGGGCGTACCGGCGGTGTCACTGTGGGCGGCCGTCCCGCACTATGTGTCACAGCCGCCCAACCCGAAGGCGACGCTGGCCCTCCTGAACCGGCTGGAGGACCTGATCGACATCCGCATCCCGCTGGGCGAGCTGCCCGAGGACGCGCGTGCCTGGCAGGTGGGCGTGGACCAGCTGGCCGCCGAGGACAGCGAGGTCGCCGAGTACGTGCAGACGCTGGAGGAGGCGCGGGACACCGCCGAGCTGCCCGAGGCGACAGGCGAGGCGATCGCCCGCGAGTTCGAACGCTATCTGCGCCGCCGCGACGGCACCGGCCCGGCGGGCCCTGGCCCGGCCCCCGGCGGCCACGCCACCGCGGACGGCACGGACAGCGCGTCGTACCTCCGGGACAACCCGTCCGGCCGCCCGAAACCGCAGCCGCCGAAGCCACCACAGCTGCCGAGCACGGACGACGAGGACTCCCCGGAGGAGTGAGCGTCATGTACAGCGGAAGGGCCGGTGCGCACCACGCGCACCGGCCCTTCCCCGTACGGGACGCCCCGACGTCTGTCAGCGGTCCACGGCGACCACTGCGTACGTCGTCTCGGGCGTCGGCGCGGTGGAGAACCGGGCGTTGGGCAGATACAGCCGGTTCCGGTACGCGGCCACCGTGGTCGGCACATCGAAGTCCGGGTCGGTGATGCGGCGTTGGAAGACCCCGCTGCTCCCGTCCGGGGAGAGCGTGAACACGTCGATCGCGTTCTGCTGGTTCTGTACGACGTACAGCGTGCGTCCGACGAGCAGCAGTCCGTCGCCATTGGTGAGCGGGGCCGCGTCGCCGAGGCCGACGAGCCTGGTGACCCCGGTGCGCGGGTCCACCCGGTGGAGTCCGCCGACCCCGGACTGGACGACGAGCAGCGCCTTTCCGTCGGGCGTGGCGGTGATGCCGTTGGCGTTGATGGCCTCGCCGGGCACCTGGTTCCAGTCGCCGCTCAGGGTGATCCGTACGACGTCACCGGCGCCCGGCAGTGCGCCGCCCCGGCCGAGCGGGAGGACGTACAGGGTCGGCTGGAAGGAGTCGGTGAAGATCGCCGCGCGCCGGGTCAGGAACACGTCGTTGACGAAGGTGGGGGTCGCCGTGGTGAGGGCGTACGAGGCGAGGACGGCGCCGGTGCGGGTGTCCACGACCCGGGCGCCCTCGGCGCGGGCTGCGACGAACAGGCGTCCCTGGCCGTCGAGTTTGAGCCCGACGGACGGGGTGCCGGGCCCGGTCGAGATGATCTCGCCGGCGCCGGTGCGCAGGTCGGCGCGGTAGATCGAGCCGTCGCCGAGCGAACCCAGATAGGCGTAGGGACCGGCGCCGGTGGCTATGCCTTCCGGACGGAATCCGTTGGGCAGAGATATCAGGGTCGGCAGGGTCTTCGGAGAGGCGGCTGCCGGTGAGGCGACCAGGGCGGCGGAGACGGTGGCGGCGCCCGCCGCGAGGAGTCCGCGGCGGCTGACGTGGCGTGCGAAGGAACCGTGTGTGGGTGCCACGGGGTTTCCTTCCAGGAAGGGACCGGCAGTTGGCCGGTCCTGCGGGTCAACTGACCCTGGTACCACATCACATGTCGACTCCCGCCACAGCCTGCCCCGGAGACTCGACAGCACCTCGACAGCAACGGACGACTCGCATCCACGGGAGCGGGGTGCCCCGCACTGGACGAACCACTGACCCACCCGACCGACTTCGCCCCCCTCCCTGGGGCCGCAGGCCCACGCACAGGGGCGCCGGGCGGTTGAACCCGCCCGGCGCCCCACTCTGTACGCGGTCTCCGTTACAGCGCCACGCCCAGCAGGGCATCCACGGCACGGGAGGCGACGCCGGGGGCACCCTCGTCCGTGCCGCCCTGCTCCGCCTGGAGGGCCGCCCAGCGGTCCACCGCGGCCAGCGCGGCCGGGGCGTCCAGATCGTTCGAGAGAGCCTCGCGCAGCTCCTCGACGAGCGCGTCGGCGGACGGCCCGTCGGGCCGGGACACAGCGGCCCGCCAGCGCCCGAGCCGCGCCACGGCGTCCTCGAGCACCTGGTCGGTCCACTCCCAGTCGGCCCGGTAGTGGTGGGCGAGCAGGGCGAGCCGTATGGCGGCCGGGTCGACCCCGTCGCGGCGCAGCGCGGACACGAAGACGAGGTTGCCCTTGGACTTGGACATCTTCTCGCCGTCGAGCGCGACCATGCCGGCGTGGACGTACGCCTTGGCCATGGGGAACTCGCCGGTCAGCGCCTGGGCGTGCGAGGCGCCCATCTCGTGGTGCGGGAAGGCCAGGTCGGAGCCGCCGCCCTGCACGTCGAAGCCCATACCGAGGTGGTCGAGGGCGATGGCGACACACTCGATGTGCCACCCGGGGCGACCGCGGCCCAGCGAACCACCGTCCCAGCTCGGCTCGCCCTCCCGGGCGGCCATCCACAGCATCGGGTCGAGCGGGTTCTTCTTGCCGGGCCGGTCGGGGTCGCCCCCGCGCTCGGCGGACAGCAGCCGCATCGCGGCGGTGTCCAGGTTGGACACCCTGCCGAAGTCGGGGTCGGCCTCGACGGAGAAGTAGACGTCCCCGTCGAGCTCGTAGGCGGCGCCCGCGTCCCGCAGCCGCTCGACGAGCGGAACGATGCCGGGTATCGCCTCGACGGCGCCGATGTAGTGCTTCGGGGGGAGCATCCGCAGCGCGGTCATGTCCTCCCGGAAGAGAGCGGTCTCCTTCTCGGCGAGCCCCGCCCAGTCGATCCCGTCGCGCACGGCCCGCTCCAGCAGCGGGTCGTCGACGTCGGTGACGTTCTGGACGTAGTGAACCTGCCGCTTGGTGTCGAGCCACACGCGTTGGACGAGGTCGAACGCGTTGTAGGTCGCCGCATGACCCATGTGGGTCGCGTCGTACGGGGTGATGCCGCAGACGTAGATACGGGCGACGGGACCGGGGTCGAGGGTGACCAGAGCACCGGTCGCGGTGTCGTGGATCCTCAGGTCGCGGCCCCGACCAGTCAGGGCGGGGACTTCGGAAGCGGGCCAGGCATGCATGTCATGAGCGTAACCGGACGGATGTTCCGTATACGAGCCGGACCGGGTCCAGATGGCCGGGAAGAGGGTCTTGTGAGATTCCTCCCCACGTGCAGTGGGCCTACGGAACGCCCACGACAGCCGCGCGCACCCTCACACAGGCGGCCACGGAATCGACGGCCACTCCCCGCTGGGCTCCGGATGCTTTCCGGACTCCAGCAACGCGGCCACACGTACGCGCGTCGCGGCCACCTCGCCGGCTGTGATCAGTTCCTCCAGCCGGGTGCTCAGCGGGGCGCCCGGCGCCAGTCCGTCCCGCAGGGACGTGAGGACCGACACAGCCTCGGAGGGGAGCAGCTCCCCCGCCCACCCCCACAACAATGTCCGCAACTTGTTCTCGGCGTTGAAGGTGACCCCGTGGTCGATCCCGTACAACCGCCCCTTGTCACCCGGCAGCAGATGCCCGCCCTTGCGGTCCGCGTTGTTGATCACCGCGTCGAGTACGGCGAGCCGCCGCAGCCGCTCGTCGTCGGCGTGCACGAGCAGCGCCGTCTTGCCCTCGCCGACCTCGGCGAAGGCGATCGCCTTCCACCCGGGCCCGGGCTCCTCACCGTCGATCAGGGCGAGCAACCCGTCGCCGTCGGCCGCCTCCGCGTCGATCCACAGCTGGCACATCCCCTCGCCGTACGGCCCCTCGCGCAGCACGGTCGGCGGTACGAGCCCCCAGCCGGTCGCTTCGGAGACCTCGTAGGCGGCCACCTCGCGCTCGGCGAGGGTGCCGTCGGGGAAGTCCCACAGGGGCCGCTCACCGGCCACGGGTTTGTAGATGCAGGCGGCCTCCTGCCCCTCGTACGAGACCGTGCAGTACAGCGCGGCGTTCGACGCCTCCTGGATGCGCCCGCGTACGGTCAGCTCGCCCTTGGCAAGCAGCTCGGCGGGTGTGCGGGTGGCCGTCACGCTCCGCGGCGGTATCCGTTCTGGCGCGGACATACATGTCCTTCCGGGTCGAGCGGGAGGCTGCACAGGGGGCAGGGCGGCCGGCCGGCGTTGACGACTTCGAGGGCCCGCCTGGCGAAGGCGCGGGCCTGTGCACCGGTGAGCCGGACGCGCAGCATCGGGGGGCCGTTCTCCTCGTCCTGGAGGAGCCGCTCCTCGGCCTCGGCGAGGTCCTCGTCGGAGTCGGCGTCCAGTTCCACCAGGGCCTGCGCCTCGACGATCATGCGCTGCTCGTCGCCGTCCCAGGCGAGCGCCATGGTGCCGACCCGGAACTCCTCCTCGACCGGGGTGTCGAGGGGGCGGGTGTCGGACACCTCGACGGGGGTCACAGCCGGGACAGGGGCGTTGCCCCCGCTACGGCGTACGACCTCGTCGAGCAGTTCGTCCATGCGTTCGGCGAGCGCGGCGACCTGGGTCTTCTCCAGGGCCACGCTGGTCACCCGGGGGCCGGCGGTGGCCTGGAGGAAGAACGTACGGCGCCCGGGCAGTCCGACCGTACCGGCCACGAAGCGGTCCGGGGGATCGTAGAGGAACACCTGACGGGACACGTCCTGTCTCCATTGAATCGAATGATTTTCGTCTGTCGTCTGCTGAAAAGTCGCGTTTGAACGTCGTGTTGAAAAGTCGTCTGATCGGCTGGCATCGGCATCCGCGGCGCTGCCGCGACCGCTTCACCCTACTGCTGCCGACGATCACGGTGCGCCCGCACCACCCCCGACTGCGGCGTCCTCGCCCGGCGGTTCCTCGCGCGGCGCCAGGGAGGCGAAATCACCGGTGTCCCCGAGGCGGACGAGAAACGGCCTGAGACGGGTGTAACGGATCGCCGTGATGGAACACGGATCGACGGACACCCGCTGAAAGAGGTCGAGATGGAGCCCGAGTGCGTCCGCGACAAGGGACTTGATGATGTCGCCGTGCGAGCACATGAGGTAGACGGCGTCGGCGCCGTGCTCGGCCTCCACGCGCGCGTTCCACTCGCGTACGGCTTCGGCCGCACGCGTCTGCATGGCCCGCATGGACTCGCCGCCGGGGAAGGCCGCGGCAGACGGGTGGGCCTGGACGACCTGCATCAGGGGCTCGTCCATCAGCTCGGCGAGCTTGCGCCCCGACCAGTCCCCGTAGTCGCACTCCGAGATCCGCTCCTCGGTGTGCGCGCGCAGATCCGGCCTGGCTTCCAGAAGTGGCCGGATCGTCTCCTGGCAACGCTGGAGCGGGCTGGTGACGACCTCGGAGATCGGCAGCTCGGCGAGCCGCCCGGGCAGCGCGGCGGCCTGTGCGGCGCCCCGCTCGTCGAGGGCGACTCCGGGCGTGCGGCCGGCGAGCACCCCAGAGGTGTTGGCGGTGGAACGTCCGTGCCGGACGAGGATCAGCGTGGGCATGCGGCCCAGGGTAGGCGTACGGCCCCCGGTGGTACGCCGGGGTGCGTTTTCGGCCGAGTGGCGGGAGAATGCGCACCGTGATCGTCGACTGCGCCATCTACCGCGACGGACGCCGCACGGACGGCCCCGCGGACTTCTCCGACGCCCTCGACGAGTGCCGCGCGGACGGGGTCGGGGACGCGTTCGTCTGGATCGGGCTGCACGAGCCCACGGAGAAGGAGTTCGAACAGGTCACGGAGGAGTTCGGACTGCACCCCCTGGCCGTCGAGGACGCCCTCAACGCGCATCAGCGGCCGAAGCTGGAGGTGTACGACGACTCGCTGTTCATGGTGCTCAAGCCGGTCGGGTACGAACCGAAGGCCGACATCGTCTCGTCCGGCGAGATCATGGTCTTCATCGGCGACTCCTTCGTGGTGACCGTGCGACACGGCGAGGAGGCGCCCCTCGCGGCCGTACGGCACCGTCTGGAGTCGGAGCCCGAGATGCTGCGGCACGGCCCCACAGCCGTGCTCTACACGATCGCCGACGCCGTCGTCGACCACTACGTGGAGGTGGCGGACGAGCTGGGCACCGACCTGGAGGAACTGGAGGCGGAGGTGTTCTCGCCGTCCGGCGGAGGCTCACGTCACACGGCGTCCCGCATCTACACCTTCAAGCGCCAGATCCTGGAGTTCCGGCGCGCCACGGGCCCCCTGGCGGCACCGCTCGGCAGGCTCTCGGGCACTGGCCTCTTCGGCGCGCGCGTGCCCTTCGTCCACGAGGAGGCCGAGCCCTTCTTCCGGGACGTCAGCGACCACCTCACGCGCGTGAACGAGTCCGTGGAGGGCCTGGACCGCCTGGTCTCCGACGTACTGTCGGCCCACCTCGCACAGATGAGCGTCCGGCAGAACGACGACATGCGGAAGATCTCCGCGTTCGCCGCCATGGCCGCGTTCCCCACGATGGTCGCCGGGATCTACGGCATGAACTTCGACCACATGCCGGAACTGCGCTGGGCGTGGTCGTACCCGGCGCTGATCGTGGCGATGGTCATGGTGGAAGTCCTGCTCTACCGAATGTTCAAACGCCGGGGCTGGCTGTAGCGCTGTTTCGTCCGACCCGCAGCTTTGGTCCTCAGTTCCGGCCCTCAGCTCCGTTTTCAGCTCCGTCCTCAGGCGTACTCGGGTGACGTGATCGCCGGGCCGCCCAGCGCGTCGCGCCGCTCGGGCATCCGCAGGGAGACCATGCGGCGCCAGCCGACGGCTCGCTCGTAGGCGTACACCGCGCGGATGACCGCCGTCAGGACCACCGCCTTGGGACGCGGCCAGCCCAGGACGCGCCCCATGTGGGACATGACCGCGAGGCTGACGTCCCGGTAGACGCGGATCTCGGCGAGCGCGCACTCGCGCAGTGTCCGCTGGATCGTGCGGCCGTGACCGGCCGCCGCGAAGCGCAGGAGTTCCTCGTGGCAGTAGGCGAGGTGGTTGTCCTCGTCGCGGGAAATCATCCGCACCGCGCGACCGAGGTCGGGATGGTCTCCGAAGTACCTGCGGAGCAGGTCCATCTCCTCGGAGGCACGCTGCTCGGTGACGCGGCTGTGGGCGAGGTAGGTGACGAGGTCCCGCACGGTCAGCGGTTCGTCGCTCTTGAGCTTCTCGTGCGCGAGACCGATGCCCCGCTGTTCCAGAAGCATCGTGTAGTCGGTGTCGGCCGGGACGTCGACGGGCTGGAGGCCGCGCTTCTTCATGAGGGCCTTGAAGATCCGCCCGTGCTTGTCCTCGTCCGCGCCGTGACGGGTGATCCTGGGGGCGAGCGCGCGTTCGCTCGCCGGGACGAGCGCGGCGATACGGGCGTTCTCCCAGCCGCCCTGGGATTCCCCGCTGGCCGCGATGGAGCAGAAGAGGCGGAAGGAATCGTCGTTGTCGAGGATCTCCTGGAACAGACTCCTGGCCGAAAGCATCGAAAGGCACCTCTCGCAGATCTGCGGGGCTCCGCAAAGAACGCGTCAGATACCGAGTCAAATGCGGGGCCGGAGGCGCTGCAACAGGTGCGCCGGACAACTCCACCAAAAGGAGGACCAGTAGGGGCGTGCAGGGACGTAAGTGCGAGGGCTCCGAGGGCGCGGAGGGCGTAACCGCCGGGTCCGCGGCGCGTTGTGCTCCGTGACGGCCGTGGCGGGGAAGACCCCCGAGCCCCCACCACGGCCGCGGAACTTTCTGGCTTCTGGTTACGCGAGTCCGGCGCGCTCCAGGGCGTCGGTGCCGGCCCGGAGCGAGGCGAGGCGCTCGTCGAGCGTGAAGCCGGCCGGGGCGAGGGTGAGCGTGGTGACACCGGCCGCCGCATAGGCCTGCATCCGGTCGGCGATCCGGTCCACCGAGCCGAGCAGCGTCGTCTGGTCGATCAGGTCGTGCGGAATGGCGGCCGCGGCGCCCTCCTTGTCGCCGGACAGGTACTTGTCCTGGATCTCGGCGGCTTCCTTCTCGTACCCCATGCGCTGGGCGAGCTGGTTGTAGAAGTTCTGCTTACGGCTGCCCATGCCGCCCACGTACAGGGCGGTGTACGGCCGGAAGGTGTCGGCGAGCGACGCCACGTCCTTGTCGTCGCCGACGGCGATCGGCAGCGTCGGGCAGACGTCGAACCCTTCGAGGGTCTTGCCGGCCTTCTCGCGCCCCGCGCGCAGGTACTGGATGGCGGTGTCCTCGATGTGCGCGGCGGACGGGAAGATGAGCAGCGCCCCGTCGGCGATCTCACCGGTCTGTTCGAGGTTCTTGGGGCCGATGGCGGCGATGTAGAGCGGGATGTGCTCGCGCTCGGGGTGCACGGTCAGCTTGATGGGCTTGCCCGGGCCGCCGGGCAGCGGCAGCGTCCAGTGCTCGCCGTCGTGGGAGAGCCGCTCACGGCTCATCGCCTTGCGTACGATCTCCACGTACTCGCGGGTACGGGAGAGCGGCTTGTCGAACTTGACGCCGTACCAGCCCTCGGAGACCTGCGGCCCGGAGACGCCGAGACCGAGCCGGAAGCGGCCGCCGGAGAGCGAGTCGAGGGTGGCGGCGGTCATCGCGGTCATCGCGGGCTGACGGGCCGGAATCTGGAAGATGGCCGAGCCGACGTCGATACGCTCGGTCTGGGCGGCGACCCAGGTGAGCACTGTGGCCGCGTCCGACCCGTAGGCCTCGGCGGCCCAGCAGACGGCGTATCCGAGCCGGTCGGCCTCCTGCGCCACGGCCAGATTGTCCGCGTCCATTCCGGCACCCCAGTAGCCGAGGTTGATCCCGAGCTGCATGGCCGATTCCCCTTACCGATCAGTAACGTCCCTTGTGCGACCGACACTAGCGCCTCAGCCCCCCGGCGGCGGTGGGGCGTGGATCTCGCCGGCCCGGAGTTTAGGTCTCTGGGGGCTGCGCCCCAGACCCCCTTGTCGCGCTGAACGCGCTCGTCCTCAATCGCCGGACGGGCTGGGTATGTCATCCCGTCCGGCGATTGAGGACAAGGCCCGTTCAGGGCCGTAGCGGGGGTTCGGGGGTGACAGCCCCCGAGGATGGGACGGGTAGGGGCGGCGGGGACGAGAAAACCGTTGTCCACAGGCAACCCACTTGGTCAGTTCTGGCCAGTAATCTCGGCGTTCATGGAGCAGAGGCATCTCGGCCGTACCGGCCTGCGCGTGTCCCGGATCGGACTCGGCACCCTGACCTGGGGTCGGGACACCGACGAGCATGACGCCGCGGACCAGTTGAAAGCGTTCTGGGAAGCGGGCGGAACCCTCGTCGACACCGCGGACGTATACGGCGACGGAGAGGCCGAGTATCTGCTCGGGCAGCTCATGGAAGGGCTCGTGCCGCGCCGCGACCTGGTCATCTCGACCAAGGCCGGCAGCGTGCCCGACCCCGACCGCCGCGTCGACGGCTCCCGCGGCCACCTTCTCGCCGCCCTCGACGCCTCCCTCGCCCGCCTCGGCACGGACTACGTCGACGTCTGGCACATCCACGCCTACGACCCCGACACACCCCTGGAGGAGACCCTCCAGGCTCTCGACCTCGCCGTCAGCAGCGGACGCGCCCGATACGCCGGCGTCTCCAACTTCTGCGGCTGGCAACTCGCCAAAGCGGCGACCTGGCAGCTCGCGGCACCGGGCATACGTACGCGGCTGTCCAGCACGCAACTCGAGTACTCACTGCTCCAGCGCGGTATCGAACGCGAGGTGCTCCCCGCCGCCCTCGACCTGGGCATCGGGCTCCTCCCCTCTTCGCCGCTCGGACGCGGCGTCCTCACGGGCAAGTACCGCAACTCGACCCCGGCGGACTCCCGCGGCGCCTCGGAACACCTGGCGCCCTTCGTCGCGCCGTACCTCGACGACACGGCGAGCCGCATCGTGGACGCGGTGCAGACCGCCGCGGACGGACTGGCGGTGACCCCGTTGCAGGTGGCGCTCGCCTGGATCCGCGACCGGCCGGGCGTGGTCGCCCCCATCGTCGGCGCGCGCAACGCGCAGCAGCTCACGGCCGCATTGTCAGTGGAGACCCTTAGTCTTCCTGACGAGATCTGCCGGGCGCTCGACGACGTGTCAGCGCCTGTGCACCGCTATCCCGATCACGACTGGAGCACGCTGTGAGCACGGAGCCCGACACCACGGAGGAAGCCGAGCCGGGCACCCCGGGCGCCGCCGAGGAGGCCGCCCAGGACGCGGCGGACGATTCGCCGACCGAAAACGCCGGGACCACTGAGATCACCGAGGCCGGCGCGACCGACCCGACCGGCGCCACTGGCGAAAGCGCCGAGAACGGCGCCGCCGACGCCGCGCAGCCGTCCGAGGCCGAAGCCGAGCTGGCCGCGCAGCGGGAGCTCCGGGAGCGGATCGAGCGGCGCAAGGCCGAGAAGCAGGGGCCGATCGCGAGCGGCACCAAGCTCAGCGGTACGGCCGCCGACCTGCTGGCGGCCGTCCGGGCAGTGGAGAGCGGGGAGAAGCCCGCGGCGGCCGTCGCCTTCCGCACACAGGCGTCCGGGCCCACGGCCCCGACCAGCGCCTCTGCTGCACGCCCCGCAGCCTCTGCCGCCCCTTCCGCCCCACCCGTTCCCGTACGGCAGCCCCAGCCCGCCGCGCCCGGCGCCCGCGACAGCTCGGCCGTTCCCGCGTCACCGGAAGCCGTCGAGGCCGTGCGGGGCGTCCTGGCAGAAGGGGGCGCGCCTGACACGCTCGCCCAGCAGGTCGTCTCGACGCTGGGCGAAGGAGCGGAGGGACAACTGCGCGCCGATCCCTGGCAGTTGCTCCGGGTCCCAGGGGTACGGCCGGAGCAGGCCGACGGGTTCGCGCGGGCACTGCTCGGCGCCGAGTGCGGTCCGGACGACGAGCGGCGGGGCCGGGCGGTCACGGTGTGGCTGCTGGAGCAGGCGGCCCTGGCCGGACACACCGTCCTGGACGCCGCCGCGCTCACCGCCGCGCTCACCCAGCGCGGGGTGCCCGACCCGGACACCGCCGTACAGAGCACGGTCGCGGAGGGCGACGCCCTGGAGTTCCAGGACGCGATCGAGGAAGCCGCAGGGCACACCACCGCGGACAGAGCAGACGACGAGACGGACGAGGCCGACGAAGCCGAGGAACGACCCGTGCGCGTGCTCATCGGGCTGGAGCGGTACGCACTCGCCGAGGAGAGCCTCGCCGACGGGCTGGCCCGAATCGTCAACTCACTCCCCAAGGAAGCGTCCGAGGACTGGGAGTCGTCGGCCGGGTCGTCGGGGTCCGGTTCCGCGGCCGAGTTGATCCGTGCCGTCGCCGCGCACGGGCTCGTGCTGCACACGGGCGGTGACGCGGCGCGCGCCGAACCGGCCGCCCTCGTGGCCGCGGCCCGTTCCCTGGGCCTGCGGGTCTGCACGGCGGCCCACACACGTGACGGCCGCCGCCGCTTCGCGGCACTTCTCCCACCCGAGGACCAGTCCGCCACGGAATCGGACGCGAACTCGGGCGCGGACTCGGACTCGGACTCCGTCGTCACCGTCGCCGGGTTGCTGGCCGGGGCCGAAGGGCCCGGGCGGGACGCGGACGGGGCGTTCGTGCTCGATCTGCTGGTCGTGCTGGACGCGCCTCAGCTCGACGTGGAGAGCGCGGCGATGCTCGTGGAGTCGCTGCCCGACGGGGCCAGGCTGCTGCTGAGCGGTGATCCGGCGGTGCTGTGGTCCGCCGGACCGGGGCGGGTCTTCGCCGATCTGGTCGCCGCGCGCACCTGCCCGCACGTCGTCTCGCGCACGCCGGACCCCGGCCCGATCGGCGAACTCGTCTCGGGCGTATCCGTCGGCGAGCTCACCCAGGTCGAGGCGCCCGGCAAGGAGGTCGTGATCGTCCCCGTGCGGGACGCGGGCGAGGCGGTGCACCGGACCGTGCAGCTCGTCGCGGACTCGGTGCCCAGGGCACTCGGTGTACCGGCGGAGCAGACCCAGGTGATCACCCCGGGGCACGGCGGTGCGGCCGGCACCCGGGCGCTCAACTCCGCCCTCAAGGAGCGGCTGAACCCCGGCCCGGGCCGCTTCGGCGGCTTCGACCCGGGTGACCGGATCGCGTACTCCCCCGCGCCGGGGCGGACGGTGCCGGGGCAGGTCGTCAAGGCCGACGCGGAGGGGCTGCACCTGGAGTGCGGCGGCGCCGCCGTCGTCGTACCGAAGGATCGGGTCGAGGTGACCGTGCGGCACGGGTGGGCGCTCACCGCGCACCAGGCGGTCGGGCTGCACTGGCCGGCCGCTGTCGTGGTGCTGCCCGGGGACGCGGCCCCGTCGCTGACCCGGCCCTGGGTCTACACGGCCTTCGGCCGCGCGGAGCGCCATCTCTCCGTGGTGCACGGCGTGGACCAGGCCCTGCCCCGCGCGGTCGCGGAGGTCCCGGCGAAGGCCCGTACGACGCGGCTGCCGGGTCTGCTCAGAGCCCAGGTGCCGCCGACCGTCTGAGCAGGCAGGCGAACCGGGACGAACGACAGCGGCGGTCATGGGAAGCTCTGTCGCCCATGACCGCCGCTCTCAGGACAACCGATCGCAGGCCTGCTATCGCCGGCGATCGGCGTCCAGTGGTTCCAGGTCCTCGTCCTCGTCCACCACGACGAGGTCGGGATCGAGCTCGTCCTCCAGCAGGTCGTCGTCCTCGACGAGGTCGTCCGCCTCGTCGTCGAAGACCGCGCTGACGTCGAAGCGGCAGACCACCCGCTCGGCGTCGACCTGGTCGAAGGGGGCCTCCAGCCACTCGCCGGGGTCGGCCGACTCGTCCGCGGCCGTCACCCACAGCGTGGAGTCGCCCTCCTCCAGGCCGAACTCCTTGTGCCGGGAGGCGATCTCGTCCGGCTCGAACTCGCCGAACAGAATGCCCAGCGCCCCGTGCACCGTGCCGGAGACATCGGCGGCCGCGCCGTCGCCATCCACGGCTTCCACTCTCTGTGCCTGCGCCAGCAGCCGCTGCGGCTCCACCACGGCGTAGTCGCGGCGGATGAGCACACTCAGCGCGTTCGGCTCCTCGGGGCCCGCGTACGGCGGCAGCGCGTCGTCCGAACCAGGGATCTCGAAGGGGGTGACCTCGTCATAGCGGTCGTAGAGCAGCTCGTCGTACACCTCGGCGGCAGCGGCCAGCTGGTTGAACGCCTCATAGACATCGGGGTCGTCCTCCCCCGACCGGCGTTCGACCGCCGCCAGGTGGCGGTCGAGCGCGGTCTTTACCGCCTCGGCGGCGGCGCGTACCTCGGCAGCGGTGGGCTGCGCAGCATCAGACATAGTGCAGACGCTATCCGTACCGGGCCTCTGCCCGCACAATAGATGCGATGCCGGAATACGAATTTGTCGACGTGTACGTACCGCGCGGGGTCACCCGCAAGGAAGCCACACGTCTCCTCACGGACCATGCCGAGTACGGACACTGGGAGTTGGACCGCCTGAGCCTGCTGCGCGACGGCAGCCGCAGAGTGCGGTTGCGTCGGCGGATCATCCGCCAGGTGCGGGCCACGTGGTGAGATGACCCCGCGGAAACGGAGCGGGCCCCGCGTCTGCGGGGCCCGCTCCGTTCAGCACGCCGCCGGGTGACCGTGCGGCGCATTTCTCCCGTTTTCGTGCGGAATATCCGTACGAGGCTACGCCGAGGGGCGTGCCTTGCGGTAGAGGACGGTGCCCGCGAGCAGCATGCCCGCGCCCACCGGCAGGGCGACGCCCAGCGGCAGGTCACCGCCGGTGTGCGCGAGCTGCGCGGCAGCCCGGGACTGTGGAACGGTCCGTACACCGCTCTGGTCGACGTACGTGGGGCCGGCCGGAAGCGTCACACCGTGCGCCGCACTGGGCGGTGCGAGCGGGGAAGCCGGGGTTCCCGGGTGGTGCGGGGTGACCGGCTGCTGCGGCTTTCCGGGCTGCTCGGGGCCCCTGGGTCCGGCCGGGGGCGGGGTCTCGTGACCGCCACTGGGGGGCGTGCACGGCTCGTCGGTCTCCGGGGGCGGCGCCGGGTGGCCGCCGCCCGCGTGGTCCCCGGTGTTCGAGCAGTCGTTGCCCGCCACCGCGTTGCCGATGCCGATCACGTCGACGGTGTTGCCGCAGAGGTTGACCGGTGCGTCGACCGGCGCCTCCACCTGGTTGCCGGATCCGACGCCCGGCGAGTCGGTGGCGTACCCGCCCGCGTAGGAGCCCTCCCAACCGCTCCAGTCGGCCCAGTCACCGGAGCCGCCGGGGCTGCCCGGGTAGCCGAAGCCACCCGGGGCGCCCGAGTCTCCGTAGCCGCCGTGTCCGCCGCCGTAGCCGCTTTGGTCGCCGTAGCCGCCGTGTCCGCCGGGCGAGCCGTAACCGCCGTATCCGCCGTACCCACCGGACGAGCCGTGGCCTCCCTGGTCGCCATGGCCACCAGGGTTGCCCTGGTTTCCATGACCGCCTTGGTTGCCGTGGTTCCCGTGTCCGCCCGGCGAGCCGTTGCCGCCATCGCCCTTGCCGCCGCCTCCGCCGTTGGCGCACTTGTTGCCAATCGCCGGGTTGAGCAGACCGACGACGCTCACGGTGTTGCCGCAGGCGTTGACCGGCACGTTCACCGGCACGCTCACCGAGTTGCCGGACAGCACACCGGGTGAGTTCGAGGCGACGGCGGTCGCACCCGAGTCGGCGTGCGCCTGGGCGCCGCCGGCGGCGGCCATCACGCCTGTCGCGGCGGCCATGGTCATCAGGCCCTTGCGGGTGACCTCTCGCATTACTGCATCCCTGCCTTCAAATGATGTGTCGTGAACCTTCCGGAACGACCTGTTGGCCCCGGAACGCACGAAGCGTTCCGGGGCCGACAGGCTCAGACTCACTTGGGAGTCAGAACCTCACAAAGCGAGGCGCAGCATCAGTTGTTGACGCAGGTGTTGCCGAAGGCGGGGTTCAGCAGCCCGATCACGGAGATCGTGTTGCCGCAGACGTTCACCGGGATGTGAACGGGAACCTGAACAACGTTGCCGGACAGGACACCCGGGGAGTGCACGGCAGCACCCTGGGCACCCGCATCGGCGACGGCCAGGCCCGCACCCGCGAGAACCAGACCACCAGTGGCAGCCGCAGCGGCGACGACCTTCTTGATCATTATTCCTCCTTGTAGGCAATGCGATCCCGAGTAGCGGACCGCATCACCAATAACGAGGAGGGGGCATTAGGGCTACGACCCTATGAGCGCATTCACTCTTCTCAGTCAGCCACGCACGTGCGGACGATTGTTGGAGTGTCGTTCAATCGGGTAATTCCGGGCGTATTCACGGGCCTTGGGACGCCGGTCGGACCCCAGGAACACCGGCCTACCGCGGATTCAGGATGCCTCGATGAAGCGGTCGAGTACCCGCACCCCGAACTTCAGCGCGTCGACCGGCACCCGTTCGTCAACACCGTGGAACATGCCCGCGAAGTCCAGCTCCGGCGGCAGCTTCAGCGGCGCGAAGCCGAAGCAGCGAATACCGAGATCCGCGAAGGACTTGGCGTCGGTGCCGGCCGAGAGCATGTAGGGCACGGCCCGGGCGATCGGGTCCTCGGCGACCAGCGCGGTCTGCATGGCGTCCACGAGCGCCCCGTCGAAGGAGGTCTCCAGCGCCTTGTCGGCGTGCACGTCCTCGCGCTTCACGTTCGGGCCGAGGATGCGGTCCAGGTCGGCGAGGAACTCCTCCTCGTAGCCCGGCAGGTAACGCGCGTCGACGTGCGCGGTGGCCTGCCCCGGAATGACGTTGACCTTGTAACCGGCGCCCAGCTGGGTCGGGTTGGCGGTGTTCTGCAGCGAGGCGCCGATCAGCTTGGCGATACCGCCGAGCTTGGCGAGCGTCGCGTCCATGTTCTCGGGGTCCAGCTCGGTGCCCAGCGCGTCGCCGAGTTCGTCGAGGAAGTGGCGGAGCGTCTTGGTCACCCGGACGGGGAACTTGTGCCGGCCGAGGCGGCCGACGGCCTCCGACAGTTCGGTGATCGCGTTGTCCTTGTGGATCATCGAACCGTGTCCGGCGGTGCCGTCGACGGTCAGCTTCATCCAGTGCATGCCCTTCTGGGCCGTCTCGACGAGATACAGCCGCAGGTTCTCGTTGACGGTGAAGGAGAACCCGCCGACCTCGCCGATCGCCTCGGTCACGCCCTCGAACAGATCCGGGTGCCGGTCGACGAGGTGCCGCGCGCCCCACGTACCGCCCGCCTCCTCGTCCGCGAGGAAGGCGAGCACGATGTCGCGCGGGGGCTTGCGGCCGGTGCGCAGCCGGTCGCGGACGACCGCGAGGGTCATCGCGTCCATGTCCTTCATGTCGACCGCACCCCGGCCCCACACGCACCCGTCCGCGATCTCGCCCGAGAACGGGTGGTGGGTCCAGTCCGCCGCGTTGGCCGGTACGACGTCGGTGTGGCCGTGGATGAGCAGCGCCGGCCGGGACCGGTCCTCCCCCTCGATACGCGCCACGGTGGACGCGCGCCCCTTGTGCGACTCGAAGATCTGCGGCTCCAGACCCACCTCGGCGAGCTTCTCGGCGACGTACTCGGCGGCCTTGCGTTCGCCCGGTCCCGAGTGGTCGCCGAAATTGCTGGTGTCGATCTGGATGAGTTCGCGGCAGAGGTCCACGACCTCGTCCTCGCCGGTGACGCCCTTGGCCGTATCTTCTGTCCTGCCCGTCCCGCTCACGGTGTTACCTCCCACTGTTCCTGCTGGTGGTCATCCCTCATCCTCCCTCTCCGGCACACCGCGCCCCAAGACCGGACCAGGCCCGTCACACACCGTTCACGCGGCGACAGGGGGTGATCGGCCACCCCGGAAAGCCTGGTAATGTTTCCTTCGTCGCCACGGGGGGAACCCCGCGCGACAGACACCTTGTCCGGGTGGCGGAATGGCAGACGCGCTAGCTTGAGGTGCTAGTGCCCTTTATCGGGCGTGGGGGTTCAAGTCCCCCCTCGGACACTTACTCTCGTCAGTCGCTGAGACCCCACTTGTTGTGGGGTCTTTTGCGTTTCACCAACACCTCGACCGACGTGCCCCTCAGCACCGGACGACAGCTCCAACTCCTCCTGAAACGGCCCGACTCGGGGGAACGCAACGCCACGGTGGCCGTGCTGGCGGCACGCACTCCTGGCCGGGACATCGTGATCGTCGACCGGGATCAGACCGAACGCCGGTACGGTTCCGTGCCGTTGATCCGATACGGATCGAGTTCGACAGCGTGGAGTATCCCGCGCCCGCTCAGCACAGCACCGGCGGCAGCACCGAACCCAAGACGACCCCGGTCGCCCCCGGTGCGATCATCTTCAGCCACGCGTCCAACAAGTGCATCGACGTCGTCGGCGACAAGGGCAAGGACGGCGCCCCGCTGGAGATCTGGTCGCGCAACGGCAAAGCCCAGCAGAAGTGGGTGTTCAAATCCGACGGCATCGTGCGCGCCATGGGCCGTGCATGGACGTCGCCTGGGGCTCCAGCACGGACGGCGCGGTCGTCCAGTTGGCCACGCGCAGCGGCAACCCGGCCCAGCAGTTCATCCTCGCCGGGCCCGACGACCTGGTCAATCCGCAGGCCAACAAGTGCGCCGACGTCAAGGACCAGAAGACGGGCAACGGCACCCGGCTCCAACTGTGGACGTGCAACGGCCAGGACAACCAGAAATGGACCGCTCGCTGACCTGTTAGCCGTTTTTCGCTGGGTGTGGGCGATATCTCGTCCGCTCGCGCGACCATGAAGATCACCAGGTCAGGGCGTCGGCCACCCAGCCGGTACTCCCGGCGGGCCCCCCTTGCGGCGCTCTCACCTGGCAGAAGCACTACCACGACCCTAGGCTCGTACTAAAATTTCCGGCTTGTTACGGAACGGAGCTGGAGCCGGACAACCCCAGGCATACCTGCGGGCCCCGCCAGCGACCCGGAGGTTTCCGGGAACGAGACGCGAGGACTGATGGCAGCCATACACGAGAGCAGTGCTCTCGGTCTGCTCGAAGAAGAGATCCGCGAGCGGTTCGGCGACACGGCACGTTTCTCCGCGGGGCCCGCCGCCTCGCCGCGCACGCTCGTCGACGTTTTCGACGCCGCCGTACGTTCGTACCCGAACGAGCCCGCCCTCGACGACGGCACCACCGCGCTCACCTACCGGGCGCTGGCCACCGAGGTCGAGGCCCTACGGCGTCTGCTGAGCGCCGCTGGTGTCGGGCTCGGGGACCGTGTCGGGGTCCGGGTGCCGTCCGGCACCAATGAGCTGTACGTCGCGATCCTGGCCGTCCTCGCCGCCGGTGCCGCCTACGTTCCCGTCGACGCCGAGGACCCGGACGAGCGGGCCGAGCTGGTGTTCGGGGAGGCGGAGGTACGGGCCGTCGTCGGGGCCGGGTACGAGATCACCGTTCCCGGCGCCCGCAGTGAGCTGCCCGCGCGGCGGCCGGGCGTCGAGCACGACGCGTGGATCATCTTCACCTCCGGCTCCACCGGTAAGCCCAAGGGCGTCGCCGTCAGCCATCGCAGCGCCGCCGCCTTCGTGGACGCCGAGGCCGCGCTGTTCCTCACCGACGATCCTGTGGGGCCCGGCGACCGGGTCATGGCGGGGCTCTCCGTGGCCTTCGACGCCTCCTGCGAGGAGATGTGGCTGGCCTGGCGCTACGGGGCCTGTCTGGTGCCCGTACCGCGCTCCCAGGTCCGTAGCGGGGCCGATCTGGGGCCCTGGCTGGTGGAGCAGGAGATCTCCGTGGTCTCCACCGTGCCGACGCTGGCCGCGCTGTGGGAGCCCGAGACCCTCAACGACGTACGGCTGTTGATCTTCGGTGGGGAGGCCTGTCCGCCCGAGCTGGTGCAGCGGCTGGTGACGGAGGGGCGCGAGGTGTGGAACACCTACGGGCCCACCGAGGCCACCGTCGTCGCCTGCGCCTCCCTGATGACCGGGGAGGAGCCCATTCGGATCGGACTGCCCCTCAACGGCTGGGAGCTCGCCGTCGTCGACGAGGCCGGGGAGCCCGTCGCCATGGGCGGCAGTGGCCAGCTGGTGATCGGTGGCGTCGGTCTCGCGCGGTATCTCGACGCGGAGAAGGACGCCGAGAAGTACGCGCCCCTCGAATCCCTCGGGTGGGAGCGCGCCTATCGCAGCGGCGATCTCGTCAAGGCCGAGCCGGAGGGGCTGATCTTCCTCGGGCGGGCCGACGAGCAGATCAAGCTCGGCGGGCGGCGTATCGAGCTGGGCGAGGTCGACTCGGCGCTCCAGGCGCTGCCCGGTGTCGCGGGTGCCGCCGCCGCCGTACGGACCGCCCGCAGCGGCAACCAGCTGCTCGTCGGGTATGTCGTGACGCAGGAGGGGTGGGACCAGGTCACCGCCGTCGAGCGACTGCGCGCCGAGCTGCCCGCCGCCCTGGTGCCGCTGCTCGCGCCGGTCGCCGACCTGCCGACGCGCACGTCCGGCAAGGTCGACCGCAACGCCCTGCCCTGGCCGCTGGAGGGCTTCGAGACCGGTCCCGCCGCCGAGCTGTACGGCACCGAGGCCTGGCTCGCCGAGCAGTGGAGCGAGGTCCTCGGCATCCCCGTGGGCAGCGCGGACGACGACTTCTTCGCGATCGGCGGCAGCAGTCTCGCCGCCGCCCTGCTGACCACGAAGCTGCGGACCCGCTACGCGAGCGCAGCCGTCCTCGACATCTACCAGCAGCCCGTGCTGCGCAAGCTCGCCCGGCATCTGGAGGAGTCCGCGCAGGACGACACCGGCGGACGGGTCATCGCGCCGGTTCCCCTGCGCGCCAAGGCCGTTCAGCTTCTGCTGCTGATCCCCCTGTTCACGCTGCTCGGGCTCCGGTGGGCGGTCGCGCTGGCCGCCGCCGGGAACGTACTGCACTGGTTCGGGGCCTATCCGTGGGCGCCGACCACGTCGTGGTGGGCGGTGGCCGCTGGGGCGGCTGTGCTCTTCTCCCCGCCCGGGCGGCTCGCCCTCGCCGCCGGTGGGGCGCGGCTGCTGCTGCGCGGTGTGAAGCCGGGACGGTATCCGCGCGGTGGCAGTGTGCATCTGCGGCTGTGGGCCGCCGAGCGGCTCGCCGAGTTCAGCGGGGCGACCTCGCTGACCGGGGCGTGGCTGGAGCGGTACGCGCGGGCGCTGGGCGGCAAGGTCGGCGCGGACGTCGATCTGCACTCGCTGCCGCCGGTCACCGGCATGCTCAAGCTGGGGCGTGGCGCGGCCGTCGAGTCCGAGGTGGATCTGTCGGGGCACTGGCTGGACGGGGACCGACTGGAGATCGGGCAGGTCAAGGTGGGGGCCGACGCTGTCGTCGGGACGCGCAGCCTGCTCTTCCCGGGGGCGCGCGTCGGCAAGCGGGCCGAGGTGGCGCCGGGTTCGGCCGTCGTCGGGACGGTGCCGACCGGGCAGCGCTGGGCCGGAGCGCCGGCCGTCAAGCTCGGCAAGGCCAAGCGGAACTGGCCCAAGGAACGTCCGCAGCGCGGGCGGGCCTGGCGGGCGATGTACGGCATCACCGGGTTCGCGCTGAGTGCGCTGCCGGTGGTCGCGGGTGCGGTCGCGCTGCTGGTCGTGGGCGTGTTCGTCGACCCGGAGGCCGGGCTCGGAACCGCCCTGCGGGGCGTCGCGCTCGCGCTGGTGCCGGCCACGCTGGCGTTCGGTCTCGCATACGCGCTGGTGCTGCTGATCGCCGTACGGCTGCTGAGTCTGCGGCTGCGCGAGGGTACGCATCCCACGCACAGCCGGATCGGGTGGCAGGCCTGGACGGTCACGCAGCTCATGGACCGCTCCCGCGAGACGCTGTTCCCGCTGTACGCCGGACTGATCACGCCGGTGTGGCTGCGGCTGTTGGGGATGCGGATCGGGCGCGGCGCCGAGGTGTCGACCGTGCTGGCGCTGCCGAGCCTGACAACCGTCGGCGAGGGCGCCTTCCTGGCCGACGACACGCTGACCGCGCCGTACGAGCTCGGTGGCGGCTGGTTGCGGATCGGGCGGGCGGAGATCGGGCGGCGGGCCTTCCTGGGCAACTCCGGGATGACCGCGCCGGGCCGGTCGGTGCCCGACGGAGGGCTGGTCGGGGTCCTCTCGGCCACCCCGAAGAAGGCCAAGAAGGGCAGCTCCTACCTGGGGCTGCCGCCGATGAAGCTGCCCCGGTCCGCGACGGGCGGCGACCAGAGCCGTACGTACGATCCGCCCGCCCATCTGCTGTGGGCGCGGGCGCTGGTCGAGCTGTTCCGGATCGTGCCGGTGTTCTGCTCGGCGGGGCTGGCCGTGCTGACGGTCGCCGCGTTCAGTGTGCTCGGAGGGTGGTTCTGGCTGGCCGGCGGGCTGGTGCTGCTCGCTGTCGGGGCTCTCGCCTGTCTGCTGTCCATCGTCGCCAAGTGGGTGCTCGTGGGGCGCCACCGCGCCGGTGAGCATCCGCTGTGGAGCGGGTTCGTATGGCGCAACGAGCTGGCGGACACCTTCGTCGAGGTCGTCGCCGTGCCGTGGCTCGTGGGTTCCGTGCCGGGTACGCCGGTGATGTCGGCGTGGCTGCGGGGGCTCGGCGCGCACATCGGCAAGGGGGTCTGGGTGGAGAGCTACTGGCTGCCCGAGACCGACCTGGTGACCCTGGGGGACGCGGCCACCGTGAACCGGGGATGCGTGCTCCAGACACACCTCTTCCACGACCGGATCTTGCGGACGGATACTGTGGTCCTCCGTGAGGGCGCGACGCTGGGTCCTGGCGGGATCGTCCTGCCCGGCTCCACGGTCGGGGCCCGGTCCACTCTGGGTCCCGCGTCGCTGGTCATGGCGGCGGAGTCCGTTCCCGACGACACCCGCTGGCTGGGCAACCCGATCGAGTCATGGCGTCCCTGAAAGCGGTGGGCGCGGCTCGTTCGGGTACCGGAGCGGGGTGGGTTCATCTCCGGCACCACGTACGAGCACATCGCAGGGAGCAGACTCAGCAGTGAGCGTTCAGCAGACAGTGGGTTCGGACCCGTACTTTCCGGCCAACGGTGACGCCCGTTACCGGGTGCACCGGTACGAACTCGCGCTGGACTACCGCCCCGGCCCGAACCGGCTGGCGGGCACGGCCCGTATCAACGCCATTGCGGGCCGGTCCCCGCTGGCCGAATTCCAGCTGAACCTGGGCGACTTCAAGATCGGCCGGGTACGGGTGGACGGCAAGGCGGCGCACTACACGCACCGGGGCGGCCGACTGCGCATCCGCCCCGCGAAGCCACTGCGCGCCGGGGCCGCGTTCACCGTCGAGGTGCACTGGGCGGGCAACCCCAAGCCGGTCAGCAGCCCCTGGGGCGAGATCGGCTGGGAGGAGCTGGAGGACGGGGCGCTGGTGGCGAGCCAGCCGGTCGGGGCGCCGTCCTGGTACCCGTGCAACGACCGGCCCGCCGACAAGGCGTCCTACCAGATCTCGATCACCACGCCGTCCGCGTACTCGGTGGTGGCGGGCGGGCGGCTGCTGACCCGGACGACCAAGGCGTCGACCACCACGTGGGTGTACGAGCAGTCCGCGCCGACGTCGAGCTATCTGGTGGGACTTTCGATCGGGAAGTACCAGACCGTGCTGCTCGGCGACCCGGGGCTGGGCGGTGTTCCCCAACACGGTCATATTCCGGCGGAGTTGCTCACCGAGTTCTCCCGGGACTTCGCACGCCAGCCCGCCATGATGGAGCTGTTCCAGGAGCTGTTCGGGCCGTATCCGTTCGGCGAGTACGCGGTCGTGGTGACCGAGGAGGAACTCGATGTGCCCGTCGAGGCACAGGGGTTGTCGCTCTTCGGCGCCAACCATGTGGATGGTGCCCGGAGTTCGGAACGGCTCGTCGCGCACGAGCTGGCCCACCAGTGGTTCGGCAACAGTGTGTCCATCGCGGACTGGCGGCACATCTGGCTGAACGAGGGGTTCGCCAAGTATGCGGAGTGGTTGTGGTCGGAGCGGTCCGGGGGGCGCAGCGCGCAGCAACTCGCCGCGGTCGCGCATCGGTTGCTGTCGGGACGGCCGCAGGATCTGCGGCTTGCCGATCCCGGGCGCAAGTTGATGTTCGACGACCGGTTGTATCAGCGGGGTGGGCTGACCGTGCATGCGGTGCGGTGCGCTTTGGGTGACGAGGCGTTCTTTCGGATGTTGCGGGGGTGGGCGGGGCTGCATCGGGGCGGGTCGGTGAGTACGGCTACGTTCACGGCGTATGTGGGGCGGTTCGCAGCGGAGCCGTTGGACGAGTTGTTCACTGCGTGGCTTTATGAGGGGGCGTTGCCTTCGTTGCCGTCCCCGGCGATGGGAGGGCCGCGTTTGCCTGCGCGGCCCTCTTATCCGCCGTCTTCCAGTGCGTAGTGGGTATGTGCGGGTGCGCTGTGGCTTGTCGCGCAGTTCCCCGCGCCCCTATAGGGGCGCGTCCGCTCGCCGTTGCTCTAGAACGCCCCCGTGGGTGCAGTAAAAAATCAGCTGCTCGGGACCTTTAGTTTGTCCCAGCTGGTTTTGCCCGGGATTCCGTCCGCGTCCTTGCCCTTGTAGTTGAGCTTTTGTTGCCAGGCGGCGTAGGACTTGCGGTCGGCCTCGGTCCATTCGGGGCCGGGGCCGTTCTCGTAGCGGCCGCAGCCCTCGGCGACCAGGCGGCGGCCCATGCGGGTGATCAGCGGGGACTTCTGGCCGACGTGGAAGAAGCCGGCTCCGGGGAACGCCGCGTAGGACGGCTTGGGCGGTGTCGGGGTGGGCTCGGTGTCCTTGCCGCCGCCTCCGCCACCTGCCAGGCGTTCGCGGATGCGGGCCCGCATGCTGTCCATCGTGAAGCCGCGTGGGTCCACCTTGCCCGGCTGCCACTCCTTGTGGCCTATGACCGAGCGCTCGCTCCAGCCGTGGTGGCGGCAGATCGCGGCGGACACCTTCTCGATGGCCTCCTTCTGCGCCTCGGGCCAGGGATCCGTGCCATTGCCCAGGTTGATGCACTCGAAGCCGTAGAAGTGGCGGTTGCCGTCCGTGTCGGCCTCGTTGTCGACGGGCAGCTTCGACTCGTTGATCACGGCGCGCAGGACGTCGTTGTCGCCGAGGCCCGCATGGTTGGCGCGGCCGTTGCCGACGAGGTGGATGTGGCCCTGCTTGTCGATGACACCGTGGCAGAGGGGGCCGGGCAGGTTGGCGTGGCCGTCGTAGCAGAGGGCGACGGAGTTGTTCGTGCCGGAGGTGACGGTGTGGTGGATCATCACACCGTTGACCGGACCCCAGGGGCCCTTCGAATTGCGGTTGTGGGTGCGCCAGTTGCGGACCTCGTGGACCGTCAGGCCCTCCGCGCGCAGAAGCTCCAGCAGCTTGGACGCACTGAGCGGCTTCGCCATTACTTGTCTCCGTCCACTGCTGCCTCCGCTTCCGCGGTGGTCTGGGACCTCCCGTGGGAGGGGTCGGCGTCTGCCGTCTGTTCCTCGCGGCGCGCCTGGGCCTCCGCCGCGAGGGCCGCCTCGTCGGCGGCCGGGATGCTGCTCGCCGCCCACCCGAAGGCGCGGCGCAGGTCCACCGTGCTGCCCTCGCCCTTGACCAGGGCCAGCGGGGCGAAGGAGCGCACGATGCCCGCGGGCGCCTGCAGGAGGGGGCGTCGGGCCTGGTCGACCGGCCATTCGACGCTGCCGGTGGCGGTGCGGGCGGGGACGAGCCAGTGGTCGCCGGTGGTGTAGGCGGCGCCCTTGGCGAAGTAGACCTCGATGCCGTCCTCCAGTGGTAGCCACTCCCCCTCTGTCACCGGTACGGCTCCGTTACGGAGGGCTGTCGTGCGGCCCCTGCGCTTGGGGCCCTCGTGGTGGTCCCAGCGGCGGAGGAACGGGTTCAGACCGGGGAGGCGGCCCACGCCTGGTTCCGGTTCGGCGGAGAGGCGGACCCGGCGGCCGGGGAGGTCCAGCTCCTCGACTCGCAGGAGGGGCAGGGGTTCCAGGCGGGAGGAGTACGCGGTGTCGGTGAACTCGACGCGGTCGCCGACGTCCAGATCGAGCTTGTCGTCGTGACCGAGGGACGCCAACTGCACCCACGTACCGTCGAGTTCGTCGACCGGGAAGACGACGGAGCCGTTCTCGCGGGACCACTTGAAGGTGGCGTCCTTGGGCTCGCCTCCGTCGTGGATCTCGACGCGGTAGAGCTGGTTCTCGAGGCCGCGGTAGCGGGCGTCGGGCTTGACCAGGCAGGGGTCCTCGTCGGCGTGGTCGGGGCGTTCGCTGCGGGCGGCGAGGCGGGCCGTGGGGGTGGACTGCTTCAGCGCCCACCGGTCGAAGGCGGCGCTGACCACCGCCTTGGACGGCTCGCTCTCCTCGATGTCCAGCGCGGCCAGCGACAGCGGCAGCACCTGCCAGACGACCTTCACCCGGGCCGCGGTGTCGGGCAGGGCCGCGCCGAGGGCGACCTCGCGCAGCGCCGGGTCCTCGGCGGCCGTCACCGAGCGCTCCCACACCTTCAGGTAGACGAGGAACGGCGACTGGGCGGGCGAGGGCAGCCGGTCGCCGGGCTTCTCCGGGTCGCGGAAGCCGTCGGGCTGGTCCCAGTAGGTCCAGTACGCGGGTGGCTGGTCGCTGTCCGGTTCCTGGGCGTGTGCGTCGTGGGGTTCCTCGTCGTCCACCGGTACGGGGGTGCCGGGGGCCGTGCGGTTCGCGTCGAGGAGGATGCCGTCGACGTAGTACCGGCCGCCGTGGATGTACAGGGTGTCGATGTCGTGCCGGCCGCCCACGTACTCGACGCGGAAGCCGGCCGAGCCGCGCGGCCCGCCGTGCGGTCCGATCAGGTCGGCGGCGAGGGTACGGGCCTGGTGGAGCTGTATCGCGGCCTGTTCGTTGGCGTCGGCGTCGAGCTGGACGCGGCCCTGCTGGGCAATGACCGCGGAGTAGTGGCGGTCGGGGCGGAAGGTGAGTCGGGAGAGATCGGCGTGCATGAAGGGGGTCCCCCAGGGTCGTCAAGTGTGCGGGTTCGCAGGGTCGTTGGCGGGTGCCTCAGGGCGGGGCCGAGGCTGCGGCTCAGGTCACGAAGAAGATCCCCGCGTCCGTTCCGGCGGGCGTGTACTCCGCGAGCCGGGCGCGCAGGCCGTCCTCGCGCTGCGGGCGGTACAGGTCGTGGAAGGCGCCCAGTTCGGCGCCGTCGTCGGCGCCGCGCCGGATCTCCTCGGCCGTACGATCGGCCAACTGCCCGTACCAGGGCGTCCCGTAGCGCTGCGATGTGAACAACGGCCTTACGCGTGCCGCCTGTTCACGTCCGACCAGGTCGGGCTGGCAGCGGTGCCGGCGCGGTGTACGGGACCCGGTGGGGACGTACGAGTAGCGCAGGCAGCCGATGCCGCGGCGGGCCACGTGCAGCCGGCCGGTGAAGACCGAGTTCTCGGCGATGCGCACGGCGTGGGTGTGGATCTCGCCGATGACGGTGGTGCGGTGGAGGTGCAGTACGGCGTGCGCGTGGCGGCAGTCGGGGGCGGAGAGGGCCTCGCGGCCGTCGTCGGTGGCGTCGAGGACGCTGTCACGGAGGTGAATGTCGAGGGGGTCCTCGCCGACCTCGTCGCCGATGACTTCGATGGTGCCGAGGATGCTGTGCTCGATCTGCAGGCAGGCGGTGGTGCGTTCGAGGACAATGCTCGGTTCGTCGGGCGAGTGCGGGTCGCACTCCGGTTCCAGCGACCAGCCGGGGACGAGCGTGGAGTGCCGTAGGACGACCGCGCCCATCGGGCCGGTGACGTTGATGCCCCGGCCGGCGACGAGGAGTCCGTCGAGGGTGATCCTGGGGCGCTCGTGCGGGGCGCAGTCGTCCGCCACGGCACGGATGTTGAGGGCGTCGGGGCGGTTGCTGTACCAGTCGAGGAGGCGGATCACCGGGCGGGTGCCTTCGGCGGCGCGCAGTTCGAGGCGGTCGCCGGGGTCGAGGTCGAAGTCCAGCTGCTCCTGGTAGGCGCCGCTGTGGGTGATCTCGATGATGCCCTCGGGGCCGGTGCGGTCCGCCCGGCGGTCGTGCTGCCAGGCGCGGTAGGCGTCCATGATCTGGCGGTACGGCTGTCCGGGGCCGACCCGGTAGAAGTCGGCGTCGGGACGGGCTTCGCGGTCGGCCCGCTCGTACTCGCCGCCGCCCATGTCGGCGGCGAACGCGTAGTGGTGGTCGACCCAGACGCCCTGCCGGGGTGCGGAGCGGGCGCCGAACGCGATCCGGCCCAGCTCGGGATCGACGGCGACCTGGCCGCGCTTGGGGCGGTAGCGCCAGTCGGTCAGGTCGGTGACCACGATGTCGGACGGGGGTACGGGCTTGTCCTCGCCGTCGCGCCGGATCACGAAGCTCTTGCCCGGGCCGTAGTAGTCGGCGAGGCGGTCGTGGAGCAGACGGCGGGTGATGAAGGCGGGCACGTTGTCGACGGCGGCCAGGTGTGTGGGCGACGGCTCCGGGACCGGCTTGGTGACCAGGGGGCTGTCGTTGCCGAGGATCGAGAAGGTGTAGAGGTTGCGGGCGCGGTCGATGCAGTAGGCGGGTGAGCGGGTCAGCGAGTACGCCTTGAGCCGCCAGACGAAGAGACCGACTCCGGCGGGGGTCCGACCGCCTTGCCTGCGACGGGAGTTGGCGCTGCGGACGTCGACGGTGCGGGCCGCCGTGTCGAAGGGGCCGCCGGCGAGGGCGAGCGCGGAGCTGTTGCGGAGGTCGAGGAGACGGCCCCTTCCCGTGTCCCGGTGGAGCTTCACGGGCTGGTTGTGGGCGACCAGGCGCGACAGCTCGACGGCACGCGCGGGCCAGTCGGCGACCTGCTCGGAGATCTCCTCCAGGAGGTGCAGGGTGCCCTTGCGGCGGCGGGCCGCGACGGTGGCCGCCACGTCGGCGCGCGGGGCGATCGCCTCGGCGAGCGCGGCCTTGCCGCCGTCGTGCAGGCCGGTGGTGAGGACGCGCTCGTAGCCGGGGAGGGTGCGGTAGCCGACCAGGTCACCAAGGTAGGGCAGCACCCAGGGTGCCGCCGTCTCGACGAACAGGTCCTCGTAGCCCTGCTCCACGCCGTCGCGCACCCGGTCGAGTTGCTCGGCGATCACCGCGAGCAGGGCGCGCAGCGGTTCGCCTTCCTCGGCGTCGCGCAGGAGGTGCCAGCGGGGCAGAAGGGCGGCGAGGCCGTCGGGCTCCCGGGCCGCCGACCCGGCTGTGGTCTCGAACTGGACATCCGTCGAATTCGCGGCCATCACTTGACCTCCGTGAGTATCAGGGTGTCCGCGGCGCGCGGGGACAGCAGGGCGAGCTGGGCGGCACGGATGCCGCGGAAGACGTACACCGTCCGGCCCTTGGCGAGGCGCCGGGTGTCGGTGATGTCGGGGTTGAGGCGCAGGAGTTCGGCGAGCGGGACGCCGTAACGGGCGCAGACCGACGACAGCGTCTCGCCGTGCGCGTTCCGTACGGTGTGGGTCTTCTCCTCGTACGTCGCCGGGTTCGCCGGCACCGAGGGCCTCGGCGTGCCCGGGTGGGCGAGCAGCTCGGTGAGCTGGTCAGGGGTGGCGGAGGCGGGCACGCCGGTGAAGACGTCGACGTCGATGTAGTCGACGCCGGGCACGGTGTGGGCCGTGGCGAGGACCTCGGACAGGCGGGCCGGGCGGCCCAACTCCCGTCCCTCGAAGCCGAGTCGGCGCAGAAGTGCCTGCCGCAGGCGTGGCTCGACGAGTTCCCAGGCGTGGTCGGGAGCGACCTTGACCCTGGCCGCGACGAGGAGGAGAACGAGTTCGCGGACGTCCACGCGGACGGGGAGGTTCGGGTCGCCGTACTCGGTGAGGGCACCGCGCAGTGCACGCAGGATGTCCGAATCGTCGGCGATGGGTACGTCGTCCGTGCCTGCGACTGTGACATGCAGCAACCGCCGCCGTCCGTCGAAGAGTTCACGTGTGGCGGCGCGGCCGATGCCGGCGCGGGAGCGGGCGAAGTCCTCGTAGTCGGTGTCGGACACCAGGCGGTCCAGCGCCGACACGGCGAGCGGGACGGTACTGCGGGTCAGGCCGGGCCCGTCCGCGTCCGAACCGCCGGTAGCGGGGCGGGGGTTGGTGACCTGGCTGACGCCGAGCGGCCGGGTGAGGGGCTGGGTGATCCGGTTGGCGGCGGTGTTGGCGGCCTTCCCGGTGCCGAAGCGGTAGCGGGCGCGGACGTTCTCGTGGCCGGTGGGCAGCCGGGCGCCGTTGACGCCGTCGCCGAAGGTCACCGTCGTACGGCCGCCGGAGGTGGTGCCGGTGATGTAGACGCGGTCGCGGGGGCCGCGTCCGGCGAGGCTGTCGACCTCGTGCCAGCGCAGACCGTCGACGCGGAGCTCCAGCACAGGAGTCGCGCCGAGGGGGTTGTCGTCGGCGAGCCAGGTGAGCGGGGACTGCCAGAGCACGAAGGTCTGGTTGACGCGGTCGGAGTCGCCGCTGCCGATGGCCTCGTCGCGCCCCTCACCGTGCGTCGCCTCGACGACGTTGCCGAGGATGCGGACGGTCGCGCGGTGGTAGCGGTGGGCGAGGTCGGTAGTCAGGGTGAGCCGGGTGTGGACATGGTCGCCGGGGAGTTGGGGATCGACGGCCGGGTCGGCGGCGGCGAGGGCGACCTCGGTGGCCTGGACGCCGGCCGTGCCGGGGATGTCGGTGCGTTCGCCGGTGACGATCAGGGTGCGGCCGGGACGCAACCCGTCGTACAGCTCGGCGAGTTCGATCTCGTTGCCGTGCACGTCCTCGCCGAGGGGTTCGTCGGCCAGGCGCAGGGGTTCGCCGGCCGCGTGGACGGTGGTGTCGCGGATGTGCGAGAGGAGGACGTCGAACTCGTCCAACCAGGGGTCGGCGAGGGTGAGTTCGGTTCCTCGGCCGGTGATGCCGTAGTTGGTGTAGGCGGCCGTACGGGCGGCGATCACCTGCGTGGTGACGAAGGCGAGCTTCGGGTCGCCGGGGACCTTGCCCTCAACTCCCTTGGCGGGGCGCTGGATCGCGACCCAGCTGCCGACCGTGATGCCGGTGTGCACGGTGTCGAGCTGGAGGACACGGTGGTTGACGGGCTGGGGCTTGCTCGCGATGACCACCTCCACATTGGGCTCGGCGGAGCCCAGCGTGTAGCGCAGGCTCACCTCGTACTCCCCGTGGGTGAACTGCTCGCTGACGCCCGGCCGCAGGGAGATCTCCTGGGTGGTGCCGTTGTGGATGCCGACATGGACCAGGCCCTCGTCGTCGGGCCGCGACACGAACAGCGTGCGCTCCGGCAGCCCCGAGTGCAGACGGGCGGTGACCCCGGGGTCCTGGGAGTCGGCGGGACGGCGGGTGAGCCAGCTCAGGTCGCGGTCCTGGCCCGCGCGTACGGACAGGTCGACCTGCCCGGTGCCCAGCGGGAACGTGACGAACTGCGGGACGGGCAGGTTCTCGGCCCGCTGGTCGGAGCTGCTGCCCTCGACGTACTGGAACTCCGCCCGGACCGGAACCTTGCCCGCTGTGTCGTAGACGACGCGCATGCTGGTGAGTGCGGCGCCCGTGAGCGGCCAGTCGGCGGTGCGGATGACCCGGCCCCGGTCGTCCTGGACCGGCTTGAGCGGGGCGGCGGCGCCGAAGGGGGACGTGGTGACGCGCAGCGCGAGGACTTCGCGGAGGAGTTGTGGCGTGCTCGGGACGGCGGTGCGCCAGGCCGGATAGAGGCTGCCGAGGCCGGGGTTGAGGGCGGAGAGAAGCCGAGCGGTGTCCCCACCAGGTCGCCGGGTGCGCGGGGTGGCAGGGCCGGGCGTCGAGGCGCGGAGGGCGGGCAGGACAGCAGCCAGCGCCTGAAAGGCGGCGGTGCGGGAGGCGCCCTGAAGGGGCGTGGGGAACGGCGCGACCAGCCCGGACGGCGCAGCACCCGCCCGACCATCGACTGCGGCACTCACCTCCGCACTCTGCGCCGGTGCCAACCCGAGTGCACGCTCAGCCAGTTCGCCAAGCACCGCCTCCAACTGCTCGAACCACGCCGCGACATCGTCGTACGGCGTCGCGAGGACCTGCGCCTCGCCCAGTCGGTCGACAGGCTCGGCGAGCCGGGCCGCCAGCTGCTCGGGCGTCTTCACGCCGTCCAGGTCGGTACGGAGCGGGGCGAGAACCTGGTCGTCGAAGTCCTCGATCAGCCGGCTCACCGGACGCGGGTTGGGGACCTCGGGGGTCGGCGGTTCGTCGCCGGGCTCACCCGGGGTCGCGGGCTCCGCGGTCCAGAGGCGGACCTCGTCGACGAGCTCCTTGAGCGTGGGCGGGGCCGACTTGGGCAAGGTGATTGCCGTGATGTCGTCGTCCCGGTCGATGCGTGTCCTGGCGACGGGCAGCAGCTTGCGCTCTCCGCCCGCCTGTTCACCGAAGACGAAGAGCAACTGGTCGCCGGTCCGGAGGGAGTTCGCGGTGCCTTCGACGAAGAGTTCGGAGCGGGTTTCCAGATCCTGCGGGGTGAGGAGGGAGGGGCGCCGGCGGCGGACCTTCAGCTCGTTCCAGTCCCAGCGGGCCGTGAGGTCACGGCTCGTCTCGAAGGTCTGGGACTGCTCGTCGGTGGACGCCGGAACGCTGTTGCTGCGGGCCCCGCGCGGGATCAGCACGGGCAACGTCTCGGCGCGCGGGTCGCGTTCGAGGGTGTACGCGAGATGGGTGGCGGCGGCGACTCCGGGGCGCGGCCGGTGGCCGACGAGGCGCCCGAGCAGGACGAGTGAGCGGTGCTCGTTTGCCGTACGGAGGTAGGCCTCGTCGGCGATCCGCTCGGAGTGGAAGGTGAGCAGGTCGCCAAGGACTGCGGTGGCGTCGAGCAGGCCGATCGCCGGGTCGTCCGGGGTGCGGACGGTGAGACCTCCTCCAGCCTTCGGCCGGGGGGACCCCCATTTCGCTTCGCTCAGGGCCGGGTACGCGGGTGAGGCGAGCCGGTCGAGGAGGGCGGCCCGGAAGCTGCCGTACTCGCCGACGCGGTAGTCGAGGGCGGTGCGGCCGGGCGGGTTGTGGAGCGGGGCCGGGGCGAGCCGCTCGTCGTGGCCGGTGCGGCAGGCGCCGCCGCAGGTGCAGTCGTCGGCGAAGTCCGCGTCCTGGACAGACGTGTCGGTGGTCATCGGGCACCTCCCAGAGGCGTCAGGGATATCGCCAGGAGGCCGTTCTCCGGCCGGTCCGGGTCGTTGTCGCAGGTCGCGATCTCCAGCGGGCCGAGCCGCAGCACGCCGTCCTCCCTCTCTCCTCGGTCCTGCTCGAACAGCCGCCGCAGCCTGGTCACTTGGACGCTTTCCACTCCGGGTACGGCGGCGGCGACGGCGACCAGGCGGCTGAGCCGGACCGGCTCACCGAAGGTCAGTGCGTCCGGGTGGAAGAAGCCGAGCCTGCCGTCGGGCAGTCGGCCGGTGCCGAGTACGCGGTACAACTCGGCGAGGATCTGTCCGTGTTGGTGGCCGGGCGCGGCGCACACGGTCAGCGCGAGGTCCAGCGGTACGTGCCGGGCGGCGCCGACGACGAGGTCGTGGCCGATGCGCCGGTACGCCTCCAGGGCCTGGGCGACCGACGTGAGCAGTTCGGGCGGGGGTGCGCCGGTGCCGTACGCGTCGATCGCGACGTGGGCTTCCTGGGTGCTGCCGGTCCAGCGGATCTCGGCGGCGGCGCGCTGGACGCCGGGGAGGGCGTTCGTAAGGGCCGTGTAGTCGTCGGCGGTGACCGCGCGCAGCCGGGTGCGGCGCAGGTCCAGGGGGGCCAACTGGCGTACCTGTTCGATGGGTTCGGGTTCCGTGCCGCCGGAGGCGGGCAGCGGGTTGCGGACGACGGCGACCGGCGGCGGCTCGCGATCCCCTTGTGTTTCCTGGTAGTTGACGACCAGATGGTTGATGGCCTCGGCGCCCACGTTGCCCGCGATGCCGCCGCCGAGGCGGTAGCGGGCTGCCAGGCGGGTTCCCGGGACGGGACGGGCACCGTGCCTGCCGTCGCCGAAGCGGAGCGCCAGGCGTCCGTCGTCCTCCAGCTCGCCGACGAAGTGCCGGTCGCGGGAGCCACTGGAGAGCAGATCGCGGCGCGGGAGCCAGGTGTGGTCGTCCCCCTGTCCCTGGAGTCGTACGGCGGGCAGGGCGCGGCGCGGGTCCTGGGTGAGGGCGGCGGTCGCGGAGCCGCGTAGTACGGGCTCGTCGGGATGGAGGCCGGCCGCGTACGCCGGGCCCCAACTGTGCGCGATCTCCCAGGCGATGTGCCCGTCGAGGACACTGCCGGCGCGGGCCCGGGCCGTGAGGATCTCGGCGCGGCGCAGCTTGCCGTCGAGCAACTCGTCGTTCCGGAACAGGAGTTCACGCAGGGCGCGCACGGGGTGGAGACGGAGTTCGAATCGCTCCAGCACCTTCAGGCCGTACACGACGGCGAGTTCGGCGATCTCCTCTTCGGCGAGCCCGTCGCGGTCGCGGGCGCTGCGCCACAGTTCGACCAGGCGCTGCCGTACCCGCCCGGGGATGGCAGCGATCCGCTCGGCCTGGCCCGCGGCGACGGTCGCCGGGTCGGGGAACGGTACCGCCTGGGTGATCGGGGTCCGCCCGAGGACCGGCCGGAAGCGGGGTGCGATACCGGGGTAGGTGGACTGTGCGAGCAGGGTGCGCAGGGCGGCGGCCTGGGCGTACGCCGTGCCGGGGACCACTCGCTCGTGACGCTGTCCGGCACGTTCGAGGCCGAGTCCGGCGCGGTTGGCGGCGGCTTCGCCGAGTACGTCGAACAGCTCGCGGACATCGTCCGCCGTCAGCGCTTCCCCGCTCTCCGCCTTGTCCGCGAGCGAGTTGACGAGTCGGGCGGGCGCGTTGCCCTCGGTGCGGTCGGAGCAGCCGAACGCGGGAGGGTCGCAGGGGGCGACGACGGCGGGGACGGGCGGCACGGTGAACGTCTCGGGGAGTCCGTCGCCCGGCAGGGAGCGGCCGTGGTCGACGAGGACGACGTTGCCACGGGCCAGGGTGACGTCCTCGACGGGCAGGCAGTCGCGTCCGCCGCGGGTGGTGAGGCACAGCGGGAAGCGGAGGGCGTCCTCGGCGGCCCAGGTGACCTCCAGGACCGGCTGGTCCTCGATGCGGTCGAGGCCGGGGGTGACGGAGGTGAGGCGGACGGCCTGACGGTGGGCGGGGTCGGCGTCGCCGGGGGTGCCGGTGCGCGGGCCCTTCACCTCCTCCAGGACGAGCAGGTCACCGGGCCTGAGGTCGAGTCGGCGGTCCCGGCAGGTCTCGGCGTCCTGCCACTCGTCGCGCAGGGTGGCGGCGGTGGCGCCCTTCGGCAGCGCGCGCACCTCGCCGCCCCAGGTCCACAGCCGGATCGCGTTGTGGGCGACCCGCAGCTCCAACTGATCGGCGGCCAGGACCGGTTCGAATACCTCCACCGAGCCGCGCTCGTCGAGGTCGGCGAGATCGTGGTCGTCGACGACGGTGCCGGGCTCGGGCCGGTCGTGCGGGTCGAGGCTGCGCACGTCGACGGAGGCGAAGCGGAAGCTTCCGGGGGCGAGCGTGTGGTCACCGGCGGTCTGGACGGTGACGTACGCCCGGGCCGTGCACCCGTCGTGCATCGCGTAGTCGATGAGCCGGACGTGTCGGCGTACGGAGACCCGGCGCCGGGCGGTGTCGAGGTAGGCCTCGGTGGCGACCGCGTCCTGCTGGTAGCTGATCTGGTCGCCGGTGTACGCGAGGAGTTCGACGAGGGCCATGCCCAGGTCGGCGGGGCTGCGTTCGACCCAGTCGGGCGTGGTGAGCGCGAGCCGGTCCAGGAGGAGCTTGCGGATCGTGTCGTAGTCGCGGGCCGTGTAGTCGACGACGGGCGCGTCCGGGAAGCCGTCCTCCGAACCTCCCCCATCCCCGTCTTCCTTGCAGTCGAAGGGAGTTGGGCAGTCGGGCCGGAAGGAGAAGAAGGCGCTGTGGTAGCGCTGGTCGAAGCCCCGGTAGGGCTGGGTGCCCGGACGGTCGTACGGGTCGGTCTCGACGAGGGAGAGGCGGTAGCGGGAGGTGTCGCCGGCCTTGTCGAGGGTGACGTACAGAAGGTCGTCGAGCTCCGGGTCCTCCTCGCGCTCGACGCTCACATCGACGGCGGTGATGCCGGTGACGCGCCGGCCGCCGTCGATGCGGATGTTCTCGGGGCACAGGCCGTGGGGGGCCTTGCCGAGGAAGGTGACGGTGAGCAGCAGTCCGTCGTCACCGACCTCGACGGCGTCGACTCCGTTGAGCTGAGCGGCCCTTACCTTGGCGCGCCGGGGTGTGGTCGATCCGGTGGTGCTCATGCGGCCCGCCCTTCGAAGACGTCGTCGCGTCGGGTGCCGGTGGCGCGTACGACGTACGAGAGATGCACGCGTACGACGTTGTCCTCGCCGAACACATCGAGGGCCAGTACGTCGATGAGGTCGCCGAGCCAGCGCTGGAGCGAGGCCTGCACGGAGAGTTCGAGCGTGCTGATCAGCTCGGGGCTGCTGGGCGCGAAGACCAGGTCGAGAAGTCCGCAGCCGAAGTCGGGGCGCATCACGCGCTCGCCGGGGCTGGTGAAGAGGAGCTGCTCGACCAGGTCGTGGACGTGCTCGGCGTGCCGGGCGTGCGCGGTGCGGCCACGGCGGTCGGCGCGGAAGGGGAAGGCGATGTCGCTGCGGGGGTGGGGGGCCCGGTTCAGGGCACCGGGATCGGTCGGGCGGCTCATCGGACGGTGACCTTTCGCTGCGCGGCCTGGACGACGGGCGGTCCCTGCGGGACGAAGGCCGACGTGAAGCACTGGGCCGCGGAGGTGTCGAGCAGCACGGGCGCGCCGTCGACCAGGACGCCGGTGCTGTCGGCGGTCCAGCGGACCGAGACGCAGGGCGTGGGCACACCGTCGACGGTGTGCGGGCAGCCGGTGACGACGGTGTGGGCGTGCGCGGCCGTGACGGCGGCGGCGCCCGCGACCCGAATGCCGCCGGTGGGTGTGGTGGCGGCGCTGACACGACCGCCGTGCGGGCAGCCGATCACGGCGCTCGCATCGAGCAGACTCCCGGACACTTTTCCTCGTCCCCCGTCTTTCTATCGCTTTGAGAGCACGGTCAACTGGCCCTCGTTGATGGTTACTTGGTCACCGCGCAGCAGAATCTCGGCACCCGCGCCGTTCGCGATGACGATGGCTCCCTGGGTGATGCGGATGTAGGCGCCGCCCTGGGCCTGGAGGAGGATCCCCTGCTCGACGCCGGGCGTGTCGTTCATGACGAGCTTGTGCGCGAGTGGTGTCTGCATGACGACGGGCTTGTTGGCGGCGTTGGCTTCCAGCTCGCGGCGCGCGTCGGGCGGCAGCTCATCGGCCGTGCCCCACCAACACCCCGTCCAGACAGGGAAACTGGGGTCCCCCTGCTCGAACTCGACCCACACACCCGCCCCCGTCGGCGGCACCACGAACTGGCCGGACTCGGGCCCGGTGAACGGCAGACAGGGCAGCGCCCACGTCGACGGCTCGTCGCCGAGGACGTCCGGGACCTCGACGGTGAGACGTCCGATACGCAGCGGGTCGTTGTTGTCGACGACCCGGCCGCGGAACTTGCCGAGGTAGCGATTGCTGGGTGCCGCCATGCTGAACTGCTCCTGGTGTGTGGTCTGTTGCCGGTACTACAGGTGTGGCGTCGGTCGCGTCACGGTCGGACGTAGTCGCTCTGCGCCTCCAGTCCCTCCCTGGAGAGGGTGAAGTTCTGCTGGTAGGAGCCCGGGCGCAGGTTGTGCGTGACGGACTTGACGTAGTAGTCGCCGTCGTACGCCCGTCCCGAGCCGCGTACGCCGACGAGCTGGCGGGGCTGGAGGATGTAGCCGTGCCGGTTGACGTCGAGCGAGCCGGAGCCGGAGACGACGTCGGCGGAGACGGCGGCGCGGGCGAGCAACTCGGCCTCGGCTTCCGCCCGTTGCTGCTTGGCGGTGCCGGACAGGGTCCGGCGCTTGAGGGCCGGGGTGGGCCGTTTGCCGAGGGGTGGGCGCAGCGGGCTGATCGGCGGCTGGGGCAGCAGCGTGGACTGCCGGGTCCCCGGGTCCTGCCAGCGGGCCTGCGGCTCCTCTCGCGCCGTCCCGTCGTAGGCGAACGTCAGCTGATCGACAGTGGAGTTGGAGTCCATGTTGACGTTGAGGGCGTGCTGACGGATGCCGAGGCGTACCTCGGGTCCCCAACGGGCGGAGGACTGGCCGGGGTTGGGCCCTGGCTCAAGGTAGAAGGTGTAGCCGTTGGCGCGGGCGAGTTCGGTGACGTACTGGAGGTCGGTGCCGGTCTGGTAGTGGACGCGGAGGTCCTGGTGCGGGGGCTGGGCGATCTTCTCGGTGTAGACATCGGGCCGGATGCCGTAGTCGGAGTACCGGCGCAGGATCGCGAGGACCCGCTCGGAGGGCGGGAGGTTCGGGTACCTGGCGGTGCGTTCCTCCAGGTCGAGGAGGAGGGTGAGGTCCTCGCCGGTGAGGGTGAGGGTGGAGTGGCCGGGCTGGTTGCTGGTGCCGACCTCGTGCCGGACGATCAGGCCGTCGAAGAGCACGTCGGGGGTGCCCTTGACGGTGACGGTCACGATGATGCGGGTCTTGGGGTCGAAGAACCCCTCGGGCAGGAGCCTCCTGTTGATGATGCCGTTCTTGGTGAGGTCGAAGGCCAGCTGGAATCCGCTGCGTTCGCCCGCGGTGGCGGTGATCTGGGCGGACAGCAGGGCCTGGGTGACCTCGGCGGGGACGGGTTGGACGAGCTTGGGCCCCATGAGGAGCGTGATGTGGACGGGGCCCTGCCCCACGGGCAGATCAAACACGCCGGTCACCTCGCGGCAGCCCGCCGAGGGTCGGTATGCCGATGACGCGGCCGGCCTCGTCGGTCAACTCCCGTGGGTCGAGCACGGGGTTGGCGTCCGCGATCTGCCACCACTGGGCGGGGTCGCCGAAGTAACGCTGGGCGAGGAGATCGGGGCGCTCGCCGGCGCCGACGGTGTGGGGGTGGACTTCCGGCCCCTGCTGCTCGTCCAGCGGCGGCAGCAACCGCCGCTTGGCGTACCGGACTTCGGTTCCGTCGGTCTGGCGGTGAATGCCGATCTCGGCGTCGTGGTATCGGCTGGTGCGCGGATAGGGATGCGCGCCCGGTATGGCGTCCAGGGCGTTCTCGTACGGTTCGATGTCGGCCATGGTGGTGTCCTCTCAGCCCCTTCCGCCGAACGCGCCGGCACCGGTTCCACTGAGCCCGAGCGCCCCGAGGCTCCCGCCCCGGGCGGCGGCCGCGAGCTGTTCCTTCTGCGCGAGGTGCGCCATGTAGAGGTCGGCGCCGCGATGACCGGCGGGCAGGTCGCTGACGGTGAGGATCTTCATGCCGATGCCCAGGGAGGCCCGGATCGGGTTCAGGTTCACGTCGAAGGCCGACTCGTTGACGGACAGTTCGGTGAGCCGCACGGGCATGACCCGCTTGCTGCCCCAGGTGAACAGGGTCAACGGCATCTCGATCGGGCTGATCTCGATGGTCCCGTTCTGTGCGAGGCGGCTGGCGGCGCGCAGTTGGGCGGTGGTGGGCTGTACGAGCATTTCGAGGGTGGCGAGTTGGGGGTGGATGCCGTCGGGCGCGGCGATCTCGAACTGGTCGGTGGCGTCGATCTCGGCGGTGAACTTCCAGGTCTCCTGGGCGGGGCCCTTGAGGCGGAGGGCCTCGTTCTTGTCCCCGCCACCGGCTCCCCCACCGCCGCCGGAGTCAGCACTGTCCCCGGCGGTCTGGGGGGCGACGCTTCGCTCCAGGGTGTCCGGGTTGAACTGGAGAACGATGATGCGCTGGGGGGCGCCGGTGTCGGGGTTGACTACGACTATTCCGGAGCGGATGGGTTTGGGGATGTCGGCGTAGCGGGTCATGAATTTCCTCAACTGCCCGAGTAGTGGTCGAGAATGACCTGCGCGTCCCGGCGCAGTCCTGGCTCGGGATCGTTGCGTGCGGCTCCTTGGAGGTCGGTCCGGAACTCCTCCCATCGGGAGTAGGAGGTTGCCCAGATGCCGGCGGATCTGATGGTCCCGTCCTTGCTTCGGACGGCCTTCCTCAGACGCTTGTAGAACCGCTTGTCAAACTGATGCGGAGCACCGATTCCGGCTCGCAGGACCGCCTCACAGGTCTCCTGTGTCCCCTTGGCACGGTCAACGGCTGAAAGTAGTTCCTCAAGAGTCCAAGGATGCACACCTTGCTCAATTGATTCGACAATACCTTTGACATCCTCGGCTGGTGTTCCGGTGAGGGCGAACACAGAACACTTGGAACGACTGTCCACGGCATATTGCAGCACGATGCCGGGAGTAATACGCCAGATTACGTCCCGCACGATCCCGTTCTCGATGTCCGAGGACTCGTCCTGGAGCAGCTCAAAATTCCCCTCGGCGGCAAATTGCATCACCTCTTCTTCGCTGCCCCAGCCCTGGAGGATCAGGCGGCGCGAGGCATAAGAGTCCGCGGGTTGCGAAATCCGAGTCATGTGTCTATTTCTTTCCCTTGTTGAGGCCGTAGACGCCGAACAGCCATTCCCGCTCGCCGAGCAGTTCGTCGACACCCTTCAGGATGTCCTCAATCGCATGTTCCTTGTTCTTCTCAGTGGTGAGCACACCCTCTGCGATGAGCAAGTCGACGATGGTGTCACGCATCTTCTTGATCTCACTTTCCGGCGTCCCGATCTCCTGCCTCTTGGCCTCGATCTGCTCCTTGGTAACAGAGCTCAGCGGGGGATCGTAGACCTTGCGTGTACGGGTCTCCGTCTCGCCATTTCCTCCCCTTTTGCCCCCTGTCACCTCTTCGGTACCGACCTCCTCGGGTTTAAGGTCGTCCCACCAGAATTTCCGCTTGTAGAAGTTGGTGTTGCCGGTGTTGGCCCGCTGCCGCGCTTCCTCAATCCGGGCGTGGATGCCGCTCGTGTCGTACGTTTTGGCCTCGGGCGCCGCTGCCTGTTTCTTGGCGATCTTGGCGAGGTCCTTCAACCGTGCTCCGGTCGTGCGCATGTAGTTCCGGATAGGGGCGGTCAAAGAGTTCGCACCTCGACTCACGAGGGGCCCCTTGGTCAGTACGTCATCCGGCGAGCGCATCCCCTTCTCGATCAGACGGAGTTCGGCGGGCCCGACAGCGAGCATGAGCGGAACCCGGAGTCCCTCGGCCATCGAACGCACGACGGCGACTTGAGCCGGAAGCTGCCTGCGTTTTCCGGGGAACTTGTTGATATCGTCCTCGTTCTTGAGGGCCTGGAGGCCCTGCGTGCCGAGCCCACTGCCCATATCTTCCTGCTGCACCGCCCGAGCCATCTGTTTGTACGAACCGATTCCCGTGGCGGCGGCGAGTTCTTCAGGGTGCGGCTGGACATTGATCTCACCAGAGAGGTCAGAGTTGGGCCCCTTCTTCCTGGTCAGGCGCAACTGGTCGGGAGTTCCAGTATTGTATTCAGTCGCCGCTCCGCGCTGCATGTTCTTGAATGGCTTGTCGTCCCGCATGGCGGAGTAGGTGTTGAGCAGGCTGCCGCCGCCCTGCTCACGGGCTTTGCCCAGAGCCTGCTGGATATAGGCGAGGACACGCTGCTCGATGTCCTCCGGTACGAGCTCACGCCCCTTCTCGAGTGCAGGAAGCCTCGGGTTGAGCGACGCCTCGACCTCGAAGGTCCTGTCGCCTCGACGTGCCAGGCCACTGAGCCGATACCACAGCTTCATCGCACCCAGAGCGGCCCTGAAGGCGCCATCGCGCACTCCCCTGTTCATCAGGGAGTCCAGTCGGGGTTTCATCCTCGCGACAATCCTGCGCAGCCGCGCCTCCTTCGACTCCTTGGATTTCTCGTCCTTCTTCCGCTGATCCTGGTCGCGCCTCTTCTGCTCCTGCTGCCGCCTCTTGTCGTCGCGCAGCCGGTCCTTCTTCTTCTTGAAGACGTTCCGCAGCTTCGACGCGCTGTTCTTCAGCGCCTTGCCGACCTTGGTCTTCTTCAGCTTCTTGCCTAGGGTCTTCGCCGCGTTGCCGACCTTCTTCAAGGCGGACTTGACCGCGCCCTTTGCCTTCGCGAGGGCCTTGCCCGCCGGGGACTTGGGCTTCTTGGGCTTGGCCGGCTTGGGACCCTCGATCTCTTTCTTCTTCTTGGCGGCGGGCTCGGGGGTCTTGTCCTTCGACGGAGCCTGATCCTTGTCAGGTGTCCTGTCCTTCGAAGGCTCCCGCTCCGGAGTCCTGTCCTTGCCCGGCCCCTCCGCCCCGTCCTTCGGTTTCGCCCCCGCAGACTCCTGCTTCGCCGGCCCCTTGGGCGTAGCCGTGTCCTTCGGCTTCACCGGAGCCTTCGGCCCAGGAGAAGGCGCGCCCTTCGGCTTCGGTGCCACCGACGGCTCGGCGACCTTCTGCCTGGCGTTCCGCATCGCCCCCCGGGCGTTGTTAACCGCGTTGCCCGCCGCCGACCGAGCACCCTTGCCGGTCTTCTTCAGGCCGTCCATGATCTTCTGGGACATGGCCTTGAGCCGCTTGCCCACCCCCTTCGTCGCCGAAGAGAGCCTGATCATCAGGAAGTTGGCGATGAAGTCGAGGAGCGCGACCACGCCCGCCGCCACCGCTTCCGCGAACAGACACGCCGCCGGGCCCGCCTTCACTGCCTTCAGGTACGCCCAGAACTTGCCGAACGCCGCCAGGATCGAGCTGATGGACTGCCAAGCCGCCATCAGGCCCTGGACGATCGTGAGGATCGCACCCGCCGCCGGGACGATCATCGAGACGACCTTCTCGATGACCAGCGACGCGATCATCATCGGCAGGGACGCGATGATCGCGTCCCAGGCCATCTTGCCGATCTGCTTGAGCGAGACGCAGCCCTTCACCAGGACGTTGATCACGGCCTTGCCGAGGCCCAGGATGCCCTCGACCTTGGTGTCGAACCACCGCTTCACGCCCACCTTGATGGCGCCCCACAGGTGGTCGGTGATCCCGGTCTTGGCCGAACTGCCGGCCTTGCCGATCCAGCCGCCCGGGTCGGGCGCGATGTCGGCGACCAGCGCCGCGAACTTCCCGAGCGCCTCGATCGCCGCCTGCGCGAACTTGATCACGCCCTCGATGACGGCCTGGTAGGCCTTGATGACGGCCTTGATGCCCGCTTCCAGGACATCGAGGAGCTTGTTCAGGCCCGCGGCGAGCACGTCCAGCAGCGCGTTGACCGCCTTTTTCAGGCCGTCCGCCAGCTCGTTGACCTTGGCGACGGCCGCGTCCCGCAAGCCCTCGATCGCGTTGCGGAACTTGTCCCGCAGCTCGGGGAAGGCGGCCAGGAGGACATCCCCGATCGCGATCAGGGCATCCGCGAGCGCGTTGATCGCACTGATCGCCAGATCACGTACGAAGTCGATGGCCTTGTTGGCCCACTCCTTGAACGTGTCGATGATCCCGTTGACCGCCTTGCGGGCGGCGTCGAAGACCGCGGTGACCGCCGCGAGCAGGCCCTTGAAGAAGTCGGCGACCTTGTCGGCGATCCAGCCGAACAGACCTCCGGAGGGCTTCTCCTCCTCCTTCTTCTTCTCGGCCTCCTTCTCGGCGTTCTCGCGCTCGGTGTCGATCTGCGCGTTGTCCTTGTCCTTGCGCTCGCCGACCTCCTTGTCCTTGTCGTCACGCGCCTTGACGATCTCCTTGTTCTTGGCGCCGTGCTCGTCCTCGGACTGCTTGTCCGCGTCCTCGACCTTCTTGTCCTGCTCGGTCCGCCACTCTTCGCGCTGCTGCTGTGTCTCGCGGGCGACCCGGCCGCGTTCGGAGGTCTGCTTCTCCGTGTTCTGGGCGACCTCGCGGTCGATCTCGGCCTGCTTCTCCTGCTTGGCCTGCTGCTCGCCCTGCTTGTTCTCCTGCTCCTTCGTGCCGAGGTCGCCCTGCGCCTGGCCGGCGGCGCCCTGGACCTCGGAGCCCTTCTCCTGTTTGGCGACGGCTCCCACGCCGGCCTTCGGCTTGGACATGGCCCTGAGCCGGCCGCCCTTGCCACCTCCGGCACCACCGCCGGAGGCCTTGCCGGAGAGCTGTTCCTGGGGGGCGTTGGGGAAGATCTGGTCCTCGCCCATGGGCTTGGCCGCGTCGGCGCGACCCGTCGTCTGCAGGTCGGACTGCTTGTCCTTGAGCGCCTTGGCCTGGTCGTCGGTGCGCTTGGGGTCGCTGGCGCCTTCGAGCCGGATCTTCGGGGCCGGGCCGACCGTCTTGTTCTGGAGTTCGGGGTCGGTGGTCGGGACGGCGTCCACCGCGGCCTCGACGTTCGCCGCCTCGGCCTCGCTCAGCCCCTTGTCCGGCACGGCGGGGGGAGGCGGTGGCGGAGTGTTGTCCGTGGGCTTCCCGCCCTCGGCCTTCTCGCTGCCCTTGGCCTTCTGCTTCTCGCCCTGCTCCTCCGGGCCGAGCTTCTCCACCTTGCCGGTGACCTGGGCCGCGGCGGGGGCCGCCTCGGGCGGTGCCGAACGCGTCTGCGGCGCACCCGAAGGCCGCTCCCGGGTGGGCGGGTTGGCGTCGAGCCGCTGCTGCTCCTCACCGATCTTCTTGTCCGCGGCCGCGTCGACCCCGGGCATGGCGGCCGCCGCCTGGTCGGGCGCCAGCTTGCCCACGGTCTGCACGGCGGCCTTGGGGTCCTGCCCCGAGACGTCCGGCGGCTCCTGGTCCTTCTCCTCCGGCGCGGCCTCGCCGCCGCCCCCGCAGCTGCCCGCGCCACCGTCGTCCTTCTCCGCGGCGGGCTCGGGCGGCGCACAGCCACCGCCGTCCTTCTCCAGGGACGCCTCGGGCTTCGGCGACGCGCTCTCGGCGGTCTGACCGGGCTCGGCGGTCTGCTCGGCGGCCGGGCTGACGGCCGCCTGCGCGGTGGACGGCGCGGCCCCGGGCCCAGCGGCGGTCGTCGGCCCGGTCTTCTCCGCACCGCCAACTGATCCACGCGGCGCCGCCCCGGGACCGGTCTCCTTGGGGATCCGGCTCTTGGCCTGGGGCGCCTCACGCTCGGGCTTGGGCGGTTCGCCCTCACGCCGGGCGGCCGGCGAGGGATTGCGGTCCTCTACGGGCGTCCTGGGAGTCTGCGCACCGGCGGGCCTGGACACGGCGGACGCCAACATGCTCGTGGTGGCCGCAGCCGGGCTCGCCGTGGCCGGCGCCGCGCCCGAAGCAGACCGTGTCTGAGCCCTCGTACGCTCCTGCCGTTCGCTCTTCTCGTCCTGCGCGTCCTTGGCGTCGGGCCGCTCGTCGGAACCGTCCGCCCCGGCCTCGCCGGTGTCATCGGCCTCCCTGGCCTGTTCCTTCTCGTGCTGCTGCTCCGCGTCCGGCTTCTCGGCCTCGGGTTCGGGCCGCTCCTTGTCCTCGGTCGCGGGGTCCGGACCGACCTCCTGGTCGAGCGGTTTCCCGGTCTCCTGCAGGTCCTTGGTGCCCCGGTCCTGGGCCTGCGTGGCAGGCCCGTTCTCGGGCTGCGGCGCCTCGCCCTCGACGGGCCCCTCGTCCTGGCCGGGCGCCTTCGCCTCGGGCGCGGCGGCGTCTTCGTCCTCCTCCTGTTCCCTCTTCTCCCGCTCCTGCTCGATCTTTTCGGCCTTGGTAGGCGGCGGGGTGGGGAAGGTGGGCAGCGACGGCTCGGCGGCGCCCGGCTGGAGCTGGTCCGCGGTCGGTACGGCGGACAGGTCGAGGTCGGCCTCGGGCAGATGGTCCTCGGGTTTGATTGCAGGCTCACGCTCGGCGCCCGGCGCAGTTGCGTCTTCGTCCGCTCCGCCCGCTACGTCGTCGTCGGCGCCCGCTTCGAGGCCGAGCGGCTGCTCCTCCTCGCGCGGATCGCCATCGGCACCCCCAGCACCCCCGTTCTCGTCCCTCTCGTTCAGCCCGTGCTCGGACAGCGCGGAGTCCGGCTGTTCGGCCCGCTCGTCCACCTTCTCCGGGCGTACGGGGCCGGGCTGGCCCTTCTGCTTCGGGTCCAGCTCCTCGCGCCTGGCCCCGGCGGCCGGCTGGGTCTGCTGGTCCTTGCGCCCGCGCTTGTCCGCGCCGGGGGCATTGGCCTGCTCCGGGTCGGCCTCCTCGCGTTCGCGCTGCTCCTTGCGCTCCTCCTTGGCCTGTTCGGTGCCCTCCTGCCGGCCCTGGGCCCGCTCGTCGGCGGCCTCGTCGGTGCGTTCCCGGTCCCCGGCGGCCTTCTCGTCCTCCTGCCGCTGTTCCTGTGCGGACTGCTGCCGGGAGGCGTTGCGCTCGTCCTCCTGCTCGGTGCGCCGGGCGGCCTCCTGGTCCTCGGTGGCCGCGTCCGCGCGCGCCCGGCTGCGGTCGCTGCCGCTCTTCTCGTCGCGGGCCCTGACGTCCCGCTGCTCCTCGCGGGCATCGGCGGCGCGGCTGTCCTTGGAACCCCGGTCGGACGCCTGCTTCTTCTGCCACTGGGTGCGTTCGACACCGAGTTCTTCGAAGAGGTCGATCTCGGGCAGCGGGACGTCGGCGGGCTGCAACTCGACGGGGCCGGGGTGGGCCTGTTCCGCAAGGTCCAGGAGGCGTTCGTACTCAGGTGTGAGCAACCGGGCTTCGAGCCGCTCGATGACCGAGTCCTCCAACTGCTCGGACATACGCGCCAGTTGGAGTCGCACCCGGCCGGAGGCGTCGGCAGGGTCGCCGCGCAGCGAGCGCAGCACACCGCCCGCGAGCCGGTCCACAAGGGTCGCCGGGTCGACGGCCTCGGCCCGCATCCGGTCGGCGTCCACGGTGGCGTAGCGTAGCCAGCCCGGCGTCGCCTGCCCTTCCTCGACCGCGCCCTCGGGCTGCGCGGTGCCGACCGCGCTCTCCCCGCCCCGGACAAGTTCCTGCGCGGCCGACTCCGCCTCCCGCTCGATCGCCTGCTGGGGCAGGCTCACCGCGCCCAGGTCCCGCCCGGCCCGCAGCGCGCCGAGCCCGTGGGGGTTCTGGACGGTGTGCAGCAGCTCGTGGGCGAGCAGGCGCTGCCCGTCCGCCGTGCCCGGGCGGTAGGCGCCCTCGCGGAAGAGGATGTCCTGGCCGACGGCCACCGCGTCCGCGCCGAGCAGCTCGGTCAGCTGGGCGGCGTCCCGACCGGTGTGCAGCCGTACGCGGCTGAGGTCGTGACCGAGGCGCTCCTCCAACTCCCGTCGTACGCCGGGGTCGAGGGGTTGTCCGGCGCCGCTGACGACGTCCTTCGCGGACGGGGTACGGGACTTGGCGCCCCGTTCCTTTCGCTTACGTCGGCGCTGTTCGGCGGCCGACTGCTCCGAACGGGCGTCCTGGGACTGTGCGTTGCCGCTCATCGGGTCACCTCCCCCTGCCCGCTCAGCCCCTGGTGAACGGCGCGCGCCAGTTCCTGGCCGAGGCGGCGCGCGGACAGGCCGGCGGGCAGCGGCGGCAGCCCGGTCAGCGCGTCGACGCTCAGCGTGCCGTCGGCCGCGAGGGGCACCCCGTGTTCCCTTACCAGGCGGGCCAGTTCGTGCTCGAAGGACGCCGAGACGCGATCGGCGTCCGCGACCCGGAAGCCGTCGAGGACGAGTTCCCCGATGTCCAGCCGTATCGCCGAAGGCTCCCTGCTCTCACCCATCCGCTTCACACCCATCCACGGACCTCCGTCGGCGTCAGGGAGCGCTCCAGCTTGAGGTACTCGGTGCGGGCCGCCGCGAGCATGTGCCGCATCTGGAGCCGGTCACCCTCCTCGGCTGCGAGGAACGCGCCGGACAGCGCGATGTTGCGGATCGAGCCGCCCGCGACGGTGAGTTGGGCCAGGAGGGCGGCGTCGATGTCCTTCACCGGGGCCTGCGGGGGCAGTACCCGGCGCCAGATCTCGGCGCGTTCGTGTTCGGCCGGGAAGGGGAAGTCGACGACGAAGCGGATGCGCCGCAGGAAGGCCGTGTCCAGGGCCTTCTTCATGTTGGTGGTGAGGATGGCGAGGCCCCGGTAGGCCTCCATGCGCATCAGCAGGTAGCTGACTTCCAGGTTGGCGTACCGGTCGTGACTGTCCTTGACCTCGCTGCGCTTGCCGAAGAGGGCGTCGGCCTCGTCGAACAGGAGGAGTGCGCCGCCGCGTTCGGCGGCGTCGAAGACCCGGCGGAGGTTCTTCTCGGTCTCGCCGATGTACTTGCTGACGACCTGCGAGAGATCGACGATGAACAGATCGAGGCCCAGTTCCTTCGCCATGACCTCGGCGGCCAGCGTCTTGCCGGTGCCGGAGCCGCCCGCGAAGAGCGCGGTGACGCCGAGCCCGCGCCGCAATGTCGCCGCAAATCCCCATTCCTGGTGGACCGTCGGCCGCTGCCGCACATGCGCGACGATCTCGCGCAGCACACTCGTCTGCCGTTCGTGCAGGACGAGGTCACCCCAGCCGGCCTCCGGCTCGATCCGCCGCCCCAGTTCGTCCATGCCGATCCGGGCCTCGTCGAGTCCTGCGCGCCAGGCGAGTTGGGCCGCGTCCAGTTCGTCCTCGCCCGGCAGATCACGCCGTACCGCCGCCGCGGCAGCTCGCACAACGTGCGGCGGCAGCTGGAACTGCGCGACCAGTGAGCGCAGTTCGCCCTCGTCGACATCGGCTATGTCTTCCAACGCATCGGCCCAGAGGGAGAGTTGCTCCTCGTCGTCCAGCCTGGGCACGGTCACCCGGGTGCCGTGCGGGCGGTCCGTGCGCAGCGGGTCCTCGCTCGACACCAGGACGGGTACGGCAGCCCCGGCCAGGAACGCCTCCGTCGCCGCCCGCTGGTCGCGGTCCACTTCGCCCACGTCGACGAGGAGCGCGGCGGGCAGCAGGATCGCCTCGCGCTGCCAGAGCCGGGCGAACCGGTCCCGTTCGGCGGGGTCGCCGGGGATGTCCTCGGCGCTCACCGAGTAGAGCCCCAGCCCGGCGCGGGCCGCCGCGGCGGCCCCGATGTCGGCCCGGCTGCGCAGATCACCGCCGGTCACCTCCACGAGCAGCGGCGCGTCGGGGCTCGCCCCGGTCGCCCAGCCGGCCGCGACCCGGCTCGCGGCCAGGTCGTACGAGGGCGGCAGCCGGTCCGGTACCGGCGCACGGCGCAACTGGCCGTGCAGGCGGGCGTCCAGATAGGGCGAGCCCAGCAGGAAGTGCAGGATGCGTTCGTCGAGGCGGAGCCTGGACGTCGTCAGCTGTGACTCGTCGGCCGGCTCGACGATCCGCCAGCGGCGCAACGGCGCCACCGGGGTGAGCGCGCTCCAGTGCGGCTCGGCGAGCACGGCCAGGGCGAGCGAGAAGGTCGGGTACGTCCGCTCCGGGTCACCGCAGGCCGACGCGCACCGGGCGGCGGTCGTCGGCTCCAACTCCTGGGCGGCGGTGAGGAGTACGAGGTCCCGCTCGAAGGGAGTCAGACCGAAGCAGGTGGCCAGGGCGTCGAGGGGGTCGGTGGCGGGACCGGCGGGCACGAGTGTGCTGTCGGTCCCGGGGTCCTCGGAGGGACCGGTCCCCTGTCCGGCGTGCGCCGCGTGGGCGTCGACACGGGCCAGCACACGCCGGATCTCCGCCGTGAGCGTCGTCGGGCCCGTGGTGTACGCACCCGGCGTGCCCGTCCCCTCGCGCATTCCCATGCCCTACCTGCCCCCGCTCGTTGTCCGCACCCGGTCCTCAGTTCGCCGTGTTCTCGGGGCTCTCGGTGTTCTCGGTGTTCTCCGGCTCGTCGGGCGCGGCAGCCGCGCGCTTGGCCGTGCCGCGTGTGGGCCTGCCTCCCGCACCTGACTCCGTCGCTCTGGCCGGCTGCGCGGCCTTACGGGTACGGGCCGGTGTCTTCGCGGGTGCCTTCCCCGCAGGCTTCCTGGCGGGCGCCTTCGTCACCGCCTTCTCGGGCTCGGGCCTCGACTCCGGTTCCACCTCCGCCTCCGCTCCCGAACTCCCGCTCCGGGCAACCTCGTTCACGGGCAGAGCGCGCCCACCGGGCACGGGCGCCCCCGGCGCCCCGAACGGCAGCACGCGCACATCGGGCCGCTGGACCGGCTTCGCCGGGACCGGTGTCCCGCGGCCCTCGATGAGGACGAGGGCGGCCTGGTAGACGACCGACAGCGAGTACGGCGTCTGGTAGAGCATTCCCCAGAGCTTCGACGTCTCGTCGACGTCCATCACGGTCGGCGTGAACCGCACGCGCTGCGCCGACTCCAGGAGGTCGCTGCCCGCCAGGTACGGCTTCTCACCTGCCTGTTCGATGACGTCCTTGGGCAGGATCGGTATCTCGTGCAGGGTGCGCACTACCGAGCCGATCAGCCGCTGCCCGACCAGCTCGTTCTCCTCGCCGTACGCGCTGATCAGGAAGTGCAGGTCCAGTGCGGCGGCCGGCCGCTTGACCAGGGTGCCGTCGGCGGCGCGGGTCGGCAGGTCGTTGTTGCGCTGCGAGGTGTTCGGCGTGACCTGGTACAGGAACACGTGGATGGTCGGTTCGCCGGACGGTTCGGTCGGCGGCTTGCGCGTCTCGACCGTGACGGCCGCGTCGAACTCCGGCCCCAGGTTGTTCTCGATCAGGACGGCGAGGGCCTGGGTGACGTGGGCGATGGCAAGTGCGTTGCTCATGACGTCGGTTCCTCGGTCCCTACTCGTCCAACTGCTTCCTCTGTCGGCCCCGCCGCGCGTGTCACTCGCGCCCCCGGGCCAGATAGTCCGCGAGGCTCACGGTCGCCCCCGGCCGCTCGGCAGCCGTCGTACGCCGCCGCGCGCCTGCCGCGGGCGCCGCCGTGGTCACCTCCAGCCGCCCGATCCGCACCTCGACCACCTGCTCGGGCGCCTGTCCGGATCGCCGTGCGGCGGCCTGCCGTACGGCCTCGCGTGCCGCCGCCGTGTCCGCGGCGCTGGGGCGCGGAGCCGCGGACACGGCGGCGCGGGAAGCGGTGTCCGGACCAGGGGGGCCGGTCACGGGCACCGCGGTCCGGGTGGACGCGTCTTCGGGGCGCTGCCCGCTCGTCGTGCGGCGCGCGGGTCCGGCGGCCGGTCGCGGCCCGGGCAGCAGGGGCGTGACCGGGCGCAGCAAGGGTCCGGCGGCGCGCGGAGCGGGTGCGGCGGGCCGGCCGTCGTACACCCGTTCTGTGTGTACGACGGTCTGCTCCCGTTCCGGGGCCGGGCCGGCCCCGGACGCCGCCGGGCGCGGCTGGTCCGGGTGCGCTGCGGTGGCAGCCGGTGCGGCGGAGGGCCACAACGGAGACTGCCCGTCCGGGTCGGACGTGGTGGCACGGACCGCCTCGACCCGTTCGAACGGTCCGGGCAGCCGGGGCCGCACCCGGGACGCTTCCGGGACGGCTCCGGCGGCGTGCCGGGCGATCAGCCGGTCGAGGAAGTCGGGCTCGGGCGGACCCGACGGCCCGCCTCGCGCAGGGGAGTCGGCCGGGAAGTCAGACATCCGCACACAGCTCCAGGTAGTAGCGGCGCCGCAGCGGGCTGAGCGCCAGGATCTCGGGCTCGGTCCAGCCGTACGCGGTGGCGAGCAGATGGACGTCGAGCAGCGTGTCCCGTGCCCAGGCGTCCAGTTCGGTCCACAGGTAGGAGGCGATGTCGAGCTCGGCCCGGGTCGCCCGGCCGCACTCGGGGCAGGCCACGTTGAGCACCAGGTCGGCGCCCGGATCGGCGGCCTCGACCGCTTCGGCGATCCGGCGTTGCACGGGCAGGGGCAGGTCCGTCGCGGTCACGGCGGCCCCGTTGTGCACCGCCGACACGAGGCACCGCGCGAGCAGCGCCCCGCGCGGGTCCGCGGCCCGGGCCGCCGCGGCCAGGTCGGCGACCCCGGGCAGCCGGAACTCGACGTCCCAGCCGCCCTGCTGGACCCGCACAACCGAACCACCCGGCCCGGCCCCGCCGCCGCGCACGGCCGCCGGCGACCCGCCCGACCTGTCCGCCAAGCCCTCGACCCGCCCTCCCCCGGCCACCTCGTCACGCCACCCCGGCGCCCCACCGTGCCCGACACCGACCGCCTCGTCGCGCCCGGCCGACGACTCACCCGGCCCGCCCACCAAGCCCTCGACCTGCCCGGCCGCGACCACCAGGTCAGGCACGACCGGCGAACCGCCTGACGCGGCCCCGGCCGCCCGGGCACCCCCGACCGACGGCCGGTCCGGCCCGCCCAGGGCGACCCCATCAGGCCACCCCGACGACCCACCCGGCCCAGCCCCGGCCACCTCGTCGCGCCCGACCGGCGAACCACCCGGCACGCCCGCGACCACCTCGGCCGGCGAACCGTCCGCCACGGCCGCAGCAGTCACACCGCCACGCCACCCCGACGACCCACCCGAGCCGTCCGAACCGTCCGAACCGTCCGAACCGTCCACCGAACCCTCGCGCCCGCCCAGCGACCGCGCCAGCTCGCCGGCGTCCAGCTCGAACTCCATGTCCTCGCCGCACTCCGGGCACGCGAGACGCACCTGCATCCGCTCGCCGAACAGTGCCCGGCGCAGCGCGAACAGGTCGGCCTCGCGTTCGCCGACCGGAAGCTGCGGCAGCCTCCCGGTGTCGACGTCCGGACGCGCCGTGCGGTGCAGCAGCAACGCACGCCCGACCGGCGCTTCGGCAAGTCCCGCTTCCCATGCGGCCAGCAGTCCGGCCGCCGAGGTGTTCGCCATACCGTCCCCGTCCCCCGATTCGTTCGACTACCGCCGCCTCAGGCCGGGTTGAGGAACGACGGCTCCTCGGGCTCGGGCACCTCGTAGTCCCGCTCCCAGCCCTCGCACTCCAACTTGAGCGACTGGATGGCCACCGCGTTGGCGTTGGCGTCGAGTTCGCCGAGGACCTGGTACTCGCTGGGCCAGGTCCGGTACAGCTTGTGCGAGACAGCCACCTGGCCGGCCTCGTTGAGGACCTGGATCACGATGTCCTTGCGGAAGTCCGCGAGGGACACCTCGGAGCCGAGGCCCGCCCCGACCTGCCAGACCTTGTTGGCCCAGCGGTCGAACTCGGGGTCGTGGGTGACCCCGCGCTCCAGGGTGATGCCCTCGAACTCGGAGCGCCCGGGCGACTTGCGCGGGGAGGAGGGGTCGCCGCCGTGGCGGTGTTTGACGACCTCCGTGGTCCGCTTGAGCGGACTGATCTTGCTGATGCCGGCGACGGTACGACCGTCCCACAGGACCAGGAACTTGAAGTTCTTGTACGGGTCGAAGCGCTGCGCATTGACCGTGAACTCAGCCATCGGATTCCTTCAACTCTCCACGATGCTCGGGTCCTTCGGAGTTCTTCGGGGCCCTAGAGGGCGAACTGTCCGGACGTCTGCTGGATCCTGACGATCACGAACTCCGCCGGACGCACCGGCGCGATGCCCACCAGGACGTTCACGACGCCGTTCGCGACGTCCTCGTCGGTCGTGGTCTCGTGGTCGCACTTGACGAAGTACGCCTCGCGCGGCGTACTGCCCTTGAAGGCGCCCTGCCGGAACAGGGTGTGCAGGTACGAGGAGGCGCCCAGCCGGATCTGCTGCCAGAGGCTCTCGTCGTTGGGCTCGAACACGACCCACTGCAGGCCGCGTTGGAGGCTCTCCTCGACATGCAGCGCGAGCCGCCGCACGGGTACGTACTTCCACTCGCTGCTCAGGGCGTCGGAGCCCTCCAGGGTGCGCGCCCCCCACACCAGCGGACCCGTCATCGGGAACGTCCGCAGGCAGTTGACGCCGAGCGGGTTGAGCAGCCCGGTCTCGCGGTCGGTCAGGTCGACGGTGAGCGAGTGGACGCCCGCGAGACGGGCCTCCGTCCCGGCCGGCGCCTTCCACACGCCGCGCTCCGAATCCGTGCGCGCGACGACGCCGGCGACGGCGCCGGACGGCGGGAAGGCGCGCAGCCGTCCGGTGAGCGGGTCGGTGAGCTGGAGGTGCGGGAAGTACAGCCCGGCGTGGTTGCCCCGGACCGCGTCGAAGGCGGCGAGCCCGGCACGGGCCGTGTCGACGCTCACCCAGGTGCTGGGCGCGTCGACGAGCAGGAAGATCCGCCGCTCCTCGCACAGCCGCTGGGCCGCCGAGACGACGGTGAGCATGTCCTCGGTCTTCTCGTACGACGCCAGCTCGGGCAGGGCCAGCAGGTTGACGTCGGCGACGCCGCGCAGGGCCTGGATGCCCGTCTTGTCGGCCTCGGAGCCGATGAGGTCGCGCGGGCCGGGGGCCTCGCCGTCCTCGCCGCCCTCCAGGGGGAAGACGGGCGGGTTGACGGAGGCTTCGAGGCCCAGGTCGTTGGCGCACTGGCCGAGGAAGCGGACGACGTCCTCGGGGTCGGTGGATCCGGCCACGACCTGCAACCGCCGCCCGAACGCGGTGACTTCGACGCCCGCGTAGGCGTGCTTGCCCGGCGCGTCGGGCAGCGCCCGCAGCTTGCGTTCGAGCAGCAGCGCCAACTCGGCCACGGAGCACGGGGCTTCGCCGTCGCAGTCGGGGTCGTAGAGCGTGAACTCCCGCTCCACGTCACCGATCTTGACGGTCACGTCGACGGCCAGGTCGGGCAGTTCGTTGCCGAAGGGCTTGGACACGGTCCCGGACGGATCCGGCCGCCCCTCGCCGACGGCCTCGACGCGGATGAGTCGCGACCCGGCGTTGACGACGGTCGGCGCGTACCGCCCGTGTCCCGTGTCCATCGACAGCCCGGTGTAGGACTCGCGGGCCTCGCCCTTCGCGTCGTACACGCGCAGGTTGAAGGTCTCGTCGCAGTTCGGGGTGTCGTAGTCGACGGCGACGCGCAGGCCGTTGCCCCACCCGCCGGGTTCCTTGGCGTGCACTTCGAGGACGCGGGCCTCGCTGTGGCCCTCGGTGGACTCCAGGGCGACGCACGCGGCCTTGCCGCTGCCGGCCTTCGCGACCCGGACGATCACGGCGACGGTGCCGCCGTTGCCGAAGAACTGGTGCACGGCGTAGGCGACGGCGCTCTGCGAGGCGAGCCCGCCGAACCGCCGCTCGAACTCGGTGAATCCGGTGACACGCACGGGCTCGTTCAGCGGACCGCGCCGGGTGTGCCCCACGAACGCGGTCACCGACGTGGTCACGGCGGAGATGGTACGAGTGCTGCTGGGAAGTTCTTCGACGTAGACGCCGGGATATGTCGGCCTGGCCGCACCCACTGATGTCGTCGGCATTCCCCCTCCAATCTCTGTGCGGGCACCGGGTGAAGGCACCAAGAGGTGGCGGAGAGAGAGTCGTCCGGTCCGGTGCGCACGGAATCGTCCGGCGCGCGAGAACGCGCCGGCCCGTGACACCGCCTCAGTTTTCCCCCGTCAGCACCCCGGCCGGACGGCCGCCCGGGGCAAGCAACACGCTTGTGACTCCTGATGCTCAAGTGCGTAATCCACCCTTGGGGGTGGGCAGTTGAGCCAGCAAGACGTGTTCACGCCACCCCTGGGGAAGGTTCGATGAAGACCACCGCGCACGACTCGCACGCGATGTGCGCGTGTCGGGTCAGCGACTTCACAGAATGCGCACAGTCGATGGTGCAGGCGGTGCAGCAGAATGGCGGGCATGTCCCGACGTACTGCACATCTCAGGCGACAACGACCCTCCGCCCCTGTTCAAAGCTCCACATGTCCGTGCGGTCTTGCGGAGACGTACGAGAAGTGCTGTGGCCGATTTCACCGGGGTGAGGCGAAGGCCCCGACCGCCGAAACCCTGATGCGCTCCCGCTACAGCGCTTTCGTGAAGCGGGACGAGCCCTACCTCCTGCGCACCTGGCACCCGCGTACCCGCCCTGCCGGGGTTGAATTCGACCCGGGGATGCGCTGGACGGGTCTGGAGATCCTCGACACGGGCGAGGGCACGGCCTTCCACAACACCGGGACCGTGACCTTCGTGGCCTCCTACCGGGGCGGTTCACTGCGGGAGCGGAGCCGGTTCGAGCGCGTCGACGGGGCGTGGGTGTACGTCGACGGGGACATCGAAGAAGAAGGCCAGGGCGAAGAAGGTCAGGGCGCCTAGGGCGCGAGGATGTCCAGTTCCTGAAGGGCCCCGACCGCTATCTCCCGCGTGAGGCGTTCCGCCCGCTCGCCGTCGCCCTCGCGGACCGCCTCCGCGACCTGTACATGCAGGGTGACGGCGGCCGGGTCGGGGTCCTCGAACATGACCTCGTGATGGGTGCGGCCCGCGAGGACCTCCGCGACGACGTCGCCGAGGCGGGCGAACATCTCGTTGCCGGAGGCCTCAAGGATCACCCGATGGAAGGCCACGTCGTGGACCAGATAGCCCTCCAGCTGATGGCCGCGCGAGTTGGCCACCATGCCGAGCGCGCACTCCGTGAGCCGCGCGCACTGCTCGGCGGTGGCGAACTTGGCGGCCAGGCCCGCGGCGACCGGCTCGATCGCGGAGCGCAGCACGGTGAGGGAGCGCAGCTGCTGCGGGCGGTCGGCGCCCGCCAGACGCCAGCGGATGACCTGGGGGTCGTACACGTTCCACTCGGCCTTCGGCCGGACCGTGACGCCGACCCGGCGGCGGGATTCGACCAGGTGCATGGATTCGAGGACGCGGACCGCCTCCCGCATCACCGAGCGTGACACATCGAAGCGCTGGGCCAGTTCGTCCGTGCGCAGAACGCTGCCTGGCGGGTAGTCGCCCGCGGTGATCGCAGGTCCGAGGGTTTCCAGTACATGGCCGTGCAGCCCTCGACCCGGTGTGCTCATGCACTCAGAGTACGGGGCGCGTCACACTCTCAAAAAGTCAGACTTATTCGTCCGCAGGTCTTGAATTTGTCAGACCTAATGCGTTTCATTGCGTCCATGCAGCAGACGCCTACCCCTCACGTCGTCGTGGTCATGGGCGTCGCGGGCACCGGGAAGACCACGATCGGTCCCCTGCTCGCGGCCCGGCTCGGCGTTCCCTATGCCGAGGGTGACGACTTCCACCCCCCGGCCAACATCCACAAGATGACGGCCGGGACCCCGCTGACCGACGAGGACCGCTGGCCGTGGCTGGACGCCATCGGCGCGTGGGCACACGGCCGGGCCGGACTCGGCGGGGTGGTGAGCAGTTCGGCGCTGAAGCGGTCGTACCGGGACCGGCTGCGGGCCGCCGCGCCCGGCGTTGTCTTCGTGCACCTCACCGGTGACCGGGCGCTCATCGAGGACCGGATGGCGCACCGGCAGGGCCACTTCATGCCGCCGGCGCTGCTCGACTCCCAGTTCGCCACCCTCCAGCCGCTCGAAGCGGACGAGGCGGGAGTCGCGGTGAACGTCTCCGGCAGCCCCGAGGAGATCACCGCCCGTGCCGTGGCAGCACTCGGCGACCTCGACGGCCCCGAGGACCCCGGGGACCCCGGGGACCCCGGTAGTTCGGTAGCCCCGTAGCCCCTGAAAGTCCCCGAAAGTCCCTCTCCAGAAGTACTCCAGAAGACAAGGGAACCACCGTGACCAGACTCAGCGTCGAGATGCTGGCAGCGGACACCGTCGAGCCGATCACCTCGGCCGGCCATGCCCAGCTGGGCGTCGCCGTACTGGCGGGCATCGCGCTCATCGTCCTGCTGATCACCAAGTTCAAGCTGCACGCCTTCCTGGCCCTGACCATCGGCTCGCTCGCACTGGGCGCCTTCGCGGGCGCGCCACTCGACAAGGCCATCGCCAGCTTCACCACGGGGCTCGGCTCGACCGTGGCCGGCGTGGGCGTCCTGATCGCCCTGGGTGCGATCCTCGGCAAGCTGCTCGCCGACTCCGGCGGCGCCGATCAGATCGTCGACACGATCCTGGCGAAGGCGTCGGGCCGGACGATGCCGTGGGCGATGGTCCTGATCGCCTCGGTGATCGGCCTGCCCCTGTTCTTCGAGGTCGGCGTCGTCCTGCTGATACCGGTCGTCCTGATGGTCGCCAAGCGCGGCAACTACTCCCTGATGCGCATCGGTATCCCGGCACTCGCGGGCCTGTCCGTGATGCACGGCCTGGTCCCGCCGCACCCCGGCCCGCTGATCGCGATCGACGCGGTCGGCGCCAACCTCGGCGTGACGTTGGCGCTCGGTGTCCTGGTCGCCATCCCGACGGTGATCATCGCCGGCCCGCTGTTCTCCCGGGTCGCGGCCCGCTGGGTCGACGTCCCGGCGCCGGACCGCATGATCCCGCAGCGCCCCTCGGAGGATCTGGAGAAGCGCCCGGGCTTCGGCGCCACCCTCGCCACCATCCTGCTCCCCGTCGTCCTGATGCTGTCCAAGGCGCTGGTCGACATCATCATCGACGACCCGACGCACATGGTGCAGCGTGTCTTCGACGTCGCGGGCTCCCCTCTGATCGCGCTGCTCGCCGCCGTCCTCGTGGGCATCTTCACGCTGGGCCGCCCGGCCGACTTCTCCAAGGAGCGCATCTCCCGGATCGTCGACACGGGTCTCGCGCCCATCGCGGGCATCCTGCTGATCGTCGGCGCGGGCGGCGGCTTCAAGCAGACGCTGATCGACTCCGGGGTCGGCAAGATGGTCCTGGACATATCCGAGGACTGGTCGATCCCGGCCCTGCTGCTGGCCTGGCTGATCGCGGTGGCGATCCGGCTGGCGACCGGCTCGGCGACGGTGGCCACGGTCTCGGCGGCCGGCCTGGTAGCCCCTCTGGCAGCCGACATGTCGACGACCCACGCGGCTTTGCTGGTCCTGGCCATCGGTGCCGGCTCGCTCTTCTTCAGCCATGTCAACGACGCCGGATTCTGGCTGGTCAAGGAGTACTTCGGCCTGAACGTCGGCCAGACCCTCAAGACCTGGTCGGTCATGGAGACGATCATCTCCGTGGTCGCGGGCGGCCTGGTCCTGCTGCTGTCACTCGTGATCTAGGGGTACGGGAATGACTGGACGTACGGGCATGAGTCACCCTCTGTTCGACATCAGCGGCCGTACGGCCCTGGTCACCGGGTCCAGCCGGGGCATCGGCCTCGCCCTGGCCCGGGGGCTGGCCGAGGCGGGCTGCACGGTCGTCCTCAACGGACGCGACGTCGACCGGCTCGCCAAGGCCGCCGCAGAGCTGACCTCGGAACTGGCCTCGGAACTGACTTCGGACGGCGCCGTCCACACCGCCGCCTTCGATGTCACCGACGGTCCCTCGGTCGCCGCCGGGATCGCGGACATCGAGGAGCGGGTCGGTCCGCTCGACATCCTGGTCAACAACGCGGGGATGCAACTGCGGGCCCCGCTCCTGGAGTTCACCGACTCCGACTGGCACCGCATCCTCGACACCAACCTCACCAGCGCGTTCCTGGTGGGCCGGGAAGCGGCCCGGCGGATGACGGAACGCGGCCACGGCAAGATCATCAACATCTGCTCGGTACAGAGCGAGGTGGCCCGCCCTGGCATCGCGCCCTACACGGCCACCAAGGGCGCGCTGAAGATGCTCACCAAGGGCATGTGCGCGGACTGGGGCCCGCACGGGGTCCAGGTCAACGGTCTCGGCCCCGGCTACATCGAGACGGAACTCACCCAACCCCTGGTCGACGACCCGGAGTTCAGCGCCTGGGTGCGGAAACGGACCCCGGCCGGGCGGTGGGGGCGTACGGAGGACCTGGTGGGCGGGGTGCTGTTCCTCGCCTCCCCGGCGGCGGACTTCGTCGGCGGACAGGTGCTGTACGTCGACGGCGGCATGACCAGCGTCCTGTGACGCGGACACGAAATCGGACAAGAAATCGGATTCGAAGTCAGATCCGAAGTCGGATACGAAAGGGGTTCGCCCGATGCTCGGTTGCGTGATCCACGGCGAGGGCGACCTGCGGGTCGATGAGCTGCCGGTGCCGTCCCCCGGCCCCGGCCAGGCGCTGGTGGCGGTCCGGTACGGCGGGGTCTGCGGCTCGGACCTGCATTACTGGAGGCACGGCGGGGTCGGCGACTTCCGCCTCAAGGAGCCGATGGTGCTGGGCCACGAGGTCGTGGGGACGGTCGTCTCCTACGGCGACGGAGCGTCAGGTCCGGTCGCGGGTACGCCGGTTGCGGTGCATCCGGCGACCCCGTGCGGGGTGTGTCCGGAGTGCGCTGCCGGTCGGCGCAACGTCTGCCGGGACACGCGCTACCTCGGCAGCGCCGCCCGTACACCCCACGTCCAGGGCGGCTTCGCGGCGCAACTGGTCGTACCCGCAGACCAGTTGAGGCCACTGCCAACGGGCCTGCCGCTGCACCGGGCGGCCCTCGCCGAACCCCTCTCGGTCGCCCTGCACGCCGTCCGCCGGGCCGGGGACCTGCCCGGCAGGCACGTCCTCGTCACCGGCGCCGGACCCATCGGGTGCCTGGTCGTCGCGGCGGCGAAGGCGGCGGGCGCGGCCCGCGTGACGGTCACCGACCTGCTCCCACAGGCCCTGCGGTACGCCGTCGTCGCGGGCGCCGACTCGGTCGTACGGGCGGACGATCCCGGCGATCCCGGGTGGCCGGCCGAGGTGGACGTGGCCGTCGAGGCGTCGGGGGTGGCCGCAGGGCTGGACACCTGTCTGCGTCTGGTGCGCCGGGGCGGGGTCGTCGTACAGCTCGGTCTGCTGCCGCCCGGGCCCAGCCCCTTCGCGGGCAACCTCGTCGTCACCCGCGAGATAGAACTGCGGGGCGCCTTCCGCTTCGACACGGAGTTCGACGACGCGCTGACCCTGCTGGCGGCCGAGCCGACACTCGAAGGGCTGGTCAGCGCGGTGGTCCCGGTCGAGGAGTCGGAGTCGGCGTTCACACTGGCAGCGGACCGGGGCAGGTCGTGCAAGGTGCTGCTTGATTTCGGGGGTGGGTGAACGTTTCGCTGGACGGCTGGCGCTGTCCGGAGGTTTGTCGTCTGCGGGTGCGTCGTGGCTGGTCGCGCCCACGCGGCGGAGCCGCAATCGGACACAGCCCCGCGCCCCTTCGGGGGCGCCCGGCACCGGAGTGTCGGCTCAGGGGCGCCACAGCGGATGTTCGCGGTCCGCCCACTCCTTGCTCACCGAGCCCGTGCGCAGGCCCCGGCGGGCCTCCGGGTCGCCGAGGGCCATGCCGATGTGGCCGGCCAGGACGATGCCGATGGTGAGCGCAAGCCAGTCGTGGACGAAGGTCGCGCTGGTGCGCCACATCAGCGGGGTGAGGTGGGTGAACCACATGAGCAGCCCCGTGCCGACCATGACCAGGGTGGCGCCCGCGATCCAGGCCGCGTAGATCTTCTGGCCCGCGTTGAACTTGGCCGCCGGGCGGGAGACGCGGCGCTTGTCGCGTCGTAGGGCCGCGCGCAGCCAGACCCGGTCGTGCGGGCCGAAGCGGTTGAGGAAACCGAGGTCGGCGCGGAAGGCCCGGGAGGCCAGACCGGCCAGGACGGGCACCGGAAGAGCGAGGCCCGCCCACTCGTGGACGCGGACCACCAGTTCCCGGCGGCCGACCAGTTCGGCGAACTGGGGGATGTACAGACAGGCCGCCGTCACCACGCACACGCCCATCAGCGCGGCCGTCGCCCGGTGCACCCACTTCTGGGGGCGGCCGAAGCGGCGTACCTCGGCGGTGGAGGGCGCCGGGGCGTCAGCTCGTAGGCTCATCGTCGCGTCCGTTCGATTTGCCGACCCAGGCGTCGATGTCATAGCCGCGGTTCTCCCAGTAGCCGGGGCGCACGTCCTCGGTGACCGTGATGCCGGAGAGCCACTTGGCGGACTTGTAGAAGTACATGGGGGCGACGTAGAGGCGGACCGGGCCGCCGTGGCTGTGGCCCAGGTTCTTGTCCTGCATGCGCAGCGCGACCAGAACGTCGGCGCGGCGGGCCTGGTCGAGGGTGAGGCTCTCGGAGTAGGCGCCGTCGAAGCAGGTGAAGCGCACCGCCCCGGCCGAGGAGCGCACTCCCGCCGCGTCCAGGAGCCGGGACAGCCGTACCCCTTCGAAGGGCGTGCCGGGCACCCGCCAGCCGGTGACGCACTGGACGTCCTTGACCATCCTGGTCTGGGGCATCGCGCGCAGGTCGGCCAGGGTGTAGGTGGCGGGTCTGTCCACGAGACCGTCGATCTTCAGGCGGTAGCTCTCCGCGTCCTTGCGGGGGACGGAGGACGTCACCGAGTAGTAGCGGAAGCCGCCGCCGTTCGGGAGGAGACCGGTCAGTCCGGTGGGGTCCTTCTCCGCCGCGCCGGCCAGGAAGGACTCCATCCCGCGCTGGAGACCGGGTGCGGCGACCACACCGAGGGCGCCGAGCCCGAGGGTGCCGAGGAGGACCCGGCGACCGATGGGCGTACCCCGGTCCTGTCCTGGTCGTCCTTCGCGTTCTTCTCGTCCTTCGGGTTCTTCCGGTTCTTCGGGTCGTTCGGAGTTCACCTATCCATTCGAACACCCGCGACCCCTGTCGAGCCAGCGATCGCGGGTGCACGTCAGACTTCCGTAACCGCTTCACACCCATTTCTCAGGCGGCGGCCCCGGAAAAGGTGCTCAGGAGGTCGAGTCCACCGACTCGGCCGCCTTCTCCAGCTGGAACGCCTCGTTGCCGAGCCCGATCCGCGCGTGCACCTCGGGCTTGCGGGCCCGCAGGACCAGGCCCTGGACCAGGCCGAGGACCACGGCGGCGCCGATGATCCCGGGAAGCAGCCAGTTGAGGGAGGAGTCCGGGCCCGTACCGACCAGGATGTCGAAGTCCTTGATCGTGTAGAAGGCGATGACGAGCAGCGCGATGCCCGCCAGCGCGGACGTCGCCAGCCGCCAGGCCTGGGCGCCCGCGGCGCCGCGACGGGCGAAGAAGACGATGACCGAGAGCGACGCCGCCGCCATCAGCACGATCACGCCCAGGGCGCCGATGTTGCCCAGCCAGGTGAACAGCTTCAGCACGGGCGTGGTCGGGTCGCCCACCGGTCCGTCGTCGGAGACCGCGAAGGCGGCCACGACCACCACGGCCACGGCGGTCTGCAGGAGCGAACCCGTGCCGGGCGCGCCGCTCGCACCGGTGGTGCGGCCGAAGGTGGCGGGCAGCAGGCCCTCGCGGCCCATGGCGAAGGCGTACCGGGCGACCACGTTGTGGAAGCTGAGCAGTGCCGCGAACATGCCGGTCACGAACAGGACGTGCAGGACGTCCGTGAAGGTGCCGCCGAGGCGGGACTCGGTGAGGGAGAACAGCAGCCCGGCGCTCTCCTTCTGCGCAGCGCCGACGATCGCGGAGGGACCCGCGGCGACGGTGAACGCCCACGAGCTGATCGCGAAGAAGACGGCGACGAAACTGACGGCGAGGAACATCACGCGCGGGACCAGGACGTGCGGCCGGCTCGTCTCCTCGGCGTACACGGGGGCCTGTTCGAAACCGGTGAAGGCGGCGATGCAGAAGCACAGGGCGGTGCCGATGCCCGCGCCGGTCAGCGTGTCCGGGTTGAAGGCGTGCAGCGACAGCCCTTCCTTCGCCGGGTCGGCGACGGCGGCGATGTCGAAGATGAAGACGAGGGCGACCTCGATGACGATCAGCACGCCGAGCACGCGCGCGTTGACGTCGATCTTCAGCCAGCCGAGGGTGCCGACGGCCAGCGCGGCCAGCAACGCCGGTATCCACCAGGCGACTTCGGTGTCCAGGTAGGTGGAGAACAGCCCGGACACCTCGAACCCGAAGATGCCGTAGATGCCGACCTGGAGGGCGTTGTAGGCGACGAGCGCGAGCAGCGCGGCGCCCGCCCCGGCGGTGCCGCCGAGGCCGCGCGAGATGTACGCGTAGAAGGCGCCCGCGTTGTGGACGTGGCGGCTCATCTCGGCGTACCCGACGCTGAAGAGGACAAGGACGACGCCGAGGACCACGAAGAGGAGGGGCTGGCCGACGATGCCCATCACCGCGAATGTGGTGGGCATGACACCCGCGACCACCATGAGGGGCGCGGTCGCGGCCAGTACGGAGAGCAGCAGCCCTCCGGTGCCGAGGCGGTCGGCGCGCAGTGCGCGGTCCTGCCCCTTGAACGTACTGATGCCGCCGTTGCTGTCGGCGCCTGGTCTGCTCGTGTTCGAACTGCCCGTCGTCATCGCGGGGTTGTCCTTTCGGGGGGCGTACGGAAATTTCGGTGGTGCGGAGTTCTTTCCGGTGCTGCGTGGGGCGTTACACCGTGCCGAGCGCGGTGGCGCGGGCGGCACGGAAGGCGGTGTGCGGGTCGCGGTCCGGGTATGACCACGGGTCCGGGGTCTGGTGCTGGCCGATCCGGTGGAACAGGGCGGCGGCCTCCGCGCCCCGGCCCTCGCAGAACTTGGCGTGGGCAAGGAAGTTGAGGTCGATCAGGCGGCGCGGATGGTCGTCGCGCTCCCATTCCAGCCACCAGTCGAAGGCGGCCTTCATCACCTGGCGGGCCCGGCGCCCGACCCAGTGCCCGGAGGACGCCGGGTCGGTGGACTCCAGGCCGGCGGCGGCGAGGACGCGGTAGCGCTCGGCGTGCGCGACGACCGGCAGGATCGCCAAGGGCGAGTCGGCTGGGGCCTGTTCGACGGCCCAGTTGGCGAAGTCGTACACCTCGTGCAGCGGGTCCTGCCCGGCGGCGGTACGGCGTTCGGCGAGGCGCGCGACCATCAGGTGGTGGGCGTGGTGGTGGTCCGGGTAGCGGTGCCGGACCTCGTCGAAGAGCTGCACGACGGTCTCCTCGGCCCCCATGTTCCGCTCCAGCTGGAGCAGCCCGAGCCAGGGCGTGGGGTCGGCGGGCGCGAGTGCGGCAGCCGCGTGGCAGGCGTCGCGGGCCCGGACCGGCTTGTCCTTGCCGGCGAGGACCCGCCGGACGGTGGCCGCGGCGAGCAGGACCGTGGCGTCGGCGGACTCCGGTTCGGCCAGCAGCCAGTCGCGGGCCCAGGCGGCGGTGCCGGACTCCAGGGCGAGGACGGTGACCCGGTGCCCCCGGCGGTCCCAGTCGTCGCCGGTGGTGGCAAGGAGCGCGCGGACGGCCTGCCAGCGCCCCTGGGCCAGCGCGGCGCGCGCGGCGACGAGTTCGGTGTCGTCGAGCGCGGCGTCGAAGGCCTGGGCGGCACGCCTGCGGCCCCGGCCCAGGGGTGGTGGAGGTGGAGACACCGCGGGGAACTTCCTCACACGACGCGGTTAGCTGACGGCGATCGATCGACTGCCATCGGTTGATCACGGACAGCAAACCTTCCACGAATGCTTCACGTCAAGGCCGAATATGGTTGCGACACGTGTCAATTACCCAGGTGTATAGGACAGTTGACCTGCGGGGCGACAGACCCCGGCACTCCCTACCAACTCCATAGAGATGACGTTAAGTCGCGACACGGCCACCGCCCGGGACACGGACGTGACCCGGCCGACTCCACGATTCCGTCACATCCCCGGGGCGGGACCGGCCGGGGGCGGCTACAGTCGGCCTCTACCACACCCCACAATCTGCCCCGTCATCGAGGTATGCCGCGTGTCCGTTCTGGTTCTGACTCTCGCCGTGAGCGCCGCGTGCTGCCTGGGCCTCGGCTTCGTCCTCCAGCAGAACGCGGCCCGGCAGGCACCCCTGAACGACTTCCTCTCCCCGCGCCTGCTCCTGGACCTGATGCGGGTGCCCCGCTGGCTCGGGGGCATCGGCCTGATGGTGGCGGGCATGGTGCTGGGCGCGATCGCGCTGAGCCAGGGCGAGGTGTCGCTGGTGGAGCCCCTGCTCGCGACGAACCTGCTCTTCGCGCTCGCCCTCTCCCGCAAGCAGACGAAGCAGCCGCTGGGCCGTCAGGGCTGGACCGGCCTCCTGCTCCTCGCGGGCGGGGTGACGGCGTTCATCGTGGCGGGCGAACCGCGCGGGGGCACGGCCGTCCCGGACCCCTGGCGCCACTGGCTGATCATCGGCACCATGCTGGGCCTCGCCCTGCTCCTCACGACGTACGCGAAACGCTCCCGCCTCAGCGCCGCCCCGGTGCTGCTGGCCCTGGCCGCAGGCCTCCTCTACGGCGTCCAGGACGCCCTGACGCGGGTCAGCGGCCAGCGCTTCTCGGAGGGCGGCCTGACCCACCTGCTCACCGGCTGGCAGCCGTACGGCGTACTGCTCCTCGGTCTCGCCGGCCTGATCCTGGTCCAGAGCGCCTTCGAAACCGCCCCCCTGCGCATGTCCCTCCCCGCCCTCACGGCCGCCCAGCCCCTGGCCGGCATCATCTGCGGCGTCGGCTTCCTCGGCGACCGGCTGCGCACCGACACCGGAGCGCTGGCGTGGGAGGCGGCGGGCCTCGCGGCGGTGGTCATGGGCATCGTCCTCCTGGGCCTCCACCCGGCGATGCCGAGCGGCTGCGCGCAGCGGGCGATGGGCTTGGATGGCAGGCATGAGCACTCACTCCCACGAGAGCACTCCCGCTGATCCCGCTGATCCCGCTGCCGAGATCCTCGACATCGTCGACGAGAACGACGAGGTCATCGGCCAGTCCCCACGGGGCGAGGCGTACGCGCGCGGTCTGCGCCACCGCTGCGTCTTCATCCAGGCCAGGGACGCCCGGGGCCGGATCTTCGTCCACCGCCGCACCCCCACCAAGCTGGTCTTTCCCTCCCTGTACGACATGTTCGTCGGCGGAGTCGTGGGCGCGGGCGAGTCGTACGACGGCGCGGCCCTGAGGGAGGCCGAGGAGGAACTCGGCGTCACGGGTCTGCCCCGCCCCGAGCCCCTCTTCAAGTTCCTGTACGACAACGGCGCCGGCCAGAGCTGGTGGTCGGCGGTGTACGAGGTCCGCTGCGAGCTGCCCGTCCACCCCCAGGTGGAGGAGGTCGCCTGGCACGAGTTCCTGTCGGAGGACGAGGTGGAACGGCGGCTGGGCGAATGGGAGTGGGTGCCGGACGGCCTGGCGGCGTACGAGCACCTCAGGGCGTACCGGTCGCCGAAGAGCCCGTAAGGTTCCTACACGTGATCGATTTCGCACGGAACGTCCGCCTGTGGTTCGCCCCCCAGGGGATCGGCGAGGAGGGCCGCACCCCCGACTATCGCTTCTCCCTGGCCAACGAGCGCACTTTCCTGGCCTGGCTGCGTACCGCGCTGGCGCTGATCGGCGGCGGCTTCGCCGTGGACCAGTTCCTGCCCGACCTGCGCTGGGGCTGGCGCGTGGGGCTGGCGCTCGCGCTGCTGGCGGCCGGTGTGCTGTGCTCGCTGCGCGCCGTCAACCACTGGGTGCGGTGCGAGCAGGCGATGCGGCGGGGCGAGGACCTGCCGGTGTCCCGCTTCCCGGCGCTGCTGAGCCTCGCGGTCGCCGTGGTCGCCGTCGCCATGGTGGTCGTCGTGCTGGTCCGGGGGACCGGATGAGCGACGCGGGGGCGCGCGAGGCAGGGGCGAGCGAGGCCGGGGCACGGGATCCCGGGCTGCAACCGGAGCGGACCCGGCTGGCGTGGCGGCGTACGACGCTGTCGAGCACCGTCGCCGCCGTGCTCGCCGGGAAGACCGCACTGCACGGCGGGCAGTCGGCGGCCGGGATCACCGTCTGCGCGGTGTGCTGCGCGCTGTGGCTGTGCTTTCTGGCCGTCGCCCACCGACGTATCCGCACGCTCTCGGCGACGGGCGACGACGGTCCACCGCCGCTCGCCGCCCGGCACGCCACCGCGGCGACCCTGTGCACGGTCGCCCTGGCGGTGTGCGGGGTGGCGCTCGTCCTCTGACGCTCGTCCTCTGACGCTCGTCCTCTGAAGTCAGAGGCTGCCGCCTGTCGGTCGGATGCGTCAGGCCTCTTCGGTCCAGTCCACCGTCACCACGATCTTGCCCCTGGTACGGCCCTCGGCGTTCAGCCTGTGTGCTTCCGCCGCGCGTTCCAGGGGGAACGTCTCGGACACATGCAGCGAGAACACGTGCTGTTCGACCAGGTCGGAGAGGTGCGCGAGGTCCACGGCGTCGGGGCGTACGAAGTAGTAGCGACCGCCGAGGCCGACGACGTCCGGATCCGCGATCGACACCAGGCGGCCCCCGGGAGCCAGCAGCTCCACGGAGTCCCTCAACGTGTCGCCGCCGACGGTGTCGAACACCGCGTCGACGCCCTTCGGGGCCAGTTTCCGCACCCGGTCGGCCATGCCCTCGCCGTACGTCACCGGGTCGCCGCCCAGTTCGCGCACGAAGTCGTGGTTGCGTGTGCTCGCCGTGCCGATGACGTGCGCCGCGCCCAGATGGCGGCGGGCCAGCTGGACGGCGACGGAGCCGACCCCGCCCGCCGCCGCGTGCACGAGGACGGTCTCGCCCGTGCGGACGCCGAGCGACCTGGCGAGCACCTGATAGGCGGTGAGCCCGACCAGCGGCAGCCCGGCCGCCTCCTCGAAGGAGAGGTTGCGGGGCTTGCGGGCGAGGGTGCGCACCGGGGCGGCGACGTACTCGGCGAAGGTGCCGCGCGAGAGGAAGTCCTCGCGTACGTAACCCATGACCTCGTCCCCCACGGCGAACTCGGAGACGGAGACACCCGGGCGGACCACGACCCCGGAGACGTCCCAGCCCGGTGTCACCGGGAAGACGGCGTCCAGGAGGCCGGCGAGGTGGCCCTCGCGGCACTTCCAGTCCACCGGGTTGACCGACGCCGCCCGCACCTTGATCAGCACGGAGTCGGGCCCGACTGTGGGGTCCGGGGCGTCCTCCGTGTACTCCAGGACGTCGGGACCGCCGAACCGGCTGTAGGTAATGGCCTTCATATGTTTGGTCCTCCGGTTTCCTAATGTCCGACCCTCCGGCGTGCGCGGACGCCACGCAAGTCGAATAGTCGGATATGGGCGGATTGCGTGGCAGCCTGTCCGACGTCACCACCCGCACTTCCACCCTTCCGTACCCGCGAATGCCCGAAGGCGAGCCTCATGAACACCCCTACTCTTCACCAGGAACACCCGACCCACGAGCACACCCACGGCCCGGACTGCGGCCACACCGAGGTGCCGCACGGCGACCACGTCGACTACGCGCACGACGGTCATCTGCACCGCGCGCACAGCGGCCACTGGGACGAGTGCGAGCCCGGCGGCCACGAGTCCCACGGTGGCCACGACCACGTGCACGGCGACGGCTGCGGACACCCGAGCGTCCTGCACGGCGACCACGTCGACTATCTGCACGACAGCCACCGGCACGCCGCCCACGACGGCCACTGGGACGACCACTGACCGCTTCCGGCCACCGGCGCCACCCCCGCCCTACCCGACCGGCGTCTCCTTCCGCACACTGGAAGCGAGACGCCGGTCACTTTTCGCTCACCCACTGGACGACATACCGACCGGTCGGCATCATGAGGCAGGTCCTGTTTCCGTACGCGTAGGAGCAATGATGCCCCCGGACGACCTGCCAGGTCTCGATCTCGACCGGCTGCGCGGCCTGCTCGACGGCGAACGCCCCGGACTCGTGCACGGCCCCCTGACCGGCCGGCTGATCGAGGGCGGCCGGTCGAACCTCACCTACGCGGTCACCGACGGCACCACCCAGTGGGTCGTACGACGGCCCCCACTGGGCCATGTCCTGGCCACCGCGCACGACATGCGGCGCGAGCACCGGGTGATCAGCGCCCTGCATCCGACGGCCGTGCCGGTCCCGCGTCCCGTGCTGCTGTGCGAGAACCCCGAGAACGGGGCGGCGCCCGGAGCGCCGTTCTACGTCATGGAGTTCGTGCCGGGCACGCCGTACCGTACGGCCGAGCAGCTCGCCCCGATCGGCCCGGCGCGCACCCGGGACGTGGTGCTGTCGCTGGTGGACACGCTCGTCGAGCTGCACGCGGTGGACCCCGCCGAGGTGGGCCTCGCCGACTTCGGCCGCCCCGAGGGCTTCCTCGACCGGCAACTACGGCGCTGGGGCAAGCAGTTGGACGCCTCCCGCAACCGCGAGCTGACCGGCATCGACGAGCTGCAGGCAGCACTCGGCCGCGCCCTTCCCCACTCGTCGGCCCCGGCGATCGTGCACGGCGACTACCGGCTGGACAACGTCCTGATCGGCGAGGACGACAGGATCAGGGCGATCCTCGACTGGGAGATGTCGACGCTCGGCGACCCGCTCACCGACCTGGGCCTGCTGGTGATGTACAGCATGCCGCTGGGCGCGCCCGCCTCCCCCGTCTCCACGACCGCCGAGGCCGCCGGACACCCGTCCCCGGCCGAGCTGATCGAGCGGTACGCGGCCCGCTCGGGGCGGGACGTCTCGGCCGTCTCCTGGTACACGGCGTTCGCCTGGTTCAAGCTGGCCGTGATCCTTGAGGGCATCCACTACCGCTACACGCTGGGCCAGACGGTCGGCGCGGGCTTCGACCGCATCGGGGACCTGGTCCCCGTCTTCATCGAGCACGGCCTGACCACACTTCACTCAGGTCTCCAGGAAGGCTGATCCGTCATGGACTTCGCGTTCGACGCGCGCACCGAGGAACTGCGCGCCAAGCTCCTCGCCTTCATGGACGAGTACGTCTATCCGGCCGAACAGGTCGAGCACGAGCAGCGCGAGCGGCTGGCCTCGCCGTGGGACACCCCGGCCGTGGTCGAGGAGTTGAAGGCCGAGGCCCGTAGCCAGGGCCTGTGGAACCTCTTCCTGCCCGACGCCCGGCACGGCGCCGGCCTCACCAACCTGCAGTACGCCCCCCTCGCCGAAATCACCGGCCGCTCCCCGCACTTGGCGCCGACCGCGCTGAACTGCGCGGCACCGGACACCGGCAACATGGAGGTGCTGGCACAGTTCGGCGACGAGCAGCAGAAGAAGCAGTGGCTGGAGCCGCTGCTCGCGGGCGAGATCCGCTCGGCGTTCGCGATGACCGAGCCGGAGGTGGCCTCGTCCGACGCGACGAACATCGAGACGCGGATCCGTCGGGACGGCGACGACTACGTCATCTCGGGCCGCAAGTGGTACATCTCCGGGGCGATGAACCCGCACTGCCGGATCTTCATCGTGATGGGCAAGACCGACCCTGACGGCGCCGACATCCGCCGCCAGCAGTCGATGATCCTGGTCCCCCGGGACACGCCCGGTGTCACGGTCAAGCGGGCGATGCAGGTGTTCGGCTACGAGGACCACTCCCACGGCGGTCACGCAGAGGTGGTCTTCGACGAGGCGCGGGTGCCCGCGGCGAACCTGATCGGCGAGGAGGGCAGCGGCTTCGCCATCGCGCAGGCGCGGCTCGGTCCCGGCCGCATCCACCACTGCATGCGGCTGATCGGCATGGCGGAGCGGGCGATCGAGCTGATGTGCCGCCGGGCCGTCTCCCGCACGGCCTTCGGCAAGTCGCTGGCCCAGCAGGGCGTGGTCCACAACTGGATCGCGGACGCGCGGGTCACGGTGGAGCAGCTGCGGCTGCTGGTGCTGAAGACGGCGTGGATGATGGACACGGTGGGCAACAAGGGGGCGCACGCGGAGATCCAGGCGATCAAGATCGCTACGCCGCGTGCGGTGGTGGACATCATCGACAAGGCGATTCAGCTGCACGGGGCGGGTGGGGTGAGTCAGGACTTCCCGCTGGCGGAGCTGTGGGCGAGTGCGAGGACGCTGAAACTGGCGGACGGGCCGGACGAGGTGCACCAGCGGTCGTTGGCTCGACGGGAGCTGAAGCGGTACGTGTAGTTCTTTCGCCCCCGCCGCCCCTACCCGTCCCTCCCCCAGAGGGGGGACCCCCATCGGGGGCGCTGCCCCCGAACCCCCGCTCCTCAAACGCCGGAGGGGCTGATATTCAGCCCGTCCGGCGTTTGAGGACAAGGCCCCTTCAGGGCCGCAGGGCGCGCAGCAGCAGGTCCGCCAGCTGCTCCGCGACCTCCGTCGGGGTCAGCGGGCCCTCCGGGCTGTACCACGTCGACAGATGGTGGATGGAACCGAAGTGGTAGTCGACCACCAGGTCCGCCGAGGTCGCCCGGGAGAAGACACCCGTCTCCTGCCCCTCCTCGATCAGGGCCCTGAACCGCTCGTGGTAACGGCGCCGCTCCGCACGCACCTGCTTGTTCTTCTCCGGGCTCAGATGGTGCATCGAGCGGAAGAAGATCATCGCGTCGTCGAGGTTCTCGATGGTCGTGACGACGACATCCGCCGCCGCCCGCCTCAACCGCTCCTCCACCGGCGCGTCCGCGTTCGCGAACGCGTCCAGCCGCTCCTGCTGAACGCGCAGCACGCGCGCGTACACCTCGTGCAGCAGATCGTCCTTGGACCCGAAGTAGTGGTACAGCGCCCCCTTGGTGACCCCGGCCGCCTCGACGATCTCCTGGACGGACGTACGGTCGTACCCCTGATCCGCGAAGAGTCGGGTGGCGGCGGCCAGCAGCCGCTGCGGGACGGGCGTACCGTCGCCGTCCGTCGTCCTGGGCACTACCGCCACCAGCCTTCCAAAGGTTCAACGAACAACCGAACAACCCGGACAGCCGACCGGGATGCCTACTGAGAGTCCCCGGACCGGGTACGCAGTTCCCGACGGAGGATCTTTCCGGTCGCCGTCTTCGGCAAGTCGGCCAGGATCTCCACCTGCCGCGGGTACTTGTAGGCGGCCAGTCTCTCCTTGCAGTAGGCGGCGAGCGCGTCCGGGTCCCCCTCGGCGCCCGGCCGCAGGCTGATGTACGCCTTCACAGTCTCCCCGCGGTACTCGTCGGGCACCCCGACGACGGCTGCCTCGCGTACCGCCGGATGGGTGTACAGGACGTCCTCGACCTCACGCGGCCACACCTTGAAGCCGGACGCGTTGATCATGTCCTTCTTCCGGTCGACGACGTAGAGCCACCCCTCGGCGTCCATGAACCCGATGTCGCCGGTCCGCAGCTCCCCGTCCGGGAAGGTCTCCGCGGTGGCCTCCGGAAGCCGCCAGTAGCCGGGAACGACCTGCGGTCCCCGAACGAGGATCTCGCCCTGCTCCCCGAAGGGAACCTCGGCGCCCTGTTCGTCGACGACACGCACGACGGTGTCGGGGCCCGGCACGCCCACGGCGAGGGTGCCGGAGGCCGGGTCGACGGGGGCCTCCCGGGCGGGCGGTACGGAGGCGCAGGGGGCGGTGCACTCGGTGAGGCCGTAGCCGTTGCGGATGTACGGGCCGAATCCGGCGCGGAACTTCTCCACGAGGGCGGGCGGCAGCGGGGCGCCGCCGGAGGAGATGTGCCGGAAGGAGGAGAAGTGGTCGGGGGTGCAGTCCGGGTTCGCGGCCAGCGCCATGAAGGCCGTCGACGGGCCGACCGTGTAGTGGGGACGGTGCTCGGCGAACGCGTCCAGCACCACGCCCGGCTCGAAGCGGTAGGCGAGGACGAGTGTGCCCGCGCTGTTCAGGCTCGCGCCGAGCTGACAGACCATGCCGGTGATGTGGAACAGGGGCGCCATCGCGAAGTAGACGGGTGCCTCGGGCAGCGGGAGGCCGGTCCGCTGCCGTTCCGCGTTGTACATGATGTTGCCGTGGGTGTTGGTGGCCCCCTTGGGGGTGCCGCTGGTGCCGGAGGTGTAGCTGATCAACGCGATGTCGGCGGGGCGGGGAGCACGGCCCTCGGGCGCCTTGTGCCCGTATCGGGCGACGGCCGTCAGGTCCTCGGCGTCCGGTGCCTGCGGCAGCCGCTCGAACGCGAGCACGCGCGCGTCACCGCGGGTCTGGAAGTCCAGCTCGCAGCCCGTGAGCACGATCCGCACCGGGGAGTCCGCGGCCGTCTCCCTCAGGTACGACTCCCAGGCCCGGTCGGAGCAGATCAGCGCGGCCACGTCACCGTCCCGCAGGACGTGCGTGACCTCCCCCGACTTGTACATCGGGTTGACGGGCACGACGGTCGCGCCCGCCTTCCAGGCCCCCAGCACGGCGAGCACGAAGAGCGGCGAGTTCTGGAGCAGGACGGCGACCCGGTCGCCGCGTTCCAGCCCCCGGGTGACGAGATACCCGGCGACGGAGTCGCTCAGCTCGTCGACCTCACCGTGGCTGAGCCGCCCGTCGAAGTAGGCGAGGAAGTTGCGGTCCGGGACCTCGGCGGCGGTCCGGCGGAGCGCGTGGACGAGTGAGTCGTCGGGGCTGATGGGCCCGCGCTGGACGTCGTCGAGGAGGCTCAGCCAGGGCTGTGCACCGTACCGGGAGCCGGATCCGGAGCCGGGGCGCGATGCGAGGTCGGAGTCGGTCATCCAGTGGCCTCCCACTTCTGCTGGATGTGGTTCATGTTCGTCAGCCAGTGGTCGGGATCGGCGGCCCGCGCCCGGTAGTAGTCGGCGACCTCGGGGTGCGGCAGGATCAGGAACCGGTCCTCCTCGATCCCCTTGAACAGCGCCTGAGCGACCGCCTCGGGCTCGATCGCGGTCGGCGCGAGCACCAGGTCGCCCGCGCTTCCGGTCCCGGCCAGCATGTCCGTACGCACGCCCTGCGGGCAGATGGCGTGCACCTTGAGCCCGCGGTGGCGGTACGTCAGCGACAGCCACTCCGCGAAGGCGTAGGCACCGTGCTTGGTCACGCTGTAGGGCGCCGCGCCGATCATGGTGAGCAGCCCGGCGGCCGACACGGTGGACACGAAACGCCCGCTGCCCCGCTCCAGCCACTCCGGCAGCAGCTCATGGGCCGCCCGGACGTGCGCCATCACGTTCACGTCCCAGGCGAGCGCCCAGACGTCCTCCTCGGCCGCCTCGGACCCACCCGAGGCAAGCCCGGCGTTGGCGCAGTAGACGTCCACGGTTCCACCGAGGGCGGCCCGGGCTTCGGCGACGATGGCGGAGGCGTCACCGGGCACCGCGATGCCGCCTATCTCCTCGGCGATGGCTCCCGCCTTGTCGGCGTCCAGGTCATTGACGACGACCCGGGCCCCTTCGGCGGCGAACCGCCGCGCCAGGGCAGCCCCGATCCCACCTCCGGCCCCGGTCACGACCACTCCGGCACCTTGTACGACTCCCACCATCGGTCTCCTTTGACGCGACACGGCCACAACGCTCGACCAGACTAACCAGTCGGTATGTTGCAGGGAAGGGTGACTTCACCCACCCGGGGGCGCGGGGCTGTATCCATCTGCGGCTCCGCCGCGGGGCGCGACAAGCCACAACGAGCCACGCACCCTACGAACGACAGGCGGTAGCACATACGGTGCCACTACCACCCATACCGCCTTACGGAGGGAACCCCCATGCCCCTGTCCAGACGCGGCCTACTAGCAGCAGCCACCGCATCCTCCCTGCCGGCATGCACAGCCGCAGCCCCCACCCAACACCGCCCAAAACAACTCCGCACCGGCTTCGAGAACCTCGCCGCCAAAAACTACGCCCCCCTCACCGGCAGAAAGGTCGGCCTCGTCACCAACCCCACCGGCGTCACCAGGGACGTACGCCACATCGTCGACGTCATGCACACGGACGACCGGGTGAATCTGACCGCCGTCTTCGGCCCCGAGCACGGATTCAGGGGCACCGCGCAGGCCGGCGGTTCCGAGGGCCGCTACGACGACCCGGCGACCGGGCTCCCCGTCTACGACACGTACCTCAAGAGCGGCCGGCCGCTCGCCGACATCTTCACCGCCTCCGGCGTCGACACCGTCGTCTTCGACATCCAGGACGTGGGCGCCCGCTTCTACACCTACATCTGGACGCTGTACGACTGCATGGAGGCGGCCCAGTTGGCGGGCAAGTCCTTCCTCGTGCTGGACCGGCCGAACCCGGTGACCGGGCGGGCCGCCCAAGGGCCCGTGCTGCACAGGGAGTTCGCGACGTTCGTCGGGCGGCAGCCGATCTCCCAGGCGCACGGGATGACGGTGGCGGAGCTGGCGCGGCTGTTCAACGAGGAGTTCCTGGCCGCGCCGGTGAAGCTGGACGCCGTACTGATGTCGGGGTGGAAGCGGTCGGAGTTCTACGACGCGTCGGGGCTGCCCTGGGTACCGCCGAGCCCGAACATGCCGACGCCCGACACCGCGCTGGTGTATTCAGGGACGTGTCTCTTCGAGGGGACGAACCTGTCGGAGGGGCGCGGTACGACCCGGCCTTTCGAACTGCTCGGCGCCGAGGGGATCGACCGGCGGTGGGCCGCCGCGGTGGAGCAACTCGGGTTGCCCGGTGTGCACTTCCGCGAGGCGTACTTCGCGCCGACCTTCTCCAAGTTCCAGGGGAAGACCATCGGGGGCGTACAGATCCATGTGCACGACCGGGCGGCCTACGACCCGGTGCGTACCGGAGTCGCGTTGCTGGTGACCGCCAAGAAGGTCTGGAGCGGTTTCGCCTGGCGCTCCGACAACTGGATCGACAAGCTGACCGGCTCCACTCTGGTGCGCACGATGATCGACGCGGGCGCCGACACCGATGAGGTCGTGGCGGGCTGGCAGGAGGAGCTGGCGGGGTTCCGGCGCATGCGGAAGAAGTACCTCGTCTACAAGTGAGCGCGGCGTATGGCCAACTCCATCCGTTAGCAGGACGATACGCCCCACATCACGACATTACGGGGCACGGGGTTTGTCATGGCGGAAGTGGAAATGAGTGTTTCTCCCTACTGGGAGCTGACGTTCGACGCGGACGGCGACACCGACGAGCGCAGGCGCGACCGGCTGCTCGCGGAGGTGGGCCCTCGTAAGGTGCGTGACCTCATCGTCTTCGCGCACGGCTGGAACAACGACCGGTCCATGGCGACCGGGCTCTACAGCAGATTCTTCTCGACGATCCCCGCGCTCGCGCCCGCGACCGCCAGAATCGGCTACGTGGGCGTGGTGTGGCCGTCGATGCGCTTCACGGACGAGCCGATCCCCGACTTCGAGCGGTCCCTGACCGCCACCGCTGCCCTGCCCGAGGCGGCCGTGGGTCCCGGGCTCGACAAGGCCACCCGGCACGCGCTCCTGCAAACCTTCCCGGGGCGGGCCACTGTCGTCGAGCAGATCGCCCGGCTACTGGACCAACAGCCGGACGACGAAGCGGCCTTGGAGGAGTTCGGGGGGCTGGTGCGGTTGCTCGTCGAGGTGCCGCCGGAGGCACCCCAGACGGAGTTCGCGGCGGACCTCGTCCGCACGGACGGCGAGTCGGACGGCGACCCCGAGATGTTCGCGGGGAGCACGGCGGCGGTCTGCGAGCAGTTCGCCCTGGCCCTGGCCGGGCCTGAATCCCCGGGCGCTGTCGCCGAGTTCGCGCTGCCCAATCCGTGGAAGGGTGCGCAGGAGCTGCTGCGGCAGGCCACGTACTACGCGATGAAGCGGCGGGCCGGAACCGTCGGCGATCGGGGACTCGGGCCGGTGCTCGGGCGGCTCGCCGAAGCGGCGCCCGGGGTGCGGGTGCATCTCGCCGGGCACAGCTTCGGCGCGCGGCTCGTGTCGTTCGCACTGCGCGGGCTGCCCAAAGGGGTGCGCACGGTGAAGTCGGTGACGTTGCTCCAAGGGGCCTTCTCGCACTACGCGTTCGCGGACACGCTGCCGCACGACGCCCGTGCCGGGGGTGCGTTGAAGGGGCGGCAGAACCGTATCGACGGTCCCCTGGTGTGCTGCTACTCCCAGTACGACGGGGCGCTCGGCACGTTCTACCCGCTGGCGTCGCGCATGGCGGGCGACAGTCAGGGGGTCCTCGCCGTGAAGGCGCTGGGCCCCAAGTGGGGCGCGCTGGGCCACGACGGTGTCCAAGCCGTGCCGGGCACCGTCAAGTTGACGCTCGCAGAAGCTCTCCGGCCGGCGAAGCTGCCGGTGAGCGGGTGTGTGAACGTCGACGCGGCGGCGGTGGTCAGGAACGGTGGGGCCCCGGCGGGAGCCCACAGCGACATCTGTCACTCCGAGTTGGCGCAGGTGGTGCTGGCGGCGGGCCGTATCCACTGACCCGCCGCCGCACTGCCCGGTTTGTTACCGGTGGGACGTGAACTCGACGACCTGCTGGTAGGTCGGCCGGTTCTGCCAGCTGATGTTGTAGTGCTTGATGCCTCCCAGGGTGCGCTGGACGATCGAGTCGGCGCACCACTGGTTGCCCGCGGCGCAGAGGGTGTCACCGGGGTAGACCTGGGCGGCCGTCTTGCCCGCCGCGGTCTTCAGGGTGCTGATCAGGATGTCCCTGCAGCCGCTGAGCGTGCCGCCGCCGCAGTACTTCTGCGTCAGCCCGCCCTGCACCGGGTCACCGAGAACCGCCCGGATGTCCTTGTCGACGTAGCTCCACCAGCCGTACTGGAAGGAGCTTCCCGCGTGCGCGCCGGTCGGTCCGTGTGCGGCCGAGGGGGCCTCGTCGACGGGGAGGTTGGTGGTGATGGCGGTGTAGAGGTCGGTGCCGAGGCCCGGTTGGAACTCGGCCTGCACCAGCAGTGGCCACCAGGCGTCGAGGATGCGGATCGCGTCGGCGTTGGCGTACGCCTTCGAGCCCGCGGAGGTCTCCGTGCGCTTGGCGCCCGCCGTCACCCAGGCGGACAGCTTGCTGACGGCCGCCGCGGCCGTGGAGTCGGTGACCGTCGAGCTGTTGACGACCCGCAGCAGCTTCGGCAGCACGTCCTCGGCCCGTAGATCGGCGAGCGCGGCGTCGGCCATCGCCTTCACCAACTGTGCCCGGGTCACTCCGCCCGCCGTGACGAGTTTCTTGACCCGGTCCTCCAGGAGGTTGCCGCGGTGGACGGAACCGTCGCCCCATGAGGCGCTGGTGTAGTCCTTGGCCTGTTTGTTGTTCCAGGAGATGTAGTAGTCCTGGTCGATCGAGTTGGGGTGGGCGGAGGCCGGCGTGTAGTCGGCGGTGTTCGTCGTCGGGTTCCAGTTCCGCCACTCGTACGCCGACTGCGCCCAGACCGGGAACTCGGCGTCGACGCCGCTCGCGCGTACCGGGTTGTCGCCGCTGTTGTAGTACGCGGTGTGCGTGGAGTCTGCGTAGAACCAGTTGAAGGTGTAGTTGATGTGCTGCACGGCGGCCTGGAAGGTCGCCGGGCTCTTCACGTAGTCCGGGTCGTTGAGCATCTGGAAGCCGATGATCGAGTCGGCCTCGTGCATGTAGGAGGAGCGCAGGTTGGTGTAGGCGACCGTCTTGCCGCCGACCGTCGCCCGATGGCTCACCGGGCCGTACTTGGTGCGGTAGACCTGCATCCGGTAGGAGCCGGCGGCCGTGCCGTCGGCCGTGGTCGGCTTCCAGGCGTTGGTCTGTTCGATCTTCTCCATCGCGGTGCAGGTGCCGTGGTAGAGGTAGTGGACGTCGTCCTGGCACAGCTCGACCGCGTACGAGTCGATGATGTCCTGCCCGGAGGTCGTCGCGCTCCACGCGTAGTCCTGGCCGCGGCCGAGCTCGACGTACATGCTCAGCCCCGCGAAGGAGGCGCCGCGCGCGCTGAGTCCCGGGCCCTGGATCTCCTGGAGCATGAGCAGCTGGGGGGCGAAGTAGCCCGTCTGCGGGCCGAAGACGGCGACCGGGTGGCCGCTGGCGGTCTTGGCGCCGCTCACCACCAGGGCGTTGGACATCCCGCGCTTGGCGGAGGTGAGGGCGGTGGCCGTAGCCGTGGTGGAAGCGGTGGCCGCGGTCGCGGTGGCGGCGCTGCCCGTACGGTCGTACACCAGCGGTTCCTCGGCGACCGTGCCGGCGTCGGGCAGGGCCTCGCCCTGCGGGTTGGCGGGGGCGGTCGCGTACGGGAAGCTCTCGCCGTTGTGGACGGTGAGTGCGGCCTCGGGGTCGTTGCGCTCGCGGAACGCCTCCCAGACCTTGGTGCCCTGGACGACGCCGTACTGGGACTGGGCGGCCATCAGCGAGATCGCGTTGTTGACCTCTCCGCCGCCGCCGGAGCCGAAGAGCGCGCCGATCACGGAGGCCAGCGCGACCAGGTCGGTGGTCTTGAACTTCTGGATGGTGCCCGCGTTGGTGACGGAGTCCTTCCAGCCGGTCAGGACGTACTCGCCGGGGAAGGTGCGGGCACTGTCGGAGGCGTCGATGTAGGCGTTGATGCCGGCGACATAGGCGTTGACGTCGGCGAGCGCCTGCTGGCCGCGGGCGCCGTTGGTGGCGACCGCGTTGTCTATCTGGGCCTGGAGGTCGGCCTCGGTGTACGGGGCGTGGCGCCAGAACTCCTGTTCAAGGCCCTGGTTGGAGGGGTCGCCGCCCGCGAAGGGCGTGAGCTGTCCACGTCCGACGTGCCGGAAGACGTCCATCAGCCAGAGGCGGTCCTGGGCGGCGGCGTAGCCGGCGCCGAACTCGGTGCCGTAGCGGGTGGTGCCTGTGATGTGCGGCACACCCGTCTTCTTGTCGCGGACGATCGTCACGTCGGTGCGGCCGGCCGGGGCGAGGGTGGAGGCGACCTGGTCGGCGGCGACCCCGAACGAGGCGTCGTTGAAGAAGTTGTTGATGGTGGCATTGGTGAGGCCGGAGTAGCCCGTGGCCAGGTTGGCATAGGGCCCGAGCTGGTCTTCGGCGTGTTCGGGCTGGGAACCGAAGGCCTGGTTGAGCAGGATCTGGGCGAGGGTGGCGTTGCCGTTCTGGCCGGGCGGCAGGATGTCGGAACACTGGGCTCCGCAGTAGTCGTTGGCCGTGGCGGCGTGGGCCTCGGTCGCCGGGGAGATCGGGGAAAGCGGCGACAAAAGACCGGCAATGAGCGTGCATACGGCTGCGGTCTTCAGGAACCCGAAGAGTCCGCGGGGAGTTCTCAGTCTGTCGAAGGTTCTATCGGCAGTGTTGCCTGGGGTGCGCCGTGACATGGCAGCTCCTCCGGACCGGGGGGTGGGCCACTCCGAACGGAGTGGGCCAGAGGTTACCGCCGGTATCCCCGCGATTGAAGATGAACATGCGTCACTTTTGAACAACGTGGCACAGCAAATGCGTTGGAGGAGTGCGGGGAGAAGTGCGGGGGCACTTCGAAGCGCTGGAAGCACACGCGGTCCGGCGCCGTGCTCAACAGGTGTTGCACAGACGACCGACAGTTTCGGGAGGTAACCGTGGAGGGTGGTCCGGCGGACGGCTTAGAGCCGTTGACGTCGGTCCCAAGGGGGCCCGGCGAACGGCTTATGGCCGTCATCGGAAAACAGATGGAGCCGAATCGCTTGTCGATACGTCTATTCGGCGACGTCCGTTCGACGACGCCGAAGTGACCGAAGTACAGGTGCAGATGTGACGGAGGTGCAAGGCGATGGCCGGTTTCCGGAGTCTGGCGAGACAGGTGCGGGACCCGCGGAGCGACCTGGCTCTGCGGCGGTACTCGCTCCGTAAGTGCCTTGAGCGATTCGCCCCTTACGGGCACAGGGCGACCTGGGACCACCTGTGCTCCCGGGCCGGGTTCGGACCGGAGGACCGGTCCCCCGATCCAGCGCGGCTCGTGGCCGCACTGGACGAGCTGGAGGAAGCGCGCTCGGTCTGGCAGGCCTACGAGGTGGAGTTCGCGAAGCGCCGCAAGAAGGAGAAGTTCGACGGGCTGCGCCGGCCCGGAAGTGTGGACGACTGGCATCGGCTGACCTGGGGTGGGTTCGGGGTGGCCTGGTGCGACGATCCGGGGGTGCACCCCCACGAACCGCTGGCCGAGGTGCTGCGACGGCTGATCGCCGCCCTGGAGCGCGAACCGGGCTCGGTGTGCCCGGTGTGCGACGGGGAGCGCCTCACCTGGAAGTACGACCTGGCCCATGAGCCGTCGTCGGGTCCCGTCTGCACGGAGTGCGGCATCGTGGTGCCGCGGCCCGTACTGACCCCCGAGGCCCTGGCGGAATCCAGGCGCGGACGGCTGCTGCTTGCGTCGGCCTGAGCACGACGGGGGTGCGCCGGGGATGCCGCACCCCCAACTGAACCGGATGACCGACGCCTGTTGTCAGTCGTGGATGGCACCATCGAGGCATCACGCAGGTGTGTCTCAACGAGCCCCGCGGCGCCGCGCACGGCGCGCTGTTACCGATCGTCGTAATCATGCCGATGCGCGACCCGTTCCAGGTGAGGCCGATCGGTACGCTGCGCGGGGTTCCGTCCTTGGCGAGGAAGGCCAGGCTCAGCGCAGTTGCTCGGCCAGTCCGACGATGATGCCCTCCGGACCGCGGAGGTAGCAGAGCAGATAGCTGTCCTCGAACCGGGCGATCTCGCCGACGAGTTCGGCGCCATGGGGGCGCAGGCGGGCAACGGTGTCCTCGATGTCGTCGACGGCGAACATGACGCGGTGCGTGCCCAGAATGTTGTGCGGCCGGTTGCGCGGCCCGGCGCTGAGCGCCTCGGGGCTGCGGTACCTCGCCAGCTCGAGCCGGCTGTGACCGTCCGGGGTCCGGACCATCGCGATGTCACAGCGGACGCCGTCGAGGCCGGTGCACTGGTCGGCGACGAGACCCTCGACCTCTGCCCTGCCCTCCAGCTCCATACCGAGTTCCACGAAGAACGCGACGGCGGCATCCAAGTCCTCGACGACGATGCCGATGTTGTCCATCCGCTGAATCGCCATGCTCGATTCTCCTTCTTCCTCGTGCGGCCGGTGGTGGCCGCTGATGTCCCTGGGACGGAGCCGGCGGCACGTTCTCGACATCCTCGGACCACCTGACTCCAAAAAATCTGGACCGCGCCTCAGCACCTGCGTATTCAGGATGACCCTGGTCGACTCCCGCCTCGACCGCTGGAAGGAAAGTCTTCAGCGGACTCGATGCCGACATCCGCACCGTGGTCTGCGGCCACACCCACATGCCGTTCGTCCGCCTCGCCCACGGCCGGCTCGTGATCAACCCCGGCAGCGTCGGCATGCCCTACGGACGGACCGGAGCACACTGGGCCCTCCTGGGCCCGGGCATCGAACTCCGCACCACGCACTTCGACCTCCGGGCCGCAGCCGCCCAACTCGGCCAGGAGTCGTCCTACCCCGACATCACCGAATGGGCCGACTACTTCCTGCACGCTCGCGCGACCGACACCGACGCCCTCGCGGCCTTCGCCCCACGGGACGGACGCGACCACAGCCCGTGACACCCGCTCCCCATCCACGACAGCGGGCAGCCGAACACCGACTACCGCGGAAAACCCGCAACCCCGCATACCAGCAAGAAAATCCGTGGCTCCACCCCTTTCCCACAGGGAGAGTTGGCGGCAATGAAACCCACCTGAGCGACACCACGAACCGCCCAAGGAGCCACCCATGTCGACGCTGCGCGTAACCGCCGAAGTCCTGACCGTCCATGACCATCCGAACGCCGACGCACTCGAACTGGCCCAGGTGGGCCTGTATCGCGCGGTCGTCGCCAAGGGCTCGTACCGGACCGGCGACGCGGCCGTGTACATCCCGGAGCAGTCCGTCCTGCCGGGCGAACTCGTCGAGGAGCTGGGCCTGACCGGGCGGCTGGCGGGGAGCAGGTCGGACCGGGTCAAGGCGGTACGGCTGCGCGGTGAGCTCTCGCAGGGCATCGTGTGCCGGCCCCGCGCACTCGACGGCGTCGATCTGGCGCAGGCCGTGGCCGACGGCACCGACTTCGCGGAGCTGCTGGGCATCGTCAAATGGGTGCCGCCGATCCCGCCCACCATGAACGGCGACGTCGAGTCCGCGCCCGACCTTCTGAGCTGGGTCGACATCGAGAACATCCAGCGCTACCCCGGCATCTTCACGCCGGGCGAGCCGGTCGTCCTCACCGAGAAGCTGCACGGCTCGGCCTGCCTGCTGACCTATCTCGCGGACGAGGGGCGCGTCCAGGTCTCCTCGAAGGGGTTCGGCGCCAAGTCCCTTGCCCTGAAAGAGGATCCGCGCAATCTGTACTGGCGTGCGGTGACCGCCCACGGCGTCGCCGAGACCGCCGCCCGCCTCGCCGAGCGGCTCGGGGCGCGCCGGGTCGGCATCTTCGGCGAGGTCTTCGGGGCGGGCGTGCAGGATCTGACGTACGGCGCGGACGGGTGGCGCGAGACGCTCGGGTACGCCGTGTTCGACGTGTCCGTGGAGGTCGACGGGGAGGTGCGCTGGCTGGACGCGGCAGAGCTGCTGGAGGGCCGACTGCCGCTCGTACCAAGGCTGTACGAGGGTCCGTACGACATCGACCGGGTCCTGGAGATCGCGAGCGGGCGCGAGACGGTGTCCGGGCGGGGGCTGCATCTGCGGGAGGGCGTGGTGATCCGGCCGGCCGTCGAGCGGTACAGCGCGGTGACCGGTGGGCGTGCGATCGCCAAGGCGGTCAGTCCGGCGTACCTGACACGGAAGGGCGGGACGGAGTACGAGTAGCCGGACCGGCGCCGCCGCTCTTCTCCACCAGTAGCCGGGATCCTGCCTGGCGTTCGCCGAAGACGTCGTCCGGGTTGGACAGGACGCAGCTCTGCAGGGACAGGCAGCCGCAGCCGATGCAGTCGCTGAGATGGTCGCGAAGACGGTTCAACTGCGTGATGCGCTTGTCGAGTTCGGAGCGCCAGTGCTCGGAGAGGCGGGACCAGTCCTCCCGGGTGGGGGTGCGTTCCTCGGGGAGTTCGGCGAGCGCTTCGCGGATCGTGGCGAGCGGGATGCCGACGCGCTGCGCGGCCCGGACGAAGGCGACCCGGCGCAGCGCGTCACGGCCGTAGCGGCGCTGGTTGCCCGAGGTGCGGCGGCTGGTGATGAGGCCCTTGGACTCGTAGAAGTGCAGGGCGGAGACGGCGGCGCCGCTGCGGGCCGCGAGCTGGCCGACCGTGAGTTCGTGGATCTTCTCGGGAATCTGGGGCACCCCTCGAACCCTACCCACCCGATACGGACCGCAGTCCGTTGACATGGAGTCCACGGCCTACCATGCTAAGCAGTTGCTTAGACATGGTGCGACACAATGCGATGACACAGTGGCGAGGAGGCCGGGACATGGCAGAGCCGAGGATCTTCACGGGCGCGGACGACCTGAAGGCGGCGGTCGGTGAGCAGCTCGGGTACACCGACTGGCTGGAGATCGACCAGAAGCGCGTCGATCTGTTCGCGGACGCCACCGGCGACCACCAGTGGATCCACGTGGACCCGGAGAAGGCAGCCAGTGGCCCCTTCGGGACCACCATCGCGCACGGCTATCTGACCCTCTCGCTGCTGCCCCTCTTCGGGCCGCAGCTGATCAAGGTCGAGGGCGTGAAGATGGGCGTCAACTACGGGACGAACAAGGTCCGTTTCCCCGCGCCCGTCCCGGTCGGCTCCCGGCTGCGCGCCACCGCCACGATCAACGGCGTCGACGACGTCCCCGGGGGCGTCCAGGTCACCGTCGGCTTCAGCGTGGAGCGCGAGGGCGGCGACAAGCCGGTGTGCGTCGCGGAGTCGGTGTCGCGGTACTACCTGTGAGCCTCTGAGCGCGGGCCGCCCGGCCCCACCATCCGTAGTACGAGGTCGGCATAGAGCGCGCCGACCTCGTCCGGCGTACGCGAACCGTTGACGTTGAACCAGCGGGCCACGTCGACGCACAGCGACAGCACGGCGAGCGTCGTGCCCGGTACGTCGGGTACGTCGAACTCGCCCGTCTCCATCCCGTCCTCGATGATCCCGCGCACTTCGGCGTCGCACTGGCGGCGCAGCGCGAGGATCTCTGCGCGGGCGTCGGGGCCCAGGGAGTCGAGTTCGTACTGCACGACCCGTGCGGTGGTGCGCCCTCCGGCGTGCCAGCGGACGAAGGAGCTGACGGCCTCGGCCAGCCGCTCGGTCGCGGTGCCCTCGGTCTGCGCCGCCGTACGCAGGATGTCGACGGCCTTCTCGTGGCCGATCCTGCTGATCCGGTGGAGCAGCTCTTCCTTGGTCTTGTAGTGGATGTAGAGCGCGGCGGGGCTCATGCCCGCGCGGCCCGCGATGTCACGGGTCGTCGTCGCGTGGTAGCCGCGCTCGGCGAAGGCCTCCACCGCGGCGACGAGCAACCGCCGGGCCGCGTCGGGGGTCACCTCACCCCACGGCGCCGCCTCGCCGCCGGCCGTGTCCTCCGCCGTACTCATCGCCCGTTCGCCCCTTCCACCAACAGTGACCCCCACTGTACCGCTGCGGGTGAGCGGGCGCTTAGCGCACCCGGTCAGGGGCTTCCGGATCAGTGCTTCCGGATCAGGGCTTGCGTGGATCAGGGCTTCAACAAGGGGTCGTACTCGGCGAGGAGCTTGTCCAGCCTGGCCTGGTCGACCCGGCTGACGATCTGCCCGGCCTCCTGGCGGTCGCGGATGACCTTGGCCAGGGTGAAGGCGGAGGTCACCAGATAGAGGACGGCGATACCGAGGAAGCCGCGCACCCAGGCGTCGGCGTGCAGTCGGAAGATGCCGATGGCCGTCGCCCCCATGGCGATGCCGAAGGACGCGACGGCCTGGCCGTAGAAGGCCGCCGTGCTCTGCTGCTGAACCGGTGTCTCACTCATGGGGACAAGAGTCGGCGAACGTGGCCCGCGCCACATCCGTCAAGGTACTCAGACAAGTACCGGCCATGTACTCAGAAGGCCGACACGCCCGTCAGCGCGCGGCCGATCAGCAGTTTCTGGATCTGGCTCGTGCCTTCGTAGAGGGTCATCACGCGGGCGTCGCGCAGGAGCTTGCCCACCGGATACTCGTCGATGTAGCCGTAGCCGCCGAAGACCTGCAGGGCGTTGTTCGCGGCGCGGACGGCGGCCTCGGAGGCGAAGAGCTTGGCCTTGGAGGACTCGGTGGCGAAGGGCAGACCCCGGTCGATCAGATCGGCGACGCGCCAGGTCAGCAGCCGTGCCGCGTCGACGTCCACGGCGATGTCGCTGATCAGCTCCTGCACCAGCTGATGCCGCGCGATCGGCTTGCCGAACTGCTCCCGCTCGCCCGCGTACGGGACGGCCGCGTCCAGGGCGGCCTGGGCTATCCCGACGCACCCCGCGGCCACCGACATCCGCCCCTTCGCGAGCGCCGACATGGCCACGGAGAAGCCCTTGCCCTCGGGGGCCAGCATCGCCGAGGCGGGCACGCGCACGTCCTCGAATACCAGTTCGGCGGTGGCCTGACCGCGCAGACCGAGCTTGCCGTGGAGGGCGCGGCGGGTCAGTCCGGGGGTGTCGGTCGGTACGAGGAAGGCGGAGACGCCCTTGTGGCCGGGGGCGTCGGTGGAGCGGGCGAAGAGCAGCACCACGTCGGCCCAGGTGCCGTTCGTGATGAACATCTTGGTGCCGTTGAGGACGTACTCCTCGCCTTCACGCACCGCCCGCGTGGTGAGGTTGCCCGCGTCGGACCCGGTGCCCGGCTCGGTCAGACCGAAGCAGCCCACGTACTCGCCGGAGGTGAGCCCGGGCAGCCAGCGGCGTTTCTGCTCCTCGCTCCCCCAGTGCGCAACGGTCTTGGCCACCAGCCCCAGGGACACGGAGACGATTCCGCGCACGGACGAGTCCCCGCGGCCGAGTTCCTCGGTGACCAGGCAGTACGCGAGGTGGTCGCCGCCCGAGCCGCCGTACTCCTCGTCGATGGTCAGGCCCAGGAAGCCGACCTCGCCCAGTTTCTTCACGATCGACCGGTCGACGTCCTCGGCGCGATCCCAGGCGATGACGTTCGGGGTGATCTCGCGGTCGACGAAGTCCCGGGCGAGCCGCTGGACGGCGGTCTGCTCCTCGCTCAGTTCCAGGTTCATGACGAGCCACCCCACAGACATCGGACCGCGAAGAACATTTAAATTAGCGCTGCTAGTTTACAGCCGCAGCCCTACTATGTGCGCCATGGCCCGACCGCGCAAGCCCCTCCTCAGCACCGACCTGATCGTCGAGACGGCACGGGCACTGGTGGACGCGGAAGGGCTGGCCGCCCTGTCGACACGCCGGCTCGCCGCCGAGCTGGGAGTCAGCGGGCCGTCCCTCTACAACCACTTCCGGACGAAGGACCAGATCCTGGAAGCGGTCGCGGACTCGGTGAGCGTGCTGGTCGACCTGTCGATGTTCGAGGGGGGCGAGGGCGGCGAGGGGAGCGAGAGGGTCCGCGACTGGCGTACCGCGCTGCACGACTGGGCCGTCTCCTACCGGGCCGCATTGCGCGACCACCCGAACATCGTCCCGGTCCTCGCCCGCGGCCCCGGCCGCCGCCCCGCGGGCCTGCGCCTCGCCGACGCCGTCTACGGCGGGATGGTCGAGGCGGGCTGGCCGCCCGCCCAGGCCACCTCGATCGGCGCGCTGATGCGGTACTTCATCATGGGCTCCGCGCTCGGCTCCTTCGCCGGGGGCTTCGTGGACGACGAGAGCGCGTACGACCCGGCCGACTATCCCCACCTCGGACAGGCCCACCTTCTCGCCGAGCAGCAGGAGAAGATCGACGAGCGGGCCTTCGAGACCGGCCTCACGGCACTGCTGGACGGGCTGGCACAGCAGTACGCGCAACTGGGGCGACCCGAGTAGACATCCACATCCGCATCCACCTCCCGCCACGCACACTTCGGCGGGCGCCGAAGTGTCCGTACCCCATGCTGGGCCCATGACCACGAGGGATGCGAGGAGTACGAGGAAGCCGGGCCGCGCGTCCGGTCTCGCCGCGTTGGCCGGGCTGTTGGCCGACGAGACACGGGCCGGTTTCCTGCTGGCGCTGCTGGACGGGCGGGCGTGGACCGCCGGAGAGCTGGCGCGGTACGCCGGGGTCGCCGCATCGACGGCCAGCGAGCACCTGGGCAAACTCGTGGCCGGCGGGCTGCTCACCGAGGAGCGCCAGGGACGGCACCGTTACGTGCGGCTGGCCGACGCCGGCGTGGCCCAACTCGTCGAGGATCTGGCCGCCCACGTCGCCCCCTCCGCGGCCCAACGCCCGCGCACGCTGCGGGAGTCCGGCGCCGGGTCCGCGATGGCACGTGGCCGTACCTGCTACGACCACCTCGCCGGACGGCTCGGCATCGCCCTCACCGATGCCCTGACCGGGCGGGGGCTGCTCCGCCAGGACACCGGGTTCGCGCTCACGGACGCCGGGCTGCGCTGGTTCGCCACCGCGGGCATCGACCTCGACCGCACCGGTCGCCGCCCTCTCACCCGCGCCTGCCTCGACTGGACCGAACGCCGCCCCCACCTCGCGGGCACCGCCGGCGCCGCCCTGTGCCGGCACGCACTGGACGCGCGCTGGTGCGAACGCATCGGCTCGGAACGGGCGGTCAGGGTGACCCCCGAAGGGGAACACCGTTTCGCCCAGCTCCTCGGCATCGAGGCGACGGCCCTGCGCTGAGCCGCCGCACAGCCGATCCCGTACGACGCCCTGCCCCCGCACAGCCGCACGTCCGAAAATCGCGAGCCCTCCCCGCCCTTCCTCCCTAGCCTCTGGAGCATGATGACCTCGTCCCCGTCCTCCCGCCCGGCCCCTCGTCCGGAGGTGCTGGCAGCTGTCGCGGCCTGCGTGACCGTGGTGCTGTGGGCGTCCGCGTTCGTCTCGATCCGCAGTGCGGGGGCCGCGTACTCACCGGGCGCGCTGGCGCTCGGGCGGATGCTCGCCGGGTTCGTGACGTTGGGGGCGATCTGTCTCGTACGGCGGGAGGGATTGCCGCCCCGGTCGGCCTGGCGGGGGATCGCGATCTCGGGCGTGCTGTGGTTCGGCGTGTACATGGTCGTGCTGAACTGGGGCGAGCAGCAGGTGGACGCGGGGACGGCCGCCCTCGTCGTGAACGTCGGTCCGATCCTCATCGCCCTGCTCGGCACCCGGCTGCTCGGCGACCCGATGCCGCCCCGGCTGCTCGCGGGCATGGCGGTGTCGTTCGCGGGCGCGGTGACCGTCGGGCTGTCGATGTCGGGCGGGGGCGGCACGTCGGTGCTCGGGGTGGCGCTGTGTCTGCTCGCGGCGGCCGCGTGGGCCACCGGTGTCGTCGCGCAGAAGCCGGCCCTGGCCCGGGCGAGCGCCCTCCAGGCGACGACGTTCGGCTGTCTGGTCGGGGCCCTGACCTGTCTGCCGTTCGCCGGGCAACTGGTCGGCGAGGCGGCCGACGCGCCGCTCTCCGCGACCCTCAACATGATCTACCTGGGCGTCTTCCCGACCGCCCTGGCCTTCACGACCTGGGCCTACGCCCTGGCCCGTACGACGGCCAGCCGCATGGGCGCGACCACGTACGCCGTCCCTGCCCTGGTCGTGCTGATGTCCTGGCTGGCGCTGGGCGAGGTACCGGGGCTGCTCACGCTGGCGGGCGGCGGGCTGTGTCTCGCGGGGGTGGCGGTGTCGCGGTCCCGGGCGAGGGCGCGGGCACAGATGGCGGGGGCCGTGACTGCGGAGGAGGTCGCGCAACCGCGGCCACGGTCCGAAGAGGTCGACGAGTCAGCGTGAACGCGCTCTGCCCGTAAGGCTCTTGGGTGCGGGTGGCGCTGGTCGCGTCGCCGTCAGGTGCGCGTACACGACGATGTTGCCGGTGTAGCCGGTCCGTCGGTCGTAGGCGCCGCCGCAGGTGATGAGCCGCAGCTCGGGGCGGGCGCGGGCGCCGTACACGTCGCGGCTGGGGAAGTTCGCCTTGTCGTACGTCTTCACGGCGTCGACGGTGTAGATGGCCGTGCGCCCGTCCGCGCGCCGGAGTTCGACCGGGCGTCCGGGCGTGACCGCGTCGAGGCCGACGAACACGGCGGGCCCGGCACGGGTGTCGCGATGCCCTACGACGATCACCGTGCCGTTCTCCCCCGGTGACGGCCCGTCCGCGTACCAGCCGACCAGGTTGGAGTTGTCGTCCGGGGGCGCGGTGAGCTGCCGGTGGCGGTCGAGGCGCAGATCCACGACCGGCGCCTCGATGTCGAGGTACGGAAGGGTGAGCGTGGTGGGGCGGGAGCGCGGGAGGAGGGCGGGCGGGCGTGGCGGGGCCGGCACGTTCGGGTGAGCGGCCGGTGGTGTCGGCCCGGCGGGCCCTGGCCGTCCCGCTGCGGGCCCGACCACCCGGGTCGGCGCGGCCGGGGATGTCGGCCTGGCGGACCCGGGCCGTCCCCGCGCGGATCCGTCCGCCCGGGTCGGCCCGGTAGGCGGTGTTGGCCTGGCGGACCCTGACCGTCCCTGCGCGGGCCCGGCCGCCGGTGTCGGCGTGGCCGGCGCCGGGCTCCGCCCCCGTGCCGCCGCCCTCGCCCCGGCGCTCTCGCCGGACCCGGTGGACGGTGTGACCGGCGTGCCGTCGGTGGCGGTGACGGGTGCGGGGGCGGCCTCGTCGACCCGGGCCCACCAGACGCCGCCCACCGCCAGGGCGACGGTCAGGACGACCGTGCGGGTCAGTCGGTAGGCGCGTGTCCGGTGCCACGGCCGGGGCCGGCGGGCGTGGTCAGGCCGCGCCATCGGCACGTCGGCGCGTCCGGAGGTAGACCACTCCCCCGACCACGATCAGGCCCACGGCAGCCGCACCGGCGACCGGTGAGAAGGCCTCCGCCCGGGCGACACCGCCGCCGCCCGCGGGAACCCCGCCGTGCGGGCCGCCCGGGCCGCCCGGGCCGCCGTCAGACCCGCCGGGACCTCCCCCGGGGCCGCCGGGCGGGGTCGGTGTCCCGGTCGCGCAGTCGACCTGGAACACCTTGTGCTTGGCCGCGCCCTGGCCGTCGACGATGTTCCACGTCAGCTTGTACCGACCGTAGGGCAGCGCGAGGGTCAGGGTGTGTCCGGTGCCGTCCGGCTCCAGTTCGAGGGTGTCGGCGAGGGTGGCGCCGTTCGCCTCCAGAGGCTGGGTCTCGATGGACCACTCGATGTCCTGGCCGGCGTCGAAGTTGAACGCGGCGAGGTAGAAGTCGCAGACCTTCGGCTCGTTGATCTGGTCGTCGAAGCGCGTACCCACCTTGTGGATCTTGACGTCTCCGTTGTCGCCGGGGGCGGCGACGGCAGGGGCCCCGATGAGGGTGGTGCCCGCAAGGGTGAGGGCGGCGAGCGCGGCGGTACGGGCGCCGGCACGGCGTGGACGGAGCGAGGTGGTCATGCACATTCCTCCAAGTCAGAAGATTTTCACACAAATCACGCTTCTTCTGACTCTCTTTCACATAAGCGCCCACAAGAGCGGAAGCACCGCCCTACGCCCCGTCGGACATCACCCTTCCGGCCCCCTCCCGCTTCTCCACCGGCGCCCGCGGGCCCGACGAGCGCATCGCTGTCCCCGCCGCCAGCAACAGCAGCACGCCCAGCATCACGAACGGTGCCGCCACGCCCGTGACCCCGGCGACCAGACCGGCCGTGGCGGGCGCGGCGACCTGGCCGAGCCGGTTGCCGGTCAGGCGCAGCGCGAGGGCGGTGGAGCGGGCGCCTGCTGGGGCGGCCTGGACGACCGTCGTCATCGACAGCGGCTGTCCGACGCCCAGGCAGAAGCCCAGCGCCGCGAGCATCAGGGCCAGCCCCCACACCGGCACCGGCAGCGCGATCCCCGCGCACAGCACCGCCGCAAGCAGACAGGTCACGGTGAGCAGCAGGCGCCGGCCGAGCAGCCGGAGCAGGGGTGTCAGCACCAGACGGCACGCGATGGTGGCCGCCGCGCGCAGTCCGAGGAGCACGCCGATCACGGCCGGCGCGATGCCCCGATGCTCGCCGACCACCGGAAGGTAGGCGGTGAGAATGTCGGTCGCGGACAGTACGGCGAGGCTGACGAAGATGCCCGCGGGTACGCCCCGGGTGCGCAGAATGCGGTGCACGGGGACGCGATCGCCTTGCTCCGTACGGGACTTGACGGCCGTACGGTCCTCGACGCGCCACAGTGATGTGAACGACAACGCGGCGACCGCGGAAGCGACCAGCAGGGCGCGGGCGCTGGTGGCCGCCATGTCGTGGCCGCCGATCAGCACACCCGCCGCGATCGGGCCGATGAACTGGCCGAGCGAGACACCGATGGTGAAGTGGCCGAAGTTGCGGTCCTGTTCGTGCGGGGCGGACCGGCGGGCGACGATCGACTGGCCGCCGATGACGAAGCAGAGATGGCCGAGGCCCATCACTCCGCTCCACGCGGCCATCGTGCCGAGGGAGTCGGCGGTCGCGCCGAGAGCGCAGCCACCGGAGACCAGGAGGGCGCCGACGGTCAGCAGGGGTGCGCAGCGGCCGTGGTCGGTGCGGCGGCCCAGCGGGACGGCGGCGAAGAGCGGGAGCAGGGCGTACGCGGCGGCGATCACGCCGATGGCCCGCTCGTCCGCGCCCAGCGCGAGGGCCCGGTAGGAGACGGCGGGCCGGGCCATCGACACCGCCCCCTGCGTGAAGCTGAAGGCGATGACTAGGCGGAGCAGCCAGCCGCGGTTCCCACCGGGCCTCATGGTCGTGTCCTCCATCGGACGGTCGAACGGGCGTACAGGCACGGGCAGTTGAGCGGACAGTTGTGCAGGCAGTCGACCGGGCGGTCAGATGATGCCGAACAGGATTCCCGCCCCGAGGATGGTCAGGGAGGTCAGCACGGCCCACTTGACCACGAACTTCGTGTGGTCGCCGAACTCGACCTTCGCCATGCCGACGAGGACGTAGACGGCGGGGACGAGCGGGCTGGACATGTGCAGGGGCTGGGCGATGAGGGAGGCGCGGGCGATCTCCAGGGGGGAGACGCCGTGGGCCGCGCCGGCCTCGGCGAGGACCGGCAGGACGCCGAAGTAGAAGCCGTCGTTGGACATGAAGTAGGTGAGCGGGATGCTCAGCAGGCCGGTGACGAAGGCCATGTGCGGGCCCATGCCGTCGGGGATGTTGTCGACGAGCCAGCGGGCCATGTGGTCGACCATGCCGGTGCCGGTGAGGACGCCGGTGAAGACGGCGGCGGCGAAGACCATACCGGAGACGTTGAGGACGTTCTCCGCGTGGGCGCCGAGACGGGCCTTCTGGTCGGGCATGTGCGGGAAGTTGACCGTCAGGGCGAGCGCGGCACCGAGCAGGAACAGCACCGGGATCGGCAGCCACTCCATGATCATGGAGGTGAGCAGCGTGACCGTGAGGAGCGCGTTGAACCAGTAGAGCTTGGGGCGCAGGGTGGTGCGGTTGGGGTCGAGGACCTTCAGCATCCGGTCGTCGTCATCGTCCGTGCCGCTGTCGGTGGTGCCCTCGGCACCGGAACCGCCGGTGGGCGCGGCCGAGTTGCCCGCACCGGATCCGACGGTCGACTTGGCGCCCGACCCGGCGCCGACGAGCACGGTCTCCGACTCCTGCTCCGGCTCCTCCACCAGGACCGCGTCCAGCGTGAGCACGCCGAGCCGCTTGCGCTCGCGGCGGCCGAGGACGTAGGAGAGGGCGATGACGAAGGCGAGGCCGACGGCGAGCGCCGGGATCATCGGGACGAAGATGTCGCTCGCGTCCAGCTTCAGGGCTGTCGCGGCGCGGGCCGTCGGACCACCCCAGGGCAGGGTGTTCATCACACCGTTGGCCATCGCGGCGACGCCGGTCATCACGACGAGGCTCATCTTGAGGCGCTTGTACAGGGGGTACATCGCCGAGACCGTGATCATGAAGGTGGTCGAGCCGTCGCCGTCGAGGGACACGATCGCCGCGAGGATCGCCGTACCGACGACTATGCGCAGCGGGTCGGCCTTGGCGAACTTCAGGATGCCTCGGACGATCGGGTCGAAGAGGCCGACGTCGATCATCACACCGAAGTAGACGATCGCGAACATGAGCATCGCCGCGGTGGGGGCGAGGCTGGTGACGCCGTCGATGACGTAGTCACCGAGCTTGGCGCCCTTCCCGACGAAGACGCAGAAAAGTGCCGGGATCAGTACGAGCGCCGCGATCGGCGACATCTTCTTCATCATGATCAGGACCAGGAAGGTCGCGATCATCGTGAAGCCCAGGATGGTCAACATGAGTGGGTTACCTAACGTTCGCCCTTGAACTCCCACCGGAGTCGGCAGTGCGTTGACGTTAGGTCGCCCCCACAAGTCTTAACAAGATGTTGACGTGCGAGCAATAAGCGCAAAACTCCTGGTCACAGCGTTGTGCCTGCTGGCGCGAGTTCGATGGGTACACCATTCAGTACGGCGTTGCCCGACAGCGGGTCGAGAAGACTGCCGTCGAGGACCTGGTTGACGTTGACTCCGGGGTCGACGGCGGCGTGCGCGAGCCGGGTGCCGGGCCGGTCGTGTCCCCACCCGTGGGGCAGGCTCACGACCCCGCGCCGTACGACGTCGGTGATCTCGGCGGGGGCCACCACCTCTCCCCCGGCGCCCTTGATCCGTACCGGGGCTCCGTCCAGTACACCGAGGGCGGCGGCGTCCTCGGGGTGGATGTGGAGGGTGCAGCGGTTGGTGCCGCCGGTGAGGGCGGGCACGTTGTGCATCCAGCTGTTGTTGGACCGCAGATGGCGCCGCCCGATGAGCACGATCCCGGCGGGGCGCTCCCGCATGGCCTGGCGCAGGCGCGGCAGGTCGTCGGCGATGGGCTGCGGCAGCAGTTCGATCCGGCCGCTGCGCGTCTTCAGGGGCTGCGGGAGGCGCGGCTGGAGCGGCCCGAGGTCGATGCCGTGCGGGTGGGCGAGCACCTTCGCCAGGGTCAGACCGTCCGCTCGTACGCCGAAGCCGTCGCCGTACGGGCCCAGGCGCAGCATCAGATCGAGGCGGCGCTCGGGGCCGGTGTCGCCGTCGAGCTCCTTGGCGAGCTCCTGCGGATCGCGGCCGTGGACCGGGGAGTGGGGTTCCTTGACGGCCTTGCCGAGGGTCTGGTCGATGACCATGGCATCCACAGCGGCGGGGTCGGCGCCGTGCATGCCGGTCGCGGCCAGGACGAGTCGCGCGAAGATCTCGGTCTCGGCCATCCTGCCCGGCTCCAGGGGGACGGCGGGGCGGTTGTAGCGGACCTGGTTACGGACGGCGAGGGTGTTGAGGGCGAAGTCGTGGTGGGGGCTCTGCGAGGGCGGGGGCGGAGGCAGCACGACGTGCGCGTGACGTGAGGTCTCGTTCAGGTAGGGGTCGACGCTGACCATGAAGTCGAGCGAGTCCAGCGCCTTGTCGAGCCGGTTGCCGTCGGGCGCGGAGAGGACGGGGTTCGCGGCGACGACGATGAGGGCCCGGATCGGCTCGCCCTCGGCGGTGGCGGTGTCTATCTCCTCGGCGAGCGCTGAGAGCGGCAACTCGCCCTTCGCCTCCGGGTGTTGGCTGACCCGCGAGTGCCAGCGGCCCAGCGTGAACCCGTGACTGGGTCCGGCCGGCCGGGGTGTCCTGTCGGTGGCCGCCTGCGGGAAGAGGGCGCCGCCTGGCCGGTCGAGGTTGCCGGTGAGGATGTCGAGGACGTCGACCAGCCAGCTGGCGAGGGTGCCGTGCGGGACGGTGCAGCTGCCGATGCGGCCGTAGACGGCGGCGGTGGGCGCGGCGGCGAGTTCACGGGCGAGGGTGCGGATGGTGTCGGCGTCCACGTCACAGGCCTCGGCGACGGCGTCGGGCGTGAAGTCCCTTACCGCTTGCGCCAGTTCGTCGACGCCTTGGACATGCGGCGCCAACTCGCCCAGGTCGACGAGGTGTTCCTCGAACAGGACGTGGGTCATCGCGGCGAGCAGCAGGGCGTCCGTACCGGGGCGGATCGCGATGTGCCGGTCGGCGAGCTTGGCGGTGCGGGTGCGGCGGGGGTCGATGACGGTGAGCGTGCCGCCGCGCGCCTTGAGGGCCTTGAGCTTGCCGGGGAAGTCGGGCGCCGTGCACAGACTGCCGTTGGACTCAAGGGGGTTGGCGCCGATGAGCAGCAGATGGTCGGTGCGGTCGAGGTCGGGTACGGGGATCGCGTTGGCGTCTCCGTAGAGCAGCCCGCTGGAGACATGCTTGGGCATCTGGTCGACCGTGGAGGCGGTGAAGACGCTGCGGGTGCCGAGGCCGGCGAGCAGAACCGGCGGGTAGAGAGCCCCGGCCACGGTGTGCACGTTCGGATTCCCGAAGACGCCGCCGACGGAGTTCGGCCCGTGCCGTTCGACCACGCCCCGGATGCCCGCGGCGACGGCGTCGAAGGCCTCCGCCCAGCTGGCCTCGCGCAACTCGCCGTCCCGTCGCACGAGGGGGGTGCGCAGCCGGTCGGGGTCGCTGTCGAGGGCCCCGAAGGAGGCACCCTTGGGGCAGATAAACCCCTGACTGAACACGTCGTCGCGGTCACCACGGGCACTGGTGACCCGGCCGCTCTCGATGGTGAGCGTCAGTCCGCAGGTGGCCTCGCACAGGGGACAGACGCGCAGAGCGGTGCGGGAATCGGTGCGGGAGTCGGTGGGGTGGGACACGGGTCCTCCCGGGTGGGTGGCGGCAACGGTGACGCGCGGTTGGAGCCGAGCATACCGACCGGTAGGGATGGAGGGGAGTGGTTGCGCGCACCCACCTCGACCGCACCCTCCGGGCCGGCCGCGAACCTCAGTCGAGCACCCGTGACAGATACGCCCGCAACAGCTCCCGCATCTCGCCGATGATCCGCTCGTCCCCCTCCGGGGTGACCCGGAAGGCCAGGTGGACCAGGGTGTCGGCGGTCTCCGTGGCGACCAGGAACGCGCGGCGCAGGTCGTCGTCCGGTTCACGGTCGAGGACGTCGGAGAGGAGAGCGGTGAGGGTGTCGGCGACGCGGTGGTTGGGTTCGGCGTCGCGCTTGCCGACCGGTATCTGGTTGCCGAAGTCGACGAGCGAGAACCCCGGCGCGGTCCGTTTCATGGCCAGGTACTCGTCGAGCACGGCGTCCATGGCCTCGCGCCACCCGCCGCCGCTCTGCTGCCGCAGGCGCTCGGTGACACGCGCGATGTAGACCTCCAGGTTCCGCTGGGCCAGCGCGTCCGCCATGGCGCGCTTGTTGCCGAAGAACCTGTACACGGAACCTATGGGGACGCCGGCGCGTATCGCCACCGCCCGGGTGCTCAGGGAGTCGTAGCCGACCTCGTCCAGGAGGTCGGCGCAGGCGTCGAGGATTCTGGTCAGCCGTTCGGCACTGCGCCGCTGTACGGGCGCACGACGTAGCGAGGTCGCTTGGGGCACAGGCTTCATCATGCCGCCCCACAGCGGCCCAGTGAACCGCGCCCCTCATTTTCCCCTCTTGCGCCCCCGCACCCGGAATCCTACGGTGAAGCATAGGAATGAGGATGAAGGAGCGAGGGAGCACTGATGAGTGAGGACGCGCGGAAGGCCGACGAGGGGCTGGACAGCCTCGCCGGCCTTTCCGGCCTTTCTTGGCTGTCCGGTTTCGGAAACGAGCACAGCTCGGAGGCCGTTCCGGGCGCTCTCCCCGAGGGCCGCAACTCGCCGCAGCGCGCTCCTCTGGGCCTCTACGCCGAGCAGCTCAGCGGTACGGCGTTCACCGAGCCCCGCGCCCACAACCGCCGTTCCTGGCTGTACCGCATCCGCCCCTCGGCCGCGCATCCCCCCTTCACGCCCACCGACAACGGCGCGATCCGTACGGCCCCCTTCACGGAATCCGTGCCCGATCCCAACCGCCTGCGCTGGGACCCACTGCCCGAGCCCCCGGTCGGGACGGACTTCCTGGCGGGCCTGTGGACCCTCGGCGGCAACGGCGACGCCACTCAGCGCAGTGGCATGGCCGTGCACCTCTACCACGCCGACTCCTCGATGGAGCGGGTGTTCAGCGACGCCGACGGGGAGCTGCTGATCGTCCCGGAGGCCGGCGGGCTGCTGCTGCGCACCGAGTTCGGGCTGCTGTACGTCGAGCCCGGCCAGGTCGCGCTCGTCCCTCGCGGGGTGCGTTTCCGGGTGGAGCTGATCGACGCCGTTGCCCGCGGCTACGTGTGCGAGAACTACGGCGCCCCCTTCCGGCTCCCCGACCTCGGGCCGATCGGCGCCAACGGGCTGGCCAACGCACGGGACTTCCGTGCGCCGGTCGCCGCGTACGAGGACGTCGAGGGTCCGGTTGAGGTCGTCAACAAGTTCTGCGGCAACCTCTGGACGGCGGTCTACGACCACTCCCCGCTCGACGTGGTCGCCTGGCACGGCAACCATGTCCCGTACGCCTACGACCTGCGCCGCTTCAACGTCCTCGGCACCATCTCGTACGACCACCCGGACCCGTCGATCTTCACGGTGCTGACGTCGCCGTCGGACACTCCCGGCCTCGCGGGCATCGACTTCGTCGTCTTCGCGCCGCGCTGGCTGGTGGGCGAGGACACCTTCCGGCCGCCGTACTTCCACCGGAACGTGATGAGCGAGTACATGGGGCTGATCGAGGGCGCGTACGACGCGAAGACGGCCGGGAAGGGGGGCTTTGTGCCCGGGGGCGGCTCGCTGCACAACATGATGTCCGCGCACGGGCCCGACCGGGAGACCTTCGACCGGGCCGGCGCCGCCGAGCTGCGGCCCCAGAAGGTCGACGACGGGCTGGCGTTCATGTTCGAGACCCGCTGGCCGGTGACCCTGACGGCACAGGCGGCGCGGGCGGAGCATCTGCAACCTGGGTACGACGACGTGTGGTCGGGCCTCCAGCGGCACTTCCGCCCGTTGCACTGAGCGTTGACGACCGGTACGGATACCTCCGTGACCTCCTTCGCGCCGGACTCGATCGTCCTGAACCGCAAACTGCCCCTCTGGTACCAGGTTTCGCAGTCCCTGCGCGCCTCGATCCTCGGCCGCTCGGCGCGAGACCCGCTGCGGCTGCCCACCGAGGAACAGTTGGCGGGGCACTACGGCGTGAGCGTGCTGACCATGCGGCAGGCGCTGAAGGAGCTGGAGGACGAGGGGCTGATCAGCCGCCACCGCAGACGCGGCACGTTCATCGAGCCGGACGCCCAACGAGGCGCTCCCGTACGGCTGCTGGGCTCGGTCGACGCGATCGTCGCCCAGCAGTCCGGTATGACGACCGAACTCCTCGACCACGGCAGCGCGCCCGTGCCCGCCGAACTCGCCGAGTACTTCCCGGATCTCGTGGAGGTGGCCACGTACCACCGGCTGCGCGGCGACGAGGAGACCGGCGAGCCGACCAACCACGCCCGCAACTACGTCCGTCCGGAACTGGCGGAGCGTATCGACCGCCACGACCTGGTCCGCTGGCCGATGACCAAGGTGCTGCGGGACGTCGTCGGCGTGGACATCAGCCGCATCACGGACACCGTGCAGGCCCGCCTCGCGGACCCGGAGACGGCCCGCCTGCTCCGGGTCCCGCTGCTCAGCCCGATCCTGCACTACACGGGCGTCGCGTACGACGACACGGGCCGGGTCCTGGACGTGGCCGTCATCCACTACCGGGGCGACCGCTTCTCCTTCACGGTGACGCTGGATGCGACCTAGGCCCTGTCGTCAAATTCCCGTCGTCCGCCCGAAGGGCGGGCCCTGCGGCGGCGTGGGGGCACCTCCCGCTCGAGCGAAGCCGAGAGTGGGGGGAGCGTTGCTCTCGGCGTGCCGGGCGCAGGCCCTCGTACTGGTTGTACGTGGGTCTGTGCCCGGTGCGGCGAGTGGGGGCCCCTCCCACGCCCTTAAGGCAGTGGGGGAGCGTGCATGACGCCGCAGGGCAGGCGGGAATTTGACGACAGGGCCTAGGACAAGGGCAGGAGGAGGCGTCGTACGATGCCCAGCGTGACGCCCGACGACGACGCTCCGCTGCTCGCGGACCTCATGCCGTGGTCCGTCGCACCGCCACGGCTGGGCCGGGGGTGGCCGACGGCACCCGACGCGGCATCCCTGAAAGCACGCTGGGACACCCTGCTGAAGGCCGAAGAACCGGACCGCGAGGCCCTGTTCGAGCCGACCCGCTCACGCACCACGCACTCGGCGGTGGGACAGCTGCCCGGCCGGCCCAGCGGCACGGAGAAGCTCGCCCGCGCCACCGGCCCGTGCGCGGAGCCGGTACGGGTCCTGCAGGCGCCCTTCGACGAGCAGTGGCTGATCCCGGACCACCGGCTGATCGACGCGGCGCGCCCGGAGTTGTGGCGGGTGGCGGACGAACGGCAGGTGTTCGTCGTCGAGACGGCGACCTCACCGCCCAGCTCCGGAGGGCCGCTGCTGCTCGCCTCGTCCCTGCCGCCCCTGATCCGCCCGGGCCGGATCCGCCCGCTGTACCGGCGGCCCGACGGCACCGAACCCAACCTGGCCCCGGGCCTGCTGGACCACCTCACCGACCGCCTGGGCCACCGCCCCGACCCGGTCGACCTCCTCGCCTGGGCCCTGATCGCCGTACGCCCGGGGCTCACCGTCCGCTCACCGCCGACCCCGAACTCTGGTCCCGGGGTGTCGAGTTGGGTCGCCGCGTGCTGTGGCTGATGCGACGGGACGGCCAACGCCCCAAACTGCCCGGCGGCCGGCGCCCCTACGTGCGCTCGCCACTGCCCTCCCGCCCGGTCGCCGTTCACTACGACCGCGACGAGGAGACCCTCCAGGTCGACGACGGCCGCATCTCCCCGGTACCACCCGAGGCATGGGACTTCGAGGCGGGCGGGGTACGGGTGCTGGAGCAGTGGCTGGCGGTGCGGATAGGGGGTGCGGTCGAGCCGGGAACGCTGGAGGCGATCAGGCCGGCGACCTGGCCGCAGACGTGGACATCGGAACTGCTGGAGCTGATCACTGTGCTGGCACTACTGGCGGAATTGCGCCCGCAACAAGCCGAGTTGACGGTGACGGACCCGATCACGACAGCCGAGCTACAGACGGCGGGCGTACTCCCGGTACCGGCAGCCGCCCGGCGCCCCGCTTCGGTCTTGGACCACCACGAGGAAGGCCCAGAAGGCCAGTTCACGCTCCTCTGACCCACTTAGGGGCGCGGGGAACTGCGCGACCAACCACGACGAGACCCGCACCCGGCAAACGACCCCTCATCCCCGCGGCGAAAACCCATCCAGCACCCGCAGAAGCATCCGCTCGAACACCGCCTCCAGATCAATCGGCCCCGCGTCCTCCATGAACGCCGCAGCCATCCGGGGATACGCACCGCTCCCCACCTGCCCCCCGAGGTACGCGATCCGCATCGCGTTCTCCTGCTCCTCCGACCACGGCAGGGACCGCGCACGCTCAGCCGTCGCCAACTCGTTGCCGACATACGTCGTCACCAGGCCGTTGAGCATCGCGATCAGTTCGATCTTCGTGCCGTAGGGGGCGTCGAACGAGTCGAGGCAGGTCAGACAGTGTTCGAGATAGCGCAGGGCGTTGGGGCTGAAGCCGTAGACCGGGGACATCAGACGCGGTAGCCAGGGATGGCGCCGCATGAGGGTGCGGGTCTGGTGGGCCACCCGCAGCATGTCGGCGCGCCAGTCGCCCGAGGGCTCCCACAGCTCGTGCTCGCCACTGATGGCGTCAACCATCAGCTCGTACAGGTCCTCCTTGCGGGGGACGTAGTTGTAGAGCGACATCGTGCCGCAGCCCAGTTCGGCCGCGACATGCCGCATCGAGGCCGCGTCGAGCCCCTCCGCGTCCGCGATCCGCACCGCGGCGGCCGCGATGTCGGCGCGACTGTACGCGGCCTTCGGACCACGGCCCGCACGTTCGGGACGGGCCCAGATCACTTCGGGTACGGCGGCTCGGCCGGCCATTGATCATCACCTCGACCACCCATCGTAGTTACGTACGCCGTACGTAGTGCGCTATGGTCACCTCATGACTACTACGTACGCTGTACTTAGTGAAGGTCTGGAGAAGTCCTTCGGGAAGATCCATGCCGTACGCGGGCTGGACCTGGCGGTGGCCGAGGGATCCGTGTGCGGGCTGCTGGGGCCGAACGGCGCGGGCAAGACCACGGCCGTACGGCTGCTCACCACGCTGCTGCGGCCCGACGCGGGCTCGGCGCGCATCGCGGGCCACGACCTCGTGCGGGAGGCAGCTGCTGTACGACGCCGGATCGGCGTCACCGGGCAGTACGCGTCGGTCGACGGCGACCTCACCGGCCGCGAGAACCTGCGGCTCTTCGCCCGGCTGCACCGGGTCAGGGGACCGGCCGCACGCGCCGACGACCTGCTCGGCCGCTTCGGGCTCGCGGAGGCCGCCGACCGGCCCGCATCCACCTACTCGGGCGGGATGCGCCGGCGCCTCGACCTCGCGGCGAGCCTGGTCGAACGGCCCGACGTGCTCTTCCTGGACGAGCCCACGACGGGGCTCGACCCTGCGGCCCGCAACCAGATCTGGGCGGCGGTGCGCGGGCTGAAGGAGGAGGGTACGACGGTTCTGCTGACCACCCAGTACCTGGAGGAGGCCGACCAACTCGCTGACGAGATCGTCCTCGTGGAGCACGGCCGGGCCGCCCACACCGGGTCGCCGGCCCAACTCAAGGCCCTCATCGGCTCGTACGCGGAGGTCATGGTCGCCGAGGCCGACGCACTGCTGGGCGCAGCCGCGATCCTCGACCAACTCACCGGTTCCGAACCGGTGTTGGACCACGACCGGCTCACCGTCGGCGCGGTCACCACCGACCCGACGATCACCCTTCCCCGACTGGTGCGCGAACTCGACGCCGCCGGCGTGCCGTTGCTCGACGCGAGCCTGCGCCCGCCGACCCTCGACGACGTGTTTCTCCGGCTGACGGAACGTAAGGAGCTTGCAGCGTGAGCACGTCGACTTCCCCGAACTCCACGAACGCCACGACTTCCACGTCATCCGCGGTCTCCGCCCTGACCTACGACGGCACGGCCATGCTGGGCCGGCATCTGCGACGGCTGCGGCACAACCCGGGGCTGCTGATCCTCACCCAGTCCATGCCGATCACGATGCTGCTGTTCTTCGGGTACGTCTTCGGCAGCGCCCTCGCGATGCCCGGCGAGGACTACCGTGCCTTCCTGGTACCGGGGCTGCTGGTGGCGACCGCCGCCAACGGCATCATGACCGGGATGTTCCAGGCGGCCCAGGACACCCACCGGGGCGTGACCGACCGTCTCCGTACGCTGCCGATCAGCCGGGCCGCCGCACCCCTGGGGCAGGCACTCGGGGACCTCGTGGTCACCGCCGTGGGGATGGTGCCCCTGCTCCTCGTCGGGCTTGCGGTGGGGTGGCGGATCGAGGGGTCGGTGCTGCGGGCGGCGGGAGCGGTGGGTCTGTTGCTGCTCTTCCGGTTCGCGACGACGTGGATCGGGATCTACCTCGGGCTGCTGTCCCGGAGCGAGGAGGCGGCCGGTCAACTGGGGGGCGCGGCGTTTCTCCTGCCGATGCTGTCGAACGCGTACATCCCGACGGACGGTCTGCCCGGGTGGTTGCGGACGTTGGCGGAGTGGAACCCGATCAGCGCGGTCGCCACGGCGATGCGGAGCCTGTTCGGGAACGCGCCGGTCCCGGCGGACGGCGCGTGGCCGGTCGTCCACCCTGTCGCCGGGTCGCTGGCGTGGTGTGTGGTACTGGTCACGGTGTTCCTGCCGCTGGCGGTTCGGCGGTACGGGGAGGGCGAGGCCTGACCGTCCAGACCACTTTCCTCGCCCCCGCCGCCCTGTAGTTCAGCCCGTCCGGCATTTGAGGACGAGCGCGTTCAGCGCGATGGGGGTCTGGGGGCGCAGCCCCCAGGGATGGGACGGGTAGGGGCGGCGGGGGCGAAAACCCGACATGATCGCCCGCATGGAACCCCTCCCCCTCACCGGCCTCACAGTCGTCACCCTCGAACAAGCCGTCGCCGCCCCCTTCGCCACCCGGCAACTCGCCGACCTGGGCGCCCGGGTCATCAAGGTCGAGCGGGTCGACGGCGGCGACTTCGCGCGCGCCTACGACACCGCCGCCCACGGTCTCGCCTCGCATTTCGTGTGGTGCAACCGGGGAAAGGAGTCCCTCGCCCTCGACGTCAAGGATCCCCGCGGGCTCGCCGTCGTACGGCGCCTCGTCGCCGACGCCGATGTGTTCGTGCAGAACCTCGCCCAGGGCGCCGCCGCCCGCCTCGGCCTCGACGCGGCCACCCTCTGCGCCGCGCACCCCCGGCTCATCGCCGTGGACATCTCGGGGTACGGGGCGTCGGGGCCGTACGCCGGCAAGCGGGCGTACGACATGCTCGTGCAGTGCGAGGCCGGGCTGGTGTCGGTGACCGGGACTCCGGAGCGGCCGGTGAAGGCCGGGATTCCGGCGGCGGACATCGCGGCCGGCATGTACGCGTTCTCGGGAGTGCTGGCGGCGCTCGTACGGCGGGGCGTGACCGGGCGGGGCGGGCCGGTGGAGGTGTCGATGCTGGACGCGCTCGCCGAGTGGATGGGGCACCCCCTCCACCACGCGATGCACGACGGCACTCCCCCGGCGCGCACCGGCCTCGCGCACGCCGTCATCGCCCCGTACGACGCCTACGCGACGGCGGACGGCGGGCAGGTGCTGCTGTCGGTGCAGAACGACCGTGAGTGGCTGCGGCTGGCCGAACAGGTGCTTCGGCGGCCCGAGTTGGGGTCCGATCCGGCGTACGCGACGAACGCTGCACGGGTGACGAACCGGGAGCGGACGGATTCCCACGTGGCCGCGGCCCTCGGTGCGCTGGACGCCGATGAGGCGGTGGCGCGGCTGGAGGATGCCGGGATCGCGTGCGCGCGGCTGAGGGACGTACAGGAGGTGGCGGAGCATCCGCAGTTCGCGGCGCGGGACCGGTGGCGGGAAGTGGGTTCACCGGTGGGACCGTTGCGCGCGTTGCTGCCCCCCATCACACTGCCGGGCGGGGACGAGGCGCGGATGGGTGATGTGCCCGCGCTCGGGGAACACACCGATGCGGTGCTGCTTGCCGTGGGGATGACGGGCGAGGAGATCGCAGCACTGCGCCGGGACGGTGTGGCCGCCTGAGCGCGGGCCCGGAATGACCGGAACTACCGGACTACAGCCGGAGACGGTGAATCCGTGAACGGCGTGGGGACGCCGATCCGGTCCGCTCAGCGCCCGCCGAACAGGGTGCGGCTCAGACGGCGCAGCGGGGCGAAGAGCGAGAGCCGGCTCACACGCTTGCCGAGGTCGCTGCGCTGCTTCACGGTGTCCCGTGAGGTGAGTTCGCGCATCAGCGAGGTCGCCTCCGCCGTCTCGCGCTGAGGGACGGCGGGTCCCGACAGCACCGAGAGATGGCGGTCGAGGCGCGCCTTTGTCGCACTGCTCCCGCACGTGATCGCAGGGACACGTGCCCTGCTGTGCATCGTTATCTGTTCCATGTCACTCCCCACCCGTACGAGTCCACCCGGCCCGGGCAGGTTAACCCTATCGCTCCCTCAAGGCACTCGTGTATCGCGGTCACAGGATTCACCTTCCCCACAAGGGTGTTGACGACCACTTGACGATTACTCTCCGAATCCAACCGATTCCAGGGCGAGTTGGACAACTGGTGCGCTGGTGGGCTGTTCTGAGCCGCCGTCGGGTTCGACGGTCACAGCGAGTGATGTGGCCGTCTTGTCGAGACCGGTTGCGACCAAGGGCGTGTCGCCCTTGAAGAGTCCCAGAGAGCGTGGTTGCACATCAGGGCGCATGAGCCACAGCTGATGCACGCTGTCGCTCGGCAGTTCGCCGTACCCACTGAGGGTCACCACCGCGCGCCCCTCGGACGCGGAGGCAATCGCGGTGATTCCCTGCCCCCGCGCGTCCCGGTCGGCGGTCGCCCGTGCGTCGGGAGCTGACAGAACGTCGGCAATCTCACGCGCCTGGGCCTGCGCGGTGTCCAGCTTGTCCTGGGTCTGCGTGTTCTGCACGGCGAACAGCGCGGCGACAACAAGGGCGGCTGCCGCCGTGAGCGTGGCGAGCGGGGCGAACATGGGGCGCATGCGGGGCGCACGGCGGACCGGCGGCGGCGGTTCGGTGCCCCAGACGTGCGCCGGCAGCTGATGGCTCCGCCTGCGGGGCGCCTCGGCGGAGCGTCCGGGGGCGTGCGCCGGAGAGTGGCCAGGGGAATGCCCCGGGGACTCCTGCGGGGTCGCACGTACGGCGGACAGGACCCGGTCCCGCATGGCGAACGGGGGCGGCGCGGCCGTGGACCAGGCCAGCCGGACCGCGTCCTCGGACAGCAGGCGCACCTCGGCGGTGCAGGCGTCGCAGCGGGAAAGGTGCTTCTCGAAGCGGCGCCGCTCGTCGGGATCCAGGGCGTCGAGGGCGTAGGGGGCGGCGAGGGAGTGGAGATCCTCGCGGCGGAACAGTCTGCCGAGCGCGCTCATGCGACACCTCCCAGGCATTCGCGCAGTCGGGTCAGTCCGTCGCGCATCCGTGTCTTCACCGTGCCCAGCGGGAGCGAGAGTTGCTCCGCCACCTCACGGTACGTGTAGCCCTCGTAGTAGGCGAGGGTGACCGACTGGCGTTGCAGGGTGGTCAGACGGTCCAGGCAGCGGCGTACCCATTCGCGTTCCATTCCCGCCTCGACCTCTTCGGCCACGTGGTCGAAGGCGGGCCGGTGGGAGCGCTGCGCCTCGCGCTGCTCGCGCTCGCCGGCCGCGCGGGCGCTGCGCACCCGGTCGACAGCCCGACGGTGCGCGAGCGTGAGTATCCAGGACAGGGCGCTGCCCTTCCTGGGGTCGAACCGGGGTGAGGACCGCCAGAGTTCGAGCAGAACCTCCTGGGACACCTCCTCCGACTGCGCCGGATCCCGCACCACGCGCCGCACCAGTCCGAAGACCGGCCCGGACACGATCCCGTACAGCTCTTCGAAGGCCTTCTGGTCGCCCCCGGCCACGAGTACCAGAAGCTCGTCCGCTCCCACCCGCGTCCCCTCTCTATGGCCGCACACGGCCCCTCCCCGCTCCATCACGCTTGTCACCGTCACCTTAGGCATTCGAAGCGAACGCGCCTCCGGATGGGTACGGATCAACTGCCCTCGAAACGCGGGTGGGTCGCCTCCCAAACGTTTTCAAGAAAGTTTTCAGATTCGACCAATCCGCATCCGGGAGGGCTCCGAATCCCCGTCGTCAGGCAAGTTGACACGGTGAGGACGGACGGAATGACGACAACCATCTCCAAGGGCGGCGCGCGGCGCAGGAGCATCGCGACCCTCATTTGCGGTGCGCTGGCCGCCGGTGGGCTCGCAGCCGCCGGCGTCACCGCGCTCGTACCGGGTACGGCTTCCGCCTCCAGCCACCGCGAGGCTCCGCTGATCTCGGGCACACCGCAGTACGACAACACGGACGTGTACGCGTTCGTGAGCCCGGACAAGAAGGACACGACGACGATCGTCGCGAACTGGATCCCGTTCGAGGAGCCGGCCGGCGGCCCGAACTTCTTCCCGTTCGCCGAGGACGCCCAGTACGACCTCCACATCGACAACAACGGTGACGCGCAGGGCGACCTCCTGTTCCGCTACACCTTCAAGACGCACGTCAAGAACAACAAGACGTTCCTGTACAACACGGGCGCGGTGGACAGCCTGTACGACCCGGACCTCAACATCACGCAGTCGTACGACATCGAGCTGATCAAGCTCAAGAACCAGCACGTCATGTCGAAGACGAAGATCGCCGACGATGTGCCGGTCGCTCCGTCGAACGTCGGCAAGGCGTCGATGCCGAACTACAAGAAGCTGCGCGACCAGGCCATCCACAAGCTGACGAACGGTTCGACGACGTTCGCCGGCCAGGCCGACGACCCGTTCTTCCTGGACCTGCGCGTCTTCGACCTGCTGTACGGCGGGAACCTCTCCGAGGTCGGCAACGACACGCTCAAGGGCTACAACGTCAACTCGATCGCGCTCCAGGTGCCGACGCACATGATCGTGGAGTCGGCGAAGCAGCCGATCGTCGGTATCTGGTCGACGACCCAGCGCAAGAACGCCTCCGGCTACTACTCGCAGGTCTCGCGGCTGGGCATGCCGCTGGTCAACGAGGTCGTCAACCCCATCAAGGACAAGGACAAGTTCAACGCGTCCTCGCCGTGGCAGGACGCCCAGTTCCTGAAGAACGTGACCAACCCCGAGCTGCCGAAGCTCATCGAGGCGATCTACAAGATCCCGGCGCCCAAGGAGCCGCGCAACGACCTGGTGGACGTCTTCCTCAAGGGTGTGAAGGGTCTCAACCAGCCGGCGTACGTGACCCCGGCCGAGGAAATGCGTCTCAACACCTCGATCGCCCCGGCCAAGCACCCCAAGCGTCTCGGTGTCCTCGACGGTGACACCGCGGGCTTCCCGAACGGCCGCCGTCTGACGGACGACGTGATCGACGCCTCGCTGCAGGTCGTCGAGGGTGAGCTGCTCGGCGCGAAGAACGACCTCGGCGACGCGGTCGACAAGAACGACAAGAACTTCGAGAAGTACTTCCCGTACGTGGCTCTGCCGACCGAGGGTTCGCGCGGCCCCCTCGCCAAGGGCACCAGCGGCAGCAACGACGTCCGCAGCCAGCTCGGCGACGCGCTGCAGCCCGCCGGCACCTCCGGTGGCACCGACACCATGCTGATCGCCGGTTCGGCGGCGGCCGGTGCGGCCGGGTTCCTGCTGATCACCGCCGGCGTTGTGTGGTGGCGCCGGAACATGGGGAACCGGGCGTACTGACCCGCTTTCGCCTCACCCCCACCAACTGGCGCGGCCCGTATCCATCCCCACGGCGCGGGCCGCGCCGCACCCCCGTCGACTCCCGGCCCCACCCGGGCGGTCGACCCCCTGATCCCCCACAACTGACCCGCCCAGGCAACTTGAGGAGAGGGCATGCCCCCGCGTACGAACGACAACGCACCGGACCGCGAGCAGGCGCCACAGCCGCCGCTCCCGCGACCGGGCCGTGAGCTCGGCAGCCGGCCGACCGACACGGCGGGGGCACCGGACACACTCGGAACCGGAACGGTTCCGGGGCGTACGGACGCCGAACCCAGGGACACGCCACAGAACACCGCCCCCACCGGCACGACCGAACCGGGCGAAGCCCGGACGGGTGCACCGCGCACAACGCCCCCGACCGAGGGCGCGCAGGCACCGGGCGCACCCGGAACCGGAACGGTTCCGGCGGGCACGGACGCCGAACCCGGGGGCGCCACGCACGGCGCCGCTCCGACCGGGGCCGGGGACGCTGAACGGAACGGCTCCGGCTCCGGCTCCGGCTCCGGCTCCGGCTCCGGCTCCGGCTCCGGCTCCGGCTCCGGCTCCGGCTCCGGCTCCGGGCAGGGTTCCCGAGGCCTCGTCGTGGCCGGCGCCGGTCGCACCGGCGTGCGCGTCTCCTCAGTGTCGGAAGCCGACCTGACGCCCAGCGCCCCCTCGGTTCCTGGCCCCCAGGCCTCCCTCGACGCCGCCCCTGACGAGCGCGTCGCCGCTGTCCGGCGGCTCGGGGAGTCGTCGCGGCGGTGGCGGGCGGTGCAACTCGGGGCCTGTGCCGCCGCGTTGGCGGTGGCGTTCACCGCCGGGGCCGTGGTCCTGGGGGCCGTGCGGGACGGGAGCGGGACCACCAACGTCTCGTCCGCGCCGGCGGCGATGTCTCCCGCGCTGCTCGCGAGTGGGGACATCGGCGCGAGCATCGCCTCCCTCCAGGCCCATCTCCGGGCACAGCCCAAGGACTTCGGCAGCTGGGCCACCCTCGGGCTCGCGTATGTCGAGCAGGCCCGCACCAAGGGTGACCCTTCCCGGTATCCGCAGGCCCAGCAGGCCCTGAACCGGTCCCTCGATCTGGAGCCCGACAACGACCCCGCCCTCGCCGGGCGCGCTGCCCTCGCCGCCGCCCGCCACGACTTCCCCGGCGCCCTCAAGTACTCGGACCAGGCCCTCGCGCAGAACCCCTACAGCGAGCGCGCCCTGTCCACCCGTATCGACGCCCTTGTCGAACTGGGGCGCTACGGCGAGGCGTTGAAGGCCACCGATGAGGCCGACGCCAAGCGGCCCGGGGTTCCTGTCTTCACCCGGTACGCGTACGTGCGTGAGCTGCGCGGCGACGTCAGCACCGCCCGGCGGGTGCTGGAGCAGGCGCTCAGCGCCTCCACCTCTCACGGGGACATCGCGTACGTGGCCACCGCGCTCGGGCAACTCGCCTGGAACCAGGGCGAGTACAAGTCCGCCCTGGACTTCTACGCCCGTGCCCTCGCCGCCGACGACGCCTACCTTCCGGCGCTCGAAGGCCGCGCCCGCGCCCAGTACGCGAACGGCGACCGGGCCGGTGCGATCAAGGGCATGGAGGACGTCGTCTCCCGTTACCCGCTGCCCGGTCCGCTCGTCGAACTCGGTGAGCTGTACGAAGTCCGGGGCAGCGACGGCGACTTGGCCAAGGCGCGCAACCAGTACGCGCTCGTCAACGCCTGGACGGCCATCGCCCGTGCCAACGGCGTCAACGCCGACCTGGACACCGCGCTCGCCGCCGCCGACCACGGCGACCGGAAGTCGGCGCTGCGCGCGGCCCGCGCCGAATGGGACCGCCGCGAGACCGTGCACACGGCCGACGCCCTCGCCTGGGCACTGCACGTCAACGGCAAGGACGAGGAAGCGCTCCCGTACGCCCGCCGCGCCACCGCGACCGGCTACCGCAACGCCTCCTTCCTCTACCACCGCGGGGTGATCGAGCAGGCCACGGGCCACGCCAAGGAAGCCCGCGCCTCGCTCTCCGCCGCCCTTGAACTCAACCCCGGTTTCTCCCCGTTGGGCGCCCGCAAGGCCCGTACGGCTCTCAAGTCCCTGGAGGCGGCGAAGTGAAGCCCCGTCGTGTGGCCGCCTCCGGCGCCGCCCTGTTCACGGCCGCCTGCGCGCTCGTGCTGGTTCCCGCCTCGGCCGCGAGCGCGCATCCGCTCGGCAACTTCACCGTCAACCGGTACGACGGTCTCGTTGTCGCCCCCGGACAGCTCCGGGTCGCCCATGTCGAGGACCTCGCCGAGATCCCGGCGACCCAGGCCAAGCCCGACATCGACAAGCTGGGTCTGACCGACTGGGCCGGGCAGCGGTGCGCGACTGCCGCGCAGGGCAGCAAGGTCACCGTCGCGGGGCGCACGGTCGCGCTCGCCGTCGGGAGCGCCAAGGCGAGCACACGGCCCGGTCAGGCCGGCCTCAACACCCTGCGCGTGGAGTGCGGACTCACGGCCGCCCTCCCCGAGGTCGCCGAAGGTGACACCGTCTCCCTCGGCTTCCACAGCGCGGGCACCGAGTCGGGGCCCGGCTGGCGGGAGATCACCGCGCGGGGCGACCGGATGACGCTTGCCGAGTCCGACGTACCGCAGAAGTCGGTTTCGGGTGAACTGACCAGCTATCCGCAGGAGTTGCTCTCCTCTCCGGCCGACACCGCGACGGCCGCCCTCCAGGTGGGCCCGGGCGGCCCGGCCCTCGTCGAGAGCGGCGAGAAGGACGCGCCGGCCTCCTCGGTGCTGCCGCGCGGCGCCGACCGCTGGACACGCGCGCTGGACTCCCTCGTGGCCCGGCACGACCTCACGATCGGCTTCGCCGCGCTGGCTCTGGTCATCGCGATCTTCCTCGGCGCGATGCACGCGCTCGCCCCGGGTCACGGCAAGACCCTGATGGCGGCCACGGCAGCCGCCCGGGGCGGCAAGGCCCGGCTGCGCGATGTCATGCCGCTGGCCGCCTCGGTGACGGTCACCCACACGCTCGGCGTGGTCGCCCTGGGCCTGCTGGTGACGGCCGGTTCGGCGGCGGCGCCCTCGGTGATCGCCTGGCTGGGCGTGGCGAGCGGGGTGCTCGTGACGGGCGCGGGCCTGAGCCTCACACGGCGAGCCTGGCGCCAGCGCGCACACGAGCGCACACATGCCCAGTCCCATCCGCATCCGCATCCGCATCCGCATCCGCACGACCATGGCCATGACCACTCGCACGATCACGAGCACCCCCACAGCCACACTCACGCCGCCGAGAAGGCGCCGGAGCGCGAACTGGTCCTCGCCCACGCGTCGCACGCACACACGCCCACGGACACCGCTCCGGCACCCGCCGCCGCACACGACCACCACCACGATCACGACCACGACCACGAGCACCACGACCACAAGCACGCCAACACCACGCTGGAACACACCCACGGTGGCTTCACCCACACGCACGCCATCGCCCCCACCTTGCGCGGCACGATCCTGCTCGGGTTCGCCGGTGGGCTGGTGCCGAGTCCGTCGGCCGTGGTCGTGCTGGTCGGGGCCGCCGCGCTGGGGAAGGCGTGGTTCGGGTTCCTGCTCGTGCTGGCCTACGGGGTCGGGCTCGCGCTCACCCTCACCGGGGCCGGGTTCCTCGTCGTGAAGCTGGGAAGCGGGGCGAACCGGCTGCTGGACCGACGTCCGGGGCTGGCCGGCGGTCCGGTGGTCACGCTCGTTCGGCGTACCGCGCCGTTGGCGTCCGCGTTCCTCGTCGTCGCACTGGGCGCCGGATTGGTGCTCAAAGGGGCGGCATCCGCCTTCGGCTGAGCTACTTTTGGGAAGAAATCAGCCGGAGTGCAGAAAATCGGCGTGCGATAAGACGGAAGCCAGTGAACGCGCGGCTGCGATGGGGGGACGCCCGTGTCCGAAGAACCAGGCAGTGAACGTGTGATCGCGGGACGCTACCGGCTGCTCTCACCGCTCGGTGAGGGCGGTATGGGCACGGTGTGGCTGGCCCGCGACGAGGTGCTGCACCGCGAGGTCGCCGTCAAGGAGGTGCGCGCGCCCGCCGGACTGCCGGCCTCCGAGATCGAGCGGCTGTACGCAAGGCTGGAGCGCGAGGCCTGGGCCGCGGCCCGCGTCTCGAACCGGAACGTCGTGACGGTGTACGACGTGGCGACCGACGGGGGCCGGCCCTGGATCGTCATGGAGGTGGTCCGCGGGCTCTCGCTCGCCGATCAGCTGGACGCCGAGGGGCCGCTCTCGCCGCAGCGGGCCGCTCACATCGGCGCGGAGGTGCTCTCCGCGCTCCGGGCGGCGCACGAGGCCGGGGTGCTGCATCGGGACGTAAAACCGGCCAACGTGCTCCTGTCGAACGACGGCCGAGTCGTACTCACCGACTTCGGCATCGCGACCGTCGAGGGCAGCTCGGCACTCACCATGACCGGCGAGGTCATCGGCTCCCCCGAGTTCCTCGCGCCCGAGCGGGCGTTGGGGCGCACCCCCGGCCCCGAGTCCGACCTGTGGTCGCTGGGCGTGCTGCTGTACGCGGCGGTCGAGGGCAACTCCCCCTTCCGGCAGAACACCCCGCTCAGCACCCTGCGCGCCATCGTCGACGAGGAGTTGCCGCCGCCTCTCCGGGCCGGGCCGCTGACGCCCGTCATCGAGGGGCTGCTGCGCAAGGATCCGGCCGACCGTCTCGCCGCCGAGCAGGCCGAGCACGATCTGCGGATCATCGGCGCGGGGGGCACCCTGCGCGCGGACACCGTCCGGACGGGCCCGTACCCGCCGCCGATCGCGGCACCCTTCCCGCAGCACCCGACGACGCCCGCGCAGCCGATGCCCGTTCCCACGGCGGCGACCCGGCCCGTGCCGCCTCCCCCGGACACCTATGCGACCCGACCGGCCGAACCGGACCGCAACCGCCGGGCGGCCGTCGTCCTGGTCGCGGGCCTTGCGGCCGTCGCGCTGGCGGTGGCCGGGCTGACGTACGCGCTGCTGAACCGCGACCGCGGCGGGGACGACAACGGCGCCGACGTCGGCAGCAGCAGCACCCCGCAGACCAACAACGGTACGGGCGGCGCGAGTTCGCCGAAGAACAGCCCCAGCGAGTCCGCCGACGAGAAGACGAGCGAGACTCCGAGCAGCGGTGACAGCGTCAAGACCTCGCAGCCGGCACAGACCGTGGAGGTCCACGTCGCCGGCTCGGGCACCGACTACTCGGGGCCCTGTCCGCCCCCCAACTCGGAGGCGCCCGGGTTCACGGCCACCTTCACGGTGGGCAACGTGCCGACGAAGATCTCCTACCGCTGGGTCACGGAGACGGGCGAGGCGCCGGAGCAGGGCTGGCGAACCCTGTCGTTCCCGGCGGGCGGCGACAAGACCAAGCAGAACAAGGTCTACGTGACGACGTACGACGAGAGCGGGACGATCAAGAACGCGATCGGGGTGGAGGTCCGCGACCCGCTGAGCGTGAAGTCCAACTCGGTGCCGTTCTCCGTGTCTTGCGAGAAAGAGGAGACCCCGACGGACGGGGTCTCCTCTCCCACCGGGACGCCCTGAGCGGACGTCGGCCGACCGGTCAGGCGGCGCTGGTGAGCGCCGGCAGATAGCCGCCCGACTGACCGGCGGCCGTCGGGTGGTACGACTCGCCGATGTTGAACAGGTTGAGGCTGTGCAGCCACGAGCTGCCCGAGCAGATCTCGTGACCGGTGAAGACCGACTTGACGTCACCGAAGGTGAAGCCGTGGTCAGCGGCCCTCTTGGCGAGCGCGCCGTTCAGATAGTCCGACGCCTCATTGATCGCGGAGCGCTTGGCCTCGGAGAGGCCGAGGCAGGCCTGGCCGAGCTTGTAGAAGCGGGGGTAGCCCAGGACGACCACATGGGCGGCGGGCGCCCGGGAGCTGATGGCGTCGTACACGCTGTCGAGCTGACCGGGGAGGGTCGAGTCGACGTACGCCTTCGCGGTGTTGATGCGGGCGAGGCAGGAACTGTCGGACTGGAGCACGCAGGTCGTCATGACGTCGGCGAAGCCCGCGTCGTTGCCGCCGACGCTGATCGAGACGAGTCCCGTGGAGGAGCTGAGCGGGGTCAGCTGACTCGCCAGAACATCACCCGTTCGGGCGCCCGAGCAAGCGGTGAAGTCGAAGCTGGAGGGTGAGTGGGCGGCGGCCCAGAGGTACGGGTACGCCTTCGTGCTGCGCTTGCAGTCGCCGCTGGAGGCGATGTAGCTGCCGGTGCCGACCCCCGAGGAGTAGGAGTCGCCGAGGGCCACATAGCCGGTGGCGGCGGCGAGTTGGGACGCCTGCGCCGACGTGGCCCCGGTGAGGGCGAGGCCGGCGGCGAGGAGGAGCGAGGTCACGTATGCCGTAATTCGGAAACGTCTCATGGAACCTCCTTTAGCAGGATCTCTGCCACAACGTTCGTACCAACTACGCGTGTTGAATGGAAGTGTCCATGCCAAGACTTTCGGCCCGTACCGGACCGGATCACCCGCGCTCACATTGCAGCCGATTGCGTGTGCATGACATGCGTGTGACAAGTCGCCCAGCCTCTTGAGCAACTCCCGTTCATGACTGAGTCTTTACCTCAGCCCGGGCGGAACGCGTCGCTCCGGGTCGTGTCCGCACCAGCGGGCACCCCCCACAGACGCGCCCCCACCCAGGCGTGTGCTGCCTCAGAGGAGGACTCCCTCGTCATGGCACAACTGCGCAGCAAGAAGATCAGGACCGTCGCGACCACCGTCGTGGCGGCCGCCGCGCTCGTCGGCGGATTCACCGCGCTTCCCGCCCAGGCCGCCCCGGCACCCGCCGAGGGCAAGGTGCTGGCCGCCGGCTCCCCCACAGCCGTCAAGGACAGCTACATCGTCACGCTCAAGAAGACGGCGGGCCTCAAAGCCGCGTCGAGCGCCGGCAAGAACCTGATCGGCGAGTACGGCGGCACGGTGAAGAAGACGTTCAGCACCGCGCTGAACGGTTACACGGCAACCCTCTCCGCCACCGAGGCCCGCAGACTCGCGGCCGACCCCTCGGTGGCTTCCGTCGAGCAGAACCAGACGGTGCACCTCGACGCCACGCAGTCCAGCGCCCCCTGGGGCCTCGACCGCATCGACCAGGCGGCCCTGCCGCTGTCCGGCACCTACACCTACCCGGACACGGCCGGCGCCGGGGTGACGGCGTACGTCATCGACACCGGTGTACGCATCACGCACTCCCAGATCAGCGGCCGGGCCACCAACGGCTACGACGCCGTGGACGGCGACACCACCGCACAGGACGGCAACGGCCACGGCACGCACGTCGCCACCACCATCGCGGGCTCGACCTACGGTGTCGCCAAGGCGGCGAAGATCGTGGCGGTCCGAGTGCTCGACAACGCCGGGTCGGGTACCACGGCCGGTGTCATCGCGGGCATCGACTGGGTGACCGCGAACCACAGCGGCCCCTCGGTCGCCAACATGTCCCTCGGCGGCGGCGCCTCGACCTCGCTGGACACCGCGGTCTCCAACTCCATAGCCAGCGGCGTGACCTACGCGATCGCGGCCGGCAACAGCAGCGCCAACGCCTCCTCCTACTCCCCCGCGCGGGTCGCGGCGGCCATCACAGTCGGCGCCACCACCAGCACGGACGCCCGGGCCAGCTACTCCAACTACGGCTCGGTCCTGGACATCTTCGCCCCGGGTTCCTCGATCACGGCGGGCTGGAACACCAGCGACACCGCGACGAACACGATCTCCGGTACGTCGATGGCCACCCCGCACGTCGCGGGTGCGGCTGCCGTCTACCTCGCGGGCCACACCTCGGCCACCCCGGCCCAGGTCGCCACGGCACTCACGAGCGGCGCCACCGCCGGCGTGGTCACCAGCCCGGGCAGCGGCTCCCCGAACCGTCTGCTGCGGCTCGTCCCGTAACACCCGTCCCACATCGATAACTCGCTTGATTTGAACGACAGTTCCCCGGAGGCAGCCGGCGCCTCCGGGGAACTCGTTCGTCCGTCCCTTCGTTCCCTCCGGGGAAACGTCGTGCAGGCATTCGGGCAATGTGTCATGGAAGTTCCGCATCTTGACTCACCCGTCCCGCTGCGCGACATTGAAGCCCGGCATCCGGCGCGTCGGGGGGCAAAGTCGCCAATGCAGACCATACATATCAAGCCACCTTCATCCGGGAGCGGACCAGGCAACGGTGAGCCGTCGGAACAGGGGCCGGGGAAGGACCTGTTCCCGCTGCTCACGGGCGTGGCCGTGGCCGTCGCGACCATCGGCGCGGTGCTCGCGCTGACCGACAGCGCCTCGCCGCTGCGCGGTCCGTTCACGCTGTTCTTCCTCCTGGCCGCACCGGCGGTCGCCGTGGGAGCCGCACTGCGCGGGCTGGAGCCGTTCGGCCGGATCGTGACGTCGGTGGCGGCGGCGGTCGCACTCGATCTCCTGGTCGCCCAGGGCATGCTGGCGACGCACCGGTGGTCGGTCCGCGGTGGAGTGGTGGCCGTGACACTGATCAGCTCGCTCATCCTCCTGCTGGTGCTGATGCCGGTGCTGGTGCGGCGACAGCGCCGCCGTACGGCGAGAAGACGGACCTCCTGACGTGGCTGGTGACGTGGCTCGTAATCTGACATCCGATGTGACCCTGACCGTGTTCCGCCCCGGCGAGCTGACCGCCGCGGACCGGGCTGCCTGGACGGCCTTGCAGGCCAAGGCCCATCTGCACGGCTCGCCCGAGCTGGCGAACCCCTTCCTGTCCCCGGAGTTCGCGCTCGCGATCGGCCGCTGCAGACGCGGTGTACGCATCGCCGTGCTCCGTGAGGGCGGGGAGCCGACGGCGTTCTTCCCGTTCCAGAGATCCGCCGCCGGCGTCGGCCGGGCGATCGGCCTCGGTGTATCCGACTGCCAGGGACTGGTACACCGCCCCGGATTCACTTGGGACGCACAGGAGTTGCTGCGGGCCTGCGGGCTCGCGGTGTGGGAGTTCGACCACCTGGCGGAGGGCCAGACGCCGTTCGAGGCCGACGCCTCCGGCACCTTCCCGTCCCCGGTGATGGACGTGGACCAGGGGTACGAGACCTATCTGGCCGGACTCCGGGCGCGTTCACCCAAGTTCACGCGCACGACGCTCGCCAAGGAGCGCAAACTCGGCCGGGACGCCGGCGAGGTCCGCTACGTACACGACGAGCGTGATCCCGAGGCACTGGCCACGCTGATGGCCTGGAAGTCCGCCCAGTACCGCAGGACCGGCCGCAGCGACCGGTTCGCGCACCCCTGGATCACCCGGCTCGTGCAGCAGCTCTTCCACACCCGTTCCGACCCGTTCGCGGGCATCCTGTCGGTGCTCTACGCCGACGGGAAGCCGATCGCCGCCCACTTCGGACTGCGCACGGAACGCGTGCTGGCCTGCTGGTTCCCGGCGTACGACCCGGCGTACTCGAAGTACTCGCCAGGGCTGATCCTGCATCTGCGGATGGCCGAGGCGGCCGCCGCCGACGGTATCGCGTACCTGGATCTGGGCCGGGGGCAGAAGGAGTACAAGGACTCCCTGAAGACACGTGAACTCATGGTGTCCGAGGGGTGGGTGACACGTCGTCACCCGGTGGCGGTCGGACACCGGGCGCGGCGCGCCCCGGTCCGGGCGCTGCGCAACGTGGTGCTGTCGCGGCCGGAGCTCTTCGAGCCGGCGGACAGGGCACTGAAACGGATGGGCCGGCTCCGTTCCAGAAATCGATCAAAGTAGTTATGTAACGGTCAAACCAACAAAAACGTGAGACCTCGTTGCAGGTCTTGCCATACAGGCGTAATAGTCAATACCGTCATACAATCTCACCCGCATCGGTACGTCGTCCTGTGACTCAGGGGAGGGCTCAGGGTCCACGACGACCGTCGACGCGGGAGCGCGGTAGGGGGGTGCCGTGCTCGGTGACCGCACATCTCGCCGAGTCGTGCCGCGCGACCGACCACCAAGTCACGGTGTTCGGCCAGCTTTGCCAGCTCACCCGGCATGCACACAGACAGCTGCTGACTGATTCGGAGAGTCCATTCGGCATGCCGTAAGTGAGAACCCCCCTTTCGAACCGGACAAAATACCGGGCCGCCCAGGGGCGGGCGGTCCACCGGACGAGAGGGACCAGACTCATGAGTTCCGTTCTGCGACCGGCGATTTCGGGCGAGGAGCCCGCAACCGCGAACCAGCAACCGATCACGGCCGGCGCGTACCGGCCGATCTCCTCCCACCTGGCGATCACGCCACCGGTGAGTGTGGTGATCCCCGCCATGAACGAGGCGGAGAACCTTCCGTACGTCTTCAAGACACTGCCCGACTGGATCCACGAAGTGGTCCTGGTCGACGGCAACTCCACCGACGACACCGTCGAGGTCGCCCGCGAGCTGTGGCCCGGCGTCAAGGTGGTCGAGCAGCAGGGCAAGGGCAAGGGGGATGCCCTGATCACCGGGTTCGAGGCCTGCACCGGCGACATCATCGTGATGGTCGACGCGGACGGGTCGGCGGACGGCAACGAGATCGTGTCGTACGTGTCCGCGCTCGTCTCGGGTGCCGACTTCGCCAAGGGCTCGCGCTTCGCCAACGGCGGCGGCACCGACGACATGACGCCCATCCGCAAGCTCGGCAACTGGGCGCTGTGCACGGTCGTCAACAAGAAGTTCGGCGCCCGCTACACCGATCTCTGCTACGGCTACAACGCCTTCTGGCGGCACTGCCTCGACAAGATCGACCTCGACTGCACAGGCTTCGAGATCGAGACCCTGATCAACATCCGGGTGGTCAAGGCGGGACTCAAGGTGCAGGAGATCCCGAGCCACGAATACCTCCGTATCCACGGCACGAGCAATCTGCGGGCCGTGCGCGACGGACTGCGCGTCCTGCGGGTGATCCTTCGGGAGCGCTCCAACCGGCGTGCCCTGCGCAGCCGTTCGCACTCCCGCGTGCTCAGCGCGAGCCGGGGAGAGGCGTCTTGAACGAGTCGGCCGTATCGGTGGTCGTCTGCGTCTACACCGAGGACCGCTGGGAGGACATCCTCGCGGCGGTCGCCTCGGTGCGGGCGCAGTCACGGCCTGCCCTGGAGACACTCCTGGTCGTCGACCACAACCAGGCTCTCCTGGAGCGGCTGGCCAAGGAGTACAAGGAGACCGCCGATGTACGGGTGCTCGCCAACGCCGGCCCGCGCGGCCTGTCGGCCGGCCGCAACACCGGAATCGCCGCCTCGCACGGAGAAATCATCGCCTTCCTCGACGACGACGCCGTGGCCGAACGCGACTGGCTGCACCACTTCGCCGAGGGATACGCGGACCCCCGGGTGATGGCCGTCGGCGGCCGTACGATGCCGATCTGGGCGTCGGGCCGCCGGCCGGCCTGGTTCCCCGAGGAGTTCGACTGGGTGGTGGGCTGCACCTACAAGGGGCTGCCCGAAGGACGCGTCAAGGTCCGCAACGTGCTCGGCGGGAACGCCTCCTTCCGACGTACGGCCTTCGACGCGGCCGGCGGTTTCGCCACCGGTATCGGACGGGACGGCGACAAGCGGCCGCTGGGCTGCGAGGAGACGGAGCTGTGCATCCGGCTCACGCGGGCCAGACCCGACGCGGTGCTGCTGATCGACGACCGTGCCGTGATCCACCACCGGGTGCCCGAGGTCCGCGAACACTTCGCGTACTTCCGCACCCGCACCTACGCCGAGGGCCTCTCGAAGGCGCTGGTCGCCCGAAGTGTCGGCGCGGACAAGGGACTTGAGTCCGAACGCCGGTACACCACCCGGGTGCTGCCCGCCGGGGTCGCGCGCGGTCTGCGCGACGCACTGCTGGCCCGGCCGGGCGGTGCGGGCCGGGCGGGCGCGATCGTCGCGGGGGTGCTGACGGCTGCGGGCGGGTACGTACTCGGGAGCCTGCGGGCGCGCCGGGGCGGGGCCACGTTCACGGTGGTGGAGATCGAGCGGAGCGTCGAAGGGGGTACGGCATGAACGCATCCGTGCCCGTCCTGATGTACCACTCGGTCACCCGGACGCCGAATCCCCGGACACGCGCCCTCTCGGTGACGCCCGAGGCGTTCGCCGAGCAGATGTCGCTGCTCGCGAACTGGGACTTCCATCCGGTCACCACGGCCCAACTGGCCGACTCCTGGCGCCGCCCGTTCTCGATGGCGCGGGGGCTGCCCCCGCAGCCGGTTCTGGTCACCTTCGACGACGGCTACGAGGGCGTGCACCGGCACGCCTTGCCGGTACTGGCCGAACTCGGCTTCTCCTCCTCGCTGTTCGTCTCCACGGGCTGGCTCCGGGGCGCACACCGTTCCGGCGGCGCCCTCGACACCATGCTCGACTGGGACCAGGTGCGCGAACTCGCGGACGCGGGCGTCGAGATCGGCGGCCACAGTCACACGCATCCGGAGCTGGACCAGCTCGACGACGACGCGCTGCGGTTCGAGCTGACCCGCTGCAAGGAGATCGTCGCGGACGAACTGGGTGCCGTGCCCGTGTCGTTCGCCTATCCCTACGGCTACTCCAGCCGCCGGGTGCGCACCGCTGTCCGCGAGGCGGGGTTCGCGCAGGCGCTCGCCGTCGGCAACGGTCTGGCGCGCCGGACACAGGGGCCGTACGCCCTGCAGCGCGTCACTGTGCGCCACAGCACGAGCATCCAGGAGTTCGAGCAGCTGATCGAAGGCCGCGCGATCGCCCGGAACTTCGCCCGGGACCGTGCCCTCACCAAGGGGTACGCCCTGGTCCGCAGAGCACGTCAGGTCCGCCGGAAGGCCATCAGCTCCCGTGTCTGACACGACGACCACATCAGAGACCCAGGCCGACACGCCCGAGGCCGAGACACCCGAGCAGCGTCCGGGGCGGCGGCTGCGGCTGCCCGGCCTGGGCAAGGGCCAGGGGGGCGGCAGTCAGCTGTTCCGCAACGCCTACGCGCTGATGCTCAACACCGGCATCTCCGCGGTACTCGGGCTGAGCTTCTGGCTGGGCGCCGCCCGCTACTACTCCGAGTCGGCGGTCGGCCAGAGCTCCGCCGCGATCGCCGCCATGAAGCTCCTCGCCGGTCTCACGGCGGTGACCCTGACGGGCGCCCTGGCCCGCTTCATCCCGGTCGCCGGCCGCGCCACCGGACGGTTCATCTTCCGTACGTACGCGGGCAGTTCGGTGATCGTCGCGCTGGCCGGCGGGGTGTTCCTGCTCACGCTGGACAACTGGGGGCCGTCGTACCGGTTCCTGCACGGGCCGGTGCCCGCGCTCGGGTTCGTCGGTGCCGTCGTCCTGTGGAACCTGCTCACGCTCCAGGACGGGGTGCTGACCGGGCTGCGCAGCGCGCTGTGGGTGCCGGTCGGCAACACGGTGTTCTCGGCGGTCAAGCTGGGGCTGCTGGTGGCCTTCGCGGCGGCGATCCCGACCAGTGGGGTCTTCGTGTCGTGGGTCGCCGCGATCGCCATGTCGGTACTGCCGCTGGGGTGGCTGGTGTTCCGGCGGCTGGTGCCCCGGCATGTCAAGGCGACCGAGGAGCACACGAAACCGCCGACGTTGAAGGAGGTCGGCCGGTTCCTGGCCGGTGACTACACGGGGTCGCTGTTCTCGCTCGCGGTGGTCTACCTGGTGCCGGTGATCGTCGCCTCGCAGGTCAGCTCCGCCGACAACGCGTACTTCTACATCACCACCACCATCGGCGGCACGGTCAACCTGCTCGCCATCAACATGGGCGCCTCCCTGACCGTCGAGGGCTCGCACGATCCGGCCCGGCTTGCCGCCAACACCCGGGCCGCCCTCAAACGGATGGCGCGGATCATGCTGCCGGTCGCCGGTGCGCTGTTCTTCGGCGCGCCCTGGATCCTGGGCGTGTTCGGCTCGGGCTACGCGGACGCGGCGACCCCGTTGCTGCGCTGGTTCGCGGTCGGCGCGGTGCTGCGGGTCGTCATGGAGACGTACTTCGCGATGCTGCGCGCCCAGAGCCGTACGGGCGGACTCGCCTGGATGCAGGGCCTGTTGTGCGTCCTGGTGCTCGGTCTGACGCTGCTGCTGCTCCCCCGGATGGGTCTGACCGGAGCGGGCGTCGCGGAGATCTCGTCTCTCGCGGTGATCGTCGCGATCGCCGCGCCCAAGCTGTACCGGACGGTCAGGGCAGCGCCGGCCGACGCCGTCCCCGAGCACTCGGCACCGGACGGCGACCTCGCCGACCTGGGAGCGGGCTCCCGGGGGCGCGGGCAGGGTTGGGCGCGTTCGCTGGACTCGGACACGCTCGCGCTGGGCGTGCACCTCGACTTCGACCACCAGGAACGCCGCCCGGACGTCCGCCCCGGGCCGGGGACTCCGCCCACGGGGACACCGGTGCCGCGGGCGGACCACCGGCCGGCCTGGGCTCTGGAACAGGCGGGACCGGAGGCCGTGGGACTGCCTGTGGAGGAAAGGGAGCCGGTGACGGGCGCGTCCCGGGAACTCCCCGTCCCGGCGGGCGCGGACGCCGAACTCGTACGGGCCGCACGGGCGTCCCTCGTACGGGAGTTGCGGACCCCGCACACCCCGCCCGACCCGCCGTCGGCGCCTGTGCTCTCCCTGCGGGCCCGTCTGTTGCCCACCCGCGGTGGAACGGTCCTCGGCTGTCTGCTGATCGCGGCGCTCCTGCTCTACTGGGTGCCCGCGTCCCGCCTCGGCGAGGGCGACCTGGAGCGGATGGGCGGGCTCGGACTGGTCTCCGTACTTCCGCTGCCGACGCTGATCGGGGCCGGGCTGCTGGTCGTGGTGTTCGCGTCGTTGCTGTGGGGGAACCGGGAACACCGGACGCTGCTGGCGCTCACCCTGCTCGCGACCGTCGTGTCGCTGCACGCGCTGCCCGCGGTGATCGAGGCCGAACCGCGGTTCGCGACGGCCTGGCAGCACCTCGGGTTCATCGACTACATCGACCGGACCGGAACCGCCGTACCGGACCTGGACGCGCGCTGGAGCTGGCCGGGCTTCTTCGCCGGGGCCGCGTTCGTGGCGAAGGCATGCGGGGTCAGCGACCTCACCGAGGTCATCCGCTGGTGGCCGCTGACCATGCAACTCCTCTATCTGGCACCGCTGTTCCTGCTGACGCGCGCACTGCGGGCGAGCTGGCGCGCCAAGTGGACCGGCGTGTGGATCTTCGTCCTGAGCGGCTGGGTGGGCCAGGACTACTTCTCCCCGCAGGGCTTCACCTACCTCCTCTATCTGGTGTTCGTGGCGATCCTGCTGGTGTGGTTCCGGGCACCGCGGGTGCTGTGGGCGAAGATGCGGCCGGGCGAGGCGGAGGTCGAGCCCACCAACCGCCGCCAACAGGCCGTACTGCTGGCCGTGTTGATCGCCCTGTTCGCGGCGACGGTCCCGGCCCACCAGCTGACGCCGTTCGTGATGCTGGGCGTGCTGGCGGTCCTGGTCATGGTCGGCAAGTCCGAACTGCGGGGCCTGCCCATCCTGTTCGGCGTCATCGTCGCGGTGTGGGTCGGTTTCATGGCCGAGCCGTACTGGTCGGGGCACTTCGACGAACTCTTCGGCGGGATGGGCGGAGTGGGCGGCAATGTGTCGTCGAGCGTCTCCGGCCGTATCGAGGGCGGCAGTTCGACGCACAAGCTCGTCCTCTACACCCGCGTCCTGCTGGCCGGCGGGGTCATGACCCTCGCCTGCTACGGCTGGTGGCGCCGCCGCGACCACAAGTACCGCGAACGCTCCCTGCTCGTCCTCACCTTCGTCCCGTTCCTGGGCTTCGGCATGCAGTCGTACGGCGGCGAAATGGCCCTGCGCGTCTTCATGTTCGCCCTGCCCGGCGCCGCCCTGCTCGCCGCCCTCGCGCTCTTCCCGCGCACCGGGATCACCGCGAAGGAACAGGAGCGGGACCGGATCAGCCTCGCCCCGCTGGCGGCCCTGATGGCGGGCCTGATCCTCATGGGCGGCTTCCTGGTAGCCCGTTGGGGCAACGAGCCCTTCGAACGGACGCGCCCCGGCGAGGTCACCGCGATGAACTACGTGTACGCCCACGACGATCCGACCGTACAGCTGCTGTGGCTGAGCAACGACCTCGTCGACAACGTCACGCCGGCGCTGCCCTGGGGCGCCAAGGACATGGAGAAGGTGCAGTACGTGCCGACGCTCGCACCGGCCGACCCGGTGCTGGTGTCCGGGCTGGTGAAGGCGCTCAAGGACGCCGGCCCCCACTCGTACCTGATGGTCAACCGGAGCCAGGTCGTCTACCTCCAGCTGGACGTGGGCTACTCGAAGTCCTGGGAGCACCGGCTGCTCCAGAACCTGGACGGCCGGAACGAGTTGAAGAAGGTGTTCGTCAACTCCGACGTCACGATGTACTCGCTGCGCCAGCAACCGGAGGGGAAGCTCGCGAAGCCCGATCCCGGTCCGATCGGTCCCCAGGTGACGTGGACACCATGGTCGGTGGTGGGCGGCCTGGCGGCCGTCGCCCTGATCCTGCTGCTCACGGCCCGGGAGGCCGTACGGGTCGCGGTACGGCCGGGGGTTCGGCAACTCCGCTGGCTGCAGAGCAGCTTCTGGTTCTCGCTGCCGCTACTGGCGGTACTGCTGGCCTCGCTGGTGCAGCGGTTCCTGACGATGAAGTAGCCGTGCAGACGGGCGAGTCGAGGTGGCTCAGTGGACTAACGGCTGAGCCACTTCACCTCGTACGCCCCCATCTTGAACCGCTTGCCGTCGACCTGAGCGTTGATCGGCCGGTCCAGGACGTTGACGACGAGGACGGCCTTGTCGTCGGCGAGTACGCGTACGTTGGGCTTGTCGTCCGGGGCCACCGGGACAGTCTCGTACTCCGTGCCCGGCGGGAAGGCGGCGCCGAAGCGGGAGACGAGGTCGTACATGGGAAGTGCCGTTCCCCCGCTGCCACTTGAGGTGGGGGTCCACAGGCAGCCTGCGCAGTCGGTGCCCTGCTCCTCCTCGGGGTTCCAGTAGAAGCCGGAGGAGGCGCCGCCCTTGACCATCGCGATCAGGCCGGCGGCCTGGACCGCCTCACGCCGGGTCTCGGACCAGCCCGCGCGGTCGTCGTTGGCGTCGGCGGGCTCGACGTAGTACTCGGCCCACCACAGGGGCAGTCCGCGCGTCCGCGCGCGCACCCACTTGCCGACGGCGGTGAACTTGTCGGTCGCGGCGAACTCGTCGGGCAGCAGGTCGTCGTCCTGGGTGTAGCTGGAGCCGTCCACGACGACGAAGTCCGCGCCCACTTTGTGGGCGTTCCAGTAGTCGAAGGCGTCGAGGATCCGCTGGTCCATGGCGCCCCAGGGGCCCTTGAAGGTCGTGGAGGCGTCCGGCTTCTGCCGTGGGTCGAGGCTGTCCATGACGAGATACGGCCCGCCCACCATGATGTCCCTGTCGACCTTCTTCAGCGCCTTGTGGACCAGGTTGTACAGCTCGGTGTAGCCCTCGTAGTCCCAGCGCGCCTCGGTGTTGTTCCAGAAGCCCTTGAACTCGTTCCACACGATGAAGTGGCGTACGTCGGGATAGCGCTTGGCGACGGTCGCGGCGAGCGCGGCGAAGTCCTTGTAGTGCGCGCGCTCCGGGGCGGTCTCCAGGGCGGACTGGCTCCAATCGGTGTTGCCGGAGCCGGACTTGCCGCCCTTCATCCAGTCGGGGGCACAGCACAGGGTGACCACCGGGGTGGCGCCGGAGGCGCGCATGAAGTCGACGCGGCGGTCCATCTCCGTGAAGTCGTAACGCCCCTTGACCGGCTCGGGGTTGCCGGCGCCCCAGCCCATGATGTGCTGGTTCTGCGGCAACCCGGCGTCCTTCGAGAGCAGCCCCTCGACCCGGTCGACGGCCGCCCCGTCGCCCTCGTCGGCGCTGAACTGGGTGTGGGTGAAGCCCCATCCGACGTCCGGCTCCGACGACGCGGGCGAGGAGGCGGACGGAGTGCCGTGCACCTTGTCGCCGTCGCGGGAGGTGCCCGCGGTGCTGCCGCCGTTCGACGGCAGCGTGTTGAGAAGGGTCAGGACCAGGGCCAGCGCGGCGGCCCCCACACCGAGCAGGGCGGTGAGCTGCCACCGCCGAGCCCCCGAATTCCACCCATGACGTCCCATCAAGGGCAACAGTAACGGCGGGGTACGGGCGGAGGGCAGGCCTCCGCAGTACACAGCCCGGTAACAGAACAGGGACGTATCGGACGCGCGGGCCGAAGAGACCGCACTCGCCGGCACTCGGCGCGCACTGCGGAAACCGGGTGCGCACCGCGCCCGGGTGCCGGATCATGGCGGCATGTCTGCGAACCCACACGACGCGTTGCCGATCCGGCTCAACGTCGACGACAGCGACTCCCCGTCCGATGTCGTCGACGCGCTGTTCCTCGGCCGCTTCGCGACGGGCGAGCAGCCGTACTCCCACGCGGCGAACATCGACCGCGTACGGTCCGGGGCGACCCTTCTCCCGCCGGGCGCCCGCGTCCTGCGCGCCGCCCGCGACGACGACCGCAGCGCCACCCTCGCGGAGGGCGACGGCTGGACCCTCCTGGTGTCCCGCTGGAACCGCGGCGCCGACGTCACGGTGACGGCGACCACCCCCGAGCTGGCCGCGAAGGTCCTCGACCAGGCGACGGACGGCGCAGCGGACGAGCCCGAGCCCCAGCCGGAGAACGTGACGATGGGATTCTGGTACGTGTCCCCGCGCCGGGGCCCGCACCGCACGACCCGCCAGATCTCGGCGGGTACGTGGGACGAGGTCCGCGCCAACTACACGGCACCGGTGGCGGACGCGATGGACGGTCTGATGAAGACGACCCCGGAGGAGATCGCGGGCCGCCTGCTGCTGCTCCACGGCCCGCCGGGTACCGGCAAGACGTCCGCGCTGCGCACGCTGGCCCGTTCCTGGCGGGACTGGTGCCAGGTGGACTGCGTACTGGACCCCGAGCGCCTGTTCTCCGACGTCGGCTATCTGATGGACATCGCGATCGGCGAGGAGGACGGCACGGGCAAGGGCCGCTGGCGCCTGCTCCTGCTGGAGGACTGCGACGAGTTGATCAGGGGCGAGGCGAAGCACACGGCGGGCCAGGCGCTGTCGCGGCTGCTGAACCTGACGGACGGCCTCCTCGGCCAGGGCCGCAACGTCCTGGTGGGCGTGACAACCAACGAGGACCTGGAACGCCTCCACCCGGCCGTCGTCCGCCCCGGCCGCTGCCTGGCCCGCATCGAGGTGGGCCCCCTGACCCGCCGAGAGGCAACAACGTGGCTGGGCACAGAGGAGGGAATCGCCCGCGAGGGCGCAACCCTGGCCGAGCTCTACGCCCTACGCAGGGGCACAACTCCCACGACGGTCCCGGACCCGAGAGAGGGCGCGGACGCGGGCCTGTACCTGTAGGAGGCGGGGCCCCTGTACTTGTGGTCGCCGGGGGCCTACAGGGGCGCGGGGAACTGCGCGACAAGCCCCACCGCCCCGCAGCCGAAGAACTACCCCCTCACACCTCACCCCTCGTAAGCCGCCCGCAGGGCATCCTTCACCGCGGCCAGCGCCACATCCGACCCCAACCCGAGCCGCCGAACCCGCTCCACGTACTCCTGCGCAGCCAGCGCCGCGCCTCGCTCCGCCGCCGAGCCCGCGGGAGCGACCACCGTTCCGTTACGCCCCCGCGTCTCGATCACCCCGTCCGACTCCAGCGCCCGATACGCCTTCGCGACGGTGTTCGCGGCCAGACCGAGTGACTCGGCAAGGCCCCGCACGGTGGGCAGCCGGTACCCCACCGGCAGCGTCCCGGCCCGGGCCTGCTCGGAGATCTGGGCGCGCACCTGCTCGTAGGGCGGCGCGCTGTCGTCGATGCGGATCTTCAGAGTCACGCTGCGATTGTCCCGTACCGGCCGGAAAATGAGAGGCACCCGCCGTATCTCCCCGCGTAACGTCCGAGTTCATGACTGTGACCGTGCGTGCCCTCCGCACCGAAGACCGGGCCGGCGTCGAGGCCTTCGCCCGCGTCCGGCGTATCGCCCTCCCCTTCCTCCTGTTCACACCGGAGAGCGTCGCGTACGACATCGCGCACGCCCACCCCGACGCCCACTACCAGGCACTGGTCGCCGAGGAGGACGGCGAGATCCTCGGCACCGCCCAGACCGGAGTCGTCCACGACAGCCAGGAGCCGGGCCAGGGATACGTCAACGTGTATGTGCACCCGGAGCACATGCGGCGCGGCGCCGGCACGCTCCTCGTCCGCACCGCCGAGCGGCACCTCACCGCCGCAGGGGCGACGAGATCCTTCGCCTGGGTGTTGGACGCCCCCGAGAACCGTGCCTTCGCCGAACGCCACGGCTACCGTTCCAGCCGCAACGCGCACTTCCTCCGCCTGGACCTGGCGAACGGCAAGCTGCCCCCGCTCCAGGATCCCCCGCCCGGCGTCGAACTCCGCAAGGGTTCCGACTTCTCCGCCGACCCGCGCCCCCTGTTCGCCCTGGACTCGGAGACGATGTCGGACGAACCGAGCGATGTCTCCTACGAGTTCACGGACTATGAGGCCTGGCTCCGCGAAACCTGGCAGCACCCCCTGACCAGCCCCGAGCTGACCTCGGTCGCGGTCCTCGACGGCCGCCCCGCCGCCTTCAGTCTGGCCCGCACCGACGGTGGCACCCGCTACGGCACCATGATGACCGGCACCGCCCGCGACTTCCGTGGCCGTGGCCTCGCGAAGCTCGCCAAGAACGACTCCCTGCACCGAGCCCGCGCCGCCGGGTACACGGAGGCCCTGACGGGCAACGACGCCGGGAACGGCCCGATGCTCGCGATCAACAACTGGTTCGGCTACGAGAACTGCGCAACGGAGGTGCGGTATGTCCGCGAACTCACCTGAGGCCACAGCCCCATCCACATCCACATCCACATCCACATCCACGGTGAACGTCGTCCTGGTCAAGGGCGGCCGCACGAAGATCAGTTACCCCGCCGAGCTGCTCCACGACGACGGCACGCGCCTCGCCGTACGCGCCGCCTGGGCAGGCGACGGAGTCCGCGACTTCGGCTTCGTCCGCTTCGAGCCCGGTGACGTGTTCACGGAGTACTACTGGCGGGACCGCTGGTACTCGGTGAAGGAGGTCCGCGCCGCGACGGGCACGCTGAAGGGCTGGTACTGCGACATTGCCCGCCCGGCCACACTCGCCGGCACCGAGCTGGTCGTCGAGGATCTCGACCTGGACCTGTGGCGCTCCGCCGACGGTACGGACGTACGGCGGCTGGACGAGGACGAGTTCGAGGAGAGCGGCCTGGCGGAGTCGGACCCGCAGGCCGCGTCCGCCGCCGTGGCGGCCCTCGACGAGCTGGAGTCGCTGGCGCGCGAGGACGGCTTCGAGAAGCTGCTCGCCTGAACGGGCGGACGCGCCTACGGACGGCGTGCCTACAGGCGGGCCAGTACCGCGTACCGCTCGTCCTCGACCTCGCGCCCCCACAGCCGTGCGTCGCCGGACAGCCGCTCCACGCGTACGTCGGCGGCCAGGGCCGCGAGCAGGGCGGCGAGGGTGTCGGCGGGTATGCCGACCGGGCTGACCGTCCCCCACACTCCCTCGACCAGCACCAGCCGCCCGCCGGCCCTGAGCAGCCCCTGCCAGTGGCGCAGTACGCGCGCGGGATCGGGCAGCGTCCACAGAACGTGCCGTACGAGCACGACGTCGAAGCGCTCCTCCCCCACCGGCGGCGCCGCCGCGTCGCCGACGAGGAACACCGCGTCACGGCCGGCCAGCTTGCCCCTGGCCTGCTCGACCATGGCCCGGGACAGGTCCACGCCGGTGACACGGTGCCCCTGCTCGGACGCGAGGAGCGACAGGCTGCCGGTGCCGCAGCCCAGGTCGAGGACGTCGGCCGGGCGGTCGGGCAGCCAGGACCGCAGCCGCGCCGCCCAGGCCTCGCGCACGACCGGATCGCGCAGGCCATGGTCGGGCTCGGTGTCGAAGGTGGCCGCTTCCGCGTCCCAGTCGGTGTTCGTCATACGGGCAAGAGTGACACCCACCACTGACAATCGAATCGTGACGGCCGCCACTGACAGACCGGCGCCGATGAGTCACCCTCCCGGAAATGGTCTATCTCCGTGAAAACGCGGAACCCGGTGGACCGAAGGAGGCAGCCATGCGCCGCGTAACCGTGCAGAAGCCCCTGAAGAAGTCGGACGCCCGCCGCGTGCGGGACGAGGCCGACGAACGCATCACCGAGCGTCCGGAGGTCCGCAAGGACATCGCACGCACGTGGTGGCCCGACGGCTGAAGTGCGTCAGCCGTCGAGGCCCGCCGGACAGGCGTCCGGCGGTAGTGGACGCACGCACGCGCGTGCCCGTGGAACGAACAGCGCCTCCGAGGCCTGACTGGCGGCTCAGGCCGTGCCAGGCCCCGGCGGAGTTCGTTGACCGGGGTCAGCCGATCGCCGACAGACAGGTGGTGGCGGTGGCGTGCGCCGGGTCGAGGGCGTTCGTCACCTCGTGGAACGCGATCCGGTCGAGCAGCCCGAGGGCGGCGTGCTCCGAGAGGTCCAGCGGGCAGAGGTCCTGGATCAGGACGTTGTGCACGTTGGATCCGCTCAGGAACTGGCTGCGGTACGGCGTGACCACCTCGTCGTACTGGGTCGCGAGGACCGTGTAGCGGACGCCCGGGACTGTGTCACCGCCCGCGTTGAGCTTGGTGAGGAAGGCGGACCCGGCCACCTGGTCGGCGAGGGCGGGGGTGGCCGTGGAGAGCAGGTCCTCGGCCCCGGGGAAGTACTTCAGCAGATTGGTGAGGCCGTTCAGGGTGGTGCCGTGGTTGCTGGGCGCTACACCGACCAAAGTGTGCACCTCGGCGCCGCCGCCGAGGAACTTGAGGTAGTAGCGGGACATCATGCCGCCCTGCGAGTGGCCGACGAGGTCGGTCTCGGCGGCGCCGGTCGCGGCGAGCACCTTGTCGACGAAGGTGGCGAGCTGCTCGGCCGACTTGGCGATCGGCCCGAGGCCGTAGAAGAGGGGTACGCCGGGCAGTTGGCCGTAGTCGAGCGAGAAGACGCAGTAGCCGCGATTCTTCAGATACGGCGCGAGGGTGAGCCAGTTGTCGACACCGTTGGCGAAGGTGCCGTGGACGAGGACGACGGGGCGTGGGTGGGCGGCGGACGGCTTGCAGGAGTAGTCGTTCCAGCCGCTGCTGGAGGCGGATTCGGCCTGCGTGTCGGTCTGTGTCGCGGCCTGCGCGCTGGTGGCGACGGGCACGACGGTGGCCGCGGCGGCCAGCAGCAGTGCGGCGAGAGGTCTGAGTGCGCGTTTCCAGGGCAGCATCGAGTGATCTCCTTGCGGCTCAAGGGAGTTACGACGGCTCTACGCCCTGTGATCCGGATCACGAGGATGCTGTTCACTCGTCAAGTTACGAGTGAGTAGCGCGATGTGGGAAGTTACGCGTCAGTAAAAACTTCCGGCGCAGCCGGAGACTGTGATAGTGGGCCGACACGCTGGGACCCGGGCTCGGTCGACGTCAACCCCTTTGCGTGCAGGGCGAGTCCGCTCACTCGGGCGAGCCGCGAGGTGAGCGTCTCGCGCATGGCACGGGCGGCACGGGTGAGCGCCGGGGAGTCCGCGGTCGGCTCCCTGAGCGTGCGACTGCGGGTCTCCGCGGGGTGGTCGGCGTAGCGCACGGCGATGGTAAGTGGGCGGCACGAGTGTTCGGCGCCATCCGCCCCCGGTCGATGCCGGACGCCTTCTCGTGCAGGTCGCGACCGACCTCCGTACCGACGAGGCGACACAGGACGAAGGGCGGTGCCGCGGCGACCCGCCGAGGGCATCGAGGCCGTGGCCGTGGCCCGTCGCCCCCCGACGCGGAAACCCTCTCCCCTGAGGATGAGCCGCGTCAGTACCCCCGTCAGTACCCCGGTGCAGTCAGTCGGCCAGAGCCGCCGGTCGTACGGCCTCCGGCCCGAAGCGCCGTCGCGCACGGTCCGCGGCGGCTTCGGCGGCGCGGGCACGGGCGTCGCCGGAGTCAAGGGAGAGCTGACGGTAGGAACTGTCGGCCGGCAGCAGGGCGTCGGCGCGGATCACAAAGGCGCGGACCCGTGCTCGCTGCAACCCGAGGGCGTCCAGCAGACCCAGGGCAGCCGAGGCGAGGGCGGGTGAGTGGTTGGTGGGTTCCGGCAGCGCGCGGGTACGGGTGGTGGAGCTGCGGTCGGCGTATCGCACCGTGAGGGTGAGCCGGCCGGCGGTCTGCCGTTCGCCGCGCAGGCGCCCGCCGATCCGGTCGGCAAGCCCCAGAACCGCCCGGTGATGCTGCGCCGGGTCCAGGCAGTCCTGTGGCAGCACCTGATCGGCGACCAGTTGCGCCGCCGGTTCCGAAGGGGTGACAGGCCGGGGATCGTGGCCACGCGCACGCTCGGCCAGCAGCCGGGCGGGGCCTGCGCCGAGAAGCCGCTGCAGAGTCCCCGCCGGCAGGTCGACGACCTGCCCGATGGTGTGCAGGCCGTACCTGCGGAGCATCTCCGCCGTGGTGCGGCCGATCCCGGGCAGCGCGGTGACCGGCCGCGGACCCAGCCAGTCGGCGGCCTCCCCGGCGGGGACCCAGGTGGTGTCTCCCGGCGCGGACGCGTCGGCCGCCATCGCCGCGAGCATGCGGTTGCCCGCGAGCCCGGCGCTGCTGTCGATGCCGTAGAGCCCCTTCAGCCTCATCTTCGCCAGCTGAACGACGTCATAGGGAGACAGGTCGAAGTAGCGGAGCGCCGAAGTCAGGTCGAGCTGGACCGCGTCGGGCGGGACGGCCTGGACATGAGGAGTGACACCGGACATCAGTTCGATTACGTCGTCGTACCGAGGCTCGGTCGGTGCGGCGTGCAGGTGAAGGTGGGCGATGTGCCGCTGACGTGTGACCATCCCTCACCCCCGGAGTTCACCAGCCGATACGGGGGGATCGCACGCGGGCGCCTCGTGGCGCGCCACCCGCCTCCATCCGCCGGGGCGGTCCACCCGCCCTGCAACCAATATATCGAACTTAATTCGAACACGCCGAGCGGATGTTCCTCAGCCCCTTCACCGTCCGCGCCCATGTGCAGCGCGCCATGACGAAGCTGGAGGCCCGTGACCGGGCGCAACTCGTCGTCATCGCCTACCGGACGGGCCTGGCCCACGCCGCCCCCGACGGCGACACCGACCGCCGGTCGTAGGCCGGAACCGGGGGCCCTTCGGCGGCTCTTCAGTGTCTCGTGAGAGACATATCAGCCTGCAGAACCCGCGCTGGTGTGACCGAACTTCTTCAGGTCCGCCGAGCGGGTACCGGCGGGCTGAAGGTCGGCGTACGGGTGCAGCCTGGCCCCTGTCGTGCCGTTGGCCAGGGTGCGCTGCGGCTGGGCGGGGGTCGGGTGCGGGCGGCTCTCGCCGAGGAGGGCGAGGGCGGACTCGGGGCCGTTGTCGCGGCGGGCGGCGGCGATCTCGTCCAGGTCCCAGGCCATGGAGCCGACGACGGTACGACGGGTGCCGCGCACCTGGACCGTGCCGCGGACAAGGAGCAGGCCGCTGTGGAAGACGGTGTACGCGCACGCCGGATGCGAGTCCTCGAAGAAGGCCAGGTCGACCAGACCGGAGCCGTCCTCCAGCGTCACGAAGATGACCCGCTTGCCGCTGGCGATCGGCGGGGTCTGGGTGGAGGCCCGTACGCCGGCGACCAACACCTGCTGCCCCGCCCGTAGTCCGGCCAGGTGGGCGGCGTCGGTCGCGCCGATCTCGCGCAGGAGGCGGTGGTGGTGCTCCATGAGGTGCCTGGAGACGTCGATGCCGAGGGTGTTCAGCTCGGCGCTGAGGGCTTCGCGTCCGGTCATCTCCGGCAGTCCGCTCGGCTCCACTCCTCCAACAGCACCTGTGTCGATGGGCAGTTGGCCCGAACCCGCGGTCCGGTTGCGGGACTGCCGGTGCAACTCGGCGATCTGCAGCAGCAGGTCGCGGCGCGTGAGGCGACCGTCGTGGAGGGAGTTCAGGGCGCCGATCTCGGCGAGGCGTTCGGCGGTCGGTCTGCTGGGGTGGCCCCGCTGCCAGAAGTCCGACAGCGATCCGTACGGCTGACCCTCCTCGATCCGGGCGCATTCCTCCGTACTGATGCCGCGCACGGCGGAGAGGGCGAGTCGCACACCCCACTGATCTCCGTCTGCCTTCTCCACGGTGTGCCTCACCCGGGAGTGGTTGATGTCGACGGGCAGGATCGGCACGCCGCGCCGCCGGGCGTCGGAGACCAGGACGCGCTTGGGCCACATCCCGGGATCGTGTTCGAGCAGGCCGGCCAGCAGGTACGCCGGATAGTGGGCCTTGAGCCAGGCACTCTGCAGGGCCGGTACGGCGAAGGCGACCGCGTGGGCGCGGCAGAAGCCGTACGCGCCGAAGGCCTCGACGGTCTGCCAGACCTCGTCCCGGACGGCCGCGCTGTAGCCACGCGCGCGTGCCAGGCCATGGAACCAGTCCCTGATCGCGGGCAGCCGGTCCTTGTCACCGAGCGCCCGCCGGGCGATCTCCGCGAGGGCCAGGTCGCAGCCGGTCATCACATGCAGCGTCTGGATGATCTGCTCGTGCCAGATGGTCACGCCGTAGGTGTCGGCGAGCACCGGTTCCAGGTCCGGGTGGGCGTACGACGGTGTACCGCCGTGCCGGGCGGCGATGTACCGCTCGGGCATGCCCCCGGCGACCGGGCCGGGACGGAAGAGGCTGATGTCGGCGATGACGTCCTGCGGGTCGCGGGGCTGCAGCCGGGAGAGGAGGTCCTGCTGGCCCGGTGATTCGAGCTGGAACAGGCCCAGGGTCTGGCTCTCCTGGATGAGCTTGAAGGCGAAGACGTCATCCAGCGGCACCTGCTTCGGGTCGTCGAGGTCGATGTGGTTGCCGGTGGTCCGTTCGATCTCGGTGACGGCATGGGCCATCGCGGACTGCATGCGCACGCCCAGGACGTCGAGTTTGATGTTGCCCAGCGCCTCGATCTCCTCCTTCGCCGCCATCGCCATGGGGTAGTCGCCCTGTGGCGTGGGCTGCACCGGCAGTCGGTCCAGGAGGGTGGCGTCACTGATGACCACTCCGCAGGGGTGCATGGCCATGCCGTGGACCAGCGAGTCGAGGCCTTCCGCCAGCTCCCACAACGGTCCGTACCGGTCGGCCTCTGCGGCCAGCTGCCGCAGCTCGGGCAGTTCGGCGAGGGCGCCGGTGATGTCGGATGCGCGCAGGTGCGGGAAGCTCTTGGCGATCCTGTCGACGTCCGCCGGGGCGATACCGAGGGCGAGGCCGGTGTCCCGCAGTGCCCGGCGGGCACGGTAGGTCTCGGGCATCGCGGTGACCGCCACCCGTTCCTTGCCGAACCGTTCGAAGATCGTGTCGTAGCACTCCAGCCGTCGGGCGGATTCCACGTCGATGTCGATGTCGGGCAGCGAGGCCCGGCGCACGCTGAGGAAGCGTTCGAACAGAAGACGGTGGTCGAGCGGGTTGGCGGTGGCGATGTCCAGCGCGTGGCAGACCAGCGAGCCGGCGCCCGAACCGCGGGCCGCGACCCGGATGCCCTTGGCCCGGATTGTAGGTTCAAAAATGGAATGTCCCATACCGCATCGGTGACCTGGAGATTGCCAACTTGTCTCACACATGGGACACAGCGCTCCGTCTCAAGATCTTGTCCCTTCGTGGGGCCGTACTCGGCCCAACACCGGCGTACGACCAACTCGGGGGCTGACCTCGAAACCGACGAGTGGTGGGACTTCTAGCGACCACCCCGCATAGCGGCGGCCCACCAACGGAGCTCATGAGCGTCCAGCGATAGCATCCGGCCCGCAAGGTGGTTCCGAGTTCCCAGAACCGCTGGGGATCGTGCCCCGTGCGAAGCAAGCAAAATGAGTCTCATGCGAGGTTCCAGAGTCGAAGCGGGCTGCCTGCTCGTCAGCTACCGGATCGGCCTGAGCTCCCCGGTGAGAACCCCGGCCGACGTCCCTCGCCCTCAGCTCCTCGGCGAGCATGGCGCGATCGATGCCGCGGCCGAGCCGCTTGTGCTCGTGGACGACGAGCGTGATGGCGACGCCGGAGGAGCGGATCTCCCCGGCGGGCTTCACGGCGGTCTCCAACTCGGGGCGTGTGAAGGCGGGTGGAGATCTACTCCGAGAAGTTCCGGGTCACCCCGGCCTCGGCTAGGGAGTCCAGCTGTGCGTCCAGCACGAGCGCCAGAGGCGGACGTGTCCGACGGGGTCGGTACCTGCGCTCGCAGGCCGGGGTAGCTCGGTCCAGGCCGAACCTCGCTTGCGCACCGCGGGCGTCGGCACGGTGAGCGCCTCGGCGAGTTGGGGCACGATGCGGAAGCGGTCGGTGTGCCACTGGATCGCCGTTTGCGACGCCTCATGAAACATGATCGCCGCAGGTGAGGTGCCGTGGGAGCGGGTTCCCCCCATCAGCGACCGCCTAGGAAACACCGGCGGACCCTTCTGGCTCTGGCTACCCCAAAACCGGCCATGGATCTTGATTGGTCGAGTGCCTGGCATCACCGGGACGGGTCGCGGGTGTCGGCCTTCTTGTCTTGTTGATCGGCGCGGGTCGCGGGGGGCTTCTGGTGCCCGGCAGGGGAGGCCGTCCAGCTGGCGAGGAGCTTGAGCCGGTCTTCGTCGGGAGTTCCGGGCTCGGCGGTGTAGATGGTCAAGGAGTGTGCCTCGTGGACGGAAAGGGGCAGGTCCAGCGGCTGGTAGGTGAGTTCCAGGGGGCCTGCGTCGGGGTGATGGAAGCTTTTGACGCCGCCGTGGTGGATGCGCACGTCGTGAGCGGCCCAGTGAGTACGGAAGTCGGTACTCACGGTGGACAGCTCTCCGATGAGAGCGCGCAGCGCCCTGTCGTGCGGGGAGCGCCCGGCTTCGGCGCGCAGCAGGGCGACGGTGGTGGCGACAGCGCCGTCCCAGTCGGCGACGAAGTGATGTGAGCCGGGGTCGAGGAAGTAGTAGCGGGCGAAGTTGGGGCGGCCGCGTTCGTTCACGGCCGCACCGTCGAACATCGGCGCGAACAGGGCGCGGGCGAGAGCGTTGGTAGCCACGATGTCCAGGCAGCCGTTGGTGACGAAGGCCGCGGACAGTGTCATGGAGTCGAGCAACCACTGGACACGGGGCGGGACGCCGTCGGCCTTGCGGCGCCGGGGTGTGCGGCTGGCCGGCTGCGCGGCCCTGGCCAGATCGAAGAGGTAGGTACGTTCGTCCTCGTCCAGGCGCAGCGCGCGGGCGACCGCGTCGAGCACGTCATCGGAGACACCGCTGACGTGTCCCCTCTCCAGGCGCGTGTACCACTCGGTGCTCACGCCCGCCAGAACCGCGACTTCCTCGCGCCGCAGTCCCTTGACGCGGCGCCGTCCGCCGGCGGGCAGCCCGGCCTGCTCCGGGGTGATCTTGGCGCGCCGGGTGGCGAGGAAGTCCCGGATCTCAGAACGGTTGTCGGGTCGCTGAACCATGCCCTCCACGGTAGGCGCCCACCGCCGGGAAGGGAGGTTGAACTTATACCCCCCATAAACGCAACCTTCCTCGCCAGGGAGGCAGCCGCTTGTCTTGGTACACAGCCAGGACCACGACTGCCGTTGGGCCCTTCCGGTGGGCTCCGCAGCAGCAGGAACGGCGGTGGACAAGCCGCGGGCGGTCCTGTGCCTTCCTGGACACCAGCCGGCGCAGACAGCGCCGACGAACGACAAGGAGATCCCACATGCGTGGAGTAGTGATGCACAAGGCCGGCGACGTCCGGGTCGAGGAGCGCGAGGACCCGAAGATCATCGAGTCCACCGACGCGATCGTGAAGCTGACCGCGACCTGCATCTGCGGCTCCGACCTGTGGCCGTACCGCGGCATCGAGCCCGCCGACCACACGCTCATGGGGCACGAATACGTAGGCGTGGTCGAGGAAGTCGGCTCGGATGTGACGACTGTCAAGCCCGGGGACTTCGTGGTCGGCTCGTTCGTCATCTCAGACAACACATGTGAGATCTGCCAGGCCGGCTTCCAGTCCAAGTGCGTGCACGCCGAGTTCGTCCACGCGGGGATCGGCACCCAGGCCGAGAAGGCCCGTATCCCGCTGGCCGACGGCACCCTGGTCGCCACCCCCGGACAGCCCGCCCCGGAGCTGATCCCCGACCTCCTGGCCGCCTCCGACGTGCTGGGCACCGGCTGGTACGCCGCTGTCGCCGCCGAGGCCGGCCCCGGCAAGACCGTCGCGGTCGTCGGCGACGGCGCCGTCGGCCTGATGGCTGTCCTGGCCGCCAAGCAGCTGGGCGCCGAGCGGATCATCGCCATGTCGCGCCACCCCGAGCGGCAGAAGCTGGCCCGCCACTACGGCGCGACCGACATCGTCGAGGAGCGAGGCGACGAGGGCGTCGCGAAAATCAAGGAACTCACCGGCGGGCTGGGAGCGCACTCGGTCGTCGAGGCGGTCGGCACGCAGGAATCGTTCATGCAGGCCGTCGGCGCCACCCGCGGCGGCGGGCACCTGGGCTACGTGGGCGTGAACTACGACGTGTCCATCCCCGGCATCGAGCTGTTCTTCGCCGGCATCCACACCCTGGGCGGCCCCGCCCCGGTGCGCCGGTTCCTGCCCGACCTGATCCAGCTCATCTGGGACCGCAAGATCGACCCGGGCAAGGTCTTCGACCTCACCTTGCCCCTGGAGCAGGCCGCCGAGGGCTACAAGGCGATGGACGAACGCCGCGCTACCAAGGTGCTCCTCACCCTCTGACCCGTCCCCCTTTTCCACCACCCGGAGACGCAGCACTCCTGCCGCCCGCCCCTTTTGGCGAAGGATCCACCATGGCCACGTTCGCTCTCGGCGGCGCCGGCCCGGGCCTGGGCCTCGCGGCCGCCCGCCGCTTCGGCGCCGCCGGCCCGCGGATGATCAGCTGGGCGGCATGGATGTCATCGCTGGCGAGGGCGTCGTGGGAGCGGCCTGCCGAAGGAGTGCGCGAGCTGGACGAAGGTCTTCGAGCGGGCGAGCGACCGCTGTGCGGACGCGGGGCTCGAGGTCTTCGCAACCCCGAAGATGCTCCGGCACTCCATGGCCCTGCGGATGCTGATCTCGCTGCACAACGCGCTGGATCGCCGACTCGGGCTGACGGCGGCCCAGCGCCTGCACTACGAGGAGGTGTACGGGCAGGTCTGGCAGATGGTCGAGGACATGCTCGGCCACCGCAGCGAGCAGGTGACGCGGGACGTGTACCTGGAGCCGGTACGCGGACTACAGCTGGAACGGTCCCTCGCGGCCACCGCGAGGACACAAAAGGGGGCTCTGCGGACCCCGATGACGGCCTGATCCCGTTGAGCGTCCACGAGATCAGGCGCCTGCACTCCGACCTGACCTTCACCCCGCACCCGCGCTCCCACACCGAGGCCTGGTCATACCGGCGACGACTCAAAGATCACGGCCTGCGGCTGTAGTTACTAGCTGTATTGATCACGAGCGTTGTTAACGCTGGCCGGGCTTGAAGTGGTCAGAGCCATTCGTTGATCGCGGCGATGGGCAGAACGGCCAAGTAGCGGACGGCGAGTTTCTCGTAGCGGGTGGCCACGGCGCGGTAGCGCTTGAGCCGGTTGATCCCGCGTTCGACGGTATCGCGGTGCCGATACACGGCTTGATCGAACGCCGGTGGCGGCCGCGGTTGCGGCGGGCTCCGGCGGCGTGCCGCACGCGACCGCGCAGGGCTGTTCCGGATTGCGTGGAGAACAGATGGTCGAAGGGCAGCTCGAGACCCCTCAACGGTCCCAGCGCAGCGGTATCGCAGACGACATGAGTCATACGCCCGCCCGTCTTCGAGCTACCGGCAGGATGATCCTCGGTCACGTCAGGAAGCCAGATCAGCCGACACGGACCGGTGCGACACGGCCGCTGGAGGCCGCCCTGGTCAGTCGCGGCGCGGTCCACCTCAGCTCACGGCACCATATGCATCTAGTTGCACAGCATCGATTTGCATATTACGGTGCGCCCATGGCTTTGGAGCACGCGATTCTGGTGTCCTTGGCGGAGAAGTCCGCCACGGGATACGACCTGGCGCGTCGGTTCGACGCATCGATCGGTTACTTCTGGACGGCCAGCCACCAGCAGATCTACAAGGTGCTGGGCCGGATGGAGCGCGCCGGCTGGGTCGAGTTCGAGACCGTGGCCCAGGACGAGCGACCCGACAAGAAGGTCTACGTTCTGACATCGGCTGGTCGCGATGAGCTGAGTGTGTGGACATCCCAGGCAACGCCGGTCGAGTACCTGCGCAGCGAGTTCGCGATCAAACTGCGTGCCCTGCCATTCGGAAACCCGACTGCGATCGTCGAAGATGTCCGCACCCGCCGCCTGGTGCACGAACAACGCCTCGCCTACTACGCCGAGAGCGCCGCGCGTTTCTATCCCGACCCCGACGCCCTGCGCCCGGACCAGATGGGTGCCTGGCTCGTGCTGCGCGGGGGAATGCTGGCCGAGGAGACCGGGCTGGCCTGGTGCGACGAGATTCTGCAGCGGCTGGCGCCCGAGGAGACGGACCGATGAGCCCCGACGCCCCGGAGCAGGGCGCTCAGGCAGGTCAGGACCGTCAGCGCGATCAGCACGACACGGACCGGTCAGCCCGAGGCCGTTCCACCACCGGTTGTTCGATGCGCGCCTTTCGTACCGCCGTCGAGGCCGGCGACTTCGTCGCGCTGGGCGAGTTGCTCGCCGAGGACGTCGTCTTACGCAGCCCCGTTGCGTTCAAGCCCTACGAGGGCAGGCCGATCGTCGCGGCGATCCTGCGTGGGGTCGGCCGGGTCTTCGCCGGCTTCCGCTATGTCCGTGAGCTCGCGGACTTCGACGGCCACGGCGGGGCGCTGCTCTTCGAGACGTCTGTGGACGGGACGAGCTTGAACGGCATCGACCTGATCCGCACGAACGACGCCGGACTGATCAGCGGGTTCACCGTCATGGTGCGGCCTCTGTCGGCGGCGACCGCCGTCGCCGCAGCCATGGGCGCCCAGTTTTCTCAGATCCAGGCCGAAGCGATCGCCGGCCTCCACAGCACGACACCCTCCCGGGAGTGAGCACCGTGAACCCGTACCCGCACTTGCTGGAACCCCTCGACCTGGGCCACACGACGCTGCGCAACCGCGTCGTCATGGGGTCGATGCACACCGGCATGGAGGACCGCGCCAAGCATCTGCCCGAACTCGCGGCCTATTTCGCCGAGCGCGCGAAGGGTGGCGTCGCCCTGTCGGTGACCGGTGGCTATGCACCGAACTGGCGTGGCTGGCTGCTCCCGTTCGGAGCGCAGATGACGTCGAGGCGGTCTGCCGACAAGCACCGCATCGTGACCGACGCGGTGCACGAGCACGACGGCAAGATCGTGATGCAGATCCTCCACGCCGGGCGTTACGCCTACCATCCGTTCAAGCGGGCGGCGTCGGACATCAAGTCGCCCATCACTCCGTTCCGAGCCCCCAAGGCGATGTCGACCAGGGAAGTCGACCGGACCATCGACGACTTCGCCGCCTCGGCGGTCCTCGCCCGCCGCGCGGGCTACGACGGCGTCGAGATGGTCAAGGGTGTGACCTACGACCGGATCGACGACGACGGCCTGCACATCACGGTCGCCGTCGGCGACGGCACCACCGAGTCACGGGTACTCGACGTCGACACGATCATCCTGTGCACGGGCCAGGAGTCGGTCCGCGACCTGATCGAACCGCTCGCAGCGCTGGGCCGCCCGGTCCACATCATCGGCGGCGCCGACGTCGCCGCCGAGCTCGATGCCAAGCGAGCCATCCGGCAGGCCACTGAGCTCGCCGCCCGGCTCTGACCCCGGCCCGCGGTTCACCGCGGCCCCTGAACAAACCTCCCCCACGGTGCGGCGCTGTGCCCAACCGCCCCTGTCCACGCGTCGAGAACGGTGAGAACCGCCATGAGCTACACCCCACCGATCAATGAGTACGAGTTCCTCCTGCGCCGCGTCATGAACGGCGCCGAGCACCTGGCCGACGTGACCAACGGCGAATACGACATCGACGACGTCGTGGCCATTCTGTGGCCGGCCGCCGAACTGGCCGCCGAGGTCCTGCAGGACACCAACGTCTCCGGCGACCGGGTCGCAGCGCGCATCGAGAACGGGCAGGTCGTCACCGCACCCGGCATGCGCGAGGCCTACGCGAAGTTCACCGGGGCGGGATGGAGCAGCGTAGGTGCACCGGTCCAAGCCGGCGGCGCTCCCCGCATCGTCTCGGCAGCTCTCACCGAACTGTGGAGCGCCGCGAACCCCGCATTCGCCATGTGCAGCGGACTGACCCAAGGCGCCGTCGCCGCAATCTCCTGGTCCGGCACACCCGAGCAGAAATCCGTCTACCTCGAGCCGATGGTCGAAGGCCGCTGGACCGGCACGATGAACCTGACGGAGCCCCAGGCCGGCACGGACCTCGCCGCAATCCGCACCCTCGCTCGACCGCAGGACGATCAGACATGGCGTGTGAGCGGCCAGAAGATCTACATCTCCTGGGGCGACCACGACCTGACCGAGAACATCGTGCACCTCGTGCTCGCTCGAACGCCGGACGCACCGGCAGGGCTACGGGGACTGTCACTGTTCATCGTCCCCAAATTCCTTCCCGACGCCGATGGCCACCCGGGCCACGCGAACGGGGTCACCCCCATCGCACTCGAGCACAAGATGGGCATCAAAGGCAGCCCGACCTGCGTCCTGCAGTACGAGGACGCAACCGGCTTTCTCCTGGGGGAACTGAACCAGGGGCTCCCGGCGATGTTCGTGATGATGAACCTCAGCCGCCTCGGCGCCGGCATCTGGGCCCTCGGCATCGCCGACCGCGCCCACCAGGCGGCTCAGCACTACGCCCACCATCGTGTCCAGGGCAAGGTCCTGGACGAGCCCGAAGGCACACCCATCGCCCGCCACCCCGACGTAGCGCGCCTGTTGTCCTCGTCGGCCGGCATCATCACCGCCATGCGCGGACTGATGCTGCAAACCAGCATCCACCTCGACCGAGCCTTCGCCGGCGACGCCGAAAGCTTCGAGCTCACCGACTTCCTCACCCCCGTCGTGAAGGGCTGGATAACCGAGGAAGCCATCGGGATCACCTCCGACGCCGTCCAGGTCCATGGCGGCGCCGGCTTCATCGAGGACACCGGCGTCGCCCAGTACTACCGCGACGTCCGCATCGCTGCAATCTACGAAGGCACCACCGCGATCCAGGCCAACGACTTCCTCGGCCGCAAGATTCTGCGAGATCGAGCCGGCACCGCCTCCCGCGTGCTCGACATGATCGAGACCGATGTCCGACATCTAGCCGAAGCCGAGCACCCGGTAGCCGTCGCGACGGCCGAGCGAATGACGCGGTCCCTCGCCTCGATTCGAGACGTCACCGTCCTTCTGCTGGACCACGCAACCGAGGGCCGCCGACGTGACGCCTATGCCGGCGGCGTCCCCTATCTCAAGATGTGGGGCCTGGTCCTCGGAGGCTGGATCCACGTCCGAACGCTCCAGGCCGTCCTCGACACCCGCGACGGCACCTCCGAACAGAGCCACCGCCGGATATCCGAAGCCAACGCCTACGGCGCTCACCACCTCAGCCGCATCGCGGCGCACGCGCAGTCCGCGAGCGCAGGAGAAACCGGCTACTGATTCCCCATGGAGTTGTCAACTGGTGTCGGTGACAGGCTGTGTGGGTTTCAGAGGAGTGCGATCGCGGGCGACGGTGCGGTGGGCTCGAAGGTACGACCGTCGCGTATCAGGCCCATAAGACGTTCAGACGACGTCGAGCGAGGGCTGTGATCGCCTGTTTGTGGCTTTTCCCCTCGGCTCTCTTGCGTTCGTAGAAGGCTTGCGAGACGGGGCAGGAGCGGGCCGAGCTCGTCTGTCGACCGGCGCACCTTGGCGCTGGTTCAGGCGGAGGCTCGGGCGGATCCAAGACCCTCACTCTCGCGTCGCAGGACCAGGGCTCCATCGATGCCGTCGTCAAGGCGTTCGAGAAGGCCAACCCCGGGCGTCAGGGTCCGCTACACCGTCACCGGCACCGATCAGTACCAGCAGCAGATCCGAACCCAGCTGAGCTCGGGCACGGCACCGGACGTGATGTCGGTCTGGCCGGGCAACGGGAACGCCGCATGCTCGCACTGCACCTGCTCCAGTCGGCGCTGGTGCACGTCAACACGCTGCTGATGCAGGAGATCCTTGCCGATCCGAAGTGGGCGGACAAGCTCACCGCGACGCGGACCGCCCGGCGCTGTCGCCGCTGTTCTGGACCCACGAATCCGTACGACCGGTTCGAGCTGGATATGAACAGCCGCCTCGATCTGGACCTGTCCCTCTGGGCGACGGTGCCCGGCCGGCGCCCCGCGAGGAGAGACCGCGGCCGCCCCCGGCATGACGCTCGGGCTTCGCCTGCTGCCTCCCGCGCGGGTTGGCGTGGGAGAGGGGCGGGCGGGCCGGTCGGTCAGTGGCTGCCGGCGAGGGCGGCGTCGTACTGCGCGTCGGTGACGGGCTCCAGCCAGGTGGTGCCGTCGCCGTTGCCGTCACCGACCACGAGGGCGATGTGCGCCATGAGGTTGGTGTCCGTCGCGCCGTGCCAGTGCTCCTCGCCGGCTGGGCACTTGAGGGTCTGCCCGGCGCTGATGCGTACGACGCTGCCGTCACGGGTGCCGACCAGACCGACGCCGTCGGTGACATAGAGGACCTGACCGTTGGCGTGGGAGTGCCAGTTGGTGCGGGCGCCGGGAGTGAAGCGCACCAGGCCGGCCGCGAGGCGGGCGGGCTCGGTGGGGGACTCGATCATGTTGAGGTAGACGTCGCCGGTGAAGCGCTCGGCCGGGGCCTTCATGGTGGGGGTGGAGGTGATGTGTTCCATGGCTCTTTTCCTTCATCGTGAGGGGGTGCTGGGCGTCAGCGCGGTCAGTCGTTACGGTCGTCGGCGATCTTCTTGAGCTGGTTGATCGCGGTCATGGCGTTGGGCCAGCCCGCGTAGAAGGCGAGGTGGGTGATGGCCTCGGACAGCTCCTCGACGCTCAGGCCGTTGTCCAGGGCGACGCCCAGGTGGTAGCCGAGCTGCTCGGAGCGGTAGAGGGCGGCCAGCACGCTCACGGTGACCAGGCTGCGGTCGCGCGGGGACAGCCCGGGGCGCTCCCAGACGTCGGCGAAGAGCACATCGTTGGTGACCTCGACGAGCTTCGGCGCGATGGCGGCAAGCTCCTGGGGTGCGGACTGCTTCGGCATGCGAGGACTCCTCGATCAAAACGGTGCGGGCCGGTCAAGACCACTGTGTGGTGGGTACGGTTGCGACTGCCCGGGATCCGAAAGTCCCAATCTCCGCCGATATCGAGGAATCTACGGATCACAGAGGTGAGTGAGGGCATGGGCTTACAGGCCCTGACAGGCCCCCCACCCGTGCGCCGACCGCCTTGGTACTCCAGCAGCGGTCGTTTCTTGAGCTGCGTTTTTGGTAGGCCCAGTTCGCCGCCGGACCCGCCGTACTCCTCCTCGTTTCGGGCCGACGCGATCTGCCCGCGCACTTGGGGAGTGCGCGGGCGGATCGCTCACCACCGGTTCGCTCCGACGGCTACCGGGTCGCGGCTACGGCGTGACTGTCAGAACCGTGTGCCCGAGGGTGGTCGGACCGTCGCCGTACTCGACGGCACCGACGTACCGTTGGCCGCGTGTGGCGTCCGGCCACGCCACCGTGACCTCTGGGCGGTCGCCTGCTGAGACGTGCTGCTGGGCCGGGGTGACCGTGGGTGTCACGGCCGGGGTGCCCTGGCCGACCTTCCAGCTCCACAGGGTGTACTGCTGGCTGGTCGTGTCGGCCGGCAGTTCGTACTGGAGGACGTAGACGTCGTAGTCGCCGGGCGGCAGGTCGACGTGCTCGTCGGAGCCGGGGCCGGCCCAGTCGCCGATGTGGTTGCCGTCGGTGTCGAAGGCGTACAGGTCGAGGTTGCTGCCGGGGACGTGGTCCGCGGAGGTGATGGCGAACCGGGTGAAGGGGGCGCCCCCGGGGACATGGACGCGGTGTTTCACGACGGCGTCGTTGGTGCGCTGACTCATGGTGAAGTCGGCCTGGTCGGTGCCGGTGAGGGTGCCGGTGGTCTTCTCGCCGGTGTAGAGGGACGCCTTCGCGGTCAGCTCGCCGTTCCAGTCGACCCCGGTCCTCAGCGTCGCGGAGTCACCGTCGGTGACCGTGACCTCGTCCGGGGCGGAGAACGCTACGGCGCGCAGGGCGACCGGGCTGGTGACCTCGTGGTGGCCGTGCGCGTCGCTGAGCGTCAGGGAGCCGAAGGACCAGGTGTCGTGGGCCGCGCTCGTACGCTCGAACGCCACCTTGTACGACACCGACTCGCCCGGCGCGACCGTCAGCCGCTTCGGGGTGACCTCGGCGCGGAAGCCCGGCGGGGTCTGGAGCTTCGCCTTGTACGTGGCCGTCTGGGCCGAGACGTTGGTGACCGTGCGCGTCACCGTCTGCCTGCCCAGCAGGTCGCCGACCGCGATAGACGGGTAGTTGAGGTCGCTGGGGTCGGTCTTCGGGGCCGTGGCGCAGGCGTCGCCGCTGTCCTCGGTGGCCGGCTTCTGGCCGATCGCGCAGAGGTAGGCGGTCCAGTCGGCGGAGGTGGAGTCGTAGACCAGGCCGGGGTCGGCCGCCCGGGTGACCCGGGGCAGGCCCGCGCCGTAGTCGAGGGGCGAGGCGGAGTCGGCCAGGGCGCGGCCGATGGGGTCGCCGTTCTCGTCGGTGGTCGTGGCCGTCGTCATCAGCGCCGACTTGATCTCCATCGGCGACCAGTCGGGGTGCAGCTGCCGCAGCAGGGCGCCAAGGCCCGCGATGTGCGGGGACGACATCGACGTGCCGTCGGCGAAGCCGAACGGGCCGGGGTAGTAGCTGGTGCTGCCGGGCACCACGCCCGCCGGAATGGTCTCGCCGAAGGAGGCGATGTCAGGCTTGAGCAGGTCGCCGTCGCTGAAGTGGTCCGGGCCACTGGAGGAGAAGGAGGTGATCTCCCGGGTGGCCTGGTGGCTGCTCTTCGTGGGCGTGAACCGGGCGGTCGCGCCGGCGGCGGAGGCGTACGCGTGGACCGCCTTCGCGTCCTCGGTGCCGATTTGGATCAACGGCACCGGGTAGAGGTACGCGAAGAATTGCTGATCGGAGGTCGGCGTGTTGGTGACCACGAGCCCCTTGCCGCCGACCGCCAAGACCTCGTCCGCCTTGCTGTCTGTCCAGATGCCGTCACCGCCTCGGTCGCAGACGATGATCTTGCCCTTCGCCCGTGCCGGATCGAGCGTGCCGGACGCGCACAGCGCGGCCCTGCCGGCGTCCGAGCCGTCCTTGCGTACGGCGGCTGCCTCGACCAGCGGGGCCGAGTCGACCCCCGGGTTCAGGCTGATGCTGGTGTAGCGGCGGCCGTCGCCGAGGACCAGGGAAGCGGTGTACTGGGTGTCGTGCGTCGCCGCGGCGACCGTCGTGACCCACGGGCCGGTGTGGTGCACCGAGTCCGGGCCGCCGTTGTTGGCGGACGCGGCGATGAACACGCCCGCCCTGGCCGCGTTGAACATGGCCTCCATGTCGGGCTGCTCGGTGAGCGTGCCGGTGAGGGAGAAGTTGATGACGTCGACGCCGTCCGCCACGGCCCTGTCGATCGCGGCCGTGAGGTCCGCGGTCGGGCAGCCGAAGCCCGGCCAGCACGCCTTGTAGAAGGCGAGACGGGCGGCCGGAGCGATACCGCTGAGCCTGCCCTCGGCGTTGCCGCCGGGTACCGACGCGGCGACGTCGTAGTTCCCGGCGGCCGTGCTGCCGGTGTGCGTGCCGTGGCTGCTGGTGTCCAACGGCGAGGGAGTGTCTTCGCGGTCCGCGGGGACGCCCGCACCGAACCACTGCGCGCCGATCACCTTGTTGTTGCAGGTCACCTTGCGCGCGGGGTCTTCACCCGGGTCGCAGACGCCGTGCCACTTCTTGGCGATTACCCCGGCGTCGGGGCGCGGCTCCGGCAGCGCGGCGAACATCGGGTTCGAGGGGTCGACCCCAGTGTCCACGATCCCCACGATCACGCCTTCTCCGGCGTGCTCGGGGCCGCCCGCCTTCGCCCACAGACCCTTGTCGCCGGAGAGGCCCAGGAGACGGGGGATGTCGGGGAACTGGGCGGGGCGGGATGCACGGGGCGCCTTGGAGCCCGGGGTGTGCGGTGTTCGGACGGCTGCGGGTCCGGTGAGGGCTGATCGCGCCCCTGAAAGACCTTCGCCCCGCGAGCGGCTCACATCGTCGGGAGAGGGCGGCTGCTGGGCCGCAGGAGTCGGGACCTCGCCCTGGGCCCCGTCCCGGCCGTCGGCCGCGGTCCGGATGTGGGTTTCCGCCCGGCCCACCGCCCCCGGCCTATCGTTCGGCCCCGTCGACGTCAGCTGGGCGACCGTGTTCCGGGTCACCGAGACGACCCCAGGCGTCGAAGTCAGCTTCGCGGCCTGCCGGCCGGTCAGTTCGGCGGCGAATCCGTTGAACGTGTACGAGTAGTCGTAGAGCGTCTCGACGCCGGGCACGGCGTCGAGGACCCGCTCCCGGCGGTCGTCCAGGTGCGCCACGTACTTCTCGACCGTGGCGGAGTCTGCGTCGAGCCGCCTGCCCGCCGCAGGCGCCGTCCGCTTCAGCCCCGGCAGGTCGCCCCTGTATCCGGCGACGGGTTGGCCGTCGAGCTTCACGATGTACGTGCCGTCACCGTAACTGACTCCCCTCCCAGTGGAGTTGGCGTCGGCGGCGAAGGTGGGAGAGAGGACCGCCATGACGGTCAGGGCTCCGGCGAGGAGGGACACGAGAGTGGTGACGGCCGCTCTCGGACGTATGCGTGTGCGTGTCACTTGTGATCCATATCGATCGGGTGCCGCGGAGGCATCGGGCGCCAGGTGTCCGGCCGACATCCGCCTCTGCGGCTGTGGGGGGGGTGTGCGGGGCGGCTACGGCGTGACTGTCAACACCGTGCGCCCGAGGGTGCTCAAACTGTCGCCAAATTCGACGAGGCCGAGGTACTGCATGGCCTGCAAAGCGGGCCATGTCACCTTGAGTTCGGGCTCTCGCCCGCGGCCATCGGCCGGGTGGCCGGTGTGACGGTGGTGGGGGTGTCGGGTTCGAGTTGGCCGACCTTCCGGCTCCAGAGCGTGTACTGCGAGGTCGCCTCGGCCGGCACGGCACACGCGGTGAGTGCGAGCGCCACGGTCAGGTGGTGGCGCACCTCGCGCGGATCCCGCGGGTCCGACACATCGGCCAGCCGCGCCAGCAGGCCCGGGACCTCTTCGGAAACGGCATCTGATTGCTCGCGGAGCTGGTCAAGCGCAGTCGGGATCAGTGATGACGCGTCGGCAGGCCGGCCTTCCACTCGGGTCACGAGGCGTGCGAACTCCCTATCTTGAAGCCGCGCCTGTCATACTCCGGGGCCACGCTGAGTTGACAGATCGCCACGAACCGGGCGTCACACGACTACGCCGAAGCCTTGACCCCGAAGAAGCTCATTGAGTGCCGGGAACCAGCAAGGTGACTTTCATCAGACCCGGGACACATCACAGCCTCCACCAGCCGCAAAGCGGTTCAATCAGGCGAGTACGTTGGGCATCGCCTCACTTACGCGGATTGGTCGTCCGAGACTTCCATGGCCTGGATGAGTGCTCCGTCGGGGTCGTAGAACAGGAAAGACCGAAGTCCGGGCATCGGGGTCCAGATGTAGTCGGTCTGAACCTCTACACCAGCGGCCTTGACACGCTGAAAGAGGTCATCGATGTCGGGCACTGTGAGCGCCAGCTCCGTGATGCCGGTCGCACCGTAGCGCAGGTACTCGTCCGGAGCCTTGGTGGTGATCGGGTTGGCCGCCTGCTGCAGTTCCAGCGTCGCGCCAGAGTCGTCGGAGACGATCACGATCCGGGTCGCCGCGTTCTTCGCGCCAAGAATGTCGTCGAGCGTCGAGGCGTCGAACCAGTTTCCGGGCTCGGCACTCTCGAACAACACGTTCTTGAATCCCAGGAGGTCCTGATAGAAGGGCACCGATCGGTCCAGATCGCTCACCATGATGCAGATGTGATGGAAGGGCACGATTCTCCTCTTTGGACTGGGGGAGCGGTCGCCACAGGCACTGGCCCGGCGGCACTGATCCAGACCGGTCGACGGCCAACTCCCGGCGCCGGTCTGCAACTTCAGCCGCAACGGTAAAACCTGACGCTAGTGTCAGGTGCAAGTCTTTCGAGGTGAGACCCCCGTGAGCAGAGGGGCCGAGGCGGCGGCCGGATCTGCGAGTGACCGCCCATCACTCAGCTGACCCCTGGCGGCCCGTACTCCCCCCGAGGTGTCGGCAACCGCCGCGTACGTGGTACCAAGCGGTTCGTGATCGCAGGTGAAGCAGAGGCTGTCAGTCGGAGGACCACCCTGACCGAGAGACAGTTTCGGCCGGACTCCGGCCGGCTGGGCCGCTCGCGTGGCCGGCTGAGCAACGGGGTTCACCTCGCCGTCGGCTGGGGCTGCCGCCCGCCGTGCGCCTTGCTGACTGCCATCCGAGTGCGCCGAGTTGAGCTTACGTCGCGGTCACGCGAGCACGCCACCACCTGAACCCCATCGGCCTGGCGTGGATTAGCGAGCACCCGGACAACCCCGGTTTGTCGGCGATCGAGTAATTCCCCGACCCCAGCGTCTTCGTCCCCAATGGACCAACCTTGAGACGGCGGTGTCGGGGGTGGGCCGCCCGACCTTGAAGTGTGCGGGCCGTGTCGGCCCGTCAAGGACGCCTGGCGGCGTCGCTACCGCAAGGATCGGGCGAATTGTCCCGCTCTTCAGCTTTACGACCTGCCCAAGGGCCAAGCCGTAGTGGTCTTGAGTCGGCTTCGCGGAGGCCATGGAAAGGGCTCCGCACACCATGCGTTTCTGTTTTGCGTGGCTATGGGGAAATATGGGAGACGGTCAGTCCTCGTCTGTCCTCTCGACTTCCAGAAAAACGATGAGGGACTGCTGCTCGTCATGCGCGTCGGCCAATTTCACGTAATCGTGGTCGATACGGCCGAGGCGGGGATGCCGGATTTTCTTCCGGGACGAAGTGAAACGGCTGATTCCCCCCTCGTCCCACAGCTCGCAGAACATGTCGGACGCTTCCTGCATGGTCTTTAGAAGCTCGGGTCCGCGCGGATCGTCGGGATACTGCGCGAGGGTCGCCCTGAACTGGCCGACCAGGGAGCGGGCCTCCCCCATCCAGTCCACGAAGAGTTCGGAACCGCGCGACTCGATGAAGATGAGCCACAGAATGTTCCGTTCGCCCTCGGGCCGTTGGTCGAGGCCGCCGAGCAACTCGGCATAGCCGTCGTTGTACGCCAGCAGGTCCCACCACGGGGTCATCACGTACGCCGGCCTCGGGTGCAGTTCCTGCACCAGCCGCTCCAGCAGGGGGTCGATCTTCCGCGGATGGGGGCCGCTCGGTGGAAGGGCAAGGCCCGCGAGGGTGAACAGATGCGCGCGCTCGGGCTGGGTGAGCCGCAGCGCGGTGGCAAGGCTCTCTATGACCTGCCGGCTGACACTGATGTCACGACCCTGCTCGATCCACGTGTACCAGGTGACGCTCAGCCCCGCGAGCTGGGCCAGTTCCTCCCGTCTCAGCCCGGGTGTCCGACGGCGGGTCCCTGGCTGGAAGCCCTCCGATACGGGGTCGGTGGCCTCACGGCGAGACCGGAGGAAGGCGCCGAGCTCTTCGCGCTGGACCAGGTCGGACATGAGGAACCTCGATTCCCGCAGCGATGTGCAGTGCAGATGTACGTGGGATGCATGGACGCATGCGGGCGCGGAATCAGGGAGCCCCGGCGAGCACTCGGACACGTTCCTCAGCCGCTGTGTGGGGTCGGCGGCGACGAACGCGACTTCTGCCGTGGTGTGGGAGGAACCGAAAGGGGTTGGCACGCGAACTCACGTGAACACCGTAGGAGTGCGACCGTTCATGAGGCAAACGAAAGTTTGGACCATGTGACATGCGTTGGCGTCAATGGACTTCAGAGATGTCTCGCTCACCTCACTGCGGGTCGAGCGGTGGCGGAGCATGGGACGTTCACGGCCGCCGCGGCGTCACTGAGCTACACGCAGTCTGCCGTCTCCCGTCAGATCGCCGCCATCGAACGGGTCGCTGACGCCAAGCTGCTGGACCAGCCGCAGGAGGCGACGGTACGGGTCGCCGAAGCGCTCCGGGCCGCCGTGCTGGAGACGGGCATCGCCGCGTGACCGCGCTGGGAATGCCGGACCGTACCGGCGCAGGTCGCCGGAGGTCACGGCACGCCCTCAGGCGTAAGGAAACGCACGTGAACGCATCTTTATCGGCAGCCGTCCCCGGCCGGCGGACGACTCGACCCGTGAAAGTCGTGGTCGTGGCGGACGACCCGATCACAGGCTGAGGAGGCCGGTGCGGCACTGTTCGTCGCAGGCCGCGTCACCGGCCGGACCGTCGTCGCCATGGAGGAGATCGCCCGACGCTCGTCCGACGGCGAACTGCCCATCGTGCTGGTCGCCGAAGCCATCAGCGGTGCGTTGCTGGTCAGGGCCATCAGCCACGGGCTCGTCGGCTACCTGGTCCGGGCGCAGGCTGGGTTGGAGCGCACCGTCGCCGCACTGGTGGCCGGCAGCCGGGGCCGCACCGAGATGCCGCCGGCTCCAGTGCGCGTCGGTCGTCTCCTCGACCGACAGTCGGCGCGGCTCACGAGCCCGTTTGCGGTGGTCGTTGATGAAGATGTTGATCAGGATGCGGTTGAGCCATGCCTTGAGATTGGTGCCCTCGGTAAACGTGCCGAAGGCCACCCAGGCCCACAGGCAGGTCTCCTGGAGGAGGTCGTCCGCGTCCGCCGGATTCCCGGTCATAGCTATCGCAGTGGCGCGGAGCTGACCAAGGAGTGGCACGGCCTCCTCGTCGAAGCGCGCGGACAGACGGTCCGGGACCGGAACGTTCCGGGCGGGGTCGGGGGTGCGGCTCGACGCCATGTGCGGAGATCATCCTGGTCTCCCGGGAACGGGCCTGTGGCGGCCGTGTGCTCAGTGGCGGATCTTCGGCGGGGTGTACAGCTCGGCGGGGCTCGGCCAGTTGAGGACCGTGCGCACCGTCCGGCCGAGGATCCATTCCTTGTCCTGGAGAGAGAGGCGGGTGCTCTCGCGGATGCTGAAGAGCTCGTCAGCCCAGCGGTGGTCACCGCTGATCGCGCTGTAGTCGCTTGCCCACATCACCCGCTCACGGCCGAAGGCGTCGAGGACGCGCAGCAGCTTGTCGATGGCCGGCTCGAAGGGGTACTCGGCGGCGTGGAACAGCTCGGGGCCATGACCCCACTTGATGGCGACGTTCGGCAGGTCGGCCAGCCGCAGCACGTCCTCGAACTCGGTGTCGTCCTCCGGCATCCCGACGTGGTCGACGATGATCGGGATGTCCGGGTGGGCCTGCGCGTAGGGCCGCAGGAGAGGGGCGACGCGCGGAACCATCGTGAAGACCGGCAGGCCGCTGTCGGCGGCGGCGTCGAAGACGGGTGCGTAGGCACCGGCCGCCAGCTCCTTGACGTCTTCTTCCATCCGGGCGACGATCCGCACCGCCCGGGCGTGCGGGGCGTCGGCGACCGCCTTGACGCCGGCGGCGAGCTGCGGGTCGCGGTGGTGGATGCGCAGCAGGTAGGAGAAGCGCTCCGGGTTGCGGATGGACGCCAGCTCGGCGCCGGGGGCCGTGGCGCGGAAGGCCTGGTGCTCCGGCAACAGGATGCCCGGGTTGACGCGCCCGGTCTCCTCGAAGCCCCAGAACTCGTCGATCACGGCTGCCTGGATGCCGAGGGAGTTCATGGACGCCAGGGTTTCCTCGGCGTTCAGGGTGATGTGGAGGTGGATCTGCGAGTCGACGATGTCCATGAGGAGACGTTCCTTTCGATGTTTCGTGCGAGATGGCTCGGCCGTGAGGGTGCGGGAAGCGAACGCTCAGGCGGTGGTCTCCGCCGCCCAGCGCGCGCGCAGCCCCTCCCGGTCGATGGCGTGACCGGCGAAGTAGACGGCGGAGATGCGGCGGGTGTTGGCGATGGCGTCCAGCGGGTTGGCGTCCAGGACGAGGAGGTCGGCCCGCTTGCCCGCCTCGAGGGTGCCGCGGTCGGTGAGCCCGAGGACCTCGGCCGGCAGCTGGCTCGAGGAGCGGATCGCCTGCAGTACCGGCATACCGGCCCGGACCATCGACTCGATCTCCCGGTGCTCGGCGATGCCGAAGAACTGGGTGCGCGCGCCGGTGTCGGCCGAGAGGAGGACGCGGACGCCTCCCTCGACGTAGGCGCGCAGGCTGTTCTCCAGGACCGCGTAGCCCGCCATGCCCTTCTGCACTGCCTCGGGGGTGAGCGAGGCGAGGTGCTCGCCCACCTCCTTGCGGGCCTTGACGGACACGGTGTCCGTCAGTGCGGGTTCCTCCAGCCAGCCGCTGGTGTCGTAGGCGGTGCGCTGGATGCCCATGGAGGTGAAGGCGAAGACGTCGTCCCGCTGGAGCAGCTCGATCAGCTCCGCGTCGGGTCCCGGGTCGCGGACCATGTGGGCGATGCCGTTCGCGCCTGCTCGCAGGACACCCTTGGCGTCTGCCAGCTCGAAGATGTGGGCGATGGCGGGGTAGCCGAGGTGGTGAGCCTCCTCGATGATCGCGGTGTACACCTCGGGCGTCAGCTTGTTGCGGGTGCCCCAGCGGTCGTCCACCCAGAACTTGATGGCGTCGGGCTGCTTGCGGGCGAGTTGGCGGACGGTGGCGCGGGCCTCCTCGGCGGTCGCGACCTCGTGGACGACGTCGGTGGCGAAGTACGGGCCGCCGTTGATCTCGCTCGGAGTCGGTGCGACGAGCCCCGTCCCTGCCGTGAACAGCAGGGGCAGTTCAGGATCGTCGAGTTCACCGGAACGCTGCGCGTTGCGGAGGTTGATCTCCACGTCGTCGCGGTCGGTCCCCAGCGACTGGAAGACGCTGACGCCGTAGTAGGCGAGTCGGTGCAGGTGGTCCAGCACGTTCTCCCGGGAGTAGTTCTCCTTGGAGACGGTCGCGTCGCGCAGGTAGCCGATGTGCCCGTGCGGATTGATGATCGCCGGCATGACCGTCTTGCCGGTCAGGTCGACGCGGGCTGCGTTCTCCGGCACGTGGAGAAATTCCTGCGGGCCGATGTCGACGATGACACCGTCGTCGACGACGATCCCGCCGTCCGTGATCACGGTCTGGCCGTCGCCGGTGATGAGGCGGGCGCCGTGAAAGTAGGTAATGCTGGCTGGAGAAGGCATGGTTCGACCCATCTGCATCTGGCGCCGGAAGAGGTGCGGAGCCGGGGCGAGATCGTCCTCGCAAGTCGGCCGGTCTGGGGACCGTTCAGTCGTCGAGCAGGCCGTAGGCGCGGGCGTCGTCACGGGCCTGTTCGACGCCGAGGAACTTGTCGAAGTCGGGCATGGTGTCCAGCTCCGACTCGATGCTCGTGGTGGATCCCTCGCGGATCAGCGTCTGGAAGGCCGTGCGCAGGGCGTGCGCTGCGGCCAGGGGGCCGAGCGCCCTGTACAGGACGACGTCCGCTCCCCAGGAGCCGACCTCGGCTGCGGAGCGTCCGGGGAAGTCCACGGTGAAGACGGGCACCCTGGCCTCGGCCTTCAGCAGAGCCCAGCGCTCCTCGTCCAGGATCCCGGCGATGAATACCCCGTCCGCGCCCGCCTCCTGATAGGCGAGCATGCGCTCGACGGCGGCGAGCTGGACGTCAGCGGAGGCGCCGGGCTTGGAGGCGTCGGTCCGCCCGATGACCATGAAGTCCTCGCTGCTTCGGGCGTCCACCGAGGCCTTGATCTTGTCCGCCGTCCGCTGTGTGGTTTCCAGGTCCACGGGTGCCTTCATGTGCTTGCCGAAGATGTGGTCGTCGATGTGGGTGCCGGCCGCGCCGGCCCGCTCCAGTACCCGTACCGCGTGGGCGGCGTGCAGGGGATTTCCCCAGCCGCCTTCACCGTCGACGATGATCGGCACGTCCACGATCGGCGCGAGCCGGCGCACCTGGTCGGCCATGTCCTCCAGGCCGATGTAGCCGATGTCGGGCAAGCCGTACATGGTGGCGCCGGTGGCGTAGCTGCCGAGATAGGCCGCCTCAAAACCCAGTTCGCGGATGAGCAGGGCGGAGATTCCGTCGTAGACGCTGGGAACGGCCAGGGGCTTGTTGGCCTCGATCGCTTGCTTGAGCGTGGTCGCCATGATGCTTCCCTTCGTGCGGAGTGTCGGTGCGGACATGGCAGGGAGGCAGCTATGGCCGCGGGAGGTGTCAGGCGGGGCGCCAGGGGATCACCTGGCCGTCGCGCACCAGCTCGCCGTACTGTTCGGGCCGCACCGGCTGCTTGACCAGTTCGAGCAGGGCCACGGCGGCCTGGTCCGGGGTGGGGGCGTCGCTGACGTCCCACCACACCTGCGAAATACGGGTGTTCATCATTCCCGGGCACACGGATGCGATCAGCACGTCCCGGGCCAGATCGTCCTCCCGGCGCTGGGCGGCCAGAGTGCGTAAGGCGGCCACCTGGCCGACCTTGGAGGGGATGTTGATGAAAGCCGGCCATGCTCCACCGGAGGCGCTGCCGTCCTGCACTGCATCCCGCCAGCCCGCGACCGCGGAGTCCACGTCGTCCAACGTCGCGAGGTTGTCGAACCTGCTGTGCAGGACCGGCGCGAGATACGACAGGGTGCCCTGTGTGCTCGCAACGACGATCAGGCGTCCCCCGTCCCGCAACAGCGGTCCGAAGGCACGCAGCACACGTGTGGTGCCGAAGTTGTTGACCTGGGTGTATGCATCGGCGATGGCGCGCGGGTCGTCGCCGGGGGTGACACCCATCACGGCGTTGTTGAAGACGATGTCGACTCCACCGTGGCGTTCGGCAAGGGTGTCGGCCAGGTGCTGTGCGCGCTCGGGGTCGGAGACGTCGAACAGTTCGCTCCGGACCTCGGCGGGACCAGTGCCCGCGAGTTCGGCGGTGATCTCTTTCAGCCGCTTGCCGTCCCTGCCCGTGGCGTACACCACGTCGCCCTCGTCCAGTTGTCGTGCCAGGCCCTCGACCAGCGCGAGACCGAGTCCCTGAGTCGCTCCGGTGACCAGTGCGATGCGCGGCGCCTTCGCCATTTCTCCTCCTCGAACTTTCTGGCTACGTAATCCAGCATGCACGGGAGGAAACAATGACGCACCCGTCTTCTTGGGTGTCACTTATGCTGGTGTTCAGGCCACCTGGATCGCAGGTCGGAGAATATTGCAATTGGCACCCGGGTAAGTGATTGAGGGCCTACTCGCGGGCTGCATACCGTAGAGTCATGAACAATTTCATCGACTCTTTTTCCGCTCGAATCGAAGTCTCGATCGAGCCCCACTGGCGCTCTTCCCCTTTACCATGGACTGAATCTTTGCCAGTAACGGATCGTGGCGTTGAGTGATCGTTCAGATGGTGCGGTCGTTTCACCGTCCACGTCGACCGGACCTTCCCCCTCGACCAGGCAGCGCAGGCCCAGCAGCAGCTGGCCGGCGGCCACACCCGCGGCAAGATCATCCTCGAAAACCGTAAGGAAGCATGACAAACATGGATAACAATCCGGTCATCACCGCAGTTACCGACATCGCCTCTCCCGTCGAAGACGTGTGGAAGGAACTGACCGACTTCGCCGCATACGCGCAGTGGCACCCCGCGCTGAGCTTCATCGATGTCCCCACCGAAATCCTTCCCGGAACCCAGCTGCGGGCCCAGGTGGCGCAGGGGACCGAGACCGACGGGGAATACAGTTTCACGGTCCTCCACCTCGAGGCGCCGCGACGGTTTGTCTGGGAAGGCGGCATTCCCGACGTCCTCACGGGACAGCACTCCTTCGTCCTCGAACCACGCGACGGCGGAACACGCTTCACGGAATCCGAGGAGTTCACCGGCACAGCCGCCGCGGAGACCATAGAGGCCGCCCGATCCCAGCTGGAAGAGAACTACGCGAGCTACGGCAGGGCCCTGAAAGAACGGCTCCTTTCCGGGCACTGACGCCCCCGCGCAGCCCTCACACTCTCGAACACCCCATCGGCGCGCCACAACAAGCCTGCGCGCCGGTTGCCCGCGGGTCGCGGCCCGCGGGCAACCGGCGCACCCAAAAGACACAGCCCCCCCATCACCGCAAGGAAATGCAATGAACCACACGCTCGGCATCATCGGCAGCGGCAACATCGGCGGCGCGGTCGCACGCCTGGCCGTCAACGCGGGGCTCGACGTGGTGCTCAGCAACTCGCGCGGCCCCCAGACCCTGCGAGGCCTCACCGACCACCTCGGCCCCCGGGCACGCGCGGCCACTCCGGCGGAGGCCGCGGAGGCCGGCGACTGGACGGTCGTCTCCGTCCCCTTCAGCGCCGTGCCCCATCTGCCCGTGGACGCCCTCGCCGGGAAGACCGTCATCGACACGAACAACTACTACCGACTCCGGGACGGCGTCATCGCCGAACTGGAGACGGGCAGCCTGACCGCAGGAGAGCTGTTCCAGCGGTACGTGCCGGGAGCCCGGAAATCGTTGACACGCTGCGCGAGCTGCCGCTGCCAGTGGAGCTGACGCGTCTGGCGGCGTACGACGCCGAGCACGGCGGTGCCCTGGTCGACACGCTGCGCGCCTATCTCGACCATTTCTCGGACGTACCCGCGGCATCACGGGCGCTCGGCGTGCACCCCAACACCTTCCGCTATCGGATCCGGCGCGTGCGCGAGGTGTGCGGTATCGAACTGGACGATCCCGATGCCCGGCTCCTGGCCCAACTGCAGCTACGCCTCATGAGTCACCACACCTCCGACGACCGCTGAGTTTGTCGCCGCGCACCGCCGCACCGGGCCGGCTTCGTACCCCGGCACAACAACGCACCGGTCGCCTGCCGCGCCTTGTCCCCGGGCCTCTCTCGTCACCATGAAGTCCGGGCGCCTGGACGAAGACGCGGCCTCACCGGCACGGCAGTCTCGGATCTGTGAGCCTGGAGTGCCCGGGCCATCACATCGACCCGGAAGGTGCAAGGTGACCGGCTCCCAGGCAGCACAGCGACGAGAACGCATCCTCACAGCCGCGGTACGGCAGCGGCTCATCCACCCCGACGACGCGCTGCTGGCGGCGTTCGTCGACCTCGATGGCGTCACCGACACCATCTCCGCGCTACAGCGAGCCTTCCCGGACTCGGTCCCCGTGCTGCACGCGTTCGCGGCGAAGGCGAACCCCCTCGTGCCCTTGCTGAAGGAGCTTCGCAGGCTCGGCATGGGCTGCGAAGTAGCCAGCGCCGGGGAACTCGCCCAGGCCCTGGCCGCCGGCTTCACACCGGAACAAATCGTCTTCGACTCACCGGCAAAGACCCGCGCCGAACTCCGCCAGGCCCTGGAACTCGGGGTCACGGTGAACGCGGACAACTTCCAGGAGTTGGACCGCATCGACGACATCCTCGCCACCCGTTCGTCGACCTCGCAGATCGGCGTACGCATCAACCCTCAGGTCGGCGCCGGCTCGATCGCCGGGAGCAGCACCGCCACCGCGACCTCCAAGTTCGGCATCGCGCTGGAGGACGACGGCAACATGGAGCGGCTGCTGCGGGCGTACCGGGATCGTCCCTGGTTGACCTGGGTCCACGCCCACGTCGGCTCTCAGGGATGCCCGCTCGACCTGATCGCCCAGGGCATCGCGAAGACCGTCGCGTTCGCAGAGAAGGTCAACGCCGACCTCGGCCGGCGGCAGATCGTCGGCATCGACATCGGCGGCGGGCTTCCGGTCGACTTCGACAGCGACAACACAGCCCCCGGCTTCGACACCTACGTGGCCCGCCTGCGCGCCCACGCACCGGCCCTGTTCACCGGTGAGTACCGGATCGTCACCGAGTTCGGCCACTCCCTGCTCTCCAAGAACGGATTCACCGCCGCCTACGTCGAGTACACCAAGACGTCCGGGCAACGCCAGATCGCGATCACCCATGCCGGCGCCCAGGTCGCCGCACGCACCGTGTTCCAGCCCGAATCCTGGCCCCTGCGCGTCAGCGCACACCACCCCACCGGCGCCAACAAGACCGGACCACTCGTGGCCCAGGACATCGCAGGCCCGCTCTGCTTCGCCGGCGACCTGATCGCCCGAGCCCGCCCCCTGCCCGCACTCGCGCCGGGCGACATCGTGGCACTCCTCGACACCGGCGCCTACTGCTTCTCCGCCCCGTTCCACTTCAACACCCTGCCCGAACCCGCCGTCCACGGCGTCCGCACCGGTCCCGACGGAGACCTCCGATTCGAACTCCTCCGCTCCGCCCAAACCATCGACGACCTCCTCGGCAACTCTGCGTGACGCATGGCATCAATCTGTCCACCCATGCCCGTCAACTGCGCACCATCGCGACGCCCTCGAAGCACAATCCGCCTTGACCGACGACTCGTTGCCCCCTCACCGGGACCCATATCGGCCGCCGAAACCCACGACGGCCGCTACCTCACCCCTACTCGGCTGCAACAGAGCCTCCTGCTCACACAGCGACAGGCCCTCCGTATGGCCTGAGCACCATTCCCTTCGCGCAGCCGAGCAGTTCCAAGGCCGGCGCCCCAACGCGGCGGCCTCCTTCGCCAGGAGCCAGTCCCTCTCGGCACAAGCGGTCAGTTCGCCAGAGCGGCTGGACGCACAGCCTCCGGCCCGAAGCGTCGACGGGCGCGGTCTGCAGCGGCTTCAGCCGCGCGGGCGCGGGCATCGCCGGGGTCCAAGGAGAGCTGGCGGTAGGCCCTGTCGGTCGGTAGCAGGTTGTCTGCGCGGATCACGAAGGCGCGCACTCTCGCTCGCTGCAACCCGAGACCGGCCAGCAGGCTCAGCGCAGCCGTGGCGAGGGCGGGCGAGTGATTGGCGGTTTCCGGCAGGGTGCTGGTACGCGTGGTGGAGCTGCGGTCGGCGTACCGCACCGTGAGGGTGAGTCGGCTCGCGATCCGGCTTTCGCCGCGCAGGCGTTGACCGATCTGGTCGGCAAGTCCCAGCACCGCGCGATGGTGCTCTGCGGGGTCGAGGCAGTCCCGCTCCAGCACGAGGTCGGCGATCAGGTGCGCTGCCGGTTCCGCAGGGACGACCGGACGGGGGTCGTGGCCGCGGGCGCGCTCTGCCAACAGCCGTGCCTGGCCTGCGCCGAGGAGCCGCTGCAGGGTTGCCGAAGGCAAGTCAGTGATCTGGCCGATGGCGTGCAGTCCGTATCTGTTGAGTGTGTCCGCTGTGGCTCGGCCGATCCCTGGCAGTGCGGTGACCGGGCGGGGGTGCAGCCAGGCGGCGGCCTGCCCGTCGGGGACCCAGGTGGTGTCGCCCGGCGCGGACGCGTCGGCCGCCATGGCAGCCAGCATGCGGTTGTTCGCGAGCCCGGCGCTGCTGTCGATGTCGTAGAAGAGCTTCAGCCTCATGTTCGCCAACTGGACCACGTCGTAGGGAGACAGGTCGAAGTACCTGAGCGCTGAAGTCAGGTCAAGCTGGACGGCGTTGGGCGGTACTGCCTGGACGTGCGGCGTAATACCAGACATCAGTTTGATTACGTCGTCGTACTGAGCCTCACTCAGCGCAGCGTGCAGATGGAGGTGGGCAATGTGCCGCTGACGCGTGGTCATCCCGCGCTCCCCGGACTGGTGTAGCCGAACTTCTTCAGGTCGGCCGAGCGGGTGCCGGCGGGCTGAAGGTCGGCGTACGGGTGCAGGCGAGCGCCGGTGCTGCCGTTGGCCAGGGTCCGCTGCGGCTGAGCGGGCGTCGAGCGCGGACGGCTCTCGCCGAGGAGGGCGAGGGCGGCCTGGGGGCCGTTGTCGCGGCGGGCGGCGGCGATCTCGTCGAGGTCCCAGGCCATGGAGCCGACGACGGTACGACGGGTGCCGCGCACCTGGACCGTGCCGCGGACAAGGAGCAGGCCGCTGTGGAAGACGGTGTACGCGCACGCCGGATGCGAATCCTCGAAGAAGGCCAGGTCGACCAGACCGGAGCCGTCCTCGAGCGTCACGAAGATGACCCGCTTGCCGCTGGCGATCGGCGGGGTCTGGGTCGAGGCCCGCACACCCGCGACCAGCACCTGCTGACCGGCGCGCAACCCGGCCAGATGGGCCGCGTCGGTCGCGCCGATCTCCCGCAGCAGCCGGTGGTGGTGCTCCATCAGGTGTCGGGAGACATCGATACCGAGAGTGCTCAACTCGGCGCTGAGGGCTTCGCGCCCGGTCATCTCCGGCAGACCGCTCGGCTCCGCTCCCCCGACCGCACCCGTTTCGATGGGCAGTTGACCCTTGCCTGCGGACCGGGTGCGGGAGGCCCGGTGGAGTTCGGCGATCTGCAGGAGCAGGTCGCGTCGCGTGAGGCGCCCGTCGTGGAGACAGGTCAGGGCGCCGATCTCGGCGAGGCGTTCGGCGGTCGGTCTGCTGGGGTGGCCCCGCTGCCAAAAGTCCGACAGCGATCTGTACGGTTGGCCCTCCTCGAACCGGGCGCACTCGTCCTCGCTGATCCCGTGCACTGCGGAGAGAGCGAGGCGTACGCCCCACTGCTCTCCTTCCGTCTTCTCCACCGTGTGCTTCACCTGGGAGCGGTTGATGTCGACGGGCAGGACGGGGACATCGCGCCGGCGGGCGTCGGCGACGAGGACGCGCTTGGGCCACATACCGGGGTCGTGTTCGAGCAGGCCGGCCAGCAGGAACGCCGGGTAGTGCGCCTTGAGCCAGGCGCTCTGCAGTGCGGGTACGGCGAAGGCGACCGCGTGGGCCCGGCAGAAACCGTAGGCGCCGAAGGCCTCGATGGTCCTCCAGACCTCGTCCCGCACGGTCGCACTGTAGCCGCGGGCTCGCGCTCGGCGATGGAACCAGTCCTTGATCCCGGGCAGTCTGCCCTTGTCCCCGAGCGCCCGCCGGGCGATCTCCGCCAGCGCGTAGTCGCAGCCGGTCATCACGGCGAAGGTCTCGATGATCTGCTCGTGCCAGATGGTCACGCCGTAGGTGTCGGCGAGCACCGGTTCCAGATCCGGGTGGGCGTACGCCGGTGTGCCCCCATGACGTGCGGCGATGTACCGCTCGGGCATGCCGCCGGCGACCGGTCCCGGGCGGAAGAGGCTGATGTCGGCGATGACGTCCTGCGGATCGCGGGGCTGCAACCGGGACAGCAAATCTTGCTGGCCGGGCGACTCGAGCTGGAACAGGCCCAGGGTCTGGCTCTCCTGGATGAGCTTGAAGGCGAAGACGTCGTCGAGCGGCACCTGCTTCGGGTCGTCGAGGTCGATGTGGTTGCCGGTGGTGCGTTCGATCTCGGTGACGGCGTGGGCCATCGCGGACTGCATCCGTACGCCCAGGACGTCGAGTTTGATGTTGCCCAGCGCCTCGATCTCCTCCTTCGCCGCCATGGCCATGGGGTAGTCGCCCTGCGGAGTGGGCTGCACCGGCAGCCGGTCCAGGAGGGTCGCGTCGCTGATGACCACTCCGCAGGGGTGCATGGCCATGCCGTGGACCAGCGAGTCAAGGCCCTCGGCGAGCTCCCATAGCGGCCCGAACCGGTGTGCCTCGGCCGCCAGCTGGCGCAGTTCGGGCAGTTCGGCGAGGGCGCCGGTGATGTCGGAGGCGCGCAGGTGCGGGAAGCTCTTGGCGATCCGGTCGACGTCTGCGGGCGCGATGCCGAGGGCGAGGCCGGTGTCCCGCAGGGCGCGGCGGGCGCGGTAGGTCTCGGGCATCGCGGTGACCGCGACCCGTTCCTTGCCGAACCGTTCGAAGATCGCGTCGTAGCACTCCAGGCGCCGGGCGGACTCCACGTCGATGTCGATGTCGGGCAGCGAGGCCCGGCGCACACTGAGGAAACGTTCGAACAGAAGACGGTGGTCGAGCGGGTTCGCGGTGGCGATGCCCAAGACGTGGCAGACCATCGAACCGGCGCCCGAGCCGCGCGCCGCGACCCGGATGCCCTTGGCCCGGATGTCGGCCACGACCTGGCCGACAGCGAGGAAGTACGAGGCATAGTCCAGCGCGGAAATTACTTTGAGCTCTTCGGCCAGCCGTTCGAGCGCATCGCGGTCATGGTCGAGGCCACGCCGGGCCAGGCCCTCCTCGCACTGCCGGCGCAGCAACTGTGCGGCTCCGCCGGATCGAGGCTCGGCACCAAAGAGCGACGGCTCCGGGAAGTGCCGGGCACCGAGCCCGAGGTCCGACGCAGGGTCGACGATGCACGCCGCCGCTGTATCCATGGTGTCCGCCATCAGACGGCGGGCCCTTTGAACGTCCGCTCCGGCACACTCGCCCACCATCCGCGCGACGGCCGCCATTCCTCTCTCATCCTTGAGCCAGCGCTGTCCGGTATCGAGGCGGCGCCCGTCGATGGGCCTCAGCAGCCGGGCGGCGTCCAGGACGTCGGCGAGGCGGTGCTGGCCGGGGTCGGCATAGCGGACGGCGTTGGTGAGGACGGCGGGGGTACGGGTGCGATCGGCCAGGGCGAGGGTGCGGGCGGCGAGACGCAGAGACCCGGGACCAACGCCGAAACGTTTCTGCGCAACAGCTTCCAACCGGACCCCACTCCCGAAGACCTCCTTCCACGGCGCCAGCAACCGCACCGCGACATCCTCCCGGCCCACCGACAGCGCCCGCACCGGTTCCGAGAGCGGCCCGAGCAGCACGGTCAGACCGGGACCGCCGTACTCACGCAGCGCCTCCCACGGCACCACCACCGGCGCCGCGCCGGACGCCGTACCGACATGCGCGGCCGAGGTGATCCGGCACAGCCGTGCCCATCCCGCCCGGTCCTGTGCGAGCAGCGTGAACCGCAGCGGCGGCTCGATCACATGGGCGCCGCCGCGCACCGGGGTACGGCGCCGCCGGTCCGGGGGCGGCGGCGCGAGGGCGGCCACCGCCAGGTCGACGCCGAAGACCGGCCGGACCCCTTCCTTCGCACAGGCCCGGGCGAACCGTACGGCGCCGGTGACCGTGTCCCGGTCGGTGAGGGCCAGCATCCCCATACCGCGCTCGGCGGCCCGCCGGGCGAGCTGCTCGGGGTGGGCGGCGCCGTAGCGGACGGAGTAACCGGACGCGACGTGCAGATGAGCGAAGCCCGTCATGCCGCACCTCCATCACGCCACCCCTTTTCGGCCATACAATCGATCACCAGTTCGATGATCGACCGATACTTGATTCGCACTTCCGTTCGATTGATTCATTCACTCTAGCCCCATCAGCCCCGGTCAGCGACCTGATCAAGGGCGACTGCGGGCGCTCAAATGCCGCAGACGCCGCCACGGCCCCTGTGTACGGCCTCGCCGAACCGCCTCGCTCAATGACGAAATCCCGCCCCCGGGAACCAGGGGCGGGACCGTCCCGGACCGATCAGCCCGGGGAAGGAATGGTGCGTGCGGGAAAGACCTCAGCCGATCTGCGTACCGGTGGCCGACAGCGCCTCCGTGACCGGCTGGAAGAAGGTCTCCCCGCCCGAGCTGCAGTCGCCGCTGCCGCCGGAGGTGAGGCCGATCGCACTGCTGCCCGAGAACAGCGAGCCTCCACTGTCACCGGGCTCGGCGCAGACGTCGGTCTGGATGAGCCCGTTGACGATGTCGCCGTTGCCGTAGTTCACGGTCGCGTTCAGACCGGTGACCGTGCCGGAGTGCACCTGGGTCGTGGAACCGCTGCGGGTCACCGACTGGCCGACGGTGGCCGAGGCCGCGCCGGTGATCCGCTGGGAGCTGCCGTTGTAGAGGTTGACCTGGCTCGGGTGGGCGACGTCGGCCGTGTACTTGACCAGGCCGTAGTCGTTGCCGGGGAAGCTGGACGACTCGTTCTCGCCGATCACGCCGGACGAGTCCGACCACGTCGAGATCGCCTCGGTGCAGTGCCCGGCGGTCAGGAAGTACGGCTCGCCGCCCTTGACGACGTTGAAGCCGAGCGAGCAGCGGCCACCGCTGCCGGTGATCGCGTCGCCGCCGGCCACGAAGGTCCTGAACTCCCCCTTCGTGCGCTGGAGTTCGGCCGTGCCGCCGAGTCCGTCGACGACCTTGGTGAGCTTGGTCCACTCGGCCGAGGAGACCGTGCGGTCGGCGGTGACGACGACCTTGTTGGCCGTCGGGTCGACCGCCCACGAGGTGCCGGGGATGGTCGCGTCCTGCTTCAGGGTCGTACGGGCGCTGTCGAGTTCGGCGACGGAGTTCTCGACGAGCCGAGCCCGGGCGCCGGCCGACTCGACGGCCTTGGCCGCCGCTTCGTCGAGCACGTTGACGACGAGATTCTTTGCCTTCGCGTCGTAGTACGTTCCCGCGACGTCGGCGCCGAGGTCCCTGTCGAGCGTCGAGGCGATCTTTCCGGCCGCCAGGACCGAAAGGGCCTTGGGTTCCGCGGTCTTGGCGACCTCACTCGCGTTCGCACTCTGGAAGGTCACTCCCGCGGCGACGAGCGCGACGATGCCCGCTCCTGCCACGGTGACACGGCGCCCTGATATGCGTCGGTGCTTCAACTTACGTCCTCCTGTGGGGGGGTTCGGCCGGAGGTTGTGGGGACCTCCGTCGCCGGTGGAACGGCACCCACTATTCCGAGACGCCCGGGGAGCACACAAGGTCGACTTCAGGACGCGCGTAGATAAACGGGCGCGCGCCCCCACCCGCAGACCCACCTTGACTGTCCACGGTCATCTCACACTCGCTCCACATGTATTCGCACTGCAAACACTACGAGTGAGTAACCAGTGGGCGGACCGTGAGGTCTAGTCCTGTCTCGAATTCGCCTCTTGGGGATTCAATTCCAACAGGGACGCAGCCGACGGCAGTTGCTCCTGCACGGATTGCTCAGATCGCTCGAGCCCCTCGGGCCGCTCGGATCGCTCGCCGATCTCCGGCTGCGCCGGTCCTGCCGAGGGCGCGACCGGCGGCCCGGCCGACTGCCCAGCCGGCTGCTGCGCCCGCTCCAGGAAACGGAGCAGTTCCACCGGGAAGGGCAGGACGAGCGTCGAGTTCTTCTCGGCCGCGACCGCCACCACCGTCTGGAGCAGCCGGAGTTGGAGGGCGGCGGGCTGCTCGGACATCACGCCGGCGGCCTCCGCCAGTTTCTTCGAGGCCTGCAACTCGGCGTCCGCGTTGATGACCCGGGCCCGGCGCTCCCGGTCCGCCTCGGCCTGCCGGGCCATCGATCGCTTCATGGTCTCCGGCAGGGACACGTCCTTGATCTCGACCCGGTCGATCTGCACACCCCAGCCCATGGCCGGGCTGTCGATCATCAGCTCCAGGCCCTGGTTGAGCTTCTCCCGGTTGGACAGCAGATCGTCCAGGTCACTCTTGCCGATGATCGAACGCAGCGAGGTCTGCGCCATCTGCGAGACCGCGAACCGGTAGTCCTCGACCTGGACGACCGCCTCGGCCGCGTCGACGACCTTGAAGTAGACGACCGCGTCGACCCGGACCGTGACGTTGTCCCGGGTGATGCCCTCCTGCGCGGGCACGGGCATCGTCACGATCTGCATGTTGACTTTGCGGAGCTTGTCCACGAAGGGCACGATCACGGTGAACCCGGGCCCGCGCACACTCGACGTGAGCCGCCCGAGGCGGAACACCACACCCCGCTCGTACTGTTTGACGACCCGCGCCGCAGCCGCCACGTACAGCGCTCCGGCGGACGCGACAGCGACTCCCGCCGTCACCAGCTCCTCGACCATGCCGGCCCCCAGGGTCCGAAGTGGGCGTATGCAGGGGAGACTTCCTGTACTTCTTTCCTGTACTTCGAAGGTAACTCCGACGGGCGGACAAGAGCGAGCCCCCGCACGCGAGTTGCGTACGGGGGCTCTCCTGCTGCTGCCGGCTGCAGGTCAGGCCGTGCGGAAAACGATGGTGCCGTAGGGCAGGCCCTAGAAGACGCTGACGCCGTAGGCGCTCAGGGCTTCCGTGACCGGCTGGAAGAAGGTCGTGCCACCGGAGGAGCAGTTGCCGCTGCCGCCAGAGGTCAGACCATAGGCGACGCCGCCGTTGGAGTAGAGCGGGCCGCCGGAGTCGCCGGGCTCGGCGCAGACCGTGGTCTGGATCATGCCGTAGACGACATCGCCGCCGCCGTAGTTGACGGTCGTGTTCAGTGCGGTGACCCGACCGCTGTGCGTGCCGGTGGTGGAACCGCGGCGGTAGACCGTGGTGTTCACGGACGGGGTGGCGGCGCTGGTGATGTCGACGCTGCCGACGGTGCCCGAGATCGAGCTCGTGGGGTAGCTGCTCGCGTACTTGACGATGCCGTAGTCGTTCGTCGGGAAGCTGGAGCCCGAGGTCGCGCCGAGCAGTGTCGTACGACCGGAGTTGGACCACCAGTTGCCCGCGCCGTCGGTGCAGTGACCGGCGGTCAGGAAGTAGTAGGTGGAACCGCTGCGGACGTTGAAGCCCAGGGAGCAGCGCCAGCTACTCGCATAGATTGCGTCGCCGCCGGAGATCAGTTTGCTGAACTTGCCCGGGGTCTTCTTGATGGTGATGGCGTCGGCGGTGGTACCCGCCTGCCGCTTGATCTTCGCGATCTCCACCTTGGAGACCGTGCTGTCGACGGTGACGACAACGCGATTCGTCTTGGCGTCGACGGCCCAGGCGGTGCCCGGGATATCGGCCTTGAGCACCGCGCTGCTCGTCTGGGCGAGCTGGGCGGTGCTGAAGGTGGTGACGTCGGCGGCGGTCGCGTTGGGGATCGCGACGGCGGCCGCGGCCACGAGTCCGGTGCTGACGGCAATCAGCCGGGTCCGTCTCGTAATGCCACTGCGGGGGGTGGTGCGCTTGATCCTCACTTGTCGTTCCTCCACATGGGAAGTCGGGGGCCCGCGTGGGGTCGGGGCCCGTGAGGCGCAGTCAGGGACGACTCTGTCCGGATTCCGGACATGCTGTGACCCTGACAAGCGCTGGGTGGGAGTATTCGGCTGTTCGACCGGCCGACGCAAGGGCGCCTTTCGGCCTCACGTTGTTCAACCCCCGTACGGCTCACAGGGGTTGATCAAGGGATTCGGTGTTCTAGCGAAGATCGCGCTCGCCTGCGGCTATCGCGACGCCCAGCGTATTGCCCGGCGGGGGAAAGGGGCAGACGAAATGGTCGGCGAACGCGCACGGTGGAAGCAGGGACCGATTGAAGTCCACCGTCGTGCGCCCCTCGGCGTCCGGGGCGGCGGGGCGCAGGAACCGGAAGCGGTAACTGCCGTCGCCGCTGGTCGAGTCGGCGAAGACGGCCCACAGAGTGCCGTCCTCCTCGACCGTCACCCGCAGCGTCTGTTCCTGCCCGTCCAGCGGGAACGACAGTTCACCGCCGAGCCCGAGCCCGCGCTCCCGCCCGTCCGCGTTCGCGACCCGCACGGTGCGCCGCCCGTCGTACGGCGTGAACCGGCCGGGTACCGACCAGCGCGGGTCGTACGGGGTGACCTCGACGCCCTTGAACGCCGTACGCGCCTCGACGGCTGGGTCGAAGTCGCGCACACCCCAGCTGCCCTCGCGCACCAGTACGACCAGGCGTCGCTCGCCCAGGCCGACCCGGGCCGCGCCCGCCGGACCGGGGTCGGCGGTCAGCCTGACCTCCCCGGCGAAGGGCTCACCGTCGAGCGTCAGCCCGTCCGCGGCCCCGGCGTCCAGGACTATCCCGTCACCGTCGGCCGTCCAGCGGCCGGGGACGGCCGGAAGTCGACCGTCCGGAAAGTCCTCTATCCAGTGCGTACCGACGAGTGCGAGGGGCCCGTAGGGCGCCGACACCGTCTCAATGCGCCGATCGTGCCACTCCTGCCACGCCTCGGACACGTCCGCCGTCATGAACTCATTCCAGCCACTCCCTGAAATCAATCCGTGCGCCGCCTTCGGCACACGCCCGGACCACGCGTCCTGTGCGCGGCCGTACACAACCTGTATGTCATCTTTACGAGGGCAGCGCTCAGCCAGCCCGTCCATACGGGTTCGCTCAACCCGAGGTGCGAGCGCGAGGTGGAGAACTCGATCTGCGACCCTGCACCCGGTTCGGCCCATACGGTGGTGCTGTCGACGCCCGGAGAGTACGCCGCGAGGCGCATCCGCCCGCGCCTCGGCGTCCGTACGGTCAAGCCGCACCCCCGGTGGCCCTGACCGGCCCGGCGCAGTGGTTGGCGGGCCGGGCCAGCCCCAGGTGCTCCCTGAGAGTGCGGCCGGGGTAGAAGGTGCGGAACAGGCTCCGGTGCTGGAGCAGCGCCACCGTTCCGTTGACGAGCCGCTCCAGGTCGCGGCGCGGCTCGGCGGGGACGAGATGGAAGCCGTCGACGACACCGGACGTGTGCCAGGCCGTGATCAGTTCGGCGAGGTCGACGGGCCCGCCCCGGTACAGCGGGCCGTGCACGCTCGGCCGGGGACCACCGCCCCCGTGCCCCGGCTCGGCCGCGTGCTCACCGCCGCCCAGATCGACGACCAGGCTCGCGAGGACCCGCAGCCCGTCCGGATCACGCCCCAAGTCCTTCGCTGCAACCCGCAGTTCGTCCCGTACGGCACCCGCCTGCGCGGCACTCACGGCCCGGACTAGCGCCACGTCGGCGTACCGGGCCGCGGTCTGCCGGGACTGTCCCTCGGTGGCGTCGACGACGCGGACAGGGTGGCCCTGGGGTGGGCGCGGCCCGATGGACGGGCCCCTGACGGAGAAGGTGGCGCCCTCGAAGTCGACGTGGTCCGGCTCGTCCCGGTCGACGAAGCGGCCGGTCGCCAGCTCCCGTGTCTCCGCGTCGTCCTCCCGGTTGTCCCACAACCGGGCTGCCGCGTCGGCGACTTCACCGGCCTTCCGCCACCGCTCGTCGCCCCGTGCGGCGCGACGGCGGCCGAAGTGCCGGGCATCGGCCTCGGTCGCCGGCACGTCGAGCTGCCAGCCGGCCCGGCCGCCGCTGACCCAGTCGAGGGTCGCCACCGCCGCCTGGGCGCAGAAGGGCTCGGTGCGCGTGACGGTCACGGTGGGCACCAGACCGATCCTCGCGGTGGTGGGCGCGACCCGGGCGAGAACTCCGAGCGCGTCCGGTCCGGGCCGCGCGAAGGAGTCGCCGAGCGTCACGAAGTCGAGCCCGCCGCTCTCGGCGAGCCGCGCCGACTCGACGTACAAGTCGGCGTCGAACAGGGCCTGTTGGCCTGCCGCGGGCTGGTCGACGGCGGCGGCCAGGTGCAGCAGCCCCCGGCCGTGCGTTGAGGTCATGAGGATGAACCTTTCGTCGGTGCGTCACAGCACCCGCGCGATAAAGGAGGCTTCATGCCGCGGCGTCGCGATCGGCGACCCGTTCGACACCGCGGTCGACGACCGGTTCGACACCGCGTTCGGTCCCCGGTCCGGTATCGCGCCCGGCATCGCGATCGTCGCCGCGCTCGCCAACGTCCAGCGCCCGCAGAAAAGCCAGCGCGGCGCGCGCGGTCGCGTCGTTCTGCCGGAAGGCGGGCCCCCCGGTGCGCGGCCTGGTGAACGCGCCGGAGCCCCGTGCCTCGGTGTGCGGCCCGAGCGCGAAGCGCCGTGGATGCGGCCGCCCGTCCCGGTCCAGGAGCCGCCCGTCACCGGGGTCCACGGCGAGCAGCCCCGCGGGGGTCACACCGGTCCCCTCGTCGTACAGCTCGCGCAGCAGGGTGTCTCGGGCGCGCTCCAGAGTGGGTTCCGGCAGCCGCGCCTCGACGAGCGCGCGGGCCTCCACCGAGGCACCGGGCACACTGGCGCCGCGCGCCCGGAAGATCCCGTCCTCGGCAGCGACAGTCGTGTCGGCGCCAAGGAAGTTGAGGAGGCCGGCCCGGGACAGCGCGAGCATCTGCCGCAGCCGGGGTCCGGGCGGCCCGGAGGCCAGATAGCTGAAGAATCCGTGCCACCAGGACCCGATGTCACCGAGCCGCACCAACTGCCCGTAGACGGAGAGCAGCCCGAGAAAGACCGCCAGGTCCGGGCTGTACGAGGGATCGTGATGCCGCGTCAGATCGTCCCGGATGTACTGCCGCAGCCCCTCCTGAAGCGCTTCGTGCGACGGATACCGCACCCCCTCCAGCGGCCGGTCGAGGGCATCGAGGTCGAGCCGATCGGCCGGATCGGGCACCGTCGAGGCGACCAGCACCTCACGCTCCGCCCGGTCCGCACCGGCGTACTTCTCCTCGAAGTCCGTCCAGGCACCGCTGGTGCGCTCCGGGTGGACGGTGAACAGCCGGTGGTAGTGCGCGAACCCCAACTCCTTCTCCACCAGCGGCCATACGTCCCGTCGGAAGTCGAAGCCGTCCGGACGCGCGAGCAGGGCGTCCACCTCGGCGGGCCCGAAGAACCGTGGCAGGGGCGGCCGTTCACCGGTCCAGTCGTAGCCGATCTTCGAGTGGTACGGCACCCCGCGCCGCGAACCGACGTACAGCACGGGCTCCTGCCCGGACGCCAGGTAGGTCAACTCTCCCTCGGGGTCCTCGGGATCGCCCTCATAACTCCCGCCGCGCCCCTCGGTAAGGAGCACCATGAGGTCGACGAAGGCAAGCCCGAAACCGCGCACAAGGACGGGTTCACCGGGCCGCAGCGCGGACAGGTCACTGTCGGCGGTGAAGTCGGGCGGCAGATGGACCAGCCCGTTGGCCTGCGCGTATGCGGCCAACTCGTGTTGCTCGTCGTCGAGTTCGGCGTCCAGGTGCCCGAGCGTCAGTACGACGAGGTCGGCGAGCAGCGGCCGGGCGCGCCCTTCCAGCCACACCTGCTGGCGCCCCTCGCGCGGCCCGCCGACCCGCAGGGCTCGCCCGGCGTGGTGCTGGACACGAATGCCGGGCGGCAGGGCGGCCACCGCCTCCTCGTACACCCAGTTCAGATAGGCGCCGAGGCGCTGGCGGTCCGAGAAGACGCGGCCGTCGATGTCCGCCCACTCGTGCAGCGTGGGTCCCGGACGCACCGGGCCCGCCATGGCCACCGTCTCGTCGGTGAACATGGTGGCGTCCTGGGCCTGCGAGTTCATCCACAGCAGCGGGGACTGCTCCTGGCGCCAGATCCGGCCGGCGCCCGGCGGATAGGGGTCGACGAGATGGATGTCGAGGCCCGAATCCCCGTACAGCTCGGGCGCGTTGGCGGCGATCCGCTCCAGGAGACCGGTCCCCCGCGGACCGGCGCCCACGATGACGAGCACTGGCCTCATCGCGCACGCTCCGAACCGCGCGCGTAGTGGCGCTCCACGTAGTACTGACCGGCGCTGAGCACCGACGTGACGACGACGTACCAGACGGTGGCCACCATCAGCAGCGGGATGACCTGATAGGTCCGGTGGTAGACGAGCTGCACCGAGTAGAGCAGGTCCTGTACGGCGATGACGCTGACGATGGACGTGCCCTTGAGTGTGCCGATCAGCATGTTCCCGGCGGGCGGCACGATGGAACGCATCGCCTGCGGCAGCACGATCCGCCGCCAGCGCCGCAGGCGGCTCAGCCCGAGCGCCTGCGCGGCCTCGATCTGCCCCCGGTCGACGGAGAGGATGCCGCCCCGGACGACCTCGGCGGCGTACGCGGCCTCGTGCAGCGTCAGCCCGATGATGGCGACGGTGACCGGGCCGAGCAGATCGACGGTTCTGACTCCGAGGACCTGCGGGTACAACGCGCCGATGTTGAACCAGAGCAGCAGCTGCACCAGGATCGGGATCGACCGGAACAGCCACACGTATCCCCAACTGACGCTTCTCAGAACGGGGTTCGTGGAGAGCCGGCCTGCGGCGAGCAGGGTGCCGAGTGCGAAGCCGAGCGCCATGACGACGGCGGTCAGCCAGAGGGTGAGCCACAGGCCGCGCAGTACGGCGGTCGAGGTGAAGTAGTCGCCGACGACGTCCCACTGGAACGCCCGGTTGCGGACAACGGAGTTGACGGCGAGCCCGAGCAGAACGAGGACGACGACGGCGGCGCTCCACTGGCCGTGCCGACGGCGCCGGACGACGATCGGGAGCGCCGCGCCGAGCGATTGTTCCGGGTCTGCCGGAGGGGCCGACTTGGCCAGGGTGTCTGAGGACATGCGAAGGCTCCGTGACGCGTCAGGTCGAACACGGTGGTGCCTTCACACGGGTGTCGCACGGGTGTCGCCGGACGCGATACGGCCGTCCATGGCGCACAGTACGGCCGAGCCCCTCAGCAAAGCCGTTCACCGACTGTACGGGGACGTTTCCCGTCACTGTCAAGGCTGTCCGAACTGTGGGCGGTTCGTCTCATGTCAGTTGACGCGACACCGAATGCCTGTTCCACTTGCCCCATGCATCCACAGCAGTGGCTGGTCAAACGCTCCCACATCGACCTCGGTCGAGTGTGGTCCTCCTCCTGTTGAGCTGACCCCCTGCGCGCCCGCTAGTCCGGGCGCCTTTTCGCGTTCTCCCGCACATTTCACGCCTCGTCCGCGCCTTCACACTCGCGCACACCCCTCCCCTCGCGTGGCCCTGTTTCCTTAGCCGGATCCTTCGTCCAATCCTTCGTCGGATCCTTTCTCTCCGCCTGTTCCCAGGAGACCGCCCAGCATGAGCGACAGCTTGCGTACGGCCATGCCCACGCGCGCCCGTAATCGGCAGTTCATCCCCTTCACCCTGATCACATCGGCAGCGCTGCTGCTCACCGCGTGCGGCTCGGGTTCGGACGCCGCGAACGGCGGTGGCACCGCCCAGGCCGCCGTCAAGATCGGTGCGATCCCTACCGAGGACGTCGTCTCGCCCATCGCGAAGGACCCGGCCGCGGCCGCGCTGCTGCCGTCCGGCACGAACTCGCTCACTGTCGCCATCAGTGTCGGCGGCTCGCCGCCGGGCACCTCGTACCTGGAGGACGGAAAGACACTGGCCGGCCAGGATGTCGACTTCGCGGACGCCGTCGCCAAGGTGCTCGGCATCAAGTTGAAGCGAGAGGCCGCCGGTTTCGAGGCGATCCTGCCTGCGCTCGACAGCGGCAAGTACGACTTCGGGGCGAGCAACTTCGGCGTCACGGACGAGCGCCGCAAGACGATCGACTTCGTCACCTACATCAACGACGGCCAGGGCTTCGCCACGCGCCGGGACAGCAAGCTGACGAAGATCACGGACCTTGCCCAGTTGTGCGGCCTGAACGTGGCGACCGGCGCGGGGACGACCTTCGAGGCGACGCTGGAGGAGAACGCGCACGTTTGCTCGGACGCAGGCAAGAAGACGTACAAAGTGCAGACCTACAGCGAACAGGGCGCCATCTGGTCCTCGCTCCAGCAGGGCCGCAGCGACATCGTGATGTCGACGATCAACGGCCTGCGTTATGCGGTCGCCCAGCAGCAGGGTGTGAAGTTCCTGAACGAGTTCCACCGCCTGGACGTCGGCTTCGCCTTCAAAAAGGGCACGAAACTGGCCCCCGCTTTCCAGGCCGCGGTGAACAGGCTCATCGCCGACGGGACGTACGACGGGATTCTCAGGAAGTGGGGTACGACGGGCTCGGCGATCGCGAAATCGCAGATCTCGCCGCCGGAGATCAAGGACTGACTCGCCGTCAGTCACCCCTCCAGGGCGACTGGACCTCCACCGACCGCGCCTGAGCACCCGTCAGGAAAGCGGGCAGGCCGCCCATTCACCCATACGTCCCAACGCTCACCCATACGCCACGAAGAATCATATTTCACTCTCAGTCAGCAGCCGGACACAGCAAGACCCTTGCGGCGCAGGGCCTCTCGACGAAATGGTTGTGCACCAGTACCGTCACGAAACCCCCGCACGGCGTCTATTCACTTGGCGCGCCATCCGCATCATGGATGACGATAGGGATGCGGAAAGCATGAGAGACCGCTGTGAGAGGAGGCGTCCATGGGATCGGTACGCAAGGCGAGTGCCTGGCTTGGCCTCGTCGACGACAACAACGATGACGAGCGTTACTACGACGACGACTACTCCGAGGGGACCGAGCAGCCCGGGGATTCCTGGGTCACGGACCCCCGGGTCAAGGTCGCCGGCGAGGTGGCCGAGGAGAAGGGCCGCCGGATCGGCACGGTCACCCCGGACAGCTTCCGGGACGCCCGCGCCATCGGCGAGCTCTTCCGGGACGGCGTTCCGGTCATCATGAACCTCACCGCCATGGAGGCCGCCGACGCCAAGCGCGTCGTCGACTTCGCGGCAGGCCTGATCTTCGGCCTGCGCGGCTCCATCGAGCGGGTGTCCAACCGCGTGTTCCTGCTGACCCCCGCCGACACCGAGATCGTCAGCGGGGAGGCCCAGCCGCACCGCGCGGACGGTTTCTTCAACCAGAGCTGAGCAAGGCCGCTCACCGGCCCCGCCGTCCGTTGTTCAGGTCAGCGGAAGGCGTCAAGTCCGGTGAGCGCCTTGCCCAGCACCAGCTGGTGCATCTCGACGGTGCCTTCGTACGTGAGCACCGACTCGAGGTTCGCCGCGTGCCGCATCACGGGGTATTCGAGCGAGATCCCGTTGGCGCCGAGGATCGTCCGGGCCGTACGGCAGATGTCGATGGCCTCTCGTACGTTGTTGAGCTTGCCGAAGCTGACCTGCTCGGGACGCAGGCGGCCGGCGTCCATGCGCCGCCCCAGATGGTGGGCGAGCAGAATCCCCTTGTGCAGCTCGACCGCCATGTCGGCGAGCTTGGCCTGGGTGAGCTGGAACCCCCCGATGGGCCGCCCGAACTGCTCGCGCGTCTTCGCGTAGTCGACAGCGGCCTCGAAACAGGACCGGGCCGCGCCCATGGCACCCCAGACGATCCCGTAGCGGGCATGGGAGAGACAGCTGAGGGGTCCGCGAAGTCCGGTGACGTCAGGCAGTACGGCGTCTGCGGGCAACCGCACGTCGTCGAGTACCAGCTCGCTGGTGACGGAGGCGCGCAGCGACCACTTGTGCTTGATCTCGGGCGCGGAGAACCCGGGGGTGTCGGTGGGCACGACGAACCCGCGGATGCCGTCGTCGGTCTGCGCCCATACGACGGCCACGCCGGCGACGGACCCGTTGGTGATCCACATCTTGCGGCCGTTGAGGACCCAGTCGCCGTTTGCGCCGTCGCGCTTGGCGTACGTACGCATGCCGGCGGGGTCGGAGCCGTGGTCGGGCTCGGTCAGCCCGAAGCAGCCGATGACGTCGCCGGAGGCCATGTCCGGCAGCCAGTGCTGCTTCTGCTCCTCGCTGCCGAAGGCGTGGATGGCGTACATGGCGAGCGAGCCCTGTACGGAGACGAGGGAGCGGATTCCGGAGTCGGCGGCCTCCAGCTCCAGGCAGGCGAGGCCGTACTGCACGGCGGACGCCCCGGCGCACCCGTACCCCGTGAGGGACATCCCGAGGGCGCCGATGCCGCCCAGTTCACGGGCGAGCCCCCTGATGTCCGGCAGCTCCCCCTCCTCGAACCACCCGGCGACATACGGCAGCACGCGATCCGCCGCCCAGGTCCGCACGGTGTCCCTGATCGCCAGGTCCTCCGCGTCCAACTGGTCGTCGAGGCCGAGCGGGTCGGCGGGGTCGAAAGGGGGCAGCTTCGCGAACTCGGCCACAGGAGCCTCCGGCAACTTAAACTAGCACCGCTAGTGACGCGTTGACGGTACGGCGGAGCGTGCCGTACGTCCAGCCGACGTTCGCCCAACCCGCCCGTGCGGCCCCGTCGACAGGCCGACGCCGCTCGCGGGGCGAACGGTGAACGCCTCCCGCGGGGGTACGCGCACATCGGCGCCAGACAGACAACGGTTCGCCCCCGCCCAAGAAAAGGGCCCACCCCACCCAAGGCAGCATCCCCACCCGCACCCACGCGTCCCACCCACCAGCCGCCCCGCACCTCCACAGGGGACGCCCACCCCTCAAGTGACCGTCACGGGGTGGTGCGCGGGTGGGAGAACACGACGTTCACACCGAGACACGGGACCCCGCGACCTCCCGGGGACCAGGCACCGCAGCCGGCTCAGCGGCGCCGCCACACTGCATCACCCGCGGCAACCGCAACGCCATCACCGCCCCCAGCACCAACAACCCCGCGCTCACCAGCAACGTCACATGCAGCCCGTGCACAAACGCGTCCCGAGCCGCCGCCCGCAGGGCAACTCCGGGCGACCCCCCGAGCCGCCCGGCAACCTCGTACGCCTCGCCCAGCGAATGCCCCGCCGCAGCCGACGCCGACGCCGGAACCCCCGGCACCGACCCCACCCCCGGCGCGTACGCCGCGTTCATCACGCTTCCCAGGAGCGCGATCCCGATCCCCGCGCCCAACTGGTACGACGTCTCGCCGATCGCCGCCGCCCCGCCCGCCTGCGCCGCCGGAGCCTCGCTCAGCATCGACTCGTACGCCCCGAAGAGCGTCGTCTCCAGGCCGAAGCCCAGCAGTACGAACCCGGACAGCATCAACCCCGCGTTGTCCTGCCCGCCCATCGCCGTCAGCAGCACGACCGCCGCCGCCGTGAGGCAGAACCCGGCGCACACCATCGTCCGCGGCCCGAACCTCCGCAGCAGCCGCGCCCCCGCCAGGCCGGCCGCCATCGCCGCGACCGTCAGCGGCAGCAGTCGTAGCCCCGTCTCCAACGGCGAAAGCTTCAGCACCAGCTGCAGATACTGCGCCGCGATCAGCTCGAGTCCGACCAGCGCAAGCATCGCCAGCACGATGCACCCCACGGATGTACTGAACGCCGGCCGCGCGAACATCCGCAGGTCCACCAGCGGATGCGTACGCCGCCGCTGCCGCCGCACAAAAAGAACCAGCAGCATCGCGCCCACCACCAGCGGCACGACCGTCAGGAGGTTCCCGGCCCCTTCCCCGCCGCCCAGCCGCTTCACGCCCAGCACGACACCGAACAGCCCGCCCGCCGCCGTCAGCGCGCCGACCACGTCCCACGGGCCGTCGCTCCGCTCACCGCGCGACTCGGGCAGCAGCAGCCGGCCGATCGGGAGGCTGACCAGCATCAGGGGGATGTTGACGAGGAAGACCGAACCCCACCAGAAGTGCTCCAGCAGAAAGCCGCCGAGCAGCGGTCCGACCGCCGCGCCCACCGCGGCCACCGCGCTCCAGACACCGATCGCCAGCGCCCGCTCGCGCCGGTCGGGAAAGACCTGGCGCAGGATCGAGAGCGTCGCGGGCATGATCATCGCGCCGCCGACGCCCAGCAGCGCCCGCGCCAGGATCAACAGCTGGGCACTGTCGGCGAGGGCGGCCATACCGGAGGCGACGCCGAAGAGCCCGTACCCGATGAGCAGGACCCGTCTGCGGCCGACCCGGTCGCCCAGCGTGCCGAACAGGATCAGCAGCGAGGCACAGACCAGCGGATATATGTCGACGATCCAGAGCAGCTCTATCGCACCGGGCCGGAGGTCCTCGCTGACGGCGGGCACCGCCACATGCAGCACGGTCGCGTCGACCGCGACGAGCAGCAGGCTCGTACAGAGGACGAGGAGGACGACCCAGCGGTTGGCACTCGCCCCGGAGGCCCGGCGGCGCAGCGCGGCGGCAGCCGTGGTCGTCCCGGACATGTACGTACCTCCAAGATTCCCTCGCGTTCGGCGGTCCGCGGGGTGGGGACTCCCCGGGGGCCTCGGCTTCGACTGAGGAGGAGCGGTGTCCTCGGTCCGCGCGGCGAAAAGCGAGTGGTCCGACAGCGTACGCGAGTTCGCAGCGGCGAAACGTGGCGGACCTCTCACCCTTCCAAGTAACCCGTGTGGCGTGCACCACGCACCAGGCGGGCCGCCCGCTTCCGCACGCCCGCCCGTATTTCGTACACCCTCGATAATCGACCGGTGACCGACCTCGGAACCCGCCCGCTCCCCACGCTCCCCGCGTTTCCCACGCTCCGCCGAGCCGCACCGGCCCTCCTCGGGTACCTGGCCGTCCGTGTGCTGGGCCTGCTCACGCTGGCCCTGTGGAGCGCCGCGCGGGACAAGAGCGCCTACAAGTTGCTGACCGCCCGCTGGGATTCGCTCTGGTACACGCGGATCGCCGAGCTCGGCTACGGCTATGAGGTGCGCCTCCCCAACGGCGACGTGCACTCGAACCTCGCCTTCTTCCCACTGCTGCCCTGGCTGGAGCGGCTCCTGGCATCGGTGACCCCGATGTCGTACGCCGACGCGGGCTTCACGGTGAGCGCGCTGTCCTCCCTGGCCGCCGCGTGGGGTGTGTTCGCGGTGGCGGATCACGTCTACGGCCGCCGGGCGGGCGTCTGCGCCGTAGTGCTGTGGGCGGTGCTGCCCGTCGGGATCGTCCAGTCGATGGCATACAGCGAGTCACTGTTCACGGCCCTGGCCGCCTGGTCCCTGTACGCGGTCCTCACCGGCCGCTGGCTGACGGCGGGCAACCTGGCCCTGCTGGCCGGCCTGACCCGCCCGGTGGGACTCGCGGTGGTGGCGGCGGTGTGGGTGACGGCCATCGCCTCGTTCAGTACCTCGTTCAGCACTTTGTCCAGTACCTCGTTCGTACAAGACCGAAGCGCGCCCGACTCGCACGGCGCCCCCGCCTGGCGGCGCGCCCTCGGCATGCTGATCGCGCCGCTCGGCGCCGCCGGCTACGTCCTGTGGGTCGGCCACCGCACCGGCAAGGGCCCCCTGGGCTACCTGGACGTCCAGGCCGGCTGGCGCAACGGCTTCGACGGCGGCGCCGCCTTCGCCCGCTTCGTCGCCGACAAGTTCACGTCGTTCCCTTCGGCACTGGCCGGGATCGGGCTCATCGTCGGCGTGGGCCTGCTGATCTGGCTGTACGTCACCTGTGTACGGCAGCGCCAGCCGCTGCCGCTGCTGGTGTACGCGGGGGTCGTCACCCTGCTCGCCCTGTGCGCGTCGAGCTACTTCGGCTCGAAACCACGCCTGTTGCTGCCCGCCTTCCCTCTCCTGCTGCCGCTCGCCCTGGCCCTGGCCCGGCTGCGTACGCCCAGATCGGTGCTGGTGACGGGCGTGGTCGCGGTGGCCTCGGCGGTGTACGGGGCGTTCTGGCTGAACGGCTCCGGTCCGCCCTGAAACGACCGCCGGGCGAATTCCGGACAACGGGCCGGTGAACCAATTCGAAAGGGCCATAAAACAGTGCTGCCGCATGATCAATGGAAATGGAGGGAAGAACCGCACGCCGAATAGGGATTCCGGGAAATTAAACATCACCCTGAGAGCAATCCCACATCACATCGTCATTACAAAGCCGCGGATTGGGCGGAGACCTGAGCTCACTCGCTGTAACGTCGATTACGTGCGTACCGAACGAAACCTCGCCCGTCTGGACCGGGTGTTCGCGAGGCTGGACCGGGAACCGGGACGGCCGACCCTCGACGTGCCGAAGATGAGCCGGCACAGGATCGTGCTCCTTGTCGCGACCCTGGCCTTCTACCTCGCCACCGTGTGGGCCGTAGTGATCACCTCATGGCTGGTCCGGCTCGACTGGCAGGTCATGTTCTTCCGGCCCTACCAGCAGTGGCCGGAGGTCCACGCGTTCCTCGACTACTACGTGGTGCTCGGCCAGCGCGGCCCCACCGCCGTGATGATCTCGGCCTGGCTGGGCTGGCGCGCCTGGCGCCAGCACACCCTGCGCCCGCTGCTCGTGTTCGGCGCGGCACTGCTGCTGCTCAACATCACCGTAGGTGCCGCCAAGATCAGCATGGGCCGCCTCGGACCGCACTACGCGACCACCATCGGCTCGAACGAGATGGGCATGGGCGGGGATATATTCCCCAGCGGTCACACCGCGAACGCCGTGGTGACCTGGGGCATCCTGGCCTATCTGGCCTCGACCCCGTGGACCAGGCGCCTGCTGTCCGCCGGTTCGGCGCTGATGTCGCTCGGCGTCGGCCTCACCACGGTCTATCTGGGTACGCACTGGCTGAGCGATGTCGTCCTGGGCTGGGTCGCGGGCCTGCTGGTCCTGCTGGCGCTGCCGTGGTGCGAGCCGCTGATCACCCGCGCCGAGACCTGGCTGCTGGATCTGCGCGACCGCAGGCGCGCCCGTGGGCCCAGCGCAGCGCCCGCACCGGCCAGGGTCGGTACTCCGGCGCTGCTGGGGCCGCACGCGACCGCGGAGGAAGAGGCCGTGGCCCGCGAGAACACCACTCCGGCGGCCCGCTCGTCCCGGACGCCCTCGCACCCCGCCCACCTGGCCCCGGGTCCGCACGCAACGCACGCGAGCCGCTCGGAGCGCACCCCGGTCACCCCGGTCGGCAGCCGCCGCCCACCGCACGCGGACCGTGCCCCACGTGCCACCGGTACCCCCTCGACCCGCCCCCTGCCCGGCAACGGCTGACCGGCAGCGGCTGACCGGCAGCGGCTGAGCCGCGGGAGGCGCGCCGGACCGGCTTCAGCCCTTCCAGCAGCGCGTCACGGTGCCGTCGGCGACCTCGAAGTTGAGCCGCCCCGACCGGTACTCCATGGTGATGATCGTCCCGGGCGCCAACGACCGCACCGCGGTCCAGCCGCGTTCCCTGGCGAGCCGCTCGGCGCGCGCGGAGTCGAGGCCGACATACGTGACTGGATTGTCCTGGGGTTCTTCGGGCCTGGGATTCGGTGCCATGCCTGTCACGGTAGGCGCCCACCGGCAACCACGGAAGCCCGGACCCCGACACCACGCATCCCTTGGTACGTCTCCGGTCACGCTTCTGTCACAAGATCACGACACTCGGCCCGAGCGATAATCATCCCGGAGACGGGATACGCAAGGGTGGTCACCCATCCTTCCCTCAGCCATTCGAACGTAATTCGCCATCTCTCGACGGGCCTCCGATAAACCCCGGCCAAGAAGGCCGGACGGGCAACCCACGGATGGCAAATTGCGCCGCACGCCCCCACCGCGGCGTCTTACGTGTTTCTTACACACGCCATACGTGCTTATGCCACGCGTCTCCACACCATCCCGGCGACAGAACACATAAAACACCCATGACTTCTACACATAACCCCCGCATCGCATCTTCATGATGTCGCCCCTGAACCGCCCTCGGTATGCGGCGATCTCTCCACCGCACGGGACAGCCGGTCCCGAGAAGTCCTGATCACGTCGACAAGCTCGGCGGGCTCCAGCACCTCGAACTCGAAGCCCATCAGCATGATGTGGATGACCATCACGTCAAGGCTCGCGGCCCCGGTGCGCAGCAGACATGCCCCTTCACCGTCCGGCTCCAGCGTCCCGGCGGAGGGCGAGATCCGCTCGGCGGCCTCCGCGAGGGGCACCAGCAGCCGGACGACGGCGTGCGAGGCGTACGCGCGCGTGGAGACACCTTTGGAGACGTAGGCGGCGAGATCTTCGGCAGGGGGCGTACGAGGGGCGAAGCGCGGTCCGTGCGGCGGCTTCGGCGTGATGCGGTCCACGCGGAACGTACGCCAGTCGGCGCGGTCGACGTCCCAGGCGACCAGGTACCAGCGCCGCTCGGTGCACACCAGGCGGTGCGGTTCGACCGTACGGCGGGACACCACCCCCTCGTGTCCCCGGTACTCGAAGCGCAGTCGCTCCGTGTCCCGGCAGAGGTGCGCGAGTTCGGTGAGGACGGCCGGGTCGACGGCGGAGGGCTGCGGCCCGCGCAGCATCGGCACGGTGAAGGCGTTCAGGGCCCCGACCCGGCGGCGGAGCCGGTCGGGCAGCACCTGTTCGAGCTTGGCCAGCGCTCGTACGGAGGTCTCGCCGATGCCTTCGATGCCCTGTCCGGCGGCGGTCCGCAGCCCGACGGCCACGGCGACCGCCTCGTCGTCGTCCAGCAGCAGCGGCGGCAGCTCGGCCCCGGCGCCGAGCCGGTAGCCGCCACCGGTGCCCGGACTGGCGTCCACGGGATAGCCCAGCTCGCGCAGCCGGTCCACGTCCCGGCGGACAGTACGCGGCGTCACCCCGAGGCGGTCGGCCAAGTCGGGGCCGGACCATTCGCGGTGGGCCTGGAGCAGCGAGAGCAGGCGCAGCAGCCGTGCCGAGGTCTCCAACATGGGCCCGAGTCTGCCAGCGGTCGCGGACAGCGGCTGTCCTCAACGGTCAGGGCCGGTATGCCAACTGCGGTACGTCGAAGCAGTTGGTGTTCATGTCCCCTTGCGAGACCCAGCCCCTGCCGTCCTGCCACCGGGCCACCGACAGACACGTCCGGCGCGTCCTGGGCGGCTCGCTCAGCCGCTCGAAGCGCACCGGAATCAGCAGACCGCCCGCCGTGTACCCGTCGCTGCGGTTCATGAAGTCGTCGACACACACGCGCGTGACGCCCGTTCCGGCTTCCGCGCAGGCCCGGGCGGCCTCCGTGAACCACCTGGCCGCCGCCCACCCCTCCAACTGCCACTGCGAGTGCGTGCCGAGCTTCTCGGTGGCCTCCCGGAACTCCCGTACGGCCGCCTGGTCCGTGTCCTCGTGGTTGCGGCTCGACCCGGTCGCCCACAGGGCGTTGCGGCACCGCGGGGAGTCCTTGTAGTCCTCGGGGACGGTGGAGGTCCAGTTCTGTACGTTCGTGACCTTGGCGGTGATCTCGGCGCCCACCTTGTCCAGTGCCTCGCACAGTTGGGCGTTGCCATGCGTGTCGAGGGCGTCGAAGACGAGGTCGGCGCCCTGTTGCTTCAGGTCGGCCGCCGCCGCGCGGAAGTTGGGCAGCGCGAAATCGACCTCCTCGGTGACCACGTGATAGCCCTCGGCCTCCAGACCCCGGGTGACCAGCCGGGCGTACGCGGCCGAGGCGGCCTGGTTGTACGAGACGACGGCGGCCGTGCGGGCGCCGTGCTCGCGCGCGAAGTACCGGTAGACCTCGGTGCCCCCGTACAGCTGACCGTCCCAGCCCGGGGTGCCGTTCCGGGGCGCGAGGCTGCCGTAGATGCCGTACAGGTGCGGGTAGGTGTCGTAGGCGGCGCCGATGGGCTGGCCGCCGATGTCGGGCACGCGCGCGTGGGAGACGCGGGAGGCGCCCGCGTAGTCGAGGGCGGTGGTGGCGACCAGCGCGACAACCTTGTCCTCGATGATCAACCGGTGGACGCACTCGTTGTTCCCGACACCGCTGCCACCGTCGTCGCACTCCCGGACCTCGACCGGGCGGCCGGCGATGCCCCCGCGCGCGTTGAGCCGCTCGAACCACGCCTTGGCGCCGTCGCGCGGGCCGGTGAAGGCGGCGGCGCCGACCGGGCTGGTCGCGCTGGTGATGATGCCGACGCGGATGGGCGTCGTACCGGCCGACGGTGTCGGCGGGCTACCGCGGTGCTCGAAGTCGCTCTCCGGGAGACGGCTGCCGCAGGCCGCGCTCAGCAGGAGCAGCAGCCCCAGGGCGGCCGACTCAACAGCCCGGAGCCGCCGACGCATTGCCGCTCAGCCCGACCAGCGCGCAGAGCGTGTTGAGGGAGACCTTCCAGGTGCCGTCCTGTTCGACGGCGGTGCCGGACGCGTCGGGCAGGGCCGTGGCGCCTTCAAGGATGAGCGCGTAGTTCACGCTCGCGGCGGTCGGCGAGGTGAACTCGACGTCGGCGACCTTCGCCTCGACCTGTCCGCCCCGCTGGTCGCCGCTGAACGCCTGGAGCAGCAGTCCCAGTTTGTCGCCGTTCTCCAGGACGGCCTGCTTGTCCTTGAGGGAGACGGCCGGGTCGAAGAACTTCACCCAGTTCTGCCGGATCTCCTTCTCGGCCGCGACGGGGTCGGCCGGCCCGTCGCCGCTGGGCTCGGCGGACGTTTCCGTCGGTTGTGCGGTCTGTGTCGTTCCCGCGGAGGCCGAAGGAGTGGGCCGTCTCGCGTCGCCGTCACCGCCGTCGTCGTCGCTGCAGGCCGCGAGGGCCGGGCCGAGGAAGAGCAGCAGGGCGGCCGTGATCGCCGTACCCCGCCGTGCGTTCCCCCGCCTGAGGTCGCTCCCGAGAACCATCTGGCTCACCACCGGGTGTCGGTCCGGGCCATGGGTGCCCGGAGCTTTCAGGGTCGACCGACAGCAGGCATAGTGCAAGCCATTGGCCGGCTTGGACGGACACAGCCAGGACACACGACGTGTGGGAGCCAAGAATGCAGACAGCTCGGTCAGCTCGATCGGCTCGACTGCGGACCGTACATCCCGTCCTCTGGACGGGCTGGGCAGCGCTGGCGGCGGGCGCTGTGCTGTGCGTGCTCGGCTGGTACGGCGTCTCGGGCGAACGGTTCGCCGAGCGGCAGCTGCCCTACCTCGCGTCCTGCACGGTCCCCGGCGCGGCGCTGATCATCGCGGGCGCCGTCCTCCTCGCCCACGGCCGCGAGGCGCTCGCCGCAGCCCGCGTGGAGGAGCTGTACGGCCTCCTGGTGGCCGCCGAGCCCTCAGAGGCCGCCACAGAGCCGGTGACCGCTCCCGTGGCCGTCAGCGGCCGTCTGCTGATGGTGCCGGGCGGCACCCTCTGGCATCGCGCGGACTGCCCGCTGGTCACCGGGAAGCCGGAGGCGGTGCCGGTGGACGGCAAGCTCCTGGCGACCGGCGAACTGGCCCCCTGCCCGATCTGCGAGCCGGACGCGGCGGACGACTGACCGATGTCCTCCCTGACGTACGACCTCACCCTCGCGGGTCTCTCGATCGGCAGCGCGGCGGCGCTCACCGGGATCGGTCTGATCGTCACCCACCGCGCGACCGGCGTGCTGAACTTCGCGCACGGCGCGATCGCGATGGTGTGCGCGTACGCGCTGCGGCAGTGCACGGTCGAGTGGGGCTGGCCGCTGTGGCTGGGCGCGCCGGTGACACTGCTCGTGCTGGCTCCGGCCGTCGGCGTGGCCCTTGAGCGGTTCGTGTTCCGGCCGCTCGCCGTCCTGGGCGACGATCCGGCGCGGACCCTGGTCGCGTCGATCGGCGTGTTCGTACTGCTGGTGGGCGGGGCGGCGCTGCTGTGGGGGCCGGGGGCACGGGCGGACGCGCCGGAACTGGTGTCGGCGGACCCGTGGGGGCAGCTGGCGGTGGCGCTGGTCCTGGCGGCGGCCGTGGGCGCGGTCACCCGGTGGACGCGGTTCGGGCGGGAGCTGCGGGCGGTGGTCGACGACCGGCGGCTCGCGGTGCTGAACGGCATCGACGCGGACCGGGTGGCCACGGCCGGCTGGGCGTTCGGCTCGTTCACCGCGGGCCTGACGGGCGTGCTGCTGGCTCCGTACGTGCGGCTGGACCCGTACGGCATGCCGCTGCTGGTGATGGAGGTGGTCGCCGTCGCCGTGGTGGCCCGGATGCGCAGCCTCCCGGTGGCGGTGCTGGTCGCCCTGGGTGTCGGGGTCACCCAGAGCCAGTTGACCCGCCTGCACCCGGCGGGCTGGGCGCAGCCGTTGCTCCAGTCCGTCGGCACCAACCTCTTCGTGGTCGCGCTGCTGGTCGCGGCGCTGGTGCTCCCCGGCATCGGCACGCGCGACGCATTGCCGCGCACCGCGACGGCCCGCGTACCGACCCCGCCGGGCGCGTGGATCGTGGCGGCCGTGCTGTTCCTGCTCCCGCTGGGCTTCGCGGGATCGGACCTGCATACGGCGGTACAGGTGCCGGCGCTGGGCGTGGTGCTGCTGTCCCTGGTGGTGGTGACCGGCCGGGGCGGCCAGATCTCGCTGGGCCAGGCGGCGTACGCGGGTCTGGGCGCCCTCTTCACGGCCCTGCTGGCGGCCGGCCGCTTCCCCGGTCTGCCCCGCCTGCCGGAACTGGCCGCACTGGCACTGGCGGTGCTCCTGGTGGCTCCCCTGGGCCTGCTGACGGGCTGGCCGGCGATCCGCCGCCACGGTCTGGCGCTGGCACTGGCCACGTTCGCGGTGGGCGTCGGGGTGAGCCGCTTCGTCCTCGCCCAGCCGTACGCCACCTCGGGCCTGACCGTGAACCGTCCCGCGGGCTTCGAGGGCGACCGCGCCTACTACGTCCTGGAACTGGCCCTGCTGGCAGGCGCGTTGCTGGCGACGCGGTTTCTGCGCACGGGCCGTACGGGCCGGGCCCTGGCCGCGATGCGGGACCACGAATCGGGCGCGTCGGCGGCGGGAGTGCGGATCCCGTCCCTGAAGCTGCTGGCCTTCGTCGCGGGCGCCGCCCTGGCCGCCCTGGGCGGCGCCCTGCTCACGATGGGCCTGCGTGCCTTCGACCCCGGCGCGTTCGACCCCGTACGCGGGCTGCTGTGGTTCGCCGCGGTGGTGGTCCTGGGCGCCGACAGCACCCTGGGCGCGCTGACGGCGGCGGCACTGCTGGTGGGGCTGGACGCGGGGGCGCGGGGTGGCGTGGCGGCGGCCCTGATCGGCGTCCTGGCGGTTGCGGTGGGCCGGTTCCCGGGCGGCCCGTACGAGGCGCTGCGCACGGCGACGAGACGGCTGCGGCCGGGACAGGGGGCGCGGCTGACGCCGCTGGGGGCCGCTGTTCGGGGGCGGCTGCTGGGCGACGGCGCGCGACCGGCCGCCGTCCCACCTCGCCCGCCACCTCCCCCACCACTTCCCTGGACCGCCCCTCCCAGGGGCGCACCCTCCCCCGCCCCGCTCCTGCGCGCCCGTGGCCTCCACGTCCGCTACGGCGGCTTCGTCGCGCTCGACGGGGTGGATCTCGACGTCCGGCCGGGCCGGGTCACCGCGGTCGTCGGGCCCAACGGGGCCGGGAAGAGCACCCTGTTCCACTGTCTCGCCGGAACCGTGCGTCCCACGCGCGGGAAGGTGCTTTTCGGGGCCCGGGACATCACGCGGCTCGCCGCCCACGCCCGTACCCGGCTCGGTGTCGCGCGGACCTTCCAGCAACTGGCCGTCTTCCCGTCATTGACCGTGGCCGAGAACGTCCGCGTGGGCGCCGAACAGGGCCGTGTATCCGATGTATCCGATCCGGGGGCGGCGGAGCGGGCGTTGCGGCTCCTGGGGCTCGACGGAGCGGTGCGGGTGCTGCCCGCGGCCGGCCTGCCGACGGGCACCCTGCGCCGCGTCGAGCTGGCCCGCGCACTCGCCGGAGGCCCGCGCGTCCTGCTCCTCGACGAACCCGCCGCCGGTCTCGACACCGCCGAAGTCACCGCGCTGACCCGCGCGCTGCGGGCCCTCGCCGCCGACGGGACCGCCCTGCTGGTCGTCGAGCACGACCTCGACCTGGTCGCCGACCTGGCCGACGAGGTCCACGTCCTGACAGCGGGCCGGATCGTCGCGTCCGGACCGCCCCGCCAGGTCCTCGACGCCCTGGAAGGAGCGGTGGGCCGATGACCCTCTCCCTGCGGCACGCGCGCGTGCGGTACGGCCCGTTGGAGGCCCTGCACGGCGTCTCCCTCACCGCCCCCGGTCCGGGCATCACCGTCCTGCTGGGCCGCAACGGCTCCGGCCGTACGACCGTGCTGCGCGCCCTCGCCGGAGCGGTACCGCTGTCCGGGGGCGCGGTGGTGTGGGACGGGGCCGACGTGACCCGGGTGCCCGCGTACGAACGTGCCCGGCGTGGTCTGTGCCTGGTCCCGGAGCGGCAGGCCGTGTTCGGGTCGCTGACCGTCCGGGAGAACCTGGAGCTTGCGGCACGCGACGCCGCCCCCGCGCTCGACGCCTACCCGCCGCTGAAGCCCCTGCTGTCACGCCGCGCGGGCACCCTCTCCGGCGGCGAGCAGCGCATGCTCGCGCTCTCCCGCGCCCTGCTGGCACACGCGCGCGTGGTGCTCGTCGACGAACCCGCGCAGGGCATGTCACCGACGGTCGCGGCCCGCACGTACGAACTGCTGAGCGCGCTGGACGCCTGCGTGATCGTCGCCGAGCAGCGGCTGCCGCCCGTTCTGCACGGCCGCCGCGCTCTCGTGTACGAACTCCGCCGGGGCACTGTCGTGTTCAGCGGGGAGGCGGCCGAACTGGCCGGCCCCTCGGGATGACCGACGGCCGGACGACCGCGTAGGACGCCGGTGCCCCACCCGGTCCGAGGACCGGGTGGGGCACCTACCCGACGCGGGGGAGCGGCTCAGAAGTCGAGCCTCTGTCCCGGCATGATCAGGTCGGGACTGTCGCCGATGACAGCCTTGTTGGCGGCGTAGAGGTGCTGCCAGGTGGTCGTGTACCGGGCGGCGATGCCGCTCAGGGTGTCGCCCGCGCGGACGGTGTAGTCGCCGCGGGACGAGCTGCGGCCCGTGTGGGCCGGCGAACGCTCCGGTGCCTTCGACGGAGCCTTGGAGGCGGCGGACTCACCGGAACCGCTCGCATTGTTGGCCGACCGCTCGGTGGACGGCTTGGTCGACTTCTTCGTCGACTTGGTGGTGGCCGAACCGGAGCCCGCGTCGGAGCCCGATACGGCGGGAGCGCTCCCGCCGGCCCCGGCACGCGCCGAACAGGTCGGCCACGCGCCCCAGCCCTGGGCGCCCTGGACCTTGGTGGCGACGGCGATCTGCTGGGACCTGCTGGCCCCGTCGGCGGTGGCCGCGTAGGCCGTGCCGCCGTAGGCGCGCCAGGTGCCGGCGGAGAACTGGAGCCCTCCGTAGTAGCCGTTGCCGGTGTTGATGTGCCAGTTTCCGCCGCTCTCGCACTGGGCGATGCGGTCCCACACCCCGCTGTCCGCTGCCGCGGCGTTGCCGGTCGCGGCCAGCAGTCCGAGAGGGGCGAGCAGTGCTGCCCCGGCGAGGACCGCCGTCTTGCGCGTCTTGCGGGTGTAACTATCGGCACATTCGGACATGTAGATCCCTCTCCACAGACCCGGGCTCCCCCTGACCGGGGCGCGTCGGCCGCAAGTGAACGCGGTCGGCACGCTCCGCCCCGTCCGTCGGCGGTGGTGCTGCGCGGTGTCTGGTTCTGCGCGACCGGCGGACGTACCCAAGCGGTGCTAGGTGCACACGGCGGAGGAATCTATGGACCCTGACGAGGTGATATCAACCAACTCCCTGTTGCCCCAGGCCAGTTAATAGTTACCGTAGGTAGCGGCGAATTCCGGACACCCACTTAATTCGCGCATTTCCTGATTTATCAACCAGCTACTCGGACAAACTGTGAGTCAGTTCACCAAACCAACTTCCGTAACCTGTCTGTTACTTGACATGGAGTGCCCAATTCCGCACCCAGGGTGACAGTCCGCGCAGGATGGTTCGATTCCGTTCGCCATGCAGCGTGACCCCTGCCACAGATCGCCCGTTGTCATCTTCATGAGCCTGGGCTGTCCGGGTTCACCGGCCGGGGGCGACCCGGCCCCGCCACGCACCGCATCCCGAGGGAGCCACCCGTGCCGCGCATGCTCGATGTCAGCGACGAGGTCCGCGCCGAGATCGGCGACGAAGAAGCCGACCGGCTGCTCGCCGGCGACAACGCCCCGGGCAGTTACGACTGCACGTCCTGTCGCACGCCGGGCGACTCCGCCCAGGAGCGCACCAGCACCGTCCTCTTCATCGGGGACGAGACCGCCGTCCTCGCCTTCGCCCACGCGGGCTGCCTGCCGTCGCAGGTCGTCCAGGTCACCGAGGAGCAGCTCCAGGGCGCGGTCCGCTCCATCAACGCCGACGAGGAGGCCCCGATGGCCGCACCCGAGCAGGCCGTACTGGGGGTCACCAGCGGACTGGTCCTGATCGAGGGCGAGTTGCACCCCGCCCTGGTCGTCGAACCGACCGCCCCGATCGTCCGCCCCGGCGCGACCGGCGCCGGGGACGACTTCCTGCCGCTCCTCATCGAGCAGGGCTTCATGCCGCTGACCGAGCTGACGGAGGTGCCGCCCGTGCTGCACGGCTGGTCGGTGCTGCTCGCGGCGGGCCAGCTGCACGCCGTACTCCAGCCGGGCCCGAACGGCGGCTCCGCGGTGGCCTGGTGGCAGGCGCACCAGCCGCTCCAGGTCACCGAGAGCTGGCGCGCCGCCGCCAACAAGCACCAGCAGGTGCTGATGTTCGCGGCACCGGTCGGCTCGATCGGCCGCCAGCCCCGCGAGGACCTGCTGCGGGACGCGCTGGACAAGGCGGCGGGGATCGGGAAGCTGGTCGCCAGCGCGTTGCCCCTGGCGGGTACCTGAGCGCTGTTGCCGCCGGCGGATACGGGAGCGCTGTAGACCGGGGGTGCTTCGGCTTGTTGGCGACTACCGGTTGAGTGTGGCTGGTCGCCACGCGGCGGAGCCGCAAATGTCTCAGCCCCGCGCCCCTGCAGGGGCGCTTCGCGCGCCCTGCAAAGTCCGGGTACCGGCCGCATCCGTTGGGCAGCGGGGTCGTTTGGACGTATGTGCACACCTACGACGTCCCCCGCCGCCAGTCCTACCAGTCGATCCCGTCCGCGCGGTCGACCCAGGACTACTCCAGCGGCCCATCGGTCACGCCGATCTACGACGCGCTGTACGCCGAGTACGGCAAGTCCTTCCGCTCGCTGCCGGGCGACCGCAGCGGCGAGGAGGAGCTGGACTTCGCGGCGTTCGGGGCCAATCCGAACGGCCTCGCCCCGTACAGCGGCTCGTTCGGCTCGACCTCGGGCTCGTACAGCGCCTACAGCGCGGGGGCGTTGAGTGCGCGCAACGGCAGCCAGGGCGGCGGACAGCAGTCCGTGTGGCAGCGGGTCGGCCAACTCGACGCGCAACAGGGGCAGTCCGCGACCCCGACTCCGACCCCGACCGCCGTATGGCCGACGGGCGGACGACAGCACTACACCGGGATGACCCACATCCCGGCGGCGTTGCCACCGGGCCCGCGCCGGGACCTGTGAGCAGTACCTGCACGTGACTGAGGGCGGCTCCCATCCGGAGCCGCCCTCAGTCACGTGCAGGTACTGCTACATACCACTACTTCTTCCGGCCTCGCTTCTCGCGCACCCGCACCGAGATGTGGATCGGCGTGCCGTCGAAGCCGAACTCCTCGCGCAGTCGGCGCTCCACGAAACGGCGGTAACCGGCCTCGATGAAGCCGGAGGCGAAGAGCACGAACCGCGGCGGCTTGGTGCCCGCCTGCGTGCCGAACAGGATGCGCGGCTGCTTGCCGCCCCGGACCGGGTGCGGATGGGCGGCGACCAGTTCACCGAGGAAGGCGTTCAGTCGGCCCGTGGGAACCCGGGTCTCCCAGCCCGCGAGGGCGGCCTCGATCGCGGGGACCAGCTTCTCCATGTGCCGGCCGGTGCGCGCCGAGACGTTGACGCGGGGCGCCCACGCCACCTGGGCGAGCTCGGTCTCGATCTCCCGCTCCAGGTAGTAGCGGCGCTCCTCGTCGAGCGTGTCCCACTTGTTGTACGCGAGGACGATCGCACGGCCCGCGTCGACGGCCATGGTGACGATCCGCTGGTCCTGGATGGAGATGTTCTCGGAGCCGTCGATCAGGATGACGGCGACCTCGGCCTTCTCCACGGCGGCGGCCGTACGCAGCGAGGCGTAGTAGTCGGCACCCTGCTGGAGGTGGACGCGCTTGCGGATGCCCGCCGTGTCGATGAACTTCCAGGTGACACCGCCGAGTTCGATGAGCTCGTCGACCGGGTCACGGGTGGTGCCCGCGATCTCGTTGACGACGACGCGCTCCTGGCCCGCCACCTTGTTCAGCAGCGAGGACTTGCCGACGTTCGGGCGGCCGATGAGGGCGATGCGGCGCGGGCCGCCGACCCCGGCGCCGAAGGTCTGCGCGGGTGCCTCGGGCAGCGCCTCCAGGACGGCGTCCAGCATGTCGCCGGTGCCGCGGCCGTGCAGCGAGGAGACGGGGTGCGGCTCGCCGAGCCCGAGGGCCCACAGGGACGTGGCGTCGGCCTCGCCGCTCGGCCCGTCGACCTTGTTGGCGCACAGCACGACGGGCTTGCCGGCCTTGCGCAGCAGCCGGACGACCGCCTCGTCGGTGTCGGTCGCGCCGACCTTGGCGTCGACGACGAAGACGACCGCGTCGGACGCCTCGATCGCGTACTCGGCCTGCGCGGCCACGGAGGCGTCGATACCGAGGACGTCCTGCTCCCAGCCGCCGGTGTCGACGATCTTGAAGCGCCGCCCGGCCCATTCGGCCTCGTAGGTGACGCGGTCGCGGGTGACGCCGGGCTTGTCCTCGACGACGGCCTCGCGGCGCCCGATGATGCGGTTGACGAGCGTCGACTTGCCGACGTTCGGCCGCCCCACGACGGCGAGAACGGGCAGCGGCCCATGCCCCGCCTCGTCGATCGCGCCCTCGACATCCTCGACGTCGAAGCCCTCTACCGCGGCGAGCTCCATGAACTCCGCGTACTCGGCATCGCCAAGCTCTCCGTGCTCGTGCTCTCCCGAGCCGCCGGAGGGAATGTGGTCGTTCATGAAGTCCGTACCTCGTTCATCGTGGTGATCGGTGGAACCCCCCGTTATCGGGTGATCCACTACTCAAACTGCTCAAGTACTCAAGTGTCTCTCAGCGCTCAGCGGGGCGCCCGGCGTTTTCCTGGCGGCCGGTGAGCCGTCTGGCGTTCTCCAGGTGAGCGGTGAGCTGCTTCTGAATGTGTACGGTCGCCTCGTCCAGCGCCGTGCGCGTACGCCGCCCGGTGCCGTCGCCCGCGACGAACGGGTCACCGAAGACCACGTCGACGCGACTGCGCAGCGGAGGCAGCCCTTTTATCAACCGTCCCCGCCGGTCGGAACTTCCCAGGACGGCCACGGGAACGACGGGAGCTCCACTCCGCACCGCGAAGTAGGCGAGACCGGCGCGCAGCGAGGCGAAGTCGCCGTCGCCCCGGCTGCCCTCGGGAAAGATCCCGAGCACCCCGCCGCTCGCCAGCACACCCAGGGCGTGGGTGATCGCCGTGCGGTCGGCCGTCGAGCGGTCCACCTCCACCTGACCGAGGGCGCGCATGGCGGGGGCGAGCGGCCCGATGAACGCCTCCTTCTTGACCAGGAAGTGCGACGCCCGGGGCGCCACACCGATGACCATCGGCCCGTCGATGTTGTGCGAGTGGTTGACGGCGAGGATCACCGGACCGGTCGCGGGCACCTTCCAGGAACCGAGCACGCGCGGCTTCCACAGCCCGTACATCAGGCCGACACCGATGCGCCGCCCGACCTCGGCGCCCCGCGCCGTAGGAACCTCGGACGCCTTCGACGACTTCGACGGTCCGCTCACTTCGCGTCCCGCTTCTCCTCGACGAGGGTGACGACGCACTCGATGACCTGCTGCAGGGTCAGCTCGGAGGTGTCGACCTCCACCGCGTCGTCCGCCTTGGCGAGCGGCGAGGTCTTGCGGCTGGAGTCGGCCGCGTCCCGCTTCAGCAGCGCCTCACGGGTGGCGTTGACGTCGGCACCCTTCAGCTCACCGCTGCGGCGGGCGGCCCGCGCCTCCGGGGAAGCGGTGAGGAAGATCTTCAGGTCGGCGTCGGGCAGCACGGTCGTCCCGATGTCGCGCCCCTCGACGACGATCCCCTTCTCGGCGGACGCGGCGATGGAACGCTGCAGTTCGGTGATCAGGGCACGCACCTCCGGTACGGCGCTCACCGCGCTGACCTTGGAGGTGACCTCCTGGGTGCGGATCGGGCCGCCGACGTCGATGCCGTCCACGGTGATCGTCGGGTTCTCCGGGTCCGTACCGGAGACGATCTCGGCCTTGCCTGCCACGGCGGCTATCGCGGAGGGGTCCGTGATGTCGATTCCGTTGCTCACCATCCACCAGGTGATCGCCCGGTACTGGGCCCCGGTGTCCAGGTAGGCCAGCCCGAGCTGCGCGGCAACGGCCTTGGACGTGCTCGACTTGCCTGTGCCGGAGGGCCCGTCAATGGCGACAATCACTGCGGCGCGATCCACTGTGGAGGCACCTTTCCTGGTCCGGGGTGGTGGGGCGGGGGCGCTGGGTGCCCCGGACAAGGTTACTGGGTGCGGGTCACTCATCCGGCCGCACCGTAGCCAGCCCGTACAACACCTCTTCGACGACGGCCCGAACCGCCCCAGCCCGTCCGGTGCCTCATCGACGCCGGCCCCGGCCTCATCAGCCCGTCCGGCGTTTGAGGACGAGGCCCCTTCAGGGCCGATCGGGGGTCTGGGGGCGGAGCCCCCGGCTACGGCGGGCCACCCCCTACTGCCGAATCGCCCACCCTCGCTCCCGCAGCGAAGCCGAAAGCACAGGCGCAGCCTTCGGCTCCACCATCAACTGCACAAGCCCCGCCTGCTGCCCCGTCGCATGCTCGATCCGCACATCCTCGATATTGACCCCCGCCCGCCCCGCATCGGCGAAGATCCGGGCCAGCTGCCCAGGCTGGTCGTCGATAAGAACGGCAACCACCTCATACACCCGCGGAGCGGACCCGTGCTTGCCGGGCACCCGAACCTGCCCGGCGTTCCCGCGCCGCAGGACATCCTCGACCCCGGTGACACCCTCGCGGCGCTTCGCCTCGTCGGAGGACTGGAGTGAGCGCAGCGCCTGAACCGTCTCCTCCAGATCGGCGGCGACGTCCGTGAGGAGGTCGGCGACCGGCCCGGGGTTGGCGGAGAGGATGTCGATCCACATGCCGGGATCGGACGCGGCGATCCGGGTCACGTCCCGGATGCCCTGCCCGCACAGCCGTACGGCCGACTCCTCCGCGTTCTCCAGCCGCGCCGCGACCATGCTGGAGACCAGATGCGGCATGTGGGAGACGAGGGCCACGGCACGGTCGTGGGCGTCCGCGTCCATGACGACGGGGACGGCACGGCAGTGCGAGACCAGTTCCAGCGCGAGGTTCAGCACCTCGGTGTCGGTGTCGCGGGTCGGCGTCAGCACCCAGGGACGGCCCTCGAAGAGGTCGCCGGTCGCGGCCAGCGGGCCGGACTTCTCGCGGCCCGACATGGGGTGCGAGCCGATGTACGACGCCAGGTCGAGACCCAGCGCCTCCAGCTCGCGGCGCGGGCCGCCCTTGACGCTGGCCACGTCGAGGTAGCCGCGCGCGACCCCCCGGCGCATCGCGTCGGCGAGGGCGCCCGCCACGTGCGCGGGCGGCGCGGCGATGATCGCGAGGTCGACCGGCCCCTCCGGCACCTCGTCCGTACCGGCACCCAGGGCGGCTGCCGTACGGGCCTGCTCGGGGTCGTGGTCGGTGAGATGGACGACGACGCCGCGTGAGGCGAGGGCGAGCGCGGCGGACGTACCGATCAGGCCTGTGCCGATGACGAGTGCGGTTCTCACTGGGCGATGTCCTTGCGCAGGGCCGCCGCGGCACCGAGGTAGACGTGCGCGATGTCGGCGCGGGGCAGGTCCGACTCGATGTGCGCGAGGATCCGGACCACCCGCGGCATCGCGCCCTCGATGTCCAGCTCCTGGGCACAGATCAGCGGTACGTCGACGATGCCGAGCTTGCGGGCCGCGGCGGCCGGGAAGTCGCTGTGCAGGTCGGGGGTGGCCGTGAACCAGACGCTGATCAGGTCGTCCGCGGTGAGGCTGTTGCGTTCCAGGACCGCGGTGAGCAGCTCGCTGACCCGCTCGTCCATGTGCCCGGCCTCGTCCTGATCCAGTTGGACGGCGCCCCGGACCGCTCGTACCGCCACGGTGATGCTCCTCGCTGATGTACGTATGCGGAACTGATCCACGTGTTCGGTCCACGGATCGGCTCTTGTTGCATCCAGCCTAGTCAGCCCGTGCGGAACGGACGCGCGGCGCCCGCCCGCTGAGACGCGCCGCGCGACCCACACCGGGCTTTGCCAATGTCACCCGATTCGCCCCAATCCGCGACTTGGAGTGCGAACACGCCTGTGCGCCCTGGACGTGGAGGCGCGGGTCCGCTCTCATAGCAGGAAGCTCGCCTCGGGGGAGGCCCGATGAAACGCACTGGACCGCTATTCACACTGCTCGCGGGACTGTTGTTGGCCCTGTTCATGCTGTCGCTCAATGCGACGACAGGGACGAAGCCGGCGTCCACGTCCCAGGCCGACTCACCCGCCGACAAGGTGTCACCGTCTCCGGCACCCACCGCCACGAAGGCGTCCCCATCGCCTGCCGAACCCGCGACCCCGTCCGCGTCGCCCACCAAGACTCCCGCGCCGAACGCGGACTACGCGGGCCGTACCGACGACGACTCCTCCGCGGTGTCGGTCTCACTGCGCGACGGCAGGGCGATCGCGTACTTCTGCGACGGCCGCGACAAGGAGTCGTGGCTGAAGGGCGATGTCGAGGCCGACGGTTCCATGAAGCTCACCGGCGAGGGCGGCTCCGTGCTGAACGGCACCCTCAAGCAAAAGAGCATCCGAGGCACGGTCGACATCGAGGGCGGGCACTACGCCTTCACCGCGGACAAGGCGGTCAAGCCGTCCGGGCTCTACAGGGCGACCGCGACCGTGCGGAACGCCAAGATCGACGGCGGCTGGATCGTGCTGTCCACCGGGGACCAGGTCGGCATCCTCAAGCGTGACGGCAAGCCCTCCCCCGCGCCCCGGATCGACCCGGAGACCGGCGCGGTGACGATCGACGGCCAGCGGCTCACGGCCCGCCCGGTCACACCATGACGCACCGCCTCCACTCAGGGAGCCGAACATGACCGTGGACCCGAACGCCGCCACCCAGAGCTTCCCGCCGCGCCCGCCGGCCCCCGGCCCCAGTGGCCCCAGCGCGGCCCGCTATCTCGTCCCGGCGCTCGTCGCCGCCGCCGTGGCGGTGGCCCTCGGTGTGTACGGCAAGGTCCACGACCCGGAGGGCACCGCCTTCAACCTGGCCGGGTTCAGCAGCACGGGCGCGGTGAAGTCCTGGCTCGCGACGGTGGCGTTCGGCTTCGCGCTCGTCCAGGTCGTGTCGGCGCTCATGGTGTACGGGAAGCTGCCGGGCCCGAGTTGGTCGGCGACACTGCACCGCTGGTCGGGGCGGATCGCGTTCCTGGTGGCGGTTCCGGTGGCGGTGCACTGTCTGTACGCGTTCGGGTTTCAAACCTACGATTCCCGCGTTATGTGGCACTCCATCCTGGGTTGCTTTTTCTTCGGCGTTTTCAGTGCAAAGATGCTGCTGCTTCGCTGGGATCGGCTGCCCGGCTGGCTGCTGCCGGTCGTCGGCGGACTGGTCTTCACCGTCCTGACGATCGTCTGGCTCACTTCCGCCCTCTGGTTCTTCCGCAACTTCGGAGTGACGACATGACGCAAGGCCCGACGCGACGCACGGTCCTCCTCGCGACGGGCGCGGCGGCGCTCACGGCGGGATGCAGCGAGTACGGCGACGAATCCGCGTCCTCGTCGGTCTCCGCCGGCTCCCCCGGACAGGAACTGGCCACGACGGCCGACATCCCGGTCGGCGGCGGCAAGATCTTCAAGGACGAGCAGGTCGTGGTGACACAGCCGAAGGAGGGCGAGTTCAAGGCCTTCACGTCGATCTGTACGCACCAGCAGTGCCCCGTGGCCAACGTCAAGGGCGGCACCATCAACTGCACCTGCCACGGCAGCAAGTTCAACATCACTGACGGTTCGGTGGCCAACCCGCCGGCCGCGCGGCCGCTGGCCGAGAAGAAGATCACGGTTACGGGAAATTCGATCCGCCTGGCGTGAGGGTCACGCGTACGCTCCCGGAATGCACCCGTATCCCACCCCCGAGAGCCCCGAGGCCCTGGTACGCGACCACACGGTCTACGCCTGCGTGATGGGTTCGCGCGCCTTCGGTCTGGCGACGGACGGCAGCGACACGGACCGGCGCGGGGTGTTCCTCGCGCCCACTCCCCTGTTCTGGCGCTTCGAGAAGCCACCCACGCATGTGGAGGGCCCGGCGGAGGAGCAGTTCAGCTGGGAGCTGGAACGCTTCTGCACACTGGCTCTGCGGGCCAACCCGAACATCCTGGAGTGCCTCCACTCTCCCCTCGTGGAGTACGCCGACGACACCGGCCGCGAACTCCTCGCCCTGCGCGGGGCGTTCCTCTCCCGCCAGACGCACGAGACGTTCGCGCGCTACGCGCTGGGCCAGCACAAGAAGCTGGCGGCCGACGTGCGCATCCACGGCGGTCCGCGCTGGAAGCACGCGATGCACCTGCTGCGCCTCCTGATGAGCTGCCGCGACCTGCTGCGCACGGGCACGCTGACGATCGATGTCGGCGACGAGCGCGGCCCGCTGCTGGCGGTCAAGCGGGGCGAGGTGCCGTGGCCGGAGGTCCAGTCCCGGATGAACCGTCTCGCCGCGGAGGCCGAGGCGGCGTCCCACCGCAGCCCGCTGCCGGAGGAACCGGACCGGCGACGCGTCGAGGACTTCCTCATCCGCACCCGCCGCGCCTCAGCCCGCCAGCCGGACCCGTACGACGAGGTCGTGCAGGGCGTCGTGCGCGACGGGCGCATCCGGCAGCCCTGAGGCGTCCTGCGCCTCGTCCAGCACCCGGTGCAACGCCTCCACATCGCCCGCCACGCGCGCGTGGTCGACGTCGGCCGGCCCGTGCTCCCGCTCCGCCTTGGCCGCGACCAGCTCCGGCAGATACGCGGGGGCCTCGCCGATCTCCCCGACGAGCGTGGGCAGATGCGCCTGCACCTCGCCACCGCGCATCAGCTGGATGCCGGTGAGCAGCGCACGGAACGTGTACAGCAACGGCTTGAGTTCACCGCTCGTCCCGAAGAGCCGCCACTGTGTGCCCGCGAAGCCCCGGTAGTGGTGGGCGTGGTGACTGGTGAGAACCCCGGGGGCGAGTTCGGCGAGTTCGCGGTGCGTGTCGGTGGTGTGCACGACCAGCGGGGACAGCAGCTGCTCCAGCACGTAGCCGTTGCGGCGCAGCAACAGCCGTACGAACTTGCGCAGATCGTGGGTGACGAGGTCCAGCTCGACACCGTCCCGCACCCACATCCGCGACCGGGTCTCCGCCGGCTCCCGGAGCCCGACCAGGTCGGCGGCCGGCAGCAGATGGACGCCTCGGAGGTCCACGTCCGAGTCGCGGGACGGGAAACCGTAGAGATGGGCGCCCGAGACGGTGGCGAAGAGCACCGGATCGGGCTGCTCGGCGACCACCGACGCCAGGTCGAGATCCGGGAGGTCCGCGAGGCCGAGCGCATCGTTCATCCGTCAAGCGTCCCAGAGCGCGCCCAGCGTCTGCAGGTCACCCCCGTACTCGATGCGGTCCACCCAACGAGTCGGCCAGGCGTCGGTGCCGTGGTGGGCGCCGGCGAAGGCGCCGGTCAGGCAGGCGATCGAGTCCGAGTCGCCCGAGGTGCAGGCGGCGCGGCGTAGGGCCGTGAGGGGCTCGCCGGGGAAGAGCAGGAAGCACAACAGGCCGGTGGCCAGGGCCTCTTCGGCGATCCAGCCGGCTCCGGTGGCGAGGCAGGGGTCGTCCTCGGGCGAGGCGGTGCGGACGGCGAGCTGGAGCCGGTCCAGGATCGCCAGGCACTCGTCCCAACCGCGGGCGATGAAGTGCTCGGGGCTCGGGTCGTGGCTGTGCGTCCACAGGTCGCCCAGCCAGCGGTGGTAGTAGTGGCTACGGCTCTCGTGCGCGTACGTACGGAGCAGGGTCACCAGCCCGGCGGGGTCGGCGCCCTGGGCGAGCAGTCGTACGGCGTGCGCGGTGAGGTCGGACGCGGCCAGGGCCGTCGGGTGTCCATGGGTGAACGCGGCCTGCAACTGGGCGGCGCCCGCGCGCTGTTCGTCGCTCAGCCCCGGGGCCAGGCCCACGGGAGCCACGCGCATGTTGGCTCCGCAGCCCTTCGAACCGATCTGGCTGGCCTCCTGCCAGGGCAGCCGCTCGTTCTTGAGCAGGTTGCAGGCGACGAGGCAGGTGTGGCCGGGCGCCCGGTTGTTGTCCGGCGACTGGAACCAGTTCACGAACTCCTCGCGCACCGGCCGTTCCATCCGCAGCGGGGCGAGCAGCCCCCGGTCCATCGCCGTACGCAGCCCGTGTGCGAGCGCCAGCGTCATCTGGGTGTCGTCGGTGACGATCGCGGGCGTGGGCAGCTCCATCTGCCGCCAGGGCCCGCACTTGGCGAGGATGGACGGGATGTCGCTGAACTCGGTCGGGAAGCCCAGGGCGTCGCCGAGCGCGAGCCCGATCAACGCCCCGCTCGCGGCGCGCTTCCTGACGGTCGTGGTGGTCATGCGGGGCGTCCTTTCGGTGACGACGGAGACGGTGACGAAGGGGACGGCGAGGAAGGGGACGGTGACGAGGGGGGCGCGGCGGGCGACACCGACGTGGTCGGGCGCAGCAGCGGCGGGTGCAGGGTGTCCGCGGTGCCCGCGCGGTACAGCGCGGCGGGCTTGCCCCGGCCGCCGGTGAGGCGCGCGGCGCCCGGTACGGCTTCGACGAAGCCCGGGGTGGCGAGGACCTTGCGGCGGAAATTGGGCGGGTCGAGCGCGGTGCCCCACACGGTCTCGTAGACCTTCCGCAGCTCGCCGAGGGTGAACTCGGGCGGGCAGAAGGCGGTCGCGATGCAGGAGTACTCCAGCTTGGCGCCGACCCGGTCGTGGGCGTCGGCCAGAATGCGGTCGTGGTCGAAGGCGAGCGGCCCCAGCGCGTTGTACCGCAGCCACTGAGCCTGCGCCGCGTCCCCGCCGCCGTGCGGTTCGGGCGCGTGCGGCAGCAGCGCGGCGAAGGCCACGGACACGACCCGCATTCTCGGGTCGCGGTCGGGTTCGCTGTAGGTGCGCAGCTGCTCCAGGTGCAGCCCGGACACGTCCGACAGACCGGTCTCCTCGGCGAGTTCACGCCGGGCCGCCGTCTCCGCGGACTCGTCGGGCAGGACGAACCCTCCGGGCAGCGCCCAGCGGCCGGCGTACGGCTCATGACCGCGCTCGACGAGCAGCACGTGCAGCGCGCCCGCCCGGAGGGTGAGGACCGCCAGATCGACGGTGACGGCGAAGGGTTCGAAGGCGTACTTGTCGTACCCCTCGGGGGCCCGGCCCCGTGCCGCTCCGTTCACAGGTGCGGTCATGCCGCCCGCCCCCTCCCGGCCACCCTTTATGGTCACCATGACCAATAGTCATCCCGACTATAAAGAGCGCGAGCGGCCCGCACAAGCCTTCTTGACGACTCCCATACGCCAAAGCCCCTCAGCGGCCCCTCAGGCGCCCAGGAGGGGTCGCGGGAGCCGGGGAGACCTGGAGGACGCCGAATCCCCTCCAGTACGCCCAGGCGCACCCTGGCGGGGCCTGGAAAACAAATACGGCCGGCCCCGGAAAAGCTCCGGAACCGACCGTCGGCACAACCACTCAGCGCTTTTGCACCACCGCACTACCGCGCTGCACTACCGCGCTTCTACAGATCGACTTCCTGCATCAGCATGCCGACCTCGGTGTTGGACAGCCGACGCAGCCAGCCCGACTTCTGGTCGCCCAGGGTGATCGGACCGAAGGAGACGCGCACCAGCTTGTCGACCGGGAAGCCGGCCTCCGCGAGCATGCGGCGCACGATGTGCTTGCGGCCCTCGTGGAGAGTGACCTCCACGAGGTAGTTCTTGCCGGTCTGCTCGACGACCCGGAAGTGGTCCGCACGCGCGTACCCGTCCTCCAGCTGGATGCCGTCCTTGAGCTGCTTGCCCAGGTCGCGCGGGATCGGGCCCACGATGTGCGCGAGGTAGACCTTCTTCACGCCGTACTTCGGGTGGGTCAGCCGGTGCGCCAGCTCACCATGGTTGGTGAGCAGGATGACGCCCTCGGTCTCGGTGTCGAGCCGCCCGACGTGGAAGAGCCGCGTCTCGCGGTTCGTCACGTAGTCGCCGAGGCACTGCCGGCCCTCGTTGTCCTCCATCGTCGAGACGACGCCCGCGGGCTTGTTCAGCGAGAAGAACTGGTACGACTGCGTGGCCACCGTCAGCCCGTCGACCTTGATCTCGTCGTGCTCGGGGTCGACGCGCAGCCCCTGCTCCACCACGATCTCGCCGTTGACCTCGACGCGCGACTGCTCGATCAGCTCCTCGCAGGTCCGCCGGGAACCGTAGCCCGCACGCGCGAGGATCTTCTGGAGCCGCTCGCCCTCCTGCTCGGCGCCCGGGAACGTCTTGGGCAGCTTGACGTCCTTCTTGTCGGCGTACCGCTCCCGGTTGCGCTCCTCGGCCCGCGCGTCGTACTCGCGAGAGGTCGCCGGAACCCAGCGCCCTCGTCCGGTGCCGAGGTGGCCCTTCTTGGGCCCGCCCTTGGCGCCGCCGCGCGCGGAGGCACCGCGCCCGGACTTCGGCCCTTCGTGGGACGGCGTGGGGCCTACGTCGTACCGGCGCTCCTCGGGACGCGGATTGGCGGCGCGCTTCGGCTTGTCGTCGCGCCCTCCCGCGCTCCTCGGCTGGGAGCCGCCCCCACCGGCGCCCCTGGAGTTGCCGGCCCCACCGGAACCGCGGGGGTTGCCGCCACCACCGGCTCCACGGGCGTTGCCGCCACCGCCGGTCCCACGGGGCTTGCCACGTCCACTGTTCTTGCCGCTGCCACTGCTACTGCTTCGCATCAAAGTTCCGTCGTCGTCGTGTCGTCTGCATCTGCATCCGGTGCATCCGGATCGAACGACGGGACCCCTTCCAGCGTCTCTGCCTCGATCGCGTCCGCCTCCGGAAGGAAGGGTGCGAGCTCCGGGAGTTCGTCCAGGCCTCGCAGGCCCATCCGCTCCAGGAAGTAGTTCGTCGTCGTGTACAGGATCGCACCTGTTTCGGGTTCCGTCCCCGCCTCCTGGACCAGACCCCGCTGCAACAGGGTCCGCATGACCCCGTCACAGTTGACTCCGCGGACGGCCGAGACCCGGCTGCGGCTGACCGGCTGCCGGTACGCGACGACCGCGAGCGTCTCCAGCGCGGCCTGGGTGAGCCGGGCCTGTTGCCCGTCCAGTACGAAGCCTTCGACGGCCGCCGCGTACTCGGGCCGGGAGTAGAAACGCCAGCCGCCGGCGACGAGCCGCAGCTCGAAACCGCGCCCCTGAACGGTGTACTCGTCGGCCAGCGCACGCAGGGCGTCCGCGATCTGCCGCCGGGGCCGCTGGAGGATCTTCGCGAGGTGTTCCTCGGTCGCGGGTTCGTCCACGACCATCAGGACGGCCTCCAGGGCGGGCCTGAGATCGAGATCGGCGACGGTCCGCGGCCCGGCCGGCACTTCGGTGGTCTCCTCGCTCACGCCTTCTCATCCTTCCCTGGCTTCGCCGGCTCCGGCGGCCGGTCGAACTCGTCGGTGACCGTCGGCTCCCGATCGCCCTCCCCGCCCGTCCAGCGCACCACCAGCTCCCCGAGCGCCGTCTCCTGGTCCAGGGCGACGACCTTCTCCCGGTACAGCTCCAGCAGGGCCAGGAAGCGCGCCACGACGGTCAGCGTGTCCTCGGTGTCCTCGACGAGGTCCTGGAAGGTGGCCCGGCCCAGCTCCCGCAGCCGCGCGACCACGATCTGGGCCTGCTCCTGCACGCTCACCAGGGGCGCGTGGATGTGGTCGACGTACACCTGCGGCCTGGGCCTCGGCTGCATCGCCTTCACCGCGAGCTTCGCGAACCCCTCCGCCCCGATGCTGATGACGACCTCGGGCAGCAGTTCGGCGTGGTGCGGTTCGAGTCCGACGGTACGGGGATAGCGGCGGGCCTCGTCGTCGAGGCGGCGGCTGAAGATGTCGGCGACCTGCTTGTACGCGCGGTACTGGAGCAGCCGCGCGAACAACAGGTCGCGCGCTTCCAGCAGGGCCAGGTCGGCCTCGTCCTCGACCTCGGCGGTGGGCAGCAGCCGCGCGGCCTTCAGATCGAGCAGAGTGGCCGCGACGACCAGGAACTCGGTCGTCTGGTCGAGATCCCAGTCCGGCCCCATCGCCCTGATGTGCGCCATGAACTCGTCGGTCACCTTGGAGAGGGCGACCTCGGTGACGTCGAGCTTGTGCTTGGAGATCAGCTGCAGGAGGAGATCGAAGGGCCCCTCGAAGTTGGCGAGCCGGACCTTGAAGACCCCGGCCCCGTCATCGGGGTCGGGTCCCGTCGACGGAACCGGGGGCTCCGGTACTTCCGCTACTGCCTCGTCCGTTACTGCTGCTTCGTCCGATACTGCATCTTCGGCTGCTGCTTCTTCGACCGGAACCGGCGGCGTGCCCCCCGGCCCCCGCCCCAGCACACGCCGACGACCGGCGGAGCCGGGGGCAGGGGCGTCGTTCGAGGTCATGGCCCACGCAGGCTACCGCTAGCGGCCGCGCAACCGTCGTACGAGGATGCTCGCGTCCCCACGGGACTCCAGATCCGCGAGGACCACCGCGACCGCCTCGCGCACGATCCGACCGCGGTCGACCGCGAGCCCGTGCTCGCCCCGCAGCACCAGGCGCGCGTGCTCCAGGTCCATGAGCTCCTCGGCGGAGACGTACACCGTGATCTTCTCGTCGTGCCGCTCACGCCCGCTGGGCCGCCGCGAGGGGGCCCGTCCGCGCTTGCGGGACGCCGACACCGACTGTGGTGAGGGCCCCTGCTGCCCGGAGGCAGAACCTTCCTGCTCGCCCTGGCGCCGCATCGAACGCTCCGCGGTGCCCCCCCGGCTGCGCGACTCCCCGGTACCGGCCGAGTCCGCACCGGCGGCGACATGCTCGTCGCCGTCACCGTCACCGCCCTGGACGGGCACCGAGTGCGGTGCGTCGTCCGCGGCGGCCCCGTCGCTCTCCCCGGCGGGACCCGGTACCCGGGCCTCGCCGTTGGCCTGGCGCCTGGGAGTGGACGACTGGAGCGCCATGCCCCCCGTGGTACGGAACAGTTCGTCGGCCCCCGGCAGACTCACTCGGCGTGACACCGGGCGAGCACCTCCCTGGCGAGCTGGCGATAGGCGGCGGCACCGACGGAGTTCGAGGCGTACGTGGTGATCGGCTCGCCGGCGACCGTGGTCTCCGGGAAGCGGACCGTGCGTCCGATGACCGTGTGGTAGACGTGGTCGTCGAAGGCCTCGACGACACGTGCGAGCACCTCACGGCTGTGCACCGTGCGTGAGTCGTACATCGTGGCGAGGATCCCGTCGAGCTCCAGTTCCGGGTTCAGCCGCTCCTGGACCTTCTCGATGGTCTCCGTCAGCAGCGCGACACCGCGCAGTGCGAAGAACTCGCACTCCAGAGGCACTATCACCTTGTGAGCCGCCGTCAGGGCGTTCACGGTGAGCAGGCCGAGTGAGGGCTGACAGTCGATCACGATGTAGTCGTAGTCGGCCATGAGCGGCTTCAGGGCGCGCTGGAGCGTCGACTCGCGCGCGACCTCCGACACCAGCTGCACCTCGGCCGCGGACAGGTCGATGTTGCTCGGAAGCAGGTCCATGTTCGGGACCGCGGTCTTCAGCAGGACCTCGTCCGCGGACATCCCCCGCTCCATGAGCAGGTTGTAGACCGTCAGGTCGAGTTCCATCGGGTTCACGCCGAGGCCCACGGAGAGGGCGCCCTGCGGGTCGAAGTCGACCAGCAGGACCCGGCGTCCGTACTCCGCGAGTGCGGCACCCAGGTTGATGGTCGACGTCGTCTTGCCGACGCCGCCCTTCTGGTTGCACATCGCGACGATCGTCGCGGGGCCGTGACTGGTCAGCGGACCCGGGATCGGGAAGTAGGGCAGCGGGCGTCCGGTGGGACCGATGCGCTCGCGGCGCTGACGGGCCGCGTCGGGCGCGAGCGTGGCCGCGTACTCCGGATCGGGCTCGTACTCGGCGTCGGGGTCGTAGAAGTGCCCGTCGGGCAGTTCGTCGTAGTCGGCGAAGTGGTTGTGGACCCCGCCACTACCGTCGCCGGCCATGGCGTTCACGTGATGACCATCCATGCTCATGTGTGCTGGCTGAGTCACCCCTGGCATCTGGTGACCCTGATGGGCTGCGAAGGTGCGGACCGCGACGGAGCCGACAGCCGCGAGCCCCGTGGGGCCCGATCCCCGCGCCGGCATTCCTGGTTGACCACCCCCGGGAGTAAATGTCGACTCATTCACAAGTCGTCTTACCTCCTTGGTGACCAGGAAACTTCTCGATAGGTCAGCGTGGCACCATGCCGACGGTTGGCGACTCTATGGCGTGTCGGCCGTTCGCAGCAACACAATCCGCCGGACCCGGCCCGATGTGTCGGCAATGAAACATCCCTCTGTCAAGGGCGTACGGCCGTCGCACGGCAGGGTTCACCGGTGCGCGAATCGGTTGAAGCGTTACGTTCGAGGCGAGTTGAACGAGTGTCGCAAAGTGACCATACACACATCCGGCCGGACCTTGTTCGGCAAGGTCCGGCGGGGTGCGGGGCGTTGACGACCCCTGTTGACGTATCGCCTTTTACTCGCTGATGACTTGGTCGTTTAGTCGACCGGGAGCACCCGCGAGACGGCCGGGAAGCTCAGCCGAGCAGCGATTCCAACTCGACGTGCTCCAGCCCGTGCGCCTCCGCGACCTCGCGGTAAACGACCTTGCCGTCATGCGTGTTGAGGCCCCTGGCGAGCGCGGGATCGCGGCGCAGCGCCGCCACCCAGCCGCGGTCGGCGAGTTCCACGATGTACGGCAGCGTGGCGTTGGTGAGCGCGTAGGTCGACGTGTTGGGCACCGCGCCGGGCATGTTGGCGACGCAGTAGAACACCGATCCGTGGATCGGGAAGGTCGGTTCGGCGTGGGTCGTGGGACGCGAGTCCTCGAAGCAGCCGCCCTGGTCGATCGCGATGTCCACGAGAACGCTCCCCGGCTTCATCCGCGACACCAGTTCGTTGGTGACCAGCTTCGGGGCCTTGGCACCGGGGATGAGCACCGCGCCGATGACGAGGTCGGCGTCCAGGACGGCCTTCTCCAGCTCGAAGGAGTTGGACATGATCGCCCGGACCTTGGTGCCGAAGACCTTGTCGGCCTCGCGCAGCTTGTTGATGTCGCGGTCGAGCAGCGTGACGTGGAAACCCATGCCGACGGCGATCTGCGTGGCGTTCCAGCCGGAGACGCCGCCGCCGATGACGACGGCCCGCGCGGGCTGCGTGCCGGGGACGCCACCGGGGAGCACGCCACGTCCGCCGACCGAGCGCATCAGGTGGTAGGCGCCGACCTGCGGGGCCAGCCGGCCGGCGACCTCCGACATCGGGGCGAGCAGCGGCAGGGCGCGACCGGGCAGCTCGACGGTCTCGTAGGCAATCGCCGTGGTGCCGGACTCGACGAGCGCGTCGGTGCACTCCTTGGAGGCGGCCAGATGCAGGTACGTGAAGAGCGTCTGGTCCTTGCGGAGGCGGTGGTACTCCTCGGCGATGGGCTCCTTGACCTTCAGCAGCAGGTCGGCGGTGGCCCACACCTCGTCGGCCGTCGCAAGGATGCGCGCACCGGCGGCCACGAACTCGTCGTCCGTGATCGAGGAGCCGACGCCGGCGTTCCGCTCGATGACGACCTGGTGACCGTGGCGCACCAGCTCGTGCACGCCGGCAGGGGTGATGGCCACGCGGAACTCGTTGTTCTTGACCTCGCGGGGGATGCCGACCTTCACGTCGATCACGGTCCTTGGCTCAGAGGATGTGGGGGCATAGCAATGCATACCCGGACGTGCATGGGCACACCAGGAGACCGCAGGAGAAGGTGCGGTAGAGCCAGTCTAATGAAGGCGTTCTCGGTGTCTAGCCTTTCAATGCATCAATCTTCGACTGATGTACTACGGATTTCGTAGGCGTTAGCGTCGTGTTCCAGGTCAGGACCGCCTTCGGGGAGGTCAGGCTCGCTCTCCTGGGGGTCCGGCTCGTCGCCCAGCAGCAGCTCGGCCTCGCCCCGGTGCAGCCGCGCCGCCGCCGGATCACCGAGGTGCTCCAGCGTGTCGGCCAGCCGAAGCTGGAGCGCCGCCTGCAGCCGTACGTCGTCGGCGCGGCGGGCCCACTCCACCGCCTCCTGGCAGGTGCGCAGCGACTCCTCGGGCCGCCCCGCGTACTCCTGGACCCGCGCCAGCTCGCTCAACGCCCGTGCGTGCGCGCCCACATCGCCGTTCTTGCGGTAACCAGCCACCGCGGCACGCCAGTTGCGCAACGCCTCGCCGTAGCGGCCCGCGTAGGTGTGCGCGGCGGCGATGCGGCCGTACAGCCGGGCGGCGTCCTCGCGCTCGTCGCGCGCCAGGCGCTGGGCGAGCGCACGCCCGTACCAGTCGGCGGCACGGTCGTAGTCCCCGAGCTCCTGGTGTGCGCCCCCTACGGATTCCATCGCGCGCCCGGTCGCATACGGATCGTTCGCCTCACGTCCGGCGTCCAGCGCGGCCCGGTAGCGGGCCAGCGCGTCGTTCGTACGGCCGGTCTGCGCGTCCAGGTCGGCGAGGTTCAGCAGGGCGGCGGCCCGTTCGCGGGGCAGTTCGCGGCGTTCGGCGACATCGAGGACGAGGCGGTGGATGCCGTACAGGTCGGGTGCGGCGGCCTGGGTACCGATGTGCGCGACCATGGCCTTGACCAGGGCGGACATCAGGCGGCGGGCCAGTGTGTCCAGCTCCCCGTCGGCCACGGCCATGCGGGCCGCGGCGAGCAGGGCGGGCCTGCGGATCTCCAGCCAGTCCGCCGCCGCCCTCGGGTTCGGGAAGCGCAGCGAGCTGGGCGTGCCGAGGAGTTTCTCTCGGGCCAGCGGGCTGTCGGTCTCGGTGATCGCCCGGCAGGACACCAGCAGCCGTACCGTCCGCTCCAGCATCCGGGCCCGGGCCAGCTGGAGCTCGGCCGGGCGGTCCTGGGACTCGGCCAGGGGGCGCAGGAGGGGCAGCAGGCAGCCGGGGACCTCGTACTGCGGCAGCGGCGAGTCAACGGCCGTCAGGAGGCTCAGGGCGACGAAGTCGTCCAGGGTGGCGCGGGCGCCGCCAACCGGGCAGCCGGCCAGGGCGGAGGCGGTCTGCGGGTCGACCAGGCCGCCGGGGGCCAGCACAAGCAGTCGCAGTATCCGGGCGGCCGTGGTGGGCAGCGAGGCGTATACGAGGCGGAAGACGCGGCTGAGGGCGGTGCCCTCCTCGCTCTCGGCGTGCAGTTGCTTGGCGAGGTCGGAGACGGCCGCGTTGGGCCGGGCCGCGAGCCAGCCGCCGGCCAGCATCAGCGCGGCGGGCTGCCCCTGACACGCCTCGGCGAGCCCTTCGGCGGCGCGGGGGTCCACGGTGATGCGCACCGCCCCCGTGAAGCGGCCCAGCAGTTCCACCGCGGACTTGGTGTCAAGGCCACCCAGGGTGCACGGACGGACGTCGGAGATCCCGGTCAACGGCCCCCCGGAGACGGCGACCGCCAGGCAGTCGGGGTTGTCCGGCAGCAGCGCGTCGACCTGCTCGGCGTCGGCCGCGTCGTCGAGCAGGAGCAGCATCCGCCGGTCGGCCAGCGCGTCGCGCAGCGCCTCGGACAGCTCGTCCTCGTCGGCGCCGGGCGGGGTGGGCAGCTCAAGGGCGGTCAGCAGCTCGCGGGCGGTGCGTTCGGTCGGCACGCGCGTGCCGTCGGGTTCGGCGAGCCGGGCGCGCAGCACACCGTCCGGGTAACTGTCCGCGACCTGCCGGGCCAGCTCCTCGGCGAGCGCGCTGCGGCCCGAGCCGGGCTTGCCGGCAATGAGCAGTACGCGCGCACGGGGGGCCTTCCGGCCCGCGAGAGTGTCGAGTCCGGCGCGCTCGATGTCGGCACGCAGTTCCTTCAACTCTCTTGTGCGGCCGAGGAACTGACTGTCCGTAGGAGCGGGCGAGCGATCGTTTCCGGACAGCTTCGTGCCGTCTGTGTCCACCGCCTGATCCGTCACGGGCCACACTCCCGTCCACCTGCACGCGCAAGCCCGCCGGGACTCCGGTTCGGGCGTTTCCAGAGCCTAGTTCACGCTCTGCAACGATCTGTGCGGAGCACGGCGGGCAGGTCGCCCGATCGGATCAGGCGATGGTCACACCGGGCTCGACGGGCGACCCAAGAGGGCGTCTCAGGCGTCGAAGGGCCGGGCCGGCCACGGCGCCTCGGCCGGACGCAGCGCGTCGAGTCCGTCGCCCTTCTCGGCCGCCACCAGCGAAAGGACGCCCACGACAAGGCAGTTGCTGTGCACTTCGCCGGCGAGGACGCCCCTGACGAGTTCGTCGACGGGCACGCGCGCGTACTCCATGTCGGCCTCCTCGTCCTCGACCTCGAAGCGCTGCCCCTCGGCCTCGGACAGATTCCGGGCCAGGAAGATCCGTACAGCCTCGTCGCACCCGCCCGCAGTGGGGTAGACGTCGGCCAGCACCCGCCAGTCCTCGGCCTTGACGTGCGCCTCCTCGTACAGCTCTCGCTGGGCGGCGTGCAGCGGATTCTCGCCAGGTACGTCGAGCAGGCCGGCCGGGATCTCCCAGAGCCGCTGCCGGACGGGGTGGCGGTACTGCCGGATCAGCAGGACCCGGCCTTCGTCGTCGAGGGCGACGATGCCCACGGAGCCGGGGTGGACCTGGTAGTCGCGGCCCACCACCGAGCCGTTGGGCATGACCACCTCGTCGGTGCGCACGGAGGTCTTGTTACCCACGAAGGGGGTCTCCGTCGCCCGGATCTCCCACTCCTCCGGAGTGTCCTTGATGGTGGTCATGTCGACTTGTCCTCCCGCATCCCGCATCCCGCCCGTACACAACGAACCGGCCCGAGAACCGGCCCAGGGACCGGTACAAGAAACCGGGGCACGCACCCCAAAAGGCACGCACCCCGGTCACCGTACAGCCCTTGCGCTACTTGCCCGTCTTGCGCTGGACGGCGGCCTTGACGAGGCCGGCGAAGAGCGGGTGGGGGCGGGTGGGCCGGGAGCGCAGCTCCGGGTGGGCCTGGGTGGCCACCAGGTAGGGGTGCACCTCACGCGGGTACTCGACGTACTCCACGAGCTTGCCGTCCGGGGAGGTGCCGGAGAACTGCAGACCGGCCTTCTTCTCCAGTTCGGCGCGGTAGCTGTTGTTGACCTCGTAGCGGTGCCGGTGGCGCTCCTCGACGTACTCCTTGCCGTCGTACACATCGCGCACGATGGAGCCCTCGGCGAGCTTGGCCGGGTACATGCCCAGGCGCATCGTGCCGCCCATGTCGCCGTCGCCCGCGACGATGTCGAGCTGCTCGGCCATCGTCGAGATGACCGGGTGGGCGGTGGCGGGGTCGAACTCGGTGGAGTTGGCGTCCTCGATGCCGGCCAGGTTGCGGGCCGCCTCGATGACGATGCACTGCAGGCCCAGGCACAGCCCCAGCAGCGGGATCTTGTGCTCGCGGGCGTACTGGATCGCGCCGACCTTGCCGGACACGCCACGGTCGCCGAAGCCGCCCGGGATACAGATCGCGTCCACGTCCCCCAGCTGCTTCTCGGCACCCGCGGGGGTCTTGCAGTCGTCCGAGGTGACCCACTTGATCTTCACGCGCGCGTGGTTGGCGAATCCGCCCGCGCGCAGCGCCTCGGTGACCGAGAGGTAGGCGTCGGGCAGGTCGATGTACTTGCCGACCAGGGCCAGGTTGATCTCGTGGGCGGGGTTGTGCACGCGGTCCAGGAGGTCGTCCCAGGTCGTCCAGTCCACGTCCCGGAAGGGCAGGTCCAGCTTGCGGACGACATAGGCGTCCAGGCCCTCGCGGTGCACGGTCTTGGGGATGTCGTAGATCGAGCGGGCGTCGGGACAGGCCACCACGGCGGCCTCGTCGACGTCGCACATCAGGGAGATCTTGCGCTTGATCGCGGTGGGGACCTCGCGGTCGCAGCGCAGCACGATCGCGTCCGGCTGGATACCGATGTTCCGCAGGGCGGCCACGCTGTGCTGGGTCGGCTTGGTCTTCAGCTCGCCGGAGGGGCCGATGTAGGGCAGCAGCGAGATGTGGACGACGAACACGTTGTCGCGGCCGACCTCGTGGCGGACCTGACGCACGGTCTCCAGGAAGGGCAGCGACTCGATGTCCCCGACCGTGCCGCCGACCTCGGTGATGACCACGTCGACCTCGTCGGTGGCCATCCGGCGGATGCGGTGCTTGATCTCGTTGGTGATGTGCGGGATGACCTGCACGGTGTCGCCCAGGTACTCGCCGCGCCGCTCCTTCGCGATCACCGTGGAGTAGATCTGGCCGGTGGTGACGTTGGCCGAGCCGTCGAGGTCGCGGTCGAGGAAACGCTCGTAGTGGCCGATGTCCAGGTCGGTCTCGGCGCCGTCGTGCGTGACGAACACCTCACCGTGCTGGAAGGGGTTCATCGTGCCGGGGTCGACGTTGAGGTACGGGTCGAGCTTCTGCATGACGACCCGCAGGCCGCGCGCCTTGAGGAGCATGCCGAGGCTGGAGGCCGTCAGCCCCTTGCCGAGCGAGGAGGCGACACCCCCGGTGACGAAGATGTGCTTGGTCGTCGTGGCTGAGCTGTTTCGGAAAGCAGCGGGTGTCATGGCCAAGGCGGGGCTCCCGTGGTCGCGGTCTGGGGTGCGTTACGGCCGCCCGGCCCGGAGCTTTCCGGGATTTCACTGGAGGAGCCGTCGCTGCGGTTCGGGGGTTTCCTGCCCACCGGTCCACGGGCTACCAGGGTATCAGCGACCCGGGGGCATGGCTTCCGGCCACGCTCCGCGCACACGCGAACACACATCCCGTACACGAGTCACCATCACCCTGTCCGGCGCTCACTCGAAACAGTGCCCGCTCACCCGAGCTTCACTCGTTCAGCGGACCCGGGTTGTCCAGAGCGGCACGCGGATCATCTGAGTGCGTCGTATGCTCCTCGGACACTCTCTGCCGAGCCCGACCGGCGACACGGCACCACCCCAGCCCGTAACCCCGGAACAACGAGAGCTCGTCAGTCCGTTGAGCAAAGATTGGTGTTTGCTTCACCGCTCAACGACGCTTGAACAACGAACCCTTGACCGCAAGAGCGAGACCCCCTTTTTTTCTTTCGGGGGCGACGTGGCCGTTCGACTGGAGTTGCACGTGGCCGGGCTCATCGAAGACTACGCACTCATCGGAGACATGCAGACCGCCGCGTTGGTCTGCCGGAACGGCACAGTCGACTGGCTGTGCCTGCCCCGCTTCGACTCCCATGCCGTCTTCGCGGGACTGCTCGGCACCGAGGAGCACGGCTTCTGGCGCCTCGGTCCCGCGCACGCGACGGACGCAGAACCCCCCGTGGCGGCCCGCCGCCGCTACCGGGGCGACTCGCTGATCCTCGAATCCGAGTGGGACACCCCGCGCGGCACGGTCAGAGTGACCGATTTCATGCCCCCTCGCGACGGCGCCCCACAGCTGATCCGCATCGTGGAGGGCGTCAGCGGGCGGGTCCCGATGCGCTCGGCCCTGCGGATGCGCTTCTCGTACGGCCGTGTCGTGCCGTGGGTGCACAAGCACGAGGGGCGGACGGTCGCCGTCGCGGGCCCCGACTCTGTGTGGTTCGACACCACCGCCGAGACGTACGGCAAGTCCCTGACGACGTACGCCGACTTCACGGTGGCACCGGGCGACCGGATCGCGTTCACCATCTCCTGGGAGCCCTCGCACAAGCAGCCGCCCCCGCTGCCCGAGCCGGAGCAGTCCCTCGACGCCACCGAGGAGTTCTGGCGCGAGTGGGTCGAGCAGTGCACGTACCACGGCCCCTACCGGGAGGCCGTCGTCCGCTCACTCATCACACTGAAGGCCCTGACGTACGCGCCGACCGGCGGCATCGTCGCCGCCCCCACCACCTCCCTCCCGGAGGACATCGGCGGCGTACGCAACTGGGACTACCGCTACACCTGGCTGCGCGACGCGGCCATCACCCTCTCCTCCCTGCTGCGCACCGGCTACCGCGACGAGGCCCGCGCCTGGCGCGAGTGGCTGCTGCGCGCGGTCGCCGGCGACCCGGAGAACCTGCAGATCATGTACGGCATCGCGGGCGAACGGGAGCTGGGCGAGGCCGAGTTGGACTGGCTGCCCGGCTACGAGAACTCGGGCCCCGTCCGGGTCGGCAACGGTGCCGCGCACCAGCTCCAGCTGGATGTGTACGGCGAGGTCACCGAGGCCCTGCACCTGGCCCACATGACGGGTCTGGCCCGCAACGACTACGCCTCCCTCCTCCAGCTGAAGCTGATCCGCTATCTGGAGCAGCACTGGGACGAGCCCGACGAGGGCATCTGGGAGGTGCGCGGTCCACGCCGGCACTTCGTGCACTCCAAGGTCATGGCCTGGGTCGCGGTGGACCGCACGATCAAGCTCATCGAGTCCGGCGACGCGGACGGCCCGCTGGAGAAGTGGCGCGAACTGCGCGACGACATCCACCGGGACGTGTGTGAGAAGGGTTACGACAAGGAGCGCAACACCTTCACACAGTCGTACGGCTCGAAGGAACTGGACGCCTCCCTGCTGCTGATCCCGCAGATGGGCTTCCTGCCTCCCGACGACAAGCGGGTGATCGGCACCATCGAAGCCATCCAGCGCGAACTGTCCACGTCGGACGGCTTCATCCTGCGCTACCCGACCTCGGGCAGCGACGAGAACCTCGACGGGCTGCCGGGCGACGAGGGCGCGTTCCTCGCCTGCTCGTTCTGGATGGCGGACGACCTCGCGATGATCGGCCGGGTCGACGAGGCCCGCAAGCTCTTCGAGAAGCTCCTCGACCTCCGCAACGACCTGGGCCTGCTGGCCGAGGAGTGGGACCCGCGTCTCAAGCGTCAGGTGGGCAACTTCCCGCAGGCCTTCAGCCACGTCCCGCTGATCGACACGGCTCTGAGGCTGACGGCTTCGGGGGCGTACGGCGGCTGAGCGCGACCGACGGGCCGCGTCCACCTAGTCTGGGAAGTACATAAAAGCCCCTTTTCGGAAGGCGGCGGCCATGGCTTCCCACTCGAAGGCGGGCGCGGCCCTTTCCGCGCTGCGCGAGGATCTGACCGGCGACGTGTTCGCCCCGGGGGATCCCGGGTACGACGACGCCCGAACCGTCTTCAACGCCATGATCGACCGGCGTCCGGCGGTGATCGCGCAGTGTGCGGACGAAGCCGACGTGGCCCGTTCCGTGCGCTTCGCCCGTGACCTGGATCTGCGCATCGCGGTGCGCGGCGGCGGCCACAGCGTGGCGGGCATGGCCCTGAACGACGGCGGTCTGGTGATCGACCTGCGCCGGATGCACGAGGTGACCGTCTATCGGTCGACGCAGTCGGTACGGGTCCAGGGCGGGGCCCTGATGAGCCACCTGGACCGGGCGACCCAGCCGTACGGGTTGGCGACCACCGGCGGGCGGGCCTCCACGACCGGGGTCGGCGGCTTCGTCCTGGGCGGTGGCAGCGGTTGGCTGGAGCGTTCCTGCGGTCTCGCCGTCGACAACCTCATCGGCGTCGGCCTGGTGACCGCCGACGGCAGCGCGGTGCACGCGAGCGCCGAGCAGCACCCGGAGCTGTTCTGGGCCCTGCACGGCGGCGGCGGAAACTTCGGCGTCGCCACCTCACTCACCCTCAAACTGCACGAACTGCCCGCGTTCTCCATCGCCCTCGTTCTCTACCTCCCGGAGTTCGGCCGCGAGGTGACGCGCACCTACCGCGACGTGATCGAGGCCGGCCCGGTCGAGGCGAGCGGCGGCGTCCTCTACCTCATGGGACCGCCCGAGGAGTTCGTACCGTCGCACCTGGTCGGACAGCTGCTGTGCGGGGCGCTGCTGGCGTACGCGGGCCCTGAGGAGGACATGCGCAAGCTCGCGGAACCGCTGCTGGCGCTGCCGCACGAGGCGGAGGTCGTCACCGCGATCCCGTACGCCGACTTCCAGTGCATGATCGACGATCCGCCCGGGATGCGGAACTACTGGTCGGCGGAGTACCTGACAGGCGCCCCCGACGACTTCGTGGCCGTGTTCTGCGCCGCCGGGAACTCCCTGCCGATGCCGACGGGCACCAAACACGTGCTCTTCCCGTACGGCGGCGCGGTCGCCGACGGCCCGTCCGAGTACCCCGTCCCCTACCGGGACGCCCCGTGGGCCGTCCACCCCTTCGGCATCTGGGAGGACCAGGCGGACGACATACGCTGCGTCCAGTGGGTCCACAACGTCCGTACCGCCGTCCGGCCGTGGAGCACCGGCGCGGTCTATCTCAACTTCATCGGCGACGAGGGCGCGGAGCGCGTGATCGCGGGCCTGGGCGCCGAGAACACGCGCCGGCTGGCGTCGGTGAAGCGCCAGTACGACCCGGACAACGTGTTCCGCTTCAATCACAACATCGTTCCGTCGTAGGCGAGCCGCGCGTACCGCTAATGGGCAGGTCGTCAGCCGTACGTAGGTGCGGGTAGCGTCCGCTGCATGGACAGCCGTGCGGACAGCCGTTACGAGACCCGGGGCGCCGGCATCACCGTGCAGCGGGCGCTCGAGCTGCCCGGGCTGCGCAGTGGGCTGCCGGAGATCCTGGCGGGCGCCGACCGGCTGGGGCGGACCGTGCGGTGGGTGCACGCGGGCGAGGTGCCGCACATCGCCTCGCTGCTCAAGGGCGGCGAGCTGCTCCTGACGACCGGGTACGGGCTCGGCACCCGCCCGGCCGAGCAGCGCGCGTTCGTCCGTACCCTCGCCGAGCGGGGCATCGCGGCGCTCGTCGTGGAGCTGGGCCCCCGCTTCACCCGGCTGCCCGCGGCCCTCGTGGAAACGGCCCGCTCGACCGGTCTCCCCCTGGTCCAGCTGCACCGCGAGGTGGCGTTCGTGGCCGTCACGGAGGAGATCCACACCGAGATCGTCAACGGCCACTACGCGCTGCTGCAGCGGGCCGAGGAGGTCCACCGGCGCTGCACGGAGGCCCTGCTGGGCGGCGGCGGTATCCCGCAGGTCCTCGGCATCCTGGCCGACTTCAGCGGCAACCCGGTGTTCCTGGAGACGACGGACGGCCAGCTCCTGTACGCAGCCGGAGCCGGCCCCGAGGGCGCCGACCCGCTCCAGGTGTGGGAGGGCCTGCGAGCCCAGCAGAAGGACGCGCCGCCTCCTGCCGGTGCCGTGCTCGTCGATGTCCCCGGGGGCGGCCCCGGCACCGGTTCGGTGCGCGCACGCCTGGTTCTGCTGCCCGTCCTCGAACCCCTTGCCCCCGTGCACCGCATCGCCGCCGAACGGGCTGCGGGCATCCTGGCCGTCGTCCTGATGCAGGCCCGCCAGGAGGAGGAACTGGCGGCGCGTGGCCGCGGCGACTTCCTCACCGATCTCGCCGAGGGCCGTATCGACGCGGAGGCGGCGCCCGCGCAGGCCCGCGTCCTCGGCTTCAAGCCCGGCACCGGCCCCCTGCTGCCGATGGTGATGCGGCTCGGCGACACGCTGTCCCCGGGGGGCGGCTGGGCGGTGCTGGCCCGCGCGGTCACGGAGGAGCTGGCGTCGGTGGGCGTGCCGGTGCTGCTGGGCGTACGGCCGGTCGAGGGGCGCGTGCCGCTGCTGGTGGCCCTGCGTACGGAGTCGGAGCGTCCGACGGTCGCCGACCGGGTCGCGGCGGCGCTGCGGGCGGGTGTGGAACGCGCCGGGATGCAACGCCCGGGCGCCCAGCCGCCGGTCGTCGTGGTCGGGGTCGCCGGCGGCTGGGCGGCGGCCTCTGCGAGCCTGCGCCACGCGGCGGAGACGGCGACGGCGGCCCAGGGCCTGCCGGACCGCCCCTGGTACGACGCCCGTCGGCTGGACATCGACCTGCTGCTGTGGCGCCTGCGCGACCAGCCGGACCTGGCGGCCTTCGTGGACCGCGCGATCGGCCCGCTGCGCACCCACGACCAGCGCTCCAAGCCGCCACTGCTGCCCACGCTGGAGACCTACTTGGCGCACGCGGGCCGCAAGGCGGAAACGGCCCGCGAACTCCACCTCAACCGCCAGACCCTCTACAACCGCCTCGCGAGGATCGGGGAGTTGCTCGGCACGGACCTGGACGACCCGCAGACGGTACTGGCACTGAGCCTGGCGCTACGGGCCCGCAGGCATGTGAGCTGACCGGCGGACAGACCTTCAGGTCAGCGGCCGCAGTTGCGTGAACTCGTCGTAGACACTCAGCACTTGGGCGACGGTCTCGTCCTCGGTGGGCCAGGTGCCGATCTGCCGGACGCCCCGCTCCTTGAGGTGTTCCCGGCGCTCCGGATCCCCGAGAAGCCGCACCACGGCCTCGCCGAGCGCCGCCGCGTCACCGTAGGGGACGAGTTCGGCCGCGTCCCCGACCAGCTCGGGAACGCCTCCCACGGCGGCCGCGATCAGTGGCACGCGCGCGTGGAGGGCTTCCTGGGCGAAAACGGAGCGCGACTCCCAACGGCTCGGCAGGAGTGCGAGATCGGCGGCAGTGAGCAGTTCGCTCACATCGTCACGCCGCCCGACGAGCCGGACCGGCAACCCCTCCTTCTCGATGCGGCCCTGCAACTCCGCCCGCAGCGGCCCCTCCCCCGCGATCACGAGGAGCGGCGCGGGATCGAGGCCACGCCACGCGCGTACGGCGTCCAGCAGGATGTCGTATCCCCGGTGCCGGTCGAGGGAGCCGACGGCCATGAGCAGCGGACGGTCCGCGGCACCGAGTTCGGCCCGTGTCTTGGACCGGTCGGACTCGTCCCACCCCATGGCCCCGCGCGGGGTGGGCAGCGCCACGGCGGACAGCCGGGCATCCCGGGCCCCGCGCCGTCTGGCCCGGTCCACGAGGTCGGAGGAGGTCCCGAGGACGACGGCGGCGGCCTTCACGACCCGCCGCTCCAGCACCCGCAGCAGATGGGCGCGCGGCCCTTCGACGTACGCGCGGTTGTGCCAGGTGACGACGAGCGGGGTACGGCGCCCGCTGAGCGCGAGGGCGGCCCGGAAGGAGGCGTGCAGCCCATGCGCGTGCACGAGGTCGGCGTTCGAACAGGCCGCGCGCAGCGCCGCCACCGAGCCGGGGTCGCTGCTGCGCGGAATGGGCACGTGTTCGGCACCGGCGCCGGTGAAGTCGTAGGCCTGGTCGGCATCGGAGGGGGCGCACACGCTCACGCGCACGCCCCTGGCGACGAGCCCCGCGGCCAGCGAACGCACGTGCGCGCTGCTGCCGGCGTTGCCGCCGCCGAGCACCTGCACGGTGCGCAGCGGTGACTGACCGTGCGGTGAGTGGCTGGTCACGTGGCCGGGGGCTCCTGGTTCAGCGTCGGGCGGTCACGAAGAAAGGACACGGACGAAACGTACAGAAGGTTTGGGCGGAAGGGGTGTACCGCGCGGCTTCCTCCGGGTACGGGGTATTCCGTGTTCCTTCAAGGATGCCAGTACGTACGGGTGTTCCGAACCATGGAGGAGTGGGTCGGGTCACTCACCCGGGTGAGAGAGACCCCACTAAACGTCAGCTGTTCGAACGTCAGCCGTCCGCCCGCGCTGCCGCCAGCAACTCCTCCGCATGTGCCCGCGCCGTCTCCGAGTCCTCCTGCCCGGCCAGCATCCGCGACAGCTCCCGTACCCGCTCCTCGCCCTCCAGTACCTTCACGCCCGACCGGGTCACCGACCCGTCGTTGGTCTTCTCCACCAGCAGCTGGCGGTCGGCGAACGCGGCGACCTGTGGCAAGTGCGTCACGACGACGACCTGCGCGCTCTTCGCCAGCTTGGCCAGGCGCCGGCCGATCTCCACGGCCGCCTTGCCGCCCACTCCGGCGTCGACCTCGTCGAACAGATAGGTGGGCACGGGATCGGTCCCCGCGAACACGACCTCCACGGCCAGCATCACGCGGGAGAGCTCACCCCCGGACGCGCCCTTGGCGATGGGCCGGGCGGGCGCCCCGGGGTGCGGGGCCAGCAGCAGCTCGACCTCGTCGGCACCGGAGGGCCCGTAGGCGACGGTACGTCCGTCGACCTCGACGCCCTCCGGGTCCTCGGTCTGGCGGATGTCGAACGACACGCGCGCGTGGGGCATGGCCAGCGAGGCCAGCTCGGCGGTCACGGCGGCCGCGAACCGCGAGGCGGCCTCCGTCCGCGCGTCCGTCAACGCCTGCGCCATCCCGCTCAGTTCGCCGCGCAGCGAGTCCCGCTCGGCGGTCAGCTCACCGATCCGCTCGTCGTCGCCGTCGAGTTCGAGCAGCCGCGCGGCGCTCTCCTCGGCCCAGGTGAGTACTCCGGCGACACCGGAGCCGTACTTCCGCGTCAGCGCGGTGAGCGCGGCCCGCCTTTCCTCGACGGCCGCCAGCCGCAGCGGATCGGCGTCCAGGTCGTCGGCGTACCCCGCCAGCTCCCCGGCGACGTCCCCGAGCAGGATGCCGACCTCACCGATCCGGTCGGCGAGCGCAGCCAGGGCGGAGTCGTGCGACCGTACGGACTCCAGGGCCCGATGGGCGCCCGCGACGAGCGTGGCGGCGTCGATGCCCTCGGGGTCCTCCGGGTTACCGGCGAGGGCGGCGTGGGCGACGGTCGCGGCCGAGGCCAGCGCCTCCGCGTGCCCGAGCCGCTCTGCCTCCTCGGCGAGCTCGGCGTCCTCACCGGCCCGCGGCTCCACAGCGGCGATCTCGTCGAGCCCGTACCGCAGCATGCCGGCTTCCTGGGCCCGTTCACGCGCGCGCGTGGTGATCTCGTCCAGCTCGTTCGCGACGGCCCGCAGCCGCCGGTACGCCTCCCCGTACTTGGTGAGCGGCGCGGAGACCGCGTCCCCCGCGTACCGGTCGAGCGCCGCCCGCTGCCGGGACAGCTTGAGCAGCCCCTGCTGGTCGGTCTGCCCGTGGACGGCCACCAGCTCGTCGGCCAGCTCGGCCAGCACACCCACAGGCACGGAACGCCCGCCCAGATGCGCCCGCGAACGTCCCTCCGCGGAAACGGTACGGCTGATGAGCAGCACCCCGTCATCGAGCTCGGCGCCCGCCTCCTCTGCCCGTACGACGGCCGACCCGCCCGGAGGCACGGAGATCCGCCCCTCCACGACCGCGTTCCTGGCCCCGATCCGCACCAACGCCGCATCAGCCCGCCCACCGAGCAGCAGCCCCAGGCTGGTCACGACCATGGTCTTACCCGCACCGGTCTCACCGGTCACGGCGGTAAAGCCTGGCGACAACTCGACGACCGCATCGTCGATGACGCCGAGCGACCGTATCCGCATCTCCTCCAACACGAACACGACCATACGAGGTCAGCCACCCCGTGTGCGACGCCCCCCACCTCGAAAGAGAGAACCCGCAGGTAACGAATGACAATCGGCCTTCACTTATCACCCAGGGGAGTGGAAGCGGCCCGATAGGGGCGCGGGGCTGTATCTGATGTGCGGCTCCGCCGCGTGGGCGCGAACAACCACAGCGCACCCGCACCCGCCAACGAGACCGAGCCACCCCCCACAAACCGCGCTAGTGAGGGGCCCCCCGCCACCCAGAAACAGGCAACGCGAACTTAGCCACAAGCCGGTCCGTGAACGAAGCATGATGCAGCCGAGCCAACCGAACCGGCACAGCCCCCCGCCGAACCTCCACCCGCGCCCCGGGCGGCAACTCGACAGTCCGCCGCCCGTCACACCACAACACACCCGGCGGAATGTGTGGCAGAACCTCCACAGCAAGCACAGAATCCGGCGACGTCACCAACGGCTTCGCGAACAGCGCATGCGCACTGATCGGCACCATCAGCAGCGCCTCCACCTCGGGCCACACCACAGGCCCACCGGCGGAGAACGCATAGGCGGTCGATCCAGTAGGCGTCGACAGACAAATGCCGTCACACCCGAACCCGGTGACCGGCCGCCCGTCGATCTCCAGCACGACCTCGAGCAACTTCTCCGCGGACACCTTCTGCACGGCCGCCTCGTTCAGCGCCCAGTCGGTGTGCACGATGTTCCCGTTCTGGTGGACAACGACGTCGATGGTCATCCGTTCCTCGACCTCGTACGCCTTCGTCACCACCCGGTCGACAACCTTGTCGAGGTCGTCACGCTCGGCCTCCGCGAGGAAGCCGACGCTGCCGAGGTTGACGCCGAGCATCGGCACCCCGGACGCCCGGGCGAACTCGGCGCCGCGCAGCAGCGTGCCGTCGCCGCCCAGCACGATGAGCAGCTCGCACCCGTCGAGGCACTGGGCGGTGGCCTCCTCGACCAGCTCCACCTCCGGCGGCAACGGCAGGTTGGCCGCCTCCGCCGCGAGCACCCGCACCCCGAGTCCAGAGCGCACCAGCCCCTGGACCACGAGTTCGGCACTTCTGATCGCGGCCGGCCGCCCGGTGTGGGCGAGCAGGAAAACAGTACGATCTCGGGTCTGAGTCAACGAGGCCCCTCCGCCACTGCACGGTCAACATCGGCCGGGTTGAGTTCAGGTGCGCCGGCCCGCAGCCACAGAAAGTACTCGACGTTCCCCGACGGCCCGGGCAGCGGGCTGGCGGTCACGCCCTGCACACCCAGCCCCAACCGCCCGGCACGGGCGGCAACTCCGCGTACCGCCTCGGCACGCAGTTCAGGACTGCGTACGACTCCTCCACTCCCCAGCCGTTCCTTCCCCACCTCGAACTGCGGCTTGACCATCATCACCAGGTCGGCATCAGGTGCCGCGCACCGCGCAAGGGCGGGCAGCACGAGACCGAGCGGGATGAAGGACAGATCCCCCACGACAAGATCCACTGGTTCCCCATCGATCGCTTCGAGCGTCAACTCGCGTACGTTCGTACGGTCCTTGACGGTGACGCGTTCATCGCTTTGGAGAGACCACGCGAGTTGTCCGTATCCCACGTCGACGGCGACGACGTGCACGGCACCGGCGCGCAGCAGCACGTCAGTGAATCCGCCGGTGGACGCGCCGGCGTCCAGCGCCCGCCGTCCACCGACCTTCAGCCCCTGCGGTACGAAGACCGCCAGGGCGCCCGCGAGCTTGTGGCCACCCCGGGAGACGTACTCGGGATCGCTGTCGTCGGCCACGACGACGATCGCGGCGGCGGTCTCCACCTGGGTGGCGGGCTTCGTCGCGACGGTCTTGCCGACGGTGACCCGCCCGGCGGCGATCAGCTGGCTCGCGTGCTCACGCGAGCGCGCGAGCTTCCGCCGCACCAGCTCGGCGTCAAGACGGCGGCGTGCCACTCCTGCCACGTTCGGTTCAGCTCCTGGGGTCGTACGTCGTCGGGGGCGCCGGAGGTCCCGGGCGGGCGTCGAGCGCGGTGAGCGCGTCGCGCAGCCCCCGGTGTACATCCTCGTACACCTCCACATGTCCGTCCGTGGCGAGGTGGTCGGCGTCACCGAGCCGGTCGAGCCGGGCGTCGACGTCCGCGTTGCCCGTGGCGGCGCGGGGAATGTTCAGCGGGGCCGGGGCGGCGGGGTCGGCCTCGGGTTCGACGGCCGCCGCCGGAGCCACGTCCAAACCCGCGTCCGAAGCCGAATCCGGAACCGGTGTCTCCTCCGGGCCCTCGGCCAGGGGCACTGAGTCGTTCATGCCCTGACGCTACCTCGAACCGCTGAGGTACCGTCGTTCGCGATGGCGACGATAGAGGAGTGCCGCAGCGCACTCGACAAGCTCTCGGACAACATGGCGGGCGCGAGCGGGGACGTACGCGAGGCGGCGGCCCTGGACCGCTCGCTGAGCTGCCATATCACCGATCTGGACGTCACCTTCGTGGGGCGGCTGCAAGGCGGCCGTATCGAGGTCCAGGACACCCTCCAGGGCCCGCCCAGGGAGAAGGCCGAGATCCGGCTCACCATGTCCGGCGACGACCTGCTGGCGATGGTCTCCGGCGAGCTGAACTTCGCGAAGGCCTGGGGCTCGGGCCGGGTGAAACTGGAGGCGGGCCTGCGGGACCTGTTCCGCCTCAGAAAACTTCTCTAGTCGCCCTCAGGAGGCTTCGGCAGTCGCCTTGGCACGGGCCTTGCGCGCGGCCGGCACCACCAGCGGCGTCCCCGTCTCCGGATCGTCGATGACCTGGCAGCGCAGCCCGAACACCTCCTCGACCAGCCCGGCCGTGACGATGTCGCCCGGCGCGCCCTCGGCGACGACCGAGCCCTCGCGCAGCGCGATGAGATGCGTGGCGTACCTGGCCGCGTGATTGAGGTCGTGCAGGACGGCGACCAGGGTTCGCCCCTGCTCCTCGTGCAGCTCGGCACAGAGGTCGAGGACGTCGATCTGGTGCTGGATGTCGAGATAGGTCGTCGGCTCGTCGAGCAGCAGCAGCGGTGTCTGCTGGGCGAGCGCCATCGCGATCCACACACGCTGGCGCTGGCCGCCGGAGAGTTCGTCGACATAGCGGTCGGCGAGTTCGGCGACGCCGGTCGACTCCATGGACTCCTGGACTGTCCGCTCGTCGTCGTGGGACCACTGGCGCAGGATGCCCTGGTGCGGGTAGCGGCCCCTGCCCACCAGGTCGGCGACGGTGATCCCGTCGGGCGCGATCGACGACTGGGGCAGCAGCCCGAGGGTCCGCGCGACCTTCTTCGCGGGCATCGACTGGATGACCTGCCCGTCGAGCAGCACCCGGCCCTCGCTCGGCTTCAGCATCCGCGACAGGGCCCGCAGCAGTGTGGACTTGCCGCAGGCGTTCGGGCCGACGATGACCGTGAAGGAGTTGTCGGGGATCTCCACCGACAACCGCTCGGCGATCACACGCTGGTCGTAGGCGAGGGTCACGCTCTCGGTGGACAGGCGGTTCACGGTGTCGGTGCCTTTCTTGACGCTCTCGTTCGCTGAGTCGCCGCTCACGGCCGACTCGTTCTCCGGGCCGCGCATATCCGGCCTGCTCGCAGTCGGCCTTCTCGCAGTCGGCCTGCTCATATCCGGCCCGCCTTCCGCTCGGTGACCAGCAGCCACAGCAGGTACACCCCACCGAGTACGCCGGTCACCACCCCCACGGGCAGCTGATCGGCGCCGAAGAGCCGCTGCGAGGCCCAGTCGGCCACGACCAGGAGGGTGGCGCCCATGCACATGGACGGCACCAGGTTCGGGCCCGGCGAGTGGGTCAGGCGCCGGGCAAGCTGCGGTGCGGTCAGCGCCACGAAGCCCACGGGACCGGCGGCGGCCGTGGCAGCCGCGGTGAGCAGCACGGCGGCCACCATCAGCACGAGCCGTACGCGCTCGACGGGCACCCCGAGGGCGTACGACACGTCGTCGCCCATCTCCGTCATCCGCAGCCCGCGAGCGTTCACGAGCACCACGGGTACGAGGATCGCGCACAGCCACAGCAGCGGCCGGACCTGGTCCCAGCCCCGCCCGTTGAGGGAGCCGGTCATCCACACGACCGCACGGGCCGCGTCGACGAGGTCGGCCTTGGTGATCAGGTAGCCGTTGACCGCCGTGACGACCGCGGAGACCCCGATACCGACGAGCACCAGCCGGTACCCGTGCACGCCCTGCTTCCAGGCGAGCAGATAGATGGCGAGCCCGGTCACCAGCCCGCCCACGAGCGCCCCGAGGGTGACCGCGCCGGCGCTCCCGGAGAACAGCACGATCATGACCAGCGCACCGGCCGTCGATCCCTGGCTCAGTCCCAGTACGTCCGGACTGCCCAGCGGATTACGGGAGATGGACTGGAACAGCGCGCCGCCCAACCCGAGCGAGGCCCCGACCAGCAGCCCGACCAGAACCCGCGGCAGCCGCAGCTGGTTGACGACGAACTCCTGGCCCGCGTTCCCGTCGCCGAACAGCGTCCTGAGTACGTCCCCGGCCGGGATCGGGAAGTCACCGGTACCGATCAGCACCACGCTCGCGGCGAGCGCAACCAGCAGCAGCGCCACGACGACGACCAGCGAGCGCACGTCCAGCCGGAGGGAGAGGCCGCCCGGCGTCCGTACGACACGGCCTGCCCGGCCTGTTGCCCGGGCGGGCCGGACAAGGTTGCTCTTCACAGCTGCGCCGTCCTCCGCCGTCGTACGAGAAAGATGAAGACCGGGCCGCCGATGACCGCGGTGACGATGCCGACCTGGAGTTCGGCAGGTCGGGCGACGATCCGGCCGATGACATCGGCGCCGAGCAGCAGCACCGGCGAGAGCACGGTCGCGTACGGCAGGATCCAGCGCAGGTCGGGGCCGGTGAAGGACCGTACGACGTGCGGGACCATCAGGCCCACGAAGACGATGGGACCGCAGGCGGCGGTCGCGGCCCCGCACAGCACGGTCGCCGCGGCCATGGACAGCGCGCGGGTGCGGGTCAGGTGGGCGCCGAGGGCGCGGGCGGTGTCGTCGCCCATCGCCACGGCGTTGAGCGGCCGGGCGAGCAGCAGCGCGAGGATCGTGCCGATCACGATGAACGGCAGGACCTGCGTGATGGTGTCGTCGGTGGCCGAGGCCAGCGAACCGACCGTCCAGAAGCGCATCCTGCTGAGCGCGGCGTCGTCCGTGATCATCACGGCCTGGAGATAGCCGTAGAGCGCGGCACTGATCGCGGTGCCGGCGAGTGCGAGCCGCACCGGCGTGGCCCCCCGACTGCCCCCGAGGAACCAGACGAGCGCTCCGACGGCGGCGGCCCCGAGGAAGGCGAACCACACATAGCCGCTCAGCGAGGTGACGCCGAAGAAGGTGATGGCGGTGACGACGGCGGCCGACGCGCCCGCGTTGATGCCGAGCAGCCCGGGGTCGGCCAGCGGATTGCGGGTCAGCGCCTGGAGAACGGCTCCGGACAGCCCGAGCGCGGCACCGGCCAGCAGTCCGAGGAGGGTACGTGAGACACGCTCGCCGACGACGACGTCGCCATAGGTCCCCGAGTCCTGGAACAGGCCGTGCCACACCTGTTCCAGGGACAGCTCTTTCGCGCCGATCGCGATGCTCGCGAGGGCGACGAGAAGCAGGATTCCCACGGAGACGAGGAGTCCAACGGCCCGTACCGCCTGACGTTTCGGGGGTGCGGGGGCGGTCTCCGCGCGCTGCTCAGGAGGACTGTCGATCAACACGAGATTAGGTTAGCCTACCCTCTGTTCAACCTCGTCGCCCGTCCACAAGGGCACCCCCGAGGCACGCGGTCCTCACAACCCCAGCCGCGCCAGCGCCTTCCCCGCGTCCAACGCGCACACGCCGTCCCCCGCCGCCGTCCAGGCCGCCGCGCACAGCGCGCGAAGCCCGTCGAGCGCCTCGCCGTCCCCTTCCAGCTCCAGCCGCTCCTCCCCTGCGGTCGCCGTCCATCCCCCGCACCGGAAACCGCCGCCCGCGTCCGTCTCCGTCACCTCCGGCTGCCCGGTCAGCAGCCCCCTCAGGTCGGCGTCGACATAGGTGGGCCGGTGCTGCGGCGGCGCGGCCAGCAGCTGTGCGCCGTCCGCCACGCCGGTCAGCACCAGCAGCGAGTCGACCTCCCCGTTGAACGCGCCCTCGATGTCCGTGTCCAGCCGGTCCCCGACGACCAGTGGCCGCTCGGCACCGGTCCGCAGCACCGTCTCCCGGTGCATCGGCGGCAACGGCTTGCCCGCCACCTGCGGTTCGGCACCGGTCGCGATGCGCACGACCTCCACCGCAGCCCCGTTGCCCGGCGCGATCCCGCGTGCGCTGGGGATCGTCAGGTCGGTGTTGGACGCGAACCAGGGCACCCCTCGCGCGATGGCGTAGCACGCCTCTGCGAACCGTCCCCAGGGCAACTCGGGCCCGCCGTACCCCTGGACGACCGCAACCGGCTCGTCCTCGGCCGAGTCGACGGGCTCGAGCCCGCGCTCGCGCAACGCGACCCGCAGCCCCTCACCGCCGATCACCAGCACGCGCGCCCCCGCCGGCACCTGGTCGGCGATCAGCCGGGCCACCGCCTGCGCCGAGGTGATGACGTCCGAGCCCTCCGTCGCTATGCCCAGCTCGGTGAGGTGCGCGGCCACCGCGGCCGGCGTCCGCAACGCGTTGTTGGTGACATAGGCGAGCCGCATTCCACCGTCCCGCGCGACCCCGAGCGACTCGACAGCGTGCACGATCGCGTTGCCCCCCGCGTACACCACCCCGTCGAGGTCGAGCAGCGCCGTGTCGTACGCCTCACTGAGGGCCCGCGCACTGCCCTCGGGCCGCGTCCTGACGGTCTGGCTCATTGTGCATCGCTCCTCGTTCTACCGGCTTTCCCCCGATCATCCCCCATGCCACTGACAGCCCTACGATGCACCAATGAACACTGCAGGTCCCGCGGACGTACCGGCTCGCATGGGCCTTCAACTGACCCCTTTCCGGGGCCTTCGCTACGACCCCGACCGGGTCGGCAGCCTGGCCGCCGTGACCTCGCCGCCGTACGACGTCATCGTGCGCCCCGACGGCCTGATACACCTCGAATCGGCCGACCCGCACAACATCGTCCGGCTGATCCTCCCCCAGGCGGCCACCCCGTCCATCCGAAACGAACAGGCCGCCGACACCCTGGACGACTGGCTGGCCGAGGGCATCCTGACCGCCGACCCCGAACCCGCCCTGTACGTCTACGAGCAGCGCGACACGACCGGCCACCTCCAGCGCGGGGTCATAGGCGCCCTGCGCCTGTCGGAGCCGTCGGAGGGCGTCGTCCTGCCGCACGAGGACGTCATGCCGCACGTGGTGGCGGAACGGGCGGCCCTGATGCGCGCCACCTACGCGAACCTGGAACCCCTCCTCCTGACCTACCGGAGCGACGACTCCGCCGCCGCGTCGCCGTGCACCACGAGCGCGGTGGTCGAACGCACGGCCGACCGCCCCCCGCTGCTCTCGACGACCACGGAGGACGGTTTCGGCCATCGTCTCTGGGCGGTCACCGACCCCACCGAACTGGCCGGGATCCAGACGGACCTGACCCATCACCAGGCCCTCATTGCCGACGGACACCACCGCTGGGCGACGTATCTGCGTCTACGCGCGGAGCACCCGTCCCCCAGTCCCTGGGACCACGGCCTGGTACTCCTCGTGGACACCGCCCGCTACCCCCTGCGCGTCCGCGCGATCCACCGCCTCCTGCACGGCCTCCCGGTCCCCGAGGCGCTGGCAGCCTTGGAGGGCCACTTCCGGGTACGTCACCTGGCGGTCCCACTCTCCGAGGCCCTCACCGCCCTCGCGGAGGCGACCACCGCGGGCAACGCCTTCCTCCTGGCCGGCGACGGCGCCTTCCACCTCGTGGACCGCCCGGACGAGGACCTCCTGGCCCGCACCATCCCGGCCGACCGCCCGCAGGCCTGGCGCACCCTGGACGCGACGGTCCTGCACGCCACGCTCCTTTCCCACATCTGGCACATCCCCGAGGACTCACCGGCGCGCATCGCGTACATCCACGACACCGCGGCAACCGTGGAGAAGGCGGAACAGGACGGCGGTACGGCCGTCCTGATGCACCCGGTCCGCGAGGAGGTCGTACGCGACCTCGCCCGCCAGGGCGTCACGATGCCCCGCAAATCGACGTCCTTCGGCCCCAAACCGGCCTCGGGCCTGGTCCTGCGCACCTTGGCGCACTGAAACGCAGAAGGGCGGGACCCCGACCGGGATCCCGCCCTTACCGCTTACCGCAATCGCAGGTCAGCGCTCGTCGCCCACGACGTCGTCCGAAGCACCATCGTGGCTGTCGCCGCTGTCGCCGCCGACGACGGTTTCAGCCGATTCAACAGTCGCGATCGTCTCGCGGGACTCGGTCTCGGTCTCGGTCTCGACAGACTCGACGCCCTTGTCATCAAGGTCGCCTCCGTCCTCAACCTCAACCTCGACCTCATCCGCGTCCTCGTTCTCGTCGAAGGCGTCGACGAACTCCACGCCGTCGAGCTCGGCGAGCCGGTCCGAGGCGTTCGTGCTGCCGTCCTTGTCGGACTCGATAGCCTTGGCGAACCACTCCCGCGCCTCGTCCTCACGCCCGGCGGCCAACAGCGCGTCGGCGTACGCGTACCGCAGTCGCGCGGTCCACGGCTGTACGGAGTTGGAGGCCAACTCGGGGCTCTGCAGGGTCACGATGGCTGCGTCGAGCTGATCCATGTCACGCCGGGCGCCGGCCGCGACGAGCCGCATCTCGACCTGCCCGGCCTTGTCCAGCTTGTGCACCTCGGGCGCCCCGGCCATGTCGAGCGCCTTCTCGGGCCGCCCGAGTCCACGCTCGCAGTCGGCCATGACAGGCCACAGATCGACGTTCCCCGTCATCCGCCGCGCCGCACGGAACTCGGCCAGCGCCTCGCTGTACTTCTGGGTCGCGTACGCGGCGAACCCGGCCGCCTCTCGTACGGCGGCCACGCGCGAAGCCAGTCGCAGAGCCACCCGCGAGTACCCGTAAGCACCCTCGGGGTCCTCGTCGATGAGCCGGGCGACCATCACCAGGTTCTTGGAGACCTCCTCAGCCAGCCCCTTGGGCAGGCTCATGAGCTCCTGGCGTACGTCCTTGTCGATCTCGTCGCCCGTGACGTCCTCGGGGATCGGCAGCCGCTTGATCGGCTCCCGATCCCGGTCACGCTCGTCACGGAACCCGCCACCACGCCGGTCATCGCCCCGACTGTCGTCACGTCCTCGGTATCCGCCGCCGCCTGCGGGCCGACTGCCACGGTCGTCACGCCCACGGAAGCCACCGCCCGCAGGACGGCCACCGCGGTCGTCACTGCGGCCACGGAACCCACCGCGGTCATCATCACGGCGGACGAAGCCGCCGCGGTCACCGCCACCACCACGGTTGTCGTCGCGACGGAACCCGCCGCCACCACCGGCCGGACGGCCACCACGGTCATCCTGACGGTCGTCCCGACGGGCAAAACCACCCCCGGCAGGACGGCCACCACGGTCGTCACTGCGCCCACGGAACCCACCGCGGTCATCATCACGACGGACAAAGCCCCCGCGGTCACCACGATTGTCGTCCCGGCCACGGCTGTCGTCCCGACGGAAAGCAGGACGGTCCCCTCGGCTGTCGTCACGTCCACGGAACCCGCCGCCTCCGGCAGGACTGCCACCGCGGTCATCATCACGGCGGACGAAGCCGCCGCGGTCACCGCCACCACCACGGTTGTCGTCGCGACGGAACCCGCCGCCACCGCCGGCCGGACGGCCACCACGGTCATCCTGACGGTCGTCCCGACGGGCAAAACCACCCCCGGCAGGACGGCCACCACGGTCGTCACTGCGCCCACGGAACCCACCACGATCATCATCACGACGGAAGCCGGAACGCTCTCCGTCCCGGCGGTCATCACGTCGGTCGTCGCGACGGGGGGCTGCCGGTCGGTCGTCACGCCCACGGAAGCCACCGCCCGCAGGACGGCCACCGCGGTCGTCACTGCGGCCACGGAACCCACCGCGGTCATCATCACGGCGGACGAAGCCGCCGCGGTCACCGCCACCACCACGGTTGTCGTCGCGACGGAACCCGCCGCCACCACCGGCCGGACGGCCACCACGGTCATCCTGACGGTCGTCCCGACGGGCAAAACCACCCCCGGCAGGACGGCCACCACGGTCGTCACTGCGCCCACGGAACCCACCGCGGTCATCATCACGACGGACAAAGCCCCCGCGGTCACCACGATTGTCGTCCCGGCCACGGCTGTCGTCCCGACGGAAAGCAGGACGGTCCCCTCGGTCGTCGCGACGGGGTCCCGCCGGACGGTCCGACCGCTCCGGTCGGTCCGAACGGTCGTCACGCCGGAAAGCGGGACGAGCACCACGGTCTCCGTCGCGACGGTCATCGCGGCGCGCAGGACCACCACGCTCACCACGGTTGTCGTCTCGGCGGAAACCACCGCCGGCGGGCCGCTCACCCCGGTCGTCACGACGGGGGGCCGCCGGCCGGTCGTCACGGCGCCCGTAACCACCCGTTGGGCGGCCACCACGGTCGGAACCACCACGGTCGTCGCGGCGATCATTGTCGCGGCGCGGTGCCCCTCGGTACCCGCCGCGGTCGCCGCGGTCACCACTGTCCCGGCGGCGCTGGTCGCGCTCCGGGCGCTCATCGGGAGAGTTGGTGGACATGATGGGTGACTCCTGTCTTCGGTACCGCAAGTCATTCTCGCGCAGCCGACTAGCCGGCGCGCTCCGGGCGCTGTGCTCGTTTAAAGCACGTTGAAAAACAAAAGGACCCCTGGTTCCAGCGTGAACGCTGGGACCAGGGGTCCTCCAAAGATTGTTCGGCGGCGTCCTACTCTCCCACAGGGTCCCCCCTGCAGTACCATCGGCGCTGAAAGGCTTAGCTTCCGGGTTCGAAATGTAACCGGGCGTTTCCCTCACGCTATGACCACCGAAACCCTATTGGTTTCGAGCGAACAAGCACACTCTTCAGTTAGATGTTCTGCTCAAAAGCCGACAACGGTCGTTGTCTCAGAACTAACACAGTGGACGCGAGCAACTGAGGACAAGCCCTCGGCCTATTAGTACCAGTCACCTCCACCCGTTGCCGGGCTTCCAGATCTGGCCTATCAACCCAGTCGTCTACTGGGAGCCTTACCCCATCTAGTGGGTGGGAACACTCATCTCGAAGCAGGCTTCCCGCTTAGATGCTTTCAGCGGTTATCCCTCCCGAACGTAGCCAACCAGCCATGCCCTTGGCAGGACAACTGGCACACCAGAGGTTCGTCCGTCCCGGTCCTCTCGTACTAGGGACAGCCCTTCTCAATGTTCCTGCGCGCGCAGCGGATAGGGACCGAACTGTCTCACGACGTTCTAAACCCAGCTCGCGTACCGCTTTAATGGGCGAACAGCCCAACCCTTGGGACCGACTCCAGCCCCAGGATGCGACGAGCCGACATCGAGGTGCCAAACCATCCCGTCGATATGGACTCTTGGGGAAGATCAGCCTGTTATCCCCGGGGTACCTTTTATCCGTTGAGCGACGGCGCTTCCACAAGCCACCGCCGGATCACTAGTCCCGACTTTCGTCCCTGCTCGACCCGTCGGTCTCACAGTCAAGCTCCCTTGTGCACTTACACTCAACACCTGATTGCCAACCAGGCTGAGGGAACCTTTGGGCGCCTCCGTTACTCTTTAGGAGGCAACCGCCCCAGTTAAACTACCCATCAGACACTGTCCCTGATCCGGATCACGGACCCAGGTTAGACATCCAGCACGACCAGACTGGTATTTCAACGACGACTCCACAAACACTGGCGTGCCCGCTTCAAAGTCTCCCAGCTATCCTACACAAGCCGAACCGAACACCAATATCAAACTATAGTAAAGGTCCCGGGGTCTTTCCGTCCTGCTGCGCGAAACGAGCATCTTTACTCGTAGTGCAATTTCACCGGGCCTATGGTTGAGACAGTCGAGAAGTCGTTACGCCATTCGTGCAGGTCGGAACTTACCCGACAAGGAATTTCGCTACCTTAGGATGGTTATAGTTACCACCGCCGTTTACTGGCGCTTAAGTTCTCAGCTTCGCCACCCCGAAGAGTGACTAACCGGTCCCCTTAACGTTCCAGCACCGGGCAGGCGTCAGTCCGTATACATCGCCTTACGGCTTCGCACGGACCTGTGTTTTTAGTAAACAGTCGCTTCTCGCTGGTCTCTGCGGCCACCCCCAGCTCATGAAGTAAATTCAATCACCGGTGATGGCCCCCCTTCTCCCGAAGTTACGGGGGCATTTTGCCGAGTTCCTTAACCATAGTTCACCCGAACGCCTCGGTATTCTCTACCTGACCACCTGAGTCGGTTTAGGGTACGGGCCGCCATGAAACTCGCTAGAGGCTTTTCTCGACAGCATAGGATCATCCACTTCACCACAATCGGCTCGGCATCAGGTCTCAGACTCATGATGTGCGGATTTGCCTACACACCGTCCTACACCCTTACCCCGGGACAACCACCGCCCGGGATGGACTACCTTCCTGCGTCACCCCATCACTCACCTACTGCAGGTCTGGTCCGCCGGCTCCACCACTCCCCCTTGCCCGAAGGCTCCGGGGCGGCTTCACGGACTTAGCATCGCCTGGTTCAATGTTTGACGCTTCACAGCGGGTACCGGAATATCAACCGGTTATCCATCGACTACGCCTGTCGGCCTCGCCTTAGGTCCCGACTTACCCTGGGCAGATCAGCTTGACCCAGGAACCCTTAGTCAATCGGCGCACACGTTTCCCACGTGTGTATCGCTACTCATGCCTGCATTCTCACTCGTGAACCGTCCACCACTAGCTTCCGCTGCAGCTTCACCCGGCACACGACGCTCCCCTACCCATCCATACTCCCGTTGGGGATATGTGTATGAATGACACGACTTCGGCGGTACGCTTGAGCCCCGCTACATTGTCGGCGCGGAATCACTAGACCAGTGAGCTATTACGCACTCTTTCAAGGGTGGCTGCTTCTAAGCCAACCTCCTGGTTGTCTGTGCGACTCCACATCCTTTCCCACTTAGCGTACGCTTAGGGGCCTTAGTCGATGCTCTGGGCTGTTTCCCTCTCGACCATGGAGCTTATCCCCCACAGTCTCACTGCCGTGCTCTCACTTACCGGCATTCGGAGTTTGGCTAAGGTCAGTAACCCGGTAGGGCCCATCGCCTATCCAGTGCTCTACCTCCGGCAAGAAACACACGACGCTGCACCTAAATGCATTTCGGGGAGAACCAGCTATCACGGAGTTTGATTGGCCTTTCACCCCTAACCACAGGTCATCCCCCAGGTTTTCAACCCTGGTGGGTTCGGTCCTCCACGAAGTCTTACCTCCGCTTCAACCTGCCCATGGCTAGATCACTCCGCTTCGGGTCTTGAGCGCGCTACTAAAACGCCCTATTCGGACTCGCTTTCGCTACGGCTTCCCCACACGGGTTAACCTCGCAACACACCGCAAACTCGCAGGCTCATTCTTCAAAAGGCACGCAGTCACGACTGTATGTGCAAGCACATACAGCGACGCTCCCACGGCTTGTAGGCACACGGTTTCAGGTACTATTTCACTCCGCTCCCGCGGTACTTTTCACCATTCCCTCACGGTACTATCCGCTATCGGTCACCAGGGAATATTTAGGCTTAACGGGTGGTCCCGCCAGATTCACACGGGATTTCTCGGGCCCCGTGCTACTTGGGTGTCTCTCAAACGAGCCGTTAATGTTTCGACTACGGGGGTCTTACCCTCTACGCCGGACCTTTCGCATGTCCTTCGCCTACATCAACGGTTTCTGACTCGTCTCACGGCCGGCAGACCGTGAAAGAGAGATCCCACAACCCCGCACACGCAACCCCTGCCGGGTCTCACACGTATACGGTTTGGCCTCATCCGGTTTCGCTCGCCACTACTCCCGGAATCACGGTTGTTTTCTCTTCCTGCGGGTACTGAGATGTTTCACTTCCCCGCGTTCCCTCCACACACCCTATGTGTTCAGATGTGGGTGACAGCCCATGACGACTGCCGGGTTTCCCCATTCGGAAACCCCCGGATCAAAGCCTGGTTGACGACTCCCCGGGGACTATCGTGGCCTCCCACGTCCTTCATCGGTTCCTGGTGCCAAGGCATCCACCGTGCGCCCTTAAAAACTTGGCCACAGATGCTCGCGTCCACTGTGCAGTTCTCAAACAACGACCAACCACCCGTCACAACCCGCCGAAGCAGATCTTTACCGGGGCCGGCACTGAAGGCAGCCGTTACCGGCCGTACCCTCAGACACCCAACAGCGTGCCCGACCCGTCCCCGCCCGGAGATCATGCTTTCCACGCCCTCTTGCGAGAGCAGTACTTGCAGCCTCCGACCCGTGAAACCGGCCGAATAATCAACGTTCCACCCATGAGCAACCACCGCCGGACGTATGCCGACGTAATGGCCCTGGACCACCAGGACATGCCTGGCGGCCTAGATGCTCCTTAGAAAGGAGGTGATCCAGCCGCACCTTCCGGTACGGCTACCTTGTTACGACTTCGTCCCAATCGCCAGTCCCACCTTCGACAGCTCCCTCCCCGTGAGGGGTTGGGCCACCGGCTTCGGGTGTTACCGACTTTCGTGACGTGACGGGCGGTGTGTACAAGGCCCGGGAACGTATTCACCGCAGCAATGCTGATCTGCGATTACTAGCAACTCCGACTTCATGGGGTCGAGTTGCAGACCCCAATCCGAACTGAGACCGGCTTTTTGAGATTCGCTCCGCCTCACGGCATCGCAGCTCATTGTACCGGCCATTGTAGCACGTGTGCAGCCCAAGACATAAGGGGCATGATGACTTGACGTCGTCCCCACCTTCCTCCGAGTTGACCCCGGCAGTCTCCTGTGAGTCCCCATCACCCCGAAGGGCATGCTGGCAACACAGAACAAGGGTTGCGCTCGTTGCGGGACTTAACCCAACATCTCACGACACGAGCTGACGACAGCCATGCACCACCTGTACACCGACCACAAGGGGGGCACCATCTCTGATGCTTTCCAGTGTATGTCAAGCCTTGGTAAGGTTCTTCGCGTTGCGTCGAATTAAGCCACATGCTCCGCTGCTTGTGCGGGCCCCCGTCAATTCCTTTGAGTTTTAGCCTTGCGGCCGTACTCCCCAGGCGGGGAACTTAATGCGTTAGCTGCGGCACCGACGACGTGGAATGTCGCCAACACCTAGTTCCCACCGTTTACGGCGTGGACTACCAGGGTATCTAATCCTGTTCGCTCCCCACGCTTTCGCTCCTCAGCGTCAGTAATGGCCCAGAGATCCGCCTTCGCCACCGGTGTTCCTCCTGATATCTGCGCATTTCACCGCTACACCAGGAATTCCGATCTCCCCTACCACACTCTAGTCTGCCCGTATCGAATGCAGACCCGGGGTTAAGCCCCGGGCTTTCACATCCGACGCGACAGACCGCCTACGAGCTCTTTACGCCCAATAATTCCGGACAACGCTTGCGCCCTACGTATTACCGCGGCTGCTGGCACGTAGTTAGCCGGCGCTTCTTCTGCAGGTACCGTCACTTTCGCTTCTTCCCTGCTGAAAGAGGTTTACAACCCGAAGGCCGTCATCCCTCACGCGGCGTCGCTGCATCAGGCTTTCGCCCATTGTGCAATATTCCCCACTGCTGCCTCCCGTAGGAGTCTGGGCCGTGTCTCAGTCCCAGTGTGGCCGGTCGCCCTCTCAGGCCGGCTACCCGTCGTCGCCTTGGTGAGCCACTACCTCACCAACAAGCTGATAGGCCGCGGGCTCATCCTGCACCGCCGGAGCTTTGAACCCACCCCCATGCGAGGGAAGGTATTATCCGGTATTAGACCCCGTTTCCAGGGCTTGTCCCAGAGTGCAGGGCAGATTGCCCACGTGTTACTCACCCGTTCGCCACTAATCCACCCCGAAAGGCTTCATCGTTCGACTTGCATGTGTTAAGCACGCCGCCAGCGTTCGTCCTGAGCCAGGATCAAACTCTCCGTGAATGTCAACCCGTAATCGGGTCACACCACGAGAGCGGAACAGTCAAGCGGAATAAGCCCGACCGTTCACAGCGTCCTCGCTGTGTTTACTACTTCAAAGGAACCTCGCCCTCCCGAACGGGAGAGACGGGGTATCAACATATCTGGCGTTGATTTTTGGCACGCTGTTGAGTTCTCAAGGAACGGACGCTTCCTTCGTACTCACCCGAGAGACTCTCTCAGGCTTTCCTCCGGGCAATTTCCCTTCGGTCTTGCTGCCTTGCGTTTCCGACTCTATCAGATCATTTTCTGATCCGATTCCCTGTCGGCGGGTTTGCCTAAAGCTTTCCGGCTTTCGCCCGTTGGCCTTTCGACATTCACTACGTTAGCCGATTCCCTCAGCAACTCATAATCGAGTTCCACGCGTTCACAATTCAGCATGCAGGCACGCCGAAATTGACCCCGCTGAGAGGGAGTCGTAGGTAGTGGGTTGGCCACTTCCGGCTGCAGGCGATCGCCGTACCCGGTTCAAGCGGCTCGGGCTACATTACGGACCCCCCATGGGCTCGTCAAGTTGAGCGGCGACGGGGCGCATGGGCTCGATAGGGGCTCACCGTAGGGTCGTTGGTGATCCAGAAGCGCCAGGGGTGGACGCCTCCATCGCCGGCAACTCCGGTGCGCGGACCACTGCTCACCTGGTCGGAGCCGACGGGGGTGCCCGTCAGGATCGTGATCGGTGCGGCTCCGGCGGCGCAGGCGTCCGTACCGTCGAGGGCCCTGTCCACGCCCAGGGCCGTGGCCAGGCGGGCCGGTCCTTTGGCCAGTTCCTTGTCGCTTCGGGCCGAAATTCGACGTTTGCGGGCGAGTTCGGCACCCTCGATGATCTCGCCGGCCCGGAGCAGGACCCCGCTCGCCGTGCCCTCGGGGCCGCACACCAGGTTCATGCAGTGCCACATGCCGTAGGTGAAGTAGACGTACACATGTCCCGGCGGACCGAACATCACGCTGTTGCGGGGTGTGGGGCCGCGATAGGCGTGGGAGCCGGGGTCGTTCGGGCCGTCGTACGCCTCTACCTCTGTGAGGCGCAGTTCGATCGGACCGTCCGGGGAGGTGTGTACGAGGACTCGGCCCAGGAGGTCGGGGGCGACCTCCAGCACCGGCCGGTCGAAGAACTCCCTTGGGAGGGGCGTACGGTCAGCGGGCGCGATCATGCCGTCCGAGCGTAGTGCAGGCGTGTCTCGGTGAACGGGGTGGCCAGGAAGCGTCCGCCTTGCCAGGGTGAGGACGGAACCGGCCACGGCCGGATCGCGTTTCTAAGGATCAAGGGATCGCTAAGGATCGCTGGAGAAGGAGAGACATGGCGTTCAAGAAGCTGCTCGCGAGCCTGGGTGCCGGCGGGGCTTCGGTCGAGACGGTGTTGACAGAAGTCAACGTCGTTCCGGGCGGTGTGGTCCAGGGTGAGGTACGGATCCAGGGCGGTTCCGTCAATCAGCAGATCGAGGGGCTGTCCGTAGGGCTCCAGGCCAAGGTCGAGGTCGAAGGCGGGGACCAGGAGTACAAGCAGGACGTCGAGTTCACGAAGGTACGGCTGGGCGGCGCCTTCGAGGTTCAGGCCGGTGCCGTGCACGTCGTGCCGTTCGGGCTGGAGATCCCCTGGGAGACCCCGATCACAGTGATCGACGGTCAGCCGCTGCGCGGGATGCACATCGGCGTGACCACCGAGCTGGCGATCGCGCGTGCCGTCGACTCCGGTGACCTGGACCCCATCAATGTGCACCCGTTGCCCGCGCAGAAGGCGATCCTGGACGCCTTCATCCAGTTGGGCTTCCGTTTCAAGAACGCGGACCTGGAGCGCGGCCACATTCGGGGTACGCGGCAGAAGCTTCCCTTCTACCAGGAGGTCGAGTTCTTCCCGCCGGCGCAGTACCGAGGCCTGAACCAGGTCGAGTTGACCTTCGTCGCCGACGAGCAGGCGATGGATGTCGTGCTGGAGATGGACAAGAAGCCGGGGCTGTTCAGCGAGGGCAGTGACACCTTCCGCTCGTTCCAGGTGGGGCTGCACGACTACCAGGGCACGGACTGGGCGGCCTACCTGAACCAGTGGCTGGCCGAGGTCGGCAGCAAGCGCAACTGGTTCTAGTAGCCGGAGAGCACCCCAAGGACAAGCGAGGAGGGGCCGGGAACACCGAATGGTGTTCCCGGCCCCTCCTCGCTTGGATATTCGGGTGCCACTCGCGTCTGCGGACGGAGTGGCAACTAGGCTGGCGCCAAGGCCATCAGGGTCGTGATCAGGGTTCTTCGGTGACACGGGAGGCGGCAAGAGCCTTTCAGGTAGGAAGAGATCCGACCGGCCCGATGCAGAACCGACCAGATCCCACCAGGAGGTACCGAGGTGACCGAGCTCAAGAGGCCGCCGCTGCCGCACGACTTCCATCCGCCCGTGCCGTCGTTCACGGTCACGAGTGAGGACGTCGAGGCTGGTGCGACGCTCAAGGACGCTCAGGTCTACGCGTCCGGCAACACCTCGCCGCAGCTGCGGTGGGAGGGGTTTCCGCCGGAGACCAAGAGTTTCGCAGTGACCTGCTACGACCCGGACGCGCCTACGGGCAGCGGGTTCTGGCACTGGGTCGCGTTCGACATCCCGGCCTCGGTGACCGAGTTGCCGGCGGGTGCGGGCAGCGGCAAGTTCGAAGGACTGCCCGAGGCTGTGGTCCAGGTGCGCAACGACTACGGCACGCGGGACTTCGGCGGTGCGGCGCCGCCGGCCGGGGACGGTCCGCACCGGTATGTGTTCACGGTGTACGCCGTGGACCAGGAGAAGCTGGGTCCGGACGCGGACGCGTCGCCCGCGGTCGTCGGTTTCAATCTGCGGTTCCACGCGATCGCGCGTGCTCAACTCGTCGGTGAGTACGAGGTTCCCGCCGAAGACTGACCTTCATTGAACGTTTGCCCGCCTCTGGTCTTGGAAGTGATCAGAGGCGGGCATTTTTATTGCGTTGTCCATCTCGGCATGCCCGGCCAGAGTTGATCCAAGCCTGCCATGCGGTGGGCCGGTGAGCAGAGGAGGTGGGCTGGATGCGGGACACGCTGGTTCTGAACGCGAGCTTCGAGCCGCTGTCGACGGTGACGTTGAACCGAGCCGTCGTTCTGGTGCTGCAGGACAAGGCTGTTGTCGAGCAGGCCCACCCCGAGATCCGTATGCGCGGAGCCGCTGTCGACATACCCGCGCCACGTGTTATCAGGCTCTGCCGCTATGTCCGGGTGCCGTTCCGAAGACAAGCACCGTGGTCGAGGCGCGGTGTGCTGGTCCGGGACCGGCACAGGTGCGCGTACTGCGGTCGGCGGGCGACGACCGTGGACCACGTGGTGCCACGGGCGCAGGGCGGACAGGACTCCTGGCTGAACACCGTCGCGTCATGCTCGGAGGACAACCACCGTAAGGCGGCCCGGACTCCGGAGCAGGCAGGGATGCCGTTGCTGCGGCTGCCGTTCGAGCCGACGCCTGCGGATGCGATGCTCTTGGCTTTGGGGCAGGACGACTTCGAGGCGCTGCCGGAGTGGTTGGGGCAGTCGGCGGCGTAGGTCTGTGCGGGTGGGACTTTTTTGGAGTCCACTGGTAGGTCGTTGGCCGCGGGCCCGTTGTGGCTGGTCGCGCAGTTCCCCGCGCCCCTTTGGGGGCGCGGGGGTAGCCGTACGTTAATCAGTGATTGACGGCTTTTCTCGGCGTTCCGTGCCGCCGCCCGAGTTGTCGCTGCCGCCCGAACCGCCGCCCAGGTTGCCGAAGTTACCCATGGCGCCGGAGAGGCCCTTCAGAGCGTCGCCGATTTCGCTGGGGACGATCCAGAGCTTGTTGGCGTCACCCTGGGCGATCTTCGGGAGCATCTGGAGGTACTGGTAGGAGAGGAGCTTCTGGTCCGGGTCGCCGGCGTGGATGGCCTCGAAGACCGTGCGGACGGCCTGGGCCTCGCCCTCGGCGCGCAGGGCGGCGGCCTTGGCCTCACCTTCGGCGCGCAGGATCGCGGACTGCTTCTCACCTTCCGCGGTGAGAATCTGGGACTGGCGGATACCTTCGGCGGTGAGGATCGCGGCGCGCTTGTCACGGTCGGCGCGCATCTGCTTCTCCATCGAGTCCTGGATGGAGGTCGGCGGCTCGATCGCCTTCAGCTCGACGCGGTTGACGCGGATGCCCCACTTGCCGGTGGCCTCGTCGAGAACTCCGCGGAGGGCCGCGTTGATCTCCTCGCGGGAGGTCAGGGTCCGCTCCAGGTCCATGCCACCGATGATGTTGCGGAGGGTGGTGACGGTGAGCTGCTCGATGGCCTGGATGTAGCTGGCCACCTCGTACGTCGCCGCCCGTGCGTCCGTCACCTGGTAGTAGATGACGGTGTCGATGTTGACGACCAGGTTGTCCTGGGTGATCACCGGCTGCGGCGGGAACGGCACGACCTGCTCGCGGAGGTCGATGCGGTTACGGATGGTGTCGATGAACGGGACGACGATGTTCAGGCCCGCGTTCAGTGTCCGCGTGTAGCGGCCGAACCGTTCCACGATGGCGGCGCTCGCCTGTGGAATGACCTGGATGGTCTTGATCAGGGCGATGAAGACCAACACCACCAGAATGATCAGGACGATGATGATGGGTTCCATCGTGGCTCCCCGTACCCTTCTCCGCCTTGGCGCTTACGGAAAGATCGTATGCCTGTTGAAGATCTTGCTTGTTGAAGATCTTGCTGGTCGAGTGTGACAGACCGTCGGCTGCCCCGTGGACGTTCCGTTCACTTACGTCGTGCGAGGTCACATGACGATCGCCGTGGCCCCCTCGATCTCGACCACGTCCACCTCCTGGCCTACTTCGTAGGCGAGTTGGGCGTCCAGGGAGCGGGCCGACCAGACCTCTCCGGCAAGCTTGATCCGGCCACCGGAGCCGTCGACGCGTTCCAGGACGACGGCCTGTTTGCCCTTCAACGCGTCGATTCCGGAGAGGAGTTGGGGCCGGTCGGCGCGGTGCCGGGTTGCGATGGGCCGTACGACGGCGATGAGCGCGGTCGACACAAGGGCGAACACCAGCACCTGGACGACGGCTCCGCCGCCGAGTCCGGCCGCGCCGGCAGCCGCCAGTGCGCCCACGGCGAGCATGCCCAACTCCGGCATCGCGGTCACCACGAGCGGGATACCCAGCGCCACGGCGCCGACGAGCCACCACACCCATGCGTCGATGTCGTTCACCTCGTCATGGTAGGTCCGCGGGCCTGGTCACCGACAGGGCGCCGATCAACTTGGCACAGGCTTCTTCCAGTTGTTCCACAAGGTGGTTCGTGGTTCGTGTGCCGTCAGGACATCGGCAGGCCCTGTGCGGTCCAGCGTTCGCCGACCTGCTCGACGACGAGGGGAAGGCCGAAGCACATCGACAGGTTGCGGGAGGTGAGTTCAAGCTCCAGGGGGCCAGCTGCGAGCACTTTGCCCTGACGAATCATCAGGACGTGGGTGAAGCCCGGGGCGATCTCCTCGACATGGTGCGTGACCATGATCATGGAGGGTGCGATCGGGTCACGGGCGAGGCGGCCGAGACGGCGTACGAGGTCCTCGCGGCCGCCGAGGTCGAGGCCGGCGGCGGGCTCGTCGAGGAGCAGCAGCTCGGGGTCGGTCATCAGGGCGCGGGCGATGAGGGTGCGCTTGCGCTCGCCCTCGGAGAGGGTGCCGAAGCGGCGGTCGAGGTAGTCGCTCATGCCGAGGCGGTCGAGGAAGGCGCGGGCGCGCTGTTCGTCGATGTCCTCGTACTCCTCCTGCCAGCCGGCCGTCATGCCGTACGCGGCGGTCAGCACCGTCTGCAGCACGGTCTGGCGCTTGGGCAGCTTGTCGGCCATGGCGATGCCGGCCATGCCGATGCGTGGGCGCAGATCGAAGACGTCGACCTTGCCGAGGGTCTCGCCGAGGATGGTGGCGGTGCCCTGGCTGGGGAAGAGGTAGCTGGAAGCGAGGTTCAGGAGAGTGGTCTTCCCGGCGCCGTTCGGGCCGAGGATGACCCAGCGTTCGCCCTCCTTGACCGACCAGGAGACCTGGTCCACCAGAGCCCGGCCCTCGCGGACCACGGATACGTCCTCCAGCTCCAGAACATCGCTCATGAGCGGGTTGTCTCCCAATGCAGTGTCGGCCAGTCTCGCGTTCGTGTGCGCCTATGGGCGCAGCCCCCCACGAAATCTACGCCACCGGTCGGCCCGTCCCTCCCCTCGGTCGGTCCTTAGGGTGGGGGCATGCTCTCGGAACCACGCTCAGGACGACTGGCCGCATGGGGAAATGCCCTGTTGGCCGGACTTGTTTCGCCGGACGACGCGGTAGTGGCCATCGTCGGGGAGGACGCGGTGCACCGGGTCGAGGGGCTGCCCGGTGAGTCGGCGCCCGTCGGTCTCACGCTCGCGCTGGGGCGGTTGCGGGCGCTCGGTGCGTCCGGGCTGCGGATCGCATTGCCCGCGCCGGGGCATCCGCTCGGGCTGAGCGGGCCGCCCGAGTTCAACGCGCGGGCGCTGGAAGCGGAGGAGGCGGCGATCTGCGAGGGCGCCGCGCTGGGGCTGGTGCCGGAGGTGTACGAGGCCGGGCCGGCCGGGGATGTGCATGTCGAGGTCGTCTGGCACTGCCTGCCGGTGCGGGAGGCACCGCCTGCCGATGTGCCATCCCTCGGGGAGGCCGAGCGGGAGCTCGCGGAGGCGCTGCGGGACGCAACGGCGCTGCTGTCCCGGCTGGACGTCGCCGGGTCGGGGCCGGTCGCGGAGGCGGCGATCGATGCGTACCGGGCGCGTGCGGAGCGGGGGCGCGAGATGTTGGCGCCCGGGTATCCGCCGCGGGCGGTACGGGTACTGGAGCTGGCGCAGCGGGTGGGGTTGCTGGTCTCGGTGGCGGCCGAGAACGGGCCCGGCGGGGCGGTGAGCGCGTCGGAGATCGCGGCGCGGGCGGAGGCGTTGCGGCCGGTGGAGCGGACGGCTCGGCGGGCACAGGTCGCGGCGTACAACTCCGTTGTGGAGGAGCGGGGGGTGCGGTGAGGTTTGTTGTGCGGTGCGGGACGGTTGGTGTGGGCGTTGCTGGGGGCTGGCGCCCCCAGGCCCCCGCTTCGGCCTGAACGGCCTCGTCCTCAATCGCCGGACGGGCTGGAGATGCCCGGGCCCGAGCTGGATGGACGCGGCAAACGGGTGCCCGTCGTGCCGGACCGGCCTCCCGGGCGTACCCAGGAGGCCGGAGGTCAGGACCTCAGCGCCTCGGTGTCGCGGTTCCTCAGTGGTTGAGGCCGAGGTTGCCGAAGGCGGGGTTCAGCGCGCCGATGACGTTGACGCTGTTGCCCACCACGTTCACCGGGATGTGCACCGGGGCCTGGATCAGGTTGCCCGAGGCGACACCCGGAGAGCCGACGGCCTGGCCGTTCGCGTGCGCACCGTCCGTGGCGGAGGCGAAACCGGCACCGGCGGCGACGAGGCCACCCGCCACCATCGTCACAGCGGCGGCCTTCTTCAGGTTCTTCATTTCTGAGCCCTCCCTTTGCGTTCACCGCGGCAGGTCGCCGCAGCACGCCCTGGAGAACGCCGGAGATCCACGAAGGATGCGCCATCCGGGGGACATTCCCACGACGGTATGAATCTCAGCCCGGAAGGGAACGTTCCGAATTGCCGGTCATCCGACCACACCGTGACGTACCGCCCACAACGCTGCCTGCGTACGGTCCGCCAGGTCGAGTTTCATCAGGATGTTCGAGACATGCGTCTTGACCGTCTTCTCGGACAGCACCAGGGCACGGGCTATCTCCCGGTTCGAGCGGCCGTCCGCGATCAGGGTCAGCACCTCCCGCTCCCGCTCGGTGAGCGAGCCGCCCCTGCCCTGGCCCGAGTGTGTCTCCTCCTGGGTCAGCAGCGCGCCGGCGACCTCGGGCTGGAGCAGGATGTGTCCGGCGTGCACGGAGCGGATGGCGCCGGCGAGGGCGTCCGGGTCGATGTCCTTGTAGACGTACCCGGCGGCGCCGGCGCGCAGGGCCGGGACCACCGTGCGCTGCTCGGTGAAGCTCGTGACGATCAGCACGCGCGCGGGGTTGTCGAGTTCGCGGAGTCTGCGCAGCGCTTCGACGCCGTCCATGCCTGGCATCTTGACGTCCATGAGGACGATGTCGGGTTTGAGTTCCTGCGCGCGGTCGACTCCTTCGGCACCGTCCGACGCCTCGCCCACGACCTCGATGTCGTCCTGCACTTCGAGGAACGTGCGCAGGCCCCGGCGGACCACTTGGTGGTCGTCGACGAGCAGCACCCTGATTGCGTCAGCCACCGGGGACCTCCATCTCGATCGTGGTGCCCTTTCCGGGCGCCGATTCCACGTCCAGCCGGCCGCCGACCCCGCTCGCCCGGTCCCGCATGGAGACCAGACCGAGGTGGCGTCCGGCGCTGCGCACCGCCGTCGGGTCGAAGCCGCTGCCGTCGTCGGTGACGCGCAGGGCGGCGCCCTGGCCGCGCTTCGCCAGGGTCACCTCCACCAGGGCAGCCCCGGAGTGCCGCAGCGCGTTGTGCAGGGCCTCCTGGGCGACCCGTAGGAGTGCCTCCTCCTGGGCCGCCGGCAAGGCGCGGACCCCGCGGCTGTCGAAGGTCACGCGCGCGGAGTGCGCCCGGTCGAGGACCTGGACGTGGGTGCGGAGCGTGGCGATCAGGCCGTCCTCGTCCAGGGCGGCGGGGCGCAGTTCCACGACCGCGTCGCGCAGTTCGTCGGCGGCCTCCGCGGCGAGCGCGGCCACCTGCTGCAGCTCGCCCTTGGCGCGGGCGGGGTCGCGGTCCACCAGGGTGGCGGCGGCCTGTGCCGTCAAGCGCAGGGAGAACAGTTTCTGGCTGACCGCGTCGTGCAGTTCGTGGGCGAGTCGGGAGCGTTCCTCGGCGATGGTCAGTTCGCGGCTGCGCTCGTAGAGGCGGGCGTTGGTCAGGGCGATCGCCGCGTGCTGGGCCAGGATGGCGAGGAGGTCTTCGTCGTCCTCTGTGAAGCCGCATCCGCCGGAGGGTTTCGCGCACCTCTTGTTGGCGAGGAACAGGGCGCCCAGCACCTCGTCGCCGTCCCGGATCGGCAGGCCCAGGAAGTCGGACATGTCGGGGTGGGCGGACGGCCAGCCCTCGAAGCGCGGGTCCTTGCGCACGTCGGCCAGGCGCTCGGGGCGGGCCTCGTGCAGCATCGCGGCGAGGATGCCGTGCTGGCGCGGGAGCGGGCCGATGGCCTTCCACTGGGCGTCGCTGACGCCGTCGACCACGAACTGGGCGAAGCCGCCGTGGTCGTCCGGGACGCCCAGCGCCGCGTACTGCGCGTCGAGCAGCTCTCTGGCGGAGGCGACGATCGTCTTGAGGACGTCGCGTACCTCCAGGTGCCTGCTCATGGCCAGCAGCGCGGCGCTCACCGCGGCCAGGCCGGACCGTGGTCCTTGACTCATGCCCTCACGGTACCGGCGGGGTGTGACAGTGCGTATCCGTCCTGTGTCGGCCCCCGCCTAGGCCGTCGGGCCTAGGGCGAGGGGTCCCACCACATTGCGGCCGCGACGAGGGGACGCATGTCATGCCATTGACGCCCTCGCCCGCGTGAACGCAGCCGACTCCGGTCTGCACCGCCCTGCGGCGCTCCCTCGGGTACGCGCGTGGTGGTGCTTTTCTCGACGCGCGGGGACGACGGGCGGTGGGCCGTCGAGCTGCGGGATCCTGACGGGACGGGCACCACACGCGCGCGTGGGGGCGGGTCCGCGGGGACGGCGGTGCGGCTGTCCGCAGGCGCGGGACTGGTTCTGGAGGAGCCGCTGACCGTGCGCAGTCCCCGGCTGTGGTGGGCGCGGGTGGATGGGCAGGTACTGCCCCTTCTGCGGGAGCACGGGCGGCCCATTCGCTACTCCTGTACGGCACGGGACAAGCCGTTGTCCGTCCATCAGACGGTGTTCGCGCTGCCGTCCTGCGATGGGGCGGGGAGCGCGGAGGTGCCGAGTGCCGGGCGGCCCTTCACCGCGCGGCTGGTGGCGGCGCCGGTGAGCCGGGGGGGCAGTTCGCGCCCGTCAGGCTGCACTGGGGTCGCGTCGGCGGAGGCGTACGTGCCGCCGTATCCGGAGCGGTTCGCGGTGCCGGAGGCCTCGGCGCGGCTGATCAACGCCGTGCGGGCCGGGGGGGCGGGCGCACCGTGGCGGTCGGTACGACGGCTGTGCAGGCCGTGGAGTCCGCGGCGGGGCCGGACGGTGGGTGCGGGCAGCCGAGGCGTGGACGGACCTGGTGGTGCCGCCCGAGCGTGGGATAGGGGTCGTCGACGGGCTCCTGACGGGGGCTGCACGAGCCGGAGGCGTCGCATCTGCTGGTGCTGGAGGCGGTCGCGGGGCGGGCGGCGATCGACCGGGGGTACGAGGAGTCGCTGCGCGAGCGGTACCTGTGGCACGAGTCCGGGGACGTGCATCTCCACCTTCCGGCCGAGGCATGAAACAGGGCCTCACGCTGAGCATTGCTCTCGCAACCAGTAGTGAGACGAACGCTCGGCCCATGTGACCCCGAACATAGGGCGCACATCACTTACTAGGTGGCATAGGAGACAAACGTCCACTCGGTGAGCGGGAAAGACGCTCCCATCTGTCCTATTTTGCCCTTCCCCGGTCCACTACCCCTCGTAGTACGTCACACCTTTGCCACATCATTTTGCGGCCGCTAAGAATGGCAACGTCGCTCAGCGCCGCGGGTTCCGCCCGCGGCGTTTGTGTCGGAAGCACCCCTGTCCCCCGGACAACCGAGCGACCTCCGCGCTATTCGAAGAGGTCCATCCGCCATGCCCGAGAACACCACTGCTTCTGGTCATAGTCGAATCCGTCTGTCAGCCAGGACCCGCAAGCTCGCGATCGCCGGAGCCGCCACGCTCAGCGGCGCCGCCCTCGCGTTCACCCTCGTGCCTAGCGGCAACGCCCAAGCCACCTCCGAGGCCGTCTCCGTCGCTCCTGTGGTGTTCAGCCAGGAGCAGGTCAAGGACGTGAAGGCGAGCATCACCGACCAGCTGGCCGGCGCGACCGTGAAGGCCGATGCCATCGCAGCCAAGAAGAAGGCCGCCGACGCCGCTGCCGCGAAGAAGGCCGCAGCAAAGAAGGCCGCGGCCAAGCAGGCCGCGAAGAAGAAGGCCGCGGCGAAGGCGGCGAAGGAGCGCAAGGCGAGGGAGGCCGCGAGCCGGTCCGCCAAGCGTGCCGCGCTCAAGAAGGCCGCCACGAAGACGTACAGCAACAGCCTCGACGGCTGGATCAAGGAGTCCCTGGACATCATGAAGTCCAAGGGCATCCCGGGTTCGTACAACGGTCTGTACCGCAACATCATGCGGGAGTCCTCGGGCAACCCGAACGCGATCAACAACTGGGACATCAACGCCATCAACGGCATCCCGTCGAAGGGCCTGCTCCAGGTCATCCCCCCGACCTTCAACGCGTACCACGTCTCCGGTACGTCGACGAACATCTACAACCCGGTCGCCAACATCACGGCCGCCGCCAACTACGCGGCCGACAAGTACGGCTCGATCGACAACGTCGACAGCGCGTACTGAGGTCGGCGCGGACCTCTGACTCGTACAGGGCGAAAGGGCGGCACCCCCACCGGGGGTGCCGCCCTTCACCGTCGTACGACCTTGGTCACTTGCGCATGACCTCGGGCTCGTGGCGGCGCAGGAAGCGGGCCACGAAGAAGCCGCAGATCACGCCGATGGCGATCAGGGCCAACATGTCGATGCCCCAGGCCGCGGCCGTGTGATCCCACAGCGGGTCCGTGCTGCCGGGGTCGTCGACGTTCGGGCTGATCTTGTTGAAGTCCAGCGTGGCGCCCGCGGCGGCGACCGCCCAGCGGGACGGCATCAGGTACGAGAACTCGTTGACGCCGATGTTGCCGTGCAGGATGAACAGGCAGCCGGTGAACACGACCTGGATGATCGCGAACATGACGAGCAGCGGCATGGTCTTCTCGGAGGTCTTCACCAGGGAGGAGATGACCAGGCCGAACATCATCGAGGAGAAGCCGAGCGCCATGATCGGGATGGAGAGTTCGAGCAGCACGAACTTGCCGAAGATCACGCCCTCGTCCGGGATCGTGCGGCTGGAGAAGCCGATCGCGCCGACCATGAGGCCCTGCAGGACCGTGATGAAGCCGAGGACGATCACCTTGGACATCAGATACGCGGAGCGGGACAGGCCGGTCGCGCGCTCCCGTTCGTAGATGACGCGTTCCTTGATCAGCTCGCGGACCGAGTTCGCGGCGCCGGCGAAGCAGGCGCCGACCGCGAGGATCAGCAGGACGGTGGTGGCTGTGCCGTTCGGGACGTTCAGGCCGTTCCTGGCCACCTTGCCGGGCAGCAGGGTCTTGTCCGGGTCGATGAGCAGGCTCACCGCGCCGAGCACCGCGGGCAGGATCACCGTCAGCGCCAGGAAACCCTTGTCGGAGACGATGACCGTCACGTAACGCCGGATCAGGGTCATCAGCTGGGAGCCCCAGCCCTGCGGCTTGGGCGGGCGCATGGCCTGTGCGGGCGGCATGTCTACGGACTGCGGGGCGACGGCGTCGATGTCCGCGGCGTACATCTGGTAGTGCTGGGAGCCCTTCCAGCGTCCAGCCCAGTCGTAGTCGCGGTAGTTCTCGAAGGCGGAGAAGACGTCGGCCCAGGTGTCGTAGCCGAAGAAGTTCAGTGCCTCCTCGGGCGGGCCGAAGTACGCCACCGCGCCGCCCGGCGCCATCACGAGGAGCTTGTCGCAGATCGCCAGTTCGGCCACGGAGTGCGTGACGACGAGGACCGTACGGCCGTCGTCGGCGAGGCCGCGCAGCAGCTGCATGACGTCTCGGTCCATGCCCGGGTCGAGGCCGGAGGTCGGCTCGTCCAGGAAGATCAGCGACGGCTTGGTGAGGAGCTCCAGGGCCACCGAGACGCGCTTGCGCTGGCCGCCGGAGAGAGAGGTGACCTTCTTCTCCTTGTGGATGTCGAGCTTCAGCTCGCGCAGCACCTCGTCTATGCGGTGCTCACGCTCGTCCGTCGTGGTGTCGGCGGGGAAGCGCAGTTTGGCCGCGTACTTGAGGGCCTTCTTGACGGTCAGTTCCTTGTGCAGGATGTCGTCCTGCGGGACCAGACCGATGCGCTGGCGCAGCTCGGCGAACTGCTTGTACAGGTTGCGGTTGTCGTAGAGGACGTCGCCCTGGTTGGCGGGCCGGTAGCCCGTGAGCGCCTTGAGGAGCGTCGACTTGCCGGAGCCCGACGGGCCGATGACCGCGATCAGCGACTTCTCCGGGACGCCGAACGAGACGTCCTTGAGGATCTGCTTGCCGCCGTCCACCGTGACCGTCAGATGGCGGGCCGAGAAGGAGATCTCGCCGGTGTCGACGAACTCCTCGAGATGGTCGCCGACCAGGCGGAACGTCGAGTGGCCGACGCCGACGATGTCGCTCTGGCCGAGCAGCGCCGTGCCGCCCTTGGCCATCGGCATACCGTTGACGTACGTGCCGTTGTGCGAGCCCAGATCGTGGATCTCGAAGCGGCCGTCGGGCGTCGCGTGGAACTCGGCGTGGTTGCGGGAGACCTGGAGGTCGGAGACGACCAGGTCGTTCTCCAGCGCGCGGCCGATGCGCATCACGCGGCCGAGGAGCAGCTGGTGGAAGGTGGTCGGGCTGCGGTCGCCGTACACCGGCGGCGCCCCTGCCCCTGCCCCCGGACCCTGCTGCTGCGGGATCGCGGGGGCCTGCTGGTGCGGCTGGGACTGCGGCCAGCTCTGCTCCGGTGCCTGCTGCTGCGGCGGCTGCTGAGCCCAGCCGGGGCTCGCGCCCTGCGCCGCGAACGGCTGCTGCTGAGGCTGTGCCACCTGCGGTGTCGCCACCGAGGCGGCGCTGCTGGAGAGGTTCAGGCGCGGGCCGTCGGTCGCATTGCCGAGATGGACGGCCGAGCCCGGCCCGATCTCCATCTGGTGGATGCGCTGCCCCTGCACGAAGGTGCCGTTGGTGCTGCCGTGGTCCTCGATGGCCCAGCTTCGGCCACCCCAGCTGATCGTGGCGTGCCGCCAGGAGACCCTGGCGTCATCGAGCACGATGTCACCCTGCGGATCGCGTCCGAGGGTGTAGGGCCTGGACGAATCGAGCGTCCAGGTCCGTCCGTTCAATTCCAGTACGAGTTCCGGCACTCCATGCCCCACTGAGTTGTCCCCCGAAATTTGCCCCAACACGGGGAGTCTAGGGATGTCGAACATCGTGGGGAACTATTTCAGGCTCAGCCCCCTGACCGAAAGTCGGGCCTTGCGGACGGGGCGTGGAAGCGGACAGCGACGCGCCGTTGACGGGGTGGAAACCGGACCGGAGAGTGGTAATCCCACGCGAGGGGGACACCCGCGGTGCATCACCGCCGCGCGGATCGGGGGCCGACGATGAATATCGAGACAGCCGAGCAGGGCCGGAGGCTGCCGTGGGGAGACGTGATGCTCTCCGCGATCACCGCCGTGAGCTGGGCGTTGATCGGAATGGCGGGAACGGCGGCGCTCGGACTGCATCTGCTGGAGGCGGACTCCACGGCCTCGCTGGGGCCGATGACCGCGGCGGTTGTGGCACTTGGGGCGGGTGGTTCGGTCACGCCGTCCGGTGACGTGTCGGCCTTCGGCCTGAAAGGGGCGGAGGCGGTCACCGCCATCGAGATCACGCCACTGGGAGTCGGTCTGGTGGGCGCGGTGCTTTTGTCCTGGTTCTTCTTACGGTCCCTGCGCGGATCGGGAGTTGCGATCTCCCCGTCCGAACTCCTCGCGCGCGCGGGCGCGGTGATCGCCCTTTTCGTGGCGACCCTGGGCGGGCTGGCCTGGGCGGGGCACGACGTCATCACCATCGACGGCGGCAGCCTGGGCCTCGACAATCTGCCGGGTACGGGCGGAGGAGGCGACGGCGGGGGTCTGGACATCCCCGGGCTCGGCGACATCAGCGGTCTGCTGCCCGACCGGGTCGGCGACCTGATCGACGCGAAGGCGGCGGTCGGCTTCAGCGTCGACGCCCTCCCCACTCTGCTGGGCGGCCTGGTCTGGGCGGTCGGCGTCCTGGCGATCGCCATCCTGGCGTCCCGGCGCACTCCCCTGCCGCGCGGCTGGGAAGCGGTCCACCGCGTCGTACGTCCGGCGGCGTCCGCCCTGGTCACCGTGGCGCTGGTGGCGGTGGCGGCGGGGCTCGCGGCGGCGGCGTACGCGGCGATCGGCGACGCCCACCCCAAGCGCATCGCGGGCGCAGCTCTGCTCGGCGCCCCCAACGGGGTCTGGCTGGGCATCCCGATCGGTTTGTTCGTCCCGTTCGACGGCAGTGCGTCCGGGGTGCTGGTGAACTTCCTGCCGGACCCCCTGGACCGGCTCCTCAGCTCGCCGGACGACCAGTCGGTCAGCCTCGGCAGACTGGCCGAACTGGACAACCGGGTATGGCTGTTGGGGGTCGCCGCGGTCCTGATGATGCTGCTGGCGGGCATCCTCGCGGCGGCCCGGACGCCACTGGCCCCGGGAGTCGGCCCGGACGCCGTGGACGGGCGGGTGCCCCTCGCCGTGCGGGATCCGGGTGCCCTGCGTTTCGCCGGGCGCTGCGCGCTGCGGCTGGGGGCGGTGACCGCGGTGGCGTTGCCACTGCTCGCCTGGCTGACCGAGGTGTCCGTGGACGCCTCGATCTCGGTCCTGGGCTTCGACGCGTTCGGCGCCGGAATCGAACTGCACGGGCAGCTGATCGCGGCCCTGCTGCTGGGCGCGGTGTGGGGCGCGGGCGCGGGCGCCGCCGGCGCAATGCTGGCGTACGCGAGCGGGGCAGCGGGGTGGCGGGCGGTGCCGTTGGCACTGGGTGACGCGTGGGCGGGGCCGGGAGGGGCGGGCGGGGTGACGGGTACCACGGCCGGGATGCCGGGAGCGGTGGGGACGAGCGGGGTGACCGGTACCGCGGCCGAGGAAGCGCGGTACGGCGTCCGGCCTACGAAGGCCGGAGGCCCCGGTCCGTACCCAGGCCCGTACGCGCCCGGCTCGCCGTACCGGCCGCCCAACCGCGACACCAATCCGTATCTACGGCTGCCGGACGGCCCTGTGGAGCCCGAGGACGCGCGGCCGGGCGAGACGGGGCGGCCCTATGGGGGCGGGCAAAGGTCCGGGTCCGGGTCCGGTCAGCCGTACGAGGGGGGCGGGTGGGCTCCGGACAGCCGACGGCCCTACGAGGGCGGGTGGGCGTCCGAGGCCCCGCGCACGGGAGCACGGTCGCCCGACGGGAGTAGCGCGCCCGAGCGGACTGGTTCCGGCAGGGGTAACGGACCGGGCCAGGGCGCCGATCCCGGTGGGAGGGGCGGCTCCGGTGACCGGAGCGGTTCCGGTGAGGAGCGCGGCTCGGGCGAGGGGAGCGGTTCCGGTGAAGGGGGCGGCTCGGGCGGCGAGGAGCAGCCGCCCGAGAACATCTACGGCCTGCCCACCATGGCCAGGCCGGTCTCGCCGCCGCCGCGACGGCCCGGATGGCGCAGGAGTGGCTCGTCGGGGGCCGTGCCGGAGAAGCGGACTCCTCCCCCGCCGCCGCCTCCGCCCCCGCCACCCGGCACGCCCAAAGGACGGCGCTGACCTGCCCGTAAGGTCCTGGCCACCCCCATGAAACGTACTGTTCCCTGTCCGTCAGGCGGACCGCGTGCGCGGTAGGCACTGGGTGCCGGATACGGTGGAATCACCATGAACGCTACGCAGACCGCTGACGTACCCACTCTTCTCGTCAAAATCTTCGGCAAGGACAGGCCGGGCATCACCGCCGGTCTGTTCGACACACTTGCCGCCTACTCCGTGGACGTGGTCGACATCGAGCAGGTCGTCACGCGTGGCCGCATGGTGCTGTGCGCGCTCGTGACTCAGCCGCCTGCCGGGATCGAAGGCGATCTGCGGTCCACCGTCCACAGCTGGGCGGAGTCCATGAAGATGCAGGCGGAGATCATCTCCGGGCTCGGCGACAACCGGCCGCGCGGGCTCGGGCGTTCACTGGTCACCGTGCTGGGGCATCCACTGACCGCCGAGTCGACCGCCGCGATCGCCGCGCGGATCACCAGGGCCGGCGGCAACATCGACCGTATCTTCCGGCTCGCCAAGTACCCCGTGACGGCGGTCGAGTTCGCCGTCTCCGGTGTCGCGACCGAGCCGCTGCGCACGGCCCTGGTCACTGACGCGGCGGCACTCGGTGTCGACATCGCGGTCGTCGCGGCGGGGTTGCATCGGCGGGCACAGCGGCTGGTCGTCATGGATGTGGACTCGACGCTCATCCAGGACGAGGTGATCGAGCTCTTCGCCGCGCATGCGGGCTGCGAGGACGAGGTCGCCAAGGTGACCGCCGCCGCGATGCGCGGGGAGCTGGACTTCGAGCAGTCGCTGCACGCGCGCGTGGCGCTGCTGAAGGGGCTCGACGCGTCGGTGGTGGACAAGGTGCGCAGCGAGGTCCGGCTCACTCCGGGGGCGCGCACGCTGATCCGTACGCTGAAGCGGCTCGGCTTCGAAGTCGGTGTCGTCTCGGGTGGGTTCACCCAGGTCACGGACGATCTGAAGGAGCGGCTCGGGCTGGACTTCGCCCAGGCCAACACGTTGGAGATCGTCGACGGGAAGCTGACGGGCAAGGTCATCGGCGAGATCGTGGACCGAGCGGGCAAGGCTCGGCTGCTGCGGCGGTTCGCGGCGGAGGCAGGGGTACCGCTGGATCAGACCGTGGCGATCGGTGACGGGGCGAACGATCTGGACATGCTGAACGCGGCGGGGCTCGGCGTCGCCTTCAACGCCAAGCCCGTCGTGCGGGAAGCCGCGCATACTGCGGTGAACTTCCCCTTCCTGGACACCGTGCTGTACCTGCTGGGGGTCACTCGGGAAGAGGTCGAAGCGGCGGATACGCAGGAGTAGCCCTCTGCCGGTTTCGCGGGGCGGAAAGTCTTGGGGCCCCGGTCTCGACTTCACTCGACCGGGGGACCCCATCGCCCTGCGGAACGCCTGCCCGCAGCCTGTGATCCCTACTCCGTCGGTGCCCAGAAGTCGAGCAGTGTTGCCGTCCCCGGTTCCAGGGCCTTCCAGGAGCCCGTGAAGGTAAGGGTCGCGAAGGCCGCTGCAGGGAAGCCCAGGCTGGTCAGCTTTGTGCGGGTTTCGCTCTCGGACTCGTCGGCCAGGATGCCGGTGAGGGCCTGCACTCCTGGATTGTGGCCGATCAGGACCACGTTCTGGGTGTCGTCCGGGGTTTCGTTGAGCAGGGCGATGAGCTCGCCCGGTGAGGCCTCGTAGATCCGCTCCTCGTAGACGGTCTTCGGCCGTTGCGGGAGTTCCTGGACCGCGAGTTTCCAGGTCTCGCGGGTCCGGGTGGCGGTGGAGCAGAGGGCCAGGCCGAGGGGGATGCCGGTGTCGGCCAGCTTGCGCCCGGCGACAGCGGCGTCCTTGCGGCCCCGGTCAGCGAGCGGCCGCTCGTGATCGGTCACCTGGGGCCAGTCGGCCTTCGCATGCCGGAAGAGGACGATCCTGCGGGGTTCTGCGACGCTCATGGCACCCAGCTTCGCATGAAACACGCCACGGGGCGCAGGGAGTTGACGGGCGGCTCCGCAGGTGGGAATGGGGTGTCCACGGCGCTCAACGTGTCACCAGATCCCGCACACGCTCAAGGAAGTGGGCGATCACAGGGTCGCCGCTCGCAGCCTGCGCGTCGGTCGGGTTCAGCATCAGTACGAACAGCGCGACGAACGCGAGCGTCGGCAGTGCCAGGGCCCACCATGGCAGCCGTATGTCGACTCCACGCGTGGTCGCCGGAAGGGGCCGGGAGTGCGTGCGGGCCGACATGATGCCTCCGTGGGTCTTCGAGCCGTCTGTGGCCCGCATCTCGCGGCCACACCTCGAAGTTACGGAACCCGCGGCCCTCAACCCATCCGGAGATCCACCCACTTGACCCTGAGACTCGCCCCCTAGGGGATGGTGGGGATACCCCCACCAACGGCCGTCACGGTGAGGCGATCGTCGCGATGACGGCGATGATCACGAAGATGGCGAAGAACGAGCCGAAGACGATCAGCATCTTCTTCTGGCCGTTCTGGGGGTTCGGGTCGAGCACTGGCATACGGCCAGTCTCGCACCCGTTCCCTGGCTCGTGCCTCCCGGGGTGCTCGCACCTCCCGGGGTGAGGTCAGTGGGTCGCCGCCTCGTCCTCCACGGCGCGGTCACGTCCCGCCAGTACACCCACGACCATCTGCGGCAGCATCAGGCCGGCCATCAGCGCGAGCGGCAGCCCCCAGCCGCCGCTGTGCTGGTAGAGCACGCCCACGAGCAGCGGCCCGGGGATCGAGATCAGATAGCCGGTGCTCTGGGCGAAGGCCGACAGCTGAGCGACGCCCGCACCCGTCCTGGCCCGCATCCCGACCATCGTGAGGGCCAGCGGGAAGGCGCAGTTGGCGATGCCGAGCAGTACTGCCCAGACCCAGGCCCCGCCGGCCGGCGCGAGGTACAGGCCCGCGTATCCGAGGAGTCCGCAACCGCCGAGCACGATCACGATGGGCCCCTGCTGGGGCAGGCGCGTGGCGACACGCGGGATGACGAAGGCGAGCGGCACGCCCATCGCCATGGTCACGGCGAGCAGCAGTCCGGCGGTGCCGGCCGGGACGCCCGCGTCCCGGAAGATCTGCGCCATCCAGCCCATGGTGATGTAGGCGGCGGTCGCCTGGAGCCCGAAGAACACGGCGAGCGCCCAGGCGGTACGACTCCGGGTGATACGCAGGGCACCGGCCCCCTGCGCCGTGGCGGACGTCCCGCGCACGGGAAGCGCCTCCCGCCTCGATCCGCCCGCGCCCCGTTCCCGTACCAGCGGGATCCAGGGCACCACGGCAGCCATCGCGAGAACCGCCCAGACGGTCAGTCCCGTCCGCCAACTCCCGCCCAGCGCCTCGGTCATGGGCACGGTGATCGCCGCTGCGGCGGCGGTGCCGAGGGCGAGGGCCATCGAGTACAGGCCCGTCATGGAGCCGACCCGGTCGGGGAACCAGCGCTTGACGATGACCGGCATCAGGACGTTGCTGACCGCGATTCCCATGAGCGCGAGCGCGCTGGCGGCCAGGAAGCCCGCGGCGGTGCCCGTCCAGGGTCGGATCGCCAGGCCAGCTGCGATGGCCGCCATGCCCGCGCACACGACCGCGCCGACGCCGAAGCGGCGGGCCAGACGCGGTGCCATGACGCCGAAGAGGGCGAAGCAGAACGGGGGTACGGAGGTGAGTACTCCGGCCGCGGTGCCGCTCATGCCGAGTCCGTCGCGCACCTCTTCGAGGAGGGCGCCGAGGCTGGTGATGGCGGGGCGGAGGTTGAGGGCGGACAGCACGATGCCGACGACGACCAGCCGTGTGAGCCACGCGCGCGTGGCTGTTCCGCCTGTCTCCACGGTTCCCCCGGTCTCGTTCTCCGGCTCCGCCGAGTCGCGTATGGATGTGGACATCGTCGTCCGGGTTTCCTCGCTCACCATGACGCCAAGCATAGAATCATAGGATGATTGGTTGTACTCGCCCGTACGAAGATGTGCCATGCCGCCGCTGAGCCACCCCCGTCGATCGGCTCTGTCCGAGTAGGTCATCACCGCACTGCGGAACCAGATCACCTCGGCTGAGTGGCCCGGAACACGGTCCGAGAAGCGGTCCGGGCCCTCGCGCACAACGGGCTGCCGGCCATCCGCCAGGGCTCGGGCACCTACGTCGTGGCGGCCAGTGAGCTGGCCGGTGTGATGCACCGCCGGTCCGCCGACGCGGATCCCCGGCACATCGCTGAGCTGCGCTCCACACTGGAGTCGGGTGCGGCCGAGCCGGCGGCCCTGCGGCGCACCGAACGCGACCTCAAGCAGCTGGACGCACTCCTGGCGCACCGGGAAGAGGCCTGGGTGTCCGGGGAGGCGTTCGTGAAGGCCGACGCGAGTCTGCACATGGCGGTGTTGGCCGCGTCCCACAACGACGTGATGACGACGATGTACGCGGACCTGGGTGAGGTCCTGCGGGACTGGCTCCGCGACGACATCGGTGAGGAGCTGACCCCTCGGACGTACGTGGACCACGCCCCGTTCATCGTCGCTCATCGTCGCGATCCGCGCGGGCGACGCGGCGGCCGCCGCCAGGGAGGCGGCGGGTTATCCGTTCGTGTGCCGGCTCAGGGCGTCCGTTTCTGGTGGCTGACCCACACCGAGCGGACTTCCTTCCAGCAGCGGCCGGTGAGCCGTACGGTCTGGGCGGGCCCGGCCTCGACAGAGGAGCCGTCGCTGTCGAGGTCCCACCAGCGGTCGCACTCGATGTGCAGACGTACGCGGTCGGCAGGCACGTAAGGGTTGTGGCAGTACGCGGTCACCTTGGAGCCGGTGACCCGGGTGTGACAGGTGGAGCCGAAGGGCTCGGGCCGTTCCGGCTGTCGTGCCTCCACGCGCGTGTGTGGCACGGCCTCGTACGGAACAGTGGTTATGAGAGCTACGGCGACGAGCAGCGGGGCGAAGCTGCGGGGCAGGCGCACAAGGAGGACCTCCTCGGCCGTGCTGGGGAGGAAACGCGAGGTGAACGCGTAATCCAGAGTGCCCAGTTACCCCTCTCCCCCGCCCGGCCGGATGAGCCGAACGGGTGACGCGCAGAGGGCCCGCGCCAAAAAGCGACGCGAGCCCTCGAAATGTCGGCCATGCCTCGGCGGCAGCGGCAGCGGCAGCGCTCAGGCGCCGATCGCGTGCAGCCCGCCGTCCACGTGGATGATCTCGCCCGTGGTCTTCGGGAACCAGTCGCTGAGCAGTGCGACGACACCGCGGCCGGCCGGCCCGGGGTCCTTGAGGTCCCACTCCAGGGGCGAGCGGTCGTCCCACACGGCGGCCAGCTCGCCGAAGCCCGGGATGGACTTGGCGGCCATGGAGGCCAGGGGACCGGCGGAGATGAGGTTGCAGCGGATGTTCTGCTTGCCCAGGTCGCGGGCGACATAACGGCTGGTGGCCTCCAGGGCGGCCTTGGCCGGGCCCATCCAGTCGTACTGCGGCCAGGCGAACTTCGCGTCGAAGGTGAGACCGACGACCGAGCCGCCGTTCTGCATCAGCGGCAGACAGGCCATGGTGAGCGACTTCAGGGAGTACGCCGAGACGTGCATGGCGGTGGCCACGGACTCGAACGGGGTGTTGAGGAAGTTGCCGCCGAGAGCGTCCTGCGGGGCGAAACCGATGGAGTGGACGACGCCGTCGAGGCCGCCGAGCTCCTCACCGACGAGGTCGGCCAGGCGGCCCAGGTGCTCCTCGTTCGTGACGTCGAGCTCCAGGACCTTGGTGGGCTTGGGGAGCTTCCTGGCGATGCGCTCGGTCAGCGTGGGCCGCGGGAACGCGGTCAGGATGATCTCGGCGCCCTGCTCCTGAGCCAGCTTGGCGGTGTGGAAGGCGATGGACGACTCCATCAGCACACCGGTGATCAGGACGCGCTTGCCCTCGAGAATTCCGCTCATGGTGATCAGTGACCCATTCCCAGTCCGCCGTCAACGGGGATGACGGCTCCAGTGATGTACGAGGCGTCGTCCGAGGCGAGGAACCGCACCGTCGCGGCGATCTCCTCCGGCTGCGCGTACCGGCCGAGCGGCACCTGCGAGACGATGCCCGCGCGCTGCTCGTCGGTGAGGACCTTGGTCATGTCGGTGTCGACGAAGCCGGGCGCGACCACGTTGAAGGTGATGTTGCGCGAGCCCAGCTCACGGGCGAGGGAGCGGGCGAAACCGACCAGGCCGGCCTTGGAGGCGGCGTAGTTGGCCTGCCCCGGCGAGCCGTACAGCCCGACGACCGACGAGATCAGTACGACGCGGCCCTTCCTGGCGCGCAGCATGCCGCGGTTGGCACGCTTGACGACGCGGAAGGTGCCGGTGAGGTTGGTGTCGAGGACGGACGTGAAGTCCTCCTCGGACATACGCATCAGGAGCTGGTCCTTGGTGACACCGGCATTGGCGACGAGGATCTCGACCGGGCCGTGCTCGGCCTCGATCTCCTTGTAGGCCTGCTCCACCTGCTCGGTGTCGGTGATGTCGCACTTGACGGCGAGGCAGCCCAGTTCTGTCAGGGCGGCCGGCGGCTCACCGGAACGGTATGTGATGGCGACCTTGTCGCCGGCCTCGGCGAACGCGCGGGCGATGGCGAGGCCGATGCCCCGGTTGCCTCCGGTGACGAGAACCGAGCGGCTCAACGGATCACCCTTTCGTTAGCGGTTCAACACCTGCCCGAACACCAGGGTTGACAGGCTGCTTCTCCAAAAACCTATCGGTCCGCCCGCACCCGCGGACAATCGGGCACCGACAGTGGCGCACCCCTGGTCCTGTCGGGTCTCTACAGTCGGCGTGCTGCCGGCTCCCGTCTCCCGCACTGCCCTGATCGAGGCGAATCCGTTGGAAGCCTTGATGTCAGACCTGCATGATTCACTGCGAGACAGACGCATCACACTCACCGTGACAAGGAGAGGCCGCTCATGGCCCATGAGGTCGATCAGTCATTCCTGGCACTGCCCCTACGTGCCCTGGCCGACGCCGCCCTCGCCCGCGCGCGTGCGCTCGGTGCCGAGCACGCGGACTTCCGGTTCGAGCGGGTGCGCAGCGCGTCCTGGCGGCTGCGGGACGCCAAGCCGTCCGGATCGTCGGACACCACGGACCTGGGCTACGCGGTGCGGGTGGTGCACGGCGGCACCTGGGGGTTCGCATCGGGTGTGGATCTGAGCATGGACGCCGCCGCGAAGGTCGCCTCTCAGGCCGTGGCCATGGCGAAGCTCTCCGCCCAGGTGATCAAGGCGGCGGGGTCCGACGAGCGTGTGGAACTCGCCGACGAACCGGTGCACACCGACACGACCTGGGTCTCTTCCTACGAGGTCGATCCGTTCAGCGTGCCCGACGAGGAGAAGGCGGGCCTGCTGGCCGAGTGGAGCGCGCGGCTGCTCGCGGCGAACGGGGTCAACCATGTCGACGCCTCGCTGCTCACGGTGCACGAGAACAAGTTCTACGCCGACACCGCGGGGACCGTCACCACACAGCAGCGGGTGCGGCTGCACCCGCAGTTCACGGCCGTCTCCGTCGACGAGTCGAGCGGCGAGTTCGACTCGATGCGGACCATCGCGCCGCCCGTCGGGCGCGGCTGGGAGTACCTCACGGGCAAGGGATGGGACTGGGACTCCGAGCTCGAACAGATCCCCGAGCTGCTCGCCGAGAAGATGCGGGCACCGAGCGTCGAGGCGGGGCTGTACGACCTGGTCGTCGACCCGTCCAACCTGTGGCTGACCATCCACGAGTCCATCGGCCACGCCACCGAGCTGGACCGGGCCCTCGGCTACGAGGCTGCGTACGCGGGCACGTCCTTCGCGACCTTCGACCAGCTCGGCAAGCTCAGATACGGCTCCGAGCTGATGAACGTCACCGGCGACCGCACCGCCGAACACGGTCTGGCGACCATCGGCTACGACGACGAGGGCGTCGCCGGTCAGTCGTGGGACCTGGTGAAAGACGGCACCCTCGTGGGGTACCAGCTGGACCGGCGGATCGCGAGGCTGACCGGGTTCGAGCGGTCCAACGGGTGCGCGTACGCCGACTCTCCCGGGCATGTGCCCGTGCAGCGCATGGCCAATGTCTCGTTGCAGCCGGACCCGGGCGGGCTGGCGACCGAGGATCTCATCGGCGGGGTCGACCGCGGGATCTACGTCGTCGGGGACCGGTCCTGGTCCATCGACATGCAGCGCTACAACTTCCAGTTCACCGGGCAGCGGTTCTTCAGGATCGAGAACGGCCGGATCGCCGGGCAGCTGCGGGATGTGGCCTACCAGGCGACGACCACCGACTTCTGGGGCTCCATGGCGGCCGTCGGCGGTCCGCAGACATATGTACTGGGCGGTGCCTTCAACTGCGGCAAGGCCCAGCCGGGGCAGGTCGCGGCGGTGTCCCACGGGTGCCCGTCGGCCCTCTTCAAGGGCGTCAACATTCTCAACACCACACAGGAGGCCGGTCGATGAGCGCCCGTATGAACAAGCCGCACGAAATCGTCGAGCGGGCCCTCGAGTTGTCCCGGGCCGACGGGTGTGTCGTCATCGCCGACGAGGAGTCGACTGCCAACCTGCGCTGGGCGGGCAACGCCCTCACCACCAACGGGGTCACGCGCGGGCGCACGCTCACCGTCGTCGCCACCGTCGGCGGCAAGCAGGGCACGGCCTCGGGGGTCGTCTCCCGCGCTGCCGTCACCGCCGACGAGCTGGAACCGCTCGTACGGGCCGCCGAGGCCGCCGCGCGCGGCGCCGGGCCCGCGGAGGACGCCCAGGCGCTGGTCGGGGGTGTACCGGAGTCCCCGGACTTCACGGACGCGCCGGTCGAGACCTCGTCCGCGGTGTTCGCCGACTTCGCGCCGGCGCTCGGCGAGGCGTTCGCACGCGCGCGTGCGGGCGGCCGGGAGCTGTACGGCTTCGCCAACCACGAGCTGGTGTCGAGTTACATGGGTACGTCGACGGGACTGCGCCTGCGCCATGACCAGCCCAACGGGACGCTGGAGCTGAACGCCAAGTCCCCGGACCGTACGCGGTCCGCGTGGGCCGGGCGGTCGACTCGGGACTTCAAGGACGTCGACCCGGCTGCCCTCGACGCCGAACTCGCCGTACGCCTCGGCTGGGCGGAGCGGCGGATCGAGCTGCCCGCCGGGCGGTACGAGACGCTGCTGCCGCCGACCGCCGTCGCCGACCTGCTGATCTACCAGATGTGGTCGGCGTCCGCGCGGGACGCCGCCGAGGGGCGCACGGTGTTCTCCAAGCCGGGCGGCGGGACCCGTATCGGCGAGAAGCTCACCGAGTTGCCGCTGACGCTGCGCAGCGACCCGAACGAGCCCGGCCTGGAGGCCTCCCCCTTCCTGCTGGCCCACTCCTCCGGCGACGACCAATCGGTGTTCGACAACGGGCTGCCGCTGAGCGCCACGGAGTGGATCCGCGAGGGCGAACTGAACCGGCTGATCACCTCCCGGCACACCGCCGGGCTGACCGGCCTGCCCGTGTCGCCGGCGATCGGGAACATCGTCCTGGACGGGGGCGAGGACAGATCCCTGGAGGAGATGGTCGCGAACACGGAGCGCGGGCTCCTGCTGACCTGCCTCTGGTACATCCGCGAGGTCGACCCGGCCACCCTGCTGCTCACCGGCCTGACCCGCGACGGGGTGTACCTCGTGGAGAACGGCGAGGTCAGCGGGGAGGTCAACAACTTCCGGTTCAACGAGTCGCCGGTGGACCTGCTCGGGCGGGCCGTCGAGGCGGGGCGCACGGAAAAGACGCTGCCCCGGGAGTGGAGCGACTGGTTCACTAGGGCTGCGATGCCCGCGATGCGGGTGCCGGACTTCAATATGAGCTCTGTCAGTCAGGGCGTATAACCTCGTACCTGATTCACGAGACCACTCAAGGAGATACGAGAACCGTGACGGACATCGTCGACGAGCTGAAGTGGCGTGGGCTGTTCGCCCTGTCCACTGACGAGGACGCTTTGCGCAAGGCGCTCGCGGACGGTCCCGTCACGTTCTATTGCGGTTTCGACCCGACGGCGGCCAGTCTGCACGTCGGTCACCTGGTGCAGGTGCTCACCATGCGCCGCCTCCAGCAGGCGGGCCTGCGGCCGCTGGCCCTGGTCGGCGGGGCGACCGGCCAGATCGGCGACCCGCGTCCCACCGCGGAGCGCACGCTGAACGACCCGGAGACGGTCGCGAACTGGGTGACGCGGCTCCGCGCGCAGATCGAGCCGTTCCTGTCCTTCGAGGGCGAGAACGCCGCTGTGATGGTGAACAACCTGGACTGGACGGCCGGCCTGTCCGCCATCGAGTTCCTCCGGGACATCGGCAAGCACTTCCGTGTCAACAAGATGCTGACCAAGGACTCCGTCGCCCGGCGGTTGGAGTCCCAGGAAGGGATCAGCTACACGGAGTTCAGCTACCAGCTCCTGCAGGGCATGGACTTCCTGGAGCTGTACCGGAGGTACGGCTGCACGCTCCAGCAGGGCGGCAGTGACCAGTGGGGCAATCTCACGGCAGGCCTCGATCTGATCCACAGGCTTGAGCCCGACGCCGAGGCGCACTGTCTGGCCACGCCGCTGATGGTCAAGGCGGACGGCACCAAGTTCGGCAAGACCGAGGGCGGGGCCATCTGGCTCGACCCGGAGATGACGACGCCGTACGCCTTCTACCAGTTCTGGCTGAACGTGGACGACCGGGACATCTCGACGTACATGCGCATCCTGTCCTTCCAGTCTCCGGAAGAGCTGGAGGCGATGGAGGCGCAGACCGCGGAGCGTCCGCAGGCGCGGGCCGCGCAGCGCGCGCTCGCCGAGGAGCTGACGACGCTGGTGCACGGCGCCGAGCAGACGGCCGCCGTGATCGCCGCGTCCAAGGCCCTCTTCGGCCAGGGCGAGCTGGGTGAGCTCGACGAGCGGACGCTGAGCGCGGCCCTCTCCGAGGTGCCGCACATCCAGGTCGCCGAGGCGGGACTGGTCATCGACCTGTTCGCCGAGGTCGGGCTGGTGGCCAGCAAGTCGGCCGCGCGGCGCACGGTGAAGGAGGGCGGCGCCTACGTGAACAACGCGAAGGTCACCGCCGAAGACGCGGTTCCCGCGAAGGAGGACCTGCTGCACGGGCGGTGGCTGGTCCTGCGCCGGGGCAAGAAGAACCTGGCGGCGGTGGAGGTCACCGGCTGATCAGGCTGTACGTGTCGTGCGCGCGTGCGTGTACGTGTGAGGGGGGCGGCCCTGTTGATCGGGCCGCCCCCCTTCACACGTACCGCGTACCGCTACGCGTGATGTCTCCTGCCGCGCATCTTCGAGTACGCCATGTCTCCCAGGAGCACGATCACGACGGCCGCCGCGAGCTGGAGAGCGTGGCGGCCCCAGTCGATGCCGCTCGTCTCGTCGATGCCGATGCCCCGTGCGATCGCGTTGCCGACGATGGCTCCGAGGATGCCGAAGATGGTCGTCAGCCAGAGCGGGCTGTGCTGTTTGCCCGGAATGATCGCCTTGGCCAGCAGACCCAGCACGAATCCCACGATGATCGCCCACAACCAGCCCATTGCTGCCTCCTCGTACGGCTCTGGTGAGCATTACGCCCAGTGTCGGCCCGTTCGCGCTACGGCGCATGTCGGGGGTCTCGTACGCGGTACGGCGCAGTCCGGTCACGCCGTCGGAAGGTGCCCCGGTCTCGTAGGCGGCGCAGGCGCGGCGTAACGTGGAAGGTGTCCGGGCCTGGTTCCCCGACCGGGTTCGGCGCGGGTACGGGCCGGGGGCGTGTCCGATTCGGGTGGATGGTGGAACGTGATGCGGAAGCAGAGCAACGGTGGCGGCGCCCAGGTTTTCCGGATCACCGGGGCCCGGCAGGGGCTCGCGGACGATGTCCGCGCCAGACAGCGCCGGTACATCATCTCCATGTCTGTGCGCACGGTGGCGGTGGTCCTTGCGGCGGTGCTCTGGAACGTCGAACGGCACGTCGCGTTCGTGGCGCTGGTACTCGGCCTGGTTCTCCCCTACATCTCCGTGGTGATCGCCAACGCGGGCCGCGAGAACGCGCCGGGGCTCCCGTCGACGTTCGTGACGGTTCCGGTGCGGCCGATGATCGCGCCGCAACCGGAAGAGGACTTCGTGGACCCCACGGCGGAGGACGCCGAGGGCAATCAGGGGGCCGGTGTGCGGGGCAATCCGCGCGAGCGGGCCTGACCAGAAGTCAGTGCGGACGGCATCGCCAAGCTCAAGAAAAGCTCAGATCAATCATGGAGTTCCAGTGCCGGGCGGACGGTTACCCATGACATACTTCGTATGCGCTCCGCATCCCCCGTCGGAGCGACAGACCGACGCCGGGCAGCTCCCCCCGTGGCTGCTCGGCGTCGCCTTTTTGAGCGCGGTTTCCACCGGGTTAAGGTCGGAAAATGATCGGCCCTGACCCTGACTCCCCCATCTGTTCCGCCAAGGCATGCCGGGCGGACGCCGTGTGGGTGCTCGCCTGGAACAACCCGAAACTGCACACTCCCGAGCGGCGCAAGACGTGGCTGGCGTGCGAGGAGCATCGCGAGCACTTGTCCCAGTTCCTGGGGGTGCGGGGATTCCTCAAAGATGTAGTGAGGTTGGCCGAGTGGGAGCCTCCGGCCGGCTGATCCTGCTTCAGCCCCCGATTGCCGACATCGGCCTGTCCGGCTGGACGAACGACGGGTCGTCCAGGCCTGCGCCTGCCTTCTTGCCCCACATTGCCTCGCGCCAGATGCGGGCTATCTCCTCGTCCGGAGCGTCGGAGCGGAGGGCCGCGCGGAGGTCCGTTTCCTCGCGGGCGAAGAGGCAGGTGCGGACCTGCCCGTCGGCCGTCAGGCGGGTACGGTCGCAGGCCGCGCAGAACGGGCGGGTGACGGAGGCTATGACGCCCACGCGATGGGGGCCGCCGTCCACCAGCCAGCGCTCGGCGGGAGCCGAGCCGCGTTCGTCGGTGCCCTCGGGGGTGAGGTCGAAGCGGGTGCGGAGAGAGGCGAGGATGTCGCCCGCCGTGACCATGCCGTCGCGCTTCCAGCCGTGCTGGGCGTCCAGGGGCATCTGCTCGATGAAGCGCAGCTCGTAGTCGTGCTCGACCGCCCAGGCCAGAAGGTCCGGGGCTTCGTCCTCATTGAATCCCGGCATCAGGACCGCGTTGACCTTCACCGGGGTCAGGCCCGCCTCCCGGGCCGCTTCCAGGCCCGCGATGACGTCCTTGTGGCGGTCGCGGCGAGTGAGCGTCTTGAAGACGTCCGGGCGCAGGGTGTCCAGGGAGACGTTGACCCGGTCCAGGCCCGCCGCCTTCAGGGCGGCCGCCGTACGGCCCAGGCCGATGCCGTTGGTCGTCAGGGACATCTGGGGGCGGGGGGCCAGGGCGGCGACCCGCTCCACTATGCCGACCAGGCCCGGGCGCAGCAGCGGCTCACCGCCTGTGAAGCGGACCTCCTCGATACCGAGGGAGGTGACCGCGATGTCGATCAGGCGGACGATCTCGTCGTCAGTGAGCAGGTCCGGCTTGGCCAGCCACTGCAGGCCCTCCTCGGGCATGCAGTACGTGCACCGCAGGTTGCAGCGGTCGGTCAAGGAGACGCGCAGGTCGGTGGCCACTCGGCCGAAGGTGTCGATGAGCACGTGGGCCCCCTCCCTCGTAGCGGATCTTGTGTGGATCAGAGTTTCTCCTACACCTGCGAGCCTACGTGACCCCACTGACAACGAGACCGGCGCGATGCCACAGGATGCGGCGCGGGGCCGCCGTAGATCCCTACGGCGGCCCCGCGTGACGCCTTTGCGGCGGAATGACCCCTAGTGCGCTCCGGTTCCCGTCAGGGACCGCACCTCCAGCTCCGCGTACTTGCCGGTGTCGGGCTCCTCCTTGGAGAGGACCGTCCCGAGCCAGCCCATGAGGAAGCCGAACGGGATGGAGATGATGCCGGGGTTCTTCAGCGGGAACCAGTGGAAGTCGACGTCCGGGAACATCGCCTTCGGGTCACCGGAGACGACCGGCGAGAACAGCACCAGGCCGACCGCCACGATCAGGCCGCCGTAGATCGACCACAGGGCGCCCTGGGTGGTGAACTTCTTCCAGAACAGGCTGTAGAGGATCGTGGGCAGGTTGGCGGACGCGGCAACCGCGAACGCCAGTGCGACCAGGCCGGCCACATTGAGGTCGCGGGCGAGGGCGCCCAGGGCGATGGAGACGATGCCGATGAAGACAGTGGACCAGCGGGCCGCCTTCATCTCCTCCTTCTCGGTTGCCTTCCCCTTGCGGATGACGTTGGCGTAGATGTCGTGCGCGAACGACGACGACGAGGCCAGCGTGAGACCGGCGACGACGGCGAGGATCGTCGCGAAGGCGACCGCCGAGATCGTCGCGAGGAGCACGGCGCCCCAGGTCGAGTCGACGCCGCCGATGTGCAGGGCGAGCAGCGGTGCGGCCGTGTTGCCCGATGGGTTGGAGTCGGTGATCTCTTTCGGGTCGATCAGTGCTGCGGCGCCGAAGCCGAGCGCGATCGTCATCAGGTAGAAGCCGCCGATGATGCCGATCGCCCAGTTCACGGACTTCCGGGCGGCCTTGGCCGTGGGCACCGTGTAGAAGCGGATCAGGATGTGCGGCAGCCCGGCGGTGCCGAGCACCAGGGCGATGCCCAGGGAGATGAAGTCCAGCTTGGTGGTGCCGGTGGCGCCGTACTGCAGGCCGGGTTCCAGGAAGGCGTCGCCCTTGCCGCTGCGTTCCGCGGCGGTGCCGAGCAGATCGGAGATGTTGAAGTTGAACTTCAGCAGCACCAGGAACGTAATGAGGATCGTGCCGCTGATGAGCAGCACGGCCTTGACCATCTGGACCCAGGTGGTGCCCTTCATGCCGCCGATGGAGACGTACACGATCATCAGGACGCCGACGAGGGCGACGATGGCGACCTTGCCCGCGTCGGAGGTGATGCCGAGGAGGAGCGAGACGAGGACGCCCGCGCCGGCCATCTGCGCCAGCAGGTAGAAGATCGAGACGACGATCGTCGACGTACCGGCGGCCGTGCGGACCGGGCGCTGGCGCATGCGGTACGCGAGGACGTCACCCATGGTGTAGCGGCCGGAGTTGCGCAGCGGTTCGGCCACCAGGAGCAGGGCGACCAGCCAGGCGACGAGGAAGCCGATGGAGTACAGGAAGCCGTCGTACCCGAAGAGGGCGATCGCGCCCGCGATGCCGAGGAAGGACGCGGCGGACATGTAGTCGCCGGAGACCGCGAGACCGTTCTGGAAGGCGCTGAACTGGCGCCCGCCGGCGTAGAAGTCGGCGGCGCTCTTGGTCTGGCGGCCCGCCCAGACGGTGATGACGAGGGTCGCGACGACGAACACCGCGAACAGGGAGATGATCAGTGGCCGATGCTCGCTGGCCTCGCCTGCGGCGAGAACACTCTGCTGTACGGGGCTCATGCGCCGCCCTCCATCCGGGACTTGATCGCCTCACCCTTGGGGTCGAGGTTCGCGGAGGAGTACCGCGCGTACCACCAGGCGATGAGGAACGTGGTGACGAACTGGGCGATGCCGAGGACGAAGGCGACGTTGATGTGGCCGACGAGCTTGGTGCCCATGAAGCCGCCCGCGTAGTTCGACAGCAGGACGTACAGCAGGTACCAGGCGATGAAGCCCACGGTCAGCGGGAAGGCGAAGGAGCGGTGGGCGCGGCGCAGTTCACCGAACTCGGCGCTCTGCTGCACCTCGACGAACTCCTCCGTGGAGGGGAAGTGGCGTTCTGTCTTCGAGGGGGGCGGTGCGTCGGTAGCCACGGAGTCTCCTCGCGTTGCGGGTGCGGTCACGTCGGTGGACGGGGGTGCGTGGTCGTTCGGGGACGGGGTGGGGCTGGGTACGGACATGGCTCTTCTCTGACCTAGCGGTGATCTGGATCACAGGGGGTCGGCTCGCGATGGTAGGGCCCCCACACGTGATCCGACAGGGGGCTCGACGGTCCTCGTGCTCCCTGTCCAAGGTCACGGCGCCGCGCGAGGACCGGTTCAACTCGCCGCGCTTCTTTCCGAACTGATCTCCGGAATTCATTGCTGGCCAGCGGCGATGCGGGATAGCTTCGCCCTGTACCACCCGTCATGTACCTGCAAAATCGGAGGTGCGGGCCGCGCGCCCGTGCCCGCCTTTTCGCGCGTACTCACTTGTTGTCCGTCCCTGCTACGCGCTTGCCCGGCAACCATCCTTGTCCGGGCGAGCCTCATTTCCGGATGATATGGAGAACCCATGGCTCATCTGCGCCCCAGACGCCGGCTCGCTCTCGCGGTGCCGGTCGTGCTGTCCCTGACCGCCTCCCTCGGCTTCCTGCCCGTGGCCGCGTCGGCCGCCGAACCGGCCGCCTCTTCCGCCCCCGCCGCGGACGGTCCGAACCTCGCGTATGTCGTCAACACCAAGAGCACCGACCGTCACACGATCGGGGCGGTGACGAAGGCGATCTCCGCGGCCGGCGGCACCGTCGTCATCACGTACGGCAAGATCGGTGTGATCGTCGTCCACTCCGCGAACCCCTCCTTCGGGGCGCAGATCCGCGCGGTGCGTGGGGTGAGGTCCGCGGGTGCCACGCGGACCACGCCGCTGGTGGCCGCCGGGACGACCGACGAGGGTGCGGCGGACTATCTGACGGCCGCGGAGGCAGCCAAGGTCAAGGCCGCGTCGGCCAGGACCCCTGAGAGCGAGCCCCTCGAAGCCGACCAGTGGGACCTGCGGTCGATCGGCGCCGACAAGGCCGCGAAGATCAACCCGGGCAGCCGCAAGGTCACCGTCGCCGTGATCGACACCGGCGTCGACGACACCCACCCCGACCTCGCCCCGAACTTCTCCGCGGCCCAGTCGGCGAACTGCGTCGGCGGCGTCGCGGACACCAGCGCGGGTGCGTGGCGCCCGTACACCGCCGAGGACTACCACGGCACCCATGTGGCCGGTGAGATCGCCGCCGCCCGCAACGGCATCGGGGTGGCCGGTGTCGCGCCCGGCGTGAAGGTCTCCGGCATCAAGGTGAGCGACCCGAACAACGGGCTCTTCTACCCGGAGAGCGTCGTCTGCGCCTTCGTGTTCGCCGCCGACCACGGCGTCGAGATCACGAACAACAGCTATTACGTTGATCCGTGGCTGTACAACTGCCTGGACGACCCCGATCAGCGGGCCATCGTCGACGCGGTCAACAGGGCGCAGTTGTACGCGACGAAGAAGGGCACCCTCAACCTGGCGTCGGCGGGCAACTCCAGCCACGACCTGGACTCCGACGCGATCGTCGACGAAACCAGCCCGGACGACTCGCCGCCGGTCACGCGCACGATCGACCCGCACGAGTGCTTCGACGTACCGACCATGCTCCCGGGTGTCGTCACGGTGAGCGCCACGGGCGTCGACAACGTCAAGTCGTACTACTCCACGTACGGCAACGGCGTCATCGACATCGCGGCCCCGGGCGGCGACCGCAAGTACCAGATACCGGACACGCCGTCGCAGAACGGCCGCATCCTGTCCACCATGCCGAACGGTGAGTACGGCTTCCTGCAGGGCACCTCGATGGCCTCGCCGCACGCCGCGGGCGTCGCCGCGCTGCTGAAGTCGAAGCACCCGTGGGCGACCCCGGCCCAGCTGCAGACGCTGCTCAAGGTCCAGGCGAACAACCCGGGCTGCCCCGTGTCGTACGACCAGGACGGTGACGGCACGCAGGACGCCGTGTGCGAGGGCGGCAAACGGGTCAACGGATTCTTCGGGTTCGGGATCGTCGACGCGCTGCGCGCGGTGAAGTAGCCCGAACCGGGCGGCGCGGCCTCGACGGGCCGCGCCGCCCGCACTTCCCGCACACCCTCACGGACTTCGTTCCGATCAGTGCGCCCTGACCGCGCGCCGCGGGTGTCGCCGCGCGGCTCCCGTAACCACGACCACCAGGGTCAGGCGCGGGCCGGGCCGGAGCGGGGCGGTGACGCCCCGTACCGGTGTCAGGATCCGTCGATCAGTTTCTGCACCTCGGGCGGCAGTTCCTTGTTCGAGTAGACGGCGACGAGTCGCGCATCCGCAGGCGTGTCGCCGACCGCGATGGCCACCTCGGTCGGGACGCCGTCCACCTCGTAGGCCGTCATCGTGTCCGCCGGCAGGGTCTCGTCCTGACCGCCGGTGTCGTCGCACGCCGGGTGGGTGGCGGTGCCCAGCTTCCCGCCGGCCTTGAACGTCACGTCCGCGACGTCCTCGTACGTCCGGTCCTGGTACAGGATCCGGTAGGCGCAGGACGCCGACCCGGCGCCGTCACTGCTGCTGCTCGTCGTGCATGCCGCGGCCGCCACGGCCAACGCCGTCAACATCAGTGGCAGACCCGCGGATCGCCCGGACCATCTCATCGATGCCTCCATGGGGGCTGCCTAGTAGATACTGCGCAGCGCCAGGATCTCGCCCTTGCCGAGGGTCCTGGCGATCGTCTTGCACCTGAACGAATCCGTGTACATGGTGAGGTTCTCGTGCCCCGCCCCGACATGACCGAGTCCGAAGATGTGTCCGGCCTCGTGCGTACCGACGGAGCGCACATCGAAGAACCTGTTCGCGCAACTGCTGGTCGGCTTGTTCGTGAAGTCCTTGTCGTACGTGTTGAAACGGACGTCGGCCTCACGCAGGTCGTTCTTCACCCCCGGCATTGACCAAGTGTACGAACAGGTCGCGGCGACGGCGGTGTCCTTGATGTCGCCGGCGTCCCACACGCTCAGGCCGTCCTGGCCGGTGCACTGACTGCTCCTGTTGACGCTCGCCTCCCGGCTGGTGTTGGCCAGGTAGTTCTCCTTGGCTCCGACCGAGTCGCCGAAGCCGCAGTTGTTGTAGCTCTCGGTGATGTTGTCGAGGGCGTCCATGAACGCCCACTTGACATCCGTCTTGGACAACCCGGCGGGCATACCGCCGTCGCCGATGTACCAGGTGTAGGTGCCGTATTCCTTGCGGTCGTCCGTCTTGTACGCGCCGTCGCTGCATGCCGACGGGGAGGCAGCGGCGTCCACGTCGGCCACCTCGGCCTCGGTGGAGGAGTCCGCGGCGTCGGTGACCGTGTCCGGCTCCGCCGGGGCACTTACGCAATGCCGCCTGGCTTGCCGGTGACCGCCCGCAAAACCGTCGCCGAGCCGGGGGCGCGAACAGTCGGCGCCGGCGGAGTGGGAACGGCCGGGCGGGCCCTGGGGAGCGGACGCGCCGCGCTGGAGCTGAGTCACGGTCGGGCCGCAAACGTACCGATGGGCGGAATGCCGTACCTCCCAGTTGTTTTCCTTGACTTGTCCTGCTCTATGACGGCTGGTGAAGATCTCGAGGTGACCTTGACAAGACCCACGCCCGGGGTGCCCGGCGCGAGCGAGCCCGTGCGGCGCCCCGGGGCCGGCCGGGCCGTCGCCGTCCTGGTCCTGGTGCTGCTGGCCGCGCTGATACCGCTGCTCGGCCCGTCCGCCGCGCTGTACGGCACCGGGGAGGCCGCCGCGCCGGGCGTGAGCGGGATCGGGCTGCTGCGGACGGTGCTGTTCGCCGCGCTGTGCGTTCCGGTGGGCGAGCTGTTCGCGCGCCGGCTGGCCGGCAGGCTACCCGGGGCGCCGCGGGAGCGGGCGCGCGCTTGGGCGCCGTACGCGGCCGGGGTCGGATTCGTCGCCGCGCTGGGGCTGGCCTCGGTGGTGTCGACCGGCAACCTCGTGCCGCACAGCCTGGCCGCTATCGATGTCGGGGGCCTGTACGAGTCGCGGGACGGCAAGCTCGCGCTGCTGGAGGTCAACGGGTTCGCCGCGGCGGTCCTGTGCGCCCTCTCGGCCCGCCCTGCCATGCAGGTCTGGCCGTTGGCGGCGGTGGCCGTTGCGGAGGCACTTCGGGCCCATCCGGCGCCGGAGACAGATCCGCTGACCGGCTCGGCTCTGACCTTCGTCCACCTCATGTGCGCGGCACTGTGGGTGGGCGGACTGCTGTACGTCCTACGGACGTTGCCCCTCTGGGAGGCTGCCCATGAGGCGCGCGTGGCGTTGTTGGGTCTCTACGCGCGCGTGGCGGCCGTTCTGCTCGCCCTGATCACCGCGACGGGCATCTGGAGCACGCTGCGCCGGATGCCGCCGGAGACTGTCCTGGACCAGCTGACGTCGACGGCGTACGGCCGCACGCTGCTCGCCAAGGTGATCGTCGTGGTCACCGTCGCCGTGCTCGCCCTGTGGGCGCGGCTGCGGCTGAGCCGGGCGGCCGACCCGCTGACCGCGTACTCCCCCGCGCGCGCCGAGGTCGTCGCGCTGGGGCTGGTGCTCGCGGTGTCGGGGCTGCTCACGGCGCTGCCGGTGCCGATCCGCTGGACGTGACGGGGCGGCGAGGGGCGGTCCGTGCGGCTCTGAGCACGCCTTCGGCCAGCGACCACTGAGCGGCAACGTACGTGAGCATGATCCAGAAGTCGGGGGCCGGCAACTGGGGCAGGTCCGCGACGCCGGTCGCGATGAGGGTGTCCGAGAGCAGGAAGAGCGCGCCGCCCGTGCCGGCGAGGAGGCCGAGTGCGGTGGCCCGGTAGGCCATCGAGGTCAGCAGGAGGCTGTATCCGGCGACCGGGATGCGGAGTTCGGTGGGGAGGCCGGGCCAGAGGGCGGCGAGGGTGACGGCGAGGGCCAGAGCGTAGGCCCCCGCGAGCCGACCGCTTGCGGCACGCGCGCGCGGGGTGCCGTTCACGGTGCCGCCGTACCTCCTGAAGACGACGAGGTAACAGACGTGACCGGCCGCGAAGGAGGCCATACCCGCCAGGAACGCCGGATCGGCGTCGGAGAGGAGCAGGACGTCGCCGGCCCAGCCGAGGAGGAGGGCGACGGGGAGGAGGCGGGGGGCGCCGCACAGATGGATGTGAGCGGCGAGGAGCGGCATCAGGAGGGGTTTGGCGAGGGCGTGCCCGGTGTCCGAGCCGACCACGAGGGCGATCAGGTCGACGGCCGCGGTGAGGGCGAAGGCGGCGAGGAGAACGCGGGCCGGTCTCACGCGACGGCGGTCTCCTCGGCCGGCTCCTGCCGCGCAGGCACGGGCTGCCAGCCCGGCCCCCGGAACACCCGCCCGGCGCGCTCACGCCAACTGCCCGCCGCCTTGATGTCATTGACGATCGCGATGTACTCATGAGTGGCGACCTTGATCGGGTTGAACGTGTTGATGTTCTTCGTCAACCCATAGACAGGCCGTTCGGTCTCGGCGACGAACGAGCCGAAGAGCCGGTCCCAGACGATGAGGATCCCGCCGAAGTTGCGGTCCAGGTAGCCGCCTTGCGAGGCGTGGTGGACGCGGTGGTGGGAGGGCGTGTTGAGGGCGTACTCGAACCACCGGGGCATGCGGTCGATCCGCTCGGTGTGGATCCAGAACTGGTACACGAGGTTCGCGGAGGAGCAGAAGGCGAGCGCGGCCGGGTGCACGCCGAGGGCGACGAGAGGGACGTAGAACGGCCAGACGGTGAGCGTGGTCCAGGGCTGGCGCAGGGCCGTCGTCAGGTTGAACCTGCGGCTGGAGTGGTGGACGACGTGGCAGGCCCAGAGGATGCGGACGACATGGTGGCCGCGGTGGGACCAGTAGTAGAAGAAGTCCTGCGCGAGCAGCATGAGCGGGACGGTCCACCACAGGACCGGGACCCGGAGCGGGGTGAGTTCGTAGATCGCCGTGTAGACGGCGAGGATCGGGATCTTCCAGAGGAAGTCGAAGGCCAGGCTCCCGAGTCCCATGCCGACACTGGTCGCGGCGTCCTTGGCCTCGTACCCGGCGGCATCCTCTTCGGGGTGGATCCTGACACTGATCATCTCGATGACGGTGAGCAGCACGAAGGCGGGTATCGACCAGGCCACGACATCGGGGAGGTTGGGCATGACTGCACGTTAGGACGGCTCGCAGGTGACGCATAGACGTTGTTACTGACAAGTATTCAGGGCAGTACGCGCTTGCTTGTTGGTGGTCTTCACCAACGGGTGCGCGACGGAGTGTCAGTCGCGGCCCGTATTCTCTGGGACCATGCTCGAAGACCTGACGCCCGCGCCGTCCCCCGCCCCGTGGCCGACCGCATATCCCCAGGGATACGCGGTCGTTGACGTCGAGACGACCGGTCTGTCCCGGGACGACCGGATAATCTCCGCCGCGGTCTACCGGCTCGACGCGCGCGGTGAGGTCGAGGACCACTGGTACACAACGGTCAATCCGGAGCGGGATCCGGGGCCGGTGTGGATCCACGGGTTGACGAGCGACGCCCTGGAGGGCGCCCCTCTCTTCGTCGACATCGCCGAGGAGTTCGCGTCCCGGCTCGCGGACCGCGTACTCGTGGCGCACAACGCCGTCTTCGACTGGTCGATGATCGCCCGGGAGTACGCGCGCGCGGAGCGCGAGGCGCCGGTGCGGCAGCGGCTGTGCACCATCGCGCTGTCCAAGGAGCTGGGGCTGCCGCTGCCCAACCACAAGCTGGAGACACTGGCCGCGCACTACGGGGTCGTCCAACAGCGGGCCCACCACGCTCTGGACGACGCGCGTGTGCTCGCCGAGGCGTTCCGGCCCAGCCTGCACGCAGCGGCCCGGGACGGCGTACGGCTGCCGCTGCTGGAGTGCCGGCCGCTGACGGAGTGGTCGGGGTCAGCGGCGACAAGCGGCTCCGCGCGCCCGCAGATCGGACGACAGGCCTCCGGGGGCTACGGGGCCGGGGGCTACGGTGGCTATCAGCCGACCAGTTGGCGGCCGTCCCGCAAGCGGCCCGCGTGCCCGTACCCCAACCCGGGGCGGTACGAGGACGGCAAGCAGCTCAGGCAGGGCATGCGGGTGGCGTTCTCCGGGGACACCTCGGTCGAGCGCGACCTGTTGGAGGACCGGGCCGTCGAGGCGGGGCTGCATGTCGCGACGAGCCTGTCCCGGCTGACCAGCCTGCTCGTCACCAACGACCCCGACTCCATGACCTCGAAGGTGGTCAAGGCCCGCCAGTTCGGCACGCCGGTCGTCGACGAGGCGGCCTTCGGACAGCTGCTGCGGGACGTGGAACCCGCGGCGGAGAAATGACCGTACGGACGGGTGATTGGCGCCCGACTCGCCCGGCGCCGTCTCGCTCGCACGGCACCGACGGCCCACCCTGTGGCGCATGGCGACCTGTGAAGTATGCGGCAACAGTTACGGAATGACCTTCGAGGTGCACGCGCAGGGCGCGCTGCACGTCTTCGACTGCTTCGCCTGCGCGATCCACCGCATGGCGCCCATCTGCGAGCACTGCCGGGTCCAGATCATCGGGCAGGGCGTCGAGGCCGAGGGCCACTGGTACTGCGGGGCGCACTGCGCACGAGCGGAGGGGAGGGTGGGGATCATCGACAAGGTCTGAGAAGGCCCGAAGGGGTCCGCGAGGGTCCGCGTCCGAGGCCGTACCCCCCTGAATGCACCCCACGGGCGAGTTGTACCGTCAGTGGGGTGTACCGCTTCCTCTTGTCCCGGCAGTGGGTGATCCTCACGCTGGTCGCCCTCCTCCTCATCCCCACGATGATCAGGCTGGGCATCTGGCAGATGCACCGCTACGAAGAGCGCACCGCCCGCAACCAGCTCGTCGCCGACGCGCTGTCCGCCGAGCCGGTGCCCGTGGAGAAGCTGACCGCCCCCGGACACACGGTCACGACCGACGAGCGGTACCACACCGTGAGCGCGAAGGGACACTTCGACACCGACGACGAGGTCGTTGTCCGCCGCCGCACCAACTCCGACGACGAGGTCGGCTACCACGTCCTGACCCCCTTCGTCCTCGACGACGGCAAGGTCCTGCTGGTCAACCGGGGCTGGATCCCCTCGGACGGTCCCAGCCAGACCGCGTTCCCCACGATCCCGGCGCCCCCGAAGGGCGAGATCACCGTCACCGGGCGGCTGATGCCCGCCGAGACGACCGCGGCGAGCGGCATCAAGGACCTCAAGGGGCTGCCGGACCGGCAGGTCATGCTGATCAACAGCGAGCAGGAGGCCCGGCGGCTCGGAGCCGAAGTGCTCGGCGGCTACATCGTGCTGGCGACGCCCGCACCGAAGGGCGACACCCCCGAACTGCTGGGCAGGCCCGGCGACGAGAACGCCGCGCTGAACTACGCCTACGCCATCCAGTGGTGGCTGTTCTCCGCGGGCGTCCCCCTGGGCTGGGTGATCCTCGTCCGCCGGGAACGCCGGGACCGCGCGGAGGCCGAGGCGGCGGCGCGTGAAGCGCAGGATTCGCCGGACGCCGAGCCCGCCGCCGTGTGACGTAAACGACGTTCTCCGCGTGTGACAGTACGTCCCGGCCCGAATGCCAGGGCCCCGTACCGGGAACCCGCCCGTCGTGCACCCCCACCAGAATCACCGCATCCCCCGTATCGAGGACTACGCCCTCGTCGGCGACCACCAGACCGCCGCGCTCGTCGGTATGGACGGTTCCGTCGACTGGCTGTGTCTCCCGCGCTTCGACTCGGCCGCCTGTTTCGCCGCGCTGCTCGGCGACGAGCGCAACGGGCACTGGCGGATCGCCCCCGAGGGCGCCGACCGGTGCACGCGGCGCGGTTACCGGCCCGGCACCCTCGTCCTCGACACCGAGTGGGAGACCGACGAGGGCGCGGTACGGGTCACCGACCTGATGCCACAGCGCCACCGGGCTCCCGATCTCGTACGGATCGTCGAGGGCGTACGCGGCGAGGTGACCGTCCGCAGCACGCTGCGCCTGCGGTTCGACTACGGGTCGATCGTGCCCTGGATGCGCCGGACGAACGGGCACCGGGTGGCCGTCGCCGGGCCGGACGCGGTGTGGCTGCGCACCGACGAAGGAGTGCGCACATGGGGCCGGGACTTCACCACGTACTCGGAGTTCACCGTCGCCGAGGGCGAGCGGGTCGCGTTCGTGCTCACCTGGCATCCCTCGCACGAGCCGCATCCGCCGTTCGTCGACCCGTACGAGGCGCTGGAGACGGCCGTCGCGGACTGGAAGGACTGGTCGGCGCGCTGTACGTACGACGGACCGCACCGGGACGCCGTCGTGCGCTCGCTGATCACCCTCAAGGCGCTGACGTACGCGCCGACCGGCGGCATCGTCGCCGCCCCCACCACCTCGCTCCCCGAGGAACTGGGCGGCGTACGCAACTGGGACTACCGCTACTGCTGGCTGCGCGACTCCACGCTCACCCTGAACGCGCTGCTGTCGGTGGGCTACCACGAGGAGGCCGAGTGCTGGCGCGACTGGCTGCTGCGGGCGGTCGCGGGCGACCCGGCGGACCTCCAGATCATGTACGGGCTCGGTGGTGAGCGCCGGCTGCCCGAGTTCGAGCTGGACTGGCTGCCCGGGTTCGGCGGCTCGGCCCCGGTGCGGATCGGCAACGCGGCCGTACGGCAGCTCCAGCTCGACGTGTACGGCGAGGTGATCGACTCGCTGGCACTGGCCCGGCGTTCGGGACTGCCGTCCAAGCCGCACATGTGGCGGGTGCAGTGCGCGCTCATGAAGTTCCTGGAGACGGCGTGGCACCGGCCGGACGAGGGGCTGTGGGAGGTGCGCGGCCCGCGCCGGCACTTCGTGCACTCGAAGGTGATGGCCTGGGTGGCCGCCGACCGTGCGGTGCGTCAGCTTGAGCTCAACCCGAAGCTCAGCGGCGGCGACCTGGAGGGCTGGCGGGCGTTGCGCGACGAGGTGCACCGGGAGGTGTGCGAACGCGGCTACGACCCGGAGCGGAACACGTTCACCCAGTTCTACGGCTCCCGCGAACTCGACGCGGCCGTGCTGCTCCTGCCCCGCGTCGGCTTCCTGCCGCCGGACGACCCGAGGATCGTCGGCACCATCGACGCGATCAGGGACGAGCTGGGGCACGGTGGATTCGTCCGCCGCTACAGCACGGACGGGCCCGTGGTCGACGGGCTGCCCGGGGACGAGGGCGTGTTCCTGGCCTGCTCGTTCTGGCTGGCGGACGCGCTGCACATGATCGGCCGTACGAAGGAGGCACGCGAGCTCTTCGAACGCCTGGTCGGCCTCACCAACGACGTGGGTCTGCTGGCGGAGGAGTACGACCCGGTCGCCGACCGCCAGCTCGGCAACTTCCCCCAGGCGTTCAGCCACATCGGCCTCGTCAACACCGCCCTCGCCCTGTACGGCGAGGACCGGGCAGGATAGGGACCATGGATCTTGGACTGAAGGACCGGGTGTACGTCGTCACCGGAGCCACCCGTGGACTGGGTAACGCCGCCGCGCGCGAGCTTGTCGCCGACGGCGCGAAGGTGATCATCACGGGGCGGGACGAGAAGACGGTCACGGAGGCTGCGGCCGCCCTGGGCCCGGGGGCGGTGGGCGTGGCCGCGGACAACTCCGACCCGGAGGTCGCGCAGCGGCTCGTCGCGGCGGCCCGCGAGCACTTCGGGCGCTTCAACGGCATCCTCATCAGCGTGGGCGGGCCGGCGCCCGGGTTCGTCGCCGACAACACGGACGAGCAGTGGCGGGCCGCGTTCGACTCGGTGTTCCTGGGGGCGGTACGGCTGGCCCGTACGGCGGTGGCGGAGCTGGAGGCGGGCGGGGTCGTCGGGTTCGTGCTGTCCGGCTCGGTGCACGAGCCGATTCCGGGGCTGACGATCTCCAACGGCCTGCGGCCGGGGCTCGCGGGGTTCGCGAAGTCCCTCGCCGACGAGGTGGGGCCGCGGGGGGTTCGGGTGGTGGGGTTGTTGCCGGCGCGCATCGACACGGATCGCGTGCGCGAGCTGGACGGCTTGTCCGCCGACCCTGCGGCGACTCGGGTCGCCAATGAGTCGCGGATTCCGTTGCGGCGGTATGGGAGGCCGGAGGAGTTCGGGCGGACGGCTGCGTTTCTGCTTTCGCCTGCGGCGAGCTATCTGACGGGGGTCATGGTGCCTGTTGACGGGGGGATGCGGCACGGGTTCTGAAGGGACCTGTCGTTGTGCGTCTGCGGGCAGTGGTGGGTTGCTCGCGCCCACGCGGCGGAGCCGCAAATGTCATGGCCCCGAGCCCCTCAAAGCCTCAACTCACCCTTTCTGCGGAGTGCTTGACCCCCCTCAAGCTCACTTCCGTCGGCAGTGACTTGAGGCCCGCCGAGTCGCGGGCGTTCGCCAGTGCCTCCGCCGTGAGGCGGGCCACCGCATCCTCGGGGGCCGCGTGTGGTTGCAGGAGGAGTTGGACTCGGGCCTCGGGGGACGTGCGTCGGCCGGTCAGGGTGACGTGGGCTCGTTCCACGCCCTCCAGGCGGGCCGCTTCCGCCGCCACCGCGATCTCCATCGCGCGGCCCCGAAGGAGGGCTCCCTCGCCGTCGCCCGTGTCGACCAGGACCTCGGTGAGGCGGCGTCTGCGGAGTACGGCGGCCAGCCACCACAGGGACAGCAGGACCAGGACGGCCAGGGCGGCGAGTACCGTCGGCCACCACCAGCCGGCGTCCCGGTAGTGGGTGCGTTCGGCGTTGCTCAGCAGTACGTCGTGGCGGTCGTCGTGGATCCACCATGTCGGCCACCGGCTGCCCAGGCCCACGGCCAGTACCGAGCCGCCGACGACGATCAGGACCAGGCCCGCGAGGCCCAGCAGTACGCGGTTGACGATGCGCTGCATCCGTCCTCACCCCTTCCGGCCGGGCCGGGCGACATGCACCGACAGGGCGGGCGGCCGGGACAGGCCGAGGCTCCTGATCGCGTCGGTGAGCACATCGTCCAGGTCGGCCCGTACGTCGTCGAGTTCACGGAAGTGGGAGACCGCGCGGACGTCGGCCCTGGTACGGGTCATCCGGACCCGGACCGACTGCACACCGGACACCTCCACGGCCCGGTCGCGCAGCACCATCGCGGCGGCGGCCCGGTGCAGGCCCGCCCGGACGTCGGCGTGGGGGCGTCGCATCGGCAGGACGCCGCGCAGACCGGGCGTGGCGGCGAGGACGAGCAGCCAGGCGCCGAGGGCTACGGCGATACCGGCGCCGACCAGGACCCAGGTGTCGTCGAGGGGGCGTTGCGCGAGTTGCCTGGCCAGCGACTTCCGCCAGCTCATGGCCTGGCGGTCGGCTCGTACCGCGGTGATGTCGTAGAGGAACGCGCCCGCGACCAGAAGCAGCAGCAGCGCGAGGACGGCCGCGGGGACGCGGCGCGCCGACCAGAAGCGGCCGTTCCCGTCCTCCCCGTCGCCGAGGGTGGGCAGGGGGTCGTAGGCGGCGGTGGACGAGGACTGCCCCGATCCGGTGATGCCGGCCGTCGAGTCGTTCGGTTTCTCCAGTACTGGCAGTCGTCGGGTGTTCTCGTAGCCCTCGTGGCCCTCGGAGCTCTGAGGCTCGCTCATCGCGTCCACCCCTGTGCCTTCCCTGGTGCCGCACCGTGCGGCGGTGCCAGGTGCAGCCGCTCGATCTCGACGGCGACCTCCGGCACGTCCATTCCCGCCAGGGCGTGTACCCGCGAAGCGACCCGATCACGCACCGCCGCGCACTGGCCACCAATATCGGAGGGGTACGGGAGTTCGAGGCTCACGCGGACGCGGGCCCTGTCGTGGTGGACGGCGACCGTGGCGTGCGGGGGTACCGCGTCCGGGGGCAGTTCGGCCAGCGCCTCGCGGGCTGCCTGCGCAGCGATCTTCGCGACGACCCGGTCGGCGATCCGGGTGGCGCCGCGTTCGCCCGGCGGCACGGTCGTCGTGGCCCTGCCGGGCATACGGGTCTCCCCTGGCCGCCTCTCACCGGGCTGCTCCTCCGTCACGTCCGTCACGGGCGGCGTCACCGCCGTTTGTCGTCGCGGGTGCGGAAGAAGTCGCCCAGATCCAGGTCGCCCTCCAGGAACCGGCCGATCACGAAGCCGAGGGCGCCCAGGGCGGCCACCAGCAGAAACGCGCCGAAGCCGCCGAAGTACCCGGCGAATCCCAGCGCCATTCCGGCGATCATGCCGATCACGGCGATGCTCATGCTGCCCTGCCTTCCCGGTCCTTTGCCGATACCCCGAATCCGTCACTGCAGGCGGGGTTCGGGTTCCTCTTCCTCTTCTTCGGGCAGCTTCACGTCCGTCACCGCGATGTTGACCTCGACGACTTCCAGGCCGGTCATGCGCTCGACGGCCGCGATGACGTTCTCGCGCACGGCCCGGGCGACATCGCCGATCGAAACGCCGTACTCGACGACGATCTCCAGGTCGAGGGCCGTCTGCACCTCTCCGACCTCGGCCTTCACTCCACGGGTGACGGATTTCGAGGCGCCGCCCGGTACCCGGTCGCGGACCGCGCCGAAGGTCCGCGAGAAGCCGCTGCCCATGGCGTGCACACCGAGGACGTCACGGGCGGCGAGCCCGGCGATCTTCTCGACGACTCCGTCGGCGATCGTGGTGCGCCCCCGCTCGGCCGGGTCACCTCCGCCGCGCTTGGTGACATTCGGCTTCCGGAGCTGGGTGGGCCGCGGGTCGTCGCCCTCGCTCGCGGGCTGCTGCGGCCGGTTCCCCTGGGTCATGTCGGTCATCGCCGTACATCCCTTTCGGTCGTCCCCCACAACCCACAGTAGGTGGGGTCGGGCGGACGCGCGCCGGGGATGCGGCAGGCAGGCGAAACGGGCGCGGGCAGACGATCAGGAGGGAAAGAGGGTGCACCACTGGGGTGTCGGTCACATTCCCTTGAGTCCGTGAGCCGTCGCCACCACCAGAGAGCCGGGCTCGATCGCCCCGGAGACACGGGCGTCGCCGACCGCGACCAGAGCCGCCGCACTGCTCGGGCAGCGGATCACCGTCAGGAGTTCCAGGGTGGCGGGCAGCCGGTTTCCGTCCGCGCCCACTCTGACAGCTCCTCGATCTGTACCTCGAAGCTGACCACCAAAGTGCCCTCCTCCAGCCGGTCGGGGTGAGGGGTCGCTGCCGACCGCCAGCGGCCCCTCACAGGCGTGCGGTTCGGGCGGGTCAGTCGCCGACGCCCGCCAGATCCCGCAGTCGGCGCGCCTGGGACGCGCGCTCGGCGCCGCGCTGTTCGTCGTACGTCCGGCCCTGGACGCCGCGCAGCAGCGCCTTCGTCTCGACGAGGGCGTCCCGGGGCGCGGCGAGCAGCGCGGCGAGCAGTTCGCGTACGGCGTCGTCGAGCTGCTCGGCCGGTACGGCGATGTTGGCGAGGCCCGTGTTCACGGCCTCCTCGGCCTGGACGAAGCGGCCGGTCGCGCAGATCTCCAGCGCGCGGGCGTAGCCGACGAGGGACACGAGCGGATGGGTGCCCGTCAGGTCGGGGACGAGACCCAGGCTGGTCTCGCGCATGGCGAACTGCACGTCGTCGGCGACGACGCGCAGGTCACAGGCGAGCGCGAGCTGGAAGCCCGCGCCGACGGCATGCCCCTGGACGGCGGCGATGGACACGAGGTCACTGCGCCGCCACCAGGTGAAGCCCTCCTGGTACGCGGCGATGGTGCCGTCCAGCGTGGCGTCGTCACTGCGCGCGAGCTCGATGAACGACGGCTCGCCGTCGAACCCCTCGGGCGTGAACGCCTGTCGGTCGAGCCCGGCCGAGAACGACTTGCCCTCGGCGCGCAGCACGACGACACGCACGGTGCCCGGCAGCAGCCGGCCCGCCTCGGCCAGCGCCCGCCACAGAGCGGGACTCTGCGCGTTGCGCTTGGCCGGGTTGGTCAGCGTCACCGTGGCAACCGCGTCGTCGACGGTGAGCCGTACGCCGTCCTTGTCGAGTACGGAAACTTCGGGACCTTGGCCAACAACGTCCTGGTCGAACGAAGCCATGGGGCGCCTCCGATGAGTGCGGTCGGATCAGGTGCTTGCCCCACGCGGGACACACCTAAGTGACTGCACAGTAACCACCCGGCCGGTCAGCCGACCGACCGGGTGGTCACCATCGAAGCCGACGAGTCGTCGGGGATCAGGCCGAAGCGGCCTTCTTGCCCCGTGTCGCCCCGCCCCGTCCACGGAGCGTGACGCCCGACTCGCTGAGCATCCGGTGTACGAAGCCATACGAGCGACCGGTTTCTTCGGCCAGCGCTCGAATGCTCGCACCGGAGTCGTACTTCTTCTTCAGGTCTGCCGCGAGCTTGTCGCGCGCGGCGCCGGTTACCCGGCTGCCCTTCTTCAGAGTCTCGGCCACCCGTGCCTCCTCGTGGGAAGTGCGCTCTGGTCCTCTCATGATCACCCCTCAAGCGCGTCATGGCCACCCATTCGGCAAGGTCCGTGAGACAAGGTTTTGACGACAGGAGTGCATCCCCACAAGCGGAATTTGCAATTCCATGGCTGGCTGTCCGTACGGCCGAACGAGTTGTTCCGCGAAATGCCTGGTCAGGAACGCGCGACGGCCGAGCCCCTGTCGATGAAGGGCCCGGCCGTGAAATGGATGTAGGACACACCTCGGTATGAGGAGATCTCACACAGATGGTGGATCACGGATCGGCCGAATGATCCAGAGGAAGTGGATCAGCGATTCGATCAAGTGATCGTGACCGTCAGGCGAGGGCCACCAGGTCGGCGTAGTCGGCGCCCCACAGGTCCTCGACGCCGTCCGGCAGCAGGATGATCCGCTCCGGCTGGAGCGCGTGTACGGCGCCCTCGTCGTGGGTGACGAGGACGACGGCGCCCTTGTACGTGCGTAGCGCGCCGAGGATCTCCTCGCGGCTGGCCGGGTCGAGGTTGTTCGTCGGCTCGTCGAGAAGGAGCACGTTCGCGGAGGAGACCACGAGGGTCGCGAGCGCGAGGCGGGTCTTCTCGCCGCCGGAGAGGACGCCTGCGGGCTTGTCGACGTCGTCGCCGGAGAACAGGAACGAGCCGAGCGTCTTGCGGACCTCGACCAGGTCCAGGTCGGGGTTGGCGGAGCGCATGTTCTCCAGGACCGAGCGCTCGGGGTCGAGGGTCTCGTGCTCCTGCGCGTAGTAGCCGAGCTTGAGTCCGTGGCCCTCGATGACCTCTCCGGTGTCGGGCTTCTCGGCGCCACCGAGCAGGCGCAGGAGGGTCGTCTTGCCGGCGCCGTTCAGGCCGAGGATGACGACACGGGAGCCCTTGTCGATGGCCAGGTCGACGTCGGTGAAGATCTCCAGGGAGCCGTACGACTTCGACAGGCCCTCAGCCATGAGCGGGGTCTTGCCGCAGGGCGCGGGCTCCGGGAAGCGCAGCTTGGCCACCTTGTCGGAGACCCGCACCGCGTCGAGCCCGGCGAGCAGCCGGTCGGCGCGCTTGGCCATGTTCTGCGCGGCGACCGTCTTGGTGGCCTTGGCGCGCATCTTGTCGGCCTGCGCGTTCAGCGCGGCGGCCTTCTTCTCGGCGTTCTGGCGCTCGCGCTTGCGGCGCTTCTCGTCGGCCTCGCGCTGCTGCTGGTAGAGCTTCCAGCCCATGTTGTAGACGTCGATCTGGGCCCGGTTGGCGTCCAGGTAGAACACCTTGTTGACGACCGTCTCGACCAGGTCGACGTCGTGGGAGATGACGATGAAGCCGCCGCGGTAGGTCTTCAGGTAGTCGCGCAGCCAGACGATCGAGTCCGCGTCGAGGTGGTTGGTCGGCTCGTCGAGCAGCAGGGTGTCCGCGTCCGAGAACAGGATGCGGGCCAGTTCGATACGGCGGCGCTGACCGCCGGAGAGCGTGTGCAGGGGCTGACCGAGCACCCGGTCGGGCAGGTTGAGCGCGGCGGCGATGGTGGCAGCCTCGGCCTCCGCGGAGTAACCGCCCTTCGTGAGGAACTCCGTCTCCTGGCGCTCGTACTGCCGCAGAGCCTTCTCGCGGGTGGCGCCCGCGCCGTTGGCGATGCGCTGCTCGTTCTCGCGCATCTTGCGGATCAGGGTGTCCAGCCCGCGCGCGGAGAGGATGCGGTCGCTCGCCAGCACGTCCAGGTCGCCGGTACGGGGGTCCTGAGGGAGGTAGCCGACCTCACCGGAGCGGGCGATCTGGCCCGCCGCGGGGATGCCCTCGCCCGCGAGGACCTTGGTGAGGGTCGTCTTGCCGGCGCCGTTGCGGCCGACCAGACCGATGCGGTCGCCCTTGGTGATACGGAAGGTGGCGGACTCGATGAGGACACGGGCGCCGGCGCGCAGCTCGATACCGGAGGCGGAGATCACGGACAGACTCCAGGGCGGGGTTGTTGGCGGGGTGGGCGGCTGAGGACGTTCCCGCCGTCTAATGCGCGAGGAGAATGGCCATGGGCCAAGTCTAACGGGGTCGTGCAAGCACTTTTTCTGCGTACGGGCGTTCGGGACGGGTCCCCCGGTCGGACCATCCGTGCCTGCCGCCCCCCGGCGCCGCAGCTCAGACGGGGCGTTGTCAGTGGTCGGTGCAAGACTGGGCGCAGGCCAATTCTTTTCCGGTTTGCCGGTTTTGGCGGCAGCGTGACCCGAGGGAGTGATGGGTATGGCAGGCACGGGCGGCGGGCGTCCCAGCATCTATCCGACACTGTTGTACGCGGACGCGAAGGCGGCGATCCGGCAGCTCACGGAGGCGTTCGGCTTCACCGAGGTGTCGGTGTACGAGGGAGAGGGCGGCTCGGTGCTGCACGCCGAGCTGATGCAGGGCAACGGCGCGGTGATGCTCGGCTCGAAGGGCCGGGGCGGCGTCTTCGACGCGGCGATGAAGGACGCGGGCCCGTGCGGGGTGTACGTCGTCGTGGACGACGTCGACGCACACCACCAGCAGGCCGTGGAGCACGGCGCGGACATCGTGATGCCCCCGACGGACCAGGACTACGGTTCGCGCGACTACATGGCACGCGATGCCGAGGGCAACATCTGGAGCTTCGGCACATACACACCCGAGATACAGGCCTGACCTTCTCCGTCTCCGTCCGCCCCGGCCCGCCCGGTCGCCGTATAGAGCCTGTCCGGCCGATCAAGTCACAGGAAAGCGACGGCGCCGCATCAGTACCGGTGAGCGGGGGGACAGGTCCTAGTTGCCCCCGGTGTGCACCTGGAAGGCGGCGCGGCGTACGGCCTTGGCGAGGGCCGGGTCGGGGTGGGCGGCCGCGAGGGCGACCAGGACCTGGACGGTGCGGGGGTGACCGACCGCGCGCACCTCGTCGAGGAGCGCGGGGATCGTGGGCTGCACCGCGGACTCCAGATGACGTACGAGCAGCGGCGCCTCGCCGTGGTCGGCGACGGCCGCGGCGGTGTCGACCCACATCCAGGTGGCCTCCTCCCGGGTGAGCACCTCGTGGGCGTCCTCCGGGTCGATCCCGTCGTGCTCGGCCAGCCACAGCAGGGCGTACGGCCGCAGCGGGGTCTTCTCCGCCACGGCGCGCACATCGGGCTCGGCCGGGCCGCCGACCACGCGCAGGGCCTCGAAGGCGAGACCGCGCAGCAGGGCGTCCTCGCCCCGGGCGGCGTCGAGGAGCTCGGCGACCGCGCTGCCGACGGGGCGGGCGGCGAGCCAGGCCCGGTACTCGGCGCGGGCCGCGTTGGGACGCAGCTGGGAGCAGCCGCGCAGCATGTCCTCGGCGTTCTGCTCGATGTTGCCGGCCGGGCTCTGCGCGGCGACGCAGATCTGTTCCAGCTTGACCCACACCGCCCAGCTGCCGAGCGGGGTGAGGGTGGCATGACCGGCGCCGTAGGTGAGGGCACCGACCAAGGCCAGGGCGTGCAGGGCCCAGTCGAGAAGGGGGGCGAGCGGGGTGTCGACGACGGCGATGGCCTCGGGCTGCTGCGGCACCGGCTCGGGCTGGGGGCCGTACGGGATCTCGCAGCGCTCGGTGCGCAGTTCCGTGACCCGCTGCTCCAGCAGGTCCAGGAGCTGCTCCATGGGGACGGGCCCCGCGGACAGCTGGAGGAAGGAGAGCACCTGGGGCATCGCGGAGACGACCTCGGCGACGGCGGCGGGTTCGTGGTCCGCGGCCTCCGGGTGGGCGATCGACCAGGCGTCGAAGAGGGCGACCCAGCCGCGCAGTACGGCGCTGTCGTCACGGTTCCAGGCGCGCAGGCGCCAGCCGGGGCGTGCGATGTCGCCGTGCACCTCGACAAGGCCGGCCAGCCGGGCGGTGTCCCAGTCGTGGCGGACCTGATCCGGGGTCAGCCCCAGTTCGGCGGCTGCCCGTTCGGCGGTGGCGTCGGACAGGGTGCCCCTGCCGTCGGAGGACCCGCCGTCATGGCCGGGCCTGAGTGAGGGGTCGGCCCAGCGGGCGACGCGTGCCGCGCCGGCCAGACCGGAGCGGGCCATTCTGGCCAGTTCCGCCGGGGCTGGTGTGCCCTCGGGCGGACGCGGGGCGGGGCGGCGCGAGCGCCGCTGGTTCATCGCTCGTGGGGCGGCGGCCAGGGGTCGCGGGCGGACGAGTCGAAGCCTGGAGTCGCGCGGGATACGGGACGTCACGGGTGCAGTCTTCCGGTTGACGGTCCGAAAACCCAAACGGAATGTAACGGCGGGCCACAGGGCCGGCCGAGGGAGGGGGTTCGGGCGGGGGCCGAGGAGGGTGTTCAAGCCAGTGGTGCAGCCTTAAACGGAAGCAGGTTCGCGGTGCGGCGGTGAGGGGGTGAGGTGCCGCGGACCAGGCTGTTTTCGCGAGGCGGGGGACGCGCGGGGCCGCCCGTCGCCGCAAGTGGCCGGGGCGGACGCGCAGCCGCACCGGCTACATCAGCGGGGTCAGGAAGCGGCGCAGGGTTTCCTCGTACGTCGTCGGGTCCACGTTCCACATCGCGCCGTGCGGGGCGTCCGGGACCTGGTGGAGGGTGATCAGGTCGGAGCGGCGTGCGGCGAGGCGGCGGGAGGGGGTCCAGGGGGCGATCGTGTCGGCGGGGCCGTGGAGGATCAGGGCGGGGACGGTGAGCCGGGTGGGGTCGGTGGCCTCGGCGGCGGTTCCCTCGGGGCCACCGTGCAGACCCGTGCGGCCCTGGGCGGCGCGTACCGCCAGCGGCAGCAGCGCGCCCGGCGTGCGGCGGGCCGTGGCGAGGGCACGCAGGGTGGTCTGCCAGTCGAGCACCGGCGAGTCCAGGACCAGCCCGGTGACACGGTCGCGCAGCGCGGAGCGGGTGGCGGCCCGCAGTGCCATGGTCGCGCCGATGGACCAGCCGTACAGGACGACGTGCTCGGCGCCGTGCCGCAGGGCGTGCCGGATCGCGGCGTCGACGTCGCGCCACTCGGTCTCGCCGAGGTGACCGAGCCCGTCCTGGGGGCGGGGTGCGCCGGGGTCGCCCCGGTAGGCGAGGTCGAGGACCGGGAACTGCTGGCGGTGCAGGAACGGCAGGACGTTCAGGGGATGCTCGCGGGTGGCACCGAGGCCGTGCACGGTGATCACCCAGGTGCTGCGCGCCCCGGGCACGAACCACGCGGGCAGGGCGCCGAGTTCGCCGGGGATCTCGATGTCGAGGTATTCGAGTCCGAGAGCGGTGCCGGGGTCACCGACGTGCACGTTCGGGGTGAGCCAGACCTTGTCGCGGGGTTCCAGGGTGCCGTGGGTGACCCGTTCGAGGCGGCGTACGACGGTGTCGGCGGAGTGGGTGGCGTGGTTCAGGACGGGACCGACGACCGCGTGGGTTCCCTCGCCGGCGAGGCCATAGGTGCCGGGGCGCTGCGAGGCCAGGGCCCGTGTGAGGGCGACCCGGCCGGCGGCGGTGAAGTGCACGGTGAGCCGGGGTTCCGTGGGCAGGGGCCTGCCCGGGGGTGCCTTGAGCGCGGCGTCGCTGGCGTAGCGGCCGGCGGCGACACTGGCGACGCCGGCTGCCAGAGCTGCGGTGACGGCAGCGGCCGTCGCGGTCACTGGACGCACGGACCCAGTCTCCTTGCGGAGCGCTCCGACGGCCAGCGGGAGGACGGGGCAAAACCGAGGCCCTTCCCGGCTACCCCTGCTACCCCCGCTGCCCGTACGCCTTGAGCCGCTCCCCCGCCTCTCTCACCTGTTCCTCCGACAGCAGCGTCGGGGACAGGCCGGGCAGGGAGGACGCCGTCAGCCAGACGCGGCACATCCACTCCAGCTGGGCGGTGCGGTCGAACGCCTGGTCGAGGGTGGCGCCGTGGGTGAGCGTGCCGTGGTTCTGGAGGAGGCAGGCCGCACGACCGGCCAGGGCGCCGAGCATGTTCTCGGCCAACTCCTCCGTGCCGTACGTCGCATACGGAGCGACCCGGACGGGGCCCCCGAGATCGCCCGCCATGTAGTGGATCAGCGGCAGCTCTCGCACGAGCGTCGAGACGGCGGTCGCGTGCACGGCGTGGGTATGGACCACGGCACGGGCGTCTGTGGCGCCGTAGACGGCGAGATGCATGGGCAGTTCGCTCGTCGGGGTCAGGGTGCCGAGGATCTGGCGGCCGGTCAGGTCGACGCCGACGATGCCCTCGGGGGTGAGCCGGTCGTACGGCACGCCGGACGGTGTGACCAGGACGGTGTCCCCGACGCGCACGGAGACGTTGCCGGAGGTGCCGACGACCAGCCCGTCGGCCACCGTGCGGCGGGCCGTCGCGACGAGCGCCGCCCAGGCGCGCACCGTCTCGTCGGACACGGCACGCCCCTCCGCCTCGCCCGCCCCCTGTGCGTCGTCCCGCACGTCACGTCTGTCCCGTCGCTGCTCAGCCATGCCCCGATCCTGCCAGGCACGGCCGCGAACCGGCGCCGGGCGAGGGCACTGTAGGCGGGAACTCCGGGGACCGTAAGGGCGCGTATGCGCGCGCATCGGCGTGTGCGCGCGCTTTGGCCGGGGACCGCCGGAGATCGGTCGATCTTCCAGTAGCCTCCTGGGGATTTGTCACGCGTGAAGCCATTTCCGGGGGGACACATGGCCCGTGATCGCAAACTGTTCGTACGCGTCCATCGCAAACCGCCGCGCCGCTCCCGCGCCCTCGCGGCCACCGCGGCGGCGATCGCCATCGGGGGAACCGTTCTGACGGAGGCTCCGGTCTCGGCGGCGGGTGAGCCGAAGGGGCACGACGTCTCGTCGCACCAGAAGAACGTCAACTGGCAGTCCGCGAAAGAGAAGGGCGCCACTTTCGTATACGTCAAGGCGACCGAGTCCCACACCTACCGCAGTCCGTACTTCAGCCAGCAGTACGACGGTTCGCGGGCGGCGGGCCTGCTCCGCGGCGCTTACCACTTCGCGCTGCCGGACAAGTCGTCCGGTGCCACCCAGGCCCGGTACTTCGTGCGCAACGGCGGGGCCTGGCGCGCGGACGGCTGGACGCTGCCGCCCGCGCTCGACATCGAGTACAACCCGTACGGCAAGCAGAAGTGCTACGGCCTCAGCAAGACGAGGATGGCCGACTGGATCACGGCCTTCAGCGACGAGGTCAACCGGCTCACCGGCCGCCGCCCGGTGATCTACACGACCGCCCACTGGTGGAACAACTGCACGAACAGCGGCACTGTCTTCACCTCGGAACACGCCCTGTGGCTGGCCCGCTACAACGCGGCGGACGCGGGGGCGCTGCCATCCGGCGGCTGGAAGTTCTGGACGTTCTGGCAGTACGACAACAGCGGCTCGCTGCCAGGTGACCAGAACGTCTTCAACGGGTCATCGGCCCAGCTCAAACAGTTCGCGAAGGGGTACTGACCACGGGCGTCGCTCGTCCGGCGGCTCCGGAGGAGCGGCGCTCCGTTTCCGGCCATCCAGCATCCCCCATCAGTTCACCTTCCGTTCATCCAGATTGCCTACGGTCCTACAGCCAATACCGTACGGAAGAAATCTGGGTAAATGGAAAGCTTCTCGCTGATCCTCGCGATCGTGGTCGTCACCGCGCTTGCGTTCGATTTCACGAACGGTTTCCACGACACCGCCAACGCGATGGCCACCACCATCTCGACCGGTGCGCTCAAGCCCAAGGTCGCGGTCGCCATGTCGGCCGTGCTCAACCTCGTGGGCGCCTTCCTTTCCGTCGAGGTCGCCAACACGATCTCCAAGGGCCTCGTGGACGAGAGCGGTATCCGTCCCGAGGTGATTTTCGCCGCGTTGGTCGGCGCGATCCTCTGGAACCTGCTGACCTGGCTGGTGGGGCTCCCCTCCAGTTCCTCGCACGCTCTGATGGGCGGTCTGATCGGCGCGACCATCGCCTCGGCGGGGACGGGCGCGGTCCACGGCGACGTGCTGGTGACGAAGGTGCTGATCCCGGCGATCGCCGCGCCGCTGGTCGCGGGCATCGCCGCCATGCTGGCAACCCGCCTGTCGTACAAGCTCGGCGCCAAGCGGGCCGAGGGCAAGGCGGCGGAGAAGGGCTTCCGGGCCGGCCAGATCGCCTCCGCGGGCCTGGTGTCACTGGCCCACGGCACGAACGACGCGCAGAAGACGATGGGCATCATCACCCTCGCCCTGGTCGCCGGCGGCGCCGTCTCCCCCGACTCCGATCCCCCGGTGTGGGTCATCCTCTCCGCGGGCCTGGCCATCGCGCTCGGCACGTACCTGGGCGGCTGGCGCATCATCCGTACGATGGGCAGGGGCCTGACCGACCTCCAGCCGCAGCAGGGCTTCGCCGCCCAGACCAGCGCGGCGACGGTCATCCTGGCCTCCTCCCACCTCGGCTTCTCCCTCTCCACCACGCACTCGGTGTCGGGTTCGGTGATGGGCGCGGGCCTCGGCCGCAAGGGCGGCGTGGTCCGCTGGTCGACGGCGACACGAATGTTCGTGGCATGGGGACTGACGCTGCCGGCGGCGGCCGTCGTCGGCGCGCTGGCGGAGTACGTCACCGGCTTCGGCGACTGGGGTACGGCTCTGGTGGCCGTCTTCCTCATCGCCTCGAGCACGGCGATCTGGGTCGTGTCGCGCCGCGAGGTGATCGACGCCACGAACGTCAACGACGTCGAGGACGTCAACGACGAGGCCGCGGAGCCCGCGGGTGTCATCACGACCGCCATCGCCGCCGTGACCCCGCCCCCGACCGGCACCGTCTCCGTCACCGATGACCTGACTGCCACCATCCCCTCCCCGGCCGAGGTCACGGCGAAGCCGTCGGCCACGGCCCTCTGAGTCCGGCTCCCGGTCCGAGCGAGAAGCAGAAGGAAGCAACATGAAGATCGACTGGGCAGCCCTCGGCTCCGTCTTCGGCGTCAGTCTCGTCATCACCGTGGCCATGGTGGGCGTGTTCACCCTGGGCATCGTCGGACTCTCGCGCCGCGAACGGGCGGTCGCGCAGGGGGAGTCGGCGGGGCTGGCGGTCACGGGAGCGTACGCGTGCTTCGCCGCCTGTGCGGCTGTGGTGGCGTACGGGATCTATCTGATCGTGGCCTGAGGGCCGGACACCCGGACACGTCCTCGTCGCCCGCTCTGACCGTGGCCACCTTGTCGGTGGTCACGGGCAGGGCGGGCGTTCGTTCGTCGGCCCGGCGTTCGCCCCGATCGTCGCCCCGAACCGGGCACGGTGTGGGGCTCAGCACAGTCCTCCTTTCCAGGTCAACGGCAAGTTGACGGGTGTTCCGGGCCCGTGGTGGACTGCCGGGGCCATGTACGGCGGCAGAAGAGGAAGCCGGTGTGAATCCGGCGCGGTCCCGCCACTGTCACCGGGGTAGGTAACCCCGGGAGCCAGGAACTCTTGCCGCCGGTCTCGTCGAACCAGGGCGTGGACACCCTGAGTGAGGACATATCGCCATGCTCGCCTGCCGTTTGAGGTACAGCACCAGGGCCTGTCCTGGGCCGCTGCCCGATCCCACGGCCGGCTGAGCCGATGCGTGCCGATCGCGTTTTCGCGTACGGCGCCACCGCCGGACTCCTCGGTGACCTGATCCTGGGCGACCCTCGTCGCGGGCATCCGGTCGCCGCGTTCGGGCGGGCCGCCGGCGTCGTCGAACGGGTGCTCTGGCGGGACCACCGGGGGTGGGGCGCGCTGCACACCGCCGTGTGCGTGGGAGGCGCCGTCTCCCTTGCCGTGGCGGCCGGTTGCGTCGTACGTCCGTCCCGTGCCGCCTGCGTCGCACTCACCGCCGCCGCCACCTGGGCCGTCGTCGGCGGGACCTCCCTCGGCCGGGAGGCTCGGGCCATCGGCCGGTCGCTGGAGGCCGGGGACATCGAGGGGGCACGGGAGCGGCTGCCCCACCTCTGCGGACGGGATCCACAGGCCCTCGACTCCGACGGGATCGCCCGGGCCGTCGTCGAGTCCGTCGCCGAGAACACCTCCGACGCCGTCGTGGGCGCGCTGGTCTGGGGCGCCGTGGGTGGGGTGCCCGGGCTGGTCGGGTTCCGGGCCGTCAACACCCTTGACGCCATGGTCGGGCACAAGTCGCAGAGGTATCGGCGGTACGGCTGGGCCTCCGCCCGGCTCGACGACCTCGCCGGCTGGCCGGGGGCGCGGCTGACCGCCGTACTCGCCGCCGCCGCCGGCGAGGATCCGCGCGGGGCCGTCCGTGCCTGGCGTGCCGACGCCGAGCGGCATCCCAGTCCCAACGCCGGGCCCGTGGAGGCCTCCTTCGCGGGGGCGCTGGGGGTCCGGCTCGGCGGAACGCTGTCGTACGGGGGGCGGGTCGAGCATCGGCCCGTACTCAACGGGGAGTCCGGGCGGGCCGTCGGCGTCCACGATGTCGAACGGGCCGTGCGGCTGTCCCGGCGCGTGACCTGGCTGGCCCTCGGTGTCAGTGTCGCCGGGCGCTTTCTCGCGAAGGGGCGGACAACATCTTGAATGGCGGAACTGTCGGTGGCGGGCTGCTCGTCGCCGGGACCACCTCCGATGCCGGAAAGAGTGTCGTCACCGCCGGGATCTGCCGGTGGCTCGTGCGACAGGGGGTCAAGGTCGCGCCGTTCAAGGCGCAGAACATGTCCCTCAACTCCTTCGTCACGCGTGAAGGTGCCGAGATCGGGCGGGCTCAGGCCATGCAGGCGCAGGCGTGCCGGATCGAGCCGACGGCGCTCATGAATCCCGTGCTGCTGAAGCCGGGGAGCGAGCAGAGCAGCCAGGTCGTGCTCATGGGGAAGCCGGTGGGCGAGTTGAGTGCGCGGGGGTATCACGGGGGGCGGCAGCAGCAACTTCTCGGGACCGTGCTGGAGTGCCTGGCCGAACTGCGGGGCACGTATGACGCGGTGATCTGTGAGGGGGCCGGTTCTCCCGCCGAGATCAATCTCCGGCGGACCGACATCGTGAACATGGGAATCGCGCGCAACGCCCGGCTCCCGGTGCTCGTCGTCGGCGACATCGACCGTGGCGGGGTCTTCGCCTCCTTCTTCGGAACGGTCGCCCTGCTGTCTCCCGAGGACCAGGCGCTCGTCGCCGGGTTCCTCGTCAACAAGTTCCGCGGGGACGTCAGCCTGCTGGAACCCGGGCTCGACATGCTCCTCGGGCTCACCGGACGGCCGACCTACGGTGTGCTGCCCTTCCGGCACGGGCTCGGTATCGACGAGGAGGACGGGCTTCGGGTGTCCCTGCGGGGGACCGTGCGGGAGTCCAACGTCTCGCCACCCGTCGGGGAGGACGTGCTCCGGGTCGCCGTCTGCGCGATCCCGCTGATGTCCAACTTCACCGACGTCGACGCGCTCGCCGCCGAACCGGGCGTCGTGGTGCGGTTCGTGGACCGGCCGGAGGAACTGGCCGACGCCGACCTCGTCGTCATTCCGGGGACGCGGGGGACGGTGCGTGCTCTGGCCTGGCTGCGGGAGCGCGGGCTCGCGGACGCCATTACTCGCCGGGCAGCCGAGGGGCGGCCCGTGCTCGGCATCTGCGGTGGCTTCCAGGTTCTCGGCGAGCACATCGAGGACGAGGTCGAGAGCCGGCAGGGCCACGTCGAAGGGCTCGGGGTCCTTCCCGTAAGGGTGCGGTTCGCCCGCGAGAAGACCCTCACCCGGCCCGTCGGCACCGCCCTCGGCGAACAGGTCGAGGGGTACGAGATTCATCACGGGGTCGCCGAAGTCACCGGCGGGGACTCCTTCTTGGACGGGTGCCGGGTCGGGAGCGTCTGGGGTACGCACTGGCACGGCTCGCTGGAGTCGGACGGATTCCGGCGTGCCTTCCTGCGCGAGGTGGCCGCCGCCGCGGGCCGCCGCTTCGTGCCGGCCCCCGACACCTCCTTCGCCGGGCTGCGCGAGGAACAGCTCGACCTGCTCGGCGATCTCGTCGAACAGCACGCGGACACCGACGCGCTCTGGCGGCTCATCGAGTCGGGCGCGCCGCAAGGACTGCCTTTCATTCCACCGGGAGCGCCCGCATGAGCACAGTGTTGTTGTTGTCGACCGCCGACACGGACCTGCTGGCGGCCCGGGCCGCTTCCGGTGCCTCGTACCGGATCGGCAATCCGACCCGGGTGGATGTCGCGGAGGAGCTGCCCGCGCTCGTCGAGGGCGCGGACATCGCCGTCGTACGGCTGCTGGGCGGCAAGCGGGCCTGGGAGGACGGGCTCGCCTATCTGAAGACGTCCGGTGTGCCCACCGTGCTGCTCGGCGGCGAGGCCGTGCCCGACGCCGAGTTGATGGCCGAGTCGTCGGTGCCGGCCGGTGTGGTCGCGGAGGCGCTGCGCTATCTCGTCGAGGGCGGGCCGGACAACCTCGTGGAGATGGCGCGGTTCCTGTCCGACACCGTGCTGCTGACCGGTGAGGGGTTCGTCGAGCCGCAGAAGATGCCCGAGTACGGGGTACACGGCTCGTACGCGCGGGAGAGCGGCCGTCCGACCATCGGGGTGCTCTTCTACCGGGCCCACGAGCTCAGCGGCAACACCGGGTTCGTCGACACACTGTGCGACGCGATCGAGGCGCGGGGCGCCAACGCCCTTCCCGTGTACTGCGGTTCACTGCGCGGCGCCGACGCGGGTATGTACGAGCTGCTCGCCGGGGCCGATGCCCTGATCGCCACCGTCCTCGCCGCCGGTGGTACGCACGCCTCCGAGGCCTCGGCCGGCGGTGACGAGGAGGCCTGGGACATCGGGGCACTCGCCGACCTCGATGTGCCTGTGCTGCAAGGGCTTTGCCTCACGTCGTCGAGGAGTACGTGGGACGCCTCGGACGCCGCCCTCTCCCCCATGGACGCGGCCATGCAGGTCGCGATCCCCGAGTTCGACGGCCGGCTCATCACCGTTCCGTTCTCCTTCAAGGAGGACGGCCCGGACGGCGTACCCGTGTACCGCGCCGACCCCGAGCGGGCCGCGCGCGTCGCCGGAATCGCCGTACGGCACGCCCGGTTGAAGCACAAGCCGAACGCCGACAAGAAGCTCGCGCTCGTCTTCACCGCCTACCCGACCAAGCACTCCCGCGTCGGCAACGCGGTGGGGCTGGACACACCCGCGTCGGCGGTACGGGTGCTGGACGCACTGCGCGCCGCCGGATACTCGCTCACCGAATACCCCGACAACGGCGACGAGTTGATCCACCGGCTCATCGCGGCCGGCGGTCACGACGTGGAGTGGCTGACGGAGGACCAGCTGGCCGCAGCGCCCGCGCGCGTGCCGCTGGCCGACTATCAGGCGTGGTTCGACAAGCTGGACGGCGGGTTGCGGGACGGGATGCTGGAGGCGTGGGGCGAGCCTCCGGGCAGCCTGTACGTCGACGGGGACGACATCGTCCTGGCCTCCCTCCAGTTCGGGAACGTCGTCGTGATGATCCAGCCGCCGCGTGGCTTCGGCGAGAACCCGATCGCGATCTACCACGACCCGGACATGCCGCCCTCCCACCACTACATGGCGGCCTACCGGTGGCTGGAAAACTCGTTCGGTGCCGACGCCGTCGTCCACATGGGCAAGCACGGCACCATGGAATGGCTGCCCGGCAAGGGACTCGGGCTGAGCAAGGGGTGCGGGCCGGACGCCGTGCTCGGGGAACTCCCCCTCGTCTACCCCTTCATCGTCAACGACCCGGGCGAGGGCACCCAGGCCAAGCGGCGCGGGCACGCCACGGTCGTCGACCACCTCGTACCGCCGATGGCACGCGCGGACACGTACGGCGACCTGGCGAAGCTGGAGCAGCTCCTCGACGAGTACGCGCTCGTCTCCGACCTGGACCCGACGAAGGCGCCGGCGGTGCGCGCGCAGATCTGGACGCTGGTCAAGGCGGCCGAGCTGCATCACGACCTGCATGTGGACGACCAGCCGGACGACGCCGCGTTCGACGAGTTCGTCATGCACATCGACGGCTACCTGTGCGAGATCAAGGACGTGCAGATCCGGGACGGGCTGCACATTCTCGGCGGCGGCCCGGAGGCCGAGCCGCGCGTGAACCTCGTCCTGGCGGTGCTGCGTGCCTCGCAGGTGTGGGGCGGTACGGCGAACGCGCTGCCGGGGCTGCGGGCCTGCCTGGCCGAGCACTTCGGTCTGGTCGAGAAGGAGTTGCTGGCCGAGCCGGGGGCTCCGCTGAAGCTGCCCGTCGAGCTGACGGACCTGGTCGACGGGCCGTCCCGGTCGGCCGCCGACGCGATCGATCTGCTGGAGCAGCTGTGCCGGCGGCTCGCGGAGGGCATGGAGGAGCGGGCGTGGGACGCCGCGACCGTTCCCGCTCTCGTACGGGACGTACTGGGCCTCGAACTTCCGGACGCCGTCGCGGTGTTGGAGTTCGCCTGCCGTGAGGTGGTGCCCCGGCTGGCCCGTACGACGGACGAGATCACCCACATCCTCAAGGCACTTGACGGCGGTTACGTCCCGGCGGGGCCCTCGGGTTCACCCACGCGCGGACTCGTGAACGTCCTTCCGACCGGGCGCAACTTCTACTCGGTCGACCCCAAGGCCATTCCGTCCAGGCTCAGTTGGGAGGTCGGCCAGGCACTCGCCGACTCGCTCGTGCAACGCTATCTGACCGACAACGGCGAGTATCCGACGTCCGTCGGTCTGACGGTCTGGGGTACGTCGGCCATGCGGACCCAGGGCGACGACATCGCCGAGATCCTGGCGCTGCTCGGCTGCCGTCCGGTGTGGGACGACGCGTCGCGCCGGGTGACCGGGTTCGAGGTGGTACCGGTCGAGGAGCTGGGGCGGCCTCGTATCGACGTCACGGTGCGGATCTCCGGGTTCTTCCGGGACGCGTTCCCGCATGTGGTGGGGCTGATCGACGACGCGGTACGGGCGGTCGCGGAACTGGACGAGCCGGCCGAGTCCAACTTCGTGCGGGCGCATGTGGACGCGGATGCCGCCGAGCACGGGGACCGGCGGCGGGCTACGGCGCGGATCTTCGGATCGAAGCCGGGGGCTTACGGGGCTGGGCTGCTGCCGTTGATCGATGCGCGGAATTGGCGCAGCGACGCTGACCTCGCCGAGGTGTACGCCGTGTGGGGCGGTTACGCGTACGGGCGCGGGCTGGACGGGCGGGCTGCTCGGGGGGACATGGAGACGGCGTTCCGGCGGATCGCGGTGGCGGCGAAGAACGTCGACACCCGGGAGCACGATCTTGTCGACGCCGACGACTACTTCCAGTACCACGGCGGCATGGTCGCGATGGTGCGGCATCTGACGGGGGCGAGTCCGGAGGCGTACGTCGGGGATTCGGCGACTCCCGACCAGGTGAAGACCCGGACTCTGGGCGAGGAGACGCACCGCGTTTTCCGGGCGAGGGTGGTCAATCCCCGCTGGATGGCGGCGATGCGGCGGCACGGGTACAAGGGTGCGTTCGAGATGGCCGCGACTGTGGACTACCTGTTCGGGTACGACGCCACGGCCGGGGTCGTGGACGACTGGATGTACGAGAAGCTCAGCGCCGAGTACGTCTTCGACGCGGAGAACCGGGACTTCATGAAGACGTCCAACCCGTGGGCGCTGCGCGGAATCACGGAGCGGTTGCTGGAAGCCGCCGACCGCGGGTTGTGGGCCGAACCGGACGCCGACACGATCGAGCGGCTGCGCGCGACCTACCTGGAGCTCGAAGGCGATCTGGAGGGCGACGACAAGTGAGTACCCCGTTTCCGTTCACGGCCGTTGTCGGCCAGGACGACCTGCGGCTCGCGCTGCTGCTCAACGCAGTCTCACCGGCGGTGGGTGGTGTGCTGGTGCGCGGCGAGAAAGGCACCGCCAAGTCCACTGCCGTGCGCGCCCTCTCTGCGCTGCTGCCCGCGGTGGATGTCGTCGCCGGGTGCCGGTTCTCGTGTGATCCCGGGGCGCCCGATCCGGCCTGTCCTGATGGGCCGCACGAGGCCGGGGCCTCCGCGTCCCGGGCCGCCCGTATGGTCGAGCTGCCCGTCGGTGCCTCCGAGGACCGGCTTGTCGGTGCCCTCGACATCGAGCGGGCGCTCGCGGAGGGCGTGAAGGCTTTTGAGCCCGGGCTGCTTGCCGACGCGCATCGCGGGATTCTGTACGTCGACGAGGTCAATCTGCTCCACGACCATCTCGTCGACCTGCTGCTGGACGCCGCCGCGATGGGCGCCTCCTACGTCGAACGCGAAGGTGTCTCCGTACGGCATGCGGCGAAGTTCCTGCTCGTGGGGACCATGAATCCCGAGGAGGGTGAGCTGCGGCCGCAGCTTCTCGACCGGTTCGGGCTGACCGTCGAGGTCGCGGCCTCGCGGGAGCCCGATCAGCGGGTCGAGGTCGTTCGGCGGCGGCTGGCGTACGACGACGATCCTGCCGGGTTCGTCACGCGGTGGGCCGATGAGGAGTCCGCCGTACGAGCCCGGATCGTGGCTGCGCGGGAGCTGTTGCCGTCCGTGCGGCTGGGCGACGGGGCGTTGCGGCAGATCGCCGCTACGTGTGCCGCCTTCGAGGTCGACGGGATGCGCGCCGACATCGTGATGGCGCGGACCGCTGTCGCGCTGGCCGCCTGGGCGGGGCGTACCGACGTGCTGGCCGAGGATGTGCGGCAGGCCGCGTTGCTCGCTCTGCCTCATCGGCGGCGGCGGAATCCCTTTGACGCGCCGGGACTTGACGAGAACAAGCTCGACGAGACGTTGGAGGAGTTCGGCGGGCAGGGATCGGGTGAGGACGAGGATCCCGAACATGACCCTGACCCTGATCCGGGGCCGGAAGGGCCCGGTGGTGGCGGTGGGCAGGCCCCGGAGTCCGACGGTCCGCAGGGGGGTGACGCCGGCGCGCAGCCCGAGGCCGGGGAAGGCGGCGAGCCGCAGCCCTCGGGGGCCGGTTCCGGCGAGCAGCAGCCCGTGCGGGCCGGGGAGCCCTTTCGTACCAAGGTGCTGAGTGTGCCCGGGGTGGGTGAGGGCGCTGCCGGGCGGCGGTCGCGGGCGCGTACCGAGCGGGGGCGGACGACGGGGTCCCGGCGGCCTCAAGGGGCGCTCACCAAGCTGCACCTGGCGGCCACCGTGCAGGCCGCCGCGCCTCATCAGCGGGCGCGGGGGCGGGTCGGGCGTGGGCTGGTCGTGCGGCGGGACGATCTGCGGCAGGCCACTCGGGAAGGGCGCGAGGGGAATCTCGTCCTTTTCGTCGTCGATGCCTCGGGGTCGATGGCGGCTCGGCAGCGGATGAGTGCCGTCAAGGGCGCTGTGCTGTCGTTGTTGCTCGATGCCTATCAGCGGCGGGACAAGGTGGGGCTCGTGACGTTTCGGGGGGCGGGTGCCGAGGTCGCGTTGCCGCCGACGTCCTCCGTGGACGCGGCTGCGGCTCGGCTGGAGTCCTTGCCCACGGGTGGACGGACGCCGCTCGGTGCCGGGCTGCTCAAGGCGCATGACGTGCTGCGGGTCGAGCGGCTCCGGGATCCGGCGCGGCGGGCGCTCGTGGTGGTCGTGACCGACGGGCGGGCCACCGGGGGGCCCGAGCCGGTCGCGCTCGGGGCGCGGGCGGCCCGGTTGTTCGCGGCCGAGGGGGTTGCCTCGGTCGTCGTCGACTGTGAGTCGGGCGTTGTGCGGCTCGGGTTGGCTGCTCAGCTCGCCGGTGACTTGGGGGGTACCGCTGTGACGCTGGATGAGCTGCGGGCCGATTCAATTGCCGGGTTGGTCAGGGACGTTCAGGGCAACAGGAGGGCCGCGTAATGCCTCAGGGACAGCCGAGTGTCGTGCCGGAGGACGGTCTGACGACCAGGCAGCGTCGTAATCGGCCGCTTGTCGTCGTGCATACGGGGATCGGGAAGGGCAAGTCGACTGCTGCTTTCGGGCTTGCGCTGCGCGCCTGGAATCAGGGGTGGCCCATCGGGGTGTTCCAGTTCGTCAAGTCGGCGAAGTGGAAGGTGGGGGAAGAGAACGCGCTTCGGGTGCTGGGGGCCAGTGGGGAGGGTGGCTCCGTCGACTGGCACAAGATGGGCGAGGGGTGGTCCTGGGTTCAGCGCGACGCGCAGCTAGACAACGAGGAGAAGGCCCGGGAGGGCTGGGAGCAGGTCAAGCGGGATCTCGCCGCCGAGACGTACAAGTTGTACGTGCTGGACGAGTTCGCCTATCCCATGCACTGGGGGTGGGTCGATGTCGATGAGGTCGTGTCGGTGCTGCGGGACCGGCCGGGAACCCAGCATGTGGTGATCACCGGGCGGAACGCTCCGGAGAAGTTGGTGGAGTTCGCGGATCTGGTGACGGACATGTCCAAGGTCAAGCATCCGATGGACACCGGGCAGAAGGGGCAGCGGGGGATCGAGTGGTGACATCTGTGCCCCGGCTGGTCATTGCCGCGCCCTCCTCGGGCAGCGGCAAGACCACCGTTGCCACGGGGTTGATGGCCGCGTTCGCCGCGCGGGGGCTTGCCGTGTCTCCGCACAAGGTCGGGCCGGACTACATCGACCCCGGGTATCACGCGCTCGCCACCGGGCGGGTGGGGCGGAATCTCGACGCGTACATGTGCGGGCCCGAGTTGGTCGGGCCGTTGTTCCTGCATGGGGCGCGTGGGTGTGACATCGCCGTGGTCGAGGGCGTGATGGGGCTGTACGACGGGGCCGCGGGCGAGGGTGAGCTCGCGTCCACGGCTCAGGTGGCCAAGTTGCTGCGGGCGCCGGTGGTGCTGGTTGTGGACGCGTCTTCGCAGTCCCGGTCCGTGGCGGCTCTCGTGCACGGGTTCGTGTCGTGGGATCCGGAGGTGCGGGTCGGGGGCGTGATTCTCAACAAGGTCGCGTCGGATCGGCATGAGGAGATGCTGCGGGAGGCGTTGGAGTCGGTGGGGGTGCCTGTGTTGGGGGTGCTTCGGCGGGCTCCGCAGGTGGACGTGCCGTCTCGTCATCTGGGATTGGTGCCGGTTGCCGAGCGCCGGGGGGTTGCGGCGCAGGCTGTGGCGGCGATGGGGGCGCAGGTTTCGGAAGGGTGCGATCTCGAAGCGGTGTTGGGGGTGGCGCGGAGTGCGGGGGCGTTGTCTTGCGCGGGGTGGGATGCGGGTGAGGTTTTGGTTTCCTCGCCCCCGCCGCCCCTACCCGTCCCTCCCCCAGAGGGGGGACCCCCACTGGGGGCTGCGCCCCCAGACCCCCCTACGGCCCTGAACGGGCCTCGTCCTCAAACGCCGGACGGGCTGGATATGCCGGGGCGCGCCTCAGAAGTGACCGGGGACGGGCTGGGGGTGATCGTCGCTCTCGCCGGTGGAGCCGCCTTCACCTTCTCCTATGCCGAGCATGTCGAGTTGTTGCGGGCCGCCGGGGCCGAGGTCGTCGTGTTCGATCCGCTTCGGGATGAGCAACTGCCGGACGGGACACGGGGGTTGGTCATCGGTGGCGGGTTTCCTGAGGTGTTTGCCGCGGAGCTGTCCGCCAATGAGCCCCTGCGCAAGTCCGTCGCGGCCCTCGCCGAGAGTGGTGCGCCCGTTGCCGCCGAGTGTGCCGGGCTGCTGTATCTGTGCCAGGAGTTGGACGGGCGGCCCATGTGCGGGGTGCTCGATGCCACCGCCCGGATGACTGATCGGCTCACCCTCGGTTATCGGGACGCGGTGGCCGTGAGTGACAGTTCGCTCGCGGTGGCCGGTACCCGGATGCGTGGGCACGAGTTTCATCGGACCGTCGTCGAGCCCGGGGCGGGGACGGCTCCCGCCTGGGGTGTGCGGGGTGCGGAGCGGCGGGTCGAGGGGTTTGTACAGCGCGGTGTGCACGCGAGTTATCTGCATACGCACTGGGCGTCTTCGCCCGGTGTCGCCCGTCGGTTCGTGGAGAGGTGCCGGACGTCATGAGCAGCATCAGCAGGCTGATCGGTGTGGGGGTCGGGCCCGGTGATCCCGAGCTCGTGACCGTCAAGGGTGTCAACGCGTTGCGCGGCGCCGACGTGGTCGTCGTACCCGTGATGGACACCCTGGAGCGGGGGCGCGCCGAGGCCACCGTGCTGCACTATGTGCCCGCGGAGAAGATCGTTCGGGTCGTCTTCGCGCTCAATGAGCGGACCGACCGGACGCGGCGCGAGGCTGCCTGGGATGCCGCCGGTGCTCGGGTCGCCGAGTTGCTCGGGGCGCATTCCGTCGTCGCCTTCGCGACCATCGGGGATCCGAACGTGTACTCGACGTTCACCTATCTCGCCCAGACGATCGGGGAGCTGGTGCCGTCCGTGGTCGTCGAGACCGTGCCCGGTATCACCGCCATGCAGGATCTGGCGGCGCGGTCGGGGGCCGTGCTCACCGAGGGAACCGAGCCGCTCACGCTCGTGCCCGTGACCGCGGGGGCCGCCGTGCTCAAGGAGGCTCTGGGCGGGCCGGGCACTGTCGTGGCGTACAAGTTCGGGCGGCAGGCCCAGGAGGTCGCCGAGGCGTTGCGGGAGAGCGGGCGGATCGACGATGCCGTGTGGGGGTCGGCTCTGGGACTGGAGGACGAGTCCATCCGGCCCGCCGGTGAACTCGACGGTGCGCCGCTCCCGTACCTGTCCACTCTCATCGCGCCAGCGCCACGCGCCGGCGGCCGGGGCGGCAAGTTGTGAACCACCGCCTCGACGGCACACGCTCGGGCTCACCCCGCCAGGCCCACCACCAGCCAGATGAACCCCACACCCGCGACCGTGCACAGCACCGTCGAGTGGGTGGGGTGTTCGTGGTGGGCCTCAGGGAGGATCTCGGCGGCGGCGAGGTAGAGCAGTACGCCGCCGAAGAGGCCGAGATAGCTGCCGAGCGCCTGTTCGGGGATGGTGAAGAAGAGGGTCGAGGCCGCGCCGACGACCGGTGCCGCCGCGTCGGCGAACAGCATGGCCAGGGCCTTGCAGCGGGCGTTTCCGTACAGGCTCGTGATCGTGTACGTGTTGAAGCCGTCGGCGAAGTCGTGGGCGATCACAGCGAGCGCGACCGCGAGGCCCATACCGCCGCCCACCTGGAAGGCGGCGCCGATCGCGACGCCGTCCATCGCGCTGTGGCCGACCATGGCCGCGGCGGCCGTCAGGCCCACCTGGGGCGTCCGGCCGCCGTTCGCCCCGTGCTCCCCGATCCCGGTGGCTGCGCCGTGCGCGGCCTGTCGTACCGCGAGCAGACGTTCCACCAGATGGGCCAGCAGGAAGCCGGTGACGAACAGCAGCAGCGCGGCCGGTACGCCGAACACCTCGTCGCCCGCCGCGTCCAGCGCCTCCGGCAGCAGGTCGAGGCCGACCACACCCAGCATCAGGCCGCCGGCCAAGCCCAGGACGAGATGGCGGCGGTCGGTCACACGCAGTGCCGTCCAGCCGCCGGCCAGCGTCATCAGGAACGCGCCGAGCGCGACGAAGACCGCCATGTGCCCTTGCTATCCGATCGACCCGCCTTCGCGCACCTCCACACCCATCCACACGCTCACTGACGTTTTCGACATTCCGTACGAGAGGATCTCGCCCCATGGCTCCCACGGCCGACGTTTCCACTGGCGCTCCCACCGGCAAGGTGACGTTCGTCGGTGCCGGCCCCGGCGCCGCCGATCTGTTGACGTTCCGCGCGGCCCGCGCCATCGCCGAGGCGGACATCGTGATCTGGGCGGCCAGCCTCGTACAGGAGGCGGTTCTCGAACATGCGCGTGAGGGGGCGGAGATCCTCGACTCGGCGACCATGTCGCTGGAGGATGTCGTCGCCGTGTACGAGCGTGCCGTGCGCGAGGGCCTGCGTGTGGCCCGGATCCACTCCGGCGATCCCGCGCTCTGGGGCGGTACCCAGGAGCAGGTCGACCGGTGTGCCGAACTGGGGATCGAGACCGAGATCGTCCCCGGTGTCTCCTCCTTCTCCGCGGTCGCCGCCCTCGCCCAGCGTGAGCTGACCATCCCCGAGATCGCGCAGTCCGTGATCCTCACCCGGCTGGGCGGCGGCAAGACGCCGATGCCGCCAGGCGAGGAGGTGCGCGAGTTCGCCCGGCACGGGACGACCATGGCGATCTTCCTGTCCGCCGCCCGTAGTGGGCAGCTCGTACGGGAGCTGCTGGAGGGCGGATATCCGACGTCCACGGCGGTCGTCATCGCCTATCAGGCCACCTGGCCCGAGGAGCTGGTCGTGCGGTGCACGATCGAGACGCTGGAGGAGACGGTCAAGGAGCACAAGCTGTGGAAGCACACCTTGTTCCTGGTCGGCCCCGCCCTCGACGCCAGTGGCACCCGCTCGCACCTCTACCACCCCGGCCACTTCCACGGCTTCCGCAAGGCCGACCCGGCGGCCCGCCGGGCGTTGCGCGAGCGAGGGGCGAGTACGTGATCACCGTCATCGGTACGGGGACGGGGGCGCCCCTTCCGCCGGACGCCACGGCCGCTGTCGCCGGGGCCGCGCTGGTCGTGGGTGCCCGGAGGCACCTGGCTGCGGTACCGGTCGTGCCGGAAGGTGCCGAGCGGGTTGTCCTCGGGGCGTTGGCTCCGGCGCTCGACACCATCGAGGAGTACGTCGGGAAGGAGCGGCCCGTTGTCGTGCTCGCCTCCGGTGATCCGGGGTTCTTCGGGATCGTGCGGGCGCTGGCCGAGCGGTTCGGGGCCGGGCGGCTCGATGTCCGGCCGGGGGTGTCCTCCGTCGCGGCCGCGTTCGCGCGGGTCGGGCTGACCTGGGACGACGCGGTGGTCGTCAGCGCGCACGGGCGGGCGCTGCGTACGGCGGTCAATGTGTGCCGGGCGCGGCCCAAGGTGGCGGTGCTGACCGGGCCGGGTGCCGGGCCCGCCGAGCTGGGCGCGGCGCTGGCCGACGGTCCGGGGGCGCGTGTTCTGGTCGTCGCCTCGGCGTTGGGCGATCCGGATCTCGAACGCGTGGAGCGGGTCACGCCTGCCGAGGCCGCGGCGCGGGACTGGGGCGACGCGGTCAGTGTCGTTCTCTGTCTGGACGAGGCTCGGGGCGTCCCACCGGTGCGTGTCACGGTCGCCGGGGAGTCCGTCGGGCTCGCCCAATGGGCCCTGGATGAGCGGGAGTTCACCCATCGCGACTCGATGATCACCAAGTTCGAGGTGCGGGCTTTGGCGCTGGCCCGGCTCGGGCCGCGCCTCGGCGACCTGGTCTGGGACATCGGTGCGGGTTCCGGTTCCGTGGCCGTGGAGTGCGCGCGGCTCGGGGCCGCCGTGGTCGCCGTCGAGAAGACGTCGGACGGGGCTGAGCGGGTGCGGGCGAACGCCGCCGCGCACGGTGTGGACGTGCGGGTGGTGGAGGGGTCGGCGCCTGGTGATCTCCCTGAGGCGTCCGAACTCGACGATCCCGACGCCGTGTTCGTCGGTGGGGGTGGACACGAGCTGCCCGCGATCGTCACGGCGTGCGCGCTGCGGGCCCGGCGGACGGTTGTCGTCGCGATGGCCGCCCTCGACCGGGTACCTGCCGTGCGTGCGGCGCTCACCGGGGCCGGCCTCGACTGCGACGGCGTCCTGCTGCAGTCGTCCCGGCTCGCACCGCTGCCGGGTGATGTGACCCGGCTCGCGGCGACCAATCCCGTTTTCCTGCTCTGGGGCACGCGTCCCACAGCGCATGCAGACAGACATACGGACAGACATACCGGTAGAGAAGGAGTGGCTTCGTGATCGGCCTTATTTCCGCGACGGTGGCGGGCGCGGCGGCGCGTGATCGGCTTGCCGCCGCCTGGCCCGACCTTACGCGTGTGTACGAAGGGCCGGTCGCAGACGCCGTCCGGCGCGCGTTCGGCGAGTGCTCGCAGCTCGTGTGCTTCCTGGCCACGGGGGCGGTCGTACGGCTGGTCTCGCCGCTGCTGTCCGACAAGGCGTCCGATCCCGGTGTGGTGTGCGTCGACGAGGGCGGGCGGTTCGCCGTGTCGCTGGTGGGCGGGCATGGTGGCGGGGCCAATGAACTCGCCCGTGAGGTCGGGCGGTTGCTGGGTGCGGAGCCGGTGGTGACCACCGCGACGGACGCCGTGGGGGTGCCGGGGCTCGACACCCTCGGGTTGCCTGTTGAGGGCGATGTCGCGGGGGTCTCGCGGGCCATGCTCGACGGAGAACCCGTCGCTCTGGAGCTGGAGTCGAGCTGGCCGCTGCCCGCGTTGCCGGCCAATGTCGGGAGTGCGGTGCCGGGCGCCGGGCCGACGATCCGGGTGACCGACCGGCTGGTCGACGGTGACGGTGCGGGCGAGGTCGTGTTGCGGCCACCGTCCCTCGTCGTCGGTGTGGGCGCCTCGAAGGGCGCCCCGGTCGACGAGGTGCTCGGGCTGGTCGAGGGGGCGTTGGCGGACGCGGGGCTCTCGGTGGCCTCGGTCGCCGTGCTGGCCACCGTCGATGCGAAGGCGGGCGAGCCGGGGATCGTCGGGGCCGCGGAGCGGCTCGGGGTGCCGCTGGTGACGTACTCCGCCGATGAGTTGGCCGGGGTCGAAGTGCCCAATCCCTCCGACGCGCCGCTCGTCGCCGTCGGTACGCCGTCCGTGGCGGAGGCTGCCGCGCTGGTCGGTGGGGGCGAACTCCTCGTACCCAAGAGGAAGTCGGAGCGTGCGGACGGGGCGCCGGCCATGGCGACCTGTGCCGTCGTACGGCGGCCGGGGCGTGGGCGGCTCGCGGTCGTGGGGCTCGGGCCGGGGGCGCGGGATCTGCTGACGCCGCGTGCGGAGGCGGAGTTGCGGCGGGCGTCCGTGCTTGTCGGGCTCGATCAGTACGTCGACCAGATCCGCGATCTGCTGCGGCCCGGTACCCGGATCCTGGAGTCGGGGCTCGGGGCCGAGGAGGAGCGGGCGCGGACGGCGGTGGCCGAGGCCCGGAAGGGGCAGGCGGTCGCGCTGATCGGCAGCGGGGACGCGGGTGTGTACGCGATGGCGTCGCCCGCGCTTGCCGAGGCGTCCGACGACATCGACGTGGTCGGGGTGCCGGGCATCACGGCGGCCCTCGCCGCCGGCGCGATCCTTGGGGCTCCCCTCGGCCACGACCATGTGTCCATCAGCCTCTCCGACCTGCACACGCCCTGGCATGTCATCGAGCGTCGGGTGCTGGCGGCGGCCGAGGCGGACCTCGTCGTGACGTTCTACAACCCGCGCAGCCGGGGCCGTGACTGGCAGCTGCCCAAGGCGCTCGCCATCCTGGGCGCGCACCGGGAGCCGACGACGCCCGTGGGTGTCGTACGGAACGCGTCGCGGCCCGACGAGTCCAGCCGTGTCACGACGCTGGCCGGCCTCGACCCGGCGACGGTCGACATGATGACGGTCGTGACCGTCGGCAACACCGCGACGCGGAACATCGCGGGCCGGATGGTCACGCCTCGCGGGTACCGCTGGCAGGAGACGGCGCGATGAACCTCCGTCCGGCGTCGCTGCCCGGCTCCCGTCTCAAGATCCGTCTCGACAACCGTCCAAACATCTGTCTCAACACCCTTCTCTTCCAACCCACTTCACCGTCCGAGGAGACATCGTGACCACCCCGCCGCCCGCCCTGCTCATCGCCGGCCACGGCACCCGGGACGAGGCCGGGGCCGAGGCGTTCCGTGACTTCGTACGGGAGCTGGGGCGCCGCAACCCCGAACTGCCTGTCGCGGGCGGCTTCATCGAACTGTCGCCGCCTCCACTGGGCGACGCCGTGACCGAACTGGTGGAGCGGGGGGTACGGCGGTTCGCCGCCGTGCCGCTGATGCTGGTGTCCGCCGGGCACGCCAAGGGGGACATCCCGGCGGCGCTGTCCCGCGAGAAGGAACGGCACCCGGGGATCTCCTACACGTACGGGCGCCCGCTGGGCCCGCACCCGGCGCTGCTCGCGGTGCTGGAGCGGCGGCTGGAGGAGGCGCTGGGCGGTGGGACGCGTACGCCCGCCGACCGGGCCGACGTGACCGTGCTGCTGGTCGGGCGCGGCTCCACCGACCCGGACGCCAACGCCGAGGTGCTCAAGGCGGCGCGGCTGCTGTGGGAGGGGCGCGGATACGCCGGTGTGGAGACGGCGTTCGTGTCACTGGCGGCGCCGGACGTGCCGTCGGGGCTCGACCGGTGCGTGAAGCTGGGCGCGCGGCGGATCGTCGTCCTGCCCTACTTCCTGTTCACCGGGATTCTGCCGGACCGGGTACGGCAGCAGACGGAGGGCTGGGCCGCCGCGCATCCGGAGGTCGAGGTGCGGTCGGCCGACGTCATCGGTCCGGAGCCGGAGTTGCTCGACCTGGTCATGGAGCGGTACCGGGAGGCCGTGCAGGGGGATCTGCGGATGAACTGCGACTCGTGCGTGTACCGGATCGCGCTGCCCGGTTTCGAGGACAAGGTCGGACTGCCTCAGCAGCCGCACTTCCATCCGGACGACGACGGCGTCCACGATGGTCACCATCATGGACACCACTCCCACGGGCACTCGCACTCCCATGCACACTAAAAGGGACACCGGCGGACACGATCTGCGGCACCACGGGGACGCCGAAGTACGTGACGACGGCGCCAAGTTGGTCGACCTCGCGGTGAACGTCCGGGCCGGCACTCCCCCGGCCTGGCTGCGCGAGCACATAGCCGGGTCGCTCGGCGGGCTCGCCGCGTATCCCGACGGGCGGGCCGCGCGGGCGGCGGTGGCGGCCCGGCACGGGGTACCCGTGGAGCGGGTGCTGCTCACCGCCGGGGCCGCGGAGGCCTTCGTGCTGCTGGCGCGCGCCCTGAAGGTACGTCAACCTGTGGTCGTGCACCCGCAGTTCACAGAGCCGGAGGCGGCCCTGCGGGACGCCGGGCACAGCGTGGACCGGGTGCTGCTGCGGGCGGAGGACGGGTTCCGGCTGGACCCGGCGCTCGTGCCCGAGGATGCCGACCTGGTGGTGATCGGCAACCCTACGAACCCGACGTCGATCCTGCATCCGGCGGCTGTCGTTTCCCAACTGGCCCGCCCTGGGCGGACGTTGGTGGTGGACGAGGCGTTCATGGACGCGGTGCCGGGTGAGCGGGAGGCGCTGGCCGGGCGTACTGATGTGCCCGGTCTTGTGGTGCTGCGGAGCCTGACGAAGACGTGGGGGCTGGCGGGGCTGCGGATCGGGTACGTACTGGCGGCGCCGGAGACGATCGAGGAGCTGGAGCGGGCGCAGCCGTTGTGGCCGGTGTCCACACCGGCGCTGGCTGCGGCGGAGGTGTGCGTTTCGGGGCGCGCGCTGGCGGAGGCGGCGGAGGCGGCGCGGCGTATCGCCACGGACCGGGCTCATCTCGTCGCGGGGCTCGCCGAGTTCGGGTCCGACGGGGTACGGGTGGTGGGGGCGGCGGAGGGTCCGTTCGTGCTGGTGCGGGTGGATCGGGCCGGTGCGGTGCGGGGGCACCTGCGAGGGCTCGGATATGCGGTGCGGCGGGGGGACACGTTTCCTGGGTTGGGGGAGGAGTGGTTGCGGGTGGCGGTGCGGGATCGGGTGACGGTGAACGGGTTTCTGCAGGCGTTCGATCGGGCGGTGACGTTGGCGGGGCGGTGACTTTTTCGCCCCCGCCGCCCCTACCCGTCCCATCCCGTTCCTGGGGGCTGCGCCCCCAGACCCCCTTCGCGCTGGACGCGCTCGTCCTCAAACGCCGGACGGGCTGAAAAGGGGCGGCGGGGGCGAGGAAACCTGGCCGACGGGTCAGTTCTTGCCGCGTCGCCGCGCCAGCGTGATCGCTCCGCCGCCCGCCGCGAGCAACGCGACCGCTCCGCCCGCGAGGTACGGCGTCATCGAGCTGCCGCCCGTCTCCGCAAGGTCCGCCTCGGCCGGAGCGCCCTGCGGCCTCACCTCCGATGCCGGTTCCGGCGCCGGATCCGACTCCGACGCCGCCTGTACCGCCGGTGCCTCGCAGGTCGCCTTCGCCAGGGTCACCGTGCCCTCGACCTCCGCCACGTTGAGGTTCAACGGGTTGACGGACACCGTGAGTTCGAGCGCGGTCGCAGCCGCCGTACGGGTCGTCGTCTCCGTCTGTGACAGGTCCAGTCGTACCTCGCCGACTCCTGGCACCTTCACCTCGACCGGGCCGCTCGGTGTCAGTGTCACCTTCTTGCCGAGAGCCGTCACCGAACCCAGGAGGTTCGAGGTGGCGACCGGCTTCTCCCCGGCCACGCAGGTCGCCTTGGACGTGACCTGCTCCACCTCGATGAGTGACAGGAGGGGGAGGCCGGGCACGTGGAGCTTGGCGTGGGCGAGGTTCGTCGACGCCTCCGCCTTCCCGTCCGACACCGTCGCCTTCGCCTCCGCGACCTCCGCACCGAGCACGGTGAACGGCTTTCCGCCGTCCACGCCGTCCAGGGAGGCGCTCAGCGCCGCCTGTTCGGCGCTCCGCGGCGCCTGCACCTCGTTCAGCGCGACCGCGAGCGGGACGTTCACGCTCTTGTTGAGGAGGGACACGTTCAGCCCCGTACGGAGGACAACCGCGCTCGCGTGGCCCTGGTCCTCCGTCGCGTGGGCCAGGGCCGTGGGACCGGCCGCGAGGGCCGTGGCCGCCGCGACGGTGGCCAGACGGCGTGCGGGCAGGCGGAAGTTGTTGGCGTTCACGGTTCGGGGACCCCTCGGAAGAGACACGCTTGGGACCCGGTAAGAATTACGTACCGCGAGCGAATGGTCAGCAATCTGACGGGACTTCACTCCTACGTGAGGTTTCCGCGCAGATCTTCGAATCCCACGGCACAGATGTTCTTCACATTCACCCGGGTCAACCCACGACCCGCCCGTTCAGCACCACCCGCAGCGGCGCCCCCAACACCCGTACGTCCGCCCGCGGATCGCTCTCGTACACCACCAGGTCCGCCGCCGCCCCCTCCGTCAGCCCGGGCCGCCCCAGCCACTCCCGCGCGCCCCACGTCGTCGCCGACAACGCCTCCACCGCCGGAATGCCGGCCTTGGTCAGCTCGGCCACCTCCGCCGCGACCAGCCCGTGCGGCAACGTGCCCCCCGCGTCCGTGCCGACGTACACCGGAATCCCCGCGTCGTACGCGGAACGCACCGTGTCGTAGCGGCGTTCGTGCAGCCGACGCATGTGGGCCGACCAGGTCGGGAACTTGGTGTCGCCGGCTGCCGCGAGGTTCGGGAACGTCGCGATGTTCACCAGGGTCGGGACGATCGCCACGCCGCGTGAGGCGAACAGGGGGATCGTGTCCTCGGTCAGGCCTGTCGCATGTTCGATGCAGTCGATGCCCGCCTCAACCAGGTCCCGCAGGGAGTCCTCCGCGAAGCAGTGGGCCGTGACCCGCGCGCCCAAGCGGTGGGCCTCCGCGATCGCCGCCTCCACGGTCTCGCGCGGCCAGCAGGCGGAGAGGTCGCCGGTGCCGCGGTCCAGCCAGTCCCCCACCAGCTTGACCCAGCCGCCGCCGCGCGTGGCCTCCTGGGCGACGTACGCCACCAGGTCGTCCGGCTCGATCTCGTGCGCGAAGCCCCGGATGTAGCGGCGGGTGCGGGCGATGTGCCGGCCCGCCCTGATGATCTTCGGGAGGTCCTCGCGGGCGTCGGCCCAGCGGGTGTCCGACGGCGAGCCCGCGTCCCGGATGAGGAGGGTGCCGGCGTCCCGGTCCGTCAGCGCCTGTTTCTCCGCCGCGTCCTCGGGCACCGCGCCGTGCGGCCCCAGGCCCACATGACAGTGCGCGTCGACCAGACCGGGCAGCGCCCAGCCCTCCACCGTGCGGATGTCACGGGCGCCGGGCGGTCGGTCGTACGTGATCCTGCCGCCGACCACCCACAGCTCGTCGCGGATCTCCTCCGGGCCGACCAGCACCCGTCCCTTCACCTGCAGCACCGTCTGATCGCTCATGGACGGCACCTTAGTCAGCCGCGTCGCCCACCTGGTCCGAGGTCTCCTCCTCCACGTCCGCCATCGCCGGATCCAGCAGGCGGGAGAGGAAGTGGCGGGTGCGTTCGTGGCTCGGGTTGGTGATGACCCGGTCCGGGGGGCCGTCCTCGACGATCACTCCGCCGTCCATGAAGACGACCCGGTCGGCGACCTCGCGGGCGAACGTCATCTCGTGTGTGACGACCATCATCGTCATGCCCTCGTTCGCGAGTCTGCGCATCACCGCCAGTACGTCCCCCACCAGCTCGGGGTCGAGTGCCGACGTCGGCTCGTCGAACAGCATGACCTCCGGGCCCATCGCCAACGCCCTTGCGATGGCGACCCGTTGCTGCTGGCCGCCGGAGAGGGACGACGGGTACGCGTCGGCCTTCTCCGACAGGCCCACCCGCTCCAGGTTCTCCGCGGCCACCCGCGCCGCCTGAGCCTTGTCCCGCTTCAGCACCCGGCGTTGCGGCAGCGTCAGGTTCTCCGTCACGGTGAGATGCGGGAAGAGGTTGAACTGCTGGAAGACCATGCCGATCCGGCGGCGGACCTCGTCGATGTCGACATCGGGGTGCGTGACCTCCGTACCGCCGACGAAGACCTGGCCCTTCGTCGGCTCCTCCAGCAGGTTCACACAGCGCAGGAGGGTCGACTTGCCAGAGCCGGACGGGCCGATCACGCACACGACCTCGCCCTGCCCGATCCTCAGGTCGATGCCGCGCAGCACCTCGTTGTCGCCGAACGACTTGTACAGGTCCCGGACCTCGATCTCCGGCACACTCACGTCCTTGATGCCGTCGTTCATCGCGTCGCCTCCCCCGCCTTCGTCTCCAGCCGTCGTACGACGAAGCCCAGCGGCACCGTCACCAGCAGATAGCACAGGCCCGCCACCAGGATCGGCGTGGAGTTGGCGGTCTGGCTGGCCAGGTCACGGCCGTACTTGGCCAGTTCGCGTTCCTCCAGGGTGACGCCGAGGAACAGCACCAGCGAGGAGTCCTTGAAGAGGAGCACCAACTCGTTGGTCAGCGGCGGGATCACGATACGGAACGCCTGCGGGATGATGATCGAGACCATGGCCCTCGCATGCGAGAAACCCAGCGAACGGGCCGCCTCCATCTGCCCCTTGGGCACCGCCTGGATGCCCGCGCGGATCGTCTCCGCCATGTACGCCGCCGACACCAGGCCGAGGGCCAGCGCCACCTTGCCGTACGTCCCGCCCGGAATCTCCGTGCCGGGGAAGGCGAGCGGCACCGCCACGCCCACGAAGATGAAGATCAGCAGGGCCGGCAGACCGCGGAAGATCTCGATGTAGATGCCCGCGACCCAGCGGTAGGGGCCCACCGGTGACAGTCGCATCAGGGCGATCGCCATCCCCAGCACCAGGCCGAACACGAAGCCCGACAGGGTGTAGAGGATGGTGTTCTTGAGCGCCAGCGTGATGATCTCCGGGAACATCTGCTTGGCCAGGTCCGCCTGCGCGAACTGGTTCTTCAGCCGGGCCCAGTCGGCCGACACCGCGAGGGCGACGACGGCCGCGACGAACAGCGCGTACTGGGCGCCACGGGACAGCGCCCGTTTCTGACTGCGGCTCAACCCCTGTTTGCGGGGCTGTACTTGCGGTGCGGAGGTCTCGGTCATGACGCGGACGGAGCGGCCGCGGACTCGTCGTACGGGCCGATCCACTGCTCGTACAGCTTCTTGTACGTGCCGTCGGCCTTCGCGTCGGTGATCGCCTTGTTGAGGGCGGCGAGCAGCTTGGTGTTGCCCTTCTTCACCGTGAAGCCGTACTGCTCACCGGTGTTGAGGTTGTCCACCACCTTGAAGGCGTCCGCGTTGGCCGGGGTCTTGAGCCAGCCCTGGACGACCGGGTAGTCGATGATGACGGCCTCGACCTGTCCGGTGCGCAGGCCGTTGAGGACGGCGTCGGAGGACTCGAAGGAGACCGGGTCGAGGTCCTTCTCCTTGGCGTAGTCCTCGCCGGTCGTCTGTGCCTGGGCGCCGACCTTCTTGTCCTTGAGGTCTGCGAAGGACGTGATGCCGCTCTTCTTCTCGACGAGGACGGCCTGTGTCGCGTCGAAGTACGGGTCGGAGAAGTCGACGTTCTTCTTGCGCTCGTCGGTGATGGTCATGCCGGCCGCGCCGAGGTCGCACTGGTCCGAGTTGAGGAAGGCGCCCGTCTTGAAGTTCTCGAACGGCGTATCGAGGATCTCCTGCTTCACGCCGAGGTTCTTGGCGGCGAGGTCGACGAGCGACACGTCGAAGCCCTGCACCTTGCCGTCGATCTCCGACTGGAAGGGCGGATACGGCAGATGGGTGCAGACGGTGAGCTGCCCGCCCTTGACGAGCTCGACCCCGCCGGCGGCGGTCTTCGCGGCGCCGCCTCCGTCGTCGTCCGAGGAGCAGCCGGCCACGAGCAGGAGCCCGGCCGTCGCGGTGGTGGCGGCCAGGATGCGGGACCGTCGTCCGAGGACCGTGTTCACGGGGACCTCCTGTGGGGGGACTGTGAGTTCTGATTATAAGGAAACATTTGACTGTCCCAAACATTCCCATGGTCGAAATGTCGTGCCACCTGTGGTTTCGAGGCCACGCTGCCCCGCATCCCGCCGACCCGGGGGTCGGTGAGTTCTCCGGTTAGTCTCGACCCCGCTTACCTACCCCGCGATCCGAAGAGAGCACCACCATGACCACGCATCCCTTCCTGGACCTGGCGCCACTGACCGCCGCTCGCTTCGCGTCGATCGAGGACCGCGTGGCGCGGCTGCTCTCCACCGAGCAGGACGTCGTGATCATGCAGGGCGAGGCGCTGCTGCCCCTGGAGGGTGCCATCAGGGGCACCGCCGGCCCGGGCACGACGGCCCTCAACATCGTCACGGGCCCCTACGGGCAGACGTTCGGCGACTGGCTGCGGGACTGCGGCGCCACGGTCGTCGATCTCGCGGTGCCCTTCCATACTGCGGTCACGGCCGCGCAGATCCGGGAGGCGTTCGCCGAGCACCCGGAGATCGACTTCGTCTCGCTGGTGCACGCGGAGGCGGCGACCGGCAACACCAACCCGGTCGCGGAGATCGGCGAGGCGGTACGGGAACAGGGCGCCCTCTTCTACCTCGACGCCGTCGCGTCGGTCGGCGCCGAGCCGGTGCTGCCGGACGCGTGGGGCGTCGACCTGTGCGTGATCGGGGCGCAGAAGGCGATGGGCGGGCCGGCCGGGGTGTCGGCGGTGTCGGTGAGCGAGCGGGCGTGGGCGCGGATGGCGGCGAATCCGGGGGCGCCGCGGCGGTCGTACCTCTCGCTCCTTGACTGGAAGGAACGGTGGATCGACGGCGGACGTCGCGCGCTCCTGCATGCTCCCGCCCAGCTGGAGATGCTCGCGCTGGAGGCGTGCGTGGAGCGGATCGAGGCGGCGGGGCTCGACACGGTGATCGCCCGGCACCGCGCCGCAGCGGCGGCCACCCGGGCGGGGGCGCTCGCGCTGGGCGGCGGCCTTGAGCCGTACGTGTACGAGGCCGAGGACGCGGCGCCGGTCGCGACGACCCTGCGGGTGCCCTCCGGGATCGTCGCGTCGGAGCTGGTGGCGAGCGCGCTGGCCGCCGATCCGGCGCTGCCGCTGGCGGCGGGTGGCGGCGCGCTGGCCAAGGAGATGATCCGGGTCAACCACTACGGGGCGGACGCGACACGAGAGGCGGTGCTCGGGAGTCTGGTCGCACTGGGGGCGGCGCTGACGGACCGGGGGCTCGTGGTGAACGTCGAAGGGGCCCGGCTGGCTGTCGCGAATTCCTCGTGAATGCGCGAGGAAAATGGGGTAATTAAATCGGGGAAATCGAGGGTAGCTTCCCGTATTCTTCTGCCCGCTTTTCACCGACCTAAACGCAAAGGTTTCGCGAACAAATCAAGTAAATTACATGAGTGTGACGCACCCAACAATGAGCCCGCTTTGTCAGATTATTTACCAGACAAAGCGGGCGTTCTGATGCCCGCCAGATAACACATCGCCCGCCCTTACGTAACCCCGATCAGCGATGCATTTTTGATTTTCTCTCGGTAAGTTCAATTTGCATGAGTGCCGTACGGACAGACCTGCAAATAGACCGACCGGTGGTTGCCGACGGCGCCGCGCTGTGGCGGATCGCCAGGGACTCGAAGGTTCTCGACCTCAACTCGTCGTACAGCTATCTGCTCTGGTGCCGGGACTTCGCCGCCACCTCGGCGGTCGCCCGGGACCCCGACGGGAGCCCGGTCGGCTTCGTCACCGGGTACGTCCGCCCGGACCGGCCGCACACCCTGCTCGTCTGGCAGGTGGCCGTCGACGCCGGCCACCAGGGGCGCGGGCTCGCCGCCGCGCTGCTCGACGCGCTGACCCGGCGGGTCGGCGCCGAACAGGGGCTCACCACCGTCGAGACCACCATCACGCCGGGCAACACCGCCTCGGAGCGGCTGTTCACCTCGTTCGCCGAGCGGCACGGCGCCGCCGTCGAACGGGAGGTGCTGTTCGACGCGGGCCTGTTCCCGAACGACCCGGCCGGCCTGGACGGTTCGCACGACCCCGAGGTCCTGTACCGCATCGGCCCCCTCGTCGATCCTTCCGGGCTTGCCGATCTTTCCGGCTGACCTCACCCCCCACTTCAAGGAGTTCACCGCCGTGACCATCACCCAGCCCGACCTGAGCGTCTTCGAAACAGTCGAGTCGGAGGTGCGCAGCTACTGCCGCAGCTGGCCCGCCGTGTTCGACCGTGCGCAGGGCAGCCGTATGTACGACGAGGACGGCCACGCCTACCTCGACTTCTTCGCGGGCGCCGGATCACTCAACTACGGCCACAACAACCCGGTACTGAAACGGGCGTTGATCGACTATCTGGAACGGGACGGTGTCACGCACGGCCTCGACATGTCGACCGTCGCCAAGCGCGCGTTCCTGGAGTCATTCCAGGAACTGGTGCTGCGGCCCCGCGAACTGCCGTACAAGGTCATGTTCCCGGGACCGACGGGAACCAACGCCGTCGAGGCGGCCCTGAAGCTGGCGCGGAAGGTGAAGGGGCGGGAGGCCATCGTGTCCTTCACCAACGCCTTCCACGGGATGTCCCTCGGGTCGCTCGCCGTGACCGGCAACGCCTTCAAACGGGCCGGCGCGGGCATTCCGCTGGTGCACGGGACCCCGATGCCGTTCGACAACTACTTCGAGGGGACCGTCCCCGACTTCCTGTGGTTCGAGCGGCTGTTGGAGGACCAGGGCTCCGGTCTCAACAAGCCGGCCGCCGTGATCGTGGAGACCGTGCAGGGCGAGGGCGGCATCAACGTGGCGCGCCCGGAGTGGCTGCGGGCACTGGCCGACCTGTGCGAACGCCAGGACATGCTGCTGATCGTCGACGACATCCAGATGGGCTGCGGGCGGACCGGCGCCTTCTTCTCCTTCGAGGAGGCGGGCATCGTGCCCGACATCGTCACCGTGTCGAAGTCCATCAGCGGGTACGGACTCCCCATGTCCCTCACCCTGTTCAGGCCCGAACTGGACGTCTGGGAGCCGGGCGAGCACAACGGCACGTTCCGCGGCAACAACCCGGCGTTCGTGACGGCCGCCGCCGCGCTGGAGACGTACTGGTCCGACGGGTCCGCCATGGAGAAGCAGACGCGCGCCCGTGGTGAGCAGGTCGAGGAGGCGCTGATCTCGATCACCGAGGAGAACCTCGCCGACGTCAAGGAGTACCGGGGCCGGGGGCTGGTGTGGGGCATGGAGTTCCACGAGAAGGAGCGCGCGGGGCGGGTCGCGAAGCGGGCCTTCGAGCTCGGGCTGCTCATCGAGACGTCCGGCCCTGAGGGCGAGGTCATGAAACTGCTGCCGGCGCTCACCATCACGCCCGAGGAGCTGGACGAGGGTCTGCGGGTCGTCGCCCGCGCCGTACGCGAAACCGTCGAGCCTGTCTGATCCGTTCGAGTTCCGATCTATTCAAGTCCGTTCAAGTCTGTTCGAGAAAGGGGTTGTTGAGCACTGTGATCGTCCGTTCGTTCAAGGACATCGAAGGCACCGACCGGCATGTGAGGGCGGCGTCCGGCACCTGGGAGAGCAAACGCATCGTCCTCGCCAAGGAGCGGGTCGGCTTCTCGCTTCACGAGACGGTCCTGTACGCGGGCACGAAGACGTCGATGTGGTACGCGAACCATGTCGAGGCCGTCGTGTGCGTCGAGGGCGAGGCCCTGCTGACCGACGACGAGACCGGGCGGACGTACACGATCACCCCCGGCACCATGTACCTCCTCGACGGGCACGAGCGGCACACGATGCGGATCAAGGAGGACTTCCGCTGCCTGTGCGTCTTCAACCCGCCCGTGACCGGCCGCGAGGACCACGACGAGAACGGCGTCTATCCCCTGCTGACGGAACCCGACTTCACCCCCGACTCCGAGGAGGTCTGACACCCATGTCACCCACGTCCACCCTCACCGACCTGTACCCCACCCGTGGCGCCGTCGAGGTGTCCGTCCCCCGTCAGGACCCGATCCTCTGGGGGGCGCCGGACACGCCCGGACCGTTCGCCGCGGCCGACCTCATGGCGTACGAGCGCGATGGCTTCCGGGCGCTCGACCGGCTCCTCGATGACGACGAAGTCGCGCTCTACCGGGCCGAGTTGGAGCGGCTCGTCGCCGACCCGGCGGTCCGGGCCGACGAGCGGTCGATCATCGAGCCGAAGTCGAAGGAGATCCGGTCGGTCTTCGAAGTGCACCGGATCAGTGAGGTGTTCGCCCAGCTCGTGCGGGACGAGCGGGTCGTCGGGCGGGCCCGGCAGCTCCTGGGCTCCGACGTGTACGTCCACCAGTCGCGGATCAACGTCAAGCCAGGGTTCGGGGCGGGCGGCTTCTACTGGCACTCCGACTTCGAGACCTGGCACGCGGAGGACGGTCTGCCGAACATGCGGACGGTGTCCGTCTCGATCGCGCTGACCGAGAACCTCGACACCAACGGCGGCCTCATGATCATGCCGGGCTCGCACCGCACGTTCCTCGGCTGTGCGGGAGCGACGCCCGAGGACAACTACAAGAAGTCGCTCCAGATGCAGGACGCGGGCACCCCGTCCGACGAGGCTCTGACCTCACTGGCCGACGAGCACGGCATCAAGTTGTTCACGGGCAGGGCGGGTTCGGCGACCTGGTTCGACTGCAACTGTATGCACGGGTCCGGGGACAACATCACACCGTTCCCGCGCAGCAACGTCTTCATCGTGTTCAACAGCGTGGAGAACCGGGCGGTGGAGCCGTTCGCGGCACCGATGCGCAGGCCGGAGTTCATCGGGGCACGGGATTTCACGCCGGTGAGGTGACCCCTCATCTCCGGTGAAGTGACCGCTCATCTCCGGTGAGCCTCAGAGCCACGCCAGTGCGGCCGCGCGCTCCAGTACGTCGCGTACGGCTGTCCCGTCTCCCGCCTCGCCGCGCGGTACCTCGTCGGGTGCGTAGCGGCCGCCGACCAGCAGGCAGAAGTCGACCGGATCCAGGACGAGTTCGGCCCGTACGGGTTCGTCCTCCGAGCCCAGCACCCATTCCTCGCCGCCGGTGACGGCGAAGAGGCCGGGGGTGCGTCGGGCCCCAGTGCCGTGCCGAGGATACGGACGGCGAGGTGGACCAGTCGCCACAGGTGTGGGTCGGGCGGCTCGGCCAAAGTCTCCGCCAAGGTGCGCAGTGCCGTGCGCAGGCGGGTCTTGGCGGTGCCCTCGGGGATGCCGAGTTCGACGGCGGCCTGCCGGTAGGTTCGGCCGGCGAAGTAGGCGAGGTGCACCACTTCCCTTTGTGGCTGCGGGAGTTCGGCGAGAGCGGTGTGCAGTTGCAGGGAGCGTTCGCGGTGGACGAGGGTCTCGTCGGGGCCGGGTGAGGCGTCGGGGATGGCGTGCAGCGCCAGATCGTCGGCGCGGGCGTTCTTGCGGTGCCGGGCCTCGCTGCGCACCCGGTCGACGGCCCGCCGGTGGGCGAGCATCGACAGCCAGGTGCGCAGCGAGCCACGGCGCGCGTCGAAGGCGTACGGCCGGGTCCAGAGCTGGGCGAAGACCTCCTGCGCCACGTCCTCGGCGGCGGCCGGGCTGTGGGTGACGCGCGCGGCGACGGCGTGCACCAGCCCGCCGTACGCCGTGTACGCCTCGGCCAGCGCGGACTCGTCCCCGTACACCAGCCGCCGATGCAGTTCCGCGTCGGCGGGCGGTCTCACGGTGCTGACAATCCTGTCTGGCGTCGACTCCGCCCGCACCACCACCCCTTGGTGCCCTTCCTGGCGTCCTTGGGGATCTCGCGCCACCGGTTCAGCCGGACAGGACGTCCAGGAGTCGGTCGACGTCCGAAGTCGTGTTGTAGAGATGGAAGGCGGCGCGCAGATTTCCGGCCCGGTCGGAGACCTCGATGCCGGCCCGGCTCAACTCGGCCTGCCGGTAGCCGAGTTGTGGGACGGACACGATGGCGGAGCCGGGCGCGGGCACGGGCTGGTGCCCCAGTCGGTCGAGCCCGGCGCGGAAACGGTCGGCGAGTGCGAGGTCATGGTTGCGTACGGTGTCCACGCCCAACTCCTCGATCAGGGCGAGGGAGTGGCGGGCCCCGGCGTAGGAAAACAGGCTCGGGCTCTCGTCGAACCGCCTTGCGGAGTGGGCGAGTTCCTGCACCGGGCCGTAACAGCTGTCCCAGGGCTCCTCCCCCGCGACCCAGCCCGCGAACACAGGGGTCAGCCCGCCCATGTCCTCGGGTACGACGAAGAAGACCACGCCTCGTGGGCAGACGAGCCACTTGAAGGCGACGGACGCGACGTAGTCGTAGGCGTCCGCGTCGACGGGCAGCCAGCCGGTGGCCTGGGAGGCGTCGACATACGTACGGGCCCCGTGCTCGCGGGCGGCCTCGCGCAGCGCGGGCAGGTCGACGATGCGTCCGTCGGCGGACTGGGCGGCGCTGACGGCGACAAGGGCGGTGCCGGGTCGGACGGACTCGGGGATCCGCTCCAGCGGCACGGTCCGCACCTTCAGATCTCCGCGTACGTGGAACGGGTTGAGGACGGAGGTGAAGTCGTCCTCGGCGGTGAGGACTTCGGCGCCGGCGGGCAGCGAGGCGGCGATCAGCCCGCTGTAGACGGCGACCGAGGCGCCCGCCGCCACCCTGCGGTCGGGCACCCCGACGAGCCGGGCGAAGGCGGCGCGCGAGGCCTCCACATCGGCGAACATGTCCTGCGGCCGGCCATCGGCCACGGACTGCACGGCGGCCTGCATGGCGGCCACCGCGCGGGCGGGGAGGAGGCCGGTGCTCGCGGTGTTCAGATAGGTGCTCTTCGGAGCGAACTCGGCCCGGACGAGGTTGCGGAGGTTCTCGAAGGTCTCCATGCCTCTACTGTGCGGCCCGAAGATCTCCTCGTCCATTGCCGAATTCTGCGCGACACCGCGAAGGACTGCTTATACATAAGCCCTGACCTGCGGTTTCCCGGCCGGTGCTACTTCTGGGGTACGGCACATCCGTCGGGCCCGCAGACCTCTGCGCTCTCACCCTCCGGCTGGACGATCTTGAGTGGCGCGGGCCGCTCCCCCCAGGCCTGGGTGAGCGCCTGGGCGAAGGCCTCGACGGGCTGGGCGCCGGAGACGCCGTACTTGCGGTCGAGGACGAAGAACGGCACGCCGTTCGCGCCCAGTTCGGCGGCCTCGCGCTCGTCGGCGCGCACGGCGTCGGCGTACGCGTCCGGGTCGGCGAGGACGCGCCGGACGTCGTCGGCGTCGAGGCCGGCGGCGACGGCCAGCTCCACGAGCCGCTCGTCGTCGCCGAAGACGGACCGCTCCTCGGCGAAGTTCGCCTGGTAGAAGAGCTGGATCAGCTCGTCCTGCCGCCCCTTGTCCTTCGCGAGGTGGAGCAGCCGGTGCATGTCGAAGGTGTTGCCGTGGTCACGGTCCCGGGTCCGGTACGCGAGCCCCTCGGCGGCGGCCTGCGCCCCCAGGTTCTCCTCGCCGGCCTGTGCCTGCGCCTCGCTCATGCCGTACTTCTTGGTGAGCATCTTGAGGACCGGCTGGATGTCGCCCTTGGCGCGCCCCGGGTCCAGTTCGAACGACCGGTGCACCACCTCGACGCCCTCACGGTGCGGGAAGGCGTCCAGCGCCTTCTCGAAGCGGGCCTTGCCCACGTAGCACCAGGGGCAGGCGATGTCGCTCCAGATCTCCACGCGCATGTCTTCGGCTCTCTCCAGGTCGAACGGCTACTGAGGCTTCTCCAGCGGTTATGTGAACGTTCAAACGGCTGGTTTCATTCCGTACCGCAGAAAGAGGTGGTGATCGCCCTCGGCGGGCGGGTTCTCCGGGTCCGGGACCCACCCCAGACGGCGGTAGAAGGCCTGGGCACGCCGGTTGTCGATGTGTACGTCGAGGGTGGCGGCCAGCATTCCGTCGGCCCGCCATCGCTCGACGCAGGCGGCGTGCAGGTCGGTGCCGATGCGGGCCCGCCAGCGGTCGGGGTCGACGTGGAACTGGAAGAGCTTGACCGTGTCCGCGGGGGCGCCGTCGGCCGTACGAAAGGAGGCGACGCCGATGATGCGGTCCTGCTCGACGACGCACAGGACCTGCGCGTCGGGGCGTTCGATGGCGGTCAGCCAGGAGGCGACCCAGTCACGGTCGGCGTCCGGCAGACCGTCCGGGTAGTAGGTGGACCGGGCGCGCAGGTGCAGCTCCGTGACAGCGGCGGCCTCGGCCGGCAGCGCGGCCCGGACCACCCGCATCAGCTGCCGTCCCGCAGGTCCTTGGGCCACTCCGGCCGGAACTCTATGTGGTCGTACGTCACGACACACCCCTCGCCCATCGGCGACTGGGTCATGAAGCCGACGAGCGCCGAGTCCGTCTCCTTCTCGTCACCCAGGGTGAACAGGCGGATGAAGGTCCACCTCTCACCGTCGCGCGAGGCGTGGAAGGCGAAGGCCCGGCCGGTGCGGCTGATCCGGAGCCAGACGGAACTGCCGTCCACGGTGAAGGAGTTGGCGTCGTCGGAGTGTCCCCGGGTGACCACCGTGCAGACGGTGGGCACATCCGGGGAGTACTCCAGACAGAGCTTGGCCCAGGCCCGCTCGCCGACATGGACGTACAGCACCCCGGCGTCGAAGGCCGCCCCGAACCCGACGGTGACCCGGGCGATCAGCTGGAACTCACCCTCCGGCGAACCAAGGAGTCGCGGCGCGTCGGAGGCGGGATCCAGCGCCTCACCGGTGGGCGACACGAACCGGTCCTGTCGGGGCCCGGCCCACCCGGTGAGCACCTCGTCCTCGAAGGACCAGTGCCCATCGGGCCCATACGTACGGAGGGGAAAGGGCAGCGGGGAAAGCTCCAAGTCCATTACCTGATTATCGCAGGGCAAGGTGGGCGTCCCGACAGGGGCGCGGGGCTGTGTTCATATGCGGCTCCGCCGCGCGGGCGCGACAAGCCACAACGGACCCGCAGCCGCGAAATCCACCGCACCCCTACGACGCTATCGCTCCAACTGCCCGTTAAAACGCCGGGGCAGCCCCAGCGAATTCTCGTCCCGCAGCTCAACAGGCAGCAGCGCGGCAGGCGCATTCTGATATGCCACCGGCCGCAGCCACCGCTCAACAGCCGTACCGCCGACGGAAGTCGACGTGGACGTCGTGGCAGGGTACGGCCCGCCGTGATGCTGGGCCGCGGCCACAGCGACCCCGGTCGGCCACGCGTTCACCAGCACACGCCCCGCCAGCGGCGTCAGCTCGGCCAGAATCTCCGCTCCACGCCCCTCCCCCGCGGCTTCCTCCGCCGAGAGGTGCACGGTCGCCGTCAGGTTTCCCGGCAGGCGTGAAAGAACGGCGTTCGCCTCGGCGTCGTCCGCGTAGCGGGCGACCACGGTGACCGGCCCGAAGCACTCCTCCAGGAGCAGGTCGTACGCCCCCTCCGCCGCCAGCTTGTCCGCCGCCACCGTGAGGAACCCCGGGCTGACCGTGTGCTCGCCGCCCGCGCCCGGCGTCACCGGGGTCTCGACCTCGGGCAGCTCGGCGCGCTCGGCGACCCCGGCCACGAAGTTGTCGCGCATCCGGTGGTCCAGCAGGACACCGGCGTTGGTGTCGCTGACCGCGTCCGTCAGGGACTTCAGCAGGCGGTCGCCCGCCGCGCCGGACGGCGCCAGCACCAGGCCGGGCTTCACACAGAACTGGCCGACGCCCAGCGTCATGGAGCCCGCGAGCCCCGTACCGATCGCCTCGGCGCGCTCGTTGGCCGCGGCCTCCGTGATCACCACCGGGTTCAGGGAACCCAGCTCGCCGTGGAACGGGATCGGGACCGGACGGGCCGCCGCCGCGTCGAAGAGGGCACGGCCGCCTCGTACGGAACCGGTGAAACCGGCCGCCGCGACCAGCGGGTGCTTGACCAGCTCGACGCCCGCCTCGAAGCCGTGGACCAGGCCGACGACGCCCTCGGGGATGCCGTGCGGGGCCGCGGCCCGGCGCAGGACGGCCGCGACCAGCTCGGACAGGCCCGGGTGGTCCGGGTGCGCCTTGACGACCACCGGGCAGCCCGCCGCGAGCGCGCTCGCGGTGTCGCCGCCGGCCACGGAGAAGGCGAAGGGGAAGTTGGAGGCCGAGTAGACGGCCACGACGCCCAGCGGAACCTTGTAGCGGCGCAGGTCCGGGATCGGCGGGGTCGCGGTGTCGTCGGGGTGGTTGATGACGACGTCGAGGTAGGCACCCTCGTCGACGATGTCTGCGAAGGCCCGCAGCTGGTAGCAGGTGCGGGCGAGTTCGCCGGTCAGCCGGACCGGGCCGAGCGCGGTCTCCGCGTCGGCCGCCTCGACGAGCTGCTCCTTGGCCGCTTCGAGCTGCTCGGCGGCGCTGCGCAGGAAGGCCGCGCGGACCGTACGGTCCACGAGGGCCGGGCGGGCGGCGTGCGCCGCGCGGACGGCGGCGTCCACCTCCTGCGCTGTGGCCTCGACCGCAACCTGCTCCCGCTGCTTCCCGGTACGGGGGTCGACACTCCAGACTGGTGCTGCTGCCACCGGGGGTTCCTCCAGATTGTGTTGCCATTTGTGGTGCTTAGATTTTGCATCATTCACCAGGTGCGTTCGATATGCTGAACACCGTCTCTGATGATGAATATGCTGTTGGAGACTATTTCCCGTCGAACGAAGGGGTCAAGGTCGATGTCGGCAGCTGAGACAGGCGGCGGGGCGCAGGTCAAGTCCGCGGTACGGACCGTTGAACTGCTGGAATACTTCGCCGGACGTCCCGGCATGCACTCCCTGGCGTCGGTCCAGGAGGCCGTCGGTTACCCCAAGTCCAGTCTCTACATGCTGCTGCGTACGCTCGTCGACCTCGGCTGGGTCGAGACGGATGCTACGGGGACGCGGTACGGCATCGGCGTACGGGCCCTCCTGGTCGGCACCTCGTACATCGACGGCGACGAGGTGGTCGCGGTGGCCCGCCCGACCCTCGACCGGCTCTCCGACGACACGACGGAGACCATCCACCTGGCCCGGCTCGACGGCACGAACGTCGTCTACCTCGCCACCCGGCAGTCGCAGCACTATCTGCGCCCCTTCACCCGCGTCGGCCGCCGGCTGCCCGCCCACTCGACCTCCCTCGGCAAGGCGCTGCTGGCCACCCACACCGACGAACAGGTCCGCAAGCTGCTCCCGGAGACGCTGCCCGCGCTGACCGAGCACACGATCACCGACCGGGAGAAGCTCATCGAAGAGCTTCGTCTGGTGCGTGAGCAGGGCTTCGCGGTGGACCGCGAGGAGAACACGCTGGGGCTGCGCTGCTTCGGCGTGGCGGTCCCGTACCGCACGCCCGCGCGGGACGCGATCAGCTGCTCGGTGCCGGTCGCCCGGCTCACCCCGGCCCACGAACAGATGGTCAAGGACGCCCTGTTCGACGCGCGCGACCGGCTGACGCTCGCTACCAGGAGGCTCTGAGCGATGAGGTACTCGGCTTCGACGGACGTCGTGCTCCGCGAGATCCACGACAGCGACCTGCCCGTCTTCTTCCGGCAGACGAACGACCCGGAGTCGCTGTGGATGGCCGCGTTCACGGCGAAGGACCCGACCGACCGGGACGCCTTCGACGCCCACTGGGAGCGGATCCGCGCCGCGCCGGACGTGCTGAACCGCACGGTCCTCGTCGACGGTGACGTGGTGGGCAGCGCGGCGGTGTACGGCGAGCCGGGCTCCCGCGAGGTGACGTACTGGATCGACCGCGCCTACTGGGGGCGCGGTATCGCGACGGCCGCCCTGCGCGCACTCGTCGCCGCCGTCCCGGAACGCCCGCTGCACGCGCGTGCCGCCGCCGACAACGCGGGCTCGCTGCGGGTCCTGGAGAAGTGCGGTTTCCGCGTGTCCGGGCACGACCGGGGGTACGCGCAGGCGCGCGGCACGGAGATCGACGAGGTCGTGCTGACGCTGGAGGCCTGACCGTCTCGCACGACGGCGCACGTGTCCCTTTGTATCCCTTTGTGTCCCCTACAGCCTTCTGCGGTCCCTGAATGTGCCATGAGAAATCGGGCGGAGGGGAACGTTCCGATCGCTGCCGGTCGTCTTCAGGCGGGATGAACAAGACGATCAGGCGCGCCTCCGTCTTCACACTGCTGCTCGTGCTCGCTCTGCTGGTCAGGGCGACCTGGGTGCAGTTCTACGAGGCTCAGGCGCTCGCAGACGACAGCGAGAACCGGCGGAACGCGATCGCGTTGTACGCGAACCCGCTCGGGAACATCATCGTGGCCGGCGAGTCGGTCACCGGCTCGAAGGAGACGGGCAGCGGGGATCTCAAGTACCAGCGGACGTACACGGACGGCAAGCTCTACGCAGCCGTGACCGGGTACAGCACGCCGCTGTTCACGCCGACACAGCTGGAGGGCATCTACAAGGACGTCCTCGACGGCTCGGACAGCAGACTCACGACCGTCATGGACACGGTCACCAAGGAGCACGCCGCCCCGGGGAACGTGATCACGACGATCGACCCGGAAGTCCAGAAGGCGGCGTACACGGCGCTCGGCGACAAGAAGGGCGCGGCGGTCGCCATCGACCCGAAGACCGGCAAGATCCTCGCCATGGTCTCCACGCCGTCGTACGACCCCTCGACGATCACCGGGGCGAGCGACGGCGCCACCTGGACCAAGCTCAATGAGGACCCCGACAAACCGCTGGTCAACCGGGCGATACGGCAGCCGCTGCCGCCGGGTTCGACGTTCAAGCTGGTGGTCGCGGCGGCGGCCCTGGAGGACGGGCTGTACGGGTCGGTCGACGACCGTACGGACAGCCCGGACCCGTACCCGCTGCCGGGTACGACCCGTGAGCTGACGAACGAGAATCCGAACGCGCCCTGTGAGAACGCCACGATCCGGGTCGCGCTCCAGTACTCCTGCAACAACGTGTTCGGGAAGATGGCCGTCGACCTCGGGCAGGACAAGGTCAAGGAGATGGCGGAGAAGTTCGGCTTCAACGACGCGCAGCAGGACGTACCGGTGCGGGCGTACACGAGCGTGTACCCGTCGGACATGGAGAAGTCGGAGACCGCGCTGACGGGTATCGGGCAGTTCGACGTCACGGCGACGCCGTTGCAGATGGCCATGGTGTCCGCCGCGATAACCAACGGCGGCAAGCTGGTCTCACCGCACATGGTGTCCCAGGTCACGAACTCCGACGGTGACGTGCTGGAGGACTACGACACCGAGGCGTCGGCGAAGGAGGTCGTCAGCTCCAGGACGGCTGAGCAGTTGCAGTCCGCCATGCAGACGGTTGTCTCCGACGGTACCGGGACGAACGCGCAGATCGCCGGGGCGACGGTGGGGGGTAAGACGGGGACTGCTCAGCACGGGGAGAACAACAGCCAGACGCCGTATGCCTGGTTCACGTCTTATGCGAAGTCCGAGTCCACGGGTGAGGAGGTCGCCGTGGCTGTTCTGGTCGAGCAGTCGGGGGCGGCTCGGTCCGAGGTGAGTGGGAATGGACTTGCGGCGCCTGTCGCCAAGGCGATGATGCAGGCTGCGCTGGCTGGGTGAGTTCTTTGGCTGCTGCGCCGTCGTGGCTTGTCGCGCCCACGGAGCCGCAAATTGGTACAGCCCCGCGCCCCTGAAAACAAAGGCGCGCGGGGTACCTGCACCCCCGTCTACTTCGTGCCGAAGAGCTGCTCGATGGGGTCGATCGCGAAGTAGATCAGGAACAGGACGCTCGTGCCCCACAGGAGCCAGTGGACCTCCTTCGCCTTGCCGACGACCGTCTTGATGAGGACGTAGGCCACGAAGCCGGCGCCGATGCCGTTGGTGATGGAGTACGAGAACGGCATCACGGCGATCGTGAGGAACGCGGGGATGGCGATCTCGAACTTGTCCCAGTCGATGTGCTTGACCTGGGTCATCATCAGGAAGCCGACCGCGACCAGGGCGGGGGCTGCGGCCTGCATCGGGACGATCGTCAGGATCGGCGTCAGGAAGAGCGCGCAGGCGAACAGGCCGCCCGTGATCAGGTTCGCGAAGCCGGTGCGCGCGCCCTCGCCGACGCCCGCCGCCGACTCGATGAACGAGGTCGCCGAGGACGAGGAGCTCGCGCCACCCGCCACCGCCGCCGCGCCGTCGATGAGCAGCACGCGGCCCAGGTTGGGGACCTTGCCCTCCTCGTCCAGCAGACCCGCCTCGGCGGTGATGCCGACGACCGTGCCCATGGTGTCGAAGAAGTCCGACAGGATCAGGGTGAAGATCAGCAGGACGACGGTGATCACCGTGGTCTCGCCGAACGCGCCGAACAGGCTGAAGTGGCCGATCAACCCGAAGTCCGGGGTGTCCGCGATCTTGTCGGGCCAGGCCGGCGTGGTCAGGCCCCAGCTCTTGACGTCGGCGACCGAGTTGATGATCAGCGCGAGGAACGTCATCGTGACGATGCTGATCAGGATCGCGCCCTTCACCTTGCGCGCGATCAGACCGATGGTCAGCAGGACGCCGAGACAGAAGACCAGGACGGGCCAGCCGCTGAGCGCACCCGTCCCGCCGAGCTGCACCGGCACCGTGGTGTTCGCCGCGTCCGGGATACGGCTGACGAAACCGGCGTCGACGAAGCCGATGAAGGCGATGAACAGCCCTATACCCACGCCGATCGCCGCCTTGAGCGGCGCCGGGATCGCGTGCATGATCGCTTCTCTGAGGCCGGTCACCACAAGGACGCAGATCACCAGACCCTCCAGGACCACCAGTCCCATCGCGTCGTCCCAGCTCATCAGCGGGGCGATCTGGAAGGCGACCACCGCGTTGAGGCCGAGGCCCGCGGCGAGGGCGAGCGGGAGGTTGCCGCCGACGCCCATGATGATCGTCATCACCGCGGCCACCAGGGCGGTGGCGGTGACGAGCTGGACGCTGTCGAGCTGGTGGCCGAACTTGTCCTTGGCGCTGCCCAGGATGATGGGATTCAGGACAAGGATGTAGGCCATCGTGAAGAACGTGGCGAAGCCGCCGCGTACTTCACGGGCGAAGGTGGACCCCCGTTCGGAGATCTTGAAGAAGCCGTCGACGCTGTTCGTCGCGGGGGGCGCGGCGCCGGGTCGGTCGGCCACCTTCTGTGGTTCGGACATTGCGGTTACTCCTAGTTGCCTGATTGATCTGTGTGCGGGTGCTGGCTGGATTGTTCCTGTGTTGAACCGTTATCAGGTTTTCTCCGTGTTACGGAATCAGGATCGACCCGTCGTACACCAGTCGAAGCGTCGTACGCATGCCTGATACTCTCTCGGCTCTCGCGCCAAACGATCACCACCTCTTCACCGGCGCATCACAGCGGCCGTATGTGCAGGCGCCCGGCTTCGGCCGGCAGCCGCCGCCGACCTGGGAAAACACAGCGAATCTAAGGGGGAGAGGTCGCCCGTGGGCACTGTCGTCGACGACGCAGCCTCCGTGGAGTTCCATGCCTTCTTCGAGCGGCACTACGCCGAACTCGCCCGCCTGGCCCACCTGCTGACGGGCGAGGCGGACGCCGCGGACGACCTGGCGGCGGATGCGCTGCTCGCCCTGTGGCACCGCTGGGACCGGGTACGGGCCGCCGATCATCCGGTGGCGTACGCGCGTGGTGTGGTCGCGAATCTGGCCAAGACCCGTATCCGCAGCGCGGTCCGGGAGCGCCGAAGGATCACCCTGTTCTGGTCGCAGCGGGAAGAGAAGACGGAGAATCCCGACATACCTGGCGTCGTCGACGTCCAGGAGGCCCTGCGCAGACTGCCGTTCCGCAAGCGGGCATGTGTGGTGCTCCGGCACGCCTTCGACCTCTCGGAGAAGGACACGGCGCTCGCGCTGGGCGTTACTGTCGGTACGGTTAAGAGCCAGACGTCCAAGGGAATGGCCGAACTGCAGCGGCTCCTTGGCACCGACGAGGCCCCGCTTCGAGTGCGTACTCCTGTGCGCACCACCGGCGGAGCGGGAGGGACGAACCGATGAGGACGCCGCACGATGAGCTGCGCGCCGGGCTGCGTGAAGCGGCCGGGGCGTACGAGCCCGACCGCGCGCGCATCCTCGCGCGGGTCGAGCGCGGCATGGCCGCCGGTCCCGAGCAGAAGCGTTCCCGGCGCCGGGCGACGCGTCCGCCGGTCCTGGGCTGGGCTCGGGTCGTGGGTGCCACCGCCGCGGTCTCCGGGATCCTCGCGATGGGCGGGTACGCGCTGGCCTCCGTGGTGAAGAGCGACGAGACCCCGGCCGATCCGACCGTCTCGGTCTCGCCGATGCCGACTCCGTCACCGGACGCGACCAGTAGGGCGCCGGTCCAACCGGCTCCGGAACCGTCGGGCGGCGACAACGCCCAGGACGACGACCCGAGTTCCACGCCGACGCCCACCCCGACACCGAAGGCCTCGAACACTGCGGCGGCGCCGGCCGCGAAGGGAACCGAGGACGGGCCCCTGTGGTCGGACGGCTCGATCGATCCGCACAGCAACGACTTCTGGGCGCAGAGCGACGTCACCATCAAGACGTCCAAGCAACTCACCGCGCTCACGGTCGAGTTGAAGGTCGCCGACACCGGCGGGGTCACCTCCACGGGCGCCTGGCGATCGCCTCCGGAGGACGACTTCGACCTGACGGTCGCCGAGCGCGACGGCTTCCTGGTCTACACGTGGGTGCTCAAGGAGGGCCGCACGGTCCAGCCGGGCGAGTGGGTCTTCGCCGGCCAGTACAACCACATGCGCGGCGGCCGGGACGCGAAGGACGACACGTACACGGCGACGGCCGGGGCGGGGGGCGAACAACTCTCCGTGAAGGGCGACTTCGCAGGCCAGGACGGCAAGGACGAGTCCGACGAGGGCGATTCGTGAAGGCGTAGCCCCTCGCAGGCCCAACTCGTGAAGAAATTCCGCAGACTCGGCAACCCTTCCCGCACGGGTGGCGACCAGGAGACGCACACATCTCCTCACCACCCCAAGGAACACGGTCCATGACTGCACAAGTTGAACAGCGCGTCCGTCACCGCCGTCGGGTCACCGGACGGCGGGCCGTGATCGCCGGCACCGCCGCTCTCGGTCTCACGGGAGCGGCGGTCCTGACGACGACGTTACTGTCCTCCGCCGGTGCCACCGCCACCTGGCCGACGGCCAAGGGCAGCCAGGCCGTGTCGTCGAAGATCACGGTGTCGGGCACGTTCGACGGCAAGCTCAAGAAGTTCTTCGGCAGCGGCGCGCTCGACAACGGCAGCCAGGAGGAGGGCCAGGACCCGATCTTCGAGCTGAAGGACGGCGCGGTCCTCAAGAACGTGATCATCGGCACCCCGGGCGCGGACGGCGTCCACTGCACCGGCTCCTGCACGCTGGAGAACGTGTGGTGGCTGGACGTCGGCGAGGACGCCGCCACCTTCAGGAGCAAGAAGTCGACGGCCGTGTACAAGGTGATCGGCGGCGGCGCGAGGTCGGCCTCCGACAAGGTGTTCCAGTTCAACGGGGCCGGCAAGCTCAGCATCACGGGCTTCCACGTCGAGAACTTCGGCAAGCTGGTGCGCTCCTGCGGCAACTGCAAGACGCAGTACAAGCGCACGATCGTGATCAGCGACATCGACGCGACCGCGCCGGGCAAGGTGCTGGTCGGCGTGAACGCGAACTTCGGCGACACGGCGACGCTGAGCAGGATCCGCATCTACGGCGACCCCAAGAAGAAGATCAAGCCGTGTGTGCGCTTCAAGGGCAACAGCAACAGCAAGGAACCGACCGAAATCGGCAGCGGTGCGGACGGAACCACCTGCAAGTTCTCGCCATCTGACATCACGTACAAGTAAGTGAGCCTTCAAGCACGACGGAGCCGGCAGCCTTGAGCACACACAGGAGAAATATCGGTCGCCGCAGGTTGCTGGCCGCTTCCGCCGTGGGAGTGGTCGGCACGGGCGCCGCGGTGGCGGCCGGCAGCGGTCTACTGTCGTCCGCGTCGGCGGCTACTTTCGGCCACACCGACGACGGCTCCAACTTCGTGATCAACACGGGGGCCTCGCTCGTCTTCAAGATCTCCAAGTCGACCGGCGACCTCACGTCCCTGGTCTACAAGGGCAAGGAGTACGAGGGCTACGGCGGCCGGCACTCGCACGTCGAGTCGGGGCTCGGCGCGTCCACGGTGACCGTCAGGCAGTCCGGCTCGACGATCCTGGTCAAGGTCGCGCACGGGGCGATCACCCAGTGGTACGCGGCGCGCAGCGGCCAGAACAACGTCTACCTGTGGACGAACAAGGCGGACGCCTCCTTCACGGCGACCCGCTTCCTCGTCCGCCTCAAGCCGGGCATGTTCCCCAACGAGGGGTCGGACTCCTGGATCGAGGCGTCAGACAAGATCATCGAGGCCGGGGACGTCTGGAAGCGCGCGGACGGCACCACGCACTCCAAGCACTACTCGGGCCGGCGGGTCATCGACTACGACCACATCGGCTTCACCACCGGCTCGGTCGGTCTGTGGATCGTGCGCTCCAACCACGAGAAGGCGTCCGGCGGCCCCTTCTACCGCTCGCTGCTGCGCCACTCGAACGACAAGGGCGCGGGGCTGTACGAGATCCTGCACTACAACCAGGCCCAGACGGAGAAGGAACGCTTCGGCCTGCAGGGCCCGTACGTCCTCGCCTTCACGGACGGTGCCGCACCCTCGGCCTCCCTCTCCGCCGCCCGCCTCGACACCTCCTGGGTGGACGGGCTCGGCATCACCGGCTGGGTGGGGGCGGCCGGCCGCGGCAAGGTGGCCGGCGTCGGCATCAAGGGGATGGACGCGAAGCACCCGTACACCGTGGGCTTCGCGAACGCGGACGCCCAGTACTGGGCGAAGGCCGCCTCGGGCACCGGCGCCTTCTCCTGCAAGGGGATGCTGCCGGGGACGTACATGCTGACCGTGTACAAGGATGAGCTGGCCGTGCACACCGGTTCGGTGACGGTGAAGGCGGGCGCTGCGACCGCGCTGCACAGCATCACCGTGACCGGGGACCCGTCCGCCGCGAAGACGATCTGGCGGCTCGGGGACTGGGACGGTACGCCCGGCGAGTTCAAGAACGCCAAGCTGATGACGTACGCGCACCCGTCGGACGCCCGCGCGGCGAAGTGGACGGGGAACGTCACCATCGGCAGCGGCTCCCAGGCGGCGGCCTTCCCGGCGTACATGTGGAACGGCGTCAACGACAGCATCCTCGTGTACTTCAAACTGACGGCCGCCCAGGCCGCCGCCGCGCACACCCTGCGCATCGGCGTGACGGACGCCTTCTCGGGCGGGCGCCCGCGTGTCACCGTCAACGACTGGGTGTCGGCCATTCCTTCGGCACCCGCGCAGCCCTCGACGCGCTCCCTCACCACGGGTTCGTATCGTGGGAACAACCGTACGTTCATGTACAGCGTCCCTAGTAGTGCGTGGAAGACGGACACGAGTCAGTACAACGTACTGAAGATCAACATCGTCAGTGGTTCGAGCGGCTCGGCTTTCCTCAGTCCGGGCACCTCGTTCGACTGCCTCGATCTGCTGGCCTGAGCCCCCCTCGGCCAGTCAGAGAGCCCCCGCCGGTGACGACCGGCGGGGGCTCAGTTCTCCTTGTGCGGTACGTCAGTTCATGGCCGCCCCGATGACCGTCGAGGCCACTGCCAGAAACGTGGTCGCCGGCAGCGAGCCGTCCGTCTGACGGGCGCCGGACGCGATCGTCGCGTCCGTCGACTTCAGCACAGGCGTCGAAACGCCGCTGTCCCAGTTGTTGGCGGCCGAGACGGTCGACGAGCCCAGCTTGGCCAGGGCGCCCTTGTTGCTCACCGCGAGGTTCCTCGCGAGCCGTGCCTTGCCGGTGGTGAAGTAGAAGCCGCTCCGGGCGTTGGCGTAGGCGGTGTTGCGGTTGAGCACGATCGCGCCGGTGTTGGAGTTCTCCGTGAACCCGTGCAGGTTGTTGCCCCAGGCCGCGTTGTCGTTGACGACATGCGCTACCGACGCGCCTCCCCCGCCCAGCTTGAAGCCGTTGCCGTTGCCCTCGAAGGCGGAGTCGTCCCAGCGGTTCCTGCCGTTGCCGAAGGCCCAGGTGTGCTCGATGGTGACGGGGGTGGAGAACTGCCAGAGGTCGAGGCCGTCGTCCGCGTTGTCGTAGAGGCGGACTCCGGTGATCCGATTCCCCGTCCCGGAGCCGAACTTGATGGCGAGGCCGTCGGCGTTCTGGCCGTGGCTGGCGGGGTCGTAGTTGAGGTAACTGTCCAGGTTCTGCACGAGGTTGTCGCTGGTGCCGTCGCCGCGCAGGGTGAAGCCGGAGTCGCCGTTGCGCGCGGTGACGAGGTTCTTGAAGGTCCCGCCGACGGACGAGGTGACGACGAAGCCCTGGGCCGGGGAGTTCTGGAAGGTGAGGTTCTGGACGGTCCAGTAGTCGCCGTAGATCCCGGCCAGCCAGGACCCGGCGGGCAGCCTGGAACCGTCGATCCGCACCTTTTCGCTGCCGTAGGCCTGGAGGGTGACCCGCGCCGAACTCGTGCCGTTCGCCGTCGACTTGAGGGTGGCCGTCGGGTAGTACGTGCCGGCGCGCACCTGGATGACGCTGCCCGCCTTCGCGTTCTTGACCGCGGACTCCAGCTGCGCGGTGCTGGACACGGTGACCGTGGTACCGGCAGCGCTCGCTCCGTCGGGCGAGAGGCCGAGGTAGACGCCGCCCGCACCGGAGGCGAGGGCCACCGCGGCGGCGATGGAGAGGGTGCGGGCTCTGCGGTGGCGGCCGGTGCCGATGGTGCCGATGCGCACGGGGCGCTCCTTTCCTCGGGGCTGGGACTGTGTTCGGTTCCCAAGACGTGAGCCGGGCTGCGGCCTCGATGAGGTGGGGCCGCAGCCCGGCTCTGCTGTCCTGTCGCCACCCGGCCGCAAAGGGTTGCCGTGGTCCGTACGAAAGGAATCGAAACTTTCGGTCCCACCGGCCTCGCCCGCACCGATTGACGCGCTGTCCCCCGCTGGTGAGACTCCGAGGACGATCACTCAACAGAAACCATCAGACTCCCACAGGATGTGTCATGCGCCCCCACCTCGCCCGCACCTTCCTGCTCCCCCTCATCCCCCTGGCGGCCCTCCTTCTCGCCCTGCTCGCCGCCCCGCCCAGCCCCGCCGCCTCAGGAGCCCCACCCGTGACGCAGCAGAAGCAGTCCGAGCAGAAGCCTGAGCCCAAGTCGGCGCAGAAGTACGCCGGTTACCTGTTCGCCTACTTCACCGGTGAGGGCACCGCCGACGGCGAGCAGATCCGGTACGCCCTCAGTCGCGGCAACGACCCGCTGCACTGGCGGGAGTTGAACGCGGGCAAGCCGGTCCTCACCTCCACCACCGGCGAGAAGGGCCTGCGCGACCCGTTCGTGATCCGCTCCCCCAAGGGCGACAAGTTCTACATGATCGCGACCGACCTGCGCATGTACCGGAACAGCAGCGGCAGTTGGGACTACGTCCAGCGCCACGGCAGCAAGTCGATCATGGTCTGGGAGTCGACCGACCTGGTCCACTGGACCGACCAGCGCCTGGTGAAGGTCTCCCCCGACTCGGCCGGCAACACCTGGGCGCCGGAGGCCTATTACGACGACCAGCTCGGCTCGTACGTCGTCTTCTGGGCGTCGAAGCTGTACGCCGACGACGACCCCGACCACACCGGCTCGACGTACAACAAGATGATGTACGCGACAACGAAGGACTTCCGCACCTTCAGCGAACCGAAGATCTGGGACGACCCGGGCTACTCGGTGATCGACTCAACTGTCGTGGAGCACAAGGGAACTTACTACCGCTACACGAAGGACGAGCGGGATCCCACCTCCTCCAGCCCCTGCTCGAAGTTCATCACCGCGGAGAAGTCGACCTCGCTGACGGACACCTCGTACGACTTCGTCTCCGACTGCGTCGGGAGCGGGTCGATCGACCGGGGTGAGGGGCCGACGGTCTTCAAGTCCAACACCGGGAACAAGTGGTACCTGTTCATCGACGAGTACGGCGGTCGCGGCTACGTCCCCTTCGAGACCACCGATCTCGACTCCGGCAAGTGGACGATGTCCGCCGACTACCAGCTGCCCGCCAGCCCCCGCCACGGCACGGTGATGCCGGTGACGCAGGCGGAGTACGACCGGCTGCTGGCCGCCTACCCGGAGACCCCGACATCCGTCGTGGACGCCACGGCCAGTGAGCAGAAGGGGTACGCGGTCGTCACGGAGGCGGCCGCCAAGGTCGTGCTGCCGATGCGGCCTGACGCCGAACTCGCCCGGCTGGCCCCGAAGTTGTGGGTCGGGGCGGGGGCGAAGGTGAGCCCCGCGTCCGGTACGCGGCGTGACTTCCGCAAGCCGCAGAAGTACACGGTGACGGCGGCGGACGGGACGCGCCGCACCTGGACGGTCGAGGCGGTGCCCACCCGCAGCCCGGTGCTGCCGGGGCTGTACGCCGACCCCGACATCCAGTACCTGGACGGCCGTTACTGGATCTACCCGACCACCGACGGTTTCCAGGGCTGGAGCGGCACCAAGTTCAAGGCGTTCTCGTCGAAGGACCTGGTCCACTGGACCGACCACGGCGTGATCCTCGATCTGGGACCCGATGTGTCCTGGGCGGACAAGAACGCCTGGGCGCCGGCGATCGCCACCAAGAACGGCAAGTACTACTTCTACTTCTGCGCCGAGCAGGCGATCGGGGTGGCGGTGGCCGACTCCCCGGCGGGCCCGTTCAAGGACGCTCTCGGCAAACCCCTGGTGGCGAAAGGGCAGTTGAGCGGCCAGATGATCGACCCGGCCGTCTTCACGGACGACGACGGTCAGGCGTATCTCTACTGGGGCAACGGGCGCGGGTACGTCGTACCGCTGAACGACGACATGGTGTCGTTCGACGCGGCGAAGGTGAAGGACATCACCCCGGACAACTTCCGTGAGGGTTCCTTCATGGTGAAGCGGCAGGGGACGTACTACTTCATGTGGTCCGAGGACGACACCCGCAGCGAGGACTACCACGTCGCCTACGCGACCGGACCGTCCCCGCTCGGCCCGTGGACCAAGCGGGGGACGATCCTGTCCAAGCGCCCCGAGTACGGCATCAAGGCCACCGGCCACCACTCGGTGGTGAACGTGCCCGGCACCGACGACTGGTACATGGTGTACCACCGGTTCGCCCTGAGCGGCCCCGGAAAGGCGGGCGGTGACGGCATGCACCGGGAGACCACCATCGACCGGATGCGGTTCGCGCCCGACGGGACGATCCTGCCGGTCGTACCGACCCTGGAGTCGATCAAACCGGTCAGGAACTGAGGATCAGCTCACGAAGTACGTCGGGTTCGGAAGCTTGTACGTCTTGTCGGCGTAGCCGCCCTGGAGGTCCGAGTACTGGTCGCCGAAGTTGGCGATGATGTCGTACCCAAGGTCCTCGATGTGCCCCCGGGTACCGGACTTGTACTGCACGGTCGTGCAGGTCCAGGTGCCGGGTGTGGCGCAGGCGCTCAGGTAGGCGGGCGGGTTCGCCGCGTCCTTGAGGAACATGTGGGCGGCGTCGAGGTTGATGTCGGCGCCGACCTTCTTCAGGTTCGCGACGGCCGCGGCGCGCTGCGACTCCTTCAGGCCGGAGTTGTAGAACACCTCGACGCCCTTGGCCTTGGCGTAGGCGACCAGCTCGGGCGTACCGAAGACGGCCGGGCGGTCGGCCTTGGCCACGTACTCGGTCCAAGTGGCCGAGTTGTACGTGTAGTTGGTCTTCTTCTCGTAGTCGAGGGAGAGCAGCAGCGTGTCGTCGATGTCGAAGACGACAGCGGGCTTCTTGCCCTTGTGCAGCGCCTTGCGCGCCGCCTTGTCGATGTCCTTCTTCGCCGCGGACTCGATGCGCGCCAGGTCCTTGGCGTACGGGCTGGTGGCGGAGGCCTGGTACACGCCGGCGCTGTCGGCCGTGGTGCCGTAGTAGGAGTCGATCTCCTGGACCAGGAGCCCGATGTTGTGGGGCTCGTGGGTGGAGTTCGCCGTGGACTGACCGGCGGTGGCCGCACCGGTGCCGTACAGCGCGGCACCGGCGACGGCACAGGCGACGGTGAGCGTCGCGAAACGGAGTGACTTATGCATGACAGGTTTCTACGCGCGTCACCCTCGATGTTGCCAGACCTTTTGCCTGATCTATATCAAGTCCATAGGGGTCGGAAACCAGCCATTGAGGAGGGAGGGGTGCGGCAGCGACGCCGCACCCCTCGGTTCATCTCGCTTCTCGTCCCGACGGCCCGACGGGCGGTCAGTTCATCGTCGACCCGATCGTGCTGCTGCCCGTCGTCAGGAACGTCGTCGCGGGCAACGTCCCGTCCGACGCGCGGGAGTTGAAGGTGGTCGACGCGTTCGTCGACGCGAAGGCCGGAGTCGATATCCCCGAGTCCCAGTTGTTGCCGGACGAGGTGACCGACGAGCCCTTGCTCACCGAGCCTGAACTGTTGCTGACGGCCAGGTTCTTGCCGAGCTTGGCCGCTCCGGTGGCGAAGTAGTAGCCCCACTTGGCGTTGGCGTAGGCGGTGGTGCGGTTGATGACGATGGCGCCCTTGTTGCTGTTCTCGGTGAAGCCGTTGCCCGCGTTGTCCCAGGCAGCCGAGTTGTTGATGACATGGGCCACGGTCTCGCCGTCGCCGCCCAGCTTGTAGCCGTTGCCGTCGCCCGCGAACGCCGAGTCGGACCAGCGGTTCTTGCCGTTGCCCATCGACCAGGTGTGCTCGACGGTGACGGGGGACGAGAAGGACCAGAAGTCCATCCCGTCGTCCGAGTTGTTGTACAGGCGGGCGCCGGTGATGAGGTTGCCGGAGCCGGAGCCGAACTTCACGGCGATGCCGTCGGCGTTCTCGCCGTGGTTGGCGGGGTCGTAGTGGCCGTACGAGTCGATGTTCCTGACCGTGTTGTTGGTGGTGCTGTCGCCGGTGAGCGTGAAGCCGGAGTCGCCGCCGTTGATGGTCTTGATGTTGCTCCACACCGTCGAGGCGCAGGACTGGCAGACGACCGCGCTGTCCGGCGAGTTCTGGAACGTGATGTTGGAGACGTTCCAGTAGTCGGCGGTCAGCTTGAAGATCCAGTCGCCGTCGGGCAGGTTCGACCCGTCGATCTTGACGGTCTCCGAGCCGTACGGCTGGAGGTAGATACGGCTTGCGGACGTGCCGTTGGCCGTCGACTGGAGGGTGGCCGTCGGGTAGTACGTCCCGGCGCGCACCTGGATGACCGTGCCGGCGGTGGCACTGGAGATGGCGCTGCTCAGCTGGGCGGAGGTGGAGACGACCACGGTCGCGGCCTGGGCGGGGGTGGCGAGTACCGCGAGGCCGACACCGGCGGTGGCTACTGCGAGAGCGGTCAGGGAGTTGTTGACACGAGTAATACGACGCATGACGTGCGGGTCCTTTCGTCGTAACGGGGACGGGAGTGGGGAAGCGGTGGGGGGTTGGGAATGCGGTCGGGGGCGGGCAGTGGGGGTTACAGGACGGCGTCCAGCCATGAGAAGACGTCGTCCTGCATGGGTGCGGTGAACACATGGCCGAGGTCGGGCCAGATCCTGGTGTGCAGCCGCTCCCCGGCGCGGCGCGAGCGCCAGACGGCGCGCAGCTTCTCGTGGGCCACGCGTACGCCCTCCGCCGGGAACAGCGGATCCTGGGCGCCGTGGAAGAACAGCATCGGCCTGGGTGCGGCGATGCTCGCCACGTCGGGGAAGTCGAGGTGCCGGGCGAGCCCGGGGTGGAGCATGTAGTAACTGGACTGGCCGCGCAGTGTGTTGTTGCCGGGGACCATCATTTCCTTCAGCCCGGTCATCCAGCAGACGCTGGCCGCGGCGGCGATGTCGTCACTGAGGGCGGCGGTCTGCCAGGCGCGGAAGGCGCCCATGGAGAACCCGACGGCCGCGATCCGCCGCCGGTCCACGCGGTCGAGCCCGGCGAGGAAGCCGGCGGCGCGTACGTCCTCGCGGGCCATGAGTCCGGCGAGGGACGAGCCGAGGTTGTACAGGTTGCTGGCGAGTGCCTGCTGTTGGTCGTAGGCCAGGGGGCCTCGGTCGGCCCAGCCGAGCGCGTCGAGCGCCAGCACGACATATCCGCGCCGGGCCAGTTCGTCACCGACGAACCGTCCGCTGAAGTAACGGTCCGCCCAGGCCTGCGCGGAGGCGAGCCGGGTGTCGTCGTACCAGGGCCGGACGAGTTTCTCCTTCCCGATGTCGAACTTCGCCCCGTGGTCGTGGAGCAGCAGTACGGCGGGGAAGGGGCCGGGGCCGTGCGGGGTGAGCAGGGCACCGCGCACGGGCTCGTACCGGGTGAGGGCGAGGGTCACCAACTCCCTTGTGTAGGCGGGCGTTTCGGCGCGGTCGCTGAACTCCGGGCCGTACGGCGTGCCATCGCCGTCCGGCTCGACGAGGAGCGTCTCCTCCACCTTGGCGCGGGCGATCCGGCGCCAGGCCCGGAAGTCCCGGATGCCGGACCGGCCCCAGGCGAGCGGGAAGTCCAGCTCGTCCTTGAGCGCCGGGTGGAAGCCGGGTAAGGGCCCGTCAACGACCGCCGACTCCAAGTCGGCGTCCGCGCCCGCGTAGGAGGGTTGGGCGGCGCCGCCGTTGATCAGCGCCGCCCCCGCCCCCACGACGAACGCCCGCCGCCCCACGGCCGGATCACGACCGTTCATACGGGCACCAGTCGCCGAGATAGGTCCGCCTCGTATGCTCGCCCGCCTCCGTCGCGGTGAGCTGCGGCCGGTTCTCCGGCACCGGGATCAGCGCGCCCGGACCGGAGTTGCCGTACTCGCGAAAACGCATGGTCTGCCATGGGTAGGCCTCGCGCATGTTGATGTACGGGGTCACGGCGTCGATGCCCGGGCCCAACCAGCTGTCCCGAACCACCAACGAGGGCCAGGCGGTTGTCTCGTACGACGGCACCCACGGCCGGGCGATCTTGTACGCGCCGTCCTCCGCTCCCGAGGTCACCAGCCCGCGCACGGCGAGGAAGCCGTAGGGGTTGGCGCGGGCCGTGGCGGGCGCGAAGACCATGCCCTCGGGCTTGAAGGCGACGTCCCGGTCGAGGGTGTGGAAGTGGCAGTGCTCGAAGACGGCCCTGGCCCGCCCGAAGACGAAGTCGACGTCGCCCTCGATGTAGCAGTCGCGGTAGTAGTGCCGGTCGAAGGCGGTCAGTGCCGTCGTGTCCGCGAACAGGGTGTCCTGGTGGGCGAGGAGCCGGACACGCGTGAACTGGGACCGGTCCCCCGTGACATACGCGGCGACGGCCTGCGTCCCGGTGATCTCCGGGTGGTCGGCGCGCAGCCAGTCGTTGGCGAGGGTCAGGTCGCGTACGGTCAGGCCGGGCGCCGCCGAGGTGAAGGTGGCGGAGCCCGCGGTGCCGTAGGTGCCCGAACCGTCGGGTTTCTGGGTGCCGTTGGCGTTGTCGTACACGATGGCGGTGTCGCGCGGGTCGCGGGTGGCGCCACGGATCGTCAACCCGGCTGCCTGGGCAGGGATGTTGACGACTTCCCGGTACGTCCCCGGGTGCACGACGATCGTCCGGCCGGTGCCGCCCGCCGCGACCACCGCGTCCACCGCGTCCTGGACGGAGCCGCCGGGGCGGACGTGCAGGACACGGCGGGCGGGGGACGCTGACGCGGGAGCCGTACCGGTGGCGATCAGCCCTCCGGCGATTCCGGTGAGCAGCGTACGTCGGCGCATCTCAGCACCACCGCCCCTGCCACGGCGCCCAGTCGCCGAGGTACGCCTCGCGGGTCGCCGACTCGGCCTCGGCGACCGTGAGTTGGGGACGGTTCTCGGCGACGACGACCTTCGCTCCCGGGCCCGTGTTCCGGTACTCGGCGAACCGCTGGCTCTGCCACGGGTAGGTGTCCGACATGTTGGTGTAGGGCGCGACCGCGTCGATGCCGGGGCCGAGGTGGGTGTCCCGGACGGTGAGCATCGGGCGGGCGGTGGTGTCGGAGCTGGGCACCCAGGGGCGGGCCAACTTGTAGGCCGCGTCCGGGGCTTCACTGGTGACGCGGCTGCCGGTGACCAGGTATCCGCGCGGGTTGGTGCCCACGGTGGAGGGCGCGAGGACGAAGCCGTAGGGGGTGCCGGTGAGGTCGGTGCGGTTGAGGGTGCGGAAGTGGCAGCGCTCGTACACGGCGGTGGCGCGGCCGAAGACGAAGTCGACGTCGCCTTCGGCGTAGCAGTGCGCGAAGTACTGCCGGGCGTACGCCTCACGGCTCATCGAGTCGGCGTACAGGGTGTCCTGGTGGCCGAGGAACCGGCAGTGGTGGAACGCCGAGCGGTCGCCCTGCACCTTGATGGCGACGGCCTGGGTCCCCGCGATCTCCGGGTGGTCGGCGCGGAGCCAGTCGTTGGCGAAGGTGATCCAGCGGGCCGTGAAGCCGGCGGCCTGCACGAGGGTGGTGGCGGAGCCGGTGGTGCCGTAGGTGCCGCCGCCGGGCTTGGGGGTGCCGGCGGCGTTGTCGTAGACGATGACGACGTCGCGCGGGTTCTCGGAGGCGCCGATCAGGGTCAGTTCCGTACGGGTGGCGGTGACGGCGACGGTCTCGCGGTAGACGCCCGGTGCGACGACCAGCGTGAATCCGGTGCCGCTCACGGCGGTTACCGCTGCCTGGACGGTGGTGAAATCGCCGGTGCCGGACGCGTCGACGTACAGGGTCTGCTCGGTCAGGCGGCGGGACGGGGAGCCGTAGCGGCCGAAGCGGGTGCGGCCGGCCGCGCGGGCGGGGGCCGCGAGCCCCAGGGCCAGTGCGGCCCCGGTGCTCGCGACGACGAACGACCTTCTGTTGAACCGGAGTTCGGGGTTGATCATGATCAGCAGACCTTGCCAGCGCCCGCACCGCGGCTGACGACGTTCGGCACGGCGCGCGGCGAGTCGACCTTCGTGCGGAGGGTGGGTGTCCAGCCGGCGCCCGACTGGAGCGTCTCGGCGGGGATTTCGGCGTTGTGGACGGCGATCAGGTCGGTCAGCTTGCCGTTGACGTAGTTGTTCTTGGCGGTGAGCGGGGACTCGTTCCACTTCTTCAGCACCTTGCCGACCTTGGCGCCGGCCGGCAGGGAGATGGCGTTGTCACTGGCGTACAGCTGGGAGGAGATGCCGACGCCGAAGAGGTAGTAGTCGGACGCCTGCTCCTCGGCCACCACGTAGTTGTTGTTGTAGACGTCGACCTGTCCGAAGCGCACACGCGGGGAGCGCTGCAGGATCCCGTCGAACTCGTTGTGGTGCATGGTGACCTTGAGCTTTCCGCCGTCGGTGGTGGCGGTGCTGTCGCTGTTGCCGATCAGCATGTTCTTGTCGTGGTCCTTGAAGGAGTTCCAGGACACGGTGACGTAGTTGGCGCCGCGCACGATGTCGGTCAGCCCGTCGTGCTGCTGGAAGACCTTGCCGAAGTAGCTCGGCCGCTCGCTGTCGGGGTAGCGGCCGTCGGTGAGCGTGTTGTGGTCGATCCACACATGGTCGGTGCCGAAGACGACGACGGCGTCGTACTCGGAGTTCCAGTTGCCGGTGTTGTTGTCGTCGGTCGGGTCCCACTTCGGGAAGCAGTCGAGGGGGGCCTCGATGGTGAGGTTGCGCAGGATGACGTTGGAGACGGCCTTGATCTGGAGGCTGCCGCCGAGGATGCCGGAGTTCTTGCCGACGCCGACGATCGTGGTGTTGCTGGGGACGGCGGCCTTGATGACGCTGTCCTGGTTGGCGGCGGACGCGACCCGCGCGTCCTCCTGCGGACCGCTGGCGACCTTGTCGTTGCCCCAGACGGCCGGGTCGTAGTCCTTGAGGTACTGCTGGAGGTCGTACCCGCCGGTGGTGAAGGCCTCGCAGCCCTCGGACACGGCGTCGATCATGCCCTTGACCTTGATGATCTTGGGCGCGCTGCCGCCGTCCTTCAGCGCGGCCTTGAACTCCGCCCAGGTGGTGACGGTGTAGACGTGATCGGCGTCGGCGGCCGAACCGCCGGTCGTGCCACCCGCGTCGGACCCCCAGCCGTCACCGGCGGCGAGGGTCTGGTGGCCGAGGTCACGGGCCGGAGCGGCGGCCTGGGCGGCGGGGCCGGTGACGGTGAGGACGAGGGCGGTGCAGCCGAGCAGGACGGCGGCCTTCATGGTGACATGATCATGACATGCGCGAGCGTTCATGGTGCGGCTCTCCTTCTGGAGGAACAGGCGGGGAAAGGCTTGAGGGGTCGTTCGGAGTGGCTAGACGACGGCCGGCGGCCAGGTGATCCAGGACTCCGGGATCACGTCGTCGAGGCGGCGCACGTCCCGGTGCGCCAGCACCCGGCGCCGCACCAGTCCGGCTGCGACGAGCCGGGCCACGGCGATGGCACCCGGCGGATTGAAGTGCGTGTTGTCCTGCTCGGTCGCTGTCCAGTTGAAGTATTTCTTCGTCTCCTCGACCCCCAACTCCTGCCAGAGCGCGATCGACAGGGCCTGGATGTCGAGCAGCGCCACGCGCTCCTCCTCGGCGAGCGCACGCATCGCCGCCGGGTAGTCGCCGTGGGTCGGCAGTGCGTTGCCGCTCGCGTCGAACTTTCTCCGCTCGACGGAGGTGGCGAGCACCGGCCGGGCACCACGGGCCCGCGCACCGTCGATGTACAGCCGCAGATAGTCCTGGTACGTGGACCAGGGCTCGGTGTAACGGACGGGATCGGCGCTCTTCTCGTCGTTGTGCCCGAACTGGATGAGCAGGAAGTCACCGGGGGCGATGACTTCGAGAATGGCGTCCAGCCGCCCTTCGTCGAAGAAACTCTTGGAACTACGCCCGTTCACCGCATGATTGGAAACCTCCAGCCCCTTCCCCAGAAAGAAGGGAAGCGCCATTCCCCACCCGGTCTCCGGGGCGGCGTCAGCGTATTTCTGGGCGGCGGTGGAATCACCGGCGATGTAGAGGGTGCGAGAACGACGACCGGAATGCGCCGAGGCGCTTTCCGAGGCGGCGACAGCGAGAGGGACGGCAGCAAGAGCAGCTGCGGCCACCTGTCTACGGCTAAGCGACACGACGTTGTGCCTTTCAAAAGGGGGCAGGGGACCCGCGCCCCGTTTTCAGGGGCGCGGGGCTGTATCTATTTGCGGCTCCGCCGCGGGGCACGACCAGCCACGGACGACCCGCGGCCAAAAAACGACCTGGCCCTAGCCCACCTGCTCATTCCACTCAGCCTGCGCAGCGTTCAGCTGGTCGGCCAACGTGTCCAGGAATTCCTTCGCACTCATCTTCTTCAGCAGCACCTTCTGGAAGTTCGGCTCGTTGTCCGCCTTCGAGATCGTGTTCCAGTCGGGCAGGTAGTACGGCAACTGGACGATCTTGATCGTGCCGCTGTTCAGCGACTCGGCCGCCAGCTTCGTCGCCTCCGCGGACTGGATCCACGCGTCCTTCGCCGCCTCCGTGTTGGAGGGAATGGCGCCGGCAGACTCGTTCCACTTGCTGTTGGACGCGTGCGAGACGGCGAACTCGATGAACTTCCACGAGGCCGTCTTGTTCTTGCTGGACTTGAACAGCCCCAGCCCGTCGACGGGGTTGGAGACCTGAACCCGGGTCCCGTCGTCCTGCGTCGGGTTCGGAATTCCGCGGAACTTGCCGTCCAGCGCCTTCAGGTGGTCCTGGTAGGAGCCGAGGTTGTGGCTCAGCATGCCGATGTCGCCGCTGTCCCACTGGGCGACCATCTTTTTGAAGTCGTTGTTGACGTCGGCGGACGGAGTGTCCTTCTTGAACAGCGCGGTGTACTTCTCCAGCGCCTCGACGTTCTTCGGGTCGTTGACGGTGGTCTTCGCGTCCTTCCAGAACGACGTGATGCCGGACTGCCCGTACATCGCGTCCAGGGCCTGTGCGATCGACCCCTCACCGCCGCGAATGGTGTAACCGAACTTGTTCTTGCTCGCGTCCGTGAGCTTGTCGGCGGCGGCGTAGAACTTCGACCAGGTCGTCGGCGGGTCCAGCTTCGCCGCCTCGAACAGGTCGGTGCGGTACCAGAGCGTGCCGTTGTTCGCGGAGGTCGGGATGGTGAAGAGTTCGTCGCCGCCGCCCGCGCTGCGCACGCTGTCGATCATGCCCGGGGTCAGCTTGCCGTTCAGCGAACTGTCCTTGAGCCGGTCGTCCAGCGGCTCCAGGGCGTTCTGTGCGGCGACGCCGGCGAGCATGGCCGCGCCGACCCCGCCGACGTCGGGCAGTCCGCCGCCCTGGATCGCGGTGTCGTACTTGGACTGGATGCTGTCGGACGGTATCCCGACGTACTTGACCTTGATGTCGGGGTTGGCCTTCTCGAAGTCGGCGATGATCTCCTTCCAGACGTCGGTACGCACACCGCCGTTGTTGTCCCAGAAGGTGATCTGGCCCTTGCCCGAGCCCTCGTTGCCCTTGTCCCCGCCCGCTCCGCTGCCGTCGTCTCCGCAGGCGGTGGCGGTCAGGGCGAGCACGGAACCCAGGGCCACGGCGATGGCCGCGCGCCTGCTTCTGCGGATGCTGATCTTCATTGGTCGGCACTCTCTCTTCTGGATCAATCGGAACTATGAAGTTGTGGGGGGTCAGCGGCGGGCGTAGGGGGCCCAGCCATCCGTACCGTTCAGGTAGTCGGCGACGGTGAATGACGACGCATCGGTGGCGCTCAACTGCGGCCTGTCTGCGGTCACTTGGGCGCCGGGCCCGTACGTCCGGTACTCGGTGAAGCGCGCGTCCTTCCACGAGAAGCCGCTCATGTCGGTCCACGGCGAGGCCTTGACCGCGGCGGGCAACTCGGCGTCCCGGAACAGGACTTGGGCCACGGCGTTCGGCTCGCCTCCCGGGTGCCAGGGCCGGCCGAGGTGGAAGGAGTCGGCGGGTGCGTCGCTCACGACCTTGGAGCGGGTGATCAGGAACCCGTACGGATTGCCCGTCCAGGTCGAAGCGGCTGTGAGGTAGCCGTTGTTGGTGGCGGAGCCCCGGCTCAGCGCGCGGATCACCGACCGCTCGATGACGGTCGTCGCGCGCCCGTAGATGAAGTCGACGTCGCCCTCGATGTAGGAGTCGCGGACGTAGACGCGACTGATCACGTCCAGCTTGGGGCTGTCGGTCATCAGGGTGTCCTGGTTGCCCAGGAAGGCGGTGTTCTCGAAGACGATCCGGTCGCCGGTCGTCTTCATCGCGAGCGCCTGCTCGCCCTTCAGTTCGACCGCGGCCTCGTCGAAGTCGTTGCTGAAGGTGAGGTTGCGGGCGGTGACGTCGTTCGCGGCGATCCGGACGGTCGCGCTGCCCGTCGAACCGCCGTACTCGGCGGGCGTGTCGTAGACGATGACGGTGTCGGAGCGGCTTCGGCCGGTCCCCTGGAGCAGGATGTTCGACTTACCGGCCGGGATGAGGACCTTCGCGCGGTACGTGCCCGGCGCGACGGCGATGGTCACCGGGCTGTCGTTGCCGGCGGGCACGGCGTCGACGGCGGCCTGGACGGTCGGGTAGTCGGCAGGGACGTGGAGCGTCACCGCGGCGCCGATCCGCTGCTGCGGCCCGGAGAAGCGCTTGACCAGCGTGGGTACGGCGGCGGCCGGGTCCAGCCGGTAGGGGTAGAAGTCGCGGGGCTCGAAGGCGGTGCCCCACGTGTCCGTCCGCCCGCTGACGTTCTTCAGGATCGACCCGCGCTGCACCAACTCGGCGGTGGCGTCGGCCTGGTAGGGATGCTGGACACCGTCGTAGTAGCTGTTCTCGATGACCATCCTGGTCTTGCCGCGCGACCAGTTCCCGTACGTCCAGACCGGGTCACCGTCGGCGACCTGAGCCGACACATAGTTGTTGTAGAGGTGCGCGTAGGCGCAGTTGTCGGCGGACGGGTTGCGCTGCTTCGTGCCCGTGAACCAGTTGTGGTCGATGGTGATCTGGGTGAGCACGTTGGGCGTCCAGCCGATCCCGAACGCCTTGTTGTGGTTGGTGAATTGATTGTTGGAGACGGTGATGTACTGGCTGTCCTTGCGGATGTCGAGCAGTCCGTCGCCCATGTGCGTGAAGCGGTTGTGGTCGATCCAGACGTGGTCGACGGTGTCCATCTGGATCGCGTCGAAGTCGGTCGTCTTGCCGTCCCAGTCGCCCTCTACGTACGAGTCACGGATCGTCAGATTACGGATGACGACGTTGCTGGTGCCGGGGTTGAGGTGCAGCTCGCCGTGGACGATCTCGCCGGTGTCGCCGACGCCGATGACCGTCTTGTTCGAGGCGACGACGACATCCGCTCCGAAGGGCGCCACGGCGATCGAGCCCGCGACCCGGATGACGTACGGCTCCTCGGCCGCCGCGTACTTCACCAGCGAGGCCTGGTCGGTGACCGTGACGACCTTGCCGCCCGCACCGCCGGTGGTGCCGCCGGCGAGGGAGGCGAAACCGTGGGCCTGGTCGGTCCAGCGGGGAGCCGCCGTCGCGGTGCCCCCTGTCGTGGAGGTGGCGGCCGTCCCCTCACCGACCGCTCCGAGGGTCAGAGCGGCCACAAGAGCAACGACGGCTGCCAGGGTTCTGCCGGCAGGTCTACCGGCGCCGGCGCCCGGTAAGCGCTTGCTAGGGAAGTGCGTCATTGCGGCTCCCAACAGGCATACGAATAAGGTGAGTTACGGTGAAACCACTCTGAACTGCGTGAACGTGGCCGCGCCGGCGTGTCCCCCGCCGACGGGTGCGAGCGCGAAGAGACCGAGCAGGGCGCCGACCCAGCGCCAGGGGGTGGCCGCGAACACCGGCCCGGACGACTCCCAGCCGCCCCCGGCACCGAGGTCGTAGGCGAACCGGCAGCGCGCCCCCGCTCCGATCGCGATCCGCAGCCGGACCCGTCCCTCAGGAGCCACCCGCGGATGATCGGCGTCCCGCTCCCGCTGGGCGACGGACTCCGCGAACCGGTGGACGAGCCGAACCGTCCCGTCGTCCGCCCGCTCAAGCCCGACCCAGCCGAAGGAGTCGCCCAGCACGGCAAGCCCGGCCCGGGCCCCCGGCTCCTCACTGTCGAGCCGCAGCTCCACCTCGACGACGCACTCGACACCGGGCAGCCGCTGAGTGAGGATGTTCGGGAGTTTCCGCAGGTCGTGGGCGTCGGCACTGCGTACGCAGCTCAGTCGCAGCCCGTCCCCCGAGTGCTGCGGGGCCCAGCCGTCCCGCGGATTGGCCGTCCACTGCCACTGCCGGCCGAACCGTCCGCCGGGGAAGTCGTCGTCGGTGGCGGGCGCGGCGGGCGTCTGCACGGGCAGATCAGGCTTGCGGTGTACGGCGACGGGGGTGCCGGCGTCACCCACGACGGGCCAGCCGTCCCCGCCCCAGCTCATCGGCTGAAGGTGCACGACCCGGCCGTACGGGCCGCGCTGCTGGAAGTGGAGGAACCAGTCCTCGCCAGCCGACGTGCGCACCCAGCCGCCCTGGTGGGGCCCGTTGACGTCGGTGTCCCCCTGCTCAAGGACGATCCGCTCCTCGTACGGCCCGAAGAAGTCGCGGGAGCGAAAGGCGCCCTGCCAGCCGGTCTCCACTCCCCCGGCGGGGGCCAGGATCCAGAACCAGCCGTCGTGCTGGTAGAGCTTCGGGCCCTCGATGGTGAACCAGCCGGGGATGCGGTCGCCGTCGACGATCACCTTGCCCTCGTCCAGAAGTCCCGTGCCCTCGGGGTGCATCCGGTGGCCGGTGAGCCGGTTCTTCACGCCCGACCGGGACTTGGCCCAGGCGTGCACGAGATACGCCTCGCCGGTCTCCTCGTCCCACAGCGGGCACGCGTCGATGAGTCCCTTGCCCTCCTTGACGAGGTGCGGGCTGGTCCAAGGGCCGCGTATCGCCGGGGAGTTGACCTGGAAGATGCCGTGGTCCGGGTCGCCCCAGAAGATCCAGAACCGGTCGTCGTGATACCTCAACGAGGGCGCCCAGACACCGCAGTCGTGGCGCGGAACCGTGAACTCGCCCGCCGGTTGCAGGCGTTCGAGGGCATGGCCGACGAGGGTCCAGTTGACGAGGTCCCGGGAATGGAGAAGTGGCAGGCCCGGCGCCCGGCCGAAGCTGGAGGCCGTGAGGTAGAAGTCGTCGTCGACGCGGACCACGTCCGGGTCGGACCAGTCGGCGTTCAGGACCGGGTTGCGGTAGGTCCCGTCACCGAGATCGGCGCCGGTGATCACGCGCTCACCGCCTTCCGTACGAGAGCCGCGGCCTCGTTCCGGTCGAGTCGCCCGTCGGCGACGACGGTGACGATCCGGCGTACGACGGTCTCGCCCGCGCCGATCGGCAGCCGTTCGTCGAACGCGAGCGACGAGCCGACCCCCGGATACTCCTCGGCCCGGACGAACCACGGGTCGCGGCGCGTCTGTTCGGTGGCGCCGGCGAAGACGAGCGTCCAGGTGGTGCCGGCCAGGGCGAGCCAGTCGGCTCGGGTGCCGTGGACCGCCGACTCGCCCTCGGTGGCGGCCGTGAAGACGTCGGGGGTGCCGGCCTCCTTGCGCGCCCGCCAGAAGAAGCCGCCGTAGGCCGCGCCCGGGCGGCCGTTGGTGGCGGGGCTGCCGATGGAGAGGGGGGCGGCGGTGATGTTGGTGAGGGAGAAGGTGAAGTCCAACGCCCAGGCGGTGCTGGTGAGTTCGGTGGCGGCCACCGTACGGCGCTCGCGCAGCAGCTCGCCGCCGCCGATCATCCAGCGCAGTTCCTCGACGAAGCCGTCGGGGTCGCGGAGCTGGTAGGCGGTGTGCCGCTGGGCACCGTGGTTGTCCAGCTCGGTCGGCCCCTGGTCCCGTACATAGGTGCGCCCGCCCCAGAAGTTGTGCCCCTCGACGTCGGGTATGGCGACACCGACGCCGAGGTGGTGGGTGTGGTCGGCGGGGCTGAGCTCGGTGACAGCGGTGCCGGCCAGGGTGGTGACGGGGTGCAGATAGGGGCGGGGCGCGTGGCGCAGCGGCAGCTCCGGGCGGCCGGTGTAGCGGCCGACCGGGCGGCCCGCGACCCGCAGGACCAGCGACTCGTTGGGCATCTGATTCATCAGGTGCTCACCTCTTTCGGCAGCGTCCAGGAGGCGCCCAGCTCGGAGTAGAGGGAGAGGGTGTCGGCGGCGGCCGCGACGAGGCCGTCGATGCCGGGGACCACTCGGCGGGGGGTTTCGCCGGGCGCGAATTCCCAGGCGTCCGCCGGGAGTTCGGCCGGGTCGGGGGCCTGCCGGATCGCCTCGACGACCCGCATGAAAGCGCCCGTCTCGTCTGGCACGACCAGCAGTTCGGCTCCCTCGGTGAGGTGGTCGACGAGGTTCTCCAGCAGGTCGGTGCGGTCGTACTCGTACTCCTGCGGGCCGTGTCCCGAGCGCTGGAGGAGGACGCGGTCCTGCTTGTACCAGAAGGTGATCCGGCCGCTGGTGCCGTGCACGAGGACATACGGGTCGTCCGGGTGTTCGGCGCACAGGGTGGCCGCGACGGTGACCGGCACGCCGTTCGTGGTGCTGACGCGTACGCACGAGGTGTCGTCGGACTCGATGTCGTTCGCGCGCAGCAGCTCGGTCTCGATGCCGGTGACGTCCTCGGCGCGGGTGCTGCCGCCGAGGGCGAGCCCGGTGGCGACGGCGTGCGCGAGCGGGTTGGTGAGGGCGCCGTCGATGACGTCCACGCCGTTCAGCCTGCGCTTGCCGGCCCAGGGCGCGCGCCGGTAGTACGCCTCGTCGCGCGCCCACGCGCCCGCCCCGCCGACGCCGGTCACCTCGCCGATGGCGCCCTCGGCGATCAGTTCCCGGATCGCGGGCAGGGCGTGCGAGCCCAGCGACTGGAACCCGATCTGGCAGGCGACCCCGGCCGCCGCGACCCCGTCGGCCATCCGCCGGAACTCCGCGTACGAGGGCGCCGGCGGCTTCTCCAGCAGCAGGTGCACGCCCTTGGCGGCGGCGATGAGCGCGAGGTCGGTGTGGGTGGGGATCGGCGTGCAGATCACGGCGATGGCGGCGCCGGTGGAGTCGAGGAGGGCGCCGAAGTCGGCGGACTGCTCGGGCGTGCCGAGACCGTCCAGCTCCTCTTCAGTAAGTGGCGTCAGCTCGCAGACGCCCGCCAGCCGTACGAGCCCCTTGTCCTGGAGCCGGCGGATGTTCGCGAGATGCCAGTGGCCGTGGCCGCGCGCTCCCGCGAGGACCACCGGAACCGGTGTGACCGGCGTGACCTGCGAAGTGGCCGTCGATGCGGTCAGCGGTGTCGTGTTCATGTGAGCCTCCCTGCGCCCGCGCCGCGTGCCACCTCTCGGTCGGCCGTGTCGGCGCTGTCGATCTTTGTGTGCAGGGTAGGCGTCCAGCCGACGTCGGCCGTGAGGTCGCGCTCGCTGCCCGAGTTGTAGGCGTTGTAGATGGTCAGAAGATCGACGGGGAAGCCGTTGAAGAGGGTGCCGGTCTGGTGCAGGGCGGTGCCGTTCCAGCTTTTGACCAGGTCGGCGACCTCGACGTGTCCGGGGGTGGTGAAGGCGTTGTTCTCCGCGTACACGGCGGACTCGGTGGAGACGCCGAGGGAGTAGCGGTAGTCGTCGCCGTGGTCGATCAGGTACCGGTTGTTGTAGACGTGCACCTGTCCGAAGCGGACGCGCGGGGCTCGCTGCGTCACGGAGCGGAACTCGTTGTGGTGCAGGGTGACGCGGAGTTTCCCGCGGTCGCCGGTGGCCGTGTCGCCGGAGCCGATGAGCATCGCCTTGTCGTGGTCGGCGAACCGGCTCCAGGAGACGGTGACCAGGTCGGAACCGTTGGTGATGTCCAACAGTCCGTCGTGGCGCAGGTAGTTGCGGGCGAAGTAGGTGGGCTCGTCGGCGTCGGGGTGCCCCTTGTCGGAGGCGGTGACGTGGTCGACCCACACATGGGTGGCGCCGTTCAGCCAGATGGTGTCGTATGCCGTCTTCCAGTCGCCCAGCCCACCGGAGTTGGGCTGCCAGACGGGGAAGCAGTCGTAGGCGTCGCGGAGTTCGAGGTTGCGGACGATCACGTTGTCCGCGTTCTTGACCTGGAGGCTCGCCCCCTTGAGGACGGCGCCCGAACCGAGCCCGACGATGGTCGTGTTGGACCCGACGGGCAGTACGACCCGCTCGGCCTGCCGGGCCGCCGCGGCCTGCCGGGCCTCCTCCTGCGCCCCGCTCGGCTTGGCGGAACCCCAGGTGCGGGGGTCGTACGCGGCGAGGTACTTCGCGACGCCGTAGCCGGTGCCCTTCGCATAGTCGCCGCAGCTCAAGTGGCCGCCACTGTCAGTGGAGTTGGCGTCGATCGTCCCCGCGACCCGGATGATCTTCGGAGTGGCGCTGCCACCGTCGAGGGCGCGGACGAGTTCGCCGCGGCTGCGTACGGTGAACACGTGCGCGTCGTCCGCCGCCGCGCCGCCGGTGGTGCCACCGTCGGCGGCGGCCCAGCCGTCGTTCGCGGGCAGCGTGTCGCGGCTGAGGTCACGGGCCTCGGCCCCGGCCGGGGTGCTCAGCACGGCACCCAACAAGCCGATGGCGGCGGCCACTTGAATGAGGCGTCTCATCCCTTCACCGCCCCCGCGCTGAAGCCGGTGATCAGCCACTTCTGGATGAAGGCGAAGACGATGACCACGGGTACGGCGGCGATGATGCCGCCCGCCGCGAGGGCGCCCAGGTCGACGCTGTCCGCGCTCATCAGGGTGTTGAGGCCGACCGGGATGGTCTGCTTGCCCTGGTCGCTGAGGAACATCAGGGCGAACAGGAAGTGGTTCCATGAGTGCACGAAGGCGAAGGAGCCAACGGCGATCAACCCGGGCCGCAGCAACGGCAGTACGACGATCCGGAACGCGGTGAAGCGGTTGCAGCCGTCGACCCAGGCCGCCTCCTCCAGCGTGTACGGCACGTTCTTGATGAAGCCGCTGATGAGGATCATCGACAGCGGGAGCTGGAAGACCGTCTCGGCGATGATGACCGCACCCAGCGAGTTGATCATCTGGAGCTCGGCGAAGATCTGGAACAGCGGCACCAACAGCAGGGCGCCCGGCACGAACTGGGAGCAGAGCAGGGCCAGCATGAAGGCGCGCTTGACCTTGAAGTCGAAGCGGGCGAGGGCGTAACCGCCGGCCAGGGCGACGAGCGTCGTCATCACCAGCGTGGCGAGGCCGACGAGGATGCTGTTCTCGAAGTACGTGCCGAAGCTTCGCTCGGTCCACACCTTGTCGAAGTGGTCGAGGGTCATCGGCCAGGGCACCAGCGAGGTGGAACCGGCCGGGCGCAGCGCGAAGAGGAGGATCCAGTAGAAGGGGATGAGGGTGAAGACGAGGTAGATCCCGAGAGGGAGGTAGATCTGCCAGCGCGGGGCCTCGTCCCAGGCGCGGCGCTGCTTCTTGTGCGGGCGCGGCGGCTCGGGGATGTCGTCCACGGGCGTGGGCACGATCTCGGTGGCTTCCTTGGTGATCACTTGCTCTCCCCTCCGAACTTGCTGAGCCGCAGGTAGACGATCGAGAAGAAGAGCAGGATCACGAACGCGACCGTCGTCAGGGCCGATGCGTAGCCGAAGTTGTGGGCGTCGACGCTGGTGTTGGCGATGTAGAGCGGGAGCGTCGTGGTCTCGCCGGCCGGTCCGCCGCCCGTCAGGGTGTAGAGGAGGTCGACGTTGTTGAACTCCCAGACCGCGCGCAGCAGCGTGGACAGGACGATGGCGTCCTTGAGGTGCGGCAGCGTGATGTGCCAGAACTGCTTGATCCGGCTGGCTCCGTCGACCTCGGCGGCCTCGTACAGGTCCTTCGAGACGGACTGGAGGTCGGCCAGGATGAGGATCGCGAAGAAGGGCACACCTCGCCACAGGTCGGCGACGATCGCCGCCGGGAACACGGTGGAGGTGTCCGACAGCCAGCTCGTGCCGTACGTGCCGATGCCCGCGTCGGCGAGGTAACGGGTGATGCCTGTCTGGGAGTTGTAGAGCAGCACCCAGATCGCGGAGGTGAGGACGCCCGAGACGGCCCAGGGCGAGAAGACCAGCGCGCGGCCGATCGACCGCCCCACGAAGGTCTGGTTGACGATCAGCGCGAGCGCCAGACCGAACATCAGCTGCAGGCCGACCTCGACGACGACCCACTTGCCGCTGAAGACCAGCGTGTCCCAGAACTGGGGGTCGTCGGTGAAGGCGTGCGTGAAGTTGTCGAGACCCGCGAAGCCGTTGCGCCACGGCTTGGTGGGGTTGAAGTTCTGCAGGCTGTAGTAGAAGACGCTGATGACCGGGTAGGCGATGAAGCCCACCATGAGCAGGGCGGCCGGTGCGATCAGCAGATAGGGGAGCCTTCGCGGCGTCGCGGAGGCACGCCGCCGCCGGGGTGGCGTGGGCGGTTTCGCCACGACTGCGGCTTGGGCCATGACTGTTCTCCGTTCTCGGTACGTCGTGCGTGCGTCGTACGGGAAGCGCTTTCTCTTTATGCAGGTGTGTGCAGGTGTGTGCAGAGGTGTAGAGGTGTAGAGGGGTGCGCTGCTGCGGTCAGCCCGCGTACGGGTCGCGAACCTTCCCCGGCCTGGCCAGGAACTCGAAGTCGCAGCCGGTGTCGGCCTGCGTGATCTGCTCGTTGTAGAGAGCGCCGTAACCGCGCTCGTACCGTTCGGCCGGCGGCGTCCACTCCGCCCGCCTGCGCGCCAACTCATCGTCGTCCACGTTGAGTTGGAGCGACCGCCCCTCGACGTCGAGGGTGATGGAGTCCCCGGTGCGCACCAGCGCGAGCGGCCCGCCGACATGGGACTCGGGTGCCACGTGCAGCACGCAGGTGCCGTAACTCGTCCCGCTCATCCGGGCGTCGGAGATGCGCACCATGTCCCGTACACCCTGCTTGAGCAGGTGGTCGGGGATGGGCAGCATCCCGTACTCGGGCATGCCCGGGCCGCCCTTGGGTCCGGAGCCGCGCAGCACCAGAACCGTGTCGGCGGTGATGCCCAACTCCGGGTCGTTTATGGTGCGTTGCATGGTCCTGTAGTCGTCGAAGACGACCGCGCGTCCGGTGTGCTGGAGCAGGTGCGGCTCGGCGGAGATGTGCTTGATGACGGCGCCGTCCGGACAGAGGTTGCCGCGCAGGACGGCGACCCCGCCCTCGTTCGCGACCGGTTTGTCGCGTGGGCGGATGACCTCGTCGTTGTGCACCTGCGCGCCGTCGAGCTGTTCGCGCATGCTGTCGTACGAGACCGTCGGCCGGTCCAGATGCAGCAGGTCCGTGATCCTGGAGAGGAACCCGGGCAGGCCACCGGCGAAGTGGAAGTCCTCCATGAGGTACGTCTGTCCACCGGGCCGTACGTTGGCGAGCACCGGTACGGTCCGCGCGATGCGGTCGAAGTCGTCGAGGGTGAGCCGTACGCCGGCCCGGCCCGCCATGGCGATCAGATGGATCACGGCGTTGGTGGAGCCGCCGAGGCCGAGGACGGTCGTGACCGCGTCGGTGAAGGCGTCGGCGGTGAGGATGTCGCTCAACTTGCGGTCCTGGTGGACCAGTTCGACGATCCTCATACCCGACGCGGCGGCCATCCGGTCGTGTCCGGAGTCGACGGCGGGGATGCTGGACGCCCCCGGCACGGTCACGCCGAGTGCCTCGGCGGCGGCGGTGAGCGTGGACGCCGTCCCCATGGTCATGCAGTGCCCGGGGGAACGGGCGAGCCCGCTCTCCAGCTCCGTCATCTCGCAGTCGCCGATGAGGCCGGCACGCTTGTCGTCCCAGTACTTCCACATGTCGGTGCCGGAGCCGAGGACCTCGTTGCGCCAGTGCCCGGGCAGCATGGGCCCGGCGGGCACGAAGACGGCCGGGAGGTCGACGGACGCGGCGCCCATGAGCAGGGCGGGCGTGGACTTGTCGCAGCCGCCCATCAGGACGGCCCCGTCGACCGGGTACGAGCGCAGCAGCTCCTCCGTCTCCATGGCGAGGAGGTTGCGGTAGAGCATGGGGGTCGGCTTCTGGAAGGTCTCGCTGAGCGTGGAGACCGGGAACTCCAGGGGGAATCCGCCCGCCTGCCACACACCCCGTTTCACGGCCTGCGCCCGGTCACGGAGGTGCACATGACAGGGGTTGATGTCCGACCAGGTGTTGAGGATCGCGATGACGGGCTTGCCGAGGTGCTCCTCGGGGAGGTATCCGAGCTGGCGGGTACGGGCCCGGTGGCTGAAGGAACGCAGCCCGTCAGTTCCGTACCACTGATGACTCCTCAGCTCTTCCGGCGCTTTTCGTGCCTGGGCGGGCTTCATATGGACCACCCGGCGGCTATCGCGGCGACCTCGGCGCGGTCGTCCTCGGGCAGCGCGCGGCTCGGCGGGCGGACGTCGCGACGGCAGAGGCCGAGGGAGGCGAGGGCCTCCTTGACTACGGTCACGTTGTTCGCGGAGGCGTTCGCGCCGCGCAGCTCCTCGAAGCGGCGGATCTGCTCCCAGACCTTCATGGCGGCCGGATAGTCACCCGATCGAAGCGCTTCGATCATGTTCAGCGAGACGGCCGGGGCGACGTTCACCAGGCCGGAGGTGAACCCGGTGGCGCCGGCCGAGAAGTAGGAGGGTGCGTAGGGCTCGGCGAGTCCGGCCACCCACACGAAGCGTTCGAGCCCGGCGTCCCGCGCGAAGGCCGCGAATCGAGCGGCGTCGGGGACGGCGTACTTCACGCCGATGACGTTCGGGCAGACGTCGGCGAGTTCGGCGAGCCGCAGACCGCTCAGCGAAGCGTTGCGGATGTACGGGACGACCCCGAGTTCGGGTACCGCCTCGGCGATGACCCGGTGGTAGTCGACCCAGCCGCCCTCGGAGACGTACGGGTGAATGGGCTGATGGACCATCACCATCGCGGCCCCGTGGTCCTGTGCGTGCAAGGCGGCGGCGACGGCGGTCGGCAGATCGTGCCCGACGCCGACGAGGATCACGGCCCGGTCGCCGGTCTCGTCGATGGTCAACTCGGTGACGAGGCGCCGCTCTTCGGGGTTGAGGGCGTAGAACTCGCCCGTATTGCCGTTCGGGGTGAGGGTGTTGATGCCGCCGTCGAGCAGTCGGCGCAGCAGGGCCCGGTGGGCACTCTGGTCGACGGAGCCGTCCTCGGCGAACGGGGTCACCGGGATCGCCACCACGTCGGCCAGGGCCGCCCGTTGGGTCTCGAACGCCACGCCGCTCATTCCTGACCGTCCTTTCCCTGGACCTCGGACTCCCCGGCGGGGAAAGCCCGTTGCACGAACGACTCGATATGGGCGTGCAGGGCGCGCGCCGCGCCGTCCGAGTCACCGGCGAGCGCGAGCCGCAGGATCTCCCGGTGCTCGTCCGCCTCCCGCTCCCAGGAGGGGTTGGCAGCCCAGGCGACGGCGGAAACCAGGGCGGCCTGGTCGCGCACCTCGTCGAGCATCCGGCCGAGCAGCGGATTGCCGCAGCGGACGTAGAGAGAGCGGTGGAACTCCCGGTTGGCCAGGGAGCGTTCAGCGGTGTCGGTGGCCTGGTCGGCCCGGGTGAGCGCGTCCCGGGCGACATCGAGCGAGGCCCCTCTGCGTACGGAACGCCTGAGGGCCTCCGGCTCCAGGAGCAGCCGTACGTCGTAGACCTCGCGCGCCATGTCCGCGTCCACCATGCGCACCGTGACGCCCTTGTACTGGTTCATCACGACGAGCCCGGTGCCGGCCAGCGTCTTGAGCGCCTCGCGCACCGGGGTCTTGGACACCCCGAACTGTGCGGCGAGCTCGGTCTCGACCAGGGCCTGACCCGGCGTCAACTGCCCGGTGAGGATGCGGTGTTTGATCCCTTCCTGCACGAACTGCGTGCGGGACGGGATCGGCGTGGGCACAGAGGTCATGCGTGCCTCTCGGATCTTGACGGATCGGATCCACCGGATCAGATCTCGCGTATCGGATCTCACATATCGCGTCTCATATATGACGTACGAAGTACGACGGCTTGAAGGTAGGAGGGACGCCGTGTTTCGTCAACGCTTCTGACAAAGGAAGTTGAGATGACGCGATCAGATGATCTTCGTGGTGCCTTCGTACGCGCTGTCGGTGGGTCCGCCGAAAACAGCGGCCGCACGGTCGGTGGCAGCGTCGACGGTGAGCGTGGGCCCGACGTGGGTGATGAGCAGCGAGCCGGCCCCCTTCGCGTACGCCCCCGCGTCCTCCGGCGTCAGATGCACCTGTTCGCCATCGCCATCACCATGCCGGTCGATGTCGGCCTCGCACAGGAACAGATCGGCCCCCCGGGCGAGTTCGGCGAGCGCGTCGCAGGGTCCGGTGTCACCGGAGTACGCGAAGACCTTGCCCTGCGACTCGGCACGCAGCCCGTACGCCTCCATGCCGTGCGAGACGGCACGCGAGGTGAGGCGCAGGTTCCAGTGCCGGACGGTGTGGCCGTCGTACAGCGGCCTGAAGTCGAGGATTCCGCTCAGGAAGCCGAGGTTGGACTGCCCGAAGAACCCCGCGAGGCGGCGCGCGCAGTCGCGGGGCGCGTAGACGGGGATCGGCGCGGGCGGGGTGAGCCCGCCGTACGCGAACCCGTAGACGGCGGCGAGCAGATCGGCAAAGTGGTCTGCGTGCAGATGGGAGATCCAGATCGCGGTGAGCCGTGCGGGATCGGTGTGCCGCTGCAACTCCGCGAAGGTCCCGGGACCGGCGTCCACCCACACCTCGCCGCCGCCGCCGCGCACCAGATAGCCGGAGCAGGGGCGTCCCGGTGCCGGATGCGGAGAGGCGGTGCCGAGGACGGTGAGGCTCAGGGGCATGCGGGGAGCGTACGGGGCGGCGCGGGCAGGTGTACGGGGATTGGCAGGCCGCGCGGGCGGAAGCTACCGGCCGCCTCCGATCACACCGACGTCCACCTCGGGTCCCGCCCGCTGAGCCCGATCACCCGGTCCAGCAGTGGCGCGTCGTCCGGCACGGGAACGACCGGGCCGAAGATGCCGTCCCCGCCGTTCTGTTCGACCGCGGCGGCCAGGAAGCCGTACGCCGCCTCCACGGCGGCCGGATCGGGCTCGTACTCCTGTCCGGTGGCGCGGGCCAGATCCCAGCCGTGGACGACGAGTTCGTCGGCGACGACGGCTGCGGCGACCGCTCCCGGCAGGGTCACACCACCGGCGCGGGTCTCACCGGTCCAGGCGGCCGGGTCGCGCCAGGCGTCGGCGAGTTCGTCGAGCGCCTTCGGCATGGTCTCGCGCCAGTCGGCCGCGATGTCCGGCACGAAGGAGTCCGGGCTGGTGTCCGTCGTAGCGCCGAGATCCTTGCGCGCCGCGTCGCGGAAGGCGACTGCCAGCCCGGCGACATGCCCCAACAGATTGCGCACGGCGTAGGCCGGACACGGTGTCCCGGCCGCGAGCCGCTCGTCGCTCACCCGCTCCGCGAGCCGGGCCACGGTCCGGGCCTGCGGTCCCAGGTCGAGGGTCGTCTGGTCGGTCATCGGTTTCTCCTCAGGGCTGGTCGGCACTACAGGCGGTAGACCGATGCGGTACCCGAAACTCATCGCCCGCCCCTCCCCGACCACCTTTCTAAGGCACCTTCCCGATCCCCCCACCCACCCCTTAGCCCCACGATGACCAGGCATGACGACTCGAAACCGGTCCCTGGTGCGCGTGCTGCGCGACCGCGACGCCAGGCTCTGTCTCGCCGCGGTCGTGGTCTCCGGCTTCGGTACGTCGGCGCTGTGGCTGGCGTCCGGGATCTGGGTCAAGGACCTCACCGGCTCGGACGGCCTGGCCGCGCTCTGTCTGTTCGCGATGTGGGCGCCGAGTCTGGCGGGTCCGCTGCTGGGCACACTCGCCGACCGCACCCGCCGAAAACCGCTCCTGATCTGGACGAACCTGACCCTGGCGGCACTCCTGCCGACCCTGTTCGCGGTCGGCTCCGCGGGCCGGGTGTGGCTCATCTTCGCCGTTCTGCTGGTGTACGGCGCGGCGGGCGTCGTCCAGGACGCGGCGGAGGCGGCACTGGTCGCCACGGCTGTCGGCAAGCCGCTCCTGGGTGACTTCAACGGCCTGCGCATGACGGCGAACGAGGGCATGAAGCTGGTCGCCCCGCTGGCCGGCGCGGGCGTCTACGCGGCGTACGGCGGCCCCGCCGTGGCCCTCCTGGACGCCGTCACGTTCGTCCTCGCCACGCTCCTGTACGCCTGGCTGCGCGTCCGCGAGAGCGCCCCGCCGCCCCCGACGACCGGCTGGCGCACCCGGACAGCCGAGGGCGCCGCCTTCCTGTGGCGGCACGACCGGCTGCGCCCGCTCGTCCTGGCGGGCGGCACGACGATGCTCCTGTCGGGCCTGAGCGCCGCCACCCTCTACGCGGTCATCGAGGGACTCGGCCACCCACCCGCGTACGCCGGTCCGCTGTACGTCCTCCAGGGCGTCGGCTCGGTGGCGGTCGGACTGGCCTCGGGCCCATTGCTGCGCCGCCTCGGGGAGCACGGGTTCGCGGCGTACGGGATCGCCCTGACCGGCGCCGCCACGGCTCTGCGGGCGGTCCCCGCCGACCTCGCGGTCCTCGGCTCAGCGGTGGCCGTCGGGGCGGGCCTGCCATGCGTCCTGGTCGCGGGCCTCACCGCCGTACAGCGGGAGACCCCGGAAGAACTGCTCGGCCGTACCGCCGCGACCGCCGGCACCCTGATGTTCGCGCCCACGGCGATCGGGCTGGCCGTGGGCGCGGTGCTCGTCGAACTCGTCGGGCACCGGGTGCTTCTCGTCGGTTGTGCCCTTGCTCTGCTGCTGACCTCGGTCCGCCTGTTTCAGCGCCGGGCGAGCGCGTCCCGTACCGCGTCCAGGTCGGCGTCGGATGCCAACCCGGCGTGATAGAGCCGCAGTTCGGTGGCCCCGAGGCCGGCCGCGCGCTCCGCGTCCGCCGCGAGTGTGCCCGGGCTGCCGCCCATTCCGGAGACCACGACGAAGTTGGCGGCGAGGACACCGCCCTCCCGCTCCACGTCCGCGAACGGCGTCAGCAGGCCCGCCCCGCCCGTGCAGGGCACCACCACACCGTCCGCGACGGACAGGATGTGCGCGGGGTCCACACCCGGGTTGGCACCGACGTGGTACGAGACGGGGTCGGCGTGCAGCAGTACCTGGAAGCCGGCCGGAGCCGCCGCCCGGACCGCCGCGACGGCCTCCTCCTGGAGCGTGCGGGCCGTCTCCTCTCGCCACGCGCGCGTGCGGGCCGCTTGCTCGTCACCGAGGGCCTTCTCGACCCCGGCCCATCCCCCGTGATCCGGCTCGCCCCGCCAGAGCGGCTCCAGCGCGGCGCGTACGGCCACCGCCAGCTCGTCGGGGTCCAGGCCCTGGCCGCCGTACCCCGCCCGGCAGGACGGGCAGAAGCAGAGCGCCATCAGATACTGGCCGGCGTCGCCGAGCCCGATGGCGCCGGTCTTGTCGTGGGCGTGCAGATGCGTGAGTCCGTACCAGCCGAGGGACTCCAGTTCCGTACCGCGCGCGCCGGGCCGGACGGCGGCCTCGGCGGCGAGCTCGACGAGGTACGCGCGCGTGGCGGGCTGTGCGATGCAGGGCGCCCAGGGGTAGCGGTCCCCGTAGGCGTTGACCACGGAGGTGTCCGGACGGTCGGCGCCCAGGCGGGAGTTGTGGGCGAGGACGACCCACGTGTGTACGTCGAGACCCGCGTCGGCGAGAGCGGCGGAGGCCTCGCCGTACGCGTCACCGGGGGCCCAGGCCCCGGCGGCGTACGGCCGCAGTTCGCGGCCCCCCCAGCGCTCGTCCGTGGGGTACAGCACGGCCGCGTGCTCGGCGGTGACGATGCGGTGGCGCGGGTGACGCGGGGTCAACGCGCGCGTGGAGTGGTACGCGGAGGCGAGGGTCACCTGTTCCACGCCGAGCGCGGCGATCCGCCGGGCGGCGTCGGGGTCGCCGTTGACGTCCCAGGGATAGACGAATGCGGACGCCTTCACACGCTCTCCTCGAACTCGGACTCGGACCTGGAATCAGCTTCTGCCCCCGTGCCCGCCGCCCCGGACTCGGCCCTGAGCAGCGCGTAGCCACGCTCCACGAGCCGCGCGAGCTGCTTCATATGATCCTCGGTCGGCTCGTGCAGCGGCGGCCGGACCTCCCCGACATCGAGCCCGGTCTGCCGTACCCCGGCCTTCACGAGCGAGACGGCGTACCCGCGCCCCTGCGCCCGCAGCTCGACGAACGGCCGGTAGAAGCCGTCCACGAGCCGGTTCACGGTCTCGTCGTCATCGGAGTTGAGCGCCCGGTGGAAGGCGAGCGCGATCTCGGGCGCGAAGCAGAAGACCGCCGAGGAGTAGAGGGTGACGCCGATGCCCTTGTAGGCGAGCCCGGTGAGTTCGGCGGTCGGCAGCCCGTTGAAGTACAGGAAGTCGCCGGGCACCTCGACGCGTACGGCACTGACGATCCGCTGCATCAGGTCCAGGTCGCCGAGCCCGTCCTTGAGCCCGATGATCCCCTCGGTGCGCGCCAGACCCACGACGGTCTCGGGGGTGAACACGGCGTTGTCGCGCTGGTAGACGATGACCGGCAGGGCCGTGGCCGCGGCCAGTTCCCGGTAGTGCCGCAGCAGTCCCTCCTGGCCGGCCACCACCAGATACGGCGGCATGGCGAGCAGCCCGTCGGCCCCGGCCTCCTCGGCGAGACGCGCGTAGCGTGCGGCGAGTGCGGTGCCGTATCCGGCGCCCGCGACCACGGGCACGCGCCCGGCCGTCTCCTCCACCGCCGCCCGTACGCAGTCCTGGAACTCCTCGGGCGTCAGCGCGTGGAACTCCCCGGTGCCGCAGCACGCGAAGACGGCCGCGGCCCCCGCCTCCACACCTCGGCGCACATGCGTGCGATAGACGTCGAGGTCGAGCGAGCCGTCGTCGCCGTACGCGGTGACGGGGAAGAACAGCGGACCGCTCGGGACGGTGAGTCGGGCGGCGAGAGGGGCTGGCGTCACGGGCTCTCCCTGGGGCATGCAGTCGTGCACGCTTCTGATTCACGTCTACATTTCTGAACACTTTCACGCTAAGGGCCCACCGCGGGGCGGGTCAAGCCGACCGACGGCCAACCAGGCGACAGAATCCGCAGGTCTACGTCACACTTGACGGCACAGGCCGCCCCTCCATAGCGTGTCCACGGATGTGAATCCTGTACACGCATACGGCCGTCTCGTAAGGCCGTCACATCCAGGAGACCCCGCCAGGAGCCCCAAGGAGACCCGAGGATGCCCGCTCCCCGCACCGTTCTGCTCACCGGCGCAGCCGGCGGACTCGGCACCCTGATGCGGGACCTGCTCCCGTCCTACGGCTACGAACTGCGCCTGCTCGACCTGCTCCCCATCGAGGGCGAACCGGACGCGATCACCGCGGACCTCACCGACAGGGCTGCCCTGCGCGAGGCCGTGCGAGGCGTCGACGCGATCATCCACCTCGCGGGCATCTCGCTGGAATCGACTTTCGACAAGATCCTGAAGGCGAACATCGAGGGCACGTACAACCTGTACGAGGCCGCACGCGAGGAGGGCGTCGGACGCATCGTCTTCGCCTCCTCGAACCACGCGGTGGGCTTCACCCCCCGCCCCCAGGGCGACGATCCCCTGATCCCGGTCGACACCCCGCACCGCCCGGACACCTTCTACGGCCTCTCCAAGTCCTTCGGCGAGGACCTGGCCCAGCTCTACTGGGACAAGCACGGCCTGGAGACCGTCTCGGTCCGCATCGGCTCCTGCTTCCCCGAGCCGACCAGCGTGCGCATGCTGTCCCTGTGGATGAGCCCGGCCGACGGCGCCCGTCTCCTCCACGCGTCCCTGACCGCCGAGGACGTCGGCCACACCGTCGTATACGGCTCGTCCGCCAACACGCGCCTGTGGTGGGACCTGAGCACCGCGCGGGCGCTCGGCTACGAACCGCGGGACGACTCCGAGCCGTACGCCGAGAAACTGATCGCCGAACAGGGCGACCTCGACCCGGAGAACGTGGGCCACGCCAACCTCGGCGGCCACTTCGTGAGCGACCCGCCGATCTGGCCGTACTGACACCGCGCGAGAGCTCCAGGACGGCGGGCGGGCACCGAACGGGCCCGCCCGCCGTCGTATTCGGGCAGGAACGGCCGCCTCTGATGGTGCCGCGACAGCGCACCAGCAGAGGCGCGGGGAACTGCGCGACCAGCCACAACGAACCGGCAACCGCGACACGACCGCACCGACCGGGCCAGTAGGCCCACCCCGCCCGAACGGGCACACGCGGTCACCATCGCCCCCGCAACAGACCTCGTCACCGCGCCCCACCCGCTGTACAACTTCCCCCGAGGGCCCGAACGGGCAGACGGCGCAAGAAAGCGGGTAACCCCATGACCGGAACCGCGGAGGACCGCCAGCGGCACATCGTGCGCGCCGCCCGTGCCACCGGTTCGGTCGACGTGACCACGCTCGCCGCAGATCTGGGCGTGGCCAAGGAGACCGTACGGCGCGATCTGCGCGCCCTGGAGGACCACGGCCTGGTCCGCCGTACCCACGGCGGCGCCTACCCCGTGGAGAGCGCCGGCTTCGAGACGACCCTCGCCTTCCGCGCCACCAGTCACGTGCCCGAGAAGCGCCGGATCGCCGCCGCGGCGGCCGAGCTGCTCGGGGACGCCGAAACGGTCTTCGTCGACGAAGGGTTCACCCCACAGCTCATCGCCGAGGCACTGCCCCGGGACCGGCCACTGACCGTGGTCACCGCGTCCCTGCCCGTCGCGGGCGCGCTCGCGGAGGCCGAGAACACCTCGGTCCTGCTCCTCGGCGGCCGGGTCCGCCCCGGCACCCTCGCGACGGTCGACCACTGGACGACGAAGATGCTGGCCGGCTTCGTCATCGACCTGGCCTACATCGGCGCCAACGGCATCTCCCGCGAACACGGTCTGACCACGCCCGACCCGGCGGTCAGCGAGGTCAAGGCACAGGCGATCCGGGCATCGCGACGCGCGGTGTTCGCGGGCGTGCACACCAAGTTCGGAGCGGTCAGCTTCTGCCGGTTCTCCGGCATCGGCGACCTGGACACGATCGTCACGAGCACCCTGCTGCCCACGGCGGAAGCGCACCGCTATTCACTGCAGGGCCCACAGGTCATCCGAGCCTGAACCCCCCACCTCACCCACCACACACCCTCACCCTCACCCTCGCCCCTTATGGGCACCCCACCCCCAAGCGTGCCCGTTATCCACCCATACATCCTGGAGCGATCCATGCGAACCCCGAGCCGACGGAGGCCGCGAGCCACGCTCGCCCTGGCCGCCGCAGGGACGCTGCTCACCCCACTGCTCTCCGGCTGCTGGGCCGGAGCGGGCGGGTCCGGTTCCGGCGGCGACGCCGTCAACGTCCTGATGGTGAACAACCCGCAGATGGTGGAGCTGCAGAAGCTCACCGCGGCCCACTTCACCAAAGAGACCGGCATCAAGGTCAACTTCACCGTCCTGCCCGAGAACGACGTCCGCGACAAGATCAGCCAGGACTTCGCCAACCAGGCCGGCCAGTACGACGTGGCGACCCTCTCCAACTACGAGATACCGATCTACGCCCGCAACGGCTGGCTGCACGAGATGAACACGTACGTCGCGAAGGACAGCGCGTACGACGAACAGGACGTCCTCACGCCGATGCGCCAGTCCCTCACCGGCGATGACGGGAAGCTGTACGGCCAGCCCTTCTACGGCGAGTCGTCCTTCCTGATGTACCGCAAGGACGTGTTCGACGCGAAGGGCCTCACCATGCCCCCGCACCCCACCTGGACCCAGGTCGCCGACCTGGCGGCGAAGGCCGACGGCGCCGAGTCGGGTATGAAGGGCATCTGTCTGCGCGGACTGCCGGGCTGGGGCGAGGTCATGGCCCCGCTGACGACGGTCGTGAACACTTTCGGCGGCACCTGGTTCGACAGGAACTGGAAGGCGAGGCTCGACTCCCCCGAGTGGCAGCGGGCGGTGAACTTCTACGTCGACCTGGTCCGCGACCACGGTGAGTCCGGCGCCCCCCAGTCCGGCTTCGCCGAGTGCCTCAACAACATGACCCAGGGCAAGGTCGCGATGTGGTACGACGCCACGTCCGCGGCCGGCTCCCTGGAGTCGGCGAACTCCCCGGTCAAGGGAAAGATCGGCTACGTACCGGCCCCCGTCGAGAAGACGGAGTCCTCCGGCTGGCTCTACACCTGGGCCTGGGGCATCCAGAAGGCCTCCCGCAACCCCGACGACGCCTGGAAGTTCGTGTCCTGGGCGTCCAGCAAGCAGTACGAGGAGTTGGTCGGCGACGAGATCGGCTGGTCCAACGTCCCGGCGGGCAAGCGCGCGTCGACGTACGAGAACGCTGCCTACCGCCAAGAGGCCGCCGCCTTCCAGGAGATGACGAAGGAGGCCATCGAGGGAGCCCGCCCGAACGACCCCGGAGTACAGCCGCGCCCCGCGCCCGGCATCCAGTTCGTCGGCATCCCCGAGTTCACCGATCTCGGCACCAAGGTCTCGCAGGAGATCAGCGCGGCCATCGCAGGACGCCAGTCCGTCGAGTCGGCCCTGAGGAAGTCCCAGAAGCTGGCAGAGGAGATCTCCGAGGAGTACGAGGGACGATGACCGCGACCACGACAGCCCCGACAGCCGCCGCACCATCCGTACGCGCCGAGAAGCGCCCCTCGAACCGAATGCGCGCCTGGGCCACCCGGGCCCCGCTGCTCCCCGCCCTGATCTTCATGATCGCCGTGACCCAACTCCCGTTCGTGGCCACCCTGGTGATCTCGTTCTTCGACTGGAACGCGCTCTACCCCAACGCCCGCCGTTTCACGGGCTTCGCCAACTACACGGAGGTCCTGACCGACGCGGACCTGCGCCACTCGGTGTGGACGACGGTCCTGCTCACCGCGGCGGTGGTCCTCGCCAGCCTGATCCTGGGCCTGGGTCTCGCCCTTCTCCTGGACCGCAGGTTCCGCGGCAGGGGCCTCGTCCGCACGCTCCTCATCGCCCCCTTCCTGGTGGTCCCGGTGGCGGCGGCCCTGCTCTGGAAGCACGTGCTCTACAACCCCGAATACGGCCTGCTCAACGGCCTGTTGCACTACGTGGGAGGCCCTCAGCCGGACTGGATCTCGAACACCCCGCTGCTCGCGGTGGAGGCCTCACTGGTCTGGCAGTGGACGCCGTTCATGATGCTGATCCTGCTGGCCGGACTGCAGAGTCGCGACCAGCAGCAGATCGAGGCGGCGAAGGTGGACGGCGCGAACGACTGGCAGATCTTCCGCCATCTGACCCTCCCCCACCTGCGCCGCTATCTCGAACTCGGCGCCCTGCTGGGCTCGATCTACATCGTCCAGAACTTCGACGCGGTGTTCACCATCACCTCGGGCGGCCTGGGCACGGCGAACCTCCCCTACACCGTCTACCAGAGCTTCTACCAGGCCCATGAGAACGGCCTGGCCTCCGCGGCCGGCGTCCTGGTGGTCATCGGCTCGATCATCATCGCGACCTTCGCCCTGCGCGTGGTCTCGTCCCTGTTCCGCGAGGAGGCGTCCCGAGCATGAGCGCCACGGCTGAAACGCCAGAAACGGCAGTACCCGTACGCCCCCGCCGCGCACGAGGAGCGAGCCTGGGCCTGCTGGCCTGGCTGGCGGGCATCCTCTTCTTCCTCCCGATCGCGTGGATGGCCCTGACGTCCTTCCACTCGGAGGAGGACGCGGCGACCAACCCCCCGTCCTTCGGCGCCGCGCTGACCCTCGACGGCTACCGCGAGTTCTTCGGCACGGGAGGCGGCGCGAGCCCATGGCCGTCCCTGATCAACTCGACGGTGGCGTCGGTGGTGTCGACGCTGTGCGTCCTGCTCCTGGCGCTGCCGGCGGCGTACGCCCTCTCCATCCGCCCGGTGAAGAAGTGGACGGACGTCCTGTTCTTCTTCCTGTCGACGAAGATGCTGCCGGTGGTGGCGGGCCTGCTGCCGATCTACCTCTTCGCCAAGAACACGGACATGCTGGACAACATCTGGCTGCTGGTCATTCTCTACACCTCCATGAACCTGCCGATCGCGGTGTGGATGATGCAGTCCTTCCTCTCCGAGGTCCCGGTGGCGATCATCGAGGCGGCCAGGGTGGACGGAGCACGCCTCCCCACGGTCCTGACCCGGGTGGTGGCCCCGATAGCCCTCCCCGGCATCGCGGCAACGTCCCTCATCTGCTTCATCTTCAGCTGGAACGAACTGCTGTTCGCGCGGGTGCTGACGGGTGTGGTCGCGGAAACGGCCCCCGTCTTCCTGACCGGCTTCATCACCAGCCAGGGCCTGTTCCTGGCGAAGGTGTGCGCCGCGTCGCTCGTCATCTCCCTGCCGGTGCTCGCCGCAGGTTTCGCCGCCCAGGACAAGCTGGTCCAGGGCCTTTCGTTGGGAGCCGTGAAATGAAGGCCGCCGTCATCGAGTCCGTGGGCCGCGCCGTCGTCATGGAGGTCCCGGACCCGACACCAGGCCCCCGCGACGTCGTCGTCGAGGTCGCGGCCTGCGGCCTGTGCGGCACCGATCTGCACATCCTCCAGGGCGAGTTCGCCCCCACCCTGCCGATCGTGCCGGGGCACGAGTTCGCGGGCGAGGTGGTCGGCGTCGGTACGGCGGTCACGGAACTGTCGATCGGCGACCGCGTGGCCGTGGACCCCTCCCTCTACTGCCACGAGTGCCGGTACTGCCGCGTCGGCCACAACAACATGTGCGAACGCTGGGCGGCGATCGGCGTGACCACGGCGGGCGGCGCGGCACAGTACGCAGTCGCCCCGGTCGCCAACTGCGTACGTCTGCCCGACCACATCCGCACCCAGGACGCGGCGCTGGTGGAGCCCCTGTCGTGCGCGGTACGGGGCTACGACGTACTCCGGACCCGACTCGGCGCCCACGTCCTGATCTACGGCTCGGGAACGATGGGCCTGATGATGCTGGAGCTGGCCAAGCGAACGGGCGCGGCGAGTGTCGACGTGGTGGACATCAACGCCCAGCGCCTGTCGACGGCTCAGTTGCTCGGGGTGACGGGGTCGGCGACGAACGCGGACGAGCTGGAGCGTCCCCAGGGCTGGGACGTGGTGGTGGACGCGACGGGCAACGCGGCGGCGATCCAGGACGGCCTGGACCGGGTCGCGAAGGCGGGCACGTTCCTCCAGTTCGGCGTCGCGGACTACGCGACCCGGGTCACGATCGACCCGTACCGCATCTACAACCAGGAGATCACCATCACCGGATCGATGGCGGTCCTGCACAGCTTCGAACGGGCGGCGGAGCTGTTCGCGGCGGGTGTCCTGGACCCGGAGGTGTTCATCAGCGACCGCCTGCCCCTGGACCAGTACCCGCAGGCCCTGGACCAGTTCGCCTCAGGCGTGGGCCGAAAGATCGTGGTGGTGCCGTAGGCCTGCGGCGGACAGGAGCAACGTGGTCCGGCGTTCGAGGGCAATGCCGGTGCAGCCCAGGTCGTGTCTCCCACCCGCCCCCACCGCATTTGCAGCCCAGTCGGCACCTCTCCGGGGGCGAAAACCCTTGGGCGGAACCCACCCCACCCACCTACCATCCCCCCATGCCCCGCCCCAACGGCTTCGCCTACACCCACCACCCCGACGGCACAGTCAAGATCACACACGGCACCCACCCCGCCACCACCCTCCGCGGCCCGAGAGCCACCGAGTTCCTGGCGGAAGTGGAATCCGGCGACCCCCAACTGGTCATGGCCCGCTGGACCGGCAACTACAAGCGCGGCAACGAGCGAACGGCCCGCAACCACCCCCGCAACCGGCACTGACCCAATTGGCCGTCGGGTAAGGGAACGGTAAAGCGGGGCCGGTCGTTCATCGGTCATGACAGCTATGACCCCCGGCTCGAACATCCCTCTTCCCGTCGCCCGAGTGACGGTGGACGTCGCTGCCCCGGTGCGGCTCGACGTATCGAGCCTGCTGCTCACCGCCGACGGCAAGGTGCGCTCCGACGACGACTTCATCTTCTACAACCAACCGACCGGCCCCGGCGTGACATACCGCTCCGGCGGCGGCACCACCCCCGACTCGATCACGGTCGACACCACAGCCGTCCCCCCGGGCATCGAGAAGATCGTCGTCACGGCGAGCCCGGACGCCGCGGGCCAGACCTTCCAGGGCATCGAGCCGACGGCCACGATCCGCAACGCGGACGACAGCTCCGTACTGGCCACGTTCACGCCCCCGCAGCTCGGCTCGGAAACGGCCCTGGTGATCGTCGAGGTCTACCTCCGCAACGGCGCCTGGAAGGCCCGCGCGGTGGGCCAGGGGTACGCGAACGGCCTGGCCGGCATCGCCACGGACTTCGGCGTGAGCGTGGAGGAACCGGCCCCGGCACCGGCCGTGCAGCCGACCCCGGTCCAGCCCCCCGCGCCCCCGATGGCGCCGCCCGCCCCGATCGGCTCGGTCTCTCCTCCGCCCGCGCCCGCCGCACCCCCGGCTCCCCCCGCCCCGGCCCTCGGCGCCGGGAAGATCAACCTCGACAAGGGCCGCGTAAGCCTCCAGAAGAACCAGACCGTCTCCCTGGTCAAGGGCGGCCAGCCCCTCCTCTCCCAGGTCAAGATGGGCCTCGGCTGGGAACCGGCGTACCGGGGCAAGGACATCGACCTGGACGCGTCGGTCATCGCGTACGGCCCGCAGCGCAACCACATCGACAGCTGCTACTTCGGCAAGCTCTCCATCGTCAACGGCGCGATCAAGCACTCCGGTGACAACCTCACGGGCGAGGGCGGGGGCGACGACGAGGTCATCGTGGTCGACCTGGGCCGCCTCCCCCAGGAGGTCACCGGTCTGGTCTTCACGGTCAACTCCTTCTCCGGTCAGAAGTTCACCGAGGTGGCGAAGGCGTACTGCCGTCTCCTGGACGCGGCGACAGGCGAGGAACTGGTCCGCTTCGACTTGACCAGCGCCGAACCGCAGACGGGCGTGATGATGGCCAAGATGATCAAACAGTTCTCGGGCGAGTGGGAGATGACGGCGATCGGTGACTTCGTCAAGTCCCGCACGGTCAGGGGCATGGTGAAGCCGGCGGCCCAGTCACTGTAACCACGCACGACTACGCACACTCACGCACAGAAGCGGACCGTGGGACAGACCGTCAAGCCGTCACCTTGGCGATGAACGCGGCGACGTTCCCCACGGTCCGCCGGATCTTCTCCTCCAGAGTGATCGTCTCGTGGAGCCGCGCCCCTGCGCCCGCGTCCTTCCTGCCCCGCACATACAGGGAGCAGCAGAGGTCGGCGCATATGTACGCACCCACCGAGTTCCCCTGCTTCCCGGCCTTCCCCGCCCTGGGCGCGACCATCAGGGAGACGCCTCCGGTGTGCGAGGTCAGGCACATCGAGCACATACTGCGCCGCGTCTGCCCGAAGGCGGTCGCGGAGCTGCGCAGGGCGAGGGCGGTCGGACGGCCGTCCGTCTCCGCGACGAGGTAGGCGCGGCCGGGGGCCTGTGGATCTCGCCAGCCGAGGAAGTCCAGGTCGTCCCAGGGCCGGTCGGGCAGGTCGCGCGGCACGGACAGGCGCTGCGCCTCACCCTTCGTACAGTTCACGAACGCGGCACGGATCTCTTGCTCGGTCAGCGGCTCCATAACGGCAGGGTAATTTGCCTAAAGAGTTTAGGCAAACCTATATTCTCCTTAGCCAAACAGGAGGAGGGTCCATGGCACGCGCAGGGCTGACCGCGGACCGCCTGACCAGAGCCGGAGCGGAACTCGCCGACGAGGTCGGCTTCGACCAGGTGACCGCCTCGGAGCTGGCCCGGCGGTTCGACGTCAAGGTCGCGAGTCTGTACTCGCACGTCAAGAACACCCAGGACCTCAGGACCAGGATCGCTCTGCTCGCCCTGGAAGAACTCGCCGACCGGGCCGCCGACGCCGTGGCCGGACGGGCAGGCAAAGATGCCCTGACCGCCTTCGCGAACGTCTACCGCGACTACGCCCGGGAGCATCCGGGCCGCGCCGCCGCCGCCCGGATGAGGCTCGACCCCGAGACGGCGGCCGCCAGTGCGGGCGTCCGGCACGCCCAGATGACGCGGGCGATCCTGCGCGGCTACGACCTGGCGGAGCCCGACCAGACCCACGCGGTCCGCCTTCTGGGCAGCGTCTTCCACGGTTACGTCAGCCTGGAGATGGCAGGCGGCTTCAGCCACAGCGCCCCCGACTCGGACGAAACCTGGACCCGAACCCTGGACGCCCTCGACGCACTGCTGCGCAACTGGCCCGCCCCTTCCGCCCCTTGACCGACAGGCTGAGGACAGACATGCACACCGCGCACGACTGGATCACCACACCCATCACCACGCCCATCACCGCGGACCTCATACGTGGCGCCCTCGACCTGGAACACACCCCCCACGGCGTACTCCCCCACCGGTTGCCCGCCCGAGCCCGCGCCCAGAACACGGACCCCCAACTCGCCACGGCGGAGGCTCAGCCCTCCGGCGTACGGCTGGTCTTCCGCACCCGGGCGACCTCCGTCGAACTGGACTCGCTGCCCACCAAGCGGGTCTACGTGGGCGCCCCACCCCGCCCCGACGGCGTGTACGACCTGCTCGTCGACGGCCGCCAGGCCGGTCAGGGCAGCGTGCGGGGCGGTAACACCGTCACCGTCGACATGGCCGCCGGGACCGCCGAGAGCCGTCCGGGCCCGGTCGGCACCCTCCGTTTCACGGGCCTGTCGGACCGCATGAAGAACATCGAGATCTGGCTGCCCCACAACGAGACCACCGAGCTCGTCGCCCTGCGCACCGACGCCCCCGTGGAACCTGTACCGAACCGCGACCGGGACCGCAGGGTCTGGCTGCACCACGGCAGTTCGATCAGCCACGGTTCCGACGCGGCGAGCCCCACCGCCATCTGGCCCGCCCTCGCCGCGTCCCTCGGCGGCGTGGAACTGATCAACCTGGGCCTGGCCGGCAGCGCGCTGCTCGACCCCTTCACCGCCCGGGCGATACGCGACACCCCCGCCGACCTGCTCAGCGTCAAGATCGGTATCAACCTGGTCAACACCGACCTGATGCGCCTGCGTGCGTTCGGCCCCGCGGTCCACGGCTTCCTCGACACGATCCGCGAAGGCCACCCGACCACACCGCTTCTGCTGGTCTCACCCATCTACTGCCCCATGCACGAGGACACTCCGGGCCCCACCGCCCTGGATCTCACCACGATGAGCGCCGGTCAACTGCGCTTCCAGCCCATGGGCGACCCCGCCGAGCGCGCCGTCGGCAAACTGACCCTCAACGTCATCCGGGACGAGCTGTCCCGCATCGTGAAGCAGCGGTCGGTGGACGACCCGAACATCCACTACCTCGACGGCCGCGCCCTGTACGGCGAGTCCGACTTCGCCGAACTCCCCCTGCCCGACCAGCTCCACCCGGACGCGGCCACCCATCGCCGCATCGGCGAGCGCTTCGCCGAACTCGCCTTCACCGCAGCGGAACCACTCTTCGACTAGAACAACGCGCTGTACGCGTTCAGCGCGGGCTGCCCGCCCAAGTGCGCGTACAGCACAGTGGAGTCCCGCCCGATCTCCCCCCGCGCCACGAGATCGACCATCCCGGCCATCGACTTCCCCTCATACACGGGATCGGTGACCATCCCCTCCGTACGGGCGGCGAGCCGCATCGCGTCCAGGGTCGTGTCATCGGGAATCCCGTACGTACCCGCGTGATAGCGCTCGTCCAGCTCGACGTCCGCCTGCGTCAACTCGCGCTTGACACCAATGAGTTGACCGGTGTTGTGGGCGATCCGCGCGATCTGTTCCTTCGTCCGGGCGGGCGCCGCCGACGCGTCGATGCCGAGCACCCGCCGGGACCGGCCGCCCGCCTCCTCCAGCGCCGCGAACCCGGCGACCATGCCGGCCTGGGTCGACCCGGTCACCGAGCACACCACCACGGTGTCGAAGAAGACCCCCAACTCCCGTTCCTGCTCGGCTACTTCGTACGCCCATCCGGCGAACCCGAGTCCGCCCAGCGGATGGTCGGAGGCGCCCGCCGGAATCGCGTACGGCTTGCCGCCCCCTTCCTCCACCTCGCGCAGCGCCAGCTCCCAGCTCTCCTTGAACCCGATACCGAACCCGGCGCGCACCAACCGCACATCGGCCCCGGCGAGCCGACTGATCAGGATGTTGCCGACCTTGTCGTAGACGGAGTCGGGCCACTCCACCCAACTCTCCTGAACGAGCACGCACTTGAGGCCGGCGCGGGCGGCACAGGCGGCAACCTGACGGGTGTGGTTGGACTGCACACCGCCGATCGAGACGAGCGTGTCGCAGCCCTGGGCGAGCGCGTCGGCGACCAGGTACTCCAGCTTGCGCGTCTTGTTCCCGCCGTACGCGACACCGGAGTTGCAGTCCTCGCGCTTGGCCCAGAGGGCGGCACCGCCGAGATGCGCGGTGAGCCGCTCCAGCGGGTGCACGGGCGAGGGCCCGAAGAGAAGGGGGTAACGCTCGTACGAGGCAAGGGACATGGGGTGTCTCCCGTGATCAGTCGCTGTGCGATCAGACGCTGTGCGATCAGACGCTGTGTGATCAGACGCTGTGTGATCAGTCGCTGTCGGCGAGCTCGGCGAGCCCACGCCAGATCTCCGCGGTGACCCGGACCGCTTCGTCCACGTCTCCGGCCGCGCAGGCATCGACGAGCCGATCGTGCAGACCTGCCGAACGACAGTTGCCGCCCTCGCTGAAGCGTCGTCGCTCCAAGCGGCGGATGAGCGGTGTGTAGCGGGCGGCGGTGGCGGCTGCGGCGCGATTGCCGCTGACCCGGACGAGAACGTCATGCAGTTGGTCGTCGGCGTGCAGAGCGGACTCCACGTCACCGGCACGGACGGCGGCCGCGAACCGTTCGTTGGCCGTGCGCATCGCCTCGACGTCCGCGGCGAACAGCCGGGGCACGGCGACCCGCGTGACCAGCTCGTGCATGGCCCCGACCACGGCCGCCGCGTCCCGCACATCGGCGGCCACGACCGGCGTCACCTTCGTGTAGCTCTGCGGCTTGCTCTCCAGCAGCCCCTCGTCGACCAGCCGCGCGAACGCCTCCCGCACCGGCGCCCGGGACAACCCGAGCCGCTCGGCGAGCTCGGCGTCCCGCACCACCGCGCCGGGTTCGATCTCCCCGGCGACGATGGCGTCCCGGATCGCTTCGTACGCGCGATCCCTGAGCAGGGTGCGGGGGACGGGTCGTATCGCTTCCACAACTGAAATGTTAGATGTCAAATCCGCTGAGGCACAAGGGCGACATACAAGGGTGACGCACAGGGGTGGACCCACAGGGTGCGCTCAGCCGACCCACGGCCAGTCCGCGTCGCCCACTCCTTCCAGCAGCGGAATCATCCGGAAAGCCGCGTCCGAGAGCCCGCCGAACGTGTGCCGGTTACCCGTCCCGGACGGGCCGTGGCCCGCTCGGTACCCGGCGAGGTTCCAGGTGTAGACCGGTACGTCGGCCGGTATCTGCTCGGTCGGCCCGCCGTGCCGACTGTGCGCGTACTGCTCGTCCGTGACGATCACCACCCGGTCGTGCTTCCTGTAGTAGCGCCGGACCGCCCCGGTCGTGTCAGTGCCGCCCAGGTCACCGAAGCGGTCCAGGATCTTCAGCACCGACTCGCCCTTGCGGAACGCCACAGAGTTGCTCGCCGTACCGAACTCGACGAGATCCGCCTCCGCCGCCCGCAGCGCGAGCGCCGTGCCGAAGATCGCCGCCGCGTCGGCCCGGTTCAGCTCCGAGCGCTCGGACAGCCGGGAGTAGAACATCGAGCCCGAGCGGTCGACGAGGACGAGCGTCCGCCCGCCCAGGGCCGGCACATTGGCCAGCGAGTGCCCGAGCGCCTGCTCCAGCGGGTACGACCAGCGCAGCGAGGGCGCGTGCCGGTACGCGGCGAGGTATCGGAAGGGGAACTGCCGCGAGCGCGCGACCTCCGCCGGGTCGCTGATGCGTGCCGCGACCCCCGCCGCCACCTCGTCCGAGACGCCGGCCTCGTCGAAGTTGCGCAGGTTGCGAGTCAGAGCCATCGCCCCCATGGAGGGAATGACCGCCTCCCAGGCCACCGCGTCCATCGGCCCCTGCAGCCAGCCGGCCAGCACCTCCCAGGTCATCCCGGCCGCCGCGAGCCGCTCGGCGCCGTCCGCCGACGTCACCACCGCCCGCCGCTCCTCGACCGGCAGCGCCATCAGTTCGCGATGCGCGGTAAGGACACGGTTCGAGGCCGGCGGCACTGCGGTGTCGGGGTTGTGCCGGCGGTCGAGGGCGTACTGGAACAGCTCGCCCTGCCACGGCTTGTCCGGGTCCGGCGCCGCGTGCACGAGGTTGAGGATGTCGCCGAAGCGGTAGCCCTTGGACGCGGTGTCGTACTTCAGCAGCGACTTGCCGCTGTAGAGCCGACGTACGGCGTCGGCGATGCCGCGCTTGACGGGCTTGGGGATGTTGCGGCCGTACACCGAGGTCCAGTACGCGAGCAGCTCGCCGGGCTCGTCCGGGCGGCGCAGCACCGAGTCGATGACCTGCCTGTTGGCAGGACCGTCGGTGGCGCCCGCGTCGAGTCGTGCCTTCACGTACTCGGCGGCGCCCACGATGGAGGCCGTACGAAGGTTGCCCTCGCCGCGCAGCCAGCCGAGCAGACCAGCCGTCCAGGCGGGGTCGCTCACCGCCAGCTCGCGTACGAGCGCGGCGAACCGGTCGTCGCGGTCGGCGCCGGCCTCGTAGAAGGTCTGCTGGGAAACGAAGTTGGCGATCGCGAGAAGAAAGAGTTCGGAGCGTGCGTCTCGCTCACTGCCCCGGCCGCCCTGGTAGGTACGGAGCACACGTCCGGTCGACGTCACACGGGAGGTGGGCTGTGTCCTGGCCGCACGGGTCGCCTTGAAGTTGAATCGTGCCATGATGAATTCCCCCGAATTCCCTGGAGTTTCGGAGGAAGGCACAGCAAAAAAGAGGTGGACGCCCGAGATCAGAAGCGGCGACGGACTTAGCCAGATGCTCTACCGAATTGAGCTACACCGACCCGAGGTCGATGACGGGATTCGAACCCGCAACCGTCTGATCCAATGAAGTAACCGTTGCCTGCGCACCGGGCACCCACCCCATGCTGCGCCTCCCGAGATCAAGTCGACGGCGGCCTGGATTCTTTAGGAGAGAAGTAGCCGCAGCCTTCGCACCGGGAGGTGCGTGACGTTGTGATCTCACTGTAGGAGGCGCAGCACACGCCGGGCGAACGAATTAACTAGCCGCGCTTCTGCCGCTTCCAAGGCCCCGTAATGGCCAGCATGATCCCCGGAGTCTGGATGTTGGCGTACAGCGTCTTCCCGTCGGGCGAGAAGGTCACGCCGGTGAACTCGCTGTATTCGGGCGCCTCTTCGGTGCCTGCGTTGAGTTCGTTGCGGGCGATCGGGTACGTGCGTCCGCTGTCCGTCGCGCCGAACAGGTGCTGGACGCCTTCGCCGTCCTCGGCGATGACCAGGCCGCCGTACGGGGAGACCGTGATGTTGTCGGGGCCGTCGAAGGCGCCGTCGGCCGACGGGTCGGGGTTCACGCCCAGCAGGACCTTGAGGGTGAGCGTGCGGCGCTTGGGGTCGTAGAACCAGACCTGGCCGTCGTGCTGGACGGGGCTCTCGGCGCGGGCGTACGAGGAGACGATGTAGGTGCCACCGTCCCCCCACCACATGCCTTCGAGCTTGCGGGCCCGGGTGATCTCCCCGTCGCCGAACTGCTTGCGCACGGCGACGGTCTGGGCGTCGCGGTCGGGTACGTCGACCCAGTCGACGCCGTACACCGTGCCGATCTTCGTGGCGCGGGAGAGGTCGTCGACGAACTGGCCTGCGGAGTCGAAGCACTTGGGCGCCTGGAGGGTGCCCGCGGTGTCGGAGAGGGTGCGGAAGGTGCCGTGGCCGTAGTGGAAGTGCTGCGGCGGGGTCCAGCGGTAGAGAAGGCCGTTGGGGGCGGCGGCGTCCTCGGTGAGGTAGGCGTGGCCGCGCTTGGGGTCGATGACGACGGCCTCGTGGTCGTAACGCCCGAAGAACTTCAGGGGCTTGGGGTTCCGGTTGGCGCGCTTGTCGCAGGGGTCGACCTCGAAGACGTACCCGTGGTCCTTGGTCATGCCGTTGACGCCGGCACGGTCGGAGTTCTCCTCGCAGGTGAGCCACGTACCCCAAGGGGTGCTGCCGCCCGCGCAGTTGGTGGACGTACCGGCGATGCCCACCCATTCGGCGACGTGGCCGCCGGGACGCACCTCGACGACCGTGCAGCCGCCGGACGCGGCGGGGTCGTAGACGAGGCCCTCGGTGAGCGGCACCGGGTACTTCCAGTTGGCGCGCGGGCCCTTCAGCTCATGGTTGTTGACGAGGAGGGTGGTGCCGCGCGGGCCCGCGAAGGCGGCGGTGCCGTCGTGGTTGGACGGGGTGGTCTCGCCCGAGTCCAGCTTGGTCTTCCCGCTGTACGTGATCACGCAGTACGAGAATCCGGCGGGGAGCGCCAGCAGGCCCTTGGGGTCGGGCAGGAGCGGGCCGTAGCCGACTCCGTGGTGCGAGTCCGCCGACTCTCCGGCCGCACTCTCCGTGGACGCGAGGGCGTTGGGGGCGGTGGCGAGGGCGCCGACGCTGCCGGCCAGCGCAACCCCGGCCGAGGTGATCGCGGACTGTCTGGCGAAGTCCCTGCGGGTGAGCGACATGGTGTCTCCTGTGACGGCGGGGGGCGGCGCACTCGGTTCGGCGCCACGGTCCCGCCCACACCTGAACGCGAGTTGAACGGGACCCGACTTCAAAGGACCCGCTTCCTTTCAGCCCGGCCGGCACCATCCAGCCCGGGCCGGCACCATCCAGCCCGTCCGGCACCATCCAGCCCGTCCGGCACCATCCAGCCCGTCCGGCGTTTGAGGACGAGCGCGTTCAGCGGGAAAGGGGGGTCTGGGGGCGCAGCCCCCAGGGATGGGACGGGTAAGGGCGGCGGGGGCGAACCCCCCGGCTCAACCCCCTTGCTGCGACCGCGCCTTGAACGCGGCCTTCCGCGCTTCCTTGGCCACCCGCTTGTCCGGGTGCAGCCGCCCCATCGCCTCCAGCACATCCGCCGTCGCCGGATGTTCCACGCGCCAGGCCGCCTCGAAGAAGCCGCCGTGCTGCTGCGCCAGTCCCTCCACCAGTCCGATCAGCTCGGCCGAGTTGCCCTCGGCCGCCAGTTGGGCGGCCACCGTGTCGATGGTCAGCCAGAACACCATCTCCTCCGACGGGGCCGGTACGTCCGGCGCGCCGTGCTCGCTGAGCCAGACGCGGGCGAGGCCGCCCAGTTCGGCGTCGTCGAGGACCTCGCGCAGCGCGGGCTCGGCCTCGACGCCGACGAGGGACAGGGCCTGCTGGCAGAGCAGCCGCCGCAGTGGCGCACCGGCGTCGCCGCCCCGGGCCGCCGCGAGCAACTCCCGTGCCGCGGCGAGGGGTTCGCGGCGGGCCAGCCACTGTTCGGTTTCGGCCTGCGCGGCCGTCGCGGGGAAGGCGGCCGTGCCGTCGAGCAGCGCGTCCGCGCCCTTGTCGGCGAGGTCTCCGACGGCAGGCGCTTCGAATCCGGACTCCAGCAGCCGGGCCCGTACGCCGTACAGGCCGAGCGGGGTCAGCCGCACCATGCCGTAGCGGGAGACGTCGGTTTCGTCGCCCGCCGTCGCGTCCTCGGCGGGGTCGTCGGTGTCCGCCATGAGCGCCTCGTCGACGGGCCGGTAGGCGACGAGCCCGATGGGTTCGAGCAGCCGGAACTGGTCGTCGATGCGCATCATCATGTCCGAGACCTGCTCCAGGACGTCGTTGGTCGGCTCACTCATGTCGCCCGGTACGACCATGGACGCGGCCAGCGCAGGCAGCGGCACCGGACCGTCGGCGGGGCCACCCTCGCTGACGCTCAGCAGGTACAGGTTGGCGAGCACACCGTCGAGGAAGTCGGCCTCCGCCTCCGGGTCCCAGTCCAGCTGGGAGAAGTCCACTTCGGCGCCCTCGTCCATGGCGTCGACGAGATCGTCGAGGTCGGGCACGCTCGCGTCGGCGAGGACGGTCTCCAGCGCCCGGAGCCACATCGCGAGCACCTCGTGCGGTGACCCGGAGGTGAGCAGCGCCAGGTCCTCGCCCACCGTGACGGTGCCCTCGTCCTCGTCGACGACCTCGACGAGTCCGGTGTCCACGGCGACCCGCCAGGCCTCACTGGCGTCGGCGAGCGCGTCCTCGACCGTCAGCCCTTCCCCGGCGGTTCCGTCGGTGATCAGCCCCAGCGCCTCCGCCGCCGCCGGCAGCTGCTCCTCGACGAGTTCGCCGCCGGCCCCGACCCGGGTGTCCGGCCCGGCCCAGCGGGCGAGCCGGGCGGCGCGGGAGACCAGCGGGGCGGCGAGCGCGTCCCGCGCCAGCTCCGCTTCGGAGTGCAGTCGCACCGGCGGCAGGGGGGAGCTGTCTGACATCGGCTGTTTTCTCCTCAGGCGCCCGAAAGGCCGTACGGCGGCACCCCGGTAAGCGCCCGGAGTCCGACGACGGCGTCTGACGACCGTACGACGTCGCGTTGAAGGCCGTACGACTCAGCCGCACAGCCTAGACGGATTTGGCACTATGCCGCCCGGTTCATGAACCTGTCAGAGGTGGTACATGGCTGAAACCTTGACAACTGGCCTGACCAGGCAGGAGATTGACGCGCGTAGAAGTGAAGGGGACGCCGATTCACCGCATCCCCTTGCCTTCCGCCGTGTTCCATCGTGTTCACTGTTCTCCCAAGCCGGGCGTTCACTGCCGATCGCCCGGTGCCGAGCCTTCGGCGCGGAGCTTTCGCACCGAGTGTTCACCCAATATCTACGCGCGTCGCCAGCCGCCCAGCAGGTCGCGTTCCCCCCACGGCACCACCCTTGTCGCTTTCGTCCCGGCACCCATGTTTGTCCCCGGAGGGATTCCGTTGCCGAGCAAGTCTTCCGCGCGCCTCGCTGCGCTCACTGTCGCCGCCGTCTGTTCCACGGTCGCCACCCTGGTGATCGTCCCGTCGGCCGCGCACGCAGACACCGTGCGCATTCATGACATCCAGGGCACCACGCGCCTGTCCCCGCTCGCGGGCCAGAAGGTCACGGACGTGGCGGGAATCGTCACCGGCGTCCGTACCTATGGTTCGTCGCGCGGTTTCTGGATCCAGGACACGGCCCCGGACGCCGACCCGGCCACCAGCGAGGGCATCTTCGTCTTCACCAGCTCCAAGCCGACCGTCGCCGTCGGCGACTCGGTCACCGTCACCGGCACGGTCTCGGAGTTCGTGCCCGGCGGTGTCTCGACCGGCAACCAGACGGTGACGGAGATCGTCAAGCCGACGGTCACCGTCGTCTCCAGCGGCAACGCGGTCCCGGCGCCGATCGTCGTCGACTCCCGGTCCGTACCGGCCACCTACACCCCGGCCGGCGACACCGCCGCAAGCGGCTCGGTGAACGCGCTGACGCTGCGGCCCAAGAAGTACGCCCTGGACTACTACGAGTCCCTCGAGGGCATGAACGTCCAGGTCAAGAACGCCCGCGTGGTCACCGCCACCGACCCGTACACCGAGCTGTGGGTCACGGTGAAGCCGGACGAGAACGACAACCGGCGTGGCGGCTCGGTGTACGGCTCGTACACCTCGCAGAACACCGGCCGGCTCCAGATCCAGTCCCTGGGCGCGGTCGCCGACTTCCCGACCGCGAACGTCGGTGACAGCCTCACGGGCAGCACCGCCGGCCCGCTGGACTACAACCAGTTCGGTGGCTACACGCTCGTCGCCAACGAGCTCGGCACCCTGAAGCAGGGCGGCCTGAAGCGCGAGACGACCCGCAAGCAGTCGCGGGGCGAGCTGGCGGTGGCGACGTACAACGTCGAGAACCTCGACCCGTCGGACAACACCTTCGCCGCGCACGCCGCCGCGATCGTGAACAACCTCCAGTCGCCCGACATCCTGTCGCTGGAGGAGATCCAGGACAACAACGGCGCGACGAAGGACGGTACGGTCGCTGCCGACCAGACGGTCAAGAAGCTGATCGACGCGATCGTCGCGGCGGGCGGCCCGGCGTACGACTGGCGTTCCATCGACCCGGTGGACCTCGCGGACGGTGGCGAGCCCGGCGGCAACATCCGTCAGGTGTTCCTGTTCAACCCGGCGCGGGTCTCCTTCACCGACCGCCCGGGTGGCGACGCCGCGACCGCCGTCGGTGTCACCAAGGACCACGGCAAGGCGGCCCTGACCCTCTCGCCGGGCCGAATAGACCCGGCCAACGCGGCCTGGACGAACAGCCGCAAGCCACTCGCGGGCGAGTTCGTCTTCCGCGGCAAGACCGTCATCCTGATCGCCAACCACTTCGCCTCGAAGGGCGGCGACCAGGGTCTCACCTCGCAGTTCCAGCCGCCGGCGCGCAGCTCGGAGACCCAGCGTCACCTCCAGGCGACCGCGGTGAACACGTTCGTCAAGGACATCCTGAAGGTCCAGAAGAACGCGGACGTGATCACGCTCGGCGACATCAACGACTTCGAGTTCTCCGACACCGCCAAGCTGCTGGAGGACGACGGCGCGCTGTGGTCGGCGATCAAGTCGCTGCCGAAGAGCGAACGTTACACCTACGACTACCAGGGCAACAGCCAGGTCCTGGACCAGATCCTGGTCAGCCCGTCGATCAGCCGCAGCTGCGACTTCGACTACGACTCCGTGCACATCAACTCGGAGTTCAACGACCAGATCAGTGACCACGACCCGCAGGTGCTGCGGTTCCAGCCGTAGTTGTAGCTCCCGCCACAACTCCCGCTGGATCAGGACTGGTTGAACACACCGTTCAGCCAGTCCTGCCAGGCGGCTTCGCACTCCTTGATGTCGGCGCCCGGTGTGAAGTCGTGCAGGGAGATGCCGACCGGATAGCCCCAGTGGTTGCGCCCGAAGAAGCGGGTGAGACCCCGGTCCGTACGCAGGCCGATGAAGTACGGGTTTCGGAAGTCGACCACGGCGTCGAACTCGTCGGGCCCCCGGACCGTCACCCGCGCGCCGGCAGCCACGCCCTCCCCGACCCCGAGCGCCCGCCCGACGACAGCGAGGGCGTCGGCCGCCTTGGACGCCTCCGGCCCGTCGAAGGTCGCGAAGGCGGCCGGCCTGGGCGCGAAGTGGGTGAGGTACTCGCGCAGGGTGTGCAGATAGAAGTCGGTGTGCCTGGCGGCCCCGTCGTACTGGTTGTCCCAGTCGTCGACGAAGATGCCGCTGTGCACGTAACGCACCCAGGCCCGGCGGCCCTCGTCACGCGGCTCAACCGTGTAGTCGAGCTGGTTGAGGGTCTGCTCGGAGATGCCCTCGACGTCCTCGACGCGATTGGTGTAACGGTGCGGCGGGTCCCAGGCGATGACCGTGGACCCGAAGGGCCCCTTGCCGCCGACCCGTGGCTCCGGCGGCTCCATCGGCCACAGATACCCTCCGGTCCCCGTGGTGATCGCCTCCCACACCTCCTCCGGGCGGGCGTCGACCTCGAACTCACGCGCGATCTCGAATTTCTTGGACGCTTCCTTGGACATGGCGCTCACTCCTGAATTTCTGCGGTAGTTGTGACGTCTGTCGTGCCTGCGATGCCTGTCGTGCTCGAAGTCGGTTCGTCAGCCTGGGGTTTGACCGTCGGGTGCACGGCCACGACGATCCGGTGATCGCGCCCGCCCTCGGCATCGGGCGAGTCGTACTTGCGCACCAACGCGCCGACGCCCGCCGTCAACTCCTCGATGAACGCGGCCCGGTCACCGGCGGAGGCGAACCGCACCTCACCGTCGAGCGCATAGGTGGCGAGCCGCTTACGGGCCCGGGTGGCGCCGGTGATCAGCATGCCGACATCCCGCACCAGCCGTGCCCCGACCGCCAGCAGCCAGCGCGCGGAGAGCTGGTCCCGGAAACGGTCGGGATCGGGCTGTACGGCGGCCAGGGCGAGCGGCGAGATGACGTACGACGCGGCGGTCGCCCGCATCAGCCGCTCGGTGACATTGCCCTTGCGGCGCTCTCCGGCCAACTCGACCAGGCCATGCCGCTCCAGCGCCTTGAGGTGGTAGTTCACCTTCTGCCGGGGCAGTCCGACCCTGCCGGCCAGCATGGCGGCCGACGCGGGCCCGGCGGCCAGCTCGGCGAGCAGCCGGCCCCGTATGGGGTCCAGCGAGACGGCGGCGGCCGCCGGGTCCTCGATCACGGTGACGTCCAGCATGGCTTCACCCTCTCACCGAAAACTTTTCTTGTCCAGGAGGGAAAAGTATTCGGCGAGAGTCCGGCGAACATCAGGTCATTCAGGCACGAGCCCCAGGGCGTACGAGTACCGGCCGGCCGTGGACGCCTTCAGCGCCGGGTACGTCCGCACCTGCTCCCACTTCGGCCCGGCCGAGCCGAGACCCCCCTCCGGTGAGGCGATGGCCTCGTCGTAGGACTCCGAGCTCTCCCACTCCGCGTAGTTAAGGACGTGGGTGCCGTCCTGGCTCAGGTGGAAGTGCGCGGAGATGAGCCCGCGGTCGCTCTCCGCCGGGTCGGCGAGGGCACCGAGCACCAGGTCGACCCATTCGCGCCGCCGCTCCGCGGCCTCCTTCTCGAATTCGATCCTGCCGATCAGGACGAGCCCGGGCACACGCGTGTCACCGACAGCGCGCTCCCGGCTGCGATACCGCCTGTACCGGTCGAGGGCGACCCGCTCGATCCCGGGCACGGCGGTGTCGATCTCGTCGACACGCTCCTGCCGCTGGGTCTTGACGAACGCCTCGTAGTCCTGCTCGCGGGCCCACTGGGAATGATGCAGCAGGGTCGTCCCGTCTTCCCCGACATAGACGTAGTAGCCGAGCCCTCCCTGGGCGGGCCAGGCCCGACGCTCCCAGGTCGCGGCGATGGCGTCGACCGCCTCCCGTTGCCGCTCGGGCGTGCCGACCCGCCAGGTACTGAAGAGGAGTGCTTCGACGTCGGGGCGGGTGAGGTCGGGGTGCGTCTCGGTACGACGGGCCATGACAGCCTCCGTTGAGGTGAGTGGCATCGGTGTGTACGCCCACCAGCCTCCGACCTCGACCGAGGTTGAGGTCAAACCTCGCCAGAGCCCAACTCCCCTACCTCTTGGGCCCATTGCCCGGCCCTCGCTGGCCCAGCCGCGCCGACCACCCCTGGAGCCAGTCGAGCCGAAGCTGCAACAGCGCGGCCTCGGCGACGAGTTCGGGCACCCCAGCCCCGCGAGCGACACGGCCGTGCACCCACGCACACAGCCCGAGCACGCGGCGACCAGGCCGCGCCACGCGGGCCCCCGCGCACCCGCTGACCGGCGTACCGGCACCTCCCGCTTCCTCACCCCCACAAAACCCCCACCCCCCTCATCTCTGAAGCATCGCTTACCAATATCAGGTACAAGAATTAAGTGGAGCTTCACGAATATCTTGCCGAGACTACTCGCATGACGACACCACCCGCCCCGCCTTCTCCACCCTTCGGCCGCGCCCTGTGCGCGATGGTCACCCCCTTCACCGCAGAGGGCGCCCTGGATCTCGACGGCGCACAGCGCCTCGCCGACCGGCTGGTGGCCGGGGGCTGCGACGGCCTCGTCCTCTCCGGTACGACGGGCGAGTCCCCGACCACGACGGACGCGGAGAAGTCCGCGCTGGTACGGGCGGTGCGGGATGCGGTCGGTGGGCGGGCGTCGATCGTGGCGGGTGTCGGCACCGCGGACACCCTGCACTCCGTGGAACTGGCGCGGGCGGCCGAAAGGGCGGGCGCGGACGGCTTGTTGGCGGTCGCGCCCTACTACAGCAGACCCCCGCAGGACGCGATCGAGGCCCACTTCCGAGAGCTGGCGGACGCCACCGCCCTTCCTCTCGCGCTGTACGACATCCCGGGCCGCACCGGGGTCCGTATCGAGCCGGAGACGATGATCCGCCTGGCCGGCCACCCGAGGATCGTCGCCGTGAAGGACTGCGCGTACGACCTGATGGACACTCAGAAGGTCCTGTACCGGACCGACTTGGCGTACTACACGGGCTGCGACGAATACATGCTGGCGCTGTACGCACTGGGCGGCGCCGGATACATCAGCACGGTGGCCAATGTGATCCCCCGTCACTTCCGTTCCGTCATCGACACGTTCGACGCGGGTCGGACCGCCGAGGCTGCCCGCCTCCAGCAACGGACGCTTCCGCTCACCGAGTTGATGATGGCGTCCGGGCTGCCCGGCGCCGTCACAGCCAAGGCGCTGCTCGGCGGACTGGGCCTGCCCTCGGGTCCGGTGCGAGCGCCACTGCGAGCGGCCGCCCGGCAGACGACGGAAGAACTGCTGGCGGCGTACGGAGAGCTGACCGCATAGCGACCCACCGGAGACCGCAGACCCCAGACCGGAAACCGGAGACCAGAGACGAAGACCGGAAACCAGAGACCGAAGAGGACCGGGACCGGGCCCCGCACCGTCGCTTCAATGCGCGATACAGACCCCGGTCCTTCCCGCGAACCGCTGATCAATTCCAGCGATACCCGTCGCCGAACAGCAGGAAGTGCTCCAGCACGTCCTCCATCGGGTCGTCGACCTGGCCGATGTTGACCAGGCCGATCCGGGGACCGTTGTGCGAACCCGTGTTGGTCTCGTCCGCGTACGCGGTCCCCGCGGGGATCCCGCAGACCACAGCCGCGGTGACCGCCGCTCCCGTCAGCCGGCGCGCCCGCGCCACGGCCCTCGACCGCCCGTTCGTCATGTGCTCCACCCTCGTCCTGTACTACTTCTTCTGCTTCGGCATCTGATCGGACCCTGTGTCCACCTGTTCATCTGCCTGAAGCCGGACAAGGTCACGCGGAGTAACCCGTACGTGATCTTGGGGCGTCGCTGTTCGTGCCCGTACGGGCACCCCGGTCGGGTCAGTTGTGGCTGTGCAGGACCTCGTTCAGACCGCCCCAGACCGCGTTGTTCGGGCGGGCCTCGACCCTGCCCGTGACGGAGTTGCGGCGGAAGAGGATGTTGGAGGCGCCGGAGAGTTCACGGGCCTTGACGATCTGTCCGTCGGGCATGGTGATGAGGGTGCCGGCGGTGACGTACAGCCCGGCCTCGACCACACACTCGTCGCCGAGTGCGATCCCGACGCCGGCCTCGGCGCCGATCAGGCAGCGCTCGCCGATGGTGATACGGACCTGGCCACCACCGGACAGCGTGCCCATCGTCGAGGCGCCGCCACCGATGTCGGAACCGTCGCCGACCACGACCCCGGCGGAGATACGGCCCTCGACCATCGACGTGCCGAGCGTGCCCGCGTTGAAGTTGACGAAGCCCTCGTGCATGACGGTCGTGCCCTCTGCGAGGTGCGCGCCGAGGCGCACCCGGTCGGCATCGGCGATGCGGACGCCCTTGGGGGCCACGTAGTCGGTCATGCGGGGGAACTTGTCGATGGACGTCACTTGGAGGTACAGGCCCTCGGCGCGGGCGTTGAGCCGCACCTTCTCGACGTCGTCCACGGCGACCGGGCCGAGCGAGGTCCAGGCGACGTTGGCGAGGTGGGCGAAAATGCCGTCCAGGCTCTGCCCGTGCGGCTGCACGAGCCGGTGCGAGAGCAGGTGGAGGCGGAGGTAGACGTCGTGCGTGTCGAGCGGCTTGTCGTCGAGGGAGGCGATGACCGTACGGACCGCGACCACCTCGACACCACGTCGCGCGTCCGGTCCGACCGCGTTCGCCGCACCCTCGCCGAGTGCCTCGACGGCCCGCTCGACGGACAACCGCTCGGTACCGGCGGGGCCGGGCTCGGCGGACAGCTCGGGGGCGGGGAACCAGGTGTCGAGAACGGTGCCGTCAGCGGCGACGGTGGCAAGCCCGGCGGCCACGGCGCCGATGGTGCGGGGAGCAGTCGTGTCGGTCATAGAGAAAACCTAACTTGAGGAACCCCGCCCGGGCGAACCAGCACGGAGCGGATCTCAAGGGCCGGTCACAGGGCACCCCGCGCTGCCGTGAGCGTCACCTGAAGGCTGCCCGCCCCAGAACGGGCCTTGCCCTCAATCGCCGGACGGGCGAGAAAGCAGTTTCTAGGGCACCCGGACGAACAACCCGAGTCGGGCGGGTGGGAAAGCAGTTCGAGGCCGCGCGTCAAACGAACCGAGTCTGGAGAACCGGGCGGCCCGGAAAGCAGTTTCGACGGCGCCCCGCAAACAAACCGAGTCGGGCGGGCGGGCAACCCCCCGCTCACCCCCGAAGCACACGCCCAAAGACCTCCCGAGCGAACCCCTCCTCATACGCACCCCCCGTAAGCAGCACCTGCAGACAGATCCCGTCCATCACCGCCACCAACGCCCGAGCGGTCACCGCATCCGTCCGCCCACCCAGCAACTCCACAACCCCCTCCGCCCACTCAGCGGCAACAGGCCGCAACGCCGGCCGCCGAAGCGCCGCCAGATACAACTCGCACTCCAGCTCGACCCCCGCCCGATCCCCCGAGAGCCACTCCCCCAACAGCCCGGCAAGCTCCTCCGCCAGATCACCCCGGCCGTCCTGCAGTCCCCCCCTCGCGGCCACCACCTTCGCGAACCCCTCGTTCGCCTGCCGCAGCGCGGCGACAAGGAGTTCGTCAAGGGTGCTGAAGTGATACGTCGTGGACCCCAGCGGCACATCCGCCTCCACCGCGACCGACCGATGACTCAGTCCGACGATGCCCCTCTCCCCCACCACCCGGATCGCCGCGTCGATGATCCGCTGGCGCCGCTCGGGGTCGTACCGCCGCCCCATCAGTGCGCACCGCCCATGTTCAGGACGACGACCCCGCCGATGATGAGCACGATCCCGGCGACCTTGGTCACACTCATGCCCTCCCCGAGGAACACCGCCCCGATCGTCGCGACAGCCGCCGTCCCGATCCCCGACCAGATCGCGTACGCCGTACCGACGGACACGGTCTTCAGCGTCTGTGCGAGCAGCACGAACGCGACGGCATACCCCAGACCGGTCAGCACGGAAGGCCACAGCCTGCTGAAACCGTCGCTGTACTTCATGGCGGTCGTGGCGCCCACCTCGGCGGCGATGGCTCCGACCAGCAACACATATCCCATGTGTACGAGTGTACGCATCGATACGTACAACCGTACGCAGCGCCGTACACAACATCGCACACACCACCCACCCAAACCCACCCGCACTCCGCACCCCACCACCAACTGCCCCACCCCCCGGTCTCATTGAGGAAACAACCCTTCTCACAGCTGTGGACGTCACCTAGCCTCGCGTCCATTACTGTTTCAACCACTCGTTCACACGTTCGCCACAGGCGACGCCGGAGGAACAGCGCATGACAGAAGAAAAGCCCCGGCTCATCCCAACTCAACCGTGGGAGAACGGCTGGGCCCCGGACACCTCGCGTGTGCCCGGGACGCGGCGGCTCTGGATGGCGGGCACCCTGGCCCTGTCGGTCGTGGCCGCCTGTGTGACCGCGATCGTCGTGACGGACCGGCAGGCCGAGGACCCGGTACCTGTGGCGAAGGCCCCTGCGCCGTCGCCCGGTTCGACGTACCCCGGTCTCCTCACCTTCGCCTCTCCGACGGCGACCGGAACCACGCCCCCGGGCGGAAAGAGCGGCCTGGCGTCGGCTCAGCCGACCGCGCCGTCGACGTCGACCACGTCGCCCCCCGCGTCCCCCGTCCCCGCCCCTGACGTCAAGGGCTCCGCCTCCGCTCCCGTCAAGGAGGCGCCCGGGAAGCCCGCCGCCTCCCCGTCCCCCAGCAAGTCCTCAGCCGCTCCCTCGCAGCCGGACCGCTCCCTCTTGAGGTCCGTCGAGTCGGTCAACTACCCCGGCCGCTACTGGCACGTGTCAGGCGGCCTGGTGAGGCTCGATCCGGTCGCCGGCTCGGAATCCCGCGAGGACTCCACCTTCAGCGTGGTCAAGGGGCTGTCCAACAACTCCTGCTACTCGTTCAAGACGCACGACGGCAAGTACCTCCGCCACCGCGACTTCGTCCTGCGCGCCGACCGCAACGACGGCTCCTCGCTGTTCAAGCAGGACGCCACCTTCTGTGGCGGGTACTCGGGGTATACGGGCTCGGCGATACTCCAGTCGGTGAACTACCCCAACTACGCACTGCGCCACAAGAACTTCCAGCTGCGCCTGGACCCGTACGGCTACAACACGACCAACCGGCCGGACTTCAACTTCCGCGTCGTGGCCCCGCTGGCCTGAGACGCACGCGAGAACGCACGCGAAAGCGGCGGCACCCGAACAGGGTGCCGCCGCTCTCACATGCAGCGTGCGGAAAATCAGAACCTCAAACACAGGACCGCAAACGCCGGCCCCAAGCCACAGAACCTCAGACGTTGAACCCGAGCGCCCGAAGCTGGTCCCGCCCGTCGTCCGTGATCTTGTCCGGGCCCCACGGCGGCATCCACACCCAGTTGATGCGCAGTTCGTTGACGAGGCCGTCCGTGGCGGACTTGGCCTGGTCCTCGATGACATCCGTGAGCGGACAGGCCGCCGACGTCAGGGTCATGTCGATCGTCGCGATGTTCGCGTCGTCGATGTGGATGCCGTAGATCAGGCCCAGATTGACGACGTCGATGCCCAGCTCGGGGTCGACGACGTCGTACAGCGCCTCGCGGACCTCGTCCTCCGAGGCCGGCTTCATCTCAATGGTCTCGCTCATGCCGTCTTCCTTTCGGCGGCGTCCGAGCCCAGGGCCTGGGCCGTCGCGTCCTTCCACGCCATCCAGCTGAGCAGCGCGCACTTCACCCGGGCCGGGTACTTGGAGACACCGGCGAACGCGACCGCGTCCTCCAGCACCTCCTCCATCGCGTCGTCCGGCTCGATCCGGCCCTTGGACTGCATCAGCTCCAGGAAGGTCTCCTGGATCTTCTGCGCCTCGGACAGTTCCTTGCCGACCAGGAGATCGTTCAGCACGGAGGCCGAGGCCTGGCTGATCGAGCAGCCCTGGCCCTCGTAACTGACGTCGGTGATCGTCGTGCCGTCGTACTTCACGCGCAGGGTGATCTCGTCGCCGCACGTCGGGTTGACGTGGTGCACCTCGGCGTCGCCATCCCGCAGACCGCGCCCGTGCGGGTGCTTGTAGTGGTCCAGGATGACTTCCTGGTACATCGAATCCAGCTTCACGATTTCCAGCCAGCCCCTCAGCCGAAGAAATTCCGTACGTGCTCCAAGCCGTCGATCAAGGCATCGACCTCGGCCGGCGTGGAGTACAGATAGAACGACGCTCGCGTGGTCGCAGGAATTCCGTAGCGCAGGCAGACCGGCCGGGCGCAGTGGTGGCCGACCCGGACCGCTATGCCCTGCTCGTCGAGGACCTGGCCCACGTCGTGCGGGTGGATGTCACCGAGCGTGAAGGAGATCGCCGCGCCCCGGTCCTCGGCCGTGGTCGGGCCGATGATCCTCAGATCGGGGACCTCGCCAAGCCGCTTCACCGCGTACTCGGTGAGCGCGTGCTCATGGGCGAGGATCTTGTCCATGCCGATCGCGGAGAGGTAGTCGATCGCCGCACCGAGGCCGACCGCCTGCGCGATCGGCGGAGTGCCCGCCTCGAACTTGTGCGGGGCGGGAGCATATGTCGACGAGTGCATCGACACGGTCTCGATCATCTCGCCGCCACCCAGGAACGGCGGGAGGTCCTCCAGCAGCTCCTGGCGGCCCCACAGCACCCCGATGCCCGTCGGACCGCACATCTTGTGGCCGGTGAAGGCCACGAAGTCGGCCTGGAGGGCCTGGACGTCCATGGGCATGTGCGGGGCGGCCTGCGAGGCGTCGATCAGGACGAGGGCCCCGACCTCCTGCGCACGGCGCACGATCTGCTCGACCGGGTTGACCGTGCCCAGGATGTTGGAGACCAGCACGAAGGAGACGATCTTCGTCTTCTCGGTGATGACCTCGTCGATGTTCGACAGGTCGAGGCGGCCGTCGTCGGTCAGGCCGAACCACTTCAGCTTCGCGCCCGTGCGCTGCGCGAGCAGCTGCCACGGCACGATGTTGGAGTGGTGCTCCATCTCCGTGATGACGATCTCGGTCTCGTGGTCGACCCGGTAGGGCTCGTCGGCCCAGCCCAGCATGTTGGCCACGAGGTTGAGCGACTCGGAGGCGTTCTTGGTGAAGATCACCTCGTCGCGGCTGGGCGCGTTGATGAACGCGGCGACCTTGTCGCGCGCACCTTCGTACAGCGCCGTGGCCTCCTCCGCGAGCACATGGATGCCACGGTGCACGTTGGCATTGTGCTGCTCGTAGTACTCGGAGAGAGTGTCGATCACCTGGCGGGGCGTCTGGGAGGTCGCCGCGTTGTCCAGGTAAACGAGCTTCTTGCCGTCGTGGAGCACCCGATCGAGGATCGGGAAGTCCTTACGGATCGCCTCGTCAAGTAGTTGAGATGTACCCGTGAGGAGGCCCGGCAGCTGTGTCACGCGGATGCGCCACCCTTCACTTCGTACGACTCGTAGCCCTCGTTCTCCAGCTTGTCGGCGAGCTCGGGGCCACCCGACTCCACGATCCGGCCGGCCGAGAACACATGGACGTGGTCGGGCTTGATGTAGCGCAGGATGCGCGTGTAGTGCGTGATCAGCAGGGTGCCGACCTCACCGGTCTCGCGGACGCGGTTGACGCCCTCGGAGACGATGCGCAGGGCGTCGACGTCCAGACCGGAGTCGGTCTCGTCGAGGATCGCGATCTTCGGCTTGAGGAGCTCCAGCTGGAGGATCTCGTGGCGCTTCTTCTCACCACCGGAGAAGCCCTCGTTGACGTTGCGCTCGGCGAAGGCGGGGTCCATATTGAGACGCTGCATGGTCTCCTTGACCTCCTTCACCCAGGTGCGCAGCTTCGGCGCCTCACCGCGGATGGCGGTGGCGGACGTACGAAGGAAGTTGGAGACGGAGACGCCGGGGATCTCGACCGGGTACTGCATCGCCAGGAACAGGCCCGCGCGGGCGCGCTCGTCGACGGACATCTCAAGGACGTCCTCGCCGTCGAGCAGCACGGTGCCGCTGGTGATCGTGTACTTCGGGTGACCCGCGAGCGAGTAGGCGAGGGTCGACTTGCCGGAGCCGTTGGGGCCCATGATGGCGTGCGTCTCGCCCTGCTTCACGGTCAGGTCGACACCCTTGAGGATCTCCTTCGTGGCGTTGTCGGCCTCGACGGTGACGTGCAGGTCTCGGATTTCAAGCGTTGCCATGGGTGCCTCAGGACTCCTGGGTGAGGGAGACGAGCACATCGTCCCCTTCGATCTTTACGGGGTATACGGGGACAGGGCGCGTCGCGGGAAGGCCGGACGGCTTGCCGGTGCGGAGGTCGAAGCTGGAGCCGTGCAGCCAGCACTCGATCTGGCAGTCCTCCACCTCGCCCTCGGAGAGCGAGACGTTCGCGTGCGAGCAGATGTCGTGGATCGCGAACACCTCCCCCTCGGTACGGACGACCGAGACCGGCGTGCCGTCGAGTTCCACCCGCTTGGGGGTGTCCTCGTCCAGCTCGCTCAGCCCGCAGGCGCGTACGAACGTCGGAGAGGCAGCCATCAGACGGACGCCTCCAGCTCCTCGTCGATCTTCGTGAGAAGGCGCTGCTCGATGTCGTCGACACCGATCTGCTGGACCAGTTCGGCGAAGAAACCGCGGACGACCAGTCGGCGGGCCTCGTCTGCCGGGATACCGCGGGCCATCAGATAGAACAGCTGCTCGTCGTCGAACCGCCCGGTGGCACTCGCGTGCCCGGCGCCGACGATCTCACCGGTCTCGATCTCGAGGTTCGGTACGGAGTCCACGCGGGCGCCGTCCGTGAGAACCAGGTTGCGGTTCATCTCGTAGGTGTCGGTGCCCTCGGCCTTGGCCTCGATCAGCACGTCGCCGATCCACACCGCGTGGGCGCCCTCGCCCTGGAGCGCGCCCTTGTAGGCCACGTTCGACTTGCAGTGCGGCGTGTTGTGATCGACCAGGAGGCGGTGCTCCTGGTGCTGGCCGGCGTCCGTGAAGTACAGGCCGAACAGCTCGGCCTCGCCACCGGTGCCGGCGTAGGAGACACGCGGGTGGAGGCGTACGAGGTCGCCGCCGAAGGTGACCACGAAGGACTTGAAGGTGGCGTCGCGGCCGATCAGCGCGTTGTGCTGGGCGACGTGCACGGCCTGGTCGTCCCAGTCCTGGACGGAGACGACAGTGAGCTTGGCGCCGTCGCCGAGGACGTACTCGACGTTGGCGGCGAGCACGGCGTCACCGGTGTGGTCGAGGACGACGACGGCTTCGGCGAAGGCGCCCAGCTCGATGACCTGGTGGCCGTAGGCCACACCGCCCTCGCCGTGCACGGCGACGCGGATCGGCTCGGTGAGGACCGTCTCCTTGGGGACGGTGATCACACCGGCCACCTCGAAGGCGGAGTACGCCTGGGCGGCGACGCGGTCCACGGGGGTGCCGGCCCGCCCGAGGCGCGCGTCGTCACGGCCGACGGCTTCGACGGTGACGCCCGCGGGTGCCTGGACGTCCACCTTCACACCGGTGCCGGTGGCGACCGCGGTGCCGTCGTGCAGCCCGCGCAGTCGCTCCAGCGGGGTGAACCGCCACTCCTCCTCGCGCCCGTGGGGGACGGGGAAGTCCGCCACGTCGAAGGACGGCGGCGCGCTCATGCGCGTCGCGACGGTCGACTCGGCGGCAGCGGCCACCGCGATCGAGCCGGCGGTGGTGGATCCCACCGGGATGTTCTGGGCCTCAGCCATGGCTGTCGGTCTGCTCTCTTTCCTGCGTAAGTGGCTTGATGGGACGACGACCGGCGCCTAGCCGACCGATCCTTCCATCTGGAGCTCGATCAGCCGGTTGAGTTCGAGCGCGTACTCCATGGGCAGTTCCTTGGCGATCGGCTCGACGAAGCCGCGCACGATCATCGCCATCGCCTCGAACTCGGACAGACCGCGGCTCATCAGGTAGAAGAGCTGGTCGTCGGAGACCTTGGAGACGGTCGCCTCGTGGCCCATGGACACGTCGTCCTCGCGGACGTCGACGTACGGGTACGTGTCGGAGCGGGAGATGGTGTCCACCAGCAGCGCGTCGCACAGCACGTTGGACTTGGAGCCGTGGGCGCCCTCGCCGATCTCGACGAGACCGCGGTAGGACGTACGGCCGCCACCGCGTGCCACGGACTTCGACACGATGTTGGAGGAGGTGTTCGGCGCCATGTGGACCATCTTGGAGCCGGCGTCCTGGTGCTGGCCCTCGCCCGCGAAGGCGATGGAGAGGGTCTCGCCCTTGGCGTGCTCGCCCATCAGGTAGACGGCCGGGTACTTCATCGTCACCTTGGAGCCGATGTTGCCGTCGATCCACTCCATGGTCGCGCCCTCGTACGCCACAGCGCGCTTGGTGACCAGGTTGTAGACGTTGTTCGACCAGTTCTGGATGGTCGTGTAACGGCAGCGGGCGTTCTTCTTGACGATGATCTCGACGACCGCGCTGTGCAGCGAGTCCGACTTGTAGATCGGCGCCGTACAACCCTCGACGTAGTGCACGTAGGCACCCTCGTCGACGATGATCAGGGTCCGCTCGAACTGGCCCATGTTCTCCGTGTTGATACGGAAGTAGGCCTGGAGCGGGATCTCGACCTGCACGCCCTTGGGCACGTAGATGAAGGAGCCGCCCGACCACACCGCCGAGTTCAGCGACGCGAACTTGTTGTCGCCGACGGGGATGACGGTCCCGAAGTACTCCTTGAAGAGCTCCGGGTGCTGCTTCAGCGCGGTGTCGGTGTCGAGGAAGATGACGCCCTGCTCCTCCAGGTCCTCACGGATCTGGTGGTAGACGACCTCGGACTCGTACTGGGCCGCGACACCGGCGACGAGGCGCTGCTTCTCCGCCTCGGGGATGCCGAGCCTGTCGTACGTGTTCTTGATGTCCTCGGGCAGGTCCTCCCAGGACTCCGCCTGCTTCTCCGTGGAACGCACGAAGTACTTGATGTTGTCGAAGTCGATGCCCGACAAGTCCGAGCCCCAGTTCGGCATGGGCTTCTTGTCGAAGAGGCGCAGGCCCTTGAGGCGCAGCTTGGTCATCCACTCCGGCTCGGACTTCTTCGCCGAGATGTCGCGGACGACGTCCTCGTTGATGCCGCGCTTGGCAGAGGCACCGGCCACGTCGGAGTCGGCCCAGCCGTATTCGTACGTGCCCAGGCCTTCGAGCTCGGGGTGGGCGGTCTCCTCGATGGGGAGCGTCATGCTGGGTTCCTCCCGGCGGTACGTGCAGATGCCTTATGGGTGGCAGTGGACAACTGTGCAGACAACGGTGGAGCAGGTGAAGCAGAGGCGGGTGAGGCCCTTGGGATGAACGTCGTGCACACACCGTCGCCGTGGGCGATGGTCGCGAGCCGCTGGACATGCGTTCCGAGCAGCTGGGAGAAGATCTCGGTCTCCGCCTCGCAGAGCTGCGGGAACTTTTCCGCGACATGGACCACCGGGCAGTGGTGCTGGCAGAGCTGCTCTCCGACCGGTGCGCTGCGCGCCGTAGCAGCGTACCCGTCGACGCTCAGGGCCTTGGCCAGGGCTTCGGCGCGTTCCTCGGGGTCGGCGGCCTCGATCGCCTTGCGGTAGCCCTCGGCCTGCTCGGCGATCCGGGCGCGCGCGAAGGCGAGAACCGCCTCGTCGCCGCCTTCGCGAGCCGCGATCCAGCGCAGCGCGTCGGCGGCGAGCTTGTCGTACGACTGGTCGAAGGCGTCGCGTCCACAGTCGGTGAGCGCGAAGGCCTTGGCGGGCCGGCCACGGGTACGCGCCCCGTAGACCCGCTGCTCACGCGGTTGTACGACGTCGTCGGCGACCAGCGCGTCAAGGTGACGCCGTACGGCCGCATGGGTCAGGCCCAGGCGTCCGGCGAGCTCGGCGACGGTCGACGGACCGTGGTCCAGGATGGATCGCGCGACCCGGTTGCGCGTCGAGCGCTCACCGGTCGCGAGTTCCTCCTGGGGGGCGCCCGTGGGGGCCTCCCGATCCTCGCCGTCGTATTTCACAACACCATTGTTGCGTAATTCCTCGGAGCGCGGCAAGCCGGGTCCAGCTCCCTCTGCGGTGCCCTGCATCACTTAGGTTCACCTAACCTGACCTGCGAAAACGATCTTTGATCGATCAGCGGACCGCCCCGAGCAGCACAGGAGCAGGGCTGGAGCCCGTCCCGCCGGGGGCCGGATCCGGCCCCCGCGCACCTGTACGACTCCTCCCGTACCTAGACTCTGGACCCATGCGAAGCGAGCCCGTGGTCCAGGTCCAGGCCCTGGTGAAGCGGTACGGCACGAAGACCGCGGTGGACGGCCTCGACCTGGTGGCCCGGGCGGGCATCACCGCCGTACTCGGCCCGAACGGCGCGGGCAAGACGACCACCGTCGAGACCTGCGAGGGATACCGCAAACCGGACTCCGGGACGGTACGTGTCCTGGGCCTCGACCCGATACGGGAAGCCACCGCCCTGCGTCCACGGATCGGTGTGATGCTCCAGTCCGGCGGCGTCTACTCGGGCGCCCGCGCCGACGAGATGCTCCGCCACGTGGCCAAGCTGCACGCGCACCCGCTGGACGTGGACGCCCTGATAGAACGCCTCGGCCTCGGCAGCTGCGGCCGGACCACGTACCGCCGCCTCTCCGGCGGCCAGCAGCAGCGCCTGGCGCTCGCGATGGCCGTCGTCGGCCGCCCGGAGCTGGTCTTCCTCGACGAACCGACCGCCGGCCTCGACCCCCAGGCCCGCCGCGCCACCTGGGATCTCGTACGGGATCTGCGCGGCGACGGCGTCTCCGTCATCCTCACCACCCATCACATGGACGAGGCCGAGCAGCTCGCGGACGACGTCGCGATCATCGACGCCGGCAAGGTCATCGCCCAGGGCACCCCGGAACAGCTGTGCCGCGGCGGCGCCGAGAACACGCTGCGCTTCATGGGTCGACCGGGTCTGGACGTGGGCTCCCTGCTGAAGGCCCTCCCGGCGGACTGCACGGCCGTCGAGCTGACCCCGGGCGCCTACCGCGTCGGCGGCAAGGTGAACCCGCAGCTCCTCGCCACGGTGACGTCCTGGTGCGCCCAGCACGGGGTGATGCCGGACCGGATCTCGGTGGAACGACACACCCTGGAAGACGTCTTTCTGGAGCTCACGGGCAAGGAGTTGCGTTCATGATTCCGGACCGCACAAGGACCTGCCGGGGGTCCGGGGGTTGCCCCCCGGGAAGACACAGCCTGGAGCTCACGGGCAAGGAGTTGCGTTCATGACCACCACGACCGGTACGGGTGCGTACACCCCCATGCCAGGCGCCGCCCCGCTCCCCCGCATGATCGGGGCCCAGGCGGCCCTGGAGACGAAGATGCTGCTGCGCAACGGCGAGCAGCTGCTCCTCACGGTGATCATTCCCGCCCTGCTTCTGCTGCTGTTCGGCTCGGTGGACATCATCGACACGGGCGCCGGCAAGGCGGTCGACTTCCTCGCCCCGGGCATCCTCGCGCTCGCCGTGATGTCGACGGCGTTCACGGGTCAGGCGATCGCGACGGGCTTCGAACGCCGCTACGGCGTCCTGAAGAGGCTCGCCACCTCCCCGCTCCCCCGCTGGGGCCTGATGACGGCGAAGACGGCGTCGGTACTGGTCACCGAGGTCCTCCAGGTCGCCCTGCTGACAGTGATCGCCTTCGCGCTCGGCTGGTCCCCGCACGGCAACCCCTTCGCCGTACTCCTCCTGCTCCTCCTCGGCACGGCCGCCTTCTCGGGCCTCGGCCTGCTGATGGCGGGCACCCTGAAGGCGGAGGCCACGCTGGCCGCCGCGAACCTCGTCTTCCTGCTGCTCCTGGTGGGCGGCGGGGTGATCGTCCCGCTGGACAAGTTCCCCTCCGGCGTCCAGGACGTACTGGCCCTGCTCCCGATCTCGGCCCTGTCGGACGGACTGCGGGACGTGCTGCAGCACGGTGCCGGGATGCCGTGGGGCGACCTGGGGATCCTCGCGGTGTGGGCGGTCGTGGGGCTGGCCGCGGCCGGCCGGTTCTTCCGCTGGGAGTGAGTCCCGGCGGGCTCAGCGGACCCACATCTGGGAGACGAGCGGGCCGAAACCGGGCGCGGCCTGGTAGTTGCCGAGGCGGGTGGAGGTGAAGGCCACCTGGCTGACGCTCGCGACGGGCAGCCAGACCGCTTCGTCGATGACCTTCCGGTCGACACGCTCCCACAGCCGGCCGGCCAGGGCGGAGTCGGACCCCTCGGCGGCCTGCGCGGATGCCACGAGCCGGTCCAGTGACGGGGAACAGTACTCGGAGTAGTTCACGCTGTTCATCCCGTCGCCGGGGCGGAAACCGTCGCAGGTGAGGATGGGCGTGAAATAGGTGGAGGGGGCCGGATAGTCGGGGAACCACCCCACGATCATCAGCTGCGCCCGGGTACGGGAGTCCGCCACCGTGTTCCAGTACCTGTCGTCCTTGGGGAGGACATGCAGCGTCGTGCGGTAACCGAGATCGCCGAGGAGTTCCACGAAGTAGTCGGTGACGCGGCGGGACCACTCCACGGTCCAGGTCCACACACCCACCCGCATCCCCGCGGTGCCCGAGGCCTCGATCAGCTTCCTGGCCCTTTCGAGGTCGGGCCCGGACCACTGGCCGTCGGGGCCGGGAGAGCCCGTGTACGGGCAGTAGGGGCGGTAGCCGCGAAACCCCGGCGGCAGGGACTGGCAGGTGAGGGACGCGGCGTCGGGCCCGCCCATCAGGGTCACCAGTCGGTCGCGGTCGACGGCGTAGGCGAGGGCCTGGCGGACCCGCTTGTCGTCGAAGGGTGGCACCCGGGTGTTGAAGATCTCGTAGACCATGAAGAACGACGGGGTCGTGTGAAGGCGGGAGGGGTACCGCACGGCGAGCCGGCGCAGGTCGAGCCGTCCGGGATGGGTGTTGAGGTCCAACGCGAGGTCCGCACGGCCGGCGTTCACCTCCGCTGTCTGTTTCTCGGCCGTCGTGACCGTCCGCCAGCGGATGACGTCGGGATAGCCGGCCGGCTGGGCCACGTGGGACCACTCACGGAAGTACTGATTCCGGTGGAGGGTGAGCTGCTTGCCCTTCCGGTACTCGACGATCCGGTACGGGCCGGTCGCGGGGACGGGTTTGTCGCCGACGTTCTCGTCCGGCACCCCCGGGGGCGTCGGTGACACGAACAGGGTGAGCTTGCCCAGGAAGTCCGGGTCCGGCTCGGTGAGCCGGAAGGTGACGGTGGAGGTCGCGTCGTCGGTCGTGATCCCGCGTGAGAGGTCGCAGCGCTCGGGGTGGTCCAGACACGCGGCCCCGCCGACGATCCCTGTGAAGAACACCGGGTTTCCCCCGCCCACGGTCAGCGCCCGCCGCAGACCGCGGCGGAAGTCCGCGGGCCTGACGACCCTGCCGTCGGAGTAGCGGATCCCCCGCCGCACCGTGAACGTGTAGGTGCGCCCGCCGTCGGTCGGTCTCGGGAGCTCGGTCGCCAGGTCCGGGACGAGCGTGAGTTCCGATCCGCCGGGCACCTGACGCCAGCCGACGAGATGGTCGTAGGCCACGCTGAGGGCCAGGCCCGCCTCCGAGACGTAGACGTTCGCCGGGTCGATGCCGGACTCCACGGCTCCGCCGAAGCCCAGCACGGTCAGGGTGCCGCCGCGATGGCCGGGCGCCGCGAGAGCCCGGGCCGCGGCCCACACCGTCGGCCCGGCCAGCGCCAGCCCCCGCGGCGAACCTCCGGTGCGGATCGTGCGCACCGGCCGCCCCGTACGGGGATCGAGACGGACCACGGTGGCGTCGTACTCGTTGCTCACCCAGACGCCATCGGGTCCCGCGACGACGCTACGGGGGCCGTCGCCCACCTCGTGGGAGGTGACGACGCCGGTACGGGCGTCGATACGGGAGACGGTCAGCGAGAGCCCGTTGGCGACCCAGACCGCGTCCTCGGTGACGGCCACGCTCCGCGGTCCCGTGCCCACCCGAATCGGTCCGCGGGCCTGGCCGGTGGCGGCGTCGACCGGAGTCACCGTTCCGTCCAGGCTGTTGGCCACCCAGACCGTGTGCTTCCCCACTCCGATGCCGACCGGGGCGCTGCCCACCGCGACGGCCTCGCCCACCCGGCCGGACTCGGGATCGATCCGCCGGATCGCGTTGTCGCCGCTCAGCGCGACCCACACACCGCCGGGCCCGGCGGCGACGGCGGAGGGCAGGTTTCCCACAGGCACCGTGTCGACGACCCGGTCGACGGCGGCGTTGATCCGCGAGACCGTGCCGTCGCCGCTGTTGGCGACCCAGACGTCGTCGCCGCTCACGGCCACGGCGACCGGACCGGAGCCGACGGGGATCAGCTGGACGGCATGCGTCCGCGGATCGATGCGGCTGACCGAGTCGTCCCCGCTGTTCGCCGCCCACACCGAACCCGCCCCCCAGGCCAGCCCGTCCGGGCTCTGCCCGACCGGTACCGGCGGACCGGCGCCGTTCACAGCGCCCACGGTGTTGGCACCGAGCGGGACGGGGACCGGGCGAGGCGTGCTCGCGCCGGAGAGGACGCCGATGCACAGGGCGGCGATGGCCGCCAGGGACACGGCCGTGGCCGGGAACAACCGCCTCTGCGGCACACGTGCCGCGGCCGGCCGCCCCGGGCTCCGTGGCCTGTGCGGCGCGGCGACGGTGGGATCGTGGACCAGCACCGCCTGATGCACCCGCTGCACCGACTCGTCGGGATCGAGACCCAGTTCGTCCGCCAGCCGGTCCCGTAACAGCCGGTAGCACTCCAACGCCTCTGCCTGCCGGCCGCACCGGTACAGCGCCAGCATCCGCTGCGCGCACAGGCGTTCGCGCAACGGATGGGCGCCGGCCAGCTGCTCCAGCTCACCCACGACGGCCTCATGCCGCCCCAGCGCCAGATCCGCCTCCAGACGCGCTTCGAGCGCGGTCAGCCGCACCTCCTCCAGGCGGCTGCCCTCACGCCGTACGAACCCGTAGTCGCCCAGATCCTCCAGCACGGTCCCCCGCCAGAGCCCCAGCGCCCCTAGGAGGGTCCCGACCGCGTCGGCGTACCGGCCCGCGTCCAGCGCCGCCCGCCCCTTCAGGACGGCCGCCTCGAAACGTACGGCGTCCGTCGCCCCGGGCTCGACCAGAAGCGCGTAGCCGCGGCCCCGCGTCACCAGCATCTCGGCCGCGGACCCCCGGACCCGGTCCGGCTCCAGGGCGCGGCGAAGGTGGAAGACGTACGTCTGCACCGAGGTGACCGCGCCGTCCGGCGGGTCGGCGCCCCACACCTCGTCGACGAGCCGGTCCAGGGGGACGACCCGGTTCGCCTCGATCAGCAGCAGGGCCAGGACCGCCCGCTGCCGCGGACCGCCCAGTGGCAGTGCGGTGCCGGAACGCAGAACCCGCAACGGCCCGAGAAGGCCGAAATCAGTGGCCGGCACAGCTGACATGGCACATCGCCCTCGTTCCAAGCAGGTGCCAAGAGGTTCCAAGCGCCTCTCCAGGAGCCTAGCGGCGGGATGCGGTGATGTGTGACCCAGTTCACGTAACAGCCGCTCGCCAACCGGGCATTGCGGTTGATCCAGGAAGGTTCCTCATGTTCCGTTCACCAGTGTCACGCCACCCACTGCTCTGGGGCACCGTGGTGGCTCTCTGCGCGGCCCTCGGCGGTCAGGGCCTCATGTCGGCTCCGGTCGCGGCCGAACCGTCGGCCTCCGCGCGGGTCCAGGCCGCACCGGCCCCGGTGTCCGGCTACCGCTACGTCGAGCGGGTCAGCGCGTTCAACTCCACCTCCGCGCGTTCCGCCGTGGCTCCGTGCCCCAGCGGCAAGGTGGTTCTGGCAGGCGGTGCGCGCATCGAGTTCGGCGGGCGGAGCGTTCTCCTGCGCGGCTCGTATCCGGTCCACTCCCCCTTCGGGGACCGGTGGATCGCGTCGGCGGAGGAATTCGGCAATCCCTTGACCGGTTGGCGGGTGCGGGCCTACGCGGTGTGCGCCAACAGGCCGGCCGGACTGACGTATCACCAGGCCCCCGCGGTATTCACCTCCAGCAGCCCCAAGTCCGTACAACGCCACGACTGCCCTGCCGGCACACGGCTCATCGGGCTCGGTGCGAGGGTCAGCGGCGCCGACAACAGGGTCGGGCTCAACGCCATCACCATCACCCCCGGTCTCTCCGCCTCGGCCCGGGCCAGTGAGGCGTCGGCCACACCCCAGCGGTGGGCCTTGATGTCCCACGTGGTGTGCGCCGGGCCTCTCACCCTCGCATTCCGACAGACCAGCCAGTGGATAAGCCCGGGTTCGTCCCCTTCGGCGACAGCCATCGCCAACTGCCCGCAGGGCACCCGGGCATTCGGTACGGGTGTCCTGCTCGCCGGAAGCAGCGCCGCCCTCAACCGGCTCGTCCCGGTGGCTCTGTACCCGGCACCGACCCCGACACCGCCCCACGGAACAGCGACCGTGTCCGAACTGGTTCCGGGGACGCCTTTGCCCTGGGCCCTCAAAGCACAGGTGATCTGCGCCCGCTGAGCTGAGCGAGCACCAGGGAGTGGGGCGTCGGAAACGGCGTCCCACTCCCTCATGCCCACCCTAGTGAAAGCGTGCACAAGCAGCCGCCTACGATGGGACGCGTGCCAAAGATGACCCCCGCCGAGGCCCTGTCCGCCGCGCGGAACCCGCTCGCCTTCATCGCCGCCCGCTGGACGCCGACCCCCCGAACCGTCCGGCGTGCGGCGCTCGCCGCGCTCGTCATGTCGGTCGTCATCGTGGTCACCGGGGGTGCCGTACGGCTGACCGGATCGGGCCTCGGCTGCCCGACCTGGCCCAAGTGCACCGACGACTCGCTGACGACGACGAGCGCGATGGGCGTGCACGGCGTCATCGAGTTCACCAACCGCATGCTGACGTACGTGCTGTGTGCGGCGGTCGGCTGGGCGATCATCGCCGCCCGCTCGGAGAAGCCGTACCGACGCAGCCTGACCCGGCTCGGCTGGGCGCAGTTCTGGGTCGTCATGAGCAACGCGGTCCTGGGCGGCGTCGTCGTCCTGGTGGGCCTCAACCCGTACACGGTCGCGGCGCACTTCCTGTTGTCCTCCGCTCTGATCGCGGTCGCCGCGGTGATGTGGCAGCGCACGCAGGAGGGCGACGAGGCGCCCCGCCCGCTGGTCGGCAAGGCCGTACAGCAGTTGGTGTGGTTCCTGGTGGTGGCCTCGGTGCTGCTGATCGCGGTCGGCACGGTGGTGACCGGGTCGGGCCCGCACGCCGGCGACTCCAGCGAGATCGAGCGTATGCCGCTGAACTGGGAGAACGTGAGCAAGCTGCACGCGGTGCTCGCCTGGATCGTAGTGACCCTGACGTTCGCCCTGTGGTTCGTCCTGAAGGCCGTCGACGCCCCCAGGGGCCCGCTGAACCGCACGCGGGACCTGTTCCTGATCCTGCTCGCGCAGGGCGTCATCGGGTATGTCCAATATTTCACGAACCTCCCCGAGGTCCTGGTCGGTCTGCACATGCTCGGCTCGGCGCTGGTGTGGATCGCGGTCCTGCGTGTCCTGCTCGCCCTGCGCGAGCGCACCGGGACCGATTCCCTGGCCGACGTACCCGGCCCCACGACCGAGGCGACGGTCGGCACGCGCGCGTAGACCGGCAACGTGACGCACGCGTGCGCGTGCGTCACGTTCCACGAGGTCATGTGTACGAGGTCACCAGGCGGTCGATCGCAGCGCCCAGGTAGTCCCGCGTCAGCTCGCCGCGCCGGTCACGCCACCCGGCGTCGACCGGCCCGCCCTCCGGCCCGTACCGCCTCCGCGCGATGTCCTCGACGACCTCCACGGGCGCCCCCAGCCCCGGCAGCAGATCCAGCGCCTCCCGCTTCGAGATCAGACTGCCCTCCCTCAGGGTCATGGCAGCCCGGGCGAAGGTGACCAGCCCGAGGTCGACCCAGACCTCCTGCGTCCAGAGCCAGGCCTTGTCCACGGCGGGCCGCCAGAAGTCACGCTGGTCACGTACGACGAAGTCCGCCAGCTGCCGGTCCGGCACCACCGGAAGCAGCTCCCCGGGCGCCGTCCCGTACAGCACCCGTCCGAAGGCGTGCAGTTCGCGCCGGGTGACCGGGGTGACGGTCCGCCGGAACAGCTCGCCGTGCGCCCAGGTCAGGTGCCGTCGCTCGGGGTTGGCCGTCGTCGCGTCGGTCAGGTAGGTGCAGTGCAGCTGCGGGGCGAGCGGGGCGGTGCGCAGGCGGGCGTGCAGCTTGGCCGCGTTCCAGGCGGTGCCCGGCCCGATCGGCCTCTCCAGGACGACGATCAGGTCGAGGTCGCTGCGCCCCTCCTGATAGTCGCCGCCGGCGAGCGAACCATGGGCCCAGACGGCAGCCAGGGAGAGTGCTCGCAGCTCAGCCAGGAAGCGGTCCAGTAAGGCGCTGGTCAGGGCATCCGCCCGAGTCCTGTGTGTCGTCATGCCCCCAGTGTTTACGGCTCACCCCAGCCCGTACACGTCAGCCCAGCCCGTACACCCGCTGCGCGTTCCCCGCCGCGATCAGTCCCGCCACCCGTTGCGCGTCCCCCAACGACCACGCCCCCTCGGCGACCCAGCCGCCGAGCACGCGGCCGAGGGCCTCGCGGAAGAGGCGGGCGCCCACCACATGGAGTTCGGGCAGGCCGTGGGCGCCACTGGAGAAGAGGATCTTGCCGAAGGGCGCGAGTTCGAGGACCTCGGCGAGAACGGCGGCGGCCCGGGCACCGGTACGGACGAGGGCCGCGCCCAGGTCGGCGTACACATGCGGGAAGACGCCGGCCAGGTGGGCCGCGTGGCGGTGGTACGGGTACCCGTGGAGCAGCACCAGGTCGGTGCCGAGCCCGGCCGTGGCGCGGACGAAGTCGGTGAGCAGGACCGGGTCGGTGCGGTCGATGCGTAATCCCGGTTCGCCCAGCCCGGCGTGGAGTTGGAGCGGCAGGCCCGAGGCGACCGCGATCCACAGCAGGTGGCGCAGCAGCACCGGGTCGCTGAGCGCGCCGCCGACACGGCGTCCGGCCAGCCAGCGGCCCGCCGCGCCCCGCACCTCCCCCGGCCCCGGCGGATCGGGAGCGAGCGCCAGTCCGTGCCGTAGGCCCGCCACGGAGGTGAAGGCGACGGCGCTCGTGGCGGCGCCGTGCACCGACTCGGCGAGGTTGGCGAGGAAGGACTCGACGGTGCCGGAGGTGTCGGCCACCTGTTCGGCGAGGAGTTCGAGCCGGACGATCTCGTGGGCGTCGGCGGCCCCTGCGGCGGCCATCTCACCGGGTCCGGTGAGGTCGCCGGGCAGCCCGGCGTCGACCAGATATGTCGTGATCCCGCTGCCCCGCAGCAGCCGTCGGCCCGATTCCAGTACGCCGAGTTCACGGCGCCGGGCGAGATAACGGGCGGGGGGAGCATGCGGTTCCAGGCCGAGCAGCGGGGGGCACCAGCGGCGTACGGCGAATCCGGTCTGGGTGTCGAAGAGGGTGGTCCCGGCGGCCGGCGGGCCCTCGGTACGCGCGAGCTGGGCCTCGAAGGTGCCGAGGCCCAGCTCTGTCCGCAGTACGCCGTGGCAGTACTGGTCCACGAGGGACGGCGTTTCGATCATCCGGGCTCCCCGTGTCGGACCGTGTGTTCCTAAGGTCCTAACGGGTGAACCGACTGTCAGGTGTTGCTCTCGCACACCCCGTGGGAATGAGCGGCGCCGATCGGCCACTCCCCGCACTTCACGAGTTGCTCGGCCCGCCCACCTGGATTCCCGCCATGCGCGTCCATTCGTACCGCCCGGTCGTCACCTTGGCCGCGAACTCCCCGTCGAAGTCCTCGTGGACGGTGATGCCGGCCTTCTCGACGGCCTGCTGGGCGATCGCGTACGTGGGGGCCATGAGGTCGCCCCAGCCGCCGTCCTCGCCGACAAGTACGATCCGGGCCCCGCGCTCCCCGATGTACGCCACCTGTCCCTCGGCGCCGCCGTGCTGCTTGGCGAAGCCGTTGATCTGCTTGGCGAGCTTGGCCGCCCGGCGCTCCGCCTTGGCGGCCTGCTTGGCGTCGGCGGTCTCGTCAACCTGCTGCGTGTCTGCCATGGCCAGGATGCTACCGACGGGTAGATCAAACGGCGACGGCGGGGCAAGTGGCCTTGACCACTCACCCCCGGGCGCCAAGGGCGCCCCGAAAGGGGCGCGGGGCTGTGACGTTGTGCGGCTCCGCCGCGTGGGCGCGACCAGCCCCACCGGCCCGCAGCGGACTACGGACCCGCGCGGAACCTCAGCGCAAGAAGGGATCCACAGCCACAGCCACGAACAGCAGCGAGACGTAAGTGATCGACCAGTGGAACAGCCGCATCTCCTTGAGCTTCCCGCCCGCCGTCTCCGCCTTCGCCCGGTTCTGCAGCCCGTGCGCCTCCCACAGCCACCAGCCACCCGCCGCCAGCGCGACCGTCGTGTAGAACCAGCCGGTGTAACCGAGCGGGGTGAGCAGCAGCGAGACCGCGACCATCGCCCAGCTGTACGCCACGATCTGCCGGGCGACCGTCTTGTTGGAGGCGATGACCGGGAGCATCGGCACGCCCACGCGCGCGTAGTCGTCCCGCACCTTCATGGACAGCGGCCAGTAGTGCGGCGGGGTCCAGAAGAACATGACCAGGAAGAGGATGACCGGCGCCCAGGAGAGCGAGTCCGTGACGGCGGACCAGCCGATGAGGACCGGCATACAGCCCGCGATGCCGCCCCACACGATGTTCTGCGACGTACGCCGCTTGAGGATCATCGTGTAGACGACCACGTAGAAGAGGAGCGCGCCCAGTGCCAGCCAGGCCGACAGCCAGTTGACCGTGAGGCCGAAGAGGAGGGTGGAGGCGACGGCGAGGCCGATACCGAAGGCCAGGCACTCGCGCGGGCTGACCATTCCGGTGACCAGCGGGCGCTGCGAGGTGCGGTCCATGAGCGCGTCGATGTCACGGTCGATGTACATGTTGAGCGCGTTGGCGCCGCCTGCGGAGAGGTAGCCGCCGAAGCAGGTGAGGAGGACCAGTCCCAGGTCCGGCACCCCCTGCTCCGCGAGGAACATCACCGGAACCGTGGTGATGAGAAGCAGCTCGATGATCCGCGGCTTTGTGAGAGCAACGAACGCCATGACCCGGGCCCCGAACGGCCGTCGGTTCCGGTTCTGACTCTGGCTCGTCCCGGTCATCCCCGCTGGACGGGATTCAACGGCCGTCACGCACACCCCTGACAGAGACATTCCAACAAGCCCCCGGCTGTGAAGTCCCGGTAAAGGCTCGCGCTTACCACGCCACTCTAGACGTTGCCCAGACCCCGCCCTTCGCGGGGGTGGGGTCGTGTTGAGAGGTGCTTTGTGACGGGCGTGACGTGGCTCCATTGAGCACTCGGACGGCCCGCTTCGTATTGCAGTCCGGCAGCGGTCGGAAGGCGGATACCAAGCAGTCCCGGCAGTCTGGAATGACTCGAAATACTGCACGTTCTTCCGAGGGTAGGCTCGACAAAGGCCGAGGGTGTCAGCCCCCGGCAGCCGGTGGACACCGAGGACGCCGGCATTAGACATGTGGAGAGGAGCCCTGACCCAGGGTGAGCACCAAGCCGACCACCACAGACCTCGAGTGGACCGAGTTGGACCAGCGGGCCGTCGACACCGCCCGCGTCCTGGCCGCCGATGCCGTACAGAAGGTCGGTAACGGCCATCCCGGTACGGCGATGAGCCTGGCACCCGCCGCGTACACCCTCTTCCAGAAGGTGATGCGGCACGACCCGGCGGACGCCGACTGGGTCGGGCGCGACCGTTTCGTGCTGTCCGCCGGCCACTCGTCCCTGACCCTCTACACCCAGCTCTACCTGGCCGGTTTCGGCCTGGAGCTGGACGACCTGAAGGCGTTCCGGACGTGGGGTTCCAAGACCCCCGGTCACCCCGAGTACGGGCACACGACGGGCGTCGAGACGACGACCGGTCCGCTCGGTCAGGGTGTCGCCAACGCTGTGGGCATGGCCATGGCCGCCCGCTACGAGCGCGGTCTGTTCGACCCGGAGGCCCCCGAAGGGGAGTCCCCGTTCGACCACTTCATCTTCGCGATCGCCGGCGACGGCTGCCTGCAGGAGGGCATCTCCGCGGAGGCGTCCTCGCTGGCCGGCCACCAGAAGCTCGGCAACCTGGTCCTGCTGTGGGACGACAACCACATCTCGATCGAGGGCGACACCGAGACGGCCGTCTCCGAGGACGTGGCCAAGCGGTACGAGGCGTACGGCTGGCACGTACAGCGGATCGCCCCGAAGCCGGACGGCGACCTCGACCCGCACGCCATCTACAACGCCGTCCAGGCCGCCAAGAAGGTGACGGACAAGCCGTCGTTCATCGCGATGCGCTCGATCATCGCCTGGCCCGCCCCGAACGCGCAGAACACCGAGGCGGCGCACGGCTCGGCGCTCGGTGACGACGAGGTCGCGGCCACCAAGCGTGTCCTCGGCTTCGACCCGGAGCAGTCCTTCGAGGTCTCGGACGCCGTTCTCAACCACACCCGCGAGGCGCTGGATCGCGGCCGTCAGGCCAAGGCGGAGTGGGAGAAGTCGTTCCAGGAGTGGCGCAACAGCAACGCCGAGCGCGCCGCCGAGTTCGACCGTATCTCCGCGGGTGAACTGCCCAAGGGCTGGGAGGAGAAGCTCCCGGTCTTCGAGGCGGGCAAGGGTGTCGCCACGCGTGCCGCGTCCGGCAAGGTCCTGCAGGCGCTCGGTGCGGTCATCCCGGAGCTGTGGGGCGGCTCGGCCGACCTGGCCGGCTCGAACAACACGACCATCGACAAGACGTCCTCCTTCCTCCCGGCGGACAACCCGCTGCCGGAGGCGGACCCGTACGGCCGCACGATCCACTTCGGTATCCGCGAGCACTCGATGGCCGCCGAGATGAACGGCATCGCCCTGCACGGCAACACCCGTGTCTACGGCGGTACTTTCCTCGTCTTCTCCGACTACATGCGCAACGCGGTGCGGCTGTCCGCGCTGATGCACGTGCCGGTGACGTACGTGTGGACCCACGACTCCATCGGCCTCGGCGAGGACGGCCCCACCCACCAGCCGGTCGAGCACATCGCGTCGCTGCGTGCCATCCCGGGCCTGAACGTCGTCCGCCCGGCCGACGCCAACGAGACGGCCATCGCCTGGCGCGAGATCCTCAGGCGCTGGACGAAGGTCTTCGGCAAGGGTGCCCCGCACGGCCTCGCGCTGACCCGCCAGGGCGTGCCGACGTACGAGGCCAACGAGGATGCGGCGAAGGGCGGTTACGTCCTCTTCGAGGCCGAAGGCGGCGACGCTCAGGTCATCCTCATCGCCACCGGTTCCGAGGTCCACGTGGCCGTCGGTGCCCGTGAGCAGCTCCAGGCGGAGGGTGTGCCGACGCGGGTCGTGTCGATGCCGTCCGTGGAGTGGTTCGAGGAGCAGGACCAGGGGTACCGGGAGAGCGTTCTGCTCCCGTCCGTCAAGGCGCGCGTCGCGGTCGAGGCCGGTATCGGTCTCACGTGGCACAAGTACGTCGGGGACGCGGGCCGCATCGTTTCCCTGGAGCACTTCGGTGCGTCGGCCGACGGCAAGGTCCTCTTCCAGGAGTTCGGCTTCACTGCCGAGAATGTGGCTGCCAAGGCGCGGGAATCCCTCGCCGACGCTCAGCGCTGACGCTCACATACGACACGTAGGAGATGTAATTCCATGACAGACGCACTCAAGCGCCTCTCCGAGGAGGGCGTCGCGATCTGGCTGGACGACCTGTCGCGCCAGCGGATCACGTCCGGCAACCTCGCCGAGCTGATCGACCAGCAGCACGTCGTGGGCGTCACGACCAACCCGTCGATCTTCCAGAAGGCGATCAGCAGCGGTGACGGTTACGAGCAGCAGCTCACCGAGCTCGCCGCCCGCAAGGTCACCGTCGAAGAGGCCGTCCGCATGATCACGACGGCGGACGTCCGTGACGCCGCCGACATCCTGCGCCCGGTCTTCGACTCGACGCAGGGCCAGGACGGCCGGGTGTCGATCGAGGTCGACCCCCGTCTCGCCCACAACACCACCGCGACCATCGCCGAGGCCAAGCAGCTGGCCTGGCTGGTGGACCGTCCGAACACCCTGATCAAGATCCCGGCCACCGAGGCGGGTCTCCCGGCGATCACCGAGGTCATCGGCCTCGGGATCAGCGTCAATGTCACGCTGATCTTCTCGCTGGAGCGCTACCGCAAGGTCATGGACGCGTACCTGGCGGGCCTGGAGAAGGCCAAGGACCGCGGCCTGGACCTGTCGAAGATCCACTCGGTGGCGTCCTTCTTCGTGTCCCGCGTGGACACCGAGATCGACAAGCGGATCGACGCGCTGGGCACCGACGAAGCCAAGGCCGCCCGCGGCAAGGCCGGTCTCGCCAACGCGCGGCTGGCCTACCAGGCGTACGAGGAGGTCTTCGGCTCGGACCGCTGGGTCGCCCTCGACAAGGCGCAGGCCAACAAGCAGCGTCCGCTGTGGGCCTCGACCGGCGTCAAGGACAAGGCGTACAAGGACACCCTGTACGTCGACGACCTGGTCGCGCCGAACACGGTGAACACCATGCCGGAGGCGACCCTGTTCGCCACCGAGGACCACGGACAGATCACCGGCAACACCATCGCCGGTACGTACGAGCAGGCCCGCGCCGAACTCGACGCGGTCGAGAAGCTCGGGATCTCGTACGACGAAGTGGTCCAGCTTCTGGAGGACGAGGGCGTCGAGAAGTTCGAGACGTCCTGGACCGACCTGCTCAAGTCGACAGAGGCGGAACTGGCGCGCCTCGCCCCCTCGGAGGGCTGAAACCTTGTCAAGCAGCAACCCGCTGCGTGACCCCGCAGACCGACGGCTCCCGCGTATCGCGGGGCCGTCGGGCCTGGTCATCTTCGGGGTCACCGGCGACCTGTCACGCAAAAAGCTGATGCCTGCGGTGTACGACCTCGCCAACCGCGGGTTGCTGCCGCCAGGTTTCTCCCTCGTCGGGTTCGCCCGGCGCGAATGGGCGGACGAGGACTTCGCGGCGGAGGTCCACGACGCAGTCAAGGAGCACGCCCGTACGCCGTTCCGTGAGGAGGTCTGGCAGCAGCTCATCCAGGGGATGCGCTTCGTCCAGGGCACCTTCGACGACGACGAGTCCTTCGAGCGGCTGCGCTCGACGATCCAGGAGCTGGACAAGGCGCAGGGGACGGGCGGCAACTTCGCCTTCTACCTCTCCGTGCCGCCGTCCGCCTTCCCGGTGGTCATCAAGCAGCTGAAGAAGCACGGTCTGGCGGACCAGGACAACGGTTCCTGGCGGCGTGCGGTCATCGAGAAGCCCTTCGGGCACGACCTCAAGTCGGCCGAGGAGCTCAACGCGACCGTCGAGGAGGTCTTCGCCCCGGACCAGGTCTTCCGGATCGACCACTACCTCGGCAAGGAGACCGTCCAGAACATCCTGGCGCTCCGCTTCGCCAACCAGATGTTCGAGCCGATCTGGAACCGGTCCTTCGTGGACCATGTGCAGATCACGATGGCCGAGGACATCGGCATCGGCGGCCGGGCCGGCTACTACGACGGCATCGGCGCGGCCCGTGACGTCATCCAGAACCACCTTCTCCAGCTGATGGCCCTCACGGCCATGGAGGAGCCGGCCTCCTTCGACGCGGACGCGCTGGCCGCCGAGAAGACCAAGGTCCTCGGCGCGGTCAAGCTGCCGCACGACCTGGGCAAGGACACGGTCCGCGGGCAGTACGCGGCGGGCTGGCAGGGTGGCGAGAAGGCCATCGGCTACCTCCAGGAAGACGGCATCGACCCCAAGTCGAAGACCGACACCTACGCGGCGATCAAGGTCGAGGTCGACAACCGCCGCTGGGCGGGCGTCCCCTTCTACCTCCGCACCGGCAAGCGTCTGGGCCGCCGGGTGACGGAGATCGCGGTCGTGTTCCAGCGGGCGCCCCACTCCCCCTTCGACCACACGGCGACGGAGGAACTGGGCCAGAACGCGATCGTCATCCGCGTCCAGCCCGACGAGGGCATCACGGTCCGCTTCGGCTCCAAGGTGCCCGGCACCTCGATGGAGATCCGGGACGTGTCCATGGACTTCGCGTACGGCGAGTCGTTCACGGAGTCGAGCCCGGAGGCGTACGAGCGCCTGATCCTGGACGTCCTCCTCGGCGACTCGAACCTGTTCCCGCGCACCGAGGAGGTCGAGCTGTCCTGGCGGATCCTCGACCCGATCGAGCAGTACTGGGACAAGCACGGCAAGCCCGCGCAGTACCCCTCGGGCACGTGGGGCCCCGTCGAGGCGGACGAAATGCTCGAACGAGACGGACGGAGCTGGCGGCGCCCATGAAAATAGACCTCACGGACACCACGGCCAGCAAGGTCAACAAGGCGCTGGTGCAGGGCCGTCGGGCCATCGGCACACCGGCCGTCGGCATGGTCCTCACCCTCGTCATCGTCACGGACGAGGAGAACGCGTACGACGCCCTGAAGGCGGCGAACGACGCCTCGCTCGAGCACCCCTCGCGCACCCTGGTCGTCGTCAAGCGGGTCTCCCGCTCCCCTCGCGACCGTACGACGTCCCGTCTGGACGCCGAGGTCAAGGTGGGCGCGGACGCGGGCTCCGGCGAGACGGTCGTCCTGCGCATGTACGGCGAGGTCGTCGACCACGCCGACTCGGTGGTGCTGCCCCTGTTGCTGCCGGACGCCCCGGTGGTCGTCTGGTGGCCGGTGAACGCCCCGCAGGACCCGGCGAAGGACCCGCTGGGCGCCCTGGCCCAGCGCAGGGTGACGGACACGTACGCGGCCGAGCAGCCGGTACGGGAACTCGCGGCGCGCGCGGACGCGTACACGCCGGGCGACACCGACCTCTCGTGGACGCGTATCACCCCGTGGCGCTCGATGCTGGCCGCCGCCCTGGACCAGGTCACCTGCGAGGTGGACGCGGTCGAGGTGGAGGGCGAGGAGTTCAACCCGAGCTGCGAGCTGCTGGCGATGTGGCTGGCGGACCGTCTGGACGTCCCGGTGAAGCGCTCCCTGTCCTCGGGCCCCGGCCTGACGGCGGTCCGGATGAGGACGAGCACGGGCCCCATCACCCTCGACCGTGCCGACGGTTCCCTGGCGACTCTCTCCATCCAGGGTCAGCCCGACCGCGCGGTGGCGCTCAAGCGCCGTGAGACGGCCGAGCTGATGGCTGAGGAGCTGCGACGCCTGGACCCGGACGACACGTACGCGTCGGCGCTGCGGTACGGGGTGGAGCGGCTTGCCGGTTCGACGGCACCCGAAACACCGGCACCGGCACCGGCGTCGGCACTGGCACTGGAACCGGCCAGGAGGGAGACCCCGGCGGAGTCCTCGGACAGGGCGACTCCGGCTCTGATGCCGCCGGTGAAGAAGGCGGCCGCGAAGTGAGTACGGCACCGCAGCTCGTCGTCCACCGTGACAAGGAGCTGATGGCCGAGGCCGCGGCGGCCCGCCTGATCACGAAGATCGTGGACGCACAGGCCTCGCGGGGCTCGGCGTCGGTGGTCCTCACGGGCGGGCGCAACGGCAACGGCCTGTTGGCCGCGCTGGCCGCCGCGCCCGCCCGGGACGCCATCGACTGGACCCGCCTCGACCTGTGGTGGGGCGACGAACGCTTCCTGCCCGAGGGCGACCCGGACCGCAACGTCACCCAGGCGAAGGAGGCACTGCTGGACGCGGTGCCACTGGACCCGACCCGCGTCCACGCCATGCCCGCGTCGGACGGCCCGTACGGCTCCGACGTGGACGCGGCGGCGGAGGGGTACGCGGCGGAACTGGCCAAGGCGGCGGGCCCCGAGACGATGAGGTCAGCGGCTAGCGCCGCGGGCAGCCCGGTCCCCACCTTCGACGTCCTGATGCTGGGTGTGGGCCCGGACACACACGTGGCGTCGCTCTTCCCGGAGCTGCCCGCGGTCCGGGAAACCGGCCGCACGGTCGTAGGCGTCCACGGCGCCCCGAAACCCCCTCCGACCCGGGTCACCCTCACCCTCCCGGCGATCCGCGCGGCCCGCGAGGTATGGCTGCTGGCGGCGGGCGAGGACAAGGCCGGGGCGGCGGCCATAGCCCTGTCGGGCGCAGGCGAGATCCAGGCCCCGGCGGCGGGCGCATACGGCAGACAGCGCACCCTGTGGCTACTGGACGCACCGGCAGCATCCCAACTCCCGAGGACGCTGTACCCACCGGCGTCCCCCTGATCACTACTCAAACGCCGGACGGGCTGGATCTTTCAGCCCGTCCGGCGTTTGAGGACAAGGCCCGTTCAGGGCCGAAGCGGGGGTCTGGGGGCGGCAGCCCCCAGGTACGGGATGGGACGGGTAGGGGCGGCGGGGGCGAAAACAACCCCTACCTCCCCCGCAGCTCCCGATACCTACCAACGAGCGCCACCGTGGACGCATCCAACCCCGGCACCTCCACCCCCTCCGTCAACGCCGGCTCAACCCGCTTCGCCAGCACCTTCCCCAGCTCAACCCCCCACTGGTCGAACGAGTCGATGTTCCACACCGCCCCCTGTACGAACACCTTGTGCTCGTACAACGCGATCAACTGGCCCAGCACCGACGGAGTCAACTCCCGCGCCAGCACAGTCGTCGTCGGATGGTTGCCCCGGAACGTCTTGTGCGCCACCAACTCCTCGGGCACCCCCTCCGCCCGCACTTCCTCCGGCGTCTTGCCGAAGGCCAGTGCCTGGGTCTGCGCGAAGAAGTTGGCCATCAACAGGTCGTGCTGGCCCTTGAGTTCGTCGCTCAGCTCGGCGACCGGCTCGGCGAAGCCGATGAAGTCCGCCGGGATCAGCTTCGTCCCCTGGTGGATCAACTGGTAGTAGGCGTGCTGCCCATTCGTGCCGGGCGTGCCCCACACCACCGGCCCGGTCTCCCACTCCACCGGGTTGCCGTCGCGGTCGACCGACTTGCCGTTGGACTCCATGTCCAGCTGCTGCAAGTACGCGGTGAACTTGGACAGATAGTGCGAGTAGGGCAGCACAGCATGCGACTGCGCACCGAAGAAGTTCCCGTACCAGATGCCCAACAGGCCCAGCAGCAAAGGTGCGTTGGCCTCCGCCGGAGCCGTGCGGAAGTGGTCGTCGACCAGCGCGAAACCGTCCAGCATCTCCCGGAACCGCTCCGGCCCGATCGCGATCATCAGCGACAGCCCGATCGCCGAGTCGTACGAGTACCGTCCGCCGACCCAGTCCCAGAACTCGAACATGTTGTCCGTGTCGATGCCGAAGTCCGACACCTTCCCGGAGTTCGTCGACAGCGCCACGAAGTGCCTGGCGACCGCCTTGTCGTCGCCGCCCAGACCCGCAAGGAGCCAGGAACGGGCCGAGGTCGCGTTCGTGATCGTCTCGATCGTCGTGAACGTCTTCGACGCGACGATGAACAGCGTCTCCGCCGGATCCAGGTCCCGCACCGCCTCGTGCAGATCCGCACCGTCGACGTTCGACACGAACCGGAACGTCAACTCCCGTGCCGTGAACGCCCGCAGCGCCTCGTACGCCATCGCAGGACCGAGGTCCGAGCCGCCGATGCCGATGTTGACGACGTTCTTGATACGCCGACCGGTGTACCCGGTCCACTCACCGGACCGCACCCGGTCCGCGAAGCCGGCCATCCTGTCCAGGACCGCGTGCACCCCCGGCACGACGTTCTCCCCGTCGACCTCGATCACCGCGTCCCGCGGTGCCCGCAGCGCGGTGTGCAGCACCGCACGGTCCTCGGTCGTGTTGATCCGCTCGCCCCGGAGCATGGCGTCCCGCAGCCCGAACACGTCCGTCGCGGCGGCCAGCTCTCGCAGCAGCCGCAGCGTCTCGTCGGTGACGAGGTGCTTGGAGTAGTCGATGTGCAGGTCACCGACCTGGAGTGTGTAACCGGCGCCGCGCCCGGGGTCGGTCGCGAACAGGTCCCGCAGATGGGTGTCCGCCAGTTCCTCACGGTGCTTGGCCAGAGCCGTCCACTCGGGCGTCTGGTTGAGCCTGCTACGGCTGTCTGCGTTCATCTCGGACTTCCGCCTCTTTCCTGCCTGGGCCCCCGACCGGTCCCAACCTAATTGATCAGCTTGTCGGTCGAGCTGTCGTCGTACCGTCATCCGGTCCAACAACAGATACGTCCGACTTCAGCGCCGGTATCAGCGCGGTGACCGACAGGACGAAGAAAGCGGCGGCGAGCAGCGCAGGCGTGTTGAGTCCCCACGCCGTCGCGACGGCTCCGCCCAGTAGCGCGCCCAGCGGGGCTCCGGCGACCGCAAGCGTGCGGAAGGCCGAGCTGACCCGGCCCAGCATCGCTGCGGGGCTGCGGCTCTGCATCAGGGTCGTCGTGTTGACGTTCCACACCATTCCCATGAGCCCGAACACCGCCAAGGCGATGACCAGCGCGGTCAGGCTGCGCACCGAGCCCATGACGACCAGCGCGCCGATCTGCACCGTACCGGCGAGCACGACGGCCCGTATCCGTCCGAGTCGGTCCACGAGACGACCGTTCAGCACGCCGCCGGCGAGGCTGCCGACCGTGTACGCGGTCATCGCCGCCGCGTACCCCGCGTTGCCCGCGTCCAGCCAGCCGGTCACCAACAGCACCATCGTGGCGATGAGGGCGCCCATGCCCACGTTGCACAGTGCCGTGGCCGCGCACAGGCCACGCAGCGGCCCGTCGTGCCACAGGGTGCGCAGGCCGGCCGCGATCTCGCCCCGCAAGGTGCTGCCCGCCGGTCTCGGCGCCCGCACGGGCACATCGGGCCGCAGCGAGGCGACCAGGGCCGCCCCGACCAGGAAGGTGACGGCATCGGCCGCGAAGGGGACGGCTGCGCCCAGCACGATCAGTACAGGCACCAGCGGCCCGGCGAGCAGACCGCCCGCGATGCGCTGACCGGTCATCAGGCGGGCGTTCGCGCCGCCGAGCGCCTCCTTGTCCACCAGGGCCGGCAGCAGGGCTGTCGAGGCGTTGTCGAAGAGGGTCTGGAGCGTGGTCAGTGCGAAGGCCAGGGCGATGAGCAGGCCGATCGAGGCGTGCCCCAGGCCGACAGCCACGGCGAAGCAGGCGACCAGCAGCCCTCGTACCGCATCCACCGTCCACATGGCGCGCCGCTGGTCGACGCGGTCCGCGACGGCACCGCCGAGCAGTCCGAAGACGAGCCAGGGCAGATAGCCGCAGGCCGTGACGGAGGCGATGAGTAGGGGTTTGTCGGTGAGTGTCGTGGCGAGCAGGGGCAGCGCGGCCGTGCGCAGTGCGTCGCCGAAGCTGGAGAGTACGGCGGCGCTCCACAGCCGCCCGAATCCCCCGCGCCACGCGGGCACACGCGTTCCCGCCATCTCGACCGTCGTCACAACTCCCCCTCGCGGTTCACCGATTCACAAACCGTAGAGGGCACCACTGACAATCGGTCGGGGAGCCGCTGGGCGACGCCCCGTCAGACGGCTCCGGCCAGGCACCTCTCGGTGCCTGGCCGGCCGTCAACTTCTAGATCTCGCCCCGCAGTTTAGCGAGCGCCTCGGCGAGGATCGCCTCGCCGTCCGCGTCGCTGCGCCGCTCCCGTACATACGCCAGGTGCGTCTTGTACGGCTCGGTGCGCGGCGGGTCCGGCGGGTTGTCCCGGTCCTGTCCGGCGGGAAAGCCGCAGCGCGGGCAGTCCCAGGTGTCGGGGACCTGCGCGTCGCTGGCGAAGCTGGGCTGCGTCTCGTGCCCGTTGGAGCACCAGAAGGAGATGCGCAGCCGTGGCGCGGACTCGCCACGCTCGGCCTCGCCCATCGGCCCCGCCCCGACCCGGCTTCCTCGGATCGCGTTGCCACTTGCCACGGTCGTAACTCCCTGCGTAATGGTGCCGCGAAGCGAGTCGGCGTTTTCGCTTCGTTGCGAGCGCCTCAGTCTACGTAAGGCCCAACGCGCGTCCAGTGCTTGGAGTTACAGGCCCTGCACCAAGACGCAAGCCCCATGATAGGCCGCCCTTGGCGGGGCGTACCGAACATGGGGCCTTACGTGCGGAATGTGCGTGCGTAATGTGCTGTCGTACCGGTATTTGACGACCGGTGTCAGCCGCTGATCAGTTGTTCACCTTCATCAAGATGCCGAGTACGACGATGCACGCGAACCACAGCACACCGAGCACCACGGTGATGCGGTCCAGGTTGCGCTCGGCGACCGAGGAGCCGCCGACGGACGACTGCATGCCGCCACCGAACATGTCGGAGAGGCCGCCGCCCTTCCCCTTGTGCATCAGCACCAGCAGCATCAGCAGCAGGCTGAAGACGATCAGGGCGATCGAGAACCCCAAAACCACGGCTGGACCAACTTCCTCGGATTCTGATGGACGACGGGGACATAGTGGCAAGCCACTATGTCCCCGCCAGGGTACGACGGATCTCCGCTAGCGCATACTCACTGGTCGCGGAACCGAACGATCTTGACGAACTCGTCGGCGTCCAGTGCGGCACCGCCGACCAGTGCCCCGTCGATGTCGGGCTTCGCCATGATCTCTGCGACGTTCCCGGACTTCACGGACCCGCCGTACTGGATGCGTACGGCGTCGGCCACGTCCTGGGAGTAGAGCTCGGCGAGCTTCGCGCGGATCGCCGCGCAGACCTCCTGCGCGTCGTCGGAGCCGCAGACCTTGCCGGTGCCGATGGCCCAGACGGGCTCGTACGCGATGACGACGGTCTCGGCCTGCTCGGCCGGAAGGTCCTTGAGACCGCCCTCGACCTGCGCGAGCGTGTGGGAGACGTGGTTGCCCGCCTCGCGGACCTCCAGCTCCTCGCCGACGCACAGGATCGGTGTCAGACCGTGCTTGTAGGCGGCCTTCACCTTGGCGTTGACGAGCTCGTCGGTCTCGTTGTGGTACTGGCGGCGCTCCGAGTGACCGATCGCCACGTAGGTGCACTTGAGCTTGGCCAGCATCGGGCCGGAGATCTCGCCCGTGTAGGCGCCCGTGTCGTGCGCGGAGATGTCCTGGGCGCCGTACTTGATCTTGAGCTTGTCGCCGTCGACCAGGGTCTGTACCGAACGCAGGTCGGTGAAGGGCGGCAGGACCGCGACCTCACAGGCCTCGTAGTCCTTGTCCGCGAGGGCGAAAGCGAGCTTCTGGACGTGGGCGATGGCCTCGAGGTGGTTGAGGTTCATCTTCCAGTTGCCCGCCATCAGCGGCGTACGAGTGGTCATGCGGGGTCAGTCCTCCAGTGCGGCGAGGCCGGGGAGCGTCTTGCCCTCGAGGTATTCGAGGGAGGCGCCGCCACCGGTCGAGATGTGGCCGAATGCGTTCTCGTCGAAGCCCAGGATGCGCACGGCGGCGGCGGAGTCTCCGCCGCCGACGACCGTGAAGGCCGGGGAGTCGAGGAGTGCCTGGGCGACCGCCTTGGTGCCCTCGGCGTAGTCGGGGTGTTCGAAGACGCCCATGGGACCGTTCCAGAAGACGGTGGCGGCGTCGGCGAGCTTCGAGGCGTACAGCGTGCTGGACTCCGGACCGATGTCCAGGCCCATCTGGTCGGCGGGCATCGCGTCGGCGGCGACCGTGGTGGGGTTCGTGGGCGCCTTGGCCTTCAGGTCGGGGAATCCCGTGGAGACCAGCACGTCGACCGGCAGGACCAGCTCGACGCCGTTCTTCTCGGCGCGCTCGACGTACTCGTTGACGGCCGGGAGCTGGTCCTCCTGGACGAGGGAGGCGCCGATCTCGTATCCCTTGGCCTTGAGGAAGGTGAACACCATCCCGCCGCCGATGAGGATGCGGTCGGCCTTGCCGAGCAGCTGGTCGATGACGGCGAGCTTGTCGGAGACCTTGGCGCCGCCCAGCACGACGACGTACGGCCGCTTGACGTCCTCGGTGAGCTTCTTCAGGACGCCGACCTCGGTGGCGATGAGGTGGCCGGCGTAGTGCGGCAGCCGGGCCGGCAGGTCGAAGACCGAGGCGTGCTTGCGGTGCACCGCGCCGAAGCCGTCGCCCACGTAGGCATCGGCGAGGGCGGCCAGCTGGTCGGCGAACTCACCGCGCTCGGTGTCGTCCTTCGACGTCTCGCCGGCGTTGAAGCGCAGGTTCTCGAGCACCGCGACCTGGCCGGGCTGGAGGCCGTTCACGGCGTCGTGGGCGGCGGGGCCGACGGTGTCCTGGGCGAAGGCCACAGGGGCGTCCAGGAGTTCACCGAGGCGCTCGGCGGCGGGCAGCAGGGAGAAGACAGGGTCCGGGGCGCCCTTGGGGCGGCCCAGGTGGGAGGCGACAACAACCTTGGCGCCGGCGTCCGCGAGGGCCTTGACGGTGGGCAGGACGGCCCGGATGCGGCCGTCGTCGGTGATGACACCGTCGGCCAGGGGCACGTTCAGGTCGGCGCGGACGAAGACCCGCTTGCCGTCGACTCCTTCGGCGAGGAGTTCGTCGATCGTCTTCATGAAGGGGGACTCCTAGGAGGGCTCTTTTGTCCGAGAGGGGCTGGATCGATCAACACGCGCCACAGGGCTCGGGCAACGCCGCGTTGCGTTGCCCGAGCCCTGTGCTCACATCGAAGTGCCTGCTCCGGTACTCAGAGCTGGTTGCCGACGAAGACCGTGAGGTCGACGAGGCGGTTGGAGTAGCCCCACTCGTTGTCGTACCAGCCGATGATCTTCACGCTGTTGCCCTGCACCATGGTCAGGGAGGAGTCGAAGGTGCAGGAGGCCGGCCAGCCGACGATGTCCGAGGAGACGATCGCGTCCTCGGTGTAGTCCAGGTAGCCCTTCAGCTCGCCCTGGGCGGCCTTCTGGAACGCGGCGTTGACCTCTTCCTTGGTCACCACACGCTCCGTCTCGACGACCAGGTCGGTGACGGATCCCGTCGGGACCGGCACACGCATCGCCATACCGTTGAGCTTGCCCGCCAGCTCCGGGATGACCACGCCGAGCGCCTTGGCCGCACCGGTGCTCGCCGGAATGATGTTCTCGGCGGCGGCGCGGGCGCGGCGCAGGTCCTTGTGCGGGAAGTCCTGCAGACGCTGGTCGCTGGTGTAGGCGTGGACCGTGGTCATCAGGCCCGAGACGACGCCGAAGTTCTCCAGGAGAACCTTGGCCATCGGCGCCACACAGTTGGTGGTGCAGGAGGCGTTGGAGATGATGTGGTGGTTCGCCGCGTCGTACTTGTCCTCGTTGACGCCGAGGACGATCGTGATGTCCTCGTCCGAGGCCGGAGCCGAGATGAGGACCTTCTTGGCGCCACCGGCGATGTGCTTCGCGGCGTCGGCCTTCTTGGTGAAGATGCCGGTCGACTCGATGACGATGTCGACACCCAGCTCGCCCCACGGGATGTCTGCGGGGTTGCGCTCGGAGAGCACCTTGATCGTCTTGCCGTCGACGGTGATCGTGTCGGCGGTGTGCGACACCTCGGCCTTGAGACGGCCCAGGATGGTGTCGTACTTGAGCAGGTGAGCGGTGGTCGCGGTGTCACCCAGGTCGTTGACAGCCACGATCTCGATGTCAGCACCCTGCTCCAGCAGCGCGCGGAAGTAGTTACGACCGATGCGGCCAAAGCCGTTGATGCCTACGCGGATCGTCACGAACCGATCTCCTCGTTGGTACGCCGGCTTACGTGCCGGCGAGTTGTATGGGATGTCCCCGACCGCCTACGACCCTACCTCCCTGCGGCCCCGGTGGTGACATCGAGATGCCCCATACACGGCAGGGCGGTCCGTACCCGCCAGTAGGGGTACGGACCGCCCAGGTTTTGCACCGTGATTACCCGACCGGAATCGGCACGATTACCTGATGAACAGGGCTGATCAGTTCTTCAGCGCGGCCAGTGCCTTGCCGAGGAGTGCCTTCCGGTCGGCCGCCGCGGTGACGTGCTCCAGGCCGAAGCCCAGCAGCACGGTGTCACCGGTGGTGACCGCTCCGTACGTCTTGAACAGCTCTCCCGCCAGACCCCAGTCCTTGATGACCGCGGGGCTGCCCGCGGGCGGTCCGGGGGTGCTCCAGGCGCCCAGGGACGTCTCGAAGCCCTCGACCGCGCCCGCCGTGCCGCCGATCACGACAGTGGCGTTGTCGGCGAGGACGCCGCGGCCGCCGGAGCCGGGGTCGGTGATGTAGGAGATCGAGATCTCCACCGTTTTGCCCGCGTAGGCGGAGAGATCGAAGTTGACTTCCTGCCAGCCCGCGGAGGCCCCGGTGAAGCTGTTCCAGGACCCGCTGGTCCCGGTGGGCGTGCAGGCGCCCGAGCCGAGGGTCAGATAGCGGGTGAGCGCAGGGTGGCCCTGGATGAAGAACCCGGCCTCGCACTCGGCGGGCACGGTGGTGCTGGTGGCGCCGCCCTTCTCCGGGAGCGTGGTCCAGTCGTCGGCCCCAGCCGTGTGGGCTTCGAGTACGGCGTGGTCGTAGCCCTCCTCCGTGTCCCACAGAAGCTGGGTACGGAAGGTGGGCGCGGCGGCCGCGCTCACCCCGGTGAGGTCGATGGTGCGGGTGAGCCGGTTCCAGGCGTAGTCGGTGTGCGTGACGGCCGCCATGGAGGCGCCTGCGTACGGTCCGAACGGGTTGGCGGCTCCGGGGTACCCGCCCGCGCCCGCACTGGCGAACTGCGGATACGTCTGAGCGGACAGGTTGTCCGAGGTGGCGCTGAAGGCCCCGGCCGCGTTCAGCGGGTTCCCCGGCGCGTCGCCGAGGGCGCCGTTGAAGCCGGTGAGCTTCCCGGAGCCGTTGAAGGCGGTGACCGACGGTGTGGTCGTACGGGAGTAGGCGCCCAGGTAGTACTGGCTGAAGTCGTTCGACAGGGTGCCCCCGCCGAGGTCGACGGAGCCTCCCGCGCTCTCGCCGGCCTCGACCAGCTTGCCGCCCTCGTTGAGGTAGGCGCGCAGTTGGAGCTGAGTGGCGTTGCCCGGCCGTACGGCGCCCGTGTAGTGGACGACCGTCTTGAAGTGGTCGAGCACTCCGAGCGCGTCGGGTGCGCCCAGGGCGGCGACGTCCCAGACGAGCGGCTTCTTGCCGTTGGCCTTCAGCGCGTCGACGTAGGTCTGCGCCTGGATGGCGGTCGCGCCCTCCTCGGCGACGACGAGCGTGTCGGCACGCGGCCGTTCGGCGACCGTGTACGTGAACCGTGTGCTCTTGGTGGGCTTTCCGGCCTTCGTCTCGCCGGTGAACCAGACCTCGACCTTGTCGCCCGGGTCGCCGTCGGCGACCTTGGCGCGGTATTCGTCGAAGTACAGGTTGTCGTCACCGCCGAAGGTCTCGCCGCCCTTCCACGCCTTGAGCGCCATGTCCTCCGTGCGGCCGCCGTTGACGCGGTACTTGAGTTCCTTGTCGCGCACGGACTTGCGTACGACGACCGAGACCTCCTGGTCGGCGCCGCGCGAGTACGAGGTGGTGAAGGGCGCCGGGGTGAAGTCCGGGGCGTCGACGCCGACCGAGGACTTCGGCTGGTCGGGCTTGGCCGCGGACTCGGCGACCGACAGGGCGAACGGGATGTTCTTGGCGAACTCCTGCTGGATCAGCTTCTCGTCGTCCGGGAAGGTGAAGACCGAGGCGCAGTCGGCCGCCTTCCAGGCGTCGTCCGGGTAGAGGTTCGACGCGGTCTGGCAGGTCGACATCTCCGGGGTGAACATCGCCGTGCCGTTGACGTTGGCCGCGTGGCCGTCCGCCTCGCCGTTGGTGGTGTACAGCTCGGAGGAGAGCTGGGGGTGGTAGCCGGGGATCGCGGAGTTCTCCGGTGTACCGGCGAGCGACTTGTAGAGCACGTCGTCGGGGCTGGGTGACGCCACCTGCCAGCCGACCCCGTAGAGGAGGAGTTCGGCGGCGGAGTGGTAGTTGATGCCGTACTCGAAGCCGATGCGCTTCTCGAAGGCGTCCAGGGCCTTGGTCTCGGGCTCCGAGCCGGGGCCCGCGCCGCGGTAGGTCTCGCTGGTGGGGAAGGGGGACGAACCCTCGTTGTCGTAGCCCCACTTGTAGGCGAAGTTGCGGTTGAGGTCGACACCGTCACCGATGGTGGTGGCGCCGTCGCCGTTGATGTCCCGCATGTTCTTGCGCCACTGGCGTTCGCCGTCGGCCCGGTGGGTGAAGTCGTAGCCGTCTGGGTTCGCGGACAGGACGAACCACAGTTCGGTCGAGTCGACGATCTTCTTGATGCGCTTGTCCTTGGAATAGCTGTCCAAGTAGTGGTGCATCAGACGCCGGGTCATCTCCGGCGTGATCCATTCACGCGCGTGCTGGTTGGACATGTACAGCACGGACGGCTTGGCGCCGTCCTTGGTCTTCTTCGCGCCCTTGGTCAGTTTGAGCGCGAGGATGTCCTGCCCCCGAAGGGTCTTGCCGATGGAGACGACCTTGGTCAGGGCCGGGTTCTCCTGCGCGGTCCGAAGGATCTCCTCCTGGAGGTTGCCGGCTCCGCTGTACGGCCGGAACACGCCGTCTCCGGCAGCGGCCACGCGCGCGCGTGCCTTCGCCGTGAGCGTGTGCTCCTTGAGGTCGACGCCCTTGTCCTCCAGTTGGTCGGCCTGCTTGTCGGTGAGGTAGACCTCGACCGTGGCCGTGCCCTTCTCCGGTGCCTGCTCCCCGAGTTCGTGACCGTCCTGGCCGGCCGCCAGCAGCAGGGGAATCTGCGCCTTCGTGACCTCGGCGCGGAAGACCTTGACCTCGTCGGCGCCGGGCGTACCGGCGTCCTCCGCGGCCACGGCGATGGGCGCGAGTCCCGCGCCGCCCAGCACGAGTGCGCCGGCGGCGAGGATCGTTCTCGCTCTTTGTCTCATGTACCCCCCTAGCGATGGTCCGCCGCAAAGGCGAACAGATGCCAGGCTCATGACAGTTCATGATCCAGTCAAGGGGGCACCAACAACAGACAAACGCCGATACCGGCGCCCGAAGTGGGCACCGGCACCGGCGTGTTGAGGTTCCGTCAGCCCGCGTCGGCCATCTCCTCGGTGAGGTTGGACTCCGTCCCCGGGATGCCGAGGTCCTGGGCCCGCTTGTCGGCCATGGCCAGCAGTCGGCGGATTCGGCCCGCGACGGCGTCCTTGGTCAGCGGCGGGTCGGCGAGGGCGCCCAGCTCCTCCAGGGAGGCCTGCTTGTGGTCCATGCGCAGCCGGCCGGCCGCCGCGAGATGCTCAGGAACCTCGTCGGCCAGGATCTCCAGCGCGCGCTGGACCCGGGCACCGGCGGCGACGGCCGCGCGCGCGGAACGGCGCAGGTTGGCGTCGTCGAAGTTGGCGAGGCGGTTCGCGGTGGCGCGGACCTCGCGGCGCATCCGCCGCTCCTCCCAGGCCAGCACGGACTCGTGCGCGCCGAGCCGGGTGAGAAGGGCGCCGATCGCGTCCCCGTCCCGGACGACGACCCGGTCGACACCCCGCACCTCACGGGCCTTGGCGGCGATCGAGAGGCGGCGGGCGGCACCGACGAGGGCGAGCGCGGCCTCGGGGCCCGGGCAGGTCACCTCCAGGGACGAGGAGCGTCCCGGCTCGGTGAGCGAGCCGTGGGCCAGGAAGGCGCCTCTCCAGGCCGCCTCCGCATCACAGGTGGCCCCGGAGACCACCTGTGGGGGCAGGCCTCTGATCGGGCGCCCACGGCCGTCCACGAGCCCTGTCTGGCGGGCCAGCTGGTCGCCGCCCGCGACCACCCGGACCACGTAACGGGAGCCGCGGCGAAGTCCGCCGGGCGCCATCACGATCAGTTCGGAACTGTGGCCGAAAATCTCCAGGATGTCCCGCTTGAGCCGACGAGCCGCCATCGCGGTGTCCAGCTCCGCCTCGATCACGATGCGCCCGCTCACCAGGTGGAGGCCGCCGGCGAACCGCAGAATGGCGGAGACCTCCGCCTTCCTGCAGCAGGTACGGGTGACGGGGAGCCGGGAAATCTCGTCCTTCACCGCTGCCGTCATCGCCATGGGCCGATCCTTCCATGCATCCGAAAAATACGGTCGTACGCGGCGGCCAACAGCTCCGTATCGTGCCGAGGAGATCCGTCGGTCCGGGCCACCGGCGCCAGCTCGACCGCGGCGCCGAACCGCTTCGCGGCATCGGTCAGCAAATCGCGGTCGGGCACGGCGGCCTCGTCGGCCAGCACCACGTCCAGGGCGAGTTTAGGGGCGTGTCGTCCCAAAACCTCCAAATGACGCTGCGGGGAGAAGCCATCGGTTTCTCCGGGTTGCGGCGCGAGGTTCAGCGAGAGTACCCGGCGGGCCTTCGTCTCGGTGAGCGCGTCGAGCAGCTCCGGCACCAGCAGGTGCGGAATCACGGAGGAGAACCAGGAGCCGGGCCCGAGGACCACCCAGTCGGCGTCCAGGACGGCGGCGACGGCTTCCGGGACGGCGGGCGGGTCGCGCGGCACGAGATGCACGCTCTGCACCTCGCCGGGCGTCAACGCGACGGTCGCCTGTCCCCGTACGGTGTCGACGTCGTCGGGCCGCTCCGGGTCGTGTCCCCTGACCAGGGCCTGCAGTTCCAGGGGTACGGCGGACATCGGCAGGACGCGGCCGTGCGCGCCCAGGAGCCTGCCGACGAGGTCGAGGGCCTGGACGTGGTCACCGAGCTGCTCCCACAAGGCCACGATCAGCAGGTTGCCGACCGCGTGCTCGTGCAGATCGCCCTTGGACTGGAAGCGGTGCTGGATGACGCGGGCCCAGGTCTGGCCCCACTCGTCGTCGCCGCACAACGCGGCCAGGGCCTTGCGCAGGTCGCCGGGCGGCAGCACGCCCAGCTCGTCGCGCAGGCGCCCGCTGGAGCCGCCGTCGTCGGCCACGGTGACGACGGCCGTCAGGTCGCCGGTGATCCGGCGCAGTGCGGCGAGCGACGCGGACAGACCCATGCCGCCGCCCAGGGCGACGACCTTGGGCTGGGCGCCCCGACGGCGCGGCCTGGCGCCGCGGGCCTCGACGGGCCGGGCCGCCCGGCCCTCGGGGGTCACCCGTCGCAGCCTGCTCAGCCGCGGTGTACGTCCCGTCATTCCCGTCCCATGTCCCGGTGCACGATCACGGTCTCCACGCCCTGCGAGGCAAGGCGGGCGGCGAGCTTCTCCGAGGTGGCGACCGAACGGTGCTTGCCGCCGGTGCAGCCGACCGCGATCGTCACATAGCGCTTGCCCTCGCGGCGGTATCCGGCGGCGATGAGCTGAAGCAGCTCGGCGTACCGGTCGAGGAACTCCTTGGCGCCGGGCTGGTTGAAGACGTACGCCGACACCTCCTCGTTGAGACCGGTGTACGGGCGCAGCTCCGGGACCCAGTGCGGGTTGGGCAGGAACCGCATGTCCACGACCAGGTCGGCATCGACCGGGAGGCCGTACTTGAAGCCGAAGGACATCACCGTGGCCCGCAGCTCGGGCTCCTCCTCGCCGGCGAACTGGGCGTCCATCTTGGCGCGCAGTTCGTGCACGTTGAGGCTGGAGGTGTCGATCACCAGGTCGGCGTCGCCGCGCAGCTCGCGCAGCAGCTCGCGCTCGGCGGCGATGCCGTCGACGATGCGGCCGTCCCCCTGGAGGGGATGCGGCCGGCGCACCGACTCGAAACGGCGCACCAGGGCGTCGTCCGACGACTCCAGGAAGACGATCCGCCGAGTGACGCCCTTCACCGCCAGGTCGGCGAGCGACTCACGGAGGTTGTCGAAGAAACGCCTGCCGCGTACGTCGACGACGACCGCGATCCTCGCGACGTTGCCCTGGGAGCGGGCGCCGAGCTCCACCATGGTGGGGATCAGCGCGGGCGGCAGGTTGTCGACGACGAACCAGCCGAGGTCCTCCAGACACTTGGCGGCCGTCGAGCGGCCGGCTCCGGACATGCCGGAGATGATCACCAGCTCGGGGATGGCCGCTTCGGGGACCCCGGCTGTCTCGCTGCCCGTACCCACTTGCTCTCCGTCTTCCTGGCCCGGCGGTTCCTGGTCCGCCGCGGCGCCCGGTGCGGGGCCCTCGGCGTGCCGCGAGCGATCATCGCCCGCTTCCTTGTGACCTGCCTGGCCGTCCGCTGTGTGCTCGGCCTTCGGTGTCTCGTGTTCGGTCATTTCTCCTGCCCCCGTCGCTCGTCCGGGGCGCCCGCGGCTACGGGCTCCCCCGGGGAACCCGCCCTCGTTTCGGGTTCACCGTCCTGCGTGTCTGCCGTGTCTTGCGGTGCTTCCGTGTAATCCATGATCTCTCCGGTCGCCGTGTTCACGGCGGGTGCGGCCGGGGCCGCCTGTGCGAGGGCCACGGCGATCGTCTCGGCCGTCTTCAGGCCTATGCCGGGAACCTCGCGGATCTGGTCGATTGTGGCGGACCGCAGCTTCTTCACCGAGCCGAAATGCTTGATCAGCGCCTGTTTCCGGGTTTCGCCGAGTCCGGGCACATCATCCAGTGGGCTCGCCCGGAAGCGCTTGGCCCGTTTGACGCGCTGATAGGTGATCGCGAAGCGGTGGGCCTCGTCACGCACACGCTGGAGCAGATACAGGCCCTCACTGGTGCGGGGCAGGATCACCGGGTCGTCCTCGCCGGGCACCCAGACCTCCTCCAGGCGCTTGGCGAGACCGCAGACGGCGATGTCGTCGATGCCCAGCTCGTCCAGCGCCCGCTGGGCGGCGGCGACCTGCGGCTGCCCGCCGTCGACGACGACGAGCTGCGGCGGATAGGCGAACCGCTTGGGTCGCCCGTCGTCGTCCTTCAGCTCCTGGCCGGGTTCCTGGCCGGGTTCCTGGCCGTCCGCCCATTCGCCGGTCTTCTCCTTCTCGGCGATGTAGCGCTTGAAGCGACGGCCGATCACCTCGTGCATGGACCGGACGTCGTCCTGTCCCTCGAAGCCCTTGATCTGGAAGCGGCGGTACTCGCTCTTGCGCTGCAGGCCGTCCTCGAAGACGACCATGGACGCCACCACGTCGTCGCCCTGGAGGTGGGAGATGTCGTAGCACTCGATCCGCAGCGGGGCGCTGTCCAGGTCGAGGGCCTCGGCGATCTCCTCCAGCGCGCGCGAGCGGGTCGTCAGGTCGGAGGCGCGCTTGGTCTTGTGCAGCACGAGCGAATGCTGTGCGTTGCGCTCGACGGTCTCCATGAGGGCCTTCTTGTCGCCGCGCTGCGGGATGCGCAGCGAGACGCCGGATCCGCGTCGCGCCGCCAGCCACTCCTGGACGGGTTCCACAGGGTCGGGCAGCGCGGGGACGAGGACCTCCTTGGGGACGGAGTCGCCCTTCTCCTCCCCGTAGAGCTGCTGGAGGGCGTGCTCGACCAGAGCCCCGGTGGTGACCTCCTCGACCTTGTCGGTCACCCAGCCCCGCTGGCCGCGCACCCGCCCACCGCGTACGTGGAAGATCTGCACGGCCGCTTCCAGCTCGTCCTCGGCGACCGCGATCAGGTCGGCGTCGGTCGCGTCGGCGAGCACGACCGCGCTCTTCTCCATGGCCTTCCGCAGGGCCTCGATGTCGTCGCGCAGACGGGCCGCCCGCTCGTACTCCATCTCCTCGGCCGCTTCCGTCATCCGCTGTTCGAGCCGGCGGATGTACGTCCCCGTGCGGCCGGCCATGAAGTCGCTGAAATCCTCGGCCAGTTCGCGGTGTTCCTCGGCCGAGACGCGCCCGACGCAGGGTGCCGAGCACTTGCCGATGTAACCGAGGAGGCAGGGGCGACCGGTGCGGGCGGCGTTCTTGAAGACGCCGGCCGAGCATGTGCGCACGGGGAAAACGCGCAGAAGCAGGTCCACGGTGTCGCGGATCGCCCACGCGTGCCCGTACGGCCCGAAATAGCGGACGCCCTTGCGCTTCTGGCCGCGCATCACCTGCACGCGCGGGTACTCCTCGTTCATCGTCACCGCGAGATACGGGTAGCTCTTGTCGTCGCGGTACTTGACGTTGAAACGGGGGTCGAACTCCTTGATCCAGGAGTACTCCAGCTGGAGCGCCTCGACCTCCGTGGACACCACCGTCCACTCCACGGAGGCGGCCGTGGTGACCATCGTGCGGGTGCGTGGGTGGAGGCCGGCCAGATCCTGGAAGTAGTTGGCCAGGCGTTGGCGCAGGCTTTTCGCCTTCCCGACGTAGATCACCCGGCGGTGCTCGTCGCGGAATTTGTACACCCCGGGAGAGTCCGGGATCTGTCCCGGCTTGGGGCGGTAGCTGGAGGGGTCGGCCATGTCTCACACCCTACTGGCGGGGTGTGACAGCGCGGTGATCCTGTGGACCGACGCCCCGGTCCCCGGGCGGGGCAGGCGGGAGGGTGAGAGTCTCGGCAGTCGCGCATGTTGCGCCTCAGGTGTTGTCCCGCCTTGGTCAACACGCTTCAATGCGGGGGAACTCGGGGGCGGTGAACGGGCGAGTACGCCCGTGAGGACACGAGGACACCAGGACACGAGGACACGGGGGCGAGGACGCCGCGTATGCCCGCCGGGCCGCCCCGGTTCGACCCACGCGTGCGGTCCGACCAGCCGCCGCGATCATTCACAGAAGGGCCCCTGCATGCGCCAAGGCACACCGCACGCGGACGACGTCGTCGCGGAGGACGCCACCGCGGAACTGGACACGGCTCTGCGGAACGGCCCCTTCCATGTGGCCCTGCGGGCCGCGATCACCGCCCGCGGTCTGCCGCTGCAACGCGTCCAGCACCATCTGTGGCGGTATGGGGTCAAGGTCGGCGTCACCAGCCTGAGTTACTGGCAGCAGGGCGCCCGTCGCCCGCAGCGCCCCGAGTCGCTGCGGGCCGTCAGGGCCCTGGAGGAGATCCTCCAGCTACCGGACGAGTCGCTGATCCGGCTGCTCTCCCGGGACGAAGAGCGGGCCGGCACGCAGCGTCCCGCCGCGCGTTCGTACCGCTCCCTGGTGGAGGCCTCCGGAGTCCTGGAACAGCTGCTGACGGAGCTGGAGGCACCGCTCGACGGCGGCCTGCACACCCTTGGCCTGCACGAACGGGTAAGGATCGGCACACGCCGCGAACTTCTCACCCGCGAGTCCCACCACATCGTGCGCGCCCACCGGGACGACACCGACCGGTTCGTCGCCGTGCACCACGGCGACCCCGGCTGCGCGCCGGACCGCATGTCGGTCCACGCCCTGGAGAACTGCCGCACAGGGCGGATACGCCGGCACCACGACACTGGGGTACTCGTCGCCGAACTCCTCTTCGACACGCGGCTGCACGCAGGCGATACGTTCCTCTTCCGCTACGCAGTGGAGGACGGCACCGCGGGTGTGTCCCGTGAGTACGTGCGCGGATTCGGCGTCGCCGGCGGCCAGTACGCGCTCCAGGTCCGTTTCGACGACGGTTCCCTGCCGGTGCGCTGCCACCGGTTCGCCCAGCACTCGGCCGCCGCGCCCCGCAGTGGCCGCCAGGATCTGCCGGTGAGCGCCCGCCACCGTTCGGTCCACCTGGTCGAACCGAGGCTGCGACCGGGGATCCTGGGCATCGGCTGGGACTGGGAATGACCGGTCCGGACGGACGTAAACGCTTGCGTAAGCGCTTACGCAAGCGTTTACGTCCCGTCTCGGATGCGGTACGTTGCCGCCATTGACGCCCGGTCGGGACGGGAAGGCGGGACTCCATGGCGACGATGGCTGACGTCGCGAGGCACGCGCGCGTGTCCGTGGCGACCGTCTCGCACGTACTCAACAACACCCGTGTCGTGCGCCCCGCGACCCGCCAGGCCGTCCTCGATGCCATCGAAGTGCTGGGCTACACCCCGAACACGCTGGCCCGTTCCCTGGTCACCGCACGGACGCGGTCCATCGGACTCGCGGTGTCGGCGATCAGCAACCCTTACTTCACGGAGATCCTCCAGGGCGTCGAGGCCGGTGCCCTGGAGCACGGCTACAGCCTCCTCATCGCCGACCCGCACGACGACCCCGAGCACGAACGCAAGGTCGTCCAGCTGCTGCACGAGCGACGCGTGGACGGCATGATCGTGGCCCCATCGGCGGACCCCGGCGCCCTGGTCGCCTACCTGACGCGGCACGACGTACCGACGGTGTTCCTGGACCGGTTGCTCGACACCCCGTCGGACAGCACCCCGCGCTTCGACCAGGTGTGCGCCGAGAACGCCGAACCGATGGCCCGGCTGATCGCCCACCTCACCGCGCTGGGCCACAAACGCATCGGCCTGGTCGCGGGCCGCCCCGGCCTCAGCACGACGACGGAACGGATCGCCGGTTACCGCATCGGCCTCGCGGCCGCCGGGCTCCCCCACGACGAACGCCTGGTGGCCCATGGCGACTCCGAGTCGGAGGGGGCCGAGCGGGCCACCACCGCCCTGCTCTCCCTCACGGCGCCCCCGACCGCCCTCGTCACCGCCAACAACGCGATGACCATCGGCGCCCTGCGCGCCCTGCGCGAGCGGGGCCTCACCGTGCCGGACGACCTGGCCCTGTGCTGTTTCGACGACTTCGCGTGGGCCGACCTGTTCTCCCCCGGGCTCACCGCGATCGCGCAACCCGGCAAGGACATCGGGGCCCAGGCCGTACGTCTGCTCCTGGACCGCCTGGCCGACCCGGACCGCCCGACCCGAACGGTGCGGCTCCCGTGCGCGTTCCTCCATCGCGAGTCGTGCGGGTGTACCGACCAGAAGCACCACAAGAACGCCTCGCAGTCCGGGAAAGGACCCGTCTCGTGATCGTCGTCGCCGGTGAGGCCCTCATCGACCTGGTACCGCACGCGGCGGGCGCCCTCGCGAATCTGCGACCGGCGCTCGGTGGCGGGCCCTACAACACGGCGGTGGCCCTCGGCCGCCTCGGCTCCCCCACCGCGTTCTGTTCCCGTGTCTCGTCCGACGCCTTCGGCGAGGCACTGCTCGGCGGGCTGCGGGAGGCAGGCGTCAACGTGTCGTCCGTGCAGCGCGGCAGCGAGCCGACAACCCTCGCGGTCGCCTCGATCGGTGTGGACGGCTCCGCCGCCTACTCCTTCTATGTCGAGGGCACCGCAGACCGACTGTTCACCGCGCCCGCTCAACTCCCCGACACGGCCAGGGCGGTGTCCTTCGGCACCTGCTCGCTGGTCCTGGAGCCGGGCGCGAGCGCGTACGAGGAACTGCTGCGGAGCGCTGCCGCGCAGGGCGTGTTCACCGCGCTCGATCCGAATATCAGGGCGGTGCTGATCCCCGATGCGGACGCCTACAGGGCTCGTTTCACCAGCTGGCTGCCGTCGGTGTCCCTGCTCAAGCTCTCGGAGGAGGACGCGACGTGGCTCGGCGGAACTCCGCGCGATTGGCTGGCCGCCGGCCCTGCGGCCGTCGTGGTCACCCGGGGCGGCGACGGACTGACCGTCTTCACCCGTGACGGCGCGGAACACTCCGTGCCCGGCGAGAAGGTCGACGTCGTGGACACGATCGGTGCCGGGGACACCGTGAACGCGGCGCTGCTGCACGGCTTGTCGGTCCGGGACGCCCTTTCCCCGGCGGCTCTGGCCGGCCTCGGCCCCGACGGCTGGACCGACCTGCTCCGCCTCGCGGCCCGTGCGGCGGCGATCACCTGCTCACGAGCGGGAGCGGAACCGCCGTACGCGGCCGAACTGGGCTCTCTGTAGGGGTAGTTCGACCGACCGAGGGGTGGAGTCAGGGCGGTTGGCTGCGCCTGGTTGTCCAACGTGCGGCGGCCCGCGGGGGAGTCTTGAGTTCCCGCGGGCCGCCGTGTTCGCTGTGTTCGCCGTGGTGTCCGAGCTCGTCGACAGCTCAGGCCTTGCGGGCCCGAGTCGTCGTCTTCTTCGCCGGAGCCGCCGTCTTCGCGGTCCCGGCCGTCTTCTTCGCCGCAGCGCTGCCGGCCGTCTTCTTCGCCGCAGCGCTGCCGGCCGTCTTCTTCGCCGTCTTCGCCGGCGTCGACCTGGCCGCCGCCGCCTTCTTGACGGCCGTCTGACGCGGGGCCTTCACCGACGTGGCGTCGCTGACCCGCTCGGCGCCCAGGACCTCGCGCAGGAACTTGCCGGTGTGGCTGGTGGCAACCCCGGCGACCTCCTCCGGCGTGCCCTCGGCGACGACGAGACCGCCGCCGGCGCCGCCCTCGGGGCCCATGTCGACGACCCAGTCGGCGGTCTTGATGACATCGAGGTTGTGCTCGATGACGATGACCGTGTTGCCCTTGTCGACCAGGCCGGAGAGGACCTTGAGGAGCTTGCTGATGTCCTCGAAGTGCAGACCGGTGGTCGGCTCGTCCAGGACGTACACCGTGCGGCCGGTGGAACGCTTCTGGAGTTCGCTGGCGAGCTTCACCCGCTGGGCCTCGCCGCCGGACAGGGTCGTCGCGGACTGACCGAGCCTGACGTAGCCGAGGCCGACGTCGTGCAGCGTGTTGAGGTGGCGGGCGATCGCCGGGACGGCCTCGAAGAAGTTCCGGCCCTCCTCGATCGGCATGTTCAGGATGTCGGCGATGGACTTGCCCTTGTAGTGGACCTCCAGGGTCTCCCGGTTGTAGCGGGCGCCGTGGCAGACCTCGCACGGGACGTACACGTCCGGGAGGAAGTTCATCTCGATCTTGATGGTGCCGTCGCCCGCGCAGTTCTCGCAGCGTCCGCCCTTGACGTTGAAGGAGAAGCGGCCGGGCAGATAGCCCCGCACCTTCGCCTCGACCGTCTCCGCGAACAGCCTGCGTACGTGGTCGAAGACACCGGTGTACGTCGCCGGGTTCGACCGCGGGGTGCGGCCGATGGGCGACTGGTCGACGTGCACGACCTTGTCGACGAGGTCGTCGCCCTCCACGCGCGTGTGGCGGCCGGGCACGCTGCGGGCGCCGTTCAGCTCGCGGGCGAGGTGGGTGTACAGGATGTCGTTGACCAGCGTCGACTTTCCGGAGCCGGACACCCCGGTGACGGCCGTGAGGACACCCAGGGGGAACGAAACGTCGATGTCCTGCAGGTTGTTCTCTCGGGCGCCGTGCACGGTGAGCCTGCGGGACGGGTCCTGCGGGCGCCGGATGTCGGGCAGCGGGATGGCCTTCTTGCCCGACAGGTACTGGCCGGTCATCGACTCGTCGTTGGCGAGGAGTTCCTTCAGGGAGCCACTGTGCACGACCTTGCCACCGTGCTCGCCCGCGCCGGGGCCGATGTCGACGATCCAGTCGGCGACCTTGATGGTGTCCTCGTCGTGCTCGACGACGATGAGCGTGTTACCCATGTCCCGCAGCCGGACCAGGGTTTCGATCAGCCGGTGGTTGTCGCGCTGGTGCAGGCCGATGGAGGGTTCGTCGAGGACGTACAGGACGCCGACCAGTCCGGAGCCGATCTGGGTCGCGAGGCGGATGCGCTGGGCCTCGCCGCCGGAGAGGGTGCCTGCCGCGCGGTTCAGCGAGAGGTAGTCGAGGCCGACGTCGACCAGGAACTTCAGCCGTTCGTTGACCTCCTTGAGCACCCTCTCGGCGATCTTCTTGTCGCGGGCGTCGAGCTTCAGCTTGGCCAGGAAGTCCGCACAGTCGCTGATCGACATCGCGGCGACCTCGGCGATGGACCTCTCCATGACCGTGACCGCGAGGACGATCGGCTTGAGGCGGGTGCCCTGGCAGGTGGGGCAGGGCACCTCGCGCATATAGCCCTCGAAGCGCTCCCGGCTGGCGTCGCTCTCGGACTCGCTGTGCCGGCGCTTCACGAACGGGACGGCACCTTCGAAGGGCGTGGTGTACACGCGCTCACGGCCGTACCGGTTGCGGTAGCGCACCTCGATCTGGGTCTTGTGTCCGTGCAGGAGCGCCTTCCTGGCGCGCTGCGGAAGGCCCGCGAAGGGGATGTCGGTACGGAATCCCAGCGCGTCCGCGAGGGCGGTGATGAGGCGGCTGAAGTAGTCCTTGGTGTGGCCGTGCGACCAGGGGTGGATGGCGCCCTCGTCGAGGGACTTGTCCTCGTCCGGGACGATCAGCTCGGGATCGACCTCCATGCGTGTGCCGATGCCCGAGCAGTCGGGGCAGGCACCGAAGGGCGAGTTGAAGGAGAAGGAGCGGGGCTCCAGTTCCTCGAAGGACAGGTCGTCGTACGCGCAGTACAGGTGCTCCGAGTACATGCGCTCGCGCTCGGGGTCGTCCTCGGGGAGGTCGACGAAGTCGAGCACGACCATGCCGCCGGCGAGACCGAGGGCGGTCTCCACGGAGTCGGTGAGGCGGCGCTTGGCGCCCTCCTTGACCGTGAGGCGGTCGATGACCACCTCGATGGTGTGCTTCTCCTGCTTCTTCAGCGCGGGCGGGTCGGACAGCTGGATCGTCTCGCCGTCCACCCGCGCGCGGGAGTAGCCCTTGGTCTGGAGGTCCGCGAACAGGTCGACGAACTCGCCCTTGCGCTCACGCACCAGTGGCGACAGCACCTGGAAGCGGCTCCCCTCCGGCAGCTCCAGGACCTTGTCGACGATGGCCTGCGGCGACTGACGTGAGATGGGGCGACCGCACTCGGGGCAGTGCGGCTTGCCGATACGCGCGAAGAGCAGACGCAGGTAGTCGTAGACCTCGGTGATGGTGCCGACCGTCGAGCGCGGATTGCGCGAGGTCGACTTCTGGTCGATCGAGACGGCCGGCGAAAGGCCCTCGATGAAGTCGACGTCCGGCTTGTCCATCTGGCCGAGGAACTGGCGGGCGTACGACGAGAGCGACTCGACGTAGCGGCGCTGGCCCTCGGCGAAGATCGTGTCGAAGGCCAGGGAGGACTTGCCCGACCCGGACAGGCCCGTGAAGACGATGAGCGAGTCGCGCGGGAGGTCGAGCGAGACATTCTTGAGATTGTGCTCGCGCGCGCCACGGACGATGAGACGGTCGGCCACGCCGGTCCGCACCTTTCTTGAGAGAAGTGACAGGGGCGGGGCCCCCGTGCTTTCTCAGACTAGGGGGAGCCACTGACAACGCCGGTTCGGATTCCTGGGGCTGTAACAATCCCCGGCCATCCAGCATGCCCGACGCCGCTCCCGACCATATAGCACGCACATTCGATTTACGGGGCTCGCCCACCACCTTCACCCAAACGTGTGGCGGAGGCTATCGTCGGCCTCATGGCCGATCATGTGCGCGACCTGGCATCTGTACGCGACGCGACGGAAGGACTGCTCACCGCAGCCGCGAAATTGAACAACGATTCGGTGGCCGAGCCGTCACGACTGCCGGGCTGGACCCGTGGTCATGTCCTCGCCCATCTCGCCCGCAACGCGGACGCTCTCGCGAACGTCTTCGCGGGGCGCCCCATGTACGCGTCCCCGGAGGCCCGGGACGCCGACATCGAGCGGAACGCCCCGCGCCCCCTCGACGTACAGCTCGCGGACGTACGCGAGAGTGCGGCCCGTCTCCTCCAGGCATGGGCCGTGACCGCCGACTGGTCGCGCACGGTGGAACTGCGCAACGGGGTCACCGACACCGCCGCGGGGGTGCCGTTCCGCAGGTGGGCCGAGGTCGAGCTGCACCACGTGGATCTGGGCATCGGATACGAGCTCGAAGGCCTCCCGGCGGAGTTCACGGAGCGGGAGATCACATTCCTGGCCGACCGGTTCACCGGCCACCCCGAGGTGCCGCACACCGTGGTGACGGACGGCACGCGCGCGTGGAGCACCGGTAGCGAGTCGGCCGGGCCCACGGTCACGGTCACCGGACCGGCACCCGAACTGCTGGGGTGGCTCTCCGGCCGTCGCGACGGAGCGGACCTCGACGTCCGGGGCGGAACCCTGCCCGCGCTGCCCCCGCTCTAGGACCGACCGCGCCGCTATAGGCTGAGCTCCATGACGTACAGCGGAGCGGTGAAGGTCGGCGGCGCTGCCGATGTGCACGAGTTGCCGGACCTGATGATCACCAAGGTCGCGGTGGGCCCGATGAACAACAACGCCTATCTGCTGCGCTGCCGGGCCACCGACGAGCAGTTGCTGATCGACGCGGCGAACGACGCCCATACGTTGATCACGCTGATCGGTGACGACGGCATCGCGTCGGTCGTCACCACGCATCAGCACGGGGACCACTGGCAGGCACTCGCGGAGGTCGTGGCGGCCACCGGTGCCCGTACGTACGCGGGCCGGGACGACGCCGAGGGCATCCCCGTACCGACCGATGCGCCGGTCGACGACGGGGACACGATCCGCGTCGGGCGCGTGGAGCTCACCGCCCGCCACCTGGTCGGGCACACGCCGGGCTCGATCGCACTCGTCTACGACGACCCGCACGGGCACCCGCACGTGTTCACCGGGGACTGCCTCTTCCCCGGAGGCGTGGGCAACACACGCAAGGACCCGAAGGCCTTCGCCAGCCTGATCCACGACGTGGAGACGAAGATCTTCGACCAACTCCCGGACGAGAGCTGGGTCTATCCGGGCCACGGCGACGACACCACCCTGGGTGCGGAGCGGCCCCACCTGCCGGAGTGGCACGCGCGGGGCTGGTGAGCCCGCCGGAGGGGACCTCGCACACGCGGTGGTGAACTCCGGTCCCGGGGCGCGCAGTTGATGACCTCGCGCCCCGTGTGAAACGAACACACATGCTGGTAGCGCGCATGCGCTCCCGGCGTGCGCCCTGGCGCAGTGCACTGGAGGCAGCCCCGCACAGGATGACGGCTCCTGGGCGGCACGGGCCGCCGACCTGTCGATCCCCGCCCTCGGTCGGCGGCCCCGGCGTTCACAAGAACGCAACACACGTTCCCACTATGCGGACAATTCCGCCTGTGACCTGGACAAATGGCACGCCTCGCTGCCACTCTCCCGCCATGCACCTTGCCCCTCACACGCTGCGCCGCATAGTCTCCGCCGCCACTGTCGCCCTGCTCGCCACCGCTGTCGGCTGCGCCCCGCAGCCGGAGGAGAAGAGCGCCGCCAAACCCACCGGGACGGCTGGAGCAGCCACGTGTGCCAAGGGCAAGCTGGCCACCCAGACCTCGGGCAAGCTGACGATCGCCACCGATGAACCCGCGTACGAGCCGTGGTTCAAGGACGACAAGCCGGCCAGTGGTGAGGGTTTCGAGTCGGCGGTCGCGTACGCCGTGGCGCAGCAACTCGGCTACGACAAGGCGAACGTCGTGTGGCAGAGCGTCCCCTTCAACAAGGCGTTCGCGCCCGGGGAGAAGACCTTCGACTTCGACATCAACCAGGTGTCGATCAGCGCCGAGCGCAAGAAGGCCGTGGACTTCTCGTCCGGCTACTACGACGTGCGCCAGGCCGTCATCGCGCTGAAGAACTCCAAGGCCGCGAAGGCGACGAGCATCGCGGACCTCAAGGGCCTGAAGTTGGGCGCCCAGGTCGGCACCACCAGCCTCAACTACATCGACGACGTGGTGAAGCCGACCCAGGAGCCCGCCGCGTACGCCAAGAACGACCAGGCCAAGTCCGCGCTGCAGAACGGCCAGGTCGACGCCATCGTCGTCGATCTGCCGACCGCCTTCTACATCACCGCCGCCGAGGTGACCGACGCGAAGATCGTCGGGCAGTTCGAGAACCAGGGCGGTACGCCGGAACAGTTCGGGCTCGTCCTCGACAAGGGCAGCGCGCTCACCTCGTGTGTGACGACCGCGGTGGACGCCCTGCGCAAGGACGGAACGCTCGCCTCGCTCGAGAAGCAGTGGCTGTCGGACGCCGTCGACGCTCCGGTGCTCAAGTGACCGCAGTGAAGGAGGAGTCCGGGCAGGAGGATCCGGCCGACCTGCCGGACCGGGGCGACGGTTACGTCCCCTCGCCGCGGCGGATCGACCGTGAGCGGTACAAGCGCACCCGCGCGCGCCGCGCCACGTCGATCGCCGCACTGTCCACCCTGGTCACCGGGGTGGTCCTCTATCTGGTCGTCGTGAACGCGCCGGGCTGGCCGCGCACCAAGGAGACGTTCTTCAACGCGCAGTACGCGCGCGAGGCGTTCCCCAAGGTCCTCGAAGGGCTGTGGCTCAACGTACGGCTGCTGCTGATCTGCGGTGTCGCGGTGCTCGTCCTGGGCATGCTGATCGCCATCGCGCGCACGCTGCGCGGCCCGGTGTTCTTCCCGCTGCGAGCGCTGGCCGCCGCGTATACGGACTTCTTCCGCGGTCTCCCGCTGATCATCAACCTGATGATCGTCGTTCTGGGTGTCCCGGCGCTGCGGCTCCAGGGCATCACCGTGGACCCGGTGCTCCTCGGCGGTACGGCGCTGACGCTGACGTACTCGGCGTATGTCGCCGAGGTGTTCCGCGCCGGCATCGAGTCCGTGCACCCGTCGCAACGGGCGGCGGCGCGCTCGCTCGGGCTGACCAACCGGCAGGCGCTGCGGTACGTCGTGCTGCCCCAGGCCGTACGGCGCCAGGTGCCGCCGCTGCTGAACGACCTGGTGTCGCTGCAGAAGGACACCGGGCTGGTCTCGATCGGCGGCGCGGTCGACGCCGTACGCGCGGCCGACATCATTGCGGGCCGCAGCCTCAACTACACGCCGTACATCGTCGCGGGGCTGATCTTCGTCGCGCTGACCATCCCGATGACGCGCTTCACGGACTGGGTGACGGCCCGAATGGATCGGCAGCGGGCACAGGGAGGAACACTGTGAGCGACATCCCCGACAACTCGCCCATCTCCTCCCCCGTGCTCCGTATGGAGTCCGTGCGCAAGACGTTCGGCGACTCGGTCGTCCTGAGCGGCGTCGATCTGGAGGTCGCCCCGCACACGGTGACCGCTCTGATCGGCGCGTCCGGCTCCGGCAAGTCCACGCTGCTGCGGTGCGCGAACCTGCTGGAGGAGATCGACGACGGCGCGATCTGGCTGGACGGCGAGGAGATCACCGACCCGCGGACGGACCAGGACGCCGTGCGCCGCCGGATCGGCGTGGTCTTCCAGGCGTACAACCTCTTCCCGCACATGACCGTTCTGGAGAACATCACCCTCGCCCCGCGCCGGGTGCACGGCGTGGACCGCGCCGAGGCGGAGCGGTACGGCCGTGAGCTGCTGGAGCGGCTCGGGCTCGGCGCGAAGGCGGGCGAGTACCCGGACCGGCTGAGCGGCGGCCAGCAGCAGCGGGCGGCGATCGTCCGCGCCCTTGCCGTACGCCCCCGGCTGCTGCTCCTCGATGAGATCACCGCGGCCCTCGACCCGGAACTCGTGGGCGAGGTCCTCGCCGTCGTCCGGGATCTGAAGGGCGACGGAATGACGATGGTCCTGGCCACCCACGAGATGGGCTTCGCCCGCGATGTCGCGGACCAGATCTGCTTCCTCGAGGGCGGCGTGGTCCTGGAACGGGGCACGGCCGAGCAGGTGTTCGGCGATCCGCAACAGGAGCGCACGCGGCAGTTCCTGCGGCGGATCGTGGAGGCGGGGCGGTTGTAGGTCACGCCTCCGCGGTCGCCGCCTTCACCAGCGCGGCGACCCGCTCCACCCCGAACACATACCCCTGCACACCGCACCCCGCGATGACGCCGTCGGCGCGCAGTGATACGTAGGAGTGGTGCCGGAACGTCTCACGCTGGTGGATGTTGGAGATGTGGACCTCCAACACCGGCAGGCCGTCGCAGGTGTTGAGCGCGTCCAGGATCGCGACGGACGTGTGCGAGTAGGCGCCGGGGTTGATGACGATGCCGGCGTGGTCGAGGCGCGCCTCGTGGATCCAGTCGACCAGCTCGCCCTCGTGGTTGGACTGGCGGAAGTCCACCGTGCCGCCGTGCCCGGCCGCCGCCTTGGCGCACAGGGCCTCGACGTCGGCGAGCGTGTCGGAGCCGTAGATCTCCGGCTGGCGCTGGCCCAGGAGGTTCAGGTTGGGCCCGTTGAGGATCATGATCGGGGCGTTGGCGAGGGTGCGGGGCACGGTTCCTCCGGTCCGTTCAGGGTGGCGGCCTGTCAAGGACCGCTGCTCAGCCCCCGGTTTATCACGGTGCGCCGACAACGGGCCGCCCGTACGCTCCCGGCATGACGACCCCCGCCTATCCCCCCAAGCCCTCACCCGGCGACCGCATAGCCGTCATCTCGCCCGGTGCCGCCCTCCCCGGGCTCTTCCCGCGCCCCCACGAACTGGGGCTGGAGCGGCTGCGCAAGGAGTTCGAGCTCGAACCGGTCGAGTATCCGGCGACCCGGAAGATGGGTTCGACGCCGCAGGAACGGGCCGCCGACATCCACGCGGCGTTCGCCGACCCGGACATCAAGGCGGTCATCGCGACGATCGGCGGCGACGACCAGATCACCGTGCTGCCGTTTCTGGACCGGGAGTTGATCCGGGCCAACCCGAAGCCGTTCTTCGGGATGAGCGACAACACGAACCTGCTGGCATACCTGTACAACACCGGGATCGTCGGTTTCCACGGCGCGACCGTGATGACGGCGCTCGGGCGTCCCGTGGCGATGGACCCGCTGACCGCCGAGTCCCTGCGGGCCGCCCTGTTCACCTCGGGCGAGTACGAGCTGCGGCCCGCCGAGCGCTGGAACGACGTCAACCGCGACTGGGCCGACCCCGCGACCTTCGACAGCGAACCGGAGACCCGTCCCGGCACGGGCTGGACGTGGCTGAACGCCGACCGCGTCGTGGAGGGCCGCGGTTGGGGCGGCTGTCTGGAGATCCTCGCCTGGCTGCTGATGGCCGACCGCGAGATCTCCCACGACCTGACGGTTTACGACGGCGGAGTGGTGCTCCTGGAGACCTCGGAGGAGCTGCCGAGCGGCGAGGAGGTCTTCCGCACGTTGCGCAACATGGGCGAGCGCGGACTGCTCCAGCGCTTTTCGGCGCTGCTGATGGGCCGCGCGAAGACCTGGTCCTTCGAGCGCCCCAACAGCCCCGAGGAGGGCGACCGTTACGCCGCCGAACAGCGGGAGGCGGTCCAACGCGCGCTGCGCGCCTACGCTCCCGGCCTGATGACGGTCTTCGACGTGGACTTCGGACACACGGATCCGCAACTCGTCATCCCCTATGGAGGGTCGATCCGGGTGGACGGTCCCGACCGGCGCATCACCGTGACGTACTGATCCCGATCGGCCCCGCACGCCCCCGTAACGCGCGGTCACCGTGGGTAGTTGACGCGGCATGCACGACGTACGCACGGTAAGGGCGCCTTCGATGGTGCGGCTGGCCGCCGCCTCACTCGCGGGGACGGCCATCGAGTTCTACGACTTCTTCGTCTACGGCACCGCGGCCGCACTGGTTCTGGGGCCACTGTTCTTCCCGACGTTCTCTCCGGTGGCCGGGACGCTGGCCGCCTTCGGGACGTTCGGGGTGGGGTTCGTCGCCCGGCCGCTGGGGTCGGTGCTGTTCGGGCACATCGGGGACCGGCGCGGGCGGCGGCCGGTCCTCGTCGCCTCGCTGCTGCTGACCGGGGCGTCGACGGTCGCTGTCGGCTGCGTACCGACGTACGAGTCGATCGGCACTGCCGCTCCCGTGCTCCTCCTGGTGCTGCGTTTCCTCCAGGGGCTCGGGCTCGGCGGGGAGTGGGGCGGGGCGGTCCTGCTGACCGCGGAGCACGCGCCCGCCGAACGGCGCGCCCTGTGGGCGAGTTTCCCGCAGATCGGCCCCGCGGTGGGCTTTCTGCTCGCCAACGGCGTGATGCTGGTGCTGTCGGCGTCGCTCACGGATGCGCAGTTCGCCTCGTGGGGATGGCGGGTGCCGTTCTGGGCGGCCGGGGTGCTCGCCGTGGCAGGGCTGTGGCTGCGTTCGTCGCTCACCGAGAGCCCGAGTTTCCTGGAGATCGACGACCACGCGCGCGTGCCGCTCGCCGAAGTGGTGCGCGACCACTGGCGGCTGGTCCTGCTGACGGCGGGCGCGCTCGCGGTCGGGTACGCGGTGTTCTACGCGGTGACGACCTGGTCCCTCGCCTACGGGACCGAACGGCTCGGTGTCAGCCGTACCGTCATGCTCGCCTGCATCATGGCCGCGGTGGTGGTCAAGGGCGCTCTGACGCCCGTGGTGGCTCTCCTGGGGGACCGTTACGGCCGCCGGCCGCTGTGTCTCGCGGGGTGTGCCGCCGCTACCGTGTGGATGTGCCCGATGGTCGCGCTGCTGTCGACCGGCGAACCGCTGCTGATGTTCCTCGGCTTCCTGGTGGCGATGATCGCGTTCGTCACGATGTTCGCGGTGATCGCGGCGTATCTGCCGGAGCTGTACGAGCCCCGCGTACGGTGCACGGGCGCCGCGGTCGGCTACAACCTGGGCGGGGTTCTCGGCGGCGCGCTCACACCGATCGTGGCAACGGCGCTCGCCGAGCACGGGGGCCGGGTCCCGTGGGGCGTGGGCGCTTATCTGACGGGGATCGCGCTGTTCAGCCTGGGGTGCTTCGCGTTGCTGCCGGAGACCATGCCGGTGCCCCGCCTCGCCGCCGTACCTGCCACGGAGTGACCTGCGGCGTTGGTCAGGGATTGATCGCCAACTCCAGGTAGGCGGCGAACAGCACCAGATGGACGCCTCCCTGGAGCGGTGTGGCCCGCCCGGGCACCACTGTCAGCGAACCCACCACCACGGTCAGGGCCAGCATCACCATGTGGGTGGCGCCGAGGCCGAGGACCAGTGGCCCGGAGAGCCAGACGGACGCCAGGGCCACGGCGGGGATGGTCAGGCCGATGCTGGCCATCGCCGACCCGAGGGCGAGGTTCAGGCTGGTCTGTACGCGGTCGCGGCGAGCGGAGCGCAGCGCGGCGATGGTCTCGGGAAGCAGAACGAGCAGGGCGATGATCACACCGACGACGGCATGCGGCAGGCCGGCTGCCTCGACGCCGGACTCGATGGTGGGCGACACTCCCTTCGCGAGGCCGACCACGCCGATCAGTGCCAGGCCCAGCAGTCCCAGGCTGACCCGAACGTCGCGGGCGGTCGGGAGCTCGGCGTGACCGTCCGCGGTGATGACCTCGCCCTGTCGGGTGATCGGCAGGAAGTAGTCGCGGTGCCGCACGGTCTGGGTCGCTACGAACAGGCCGTACAGAACCAGCGAGGCAAGCGCGGCGAAGGTGAGCTGGGCGGTGGAGAACTCGGGACCCGGCTTGCTCGTCGTGAACGTCGGCAGCACCAGACTGAGCGTGGCCAGCGTCGCGACCGTCGCGAGGGCGGCGCCGGTGCCTTCCGGGTTGAAGACCGCGGTCCCGTGGCGGATCGAGGCGGTGAGGAGGCTCAGTCCGACGATGCCGTTGCAGGTGATCATCACGGCCGCGAAGACGGTGTCCCTGGCCAGGGTGGAACTCTTGTCCCCGCCGTCGGCCATCAGCGTGACGATCAGGGCGACCTCGATGATCGTGACGGCGACGGCCAGCACGAGGGAGCCGAAGGGTTCACCAACCCGGTGGGCGATCACCTCGGCGTGGTGGACGGCGGCCAGTACGGCTCCCGCGAGGACCAGTGTCACCAGCGCGACGACCACACCGGGAAGGTCGCGTCCCCACGTGAACACGAGCAGGACGACAGCGGCCACCGGCACGACGGCCGTCCACCGCGTCGCGAGTGACCGCAGCCTGACGATCATTCAGCGATCCTCGCAGACGGACACGAGCCACGCACGCGCACACCGCCCCTCACTCACTGCCCCGCGAACGCACCTCGCGCCCGCCCCACACCCACCCCTGTGCGCTGCCGGGGGACGCTCAGCACCCAACGAAGCATCGGGAACGGTGGTCGCCAATTCGCCGCGCACCGCTCCCGATGGTGGTTGTTCCTACGTCCGACGCAGTCAGGCCTCGATGCTGTCCTTCGGAGCGCCTTCGCTGTCCTTCTGCGCCGCCGCGGCCGCCTCCTGCTTCCTGGAGGCGATCAGGCTGGTGATCGTGGTGACGACCAGGACCCCGCAGATCACTCCGAGGGAGACCGGTATGGAGATCTCCGGTACGTGGACCCCGGACTCGTGCAGTGCGTGCAGCACCAGCTTGACACCGATGAAGCCGAGGATGACCGACAGGCCGTACGAGAGGTGGACCAGCTTCCTCAGCAGACCGCCGATGAGGAAGTACAGCTGACGCAGGCCCATCAGGGCGAACGCATTGGCGGTGAAGACGATGTACGGGTCCTGGGTCAGGCCGAAGATCGCCGGGATCGAGTCGAGGGCGAACAGGACGTCCGTGGTACCGATCGCGAGCATCACGACCAGCATCGGCGTCATGATGCGCTTGCCGTTCTCCTCGATCCACAGCTTGGTGCCGTGATAGCGGTCGGCCACACCGAACCGCTTCTCGACAGCCTTGAGCAGCTTGTTCTCCTCGAACTCCTCGTCCTCGTCGTCGGCACGGGCCTCCTGGATCAGCTTCCAGGCGGTCCAGATGAGGAAGGCGCCGAAGATGTAGAACACCCACGCGAAGCTCGCGAGGATCGCGGCGCCGGCGGCGATGAATATCGCGCGCAGAACAAGGGCGATGAGGACACCGACAAGGAGCACACGCTGCTGGTACTGCGAGGGCACCGCGAACTTCGCCATGATCAGAACGAAGACGAAGAGGTTGTCGACGCTCAACGACTTCTCGGTGATGAAGCCCGCGAAGAACTCACCGGCAGGCTCACCGCCACTGAAGACGAGCAGCCCCAGGCCGAAGAGTCCGGCCAGGGCTATCCAGACGACCGTCCAGATTCCGGCTTCCTTGATTGATACGTCATGGGGCTTGCGCCCGATGAAGAAGTCCACCGCGATCAGAGCGGCGAGACCCACGATGGTCAGGACCCACAGGGTCACGGAAACATTCACTGCGCCTCCGGCAGTAGTAACGGCAAATTTCAGCGTCGTCGCTACCGGAGGTCTCTTCCACCCGCGACAACCGGGCTCCTTCTCGCGCCCGGCGCCTGCGGGCCGACGCCCCGGGATCTGGATTGATCCGTATTGACGGGTACGCCGCAGCAGGTAGGGAGTACTCCCCTCCGTTGGGAAAACAGTACCTCAATCACCAAGGAAAGGTAAAGGGATTGGTAAAAGAAAACCCAAATATACAGGTCAGAAGGCTTTACGGATACTTGGTGAAGCGTCTGCGGGCGTCAGCGGTTCCATGAGCGGCGAGCCGCCGCGACCTGACTGAGCACCTGCTGAAGCACCTGGCTGCCCTGCGGCACGACCGACGGCTCGTAGGTCCACGCATGCCCGACCCACGGGTCGGCAAGGTGGTCGTCGGGCACCGGAGTGAGTCGCAGAAGCGAACGCCAGAGGGGATCCAGCAAGGGACCGTAGACGGCGGCGTCCTCGCGGTCGGCGACCATCATCAGGTGGACGCCGACGGCCGGGCCCTCATCCGCGAGATAGCGCAACTGAGTCACCGCCCGGTCGTCGAAACCGTGCGGGAAGTCATTGACGATCAACAGCTGCTGAGCGGTGTCGAGATCGGGCGGCAGCGAGTCCGCCGCGCCGCCGCGCACCGCCATCTGCACCAGGTCGACGCGCTGGGTCAGCCGGCCCAGGACGTCCGCGACGCCGGCGGTCCCGGCGGCGGGCGGACCCGCGAGCACACCGGATCGCACGAGCGGCGCGAGGGCCGGGGCGCCCGAACCTGCCGGGTCGATGACGTGCACGGCGAACTCGCCTGCCGGATGGACGGCGAGCAACCGGGCCGCGTGGGTCACCGCCGTTTCCATGGCGAGCCGCCGTAGCTCGTCGGAGTCGATGAGCGAGCCGTCGAGTGCCTCACCACCGCTGTCGATCCACAGGCCGCGCTCCAACGGCAGCCGAACGAGCATCGGAATGCTCAGGTTGGCGCTCTCGGGCAGCCGCAGGTCGCCCAGCCGCAGCGCCATGGGCAGCTCCATCGGGACGCGGTAGCCGTGCCAGACAGGGTTGTCCCAGCGTGCGTACGACAGGGGCAGCGCGGGCTCGACGACCTCGGACTCGGCGATGAGCTGGGAGAGGTCGCGGTCGAGGGCGGCGCGGGCCTGGTCGACGAGCTGGGAGTGCTTGGTGCGCGCCGCTTCACGAGCCGCGTCACCCCGGCCGCCGACCCGGCTGCGTGGATCTGCCAGCGCCTTGTCGATCTCCTGTTCAAGACGTGAGTCGGCGAAGTCCACGGCGCTGCGGTATGCGGCGACCGTGCGCGCCAGGTCCTCGAACATGCCCCAGACCTGGTTGTAGAGCCGCTCGTCCATGGACCACCCGGTCGCGTCACCCGCGACCGGCCGCGGTGGCTGTCCGGACTGGGCCGGTGGCGCGGTCGGCGGAGCCGGTGGCGGAGCGGTACGGCGACTGGGATGGCTGTAGTTGATCGGCGCGCCGACGGCGGGGGCGGACGGCCGGCCGGTGGCGGAGGGGTCGGTCTGCGCGGCTTCCTCGGCGCGGCCCGCCTGGGGCGAACCGTCCGGTTGGCCGGCCTGCGCCGGGGTGTTCTGCGGGTCCTGGACTTCGTACGGGGACGAAGGCTGCGCGGCGGAAGCAGCGCCCTGGACGCCCTGAACCGCGGAGCCGGCCTGCTCCGGTGAGCCGGGAATCGAGCTGTCCTGCGGCCCCTGAGCCGCGTACGGCGACGCTGACTGCGCGGGTGCGGGGGACGTCGTCCGACGGGTGCGGTCACTGTCGGGCGTGCGGGGCGGAGGAGGCGCCACCGAGCGGGAGTGGGCCTGGAACACCGCCTCGTTGATGGCGTCCACGAGACGGCGGGCCTCGGGAAGGCCCTGGTCGGCGAGGAGTTCGGCGAGGCCGCCGGAGTATCCCTGGCCGATGGCTCGTACCTTCCAGGCGTCCTGCCTGCGGTAGAGCTCCAGGGCGACCACAGCCGACTCGGCCTCCAGGCCCGTGATCGTGTAACTGGCGACCCCGGTGCCGTCGAGGCCGGTGACGGCGACGAAGGGTGCGGCTACGGCACCGAAACGGGCCGGGCCGCCCACACCGGACGGCAGCGCGAGCAGCACGCTGATCCGGTGCACGGATTCCGGCATGGCACCCAGGTCCACGGCGAGCCGGTGATCGGCCGCAGCCTGCCTGGAGACCTCCAGACCGGGGAGCGTGGGCGCGCCGGGGTGGGCCACCCATTCGACGCCGTGGACCTTGCCCTGCTCGTCGCCGATCGTGGCCGCGGCCACGATCGGCGCGTCGGCCGAGATCCGCACTTCGAGGCGGACCTGGGAGAGCGGATGGTTCTGCCCCCGGACCAGCTCGGCCGTCATCGCCTTCGTCCCCCCGTGTCGTTCTCTTGTTCGTGGGCTGCCCGGGCCCGGTTACAGGTGCGGCAGGATCGCCGGCATCAGGTCCTGGAAGGTGCGGCCGTTGGCAGGCGTGCCAATGGCGGTCATCTTCCAGCCTGTGCCCGCGCGGTGCACCTTCGCCATGATCTGGGCCGTGTACTGGCCGCCACCGTCCAGCGTGTAGCGGGCGAGTTCGTCACCGTTGGTCTCGTCGACCAGACGGCAGAAGGCGTTCTGCACCTCCTGGAAGGTCTGGCCCGTGAAGGAGTTCACGGTGAAGACGATCTGGTCGATGTGGACCGGCACCCGCGGCAGGTCGACGAGAATCGCCTCGTCGTCACCACCCTGTCCGACACCGCCGACGAGATTGTCACCGGTGTGCCGCACAGAACCGTCGTCGCTCACGAGGTGACGGAAGAACACCACGTCGACGGGCTGCTTGTCGGCGAACAGCACGGCGGAGGCGTCGAGGTCGATCTCCCGCGTACGCGAGCCGAACAGGCCACGCCGGGGAGCCGCCTGCCAACCGAGGCCCATGCGCACCGCGGCCAGGGTCCCCCCGTCGTTCTTCTGCAGGTTGATGGCCTGACCCTTGGTCAGATTGACGCTGCCACTGGGCGTTCCGCCCTTGGATACGTCCACCACGCGCTGTTCCCCTCTCGAGCCGTCCCCTGTTTCCGCGGGGTCCGCGGATGACCTGAACCCTACGCAGGAGCACTGACAGTGCCGAAGCCTCGGGCGCACTTTGTGTCGGTGTTGCAACACTGCGCGTACGACGCAGGTCGCGCAGGCGGGTCGGGGTGCCCGATCGGTGCGGCGGCCGGCACCCCGTGTGCCCCGTGCGGCAGTCAGGCCAGGCCCCCCTCCTTCATCTGCCGCAGTTCCTTCTTCATCTCCGACACCTCGTCACGCAGCCGGGCGGCGATCTCGAACTGCAGGTCGGCCGCCGCGGCACGCATGCGTGCCGTCATCTCCTCGATCTCGTCGGCGAGTTCGGCCGCGGGACGGTCGGTCGGCACCGTCGCCCCGGCCTTGCCCTTGCCGGCCCTTGCTTCCTTGGCCGCCTTGCCGCCGAGCGAGGGAACCGGGGCCTTGGCGCCCTTGCCGTCCTTCGACTTGCGGTAGCCCGAGCCGAGGAGCTGTTCTGTGTCGACGTCCTCGCGGGCGATCTGCGCGACGATGTCGTTGATCTTCTTGCGGAGGGGCTGCGGGTCGAGGCCCCTCTCCTTGTTGTACGCGACCTGCTTCTCCCGGCGGCGGTTGGTCTCCTCGATGGCCTTCTCCATCGACGGGGTGATCCTGTCCGCGTACATGTGGACCTGGCCGGACACATTGCGCGCCGCGCGGCCGATGGTCTGGATCAGGGAGGTGCCGGAGCGCAGGAAGCCCTCCTTGTCGGCGTCGAGGATCGACACCAGGGAGACCTCGGGGAGGTCGAGCCCCTCTCGGAGGAGGTTGATGCCGACCAGGACGTCGAACTCGCCGGCACGCAGCTCGCGCAGCAGCTCGACCCTGCGCAGGGTGTCGACGTCGCTGTGCAGGTAGCGGACCTGGATGCCGAGTTCCAGGAAGTAGTCGGTGAGGTCCTCGGCCATCTTCTTGGTGAGCGTGGTCACCAGGACGCGCTCGTCCTTCTCTGCGCGCGTGCGGATCTCGTGCACCAGGTCGTCGATCTGACCCTCGGTGGGCTTGACGACCACCTCGGGGTCGATGAGGCCGGTGGGGCGGATGATCTGCTCGACGAAGCCGTCGCCGCGGGACAGCTCGTACTTGCCGGGGGTCGCCGACAGGTAGACGGTCTGTCCGATGCGCTTTTGGAACTCCTCCCACTTCAGTGGGCGGTTGTCCAGCGCGGAGGGCAGCCGGAAGCCGTGGTCGACGAGCGTGCGCTTTCGGGACGCGTCGCCCTCGTACATGGCGCCGATCTGCGGGACCGTGTTGTGCGACTCGTCGATGACGAGCAGGAAGTCGTCCGGGAAGTAGTCGATCAGGGTGTTCGGCGGGGAGCCGGGGAGGCGGCCGTCGAAGTGCATCGAGTAGTTCTCGACTCCCGAGCAGGAGCCGATCTGGCGGAGCATCTCGAGGTCGTACGTCGTCCGCATCCTCAGGCGCTGGGCCTCCAGGAGCTTGCTCTGTTTCTCCAGTTCGGCGAGGCGTTCGCCGAGTTCCTTCTCGATGTCGTTGACGGCCCGCTCCATGCGCTCGGGACCTGCCACGTAGTGGGTGGCCGGGAAGACGTACATGTGCTCGTCTTCGCTGATGATCTCGCCGGTGAGCGGGTGGAGGGTGGAGAGTGCCTCGATCTCGTCGCCGAACATCTCGATGCGGACGGCCAGTTCCTCGTAGACCGGGAAGATCTCGATGGTGTCGCCGCGGACGCGGAACGTGCCGCGGGTGAAGGCCAGGTCGTTGCGCGTGTACTGGATGTCGACGAAGCGGCGCAGCAGCTGGTCGCGGTCGATCTCCTCGCCGACCTTGAGGGGGACCATCCGGTCCACGTACTCCTGCGGAGTACCGAGGCCGTAGATGCAGGACACGGAGGCGACCACGATGACGTCTCGCCGGGTGAGCAGCGAGTTGGTCGCGGAGTGGCGCAGGCGTTCGACCTCCTCGTTGACCGAGGAGTCCTTCTCGATGTAGGTGTCCGACTGAGGGACGTATGCCTCGGGCTGGTAGTAGTCGTAGTACGAGACGAAGTACTCGACGGCGTTGTTCGGGAGGAGTTCCCGGAACTCGTTCGCCAGCTGGGCGGCCAGGGTCTTGTTCGGCGCCATGACGAGCGTGGGGCGCTGAAGCTTCTCGATCATCCACGCGGTGGTGGCGGACTTGCCGGTGCCGGTCGCGCCGAGGAGCACGACGTCCTTCTCACCTGCTTCGATGCGCCGAGCCAGCTCGGCGATGGCCGCCGGCTGGTCGCCGCTCGGCTGATAGGGGCTGACGACCTCGAAGGGCGCCACCGTGCGTTCGATCTTGGAAACTGGCCGCATGACATCCACCGTACGACCACCCACTGACAACGGGTCCTGATCACCGGTTCTGCGGGGTGCGGGAGCTCCGGTGTTCGTGCCGCTGACCGGGACGCAGCGGGGGGCGTCGGCCGGGGTGCGGGACGGCGGGGTGGGCCGGGATGCCGGGCTTGTTCTCGGCGGGGCGCCGGTCGGACTTGCCCATGACCATCAGCGGATCGAACATCACGACGACGCCGGCCAGCAGGAGGAAGGCCAGAGGGCCGATCATCAGGGGGGCGAGCAGGGCTGCGGGCGAGTCTCCCTCCGGGCTCCCGGACGCGGTGTGGACGTGGACCCTCAGGGCGGCCATGCCCGTGTAGTGCATACCGCTGACGGCGAGTCCCATGACGAGGCTGGCGCCCACGCTCCACAGGAAGCCGCGGATCTGTCCGGCCGCCCACAGGGCGGCGGTGGCGGCCACGACGGCTATCACGACCGACGCGGAGACGGTGAGGGTGTTGTACTCCAGCTTCCCGTTGAGGCGCATTCCGGCCATGCCCAGGTAGTGCATGGAGGCGATGCCGAGGCCGGTGATGGTGCCCCCGGTGAACAGTGCGGTTCCGCTCGCGCCCCGGTAGCCGACGATGAAGATCCCGATGCCGACCATGAGGATGGCGACGCCCAGGCTGGCGAAGGTCAGCCACATGTCGTAGTTGACCGGGGTCTCCTTGACGGTGAACCCCATCATCGCCACGAAGTGCATGGTCCATATGCCGGAGCCGATCGCGGCCGAGCCGAGTGCCAGCCACCCTGGTCGCCACGACTGGGCGACCAGCATCGATCTGGTGGTGCAGCGCAGGCCCAGCGCACCGCCCAGGCAGGCCATGAGGTAGGCCACCAGCGGTGTGACGAGTCCGTAGCTGAAACCGTCGACCGTGCCCTGCATGCGCGGCTGCCCTTCCGCCCTGTTGCATCCCGGAATTCCCTGAAATGCCTCCGTGTCCCAGGACCGGCCAGCGGTCAGGGTTGTGGCAGAGAGTATGACTGGCTCCGGAAGGGTCGAACGATTTTCCGGCAAAGAAACACGGCCTTGCCCCACTTGTGCGGCAGGAGTGTGTGGACTCGGGCAACTCCTTTCAATCTGTGTCTGTGTCGCACTTCTTTTCCCGTTGTCCCTCCGCTGTCCATCCGCTGTCACTCATGGACCGTCCGCGCTCGCTCGGGACCGAGCGCCGGGCATTGTCAGTGGTGGGTCGTACGGTGGGTCGCATGGACAGCGATGGGCGGGACGGACGGCAGGACCCGGGGAACCGGCAGAGGGTCGTGTGGGCGGTCGTCGGCACCGGCATCGGCCCGCTGCTGCTGGCCGCGACGCACGAGGGCCTGGTGAACGTGGTGTTCCACGCCACGGAGTCGGTGCGCGAGAAAACTGTCGAGCGGCTCGCTTCCCGGCTGGGCGCGGACCCCGTCGAGGAGCCCGGGTCCCCGCTCCTGGCCGAGGCGATACGCCAGTTCACGGCGTATTTCGCGGGCGAGCGGCACGAGTTCGAGCTGCCGCTCGACTGGTCCCTGATCTCCGGCTTCAACCGCCAGGTACTGCGCGAACTCGCGTCGGGCGTGCCGTACGGCGCGGTCGTCGGATACGGCGACCTGGCCGGCCGGGTCGGCCAGCCGGGCGCGGCCCAGGCGGTGGGCGCGGCGATGGGCGCCAATCCGCTGCCGGTCGTGGTGCCCTGCCATCGGGTCGTGGAGAGCGACGGCGGCCTCGGCGGCTTCGGGGGCGGTCTGGAGACCAAGCGGAAACTGCTCGCGCTCGAAGGGGTGCTGCCCGAGCCGCTGTTCTGAGGGTTTCAGCCGCAGGGCCCGAGGGTTTCATCAGTAGGGAGACCCAGCAGTACGAGGGGGACAGTCCCGTACGGGAAGAGTTCCGTAGGGGGACGCTGTGCGGAAGTAGGGGGGACCGCGCCAGTGACCACATCCTGCGCCCGCGCGGGCGGGCCGCGATGACCGCCGTCGAACGGAGTGTCGGCGCGCCCGATGCAGGCGAACAGCGGGCCGCGCTGCGGCGTCGCGTTTCCGGTGTGCTTGTCGCGAGTCAGATTCTCGGCGGCCTCGGAGTGGCGACCGGGGTCGCGCTCGCTTCCGTACTGGCCCAGCGGATCAGCGGCACCGAGTCGCTGTCCGGGCTCGCGCCCACCGCGATGGTCACGGGCACCGCGCTGGCCTCGCTGCCGCTGGCGGCGCTGATGACCGCGCGCGGGCGGCGGCCCGGACTGGTCCTGGGGTATCTCGTCGGTGCCCTCGGGGCGGGTGTCGTCGTGGTCTCGGCAGTCATCGGCAGCTTTCCGCTGCTGCTGTGCGGCATGGCCGGGTTCGGCGCGGCCTCGTCGGCGAATCTTGGGGCGCGGTTCGCGGCCGCCGATCTCGCCGAGCCGCACAGGCGGGCCCGAGCCATCTCGAACGTCGTGTGGGCGACGACGATAGGGGCGGTCCTCGGACCGAACATCGCCGCGCCCGCGGGGCGCAGTGTGTCCGGACTCGGGATACCCGCGACCGCGGGCCCCTTTCTCTGGGCGGCCGGGATCTTCCTGGTGGCGGCGGTGACGGTGGCCGTCCTGTTGCGCCCCGATCCGCTGCTCACGGCCCGTGCACTCGCCCCGGCGGAGGAGCGGTCGGCCGAGGGCCGGTCCCTGCGGGCCGGTCTCACCGCCGTCGCAGCCTCGCCGCGCGCCCGGCTCGCGCTCGTGACGGTGGCCGTGTGCCACACGGCCATGGTCTCGGTCATGTCGATGACCCCGGTCGCGCTCGGGCACCACGGCGCGAGTATCGATCTGATCGGGCTGGTCATCAGTGGCCACATCGCGGGCATGTACGCGTTCTCGCCGCTCATGGGGCGGTTGTCCGACCGGGTCGGGCGGTTGTCCGGCATCGGTCTCGCCGTGGGGCTGCTGGCCTGCGCCGCGTTCCTCGCGGGCACGGCCGACGGCAGTCACGGCCGCGTCGCGTTGGGGCTCTTCGTCCTGGGGCTGGGCTGGTCGGCCGGGCTGGTCTCCGGGTCCGCCCTCCTCACGGACTCCGTGCCCGAGGCGGCGCGCGCTGCCGCCCAGGGGCTTTCCGACCTCGTCATGAACACCTTGGCGGGCCTCGGCGGGGCAACCGCCGGGCTCGTGATGGCCCAGGCCGGCTATGGGTGGCTCAATCTCGGCGCCGCATGCCTGCTGATACCCGCGGGCGCGCTGGCGTTGTTCACACGCAGCGGCCTACGGCGGGCCCGGGCGGCGGAGGCGAGCGGCCGAGCCGAAGGAGCTGAACGGTGATCCTCATGCGTAGTACCGCACCTCGAAGATGTTGCTGTCGGGGTCACGGAAGTAGAAACTGCGCCGCGCCATGCCACGGGCCCCGTAGGAGTCGTACGAGAAGTCCGAGACGGGTACGTCCCGTTCCCGCAGGCGGCTTCGCAGGGCGTCGAAGGAGTCCGCAGGCAGGGACAGGCATACGTGGTTGACGGGGCGGCCCGCGCTGTCGGCGGACCCGGGGAGCATGTTCATGCGCTCCGCCAGCGAGAACGGCGCGAGGTCGAAGATGGTCTCCTCGTTGAGGCGTACGGAGGGAAACGACACCGTTCCCGCGGCGAATTCGGTGATCCTCAATGGCTCCATGCCGACCGCCTGCTCGTAGAAGTCGGCAGCGGCGAGCGGATCGCGTACCCAGAGGACGACATGGTCGAGACGCATCGAGTTGTCCGTCATGTACCCCAGATTGGTGGCCTCTTCCACTGGCCGCAAGGGTTTGACCACGCGTGACGCTCGCCAGAGATGAGGAAGGCCGAACGACAGGAAGCAGGCACGTGATGCTGGTGGTGTCCGAAGAAGTGCGGGAAGCGGTCGACGCGCGTCGACCCGTGGTGGCCTTGGAGTCCATGATCATCGCGCACGGGCTGCCGCGCCCCCGGAATCTGCAGGTGGCGCTGGAACTCGAGGACGTCGTACGGCAGGAGGGCGCCGTCCCTGCCACGATCGCTGTGCTGGACGGGCGCCCCCATGTCGGCCTGGAGAAGGAGCAGCTGGCGCGTCAGGGACCGACACGACGGCCGCGATCCGCGCGGGCGGTGGAGCGGGTGGGCGGGAGGCCGCCGGTTCTCGGTTGAGGGCCGGTGAGCAGTGCCCTCGACCGCCGTCGCCGGCGGCTACCCCTTGCGTCCCCACGCCGAGATCATCGGTGCCGTGGCCAGGTCCATCCCGCCTGCGGCTACGTTGGCGAGGTGGCGGTCGATGTCCTGGTCCGTGGCGTGGCCTCCGGCGACGAGCCGCTCCCGGATCTGACGGATCGTCGCGGACTCCAGCGCGGCGCAGGCAGGCGAGGTGACGGGGAAGTACGCGTCGGCCTGTACGTTGCTCAGACCGGCCTCGCGCAGCAGCCGCGGGAGTTTGCGGCCGTACGCCAGATCGGCGCCGCTGTCCGCGAGCAGCTGGCGGAAGCTGTGCCGCAGCCGGTTGGCGAGTTGCTGCTCGAGGCCGTGCTCGTCTGGGCAGAGCAGGGGTTGCAGAGCGGGATCGGCGTCCTCGACCAGGAGCCGTCCGCCGGGACGCAGCGACTTGATCATCGAGCGCAACGCCCGTTCCCGGTCCGGCACATGGACGAGGACGAGCCGGGCATGCACGAGGTCGAACCCCTCCCCCGGCGGCTCGGCGACGCCGACATCGTGGACGCGTACCTCGACCGGCGGGCGGGCTGCCGAGGCGACCCACGAGGTGTCGAGGTCGGTCGCGACGACCTTTCCGGTCGGGCCGACCTTCTTGGCCAGCCAGGAGACCACCGAGGTCCCCCCGACGCCGACCTCCCAGCAGCGCCAGCCGGGTCCGACACCGAACCCTTCGAGGTGCCGGAAGGTCGTGGGATCGAAGAGGGCGGCGAAGGCGTCGAAGCGTTGTCCCGCCTCGGTCTGCCGGTTGTCGAGGAGATACCCGTCGGTTCGCGTCATGGCGAGATCATCCCAGTCATCCGCTTTGTTCGGCCGGGTCGACGCTCCCGCACCGCCGAAAGCGAAACGGAACCTTCCGTTCCCACAGGCTTCCCCGGCGTTCACGAAGGGCTGGCAAACTGGCGAGCCAGGCGCAGGGTGCGGACAGTGCGGCGCAAGGAGATCCAGATGTCCATGGCAGGGAATCTGCGCAAGGTCACGAGCCTCGGCAGGGTCGGCGGCCTCCGCAGAGTGGCACGGCTGGCACGGCGGAGCCCGCGTGTCGACCTGAGTCACCACGCCCGGTCGCCGCTGGGCTCCGCGGTCGTGAACTGCGTTGCCTACGAGAACGGCGCCAGGATCCCGGCCGGCCGGGATCTGGTCGATGCCGTGCAGCGGGTCCGCAAGAGCGACGAGGGCTTCGTCTGGCTCGGTCTCCACGAGCCGACGGACCAGGAGTTCGCGGGCATCGCCCAACTCTTCGACCTGCACCCGCTCGCGGTCGAGGACGCGGTCGACGCCCATCAGCGCCCGAAGCTGGAACGGTACGGCGAAACCCTGTTCGCGGTGTTCAAGACGGTCTGCTACGTCGAGCACACCGAACTGACCGCGACGAGCGAGGTGGTGAACACCGGCGAGATCATGGTCTTCCTCGGCCGGGAGTTCGTGATCACGGTACGACACGGACGGCACGGCTCACTGGGCCCGCTGCGGGAGGGTCTCGAAGCCGACCCGCAGCAGCTCGCCAAGGGCCCGGCAGCCGTGCTGCACGCGATCGCGGACCACGTGGTCGACGACTACCTGCACGTCACGGATGCCGTACAGGCAGACATCGACCAGGTCGAGACGGATGTGTTCGCAACGAACGGCGCGCGGGCCGACCCCGGCCGGATCTACCAGCTCAAGCGGGAACTCCTGGAGCTGAAGCGGGCCGTGGCTCCGCTGAACCGGCCGCTGCAGGAACTGGCGACGCGGCCGATAGGGGTGATCGACCCGGAGATACAGGCCTACTTCCGGGACGTCTCCGACCATCAGCTGCGGGCCACGGAGCAGATCGCGGCGTTCGACGAGCTGCTCAACTCGATTCTGCAGGCGCACCTCGCGCAGGTCACGGTCGCGCAGAACGAGGACATGCGCCGGATCACGGCGTGGGCGGCGGTGATCGCCGTACCGACGATGGTCTGTGGTGTCTACGGCATGAATTTCGATCACATGCCGGAGCTGCGTTGGCAGTTCGGCTATCCGTTGGTCATCGGGCTCATATCCGTCATCTGTCTGACGCTGTACCGGAGCTTCCGCCGCAACGGCTGGCTCTGACGCGGCGGACCCCGTCACACTCCTCGCCCGGCACGGACGGCCGGACGAGGGTGGGTGACGGGGTGGTGGGGTCAATGCGGCGGGGTCAACGCATCGTGGTGCTGGCGTAGACGCTCTCGGCCCAGGCCGCGATCTGGTCGTCCGTGAGGTGCCGGGCCAGATCGGCCTCGCTGATCATGCCGACCAGACGCTTGTTGTCGATCACCGGAAGCCGGCGGATCTGGTGGTCCTTCATCTCCTCGAGCACTTCGCTGACGTCGGCGCTCGCCTCGATCCAGCGCGGCGTGCCCTGGGCCATCTCGCCCGCGGTGACCTTGGTCGGGTCGTGGCCCATGGCCACACATCCGACGACGATGTCACGGTCCGTGAGGATGCCGCACAGGCGTTCGTTCTCGTCGCTGATGGGCAGGGCGCCCACGTTGAGCTCGCGCATCATCTGAGCGGCCCGATCGAGGGTCTGATGGGCGGGGATCCACTGGGCGCCGCGATGCATGATTTCTCCGGCGGTGGTCATGAAGTACCTCCCGGTGCCGGACGGCCGGCGCGGCACAGAGGGCACCGCTAGTCCCGGCGCCCTACATTCTCGCCGCGCTCCCGGGGATGCGCACCCGGAAGTCCGCGGTTTGCGGACACCGTGTCCGGGGCCGGGTCAGCCTTTCCACGCAGGGTGCCGCGGGTCGTCCGCGCGTATCAGGACGTCGGCGGCGGTGGCGGGGTCGGTCTCGCTCTCGTAGCGCTCGAAGGCGGGGAGCGTCCAGTGCTCGGTCTCGCGGGTACGGCGGCGCAGGGCGGCCGGGGAGAGGAGGACGTGGACGGTCAGGTCGAACGGGAACCAGTGACGCAGCAGGAAGGGGCCGTGCAGCAACAGGATGCCACCGGGCGGGAGTTGGACGTAGGGACTGCGGGTGGAGCGGTCCGTGAGCGGGTCGCGGAGGTCGGGCAGGACGCGCCCGTCACCGCCGGGTTCGAGGGGGCCGAAGACCTCGCGCCAGAGGGCGCCGGTGTCGGTCCAGCCGTCGTAGTAGGCCTCCACGTCCTCGTGGCCGTACTCCAGCCGGAGGGAGGCGGGGCGCAGGAAGCCGGCGGTGCCGACCGCTAGCGAGGGCCGGCCGTGTATGCGCAGCGCCTCGGCCACGCGTTCGGCGAGGTCTCCCGGGCGGGCCGCCGGGGCTCCGTCGAAGGCGATGCGCGGCCAGGGGCTGCCTTCGTCCGGCTTCAGGTCGAGCACACGTTCGGCGAGGAGGTCGCCGAGCCGGTCCCAGGTGATCGGTTCCAGTCGCACAAGGCCCATGATGCCGGGTGGCCGTGGGTGGGCAGGAGCGAGCACGTGCAAGCAGGTGGGGCCTGTCCGGGAATTCCTGGTCGCCGGCGGGAATCAAGCACCTATGACAAGCCGCGCAACTCCCCCGCTCCGCGCCGGACTTCTCGTCGTGCAGCCGCTCAAACGGCGGCACTGTGCCGAGTGCCGGCGGGGGCCGTTGACGTTGCTCGTGCTGGACGAGGGAGCGCCCCGGTGTCTCGACTGTGCCGATCTCGGGCATCTGGTGTTCCTGCCGAGGGGCAACACCGCGTTGACGCGCAGGTCGCGGGAGGAGAGCGGGCTGTCGGCGGTGGTCGTGCGGTTCAACCGGCGCCAGGGGCGCTACGAGCGACAGGGCGTTCTGGTCGAGGAGGCGGGGCTCGCCCGGGCCGAGGAGCGGTGCCTGGCGGATGCCGAGGCACGGCGACGGCGTCGGACGCGGGACGCGCGGCGGCGGGCCGCGGAGGATCTGCGGTTCACGGAGGCGTTCGCGCGGGAGATTCGCAGGCTGTTTCCGGGGTGCCCGGCGGACCGGGCGGCGGAGATCGCCGCGCACGCCGCGGTGCGGGGCAGTGGGCGGGTGGGGCGGAGCGCGGCGGGGCGGGCGTTGTCCGAGGGAGCGGTGATCTCGGCGGTCGTGGCGTCCGTACGGCATGTGGACACGTCGTACGACCAGTTGCTGATGAGCGGGGTCGCGCGGAACGAAGCCCGGCGGCGGATCGCCGGTGCCGTCGAGGCGAGGCTACGGGGATGGGGGACGGTAGCGGAAGCGACCGCGGGTGCGGACATGAGGGATGGCCGGGCCGAGTCGGCGTGAGTGTGGCGGCAGCCCCCGTGACGTGCTCGCACGCGGTGCCGCCGCCTCCCGTGGACGCTCGTGCATGGCGCCGGGTCGTTCGGCGGTGGGCGTTGTCAGTGGCAGGAGGTTCACTGGTGGGGACGGATGGGGATCGACCTGGGAGTCGGCATGATCGATGGGGCGTACTTCGTACTCGTGGTGCTGGGTGTGCTCGGTACCGGGGTGGTAGCCGGGGTGTTCTGCGGGTTCTCGACCTTCGTGATGAGGGGCCTCGCCGCGCTGCCGCCCGCACAGGGGGTGGCCGCGATGCGAGCGATCAACGTCACCGCGTTGCACCCGCCCTTCATGCTCGTGTTCATCGGATCGACCGCCCTGTGTCTGGTGATCGTCGTGGTCACGTTCGTGGTGTGGCCGGACGAGGGTGCCTTGGAGCTGTTGGTGGGCAGCGCGCTGTATCTGTTCGGCTCGTTCGGGCTCACCATGGGCGCGAACGTGCCGCGCAACAACGCGCTGCTGAAGCTGGAGCCGGAGACGGCGGAAGCCGCCGCGTACTGGCCCGTCTACGTGCGCGAGTGGACCCTGTGGAACCACATACGCACGGTCGCCTCGGGGGCTGCCTCGGTGCTGTATGTCCTGGCCGTCGCCTGAGCCACCGTCCCGCTCGGCATGTGCCGCCGATGAGTCGTATCGTGTCCGGAAGAGAGTGCCGCCCGATGACGCACGGCCCCGTCATGCGTTCGCAGGGAAGACGGCAAGGACACGGTCATGGGCGATCCCAAGGGTTTTCTCACCACAGCACGCCAGAACTGGCCGCGCAGGCCCGTCGAGGAGCGGGTGCGCGACTGGGACGAGGTGTATGTCCCGGGGGCGCTGCTCCCCATCATCAGCAAGCAGGCCGGTCGTTGCATGGACTGCGGTGTCCCGTTCTGCCACGAGGCCTGTCCGCTGGGGAATCTGATCCCCGACTGGAACGACCTGGTCTCCCGGGAGGACTGGCGCGCGGCGAGCGACCGGCTGCACGCCACGAACAACTTCCCGGAGTTCACGGGGAGGTTGTGCCCGGCGCCGTGCGAGGCGGGCTGTGTGCTGGCCATCAACCAGCCCGCGGTCACCATCAAGAACGTCGAGGTGGCCATCGCCGACCGGGCCTGGTCGGACGGCTTCGCACCGCCGAGACCTCCGGACCGGCTGTCGGGGCGTACGGTCGCGGTGATCGGGTCGGGGCCCACCGGGCTCGCCGCGGCCCAGCAGTTGACGCGGGCCGGGCACACCGTCGCCGTGTACGAGAAGGACGACCGGCTCGGCGGGCTGATGCGGTACGGCATCCCCGAGTTCAAGATGGAGAAGCACCATCTGGAGCGGCGCGTCGAGCAGATGCGGGCCGAGGGAACCAAGTTCCGTACGTCGACCGCCGTCGGGCGGGATGTCGGGGCCGCCGAGCTGCGGTCGCGTTACGACGCTGTGGTGCTGGCCGTGGGGGCCACGGCGTGGCGTGATCTGCCGCTTCCCGGGCGGGAGTTGGCCGGTGTTCATCAGGCGATGGAGTATCTGCCGCTGGCCAACCGGGTGTGCCAGGGGGATCTGGCGGTCTCCCCGATGTCCGCCGCCGGGAAGCACGTCGTCATCGTCGGCGGCGGTGACACGGGGGCCGACTGTCTGGGCACCGCGGTGCGTGAAGGGGCCGCCTCCGTCACCCAGTTGGACATCTACGCCCAGCCCGGCGCGGAGCGCGACGAGGACCTGGATCCCTGGCCGACGTACCCGAAGGTCTACCGGCTGTCGGCCGCGCACGAGGAGGCCCGCGACCTGGAGTCGGCGCCCGCAGCGGACGCCGACGCGCGGCTCTTCGCGGCGTCCACGCTCCATTTCTCGGGCGACGCGGACGGGCATGTACGGGAGTTGCATCTGGTCGAGGTGGACTCGGCGCGCCGGCCGGTGCCCGGATCCGGGCGGACGATCCCCGCCGACCTCGTGCTGCTCGCCCTCGGTTTCTCCGGACCCGACCGGGAGGACGGTCTGATAGACCAGCTCGGGCTCGCCCTCGACCCGCGCGGCACGATCGCCCGCGACGCGGACTTCGCGACGAACGTGCCTGGCGTGTACGCGGCGGGGGACGCGGCCCGCGGGCAGTCCCTGATCGTGTGGGCGATCGCGGAGGGGCGGGCGGTCGCGGCGGCCGTGGACCGTCGGCTGACGGGCTCCACGCAGCTGCCGGCGCCCATAGGGCCGTACGACCGGCCGATGACCGTGTAGCCGTCCCCACCCCACCGCCTTGCCGAATCTGGGTCAGCGCTCGTCCGTGCCCGGCGTCTTGCGGGTTGCCAGGGCCACCCGGTTCCAGGTGTTGATGGTGAGGATCAGGGACAGGACCTGGGCCAGTTCCCGCTCGTCGAAGTGGGCAGCGGCCTCGATGTACACGTCGTCCGGGACGCCGGCGTCGGCGACCAGGGTGACCGCCTCCGTGAGGGCCAGCGCCGCCTGTTCCCTCGGGGTGTAGAAGTGGCGGGCCTCGCGCCAGACCGCGACCAGTTGCAGCCGGTCCTCGCTCTCGCCCGCCTTGCGCGCATCGTTCGTGTGCATGTGGAGGCAGTACGCGCAGTGGTTGAGGTGCGAGGCGCGGATCTGGATCAGTTCGACCAGCGCCGGGTCGAGGCCCTCGCGGGCCGCCGCGTCGAAGCCGACGAGGGCGCGGAAGACCTTGGGGGCCGTCTTCGCCAGGTTCAGGCGGGGGTTTTCGGTGACCCCCGAGAGGTTGGCGGTCGTGGGGTTCACGGTGCTCGTGTTCGTCGTCATGACTATGAACCTACGGGCTGGAAAGACCGGCTGTAGGGTTCATTTCTGTGGCAGAAACATGGGTCAATTCCGCCGAGCGCATCGGCGCCGACCTGCACCTGGAAGTGGAGCTGTCGGGGCCCGGCGGGCGGCGCGCCGCCCTGATCCGTACGCTGCGGGACGCCGTCCGCAGCGGCCGGCTCGCGCCCGGCACCCTGTTGCCGCCGTACCGTTCCCTCGCCGCGGATCTCGGCGTGGCCCGCAACACGGTGGCCGACGCGTACGCCGAACTCGTCGCCGAGGGCTGGCTGACCGCCCGCCAGGGGTCGGGCACCCGGGTCGCACAGCGTGCCGAACCGACAGGGGCGGCTTCCCGCGTCCCCGTAAAGGCACCCCCACGCGCGCGTGGGCCACGACACGACCTGCGTCAGGGCCGGCCGGACGCGTCGGAGTTCCCGCGTTCCGCCTGGCTGGCCTCGTACCGGCGGGCGCTCCAGCAGGCACCCAACGAGGCGTTCGGGCCCGGCGACCCGGCCGGCCGGGTCGAACTGCGGGAGGCGCTCACGGAGTACCTGGCACGCGCGCGTGGCGTACGTACCGAGCCCGCGCGCATCGTCATCTGCTCGGGCTTCGCACACGCCCTGCGGCTCCTCTTCGGCGGCACGAGCGGCAGCGGGGGTGCGGACGCGGTACTGCGCGGGCCGTTGGCCATGGAGGCGTACGGACTCGGCTTCCACCGGCAACTGCTGGCCGCGGCCGGGGTACGGACCGTGCCGCTGCCCCTCGACGAGGACGGTGCGCGGGTCGGTCTGCTCGACCGGGAGCGGGCCGTACTGCTCACGCCCGCACACCAGTTCCCGACCGGTGGCCCGCTGCATCCCGAACGCCGCGCGGCCGTGATCGACTGGGCACGCGCGCGTGGCGGGCTGATCCTGGAGGACGACTACGACGGGGAGTTCCGCTACGACCGCCGGCCCGTCGGCGCCCTGCAAGGACTGGACCCTGAGCGGGTGATCCACCTCGGCTCGGTCAGCAAGAGCCTGTCCCCCGCGCTGCGGCTGGGCTGGATGGTGCTTCCGGAGCGGTATGTGGAACCCGTTCTCGCGGTGAAGGGCGAGCGCGAGGGGTGGGCGAGCACGCTCGATCAGCTGGCGCTCGCGGACTTCGTCGGGTCCGGGTCGTACGACCGCCATGTGCGGCGGATGCGACAGCGATACAGGCGCCGTCGTGACCGGCTCGTCGCGGCGCTCGCCGTGCACGCACCGCATGTCGAGGTCACCGGTGTCGCGGCCGGGCTGCACGCGGTGCTACGGCTGCCGCCCGGGACGGAGAGGTCGGCGGTGAAGGCGGCCGCCTGGCGGGGAATCGCCCTCGACGGTCTCGCCGAGTTCCGGCATCCAGAGTTCCACGACCCGGAAAATGACCCGGCGAAGGGTCAGGGGTCGATCGCGCCCGACGGGCTCGTCGTGGGGTACGCGGCACCCTCCGAGCACGCGTACGGGGCAGCGCTGGAGGCCCTCTGCCAGGTACTTCCCCTGGAATGAGGCAGCGCGACAACGCGAACGGCCAGCCCATGGTTGCTCTGCGTGACCTTGTTCACGGCTGACCGGAAACCGGCTTCCAGCTGGGTGGAATGCGGTCGGCGGTGGGATCATTGAGCGCAGGAGACGGGTCCCACGGGCCCGCCGCCGATCCCTCGTTCTGCCGTCAGGCGCAGGGCCACCCCTCCGCGTCCCCCCTGTTGGCGGTCGGACCTGGAGGGTGCTCTATGACGACGCTCGATGAACGGCACGGCGAAGGTCCACGCGACGGGGACGACCCCCGCGGCGGGCCGGTCCTGAACGCGGTGGCGGCACCCGGCCGCCCCACGGCCGGGGCACACGGCAGGGAAGCCGTCCCCCTGGACCAGCCCGACGCCGCAGTTCCCCTGCTCGCCGGTTCCAAGGCGGCGAACCTCGCCCGCGCGGTCGGCGCCGGACTGCCGGTACTGCCCGGATTCGTCATAACGCATCCCGTCACCAACCCCGAGGCCCACGCTCCGGCCGGCGACCTGTCCGACATCCCGGCCGGCAGCTGGCCCGCGCTGCGCCACGCCTGGGACACGCTCTCCGACGGCGGTGAGCGCCCGCTCGTCGTCCGGTCGTCCTCACCCCAGGAGGACACCCAGGAGTCGTCCCTGGCGGGCCGGTTCGCGTCCGTGCTCGACGTACGCGGCTGGGCCGACTTCCGCACGGCGGTACGGACCGTGCTCGACTCGGCACACCGCCCCGACCAACCGCCCGCCCCGATGGCGGTGTTGGTCCAGCCGATGCTGACCGCGCGCGTGGGAGGGGTGGTGTTCGGCGCCGATCCCGTGGAGGGGCGTGCCGACCGGATGCTGGTGAGCGCGGTGCGCGGCGGCCCCGACAGTCTGGTCAGCGGGGAACAGGCCGGGACCAACTACTGGCTGAGCCTCCGGGGTCGCATGCTGCGCACGGAACCGGCTGACGCCGAACCGCTCCTCGGCGCCTTCGAACTCCGCCGGCTGGCCCGCCTCGCGCGGCGCGCCCGCGAGGTCTTCGACGGGCCGCAGGACATCGAGTTCGGGTTCGACGACCACGGACAGCTGTGGCTGTTCCAGAGCCGCCCGATCACCGCGATGGCCGCCCGGCCGCCGCACGGGGCCCGGCTGCTGGGCCCCGGGCCGGTCGCGGAGACCCTGCCGGATCAGCTGGAACCGCTGGAGGAGGACCTGTGGGTGGCCCCGATGGCCCGCGGGCTGGCTGCCGCACTCGACATCGGAGGTATGGCGCCCCGGCACCGACTGCGTGCCCTTCCGGTGGTCACGGCGGTCGGCGGACGGGCCGCCGCGGACCTGCGGCTGCTCGGCGCCGCCCCACCCCGGCACCGCTGGCTCGCGCTGCTCAACCCGGCGCCGGGCGGGCGCAGGCTCGCCGCCGCCTGGCGGACGGGGCGGCTGGCCTCGGCGCTGCCCGGGCTCGCCGTCGACCTCGTGGCGGACGTCGACCGCCGGCTGGCCGAGACCCCGCCGCCCGCCGACATCCCGTCGACCGGACTGGCGTCCACCCTGCGCTGGACGCGTACGACACTGGTCGCGCTGCACGCCCAGGAGGCGCTGGCCGGCGCGCTGCTGCACGAGAGCCCGGCGAACAGGGCCGGCAGCAGCCGTACGGCGGCCGGTGCCGCCCTCACCGCGCTGGCGGACGCCCGCGCTCAGGGGCTGCCCGACGAGCTCGCCGTGACCGCCGAGCCGGTGGTCCTGGCCCTGACGGCACCGAGCCTGCGGGGACGGATCCGACTTCCGGTGTCGGCGGCGCAGGAGGGCGGCCCGGACAGCACGGGCGGTTCCCCGCGCGCGGGGAACCGTCCCGCCCCAAACCCAGACCGGCGCGCGGCGACCGCCGTACGCCCGTTCCGGCATCCCGTCGGCAAGTCGGCCGCCACCGCCCCCATGCTCCCGCCTCGCGAGGCGCTGCGGCTTCGTGTCCGCTGGGTGCAGGAGTTGCAGGTGCGGCTCGTGCGGGAGGGGGCGCGCAGGCTGGTCGTGCGCGGGGGGCTGGACGACGGTGCACGGGTCGGGTTGCTGCGGTGGCCGGAGTTCATGACCGCGCTGGAGGGTGGGCCGCTGCCCCTGGACGTGCGGGAGAGGCAGCCGCTCCCCGTCTCCGCCCCGCTGCCGGATGCCTTCCGGGTCGCCGAGGACGGGACGGTGGTCGCCGAGCGGAGCGCCGACCCTACGGGCGGCGGCGGCCGGGGCGTGTCCGGCGGGCGGGCCGCCGGGACCGTCTGGGACGGCACCGGTACGCCACCGGCGGACGCGGTGCTCGTCGTCCGCACCCTTGATCCCGCCCTCGCCCCGCTGTTGCCCGGGCTCACCGGTCTGGTCGCGCAGACGGGCAGTCCGCTGTCCCATCTCGCCGTGCTGGCAAGGGAGTTCGGGCTGCCCGCGGTCGTCGGAGTGACGGACGCCGTGAGCCGGTTCCCGCCGGGCACGCGCCTCACGGTCGACGGCACCACCGGCGACGTACGCACCGGGGTCGAGACCGGAGCGGAGGCCGGACGATGAGACGCATCGCATACGTTTTCGGATGGCTGGCCGCAGCCGGGGCAGGTACCTACGTCGTCATCTATCTCTACCGGTGGCAGTGGCAGCGGGCCGTCCTGTGCGGGGTGCTGCTGCTCGTCGTCGAGGTGATGCTGCTCGGGATCACGCTGATCGGGCGGCTCTCACGGATCGAGGAGCGGGTCCGCGAGACCCAGGACCAGGTGCGTGAGAACGGCCTCAGACAGCAGGACGTCCTGGCCCGGCTGCGTGAGGCGCCGGTACGGCAGAGTGCCGGGCGGTTCCGCTGGCTGGACGAACCCGCCGAACGTACGTACGTCTTCGTGCCCGTACTCATGGTCACCGGTGTACTGCTGTCCGGGCTCGCCTGGGTGGTGCAGCGGGTCGCGACGGTCACCGCCAAACCTGCCGAGCGGCGCCTCGCCGGACGTCTGGCCGTCCTGGCCGGGCCCGATCCGGCCGCCGACACCGACCTGGAGGACCTGCCCCCGGTAGGCGGCCGGCGCTCACCGGGCCAGGTCGCGCGGGCGACAGCCGTCGGCGCCGTCGGGGTCGCCCTGCTCGGCGCACTCGTCGTCGGGCTCGCCGACCTCACCGAGACCCGCGAGGAGAAGAGGAACGACAGCGCGGCGACCTCCATCCTCGTCCAGATCGATCTGCGCGGCAGCGGCAGCCTCATCTCGGACGAACGGCGCTCCCTCGCCGCACACCAGGTCTGGGAACAGTGCCGGGACTCCACCTCCGTGCCGCTCAATCGCGCGACCCTCGGTGACCTCGGCGACGGCGTCTTCGCCGGCGTGGTCCAGCCTGCGCTCACCGAGCACGACCGGACGCGGCTGCGCGGCTGCCTGGAGGACGCCACCATCGACCGCGCCCACCTCACGGTCGTGGGCATCGGGGACGCGGACGCCGACGAGGACGGCTGAAAATGCCGCGATCAGCCCAAATTGGCACATAACTATAAAAAGAGACGTAAGTCACGTAAAGGCTTTACTGTCAGCAGCCCGGGATACGATGCAAAAGCGCTCTCGCCCCCAGCACGAACGTACGAACGCGCCCCCGCCTCCAACGTCTCGGGTCATTCATGGCTGTCATCACCGCTCCCCCGCCCCCACTGCCGCTGCTGCCCACCCGCCGTGTGGTCCGCCGGATCCTGAGGATCCTCGGCAGAGTCGCCATCGGCTATCTCGCACTGTGGGCCACCGGCGCGCTCGGCATCCTGGCGGTGTCGCACTGGGTCGGCGAGGAGACACCGGCGCCGGCGGGAACCCATACGGTCCAGGGCGTCCACCACTTCCAACGCGTGGACAGCCAGGGGCTGTTGTGGCGCGGAGCCGCGCCCTCACCGGCCGGTTACGGGGCACTGGCGAGTCTCGGCATCACCACCGTCGTCGATCTGCGCGCCGAGGACCTGAGCGCGGCCCAGCTCGCCGAACCGGGCAAGGCCGGGCTGAACGTCGTACGCCTGCCGATCCGTGACGGGCAGACGCCCACGGCGCGGCAGGTGCAGCGATTCCTCGACGTCGTCGCTTCGTCGTCCGGGCCGGTGTTCGTGCACTGCGGCGCCGGCGTGGGCCGTACGGGGACGATGGCGGCGGCGTATCTCGTCCAGGCCGACAAGCAGTCACCGTCGGCCGCGGTCCGAGCCAATCTCGCGGTCGGACCGCCCTCGATCGAGCAGATCTACTACGGGCTGAGTCTCGGCAAGGAGAAGGCGGAGCAGCCGCCGCTCGCCGTGGTCGCGGTCAGCCGGCTGGTGGACGCGCCGCGGCGCATGTTGACATGGCTGTGAACCCGCAGGCCTCGCACCCCGAGACCGCCGCGAACCCGTAAGCCGTGACAGCCGAAGCCGACCCGTACGTCCGCGTCAGGACGTGCGGCCCACCGCCCCGTACCCCGGAATCACCCCGTCCTCCTGGCCCGGGACCGGTTCTCCCAGCTCCGGATGCCACTTGTCGACCACCTCGACGCCGGGCTCGACCAGGTCGAGGCCGTCGAAGAAGCGGGCGAACTCCGTGCGAGATCGCAGAGCGAGGGTGACACCGGCGGCCTTGAGCTTCTCCGTCGCGGCCGCCGACTCCTCCGGGGAGAAGTCGGCGGTCGCGTGGGTCATCATCAGGTAGCTGCCGGCCGGCAGCGCGGCCAGCAGCCGGCCGACCAGGTCGTGCGCGCCGTCCTCGTCGGAGATGAAGTGCAGCAGGGCGACGAGGGAGAGCGCGACGGGCCGGTCGAAGTCCAGGACCTTCCTCGCGCCCTCGATGATGGCGTCCGGGTCGCGCACATCGGCCTGGAGGTACTCGGTGACGCCCTCCTCAGAACCGCGCAGCAGGGCCGCCGCGTGAACCAGCACGATGGGGTCGTTGTCGCAGTAGACGACCCGCGCGTCGGGCGCGATGCCCTGGGCGATCTGGTGGAGGTTCGGCTCGGTCGGGATACCGGTGCCGACGTCCAGGAACTGCCGGACGCCGTGGCCGGCCAGCCAGCGCGTGGCACGCTGCATGAAGGCGCGGTTGACCTTCGCCATCACCGGGACGCGCGCGTCGAGGGCGAGCATCTGCCGCCCCATCGCCTCGTCGACGGGGTAGTTGTCCTTGCCACCCAGGTACCAGTCGTACATCCGCGCGGGATGAGGCTTGCTGGTGTCGATCTCGATGGGGTGCTGCCCGGTCATGACGAACTCCGTGAGTCTCTTCGGTGTCTGGCGTGGCAAGGGATCAACTGAGCACCAAATTAAGGGAATTGGCTGAACGCAACGGAACCGATGACCCATGATCGGCCGGAACCGGACCTCAGGAGAGCAGGAAGTCGGCCTCCCCGGCCTTAGCACCCTCGATGAAGGCGAGCATCTCGGCCGTGGTGTAGATCAGCGCCGGACCGTCCGGGTCGGTGGACTGACGGACGGCGATCCGGCCGTCGGCGAGCTTCATCGCCTCCAGGCAGTTGCCGCCGTTGCCGCCGCTCCACGGCTTGTGCCAGCCCTCACTGCCCAGCTCACCGGCGGGCATTCCGTTGTAGATACGGGCGCTCGCCCGCTCGGCGACCCGTTCAGTGGTCAGCTCATTGATTCGCTCGTGGCGCATCCGGGCCTTGGACGTCATGCGATCCATGCAGATATTCAGAGCTCCTTGCGGAGATCCCGGAGGATCTCCTTCGTGCGATGTGCTGTAGCGGACTGAGCCGCCATGCGGTCCATGACCTCCAGGTGGGTGGCCACCTCGGTGCGCGAATCCAGATAGATGGCGCCGGTCAGGTACTCGCTGTAGACCATGTCCGGGAGTTCCGGCACGGCAAAACGGAAGAGCACGAAGGGCCCGTACGTGCCCGGGTGCGGCCCCGAGGAGAAGGGGGCGACCTGGATCGTCACGTTGGGCAGGTTCGTGGCTTCGAGCAGTCTGTCGATCTGCGCACGCATCACCTCCGGGCCGCCCACCGGGCGACGCAGGACGGTCTCGTCCATCACGACCCACAGCCGGGGCGCACCCTCACGGGTGAGCAGTCCCTGGCGTTCCATGCGCAGCGCGACATGGCGCTCGATGTCCTCGGGTCTGGTCTGGCCGATGGCGCCCGATTTCAGGACACCAATGGCGTACTCCTCGGTCTGCAGCAGTCCGGGGACGAAGTGGGGCTCGTACTGGCGGATGAGGCTCGCCGCGCCCTCCAGGCTGACGTGCATGGAGAACCAGCCGGGCAGCACGTCGTGGAACCGCTGCCACCACCCGGGCTGATTGGCGTCCTCGGCCAGTTGGACGAACGCGTCGGCTTCCTCGTCCGAGACGCCGTACGACTTCAGGAGAAGCTGGAGGTACGGGATCTTGAGCGTGACCTCGGCCATCTCCATACGGCGGACGGTGGCGGGGGCTACCCGGAGGATGCGTGCGGCCTCCTCGCGCCGCAGGCCCGCACGCTCCCGCAGGTCCAGCAGACGCCGGCCGAGGACGACCTGTCCGACCGTCGGCGCGGACCGCGGTTCGCTCACGCTCCACCTCCATCGAGCACCGGCGCGCGCCGGTGAAGATTCCTGACAGCCCGGCGGCGCCACCGGGAATCCGTTCGAAGGCTTATTCGAAAACCTGCCGAAAGTCCCAACTGGCGCCGCTCCGCGTGCTGTTGCGAGCAGTGTGCCACGCCGTTCCACTCCGTCACACCGCACTCTGCAATTTTCAGAGTGACACTTGCCAAGTGTTCACGGCGGGGAGATAGTGGCAAGCGTGATTCCGTCCCCGCCCTTAGGAACAGACGCCGCCGCGGACCGCTCCGGTCCCGGGGCCGCAGCCGCGCTGCGCCCCGGTACGGCGGCCGAGCGCCGGTTCCGCTTCGAGCTGGCCGCCCATCCGGGCTCGCCCGCGCAGGCCCGCCGCCTGACGCGCGCCAGGCTCACGGGCTGGTCGGTCTGCGAGGACACCTGTGACACGGCGGCCCTGGTCGTCACCGAGCTGGTCACCAACGCCATCGTGCACACCGCGAGCAGCCACATAGTCTGCGAGCTGCACGACGGTGACGAGCTGGTGCGCATAGCGGTGCGTGACGAGGGCTGTGCGCCCGGCGTGCCCCACCAGTCGCCGCAGCGCCCCGATGACGAGCAGGGAAGGGGACTACTGCTCGTCGAAGCCATGTGCAGGGCCTGGGGCGCCCAGGAACACGGTCCCGGCCTGCTGGTCTGGGCGGAACTCGCCCGGGCGGCCGATGCGGGCGCCGGCGGCATCGCTGCCCGCGGTGACCTCGGCTGGGGCGCGCCACCACCCCGCCCCGGCACGGCCGGCGACCCGGAACCGGAGCCCGCCGACGACACGCAGGCGCATAACGGACACCACGGGCGCCACAGGTTCCAAGGGCACGCGACAACGGGGACGGGGACAGAGGCCGAATGGGTGTAAGGGGTTCGTCCACGGGGGGCCGGGTCGTCAGCATGGACACGCTGGTGCGCGTGAAGCGAGGCCTGCACAGTCCGCCCCGTCCGGAAACTCCCCTGCGCCTGCCCATACCGGACGGCATGACCGCCCCCCTGGGCTGCGACGCGGTGGCGGTACCCGCCCGCTTCGGCCCCCAGATACTCCCCCGGCTACCGCGTGTGGGCTGTGTGTACGCGGACGCGGGTCACTGGTGGTGGCTCGTCCCCGCCGACTCCGACTACGCCCTGGAGTGGCCGGCCCCGGCGCACTACACCACGGGAGCGGTGGTCCTCGACGCCCCGCACATCCCGCCCCTCCTGCACCGCCCGCACGACACCCTCCCGTACACCCCGCCGATACCGCTCTACCTCGCCCTGTGCCAGGTGACGGGGACGATTCCTACGTGGTCGAGGCCGATCAGCGCCTGAGGGCCCTCCCCCGAAGGGCCCGGCGACCGCCTCACTCCCCCACGACCCCGCCCCGGACGATCACGAGGAACGTGTCCGTCGCGAGGTCCATGACGACCTCCGCGGCCTGACCCTCAAGCCGCCGTGCCTGCGCGAACTCCTCCGCGGGCCAGGAACCGCGGGGTCCGCCGGCGGGAAAGCGTTCGAGCACCTTTCGCCCGTTCACCCTGCACCTCCATGTAGCGCTGATCTCATAGACTTAAACGCTCATCATGGGGAAAGGGCCTCGCCAAGTGACCGTACTGAGACGTAGTTGACACTCGTTCACCGCCAGATGTGAGGATGAACTCACCCTGTTACATCCCCTACACCCCCTTTGTAACCTCCCGTATCAGTCGTTGTACGCGTCGTGATGGCGCACGCGCTCGCTGCCCGGGGCGCCCCCACGGGGGTGAGCTCGCGGCAACGCCTCTCATCGGCGGCGGGGAAACTTCAGGTGTCGTACTCCTGGATCCGCCTGCCGTGGCTCCGGTCGACGAGCGCGGGCAGCCGCTCCGCCAGCTCCCGGACGATGCCCGGCACGTCCAGGGTCAGCAGCTCGCGGTCGCGCATGAGGACGCGGCCGTCGACGATCGTCGTACGGACGTCCGAGGAGCGGGCGCTGTGGACAAGGGTGGCGGCGAGGTCGTGCACGGGCTGGGTGTGCGGCCCGGTGAGGTCGACGAGGATGATGTCGGCCTTCCGGCCGGGCGCCAGGCTGCCGATCCGCTCGCCGAGTCCCACCGCCCGTGCGCTCTGCGACGTGGCGTGGTGCAGGGCCTGACGGGAGGTCAGCCAGCGGGGGTCGCCCTCGGTCGACTTCTGGATCAGCGAGGTGAGCGCCATGGACTCCCACACGTCGAGCGAGCTGTTGGAAGCGGCGCCGTCGGTGGCGAGCCCGACAGGGACGCCGATCTCGCGCAGGGCGCGTACCGGAGTGGTGGTGGGCCAGGCGAACCTGAGGTATCCGCGGGGCGCGGTCGCCACGGCCGTACGTCCGCCCGTGCGCTCCAGGACGGGGAGGTCGCGCTCGATGATGCCGGTGCCGTGCGCGATGAGGACGTCGAGGTCACCGGTCAGGATGCCGGTGCGGGCCAGGACCTCGATCGGGGTGAGGCCGTGCCGGGCGAGACTGGTGTCGGTCTGGTCGCGGTTCTCGGCGGCGTGGATGTGCAGGGGCAGGCCGTGTTCGCGGGCGAGGTCGGCGGTGGCGGCGAGGTCGGCGTCGTCGACGGTGTACGGGGCGTGCGGGGCGAGGGTGGTGGTGATGCGGCCGTCTGCGCCGCCCCGGTGGCGCAGCGCGAACTCCAGCGACTTCTCCCGCCCTTGGGGCCCCTGCGAGGAGAAGTACGCCTCCCCCAGGTGCGCCCGGATCCCGCACTCCTCGACCACCGCGGCGACGGTGTCCATCGAGAAGTAGTGGTCGGCGAAGCAGGTGACACCGCCACGGATCATCTCGGCACAGGCGAGCCGCGCGCCCAACTCCACGTCGATGCCGGTGAGGTTGGACTCGATCGGCCACACGACGTCGTTGAACCACTCCGCGGTGGGCAGGTCCTCGGCGACCCCGCGCAGCGCGACCATCGGGGCGTGCGTATGGCAGTTGATGAGCCCCGGCATGGCCAACTGCCCGCGCGCGTCGATGCGTTCGACGGCATCCGGGATATCGACGTCCACGCCGATCGCCTCGATGATCCCTCCGCGTACGACGATCGAGGCGTCCTCGGCGAACTCGATCCCCTCGCCGGCGTCAGGGTGGAGGAGGGCGGCACAACCGGTGATGACGAGATCCGCGGGAGCAGCGGGAGAAGGCGTCATACGGCCACCGTACGACGTGCTCGTACCGGCGGGCGGCGCGAACCTCGAGAACGGGCAGGCACCGGCCGACGTCAACCGGCGAGCGGCGTCTCGCCCGTCTTCGGGACCCGCATCCGCAGGCCGGCGCGCTCACGCCGCTCGGCGAGTTCGTCCAGTAGCTCGGTGAGGTGTTCGGTGTGCCGGCGGGTGAGGCGTCCCGTGTCGTCGAGGTGCACGGCGCAGGCGGTCGCTGTGTCAACAAGTCGTTCGAGGGTGGCGGCGACCTCCTCCGTCCCCTCGGTGTGCCGTGCCAGGGCGGGCAGTTCGGCCGCGGAGTGCGCGATGGCCGTACGGGCCTCGGCGAGCGCACGATACGCCTCGCGGCGCAGCATCCAGCGCGCGTGCCGGTCGTCCGAGCCGCTCATCACATGCTGGAGGTACACCTGCGCGGCCTCGGCGGCCCGCGCCAGTCGCGCCCGTACGCCCCCGCCGCGCTGCCCGGGCATCGGCAGATGCCCGACGATGAGTACGAGGGCACAGGCGACCAGAGTCTCGAGGATCCGGCTCCACGAGGCCTGGGGCTCTCCGCCCACCATCACGAGGGCGAGCACGAGCACCGTGACGACAGCGGTCTGGGCGGCGAAGTGCCGGGTGGCGACCGGGATGAGCGCGCCACTCACTGCGACGAGCGCGACGAGCCCCTCGGGCCGGGGCAGTACGGCGGCGAGCCCGGCGAAGACGACGGCCCCGAGCACCGTCCCCGCCGCTCGGCACAGGACGCGCGAGACGAGCGGTCCGAGGTCGGGCTTGACGAGGAAGACGGCGGTGGCCGGGATCCAGTACCAGTGGGCGTGGTGGGTCGCCTGCGCGACGGCCGCACCGGCTCCGAAACAGAGCGCCACCCGCAGTCCGTACTCGCGCCCACCGGAGTCGACGGCGGTGCGCAGGAGGGCCGCGACGGTACGGCGCCGCGTGTGCAGGTCATCCGTGTCGGCGCCCCGGTCGAAGGCGTCGGCGGCGTGCAGCAGCGCGTCGTCGAGGGCGCGCAGCCCCGGCGCGGAACGGGCGGGGGCGGGCAGCGGCCCGGTGTGCGTGTTGGTCCTTACGGCGGCGGCGAGGCGCCGAGGCCCTTCCGCCACGCGCGCGTGGAGGGCGTCCCCGGTCCAGGCGAGGGCGGTCGCGGCCTCGGCGAGGGGCAACGCGGCGGCGTACTGGGTGCGCAGCCGTCGCTCGTCCGCGGAACTGGCGTACTGGCGGAGCCGGGGTCCGCCGAGCGCGTCCTGGGCGTGGTCGAGAGCTGCGGTGAGGGCGACGCGCCGAGCGCCGGCCTCGTCCGTACCGGCGGCGTCGAGGAGGTGGGCGACGGCGTCGTACACGGCGGCGACGGCGGCGCGTTCCCCGTCGAAGCGGAAGTCACCGGCGGTGGCACCGGGCGTGGGCAGCGCGAGCCGCAGGGCGACCAGCCAGCCGGCGCCCGCGACGAAGAACAGCGCCCGTTGCCAGCCCGGCTCGGGCAACGGCATCCCGGCCCCGATGGCGGCGGCGACGAGCAGCTGCGTACCGGCGCCGGACGCGACGGGCCCGATGGCGCTGATGCCGCCCGCGAGGAGTCCGAGAACGGTGAGGAGAAGGGTCAGCGGCACGGCTGTGAACTGCTGTCCGGCGTACGTCCCGACGACCAGCCCGACGGCCCCTGCGGCCGCGGGCACGCCGAGCCGCCTGACGGAGGAACGCCGACTGCCAGGCCGGTCGTTGATCCCGGCGAGCATGGCACCCAGCGCGGCGACGACGCCGAGGGAGGTGCGGTCGGTGAGCACGCCGGCCAGCAGCAGCGGTCCGGCGGCCAGCGCACCTCGGATGACCGCGTTCCACGGAACGGGCCCTCTTTGGGCGCGCAGCGCGTGGGCGAGCCAGGGCGGCAGGGCGAAACGCGGGCGCGTGCTGCTGGGGCGGGACACAGAGCTCCTGTCGGGCGAGGGCGGGGGTGCGATGCCTTCGGGCGACGTCGGCCGGGCGGTGGTGTCCACGGTAGATCGGGGCGGTGGAGGAGATGGGCCGCAAGTATTTCGGGGATGTGACGGTTCGCGGGAAACCGGCGTTCTTTATGAACGCAATCGTGTGAGAACCCGCTGGCGAAGCCGGTGGAGGGCGCTGTCATCGGCGCTTCCCTTCTCGAAGGAGCCCAGGGTCCCCTGCCGAAGCAACAGTGACTGGGACGCGCTCGTTCCTCCGGAACTGGACGAGACATAGGTACCCGTGACCAACTACGTACGGACGTCTGACGAGGCGATGTATCTCGCGAACCAGGACTCCTGGGATGGGTAGGCCGTCTACCTCGTACTTCCGACCGGCCTGGCGGAGGATGATCCCCTTCAACACCAGCCCCAGCCTGCAAGCCGCCCTCATCCCGACGTCTGGTCTCCCACCGCCTGAACGAATGGGGCTACCCCTACACGACCCCCACCAACGAGACCCTGACCCTCATCGCGGCCGAACTCACCGCGAACGCCGTCCGCCACGGCCACGTCCCCGGCCGCGACTTCCACCTCCGTCTCACCCTCGGACCGAACGGGACCGTCTTCCGCGTAGAGGTCACCGACACCCGCGCCGAGAGTCAGCCCACAACCACCCACCAGGTTCCCGACGGTGACACCGAGTCCGGCCGGGGTCTCCTCCTCGTCGACGCGCCGCCCCCGGCAAGACCGTATGGGCCGAGTCGCATCTCTCCGCACCAGTCACCGCCTCCACCAGGTTCGTGAAATACCAGGAGAACAGAGATCTTTGACGGATATTCTCGACCTGCCGGACACTCCAGGCGCATGGTCCACGGGAAGCGTCCGGCATCGGGACCGCCAGCCGGGTGAGCCTTGACGGCCGAGGACAAAAGCGAGGGATACCTGCTGGTGTCGGACCCGCCGAATACCGAGCATGTGGGGATGCCGAACACCGATCACGGAACGCCCGAAATGCCCGGAGTGCGGTTGGGTGGACAGGATGACAGGGCTGCCGAACCGGCTGCGCTCACCCCGTCTCTGGCGGCGGCTGTCGCCGTGGTGTCGCTGGGCTGCGGGGTCTTCGCGATGTACGCCTTTTCGCTGTCCGTGGGCGAAGCGCCATGGCCGTGGTGGATGCAGATCCCTGTGCAAAGCGCGGGCATGCTCGCACTGGTGGCAGGAATCGTCATGCTGCTGCGGGGGCCGCACCTGATCCGCATGGGGGCCCTACTGGTTGCCTATGGGATGACTTGGTATATCGGCGACCTGCAGTTCAGTGAAAACCGATTCCTGTTCGGAGTCGGGTTCTGTCTGTTCTTCTTCAACGCTGCGATCATGGCTCACATTGTTCTGAGCTTTCCTACCGGCCGCTTGCGGGACCCCGCCACAACCGTGGTGGTCGTCGGCCTGTACAGCGCCATTCTGGTGACCCAGACAGCACGGTACCTCGTCGAGGATTCACCCCCACCACAGGTCTGGGGCGATCCGAACGCGGCTGGCTACTCACCATGGGCGCCTGCCGGAACCGTAGCCGGGATGGTTCTCTGTGCCGCCGTTTTCGTTCTGGTGATCCGCCGCTGGCGGACAGAGAGGCCGCCGATGCGGAGAAGCGCCGCACCGGTCTGGTTCTCCGCCGCCCTGGCGATGGTGATCGTTGCCGGATTCCTGGTCGTCGCCCTGACGCACGCCGCTGTCCAAATGAACTACGCCCTGCTCTTCGGGTATGCCACGGCTGTGCTCATTGTTCCCGTTGCCAGCCAGGTCGGTTATTTTCGGGAATGGATCGGCCGAGCCGGAGCTTTCGAACGACTTGCCCACTTCGAGCAGACGGAAAGCGCGGACTACCGGGAACTCCTCGCCAAGTGGCTCGGTGACCCTGAGATCGAGATCTACCCGTGGCTTCCCGATCAAAAGCGATACGCAAGCCCGAAGGGAGAAACTGTCGAATTCCCGAACGAAGCAAGCCGCGACGTGACACTTCTGGAATGGCGCGGACAGCCACTTGGCGTTCTGATTCATGACTCATCACTAACCGGTGCCCGGCAATTGCAGTCGGTCGCGACCGTGACCCGAATAATCCTGGCCAAAGAAGCCCTTCAGGCACAGTTGCGCAGGAGCCTCAACATGTTGATCGACCTGGAGATCAAACACCGTAAGGAACTCCAGAGCGTGCTCCATGACGGCGGACAGGACGCGGTCATCGGTGTTCTGATCACTCTCCACGAGCTCAAGGACGAACTGGGCGAACAGGCGGAGCCAGGGGTTGTCGACCTCGTACAGGACGGTATAGCCAGGTCCAAAGAACTGCAGAACCAGATCAAAGAGTTCGCCTTCGAGTTGTATCCCTCGGCGCTCGATTTCGGCCTCAACGCCGGCGTCACATCACTGTTCGACAAACTTCGCCTCCCCTCGAAAGACGTGACCATTCCGGAAACCCGCTGTCCGCAGCGGGTCGAACATGTCGCCTATCGAGTAATCAGCGAGGCGGTGCGCAACGCCAGAACACATGCGCACGCCCATCGAATACAGGTCAAGGTCACCCATCGGCGCGACTGGCTGGTCGTCGAGGTCACCGACGACGGCGTGGGAGGCGCCGACTCGCCGCAGTCATGGGGCGTCGGCAGCCGACGAGCACGCGAGTTGGTGACCGTACTCGGCGGAAACATCAGCATCGACAGCCCACTTGGCGTGGGTACAACCGTGAAGGCGGAACTTCCGTGCACATCATGATCTCCGACGACGCGCCCCTGTTCCACGATCTGCTCGCACCACGCCTGAGGGCGCGAGGAATCGAGGTAAGTCAAGCAAGGTCGGTCAAGGAGACCAACAAACGACTCGCACAAGGTCCGGCTCCCGACGTGATCGTGCTGGACGTCGATTTCTGGGCTTCTGACGAGGGATCGTTCGCCGGGCTGACAGCGGCGCGGAGTATCCGACGCAGGTTCCCCGAAGTCGCCCTGCTCGTCATGTCTAAACATGACGAGCTACGTATCGCCCTCGAAATCATGAACATCGGACAACAGGGCGGCCGGATCGGCTATCTACTCAAGGACAAACTCACGGGCGTCACCCAGTTACTCGAATACGCGCGCACGGTGGACGCCGGAGGCATCTGCATCGACGCGGAGCTGCAAGGCCTGGCGGCCCGCGGCGGAAAACTGACCCCGACACAGAAGAAGGTCGCCGAGCTGATCGCACGAGGGTTCACGAACAAGGCGATCGCTGACCGGCTCGGCATGTCCGAAGGGACAGTCGAGGGGCACATCCGAGGTATCAGGCGGGCCTACGGCCTCCCCTCGCCCGAGGAAGAGCGTGAGTTACGGGTGAACATCCGTGTGCTGATCGTGCTCGCGTATCTCAACGACCCCATGGGCCACGACGATCACGCCCCGGAATGAAACAGAGGACATCCCCCTTCCGAGTCGTCCCGCACCAGGGTTACCCCCATTTTTCCGCGGCGGCATCTCAGCGACCATCGAATCAGCCCGCTGCATCCATGCGGGGCCCGAAAAGAAAGGTCCACGATGAGCCACGAGTACACCGGCCAGACGCCCCCTTCTCCGCCGGCCCCGCCGACGGCCACCGGCTGGACGGTCACCCGCGTTCGTCTGTACGGGACCGCCAGTGGCAACGCCGAAGCGTCCGTACCGACGTCGACGATCATGGAGGGACGGGAGTTCTTCGCTCGTTTGCTGCGAGCCACAGTCGGCCGGTGACAGCGAGCCTGCCCGACGAATGCAGGCATCAGTGAAACGAATTCTGTCAGGACTGTGACAAGTCCTGACAGGCTTCGGCCTTTCTCTCTCCTTCGCTACCAGGACGACGCCTCCGCCGAGGACAGCGGCGGCTTCCGGGTAGAGGTCGGCGCGGACGGCCGGGGCACGGACGTGGAGCTGGAGCTGCCCGGCCCCGAGTCGGAGGACGGGGCCTCGGTCACAGTGGGCCCAGGTACTTCACGACAAAACGGCCGGCCTGAGTCAGCTGCGGCAGGATCTCCGCATCCATCACAGTGGCGGTGACGAAGAGCCCGATGCCGGTGACGACGTGCACGACGCACCCGCCGAACATGGCGTCATCCGACCAGTCGAGCGCCAAAACCAGAACGATGTAGAGCGCGGCAGCGACCACCACGCTGGCCACCAACACCCCCATATCAAAGGCAACGCTCCACACGGCCGCTGGGGGCGTTTTGACCGAGTACATGGTGTGAATCGCGGATCCCGCGATCGGCAGCGGAAGTCCGACAACGAGAAAGCCCACTACACCTACGGCTCTGCCCAGGGGCTCATGTGCTGGACATGCCCCACCTTGATCCACGTCTCCACATTGCCCGAGTCCTTGGGGCGGTGCTGCGGCCTGCGCCGCAGCACCGCCTCCGGCGGTCAGCTTTGGCGCATGGTCTGTGTCCGCTCCGCGTCGGTGGGCTGTCGGCCGGCTTCGTCGACGACGGCGTGTTCCAGCTCGGCCTCGCTGGACAGCAGGGTCCCGGCCTTTCCGTAGGGGGCGTCCTTGGTCAGGTAGCTGCGGGAGCCCAGGAAGGCGAAGTCCTTCTCGTCGAAGACCCACTCGGTCCGGATGCCGTACCGCGTGTCGTCGCGGGCGATACCGAGGCCCTTGCGACCGATCGCGTCGCGGGCCTGAGGGGCCGGGGTGACACCCGGGATCTTCGCCGCGGCCCGGTAGAGGGCGGCGGCCGTACGGGGCGGCATCACCCCGCCGAGCAAGGATCCGATCTGCTCGAACACCGCCTGGTCGCGTTCCCGTCCATCGGCCTGCGGGGTCTTGGCGTACAGATAGGTCAGCAGCTTGTCGGGGTCGGTGGGCAGCGAGCTGAGCCAGCGGTAGGTGGGCCGGTTGATACCGGCGGGTGTGCCCTTGGTGTCACCGAGTTCGGCGTTGACGGGGAACGTCTCACCGTCCTCCCGGATCAGGCCGAGCTTCCGCAGGGGCCCTGGCTCCTGAGCGGCCCACACCTCACGGTCCATCAGTGGGCTGAGGACAGCCTTCCCGCTGGTCAGGTCGGCCCCGCGGGTCTTCTCCCTGGTGTAGACGAACTGGTCGTTGCGCACCGTGGGGCCGACGCGCGTCTCCGTGGCGTCGGAGATCCGGTTCAGGAGTGCGGCGGCGGGCTGCATGTCCGTGGCCGCACGGTGCGACGCGGTGCCGGCGGGCGCCGGGTCGCCGCCGGTCAGCGCGATCCCCGCGGTCACCGCGCAGGCCAGGGCCAGAGCGGTCGCCGGCGCCAGGACCGCGGGCCGCAGCAGCCGGCGGGCCGGCCGGGTACGGGCAACCTGGTCGTGGTCGATGTGGTGCATCAGAAGGTCCCTGTGACGAAGGTGCTGCTCGCGCGGAAGGTCCCAGTCGGCCGGGGCCGGGAGCAGGCGGGCGATCTCCTCGCGGTCGCCGTGCCGCTCCGGGGAAGCGCCGGTGGTGTCGTCGTTCATGTGAGCTCCTCCCGTACGGGCAGGGCCGCGATCGCGGCCGCACTTGTCATCTCTCCGCGGGCGGTTGGTGGTTCCCGGTCTTCTTCCGCGAGGTCAGCGAGCTTCTTGCGGGCACGCGACAGGCGGGACCGTACGGTTCCGACGGCGATGCCCAGTGCTTCGGCCGTCTGCTGATAGTCCAGGCCGGACCACACGCACAGGGCCAGTACCTCCCGCTCCTGGCGCCGCAGCCGTCCCAGCGCGGTCTGCACGGCACGCAGGTACCGTGCGTCGTCGATGCGCCCGATCGTCCGAGGCGCGAAGTCCTCCTCCACGCGTGGCTGCGGTTGACGCGCCAGGAACAACTGCCGTCTGCGGACTCCCCGGCGGGTGTTGTCCGCCTTGTGGGTGGCGATGCCCAGCAGCCAGGGCAGCAGGGAGCCGCCGTCCTCGTGCACCCGAACACGGGTCCGCCACGCGGTCAGGAACGTTTCGGACATGATCTCTTCGGCTGTCGACCAGTCGCCCGTCAATCGCAGCCCGTGGTTGTAGACGGCGCGGGCGAACTGCTCGTACAGCAGGGCGAACGCTTCTCGGTCCCCCTCGCGCACACGGCGACGCACATCGTTTTCTGAGTCCCTCACGACCACTTCTCTCCGCGACACGGGAGGAGTTCCTGTGGCCTGCGTCACGCACTGGTGCGAGCGCAACGCCGTAGCAGTCCAGAGGCACATCCTAGGGAGGGGCGAGGAGGCCATCGGTGCGGTGCTGGTGCGACCTGTGGGGGCGGCGGATGCTGGTCAGTGCTCCGTGCCCGGCCGGCTCAAGGCGCCAGCCACTCACACACCTCCAGGACGGTTCCGCCGGCTGGCTGCGGTACCGCTACCGCCACATCGTCGTCGATGAGGCCCAGGATCTTCGGCCGGGCCATCGGAAGCTGCTACGCGCCATGGTCGCGCGGGACCGCAATGACGTCTTCCTCGTCGGTGACACCCACCAGCGCATCTACAACAACCAGGTGACCCTGGGCAGTCTCGGCATCAACATCCGGGGCCGCTCAGCGAAGCTCACCCTCAGTTACCGGACCACACGGCAGATCCTTGGATCAGCACTCGGGGTGCTGAGCGGCGAGACCTTCGACGACCTCAACGGCGGCGAGGACACCCTGGCCGGTTACCGCTCGGTGCTGAGCGGTGCCCGACCCGAACTTCATCCGTGCGCCGACTGGGAGAGCGAGCGCCAGGCCACCGCCGAGTTGGTCGCCGAGTGGAGTGACATCCATCTGGAACAGATCGCGATCTGCGTGCCCACCAACGCCATGGCACAAGAAAATCGCTGTCACCCTGGCCCAGCCGGGTATCAGAGCCATGGAGATCGGCCCCGACGGACCTCGCGGCGATGAGGGCGTGCACATCGGAACCAGGTTCCGCTCCTGACTCCAGGACGACTCGGGTGATTGTCAGTGGTGGGCGCTTCAATGGGAGGTGTCGTCACAGAGTGTCACGATCGAGCTACGGGGGAGGTAGCCATGGCTTGCCATGCCGGTGATCAGAGCTACGAGGACAGTCGGGAACCTCAGGACTGTCAGAGCTTTGAAGGATACGAAGAGGACGGGCAGCGGTACGTCTCCTTGGCGGGACTGCGGACTCGCGGATGGACCGGCGGGATGGTGCACCGGCTGCTCGGGCCACCGGACCGCCTGAGCGTCAATCCGCGGCTCAGGGCGGCGCCGCAGGTCAGGCTGTACCGCGTCGAGCGGGTCGCGGCGGCCGAGCGGACCGACGAGTTCCGAAGGGTGTCGGAATCCTCGGCACGGCGATCGGAAGCGGTGCGGAACGCGGTGCGGCGCCGACGGCTGGAGATCCTGGAACGGATCAGGACCGAGCCGATCGAGGTACCGCGTCTGGAACCGGGCAAGCTGGCCCTGCGGGCGGTGGAACACCGGGCGCGACGGGAGGCGACGGCCGGCGGCCCGATCGAACTGGCCGACGGCGACTCCGCACAGGAGACAGGCCGCGTCGGCCGTGCCACTCTAGCCCCCTGGAAGGTCGACTATCTCAGGCACCGGATGAGCCACTACGACCAGCTCCTGGACGGTCTGCCGGGAGGCGAGCGGGACTCCGGCCGGGCCGAGGCCGAGGAACTGCTCCGCCGACGGATCTGCGCGGCCATCGCCGAGGCGTACCCACCACTTGAACAGGAGTGCGAGAGGCAAACGCACGACCAATGAGCGGGTCCACCGCCAAGGTGAACCCCCAGGTGAGATCCCCTCCCGGGCCGGACAGGCAGACCACCCACGTCCCTACGCTCCGGCCATGGAAGACGATCTCGCCCTCCGCGTGCACGAACGCCTGTCGGCGTGCCCCGACCTGCGCCCGGTCGGGCACGCCGAAGGACACCGGTTCGGCCTCTGGGACCTGGCCTCACTCGCAGAGGGCGCCCTCGGCGAGTGCACCGACCCGGACTCGCTCACGGCCTCGCACGAGAAGCGGCTACGCCTCCGGCTGGGGGCATCCGGACGGGAGTACGAACACAACGACGACTACTGCAGGAGGTACTGGATCTGGGACGCCGCCGAAGACAGGGAAGGAGGACGGCCGAGAGGGCCGCTCGGGACCGTCGCCGTGGACACCTGGCCGAGCGGCGTGGGGTCTTTGCGCGTCTCGTCGCTGTACGTCCATCCCGTCGCCCGGCGGCGCGGCCTCGCCTCGTCGACGCTGGACACGGTGTACGAGGCGTGCCGCGCCGAGAGCCTGCACGGTTTCCGTCTCGACACGTGCTGGACCTGGCAGCGGAGCGTTCGCTACTACCTCAACCGGGGCCTATGGGTGACGTCGTGGAAGCACGCGCTCGGGCTCGCCCGGCTGTCGTATCTGCCCCGGTACGAAGTCAGGGAGAACGGGGGCGAGTTGACGTTCCTCGTCGCGGATCCGGACCTGCGCGCGCCCGGAGCCATGGTCCCGCTGCTCGTCGCCGACGCCGTCGACGGGCGGCTGTGCCTGCGGGAGACCGAGCAGTACGACCGTACCCGCGATGAGCTGAACGCCGTCCGGTACTACGCGCGGTCGACGCTCGCACTGCATCTCGCCGTGCGGGGACTGCCGTTGGTGAGAGGGGAGGAGGAGTGGGCCGAGGCCGTCTCGGGCCGGTGGTGCGACATCGGCGACCCGGAGGGACTCGCGCGAAAGATCGCGGTCTTCGAGCGAGTGGCCCGCGACGACGGCTGGCGGCTGACGGGCCTGTACGACCAGTCGTCCCGCTCACGCCTCGACTGATCACGCACCCGCAACACGGAAGGGCTGAACAGCGACTGCTCCACGACAACAACAGCGCCCCCTCAACGGAAATCCGGGTGCGCCCGCCACCCGGCACTCCGCATGATCGGCGGGTGGTCCTGCGGGCGACCCAGGCCGCCCCACACCCGATCCGCCGTTCCATCTCTCCCCTTTCCAGGAGCCCGCCATGCTCAAGCGCGTCACCGTCCCCGGTCTGTTCCCGCCGCCCACCTATTCCCACGCCTCCGTCGTCGAGGCGGGCACGCGTCTCGCGTTTCTCGCCGGTTCTGTGCCACTGGACGCGCAGGGGCGGATCGTCGGCGTGGGCGATCCCGTACGGCAGGCAGGGCAGGTGATCGTCAACCTGGGCGAGCAACTCCGGGCGGTGGGCAGTGACTTCGCGCATGTCCTGTCGACCGACGTGTACGTCGTGAGCGGTGAGCCCGAGGTTCTGTCCGCCGTCTGGGAGGTCGTCGAGGCGTCCGGCCTGTCTGCCGGACCTCACTCGTCGACCCTCATCGGAGTGGCCTGTCTCGGTTACCCGGGGCAGCTGGTGGAGATCACGGCGACGGCCGCCATCCCGGAGGCGGACACGGAGACGGATTCCGAAGCAGACGCTGAGCCTGCCGGACGCCCTGGAATCCAGTAAATCCAGGTGCGTTCGGTACGGCCTTCTGACAGGCTCCGCCCCCGTGACCCTCTCATCCCCCGCCCCGAAGATCACCCTCCGCCGTGCGACGGCCGACGATGCCGACTCCGCGGCCGACGTGCTGCTGCGGTCCAGAGCCGTCGCCCTGTCGACCGTCACCTGGCCACGATCCGACGACGAGGTCCGCGACTACTTCCGGAACGTGGTGGTGCCCCACCGCGAGACCTGGGTCGCGGAGGCGTCGTACGAGGGCGAGATCGTCGGCGTGCTGGTGCTCGCCGGTGACGAGGTGTCCCAGCTGTACCTGCTCCCGGACTGGCGTGGGCGCGGCATCGGTGACCTTTGCATCGCCCTCGCGAAGGAGCACAGCCCAGGTGGACTGACCCTGTGGACCTTTCAGGTCAACAAACCCGCCCACCGCTTCTACGAACGCCACGGCTTCGTCGCCGTCGAGCACACGGACGGCAGCGGAAACGAGGAGCGGGAGCCGGATGTGCGCTACGTCTGGCAGCCGAACCACACATAAGGATCCAGCAGGGCCGGCCCAGACTCACGACCGTGCGTTGCCGGCGAGTTCGAGGGCGTACGACGGGGTGTAAGCCCGTTGCCGTTGCGGCAGGTGTCCACGACGTAGTGCCTGTCGCCGAGACCAGCGACTCCGCCGACTTGACGGCCGTGCCCACCCTGCCGATCACCGCTACCCCGGCTTCTCCCCCACCGCCCGCTCGGCCTCCTAGGTCCGCCGGCCGTCGCCGAGGTCGAGGATGCCGAACCCGGTGTCGGCGACGACGGCGACTGAGGGATGGCAGCCAGGGCTCCGTAATCACCCCCGGGTCGGCGAAGATGGGCCCATGACGAAGATCGAACCGCTCGGAGCGGTGCGCGAGCGGGCCCTGGCGGCTCTGTGGGAGGAAACCATCGCGGGCTGACCGGGACCCGGCGACCGGCTGGTCGAACGCGAGCCGGCCCAGCGTTTCGACCGTGTCCTGGCCGCGGTCGGCAACCGCCTGGAGGGTGAGCTGTGAGCGCCCGTACGGTGATCGGCGCCGCCCGCACCCGCCCCTGCACTCTGGTCGTCTGCCGTGGCTGCTGTTGCGGCGACCCGCGTAAGTACCCCGGCTACGACCACGACTGGCAGTTGGAGCGGCTGCGCGCGGCGGCCACGGCCTCCGCCGGCCGCCTCGCGGTCCGCACGGCGGACTGCCTCGGCCCATGCGACCAGGCGAACGTCATCGTCGTACAGCCGTCGGGCGAGGGCCGCAGGCGTGGCGGGAAAGCCGTGTGGATCGGCTGGTCGATGGGCGACGACTGCACCGACGAGATACTCCGCTGGGCGGAGGCGGGCGGCCCGGGCGTCGCCCCTCCCCCGCCCACGCTGGAACTCCAGTTCGTGCAATCCGCGGGCGAACGCACCCGCGCCCGTCGTCGCTAGTCGGATGCGCCAGAAATTTCGGGGCTAAGTCGTCAGCCTGTTTCATGTCGCCGGGTCCTCGCGCTGTTGAAAGGCGTGTGCGGACGGTGCGCCGAATGCGCGTGTGGCGGCAGTGATCGGCGCGACGGTGCCGACGGTGAGGAAGCGGCGTGGGAAGTTCGCCGCTGAGCGACTGGCTGGGCTTGAGGATGCCGCTCGTATCGGTCGGCCGAGGGTCGCCCTGGTCCTGAGTGTGGCGGGGTGGGACTCATCCGCCGGGGCGTCCCCAACGAGAACCCACGGAGTTCCTTCTACTCCGAGCTGTCCGTGTCGGCTGTGGCGCGGCTGGCCAGTCGTTCGTACCGCTGCCTGGCGGCTTGCGGAGTGCCAAGCCCGAGTCCGAAAGCGATCTCCTGCCAGGTCATGCCGCGGCCCCGTGCCATCTGGAGGAGTCCGGTTTCCAATTCGTCCATCTCCCCGCGAACCAGTGGGACGAGGCTCAATGCCGCGGTGATATCAGCGTGGTCCACCTCCGGTTCGCCGTCATCGGGCTGTGCGGCTCCGCTGAGCAGGAACGACACAAGCCTGACGGCCTCATGCGGCCCGATGACCGAAGGATGAACCTGCCGGTGGCGTTGCTTGTCAGTGGTCGCGTGTCGCTCGGCGATGCGAAACAGGGACGCGTAGACGCGGTGTGCTCGCGCCTGCTCCGGCTGCGGAGGCGTGAAGGGATCGGTGTGCTGATCAGGAGTCGAAGGCATGAGATGAGGATGATATGCGCACGACTTAATGTCAACTAAGTGTTGTAAACAATCTGTTCACTTGCTGCCGCTTCATGCGCCGGTGTCTCCTTGGCTGAACCTGCGGGCGGAACCCTCGTCCTCGTGACGGTTGGATTCGGCGGACGATGATGTCGGCCACCTGCAATCCGGGCCACGCTGAAATCGATCCGCGCCGCCCGGCCCGACGGCGCACCGATCTACGTGATCATGGACAGCGTGTCAGGCAGTTCACCATCACAAACTCAAACCACCCCCACCACACCGTGCAGACCCGGGCCCTGCACGCCTACCTGCGGTGGCACAACGCCAACGGCCGCCACCGCGACGTCCTGGCCGCCGAACGCAAGGGACGCAAGGGACGCACCCGTATCCGAAGCGAGAAAGGCATCCACTGGGGCGGACGCCCTCTCAAAACGGCAGCCTGACCCAACCCGGCGAACCTACGCGGTCACAGCACCAGCCGACAGCCGGCTCAGCCGCGGCCGGCGTACCGGTCCGTGGCCGCCACCAGCTCGTCCACCATGCCCGGCGCTCCCGCGTTGTGCCCGACCTCGTCGACGACGATCAACTCGCTGCCTGGCCAGGCGTGATGGAGCCGCCAGACCGTGCCGAGCAGGTTACCGGGGTCGAGGCTGCCCTGGACGAGGGTGCCGGGGATGTTCTTGAGCCGGTGCGCGTCACGCAGTACGACGCCGTGCGCGCCCTCGTTCCCCTCGCCCAGGAAGTGGTCGTCGCCCCAGTAGTGGGTGACGGTCCGGGCGAAGCCCATGCGGAACACCGGGTCCTCGTAGCGCGGTACGGAACGGGGCGGCGCCGGGAGCATGGCCGTCTCCCAGTCGGTCCACGCCCGCGCGGCACGCTCTCGCACCTCGGGGTCGGGCGACTCCAGCAGCCGGTTGTACGCGGCGGCCAGGTTCCCGTCCTGTTCGCCCTCGGGCACCCCGGCTCGGAACGTCTCGAACGCCTCGGGGAACAAGTTCCCCAGTCCCCTGGTCAGCAGGGCCACTTCGGCGTCGGAACCGGTCGCGACCGCGGTGAGCACCAGCTCGGACACGACCTCCGGATGCGTCTGCGCGTACCGCAGCCCGAGCACCGAACCCCACGACACCCCCCACACCAGCCACCGCTCGATCCCCAAGTGCCGCCTCAGCAGCTCGAGATCGGCCAGGATGTGGCCCGTCGTGTTGACACTCATATCGGTGTCGTACACGCTCGCATGCGGCGTCGAACGCCCGGCCCCGCGCTGATCGAGCAGCACGATCCGGTAGGCGGCAGGATCGAAGTACCGCCGGGAGTGCGCGCTCACCCCCGACCCCGGCCCACCGTGCAGCACCACCGCCGGCTTGCCCTGCGGATTCCCGCAGACTTCCCAGTAGACGTGGTTGCCGTCCCCGACATCCAGCATGCCGTGGTCGTACGGTTCGATCTCCGGATACAGGCCCATCAGGGCAACGTAACGTGCCTGCGCCGGTTCGGTCGCACCAATTTCTAACCCCTACTGCTCTCACCGCTGATGGGGGAGTCCGGCGGCGCTCGCCGCGTCGCGCAGCACGTCCTGGAGCATCGCGGGCGTGAGGCGGCCGGTGAAGGTGTTGCGCTGGCTGACGTGGAAGCACCCGAAGAGCCGCAGGCCGCCGCCGAGCGTGACCCGCGCCCCGTGCGCGAAGGCGGGGCGCGGACGCGGCACGCTCCAGCCGGCCGCGTCGAGGGCGGGCAGCGTCGCCTGCCAGCCGAACGCCCCGAGCACCACCACGGCCCGCAGTGTCGGCCGGAGCAGCTCCAGCTCGCTCACCAGCCACGGTCGGCAGGCGTCCCGCTCCTCGGGCGTCGGTTTGTTGGCGGGCGGGGCGCAGTGCACGGGCGAGGTGATGCGTACGCCGTACAGTTCGAGCCCGTCGTCGACGCTCACCGACGCAGCCTGCGACGCCAGCCCCACCTCGTGCAGCGCCGCGTACAGCACATCTCCGGAGCGGTCCCCGGTGAACATCCGCCCGGTCCGGTTCCCGCCGTGGGCAGCGGGCGCCAGTCCGACGATCAGCAGCCGGGCATCCGCCGGCCCGAACCCCGGCACCGGCCGCCCCCAGTAGTCCCAGTCGGCGAAGCCGGCCCGCTTGGTACGGGCGACCTCCTCCCGCCAGGCGACCAGCCGGGGGCAGACCCGGCACCCGGCGATCCGCTCGTCGAGCCCGGTCAGCCCGGCCGCCGGATCACTTGTGTCCATGCGTCCACGGTAGAGGACCGGAAAAACCCGCCCGGTCCGCCCGATCCGGAGTACTAAGGTCGAGGGCATGGCATCTGGCAGGGCTTCCGAGGGCCCGGACACCGAAGGCGGCGCGCACACCGAAGACGGCACCGCCGCCGACACGGCACCGGCCTCCCCGGCGGTGGCCGCGGCCGACGCCGCCGGTCCGGCTAGCGGCGAGACCGTCCGCATCGACAGCTGGATCTGGTCCGTACGTCTGGTGAAGACCCGCTCCATGGGCGCGACCGCCTGCCGAGGCGGCCACGTACGTGTCAATGGCGAGCGAGTGAAGCCCGCGTACGCCGTGCGCGTCGGCGACGAGGTACGCATCCGCCACGCCGGTCACGAACGGATCGTCGTGGTGAAGCGCGTGATCCGCAAGCGGGTCGGGGCCCCGGTGGCCATCCAGTGCTACGTCGACAACAGCCCGCCGCCACCACCCCGCGAGGCCGTCGCCCCGGCGGGCATCCGCGACCGCGGCACGGGCCGCCCGACCAAGCGCGACCGCCGCGAGATGGAACGCCTACGAGGCGTCACCGGACCCGACGACGCCTCGTAAGGACCTCCAGGGCCCCTCCCCTCCCCACGGGGCGGACCCTCAGGACGTGACACCGCACGGCCCTTCGTACGCGGCACGGCGTCCGACCAGGTCCCCGCGACCCGGTCGGACGCCGCACCAGCCGTATGCAGGCACCTTCACGCCCGTCGCCGCACCAGCCGCAGCAGATCCGCGTTGTGCCCTCGGCGGGCCCAGGCGATAAGGGTGAGCGGCACCATGAGGATCAGCGGTGTCGCCGCGTACTGCCCGTCGAAGACGGCGACCTGCACGACGAACGCGCCGACCATCAGCGCGCCCAGCGCCATCGCGGCCACCGACTGCAGCACCGGGATCAGCAACGCGACGGCTCCGGCCAGTTCGAGCAGCCCGATGGTGTACATGCCCGCACTGCCCCAGCCCAACTTGTCGAAGGACTCGGCGGCCGACGGGTGCGCGATCAGCTTGGGCAGCGCGCTCGCGAACCCGTAGAAGAGTGCCAGCACCACCTGAAGCGCCCGCAGCGCGATCCAGGCGCGCCGCCCACGTGCGGACACGGACCTGGCAGCAGTGCCAGGAGGGGTGGAGGCGGCGGAAGTAAGGGGCGTGACGGGAGCGGTGGTCTCGGACATGGAGGTCTCCTGTGTGAAGCGGTTCGCGTTGCTTTCACAGAGATAGACCGACCGCCGCCCCAGAACTCATCGCCGCCCGGCGGTACTTCTCAGACCGGTCCCAGAGCCTGGTGCGGCCCGCTGGGCAACTCGGCCTTGACCGTGTCTCCGGGGCGCACCTCACCTCCCTCCGTCACGATGCTCATGATTCCGGCCTTTCGGACGACGTTCCCGGCGTCGTCCCGTCCGACCACCCGCTTCAGCAGGCCGTCCTGGAAGTTGTCGATCTGCAGACAGGGATTGCGCAGGCCGGTCACCGTCAGCACGACGTCGTCACCGATGTGCAGCAGGGTGCCGACCGGAAGCGCGAGCAGATCGATACCCCGGGTGGTGATGTTCTCGCCGAGTTCTCCGGGCGCCACCTCGAACCCCTGCTCACCGACCTCGGCGAAGAGCTCCTCGTGCACGAGGTGCACCTGGCGCAGATTAGGCCGCGTGGGGTCCTGGGCCATGCGCGAGCGATGCTTGACGGTCGTCCCGGAGTGCACGTCCCCCTCCACCCCCAGCCCGGCCAGCAGTCTGACGCTGTCCCGGTTCGGCTTGCTGAACGAGTACGTGCCGTTGCTGCTGACCGCCACCACTATGCCGCTCATCCTTCAGAATCCCCTCGCCCACGTATCCCGGTTCGCTACACGCTTCCCCTACCCACTCACCGCCCTCACCCAGACCCCGTCCTCCGTCAGATACCGGTCCACCTTCAGTCCCGCTTCCCCAAGAGCCTCCTCGAACTGCTCCTGGGTCAACGGCCGGGCCAGGAAGGTCTGGGTCCATACCGCGTCCGGGAACTCGTACTCCGCGCGCACCGAGTTGACGCCGTCGCCGACCGGCTCCGACGACACCAGTCGTATCGTGGAGCCGCTCGGGCCGACCCGCTCACGGGGCACGTTCGTGTGGTAGTCCGCGCCCTCGCGCTGGATCAACACCTGGCCGCCCTCCACGACATGCCGGGCGCAGGTACGCAGCAGCCCCCGCCGCACCTCGGCGTCCCCAGCGTGCACGAGGAACGACGCGAGCATCACCACGTCGAACTTCTCGCCCAGGTCAAGGTCCTCGATGGGGCTGCATATCGTGCGCGCTCCCCGGACGCGCTCCAGCATCTCGGCCGACTCGTCCACCGCCGTGACCGTGAAGCCGCGTTCTAAGAGCGGGTGGGTCATGCGTCCGACGCCACTGCCGAGCTCCAGGATGTTGGCGCCTGCGGGCACCGCCGCGGCGATGATGTCCGGCTCGTTCCCGATCGGCATCCGCGAGTAGAGCTCGACCGCGCAGCCGTCCGGGGTGATCGCACCGGGACCCGTGCCTTCATATCCTTCTCGCATTTCCAGCTTCATGCCCGCACAACGGCCCGCACCCGCACAGCCGTTCCCGCCCTCAGCCTCTTCACCCGTTCGAGTCAAACCGTCGGAAGCGGGAACCATCCGTGCCCGATGTACCAGTGACCGCCCGCCCGCAGATGGTCCCCGACAGCCCGTTCCACCGTGGTCCGCCGGGGCAGATCGGCCATCGGCAGGTCCGGATTCCCGAACACGAACTGGACGGGTTCGGTGTCGGCCGGCTCGCCCGCCTTCCCCGCGAGCCGGAAGCGTTCCTGGAAGCGGACGATATTGGAATCCGCCCCCAGATACCGCTTCAGCTGTGGATCCAGCAGCCAGGAGTGACAGACCCCGGCCGTGTACCGCTCCCCCGGAAAGTGCCGCGCGAAGAAGTCCATGGCCAGCGCCAGGGACCGGTCGCAGGCGGCCGGGGACAGTGGCCCGTGAAAGTCGGGGATGTGCAGGCTGAGACACATCGCGTGGGCGTCGAGGGCCAGACCGGTGTCGGCGAGCAACTTCACCCTCCGCTCCCCCACACGTGCCCGCTGGAACTGCAGCCGCCCCAGCTGGAACAGCTCCCCGTGGAAGTGCAGCGCGAGCCATCCCGGAGCCTGTACGCCGCCTTGGCCGTGCCTCCTGCGGTACACCGCCATGTTCCGCCCGAGGTCGGCGAGCGTATGGCGGGACACCTCGGGCGGGACCCCGAGGGCGTCGTGGTGGGCGCATACGTACGGGAGCGCCGCGACGAACACGTACACGGCGAAGTACCGGCCCAGCGCCCCCGGCTCTCCGCCCGCAGTCTGCCCGGTGAGCAGGTCCGCGATCCGTTCGCCGGGCCAGGGCGCCGCTCCGCCGATCTCCCCCATGTCCCGCACCAGCCCCTCGACGCACTCCTCAAGAAGCCGCATCGCGCCGGGGTCGCGGATCAACAGCCCTCGCAGTGCGACCAGTTCGTTGATGTCCTCATGGGGTACGGCCAGGTCGAGCAGGATCTCGGGAAGGTCGTCGGCATCCGGTAGCACGGTGTGGTTCTCCCCGGTCGTCTCGGCAGCCGACGGCCCGCCCGTCGGCCCTTGGTGAACGTCCGGAGCGAAGAGTACGTTTCAGGAAGGAGTAGTGGTCCTGATGCGTACAGGCAGTGAGCCGATGACAGCGCGCAGTGCCCTGCGGGCGCGCCTGTGGCTGAGCGTGTGGGGGCTGGTCTGGTCGATCGCCGGGACGGCCGCGTTCGCCCTCGCCGGGCGCCCCGGGTGGGCGGTTGCCTGCGGAGTCCTGTGGCTGGTCGTCACGGTCGACCTGACCATGATCCTCCGGCACATCCGGCAGGGCCCGCACTACCAGCCGGGCCCCGACGTCCCGCCGTACCTGCCACCGGAGCAGCGCGGCCCGTGAACCCACACGTACACGCGTGTGCACCCGCATGAGGCGAGCCTGCCGCTGCCGGACCCTCAGGACTGCGAGTCGTCGAAGCGCGCCGCTTCCAGATAGCGCGGGTTCGGGTCGAGCGCCGCCGCCAGCCGGAAGTGGCGCGTGGCCTGCTCGGGGCGGCGCTGACGCTCATAGGTGCGGGCGAGCGCGTAGTGCGCGAACGCGTTGTCCGGCTCGCGCTCCAGGACGATCGTGAACTCCAGCTCGGCTGGGCGCAGTTGGGCGGCGGCGAAGAAGGCACGCGCGCGCAGCAGTCGGGCGGCCGTGTTCTCGGGGTGCGCGGCGATCACGGGGTCGAGCAGTTTCACCGCGCCACGGGGATCGCGCGCGGCGAGCAGTCGCTCGGCCGCGCGGAAGTCGATGACATGCGTCTCCGGAGTACGTCCGGTCCATCCGCTGGTCTCGGGCACGGCTGACTCCTTCCCTGGCTGCGCCGGTTCAACGCCCGGACACAGCAGTGCTATTCCCCCGATGCCCGCGCTCTGCGTACGAGGTCAGCCCATACGTCCGTTACGCGCAGTTCCAGCTCGTCCAGAGGTACGTCGTTGTCGATGACGACGTCCGCGATCTCCAGGCGCTTCTCGCGGGTGGCCTGGGCGGCCATACGCGCGCGTGCGTCGTGTTCGGTCATGCCGCGCAGCCGGACCAGCCGGTCGAGCTGGGTCTCAGGGCTCGCGTCGACGACGATCACGAGGTCGTACAGCGACTTGAGGCCGTTCTCCGCGAGCAGCGGTACGTCGTGGATCACGACAGCGTCATCGTCCGCGGCGGCTTCGAGGGCGCGCGAACGGATGCCCACCAGGGGGTGCACGATCGAGTTGAGTACGGCGAGCTTCTCCGGGTCGGCGAAGACGATCGAGCCCAGCTTGGGCCGGTCCAGGCCGCCTCCCTCGGCGAGCACCTCCGTACCGAAGGCGTCGACCACCGCCGCGAGACCCTCGGTCCCCGGGGCGACGACCTCGCGTGCGATGCGGTCTGCGTCGATCAGGACCGCACCCCGGGCGACGAACAGCCGCGACACCTCGCTCTTGCCGGCCCCGATGCCACCGGTCAGGCCCACTGTCAGCATGCCGGGAAGCTTAGGGCCTGCCACTGACAGTGTCTGCGACAGGGCGCCGCCGAGGGCCCAGCCCCTGGAGGCTCAGCCCTCGCCCTCCCGCTCTGCGAGGAACCGCTCGAACTCCAGCCCGATCTCGTCGGCGGACGGGATGTCGACCGGCTCGGCGAGCATGTTGCCCCGGCTCTCGGCACCCGCAGCCGCGTCGTACTGGTGTTCAAGGCCCTGGACCAGGGCCACGAGGTCCTCGTCGCCCTCCTGGATCTGGCGGTCGATCTCCGTCTGGGTGCGGTGGGCGTCCGTGCGCAGTGCGTGCGCGATGCCGGGCAGGACCAGGCCGGTGGCCGCCGTGACGGCCTCCAGGACGGTCAGTGCGGCGTCCGGGTACGGCGAGCGCGCGATGTAGTGCGGGACGTGCGCGGCGACGCCCAGGACGTCGTGGCCGGCCTCCATGAGGCGGTACTCGACGAGCGACTCCGCGCTGCCGGGGACCTGTGCCTCCTCGAAGGGGCTGCGGTGTCCCGGCACCAGTTCGTTTCGGTTGCCGTGCGGCGTGAGACCCACGGGGCGCGTGTGCGGTACGCCCATGGGGATGCCGTGGAAGTTCACGGAAAGGCGTACACCGAGGCGCTCGACGATCTGCTGGACGGCCACCGCGAAACGCTCCCACTCGACGTCCGGCTCGGGTCCGGACAGCAGCAGGAAGGGCGCTCCCGTGGCGTCCTGGACGAGCCGCACATCGAGCGTCGGCACCTCGTAGTCCGTCCAGCGGTCGCGCTTGAACGTCAGCAGGGGGCGGCGCGCTCGGTAGTCCACGAGCCGGTCGTGATCGAAGCGGGCCACCACCTGGTGGGGCAGCGTGTCGAGCAGCCGGTCGACGATCTGGTCGCCGGTCTCGCCTGCGTCGATGTATCCGTCGAAGTGGTAGAGCATGACAAGACCGGCCGACTCCTGCGCCAATGCCATGTCGACGACGGCCAGGCCTTTCGGCTCCCATGCGTACAAACCCTGCGGATCAAGCACTGTGACCGCTCCTCCTCGTGTTCATACTCCACAACGCCGCACGCGACACGGTCATTCCCGCCCGCACCCCGCTCACAGGTACGACTTACAGGTCCGCGATGACACGGTCGTCAGGTGGACAGCACGCGCCCATGGAACAACGGCCGCTCAGGACCCACCAGTTGGAGTCGCATCCCGCGCGGTTCTGACCAACGGCAAAGCCAACTCACCAAGGAGCACGGGGAACTGTGCACCCGGCCACATACGACCCTCAGCCGAACGGCAACCGGCCGCACACAAGACTGAGGGCCCGCACCTCAAAAGGTGCGGGCCCTCAGCTAGCTGCTAAGCCTCAGCGGCTGCGATCAGCTCTGGCCACCGGCCAGCTTCTCGCGGAGCGCCGCAAGAGCCTCGTCCGACGCCAGGGCGCCGGACGTGTCGTCCGACTCCGAGGAGTACGAGCCGCCGCCACCACCGGAGGCGGCCGGAGCCGCACCCGTCGTGCTGGTGCCCTCGGCCTCGGCCTGAGCGTCGGCCTCGCGGGACTTGATGACCTGAGCCTGGTGCTGCTCGAAGCGCTGCTGCGCCTCGGCGTACTGGTTCTCCCACACCTCGCGCTGGGATTCGAAGCCCTCGAGCCAGTCGTTGGTCTCGGGGTCGAAGCCCTCGGGGTAGATGTAGTTGCCCTGGTCGTCGTACGACGCGGCCATGCCGTAGAGCGTCGGGTCGAACTCGACCGAGGCCGGGTCGGAACCGAAGGACTCGTTGGCCTGCTTCAGCGAGAGGCTGATGCGGCGGCGCTCGAGGTCGATGTCGATGACCTTGACGAAGATCTCGTCGTTGACCTGGACGACCTGCTCCGGGATCTCCACGTGGCGCTCGGCCAGCTCGGAGATGTGGACCAGACCCTCGATGCCCTCGTCCACGCGGACGAACGCACCGAACGGAACGAGCTTCGTGACCTTACCCGGGACGACCTGACCGATCTGGTGCGTCCGGGCGAACTGCTGCCACGGGTCTTCCTGCGTCGCCTTCAGCGACAGGGAGACACGCTCGCGGTCCATGTCGACGTCGAGGACCTCGACGGTGACTTCCTGGCCGACCTCGACAACCTCGGAGGGGTGGTCGATGTGCTTCCAGGAGAGCTCGGAGACGTGCACGAGACCGTCGACGCCACCCAGGTCCACGAAGGCACCGAAGTTGACGATCGAGGAGACGACGCCGGAGCGGACCTGACCCTTCTGCAGGGTCGTGAGGAACGTCTGGCGCACCTCGGACTGGGTCTGCTCGAGCCAGGCGCGGCGGGACAGAACCACGTTGTTGCGGTTCTTGTCCAGCTCGATGATCTTCGCCTCGAGCTCCTTGCCCACGTAGGGCTGGAGGTCGCGGACTCGACGCATCTCGACGAGGGAGGCCGGCAGGAAGCCACGGAGGCCGATGTCGAGGATGAGACCACCCTTGACAACCTCGATGACGGTACCGGTGACGATGCCGTCCTCTTCCTTGATCTTCTCGATGGTGCCCCAGGCGCGCTCGTACTGGGCGCGCTTCTTCGAGAGGATCAGGCGGCCTTCTTTGTCCTCCTTCTGGAGAACAAGGGCTTCGATCTCGTCGCCGACCTTGACGACCTCGTTGGGGTCGACGTCGTGCTTGATCGAGAGCTCACGGCTCGGGATGACACCTTCGGTCTTGTAACCGATGTCGAGGAGAACCTCGTCCCGGTCAACCTTGACGATGACGCCGTCGACGATGTCACCATCGTTGAAGTACTTGATCGTCTCGTCGATAGCGGCGAGGAATGCTTCCTCGTCACCGATGTCGTTGACCGCAACCTGCGGAGTGGTGGCGGTGATCTCGGTGCTGCTCGTCATGTGGGAAAGGGCTCCGGTACGGACAGAGAGTCGTAGGTACTGCTTACGCCGGGAGCCCGTTTCGCTCTGCAGACGGCCGGACAGCCAAGGAAGCGCCACACCAGGACCCGAAGATCCGGTGGCGCCTCGACAACCGAGGGGACATACATACAGATGCGAGCGCAGCCTGCTACGTCTGAGGTGCGCAGGCCCGCAGCGCAACTTGTAGCATACGGGGGCAGTCGGGCAGGGTCAATGCGCGAAGGCGCACACCCGGGGCGGATCGCCGCATACCCGGCACAAGACGTGTCCCAGGAGACCACGCGGGCGCGATGACGCCCCATTCGTGACGGCCGCCGGGACACGTCGGACCGAAGAGCCCGCAGACTAATACGAGGGAGCGGATCATCCAAGAGCCCGAATCGTCCGAGCCGGAGGCCACCCGGCGTGCCGCGGGAGTCACGGAAAGCTCCCGGGCAAACCGGGGCTGGTGGGACCGGAACGCGGACGACTACCAGAACGAGCACGGCACCTTCCTCGGCGACGACCGTTTCGTCTGGTGCCCCGAGGGCCTCGACGAGGTCGAGGCCGAGCTCCTCGGCCCGGCCGATGACCTCAAGGGCAAGGACGTCCTGGAGATCGGCGCCGGCGCGGCCCAGTGCTCGCGCTGGCTGGCCGCCCAGGGCGCCCGTCCGGTGGCCCTGGACCTCTCCCACCGTCAGCTCCAGCACGCCCTGCGGATCGGCGGCGGCGTCCCTCTGGTGGAGGCGGACGCGGGCGCCCTGCCCTTCGCGGACGGCTCCTTCGACCTGGTGTGCTCGGCGTACGGGGCCATGCCCTTCGTCGCCGATCCGGTGCTGGTGCTGCGCGAGGTGCGCCGGGTGCTGCGCCCGGGCGGGCGCTTCGTCTTCTCCGTGACGCACCCTCTCCGCTGGGCGTTCCCGGACGAGCCCGGTCCGGAGGGCCTGTCCGTCTCGCATTCGTACTTCGACCGCACGCCGTACGTCGAGCAGGACGAAGACGGCAACGCGGTGTACGTCGAGCACCACAGGACGGTCGGCGACCGCGTCCGGGACGTCGTGGCGGGCGGCTTCCGCCTGATCGACCTGGTCGAGCCGGAGTGGCCGGCCTGGAACACGTCCGAATGGGGCGGCTGGTCCCCGCTGCGCGGCGGCCTCATCCCGGGGACGGCAATCTTCGTCTGCGAGCGCGACTGAAACGGCCGGCTTCGAAAGATGCCCTCCACGCACGCGTGGAGGGCATCTTTCATGGACGTACGACACTAGGGGCGTGATCCGTTACGACGCCCTGGACGTCCTGCCCGTACGCGGCGCCCTCCCCGGCCTGACCGACGCGCTCGACGCGTACGGCACCGCCGTCCTCGTGGCCCCGCCCGGTACCGGCAAGACGACGTTGGTACCGCTGGCGCTGGCGGGGCTGCTGGGGGACGGTGGCCCGGTGCGGCAGGTGGTGGTCGCCGAGCCGAGGCGGATCGCCGCGCGGGCGGCGGCCCGGCGGATGGCGTGGCTGCTGGGTGAGCAGGTCGGCACAAGCGTCGGGTACACCGTGCGCGGGGAGCGGGTGGTCGGGCCACGCACGCGCGTGGAGGTCGTCACGACCGGTGTGCTGCTACAACGACTGCAGCGGGACCAGGAGTTGCCGGGCGTCGACGTGGTCGTGCTCGACGAGTGCCACGAACGGCACCTGGACGCGGACACGGCGGCGGCGTTCCTGGTCGACGTACGGGCGACGCTGCGCCCCGAACTGCGGCTGGTGGCTGCGTCGGCGACGACCGACGCCGAGGGCTGGGCGGGGCTGTTGGGCGGCGCGCCGGTGGTGGAGGCGGCGGGCGTGTCGTATCCGGTGGAGGTGGTGTGGGCGCCGCCGGTACGTCCGGTACGGCCGCCGCACGGTATGCGTGTCGACCCGGCGCTGCTGACGCATGTGGTGTCGGTGGTGCGGCGGGCACTGGTCGAGCGGGCGGGGGACGTCCTGTGTTTCCTGCCCGGCGTCGGCGAGATCGCGCGCGTGGCGGGCCAGTTGCGGGACCTCGGGCCCTCGGTCGAGGTGCTCCAGGTCCACGGGCGGGCACCGGCGGCGGTGCAGGACGCGGTGCTGGCGGGCGGGACGGGGCGGCGGGTGGTGCTGGCGACGTCCGTGGCGGAGTCGTCGCTGACGGTGCCGGGGGTGCGGGTGGTCGTCGACTCCGGCCTGGCGCGCGAGCCGCGGGTGGACCACGCGCGCGGGCTGAGCGCGCTGACGACGGTGCGGGCCTCGCAGGCGGCCGGGCGGCAGCGGGCGGGGCGGGCCGGGCGGGAGGCGCCGGGGGCGGTGTACCGCTGCTGGGCGGAGGCCGAGGACACCCGCCTGGCGCGCTTCCCGTCCCCCGAGATCAAGGTGGCCGACCTGACGGCGTTCGCCCTTCAGACGGCCTGCTGGGGCGACCCTGACGCCTCCGGGCTGGCCTTGCTGGACCCGCCGCCGGGTGGCGCGATGGCGGCGGCGCGGACGGTGCTGACGGCGATCGGCGCGGTGGATGCCACGGGTCGGGCCACGGACCGGGGTGTCCGTATGTCCCGCCTCGGCCTGCACCCCCGGCTGGCCCGGGCCCTGCTGGACGCGGCTCCCGAGGTGGGCGCGGTCCGGGCCGCCGAGGTGGTCGCACTGCTGAGCGAGGAGCCGCCGCGGGAGTACGGCGACGATCTCGCGGCGGCGTGGCGTACGGCCCGGCGCGGAAACGACGCGTATGCGGCCCGGTGGCGGACGGAGGCCCGCCGACTGCGTTCGGCGGCGCCGGAGAACGTGTCCCGCGAACCCGCCAACGGTTCCGCCCCGGCCACCGGGGACGACCGCGCCGTCGGGCTTGTCGCCGCGCTCGCCTTTCCCGAGCGGGTCGCCAGGGCTCAGGGCGGTTCGTATCTGATGGTGTCCGGTACCCGGGCCGAGGCCGGTGACGGTTCGGCGCTGCGGGGCGCCCCCTGGATCGCGGTCGCCGTGGCGGACCGGCCGGTCGGGGCCGGGCACGCGCGCGTACGGCTGGCCGCCACCGTCGACGAGGACACCGCGCGGTCGGCGGCGGGCGCCCTGCACACCACGGGCGAGGAGGTCCACTGGGCCGGCGGAGACGTCGTCGCCCGGCGGGTCGAGCGGCTCGGGGCGGTGGAGCTGGCGGTGCGTCCGCTGCGGGACCCCGGCCCCGGACTCGTACGCGCCGCCCTTCTTGAGGGGCTGCGGCAGGAGGGGCTCGGCCTGCTGCGGTGGTCCCAGGACGCGGGGACGCTGCGGCAGCGGCTCACGTTTCTTCATCTGCACCTGGGCACCCCCTGGCCGGACGTCTCCGAAAACGCCCTCCACGCGCGCGTGGACGAGTGGCTGGAGCCCGAGCTGAGCCGGGCACGACGACGGGCCGACCTCGGCCGGATCGAAGCGGGGCAGGCGCTCAACCGGCTCCTGCCGTGGGCCTCCGGGGAAGCCGGCCGCCTCGACGAGCTGGCACCCGAGCGGCTGGCGGTGCCGAGTGGGTCCAGGATCCGGATCGACTATTCCGATCCCGAACGGCCCGTACTCGCCGTGAAGTTGCAGGAGATGTTCGGGCTGCGGGAATCGCCCGCCGTGGCCGGTGTGCCGGTGCTCGTCCATCTGCTGTCGCCCGCCGGGCGGCCCGCCGCCGTCACCGCCGACCTCGCCTCCTTCTGGAAGGACGGCTACAAGGGCGTACGCGCCGAGTTGCGCGGCCGGTATCCGAAGCATCCGTGGCCCGAGGACCCGGCGACCGCCGAGCCGACCCGGCACACGAACGCGCGGCTCAGGCGGTGACCGGCTCGGGCGCGGAGGTCTCCGCGGGGGCGGGGTCGGCCGGCCTGCGGCCGCGCGCCTCCAGGTAGAGGGCGAGGGCCAGCAGGAGCACGCCCAGGGACAGGAAGCCCCAGGGCAGGTACGACGTCATCATCAGGACCAGTACGCGCTGCGACTTGACCAGGGCGACCGTCGACTCGATGTAGTCCTCGCGCATTTTCACGTGCCCGGCGAAGGCCGTCACCTTTTCGCGCCCCCCAAGGAGGGTGCCTCCGCGCAGTTCCTCCTGGTGGATCTCCTCGCCGTAGACGGGCGCACCGGTGACCGGTTCCACCCAGAACTTGCGGACCGTGGTGTACCAGCGGGTCATACCGGTCGCGGCGACCGTCTCGGCTGTGACGCCCTTCATCGGCAGGTCCTTGGGGAAGGCGACCTTCGTCCACGGGATGGTCTGCTCGAAGTAGTAGACCGAGATGCCACGGAAGTCCTGTGTGCCCTTGTAGTGGATGGGCGCGGTCACGCGTGCCTGCGCGTCGAAGTACTCGTAGTCCCGTTTCTCGGTCAGGAAGGGCCACTTGAACTCGATGCCCTGCCGTTTCACCGGGTCGCCGTCGACCATCTCGCCGGTGGCGTGGACCGGTTCCTGGGTGTGCGCGTCGAAGATGTAGCGCTCGGGGATCTTGGAGACCATCTTCCCGTCGGGCCCCTGGATGTAGGAGAGGCCGTCCCAGACGACCACGTCCCGCCCCGCCGTCCTCTCGATCTTCTCCGAGGCCTCGACGTTGCCCTTGAGGGTCTGCACGATAGTGACCTTGGGCACCTTCTTCGCATGGAGCGAGTCGTAGTCGAGAAGGGTCGCGTCCTTCGCCTCCAGGACCATGGCCGTGTACTGGTTCGCCGGGACCTTGGCGAGGCGCGGGAAGGCGTACCAGCGCAGCAGGGGGGACAGCGCCGCGAAGAACACGGCGAGGGCGAGCAGGATCAGGCCGGACTTTCGGCGCATCTCGGCCTCCCTCCTGGAAAGGTGCGGCGGCTAGGGGTGTGACGGGACCGTCGTCAGCAGCGGCTTCGGGGACGTCGTACCCGTCGGCGCACCGAGGGCCGTGATCGTGAGGACGAGCGCGAACGCGAGGGCGAGGCCGGTCGCGGCGGCGATCAGGGCACGCATAGGGGGCCTCCCCGGCTGCCGAGAGTGAGCTGATGGGGTGTCAGGTCGGGGCACCGTAGCAACGGGCGGCCGAGATGAGAACAGCTCGCACACACACGAAAGCGGCACCCCTCGCCATGAATGGGGTGCCGCTTTCGTACGTATGAACGTGTACGAGGATTTACGCGCTCGGGGAGTCGGAGGCCGACGGACTGGCCGCCACCGTCGGAGTCGCCGATTCCGCCGGTGGCGTGGATTCCGTCGGGGTGGGTGCCGCCGTCACCGTCAGTTCGACCGTCAGGGTGGCACCGCCGGTGGTGGTGATGCGGAGCAGGAAGGTGCCGGTGGTGGCGTCCGCGTACAGCTTCGGCAGCTTGAGCAGGCCGTTCGCGTCCGTTTCGAGACCCGCGAGGGTGCGGACCGTTTTGCCGTCCGCGTCCTTGAAGTAGGGGCCCTTGTCGTTCACGGTCGCGTCGTCGGCCGAGGTGATCAGGGTGGCGGTGGCCGCGACGCCGTCCGCGACGGCTCCGTCGTATGTGGCCTTGACCTCGACCTGGTCGGCGAACTCGCCGCCCGCCACGCTGGTGAGCGCGGTGGTTCCGGTGCGGGCGAGGGTGTCGGCGGCTCGGGCGGTGACGGTGGCCGAGTAGTCGAGACCGGTGACCGTACGGCCGACGACGACCGCGCGGATCGTGAAGGCGCCCGCCTTCTCGCCCGCCTTGAGCGCGGGTGCGACCGAGACCCCGGTGCCGTCGGTGACGACCGTGGCGACACTCTCACCGCCGGCGAAGGTGGTGTCGGTGTCGCCGATGATCGTGAAGCGGATCCTGACCTTGCCGACCGCCTTGCCGGCCGCGGTCTCCGCGCGCGTGCTGATCCTCTTGCTGAAGGCGTCGCCCGCCGTCGCGGTGAGCTTGGCGGTGCCCGCGTCCTCCAGGTGGTCCACCGTGTCGGTGGGCGTGGGCACGGGCACGGGTATCGGGGCCGGCGTGGCGGGCTTGCCCGGCTTCGCCGGGATCGGGGTGCTCGCCCCCGGCCTGCCCGGCGTACTCGTCCCCGGCACGCTCGGACTGGGGCTCGGCGTCGTCTCGACCGGTGACGGCGAGGGGTTCGCCCCGGAGTTGTCGTCACTGCGGCCTGCGGGCAGCGTGCCCGTGCCGTCCGGGACCTCGTGGGTGCCCTTTCGGTAGTACTCCAGCCACGACAGGACGAGGTTCAGATAGTCCGTGGAGTTGTTGTAGCTGAGGATCGCGCGGTTGAGATCGGCCTGCGTCGACAGATCCCAGCCGAACCGGCACAGGTAGTGGCCGGCGGCGAGGGCCGCGTCGTAGACGTTGTTGGGGTCTTCCTTGCCGTCGCCGTTTCCGTCGCGGCCCGCCCACGCCCAGGTGGACGGAATGAACTGCATGGGCCCGACGGCCGAGTCGTAGCTGCTGTTGCCGTCGTACGCCCCGTTGTCGGTGTCCCTGATGAGCGCGAAGCCGTTGCCGTCGAGCTGCGGGCCGAGGATCGGGCTGGTCGTGGTGCCGTTCGCGTCGACCCGGCCACCGCGGGCCTGACCGGACTCGACCTTGCCGATGGCCGCGAGAAGCTGCCAGGGCAGGTTGCAGCCGGGCTTGGCCGTACCCAGCGCCGTCTCGGCCTTCTTGTAGGCGTCGAGGACGGTCGCGGGTATGCCGGCCTCCGCCTCGCCGCGCGCGACCGGCATGCCTATGGTCGACGACTGCGACGGGCTCGGGCTGGGGTTCGGGCTGTTCAGAGGCGGAAGGTCCGTGTAGTACGGCGAGTTGCCGGTCGCGCTGTCGTCGGCCGTCGCGTCGGGCGTGGGCTGGGAGTCACTTGCGGTCCGTCTGCCCAGGTCGTCGACCACCGCCCCCGGAGCCTGGGACGCGGACAGAGCCGCGACCGCGAGCGCGGCCACAGCGGTGGTCGCCGCCCCCTTGCGAAGCCTCCTGCCGATGTACGCCGCCATACAGAGAACCCCTCCCGCGGGCGGCAAGCCGCCCTGTTCCGTCTGTTTTCATCCGGTCTGGGTCGACCTTGCAAACCGGCCATTTCGCCCGATTCCACGTCTTGTTCGCGCGTTCCGCCTTCATTGCGCCCACGTGCTCGACCAAGCTCCCCAGCAGGCCGACCCAGGCGACCCTACGACAACTTGCGTTGCACGGACACCCGTTCGCGCCCGATATTCACCGATTGGCCAGCTGTGAATCTGTCGCGTTCCGCGAACCCGGGTGGCCCACACGCCGCTTTTCACGCACCCCTCCCGCCGTCTCCTCACCACCCGCCGCAGCCTGCGGCCGTCCCGCATACTGGACGCCGGTGATCACCAGGGCGGTTCGCCCTCGTCAACATCCGTTCCAGGGAGCCCACTTGCCGTTCACTCTCAGCCATGCGGCGGCCGTGCTGCCCGCCGTACGCGCCGACGGAACCGGACGCGGCCGACTGATACCAGCGGTACTCGTCGCCGGCTCCTTTTCCCCCGACCTGACCTACTTCGCGGCAAGCGTCCTGCCCGGGGCGATGGAGTTCGGCAAGTTCACCCACTCCTTCCCGGGCGTCTTCACGTTCGACGTGGTCGTCGCCTGGGCACTGGTGGCCCTGTGGCTGCTCCTGCGCGAGCCGCTGGTGGCCCTGCTGCCACGCGCCCGGCAGAGCCGGACGGCGACTCTGCTGCGCTGCGGAACCCCCCGCGCGCGGGTGACACCGTCTCTGATGCTCAGGTGGTACGCGTCGGCCGCCCTCGGCGCCCTGACCCATGTCGTCTGGGACGCGTTCACGCACCACGACCGGTGGGGGCTGCGGCTGTTCCCCGTCCTGGAGCGCACACTGGCGGGCTCACCCCTGTACTGGTACCTGCAGTACGGCACTTCGGCGCTGGCCGCGGTGGTCATCGCCTGGTTCGTGTACCACGCGCTACGGCGGACCGTCGCGGGTGAGCCGACAGGCGTACCGCTGCTGTCGGTACGGGACCGGTGGCTGGCCTGCGCCGTGATCGGCGGCTGCGCGGCGGTGGGAGCGGTACAACGGGTGCTGCGCTGGTGGGCGCACTGGGGTTCGACGGCAAAGCCGTGGGAGGTGATCCCGACGTTGTGCTTCGGAGCGGGTGCGGGCCTGCTGTCAGGGCTGATCCTGTACGCGGCCGGGGTCCGGGCACGGCGTCCCGGTGAGCGGACGGAGACCTCTGCCCCGGAAAACCACCACCTCCGTACCGAAGGCCACGTGGAGGGCCATACAGAAGGCCACGCGGAGAGGGACGCGGAGGATCACGCGGGAGGACGTGCCGGGGGGCGTACGGGTTCTCGCTGACCGCCGCGAAACGGCCGGCGCAGCCACGCCCGACCCCGACCGGCCCAGCGGCGCCAGGCCTGGGAGCGGCCCGGCGGCGGGAGGCCGGAGCGCGGGCCGAGGTGGGCACGGCGGATGATGCGGGGATGCGGCGCGAGTACGCGCCGGAGCGCCTCCGCACGGCATCCGAGGGGCGCGGTGACAGGGCTGCTGCCAGGCATGCGCGCGGTGCTCGCGTCGGCCGCGAACGCCAGCACCGGAGAGGGCCGCACGGGGGCCGTCCAGCGGGTGAGCGTACGTATACCCATGCCCGCATCCTGTCGGGCAGCCCCAGGGGAGGCGTCTTCGCGAGGGCCACGCGAGTGACGGTGCCTCCCGGGGGTTGTGCGGGTCGGGATCCGGGGGCCGCACCAGACCTCAGTACCTGGTGCGGCTCACGCGGGGCCCTGTCCATGTGCGGCTCCGCCGCGCGGGCGCGACCAGCCCCCACCGGCCCGAGGCAGACGAACCGCCTCCCAAGACGAACCGCCCCGCCAGCGGAGCGCTAATGCGCGGCCGACTCCCAGTCGAGCCCCGAGCCCACCGACACGTCCAGCGGTGCCCGGAGGGATACCGCGCCCGCCATCTCCCGGCGGACCAGTTCCTCCGTGGCCTCGCGCTCGCCCGGGGCGATCTCCAGGACGATTTCGTCGTGGACCTGGAGCAGCATGCGGGACTTGAGCTTCGCCTCCTCCAGCGCCCGGCCCACATTCAGCATCGCGATCTTGACGATGTCCGCCGCCGTGCCCTGGATCGGGGCGTTCAGGGCCATGCGCTCGGCCATCTCACGGCGCTGGCGGTTGTCGCTGTTCAGGTCGGGGAGGTAGCGGCGGCGGCCGAAGAGTGTCTCCGTGTAGCCCGTCGCCCGCGCCTCGTCGACAGCCCGCCGCAGATAGTCCCGTACGCCGCCGAAGCGTTCGAAGTACGTGTCCATCAGGCCGCGTGCCTCGCCCGCGTCGATGTTCAGCTGCCCGGACAGACCGAAGGCCGACAGGCCGTACGCCAGGCCGTACGACATTGCCTTGATCTTGCGGCGCATCTCCGCGTCCACCGCGGAGCGGTCGACCGCGAACACCTGGGAAGCGACCGTGGTGTGCAGGTCCTCACCCGACGTGAACGCCTCCACCAGGCCCTCGTCCTCCGAGAGATGGGCCATCACCCGGAGTTCGATCTGGCTGTAGTCCGCGGTCATCAGTGACTCGAAGCCCTCGCCGACCACGAACCCGCGACGGATGGCACGGCCCTCGTCCGTACGGACCGGGATGTTCTGGAGGTTGGGGTCCGTGGAGGACAGCCGGCCTGTCGCCGCCACCGTCTGGTTGAACGTCGTGTGGATACGGCCGTCAGCCGCGATCGTCTTGATCAGGCCCTCAACGGTGACGCGCAGCTTCGCCTGCTCGCGATGGCGGAGCATGACGACCGGCAGTTCGTTGTCCGTCTGGTTCGCCAGCCACGCCAGAGCGTCCGCGTCCGTCGTGTAGCCCGTCTTGGTCTTCTTCGTCTTCGGCAGGCCCAGCTCCCCGAAGAGGACCTCCTGGAGCTGCTTGGGCGAGCCGAGGTTGAACTCGTGACCGACCGCCGCGTGCGCCTCCTTCACCGCCTGCTGCACCGCACCCGCGAACATCTGCTCCATGGCCTCCAGGTGGGCCCGGTCCGCCGCGATGCCGTGCCGCTCCATGCGGGCCAGCAGCGCCGACGTCGGCAGTTCCATGTCCCGCAGCAGCTCCGCCGCGCCGACTTCCTGGAGGCGCTCGCCGAACGCCTCGCCCAGGTCGACGATCGTGCGGGCCTGCACCATCAGGGAGTCGGCCTCCGCGCCCTCGTCCGTACCGAAGGCCAGCTGGCCGTCCGCCGTCGCCGCGGGCGCCAGTTCACGGCCGAGGTACTCCAGGGACAGCGCGTCCAGGTCGAAGGAACGCCGGCCCGGCTTGACCAGGTACGCGGCCAGCGCCGTGTCCATGCTCACCCCGGCCACGGTCCAGCCGTGCTCCGCGAAGACCCGCATCGCGCCCTTGGCACCGTGGAACACCTTGGGCCGGTCCGCGTCTGCCAGCCAGGCCGCGAACGCGTTCTCGTCGGCCTCGTCCAGCTCCGCCGGGTCGAACCAGGCCGCCGCTCCCCCGGGCGCGGCGAGCGCGATCTCGGCGACCGAGCCACTGCCCAGCGCCCAGGTGTCGACCGTCGCGACGCCGAGGACAGTCGTGCCGTGCTCGGTGAGCCAGGGCGCCAGCTCCCCCGCGCCGAGCACCGTCCCGTCCACCTCGACACCGCCCTCGGGCACCGGTCCGGCCTCGGCCACCTCGGCGCCCGGGTCGACGGCCAGCAGCCGCTCGCGCAGCGAGGGGTTGCGGATCTCCAGGGTGTCGAGGACCACCGCCACCGCCGTACGGTCGTACGCCGCCCGCTCCAAGTCCATGACCGTCTTCGGGAGTTCGACGTCCCGGACCATCTCCGTGAGCCGGCGGTTGAGCTTGACGGCGTCCAGATGGTCGCGCAGGTTCTGCCCGACCTTGCCCTTGACCTCCTCGACCCGCTCGACCAGGTCCGCGAACGAGCCGAACTGGTTGATCCACTTCGCCGCCGTCTTCTCACCGACCCCCGGAATGCCCGGGAGGTTGTCGGACGGGTCGCCGCGCAGCGCCGCGAAGTCCGGGTACTGGGCCGGCGTCAACCCGTACTTCTCGAAGACCTTCTCCGGGGTGAACCGGGTCAGCTCGGAGACGCCCTTCGTCGGATACAGCACCGTCGTGTTCTCGGTGACCAGCTGGAAGGAGTCCCGGTCGCCGGTGACGATCAGCACCTCGAAGCCCTCGGCCTCGGCCTGCGTGGTCAGCGTGGCGATGACGTCGTCGGCCTCGAAACCGTCGACCGCGAACCGCTCCGCATGCATCGCGTCGAGCAACTCGCCGATCAGCTCGACCTGCCCCTTGAACTCGTCCGGCGTCTTCGACCGGTTCGCCTTGTATTCCGTGAACTCCTCGGAACGCCAGGTCTTGCGGGACACGTCGAACGCCACCGCGAAGTGCGTGGGCGCCTCGTCGCGCAGCGTGTTGGCGAGCATCGACGCGAAGCCGTAGATCGCGTTCGTCGGCTGACCCGTCGCGGTCGTGAAGTTCTCCGCGGGCAGCGCGAAGAACGCGCGGTACGCCAGCGAATGCCCGTCCATGAGCATCAGCCGGGGGCGGCCCGTGCCGGAGGTCTTCTCGGTCTTCTTCGCTGCTGTTTCTGCCACGACCCCGATCCTGCCACGTGCCACTGACAACGCGGTCCGCCCGGGCCATCCAGCCGCCCCAGGACCCAGTACACCGTTGTCCCTACCCCGTGCGAGGATCGAACAGGTGGTACACGCGCAGGGTGGACCATGCGCGCACCCACCACGCGCAAGCGGAGAGACACGTGCAAGCGAAGGGGCTCAGCCATGGCCAGCAAGCCGCCGAAGAGTGATCCGGTCCAGGACGCGCCGCAGGTCGCCGACCCCAAGCATGCCGCGGCCGGCCTGCCCGCCATCGGCCACACCCTGCGCATCGCCCAGCAGCAGATGGGCGTCCGCCGCACCGCACTCACCCTCCTGCGCGTCAACCAGAAGGACGGCTTCGACTGTCCGGGCTGCGCCTGGCCCGAGCCCGAGCACCGGCACGCAGCGGAGTTCTGCGAGAACGGCGCAAAAGCGGTTGCCGAGGAAGCCACCCTGCGCCGCGTCACCCCGGAGTTCTTCACCGCGCACACCGTGACCGACCTGGCCGGCCGCAGCGGCTACTGGCTGGGCCAGCAGGGCCGTCTCACCCACCCCATGTATCTGCCCGAGGGCGCCGACCGCTACGAACCGGTCTCCTGGGACCGCGCCTTCGACATCGTCGCCGAGGAGATCAAGGCCCTCGGCTCGCCGGACGAGGCCCTCTTCTACACCTCGGGCCGCACCAGCAACGAGGCGGCCTTCCTCTACCAGCTGTTCGCCCGCGAACTGGGCACGAACAACCTCCCCGACTGTTCCAACATGTGCCACGAGTCGTCGGGTTCCGCGCTCTCCGAGACCATCGGCATCGGCAAGGGCAGCGTCCTCCTGGAGGACCTCTACAAGGCCGATCTGATCATCGTCGCCGGCCAGAACCCCGGCACCAACCACCCTCGGATGCTCTCCGCCCTCGAGAAGGCGAAGGCGAACGGCGCGCGGATCATCAGCGTCAACCCGCTGCCCGAGGCCGGCCTCGAACGCTTCAAGAACCCGCAGACCCCCCAGGGCATGCTCAAGGGCGCCGCCCTCACCGACCTGTTCCTGCAGATCCGCATCGGTGGCGACCAGGCCCTCTTCCGTCTCCTCAACAAGCTCATCCTGGACACCCAGGGCGCGGTCGACGAGTCCTTCGTCCGCGAACACACCCACGGCTACGAGGAATTCGTCGAGGCGGCCCGCGCCGCCGACTGGGACGAGACCCTCACCGCGACGGGCCTCACGCGCGCGGAGATCGAAAAAGCCCTCGGCATGGTCCTGGCCTCCGAGCGCACCATCGTGTGCTGGGCGATGGGGCTGACCCAGCACAAGCACTCCGTGCCCACCATCCGCGAAGTGGTCAACTTCCTTCTCCTGCGCGGAAACATAGGCCGCCCCGGCGCCGGCGTCTGCCCGGTGCGCGGCCACTCGAACGTGCAGGGCGACCGCACCATGGGCATCTTCGAACGCCCCGCACCCGCCTTCCTGGACGCCCTGGAGAAGGAGTTCGGCTTCGCCCCGCCGCGCGAACACGGCTACGACGTCGTACGGGCCATCCGTGCCCTGCGCGACGGCGAGGCGAAGGTCTTCTTCGCCATGGGCGGCAACTTCGTCTCCGCCTCCCCCGACACCGAGGTCACCGAGGCGGCCATGCGCCGCGCCCGCCTCACCGTGCACGTGTCGACGAAGCTGAACCGCTCGCACGCCGTCACGGGCGCGCGTGCCCTCATCCTGCCGACACTCGGCCGCACCGAGCGCGACCTCCAGGGCAGCGGCGAGCAGTTCGTGACGGTCGAGGACTCCATGGGCATGGTGCACGCCTCCCGGGGCCGCCTGGACCCGGCGAGCACACATCTCCTCTCCGAGCCGGCCATCGTCTGCCGACTGGCCCGGCGCGTGCTGGGCGAGGACTCCCGCACCCCCTGGGAGGACTTCGAGAAGGACTACGCCACGGTCCGCGACCGCATCGCACGCGTGATCCCGGGCTTCGAGAACTTCAACGCGCGCGTCGCCGACCCGGCCGGCTTCACCCTCCCGCACGCCCCGCGCGACGAGCGCCGCTTCCCGACGGCCACCGGCAAGGCGAACTTCACCGCGGCGCCCGTCGAGTTCCCGAAGCTCCCCGAAGGCCGCCTGCTGCTGCAGACCCTGCGCTCGCACGACCAGTACAACACCACGATCTACGGTCTGGACGACCGCTACCGGGGCATCAAGAACGGCCGCCGCGTCGTGCTGGTGAACCCGGAGGACGCGCGGACCCTCGGGCTCGCCGACGGGTCGTACGTCGACCTCGTGAGCGAGTGGAAGGACGGCGTCGAGCGCCGGGCGCCCGGGTTCCGGATCGTTTTCTACCCGACGGCCCGGGGATGCGCGGCGGCCTACTACCCGGAGACCAACGTCCTGGTCCCGCTGGACGCCACCGCCGACACCAGTAACACCCCGGCCAGCAAATCCGTGGTCGTGCGTCTGGAACAATCGGCTACCGACTGAGCGTTTGCTCAGTGGATGGACGTAGGCGTGCGGACGCTGTAGCGATCACGACGAACGGAGCCGGGCCCCATGGGTGAGCAGCAGCATGTGAAGTTCCCGCAAGAGGTCATAGACGAGTACACGGCACTGGGTATCGACGTGATGGCCATGTTCTCCGCGGGACACCTGGGGAACCGGATGGGCGTCCAGATCGTCGAGGCGTCGGCCGACCGCGTCGTCGGCACGATGCCCGTCGAGGGCAACACACAGCCGTACGGGCTGCTGCACGGGGGCGCGTCCGCGGTGCTGGCCGAGACGCTCGGGTCGGTCGGGGCCATGCTGCACGGAGGCAGCTCGAAGATCGCCGTGGGTGTGGACCTGAACTGCACCCACCATCGCGGGGCCCGCTCCGGCCTGGTCACCGGCGTGGCCACGCCGGTGCACCGGGGGCGGTCGACGGCGACGTACGAGGTCGTGATCACGGACGAGGCCGACAAGCGCGTGTGCACGGCACGGCTGACGTGCCTGCTGCGGGACGCGCCTGCGGCGGGCTGAGGGCGTTCCCCTCGCCCCCGCCGCCCCTACCCGCCCCATCTCGTCCCTGGGGGCTGCGCCCCCAGACCCCCGCTCCGGCCCTGAACGGGTTGTCCTCAACACCGGACGGGCCGGACGGGAGGTCGGCGCCCCGTTGTCCGCCCCTCACCCCCCCACTACCGTTCCCCCATGAGGCTGCGACCATGACCGGCATCGGCCCCGTCGAGCCCGTCAACTCGTCGGATGCGCAAGACACTTACGAAGTCATCGGTGCCGACACACCACGCTTCACGGACCGCTGGCAGGCCCTGCCGACACGCGTTCGCAGAGCCGTTCTCGGCACCGCCGCGCTCGCCGCCGCGACAGCCGCAGTCATCGCCCTCCTGCCCCCGAACCCCTCCTCCCCCACCAACACCACCCTCACCCCCATGCCCTGGCCCGCGAACGTCACCACGTTCCGGTACACAGGACTCGCCGCGACCTTCGACTCCACGCCCGCCAACGGCCTGTTCCGGTTCGCGGTGACCGTGCACAGCGGGCCACCCGTCACCCTGCGCGTCACCGGCACCGGCTTCGACGGTCTCACCGCCCGCATCTCTCCCGCGCAGACCTCCACAATCAACGCCGGGACCACCCGCCGGATCACCGTCCAGATATCCGTGGTCGACTGCGCGGACCTCCCCCTTGACGCGGATCTCCCGTTTCTTGACGTAACGCTGCGTAACACACGCGCAATACAACATCAGAGTTTCACATTCGGCGGCGCCTACCCCGACGACCTCACACAGCTCCTCCACGCGGCCTGCCACCCCTTGCCCCCGCGGCCAAGCACAAGGCCACAGGCAGAGGCAACCGGACACGCAGATTCTCAAAATATGGACAGAAAGTAATTCCGGCCAAACTGGCCGAGATCAACCTTCGCCAAGGATCACCAACCGGCACGTCATAACAAGAAAGTCACAAGCAAGCCCTCCCATATGCTCCCACCCACCGAGGGGCTTAGAGTCACGGCCAGTCACCGCGCCGCCGGGCGCGTCTACAGCACGACCTGCCCCACCCCCCAGTACGGCCCGGCGAGACACACGGCAGCCCAGCAGGGCCGCTGCGCCAGGGAGAGGATTTAATCGTGCGTCAGCGTTCTTTGGTCGTACTCACCTCCATGCTCACCACCGGAGCACTCGCACTGACCGCCTGCGGTTCGCGCGACGAGAGCGGAGGCGACAGCGACAAGAAGACCGAGATCATCATCGGCGTCGACGCCCCGCTGACCGGCGCGAACTCCGCCACGGGCCTCGGCATCCAGGGTGGCGTGCAGATCGCCGTCGACGACGCCAACAAGAACAACACCGTTCCCGGCGTGACCTTCAAGGTCCAGGCGCTCGACGACAAGGCCATCCCGGCCCAGGGCCAGTCGAACGCCACCGCGCTCGTCAGCAACGACAAGGTCCTCGGCGTCGTCGGCCCGCTGAACTCCGGCGTCGCCACCCAGATGCAGCAGGTCTTCGCCACCGCCAACCTGGTCGAGATCTCGCCCTCCAACACTGCGCCCGAGCTCACCCAGGGCAAGAACTGGCAGACGGCGAAGTCGCGCCCCTTCAAGACGTACTTCCGCACCGCCACCACCGACGCCCTCCAGGGCGGCTTCGCCGCCGACTACGCGTACACCACGCTCAAGAAGCGCAACGTCTTCGTCGTCGACGACAAGCAGACCTACGGCGCGGGCCTGGCCAAGCTCTTCAAGGCCGGCTTCACCGGATCCGGCGGCAAGGTGGCCGGCGAGGACCACGTCAACACCGGCGACACGGACTTCTCGGCCCTCGTCACCAAGATCAAGAACTCCAAGGCCGACCTCGTCTACTACGGCGGCCAGTACGACGAGTCCGAGAAGCTCACCAAGCAGCTCAAGGACGGCGGCGCCAAGATCCCGCTCTTCGGCGGTGACGGTATGTTCACCCCGACCTACATCGAGTCCGCCGGCAAGACCTCCGAGGGTGACCTCGTCACCTCCGTCGGCGCACCCGTCGACTCCCTGCCCGCCGCCGCGGACTTCATCAAGAAGTACAAGGCCTCCGGCCTCAAGGGCGACTACGGCACCTACGGTGGCTACTCCTACGACGCCGCGACCGCCATCATCAAGGCGATCGGCAACGTCGTGAAGGACGGCAAGGTCCCGGACGACGCCCGCGCCCAGATCGTCGCCGAGGTACAGAAGACCAAGTTCGACGGCATCGCCGGCCCCGTGGCCTTCGACGAGTACGGTGACACCACCAACAAGCAGCTCACCGTCTACCAGGTCGTCTCCGGCGCATGGAAGGCCGTCAAGAGCGGCACGTTCAACGGCTGATCTCCACCGCCGCTAGCACCACCCACGGGCCGCGCGGCCACGACCACACGTCACCGCGCGGCCCGCTTCACGCCCTGCTCCACTCCCCACCACCCACATGGAGGCCATGCGGTGAACACTCTGCCGCAGCAGCTGGCCAACGGGCTGTTCCTCGGCTCGATGTACGGGCTGATCGCCATCGGATACACGATGGTGTACGGCATCGTCCAGCTCATCAACTTCGCCCATGGCGAGATCTTCATGACCGGCGGCTTCGGCGCACTCACGGTCTATCTCTTCGTCCTGCCCGACGACACATCCATGTGGCTAGCCCTACCAGCCATGCTCATCGGCGGCGGACTCGTCTCCGTCCTCATCGCGGTCGGCGCCGAACGCTTCGCCTACCGACCACTACGCGGAGCGCCACGCCTCGCACCACTCATCACCGCCATCGGCCTCTCCCTCGCCCTCCAGCAGGCCGTCTTCAACTGGTACCCCGACGCCAAGACCGACCGTAACTTCCCCCAGCTGGACTTCGGCCCCTGGCACCTCGGCTCCATCAGCGTCAGCAGCGGCTCCGTATTCGTCATAGTCGCCGCCCCCCTGTGCATGGCAGCCCTCGCCCTCTTCGTCAACCTCTCCCGCACCGGCCGCGCCATGCAGGCCACCGCGCAGGACCCCGACACCGCCCAGCTCATGGGCATCGACACCAACCGCATCATCGTGATCGCCTTCGCCATCGGCGGGTTCTTCGCCGCAGTCGCCGCAGTCGCCTACGGCCTGCGCTACGGCTCGGTCAAGTACGACATGGGCTTCCAGATGGGACTCAAGGCCTTCACCGCCGCCGTCCTCGGCGGCATCGGCAACATCTACGGCGCCATGATCGGCGGCCTCGTACTCGGCCTCGCCGAAACCATGGCCACCTCCTACATCGACGGCATCCCCGGCATGCAGCAGCTCGGAGGTGGCGGCTGGGCATCCGTCTGGGCCTTCGTCCTCCTCATCCTCGTACTGCTGTTCAGGCCACAAGGCCTGGTCGGCGAACGCGTCGCGGACAGGGCGTGAGAACCATGGCAACCACCGACAAGACCACGGCCACGCCCCGCGGCCTCATCGCACTCCCCCAGAGCACCGCCCGCGCTCTCATCGCCATCGGCGCCGTCGGCACCATCGCCAGCACCTTCATGTCGTGGACCTACACGTCCGAATTCCCCGGGGACCTCACCTACTACGGCTCCCCGGCCGGACTCCAGATCCTCGCCCTCGTCGCCGGCATCCTCACCCTCCTGTACGCGCTCACCTGCTGGAACGTACGCGGCCTCAACTGGCTCAACCCGGCAGGCGCCACCGCGCCCGTCGCCCTCGCCGCCGCCTCCGCCTTCGCCGTCAGCTGGTTCACCACCATTGCGATCGCCGTCGACCTCAAGGGCCTCGTAGCCCTCGACCCCGGCGCCTACGTCGCCGCGATCTCCTCACTGGTGGCCCTGCTCGGCGCCCTCGCGCTCCCCCGGCCCGGCGACACGTTCAAGAGCTACCTCACCAAGCCCGAGAACATCCCCGCGGCGAGCAGCCTCCCCGGCTGGGTCGAACGCCTCGTGATCTCCGCCGCCACCGCCCTCGCGCTGGTCGTCTTCGCCTACGGCATCGGCGTCGACCCGGAGGCCAGCGAAACGTTCCTCGGCTACCTGCTGCTGGTCGTCTTCGGCGCCTGGGCACTGCTCACCGCCGGCCTCTTCGACCGCATCTCGGAACTCAACGCCCGCCACAAGGGATTCGCCACCTCCATGGCATTCCTCGCCGCGGCGCTCTTCCCCTTCGTCGAGAACGACGAGCACAACGCCAACATCGGCGTGAACATCCTCGTCGTCGCCACCGTCGCCCTCGGCCTCAACATCGTCGTCGGCCTCACCGGACTTCTCGACCTCGGATACGTCGCCTTCCTCGGCGTCGGCGCCTACGCCGCGGCCCTGGTCTCCGGCTCCGAGTTCTCCCGGTTCTCCGGCGTCCAGTTCCCCTTCTGGGCCGCCATGCTCACCGGCATGCTCGCCTCACTCGTCTTCGGCGTCCTCATCGGCGCCCCCACCCTGCGACTGCGCGGCGACTACCTCGCGATCGTCACCCTGGGCTTCGGAGAAATCTTCCGCATCACCGTCAACAACCTCGACGGCACCTCCGGCCCGAACGTCACCAACGGCCCCAACGGCATCTCGATGATCCCCGACCTGGAGATCTTCGGCTTCAACTTCGGGACCTCACACGACATCGGCTCGATCACCCTCGGCCGGTTCGCGAACTACTTCCTGCTGATGCTGATCATCACCGCGATCGTCGTGGTCGTCTTCAACAGGGCAGCGGACTCCCGCATCGGCCGCTCCTGGATCGCCATCCGCGAAGACGAGACCGCCGCCACCGCCATGGGCATCAACGGCTTCCGCGTCAAGCTCATCGCCTTCGCACTCGGCGCGTCCCTCGCCGGCCTCGCCGGCACGGTCAGCGCCCACGTCGGCTACAGCGTCAACCCCGCCCCCTACCAGTTCGCCGGCTCCGTCCCGCCGAACTCCGCCTTCCTGCTCGCCGCAGTAGTCCTCGGCGGCATGGGCACCGTCAACGGCCCCATCCTCGGCGCCACACTCCTCTACCTCCTCCCCGAGAAGCTCGGCTTCCTCAAGGAGTACCAGCTCTTCGCCTTCGGCATCGCACTCGTGGTCCTCATGCGCTTCCGGCCCGAAGGCATCATCGCCAACCGGCGCCGCCAGCTCGAATTCCACGAGACAGACCAACTCGACACCCCAGAAACCGGCCTCCCCGACACCACCGTCGGCGTCACCAAGGCAGGGGCGTGACCCGCATGACCACCACCACGGCCACCAGCCCCGTCCTCGAAGCCACCGGCGTCACCATGCGCTTCGGCGGCCTCACCGCCGTACGCAACGTCGACCTCACCGTCAACAGCGGCGAGATCGTCGGCCTCATCGGCCCCAACGGCGCAGGCAAGACCACCTTCTTCAACTGCCTGACAGGCCTGTACGTCCCCACCGAAGGCAAGGTCTCCTACAAGGGCACGGTCCTCCCGCCCAAGCCCCACCTCGTGACCAGCGCCGGCATCGCCCGCACCTTCCAGAACATCAGGCTCTTCGCCAACATGACCGTCCTGGAAAACGTCCTCGTAGGCCGCCACACCAGAACCAAGGAAGGCCTCTGGTCGGCCATCCTCCGCGGCCCCGGCTTCCGCAAAGCCGAAGCCACCTCCCGCGAACGCGCCATGGAACTCCTCGAGTTCATCGGCCTCGCCCACAAGGCCGACCACCTCTCCCGCAACCTCCCCTACGGCGAACAGCGCAAGCTCGAAATCGCCCGGGCCATGGCAAGCGAACCCGGCCTCCTCCTCCTGGACGAGCCCACCGCCGGCATGAACCCCCAGGAGACACGGGCCACCGAAGACCTCGTCTTCGCCATCCGCGACCGAGGCATGGCCGTCCTCGTCATCGAGCACGACATGCGCTTCATCTTCAACCTGAGCGACCGCGTCGCCTGTCTCGTCCAAGGTGAAAAGATCGTCGAAGGCACCTCGGAAGTCGTCCAGAACGACGACCGCGTCATCGCCGCCTACCTCGGCACACCCTTCGAAGGCGCCCCCGGCGCCGAAGAGATCGCCGAAGTCGAAGCGGCCGAAGCCGCCGGAGCGCCGAGCAACACCAGCACGGAAGGACCCGCCAAGTGACCGCGCTGCTAGAGGTCGAAGACCTCAAGGTCGCCTACGGCAAGATCGAAGCCGTCAAGGGCATCTCCTTCACCGTCGAAGCCGGCCAGATCGTCACCCTCATCGGTACCAACGGCGCCGGCAAGACCACCACCCTGCGCACCCTCTCCGGGCTCCTCAAGCCCAGCAGCGGCCGCGTCCTCTTCGACGGCAAGCCGATCACCGGCGTCCCCGCCCACAAGATCGTCGCCCTCGGCCTCGCCCACTCACCCGAGGGACGCCACATCTTCCCCCGGCTGACGATCACCGAAAACCTCCAGCTCGGAGCGTTCCTACGCACCGACAAGGCAGGCATCGAGAAGGACATCCAGCGCGCCTACGACCTCTTCCCCATCCTCGGGGAACGCAGGAAGCAGGCCGCGGGAACCCTCTCCGGCGGCGAACAGCAGATGCTCGCCATGGGGCGCGCCCTGATGTCCCAGCCCAAACTGCTCATGCTCGACGAGCCCTCCATGGGTCTCTCCCCGATCATGATGCAGAAGATCATGGCCACCATCGCCGAACTCAAGGCATCCGGCACGACCATCCTCCTCGTCGAGCAGAACGCCCAGGCGGCGCTCTCCCTCGCCGACCAGGGACACGTCATGGAAGTCGGCAACATCGTGCTCTCCGGCACCGGCCAGCACCTGCTGCACGACGACTCGGTCAGAAAGGCGTACCTCGGCGAGGACTGAGTCCTTCGACGACGGTATGCACGAGGAGGCCCGCACCCCCTGTTCTCAGGGGGTGCGGGCCTCCTCGTGTGCGGTACTCGTACGCCCGTCTGTGGCTGCGTCAGCCCTTGGCGGCCTTCTTCTCCTCGGCGTCCGCGATGACCGCCTCCGCGACCTGCTGCATCGACATACGCCGGTCCATCGACGTCTTCTGGATCCACCGGAACGCGGCGGGCTCGGACAGCCCGTACTCCGTCTGCAGGACCGACTTGGCACGGTCGACCAGCTTGCGGGTCTCCAGACGCTGAGTGAGATCCTCGATCTCCTTCTCCAGCGTCCGCAGCTCGTTGAAGCGCGAGACGGCCATCTCGATCGCCGGCACGACATCGCTCTTGCTGAACGGCTTCACCAGGTACGCCATGGCCCCGGCGTCCCTGGCCCGCTCGACGAGGTCGCGCTGCGAGAACGCGGTCAGCATCAGCACCGGAGCGATGGACTCCTCGGCGATCTTCTCGGCCGCCGAGATGCCGTCGAGCTTGGGCATCTTCACATCGAGGATGACGAGGTCGGGCCGGTGCAGCCGGGCCAGCTCCACGGCCTCCTCACCGTCACCGGCCTCGCCGACGACGGAGTAGCCCTCCTCTTCGAGCATCTCCTTGAGATCGAGCCGGATGAGCGCCTCGTCCTCGGCAATGACGACACGGGTCGTCAGCGGAGGCACGTGCGACTTGTCGTCGTCGGGCGCGTCTGCGGGCTGGGGCGACTCGGGGGCGGTCACGGGGGCTCCTTGATCAGGGCAGGGGTGCTGCTCCCAAGAGCGTACCTAGCTGCGGTAAGGTGGGTGCCCGAGGGGTCGCACTCCCTCTTCCTTTCTAAGGCCCCAGTACTCCAACCGGTTAGAGAGGCCGCTCTCAAACAGCGGACAGTGTGGGTTCGAATCCCACCTGGGGCACTTTTCCTTGAATTCCAAGGTTTCCCTCAAGAAGCGGATGTTCCCGTTCTGGTGAACATCCGCTTTTTGCTGCGCGTCGCCGCGATCACTCCCACAGGCTGTCCGCATGTACGACATTGGCACTCGCAAGCGAGCTCTGGTGCTGGTGGGTCAGGGACGCAGCCTGAACTCCGTCAGCAAGGAGACGGGGATATCCCGGGCCGCGATCCGCTCCTGGCAGACGCGAATGGACCCGTTACCGCGTATGCAGGTGAGCCCGTGCGTCCGATGTCGGCCTGTCCCGAGCCACCCCGAAGACACAGCCGCCTATTCCTACCTGCTTGGCCTGTACCTCGGCGACGGGTGTATCAGCGCCCATCCGCGCACGGGGCACTACCTGCGCATCGCGTGCGCGGACGCGTGGCCCGGTCTGATCGACGCGTGCGAAGCGGCCGTACAGACGCTCAACCCGGGAAAGCGCGCGTACCGAGTCCAAGCCCAGGGCTACGTTTCCGTGGTCGGCTACAGCGCCCACTGGCCCTGCTTCTTCCCACAGCACGGACCCGGCAAGAAGCACGAGCGCCGGATCGTTCTCGACGACTGGCAGCAGGCAATCGTCGACTCGCACCCATGGGAGTTCATCCGGGGACTCGTCCACTCCGACGGCTGCCGAATCACCAACTGGACCGAGAAGGTCATCGCCGGTGAACGCAAGCGCTACGAGTATCCGCGCTACTTCTTCACGAACCTCTCGGCCGACATCAGGCGGCTCTACACCGACACCCTCGACAAAGTCGGGGTCGATTGGAAACAACCGAACGCCCAGAACATCTCCGTCGCCCGCAAAGCCTCCGTAGCCCTGATGGACGCCCACGTGGGCCCGAAGCACTGACCCGCGAAGGGCCCTTCAGTGGACGCCTACTTGGGGCTGTCGTCCTCGCCGATGTGGTGCACGCGCACCAGGTTGGTGGACCCGGAAACCCCGGGCGGCGAGCCGGCCGTGATCACCACCACGTCGCCTTTCTGGCACCGCCCGTATTTCAACAACAACTCGTCCACCTGGTCGACCATCGCGTCCGTCGACTCGACATGCGGGCCGAGGAACGTCTCCACTCCCCATGTCAGCGTCAGTTGGGACCGGGTCGCCGGGTCCGGGGTGAAGGCCAGGAGCGGGATCGGGGACCGGTACCGGGACAGGCGCTTCACCGTGTCGCCGGACTGGGTGAACGCCACCAGGAACTTCGCGCCGAGGAAGTCGCCCATCTCGGCCGCCGCACGGGCCACCGCTCCGCCCTGGGTGCGGGGCTTGTTGCGTTCCGTGAGGGGAGGGAGGCCCTTGGCCAGGATGTCCTCCTCGGCCGCCTCCACGATCTTCGCCATCGTACGGACCGTCTCGATCGCGTACTTGCCCACACTCGTCTCGCCGGACAGCATCACCGCGTCCGTGCCGTCGATGACCGCGTTCGCGACATCCGACGCTTCAGCCCTGGTCGGGCGGGAGTTCTCGATCATCGAGTCGAGCATCTGGGTGGCGACGATGACCGGCTTGGCGTTGCGCTTCGCCAGTTTGATCGCGCGCTTCTGGACGATGGGGACCTGTTCCAGGGGCATCTCGACACCGAGGTCGCCGCGGGCGACCATGATGCCGTCGAAGGCGGCGACGATGTCGTCGATCGCGTCGACGGCCTGGGGCTTCTCGACCTTGGCGATGACGGGGAGGCGGCGGTGTTCCTCGTCCATGATGCGGTGGACGTCGTCGATGTCGCGGCCGCTGCGGACGAAGGAGAGGGCGACGACGTCGAACCCGGTGCGCAGCGCCCAGCGCAGGTCTGTTTCGTCCTTGTCGGAGAGGGCGGGGACGGAGACCGCTACGCCGGGGAGGTTGAGGCCTTTGTGGTCGGAGATGACTCCGCCTTCGACGACTTCGGTGTGGACGCGGGGTCCGTCGACGGCGGTGACTTCGAGGCAGACTTTGCCGTCGTCGACGAGGATGCGTTCGCCGGGGGTGACGTCGGTGGCGAGGCCTGCGTAGGTGGTTGTGCAGATGTGCTGGGTGCCTTCGATGCCTTCTTCGACGGTGATGGTGAAGGTGTCGCCGCGTTCAAGGAGTACGGGGCCTTCGGTGAAGCGGCCGAGTCGGATCTTCGGGCCTTGAAGGTCGGCGAGGAGGCCGATGCTGCGGCCGGTTTCGTCGGCGGCCTTGCGGACGTGCTGGTAGCGCACCTCGTGTTCGGCGTGGGTGCCGTGGCTGAGGTTGAAGCGGGCTACGTCCATTCCGGCGTCGACCAGTGCCTTGATCTGGTCGTACGAGTCGGTGGCGGGGCCCAGGGTACAGACGATCTTTGCTCGGCGCATACTTCGAGCGTAGGCCTTACCGGTGGGTAGGGAATTGGCGCCGCATGACTACTCAACAACCGTTGCGTGAAGGGTTGTTGACAACCGTTTAAGTGTGCGCGGCGTCGCTCTGATGAGCATTTGAGCGGCCTGTTCGCCCTTGTTCACAGCCGCGGCGGCACCATGGTGAAGCGGGCGTTCACCTGTGCGTAGACCTGTTGGCGCTGCGGTTCCAGGTCGAGTGGTGCCGCCTCGTCCGCGACCGCTGCGCCGGCGAAGGCCGCGCGGTGCAGGGAGCGTGACTGGGCCTCGTACCCCATGGGCTGTGTGGCCTCGGCGCCCACGTCCGCCAGTTCCACCAGGGCCGCCAAGGTGGTGCCCAGGGCTTCCGCGTACTCGCGAGCCCGTTGCACCGCTTCCCGCACTGCCTGTCGGCGGGCGTCGCGGTGGGCCGGGGAATCGGGGCGCAGGGCCCACCAGGGGCCGTCGACCCCGGTGAGGTCCAGGTCGGCGAGTTTGCTGGTCAGTTCGCCGAGGGCGGTGAAGTCGGTGAGTTCGGCGGTGAGGTGGACGCGGCCGTGGTAGGCGCGGACGCGTTCTCCGCGGCCGTGTTTGGTGAGTTCCGGGGCGATGGAGAAGGCTCCTGTGTCGAGGCGTTCCACGGCGTCGCCGTATGTTTTCACCAGGTCGAGGACGGTGGTGTTGCGGCGGGTGAGGTCGGCCAGTGCCGAGCGGCGGTCCGTGCCCCTTGCGCCGACCGTGATGCCAATGCGGGCGATCTCGGGGTCGACTTCGAGGTGGGCTTCGCCGCGGACGGCGATGCGGGGGGCGTCGGGGGTGCCGTAGGGGACGGCGGTGGGGTGCTCCGGGGTGGAGGTCATACGTCCCACTCTGACACTCGTAGGGCGGTTGCGGATCGCGTTGTGGAGTCCGCCGGTCACCAGATCGAAACCTTCGGGGGCTGTTGCCGTCGGTCATGCTCGGGTCAGAATCTACGCGCGTCGTTGACCATTCCCCGAGGAGCCCGAAACATGCCGTTGAACCGCCGGAAGTTCCTGACGAAGTCCGCTGTGACCGGGGCGGGGGTGGCGCTGACCGGTGCTGTCGCGGCTCCGGTGGCGCAGGCCGCGGAGGCGAAGAAGCCCGTGAAGCCTGGGAAGCGGTACTCCCTGACCGTGATGGGCACGACCGACCTGCACGGGCACATTTTCAACTGGGACTACTTCAAGAACGCGGAGTACACCGACGCGAAGGGCAACGCGCAAGGGCTGGCCCGTATCTCGACGCTGGTGGAGCAGGTGCGTAGGGAGAAGGGGCGTTGCAACACGCTGCTGCTCGACGCGGGCGACACGATTCAGGGCACCCCGCTGACGTACTACTACGCGAAGGTGGACCCGATCACCGCCAAGGGTGGTCCGGTGCATCCGATGGCGCAGGCGATGAACGCCATCGGGTACGACGCTGTGGCGCTCGGCAACCACGAGTTCAACTACGGCATCGAGACGCTGCGCAAGTTCGAGTCGCAGTGCCGTTTCCCGCTGCTGGGTGCGAACGCGCTGGACGCGAAGACGTTGAAGCCCGCTTTCCCTCCGTACTTCATGAAGACGTTCCGGGTGAAGGGTGCTCCGCCGGTCAAGGTGGCTGTGCTGGGGCTGACGAACCCGGGTATCGCGATCTGGGACAAGGCGTATGTGCAGGGGAAGCTGACGTTCCCGGGTCTGGAGGAGCAGGCGGCGAAGTGGGTGCCGAAGCTGCGTTCGATGGGCGCCGATGTTGTTGTGGTGTCGGCGCACTCGGGGTCGTCGGGGACTTCTTCGTACGGTGACCAGCTGCCGTACGTCGAGAACTCGGCGGCGCTCGTGGCGCAGCAGGTGCCGGGCATCGACGCGATTCTGGTGGGGCACGCGCACACGGAGATCGCCGAGCTGAAGGTCACCAACACGGCGACCGGGAAGACGGTGGTGCTGTCGGAGCCGCTGGCGTACGCGGAGCGGTTGTCGTTGTTCGATGTCGAGCTGGTTTTCGAGAAGGGCAAGTGGGCTGTCGAGTCGGTCTCGGCGACTGTGCGTGACTCGAAGACGGTCGCGGACGATCCGAGGATCACGAAGCTGCTGAAGGACGAGCACGATGTGGTCGTGGCGTACGTCAATCAGGTGGTCGGTACGGCGACGGACACGTTGACGACGGTGGAGGCGCGTTACAAGGACGCTCCGATCATCGACCTGATCACGAAGGTCCAGGAGGACGTCGTGAAGGCGGCGCTGGTGGGGACGTCGTATGCGTCGCTGCCGGTGATCGCGCAGGCGTCGCCGTTCTCGCGGACGTCGGAGATCCCGGCCGGCGAGGTGACGATCCGGGATCTGTCGAGTCTGTATGTGTACGACAACACGCTGGTCGCGAAGTTGCTGACGGGTGCGCAGGTGCGGGCGTACCTGGAGTACTCGGCGCAGTATTTCGTGCAGACGGCGGCGGGCGCGGTGGTCGATGTGGAGAAGTTGACCAACGCGGGGAGTCGGCCTGACTACAACTACGACTATGTGTCGGGGGTGACGTACGACATCGACATCGCGCAGGCGGTCGGTTCGCGGATCAAGAACCTCAGCTACAACGGTGTGGCGCTGGATGACACCCAGCAGTTCGTGTTCGCGGTGAACAACTACCGTGCCAACGGTGGTGGGGCGTTCCCGCATGTGGCGTCGGCGCAGGAGTTGTGGTCGGAGTCGACGGAGATCCGGACGCGGATCTCCGAGTGGGTGACGGCGAAGGGTGTGCTGGATCCGAAGGAGTTCGCGTCGGTGGACTGGAAGTTGACGCGGGACGGTACGCCGGTTTTCTAGTCACCGGTCTGCGGTAGGCGGCGGGTTGCGTCAGATTCCGTCGACGAGGGGGGTCAGCACATGGTGCTGGCCCTTTTCTCGTTCCTGGCTCTGCCGGGGGGTGGGGACCGCGGGCAGTGGTTGTTCGAGGCCGAAGGTGGTGAAGGCGGTTCTCGTGGGCTGGGGGTAGGGGGTGTTGCCGGTGAGGGAGTTGAGGATGGCGGCGCTGCGCCAGGCGACGAGTCCGAGGTCGGGGGTGCCGACGCCGTGGGTGTGGAGTTCGGCGTTCTGGACGTAGACGTGGCTGCCTGATCCGGTGATGGCGGGGTCGAGGACGAGTCTGAACTGTTCGTCGATGCGGGGGCGTTCGGCGTTGTCGCGGCGGAGGTAGGGGTCGAGGCCGGCGAGGATGCGGTCGAGGGGGCGGTCGCGGTAGCCGGTGGCGAGGACGACGGCGTCGGTGGTGAGGCGGGAGCGGGTGCCCTGCTGGGTGTGTTCGAGGTGGAGTTCGATTTTGGTGGTGGCGACGCGGCCGGCGGTGCGGACGTGGACGCCGGGGGTGAGGACGGTTTCGGGCCAGCCGCCGTGGAGGGTGCGGTGGTAGAGCTCGTCGTGGATGGCGGCGATGGTGTCGGCGCTGATGCCTTTGTGGAGTTGCCATTGGGCGGCGACGAGGCGGTCGCGTACGGGTTCGGTGAGGGCGTGGAAGTAGCGGGTGTGGTCGGGGGTGAAGTGTTCGAGGCCGAGTTTGGAGTACTCCATGGGGGCGAAGGCTTCGGTGCGTCCCAGCCAGTGGATTTTCTCGCGGCCGGCGGGGCGGTGGCGGAGGAGGTCGAGGAAGATCTCGGCGCCGGTCTGTCCTGAGCCGATGACGGTGATGTGTTCGGCGGTGAGGAGCCGGTCGCGGTGGGCGAGGTAGTCGGCTGCGTGCAGGACGGGCACGGTGGGGGCTTCGACGAGTGGTTTGAGGGGTTCGGGGATGTGGGGTTCGCTGCCGATGCCGAGGACGACGTTCTTCGTGTAGGTCCGGCCGAGTGCTTCGGCTTCTCCGTCGGCGTCGAGTTGGGTGAAGTCGACTTCGAACACGTCTCGTTCGGGGTTCCAGCGGACGGCGTCGACCTGGTGTCCGAAGTGGAGTCGGGGGAGGTTCTGGCTGACCCAGCGGCAGTAGGCGTCGTATTCGGCGCGTTGCATGTGGAAGCGCTCGGCGAAGTAGAACGGGAAGAGCCGGTCGCGGCTTTTGAGGTAGCTGAGGAAGGACCAGGGGCTGGCGGGGTCGGCGAGGGTGACCAGGTCGGCGAGGAAGGGGACTTGGACGGTGGAGCCGTCGATGAGGAGTCCGGGGTGCCAGTCGAAGCGGGGGTGTTGTTCGTAGAAGACGGTGTCGAGTTCGGGGAGGGGCTGGGCGAGCGCGGCGAGGGAGAGGTTGCAGGGGCCGATGCCGATGCCGACGAGGTCGTGGGGGGCGTTCGGGTCGGGGCGGGCGGGGGTGGCGGCTGGGCTGTCGGCGGGCGTGGGGGGTGTGGGGGGTGTCATCAGGAGGTGTTTCCTTCCACCAGCTTCAGGAGTGCGGCCAGGTCGTCCGGCCGGGTGTGGGGGTTGAGGAGGGTGACCTTGAGCCAGAGGCGGCCGTCGAGGTGGGCGCGGCCGAGGACGGCGCGGCCGTCGTGGAGGAGTTTTCGGCGTATGTCGGCGACGGCGTCGTCGGTCGCTTCGCCGGGTCGGAAGAGCACGGTGCTGATGGTGGGTGGGGCGTGGAGTTCGAAGCCGGGGTGGGTCTGGACGAGGCGGGCGAACTCGTGGGCGTGGGCGCAGACCTGGTCGACGAGGGCGCCGAGTCCTTCGCGGCCGAGGGTTTTGAGGGTGGCGGCGATTTTGAGGATGTCGGGTCGTCGGGTGGTGCGCAGGGAGCGGCCGAGGAGGTCGGGGAGGCCTGCTTCGGTGTCGTCGTCGGCGTTGAGGTAGTCGGCGTGGTGGGCGAGTGCGGTGAGGTCGTGGGGGTTTTTTACGGTGAGGAGGCCCGCGGCGACGGGTTGCCAGCCGAGTTTGTGCAGGTCGAGGGTGACGGTGTCGGCGTGTTCGAGGCCGGTCAGTTTGGGGCGGTGGCGTTCGCTGAAGAGGAGTCCGCCTCCGTAGGCGGCGTCGATGTGGAGCCGGGCGCCGTGAGCTGCACAGAGGGCGGCGATCTGGGGCAGCGGGTCGATGAGTCCGGCGTCGGTGGTGCCGGCGGTGGCGGCGACGAGGAGTGAGCCGCGGGGGCCGGGCAGTTCCGTCAGTGCCTCGTCGAGGGCGGCGGGGTCGAGGGTGCCGGCGGGGGCGGGGACTGTGACGGGTTCGGGGAGTCCGAGGAGCCAGGCGGCGCGGGGCAGGGAGTGGTGGGCGTTGGCGCCGTGTACGAGGCGGACGCCTGGGTGTGTCTCGCGGGCGAGGAGCAGGGCGAGTTGGTTGGATTCGGTGCCGCCGGTGGTGACGAGGGCGTCAGCGGCGCCGGTCTCGGCGGCGAGCGTGCGGGTGACGAGGGTTTCCAGTTCGGAGGCGGCCGGGGCCTGGTCCCAGGAGTCGAGGGAGGGGTTGAGGACGCTGGCGGCGAGGTCGGCGGCGGTGGCGACGGCGAGGGGCGGGCAGTGGAGGTGGGCTGCGCAGTGGGGGTGGGCGGGGTCGGCGGCGCCTTCGGCGAGGGCGCGTACGAGGTCGTAGAGGGCGTTGGGGTCGCCCTTGTCGGGCAGTACGTCACCGACTGCGTCGCGTATGCGCTGGGCGACGGTTTCGGGGCCGCCGGCGGGGAGGGGGCCGCCGCGCGCGTGTCCGCCGTCCGCGAGCGCGTCGAGGACCGTGTCGAGCAACGGCCGCAGGGCGTCGGGGCCTTCGGCGCCTGAGGCGAGGGGCGGCGTGCGCATGGTGGTCCTCCCGGGGCGCGTGGCTGGGGAGTTCCAGCTTGGACGGGGCGGGGGCGACGCGCCCGGGAAGACCAACGATCGGAACCCGAAAGGGGGTACGGGGGTTGCCGTCGGGAGGTGTGTGGGGCATGGGGTGGGCCCCCATGCCCCACCGGGCGTTACGCCTGTTCCCGGGCTCCTTCCCGGACGCGCAGTGCGCGTGCCAGGTCGTCGAGTTGGTCGGCGAGTTTGCGGCGCAGGGACGGTATCGGGGCGGCGTCGCGCAGGCACTTCTCGCCGAGGCGGAGGGTCTCGGGGGTGACTGCGTGGGCGGGGAAGGCCCAGCGGCCGGCGGCGTCGGCGATGGCGGGGCCTCGGTGGGTGGCGACGGCGACGGCGTCGGTCCAGTACCGCTTGACGTACTCCTCGGTGAGGTCGGTCTGTTCGGGCTGCCAGAAGCCCTGGGCGGTGGCGACGAAGAGGTAGTTGGAGAGCGCGTCCGAGGTGAACATCTGTTCCCAGGCCCGGAGTTTGGACTCGGGGTCGGGCAGGGCGGCGCGGCAGCGGGCGGCGCCTTCCTGGCCGGAGGCGCTGGGGTCGCGGGCGAGTTCCGCGTCGATCTCCGTCTCGTCGGTGGCGCCGAGTACGGCGAGCCGGGCCAGGACGCGCCAGCGCAGTTCGGGGTCGAGTTCGGGGCCGCCGGGGACGGTGCCGTCGGCGAGCCAGGCGGCGATGGTGTCGGGGTGGGCGGCGACGGCGATGAAGTGGCGTACGGCGATGAGGCGCAGGCCGGGGTGGTCACCGTCCTCGGTGCGGCGGATGAGGTCGCGGCACAGGGAGGCGAGGGTGGCGAGGGCGGCGGGCCGTTCCTGCGGGGGCAGGTAGCGGTCGGCGACGACGGTCGACGCGAAGGTGAGGACGCCTTGGACGAGGGCGAGGTCCGTTTCGCGCGGGAGGTGGGCGCGGACGGTCTCCAGATAGTCCGCGGGCGGGAACTGGCCGTCGCGTACGGCGTCCCGCAGGGCGTTCCAGACGACCGCGCGGGTGAGCGGGTCCGGGAGGCCGGAGAGGGCGGTGCGGACGGTTTTGAAGGATTCGGGGTCGAAGCGGACCTTGGCGTAGGTCAGGTCGCCGTCGTTGACGAGGAGCAGGGCGGGGCGCTTGCCGATGGGGTGCGGGGCGTCCTGCGGGATGTCGAGGTCGAGGCGTTCGCGGAGGGTGAGGGTGCCGTCGCCGGCGACGTCGTGGTCGTAGAGGCCTATGGCGACGCGGTGGGGGCGGCTGCCGTCGTGGCGGACGGTGAGGGTGTGGCCGCCGGCGTCGCCGTTGGTGAGGCGGGGGGTGAGGGTGTCGACGCCGGTGGTGCGCAGCCAGGCGTCGGCCCAGGCGTGGACGTCGCGCTCGGTGGCGGCGGCGAGGGAGTCGATGAAGTCGGCGAGGGTGGCGTTGCCGAAGCGGTGGCGGGCGAAGTGGGTGTTGATGCCGGCGAGGAAGTCCTTCTCGCCGAGCCAGGCGACGAGTTGGCGCAGGGCGGAGGCGCCCTTGGCGTAGGAGATGCCGTCGAAGTTGACGAGGGCGGCGGCGGTGTCGTCGACGGCTTCGGGGGCGACGGGATGGGTGGAGGGGCGTTGGTCGGCGTCGTAGCCCCAGGCTTTGCGGGAGACGCCGAAGTCGGTCCAGGTGTCGGTGAAGCGGGTGGCTTCGGTGAGGGTCTGGTAGCCCATGTACTCGGCGAAGGACTCGTTGAGCCAGATGTCGTCCCACCATTGGAGGGTGACGAGGTCGCCGAACCACATGTGGGCCATTTCGTGGGCGATGACCATGGCGCGGGTCTGGCGTTCGGTGTCGGTGACGGCGGAGCGGTAGACGAACTCGTCGCGGAAGGTGACGAGGCCGGGGTTCTCCATGGCGCCGAAGTTGAATTCGGGGACGAACGCCTGGTCGTAGGAGTCGAAGGGGTAGGGCTCCTCGAACTTCTCGTGGTAGCGGTCGAAGCACGCGCGCGTGATGTCGAGGAGTTCGTCGGCGTCGGTGTCGAGGTGGGGGGCGAGGGAGCGGCGGCAGTGGAGGCCGAAGGGGAGGCCGCGGTGTTCGCTGCGGACGGAGTGCCAGGGGCCGGCGGCGACGGCGACGAGGTAGGTGGAGATGCGGGGGGTGGGGGCGGCCTGCCAGAGTCCGTCTGCGGTTTCGGTGGTGATGCCGTTGGCGAGGACGGTCCAGCCCTCGGGGGCGCGCACGGTGAACTCGAAGACGGCCTTGAGGTCGGGCTGGTTGAAGTTGGCGAAGACGGCTGCCGCGTCCTCCAGGGACATCTGGGTGTAGAGGTAGGTCTCGTCGTCGGCGGGGTCGGTGAAGCGGTGCATGCCCTCGCCGGTGCGGGAGTAGCGCATCGCGGCGTCCACGCGCAGTTCGTGTTCGCCCTCGGCGAGGCCCGTCAGGGGCAGTCGGCCGTCGCTGAGGCTGCTGGGGTCCAGGGGGTGGCCGTCGAGGGTGGCGGAGCGCAGCTCGGCGGGCCTGACCTCGACGAATGTGTCCGCGCCGGTGTGGCCCGCCGTCACCGCGAAGCGGATCACGGTGCGGGAGTCGAAGGTGTCGTCCCCGGTGGTGAGGTCGAGTTCGACCGTGTACCGGTGGACGTCCAGGAGGGTGGCACGGGCTTGCGCTTCGTCGCGCGTCAGTACGGACATGGAGGACATGCTGCCTGATGCCGCTGACAGGGCACAGGGGCGGATCGGTACACGTGGTTCGTCCGTGCGTGCGCCCCTGCCTCCGGTCCGGCCTGTGAGGCCGTTTGTGGGCGGTTTGTGGGCCGTTCGCGGTGCCTAGGTGCGGTCCTCCTCCAGGGTGCGGGTGAGTACGTCGTGATCCTTGACGAGGGCGCGGAGTTCCCGCACCTCCTGTTCGAGGGCCAGGTGGCGGCGGTGGGCGTCGTAGAGGTAGCGGACCTTGGTGCGCAGGGTCCAGGGGTCGATGGGTTTCATGACGAGGTCGGCGACGCCGAGGCGGAACGCGGTGGAGGTGAGTTCGGCGTCGGGGCCGAAGCCGGTGAGCAGGACGACGGGGATGTGCTGGGTCTGTTCGAGGCGGCGCATATAGCGCACGACGTCGAGGCCGCTGACGCCAGGCATGCGGACGTCGAGCAGGAGGAGGCCGACCTGGCCGCGCAGTACCTGTTTGAGCGCCTCGTCGCCGCTGGTGGCGCGGGCGAGCAGGTAGCCGAGCGGGGCCAGGGCGCTCTCCAGGGCGTACAGGGTGTCCTCGTGGTCGTCGACGATGAGGATCTTGGCATCCGACGGCATGGCCCGACGTCCCCTCCCGGGTGGGCAACCAGCAGGTAACCCGTGGTGCTGACGCGCAGTGCTCGTCGGCTGACTACGAGTGCACAAGGAGTGCACAGCGCAGCATGCCTCCACGGGTGCCCGGCTGTCACGCCCCGGGGGTCAATTCACCGGCGGTTTCCCGCCGTTCAGGGCGTCGTCGGCAATGCGCTCGTGGTGTCTGATCACCTCGGCGATGATGAAGTTGAGGAGCTTCTCGGCGAACGCGGGGTCGAGGTTGGCGCTTTCGGCGAGTCGGCGCAGACGGGCGATCTGCTGGGCCTCGCGGTTCGGGTCGGCGGGAGGCAGTTGGTGTGCGGCTTTGAGGTGGCCGACCTGCTGGGTGCACTTGAAGCGCTCCGCGAGCATGTGGACGACGGCGGCGTCGATGTTGTCGATGCTCTCGCGCAGCCGGCCGAGTTCCGCGCGGATCGCGGGGTCGACTTCACGGTTGTTGCTGGTGGTCATGGGCGTCCACATTACGTGGCGCGCATTGGACGGGCTCGTGGGGCGTCGGGTTTTCGCGGGGTGGGTGAGGTAGGCGGGATCTCGGTGTTACGTCGTGTGCGGGTGTTCGATCATCGGCGGGTCGGCGGGGTCGGGGACGCGGTCGCTCCAGCCGCCGGGGACGGTGCGTCCCTGTTGGGCGCGGAAGTGGACGGGGGCCATGCCGACGCGGCGGGTGAAGAGGCGGGAGAAGTACGCGGGGTCGTCGTAGCCGACGCGGCGGGCGACGGCGGCGACGGGCAGTTCGGTGGCGGCGAGGAGTTCCTTGGCGCGGCCCAGCCGGACGCCGAGGAGGTAGTCCTTGGGGCTGCATCCGGCGCCCCGTCGTACCGCGGTGCGCAGTTCGGCGGGGGTCATGCCGTGCCGGGCCGCGTGTTCGGCGACGGTCAGGGGCCGGCAGGCGTCGCGGGCGAGGGCGGCGAGGACCTGGTCGCCGTCGGGTGCGAGGTCGGCGCGGGTGCGGCGCAGGGCGACGAGCAGTTCGTGTACGGCGGCGGCCGTCTCGACCTCCAGGATGGGGTTGTCGCGGCGTGCGGCGCGGGCCATGCGCCCGATCACCGCCCGGGCGGGGCCGGCGTCGGTGAGGGGTACGAGGGGTCGCTCGGGTTCGATGTAGCCGAGTTCGGCGTACGTGGCGGTGGCGGGTCCGGTGAAGTCGACGAACGCCTCGTCCCAGCCGGTGTCGGGGTCGGGCCCGTAGTGGTGGGCCGCGCCGGGGGTGAGCCAGATCAGGGTGGGCGCGGTGACGGGCCGGCGGTGTCCGTCGGCGCCCTGGAACCAGCCGCGGCCGCCGCTGACGACGACGGCCACGTGGTGGTCGAGGACGCGCGGTCCGACGGTGGGCAGGGCGCCGTGCTGGAGGCCGACACCGAGGCAGACGAGGCCGAGCCGGTGGTGGGCGGGCGCGGGGCTGAAGAAGCGCATCCAGGTGCGGTACATCCGCGTTCCTCCCGCCTGTGCCGTGGTCGTCTCCTCCGCCGACGGTAGAGAGCCGCCGACAGCCCGGTCCAACTGGCGCTGATCTTTGTCCATGGACGCTGTCGGCCGCCAGGGGTGAGGGTGGGGCACATGAGCGAGTTCACGGTGGGGGACACGGACTTTCTGCTGGACGGACGCCCGGTGCGGCTGCTGTCCGGGGCGCTGCACTACTTCCGGGTGCACGAGGAGCAGTGGGCGCACCGGCTGGCGATGCTGCGGGCGATGGGCCTCAACTGCGTGGAGACGTACGTTCCGTGGAACCTGCACGAGCCGCGTCCCGGTGACTTCCGCGATGTCGGGCAGGTGGGCCGGTTCCTGGACGCGGCGCGGGAGGCGGGGCTGTGGGCGATCGTGCGGCCGGGCCCGTACATCTGCGCGGAATGGGAGAACGGCGGCCTCCCGCACTGGCTGACGGGGCACACGCGCACGCGTGACGCCCGTTTTCTGGGTCCCGTGGAGCGCTGGTTGAGCCGTCTCCTCCCGGAGATCGTGTCGCGGCAGATCGACCGGGGCGGCCCGGTGCTGATGGTGCAGGTCGAGAACGAGTACGGCAGCTATGGCTCCGACCGGGAGTACCTGGACCGGCTGGCCGGGCTGCTGCGGGCGGGGGGTGTGAGCGTTCCGTTGTTCACGTCGGACGGTCCGGAGGACCACATGCTGACGGGCGGCTCGCTGCCGGGCGTCCTGGCGACGGTGAATTTCGGTGCCCACGCGCGCGTGGCCTTCGAGACGCTGCGTCGGCACCGGCCGACGGGCCCGCTGATGTGCATGGAGTTCTGGTGCGGCTGGTTCGACCACTGGGGCGCCGAGCACGTCGTACGGGATCCCGAGGACGCGGCGCGGGCCCTGGGCGAGATCCTGGAGTGCGGGGCGTCGGTCAACGTCTATGTGGCGCACGGCGGTACGAGCTTCGCGGGCTGGGCAGGCGCGAACCGGGCCGGTGGTTCGGCTCTCGGGGAGGTCCACGAGGGCGCTCTGGAGCCGGACGTGACGTCGTACGACTACGACGCCCCGATCGACGAACAGGGGCGCCCCACGGAGAAGTTCTGGCGCTTCCGGGAGGTCCTCGCCGGGTACGCGGACACCCCGCCGCCCGAACCGCCGCCCGCCCCCTCCCCCTTGGCCGCCCCGGCCACTGCGCTCCTCACCGACTGGGCGCCGCTGAGCGCCGTACTCGACACCTTGGGTGGTCCCGAGACGGAGCATCCGGTGCCGCCCACGTTCGAGGAACTGGACGTGGACCGCGGTCTCGTGCGCTACACGGTGACCGTTCCGGGACCCCGGCGGCCGTATCCGCTGTCGGTGCGCGGGCTGCGGGATCTGGCGGTGGTGTACGTCGACGGGGTGCGGGCCGGGGTGCTCGGCGAGGGGGACGTGCGGCTCGCGGAGCCGGTCGGGGGGCACGCGCGCGTGGAGCTGTGGGTGGAGTCCCTGGGGAGGGTCAACTACGGGCCGCGCGTCGGCGAGCCGAAGGGCATCACCGGGGGCGTGCTGCACGAGCGGCAGTTTCTGCACGGGGTGCGGGCACGCGGGCTGCGGCTGGACGCGTTCGAGGAGGCTGCCGTACGGGCGGTGCCCTTCGCGGGGCTGCCCTCTGAGGACGCCCCGGGGCTGTACCGGGGGGCCGTGACGGTGCTCGGGGCGGGGGACGCCCTGCTCGAACTGCCGGGGTGGACGCGCGGGTTCGTGTGGGTCAACGGGTTCGGGCTGGGGCGCTACTGGTGCGTGGGGCCGCAGCGCTCGCTGTATGTGCCGGGGCCGGTGCTGCGGGAGGGCGTGAACGAGGTGTGGGTGCTGGAGCTGGAGGGCGCCGGGCGGACGGGGCCGGTACTGAACCCCGTCGAGCCCGGCGGCAACTGACGTGCCCGCGCCCATGCATGCGCGCGTGCGTGCAGGTTTCCGGATTCCGGCGAGGCCGTGGGGCCCCGCCGGATTCGGAAGCCTTACAGGGCGGACGCCGCCCGGGCTATGTCCTTCGCGAAGGTGGACACCTGGGAGTAGACGCCGGGTACGCCGGGCCGGGCGCAGCCGTAGCCCCAGCTGACGATGCCGACCTGGATCCAGGCACCCGTGTCGTCCTTGCGGAACATGGGGCCCCCGGAGTCGCCCTGGCAGGTGTCGACGCCGCCCGCCAGGTAGCCGGCGCACAGTTCGTCGCCGGGCACGAGCTGATTGCCGTAGCGCAGTTTGCAGGCCGCGTCGCTGACGTAGGGGACGGTGGCCTTCTGGAGCTTGGTGGTGCCGGTGCCGCCGTTCTCCTTGGTGTCGCCCCAACCCGCGATGGTGAACGTGCCGCGGTTGTACTGGGTGGTCGTGGCGATCTTCAGTGTGGGCTTGTTGATCGGCCGGGCGAGCTTGATGAGCGCCCAGTCCTTGCCGTTGCCGTCGTAGCCCGGGGCCTGGCGGACCTTGGTCGACTTGACCTTGATCGCCCCCGAGGCGTTCAGGTCGGCGACCCCGGCGGTGACGGTGATGCCCGTGTTGGCGCCGGAACCGTCCACGCAGTGGGCGGCGGTCAGGACGACGTCCTTCTTGTAGAGCGCGCCTCCACAGCCCATCGAGAGGTGCACCAGCCACGGGAACTCGTTCTGCGCGGCGGGCGTTCCTCCTATGACGGGCGCTGGCGCGGCCTGGGCGGCGAGCGGCTGGAGGCTCGCGATCGCGAGGGCCGCGGCACCGACTGCCGCGGCCCGCTTGACCAGGGAGAGACCTCTTCCGGCTGACGAGGTATGGGTCAACGTACGTCCCTTCGGGTGTGGGGTGTGTGATGACAAAGAACACAAGTATGAAGATCGATGCGGGTGCGGGACAAGGGCGGATCTCACGTGCCCCTGGCGGAACCGGACGGCAGGAAATCCGCTCTCACTGACAGCACTCCGGTACGTATCGTGGAGAAGAGTTCAGGGCGTCTTGGGGGTATGGACGTGGCGAACGGCGGACCGGTCGAGCACGGCTACCCACACCTGGAGACGGTGCGGGCCGCGATCAACGCGCTCTACAAGAGGCTGTCGTACGACACCGTTCACACCTTCGCGACCAGCGTGGCCCCCGTCGACGTGGCCTTCTGCGACACCGACGACCTGTATCCGGGCGTGCAGCGCGTGGCCCACGAGATCGTGCGCCACTACCGGCTCCCCGACGCGCGCATGATCGTCGGTTTCCGCGAGATGACCCACGCGGCGAACGTCGAACTGGCGGCTGGGCCCGAGTACTTCATCGAGTTGAACGACCGTTTCCGTACCCATCGCAGGGACATCGGCGCGGCCCTCGCGCACGAGGTGATGCACGTCTATCTGCACCGCCTGGACCTGTCGTTCCCGGGAACGCGGGACAACGAGATCCTCACGGACACGGCGGCGGCGTATCTGGGCGCGGGCTGGCTGCTCCTGGACGCCTTCCGTGAGGACGCGACCTCCTCGCAGAAGCTCGGCTATCTCACCCCGGAGGAGTTCGGGTACGTCCTGGCCAAGCGTGCGCTGGTCTTCGACGAGGACCCGGCGATCTGGTTCACCAGCCCGCAGGCGTACACGGCGTACACGGCGGGCATGGAACTGGCCCGCCGCGACACACGCCAGCCCCCGCTGACGGCGGCCGGCTGGGCGGGGCGCCGGCGCTACGCCCGTGACCGCCGCCATGCCCAGGACCCGCACGCGCCGGGTGCCGCGCAGCCGGGCATCGTCCCGTACAGCTTCACGCCCGATGCCCCCGGTGGCCCTGATGTCCCCGATGGGCACGGGCGGCTGCGGGTCTCGTTTCCCTGTCCGACCTGTCACCAGCGCATCAGGGTGCCGGTGCGGGGGCGCGTGCGGGCGCGGTGCGGGGTGTGCCGGACGGTGCTGGAGTGCGACACGTGACATCGGGGAAGCGTGGGGCATTTCACCCCGAAACCCTTTGCCTCACGGGCACTTCGGGAGCGATGGTCGGAAGGTATGAACGGGCAAGAACCTCCGAACGGCAGTGAGCGCGATCTCTTCACCGCGGTGTACGAAGGTGACGAGGACGCGGTCGTACGGCTGCTGCGCCTCGGTGTGAGCCCGGAAGCGGTGGACGAGGACGGCCAGACCGCCCTGTATGTGGCGGCGGTGAGCGACGCGCCCGGCATCGTACGGCTGCTGCTGTCCGCCGGTGCCGCGCCCGACCGGCTGAGCGCGGGCTCGGACCTCCCTCTGTGCGGGGCGGCCTGCGGCGGGCATGCGGAGGTTGTTCGCGCGCTGCTGGCTTCGGGGGCCGTTCCCGACGCCGTGGAGGCGTTCGGTTTCACGGCCCTGACCTGGGCCCTGCGATGTGGTCACGCGGCGGTGTCCGAGGCCCTCCTGACAGCGGGCGCGGACCCGAACCGCCCCGGCCCTACCGGCGAACCCCCACTGGTCACGGCCGCCCGCCGGGGCTCCCCCGCCTGCGTACGGTCCCTGCTGGCGCACGGCGCCGGGTCCAGGGGGGAGGCGCTGACGGAGGCCCGCCGGTGGACTCGGCTGGACGTGGCGTCGGAGCTTCGGGCGGGGTTGGGGCGCGCGCACGGCTTCGGCGGCGAGTACGTGACGCGGCGCTGGGCGGAGGGGGTGGCCGTGGAGCTTGTGCGGGACGGGAACGTGGTGGCGGGCGTCGATCAGGGGACCGGGCATGCGGAGATCGTGGCGGTGTTGGAGGGGGCGCTGGGGTTGGGGTGAGGGGTGGCTGCGCCGGTGTTGCGAGGTTGGGCCAGTGCAGCCCGGGCCGTGTTTCCCGCCGCCCCAGGACCAGGTATCCAAGCTCGTCCGGCGTTCGACAGCCGAGGTCGATGCCGCCCAGGCCTTGTTTCCCACCGACCCACATCCTCGGTGCCGGGCGGCATTTCCAGCCCGTCCGGCGTTTGAGGACAAGGCCCGTTCAGGGCCGGAGCAGGGGTCTGGGGGCGGCAGCCCCCAGGAACGGGATGGGACGGGTAGGGGCGGCGGGGGCGAGAAAACCCGCCCTCACCCCCCACCCCTGTTCGCCGTCGCCGCGTCCAGAAACGCCGGCCGTTCCCCCCCGCCATGCACCAGCAGACTCGCCCCGCTGATGTACGCCGCGGCATCGGAGGCGAGGAACACCGCGGCAGCACCGATGTCGGACGGGTCGGCGAGGCGGCCCGCCGGGACCGTACGGGCTACGGCGTCGACGCCGTCGGTGCCGCCGTAGTGCAGGTGGGACAGCTCGGTGCGGACCATGCCGACGACGAGGGTGTTGACCCGGACATCGGGCGCCCATTCGACAGCCATCGACCGGGCGAGATGCTCCAGCCCGGCCTTGGCGGCACCGTACGCGGCGGTCCCGGGCGAGGGACGACTCCCGCTGACGCTGCCGATCATCACAACGGATCCCCGAGCCCGTTTCAGGTGCTCGTACGCGGCGAGGGAGACCGTGAGCGGCGTGATCAGGTTCAGCTCGATCACACGAACATGCCGCTCGACATCAGCACCCCCGTCTCCGCCCCCAGCACCCGCACCCGCACCCCCCAACGCCCGATAAGGACTGCCCCCCACATTGTTGACGAGGACATCGAGGCGAGGCAGCCCCCCGACGAAGTCGTACACGGCAGTCCGGTCCCGCAGATCGACAGCCCTGAACTCCACGCCGGGCAGCGGGACTTCAGGCGGCCGGCGAGCGCAGACCAGCACCTCTGCGCCCGCCTCGACGAGGGCCCGGGCGACGCCCGCGCCGACTCCACGTGTGCCGCCGGTGACAAGGGCGACACGACCGCCCAGACGACGGTTCTCCGTACCGTTCGCTGTGCCGTTCACCGTGCTGCTCAAAGCCGTTCGATGATCGTCACGTTCGCCTGTCCCCCGCCCTCGCACATCGTCTGGAGCCCGAACCGCCCGCCCGTGCGCTCCAGTTCGTGCAGAAGGGTCGTCATCAGCTTGACGCCGGTCGCGCCCAGGGGGTGCCCCAGGGCTATCGCGCCGCCGTTGACGTTGACCCTGGCCGGATCGGCACCGGTCTCCTTCAGCCAGGCGAGGACGACCGGGGCGAAGGCCTCGTTGATCTCGACGAGGTCGATGTCGTCGATGGACAGGCCGGTCTTCTTGAGGGCGTGTGCGGTGGCCGGGATCGGCGCCGTCAGCATCCGGATCGGGTCCTCGCCCCGTACGGACAGATGGTGGACGCGGGCCCGGGGCCGCAGCCCGTGTTCGCGTACCGCCCGCTCGGAGGCGAGCAGCATCGCGGCGGCGCCGTCGGAGACCTGGGAGGAGACGGCGGCGGTGATGGTGCCGCCGTCGATGACGGGCTTCAGGCCGGCCATCTTCGCCAGGGAGGTGTCCCGGCGCGGGCCCTCGTCGACGCTCACCGTCTCGTAGGCGACCGTCTCGCGGGCGAAGCGGCCCTCGTCGATGGCCAGGACCGCGCGTTCGTGCGAGCGCAGCGCGTACTCCTCCTGGTCCTGCCTGCTGATGCCCCACTTGGCGGCGATCATCTCGGCGCCGGCGAACTGGTTCACCGGCCGCTCCCCGTACCGGGCCCGCCAGCCCGCGCTGCCCGCGAACGGGCCCTCCGTGAGCCCCAGGGGCAGGGCCGCCTGGCGGGAGGCGAAGGCGATCGGGATCATCGACATGTTCTGGACGCCACCCGCGACGACCAGGTCCTGCGTGCCGGACAGCACGGCCTGCGCGGCGAAGTGGACGGCCTGCTGCGAGGATCCGCACTGCCGGTCGACGGTCACCCCCGGCACTTCCTCGGGCAGCCCGGCGGCCAGCCAGCTGGTGCGGGCGATGTCACCGGCCTGCGGCCCCACCGTGTCCAGGCACCCGAAGACGACGTCCTCCACGGCGGCCGGGTCGAGCCCGGCCCGCGACATGAGCGCGGTCAGCGCGTGCGCGCCCAGGTCCGCCGGATGGACACCGCTCAGACCACCTCCGCGCCGCCCCACGGGCGTACGGACCGCTTCGACGATGTAGGCCTCGGCCATGGCAACTCCCTCATATCCCTCGTATCCCTCACAGGAAAGGGCTATTCACGTACGGCGATCCCGTCCAGCACCATCGACAGGTACTGGCGGGCGATCTCCTCCGGACTGTGCTGTCCACCGGGCCGGTACCAGGACGCGGCGACCCACACGGTGTCGCGCACGAAGCGGTAGGTGAGGCGGATGTCGAGGTCGGCGCGGAAGACCTCGGCGGCGACTCCGCGTTCCAGCGTGGACAGCCACGCCTTCTCGAATCTGCGCTGCGACTCGGCGAGGAACGCGAACCGTTCCTGTGTGACGAGCTGCTTGGACTCCTTCTGGTAGATCGCGACGGCGGCACGGTGCCGGTCGATCTCCCGGAACGACTCGATGACCAGCGCTTCCAGCGTCTCGCGCGGCCCGGACTCGGCGTCCAGGACGGTGTCGTAGCCGTCCCACAGCTCGTCGAGGAACGTGCGCAGGATCTCCTCCAGCATCGATTCCTTGGAGTCGAAGTGGTAGTAGAGGCTGCCCGCGAGCATGCCGGCGTGGTCCGCGATCTTGCGTACGGTGGTGGCGTTGTAGCCCTGTTCGGCGAACACTTCGGCGGCGGTGTCGAGGAGTTCACGGCGGCGGGCGGGCACGGCGGTCACCTGGGGCTTCTTCTTCGTAGGAGGCACTCGTCCATTGTGGTCCCAGACATGTGCCGGCCTAGGGGTGCTGGCTGCTGACGGAGACGACCTCTCCGGTCAGGTACGAGGAGTAGCCGGACGCCAGGAACACGATCACGTTGGCCACCTCCCAGGGCTCGGCGTACCGCCCGAAGGCCTCACGGGCCGTCAGTTCGGCCAGGAGTTCCGGGGTTGTCACCTTCACGAGGTGGGGATGCATGGCGAGGCTCGGCGACACCGCGTTGACCCGGACCCCGTATTCGGCCGCCTCGATGGCCGCGCTCCGGGTAAGCGCCATGACGCCCGCCTTGGCGGCGGCGTAGTGCGCCTGACCGGCCTGAGCCCGCCACCCGACGACGGACGCGTTGTTGACGACGACGCCTCCCGACCCGCTCTCGCGAAAGGCCCGCAACGCGGCCCGTACGCACCGGAACGTGCCGTTGAGCGTCACGTCCAGGACCTTCGACCACTGTTCGTCCGTCATGTCGGCGAGGGCCGAAGTGCCCCCGAGACCCGCGTTGTTGACGACAATGTCGAGGCGCCCGTGCACGCGTACGGCCGTGTCGAAGAGGGCCCGCACCTGGCGTTCGTCGGTGACGTCGCAGGGCAGTGAGTCGACGCCCTCGAACTCCCCGGCCAGTTCCCCCTCGTACTCCTTGAGCCGCCGCGCGTGCGCGTCGCTGATCAGCACGCGCGCGCCCTCCTCCAGGAACCGGCGGGCGGTGGCCCCGCCGATCCCCGCACCCGCGGCTGCCGTGATGACGGCGGTACGCCCCTTCAGCAGCCCGTGTCCGGGTACGTACGCCGGACTCTCGACGTCTCCCATGGGACCACAGTACCTACCAAACACTTGTTAGGGAAGGTCGGCGGGAGGCGGACTCAGTGGTGGTGATCGCCGCCGGTCAGTTCCCGGTGCTCCTCCGCTGTCGGCTTGGGAATCCGGGTGTCGGGGCCGAACATGGACCGGGCCAGCCGGGCCCGCAGCCGCTGCCCGGGGGTGACCCGGCGGCGGACGCCATTGGTGTCGACGAGCGGGCCGATCTCGTACGGCGGGGCCTGTTCGTGCTGGGTGAGGGTGAACAGCGCCTCCTGCGGGAGCCGTTCGTGGACTTCGACGTACTCGCCGTGCGGAAGCCGCTTGATGGTGCCCGTCTCCCTGCCGTGCAGCACCTTGTCGCGGTCGCTGCGCTGGAGCCCCAGGCAGATCCGCTTCGTCACGACGAAGGCGACCACCGGCACCACGAAGAATCCGACCCGCACGAACCAGGTGATCGTGTTGATCGACAGATGCAGATGCGTGGCCACGATGTCGTTGCCGCCGCCGATCAGCAGCACCCCGTACAGGCTCAGCCAGGCCACGCCGAGTCCCGTACGGACAGGGACGTTTCGTGGTCGGTCGAGAATATGGTGCTCGCGTTTGTCGCCGGTGATCCAGCCCTCGATGAACGGGTACACGCCGATGGCCGCCATGATGAGCGGGAAGAGGGAGAAGGGGATGAAGACGCCCAGCGCCAGGGTGTGGCCCCAGGCGTTGATCTCCCATCCCGGCATCACCCGGATCAGTCCCTCGGAGAAGCCGAGGTACCAGTCCGGCTGGGCGCCGGTGGTGACAAGGTCCGCGCGGTAGGGGCCGAACGCCCAGACGGGGTTGATGCTGGCGATGGCGCCCATGACGGCCAGCACGCCGAAGGTGAGGAAGAAGAAGCCGCCCGCCTTGGCCATGTAGACCGGCAGGAAGGGCATACCGACGACCGTTTTCTCGTCCCGGCCGGGCCCTGGGTACTGCGTGTGCTTGTGGTAGAAGACCAGGATCAGATGGGCGACGACCAGCCCCAGCATGATTCCCGGCAGCAGCAGCACATGGATCGGGAAGAGCCGCGAGATGATGTCGTGGCCCGGGAACTCCCCGCCGAAGAGGAACATGGAGAGGTACGTCCCCACGACCGGGACGGACAGGATCGCGCCGTCGGCGAAGCGGAGGCCGGTGCCGGAGAGCAGGTCGTCGGGGAGCGAGTAGCCGGTCAGGCCGGTGATGATGCCGAGGAACAACAGGGTCCAGCCGAACACCCAGTTGAGCTCGCGCGGCTTGCGGAACGCGCCGGTGAAGAACACCCGCATCATGTGGATGAGCATCCCGGCGACAAAGACGAGCGCCGCCCAGTGGTGGATCTGCCGGATCAGCAGTCCGCCGCGTACGTCGAAGCTGATGTCGAGCGTGGACTCGTACGCCCTGGTCATGATGACGCCGTTGAGCGGCGTGTACGTGCCGTTGTAGACGACCTCGACGCCGCTCGGTTCGAAAAAGAGGGTGAGGTAGACGCCGGTGAGGATCAGGATGAGGAAGCTGTAGAGGCAGATCTCGCCGAGCATGAAGGACCAGTGGTCCGGGAAGACCTTGCGCATGTTGGCCTTGGCGAGGGCGTAGAGGCCCAGTCGTCCGTCGGCCCAGTCGGCCAGCTTCTCGCCCCTGGCGGCCTCACCCCGGCGCACGGAATCCCGCGTATCAGCGGAACTCCCTTTGCCCGCCGCCCCGTTCACCGATCGTGCGCCGTCCATCCGCGCCGCCTCCCCCTCGGATCACCCTCAGGGTGGCACGACGGCTCAGCGATGCCAACGGGGCGTACGCCGGTGTCAGCCGACGATTCCCTCCGCCCGGGCGGCGACCAGCCACTTGGGGAACTCGCCCACCAGACGGTCGTACAACTCGTCGTCGGACACTGCGCGCGGGTCCGAACCGGCGTGGAAGAACCCGGCGTTGTCGACGACCCGCCGCCCCGGCACCGCCAACTCGTCGAGCTTGCGCAGGAAGTCGAACTGTTTGCTGCCGGCGTCCCCGAAGCCGATGAACTGCCAGAACAGCGGCAGCCGCGCCGACTTGCACACGTACCGTTCGGCGGCGGGTCTGCTGGTCGGACCGCCGTCGGTCTGGAAGACGACGAGGGCGGGGTCGGTCGCCCCGCTGTCGAGGTAGTGCTCGATGACCGCGTCCATGGCCAGGTGGTAATTGGTTCTGCCCATGTGACCCAGGCCGGTCACGATCCGCTCGATGTGGCCCTGGTGGTTGTCGAGCGCGATGTCCGTCGCCGCATCGATGTCGGTGGAGAAGAAGAAGACCGGAACTGTCCCGTCGTCGTCCAGATGTGCCGAGAGCCCCAGCACCCGGTCGGCCAGCGCCTGCACGCTGCCGTCCTTGAAATAGGGCCTCATGGAACCGGAGTGGTCGACCACCAGATAAACAGCAGCCCGCTGGCCGTTGAGCCCGTGCCGTTCAACAGCCGCCCCGGCGCTCTTGTAGAGGCTGACCAGGGCGGGAGCGCTCTCCTGCACCTTGGTGAGACTGATCGCGGCCATGCGTGGCTCCCCTACCGAAATACGCCGGACTGATGCAAGTCCTGAGGGTATGTCACCCGGACGAGCGACAGCCCCACGTACCCTGTGCCCCATGAAACGAACCGGCGTTCTCCTCCTCGCCGTGGTGCCGTTGCTCGCGACAACGGCATGTCTGTCCGTCGCGTCGGACGACTCCCGCGGCCCCGACGCCAAACGTGTGAAGGCCGGCTCGCTGGACGCGGAGACCACGCTCGCCGACCCGGCGAAGAAGGAGCTGGCCCAGCAGATCGTGGCGAGCGCCGAGAACGGGACGCTCGACTGGCGCAGTGCGTACGGCTATGTCGAGGACATCGGCGACGGACAGGGCTACACGGCCGGCATCATCGGCTTCTGCACGGGCACCCACGACCTGCTCGCCCTCGTCGAGGACTACACGAAGGACCACCCGGACAACGCCCTCGCGCCCTACCTTCCCGCGCTGCGCAAGGTCGACGGCACGGACTCGCACGAGGGTCTCGATCCAGGGTTCCCTGCGGCCTGGAAGCAGGAATCGAAGGTCGCCGCCTTCCGCAAGGCGCAGGACGAGAAGCGGGACGGCGGCTACTTCGAACCGGCTCTGCGTCTCGCCGTCCGCGACGGGCTGGGACTGCTGGGCCAGTTCGTCTACTACGACGCGATGGTCTACCACGGCCCGGGCAGCGACCGGTTCAGCACGGACGGCATCCGCGCCGCCGCCCTGAAGGAGGCCGACAGCCCGGCGGAGGGCGGCGCCGAGAAGGCGTACCTGGACGCGTTCCTCGACGCCCGCCGCAAGGCGATGCTGGACAAGAGGCCGGGCGTGAACACCAGCCGCGTGGACACGGCCCAACGGCGCTTCCTCGACGAGGGGAACCTCGAACTCCGTACACCGCTGGAGTGGAAGGTGTACGGGGACACGTACAAGGTGCCGTAAGTCCTGGCCTGTCTGTCCGGCTCCGAACGCGCCGCGGCGCCCGCCAATGTCCGGTCGGGGACTGTGGCGAGCGCCGTGGTTTGTTCGTTCCGTACGCCGTTGTACGGGACGTCTTCGGGTGGGCCCGTCAGACCATCAGGGAACGGTCCGTCGGGCGGATCGGGGCCGGAAGGTCGCTCGCGCCCGTGAGGAAGCGGTCGACTCCGCGGGCCGCCGAGCGGCCCTCGGCGATGGCCCAGACGATGAGGGACTGGCCGCGGCCGGCGTCACCGGCGACGTACACGCCCGGGACGTTGGTCTGGAAGTCGGCGTCGCGGGCGATGTTGCCGCGCTCGTCGAGGTCCAGGCCGAACTGGTCGACGAGGCCGTTGTCGCGGTCGGTGCCCGTGAAGCCCATGGCGAGGGTGACCAGCTGGGCGGGGATCTTGCGCTCCGTGCCCGGCTTCTGGGTCAGCTTGCCGTCGATGAACTCGACCTCGGTGAGGTGCAGCCACTGCACGTTGCCGTGCTCGTCGCCCTCGAAGTGGGTCGTCGAGACGGAGTAGACGCGCTCGCCGCCCTCCTCGTGCGCCGAGGTGACCTTGTAGAGCATGGGGAAGGTCGGCCAGGGCTGCCCCGGGTTCCGGTCCTCGCCCGGGCGGGGCATGATCTCCAGCTGGGTGACGGAGGCCGCGCCCTGGCGGTGGGCGGTGCCCACGCAGTCCGCGCCCGTGTCGCCGCCGCCGATGACCACGACGTGCTTGCCCTCGGCGGTGACCGGCGGGGCCACGAAGTCGCCCTCCTGCACCTTGTTCGCCAGGGGCAGGTACTCCATCGCCTGGTAGACGCCCTTGAGCTCGCGCCCGGGGACGGGGAGATCACGGGCGGTCGTCGCGCCGGCGGCGATCACGATCGCGTCGTACCGCTTGCGCAGGTCCGTCGCCTTGAGGTCGCGGCCGATCTCGATACCGGTACGGAAGCGGGTGCCCTCCGCGCGCATCTGCTCGATACGGCGGTTGATGTGCCGCTTCTCCATCTTGAACTCGGGGATGCCGTAGCGCAGGAGGCCGCCGATGCGGTCCGCGCGCTCGTACACCGCGACCGTGTGACCGGCCCGCGTCAGCTGCTGGGCGGCGGCGAGACCGGCGGGACCCGAGCCGATGACCGCGACCGTCTTGCCGGAGAGGCGCTCCGGGGCCTGGGGGGCGACGTCGCCCGTCTCCCAGGCCTTGTCGATGATCGAGACCTCGACGTTCTTGATGGTGACCGCGGGCTGGTTGATGCCCAGCACGCACGCCGACTCGCAGGGAGCCGGGCACAGGCGTCCGGTGAACTCCGGGAAGTTGTTGGTGGCGTGCAGGCGCTCGGACGCCGACGTCCAGTCCTCGCGGTAGGCGTAGTCGTTCCACTCGGGGATCAGGTTCCCCAGCGGACAGCCGTTGTGGCAGAAGGGGATACCGCAGTCCATGCAGCGGCCGGCCTGCTTGCTGATGATCGGCAGCAGGGAGCCGGGAACGTAGACCTCGTTCCAGTCCTTGAGACGGACGTCCACCGGACGGGACTTGGCGACCTCGCGGCCGTGGGTGAGAAAGCCCTTGGGATCAGCCATTGGTCGCCGCCTCCATCATCTTCTCGGTGATCTCGGACTCGGTGAGTCCGGCTCGCTCGGCGGCGTCCTTGGCGGCGAGCACTGCCTTGTACGTACTGGGGATGATCTTGCTGAATCGCTCCACCGCGACATCCCACTCGGCCAGCAGCTTCTCGGCGACCGTGGAGGCGCTCTCCTCCTGGTGCCGGCGCACGACATCGTGCAGCCACTGCTTGTCGGAGTCGTCGAGGGCCTCGACGGCGTCCGCGTTGCCCACGTTGACGTTGTCGCGGTTCAGGTCGATGACGTACGCGATGCCGCCCGACATACCGGCCGCGAAGTTGCGGCCCGTCTCGCCGAGGACGACCGCGCGACCGCCGGTCATGTACTCGCAGCCGTGGTCGCCCACACCCTCGGACACCACCGTGGCACCGGAGTTGCGGACACAGAACCGCTCGCCCGTACGACCGCGCAGGAACAGCTCGCCGCCGGTCGCGCCGTACGCGATGGTGTTGCCCGCGATCGTCGAGAACTCGGCGAGGTGGTCGGCGCCCCGGTCGGGACGGACGATCACCCGGCCGCCGGAGAGGCCCTTGCCGACGTAGTCGTTGGCGTCGCCTTCGAGGCGCAGCGTGACACCGCGCGGCAGGAAGGCGCCGAAGGACTGGCCGGCGCTGCCGGTGAAGGTGATGTCGATGGTGTCGTCGGGCAGACCGGCCCCGCCGAACTTCTTCGTCACCTCGTGGCCGAGCATCGTGCCGACCGTACGGTTGATGTTGCGGATGGCGACCTGGGCGCGGACCGGCTGGGCGTCGGTCGCGCTGTTCGCGGCGAGGGCGTCGGCGGCGAGCTTGATCAGCTCGTTGTCGAGCGCCTTCTCCAGGCCGTGGTCCTGCTCGATGACCTGGTGGAGCGGGGTGCCCTCGGGCAGTTCGGGCACGTAGAAGAGCGGGGTCAGGTCGAGGCCCTGCGCCTTCCAGTGGGTGACCGCCCGCTCCACGTCGAGGGACTCGGCGTGGCCGACGGCCTCCTCGATGGTGCGGAAGCCCAGCTCGGCGAGGATCTCGCGGACCTCTTCGGCGATGAACTGGAAGAAGTTCACGACGTACTCGGCCTTGCCGGCGAACCGGTCGCGGAGCACCGGGTTCTGGGTGGCGATGCCGACCGGGCAGGTGTCGAGGTGGCAGACGCGCATCATGACGCAGCCGGAGACGACGAGCGGCGCGGTCGCGAAACCGAACTCCTCGGCGCCGAGCAGCGCGGCGATGACGACGTCACGGCCGGTCTTCAGCTGGCCGTCGGTCTGGACGACGATCCGGTCGCGCAGGCCGTTGAGGAGCAGCGTCTGCTGGGTCTCGGCGAGGCCGAGCTCCCAGGGACCGCCGGCGTGCTTGAGGGACGTCAGCGGGGACGCGCCCGTTCCGCCGTCGTGGCCGGAGATGAGGACGACGTCCGCGTGCGCCTTCGAGACACCCGCGGCCACGGTCCCGACGCCGACCTCCGAGACCAGCTTCACGTGAATCCGCGCCTGCGGGTTCGCGTTCTTCAGGTCGTGGATCAGCTGGGCCAGGTCCTCGATGGAGTAGATGTCGTGGTGCGGCGGCGGCGAGATCAGGCCGACACCGGGGGTGCTGTGCCGGGTCTTGGCGACCCACGGGTACACCTTGTGGCCGGGCAGCTGACCGCCCTCGCCGGGCTTGGCACCCTGGGCCATCTTGATCTGGATGTCGTCCGCGTTGACCAGGTACTCGCTGGTCACACCGAAGCGGCCGGAGGCGACCTGCTTGATGCTGGAGCGGCGCGCCGGGTCGTACAGCCGGTCCGCGTCCTCGCCGCCCTCACCGGTGTTGGACTTGGCGCCCAGCTGGTTCATGGCGATGGCGAGGGTCTCGTGCGCCTCCAGGGAGATGGAGCCGTACGACATGGCGCCGGTGGAGAACCGCTTGACGATCTCGCTGACCGGCTCGACCTCGTCGATGGAGATCGACGGGCGGTCGCTCTTGAAGCCGAACAGCCCGCGCAGGGTCATCAGCCGCTCGGACTGCTCGTTCACGCGGTCCGTGTACTTCTTGAAGATGTCGTAGCGGCGGGTGCGCGTGGAGTGCTGGAGGCGGAAGACCGTCTCCGGGTCGAACAGGTGCGGCTCACCCTCGCGGCGCCACTGGTACTCGCCGCCTATGTCGAGAGCGCGGTGCGCCGGGGCGATACCGGAGGCGGGGTACGCCTTGGCGTGCCGGGCGGCGACCTCCTTGGCGATGACGTCGATGCCGACGCCGCCGATCTTGGTGGCCGTCCCGTTGAAGTACTTCTGGACGAACGCCGTGTCGAGACCGACGGCCTCGAAGACCTGGGCGCCGCGGTAGGAGGCGACGGTCGAGATGCCCATCTTCGACATGACCTTGAGGACGCCCTTGCCGAGCGCGTAGATCAGGTTGCGGATGGCCTGCTCGGGCTCGCTGCCGGGCAGGAAGGTGCCGGCGCGGACCAGGTCCTCGACGGACTCCATCGCCAGGTACGGGTTCACCGCGGCGGCGCCGAAGCCTATGAGCAGGGCGACGTGGTGGACCTCGCGGACGTCACCGGCCTCGACCAGCAGGCCCACCTGGGTGCGCTGCTTGGTGCGGATGAGGTGGTGGTGGACGGCGGAGGTGAGCAGCAGCGACGGGATCGGGGCGTGCTCGGCGTCCGAGTGGCGGTCCGACAGGACGATGAGGCGGGCGCCGTTGTCGATGGCCGCGTCGGCCTCGGCGCAGATCTCGTCGATGCGGGCGGCGAGGGAGTCGCCGCCGCCGCTGACCCGGTAGAGGCCGGAGAGTGTCGCGGCCTTCATGCCGGGCATGTCGCCGTCGGCGTTGATGTGGATGAGCTTGGCCAGCTCGTCGTTGTCGATCACCGGGAAGGGCAGGGTGACGCTGCGACAGGAGGCGGCGGTCGGCTCCAGCAGGTTGCTGGCGGGGCCGAGGGAGGAGCGCAGGCTGGTGACCAGTTCCTCGCGGATGGCGTCCAGCGGCGGGTTGGTGACCTGCGCGAACAGCTGGGTGAAGTAGTCGAAGAGCAGTCGCGGACGCTCGCTCAGCGCGGCGATCGGCGAGTCGGTGCCCATGGAACCGAGCGGCTCGCCGCCGGTCTTGGCCATCGGCGCGATGATGACGCGCAGCTCTTCCTCGGTGTAGCCGAAGGTCTGCTGGCGGCGGGTGACCGAGGCGTGGGTGTGCACGATGTGCTCGCGCTCGGGCAGGTCGGAGAGCTCGATCTCGCCGGCCTCCAGCCACTCCGCGTAGGGCTGCTCGGCGGCGAGGCCGGCCTTGATCTCGTCGTCCTCGATGATGCGGTGCTCGGCGGTGTCGACGAGGAACATCTTGCCGGGCTGGAGGCGGCCCTTGCGGACGACCCTCGCGGGGTCGATGTCGAGGACGCCGACCTCGGAGCCGAGGACGACGAGGCCGTCGTCGGTGACCCAGTAGCGGCCGGGGCGCAGTCCGTTGCGGTCGAGGACCGCGCCGACCTGGACGCCGTCGGTGAAGGTGACACAGGCCGGGCCGTCCCAGGGCTCCATCATCGTGGAGTGGAACTGGTAGAAGGCGCGCTGGGCCGGATCCATCGTGGCGTGGTTCTCCCACGCCTCCGGGATCATCATCAGCACGGAGTGCGGCAGCGAACGCCCACCGAGGTGGAGCAGCTCCAGCACCTCGTCGAAGGACGCGGAGTCGGAGGCGTCCGGCGTGCAGATCGGGAAGACGCGGTCGAGGCCCTTGTCTCCGAAGAGGTCGGAGACGAGCTGCGACTCGCGGGCCGCCATCCAGTTCCGGTTGCCCTTGACCGTGTTGATCTCGCCGTTGTGCGCGACGAAGCGGTACGGGTGGGCGAGCGGCCACGACGGGAAGGTGTTCGTGGAGAAGCGCGAGTGGACGAGCGCGACGGCCGACGCGAAGCGGCGGTCGGACAGGTCCGGGAAGAAGGGCTCCAGCTGGCCGGTGGTCAGCATGCCCTTGTAGACGATGGTCCGCGCGGAGAGCGAGGGGAAGTAGACGCCGACCTCACGCTCGGCACGCTTGCGCAGCGCGAAGGCCTTGCGGTCGAGGTCGATGCCCTTGGCGGGCACCGCGGCGCTGTCCGCGACGAAGATCTGCCGGAAGGCGGGCATCGTCGAGCGGGCGGTGGCGCCGAGGAGTCCGGGGGCGACCGGGACCTCGCGCCAGCCGAGGACGGTCAGGCCCTCTTCGGCGGCGATCGTGTCGATGCGTGAGACGGCCTCGGCGATCGTCGGCACGGCGTCCGTCGCCGTCTCCTCCGGGAGGAAGGCGATGCCCACCGCGTACGAGCCGGCCTCGGGCAGCTCGAATCCGGTCACCTCGCGGAAGAAGGCGTCCGGGACCTGCGAGAGAATGCCGGCGCCGTCGCCGGAATCGGGCTCGGAGCCGGTGGCACCGCGGTGCTCCAGGTTACGAAGAACCGTGAGCGCCTGCTCGACCAGCGCATGGCTCGCCTCGCCGGTGAGGGTGGCCACGAAGCCGACGCCACAGGCGTCGTGCTCGTTGCGGGGGTCGTACATACCCTGCGCAGCAGGGCGAGCATCCATGAAGGACCACTTCTGGCCAATCTCAGAATGCTGGGACGGCTGGCGCGGCGTACGCATCGGCTCTCCCGTCGTCGTCGTGTGGCATATGCATTAAGCCGAGGGACGACGTTGGCCCTCTTGGAGTGCAAAATTTCGTGCAGGTTACATGATGGGGCGATTCTCGGGAACCGGATACCGCGTACCAACATGCGGACACCGCGGTGCGCGGCATGGTGACCGCGCTGCGGTGGAAGTAATGGGGGTCGAAGCGGACAGATCGATGTCCCTCAACCCATGGCAAGGAGAGCGTCGTCGCCCTCCCCGCGGGTGCGCCGCAGGCTTCATTGCCCACAGCGCTTACGGCTCATGCCCCGTGGTTAAGCGTTCGAAACCAGCGAGTAACGGCTACTTATGCGGCCCAACGCATAAGTGCACGATCACCTATCCTACGGCCGCACCGAACAGGTTGCCCAGGGCGTAGGTCACACCGGCCGCCGCTCCGCCCAGCGCGAGCTGCCGCAGCCCGCTGAACCACCAGGTCCGAGCGGTCACCCGGGCCACCACGGCACCACATCCGAAGAGCCCGACGAGCGCGACCAGCACGGCGGGCCACAGCGCGGTCGCCCCCAGAAGGTACGGGAGTACGGGCAGCAACGCGCCCAGCGCGAACGCCCCGAAGGACGACACCGCGGCGACGGCGGGTGAGGGCAGGTCGCCGGGGTCGATGCCCAGTTCCTCGCGGGCGTGTATCTCCAGCGCCTGCTCGGGGTCGCGCGAGAGCTGCCGGGCCACTTCACGGGCAAGCTTCGGCTCGACGCCCCGGGACTCGTAGAGCGCGGCGAGCTCACGCTCCTCGTCCATGGGGTGCTTTCTCAACTCCCGTCGCTCGACGGCGAGTTCGGCTTCGACGAGTTCACGCTGCGAGGCGACCGAGGTGTACTCGCCGGCGGCCATGGAGAAGGCGCCTGCGGCAAGACCGGCGAGCCCGGTGATGACGACGGTCTGATGCGAAACGGCTCCGCCGGCCACACCGGTCATCAGGGCGAGGTTGGAGACGAGGCCGTCCATCGCACCGAAAACGGCCGGCCGCAGCCACCCACCACTGACGTCCCGGTGGGTGTGATTGTCGCGGTGCGCCACATGCAGCGCCGCCTCGGTCTCGATGATGGCCATACCGTCCCCCAACTCGCTTCGGGCGTTGCTTCTGAAAGCTTTCCAACCGGACCAGGATGGACAGGACCGGATCGAAGTTAGACTGATTCCACTTTTCGACAACACTAAAAATACGCCCCGGATTCCCTTCCCGCCAGCAAGGAAAGGCTGCCCTCACCTGCATGTTCATCACGATCGCTCATCCGTAGGTGTACTCGCACAAATGTCGACCGGGTGATGCTGGGGCGCCTGAGGCTCGCCTGAACCGCTCCGGTGGGACAGTTCCGCAAAGGGTTCCGCTCCCCGAGAGGGAGCCCCCGGAACCCTCCGGAGGAGAGGCCGCGTATGGCATCGATCGCCTGCATTCCCTCGGTCCCGGCGCCCCAAGACGCCGCCGTACTCCGCGACAGAGCACGCGGCGCCCTGCTCGGTCTGGCCGTGGGGGACGCGCTCGGCGCCCCCGCCGAGAACATGAAGCCCTCGGAGATCCGCGCCCGCTGGGGCCGCATCACCGGATACGTGGCCGAAAACCCCGCCGGCACGGACGACACGGAGTACGCGATCTTCTCGGGCCTCCTCCTCGCCCGGCACGGCTCGGCCCTCACCCCGGCCCATGTGGAGGCGGCCTGGCACCACTGGATCGCCGACCTCGACGAGGGGCCCTTCCGGGGCGCGGGTTTCAGCGAGCGAGGCACCCTGGAGAACCTGCGCAGGGGCCTGGCCGCCCCCATCTCGGCCCAGCACCGCCACGCGTGGAGCGACGGCCTGGCGATGCGCGCAGCACCGTTCGGCGTCTTCGCGGCGGGCCGCCCGGCCGAGGCCGCCCGTCTGGTCGCGATCGACGGCTCGGTGAGCCACGACGGCGAGGGCATCTACGGCGGCCAGGCGGTGGCGGCGGGCGTGGCCGCGGCGATGGCGGGCGCGCCGACCATCGCCGTGGTGGCCTCCGCGCTGGCGGTGATCCCCGACGACTCCTGGACGGCGCGCTCCCTGCGCCGGGCGGTGGCGGTCGCCCACCGGGGCGAACGCGCGGTCCGCTCCGCGGTGGTGATCGGCGGCTACCCCTGGACCGACCTGGCCCCCGAGGCCGTCGCCCTCGCCTTCGGCGCGTATGCGGCGGCCGACGGCGACTTCACGGAATCGGTACTGACAGCCGTCAACATGGGCCGCGACGCGGACACGACAGCAGCGGTGGCGGGCGCCCTGGCCGGTGCGACCCGCGGCGCCTCGGCGATCCCGCCCGACTGGGCGGAGGCGATCGGCCCGGCCCGCGGCACCTGCCTCCCCTCCATGGCGGGCCACCACATCCTCGACATCGCGGAACTGCTGACACCGGGCGAGGGCGGCAAGTGGGGCGCGAAGCCCGTCGCACGTGATCCCGCGACGGACCAGACGGCGTACATCCTCGCCGCGGACGACGACACGGCTACGGAAACCGAGGTACGACCGTGAGCCCGCGCTTTCAGCCCCTCCGGCGTTTGAGGAGCGGGGGTCCGGGGGCAGCGCCCCCGATGGGGGTCCCCCCTCTGGGGGAGGGACGGGTAGGGGCGGCGGGGGCGAAACACACCACCCACCCCCGAGCCGAAGCCAAGGTCCGCCCATGACCAGCCGCCGCATCGAGAGCCTGCTGCTCGGTCTCGCCGCCGGGGACGCCGCCGGATGGCCCGCCGCCCGGCACCGCGCCGCCCGCATGCCCGACTGGACCCGCCGCCTCACCCGCGAGCTGGACACCTTCGCCGAGCAGAACGCGACCACCACCCTCCCCGTACCGATCGCCCTCAACCAGCCCCCGGAACCGCTCCGGCTCGGCCCCTCCGACGACGCCGAGTGGGCGGCGTTCACGGCCGAGGCCCTGCTGCGGGCCGGGGACGACACCGTGCTGGGCGACCTGAGCCGGGAGCGCCGGGCCCGGGCCGCCATCGACCTGTCCTGGAACGCGGTCGCCAGCGAGGTGGCAGCCGCCGCCGAACGCGCACCCGAGGTCGAGTCGGCGGTACTGCCGCTGCGCGCCCGAATCTCCGTACGGGCCGGCCTCGGCAACCTCGCCGCCGGTCTGCGCCCGCCCGCCACCGGCCACGACAACCCGCACTACTTCGACGACGCGGCCTGCGTACGGGCCTGTGTGCTGGCGGTGGCCCACCCGGGCGACCGCCGACTCGCCGCCGAACTGGCCGAGTTCGACGCCCGCTACACCCAGGACGGCGACGGCGTGCACGGCGCCCGCGCGATGGCGGCGGCACTCTCACTGGCGCTGGTCGGCGAGGAGGTGGACGCCTGCGTGACGGCCGCGCTGGCGGAACTCCCGGAGTCCACCGAGATCGGCCGCAACTCCCGCCACGCGCTGAAGCTCGCGCGGGACGCAGACAGCGCGTTCGCCCTGGTCCCGCTCCTGGAACACCAGATCGTGGACCACGTCTACAGCTACGGCATCGCCGCCGCCGAGACGGTCCCGGTCGCACTGGCGCTGGCCACCGCCGCGCACGGCCGGATCGCCGAAGCAGTCCCCGCCGCGGCCTGTCTGTCGCGGGTCGCGGACTCGGCACCCGCGCTCGCGGGCGCCCTCACCGGCGCGCTGGGCGGCGGCGCCGCGATCCCGGCGGCCTGGCGGGACGCCTGCCGCACCCTCTCCGGCTGCGCCCTCCCCAGGCTTACCGGCACCGACCTCGTGGAACTCGCCGAACTGCTGGAAGCCACGCAACGGGTCACCTCAGGAGGATGATTCGCGACATGACACCTAATCAGCAACAAAGAGGCCAAGAAGGCCAAGTGGCGGGCCTGGAAGAGCGGATCACCGGTGCCCTGGTCGGTGCGGCCGTCGGCGACGCCCTCGGCGGCCCCGTCGAGGGCTATACCCCCGAGCAGATCCTCGAACGCCACGCGGGCCGCGTCCACGGCATCGTCGGCCCCTGGAGCGGCGACGCCTGGCGCACCGCCCGCCCGATCGCCCCGTACCACAAGGGCGACGGCCACGTCACCGACGACACCTTGATGACCCATGCGCTGGTACGGGTGTACGCCCAGGTCCGCGACCATCTGGACGCGTACGCGGCCGCCGACCACCTGGTCCCGGACCTGATGACGAACCCGCGCTGGATCCCGGAACTGGAGGCCGAGGCACTCCCCCTGCAGCGCATCTTCCTGGCGGAGAAGTGGCTGGTGGCCCGGCTCCACTACGGCCACATCGACCCGCGCGAGGCAGGCGTGGGCAACATCGTCAACTGCGGTGCGGCGATGTACATGGCCCCGGTCGGCCTGGTCAACGCGGCCAACCCGGCGGGCGCGTACGCCGAGGCCCTCGACCTCGCGGGCGCCCACCAGTCCTCGTACGGCAGAGAGGCGGCGGCGGTCTTCGCGGCGGCGGTGGCGGCCGCGTGCACCCCGGACGCGACCCCCGATTCGGTGATCGGAACCTGCCTCTCCCTGGCGAAGGACGGCACCCGGGCGGCGATCGAGACGGTGTGCGAAGTGGCCTCCCGCTACACGGACTTCGAGTCGGCGCTGCGGCCACTGCGGGAGGCGGTGACTCCGTACGACACGGTCGGCGCGGACTACCGCAGCCCGTCGCTGGGCGCCCGTCGGCCGTCCCGTCTCCACGCGATCGAGGAACTCCCGGTGGCGCTCGGCATGTTGGTGGTGTCGGGCGGCAACTACCGGAATGCGGCGCTGGGTTCGGTGAACTACGGCCGCGACTGCGACTCGATCGCCACGATGGCCGGGGCGCTCGCCGGCGCGCTGGGTTCCGAGGTGCCGTCCGACTGGTCGAAGACGGTCGCGGAGGCGAGCCGCCTGGACCTGTGGGAACCCGCCCGGACACTGACCGAGGTGACCCGGGAGATCTTCGAACGGGACGTCCAACAACGTCGCTCCCACGAAAGGGCGTTCGCCCAGCTCAGGAGCGCGGGATGCTCCGACTGACCTGGGTCCAGCCGGAGGACCTGATCGGCCACGAGCTGCGCCAGGCAACCCAGGACGGCCGCGAGCCCGGCAGAATCGCCGCCCGCTGGCGAGCGGCGGGCGGATCGGAGGCCCCACTGCGGGCGGGCGCCTCATCCGGTCCGGTCTCCCGCTACCTGAGGCAACTGGCCGAGGACCTACTGGACGAACTGGCGGACCTGCCAAGCAGATTGGCAGACGACGAGCCGACAAACCTGGCCCGGATCCGGGCCCTGTGCCCTGACTGGCCCGCCCAGCCCACACAGCCCGCCCCCACCCCGAGGCCAGCACTCCGCGCCCGCCTGGAAGCCGCCTGGCTGGGCAGAGCAGCCGGCTGCCTCCTGGGCAAACCGGTGGAGAAACTCCCCCTCACCGCCATCCGCCAACTCGCCCAATCCACCGGCAACTGGCCCCTGAACACCTGGTTCACCGCAAGAGGAGTCCCCGAGGAACTGGCGACGGCACACCCCTGGAACCGCCGATCGGCAGCAACATCCCTCGCCGAGAACATCGACGGCATGCCCGAGGACGACGACCTCAACTACCCCCTCCTCAACCTTCTCCTGCTCCAACGCCACGGCCCCCTCTTCACCACCACCGACGTGGCACAACTCTGGCTGGACGAACTCCCCGCGGGCCGCACCTTCACGGCCGAACGCATCGCCTACCGAAACCTCCTCTCCGGCCTCGAACCCCCGCTCACCGCCCGCCACCGCAACCCGTTCCGCGAATGGATCGGCGCCCTGATCCGCGCCGACGTCCACGGCTGGACCAACCCCGGCGACCCGGCCGGCGCCGCCGAACAGACGTACCGCGACGCCACCCTCACCCACACCGCCAACGGCGTCTACGCGGCGATGTTCACGGCGGCCACCATCGCCCAGGCCGCCACGGGCACCCACGACATCCACACCTGTCTGCGCACCGGCCTGACGGTCGTCCCGCCCCGCTCCCGCCTGGCCAGAGCCGTCCACCACGGCATCCAACTGGCCGAATCGCAGCGCGACTTCACCGCCGTCGTCGACGAACTCCACGCCACCCACGCGGCCGTCCACCACTGGGTCCACGCCATCCCCAACACGGCCCTGATCGCCGCTGCCCTCACCCACGCCGACGGCGACTTCACCGGCTCCATCTGCCGTGTCGTGTCCGGCGGCCTGGACACCGACTCCAACGGCGCGACCGCCGGAAGCATCGCCGGGCTCCTCGCCGGCTCCCCCGGTGCCCTCCCCGACCGCTGGACCAGCCCCCTGAAGAACCGACTCGCCACCTCCGTCGCGGACTTCAACGGCACCGGCTTCGACACCCTCGCCCGACTGACCCACTCCCTCACCCGCGTGGAGGCAGCCCACCCATGACCCATATCGCCGTGCTGGGCAGCACGAACATGGACCTCGTCGCGTACGTCAGCAAGGCCCCGCAGCGCGGGGAGACGGTAACGGGACGGGAGTTCCGTACGATCCCCGGCGGCAAAGGCGCCAACCAGGCCGTGGCAGCGGCCCGCGCGGGCGCCGACGTCTCGATGATCGGCGCGGTGGGCAACGACGCGTACGGCACCGGGCTCCGTTCCGTACTGGAGCAGTCGGGCGTCGGCACCGACCATCTCCGCACCGCCGAGGGCGCCTCCGGCACCGCACACATCGTCGTGGACGACGAGGGCGGCAACGCGATCGTCGTCGTCCCCGCGGCCAACGGCACCGTCACCGGTCTCGCCCCTGGCGACGAGAGCCTGATCGCCACCGCCGACGCGCTGCTGCTCCAGCTGGAGATCCCGCTCACTGCGGTCGTCGAGGGCGCCCGGGCCGCTCACCGCCACGGCGTCCGCACGATCCTCACCCCGGCCCCCGTCCAACCACTCCCACCCGAACTCCTCGCCGCCACCGACCTGTTGGTGCCGAACGAGCACGAGGCGGCGGCCCTGACAGGCCTGACCGACCCGCACAAGGCGGCCATCGCACTCCTCGACCAGGTGCCGGAGGTCGTCGTCACGCTGGGCGCGGCCGGCTGCCTCTACGCGTCCCGGGACCTCGCCGAACCGGTCACCGTCCCCGCGCCGCCCGTCACCGCCGTGGACTCGACCGGCGCCGGCGACACCTTCGTCGGCTCCCTCGCGGTGGCCCTGGCCGAGGGCCGCCCGATGCCGGACGCCCTGGCCTGGGCCGCGGCGGCGGGCGCACTCTCCGTACAGCGGCCGGGCGCGTCGGCGTCGATGCCGTACCGCTCCGAGATCGAGGCCCGGTACACATCATGAACACACCGGAGACGACCGCACCCGCACCCGGTAGGACCGCCACCGCCGCGGCCCCCCTCACCGGCCTCCGCGTCCTCGACCTGGCCACCCTCTTCGCCGGGCCGCTCGCCGCCACCATGCTCGGCGACTTCGGCGCCGAGGTGATCAAGATCGAGCACCCGACGAAGCCGGACCCCTCCCGGGGCCACGGCCCGTCCAAGGACGGCATCGGTCTCTGGTGGAAGGTGCTGGGCCGCAACAAGCGCACGATGACCCTCGACCTCTCCCGGCCCGGCGGCCGGACCACCCTCCTGCGCCTCGCCGCCACCGCCGACGTCGTCATCGAGAACTTCCGCCCGGGCACCCTGGAGAAATGGGACCTGGGCTGGCCGGAGCTGTCCGCCGCCAACCCACGCCTGGTCCTCGCCCGGGTCACCGCCTTCGGCCAGTTCGGCCCGTACGCGCACCGCCCCGGCTTCGGCACCCTCGCCGAGGCGATGAGCGGCTTCGCGGCGATCACCGGCGAACCTGACGCGCCCCCGACACTCCCGCCCTTCGGCCTCGCCGACTCGATCGCGGGCCTGGCGACGGCGTACGCGGTCATGACGGCACTGTCCGCCCGCGACCGCACCGGCGAGGGGCAGGTCGTCGACATGGCGATCATCGAGCCGATCCTCAGCGTCCTGGGCCCCCAGCCGCTCTGGTACGACCAGTTGGGCCACGTCCAGCCGCGCATGGGCAACCGATCGCAGAACAACGCCCCCCGCAACACCTACCGCACGGCCGACGGCACCTGGGTCGCCGTGTCGACCTCGGCCCAGTCGATCGCCGAGCGGGTGATGCGCCTGGTCGGACGCCCGGAGCTGATCGACGAGCCCTGGTTCGCCACCGGCGCCGAACGCGCCCGTCACGCGGACGTCCTCGACGAGGCGGTCGGCGGGTGGATCGCCCGCCACTCCCACTCCGATGTCATCGCGGCCTTCGAGAAGGCGGAGGCGGCGGTGGCCCCGATCCAGGACGTACGGGAGGTGATGACCGACCCGCAGTACCAGGCCCTCGACACCATCACCACGATCGACGACCCCGAACTCGGCCCGATCCGTATGCAGAACGTCCTCTTCCGCCTCTCCGCGACCCCCGGCGCGATCCGCTGGGCGGGCCGCCCGCACGGCGCGGACACCACGGCAGTCCTCACCGAACTGGGCCTGACCGGTCCCGCCATCGACGCCCTGCGAACCGAGGGAGCCCTGTGACAGCCATCCCCCTGACCTGGCTGTACGTCCCCGGCGACCGCCCCGAGGTGGTGTCCAAGGCCCTCGTCTGCGGCGCCGACGTGGTCGTCGTCGACCTGGAGGACGCGGTCGCCCCGGACCGCAAGGAGTACGCCCGCACAGCCACCGCCGAACGCCTCACCGACCCGCAGCCGGTCCCGGTCCACGTCCGGATCAACGCCCTGGACGGCCCTCTCGCCACCCCCGACCTCCAGTCCCTCGAAGGCCTCCCCGGCCTCTCGGGCCTACGGCTCCCAAAGGTGACTGCGCCGCAGGAGGTGGTGCGGGTGGCCACGCGCGGGACAGCACCCGGGATCGGGCTCCACGCCCTGCTCGAAACCGCCCTCGGCATCGAACACGCCTTCGCCATCGCGACCGCCCACACCGCCCTGCAGGGCATCGCGCTCGGCGAGGCCGACCTCCGGGCCGATCTGGGGGTACGGGAAGACGCTGGCCTCGACTGGTGCCGCTCCCGGGTCGTCGTGGCCGCGCGGGCGGCCGGACTCGCCCCGCCGCCCCAGTCGGTCCACCCGGACACCCTGGACCTCGACACCCTGGCCGCGTCCTGCGCCCGCGGCCGCGCCCTGGGCTTCCTGGGCCGGGCGGCCATCCACCCCCGGCAGCTCCCGGTGATCGAACGCGCTTACCTCCCCACCCCGGAGGAGATCGAGGAGGCCGAGCAGATCGTCAAGGCCGCGGCGACGGACGAGGGCGCCCAGGCCCTCCCAAACGGCCGTTTCATCGACGCGGCGGTGGTCGCGACGGCCCGCAGAACCCTGTCCCTGGCCGACCGCGACCGCCCCTGACCCGCGCAACAAAGGAGGGCGCCCCGACCTCCGGGGCGCCCTCGTCGTCGTACGGCCGACACTCAACTCTTCGTGGTCGGCTCCGCCTCAGCCTTGTCCTCTGTCTTGTCCTCGGCCGTGTTCTTGTCCTCGGAGTCGGCCTTGCCGTCGGTATCGCTCCCGGCCTCGGCCTTCACCTCCGACTCCGTATCGCCTTCGGTGCCGTCTTCCGATGCCGCCGAACCGTCGGGGACGTCCGCACCCGGCTCGACGACTTCCTCCCGGCCCGGCCGCTTCTTCGCCGAGAGCACGAAGTAGACCACCGCGAGGATGAACACGAAGATCGCGGTCCAGTTGTTCAGCCGCATGCCCAGGATGTGATGGGCGTCGTCGACGCGCAGGTACTCGATCCAGAAGCGGCCTACGCAGTAGGTCGCGACGTACAGCGCGAACGCCCGTCCGTGCCCCAGCGTGAAGCGGCGGTCCGCCCAGATGACCAGCAGCGCGACACCGACACACCACAGGGACTCGTACAGGAACGTCGGGTGGTAGTAGCCCGGGACCCGGCCGTCGGTCGAGGAGGTGATGTGCAGCGCCCAGGGGACGGTGGTCTCCCGCCCGTACAGCTCCTGGTTGAACCAGTTGCCCCACCGCCCGCACGCCTGCGCGAGGGCGATACCGGGGGCGAGAGCGTCGGCCCACGCGGGCAGCGGGATTCCGCGGCGGCGACAGCCGATCCACGCGCCCAGCCCGCCGAGGGCGATCGCGCCCCAGATACCGAGGCCACCCTCCCAGATCTTGAAGGCGTCCACCCAGTCGCGGCCCTCGCTGAAGTACAGCTCGTAGTCCGTGATCACGTGGTAGAGGCGGCCACCGACCAGACCGAAGGGCACGGCCCAGACCGCGATGTCGGCCACCGTGCCGGGTCGGCCACCGCGGGCGAGCCAGCGCTTGTTGCCGAGCCAGACCGCGACGAAGACACCGATGATGATGCAGAACGCGTAGCCGCGCAGCGGAATGGGTCCAAGGTGCAGCACCCCGCGCGACGGACTGGGAATGTAGGCGATTTCCATGGCAGTCCCGACGCTACCTTGACGGACGCGGCGGATGTGAGCCGCCCCGGGCAACGGCTCCATAACGGGCGGCGCCTCCGGTTCCGCTCACGACAGTGAACCGGAGGCACCCTGGAAGCCCTGGAACACCCGGGCCCTATGCTTTGTCGGCGGCCTCGACCAGCTGTTTCAGCTTCGCCGGAGTCATCGTCCGGTCCTGGTAGATGTTCTTCCCGTTGAGCAGCACGGTCGGCGTGCCGCCGAAGCCGCCGCTCTGGAAGGCCTGGTTCGACTTCACCACCCAGCTGTTGTGCGTGCCGTTTTCGACACACGTCCGGAACGTGGGTGTGTCGAGTCCGTCGACCTTCGCCGCCAGTTCGATGAGCTTGCTGTCCTTCGCGAAGGCGTCGTCGGCCTCCTGCGGCTGGTTCTCGTACAGCACGTCGTGGTAGGCGGTGAACCTGCCGGTGTCCTGGGCGCAGGCGGCGGCGTTGGCCGCGTGCCGGGAACCGCTGCCACCCATGTTGCCGTCGATGATCGTCGCCAGGTGGTACTGCACCTTCAGCTTGCCCGCGGCCGTCAACTCATGAATGGCCGAGCGGTAGTTGGTCTCGAACGACTGGCAGGCCGGACAACGGAAGTCCTCCCACACCGTGAGCGTCGACTTGGCGCTCTCCTCGCCCACGGGGATCGCGAGACTGTCCTTGCCCTGCGCGCCCGAGGGGGCCACCACCGAACCGGCGGTGTCGCTCTTGCTGTCCTTGCCGGAGTTCGCGGCGACGACGCCGATCACCGCCGCAAGTCCCAGCACGCAGACGACACTGGCGCCCACGATCAACGCCCGCCGCCGCTTCTCCGCGGACTTCTGTTTCTCACGCTCGACCGCCAGCCGCTCGCGGGCGGTGCGCTTTCCGTCACGATTCTTCTCGCTCACACCCGCAGAACGAACCGGGGAGACGCATTGCGTCTCCCCGGCCCCAGGTCCACCCGTTCGGGCTACCTGTGCGAAATGTCCCGCCTGTTTACGCCGTGCCGCGCACGCCCTTCGCGAGGTCGGCGGCGAGTTCCCGCACGGCCTCGACACCGGCCGCGTGGTCCGGCGCGTCGAGCATCCGCTTGACGAAGGCCGAGCCGACGATCACCCCGTCGGCGAAGCCGGCGACCTCGGCGGCCTGGGCGGCGTTGGAGACCCCGAGCCCCACACAGACGGGCAGGTCGGTGCCGGCGCCGCGAGTGCGCCGAACCAGGTCCTCCGCCTGCGCGCCGACCGACGCCCGGGTCCCCGTGACGCCCATGAGAGAGGCGGCGTACACGAACCCGCTGCCCGCCGCCGTGATCTCGGCGAGCCGCGCGTCCCTGCTGCTGGGCGCGACGACGAACACGGTGGCGAGGCCGTGCTTCTCCGCGTGCTCCCTCCACAGCGCCGACTCCTGCACGGGCAGGTCGGGCAGGATGCACCCGGCGCCGCCCGCTGCCGCGAGCTCGGCGGTGAACCGTTCGACGCCGTAGCGGTCGATCGGGTTCCAGTACGTCATGACGAGCACCGGCTTCCCGGTGGCCTCGTACGCCTCCCGGACCGTGCGCATCACGTCCGCGATCTTGACGCCGCCGCGCAGGGCGATGTCGTCGGCGGTCTGGATGACGGGCCCGTCGAGCACCGGATCGCTGTGCGGCAGCCCGACCTCGACGATGTCGGCGCCGCCGTCGAACACGGCCTTGATGGCGTCGATCCCGCCGTCGACGGTCGGGAACCCGGCGGGGAGGTACGCGATGAGCGCGGACCGGCCCTCGGCCTTGGCACCGGCGAGAGTGTCGCCCAACAGCTGGATGTTGCCGCTCACTTGGCGTCCCCCTCGATCTCGGCGATCTCGCTGTCCGCGTCGGCCGCGACAGAGGCATCGGTGTCGTACAGGTTGAAATACCGGGCGGCGGTGTCCATGTCCTTGTCGCCGCGCCCGGAGAGGTTGATGACGATCAGCCCGTCCTTGCCCAGCTCCTTGCCGACCTCCAGCGCCCCGGCCAGCGCGTGCGCGCTCTCGATGGCCGGAATGATGCCCTCGGTACGGGACAGCAGGCGCAGCGCCTGCATGGCGGCGTCGTCGGTGACCGCGCGGTACTCGGCGCGACCGGTGTCCTTGAGGTAGGAGTGCTCGGGCCCGATGCCCGGGTAGTCGAGTCCGGCGGAGATGGAGTAGGGCTCCGTGATCTGCCCCTCCTCGTCCTGCAGGACGTACGACCGTGAGCCGTGCAGGATGCCGGGCTCACCGGCGGTGAGGGTGGCGGCGTGCTCGCCGGTCTCGACACCGTGGCCGGCGGGCTCGCACCCGATGAGCCGGACGTCGGCGTCGGGGATGAAGGCGTGGAAGAGACCGATGGCGTTGGACCCGCCGCCGACACAGGCGACGGCGGCGTCGGGCAGCCGCCCGGCCTGCTCCAGGAGCTGCCTCCGGGCCTCGACGCCGATCACCCGATGGAAGTCACGCACCATGGCCGGGAAGGGATGAGGCCCGGCCACGGTCCCGAACAGGTAGTGCGTCCGGTCGACGTTGGCGACCCAGTCGCGGAACGCCTCGTTGATCGCGTCCTTCAACGTACGGCTGCCGGACTTCACGGCGATGACCTCGGCACCGAGCATGCGCATCCGGGCGACGTTGAGGGCCTGGCGCTGGGTGTCGATCTCACCCATGTAGATGGTGCACTCGAGCCCGAACAGGGCACAGGCGGTCGCGGTGGCGACCCCGTGCTGACCGGCACCGGTCTCGGCGATGACGCGGGTCTTGCCCATCCTCTTGGTGAGGAGGGCCTGCCCGAGCACGTTGTTGATCTTGTGGGACCCGGTGTGGTTCAGGTCCTCCCGCTTGAGGAAGACGCGGGCGCCACCGGCGTGCTCGGCGAACCGGCGGACCTCGGTGAGGGAACTGGGCCGCCCGGTGTAGTGGACGAGCAGATCGTCGAGCTCACGGGCGAACTCCGGGTCGGACTTCGCCTTGTCGTACTCGACGGCGACCTCGTCCACAGCGGCGACGAGCGCCTCCGGGATGAACTTGCCGCCAAAGGCACCGAAGTACCCGTCGACGTTGGGTACTTGACCCTCAGGGTCAGGAATGAAGAACTCACTGGACATACGGCTACCTCGCAGGGGCGAAGCCCCGGGGTCGATCGGACAAGGGTCACGTCTGTGGCGTGCAGCGCGACGAGGGGCCGACAGGGGGTGCCATGGAAGCTCCGCCTGCCCAGAACGCGCCCTCTAGGGGCGCGGGGAACTGCGCGACCAGCCACAACGGGCCCGCAGCCAAAGAACTACCCCTCGCGAAGCGCTCAGCGCAGGGCGCAGCCCAGATCAGACGAGCCGCATCCCTAGCGCCAAGCCCCGCAGGGCCATCGCATGCCGTTGACCTGTCCCGGCTCGTCCCCGATGACATATCGAACCCGCCGCCCATGCACGCGCCGCGCGGGCGCGCGGCAGCCGCGGGGTCGGCAGCCGCGCGCGAGGCGGGCGTACCGGTCCATGGGTGTCAGGGTGAGTGTCATCGAGGGCAACTCTAGCGGGAGATCAGCCGCGGCCGTGCCGCAGCGCGGGATGCTCCCCGGCGGCCACCAGGTCGGACACCGCGGACTTGGGATCGCGGCCGGTGACCAGGGACTCGCCCACCAGCACCGCGTCGGCGCCCGCGTTGGCGTACGCGATCAGATCGTGCGGGCCACGGACACCGGACTCGGCGATCTTGACGATGCTGTCGGGGATCTCGGGAGCGACCCGCTCGAACGTGGAGCGGTCGACCTCCAGGGTCTTCAGGTCGCGCGCGTTGACACCGATGATCCGGGCTCCCGCGTCCACCGCCCGCTCGACCTCGTCCTCGTCGTGCACCTCGACGATCGGGGTGAGCCCGATGGACTCGGCGCGCTCGATGAGGGACTCCAGGGCGGGCTGGTCGAGGGCCGCGACGATCAGCAGGACCAGATCGGCCCCGTACGCCCGCGCCTCCCACAGCTGGTACGACGTGACGATGAAGTCCTTGCGCAGCACCGGGATGTCCACCCGGGCGCGCACCGCCTCCAGGTCCGCCAGCGAGCCGCCGAAGCGGCGCTGTTCGGTGAGGACGGAGATGACCGCCGCGCCGCCCGCCTCGTAGTCCGCCGCGAGGCCGGCCGGGTCGGCGATCGCCGACAGCGCGCCCTTGGACGGGCTGGACCGCTTGACCTCGCAGATGACCTTGACGCCGTCGCCGCGCAGTGCGGCGATCCCGTCCTTGGCGGCGGGAGCCTTCGCCGCGCGCTCCTTGAGCTCGTCGAGGCTGACGCGCGCCTGCCGCTCCGCGAGGTCGGCACGGACTCCGTCGATGATCTCGTCGAGCACACTCACGCGAGCGGCCCCCTTCCAGACGGTAGGCGGTTGACTGTTCAAACCATTCACAGCGTGGAAGCTGCACAAACTGTCAAAGCTGGTCACTCCGATGGTATCCGGAGGAGGGCACGCCCCTCACATCCGGTTGACACCGGTCCCACTACCTGGACATCCACCATTTGATCAAGGGTGAAGCCAGCCACCGAACGGCAGGTTCCGGACAACCGTGAAGACCAGCAGCAACGCTCCAAGACTCCACAGCTGCACCGGCCCGAGGTCGATCCGCATCGGCCGCCCGCGCACCGCGCGGACCACCCATACGGCCCACAGGGCGGCGAAGGCCACGTATCCCGCCACGGCGAGCGCGTTGGCCCCGAGGGCCGTAACCCAGTCCCCGTGCACGAAGGCGTAGGCGCTGCGCAGACCGCCGCAGCCGGGGCAGTACACGCCAGTCAGCCGCAGGAGCGGGCACACGGGGTAGTGGCCGGGTTCGTTGGGGTCGACCGTCCCGACGTAGGCGAAGGCCCCGACGACGGCCGCGAGCACCCCGGCGGGCACGGCCACCCGTCCCACGACGGCACCGGCGCCCGACGACACGCCCTGCTGAGCCCGCTCGGTGTTCACCCCACGCATTCTGCCCCCTGCGGGGCGTGCACGCGCGAGGGGCGGCCCCGGCGCTTTCGCCGGGGCCGCCCCTGCCAGTCTGAAAACCGGTCCCCTACGGGGTTCAGCTCTCGGCACCCGCCGGTTCGCCCGCGACCTTGTGACCCTGGCGGCCCTGGGTGGTCGGCTTCTGCTTGCCGAGGCCCATCGCGGCCATGATCCAGCCGACGACACCGCCGAGGACCACGATCACCATGCCGGCCCAGAAGCCCAGCGGCTCGGCCATCACCATGAAGGCGCCCGATACGCAGAAACCGATGATGGCGATGGTGACGCCGGTCCAGGCGGCCAAAGTGTGACCGTGGCTAGTGCCCGCCATGACTTGCTCCTCGTTGCTGAGTTGCTGGTTGTTGAATACAGGACGTGGCGAGCCGGAAGCTCGTCGTCCATCAGTTCCTCGATTGTCCCGCACGCGCGCGTGCGGGGGACCCCGGGGGTCAACCCAGCGAGTCCCTCCGCAATGCAGGCCTGGTGAAGTCAGATGCGGCTGTACCACGCCCCGAGGGCCCGCAGAAACCGCACCGCCCTTCCAGCGGAGCGCCTACGCCCCCGTCGGGTCCTCGCCCCGGTCCAGGGCCTTCCAGATCTCCTCGGGCCGGTCGGGGTCGACGGCTCTCGCCCGGGGGCGCGGACGCGGGGTGCCACCGCGCTCGTAGCGGCCGGACATGGTGGGCCACAGCCTGCCGTAGCGCAGGGCGAGGAGTCCAGCGAGGAGGATCAGCGCACCGCCGACGGCGGCCGCGTACGGCCAGGGGGTGTGGCTGAGGGTGTTCACGGTGGCCGCGGTGTCGCCGGTGGCCTGCGCGGCCTTCTCGTCGAGCGCGGAGCTGTCGGAGGCGCCGAGAACGGCCGCGGCGACCGTACCCGCGCCGGACAGCGCGAGCAGTCCGGCGACCAGGAGGCGGCCGGAGCGGCGGACGGCGAAGACGGCGACGAGCGCGGCGAGGCCCACTATGGCGAGGGCCGCGGGCACGCCCGTGACGTCACTGCCCCTGGCGGTCAGCGGGAAGGCGCCGCCGGCCACGGTCGCGGTGCCCTCCGACCAGCGCTGGCGGGTGGCGAGCAGCGCGACGGCCGCGCCGAGCGCACCGGCCAGCAGGGCGACGGCAAGGCTGAGCCGGCCGGCCCGGCCGGGAAGGGGGGCTTCGGAACGTGCGGAAGGTACGGGTACGGCTGTCACGTACCCCACTATCGCCCCAACCCCGGGTGAACCGGCACCCGGGGCTCACGTGAGAAGCGCCCCATTCGGACACTCATGGGCAGGAAATGGCCAGAACGCGGCCAGGAAACCGCCTACTGGCCGAGCCGGTTCGCCGTGTGGACCGCGCGCAGGACCGCCGCCGCCTTGTTGCGGCACTCGTTGTCCTCCGCGACCGGGTCGGAGTCCGCGACGACGCCGGCGCCCGCCTGGACGTAGGCCGTGCCGTCCCGCAGGAGGGCCGTGCGGATGGCGATGGCGGTGTCGGAGTCGCCGGCGAAGTCGAGATAGCCGACGGCGCCGCCGTACAGCCCCCGCCTGGACGGCTCCAGTTCGTCGATGATCTGCATCGCGCGCGGCTTGGGCGCTCCGGAGAGCGTGCCGGCCGGGAAGCAGGCCGTCAGGACGTCGAAGGCCGTGCGGCCGGGTGCCACGCGGCCGGTGACGGTCGAGACGATGTGCATGACGTGCGAGTACCGCTCGACGGACATGAAGTCGACGACCTCGACGGAGCCTGGCTCGCAGACCCGGCCGAGGTCGTTGCGCCCGAGGTCGACGAGCATGAGGTGCTCGGCGCGCTCCTTGGGGTCGGCGAGCAGTTCCTCGGCCAGTGCCTGGTCCTCCTGCGGGGTCGCCCCGCGATGCCGGGTGCCCGCGATGGGGTGCACCATCGCACGCCCGTCCTCGACCTTGACGAGGGCCTCGGGGGACGATCCGACGACGTCGAACCCGTCGAAGCGGAACAGGTACATGTACGGGGACGGGTTGGTGGCGCGCAGGACCCGGTAGACGTCCAACGCGCTTGCCGTGCACGGTGTTTCGAAGCGCTGGGAGGGGACCACCTGGAAGGCCTCCCCGGCCCGGATGCGCTCCTTGATGTCCTCGACGGCCACCTGGTAGTCGGGGCCGCCCCACAGGGCCGTGTACTCGGGGAGTTCGGAGGGCGGGAGCTGGGCGGGCGGCTGGGAGACCGCGCGCGAGAGGTCGGCCTGCATGGCGTCGAGGCGGGCCACGGCGTCGGCGTAGGCCTCGTCGACGCCCGTGTCGAGGTCGTTGTGGTTGATCGCGTTGGCGATCAGCAGGACCGAGCCCTCCCAGTGGTCCATGACGGCCAGGTCGCTGGTGAGCAGCATGGTCAGCTCGGGCAGCTTGAGGTCGTCGCGCTCGCCGGGGCCGATCTTCTCCAGGCGGCGCACGATGTCGTATCCGAGGTAGCCGACCATGCCGCCGGTGAAGGGCGGCAGGCCCTCCTGGTGGGGGGTGTGGAGGGTCTCGATGGTGGCGCGCAGGGCGGCGAGCGGGTCACCCTCGACGGGCACGCCGACGGGCGGGGTTCCGAGCCAGTGGGCCTGGCCGTCGCGGGCCGTGAGGGTGGCGCTGGAGCGGACGCCGACGAAGGAGTAGCGGGACCAGGAGAGACCGTTCTCGGCGGACTCCAGCAGGAAGGTGCCGGGGCGTTCGGCGGCGAGCTTGCGGTAGAGCGCCACCGGGGTGTCGCCGTCGGCGAGGAGCTTGCGGGTGACGGGGATGACGCGCCGGTCGGTGGCCAGCTTGCGGAAGGTCTCGAGGTCCATGGCGGCTGACCTTACTGACCCTGTGGGAGTACGCCGGAATCGGCGTCCTCGAACGACACGTCGAGCAGGACGTCGGCGTCGAAGCAGGTCCGCGCGCCGGTGTGGCAGGCGGCGCCCACCTGGTCGACCTTGACGAGCACGGTGTCGGCGTCGCAGTCGAGGGCGACGGACTTGACGTGCTGGAAGTGGCCGGAGGTGTCGCCCTTGACCCAGTACTCCTGGCGGCTGCGCGACCAGTAGGTGCAGCGGCCGGTGGTCAGGGTGCGGTGCAGCGCCTCGTCGTCCATCCAGCCGAGCATGAGCACCTCACCGGTGTCGTACTGCTGGGCGACGGCGGGGACGAGCCCGTCGGGGCCGCGCTTGAGGCGCGCGGCGATCTCCGGGGCCAGGGGGCTGGGGCCGCCGGTCCTGCTGGGCGGGGGCGTGCTGCTGGTCATGGGGCCATTGTGCCGCGCCACACTGACAGCCCTGCGGGATGTCCATTGGGCGGACCGTGCGGGCGGTCGTAGGCTTGCTGGCATGTCTACCTACGCGAAGCGTGAACGACTTCTTCTCGCCGACCTGTTGGAGACCGAGGGTCCCGACGCCCCGACGCTGTGCGAGGGCTGGCGGGGCCGTGATCTCGCCGCTCACGTGGTGGTGCGCGAGCGCCGCCCGGACGCCGCCGGCGGTCTGCTGATCAAGCAGCTCGGCTCCCGTCTTGAGCGGGTGATGGCGGAGTTCGCCGACAAGCCGTACGAGGAGCTGATCCAGCTGATCCGTACCGGCCCGCCGCGCTTCTCGCCGTTCTCGCTGAAGCAGGTCGACGAGGCGTCGAACACGGTCGAGTTCTACGTCCACACGGAGGACGTACGCCGGGCGCGGCCCGACTGGACGCCCCGCGAACTGGACCCGGTCTTCCAGGACGCCCTGTGGTCCCGTCTGGAGCGCACCGCCCGTCTGACGGGCCGCGGTGCGGCGACGGGCCTGGTGCTGCGCCGTCCGGACGGCCAGACGGCAGTCGCCCACCGCGGCACTCCGGTGGTCACGGTGACCGGCGAGCCGTCCGAGCTGCTGCTGTTCGCATACGGCCGGCAGAACGCCGCCGACGTGGAGCTGGAAGGCGACAAGGACGCGATCGCAAAGCTGCACGAGTCGAAGCAGCTGGGCATCTGAGGAGGGCGCGGAAACGCGCCCCCGACAGGGGCGCGGGGCTGTATCCGATCTGCGGCTCCGCCGCGGGGCGCGCCCAGCCCCCACCGGGCCCGCGGCCTAAGAACCGCGTGTCAGCGAACAGGATGCCCAGCCGCGCGCAGCGCCCCCTTCACCTGCCCGATCCGCAGATCCCCGAAGTGGAAGACGGACGCCGCCAGGACGGCGTCCGCGCCCGCCGCGACGGCCGGCGCGAAGTCGGCCAGCCGCCCCGCTCCCCCGCTGGCGATCAGCGGCACGCGCACGTGCTTGCGTACGGCCTCGATCATCTCGATGTCGTAGCCGTCCTTGGTGCCGTCCGCGTCCATCGAGTTGAGCAGGATCTCGCCGGCGCCCAGTTCGGCGGCCTGGTGGGCCCATTCGACGGCATCGATGCCGGTACCGCGTCGGCCGCCGTGGGTGGTGACCTCGAAGGAGCCCGATTCGGTGCGGCGGGCGTCCACGGACAGCACCAGCACCTGTCGGCCGAACCGCTCGGCGATCTCGCGGATGAGCTCCGGACGCGCGATGGCGGCCGTGTTGACGCCGACCTTGTCGGCGCCGGCGCGCAGCAGCTTGTCGACGTCCTCGGCCGCGCGCACCCCGCCGCCCACGGTGAGCGGGATGAACACCTGCTCGGCGGTGCGCCGGACCACGTCGTAGGTGGTCTCGCGGTTGCCCGACGAGGCGGTGATGTCCAGGAACGTCAGTTCGTCTGCGCCCTCGGCGTCGTACACCTTGGCCATCTCGACGGGGTCGCCCGCGTCGCGCAGGTTCTGGAAGTTGACACCCTTGACGACCCGGCCGTTGTCCACGTCCAGGCAGGGGATGACTCGTACGGCAAGGGTCATGCTGTGGACACCCCTCGGAACGCTTCCACCTCGACCTCGACGACCAGACTGGGGTCCACGAGGCCGGCGACGATGATCATGGATGCGGCGGGCCGGACGGCGTCGAACAGCTCCTTGTGAGCGCGCCCGACGTCGTCCACGTCCCGCGCGTGGGTGATGTACATGCGCGTGCGCACGACATCGCCGCGCCCGAGACCCAGTTGCTCCAGCGCCGCGAACGCGACGTTGAAGGCGTTGACCGTCTGCTCGTACGGGCCGCCGCCGGCGATCTGGCCGTCCACTATCGACGTGCAGCCGGAGACCAGCACCAAGCCGTTCGGCAGTTCCACCGCGCGGGAGTACCCGAAGGTGTCCTCCCAGGGCGCACCGGTCGTGACACGCCGTACGTCGCTCACTTGGCCACCGCCTCCAAGGCCTCTTCCAGGGTGAACGCCTTCGCGTACAGGGCCTTCCCGACGATGGAGCCCTCGACACCGAGTGGCACCAGCTCGGCGATGGCCCGCAGGTCGTCCAGGGACGAGACGCCGCCGGAGGCGACGACGGGCCGGTCGGTCGCCGCGCAGACGTTCCTGAGCAGCTCCAGGTTCGGGCCCTGGAGCGTGCCGTCCTTGGCGATGTCGGTCACGACATACCGTGCGCAGCCCTCGGAGTTGAGGCGCTCCAGCGTCTCGTAGAGGTCGCCGCCGTCCCGGGTCCAGCCGCGTCCGCGGAGTGTGGTTCCTCGTACGTCCAGGCCGACCGCGATCTTGTCGCCGTGCTCGGCGATGACCTTGGCGACCCACTCCGGGGTCTCCAGGGCGGCCGTGCCGAGATTCACCCGGGTGCAGCCGGTGGCGAGGGCCGCGGCCAGCGTGTCGTCGTCGCGGATGCCGCCGGACAGCTCCACCTTGATGTCCATCGCCCCGGCGACCTCGGCGATCAGCTTGCGGTTGTCGCCGGTGCCGAACGCCGCGTCCAGGTCGACCAGGTGCAGCCATTCGGCACCGGAGCGCTGCCAGGCGAGGGCGGCCTCCAGGGGGGAGCCGTACGAGGTCTCCGTACCGGACTCGCCGTGCACGAGGCGGACTGCCTGGCCGTCTCGGACGTCGACGGCGGGGAGGAGTTCGAGCTTCACGGAAGGCATCGAGGGCATCAGAGGGTTCCGATCCAGTTGTTCAGCAGCTGCGCTCCGGCATCGCCGGACTTCTCGGGGTGGAACTGGGTGGCCCACAGGGCGCCGTTCTCGACGGCCGCCACAAAGGGCTTGCCGTGCGTCGACCAGGTGACCTTGGGGGCTCGCATCACCGGGTTCGTGGTCTCCAGGGACCAGTCGTGGACGGCGTACGAGTGGACGAAGTAGAAGCGCGCCTCGGCGTCCAGGCCCGCGAAGAGCTGGGAGTCCGCGGGGGCCTCGACGGTGTTCCAGCCCATGTGGGGCACGATGTCGGCCTGCAGCGGCTCGACCGAGCCGGGCCACTCGTCGAGGCCCTCGGTCTCGACGCCGTGCTCGATACCGCGCGCGAAGAGGATCTGCATGCCCACGCAGATGCCCATCACGGGTCGCCCGCCGGACAGCCGGCGTCCGACGATCCAGTCGCCGCGCGCCTCCTTGAGGCCCTGCATACAGGCGGCGAAGGCGCCGACGCCCGGCACCAGCAGCCCGTCCGCGTTCATGGCCGTGTCGAAGTCACGCGTTATCTCGACGTCGGCGCCCGCGCGCGCGAGAGCGCGTTCGGCGGACCTCACGTTTCCGAAGCCGTAGTCGAAGACGACGACCTTCTTGGACGCTTTGGACGCGCTCAATTCCAGACCTCCAGCCTCATGACTCCGGCGACCAGACACATCGCGGCGCCTATCGAGAGCAGCACGATGAGGCTCATCGGCATCTTCTGCTTGACGAAGGAGTAGATCCCGCCGAGCAGGAAGAGTCCGACGACGATCAGGATGGTGGAGAGGCCGCTCATGGCTTACAGGGCGCCCTTCGTGGAGGGGAGGATGCCCGCCGCGCGCGGGTCACGCTCGGAGGCGTAGCGCAGCGCCCTCGCGAGGGCCTTGAACTGGCACTCCACGATGTGGTGCGCGTTGCGCCCGTAGGGCACGTGCACGTGCAGCGCGATCTGGGCCTGGGCGACGAAGGACTCCAGGATGTGCCGGGTCATCGTGGTGTCGTACTCGCCGATCATCGGCGCCATCTTCTCGGGCTCGGTGTGCACGAGGTAGGGGCGGCCGGACAGGTCGACGGTGACCTGGGCGAGGGACTCGTCCAGCGGGACCGTGCAGTTCCCGAAGCGGTAGATCCCCACCTTGTCGCCGAGGGCCTGCTTGAAGGCGGCGCCGAGGGCGAGGGCGCTGTCCTCGATGGTGTGGTGCGAGTCGATGTGCAGGTCGCCCTCGGTCTTCACGGTCAGGTCGAACAGACCGTGCCGGCCGAGCTGGTCGAGCATGTGGTCGTAGAAGCCGACGCCCGTCGACACCTCGACCTTGCCGGTGCCGTCGAGATCGATCTCGACGAGGACCGATGTCTCCTTGGTGGTGCGCTCCACGCGTCCGACGCGGCTCATGACTCTTCCTGCGCTTTCTTCAGTTCACGTACCGCGTCGAGGAACGCGTCGTTTTCGGCGGGAGTTCCGGCGGAGACCCGCAGCCACCCCGGTACGCCGTTGTCCCGTACCAGGACGCCCTGGTCGAGGATCTTCTGCCAGGCCGTGTGGGAGTCCGCGAAGGTGCCGAACTGCACGAAGTTGGCGTCCGACTCGGTGACGTCGAACCCGATGGCACGCAGTTCGGCGACCAGCCGGTCCCGCTCGGCCTTCAGCTGCTCGACGTACTTCAGCAGCGTCTCGGTGTACTCCAGGGCGGCCAGAGCGGTCGCCTGCGTCACGGCCGACAGGTGGTAGGGCAGTCGTACGAGCTGCACGGCGTCGACTACGGCCGGGTGCGCGGCGAGGTAGCCGAGGCGCAGGCCCGCCGCCCCGAACGCCTTCGACATCGTCCGCGAGACGACGAGATTCGGCCGTCCTTCGATCAGCGGCAGCAGTGAGTCGCCGTGGCTGAACTCGATGTACGCCTCGTCGACGACCACCATCGAGGGCCCTGCGGCCTGAGCGGCCTCGTACAGGGCGAGGACCGTCTCGCGCGGGACCGCGTTCCCTGTGGGGTTGTTGGGGGTGGTGACGAAGACGACGTCGGGCCGGTGCTCGGCGATGGCCTTCTCGGCCGCCGCGAGATCGATCGTGAAGTCCTCGTTGCGGGGACCGGAGATCCAACCGGTGCCCGTCCCGCGCGCGATGAGCCCGTGCATCGAGTACGACGGCTCGAAGCCGATCGCGGTACGGCCGGGCCCGCCGAAGGTCTGGAGCAGCTGCTGGATGACCTCGTTGGAGCCGTTGGCAGCCCAGACGTTGGCGAGGCCGACCTCGTGCCCGGAGGTGTCCGTCAGGTACCTGGCGAGCTGCGTGCGCAGCTCCACGGCTTCCCGGTCGGGGTAACGGTTGAGGTTCCGGGCCGCCTCGCGCACCCGCTCGGCGATCCGCTCGACGAGCGGTTCGGGCAGCGGGTAGGGGTTCTCGTTGGTGTTCAGCCGCACGGGGACGTCGAGTTGGGGCGCGCCGTACGGCGACTTGCCGCGCAGCTCGTCCCGTACGGGAAGATCGTCGATTCCGAAGTTCACTTGCTCTCAGGCACCTTCCACCCGAACCTTGCCTTGACCGCCGCGCCATGTGCGGGCAGGTCCTCCGCCTCCGCCAGCGTCACCACGTGCTGCGCCACGTCGGCCAGCGCGTCCCGCGTGTAGTCGACGATGTGGATGCCGCGCAGGAAGGACTGGACGGACAGGCCTGAGGAGTGGCAGGCGCAGCCGCCGGTCGGCAGGACGTGGTTGGAGCCGGCCGCGTAGTCGCCGAGCGAGACCGGTGACCAGGGCCCGACGAAGATCGCGCCGGCGTTACGCACCCGGTCGGCCACGGCCGCCGCGTCCGCGGTCTGGATCTCCAGGTGCTCGGCGCCGTACGCGTCGACGACCCGCAGCCCCTCCTCGACGCCGTCGACGACGACGATCGCGGACTGCCGGCCGGCCAGCGCCGGGGCGATGCGGTCCTCGATGTGCTTGGTGGCCGCGACCTGCGGTTCCAGCTCCTTCTCGACCGCGTCCGCGAGCGCCACGGAGTCCGTGACGAGGACGGCGGCGGCCAGCGGGTCGTGCTCGGCCTGGCTGATCAGGTCGGCGGCGACGTGCACCGGGTCGGCGGTGTCGTCGGCGAGGATCGCGATCTCGGTCGGGCCGGCCTCGGTGTCGATGCCGATCTTGCCCGCGAAGTACCGCTTGGCGGCGGCGACCCAGATGTTGCCGGGGCCGGTCACCATGTTGGCGGGCGCGCAGGACTCGGTGCCGTACGCGAACATCGCGACGGCGGTGGCGCCACCGGCCGCGTACACCTCGTCGACGCCGAGGAGCGCGCAGGCGGCGAGGATGGTCGGGTGCGGCAACCCGTCGAACTCGGCCTGGGCGGGGGAAGCGAGGGCGATGGACTCGACGCCCGCTTCCTGCGCGGGCACGACATTCATGATCACGGAGGACGGGTACACGGACCGGCCGCCGGGCGCGTAGAGCCCGACCCGGTCCACGGGCACCCACTTCTCGGTGACCGAGCCGCCGGGCACGACCTGGGTCGTGTGGGTCGTACGGCGCTGCTCGCGGTGGACGAGACGCGTGCGCCGGATGGACTCCTCCAGGGCCGCGCGGACGGCCGGGTCGAGCTGCTCCAGCGCGTCGGCGAGGGCCTGGACGGGCACGCGTACCGATTCCAGCCGGACGCCGTCGAACTTCTCGGCGAAGTCGATCAGCGCCGCGTCGCCCCGATGATGCACGGCCTCGCAGATCGGACGCACCTTCTCCAGGGCCGCCGAGACGTCGAAGTCCGCTCGGGGCAGCAGGTCGCGCAGGGCGGGTCCCTCAGGGAGGGCGTCGCCGCGCAGATCGATTCGAGCCATCGAGAAATGTTGCAGCACGGGGTCAATTCTCTCAGACGTCGATCGGGCGTTGTTCGCGCGTATCAGTGGCTGATACAGAGCGTTGCGAATCGCTCCTCGGGGCCTGCACGGGAACTTGGAAGATCACTGTCGCGTCTTGAGTTCAGAGGGTTACTGAGCGGGCAGAACGGTTGTACTAACCCTGTTGGTAACACCTGGTGACACGGGGAGGAGTGGGAAAACGTCGTGACAGAGGGTGCCGGCATCCGTACGGGGGACTCGCAGACCACGGGGGAACCGCCGGACGATCTGAGCGCCGCCGAGGTCGGCATGTGGCAGGCCTTCCGCAACGGCAGCGTGTACGACCTGAGCAGCGGCGACACCGTCGTCGACGATCCGCACGGCGGCCATCCCTGGGGCGCCGACCGGACCGTACGGGCCCGCATCGTGTGCTGGCTGCTCCTCGACGGCCCGCCCGCGCTCGCGGGGCGCGTGTCGTCCCTCAAGCTGACCGGCGTGCAGATCAGCGGCACGCTGGATCTGGCGGGCGGCACGGTCGAGCCGTACGTCGAGCTGAAGGGCTGCCGGTTCGAGAAGGAGATCCTGCTGCCGGAGGCCCGCTTCACGACCGTACGGCTGGTGGACTGCTCGGTGCCGAGGCTGGAGGCGGCCCGGGTGCACACCGAGGGCGATCTGCACCTCCCCCGCTGCCGCTTCCACAACGGCGTACGCCTCACCGACGCGCACATCGGTACGGATCTGCTGCTCAACCAGGCCGTCGTCTACCGGGACCGGCGCGGACGCTCGCTGGTCGGGGACGGCATGAACGTCGGCCAGGACCTCCAGGCGGAGATGCTGGAATCACACGGCGAGCTGAGCCTGCGCGGTGCGACGATCGGTGTCTCGCTGAGCCTGCGCGGCAGCCGGCTCACCAACCCCTACGGGAGACTCGCGCTCAACGCCCCCCAGCTGACCGTGGGCCGCACGCTGTATCTGACCCCCGCGGGCGTCTGGAACCCGATCCTGACCAGTGGCACGACCCCCGCGCGCGGGACGCGTATCCAGCGCTTCGAGTGCGAGGGCGGGATCCGGCTGGACGACGGCCGGTTCGGCGACGCCGTCGACCTCGAACGCGCCCGTCTCACCTTCACCGACGACCAGGAACTGTCGCTGCGCCGGGTGCAGACGCCCGAACTGCGCTTCCTCGGGGAGCGGCCGGAGCGCGGCAAGGTGGTGCTGTCGGGGGCCAAGGTCGTCAACCTCATGGACCGGGCGGGCAGTTGGCCAGGGCCGGGCAACCTGCACATGGGCGGCTTCGGGTACGAGAACCTCGTACCGCAGGGGCCGTTCCCGCCGGCGGAGCGGCTGGCGTGGGTGGCGGCGGCGACCGCCGAGTACAGCCCGGAGCCGTACGAGCGGCTGGCCACCGTGCTGCGCAACGGCGGTGAGGACGAGGACGCGCGCGAGGTGCTGCTCGCCAAGCAGCGCCGGCGCCGCGAGACCCTGCCGCCGGCGGCGAAGCTGTGGGGGTACGTGCAGGACTGGACGGTCGCCTACGGGTACCGGCCCGGCCGGGCCGCCGTGTGGATGGCGGTGCTGTGGGCGGCGAGTTCGGTGGCGTTCGCGCACGCGAGCCATCCACCGCTGAAAAGCGGGGAGCACCCGCCGTGGAACCCCTCTCTCTTCGCCCTCGACCTGCTTCTCCCGGTGATCGATCTGGGCCAGGTCGGGTTCTGGCAGCTGCGCGGCGGCTGGCAGTGGCTGGCCGCCGCGATCATCATGCTGGGCTGGGTCCTGGCGACGACGGTGGCGGCGGGGGCGACCCGGACGCTGCGCAGAAGCTGAGCAGGGTTCACTTTTCTTCACCATCCCCTCACCTCGGACCGTACAACTAAAAATAGGGTGCGCATTTGGTCTGGCGCGGCCCCGACCTGCGCCTTTCAATGGTCGACACCATGGCTTCGCTGCGTGCGTTCCTCCGTGCCACCAGGACGGAACGGAACACTCCGCCGTCTCCACTCCTCGCCACCGCCGGACTGCCCGCCGACGACGAGGTACTGCTCGACGCGCCCGACGCCCGGCTCGGCCCCGCCCTGGTCGCGGCAGGCCGGGGCGAGTACGGGCCCGCCGCCGATCTGCTGGCCGCCACCCGCGCCACGACCGACTGGGAGAACCGCGACCGGTACGTGGTCCGGCTGGCCGCGTTCGCGCACGCCCGCGCCGAGTGGTTCACGTCCTGGCGTGCCGCCGCCCCGCACGACCCGGACGCGCTGCTGGTGGCGGCCGAACTGGCCGTGGTGCACGCCTGGGAGTCCCCCGCCCGGGCCGAACTCCTGCTGCAGACGGGCCCGTTGGTCGAGGCGGCCGCGGCGGGCGACCCGCGGGACCCGGTGCCCTGGCGCATCGCACTGGACCGGGCTCGGGGCAGCGACGCGGACCACGGCGAGTTCGAGAGGCTCTGGGGCGAGGCCGTACGCCGCTCCCCGCACCACTACGGCTGCCATGTGGCGGCGCTCCAGTACCTGTCCACGGGCTCCTTCCGGTCCTCGGGCGGACGCGGCTCGCACCGCGAGTGCTTCGACTTCGCCGAGCGGGCCGCGCAGGACGCCCTGCCCGGCTCGCTCGTCCAGACGCTGCCCCTGCACGCGGCCTTCGCCTACCTGACCGAGGGCGACGGCGGACCGGTGGTGGACCGGTACCGCCTGGACGCGGCGGCGGACACGGCCATCGCGCTGTCGGCGACTCACCCGGCGGCGGACCCGTGGCCGGCCGAGCTGCGCAACCTGCTCACATACGTCCTGATCGCGCTCGACCGCTGGCAGGACGCACTCCTCCAACTGCGCCTGACCGGCCCGTACACCACATCCTTCCCCTGGGACCGGTTCTCGGACGACCCCCTCGGCAGGTTCCTCGAAGCCCGCGAGGAGATCCACCGGAACGCACCCGCCGCCCGCTGCGCGGCCTGCGCCGGTCATCCACGGAGTGAGCACGGCGGACGCGCCCACCCCGGCGACCATTAGGCTTTCCCGTCGTGACCATCGTCCGGCTGCCCCTCTTCCCGCTCAACTCGGTGCTGTTCCCGGGACTCGTCCTCCCGCTGAACATCTTCGAGGAGCGATATCGCGCCATGATGCGCGAACTTCTGAAGACCCCCGAGGACGAACCACGCCGGTTCGCCGTCGTGACGATCCGCGACGGCCACGAGGTGGCACCCAGCGCGCAGGGCCTGCCCGACCAGACGGCGACGCCCGAACGCGGGCCCACCGCGGGCTTCGGCGACGACCCGGTCAAGGCGTTCCACTCCGTGGGGTGCGTGGCCGACGCAGCGACGATCAGGGAACGCGCGGACGGCACGTTCGAGGTTCTGGCCACCGGTACGACCCGGGCGCGGCTGGTGTCGGTGGACGCGTCGGGCCCGTTCCTGACGGCGGAACTGGAGGAGCTGGAGGAATCCCCCGGCGACGAGGCGGGCGCGCTGGCAGAAGGCGTCCTGAGAGCCTTCCGCCAGTACCAGAAACGCCTGGCGGGCGCGCGGGAACGCTCCCTGTCGACGGGCGCCGACCTCCCCGACGAACCGTCGGTGGTGTCGTACCTGGTGGCGGCGGCGATGATGCTGGACACCCCGTCGAAGCAGCGCCTGCTCCAGGCCCCGGACACGTCGTCCCGTCTCCGCGAGGAACTGAAACTCCTGCGTACGGAGACGGCGATCATCCGCAATCTCCCGTCGCTGCCCGCGGCGGAACTGACACGCGCCCCGACAAGCCTCAACTGAGGGGAGCAGCAATGGCGAAGAAGCAGAAGCAGCAGCAGTCGGGCGGAACACCGGCGACGGTGGCACTGACGGCGGCGGGCGTCACGTACAAGGTGCACGCGTACGAACACGACCCCGCGCATCCCTCGTACGGCGAGGAGGCCGCCGAGGCGATGGGGGTGTCGCCGGAGCGCGTCTTCAAGACCCTGGTGGCGGACGTCGACGGGGTGCTGACGGTCGCGGTGGTCCCCGTGGCGGGCCAGCTGGACCTGAAGGCGCTGGCGACGGCGGTGTCGGGCAAACGAGCGTCAATGGCGGACCCCACCCTGGCGGAACGCACGACGGGCTATGTAAGGGGTGGCATCTCCCCCCTGGGCCAGCGCAAGAAGCTCCGGACGGTCCTGGACACATCGGCGGACGCCCACCCCACGATCTGCGTCTCGGCGGGCCGGCGAGGCCTGGAGGTCGAACTGTCCCCCGACGACCTCACCACCCTCACCCAGGCGACAAGGGCCCCGATCTCCCGCACTTCCAGCCCGTCCGGCGTTTGAGGACAAGGCCCGTTCAGGGCCGACAGCGGGGGTCTGGGGGCGCAGCCCCCAGGGATGGGACGGGTAGGGGCGGCGGGGGCGAAAAACCCACCTACGCCGGCGGCACCGCTTCCGGATCCCGAGGCCCGAACAACCCCGTCAACCCCAGATGCACCACCATCGCCGCCACGGACCACACCAGCAACGCCCCCTTCGCCCCCAGCTTCAACGGCGCCGAGAACGTAACCCCCCGACCCGCATCCTTCGCATGGGCGATCACATCCTGCGCGGGCCCGAGCCACACCCCCAGCCGCCACGCCAGCACCGACCCGAGCACCCCCCCGACCGTCAGCGCGACCACCAGCGGCACCCCCCCGCGCCGCCGCACCAGGAACGCCCCCAGCGCACTCACCGCGCCCAGCGCCAACGCCAGCAGAGTGAACGTTCCGTCGACCCCGATCGCCTGCTCGCCCTCGCTGTCCTTGACGTACACGACCCAGCGGTTCTCGACGATGTCCCCGACCAACGGCACGCTCGGGGCCAGCCACCACCACAGCAGACCGAGCAGCACTCCACCGAGCGCCACCGCCACCGTGACGACGGCGGCCTCCCGCAGTTCGGTCTTCATCCCGGGGCCGTCCTGTCCGTACGCCGGTGCGAACCCGCTTCCCCCGGACGGCTCCGGCCAGAACTGGCGGGGCCGGCCGTCCGGAGCCTGCTGGAGCGAGGGCTGCTGCTGCAGGGGCTGCTGCGGCTGCGAGGCATCCTCACGTTCACGCGAGGGCTCTTGATGCGGCGGCGGAGGGGGAGTCAGCGGTGCGGTCACACTGCCATCGTGCCAGGCCCGTCTGTGCGGCGCGTCACCGGACGGCCGCCCGACGGTACGCCCAGGTCGCGACGGCCAGCGAGACCACCCCGACCCCCGCGCACACGGCGAGGTCACCGAACACGAAGGCCCAGTCGGGATCCGGCCCGAAGGTCCGGGCGAAGGCCTCCACGCCGTACGTCGAAGGCAGCAGATCCCGCGCGAACCGCACCACCCCCGGCATCCGCTCCGCCGGCAGCACCCCCAGCAGCAGCGCCGCCGACATTCCCAACTGCCCGAGCAGCGTGGCCAGTTCCGGCCGCGGTGCGAGCAGTCCGAACGCGGCGCCGAGCCCGGCGAGCGCGGCCCCCGCGAGCGGGATCACCAGGGCGAGCACCCACAGATGCGTCAGCGGCAACCCGTACAGCAGGCACCCGAACACCGCCGTGACCACGGTCCCCGGCACGGTGAAGGAGGCGTACGCCCCCGCCGCCCCCAGCACCACGGACGCGGGCGGCACCGGCAGCGTGGCGTAGTGGTCGAGCCCGCCGCTGGCCCGCAACTGCCCGAAGTACTGAGCGAGCAGATTCAACGCGACAAAAGCCACAACAAGCACGGACGCCCCGGCCACCACGGCCCGAGCCTCCCCGCCCCCGTCCACGACCCCCCGCATCAGGATCATGATCCCGACGGACTGGAAGGTCGCCACGAACAGCAGCGGAATCCGCGCGACGCGGGCCCGGGACAGCTGCGCCCGGTACACCGCGACCAGCGCGGGCCACAGCCGCGCACGCGGCCCGAGCTCGGCGCTCGCGCGGCGCGCGGGCGTCTCCTCCACGGCCAGGGCGCTGCCCGGCAGCACCTCGGCGGGTACGAAACTCACGTCGAGCTGCTCCTCTTCGTCCCGGTCATGACAGCCGCCCTCTCCCCCACCAGCGCCCGCACACCCACCCGTACGGATCCGAAGCCGCCCACGCTCATGCAGCTCACGCCTTCACCAGCCCCTGCACATTCCCCCCGAGCGCCAGATACACGTCCTCCAGGCTCGGCGTGGCCAGTGTGAAGTCGTCCAGCGCGGTGAACGCGGCCCCGCCGGTGACCGTGGCGACAGCCGCGCGGGCCTCCTCGGGCGCCAGCCGCAACGTCCACCTGCGCCCCGACTCGACGGCCCGGTCCCGCAGCGCGGCGACCTCGGGGACATGCAGCGGCGCCGACTCCCGCCACACGAGATCGACGCGCACTTCCCCCGCGACCTGCTCCTTCAGTCCGGCCGGGGTGTCGCACGCGATCACGCGCCCCCGGTCGAGAACAGCCACCCGGTCGAGAACCGTCTCCGCCTCGATCACGTTGTGCGTGACCAGCAGCACCGTCGTACCGCGCTCGGCGCGCCGCCGGTCGACCGCCGACCACACGGCCCGGCGCGCCACCGGATCCATCCCGGTCGTCGGCTCGTCGAGGACGAGCAGCGGCCGTTCCCCGACCAGCGCGGTGGCGAAGCATGCGAGCCGCCGCTGCCCACCGGACAGCTTGCGGATGGGACGGGCGGCCAGTGCTGTGAGCCCCAGTTCCTCCAGGACCTCGTCCCGTTCCGCGCGCGCCTGCCGTACCTCCAGGCCGCGCAGTCGCGCGGTGGTCTCGACGGCGAGCGAGACGGTCAGTTCGTCGAGGGCGCTGGACTCCTGGCCGAGATAGGCGAGGATGCGCGCCGCCCGCTCGGGGTGGCGCACGACGTCGTGGCCCAGGATCTCGACGCTGCCCCGGTCGGGGCGCATCAGCCCGGTGATCTGCCGGACGAGGGTCGACTTGCCGGCGCCGTTCGGCCCGAGCAGGCCGAAGATCTCACCGCGTCGGACGTCCAGCTCCACGGCGTCGGTGGCCCGCACCTCGGGTGTTCCGGGGGCGCCGCGCCGGCCGCGTACCGCGGAATAGGTCTTGGTGAGATCGCGCACCGCGCACACGACATCGTCACCGTGTCGGGCTGCGTGTGCCGTGCTCGTACTCACGAAGGACGAGAGTACGGGGTGCCCGACTCCGCCTGAAATCCAACCCCCGCCCGGCCCTTCCCCATTAAGGGCCGCTCACTCCCCGGCGGGCGCGTGCTCCGCAGCCGTACGGACGTCGATCTCGCGCCAGAAACCGGCCCTGATCGCGTACCGGTCATGCTCGTCGATCTGGTCGTCCTTGTGGGCGAGCAGACCGAAACGGGCGGCATAGCGCAGCAGCTCGCCGTCGATGCGGTGCGGGATACGGGGGTACATCGTGGACAGTTTCTGCAGCTGGGCAGGTTCGGGCATGCGTTCCATCCAGCGGCGTGCGAACACCTGTCCGACCTCGTACGGATCACCGCCGACCGTGGTGATGTCCTCCTCGCGGTCCGCCCAGCGCTGCTCGGCCGAGGTGAGCTGGGCCAGCGTCGGCATGGAGGCGATGTCGGGGGGCTCGGAGGCCACGCCCGGCCGGTCGACCCAGCCCTTGTCGGAGGACCAGCGCAGGGTGGCGCTCGCGGGATGCTGGGCGGACTGGGCGCCGGGGGCCCGCAGCGCGGCCAGGTCCTTGGGGGTCGGTACGCCCTTGGGTGCGGGCACGCGCTCCTGCACGCCGTTCTGCGCGTCCGGGGCCGTCGCGTGCTCCTGTCGCTCGTCGGCGGCCCGCTCGGCGGCCTGCGCGTGCGACGACTCGGGCAGCGGCGCGGACAGGATCGCGGCGATCTCGGGCCGGGGCACGGGCTGCGGCGCGCAGATCCCGCCGAGTTCCTTGGCCCGTACGGCCTTGGTGATCCACGTACGGTCGAGGACGCGCCGCTCGTCGGCCTCGGCGACCAGGTCCTCGGACTGGTTGTAGTCGCCGTCGGCGGCCTGCACGGCCCACAGGTGTACGGCGACTCCGTGCTCCTTGGCGGCCATCATGCCCGGCAGCAGATCGCCGTCGCCGGTCACGAGGACGATGTCGGAGCAGGCGCGGTTGCGGGCCAGCTCGGTCAGCTCGGCGTGCATCGCGGCGTCGACGCCCTTCTGGGCCCACCGTCCGTCGCTGCGGGTCAGGGCGCCGAGCCGGACGGTGACCCTGGGCATCACGCGGAGCCTGCGGTGCTCGGGCTGGGGCACCCGGTCGGGGGCGCCGTCGAACCAGTAGATGCGCAGCAGTGGCCGTTCGGTGTCCGACTCGGCGCGTTCTCGCAGGCCCTGGATGAGGGCGGGGTGGTCGACGGTGATCCGGGACCGCGAGGGCTCTCCGGCGAGAAGACTCGCCGCGGCCCCGAGCAGATACCCGGCGTCCACCAGGACGATGCAGCGGTCCACGCGATCCACCCTCTTTCCGGGGGGTTTGCTTCGGGCTTGCTTCGAGTCTGCCCGACCGCGCGGAGGTTAACGGCCCGAACTCGATCTTCGGCGTGGCGTTTCCCGCGTCGGCCGTACGTCTCGCCGCACGACTCGACCTTATTACGCACGGTAATTCTCCGACATGCACGCTTTGTCGGGCCGTGTGAATCTGAATTTGGTCCTGGCCCCTAGATCCCCCTCAGGAGGAAGATCACCATGGCCAAGAACAAGAAGCAGAGTCGCCGCCACGAACCGGCGTCACAGGCCGAGCGCGGTACCGAGCAGGCGAAGTCCTCCTCGCTGGAGTCGCAGGCCGAGCAGCGCGCCGCCCAGGTGACTCCCGGTGATATGGCACGCAAGGGCCGGCAGAAGCGCTTCGGCCACAACTGAGCCGCCACTGAGTACGACAGGCATCTGAACAACGGGCTGTTGAAGCCCAGTGACAGTGAGGGGCGCACCCGGATCCGGGTGCGCCCCTCACTCACATCTCGTGGTCAGCCCGCGAGACAGGACGGTCCGAGCAGCACCTTCAGGTCACCGAAGAGTGCCGGGTCCGGCTTCACCCGGTGGCGGTCGAGCCGCAGCACCGTCGTCTTGCTCGGTCCCTGGAGCCGGATGCGGACCTCGCTCTCGCCCTTGTGGTGACTGAGGATCTCGCCGAGCCTGCTGATCATCGGCGGGGTGACCTTCAACGCGGGGATGGTGAGGATCACGGGGGCGTTGGTGCCCGCGTTGGACAGGTCGGGGACCTGGAGTTCCATCGCGACCAGGCGGGGCACGTCCTCGCGCTTGTCGAGCCGTCCCTTGACGAACACGACGGCATCCTCGACGAGTTGGGTCGACACCAGCTGGTAGGTCGCCGGGAAGAACATGCACTCGATGGAACCGGCGAGGTCCTCGACGGTGGCGATGGCCCAGGCGTTGCCCTGCTTGGTCATCTTGCGCTGGAGGCCGGAGATGATGCCGCCGATGGTGACGACCGCGCCGTCGGCGTGCTCACCTCCGGTGAGCTGGGAGATACCGGCGTCGGCCTTGTCGGAGAGGACGTGTTCCAGGCCGAAGAGGGGGTGGTCGGAGACGTACAGGCCGAGCATCTCCCGCTCCTGGGCGAGGAGATAGGCCTTGTCCCACTCGTCGGTGGTGAACTCGACGTCGAGACCGAAACCGGGCTCGCTGGTGTCCTCCTCGCCCATGCCGCCGAAGAGGTCGAACTGCCCTTCGGCCTCTTTCCTCTTCACCGCGACCACGTTGTCGATCATCGGCTCGAAGTGCGCGGTGAGGCCCTTGCGGGTGTGCCCCATGCTGTCGAACGCGCCGGCCTTGATCAGCGATTCCGTGGTCCGCTTGTTGCAGACGACGGCCTCGACCTTGTCGAGGTAGTCGGGGAAGGAGGCGTACTTCCCCTTGGCGTTGCGGGACTTGATGACCGACTCGACGACGTTGGTACCGACGTTGCGCACCGCGGACAGGCCGAAGAGGATCACGTCGTCGCCCTGCGCGGCGAAGTTGGACATCGACTCGTTGACGTTGGGCGGGAGCACCTTGATGCCCATGCGTCGGCACTCGTTCAGATAGATCGCGGACTTGTCCTTGTCGTCCTTGACCGAGGTGAGCAGACCCGCCATGTATTCGGCCGGGTAGTTCGCCTTCAGATAAGCGGTCCAGTAGGAGACCAGCCCGTACGCGGCCGAGTGGGCCTTGTTGAAGGCGTATCCGGCGAAGGGGACCAGGACGTCCCACAGGGCCTTGATCGCCTCGTCGCTGTAGCCGTTCTTCTTGGCGCCGGCCTGGAAGATGGTGAAGTTCTTGGCCAGCTCGTCGGGCTTCTTCTTGCCCATCACGCGGCGCAGGATGTCGGCCTCGCCGAGTGAGTACCCGGCGATGATCTGGGCGGCCTTCTGCACCTGCTCCTGGTAGACGATCAGACCGTAGGTGACCGCCAGAACCTCCTGCAGAGGCTCCTCCAGCTCCTTGTGGATCGGGGTGATCTCCTGGAGCTTGTTCTTGCGCAGCGCGTAGTTGGTGTGCGAGTCCATGCCCATCGGGCCGGGACGGTAGAGCGCCGAGACGGCGGAGATGTCCTCGAAGTTGTCGGGCTTCATCAGGCGCAGCAGTGAGCGCATGGGTCCGCCGTCGAACTGGAAGACGCCGAGTGTGTCGCCGCGCTGGAGCAGTTCGAAGGTCTTCGGGTCGTCGAGCGGCAGGCCCAGCAGGTCGAGTTCGACGCCCTTGTTGAGCTTCACCATCTTGACGGCGTCGTCCATGATGGTCAGGTTGCGCAGGCCCAGGAAGTCCATCTTGAGCAGGCCGAGCGACTCGCACTGCGGGTAGTCCCACTGTGTGATGGTCACGCCGTCCGTGTGCCGCACCCAGACGGGGGCGTGGTCGACGATGGGCTCGCTGGACATGATGACGCCGGCCGCGTGCACACCCATCTGCCGGACCAGGCCCTCGACGCCCTTGGCGGTGTCGATGACCTTCTTCACATCCGGCTCGTTCTCGTACATCGCCCTGATCTCGCCGGCCTCGCTGTAGCGCGGGTGCGAGGGGTCGGTGATGCCGTTGAGGTCGATGCCCTTGCCCAGGACGTCGGCGGGCATGGCCTTGGTGAGCCGGTCGCCCATCGCGTACGGGTAGCCCAGCACGCGCGCGGAGTCCTTGATGGCGTTCTTCGCCTTGATCTTGCCGTACGTGCCGATCATGGCGACCTTGTCGGCGCCGTACTTCTCGGTGACGTACCGGATCACCTCGACGCGCCGACGTTCGTCGAAGTCGATGTCGACGTCGGGCATGGAGACGCGCTCGGGGTTGAGGAACCGCTCGAAGATCAGACCGTGCGGGATCGGGTCGAGGTCGGTGATGCCCATGGCGTACGCGACGATCGAACCGGCCGCCGAACCACGGCCCGGACCGACCGCGATGCCCTGCTTCTTGGCCCACATGATGAAGTCGGCGACGACGAGGAAGTACCCCGGGAACCCCATCTGGATGATGACGTCCATCTCGTACTCCGCCTGCTTCTGGCGGTCGTCGGGGACGCCGCCGGGGAAGCGGCGGTTCATGCCGAGCCGGACCTCCTCCTGGAACCAGGTGATCTCGGTGAAGCCGTCCGGGATGTCGAACCTCGGCATGAGATTCTTCGCCTCGAACATGCCGGAGGTGTCGATCTGTTCGGCCACCAGGAGGGTGTTGGCACAGCCCTCCTGCCAGGCGTCCGAGGAGTCGACGGCGTACATCTCGTCCGTGGACTTGAGGTAGTAGCCGGTGCCGTCGAACTTGAAGCGGTCCGGGTCGGAGATGTTCTTGCCGGTCTGGATGCACAGCAGCGCGTCGTGCGCGACCGACTCGTGCGGGTACGTGTAGTGCGAGTCGTTCGTCACGAGGGGCGGGATGCCGAGCTTCTTGCCGATCTCCAGGAGGCCGTCACGGACCCGGTGTTCGATCTCGATGCCGTGGTCCATCAGCTCCAGGAAGTAACGGTCCTTGCCGAAGATGTCCTGGTACTCGGAGGCCGCCTTCAGCGCCTCGTCGAACTGACCCAGGCGCAGCCGGGTCTGGAGCTCACCGGACGGGCAGCCGGTGGAGGCGATGAGCCCCTCGGACCACTGGGAGATGGTCTCCTTGTCCATCCGCGGCCACTTCTGCAGCCAGCCCTCCGCGTACGCGTCCGAGGACAGCCGGAAGAGATTGTGCAGACCCGTCGAGTTGGCCGCCCAGATCGTCTTGTGCGTGTAACCACCCGAACCGGACACGTCGTCGCGCTTCTGGTGCGGCTGACCCCACCGGATCTTGCGCTTGTTGCGCCGCGACTCCGGCGCCACGTACGCCTCGATGCCGATGATCGGTGTGACACCCGCCTTCTTGGCGGTGTGGAAGAAGTCGTACGCCCCATGGAGGTTGCCGTGGTCGGACATGGCGATATGGGACATGCCCATCTCGTTGCACGCGTCGAACATGTCCTTGAGCCGCGCGGCACCGTCCAGCAGCGAGTACTGGGTGTGGACGTGCAGGTGCGTGAACGGCGGCTTTGACACGGCGTGGCCTCCATGGAAAACACTCGGCGACAGGCTGCGGGCAGTCTGGGGGGACAGCGACGAAGTCTAAGCCTCGGCACTGACAGCGGGAGGCGTCTCCCCCGGTACCTTCGTGGGCGGGTCGTGGGCACTCCGGCGTACCTTCGGACGTTGGAGGGACGACGGAGTCATTCGTCTCCCCGGTCGGCCTGTCCGGCCCCATTCGTCTTGCATCACCTGCACCAGGAGGCACCCAGCGATGTCGGTTCCGCAGCTCAGCGCCGAGCACCGCGGCGAGGAGATCCTCACCGTGTTCGACACCGCGTTCGGCGAGCTCCTGGCCGCCGACCCGGCCGCGTTCCGCGTGAAGTTCCGCAAGATGGCGGCCTCCGCGTTCGCGTTCTACCGGGGTACGGCGTGCCTCTTCTACCACGACCTGGAGGCGGAAAAGCGGGGCGGACCGTACCTGGACGACCGCACCGCGCGCGTGTGGATCCACGGCGACCTGCACGCGGAGAACTTCGGCACGTACATGGACGCCCAGGGGCGCCTGATCTTCAACGTCAACGACTTCGACGAGGCGTACGTCGGCCCCTTCACCTGGGACCTCAAGCGCCTCGCCGCCTCCCTGGCCCTCATCGGATACGCGAAGGCGCTCTCCGACGAGCAGATCAGCGAGCTCGTGCGGACGTACGCGGGCGCGTACCGCGAGCGCATCCGCGCCCTCGCGACCGGCGCGAAGAGCGACGAGGTGCCGCCGTTCACCCTGGACACCGCCCAGGGACCGCTGCTGGACGCGCTGCGCGACGCGCGCTCGCTGACCCGGTTCGGGCTGCTCGACTCGATGACGGAGATCCGCGACTTCGAGCGCCGCTTCGCGCCGGGCGGCGGCTCCATCGAGCTGGACGCGGCCACGCGCTACAAGGTGCTGGCCGCCTTCGACGGCTATCTGGAGACGCTGCCGGAGTCGTCCCTGAGCCGCCCGGACTCGTACCGGGTGAAGGACGTCGTCGGCCGACGCGGCATCGGCATCGGCTCGGCCGGGCTGCCCTCGTACAACATCCTTCTGGAGGGCGCCACGGACGCCCTGGAGAACGATGTGGTGATCTACATCAAGCAGGCCCAGACCCCGGCCGTCTCCCGGCACATCACCGACCCGGAGATCCGCGGCTACTTCCAGCACGAGGGCCATCGCACGGTGATCTCGCAGCGCGCCCTCCAGGACCACGCCGACCCGTGGCTGGGCTGGACCGAGCTGGACGGCCGCGGTCAGCTGGTCGCCGAGGTGTCGCCGTACGCCGTGGACCTGGACTGGGGCGACATCGACGACCCGGAGGAGATCGCGGCCGTCGTCGCCGACCTGGGCCGGGCGACGGCCACGATGCACGCCGCAGCGGACGACCAGTCCGGCGAGTCCCTGGTGCCCTTCTCCACGGAGCGGGCCATCGACGCGGTGATCGCGGCCGACGAGGCCGGCTTCGCGGACATCCTGGTGGACTTCGCCCACGAGTACGGCGCACGCGCGCGCAGCGACCACCAGGTCTTCGTCGACCTGTTCCGCAACGGCCGGATTCCGGGCCTCTAGGCAACCGCTTCGGACAGTGCACGGGCTCACAGGGACCTTTTAGGGGCCTCTTACAGGAGTCCGTGACACACTCTCCTCCGCTATGGACATATCCGGGACCCACCTCAGAGCCGTACGCGCGGCGCTGTTCACGGCACTCGTCGTGACGCTCAGCAGCGCGTCGCACGTGCTGCTGTCCAGGGTCCCGCTGCCGATGGGGACGGTGGCCGTGATCGCCGCCGCCGTCTTCGTCGTCGCGTACGCGCTGGCAGGCCGCGAGCGCGGCTTCGCCCGGATCGCGGCCCTGCTGATCCCGCTGGAACTGGCCGCCGACACGGTCTTCACCACCGGCCAGACGGTCTGTTACGGCCGGGCGGGCGGCCCGGTCGCCGGCCCGCTGCGCTCGGTCGGCTTCGACGTGCTGTGCGCCGGTGACGGCGTGGGCACCCCGCTGGCCCGGGTGGCCGGCACCGACACGGACCGGGTGGCGTCGCTGCTCGCCCACGCGGGCCCCTCGACCGCCTGGCTGCTGCTGGCCGCGCATGTCGGCGTGGGGCTGCTGGCCGCCGCCTGGCTGCGCCGGGGCGAACGGGCCCTGGCCCAGCTGCTGGCCGCGCTCGCCACCTCCACCTTCCGCCCGCTGCTGCTGGCCGCCGCCGCGGTGACGGTCCGGTTCGCCCCGACGGTAAGCCGCCTGCCGCGACCGGTTCAGCGCATCGCCACCCTCCGCACGCGTCTGCTCGTGCACTCCCTGGGACGCCGAGGGCCACCGAGCCCGCTCGCCTTCGCCTGAGCGACAGCACCGAGCAACGAGCACCGGCAAGCCCCCATTCATTTCCGCGTACGACGCCCATGACGCGTACGCGTTCCCCAGGGAGATCACCAGCATGAGCAAGCGGAACAGCCAGGCGTCCAAGAGCGCGGCCCGTGAACGTCTGCGCGAGGAGCGCGAGCGCCAGGCCAAGCGCGACAAGGTCAAGCGGCAGGTCATCGTGGCCGGCGCCGTCGTCGCCGTCCTCGCGATAGCCGGCGGTATCGGCTACGCGGTCGTGCAGAACAACAAGCCGGGCTACTGGGACACGGCGAAGGACGCGAAGGTCGTCGCCCCGGCCAACACCACGGGTACGAACGGCACGACGGTGGTCCTCGGCAAGAGCACCGCCAAGAAGACCCTCAAGCTGTACGAGGACCCGCGCTGCCCGATCTGCGCCCAGTTCGAGGAGACGGTCGGCCCGACCCTCAAGCAGGACTTCGACGCGGGCAAGTTCAAGATCCAGTACATCGGTGGCACGTTCCTCGACGGTGACACAGACGACAACGGGAAGATCGAGATCGGTTCCCGCGGCGAGGGCTCCAAGAACGCGATGAGCGCCATGGGCGCCGCGCTGAACGTGAGCCCGGCGGCGTTCCTGGAGTACAAGACGGCGCTCTACTCGGCGAAGTACCACCCCGACGAGACAGAGGACAAGTTCAAGAGCGACGACTATCTGATCAAGGTCGCGAACACGGTCGCCGCGCTCAAGAACAACACGAAGTTCCAGACCGCCGTCAAGAACGGCACGTACGACGCCTGGGCACTGGCGATGTCGCAGACGTTCAACACCAACAAGGACGGCGTCAACGGCACTCCGAGCCTGGTGATGGACGGCAAGACGCTCACGGGCGCGAACACCAAGTCGGCGCCCATGACGGTCGCCGACTTCAACACGGCGATCGAGGCGGCCCTGAAGTCCTGAACAGCGGGTTCCGGGGCGTTTGAAGCGCCTGCCGTACGGCCCTCCGCTCGGTCCCGGTGGACGATCAGCCGAAGAGCGGGCGAACTTTAGCCGGTTCGCCCGCTCCACTGCCTTACTGGTCAGTAATCTCAGCGCCCGTGACGAGTCGAAGCAGTTCCACCGAGTCCACGGGCGCCCAGGTCAACTCCCTCGCCCCGCGCCGCCGTACGGTCGTCAAGGCCGCCGCGGCCAGCGCCGTACTGGCCGGCCCGCTGGCCGCCTCGCTGCCCGCGAGCGCGGCTGCCGAGGCCCCCGCCTTCCTGCACGGGGTCGCCTCCGGCGATCCGTTGCCGGACGGCATCCTGCTGTGGACGCGTGTGACGCCCACGGCCGAGGCGATACCCGGTTCCGGGCTCGGCCCGGACACCGAGGTGAGCTGGATCGTGGCCCGTGACAAGACGTTCACGAGCGTCGTCTCCAAGGGCTCGACCACCGCGACGGCCGCCGCCGATCACACGGTCAAGGCGGACATCCGGGGCCTCACGCCCGCCACGGACTACTGGTTCCGCTTCTCGGCGGGCGGCACGGACTCCCCCGCCGCCCGTACGCGCACCGCGCCCGCCGCGGACGCCGCCGTGACGGGCCTCCGCTTCGGCGTGGTCTCCTGCGCCAACTGGGAAGCCGGCTACTTCTCCTCGTACCGCCACCTCGCGGCCCGCCGTGACCTGGACGCCTGGCTGCATCTCGGCGACTACATCTACGAGTACGGCACCGGCGCGTACGGCACGCGCGGCACCGTCGTACGCCCGCACTCCCCCGCGCACGAGATCCTCACCCTCGCCGACTACCGCGTACGGCACGGCCGTTACAAGACCGACGCGGATCTCCAGGCTCTCCACGCGGCTGCCCCCGTCATCGCGATCTGGGACGACCACGAGTTCGCCAACGACGCCTGGTCGGGCGGCGCCGAGAACCACACCGAGGGCACGGAGGGCACCTGGTCGAGTCGGCAGTCCGCCGCGAAGCAGGCCTACTTCGAGTGGATGCCGGTCCGCCCCGCGATCGCGGGCACCACCTACCGGCGCCTCCGATTCGGCAAGCTCGCCGACCTCTCCCTCCTCGATCTGCGCTCGTTCCGCTCCCAGCAGGTGGCCGTGGGCAACGGCTCGGTCGACGACCCGGCGCGTACGATCACCGGCCGGGCCCAACTGGACTGGCTGAAGGCCGGGTTGAAGGCTTCGGACACCACCTGGCGGCTGGTCGGGAACTCGGTGATGATCTCGCCGTTCGTCATCGGCTCCCTCACCGCCGACCTCCTGAAGCCGCTCGCCGAACTGCTCGGCCTGCCCAAGGACGGCCTCGGCCTCATCACCGACCAGTGGGACGGCTACACGGACGACCGCCGCGAACTCCTCGCCCACCTCCGCTCCAACGCGATCCGCAACACGGTCTTCCTGACCGGCGACATCCACATGGCCTGGGCCAACGACGTGCCCGTGGACGCCGGCACCTACCCGCTGTCGCCCTCGGCCGCCACGGAGTTCGTCGTCACGTCGGTCACCTCCGACAACCTCGACGACCTCCTCAAGGTCCCCGAGGGCACCGTCACCGCGCTCGCCGCGCCGATCATCCGCGCGGCCAACCGGCACGTCCACTGGGTCGACACCGACCGCCACGGCTACGGCGTCCTGGACATCACCGCCGACCGCGCGCAGATGGACTACTACGTGCTGTCCCACCGCACGAAGCCGAACGCGACCTCGACCTGGTGGCGCTCGTACCGCACGCTCAGTGGCACGCAGAAGATGGAACGGACGTACGCCCCGGTGTAAACGGCCGCGAGTACCGGTGCCCCCGGTCTACAGGCTGTCGAGGAAGCCGAGCGCCACACGCCAGGTGGCCTCGGCCGCCTCCTCGTCGTAGTCCGGCAGGTCGGGGTCGGTGTAGAGGTGACCGGCTCCGGCGTACCGGTAGATCTCCACGTCGGCGCCCGCCTTGCCCATCTGGAGATACCAGGAGCCCAGCCAGTCGTCGGTCTCGAACGCGTCCGGCTCGGCCACGTGCAGCTGGACCGGCAGCTCGTCGACCGACGCCGTCTCGGCGATGTCCGACGTGCCGTGCAGCAGCAACAGCCCGCGCGCCTTGTCGTCGCCGAGCGCGAGCGTCTGCGCGGTCGCGGCACCGAAGGAGAACCCCGCGTACACCAGACCCCGCCCGGAATAGGGCGCGGCGGCCAGGATCGCCCGCCTGAGCAACTCGTCCTTGCCTATGGCGTCCTTGAAGGCCATGCCCTCCTCGACGGTCTCGAAGGTGTGCCCGTCGAAGAGGTCGGGGGTCCACACCTCGTGTCCGGCCGCCCGCAGCCGGTCCGCCGCGGCGCGCACGGCGGGGCGAAGCCCATAGGTCGAGTGAAAGAGCATGACGTTCATGAGCACATCGTGCCAGCCACCACTGACAGAGAACGAAGTCACATGTTCATGACCGCCCTTCTCCGGTTACGTTCTCCGGCATGGAGAACGTACTGCGCCCGTTGATCGTCCTTGGTGGCTCGGTCGTGCTCACGCTGCTCATCGGCTGGGTCACGGACCGCTTGCTGCGCAAGGCGGACGAACGACAGACCGAGACTCCTCTGTGGGGACTGCTGCGCCGGGGCCGCGTGCCCTACCAGCTCGTCCTGTGTGCGGCGATGCTCAGAGGGTCCTACGACCAGGCCGACCTGATCCACGGGCACGAGGTCACCGCCGGCCGGGTCCTGACCCTGGTCCTGATCGGCTCGGCGGCGTGGCTGATCGTGCGCATCGCGGCGGCGATCGTGGACACCTCGTACACCCGTTACGCCCGCGCCCACCGCGACCCGGCCCGGGTCCGCCGGGTCCGTACCCAGGTGTCGCTGATCATGCGGGTGGTCGCGGCGATCGTGGCCGTCGTGGCGGTGGCGGCGATGCTGCTGACGTTCCCGGCGATGCGCGCGGCCGGCGCCTCCCTGCTGGCCTCGGCCGGTGTCCTGGGCATCGTCGCCGGTGTGGCGGCCCAGTCGACGCTGAGCAACATGTTCGCGGGGTTCCAGATCGCCTTCGGCGACATGGTGCGCATGGGCGACACGGTCGTGGTGGACGGTGAGTGGGGCACGGTCGACGAGATCACGCTGACGTTCCTGACCGTGCGGACCTGGGACGAGCGGCGCATCACGATGCCGGTCTCCTACTTCACCTCGAAGCCCTTCGAGAACTGGTCGCGGGGCGGCGCCCAGATGACCGGCATCGTCTTCTGGCACCTGGACCACAGCGCGCCCATGGAGGCGATGCGGGAGAAGCTCCGCGACCTCCTGCGCGAGTGCCCGGCCTGGGACGGACGCGCCTGCGACCTGTGCGTCACGGACGCCACACCGACCACCATGGAGGTACGCGCCCTGGTGACGGCGAAGGACGCGGACGACGTCTGGAAGGTCCGGGTGCACGTCCGCGAGGGCATGATCCGCTGGCTGACCGAGCAACACCCGTACGCCCTACCCCGAGTCAACACGGCGGACGCGGCCCTGCTCCCGGGCACGGAGGCGGCTCGCCGCTTCCAGGACGGAGGCCCGCGAAGGGCCCACGAAACGCCAAGGCCGGCCGGCCGAGGCTAGACACCACCCCCGGGCGGAAAGCCGCCGACGAAGCGCACCCCCACAGGCGAGGCCCACCTCTCAACGGACCCGCCACGGGTGGTGCGCGGGTGTGGGATAAAAAAACTCAAAAAGAACGGCGCATCGCAAGATGTGCGATACCCGCCTCGTAGAACTCGTCTCCGTACCCCGCATACCCGAGCCGCTCGTAAAACCCTGACGCGGAGGTCTGCGCATGCAGATCCACAGCGACGAGCCCCAGCCCCCGAGCCGCCTCCTCGATCCCCCGCACGAGCGCGACCCCGACCCCCAGCCCCCGCGCTTCTTTCCGCACCGCGAGCCGCCCGAGCGACCCCAAGGACAGATCTCCCCCGGTCCGGCCGGCCGCCGCCTCCCCGTACAGCAACCGCCCCGTACCGAGCGCCACCCCGTCCTCCCGGACGGCCAGCACATGCAGCGCGCCCGCGTCGAACTCGTCGTACTCCAGATCCTCCGGCACCTGCTGCTCCGCGACGAAGACCTCCTTGCGCACCGCGAAGCAGGCCTCACGGTCGGCAGGCTCCTCGGCGACGCGCACCACGTACGGCGCCAGGGTCATGCGTACGTCTCCTCGCGCACCCGCTCCAGGGCATTGGCCAGGTCGTCCGGGTAGTCGCTCTCGAACTCGACCCACGTCCCGTCCCCCGGGTGCTCGAAGCCGAGACGTACGGCGTGCAGCCACTGACGGGTCAGACCGAGCCGCTTGGAGAGCGTCGGGTCCGCCCCGTACGTCAGGTCGCCGACGCAGGGGTGCCGGTGGGCGGCCATGTGGACGCGGATCTGGTGGGTGCGGCCGGTCTCCAGCTTCACATCGAGCAGGGAGGCCGCACGGAACGCCTCGATGAGGTCATAGTGCGTGACGGACGGCTTGCCCTCAGCAGTGACCGCCCACTTGTAGTCGTGGGTGGGGTGCCGGCCGATGGGCGCGTCGATCGTGCCGCTCATCGGATCCGGGTGGCCCTGGACCAGTGCGTGGTAGCGCTTGTCGACCGTGCGCTCCTTGAACTGGCGCTTGAGCGACGTGTACGCGCGCTCCGACTTGGCGACCGCCATCAGGCCGGACGTGCCGACATCGAGCCGATGCACGATGCCCTGGCGCTCGGCGGCACCGGAAGTGGAGATGCGGTATCCGGCAGCGGCGAGGCCGCCGATGACGGTCGTCCCGGTCCAGCCGGGCGACGGATGCGCGGCCACGCCGACGGGCTTGACGATCACGACGATGTCGTCGTCGTCGTGCACGATCACCATGCCCTCGACGGGCTCGGCCACCACCTGCACGGGCGCGGGCGCCTGCGGCATCTCGACCTCGAGCCAGGCGCCGCCGTGCACCCGCTCCGACTTGCCGACCACCGAGCCGTCGACCGTGACCTTCCCCGCCGCGGCCAGCTCGGCGGCCTTCGTACGGGAGAAGCCGAACATCCGGGAGATGGCGGCGTCGACGCGCTCGCCCTCCAGGCCGTCCGGCACGGGCAGGTTGCGGATCTCGGGAATCGTACTCACCCGTCGAGTATGCAGGACTGGCCAGACACCCCCGACCGGGCCTGTGGAAAACCCCCGCCCAGCTCGTCAGTCCTTGTGGACGGTCCCGTCCGGGTCGAGCCCCTTGAAGGACAGCAGGACGATCAGGATGCCGCCGCAGACGATCGCGGAGTCGGCCAGGTTGAAGACCGCGAAGTGCTTGGGCGCGATGAAGTCGACGACCGCGCCCTTGAAGACTCCCGGCGTGCGGAAGATCCGGTCGGTCAGATTGCCCAGCGCGCCGCCGAGCAGCAGACCGAGCGCGATCGCCCAGGGCAGGCTGTAGAGCTTGCGGGCCAGGCGGACGATCACGACGATCACGGACGCCGCGATGACCGTGAAGATCACCGTGAAGGCCTCACCCATGCCGAAGGCGGCGCCCGCGTTACGGATCGCCTCGAACTTCAGCCAGTCCCCGATGATCTCGATCGGCGCGTGGTGCTCCAGCTTGGCGACGACGATCATCTTGCTGACAAGGTCCAGCGCGTACGCCAGCGCGGCGACCGTGAACAGCACGACGATCCGGCGCCTGCCCCGGGGCCGCTCGTCCGGGATCTCCGCCTCGGCTCCCGCCGCGTCTGGGATGTCCGGCGTACCGATGATGCGCTCCGCCTCTGCCACGTGAGTCCCTCAACCTAGGTTCCTGACTGAGGACGAGGGTACGACACGCCTCCTGGCACACAGGAGTGCAGGAGGCACACGGCGCGACTCGGCACGGCAGGGGCTCTGCGGAGGGGTCAGTAGCGCCGCTCCTGCTTCTGCTTGCACTCGACGCACAGCGTCGCGCGCGGGAAGGCCTGCATACGCGCCTTGCCGATCGGGTTGCCGCAGTTCTCGCACAGGCCGTACGTGCCCGTGTCCAGCCGCTCCAGGGCCCGCTCGTCCTGGACGAGCATCTCGCGCGCGTTGGCCGCCAGCGCCATCTCGTGCTCGCGCGTGATGTTCTTGGTACCGGTGTCAGCCTGGTCGTCGCCCGCGCCGTCCCCGGAGTCCCGCATCAGGCCCACGAGCGACTGCTCGGACGACGTGATCTCGGCGCGCAGCCGCTGCACCTCGGACTGCAGCTCGGCGCGTGCCTGAGCCACCTCCTCCGGAGTCCATGGGTCCTCACCGGGGCGTACTGCGAGCTCGCCCGGCTCCGCCGCCGCGATGATCCGCGCCTTGGGTACCGCGCTGGGCTTCTTCGCCGCCGTGGCCGTGCCAGCACTCTTCTTCGCAACCACCGTCGTGGCTCCCGTCGTCTTCGCGGCCTCGGCCGCGCCCGCCTTGTTGGCCGTGCTCTTCTTGACCGTGCTCTTCGTGGAGGTGCGTTTGCCGGCGCCGCCGTGAACCGCGGTGCTTCGGGGCGCGGCGGCCTTCTTCTCTACGGCTGTCTTGGCGACGGCCGTCTTCGCGGCGACGGTCTTCTTGGCCACCGTTTTTTTGGCCTCCGATTTACCTGCCACCGTCTTCGTGGCCGCCGTCTTCTTCGTGGTGCCCTCCTTGAGGGCGCTCTTCTTCGCGTCCGTGCCCTTGCCACTGCCGGAGGGCCCCGCGGCCGTGGATCCGGTGGATCTGCTGGACGCCGACTGCTGTACGGCGGTCTTTTTCGCCACCATGGCCGCGGCCCCTTCACATATTGTGATCTTGCTCGCGAATCGTGCTGGGACGATAAATCGACTTGAGTCCCGCGGCAACGGGGGCCGCCACCCGATTCGCCCACCCCGCCGGTCCCGCGGGGCAAGCCTGCAAGCGTTGTGCCCAGCTCCCCGCCGGGTAATCCGCCGAGCCGCGCGTCCCGGAATCCGGGCCACCCGACCCTCGCCATTCGGGTGGCCCGGAAAACCGGTCGGCCGCTGTCGGTGGGGCGCCGTACACTGGCCGCAGCGAGAAGCGTGGATGGGGACGAGTAGCGGCGTACGCAGCCCAGAGCGACCCGGGGACGGTGGAAGCCCGGGGGTGAGCGCGACGCGAAGATCACCCCGGAGCCGCCGGAAGAAAGCCGCAGCGAGGCGAGCAGGACAGCCAAGGCCAGTAGACCCGGTATCGCGACCCCAATGAGGGGGCTCACAGGTGCGCACGATGCACCGGGGAGCCAAGGAGGGTGGTACCGCGGGAGTACGCCGTACACGGCATCCGGAGAATTCCGGCTCTCGTCCCTCCGACGGAAGGCAGAAAGTCCGCCGGAGGAAGCTCGCTGATGACAACGCCGACGTACCGCCAGGTGCCCGCCCAGGTCGACCTGCCCGCCCTTGAGCACGCCGTGCTCGAGTTCTGGCGCGAGCAGAAGATCTTCGCCAAGAGCCTTGAGCAGTCCGAGGGCCGCCCCGAATGGGTGTTCTACGAGGGCCCGCCCACCGCGAACGGCATGCCGGGTGCCCACCACATCGAGGCACGGGTCTTCAAGGACGTGTTCCCGCGCTTCCGCACCATGCGCGGCTACCACGTGGCCCGCAAGGCCGGCTGGGACTGCCACGGCCTCCCGGTGGAGCTGGCGGTCGAGAAGGAGCTCGGCTTCTCCGGCAAGCAGGACATCGAGGCGTACGGCATCGCCGAGTTCAACGCCAAGTGCCGCGAGTCGGTGACCCGCCACACGGACGCCTTCGAAGCGCTCACGACCCGCATGGGGTACTGGACCGACCTGCACGACCCCTACCGCACGATGGACCCCGCGTACATCGAGTCGGTCTGGTGGTCGCTGAAGGAGATCTTCAACAAGGGCCTGCTGACCCAGGACCACCGCGTCGCCCCCTGGTGCCCGCGCTGCGGCACAGGACTCTCGGACCACGAGCTGGCCCAGGGCTACGAGACGGTCGTCGACCCGTCCGTGTACGTCCGTTTCCCGCTCACCTCCGGTCCGCTGGCCGGCGAGGCCGCACTCGTCGTCTGGACGACGACCCCCTGGACGCTGGTCTCCAACACCGCGGTCGCCGCCCACCCCGACGTCACCTACGTGGTGGCGACGAAGGGTCCATCCGACAGCGAGAAGCTCGTCGTCGCGGAGCCACTGCTCACCAAGGCGCTCGGCGAGGAGTGGCAGCCCACCGGACAGACCTTCACCGGCGCCGAGATGGAGCGCTGGTCCTATCAACGTCCGTTCGAGCTGGTCGAGTTCCCGGACGACGTACCCACCCACTACGTGGTGAACGCGGACTACGTGACGACCGAGGACGGTACGGGTCTGGTCCACCAGTCCCCCGCTTTCGGTGAGGAAGACCTCAAGGTGTGCCGCGCGTACGGCCTGCCCGTCGTCAACCCGGTCCGCCCGGACGGCACCTTCGAGGAGGACGTCCCCCTCGTGGGCGGCGTCTTCTTCAAGAAGGCGGACGAAAAGCTCACCGAGGACCTCCAGCAGCGCGGCCTCCTCTTCAAGCACATCCCGTACGAGCACAGCTACCCGCACTGCTGGCGCTGCCACACCGCACTCCTCTACTACGCGCAGCCGTCCTGGTACATCCGCACCACGGCCGTCAAGGACCGTCTCCTCCAGGAGAACGAGAAGACCAACTGGTTCCCGGACACGGTCAAGAACGGCCGGTACGGCGACTGGCTGAACAACAACATCGACTGGGCGCTCTCCCGCAACCGGTACTGGGGCACTCCGCTCCCGATCTGGCGCTGCGAGGAGGACCACCTCACGGTCGTGGGCTCCCGCGCGGAGCTGACCCAGCTCACGGGCACCGACCAGTCGGACCTGGACCCGCACCGCCCGTTCATCGACGCGGTCACCTTCTCCTGCCCCCAGGGCGACTGCGGACAGACGGCCACGCGCGTGCCGGAGGTCATCGACGCCTGGTACGACTCGGGTTCGATGCCGTTCGCGCAGTGGGGATACCCGTACAAGAACAAGGAACTGTTCGAGTCCCGCTACCCGGCCCAGTTCATCAGCGAGGCCATCGACCAGACCCGCGGCTGGTTCTACACGCTGATGGCGGTCGGCACGCTCGTCTTCGACAAGTCGTCGTACGAGAACGTGGTCTGCCTCGGCCACATCCTCGCCGAGGACGGCCGCAAGATGTCCAAGCACCTGGGCAACACCCTGGAGCCGATCCCGCTGATGGACCGGCACGGCGCGGACGCCGTGCGCTGGTTCATGGCGGCCGGCGGTTCCCCGTGGGCGGCCCGCCGTGTCGGCCACGGCACGATCCAGGAGGTCGTCCGCAAGACGCTCCTCACGTACTGGAACACGGTCGCCTTCCAGGCCCTGTACGCGCGTACTTCGAACTGGGCCCCGTCCGCGGCGGACCCGGCCCCGGCCGACCGCCCGGTCCTGGACCGCTGGCTCCTGTCCGAGCTCCACGCCCTCACCGACCAGGTGACGCAGGCTCTGGAGGCATACGACACCCAGCGCGCCGGCAAGCTCCTGTCCGCGTTCGTCGACGACCTGTCCAACTGGTACGTACGCCGGTCCCGGCGGCGCTTCTGGCAGGGCGACAAGGCCGCGCTGCGCACCCTGCACGAGGTCGTCGAGACGGTCACGAAGCTGATGGCCCCGCTGACCCCGTTCATCACCGAGCGGGTCTGGCAGGACCTGGTGGTGCCGGTGACCCCGGGCAGCCCCGAATCCGTCCATCTGACGTCCTGGCCCGAGGCGGACCTGTCCGCGATCGACCCGGAGCTGTCGAAGCAGATGGTGCTCGTACGGCGGCTGGTCGAGCTCGGCCGTGCCACGCGCGCGGAGTCGGGCGTGAAGACGCGCCAGCCGCTGTCCCGCGCGCTGGTCGCGGCGGCCGGCTTCGACACCCTCGACCGTGAACTGCACGCGCAGATCACGGAGGAGCTCAACGTCAGCTCCCTCGCGTCCCTCTCCGAGGTGGGCGGCTCACTGGTCGACACCACCGCCAAGGCCAACTTCCGCGCCCTGGGCAAGCGGTTCGGCAAGCGCGTCCAGGACGTCGCGAAGGCCGTCGCGCATACCGACGCGGCAGCGCTGTCCCTCGCCCTGCGCGCGGGCACGGCGTCGGTGGAGGTCGACGGCGAGACGGTCACGCTGGCGCCGGACGAGGTCATCATCACGGAGACCCCGCGCGAGGGCTGGTCGGTGGCGTCCGACTCGGGCGCGACGGTCGCCCTCGACCTGGAGATCACGGAGGAGCTGCGTCAGGCGGGCCTCGCCCGTGACGCGATCCGGCTGATCCAGGAGGCCCGCAAGAACAGCGGCCTCGACGTGGCCGACCGCATCGCCCTCCGCTGGACGTCCACGGACCCGGCGGTCACCGCGGCCCTCACCGAACACTCGGGCCTGATCGGCGACGAGGTCCTGGCAACAGCCTTCGGCGAGGGCGAGGCGGACGACACCTACGGGGACCCGTTCACGGACGAGGGCCTGTCCCTGACGTTCCGCCTGCGCAAGGCGTAGGCAACGGTACAGCCGACGGCCGCCGCTGCGGGCAGTCGTGCCGCTGGGGCGGCACAGGTGGGCGCAGCGGCGGCCGGCAAGCGCCGGTGAGCGACACCCACCCCGGCACAAGCAGCGGGCAGCGCTGAGGGCCCGGGCCACTTCAGTGGCCCGGGCCCTCAGCGTCACCGAAATACAAAAGGGCAAAAGGGCGGGGCCCCGGAAGAAAATCCGGGGCCCCGCCCTGAACGCCGACGACGCCTAAGGCGTACTAGAGGCCGTCAGTTGTCGTCCTCGTCGATCAGGAAGCCGCGCATCGGTGAGGGAGCCTGACCCATCGGAGACGGGCCCTGCGGCCGGACCGGAGCCATGGGCTGGGTCATCGCCGGGGACATCTGCTGCTGGCCGCCGTAGGACGGAGCAGCCGGGCCGGGGCCACCCATGCCCTGGTTGCCGCCGTACGACTGGGCACCTGCGCCGGCCGGAGCCATCGAGGGCGCCGGGGACGGCGGCAGGGAGGCCGTGGCGGGAGCACGCGGCGGGGCCAGCGAGTCGTCGGCCTGGGTCTCCAGCTGACGCAGCTGCGATTCCAGGTAGGACTTCAGGCGGGTGCGGTACTCGCGCTCGAAGCCGCGCAGATCCTCGACCTTGCGCTCCAGCGTGGCGCGGGCGGACTCCAGGGAGCCCATCGCGACGCGGTGCTTCTCCTGGGCGTCCCGCTCAAGAGCGTCGGCCTTGGCGCGGGCGTCGCGCTCCAGACCCTCGGCGCGGCTGCGTGCCTCGCCGACGATCTTGTTGGCCTCGGAACGTGCCTCGGCGATCGCCTGGTCGGCGGTCTGCTGGGCCAGCGAGAGAACACGCGCGGCGCTGTCGCCACCGGGACCCTGGCCGGGGCCACCCATCTGCGGGGGACCACCCATGGGACCGCCCATCGGGCCGCCCATCTGCTGCATCTGACCCTGCATCTGCTGACCAGGCATCTGCTGCATCTGGCCGGGCATGCCGCCCTGACCCATCTGCCCCTGCATCGGACCCTGGCCCATGGGGCCCTGGCCCATCTGACCCTGCATCGGGTTCTGGCCCATGGGGCCCTGACCCATCGGGCCCTGACCCTGCGGACCGCCCTGGCCACCGGGGCCGGGGGGCAACTGCGGCGCACCGCTGGGCAGCTGGGGCGGGCCTCCCATGGGGCCACCCATCTGCTGCTGCGGCGGGCCCGATATGCCGGCGGGAACCGGGCCGCCCGGCCCTCGCATCCCCTGCTGGGGCATTCCCTGCTGAGGCATTCCCTGCTGGGGCATGCCTTGCTGAGGCATGCCCTGTTGCTGCATACCCTGCTGCTGGTCCTGTTCCGGAGGTTTACGCATGCCCTGCTGCTGGTTCTGTGCAGCGGCACGCGTGGCAGCGGCCAGCTTGGCGCGCAGATCCTCGTTCTCGCGGAGCAAGCGGGTCAGTTCGGCTTCGACCTCGTCGAGGAAGGCATCGACCTCGTCCTCGTCATAGCCTTCTCGGAGGCGGACGGTCGTGAACTGCTTGTTCCGCACATCCTCGGGGGTCAATGGCATCTCTTCACCTCAACGTAGTCGTCGGCATTCGGCAAGACCGTATCGTTCACACCAACACCTGCCTGACGACAGTGATCAGGATGTACACGATGATCATCAGTACGAAGAAGGACAGGTCGAGCGCCACGCCCCCGAGACGCAACGGCGGGATGACCCGCCGCAGAAGCTTGAGCGGTGGATCAGTGACAGTGTAGGTGGCCTCCAGAACGACCACCATCGCCTTGCCGGGCTGCCATGAGCGGGCGAACTGGAAGACGTAGTCCATGACCAACCGGAAGATCAGCACGATGAGAAAGCACATCAGCGCGATGTAGAGAATTTGTCCAACCACGCTCATGATCCGTGCGTCCCTCTCCCCTGTTTCCGTGCTCTGGGTACCGCTGTTCGTACTGCCGTGTTACCGCTGTTCCGGTCGTGCGTCTCAGCTCTGGTTGAAGAACCCGCCCTCTGCGATGCGGGCCTTGTCCTCCGCCGTGACATCGACGTTAGCAGGCGACAACAGGAACACCTTCTGCGTCACCCGCTCGATACTGCCGTGAAGACCAAACACCAAACCGGCCGCAAAGTCGACAAGTCGCTTCGCATCTGTGTCATCCATCTCAGTGAGATTCATGATCACAGGCGTGCCCTCACGGAAGTGTTCCCCGATGGTACGGGCCTCGTTGTAGGTCCTGGGGTGGAGCGTGGTGATCCGGTAAGGCTCTCGTTCCGACACGACCTTGGGCATGATCACCGGTGCGTTCTTCTCCAGGCTTTGGCGTTCTTGTGTGATGGACGCCACGGGCGCGATCCGCGCCGGACGCCCGGAATCCGCACCCAGCGAGGCGGAATGCGGCACCGGATCACGCGGGGCGGGCGGCTGCACCACTCGTACCGATTCGTCCCTTTGGGACAGGTGAGACTGATGGGACTGGTGCGAACCGTGCGGCTGGTGCGAGGGCTCACGCCGCCGCAGGTCGCGCTCGGGTTCCGGGTCCAGTTCGGGCTCGAAGTCGTCATCGGGGTCGAATCCCCGGCCGTCGTACCCATCGTCCTCCACGAGGCCGAGGTAGACCGCCATCTTGCGCATCGCGCCGGCCATGCTCTGAGTCCTCCGCTCTGTGGTGGATCGACTGACGAATGCCAAGTGCCCGCGATCCACGAGGTCGTTATGACCACCTTTCGGCGGTAATGACCATATTTTCTGCTGTGGTCCGACTTCCTGGCGACGTTACCCGAGCCTGGGACGGACTCCGAGTACCGCACTGCCGACGCGCACATGTGTCGCCCCGGCTGTCACGGCCTTTTCGAGATCCGCACTCATCCCTGCAGACACCATGTTCGCAGCCGGATGCGTGCGGCGCATAGCAGTCGACAAATCCATCAGCCGCTCGAACGCCGCCAGTTCGCGTCCGGCGTACGGTCCGGTCAGCGGTGCGACGGTCATCAGCCCGTCGAGCCTGAGCCCCTCGGCCCCGGCGACGAGGCCGGCCAACTCCTCGATTCCGCCCGGCCCCACACCTCCGCGCTCCCCACGCCCGCTCTCCTGCGCATCCAGCGCGACCTGGATCAGGCAGCCCAGCTCACGCCCGGCCCGCACGGCCTCCTTGGACAGCCCGGAGACCAGCCGGTCACGGTCGACGGACTGCACGACATCGGCGTAACCGACCACGGAACGCACCTTGTTGGTCTGCAACTGGCCAACAAAATGCCAGGTGAGCGACAGATCCGCGCACTCCTCGGCCTTGGGTGCCGCATCCTGGTCACGGTTTTCGGCCACATGACGCACACCGAGCTCCCACAGGATCCGCACATCGCTAGCGGGGTAGGTCTTGGTGACGACAATCAGCGTCACCTCCTCCCGCTTACGGCCCGCGGCCGAGCAGGCCGTCGCGATACGCTCCTCGACCGCCGCCAGATTTGCGGCGAGTTCACCCTTACGGTCCGTCATGTCCTATCAGTCCAGCCAGACATAGCCTGCGAGCCGCCCGGTCGTGCGGTCTCGGCGGTACGAGAAGTGGTCGGCGGACTCCCTCGTGCACACCGACGACTGCTGCCGGTCGCGCACCCCGAGCCGCTCCAACTGTGCGTGGACTCCCGCGACCACGTCGACCGCCGGGGTGCCCCAGCTGGTCTCGGCGTACGCGGCGGGTTCGACGGCGGCGACGTCGGCGCGCATCTCCTCCGGAACTTCGTAGCACCGGCCGCAGACCGCGGGGCCGGTGCGGGCGACGATGCGAGCAGGGTCGGCGCCGAGCGATTCCATGGCGTCCACGGCGGCGGGGACGATCCCGGCGACCATGCCGGGCCGACCCGCGTGGGCCACGGCGACCACTCCGGCGACCGGGTCGGCCAGCAGGACCGGGACGCAGTCGGCGGTGAGGACGGCGAGCGCGAGACCGCGGGTTGCGGTCACCAGCCCGTCGACGGACGGGGTGAGCCGGGTGGTCCACGGCCCGTCGACCTCGGCGACGAGGTTGCCGTGCACCTGGTTCATCCAGACCACCCGCTCCGGGACGAGGCCCAGGGACTTGGCGGCCAGCTCACGATTCGTGCGTACGGCGTCGGGGTCGTCGCCGACCGCTCCGCCGAGGTTGAGCTCCTCGTACGGAACGGCGCTCACCCCGCCCCACCGGTCGGTGAAGGCGAAGTGCGCGCCGCTCGCGTCGCTCGTTTCGGAGCGCTGTCCTATCACTTCAGGAAGTCCGGCACGTCCAGCTCCTCGGCCGCGCTGTCCGAGTAGGACCGGGACGGCGGGACCGGCGGGGAGACCGGGAGTTCGTTGACCGGCTCCGGGGCGGGTGTCGGGGCCTCCTTCGGCGTGACGCTGCCGAGCGAGCCGAAGGACGGCCGGCTCTCGGACCGTACCGGCGTGGGTTCGTCGCGCTTGGCGCCGGCCGAGCCGAGGATGTTGTCGCGCTTGGCCGGGGGCTGGCCCCCGTCGAAGCCGGCCGCGATGACCGTGACCCGGACCTCGTCACCGAGCGCGTCGTCGATGACCGCGCCGAAGATGATGTTGGCCTCGGGGTGCGCGGCCTCGCTGACCAGCTGGGCGGCCTCGTTGATCTCGAACAGGCCGAGGTCGGAGCCGCCGGAGATGGAGAGCAGGACGCCCCGGGCGCCGTCGATGGAGGCTTCGAGAAGCGGCGAGGAGATCGCCATCTCGGCCGCCGCCACCGCACGGTCGTCACCACGGGCCGAACCGATGCCCATGAGGGCCGAACCGGCCTCGGACATCACGGACTTGACGTCGGCGAAGTCGAGGTTGATCAGACCGGGGGTGGTGATCAGGTCGGTGATGCCCTGGACGCCGGAGAGCAGGACCTGGTCCGCCGACTTGAAGGCGTCGAGGACCGAGACCTGGCGGTCCGAGATGGACAACAGGCGGTCGTTGGGGATGACGATGAGGGTGTCGACCTCTTCGCGGAGTTCCGCGATGCCGTCCTCGGCCTGGTTGGCGCGGCGCCGTCCTTCGAAGGTGAAGGGGCGGGTGACCACGCCGATGGTGAGGGCGCCGAGGTTGCGGGCGATGTTGGCCACGACGGGCGCGCCGCCGGTGCCGGTGCCGCCACCCTCGCCGGCCGTCACGAAGACCATGTCGGCCCCCTTGAGGACCTCCTCGATCTCCTCGCGGTGGTCCTCTGCCGCCTTGCGGCCGACGGCCGGGTTGGCGCCGGCGCCGAGTCCGCGGGTGAGTTCGCGGCCGACGTCGAGCTTGACGTCGGCGTCGCTCATCAACAGCGCCTGAGCATCGGTGTTGATGGCGATGAACTCGACGCCCTTCAGACCGACCTCGATCATCCGGTTGATGGCATTGACACCACCGCCGCCGACACCGATGACTTTGATGACTGCGAGGTAGTTCTGCGGTGCTGCCACGTCGAAGGCCTCTCGCCTCGAGTTACGTGTCGCCGTTCGCGATACGGTGAACGGACAACTCATGCCGAAGTGGGACGGTCCGAACGCCGACCCGAACCCTAACGTTGAAGTTTAGGGTTACCAGTGTGTCTGTTCCTTGGACTCTTCCGAACAGGACACTAAGTCGACAAGTGGCGCACGTTCAACGAACACGCCGAACCTCCCGTTTTTCTTTTCACCCTATGTGATCAGCCATAGCGATGCCCAACCAGGGTGCTGGCCTGCACCAACAGGCGTCAACTCCCTGATGACGCAGGGGCCGCGGGGACGCTCACGTCGAAGTGCCGCGCCCCGGGAGCTGCTTTCATCAGAGCGGTGAGCGCACGTGACTTCGCCTCGCCCTTCTGGCCGCTCCCCCACGCGACGGTCCGGCCGTCGCCCAACTCAAGCGAGATGGAGTCGTACGAGCGGACCTTGACCGCCTTGACGGCGCGCGCGACGGCACTCGGCAGGTCGCCTGCCACCCGCACCGCCTCGCGCACCAGTCGGTCGCTGCCGAAGCGGCGCAGACTCGCGGTCTGCGAACCGGTCCGGGACAGCGTCAATTCCAATGCGGGTACACCTTTCGGGGCATGCGAAACCGTCGCGAAACGCACGCCTTTGGCGTCCACTTCGACATATTTGCCCCCTTTCCCGGTGCTGTCGACAATCAGGACAGGGGTGCGTTCGACCACTTTCAGCACGATTCCGTGCGGCCAGGATCGAGTGACCTCAACCGAGTCAATTCGGGGCAATTTCCGGAGCAGTCGGGACTCAATGGCGTCGGCGTCGACGGAAACGAGCGGTTCCCCGACCGGCACGTCGGCGGCTTCGCGCACCTGCGTCTGCGTCAGGACTTCGGTCCCCGACACCGACACACGCTCCACATGCGTCCACCGGGACCCGTAGAGCACCCACAGGGCGCCCCCGCCGAGGAGGAACAGGGCGAGGGCCAGGATGACGATCGTACGAAGCCTGCGCGGCCCCAACCGGCCGAGGATGCCGGGCCGACGGGGCGGGCCGGAGGTGTCCTGCTGCCGTTCACCGCGTTCGGCGGTCGTCGCTCCTCCGGCCACGCCCTTTCCTGCCTTCCTTCGTCGCCTAGCGGTGGCGCGAGGCGATCGCCTCGTACACCATGCCGACGAGCAGGTCGTCGGCGTCCCGGCGGCCGAACTCGCTGGCGGCGCGGGACATCTCGTACAGTCGGTGCGGGTCGGCGAGCACGGGCAGGACCTGACGCTGGATCCACTCGGGCGTCAGTTCCGCGTCGTCGACCAGAAGTCCGCCGCCGGCCTTGACCACCGGCTGGGCGTTCAGCCGCTGTTCGCCGTTGCCGATGGGCAGCGGGACGTAGGCGGCCGGGAGTCCGACGGCGGAGAGTTCGGCGACGGTCATCGCGCCCGCGCGGCACAGCATCATGTCGGCCGCGGCATACGCGAGGTCCATCCGGTCCACGTACGGTACCGGGATGTAGGGGGGCATCCCCGGCATCTGGTGGACCTGCGGCAGTTCGTTCTTCGGGCCGACCGCGTGGAGCACCTGGATGCCGGCCTGCTGGAGGTACGGCGCGACCCGCTCGACCACCTCGTTGAGATGCCGGGCACCCTGCGAGCCGCCGGAGACCAGCAGCGTCGGCAGACTCGGGTCGAGCCCGAACGCGGCCCGCGCCTCGGGTCGCACGGCGGCCCGGTCGAGGGTGGCGATGGAGCGGCGCAGCGGGATGCCGATGTAGCGGGCGCCGCGGAGCTTGCTGTCCGGGGTGGAGACGGCGACCTGGGCGGCGTACCGCGAGCCGATCTTGTTGGCGAGGCCGGGGCGGGCGTTGGCCTCGTGGACGACGATCGGCACGCCCAGGCGCTTGGCGGCGAGGTAACCGGGCAGGGCCACATAGCCGCCGAAGCCGACGACCGCGTCGGCCTTGGTGCGCTCCAGGATCTGCTCGGCGGCCTTGATCGTGCCGCGCAGCCGCCCTGGGACGGTGATCAGTTCAGGGGTGGGCTTGCGCGGCAGGGGGACCGCTGGGATCAGCGCCAGGTCATAGCCCCGCTCGGGAACGAGCCGGGTCTCCAGACCGCGTTCCGTGCCCAGGGCCGTGATCCCCACGGTGGGATCCTGCCTGCGCAGGGCGTCCGCGAGGGCGAGCGCGGGCTCGATGTGGCCGGCGGTCCCCCCGCCGGCGAGTACGACATGCACCGAAATTCACCGCTCTCCGGACGTACGCGCCGCCGAGGCACGCCGTCTCATCGTGTTCCATCTCCGGGGGCTCCGATCGGACACCGGGCCCCCGACCCCCCGCTTTCTACCAAAGCGGGGTTGCCGCAACGAAAGCGCCGCCCGCGCACCCGGTTCGTCGCGTGCGAAGGCGATCAGCAGTCCGATGGCGAACATGGTCGGCAACAGGGCGGAACCCCCGTAGGAGAACAGCGGGAGCGGGACACCGGCGATCGGCAACAGGCCGAGCACCGCACCGATGTTGATCACTGCCTGAGCGGTGATCCAGGTGGTCACACCTCCCGCGGCGTACCTCACGAAGGGGTCCTCCGTGCGTCCGGCCACGCGGATACCCGCATAGCCTAGAGCCGCGAAGAGGGCGAGCACCGACAGCGTCCCCGCCAGGCCCAGTTCCTCACCGGTGACAGCGAAGATGAAGTCGTTGTGCGGTTCGGGGAGTTGCCCCCATTTCTCCACACTCGCTCCGAGGCCCGAACCGAACACGCCACCGGAGGCGAGCGCGTAGATGCCGTGCACGGCCTGCCAGCAGGTGCTGCCCCCGGTGCCCGGCTCGGTGGCACCGATGCACTGGAAGCGGGCCATACGGTTGGGGCTGGTCTTGATGAGGACGAGACCGATGAACGCGGCGACGGACAGCACACCCACGAACAGCCGCGTGGGCGCCCCGGCCAGCCAGAGCAGCCCGAACAGGATGGCGGTGAGGATGATCGCCGTCCCCATGTCCCCGCCGAGCATGATCAGGCCGAGCAGCATGAACGTCACCGGGACCAGCGGCACCAGCATGTGCTTCCACTGCGTGAGCAGCCGCTTGTCCTCCTTGCGCGCGATCAGGTCGGCACCCCACAGCACCAGGGCGAGCTTGCCGAACTCGCTCGGCTGGATCTGGAAGGAGCCGCCCAGCGAGATCCAGTTCTGGTTGCCGTTGATCGCCACTCCTATCCCGGGCACCTGCACGAGGATCATCAGGAAGACGGATCCCGCGAGGATCGGGTAGGCGAGCGCCCGGTGCAGCTTCACCGGCATGCGCGCGGCCGCGAACATCAGCACGCCGCCGATCGTGGCCGCGAGGAACTGCTTGCGGAAGAAGTAGGACCCGGGCAGCGACAGCTGGAGCGCCTTGATCTGGGAAGCCGAGTAGACCATCACCAGCCCGAGCACCGTGATCAGCAGGGAACCGCCGAGGATCACGTAGTACGCGGTCAGCGGCCGGTCCCAGGCCCGCTGCACGCGCCCGTGGAGGCGCCGTACGGGGTTGTCGCGAGGCGGGCGGGGTGCGGCGGGCCTACGGGCTCTGACGGCCCGCTGTACGGGCGGTCGCCCGGTACGACTACTGGGCATCAGAGCCTCCCGCGCGACTGACGAAGGGGCGCGGGGCTGTGTCGATCTGCGCCTCCGCCGCTGGGCGCGACCAGCCCCCACCGGCCCGCAGCCGACGAACCGCACCTGGCCACATCCGACTCACGCGTCCCTCCAAGGGGCCCGTAGGCACCGCGGCCGAAGACCGACCGTCAGGTCCCCGCTCCGAGTTCGCCAACGGCCTGCGCGAACGCGTCACCGCGCTTGTTGTAGTTGGCGAACATGTCCATGGAGGCACAGGCCGGGGCCAGCAGTACCGTGTCACCCGCCACGGCCAGCCGCCGGGCCTCCTGAACAGCCGCGAGCATCGCCCCAGTGTCGGTCCGGTCGAGGTCGACGACGGGTACTTCCGGCGCGTGTCGCGCGAGGGCTTCGCCGATCTGCGCGCGGTCGGCGCCGATCAGCACCACTCCTCGAAGTCGCTTTGCCGACTTGGCGACCAGCTCGTCGAAGGTCGCGCCCTTGGCGAGTCCGCCGGCGATCCACACGATCGACTCGTACGCCGCCAAGGAGGCCTCGGCCGCGTGGGTGTTGGTCGCCTTGGAGTCGTCGATGTAGGCGACCCCGTCCACGTCGGCCACGTGCGCGATGCGGTGCGCGTCCGGGGTGAAGGCCCGAAGGCCGTCACGGACCGCCTTCGGGGGCACCCCGAAGGCGCGGGCGAGGGCAGCCGCGGCAAGGGCGTTGGCGATGTTGTGCGGGGCGGGCGGGTCGACGTCCGTGACCTCGGCCAGTTCCTGGGCGTTCCGCTGCCGGTTCTCGACGAAGGCGCGGTCGACCAGGATGCCCTCCACGACGCCGAGTTGGGACGGTCCGGGCGCGCCGAGCGTGAACCCGACAGCCCGGCAGCCCTCCTCGACGTCCGCCCCGCGCACCAGGTCCTCGGTGGACGGTTTGTCGGTGGCATCCACGTTGTAGACGCAGGCGACCCGATTGCCCTCGTAGATACGGCCCTTGTCGGCGGCGTACGCCTCCATGGAGCCGTGCCAGTCGAGGTGGTCGGGGGCGAGGTTGAGGACGGCGGCGGAGTGGGCGCGCAGGGAGGGCGCCCAGTGGAGCTGGTAGCTGGAGAGCTCGACGGCGAGGACGTCATACGTCTCCTCGCCGAGGACCACGTCGATGATCGGCGTGCCGATGTTGCCGACGGCGGCTGTACGCAGGCCTGCCGCGCGCAGGATCGAGGCGAGCATCTGGGTGGTGGTCGTCTTGCCGTTGGTCCCGGTGATCGCCAGCCAGGGCGCGGCGTCAGGGCCGCGCAGCCGCCAGGCGATCTCGACGTCGCCGACCACGTCCACGCCCGCCTCGGCCGCCGCCGCGAAGAGCGGTGAACTCGGCTTCCAGCCGGGCGAGGTGACGACGAGTTCGGTCCCCTCGGGCAGCGTCTCCGCGTCCCCGAGGCGTACCTCGATGCCCTCCAGGGCAGCCGCGCGTTCCCGGTGGGCCTCGGAGTCCCCGCCGTCCACGACGGTGACCAGGGCGCCGAGGGCGGCCAGGGCGCGGGCGGCGCTGATGCCGCTCACGCCGAGACCGGCGACGGTGACCCGCATGCCCTCCCAGTCGCCGAGCTGCCCGGAGGTCACTTGTCGGCCGCCCATCCCGCGTAGAAGATGCCCAGTCCGACGATCACGCAGATGCCCTGGATGATCCAGAAGCGGACCACGACAAGGACTTCGGACCACCCCTTGAGTTCGAAGTGGTGCTGGAGTGGCGCCATCCGGAAGACCCGCTTGCCGGTGAGCTTGAAGGAGCCGACCTGGATGACCACCGACATGGTGATCAGGACGAACAGGCCGCCGAGGAGCGCCAGCAGCATTTCCGTACGGGAGCAGATCGCGAGGCCGGCGAGCGCGCCGCCCAGGGCCAGGGAACCGGTGTCGCCCATGAAGATCTTGGCGGGTGACGTGTTCCACCACAGGAAGCCGAGGCAGGCACCCATCAGCGCCGAGGCGACGACGGCGAGGTCCAGTGGATCTCGTACCTCGTAACAGGCGGACGGGTTGGTCAGGGTCACCGCGTTGGCGCAGGACTCCTGGAACTGCCAGACGCCGATGAACGTGTACGCGCCGAAGACGAGGACGGAGGCGCCGGTGGCGAGGCCGTCCAGACCGTCCGTCAGGTTCACGCCGTTCGACATCGCCAGGATCATGAAGAGCGCCCAGACGACGAACAGCACCGGGCCGATCGTCCACCCGAAGTCCTGCACGAAGGAGAGCTTCGTCGAGGCCGGCGTGTTGCCGCGGTCGTCCGCGAACTGCAGCGAGAGCACCGCGAAGGCGATACCGCCGGTCAGCTGGCCGGCCATCTTCGCCTTGGCCCGCAGACCGAGCGAACGCCGCTTGACGATCTTGATGTAGTCGTCCAGGAAGCCGACCAGGCCCATACCCGCCATCAGGCCGAGCACCAGCACCCCGGAGAAGGTCGGCGGCTTGCCGGTGATCACCTTGGACAGGAAGTACGCGATGACCGTCGCCAGGATGAAGGCGATACCGCCCATGGTCGGCGTACCGCGCTTGGCGTGGTGCTCGCGCGGGCCGTCGTCACGGATGTACTGGCCGTAGCCCTTCCGTGCCAGCAGCTTGATCAGCAGCGGAGTGCCGATCAGCGTCAGGAACATACCGATGACGCCCGAGAACAGGATCTGGTTCATCATCGGGCGGAAACCTCACCCTCGGCAGCACCGGGAAGCAGCGCCTGCGCCACCCGTTCGAGCCCGACCGACCGGGACGCCTTCACGAGCACGACATCCCCCGGGCGCAACTCGCTGCGCAACAGGTCGACAGCCGCCTGTGCGTCGGACACGTGCACCGACTCCTCACCCCACGAACCCTCGTTATATGCGCCCAGTTGGAGCCAGGACGCTTCCCTGCCCCCGACCGCGACGAGCTTGCCGACATTGAGCCGGACGGCCAGCCGTCCGACCGCGTCGTGCTCGGCGAGCGCCTCGTCCCCGAGCTCGGCCATCTTGCCGAGCACCGCCCACGTACGTCCCCCCTGTGCCTGTGAGGCCTTGCCCATCGCCGCGAGCGCGCGCAAAGCCGCTCGCATGGACTCGGGGTTCGCGTTGTAGGCGTCGTTGACGATCGTCACGCCGTCCGGGCGCTCGGTGACCTCCATCCGCCAGCGGGAGAGGGAGCCCGCCTCGGAGAGCGCGGTGGCGATCTCGTTTGCGGACATGCCCAGCTCATGGGCGACGGCGGCGGCGGCGAGCGCGTTCGACACGTGATGCTCACCGTACAGGCGCATGGTCACGTCGCTTGCACCGGAGGGTGTGTGGAGCCTGAAGGCGGGCTGTCCCCTGTCCGTGAGTCGTACGTTCTCGGCGCGTACGTCCGCTTCGCCGGACTCGCCGAAGAAGATCACCTTCGCCTTTGTTCGAGTCGCCATGGCCCGCACGAGGGGATCGTCCGCGTTGAGGATCGCGACACCGCCGTCGGCCTCGGAGGGCAGTGCCTCGACGAGTTCGCCCTTCGCTTGTGCGATCTGCTCGCGTCCGCCGAACTCGCCGATGTGGGCGGTGCCGACGTTGATGACGAGACCGATCTGCGGGGGCGTCAGCTCCGACAGGTAGCGGATGTGACCGATTCCGCGGGCGCCCATCTCCAGGACCAGGAACCTGGTCTCCTCGGTGGCGCTCAGCGCGGTCAGCGGCAGCCCGATCTCGTTGTTGAGCGAGCCGGGGGTGTAGACCGTCGGCGCCTTGTGCCGCAGCACCTGCGCGATCAGGTCCTTGGTGCTGGTCTTGCCCGCGGAGCCGGTGAGGGCGACGAGGGTCGCGCCGAGCTTCTGGACCACGTGCCGTGCGAGGGCGCCCAGCGCCCGCTGCACGTCGTCCACGACGACCGCGGGCACGCCGACCGGCCGGGAGGCCAGTACGGCGACCGCGCCCGCTTCGACGACCGCGGCCGCGAAGTCGTGGCCGTCGACGTGCTCGCCGGCGAAGGCGACGAAGAGGCTGCCGGGCTCCACCTCACGGGAGTCCCTGACGACCTGTCCGGTGACCTGGACCGACGGATCCGGTATGTCGTACGTCTGCCCGCCGACGACTTCAGCGATCTCGGCGAGAGAGAGGGCGATCACAAGTTCATCCCTGAGTCTTCTGGATAGCTTCGCGAAGCACCTGGCGGTCGTCGAACGGACGGACCACCCCGGCGATGTCCTGGCCCTGCTCATGGCCCTTGCCCGCGACCAGCACGGTGTCCCCGGGCCGCGCGCGGGCCACGGCGGCGGCGATGGCCGCGGCCCTGTCCTCGAACACCTGGACCTCGCCGCGCTCGTGCGCCGGCACGGAGGCCGCGCCTTCGAGCATGGCCGCGAGGATCGCGAGGGGGTCCTCGGAGCGGGGGTTGTCGGAGGTCAGTACGGCGGTGTCGGCGAGCCGGGCCGCGGCGGCACCCATCGGGGCGCGCTTGGTCGTGTCCCGGTCTCCGCCGCAGCCGAGCACCACATGCAGCTTGCCCTCGGTGACCTTGCGCAGTGCGCGCAGCACCGATTCGACGGCGTCCGTCTTGTGCGCGTAGTCGACGACCGCGAGATACGGCTGGCCCGCGTCCACCCGCTCAAGGCGCCCCGGAACTCCGGGTACCGCGGCGATCCCGTCAGCGGCGGCCTGCGGGTCGAGCCCGGCCTCGGCGAGGGCGACGATCGCGGCGAGGGTGTTGGCGACGTTGAAGGTGCCGGCGAGCGGCGACCTGGCGCGGATCCGCTGGTCCTTGGGGCCGACCACGGTGAACGTCGAGTCCATCGGGCCGACCTGGACGTTCTCGGCGCGCCAATCGGCATCCGGGTGGCCTTCGGCGGAGAAGGTGACGACCGGTACGGCGGCCTCCTGGGCGAGCCGTCGGCCGTAGGCGTCGTCGAGGTTGACGACCCCGAGTTTGCTGCGTTCGGGAGTGAACAGCCGCGCCTTGGCCTGGAAGTAGTCCTCCATGTCGGAGTGGAACTCCATGTGTTCCGGGCTGAGGTTGTTGAACACGGCGATGTCGAAGACGCAGCCGTCGACCCGGCCGAGGACCAGCGCGTGGCTGGAGACCTCCATGGCGACCGCGTCGACCCCGCGCTCGCGCATCACCGCGAACAGCGCCTGGAGATCGGTGGCCTCCGGCGTGGTGCGCTCGGACTTGATGCGTTCGTCACCGATGCGCGTCTCGACCGTGCCGATCAGCCCGGTCGCCCGGTCCGTCTTCAGGCCGCCCTCGACGAGGTACGCGGTGGTGGTCTTGCCGGAGGTGCCGGTGATGCCGATCTGGAGCAGGTCGCGCCCTGGACGGCCGTAGATCGTGGCCGCCAGTTCGCCCATCCGCGCGCGCGGATCGTCGGCCACCAGTACCGGGAGGCCGGTGGCGGCGGCGCGTTCGGCGCCCGTGGGGTCGGTCAGCACGGCGGCTGCGCCGAGGCCGGCGGCCTGCGTCACGAAGTCGGCGCCATGCAGCCGGGCGCCCGGGAGGGCGGCGTACAGGTCGCCGGGGCGGACTGCGCGCGAGTCATGGGTGATGCCCGTGATTCCGGCGTCCTTCGGGGTCTGGGGCTGCGATGCACCCAGCTGCCCGGCCAGTTCCGCGAGGGGTGTGGCGGAGACGTGAACCGGCCTCGGCGGTCCCGGATATGTCACAGGAACGCCCTTCTGGGTGGTTTGGTACTGATCAGCGTGTGGCACGGCGGTGAGCGTACCGGGCGCACCCCCGGACGAGCGAAGTGAGGGCGCGGGCGGGGTGTGCGACGGTGCGCTGTTCCCCGGGGCGGGAGAGTTCGTAGTCACGAGCTGTTTCCTGGCTGGTTTCCGTGCTGATCAGGGTGTGAAGGCCACGGGGAGATTCGCGGCCTTGGCCCCGGTGGGCGGCACCTGAAGGGTCTTCAGGGCGAACTCCATGACCTCCTTGTAGATGGGGCCACAGATCTGACCTCCGAAGTAACTGCCTTTGGTGGCGTTCTGGATGGCGCAGTAGACGGTGATGCGGGGGCTGTCGGCGGGCGCGAACCCGGCGAACGACGAGGTGTACCCCTTGTACCTGCTGGTGGCCGGATCCACGCGGTTGGCGGTACCCGTCTTGCCCGCCACCCGGTAGCCGGGGATACGCGCCTTGGTGCCGGTGCCCTCCACGTCGTCCACGACGGACTCCAGCATCTGCGCGAGCGTCTTCGCCGTCTTCGCACTGACGACCCGGGTCTTCCTCGGCTCGGCGGCGGGAGTGAACCGGCCGTCGGCACCGTTGGTGCCCCGGATCAGGGTGGGCTCCACGCGGACACCGCCGTTGGCGATCGTCGAGTACACAGAGGCCGCCTGCAGCGCGTTGAGGGAGACGCCCTGGCCGAAGGGAATCGTGAACTGCTGGGAGGTCGACCACTGGTCGGGCGGCGCGAGGATGCCCTTGGTCTCGCCGGGGAAGTCGAGCCCCGTGTAGCTGCCGAGGCCGAACTTGCGCAGATAGGAGTAGAGGACCTGGTTGGACTGCGCCTGCGTCTTGCCCAGCTGGCCGGTGGCCAGGATGGTGCCGATGTTGCTGGACTTGGCGAGCACGCCGTTGAGGGTCAGATACCAGGTCGGATGGTTGATGTCGTCCTTGAAGAGCCGGTCGCCCCGGTGCAGCCGGTTGGGCACGACGACATGCGTCGCGGGCGTGGCCACGTTCTCCTCGAGTACGGCGGCCATCGACATGACCTTGGCGGTGGAACCGGGCTCGTAGGCGTCCTGGAGGGCCGCGTTGCCGAGCGCGTTCGGGTTCGCCTTCGTGAGGTCGTTGGGGTCGAAGCCGGGCGAGTTGGCCATGGCCAGGATCTGACCGGTCCGGGTGTCCTGCACTATCACGTACCCGCGGTCCGCCTTCGACTCCTTCACCTGCTCGGTGATGGCGTTCTGCGCGGCCCACTGGATATCGCGGTCGATGGTCAGTTCGACGTCGGAACCGGGCACCGCAGGTGTCTCGGTGGAATCGGCGGTGGGCACCTGACGTCCCCCTGACTGCGCGTACCGGATCTTGCCGTCCTTCCCGGCCAGTTCGCCGTTCAGCTGCTGTTCGAGGCCGCCGCCGCCCTTGCCGTCGGCGCTGACCCAGCCCAGCAGTCCGGCGGCGAGCTCACCGTTCGGATAGACGCGCTTGCTCGCGGGCACGGCCAGCACACCGGCGAGGATGCTGACGGCGTCGGAGCCGGCTTTGGACTTGGCGGCCAGGGCGGACTTCAGGTCTTTGATCTGCGTCCACACCTGGGGGGTCTGACGGTGCGCGAGCAGCGTGTAGCGCGTGTTCGGCGTCTTCAGCTTCTTGGCGACGTCGCCCGCGTCCTGTCCGAGGATCGGCGCGAGGAGAGCGGCGGCCTGCTCGGGGGCGTCGCCCAGTTTCGTGCTCTTCGGCGTGAACATCGTCGGGTCGGCGGTGATGTCGTACGCGTCCACGCTGGTCGCCAGTTCGACGCCGTTGCGGTCGGTGATCTCGCCGCGTTCGGCGGCCAGGGTGCGGCCGACGTACCGGTTCTGCTCGGCCTTGGCGGCATACACGCTCGCGTCGACGGCCTGCACCTGGAGCAGCCGTACGACGAAGGCGATCAGCACCAGGGCCAGCGCGAGGCTGACCATGCGCAGCCGGGGCCGGGGACTGCCGAGCCGGATGATCTTCGGTCCGGCGGGGCGGCCGGCGACGGGACGGCGGGCGGGGCGGGCGGCGGGGCCCGGACGCCGGGCGGGGCCGGGGCGGGCGGGCCTGGCCGGGGCGGGCACACGGCGGCGCGGCGGTTCCCTGTCGGACACTTCCGTCACCTGCCGGGGGTCGTGGAGGGGAGGGTGGGGGTGGCTGCGGGTGCCTGCTCCGGGGTTGCCGGCACGGTCGGCGTCGGCGTCGGCGTCGGCTCAGGGGTGGGTGTCGGGGTCGCAGCCGGGGTTGGCGTAGGGTTGGGCGCCGACGCGGGGGCGTTCACCACGGGCGGGATCACCACGGGCGGGATCACCGCCGGGATCCGCAGCGCCGCCTGCTCCGCGGCCTCCGGGACACCCCTGACGGTGCCGTCGGGGTCGAGGAAGGCCGGGTCACCGCCGGGCACCATGCCGAGTTCCCTGGCCCGGCGCTGGAGGGCGTCGGGCGCGGCGTAGGCGTCCACGTCCCGTTGGAGTGCCTGTTCCTCGTCGGTGAGGCTCTTGGTGTCCTTCTGGAGGTCGTCGAGGCGGAATCCGCCTTCGCTGAGCGCGGAGTTCAGCACGAGGAGCCCGATGAGTCCGCCGCCCAGCAGGAAGACGACGAGCAGGACGAAGGGGGTACGGGCGGCCTGCCCCGGCCCCGTGGGGAAGAGCCGGGCGAGCCGGGCGGCCCGGCCCTTCAGCTCGGGATTCCTACTCACTCGCCCTCCCCGCGAGTCGGTCCTGCCCACACGCCTTCCCGCTCGCCTGCGCGACAAGTCCGGGTTTCCTGCTCACCCGCAGTCCCCTCCGTACGCCTCACTCGGCGTCCTCCCTGATGCGCTGAGCCCCGCGCAGTCGCGCCGGGGCGGCTCGCCTGTTCTCGGCGATCTCTTCCTCGGTGGGAAGTTCGGCACCGCGGGTGAGCAGCTTGAGCCGGGGCTGGTAGCGCTCGGGCACGACGGGCAGTCCGGGGGGCGCCGTGTTGGCGGCGCCGGCCGCGAACACCTGCTTGACCAGCCGGTCTTCGAGCGAGTGGTACGACAGGACAGCGATCCGGCCGCCGACGGCGAGCGCCTTCACCGCGGCCGGGATCGCCCGTTCCAGGACGGTCAGTTCACCGTTGACCTCGATGCGCAGCGCCTGGAAGGTGCGCTTGGCGGGGTTGCCGCCGGTGCGCTTGGCGGCCTGCGGCAGCGAGTCGCGGATCAGTTCGACGAGCCGGGCGCTGTTGCTGAAGGGCTCCTTGCCGCGTTCGCGCACGACCGCGGAGACGATCCGCTTGGCCTGCTTCTCCTCGCCGTACGCCCGCAGGATCCGGACGAGTTCACCGGCCGGGTAGGTGTTGAGGACCTCGGCGGCACTGATGCCGGTCGTCTGGTCCATGCGCATGTCGAGCGGCGCGTCCTGGGCGTAGGCGAACCCCCGGTCCGCCTCGTCGAGTTGCATGGAGGAGACACCGAGGTCGAACAGGACGCCGTCGACCTTCGGCAGGCCCAGCCGGTCGAGTACGTCGGGCAGTTCGTCGTACACCGCGTGCACCAGGTCGGCCCGCTCGCCGTAAGGCGCGAGCCGCTCCCCGGAGAGGCGCAGTGCCTCCTTGTCGCGGTCGAGGGCGACCAGCCGGGCCTCGGGGAAACGGGCGAGCAGCGCCTCGCTGTGGCCGCCGAGGCCGAGAGTGCAGTCGACGACGACCGCTCCGGGCCGCTCCAGTGCGGGGGCCAACAGGTCCAGGCACCGCTGGAGCATCACCGGGACATGTCGACTGTTGCTCAAGGGGCCCTCTCAGGTCCGGCACGGTGCCATACGCACCGCCGGGTCCCCGCCCGCTCGGCGAAGGGGAGGCCTGCCGGCGCCGGAAGCGTCAGCCGACCGGGAGCGGGAGGAGGCCGAGCCGTACGTACGCGCCGCGCACGCGGGGGATCAATCAATCCAGCAGGGAGTCTCGGCTCCCGCTTCGCGTCACTTTAGTCCACGGTGTCGCGCGGTCAATCAACCGGCCTGCGCGTCGCGGAACCCTGCCCCGGCAAGCCGCGAATCATACGTAATCACCCATACGGGTACACTCTTACCACCCTTGTGGGTTACCTCACAACAACACTCATTGATGTTCTTTGTCCCCTCTCACAGCGGGCCCGGAAGGGGCGTGACCAGTACCGTCATGCTTATGACGACTTCCGCATCAGTTCCCACCGGACCCGAAGGCGCCATAGCCACCGAAAACACCGTGATCGACCGTCTCGTCGAGGCCAACGGGCAGTACGCGGCCGCATTCACCGACCCGGGGATGGACGCCCGTCCCGTACTCCAGGTGGCGGTCGTGGCCTGCATGGACGCCCGTCTCGACCTGCACGCCGCGCTCGGTCTGGAGCTCGGCGACTGCCACACCATCCGCAACGCGGGCGGCGCCGTCACCGACGACGTGATCCGCTCCCTGACCATCAGCCAGCGGGCGCTCGGCACCCGTAGTGTCATCCTCATCCACCACACCGGCTGTGGCCTGGAGTCCCTCACCGAGGACTTCCGGCAGGAGTTGGAGGTCGAGGTCGGACAGCGCCCGGCGTGGGCCGTGGAAGCGTTCCGGGACGTCGACCAGGACGTACGCCAGTCGATGCAGCGTGTGCGCACCAACCCGTTCCTGCTGCACACCGACGACGTCCGCGGCTTCGTCTTCGACGTGAAGTCGGGCCTGCTGCGTGAGATCGACCCCGTTTAACCGAACCGGACCGCGCATCCTTACGTATGTCTCTACGAAATTTACCCTTCACTTCAGTGCCGAAAAGGCCTGAAAATCAGACATACCCCTGCCAGTTATCCACAGGCGAGTGACACGAACCGGTAACGGCAACAAGAATGCGGGTGTGACGTCACGCGGAACTTTTCCCGCGTGGTGTCCGTGTTTCGGGGTGGGCCGGTCCGCATCGCAGGCGTCGGCCCGGAGAAAGAACGGGCCGAGGAGGGCCGTGTGACGACCTATGACGATCGAGCGAGCCTCACTGATCTGACTGCCACTGTGGAGCGAGTCCGCAGTTCGGTGGAGGGAGTGATCGAGGGCAAGCCTGAGGTCGTACGGCTTTCGCTGACCGTGCTGCTCGCCGAAGGGCATCTTCTGATCGAGGATGTCCCTGGCGTCGGCAAGACCATGCTGGCGAAGACGCTGGCAAAGTCCATCGACTGTTCCGTGCGGCGCATTCAGTTCACGCCGGACCTGTTGCCCTCGGACATCACCGGTGTGTCCATCTGGGACCAGCAGCGCCGCGACTTCGAGTTCAAACCGGGGGCGATCTTCGCGCAGATCGTGATCGGCGACGAGATCAACCGTGCTTCGCCGAAGACCCAGTCCGCGCTTTTGGAGTCCATGGAGGAGCGCCAGGTCACCATCGACGGGCAGACCTACGAACTGCCCAGCCCCTTCATGGTGGTGGCCACGCAGAACCCCGTCGAGATGGAGGGCACCTACCCGCTCCCGGAGGCACAGCGCGACCGCTTCATGGCCCGCGTGTCCATCGGCTACCCGAGCGCGGAGGCCGAACTCCAGATGCTGGACGTGCACGGCGGCGTCTCACCGCTGGACGACCTCCAGCCGGTGGCCCACGCGCACGACATCGTGAAGCTCGTCGAGGCCGTCCGCAACGTGCATGTCGCACAGTCGGTCCGGCGCTACGCGGTGGACCTGGTCTCCGCCACGCGCACCCACCCCGATCTCAGACTCGGCGCCTCGCCGCGCGCCACGCTGCATCTGTTGCGCGCCGCGAAGGCGTCCGCCGCCCTGAGCGGCCGGGAGTACGCACTGCCGGACGACATCCAGGCCCTCGCCGTGGCCGTACTGTCCCACCGCCTGCTCCCCACCGCCCAGGCCCAGCTCAACCGCCGTACCTCCGAGCAGGTCGTCCAGGAGATCCTGCAGCGCACCCCGGTGCCTGCGGCGCCCCAGCAGCAGAGCGGCTTCGGCCTGGGCCGCTCCGCGCCCGACTTCGGCCAGCAACCGCCGCGGAGGCTTGGATGAGCGCAGAGGCGCCGGGGCACCCGGAGGACGACGAGGGCGACAAGGGCGGGGTGCGTACGGCGCTGGCCGGACTCACCACCCGCGGACGCTCCTTCCTGGCCGCCGGGGTCGCCGCTGCCATCTGCGCGTACGTCCTGGGGCAGAGCGATCTGCTCCGGGTGGGCGTACTGCTCGCCGTACTCCCACTGGTCTGCGCGACCGTCCTGTACCGCACGCGCTACCGGGTGGCCGGCAGCCGCCGGCTCTCCCCCGCGCGCGTGCCCGCCGCCGCCGAGGCCCGCGTCCATCTCCGGATGGACAACGTCTCGCGGCTGCCCACGGGCCTGCTGATGCTCCAGGACCGGGTGCCGTACGTGCTCGGTCCGCGCCCCCGGTTCGTCCTGGACCGGGTGGAGGCGGGCGGGCGCCGCGAGGTGTCCTACCGCGTCCGCTCCGACCTGCGGGGCCGCTATCCGCTGGGCCCGCTCCAGCTGCGGCTGACCGACCCGTTCGGCATGTGCGAGCTGACCCGCTCCTTCTCCACGTACGACACCCTGACGGTGATCCCGCGCGTGGATACCCTGCCGCCGGTGCGACTGACCGGCGAGGCCAAGGGATACGGCGAAGGACGGCACCGCTCGCTGGCGCTGGCCGGCGAGGACGACGTGATCCCGCGCGGGTACCGCTACGGCGACGACCTGCGCCGCGTGCACTGGCGCTCCACCGCCCGCTACGGCGAGCTGATGGTGCGCCGCGAGGAACAGCCGCAGCGCGCCCGCTGCACGGTACTCCTCGACACCCGGGGCATCGCCTACCTGGGCGCGGGCCCGGACTCGGCCTTCGAGTGGGCGGTGTCGGGTGCCGCGTCCGTCCTGGTCCACATGCTCGAACGGGGCTTTTCCGTACGACTGTTGACGGACACCGGCAACTCCGTGCCCGGCGAGGGCGCCGAGGGTTTCGCGGGCGCCAGTCAGGAGTCCGCGGACGCGGCCGGACTGATGATGGACACGCTCGCGGTGATCGACCACTCGGACGGCACGGACATCTCCCGGGCGTACGACGTGCTGCGGGCCGGCGGCGAGGGACTGCTGATGGCGTTCTTCGGCGACCTCGACGAGGAGCAGGCCGCGGTGGCCGCGAAGATGCGGCAGCGCAGCGGCGGAGCGGTCGCCTTCGTGCTGGACAGTGAGACCTGGGTGCAGGAACCCAACGATGTGCCGGGCCCCGAGGACCCGGCCGAGGAGTCGCTGCGGATGCTGCGCGAGGCGGGCTGGACGGCGGTGCGGGTACCGCGAGGGGTCGCGATGAGCGACCTGTGGCGCCAGGCGGACCGGGAGCGTTCCGGTCTCGGTGCCCTCAGTGGCGGGGAGGGACGGTCATGAGCGGGCGCGCACGACTGGCGCTGTGCGCCTGGGTGGCCACCATGCTGACGGCCTGTGCCCTGCTGCCGCTGGTCGAGGACGTGAGCTGGCTGCTCCAGGTGGCCTTCCTGCTCGGTGTGCAGACGATCGTCGGCGCGGGGGCCCGGCGGGTGCCGCTGGCCTGGCCGATGACGGTGGCGGCGCAGCTCCTAGTCTCCCTTGTTCTGCTGACCCTGGTCTTCGTCCGGGAGCAGGCGTTCTTCGGTCTGATCCCCGGCCCCGACGCCTTCCAGCAGTTCGGCACACTGCTGCAGAGCGGCGCGGACGACGTCGGGCGGTACGCGATCCCGGCGCCGCTGTCCGACGGCATACGGCTGATGCTGGTCGGCGGTGCGCTGCTGATCGGGCTCATGGTGGACACCCTCGCGGTGACCTTCCGCAGCGCGGCTCCGGCCGGCCTGCCGCTTCTCGCGCTGTACTCGGTCGCCGCCGGGCTGGCCGACGGCGGGGGCGCCTGGGTGTGGTTCCTGCTGGCCTCGGCGGGCTATCTGATGCTGCTCCTGGCCGAGGGCCGGGACCGGCTCTCCCAGTGGGGCCGGGTCTTCGGCGGCGCGCCGCGCGCCCTGGGCGAACAGTCGACCGGCGGCGCGATCGCCCCCGTACGCACGGGACGGCGGATCGGCGCGGTCGCGCTGGGCGTCGCCCTGGTGGTGCCGCTGGCGCTGCCCTCGCTCGACGGCGGGCTGCTGGGCGCCGCGGGGGGTGGTGTGGGCCCGGGCAGCGGAGGCGGCGGCACGATCTCCGCCGTGAACCCGCTGGTGTCGCTGCGCGACAATCTGAACGTGGACGAGGACCGTCAGGTCCTGTCCGTGCGCAACAGCAGCGAGGACACCCAGGACCTGTATCTGCGGATCGTCTCGCTGGACACCTTCGACGGCACCGCGTGGAAGCCGTCCCAGCGGCACATCCAGGACGTGCCCGACAGATTCCCGACGCCGCTCGGCCTGAGAGCGGACGTACGCCGCACGGAGGTCACGACCTCCGTCTCGGCGGCGGACTGGTACTCCCAGGACTGGCTCCCGATGCCGTACCCGGCCACCGGTGTGAAGATCGGCGGCAGTTGGCGCTTCGAGCCTGTGGGCCGCACCCTCGTCGGCGACCACGGCCAGAACACGCGCGGCGCGCGGTACACGGTGACGAGCCTGGACGTGCAGCCGACCGCGCAGCAGCTCGCCGAGGCACCGGAGCCGGACCCGGCACTGGTACGCGAGTTCACCCAGGTCCCGGAGTCGCTGCCGACGATCGTGGCGCGCACCGCGCGCGAGGTCACCGCCGGTTCGGTCAACGCCTACGAGCAGGCGGTCAAGCTCCAGGACTACTTCGCGGTGAGCGGCGGCTTCCGGTACGACACCCAGGTACAGGTCGGCAGCGGCTCCAACGCGATCGCGCGGTTCCTGAGGGACAAGGAGGGCTTCTGCGTCCACTTCTCCTTCGCGATGGCGTCGATGGCCCGCACGCTGGGCATTCCGGCCCGGGTCGCGGTGGGCTTCGCACCGGGCACCCCGCAGCCGGACGGCACGATCTCGGTGGGGCTGCGCGACGCGCACGCCTGGCCGGAGCTGTACTTCGAGGGCGTCGGCTGGACCCGTTTCGAGCCGACCCCGACCCGTGGTTCGGTGCCCGAGTACACGCAGTCCCAGGTGCCGGGCAGCGCCATCCCGAACCCGGACGTGCCGTCCCAGCAGGCGTCCGTCGCGCCGTCCGACTCTGCCTCGGCGAGCGAGACCTGCACGGCGGCGCAGCGGCGGCTGGACGGTGGGTGCGCGAGCGAGTCCCCGCAGGCCGCGCTGGGCCAGGACGACGACAGTGGGTGGTGGTCCGAGGCACTCGGGTGGACGCTGGGTGTGCTCGCCGCGCTGGCGCTCCTGCTGTCGCCGATGCTGTGGCGGCTGCGGATCCGGGCCGTGCGGCTCGGAGCGCACGGCCGAGCCGACGCCGACGCGACGGTCCACGCGCTGTCGGCCTGGCAGGAACTGACCGACACCGCCTGGGACTTCGGCATCAGCCCGGAGGAGTCCCAGACGCCCCGCAAGGCGGCCGCCCGGATCGTGCGCCTCGGCGATCTCGATCCACCGGCGGCTGACGCCGTGCACCGGGTGGCGGACGCCGTGGAGCAGGTCCTGTACGCGCCGAGTCCCCGCCCGACGGCGGGGCTCGCGGAGGATGTGCGCCGGGCGACCGAGGCCCTGCGTGCCACGGCGGGCCGGGGCACGCGGCTGCTCGCGACATTCGCCCCACGTTCGACCGTACGTGTGATGTGGACACTGTCGGCGCGCTGGGCCGAACTCAGCGAGCGGGCGCTGGCGGCCAGGCCGACCCTGCGCAAGCCGTGGGGCCAGCACAGCTGACGCCACGGCGGCAGGACATGGCGGTGGCCCGGAACCCCTGGGGGTTCCGGGCCACCGCCGTTTCACGTCCTGCGGTCACAACTCGGGGAACTGCGGCCCGAAGGGCTACTGGCCACCCTGCTGTTCGTCGCGGCGGCGCTGCCAGCGCTCCTCGATGCGGTCCATCATGGAGCGCCGCTGCCGGCCCTGTCGGCGAGCATGCGGAGCTCCGGGGGCAGCACCCGCGGCGGGCTGTTCGCCCGGCTTGGGAGCCTTGCGCCAGCCCGTCACGGCCAGTACCGCGCAGCCCAGCATGACGAGGAATCCCACCACGCTCAGCCAGATCTGCACTGCGACCATTCCGGCCATGAGGAGCGCGATACCTACGAGGAAGCCCGCGACCGCCTGGTAGACCCGTCGCCGGGTGTACGTGCGCAGCCCGCTTCCTTCAAGCGCTGTCGCGAACTTGGGATCTTCGGCGTACAGCGCTCGCTCCATCTGCTCGAGCATTCGCTGCTCGTGCTCCGAGAGCGGCACGGAGTCCTCCTCATTCGTGCAGTCGCCGGGGCGACCGGGGGTCCCCTTCAGGATAGGCAGGGAATCGCCCCCGTGAAACCCGCCCCTCTACGCCAATTGGCAACCGGAATCCGCCATGGCCGTCCGGTTCACTGAGGCGTTCATTCCCCAGCAACCGGCCCGTCATGCAGAGCGGTCTCCCTCGATCATACGGCTCCGGGCGTCCGATCGGGGGGCGTGTGGCGTACTCCATCTGCGGCCGAGCCCCTGATCAGCGGTCCGCCCCGGGAGGTGACTCAGACCTCGGCGGCACCCGGAGTCTCGCCGAGCACATGAAGCTGGGTGGCCACGGAGTGGAACGCGGCCTGCTCGGCCGCCGCGGCCTCCAGCTTCAGCAGCGCGTCCAGGGCGCCCGGCTCGGTGTCCACGAGGACCCCGGGCACCAGGTCGGCGAAGATCCGTACGCCGTGGACGGCGCCCACGCGCAGGCCCGCACCCTCGACCAGCCCGGTGAGCTGTTCGGCGGTGAACCGGTGGGGGACGGGGTCACTCTCGCCCCAGCGGCCGTTCGGGTCGTCGAGCGCCCGCTTGGCCTCCTTGAAGTGCCCGGCGAGGGCCCGCGCGAGCACGGCGCCGCCGAGTCCGGCGGCGAGCAGGCTGAGGACGCCCTCGGAGCGCAGGGCGGCCACCACGTTGCGGACGCCCTCGGCGGGGTCGTCCACGTACTCCAGGACGCCGTGGCAGAGCACCGCGTCGTAGCCACCGCGCTCGACCACGTCGAAGAGGCCGTGCGCGTCGCCCTGGACGCCCCGGACGCGGTCGGCGACACCGGCCTCGGCGGCCCGGCGCTCCAGCGCGAACAGTGCGTTGGGGCTCGGGTCGACGACGGTGACACGGTGGCCCAGGCGGGCGACAGGCACCGCGAAGTTGCCGCTGCCGCCGCCGGTGTCGAGGACGTCCAGCGACTCTCGCCCCGTGGCTTTGACGCGGCGTTCCAGGGCGTCCTGGAGGACCTCCCAGACCACGGCTGTACGGAGGGAAGAGCGGGGTCGCATCGGGTCCGACACGGCAGGTGACTCCTCGGCGCGGCACCGCCTCTTGCGCGGCGGAGCGAACGGGGTGCCTTCCCGGCCCCGGTGGGCTGCGGAAAAGCTGCGGCTTCCCCACCTTATTGCCTCCGGTGACCTACCCGGTCGACCGTCTCAGCCCGCGTCCGGGACGTCCCTGCCTCCCTCTCTGCCTCCCTCCCGGTCCTCCTCCTGGACCGCCCTCGGGGGCCTGTCCAGGTCGTGGCGCGGCTGGGGCAGCACCGGCTGGAGGACGAGCATCCGCTCGACGAGGCGCAGGAACATCGCCACGTCGCGTATCAGGTCGTCGGCGTCGCGGCTGCCGGCCGCACCCTGGATGCCGGCCTCGGCGCGGGCGCGGCGGCGGGCACCGGAGGCGAACAGCACGCTCCACTCGGCGAGTTCGGGCGCTATCTCGGGGAGCACTTCCCAGGCGCTGCGGATGCGTGCCCGGCGCCTCGGGGTGGGTTCGGGGCGGCCCCGGGCGGCGAGCACCGCGGCGGCGGTGCGCAGGGCGGCGAGGTGGGCGGTGGCATACCGCTCGTTCGCGGTCTCCAGGACGGCCGCCTCATCGAGTCCGGCACGGGCCTGGGCGAGCAGGTCGAGGGCTGCGGGCGGGGCCGTGGCCCGGCGGAGCACGGGGTGCACGTCGCCCGCCGGCCCGGTCAGTGAGGGGGCAGGGCCGGAGGGGCGGCGCCGAGGGGCGGCGGCTGCGTTCGTACTGGCCATGACGAACCTCCAGTCGTCTGTGTGACGGCACGCCCCGACAGGAGGTGCCGTATGTGCCCATCGTGCGGTATGCCACTGACAATCCGTTCTGACCTGGTCTTTTGCTTCGATCGAAGGTTCGAGTTATCTTTTGCACTGACCAGTCAGTTCAAAAAAGGTGGGGAACTGTGGACGGTCCGCACGGGCTCGGGGTGACCACCCGGGCCTTCGGGCTCAAGGGGCCTCGCGGCTGGGCATTCCGTGAGGTGTCCTTCGACGCGGAGCCCGGCTCGCTGATCGCGGTGGAGGGTGCGTCCGGATCCGGACGCACCTGCCTGCTGCTCGCGCTCACGGGCCGGATGAGGGCCACCGAGGGGTCGGCCACGGTCGGCGAGTGGCACCTGCCCAAGCAGGCGACGGCGGTGCGCCGCGTGAGCGCGCTCGCGCACGTCCCCGGCGTCACCGACCTGGACCCCGCCCTGACCGTCGGGGAGCACCTACGGGAACGGGCGCTGCTGGAACACCGGTTCGGCGGTTCCCTGCGCGGGCTGCTGCGGCCACGCGCGGAACGGACGGCCGAGGCGAAGCTGCGCGTCGACTCCGCGCTGACGGCGGCCGGCCTCGACCCTGAGGCACTTCCCAAGGGCTCCCGGACCGCCGTACGCGATCTGGAGCGGCTGGAGGCGCTGCGGCTGTCCGTGGCGCTGGCCCTGATCGGCGGGCCGCGGCTGCTGGGCGTCGACGACACCGACCTGAAGCTGTCGGACGCCGAACGGGGCGAGGTCTGGGCTCTGTTGAGGTCCCTCGCCGACGCCGGGACGACCGTCGTGGCGGTGTGCAGCGAGGCTCCCGAAGGGGCCGTCACTGTTTCGACCACCGTGTCGACACTGCCGCGCGAGCAGGATCCGGGCGAGAAAGAGTCAGGCGAGAAAGAGACTCGGGAGAAGGAGACGGTGGATGCGCTCCCCGAGACTGGCCGCGCTTGAGCTCAGGCGCTTCGGCCGTGGCAGGCTCCCGCGGGCAGCGTTGGCCTCGCTCCTGCTGCTGCCGCTGCTGTACGGCGCCCTGTATCTGTGGTCCTTCTGGGACCCGTACGGAAGGCTCGACCGCATACCCGTGGCGCTCGTGAACGCCGACAACGGGGCGAGCGTCGCGGGGAAGAAGCTCGCGGCCGGTGCCGACATCGTCAAGGGGCTGCGCGACAGTGACACCTTCGAGTGGCACGAGGTGAGTGCGGCCCAGGCCCGGGAGGGCGTCGAGGACGGCACTTACTACCTGTCGCTGACCATGCCGGCCGACTTCAGCAAGCGGATCGCGTCCAGTTCGGGCGACTCCCCGGAGACGGGCGCGCTCCAGGTGCGGACGAACGACGCCAACAACTACATCGTCGGGCAGATCTCCCGGACGGTGTTCGGCGAGGTGCGTACGGCCGCCTCCACGAAGGCCTCGCGTTCGTTCCTGGACCGGATCTTCGTCTCGTTCTCCGACATCCACGGGCAGACCGTGAAGGCCGCCAAGGGCGCCGACACGCTCACGGGCGGCATCGGAAAGGCCGAGCAGGGGTCCAAGGATCTCGCCGACGGGCTGAAGGACGCCGAGGCGGTCAGCGGCAAGCTGGTCCGGGGGCTGAGGAAGCTCGACTCGGGGGCGGGCGATCTGGCGGACGGTTCGCGGCAGGTCGCGGCAGGCACACAGACGCTCGCCGACCGGGTCAACGGCGTCGCGGACCGGCTGGGGCCCTTCCTCAAGGACAACGAGAAGACGATCGGGGACGCCGCTCAGCTCGTCGCCGACTCGGCCGGTACGGTCCGGCGCAACCTCGGCACCCTGGTGAAGGCCGCCCCGGCCGCCGCCAAGGGCGCCCACACGGCCTCCGACACCCTGGACGGGGTCTACAAAGCGCGCTGCGAGACCGCGGTGCTGCCGGACGCCGCGTGCGCCGACCTGAAGAAGGCCAGGCAGGCAGCGGCGGACGTGGCTACGGTCGCCGACGACGTCAGCACACTGGTCGCCGACCAGAACGGCGATCTGGACCGACTCGACCAGCACCTCGCCACCCTGCAGAAGCAGGCCCAGGCGCTCGCCGACCGCGCCCCGCGCCTGACCGAGGACCTCGACGACGTCGTCCGGAAGGTCGACAAGCTCAACGCGGGGGCCGCTCAGGTCGCCGCGGGAGCGCGGAAGCTGCACACCGGGCTCTCCACCGCCCGGACCGGCGCGACCGCCCTCGACACGGGCATCGGGGACCTCAGGACGGGCGCGGACGACCTCTCCGGAGGCATGTTCAAGCTCGCCGACGGCTCCGGGAAACTCGCCGGCGGGCTGCACGACGGCGCAGGGCAGATCCCCGACTACGACCGGCAGGACCGTGACGCGCGCACCCAGGTGATGTCCGACCCGGTCCAACTCGCCTCCCAGGACCTGCACAAGGCACCCAACTACGGCACCGGATTCGCCCCGTACTTCATCCCGCTGTCCCTGTGGGTGGGCGCGATGGTCGCCTACATGCTGATCCCTCCGCTCAACCGGCGCGCGCTCGCCGCGGGCGCCTCCGCGTGGCGCATCGCGCTGGCGGGCTGGCTCCCCGTGGCCGCCCTGGGCGTGCTCCAGACCGTGGCCCTGATGTCCGTACTGCACTGGGCGATCGGCCTGGAGATGGTGCGGGCGGCGGGGACGGTGGGCTTCCTGTTCCTGGTGACGGCGTGCTTCGCGGCGATCGTCCAGTGGCTGAACGCGCGTTTCGGAGCAGCGGGCCGGATCCTCGTACTCGCCTTCCTGATGCTCCAGTTGACGTCCGCGGGGGGCACCTATCCCGTGCAGACCAGTCCCGACTTCTTCAACGCGATCCACCCCTTCATGCCGATGAGTTACGTCGTCGAGGCCCTGCGCAGGCTCATCACGGGCGGCGGGCTCGGCCCGGTGTGGCAGGCGTGTGCGGTGTTCGCGGCGTTCACGGCCGGCGCCCTGGCGCTGACCGCCGTGGCGGCCCGCCGCAAGCAGGTGTGGACCCTGGACCGACTGCACCCGGAGCTGAGCCTGTGACGTCTCGTCAGCGTGTGCCCGGCGTTCCTGTGAGAATCGGGGCCATGGAACACAGCAGGACCCCGTCGGGCGGCGGTACGCGCCGCGAGGCCACCCGGCAGAAGCTCTACGAGGCCGCCGTCACGCTCATCGCCGAACAGGGCTTCTCCGCCACCACGGTGGACGAGATCGCCGAGCGGGCCGGCGTCGCCAAGGGCACGGTCTACTACAACTTCGCGAGCAAGTCCGTCCTCTTCGAGGAGTTGCTGCGGCACGGTGTGGAACTCCTCACCGCCTCCCTTCGGGAGGCGGCCGAGCAGACCGCCCGGGACGGCGGCACGAAGATCGACGCCCTGGACGCGATGGTCCGGGCCGGACTCGTCTTCATCAGCCGCTACCCGGCGTTCACCCAGCTGTACGTGGCCGAGTTGTGGCGCACCAACCGGGCCTGGCAGTCCACCCTGATGGTGGTCAGACAGCAGGCGGTTGCGGTCATCGAGGACGTCCTGCGCGAGGCCGTGGCGAGCGGCGAGCTCAGCGACGAGATCGACATCCCGCTGACCGCGGCGGCCCTGGTCGGCATGGTCCTGGTCGCCGCCCTGGACTGGCAGTCCTTCCAGCCGGAACGCTCCCTGGACGACGTCCACTCGGCGCTGTCCCGACTGCTCCAGGGACGGGTGGGCGGCAACCGCTGAGCGAGCGGATCCGGACGCGGACGCACAGGAAAGCGCGGACGCACAGGAAAGCGCCGGTCCGATGTGGCCGCGTCCCCCGCGGGCCACCTCGAACCGGCGCTCCCTTCCTGCTCCCCCGTACCCCCGTACCCCCGTGCGGTCGTTCCCCCGGGTCCCCCGGTGCCTCGCTCCCGCCGACGGATCGGCGGAAGGAGCGGTCCAGGGCCTCGGCACCGTTCCGCCGCCCCGTGTCGGCGGTACCGGAGCCGTGCCCTTTTCCGTGGCTCCACTCTCTCGTTCGCGCAGGTCGCAGCCCATCCGTGCGGCTACTCATCTCTCGCCCTAGGTACGTGTACTCAGCCCTGCGCACTCAACCCCAGGACGCGCCGTTGCCGACTGGTTACCATCGCGTCCGTGTCGGTACTCCCTTTGGTCTTCACCAGCGGCTGGGCCAGCGGTATCAACGCCTACGCGGTGGTGCTGCTCCTCGGCGTCTTCGGCGCGACCGGGCTGAGCGACGAGGTCCCCGAGTCGCTGCAGCGCCCCGAGGTGCTCGTCGCGGCGGGCGTGCTGTTCCTGTGCGAGGCGGTCGCCGACAAGATCCCGTACGTGGACTCGGTGTGGGACGCGGTGCACACGGTGATCCGGCCGGTCTCCGGGGCCGTCGTCGGAGCGCTGCTGGCCGGGCAGAGCGGTTCGCTGTCCGATCTGGCGGCGGGCGCGATCGGCGGTTCGACGGCGCTGGCCAGCCATGCGGTCAAGGCCGGGACGCGGATGGCCGTCAACACCTCGCCGGAGCCGTTCAGCAACGTGATCGTGAGCTTCGCCGAGGATCTCGGGGTCGCCGGCATCGTGACGTTCGCGATGTTCCACCCGGAGGCGGCGGCGATCATCGCGGGCACGCTGCTACTCACCGGGCTGCTCCTGCTGTACTTCCTGGTCTCCCGGATCAGACGCTTCCTGCGGCGCCGGGCCCAGCGGCGCGAGGAGAAACGGTTCACCGTCCAGACCGGATGGCCCCCGGGCTGAGTCGGGTTGCCCACAATCCCACGAACTCCCTGGTCACAGGCCCGTGGCCGGACTGTCAGTGGGGGCCGATAAAGTCCCTGACATGGCACGGATTGCGGTGATCGGCGCCGGCATGGGCGCGATGGCGGCCGCTGCCCGGCTGGCCGTCGCGGGCCACCGGGTGGCGGTGTACGAGCGTGGGGAGACGTACGGCGGGGCGGTGCGCCGCTTCGAACGCGACGGGTTCTCGTTCGACACGGGCCCCGGGCTGCTCACCCTGCCCGCGGTCTACCGCGACCTGTTCGTCAAGACCGGCAAGCAGTCCCTGGAGGAGTGCGTCGAGCTGGTCCAGGTCGACCCGTCCTCGCGGCACGTCTTCCCGGACGGCACGGAGGTCGCCCTGCCGAACGCGTCCCGCGCGGGCGTCGTCCGGGCCCTGGAGACTGCTCTCGGGGCCGGGGCGGGTGACCGCTGGGGCGAGTTCCTGGTCAGGGCCCGCGAGGCCTGGGACCGCACCCGCAGACCGCTCCTGGAGGAGCCCCTGTGGACCGACTGGCAGGTGCTGGCCGAGCGGGAGCCCTATCCGGCGGTCCCCCACAAGCGGCTGCTGCGCACCCGTCGGGCCGGCACGCTCGCCGAGGTCGCCGCCTGGGAGCTGCGCGACCCACGTCTGGCCGCCCTCCTGGAGAGCCATGCCCTGGCATACGGCCTCGATCCCCGGGTCGTTCCGGCGAGCGCGGCCGTGCTGCCGTACATGGAGCACGCCTTCGGCACCTGGTATGTCCGGGGCGGCATCCGGGAGTTGGCGCGTGCGGTGTACGAGCGGTGCGTGGCCCGGCGGGTCGAGTTCGTCTTCGGCGCCGAGGTCTCGGGGATCGTCGAGAAGGACGGCCGGGCGGCGGGGCTGGAGCTGGCTGACGGGACCGTCGTGGAGGCCGACCAGGTCGTGGCGGGCGTGGATCCCGTACGGCTGAAGGGGCTGACGGAGCACGCGCTCGACGAGGACGGTGACGTGTTTCCCGATGCGTCGTCGCCGTCGCCGGGCCGGTTCACCGTACTGCTGGCCCTGCGCGGGGCCCGTGAGGCGGGTGCCGCGCATCGCACGGTCGTGCACGCGCCGGACCGGGAGGCCGAGTTGAACTGGGTGAGCGGGGAGGGAGACGGCCCGGCGCAGCCCACGGTGACCGTGCTGCGGCCGAACGATCCCGCGCTGCGGCCCGACGAGGAGCACGAGTCCGTGGTCCTGACGGCGGTGGCACCGCCCAAGGGTGACTGGGCAGCGGACGGCCCGGTGGAACGGTTCGCTGAACTCATGGTCGGCGCGGCAGGGGCTGCGGTTCCCGGACTGCGCGAGCGGGTCCTGTGGCGGGAGATACGGACGCCCGGAAACGCCGGGGACGAGACGGGCGCCTTCCTCGGGGGTGTGTCGGCGCCCTCGCTCGCGGGCGGGAAAGGCGGCTTCCTGCATCCTGCCAACAGCACCCGGCTGCCGGGGCTCTATCGCGTGGGCGGCTGGTCGCACCCTGGGGGCGGGCTTGCGCACGCGGGCATGTCGGGTGCGCTGGTCGCCGGGCTGATCGTGGAGGGGCCGGGCTTCCGGGGCTCGCAGTGAATCCCCGGGCGCCCGGGCGGGGCAGCAGGCCTCAGAAGCGGTACTGCTGTTCGTCGAACCCGTTCCCGGGCACCTGCCCGTTGCCGTTGGCCGTGCCCTGGCCATTGCCGTCGTCCTGGTAGGGATACTGCTGCTCCGGCGGGAGTTCACCGCCGAAGAACGGGTCGTCGGTGTTGCGCTGCTGCGGGACCCAGACACCGCTCGCCGGGGTCTCGCCGTAGCCGGCGTTGCCGTACTGCTCCTGGCCGTAGCCCTGCTGACCGTACTGCTGCTGGTCGTATCCGGAGTCGTACGAGGTACCGCCGTAGCCCTGTCCGATGTACGGGTCCGAGTAGGCGGCGTACTGCTGCTGGCCCGAGGCGTCGTAGCCGTACTGCTGCTGGTCGTAGCCGGTGTAACCGTCGTACCCGTAGGTCTGGTCGCCGTTCTGGGCCGCTGCCGCGTACGACTGGTCCTGGCCCGCGCCCGCGTAGGACTGGTCCTGGCCGGTCGCCGCCGCGTATGCGGCGTCGCTGTATATGCCATACGAGCCGGTGTCGTCGGGGATGGGCTGCGGTTCGTAGACGGCCGTGCTCTCGGCCTCCGTGGGCCGGACGGAACGGGCGGGGGTGAAGACGTCGTCCCGGTCGTAGTCACGGTCGAAGTCGTCGCCCTGCTGGTACGTTCCGGCACCGGTGCCGTAGGCGTCGTTGCCGACACCGTCGGCGGGGCTGTGGCCGAAGTCACCGAAGTACGCGTCTGCGCCGTTGCCCTGGCCGTACGCGCCCTCGGCGGCCTCCAGGTCGGAGACCTCCAGCGTCGGGTCCTGATGCTCCCCTTCGCCTCGGCGGCCCTTCTTGCCGAACCGCGAGAGGAAGCCCGAGCGGCCCGCGACGGCCCAACCGGCCGAGAAGCCGCTGCGGAACGACAGGGTGACGTACGTCTGCCCGACCGCGAAGGCCGCGGCGCCCAGGCCGATGACCAACACATTCGGGATGAGCACGCCGAGGACCACGCCGAGGAAGCCGCCGAAGGCCAGCAGCCGCCAGCGCAGCCGCGCCTTGTACTGCAGCAGAACCTCTCCGAGTAGCCACAGCGCGACGATGCCAAACGCGATGTAGAGGACCGTCCAGCCCATGTACGCCCCTCTCCCAGTGGCCGCTACGCAGTGTGTCGTACGCCCGCGCGGCCGGTCTAGGCCCGCTGTGGGTGGTGCAGACCCAGGTTCTCGTAGATTTCCAGCGATGCCGTGGAGTTGTTCAGCGTAATGAAGTGCAGTCCGGGGATTCCCTCGGCCAGCAGTCGCGCGCAGAACTCCGTGGCGAACTCGATGCCAATGGAGCGTACAGCCGCCGCGTCGTCTTTGGCTGTGAGGATCCGCTCTTTAAGGGTGGAGGGGATGGCCGCGTTGCTGAGCTGCGGCAACCGCTCCAGCATCCGCACGCTGGTCACGGGGATGACCTCGGGGATGACCGGGGTCGGGCAGCCCGCCGCCGCGACCGCGTCCCGCAGCCGCAGATACGACTCCGGGTGGAAGAACATCTGGGTGATCGCGTAGTCCGCGCCGGCCCGGCACTTGTCGACGAAGTGGGTGACGTCCGCGTCCTGGTCGGGAGAGCGCGGGTGGGTCTCCGGGAAGGCGGCGACGCCTACGCAGAAGTCGCCCGACTCCTTGATGAGCCGGACGAGTTCGGCGGCGTACGTCAGACCGCTCGGGTGCGGTACCCACTCGGCCATCGGATCGCCGGGCGGGTCCCCGCGCACGGCCAGGATGTTACGGATGCCCGCGTCGGCGTACTGGCCGATGATGTTGCGCAGTTCGGCGACGGAGTGGTTGACCGCGGTGAGGTGGGCCACCGGGGTGAGCGTCGTGTCGGAGACGATCTGCTGGGTCTCCTTGACCGTGCCCGCGCGCGTCGACCCGCCGGCGCCGTACGTCACGGACACGAAGTCCGGTGCGACCGCCTCGACCCTCCGGAGCGCGTTCCACAGGTTCCGCTCGCCCTTGGGAGTCTTCGGCGCGGAGAACTCGAAGGAATACGTGGTCTTGCCGGTCGCGAGCATGTCACGCACGGTGCGTGCGCGGTCAGTCCTGGTGGACGCGGTTCCTAGGGCCATACCCGCAGGTTAGTCAGGGGGCGGCGGTCTCCCAACCGGATGGCGGAAATTTGCCCGGATTGTCGACTTGTTGTCCACGCCTCGGACACTGGACGCGGGCACCTGGACCTCAGGGATCTCCGGTGCCCGGTTACAGGGAACGCAGCCGCTTGGCGAACTCCGCCGCCGCCGCGCCCGGGTCGTCGGCCTTCGTTATCGCCCGTACGACGACAACCCGGCGGGCGCCCGCCGCCAGCGCCTCGTCCAGGTTGCCCAGGTCGATGCCGCCGATGGCGAACCAGGGGCGCCCGGTGGCGAGCCCGGCCGTGTACCGGACCAGGTCGAGGCCGGGCGCGTGGCGGCCGGGCTTGGTGGGGGTCGGCCAGCAGGGGCCCGTACAGAAGTAGTCGACGCCCGCCTGGACGGCGGCTGCCGCGGCCTCCGGTTCGGCGTGTGTGGAGCGGCCGATGAGCACGTCCGGGCCGAGGATCGCGCGGGCCGCCGGGACGGGCAGGTCGCCCTGGCCGAGGTGCAGTACGTCGGCACGGGCCGCATGGGCGACGTCCGCGCGGTCGTTGACCGCGAGGAGCTTGCCGTGCCGGGCGCAGGCGTCGGCGAAGACCTGGAGGTGGTCCAGTTCCTCGGCCGCCTCCATGCCCTTGTCGCGCAGTTGCACGATGTCGACCCCGCCCGCCAGAACGGTGTCCAGGAACTCGGCGAGGTCACCCTGCCGTCGGCGGGCGTCCGTGCAGAGGTAGACCCGGGCGTCGGCCAGCCGGGCGCGGGCAGTGCCGGCGCCGACGGTCGCCCCGGGCACGGAGTCGGTCGTCTCGGGCATACGTGTGTCCCCCCATGGACGCGCCCATGGGGTGTTCTCCCCGGGCGCGCCCCTGTGTGGCGGTGTGCGGACCGCGGCCCGCACACCAACGGCTGGTCGGATCAGACGGCGAGCGCCTGGGCGCGACGCTTCACCTCCGTGCCGCGATTCTCGGCGAGGGCCTGCGCGGGGGTACCGGGCAGGCTCGGGTCGGGAGTGAAGAGCCACTCCAGCATCTCTTCGTCGGAGAAGCCGTCGTCCCTCAGGAGCGTCAAGGTGCCGGTCAGGCCCTTGACGACCTTCTGCTCGACCCCGTCGATAAAGGCGGCGGGGACGTGCAGCGCACGGTTCTCACCACGGCGTACGGCGATCAGCTGGCCTTCCCTGACCAACTGCCGGACGCGTGTCACCTCGACATCGAACACTTCGGCGATGTCGGGGAGGGTGAGCCAGGCGGGGACGAGAGCATCGATCTTTGCGTCAATCTCGGTCACGGGACAAGCCTGCCATCCCGCACTGACAGTCGGAAGCCGGGCCCCTCCGACCTGCGCCGTTGCGGTGGTGTCGAGCCGCGTCAGGCTATGCCGTGGCCGCCTTCAGTGGCCGGGAGGGGTCCGTCAGCGCCTCGGCGTCCATCAGGGTGCCCGCCTCGACCAGGCGGCGCCCCTGGGCCAGGTCACGGGGGCGGCCCACGGCCAGCAGGGCCACCAGGCGGCCCTCCCGCAGCCAGCAGACCGTCCAGGCGGGCCCGGACGGGTCACCGCGCCACAGGGTGGTGTCGGCGGACTGGTGGTGGCCGACGTACTGGACGAAGCGGCCGAACTGCTCCGACCAGAAGTACGGGACCGGGTCGTAGACCGCCGGGGACTCCCCGATGATGTTCGCGGCGACCGTACGGGGCCCCTGGAGGGCGTTGTCCCAGTGGTGGACCAGAAGGCGCCGGCCGTACCTTCCCGAAGGGAAGGAGGCGCAGTCGCCGACCGCGTAGACGTCCGCCGCGGAGGTGCGCAGGTGGTCGTCGGCGACGACCTCCCGGTGGTCACCCAGGGCGATCCCCGAGTCCGCCAGCCAGGCCGTGGCCGGGCGGGCCCCGATGCCGACCACGACGGCGCCGGCGGGCAGCCGCGAGCCGTCGTCGAGCACCACCGCGCCGGGCTCGACGCGGGCCACGCGCGCGTGGGTGCGCAACGAGGCGCCGCTGTCGGCGTACCAGGCGGCCATCGGCGCGGCCACCTCGGCGGGCAGAGCGCCTGCGAGCGGCCGGCCGGCGGCCTCGACGACAGTGACCGCACAGCCGGCCTCGCGCGCGGCAGTGGCGAACTCGGCGCCGATCCAGCCGGCCCCGACGACCACGATGTCGTGCTGGCGAGCGAGTACGGGTCGCAGCCGTTCGGCGTCGTCCAGGGTGCGCAGCAGATGCACACCGGGTACGCCCTCGGTGCCCGGCAGCCGGATCGGTTCGGCGCCGGTCGCGAGGACCAGGACGTCGTACGGGACGGGCCCCTCGGCGGTGTCCAGCTCGTGTTCGGCGCCGCGGACGCCCAGCACCTCGCACCCGAGCAGCAGTTCGATACCGAGGGCCTCGAAGTCGACGTCGAAGGCGGAGCCCTCCGCCTTGCCGAGCAGCACGGCCTTGGACAGCGGCGGCCGGTCGTACGGCTGATGGGGTTCCGCGCCGAGCATGGTCACGGTGCCGGTGAACCCCTGCTCCCGCAGGGCGACCGCGGTCTGCACCCCGGCCATGCCCGCACCCACGACGACCACGCGCCGCGGCTGCGACACGCCCTGTGTGCCCTGTGCCTGCGTCCGCTCGGCCTGCGTCTGCTCGCTCACTCGATCACCATAGACAATTGACAAATTGTCAGTCAGTGGGCGCGGTCAGTGACCTACTGCACACCCACCTGTTCCACGACACTCGTCCCGCTGCCCGGCTGCGACTCCCACTCCCAGGCCTCCGCCAACCGCAGCCGCCCGTCCGGCAGTTCGGTCACTTCGGACACACAATGGCCCGAGGACGTCGTCCCGTCGTGCTTCAGCTGCACGTACCGGAAGTCGAGACGGTCACCTTCCCGCGTACCCACGAGACGGCCGCGTACGACATCCCCGCCCGCGTACTCGGCCCAGATCTCGCCGTCCTGCTCGTGGTAGGTGAACCGGGTGCGCGTCCCCACCTGGCCCGGGGCCTGATCCACGACGGGGGCGAGGACGAGGCCGTCCAGCGAGCGGGGCATGGGCGGAGGCTCCCTTACATGGGCGTTGCTCTGCGGGCTAGGCTGACCAGCGTAAGCACTCGCGGGAGCCCGGACGCACCGGGCTGAGAGGGAGGCTGGACGGCCTCCGACCGTACGAACCTGATCCGGGTCATGCCGGCGAAGGGAGGGGCTGGACGCCCATGTCGCGTACGCACACTTCGGACGTCGTTGTCGTCGGAGGCGGGATCATCGGGCTGGTGACGGCCTGGCGGGCCGCGCAGCGCGGGCTCGCCACGACCGTCGTGGATCCCGTGCCGGGCGGCGGGGCCGCCCAGGTGGCGGCCGGGATGCTGGCCGCCGTCACGGAACTGCACCACGGCGAGCAGACCCTGCTGGGGCTGAACCTGGAGTCGGCCCGCCGCTACCCGGACTTCGTGGCCGAACTCACCGAACTGACCGGCCACGACCTCGGCTACCGCCGCTGCGGCACCCTCGCCGTCGCACTCGACGCCGACGACCGCGCCGAGCTGCGCGAGCTGCACGCCCTGCAACAGCGGTCGGGCCTGGAGTCGGAGTGGCTCTCGGGGCGCGAATGCCGGCGCCTGGAACCGATGCTCGCGCCGGGCGTGCGCGGGGGGCTGCGGGTGGACGGCGACCACCAGATCGATCCGCGGCGGCTGGCCGGGGCGCTGGTGGACGCGTGCGAGCGGGCGGGGGTGGTGCTGCGCCGGACGTGGGCCGAGCGGCTCGACGTACGGCGGGGGCGAGCCGTGGCGGTCACGGACTCGGACGGCGACGAACTGGCCGCCGGGTCGATCGTGCTGGCCGGGGGCAGCCTCAGCGGACGGCTCGCGGGGGTCCCTGAGGCCGTGCTGCCGCCCGTACGGCCCGTCAAGGGGCAGGTGTTGCGGGTGACCGTGCCGAAGCGGTACGCGCCGTTCCTGAGCCGGACCGTGCGGGCCGTGGTGCGCGGCAGCCAGGTCTATCTGGTGCCGCGTGAGAACGGTGAGCTGGTCGTCGGGGCGACCAGCGAGGAGCTGGGCTGGGACACGACGGTCACGGCGGGCGGCGTGTACGAGTTGCTGCGCGACGCCCACGAACTCGTTCCCGGGATCACCGAGCTGCCGTTGACGGAGACGCGGGCGGGACTGCGCCCCGGGTCCCCCGACAACGCGCCGTTGCTCGGCCCGACGGCGCTGGAGGGGCTGTTGGTGGCCACCGGCCACTACCGGAACGGGGTGCTGCTGACGCCGGTCACGGGAGATGCCATGGCCACTGTTCTGGCCACCGGTGAACTGCCGGACGAGGCCCGGGCCTTCACACCTCGGCGGTTCGACGCCATAAGCGCCATGAGCACGGTGCAGTTCGTATGAGCCATCACTTGAACATCCTGGTCAACGGCCGGCAGCGCGAGGTCTCCCAGGGCACCGTGCTCGACGCTCTGGTGAAGTCCCTCACCGCGGCGCCCTCCGGGGTGGCCGCCGCGCTCAACGAAACCGTCGTCCCGCGCGCGCGGTGGTCGTCGACCCCTCTCTCCGAGGGGGACCGTGTCGAGGTCCTCACCGCCGTCCAAGGAGGCTGAACCATGGCCGACGATCCCTTTGTCCTCGGTGGTACCACCTTCACGTCCCGGCTGATCATGGGTACGGGGGGTGCGCCCAGCCTCGATGTGCTGGAGCGGGCGCTGGTGGCCTCCGGCACGGAGCTGACGACGGTCGCGATGCGGCGCGTCGATCCGTCGGTGCACGGGTCTGTTCTGTCGGTGCTGGAACGGCTCGGCATCCAGGTGCTGCCCAACACCGCGGGGTGTTTCACCGCCGGGGAGGCCGTGCTGACGGCCCGGCTGGCCCGGGAGGCACTCGGTACGGATGTGGTGAAGCTGGAGGTCATCGCCGACGAGCGGACGCTGCTGCCGGATCCCATCGAGTTGCTGGACGCGGCGGAGGTGCTGGTGGAGGACGGGTTCACGGTGTTGCCCTACACGAACGACGATCCTGTGCTGGCGCGGAAACTGGAGGACGTGGGGTGCGCCGCGGTCATGCCGCTCGGGTCGCCCATCGGGTCGGGGCTGGGGATTCGCAACCCGCACAACTTTCAGCTGATCGTGGAGCACGCGCGTGTGCCGGTGATTCTGGATGCGGGGGCGGGGACGGCGTCGGATGTGGCGTTGGCGATGGAGTTGGGGTGTGCGGGGGTGATGTTGGCGTCGGCGGTGACCAGGGCGCAGGAGCCTGTGCTGATGGCTGCCGCCATGCGGAGCGGGGTGAACGCGGGGAGGTTGGCCTACCGGGCGGGTCGGATACCTCGGCGGCACTTTGCTGAGGCGTCGTCTCCTACTGCCGGGCTGGCTGCGTTGGATCCCGAACGGCCTGCTTTCTAGGTGCCCTCTGCTTCACTGCCCTTTGATCTCCCACCCACGCACCACCCGTTTCAGCCCGTTGACAAGGGAAGCTCTCCTGTGGGGGTTCGCCGTCATAGGCGGCTCTCCGTTTGCGATCTGCGTCACAGGTCGGCTTCAGTCCCGCTGCTTTCTTGTGCTTTCCTGGCCGAAACTGCGGGCTTGTCAGCGGCGGCTCGTACACTCACCTGCGTGGATACGACCCTTCAGGACCCTCTCGTCGGGCAGGTGCTCGACGGCCGCTATCGCGTGGACGCGCGGATCGCGGTCGGCGGGATGGCCACGGTCTACCGGGCCGTGGACACCCGCCTCGACCGCGTGCTCGCCCTCAAGGTGATGCATCCCTCGCTCGCGGCCGACGTGGCCTTCGTCGAACGGTTCATCCGGGAAGCGAAGTCCGTGGCCCGGCTCGCGCACCCCAACGTCGTACAGGTCTTCGACCAGGGCGCCGATGGGTCGTACGTCTATCTCGCCATGGAGTACATCGCCGGCTGCACCCTGCGTGACGTGCTCCGTGAACGCGGCGCGCTCCAGCCCCGGGCCGCGCTCGACATCCTGGAGCCCGTGCTCGCCGCGCTCGGGGCGGCGCACCGGGCCGGGTTCGTGCACCGCGACATGAAGCCCGAGAACGTGCTGATAGGGGACGACGGTCGGGTCAAGGTCGCCGACTTCGGGCTCGTGCGGGCCGTGGACACGGTCACCAACACGACGGGGGCCGTCCTCGGCACCGTCTCCTACCTCGCGCCCGAGCAGATCGAGAGCGGCACCGCCGACCCCCGGGTCGATGTGTACGCCTGCGGAATCGTCCTCTACGAGATGCTGACCGGCGACCAGCCGCACTACGGCGACTCCCCCGCGCTGGTGCTCTACAAGCACCTGCACGAGGACGTGCCGCCGCCGTCGGCCCTCGTACCGGGGCTGGCCTACGAGCTGGACGCGCTGGTCGCCTCGGCCACCGCGCGCAACGCCGACATCCGCCCGTACGACGCCGTGGCGCTGCTCGCGCAGGTCCTGGAGACACGCGGCTCGCTCGACGCCGAGCAGCTGGACGCCGTACCGCCGCAGGCCGTCGCCTCGGCGCACGACAACGCCGAGGATTTGACGAGCGTCATCCCGCGCGCGCTGGCCGTGCCGCGGCCCCTGCCCGTCAACGAGGACGAACCCCCGGTCGACGAGCGGCGGTTGAACCGGACCAGTCGGCTGGGAGCTGTCGGCGCTCCCCCTGCGCCCGCCCCGCCCTCCCGGCGTGCCGCGCGGGACCGGAAACGGCGTACGCCGCTCGCCATCCTTGTCGCCGTACTGCTCGTCCTCGGTGTGGGGGCGGGCGTCTGGTACATCAACTCCGGGCAGTTCACGCAGGTCCCGGCCGTACTGTCACAGACCCAGGCAAAGGCCGAGGCCCGATTGGCGAACGCCGGGCTCGAAGTCGGCAAGACCAAGACGGCCTACAGCGACACGGTGCCGCGCGGCACCGTCATCAGTACCGATCCGAAGGTAGGCGAGCGCATCCGGGACAACGACACCGTGACGCTCACCATCTCCATGGGGCCGGAGACCGTGCCGGTGCCCCAGCTTTCGGGCTATCGCCTCGACAAGGCCAGGGCGCTGCTGAAGCGGAACGGTCTGGAGCCCGGGATGGTCACCCGCGAGTTCAGCGAGGAGGTGCTCCGGGGTTCCGTGATCAGCACCAGCCCGGACCCCGGCACCGAGCGGCGCGCTGGTTCCGCGGTCGCCCTCGTCGTCAGCAAGGGCAGCCCGGTGGAAGTCTCCGACGTCACAGGCGCGACCCTCGCCGACGCGCAGGCCGAGCTGGAACAGGCCGGGCTGAAGGTCAAGGTCGCCACCAAGACCGTCAACTCGGACGAGTTCGAGCAGGGGCAGGTCGCCGTCCAGTCACCCGAGGGCGGCAGCGAGGCCGAGCAGGGCGACACGGTCACGCTGACGGTCTCCAAGGGCCCCGAGATGATCGAGGTCCCGGATGTCGTGGGCGACAGCGTCGACGACGCGAAGGCGGCTCTGGAGGGGGCCGGGTTCAAGGTCGACGAGGACCGGGGACTCCTCGGGCTCTTCGGCGACACCGTGAAGAAGCAGTCCGTCGACGGCGGTGACACCGCAGCCAAGGGGTCGACGATCACCATCACGATCCGCTGACCCCGGCGGGCAGTCGCAGTCGCAGGCCATCGGCATCCGCCGACGGGACGCGGAGCGCCGCATGTCACCCTGACAGGGTGACCAGCAAGCAGCTCCGCAACCCCGTCGGCGGCCATGTTCCCGTGGCCGGCGGTCTCCACTCCGTCGGCCTGTCCTACGCCCGCGATCTCCTGGCCGAGACCGTGCAGGTCTTCGTCGCCAACCCGCGCGGCTGGGCGACGCCCGTCGGCAACCCCCGCCAGGACGAGGAGTTCCGCGCGGCCTGTGCCGACGGCTCGATCCCGGCGTACGTCCATGCCCCGTACCTGATCAACTTCGGCTCGCACACCGAGGCGACCGTCGAGCGGTCGGTGGAGTCACTGCGGCACTCGTTGCGGCGCGGACGCGAGATCGGCGCGCTGGGCGTGGTGGTGCACACCGGGAGCGCGACCGGCGGGCGGGACCGGTCCGTGGCCCTCAAACAGGTACGGGAACATCTGCTGCCGCTGCTCGACGAGCTCACCCACGACGACGACCCGCATCTGCTCCTCGAGTCGACCGCCGGGCAGGGCTCTTCCCTCTGTTCGCGCACCTGGGACTTCGGGCCGTACTTCGAGGCGCTCGACGCCCATCCGAAGCTGGGCGTCTGTCTCGACACCTGCCACATCTTCGCGGCCGGGCACGATCTGACCGGGCCCAGCGGAATGCACCAGACCCTCGATCTGCTCGTCGACACGGTCGGCGAGGGGCGGCTGAAGCTGATCCACGCCAACGACTCCAAGGACGTGGTCGGCGCGCACAAGGACCGCCACGAGAACATCGGCGCGGGTCATATCGGCGAGGACCCGTTCCGCGCGCTGATGACCCACCCCGCGACCGAGGGCGTACCGCTGATCATCGAGACGCCCGGCGGGAAGGAGGGGCACGCGGCGGATGTGGAGCGGCTGAAGAAACTCCGGGACGGGTAGCGGATCAGGACCCGGCATCCGCTTCAGGAATACCCCTGGGGGGTATATTGCTGGCGAGTGCAGGAAACCGTGACCACGTGACACCGGGGGCACCCATGGAACACGAGACACACGCACACCAGCACACGCCGGCCGCCACCTGGGCCATGGCCGTCCAGGCCACCCTGCACTGCCTCACCGGCTGCGCCATCGGCGAGGTGCTCGGCATGGTCATCGGCACAGCGCTGGGGTGGGGGAACCTGCCCACCACCGCGCTGGCGATCGTCCTGGCGTTCTTCTTCGGCTACTCGCTCACCCTGCGCGGAGTCCTGAGGGCGGGCGTCGGATTCCGTACGGCCGTCCAGGTCGCACTGGCCGCGGACACCCTGTCGATCGCCGTGATGGAGCTGGTCGACAACGGCGTGATCGTGCTCTGGCCGGGCGCGATGGACGCCCAGCTGGACGATCTGCTGTTCTGGGGAGCGCTGGCGATCTCACTGGCCGTCGCCTTCGTCATCACCACGCCGGTCAACAAGTGGACGATCGGCCGGGGCAAGGGCCACGCGGTGGTGCACCGGTACCACCACTGACCCCAGCAACCCAAGATCTCAGTAACCCCAGGAGCTCAGAGCTCGGGGCCGTCCCCGGGCTCCTCCTGGTACGAGTAGCGCTGTTCGCGCCAGGGGTCGCCGACGTTGTGATAGCCGCGTTCCTCCCAGAACCCGCGGCGGTCGGCGGTCATGTACTCCACCCCGCGCACCCACTTGGGTCCCTTCCAGGCGTACAGGTGGGGCACCACCAGCCGAAGCGGGAAGCCGTGTTCCGCGGTGAGGAGTTCGCCGTCCTTGTGGGTGGCGAAGATCGTGCCGCCGGACGCGAAATCGGCCAGTCGGAGATTCGAACTGAAGCCGTATTCCGCCCAGACCATGACGTGTGTGACTTCGGGCGCCGGCGGCGCGGCCTCAAGGATCGTCCGCGCCGGAATTCCGCCCCACTCGGCGCCCAGCATGCTGAACTTCGTGACGCAGTGCAGATCGGCCACTACGGAGACATACGGCAGGGCCGTGAACTCCTCATGGTTCCAGCAGCGCTTCTCACTGTCGGCGGTGGCACCGAAAACCCTGAACTCCCAGCGCTCGGGGCGGAATTTGGGCACCGGCCCGTAATGGGTGACCGGCCAGCCGCGCTGCATACGCTGCCCCGGCGGCAATTCGGGCTGCGCCGCACCTCCTGAATCGCGCTCTCCCGATTCACGTTCCACCGGCTGACCCATGGCTCCATCCTGACAGACCAGGAAGAGTGCGCATGACCAGGCCCGACCAGATTCCACCAAGTCCGGATAACTTGGACTAAGCATGCCCTTACTTACTAAGTACGCACTTACTGGACGATCTTCGATGGCGATGAAATCATTCGGCGGCAACCTCCCCAGTCCCCCGCTTGGAAGGAGCCTCTGCGATGCAGGGCGACCCCGAGGTCATCGAATTCCTCAATGAGCAGCTGACCGCCGAACTCACGGCGATCAACCAGTACTTCCTGCACGCGAAGATGCAGGAGAACTTCGGCTGGACGAAGCTCGCAAAGTACACGCGGCACGAGTCGTTCGACGAGATGAAGCACGCGGAGATCATCACCGACCGGATCCTGTTCCTGGACGGCCTGCCGAACTATCAGCGGCTCTTCCACGTCCGGGTGGGACAGACCCTCACGGAGATGTTCCAGGCGGACCGGCAGGTCGAGGTCGAGGCGATCGACCGCCTCAGGCGCGGGATCGAGGTCATGCGCAGCAAGGGCGACATCACGTCCGCGAACATCTTCGAGTCGATCCTCGCGGACGAGGAGCACCACATCGACTACCTGGACACCCAGCTGGAACTGGTGGAGAAACTCGGCGAGGCGCTCTACATCGCGCAGCTCATCGAGCAGCCGGAGAGCTGAGAGCCGGCCTTCAGGGCGCAGCGGCCTCCAGGCCTCAGGCCGCCTCGTCCAGCTGTTCGGCCCGGACTTGCCTACTGCCCTCGTCCGCGAGCCCACGGGTCGGGTATGCGCCCCTGCCCAGCAGCGCCTGGATGCGTCGTACGCACGAGCCGCAGTCCGTGCCCGCCTTGCAGGCCGACGCGATCTGACGGGGGGTGCAGGCGCCGTCCGCCGCGTGCTTCTTCACCTGCGACTCGGTCACTCCGAAGCAGTTGCAGACGTACACGCGGGTCACCTCCCGACGGGATCCAAAGGACGTGCCATACCGAGACCAAGGCCCGCTTGATCGGTGAGGCAAACCTAACCTTACCCGTCTGCCGGGTGCCCGAAAAGTGCTGTGGGGCGCGGATCGTATGTGATCCGCGCCCCATATTTCCGCCTGTAATAGGCGGAACAACCGGTGATCTACTACTGGTCCCTGTACATCTCCGCGACCAGGAACGCCAGGTCGAGCGACTGGCTGCGGTTGAGGCGGGGGTCGCAGGCCGTCTCGTAGCGGTGGTGCAGGTCGTCGACGAAGATCTCGTCGCCGCCGCCCACGCACTCGGTGACGTCGTCGCCCGTCAGCTCCACATGGATACCGCCGGGGTGCGTACCCAGCTCCTTGTGGACCTCGAAGAAGCCCTTGACCTCGTCGAGCACGTCGTCGAAACGGCGGGTCTTGTGACCGGAGGCCGCCTCGAAGGTGTTGCCATGCATCGGGTCGGTCACCCAGGCCACCGTCGCACCCGACGCCGTCACCTTCTCGACCAGCTCGGGCAGCTTGTCGCGGACCTTGTCTGCGCCCATACGGACGATGAAGGTCAGCCGGCCCGGCTCACGGTCCGGGTCGAGGCGCTCGATGTACTGCAGCGCCTCCTCGGCCGTCGTCGTCGGGCCGAGCTTGATGCCGATCGGGTTGCGGACCTGGGAGGCGAACTCGATGTGCGCGCCGTCCAGCTGCCGGGTGCGCTCACCGATCCACACCATGTGCGCCGAGACGTCGTACAGCCGTCCGGTGCGGGAGTCGACGCGGGTCAGCGCCGACTCGTAGTCCAGGAGCAGCGCCTCGTGCGAGGAGTAGAACTCGACCGTCTGGAACTCGGCCGGGTCCGTCCCGCAGGCACGCATGAAGTTCAGCGCGTTGTCGATCTCGCGGGCCAGCTGCTCGTACCGCTGGCCGGACGGGGACGACTTCACGAAGTCCTGGTTCCAGGCGTGCACCTGGCGCAGATCCGCGTACCCACCGGTGGTGAAGGCGCGGACCAGGTTGAGCGTGGAGGCGGAGGCGTTGTACATCCGCTTCAGTCGCTCGGGGTCCGGGATACGGGACGCCTCGTCGAAGTCGAAGCCGTTGACCGAGTCACCGCGGTACGTCGGCAGGGTCACGCCGTCGCGGGTCTCGGTGCCCTTGGAGCGCGGCTTGGAGTACTGGCCGGCGATCCTGCCGACCTTCACGACCGGCACGGAGGCCGCGTACGTGAGGACGGCGCCCATCTGGAGGAGGGTCTTCAGTTTGGCGCGGATGTGCTCGGCGCCGACGGCATCGAAGGACTCGGCGCAGTCGCCGCCCTGGAGGAGGAACGCCTCTCCCTTGGCGACGGCCGCCATCCGGGCGCGCAGCTGATCGCACTCGCCCGCGAAGACAAGCGGGGGATACGACTCGAGCTCCGCAACGACTGCGCGCAGAGCCTCGGTGTCGGGGTACTCGGGCTGCTGCGCCGCGGGCAGGTCTCGCCAGGTGTTGCCAGCGCTCGCGCTGGTCTTAGCGTTCACGGTCACGACCTCAACATTACGGGGTCATGTCGGGCGTCCATCCGCCTGCTCATCAAGTGAGACGGGGTTCGCTCGTTCGGGTCCGGTGAGCGGAATGGCGGGTCCATGTGCCGGTTCATGATCTGCCCGTGTCCTGTGGTGTATGGTCCGTCGCATGTTCGCGCACTCGACCCAGAACCAGAACTGGTGGTGGCCCGCTCACTCGGCGGCCCACTGACTGCGCGTACGCAAGACTTCGCGAAGGCCGCCCGAGGGGCGGCCTTCGGTGTTTCCGCGGACTTCCGCGCCGGGCCGTTCCTCCCGATCACTGATCCAGTCATCGATCGATGGAAGAGGAACGATGCGACTCGACCGGCTCCTGCACGACAACCGCCCGTTCGCCCTGCTCCGCCGCCGTACCCCCGGCCACAATCACGAGATGGTCGAACTGCTGCTCGGCCCGGTGACCACGTACGACCGGCTCGCGGACATCCCCGACGAGGGTCTCGCCCTCATCCCCTACCGCCAGATCCGTGAGCGCGGCTTCGACGTCCGCGACGACGGCACACCGCTGGCGGTGCTCACGCCCGAGGAGACGTACGAACTCCCGCTGGAGGAGGCGCTGGACCGGCTTCCCGCGCATGACGTGCGGGTCGAGGGCGGTGGCTTCGACGTCGGGGACGAGGAGTACGCGGACATCGTCGGGCGGGTGCTGCGGGAGGAGATCGGGCGCGGCGAGGGGGCGAACTTCGTCATCCGGCGGACGTACGAGGGTGAGATCCCGGGCTTCGGACGCGCCGACGCCCTCGCGCTGTTCCGGCGGCTGCTGGTCGGGGAGCGGGGCGCGTACTGGACGTTCGTCGTGCACACAAGTGAGCGCACTCTGGTCGGGGCCAGTCCTGAGGTGCACGTGCGGATGTCCGGCGGGACCGTGGTCATGAACCCGATCAGCGGGACGTACCGCTATCCGGCCGAGGGGCCGACCCCCGAGCACCTGCTCTCGTTCCTCGCCGACGGCAAGGAGATCGAGGAGCTGTCGATGGTCGTCGACGAGGAGCTCAAGATGATGTGCACCGTCGGCGACATGGGCGGGGTCGTGGTGGGGCCGAGGCTGAAGGAGATGGCCCATCTCGCGCACACGGAGTACGAGTTGCGGGGGCGCTCCTCACTGGATGTGCGGGAGGTGCTGAAGGAGACCATGTTCGCGGCGACCGTGACCGGGTCGCCCGTGCAGAACGCCTGCCGGGTGATCGAGCGGCACGAGGTCGGTGGGCGCGGTTATTACGCGGGGGCGTTGGCGCTCGTCGGGCGGGACGCGGGCGGGGCGCAGACCCTCGACTCGCCGATCCTCATCCGGACCGCCGACATCGCGCCGGACGGACGGCTGCGGGTGCCGGTCGGCGCCACGCTCGTCCGCGGCTCGGACCCGGCGGGTGAGGTCGCCGAGACCCACGCCAAGGCGGCCGGGGTGCTGGCGGCGCTGGGTGTCGTACCGGGGAGGGCCAGGGAGGCGGGCGTACGGCCGCGGCTCATGGACGATCCACGGGTGCGGGCGGCGCTGGACGGGCGGCGGGCCTCCCTGGCGCCGTTCTGGCTGCGGATGCAGGAAGCCCCCAGAGAGGGAGCGGAGCTGACCGGGCACGCCCTGATCGTCGACGCCGAGGACACCTTCACGGCGATGCTCGCGCACGTCCTGCGCTCGTCGGGCCTTGAGGTGACCGTGCGGCGCTACGACGAACCGGGGCTGCGGGAGGCGGTCGCAGGGCACGAGGGGCCGCTGGTTCTCGGGCCGGGCCCCGGTGATCCGGGCGACCTGACCGACCCGAAGATGCAGTTCCTGCGCGAACTGACGGCCGAGGTCGTCCGGGACCACCGGCACGGCGTCCTCGGGGTCTGCCTCGGGCACGAACTGATCGCGGCGGAGCTGGGGCTGGAGATCGTACGGAAGGAAGTGCCGTATCAGGGCGCGCAGACGGAGATCGATCTGTTCGGGCGGACGGAGACCGTCGGTTTCTACAACAGTTTCGTGGCGCACTGCGACGACGAGGCGTCCAGGGAGCTGGCGGCGCATGAGGTCGAGGTCAGCCGGAGCGCGAACGGGGAGGTACATGCGCTGCGGGGGCATGGTTTCGCCGGTGTGCAGTTCCACCCGGAGTCGGTGCTGACGCTGAACGGGGCCGCTGTCGTACGGGAGTTGATGGAGCGGCTGCGGGGTGCGGCCACCCTGGGGTGAGGCGGGCGGGCGCCCGGGCTCGTTGCCGGGCGCCCCTCGCAGGAGAAGGTCAGCCGAAGAAGACGCCGACCTCCTCGTACAGCTTCGGGTCGACCGTCTTCAGCTTTGCCGTGGCCTCCGCGATCGGGACGCGGACGATGTCCGTGCCGCGCAGGGCGACCATCTTGCCGAAGTCGCCGTCGCGGACCGCCTCGATGGCGTGCAGGCCGAAGCGGGTGGCGAGCCAGCGGTCGAAGGCGCTGGGTGTGCCGCCGCGCTGGACATGGCCGAGCACCGTGGTGCGCGCCTCCTTGCCTGTCCGCTTCTCGATCTCCTTGGCCAGCCATTCACCGACGCCGGACAGCCGCACATGGCCGAAGGAGTCGAGGGACTGGTCCTTCAGCACCATGTCGCCGTCCTTGGGCATGGCGCCCTCCGCGACCACCACGATCGGGGCGTACGAGGCGCTGAAGCGCGAGGTCACCCAGGCGCACACCTGTTCAGTATCGAAGCGCTGTTCGGGGATGAGGATGACGTTGGCGCCGCCGGCCAGGCCGGAGTGGATGGCGATCCAGCCGGCGTGGCGGCCCATGACCTCGCAGACGAGGACGCGCATGTGCGATTCGGCGGTGGTGTGCAGACGGTCTATCGCCTCCGTCGCGATGCCGACGGCGGTGTCGAAGCCGAAGGTGTAGTCGGTGGCGGACAGGTCGTTGTCGATCGTCTTCGGTACGCCGACGACCGGTATCCCGTACTCGTCGGTGAGCCGGGCCGCGACTCCGAGGGTGTCCTCGCCGCCGATCGCGATGAGCGCGTCGACCTCCTGCGCGGCGAGGTTCTCCCGGATGCGGGCGATGCCGTTCTCCTGCTTGAGGGGGTTGGTCCGCGAGGAGCCGAGGATGGTGCCGCCGCGCGGGAGGATGCCACGCACGGCGGGGATGTCGAGGCGCACACTCGCGCCCTCCAGCGGACCTCGCCAGCCGTCCCGGAAGCCGACGAAGTCGTACCCGTACTCCTGTACGCCCTTGCGGACGATGGCCCGGATGACGGCGTTGAGCCCGGGGCAGTCGCCGCCCCCGGTCAGTACTCCGACGCGCATGGAAATGTCCCTTCGCCGAGGGTTCCTGACGAAGGATCAGTGTGACGTGCGCCTCACTCGGCGTCGAGGCTCCTCACGGCTTCCCACTGCCTCTCACTGCCACTCACCGCTTCTCACTCGTCGTCCAGGCCGCGCTGTATCGCGTACCGCACCAGTTCCACCCTGTTGTGCAGTTGCAGCTTGCCCAGGGTGTTCTGGACGTGGTTCTGGACCGTGCGGTGCGAGATCACCAGGCGTTCGGCGATCTGCTTGTAGCTGAGGCCCTTGGCCACCAGCCGCAGCACCTCCGTCTCGCGGTCGGTGAGCTGCGGGGCCTTGGGTTCGTCGGCGCCCGCGGCCGGGGCCGGTTCGGAGGCCAGGCGACGGTACTCGCCGAGGACCAGACCGGCCAGGCCCGGGGTGAACACCGGGTCGCCGACCGCCGTACGGCGCACCGCGTCGATCAGTTCCTCGGTCGAGGCCGACTTCAGCAGGTAGCCGGTCGCCCCCGACTTCACCGCCTCCAGGACGTCGGCGTGCTCGCCGCTCGCCGAGAGGACCAGGACGCGCAGGGCGGGGTTGGCCCCGACGACCTCCTTGCACACCTGGACGCCGGGTTTGGCGGGCAGGTTGAGGTCGAGCACGAGGACGTCCGGTGTGACGGCCCGGGCGCGGCGTACGGCCTGCTCGCCGTCGCCCGCCGTGGCGACCACGTCGAACCCGGACTCGGCGAGGTCCCGGGCGACCGCGTCACGCCACATGGGGTGGTCGTCGACGACCATGACCCTCAGTGGCCCCTGACTCTCTCCTGCGTTCCCGCTCATGTCCCCGTGCCCGTTCTCGTTCTCGTTCCCGGTGTCCGTCATCGCCGCTCCGTCTTCCCCCGTGCCGGTCTGGTGTCCTTCGGTACCGTCAGCTCGACCTCCGTGCCCTGCCCCGGCACCGAGATCACTTCCGCGTCACCGCCGAGGTCGCGCAGTCGGCCGCGGATCGACTGGGCCACGCCGAGCCGCCCCTCGCCCTCGGCCTGCGCGAGCCGCCCCGCCGGGATGCCCGGCCCGTCGTCGCGCACCGTCACGACGACGGATTCCGGCTCGTCCTCGACCAGGATCCAGGCCCGCGCCCCCTCCCCGGCATGCCTGCGTACGTTGTCCAGGGCGGCGCCGACCGCGGCCGCCAGCTCCTTCGCGGCGGCCCTGGCGAGCGGTACGGGGGCGCCGGGCTCGGAGAGGGTGATCGTCGAGGTGGCGTACGGGACGAGCAGGGTCCGCAGGTCCACCGGGTCCGGCGAGTCCGGCGCCGACTCCCCCGCCGTGCGTACGGCGGTGCCGGCCGCCCCGGACGCCTGGTGCTCCCCGTAGTCCGGCTCCCGAGACTCCGGTACGAGGCCGCCGGAGACCAGGGCGCGCAGCGCGACCTCCTGCTCGCCGGCCATCCGGCCCAGTTCCCCCGCCTCGCCGCCGAGCACGGCACCGCGTCGCTGCACCATCGCCAGTACCTGGAGGACGCTGTCGTGGATGTCCCGGGCGAGGCGCTCCCGTTCCCGGGTCGCGGCCTCGATCTCCAGGGCGCGGGCGAGGGTGCGCTCGGAGGCGCGGGCGACCTCGACGACGTACCCGATGGCGATGGAGGCGACCCAGACCAGGATGACGTTGTGGATGGTGTCGCGGGCCGGGGTGCCTCGCTCGACGAGGTTCACGGCGGCGACCAGCGTCGAGGCGAAGGCCGCCCAGCGCCAGCCGCCCTTGATCGCGAAGGCCAGCACGGAGCCCGCGGTCCATATCGACGGCAGGGTCGGGCCGCCCGACTGGATGCGTTCGTGGGTGTCGGCGAGGGGCGTGAGGAGGATGCCGGTGAGGGCGACCGTGAGGTCGGCGGCGAGGAAGCGCTTGGTGCAGCTGGCCGCGTTCGCGACCCAGGGCAGGGTGGCCAGGGTCCAGACGAACAGGACGCAGTAGTAGGCGACGGCGACCCAGGGACGCCGGAACCCGTCGTAGGCGGTGGCGAAGAACCCCACCGCGTACAGCATCGTGAGCACCCGGTAGCCGGCCAGCGCACGCCACAGCGGCTGCTCGACCGACATCCGCATGATCTTCGGACGTCCAGCTCTCTCACGTACCGCCATGTCCCCCGCCCATCCCCCGAACCCGCCCCCGGGTACTGCTACTTGGTGCCCGACCGTTCCTTCTCCAGAGCCTTCTGCGCCTGCTTCTCCGCTTGTTTCTCGGCCTTCGCCGCTTCCGCGATCTGCCGCTTGGCGGCCGACGCGTAGATGTCGACGTACTCCTGGCCGGAGAGCTTCATGATTTCGTACATGACCTCGTCGGTCAGGGCCCGGAGCACGAAACGGTCGTGTTCCATGCCCTGGTACCGGCTGAAGTCGAGCGGCTTGCCGATGCGGATGCCCGGGCGCATCAGCTTGGGCATCACCTTGCCGGGCGGCTGGATCTTCTCGGTGTCGATCATCGCGACCGGAATGACCGGTGCCCCGGTGGCGAGTGCCACGCGCGCGAGGCCGCCGGGCTTGCCCCGGTAGAGGCGGCCGTCGGGCGAGCGCGTGCCCTCCGGATAGATGCCGAACAGCTCACCGCGCTCGATGACTTCGACACCGCTCCTGATCGCGGCCTCGCCCGCACCGCGCGCCCCGGAGCGGTCCACCGGGAGCTGGCCGACGCCCTTGAAGAAGGCGGCGGTCATCCGGCCCTTGAGCCCGGGCGTCGTGAAGTACTCGGCCTTCGCGATGAAGGTGACCTTGCGGTCGAGGACCGCGGGGAGGAAGAAGGAGTCGGAGAACGACAGGTGGTTGCTCGCCAGGATCGCCGGGCCGTCGGCCGGAACGTTCTCCAGGCCTTCCACCCAGGGCCTGAAGGCGACCTTCAGCGGTATCCCGACGGAAACCTTCATCGCGCCGTACAGCAACCGAGTGCCTCCTGAGTCTGTGGATCAGACCTTAACCCGGAGCACTGTCAAAGAGCCCGACGGCCCTGGTCGGTGTCAGTGCGGTCGCGTACGGTGAAGTACGCCTCGAAGCCTCGTGGCTTCCATGCGTGATCACCCACCCCAGTCACCCACCCCATGAACAGGAGACCGATGGTGCCGGTCCTTCCTGGAGCCGAGCCGTACCGCCATGAGGGCGGGGAGGTCGGAGTCCTGCTCTGTCACGGTTTCACCGGTTCCCCGCAGTCGCTGCGCCCCTGGGCGGAGTACCTCGCCGAGCGCGGACTGACCGTTTCGCTGCCGCTGCTGCCCGGGCACGGCACGCGCTGGGAGGACATGCAGCTCACCGGCTGGCAGGACTGGTACGCGGAGGTGGACCGCGAGCTGCGCGCCCTGCTGGAGCGCTGCACCCAGGTGTTCGTCTTCGGCCTGTCGATGGGCGGCGCACTGACCCTGCGGCTCGCCGCGCGGTACGGCGACCGGATCAGCGGCATCGTGGTCGTCAACCCGGCGAACAAGGTGCACGGCCTTGCCGCGTACGCCCTTCCGGTGGTGCGCCATCTTGTGCCCTCGGTGCCCGGCATCGTGAGCGACATCAAGAAGGAAGGCGTCGCTGAGGTCGGCTACCCCAGGATTCCGCTGCACGCGGCGCACTCGATGCGGACGTTCTACCGTCTGGTCGACGGCGAGCTGCCGCAGGTCACCCAGCCGATGCTGCTGCTGCACAGCCGGACGGACCATGTCGTGCCGCCGGTCGACTCGGCCCGGGTGCTGAGCCGGGTGTCGTCCACGGACGTGACGGAGACCGTGCTGGAACAGAGCTACCACGTCGCGACGTTGGACCATGATGCGGACCGGATCTTCGAGGAGAGCCACGCGTTCGTCCTCCGGCTCGCACCCGCGGCCGGTAAGGGGTCCGAGGAGTCGAAGGACTCGGTTGGGCTGGGTGCCGGCGATGTGCAGGTGCCGCACCAGAGCCGGCAGGGAGACCAAGTGGGGCAGCAGGAAGGGACGGCCACGGGTGGCTGAGCACGACTCCGACCGCGAGCCGGAGGAGAAGGGTGTGCCCTTCGACGAGGCGGCCGCGTGGGCCGCGATCGTGGAGGCGTACGGCGACGAGCCGCCGGACCCGCCCGGCGCCAAGCCGTTCAAGTCCGTCGAGGATCTGGCGCTGCTCGAACCGGACACGAACGACGACGCCGACGACGACGCCGTCGACCCCGACCCCAAGGGCAACGCCGACAAGGTGGCCAAGGGCGACGGGCAGCCCGCGAAGCCGCTGGGCAGCTCCGTCGCCTTCGCCCCGGGCGTCGGCGGCGGGGGGCCGCGCGACTACGCGACGCCGGACGCGTCGGAGGACGACTTCGACGATGACGACGAGGGCCACTTCGTGCCGCCGGAGCCGCCTCCGCTGGGGGCCTCCGACACGACCGCCCGGTTCGCCTGGCTGGCGGTGCTCGGCGGCCCGGTCCTGCTGCTGCTCGCCGTGCTGCTGGGCTGGGACATGACCTGGTGGCTGACGACGCTGGGCATCGGCGGGTTCCTCGGCGGGTTCGCGACGCTGGTGATGCGGATGAAGGGCGACGAGGACGACGAGGAGGATCCGGGGCGGGGGGCTGTGGTCTGACGACCACTGTCACGCAGTCGGCGTTCCGAGGGCGGCCAGGACCGGAAGGTGGTCCGTGGCCGCCCTCAGGCAGTTCCTCTCGACACCGACACCGACACGACATCGACTCCGCCCGGCGGGCCGGGGCTCAGGATGCCGGTACGCGCAGTGCCGCCAGCACGGGCAGGTGATCCGTCGCTGCCCTCAGGTCTGACGCCAGCACCCCCGGGTGGCCAGACGGCACCCCGCAGCCGAGGACCTCGATGCCCGGCGTGGCCAGGATCGCGTCGATCCGCTGGTGCGGGTCGGTGGGCGTCGAGGTGTACTCCGTGCCCCAGGGGGCGGTGGCCCAGCAGTCCTGGAGGCCGGTCGCCAGTCGCTGGAAGCTGCGGCCGGCGGGGCGTTCGTTGAGGTCGCCGCCCGCGACGGCGTGCGGTACGTCCAGCGCGGCGAGGCGGTCGAGGAGCAGTCCGGACTGCTCGTACCGCTCATCCTTCTGCAGGCTGAGGTGACAGCTCAGTACGCCGAGCCGGGCGCCCCCGAAGCGGACCACTGCCGTGGCGAAGCCGCGCCGGTGCTGGCCGGGGGTGAGGGGGAGGAGGACGTCCTCGGTGCGTTCGACGGTGGCGCGCAGGGAGCAGAGGAGTGCGGGGCCTGCGGCGGTGGCTCCGCCGGCGAGGAGTACCTGGCCGGAGGCGGCCGCGAGGCGGGCCAGATGCTTGCGCCAGCGGAAGAAGCGGGGGGCTTCCTGGATGAGGACGAGGTCGGGGGCGCAGGCCGTGATGACGCGGGCGAGGGCGGTGGTGTCGTCGCGCATCGAGCGGATGTTGTAGCTGAGGACTCGGATGACGGCGGAACCGTCAGGGTCTGTGCGGGGGGTGGGGAGCGGGGGGTTCGTCGCCATGTTGGTCAAGATACGGAGGTGGGGTAAGGGGAATACCGGTAACTCGCCGTGGGAGGTGCGGTAGTTGGCCGCGGTGACGGCCGGTGGGGGCTTGTCGCGCCCACGCGGCGGAGCCGCACAACGACAGAGCCCCGCGCCCCTGGGTTGCTGCCCCCCACCGGTGTGAAAAACCCGCCGTTCCTCTTCTTTGAGGTACGGCGGGCCGGTTGCAGTCAGCGCGTGTCTACATGATCGGGTCGGGTTCCCGCGCCAGGTCTGCCGCGCCCACCATGCCTGCCTTGTTGCCCAGTTGGGCGGCGATGACGTCCGCGACGGGTCGCCAGTTGCCGCCTACCAGCCAGCGCTTGTAGGACCTGCGGATGGGGTCGAGGACCAGTTCGCCCTCGTCCGAGAGGCCGCCGCCGACGATGAAGGCGGAGGGGTCGAAGAGGGAGGCCAGGTCGGCGAGGCCCGAGCCGGCCCAGCGGGCGAGTTCGCGGTACGAGTCGACGGCGACGGCGTCGCCCTGTCTCGCGGCCATCGAGATGTGCTTGCCCTCGATGCCCTCGGGGGTGCCGTCGCCCAGGGAGAGCAGCAGCTCGGCGTTCTCGGGGGTCGCGTTGGCGCGCTGCTTCGCGTACCGGACCAGGGCGCGCCCCGACGCGTACTGCTCCCAGCAGCCCTGGCTGCCACAGCCGCACAGCAGCCCGTCCGGAACCACGCGGATGTGGCCGAACTCGGCGGCCACGCCGAAGTGGCCGCGGCGCAGCTTGTTGCCGATGATGATGCCGCCGCCGAGGCCGGTGCCGAGGGTGATGCAGATGACGTTGCGGTGGCCCTTGCCTGCCCCGAACTTGTACTCGCCCCATGCCGCCGCGTTCGCGTCGTTCTCGACGACGACCGGCAGCCCCACGCGTGCCTCGACCTTGTCCTTCAGCGGTTCCTCGCGCCAGTCGATGTTGGGCGCGAAGTAGACCGTGGAACGCTGACGGTTCACGTATCCGGCCGCGCCGATGCCGACGCCCACGATCTCGTGCCCGGCGCGCGCGCCCTCGACGGCGGCGGCGATGGCGTCCACGATGCCCTCGGGCGTGCCCGGGGTCGGCACCTTGTGGGTCGAGAGGATGTTGCCTTCCTCGTCGACCACGCCGGCCGCGATCTTCGTGCCGCCGATGTCGACGCCGATGGTGAGTCCCATGAATCCCTCAGTTTCGGTCGAGCCCCGCTACGGACAACGGTACCCGAGGCCCTGTCGCCGGGTTCCTGTCGTCCGCACGGTGGGCAGGCCGGCGGGACGTGGACTCAGGGGCTGTCAGTCCAGGTCGATGCGCTCGCCGGAGCCGGTGCCCTCGCCCCGGTCCTCGCCCCGCTTCCTTCCGCGATCGGTCTCCCGGGTCGTCCAGCGGCGTTCCTGGGACTCGACGGCCGAGCGGTAGGCGGCGAGCAGTTCGTTGCCCGCGGCTGCCAGGTGGTCGAAGACGTCCGGGTTGCGTTCGATCACCGGTTCCACGGCGGCCTTGGCCTGCTGGACGACCTGCTGCACCACCTGTTGGGCGGTGCCCTGGGCGACCGCGCCGAGCAGCGGTGACTGGAGGGACGACAGCTTGTCCGAGACGGCGTCGACGAGCTTGCGCAGTTCCTCGGCGGCGGATCCGGGCGGCGGGCCGTACCGGGCCCGGCGGCGCGCCTTCTCCGCTTCGAGGTCCTCGGCGCAGGCCTTCGCCCACGCGTCGGCGTCGGTGGCGGGCGTCTCGTACGGTGCCTCTTCGGCCGCCTCCTCCCGAGCGGCGTCGGACGTGGGGCGCTCTTCGCTCATGGCGGGCTCCTGACTACGGTTCGTCTCTCCGACGGTACCCGAATGGACGTACGCCGTTCATCGTCCCTGCGGCCACAGATCGGGGTCCGGCGTGAATCGGATCCTCAGCTCGCCGTCGCGGAGGGCGGCGCCGGCCACCGTGCAGCGGCGCAGTGCCGAGGGCAGCGGCACGATACGGCGGAACGGGCCGACGGTGAGGACGAGTTCGTCGCCGCGCCGGACCAGGTCGAGCTCGTCGCGTATCGCGCCGGGCAGCGGGATGTGCCAGAGGAGCACGCCGTCGTCGGCGAGGTGGTCGGTGACGGGCCACTCGATGGGGGCGGGGGTCCGGTTGACGGCGGGTGCGCGCAGGGCGGCCAGGTCGTCGGTGCCGCGCGGGTCGTGTCCGAGGTGCGCCACCTGGTGGAGGGCGTACGTCTCGGTGGACTCTGCCGACTCGGCCCATTCGTCGATCGTCTTGCGCTGCTGGGCGGTGACGGAGGCGAGCCAGGGGTCCATCGAGGGCTCCGGCAGGACGCGGTTGGCGATCAGCACTTCCGCGCGCAGGCCGCGCAGGGCGAGGCCGGTGGTGGCGGCGCGTACGGCGTCGGTGCCGGCCGGGCCGGGTTCGGCGACCAGTCGTACGACGGTGTCCTGGTCCTCGACGACCGCGGCGGTGGCGGCCAGTTCCACGTCCCAGCGGGCGGCGGCCTCGTACAGCCACTCCGAGGGCATCGGGACGCCGGCGAGGCGGCCGAGTACGGGGCGCAGGGCGCGGGCGGCCTGGCGTTCGGCCGGGAGGAGACGGCGCAGGTAGCGGCGGAGTTCGTCGGGGAGGGCGAGGAGGGCGAGGGCCTGCGGGGTGGGCGGGAGGTCGACGACGAGGAGGTCGTACGCCTCCGAGAGCGCGGCGTCGCGCAGGGCGCGCAGCAGGGCGAGTTCCTCGGCGCCGGGGAGGGGGGTGAGTTCCTCGGGGTCGAGCCGGGAGGCGCCGAGGAAGTCGAGGGCGTTCGCGGCGCGGTCCTGGAAGGCGGCGAGGTCGGCGCGGAAGCGTTCGGCGGCGTCGGGTCGCCAGGCGGTGAGGTGGGGGACGCCCGGGACGGAGACGGGGGTGGGGCCGGTCTGGGTGCCGAGGGCGGCGCCGAGGGTGTCGGTGCGGTCGGTGCTGAGGACGAGGGTGGGGGTGCCGTCGCGCGCCGCGGTCAGTGCGGTGGCCGCGGCGAGGGTGGTGCGGCCCGAGCCGCCTGGGCCGGTGAGGAGGATTGTGCGCATGTGGGTGAACGGTACCGGTGGTTGGCGCCCGCCCCTGGGGGCTGCGCCCCCAGACCCCCCTACGGCCCTGAACGGGCCTTGTCCTCAATCGCCGGACGGGCTAAAAATTAGCCCCTCCGGCGATTGAGGAGCGGGCTACTTCGGTTCCTCCACGCGCTTCTTCAACCCGGCCAGCGCCCGGTCGATGATGACCTTCTCCGCCTTGCGCTTGATCATGCCGAGCATCGGGATCTTGACGTCGACCGTCAGCTGGTAGGTGACCTCGGTCGCCCCGTCGCCCGCCGCCTTGAGGATGTACGAGCCGTCCAGCGCCCGCAGCATCTGCGACTTGACCAGGGTCCAGGAGACCTCGTTCGCGCCGGTCCAGGTGTAGCCGAGAGTCTGGTCGTCCTTGATCGCGCCGGCGTCCATGACGAGGCGGACCTGCTCGGCGCGGCCCTCGGCGTCGGTCTTCAGAACCTCCGCCTCCTTCACCTCGCCGGTCCAGTCCGGGTAACGGGCGAAGTCGGCGATCACCGCCATCACCTCGTTCGGTGCCGCCTCGATCGTGATGCTCGAACTGGTGAATTCCGCCATCGCCGTGGCTCCTCCAGGTGCGGTCCGGTGAGGGAGGGTTGGTGCGCACGTATGTGCAGCGTGAAGGCTACCCCGCGCCGGGCGGGCCGTTGCCACCCGGACCCGGGGGCACCCGGGTTCACCATTCGAGCGCCCACGGCTTCCCGCTCCCCGCGAAGTGCCCCACGTTCACGCACTCCGTGCCGCCGATCCGCATCCGCCGGGCCAGTGGCTGGTGGACATGGCCGAACAGGGCGTATCGGGGGCGCGTGCGCCGGATCGCGTCCAGCAGCGCACGGCTGCCGCGTTCGAAGCGGCGCGCGACCGTGTCGTACACCAGTTCCGGGACCTCAGGCGGAATGTGCGTGCACAGCACGTCGACCTCGCCGACCGCCTCGATCTTCGCCGCGTACTCCTCGTCGCTGATCTCGTACGGCGTGCGCATCGGCGTCCGCAGACCGCCGCCGACGAAGCCGAAGGTCCGGCCGCCGATCTCCACCCGGTCCCCGTCCAGGACGCGGGTGCCCGGGCCGGCGTACTCCGGCCACAGTGCCGGCATGTCGACGTTGCCGTAGGTGGCGTACGTCGGCGTCGGGAACGCGGCGAACAGTTCGGCGTACTGCTTGCGCACCGCTTTCTCGATGACCGTGGCCCGGTCCGCACCGACGCCCGCCCACAGCCGGGCCCCGAGCTCGCGTGCCTCCTCGAAGCGGCGGGCCGTGCGCAGCGCCACGAGGCGGCTCGCGTTCTCGGCGCCGAAGAGGTCGGGGAAGATGCCGCGCGAGTGGTCGGCGTAGTCGAGGAAGAGGACCAGGTCGCCCAGACAGATCAGGGCGTCCGCGCCCGCACCGGCTACGGCCAGGTCCCGCACGTTGCCGTGCACGTCGCTGACCACATGAATACGCGTCGTCTTCTCATCTGGGTTGCCCCGCGGTGAGGGTGCCATGGCGATCAAGGGTAGGCGTGTGCGGCAAGAGTGAACAGGACAGGGGGGTCGCCGACGGTTACTGGTCAGTCAAGAAAACCGTGCACTACTGTGCGTAAAAAGACATCAACCCGTGTGACGCCGCGAACATCTCGCCGAACCCCCCTGTCGTAGAACCCATACCGACGGGTAACGTCCGGGCAGTCCAGTCGTACTCAGGATTTCAACTACGAGGTCCATGAGTACTTGCCCGAGCCATGGACCGCACCGTCGCATCGCACAACGTCGTGGCGCCGGCGCCCTATGAGGAGCAGCAGTCTTGCGCGAGTTCAGCCTTCCGGCTTTGTACGAGGTCCCCGCGGACGGAAATCTGACCGACATCGTCCGTCGAAATGCCGCGCAGCATCCGGATGTCGCCGTCATCGCCCGCAAGGTGGGCGGCGTCTGGCAGGACGTGACGGCCACGACGTTCCTCGCCGAGGTGTCCGCCGCCGCGAAGGGCCTCATCGCCTCCGGGGTCGCGCCCGGCGACCGGGTCGCCCTGATGTCCCGGACGCGGTACGAGTGGACCCTGCTCGACTTCGCGATCTGGTGCGCGGGCGCGGTGACCGTCCCCGTGTACGAGACCAGCTCCGCCGAGCAGGTGCAGTGGATCCTCAGCGACTCGGGGGCCACCGCCGTCATCGTGGAGCTGGACGGCCACGCGGCCTCCGTCGAGTCGGTGCGCGACCGGCTGCCCGAGCTGAAGCACGTGTGGCAGATCGACGCCGGCGCGGTGGAGGAGCTGGGGCGGGCCGGCAAGGACGTCTCCGACGCGACCGTCGAGGAGCGCGGTTCGCAGGCGAAGGCCGACGACCCGGCGACCATCGTGTACACGAGCGGTACGACCGGCCGGCCCAAGGGGTGTGTGCTCACGCACCGCAGCTTCTTCGCCGAGTGCGGGAACGTCGTCGAGCGGCTGCGGCCCCTCTTCCGTACCGGCGAGTGCTCGGTCCTTCTCTTCCTCCCGCTCGCGCACGTCTTCGGGCGGCTGGTGCAGATCGCGCCGATGATGGCGCCGATCAAGCTGGGCACCGTCCCGGACATCAAGAACCTCACCGACGAACTGGCCTCGTTCCGGCCGACGTTGATCCTCGGTGTGCCGCGCGTCTTCGAGAAGGTCTACAACTCGGCGCGCGCCAAGGCGCAGGCGGACGGCAAGGGCAAGATCTTCGACAAGGCGGCGGACACGGCGATCGCGTACAGCCGCGCGCTGGACGAGCCGTCCGGCCCGTCGGTCGGCCTGAAGTTCAAGCACAAGGTCTTCGACCGGCTGGTCTACAGCAAGCTGCGGAACGTCCTCGGTGGCAAGGGCGAGTACGCCATCTCCGGCGGCGCCCCGCTCGGTGAGCGGCTCGGGCACTTCTTCCGCGGGATCGGCTTCACCGTGCTGGAGGGCTACGGCCTCACCGAGTCCTGTGCCGCCACCGCCTTCAACCCCTGGGACCGGCAGAAGATCGGCACGGTCGGCCAGCCGCTGCCCGGCTCGGTCGTGCGCATCGCCGACGACGGCGAGGTCCTGTTGCACGGCGAGCACCTGTTCAAGGGGTACTGGAACAATCCCGAGGCTACCGAGGAGGCGCTGGCCGACGGCTGGTTCCACACCGGTGACATCGGGACCCTCGACGAGGACGGCTACCTCCGTATCACCGGCCGCAAGAAGGAGATCATCGTCACGGCGGGCGGCAAGAACGTCGCCCCGGCCGTGATCGAGGACCGTATCCGCGCGCACGCGCTGGTCGCGGAGTGCATGGTGGTGGGCGACGGGCGGCCGTTCGTGGGCGCGCTCGTCACCATCGACGAGGAGTTCCTGGGCCGTTGGGCCGACGAGCACGGCAAGCCGACCGGGTCCACCGCGGCGTCGCTCGCCCATGACCCGGATCTGCTCGCGGCGATCCAGGGCGCGGTCGACGACGGCAACGCCGCGGTGTCGAAGGCGGAATCGGTGCGGAAGTTCCGCATTCTGGCCTCCCAGTTCTCCGAGGAGTCGGGCCACCTGACGCCGTCCCTGAAGCTCAAGCGCAATGTGGTGGCGAAGGACTACGCGGACCAGATCGAGGCGATCTACCAGAGTTAGTACCGGAGTTGGTACCGGAGTTGGTTCATGGCGCGGTGTCCTCGGCGAGGACCCGCGCCATCGTCCGTTCCGCGAGCGCGGTGATCGTCACGAACGGGTTCACCCCGATCGACCCTGGCACCAGCGAACCGTCGGTGATGTAGAGCTTCGAATACCCCTTCACCCGCCCGTAGTTGTCGGTCGCCTTGCCCAACACGCAGCCGCCCAGCGGGTGGTAGGTGAAGTCGTCGGCGAAGATCTTGTTGCCGGAGCCGAACAGGTCGTAGCGGTACATGGTGGAGTTGGCGGCGTTGATCCGGTCGAACAGCTTCTTGGCCATGGCCACGGACACCGCGCTCTGGGCGGCGCTCCAGCCGAGCCGCGCCGAGTCGGTCGCCGCGTCGTAGGTGAACGACGCCCGCTCCGGGTTCTTGGTGATCGCCAGATAGAGACTCACCCAGTGCTCCAACCCCGTTGGCAGCGGGGCGATTTCGGCGAAGACCGGGTTGGCGGTGTTGGCCCAGTCGTCGATGCCCATCACCGGCATCGTCGACTGGTTCGCCCCGACGGTGTCCCACAGGTGGTTGGCGCGTCCGAGCATCACATTGCCGTTGGTCCCCCACCCTGCCCCCACACTGGCGTCGAGCGCGGGCAGCGCCCCCGTCTCGCGGGCCCTTACGAGGAGTTCGGTGGTCCCGACGCTGCCGCCGCCGAGGAACAGATAGGTGCACCCGTACTGCTTGGTCTGGACGACCGCGCCGGTGTCGTCGATCCGGTCGGCGGTCAGGACGTACGTTCCGTCGGCGGCCCGGGTGATCGCCCTGACCCGTTCCATGGTGGTGATGGTGACGTTGCCGGTGCCGAGCGCCGAGGCGAGGTACGTCTTGTCGAGGCTGCGCTTGCCGTAGTTGTTGCCGTAGATGACCTCCTGCCCGAGCGCGGACTTGGTCGCCGTGCCGGCCGCCTCGCGCTGCATGTAGTCGAAGTCGTAGACGCTCGGTACGAACGTGGTCTTCAGGCCGGTCTTCTCGGCGTGCTTGCGGGAGATCCGGGTGAAGCGGTACCACTCCGTGGACTCGAACCAGGCGGGGTCGACGCTGTTGACGCCGAGCATCGCGCGGGCCCTCGGGAAGTAGGTGCCGTACATCTCCGTGGCGTTGACGCCTGGGAACTGCTCGGCGAAGTACGACTGGAGCGGGGTGACGGCCATACTGCCGTTGACCAGCGAGCCGCCGCCGACCCCACGGCCGAGGAACACGGACATGTCGTTGTAGTGCACGCGGTCCAGTGCGCCCGGGTAGGGGCTGATGTCCCTGTTGACGACGTCCAGCCACAGGAAGCTGGCGAGGGGTGCCTCGGTGCGGGTCTTGAACCACATGGAGCGCTTGTCCGGGGCGGCGGTGGAACAGAAGATCTTGCCGTCGGGACCCGCCGTGTTCCAGAGGCGGCCCATCTCGATGACGAGGGTGCGGATGCCGGCCTGACCGAGGCGGAGGGCGGCGACCGCGCCGCCGTATCCGGACCCGATGACGATCGCGGGGGCGGACTCGACGGCGGCGGGTTCGACGGCCTGGGCGGACTGGAGGCCGACGCGGGTGAATCCGAGGGCGGCGGCCGTCTGGAAGGCGGCCATGCCCAGTATTTGACGTCTCGTCAGCTGATGCTGCATCAACTGACGGTGTATCAGCTTTTCTGTCATGAGCGCAGCATCGGCGGAATTTCGGGTTCCGCCTAGTAGGTGCGTACCTGCACAAGTTCCCAAACGCGGACGCCCGCCGTCACAGCAGCGTCTTCAACTCCTCCGCCAGCAGGTCCCAGCACCACTTCTCCTCGACCCAGGCCCGCCCCCGCTCTCCCATCCGGGCGCGCAGTTCGGCGTCGCCGAGCAGGACGATGATCCGGTCGGCGGTCTCCTCCACGGACCTGCCGCGCACCACCCAGCCGGTCTCACCGTCCAGGACGGCGTCCGGCGCGCCCCCCGAGTCACCGGCGACCACCGGCAGCCCTGTCGCGGACGCCTCCAGGTACACGATCCCGAGCCCCTCGACGTCGAGGCCGCCCCGGCGCGTCCGGCACGGCATCGCGAAGACGTCTCCGGCCCCGTAGTGGGCGGGCAGCTCGGCCCAGGGCACCGGACCGGTGAAGCGGACCGAGTCGACGACGCCGGTCTCGTGCGCGAGCTTGCGCAGCTCCCTCGCGTAGGGCCCGCCCCCGACGATCAGCAGGACCGTCTCCGGCTCGGCCGCGAGGATGCGGGGCATCGCCAGGATCAGCGTGTCCTGGCCCTTGCGCGGAACCAGCCGCGAGACGCACACGACGACGGGCCGGTCGGTGAGCCCGAGCCGGGCGCGAACCGCGGTGCCCCCCGACTCCGGGTGGAAGGTCTTCTCGTCGACCCCCGGCGGCAGCTGGACCATCCGCCGGGCCGCCCGCGGAGTCAGCGCGGCGGCGATCCGCGACCGCGTGTACTCGCCCAGGTAGGTGATCGTGTCCGTCGACTCGCCGATCCTGCGCAGCAGTTGACGCGCCGCCGGCAGCTGCGCCCACCCCGCCTCGTGACCGTGGGTCGTCGCCACCAGCCGCTCGGCGCCCGCCTTCCGCAGGGCCGGCGCCATCAGCCCGAGCGGCGCCGCCGCCCCGAACCACACCGACGTACAGCCGTGTTCACGCAGCAGAGCGACGGCCTGCCCGGTGACCGCGGGCGTCGGCAGCAGCATCGTCGTCCGGTCCCGTACGACGGTGAAGGGCTGCTCGGCGTCGAAGGCGGCCGTGGCCCGGGCGCCCTCGGGGCCCCGTTTCCAGGTGGAGGCGTAGACGACGACCCGGTCGGGGTCGAGCCGCAGCGCCATGTTGTGCAGGAAGGCCTGGATACCGCCCGGACGGGGCGGGAAGTCGTTCGTCACGATCAGGGTCTTGTGCACGCCGCCGACCCTACCGAACCCCTTCCCACACCCTCCCAGAACCCTCACAGCTGTCCGGCCCCGTTTGATGGCATTCGCACAGTCGAGCGGGAGATCATGGCCGCGCATCGGTTGACGCGCACGAAGAACCAGCCGTCAAGAACCAGCCACGAGGAACGGACAGGGATTCACGTGGACATCGCGGACGGAGGGCGGCTGCGGCCCCCCGTGGCACTGCTGGGCACCTGGAGCCTCACCCGGCTGCTCCTGCTGCTGTTCGTGTTCAAGGTGTTCGTCTTCCCCGGCCCGGACGTCACGAGCGACGTCTCGGTGACCTACCACGGCTGGTACGAGGTGCTGCGCGACGGCACCTTCCCGCTGGCCGACGTCACCTGGCAGTACCCGCCCGCGGCCGCCCTCGCGATCCTCTCCCCCGCCGCCCTGCCCTTCCTGGACTACGCGTCGGCGTTCTTCGTCCTGGCCTGCCTCGCCGACCTGGCCGTCCTGTCCCTCCTCCTGTACTCGGGGGTGCGCCCCGGCCGGACGCGGCGCGGCGCCTGGGTGTGGGTGGTGGGCGTACCGCTGCTGGGCCCGACCGTGTACGCGCGGTACGACGTGATGGTGACCGCCGTGGCGGTGGCCGCGCTGCTCGCCGGGGCCCGGCATCCGCGCCTCATGGGCGCCCTGGCGGGCTTCGGGGCGCTGCTGAAGGTCTGGCCGGCGCTGCTGCTCGTGGGGGCCGTACGGCGCCGGGCATGGGCCTCTGCGGCCGTCACCGTGGCCGCGCTGGCGTCGGGGTTCGCGGTGGCCATGCCCGGCGCCTTCGCCTTCCTGACATTCCAGGGCGACCGGGGCACCGAGGTGGAGTCGGTGGGCGCCCTCGTCTTCCATGTCGGCCGGCACTTCGGCTGGGAGGGGCAGGTGGCGTTGAACTACGGCTCCATCGAGTTCCTGGGCCCGTTCGTGAAGACGGTGAGCACGGTGGCGCTGCTGCTGACCGTCGCCGCCTTCGGCTGGCTGCTGCTGTGGCGGCTGCGCGCCACCCGCTTCCTGCCGCACACCCTCGCGGACGCGGCCTTCGTGGCGGTGCTGCTGTTCACGGTGACCAGCCGGGTGATCAGCCCGCAGTACCTGGTGTGGCTGGTCGGCCTGGCCGCCGTCTGCCTCGGCTTCCGGGCCAGCCGTATGACCCTGCCCGCCGCCCTGGTCGTCGCGGCCTGTCTGGTGACGGTCCTGGAGTTCCCCATCGGTTTCGGACACGTGGTCGCCAGCGACGCCTACGGCATGACCCTCCTGTTCACCCGCAACGGCCTCCTGGTCGTCGCGGCCCTCACAGCCGCCCTGGAGCTGTGGCGCGCGACGGCCCCGCCCCGGGCGCAGCTCCCGCCGCTGCCCGACCAGGCCACCCGCGCCAGGCAGACTCAGCCGAGCTGATCGCGGAGATACTCCCGCCACAGCGCCGTGAACTCAGCGGGCGTCGTCCCCAGCACCTGCTCCATGGCCCCCTCGACGGCCCCCGCCCGCTTCCCGTGCGCCCCCGCGGCCCGGTAGAACTCGCCGAGCCGCACCTCGCCCCACCGGTCGGCGATCATCCGGCAGGCCAGCCAGCCGCCCTCGTACGCCTGGGCCAGCTTCGCCCCGTCCCCGCCGAAGCCGAAGTCCGCGTCCCTGGGAAGCGCGTCCGGCGTCTCGCCCGAGGCCACGACACGGGCCAGTTCGGGCGCCGCCTGGACCGCCGTACGGCCCGTGGACCGGTACCCGACCCAGTCCGCGTACCCCTCGGAGAGCCACAGGGGCGTGGCGGCCGTGGTGGCGGTACGGGTCGCCACGTGCGTGGTCTCGTGGGTGAGCACGACCTGCTTGCCGAAGTCGCCGAGCACGCCGTACGCGTCCGGGTTGACGATGATCCGGTCCGCCGGCGCCTTCACCGACCCTCCCGTCTCCCCGGTCGTGACGGCCGCTATCCCCCGGTACGAGGAGGCCGGCGACCCGAGCAGCCCCGCCATCCCCTCCAGCGACTTCGGTATGAGGACCACGACCCGCCGCGTCCACGCCCCGCCCCACGCCTCGGTCACCGCCGGCACGGCCCGGTCGGCGAGGCCCGCGTACCGGCGCAGGGTCTCCGGTGACTGGCCGACCCCCAGCACAAGGCTGTGGGTGCCGCGTACGGCCTCTACGGTCCCCTGGTCCCACAGCTGTTGGCCCGTCTTCCGGGCGGGCCGGTCGGCGTCGACGTACCACTGACCGTCGCCCCGCTCGGTGAGGCTCAGTGTCCGCCCGACCTTCACGGGGGCCCTGTCGATGCCCTCGACGCGGTAGCTCAGCTCCACATCCGCGGTGGCCTCGCCACCCTCGGTGCGGTGCAGGGCGGTCAGGCGGTACGACCAGGCCGCCAGCGGGAGCGCGCGCAGCCGACTGAACTCCGCCGGCGCACCGGTCCGCGCGTACGCCGGTGCGTCGCCGTCGAGGACGGCCGCCGCCCGCCGGTCCAGCAGCCGTCGTACGTCGGCGGACGCGGTGTCGGTTCCCGACCGGCCGCCGCACGCCACGAGGGAGCCGAGCGAGCCGACCAGCAGCCAGAGCACCACGACCCGGACCCGCCACGCACCCCACCCACGCCTTCGACCCGCCACGCCGACGATCGTACGGGGCGATTGTCGAGAAATCAGTAAAGGGAGTTGCTGCGGACGTTCAGACCCTGCTCACCCGTGCTCAGACCCTGGTGACCGACGAGACCGGCATCATGCCCACCGGGTCGTACCGCACGGGCGCGCCCGGATAGGGGGCGTGGATCACCTGGCCGTTGCCCACGTACATCCCGACGTGGCTGGCATCGGACCGGTAGGTGACCAGGTCGCCCGGCTGCGCCTGGGAGAGCGGGACCTGCTGCCCGGCGTACCGCTGGGCCTGCGAGGTGCGCGGCAGGGAGACCCCGGCCTTCGCGTACGACCACTGCATCAGGCCCGAACAGTCGAAGCCGGAGGGCCCGTTGGAGCCCCAGATGTACGGGCTGCCCAGCGCCGCACGGGCAGCGGCGACGGCGGCTGCCGCGCGGGCGCTCGGCGCGGCGGCGTTGCCGGGGTCGGGCAGGTCGGCGCGGTCGGAACGGGAGGACCGGTCGTAGGCGGCGCGGTCGGCGGACGGCAGCGAGTTGAGCAGCGCCCGCGCCTTCGCCAGCTTCCGTTCGACGGTCCTCTTGTGCGCGGCGACCGCCTTGCGGCTGCGGTCGAGCTCGGTGAGCCTGTCGGTGGCCTCCGTGCGCTCCTGGTCGAGTTCCCGCAGGGCGGCCTGGAGTTCCCTCAGCTCACCGGCCTGGTGGAAAGTGATCCGGTCGAGCGCGGCGGCCTTCTCCAGGTACTCGTCCGGGTTGTCGGAGAACAGCAGGGCGAGCGAGGGATCCATGCCCCCGGCCCGGTACTGGGCGCCCGCGAGCGAACCGAGCGCCTCCCGCATGGTGTTGACGCGCTGCTGCTGCCGGGCGATCCGGTCCTGTGCCCGGGTCACCTGCTCGCGCAGCGCGTCGGCCCGCTCGTCGGCCCGGTTGTAGGACTCGGTGGCCTTCTCGGCCTCCGCGTAGAGCCGGTCGACCTCGGCCCGGGTGTTGTCGGTCGGCGCGGCGGTGGCCGACGGGACGGCGGCGCCGAGCGCGGCCACGGTGGCGGACAGCACGGTCAGAGCGGCGCCCGCGGCGCAGCCCCGGTCGAACCCGGACGGTGCAAGGCGGCGATGGAACCCCACGAGAAGCCGCACTCCTTCCGCTGGCGGACGCTGACGTTCCCCCGATGTTGGGGGCGCGCCAGACAGTAGCCGTGCGACTACGTGCGGGCCAAAGACCTCGACGGCCACACACAGTGACGCCCCGCCTATGACGCAGGTCATCGGCGGGGCGTGGGGTCAGCGGAGGGTGTCGTGATTCGCCCGTTCGGGCGTCAACGTGTCCTGATCTTGAACCGACCCGGAAGGAGTACGACGATCCGATCCGGCGACGAGAGGATCAGATCCGTACGCCGAACTGGAACGGCATGTTTCCGATCGACTCGTACCGCACGACCGTGCCGCTGCGCGGCGCGTGCAGGACCTGGCCGTTGCCGGCGTAGAAGCCGACGTGGTGCAGGTCGCCGTAGAAGATGACCAGGTCACCGACCTGGAGCTGGCTCTGCGAGTAGATGCGCGTACCGGCGTTGGCCTGTTCCTGCGAGGTCCGGGGGATGTGAATACCGACCTGGGCGAACGCCCACGAGGTGAAGCCCGAGCAGTCGAAGGTGGAACTGCCGTCGGCGCCGTAGACGTACGGCGAGCCGATCTTGCTCTGCGCGGCGGCGTACGCGGATCCGGCGCGGCCCGTGACGGCCCCGCCGCCGCTGTCGAGGGCGGAGCGCTGGCTGGCCCGGCTGGCGCGGGCGTCCTCGGCGGCGATGGCCGCCTTCTGCGCGGCCGTCATCGAGTTGAGAAGCTTGCGCGCCTCGGTGAGCTTGCTCTGGACTTCCTTCTTCTTCTTGGCCAGCTCGCTGCGGGTGTCCGCGAGGTCCTTGAGCTTCTCCGTGGCCTCGGAGCGCTGCTGGGCGAGCGAACGCTGCTTCTCCGTGACCTTCTTGAGCGTCTCGACCTGCTGACTGCTCAACTGGTCCATCGTGGACGCCTTGTCGAGGTAGTCGTCCGGGTCGGCGGAGAGGAAGAGCTGCACGGAGGGGTCGATGCTGCCGGTGCGGTACTGGGCGGCGGCGGCGAGTCCGAGGCTGTCACGCAGCTCGTTGAGGTCTCCCTGGCCGCGGGCCACGTTGTCCTGGAGAGTGGAGATCTCCTTCTCCAGCCGGTCCTGCTTCTCCTCGGCCCCGTTGAGCTTCTCGCTGGCCTGCTCGGTCTGCTCGTAGAGCTTGTCGACCTTCGCCTTGACCTCGTCCATGCTCGGCTTCTCGCTCGGCGCGGCGTTGGCGGCGTTGGCGCTGAGGGCCACGGCGGCTGCGGCGGCGGTGGTGAGCACGGTCACGCGGGTGCGGCTCGGCTGCTTCGGTCGACGATGGGACGCCACGGAGGCGAACTCCTTCTTCTCCCGCCGTCACTCCCTTTGAGCGATCACCCGAGCGGAGGTTCGAGGCACGACCCTAGTGACCTTCCTGTGATCAGTTCAAATCCTGGCATGAAAAATGTTTGTCACTCACCGCATTTTTTACACACAACACACATACAGCGATGTTCGATTGACGCTACGTTGCGTAACACTTCGGCACTATTCTGCACAGGTCTGCCAATTCGACCATTACGCCCAAGCGTTGTCAGCCGCGCGAGAACCGCTTCAGCAGCACCACCGAAGCCACCGGCCGGGCACCCGCCTTGGCGATCCCGTCGGCCACCTCGCGGTCCGTCGACACGACGATGACCGGCCTGCCGGGCGGCTCCGCGCGCACCAGCTGACGGATCAACTCGTCGGCGGTGACACCGGGCTTGGAAAACAGGACGCGCACCCCGCGCGGCGGCGCCAGCAGCACCGGAGCGGCCAGCTCGGCCCCGTCGAAGACACAGGTCACCTCGGCGCCGGTCTGGGCGGCAAGCTGCGAGAGCTGGCCGAGCAGCCTCAACCGCTGCTTCTCCAGGGGCATTTGGGGATACCCGGTCTTGGTGACGTTGTAGCCGTCGACGACCAGATGGGCCTGCGGCAGCGCGAGGAGCTGGTCGAGGATGGCAGGGTCGTTTTCGGACAGTGCTCGCGCAGCGATGTCCTTCGGAGTCATTCGTCCCGGTTCGACCGCGTCCACGGTCTCGGCCGGCCGCACCGACACCGGCGGCAGTGCCAGCTCCCGCCGCAGCCCCTGGGCCGCGTCGAGCACGGTGTCGAGCAGCAGCCGTACGCGCATGTCCTCGACGCTGCGTCCCTCCCGGGCGGCGCGTCTGCTGGCCTCCAGCGCGGCCTCGACCTCGACCAGCCGCCCCTTGAGCCGCCGCGCCTCGCTCTCGGCCGCGGAGACCTGCGTGTGCCCCTCGGTGCGCAGGGTCTCCATCTCGGCGTGCACCTTGCGCAGGGCCGCCTCACCGCGCTTGACGTCACTGAGGGCGGCGCGCAGCTTGCGGTGCAGCGACTCGGCTTCCTTCTTGGCCGACTCCAGCTCCGTACGCAGCCGCTCGGTCTCGGTACGGGTGTGATCGCGGGCGGCGGTCAGCTCCTCGCGCAGCCGCTCCAGTTCGGCCCGGCTCTCGTCGTCGGCGCGCTCGGCGTCGGCACGCTGCGCCTCCTCGCCGGCCGCGGTGACAAGCTTCACCCAGCCCGTGGGCCGCAGCACATAGGCCGCGGCGGCCACGTCCAGCGGATCGGCGGCCGGGGGCGGCGAACCGGCGTCGAGAGCACCCGCCAGCTCCGGCTGGGCCTCCCTCAGCTTCTCCCCGATGCGCTGCCGGAACAGTGTGTCGGTCTCCAGCGCGGCGGCCATCGCGTTACCGGCGAACTTGGCCCGCCGATTGGGCGCGAACCGCGCGTACTGCCGTAGCTGGGCGGGCAGTTCGGCCACGGTCAGCCCGCCGAACCCGTCGGAAACGATCTGTACGACGCGCCTGCGCACGCCGTCGGGCAGCGGGCGGTCGAGCACCTCGGCGGCGCCGTCGCCCGGCTCCCCGCCTGTGGTCTCCACCATCCGTCACCCCAACCAGTTCCGGTGCGGGGCCTGCTCCCGTCAGGAGCCGGCGCCCGGCCTGTCCACGAGTTCCACCTGATCCACGGCGTTGCACCAACGGCAGCGCACCGACTCGATGGTCTCACTGACCACCTCGCGCTCCTCCACCTTTGGATCTCCGGAGAGGTCGAGGTGCACGTACTCCACGACCTTCGAGGAGCGGGTCACGTCGAAACGCGTGAGGTTGCCGCAGAGAGCACAGCGCCACCGGGTCGAGTCGGTAGGCAGAGGAACCGTCATCGTGGATATGTTCGCTTTCCTTCTAGTATCCGTGCTGCGCCAGTTTGCCTGGAGCGTGTGGCTCGTAACCCTAAGGCCTGGCGGGTACCCACCGCCCGTCCGTCCACAGCGGCGAGGCGGTCTGCACTGTTCGGTCCCGTTACGTCATGCTCTGTATCCATGATCGGCGAGTTCGAAAAGTGGCGTACGGCAGTCCACAGATCGGTCCGCGCCCAGTCGGCGCCGGTGACGTACGGGCTGATCGCCGTCTGCTGCCTGCTCTTCGTCATCGGCCCCGCCTCGGGCCTGAACCCCGGATACGGCACCGGGGACGCCCTGCTCGCCGCCCAGCGGGCCTACTTCCGGCGCTGGGGCGTGGTCCCCGCCGACCTCTTCACGGGCGCCCCGCGGGCCACGCTCACCCCTGTCACGGCACTGTTCGTGCACGGCAGCTGGGTCCACCTGCTGGGCAACATGCTCTTCCTCTACGTCTTCGGCGCGATGACCGAGGAACGCCTCGGCCACCTGGAGTTCGCCCTCTTCTACGTGGGCTGCGGCTATCTCGCCCTGCTGGGTTACGCCGCCGCCAACGCCGGCTCGCAGCAGACGCTGGTGGGGGCGTCCGGTGCGATCTCGGCGATCCTGGGCGCGTTTTTGTACCTCTTCCCCGGCGCCCGCGTCACAAGCCTCTTCCCGTTCCTCTTCTTCCTCCCGCTGCGCTTCCCGGCCTGGCTGACCCTCCCGTTCTGGGCGACCCTCCAGTGGGTGGCGGCGGGCCGGGCGTCCTCCGGGCCCGGGGTGGCGTATCTGGCGCACGTGGTGGGGTTCGGGCTGGGCTTCGTCCACGCGTGGGTGCGACATCGGCGTACCACTAGAGTGAGTTCCGCCCCAGCGTCGGCCACCGAGGGAGAGAACCAGCCGTGATCACCGCGATCGTGCTCATCAAGACCAGCGTGGACCGGATCCCCGAGATCGCGGAGTCGATCGCCGGCCTGGACAGCGTGAGCGAGGTCTTCTCGGTCACCGGTACGTACGACCTGATCGCGATGGTCCGTGTCAAGGCCCACGAGGACCTGGCGGAGATCATCCCCGGCAGCATCAGCAAGATCCCGGGCGTGGAGGCAACAGACACCCACGTGGCGTTCCGCACGTACTCCCAGCACGACCTGGAGGCGGCGTTCGCGATCGGCCTGGACAGCTAGACGCCTTCAACGCTGACGCTTCGGGCTCCGCCGGCAAATCCAGCCCCGGCGGGCACCATCCAGCCCCTCCGGCGTTCGAGGAGCGGGGCCCGGGGGCAGAGCCCCCGGGGACGGGCCGGGTAGGGCGGCGGGGGCGGTCAGACCGCCGGCACGCAGCGCCCGTCCTCGGTCCGGTACTGCCACCGAGCCCCATCCCGCACAAGCTCCTTCACCGCACCCACAAACCGCTCCACGTGCTCGTCGGGGGTGCCCGCACCGAAGCTCACCCGAATCGCGTTCAGCGACTTCTCGCCGGGGGCAGCCTCCGGGGCGCCACACTCCCCCTGAGTCTGCGGGTCACTGCCCAGCAGCGTCCGCACCAGCGGATGCGCGCAGAACAACCCGTCCCGCACCCCGATCCCGTACTCGGCGGAAAGCGCCGCGGCGAAGTGCGAGCTGTTCCAGCCCTCGACGACGAACGAGATGACGCCGACGCGCGGGGCGTCGTCGCCGAACAGCGAGAGAACCCTGACCTCGGGCACCTCCGCCAGCCCCGCCCGCACGGTGTCGATCAGGTGCTGCTCCCGAGCCACGAGGGCGTCGAAGCCGGCCTCGGTGAGGGCCTTGCAGGCGGCGGCGATCGAGTAGGCACCGATGACGTTCGGCGAGCCGGCCTCGTGCCGGGCGGCGGTGTCGTGCCACTCCACGTCCACTCCCCCGTCCGTGCGCCGCGTGACCTTGCGGCTGGCGCCGCCCCCGGCGAGGTACGGGTCGGCGGCGCGCAGCCAGTCGGCGCGGCCGGCCAGGACACCGGAGCCGAAGGGCGCGTACAGCTTGTGGCCGGAGAAGGCGACCCAGTCGACGTCCAGGTCCTGGACGGAGACCGGGTGGTGCGGGGCCAGCTGGGCGGCGTCAAGGACGATCCGGGCACCGTGCGCGTGGGCGGCGTCGGCCAGCTCCCGTACGGGCCACAGCTCACCGGTGACGTTGGAGGCGCCGGTGACGCAGACGAGGGCCGGGCCCTGGCCCCCCTGAACAGATGCGGTACGGGCGGCGAGGGCCTCCTTAAGGGTGGCCACGGCCTGCTGGGGGGTGCGCGGGGCGTCGAGGTAGGTGACCTGCGCGTTCTGCCAGGGCAGCAGGGAGGCGTGGTGCTCGGTCTCGAAGACGAAGACCTGGCAGCCGTCGGGGAGGGCGGCGGCGAGGAGGTTGAGGGAGTCGGTGGTGGACCGAGTGAAGATCAGCTGGTCGTCGGCGCGGCAGTCCAGGAACTCCGTGACCGTCCTGCGGGCGTTCTCGAAGAGGTCCGTCGACAGCTGGGAGAGGTAGCCGGCACCCCGGTGCACGCTGCCGTAGTAGGGCGCGTACGCGGCCACGTCGTCCCAGACCCGCTGGAGGGCGGGCGCGCTGGCGGCGTAGTCGAGCGCCGCGTAGTTGACCTCGCCGCCGGTGACGAGCGGGACGGTGACATCACGGCCCAGAACAGCCAAAGGCCCCGAAATGTCACAGCAAACGGCCTGGTCGGCGGCAAGGGTGGAGACAGACATGGCGAACTCCCGTGAGAGGCAAGAGGAATCGCTGTGCGAGCGGACGTGGCTCAGCACAGGAAAAAGGTGAAAAGGGTGCGCGGAGGCGGGGCTCGGCAGCCCTATCGCATTCGCTTGCTCACGGAAGACTCCCTCGAACGACCAGGACCCCTGGTATCGAGAGGGGCCCGCGCTTGCCGTAAGCCTTGCTGCCTACGGCCTGGTCTTCATCCCGGGGCACCCCGCCACGGACGGAGGGTTGCCGGACAGTCGGCCGGGGCCTCATGACTGTCACTCATGACCTGGTACAGAACGTACGTGAAGTGATCGACGCCCCGCAACCCGTGTCCGGATCGCGGGACGCCCATCAACAAGAAGGCAAGAGAAGCGGGGAAGAGAGAAAGAGGGGAATCGAGGAAGCGCTACGCGTTGCTGGCCGCCGCCCACCGCTCCAGCGTCCGCTTCGCCGCCCCGGAGTCGACGGATTCCGCGGCCCGCGCCATCCCGGCGCCGATCTGTTCGGCCAGTGAACCCGGCCCCGGGTCCAGCGCCACCAGTGCGGCCGCCGAGTTGAGCAGCACGGCATCCCGTACGGGCCCGGTCTCGCCGTCCAGCAGCCGCCGGGCGACCGCCGCGTTGTAGGAGGCGTCGCCGCCGCGCAGCGCCTCCACCGGGACCAGTTCGATGCCCACGTCGCGCGGGTCGAAGGTCTCCTCCGTCACCTTGCCGTCCCGGACGACCCACACCCGGGAGGTGGCGGTGATCGTCAGTTCGTCGAGGCCGTCGTCGCCCCGGAACACCAGGGACGAGTTGCCGCGCTCGGCGAAGACACCGGCGACGATGGGCGCCATCCGGGGGTCGGCGACCCCGACCGCCTGCGCCCTGACCTTGGCGGGGTTGGTCAGCGGGCCCAGGATGTTGAAGACCGTCCGGATGCCCAACTGGCCTCGCGCGGCGCCCACATGACGCATCGCCGGATGGAACTTGGCCGCGAAGCAGAAGGTGATCCCGGCTTCCTCGGCCACCTCGGCCACCCGCTTCGGCGTCAGCTCCAGATTGACTCCGAGCTGCCCCAGCACGTCCGACGCCCCGGAGGCCGAGGAGGCCGCCCGGTTACCGTGCTTGACGACCTTGGCGCCCGTGCCGGCGATGACGATCGCCGACATGGTGGAGATGTTCACCGTGTTGGCGCCGTCGCCGCCGGTGCCGACGATGTCGACGGTCGGCCCCGGCACCTCGATCACGTTGGCGTGCTCGTACATCGCCTCGACGAACCCCGAGATCTCCTCGACGGTTTCACCCTTGGCCCGCAGTGCCACCACGAACCCGGCGATCTGCGCGTCGGTGGCCTCACCGCGCATGATCAGGTTCATCGCCCAGGCGGTGTCGGCGGCGCTCAGGTCATGGCCGTCGAGCAGGCCGTTCAGTACGCGGGGCCAGGAACGGACCGCCGCGGTATCGCCTCCGGCGGGGTTCACAGCGCTCATTTGCCGCTCCTGGGGTAAGTCCCTGCGGAACTCCGCGGGACTCCTAGTGGAATGGGAACACCCTATCCAGCCCGGCGGCACGGCGAAGGGCCCCGTCCGGTGTACGGACGGGGCCCTTCTGCCGTGTGTGGCGAAGCGGGGTGATCAGTGGTGGCCGTGGCCGCTCGTGATCTCCTTGTACTCCTCGGCGGTGGGCTTGGCGATCTGGCTGTCCTCGCCGTAGTACGACTTGCTGAGCTTGGCGCGCAGCTTCTCCGTGCCCTTCACCTTGCGCTCGACACCGTTCTCATCGACGGTCACGCCGATCGCGGCCGGCGCGTACTGCTCGTGCGCGGTGAGGGTGTGCAGGGCCTCCTGGCTGAGCGGCTCGTGCACCTCGATGAACTCACCGTGCGGCAGACGCTTGATGATGCCGGACTCGCGGCCGTGCAGCACCTTGTCCTTGTCGCGGCGCTGGAGGCCGAGGCAGATCCGCTTGGTGGCGATGAACGCGAGGACCGGGGCGACGAAGAACGCGATCCGTACGAACCAGGTGATCGCGTTGATCGACAGGTGGAAGTGCGTGGCCCAGAGGTCGTTTCCACCACCGATCAGCAGCACCATGTACCAGGTGATCCACGCGACACCGAAGCCCGTACGGGTCGGCGCGTTGCGCGGGCGGTCCAGGATGTGGTGCTCGCTCTTGTCGCCGGTGACCCAGGACTCGATGAACGGGTAGACCGCGATCGCGACCAGGACCAGCGGGAAGATGATCAGCGGGATGAACACACCCAGGACGAGCGTGTGACCCCAGAAGTTGATCTCCCAGCCCGGCATGACACGGATCAGGCCCTCGGAGAAGCCCATGTACCAGTCGGGCTGCGCACCGGTCGACACCTGGTCCGGCCGGTAGGGGCCCATGGTCCAGATCGGGTTGATCGAGGCGATGGCAGCGATGACCGCGATGACACCGAAGACCAGGAAGAAGAAGCCTCCGGCCTTGGCCATGTAGACCGGCAGCAGCGGCATGCCGACGACGTTGTTGTTCGTCTTTCCGGGGCCCGCGAACTGCGTGTGCTTGTGGTAGAAGACCAGGATCAGATGGCCGACCACCAGGCCGAGCATGATGCCCGGCAGCAGCAGTACGTGGATCGAGTAGAACCGGGACACGAAGTCGCCGCCGGGGAACTCGCCGCCGAACAGGAAGAACGACAGGTACGTGCCCACGACCGGCACGGACAGGACCGCGCCCTCCATGAAGCGCACACCGGTACCGGAGAGCAGGTCGTCAGGGAGCGAGTAGCCGGTGAACCCGGTGAACATGCCCAGGACGAACAGCAGGAACCCGAACAGCCAGTTGACCTCGCGGGGCTTGCGGAACGCACCCGTGAAGAACACGCGCATCATGTGCACGAACATGCCGGCGAGGAAGATCAGCGCCGCCCAGTGGTGGATCTGCCGGATCAGCAGACCACCGCGCACATCGAAGGAGATGTGCATGGTCGAGTTGAAGGCCTCGGACATCAGCTGGCCCTGCAGCGGGATGTAGCTGCCGTGGTACTCCACCTCGTTCATCGACGGGTGGAAGAACAGCGTCAGATACACACCCGTGAGGATGATGATGATGAAGCTGTAGAGGCAGACCTCGCCCAGCATGAACGACCAGTGGTCGGGGAAGATCTTGCGCATGTTGGCCTTGGCCAGGGAGTAGATCCCCAGCCGGCCGTCGGCCCAGTCGGCGACACGCTCACCGGCGGGTGCCTTCTCACGCGACGAACGCGCGTCTGTGTTTGCCGTAGTGCTCATCCGCGCTCCCAGAAGGCAGGACCGACGGGCTCGGAGAAGTCGCCGAGCGCCTCAAGGTAGCCCTCGTCGTTCACGCCGATGCGCAGCTGCGGCAGGGCGTGACCGGCGGGGCCGAAGATCACCCGGGCGCCGTCGGAGAGGTCGAAGGTGGACTGGTGGCAGGGGCAGAGCACGTGGTGCGTCTGCTGCTCGTACAGGGAGATCGGGCAACCGACGTGGGTGCAGATCTTCGAGTACGCCACGATGCCCTGGTAGGACCAGTCGAGCTCGCGCTTGTCCTTGATGTTGTCCGGCTGGATGCGGACGATCATCAGGGCGGCCTTGGCGATCTCGGTCTGGAACTCGTGGTCGTCCTCCTCCAGGCCCTCGGGCTTGGCGAAGGTGAGCGAACCGACCGCGATGTCCGAGGGACGCAGCGGCTCGTTCGTGTTCATGTTGACGAGCTGCTTGCCCTTGGACCACATGGTGTGGCGGAGCTTCGTGCCGGGCAGCGGGCCGAGGTCGCGCAGCAGCATGACGCCGGAGAGCGGGAACAGGGCCAGCGCACCGAACATCGTGTTGCGGACCAGCTTGCGCCGGCCGATCGCGGACTCTTTGGCGCCCTGCTTGAAGTCGGCCAGGACCTTCGCCTTGACCTCGGGCGGCGCGGAGATCGCGTGCCGCTCGTCGACGAGTTCCTCGTCGGACATCAGGGTGCGGGCCCAGTGGACCGCGCCCGCGCCGATCAGGAAGAGCGCCAGGCCGAGGGAGATCCCCAGCGCGAAGTTCAGCGCGCTGAGGTGCCCGATCGGGAAGACGTAGATCGCCTTGTCGGCCGGGATCGCCACGTATGAGGCGATGAAGGCGACGGTGGCCAGCATCGACAGCGTGAACAGGAAGGCGACCGCACGCTCGGACCGCTTGGCGGCCTGCTCGTCGATGTCCTGGACGCGGTGTTCGTGGGGCGGCAGCCCCGGGTCCGCGAACGGGTTCTTCTCGTCCGCGACGCCCACGGCGCCGTGTTCGGTTTCCTGCGCAGCGGGCAGGTTCTCTTCTGGAATGTCTTGGCTACTCATGACTTCTTGGCCTTTGCGGTCCGAGCGGCGACCCAAACGGCGACCGCGATCAGCGCACCGAGGCCGAAGATCCAGCTGAACAGGCCCTCACTGACCGGTCCGAGACCGCCCAGACCGAGGCCGCCGGGCTCAACGGTGTCCTCACTGTTGACCGCGTCGAGGTACGCGATGATGTCCTTCTTGTTCTTCTCCGACAGCGTCGTGTCGGGGAAGGACGGCATGTTCTGCGGGCCGGTCTGCATGGCCTCGTAGATGTGCTTCGGGTCGACACCCTCAAGGTCCGGGGCGAACTTGCCGTGCGTGAGCGCACCGCCCTTGCCGGTGAAGTTGTGGCACTGGGCGCAGTTGGTGCGGAAGAGCTCGCCACCCTTGGCGATGTCCGCGCCGTTGGGGCCGTACTGCTCGTCGGTCGGCACGGACGGACCGGCACCCAGCGACGCGATGTACGTCGCGAGCTGGTCGATCTGCGCCTGCGAGTAGATGTTCTTCTTCTTCGGGATCTGCGCGCCCTGCGAGGTCGCGGCCGGCATGCGGCCGGTCGCCACCTGGAAGTCGACCGCCGCGGCGCCGACACCCACGAGGCTCGGACCGTCGGAGGACCCCTTACCGCCGGTGCCGTGGCAGCTGGCGCAGCCCACGGAGTACAGCCGCTGGCCCTCGGTGATGGTGAGGGACTGGGCGGTCTCATCGGCGTTTGCCTTGCCCGCGGGTGCGAGCGTGCCGTACAGCCCCCCGATGGCCGCCAGCGCGATGAGTAGGACGACGACCGCCGCCATCGGATGGCGTCGTCGTGCGGAGAGCTTTTTCACGGATTACCCCGGTGTCAGGATCTTCAGCGTCGAGTCTTCTGGAGGTATCGGGCGGACCCGATGTGAGGATCGGGCGGGCCCGGCTACTTGATCATGTAGATCGTGGCGAAGAGCCCGATCCAGACGACGTCGACGAAGTGCCAGTAGTAGGACACGACGATCGCGGCGGTCGCCTGCTCATGAGTGAACCTTCGCGCCGCGTACGTCCTGCCGAGGACGAACAGGAAGGCGATGAGACCACCCGTCACGTGCAGCCCGTGGAAGCCGGTGGTCAGGTAGAACACCGAGCCGTACGGGTCGGAGGAGAGCGAGAGCCCGTCCTTCTTGACCAGCTCGGTGTACTCGAAGATCTGACCGCCGACGAAGATCGCACCCATCACGAAGGTGACGATGAACCACATCCGGAGCTTCTTCACATCACCGCGCTCGGCGGCGAACACGCCGAGCTGGCAGGTGAGGGAGGAGAGCACCAGGATCGTGGTGTTCGTCAAGGAGAACGGGAAGTTCAGGCTTGACGCCATCTCCTTCCAGTGATCCGGACCGGTCACCGATCGCAGGGTGAAGTACATCGCGAAGAGGGCCGCGAAGAACATCAGCTCGGAACTCAGCCAGATGATGGTTCCGACGCTGGTGAGGTTCGGCCGGTTGACCGACGGGTGCGCGTGCCCGGTTTCTACTGTCGTTGCTGTCGCCACGACCGACATTATGTCGGTCGCTTATCCCGCCCTCACCCCGGGGGGTGCCGTTCGGAGTGTCTGCGGGGTGTGTCCAGCCCGTATGGCCCATCGGACGGCCCTCGAAGCGGTGTTCCAGCCAGTGATCCAGCCGGTGTTGACGAGGTGTTCAGCCAGAGTGTTCAAGGGAGTAGCATCCGGCCCAACGGACCCGGTCCGTCTGTCCGTACGACGCTGATGTCTCGGAGGAACAATGCAGCCGACCGCCACGGTGCTGGTCTACAGCGACGACTCCAACACCCGCGAGCAGGTGCGGTTGGCGACGGGGCGGCGGCCCGCTCCCGACGTTCCCGCGGTCGAGTTCCTCGAGTGCGCGACGCCTGCGGCTGTGCTCAAGGAGTTGGACAAGGGCGGGATCGATGTCTGTGTGCTGGACGGTGAGGCCGTGCCCATGGGGGGCATGGGGATGTGCCGGCAGATCAAGGACGAGGTTTTCGAGTGTCCGCCGGTGCTGTTGCTGATCGGGCGGCCGCAGGACGCGTGGCTGGCGACGTGGAGTCGGGCCGACGCGGCGGTCACCTTGCCGGTGGATCCGGTGGAGTTCGCGTCGGCGTTGGCTTCTCTGCTGCGGTCGAAGAGGGCTTTGAGCGCCTAGTGGGGTGAGGGCGCGGTTCGGTTGGCGGGTGCGGGTGCGCTGTGGCTTGTCACACCCCGCGGCGGAGCCACGAATGTCACAGCCCCGCGCCCCTGAAAGCCCCTCATGCCGATGCCGGTCGTAGCCTTGCCGTTTGTTCTGGAGTCGTACCTGCTGCTGTGCCGCTGATGAGAGCGCTGCCGCCCTGCCACTTCTTCCAGTCCAGGTTCCAGTCGCCGAAGCCGTTGCCGAAGGTTTCCATGGTGTTGCCGTCGGAGTTGACGACCTTGACGACGTCGCCCTCGCGGACGTTGTCGAAGAACCACTCGGCATTGCCGGTGCTCATGCCCGTGCAGCCGTGGCTGACGTTGGCGGAGCCCTGGGAGCCCTCGGACCAGGGGGCGGCGTGGACGTACTCGCCGCTCCAGGTCACCCTGGTGGCGTAGTAGACGGGCAGGTCGTACGAGTCGGCGCTGCCCTCGGCTATGCCGATGCTGGTGCCGCGCATCCGTACGAAGTACTCCTTGCCGAGTACGACCTTGACGCCGTTGCGGGTGTCGAAGCCGGGCTTGCCCGTGGTGACGGGGATGGTGTTGATCACCTTGTCGTTCTTGTAGACGGTCATCTCGTGGGACGACGCGTCCGTGATCGCGACGACCCGGTCGCCGATGGTGAGCTTCAGGGGCTTGGCCTTGCCGCCCCAGAGACGGTCACCGATCTTGATGCCGGGCAGGTTGCTGTGCACCTGGACGGTTGCCCGGGCGGGCCAGTACTCCTTGGGACGGTAGTGGAGTTCCTTGTCGTCCACCCAGTGCCACGCGCCCTCTGCGCTGGGGAACGAGTCCACCTTGAGGGCGCGCTCGACTATCGCGCGCTGTGCCTTTCCCCGCACGGGTTCGCTGAGTTCGGCCGTCACCGGCTGGCCCACGCCGTACGTGCCCTTCTTCGGGCCGAAGGTGACGTTCAGGCGCTTCTTGGTGGTGGGCCTGCTGGTCTGGAAGGTACGGGTCTCGCGGCCGGGGGCGCCGTCCTCGTCCTCCGTGCTCACCCGGACCGTGTAGTGGGCGCCTGCGGCCAGGGGGGAGGTGCTGTGCCAGCGGCTGCCGTCGGCGGAGAGTTCGCCCGCCACGTAGCGTCCCGCCGCGTCGACGGCGGTGACGTCCGTGATGCGGTCGTCGGAGTCCTCGGAGGTGACCTCCAGGGGCTTGTCGGGGTCGGCCTTCTTGCCGTCGCCGACAGAGTCGCCGAAGGAGATCTGCTCAGCCGCGTCGTACGGCTTCGCCGAGAGGGGATGGCCGTCGGAGCCGCAGGCGCTGGCGGACGTGCCCAGGGCGGCCACCAGGAGGGTGCAGCTGACGACCGTACGGTTACGCGGTGAATGCCTCATGCCCTCACGCTATGAACGTGTGGCGGCCTCGGCGCGGCGGGTGATCCGTGCGAGGGAACGAGGGCGTGGCAAAAGAGGGAGCCCGGATCCTCCTGACGGAGTGTCCGGGCTCCCCTGAGCACTGTGCGTGTTACTGGGTGCGGTTCTCACCGCGGTAGTACTCGAAGACCCAGCCCCACAGACCGATCAGGAGGATCGGGGCCGCGAAGTACGCCAGCCACCAGCCGATCGCGACGCTCAGGAAGAGGAGCGCGCCACCGATGCCCAACGAGAGCGGCTGCCAGCTGTGCGGGCTGAAGAACCCGACCTCGCCGGCGTCGTCCGCGATGTCCGCTTCCTTGTTGTCCTGGGCGCCCGCGTCGACCCGCCGGGCCGTGAAGGCCAGGTAGAAGCCGACCATGATGCACAGGCCGAAGGCCAGGAAGAGCGCCGTGGTGCCCGCCGGCTCCTTCGACCACACGCCGTAGACGATCGCCATGGCGAGGACGAAGACGGCGAGCCAGATGAACATCTTGCCCTGGACCTTCACTTGCCCGCCTCCTTGCCGCCGGCGAGAGCCTTCTCGCCGTGCCCGGCGTTCTCCAGCTGGTCCAGCGCTGCGATCTCAGGGTGGTGCAGGTCGAACGCCGGGGATTCGCTGCGGATCCGCGGCAGGGTGAGGAAGTTGTGACGCGGGGGCGGGCAGGATGTCGCCCACTCCAGCGAGCGGCCGTAGCCCCACGGGTCGTCGACCTCGACCTTCTTGCCGTACTTCGCGGTCTTCCACACGTTGTAGAGGAACGGGAGCACGGACAGACCGAGCAGGAACGAACTGATCGTCGAGATCGTGTTCAGCGCGGTGAACCCGTCCGCCGCGAGATAGTCCGCGTACCGGCGCGGCATGCCCTCGGCGCCCAGCCAGTGCTGGACGAGGAAGGTGCCGTGGAAGCCGATGAACAGCGTCCAGAACGTGATCTTGCCGAGGCGCTCGTCGAGCATCTTGCCGGTCATCTTCGGCCACCAGAAGTGGAAGCCGGAGAACATCGCGAACACGACCGTCCCGAAGACGACGTAGTGGAAGTGCGCCACCACGAAGTAGGAGTCCGAGACGTGGAAGTCCATCGGCGGCGAAGCCAGGATGACACCGGTGAGACCACCGAAGGTGAAGGTGATCAGGAAGCCGGTGGCCCACAGCATCGGGGTCTCGAACGACAAGGACCCCTTCCACATGGTGCCGATCCAGTTGAAGAACTTCACGCCTGTCGGTACGGCGATGAGGAACGTCATGAAGGAGAAGAACGGCAGGAGGACTCCGCCGGTGACGTACATGTGGTGGGCCCACACCGTCACGGACAGGCCCGCGATGGCGATGGTCGCGCCGATCAGGCCCATGTAGCCGAACATCGGCTTGCGGGAGAAGACCGGGATGACCTCGCTGATGATGCCGAAGAACGGCAGCGCGATGATGTACACCTCTGGATGCCCGAAGAACCAGAACAGGTGCTGCCACAACAGGGCACCACCATTGGCGGCATCGAAGATGTGTGCGCCGAATTTCCGATCCGCCTCCAGCGCGAACAGCGCGGCGGCGAGGACGGGGAAGGCCAGCAGGACGAGGACCGCGGTCAGCAGCACGTTCCACACGAAGATCGGCATGCGGAACATGGTCATGCCCGGTGCGCGCATGCAGATGATCGTGGTGATGAAGTTGACCGCGCCGAGGATGGTGCCGAAGCCGGAGAAGGCCAGACCCATGATCCACAGGTCGGCGCCGATGCCCGGGGAGCGGACCGCGTCGGAGAGCGGGGAGTAGGCGAACCAGCCGAAGTCGGCCGCACCCGAGGGGGTGAGGAAGCCGCCGACCGCGATCGTCGAGCCGAACAGGTACAGCCAGTAGGCGAACATGTTCAGCCGCGGGAACGCGACGTCGGGGGCGCCGATCTGCAGCGGCATGATCCAGTTGGTGAAACCGGCGAACAGCGGCGTCGCGAACATCAGCAGCATGATCGTGCCGTGCATCGTGAACGCCTGGTTGAACTGCTCGTTCGACATGATCTGCAGACCCGGCCGGGCCAGCTCGGCGCGCATGAACAGCGCCATCACGCCACCGATGCAGAAGAACGCGAACGACGTCACCAGATACAGCGTGCCGATCGTCTTGTGGTCCGTGGTGGTGAGCCACTTGATGACCACGTTGCCGGGCTGCTTGCGCCGTACCGGCAGCTCGTTCTCGTACGAGTCCTCAGCTGCGGCGGCACCCTGGGGTTCGTTGGTGATGCTCACAGGTTCGTCGTCTCCCGGTTCTTCTCGTGGCTCGTCTGCGCGATGCCGGCGGGAATGTAACCGGTCTGCCCCTTCGTCGCGAGATCCTTGAGGTGCTTCTCGTAGGCCTCGGGGGAGACGACCTTCACGTTGAACAGCATCCGGGAGTGGTCGACACCGCAAAGCTCTGCGCACTTGCCCATGAAGGTGCCCTCCTTGTTGGGGGTCACCTGGAAGGCGTTGGTGTGGCCGGGGATGACGTCCTGCTTCATCAGGAACGGCACCACCCAGAAGGAGTGGATGACGTCACGTGAGGTGAGGACGAAGCGGACCGTCTTGCCCTTGGGGAGCCAGAGGGTCGGGCCGGGGTTGTGGGTGTCCGGGTTCTCCGTACCGGGCGTGCCGACGTCGTAGACACCGCCGGCGTTGGCCGGGAAGTCCTTCTTGAACCGGTCCGGAATGGCGGCCAGGTTCTCATCGGTGTCCGCGTTCCCGTTGGAACCCGGGACGTTCTCGATGTAGTTGAAGCCCCAGCTCCATTGGAAGCCCACGACGTTGACCGTGAGGTCGGGCTTCTTGGAGACATCGAGGAGCTTCGACTCGTCACGTGCCGTGAAGTAGAAGAGCACCGAGACGATGATCAGCGGAACCACGGTGTACAGCGCCTCGATGGGCATGTTGTACCGGGTCTGCGGAGGTACTTCGACCTTGGTGCGGCTGCGCCGGTGGAACATGGCGCTCCACAGGATCAGGCCCCAGACCAGCACGCCGGTGGCGAGCGCGGCTGCCCAGGATCCCTGCCACAGGGAGAGGATCCGCGGAGCCTCTTCCGTGGTCGGGGTGGGCATACCAAGGCGGGGGAAGTCCTTGTATGTGCAACCGGTCGCGGTCGCCAGGACCAGGCCCGCAGTCAATGCCTGCAGCAGCTTCCGCCGCAACGGGCGCCGCGGCGTGGGGGTACCGCCCGCGCCCCCCAGGGCGTGGGGGAGGTCGGAGCCGTTGGGACTCACGTAGCGCCTTCCCGAGAGTCTCGCCCGCGCGGGTTGGCTGCGGCCTGACTTCTCGGTGGTCGGTCGCCGCCCTGCGTCGGGCAGGGGTTTGGATGTTTATGCGGACCAAACCCTACTGGACGCTTTTTGGGGTCGCGCGGGGAGGGTCCCCAACGCGCCGTGGGTCACCCCGAAGGGGTGGGATGGGGTGTTCTGACGGGGGGTTGGGCGCCCAGTGGGTGGGAGGCATCGGCGGTACGGCGGGTGCGGGCCGTCTGTGGTGGGTCGCGCAGTTCCCCGCGCCCCTGGGGTGGGACCGCTGCCCCTTGTCGAGGACTTAGCGTTGGGGTGTGTCCTACTTTGATGCCGCCTCCTCAGCTCCCCTCCATCCCGTTGCCCGGCAGGCTCTGCTGGCCTCGCTCGATGAGGGGTGGGCGGATCCCGCACGTTTGTACAGGGAGGGGCGGCGGGCCCGGATGTTGCTGGATGCCGCTCGGGAGGCTGCCGCCGAGGCGGTCGGGTGCCGTTCCGATGAGCTGACGTTCGTGTCGTCCGGTACTCGGGCCGTGCATGTCGGTGTCGCGGGCGCTCTCGCGGGGCGGCGCCGCGTTGGACGTCACCTGATCGTGTCGGCGGTCGAACACTCGTCGGTGCTCCATTCGGCTGAGGAATGGGAGGCGGCAGGCGGTGAGGTGACGACTGTCGCCGTGGATCGCGCCGGTGCCGTGACCGCCGAGGCGTACGAGGCTGCCGTACGGCCCGACACCGCGCTGGCCTGTCTCCAGTCGGCCAACCACGAGGTGGGGACTGAGCAGCCGGTGGCCGAGGTGGCCGAGATGTGCCGGGCGGCCGGGGTGCCGTTGCTGGTGGACGCGGCGCAGTCGTTGGGGTGGGCGGCGGTCGCGGGGCCCTGGTCGCTGTTGGCCGCCAGTGCCCATAAATGGGGTGGGCCTTCCGGGGTGGGACTGCTTGCCGTGCGCAAGGGGGTGCGGTTCGCGGTTCAAGGGCCCGTGGACGAACGGGAGTCGGGTCGGGCGGCCGGGTTCGAGAACCTTCCGGCGATCGTCGCGGCGGCGGCCTCGCTCCGCGCGGTGCGGGCCGAGGCGGCCCAGGAGGCGGTGCGACTGCGGGAGCTGACGGAGCGGATCCGGGCGCGGGTGCCGCAACTGGTTCCGGACGTCGAGGTGGTCGGCGATCCGGTGCGGCGGCTGCCCGGAGTCGTCACCTTCTCCTGTCTCTATGTCGACGGGGAGACACTGCTGCATGAGCTGGACCGCGCCGGTTTCTCCGTTTCCTCCGGATCGTCCTGTACGAGCAGCACGTTGACGCCGAGCCATGTGCTGAAGGCGATGGGGGTGCTGAGTGAGGGCAATGTGAGGGTGTCGTTGCCGGTCGGGACCCCGGCCGAGGAGGTCGACCGGTTCCTGTCCGTCCTGCCGGGCGCGGTGGCGGTCGTACGGGAGAAACTGGGCGCGCCGGTTCCGGTGACGGTCGCTGTCGTCGGCGAGGGGGACTCGCTCGTTGTCGATGCCCTCGGCAGGCGCTGTCCGATCCCGGTGATCGAGCTGGCGAAGCGGATCGGCGATGTGCCGGTGGGCGGCACGGTCCGGGTCCTCTCGGACGACGAGGCGGCGCGGCTGGACATTCCGGCATGGTGCGAGATGCGGGGGCAGGAGTACGTCGGTGAGGAGCCGGCGGACCGGGGCGCGGCCTATCTGGTCCGCCGGCTCTCCTGACTCACTTCAGGTGCTGCTGGACCTCGGTCGCCGCGTCGTCGCCGTACGCCTTGCGGAAGCGGTCCATGAAGTGGCCGCGGCGGAGCTGGTACTCCTGGGTGCCGACCGTCTCGATGACCAGGGTGGCGAGCATGCAGCCGATCTGTGCGGCACGCTCCAGGGAGACGTCCCACGCCAGGCCGGACAGGAAGCCGGCGCGGAAGGCGTCGCCGACGCCCGTGGGCTCGACCTTGGCCTCCTCGTCCGGGCAGCCGACCTCGATCGGCTCCTGACCGTCGCGTTCGATGCGTACGCCCCGGGAGCCGAGGGTGGTCACCCGGGTGCCGACCTTGGCGAGGATCTCGGCGTCGGACCAGCCGGTCTTCGACTCGATGAGGCCCTTCTCGTACTCGTTCGAGAAGAGGTACGCGGCGCCCTCCAGCAGGACCTTGATGTCGTCGCCGCCCATGCGGGCGATCTGCTGGGAGAAGTCGGCGGCGAACGGGATGGACCGGGTGCGGCACTCCTCGGTGTGGCGGAGCATCGCCTCCGGGTCGTCCGCGCCGATCGAGACCAGGTCCAGGCCGCCCACGCGGTCGGCGACGGTCTTCAGCTCGATCAGCCGGGCCTCGCTCATGGCGCCGGTGTAGAAGGAGCCGATCTGGTTGTGGTCGGCGTCGGTGGTGCACACGAAACGGGCGGTGTGCAGCGTCTCGGAGATACGCACCGAGTCGGTGTCCACGCCGTGGCGGTCCAGCCAGGCGCGGTACTCGTCGAAGTCGGCGCCGGCGGCCCCGACCAGGATCGGCCTGGTGCCGAGCTGGCCCATGCCGAAGGCGATGTTCGCGCCCACGCCACCCCGGCGTACGTCGAGGTTGTCGACCAGGAACGAGAGCGAGACCGTGTGCAGCTGATCCGCTACGAGCTGGTCGGCGAAACGGCCGGGGAAGGTCATGAGGTGGTCGGTGGCGATGGAGCCGGTGACTGCGATACGCACGGCGAGGACACTCTCCTGCGAGGGGAGGCGGGTTGACAGTTCACGCTACCCGGTCCGCCCGTGCTCGCTGTAGCGGCAAAACTACCCGATAGTAGATCTTTCTCGGCCGGGTATCCGGTGCATACGGTTCCGGTATGACGAACTTCAAGGTCCACCAGGCCCTTCAGGTCCAGCAGCTGCGCTCAGGACCGGGCGCCGCCCCGCACGACCTCGAAGGGGATCTGGCCTCCCTGCGCGGCGACTGCGCTCGGATGGCGCCGCACTGGGCGGCCCCGGACAGGATCACCGCCCTGCCCGTCTCCCCGTCCCGTATCCACGGGGTGACCGTCCCGCTCGCCTCGGCCCGGCTGGTGGACGCGATGCCCTATTACGGCGACTGACGGGTACGGCGAGGCGGCAGCAGCACCCCGACCAGCACTCGACCAGCGCTCGACGGGAACCGTGCGCTCCCCCGCTGCGTCCCATCGCTGTCCCCCGTAAAGAGGACGCGGTGTACGACCCCTCGGTGCCTGTCGGTGACAGGGCCGGGCCGGTCGGGACAGCCGGGACAGCTGGGAGCCGAAGGAGCGATGCGGTGAACACCGAGCGACCCGATCACGACGACGCCGACGAGAAGGCCGGCAAGGCCGAAGCGGACGGCACCACCGAGGCCGCGCCGGAGGAGAACGGCGCCGAGCGCCCGTCCCGGCGCCGGTCCCCGGTGCTCGTCGCCTCGGTCGCCGCCGCGGTCCTGCTCGTCGGGGGCGGCGGGGCGTACCTCGCCACCAGCCTGACCGGCGGCTCGGGCGACGACGACCGTACGGACACGTCCGCGCCCGGCGGCGACGGCACCACTCCCCCGCCGCTGGCCCTCGACGGCTACACCGACGGTGGTACGGGTGACACGGGCGGTACGAACGGCATCGCGCCTGGTGAGCCCGACCCGAACGGCGTGACCTACCGGGCGGACGGCGCGCTGCCCGCCGGGCCCGCTTCGGCGCCGGTGTACACAACGGCGAAGAGCTCCGAGGAAACGATCACGGCCGCCGACGTGACCCGGCTGGCCAAGGCGCTCGGCGTCGAGGGGAAGCCGGTGACGGAGGCCGACGGCTGGCTGGTCGGCACGGCGAAGGACGGCACGGGTCCGATCCTGCGGGTGAGCAAGCTGGCGCCGGGGACCTGGTCCTTCAGCCGGTATCTGGCTGGGGGCTCCGACAACTGCAAGGGCACGACCGTGTGCGTGCAGGGCTCAGGCGCCGCCGCCGGGAAGACCGTGGATCCGGTGAGCGAGGCGGCAGCCAAGAAGGCCGCGGCGCCGATCCTGAAGGCGGTCGGCCAGGACGACGCGAAGCTGGACGCGAGCCAGCTCATGGGCACCCAGCGGGTGGTGAACGCAGACCCGGTGGTCGGCGGACTGCCCACGTACGGCTGGACGACCGGCATCCAGGTCAGCGCGCAGGGCGAAGTGGTGGGCGGCAGCGGCCAGTTGGCGACACCGGTGAAGAGCGACACGTATCCGGTGCTCGGCGCCAAGGCGACGCTGGCCCTGCTCAACGAGCCGGGGGCCGGGGCGACTCCCGAGCACCGCATGGGCATCGGCGGCTGCGCCAGTCCCGTACCGCTGAAGGACCGCCTGGAGGCGCCGTGCGGTACGACGACGCGGCAGAAGGAGTCGCTCACCGTCGACAAGGCGGTGTTCGGGCTGGCCTCGCACTCCGTGGCCGGGCAGCCGGCGCTGGTGCCGTCGTGGCTGTTCGAGGTACGGGCCCAGGGTGCCGCCGAGGGCTTCACAGTGACGTATCCGGCGATCGACCCCCGGTATCTGGCCGGGGCCGGTTCCGGGACGAGCGCGGAGCCGTCCCCGACGGCAACGCCGACCGCGCCGGGCGACGAGCCGACGTCCGGGACGACGACGCGTGACATGAAGCTTGAGGGCTACACGGTCTCCGGCGACGGCAAGGAGCTGACCGTGGGCTTCTGGGGCGGGGTGTGCAGCAAGTACTCGGCGTCGGCGAAGGAGGACGGCGAGGTGACGGTGACCGTGACCTCGACGACCGAGAAGGGCAAGGTCTGCATCATGCTTGCCAAGGCGACGTACGAGACCGTGCAGCTGGACGAGCCGCTGGGTGATCGGAAGGTCGTGGGGGCGGACGGGCAGGCGATCCCCGAGGGCGATTTCGCCAAGAAGTAGTCCGGGAGTAGTCCGCAGGCCTTACCCCGTACGCGTGAAGGCGGCGCCCCCGTCAAAGGGGGCGCCGCCTTCACGCGAATGACGTGCGTACGACTCTGGGCCTAGCTGAAGGAGTCGCCGCAGGCGCAGGAGCCCGTCGCGTTCGGGTTGTCGATCGTGAAGCCCTGCTTCTCGATCGTGTCGACGAAGTCGATCGAGGCGCCGCCGAGGTAGGGAGCGCTCATACGGTCGGTGACGACCTTCACACCGTCGAAGTCCTTGAGGACATCACCGTCGAGGGAACGCTCGTCGAAGAACAGCTGGTAGCGCAGACCCGAGCAACCGCCGGGCTGGACCGCGACACGCAGGGCGAGGTCCTCGCGGCCTTCCTGGTCGAGCAGGGCCTTGACCTTCGCCGCAGCGGCGTCGGACAGGATGATGCCGTCGGTGACGGTGCTGGTCTCGTCCGATACGGACATCTACATCTCTCCCGGGTTGTACGGAGACTGCTTGCCGACGAGTGCAACCGGCGGGGCCGCGGATTCATTCCGGGCCGAGAGTCTGTCTTTCCGTTCTCCCCTCCATGCTCGCACACCCGCCAGAACGCGAACAGCGACCTGTGGACAACCTCGGACGACGGCTACCTCGACACTCTGGCAACGCCCGGATCGCGTACTCCCTGCTCACCAAGATCCAGCCCGGGGAGTTGCTCCACGTCTCCGGGATCCTCACCCGGTCCGGCAACCCGGCGGAGCCCGCCCGGCTCACCGTCGACGCCCTGGACGGTCCTCGCCCCCGCACCGGTGCGAGCACTGCAGGAGACGGTCCTCGACCGGCATGGCGGAGAGCCCCGACGCCATCGGCACGCTGATCGAGATCCACGAGCGTGTGAACGGCGGTGACGAGTGATGGACACGGACACTGTGCAGTCCCGCAGCGTCCTGGAGCGGTTCCCCGCCGGAGTCCCCCGCGGGCCGGCGGAAGAGTTCGCCGCCGCCCAGCGCGCCCAGGGCAGGGACGTCCAAGTCGTGATGGACCTCGGCAGCGACCGGTTCCTCGTGGTCAGGACGGCTCCCCCGCCCCGCCCGCCGCCGACCGGATCGAGGACGAACGAGATCACGTGCTTCGCCACCCTGTTGGACCCCTATGAACTGCAAGGAGTCACGGTGACCGGGGACTCATTGCGCACTCAGCACGACGCCTTCACGGTGAAACGGAACCAGAAGAACCTCTTCGAACAGATGCGGACCCTGCCCTGGGGCGAGGTGACGGCGAAGTTCTACGCCGCCCAGGTCGTCAAGGTCGTACGCCACCGCACCGACACCAAGACCGGCAAGCAGAGCCGCGAGACCGTCTACGTGATCACCGATCTGACCAGTCGGCATCGGCAGGCGTCCCCGGAACGCATCGCGACGATCTCGAGGGCGCGCTGGGTGATCGAAAACAGGCTCCACTTCGTCCGGGACACCGCTTTCCGCGAGGACGCCTCCACGATCCGCACTTCGACACGGTGGGACGGTCTCAGCCGTATCGCTCAACGAGCGCGTTGCCGATCGAGGCCATGTGGTCTCGCACACCCCGAGGGCCAGTCACCTCGATCCATTCGACCAGCCCGGCAAGCTCGCCGGCGAGCATGTACTCGTTGTGGCCGCGGATCACGACCTCGATGCGGCCGTCGGTCATGGAACCTCCCACCTCGAGCCGACCGCCGAGCGCCATCCGGAGCAGGCCTATCCCGTGGGGCGCGCATACCGCCTGGATTTCGAGGGGCGTTCGCTTGCGGTCGACCTCGTCGGCGATCTCGTGCCAGCTCTCGGCAAGGTCGAAGTCCTCGGGGCGGTGCACGGGATCGTCGGTCGGGTCGGCGGACGACACGCGGTCGATCCGGAAGGTCCGCCGGCCTGCCTCGGTGTTGGAGACGAGGTACCACGACGGGCCTTTGGCGACGATGCCCAGGGGGTGGACGGTTCTCTCGGTTTCGGTGCCTTTGCGGTCGATGTAGCCGAGCCGTACCTGGACGCCGCGGATCACCGCGTCCTGGAGTTCGTCGAGGAAGCGGGGCGGTCGGTGCTCGATCCGGCTCGACCCCCATCGTTGCGGGTCCATGACCAGCGACGACGCTGCTGCCTCGGCCTGGACCCGGAAGGGTTCCGGCAGGGCATGGACGAGCTTGCGCAGTGCTGCTTTCACGGCCGGTGTCGCGGCCGAGGCCGGGCCGGCGACCAGGAACAGGGCGCGGGCCTCGCTGGCGGTCAGCCCGGACAGGTCGGTGCGGGCGCCGCCCACGAGGCGCCAGCCGCCGCTTCGGCCCTGCAGGGAGTACACGGGCACCCCCGCCATGGCCAGGGCGTCGAGGTCGCGGCGGGCGGTGCGCTCGGAGACCTCCAGCTCTCGGGCGACCTCTGCTGCTGTCACCTGCTCGCGCCGTTGCAGCAGGAGGAGGACGGCCACCAGCCGGTCGGTTCGCATGCCGACGACACTTCCACAAAAACCGGTCATGGGATGACCGGTTTCAGTCGGCAGGATGGCGACATGGCCTCACCGGCGGGTCCCACTGCCCACGGCCGTATCGGCCCCCGGCCCGTCGGGGGTGCGAAAAGAGAGAGGAAATGCAATGTTCGATCCAGCCGATTTCCCCAAGCCCACCCTTATTTCGGTCAACGGTGTGGAGCTTGAAGTCTTTGAAGCAGGCCGGCAGAATGCCGGAAAGCCCATTGTGCTCTGTCATGGCTGGCCGGAGCACGCCTTTTCCTGGCGCCATCAGATGCCCGCCCTCGCCGCAGCGGGCTACCATGTCATCGTCCCGAACCAGCGGGGTTATGGGAACTCATCCCGTCCGACCGAAGTGACGGACTACGACATTGAACACCTGTCGGGTGATCTCGTCGCACTTCTCGATCACTACGGATACGAAGATGCCACCTTTGTCGGTCATGACTGGGGTGCAATGGTCGTCTGGGGACTGACCCTGCTGCATCCGAACCGTGTAAACAAAGTGATCAACCTGAGCTTGCCTTACCAGGAGCGCGGAGAAAAGCCCTGGATCGAGTTCATGGAAGATGTGCTTGGCAGCGACTTCTATTTCGTCCACTTCAATCGGCAGCCAGGCGTCGCGGACGCCGTGTTCGAGGAGAACACCTTCCAGTTCCTTCGCAACATGTACCGGAAGAACGAGCCCCCCAGGGAGCCTCAGCCGGGTATGGCGCTGATCGATCTCGCCAGAGCGGAAACGCCACTCGGTGATCCCGTCATGAGCGACAGCGAACTGGCCGTTTTCGTCTCCGCCTTCGAATCGACAGGGTTCACGGGGAGTGTGAATTGGTACAGGAACCTTGACCGCAACTGGCGCTTGCTGGCGGACGTGGACCCGATCATCCAGCAGCCCACACTCATGATCTACGGCGACCGGGATGCGGTCCAGAGATCTGAAAAGCTGGCAGAGTTCGTCCCCCATGTGGAAGTGGTCAATCTGGATTGCGGTCATTGGATCCAGCAAGAGAAGCCGGAAGAAACGAACCAGGCGATTACGAAATGGCTGGAACAGCAGGATGCCATTTAGTGGCTCGTGATCCGGTTCGTGTCGCCTGAAGCTCTTCGAGCCGTCAGGCAGTGTGTGAATCTCTCTTCGGCCGAGGCCCGAGCAGCAGCCGCCACCGTCCGATCAGCCACGGCCACCGGCCGTCCGGCAAGCCGGGGGCAGGCTCACGGGGGAACAGCGGCACAGCGAGGCAGCGGCCGGGCCTCACCTCCCCCGGTGCCCCGCCTGAGCATCTGACAGCGGTACGGAAAACCCGAACGGGCCGGAGGGAAAACCCTCCGGCCCGTTCGGCGCATGTACAAGCTGAAAACGTGGCTACGACGGCTCCGGAATCGAATTGACCTGCGGGACCGGCAACACCACATGGGATCGCTGCCACTCGGCGAGGGAGGCAGCTGTGATCGAGGCCAGCTCAGGCCCTACGAGTTCGACCTGCCGCCTCACCCAGTAACCGGTCCATGATGACGCTGCTGGCTGCTGCCATGACGGTCTCGCCGAAGGGGGATCAGTTTGGGCCAGGTCGGTGTTGAGGCGGTCGGCGTCGTGGCCGCCAGCGCCGCCGCAGCGTTCGCGGTGCTGCTACAGGACCAACTTCGCCTACTGGGACCAGACCATGCGGACACCCCCTCGCCACCGGTCAGAACCTCGCCCGCCCCCGGGTCCGCTCGATCACGCGGGGGGAGTCGAAGCCCTCCCGCACGATGCTGGATGCCGCCGGTGTTGAGGGTGTCGAGCAGGCCGTGGGAGCGGGCTGCCCTGATGTCGTGGGCCGCGGCAGAAGGCTCACCCGGCGCTACGAGGTTCACGGCGCCGGTACGGCACCGATCTGCTGCATCACCCCGAGGAGATCGGGCTGGCCCCGTTCGCCGACGATCCGGCCGTCGGCCAGGTAGTAGAAGTTCATGGCCTGCACCGAGATCTTGTTGCCGCTCGCCGGGATCCCGAAGAATTCACCGTCGTGGGTTCCCCGCATGGTGAACCGCGCGGCCACAGTGTCGCCTTCGGTGACTGTCTCCTCCAGTGTCCACTGGACGTCGGGGAAGGCGCTGCGCATCATCCCGATGACTTCCAGGTACCCATCGGGCCCCCGCAGTGGTTCCGGGTGGCTTGGCGCGTGGAACACCGCGTCTGGAGAAATGACCTCGCGGGCGAGATCCTCGTTGCCCGCGTTGATGAACTCGACGAAACGGTTCATCACTGACTCGGTGGACTGCGATGGCATCTTGCTGTGCCTCTCCAGAGACGTTTGGGCTGGTACCTGCGAGCGTAACATCGAATCGATGTTTGCATCGATTCGATGTTCGCGTGCGAAGATGGACTCATGCTGGAACTCGCGATACTCGGCTTCCTCGCCGAGGGACCCCTGCCTGGACACGAGCTGCGCCGCCGCGTCTCACAGCTGACCGGCTATACGCGGCCGGTCAGTGACGGCAGCCTGTATCCGGCGATCAATCGCCTGACCAGGGCGGGCTTGATCGAGCGGCGCGCCGACCCAGCCGCGGGGGCGGCCCGATACGTGCTCAGCCTGACCGCGGCCGGACGGGCCGAAATGCTTCAGCGGCTGCGCAAGCCCGCCGACCACGAGATCACCGACTTCACCCGGTTCTACATCGTCCTGGCCTTCCTCTCCCACCTGCCCGACGCGGCCGAACAGCACGCGGTGCTGCGCAGACGGCTGGAGTTCCTGGAAGAACCGGCGAGCTTCTTCTACGACAACGAGCGGCCCCTGCGTGCCGAGGAGATCGCCGACCCCTACCGGCGGGGCATGCTGCTCACCGCCCGCGCCACCAGCCGCGCCGAACGGACCTGGCTGCGCGAGACCCTCGGGGAGAAGCCGCCCGCATTCGACACCGCATGCACCGACAGCGATCCACATGCGCCCGCCGCTCCCGCGAGCTGACCGCCCACGGAGGTACCCCCATGCTTGCTTCCTGGTACGACGACCAGGGCCCCGCCGCCGATGTCCTGCACGTCGGTGAACTCCCTGATCCCGTCCCCGGCCCCGGCGAGGTCCGCGTCCGCGTCACCGTCTCGGGCGTCAACCCCGGCGACACCAAGAAACGGCGCGGCTGGCTCGGCTCGTCCATGCCCTACCCGCGAGTGATCCCGCACAGCGACGCCGCCGGAGTCATCGACGCCGTGGGCGCCCAGGTCGACGCCCGCCGCATCGGACAACGGGTCTGGGTATACGGCGCCCAGTCCTACCGCCCCTTCGGCACCGCCGCCCAGTACACCGTCGTACCCGACCACCAGGCCGCACCCCTGCCCGACCACCTCAGTGACGAGCTGGGCGCGAGCCTCGGCATCCCCGGCATCACCGCCCACCGCACCGTCTTCGCCGACGGCCCGGTCGACGGCCAACTGGTCCTGGTCCACGGAGTTCTCGGCGGCGTCGGTTCCCTGGCCACCCAGCTCGCCCACTGGGCCGGCGCCACTGTGATCGCCACCGTCCGCCGAACCGCGGACCTCGACCGCGTCGACCCGGCCGTCGTCTCCCACGCCGTCGCCCTGGACACCGGCGACCCCGCCGCGGCCATCCGCTCGTACGCGCCACGGGGCGTCGACCGGATCATCGAGGTCGCGCTGTCCGACAACGCCGATCTCGACAACGCCGTCGCCGCCAACAACGCCGTCATCGCCGCCTACGCCACCCGCTCGGACCGCACCGAAATCCCTTTCTGGCCTCTGCTGTTCAACAACGTCACCCTGCGGCTGCTCGGCAGCGACGACTTCCCCGCCGAGGCCAAGCGCCAGGCCGCCCGCGACCTCACCTCCGCAGCCGCCGTCGGCGCCCTCACCGTCGCCGTCGGTGACCGTCACCCGTTGGACGACATCGCCAAGGCCCACGACCACGTCGACGCCGGCGGTGGCCACGGCCGAATCCTGCTCACCGTCCCCCAATAGCGCAGACTCGGAACACTGCCCTGCTCAACTGCCTAGCCCCACGGGTCGGCCCGTCGCGCTGCCAAGTAATCGGACCAGTTCCCGCCGGCGAGGGTGGCCCAGCGTTCGGCTGTCTTGGGGTGGATGCCGAGCAGGTCGGCGATGACCATGGACGGCAGGTCTACGAGGGCGTCCATCATGGCGGTTTTCCGTGCAGCGCGGGCAGGCAGACCGTGATGTCTCAAGGTGTCGGCGAGGCCGAGGGGTTGCGCGGGCGTCCAGGGCTGTGACCGGGCAAGAGGTATCTGCATCCGGCCGCGTTGCTGTGCCAGACCCGCAGGGGTCGCCACCGGGCTGAGAGTCCTCTGTGTTCGTCGGGAGTTCCGCTGTCCTGGGGCACTCTGATTGTGGTGTAGCCGTCGGGGCGCTTCTCCGGCTTGGCCGCATAGGGGTTGAGTGGCCCGTCCACGTCGAGGAACAGCAGTGGCCGGACTCGGTTCATGGCCTCGGGGCGGCGCCGGCGGTTGGCTGGAGTCGCTGGAGCAGTAGTTCCATGACGGGGACAGGCAGCGCTGGATGCCGGGCGGCTGCCTCTGCGGTGTCGGTGTCCCGCAGCAGCCGGGTCAGTACCCATGCGGGTAGCCGGAGGTGCGTGGCAGCCGCGTGGCGTACCCGCTCGTACGGGTCGTCGAGCAGTCGCACCGCCGATGAGGGCGTCAGCCGTGGGTCGGCTGCGGCACGGTGCCGTACTTCTTCGCTGCTGTCCCGGCTGAATCGCTCCACCAGTTCGACCGTCGACTCCGGGTCGTCCAAAGCCAGTTGACGCATGCGCGGGTTCGGGTCGTCGGCGTAACGGAGCAGGTCGCGACGGGGGAAGTTCGGGTGTCCGTGAGGGCGATCGGGGGCACTGAGACTGCCGGTCCACCACTGCCACACCCGCAGCAGCATGTCAGCGGGCGCGTCGTCGCAGGATTCCGCGAGGAAGAGCTGAACGACACGGTCTTCGTCGTGGGCGAGCAGTTCGATGACGTCCGGCGGGAGACGGCGGGCCCGTGCGACGCTTCGCCGCACGAGGGGATGGGCGGAGGCGGCGAGCCGACGCATGGCGTCGGGATCCTCGTGCAGCGCCGTGACCCAGCCGAGCGGGTTGTAGTGGACGCGCGGGTCGAAAGTGGTGCGGATGTCCGCCCGCTGTTCCTCAGTGAGGTCGGGACGTGTCGCCACCACGGAACGAACGCTTTCGTCGAGGTCCTGGGCCAGCAGGATGATCAGGTCCGGGTCCAGGCGGGGGTTGCCCGCGAGAGAACAGCGCAGAGCTGCATCGCTGTGACGGGCCAAGTGCTCGGCGAGGTCGCGTTCCAGGCGGCAGGCCACCACCGCACGGTCCTTGAGGTCTGCGGTGTCGAAAACCGATCGGGGCATCGGATGTTCTCGGTGGCGCTGGAGCAGTGCTTCAGCACGAACCTTTCCGGAAGGGTCGTCAAGAAGCTTCTGCCGGGCCCGAGTTCCCAGCTGAGGCCAGGCAATGCGGCAGGCCAAGGCCCGTACGGACGGATCAGTGTCGGCGACCAGGGCAGTCAGTATCCGTAGGGGCAGCCCGGGAAGACGAGCGGCCTCTTTGCGGACCTGAGGAGAAGGGTCGGCGGCGAGCTTTTCACACATGGCGTCGGTGAGCTCGGCGCGCCGGTCCGCCGCGATCATGACGAGGATCCAGCGGCGCCGAGGGTCCTGCTCGCCCAGGATCAGGCGAGCCCACTGCTCAGCCGTGATGTCCGGCTGAGCCTCGGCCAGCAACTGCCGCACCTTCCACTCCGGGTGGACGATGGCCGCCTCAACGACCGCTGTCGGCAGGCGGCGCCACAGGAGGAAATGCGACAGGCCCAGAAGCCGGGCGAGCAAGTCATCGGGCGTGGCCGGATTGCGCGCCAGCCCGTGGGCCCACATCTCACGCAGCCTCTGTGTAGGCCCCGGCCCCTGAAACAGGGATACCCAAGCGGCTGCCCGCTCCTGCGGGCTCTCCAGGGCCGCGGCCTGGGCAGCTGTCTCCTGCCGCTCGCGGATGCGGTCCACAGCGATGAGCCAGACCTCGTCCTCCTCGGCTGTCGCCCCCACCAACGTCTCCCCGTCCACCGAGAGGGTGACGAACTCCGGCTGGCCAGGCCGCTCGCCCAGCACGCCGGCGAGGTCCCAGTCGCTGGTGAGCCGCACCCGCGTCCAGAACCTGGGCGCGCCCCCTGTCCAGTTGCCGGCGACGTCGATGAGGAAGACGCCGTCGTCCCCGAGGATCCCGTTCTCATCCGCGAGCCGGTGCCACTGCGCATTCAGCTCGGCGACCAGAGCAGGATGGTCTCCCCGCACGCTTACGGTTGGCGTGGCGTCACCCGCGACGATCGGACGCCAGGCGACCCGGGGCGGCACCACATCCTCGGTCCGCCACTCCCCCACGATCTCCAGCCCGGCACGCTGCAGCAGCCCCAAGAGCTCGTCTCTCCCACATGTCACGAGAGCTCATCCTGCCCGAGTGCTTTCCCCGAACGTGGCGCCATCGCGATGATGACGTGCCTGTTCGGCAGACGGGCTGCGGAGCGGGCGCCGACTCAGCTCACGCTGAATCTGCTCACCATCGGAGTGATTGGTCTACTTTGGTGCATTCCGGACAGGCCGTGGAGGCAGTGCTGGCATGACAAGGCGGCCGGGACGTTCGTGTCCGACGACAAGAGGCGCCGACTCGCACACGCACCGTTCGGGGTGGGCGACCGATCGCGTCAGGACAGCGGGTCTCCCCAGGCCGCCGGACCGCGAACCCGCTGAACTTTCCACCGGGGCGACGAACCGGGCGAACGCACACCGGTACCGCCCGTTCACCGAGAGCGTGAGCCTGGCGGTGAGGACAATCCGGCTCAGGGAACCGACCCTGGAACCGGTCCGGGATTCATGTCACATCGACGCTATGAACCTCGTCAAAGTGACGTGAAGGGGTTACGATAGATAACGTCAATTCGACGAAAAGGCTTGAACAGAAAGGGTGCGTGTCGTGACCACCGCCCAGACCCAGGACCTCGACGTACAGCCGACGCCCCTCGCCCTGCTGCTTCTCGGCCGTGAGGCCGACCCGCGGAGCGAGCGTGGCGTGGAGTGCCCCGGCGACCTGCCCTCCCCCTCCGATCCGGACCTGGTGGCACGTGCCCGTGCGGCCAAGGAGAAGCTCGGCGACAAGGTCTTCGTCCTCGGCCACCACTACCAGCGCGACGAGGTCATCCAGTTCGCGGACGTCACGGGTGACTCCTTCAAGCTGGCCCGGGACGCGGCGGCGCGTCCGGAGGCGGAGTACATCGTGTTCTGCGGTGTGCACTTCATGGCGGAGTCGGCGGACATCCTGACCGGCGACGACCAGAAGGTGGTCCTGCCCGACCTGGCCGCCGGCTGCTCGATGGCGGACATGGCGACGGCCGAGCAGGTCGCCGAGTGCTGGGACGTCCTGACGGAGGCCGGGGTGGCCGACCAGGTCGTCCCCGTCTCCTACATGAACTCCTCGGCCGACATCAAGGCGTTCACAGGCAAGCACGGCGGCACGATCTGTACGTCGTCGAATGCCGAACGCGCCCTTGAGTGGGCCTTCGAGCAGGGCGAGAAGGTCCTGTTCCTGCCGGACCAGCACCTGGGCCGCAACACGGCGGTACGGGACATGGGGCTGTCGCTCGACGACTGCGTCCTCTACAACCCGCACAAGCCGAACGGCGGCCTGACCACGGAGCAGCTGCGCGCCGCGAAGATGATCCTCTGGCGGGGCCACTGCTCGGTGCACGGACGCTTCAGCGTCGACTCGGTGAACGACGTCCGGGAACGGATTCCGGGCGTGAACGTCCTGGTCCACCCGGAGTGCAAGCACGAGGTGGTGGAGGCGGCGGACTACGTCGGCTCGACCGAGTACATCATCAAGGCGCTGGAGGCGGCCCCGGCCGGCTCCAAGTGGGCCATCGGGACGGAACTCAACCTGGTACGCCGCCTGGCGAACCGTTTCGCACCCGAGGGCAAGGAGGTCGTCTTCCTCGACAAGACGGTCTGCTTCTGCTCGACGATGAACCGCATCGACCTGCCGCACCTGGTCTGGACCCTGGAGTCCCTGGCCGAGGGCAAGCTGGTCAACCAGATACGGGTGGACCGGGAGACAGAGGCGTTCGCAAAGCTCGCGCTGGAGCGGATGCTGGCGCTGCCGTAGGGCAGGCCGATATTCAGCCCCTCCGGCGTTTGAGGAGCGGAGGTTCGGGGGCGGAGCCCCCGAGGTTGGGACGGGTAGGGGCGGCGGGGGCGAAGAACTCCGCTCCCGCCGCTACCGGCTAGACCCCTGCGGGTTCCGGCGCGTCCGAGTCGGCCGGCGCCGACCCCTCGGCATCCCCGCTCCGCTTCTCCCGCTTCGCCGCCTTCTTCTTCGCGCGCCGTTCCTTTCGCAGCTCCACCACCGCGTACAGCGTCGGAACGAGCAGCAGGGTCAAGGCAGTTGACGTGATCAGGCCGCCGATGACGACCACTGCCAGCGGCTGGGCGATGAAGCCGCCCTCGCCCGTCACGCCCAGCGCCATCGGGAGGAGGGCGAAGATCGTCGCCAGGGCTGTCATCAGGATCGGGCGGAGGCGGTGGCGGCCGCCCTCCACCACCGCTTCCACGACTCCGTAGCCCTGGCCGCGATACTGGTTGATCAGGTCGATCAGGACGATCGCGTTCGTCACCACGATGCCGATCAGCATCAGCATGCCGATCATCGCCGGGACGCCCATCGGGGTGCCCGTGGCGACCAGCAGGCCGATCGCGCCCGTTGCCGCGAACGGGATCGACACCAGGAGGATCAGTGGCTGGACCAGGGAACGGAACGTCGCCACCAGCAGCATGAAGACGATCGCGATCGCCGCCAGCATCGCCAGCGCCAGGTTCTTGAACGCGTCGTCCTGGTCCGACGACACCCCGCCGATCTCGGCCGTCGCGCCCGCGGGGAGCTTGAGGGCGTCCAGCTTCGAGGTGAGGTCCGCGCTGACCGCGCCCGTGTTGTCGCCGGTCGGGCGAGCAGTGATCGTCGCGGCCCGCTGGCCGTCGATCCGGGTCATCGACACCGGGCCGTCCACCAGCTTCACGTCCGCGATGTCGCCCAGCTTGACCGGGCCCAACGCCAAAGCCTTCAGCTCGTCCAGCGTCTTCGCCGGCTTCGCCGACTTGATGACGATGTCGCGCTCGGTGTCGTCGAGGGTCGCCTTGGCGGCCGTCGTGCCCTTCACCGCCTCGGCCACCGCCGCGCCCAGCGTCTGCTGGTTGTAGCCGGCCGCCGCCGCCTGGGAGTTGGCCCGCACCGAGATGCGCGGCACGCTCTGCGCCAGGTTGCTGGTGACGTCGGTGACGTCGTCCAGGCCCGCCACCGTGTCGCGGACCTCGTCCGCCGCCTTGCGCAGGACGTCCCCGTCGGCCGCCTTCACGACCACGCTCAGGTCCTGGCTGCCGAAGCCGTCACCGGCCGCGATCGTGGTCGTACCGATGCCGGAGAGCTTGGCCAGGCCCTCCTCGATCCTGTCCTGGACGTCGTCCGCCGACGCCGAGTCCTCCAGCATGACCTGGTAGGAGGCCTGGTTGGTGTCCGTGCCGCCGCCGAAGGCCGCCAGGAAGCCGGACGAGCCGATCGTCACCTGGTAGTCCTTGACGCCCTTCACGTCGGCGAGCAGTTGCTCGACCTTCTTGGTCTGGGCGTCCGTCGCCGCCAGGCTCGTGCCCGGCTTCAACTGCTGCTTGACGGTGAGGACTTCCTGTTCGCCCTGGTCGAAGAAGTTCGTCTTCAGGAGCGGTGCCATACCGAAGGTGCCGATCAGGACCACCGCCGCGATCGCCACGCTCGTCAGACGGCGCCGGGTCGCGAAGCGCAGGACAGGGACGTACACCCGCTGGAGCCTGCTCTTCGCCTCCTTCTCCTCCGCCAGCCTGCGGGCCTCGTCCGCGTCCTCCGGGGTGCCCTTCGGGGCGCGCAGGAACCAGTAGGAGAGGACCGGTACGACCGTCAGGGAGACCAGGAGCGACGCCAGCAGGGCCGCCGTCACCGTCAGGCTGAACGCGCCGAACAGCTGGCCGACCATGCCGCCGACGAGACCGATCGGCAGGAAGACGGCGACGGTGGTGAGCGTGGACGAGGTGACCGCGCCCGCTACTTCCCTGACCGCCTTGAGGATCGCCTCCTGGCGCTCCTCGCCGTAGCCGAGATGGCGCTTGATGTTCTCCAGGACCACGATCGAGTCGTCGACGACCCGGCCGATCGCGATCGTCAGCGCGCCCAGCGTCAGCATGTTCAGGGACAGGTCCCTGGTCCACAGGACGATCAGGGCCAGGACCACCGACAGCGGGATCGAGACCGCCGTGACGAGGGTCGAGCGGATCGACGCCAGGAAGACCAGGATGACGATCACCGCGAAGAGCAGGCCGAGGCCGCCCTCCGTCGTCAGGCCCTTGATGGACTTCGCCACCGCCGGACCCTGGTCACTGACCACCGTGATCGTCGCACCGGTGCCCAAGTCCCCCCGCATGTCGGCGAGTTTGCCCTCGACCGCGTCCGAGATAGATACCGCGCTGCCGTCGTTGTCCATCGTGACGGTGACGGCGAGGCTCGGCTTGCCGTCCGTTCGCGTGATCGAGTCGGCCTTCGCCGACTCCTGCTTGACGGCCGCCACGTCGGCCAGGCGCGCCGGCTTGGTCCGAGAGCCGGGCGCACCCGTGACCATCAGGTCCGCGATCTGCTCCACCGAGGTGAAGCCGCCGCCGACCTGGACCGTGCGGTTGCTGCCGGCCTCGTCGAACGAGCCCGCCGGGACGGTCGCGCCGCCCGCCTGCAGTGCCTGGGCGAGGGCGGCCGAGTCGAGGCCCGCCGCCGTCAGCTTCTTGTCGTCGGGCGTGACGGTGACCTGGACGTCCCGGACACCGTCCACCGTGACCTGGCCGACGCCGTCGATGGCCCGCAGGTCGGGGACCACCGTGCGGTCGAGCTGGTCGGCGAGCGCCTGCTGGTCCTGGTCGGACGTGACGGCCAGGACGACCGTCGGGATGTCGTCCGTCGAACCGGCGACGACCTGCGGGTCCACGTCGTCCGGGAGCAGCACGCGGGCCCGGTTGACGGCCTGCTGGACGTCGGCGACGAGCTGCTTGGTGTCGTTGCCGAAGTCGAAGGACGCCGTGATCAGGGCGTTGCCCTCACTGGCCGTGGAGGTGACGCCGGTGATGCCGTCGACGCCTTCGAGGTTGTCCTCGATGGGCTCGACGACCTGCTTCTCGACCACATCGGGGGACGCACCCTGGTACGGCGCCAGGACGGACACCACCGGGAGTTCGATGGTGGGCAGCAGCTGTTGCTTGAGCTGCGGTATCGCTATCGCTCCGAAGACGATCGCGACGATCGACATCAGCCCGATGAGGGCCCGTTGCGCGAGGCTGAACCTGGACAGCCAGGACATGGGTGAGCGTCTCTCTTCTGTGGCCTGAGCGGAGGAAGGGCGCACGGGTGACACACCTGTGTGTGGCACATATGAGCGCCCGCCCCTACACCCTGAGCCATGGAACACCCCTCTTCCCTAGCCCCCAGGTCCCGTTTCCTTACCCGGTCCCTACTCCGGCCGCAGTACGCCGCCCGAAGCTCACTCCACCCTTGGACGTACCAGTCCCGACTCGTAGGCGATGACGACGAGTTGGGCCCGGTCCCGGGCGCCCAGCTTGGCCATGGCCCGGTTGACGTGCGTTTTCACCGTCAGCGGGCTGACTTCCAGCCGCTCCGCTATCTCGTCGTTCGAGTGCCCGCCCGCTACCTGCACCAGCACCTCGCGCTCCCGCCCGGTCAGCGCGTCCAGCCGCTCGGCGCGGGCGGGGTCGCGGCTGTCGTCCAGTACGTCGCCCTGCGCGAGGAACTGCGCGATGAGCCCTTTGGTCGCGGCCGGCGACAGCAGCGCCTCGCCCCCGGCGGCGACCCTGATGGCGTTGAGCAGCTCATCGGGCTCGGAACCCTTGCCCAGAAATCCGGAGGCTCCGGCCCGCAACGACTGCACGACGTACTCATCCACCTCGAACGTCGTCAGCATCACGACACGGACGTGCGCCAGCCCCGGATCCGCGCTGATCAGCCGGGTCGCGGCCAGTCCGTCGGTGCCCGGCATCCGGATGTCCATCAGCACGACGTCGGCGCGCTGCTCCCGCGCCAGCCGCACCGCCTCCGCCCCGTCGGACGCCTCCCCGACCACCTCCATGTCGGACTCCGAGTCCACGAGCACGCGGAAGGCGCTGCGCAGCAGTGCCTGGTCGTCGGCGAGCAGGACACGGATCGTCATACACGGTCCTCACGTATGCGTACGGGTGTGCGTATGGGTGTGGGTGTGGGCATGCGGTCATACGGTTCTCGATACGGGGCTGCCCGTGCCCTTCGCGGCGCGCGGGCTGCTCTGCACCGGCAGGATCGCATGCACCCGGAAGCCGCCTCCGTATCGGGGACCCGCGGTGCAGCCGCCGCCGACCGCGGTGACCCGCTCCCGCATCCCGAGCAGCCCGTGCCCGCCGCCCTCGTCGGGCCCGTCCGCGCCCGCTCCCCGCCCCGGCCCGTTGTCGAGCACGGTGATCTCGATGTTCGGCCCCACCCGTACGACGCTGACCTCGGCCTTCGCGTCCGCCCCCGCATGCTTCTGTACGTTCGTCAGGGCCTCCTGGATCACCCGGTAGGCGGCCAGGTCGATGGCCGCGGGGAGGGTGGTGTCCTGGTCGGCGCGGGCGACCTCGACCTGGAGTCCGGCGTTGTGAAAGGTGCCGACGAGCTCGTCGAGCCGGTGCAGACCGGGCGCGGGCTCGGTGGGCGCCGCCGGGTCCCCGGACTGGCGCAGCAGCCCGACGGTCGCGCGCAGTTCGTTCAGCGCCGAGCGGCTGGCCTCCCGTACGTGGGCGAGGGCCTCCTTGGCCTGGTCGGGGCGCTTGTCCATGACGTGCGCGGCGACTCCGGCCTGGACGTTGACGAGGGCGATGTGGTGGGCGACGACGTCGTGCAGATCACGGGCGATGCGCAGCCGCTCCTCGGCCACGCGTCGGCGGGCCTCCTCCTCGCGGGTGCGTTCCGCTCGCTCGGCGCGCTCTCTTATGGCGTCGATGAAGGCACGGCGGCTGCGTACGGCGTCCCCGGCGGTCGCGGCCATGCCGGTCCAGGCGAAGATGCCGAGGTTTTCCTGCGCGTACCAGGGCAGAGGGCCGACCAGCATCGCGGAACCGGTCAGGACGGTCATCGTGAGGAGGCCGACGCGCCAGGTGGTGGGGCGGTCGGTGGTCGACGCGACGGTGTAGAGGGCGATCACCGCGGACATCGCGACGGGGGCACGGGGGTCGGCGGTGACCGACTCGACGAGGGAGGCGACGCCGGTGAACGCGAGCACCTTCATGGGGTCGCGTCGGCGCAGGACGAGCGCCGCGGCGCCGAGCACCATGAGGACCAGGCTGAGGGGGTCGGGGGTGCGGGCGGTCCAGCCGCCGTGGTCCTGCCCGTGGGGGTCGACGAACGAGGCGCCCAGCATGCAGAGGAGGACGGCTGCGGAGAGGGCGACGTCCAGCGCGAGGGGGTGCGCTTTGAGGTGGCGTCGGGCTCGCTGGAGGACAGTCACGTTTGTCAAGGTAGGCCACCTGGGCGTTGCTGGGGGTTGCACCCCCCAGACCCCTGCTACGGCCCTGAACGGGCCTTGTCCTCAGTCTCCCCCAGAGGGGGACCCCCAACGGGCTGAGAGGCGGAACCTCACCCAGGGATCAACCCGTCGTCACCCAACAGCTCCCGGACCTCCTCCAGCGTCGCGTCCGGCGACGGGAGGATCAGTTCCGAGGGTTCCAGGGAGTCGTCCGGCAAGGGGTCGCCCAGTTCGCGGACCTTGGCCAGGAGGGACTGGAGGGTGCGGCGGAAGCCGGGGCCGTCGCCGGTCTCCATTTCCGCCAGGAGCACGTCGTCCAGCTTGTTCAGTTCGGTGAGGTGGCTGTCCGCCAGCCTCACCTGGCCCTCCCCCATGATCCGTACGATCATGTCGCCCTCCTCAGGCGTGGCCTACTGCTGTCTGCTGCTTGTCTACTGCTTGTCGAAGCGCGGAGTGTCCTTCGGCTGCTGCTGGGACTGCTGCTGGCCGCTGCCGCCCTCGATGGCCTGCTGCCCCGACGACGACCCTCCGGCCAGTTCCGCCTTCATGCGCTGCAGTTCCAGCTCTACATCAGTACCACCGGAGAGCCGGTCCAGCTCGGCCTGGATATCGTCCTTCGCCATGCCCGTGGGGTCGTCGAGGGCGCCCGAGGCGAGCAGCTCGTCGATCGCGCCGGCGCGCGCCTGGAGCTGTGCCGTCTTGTCCTCGGCCCGCTGGATCGCCAGGCCCACGTCGCCCATCTCCTCGGAGATGCCGGTGAACGCCTCGCCGATCCGGGTCTGGGCCTGGGCGGCGGTGTACGTCGCCTTGATCGTCTCCTTCTTGGTGCGGAAGGCGTCGACCTTGGCCTGGAGGCGCTGCGCCGCGAGGGTGAGCTTCTCCTCCTCGCCCTGGAGGGTCTGGTGCTGCGTCTGCAGGTCCGTCACCTGCTGCTGGAGGGCGGCGCGACGCGAGAGCGCCTCGCGGGCCAGGTCCTCGCGGCCCAGCGCGAGCGCCTTGCGGCCCTGGTCCTCCAGCGTGGAGGACTGCTTGTTCAGCTGGGCGAGCTGCAGCTCCAGGCGCTTGCGGCTGGTCGCCACGTCGGCGACACCACGGCGCACCTTCTGGAGCAGCTCCAGCTGCTTCTGGTACGAGTAATCGAGGGTTTCGCGCGGGTCCTCGGCCCGGTCAAGGGCCTTGTTCGCCTTCGCGCGGAAGATCATCCCCATACGCTTCATGACACCGCTCATGGGCTTCGCGCGCCCCCTTCTGACGGACTCCAGCTCGAGCACCTGCAACAGGACCAACAGTACGGGCCCTGTCTCCATTACCGCACTGTTCCGGGCCCGATGCGCTCATCCCCAAGGACGACCTGCGATCTGTCCCACTCCGGCGTAGGGAGTAGGTGACCCCCTACTGTCTGTCTCTTAAAGACGACCGGTGTTGCCGGATCGTTCCCCACTCGGCTGGGGTCCATGCCCCGATACCCCTTACCCTTGGGTTTTGTGTTCCGTAGCCGTGCCAAGGAAGAGAAGGCCCCCGCCGACAAGGCGCAGGTGACCGACTCCAAGCAGACCCGTGACCCGCAGGCCCCGAAGGGCAGGCCCACTCCCAAGCGGAGTGAGGCCCAGTCCCAGCGGCGCAGCGTGGCCAGTACGCCGAAGACGCGCAAGGAGGGGGCCAAGCGGCAGCGCGACGAGCGCCGTGCCGCGATGGATCGTCAGCGCCAGGCGCTCGCCAGCGGGGACGAGCGTTATCTCCCCGCCCGCGACAAGGGCCCGGTGCGCCGTTTCGCGCGCGATTTCGTGGACTCGCGATTCTGTGTCGCCGAGTTCTTCCTGCCGATGGCAGTGATCATCCTCGTACTGAGCATGGTGCGGGTGGGCGCGCTGCAGAGCATCGCGCTGCTGCTGTGGCTCTTCGTGATCGTGCTGATCATCGTCGACTCGGTCTTTATCGCGCTCCGGCTCAAGAAGCAGCTGGCCGCGCGCCATCCGAACGAGCGGACGAAGGGCGCGGTCGCCTACGCGCTGATGCGTTCCCTCCAGATGCGTCGCCTCCGGCTGCCGAAGCCGCAGGTCAAGCGCGGAGAGCGGCCCTGAGCACTACGTCGTTCTCCGGGGGCGCGGCGGATGCCTGGCTGCACAAGCTGGGCGGACTGCGGAATGTCGTACGGCAGGAACTGGTGGCCCGGCAGCTCGACGAGCAGATAGCCGGGCGGTTCCCGGTCGGGCAGCGGCTGCGGGTGCTCGACGTCGGTATGGGCCAGGGCACGCAGGCGCTGCGGCTGGCCCGGGCCGGCCATCAGGTCACCGGTGTCGAGAAGGACCCGAGGATGCTCGGCGCGGCCCGTGAGGCGCTGGCCGCCGAGCCGGAGGGCATCCGTGCTCGCGTCCGCCTCTTCGAGAGCGATGGCCGTGACACCGGGGTGCACTTCCTGCCGGGCAGCTTCGATGTGGTGCTCTGTCATGGCGTACTGATGTACGTCGAACTGCCGGATGCCCTGCTGGCGGGGCTGGCGCGGATGCTCGCTCCGGGCGGGCTGCTGTCGCTGCTGGTGCGCAATGGCGACGCGCTGGCCATGCGGTCGGGGCTTGCCGGGGACTGGGCGGGAGCGATGGGCTCCTTCGACAGTGGCTCCTACACGAACCGGCTCGGCCTCGACGTACGCGCCGACCGGCTGTCCGCCCTCACCGGCACGCTCGCCGGTATCGGGGCGCCGCTGCACGCGTGGTACGGGGTGCGGGTGTTCACGGACACGGCGGACGACGACGCGGAGATTCCTTCTGACCTCGATGCGCTGCTGGCCGTGGAGGAGCGGGCTGGGCGGACGGATCCCTATCGGCAGGTGGCCGCGTTGTTGCACCTGTGCGGAGTTCGGGGCTGACTGGACAGGCAGTTCGTCGGCTGCGGGTCGGCGGGGGCTTGTCGCGCCCCGTGGCGGAGCCACAAATCAAATACAGCCCCGCGCCCCTAAAAAGGCTTCCCGCGCCCCTTCGGGGGCGCGGGAAGCCTTTTTGTCCGGCTACGCCTCCTGGGCGTCCTTCAGGCTCATCGGGCCGTAGATCTGTGTCGTGTCCTCGAACAGTCGTACCTGGTCCGCGCCGCCTGCGAGAAGGTCCTTCCAGTACTCACCGATCCAGGACTCGGCGTCCCCCTGCGTCGTGAACTCCTCGGGCTCCACCGCGGGCTGGACCTCCGCCCCGTCGGTCTTCTCGAACCGCCACGTCCATGCCGCCATGTACGCCTCCAAGATATGAACCGCTGCAGACCAGGAGCCGGATCTTGATCCGGCTCCAGCCCCCCGAGCCTAGCCGGACGCGCAAGACCTGCGGGGACACGCGAAAATCAGGTTTGTGGAACTCACTCTGCTCGGCACCGGTGCCCCCGCGGGTCTGCCCCGCCCCGACTGTGCGTGCGCGGCCTGTACCGGCGCGCTCGGTGTGCACGCGCGGGCGGCCACCGCGCTGCTCGTGGACGGCACGCTGCTGCTCGACCTCACCCCCGGCGCCGTACTCGCGGCGGCCCGCGCCGGGCACTCGCTGGGCGGCGTACGGCAGGTACTGCTGTCGCATCCGCACGACGGGCCCGCCGTCGAGGTGCCGGCGGGGCTCCCGCAGCCCGGACGGGTGCCGGACGGACGGGAGTTGGCGCTGCTGACCGGGCACCGGGTGCGCGCGGTCCCGATGGACGCGCCGGGTACGGGGTACGCGGTGACCGGTCCGGACGGGCAGCGGCTGCTGTATCTGCCGCCCGGCGCGGCGCCGGCCGGGCTCGGCGAGAACGGTCCCTCGTACGACATGGTCCTCGCGGACGTCGTCGGGCGCCCGGACGCCCTGGCCCGGCTGCGGGCGGTGGGCGCGCTCGGGCCGGCCACGGACGTCGTCGCCGTCCATCTGGACCATGACGTGCCACCGGGTGCCGAGCTGCGGCGCCGGCTGTCGGCGGCGGGCGCGCGGGCGGTGGCGGACGGTACGACGTTGACGGTGGGCGTGTATGAGGACGTACCGGATGTGCCTCGGCGGACGCTGGTGCTGGGCGGGGCGCGGTCCGGGAAGTCGGTGGAGGCGGAGCGGCGGTTGGAGGCGTTCCCGGACGTCCTGTACGTGGCCACGGGTGGGACGCGGAACGGGGACGGGGAGTGGGCGGCGCGGGTGCACGCGCATCGGGAACGGCGGCCGGGGTCGTGGCGTACCGCCGAGACCTGTGACCTCGTACCGCTGCTGAAGGAGGAGGACGGGGCGCCGCTGCTCATCGACTGTCTGTCGCTGTGGCTGACGGATGCCATGGATCAGGTGGGGGCCTGGGACGACGCGGAGTGGGCGGGGGGCGGCGAGAAGGAGTTGCGGCGCCGGGTGCGGGAGTTGACGGCGGCCGTTCGGGCGACGCGGCGCACTGTGGTCGCCGTGTCGAACGAGGTGGGGTCCGGGATCGTGCCGGCCACTGCTTCGGGGCGGCGGTATCGGGACGAGCTGGGGCGGCTGAACTCGGTGTTCGGGGCCGAGTGTGAGCATGTGCTGTTGGTGGTGGCCGGGCAGGCTGTGGTGCTGCGGGGGTGAAGGGACAGCGGGGGGGGTGTGCCGCGGGTGGGTCGCGCAGCCCGGCGCTTACGGGGCGCCGCCCTCGGTGGGACGGGCGCCGCCCCGGCGGCACGACTGCCCGCAGCTATGCGGGAGCGCCCCTCCTCGCGATGATCCGGTACGTGTTCGCGAAGCGGGTTCTGCGGAGTAGGGGGGCCAGGGCGTGGTCCAGGACTGTGGCCGTTGCCAGGAAAGGGATCGCCGCCCGGAGCAGGGGGGTTCGGCGGGCCGGGAGGGTCCGGGTCAGGGCCAGGGAGAGGGCACCTGTCAGGTCGTACGGGATGTGGGGTGTGCGGCGGTCCGTCGCGACGATCGTGCAGTGCTGGGACTCCAGTTCCGCCACCAGGTTGGCCAGCGGCATGAGGTGGAGGTGGCGGGGCTGGGCGTACCAGGGCCACCACTTGCCCAGCAGGGTGCCGAACGCGCAGTGCGGGTCCGGGACTTCGATCAGGAGGTGGCCGCCGGGGCGCAGGGCCGTCAGGGCGGCGCGGAGTTCCTCGCGGGGGTCCGGGGTGTGTTCCAGGTGGTGGAACATGCTGACGACGTCGTAGCGGGCGTGCACACGGTTGACGATCTCCCGGTCGGTGAGGCGGCCTCGGTGGGCCTCCTCGATATGGCCGGAGGCGCGGGCCTTCTGGACCCGGCGAGTGGTGTCCAGGCCGTCGAAGGCCGTGTAGGGGAAGTAGCGCTTCGCCGCTGCCGGGAAGGCCCCTTCCCCTGTCCCCACGTCCAGCCAGCTCTCCGGCTCCGGGAACGGGAGCATCGCCCGGGCCGCCGCGCGGTGGCGGCGGGGCGGGACCGGGTAGGGGGCCTGGGGCAGATCCTGGTGGTAGAAGGCGAGGCCCTCCGCGGCGAGGCGCGGGTTCTGGAAGGCGTGGGCGCAGTCGCGGCACTCGTCGACGACGAACGTGCCAGGGCCGCGTTTCCGCAGGTCCGGCGTACGCAGGCGGGTGCGCAGCCGTTTGGAACCGCACCAGGGGCAGTCCTCGCGCCGCGGTTCGTGGAACCCGTCGGTCCCGGTCTCCTGTGGGGCGGTCGCCTTGGGGGCGGGAGGCATGGGCGGCTCCTGCTGAAGCGGTGTACCGAAGCGGTGCACCGGTGCGGTGCGCTGAAGCGCCGTACGACATTACGCATCAAAACGTTACGTAGGGGATCGCGATCGTGGGCGCAATGACATGGCTCCAACGTGACGGCACCGTGTTCGATCGCTGCCGGTACTGTTCGGCGAATGAGCTCGCTTAATCTCGACGACTTCACCGATCTGATCGAGCGCCCCGACGGCGGCGTCCGCCGCGACGCGGAGGCGCGCCGGGAGCGCCAGATCGTGCCGCCCGGGTCGCTCGGGCGCCTCGACGACCTGGGTGAGTGGCTGGCGGCGGCACAGTCCTCCGTGCCGGTACGGCCGGTCGAGCGGCCGCGTGTCGTGCTGTTCGCGGGGGATCACGGGATCGCCGCGCTGGGTGTGTCGGCGCGCCCCGCCGGCAGCGCCGCGCAGTCCGTGCGGGCCGTCCTGGACGGCTCCAGCCCCGTCGCCGTGCTCGCCCGGCGGCTCGGTGTGCCCGTCCGTGTCGTCGACGTGGCGCTGGACTGCGAGCCGGACGCGCTGCCCGGCGAGGTCGCGGGGCACCGGGTGCGGCGCGGCAGCGGACGGATCGACGTCGAGGACGCGCTGACCACGGAGGAGGCGGAGGCCGCCTTCCTGGCGGGGGTCGCCGTCGCCGACGAGGAGGCCGACTCCGGTACGGATCTGGTGGTGCTCGGCGATGTGAGCGTGGGCGGGACCACGGCCGCGTCGGTGCTGGTGGCCGCGCTGTGCGGGACGGACGCGTCCGTGGTCACCGGGCGGGGCGGGCTGCCGATCGACGACCTGGCGTGGATGCGCAAGTGCGCCGCGATCCGTGACGCGCTGCGGCGCGCCCGGCCGGTGCTCGGGGACCAGTTGCAGCTGCTGGCGACGGTGGGTGGCGCCGACCTCGCCGCGATGACCGGGTTCCTGCTGCAGAGCGCGGTGCGCAAGATGCCGGTGATCCTGGACGGTGTGGTGTCGGCCGCCTGTGCGTTGGTCGGGCAGCGGGTCGCCTTCCGGGCGCCGGACTGGTGGCTGGCCGGGCACAGCAGCGGGGAGCCCGCCCAGGCGAAGGCGCTCGACCGGATGGCGCTGGAGCCGCTGCTCGACCACGGGGTGACCGTTGGCGAGGGGGCCGGGGCGTTGCTGGCCCTGCCGCTGGTCCAGGCCGCGGCGGCACTGGCGGCGGAGCTGCCGGAGGTGTCCAAGGCGGAGGAAGCGGTGGAGACGGTGGAGGCGGACGAGACGACTCCTGTGGTCGAGGAGGAGACCCCCTCAGCAGAGGCGGCCGGAGAGACAGAGGCCCCCTGACCGGAGGGATACATCCCGAGAGGCATTTGGGGCATGCCGCACAACATGCCCCATATGATCGCTCTCCATGGGAGATGCCCGGCTCACGCCGAACGCTCAGCGACGTGCCAGTACCACCGCCTCGCGGCGCGCGGCCGCTTTCGCCGTCTGGTATCTGCGGGTCGTCACCTTCGTCAATCTCCTCAGCGCGGTGTGGGTCTCCTTCGGGAACGACGTGCGGCGGCACAACGAGGAGAACTTCTTCACGCCGTATCTGCTGACCGCCGGCTTCGCCTCCGGTGTGTTCACGATGTTCCTCGCGATCACCATGCGGCGCCGTAAACGGGCAGCCTGGATCCTGAACATCGTGATCAGCACGCTGTTCCTGCTGCTGTTCGGGTTCGCCATGTTCTTCGCGGAGATCCGGGAGCACGCGCAGAACTGGATCTCGCTGGTCCTCACCGCCGCCTTCGTCGCCGCTCTCGTCGTGGGGCGGCGCGAGTTCTACGCCAAGGGCGACCGGTCCAACCCGCGGCTCGCCGCCGCCGTCGCGGTCGGCGGTCTGCTCGTCTGCTCGCTCCTCGCCGCGCTCCTCGTCACCGTCGCCAACCAGGCGCAGGACAGCCACCGTTCGACGCTCCTGGAGCGCTGGAGCTACGGCACGATGCGGCTGATCTCCGTCGCCGCCGACGACTCGGGCTTCGCGGGGATCTCCACGCCCAACTGGGTCGACGTCACCATCAACGTCATGAGTACGGTGCTGATCCTCGCCGTCCTCTACGCCGCCTTCCGCTCCCGTCGTGCCGTCGACCCGCTCACCGAGGACGACGAGGCCCGGCTGCGCGCGCTCCTCGACCGCAACGGCGACCGTGACTCCCTCGGCTACTTCGCCCTGCGCCGTGAGAAGAGCGTCGTCTGGTCCCCCACCGGCAAGGCCGCCGTCGCCTACCGCGTCGTGGGCGGGGTCTCCCTGGCCGCCGGTGATCCGATCGGCGACCCGGAGGCGTGGCCCGGCGCCATCGAACCGTGGCTCGCCGAGGCCCGCGCCCACGGCTGGATCCCGGCCGTGATGGGGGCGGGCGAGGAGGCCGGGACGGTGTACGCGCGGCACGGCCTCGACGCCCTGGAACTCGGCGACGAGGCCCTGGTCGAGACCGCCGACTTCACGTTGGAGGGGCGGGCCATGCGGACCGTCCGGCAGGCCTACAACCGGGTCAAGCGGGCCGGGTACACCGTGCGCGTCCGACGCCACGCGGACATCCCGGCCGCCGAGATGACGTACCTCCTCCAGCGTGCCGACGACTGGCGGGACGGCGCCACCGAGCGCGGGTTCAGCATGGCGCTCGGGCGGCTCGGCGACCCGGGCGACGGGCAGTGCGTGATGCTGGAATGTGCTGACGGGAAAGGGGAGTTGAGGGCTGTGCTCTCCTTCGTGCCGTGGGGGCCGCACGGGCTGTCGCTCGATCTCATGCGGCGCGACCGCGACTCCGACAACGGGCTGATGGAGTTCATGGTGATCGAACTTCTCCAGCGTGCCCACGAGATCGGGATCACTCAGGTCTCACTCAACTTCGCGATGTTCCGTTCCGTCTTCGAACGTGGCGGGCGCATCGGCGCAGGGCCGGTACTGAGGCTGTGGCGCTCGCTGCTCAGTTTCTTCTCCCGCTGGTGGCAGATCGAGTCGCTGTACCGCGCCAACGCGAAGTACCGGCCCATCTGGGAACCCCGGTTCCTGCTCTTCGAGAAGAGCGCGGACCTGCCGCGCATCGGCATCGCCGCGGCGCGGGCGGAGGGCTTCCTGGAGGCGCCGGGACTGCCGAAGTGGCTGCACCGCAAGCACCTGGAGTCGAAGAGATGAGCACGCAGATATCGGGCACCGTCTGATGGGCACGGTCGATCTGATGGCTACGGCCGGTCCGACAAGTACGGTCGCCCGCCGGGCCCGCGCCGAATGGGGGCCGCTGTACGTCGCCGTACGGGAGCCCCTGCTCCGGCGGCGTTGGCGGGCGCTGTCCATGACGCTCGGTGTCGTGTGTCTGACCGCTCTCGTCCAGTTCACGCAGCACCAGTCCTGGGGCTACGGGTTCATCCAGGACATCGGTGCCGTCCGCGCCGAGGACCCCCTCTGGCTTGCCCTCCTGCGCACCCCGCTCTCCCTCTTCGTGCCCGCCCCCGACCTGCCGGTGTGGGGCGCCCTGGCGCAGCTCCTGATCGTCTTCGGCCTCGCCGAGATCTGCCTCGGCTGGTGGCGCACCCTCACCATCGCGTACGTCGCCACCCTCGCCGGCACGCTCTACGCGCGCGTGGGCATCGCCGTGGGCCCGGCGGGCTTCCTCGGACTGCCCGGCACGGACGCGCACGTCGTGGACACCGGCCCGTCGGCAGCCGTGGTGGGCCTCGCCGTGTTCCTGGGGTGGCGCTACCGGGCGTACGTGACCGCCGGTACGGTGATCGTCGCGATGGTGGTGGAGGTGGTCCTCAAGGACAACCTCGCGGGCAAGGAGCATCTGGCCGCCATCGTGGCCGTATTCGTCCTGTGCGGGGTCTCCGCGATGCGTCAACGGCTCATGGCGATGCGTCACCGGCTCACGGGGGTGCGGGTCGGCTCGGGGTCGGGCTTGCCGCCGATCAGATCCTGGATACGGCGCCGGGGGCCGGCCCAGCGGCGGTCGTGGCGGTAGGCGCGCAGGATGGAGCGGGAACGGGTGCGCGGACGGCGGCCGTAGAAGCGCTTCGCCCAGGATGAGCCGGGTCGGGCCAGACGGACTGCGCCGAGGATCGCGACGAAGGGGATGATCACGCCGAAGATCGCCGTACGGGCCTTGCCCTTGCTCAGGGCGAGGAGGGAGAAGCAGAAGTTGACGCCGACGCTGAGCATGAGTCCGCCCCGGTTTTGGACGTCCTCGTCGCTGAGGTCGTTCACCCCGAACGGCAGGAAGCCCAGCAGGACCAGGCCGACCAGCGCCGCCGTCAGCACCACCACCTCGACGCTCTGCCGGCCGGCCTCGGTCCAGTAGACGTCGTCCAGATGCAGGATCAGCGCGAACTCGTCCAGCACCAGGCCGGCGCCCATCCCGAACAGCACCGCGCACAGGCCCGCGCCGAACCCGTGCTGTCCGCTGGCCACGGCCCCGAAGCCGCCCACGACGGTCAGCACGACCCCGGGGACGACGTGATGGATGTGCATACCGCCCGCCTTGACGTTGCCGAACGGCCCCTTGCCCGCACGGATCATCCGGGTGACGACCCGGGTGATGAGAAACGTCAGTACGAACGCGGCGAGCGCCAGGAGCAGCGGCAGCTTGCCCGGCTCGATGATGTTCCGCTCCAGCCAATGACCCATGTGGGCACTTTATCCAGTTATCGGACGTTGAGGGCTGCTTGTTCGGTCCTCGCCATGGGCAGCCCGCACCCCGCCGGGTACTCTGCGCCGGTGTCCACGCCCCCGCCTACACCCACGCCCTCCGACCCCCAGGCCCCCCACACCCCCCTCGACGGGGTGCGGTTCGCCTTCGGCACGCTGACCGTCCTGCCGGTGAGGGTGACCCGCTGGGACCGGGACGCGGCGCGTGGCGGCATGCTGTGCGCGCCGGTGGCCGGTCTGGTCGTCGGTGGGTGTGCCGCCGGGGTCGGTCTGCTGCTGCTGTTCCTGGGCGCGGGTGCGCTGCTCGCAGCCGTCGCCTCGGCCGCCGTGCCCGCCGTCCTCACCCGGGGGCTGCATCTCGACGGTCTCGCCGACACCGCCGACGGGCTGGGCAGCGGCAAGCCCGCCGAGGACGCGCTGCGGATCATGAAGCAGTCGGACATCGGCCCGTTCGGGGTGATCACCCTTCTGTTCGTCCTGCTGGCCCAGGTGGCCGCGCTCGCACAGGCGTACGGCGACTCATGGGCCAGGGGCGCGCTCGCCGCCGTCGTCTCGGCGACCGCCGCCCGGCTGGCCCTCACTCTGGCCGCCCGCACCGGCGTACCGCCCGCCCGGCCCGAGGGGCTGGGGGCAGCGGTCGCGGGAACGGTGCCCGTGCGCTCGGCGCTGCTGACGGCGGCCCTGGTCACGGCCCTGGCGGCCGGTTTCGGCGCGTTCCTCGGCGCGGACGACATCGTCCGCACCGCCCTCGCGGTCGTCCTGTCCTGCGTCGCCGCGGAGCTCCTCCTGCGGCACTGCACGCGCCGCTTCGGCGGGGTCACCGGCGATGTCTTCGGCGCCCTCGCGGAGACGGCGGCGACGGCGGCACTGGTCGTGCTGTCGCTCGGCTGAGGGGCAGTCAGCCCACGGGCACGGCGTGGGGCAGGGTGCCCCACGGATGGTCTCCGGTGCCGGGGACCGCGCAGTGCAGGGCGGCGCCCCGGGTTCTGGCCTCCGTTTCGGGGTCGGCGTCCGGCGGGACCCCGTAGACGAGGTGGCACAGGCGGGTTCCCGGGGTGCGCCAGGGGTGGGGGCGCTCGGTGCGGTACGTGTCCCAGGTGCCCTCGAAGGTCACCAGGACGTCGGCGATCCTGGCGTACGAGGGGTGCGGCGGGACGCCGTGGTTCAGGGCGAGGGTGCGGATGCCGGCGCCCCAGGCCGCCGACGCCAGCCGGCGGTAGTGGTCGAACCGGTCCGGTCCTGAGGTGACCTGGTCGAGGAAGGCGCCGTCCGCGCCGTACCAGTCGTGGTGGCGGACCAGGTCGCGGATGACGGCGGCGACCGGTCGCCGGGCGTAGTCGGTGTCGGCGTACCCGAGCACCCGTACGTCCTGCGCGCGCAGTCGGGCGGCGATCTCGACGAACGCCGGGTCGGGGCGGTCGCCGGGGCCGCTGGCCGGGTTCAGAACCACCCCGTACAGGCGGGGCGCGGCGGCGAGGATCGCCTCCCATTCGGCGGGGCGGACGGACGGGTGCTCGTAGTACGGGACCAGGAGACTGCTGGTGCTCATGTGGGGGTCTTCATCCGTTCAACTGGGGGTCAGCGGTGGGCGGTTGCTCTGCCCAGCAGGCCGCTGACCAGGGCGGCCTGGACGCCGGCCGCCGCCCCGTACACGGTCAGGCCCACCCAGTGCGGGCTGCCCGCGTGGGTCGCCAGGGCCAGGGTCTGGGCGAGGGCGGCGACGCAGCAGATCACGGCCGCGCTGAGGACGGCGCCGAAGGACTGGAGCAGCAGGCCCGTCCACAGGACCACGCCCAGGAGGAGCAGGCCGGCCAGCCGGACGCCTGCCACGCCCGGGGCGTGCGGCCACAGGGCGGCGGTGGCGAGGCTGAGGGCGAGCAGGGTGGCGAGGTAAGCGGCGAGGCACCCGACAAGGGTGCGGGCCGTCGTGCGCCAGAAGTCCTTCGACGTGCTGCTGGAGCGGAGGCCGGCGAGGCCGCCGCTGCGGAAGCGGTGCAGTAGCCATTCGGCGGGGCCCATGCTGAGGGTGAGTGCGACGGCGGCGGGGGCGTCGCCCAGGGCCGCGTAGAGGACGAGGATGCCGCTGCCGAGGCCGAACAGGGCGTATGGGAGGGAGCCTGTGAGTCTGGGGGTCGTTGTTGTCGGTCGTCTGCGGCTGCGTCGTGGCTGGTCGCGCCCACGCGGCGGTAGCCGCAAATCAAGTACAGCCCCGCGCCCCTTTGGGGCGCTTCCAGTGGGCGCCATTTCGCGGAACCCCAGGACGACCACCGCAGTTAGGGAACCCAGCAGCAGGACGACTCTCGCCTCGTCGGGCACCGGGCGGATCATGGCCAGGACCGCTCCCGCTGCCATCGGCAACAGGGCGAACAGCAGGGCTCGTTCGCGGCCCAGGACGAGTAGTGCGGTGGCGGCGGCCAGGTAGCAGGACTGGCCTGCGGCGAAGGCGACCGCGCCGGTGCCGGCGGTGCCGATGGCGCAGAGGGCGACCAGGGAGCCGAGGAGTGCCCCGGCGGGGGCGCCGATCAGGAGGGAGCGACGGGCGGACGAGCGGTCACCCAACCCGAGCCAGGAGTACGCCCGGTGAGCGAGCCCCTGGTTCCAGGTCCAGCCGCACAGAGCGCCGACCAGGAGCGGGATCGTGCCGGCCGGGAGGCCCAGGTCGTCCTTCGGGCCGGCGAGGAGCGGGGCCCCGAGGACGTAGCCGAGGCCGGGGAGGGCGAAGACGATGCCTCTCAGGAGACAGCCCAACAGGCCTGTCCGCCAGGGGTCGTGAGCCGGGCCCTCCGGTTCGGGATAGCGGCGCTCGACCCGGTCGTACAGTTCCTCGGCGAGTGCGAAGGAGTTCTTGAGGCCGTACCGCTCACGTATCTGGTCGTCCGACAGGCCGTCGGACTCCAGGAGGGCCGCTATCTCGTCCGGGTGGACGGCGGCGGCTATGAAATCGTCCAGTCTGCCCGCGAGTTGGTCGAGGGGGTCGGGCTCCGCCCAGCTGGGGGCGGTGCGCTGCCGGGGAATGGCGGGGAGTGTGCCGGGCCCCGCTCCGGGCGGCATCCAGATGCTTCCGCTCACCAGCCTGCCCCTTCCGTTGCGACGGCCTGGTACCAGGGGTCGCGCAGTTCGAGGGTCCAGTCGACCACAGTCTCCAGGGTGGGCTCGTACACCTCGGGCCGGCCCGCGAGCTCCTGGTAGATCGTCCGGAAGGCGTCCACGGAACGGCGGAGCGTGAAGCGGTCGATCACGCGCTGGCGAGCCAACTCGCCGAGTTTCAGGCGCCGTTCGTCGTCCCGGAGGAGGGTCAGCGCGGCTGCCGCCATCTTCTCCGGCTCGCGCGGCGGGACCACTAGACCGGTGTCGCCGACGGCCTCGCTGACTCCGCCGACGTCCGTCGAGACCGTCGTACGGCCGCAGGACATCGCCTCGATGATGGAGAAGGGGAAGCCTTCGGAGATGGACGACAGCATGACGACGTGACCGGCCGCGTAGGCGCGCCAGACCTCGGTGATGCGGCCCTCGAAGGTCAGTCCGTCGGTGACACCGAGTTCGGCGGCGAGCTTCTCCAGCCGGGTCTGGTAGGCCTCGCCGCCCGCCGGTACCGGGCCGAACAACCGCAGCCTGGTTTCCGGGAGTTCGGCGCGGACCATGGCGTAGGCGTGGAGGAGTGTCTCCAGGTCCTTGATGGGGTCGACGCGTCCGCACCAGGTGAGGGTGGGGACCTCGGGCTCGGGACCGGCGTGCGGGAAGGCGTGCGGGTCGACGCCGTTGTAGACCGTGCGGATCTTGTCGCTGTCGGCGCCGCCGCGCTCCTCCCAGCGGCGGTTGTACTGGTTGCAGGGGGTGATGAGGTCCGCCTCGCGGTAGCCGAGGGAGTTCAGCTCGCGGTAGAAGCCGAGCATGAACGCCTTGACGGGCCAGCGCTGTTCACCGCTGCGGTAGCCGAGGTAGCGCTCGCGCAGATAGATGCCGTGCTCGGTGAGGAGGAACGGCACCCCGTCCAGCTTGTGCGCGGCGAGGGCGGGCAGGGTGGCGAGGCCGCTGCTGACCGCGTGGGCGACGGAGTCCTCGGGAATGCGGGTTCCCAGTGGCCGAAGTGCGTGCTCCAGCAGGTCCGTTGCCGTCAGAGCATCGTGAACTGTCGGGCGTGCCTCGGCGGTCGCCAGATGCGGCATCGTCCATATCCACATCAGCGAGCGCAGCGCCGACTCGGTGCGCAGGGCCGCCGACAGACGTCCGTCGCGGGCGAGTTCGGCGAGTTCGTAGAGGGCCTCGCCGAAGTCACAGGGCGCCGTCGGGTCCAGGAAGGACAGCAGGAAGCGCTCGTAGGAGTCGACGAAACGGCGACGGGACCGGCCCAGCGGCGCTCGTGCGCGGCCGGGTCGCGGTCCCCAGGTCGGCACGGAGGTGTGCCGGTAGACGTTCGGCGGCAGCTCCCAGGTGACAGGTTCGCAGCCGCTGCCGGTGAGCGAGACTATGTGGAAGTCGACCTCCGGCATGCCCTTGACGAGTTGGTCGCACCAGGTGCTTACCCCGCCGTGGACGTGCGGGTAGGTGCCTTCGGTGAGCATCGTGACGTGACGTCCGGTGCGCAGCACTACGCTGCTCCCCTTCTGGGATGCGGATGATGTGGGGGGAAACTGCGGACCGGTCCCGGCTGCGGGTTCGTTGTGGCTGGTCGCGCAGTTCCCCGCGCCCCTTCGGCGCTGCCCCTTCGGGGCAGCTGCCTCTACGGCAGGTTGAGCGTCAGCGCGGACTGGAGAAGGTCCGGTGCGGTCCACGCCGAGAGGCGGCCGGCGTAGGGCGTGCCGAACGCCGCCGTGCCCAGCAGGAGTTGCCTGGTGGTTCCGGTCGGTGCGGTGACCGGGATGCGGGTGCCGGGCGGTGCGGTGACCGTGATGGTCTTGCCGATGCGGTACGCCGTGACGGTGCCGTTCGCGACGGCGGTCTGCCAGGCGGCGCGGCGCTGGAGTTCGGTGCCGATGGCACTCTGCCGGGGGTTCTCCAGCGGGGTGTTGTCGGCGAACAGCGCCCGGTAGTCGGCGAGGACCGTGTCCAGGACCGGGTACAGCGTGCGGTCCTCGGCCAGGTTGGACTGGTGCGCGTAGTGCGGACGCGGATCGCCCGAAATGGCGTGCCCGAGTGCGGTGCGGGCCTCCTGCGGCACGATGTACGACAGATAGCCGGTGGCGGTGTCCAGCGGCTCGGCCAGACAGGTGGACGTCGGGTTGTTCTCGCAGATGCCGCTGCCGCCGTCGGCCGCCGAAGCGTAGATCCAGTTGTACTCGTCGGCCATCTCGGCCTTCGTACCCGTGTTGTAGTACACGTTCATCGGGTAGCGCGGCACGGTCAGTGTGCCGCTGCCCGCCGAACGCTGCTGCGGCTCACGGGAGTTGTCGGAGGCGGTCCACTGGATGCCGTTGTCGGCGAGGGCGCCCGCGAGGTTCGGGTTGTCGTCGGGCTGCTGCGGCAGCGTCTTCAGACCCGAGTGCTCACCGGTCACCAGCTCACCGCGCTCGGTCGAAAGACCGTGCGTCACGCCCCAGTTGTAGTTGTTGGCGATCTCCGCCGAGATGTCGGCGCGGCTCATGTACCGCGTCGAGCCGTCCGCGTTCCTGGCGCAGCTCCAGGGCACGGTGGAGGTGTCCTGCACACAGCCGAGGTACTGGTGGGTGTACGTGTGGTTCATCCAGCGGTACTTGGCCTTGTCCGCGAGGAGTTGGTCGGCGAGGGCGTCCGTGCCGCCGTTCTCGCTCTTCCACTCCTCTCCCGAACCGGCGTTGTAGACCATGTCGAGCGTGAAGCCGCTGCTCTGCTGCCACTGGGCCGCGTGGACCGCGTCGGCCGCCGTCATCCGGATGGGGGTCGTGCCCTCGCCGTCGCCGCCCACACAGTCGAAGTCGCCGGGCGTGCAGTTGCGTTCGGTGTCCCAGCGGCTGTCGGGCGCGAAGACGTCGTCGACATGCACGGAGAAGTAGTTCCGGCTCTGCCCCAGGTGCACTCCCTGGGTCAGCCATTCCACGATGCCCCGGGCCAGCACCCGGAACTGCTGCTGATACTCGTTGTACGCGAAGGTCACAACGAGTTCGCGGCGCCCGTCGTGCGCGTACTCGCCGACCAGGCTGCCGCGACCGGTCCCACCGGGCACCGCCGTGTCGACGTAGCTGGTGAAGCCCGTACGGGGCGTGGCGACGAAGCCGTAACTCTCCTGTACGGACGCCGAGTTGTCCTCGAACGCAAGCGGGCCGTCCAGATAGCCGAAGTACCCGGTCCGGCCCGCGTCGGTAACGGCGGCGGCCTGCCCGTCCAGCGTGCCGGAGTAGGAGCTGTAGTCGAGGCCGACCCCCGGGTGCGCCCATGTGTAGGCGTCGACCTGCGGAATGCCGTACGTAGTCTCGTAGGCCTCCAGGGCCGTCTGCTCGGCCGAACCGGACCCGAACGGTGCCTCGTTGGGCAGCACCACGCCCTGGAACCTGGCCCGGGGTACGCCGTTCACCGTGTCGCTCAGGAATGCGGCGTCGACCGTCGGGCGGTTCGCGTCGTTCAGGTCGACGGTCGTGTACGGGATGCCCGTGTCCGCCAGTTCCGCCGTGATCGCCTCGACCGGGCTGTCGCCGTTGTCCACGACCAGCACTTTCAGGTCGATGCGCGGCTCCGCGGCGGCCGCCGCGCCGGGCACTCCCAGCCCCAGGGCCAGTAGCCCGGCGGCCGTCGCGACAACGGCCGCGTCCCGGGAAAATCTTGATCTGCGCGCTATCTGCGCCATGTTCGCCCTCCCCCAACCAGTCCCCCTCGGCGGTCAATTCCGAGTGGGATCCGTGGAAATCATGCATAAGCGGTGACCAACCCACTCACTACAACTGCACGAGTGTGACTCAGGTCACCGGAAGTGAAGGGTGGGAAATGACCATGACGCCACCGCCAGGTGAACACCCGCAGGAATGAGCGAAACCAGCCACCGAGCGTAGGCTCGTGCCGAGGGTGCCAACCCTGGTGCTGACAGCCCCTGAGGCCGGATTTAGGGTCGCTTGTCGGGCCTGGTCGACCCATCCCACTCGGCCACAGAAACTTTTCAGACGGAAGCGAGAATTCACCACCGTGACTGCTCTCACTCTCAGCACCGCTGCGGCGCCCGGCCTCCGGGCCGACGCGATCGTCGTCGGTGTCGCCAAGGGCGCCAAGGGCCCGGTCGTCGCACCGGGCGCCGAGGCCGTGGACAAGGCGTACGACGGCAAGCTCGCCGACGTCCTGGGGACCCTCGGTGCCTCCGGTGCCGAGGGCGAGGTGACCAAGCTGCCCGCCCCGGCCGGCTTCAAGGCACCCATCGTCGTGGCCGTGGGCCTGGGCGCGCTGCCCGAGAAGGACGAGACCTTCGGCGCCGAGTCGCTGCGCCGGGCCGCCGGTGTGGCCGCCCGCACCCTCGCCGGCGCCAAGAAGGCCGCCTTCGCCCTGCCGATCGAGGACGCCGCCGACGCCGGCGCGATCGGCGAGGGCGCGCTGCTCGGGGCGTACGCCTTCGACGCGTACAAGGAGACCGGCAGGAACGGCAAGGACGCGAAGAACGGCAAGGGGCCGCTCGCCGAGGTCACCCTGCTCGGCGGCAAGCCGCGCGACGCCGCGTACAAGGCGGCCGTCGCCCGCGCCACCGCCGTGTCCGAGGAGCTCAACCGCGCCCGCGACCTGATCAACACCCCGCCGAACGACCTCGACCCGGAGGCCTTCGCCGCCGTCGCGCAGGCCGCGGCCGAGGAGCACGGCATCCAGGTCCAGGTGCTCGACGTGCAGGCGCTCGAGGAGGGCGGCTACGGCGGCATCCTCGGCGTCGGCGCCGGCTCCGCCGCCGGGCCCCGGCTGGTGAAGCTGACGTACACGCACGAGGCGGCGAGCAAGCACCTCGCCTACGTCGGCAAGGGCATCACCTACGACTCGGGCGGCATCTCGCTCAAGCCCGCCGGGCACAACGAGACGATGAAGTGCGACATGAGCGGTGCGGCGGCGGTCTTCGCCGCGGTCGTCGCAGCCGCGCGACTCGGCCTGCAGGTCAACGTCACCGGCTGGCTGGCGCTCGCCGAGAACATGCCGTCCGGTTCCGCCACCCGCCCCGGTGACGTGCTGCGCATGTACAGCGGCAAGACGGTCGAGGTCCTCAACACCGACGCCGAGGGCCGCCTCGTCCTCGCCGACGCCCTGTGGGCCGCCTCGGCGGAGAAGCCGGACGCGATCGTCGACGTGGCGACGCTGACCGGCGCGATGATGCTGGCGCTGGGCAACCGGACGTACGGGATCATGGCGAACGACGACGCGTTCCGCTCCGCGGTGCACGAGGCGGCGGAGGAGGTCGGGGAGCCGGCGTGGCCGATGCCGCTGCCGGACCACCTGAAGAAGGGGATGGAGTCTCCTACGGCCGACATCGCGAACATGGGTGAGCGGTACGGGGGCGGGCTGGTCGCGGGGCTGTTCCTGCGGGAGTTCGTGGGTGAGGGGATCACCTGGGCGCACCTGGACATCGCGGGGCCCGCGTTCAACGAGGGGGGTCCCTTCGGGTACACGCCCAAGGGCGGGACCGGGACGGCCGTGCGGACGCTGGTGCGGCTGGCGGAGCTGACTGCCGTCGGCGACTTGGGCTGAGGGTACTTTAAGGGGCTTTGAGCGGCGGGACCCCGTGGGCGGGTAGTCCGGGGTCCCGTTGCGCCTCATAGCTCGATACCTGGTGTGCATTGGCGGGTGCGGGTCGTGTGTGGCTTGTCGCGCCCACGCGGCGGAGCCGCAGATCGAAACAGCCCCGCGCCCCTAGGTAGGTCACCGCGCCCCTCGCTGACAAGGGTGGGGTGTCCGTCACACAGGCCCGGCGTCTCTTCTGTGGCTGACAAGTGCGAAGATGGCCTCGGCAGGATGGGGCCCCCACCACAGGGCCGAAGAAAGAGCGGCCGGACACCAGCCGACCGACCGGTCATCCCCCGGCAAGGGGACAAAGTAGCCCGGCGTACGGCGCAATGCATGGAGGACGTGACGTGGCGAACGACGCCAGCACCGTTTTCGACCTAGTGATCCTCGGCGGTGGCAGTGGCGGTTACGCCGCGGCGCTGCGCGGGGCCCAGCTGGGCCTGGACGTCGCACTGATCGAGAAGGACAAGGTCGGCGGCACCTGCCTGCACCGGGGATGCATCCCCACCAAGGCCCTGCTCCACGCGGGCGAGATCGCCGACCAGGCCCGCGAGAGCGAGCAGTTCGGTGTGAAGGCCACCTTCGAGGGCATCGACGTCCCCGCGGTCCACAAGTACAAGGACGAGGTCATCTCGGGCCTGTACAAGGGACTCCAGGGCCTCGTCGCCTCTCGCAAGGTCCACTACATCGAGGGTGAGGGCCGGCTCTCCTCCGCCACCTCCGTCGATGTGAACGGGCAGCGGATCCAGGGCCGCCACGTCCTGCTGGCGACCGGCTCCGTGCCGAAGTCGCTGCCGGGTCTGGAGATCGACGGCAACCGGATCATCTCCTCGGACCACGCCCTCGTCCTGGACCGGGTGCCGGAGTCGGCCATCGTCCTCGGCGGCGGTGTCATCGGCGTCGAGTTCGCGTCCGCGTGGAAGTCCTTCGGTACGGACGTCACGATCATCGAGGGCCTGAAGCACCTGGCCCCCCTTGAGGACGAGAACTCTTCCAAGCTTCTTGAGCGCGCGTTCCGCAAGCGCGGCATCAAGTTCAACCTGGGCACCTTCTTCTCGAAGGCCGAGTACACCGCGAACGGTGTCAAGGTCACTCTTGCCGACGGCAAGGAGTTCGAGGCCGAGGTGCTGCTCGTCGCCGTCGGTCGCGGCCCGGTCTCGGCCGGCCTCGGCTACGAGGAGCAGGGCGTCGCCATGGACCGCGGCTACGTCCTGGTCGACGAGTACATGCGGACGAACGTGCCGACTGTCTCCGCCGTCGGTGACCTGGTCCCGACACTCCAGCTCGCGCACGTCGGCTTCGCCGAGGGCATCCTGGTGGCGGAGCGTCTGGCCGGCCTGAAGGCAGTTCCGATCGACTACGACGGCGTGCCCCGGGTGACGTACTGCCACCCCGAGGTCGCCTCCGTGGGCATCACCGAGGCCAAGGCCAAGGAGATCTACGGTGCGGACAAGGTCGTCGCTCTGAAGTACAACCTCGCGGGCAACGGCAAGAGCAAGATCCTCAAGACCGCCGGCGAGATCAAGCTCGTCCAGGTCAAGGACGGTGCCGTGGTCGGCGTCCACATGGTCGGCGACCGCATGGGCGAGCAGGTCGGCGAAGCCCAGCTGATCTACAACTGGGAGGCGCTGCCCGCCGAGGTCGCGCAGCTCATCCACGCCCACCCGACGCAGAGCGAGGCGCTCGGCGAGGCCCACCTGGCCCTGGCCGGCAAGCCGCTGCACTCCCACGACTGACCCTCGGTCGACGGACGACGACACAGACTTCCGCAATTCGTAAGGAGCAACCGAAACCATGGCGGTTTCCGTAACCCTTCCGGCGCTCGGTGAGAGCGTCACCGAGGGCACTGTCACCCGCTGGCTGAAGGCCGAGGGCGAGCGCGTCGAGGCCGACGAGCCGCTGCTGGAGGTGTCGACCGACAAGGTCGACACCGAGATCCCCTCGCCCGTCTCCGGCGTTCTGGCGTCCATCAAGGTCGCCGAGGACGAGACCGTTGAGGTCGGCGCCGAGCTGGCCCTCATCGACGACGGCAGCGGCGCGCCCGCTGCCGCCCCTGCCCCCGCGGCCGAGCCCGTGGCGGCGCCGGCAGCCCCGGCTGCCCCGGCCCCCGTGGCCGAGGCGCCTGCCGCTCCGGCTCCGGCCCCCGCCGCGGCTCCGGCCGCCGCTCCCGCTGCCGGCGCTGCCACCGGCACCGACGTCACCCTTCCTGCGCTCGGCGAGAGCGTCACCGAGGGCACCGTCACCCGCTGGCTGAAGTCGGTCGGCGACAGCGTCGAGGAAGACGAGCCGCTGCTCGAGGTCTCCACGGACAAGGTCGACACCGAGATCCCGGCGCCCACCTCCGGTGTGCTCCTGGAGATCGTGGTCGGCGAGGACGAGACCGCCGAGGTCGGCGCCAAGCTGGCCGTGATCGGCGCCCCGGGTGCCGCTCCGGCGGCTGCTCCGGCTCCGGCCGCCCCGGCTCCGGCGCCCGCCGCCGCTGCCCCGGCGCCCGCTCCGGCTCCGGCTCCGGTCCAGGCCGCGGCTCCCGTCGCGCCCCCGGCCCCCGCGGCTCCGGCCGCTCCGGCCCCCGCGCCGGCTCCGGTCCAGGCCGCGGCTCCGGTCGCTCCCCCGGCGCCCGCGCCGGTCGCGCCCGCCCCGGTCACCCCGGCTCCGGCTCCCGCCGCCGCGCAGGCCACCGACGAGGGTGCGTACGTGACCCCGCTGGTGCGCAAGCTCGCCGCCGAGAACGGCGTCGACCTGGGCTCCGTCAAGGGCACCGGCGTCGGCGGCCGCATCCGCAAGCAGGATGTCCTCGCCGCCGCCGAGGCCGCGAAGGCCGCCGCCGCCGCTCCGGCTCCGGCCGCCGCCCCGGCCGCCAAGAAGGCTCCGACCCTGGAGGCCTCTCCCCTCCGCGGCCAGACCATCAAGATGCCTCGCATCCGCAAGGTCATCGGCGACAACATGGTGAAGGCCCTGCACGAGCAGGCTCAGCTGTCCTCGGTCGTCGAGGTCGACATCACCCGCCTGATGAGGCTCCGCGCGCAGGCGAAGGACTCCTTCGCTGCCCGTGAGGGCGTCAAGCTCTCCCCCATGCCGTTCTTCGTGAAGGCGGCGGCCCAGGCGCTGAAGGCCCACCCGGCCGTCAACGCCCGGATCAACGTGGACGAGGGCACGATCACCTACTTCGACACCGAGAGCGTCGGTATCGCGGTGGACTCCGAGAAGGGCCTGATGACCCCGGTCATCAAGCACGCGGGCGACCTCAACATCGCCGGTATCGCCAAGGCCACGGCCGAGCTCGCGGGCAAGGTCCGGGCCAACAAGATCACCCCGGACGAGCTGTCCGGCGCGACCTTCACCATCTCCAACACCGGCTCACGCGGTGCGCTCTTCGACACGATCATCGTGCCGCCGAACCAGGTCGCGATCCTGGGCATCGGCGCGACGGTCAAGCGCCCGGCGGTCATCGAGACGGAGGAGGGCACGGTCATCGGCGTACGCGACATGACGTACCTGACCCTGTCCTACGACCACCGTCTGGTCGACGGCGCCGACGCGGCCCGTTACCTGACGGCCGTCAAGGCGATCCTGGAGGCGGGCGAGTTCGAGGTCGAGCTCGGCCTGTAACCAGCAGCCTGGGTTGTACGTGTACGACGGTGCCCCGTCCGGATTCCTCCGGGCGGGGCACCGTCGTACTGTGCGGGCCCTCCGTCGTGCGTGGCGTCCAGGCAGTCCCCGGGAGGGGCGAGCTCGCACGACTTTCCGGCCCCTACGGGGCAGGGATTCCGGGGCGAAACAGCGGTTGGGTGTGCTGTGGCGTGTGCCCTGTCCGGTCTGTAACGCTCGTCTCACGTTCCGCCGCACTCTCGTCCGGAAGGCCTCTGGGCAGGGACTCGGCCGTATTGTCTATAGGTCAACGCCCCTGGGGCCGAAGCCCCTCCCTCAAGGAGCCGTCATGAGCGCCCCCGTCGTCCACTCGCTGCGCGAGCAGATCCGCGAGCACATCGTGGAGGGGATCGTCAGCGGGCGCTGGAAGCCGGGCGAGCGGATCGTCGAGCGGCGGATCGCGACCGAGCTGGAGGTCAGCCAGACCCCCGTACGGGAGGCGCTGCGCGAGCTGGAGTCGCTGCGGCTGATCGAGTCGGCCCCCAACAAGGGCGTACGCGTACGGAATCTGACCGCCGCCGACCTGGAGGAGAGCTACCCCGTCCGGGCCGGTCTGGAGGCCATCGCGGCGGAGCTGGCGGCCGGGAAGCTGGCGGACGACTGCTCGGCCCTCGAACCGCATGTCGCCGCCCTGTACGAGGCCGACCGCGCGTCGGACGGCACCGGCCAGGTCCGGCACACGGTGGGGTTCCACCGCGAGATGGTGCGCGCGGCCGGGAACTCGGTGCTGCTGCACACCTGGGAAGGGCTGGGCATCGAGGTGTTCACGGCGCTGTCGATCCGCTGGCTGGGAACGGTCCAGCAGTCGTACGCGGAGGAGCACGAGGAGCTGGTCGCCGCGTTCCGGCGCCGGGATCCACGGATCGCCGAGCTGGTGAAGGCCCATGTCCTGGGGTGCGCGCCGCGGGCCTGACGCAACCGAGCCTGTAGCCGCTCACCTGCGGAAACGGCGAAAATTGCGGCACCCCGTGCCCGCCCACAAGGCACCGCGTGCCTACTTTCTCGTGATCAAGAGGTTTTGCCTCTCAACCCTTTGATCGATCATCGATCAGCGAGTTAGAGTCGCCGACGGACCCCTACAAGGGTCCGCAGCCCTGTCCTGCCAAAGACCAAGGGCACCCCCGAACCCTTACCGACGAGGGAACCCCCTTCGACTGAGGAAGGCGGCGACATGACCGACCCCCAGGCCATCCAGCCGAGCGAGCTCGACCAGCTCCCTGACCGCGACCCCGAAGAGACCGCCGAATGGCAGGCCTCCCTGGACGCGGTCACCAAGGCGGCCGGGCCGCACCGTGCCGCATATCTGATGCGCCGCACACTGGAGCGCGCCGAGGGCAACGGCATCGCGCTGCCCAAGCTCCTGGAGACGGACTACGTCAACAGCATCCCGACCGCCGCCGAGCCCGTAGTGGACGGCGACGAGGCGATGGAGCACCGGATCGCCGCCTGGAACCGCTGGAACGCGGCGGCCATGGTGACCCGGGGCAGCAAACACGGCGTGGGCGGCCACATCGCCACCTTCGCCTCGGCCGCCTGGCTGTACGAGACCGGCTTCAACCACTTCTTCAGAGGCAAGGAGGGCGACGGCTCCGGCGACCAGCTGTACATCCAGGGCCACGCCTCCCCCGGCATCTACGCTCGCGCCTTCCTCGACGGCCGGCTGACCGAGGACCACCTCGACAAGTTCCGGCAGGAGGCGGGCGGCAACGGCCTCCCGTCCTATCCGCACCCGCGCCGGCTGCCCTGGCTGTGGGAGTTCCCGACGGTGTCGATGGGCCTCGGCCCGCTGTCGGCGATCTACCAGGCACGCTTCAACCGTTACCTCACCAACCGCAGCATCAAGGACGTCTCCGCGTCGCACGTCTGGGCGTTCCTCGGTGACGGCGAGATGGACGAGCCGGAGTCGACGGCCGCCCTCGCGCTCGCCTCCCGCGAGGGCCTGGACAACCTCACCTTCGTCATCAACTGCAACCTGCAGCGCCTCGACGGCCCGGTCCGCGCGAACTTCAAGATCGTGCAGGAGCTGGAGGCACAGTTCCGCGGCGCGGGCTGGAACGTCGTCAAGACCCTCTGGGGCACGGCGTGGGACGAGCTGTTCCAGCTCGACACGACAGGCGCACTGGTACGGAGGCTCCGCGAGGTACCGGACGCCCAGGTGCAGACGTACCAGACACGCGACGCCGCCTACATCCGCGCCGACTTCTTCGGCAAGGACCCCGCGCTCGCCGAGATGGCGAAGCTGCTGAGCGACGACAAGATCCTGGACTGCTTCCACCGCTCGCGCGGTGGCCACGAGTCTCGCAAGGTGTACGCGGCCTACAAGGCGGCGCTCGCCCACAAGGGCGCGCCGACGGTCATCCTGGCCCAGACGGTCAAGGGCTTCACCCTGGGCGAGGGCTTCGCGTCGAAGAACGCCAACCACCAGATGAAGAAGCTGACGGTGGACGAGTTCAAGCAGATGCGTGACCTGCTCGAACTCCCCATCTCCGACGCGCAGTTCGTGGACGGAGTGGTCCCCTACGGCCACCCGGGCGCCGACTCCCCCGAGGTCCGCTACCTCCAGGAGCGCCGCGCGGCCCTCGGCGGCCCGGCCCCCGCCCGCCGTACGCACGCACTCGCCCCCCTCCCCGCCCCCGCGGAGAAGACGTTCACGTCGTTCGACAAGGGCTCCGGCTCACAGAACGTCGCCACGACGATGGCCTTCGTACGGCTGGTCAAGGATCTGGTCCGCGACAAGGAGACGGGCCGGCGCTGGGTACCGATCGTGCCCGACGAGGCACGCACCTTCGGCATGGAGTCGCTGTTCCCGTCCCTCGGGATCTACTCCCCCAAGGGCCAGACGTACGAGCCGGTCGACCGCGACCAGCTGATGTACTACAAGGAGGCCAAGGACGGCCAGATCCTCAACGAGGGGATCACCGAGGCCGGTTCCATGGCGGACTTCATCGCCGCGTCGACGTCGTACTCGACGCACGGCGAGCCGATGATCCCCTTCTACATCTTCTACTCGATGTTCGGCTGGCAGCGCACCGCCGACCAGATGTGGCAGCTCGGCGACCAGCTCGGCCGCGGCTTCCTGATCGGCGCGACGGCCGGCCGTACGACGCTGACGGGCGAGGGCCTCCAGCACGCGGACGGCCACTCTCCGGTGATCGCCGCGACGAACCCGGCCGCGCTGACGTACGACCCGGCGTTCGCGTACGAGGTGGCGGTGATCGTCAAGGACGGCCTCCGCCGGATGTACGGCGAGGCGGCCCCGGGCGAGGACCAGAACGTCTTCTACTACCTGACGGTCTACAACGAGCCGATCCCACAGCCGGCGAAGCCGTTGAGTGCGGGCCTCGACGAGGGCATCGTGAAGGGCCTGTACCGCTTCAACACGGCGGAGTCGGCGGGTCTTTCACCGGTCGCCAACGCACCGCGCATCCAGCTGCTCGGCTCCGGTACGGCGATCCACTGGGCCCTGGAGGCGCAGCGGCTGCTCGCCGAGGAGTGGGGCGTGGCGGCGGACGTGTGGTCGGCGACGTCCTGGACCGAGCTGCGACGGGACGCGCTGGACGCCGACGCGGCGCTGCTGCGGGGCGAGGAGCGGATGCCGTACGTCCGTCAGGCGCTGCAGGGGGCCGAGGGGCCGGTGCTGGCGGTGTCGGACTACATGCGCCAAGTCCCCGACCAGATCGCGCAGTGGGTCGAGCAGGACTACTCGTCGCTGGGCGCGGACGGATTCGGGCTGTCGGACACGCGTGCTGCTGCGCGGCGGCACTTCGGGGTCGACGCGGAGTCGATCGTCGTCGCGGCGTTGGCTCAGTTGGCGCGGCGCGGGGAAGTGAAGGCTGCGGCGGTGAAGGAGGCGCGGGAGCGGTACGGGTTGTAGGGGGCGCGTTCGCCCACCCACCCGCCCGTTGCCAGTCCGTTCGCCGGGCGCCGTCGAACTACTCGACGGCGCCCGGCGACCGAACGGCAGGCCTGTCCGGCCGAGGCCGTTTCTCCCACCCACCAGCCCCCACCGCATCTCCGGCCCGCACCATTCAGCCCGTCTGGGGGTCCCCCCTCTGGGGGAGTTTGAGGACAAGGCCCGTTCAGGGCCGTAGCGGGGGTCTGGGGGCGCAGCCCCCAGGAACGGGATGGGACGGGCAGGGGCGGCGGGGGCGATACAAACCCCACCGCACCCCCAGGCATCATGAACCCATGCGTGCTGCCCGCCTCATCAAGATGGTGCTGCTGCTCCAGTCCCGCCCCTCCATGACCGCCGCCGAGTTGGCCGGCGAGCTGGAGGTGTCCGAGCGCACCGTCACCCGGGACGCGCAGGCCCTGTCCGAGGCGGGCGTGCCCGTGTACGCCGACCGGGGGCGGGCCGGCGGATACCGGCTGATCGGCGGGTACCGGACCCGCCTCACCGGACTGGCCCGCAGCGAGGCCGAGGCCCTGTTCCTCAGCGGAGTACCGGGCGCCCTGCGCGAGATGGGGCTGGAGGACACCGCCTCGGCGGCCCGCCTCAAGGTGTCCGCCGCCCTGCTGCCCTCCTTCCGCGACGCCCCCCGAACAGCCGCCCAACGCTTCCATCTGGACGCTCCCGCCTGGTTCAGCGAGCCCCCGACTCCCGAGTCGCTGTCCGCCGTCGCGGAGGCGGTGTGGGACGACCGGCCGATCCTGGCCCGCTACCGGCGCGGCCCCGGCGACACCGGCGTGGAGCGCACGTTGGAGCCGTACGGGCTCGTCCTCAAGGCGGGCGTCTGGTATCTGTGCGCCCGGGTACCGGAGCACGCCGGTCCTGGGACCGGTCCCTTCCGGGTGTACCGCGTCGACCGCTTCACCTCCGTCGAGGTGTCCGGCCACCGTGGCCCCGTCTCCGGCCAGGGCCCCGACGAACGCTTCACGCGCGACGCCGGCTTCGACCTGCCCGCGTTCTGGGAGGAGGGGGCGGAACAGTTCGCGCGGTCGATCCTGCGCGCGGAGGTCGTCGTACGACTATCGGCGGAGGGGGTCCGCAGACTGCCGTACGCCGTCGATCCCGTGTCCGCCCGCGACGCGCTGTCGGCCGGTGGCGACCCCGACGAGCAGGACCGGGTCACCGTGACGCTCGCCGTGGAGTCGCTGGAGGTCGCCCATACGCAGCTGGCCGTGCTCGGGCCGGAGGCGGAGGTGCTGGCGCCGCCGGAACTGCGGGCGCGGTTCGCGCGGGACGCGCAGCGGCTTGGGGCGCTGTACTCCCCGCCCCCGCCACACCCACCTCCACCAGCCGCGTAGTTCACCGCGAGGCGCGAGCTCGCGAGGCCGGCGGGCCTGTACACCCCCGTCACCTGTTTTCACCTGTTTCTTGCGAGGAGGCCCTGGCGTTCACGCCGGGGAGGAATCGCATCCGGGTGTCGTGACGCGGAGCGCCGCCACATCCGGTTCAGGGCGCGGAGCGCCGGTACCGCTGTTGGCAGCACCGAGGTGATGCGAACGTGTGTGCGACCAGAGGATGGCCCGCCGCAGACCGAAGAAGGGCCGGCCGGGATCGAACAGGCAGCATGAGGACACCGGCCGCAAGTGGGCCAAGAAGGTCGTCCGTGACCACGACGCCATCGCTGTCGAGGATTTCCGCCCCAAGTTCCTGGCCAGGACCACGATGGCCCGCAAGGCCGCTGACGCCGCCATCGGCGCCACCAAGGCCGCTCTATCTACATGGGCCGCAAACACCGGCGGGACATCCGCCTCGTCCACCCCGCGCACACCACGACTCCCCACGGGACAAGAACTCCGCACACGTCATGCTCGTCCGGGCTGGTCTCAACCCGGCTGGTACCGATGGCAGAAGACCTCCTGGAGCGCTGCTCCAGGAGGCGGCCTGAGCCAGGAATCCCCTCCCGTTCAGGGAGAGGAGGATTCAAATTCCGCGTAGCTCCGCGTGCGTCTCTCCCTTCGAGGCACGATGCTGTACCCGTGATGGACGAGACGGAGTTCTGGAAGCTGGTGGACGCGAGCCGCGAGGCCGCCGAGGGTGACCCCGAGGACCAGGCCGACCTGCTGGTCGAGCAGTTGCTCCAGCTCGACCCTGACTCGGTCCTCGACTTCGCCCGGCATTTCGAGGCTCGTTACAACCGCGCCTACCGCTGGGACCTGTGGGGCGCCGCCCGGGTCCTGCTCGACGGCGCCGACGACGACGCCTTCGACTTCTTCAGGTGCTGGCTGATCGGCCAGGGCCGCGAGGTCTTCGAGGGTGCCCTGCACGGCGACCCGGACTCGCTCGCCGATCTCCTGGACGACTTCGACGCGGAGATCGACGGGGACGGTGAGGAGCTGGGCTACGCGGCCGACGAGGCGTACGAGCAGCTCACCGGCACCGCCACCCCGGATCTGGGTATTCCGCCGGCGCCCGCCGAGCCCGAGGGCACGCCGCTCGCCCTGGAGAACGAGGGGGCGCTCGCCGACCGGTATCCCAAGCTGTGGCAGCGGTTCAAGGGGGCCTGAGACCCCCGTCGTCCCGTGGTCCCGTAGTCCCGTAGTCCCGTAGTCCCGTTGCCGCTCCCCGTTCTCAGGCTGCCGTGCTGCGGCGGCGGGTCAGGTCCGACGGGATGTAGGCCTGCTGCGTGGGGTCAGCCCGTACCGCATGGTGCATGGGGGCCGCGTTGGCCTGGTCGAGGGCGGACGCCGTGACCGCCGCCGGGCCCAGGACGACCGTCGCCACCGCGCAGAGCACGGTCCACGGACCCCACGCGCCTCCGGCCCGGCCGCCGGAAGACCTCTTGCCGCCGGAAGTCCTCTTGCCGCCGGCCCGTTCGGCTCGTTCGGCCCGCTCCAGCGGGTTCGTACGACTGCTGCTGCTCATGATCCCCACCTCCGGTCAGTGCGTATACCGAAGGTACGACGGGGAGTTGGGACGCCTCGTTGAGTGCGCTGTGCCGTACCTGTGAGCGGTCTCGCGACAGAGCCCGTGCCTCAGCGCCGACCCTGCAGACGCGCCGCCGTCTGTCTGATCGCCGGGAGGCGAGCCGTGAGGGCGGCGCCGGGGCAGCTCGTCATGTAGCCGGCGTTGTGGCCCGCCAGGGCGGGCAGGGTGACGGTGGTGCCGGACGCCCAGCGGCTGAGGGAGTTGCTGGAGACCAGGCGTGCGGTGCCGCGTGGGTCGGTGCCCGAGAGGCCGAGTTTCCAGGCGGCGAGGGCGGCGATCGCGTCGGTCATGGCCTGCGGCACGGGCACGCCCGCGGTGAAGGTGCCGAGGGCGGCGATACCGGCGGTGCGATGGTTGAAGCCCTGGGTGTGGGCCCCGGTGACGGGGCGGTCGACGCCGCCCGCGCGGCCTTCGTAGACGGTGCCGCAGCGGTCGACGACGAAGTTGTAGCCGATGTCGTCCCAGTCCCGGGAGCCGGTCTGGCCGGCGTACAGGTAGCGGATGATGCGGGGCGCGTCGGCGCAGTCGTAGCCGTTGGGCGAGTCGGTGTGGTGGACGAACACGGCGACGACCCGGTCGTCGTAGCGCGGCGGCGGCTGGCTGCGTTCGGCGTCCGCGATCCAGGCGGTACGGGGGACGATGCGCGGCTTGGCGGCGGGGTGGGCGACGGCCGGGCGGGCCGCGACGGGGGGTGTCCGGCGCGCGGGGGTACGGTCGACGCCGGCCGCGCACAGGACCAGTCCGACGGCGGCGGCGATTCCGGGCAGGCAGGCGAGCACCACGCGGGCGGCGGCCGGCACGCGGAGGACACGCGAGTCACCCATGGACCCCATGGACCGCTTGGATCCCATGAGCCTCACTGTGGATCGGTTCCGTTCCGCCCGCGATGTGTGGTGTGCCACTTGGTGGAACCAATGTTCCGGTCAGGGACGTTTTTAGAGGTCCAGGCGCCGGATGCGCGCATGTGACTGATCGGCGACTGATCACCGGGACCTTCCCGCGCGTACTACCGCATGTAATCCGCGTGTACGGGGGACCTACGGGGGACCGAGGGTCCAGAAGAAAGGCGGCCGGAGTGGACCTGCTCGACATCCTGCTGTTGCTGGTGATCCTCGGCTATGCGGCGTCCGGTTACCGGCGCGGCCTGGTGGCGGGCTGTGTCTCCCTGGCAGGGTTCGTGGGCGGCGCCGTGATCGGGGTGTGGGTGCTGCCGTGGATCATGGAGCTGGTGGAGGCGGGGACGCCCGGGGCGACGGTGACGGCCGTGCTCACGGTGCTGGTGCCGGCCGTGGTGGGACACGAGCTGATGGGCAGGTTCGCGCTGAAGCTGCGCCGCGAGCTGGACCAGGGGCCGCTGCGGGTCGCCGACGGGGTCGGCGGGGCCGCTGCGAACGCGGTCGCCGTGCTGTTGGTGTCGTGGGTGGCGGCGAGCGTCCTGGGTGCCTCCTCCTCGCCGGTGGTCACGACGGCGATCCGGGACTCGGCGCTGCTGGGCGCGGTGCAGGACGCAATGCCGGAGACCACCCCGACCTGGTTCTCGCGGGCCACGTCCGCGCTCACCCAGGCGGGCTTCCCGCAGGTCTTCAACCCCTTCGAGAACGAACCGGCGACGAGCGTCGCCAAGCCCACCGGGGACAGTGTCACAGCGAGCGCGACGAACGCGGCCAAGCTGAGCACGGTCAAGATCGAGGGCGTCGCGGGCAACCAGGGCCGCGAGGGCAGCGGTTTCGTGTACGCGCCCCGGCATGTGATGACCAACGCCCACGTGGTGGCGGGCATCGACGACCCGACCGTCCGGGTGGGCGGCGTAGGGACGGCGCACGAGGCGACGGTGGTGCTCTTCGACCCCGAGAAGGACGTGGCCGTGCTGTACGTACCGGATCTGCGCGCCCCCGTCCTGCGCTTCGACGACAGCGCGAAGCGGGGCGACTCGGCGGTGGTCGCCGGCTATCCGCAGGACGGCGACCTGAATCTGCAGGCCGCCACGGTCGCCGACAAGGTGCGGGCGAGGGGCCAGAACATCTACAACAGCGGGACGGTGACCCGCCAGATCTACTCGATCCGCTCGACGGTCCGCCCCGGCAACTCCGGCGGCCCGCTCCTCACCACCGACGGCAAGGTGTTCGGCGTGGTCTTCGCCCGCTCCACGTCCGACGACGAGACGGGCTATGTCCTGACGGTGGACGAGGTCTCCGACGACGCCGAGAGCGCGGCGGCCTCGACAGCGGCGGTGGACACGGGCGACCTGGTCACGTCCTAGCCACCTACACCTGGGTGGCTACAGCGAACGGCCCATGAGTACGTCGTCCACGAACTCCCCGTCCAGCAGGAACTCCCTGGGCTGTATGCCCTCGACGACGAAGCCCTCCGACTCGTACAGCCTGCGGGCCGGGGTGTTGTGCCCGAGGACGCGCAGCGTGAGACGCAGGGCGCCCCGGCGGCGGGCCTCGGCCACGGCGCCCCGGATCAGCAGCCGCCCGACACCCATGCCCCGCGCCTCGTCGGAGACGGCGAGCCCCTGGATCTGCCGGACGTGCGCGTTCGACGCGAGCGGAGTGGGCCGGGCGAGCCTGACATAGCCCACGACCAGACCGTCACCGGCCACGGCGACCAGATGGTCGCCCGGGCCGGAGTTCTCGTGGAAGAACGGCGTGTACGGCGGTCTGGGCCGAGGCGAGACGGAGTGCAGCGTGGACCAGGTGGCGCGGTCGAGTCTGCCGAGGGCCTCGTCGTCGTCGGGCAGGGCGAGGCGCACGAACGGCTCGTGGCCGGCGGGGAGCTCCTGGCCCTCGGGTCCGTCGTACGGCTGCTGATGTGGTTGGTGCGGCGCGGGCGGCATGGGGATCACTCTAGAGCGGGGGTAGGACAACAGGTCAGGGGCCGGTGGCGCAGGATGGGGGCATGGAACGCTCGCGAATCGCGGTGGCCGGTGCGTCCGGTCTCATCGGTACGGCCCTGGTGCGGTCGCTGACCGCCGACGGACATGAAGTGCGCCGCCTGGTACGGCATGCGCCCCGGAGCAAGGACGAGGTCCGCTGGGATCCCGAGCGGCAGACGATCGACGCCGCCGGGCTCGCGGGCTGCAGCGCGGTGGTGAACCTGGCCGGGGCGGGGGTCGGGAGCCGGCGCTGGACCGACGCGTACAAGCGGACGATCCGCGACAGCCGTGTCCTGGGCACGGCGACGCTCGCCGAGGCCGTCGCCTCGCTGGACGAGCCGCCGCGGGTCTTCGTGAACGGCAGCGCGATGGGCTACTACGGGGCGACCGGCGAGCGGGCAGTGGACGAGAACGCCCCTGCGGGAGACGGCTTCCTGCCGTCGGTGTGCGTGGAGTGGGAGGGGGCCGCGGGCGCCGCCCAGGAGGCGGGCGTACGGACGGTGTTCGTGCGGACGGGACTGGTGGTGGCGCGCGGGGGCGGGGCCTGGGGAAAGCTGTTTCCGCTGTTCAAGGCGGGCCTGGGCGGGCGGATGGGCGACGGCTCCCAGTACTGGTCGTTCGTCGCGCTGCACGACGAGGTGGCGGCGATCCGGCATCTCATCGACACCGACGGCCTGTCCGGGCCGTTCAATCTGACGGCACCGCAGCCCCTCACCAACCGGGAGATCACGGCGGCGATGGGGCGTGTGCTGCGTCGGCCGACGCTGTTCACGGTGCCCGCACCCGTGCTGCGGCTGGTGCTGGGCGAGATGTCCGGGGACGTGCTCGGCAGCGCGCGGGTGCTGCCGACGCGGCTGCTGGAGTCCGGGTTCACGTTCGCGTTCCCGGAGATCGACGACGCGATCCGGGCGGCGCTCGCCTGATCCCCCTCCGCGCCCTTGGACCACACCGCGGATGACCGTGTGCGACCGCATGCGACCGGTGTGCGACCGTGCCCTGTTCATGCGCGACTTCCGCCGACCGTGAGCCGCCCTACTCTCGGTCCGAACGGTTTGAACGGTCTGCACAGTCAGGACAGTCAGAACTACCGAACTCGCTTATCCCGTACGCCTGTTGGGGCAGCGGTGCCCCGGCCGGCCGCGTCACCGCGAACCAGGGAGGGCACGTGCTTGAGCCCGCGTACCAGGCGGACGTCGTCATCGTGGGGGCCGGGGTCGCCGGACTCGCGGCGGCCCATCGGCTGACCAGCGCAGGAGTAACGACCGCGGTCCTGGAGGCCGCCCCTTACGTCGGCGGCCGAATGGCGACCGAGAAGGTCGACGGTTTCCGACTCGACCGGATCGGGCAGCTGCTGTCCACGTCGTATCCCGAACTGCGGCTCACCCCGGGCCTCGACGCGCTCGTCCTGCGTCCCTTCGCACCGGGTGTCCTGGTGCACAGCGACGGACGCCGGCACCGCGCGGGCGCCCCGCTGGGCGGAGGGGGCGCACGGGGCGCACTCGGTGCTGTGCGCGCCCTGGCAAGCGCCCCGAGGCCGGCCAGGACGGCCAGGACTGCCAGGTCCCCCAGGACGGTGGCGTCGGCGATGGCGCGCACCGGCGCCCCGCTCGGCGGAGTGGTCGGCGGGGCGTTCGGCGGCGCGGTCGACCAGGCCCGGCTCGGCGCCGCGCTCACCCGGCTCGCCGGGGTGCCCGTGCAACGGCTGCTGGCCCGCCCCGAGTTGTCGGCCGCCCACGCCCTGGCCAACCGCGGCCTGCCCGCCCGTACGATCGAGGGCTTCCTGCGCCCGCTGCTCGCCGCGCTGCTCTGCGACCCCGACCTGACCACGTCGAGCCGGTGCGCGGATCTCGCGCTGCGGTCCTTCGCGAGCGGCCGGCTGTGTGTGCCGGAGGGCGGCGCGGACACCCTGCCGGAGCTGCTCGCACGGGCGCTGCCGCCCGGCACGGTGCACACCGGGGTCCGGGTCACGTCCATCGCCACGAATCTCGTGACCACCGCCGACCACGGCGAACTGCGCTGCCGGGCCGTTCTGGTGGCGACCGACGCCCGCGCCGCCGCCGGTCTGCTGCCCGGTCTGCGCGTACCCGACTTCCACCCGGTGACCGTCGTCCACCACACAGCCGACGAGGCGCCCGCGACCGGCGCGTTCCTGCTCCTGGACGCGGATCGCGGGGGCCCGGTCACGCACACGGCGGTGATCAGCCGCGTGGATCCGTCCCGGTCCCCGGCCGGCCGCCCGCTGATCTCGTCGACGGTGCTGGGCGCCCCTCCGGCGGACCTGGACACGGCCGTACGTACGCATCTGTCCCGCCTGTACGGAGTGTCGACCGCGCGCTGGGAGACCCTCGCCGTGCACCACACCGCCGAGGCGGTTCCCGCTATGCGTCCACCGCACGATCTGCGCCGGCCGGTGCGGCTGCTGGCGGGCCTGTACGTGTGCGGCGACCACCGGGACACGAGCACCGTCCAGGGCGCCCTGCACTCCGGGCACCGGGCCGCGGCCGCGATCCTGACGGACCTGGGCGCGGGCCCGATGCATGTGGCGGAGCCGTTGCGGACGTCAGCGACGCCGGCGGAGGAGGACGAGGCGGCAGCCGCGTGAGCTATCCGAGCGCGGCGACCTTGTCGCGGTACCCCCTGACGGGTGCCGCGTCCCGGTAGGGCTCCAGGCGCCGCTCGAAGTCCCGTACGTACTCGATCGCCCGCACCGAGCGCATCTCCGTCGCCGCGCCGGCCGCCTCGGCGCCCAGCTGGCAGGCCTGGTCGAGCTCGCCGAGGCCCAGCCGTGCCGAGGCGAGCACGACGCGGCAGAAGAGACGGCTGCGGGCGAAGGCGGGGGCGCGCAGCTGGAGCGAGCGCTCCGCGTGCTGGGCGGCGGCGCGGAACTGCTGCAGATCGCGGTGGCAGTGCCCGAACTCGTCGGCGAGCTGCGCCTCGTCGAAGAACCGCGCCCAGTGCGGGACCTCGTCGCCTGGCCGGGCGGCTTCGAGGGCCCGTTCGGCCCGTACGAGGGAGGCGGTGCAGGCCCGGACCTCCCCCAGCACCCCGTGCGCCCGCGCCTCGCACGCGTGCAGCAGCGACTGCACGACGGGCGGTGCCGCGGTGCCGACGCCCTGCTGGGCCACCCGCGCGAGCTGCACGGCCTCCCGTCCGTGCCCGAGGTAGACGGCCTGCCGGCTCATGGTGGCCAGCACGTACGAGCCGTACGCCCGGTCCGCCGCCGCCTGCGCGAGCCGCAGCGCCTGCACGAAGTAGCGCTGGGCGAGGCCGTGCGCGGCGATGTCGTACGACGTCCAGCCCGCGAGCCGGGTGAGGTCGGAGGCCGCCGCGAACAGCAGGCGGCCCGTCTGCTCGCCGTACGTGCCGCGCAGCATGGGCTCGGTCTCGTGTTCCAGGTAGCGGACGAGGGCCTGGCGGGCGTGGCCGCCCCCGTAGGCGTCGTCGAGAGTGCGGAACAGCTCGCCGACCGAGCGGAGCGCGGCGATGTCACCGCCGGTGACCTTCTGCCCGGGGCCGCGCTCGGCCTGCCCGCGCTGCCGGGGCACACCGGGCCGCCCCTGCACGGGCACCCGGGCTGCGGCGGGTTGATCGGCGCGGCCGACCCGGTCGTCGGGACGCCCGATCAGCCAGTCCCGGCTGGGCACGACGAGTCCTGCCGGGGTGAAGGCGATCTTGCGCAGCTCGGCGTGGCTGCCGGAGTCCTTGCGCCACAGCCCGCTGACGATGTCGACGGCTTCCTCGGGGGTGGCCGCGAACTCCAGCCCCGCGTAGACGGGCGCGCAGGCGTCGAGGCCGAGATCCTGGGCGGTGAGCCGTCGTCCGAGGCGCCGGGTGAACACCTCGGCGATGAGGGCGGGGGTGGTGCCGCGGGGCTGCTGTCCGCGCAGCCAGCGGGTCACCGATGTCTTGTCGTATCTGAGATCAAGGCCGTGTTCGAGACCGAGCTGGTCCACCCGGCGGGCCAGACCTGCGTTGGAGAATCCCGCTTCTGCGATGAGCGCGGCGAGCTGTCGGTTGGGAGTGCGCTGCGCGGGTCGTTCCGTCATCTGCGGTGCGGTCTCCTGCCTTCGGGCCCTCTGGGGTGCCCGGCTTGCTGGTGAGCAGCCCTTTTTGGCCTCGTGGACGGCGCGAATGTAGCGGAGCGTAAGCAGCCGATCGCACATTTCGCCGTACATTCATCCGATCGTGTGAGGATTGGGCGCCGGACTGACGGGTGTCGGCCGGACGTACAGTGGCTTGGGCGCGTTACGTGCCTGACCCGCAGTTGCTGAGGAAGCTGCCGAGACAGCCAGGGAGGCACCCCCGTGAGTGGTGAGTTGCGGTTCGTCCGGATGGGATTCGGCGCCGACGGCATCGACTACGTCGACTACCAGGCGGCCTGGGACGAGCAGCGCCGGGTGCACGCGGCCCGCTTCGCGGACGAGATCCCCGACACCTGCCTGCTCCTCGAACACCGGCCGGTCTACACGGCCGGTCGGCGCACCGACCCGAGCGAGCGCCCCCTCGACGGAACTCCGGTCATCGACGTCGACCGCGGCGGCAAGATCACCTGGCACGGCCCCGGCCAGCTGGTGGGCTACCCCATCCAGAAGCTGCCGCGTCCGGTGGACGTCGTGGCGCATGTCCGGCGGCTGGAGGACGCACTGATCCGTACCTGTGCGGAGTTCGGGGTGGAGACGTCGCGGGTGGAGGGGCGCAGCGGGGTGTGGGTGCTGGGCGATCCGGTCGAGCAGCGGGCCGCCTCGCTCGGCGGCCTCTCGCTGGACCTGGACCCGCGCCTGACGGACGACGAGTTCGATCCTCGGCTGAACGGCCCCGAGTACGCGCCGTCGAACGCCGGGCAGCGGCGGGAGGACCGGAAGGTGGCGGCGATCGGGATCCGGGTGGCCAAGGGGGTCACAATGCACGGCTTCTCGCTGAACGTGAACCCGGACAATGTCTGGTTCGACCGGATCATTCCGTGCGGAATCCGGGATGCCGGGGTGACGTCGCTCACGAACGAGCTGGGGCGGGATGTGACCGTGGGAGAGGTTCTGCCGGTGGTGGAGCGGCATCTGCGGGATGTGCTGGAGAGCGCGGAGCTGCGGGCTCGGGTGGTGGAGCGGGCGTCGGCGTGACGGGGCGCCCCTGAACGGGCCTCGCCCTCAAACGCCGGAGGGGCTGAATTTCAGCACCCCGCGTCTCAAAGGTTGCCCGTCTCGAAAGGCGGGAAGCGCACGGGCGTACCCTGGTGGACGCCGAAGAATCGAAGCTACAGGGAGCCATCGTGTCCGCAGTCGCACCCGACGGACGCAAGATGCTGCGCCTGGAGGTCCGGAACGCCCAGACCCCCATCGAGCGCAAGCCCGAGTGGATCAAGACCCGGGCGAAAATGGGCCCCGAGTACACGAAGATGCAGAACCTCGTGAAGAGCGAGGGCCTGCACACCGTCTGCCAGGAAGCCGGTTGCCCCAACATCTACGAGTGCTGGGAGGACCGCGAGGCCACCTTCCTCATCGGCGGTGACCAGTGCACCCGGCGCTGCGACTTCTGCCAGATCGACACCGGCAAGCCCGAGGCTCTCGACCGTGACGAGCCCCGCCGCGTCGGGGAGTCCGTGGTCACGATGGACCTCAACTACGCCACCATCACCGGCGTCGCCCGCGACGACCTGGAGGACGGCGGCGCCTGGCTGTACGCCGAGACCGTGCGCCAGATCCATCAGCAGACCGAGGGGCGCGAGGGCGGGCGTACGAAGGTCGAGCTGCTCGCGCCCGACTTCAACGCCGTACCGGAGCTGCTGGCCGAGGTCTTCTCCTCCCGGCCCGAGGTCTTCGCGCACAACGTCGAGACGGTCCCCCGCATCTTCAAGCGCATCCGCCCCGGCTTCCGTTACGACCGTTCCCTCAAGGTCATCACCGACGCCCGCGACTACGGTCTGGTCACGAAGTCGAACCTGATCCTCGGCATGGGCGAGACCCGCGAGGAGGTCAGCGAGGCGCTGCGCCAGCTGCACGAGGCCGGGTGCGAGCTGATCACCATCACGCAGTACCTGCGTCCGACCGTCCGGCACCACCCCGTGGAGCGCTGGGTCAAGCCGCACGAGTTCGTCGAACTGAAGGAGGAGGCCGAGCAGATCGGCTTCTCCGGGGTCATGTCCGGCCCGCTGGTGCGTTCCTCGTACCGCGCCGGCCGCCTTTACCAGATGGCCATCGAGCTGCGTCAATCAGCTGCTCCGCAGCGGGGCGGTGCATACATCGCCTCGCAAGCGGTGTGAGCAGGACCCTCGTCGCCTGACACACCGTCACTCTCCCGGCCCAGCAGGGATGCAGCAGACGTGTGAATTCGCGCACAAGTGACTACCCGCCAGTAACGGCCGATTCCGTGCGGTCCTGACCGTCCTCGCAGTTGAGGGCATACGTCAGGGCCGCATCGGCGTTTTCGCCTTCCGTATCAAGGCTTCATCCGCGTTTGACCGGCAAGTCACGCCCTGGTAACACCAATCAGTAACCCTGGTTTTACACGATGTGCACCCTTACCCAGAGCCGTTCCGAGGGGGACACCCGCCATGCAGACCGCACCCGTCCGCGCCACACCCATCCCGTCGTTCACCGGCGCACTGCGCGCAGTCGAGTCGTTGCTCATGAACAGCGGCCAGCGCACCGCCCGCCAGAACGCCTGGACCTCCGTCCTGGAGGACCGCCGTCGCGCCAAGGACCGGGTCGAGGCGCAGCGCGTCCTCGAACAGGCCCTGGCCACCCGTTCCTGACCGTCGCTCCCCACCTCCCGACGACACCGCCGTCGTCGGCGCTTCCAGGGCCACGTAGACTTCACGGCATGGCGAGGAAGGAACCCGCGGCGGACGCCGCGAACCCCGGGCGACTCAAGCAGATCGCTCTGACGTACAAGATGACCCGCAAGGCCGACAAGAAGATCGGTCTTGTACTCGCGGCTGTCGGAATCTTCACCTTCGGTGTCTTCCTCGCGATCGGCTTCCTGATCGGTCACCCGATCTATCTCGGAATTCTCGGCCTCCTGCTCGCCTTCCTCGCGACGGCGATCGTGTTCGGGCGCCGGGCCGAGCGAGCCGCCTTCGGGCAGATGGAGGGCCAGCCGGGTGCTGCTGCGGCCGTGCTGGACAACATCGGCCGAGGCTGGACGACGACTCCGGCGGTGGCGATGAACCGCAGCCAGGACGTGGTGCACCGCGCGGTCGGCAAGGCCGGCATCGTGCTGATCGCCGAGGGCAACCCGAACCGGGTGAAGAGCCTGCTGGCCGCAGAGAAGAAGAAGATGGCCCGCATCGTCGCGGACGTACCGGTGCACGACCTGCTGGTCGGCACGGGCGAGGGCCAGGTCGAGCTGAAGAAGCTCCGCACGACCATGCTGAAGCTGCCGCGCGTCCTCGCCGGCCCCCAGGTGACCGCCACCAACGACCGACTGCGGGCGATGGGCGACCTGATGAGCAACATGCCGCTGCCGAAGGGCCCGATGCCCAAGGGGATGCGCATGCCGCGCGGCGGCAAAACGCGCTGACGCAGTCGCCGCAAGCGGCCTGGCACCGACCCTCGCACCGTCCTCATACCGACCTCGTACGACGATGGGGCGCCCGGATCACTCCGGGCGCCCCATCGTCGTATGCCGTCCCGTACGTGAGCTAGATCCGCACTTCCACAGTGCGTGCCAGTCGATCGTGGAGGCCGCGGCCGTCGCGGTCCCAGATCATGGCCGGTACGGCGATGCACAGCAGGAACGTGCGGAACAGGGCTCGCAGGGGGTTGGCCCGGCCGGTGTCCAGGGCGACCACGCGCAGACCGAAGAGGCGCTTGCCCGGCGTGAAGCCGACGGTACCGACCGTGACCACGCCCAGGACGAAGAAGATCAGCAGGGCCCAGTTGCCGGTCGCCTGGTTGTAGCCGTCAGTGAGCAGACCGTATGCGATCAAGAGGCACAGGCCCCAGTCGACGGCCAGGGCGCCGAGCCGGCGGCCCGGGCGGGCGATCGAGCCGGGGCCCTCCTCGGGCAGACCGAGCTGTTCGCCCCGGTATCCGAAGTCGACACCGGCTTCCTCTGCGGCGGCGCGAGGTCCGGAGAGCCACGATCCGAGTGCTTGCCTGTTGTCCACCCGACCACCGTACTGCGCGCGATTTTCGATACGTACAGGTGGGTCGCACGGCCGAGGTCCGGTTAACTTGGTCGAAACAAATGGGTCATGCCTGAGAAACCACCTGTCCCTAAGGTCGGATCCAACGTGTGCCACCGCACTGGCCGCACGAACGAACTACCACCCCGGCACGGACGGCCGGGAGTAGGAGGAGCTGGATGTTCCAGAACGCCGACGAGGCCAAGAAGTACATCGCGGACGAGGACGTCAAGTTCGTCGACGTCCGCTTCTGCGATCTGCCGGGTGTGATGCAGCACTTCACGCTGCCGGCGACGGCCTTCGACCCGGACGAGGAACTTGCCTTCGACGGCTCCTCGATCCGCGGCTTCCAGGCCATCCACGAGTCCGACATGGCGCTCCGCGCCGACCTGTCCACGGCGCGGGTCGACCCGTTCCGCAAGGACAAGACGGTCAACATCAACTTCTTCATCCACGACCCGATCACGGGCGAGCAGTACTCCCGTGACCCGCGCAACGTGGCCAAGAAGGCGGAGGCGTACCTGGCGTCGACCGGTATCGCGGACACCGCGTACTTCGGTCCCGAGGCCGAGTTCTACGTCTTCGACAGCGTGCGCTTCGCGACCGGCGCGAACGAGTCCTTCTACCACATCGACTCCGAGGCCGGCGCCTGGAACACCGGTGCGGTCGAGAACAACCGCGGCTACAAGGTCCGCTACAAGGGCGGGTACTTCCCGACCCCGCCGGTCGACCACTTCGCCGACCTGCGTGCCGAGATCTCCCTGGAGCTGGCCAACTCCGGCCTCCAGGTCGAGCGCCAGCACCACGAGGTGGGCACCGCCGGCCAGGCCGAGATCAACTACAAGTTCAACACGCTGCTCGCCGCGGCCGACGACCTCCAGCTCTTCAAGTACATCGTGAAGAACGTGGCGTGGCGCAACGGCAAGACCGCGACCTTCATGCCGAAGCCGATCTTCGGTGACAACGGCTCGGGCATGCACGTCCACCAGTCGCTGTGGACGGGCGGTCAGCCGCTCTTCTACGACGAGGCCGGTTACGCGGGCCTGTCGGACACCGCCCGCTACTACATCGGCGGCATCCTCAAGCACGCCCCGTCGCTGCTCGCCTTCACCAACCCGACGGTGAACTCGTACCACCGCCTGGTCCCGGGCTTCGAGGCGCCGATCAACCTGGTGTACTCGCAGCGCAACCGCTCCGCGGCCATGCGTATCCCGATCACGGGTTCCAACCCGAAGGCCAAGCGCGTCGAGTTCCGCGCGCCCGACTCCTCCGGCAACCCGTACCTCGCCTTCTCGGCCCTGCTCCTTGCGGGCCTGGACGGCATCAAGAACAAGATCGAGCCGGCCGAGCCGATCGACAAGGACCTGTACGAGCTGGCTCCCGAGGAGCACGCGAGCGTGGCACAGGTCCCGACCTCCCTCCCGGCCGTCCTCGACTCCCTCGAGCGCGACCACGAGTTCCTCCTCCAGGGCGACGTGTTCACGCCTGACCTGATCGAGACGTGGATCGACTTCAAGCGCACGAACGAGATCGCACCCCTGCAGCTGCGTCCGCACCCGCACGAGTTCGAGCTGTACTTCGACGTGTGATCGACCCGCCTCACCAGCGTTTCAGGGCCGTCCCCGCGAGGGGGCGGCCCTGCTGTGTTTGGACTGTTGGGCCGATCGAAATCTTTTCCCGCTTCACAGACGGCCCGCAGTCACGAGATCATCCTTACCTATTGTCCAGACGGTTGTTCGAGCGAGAGATGAGAGAGGGAACGGGGATGTCCGAACAGGACGACGTGGAGCGGGAGTTCGACGTCAGGTGGGCCGACAACGCCGAGCACAAGGAGCCCTCCGCACGGGCCCGGATGCTGGCCGCGCGGTGGAAGGAGAACCCGCCGGAGCCGGTGCCGTTCCGGGGGGAGCCCGAGCACTCGGGACCGCGTCGGTCGTCGTGGGTATCGACGGCGATCGTACTGGGGTGCGTGGCCGCGGTGATCCTGCTGCTGGGATACGCGAACTTCCGGACTCCCTACTAGTCGCACCCTCCGTATCAGCTCCACCGGAGTGAGTTGCCGGCCGCCCGTTAATCGCGCGACCGGCGGCCGGCTCCCGGCCTACCATCACGCGATCCGGCAGGCTGAACCAGGGGCGGGCATGCGCGAGGACATCAGGGGCGGCGAAGTGGCGGCGCGGCGGCTGGCCGAGGGGGCCGCCCTGCACAGACAGAGGTGGGAGGCCGGCATCAAGGGCTGAGCTTTGCCGGCCCCAGGACCGACCGCGACCGCTTCATGGGACGGGGCGGGTGCACACTGGGCAGTGGGGCGAGTGCCTGACTGGCGGGGTGATGCGGATGTCGAGCCGGATGCGGAGCGATCGGCGACTGACCGTGCGGATGACGGTCACGCTGTTTCTGCTCGGATTGCTGTACGTGGCCTTCGTCGCCGCGTTGATCGTGCTGCTGAAGTCCTGGGTGCTGGTCGTGGTGGTCGCGGCGGGGTTCCTCGCCGCGCAGTACTGGTTCTCCGACCGGGTCGCCCTGTTCGCGATGCGCGGGCGGGTCGTGGAGCGGGAGGAGTATCCGCAGCTCCACGGGGTGATCGACCGACTGTGTGCCATGGCCGACCTGCCCAAGCCGGTGGTCGCCGTCTCGGACATGGATATGCCGAACGCGTTCGCGACCGGGCGGAACGCCGATCACGCCGTGGTGTGCGTGACCACGGGGCTGCTGCGGCGGCTGGAACCGGATGAGCTGGAGGGTGTCCTCGCGCACGAGCTGTCCCATGTCGCGCACAAGGATGTCGCCGTGATCACCGTCGCGTCCTTCCTCGGCGTCATCGCCGGGCTCATCGTGCGGTTCGCGTTCTACTCGCAGCTGTTCGGCGGGGGCCGACGGGACCAGAACACCGCCGTCGTCTTCATGGCGGTGATGGGCGTCTCCGCGGCCGTGTACACGATCAGCTTCCTGCTGATCCGTGCCCTGTCCCGGTACCGGGAACTGGCCGCCGACCGCTCCGCCGCGCTGCTCACCGGGCGGCCCTCGGCACTGGCTTCCGCCCTCACCAAGGTCTCCGGCGACATCGCGCGGATCCCGTCGAAGGATCTACGGACCGCGCAGGCTTTCAACGCGTTCTACTTCACGCCCGCCCTCGGCAAGGAGCCGGGCCTGGCGCGGTACTTCTCCACCCATCCCAGCCTGGAGCAACGGATCGAACAGCTGGGGCGGATCTCCGGCGAGTTGGGCGAGGCGGCGGCTCCCGGCTCCGGGAAGTAACGAGGATCGGCGAGGCTTGGAGTGCCTGTATGGGGTTGCTGGACATTCTGCTGGGGCGCACCAAGCCCGTCGTGCCTGATCTCGACCGGCTCTTCGGGCTGCCGTCGGCCGCGGTGACCCTCCAGGCCGCGGCCGGCTTCACACCCACCGGCGGGGGTGCGGTGTGCTTCGCCACGGTGGAGGGCGCGGCCTTCGACGAGGTACGCAAGGAGGTCCAGGCGCTGCTCGACGCGGATGCGGAGCGGACCGGGCCGCCTGTCGAGCTGGTCCGGGACGAGTACGGGTACTCGTGGCTGGTGTCGCGGCGCGGGCCGGAGGATCTGCCGGCGCTCGTCGGGGATCTGCACGCGGTCAACAGTGCGTTGGAGGCTGGTGGGTTCGGGCCTCAGTTGTTGTGTTCGGTGGTCGGGTTCGAGGATGCGGCGAGCGAGGGTGGCGGTGCGGGTTCGCGGCGGCTCGGGCTTGTCTATCTCTACAAGCGCGGGACCTTCTATCCCTTCTCGCCGCTGACCGAGAGCGTCGGGGGACCTGGAGGTGGCGGTCAGCGGCGGGACAGCGCGCTGGAGTTGCAGGTGCGGGCCGCGCTCGTCGGTGATCTGCGGATGGAGGAGGACCTGGGTCGGTGGTTTCCGGTGTGGGGTGCCCCCGGTCTCTGAAACGGACCGAGGGCACGTTCCCCTCCCGCTGGTCCCGCTGGTCCTACTGGCCCCGCTCGCGGCGGTAGCGGCGCTCCCACTTGGCCTGCTGGTCGCGGCGCTGGCGGTAGGCGCGGTAGTTGGCGGGCGAGGAACCGGCGGCCGGGCTGCTGCCCCCGGACGAGGGTGCCGCCGTACCGCTCCCCGTGCGGCCGTAGCGGAAGTAGACGAAGAGCAGGCCGGCGGCGGCGAGCCACAGGACGCTGTTGTCGAAGCCCATGATGACCAGAACGACGGTCGCGGAAATGATCAAGGTGCCCATGACGGGACTCCTTGCGAGTGGCGTGGGTGGCTGAGCGGTGACGTACGTGACGGTGCATGCCGACGGGGCGCTTGGGGTGGGCGTCCGTCGGTGCGTAGAGAGTAGCCCCGAGTCCCACGAGTGGTGCCTGTCCGGCGGGAAGCGGTGTGGACGGCTTCGCTGTACGTGTCCCAGCGTAGGGATGCGGGGGGAGGCTGCGCATCCGCTTTTCTGCGTGCGGGAGGTGAGTGATGCCAGTGGCGTGAGTGAATGGGCGGATGAGTGAGCTGCTTCCTTTCTCAAGGAACGGCTGGTGCCACTGCTCGCCGAGTTCGTCGCGCGTGACTGGACAGTCCTCTCGTGCTGGTGGGGTTCAGCATGAGTGGGCAGACGGTGGCGGATCTCGCCGGGCACTACGGGGAACGGGTCGCCGCCCTGGGGTTGTGCGCGCCTGCCGTGTACGGCGCCGAGGCGTGGGACGTGCCGTTCGGTGAGGGGGACGGTCGCTTCAGCGAGTTGATCCGGACGCCAGGGAGTTGGCGCGGGGCGCTCGCGCTGGACACGCTGCGTGCGTACGAGGGGCGGGCGGTGCTGGTGGTTCCGGGCGCGGATCACGTCATTCCGGCCGAGGTGACGGACGCCGTCGCGGATGCGTTGGCGAGGCGTGCGCAGTTCACACGTCTTGAGGTCGGCGACGCGGACCACTTCTTGGGGCTGTGCTTCCGCGATCACGAGGACGACCGACGGGAGTTCGTGGACGTCGTGCTCACCGGGCTGGACGACCGCGGTTGGACACCGACGCGCTCCTGGGTGGCCGAGCAACGTTCAAGCGCGAGATGCGGCAACGCGCCCGGGAGTCGGCGGAGTCCGCGACTCGGGACGTGTCGGCATGACGGGGGCGGTGCCGGTCCTTGAACCGTGAACGCCGCCCGTCCCCCAAGGACGGACGGCGTTCACAACCGGGACTCAGCGCGAGTAACGCATCAGTGCCCGCACCATGTGGCACGTCGTGTCCGACGGTGGGTGGACGCCGATCAGGTCCGCCGCGCTGCGGATCGTTTCGTTGCGGGCCTGGTTCGGCATGTAGACGCCGGAGTCGAGCAGGGCGATCGCGAGTCGCATCGCCTTGAGACGGCGGTTGTGCGTGACGTACCAGTCGCGGGGGCGGCCCGGCGGCAGCGGGCGCTTCTCCACGGGGGCGTACGGCAGGTCGAGCACGACCCCTCTCCTGGCGGTGGACTGGGTGGGCAACGGCTTGAGAGCGGCAGCGGGCACAGGCATCCTCCTGTCGCGGTCAGAGTGGCACCGGAACTCCCGGCGACACCCTCGAACACTGCTTCTATTTTACTACCCGGCACTGACAAAAGCCCCTGGCCACGAGGCCTCTGACGTACCGTGAGCCCCATGGAAATCTGGATCAACCCGGCCTGCTCCAAGTGCCGTGGAGCCCTGTCGCTGCTCGCCGCCGAGGGCGCCGAATACACCGTCCGCCGCTACCTGGAGGACCTGCCCACCGAGGCCGAGATCCGTGCCGTACTCGATCGGCTCGGGCTCGAACCCTGGGACATCACCCGGACCCAGGAAGCCGTCGCCAAGGAGTTGGGGGTGCGGGAGTGGGGCCGGGAGGCGGAGGACCGGGAGCGGTGGATCGCCGCTCTCGCCGCGCATCCCAAGCTCATCCAGCGGCCCATCATCACCGCCGATGACGGCAGTGCCGTCGTGGCCCGGACGGACGAGGCCGTGCGGGACGCACTGTCCCGGCGTCCGACGGTGTGACGTACGTTACTTCGGCGGCCGCGGTGACCACTGAGCAACCTCGTTCGATATCTCGTACATAGCGACGTACGCTCCCCTACCTCTTCAGGAGGCGCGGATGTCGCGCAGAAGAACTGTCAGCACGAAGAAGAAGCTCGCGCTGCTGGTCGGTGCCGGAGTGGTGGCGGGCGGTGGTGCATTCGCCATGGCGGCCACCTCCAACGCCGCACAGACCGCCGCCGACTCGACCGTCTGCCAGGGGCTCGCGACCGCCCTCGGCAACAACCAGAAGTTCATCGCGGACCAGCGGGCCACCCCCGACGCCCAGTCGGCCGCCCGGATCGCCAACCGTGACGCGGTCGTCGCTCAGATCAAGGTCCAGCAGGAGGCGTCCGGGTGCGTGGTTGGGGAGTCGGCTCAGGACTCCCAGGTCACGCAGCCCGGCCAGCCCGGCCAGCCCGGCCAGCCCTCACGGAGTGAATCCGCAGCGCCCGCCGAGGCCGCCTCACCCGCAGCGCCCGCCGACGGGCAGCAGGTCTGCAACGGGTCCACCGTCACCCTCTCCGGGGAGGACGGGGCGCCGGCCGCGTCCAGCAACCAGTTCCCCGCCGGGACCAAGTTGCGCGTCACCAACCTGGACAACAACAAGTCCACGACCGTCGAGGTCACTTCGGTCTCCGGCAGTTGCGCTCTGCTCAACAACGCGGCCTTCGAGCAGGTACGCGAGCCCGGCAAGTTCCTGATCCGCCGGGCGCTGATAGAAGAGGTGGGGTGAGGTTCCGGCGCTGACACCTGCTCGGACCAAGGGTCCTGTCGCTCCCGGCCAGGGGTGGCAGGACCCGTCCATTTCCCCCATGTCCCCCTTGTACCCATCAACTGCGTCGCGCTCCCAACCCCTTCGCATACGAGTTCCGAGGCATTTTCCCTCGTTTCCCCTCCCCGGCTCCGTCCCGTCCTCCCCACGTGAGACGCGCCACAAGAACACCAGGTAACACGGGGTTCACATTCGAGCAATGATCGGGAAATCGCCTGTTGACAGGCTTCCGGGCAATGGCGCGGTGCCTCAGTGCCGCAGCACCGCAGCACCCGCAAGTGCGCATAGAGACCCACCCCGAAGGATGTGTCCCCGTGACCTTCAAGGCCGAGTACATCTGGATCGACGGCACCGAGCCGACGGCCAAGCTCCGCTCCAAGACCAAGATCCTGGCCGACGACGCCAAGGGCGCCGAGCTGCCGATCTGGGGCTTCGACGGGTCTTCCACGAACCAGGCCGAGGGGCACTCCTCGGACCGCGTGCTCAAGCCGGTCTCCTCCTACCCGGACCCGATCCGCGGCGGCGACGACATCCTCGTCATGTGCGAGGTCCTCGACATCGACATGACGCCGCACTCGTCCAACACGCGTGCCGCGCTGACCGAGGTCGCCACGAAGTTCGCCGCTCAGGAGCCGATCTTCGGCATCGAGCAGGAGTACACCTTCTTCGACGGCGCCCGTCCGCTCGGCTTCCCTGAGGGCGGCTTCCCGGCCCCCCAGGGCGGCTACTACTGCGGTGTCGGCGCCGACGAGATCTTCGGTCGCGAGATCGTCGAGGCCCACCTGGAGAACTGCCTCAAGGCCGGTCTCGCCATCTCCGGCATCAACGCCGAGGTCATGCCCGGTCAGTGGGAGTTCCAGGTCGGCCCCGTCTCCCCGCTGGAGGTCTCCGACCAGCTGTGGATCGCCCGCTGGCTGCTCTACCGCACCGCCGAGGACTTCGGGATCTCCGCGACCCTGGACCCGAAGCCGGTGAAGGGCGACTGGAACGGCGCCGGTGCGCACACCAACTTCTCCACCAAGGCGATGCGCGAGGGCTACGACGCGATCATCACCGCCTGCGAGTCCCTCGGTGAGGGCTCGAAGCCGCTCGACCACGTCAAGCACTACGGCGCCGGCATCGACGACCGTCTCACCGGTCTGCACGAGACCGCCCCGTGGAACGAGTACTCGTACGGCGTCTCCAACCGTGGCGCCTCGGTGCGTATCCCGTGGCAGGTCGAGCAGGACGGCAAGGGTTACATCGAGGACCGCCGCCCGAACGCCAACGTCGACCCGTACCTCGTGACGCGGCTGATCGTCGACACCTGCTGCTCGGCCCTGGAGAAGGCCGGCCAGGTCTGATCGCTCGTCTGATCTCCGTCTGATCCCAGATGGTGAGAAGGGGTGTCCACCGCACGGTGGACACCCCTTCTCTGCTTCGCCCCTTCTCTGCTTCAATGGACCCATGGCCAGCTTCCAGAAGTGCATCGCGACAGGTCGCCACGACCTCGAGCCCTTCTGGCCTTCCCGCCAGCACCACGACTTCGACCGGGTGTGTTGTCGCGCGATGAACGCGTCGGCCCTCTAACACCAGCTGTACGGCCCTTCTGTCGCCGTACCTCTCGGTCTTCCGCCGACGCGCACGACGTACGTCCCCTGACGAACTCCTCGCGCGAAAGAGCTGACCTCTCATGGCGACCACCACTCGTTCCCTCTCCCCCCTTTCTCCCCTCCCCACGGCTCCCCGTCCCGCCCCCGCGTCCCCGGGCGCCTCCGCACGGCACCGACTTCGCGCCGTCGACCGGGACGAGGTGGTCGACGTCGCGGACTTCCTCCCGCCGGGCGCCACCTGGCTGCCGGCTCCCCCGCACACCCTGCCGACGCTGCCGGGCCAGCCGCCGATGATCGGCTACCTGGTGCTCGTACCGGCCGATCAGCAGCCGCCCGTACTGCCGTTCGCGCTCCCGGCTCCGGAGCCGGCGCCCGAGCCGACGCAGCCGGTGGCCGACGGTGGGCGTCACCTCGTACGCGTCGACAACGCCCAGCGCACCGCCGAGGTCGAAGGGCGTCCGCTGGATCTCACCTACCTGGAGTTCGAGCTGCTCGCCCATCTCGTCGCGCACCCGGGCCGGGTGCACACCCGCGACCAGTTGGTCACCACGGTGTGGGGCTACGGGCACGTGGGTGACGGCCGGACCGTCGACGTCCACATCGCCCGGCTGCGCCGCAAGCTCGGCGTGGAGCACCGGCAGGCGATCCAGACGGTACGGCGGGTGGGGTACAAGTACACGCCCCCGACCGCGCGTTGACCCGTCGCCCCGCTATCCGGGGGGGTGTGTCTGGCACCACCACCCGGTACGGGTGTTCGGCCCCGTGACCCGGTGGGGCGCCCTCGGCGAGACTGACCGCATGGACGACGCCTTCACCGCACGAGTTCGTACCGTGTCGCTCGCCGGGGCACGGTCGCTGCTGCTCGCCGTCGCCTCGATCGCCGGGTCGCTGCTGCTCCTCGTGCTCTCCCTCGTTTCGCTCGCGCTCGTGCCCGTCCTGGGGGTCGGTCTCCTCACCACGCCCCGGGTCGTCAAGTGGGTGCGGGCGTGGGCCGACTGGCGGCGGCTGATGGCCGTGCGGTGGGGCGGGGTGCGGATTCCGCCCCGGTACCGGGTGCCGCCGGCGGACGCGGGGCGGTGGGCGCGGGCCCTTGGGGTGCTGCGTGATCCGGCGACCTGGCGGGAGTTCGCGTGGCTGCCGCTCGACGCGGTGCTCGGGTTCGTCACCGCGCTGGTGCCGGCCGCGCTGCTCCTGTATCCCTTCGAGGGGTTCGCGCTGGCTCTCGGGCTGTGGCGGGTGTTCACGGACGGGACGTACGTCGGCTGGTGGTACGGGTTCGTGCCGATCCGCGGTCAGGGCAGCGCGCTCGCCGCCGGCGCCCTGGGGGCCGTACTCCTCGTTGCCTCGTACTATCTGACGCCCGCCCTCCTGCGCCTTCACTTCCTGCTCACGCGGGTGCTGTTGGATTCCGAGCGCGGTGAACTCGCCGAGCGGGTGCGGGTGTTGACCGAGACGCGGCGGGATGCCGTGGACACCTCTGCCGCCGAACTACGGCGTATCGAGCGTGACTTGCACGACGGCGCGCAGGCGCGGCTGGTCGCGATGGGGATGGATCTGGGGACCGTCGAGGCGCTCATCGAGAAGAACCCGGAGAAGGCGCGGGAGTTGCTCGCGCGGGCCCGGCAGTCCTCCGCCGACGCGCTCGCCGAGCTGCGGGACCTGGTGCACGGCATCCATCCGCCGGTGCTGGCGGAGCGTGGACTGGGCGATGCCGTACGGGCGTTGGCGCTGCGGCTGCCCATCGACACCGAGGTCGTGGTCGACGTGGACGGCGGTCGGGCGGAGGCGCCTGTGGAGTCGGCGGCGTACTTCGCGGTGAGCGAGGTGCTGACCAACGCCGTCAAGCACTCCGGCGCCGAGCGGGTGTGGGTCGATCTGCGGTACGCGGACGGCTCGTTGCGAATCTCCGTCACCGACAACGGGCGGGGCGGTGCGCGCGCCGGGGGCGGGTCGGGGCTGGCCGGGGTCGAGCGGCGGCTCGGTACATTCGACGGCGTCCTGGCCGTCAGCAGTCCGGTTGGCGGTCCCACCATGGTGACCATGGAGATTCCTTGCGAGTTGTCCTAGCCGAAGACCTGTTCCTGCTGCGCGACGGACTGGTCCGGCTGCTGGAGGCGTACGACTTCGAGATCGCCGCGGCGGTGGAGAGCGGTCCCGAGCTGGACCGGGCGCTCGCCGAGCTGGCACCGGACGTCGCTGTGGTCGACGTACGCCTGCCGCCGACGCACACCGACGAGGGGCTGCAGTGCGCGCTGCGGGCCCGTCGGGCGCGGCCGGGGCTGCCGGTGCTGGTGCTGTCGCAGCACGTGGAGCGGCTGTACGCACGGGAGTTGCTGGCCGACGGGGACGGCGGGGTCGGCTATCTGCTCAAGGACCGGGTGTTCGACGCGGAGCAGTTCGTGGACGCCGTACGACGGGTCGCGGCGGGCGGTACCGCCATGGACCCGCAGGTGATCAAGCAGCTGCTGGCGGGGCGTGCCGGGGACGGCCGGCCGCTGGGGCGGCTGACGCCCCGGGAACTGGAGGTGCTGGAACTCATGGCTCAGGGACGTTCGAACGCGGCGATCGCGGGGCATCTCGTTGTCACGGAGCGGGCGATCGCCAAGCACACGTCCAACATCTTCGCCAAACTCGGACTTGAGGTGTCGGACGATGACAACCGCCGCGTCCTGGCGGTACTGACCTATCTCGACCAGGGGCGTTGAAAGCACAGCACCGTCGACAAACTCGACAAACTCGACGATATCCGCTCGCCTGCCGAACACTTGCCGTAAGAGATCGGCAACTCCCAGTATACCCGGTGAGGTTGGGGTCGAATTGTCCTACGAATCTCTCATCAATTTCTGAGGCGGCTGAACACTCCTGAGGTCCCCCTCGTATGGAATGACGCCGCTTCACTCCTGTCGGGCGCCTCGATAGCCCCGCAAGGAAGTCAGAGGAGTTCCATGGGACGCAATGCACGTAAACGACGCTCACCACTGGCCGTTCGCGCCGTGGCCGCATCCGCGGCCCTCGCGATCGGTGGTGGTGGACTTGTCTGGGCGAATTTCTACGCCTCCGCACACGAGGAGAACGGCGCCCAGAACCAGACCAAGGCCGCTGCGGCGCAGATCGCCACGATCGACTGCCCGGATGTCGGTCAGAAGCTCTCGAACGTCCCCGACGGCGCCCGCGCCGGCGTGGACAAGGAGCTGGCGAATCTCGACAACCAGATCACCGAGGCCTACGCGCGTCTCGCCTCCACTCGGCAGGCGCAGGCAGGTGACGCGAGCTTCGTGCAGAACGCGATCGTCGGTCCGCTGAAGGACAAGCGGTTCGCGGCGATCGACCGGATCCGGATCAACATCCAGCGCGCTGGTGGTTCCGGTGCCGACAACCTGGGGCAGTTCGCCCAGTGCACCGGTGTCGCGGCCGCGCCGCAGACCAACGCCGGTGAGGGCCAGGGCAACCAGGGCAACGGCCAGAACAACGGTGGCAACCAGAACAACGGTGGCCAGGACCAGAACAACGGCGGTCAGGACCAGAACAACGGTGGTCAGGACCAGGGTCAGGACAACGGCCAGGACCAGGGCCAGGACCAGGGTGGCGGTCAGGACCAGGGTCAGGACCAGGGCAACGCCGGTGGCGGCGGCCAGGGCGGCAACGGCCCGGTGGCTGCCGACTTCGTCGACATCACCCAGGTTCAGGGCAACGCCCAGCTGGGTGTGGGTGCGAACGGACTCGCTGCCAACGGCAACAGCGGCTCGCGTGGCTCCTTCACCACGAAGTGCGGCACCAACGGCAACGACAACCACAACACGGACAACGTGATCGTCGCCCCCGGTGTCAGCAACGGTGCCCACCACCTGCACGACTACGTCGGCAACCAGAGCAACGATGCCTTCGCGAGCGACCAGGAACTGGCGGCGGCCCAGACCAGCTGCCAGAACCAGGGCGACAAGTCGTCGTACTTCTGGCCGGTGCTGCGTCTGCAGGACGGCTCGCAGGACTTCGACCAGAACAACGACGGCGGTGGCAAGGAAGGCAACGTCGGCAAGATCCTGCAGGCCTCCCAGGCGCAGATCAAGTTCGTCGGCAACAAGAAGGGCAACGTCGTCGCGATGCCGACCGCCCTGCGCATCATCACCGGTGACGCCAAGGCCTTCGTCAACGGCAACGCGAACGCCAACGTGAACTGGAGCTGCACCGGCTTCGAGAACAAGGTGCAGCTGAAGGACCAGTACCCGATCTGCCCCCAGGGCAGCTCCGTGGTCCGTACGACCGACTTCCAGAGCTGCTGGGACGGCCAGAACATCGACAGTGCGAACCACCGCACTCACGTGTCCTTCGTCCAGGCCGACGGCACCTGCGCCAACGGTTTCAAGGCGATCCCCCAGCTCCAGGTCCGTCTGGTCTACAACGTTCCGGCCCCGAAGCTCGAGAACGGCACGGTGGTGAACCCGTACGCGGTGGACACCTTCCCGGAGAACCTGCACAAGCCGATCACCGACCACAACGACTTCATCAACTTCTTCTCCCAGAACACGATGAACAAGATGGTCAACTGCATCAACACCGGCAAGAAGTGCCAGTAGATCCAGTAGCTCGACCGGTGGCCCACCGACGGTGGGCCACCTGAGAAAGCCGGTGGCGGGTTCTCCCGCCACCGGCTTTCTCATGCTCTGCTCTGTCTTTGTTGTTCCCGCTTCCGCTCAGCCTTCGTGGCCGGCGGAGTGGCTCGCCTCGCCACCGCCGCCCGCGTGGTGGTCGGCGCCCACCTCGGTGGTCCCGCCGAGCTTGCTCTGCAGCTTTGCGATCACCTTCTGGTCGCCGACCGCGGTCCACTTGCGGCCGAGGAGGTAGAACCCGCCGTAGTCCTTGGCCCCGTTGATCCACTCGCGCTGGCCGCGGTCGGTCGCGTAGGTCAGGAGAAGGAACTTGCCGTAGGTGGTGGTCTTGCAGGCGGCCTGGCGGAGCTCGTCCGCGTCGATCTGCATGATCGGCGTGCAGCCCGCCTCGCTCGCGATGTGTTCCAGGCTGCCGGTCGCGGCGACCGGCGTGGCGTCGATCGCCGTGGCCGCCTGATCGCTGTCGCCGCCTGAGCAGCCCGTCAGTGCCAGCGCCGCCACGGCTGTGACCGCGGCAGCCACGAGCTTCGGTCGCGTCACCATCATCTGTTCGTCCTCCGGTCCGTTCGCCGCCGACATTACTCTCGGCCCATGCTGCGGGAGGCCCCGGCACGGAGCCCTCGCTCTCGATACGGCTGCCGGGCACAGACCACTCAATCAGGGAACGCGTGTGCGAGAGTGGGCAAGTGAACGCAGACTGGGAAGAGCGTGTGGATGCCGCCTGGGCCACCTTCGACGACTACGACGAGGACCACGGAGCGGACTTCCGCGCCGTGATCGACGCACTCGTCGCCGAACTGCCCGCCGGCAGTCCCCTGACCCCCTTCGAGCAGGCCTGCGCCTGGGACTCGACGGGCCACTCCGACCGTGCGGCGCCCCTCTACCGGGAGGCGCTCGCGCTCGGGCTCGGCGAACACAGCGGATACAAGGGCCGGCGCGCCAAGATCCAGCTGTCGAGTTCACTGCGGAACATCGGACAGGCCGAGGAGGGCGTCAAGCTGCTCACCCCCGAACTGGACGCCCCCTCCGACGAGTTGGACGACGCCGTACGGGCATGTCTGGCGCTGTGCCTGTCCAGTCTCGGCCGCGACCGCGAGGGCCTCTCGCTCGTCCTCGGCGCCCTCGCTCCCCATCTGCCGCGCTACCAGCGGTCGATGGCGAACTACGCACGGCTGTTGACCGAACCGGACGCGTAACTCCGGGAGGGTCAGGTGACGAGGGCCAGGTGACCATCCGACGATTCGCTCGTTCTGCTGAACGTGCAGTCACAGGATGTCGCCTTCAGCCCCAGCACCGGTAACAGCGCCAAGGGCCGCCCCGTCGTCGACGTGGAGCAGGCCGAGGCCGCGCTCGTCGAGCACTATCCCCGGCTCGTCCGGCTCGCCTATCTGGTGCTGCCCCCGAGCCTCGGCCGCAACCGGCGCGTCCTGACCGCGCACGCCCTCACCCAGCGCGCGCTGCCCAGGGGACGCACGGCCACAGCGGTGCTCCCGGCCCAGTCGAAGGGCCGCGCGGGCGACCCCGGTTACGCGCTGGTCCGCCTCCAGGTGCTGCGTACGGCACTCGCGGCGGGACAGCCGTGGCGGGGCCGCACGCTGCCGAAGCGGTCGCAGCTGCCGCCGCTGCTCCCCCAGGTGTGGGGTCTGCGGCTCTTCCCGCGTTCGGGCGGCGCCGACGAACTCGCCCTGGACCAGCGGCTGTCGGCCCTGTCCGGCCCCGCCCGGGCCGCTTACGTCCTGCGCGGTCTGGAGAAGCTCCCGGACTCCGACGTGCGCACCGCCCTGGAGGCCGCCGGGGTCGGCCGGCCGATCGAGGCGCTGCGCGAGGCGGACGAGGTGCCGGCGCAGTACGCGCTGCTCGACTCCGCCGAGTTCGACCCCTGTTCGCTCCACGCCCGCCCGACCGACCTGATGCGGCGCAGGCAGCACCTGAAGGCCGCCCTTGTCGCCGCCGCGGCCGTCGCGGTGTGCGGCACGCTGCTCGGTCTGCCCGGCGACGGCTGGGCCCCGGACGGCGCCGCCGCTCCCTCGTACGCGCAGAACCCGGCCGCCCAAGCCGCCCTGGACCCCGCCCGGTTGACCTTGGTGCCGGCCGCCACCTGGAAGTCCTCCGCGCGCACCGACTTCTCCGTCTGGCCCGCGCGCGGCGACCTCGTCGGCGACAGCGCCCTGCTGCGCCGCGCCCTCGCCGTCTGGGCCCGCCCCGGCGAGACGGTCCAGGTCTCGGCGACCCCGGGCACCCCGTCCGGCGGCCCGGCCGGCCCGCCCCAGTTGCTGTACGCGGGTACTGTCGACGCGGCTCGCGTGGTGATCCTGTACGACGGTCTGCGCATCGCCCGGTACGCCGAACCGAAGGACGGCACGAGCGGGGCCGCCCTCGACTTCGCCCGCGTCGACGGCGCGACCGGCGCCGAGGCCGACGCGGTGGTCCTCGACCGGGCCGACGGCAACGTCCGCTATCTGACGGCTCCTTGGGTGCGCAAGGCGGAGATGCGGGACCTGCGCAAGCCGGCCGCGACGCCGATCGACCTGGGGCTGACCGACGGGGTGAGCGGGCCGCTGGCCAGCCCTGTCGCCCAGCGGGGCGCCTGCCAGTCCTGGAACACGCTCCAGGTGACGGACGCCGGGGGCGCCCGACTGCTGAGCGACCTCGGCGAACTCGTGCCGGCCCACCTCACCACGGGCCGCCCGGCCACACCCCGCGAGGCCTCGGCACCGACGGCGCTGGCGACGTGGTCGCCCTTCGTCTGCTCTCTCGCCACGATGCACTCCCAGGGCGTGCGCTCCGTGAACGCCTGGCGGTACGCGGAGCAGCCGCTGCCCGACGCGAGCGGCGCCGCCGACTGGGTGTGCACCCGTGCGGAGACCTGGCGGGGTGGGGGTGCGCGGGTGCTGGCCCAGTTCCATACGCCGGGTGGGCAGTACGGGGCGGTCGCGGCGAAGTCCGAGAACAGTCCGGCGTGCGGTTACCGCGACCCGAACGTGCTGGCCGGTGTGCTGTGGAAGTCGGGGGCTGGTGAGTGGTATCTGCTGGCCGCAGGTGCGGAGAACACGGCGTCCGTCACGGCGACGGGTGGGGTGAGTGCGTCTGTGCGGGGTGCCATGCTGGCGGCGAAGACCCGGCAGGGGGCGCAGGCGGGGTTGAAGGGGACCCTCAAGGATGGGCGGGGTATCGGGGGGTTGCGTTAGGTGCGGGCCGGTGGGGGCTTGTCGCGCCCCGCGGCGGAGCCGCATATATGACACAGCCCCGCGCCCCTATCGGGGCGCGGGGCTAGCTGACACTCGCGTCAACAAGTCTGCGCCCGAGGGTTTCCTCGTTCGCTACCCATCAGTACATTGACGCCATGTCCAACCCGCCACACATACCGCTCAAGGTGCGCAAGGTGTCCTTCTCCTGGGAGGGCACCCCGTTGCATTGGGTGCCGGGGGATCCGTTCACCTCGCACACCATCAACGTGCTGCATATGCTGCTGCCCGCCGGTGAGCGGTGGTTCGTGCACGTGTACAAGCAGGTGCTGCCCTACATCCGGGACGAGCGGCTTCGTGCGGACGTCGTCGGGTTCATCGGGCAGGAGGCCATGCACTCCCAGGCCCACGACGAAGTCCTCCCCCATCTACGGGAGTTGGGGCTCGATCCGACGCCGTACACCGCCCAGCTCGACTGGCTCTTCGAGAAGCTGCTCGGCGACCGGTTCCCCCTGCCGGGCCGCCGGGCACGCAAGTGGTGGCTCATGGAACGGGTCGCCGTCATCGCGGCCATCGAGCACTACACGGCGTTCCTCGGCGACTGGATACTCAACGCCTCGGAGCTGGACCGGCGCGGCGCCGATCCGACGATGCTGGACCTGCTGCGCTGGCACGGCGCCGAGGAGGTCGAGCACCGGTCGGTCGCCTTCGACCTGTTCACTCACGTCGACGGGAGTTATCGGCGGCGCGTGCGGACGTGGCTGACCGGGCTGCTGGCGATGTTGTTCCTGTGGCAGCGCGGGGTGCGGTTCTTCATGGCGAACGACCCGGCCCCGAACCTTCGCAAGCCGACCTTCCGGGGCTTCTACGTGCGCGGGAAGCGGGGCCTGCTGCCGTCGACCCGGGCCATGGCGAGATCGGTGCCGCGCTATCTCGCCCGCGACTACCACCCCTCCCAGGAGGGTTCCACCGAGCAGGCCGTCGCCTATCTGGCCTCCTCCCCCGCCGCCGTCGCCGCCGACAGGGGCGCCGCCTGATGCCCCGGCCGCTGACTCTCGCGCTCACCGCCGGGGCCGCGCTGCTCGCCCGGCGGGCCATGCGCCGCCGGATCGAGGCCTCGCCGCTGTGGCCGCTGGGCGTGCTGGCGGAGCCGGTCTCCGGCCGGCCGCGCTCACGGGCCCTGCGGCTGACGGTCGCCGCACACGAGGCGGTCGCCGACGGGGTCGTACAACTGCGCCTGGAGGGCCGGGAGTTGCCGGGCTGGGCGCCGGGCGCGCATCTCGATCTGGTGCTGCCGTCGGGGCTCGTGCGGCAGTACTCGCTGTGCGGGGACCCGGCGGACACCTCGTCCTACACCGTCGCCACGCGGCTGGTGCCGGACGGGCGCGGGGGCTCGCGCGAGGTGCACGAGGAGCTGCGCGCGGGCATGACCGTCGAGGTGCGCGGCCCGCGCAACCGCTTCCCGCTCACTCCGGCACCGGCGTACGTCTTCGTGGCCGGCGGTATCGGCATCACCCCGATCCTGCCGATGCTCCGCGCAGTGGACGCTCAACCCGGCCTGGAATGGCGGCTGTTGTACGGGGGCCGCAGTCGGGCCTCGATGCCCTACCTCCCGGAGATCGAGAAACTGGGCGCCGGCACCGATCGCGTCACCGTCGTCGCGGAGGACGAGGACGGGCTGCCCGACCTCGACGCGCTGTTCGCGGGTGTGGCGGCGGAACTGCCCGAGGGCACCGCCGTCCACTGCTGCGGCCCCGAGGCGCTGATGGCCGCGGTGGAGGCCCGGACTCCCGAGGGTGCCGTTCTGCGTACGGAGCGCTTCACCCCGCGTACGGCGACCGGGGGCGACCGGTCCTTCGAGGTCGAACTCCGGCGCAGCGGGCGGACGTTGACGGTAGCGGCCGACTCGACGGTGCTGGCCGCCGTACGGGCGGAGCTGCCGGACACCGCGTACTCGTGCCAGCAGGGGTTCTGCGGGACCTGCCAACAGCGCGTGCTCGCAGGGGAAGTCGACCATCGTGACGAGCTGCTGACCGATGCCGAGCGGGCGTACTCGATGCTGATCTGTGTGTCACGGGCACGACGCGGTCCACTTGTGCTGGATTTGTGAACACCCTCGGTCGGACCCGTCCGTTGCGGGCCGTATCCGATCGGTAAGGTGTTCGCATGACAACCGGGGTTCGCCGCAGAATGGGAGTCGAGGAACGCCGGCAGCAGTTGATCGGCGTCGCCCTCGAACTGTTCAGCCGCCGCTCGCCCGACGAGGTCTCCATCGATGAGATCGCGTCGGCCGCGGGCATCTCGCGCCCACTGGTCTACCACTACTTCCCCGGCAAACTCAGCCTGTACGAGGCCGCGTTGAAGCGTGCGTCGGACGATCTGGCGGGCCGGTTCGTGGAACCGCAAGAGGGTCCGCTGGGGGCGCGGCTGCTGCGCGTGATGCGCCGGTTCTTCGACTTCGTCGACGAACACGGGCCCGGTTTCGCGGCGTTGATGCGCGGTGGGCCGGCAGTGTCCGCGGACGAGGTGCGGTCGAGCAGCGCCTCGGCGACGAACGCGCTCATCGACGCCGTACGACAGGCCGCGTACGTCCAGATCCTGTCGCATCTGGACCTGGACGTCGAAGAGGCGCCCGCCCGGCTGGAGTTGGTCATCCGGACGTGGATATCGCTCGTCGAGTCGACGGCGCTGATCTGGCTGGACGGGCGGCGTGTGCCGCGCGCCGAGCTGGAGGCGCAGCTCGTGCATGACTTCGCGGCGCTGGCCGCCGTGAGCGCCGCCTACGACGAGGAGATGGCCGCGCTCCTGCGCCGGATGCTCAAACAGGAGCCCGCCGACGGCCCGTTCAGTGATCTGGTCGCACGGCTCATCTCGCTCGCCTCGTGACCCCCGTAGCCCCCGCAACTCCCACTACGGGTCAGTTGTCGAACTTGCGGTAGGAGTCGTCGAGTTCGCGGACCTCGACCGAGGCGTGCAGGGCGAGTCCCTCGACAGGCTTCACCTGGGCGCGCACCAACTCCAGTACGGCTTCCGTCAGTTGGGCCTTCGTCTCCACCGTGCGCCCGGTGAGCATGCCGATCCAGACGTGCACGATCGCATGGCCGTCGCTGTCCGCGCCGACCGTGGCGTCCTCGGTGCGGCGGAACTGCGTCTTGCACGCCTCGGGCTTCGCCTTCGCCGTGGCGACGACCTCCTCGTGCAGCGCGAGCGCGAACGCGCGCCGGTCGAAGGCCTCGGCCAGCGAACCCGAGTAGTCGACGGTGATCTGCGGCATGGGTCAAACCCCTGTTCTAGGACTGCTACGACTTCTACGACCTGTACGACCTGTGCGAGGGCACGGCCACCACACCCTAACCGGAGCCCTGATCAGCCAGCCGCAGCGCCAGCATCGCGATGTCGTCCTCCCTGTCGTGCCCGAAGCAGACCAGCAGCGTGTCGCACAGGGCGTCCAGGCCGGGCAGCGCACCGGAGGCGGCCGCGCGGAGGTGTTCCAGGGAGTCCGCGAGGTCGGTGCCCCTGGTCTCGATCAGACCGTCGGTGATCATGAGGAGCCGGTCGGTGGGTTCGAGGAACAGTTCGGTGGGCGGCGGATGGGTGAGGCCCACGCCGAGCAGCGGGCCCTCGGCCTTGGCGTAGTCGGCGCTGTTGGTGTCCCGGATGATCAGCGGCGGGATGTGGCCCGCGTTGGCGATGAGGGCGCGCCCGGTGCTCGGGTCCACGTGGACCAGGCAGACGGTGGCCGTGACCTCGGGGTGGTAGCGCTGGAGCATCCGGTCGAGGCGCTCGGCGAGGACGGCAGGGTCGTTCTCCTCGACGCAGTAGGCGCGCAGCGCGTGCCGGATCTCGACCATCACGGTGGCCGCGTCCAGCGAGTGCCCTACGACGTCGCCGACCGCGGTGAGCACGCCGTCGTCGGTGCGCAGGGCGGCGTAGAAGTCGCCGCCGATCTCGGCGTCCCGGGACGCGGGCACGTACCGGACCACGACGTCGATGCCGGGCAGTTCGGGCAGCCGGTCGGGGCGGGGCAGGAAGCTGTGCTGGAGGGTGAGGGCGACATGGCGCTCGACCTGGTACATGAGCAGCGGCTCGGCGGCGAGGACGGTGGCCTGGGCGAGCCGGGCCACCAGGGACTCCTTCTCGGGGCTCACTCTGCGCACCCCGCGGGTGGGCGTGGCCAGGCACACCGAGGCTCTGCCGTCCTCGGTGGGGATCAGCACCAGGCGGGCGTCGTGTTCCACGCCCGGCCGGAAGAACCCGGTGGGCCACAGCGGTGCGGGCACCGTGGTGATCTGCACCCCGCTGTGCCCGCGGGTGAGGCGCCGGAGCAGGCCCGCCACGACGCGGTGGGCGCTCTCGTCCGGCATGGCGAGCGAGGTGCGGTCGCGGGAGGTGGCGCGGTACAGCTCGTCGTCCGGGCCGAGGAAGAACACGGCGGCCGGCGAGCCGGTGAGCCGCGCGGTGCCCTCGGCGGCGGCGTCGGCGAGTTCCTGCAGGGAGCGCGCCGCCTGGATGGTGAAGATCGTCTCCGACAGCCGGGTCAGCCGCCGTGCCAGTGCCTGGTCGTCGGCCCGCAGCCGGGACGCCCGCACCGCGGCCCGCAGTACCGCGTCGATCTCCTCGGGCTCGGCGGGCACCGTGAGATAGGCCTCCCCGCCGGCGTCGAGCCCGTCGCAGCGGGCACCCGGGGACACGGCGGAGGCCGAGAAGTGCACGACGGGCAGGCCGGCCATGTGCGGCCGGTCCTTGAGCCGGCGGCACAGCTCGACCCCGCTCATGTCGGGCAGGTTCACGTCGATGAGGGCCACGTCGGGCAGGATGCCCTTGCGCAGCCGTACGTCGAGCTCGGTGAGCGCCTCGTGGCCACTGGCGACCGGGACGACCTGGTAACCGGCGCGGCGGAGCAGGGCACTCATCGCGTACCTGCTGGCCGCGGTGTCGTCCACGACGAGCACGGTGGTGTCGGTCGACTTGCCGTTGCCGTCCATCTGCCCGCCCTTGGACACACCGGTGGGGCAGACCGGGATTCGGGGTCTGCCCCACCAAGATAAGCCCTTGTCAGGACGTACGGGAGAATACGGCGACGGTTCTCCCTGGAACGGCGAACGTTCCCGATGCCCGTTCGTACGTGGCTGACTTGACGACAGAGTCCGCTCCCGCCCGCAGGACGGGGTGCAGCGCGTACGAGTTCCCGGCGAGCGAGCCGACCCGCTGCTCAGTCCTCCTGGGGGTCGCGTTGAACACGATGACGAGATCGCCGAGTTCCATGGTGATCACGCCGGGTGTCTCGTCCTTGCCGGACAGCGGGAAGGAGAGCTTCGACTGCACCTGTCCGGCCGTGTCGAGGGAGAAGGCGCTCTCCGTCGTACGGATTCTCAGCAGATCTCGGTACGCGGCGGACGCGCCCTCGATCTGCGCGCAGCCGACCTTGACGTTCCTGTCGCTCAACAGGGGCTTGGCGTAAGGCCACTTGGAGGCGTTGTCGGTCGCCATGGGCAGCCCGCGCCCAAAGCCATTGCCATCACCATCACCATCTCTGTTGCCGTTGCCGTTGCCGTCCGCGCAGTTCCAGTGGATGGCGTTGAACCAGTCGCCGCTGTCGTAGGAGTTGCGGTCGAGGGACTTGGAGCGCAGCAGGTCGCTGCCGGCCTGGGAGAGGGCCGGTCCCTGTGAGAGGGCGGCCGTGGCCATGGCGAGGACCTGCATGCGGGCCCGGCCGGCCGGGGAGGTGGTGGCGGGCAGCTTGAAGGCGAGCGCGTCGAACAGGGACTCGTTGTCGTGGGCGTCGGCGTAGGCGAGGGCGTCGCCGGGTGCGTCCGCGTAGCCGGCGGGTTGGCCGTTGTAGTCGACCTGGGCGCCGGTGACGTCCTTGCCGTCGGTGTCGGTGAAGCGGTAGGCGGCGAGGTTGCCGGTCAGGCCCACCTTGATCAGGTCCTGGTAGTGCAGGAGGCGCGCCTTCTGCTCGGCCGAAGTGCCGTTGCCCGTCGACGAGTTGGGGTCGGTGTACAGCCCGGACGCGAAGCCCTGGACGCCCGGGTCCTCGTCGAAGGGGCCACCGCCGCGTACGGCGTCACGGGCGCGGTCGGAGAAGGTCGCGATGCCCGTCCCCGCCATGTTCTTCTGGGTGGCCTGCACGAAGCGGGCGTCGTCGGCGACCTCGCCGAAGTTCCAGCCCTCCCCGTACAGGATGATCTTCTTGCCGTCGACGCCGTCCTTCTTGAGGGTGAGGGCGTCGAGAGCCTTCCTGACCGCCAGGATGTTGGCCTTCGGGTGGTGGCCCATGAGGTCGAAGCGGAAGCCGTCGACCTTGTACTCCTTGGCCCAGGTGACGATCGAGTCGACGACGAGCTTGCCCATCATGGTGTTCTCGGGCGCGGTGTTGGCGCAGCAGGTGGAGTTGGCGACCGAGCCGTCGGCGAGGAGTCGCTGGTAGTAGCCGGGGACCACCTTGTCGAGGACGCTCGTCTTCGCCTGTCCGCTGGCGGGGGTGTGGTTGTAGACCACGTCCATCACGACCCGCAGGCCGTCGCTGTTGAGCGACTTCACCATTTGCCGGAACTCGACCGTGCGCCGCGTCCCGTCCGGGTCACTCGCGTACGAGCCTTCCGGGACGGTGTAGTGGTACGGGTCGTAGCCCCAGTTGTACGCGTCCTTCGCGGCGATCTTCGCGACGCACGCCTGCTGCTGGTCGGAGTCGGCGGCGTAGGAGGACAGGTCGCAGTCGACGGTCGCCTGGTCCGCCCTCTTCTCGGGGATGGTCGCGATGTCGAAGACGGGCAGGAGGTGGACGTACGAGGTGCCGGCCTTCGCCAGTGCGCGGAGGTGCTTCGAGCCGTCGCTGTCCTTGTCGGTGAAGGCGAGGTAGGTGCCCTTGTCCTTCGCGGGCACCGTGTTGTCGGCGACCGAGAAGTCCCGGACGTGCAGCTCCTGGATCTGGGCGTCGTTGAGAGGTACGGCCCTGGGCTTGGTGTACGACGTCCAGCCGCCCGGCGCCAGCGAGTTGTCGTCCAGGTCGACGACGAGGCTGCGCTCGGAGTCGGCGGTCAGGGCGACGGAGTAGGGGTCGGTGACCTGGTTGGTGACGACCTTGGCGGCGCTCGGGGCCCACACCTTCACGACGTACCGATAGGGCTTGTTCTTCCAGGACTTGCTGCCGGTGACGGACCAGACGCCGGTGGTGTCGTTCCGCTTCATGGCGACCGTGGAGCCGTCGAGGTCGAGCTTCACCGACTGCGCCGTCGGCGCCCAGACGGAGAGCGTCGGACGGCCCTTGCTGAACGTCGGCCCGAGGTCGGCCTTCGACGCGTCGACGTAGAGATCGTCCAGTACGCCGGCGATCTGGACGCCCGTAGCGGCGAGCACCGCGCCGTTCGCGGCCCGCTGGGAGGCGACGACCTGGCCGCGCAGGGCCTCGCGGACCTGGTCACGGTCGCGCGGGTCGACCGTCCAGGCGGTGTACGCGGCGAGGTGCGGGAACTTGGCCTTCTGGGCGTCGGTGAGGGCAGACCTGGTGAGGCGGAGCCAGCGCTCGTCGGTGCTGGTCAGCGCGCCGTCCTTCGCCGTGATCGAGCCGGTGCGGGAGTAGAGCAGCTGGGTGGAGGCGGCGGTGTCGTTACCGTTCCAGGCGACGGTGTTCCGGTCGATCCAGACCGCCTTGGAGGTGGTCAGGTCGAGGACGGCCGAGCTGCCCGCGGGCTGCGGGAGCAGGTACTTCTCCTGGCCGTTCAGTAGCCACACCTCGTGGCCGTTGGTCTTGAGGTCGAGGGCCTGGTCGGTGGCGAGGTCCTTCTCGTCGCCCTTGTGGAGGATGTAACTGAGGCTGGTGGCACCGGCGTTGAGCGGCACTTCGTAGACGGCGCCGTAGGCGTCGGTCCGCACCGGCTCCAGAGGCTTCGACCAGTCCGTGGGGTTCGCGGCGCCGGACCAGACGTGCAGGCCCCAGCCGTCGTAGTTCCCGTCGGCGCGGTGGTAGTGGAGGACCGCCTTGGTCGTGTCCTGGTCGGGGTAGTCGGCGCCGGGCTTCTGGGTCAGCACGGCTTCCTTGCCCTGCTCGGCCCAGATCTCGCCGGTCTTCGTGACGTCGATCGAGCGGTCGGCGGAGACGTCCTTGTTGCCGTCCTTGTCGATGACGAGGTAACTGACGCTGGACGCACCGGGCTTGAGCTTGACGTAGGCGAAGGCGCCGTACGCGTCCCGTCCGACGAAGTCGTGGCCTGCCGGCCAGGTCGTGCCCTCGCCGTCGGCGAGGTCGCCCCAGGCATACAGGCGCCAGTCGGTGTAGTCGCCGTCCGCGCGCTTGTAGTGGACGACCGCGTAGTCGCGCGAGGAGGCCGTGGGGACCTCGGGGGCGGGCGGTGTGCCCGTGGTGGAGGCCGCCATGGCGCTTGCCGTGCGTCCGGCGCGGTCGATCACAACCGCCTTGTAGCGCAGGGGTGTTCCGGGGGCAACATCCTTGGCGATGGTCTGGGTGACCCGGTAGGGCGCGTGGTCGGCGGAGCCGAGGGTCTGCCACTTGCCGTTGCCGGTCTGGGCGGCGAAGGCGACGCGGTTGAGCTGGCCGCCGTCGACATCGGCGGTGATGTTCACGGTGCCGGTGGCGCCGGTGGGCGGGGCGGTGAGGGTGAGGGAGGGCTTGGTGGTGGGCGCCGGGAGCTTGCCGGTGGCCTTGAGGACGATCGCGGTGCTGGGCGGGACGGTGACGGCGATCTTCTTGTCGGTGCCGCTCTTCACCTTGGCGTGGGTGCCGTAGATCCCCTGGAAGGCCATGGTCGCCGAGCCGGTGGCGAAGGTCGCCGTCCTGGCCCCGGACGCGTTGTTGAAGGCCACGACGTACTCGGCGCCGGTCCTGGCGTCGGTGCGGGAGAAGGCGTAGACGCCGGTGCCGTCGGTCGCGTAGCGCTCGGTCTGGATGCCGTCGGTGAGGGCGGGGTTGGCTTTGCGGAGCTTGGCGAGAGCACTGATCTGCTGGTAGAGCGGTGCTCTCGTGTCGTACGCGTCCCTCGCGTGCGTACGGTCCGTGCCGAGTTCGTCGTCGTCCAGGTAGTCCGTGACCTTCGAGGCGAACATGGTCTGGCGGGCGTCCTTGTCGCCGCCCGGGCCGGTGAAGCCCTGCTCGTCGCCGTAGTAGACGACCGGGTTGCCGCGACTGAGGAACATCAGCTCGTTGGCGAGCCTGTCCTTGGCGAGCAGCTCGATGTCGGTGGCCTGAGGGTTGTCCTGTTGCAGGAAGGACCCGATGCGGCCCATGTCGTGGTTGCCGAGGAAGGTGACCTGCTCGTAGGCGTTGGCCTTGTCGGTCGTGTACTTGTAGTCGTCGCCGAAGACCGAGGCGAGCTTCTGCGCGCTGCCGCCCTGGGAGGCGTACGAGCGGGCCGCGTCCTGGAAGGGGAAGTCGAGCGTCGAGTCCAGGCGCCCCTGGGTGACGTACGGGGAGGTCACGGACGTGTCGGCGGAGTACACCTCACCGAACATGAAGAAGTCGTCGCGGCCCTTCTTCGCCGCGTACGCGTCCAGCGCGGTGGCCCACTGGGTCCAGAACTCCATGTTGACGTGTTTCACGGTGTCGATCCGGAAGCCGTCAATGTCGAAGTCCCGTACCCAGCGCTCGTAGATCTTCTCCATCCCGCTGACGACCTCGGGACGCTCGGTCCACAGGTCGTCGAGTCCGACGAAGTCGCCGTACGTGGCGGACTCGCCGGCCCAGGTGGAGTCGCCCCGGTTGTGATACATCGTCGGGTCGTTGAGCCAGGTGGGGACCTTGGTGTTCTTCTTGGCGGCGGGGACGACGGGTGTGCGCGGGAAGGAGTCGGCGTCGACGGCCGGGAAGGCCTTGGCCCCGTCCGCGTAGTCCGCGTCGTCGAAGGGCTCGCCGTCCTTGGTGAGGTACGGGAAGGCGCCCTTGGAGAGGTAGTCGTAGGACTTCTGCTCGTAGTCGACGACATCGGCGGTGTGGTTGGTGATGACGTCGAAGAAGACCTTGAGGCCCTTGGCGTGCGCCTTGGAGATGAGGGTTTCGAGGTCCTGGTTGGTGCCGAAGTGCGGGTCGACCTGGGTGAAGTCGGTGATCCAGTAGCCGTGGTACCCGGCGGAGGCGTCCGTCCCGGTCCCCTGCACGGGCGCGTTCTTGAAGATCGGAGCCATCCAGATGGCGGTCGTGCCGAGGCCCTTGATGTAGTCGAGCTTGCTGGTGAGGCCCTTGAGGTCGCCGCCCTGGTAGAAGCCCTTGTCGGTGGGGTCGTAGCCGGTGGCGAGGCGGGAACCGGTGAGTCCGCCACGGTCGTTGGCGGTGCTGCCGTTGGCGAAACGATCCGGGAGGACGAAGTAGAACTGCTCGCGGGTGAGGTCGTTGCGAGCGGCGGTCTTCGCCAGCTTCGCGTCGGAGGGGGGCGGGGGTGGGGCGGCGGCCCCTGCGGCTCCGGCGGCCAGGGGCTGGACGAGGGCCGCGGTCAGCGCGGTCACGGTGATCGCGGCGACTCGTCGGCCGGCGTGGGCGGTACGGGTGGTACGGGCAACGCGGGCTGTGCGGGCTGTACGGCGCCTTGTCGGCGACGGCCATCTCGGTATCACGGATGGACTCCTTGCGATCACGGCTCTTTCGGGTCCGACCCCGCGCGACCGTACCGCCGCCGAAAGGTTTACAGCAAGGGTCATGAAAGTAACGGAAAGAATTTTCAGCGGAACTTCTAGCAGGTGGACTTGCCCGCGTAGATCGCGAGGGCGGTGTTGGAGCCGAGGCTCGCGGTGAACTGACCCGAACTGTTCACGGTGACCGTCGTGTTGCTCTGGACGTTGCAGTACGTGCCGGCGGGCAGCGAGGTCTGGTACGTGCGACTCAGGCTGCTCGACTCGTGGTTGATGGCGACGAAGCCCTTGGTGCCCCGTCCGAAGGCGATGGCGTCGCCTCCGTTGTCCCACCAGTTGCCGAGGGACTCTCCGCGCACGGCGTTGCGGAAGGCGACCATGCGCAGGATCTCCGGCCAGGCGTGCTGGCACTTCCAGCCGTCCTGCCAACAGGCGTTGACCGTACCGCCGTTGGGCGGCCCGGCGTCCGTGTCGGAGAACTCGTAGCCGGAGTTGATGTCCGGGGCGCCGTACGGATACGCCAGCATGAAGACGTTGGCGAGCGTGTAGTTGGCGTTGTCCTTGTAGCTGAGCGTGCTGCCATTGCGCTCGGTGTCGTGGTTGTCGACGAAGACACCGGCGACCGAGCTGCTCATGTAGCCCCAGCCCTCGCCGTAGTTCTTCAGGTAGGCGAGGTTCTCGTTGTTGAAGACCCGCTTCAGGTCATACGCGTAACGGAACTCCTGGACATCACCGTTGCCCGTGTACTCGGTGGGCTGGACGGCCTCGCCGCTGCCGTAGATGGCCTCCTGCTTCCAGTACACCGACGTGTTGCTGAGGCGGGACTTGATGTTGGCCAGGTCGGTCGCCGGGATGTGCTTGGCCGCGTCGATACGGAAGCCGTCGACGCCGTAGCCGAGCAGGGAGTTCATGTACCCGGCGATGGTGGCGCGGACGTACTCCTCGCCGGTGTCCAGGTCGGCGAGCTGCACGAGCTCGCAGTTCTGGACGTTGGCGCGGTTGGTGTAGTCGCTGATGGTGGCCGTGCAGTCGTCGAAGTCGTAGGAGGAGTACAGGCCGGGGTAGTTGTACTTCGTGTACGACGAGCCGCCGGTGCCGGTACCGCTGCCCGCCGACATGTGGTTGATGACGGTGTCGGCGACGACCTTCACACCGGCCGCGTGACACGTGTCGATCATGCTCTTGAAGGCGGTGGCGTCACCGAGGCGGCCGGCGATTTTGTAGCTCACGGGCTGGTACGAGGTCCACCACTGCGAGCCCTGTATGTGCTCGGCGGGCGGGGAGACCTGCACGAAGCCGTAGCCGGCGGGGCCGAGGGTGTTGGTGCACTCCTTCGCCACCGAGGCGAAGTTCCACTCGAACAGGACGGCGGTGACGTCCTTCGTGCCGGGCGGGGAGGCGTGGGCGGCGCCCGCCGGGACTGCGAGCGCGACCGACGCGCCGGCCACGAGGGCGAGCGCGCCGGAGAGGGTTCTACTGGCCATGTGGGGTCCTTCTCCGTTGAAGGTCCTGGCAAGATCCCTTGCTGGTTCTTGCTGCAAGATGGCTGAAATCTTTCAACCGATCGCAAGGTACGAGCCCACTTGTCGGACGGTCAACCCTTGGGACACATCCCCTTCAACGGATGGCGCAGTGTCGCCGCAGGGGGCTTCCCGGCGCGGCGGGCATCGTTCTGGGCCGCCTCGTGACTCATCGGTCCGGCACCGGTCGTGGCATCGGTCAGAGCTGCAGACAGCTCGGCGTCCCGTCCTCCCCGCATACCGCTGACGACGTTGCCCAATCCTCGGTGGGCTATGGGCCGACCTGCCCGTACTCCACCGTGTACGCCGCCGACCACCGCTACGGCGTCGCACGCGACGTCCCATGTCCGGGGCTCGCCGACCACCGAAGCGTCCGGTTTCTGGATGGCAGCGCGGTGGGGGTCTGGGCCTACTATCCACGATATGGCGTTACTTGAGCGGGAGCACTGGCTTGATGCGCTGCGACGCTGCCCAACAGGGCGGGTGGTTCTGGTCTCCGGTGAGGCGGGTATCGGCAAGACCGCTCTTGTCAGGACGTTCTGCGACGGCCTGGCCCGGATGGTTCTGTGGGGCTCGTGCGACGCGCTGCGGACACCGCAGCCACTCGGTCCGCTCCACGACATCGCACGGCAGGCGACAGGTGAGCTGGCCGCCGCGATGGCTGCAGAGAGCCCGCGTCACGCGATGTTCAACGCGTTCCTGGATCAGTTGACGGCACGCGAAACCATCGCCGTGGTGGAGGACGCGCACTGGGCCGACGAAGCGACACTCGACCTGCTCATGTTCGCCGCCCGCCGGATCTCCTCCACTCGTGGCCTGCTTGTCATCACCTATCGGGATGACGAGGTCGGACCGGATCACCCGTTGCGCGCGGTGCTGGGAGCGCTCGCCACCGACAAGAGTGTGCTGCGCATTCGGCTGTCACCGCTCTCGGCCGCGGCCGTCGCCACCCTGGCCGGGCCGGACGGTCCGGATGCCGCGGAACTGCACGCTCGGGCCGGCGGCAACCCCTTCTTCGTGACTGAGGTTCTGGCAGATCCCGAGCGCAGGGTTCCCGAGACGGTACGCGACGCGGTGCTGGCCCGGGCGGCCGGTCTCCGCCCCGCGGAGCGCGACGCACTCAACTCAGTGGCTGTCTTCCCCGGTTATGCTCCCGCGCCTTTGGTCCAGGCGCCCAGGAAGGCCGTTGACGGCTGTGTGGATGCGGGAATGCTGATTCGCGACGGCACGCGGATCCTGTTCCGCCACGAGCTGGCCAGACTGGCCATCGAGGAGGGCATCGCGTCGGCGCGCAAGACCGAGCTGCATGAGCGTGCGCTGGCGGATCTGACACAGCGGGGCAGTGATCCGGCCCGGCTCGTTTATCACGCGGAGGAGGCAGGCGACGCGGCCGCCGTACTCGTACACGCCGGTGCAGCGGCGAGGCGGGCATCTGCCGTCGGTGCTCACCGACAGGCGGCCGATCACTATGCCCAGGCGCTGCGGTTCGCCGACGGGATCAGCCCGCGCCGGCAGGCAGAACTGCTTGAACGCCACGGCGAGGCGTGTGCGCACGCCGGACGGAGTGCCGCGGCCGTGCTCTCCTCCCGTCGGGCGATCGAGTGCTGGCGGGAGGAAGGCGACCAGGAGCGTGAGGCCGCTCTGATGGCGTACTGCTCCTACTACTTGTGGAACCAGGGCCGGAACGCTGAGGCGCATGCCATGGTGCGGCAGGCGCTCGCCCTTGCCGAGCGGCTGCCGGAGGGCCCCGGGCTGGTCGCCGCGTACACCTGGTCGGCGTATCTTCTGATGCTTGCCCGGGACATCCCCGGAGCGGTGCGGACCGGATGTCACGCCGCCGTGCTCGCCGAGCGGTTCGGTGAACAGACCCTGCTCGCCCGGGCGCTCAACGCGGTCGGCTCCGCACAGTGGTCCATCGAGCCGGACCTGGCCATGCGGACCATGCTCCGAAGTATTCAGGCGGGCCGCGTGGCCGGTGACGACGGTGCCGTCGGAAGCGCGATGGTCAACCTCGGATCCGCGGCAGGCGAGGTCCGTCGCTATGACGTCGCGGAACACTGGCTGCGCGAGGCCATGAAGTGGTGCTCCGACCGTGACCTGGACGACGTACGCAGTTACGCCACAGCGTGGCTCGCCCGGTGCCTGTTCGAGCGCGGGCAGTGGTCAGCGGCCGAAGCGATGGTGGAGCAGGTGGGAGCCACCGAGTGCACACCGAGCCGGATCGTCGCGCTCACCGTGCTGGGGCGGCTGCGGACCCGGCGGGGAGAGCCGGGTGCGGCAGACGTCCTCGACGAGGCGTGCTCACTGGCCGAACAGACCGGAGACCTGCAACGCCTGTGGCCGGTCGCCGCGGGACGCGCCGAACTCGTGTGGCTGAGCGGACAGCAGCCCGACAGCAGCCTGTCCGAGAGCTACGAGATGGCGGTACGGCTCGGCATCGGCTGGGCGATCGGTGAACTCGGGCAGTGGCTGCAACCGGAGCCGGGGGAAGTCCACCAGGCCGCCGCCCCGCCGTATCGGATGAACCCCGTGGAAGCCGCCCGGGCCTGGGATGAGCTCGGTTGCCCGTACGAGTCGGCCATGGCGCTCGCGCAGAGCCCGGATCACCTGCGTGAGGCCCTGCGCGGGTTCGAGGGCCTCGGGGCGCGGCCTGCCGCGGACCAAGTGGCCCGGCGGATGCGCGACCTGGGAATCCGGACACCACGGCGTTCGACCATGGCCCATCCCGACGGGCTCACCGCACGCGAAGCCGATGTCCTCGACCTTCTCAGGGACGGGCTGCGGAACTCCGAGATCGCCGACCGGCTCCGCATCGCGGAGAAGACGGCCGGGCATCACGTCTCCTCCATCCTGGCCAAGCTCGGCGTGCGTACCCGCCAGGAGGCCGCCAGACATGGGGAGATCGCTGAGCGAACATAGGGAACAACTCCCGATGTCCCAAGGCCGCTCCCGAACCGACAGTAGTTCGGAAAGGAGCGTGCAACATGCCGCGATATCTCGTGCAACGGACCTTCACCGAGGGTCTGCACATCCCGATGGACGACGAGGGCGCCAAGACCTGTACAGGCGTCATCGAGGGCAACGCCGCGTCGGCGGTCACCTGGGTGCAGTCGTACGTGAGCCGTGACAAGAGCATGACCTACTGCGTGTACGACGGGCCGTCTCCGGAAGCCGTGCGCCAGGCTGCGCAGACCACAGGCCTGCCCGTCGACCGGATCACCGAAGTCAGCGTCCTGGACCCGTACTTCTATCACTGACCCTCGCCCAGTCATCGTCACCAGCAACCCCGCCCGCGATACCTCCAGTTACCGGCGTACGGCGACACGGCTGGATGGTCCGACTCCGGTTGTCGCGATCTCTCAGAGCGTTCGACGGGGACAGTGACGCCGTGACTCCGGCAGAGCTCGAAGAGCTGAAACAGGGGCCGGTCCGCTGCCTATCTACCCGACAGCTGTTTCAGGACAGGCTGTTCAAATTTTCCGACCGAAAGGAACCGGAGGCCAGAAAAATGAGAATGAGAAACAAAATGGCTGCCTCGGCAGGGGCGTTACTGGCGGCCGCCAGCATGGTCACCATGACGGCCGGGGCCAGTGCCGCCGCGCCGGCCGCGGGATCCGTGGCGGACCACTCCACCCGCCTCACGGCCCTCGCACCGGCCGGCGCTTTTCACACGCTCAAGAACGTGGCCTTCGGCCAGTGCATCGACGCGCCGGGCGGGCAACTCAACGTCCGGCTTCAACTGGCCGACTGCAACGGTTCCAACACCCAGAACTGGGCGTTCATACCGGTGCCCGGCGCAGCGAGAACCTACTCCCTTGTGAATCAGGCAAGCGGGTACTGTGCCGAGGTCAACAACGGCACCAGCACTCCAGGGGAAGCGGTCGACGAATTCACCTGCAACACGTCGGGGTCGGAATACTGGACCAAGAGCAACGTAGACGTCGGTGAGTTGACATACCAAAAGTTCGAACACGCGGGCACTGGATTGTGCCTAGACACGGTCGGCGGCGCCGGCAGCCAGCTCATGCAGTGGGACTGCAGCAACGCTCATCCCCCGGCGGCCCAGATGTGGATCCTGAGCCCCTGAAAAGACCGAGAAGGCCCCTCTGCTGTCGCAGCCAAATAGGGCCCGCCGCCCCGAACTGGGCGGCGGTCCCTGCAAGTTCGACCGCCGATGCCTGCGAGAACAGGCCTGCGGGGATGTCAGCCCCGGCGGGAACTTGCGACGAGTTCGGACCGGCAGCGGCCCGACGCCCACGACTACGGCTTGATGTCACCTACGCCGGACAGCCGGCATATCGCACACTGTTCGACAAGCGTGCATTTGTCATGTCCACACCTCAATGGGGAGGATGCCCGGTGGAAGGATGTAAGTTCACGCGGCGCGCGGTGCTGGCCGCGGCAGCCGGAGGGGTCGTAGCCCTTGGTTCCGGGGCGCTCACCGACACCGCCCAGGCGGCGACGGGATCGGCAGAGCTGAAGGCCGCTGACCCGCCGACCGGGACAGTGCGGGTGTTCTGGCTCAAGCCCTCGGACGTGGCGAACGACCCGCGGTACCCCAACGGCATCACCAGCGTCATGCAGGAATCACAGCGCTTCTACCGCCAGGAACTCGGCGTGACGTTCAAGCTGAACAACCCGGCGGTGGAGGTGGTCCAGGGCAACCACGGGCGTGCCTGGTACGAGAACACGCCGAACGGCGGCGAAGAGTACTGGTGGGTGGTCTTCAACATGGAGCAGGAGCTCATGGCCAGGTTCGGTCTCAGATCCCCGGACTCGCGCTGGCTGTGCGTCGGCGAGGTCAGCGCCGAGAAGGCGGGTGTCTCCGGCGGCGGTGGAGGTGCCGGCTGGGTGATCCTCAGCGGCCACGATGCCGACGGCGCCGCCGGGATCAATGGCCCGATGAACAGGTGGTACGGCGGCATGGTGCACGAGTTGGGCCACGCGTTCGGGCTGCCCGACTCCACGCACACCGACGGCACACCGATGTCCGCCTCGTTCTACGACTACCCGAACTGCCACTTCAACCAGCAGCAGAAGGACAGCATACGGAACGGCCCCTACGGCAGCTTCCTGTCCTGAGCTCAGGGCTCCGTCGTTCTCTCGGCCGACCCGTCGTAGTTGGGACGGGCCTGATGCCCCAGCTCGGACGTGATGGTTATTCGTGGTGATCGTCCACGCGAAACGGGAAGGCCCCTCGACCGTCGCAACCAAGCAGGGCCCGCCACCCCGAACTGCGCGGCGGGTCCCGCAAGTTGGACCTCAGGCAGTCGTCCACCACACCGTCGTGTCCGCCGGCAGCTTCGCCTCGTCCTCCACTACGGTCACCTCGCCACTGGCCACCAGCACCTCCCCGTACGCCGGGATCGTGACCGCCTCGCCGCTCGTGTTCGCCACGCACACGAACTCGCCGCGCCGGAAGGCCAGGACGCCCTGCGGTGCCTTCAGCCACTCGACGGAGTCGCCCGCGCCGAGGCCGGGGTGTTCGCGGCGGGCGGTGAGGGCGGCGCGGTACAGCTCCAGGGTGGAGCCGGGCGTACCTGTCTGTGCCTCGATGCTCAGCTCGGCCCACTCCGCGGGCTGCGGAAGCCAGGAGCCGCCGTCGCCGAAGCCGTACGACGAGCCCTCGCGGGTCCACGGGATCGGCACCCGGCAGCCGTCGCGGAAGCCGTCCTGGCCGGCGCCCCGGAAGTACGCGGGGTCCTGGCGGACCTCGTCCGCGAGGTCGACGACGTCCGGGAGGCCCAGTTCCTCGCCCTGGTAGACGTACGCCGAGCCGGGCAGCGCCAGCATCAACAGGGTTGCCGCGCGGGCCCTGCGCAGGCCCAGTGCACGGTCTCCGGCGAGGCGGATCTGCGTGCCCAGGCCCGACTCGTTGGCGAAGCGCGTCGCGTGGCGGGTGACATCGTGGTTCGACAGCACCCACGTAGCCGGGGCGCCGACCGGGCGCATGGCGTCCAGGGTGCGGTCGATGACGACCTTCAGTTCCGCCGCGTCCCAATAGGTCGCCAGGTACTGGAAGTTGAAGGCCTGGTGGAGTTCGTCCGGGCGTACGTAGTTCGCCGTGCGTTCGATGGTCGGGGTCCACGCCTCCGCGACGAAAATGCGCTCGCCCGCGTACTCGTCGAGGACCAGGCGCCATTCGCGGTAGATGGCGTGCACGCCGTCCTGGTCGAAGAACGGCATGACATCGTTGCCCAGGAGCTTGACCTGATCGTGGGATCCGAGGTCTGGGAGGCCCGCCGCCTTCACCAGGCCGTGTGCGACGTCGACACGGAAGCCGTCGACGCCCATGTCGAGCCAGAACCGGAGGACCGAGCGGAACTCGTCCCCGACGGCCGGGTGTTCCCAGTTGAAGTCGGGCTGCTCCGGCGCGAAGAGGTGGAGGTACCACTCGCCGGGGGTACCGTCCGGCTCGGTGACCCTCGTCCAGGCCGGGCCGCCGAAGATGGACTCCCAGTCGTTGGGCGGGAGTTCGCCGTTCTCGCCCTTGCCGGGGCGGAAGTGGTAGCGGTCCCGGAGCGGTGAGCCGGGGCCGTCGCGCAGCGCCCGCTTGAACCACTCGTGCTGGTCGGAGGAGTGGTTGGGGACCAGGTCGACGATGATCCTGAGGTTCAGTTCGTGGGCGTCCCGGATCAGGGCGTCGGCGTCCAGGAGGTTGCCGAACATGGGGTCCACGGCGCGGTAGTCGGCGACGTCGTAGCCGGCGTCGGCCTGTGGGGAGGCGTAGAAGGGGCTGAGCCACACGGCGTCGACGCCCAGGTCGCGCAGATACGGCAGCCGGGTGCGTACGCCCTCCAGGTCGCCCATGCCGTCGCCGTTGCTGTCGGCGAAGCTGCGGGGGTAGACCTGGTAGATCACGGCGTCCCGCCACCAGTCACTGTGGGCGGAGACGGCGGCGACGGTGGAAGTCGGGGCCGGAGCTGTGGAGTGCTGGCTCATAACGTCCTTGATACGTAACGGAGTTCGGGTCATGGGGCGGTTTCTGCTGGTTTGAAGCTGCGGGTCCGTTGTGGCTGGTCGCGCCCCGCGGCGGAGCCGCAGATCGATACAGCCCCGCGCCCCTTCGGGCGCGGCCGAACCGCTGCCGACTTAGGCGGCCCGCGGTGACAGCGGGGTCGGATGGACACCGCGGGCCGCCGACCCGTACGACAGAGCCGTACGGGAGTTTTACGCAGGGCCGGGGCGTCAGCCCTTGGTACCGCCCGCAGTCAGGCCCGCCACCAGGTTCTTCTGGACCAGGTAGAAGAAGGCCGAGACAGGTATCGCGACCAGTACCGCGGTGGCGGCCATCAGGTTGCGCTGGGCGTCGTGCTCGCTGACGAAGCTCTGCAGGCCGACCGCGAAGGTGTACTTCGTGTCCGACAGCATGAACGTCGAGGCGAAGGCGACCTCGCCGAAAGCGGTGATGAAGCTGTAGAACGCGGCGACCGCCAGGCCCGGTTTGGCCAGCGGCAGGATCAGCCGCGCGAAGGTGCCGAAGGGGGTCAGCCCGTCGACGCGTCCCGCCTCGTCGATCTCGAAGGGGATCGTGTCGAAGTATCCCTTGAGCAGCCAGGCGCAGTACGGCACGGCCGTCGAGCAGTAGACGAGGATCAGACCGAGGTAGTTGTCGATGAGCTGGAGGTCCGAGAGGATCTGGTACATCGGCACGATGAGTACGGCGATCGGGAACATCTGGGTGACCAGGAGTACCCACATGAACTTGCGGTAGCCGGGGAAGCGCATCCGCGAGACCGCGTACCCGGTGGTCGCCGCGACCATCACCCCGATGACCGTCGTGCCGAGCGAGACGATCAGCGAACTCTTCATCCAGTCGAAGAAGTTGGTGTGCTGGAGGACGAACGAGTAGTTGTCGAACGTCATCTTGTCCCAGATGCGCCCGGGGTGGAGGTAGTCGTCCTTGTCCGGGCCGAGGGACAGGAAGAGCAGCCAGGCGATCGGGAAGAGCGCGATCAGGCTCGCGACGGTCAGGATGCCGTGGGAGGCGAGGGTGGTGGCCAGGCCCCGGCGCCCGTGTCCGCGGGGTTGCGTGGCGGCGGCATCGTCGTCGGCCGGGTCCGACTGCGCGGACTTCTGAACGGTCATGGCACTCATGGGTACGGAAGCTCCTGCCTCAGATCGCGAGCTGCTGGTCATTGCGGTTCAGCCAGCGGCGGTAGAAGGAGGTGAACACGATCAGGATGGCCAGCAGCAGCATGCCGTAGGCCGCCGACTGCGCGAAGTCGCGCGGCTGTTGGCCGAAGCCGAGGTAGTAGGCCCAGGTGACGAGGATCTGCGCGTCCGGGGCGGTGTTGCCGAACAGCAGGAAGATCACGGCGAACTGGTTGAACGTCCAGATGATGCCGAGGAGTACGACGGTCGAGCTGACGGAGCGCAGGCCCGGCAGGGTGACGTACCGGAACTGCTGCCAGGCGCTCGCGCCGTCCATCTCGGCGGCCTCGTACAGCGTGGAGTCGATCGACTGGAGGCCGCCGAGCAGCGAGACCATCATGAACGGCACCCCGCACCACGTGTTGACCATGATCGCGGCGAACCGCTGCCAGAAGGTGTCCTCCAGCCACAGCGGTGACGGCAGGTGCACGGCGTCGAGCATCGTGTTGATGATGCCGCCGTCGGCGAGCATGAACCGCCAGCCGAACACGGTGACGAAGGTGGGAACGGCCCACGGCAGGACCAGGATCAGCCGGTAGAAGGTGCGCCCGCGCAGCTTCTGGTTGAGGAGGAGCGCGAGGCCGAGACCGATGCAGTAGTGCAGGGCCACGCAGAGCGCGGTCCAGACGATCGTCCAGATGAAGTGCGCCCAGAAACGGTCGTACGCGGTGTCGCCCCACAGGATGTCGGCGTAGTTGTCGAAGCCGATGAACTTGTAGGTGGCGTCGATGTGGTTGACGCCGATCGTGCGGGCCGAGTTGAGGCTGTTGGCGTCCGTGAGCGTGAGGTAGAGGCCGCGCACGAGCGGGTAGAGCACGAGTCCGCCGAGTACGACGACCACGGGGGCGATCATCGCGTACGCGTACCAGTACTTCTGGTAGGCGTGCTTGAGGCGATCGAGCCGTCCGGGGCGCTGCCCGGGCTCGCCCCGGCGTTTGCCGGTCGCGCGGTCGATGGCGACTGTCATGGGTTCGACACCTTCTGGAGGATCAGGAAGTCCGAGGACGCCTGGGAGACCAAGGGGTACCGGCCGCGAAGGGCCGATGACCGCCGGAACTGTCCCCCGAGTCCAACTGGGCAGTTCCGACGGCCGTTCGGGGTCACTGGCCGATCACTTGCCGATCACTTGCCGAAGTCCGGGACCAGCTTGGCGATCGCGGTCTCCGCGTTGCCGAGGCCCTTGTCGAGGGACTCCTTGCCGCCCGCGATCTGCCCCAGCTCGGTGTCGAGCGGAGCCCACAGGGAGCTGTACTCGGGCAGCGCCGGGCGGGGCTGGGCGGCGGGGAGGACGCCCTGGTAGCCGGCGAGGCCCGGGTCGGCCTTGACCTCGGCGGTGTAGGCGTCGTCGCGGGTGGGCAGCGTGGAGTTCTTCAGGGCGATCTGCGTCTGGGACTTCGCGGAGGTCATGAAGTTGACGAACTTCAGCGCGGCCTTCTGGTGCGCGGCGTCCGAGCCCGCGTACACGGATAGGTTGTGGCCGCCGGTCGGGGCGCCCGCCTTGCCGGTGGAGCCGGCCGGGACGGTGGCGACGCCGAGGTTGGCCTTGTCCTTGAACGCGGCGCCCTTGTAGAAGTTGGTGATCTCCCACGGGCCCTGGACGATCGCGGCGACCTTGCCGTTGACGAACGCGTCCTGGATATGGGCGTACGCGTCGGCGGTGGTGTCCGCCTTGTGCAGGCCCTTGCCGTCGAAGAGGCCGAGCCAGGTGCCGTAGGCCTTCTTGGCGGCGGCCGAGTTGACGGTGATCTTCTTGGCGGTGGCGTCGACGGTGTCGGTGCCCTCGCCGTAGAGGAACGACTGGGCGTAGTAGGCCTGGGTGGAGCCCCAGTAACCGTCGACGCCGCTCTTGTCCTTGATGGTGGCGGCGGCCGTCTTCAGGTCGGCCCAGGTCTTGGGCGCCTCGGTGAGGCCGGCCTTCGCGAAGAGTTCCTTGTTGTAGACCAGCGCGAGGGTGTCGGTGACGATCGGGGCGCCGTACGTCTTGCCTTCGTACTTGGCCTGTTCGATCAGGCTGGGCTGGAACTTGGCCTCGTCGGTGAGGGCCTCGGTGCCGTCGAGCGGCAGCAGGAAGCCCTTCTTGGCGAAGGCGGGGGTCCAGCCGACCTCGGAACGCAGCACGTCCGGGGCGCCGGAGGCACCGGCGGCGGTGTCGAACTTGTTCTGCGCCTGGTCGAAGGGGACGTTGACGTACTTGACCTTGACGTCCTTGTTGGCGGCCTCGAACTCCTTGACCAGGGCCTGGTACGTCGGCGCCTCGTTGGTGGCGTTGGAGGTGTCCCACCAGGTGATGGTGACCGGACCGTCGGCCGAGTCGCCGCTGTCGCTTCCGCCGCAGGCCGTCGCCGCGAGGGCGAAAGACGCCATCAGCGCGGTGGCCGCTATGCCACGCCGCATGAGTTCTCCTTGAGGGTGAAAGCCCGTGTACTGGCGGGAACGGGCCCGTCCGCCGTTTCCGCCGACTTGCCGGCCGCGCCGTTGCCGCCGCCGGGCGACGTGAACGTAACAGCCATGTAAGCGCGACGAAAGACCTTGCAGCAAAAAAATGCAAGAACCGACGACAGTTACCGCGTCGTGACCCTCGGAATCCCCATCGCAGGACCGCCTGATCCCCTGTTCTCCCACTGTCCAGCGGGATCTGGGACACTTGTGCAAGACTCTGCAAGCTCTTGCCATGTACGCCCCATCAGACACGCGCAAGACACCCCGCAAGGCACCCGCAAGGCACACGTGTTAGACCCGAGGGAGCGCGATGACGCAGCAACCCGCAGCGGCGAGCGGCCGTCCCGGTCGTCCGGTGGGCCGTTCCACGGCCCGTGCCCGGCGTCCGTTCGGTGGGCAAGGCGAGGGCCGGCCGGTACAGTCCAGCCCTGTGACCACACGGCTTGCCGACATCGCCGCTCAGGCGGGGGTGAGCGAAGCGACAGTCAGCCGGGTCCTGAACGGGAAACCGGGCGTCGCCGCCACCACCCGCCAGACCGTGCTCGCCGCCCTCGACGTACTGGGCTACGAGCGCCCGGTCCGGCTGCGCCAGCGCAGCGAGGGCCTGGTGGGCCTCATCACCCCGGAGCTCGAGAACCCCATCTTCCCGGCCCTGGCACAGGTCATAGGCCAGGCCCTGACCCGGCAGGGCTACACCCCGGTCCTGGCCACCCAGACGCCCGGCGGCTCCACGGAGGACGAGCTGACGGAGATGCTCGTCGACCGGGGCGTGGCCGGCATCATCTTCGTCTCCGGCCTGCACGCGGACACCTCCGCCGACATGCAGCGCTACGAGCAACTGCGCGCCCAGGGCGTGCCGTTCGTCCTCGTGGACGGCTTCTCCCCCAAGGTGCAGGCGCCGTTCATCTCCCCCGACGACCGCGCGGCGATGCACCTCGCGGTCACACATCTCGTCTCCCTCGGCCACACCCACATCGGACTGGCCCTCGGCCCGAAGCGTTTCGTGCCGGTGCAGCGCAAGATCGAGGGTTTCGTCCGGACGATGCAGGATCTGCTGGGCCTGACGGCACAGGACGTCGAGACGCGGTTCGTCCAGCACTCGCTGTACACCCTGGAGGGCGGCCAGGCGGCGGCCATGGCGCTCATCGACCGTGACTGCACGGCGATCGTGTGCGCGAGCGACATGATGGCGCTGGGCGCGATACGGGCGGCCCGGCAGCGCGGCCTGGAGGTCCCCCGGGACGTCTCGGTCGTGGGTTTCGACGACTCCCCCCTGATCGCCTTCACCGACCCGCCCCTCACCACGGTCCGCAAACCGGTCCCGGCGATGGGCCAGGCCGCCGTACGCACCCTCCTTGAGGAGATCGGCGGTACGCCGGCCCCGCACAGCGAGTTCGTGTTCATGCCGGAACTGGTGGTCAGGGGGTCGACAGCCTCGGCCCCTGGGGAACGTACTCGTTCCTAGGGTGGAGAATGCCCCGCTTCGCACAGTGCTCCGGTAGTAGTCCGGGCCGCCTGTCCCCACCGTAGGACGTGCGGGTCGGACAGGACCAGGGGATGATCTGGGAGGGGACCGTATCTGGCAGACTCTGTGTCCATGGGTGAAACGACCGTGACGACAAGGGAAGGCCACGAGCGGGCCGCACCGCACTCCGTCATGGACGAGACGGCGGAGGGGAACGGCCGCGTGGCCAAGGGACTCCTGCGCCGAGTGCGCGCTCCGCGCCGGCCACGGCTGTGGTTCGAAATCCTTCTGATCGCGATCAGTTACTGGACGTACTCGCTGATCCGCAACGCCGTGCCGGAGCAGAAGGCCGAGGCGCTGCGCAACGCGGACTGGCTCTGGAAGACCGAGCACAGCCTGGGCATCGCCGTCGAGGAGTCGGTCAACCACTCGATCAACTCGGTGACTTGGCTGATCGTGGGCATGAACTACTACTACGCCACGCTGCACTTCATCGTCACTCTCGGTGTCCTGGTGTGGCTGTACCGTAGTCATCCCGGGCGTTACGCGGCGACGCGTCTGACCCTTTTCGCGACCACGGCAGTGGCTCTGGTCGGTTACTACCTGTATCCGCTGGCCCCGCCCCGTCTGATGAACGGCGGCGACTTCGTCGACACGGTGATGGTCCACCACACCTGGGGTTCGATGGCCTCCGGCGACCTCAAGCACATGTCGAACCAGTACGCGGCGATGCCGTCGATGCACATCGGCTGGTCCACGTGGTGCGGCCTGACGATCTTCGCCCTGGCCAGCGTCCCGTGGGTACGCGTTCTCGGGCTCCTCTACCCGATGGCCACCCTGCTGGTGATCGTCGCCACGGCCAACCACTTCTGGCTGGACGCGGTCGGCGGCCTCATGTGCCTGGCCTTCGGCTTCATGGTCGCCCGCCTCTGGTACGGCAAGCTCCCGTACGCCCTCCCGAAACTGGTCCCGGTGCGGGGGCAGGGCGGCCCACTGCTCCCGGTCAAGCCATAGGCACGACCAGGGCCTGGGCCCGACGGGGAGCCGGGCCGGGCCCGGGTTTCTACACCGACGCCGCCCCGTAGAACAGCGTCTCCACGACACCACGGGCCCGCCGGGTGGTCCGCCGGTACGCGTCGATCATGTCGCCGACATGCCCCGGCCCGTACCCCAGGTACCGTCCGACCGCGCCCAGTTCCCGCCCGTCCGAGGGGAAGGTGTCCCCGGCCCGGCCGCGCACCAGCATCACCGCGTTGCGCACCCGGGTGGCCAGGACCCACGCCTCGTCGAGTATCGCCGCGTCCTCCGCGGAGATCAGTTCGGCGGCGCAGGCTGCGGCGAGGGCCTCGCGGGTACGGGTCGTCCGCAGCCCGGGTTCGGCCCACCCGTGCTGGAGCTGCAGCAACTGGACAGTCCACTCCACGTCCGAAAGGCCGCCCCGCCCGAGCTTGGTGTGCAGGGTCGGATCGGCGCCGCGAGGCATCCGCTCCGACTCCATACGCGCCTTCAGGCGCCGGATCTCGCGCACCGCGTCGTCGCCCAGCCCCTCCGCCGGGTAGCGCAGGGGGGCGATCAGCTCGATGAAACGGCTGCCCAACTCCTCGTCCCCGGCGACGACTTCGGCCCGCAGCAGCGCCTGGGACTCCCAGACGAGGGACCAGCGACGGTAGTACGCCTCGTACGACGTCAGGGTCCGGACCGTCGGCCCCGACTTGCCCTCGGGGCGCAGATCCGCGTCGATCAGCAACGGCGGGTCGGCGCTGGGCACTTGGAGCAGCCGCCGCATCTCGGAGACGACGGCGTTCGCGGCCTTGGCGGCCTCGTGCTCGTCGACGCCCTCCCGGGGTTCGTGTACGAACAGGACGTCGGCGTCGGAGCCGTAGCCGAGTTCGTGCCCGCCGAAGCGGCCCATGCCGATCACCGTGAACCGGGTGGGCAGGGTCTCCCCCCACCCGTCCCGCACGACCGCCCGCAGGGTGCCGGCCAGGGTCGCCGCCGTGAGGTCGGAGATCGCGCCGCCGACCCGGTCCACCAGGGCGCCCTGGTCGGCCTCGGCGGGCGACTGCTCGGTGCCGTAGGAGCCGACGATGTCGGCGGCGGCCGTACGGAACAGCTCGCGCCGCCGGACACCGCGGGCGGCGTACACGCCCTGTTCGCCGGTCTCGGAGCGTCCGACGGCGGCCAGTATCTCCTGCTCCAGCTGGTCCCGCGCGCGCGGCTCCAGACCGCCTGCCCCGTCGCCGTCGCCGAGCAGCGCGACGGCCTCCGGGGCCCGCATCAGCAGGTCGGGGGCGAGGCGCCCGGCCGACAGGACGCGGGCGAGGTTCTCGGCGGCGGCCCCCTCGTCTCTCAACAGCCGTAGATACCAAGGGGTTCGGCCCAGCGCGTCCGACACCTTGCGGAAGTTGAGCAGCCCGGCGTCCGGATTGGCGGAGTCGGCGAACCAGCCCAACAGGACGGGCAGCAGCGTCCGTTGGATGGCCGCCTTCCGGCTCACCCCGCTGGCCAGCGCCTCCAGGTGCCTGAGCGCGGCGGCCGGATCGGCGTACCCGAGCGCCACCAGCCGTTCCCGGGCCGCAACCGTGCTCAACCTGGTCTCGCCTGGGGCGAGTTGGGCGACGGCGTCGAGCAGCGGCCGGTAGAAGAGCTTCTCGTGCAGCCGTCGTACGACGGACGCGTGCCGCTTCCACTCCCGGTTCAGCTCGGCGACGGGATCGGTGCGCAGCCCGAGCGACCGTCCGATGCGCCGCAGATCAGCGTCGTCCTCGGGGACGAGGTGGGTGCGCCGCAGCCGGAACAGCTGGATCCGGTGCTCCATGGACCGCAGGAACCGATAGGCGTCGTCGAGCTGCACGGCATCCGAGCGCCCGACGTACCCGCCGGCGGCGAGAGCGCTGAGCGCGTCCAGGGTGGTCCCGCTGCGCAGGGAGGTGTCGGCCCGCCCGTGCACCAACTGGAGCAGCTGCACAGCGAATTCGACGTCCCGCAGGCCGCCCGGCCCGAGTTTCAGTTCCCTCTCCACCTCGGCGAGGGGAATGTTCTCGACAACGCGGCGGCGCATCTTCTGCACGTCGACGACGAAGTTGTCGCGCTCGGCGGCGTGCCACACGAGGGGGGCGAGCGCGGCGACGTACTCCTCCCCCAGCTCGACGTCACCGGCGACCGGGCGGGCCTTCAACAGGGCCTGGAACTCCCAGGTCTTGGCCCAGCGCTGGTAGTAGGCGCGATGGCTGCTGAGGGTGCGCACCAGCGGCCCGTTGCGGCCCTCGGGGCGCAGATTGGCGTCGACGGGCCAGATGCTCCCCTCGATGGTGGTCTCGGAGCAGATCCGCATGAGGTGCGAGGCGAGCCGGGTGGCGGCCTGCAGAGCCTTCCCTTCATCGGCGCCGTCGACCGCCTCGCCGACGAAGATGACATCGACGTCGGACACGTAATTGAGCTCGTGACCACCGCACTTGCCCATCGCGATGACGGCGAGCCGGCACAGTGCGGCATCCTCGGGCGCGGCGATACGGGCGATGGCGAGAGCGGCGCGCAGGGTCGCGGTGGCGAGGTCGGCCAGCTCGGCGGCGGTCTCGGCGAGGTCGGTGGTGCCGCACACGTCGCGGGCGGCGATGGACAGCAGGCAGCGCCGGTAGGCGACGCGCAGCGACACGGGGTCGTTGGCCTCGGCGAGCCCTCGCTCGAACTCCTCCACCCCGGGATGGAGATCCCGGGGCTCGTACATGGCGAGGGCCTGCCAGTCGCGGGGATGCCGGATCAGATGGTCGCCGAGGGCGGCGGAGGCGCCGAGCACCCCGAGCAGCCGGTCGCGCAGCGGTTTGGCCGCTATCACCGTGTCGAGCAGCTCGTGGTGGGCGGTGCGGCCGTCCTGCGCCTCGGCGAGCCTGACGAGCCCGAGCAGCGCGAGATCCGGGTCTGCGGTCGCGCCCAGCGCGTTCAGCAGCACCGGGTCGTCCCGCAGGGGCGCCAGCTCGGCGCTGTCGAGGAGCCGCTCGGCGGCGGAGGGATCGGTGAAGCCGTGCCGCAGCAGCCGCGTGAAGGTACTGCTCCTGCGCCCCGGCGCCATCATCCTGGGCCTCCCGTCGGACCATCGGATCAAGGTCGTACGGGCACGAGCCTAACCGGAGAGTCCGTGGGAAGCGCCGGACGGATCGAAGCGATGTTCACTGGTCGGACCGATGATTTCCGCCGCGGTACGAGGTCTGCACTTCGACACTTCGACGGGATCACCGACATCGAGGAGGCCGTCCCATGCCCGACATCGCTGCGCCGCAGAGCAGCCTCGACCCCCGCTACAGCGACAGCGCCGCCACGGCGACCGCCTGGGCCGACGCGGAGGGGATGCTCGCCGAGGCCGAGCTCTTCTGGATCTCGACGGTACGGCCCGACGGCCGCCCCCACGTCACGCCGCTGCCCGCGGTCTGGTCGGAGGGCGCTCTGCACTTCTGCACGGGCCCCGAGGAGCGCAAGGCCCTCAACCTCGCCGACAACCCGCACGTCGTGCTGACGACCGGCGCCAACACCTGGAACGAGGGCTACGACCTGGTGGTGGAGGGCGAGGCGGTTCGGGTGTCGGACGACGACCGTCTGCGTGAGCTGGCCGCGGCCTGGGAGGCCAAGTACGGCAGCTTCTGGCACTTCGAGGTGCGGAACGGGTTCTTCCACCACGGCCCCGGAGACGCCTTGGTCTTTTCGGTGGCGCCCCGCACGGTTTTCGGCTTCGGTAAGGGGGAGCCGTTCAGCCAGACGCGCTGGCGGTTCGGCTGACGCCCCCGTCAAGGGCGACGTGAAGGCGATCTGGAGGACCAGCGATGCAGTACACACTCGAAGTGATCCCGCTGCCCGTGACCGACATCGACCGGGCCCGTGACTTCTACCGCGACAAGGCCGGTTTCCACGTCGACATCGACCAGGAGGTCATGCCGGGGATGCGCATCGTCCAGCTCACGCCACCGGGCTCGGGCTGTTCGATCGCCCTCGGCGACACCATCTGGGAGACGATGGACGGCCCGACGCCCGCGCCGGGCTCGTACCAGGGCCTCCAGCTGTGCGTCGCCGACATCAAGGCGGCCCACGCCGAGCTGACCGAACGGGGCCTGGAGGTGTCGGAGCCGATGCAGTACTCGCCGGACGACGGCGCCACGTTCATGTACTTCAAGGACCCGGACGGCAACGGCTGGGCGATCCAGGAGTACCGCCAACGGGCGGCGAAGCCGCTGCACGCGCTGCTCACGGAGATGGCCCCGCGCCCGTAGCGGCGCGGGGAACTGCGCGACAAGCCCCCACCGGCCGCACGAAGGAAAGCGGCCGGTGGACCCGAAGAATCGACCCCTACAGCACCGGCAGTTACAGCACCGGCAGGTTCTTCCGCAGCTCGAAGGCCGTGACCTCGCTGCGGTACTCCTCCCACTCCTGGCGCTTGTTGCGCAGGAAGAAGTCGAACACGTGTTCGCCGAGCGTCTCGGCGACCAGTTCGCTGCGCTCCATGAGCGTGAGCGCCTCGCCCAGGTTCTGGGGAAGCGGCTCGATGCCCATCGCACGGCGCTCCGCGTCCGAGAGGGCCCAGACGTCGTCGTCGGCGCCCGGCGGGAGCTCGTAGCCCTCCTCGATGCCCTTGAGACCGGCGGCCAGCAGGACGGCGTACGCCAGGTACGGGTTCACGCCCGTGTCCAGGGAGCGGACCTCGACGCGCGCCGAGCCCGTCTTGCCGGGCTTGTACATCGGGACGCGGACCAGGGCCGAGCGGTTGTTGTGGCCCCAGCAGATGTACGAGGGGGCCTCGCCGCCGGCGCCCGCGGTGCGCTCCGAGCCGCCCCAGATGCGCTTGTAGGAGTTCACCCACTGGTTGGTGACCGCCGCGATCTCCGCCGCGTGCTTCAGCAGGCCCGCGATGAACGAACGGCCGACCTTGGAGAGCTGGTACTCCGAGCCGGACTCGTAGAACGCGTTGCGGTCGCCCTCGAAGAGGGAGAGGTGGGTGTGCATGCCGCTGCCGGGGTGCTCACTGAACGGCTTCGGCATGAACGTCGCGTGGACGCCCTGCTCCAGCGCCACCTGCTTCATGACCAGGCGGAACGTCATGATGTTGTCCGCCGTGGAGAGCGCGTCGGCGTAGCGGAGGTCGATCTCCTGCTGGCCGGGAGCGCCCTCGTGGTGGGAGAACTCGACCGAGATGCCCATGGACTCCAGCATGGTGATCGCCTGGCGGCGGAAGTCCTGGCCGACGTGGGTCGGGGTGTGGTCGAAGTAGCCGGAGTTGTCGGCCGGGGTCGGGCGGGAGCCGTCCAGCGGCTTGTCCTTCAGGAGGAAGAACTCGATCTCCGGGTGGGTGTAGAAGGTGAAGCCCAGGTCGGAGCCGCGGGTGAGGGCGCGCTTGAGGACGTAACGCGGGTCCGCGAAGGACGGCGAGCCGTCCGGCATGAGGATGTCGCAGAACATCCGGGCGGTACCGGGGGCCTCCGCACGCCACGGGAGGATCTGGAACGTCGACGGGTCCGGCTTGGCGATCATGTCGGATTCGTACACACGAGCGAATCCCTCGATCGCGGAGCCGTCGAAACCGATGCCCTCGTCGAAGGCCTGCTCGAGCTCGGCCGGGGCCACGGCCACGGACTTGAGGAAGCCCAGCACGTCCGTGAACCACAGCCGGACGAACCGGATGTCACGCTCCTCCAACGTCCGGAGCACGAACTCCTGCTGCTTGTCCATCTTCCGCTTCCCCATCCTTGCTGGTCAGGCCGACTGTCTCCCGCACCACAGAAGGCGGTCGGGCACCTGAGCATCCCACCACGACAGCATTTCATGCGCGTTGCGCACCTTGATCGTCCAGCCGACCCCGGAGTGAACGCCTCGCGTACGGCAGGTGTACCGCTCTGCCTCTCATCTTGCCTGTTCGCGGCGACATCCGTAATGGGTGATCCCTGACCGGAACCGTTGCGGGTGGCCGCGGATTACGATCAGTGGCCACGGATTACGATCAGAGACCGATCGACCGGCCAACCGACCGGTCACCGACCGCCCCTTTCCCCAGAAGGATCGATCCCATGGGTTCCGCCAAGAAGAGCGCCAAAGACAGTGGCAGCGCGGCGCGCAAGGCGCGCATAGAGGAGATGCGACGCGCCGAGCGCTCGCGTGAGCTCCGGAACCGGATCCTCACGATAGGCGTGAGTGTTGTCATAGTCGCCGGCCTGGTCGTCGGCGCGACGGTGCTCGTGAAGAAGCAGTCCGACGACAGTGACACCGCGGCGACCGACTCCAAGGGCGCGGGCAAGTTCGTCACCGGTGCTGACGGCGTGAAGACCTGGGACAAGAAGCTCACCCAGAACCACGTCACCAAGACCGTGAACTACCCGATGGAGCCCCCGGTCGGCGGTGACCACAACCAGGTCTGGATGAACTGCAACGGCGACGTCTACGCCAAGGCGCTCAACAACATGAACGCCGTGCACTCGCTGGAGCACGGGGCCGTGTGGGTGACGTACAACACCAAGGCGTCGAAGACCGACATAGACGCGCTCGCGGCCAAGGTGAAGAAGACGCCGTACACGCTGATGAGCCCCGACGACAAGCAGGCGGACCCGATCATGCTCTCCGCCTGGGGCAAGCAGCGCACGGTGGCCAGTGCCACCGACCCGAACGTGGACAAGTTCTTCGAGGAGTTCGTCCAGGGCAAGCAGACCCCCGAGCCGGGTGCCGCCTGCACGAACGGGCTGGCCCAGTGAGGCGGGCTCCCTGGATCGCCGGTGCCGCCGCCACGGCGCTCGTCGCGGCCGGCGCGATCACCTACGCGGTCGCCGACGGCGACGACTCCGGGATGCAGGCCCCCGCCGCCGACTCGGCGGACGCGGGCTTCGCCCGTGACATGGCGGTCCATCATCAGCAGGCCGTCGAGATGTCGTACATCGTGCGCGACCGGACGAGCAACGAGGAGATCCGGCGGCTCGCGTACGACATCTCGCAGACGCAGGCCAACCAGCGCGGCATGCTGCTGGGCTGGCTCGATCTGTGGGAGCTGCCGAAGGTGTCCTCGGACGCGCCCATGACCTGGATGGACATGGCGGGCATGGCCGACGGCAAGGACGGCGCGCTGATGCCGGGCATGGCGACCAACACCGAGATGACGAAGCTCGGCAAGCTGAGCGGCAAGCAGGCCGAGGTCTTCTATCTCCAGCTGATGACCAAGCACCACCAGGGCGGTATCCACATGGCGCAGGGATGTGTGGAGCGGTGCGAGGTGGGGGTGGAGAAGCGGCTCGCGCAGGGCATGGTCAACGCGCAGGAGTCGGAGATCTCCCTGATGGCGGGGATGCTGAAGGAGCGCGGCGCGAAGGCGAGTTGATAGATTTATCGACGTTTCGCCGTCGGACGTAAGCCTCAAATCGCTTGCGTATACGTTCCCTTGGGTGCTTCTTGGCACAGCCATTCCCCCTGGATTCCCCTGGCATGAACAGTTCATCGCGAGAGTGGCCAGCGGCGAGTGATCACTCGTCTTGCTCGCGTTGAACCGCATCAGGGGGTTCCATGAGATCCAACCGCGCCATCAAGCGCGCCGGTGTGAGCCTGGCAGCGACACTGCCTCTGCTCGCCGGCGCGCTGGCGCTCGGCATTCCCGCGGCCCATGCCGCGGACGCCCCGGGCCGGGACACGCTCGCCGGCACCAGGCCCGCGTGGGCCACCGCCAAGGCGGACAAGGGAGCCACGCCCGACGGTTCCAAGGTGACCGCCCGGGTCTACTTCGCCGGCCGGAATGCCGCCGGTCTGACCGCGTACGCGAAGGCCGTCTCCGACCCGGCGTCCGCCGCGTACGGCAAGTACCTCACCGCCGCGCAGGTCCAGCAGCGCTTCGGGGCCTCCCCGGCCCAGGTCGCCGCTGTCAAGGCGTGGCTGAAGGCGTCGGGCCTCACGATCACCGGCGTCACGGCCCACTACGTCACGGTCACCGGTGACGTGGCCGCCGCCGAGAAGGCCTTCAGCACGCAGCTGCACAATTACGCCAAGGGCAAGAAGACGTACCGGGCGCCCGCGAAGGCCGCCTCCGCGCCGGACAGCCTGAACGGTGCCGTCCTGACCGTCACGGGTCTGGACAACGCCCCGCACCACGCGACCCACGACGACACGTTGCCCGCGCCGGAGACGGTGTTCCGCAACTCGGGTCCGTTCTCGACGTACTACGGCTCGAACACCGCCGCCTCGCTGCCCACGGCGTACGGCGCTCAGATCCCGTACGCCATCGAGGGCTACTCGGGCAAGCAGCTGCGGGCCGCATACGGCGCGGGCAGCTGGACAGGCAAGAAGGTGCGCGTCGCCATCACCGACGCCTACGCCTCGCCGTACATCGCCGCCGACGCCGCCACCTACGCGGCCAAGCACGGCGACGCCGCCTACCGGGCCGGCCAGCTGAAGCAGGTCCTGCCCGCGAAGTACACGAACACCGAGGACTGCTCCGCTGCCGGCTGGTACGGCGAGGAGACCCTCGACGTCGAGGCCGTGCACGCGGTCGCGCCGGGCGCCGACATCACGTACGTCGGCTCCGCGTCCTGCATGGACGACGACCTGCTCGACTCGCTCAGCAAGGTCGTCGACAAGCACCTTGCCGACATCGTCTCCAACTCGTGGGGCGACATCGAGGCCAACCAGACGCCGGACCTGGCCGCCGCCTACGACCAGGTGTTCAAGCTCGGCGCGGTCCAGGGCATCGGCTTCTACTTCTCCTCCGGCGACAACGGCGACGAGGTCGTCAACACCGGCCAGAAGCAGGTCGACACCCCGGCCAACTCGGCGTGGGTGACGGCGGTCGGCGGTACCTCGCTGGCGGTCGGCCGGGGCGACAAGTACCAGTGGGAGACCGGCTGGGGCACCGAGAAGGCCGCGCTGTCGGCCGACGGCAAGAGCTGGACGAACTTCCCGGGCGCCTACACCTCGGGCGCGGGCGGCGGCACCAGCGCGACCGTCGCGGAGCCCTTCTACCAGAAGGGCATCGTGCCCAACTCGCTGGCCAAGGCCAACAGCGAGAAGGGCAACCGGGTCGTCCCGGACATCGCGGCGATCGCCGACCCGAACACCGGCTTCAAGGTCGGCCAGACCCAGACCCTGCCGGAGGGCGGCACCGCGTACAGCGAGTACCGCATCGGCGGTACGTCCCTGGCGGCACCGGTGATCGCGGCCGTACAGGCCCTCGCGCAGGAGGCCCGCGGCGGCGCGCCGATCGGCTTCGCCAACCCGGCGATCTACGCGAGGTACGCCTCGCACGCGAAGGTCTACCACGACGTGACCGACAACCCCACGGGGTACGGACTCGCCGTGGCACGCCTGGACTTCGCCAACGGATACGACGCTGCGGACGGGATCCTCACCTCCGTCCGCAGCCTCGGCAAGGACAGCTCGCTGAAGGCCGTACGCGGCTATGACGACGTGACCGGCGTGGGTTCGCCCGCGCAGGGTTACGTGGAGTCGTACCGCCGCTGAGGCGGCAGCACGGCAACATGCCCGAAGCCCGTCCCCGGAGTGTTCATCGTCCGGGGACGGGCGCTTTTCGGGTACCTCGCTCGATCATGAGGAAGATCACGAAACCCGCGACGAACAGGAGCACGCCGCCGACCAGGAACGGTATGGGGGTGTACTCCTCGGTGCACGTCTGGCCGCCCGACGACGAACGGCAGACATCCCCCGGGCCGCCCCGGTTCAGGTACGCGATGTAGAAGAGTGGCAGCGCCAGACCCGTGAGACCTCCGACAACGGCGTTCCGTGGCCCCTTCCACAGCAGGAGCCCCGCGGCCGCGGCGGCCAGGACAAGGAAGACCAGCCCCACCGACAGGATGGCGGCGAGCCCGACGGCCACGCACGCTCCCACCGCGAACCACGCAAGGAACCAACCCCAGCCCGTCCCGCGGCCTTCACTGTCCACATGTGCCCTGTTGTGCGCCATATCTCTCATTGAAGACGCAGCCATGATGGTGCGGCAATGCACTTCAAGATCCCATTGCCCCACCATCATGGAGAGATGACCCCAAGCCTCTTGCCGCGGGCCCGGCCTGGGTCAGGTGACCGGTAGAACGGGGATGGACTCCCCAGTCCCGGCGTGGGGCGGCCCACACTCCTCCACCACCCCATCGCGTCGCATTGACGATTACACTTGGCGGCGTGCCTCAACTACGCCTCGCCCTGAACCAGATCGACTCGCGCGTCGGCGACATCGCCCAGAACGCGGACTCGATCCTCCGCTGGACCCGGCACTCCGCCGAGCAGGGAGCGCATCTCGTGGCGTTCCCGGAGATGGTGCTGACCGGGTACCCCGTCGAGGACCTCGCACTGCGCTCCTCCTTCGTGGAGGCGTCCCGCGCGGCCCTGCGTTCCCTCGCCGCGCGCCTCGCCGAGGAGGGCTTCGGCGAGCTGCCGGTGGTCGTCGGCTACCTCGACCGGTCCGAGAGCGACCTGCCGAAGTTCGGCCGCCCGGCCGGCTCCCCGCGCAACGCGGGTGCGGTGCTGCACCGCGGCGAAGTGATCCTCACCTACGCCAAGCACCACCTCCCCAACTACGGCGTCTTCGACGAGTTCCGCTACTTCGTGCCGGGCGACACCATGCCCGTACTGCGCGTGCACGGCGTCGACGTGGCGCTCGCGATCTGCGAGGACCTCTGGCAGGACGGCGGCCGGGTCCCGGCAGCGCGCTCCGCGAAGGCGGGCCTCCTGCTCTCGATCAACGCCTCGCCGTACGAGCGCGACAAGGACGACACCCGTCTGGAACTGGTCCGCAAGCGCGCCCAGGAGGCGGGCTGCACGACCGCCTACCTGGCGATGGTCGGCGGCCAGGACGAGCTGGTCTTCGACGGCGACTCGATCGTGGTCGACAAGGACGGCGAGGTGATCTCACGGGCGCCGCAGTTCACGGAGGGCTGTGTGGTCCTGGACCTGGACCTGCCGGCAGCCCTGCCCGACGCTCCGGAGGGGGTGGTGGACGACGGCCTGCGTATCGATCGTGTCGTGCTGTCCGAGGACCCGCTGCCGGCGTACGAGCCCGAGCTGACCGGCGGGTACGCGGAGCGCCTGGACGACGACGAGGAGATGTACTCGGCGCTGGTGGTGGGCCTGCGCGCGTACGTGACGAAGAACGGCTTCAGATCGGTCCTGATCGGCCTCTCGGGCGGCATCGACTCGGCACTGGTCGCTGCGCTCGCGTGCGACGCGGTGGGCGCGGAGAACGTGTACGGCGTGGCGATGCCGTCGAAGTACTCGTCCGACCACTCGATCGGCGACGCGGAAGAGCTGGCTCGACGGACGGGGCTGAACCTCCGTACGGTGCCGATCGCGCCGATGTTCGACGCGTACATGGGCTCGCTGGGCCTGACGGGCCTGGCGGAGGAGAACCTCCAGTCGCGGCTGCGGGGCACGATGCTGATGGCCATCTCCAACGAGGAGGGGCACATCGTGCTGGCGCCGGGCAACAAGAGCGAACTGGCGGTGGGTTACTCGACGTTGTACGGGGACTCGGTGGGCGCGTACGGCCCGATCAAGGACGTGTACAAGACGTCGATCTTCCGGCTGGCGGAGTGGCGCAACCGCGCGGCTGCGGAGCGGGGCCAGACTCCGCCGATCCCGGAGAACTCGATCACGAAGCCGCCGAGTGCGGAGTTGAGGCCGGGGCAGATCGACACGGATTCCCTGCCTGACTATCCGGTGCTGGACGCGATTCTCGAGCTGTACGTGGACCGGGACTCGGGCGCCGATGCGATTGTGGCGGCCGGGTACGACGCCGAGTTGGTGACTCGGGTGCTGCGGATGGTCGACACGGCCGAGTACAAGCGGCGGCAGTATCCGCCGGGCACGAAGATCTCGGCCAAGGGCTTCGGGAAGGACCGACGGCTGCCCATCACCAACGGGTGGCGCGAGTCCGCCTGAGTTGAGGGCTGCGGGCTGAGGTCTGCGGGCTGCGGGCTGCGGGCTGCGGCGAAGGGGCGGGGCAGGTGTTGGCGGGGATCCGCCGTCGACACCCGCCCCGCCCCTTCCGCTGTTACCGGTTCGGAATTTCGAGCAATTCATTCGGTTCGGCATTTCGATCACGCAATGTTCGGCATTTCGACCGAATTCCTACCCACCCTATTTCTCCACAAGAACTTGACGACCTATTGGCCGACACTTGACGACTTGTTAGCGCTCGCATTCGACTCACGCCGGAAATATTGACGCAACTTCACCCCGAAGCCATACTGGCGGCCACCTGACCTCCAGGTACTCTTCCCGGTCGTTCGAAGTCCCGCACAACACCCTTCCCTTGAGCGTAAAAATTGTTAGCGCTCACATTCTGTCCACGACGAAATTCGCCCCGCCGCACATGCACACAGGAACGGAGATCAACGATGATTTCTCTTTCAGGTCGCCAACGTCTGAGAGGAATACTCCTCTCGGCCGGCGCGATCATCGCGGTGGTCGCCGGCCTCCTGGTCGGCACCGCCGGCCCCTCGCAGGCCGCCACATCGCTCCCCTGCGACATCTACGCCGCGGCCGGCACACCCTGCGTCGCCGCGCACAGCACCACTCGCGCGCTCTACTCCGCGTACAACGGCTCCCTCTACCAGGTCAAGCGAGCCTCGGACTCCGCGACGACCAACATAGGCACCCTCGCCGCGGGCGGCTACGCCAACGCCGCAGCGCAGGACACCTTCTGTGCGGGCACGACGTGCATCATCACGGAGATCTACGACCAGAGCCCCCGGCACAACCACCTCACGATCGAGGGCCCCGGCGGCAACGGCGGCCAGGACGTCGGCGCCATCGCCAACGCGCTGCCGGTGACGGTCGGCGGACACGCGGCCTACGGCGTCTTCGTGTCGGCCGGCGTCGGCTACCGCGACAACACGACGACGGGCGTCGCCACCGGTAGCGCCCCCGAGGGCACCTACATGGTGACCAGCGGCCACCACGTGAACAACCGGTGCTGCTTCGACTACGGCAACGCCGAGACGTCCGGCAACGACACCGGCAACGGCCACATGGACGCGCTCAACTTCGGTACGGAGTGCTGGTTCTCGTGTTCCGGCGCCGGATCGGGCCCCTGGGTCGAGGCCGACCTGGAGAACGGGCTCTTCTTCGGAGCGAACGGGTCCCACCCGAGCAACACCGGCAACAGCAGTGAGTTCGTCACGGCCCTGCTCAAGAACAACGGCACAACGACCTATGCCATCAAGGGCGGCAACGCGCAATCAGGGTCATTGACCACCTGGTACGACGGAGCCCTGCCCAACCTGGGCGGATACACCCCGATGCAGAAGGAGGGCGCCATCGTCCTCGGCACCGGCGGTGACAACAGCAACGGCTCCGACGGCTCCTTCTTCGAGGGCGTCATGACCGCCGGCTATCCGACCGACGCCGCCGACAACGCCGTACAGGCCAACATCACCTCCGTCGGCTACAGCACCCCGGCCGCCACCTTCCCCGTCGCCGGCACCGCCTACCGGCTGACCAACACCAACTCGGGCAAGGTCCTGGACGCGGTGAACTGCGGTACTGCCAACGGGACCACCGTCGACCTCTGGGCCTCGCTCGGCAACACCTGCCAGCAGTGGAAGTTCGCCGGCGCGGGCAACGGCCACTACACCATCAGCAACGTCAACAGCGGCAAAGTCCTGGACGACAAGGACTGCAAGCAGTCCAACGGCACGGCCGTCCAGCTGTGGGCCTCGCTCGGCAACCGCTGCCAGCAGTGGGACGTCACACGCGTCGGCAGCCACTACACCATCAGCAACGTCAACACCGGTATGACGCTGGACGTCACGAACTGCGCAACGGCCAACGGCACCCTGGTCCGGCAGTGGCAGCAGCTCGACAACACCTGCCAGCAGTGGGACATCGCCCCCTAGGCGGCAGTCAGCACGACCCCGATGGCCTGCCGGACGGCCCGCACCTCCGGCAGGCCATCGGTCTTCCGCCTGCCCGGAGCGGCGGTCACGCCTGCACCGCTCCTGCCTCCGCCGGAAAGCCCCTCGCTGTCCACTCCTCCGAGACCATCCTAAAGGTCTGCACGTCTGGTCGGCCGTGTGGGTGTGGTCAGCAATGACCGGCTGCGGTCGCGGTGGTTGCTGTACTTCGCTGCTGTACAACAGGTGGGCGGCGGACGCCACTCCTCGTCTACCGCAGCCCTCGACTGGCGCCTGGGATGCCAGGCGGCGTTTGCACATCAGCGCTTACCTGGCCGCCCAGGGTCATCACGTTGAGGGTCGCAGAGTTCTCGTAGGCAATCGCGCTCTCCACACGAGCGACCAAGGTCGTGAATGCTTCGCTCTCCGAGAGATCCGAGTAGGGGCCAACCTTGGTTTTGAAGTAAATCCGCTCATGTCCCAGGAGCTGCTCCGTGGACCTGTAGTTCTTCCACTGTTCGCGGTAGCGGTACACGCTCTCCAAAGAAACGGAACCGACGACGATCAAGCTCAGCACCGTGGCGGTGAGTTTCGCGAATGAAACGTCGAGGTTGACTAACACAGGGACCAAAGCTCCCCCGACAACGGATACCGTCCTCATCCGGAGATGCATGGCCTTCGTCTTGACAGCCTTCCTGTCGTACCACTTCTGGTATTGAGACAGCCTGCCCTCCACGTAATCCTGCGCCGCGGCTACAGGCCGGGAGACAGCGGGGTGAGCTTCCAACGACTGACCATCATCCGTCCCTGACATGCGTGCAAGTACATCGGTGGTGGAATGGCGCAGTCAACACGGCAGTTCAGCCCTGGAGCACCAGTTTGGAAGATCGCCTATGCGGACCCGGCCTGACCCTGGCGAGACGCTGACCTGTGGGTTCTCGGACTGTTCGCCGAGACTCCCCGCTGTTCCCCGTTGGCCGCTTCCTCATCGGGCACGCAGGGGGCACGTCGTCACTCGTAGAACCGCGCTGCACTCAGGGCCCGAGCCATGAACGTCCAGTCACCGTCGGCCGGTAGCTCTTGGCCGTGGTTCGCGTACCACCCCGGGGCGTCGCCCACCCACGCTTCCAGAGCCTCCAAGAAGCTGTCCAGCGTCCGGTTCTCCCACTGGTCGCCCTTACTTCGAAGTCCTGCCGCAGACGCCTCAGAAAGCCGCTCAGGGCCTCGCGGTCGGCAAGGCGTTGTTGGGCCACAGTGGTACTGGCACGCGCTCGTCTCCCCAGTCTTTGAGTCTGAGTCTGACTTGGTAGTTGTGATCAGCGTGTGAGACCACGTTTCCGCTGATCGCGAACCCCACTGGGGGCGGGACGGTTCCATGCGGTGCGGCAAAGACCTCTGCCAGTCCCACCGCGTCCGGCACTCCGTGGATCTGCACGAACACGCCGAAGGGCTGGCGGCCGATGACCTTGCCAGTCACGGCGGCGCCGACTGGCAGCGCGGCCACAGTTGCCGGCCATGCGCGTCGTATGCCCTCTGGTGTTGGATCACCTACACCCGTCGGCCACGTGTACTCCGTCATGCGCCGCATCCCCCGGTGATCGTGTACTTGAACCTCTGGCCCCATCCTTATCAGGTCGACATGAGGAGACGGCGACGTCGGGCGACCGCCTGGAGTCCTCGGCCGATGATCCGCTGAGGTCCAGCGCTGACCGCCGAAGTTCGCGCTTGTTGGTGTCAGCCGTTGATGTCAGACACTGGGTGCCCTCTTGACAGAACCGACCGTCGCGTCGGCAGGCGAACAGGGCAATACCCCTAAGATCCGCCTCGCGTAACAAGCAGCGTGAAGGGTGCACTTATGGAACAGGTGAAGTACGTCCGGTTCGAGGGAACAGTGAGGCATCCACGGGGGCACTTCCCTGGGATCTTCGTGCTGGCCAATGAGTTGGCGGCGCAGGGCAAATTGACTGACCATCAGTATCGGTTCTGGCGGAGCAACAACGACTGGTACGACACCAATTACACCAACCCCACCAGCGTCGATCCTGAGATCTACGACCCGCAGGTGCATCCAGGTGCTGTGGCCTGGTTCAAACCATCTGCCCAACATCTCATCAAGCGTGTGGACGGATATCTAGAGCTTCTAGCCTCGCACGGTGTCGAATGCCGTCGACTGGAGTCTTCGAACCCTGGCAAAGTCATCTACGAGGATACGGATCAGGTCGTGGTCATCCCCGCGGAACAGCCGAGCAGCACCTCCACAACTGCCTGACCACCAACCTCCCCAGCTCCCATCCCGTCCGCCGTCGACCCACACACTGTGGAGCGGGCGTGGTTCATGGCGTCCAGGTGGAGCGCGCCACTGCACGAACGACCTGGACGCCATGGGCCGCGTCTGCTCGGCTCTGCCTGGGTCAGCGGTGGACGGGATGGGAGCTCCCCGCGCACGCCACTACGGGCCCGCAGTCGGGAACGGCGCCCCCTCCATCTCGGTGCCGGCCGATCCCCCGCCGCCCCGCAGCAGACCCTGTACCACCCCACAGTGCGCGAGACCTACTCCGGACTGGAAGCGGCCAAGCGCAGAATGCCGGACACCTTCAACAACTTCGGTTTCTGGCTATGTATGTGATGCTGCGTCAAGCGAAGGCCGGGGCTATCAGCGATGTCTCAGCGGAGCGAGTGCCGCGTCAGGCGACGTTCGTCCCGTTGACGATCTGACGTAACTGCCTGTCGGCGGTGCGCACTTGTTCCGCCGGATGATGTCGCGGCGGATCAGGCTGCCTGTTGGTCACGCCGCCGGTGTTCGCTGAACGCGCCGATCGGGAATGGACCACGATCGGCGCGTCGCGGACCGCAGCGGCACATGCCGTGACCGGCAACGTTCGCCGTGCCTCGATGGAGTCCGGGGCGACTGGATCTCGTCCGCGATCAGCCACGGGTATCCAGGCCGCCGTTTCGATCAAGAGCTGCTCGGATCTGGCTGAGCCACTCTGCGCCCAGCCGGCGCCCGTCCGGGAATTGGTCGCCTCGATCCCAGCGCCACGTCGTGATCATCGCCAGCACGAGGATCCGGCACTCGCGCAGCAGGTCCTGATCGACACCCGGATAGTGATCGCCGACTTCTTCCGGCGCATGGGCGAGGTCGAATTCGACGGGCCCACGGCAACACGTCTCAAGGTCTATGAACAGCAGCCCGTTCTTCGTCGTCAGCACGTTGCCCGGATGCGGCTCGCCGTGCAGCAACTGGTCGGCGCCGCCGCGCTCGCCGATCAGTCGTCTCAGTTTTCGCAACGTGCCGCCGAGTAGTTCCCGGTCCGCGTCGGCGAGCGCCGGAGTGCGGTCGCGGTTCGCCACGAGTTGCTGAGCCTGCTCGACCCGATCCGTGAAGTGCGGGGTCAGGGCCGGGACATCGAGCGTGCGCATGCCGGCATGGAGCTGCTTGAGCGCGTTGGCGTAGTCGGCCGGTGAGACCGCTTGATCTGTCACGGGTTCGTAGTAGGTCCACAACGTGACCACGAAGCCATCCCGCTCATAGACGCGTGGCTCCACTCGAGGCTCGAGAGCGGCCACAGGGCACCCGGCTTCGGCGAGCCGCTGAGCGAGCTCGATCTCGAACTGGGCGACCTGATCGGCTACGGGTGCCACCCGGGCCAGGGTGTCGCAAGGCAGCAGACGCAGAGTGAGCTTGTTCGAGTCATGGAGAACGATCGCGTCGTCGGCTGTCAGGCCAAGTGATGAAGCGATCGACATGGCCGCGGACACCGCACGCGAACCCTCTGACGCCTGCATCGTCGCCCGGCCCCTCTCTCCTGACCGCTGCCATAACTGCTCTTCATGCGGTGCGACCTGACATTCAACCGCCGTCACAGCACGTCTGCCAGCGAATATCCACGCCACCAGTCACCCATCGAGATGGCGTCTATACGCGGGTAGTTCGAGGGCGCCCTGAAAACGGACTGGCAACGGGCCAGTGGGTGGGAGAACACCCCTCAGTGGTGCACCCGATCGGCCGCCCGCGAAGGCACATACGACGCCACCAACCGCTCCCGCCCCACCGACGGAGTCACCCCGCGCCGGTCCACCACGTACGCGACCCCCGCGACACCCAGGCCCAGCAGGGCCAACCCGGCCCCCACCGTCGCCGGAGACGTCACGCCGAAGCCCGCCGTCAAGGCGAGGCCCCCGATCCACGCTCCCCCGGCGTTCGCCAGGTTGAAGGCCGCCTGGTTCGCCGAGGACGCCAGGGACGGGGCCGTCGACGCCCTCTCCATCACCATCAGGTTGAGCGGCGAGCCCGTGACGAACGCCGCCACGCCGAGCAGCACGACCGCCAGGGCCGCGCTCCACGGCGTACTCATCAGCAGCGGGAACGCGCCCAGGACCACGATCAGCGACACCAGGCCGCCGAACAGGGTGCCCCGCATCGCGTGGTCCGCGAGACGGCCGCCCAGCAGGTTGCCGATCGTCGCGCCGACCCCGAACAGGGCCAGCAGCAGGGTCACGCTGGAGTCGGCGTAGCCGGCGGAGTCCGTGAGCATCGGGGTGATGTAGCTGTACGCCGAGAAGAGGGCGCCGAAGCCCGCCACCGTCGTACCGAGGGCCAGCCAGACCGGTACCGAGCGCAGGGCGGCCAGTTCGCCGCGCAGGCCTGCCCGCGGTGCTGCCGCCCGGTCGTGCGGGATCAGCAGCGCCAGAGCCGCTATCGCCGCCACGCCGATCACACTCACGCCGAGGAAGGTCGCCCGCCAGCCCAGCTGCTGCCCCATCGCCGTCGCCACGGGGACGCCGAGCACGTTCGCGACCGTCAGGCCCAGGAACATCAACGACACCGAGCGTGCCTTGCGCTCCGGGGCGGCCATGGTCGTGGCCACCACCGCACCGACGCCGAAGAAGGCGCCGTGCGGCAGCCCACTCAGGAAGCGGGCGGCGAGCAGGTAGTCGTAGTCAGGTGCGAACGCCGACAACGCGTTGCCGACCACGAACAGGCCCATCAACCCGATCAGCACCTTCCGGCGCGACATCCGGGCCGTGACCGCCGCGAGCAGCGGGGCGCCGATGACGACACCCAGCGCGTACGCCGAGACCAGGTGCCCGGCGGACGGGATCGAGACGCCCAGGTCGTCGGCGACGTCGGGCAGCAGGCCCATCATCACGAACTCGGTCGTGCCGATACCGAAAGCACCCACGGCGAGGGCGAGCAGGGCCAGGGGTGTGGTCCTGCGGGCGGACAAGGAGGTCGGCGTGGGCCGGGACATCAGAGCGGGGGCCTTTCGAAGGGTGCGGTGGGCGTAGGTCCGTACAGTTTATGTTCAAGTACGGAACAAAGACTCCCACGCCCAGTATTCCCCCGGCGTCCCCCCGGGTTACGAGCCGGTTGCCGACGCCGGAATCTTCACCCTCGCCACGATCGGCAGGTGGTCGCTCGCCGTGCGCGGCAGCGACCACGAGCTGACCGGCTCCACGCCCTGGACCATGATCTGGTCGATCCGCGCCATCGGGAACGACGCCGGCCAGCTGAACCCGAACCCGCTGCCCGACGCGCCCTGTGTGGAGCGCATCTGGGCGGTGACGGCGTTGAGGGCGCGGTCGTTCATCGTGCCGTTCAGGTCGCCGAGCAGGATCTTGCGCGTCAGCTTCTCGTCGAAGAGCGCCTCGCCCAGCGCGTTGGCGCTCCTGTCGCGCTGGCGGGCCGTGAAGCCGGCCTCCATCTTCACGCGTACCGACGGGAGGTGGGCGACGTACACCGCGACCGGCCCCTCCGGCGTCGCCACGGTGGCGCGCATCGCTCGCGTCCAGCCCAGCTTGATGTCCACCGGGCGGGAGGCGCTGATCGGGTACTTGCTCCACAGGCCGACGGTGCCCTGCACCGAGTGGTACTTGTACGTCGACGCGAGGGCCTTCTCGTACGTCGGGACCGCCGTCTCCGTCAGCTCCTCCAGGGCGAGGAGGTCGGCGCCGGAGCCGGCCACCTCGCGGGCGGTGCCGGACGGGTCCGGGTTCTCCGCGTTGACGTTGTGGGTGGCCACCGTCAGGTTGCCGCCGGTGCCGGCGTTGCTGCCGAGCAGCCCGCCGAAGAGGTTGAACCAGACCGCCGTGGGCAGCACCACCGCGATCAGCGCGGTCGCGGAGCGCCGGACCAGCGCGACGATCAGCAGCACCGGTACGGAGACGATGCCGAACCAGGGCAGGAACGTCTCGCTGAGGCTGCCGAGGTTGCCGATCCGGTTGGGGATCTGCGCGTGCAGCAGCATCACCAGGGCGAGCAGTATCGCCAGCGCCGCCGTGATCAGCCCTCGCCGCCAGATTCTCGGATCGCCCCGCCAGCCCGCCGCCAGACGGCTCATCAGGCGCCGAAGCCGGGGTCCCCGGCGCTCGGGTCCCGAGCCTCCGTTGTCCGTCTCCGTCATGTACGCCTGCTGGGCCATACCGTCGCCTCACAACCTGCCGTGCTCACCGTCCGTCCCCCGCCTCTAAGACCCTAGGGGATGATCGGTTCCGATCTCGCCGTCCCATGACGGCCGTACGGGGACGATGACGAACAAGTCGGCGCGACCAGTTCCGGTTGTCGTCCACAGGTTGTCCTCTGTGACGAAACACGCACAGTCGAGCGTCTACTGTCCCAACAGACGTACGAATTCCCGCTTACGGGGCGATCGGCCGCAAACCTTCCAGCAGCGTGTCCACGATCTGCTCCGCGAGGCCCTCCGGCAGTTCCGCCTCGGGGCGCAGTACGGCGCGCAGGAGCATGGGGCCGAGGAAGAGGTCGTACATCATCGTGACGTCGATGTCCGGGCGCACCTCGCCGTTCTGCTGGCCTCGGCGCAGGAGTTCGGCTCCGAGCAGGCGGCGCGGTTCGACGACGGTGGCGTGGTAGGCGGCCCAGAGCTTGGGGCTGCTCTTCATCTGGGCCTGGACGTTGTGCAGGAACGCCGAGGACCGGTGGGCCAGTCCGCGCCGGCGCAGCGTCTCCAGCAGGACGACCAGGTCGTCGCGCACCGATGTGCCGGGCAGCTTCGGGTCCGCGGGCTCCATGACGCGCATGACGTCGACGAAGAGCTCCTCCTTGCCCGGCCAGCGGCGGTAGATGGTGGCCTTGCCGACACCGGCGGTACGGGCCACCCGCTCGATGGAGATGTCCGCGAGCGGTACGCCTTCCTCCAGGAGCTGCATCACGCCCTCGATGATGGAGCGCTCCACGGCTTCGCTCCGGGGACGGCCGCGGGTACTCGTCCGATCGGTACTGCTCCGCTCGGTGGCGGTCCGATCGGTGGCGGTCCCGTCGGCCAGATCGTCCGCGAGGTTCACGCGACCTGCTCCTTTCGTTGTCATGCGTACTGCGTATTACGTACTACGTATTGCGTACTCCCTTGATTCTCCCCGCTGTTCAGTGGTCCGCAGACGCCAACTGCGGCTTCCCCTCGCCTTCTTGGGGTTCGGCCGGGCGGCCCGGCAGGCACAGGGCGACGACCAGGGCACCCACGAGGGCGACACCCGCGCCGCACAGCGCGGTGATGTGCATCGCGTGCAGGAACGCGTCGTTGGCGGGGGCGACCAGGGCATCGCCCTTCGGGCCGAGCTTCGCGGCGACGCCGAGGGTGGCCTCGATGGACTCGCCCGCGGTGTGCCGTAGGTCGGCGGGCAGCACGCCGAGCTTGTCCTCGATGTCGCTGCGGTAGGCCGCCGAGAGGACCGAGCCGAGTACGGCGATCCCGAGCGCGCCGCCGACCTGGCGGAAGGTGTTGCTGAGCGCGGACGCCGAGCCGGCCTTCTCGCGGGGCAGCGCCTGCATGATGACGACGCTGGTCGGCGTCATGATGTGCGCCATACCGGCACCCATCAGGAAGAAGACGACTTCCAGCACCCAGATCGGGGTGTCGGTCTCGAACGAGGCGAACGCGGCCAGGGTCGCGGCGATCAGGAGCATGGCGGCGGTGGTCGTGGCCCGGTTGCCGAACCGGTCGACGGCCAGCCGGGCGCGCGGCGCGAAGATCAGCTGGGCGGCGGCCAGCGGCAGCATCAGCAGGCCGGTCTGGAGGGGCGAGTAGCCGCGCACGCTCTGGGTGTAGAAGACCGAGAAGAAGGTCACGCCCATCAGCGCGAAGAACACGAGCGCGATGACCGACATCGCCGCCGAGAAGGTCTTGTTGCGGAAGTACGTCACGTCGATGGACGGGTGGTCGCTGCGCTTCTCGAACAGCACGAAGCCGACGAGTACGGCGAGACCGGCGCCGATGGTCGCCAGTACCTGCGGGTCGGTGAAGTCGGCGAGCTGGCCGCCCTTGATGATGCCGTAGACGAGCAGGACCAGTCCTACGACGGACAGCAGGACCCCTACGGGGTCGATACGGCCGGGCTTCGGGTCGCGGGAGTCGGGCACCAGGACGGTCATCAGCACAAGGGCGATGATCACGATCGGCACGTTGATGAGGAAGACGGAGCCCCACCAGAAGTGGTCGAGGAGGACGCCTCCGGTGATCGGTCCGATGGCGATGGCGAGGCCGACACCGCCGGCCCAGATGCCGATGGCCTTGGGCTGCTCCTCGCGCTCGAAGACGTTCATGAGGACGGCGAGAGTGGCGGGCATCACAAAGGCGGAGCCGAGGCCCATCACGGCCCGGAAGACGATCAGCTCGGTGGGTGAGCCGGCGAAGGCGGCGAGGGCGGAACCGAGACCGAACACGGCGAGACCGCCGAGCAGCACCTTCTTGCGGCCCAGCCGGTCGCCGAGGATCCCGGCGGTGAACAGCAGCCCGGCGAAGACGAGGGTGTAGGCGTTGATCGCCCACTCCAGCTCGCTCTGGGTGGCGCCGAGGCCGGTCGGGGCGGGGGTGGAGATGGTCTTGATGGCGACGTTGAGGATGGAGTTGTCGAGCACCACGATCAGCAGGCTGAGCATGAGCACACCGAGGATCGCCCAGCGTCGCCGGTGCACGGCCTCGGGGATCCGGGGGCCGGGGGTCGGTGGGCCGACAGGAGTAGTCATGCCGACCAGCCTAAAGCCTATTTCGATACGATACCGTCTCGTATCGAAATCCTTTACCGAGATCTTACGCATGGGAGTGCGAGACGTTCAGCACACAGGGCGCCCTCCATGGGCGACCACTAGCCGTTCCCGGACGAGAGGTGCCACCATGGAGGCGATCCGGGGACGCCGTCAGGGCGCCTCGAGATGATTGAAGGAGCCGTTGCGATGACGCAGCTTCAGCCTGCCCACCAGACCCCCGCCGGCAGCACCAACGCGACGAACGCGCTGTACGGGGGCAAGGGCACACGCCGCATCACGGTCCGGGACATCACCGCCGCCAAGGAGCGCGGCGAGAAGTGGCCCATGCTCACCGCGTACGACGCGATGACCGCGTCCGTCTTCGACGAGGCCGGCATCCCGGTCATGCTGGTCGGCGACTCGGCGGGCAACTGTCACCTGGGATACGAGTCGACCGTACCCGTCACCCTCGACGAGATGACCATGCTCTCGGCGGCGGTCGTCCGGGGTACGAGCCGGGCACTGATCGTCGGCGACCTGCCCTTCGGTTCCTACCAGGAGGGCCCGGTGCAGGCGCTGCGCTCGGCGACGCGGCTGGTGAAGGAGGCGGGCGTCGGTGCCGTCAAGCTGGAGGGCGGGGAGCGTTCGCACCGCCAGATCGAGCTGCTGGTCGAGTCCGGCATCCCGGTGATGGCCCACATCGGGCTGACCCCCCAGTCCGTGAACTCCATGGGCTACCGCGTCCAGGGGCGCGGCGAAGAGGCCGCCCAGCAGCTGCTGCGGGACGCGAAGTCCGTGCAGGACGCGGGGGCGTTCGCGGTGGTCCTGGAGCTGGTGCCGGCGGAGCTGGCCGCCGAGGTCACGCGGACGCTGCACATCCCCACGGTGGGGATCGGGGCGGGGGCGGAGACGGACGCGCAGGTGCTGGTGTGGACGGACATGCTGGGGCTGACCGGGGGGCGGATGCCGAAGTTCGTCAAGCAGTACGCGAATCTGCGTGAGGTCATGGGGAACGCGGCGAAGGCGTTCGCGGAGGATGTGACCGGCGGGACGTTCCCGCTGGAGGAGCACTCCGTCCACTGACCGTCCGCCGGTCGTCCACTGACGACCACTCGGTTCACGGAGCCCACTGAGCGACTGCGGCACGAGAGCAGCCCGCCGACTTCCCCCATCGGCGGGCTGCGGGCTTTGGTTCTCGCCCCCGCCGCCCCTAACCGGCCCCTGCTCGGGGGCTGCGCCCCCCGAACCCCTGCTACGGCCCTGAACGGGCCTTGTCCTCAAACTCCGCCAGAGGGGAGACCCCCAGACGGGCTGGAGATGCGGGTCGGCACCAAAAGGTGAACACCGGGTGGGGCCGATTGGCGCTGCCGGTGGTCCTGTCGGTGGTCTGTAGGTGGTTTGTCGGTGGGGGGTGACAGGTTCGGTGCATGACGCGAATCGACAACCGCCCCGCCAACGGGGCCACGAGTGCCGTTTCCGTACGGGGGCTGGTCAAGCACTACGGCGAGACCAAGGCGCTGGACGGCGTCGACCTGGACGTCCGGGAAGGCACCGTACTCGGGGTGCTCGGGCCCAATGGCGCCGGCAAGACCACCCTCGTACGCATCCTGTCCACCCTGCTGCAGCCCGACTCCGGGCACGCGACCGTCGCCGGGTACGACGTCCTGCGCCAGCCCCGGCAGCTGCGGCGCGTGATCGGTCTCACCGGTCAGTACGCCTCCGTGGACGAGAAGCTCCCGGGCTGGGAGAACCTGTACATGATCGGGCGGCTCCTCGACCTGCCCCGTAAGGACGCCCGCGCCCGGGCCGACGAGTTGCTGGAGCGGTTCTCGCTCACCGACGCGGCCAAGCGGCCGGCGAGCACGTACTCCGGCGGTATGCGGCGGCGGCTGGACCTGGCCGCCTCGATGATCGGCCGGCCAGTCGTCCTCTTCCTCGACGAGCCCACCACCGGCCTCGACCCCCGTACCCGCAAGGAGGTCTGGACCGAGGTCAAGCGGATGGTCGGCGACGGGGTGACCGTGCTGCTCACCACCCAGTACATGGAGGAGGCCGAACACCTCGCATCCGAGCTGGCCGTCATCGACCGGGGGAAGGTCGTCGCCGGTGGTGGCATCGACGCGCTGAAGGCGAAGGTCGGCGGCCGTACCCTGCGGATCCGGCCGGCCGATCCGCTGCAACTGCGCCCGCTCGCCCGTGACCTCGACGACCTCGGCATCACCGGTCTCGCGACCACGGCCGTGGACACCGAGACCGGCAGTGTCCTGGTGCCGATCCTGAGCGACGAGCAACTCACCGCCGTGACCGGCGCGGTCGTCGCGCGCGGTATCACGATCGCCTCGATCTCCACCGAACTGCCCAGCCTGGACGAGGTGTTCCTGTCCCTCACCGGCCACCGCGCCGGCGCTCCGCAGGACGACGCCGTCACTCCCGCCGATACCCGAGAGGAGGTCACCGTATGAGCGCCACGACCGCAACCGCGACCAAGACGCCGACCACTGCCGTGAAAGGCATTCAGGACGACGGCCGTATTCCGCTGCGCGGACATCTCCGCCACACCAGTGCCCTCGTCCGTCGCAACCTGCTCTGGATCCGGCAGGACCCCGAGTCCATGTTCGACGCTCTGCTGATGCCGATCGTCTTCACCCTGCTGTTCGTGTTCGTCTTCGGCGGCTCGATCGGGCAGGCGACGGGCGGCGGGCAGGACGGGTATGTGCAGTACGTGATCCCCGGCATGATCGCGATGATGAGCATGACGCTGTCCCAGGGCGTCGGCACCGGCTTCAGCCAGGACTTCAACTCCGGTGTCATGGACCGTTTCCGGTCCCTGCCGATCGGGCGCGGCTCGGTGCTGTTCGCGAAGATCTCGGTCGAGCTGATCCGGATGCTGTTCGCGACCACCGTGCTGATGATCGTCGCTGTGCTGGTCGGTTTCGACATCAAGCACTGGGTCGGCCTGTTCGCGGCCGTAGGCCTGTCAACGCTGTTCGCCTCGTCGATCATGTGGGTGTTCCTCACCCTGGGCGTGATCCTGAAGAACGCGCAGTCCGTGCAGGCGATGGGCTTCCTGGTGCTGTTCCCGCTGCAGTTCGGTTCGTCGATCTTCGCCCCGACGCAGTCGATGCCGGGCTGGCTCCAGGCGTTCACCGACTACAACCCGCTGTCCACGCTCGCGGACGCGGCGCGCGGACTGATGGTGGGCGGTCCGGTGGCGCACGACCTGTGGGTGACCATCGGCTGGTCGGTGGCCATCACCGCGGTGATGGCGCCGGTCGCCATCCACAAGTTCCGTACGAAGAGCTGAAGAGCCGAAGAGCTGGCAACGGCGCGTCGGATGTCAGATGAGGGCGGTCGCCTCCCCGGGGGAGAGGCGACCGCCCTCCGCGTACGCGGCCTCGTACGCCTCGTCGCCGAGCACGTCGCGGACCGCGCGGACGGCGCGGGTGCGCACCTCACGCTCCACGCGTCCGGAGACATGGCCGGGCGGCAGCAGCCCGTCGGCGGCGCCCAGACAGCGGGCCGCGTCGCGGGCGCGGCCGGGGTCGGAGCCTACGAGGGCGGCGGCACCGGTGGTCAGGATGGTGGGACGCAGGTGGGGGGCGATGGCGCGGGACAGCTCGTCGTCGGCGCGGGCCGCCGCCTGTCGCGTCTTGGCGAGGGCTTCCTCGTACTGGCCTTCCACGACGTCCAGCCAGGACTCCGAGCTGAGGATGAACGCGTCGAAGACGACGAACGAGGCGGCTCCGAACTCCTGGCGCAGCAGCCGGAGCTGCTCACGCGCCTCGGGGACCCGGTCGGTGATGCCGAGCCAGGCCGCGAGGAAGAGCCGGGCGGCGGGCATGGCCTCGTTGACCATCCCGGCCGCCTTCTCGATCACGTCGCGCAGCATTTGTTCGCCCTCGTCGGTCCGGCCCGCCTCCAGGAACACGTTGCCGAGCCGGGCGGCGAGTACGGTCTTCTGGGCGCGGGCGCCGAGTTGGTCGGCCAGTTCCATCGCGTCCCGGAAGTCGGTGGCGGCGCTGTCGTACTCGGCCTTGCGTTCGTGGGCCTCGCCGCGTGCGGAGAGCGCCTCGGCGGCGCCCCAGGCGTCCCCGAGACGGCGGAAGATCTCCAGCGCCTCGTCGGCGTCGCGGGTCGCGTCGCCGGCCCAGTCGCTGCGGTTGGCGAGGATGTTGGCGCGCATCTGAAGACAGGCGGCGAGTTCCCACTCGAAGTCGGGGGCCGCGCCGCGGCAGGTGCGCACGGACTCGCTGACGATGACGCTGAGCCGCTCCATGTCGCGGGTGAGCAGGACGGCGTAGAACCAGAGGAGGCCGGGGTAGCGGCAGGTCTGCGGGACGCCGGGTTCGTAGACCTCGGTGATGGCGCGCAGTTTCTGCCGGGCCTCCGGCGTCTGCCAGGCCTCCAACTCCAGGTCCATGGAGGCGAGATGGATGAGGTGGACGCCGCGCCGGGCCTCTTCGAGGAGCTCCCCGCGCCAGGGGGGCGGGGTGTCCGTGCAGCGCTCCCACACGGGCTGGGCGGGGCGGATCGGGTCGGCGAAGGGGTCGGGGCCGAGGTTCATGACCTCGCGGGACCAGTTGCGGCCGGCGAGACGCAGATCGCGCATCTGCCAGTACCAGGAGATCGACAGGACCAGGCAGAGCCCCTCCTGTTCGTCGCGTGCGGTGACGGCGTGGCGGAGGGCGGCGCGGATGTTCTCGCCCTCCCGCTGGAACACGTCGAGTGCGGCGAGCTGGCCGGGGCCGCGCAGCAACGCGTCGGTGGCGCGGGCGAGTTCGCGGAAGTACGTGAGGTGCGCGCGCTCGGCTTCGGGGCGGGCGCCGGCCTCGTCGAGGCGCTCACCGGCGTACTCGGCGACGGTCTCCAGGAGCCGGTAGCGCATCGCGCCCGCACCGTCCTCGTCCTCGTCCTCGTGCGAAGGGGCGGCCACGACAAGGGACTTGTCGACGAGCGAACCGAGCGCTTCGAACGCGGCGGGCCCGCACACCGCCTCGGCGGCGGCGAGGTCGCAGCCGCCCGCGAAGACGGACAGCCGGCGCAGGACGTCCCGTTCGTCCGCGTCGAGCAGGTCCCAGGACCAGTCGACGACGGCCCGCAGGGTCTGCTGGCGGGGCAGGACGGTACGGCTGCCGGAGGTGAGCAGCCGGAAACGGTCGTCGAGCCGGTCGGCGATCTGCCGCAGCGACAGCATCCGCAGCCGGGCGGCGGCCAGTTCGATGCCGAGCGGCAGCCCGTCGAGCCGCCGGCAGATCTCGGCGGCGGCCTCCGGGTCGTCCTCGACCCGGAACCCGGGCCGGGCGGCGGCCCCACGGTCGGCGAGCAGCCGTAGCGCGACGGGCTCGGGGAGCGGTTCGACGGGACGCACCAACTCCCCTGGTACGCCCAGGGGTTCACGGCTGGTGGCGAGCACGGTGACTCCCGGGCAGCGCACCAGCAGTTCCGCGACGAGATGCGCGGCGGCGTCGACGACGTGCTCGCAGTTGTCGAGGAGGATCAGCATCCGCCGGTTCGCGCAGTGCTCGACGAGGCGTACGAGGGGGTCGTCGTGGCGTTCGGCGGAGGCGACACGCATCTCCTCGGCGCCGGCCCCGCGCAGCACGGTCTCGCGGGCACCGACGGCGGTGAGCACGGCCTCCGGTACGGCGTCGGGGTCGACGACGGGCGCGAGTTCGGCCAGCCACACCCCGTCCGGCGCCCCGTTCCTCGTCCCGTCTCCGCTCCCGTCCCGCACGGCTTCGGCGGCCTCCTGCGACAACCGCGTCTTCCCGGCCCCGCCGGGCCCGAGCAGCGTCACGAGCCGGGCCGCCGCGAGGTCCCCCCGGATGGCCTCGATGTCCGCCTCCCGGCCGACGAAGGAGGTGAGACGGGCCCGCAGGTTGCCCGGGGGTGGAGGGGACGGCTGGGGTGCGGTGCGGGCCCCGGCGGAGGCTGCGGCGGACTCGGCGATGCCGGAGCGGGGGCCGCCGTCCGGCCCTGGGGCAGGTCCCGGCGCGGAGGGGGTCCCTGGGCCGGCCGCCCGTAAGGCGTGCGCACGCGCATCGTCCGGGCCGGGGGCCGCAGTGCTGCCGGCCCGTCCGGATATGCCGTCCGGTTTCAGCAACTCCGCGTACAGCGCCCGGAGTTCGGGACCCGGGTCCGCGCCGAGCCGGTTCGCCAGCAGCTGTCGTACGTCCTCGTACGCGGCCAGTGCCTGGGCCGGGCGGCCCGCGTCGCGCAGGGCGCGCAGGCGGAGGGCCTGGAGGGGCTCGTCCAGGGGGTGGCTGTCGCACAGGGCGGTCAGTTCGGGGAGCGACTGCTCCGCGGCGCCCAGGGCCAGGGCGGCGGTGAGGCGGGCGCGGCGCGCGTCCAGGCGGCGGGTCTCCCAGCGGGCGGCCTCGGCGGTGCGGTCGGGGAGGTCGGCGAGGGCCGGGCCGTGCCAGAGGGCGAGGGCGTCGTCGAGGGAGACCGCAGCCTTGGCGGGGTCGCCGTCGGCCAGCGCGCGCGTGCCCTCGCCGGCCAGCCGCTCGAAACGGTGCAGGTCGATGTCGTCGGGCGCGGCGCACAGCCGGTAGCCGCCCTCGGCCGAGGCGATGGCGGCCGGGCCGAGCGCGCGCCGCAGCCGGCCGACCAGCGCCTGCAGCGCGGCCGGCGCGTCGGCGGGCGCGTCCCCGTTCCACACCTCCTCCACCAGGACGCCCGCGGGCACGGTGCGGCCGGGTCGCAGGGCGAACACGGTCAGCAGGGCGCGCAGCCGCGCCCCGCCCACCGGGACGAAGGTGCCGTCGGGACGGAGTGCCTGGGTGGTGCCGAGGATGCGATAGCGCACGGATCCATTCTCTCTGGGGCCGGGTGCGGAGCGCGCGTGGGTTTACCCGCCTGTGAACTGGGCGAAGTCCAGGATCGCCGGGAACCTCCAGGAACCTCCGGCCCTCGGTGGGACGTTCTTCCCAGAGCACCGGTACCGTCGTCCCGCCCGTACAAGCTGCTCAACGCATGGTTCAGTGCACGGTTTGCACCGTTTTCCGCCGAGTCCTCCAGGAGCCCCACCCCATGACCACCGCCACCACCCGCAACAGCGACCGGCGGATCAGCCCCGTCTTCGTCGGGATTCTGGCCGTCACGGCGGTCACGGGCTGGGCCACCTGGACCGGGTTCGCCGAACAGCCCGGCGTCGCGGTGTTCCTGTTCGTGACGGCCGCGTGGATCGTGTCGCTCTGCCTGCACGAATACGCGCACGCGCGTACCGCCCTGCACAGCGGTGACATCTCGGTCGGCGAGAAGGGCTACCTCACCCTCAATCCGCTCAAGTACACGCACGCCCTGCTCAGCATCGTGCTGCCGGTGATCTTCGTGATCATGGGCGGGATCGGGCTGCCGGGCGGTGCCGTGTTCATCGAGCGCGGGCGCATCCACGGACGCTGGAAGCACAGTCTGATCTCGGCTGCCGGTCCGCTGACGAACGTACTGTTCGCCGTGGTGTGCACGGCGCCGTTCTGGCTGGACGCGCTGGACGGCGTACCCGCCGAATTCCGGTTCGCGCTCGCCTTCCTGGCCCTGCTCCAGGTGACCGCCGCGATCCTGAACTTCCTGCCGGTACCCGGGCTCGACGGTTACGGGGTCATCGAGCCCTGGCTGTCGTACAAGGTCAAGCGGCAGGTGGAGCCGTTCGCGCCGTTCGGGCTGCTGTTCGTGTTCGCGGTGCTGTGGGTCCCGTCCGTGAACAGCGCGTTCTTCGACGTGATCGACACGGTGCTGCGCGGTCTGGGGATCGACGCGTTCGACACGTACTGCGGTCAGGAGCTGTTCCGCTTCTGGCAGGGGACGAACGAGTTCTGCTCGGTCAGCCAGTGACGGACTTCCGGGTCCTGTCCTGCTTGCCCCGCTTGAAGTAGTACCAGGTCATGTTGGACGACAGGCCCGCGAGCAGCACCCACACGATGCCCAGCCAGTTTCCCTGGACGAAGGACACGACGGCCGCGGCCACCGCGAGCAGGCAGACGACCAGGGCGTAGAGGGCGAGGCGGGGCATGGTCGGGGGCTCCTGTCGGGGGACACTGACGGCGACCCGTCCAGTGTCCCCCATCGCCCGCTGCCCCTCGTACGCCTGCCTAGATGTCGGTGACGCGCAGGCCCGCGTGGGCCTTGTAGCGGCGGTTCACGGAGATCAGGTTGGCGACCAGCGACTCCACCTGGTGGGCGTTGCGCAGTCGGCCCGAGAAGACGCCTCGCATGCCGGGGATGCGGCCGGCGAGGGCCTGCACGATCTCCACGTCCGCGCGCTCCTCGCCGAGGACCATCACATCGGTGTCGATCTCCTCGATCTCCGGGTCCTGGAGCAGTACGGCCGACAAGTGGTGGAAGGCGGCCGTGACCCGGGAGTCCGGCAGCAGGACGGCGGCCTGTTCGGCGGCGCTGCCCTCCTCCGGCTTCAGCGCGTACGCGCCCTTCTTGTCGAAGCCGAGCGGGTTCACACAGTCGACGACGAGCTTGCCCGTCAGTTCCTCGCGCAGGGATTCGAGGGTCTTGCCATGTCCGTCCCAGGGCACGGCGACGATCACGATGTCGCTGCGGCGCGCGGTCTCGGCGTTGTCGGCGCCCTCGACACCGTGGCCGAGTTCGTCGGCGGCGGCCTGGGCGCGGTCGGCGGCGCGCGACCCGATGATCACCTTCTGTCCGGCCCTGGCGAGCCGGTAGGCGAGGCCCTTGCCCTGCGGCCCGGTCCCGCCGAGCACGCCGACGACGAGCCCGGAGACGTCGGGAAGGTCCCAGGGGTCCTTCGCGGGAGCCTTCGCAGGAGTCTCGGCGGGGGTCTGTGCACTGTCGGTAGAGGTCATGGGCCGACTTTACGTCCGTGTCCGGGCGCCCATGGGCTCAGGTGAGGTCCGTCACGGGCACCCGGCGGAAGGTGATCGTCTCGTAGGCGCTGAAGTCGCCGGTCTCGAAGAGGAGTCCGACGGTGTCGGCGTCGACGCGGACCAGGTCGGAGTAGGCGGCGGGCAGGCCGTTCACCGTGTGCGCCGGGCGCCAGGTGGTGCCGGCGTCGTTGGAGACACGGATGGTCATCAGGGCGCGGAAGGCGGGGTCGGCGGGGCCGGAGTAGAGGAGCACGTCGGGGTCGCGGAGCTGGAGCACGCTGCCCTGGCAGATGGGGGCGGGCAGGCCGGCCTGCGGACGGAAGGGTTTGACGAGGGTCTGGCCGCCGTCCGTGGAGTGGGCGTCGGCGCGGTTGCCGGGGGACGGGGAGTCGTTGCGGGTGTTGAAGTAGACGCGTCCGTCCGGGAGTTCGGCGGCGGTGGTCTCGTTGACGTTGATGTAGCCGTTGGTGTTCTCGTCGAGGTATCCGATGCGCCAGGTCTTGCCGCGGTCGTCGCTGAGCAGGCAGTGGCCGCTGTTGTAGTGGGGCTCGTTGCCGAGGTCCTTCCCGGTGGGCGGGATGGTGTGGTTGGCGGCGACGACGACCCGGCCGGTGCTCAGCTGGATGGCGTGGCCGGGGGTGGTGGCGTACCAGCGCCAGTTCGGCTTCTTCACCTGGGCGGTGATCTCCACGGACGAGGACCAGGTGACGCCGTCGTCGTCACTGTGGCGGACCCAGACGCGGCGCCCGTCGGCCGCCGGCACCTTGCCGAGCAGGAGGTCCTTCTCGGTGGCGGTGGCCTTGGCGCGGATGTACACGAGGAGGATGCGGCCGGTGTCGAGGACGACGGGGGCGGGGTTGCCGGCGAGATGGGCGCCGTTGTCGGCGGCGAGGGTGAGCGGGCCCCAGGTGCGGCCGCCGTCCGTGGACCGTTTCAGGACGATGTCGATGTGACCGTGGTCCGAGGCGGAGTCGCGCCGGCCCTCGCAGAAGGCGAGCAGGGTACCGGCGTGGGTGGCGACGACGGCCGGGATGCGGTAGCTGGCGTAGCCCTCCTGGCCGGACCTGAAGGGGATGCTTGTCTCTGCCATGTACGCCTCCTTGGCTAGGACGGTGACTGTACGTACGGGTAGTGGTTCGTGTTCTTACCCATGTTGGGCGAAATCATGGTGAAGGGCGCGTCCTGAGTTGTCCCTTACGGCAGGATGCGCGGTCATGGACGCCGTACGGGTCGCGTTGTTGCGCGAAGTGCTCGCAGGAACCGAGTGGTTGGGGGCCACACGGAGGTTCGCGGGGGCGTTACGAGGCTCCGTGGTGTCGTACGGGGGCGGATTGCTGTTGGTCGGTACGCCGGTGTACGAGCCGTGGCACCTGGCGGCGCATCTGGTGGACGAGGCGGCGTGGTCGGGGACGCCCGAGCTGGCCCCGACCCTCGTACGGCATGACACGCGGGCGTCCGGTCCCGGGCAGCTGTCGGTCGGGCTCGGCCGGATCGAGGCGGCGCGCCGGGGTGAGACGTTGCTGGTGGTGGCGCCGGAGGGGGTGGGCGGCGCTCTGCTGGAGCGGGTTCATGATGCTCGGCGGGGTGGGGCGAAGGTGCTGGTGCTGGGGTCGGGTGAGGGGGAGTTGGTGTCGATGGCGCATGAGTCGCTGGCGGTGCCGGATGGGTTGGAGTTGGACCTGGACACTGTGCAGCACTTGGTCAGCGCGGCGGCCGGGGAGAACGGGGTGCCTGTCGGTCGGGGGCGGCGGGGTCTCCGTGACCGTCTGGCCCGGCTGGCGGAGGTTTTGACGGCGCCGCCGCCGTCCCGCTGGTAGAAGCATTTCCCACCCGCCCGTCTCGGCACCTCACCCGTCTCGGCGTCTCACCCGTCTCCGGCAGAACAACAAACGGCAAACCCCCGACAGGCGCCGCAGAACCAGGCCGGTCGTCCTCCCATCCCGGCGAAAAGCAGTTGCCCCCACCTCCCCCACCGCTCAGCATGACCCCACGTGACAGACGACTCCCCCGCAGCCGAGCAACCTCCCTCCGGCCTTCGTGCCCTCCTCCCCGACCTCTCCCCCTGGCGGGCCTCCGTCGATTTCCGGAAGCTCTGGTTGTCGGGGCTGATCACCAACTTCGGGAGTTTTCTGACCTTCGTCGCGCTGCCGGTGCAGATGAAGGAGCTGACCGGGTCCGCCGCCGCGGTAGGGGCGATCGGGGCCGTGGAGTTGGTCCCGTTGATCGTGTTCGGGCTGTACGGCGGGGCGCTGGCCGACGCGGCGGACAAGCGGAAGCTGATCCTGTGGACGGAGGCGGGGCAGGGGGTGCTGTGCGCCGTGCTCCTCGTGAACGCGGTGCTGCCCGATCCGCTGATCTGGCCCCTGTTCCTGGTCGCCGCGCTCACCTCCGCCCTCGGGTCGGTGCAGCGGCCGGCGCTGGATTCGCTGATGCCGCGGATCGTCGCCCATGAGCATCTGCCGGCCGCCGCGTCGCTCAACTCCCTGCGGTGGACGGTCGGCGGGGTCGCGGGGCCGGCCCTCGCCGGGGTGGTCGTGGCGTACGCCGGGCTCGGGTGGGCGTACGCCGTCGATCTCGTCACCTTCGCGGTGTCCATGCTGTTCGTCATCGGACTCGCCTCCTCCCCCGCGTCCCACGAGGCGGCGAAGCCGTCGCTGCGGTCCATCGCGGAGGGCGCCCGGTACGCGTGGAACCGTAAGGAGCTCCTCGGGACGTACGCCATCGATCTCGCCGCGATGTTCCTCGCGATGCCGCTCGCCGTGCTGCCGTTCCTCGCCGACGAACTGGACGCCGAGTGGTCGCTCGGCCTGATGTACGCGGCGATCCCGGCCGGTTCACTGTTCGTGAGCCTCACCAGCGGCTGGACCTCACGGGTGCACCGGCACGGACGGATGGTGGTGATCGCGGCGGCGGGGTGGGGGCTGGCGATAGCCGCGTCCGGGGTCGTCGGCAATGTATGGCTGGTGCTGCTGTTCCTGCTCCTTGGCGGCTGTTTCGACATGGTCAGCGGGATCTTCCGCGGCGCGATGTGGAACCAGACGATCCCTGACGAGCTGCGCGGACGCCTCGCCGGCATCGAACTGCTCTCCTACTCCGTCGGCCCTCAGCTCGGCCAGGTCAGGGCCGGTGGCGTGGCCGCGTGGCGCGGGGTACGGGCGTCCGTGTGGTCGGGCGGCCTCGCGTGTGTGGCCGGGGTGGGGCTGCTGGCCGTGTGCCTGCCGGGCCTGATGCGGTACGACGTCCGGACGAACGAGCACGCGGTACGGCTGCGAAGGCAGCGGGAGGAGGCTGCCGCGTGACCAGGCGGCTCGATGAGCGCCTCTCCAGGGGCGCGGGGCTGTGACATTTGCGGCTCCGCCGCGATGGGGGTCCCCCCGCTCGAGCGAAGCCGAGAGATGGGGGAGCGACCAGCCACAGCGCACCCGCAGACAACAGGCGGCCGGGCGGCTCAGCCAGGCCGGCCGAGCCGCCCGGACACGCGGTTCCGTCAGCCCTCGTCTGCGCCGCGCGCCTTCGCGTCGTGCCACTTGGGGTCGTTCTCCCACTGGAGGTTGCGGTCGCGGGCCGTTTCCATCGCGTGGTCGGCCTCGGCTCGGGTGGCGTACGGGCCGAAGCGGTCCTTGCCCGGGCAGTCCGGGCCCTCCTCGACCTTCTTGTGCTCCAGGCAGTAGTACCATTCGCCCGGTTTGCCGACCGTGCGCTTCTTGAACAGGGCCATGGTTCGGGCTCCTTTCCCCAGGGTCATCGTCCCCCACTCGGGCTCGTTAAACTCGCTGGCATGTCTGGCCAGTCGCTGCTCGTACCAGGGGAGCTCTCTCCCATCCGTTCCGTGCCCGGAAACATCCGGCGCCCCGAGTACGTCGGCAAGCCCGCGCCGACCCCGTACACCGGGGCGGAGGTGCAGACGCCCGAGACGATCGAGGCGATGCGGATCGCCGGGCGGATCGCCGCGCGGGCGATGGCGGAGGCCGCCAAGCTGATCGCGCCCGGGGTGACCACCGACGAGCTGGACCGGGTGGCACACGACTACATGTGCGACCACGGTGCCTATCCGTCGACCCTCGGCTACCGCGGCTTCCCCAAGTCGCTGTGCACCTCCGTCAACGAGGTCATCTGTCACGGCATCCCGGACTCCACCGTGCTGCGGGACGGCGACATCGTCAACCTCGACGTGACGGCGTACATCGGCGGGGTGCACGGCGACAACAACGCGACGTACCTGGTCGGGGACGTCGACGAGGAGAGCCGGCTGCTCGTCGAGCGGACCCGGGAGTCCCTGGAGCGGGCCATCAAGGCCGTCAGGCCGGGCCGGCAGATCAACATCATCGGCCGGGTCATCGAGTCGTACGCCAAGCGCTTCGGATACGGCGTCGTCCGGGACTTCACCGGTCACGGGATCAACTCGTCGTTCCACTCCGGGCTGATCGTCCCGCACTACGACAGTCCGCACGCCACGACGCTCATCCAGCCGGGCATGACCTTCACCATCGAGCCGATGCTGACGCTGGGTTCGCACGACTACGACATGTGGGACGACGGGTGGACGGTCGTCACCAAGGACCGGAAGCGCACGGCCCAGTTCGAGCACACGCTGGTGGTGACGGACTCGGGCACCGAGATCCTGACACTGCCCTAGCTCACCGCACCCCCGGGGCTGCGCCCCCCGGACCCCCGCTGATGCGGGCCCGGGGGCGGGAGAGGGGCCGTACGCCAGGCCTAGCGTTCCAGGAACACCCGCCCCCCGACCTCCACCCACCCCATCGGCTGCGGCGCCGTGAGTATCTGCGACCCCTTGCCCTGCGTGATGTTGAGCGCCCGCCCCAACTCGTGCGTCAGCAACAGCGCCGCCGCCCCCGTCGCCTCGTCCTCCTCGATGCCGTCGTCGCGGCCGGGGAAGGCTCGGGCCCGGACCCGACCTCCCGCCTCGTCCTCCCACGCCCACGCGTAGATCCATTCCCCCGGCGGCGGCACCGCCAGCGCGTCGACCTCCGCAGCCGACCCGTACCGCCGCAGCGTCCGCCCCGGTACCCACTCCGCCCGCGCCTCGATCCAGCTGAACTCCCCGTCCAGGCGGGCCCCCACCAGCCCGGCCGGCGTGACCAGTTCGGGCACGTCGAGCAGCCAGGCCGTCCCGACGCAGGGGTGGCCGGCGAAGGGCAGGCGCAGGGTGGGGGTGTAGATGTCGATGATCCCGCGCTCGGGGTCGTCGACGAACACGGTCTCGCTGAAGCCGAGTTTCGCCGCGAACGCCTGTCGCTCGCTCCGCTCCGGCATGACGGAGCCCTCACGGACCACGCCCAGCTCGTTGCCGTATCCCCCGTTGGGCGCGCAGAAGACGCGGAGTACGTCGTAATCAGTCACGCGCGCATTCAAACACCCTGGTGGCAGCCGTCACCAACTACGCGTCCCACGCCTCCGCGACCCTGCCGGGAGCGGCTTCCGCATCCGCGCACAGGAGCTGTCCTGATCTCGCCGGTCCGGGACTCTTGACCTGTGCATTGCCTGTGCATGGGGTTTTCTTTAGGTCACCTTTAGATGGCGATTAATCGGCCGTGATCGGAGCGTGCCCATACACCGTCCATGAGAGGTGAATCACCGATTGTCCGGGTATCACTGAGGCAAGCCTTAGGTAAGTTAGGGCCGCCTCACCAAACCTGTGTGAGCCTTGACACGTCGTTTTTTCGCCACTCATCTCTTTGCCGGGAGCCCGCATGCGAGCCGTCAGACTCTCCGTCGTCACCGCCGCCGCCACCGCAGCGGCGCTGGCCGCCGTCACAGGCTGCACGGAGAAGGGCAGTTCCGGGAGCGGCGAGGGGGTCATCAGCGTCACCGCGACGGATGACAAGTGCGAGGTGTCGAAGAAGGAGTTCCCGGCCGGACACGTCGAGCTGGCCATCGAGAACAAGGGCTCCAAGGTCACCGAGGTCTACGTCCTCTTCCCGGACGACCGGATCGTCACCGAGCGCGAGAACATCGGCCCCGGCACCAAGCAGAAGGTCACCGCCGAGGTGAAGGCCGGCGACTACACGATCGCCTGCAAGCCCGGTATGAAGGGCGACGGCATCCGGCAGGCCGTCAAGGCCACCGGCGGCAAGGTCGCCAAGCGCGACCCGCGTCTGGACGCGGCCGTCGCCGCCTACCGCAAGTACGCGCAGGAGCAGGCGGACGCCACGCTGCCGCTCGCCGAGACCTTCGCCAAGGCGGTCAAGGACGGCGACATAGAGGCCGCGAAGAAGGCGTACGCGCCCTCCCGTATCGGCTGGGAGCGCACCGAGCCGATCGCCGAGTCCTTCGGCGACATCGACCCTGAGGTCGACGTCCGCGCGGACGGTCTGGAGGCCGGCCAGAAGTTCACCGGCTGGCACCGCCTGGAGAAGTCCCTCTGGGAGGACAAGAAGATCACCGCCGAGGACAAGACCCTCGCCGACAAACTGATCACCGACCTGAAGGACTGGCAGAAGCGGGTCGGCAAGGCGGTCATCACCCCGACCTCGATGGGTAACGGCGCCAAGGAGCTCCTCGACGAGGTCGCCACCGGCAAGGTCACCGGCGAGGAGGAGCGCTACTCGCACACCGACCTCGTCGACTTCAAGGCCAACGTCGAGGGCGCCGAGCAGTCGTACGAGCTGCTGAAGCCGGTCGCGAAGGAGAACGACGCGGCGCTGGTCACGGAGCTGGACAAGCAGTTCGCGGCCCTGAACACGCTGCTCGACAAGTACCGCGCGGACAAGAACTCGTACGACTTCACCTCGTACGACAAGGTCGGCGACGCCGATCGCAAGCAGCTCTCGGACGCGGTGAACGCGCTCGCCGAGCCGCTGTCCAAGCTCGCCGCCGCAGTCGTGAAGTAGAGGGGACCGACTGTCATGACGGAGACACCGGAGAAGACCGAAGGCAGTACCTCGCGGCGCGCGCTGATCGGCTGGGGCGGGGCCGGGCTCGCGCTCGGGGCCGCCGCGGCCGGGGGTGCCGTGGCGATGACCCGTGGCAGCGACGACGTGCAGACGGTGGCCGCCGACGCGGGCGGGGCCGTCGAGTTCCACGGCGGCAACCAGGCGGGGATCGCGACGCCGGTGCAGGACAGGCTGCACTTCGCCGCGTTCGACCTGGAGACGGACGACCGCGCCGAATTCGTCACGATGCTCAAGGACTGGACGGCGGCGGCCCGGCGGATGACCGCCGGGCAGGCGGTCGGCGAGGGCGCGTACGGCGGTCTCGCCGAGGCGCCGCCGGACGACACCGGTGAGGCGCTGGGGCTGAAGCCGTCGCGGCTGACGCTGACGATCGGGTTCGGGCCCGGCCTGTTCGAGAAGCTGGGGATGGCGGAGCGGCGGCCAGACGCGCTCGTCGACCTGCCGCAGTTCCCCGGCGACAACCTCGACAAGGCCCGCAGCGGCGGCGATGTGTGCGTGCAGGCGTGCTCGGACGATCCGCAGGTCGCGGTGCACGCGATCCGCAACCTGGCCCGGATCGGCTTCGGCAAGGTCTCGGTGCGCTGGTCGCAGCTCGGCTTCGGCAAGACGTCGTCGACGACCCCCGAGGCGCAGACCCCGCGCAACCTGCTGGGCTTCAAGGACGGCACCCGCAACATCGCGGGCACCGAGACGGCCCGGCTGAACAAGTTCGTGTGGGTGGACGGCGCGGACACCGACGACAACTCGGCCTGGATGGACGGGGGTTCGTATCTCGTCGCGCGGCGCATCCGGATGCACATCGAGCCCTGGGACCGGACCTCACTGCAGGAGCAGGAGGACATCATCGGGCGCGACAAGGGCGAGGGCGCCCCGGTCGGCAAGGCCAAGGAGCGCGACGAGCCGTTCCTGAAGGCGATGCTGCCCGACGCGCACGTCCGCCTCGCGCACCCCGACTCCAACCACGGGGCGACCCTGCTGCGCCGCGGCTACTCCTTCACGGACGGCACGGACGGCCTCGGCCGGCTGGAGGCGGGCCTGTTCTTCCTCGCCTACATGCGGGACGTCCGCAAGGGCTTCATCCCCGTGCAGCGCAACCTCGCGACGGACGCGCTCAACGAGTACATCCAGCACGTGGGTTCGGCGGTCTTCGCGGTCCCGCCGGGCGTCCGGGACAAGGACGACTGGTGGGGCCGAGCACTGTTCTCTGAGGGGGCCTAGCCGTGTTCGCGAACTATCTGATCGGTCTGCGCGAGGGCCTGGAAGCCAGTCTCGTCGTCTGCATCCTCATCGCCTATCTGGTGAAGACGGACCGGCGTGACGCCCTGAAGCCGATCTGGATCGGCATCGGGGTCGCCGTCACACTGGCCCTCGGCTTCGGCTGCGCGCTCGAATTCGGCTCCCAGGAGCTGACGTTCGAGGCGCAGGAGGCGCTCGGCGGGTCGCTGTCGATCATCGCCGTGGGTCTGGTGACGTGGATGGTCTTCTGGATGCGGCGCACCGCCCGGCATCTCAAGGCTGACCTGCACGGCAAGCTGGACGCGGCCCTCCAGATGGGCACGGGCGCGCTGGTCGCGACCGCGTTCCTGGCGGTGGGCCGGGAGGGCCTGGAGACCGCGCTGTTCGTGTGGACGTCGGTGCGGGCGTCCGGCGACGGCACCGAGGGGCCCCTGATCGGCGCGCTGTTGGGCATCGCTTCGGCGATCCTCCTCGGCTACCTCTTCTACCGGGGCGCCCTTCGCATCAACCTGTCCAGGTTCTTCACCTGGACCGGCGGCATGCTGGTCGTGGTCGCGGCGGGTGTCCTCGCCTACGGCTTCCACGACCTCCAGGAGGCCGACTGGGTGCCTGGCCTGACGAACAAGGCCTTCGACATCAGCGGGACGATCCCGCCGGACAGCTGGTACGGCACGCTCCTCAAGGGCGTCCTCAACTTCCAGCCGGACCCGACCGTCCTCCAGGTCACCGTGTGGGCGCTGTACCTGATCCCGACGCTCGCGCTCTTCCTCGTCCCGGTAGGGTTCGCCTCCGGGAAGGGGAAGGTGAAGCCAGCTGATGAGCAGGGTGAGCAGGGGTCGCAGCCCTCGAAGTCCACAAACGCCTCGAACGTCACAGAGTCCTCGAACGCCTCGGAGTCTTCTTGACCGGAGCGCTCTCGCGGCGGTCTCGGTGACCGTGTTGTCGCTGGCCGCGAGCGGCTGTGTCGTGGTGCACGGCGAGCGCGAAGTGCTCCCGGCGGCGACCCCGACGGAGGCGGCCGAGGCGCTGAAGGACTTCACGGCGGCGTACAACAAGGCGGACAAGGCCTACGACCGTGCCGCGGACGCCGACTACGTCACCGGCGCCCTCGGCGCGATCGACGCCGCCCGGCTGGACGCCGGTCACGAGATCAGCCCGAGCGGCAACCCGTCGTACGTACCGCTGGAGTTGACGGACACCAGGTTCACGATCCCGAAGAAGGCGGGCTGGCCTCGCTGGTTCGTCGCGAACGCCGACGCCAACAAGGGCGACGACGCGCGCTGGCTGCTGGTGTTCACGCGCAGCAACGTGGCCGAGCCGTGGGCGGTGGCGTATCTGACCCTCCTCGACCCGGACGACGTACCGGCGTTCAAGACGGACAAGGACGGCCTCGCGGAGCCGGTGACGGCGAACTCGGCTGAACTGGCCGTCGCCCCCAAGGACTTGGGCCAGGACTACGCGACGTTCCTCAAGGACGGCAGCGGGAACGTCTTCGCGCCCGGGGTGCACACCAGCGCCTGGGTGGCGCAGCGCAAGGAGAGCGCCATCAAGCCCGGGCTCGTCACCCAGTACATCGACGAGCCGCTCGGCAAGGGCGACTTCGCCCCGCTGGGCCTTCGGACGGCGGACGGCGGCGCGCTGGTCTTCTTCGCCACGCACCACTACGAGAAGCAGACGGCCGCGCTGGGCACGTCGATCCCGGCGCCGGGCGACAGTGTGCTGGCGCTGACGACGGGCGAGATCAAGCAGTCGCTGACACTGGAGTTCGTGTCGAACCAGGCGGTGCTGGACCCGGGCAAGGGCGCAGCGAACCAGGGTGTGGAGTTCCTGAGCCGCATCCAGGGTCTGACGGCGGCGCAGGGAGAGTAACGCCAACTCCGGCTTGCCGGGCGACCGTTCGGCCTCGGCCTCAGTCGTCGTTCGCTCAGTCGTCGTTCTTTCAGCCTCGGTGGGGCCAGGCCGCGGTGGCGTGGTCGGGCTCCTCGCCGGCGTACCGGGCGCAGGCGTCGGTGAGGACTTCGAGCAGGCTGAGCGGGTCGGGCAGGGCGAACTCCGGCCCGCGTACCCAGTACACGCCCTGCTCACCGGGCAACTGGGCAGGCGGCACGAGAACGTAGGAGCCCCGGCAGTGCCAGCGCAGCCCCGGATGCTCGTCCGCGGTCTCGGGGTGGCAGTCCAGTTCGCAGGGCCACCACTCGTCCTCGTCGTCCGGGGTGCCGCGTGTGAGGGTGAAGAACAGCAGCCGTCCGTCGTCGCTCTCGGCGACCGGCCCTACCTCGATCCCGGCCCCGAGCAGCCGCTCCAGCGCCTCGCGGCCCGCTTCGAGGGGCACGTCGAGGACGTCGTGGACTATGCCGGTCGCGGTGATGAAGTTGGCCTGCGGCTGGTGCCTGGCCCAACGCTCGATCTGGGCGCGGTCGGTGGTGGACTGCGTCTGCCAGGCGAAGGAGATCGGGTGCCGGGCGGGCGTGGGACACCCGACTCGGTCACAGGAACACCGGTAGGCGGAGGGGTGCGCGGCGGGCGCGAGGGGCAGTCCGGCACGGGCGGCGGCGAGCAGCAGTTCCTCCCGGCGCCCGCTCTCGGCGCGGTTGGCGGCGTCCTCCCGGTCATTCGTACGGCGTCCACGCAGCCACTGGGAGATCCGGCCCTGCCGGCCCGTCGTACGACCGTCGAACTCCGCGCTCATGTATCGCCTCGCCTCGCTGCTGTTGTGCGGACAGCCTGCTCCATGGTCCCACCATCCTGCGGTGCTGGGGGCCGGAGCCGACATCCGGGGTACGTGGGACGAGGCGCGCGGGGAGTGGGATCGACCGATTTCCAGTCGATTAGCAGGATTTACCACCCACTGTTTTCAGCCGTCTTGGCGCTGAGCACTGCTACTTGCCGCCGGGCGGGGCGATCCCGCCCAGGGCGTAGTCGACGAGGGTGTCCGTGTACTCGTAGGAGATCGGCCCGGTGTACTGGAGCCAGCGCTGGGCGAGCGGGGAGATGAAGAGTTCGAGGGCGATACGGGGGTCGATGTCGGCCCTCACCTGTCCGGCCTCCTGGGCGGCACGCAGTCGCCGCACATAGAGCTGGAGGGAGGGTTCGAGCAGCTTGGCGACGTACCTGCGGCCGAGTTCCTCATTGATGAGGCCTTCGGCGGCGAGGCCGCGGGAGGGGACCGCGAACGCGGGGTCGAGCAGTTGGTCTACGGTGAGGCGCAGTACGGCCTTGAGGTCGGCGGCGAGGTCACCGGTGTCGGGGAATTCGTACGCCCGTCCGGGCGCGGCAGCCTCGGCGGCCCGCTCGCTCAGATCGACGAAGGCCTCCATGAGTACGTCCCCCTTGGAGGACCACCACCGGTAGATGGTCTGCTTCCCGACGCCCGCCCGGGCGGCGATGCCCTCGATGGTCGTCTTCTGGTACCCGATCTCACCGATGAGGGCGAGGGCGGCCTCATAGATGGCGCGGCGGGACTTCTCGCTGCGGCGGGTGGAGTCGGGGGCGGGTTTGGCTGGGGTGGACTTCTGGACCATGTCGGCAATTTATCAGGTTGACAAGACGGAGCGTCTCGCCGCAGAGTAAAGAGAGCGACTAAGCGAGACGATACGTACCGTCAAATACTCTCAACAGAAGGAGACTTGTCATGGCACGAAGTGGCGGAAACATGCTCGGAGTGGGTGGCACCCGCAGCAACCTGGGCAAGGGCGCCCTGCGAGGCGGCGCCCGCGGCAAGCAGGTGGGCGGCGGGACGGACCCGCAGGCCCAGAAACGCGAGCTGGTGCGCAAGTTGCAGGAGAAGCGCGCCGAGGAGGAGAGCGCGCAGGAAGAGGGCGTAGAGGAAGAGAGCGCCCAGGCCGAGGGCGCACAGGAGGAGAGTACGCCGGACCGGGCCGACCCGACGGCCCGGTGACCGAAGCCGCTCAGCGCAGTACGGCTGCCAGCAGGTCGGTTCCCAGCGCCGTCAGGCCGGGCAGATTGAGGGTGTAGCGGACGTAACGACCGTGCCGCCGGGCCGTGAGCAGGTCCGCGCGGCGCAGGACGGCGAGATGGCAGGAAACCTCCGGAGGTGAGAGGTCCCACACATGGGCCAGCTCACCGGTGGTGTGCGGACCGCGGGCCAGGGTCCGCAACAGCCGCAGCCGTACCGGATGGGCGAGTGCCTCCAGCCGCAGGGTGACCGTTTCCAGCGACACCGGCTCCGCAGGACCCGGCTCGGCCACGGGATACTGCACCACCGGCTGCCACCCGGGCGCGTGGACCGCGACCAGGTGCGGGCGGCCGAAGACGCTGGGGATGAACGTGACCCCGGTGCCGTGGGCGGCGGTCGCCTTGTCCTGCAGCTTGTCGACGACGATGCAGTCGCCGTCCGGTGCCAGGGCGACCGCGCCGGAGACCGACGCCAGTGCCGCCCCGACGCCCTGGCGCTTCAACAGGTCGTTCTTCAGGCGCAGGTCGGTCGCGAGCCGCACGGCGACGTCCGTCCAGGCGGCGTCGAAGAAGGCCTCTGCGCACTGTTCGAGGGTGTCGCTCTACGCCGGCAGCGCCACCGCGCTGGTCACGGCCCTCGCCCCGGCCCATGTCCTGGGCCGCACCCTCGCCCGCTTCGGACTGTCCACGGGCTTCGGCCTCGCCGTCTCCCCCGCGGTCATCACCTCCCTCGCACCCCACGGCCCGACGGCGCTGTGGGGCGGCCTCGCGGCTGCGACGCTCGTCTCCGCGGCAGCCGTGGCCGGCGAGAAGGACGAGGTTGACGAGAAGGACAAGAATCGGGAACCGCGGCCGATATCGGCTTGCGCACCCTCGTCACCTGGGTCAACGTCTTCTAACACCTGACGAAGGCAGAGAAGCAGATGACCGCGCAGACCCACCCCGTCGACCACGAACTCATCCAGGCCGCAGCCCACATCGCGCGCACGCGCTGTCGGGGCGAAAACCACACGATGGCAGCCGCTGCCCGTGCGCGGGACGGCCGGATCGTCACGGCGGTGAACGCCTACCACTTCACCGGCGGCCCCTGCGCCGAACTCGTCCTCATCGGCACGGCAGCCGCCCAGGGCGCCTACGACCTGGACACGATCGTCGCCGTGGGCGACCGCGACCGAGGGGTGGTCCCTCCCTGCGGCCGATGCCGTCAGGTCCTCCTCGACTACTTCCCCACCCTCAAGGTCATCGTCGGCACGGGCGACCACACCAGAACCGTCCGCATCACCGACCTGCTGCCCGAGAGCTATGTCTGGGCGGACCACCAACTCGACGCCGGGCAAGCCGAGTAGGCAGCATGGACGTCGTACGCCGCCGATTTCCGCTTGCCTGACGTGGGCATGATTCAGGGAGGGGAGGGGCCAGTACCGGCACTCACGGGGGCGGCGCATGCTCGACAGCATCAGGAACAACCTCAGGCGGAGAGACATCACCCAGGCATGGTTCTGGGAAGAGGTGTTCGACGCGGTCTCCGGTTTCATACGGTCCCGCGCGGTGTGGGTGGTGGTGGGCAACGCGGGCACATTCCTCAGCGCTCTCACCGTGTTGGTCTACTACTGGTCGCGACCGATCTGGTTCGCGGGGTACGCCGTCGCCCAACTCGCCTGCCTGGTCTGGCAGGCGGTCGCCCTGATCCCGCTCGTGTGGCCGGGACGGGACGACGCCGATTTCTCCGATCTCCACGAGGGCCTGACGGTGACCACCGGCGTCGGTTCGTGGCTCTTCGGCGTGTTCCCCGGCGTGATGCTGTTCATACTCTTCGACGTGGACACCAGCAGGCCACCGTGGGCCACCCTGTTCTTCTCGGGGATGGCCCTCATGATGGCCTGCATAGCGGGCGGGATCACCGGGACGATCCTCTCCGCCAATGCGAGCACACGGCTCCGCGAAACGTCCGGGCCGCCGGACGGGCCCGGCTGGGGAGACAGCGGACACAGCGGACACAGCGCCGACGTGGACTCGGGCGGCTTCGACGGCGACTGAACGGCGGCATCGACCATGACCGGCGCGCTGCCACGAGGGGACCGCGACCGCGCCCAGCCATCAGTCCCGCACTCCCAGGAGCACCCTCTTGTCCCCCACACCATCGTCCACCGCCACCCGCGCCGGACTGGTAGCCGCGAGAAAGGCTGGGCGGCGCAGCAGAAAGCCCCACCATGCTCCCTCCTGACGGGGAGCGCGGCGGGGCCTTCTGCTGCTGCGCGCTACGTGCCGAGCCAAGCGGTCGGACGGCGCCGGACTCGCCGACCACGTCGACAACGCCGACCGCTACGCAAGCGCCGTTACGGCATCAGAGTGGGTTGAGGCGGGCCTTGAGCAGGCAGAACTCATTGCCTTCGGGGTCGGCCAGGACATGCCACTGTTCCTCCCCCGTCTGGCCGATGTCGGCCGGGCGCGCGCCGAGCTTCAGCAGGCGTTCGAGCTCGGCGTCCTGATCGCGGTCGGTGGCGTTGACGTCGATGTGCAGCCGGGTTTTCCCCGGCTCCGGCTCGTCCCTGCGGCTGAGGATGATCGTCGGCTGCGGACCGCCGAACCCTTCGCGGGGTCCGATCTCATACATGTCGTCGCCCTCGCGATCGAGCACGACGAAGTCCAGGACCTCGCACCAGAACCGCGCCAGCACCTCAGGGTTGCGGCAACCGAGCACGAGCTCACTGATACGACATGCCATTGAAAAACCTACTCTCGGCCTGGGAACCGCCGGGGAGGCCACACGCGAGCTTGATGGGCCCCCGGCAGTGAAAACAACCCCGCGACCGTATCGAACGAGGCGAGCACGGGCGAATGATTTCAGGGCAGGAGGTGGAGGGCGGAACGGCTGACCGGGCGGCCAGACGGCCGGCCGGCAGGCAATGCCGGCAGGCCGGCAACTCGACCGGGACGACTCGGGCGGGTGGGTTCTCCCCCAAGTCCTTTGGCAAGCGCCCGTGTTACAGCGAACCTGTGCCGGCCGGCGCCGAAACACAACAAGTTCCGGTGGCGCCTTGGATGTTGCATGATCGAAGGGTGCTGATCGAACTGGGGAAGATCGCAACTCTTTCGGAGGTCCCTGGCTCGCCGGGCTCCGGGCCTCGTTCGGCCACGCCGCGGTCCGCTGGTGCGGGGACCCGGCCGCGGAGCCCGGCAAGTACCACGTCGAGTGTGAGCGAATGTGTGCATCACCGAACCGGCCCGCACACGCTCGGCATACCAGTCAGCGATCGTGTCCCAGGCCTCCGTCATCGCCCTCCCCCACCGGCGGCCAAGCATCCCCCCAGTCCGCATCCCGTGCCGCCCGGTAAAGAACCCCATGCCGCTTCGTGACCGTTTCCCGGCGGAGCGAAGGCTCCGTCTCGCACAGGTCGAGGAGGACCTGGCCCTTGCGGATCTGCGGCTTGCGTACGACGCGGGCGGGGGCCGGGGTCACGGGGAAGCGGGTGGCCGCGACGTAGCTGAACTTCTCGTCCTCGTACGGGAGGGAGCCGCCCTTCACCTGGCGGTGGAGGGAGGAGCGGCTGACCCGGGCCGCGAAGTGGCACCAGTCCTCGCCGGGGACGATCGGGCAGGCCGCGCTGTGCGGGCAGGGGGCGGCGATGTGGAATCCGGCGCGGATGAGCTGGTCGCGGGCCTTGATGACGCGGAGGTAGCCGTCGGGGGTGCCTGGTTCGATGACGACGACGGCCTGGGCGGCACCGGCCGCTGTGTCGACCACGGAGGTGCGGTCGGCCTCTGTCAGTTCGCCCAGGACGTAGGAGATCGTGACGAGATCAGTGCTCTCGATTTTGAGCGCCGCTCCGATCCGAGAGCGCTGCCACTCCGCACCCTTCAACTCAGGGTTGGCAGCGGCGATCTCCCGCCCGAGAGCGAGCGCCGGCTCGGCCCAGTCCAGCACGGTCACGGGCCGTACGCCCTCCCACACGGCGTTGACCGCCCAGGTCGCGGCCCCCGTCCCGCCCCCGACGTCGACATGACTACCCGGCACCCATCCGGGCGCCGCCTCGGCGAAGGCGTCCAGCGCCGAGCACACCGCCTCGAAGGTGGCCGGCATCCGGTAGGCGGCGTACGCGGCCACGTCGGAGCGGTCCCGCAGCACGGGCGCGTCGGTCGGCGTCCGCCCCCGATAGTTGGCGATCAGCCGCTCGACCGCTTGCGCGGCCACCTTCGGCGGCAGCCCGTCGAGCAGACCGGCGAGGGAGGCGCGCAGGGCGTAAGCAGGGGAAACGGGGGTGTTCACGGAGTGATTCTAGGGGTGGGTGCGAGGGTGACGACTTTCCCTCGGAAATGGCTGCGAGCCGCAGGAATGCCGGGCCGGTGCCCCGTACACACAACGCTTGACGCTTTCAGCCGTGTTCGTTGATCCGGCGCAAAACGTTCGTGCGTGCTCGTGGTCGGGGTCGAGGTCGGTCATGAGTTTCTCCGGAGGCCCTTCCTCCAGGAGTCCGGTTGGTCAACGGCGACACGTCGGAGCTACACGCATGGGCGGCGTTGAAATGCCTGCGGGGCAGCGGCGTGCCAGGCTCGGAACCGCGCCGCTCGCATCTGGTGGCGGGGGGACTCCTAGGTTCGCTGAGAGCAGCCGGTGAGACCACGACGAGGTCCGCATCGCGAGGAGGCAATGCGCATGCCGGTTGCCGGGACTGAATCCGAGGCCGCGTCCCCCCTGGACCCGCTGACACTTCTTCGGAGCCGCGCGTACCTGGTGCTTCTGTTGATGGCAGCGCTGATCGGCGTGCCGGTGTCCGCGGCGGCGTTCGGCTTCCTCGCGCTGGTCGGCGAGGTTCAGCCGTTGATCTACACGGATCTGCCCAAGTCGCTGGGGTTCGAGGGACCGCCATGGTGGTGGCCGCTGCCGCTGCTCGCCGTAGGGGGACTGCTCGTGGGACTGACGGTTCAGTACCTGCCGGGGCACGGCGGCCATGAGCCGACAGCCGGGTTCAAGGCCGCCGGCGCGCCCACCCCCGTCCAGTTGCCCGGCATCTTTTTCGCCGCTCTGGCGACGCTCTGCTTCGCTGCTGTCCTGGGGCCCGAGTCCCCTCTCCTGGCGCTCGGTGGCGGGCTCGCCGCCGGTGCCGTGCGCCTGGTCAAACGGGACCCCCCGGAACAGGTGAGCGCGGTGTTGGGCGCGGCGGGCAGTTTCGCGGCCGTCAGCTCGCTGCTGGGATCACCTCTGCTCGGCGCGTTCCTCCTGATGGAAGCCTCGGGGTTGGGCGGGGCGATGATGGCGCTGGTGTTGGTGCCCGGTCTGCTGGCCGCGGGTATCGGCGCACTCATCTTCGTCGGGCTGGGTTCCTGGACCGGGCTGGGCACCTACTCGCTGGCGCTGCACGACGTACCCGAGGCCACGCGCCCGACAGCGGCGGAATTCGGCTGGGCTCTGGTCATCGGACTGTCGGCAGCACTCGTGGGAGTGGGAATCCGATGGCTCGCCGTCCGGCTCAGGACGCGCGTCGAGAGGCGACGGGTGCCGGCCACGGTGGTCATGGGCCTGGTCGTGGCGGGGCTGGCGATCGGTTATGCGGAGGGCACCGGCAAAGCGGCGACCGACGTGCTGTATTCGGGGCAGACAGCGCTGGATCCGCTCCTCACGCACAGCGCCGCGTATTCGGTGGGAGCGTTGTTGCTGCTGGTGTTGTGCAAGAGTCTGGCCTACTGCGCGTCGCTCAGCAGTTTCCGGGGTGGCCCGATCTTTCCCGCGATGTTCGTGGGAGCGGCGGGCGGCATCCTGATCTCCCACCTGCCAGGGCTGACCCTGGTCGCGGGGTTCGCGATGGGTATCGGAGCGATGAGCGCCGCGATGCTGAGACTTCCGCTGGTCTCCGTCCTGCTCGCCACACTGCTGATCGGGGCGCAGGGAGTCATCGTCATGCCGCTGGTGATCGTCGCGGTCGTGGTCTCGTACGTCGCGACGGCGAAGCTCACACCTCCTCCCGCCCCGGAGCCGGGGCAGGAACCGGGGCCACGTCGGCAGCAGTAGCCGCGAGCTCGCTGACAGACCCTCGCCCGTCCGCGGTGTCGTCAGAGTCGCCGGGCCGCCCGGTGATCCCTGCGAGAGCGGTGCTCACGAGGAGGATCGGCGCTCATGGACGGGAGCAGCGCACGCTTGGGAGAGCGGCGCTCACGGACGAGATCGGCGCTCACTCATCAAGGGCCGTAATAGGGAGGCCCGCACATCCCTGACCCCAGTACCTTCGCCCCCATGCCCAACGAGTGCTTCCAGCATCCCCGCCTCGCCGCGATCTACGATCCCCTCGACCCGGACCGCTCCGACCTCGACGCGTACGTCGACCTCGCGGCGGAGTTCACCGCGCACCGCGTCCTCGACATCGGCTGCGGCACCGGTGTGTTCGCGCTGCTGCTGGCGCACCGAGGGATCGACGTGGCCGGCGTCGACCCGGCCCTGGCCTCCCTCGACGTCGCCCGTGCCAAGCCCGGTGCGGAACGCGTCCACTGGATCCACGGCGACGCGACGACCCTGCCGCCCCTCCGGGTCGACCTCGCGACGATGACCGCCAACGCCGCCCAGGAGATCACCGACCCGCACGTCTGGCGGCGCACCCTGAGCGGCGCCTACGCGGCCCTCCGTCCCGGCGGCCACCTCGTCTTCGAGACCCGGGACCCGTCGAAGCGAGCCTGGGAGCAGTGGAACCGCGACGCCTCGTACCGCGTGACGGAGCTCCCCGGCGTCGGCGCGGTCGAGAGCTGGGTCGAGGTGACCGGCGTCAACGGCCCCCTCGTGACGTTCCGTTGGACCTTCGTGTTCGTGGCGGACGGCGAGGTGCTGACCTCCGACTCCACGCTGCGTTTCCGCGAACGAGGTGAGATCGAGAGGGAGTTGCTGTCCCAGGGTTACGAGGTACGGGAGGTGCGTGACGCACCCGACCGCCCTGGCCGGGAGTTCGTGTTCCTGGCCCGGCGGCCCGCACGGACACCGTGACACCCACCGTGACAGACACCCCTCATCTCCCCCGCACCCCCCGAGCCACCCGGTCCCCCACCGCCACCCGGGGCCCGTTCCCCACGGGGCCCCAACTCCGCTTCGGATGCACCGCGTTCGTCAGCAGCACGACGAAAGTGTCCGTGGCCCGGTCCAGGACGAGGGAAGTACCCGTGAAGCCGGTGTGGCCGGCCGCCCCGCTCCGCCAACTCCCCCATGAACCATGGCTGGTCGATGCCGAAGCCCAGGCCCGGCGGGGTCAGCAGCAGCTCCACGTAGTCCGGGCCCAGGATGCGGGCCGGGCCGTACGCCCCGCCCGTGAGCAGGCAGCGGCAGAAGACCGCCAGGTCGTGGGCCGTCGAGAACAGGCCCGCGTGGCCCGCCACCCCGCCCAGCGCCCACGCGTTCTCGTCGTGGACCTCGCCCCGCACCATCCCGCGCTCCGCCTTGGCCCACGGCCTGCGCTGGTCCTCCGTCGCCGCCGCGTCGGGACAGGGGCCGAAGTCGGTCGCCGTCATGCCGAGGGGGCGGGTGATGCCCTCGTGGATCAGGACATCCAGGGAGCGGCCCGTGATGCGCTCCAGGACGTACTGGAGCAGGAGCATGTTGAGGTCGGAGTAGGCGTGGACACCCGGTGCGGACGACGGCGCCTCCGCCCGCAGCAGCGCGCGGCGGGCGGCGGCGTCCGGGCAGTCGTACAGCGGGAGTTCGGGGCGCAGGCCCGAGGTGTGGGTGAGCAACTGCCGTACGGTGATGCCGTGTTGGGCCGCCGCCGTGAAGTCCGGCAGATACGCGGCCACCCGGGCGTCCATGCCGAGTGTGCCGCGTTCCAGTTGCTGCACCGCCGCGACCGCCGTGAACAGCTTCGTCAGGGAGGCGAGGTCGAAGGGCGTCGACATCGTTGCCGGGATCCGTGCGGCCGCCGGGAGTTCCACTCCGGTGTCCGTGCGCTCGTCGTACGACGCGTACCGCAGCGCCCAGCCCGCCGCCGCTTCCACCGCGATCACCGGGCCGCGCCCGACGATCACGACCGCGGCCGGGGCCCAGGGGCGCTCGCCGGTGGTGAGGGCGCGTACCTCTCGTACGAGGTGACGCATCTCCTCGGGGTCGAGGCCGGCCCGTTCCGGGGTGTCGACGCGCAGTCTCGGTGCGGCGGTCAGCTCTCCGCTCCCTCCAGGGTCGTACGTCTGTTCCAAGGACGGCACAGTCCCACGAAGCAGCCGACCGCCACCAGTGCTGCCGCCAGTTGGACGACCGCCATTGGGACGGCCGTCCCCTCGCCGGCGATGCCCACGAGCGGGGAGGCGATCGCGCCGATCAGGAAGGAGGTGGTGCCCAGGAGGGCGGATGCGGCGCCCGCGGAGTGGCGCGTTCGCATCAGGGCGAGGGTCTGGGTGTTGGGCAGCGCCAGGCCCATCGCCGACATCAGGACGAAGAGCGCGGTGGCCACCGGGAACAGGCCCGCCTCGCCGAACACGCCCGTCGCCAACAGCAGCAGCGCCGTCGCCGCGAGGGTGATGACCGCCAGGCTCAGTGTCAGCACCTTGTCCATCGACACCCGGCCGACCAGGATCTTGCCGTTGATCTGGCCGACGATCACCAGCCCGATCGAGTTGACGCCGAACAGCAGGCTGAACGTCTGCGGAGAGGCGCCGTAGATCTCCTGGATCACGAAGGGGGACGCGGCGATGTATGCGAACAGGGCCGCGAAGGCGAAGCCGCCCGTCAGGACGTATCCGGTGAAGACCCGGTCCGCGAGGAGGGTGCGCATGGAGCGGAGCGCCTCGCCGACTCCGCCGCTGTGGCGGTCGGCAGAGTCGAGGGTCTCGGGGAGGCGGAACCAGACCAGCACCGCGAGTGCGATCCCGACCACCGTGAGGACGACGAACACGCCCCGCCAGTCCGTCACGCGCAGGATCTGGCCACCGATGAGCGGCGCGACGATCGGGGCGACCCCCGAGATCAGCATGAGGGTGGAGAAGAAGCGGGCCATGGCCACGCCGTCGTACAGGTCCCGTACGACCGCCCGGGCGATGACTATGCCGGCCGAGCCCGCGAGTCCCTGCACCAGCCGGAAGGCGACCAGGAACTCCAGCGAAGGAGCGATTCCGCACAGGACGGTGGCCACGACGTACACCGCCAGGCCCGCCAGGAGGGGGCGTCGGCGGCCCCATCGGTCGCTCATCGGGCCGATCAGGAGCTGACCGAGGGCCATGCCCGCCAGGCAGGCGGTCAGGGTCAGCTGGACGCTCGCGGCGGGCGCGTGCAGGGAGGTCGTGACCTCGGGCAGGGACGGGAGGTACATGTCCATCGCCAGCGGAGGCGTCGCCGTCAGCCCGCCGAGGATGAAGGTGACCAGGAGGCCGGTACGGCGGAGGGAGCGGGGGGAACGAGGGGTGTCTTTCCGTATCTCTCCCTGGAGGCTCTTCATCTCTCCCTGGAGATTCTTCTCGTCCCACGTGGTTCGGCCACGCTCGGGCATGCGCCCTCCCTTTTCGAGTAATCCGCCACCTATGCTCTCAGCTCGTACAGGCGGTTCGTACCTTCCGTTCGTACAGGGTGTTCGAGATAACAGAGGTCACGGAACTAGGGGCAGGCATGTCGGCTGAGCTCGTGCGGTGGGGAATTCTGGCTACGGGAGGGATCGCGGCGGCGTTCGCGGCGGATCTGGTGGATCTGCCGGACGCGGAGCTCGTCGCGGTCGCCTCGCGGACGGAGGCCTCCGCGAAGGCGTTCGCGGAACGGTTCGGCATCCCCCGCGCCTACGGCGACTGGGCGTCGCTGGCCGAGGACGCCGACGTGGACGTGGTGTACGTCGCCACTCCGCACGCGGCGCACCGGGCCGCCGCGGGCCTGTGTCTGGAGGCCGGGCGGAACGTGCTGTGCGAGAAGGCGTTCACGCTGAACGTGCGGGAGGCGGAGGAGCTGGTCGCGCTGGCGAAGGAGCGCGGCGCCTTCCTGATGGAGGGCATGTGGACGTACTGCAACCCGGTCGTCCGGCGACTGAAGGCGCTGGTCGAGGACGGTGCGATCGGTGAGGTACGGACCATTCAGGCCGACTTCGGGCTTGAGGGGCCCTTCCCGCCCTCGCACCGGCTGCGTGATCCGGCGCAGGGCGGCGGGGCGCTGCTCGACCTGGGCGTCTACCCGGTGTCGTTCGCGCATCTGCTGCTCGGGGAGCCCGACGGTATCTCGGCGAGAGCAGTGCTCTCCGAGGAGAACGTCGATCTCCAGACGGGGGCACTGCTCTCCTGGGAGAGCGGCGCTCTCGCTTCGGTGCACTGCTCCATCGTCGGCGGTACGTCCATCGGCGCGTCGGTCACCGGCTCCAAGGGCCGGATCGACGTACCCGACGGGTTCTTCTTCGCGGACCGGTTCGTGCTGCACCGCGACGGCCGCGCCCCCGAGGAGTTCGTCGCCGCCCCCGACCACGGCGCCCGCAACAGCTTCCGGCACGAGGCCACCGAGGTGATGCGCGCCCTGCGGGCCGGCGAGACCGAGTCCCCGCTCGTCCCGCTCGACGGCACCCTCGCCGTGATGCGGACGATGGACACCATCCGGGAGCAGATCGGCGTCCGCTACCCGGGCGAGGCCCGCGCATGAGTGAGGGGAAGGTCGCGGTCGTGACCGGTGCCGGTTCCGGTATCGGGCGCGCGGTCGCCCTCGAACTGCTCGGCGCGGGCTGGTCGGTGGCGCTCACGGGACGCCGTACCGAGCGCCTGGAGGAGACGGCGGCGCTCGCACCCAAAGGCACCCGCGAGGGCACACACGTGGGCACCTCTCTCGTCGTACGCGCCGATGTGGCCCAACCCGATGACGTGGCCGCCCTGTTCGCGGCCGTGAGTGAGCGGTTCGGGCGGCTCGATCTGCTGTTCAACAACGCGGGGACGTTCGGTCCCGGCGGGGTGGCAGTCGAGGATCTGGCGTACGAGGCGTGGCGGCACGTCGTGGACACCAACCTCAACGGGGCGTTCCTGTGCGCGCAGGCGGCGTACCGGCAGATGAAGGCGCAGGATCCGCAGGGCGGCCGGATCATCAACAACGGGTCGATCTCCGCGCACACACCCCGGCCGCACTCGGCGCCGTACACCGCGACCAAGCACGCGCTGACGGGGCTGACCAAGTCGCTGGCGCTGGACGGACGGCCGTACCGCATCGCGGTCTCCCAGATCGACATCGGGAACGCGGCGACGGACATGACCGCGCGAATGCAAACGGGTGCATTGCAGGCGAACGGGGAGATGGCGCCCGAGCCCGTCATGGACGTGGCGGACGTGGCGCGCACCGTGCGGCACATGGCGGAGCTGCCGTTGGAGGCGAATGTGCAGTTTGCGACGGTTCTGGCGACCGCGATGCCCTACGTGGGGCGCGGCTGACGGAACCTCGCGCACGCATTCGAAGACTCAACCTGCACAAGTGGAATTGATTGGTCCGTAGCGTTCGGGCCGGTCGCAGGCATATGCTCAACACGCCTTCTCCACCAGAGCTTCACACTTGACGCTCTGTGGTTCCGGTAACACACAACGGACCAACCCGAGGGGGGGAAGGCGACAGCCGCTCCATGGCGTATCCGGGTGGGGGTGGATCTCGCGTGGGACCGCGGGGTACGCACCGGGTCATGGAGCGGCTGTCGTGTGCTCAGGCACACGAGCACCACGGGCCGCGCGGCGCACATTAATTGTTCGTGATCGTTTCGGCCCGGTTTTCTCAGCCCCCGCACATCCATTACCCAGTTCCCCACAAAGGTTCCTCCCTAGCTTGTGGCAGCGCCCACAGTGGGCGTCGTCCGCAGCCGGACCTCGTCCGCAGCCGGTCGCCATGAACCTTTGAGGAACGGGATGTTTGGCATCTATCTCAAGCGTGAGCTGAGCCGGCGCAAGAAGGCGGCTCTGGTCATCGCCATGGGTCTGGCGCTCGGTATCGCGCTGGTCATCACCGTCAACTCGGTGTCGGCCGGCATGCAGCAGGCACAGGACAAGGTCCTGCAGTCGCTCTACGGTCTCGGCACGGACATGACCGTCACCAAGGCCAGATCGGCGCCCACCGGCACCCAGTCGGGCCGGCCGAACTTCGAGTTCGACGCCAGCTCGAACGACTCGGACGACACGCAGAGCAGCGACCGCGTGATGACCCAGGGCGGGCAGACCCTGAAGTCGGCGCTGGTCGCCACGGTCGCCGACCAGAAGGGCGTGTCGGCGGCGGTGGGCGCGCTGAGCCTCAACGTCACGAAGGTCGACGGCTCCTTCACCCAGGGCAAGGCACAGACCGACACCTCGTCGTCCTCGTCGTCCTCGTCGTCCTCGTCATCGTCCTCCGGTCAGCAGGGCGGTCCCGGCGGCGGACAGGGCGGCGGCTCCGGCAGCACCGCCCCGCCCCAGGTGCAGGGCGGCGGCGCCTCGTTCGACGTCAACTCCTACTCCGTCATGGGCATCGACGTGACGAACCAGGAACTCGGCCCGCTCGCCACCACGACGATCACCAGCGGCAAGACGTTCACGACGGCGCAGGCGAACGCGAAGGTCGCGGTGCTCAGCAAGTCGTACGCCAAGGAGAACAAGTACACGGTCGGCAAGACCATCACGATCTCCGGTACGAAGTACCAGGTCATCGGCATCGCGACGCCCGAGAGCGGCGAGGCCACGACCGACGTCTACCTGCCGCTCAAGCAGGCGCAGACCCTCGGCGACTCCGCGAACCTGGTCTCCACGATCTACGTCCAGGCGACCGACTCGAAGCAGATCGACACCGTCAAGTCGACGATCCAGAAGAACATCTCGGGTACGACCGTCACGACCTCCGCCGACCTCGCGGAGACCGTCTCCGGCTCCCTCTCCACGGCCTCCAACCTCGCGACCAGCGTCGGCAAGTGGCTGTCCGTCGCGGTGCTCGCGGCGGCGTTCCTGGTGGCCGCGCTGCTCACCTCGTCGGCCGTGTCGCGGCGGGTGCGGGAGTTCGGCACGCTGAAGGCGCTGGGCTGGCCCTCGCGCAGGGTGACCCGGCAGGTCGTCGGCGAGTCCATCGTGAACGGTCTGCTCGGCGGGGCGCTCGGCATCGGCCTCGGTTTGGCGGCGGCGTACGCGGTGACCACGTACAGCCCCAAGCTGACCGCGCAGCTCGGCAACACCGGCGGCGGTGGCGGCATGGGTGGCGGCCCCGGCGGTGGGGGCGGCCCGGGTCGGCAGTCGGCGGCCAACACGATGGAGATCGCGCTGTCGGCGCCCGTCTCCCTCACCACCATCGCGCTCGCGGCGGGCCTCGCCATCACCGGCGGTCTGATCGCCGGGGCGATGGGCGGCTGGCGGGCCTCCCGGATGCGCCCGGCGGACGCGCTGCGCAGCGTGTCGTAGCCTCCCTGGTTTCCCCCTCCCCTCCCCTCCCCAGTCTCCCCAGCCCCCCATTCCCCTACTTCCCCTCCCTCCCCCTGCCTCAATTCCCGTACGTCACGGAGTAGTTCATGTACAAGCTCACCGGTGTCACCAAGAGATACACGCGGGGCAAGGAGACGGTGGAGGCGCTGCGCGGCATCGACCTCGTCATCGAGGACGGCGACCAGCTCGTCATCCAGGGTCCCACCGGCGGTGGCAAGTCCACCCTCCTGCAGATGATCGGCGGCCTGGACCGGCCGACCGAGGGCAGCGTCGAGCTGGGCGGTGTCGATCTCGGCGCCATCAGCGAGGCCAAGCTGACCCGGCTGCGCGCCGAGAAGATCGGCATCATCTTCCAGGCGTTCAACCTCATCCCGACGCTCACCGCGCAGGAGAACGTCGAGACGGCCCTCGTACCGCTCGGCGTGAAGCCCGCCGAGCGGCGCGAGCGGGCCGCCGAGGCGCTGGCCTCGGTCGGTCTCGGCGACCGCCTGACCCACGCGCCCGCCGAGCTGTCAGGAGGCCAGCAGCAGCGGGTCGCCATCGCCCGCGCCCTGGTGAAGAAGCCGAAGGTACTCCTCGCGGACGAGCCCACCGGCAACCTCGACGAGGGCACGCGTGACGACATCATGGCGCTGCTCGAAGGGCTGTGGCGCGAGCACGGGCTGACGTTCATCCTGGTCACCCACGACTCGTCGATCGCCCGGCGCGCACCCCGCGTGGCGACGATCAGGGCGGGTCAGCTGACGGTCACGCAACAGGACCAGTACGTGGGCTGACCCGTACGAGAGAGGCTCCCGATGGGCCGTTCACCGCCCCAGCAGCTGGTCGATCTCGGCCAACTGCCCTGCGGTGAGCGGCCCTTTCGCGATCGCGCCGGCGTTCTCCTCGGCCTGTGCGACGGACCGGAAGCCGGGGATGGGGACGGTACGGGGGCTGCGCGCCCACAGCCAGCCGAGGGCGCCCTGCGCGAGTGTACGGCCGCCGCTGGTGAGGACGGAGCGGAGCCCGTCGACTTGCGCCAGCCAGTCCGCGTCGGCGCCCGCCCCGGCCGTGAAGCCCGGCAGCCAGGCAGGCGGCGCGTTACGGATGTCACCGGCGTCGAGGACCTGCCCGGCGGACCGCTTCCCCGTCAGCAGCCCCATGGCGAGCGGACTGCGGTTGATGCTGGCGAGCTCCAACTCCTCGCAGAGCGCGAGCATTTCGGGCGCGTCCTGCATCACGTTGAGGCAGTGCTGTACGGCGGCACAGTGCGGCCCCTGGGCGAAGAGGGCGGCACGGGCCGGGTCGTCGGTGCTCCAGGCGTAGGCGCGGATGAGCCCCTCGGCGACCAACTCCTCGCAGACTTCCCGAAGTTGGGCAGCCGCGCCCAAGTCGCCCTCAGACAGGTGCAGTTGGTACAGGTCGACGTAGTCGGTGCCGAGGCGGGCGAGGGAGGCGGTGAGGGCGCGGCGGACGTGCTCGGGGCTGTCGTCCTGGCCGTCCGCGATCCGTGTCCGCTCGTCGAAGAGGTTTCCCCACTTGGTGGCGAGCACGACATCCGTACGGTGCTTGCCGAGGGCGCGGCCGAGGACGCGCTCGCTGTGTCCGGTGCCGTACACGTCCGCCGTGTCGAAGAAGGTGACGCCCAGGTCGAGGGCGCGCCGGATCGCCCGTACGGACTCGTCGTCGTCGACCTTGCCCCAGCCGAGGGGCTGTCCGTCGGGCCTTGCCCACTCACCGCCGATGGCCCAGCAGCCGAAGCCGAGGGGGCTGACCTCGATACCGCTGCGGCCCAGGGTCCGGTTCGCGAAGGCCTGTGTCGTGCCTGTGCTGTCCGTGCTGCCTGTGCTGTCCGTGGTCTCCATGGGTCAGGACAGTAGGAGTTGGAGCCCACTTCAGCGCAAGGGACGTAGCAGGGGGACGTACCGGCGGCTCGTACGGCCGGCTGTCAGGCCTGGCCCGTCTCGAAGCGCAGGATGCGGCCGTCGTCGACGGTGAAGCTCCACTTCGTGCGCATCTCGCCCCAGGTGTCGTTGCTGTAGTTGGCGACGAGGACATGGCCTCCTCGCCGCTCGTTGGCGACGTCCATGTGCCCGTGGGAGGAGAAGATCTCGCGCTCGGCCCAGTCGGTGAGGTCACGGTCCGAGCCGTCGTCGGACATCGTCGCGTCGGGTGCCAGGACGGCCTGGAAGGCCTCGCGGTCGTGCGCGTTCACGGCGTCGACGAAGGCCCGGACGGCCGGGTCGCTGAGCTTGGCGGTCTGAATCGTCATGCCGGCCACACTGGCACCGCCCCCGGGCACCCGCCACCCGAACGGCAGGCACGGACGACCTCCGCGGGTGCGGTGGACGGGATCGGTGCGACGGTGGAGGCATGACCTGTTACGGCCGACACAACAGACGACACCACAGATACGACCGGCGTGATCTGGGGCTGCTGTTGCTCCGTCTGGGGACGGGCGGGGTGCTGGCGGCGCACGGCACGCAGAAGCTGTTCGGATGGTTCGGCGGGCACGGCCTCGAAGGCACCGGCGCCTTCATGGAGTCCGTCGGCTACGAACCCGGGAAGGCCAGCGCCACGGCGTCGGGCCTCGCGGAGACGGGCGGCGGTGTGCTGCTCGCGCTGGGCCTGGCGACTCCGGCGGCCGGCGCGGCGGCAGCGGGCGCGATGGCGGGCGCCACCGCCGTGCACGCGCCCAACGGGTTCTTCAACGCGAGCGGCGGCTACGAGTACGCGGCGACCCTGGGCCTCGCCGCGGCGGGCCTCGCGGTGGCGGGCCCGGGCCGGCTCTCCCTGGACCACGCGCTGGGCCACGTAGTCGACCGCGGCTGGATGGTCCCGGCGGCCCTCGCCGGCACGGCCGCGGTCACGGCGCTGGTCGTGGGGGCGCGCAACCGGCGAGTACGGGAGCGTCAACAGGGCACGCAGGAACCGCTGTTCGAGGAGTAGAGGAGTACGGGAGCAGAAGAGCATGGGAGCAGCGGAGCAGGGGCGACCATGTGGAACCGACGACTGCCTGCTCAATCGACTTGCTCGAAAGACTAAGTCGATACGATGGGCTCATGGCTCATGTCTCAGCGGCCGAGCGCCGCCCTCAACTGATCAAAGCAGCGATCGACCTCATGACGAGAGAAGGGGTCTCGGCCGGCAGCACACGTGCCATCGCCACCGAACTGGGCGTCGCCCAAGCCACCGTGCACTACACGTTCGGCACGAAGGAGGAGCTCTACCGCGCCGTCATGGAACAGCTCACGGCGGAGCTGGTGGCGCAGGTCGAGCAGTCCGTTCCGGAGGACGCCGGATTCGAGGAGACGGTCGGCACATTGGCCTCGGCCCTCTGGAGCACCGTGCGCGAGAAGCCGGGCCACCACCTCCTCCTCACGGAGCTGAGCGTGTTCGCACTGCGCACGCCCGCACTCAACGAAGCTCTTGAGAGCCACTATCGGGGCGTGGTCGAAGTGACGGCGAGGCTCGTGACGCAGGCCGCCGAGCGCACAGGTCAACCCCTGGCCCAGCCCGCGGAAACAGTCGCGCGGTTCTTCCTCTCCGGTTTCGACGGGCTCGTCATGCAGCGACTGACCCACCCCGACGAGAAGGCCGAGACAACTTGCCTGCAAGCCTTCATCGCCGCAGTTGTGGCACTGGCCCGCGGCCGGCTGAATCTGGCGACCGTCCCGGCATTCTGACGGCAGATTGCTCTTTGGTCCTGCTGAGGCCGGGCCCGGAGGCCGACGGCCCTCTACCGGGACCGCGAGGAACCTGACGAAGGATCACGGATTCGGTCGCGTGAATTCGGGCTCCTTCTCCGAGGCGACCGAGGTCTAGATCCCCGCTCCAGCTTCGGTCCCGCCCTCCGCCCCTGCTTCTGCCTCTACCTCTACCTCTGCCTCTACCTCTGCACTCGCACTCGGCCTCGTGACGACTCGTACGCTGTGCCGCGCGCCGTCGACGACCGGCCGGCGGGCCCGGCCGGTGTGGGCCCATTCCTCGTGCACGCCGGAGGCGAGGAACACCTCGTAGTCCATGACCTGTCCGGACAGCACGCCGGTCAGGATGACCGGCAGGAAGCTGACGACGGGGCCGCTGTGCGGTACGTCGAGGACGTCGGCCAGCCGGCCCCCCTGGAAGACGGCGACGACCAGCCCGAGCGAGGCGCCCACCGAGAGCAGAAAGCCGACGGCGGCCTTGACGGGGATGACCGGCATGGTGCGTTGCGCGGCGTCAGTGACGGGCCGCTGACGCCACGCGCGTCGGGGTCAGGCCGCGGGCCATTCGGCCGGGTGGGGCCGGGGGTTGATCGCTGAACGGAGTCGCTGCTCCTCGGCCAGGGTGAGCGAGGCGTGCAGAAGATCGCCGCCGAAACCGGCGATCCGGGGCAGCACCTTTTCTTCTGTGGCGTCAATGACCAGGGCGACCACGGCCGCACCACCAGGCTGCAGGCGTTGGCCGAGCTGGGCGATGAAGGCAGCGTTGTCGTCGTCGCTCTCCGTGATCGAGGCAGTGACACCTCCGGTTGCGGCACCGATCGCGGCACCCAGCAGCGGCTGCAGGAACAGCAGTCCGATCAGGCCGCCCCAGACTGCGCCGGAGACGGCGCCGGAGACGACCGGGTTGCCCGAGGAGTGAATCTCGACCTTGCCCTCCTCGTCGCGGGTGACCAGGACCGAGTCGGCAAGGTGGAGGGAGTGCTCCGTGTTGAGGGAATGCAGTTCGGCCAGCACCTGCCGGGCGGTGGTCTCGTCGCGGTAGGCCACAGCGATCATGTCGGTCATGAGGCTTCTCCTGCTCTCGGGAAAGGAAGACGTGTGGCGGGAACACGGGGTCCGAGCCAACGGATCGGTGTTGCTTCCGAGATGAAACTCCTATTGAAAGATGAAACTCCTGAGGAGAGAAGGGGGAGGGAATCAGGAGAGCAGAAACGGATTCTGGCGGTCGAGGCCACATGGGAGGCTTCTCCCATGGCCGATGACAACGTCTGGGCAACGATCGACGACCTCTGGACCTGGCTCGAGGCCAACCAGGCGCATCCCGGCCGCGAAGCCCTTCTCCTGCGCATGCTCAAGCTGACCGAGGAGGTCGGCGAGGTCGCGCAGGCGGTGATCGGCGCGACCGGCCAGAATCCGCGCAAGGGGACCACTCACACCTGGGACGACGTCCAGGCGGAGCTGTGCGACGTCGCCCTCACGGCGCTGGTGGCCCTGCGCACCCTGACCCCGGACGCCCGGGAGGTCTTCACGACCCACCTGGAACGGGTCAGGGAACGCTCACTGGGCCCTGCATCCTGACCGGCACGACGCTTTGCGGTACTCCCGTTCCGGGCCCTCCACCAGATCCGCCGAGCAGACCCCCGTCGAAGCAAGCGAAGTCAGCGAAGCAAGCGAAGTCAGCGTTCCGTCGTCGGCGCCCGCCCGCGCAGGCATCCGCAGGCGCGGCCAGGCACGCAAGGGACGGGCGGCGGGCATGAGTTGGTGCCCGCGCGTCGTGTTCGATTGCCCGTTCGGTCAGATGTAGCCTTCGCGCAAGGCATAGGCCACAGCGTGCGCCCGGTTGCGCAGATGCAGCCGGGTGGTGAGTCCATGCATCACGTTCTTGACTGTGCGCTCGGAGTAGGACAGCTTGCCCGCGATCTCCCCCGTGTCGAGTCCCTCGGCGACGAGGCGCAGGACATCGACCTCGCGCGGCGCGAGGCCCGAGGTGGGGGCACCGGGCTGGCCGGCCGCCGTGCGGTGCAGCGTGCCCACCTGGCTGATGAGCCGGCCGAGCAGGTCGGAGGGCAGGTCGCCGTCCCCACGGGCAGCGGCGAGTACGGCCTGCGCCAGCCGGTGTCCGGTGGCCTCGTGGCGCCAGACGATGGCTCCGACGCCGCACTCGATGACGTCCAGGAGTTCGTTCTCACGCAGGACACCGACCACGAGAACGGCCTTGGCTCCCTCGCTGCGGACGAGTCGGCGCAGCCGCGACAGGGTCGCCTCGTCGAGGGTCTCGCTGACCAGCAGGGCCACGACACCTGGGCCGCTGTCTTTTTCGTCCCGGAGTTCGACCACCGGGTGCTGCCTCAGCTGGCTGACCGCACCGGCGCGGGATATCGGGTCGGCCGCGTGCACGGCCACGGGTACACGGCGTCCGGGTTCGGACGGCCCGGTACTTGCCCTCGTACCGGCCCCGACCCCCGCGCCAGGGCCTGTGGTGCTTTGTGTGGTGCGCAAGAACTGCCCCCAGGGTCAGGTGCCGCCACCTTCGAGGGGTCGGTGGCAGACGTGCACACCCAACACTTCTGTCCCACATGGGGCGCACGCAATCGTGGACCACCACGAGACACACCACGAGATCGGCCACCAGTTCGACCACGAGGCCGGCCAGTACCTACCCAAGACAGGAGGCAGGCATGCAGTCATCGTCATCCGCGCCCTCAGCGCTGTATGAACGCCGGGAGGCCCTGGCGCTGATCGCCGACGAGGCAGCCCGCGCCCGCGAGGGAACGGGCCGCCTGGTCCTGTTGCGCGGCGCCACCGGCACCGGCCGCACCGCACTCCTGGAGGCCGCCACCGCCCATGCAGAGGCGCACGGCATGCGCGTTCTGCGCGTCCGCTGTTCTCCCCGGGGCAGCGTCGCGACCGGCGACCACCTCCCCGTCGTAGAGCAACTCCTGTCCCCCATAGAGGAGTTGCCCGCAGAAGAGTTGACCACCGGCGCTCCGGACGAGTCGCTACCGGCCGCCGCCCGGCTCTGGCGGCTGCTGCGCGAGTACGCGGCCGGGGGCCCGGTGTTGGTCGCCGTGGACGACGTACACCTCGCGGACGAGAACTCGCGCTGCTGGCTGACCGAGGCGGCGCGCAGGGTCGACCGATTACCAGTACTGCTGCTGGTGACGGAACGCAGCCAGTACGACGTGGACCCGCCGACCGCCGGCCTGGTCCACACCCTCTCCCCCGCCCTCGTACGCACCCACACGCTCGCCCCGTTGAGCGGCGACGCGGCGTCGGACCTGGTGCGTTCGGCCGTCGGCGACGCGCCGGAGGAGTGGGTGGCGGACTACGTACGGGCGGGCGCGGGCAACCCGCTGCTGCTGCGCGCCCTCCTGGAGGACCTGAACGCCACCACCGGCGCACCGGCGGCGCTCCCGGAGACGTGCGCGGCGCTGTATCCGGGGGCGTACCCGGCGGCGGTGTCCTGGTGGCTGGACTGCGCCGGGGCCGCGACCGCCGACGCGGCGCGCGTGTTCGCCGCGCTGGACGAGCTGCCGGAGGGCGCCGACGTCGAGCTGTTCACCGAGACCGCCGGGGCCGTCGGGGCCGATCCGGCGCGGGTACGGGGCTGGCTGACCGCCATGACGCGGCTCGGCCTGCTGCGCCACGACGCCGACGGGCGCCCCCGCTACGCCCACCCCCTGCTGCGGGACGCGGTCCTCACCGGCTGGCCGGCCGCCGACCGGCACGCGGCACACCGGGCGGCGGCCGAGGCGATGCTGCGACGCGGCGACCCGACCGAGACGGTCGCCGGGCAGCTCCTGCGGTCGGGCCCGGTGGACGAGGTGTGGGCGACGGACGCCCTGCTCGACGCGGCCACCGGCGCGGTCCGCGACGACCGTACCGACGACGCGGTTGTCCTGCTGCGCCGAGCGCTGACCGAGCCGATGTCGGCGGGGCGCCGGGCCGAGGTGCTGACCGAGCTGGGCTCGCTGGAGTTCGCCGCCGTACGTTCCTCGGCGGGCATCCCCCGCCTGACGGAGGCGATGCGCCTGCCCGGCCTGCCGCAGTACCGCGTACAGGCGGCGGTGGCACTGGGCACGGCACTGGCCAGACGTGGCGAGGCACGCGCTGCGGTGACCCTTCTCCGTAACCTGGACGGCCAGTTGACGGACCACCCGGATCTCCTCCGCACGGTCCAGACGACCTCGGCGCTCCTCTCCGACCACGACCAGACGATCCGTGAGGAGATCTACCGCTGGCTGCGCGACACCGCCGAACACTCCCCGCAGTCACTCGGCCCCGCCGGCCGCGCCCTCCTCGTACGGTACGAGGCGACAGCTGGCCTGACCTCGGCGGACGCCGCCATGAAGCAGGTACGCGCCCTGCTCGCGGAGCCGGCCGGCCCACTGGCGGAACCCTTCCTGCTCGGCACGGCGGCGGCGGTGGCCCAGTGGGCCGACGAACTGGACGAGGCCGAACGCCTGACGGACCGAGGCCTGACCGGCCAACGCCCGACGCTGCTCCACCCCATGCACGAGGCCTTGCTGAACGTACGCGCCGACATAGCCGCCGCCCGCGGTGACTACGGGCAGCTGCTGAGCGATCCGGAGTCGTGGCGGAGGGAGCGGCGGGAAGGTGCCGGGACGGGGGCCGGTGCCGCTGCCGGGTCCGGACCGGGGTTCAGGTTCGGGTTGGGGTGGGCGACCGGGCCCGGTGAAGCCAAGGCTGCGACTGAGCCCGGCACCGGATCCGGAAGCGGGATCGGGATCGGGATCGGGACCAACACCGGCACCGGCACGGGCTCCGGCACCGGACCGACGAACATGGAGGCGCACGTACTGCTCGCACTCGTCGAGACCGGCCGCCTCGACGAGGCCAGGCAACTCGCCGCCGCCTTCGACCTGCGGGAGGCGCACGACTCCTGGGAGTTGAACCGTTTCCTGTACGCGCGGGGCGTGGTGCGTGGCGCCTCCGGCGATGCGGCCGGCGCCCTCGGTGACTTCCTGGAATGCGGACGCCGCCAGTCCGCCCGCGACGTACTGAGCCCGGTGGTCACCCCCTGGCGGGCCGCCGCCGCACAGTGCCAACTGGCCCTCGGTCACCCGCGGGAGGCGCTCGCACTGGCCGAGGAGGAGCTCAGGCTGGCCCGGCTGTGGAACACCCCGCGCCTGGTGGGCCGTTCGCTGCGGGTACTCGGCACGGCGACGGGCGGCCGCCATGGCCTCGACCTGACCGACGAGGCGGTACGAGTCCTGCGCGAGGCCTCCGTCGAAACGGAACTGATCCCGGCCCTGATCGCCCGGGGCCGCCAGCTCATCGCCACCGGCGAACGCACCCGCGCCCGCAAGTCGCTGCGCGAGGCAGCCGAACGGGCCGAACGCCTGGGCGCCGTAAGCCTGCGCTCCGCCGCCGACGAGTCCCTCCGCGAGAGCGGCGCCCGCAGCACGGCGACAACGCTGACGGCGAGCGAACGCCGGATAGCGCAACTCGCGGCGGAGGGCCGTACGAACACGGAGATCGCGGAGTCGCTGCACCTGGCCCGACGCACGGTGGAAACCCATCTGACCAGCGCCTACCGCAAGTTGGGCATCCGCCGCAGGGGCGAACTGACGGCGGCGCTGGTCAGAGTTCCGTAGAAGCGGAGCCGCGCGAGGACAACTACAGCCTGGCGGTCAGCGCCGCCCGGCGGCCAGCGCCCCCACAACGGAACCGTCCGTGCCCGCCGTGTTCAACGGGCTGTGGCGGGTCGGACGGAGGAAGGCGCCGTGGCGCGGAGTGCCGTCCCGGTTCCGTTCGTACGTGGCGGGCGGGGTGAGCGAGCAGAAGTCGGCGGCCGTCGCGAACGTCGTACCGTCGGAGTTCACGGCCTGTTCCCCGTCGAAGAGGACGTTCGTACGGTCGACGTCTCCCGAGAGGAAGTCCCGAACGGGTTCGGCACCGCCAGGCCCGCCCGCCGTGCGGAAGGAGAGATTGTCGCGGTAGACGCCCTGCTCGTCCGCCGTGAAGTACGGATTGAAGCGGGCGATGTAGTTGAACCGCTTGTTGTCGAAGGACGTGTTGCCGGTCAGCGTCATCCGGCCCGGGTTGAAGTTGTCGGTGAAGCCGTCGAGGTTGTTGTCGTAGGCGATGTTGCCCCGTACGACGTGGTCGACGGGCAGCCCTTCCCCGCCCAGCTTGAATCCGCTCCCCCGGTTGCTGTCCTCGTCGTACCCGTTGCTCAGGCGGCCGTTGGCGTAGGCGACGTTGTCCACCAGGGTGATCGGCAGGTTGGCGCCTTCGTTCGTACGGTTGTAGAGGTCCCAGCCGTCGTCGATGTTGTGGTGGGCGATGTTCCCCCGGAAGACGTTGCCGGCGCCGACCCCGAGCTTGGCGGCGAACCCGTCGGCGTTCTCGTCGTCGACGTCCCGGTTGTCGTGCGACTCGTTGCCCTGGACGAGGTTGTACGACGGCCACAGAGCCGGGTCGCTGCCGCTGCCGGTGATCTGGAAGCCGGTGTTGCCGTTGTAGTCGAACAGCATCCGCTCGACGAGGTTGTAACTACCGCTGACGCGCATGGCGTTGGCCTGCGCGTGGGTGATGTGGAAGCCGCGCACGTTCCAGTGGTCGGCATCGAGCCGCAGCACGACGTCGAGGGCGTCGCGCCCGTCGATGACGACCGACTCGTTCCGGTACGGCTTGAGCGTCTTGGGCTTCCCGTCGAGCCCGCTGTACGAGGCATCGAGGTTGAGCGTGCCGGCCGGCTGATAGGTCCCGCCGTGCAGGAGCACCTCACCGCCCGGCGCGACGTACTTGAGGGCGGTGGCGAGATCGACGGGATCGGAGACGGTACCGGCGCCCGCGCCCGTACCGCCCGGGGAGGCGTGGATGACCCGCCCGTCGCCCTTCTCGCCGTACGCCTTCCTGACAACCTTGAGCGACTTGCTGACCGGGGTACCGGGAGACGAGGCCGCGTCCGGCGTGAAGGTCAGATCGAAAACGAAGTCGGTCTGATCGGCGGCAAGTTGGACCTGCTGCCCGAAGATCTCGTTCGCGGCTACCCGCGCCTCGGCGATCCGCTCACCACTGCTGGTGTCGGTGACGACGAGGGTGCCGTCGTAGTTGGGGCGTGCCCGGATCGTGTAGTCACGGGTGCTGGTCTCGGGCGCCGAGAACAGCGTCAGGGCGGGCGCCACGGGGGTCGTCTGAACCGGCGTACGGGGCTGGGTGTGCGCCTCGCTCAGCTCAAGGCGGGCGTTGGCGAAGCTGACCTTGGCGTTACGGGCGGCGTAGAACCCGACGTACATGTGGTCGGGATCGATGTCCTGAACCCAGTCGGCGCCGGCCACCCGCTGCACGAAGGTGGCGGGCTCGCCGGCGTGTGTGAAGGTCGCCGACATCACGAACTCGGTGTCGGTGCGCTCCAGTCGGAGGGTGACGGGCGTGCCGGTGGGCAGCGCGTACTTGGCGTCCTTGGTGAAGGTGGTGGCTTTGAGGGCGCCGCCGGGGTTGCCGTAGGGCTTGACGACACCGGTGCGGCTGAAGCCACTGAGCCCGGTCTTCATCATGCCGGCGCCGAAGATGTTGGAGGCGGCGGGCACCTCTTCGAACCCCAGAACCATCGGCTCCTGACGGGGCGCCCCGTTCACGTCACGCACCATGATCCCGGCGCTGTCGGCCGAGTTGACGGCTGCCCCGGTCTCCGGCCCGAACTGCTCGACGGTCATGTCGGCGGTGAGGACGAAGTTGTCGGTCTTCGGATTCAGGGCGGTCTGGTAGAAGGTGAGGCCGTCGTGCCCAGGCGCGAGCTTGCCACCCCGGCTCTCCAACTCGATCCGGCCGTCGAGGGTGCCGGGGTGCTCGGGCTTGGCGTAGTTGGTGCCGACCTTCTCGGGGAGCACGTTGGAGGCGAAGTTGAGGTCGGTGGACTGACCGAAGGTGATGGGGGACCAGGTGAGGTCGGCGGCCGCGGTGCTTGCCGCTCCGGGGGTGGGGGTGTCGGCGGCGGCGGCAAGGGCTGAGGGGGCGGTGAGTGGGGCGGCCATCAGGAGCAGCGCGGTGGCTGCCGAGGCGACCAGTCTGGTGGCTGATGGCATCGGGGGGAGCGCGGGCATCGAGGGCATCGAGGGCATCGCTATGGGTCTCATCGTCAACTTTCCTTAGAGGGCCGCCTGTTCGGCCCTGGTCGCCCCCCCTGCATCCCCTGCGTCCCCGGTTCATCGCTTGAGCCGGGGGTGCCTCGCCTCACCGCCGACGTCATGATCAGTCTTGCTAGGTGGGGTGGCTGGGTCAACAGTTGACGAGCCCAAGATCCCTCTGGGGGCGCCGAGTTGGCAGGAACGCGTCGCCCTGTCACGGAAGTGACGGAACTAGAAGTGGGCGTCGGCGTCGGTGTCCGTCGCCGCCAGCACCGCGACCCGGGTACGACGAGGATCGAGTACGGCGAAGGCCACGTCCGCCGTGTCGTGGTGGAACCAGTCTGTGAACGCCATGAAACGCAGCCACCGACAGTCGGCGGCGTGCCGCACCGCCTCCGGGAACGGAAGGTCGTCGGGCAACCCCATCAACGCGTACAGACTGTTCCAGGCGTGCAGTCGGGCGTACGCGGCACCCTGCCCCTGGCCGTTCACCCCGCCGTTGTGCGCTGCCGCGAACAGTTCATTGATCACATCGTCGACTGTGGTGTGACAGGTGAGGGCACCGCCCCGGCGCGTGCCCTCACCCTCCAGGCACTCCAGGGGCAGTTCCTTGATGAACGCGATGTTGAAGTCGCGAGGATCGAGCGGGCCCGCCAACGTGAAGAAACGCACCTCGGGCTCCCGGGACCAGCCACTGACGGTGAAGGGCTCGGCAGCCACCCCCGCGCGCCCGGCGTCGGGGCTCTCAACGGCCGTACGTCCGACCACGGCGGCCCTGTCGGTGGGGGGAATCTCCGGGAAGCGGGACCGCAGCTGGTCGGGGGTCTTCACGGCCCCGAGGCCCCGTACGCGGACCCCGAACCGGTGCTCGACGTCCAGGCGAGTCCTCGGCAACCGGGCCAGCGGGTGCCCCAGCTCGCGCAGCCTCTCCGCGTAGGCATCCAGGACGGGCCGACCTCGCCCGGCGCCGATCATGGCGAGCTCGCCGAGGATGCAGGCCCGTACCTCCACCGCAGGGTCATCGAGCCGCTCCGGCAGCTCCCCGAACAGAGCTTCCAGATCCCGCAGTTGCTGGGCCTTGACCAGCTTCTCGGCCACCGAGCGCCGCACCCGGTCGCCTTCCTCCCGGCCCTCGGGCCCGCCCGGCAGCAGCCCCGCAACGTCCACGGCAAACCTCGCGCAGTCCCTGGAGCGCGTGTCGGCGAGAGCATCGGCGATCCGTCCGACGGCCTGCGCCGCGGAGAGCCCCGCGGGCCCTTCGCCGAACGCCGTGAGGCTCAACTGCGGTGCCGCTTCGTACAGTTCCGCCGGGGTGACTCGGCCAGCTGCTTCAGCTCCGCCGGGCTCGACCGATCCCAGTGGGGCCGATGGGAAGCGGCATCGCCGGGCGTCACATCGTTGTCGTTCACGCCCGAAGTCTACGAGCAGGGATCGAGTAACTTTGCTGAGGCATACGCGCCTTGAGTGACCTTGAGTGAAGCAGTGCGACGGGGGACGAACGTGGGATATCGGCCGACGGACTGGCACGTTCTTGATCTGGACAAGGACCCGACGCCGGGCGACCCGACCCGGGTACGGTCCCTGGCGAGGATCCTGCACGACTTCGCCGACGACGTCTCGGAAGCACTCCGGCTGGTGAAGGGGATGGCGGGGGAAGACGCCATTCTGACGTCGGTCGGGAAGACCGCCGATGTCTTCCGTGACGAGTTCTCCAGCGTTCCGAAGAACCTGCAGAAGCTCAAGAAGTCCTACGACCTGGCCGGGGACGCGCTCGCGGGGTACTGGCCGCAGCTCGAGCGCGCCCAGGCGCTCGCGGACAGGGCACTCGCCAAGGGGCGGGAGGCGCAGTCCGACCTCTCGTCCGCCAAGTCCCGTCTGTCGTCCGCCGACTCGTGGATGGGCCGGGCGACCAAGGAGGCCGACAAGTACAAGGACGACCCGACCGGCTCGAAGGACGTCGACAAACCCGACGAGGCGAAGGTGCGGGCGGCCACCCGGGACGCGCAGAACGCCAAGTCCGCGCAGAGCTCGGCTCAATCGGACGTCACCTCGGCCTCCAGCGCGCTGGATGCGGCGAAGAAGATGGCCGAGGACGCGCGGAAGATGCGCGAGGAGGCGGCCGGCGAAGCCAAGCGGCAACTCGACGAGGCCTCCGACGCCGGAATCCAGAACCGCAGCTGGTACGAGGAGATCGGCGACTGGGTCTCCGACAACTGGGACACCATCGTCGCGGTGTGCAAGATCGTTCATACGGCTTATCCGGTGTGAGGGGGCTGGGTCGCCGCCACCTCACGGCTTGCCGGGATATCCCGGGCGTATCTCGCCATGCTTCCCGTACGGATTTCCGTACCAGTCCGGTACGGTATTAAGTACCAGTCTGAGAGAGGATGTGCGTCATGGCCCTCACCGCAAGCGAGGCACGCAGGGACCTTTTCCCCCTGATCAAGAAGGTCAACGACGACCACGCGCCCGTACGCATCCATTCCAAGAACGGCGACGCCATACTCATGTCCGCAGAGGACTACGACGCCTGGCAGGAGACCATCTACCTCCTACGTTCCCCGGCCAACGCCCGCCGTCTCATGGAAGCCGTCGCCCGCGACCGGGCGGGCCAGACAGGGGTCACGAAGACCCTGGAGGAACTCCAGGAACTGGCCGGTGAGGAGTGAGGGACGTCAACTTCGACCCGGCCGCCTGGGACGACTTCCAGCACTGGCTGGAGACCGACCGCAAGATGACGCGCCGTGTCGTCCGCCTCATCGCCGAAATCCAGCGCGACCCGTTCAACGGCATCGGCAAGCCCGAACCGCTCAAGGGGGACCTGTCCGGCTACTGGTCGCGACGCATCGACGACGAACACCGCCTCGTCTACCGAGCCGACGACAAACAGGTCAAGATCCTCAAGGCTCGATACCACTACACGGACTGACGTCGGCCGCGAAAATGCTGGTCACAACCTCTCACCGAGAACTGCGACCAGCACGGTCGCCTCGTAGCGGATGGCAGGCGCGCCACTCACCCCACACCGTCACCCGCCGCCCAGGCCGCACCAGAACCGCCGCGACCTCCTTCCCCACGGGCTCGGCCACGAGGTCCGGCGCCTTCAGCTCGGCCCACACCGTCTTCCCGATCCCACCCACGCGTTCCTCAACTCCCCACCGATGAGCCAACGCCTCGACGAGCAACAATCCCCGCCCGCAGGTCTCCCTTATCACCGGGCGCCCGCACTTCGGGCCGACCCGAGCCCGCATCACTGAACTCCAGCCGCAGCAACCCCCCACCTCATCGCCGCCCGCGCCCGCAAGCCGCTCCGCGACGCGGCGGAACGCGCCGAACACCTGGGCGCCGTACGCCGGAAAAGTGCCGACTGCTAAGACGGTCTGAAGCGGAACCTATCCGGTGCGCACCTGTCGACGGATCACCAGTGCGTTGCAGCCACGATCTGGACCCTCTGGCTACCGCTGTGCGCAACCTGTTCCAAGCCGGTAGCGAGTGCAGGCCTCCGCCGGGGGATGTGGCCGCCAGACGCGGCGGGCTGTCGGACGTATCGACTAGCTTGTTCCCCACCCTCTTCGACAGTTCCCCCATGAGGGACCCGACCGAAGGACAAAAGTGCAGACGACGCCGCTCAGCCCCGAGGATCCCGCCCACATCGGCGGCTTTGAGCTGCTCGGCCGGGTCGGCCAGGGCGGTATGGGTCAGGTGTATCTCGGTGAATCGCCGGGCGGCGAACCCGCAGCGGTCAAGGTCATCAAGCCGTCCGTGGTCGATTCGACGGCTCGGCTGCGTTTCGCGCAGGAGATCGAGATCCTCAAGACGGTCTGGGGTGCGCGGATCGCGCAGCTCCTCGACGCGGACGCGGAGGCGGAGCAGCCCTGGCTGGCCACCGAGTACGTGGACGGGCCGGACCTCGGCAAGCATGTGTCGACGCACGGCCCGCTGCCCGCTCTCCTCGTCCTGTCACTCGGGGCGACGCTCGCCGAGGGTCTGGGCTATGTGCACAAGCAGGGGCTGCTGCACCGGGATCTGAAGCCCGCGAACATCCTGCTCGGCCCGAACGGCCCCAAGATCATCGATTTCGGCCTCGCCGTCTTCGCCGAGTCGGGCGTTTCCCTCACCGCCGCCAACACGGTCGTCGGTACGCCTTCCTGCATGCCGCCGGAGCAGGCAAACGGTGTGAAGCCGCTGACGAGCGCCGTCGACGTGTACGCGCTCGGCGCGCTGCTGCTGTTCGCGGCCACGGGCCATCTGCCGTATCACGCGAACAACATCCACGTGCTGTTCCACATGGTGACCGACCCGGCGACCAACCCCGATCTGACGGGCGCCCCGCCCGAGCTCGTCCCCCTGCTGACGGCCATGTTGTCCCACGACGCACAGGACCGCCCGGCCCTCACTGAGGTCGTCCAGCAGTGCCGTGCCCTCGTCGAGGCGCAGGGGCTGAAGCTCGCCCAGGCGCGCCGCCGTCTCACCACCTACACCGCCGCACCACCCCAGGACTTCCCCACCCTGCTGCCGGCACCGCCGGCCGACAGCACGGGGACCTCCACCCCCACGGCGCTCGATCCGACAGTCGCGCCGTCCCACGACGAGACCCCGGCCGCTACGACGATCCCGGATGTGTCTGTCCCGGATGCCCACCCCACCGTGCTCCTCACCCCGCCGTCCCAGGCGGCGGACGAGCCCGCACAGCAGGAACCGACGCCCCCGGCGCAGGAGGACACACCCCGACGGGCTCGTCCCGACGGCAAGCCCCGGGCCCGTTCGCTGCGCCACTCCGCCCAGGCCCGGCGCACCGCCCAGCAGTTGCGCGAGGCCTACTCGGCGCGGGCCGCGTTCTGACCCCTGCACGCCCCGCCGACGCCAGGCCGGGAACCTCCACGGGCTTGGTCGCGCCCTCATTCATTGACCTGCGGGTCTGTCCCAGTGAGGGTGGTTCACGCACTTTGCCGTACGTACGGCAAAGTGGAGCGGTACAACAGCGTGAGCGGTACGTCGGCCCGAGCTGGGCAGCGACCGCGACAACAGCACAGGACGACGGACACGGGAGGCAGCGGGTGACCGCCCAGCAGAGCAGCACCGCACCGGTGGACCCTCGCCCCGACGGGGAGGACCAGTTTCCGGCGGGCGCTCAGGTCTTTGTGCGCGACGAGGTGTGGCTCGTGCGGAACTCCGCGCGCACCGAGCACGACGGCGCGAAGGTCGACGTCGTCGGCGTGTCCGACTTCGTACGGGACCAGGAGGCCGTGTTCTTCACGGGCCTGGACACGATCGAGCTGATCGACCCCCGCCGTACGAAGCTGGTCCGGGACGAGTCGTCGAACTTCCGCCGCTCCCGTCTCTTCCTGGAGGCGGTCCTGCGGAAGACCGCGCTGCCCCAGTCCGAGCGCCGCCTGGCCCTCGCCGACTCGTTCCTCCTCGACTCCCTCCCCTACCAGCGCCGCCCGGCCGAGTTGGCCCTGTCGGGCCGCAATCTGCGTCCGCGGCTGCTGATCGCGGACGTGGTCGGTCTGGGCAAGACCCTGGAGATCGGGCTGACGCTGGCCGAGCTCATCCGGCGGGGGCGTGGTGAGCGGATCCTGGTGGTCACGCCGCAGCACGTCCTGGAGCAGTTCCAGCACGAGCTGTGGACCCGGTTCGCGATCCCTCTCGTACGGCTGGACTCGGTCGGTATCGAGCGGATCCAGCGCGAGATCCCGGCGGGCCGCAACCCCTTCACGTACTTCAAGCGGGTCATCGTCTCGATCGACACCCTGAAGAACACCGACCAGTACAAGCATCACCTGGAGCGCATCAACTGGGACGCGGTCGTCATCGACGAGTCGCACAACCTGATCAACCGCGGCTCCCTGCGCAACCAGCTCGCGCAGATCCTCGCTCCGCGCACGGACGCCCTGATCCTGGCCTCGGCGACCCCGCACAACGGCGACGCGAAGTCGTTCGCGGAGCTGATCAGCCTCCTCGACCCGGCGGCGATCCGCGATCCGGAGCACTACCGCGCGCAGGACATCGAGCACCTCTTCATCCGCCGTACGAAGGTCAGCCCCGAGGTCCGCGAGCAGATGAAGGGCCAGTGGGCGGATCGTGGCCCCTCCGAATCGCTGCGTTGCCCGGCCAGGCACGCCGAGGAGAGGATCTTCGAGGAGCTGGCGGAGGTCTGGCTGCCCGGCGAGAACGGCACCTCGGTGAGTGGCGTGCCGCTTTTCCCGTACACACTGCTGAAGTCGTTCCTGTCCTCGCACGCCGCTCTGAAGTCGACGGTGGCCGCGCGCGTCAAGACGCTGGAGAAGAAGGACGACCCGACGGCGACCCGGGCCGAACTCGCCGCGCTGCGCACGCTCCAGGAGCTGGCCGCGCGGATGACCGAGGCGGACTCCGCGAAGTTCGCGAAGCTGGTCGAGCACCTGCGGGAGACGGTCAAGGTCGGCCCGAAGTCGGACGCCCGGGTCGTGGTGTTCTCCGAGCGGGTGCAGACACTTGAGTGGCTGCGTACGGTCCTTCCGGCCGCGCTCGGTTTCCGGGGCAGGGCGGCCGAGGAGTCGACGCGGGTGATGCACGGCGGGCTGTCGGACGAGCAGCAGATGCAGTGCGTGGAGGACTTCGGTCTGGCGGACGCGCCCGTACGCATCCTGCTGACAGGTGATGTGGCGTCCGAGGGCGTCAACCTCCACCGCCAGTGTCATCACCTCGTCCACTACGACGTGCCGTGGTCGCTGATCAGGATCGAGCAGCGCAACGGCCGTATCGACCGCTACGGCCAGGCCCACGAGCCGCAGTTCGGCGCGCTCATCCTCACCAGCGAGGTCGAGGGCGCGAAGGACGACACGGTGGTCGCGGAGCGGCTGCTGGACCGCGAGGCGGAGGCGCACGACAAGCTGGGCTCGGCAGAAGCGGTGACGGGTCTGTACCGGGCGGAGGCCGAGGAGAAGTCCCTCATCCAGGATCTGCTGCGCGGCCGTACGGTGGACGAGTCGCTGGACGCGCGCCGGGCGGAGGCGGAGGCGGACTCGGTCATGGACGACTTCCTGGCGGACTTCTTCGGTTCGGTGGGTGATCCGGAACCGCCGGCCGAGGACGGTGCCGCGGCAGCGGCCCACGGAGGCGCCGGGGCGGACTCCGGCTCCACAGAGTCGGGCAACGCGGTGGTGCCGCGTCTCTTCACCTCCACCGCTGAGTTCCTCGACGAGGCACTGCGCGAGGTGTTCCCCGACGCGACCACCAGCCTGGACCTGCACCGGGATACTGAGTCGGGGCTGCTTTCGTTCCGCCCGCCCACCGACCTGGTGCACCGTCTCAAGGCGCTCCCGCTGGACTACGTACGCGAACAGCGCCTGCGGGAACGGCTGTTGGTGACCTTCAACCGCCGGCTCGCCGAGCACTCGCTGAAGCGGGCCCGGGAGTCGTCCACGTCCAGCTGGCCGGAGATCTCCCTGCTCACGGATCTGCATCCGGTGGTGGAGTGGCTCACGGACAAGGTCCTGGTCCGCCTAGGCCGCCAGGAGGCCCTGATCATCACGGCCGACGTGCCCGAGCCCACGTACCTCGTGCAGGGCGTCTACTCCAACGCGTTGGGCCGTCCGACCGTCGTCAAGTGGATGGGCGTGACGCGGGGCGGCACGGTCGAGGACGACATGGTCGGGCTGCTGCGCCGCTCCGGGGTCGGACCGACCATGGCGAACCCCATGCGCCACAGCGAACAGACGACCGCGCTGGAGGCCGGCATTGCCGACGCCCTGGCCGCCGCCGAACAGTTCCTCGACCGGCACCGCGACGCCTGGGACGAGCCGCTGCGCAAGCCCATCGATGACTACAAGGCCCGTCTGGGCGACTGGGAGCAGCCCACCCTCGTCGGGGAGCGGACGAAGAAGTCGCTCGCCTCGCTCGCGGACTCGCTGCTGACCACCGGCCGCCCACTGCTGCGGGTCCTCGCCGTTCTGGTCCCCGACCCGGAGGCATCCTCTCCGGCGCCGTCCACGGCCTGAGCCGACGCCCGCCAGACCGCCCGACCTCCTGACCTGTGATTCCCTGAGAAGAGACCGGACATGACGTACGACTCCCTGGTCAACCGAGGAGACTACTTCTCGGCGCACTACCTCGCCGAAGTGCTGCCCAAGGACCTCAAGTCGGGCCTGCTGGCCGCCTGGAAGCAGCGCGAGGACGAGGCGAGGGCGGAGGCGGAGCGGGCGGCCACTGCGGCCAACTCGCCAGCGGCCGACGGAACGTCTGGAACATCCGGAACGGCTTCGGGGGAGCCGGACGCCGACGCCCTGCCGGTCACCCCTCGTGCGGGCCTGCGCGAACTGCGCCGCCCCTACTTCCGGGCCCGTTCCTCCTTCGCGCTGCCCGAGGACGAGGACGGTACGGCGGCGGCCCAGGACACCGAGGACGACTCGGCGACGTACGACTCCCCCGCCTGGGCCGAGCGCGTACGCGCCCTGAACGCCGAGGTCCTGCGAGCCCTCGGCTACGACGCCAAGCCGCGCACGATGACGGTCACGCGCGCCGACCAGCCGTACGAGGTACGGGTGGCGCACGCCGAGAAGGGCCTGGTCGCGGTCGACTGCGGCTGGGCCGCCGAACCGGACGCCGCCCTCGACCCGGAGGGCCCCGGCCGCCTCCTGGAACCGGTACCGCTGAGCGGACAGAACACCGTGCCGACGGGCTCGAAGCTCGCCTCGTTCCTCTTCGCCTGCGAGGACGCGCCGCGTTACGTGCTGCTGCTGGTCGGCGGGGTCGTCGTCCTCGCGGACCGGATGGTGTGGGGCGAGGGCCGCTACCTCGCGGTCTCCCTGGACGCGGCCCTGCAACGCAACGACACCAAGGCGGGCGGCGAACTCGACACGATCGCCGCCCTGTTCGGCGCGGACTCGCTGCGCACACCGGAGGAGGGCGGCGAGAACCCCCTCGCGGAACTCGTCGGCAAGTCCACCAAGCACGCGGTGGGGGTCTCCAGCGAACTGCGCGACGGTCTGCGGCTCAGCGTCGAGCTGATCGCGAGCGAGGTCCTGGCCCGGCTGCGCGACCAGGGCGTACGCCCCGAGGACATCGGCGAACTGCCCGATCTGGGCAAGCAGTTGACCCGCGAGTCGCTCCGCTACCTCTACCGCGTCCTGTTCCTGCTCTACGCGGAGGCCCGCCCCGAGCTGGGCATCCTGCCCGCCGACTACCCCGAGTACCAGCAGGGCTACGGCCTCGGCCGCCTCGGCGAACTGATCGCCGAACGCGACCTCGTCGACGAGAAGTCCCGGCAGGGCACGTATCTGTACGAGTCCCTGGACCTGCTCTTCCGCAAGGTCCAGGAGGGCTACCGTTCCCGCCGCACACATGGCCCCGCGGCCGTGGATACGGACGACGGCATCGAGCTGGACGCCGTCAAGGCCAGCGAGGACGTGGGCCTGCGTTTCGAGCCGCTGCACTCCAAGCTGTTCGAGGCGGAGTCGATCCGGCTGATCGGCCTGGGCGCGATCCCACACCCGCACGACGACGACTCCGACGAGGACGACGCCGAGTCCGGCCTTGAAAGCTCAGGCCGCCTCCTGGACACCCGGCTGCGCAACGCCACCCTCTACAAGGTGCTGCGCCTGCTGATGATCACGCGCGGCAAGAAGGGCGAACGCGGCGGCTTCATCTCGTACGCCCAGCTCGGCATCAACCAGCTCGGGGCCGTGTACGAGGGTCTGATGTCGTACAGCGGGTTCATCGCGGCCGACGACGAGGATCTGTACGAGGTCGCGAAGGGCGGCGATCCGAAGGACGGTTCCTGGCTGATCCCGAAGTCGAAGATCGACGACTACACGCGCGACGTGTTCGTGTACCGCCGCGACGAGGAGACCGGAGAGGACGTCCGCGTCACCTACACCCCCGGCTCGTTCGTCTACCGCCTCTCCGGCCGCGACCGCCAGACCTCCGCCTCGTACTACACCCCCGAGTCCCTCACCAAGGTCACGGTCCAACTGGCCCTCCAGCACCGCCTGGACCAGGACGGCACGACGACCGAGGCACGCGAGCTGCTCGACTGGAAGATCTGCGAGCCGGCGCTCGGCTCGGGCGCGTTCCTCAACGAGGCCATCAACCAGGTCGCGGCGGAGTACCTGCGGCGCCGCCAGGAGGAGCTGGGCACGCCGATCGACACGGAGAAGTACGCGATCGAGCTCCAGAAGGCCAAGGCGTACGTCGCCCTGCACAACTCCTACGGCGTCGACCTCAACGAGACGGCCGTGGAGCTGGCGGAGGTGTCCCTGTGGCTCAACACCATGCACCCTGGCATGGAGGCCCCGTGGTTCGGCCTGCACCTGCGGCGCGGCAACTCGCTGATCGGCGGCCGGCGCGAGGTGTACCCGCCGGAGAAGCTGAAGAAGGCGGCTTGGCTAGGTACGACCCCGGAACGCTTCCCCCTGACGGAGGCGGCGAACGGCCTCCCGACGACGGTGACCGAGCGCACGACCCGGAGCGGTTCGGTGCAGCGGGTCACAGAGAACGCCGTCCACCACTTCCTCCTTCCCGCGAAGGAGTGGGGCGCTGTCGCGGCCGAGAAGGAGGCGAAAGCCCTCGCTCCGGAGACGGCACGCACGCTGGGCAACTGGCGCAAGATGATCACGCGTACGCCAACTGCCAAGCAGGCGGAGCGACTTCAGTCCCTGGCCCGGCGCGTCGAGTTCCTGTGGGAACTGGTCGTACGGCGCCTGGAGATCTCCGAGCGGGACATCTCGCGGCGGATCGACGTCTGGGGCGCGGAGGACGGTTGGCTGCGGTCCCCGGAGGTCGCGGTACAGCGGGAGAAGGTCGTCGCCGACCTGACGGCACCGGACACCCCGTACTGGCGCCTGAAGACGCTGATGGACGCGTGGTGCGCGCTGTGGTTCTGGCCTGTGCAGGAGGCCGGACTGCTGGACGGTACGGCGGCGGTGTACGAGCGGGGGCTGGACCAACTCCCGTCCGGGGCCGTGGCTGAGGGGCTGCGGGCGGCGGACGAGTCCGGCGTGCTGATGTCCTGGGAGACGACCGACCTGTTCGGCGAGGTGACGGGCGCCGGCGAGCTGACGGCGGCCTCGGTGGAGCGCCGCCGGACGGGGCGCCGCAAGGAGGCCATCGGGGGCGTGCGGAAGCGGGCGGTGGTTCCGCTGGCGGGGCTGGACGACTGGCTGGAGTTCGCCGAGTCGCTCATCGGCACGGAGGATGTGCCGGCGGACTCGCTGGTGGCGGAGTTCGGATCGCTGGCGGAGCTTGAGCCTTATGAGGATGCGCTGCCAGACTTGATGGGCATGGAGCATTTTCAGCAGCTGGAGCTGCGGTTCCCTTGGGCGGGGGTTGCGGGGGATGTGGCGAGGGCGCAGGGGTTCTTCCACTGGGAGCTGGACTTTGCGCAGGTATTTGCGCGGGGTGGGTATGACTTGCAGGTGGGGAATCCGCCTTGGGTTCGGCCTCGGTGGCAGGAGGACGGGATCTTGGCGGAGTTGGAGCCATGGTTCGTCCTGGCGGACAAGCCGAGCGCGGCGGAATGGCACCTCCGCAAGGAAGATGTGCTGGCCACAGACGCGGACGGCCAGGCTTTTCTCCTCGGTGAGCTTGCCACCCACGCAGGGGCCGTCGCCACGCTAGGCAGCCCGGCTGCGTATCCGCTCCTTGTCGGCACCCAGGGCGACCTGTACCGGGCCTTCATGACTCGAGTGTGGCAGCACATCGCACCACACGGCAGTGCGGGCATGATCCATCCGGACACGCACTTCGGTGGGGTTCACGAGGGCATCATCCGGGCCGCCACGTATCGCCATCTACGAGTACACGCACACTTTGTGAACTCGGCCAACTGGGCGTTCGAAGATCTTGACCGTGCCCAGCAATTTGGGATGCACATCTACGGCACGTCACAAGATCCGGACTTCTTGCACGTTAGCCAGCTCCGCGACGCCGAGGTCCTGCCTGCTTCGCTGGCCCATGACGGACGCGGCGTAGCCCCTGGCATCAAGTACAACGGCTCATGGGACATCCGACCACATCACGAGCGCGTGGTACGTGTGGACGCTGCTTTGCTGACCAGTTGGCAGGATCTGACAGGCTCGACAGCTAAAGCGGAACAGACCCCTCTGCTGTACCCGCTTCTCGTCGGCGAGCAGGGAGCGATCGAGGCGCTGGCCGCCTATCCCAGTAGCCTGGCTGATTACCACCCCATGATCTCAAGGGGATACGAGGAGTCCGGAGCTAAAAAGGACGGGCTGATCCGCTGGGGCAACCAAGGCGTCCCGAAACTCATGGATGTCATCCTTCAAGGGCCCCACTTCGCATCGGCGCTTCCCTTCTCGAAGGAGCCGAGAATCCCTTGCCGGAGTAACAGGGACTGGAACTCGCTCGCGCTTATGGAGCTTCCCGAAAGCCACATCCCGGTGACTAACTATGTAAGGGCCACCGACGAGACGATGTACCTATCAGCTCAGGACACCTGGCTCGGAAAGCCGTTCACTACGTACTTCCGGCTGGCCTGGCGGAGGATGATCCCCTTCAACACCAGCCGCAGCCTGCAAGCAGCTCTCATCCCGCCCGGTCCTGCGCATGTCGACGCGGTGCATTCAATGGCCCTGCCAGACAACCACCTGACCGTGCTTGCTGCAGGTTTCTGGGCTTCCCTACCGCTCGACTACCTGCTGCGCATCACCGGCCGTTCCGACCTGCGCGTTGCGGAGGCCCGCAAGATGCCCGCTCCCAATGCGAAACACCCGCTCGCGAGCGCTCTCCTCCTGCGTGCTCTCCGCTTGAACACCCTCACGGCCCACTACGCCCCCCTCTGGACCGAGCTGTTCGACATGCGCTGGGCAGGTTACGAAGATTGGGCCAACCCTCACTGGCCAGGTCTTAAGTTGCTCGCCGCCGGCCTCACGTCAACCTGGGAGTACAACACCCCTCTCCGCACCGAGCACGAGAGGCGGGCCGCGCTGGTCGAGATCGACGCCCTAGTCTCCGTCTGGCTCGGCATCACCGCAGACCAACTCGTCGCCATCTTCAATTCGCGATACCCGCAGTTGCACGACTACGAGGCGGCCACGTACTTCGACGCCAACGGCCGCAAGATCGCTGCCGACTTCAACACCTACGGCCACGGTCAGACGAAGCAGGACTACCTCGATCTCCTCGCGCATCTGGAAGCCCCTGAGCAGACCCCGCCTCCGGTCGGCTATCAGGCCCCCTTCTACAAGGCGGACCGTGAGTTCGAGATGACAGCCGCGCACGCGCACTTCCAAGCCCGACTGGATGCCGAGATTGCCGCCGGGCGTTGGACCCCACCCGAACCGGCCGCCGATCGCCACAAGGTCCGGGCAGATGGTTGACCGTCAGCGACCCGCGCCAACGAGAGCCACGCCGTCCCCCCGGCCACCCGACACCTCCCGATAGGTTCCGTCCATGCCAGGACAGTTGCTCGAACTGCACGTGGAGAACTTCCGGAGCCTTCGGGACGTCACCATCCCGTTAGGTCCTCTGACAGTTCTCGTCGGCGCGAACGGTGTCGGCAAGTCGAATGTCCTCAAGGTCTTCGACCTGCTCGCCGACATCATCAGAACCGACCTCGAACCCGCCCTCGAAACCCGGGGCGGGTTCGACGAGGTCGCGTTCTGGGGTGGGCCCAAGCCTCCGACCACCCTCCGGATTCGGCTCAAGGCGACCTGGACAACCCACTCCAGCCCGAACGCCCCCGACGAGTACGACCTGAAGGTCCGGCGCTACTCAGCCCCCAGCAACCGGGACGACGGGCGTTATCGACTCACCCGCAGCGAGAGCTTCCAGTTCAAACGCACCAGGGGGAAGGGGCGTCGCATCACCGTGTCGGGCGAGCGCGCCACAGTCGCCGACACGCGGTCAAGCGCGGGGTTTGAGGACAGCAGCGAGTTCGGCATCCAACGGCTCAGCAGTGGACTTTCCACATTGCCCCGGCTGGCCAAAACAGAGGGCGGCACTGAGGTGTCTCTGGTGGCGGACCAGCTCTCCTCCTTCCGCGTCTTCGACGTGAACGTGGACGCTGCCCGGCAGCCTTCTCGCCCCGAAACCCTCTCTCATCTGGTGCAGAGAAACGACAAGTTGTCCTCCAGGGCGGAAAACCTGGCCGCCTTCATGTATTTGCTCAGCCAAGACGAAGACCGCTGGCAAAGGCTGGTCGACGACGCCTGCTCGGTGCTCCCTCAGCTGGCAGACATCACGTTCGCGCACACAGGCGGAAGCGCAGAACGCGTGTCCGTCGTACTACTGGAGCGCGGACTGCGCCGCCCAACCTTTCTTGCCGACGCCTCATACGGAACCGTCCGACTACTCGGCCTCCTGGCCTTGCTCTACGACCCAGCTCCTCCCGCCCTCACATGCATCGAGGAGATCGACCACGGTCTTCATCCGCAGGCGCTGCGGCTGATCGTGGAGCGATTGCGCGAGGCCAGCGCGCTCACCCAGTTCATTGTCGCCACCCACTCCCCCGCTCTCACGGATCGCCTCCTGCCCGAGGAGATCGTGATCTGTGAGCGCGACGACGACGGCGCCTCCCTCATCCCCGCCATCACCACGAGCGACGTACGCGCGATCGTCGAGGAGAGCGGAGACCTGCCACTCGGCGAGTTGTGGTTCTCGGGGGTACTCGGAGGCGACCTGACGGGAGACGAGCTGTAGTGGCCGGGAACAGAGGGCAGCAAGAGCGCGGTGTCATCGTGCTCGCCGGCGAGGACTCCAACGACTGCCGGATCGTCGCCGAGGTCGTCAAGCAGCACCACGCGGACCTCGGCAACGCCCGGCTCGTCGAGATCAGTGACAAGACCAGGCTCAAGACAGCCACCGGTCCCGAACTCGCCGCCCGCATCCGCACGATCATCGGCAAGGCAAAGGGTCGGGCACTCCGGGCGAAGGGCCCGCTGGTCGGCCTGGTGATCCACGAGGACCTGGACGGCTACACGGATGCCACGTACAGCCGTATCCGCGCGAACGTCGCCGGAGCCCTCGCCCGTGAGAGCCCCTGCAACTCGGCCCTGGCGCTTGCCGCTTGGGAGTCGGAAGCGTGGCTCTTACTCTTCCCGGACGCCTTTCCGGCCGTCCGGCCCAACTGGAAGGTTCCCGCGCAGCTCCGGGGTCGCGACACTGGATCCATCAAGAGCCCCAAGGAAGAGCTCAAGCGCAGGCTCGTTTCCGCAGCCTTCCGGGAGAGCGACGGGCCCAAGGTCGCCGAGCAGGCCCGGTCGCTAGGCCTGCTGGCCTCGGGCCCGACCGGAACCAACCTCTCCTACACGGACTTCGTCCACGAACTCGGCCAGTGGTCCGCCGCGTCTGCCCCAAGTCCCCGACGCAGATGAGCAGTTCATTGCGGAGCCATGCGACTCAGTCGAGCGCGCGGATCGTGTACCCGACGAACATCGTCCACGCGTCCGTGCCAACAGTCAGACCGGGACGGGCAGTGTCCTTGGAGTCCCGCACATGGATCGTTTGCGGGGAAGTAGCCGCCTCGACACAATCACCGCCCTCAGCCCCGCTGTAACTGCTCTTGAACCAGGTCAGAGACGAGTCAGCCGTGTTCTTGGTTCGGGGCGTCATGGTTCTCCCAACAGCTTCTCGATGTAGGACAACGACTCACGGGGAGCGAGTGCTTGCGCTCGGATAATCCCATAGCGCGCCGACAGCACGCGCACCTCTTCTCGGTCGGTGACCAGCGTGCTTCGTCCCTGGGTCTCCAAGTAGCCCACCTGTTCCCCGCCCTTACGCATGTAGAGCGTGAAGCCTCCGTCGACGCCCGCATTGTCCTCTCGGTCCAACGGCATGATCTGAACCTCGACGTTGCGCTGCTGGCCGGTGAGGAGAATCTGTTCCAACTGTCCCCGCATGACATCTGGACCGCCGAGTCGGCGCAAAAGCACGGACTCCTCCATCACGAAGCTGAACAGCGGTCTGTCAACTCTGGCGAACACTTCTTGTCGTGCCAGCCGAGCCGCCACTCGTTGCTCGATGATCTCTTCGGTCAGGAGCGGCCTCCTCATGCGCAGGAGGGCTCGTGTGTACTCCTCGGTCTGCAAGAGGCCTTTGACGACGTGCGTGTCGTAGGCGTGCAGTTCAACCGCCTCCGCCTCCAACCGAGCCGCATCCCGAAAGAACGCCGGGAACTGCGCCTTCGCGACCTCCTCCTTCATCTCCTGCAAGACGCAGCCCGCGTCCAGCACCTCATCCGCCACGTCGATGAACCGAGGCGGCGGCACTCGCCTCCCCTGTTCGAACGCCGCGATCGTGGACGCCGAGTAGCCCGTCCGCGCCCCGAACTCGGCGCGTTCCAGGCCCGCCCGCAGCCGGAACCGTTTCAGCTGGCGTCCGAAGACCCGGAGGATGCCCGAGCCTGGTTCCGGCGATCCCGTCGCCTCCGTCTCGACGTCCGAGCCCACGTCCGCAGCCCTGGTTTCGTCCGGCTCCCGCACCCGTTCACTCACCGCCCGCTCACCTCCACCGCCCGTACCGACCGATGCCTACGCTAGGAAGCACGCGCTCACCACACCGCCGAACCTCGAAAATTCACCCGCACAAATACCCACCGTCGGTCCCGGCGCAGGCAGCCGAGTGGACCCGCTTCGGACTTGTGGCGGCCCTGGCGTTCCAGAGCGGTTCCTGCCCCCGTGACGCCGCGGGACAGGCCGCCGTAGAGCAGGGCGAAGCACGCCGTGGGGAGGGTGACGAGCGTGGAGATCACTGGTTCCGCCCAGGAGTGAGGGGCGCGAGGGTGAGGTGGTCATCCGGCATGCGTACGAGTCAACTCGCCTGCACGGCCCAGCACGTGGGCGCAGATGACTCAGGTCCGCCGGAGGCGGACCGGCTCGGTTCCGTGGAGCCGGGTGCCTCAGAAATCGCGGAAGGCTTCGGACGGACGCGGTCCCACGGATCCCTGGTACTTGCCCGCATACAGTTTGATGGTGCCGACCGGGACCCAGAAGGTGACTTGGCCGATGCGCATTCCCGGGTAGATCCGGACCGGCTGCACCGCGTGGAACTGCAGCGTCCAGTTGTTGTGCGAGCCGATGTCGATCAGATCGGCTGTGATGTTCACGAAGAGGCCGAGCCTGCCGAGTGACGACTTGCCCCTGATGATGGGCACATAGTGGTCGCTGCCCATCTTCTCCATGGTGGAGCCGAGGTACACACGGTCCGGCTGCAGGACGAGACCCGTGTCGGTCAGCTGTGTGCGCACGGTGGGCTGTTGGACCTGGACGTCCAGCTCCTTGTTCCGGTAGGTCAGTATTTCCGTACCGAGCCGGAAGTCGTAGCTGTTCGGGTTGACCTGTTCGGGGTCGAACGGCTCTATTTCAATCCGCTGCAGGCGATGCTGCCGGATAATCTCTTTGCCGGTCAATATCACAGTGCGCTCGCTCTCCCAGAGGAGTCCGCCCTCTCAGGCGAGGCTCTGTGGCCAGAAAGGCGTCGGTGATGAGGTCTGCCCGTACATACCTTCGTAGGCGGTGACGGATCCCGTTGTCGTCCAGAAACTGACTTGCCCCAGTGGCATGCCGGGCACGACTCGCAATGGTTGGACAACGGTGAGTTCCAGGGTCCAGCAGTGGACCGCTCCTTGATGTCCGAGGTCGGCGGTCACTTGGACGAAGAGCCCGAGCCGGCCGAGCGACGACCGACCGATCAGACTGGTCACGTACGTGTCACTGCCAATCACCTCAGCCGTACTGGCGAGGTAGAGCTGGCCTGGCACGAGGAGATAACCCTCGTACCCGATGGTGATCGAGTGCCAGGTCACCTCACGGCGGGCATCAAGGTCACCTTCTGTGAATTTGAGCTGCCTGCCGAGCGTGTAGTTGTAACTGTTCGGGTTCATGCGACTGGGGTCGAAAGGGTGAATGACGATCTCCGCGGCATCGACGGCCGCTTCGATCTGGCGCCCGGTCAGTATCACCTGGCCACAGAATCCAGCAGTGCGGTGACGGCGGCGGCGAAGTGCTGGAGTGTGCCGCTGTTGTCCACCAGGGTGCTCGGGTGTATCCGCTCCACCCCGTTCTCCGTCGAATGCCGGGCGTCGCCGAGCGTCAGGTCGCCCCGCGCTTCCTTTCGCTTGGAGGCCACCTCTTCGTCGACGGTGATCACCACGGGATGGAAGCCCCCTTGGCGCAGGTAGCGGAGGTCGGCGGGCCGGGCGTCGGAGCAGATGACCACCTGACGCCGGGTGCTGCCTTCGCAGACTGCGTGGATGCGCGCGGTCTCCGCCAGGAAATGCTCCTCGAGGACATGCGGGTTGATCTTCCGCATGTGTGAGCCGAGGAAATTGAGCAGGGCGCCGTCCTGTCTTCGTTCCGCCGTCCGCATCGGACGTCCGGCGGACTCGTAGACCGCAGCCTGAGCGCGGTATAACGGTTCCGCGAGAGTGATGATGTGCACGGTGGCATCGTTCTCGGCGGCCCACGCCTTCGCCAGGGACGAGAACGTGCTCTTCCCTGAACCGGGCAGCCCGAACAGGGCGAGGCGACAGGTACGAGGGTCTGTGAGTTGAGAGTGCCGGGTCATGGCCGGCCACCGATCTCCACGTCGATCGCGGCCAGGGCCGCCTCCACCGTCGCTCTCAGTTGCGTGTCTGAGGCGTTTCCGATGACCGTGCCCGTGAAGGGAGGGGCGTCCATCCCCAGCAGCGACCAGGGGATGTTGGTCACTTCGTGATGAGGGTGAACGGAGACAGGGACAACCGGGTAGTCGGCGGGGGACGAGGATCGCCGGTCGTGCATGGTGCGGATCTCATGCATGATGTTTCCGTTCAGCTGGGTGGAGCACCTTTGCTGATAGGAGCGCGAGGCAACCAGGATCGCCGAATCGGTGTTCATGACACCGTCGATGCTATTGCGGGCCGTCGTGCCTCCGATCCCCTGATTCGCTTCCATGATGACGAAGTAGCGCCGCCGGAAGTGATGCAACTGCGACACCAGACGGCGCACCTCCGTGATGTCATCGGTGCAATAGGAGATGAAGATCGTCGGGCCGTTGAAGCCCTTCAGGCTCCTGGTGTCCGGGGGAATCGCGTCCCACTCGTTTCTGGCCTTCTGCAGCAGGGCGGCCCGCAGGGTGCGGTCTGTGTAGGCGGCCCGTACCGCTTTGATGTCCTCACCCTTGCTGTTGTGCGGATAGAAGACCAGGACGTCGCCGAGGATGGGCAGCGTCGCCCTGGCATTGCTGGTGACTCCGAAGTGAGGGCCGTTGCATTCCTCTATGTTGGTGAGTTCCACCTCGCCGTCGGGTCCCTCCGTGGAGAAGCGGACCCCACTGCTCGGGGAAGCGTCGGCCCCGAACACCTCGAAGAAGAGATCGTGGGGCACCGGAATGTCAGCTGTTGCGGCGGGGGCGTCCGCGGCCTCCACGTCGCGCAGCCAGAAGTGCCGGTACAGTTTCGTGCCCGTCGTGAACTCCGTGAGAGCCGTACCGGCCCTTTTGCTCAGCCTGCTCTTGAGGACGTTCTGGCTGAGCTTGGTGATCTCTTCCTCCAGGCGGACGTCGTCGACCTCCAGGAATGAATCGGTACTCATGTACTGGTTCGAGATCAAGGGGAAGGCCAGCCGCAGCTCCTGGGATTCGCGTACGCCCCTGAGAATGCTCTTGACCAGCATGACTCTGAACCGGTTCTGCGGTGCGAAATAGACCGTGGAATACAGATGCGCTCGCGTAGCCAGGAAGTTGGCGAACGGGGCGGGGTCCGAGCAGATGGGGCCTTGATCGTCGTAGGTGAGGACTGCGGAGATGACGTCGTCCGAGCTTCCGAGCATCCCGACGGTGTGGTGCGCGTCGCGGTGTACGTAGTCGATCCGGTCGGCGTCGATCTCGCCGTCCAGCATGTGGCGTACAGGCAGGAACGCGGTGGCCAGATCGGCGTCGGGCCAGTAGTCGGCCGTCATGAGGAAGGCGATGAAATTGCTGTTCAGCGGCGCCAGGAAGGGGTCGATCTCGGGCCCGAACAGGCAGGCCAGAGTGAAGACCGGTTTGGCCGGCCAGAGCGAGGTGTCCTGGCCGATCTTCAGTCCGACCCAGGAGCGGACGTCGTCGTCGGGGACAAAGAGCCCTCGAGTGGCGCTCTGGTAGGGGAGTTCACCCACGTCCTGCAGCAGTGCCGCGATCAGGATGTGCTCGTAGAGCCACTCCGTCTCGGCTGGCTGGTCCGGTTGATAGACGCGGTTGTACTCGGCTTCGAGGGAGGCAAGGAACTCCGAATCCGCTGCCCCGACCTGGCGCAAAAGCTTGCGCATGATGTGCATGGTGCCGATGGCGTGCGCGTACCTGCTGTGGTCCGCTCCCACAAAGCTGTGAGAAGCGAAGCCCAACTGCTTTACCCGCCTCAGCCGCTGAACGGGGCGCGATTGAATGACGCGGTCGATGATCGGTGACGCGAAACCGGCTGCGGTGTCGGAGGTGTCGATGAGGCCGTGCACGGAATCACGCACAGGGGCGAGCGGATTGCGACTCACCCGCTCTGTTCGCACATGCTCCGATACCATTCGCACTTCTTCTTTCGCCGTGATCGGGAAGGTCCCGGCACCCACCCGCACGTGGCAGCCTCGCCTTGACTCCTCACGATCTGTCCCTGCCGGATGCCGGGTAAACCGCCGTCCGACTACATGCATGGGGCACCTTTCTTCGGCAGAGAGGAAGCTCCGCCGGTGCGGGGAGGGGAGAGCAGTCGGTCCCACGACTGCCCCCAGCCCGGGCAATCCGTTCCGCCACGTGCTCATCAACACCCACTCCCCCGGCGTCGTCCAACTCGTGTCACGAAAGACCGACTCAGGCGACCCAGTGGACCGTTCCGCCTTGTGGCGAGCTATGGCGTTCCCCGGAGTCGCGGCAGAGTGTGCAGATGATCTGGTCCGGCATCGCGGCCTCCAGTCCGTGCTGCCAACCTCAAGGATCGGAATCGGGAAGTAGCTCTGTGCCTGCCATCACTGGTGTGGTTATGTGCACTCATGGCGGATACAGATACGGTTCCAGTCGTTGACAGCAGGTATCAGCTGAAACGACGACTGGGGGCCGGCGGTCAGGGGGAAGCTTGGCTCGCGTACGACGTGCGCCTGCGCCGCCAGGTAGTGCTCAAACAGTTCAAGGTTCCTGAGGGGCTGTCAGCCAAGGACCGTGAGGTTCTCCTGGCCCGGGCCGAACGTGAGGCCCGTGCGGCCGGAAAGCTCAATCATCCGAACATCGTCACCGTGCATGATCAGTTCTCCGACAGCAGCGGTCTGCCCTGGATGGTGATGGAATTTGTGGACGGGCGTTCCCTTCGGGAGGTCCTTGACGAGGGACCGCTCCGGGTCGACGAGGCGGCGCGCATCGGCACACAGATCGCGGCGGCTCTGGCTGCCGCGCACGCGGCCGGAGTGGTCCACCGCGACATCAAGCCGGCCAACATCCTCCTCGCGGAAAACGGCCGGGCGGTGATCGCCGATTTCGGGATCGCCACAATGTCGGGCGAGATCACTCTCACGGCCACGGGAACACTGATCGGGACGCCGCAGTACATGTCCCCGGAGCAGATCAGTGGCGGGTCTGCATCTTCGTCTTCGGACATGTGGTCCCTGGGAGCGACGTTGTACCGCGCCGCGGAGGGGCGTTATCCGTTTCCCGGTGACTCCCCTCTGCAACTGTTCCACGCCATCACCCACGGTGTTCCGGAGCCCATGCGCACCGCTGGCGCCCTACAGCCCCTGATCGGTCAGCTCATGCGGTTCGAACCGGCTGAGCGCCCCGCCGCAGCCGTCGCGGCGGCCTCGATGAGGGAGGTGGTCGAATGCCTCCCAACGGCCGGTCCAGGGCTGGCCGAAATTGACAGCCTGCTCGAACAGGCAACCAAAGAGCGCGACAAAGGCGCCCTCGACCAGGCCGAGGACCACTACTGGTCGGCTCTCGACCTCGCCATAGAACACCGCGCCAGGCAGAAGGAAGGCTGGGCATGGGACGGCCTCGGCTCCTGCCGCTGGCGAAACGGTGACCCCGAGATGGCACTGAGGTTCTTCACCCGGGCCCATCGCCTCGCCGACGAGACCGACGACACACATCTGCAGGCCTGGAGTCTGTACAACTTCGCCGTGTACCGGCGCTCACGCCGTGAACTGGCAGCGGCCAAGGACTTCTTCGAGCGAGCCCTGGCGGTGTCGGACGCCCATGATTGCCCCGCAGCCGCAGGCTGGACGCACCACCAGTTGGCCGAGGTGGCCCAGGACGAGGAAGACGCCCGCCAGGAGGAGAAGCACTACGCAGCCGCTCTACGTGTCGGCCTGGATTCCGGCGACGACAAGCTGACCGGCTGGAGTCTGATTCACGTCGCCAGGTGCGCGGAGCGCTCCAGCGATGTCTCACAGGTAGGCGAGAACTACACGCGCGCCTTGGAGATCGGCGCTCGAATTCGCGACAAGTGGATGATCAAAGAAGCCGAGGAGGGACTCGCGCGCATCGCCGATCCCAACTGACAAGCACCAAATTTCTCGTGGCGGTCCGTCGAGTGCAGTCCTGCCGGAGCCGCTCTCTGTTTACGGTTGTGGGCGGCTGCGCTACCTCATCACCCAATCTGGCGACGCTCCCGTCACCCGAACGAGTGGCGCCCCAACTCGCGCAGGTCCATGCCGGGTTCGGTGGGGTTGGTTGTTCACACAAGGGCCTTGGCGAACATCGGGCGCGACCGGGTCACGGGATCCGCGTCCCGGTACCGAGCTGGGCGAATGCCCGGTCCCTGAGCCGTCCGACGGCCGCCTCGATCACGCGCAGGCACGCACCTCTCCACCTGCCTCGGCAAGCGGCTCCCGCCCCTTCGCGTCCTCTCCTTGGGCCTTCCGAAGGCGCGAGACGAACCCCCCAACTCACTAAGCTCCGTTGACCCGCGAGCAGTCCCGCCGGTCGCATGGATCACCGTCGTAGGGATGAGCGCCGTACGGATCAACTGCCGCCCTCCGAAAGGCGTCCCGGCCATGCCCCACACCGCACCCGCCCCAGGCTCTCCGCCGTCGCCGCCCGCCAGCCCGCCCCGCACGCCCTGGTGGCGAACCGGGCGGGCCCGCGTCGGCTTCGTGCTGGCCGTACCGGTGCTCGGCTTACTGAACGCGTTCCTCGGGTTCCTCATGCTGCTGGTCGCGCTCTTCCTCCTGTGGTGGGGCAATGCCTGGCGGAAGCGGTGGAAGGCGACCGCGACCGTCGCGGCCGTCGTCCTGTTCGGGGCGGTCCTGCCGCCGGCACCCCGGGACAACAAGACGTCGGACACCGTGGCGGAGGCGGACGCGAAGACACGGAGCGCCGGAGGATCGGTCAGCTCGCCCTCACCGAGGAACGCGGCGGACAGCGGGCAGGAACCGAAGCCGACTCCCGGCCCGGAGATCCCGAACTACCTAGGCCTGCGGCTGGACAAGGCGGAGGAGAGAGCACGCGCCGACGGGTTCTCCACCGGCGACCACGACGCGTCCGATCAGGACAAGGCCATCTGGATGCGCTCCAACTGGACCGTCTGTTTCCAGCAGGCCGACACATCGTCGGACGGCGCGAGGACGATCGACTTCGGGGCGGTGCAGACCGGCAGTCCGTGCCCCGCGCGAGACGGCGGCCCCATCCCCTGGCCGAGGATGCCGGATCTGATCGGCGAGACGTGGAAGGCGGCTCTGAAGGAACTCTCCGCTGTCCACGTGCCGTCCGATCGCGCGTACGCGGTCCCGATCTACGGAAACGACACCCTCCCCGACGCGGGCGAGTACGACGAGTGGGAGGTGTGCGCGCACGCTCCGGCCCGACGGGAACAGATCACCGACGGCGCGTCGGTGACGCTGCGGCTGGCTGCGCCGGAGAACGGCTGCCCGGCCCAGACGGGGGACGACAACGGCTCGGCCCTGCTGCCCGACAACGACGACGACGGGGACCCGGACTACCTCGACCCGTTCCCGCACGACCACACCCGCAACAGCACCTTCCCGGACGGCCTGACCGGCAGCTCGGGAGGGTCAAGTGGCTCAGGTGGATCGTCGAACAGTTCGTCCGGCGGGGGCGGTTGGGGCGGCTGTCACTCCCGTTGGTGCTGAGCAGAAGACCTGGGCGGCTCCGGCAGGGCCCCGACCGGGTGCGCTGAAATGCGCCATCGTCCATGGTCACGATATGCGCGAGGCCGTATGGATTGTCAGACCGCGCCGATAACCTGCCGGTGTGTACGACATCACGGACCCGGTCGCCGCTCGTCAGGCGGCGAAAGCCGCTGAACAAGAGCGGCTGAGACGTGCGCGTGAACGCAGGGAGAGCCAGAGCTCCTCAGGCGTGAGCGGATTCGTTCAGCGCAAGTGGCGTTGGCTCGGCGTCGGAGGCAGCGAGGCGGTCGAAGCCGTGCTGGCCATGCTCACGGAGGCGGCGGCCGTCGCCGGGATGGCAGAGGCCGAGCGGAGTGTCCTCACACAGGCCATCGAAGGCGACCCGGACCGCGAAAGCCTGTTGCCCGCTGTGCAGGCGGGGTTGAGGCTCCTGCCGCCGGAGTCGGTTCTCGGCCATCTGCGCAACCTCTGGGCGAACGGTGTCCGTTGGCTCAACGAGGCAGGGCTGGAGCGGTGCAGGGTGTTGTGTTCGACGGCGCCCCGCCTGGACCTCGTCAGCAAGCGTTCTCACGCGGTCTCGGGCGGACCTGCCTTCAGCCTCTTCGCGACTGCGGCCACACGCGGCGCGATACCCGTGCCGAACCGGTTTCTCGACGAGCTTCTCGCGTGGGCACCCCTGTCCGTCATCGACGATCTCGTCGACCACGGTGGGCTCATGCCCGAGGACACGCCCTGGACGAGCCGGGACAAGCCGGAAGGCCTGTACCTGCGCGCACGTCTCGCCCCGGCAAAGGTCACCGGCGAGCAGGCCGAAGAGCTCGCTTGGCAGGCGTATCTGCGTCGGCGGTCCTTCCTCCTCGGCGAGGCCTTCGTCCGGCACGAACCTGACGGCGTGTGGGATCTGCTGTACGACGCGGTCATGGACGGCGACGTGACGGCCGTGGACGCACTCGACGCCGCCCTGCCCCGGCCGCAGCAGATCGAGCTTCGCGACCTCAAGTCGGGTGCGTTGTCGGGGCAATGGCCTCCGAGCATGACCGAGGACCGAGGACTCTGGCTTCTGATGGACTCCCTGTGGAGCCCAAGGAGTCTCGTCGACGCGGGACGGAGTCCGTTCTACGCCCTCGTCGCCCTGAACCGTGCCTACGACCTTGTGACGGCCAGTGACCTGGAGGCAGCGGCCGAGCAGGCTCTCTCCCTCACCCGGGACAGCACGAGCAGCCGTAAGGTCCCTGCGGACCTGGTACAGGAGGCCAACGCCCTCGCGGCGTACGTGGCCGTGGCACAGAGCGAGCAGCTCGATTCGCCCGCGGGACGGGACAGGCTTCTCGACTCGGCCGAGGAGTACGCCGTCACGGCCGCCGCGCAGGGAGGAGCCACCGCCGAAGGCAACCTCCGGCTCCTGCGCGCCTGGAGGAGGACGCGAAGGAACGACCGCGGTCCGTTCAGCAATCCGTTCCTCGACATCGGCCTGGATCACGGAGCCGACGGGTGGGAGGAACGGTGCCGGGAGATATTCCGGCAGCGCGAGGGTGACGCCAGGGCCCAGTCGGAACTGAACATGGCCGAGGAGCGCATTCGGGGCGCGCTACGCGGAGAGGCGGGCTGGGACGTCTTCTACCAACTGCCGCTCGACCGGGCCCGATACGACTTTCCCTCTCAGGTGCCGAAGCATCTGGTGCCTCCGTTGGAGGCCCTGCCGCGCCGGACGCCGGTCACCAGTGGCGGCGAGCTGGAGTCCATCCGTGCCAGTGCCGCCGTAGAGCTCCTCGACGACTTCCGGACCACCGCGCCGCGCCTCGACCGCCACAGTCCCGCGCCATGACCGTGTCGTAGTTCCGACCAACCGTCCGAGCCGAACGAAGCAGAGCAGCACTGATGCCTCCCAAGAAGATCCCAAAGATCCCCAAGAGAGAGCGGCCGCATCGCCGCTGTCCCGCATGCGGCCAGACGCAACCCGGGGCGCAGGGCGCGCCGGCGCCGCACAAACCAGGAGGTCTGAAGCGCCGCCGGGAGCAGCACACGGATGCCGGCGCCAAGCCCGCGGAGACCGGTGTCGTCGAAGCTCCACCTCGACCTGATCCGATCGACGCGATGACGGTCATCAAAGGGGTGACCGCCCGCGTGCCGGAGGCACTGGAAGCTGCCGGGGCCGACGAGGTGCCCCCGGTCGGAGCGCTCACCGCTGCGGTGCGCAGGGCTGTCCTGGACGAGTTCCGCACACGCGCCCAGTTCGCCGGCCGTCTCGCCGAGATCGACGCGCTGCTCTGGTCCCGGGCGGGAGACAGCCGCGAGACCGTCGGGGGCGCGATGACGGCGCACCTGCGGGAACTGCGGCTGCTGCGGGTGACAGAGCCCGAGGAGAGCGACCGGTTCGTGGTGACGGAGGGCGAAGGAGACGCCTTCGAGCTGCTGAGTCCGGCGTATGTGGATGAGTTGACAGGAAAGGTCATCCTCGCGGGCCAACTGCGGCGTATCGCCGGGCCGGTGGGTGTGACGGTGGGGGAGGAAGCATGACGGCAGCGGGAATCGACTTCGGGACCACCAACTCGGTCGCGGCCCAGTGGAACGGCGAGTACGTCGAGGTGCTGGAGATCGGCGGGCAGGCCCTCGACGCCAACTGGAGGCGCGAGGGGTTCGAGCTGCTCTACCCGTCGGTCGTCGGGACGAGTTCCCTGCGGCCGGGCACCTTGTTCGGCTGGGAGGCGAAACTCCGCTCCGAACAGGCCGTCGAGGCGTGCAAGCGGATGCTTCGCGAGGAGCCCTTCGTCAAGCTGGGCGGCCAACGGTTCGCCGCGACCACCGCGGCGGCAGGTGTCTTCCACGCCATCGCGGGCGCGGCGGAGGAGGAGGCAGCCACCGAGATCCGTGAGGCCGTGATCACCGTGCCCGCCAACGCGACCGGCGCGGCCCGTTTCCGGACCCGCGAGGCCGCGCGTGCCGCCGGCCTCACAGTCCGCACTCTGCTGAACGAGCCGACGGCCGCCGCGATCGCGTACGCGCACGAGATGGAGATCGACGGGGAGTTCCTGGTCTTCGACTGGGGTGGTGGCACGATGGACGCCACTCTCCTCCTGCACGACGACGGGTTCTTCGACGAGAAGGCGAGCCGGGGCGTCAACCGCCTGGGCGGCCTGGAGATCGACGCCCGGCTGCGCCGCATGGTCCTCGAACGGGCGCCCGCACGCGGGCGTTGGAGCGATTCCGAGAAGCGGATGTTCGCCCTGGAGATCGAACGGGCCAAGATCCTCCTCTCCCACCAGGAATCAGTCCGCGTCCAGACGCCCGACGCCGTCACCGTCGAGATCGGACAGGACGAGTTCTCCGAGGCCATCCAGGACCTCATCAACCAGGCCCTCGACCCGGTCGAGGAATGCCTGGAGCAGGCTCGGATCGACCCGCAGGACCTCACAGCAGTGCTGATGATCGGTGGCAGCAGCCAGATCCCGGCAGTGCGCGCCGCTGTCTCCGAAGCACTCGACTGCGAACTCGTGGACACCTCGCTGTGTGACCCGATGACCGCGGTCGCCGAGGGAGCCGCGATCTGCGCAGCGACCATGGACGGCGACCTGACGAGCATCATCCGGGTGGTCAACACTCACGCCCTGGGCACGATCACCAAGGACCGCGAGGGCAGACGGAGTTTCAGCGCCCTCATCGACCGGAACCAGCGGCTGCCGCAGCAGCGCGTGAAGTCGTACGAGCCTACGAAGGACAACCTTTCCCAGCTGACCGTCGAGGTCTGGGAGGGAGACCCGGACCGCGAGGTCGGCCATCCGGACAACGTCAAACTGACTGACCTCGTCCTGACCTACCCCCGACGTTGCACGGCCAAGGACGGTGTATTCGACCTGGAGTACACCTACAGCAAGGAGGGTCTGCTGGCTGTCAGGGCGACCCTGCAGAAGACCGGCGAGGTCGTCCTCGACGGCGAGGTGAAGGTGTTCGGGGACGGCAACGTGCTGCCGGAGGTGAAGAAGGAGCTCGACCGGCTGCTCAACCTCGCCCCGGCCGCCCGTCTCGAGACGACTCCGACCCATCCCCAACAAGCAAACACCGCCGGCCGGAACAACGGTGTGGCCAAGCCCGCTCCTCCTCGTACCGCAGCGCCGACGGTCGCCTCGGCCGTGGTCGCGTCGCCACTCGTCATCGACGGATCCAACCTCGCGTGGAACGGACGGCCTCCGCGTACGGCGGGCGGCAAGCCGAGCTTCGCGGCGCTGGAAGCCGCCGTACGGTCGCTACGGTTCAAGCACGCCGACCGCGACATCCACGTGGTGGTCGACGCCACCCTTCGCCACGACGTGTCCACCGAGGAACGGCCCCGCGTGGAGTCGGCCATCGCCGACGGCACCGTGGTGCAGCCCCCGGCAGGAACCGAGGGCCGGGGCGACGCGCTGGTGATCAGCATCGCCCACGAGGTCGGCGGGGTCATCGTCTCCAACGACAACTTCGCGCCCTTCCAGCGGGCGAACCCATGGCTGAGGGACGCGGGGCGGGTCATGGGGGCCACTCACTCCCAAGGGGTGTGGGTGTTCAACCGACGTGTGCCCAATCCGGCGGCACCTGCGCAGCGAAGGTGACATGTTCGGGCGGACAAGGACGGGGGCGTCCGCGCCAGGCCGAGAACGGATACGCCATACGGCCGTCCGACGGTCGCGGGCTGCCCGGACAACGCGCCTTCGTCCGTGCAGAACACCAGGCGCTGCCCGTAGTCGATCAGCTACTGTACGGACACGTTCGATTCATGGGCGGCCGGTACGTATACGGAGGGGCACATCTTGGTCGGCAGCGCTCCCGTGCCGGAGCCGGAACAGTCGTCAGACGTTCCCTCCGCCGAACACGCGACACCGCAGGCGGACGAACCGCCGGTCGAGTTCACCGACACCGGACGCAGCACTGGTATCGAAGTCGAGGACATCGGTGAATCCGGGCGATTGCCCTTCGACCCGGAACTGATCGAGGTCCATCCCCGTAACCCCACGGTCGACCTCGTCATCCAGCGGCTGAAACGGGGGCTTATCGACCTCCAACCCGACTTCCAGCGGCAGTCCGGTATCTGGAACGAAAGAGCGCAGAGTCGTCTGATCGAGTCGCTCCTGCTGCGCATCGCGCTGCCGACGCTCTACGTGGCAGAGGAAGACGATGAGTCGTGGTCCGTGGTCGACGGGGTGCAGCGGCTCACCACCATCGTCAGCTTCGTCAAGCCCGAGGTCGCCGGTCTGGGGCCGCTTCGACTTGGAGACCTGGAATACCTCACCCAGTTCAATGGCAGCCGCTTCGAAGACCTGCCGGGACGGATGCAGACCCGCATCCTGGAGACGGAACTCTCCGTCCTGCTCATCCGGCGAGGCACCCCTGAAGAGGCCAGATTCAACATCTTCGCCCGGATTAACACGGGCGGCCAACCGCTCACGCGGCAGGAGTTGCGGCACGCGCTCATTCCCGGTCCCGCTCGTGAGTTCCTGGCCAAGCTGGCGGACAGTCACTTCTTCCTTCAGGCGACGGGGCACAGCGTCAACCCCGCCCGAATGGCAGAACGCGAGCTGTGTCTCCGCTTCCTCGCATTCTGGATGACACCGCCGGAGCGGTATGTGACGCAGGACTTCGACGGCTTCCTGCGCACGACCATGCACTCCATCAACGCGCTTCCGGCCCAAGGACTAGAAGTCCTGGAGAGGCGCTTTTACATCGCGATGAAGCGCAGCCGGGAAATCTTCGGAAGCAAGGCTTTCCGGAAACAGTTCCACGACGTCACCCGCCGCTACCCCATCAACAAGGCGCTCTTCGAGGTGCAGGCAGTGAGCATGGCACGGTGTACGCGCGACGAGGTCGACGCCCTGCGCGAGCGGGCTTCGCTCGTTGAGGAGAAGTTCAAGGACCTGATGGACGAGCCGGACTTCTACGACGCCATCTCCTCCGGCACCGGCGACGCCAACAAGGTCAACTACCGCTTCCAGTCCATGAAAGACCTCCTCCGCGACGTGTTGGAGTCCACGGATGCTTGAGTCGCTCACTCTCACCAACTTCAAGGCGTTCGCCCACCAGGAACTCCGTCTGGCCCCCTTCACCCTGCTCACCGGACTCAACTCCTCAGGCAAGAGCTCCGTACTCCAGTCCCTGGCGCTGCTGCGGCAGTCGTACGAGTCCGGCGACCTCGCCCCGGTCGGCGGCGCCCAGGCCGGGCTGCTGCTCAACGAGGAGCTGGTGCAGCTCGGAATCGGACAGGACGTACGGCATGAGTCGTACGACGACACCAGTCCGCACATCACGCTGGCGGTACGTGACAACGGAGCTGCCCTCCAGTGGAGTGCCGTCTACGAGCAGGAAGCCGACCATCTGAAACTGCTGCCGGGCGAGGGCAGGGGAGGCCATGACCCTGCTGGTCTGCTGCCGACCCTGTTCGGGCCGGGCTTCCAGTACCTGAAGGCCGACCGCGTCTCGCCCCAGGTCAGCTACCCGCGCTCTCACCACGCCGTGTCCACGCGCGGCTTCCTCGGCGCACATGGCGAGCACACCGTGAACTACCTGCGCGCCCACCAGGACGACCCCGTCGAGGCGTCTGCGCTCCTCGTCCCCGAGGCGGCGTCGGTCACGCTGCTCGGTCAGACAGAGGCCTGGATGCAGAAGCTCTGCCCCGGAGTGAGCCTGGAGGCGGCCGGCATCGACGGAACCGACACGGTCAGGCTCAGTTACCGCTTTGGTTCGGGTGTCTCCCAGTCCAACCGGTACCGCCCCACGAACGTCGGGTTCGGGCTCACGTACGTTCTGCCGATCGTCGTCGCCTGCCTGTCGGCCAAGCCCGGCTCACTGATCCTGCTGGAGAACCCGGAGGCGCATCTGCACCCGCAGGGCCAGACCTGGATGGCGTACCTGGCGAGCGCGGCGGCGGCGAGTGGCGCGCAGCTCGTGATGGAGACGCACAGCGACCATGTGCTCAACGGGCTGCGGCTCCGCGTCAAGCAGGGGCTGCTGAGCACCGACGCGACCGCCGTGCACTACTTCCGCCGCAAGGGTCAGACCTCTGAGGTCGTCAGCCCGGTGATCGGACCGGACGGGCGGCTCTCCGAGTGGCCCGAGGGCTTCTTCGACGAGTGGGAGAACTCCCTCGACCAGCTGCTCGACTGAGCGGAAGCACGGAGTCATCGAAGCGCCCCGGGGGGTCGGGGCCATCGGCGCGGAACAAGAATGGGGTGGGGCGTGCCGCTGCAGGTGTTTCTCAATGAACTGTCCTGTGCGTCCGAGTGCGGGGCGGACGAAGTCGCGGAGGGTATGCGGACCTTCGTGGCGGTGCTGAAAGAATTACGGCGTTGGCGTGACATCAGCCTCGCGACGCAGAGCCCCCTCGACCAGGCGGAACTCGCGCGGGGCTACTACTACGCACAGTGGCGCAATGATGCCCGCAACAAAGACGAGCATCGGTTCATCCAGCGGATGCGCGACCGCTGCACAACCTTCACCGCGGCTCTCCACGAGGCGGCATCTCCCCACCACGATGGCCTGTGGCACCGCCACAACGGGCTGGACGTGCAGGGACTCGGCGCGGCCCGGCTGGCGAAGGGAATGGCCGTGAGTCTGCCGCTCGCCCCGTACTGGGACGCACCCTGGCTGGAACTGGATATCGAGGAGCTGTCGGAGGACCCCGAAACCGGTGAGCCCGTGGCGAAGGCGTCCTCGGAACAGGTGCGCCATGCCTCGCGCCCGGCCCACCTCGATGAGCACGAGGCGTGGGGGCGCCTCGACGGCCTGGACCATGTCACCTCCGGCGCGGAACTGTGGTCGGGCCGTGCCGACTTCTTCCCGAACCTCCAGTTCCTCCCCCATGTGCAGGACCATCTGGAGAAGCTCGACCCAATGTGGTTCAAGGGGGCACGCCAACTGCTGAGACAGCTTCAAGCCACCGCGGCCCAGTGGGATCCCGACTCCCCCACAGGCCCGCACTGGGAAGCTCCGAACATCAGAGGAGAACACGAGAACGCCCGCAGCGAGCGCATGTGGGTCGACAACGGCAAGGAGGAGTGTTTCCAACTCCACGGGAACCTCAACCGCAACGCCGGCCGCATCTACTTCCGGCTCGTCCACGAGGAGAAGGCTATCCGTATCGCCCACATCGGGCACCACCTCTGAAATGGACCACTGGCGCACACCGCCGCGTACACGCAACACGCCATCGCCTACGGCGCCTTGCTGTGTGCGCGTCGGACCTGGGCACATCAGGGTGCTCCCGGCAGCGTTGGCGGCATGAACAGCGAGCACTCACCCACCTCCACGGCGGCGACGGCAACCCGTGGCGCGGCAGAAGTGGGCACCACGACTTACGAGTTCACGATGCGCTTCAGCTCGACTCCCCGGGGCGCCCGCCTCGCCCGCCGCCTGGTCGCGGAGCGGCTCGACACGTGGGGGCATCCCCATACGTCAACCGCCAGCGAAACCCTGACGCTCATCACGGCGGAACTGGCAGCCAACGCCGTACGCCACGGCCACGTGCCCGGACGGGACTTCGAAGTGCGGCTGACAAGGACCCGTGGCGTACTGCGCCTGGAAGTTTCGGACACCCGCACGGAACGCGTACCGCTACTGTCCCTGGACGAACCACCCGGCGACGCCGAGTCCGGTCGGGGCCTGATGCTGGTCGCCGCACTGGCCGACAAATGGGGAACCGGGCCGCGTGTGAACGCACCCGGGAAGACGGTCTGGGCGGTCCTAGCGTTTCTCTGACTGCACGTCACTCACCGCACAGGGTGCTGTCCCCGACTCGGCCGGCTTCAGCCATATCCGGCTCGCCGGGATTTTCACCGGACTCGCGGCCGACCTGTCCCAGAGCACCGCGTTGTTTCCCGATGTCCCGAAGGACAGGTACGGAGTACGCGGGTGCAAGGGAGGGCCTTCGCCAGACAACCGGTCGAGCTCGACCACAGGTTGCACACACATCCATGCCGGTTCGACCCCGAAATAGGACGGTGGACCCTCACCCCGCGCGACTGCCTCAACCGTGAGGTTCACGGCGGCTTTGGCCGACTGGAGAGCCTGCAGCGTCGCACCGCCGAGCATCAGCAGTAGGACGAACACGTACAGGACGATGTTGAAGCCGTCTCCCGGAGCGGCGTAGCCGTGGTGCCGGTGCCGGGCAAAGCCCCACCAGGCCGGCAGCACCATCACCAGGCTGAACATCATGAGCAGCTTCCCCCCAGCCAGCACCTGCCAGATGGGCGGTACGCCGAGGTCGTCCGGAGAAAGGCTCAGCCCGTCGGCGTACAAGGCATGGAGAACGGATCCGGCGGCCACGAACGAGGAGATGGCCACAGTCGCCACCAGAGGCACCACCCAGGCGACCCACTCACCCCAGGACCACTGGCGAACGAGAAGCCTCAGGCCGGCTATGACACCGATCACGGTCACAGTGACCACGATCTGTTCCGGTGTCCAACCCGTTCCATCGCTGTCGAAGACACCCAGGCCCATGACGGTGAAGACCAGCACCAGCAGTAGGGCGAGCCCGACGTCAGCCGGTCTGCCCTCCCGGTACAGCTCCCACCCCGCGCGTGCGGTTCGGTAGGCGCCGAGGCATGCCACAAGGATCCAGAAGCACTGGGCAAGACCGATGGCGCCGAAAGCGAAGACGATTGCCGCGGCCGGCAGAAACGCCCCGAACACCAAGCGGAACAGTCGGTGTTCGAACTCCTCTTCCCGCCAGTACCTCACGGATTCCCGCCAGCGGCCGTCGAGCGGCCTGACAGCCACAGCAGCGGGTGCGTCACGGCCAAAGGGCTCTGCGCGTGCCAGTCGCAAAGCCTGGCGCGGTGTACCCGAGACGATGCCATCGATGTCGTATCTGCCCAGCAACACGGCCCTGCGCATGAGAAATCGTCTCCACCGCGGACGACCGTCGAAGTGCCTGTGGTCCGTGCTGACGACCCGCCAGTTCGAGAGCATATGGCGGTCGCGGTTCAGCGGCTCGGCGCGGCGGACGTACGCTTCGATCCTGGCTCTGCGCATGACCTTGCGCATCCGGTCGGCAGCCCCGCGATCGCACCGCTTCGCCGCGCCGAACAGGCGGACCTCGACCTCGTAGACGCGCGCCCCGTGGTCCTGCTCCAGTGCTGTGACCAAGGGCCCTTCACCCTCGGAGTGGAACCCACGAACGGGCCAGCCGTGCGCGTCGAAGCGCCCCTCCGCCTCTTGCCAGTCGTCGGGACCGCCCCAGACCTCGACGAAGACGCGTACGCGTTGGTCGTAGCGCACGTGGGTCACAAGAGCCCTCCCGGTTTCTGATGGTGAGCTTCAGGCAGCTGTTGGTGAGGGCACAGTGAGAAGACAGCCCTTGAAGGCGTGGTGAGAGCAGCGGCGAAGCAGTCGACACTCACTCGGGCACGAATTACTCAGCTCTTGGGTCCCAGCCAGCGATGTGCCTGCGCCCGCGAGACCCTGCTCGCGTCGACGTACCACAGGACATTGTCCCTGTCCCACTGGGCCTTGAGCGTGGCCTTTGCCTCCTCCTTCTCGTCTCTCGGGACGTTCAGATAAAGGCGGCCCCAGACGACGGCCCCCACTTCGACGCCCTCGTCCGCAGGCGGATTCTTCTTGCGTGCGCCGGACGAAGAGCCGTTCGGACCGGCGGCACGCCGGTCCCGGAACACGGGTTTCTCCCGCCGTGCCTGATCCATGACGTGCCGTGCCTGTCGGCACGCCTCGGGGTCCTCCAGCCGCATCATCAGGTCGGTCGGCCCCATGGCGGCCAGCAGGTTCATTGAGCCGTGCCACAGCACTCTGTCATCCACGATGAAGACCTTCTCGTGCATGCGCTCCCGGTACTCGACAGTGCAGCCCACCGATCTGAGCCGCGTCACGAGTTCCGCATGCCGTTCGGCCGCCGACTCGTTCGGCTGTTCTTCGGGGGCACGGGTGTGAATCACGACCTGGACGCCTGCTGCGGCTCGCGCGGCCAGGAGCCGGGACCATCTGGGCACGCGGACCTTCGACAGCAGAAACGTGTAGATGTCGATGCGCGACCGTGCCCTCTCGATGTCCCACTGGACCGCCCGGTCGACCTCATTGGCCGGGAAGAACGCGGGGCGCGTCAGATCCTCATCGGGCAACCTGGCCAGATCTGCCGCGCTGCGGATCGGAATGAGCTGGTCGACCGTGAGTGTCTGAGCGTGCGCCTCCAGATGGTCGAGCATGGTCCGTGCCTCGCTGCGCGGCGGCAGCTTCGCTCGGAGGCGCTCGACGTCCGCGATCACGACCAGATGGTCCTGGGCCCGGCTCAGTGCCACGTTCAGGAGACGACAAGTCTCCGAGTTCAGGCCAGCGCCCTGGTAGAAGCGCCCCAGGAAGTCCGCAGAACCTGCCACCGTGTCGAGGACGATCACCGGGCGCTGGCTACCCTGGAACCGGTGCACGGTTTCCACCAGGCCGTCGTGGTCTGCTCCCAGCCGTTCCTTCAGCGTGCTCTTGAGTGCTGTGACCTGGTCCCGATACGGCGCGATCACCCCAAGACGGTCGGTCGCCCGCTCACCCGACACGACATCGTCCTGTTTACGGGCGGGCAGCACACCGTCGTACTGAAGGCCGCGCACCAACTCGTGCACCACGGCCTGATGGACCGCGTTCGTCCTGTGATTGGGACCGGCGATACGGTGCCCAGAGGTATCGATCAGCATGACGGGGGCGTCGACGAGTGGGCTGAACGGAATACGGCTCCCGTCGCTCCGGCCGGTCAGCAACGGCGCGTCCGGGTAGGCGACGGTGTTCACGAGATCACAGATGGGCGCGCGCATGCGGTACTGGGTGTCCAGCGCCACCATCCGCGGGTCGTCCTGCTGCACAGCTCCGGCCGACGTGACCACACCGGCCTGACGGAACACGTCCGTTGCGGACCAACGGCGCGCGTGAGCACGTTCCTCGGGGGTCGCACCAGCATCGTCCGCCGCCTTCGTGATGGCGGGCAGTTGGCGAAAGTCCCCCGCCACGACGACGCGTTTACCGGCCAGGCCTGCCACGTACCAAGCAGATGGCAGGTCGATCATGCCGGCTTCGTCGATCACCACGACGTCCGTGCGTTCCAGCAGGGACCGGGACTGCACGGTCTTGGCCACCGTGGCGCCCAGGACCCGGCAGCTCGCACGTATGGCGTCTGTGATGCGGCGTAGCTCCTTCTCCGCCTCGTCAATCCGCCGCTGAAGAAGCTCGGTCTGCCGCACAAGATCGGGACGGGCCGGTACGCCGGTAAGTCCAGGCATCCACTCCGTGATGTCCGCTCTGAGGCGGGCTATGTCGGCCGTGGCCTTTTTCTGGGCGGTCTCGGCAGCCGTGAGGGCTGTCTTCGCGTCCCCTGCCTGGTCGTTCGCCGCGCGCAGCTCAACGAGGGCCGTGTCGAGCTTCGTCTGCTGACGCGAGGCAAATATGCCGGACGGCTGTCCGATCGCCCGAATACGCGCGCTTGTCTTGGTGGCGGCATCCACGGCTCGGCCGTGCGCCTGGGCCGCGGCCTGTCTCGCCTCACCCGCCGCCCGGTATGCGTCCCGCGCGGCGGCGAGCGCCTCCTCCAGGCCACGTATCCGGTCGTAGAGCGCGATCTGGGGCCGAAGTGTCGTCAGGGCAGTGGTGAACCGGGTCAGTTCCTCCTGAAGTTGGGCGGAAAGGCGGACCGCGATGCGCTCGGGGTCGACGTAGTCGCCGTAACGGTCCCGCAGGGACTCGACGTCGATCTCGCCTGCACGCTGCACCAGCCCCGAGCCGAACTCCGCGTCCGTGAAGAGCAGATCACAGACCCGTTCCAGCGCCTGGTCGACGGCAACCTTCGTGGGAGCAAGGAAGAGAACGCTGAGGCCTTGGCGGCGGCACCCTTCGACGATGTGCGCGACCACATCGGTCTTGCCCGTACCTGGCGGGCCCCACAGAAAGGTCACCTCGCTGGCAAGAGCCTGCGCCACAGCGAGACGTTGACGTGAATTGAGCTGTTTGGAGGGCCAGTTGGCGATCCAACGCGCTGGATCGGGTTCCCGTCCCACCTTGGGACTGCCGAGTCCGACCATCCACCCGGCGCTCTCCAGACGGACCGGGTGGTTCGCCTCGCCGATGGTTGTCAGTCGTTCCGCAAGGACTCTCCACGTCGTGGATTCGTCCGCACGCAGCTGCACCGGTCCCGGGCTCTGCCCGAAGTCGGCACTGGTGACGACCCGGACCTTGTTCTCGGGCAGGCGAGTGACCTCCGCTTGGGTCCAGGCTCCTCGCGATCTGGAGGGGCGCGCCAGCAAGGGCCTGCCGTCGAGAAGTTGTGGCCAGCGCGAGAAGCGGAATTCGTATGTGTGCTGACCTCGCGCCGTCGACACTCTTCGACCGCTGTGCAGGGAGGCCTTCGGGGCGTTTCCGCCGTCGCTGCGTAGTTCCGCATCGATCTCGATACGCGTCGCTCTCAGCAACTCGTTCACCGGGCTGGGCTGCCCGTAATGCGGCATTGATGATCCCCCGATCCCCCTGAGCGGCCGGGTGGCCCGCCTCGGCGTGAGGCTACGACCAGGGCGTCAGCCGTAAGACATATCCAGCCACCCCAGTCAGGGAGCCCTGAGTGGGATGCTTCCGGTCATCGAAGAGGACTCCGCTCACCGAGGCTCCGCACCACGAACGTCATGTGCTGGAAGTTGCCCACCCGGTTCCACGTCGAGTGGTTGCCGATGCTGACGGTGCCCTCGGTCCGGTCGCGCAACCACCGCTCCCCCGCTCCCGCGTCCACGCCCCGGAAGTCCGCGAGACTGGTGAGGCAGCGCGCCGCCTGCCGGTTGGCGTCGTCGTACTGACTCCCGTGCGGCACCTTGGACAGGTGGTAGGAGCGGGCAGTGGTGTAGCGGAGGATGCCCCACGGCGGGCCCCCGTCACGTGAGGGCGGGGGCTGGGTGACGTAGGCGGCGGGGTGGATCCCGTAGTCGCCGTAGCGCAGTCGGGGCAGGTACGGGCGTTCGCTGTGCTGGATCTCGTGCCAGGTCTCCCAGTCCGTGCGTGGGGCCTCGTACGGGACGCCTTCCCGGAAGTCGTCGGGCGGTTCGGGGAAGCCGCCGGCCAGGACGGTCACCGTGTGCCATGAGGTGAGCGGAATCAGGGTGTCCAGGGCGCGGACAGCCTCCTTGGCGGCGTCGGGGCGGTCGGGCAGGACGGTGGCGAGGTCGAGGAACAGGTCGGCGGGGTGGCCTGTGGGCATCCGGTCGAGCAGCGCGGCGACGTCCGAGGCCGTGCTGTCGTTCCAGTCGCCGGGGAGCCGAACACGGATGCCGAGTCCGTCTTCTCGGTGCCGGGCCGCGGCGAGTGCGAGTGCCTGTTGGGCGCCGGGGCGGCCGGGTCCGGTGACCGGCCGCAGGTTGCGGTGGTCCCACCACTCAGGGGTCAGGATGTGGGCGAGTACCGCCGCTTCGTCCTCGTCGGCGAAGGGCGCGTCCAGCCACCCGGAGCCGAGGCGCTGTGCGGTGGAGGTGTCACCGGCCTCCTTGGCCAGGCGTTCGGCGAGCGGTTTCGGCAGCATGCCGGGGCGGGGCGGCAGCGTCCACAGGGGAGCGACCTGACGCAGTAGGTCCGGCGCCAGCGCGCGGTAGGCGGCCGCCGCGTGCGGCCGGGTCGGCAGGACAGGAACGTACAGCGGTACGGACATGGCGTTCCCCCTCGGCGCTGCCCGTGCTCGGTTCTTCCTTCGCTCTCTCCTGTGCTTCTCTCGTTCGCCTTCAGGGTGAAACCCGTAAGGAAAGCCCGAAAGGGCGCCAACCAGCCATAGCCGGGAACGGAAGGTGTACCCGCCCCGTCACACACTGTCCGACCTGCCCTATACGGTTGATCCGCACCACTCGGGGCGAACCGCTGCCGCGCGAGCGCCTCGGGATCCGCAGACGTAAGGGGAACGTCGTGAAACCCACTCTGGCCGCCGCGCAGCTGCGCGGCAGTCTGACGCAGTACCTCACGACGACCTACGCGCTGGCCGACGACGACACCCGGCGAGCCCTGGAGCGGTTCCTGGGGGATCCGGAATCGGGGATCTTCCGGGGGCCGTACCTGCGGATCAGGACGCCGTTCCACAAGGCGGACGACGGGTGGGAGCGGCATCTGGAGTGGCGGCCCGGGTTCACGCCGTGGCGGCACCAGGCCAAGGCGTGGCAGCGGCTCAGCACACTGGGCGGCCGGGAGGCCGAGCCGACGCTCGTGACGACCGGCACGGGTTCCGGCAAGACGGAGTCGTTCCTGGTGCCGGTGCTGGACCACTGCCGACGGCAGAAGGCCCTGGGGCGGCGCGGTGTGAAGGCCGTACTGCTGTATCCGATGAACGCGCTCGCCACCGACCAGGCGGGCCGCATCAGCGACTACCTGACCGCGCCCGACCTCGCCCAGGTGACCGCGGGTCTGTACATCGGTGACCGGCCGGACACTGACTTCCGGCGGGTCATGACACGGCGCGAGGAGATGCGCGTCTCCCCGCCGGACGTACTGATCACCAACTACAAGATGCTGGACCTGCTGCTGCAGCGTGGGGAAGACCGGGCGCTGTGGGAGGGCGCGGACGTCGCGTACGTGGTGCTGGACGAGTTCCACACCTACGACGGCGCTCAGGGCACCGACGTGGCGATGCTGTTGCGCCGGCTGGCGACGGCGGTCGGCGCGACGCGGCCGGACCGGCCGCTGGGGCGGATCTGCCCCGTGGCGACCTCCGCGACGCTCGGGGCGGGGCGGGCGGGCACGTCGGCCGGCGGCATCCTGGACGTGGCGGCGCAGGTGTTCGGCATGCCGTTCACGGCGGACGCGGTCATCGGTGAGGAGCGGATGACCGCCAGAGAATTCACCGGCGAGGTCGACTACGCGCTTCCCGAGCCACCCACTCCGCAGGAGGTCATCGCGGCGTCGGGCGGCGTCGGTGTGGAGGCAAAGCCGGACCTGCTGGACCTGGACGGGCTCGCCGCCCGCATGCTGGGGCGGCAGGGCCTCGACGTGTTCCGTATCGGCCGTCTGCTGAAGCGGCACGACTTCACGCAGGGCGTGCTCGCGTTGCTCGACGGCGAGCCGCTGGACGAGTGGGGCCTGCGGGACCGGCTCGCGCGCTTCGGATACGCCTGGGGGCGCACCGCCCGGGAGAATCCGCAGCTGGTGCTGCAGGCCCTGGCCCGTTTCGTGGCCTTGCTGTCCGTCGCCAGGGACCCCGACTCCGATGAACGGCGCCCGCGTCCCCTGCTGCACGTGGAGGCCCACCTCTGGGTGCGGCCGGTGACGCGTGTGCTGCGCGGGGTCGGCCGGACACCGGAGTTCCGCTGGTACGAGGACGACCGCGCGCAGGCCCGGCGCGCCGCCCTGGCCGCCGCACCCCCGTCGGACGAGGAGGACGGCCCCTCCGCCGGCCATGGATCCTCGGGCGGGGCGAACCGGCCGCAGCCGCTGGCGGGCACGGACACGGCGGTGCGCCCCGCACAGGTGCACCTGCCCGCCGTGTACTGCCGCGCGTGTGGGCGATCCGGCTGGGCCGCGCTGTCCCCGGAGGCCGATCCGCAGCAGCTCGTCATGGCGCAGGACCGAATCTGGCGGGCTGGCGTCGGCCGTGACAAGCGCCGCATCCGCTACTTCGTCTCCGCGACCGAGCCGGAGCGGCGCCAGGCGCTCGATGCCCTGGCCGGGCGACTGCCCGCGGGCAGCGGCGTCGATCCGCTCTCCGTGGTGGTGCTCGACGGGGCGCGGGGTACCTACCGGCTGCCGACAGCGGGAGACGACAGTGACCTGGTGGACGCCTGGTTCACGCTCGCGCTGCTCGACAAGAAGACCGCCGACAAGGCGGCCAGGGACGACCGCTGTCCGGCATGCAACACCGACAACAGCATCCGGTTCCTCGGTACGGCGCAGGCCGCGCTGGCCTCGGCCACGGTCACCCAGCTCTTCACGGGCGGTGACATCGCGCTGGTACCGGAGGAACGCAAGACACTACTGTTCAACGACTCCACGCAGGACGCCGCGCACCGCGCCGGATACGTCGCCAACGCCTCATACAAGTTCTCGCTGAGGTCGCTGCTCGCGCACAACCTCGACGAGTCCGGGACGGCGACCGCGCTCAACGACCTGATCGGCAACGTCCTCGACTCGGTGGACGATCCCGAGGCGCTGGCCGCCGTGGTCCCGCCGGATCTGCACGACGAGCCGGGCGTCGACCGGGTGCTGTCGGGCCGCGGCACCGGAGACGCCCGTACCTGGCGGCTGATCGGTGAACGGCTGGCGTTCGCCACGATCATGGAGTTCGGGCTGCGGTCACGGCTCGGCCGCACCCTGGAGCTCACGCGGACGGCCGCCGCCGAGGTCGTCGTCGAGAACCCTGAGCGGGTCACCGATCTCGCCCGCGATCTGCACCTCGCGTTGCCGGGCCAGCTGGTGATGACGGGCGGGCTCCCGACACCTGAGCGGTATCTCGCCTATGTGCGGGGCCTTCTGGAACGGCTGCGGCTGCGCGGCGCGGTCCGGCACCGTTGGCTGGAGCAGTGGATGCGAGAGGCCGGTGCCGACCGGTTCCTGATCAGCGGACGGCGGCCCGACGGCATGCCCGCCTTCCCGGAAGGAGTCGCCCCGCCGCGATTCCTGCTGGACGGGCAGAAGGACAGGACCGAGTTCGACGTGGTCACCGGTCGGCAGGCCTGGTTCCAGGACTGGACCCGTCGCTGCCTCGGGCTGGACGCCGCCGGGGCGACCGAGTATCTGCGCCGACTACTGCCCGCCCTCGCCGACGAGCACGTGCTCAGCGTGCGGACGGCGAAGGACCGCACCACGCGCGTCTACGGTCTCCAGCCCGGCCACATCCAGGTTCGGCTGCTGGACGACTCGATCGTCAACAAGGCGTTCGTGGCGTGCGAGGACTGCGGCTGGCAGCAGGTCGTACCACCGGAGCGGCGCACCCGCTTGTACGGCCACCCGTGCCCGCGCTACCGATGCAAGGGATACCTGACACCGCCGCAGCCTGGCATGCAGCGCTCGCCGTCGGCCGACTCGCACGGCGGCAGCGGGGGTGTCACCGGCACGGGCGTCGGTGCTCTCCAGGAGCGCGACTACACGAACGACTACTACCGGCGCCTGTATCTGACCGGTGGCACCTTCCGTGTCGTGACGGCCGAGCACACCGGCATGCTGACCCGCGCACAGCGGGAGCAGGTCGAACGGACCTTTCGGGCCGGCACGCACTACACCGACCCGAACGTGCTGTCCTGCACCCCCACACTGGAACTCGGCATCGACATCGGTGACCTCTCGGCCGTGCTGATCGGCTCACTGCCGAAGGGCCCGGCGAACTACGTGCAGCAGTCGGGCCGCGCGGGGCGAAAGACGGGCAACGCACTGATCGTCGCCTTCGGCGGACGCCGTGCCCGGGACCTGTACTACCTGGATCAGCCGCAGGAGATGATCGCGGGCGACATCGTGCCGCCGGGCTGCTATCTGTCGGCGGTGGAGATCCTTCGCCGCCAGTACACCGCGTGGCTGCTGGACCTCGCCGCGCGCGGCGAGCTCGCGACCGCGGACGGCGAGCGCCTGCAGCCGGTGCCCCGGCTGGCCTCCGCGCTCTTCGGTACGACGGGCTGGTGCCAGGACCTCGCGGACGCCGCGCAGACACACGCGGCGGCGCTCGTCGAGCGCTTCCTGGCCCTGTTTCCCGGAAGTCCCGGAAGTCCCGGAAGTCCCGGAAGTCCCGGAAGCGTTGCCCACACGCCGACCACGGACGGCCTCGCCGCACCGGAAGGCGACGACACCGGGGTGTCCGCGCACGCCGCCGACGAACTCCGGAAGTACGCGACCGGGGGCATCGTACGAGCTCTCCAGGAGGCGGAGGAGGACTGGACGGGGCGGCGGGAGGAACTGCGGCGCAGGATCGCCGCGATCGACGAGGCCGTCGACTCCCTGGCCCGTACCGACGAGGTCCAGGACCGGGAACGGCGGGAACTGCTCGCCGAGCGCCGCAGCACCGGGAACCTGCTACGGGAGGTGAGCCGGACCAGCGCGCACGGCACGCTCGTCGAACTGGGCCTCCTGCCGAACTACAGCCTGGCCGACACCACGACCCAGCTGGAGGCCACCCTTTACTGGTCCGAGGTTCCCTCGGACAGCGACGACCCGGCCGAGACAGGAGCCCCGAGGGAAGCAAGGCCGCCCGCCGGTCCGGAGCGCGTCCATCGCAGCGAGACCCGCGACTACGAACGCTCCCGCAAGACGGCCCTGACCGAACTGGCCCCCGGCAACAGCTTCTACGTCAACGGCTACAAGCATGTGGTGCGCGCCCTCGACATCGGCAGCCCGGAACGCCGCGCCTGGTCGGTGTGGCGGCTCTGTCCCTCCTGCGGATACGTGCGCACGCGGAACGCGCAGACCGACACCTCGCCCTGCCCGCGCTGCGACGGGCGGGAGATCGCCGACGCGGGCTGTGTCCAGTACGTGCTCCAGCCGCGCCGGGTCATCGCCCGGGACAAGCGGGACGACGCCCGGGTGCGGGACGACCGCGACGAGCGGGCCCGCCGGCAGTACGCGGTGCTCACCACCGTGGACATCGACCCCGACCATCTGGCCATCGACTCCTGGCGGCACGACACGGCGACCTTCGGCGTGGACTTCTCCCGTAAAGCCGTCATCAGGACGCTGAATCTGGGACTCGACCGGCAGGACGGCAGTTCAACGGTGCCGCTGGCCGGCGAGGAAGTACGGATCAACCCGTTCTACGTCTGCACGACCTGCGGTGGCGCGACAGCGGAAGGCCGGCCGGTCGTCGACCAGCCGCAGCACGCGCTGACCGACTCGGGGGCCGCCGCCACGAAGGGCAGTCTCCACCATCTGCTGTGGTGTCCCCGGCGGCGCCGCACAAACAGCTCCGGGGGCGGAGGGGGGCAAGGGGCAGCGGGCCAGGACGTACCGCTGCTGCTGGCGCACGAGCTGACCACGGAAGCCGTACGGATCCTGCTACCCGCCTCGGTGACACGGGCCCGGGAACGGCTCGCCTCCTTCACCGCAGCTCTGTTCGCCGGTATCGCCGCACGCTACGGCGGCGACCCCGACCACATCGACATCGCCGCCGCCTCGATGCCGGACAGCCCGGACCAGCTCGGCGCGGACTTCCCACGGCGCTTCCTCGTCGTCTACGACCGGTTGCCCGGCGGCACCGGCTATCTGCACCGGCTGGCGTCCTCGGACGGCTTCCGCGAGGTACTCCTCAAGGCACGTGAGGTGATCGACAACTGCGCGTGCCAGCAGAAGGAACTGGACGGCTGCCACCAGTGCCTGCTGCGCAGGGTGCCCCCGTCGGACTACGACCGTGTCTCCCGCCGGGAGGTGCAGTCCATGCTGGACGAGCTCCTCGGCGCCGACGGCGAACGCTGGCAGACCTCACCGGTCTCGACGACCCGTCAGATCCCGCTGGAGCGGCAGGCGGAGAGCGATCTGGAGATCATGTTCGTCGACACGCTGGAGGAGTGGGCCAAGCAGCCCGAGTCCCGGGCCACGGCGGACACGTACACCACGCCGGCGGGCACGCGGGCGCTGGATCTGCGGCTGACCACCGGTGACGGAACGACCATGAGCTGGCGCGTGTCGCAGCAGCGGGTCCTCGACGGGACCCGGCCCGACGTGCTCTTCGAACGGCTCGACGCACCGGGCCCACGGCTCGCCGTCTACCTGGACGGATACCGCTACCACGCGAGCATCGAGCACAACCGTCTCGCGGACGACGCGACGAAACGCGCCCGGCTCAGGGCGGACGGACTCCGGGTTTTCCAACTGACCTACCACGACATAAAGGAGTGGCGGAACCGGGTCCGCGACACCGGATACGCCGGGGTCGCGCCCACAGACCCGGTGTGGCTGCCCTACGACGTAGAAGCGCAGAAGCGGGCACGGGCCTACTACGAGCGCACACGCGGTGGCCTGCCCGGCGAACTGTCGGAGACCGTGTGGGTCAACCCGGCAGAACTGCTGCTCGCCTACCTCCGTGCCCCCGACGCCGGGCGGTGGCACCACCGGGCCGAGGCCGCCGTCGCCGGGATCGTCGGGACACCTGGTCTGCGGGACACGCCGGTGCGGGCGGACACAGTCGGGCAAGCCGTGGAAGCGGCGCTTCGGGGCGAGGACTCCGACACTCCGAAGGGGCCTCTACGCGTCCTGACGGCGACAGACCGGTCCGGATGCCGGCTCGTCCTGGTCGCCGACGTACGGCACCGACCTCCCGTCTGGACGGGGCTCACTCTCCTGGACGACAGCGCCCAGGCCATCACGAACGAGCAGATCCACAAACGGCGTTGGCGGGCCTGGCTGTACTGGAGCAACGTGCTGCAGTTCCTGGAGCACGGTGGAGGCGACAGCGCGCAGCTCACCACCGCTCTGCTGGACGGCTTCTCCGCCGACGTGCTCACCGTGACCGGCGGGGCGGGATGGCTGTCCTCGACCCGGATCATCTCTGCCGCGGCCGACGGGTCACAGCGGGTGCCGGACAGCCTGCCGCCGGTGACAGTCACGACCGGCCTGCCCGCGGTACCTGCGAGGGCGGCCGGGGAAACGCCCTCCGGGGCCCGGCCGAAGCGCGACAGCGCCTGGGACGCGGTGCTGGAATACGTGGACCCCGACGAGGCCGGGCTGGCCGAACTGGCCCACGCCCTTGCCGAGTTGGGCGTTCCCGCGCCCGAGGACGGCTTCGAACTCGACGAACACGGCTGGCAGGCCGAACTTGCCTGGCCGCACGCCCGGCTGGGTGTGGTCCTGGCACCGCAGGGCACGGCCGGGGAACCGGACATCGAGGCCCAGGACCGCGACCATGCCTTCGCCGCCGCGCAGTGGGACGTACGGCCGGCGGGCGGGTGGACGGCGGAGGAGATCGCCAAGCGTCTGGACGTCAAGGGCGAGCGGACACCGACCAGTCCCAGGGATCACGGTCAGCCTGGCATGGGTACGACCGGGCATGACGAGAACAAGAACGAGAACGGGGAGTCAGCATGACGAAGACCGGGGGCGTGACGCTGCGCCTGCTCGACAAGGCGGACAAGGAGATCCTCCGGCTCCCGCGCACCGTCAAGGGCGCCCTGTTCGACTTCCAGCACAAGTTCAAGGACAACCCGCGCACACCCGGGCTCAAACTCAAGCAGCTCAAGGGCGACAGCAGAATCTGGTCCGCGCGCATCAACGACGAGTACCGGGCCCTGCTGCTCCGACTTGCCGAGGACGACTGGCTCATCGTCTCGGTCAAGCACCGCAAGGAGGTCTACGACCGGCTGGTGTACGGGATCAACCACGTCACCGGTGGCATCGAGTATGTCGACCTCCAGGTGGTGGAGGACAGCATCCTGCGGCGCATCCCGCCGCAGGAACCGTCACCACCCACCGCCCCCGCCACGCCCGTCGAGGCCCCGCCTCCCTCCGCTCAGCCGCTGTTCGCGGCCTGGAGCGACGAGCAGCTGAGCGAACTGGGTGTGGCGGAGCCCCTGGTGCCGGTCATCCGTACCCTCACCACCGAGGAACAGCTCCTCGGGCTGATCGAGTACGCACCGCAGCTCACCGGTGAGGTCCTGCTGGCGCTGTATGACGGAAAACCGTTCGGCGAGGTACGGGACGAGGTCACCGCACCCGTCGCCGCCCCGGAACCCGTCGACACCGAGGACTTCCGCACGGCCGCCGAGCGACCCGCCACGGTCGTCACCACTTCCGACGACGCGCTGCGCGAGGCGCTGGAGGCCGGGGACTTCGGCCGCTGGAAGGTCTTCCTCCACCCTGCCCAGTCCAAGCTGGTGGAGCGCCGCTACTCCGGCCCGGCCCGGGTCGGCGGTGGCCCCGGCACGGGCAAGACGATCGTCGCCCTGCACCGCGTCCGGCACCTCGTGTCCCAGTTGCCGCCCGGCCACACCAAGCCCGTGCTGTTGACCACCTACAACAAGAATCTCGCCGCCGACCTGCGCTCCCGGCTCCTGGAACTGGGCGGCGAGCAACTGCTGTCGCGGGTGGAGGTCAGCCACGTCGACCAGCTAGCACTGCGCGTCGTGCGGGAAGCCGAGCCCGGCAGCCGTAAGCAGACCATCGACGACAGCCAGGCCGTACGGGAATGGCGGGCGATGCTCGACGAACTCGGCGAGAGTGGCTGGGACGCGGAGTTCCTCCACGACGAATGGACGCAGGTCATTCTCGGGCAGGCCGTCGGGACCCGCACCGACTACTTCCGAGCGCGTCGCGCCGGACGCGGCAAGAACGTGGGCCGATCCGATCGAGCCGCCATCTGGCAGCACACCGAGCGCTTCACCCAACGTCTGGACCGGCTGGGACGCCAGACGTGGGACCAGGTGGCCGAGCGCGCCGCCCGCCTGGAAATAGGGCGGGAACAGCGCATCCGCGCCATCGAACGCCAGCGGGAGGAGGCAGGCGGCCTGGACAACATCCATCTCCAGGACGGCTCCGGCGGCTGGCTGCGCCACCGGTACCGGCACATCGTGGTCGACGAGGCGCAGGACCTGCGCCCCGCCCACTGGAAGATGCTGCGCGCGATGACGGCCCGCGACACGGACGACCTGTTCCTGGTCGGCGACACCCACCAGCGCATCTACAAGAACCAGGTGACACTCGGCAGCCTTGGCATCAACATCCGTGGGCGGTCCGCGAAGCTCAGCCTCAGCTACCGGACGACGCGGCAGATCCTGCGCTCCGCACTGGAGGTTCTGGGCGAGGAAGCCTACGACGACCTCGACGGCAGTTCGGAGACCCTCGCCGGGTACCGTTCCGTGCTCAGCGGCGGCAAGCCTGGCATACACCCGTGCCCCGACTGGCAGGCGGAACGCGAGGCGATCGCCGCGCACATCCTGGCCTGGGACGCCCATCCGGACGAACGGATCGCACACGAGCAGATCGCTATCTGTGTCCCCACCAATCGCATGGCGAGCGAATTGGGGAGCACGCTGGGGGAACACGGCATCCGGGCCCTGGAGATCGGCGCCGACGGCGCCCGGGGCGAGCCCGGGATCCACATCGGGACCATGTTCCGGTTCAAGGGTCTGGAGTACCAGCGCATGGTCATCGCCGGGGTCAGTGATGGTCTGGTCCCCCGTGAGCAGGTCAACCAGCTACGCCACGTGGACCCTGCCCGCTACCGCAGGGAAGTCCAGCGGGCGCGGTCCCTACTGTTTGTTGCAGCGACCCGGGCACGTGACAGCCTCGACGTCTTCTGGCATGGCAGCCCGAGCCCGTTCCTTCAACGCCTTCTCACCTAGACCCTTCGAAACCTGAGTTCCTTTCACCCTCCTTCTCGTCCAAGCGGAACAAGCTCACACCACCTGGCCGGGCCTCGCGCGTGCGCCGGCGCTCGACCACACTCCTCTCGCCAGGGGCGGGTTCGCTGATCAGCCTGAGACGACGCCCGGAGATCGATACCGTGGTACGAAACGCGAGCGATGTGGGGGGCCATGAGAGCGGACACCGTCGATCTGCGGCGCATCTTCGGCAGGGATATCCGGTACACGGTGCCCTTGTTCCAGCGGCCGTACGTGTGGGACAAGGACGACAACTGGGCAGCCCTGTGGGAGGACATTCGCCGCACCGTCGAGCGGGTCGAACGGGCTGCGCAGACCGGGGACACGGTGGCGCCGCATTTCCTCGGCGCGGTGGTCTTCGACGAGACGCCCTACCCTTCGTCGAGCCTGGAGACCCGGCAGGTCATCGACGGTCAGCAGCGGCTGACGACACTTCAGTTATTTCTTTTCGCGGCCCGCCTGTCGGCGACGGCACTCGACCACGAGAGGTCCGTACGGCTGCTGGGCAAGTTCCTGGAGAACGACAAGGACTTGTTCGACAGCGGCCAGCACCCGGACCACTTCTACAAGGTCTGGCCCACCAACGCCGATCGCGACGAGTTCCGCTCCGTGATGCTCGGAGAAGGAGGAAACGGCCGTCTCGCTGGGGCTGTCGCCTATTTTCAGCAGGAGATCGACGCATGGCTGGCGGAATGCCCTGAACCTCACGAACGCCTCGGAACGCTCGTACAGACAATGCGGGAGCAACTGCGTCTGGTCATCATCGACCTGGAGGAGCACGACGACGCGCAGGTCGTCTTCGAGACGCTCAACAGCCGCGGTACGCCTCTGGAAAACGCGGATCTGATCAAGAACCTGCTCTTTCGCAGCGCCGAACACTCCGGAGCGGACGTCGACCGGCTCTACAAGGCGTACTGGGCTCCCTTCGACCAGGACGAGTGGCGCACCGAGCAGACGACCGGCCGCATCAAACGCAGCCGCCTCGACGTCTTCCTGACCTACTGGCTCACGATGCGCACACGGCGCGAGTTCACCGCTTCCTCCCTGTTCAAGGAGTTCGAGCACTGGGTGAACTCGGCCAACGCCCCCAGCGAGGAAGTCTTCGCCGAACTCGCGCGTTACGCCGAGATCTATGACCGGATAGACCAGCATCCACTGCACGGCATCGAGGGCCGTTTCCTTTACCGGATGAAGGTCATGCAGACCTCCACCCCGATGCCCCTGCTTCTCTTCCTCTACGGCCTCGACGACGCCGTACTACCGGTGGAGCGGCGACACCGGGCTATCCGGGCGATTGACAGTTACCTCGTGCGCCGGGCGATTCTCAACCTGAGCACCCGCGACTACAACAATGTCTTCCGCGACCTCGTCATAGCCGCATCTCGGCAGCCCGAGCGCGCGGACGAAGTGATCATCAAAGCGCTCTCAGCCATGCAGGGCCATCACCGGCAGTGGCCCACCGACACCGATTTCCGTACCGCACTGGAACAAGACCCCATCTACACCCGCCTCTACCGCCACCGCGTCCGTATCCTCCTCGAAGCGCTGGAGGACGAGCTGCGCACGGACCACACCGAGCAGCTCACCGCCCCTGTCGGCGAGCACCTCGGGGCCAAGCTGACCATCGAGCACGTCATGCCGCAGAGCTGGCGCGAGAACTGGCCTCCCCTCGACGACGACCCCTCCGAAGGCGCCGACCGCGACGAACTGGTCCACACCCTCGGCAACCTGACCCTGGTCACAGCCCGCCTGAATCCCGCGCTGGGCAACATGGCATGGGACGACAAACGGCAGTGGCTCGGCGAGCACAGCCTCCTTCGGCTCACCCACGGCTCGCTGCTAAATCCGCCGCCGAATGCCGAGGTCAACGGCTGGACCTCTGCCTGGAACGAGCACCGCATCCACACACGAGGCGCTCATCTCGCGTCCTTGGCTCTGAGTATCTGGCCGTCAGCAGACCAACTGCTCGCCGCCCCAGTGCTATCAGAGCTCGACAGCAAGTGACGACGACGAACTCCGCCTCGTGCGCGTACGTGGGTGCGGCGGGCGCGAGACCGCCCAGTGGTGGGGTCTGGCCGACCCCGGCAAGCCGCACGGACAGCCGGCCGGTTTCTGGACGGAGACCTCCGAGGAACCGGCGACTCGACGCCGGTCGGCGGGACACGGGAAGTACGGAGGTTCCACCTGCCGTGCGTGATCGAGATTACGGAAGGCGGTAACCGACATCGACACGTCTCTTCGGCTCGCTCCTCGACTTGCCCTTGGGCGGGGCGGAGAACTACGTGCAGGTCATCTTGCGGGAGGTGTGCAGTTCCGCCCCCATCACGGGCTGCCGCTACTCGGCGAGGGTGCTCGGAGCGTCAAACGAGCGTAACGACCGACAATCCACCCTCACCTGTCAGCTCACCCAGCAGGGGTTCGTCTCCGTTTCCCCCGGAACCAGCTGCATCGTGACCCGCGCCACCACCCGTGGCCGCCATAATGAAGTCATGCCCTCCAGCCCACAGCACCCCGCTCCCACACCGAGGGACTTCTCGGGCGCGGAAGCCGAGGACCTCGCGTTGTACCGGGAGAAGTTCCGGCGGCGTCTGCCGGAGTCGCTGGACGAGTTGCAGGGCCCGGCCCAGGGGGTCGTGGAGCTGCCGCTGCACATGGCCTGGTCCGGGATGACCTCGTACGACATGAGCAAGCCTCGCCAGCGCATGGGCCTGTACCGCACCGTCCTGCACGAGGGCCTGCGCGACGACCTGCCCCGCTACCTCGACCAGGACTTGCTCCTCCAGATGTGGCCAGTACTGCGCACCCTCGTCGGTCGCACCGTGCGCACTCTGTGGGAGGACTCCTTCCCCCAGCTCGCCTCCCGCACTCGGGCAGCCGCGTGACGGACATGCCGGAGCTGCACGCGCGGCTCCTGGCGGATGTGATCGCCCTCGGCTCCCCGTATCCGCTGGTTCTCACCGGCGGGTATGCCGTGCGGGCGCACCGACTCGTGAACCGCCCCAGCCAGGACCTGGATGTCGCCACCGAGAACCCGGCGCCCATGGCCGACATCGCGGCCACGCTCCGCGCCGGCCTGGAAACCCGGGGCTGGCAGGTGCAGGCGCTGGAGACCGCCCCGCTGTCCGCCCGCTTCACCGTGTCCGACCCGGCCACCGGGCAGGAGTGCGAAGTCGACATCCTCAAGGAGATCTTCTGGCGGCCGGTCGCCCAGAGCCCGTACGGGCCCGTCCTCGCGGAAGAGGACGTGATCGGTACCAAAGTCCGCGCCCTGGCCGACCGCGGAGCCCCTCGCGACCTGATCGACGTGTTCGCGGCCTCCCACCGCTGGACCAATGCCGAACTCGAGGAGTTCGGCCGCCGCCACGCCCGCGGGCGATTCGAGCGCGAGGATCTACAGTCGAACCTCACGGGCGCCGAGTGGACCGACGACGAAGCCTTCGCCGCCTACGGCCTCGACGATGCCGCAATCGCCGCTCTCCGCACGTGGGCCGTGGAATGGGCCGACGACCTCGCGGCCCGCCTCCTCGAAGAGTCCGACGATCCGGACGTCGACTGATCGCGTCCGGGGAGGACCGCACCTGCGGCCTGCCTGCGAGAGCAAGAACCAGGAACTCTCACTCACGCGACTGCAGTCGCCCGGACGCCCGACGCTCGACCTCGAAGAGGTCGACGAACTGATCAGCGACATGAGCGCGCACCTGGCGAAGCTTCAACCGCATCCCGTTGAGGCCGGCCGGATCGGATCGCGCGGAACTCCGGCGCCCGAGGCAGTCTGCTGGGCTGCGCCAGGCGGCCGAGGCGAGGCGACGGCCGGTACGTGCACCCCCGCGGCCCGCCTCAGCGCAACAGGTCATCCGCCCTGTGCGGAACACCCCGCAGGTGACGTCCCGCCTGTTCCATTCCCAGGAGGAGGCGGTGGCCGTCGTCCGCCATGACGAGGCCGCCCACGACGGCCTCCCGCATGAGGTCGACCGTGTTCTTGACGCAGATGCCCTTGCGACGCGCATAGTGGCCGGCTTCGCCGTCGTCAGTGATCCACACGGAGCTTTCGAACCCGCGGCGGTGCTCGATGACGACCAGTGTCTCCGCCTCGCCCAGGTGCTGCAGTGGCCGGGACGGGGACCCCGCGAAGACAACGCGGCGCATACGGTCCACCAGGACGATTTCAGCGGGGTCGTCGATCTCGATTGGCTCGCCGAGCCATCCGTCGGCGAGTACTTGGCTCAGCTTTGGCCAGTACCGTTTCGACTGCTCGGCCTCGGCCGCGACGGCCTGTGTCCAACGGCCGCGGCCGTCGAGAACCTTCTCCAGAAGGCTCAGACGGTCGACGGCGGAAAAATTGCACAGCACGGTGTTGTCGGGAAACCAGCAGTGGCGCGTCATGGCTGGAAGACCAGGTCCCCTTCGCCCACGTCGGTGGTGGATGTCGCGCCCTCTGGTGGAACCGGTTCGGGTTCGAGCAACTCACGGATCTCGTCCACGTCCACGCCTGTGTACGCGGCCAGCGGGCGCAGGGTGGTGTCGCCGGCGAGGTATGCCTCGTACAGCAACTGCGCGGGGCGGAAGGGCAGTCGTCTGGCCAGTGCCCACGTCTTGTTGGCCTCGAAGAGGTCGCTCTGTCCGGTGAGCCAGTGGCAGGTCTGGGTCGTGAGGCCGCGCAGTCTGTTCGCCGTCTCCGGTGCGATGACGCCCAACTGAACGAGCCGTGCCGCGAGTGCGCTGGGTGACACCTGGAAGTGCACGACCAGTGTGGTGAGTTGCTCGTCCGTGAGGTCGTCTTCGCGTACCGCTGAACTGATCTCGCTCCGGGGCATCAGAAGGTTGGCGGCGAACACGTTGGCGCGCACTTCCGTCAGGTCCTTCTGGTGTCCCGGGGACAGATGCGTCTCCGTCAGGAGGTCTTGGGCGTCCCTGGCCAGGATGTGTCCGAGTTCGTGGGCGAGGGTGAAGCGCTGGCGCGTCGGCACGTCGGTTCGGGCGATCATGATGAGCCGGAATCCGTCCGCCTGCCAGGCAGCCCCGTCGATTCCCTCCGGCAGACCGATCTTCGCCACGTCGACGCCGAAGGTGTGCTCCATGGCCTGGAGCAGATCCGCGGTGTCCAGGCCGCCGACGGTGGAGGACCCTGTGGAGGCGAGTCTGGCGAGTGCGTCCTCCGCGAGAGCCACGCCCTGGTCGACGTATCGCTTGAGGTCCGTGCGGACCGGGGGCAGCTCCGGCAGGTCGGGCGAGAGGCCCAGGAGGTCGATCACCTCGTGTGCCGTGGTGAACCTTTCGACGAGGTCGTTGAGTCTTCCTCGGCCATGCTCGCCGACTGCCGGTGCGCTGGTGCGGGCCGCAACGGTGGGGCGCAGCGGTTCTCTGCCGGTCAGCAACCAGTCGACCGTGGTGCTGCCGAACTCGGCGATGCGGGCGAGGTCGAGGGAGGTGAACCTGCGGACGCCACCGAGAGACTTCGACAGCTTGTCGGGGGTCAGGCCGATCGTCTCGGCGAACGCCGCCTGGTTGACCGGAGCCGTCCCCATGACCTTGCGTACACGATCGGTCACAGTCTCAGTCATGGGTTCACCATATGAGCCAGATGCGAAAATCGCAACAGGAGCCGTTCCGCCCGCCCCGCTCGGTGCGTAGTACCGTGTAGTACATGGAAACCACCGCCCGCGAGTTCAATCAGAACGCCTCCAGGATCCTCGCCGCCGCAGAACGCGGCGAGCGCATCACGGTGACCAAGAACGGGCGACCGGTGGCCATACTCTCCCCGGTGGGCGACCAGGACGTACCCGCACATCCGACCGACCCCATGGGCGAGGACGACGACGCTCCCGTGTTCCACAGCGACTCCACCGTGGACTGGTCGGCCGGACGCGGCGACTACCTTGAGGGGTTCGGCGCGTGACCGTACTGATCGCCGACACCTCAGGGCTGTACGCGTACTACGACGGCGGGGACCCAGAGCACAAGGAGTGCCGTGAAGCAGTGGCCTCCGCCGCCCACCTGGTGGTGACGCCACTGGTCCTCGCGGAACTCGACTACCTCCTCAGCACGCGGATCAGCCCGGAAGCAGCTCAGGGGGCGCTGGCGCACGTCCGCGACCGCGTCGCCGTCCGACGGTACGCGGTCCCCGAAATCGAGCCGCACCTCTCGACCGCACTGGTGACGATGCGGCGGTATCCGCAGATCGGCCTCACGGACACCATGAACGTGGTCATGGCGGCCAAGTACCACACGGACGCGATCCTGACCCTGGACCGCCACCACTTCCGCATGGTGCGCCCCCTCACCGGGCACACCGCGTTCCGTCTGTGGCCGGATGGCCTCTGAACCGACGGCCCTGGACTTGCGAGCGGTCGAGGAGCAGAAGCAGACCGTCGCGGACGGCGGCACCCCTCGTAGCCGTAAGGAAAAGGGCTGAGCCCCCAGCACCGCACGATTCGCGCAGCGCCGGGGGCTCACCCCCTACAAGACCCGAAGGGAAATCAGGTCACCCAAACCCCAACTTCTCGTTCCACCCAGACCCAATAACCGTCTTAACCGGAGCGTTGGTGTTCGTAGCAGACGGATGATAAACGGCCATATGCCCGTCAGCCGCAAACCGAGCCTAAATATCCGGAATCCCGTCCCCGTTGATATCCGACGAGATCTACAAGAGCGAAGCCGGTCGCGACATCCTGGCCGAACCTACTCTTCTCTTCGCCGATGCTGACAGCCCGACGCTTCAGGGACCTTCGGCGCCGCAGCTCTACACCTGCGTAAACATGCAGGATGACCGACTCGCTGTCCACTTGCTTTTCGACCCTTTCCACAGCGCCGCATCACTGCTCTTCGACGTCGGCCGAGACAATCTCGCCATCCCGAACGGTGTACGTGCCGGCGAACAGCTGATGCGTTCCGTCCGTCTGCAACGCGTCGAGTTGCATGGCCACGGTGTCCCCCGAGACGGAGTCGACCGTGACCGTATCCGAGACGGTGTCGGAAAGGCCCTTGACGAAGGAGTCGTAGGTCCCGCCCAGGTTCTTCGCGCCGAGGTCCCATGCGCGTGCGTAGTCCCCGGCGTTGATGGCGGCGAAGTACTTCTCGATGACCTGTTGGGCAGGCGCGGCGGCGGCGGTGGTCGGAGGGGCTGATGTCGGTGCCGGGGTGGGTTGTGCCGGTGCCGGGGGCTCGTCGGCCTTGCTGGGTGGGCTTTGGGTGGCCGTCCGGGTGACGGTGGCCTCCGAGGTGACGGTGCTCTGCGAAGTGTCCGTGCTCTGCGAGGTGGTGGGTGCGGACTGCGGGGTGTCTCCCGAGTGGCTGGTCATCACCACGGCTGCGGCGCCGCCGCCCACCAGTGCCACCGCCAGCGCCGCCCCGGCGATCAGCAGCGACTTGCGGCGCCTGGGCCGGCCGTCGTCCCCGCCGTCCGCGCCGCCCGGATGGGCGTAGTGGTCGGCGGAGGGTACCCGTACGGTCGGCGGGGTGGGCGCCCAGTTCTCGTCGTAGGCCGCCGGGCCGGGCTCGGCTCGGTTGGCCGAGCCGTATGACGGCACCGGTGTGGGCGGTGTCGTCTGGGTCGGTTCCCGGGCGAAGCGCTCCTTGCCGGTGCTGGGGGTCGGCGGTGCCAGTTGCGTGGGCGGGTGCTCCTCTGTGCCGGGCGCGGGTGCGCTCACCGGCAGCCCGGCCGCCACGTCGGCCAGCATCCGCTGGGCCTGGTCAGCCGTCGCCCGTTCGTTCGGGTCCTTACGAAGCAGCGCTTCTATGACAGGGGCGAGCGGGCCCGCGTGTCGGGGTTCCGGAAGCTCCTCGGCGACCACCGCCTGCAGGGTGCTCATCGTCGTGGTGCGGCGGAACGGTGACTGGCCCTCCACCGCGGCGTACAGCGTCACGCCGAGCGACCACAGATCGGACTCCGGGCCCGGACGGTGACCCGTGGCGCGTTCCGGGGCGAGATAGTCCGGCGAACCGACGACGTCGCCGGTGCGGGTCAGGCCGCTGGAGCCCCCCATGACGGCGATGCCGAAGTCGGTGAGCACCACCCGACCGCCGCGCTCAAGCAGCACATTGGCGGGTTTGACGTCCCGGTGGAGAACCCCCAGCTGATGCGCCCGGTCCAGCGCCGCCAGCAACTGCGCTCCGAGTCGGGCCGCGTCCCGTGGCAGCAGCGTCCCCTCCGTGGCGATGACGTCGGCGAGTGACTGGCCGTCGATCAGCTCCATCACGATCCACGGTCGGCCGTCCTCTTCCAGCACGTCGAACACGGTGACGACCCCCGGGTGCTTGACCCGCGCCGCCGCCCGCGCCTCCTGCTCCATACGAGCGTGCAGCACCGAGAGCTCTTCGCGCGGCAGGCCGCTGACCGTCAGCTCCTTCACCGCCACCTCACGGCTGAGCAGCTGGTCCTGGGCCCGCCACACGGTGCCCATCCCGCCGTGACCGAGTTGCTCGACGAGGAGATACCGGCCGGCCAGCAGCCGCTCTTCGGCGCCGCTCATGGTGCTCCGGAGCCATGATCGGGCAGGCCTGGGCACCGTGCGGAAGGTGTACGCATCGTCATAGCTCCTCACTTCCGCCGTTATGCGGTCGAGGATCCCGCCTCTTTCCATGCTGTGCCGACTGCTCGGTGTTGTCGCGCCGAACCGTTTGGTGGCACCGCCCCAGACCCATTAGCCACTCACGGGGCACCTGAACGTCGGCGACGGTCCTGGAGCTCGCCCACACACTCGACGTCCGCACGGGCGCGACCCTGACGGTCACCTCCCGGAATATCGCCGAGGTGCTGCTGTTCCTCGCTGCCCGCGCGCCGACGTAACCATCGAACCGAAGGAAAATAGAGATCATGAAGCACGAGTACGAAGCCAAGTTCCTCGCGGCGCCCCTGGCCCGTCCGCGCTGGTGACCGTCGCCGTCTACGACGGCCTCCAGGTCTGGAACGGGTTCCTCTTCCCGCTGACCTCGAACGGTCGCCGGCGCCGCCCCGACTGCACGGTGGTGGAGGTGGACAGCCGGTTCAGGTGCGGCGGCAACGGCCTTGGGCGAGACTCGGGGCGGGGTGGGCATCGGTAGGGAAGATCCATTGCCTGGTGACCGACTACCAGCGTATTTCCGGCGTTTCAGCCGATTTTCTCTTGACAGTCACATGGTCCAGGAGTTGAGTCTCCAGCCTGAGCGGGGCGCACTGCACCCGTAAACGCTCAGGCAGCGGGGGCCGCCATGGTGCACCACTCGGATTTCGTTCACCGGGCACCTCGACGCCTGTTCCCTTCGCTCCGTACGGGAGTGCGCAGGATGCGGCGGACCACCGTCGCCGTGGCACTGACCGGACTGGTCGCAAGGACGATGAGCGCGGTGACACCACCCGCTTCGTCCACTGTGGCACCGATCCCCCGGAGCGCCGCTGTTCAGAGCCCTCTCCGGGTCGTTGCCAAGGCGGATGGCAGCGTGCTTCACAGTCAGGTCCACCTGGCTGCCCCGGTCGGGTGCCGGGGGCTACGAGGCACGGTTGTTCGGCCGGGGTGTCATCAACTGCGTGTTCACAACCGGCATCGGCGAACCGGGAAACGCCGCCCGCAACGACACGAACGGGACCGGCACTCGATTCCCGCCCATCGAGGGATCGGGCCTGTGCGGCGAAACGCCCGGTAGACGGAGCGACCACTGCGTCGTTGTACGCACGTCCGGCCTCCCACCCGGACTGAAGGGGGCGGTCATGGAAAGCACGGAGATCCTCGTCGTCGGCGACGACGGCGGCGCGGGGGAGGTCCGGTGGCCGGTGGTGGCGCGGGTACCACCGTGGATCACAGTGTTTCGCGCGAGCGCGGAGAGCCTTCGGGAACTGTCCGGAGGCGGCCGTCTTGCCATCGCTCGTTCACCGCGAGGAGAGATCACGAGCATGGGCGATGACGCCATCGTGCATCGGCTCGACGAGGGCGCGCTCCTGTTCATCGAGGCCTGGAAGTCGGGGCTGACCAGGAAATCACCGAGACGGGGTGACGGTCGGAACTGGGGTGACCCGGAATTCCGGCCGCCCGACCAGAAACCAAACGGAGTGTGAGATGGCAGGCGACATCAGCATCAACGAACGGGCCGTGCTCGGAGCGGACGCGGATCAGCGGGGCGCCGCTCCGTCCTGGCCCGGGGCGGGGCACACGATTCACCGGTACGGCAGGGTCAGCGTCGTCGCCGTGCCGGACCGGCCCACCACAGCGGTGCCCGGTCCCGAGCCCGGCGGCACCGACGGCCTCACCGAACTGGAGCAACTGGGACTCGCCGCACTGCGGCTGCGTGAATCCGCCGCGTACCGCGAGGTGAAGGCCCGGCGGCCGCGGGACACCGAGGCCTGGGACATGCCCGACTGCACCACGATCGTGACCCCGCCCTCGGCCAGGACCGCGGGCGCGGCCGCTGCGGCGCCGACCAGCGCCTACTTAGAGGGGACGGTCGCAGTCGGCATCGTCATCGTGCAGGGTCCGACCCCCGACCTGCAGTTCTCCAACGACGAGATACTCAAGGTCGTCGCGGAGGTGCAGAACGGGCTCAGTTTCTACCCCACGACCAACCCCGTCGCCGGAATCAGCTTCTCCTACGACATCCAGAACGTGGCCGTGTCGGTCCCCGCGAACCCGGCTGCCGCCGACCTGGAGGCTCTCTGGCGCGACCCCGCGATGGCCGCGATCGGATACAGCGCCGACTGGGCCGGTGTGGGCGCGTACGTCGAGGACCTGCGGGGCCGCTTCGGCACCCGCTGGACCTACTGCGGGTTCTTCACCAAGTACCCGCTCCAGCACTTCGCGTACGCGAGCATCGGCGGCCCCCGGGTGGTCATGCAGTACGCCAACGACGGCTGGGGGCCTGACAACATCGACCGGGTCTTCGCCCACGAGACGGGGCACATCTTCGGCTGCCCCGACGAGTACGCCGAGAGCAAGTGCGACTGCGGCGGCGCATGGGGAAGGTTCGGGCTGGTCAACGGCAACTGCGAGAACTGCGCGGGAGGCGGCGGCGTCGCCTGTCTCATGAAGGCCAACACCTTCGAGATGTGCGAGTACACCCCGGGCCACCTGGGCTGGGCACCACAGCTACTCGTCCGCAACTATGCTTATTCGGCCGGTGGTTGGCGCGTCGAGAAGCACCCCCGCTTCCTGGCCGACATCACGGCCGACAAGAGGCTGGACATCGTCGGCTTCGGGGACGCGGGCGCATACGTGTCTCTGGGGCACTCGGACGGCCGCTTCGAGACACCACGGTTGGCCATCAACAACTTCGGCTACGAGGCCGGGGGCTGGCGCGTCGACAAGCACCCCCGCTTCCTGGCCGACGTCACCGGCGACGGACGCGCAGACGTCATCGGCTTCGGCGACGCCGGCATGTGGGTCGCCCTCTCCAACGGCGACGGCACCTTCCAGCCCATGACCCTCGCCATCAACAACTTCGGCTACAACGCCGGAGGCTGGCGCGTCGAAAAACACCCCCGACTCCTCGCCGACGTCACCGGCGACGGACGCGCAGACGTCATCGGCTTCGGCGACGCCGGCATGTGGGTCGCCCTCTCCAACGGCGACGGCACCTTCCAGCCCATGACCCTCGCCATCAACAACTTCGGCTACAACGCCGGAGGCTGGCGCGTCGAAAAACACCCCCGACTCCTCGCCGACGTCACCGGCGACGGACGCGCAGACGTCATCGGCTTCGGCGACGCCGGCATGTGGGTCGCCCTCTCCAACGGCGACGGCACCTTCCAGCCCATGACCCTCGCCATCAACAACTTCGGCTACAACGCCGGAGGCTGGCGCGTCGAAAAACACCCCCGACTCCTCGCCGACGTCACCGGCGACGGACGCGCAGACGTCATCGGCTTCGGCGACGCCGGCATGTGGGTCGCCCTCTCCAACGGCGACGGCACCTTCCAGCCCATGACCCTCGCCATCAACAACTTCGGCTACAACGCCGGAGGCTGGCGCATCGAGAAGCACCCCCGCCTCCTCGCCGACACCACGGGCGACGGACGCGCAGACGTCATCGGCTTCGGCGACGCCGGCATGTGGGTGTCCAGGTCGCTCGGCGGCGGAACATTCGACCCGCCCAGACTGGTGATAAAGAACTTCGGCTACGACGCCGGGGGCTGGCGCGTCGAGAAGCACCCTCGGTTCGTCGCCAACATCACCGGTGACGGAAAAGCCGACGTCCTCGGATTCGGCGAAGCCGGCGTGTGGGTCAACCGCACCTAGGATCCCGGACCGGTAGATCGTTACCGTCGTCGAAGGCCTCGGGGAAAGGAGTGAGCCTCAGGCGCAGCGCGGCGCCTGAGGCTCACTCGTACAGACCTGAAGGCGGCCGGCGGCCTGCTGCGCCCGGGGGTGTACGGCGGTGTCCCGGTGATCCGCGACCTCGCACGCGCCAACTCCCTTCTGTACCGCCAGAGTACGGCCCTGCGCACCCGGTCGATCGTCGAGCGCTTCCAACGCGGTCAAGCCGCGGGCCCCGACGCGGCACTGCCACCGGGTACCCGTAGAGGAGTCCTCGTGGGCCTGGCCACCGACTTCCCCGACCAGGCTTCCAGCCGGCTGGACCAGTGGCGGGAGGCCTTCGCCGAAGACCGGACCTACGGCGGAGATGACCTGTCGCTGGTACCGACCGTCTTCGACCAGTTCGACGAGCGCCTGTGCCGGGCTCTGGTGTACCGCGGCTGGTGGCTCGCGGGCGCCGGGCTGGCGGCCTACCATCCCCATCGCCTGCCCGACATCGACTCCTTCGATCCTCCGCAGCATTGAAGCGCTTGTCCGGGACGGGAAGAGACCACACGTTCCGTCTGTGGCCGGACGACCTCTGACATGACGGCCTTGGACCGCGAGCGGTTCGCGGCCGGGATCCCAGTGGGGGCACAACACCGCCATCAAGGATGCGACGCAGAATTACGTCGCCAAGAAGATCCGAGATGGGAAGTGGTCGTGAGCGACGAGCGATCAACGTGGACCGGCGTGGTGACCGAGCGGCTGAGATGCTGCATCTGTGGCGGGTCGACCGACGATGCACCCGACTATGTGCTGATCGAGTTGACCGCACCTGCCAGCAACGCGAGTCAGTTCTTCGGTGCCCACGCCGGGCATTTGAATGACGCGCTCACGGAAGGGTTCGATGTCGAGGTGCACATGATGTGACCCTCAAAAGCCCCCTGACCTGCGATTTCACCGGTCAGCAGGCTTGGTCCTCCAGGGGCAGACGAGTCGGGCTGTACGCCGGGGAGAATCACTGCAACGCTATGACCTGCACAAACGTGCTGGGAAGGCGTTTCCGTGGCTACCTTGATGGCTACGCAAGGAGGCGCCGCACGTCGGAGCGGTCCAGATGGGGGCTTCGTCGTTCTCGTCCAACCGGCGCGATGTGCCGGTGGTCCGGTTCAACCCCGCCCGGGACGGGACACTCACCGGAATCCGTACTAGAATCTGTACAGAATCAAGCCTCTCTATGGGTACGGTGACAGCATGGAGATCCCTGAGGTCGTGACCGTCAGCGACGCACGCGCGGGACTGTCGCGGATCCTGGCTGACCTGTCGGAGTCCGGCGCGGATGCCGACCCGGTCCTGATCGGCGCCCACCGCAAGCCCCAGGGCGTCCTCCTGTCCGTCGAGGCCTTCGAGGCACTGAGCGGCCGAGCGGCACGACGTGCGGCCGTCGCCTCGGCCACCGGCTCCATCGAGGCCGAGGGGCTCCAGGCCTCCAAGGCCTCAGACCGCGACACCGAGGCATACGTGAAGGGCGACCTCGACGTGGACACCCTTGTCGCCCGCGCGATCGCCCGCCACCGACAGACTTCGGAGCGACGGGCAGGGTGAACGATCCGTACGCCATGCCCAACGGCGTGCTGCGCAACAAGCTCGGCATCACCGACCATCAGCTGCTCGCGGCAGCGGAGGCGGACATCACCCGGGCGCGCCTCGTCATGCTCGCCGAACGCCCCCTACCCGGCACGTACGACCTCGGCCATCTCCAAGCGTTCCACGCCGCGATCTTCGGTGACATCTATCCGTGGGCAGGCGAGTTACGCACCGTGAACATCGCCAAGCGCACACCGTTCTGCCCGGCGAGAAACCTGATGTCCTACGCCGGAGAGGTATTCGGCCGTCTCGCCTCATCCGGTCATCTTCGGGATCTCCCCCGGCAGGAATTCGTCATCCAACTGGCCACGTTGCACGGCGACCTGAACGTCCTCCACCCGTTCCGCGAGGGCAACGGCCGTGCCCAGCGGGCGTTCCTGGCCCAGCTGAGCGCCGACGCGGGATACGCCCTGAACTGGTCGGGCATGGACCCTCAACGCAACGAGGACGCCTCGGTGAAGAGCTTCCTCGGTGACAACAATCTGTTGGAGCAGCTACTCGACGAGCTGGTCACCACGAGTTGACGCCCCTCACTCCGGCCAGCAAGGAAGCCCGGAACAGGGCGTCGCCCCTTGGGAACAGCCAGAGATCTTCAGGTGGGGAATCCGCCGTGAGTCAGGCCGCGCTGGGAGGAGAACCCGCTCCTCGCCGAGCACGAGCCCTGGTTCATGCTCACAGAGAAGCCGACGCAGGCCGAAAGGTCGCGACGGCGGAGCGAGTTGCTGGAGGCGGGGGCCCGTACGGCGCTACATGCTGCGCGAGACGCGTGGCGCTCGCATCGGACGGTACTCCCCGCCCTCCCAGCGCCCTCACGCGTCGCCGGACCGCGCCGAGGACGTTCAGTACGGACCGGTCATTCAGCCTGTCCGGCTGGGGGTGCCTTGAGGTTGTGGGGCAGCTCGTCCAGCAGTGCCGTGTGGAAGACGGCGTTTTGTCTCCTCGCTCAAGGGGGCGAGGATGTCGTACGCGGTTGAGCGGTGGGCCATCGGCTCACCAGGCAGGGCGGATCGGTCCCGGCGGTGCAAGGAGTGTCAGGTCGGCGACGAGTTCGCTGAAGCGCGCCTCGCCCAGTACTTCTCGCCACGGTGCGACGGCAGCCCGGGCCGCCTGGTCGGCGGCGCGCGTGGCGGCCCAGCCGGTCTCGGTCAGCCCCAGGAGGCGGGCGCGGGCATCGTGCGGGTGTGGATGCCGCTCCACGTACCCCTTTCGGACCAGCTCCTCGACCAGCTGGGCGGCGGCCTGCTTGGTCACCCCCAGGTGCTCGGCCAGGTCGGCCGTGGTGGCGCCACCCACCGAGATCCGGGCGAAGGCGAAGCCGTGTGCAGGCCGTAGGTCCTCGAATCCCTGCTGGGACACGCTGGTGTGGATTTCCTGCACCAGCTGTCCGGAGAGTGCCAGCACGAGTGCGGAGAAAACCAGGGCGTCGTCCATGGGCTTGACTATAACTCGTCAAGCAGCTTGTCTATCTAGACAAGGAACCTGTCTAGATGGAGGCCGCAGTATGCCGTTCATTCGCAGTGCCGAGGCCGTCGTACACGAGATTCACGGTGGCCGTTTCGTTTCCTACGTCCGTCCGGACACCGGCAGCCGGGACCTCGCCGCCTGGCGCGTCGAGATTCCGGCCGCAATGGTGGGGCCGACCCACACGATCAGCGACGAGGAGACCTTCTACATCCTCTCCGGTCGTCTCCGACTCACCATCGACGGTGAGAGCGCCGAACTCCGCACAGGTGACGCGGCAGTGGCACCTGCCGGCTCCGAACTGGCGGTCGCCAACAGCACCGACCAGCCCGCCCACATGTGGGTCACCACACGTGTCGGGCTCACCGCCAAACTGGCTGACGGCAACACCATCACACCGCCCTGGGCTCACTAGCGTGCTGGTGACCGCGTAGGTTCGCCGGATTGGGTCAGGCGGCGGATGAGCCGCGGCACCTGGGCCTACGGCAAGGACGCCTACACCGTGTCGGGGCCCGGGACGCCCGCTGCCAGATACCGGACTCGCGTCACGTCGGCAACGGCAACGTGTGGCGGACGGGACGATGTCCACGCAGACCGACGGGCATATCGTCAGGGTTCTGGACAACGGAAACGGGACCTTCGACATCGTGGCGCGAGACCTGAGCGATCCCGGCGACGCGACGCAGAATTACGTCGACAAGCAGATCCTGTGCTGCCCGAGTTGACCGCACCCGCCCGCAACTCGAGTCAGTGATACAGCCCCGCGTCACCCACCCGGCCGCGGTGACGTGCCAGGCCTGGCCCGGGAGCGTCTCGGGCCGGCTGTGGCCTCCTGCCGGCGATAGGCGCTGGGGGCGATTCCGAACTCGCGCCGGAAGGCGGAGGAGAAGGCGAACTCCGAGGTGTATCCGACCTGTTGTGCCACCGAGCTCAGCGGCTCCTCCGTCTTTCGAAGCCGCTCTGCCGCGGTGTTCATGCGGACCCAGGTCAGATGGCCGAGCGGCGGTCGGCCGACGAGGTCGGTGAACCTGCGGGCGAACGCGGAACGGGACAGGTCAGCCACCGCGCCCAGCCTCTCCACCGTCCATGGTTCCCCCGGGTAGTTGTGCATGGAGCACAACACCCTGCTGATCGCCCGGTCGTTGAGCGCCGGACCCCAGCCCGTACCCGCGCCGTGTTCTCGGTACCACCAGCGCAGGACGTACACCAGCAGGGTGTCCAGCAACGTGCCGATCGCCAAGTCGGAACCCATGTCAGGGTGCTCCAACTCATGGCACAGCGAGTCCAGGACCGCCCTCAGGGAAGGTTCCTGCTGCAGCCGCGCCGGGAGATATATGGCCTCCGGCAGGTCGTTGAGTAACGGGTGGCACAGACTCCGATCGAAGGGGAACATCCCACTGAGCACAACCGTGGAAGCCGTCTGACCTGCATCCGCGCTCTCTCCCAGGACGAGAGTGCGCGGTTCGGCCGAGAACTCCTGCCGCGTACCCGCCGATCTCTCCGCAGCGGGTACGTCGGGGCCGTCGGCCACGCCGTGTTCGACCCCGCCGGGGAGCAGAGCGATACATCCGGCGCCGAGTGGGATCTTGTCGTCGGCGTTGGGCATCAGGACGGCGGAGCCTTGCAGGACCAGGTGGAACGCCGCCCCCGGGACAGACTGGAATCGCTGGCCCCATGCGCCACGCGCCTCAATGCGTACCCACCGCGGCCGACCGGATCGCATCGCGGCGGTGACCTGGCTGAGGAGATCCATCGCAGCAGTGTAGCGGTGCGGTCAGAACAGCAGCTCTGCGAGACGCACGCGTATGGATGGCGGACTGTGACGCATGGAACCTCTCAATCGATCTACGTACGCTGCAATTCTGTGGCGCCGGGGGCCCGTCTCCCACTTCGAACAGAGAGCGGCTATTCATGATCAAGGTCGGAATTGTCATCGCCAGTACCCGTCCGGGACGCGTCGGGGAGGACGTGGGCCGGTGGGTGCTCGACGTCGCCGAGCGGCATGGCGGCGCGGACTACGAGTTGGTCGACCTCAAGGACTACGACCTGCCGCACCTCGACGAGCCCGTGCCCGCCCTGATAGGCGGTTACAGCCAGCCGCACACGCGTCGCTGGGCCGAGAAGGTCAGCTCCCTGGACGCCTTCGTGTTTGTCACGCCCGAGTACAACCACAGTGTCCCGGGAGTGTTGAAGAACGCTCTCGACTTCCTGTACTCGGAGTGGAACGACAAGTCCGCGGGCTTCGTCGGCTACGGAATGGAGGGCGCCGGCCGCGCGATTGCACATCTGCGCAACACCATGGCCGCCATCGGCATCGCCGATGTACGCCATCACGCCGCCCTGCTGATGCACCACGACTTCGTCGACTTCAAGGAGCTCAAGCCGCAGCCCCACCAGGAGGACGCGGTGATCGCGATGCTTGACGACGTCGTCTCCTGGGGTACCGCCATGCGGACGGTGCGCGACAACTGACCACGCTCGACGCCTGGATGCCCCGGCAGGTTCCTGCCGGGGCATCCAGGCGTCGGTCATTGGCAGGTATCACCCCGGCGGACGGCGAAATCGCCGACCCTTGTGGAGTACCGCGATCTCGCGCGACCAGCGCGCCGCCCGGCTGCTGTTCCTGACCGCGGAAGGCCGGACGGGGCGGGCGGAGACCGGACCACTCGGCGTGTGAACCGTCGGATCCAGCACCGATCGCCGCCACGGGCAACCCGCTGTGCGGGCGGCTGAGTTCAGCCCCTGAGGGACGGATCCGGTTGCGTGGTGAGGGCCTGGAAATAGACGGCCTCCGGCTGCGCTCCGCCCAGGGCCGGCCCGCCGTCGAAGAGGACGAGAGGCACTGAGCCGATGCCGAGCGTGCGCACTCTGTCCAGTTCGGCGCGCAGGGCGGTGCCTCCGCCCTCACTGCGTACAACGCCGATCTCGTCGGCCAGCCGGGCGAGGGTGTGCGGATCACCGATGTTCGATCCATCCGTCAGGTAGGCGCGGAAGAGCCGCTCCGCCATGGCCTCGCCCAGGCCCTGCCCAGCCGCATCGGCGAGCAGCCGGTGCGCCTCGAACGTGTTGGTGTACACGGCCCGTTCGAAGTTCAGCCTCAGCCCGTCCTCGGCACCGAAGCCGGTGTCCCGGACGATGGCTCGGGCCTTCTCCTCGCCGAAGGCCTCCTTGTGGACCTCGAAGAGCGGCCTGCCGGTGGACGGGGTCTCAGGCGCGAGCTGGAAAGGGCGGAAGACGACCTCGACCTCCGCCCCGGAGTCGCGGAACCGCTTCGCCGCACGGGACCAGCGGGTTAAGGCAATGTACGAGTGGACGCAGATGAGATCGAGTACGAACTCGACTCGGCGTGGCGTCCGGGCAGTCAATTCCATGGTCAAGTCCTCCGGTTCCCAGAACAGTTCAGGTGACACCATTGTTGATCACTGCCTCGCGCGCCAGCAGACATTCCTCCAGAAATGCCAGCGCCCGCAAGTGATAGGTCCGGGCCGCCCAGCCGAGACTGATGTTGTGGCCCGCGTCGGGCTGGCGGGCCACCGTCACCTTCGGCGTGGCCAACAGATCCGTCAGCTCGGCCACCGCCTCGTCGTCGTGACGCCACCACTGTTCCTGTTCGGCGAAGGTGAAGCGCACCGGGGTGCGCACCCTGGCCGCGATGCCGGGCCAGAGCTGCGGCCACAACGGGCCTTCCTTTCCTTCCAGTCCCGGTACGGGAGCCAACAGCGAGCGGGCGAGCTGGAAGGCGCCCGGTGGATAGAACCGCGGCGCACCCCAGTGACGACGCCAGTCGCCCCGGCTCTCCGCGCAGGGCAACTGCGGTACCTCAACGGCGAACCGATGACCGAGCCCTGAGATGTCCAGCCCGAGCAGGGCGCGTCCGTGGTGGTCGGAGGCAGCGCCCAGTGCGAGCTTGCCGCCGTTGGAATGGGCCACGAGGAAGAAGCCGGCGCCGAGCTGGTTCCCGCGGGCGAAGTCGGCCAGTGCGGCGTGCAGGGTGGTTGTCTGTTCGGCCAGGGTCTGGCCTTCGGGCAGCAGGACGGAGGACGCCCCGTATCCTGGACGATCCACGGCGAGCACGGTGTAGCCCAGCTGCGCCCCGAGTGCCAGCAGGGACAGGCCGGGCTGGACCCTGCTGTCGAAGTAGCCGGCCCGCGTGCCTCCGCCGTGCACCGCCACCACCACCGCGCGTGGCGGCATGGTCCGGGGTTCGGCCAGCAGGCAGGAGATCGGTATGCCGTCGGCATCCAGGGTGATCCCGCGAACCCCCGGAGAACGAGTACTCAACAACTCAGCCATGCGATCGTCACTCCTGGTCCGGGAGCCCCTGCTGGGGGCTGTTGTTTCACGGCGGTGCGAGGCGTAGCCCCTTACCGGGGGTGCTGTCGCCGGTCCTGGCGGCACCGGATGGTCGCTGATCGAAGCGTGTCCGCCGACAGGCAGGGCTGCGTAAATGTGGCTGCCGGCTTCCGTTGCCTGGGCGCGTGACGGCCGCGTCACCTTCGACCAGCCGCTGCCAGGCGGCGAGCCCCCGCTGCGTGGCGGTGACCGTCGCCCGCGCTTGTGGATGCGACGTCGCCTGTCTGCCGGGCCTGTCGACGCGCCGGCCGGCCAAGTGCCGGGGCGCCCGGGAGAGATCCGCATCGCTGCGCTGCTGGAGGCCCACCCCCTCGCGAGGGTCCTGACCGCCATGCCCGAGGTCGCGGTCAGGACCGGTGCCCGCATCCTGGCCGAGGTGGGCGACGCCGGCGCGTTCGCCACCGCCGCCCACCTGACCTCCTGGCCTCCTGGCCTCCTGGCCTCCTGTGCGGGACCGACCCCCACCACGCGTCGTTCGGGAACCTCCAAGCCCTCCACCGTCCAGTGCCGGCCGGGCGGGCCCGACGGTCCCCACGGTGCTGCTCACCCGTCACCGCAGCTCAGGTCAGAGCCGAACGGCTGCCAGGCGCCAGATGGGGCGCGTCAGCCGTCCCGCTGTATCGAAGGTGAGCGTCCGGGTGTCCAGGCGGGGGAACTGCTCTCCTGCCTGCTTCTCGACATACTCCCTGGTGAACGCCGTGACATAGGTGTCGCGGTGCAGTTCGGCCAAGCGCCAGGCGGTCCCGGTGAAGGTGTTCCGCAGCTCGGCTTCGCCGATGCCATGCGGGTCCGGGAATTCGTCCTGGACCTCGTCGGAGAAACACAACAGGTGTAGGAGTGCGTTCGGCCGGCATACCTTCGGCAATGCTGCCGCGTACTCTGCGCGCTGCTGCCGTGCGAGTGAGTGGTAGAGACCGCTGTCCAGTACCGTGTCGAATTTCTGCGGCAGGTTGTCCAGCCGCATCGCGTCGGACTGTACGAACTCCACGTCGAAACCGAGTGCGTCGGCCCGCTGTTCGGCTTGGCGCAGTGCCGTGGCGGCGTAGTCGAAACCGGTGACCCGGTAACCGCGGCCGGCCAGGTACACGGCGTTGTCGCCGACCCCGCACCCGGCATCGAGCACGTCTCCGGAGAATGCTCCTGCATTCTCCAGTGCGACGACGGCCTGCTGGGGTTCGCCGATATCCCATGGCACGACGGCTTGTTTGTACTGCACCAGAGCCGGGCCCTGGTAGATCGATTCGAAGTCATATGGCTGATCCGTCCAGACAAACCTCCCGGGTGCGCGCGTCGATGCGCAGCGGGCCGCTGGTGATGACTTCCATCGTGCGTAGCTGCGGGCGGACCCGACGCATGACGGCCTCGATTCGGGCCAGTAACTCCAGGAAGCCATAGGGCTTGACCATGTAGTCGTCCGCTCCGGCCCGCAGACCGAGGACCCGGTCGAGTTCACTGCCGCGAGCGGTGACGGCGATGATGGGGGTGTCGGAGGAGGAGGCCCTGATTCCCTGACACACCTCGAGCCCGTCCAGATCGGGCAAGTCCAAGTCGAGCAGCAGCAGATCAGCGTGCCAGTGAGACTGGAGGGCCTTGGCGCCGGTGTCCACGCTCTCAGCTTCGTACCCGTGCCGGCGCAGGCCATTGACCAGACATTCGGCAGCAGGGGTCTTGCTCTCCACCACCAGCACGCGCAGCGTCGCGCGCATCCCTTCCGTGTCGCGGTCTTGGACTGCTGGCGTGACGGGAGTTCCCCGCCAGGAGAGTTGCCGCGACAGTATTCGGTGTTGGTAGCGATGGGCCGGCTTCTGCTGCTCCTGCACTTGGCGCGGTTTACAGACCGAGAGTTGACCAGCACTCGAGATTACAAACCGTCGCCCCGGTTTGTCAAAGAGTTAACTGTCCGGTGCACCCATGACCCAACACCGAAGGAGGGAATGCCCGACGCGAGGTGGTTCTCGACAGCCGAAGCACACTCCGAGCTGCGGAAACAGGATTCCCTTGACAAACCGGGCGAGCGCAGACAGCACAACGGGCCGCCCTCGCGGGGAAACCGGATTAAACCACACACCTGGAGCGATCAGTGAGACGTTTTCTGCCAATTTTTTAGCATATAACAGAACCTCAGGGACCGGCATTTACGCCATATTAACTCGACCGAAACTCGAGTTACAATTCAGCCACCTCGGGCACGCATCGGAATGACACGATCACGCAAAGTGGCACTGCGAGAGTAAAACCGGGAGTGCGGTCGGATACTCCGAGGAGATCGCCAAGGCGAAACCGCGGGTAGCGGCAGACGAGTCGGGCTGTACGCCGGGTTCTGTCGCCCGGTCGCCTCGCGGCGGCCGGGGAGACGGCCATCCATCTAGGGCCGGCGTTGCCGCCGGCCTCGTGCGGTCTACCCAAGGACTTGGGCGGGCAGCCCTCGAACGTCCTCGCAGGAGCGTCGTCCATATCCTTGGAGACGTTCCCTTTTGACCTTGCTCCGGGTGGGGTTTACCTAGCTGCCCAGGTCGCCCTGGGCACTGGTGGTCTCTTACACCACCGTTTCACCCTTACCGGGGGCCGGAGCCCTCGGCGGTCTGTTTTCTGTGGCACTGTCCCGCGGGTCACCCCGGGTGGCCGTTAGCCATCACCCTGCCCTGTGGAGCCCGGACGTTCCTCGGGGAGCGCCCCCGAAGGGGAGTCCACGCGGCCGTCCGCCCGGCTCGTCTGCCGTGTCGACCATGCTACCGGGCGTCCGCCCTGCCCCGGTCCAGTGGCCGTCGCCAGGACAGACCCCGCCAGGATCAGCGCGAAGGCGGCGAGGACGCCGGCCGTCAGCGGTTCGTCCAGGAACACGGCGCCCGCAGCCACCGCGACCGCCGGATTGACGTAGGTGAACACCGTGGCCCGGGTCGGCCCGACCTCCTTGATCAGCTCCAGGAACGCCACGAAGGCGAGGGCCGTGCAGACCATGCCCAGGACAGCCAGGGCCGCCAATACGTGTGCGGAGGGAAGTGTCGCCGGGCGGGTCACCACCGCCGCCGGGGCGTAGACCAGAGCCGCCAGCGCCAGGCACGGCGCCGTGAGGTGGAGCGACGGGACGTCCTTCAGATGGCGCGCCGCTATCAGCGGTGCCGTGGCGTAGCCGATCACCGTCAGCAGCACCTCCGCCAGCGACCGCGCGTCGCCGCCTGTCAGGTGCGGGACGGTCAGGACCGCGACGCCCGCCAGGCCCAGGGTCAGCCCCGTGAGCCGTCGGCCGCCCAGACTCTCCGTGCTGCCGAAGAAGCGGGCCAGGGCTAGCCCCACTATCGGCACCCCCGCGATCAGCAGGCCCGCCGTCGAGCTGGACAGGTGGCGTTCCGCGTCCGTCAGGGTCCACCACGGGCCGATGATCTCGATGACCGCGAAGGCCAGCATCGGGCGCCAGTGCGTTCGTATGGTGCGCGGGAGGCCGCCCTGGCGGATCGCGAAGGGGAGGAGGAGTGCCGCGCCCAGCAGACACCGCGTGAACACCACCGTCGACGGCGACAGGTCCGCCTCCACCGCCACCTTGATCAGCAGATACGGGATGCCCCAGACCACTCCCATCAGGGAGAACAACAACCAGCCGCGTGCAGTCATGCGGGCAGTGTCGGCCGGCTCAGCGTCCGCCGTCTTGAACGCTGTTGCGGTACGCCGCCGGGGTCACCCCCAGCACCCGCCGGAACCAGCGGGTCAGATGCGCCTGGTCGGCGAAGCCGACGAGGGACGCGACTTCGGCGGGCCGCAATCCGGTCTCCAGCAGACCCCTGGCCCGTGTCACGCGGTACTGGGCCAGCCAGGCGTACGGGGGTATCCCGACCGTCGTACGGAAGGCGCGCAGGAGCTGGTAGCGGGACAGGCCCAGGTCGGCGGCGAGGTCGGCGAGGGAGGGCGGGGTGGTGAGTTCGTCGGCCAGGCGGGTCCGTACGGCGTGGGCGATGTGGTCCGCGCCGGGGACGCTGTCGGTGGTCGGGCGGGCCGTGGAGTGGCGGCGGGCCAGCGCGGTGAGCAGCCAGGGGAGGCGGGACTCGGCCTCCAAGGGGTCCGGGCAGGTGCTCAGGTCGGTGTGTGCGGCGCGGAAGGCGGCGGCCAGTTCGGGGTCGTCGAGCAGCGGCTCGCGGAAGTAGGGGAAGCCGCCTGTGGTGCCGTCCGTGAGGAGGGAGGTGCTGGCGTACAGGGCTCGGTAGGCGTAGCCGTCGGCGGTGTCCGGGCCGCCGGTGTGCATCTCTCCGGGGTCCAGTACGACGATGGAACCGAGGCGGGGGCGGAGGCGGCCGCCCCGGTAGTCGATGACCTCGGAGCCGCCGACGCACAGGCCGACGGTGAACTCGTCGTGGGCGTGGGGGGCGTAGACGTGTCGGTCGAAGCGGGCGGTGAGGAGGTCAAGGGCGGGGCCGCAGCGGCCGAGCCTTGCTCTGGTCCACAGCGCCTGTTCCCGTGTGCCCCCGGCTGTCGTCACGGCTCCAGGTTAGTTCGGGGGCGTCAGAGGAAGTCGGTCGTGTCCAGTTCGAACGCGAAGGGCTCGGGGAGGGCCACCGGCTTGCCCAGCGGGAGGGTGCAGTGCTGGCGGTAGTCGTCCTTCTCCGGGTCACTGAACAGCGTGATCGACGAGGTGTCGCGGTCGACGAGGAGGTAGAGGGGGATGCCACCGCGGGCGTAGCAGCGGCGTTTGGCCTCGCGGTCGGCCCTAGGTTTCGTCGACGTCACTTCCATCACCATGGCAACGCCGTCACAAGGCATCCATGAGCCTGCGCTCGCGAAGACGTCCAGCTCAAGGGGAGCAAATGTGACATCCGGGATCACGTGGTTCTTCGGGCAGGCTTCCCCGCTCTTCAGCTTCAGCCCCTTGTTCCCGGAAAAATCCATGTCGGTCCGGGACCGCCTGTTCACTTGCCGCACAATCCGGCTGATGTAGCGCTCGTGTTCCCCGTCCGGCGGCGGCGTCACAATGATCTCCCCCTCGATCAGTTCTGCCCGGAAACCCTCCGGGGTGTCGAGGGCTAGAAAGCCCTCCAGCAGAACCTCTTCCCGCGTGAGCGGCTCATGGGCCATGGCAGTCATGTCACGCCCCTCCTTCGGTCGCTCGCCAGACTGGGACATCGGCTGATCACCTGTCCATGAGATCGGGAACCGTTCCCTCGATCGTGGCACACGATCGCGCCTGAAGTCCGGCTCACACGGGAGCGAACCGCACCCCCGCCACCCCCAGATCCGCCCGCGTCAACCGAACCCGCAACCGCTCCCCCAGTGGCAACGGAACCCCATCGCCCTCGATCCGCGCGACCACCGCCGGAGACTCCAACTGCACCGTCCCGACCGTGGGTTTGCGCTCCTCCACATCCACCACGCACCCCTCGAAGACCTCCCCCACCCGGTCCGCGAGCAGTGCCGCCTCGACGATGTCCACGCACCCCCTCTCCACCGTGCCCGCGCGTTTCCCACCCTCCGCCATCTCCTGGGGAAGCGCGTCCAGGGCCGCCAACACCCAGTCGGGCGGCGGCTGTTCGGCGACGGCGGCGAGGCAGAGTTCCGAGGCGTAGCGGTCGGCGAGGCGGCGCAGGGGGGCCGTGCAGTGGGCGTACGGGGCGGCTACGGCCGAGTGGGTCGTGATGTCCGGGAGGTCGCCGTCGCGGAAGACCGTGTAGCCGGCGCCTCGTAGCAGGGTCGTGCACTCCTGGAGGAAGGCCGCGTGGTGGGGGCGGTGCGGGTCCAGGGAGCGGATCAGTGCCGCGTACGAGACGTGGTGCGGCCAGGCGATGTGCAGGGCTTGCGCGGTGCGGCGCAGGCGGCCGACGGCGCCGTCGGGGGCGGCGGGGAGAGTGCGGAGTACTCCCGTGCCGTGCGTCAGCATCAGCTCGGCCGCCGCCATGCCTGTGAGGAGGGAGAGCTGGGCGTTCCAGCCTTCGGCGGGCAGCGGTGCGCGGTAGGTGAGTGAGTACGTGTGAGCGTCCTCGTCCTCGACGATCTCCTGCTCGGGGACGTTGAGGGAGATTCCGCCGCGTTCGACTTCCAGGCGTTCCCTCGCCTCGCCGATTTCCTTGAGGAGGGTCAGGGGCTCCTCCGCCGTCCCGGCGTCCAGTTGTCGCTGCACGCCCTCGTAGTCGAGTTTGGCGCGACTGCGGACAAGGGCCCGGTGGACGTCCACGGCGACCGTGCGGCCGTCCGTGTCGAGGTCGATCGTCCAGAGGGCGGCCGGGCGGGTCCTGTCGGGGAGGAGGCTCGCCGCGTCCTCGCTGAGTACCGGCGGGTGGAGCGGGGTCTTCTCGTCCGGGAAGTAGAGGGTGGTGACCCGGCGGTGTGTCTCCCTGTCCAGCACTCCGCCCGGTACGACGAATGCCGCCACGTCCGCGATGGCGTACCGGACGCGGAAGCCGCCGCCCGGGCGGCGCGAGAGGTGCATCGCCTGGTCCAGGTCCGTGGAGGTGGGCGGGTCGATGGTGAGGAAGGGAATGTCCGTGGCGTCCGTCTCCGGGAGGGCGGGGGCCTTCGCCGCCCTGTCCGCTTCCGCCAGTACCGCGGGCGGGAAGCTCTCGGGGACGCCTGGTTCGGTGCGTAGCGCGGTGAGGGCGGCCCGGAGGGGGGCTTCGGGGGCGCCGGTCACGCGTATGTGGCGGCGGGGCATGGAACGAGCGTAGGCACAATCCGGCCGACCCGCCTCACCACGTAATCTGACGCGGGTCGACCCCGCGTACCCGTTTGGAGAACTCACCGTGCTTGTCCTGCTGCCTCCCTCCGAAGGCAAGGCCGCTTCGGGGCGCGGTGCCCCGTTGAAGCTGGAGTCGCTGTCCCTGCCGGGGCTCACGGGTGCTCGTGAGGCCGTGCTCGGGGAGCTCGTCGAGCTGTGCGTCGGGGACGAGGACAAGGCTCGTGAGGTGCTGGGGCTGAGCGAGGGACTGCGGGGTGAGGTCGCCAAGAACGTCGACCTGCTTACCGCCGGAGCGCGGCCTGCCGGGCAGGTCTACACGGGGGTGCTGTACGACGCCCTCGACCTCGCCTCTCTCGACGCCGCCGCGAAGAAGCGGGCCGCGCGTTCGTTGCTCGTGTTCTCGGGGCTGTGGGGCGCCGTACGGGTCACGGACCGTATCCCCTCCTACCGTTGCTCGATGGGCGTGAAGCTGCCCGGGCTCGGCTCGCTGGCCGCGCACTGGCGTGCCCCGATGGCCGCCGCCCTTCCCGAGGCGGCCGGCGACGGGCTCGTTCTCGATCTGCGCTCCTCCGCCTATACGGCGGCCTGGAAACCCAAGGGTGAGGTTGCCGGGCGGACTGCGACCGTACGGGTGCTGCATGCGCCTACCCGCAAAGTCGTCAGCCACTTCAACAAGGCGACCAAGGGGCGGATCGTGCGGAGTCTGGTGAGTGCGGGTGCGGCGCCCTCCGGGCCGGGGGAGCTGGTGGAGGCGTTGCGGGATCTCGGGTATGTGGTGGAGGTTGAGGCGCCGAGGGGGTCTGGGGCGGCTTGGGGGTTGGATGTGCTGGTGGACGAGATTCACTGAGGAGGCGCTCCGCTGGTGGGGGCGCGTTGTGTCGTCTGTCGGCTGCGGCGCCGTCGTGGCTTGTCGCGCAGTTCCTCGCGCCCCTGTAGCGCGCTCCATTGCGACATATGCAACGACCTTTGCATGTACCGCAAGAGCCGGGCAGGATGAGGCGCATGCCGAGCTTCTCCGCGCCCTCTCCCTCCGTTCTCGATCTCGCCCCCGTCGTTCCCGTGGTCGTTGTCGAGGACCTGGCCGATGCCGTGCCGCTTGCTCGGGCGCTCGTCGCCGGGGGGCTGCCGGCTATCGAGGTCACCCTGCGTACTCCCGTCGCGCTCGACGCCATCCGGGCCATCGCCGATTCCGTGCCGGACGCGGTGGTCGGCGTCGGCACCCTCACCTCGCCGGCCCAGGTGTCCGACGCCCTCGCCGCCGGGGCCCGCTTCCTCGTCAGCCCGGGGTGGACCGACGTACTGCTGCAGTCGATGCAGGCGTCAGGTGTGCCGTTCCTGCCGGGGGTGTCGACGTGCTCCGAAGTCGTCGCACTGTTGGAGCGCGGCGTGCGGGAGATGAAGTTCTTTCCGGCGGAGGCGGCGGGCGGGACCGCCTATCTGAAGTCGCTGTCCGGGCCGCTCCCCCAGGCCCGGTTCTGTCCCACCGGGGGGATCAGCCCCGCGAACGCGCCCAAGTATCTCGCGCTGCCCAACGTCGGCTGCGTGGGCGGGAGTTGGATGCTCCCGGCGGATGCCATCACCGCGCACGACTGGGATCGGGTCGAGGCACTGGCCCGCGAGGCGTCCGCTCTCACATAGGCAGCGGCGCTCGGTGCGTGTTTTCGTGTCGTGATCTTCTTCATGGACGCGATCACATCATCGCGCGGCTCTGCCACAAGCTCAGACTCAGCGCAGGTGGGACGTGTCGTTGAAGAGCCGTACGCTCGCGTTGCCGTCCGCGTAGTACGCCACCGCCGAGAGGGAAGCGGCCGACAGCTCCATGCGGAACAGGGACTTGGCCGGGGCGCCCAGGGCCAGGCGGACGAGGGTCTTGATCGGGGTCACGTGGGTGACCAGCAGGACCGTACGGCCCGCGTGGGCCGCGATCAGCTTGTCGCGGGTGACGGCCATCCGGCGTGCGGTCGCCGCGAAGCTCTCGCCGCCGCCCGTCGGTTCGGCCTTCGGGTCGGCCAGCCAGGCGTTCATGTCGTCCGGGTAGCGCTCGCGCACCTCGCCGAACGTCAGCCCCTCCCACGCGCCGAAGTCCGTCTCGCGCAGGCCTTCGTCGATGGTCACGTCGAGGCCGAGTCGGGCGGCGACAGCGGCCGCGGTCTCCCGGGTGCGGGTCAGGGGGGAGGCGATGATCGCCTCGATCGTGCCGCGCCGGGCCAGGGAGGCGGCCACCCGCTCGGCCTGGTCCCGGCCCACGTCCGAGAGGGACGGGTCCGTTCCACCGCTGCCCGAGAAGCGCTTCTGGGGGGTGAGGAGGGTCTCGCCGTGGCGCAGGAGTACGAACGTCGCGGGCGGGCCGAGGTCCGCGGGCGCCGACCAGCCGACGGCCACCTTCGTGGCGGCGCCGGTGTCGGTGTCGGTGTCGGCCGCTGTAGCGCTGAGGCCTGCGTCCAGCTCCGCCGTCGACGTGGACGCCGACCACTGTTCGCCGCGCTTGCCCGCGTCCATCGCCTCGTTCGCCAGGCGGTCCGCGTGCTTGTTCTTCTCGCGCGGGATCCACTCGTACGTCACCTGCTCGGCGACCGGGAACACCCGGGCCGCCTCCGCCGCCAGCGGCTTCATGTCCGGGTGCTTGATCTTCCAGCGGCCCGACATCTGCTCGACGACCAGCTTGGAGTCCATGCGGACGTGGACGGTGGCGGCCGGGTCCAGTTCGCGGGCCGCGCGCAGGCCGGCGACCAGGCCCCGGTACTCGGCGACGTTGTTCGTGGCGATGCCGATGTACTCGGCCGCCTCCGCCAGCGTCTCGCCCGTGGTCGCGTCGATGACGACGGACCCGTAGCCCGCGGGCCCCGGGTTGCCCCGGGAACCGCCGTCGGCCTCGACGATGAACTCCCGCACGCCACAAGCTCCTTGCCGAACTAGCTGAACCAGCAGAACCAGCAGAACCAGCTGAACAGGACTGCTATCGGTCTACAGACCCGACTCCGACGTGCGGACCAGGATGCGGCGGCAGTTCTCGCAGCGCAGTACGGCGTTGCGGGGGGCCGCCTTCACCTCGTTGACCTCGGTGATGTTCAGCTCCAGGCGGCAGCCCTCGCAGCGGCGCTGGAAGAGGCGGGCGGCGCCGACTCCGCCCTGCTGCTGGCGCAGCTTGTCGTACAGCTTGAGGAGGTCGTCGGGCAGCGCACCCGAGATGACCTCGCGCTCCTTCGTCGCCGTGGCCACCTCGCCGGCGAGGGACTCGTACGCCGCCTCGCGCCGCGCGGTCGCGTCGTCGATCTTGCCCTGGACGGCGCCGACCCGCTCGGTCAGCTCGGCGACGCGCTCCTGCGCGGACTCACGGCGCTCCATGACCTCCAGGACGATGTCCTCCAGGTCGCCCTGCCGCTTGGCGAGGGAGACGATCTCGCGCTGGAGGTTCTCCAGGTCCTTCGACGAGCTGACGGCACCGGAGTCCAGGCGCTGCTGGTCGCGGGTGGCGCGCTGGCGCACCTGGTCCACGTCCTGCTCGGCCTTGATCTGCTCGCGGCCGCAGTCGCTCTCCTCGGTCGTCGCGGCCACCAGCAGGTCGCGCAGCTGCGTGAGGTCCTTGGTCAGCGACTCGATCTCGGCGTGCTCGGGCAGCGACTTGCGCTTGTGCGCGAGCTGCTGGAGGCGTACGTCGAGGGCCTGGACGTCGAGAAGTCGGATCTGGTCGGCGGGCTCGGCGTTCAGTTGGGGGCTCCCAGTGCTTCAGAGGTGGTGGTGGTGGACGCCGCGTGGGCCGTCCAGGGGTCGGTGACCGCGGCGGAGACGTGGACCCTCAGGCCCCATCCGTTCCGGTCGGAGATCTCGTCCAGCTGCGCGGCGGCCAGCTCGCACCAGGGCCACTCGGTGGCCCAGTGCGCCGCGTCGAGCAGCGCGAGGGGACTGTGAGCGCGCGCTTCCGAGGCCGGGTGGTGGCGCAGGTCCGCGGTGAGGAAGGCGTCCACACCGGCCGCGCGTACGTCGTCGAAGAGGCTGTCGCCTGAGCCGCCGCTGACGGCGACCGTGCGGACGAGGGCCTCGGGGTCGCCTGCGACCCGGATGCCCTGCGCGGTCGCGGGCAGCCGTTCGGCGGCGCGGGCGGCGAACTCGCGGACGGTCAGCGGGTGGTCCAGCTCGCAGACCCGGCCGAGGCCGCGTCGGCCGGCGGGGTCTGTGGGGTCCGGTACGAGCGGTCGTACGACCCGCAGGTCGAGGGCGCCGGCGAGGGCGTCGCTGACTCCCGGGTCGGCGCGGTCGGCGTTGGTGTGGGCGACGTGGAGGGCGATGTCGTGCTTGATGAGGGTGTGCACGACCCGGCCCTTGAAGGTGTCCGCCGCGACCGTGGTCGTACCGCGCAGGTAGAGCGGGTGGTGGGTGACCAGCAGATCGGCGCCCAGCTTCACCGCCTCGTCGACGATGTCCTGGACGGGATCCACGGCGAACAGCACCCGGGAGACCTCCTGGTCGGGGTCCCCGCAGACGGTGCCGACCGCGTCCCAGCTCTCGGCCCGCTCGGGGGGCCAGAGGGCGTCGAGGGCGGCGATGACTTCAGACAGACGGGGCACGAACGCAAGGCTACCTGGCCCCCCTCTGCGCCTGAACCGGCGCCGCTCTCGCGGAGGTGGTCACTCGCCGTCGTGGTTCCTCAATTATTGATCGCGGCAGTATTCGCAAGAGAGTTCGCGGCCGCCCGCTTGAGCCCCGGCCAGCACATGCGCCACCGTTTCCTCAGGCGAATCGTTACTTTGCCATCCTTATGTGTGAAATGGCCGCCAGCCGATCCCATGTCTGCACGGGCGAAACTACTTTCGTCGCCGGAGGTGACCGATCGATGACGGCCTGTGCGATCGAACCCACGGTGGTGTCCCCGCGTGCGGAGTGCGCGATCACGGCGGACGGTGCCTACGCGGCCCGGCTCGCCCGCAGCGGCGACTCCTGGTTCCCGGAGCGCTGGACGCTCGACGGGCCCGAGCCGTACGCCGTGCCGCTGCCCGGCAACCAGCCCGAGGAGCCCGGCACGCAGGTGCTGCCGATGAGCGACGGGCGCGTCCTCATCCACCGCCCGATCGACGGCCGCCACACCTTCGCGCTGCTCTACCCGACCGGCCCCGGCACCGGCGAACTCCCCCTCGGCGCCGTCGAGTGCCCCGACGCCGGGACCCCCCTGCGGCTGCTGCCCCCGGCTCCGGGCGGCGACCGTGCGTACGCCCTCGCCCTGGGCCGGCGTTCGACGACGGTGTGGCTGGTGGCGGGCGGCGCCTACGGGCCCGAGTACGTCGCGGAGGTCCCCGGCCGCTGCTCGGGCGGGGCCTGGCTGGACCGGACGGGGCGGCTGCTCGCCCTGGACCGGGAGGTCGGAGGGTGCACGAAGGCGGTCGTGGTCGACCTGGAGCGCGACGGCGAGGTGTCGCCGCTGCTCCAGATCTCGGCGGAGAGCAACGACCGGCTGCTGCTCGCGGACGCGGACAGCGGGCTGCTGCTGATCGGCTCGGACGCGCCCTCGCCCGGCGGGCAGGAACGGTTGGGCTGGGGAGTGCTCGGCAGCACCCTGCCGGTGCGTTTCCCGGAGTGCCTGCGGATCGACGGGTGCGCGCTCACGCCGTTCGCGATCCAGCCGGGGCAGGTGCTGACGCCGGAGAGCTGTGGGGTGGCGTTGCGCGTCGAGGGTTCGGCGGGGAACTGGGTGGGAGTGTGGCGGCCCGCCGCGCGACAGGTGCGGCACTTTTCGGCGCCGGAGGGGTGGCTGCCGGGGGTTGGGCTGTGGAGCAGGGACGGGGAGCTTCAACTGCCGTACGCGACGGGGGAGGTGCCGTGCGGGGTGGCTCGGGTGCGGGCCGAGGAGGCTGAGGGGTGCGAGGAGGGTGGGGAGGGTAGGGCTTCGGAGTCGGGGGCGGGGAATGGGACCTGGGCTGGGACTTGGGCTGGGGCTGAGGCTGAGACCGGGGCTCGGATTACCGGTCCGGAATCGGCCCCTCCTGCGCCTGTCGCCGTGGCCCGGCCCGTGCCGTTGCAGCAGGCTCCGTTGGGGCGGCTCGTGACGAAGATCGGGAAGCCCGGTAACGAATTGACGAAGCTTGTAACGAACTAGTTCCGGTCGGTGTGTGCGGCTCGTGTCGCCCCGAGGCACGCCGGTTAAGATCACCCGGCTGTTAGAAGGATCATGTTGACGGGGTGAACACTTTCCGATGAACGACGCAAGCACCATGCAGCCGCTGTCCGCCGATGCCCACGAGGCGACGGGCCACAGCAACGGCCACGGCACTAGCCACAGCGATGGCTATGGCAAGCACCGGGGTCCGGTCTCGGCGCACAACGACGAGGCGACCCCCCACGGCCGTCACCGCAAGCCGTCCGAGCAGGCCGAGAACAGGGCCTGACGGTACGTCAAGCAAAGTGCAGCCTCGCCCGGTATCGGTTACGGGCGGGGCTGCTCTTCTCTGCTGCATCAGCGGCCTGCCGTATCAGCCGCCTGCCATGTCAGCCGCGCTTGAGACCGAGCACCTCCGCCGCCGCGAACGTCTCCCCGGCGGGCCGCTCCGCATAGTGCGGGGTGAGGAGCGCGTCCAGTTCGTCGTAGGTGAAGGTGTCCTGCTTGCTGTCGAACTTGGCGGCCACCCGCGGGCGTTCGACGACGGCGACCATCCCACCGTGGACGACGAGCAGCTGTCCGTTGACGTGTTCGGCGGCCGGTGAAGCCAGGTAGCCGACGAGCGGGGCGACATGCTCGGGGGCGAGGGGGTCGAGGGCGCCGTTGCCGTTCTCCGGCTGCTCGAAGTCCCGGAAGACCTCCTCGGTCATACGGGTCCGGGCGCGGGGGCAGATCGCGTTCGCCGTCACGCCGTACTTGGCGAGGGCGAGGGCCGTGGAGGTGGTCAGCCCGACGATTCCGCCTTTCGCGGCCGCGTAGTTGGGCTGTCCCGCCGAGCCGGCGAGAAACGCCTCCGAGGACGTGTTCACGATCCGCCCGTACACCGGTGCGCCGGTCGCCTTGGCGCGCTCCCGCCAGTGCGCGGCGGCGAAGTGGGTCGTGTTGAAGTGTCCCTTCAGGTGGACCCGTATGACGGCGTCCCACTCCCCCTCCGTCATGGAGAAGACCATGCGGTCGCGCAGGATGCCCGCGTTGTTGACGAGGATGTCCAGTTTCCCGAACTCGGAGATCGCCAACTCGACCAGCTCACGGGCCTGTTGGTGATCGGCGACGTCTCCGGTGTGGGCGACCGCCGTGCCCCCCGCCGCACGGATCTCGGCGGCGACCTCCTCGGCCGGGGTGGCGGACGCCTCGCCGGAGCCGTCCCGGCCGGGCTGCCCGTAGTCGTTGACGACGACGGCCGCGCCGAGCCGGGCCAGTTCCAGCGCCTCGACCCGGCCGAGACCGCGCCCGGCGCCCGTGACGATCGCGGCGAGTCCCTCAAGTGGCGGTGACAGTGGTGACATCGGCGTCCCTCAGATCTCGATGCAGGTACGCAGCGCGGTTCCCGTGCGCATCTGGTCGAGGGCCTCGTTGATGTCGGCGAACGGTACGCGGTGGGTGATGAGGCCCGCGAGGTCGACGCGGCCGGCGCGCCAGAGGGCGATCGTGCGCTCGTAGGACCGCAGAACGTCACCGCCGCCGTACATGGACGGCAGGATGCGCTTCTCGTCGAAGAACAGCTCGAACATGTTGAGCTGGAGGTTGTCGTCCATCGCGCCCGCGCCGACGACGACCATCGTGCCGCCGCGCCGGGTGGCGTCGTAGGCGGTGCGGGCGGTGGCGGAGCGGCCGACGACCTCGAAGACGTAGTCGAAACCCTCGCCGCCGGTGACCTGTTGCTTGGCGTCGGCCAGCTCGTCCGGTGAAACGGCCCTCGTGGCACCGAACTTGAGCGCGGCCTCCCGGCGCGAGAGCACCGGGTCGACGGCGACGATCTCGGCGGCGCCCTGGAGTCGCGCCCCCTGTATCGCGGAGATGCCGACGCCTCCGCAGCCGATGACGGCGACCGACGAACCGGCCTGCACATCAGCGGTGTTGAGGGCGGCGCCGAGTCCGGTGGTGACTCCGCAGCCGATGAGGGCGGCGATGTCGAAGGGCACGTCGTCGGGGATGGGCACGGCGCAGCCTGCGTCGAGAACGACCTCCTCGGCGAAGGTGCCGGTGCCGGCCATGCCGAAGACATCTCCGCCGGGGCGGCGGAAGTTGGGGGTGCCCGCGTTCATGAACCCGGCGAGACACAGTTCGGTCTGGCCGCGCTTGCACGCGGGACAGACGCCGCAGGCGGGCAGCCAGCAGACGACGACCCGGTCACCGGCCTTCAAGTGGCTTACCCCCTCCCCCACTTCGAGGATCTCGCCGGCGCCTTCGTGGCCGGGGACGAAGGGCGCGGGCTGCGGCAGTACGCCGTTCATCGCGGAGAGGTCCGAGTGGCACAGCCCGGTGGCCCGTACCCGGATCCTCACCTTGCCGGGGCCGAAGCCCACGGCCTCGACGTCGTCCAGGACGTCGAGCTTGTCCTGCCCGATCTCGTGCAGTACGGCTGCGCGCATTGGTGCGGCTCCCTTCGGGGACCTACAGCGATGTACCGGATGTACAAGATGGATGTACAGAAACCTGTGCGTGGTTCATGAGTGTTCGACGACCGTGTCGGCCAGTACGGGCGCGTCCTCCCGCTCGACGGCGGTGACCGACACCTGGACGCGGTCCGGTTCGGGCGTCCACATCCGGATGCGCAGGGTCTCCCCGGGGAACACGACCCCGGCGAAGCGCGTGCGGTACGCGCGGACCCGGCCGACGTCCCCGCCGAGCACCGTGTCGACGACCGCCTTCAGCGTCATGCCGTATGTGCACAGCCCGTGCAGGATGGGCCGCTCGAACCCCGCGCGGGCCGCGAACTCGGGGTCGGCGTGCAGCGGGTTCCAGTCGCCGGAGAGCCGGTAGAGCAGCGCCTGGTCGTCGCGGACGGTCCGCTCGACGACCTTCACGGGCTCACCGTCGGGGGCAGGGAGCCGGTTCGAGGGCCCCCGGTCGCCGCCCCATCCGCCTTCCCCCCGTACGAAGATCTGCGCGTCGCTCGTCCACAACGGCCCCTCGGCGTCGGCGACTTCGGTGCGCATGACGAGGATCGCCGCGCTGCCCTTGTCGTACACGGCGGCGATGCTCCCGGTGGCGCGCGCCCTGCCCTCGACCGGGATCGGGCGGTGCAGCTCGATGCTCTGGCCGCCGTGCAGGACGTGGGCGAGGTCGACGTCGACGCCGGGCATGGAGAGACCGCTGATCACGTCCGGGGAGTCGTTGCCGGCGACGGTGGCGAAGCTGGGCAGGACGTGCAGCCGGGATTCGAGGGTGTAGCGCAGCTCGCCGGGATCGGTCGCGGGGACGCCGGCGCCGATGCCGAGGTGGTAGAGCTGGACGTCCTTGCGGCCCCAGGCGATCTCTGCGGACCGGGGTTCGGCGGCGACGGCCTTGGCGGCGTCAATGGGCATGAGGCTCCTGATCAACTGACGGACGGACAACTGGCGCTACTACTGGCCTCTCACAGGACGGACGACTCGCCGGACTGAGACCTCGGTACGACCGTCCGCACCGTCGGCCGTACCGAGGTCGATACGGGCCGATCTAGAACGCGTTCCAGTCCGGCGCCCCCTGTTGTATAGCCGAGCGGTCCCGAGTTGTGAATACTCCTGACGATGCGTCAGCTATGTGTTCCCGGGCCGGACGGCACGCCGGGCCGGGACATTTGTCCTGCCGGAGTCCGTACATCGGCATCTGCCCGGCGTGCCGCTCGCTTCGTACGCTGTCGTCCATGTTCTGGATGCGAAAGGCCGCCTGCCAGGTGGGCGAGTGGCGGGTCGAGCGGGCGCGCTGGCGGGCGGACATGGAGCGGTACAAGGCCGCCCGGCGCGCCGCGCGGAAGTCGGGCGGCCGGATTCCGGAGCCCGAGAACCCGGGCCCGCCGCCCACCGGTTTCTCCCTGCTGCCCTGGCTGCTGATGGGCCTGGGCTCCTTCTCCAACCTCCTCCAGGGCCGCACCCCGCTGCCCTGGATCGGCGCGGTGGGCCTGCTCACCTTCAACTCCCTCTACATCTACGTCACGTTCCGCGCCTTCACGAAGAAGACGCGGGACGCCAGGTCGACGCGGGTGGCGCTCGCCGTCATGGGGGCGGTGACCTGCGCGCTGGCGATCGTGTACGGCGGCAGCTGGCTGTACTTCTTCCCGCTGCTCGGGCTGGCCACGGGCGCGGTGATGCGGGGCCCGTGGCTGGGCCGCACCGGACTCTCGCTCACCGCTCTCGCGGCGGCGGTCTCGGCGGTGCGGGAGGGCTGGGACGCGCTGAACGTGGCGTACGGGACGTTCCTGTCGACGATGGTGACGGCGGCGATCCTCTCCCTGACCGAGGCGGTACGTGAACTGCGGGCGGCGCGTGAGGAGTTGGCGCGTCGCGCGGTCGAGGAGGAACGGCTGCGATTCTCGCGCGACCTGCACGATCTGCTGGGCCACACCCTGTCGGTGATCGTGGTGAAGTCCGAGGCGGCCCGTCGGCTGGCGCCCCGGGACATGGACGCGGCCCTGCTCCAGATCACCGACATCGAGTCGGTGGGCCGGCAGGCCCTGACGGAGATCCGCGAGGCGGTGACGGGCTACCGGCAGGGCAGCCTGGCCACGGAACTGGACCGGGCCGACTCGGTCCTGACGGCGGCGGACGTCACCCCGGTGATCCACCGCTCGGGCCCGCCCCTGTCGCCGGCGGCGGAGGCGCTGCTGGGGTGGGTGGTACGGGAGGCGGTCACGAACGTCGTACGGCACAGCATTGCCACCCGCTGCGAGATCACGGTGGAGGGTACGACCGGGGAGGGCACGGGCGAACGGGTGCGCCTGTGCGTCGCCGACAACGGCACGGGCCCGAAGCAGGCGCCCACGGGGTCCACCCGGCCGGGTGTCGGCGGCACCGGGCTCAGGGGCCTGACGGAACGACTGGCAGCGGCGGGCGGCTCACTGGAGGCGGGGCCGACACCCGGGGGCGGCTTCCTGCTGACGGCCGAGCTGCCACCGCAGTCGCAGGAGCCGCAGGAGCCGCCTTCTTCCCAGCTCAACGCCCACATCCGCCCTACCCTTACGCCGTGAACGAGATGCCCCGGAACCACCGTCCCGCGAAGTCCATCAGAGTCCTCCTCGCCGAGGACCAGCAAATGATGCGGGGCGCTCTCGCCCTGCTGCTCGGGATGGAGCCGGACATCACGGTCGTCGCCCAGGTCGCGACCGGTGACGCGATCGTCGACGCGGCTCTTCTGCACCGCCCCGACGTGGCGCTCCTCGACATCGAGCTGCCGGGCATCAGCGGCCTGGACGCCGCCGCCCTCCTCCGCGACGAGGCCCCGGACTGCCGGGTGCTGATCCTGACCACCTTCGGCCGCCCCGGCTATCTGCGCCGGGCCATGGAGGCGGGAGCCGCCGGTTTCCTCGTCAAGGACGGTCCCGTGGAGGAGCTGGCGGCGTCGATCCGGCGCGTACTGACCGGCGAGACGGTCATCGACCCGGCCCTTGCCGCGGCCGCGCTCAGCGCCGGTCCCAATCCGCTGACGGCGCGGGAGTGCGAGGTACTGAAGGCGTCGGTGGACGGGGCGACGGTCGCTGATGTCGCCGGCAAGCTTCATCTCTCCGAGTCGACGGTCCGCAACTATCTCTCGGCGGCCATCGGGAAGACCGGCACCCGCAACCGCATGGAGGCGGTGAGGGAAGCGCGCCAGCAGGGATGGCTGTAGGTGTCGGCGTCGGTGTCGGTCCGACGAATCTCGCCCCACCTCACCGCCCCTACCCGTCCAATCCTCGGGGACTCCGCCCCCGAACACCCCCGTATCGTGCTGAACGCGCTCGCCCTCAAGCTCCACCAGCGCCCAGGGAATCCCCGGACGGGCTGAAGGCCTCACCCAGTGACCTTCACCGACTTGTACTCCCTCCCCTCCCCCGCCAAGCACACGAACCAGGCAGCCTTTGAACCCGGGACCGACCTGATCGCCGGATCCTCGATGTTGTTCATCGTGGAGTACGGGACCTTGCGGGCGACCGTTGTCGTGCCGTCGTCCCAGGTGCAGGTGACCGCCCTGGCCGTGGGGGCCACCTGGCCGATCACCAGGCGGTTACGTGTGTCGGGATTTTCGGAGACGTCCGGTTCCAGAGGGAACGCGGCGGACTGCATGTCCTTACCGGACATGTCGTCGCTCTTGTCGATCTCGCCCAGCATGAGCGGCGACTTGACTCCGTCGAAGACTCTGTTGACGAAGAACGAGGCCTTGCCCACAAGCTCCTTGGGGGTCCTCGCGTCCGACGGCTTCACCCCGCGCTCAGCCATGGCGTTGAACTGCCGCCTTGCCTCCGCCTCGTTCCGTGGTGCTCCCCAGATGCCGATGTCGACCCACCACTCCCTGCCCCGGTCCGTGCCCGACGCGAGCGTGGTCCACAGCGGCACGTACACGCGCCGCTCCTCTGGCGACGGTGGCCGAGTCGCCGGCTGAGTCGCCGGAGCCACTCGGTCACCGTCGCCACCACCGATGCCCGCCAGGGCCAAGGCTCCCGTCGATGTGGCGATCACCAGTGCCGCCGCCGACGCCACCGCCCAGCGCCGGGCCCTGCGGCGTCGGCCGCCGCGGACCACCGCCTGGTAGGGGGCTATGCCGATCTCGACCCCGTCCGCCGCGCCGGCCAGCAGGAAGGTGATGTCCGGGTGTGCGGTGTCCCCGTGTGCCACCTGTGCCATGTCCTGATTCTTCTCCCGGTCCACGCTCATCACTTCCACCCTCCGTGTGTCACCGTCTCGACCAGGTCCGGTATGGCGCGGAGTTTCGCGATCCCCTTGGCCGCGTTGCTCTTCACCGCGCCCACCGAGCAGCCCATCGCCTGTGCGGCCTGCGTCTCGGTCAGGTCCTCCCAGTACCGCAGCACCACCGCCTCCCGCTGCCGGGGCGGCAACTGGGCCAGCGCCTTGAGCAGCGCCCCGCGGTCATCGGCCCTGGCGATGTGGTCGCCGGTGTCGGGCAGCTCGTGCGCCAGACCCTCGTCGCTCTTGGGCGCCAGGAACTCCTTGAGCCGCCTGCGGTGCTTGCGCGCGTGCGCGTTGATCATCACGCGCCGCACATACGCGTCCGGGGCGTCGGCCGAACCGACTCTCCACCAGGCCACATAGACCTGCTCCAGCGTCGACTGGACCAGGTCCTCCGCCGCGTGCTGCTCCCCCGTGAGCAGGAACGCCGTACGCAGCAGCCGTGGCCAGCGGCCGATGACGAAGCTCTGGAACTCCTCGTCCCGAGCCGCTTTCCGATCCCGTTCCCCCATGAGCACCTCCTAGATGTTCAAAGGAGTCCATGAACCGCCCGAACCGTTGCCCCGATCCCAGAACATCTTCCGCACCCCGAGCAGAAGGGCAGACGTGACGGAAGATCAGACTCCCATCAGCAGGTCAAGAATCAGTTAGTACGCCAAAACATCGGAATAGTTGCCCAGGCACACGGGTTCATCACACACGTACCCCCGCCCGGACCCGCCTGGAGGCCCCACCCCATGACGCACACGACGACCGACCGGCCCGCCGGCGAGACCGGCAGAACAGGCGGGGCCATAGTCCCGGTGCTCGCCTTCGCCGGCATTGTTGTCGCGGTCATGCAGACCCTGCTCGTCCCCGTCATCAAGGACCTGCCCCAGCTGCTGAGCACCTCGCCCAGCAACGCCACCTGGGTGCTGACCTCGACGCTCCTCTCCGGAGCCGTGGCCACGCCGATCATGGGCCGGCTCGGTGACCTGTACGGCAAGCGGCGCCTGCTGATCACGAGCCTCTCCGTGATGGTGGTCGGCGCCCTCGTCAGCGCGCTCACCAGCGACCTGCTGACCATGATCGCGGGCCGTACGCTCCAGGGCTTCGCCATGGGTGCCATCCCCCTCGGCATCGGTCTGATGCGCGACCTGCTGCCCCGCGAGAAGCTTCCCTCGGCGATGGCCCTGATGAGCTCCTCCATCGGCGTCGGCGGCGGCCTCGCCCTCCCCATCGCCGCGCTGATCGCCCAGCACTCCGACTGGCACGCCCTCTTCTACGGCGCCGCCGGCATCGGCGCCCTCGCCATCGTCCTCACCCTGCTCGTCGTACCCGAGTCCCGGATGCGCGCCGAGGGCACCTTCGACGTGCTCGGTGCCATCGGACTCTCCGTCGGCCTCGTCCTCTTCCTCCTCCCGATCACCAAGGGCAGCGACTGGGGCTGGACCTCCGGCACCACGCTCGGCCTGTTCGGCGCGTCCGCCGTCGTACTCCTCCTGTGGGGCGTGCTGGAGCTGCGCCTGAAGGCCCCGCTGGTGGACCTGCGGACCACCGCCCGGCCCGCCGTCCTCTTCACCAACCTCGCCTCGATCATGGTCGGCGTCTCCTTCTTCGTCGTCTCGCTCGTCCTCCCCCAGCTCCTCCAACTGCCCACGTCCACCGGCTACGGCCTCGGCCAGTCGATGGTCATGGCAGGTCTGATCGTGGCGCCGCTCGGCCTGACGATGATGTTCACGGCGCCCGTCTACGCCCGCCTGTCCGCCAAGTACGGCCCCAAGGTCACCCTCATCCTCGGCCTGCTGATCATCGCGATCGGCTACGGCGCCGGCCTCGGCCTGATGAGCGCCGCATGGCAGTCCCTGGTCATCGCGGTCGTCCTGGGCGCGGGCATCGGTCTCGCCTACTCCTCCCTCCCCGCCCTGATCGTCGGCGCGGTCCCGGCCTCCGAGACCGGTGCGGCCAACGGCCTGAACACCCTCATGCGCTCCATCGGTACGTCCGTGTCCAGCGCCGTCATCGGCATGGTGCTCGCCAACACCGCGAACCATGTGGGCGGCGTCGCCATCCCCACGATGCACGGCTTCCGGGTCTCCTTCCTGATCGCCACGGGCGCGGTGGCGGTCGGGCTGCTGCTGGCCCTGTTCCTGCCGGGACGGCCGGAGAGCAAGCCGCAACTGGTGGCGAGCAGCGAGGAGGACGCCGCGCTTGGCTCCGGGTTCCGGGGGCGGGTCCTGGGTGCCGATGGCAGCCCGGTCGCCCGTGCGAAGGTCACGTTGATCGACCGGCGTGGTCGTCAGGCGGGCGCCACCTTGTCCGGAGAGGACGGCAGCTACGCGCTTGCCGTCCCGGCCGACGGGGCGTATGTCCTGGCCGCGAGGGCTTCCGGCCATGGGCCGCTTGCCTCGTCGGCGACCCATGCGGGTGTTGGCGCGACGGTCGATGTCGACCTGTCGCTGCCTGGGGAGACTGTTGACGCGTAGGCGCTGCGCTCGCCGGGGCGCGGGGGTTGTTTTTTGGCTGCGGGCCGGCTGTGGCTGGTCGCGCCCACGCGGCGGAGTCGCATATAGACACAGCCCCGCGCCCCTATAGGGCGCCCCCCGTCATCAACATCGCCCGGGTTGTACGGCAGCATGGGGCGCCCGTATGCCCGTACGACCGAGAGGAACCCCATGTCCACGGCTCCCAAGCCCGAGATTCTGGCCGCTTTCGAGGCTGCCAAGGGGTTCATGCCCGCCGGTGAGGGGCTCGCGCTGTACGAGGCCGCCGTCGAGGCGGGGGCGCTCGGGCTGCCGTTGCTGGAGGTCGGTACGTACTGTGGGCGTTCCACGATTCTGCTCGCCGATGCGGCCCGGGCGGCCGGTGTCACCGCGGTGACCGTCGATCATCACCGGGGCAGCGAGGAGCAGCAGCCGGGGTGGGACTTCCACGATCCGGAGACCGTCGACCCGGAACTCGGCGTGATGGACACCCTTCCGGCCTTCCGGCGCACTCTCCACACCGCCGGGCTGGAGGACCACGTCATCGCGGTCGTCGGACGTTCACCGCAGGTGGCGCGGGTCTGGAACTCGCCGCTCGGCCTCGTGTTCATCGACGGTGGTCACACCGACGAGCACGCCACCGCGGACTACGAGGGCTGGGCCCCGCACGTCGCGCAGGGCGGCCTCCTCGTCATCCACGACGTCTTCCCCGACCCCGAGGACGAGTTCACCGGCCAGGCCCCCTACCGCGTCTACCTCCGCGCCCTCGCCTCCGGCGCCTTCACGGAGATCTCCGCGACCGACTCGCTGCGGGTCCTGCGGCGAACGGGAGCGGGGGTCTGAGGGCCCGGTTAGAGTCGCTGTCGTGTCCTACGCAGGCCCCGGCTTCGAGCCGCCCCAGCCCCGTTCCCCGCTGCGCCGTCCGCTGGTCGTCGCCCTCGCCGTGATGGTGCTGGGCGGGGGCGGGTGGTTCGTCTGGGGGGCCGTCGCCGACGACGGCGGGGGTGACGGCCAGAGCGGCGCCGACTCCCTCAGCAGCGGCAGTTATGAGCCCCTGTCGCCGGTCGAACCGCCCGACTTCTCCGTCCCCAGCGAACCGGCGACTTCCCTGGCGGGCAAGGTCGTCGTCATCGACCCCGGGCACAACCCCGGCAACTTCAAGCACACCGCCGAGATCGCCCGCAAGGTGAACATCGGTACGAACTCCAAGGAGTGCGACACCACCGGTACCGCCACCAACAGCGGTTATACGGAGGCCGAGTTCACCCTCGATGTCGCGCGGCGGCTGCGGACGGTCCTCGAACGGCAGGGCGCCACCGTGAAGTTCACGCAGGACGGCGACCGGTCCGACTACGCCTTCGGGCCCTGCGTGGACGAGCGCGCCCGGATCGGGAACGCCGCACACGCCGACGCCGTCGTCTCCATCCACGCCGACGGGAGCGCGCAGGGCAACCGCGGGTTCCATGTGATCCTGCCGGGGGCCGTGCACCAAGGGGCCGCCGACACCCGGCCGATCGTCGCCCCGTCCCGGCTTCTCGGCGAGCGCGTCAAGGCCGGGTTCGCCCGCGAGACCGGCTCCGCGCCCTCCAACTACATCGGTGACGGCACCGGGCTGGACACCCGCACGGACCTCGGCGGTCTCAATCTGTCAACGGTTCCGAAGGTGTTCATCGAGTGCGGCAACATGCGCGACAGCAAGGACGCGGCCCTGCTGACCAGCGGAACATGGCGGCAGGAAGCGGCACAAGGGATCTCTGAAGGAATCGTGAGTTTCCTGCGCGGGTCGTGATCAACGCGTGCATCCCGGCGGACAGCCCACACAGGCGGACGATAATGTCGTGCCCCTACGCACGATCGACTGACGGCCGACCGAGTACGGATGGGCCGACCGACCGAATGCCGACGACGACACGACCTACGAAGGACCTGAGGACCTGAAGTGAATATCCGCTCCCTCACTCGAGGCGACGGCGTGGTGATCGGAGCAGCGGTATTGCTGTTCATCGCGTCGTTCCTCGACATCTACTCCGTCGACGGTGCCACGGGCCTCGACATGCCGAGCGCCTGGGCCAGCGGCCCGGTCCTGCTGGGCGTCGTCCTCGCGGGCCTCATCGGCGCCGCGCTCGTCGTGCTGTCGCACGGTCTGCCGCAGATGCCCAAGGTCGCGGGCATCGAACTCGGCCAGTTCGGTGTCGCCTTCACCGTGTTCGCCGCCTGGAGCGCGCTCGGCAACGTCTTCGACCCGGCGGGCGGCTACGACAACGTCAGCGCCGGCGGCACCGGCCCCGACGCGGGCACCGGCCTGATCCTCTCCCTCGTCGCCACGGTCGTCATGGCTGCCGCCGCCGTCGCCACCCCGCTGGTCCCGGCCCTGAAGGGCGCCCTGGTCCCCGCCCCCAAGCCGCCCACCCCGCAGCCCTACGGCGGCCAGCCCTACCCCGGTGGTCCCGGTGGCCAGCCCCAGGGCGGCTACGGCTACCCCGGCGCCGGCGCACCGCAGCAGCCGTACGGCGCCCAGCCGCAGGCCGGTCAGCCCTTCGGCGCCGACGCCGGCGCGGGTCAGCCGCCGCAGCAGGCGCAGCCGCCGGCCGCGGACTTCTCCCCCTTCTGGTTCGCCGTGCCGGTGCCGCGTCCGCTGTTCGCGGAGGACGGTTCGCCGACGCCGATCGCCGAACTGGCCCCCGGTACCTGGTACTTGGCCGTCGAGCAGCGTGGCCAGGGCTTCGTCGCCCAGACGCAGGACGGCCGGCGGGGCGTGCTCCAGGACACCTCCGGCATCCAGCGCGGATAACACCGTTCGCGTGATGCGCGAGCTGCGGCCTCTTGCCCTTCCGGGCGAGAGGCCGTTGTCGTACAGTCGCCGCCAGTGTTTTCACATCTGACGTACCGTCAGTATCGTCAGGAGGCAGGCATGCGGCTCGGTCTCGCGCTCGGCTACTGGGGTCGCGGCCCCTCCCCGGACCACGTACCGCTCGCCCAGGAGGCCGAACGGCTCGGCTACGACTCGGTGTGGACCGCCGAGTCCTGGGGCTCGGACGCGTTCACCCCGTTGACGTGGATCGCGGCGCAGACGTCAAGGATCAAGCTGGGTACGGCGGTTGCCCAGATGGCGGCCCGCTCGCCGACGACCACCGCGATGCACGCCCTCACCCTCGACCATCTCTCCGGCGGACGCGTCCTCCTCGGTCTCGGCCTCTCCGGCCCGCAGGTCGTCGAGGGCTGGTACGGCCGCCCGTTCCCGAAGTCGCCGCTCACCGCGACCCGGGAGTACGTGGATGTCGTACGCCAAGTCCTCAGACGCGAGGCCCCCGTTGAGCTGTCCGGGCGGTTCCACAACTTCCCCTACGCCGGCCCGGACGGCACCGGCATCGGCAAGCCGCTCAAGTCGATCACCCATCCCCTGCGCGCCCAGCTCCCCGTGCTGCTCGGCGCGGAGGGGCCCAAGAACATCGCCCAGACGGCCCGTATCGCCGACGGCTGGCTGCCCCTGTACTGGTCACCGCTGCGGACCGAGCTGTACGAGGATCCGCTGAGCGGGGCCGGGGAAGGGTTCATGGTCGCGCCGATGGCGCAGGCCCGCGTCTGCGCCGACGTCTCCGAGGGGCTGCTGCCCGTCAAGACGATGCTCGGGTTCTACATCGGCGGGATGGGCCACGCGGCCCGCAACTTCCACGCCGATCTGATGGCCCGCATGGGGTACGAGGAGGAGGCCCGGCGGATCCAGGAACTGTTCCTCGCCGGGCGGCGCGAGGAGGCCGTGCTCGCCGTACCGGACGCCTTCGCCGACGAGATCTCCCTCGTCGGGCCGCGTGAACGCATCGCCGAGCGGCTGGAGTTGTGGCGCAAGGGACCGGTGACCGACCTGCTCGTCCTCTCCCCCGACCCGCGCACCCTGCGGGTGCTCGCCGAGCTCAACTCCTGACGGCAGGCTGACGACGGGCTTGGCGCCGGCTGGTTTCATCCCGGATTCCGGGGCACCCGAAGGACATGTCCCCCGTATCTCACCGTGGTGCCAATCAGGCCGGGACGATCATCGCGATCGTTGCCGACATCATGGCCGTCATCCTCGGCCTCTGGATCCTGATGTACCTGCTGGACGCCAACCGCGCGAACGACTTCGTGCAGGTCGTCCATGACGCGGCCGCCTGGCTGGCGGGCTGGTCGCACGACCTCTTCACGTTCGACGAGCAGTGGGCGCGGGTCGTCGCCGGGTACGGACTGGCCGCCGTCGTCTACCTGTTCGTGGGCCACGCGATCGCCAACCGCATCAACCGGCACTGAGGGCCGGCGCCCGGACGGGTCAGGTGCAGCAGTCGGGGTCCAGTCCCGTCGGCAGCAGCTCGCCGCCGAAGACCGTGCAGGTCGCCTCGTGGCCGCCGAGTGCGGCGACCGCGAGGAGCAGTGAACCCGCCGTCCAGGTGGTGAGTTCGCGCGGCCAGATCGCTTCCGCGTCGAACACGTACCCCGTCCAGTACAGGCCGCTGTCCGTATCGCGCAGGTGCTGGATCGACTGCAGGATCTCCAGGGCACGGTCGGACTCGCCCACCGCCCAGAGCGCCAGGGCCAGTTCGGCCGACTCGCCGCCCGTCACCCACGGGTTGGGCACGACACAGCGCACCCCGAGTCCGGGGACGACGAAGCGCTCCCAGCCCTCCTCGATACGGGACTTGGCCTCCGCGCCGGTCAACGCGCCGCCCAGGACCGGGTAGTACCAGTCCATCGAGTAGCGGGCCTTGTCGAGGAACCGCTCGGGGTGCCGGCGGATCGCGTGCCGCAGTGCGCCCACCGCCAACTCCCAGTCGGGCTGCGGCTCTTCACGTTCGTCGGCGATGGCGAGCGCGCAGCGCAGCGCGTGGTGGACGGACGAACTCCCGGTCAGCAGGGCGTCCTTGATGTCCGTGCCGTCGTCCTCGCGCTTCCACCCGATCTCACCGCCGGGCTGCTGCAGCTGGAGGACGAACTCGACGGCCGCGAAGACCGTCGGCCACATCCGGTCCAGGAAAGTGTCGTCGCCGGTGGCGAGGTAGTGGTGCCAGACGCCGACGGCTATGTAGGCGACGAAGTTGGTCTCCCGGCCCCGGTCGGTGACGGCGTCCGCGTCCCCGTCGGCGTACGCGGCGTACCAGGAACCGTCCCCGGCCTGGTGGGCCGCCAGCCACAGGTACGCCCGCTCGGCGGCCTCGTGCTCGCCGGCCGCGTCGAGGGCCATCGCGGCCTCGGTGTGGTCCCACGGGTCGAGATGGTGCCCCCGGAACCACGGAATGGCCCCGTCCTCCCGCTGCTCCGCGAGGATCCCGCGGACGGTGACGGCGGCCTGCTCGGAGGTGAGGACCCCGGGCAGGACGAGGTGTTCTGTCCGGGGGGTCGTCACTTCGCGGCCACCTCGGCTTCGGACTTGGAAAGGCTCGGGAGGTGCGGCTTGGTCGCGTACGCCACGAAGCTCTTGCCGATCAGCGGGTTCAGGGCCTGCTCGGCGACCCGGGTGACCAGCGGCTTCTTCATGATGTCCCAGACCAGCAGCTTGTGGTACGCGCGGACCGGCAGCACCTTGTCGTTGTCCACGCCGAACGCGCACTTCAGCCACCAGTACGGGGAGTGCAGGGCGTGGGCGTGGTGGGTGCCGTAGGGCTTCAGCCCCGCTTCCCTGATCTTCGCGAGGAGCTCGTCCGCCTTGTAGATGCGGATGTGGCCGCCCTCGACCTCGTGATAGGCGTCGGAGAGGGACCAGCAGACCTTCTCGGGACCGTAGCGCGGCACGGTGATCGCGATCCGGCCGCCGGGCTTAAGCACCCGGACCATCTCCGCGAGGACGCCCTTGTCGTCCGGGATGTGCTCCATGACCTCGGAGATGATCACGACGTCGAAGGACTCGTCGGGGAACGGCAGAGCCAGGGCGTTGCCCTCCATGGCCGTCGCGGTGGCCCCGGCGGGCGCCTCGCCCGCCTCCTTCATCGCCGCGAACCACTTGGCGACCTCGCGGATCTCGTCACCGTTCTGGTCCAGCGCCACGACCTGGGCGCCGCGCCGGTAGCACTCGAACGCGTGCCGGCCGGCTCCGCAGCCGAGGTCCAGGACACGGTCCCCCGGGGCCAGCGGGAACCGGGTGAAGTCGACGGTCAGCACGAAGTCCTGCTTTCGCGGTCGGGGGTCACGTTGGGGGTGGGCGTGGACTTGGGCGTGGACTTGCGTGCGGGCGTGGAGCGGGCGATCGCGTCGCGGTAGTGGGCTGCCGTGCCCTGCGCAGCTCGGGCCCAGGTGAAGCGGGTCAGTACGCGCTCGCGGCCCGCCCGGCCCAGGCGCGCCCTCAGTTCCGGGTCGGCGAGGAGGGTCGCCAGGGCGGTGGCCAGGGCTCCCGGGTCGCCGGGCGGGACGGCCAGGCAGGTCTGGCCGTCGGGGCCTGCGACCTCGGGGATCGCTCCGCCGGTGGTGGCGACCAGGGGCGTGCCGGTGGCCATCGCCTCCGCCGCCGGGAGGGAGAAGCCCTCGTACAGGGACGGTACGCAGGCGATCTCCGCCGAGCGCACCAGGTCGACGAGTTCCGCGTCCGAGATGCCCTTGACGAACTCGACGGCGCCTTCGAGGCCGTACCTCTCGATGGCCTGGGCGACGGGCCCGTCCTCGGCGCGCTTGCCGACGACCACGAGGTGGGCGCCGGGATGTTCCGTACGTACCTTCGCCAGCGCCTCGACGAGGAACACGAGCCCCTTGAGGGGAACGTCCGCGCTGGACGTGGTCACGATGCGGCCCGGTATCTGGCGCACCGCCGGGTCGGGTGAGAAGAGGTCGGTGTCCGCGCCGATGTGCACGACGTGGATGCGGTTGTCCCGTACGCCCAGATGGTCGACGATCTCCTGGCGCGACGTGCCTGAGACGGTGAGCACCGACGGCAGACGGCGCGCCACCCGCTTCTGCATGCGCGTGAAGCCGTACCAGCGCCGTACGGACATCCGGCGGTGTATGCCGTCGGCGGCGTCCAGTTCCAACTGCCGGTCCACGGTGATGGGGTGGTGGATCGTGGTGACGAGTGGGGCGCCGAGGTCACCCAACAGGCCGTATCCGAGCGTCTGGTTGTCGTGCACGACGTCGAACTCACCGCTCCGGGCCCGCAGTTGGCGACGGGCGCGGAGGGAGAAGGTGAGGGGTTCGGGGAAACCGCCGGTCCACATCGTGGCGACTTCGAGTGCGTCGATCCAGTCGCGGTACTCGTCACGCCCCGGAGTGCGGAAGGGGTCCGGGTGGCGGTAGAGGTCGAGGCTGGGCAGCTCGGTGAGGACGGGGTCGGGACCCACCTCGTACCCATCGGCTCCGTCGCGTCCGTCGAGTACGTCCAGCACGGGGTACGGCTGGGAGCCGATGACCTCGACGCGGTGTCCGAGCCGGGCGAGCTCGCGCGACAGATGGCGTACGTAGACGCCCTGGCCGCCGCAGAACGGGTTCCCCTTATAGGTCAGAAGTGCGATCTTGAGCGGTCGCTCGCCGTCCGCGGCAGGATCCCCCTGAGGGCCTGCCTCGCTGGCCTCGGCCGTCACTCCCGGCCCCCTTCTCCCCACGGTTTCCCGCGAGACTACGACGGGACGCTAATCTAGAACAAGTTTCAGACTTGATCGTTCAGGAGGCTCCGAATCTACCGGCAGGTACGTCGACTGTGAGCGGTGGATCAGGTGATTCGCGCCACGGCGGACGCACGATGCGGACGTGCCATGCTGACTGTTTGCTGACACACGACTGCCCGATCGCCGCCCGGTCGTCCACTCGATCACCGTGCGATCACCGACTGTCACGGAACGGGAACCATGCCTGCCGACGCGAAGGTGGAAGCACATACGGCACATACGGCGCGACCGAGTTCGTCGACCGGTTCGCTGCCGCCCTCCGCTCCGCTCACCGAGCGGCAGGAGGCCCGTCGGCGCCGGATCCTGCACGCGAGCGCGCAGTTGGCGAGCCGGGGCGGTTTCGACGCGGTGCAGATGCGGGAGGTCGCGGAGTCCTCGCAGGTCGCGCTCGGCACGCTCTACCGGTACTTCCCGTCCAAGGTTCATCTCCTGGTCGCCACCATGCAGGACCAGTTGGAACACATGCACGGCACACTGCGCAAGAAGCCCCCGACGGGCGAGACGGCCGCGGAGCGGGTTGCGGAGACCCTGATGCGCGCCTTCCGCGCCCTTCAGCGTGAGCCGCATCTGGCGGACGCGATGGTGCGGGCGCTGACCTTCGCGGACCGCAGTGTTTCGCCGGAGGTCGACCAGGTCTCCCGTCAGACGACGGCGATCATCCTGGACTCGATGGGGCTGGGCGAGGGCGGGCCGGGCGGGGGGCACCCGACGCCCGAGCAGCTGTCGGCGGTGCGCGTCATCGAGCACACCTGGCACTCGGCGCTGATCACCTGGCTGTCGGGCCGCGCCTCGATCGCCCAGGTGAAGATCGACATCGAGACGGTGTGCCGACTGATCGACCTGACCGACCCGGAGAAGGCCCGACCGGAGAACGCCTGACCGGAGAACACCCGAGCAGAGAAGGGGCCTGAGTGGCCCGAGCGCGCTCCGAGCGCGCGAAAGTGACCTACGAGACGGGTTTCCCTGCGCCGGTATTACCCGGATCAGGTCCCGGGGTCGCCTTCCGGCCCGAGCACTGCCGTCCGGCCTCTCAGCCCTACCGTCAACGTCGGCCCCAGCGGATGCCGAAGCGTCTCGCCAGAGTCGGCTACTACGGTTGAGCTCCCTCACTCGTCCCGTAGGCCTACTTCCACAATATGACTAATTGCCGGATATGGAACCACTTACGGGGGATTTTTACTCCTCCGGCGGAAACACCGGTTCCCCACCCCCCAGCAGCGTGATCATGATCGCCTCCACCGGACAGTTCTCCGCCGCCGCCAGCACCTTCTCGTTGGCGTCCGTGTCCGGTTCGACGGGGTGGGACTGCATCCCCGTGTCGAGGCGGAAACCGTCCGGGGCCCGGTGGACGCACTGGGCCGAGCCGATGCACAGCGAGCGGTCCACCTCCACGTGCCAGCGGTCGCCCATGCCCGTTACCCCTCCCAGCCGGCCGGGAGATGGATCATCTTGTGCTCCAGGAACTCGCTGTACCCCTCGGGCCCGAACTCCCGCCCCAGCCCCGAATTCTTGTAGCCGCCGAACGGGCCGAGCATGTCGAGGCTGAAGGTGTTCACCGAGTACGTGCCGGTACGGACCTGCCGCGCGACCTCGATGCCGTGCGCGACGTCGGCCGTCCACACGCTGCCGGAGAGCCCGTAGTCCGAGTCGTTCGCGATCTTCACGGCCTCGGACTCGTCGCCGTACGGGATCAGGCAGATGACGGGGCCGAAGATCTCCTCGCGGGCGATGCGCATCGAGTTGTCGACGTCGCCGAAGAGGGTCGGTTCGACGTACCAGCCGCGGTCGAGGCCGGCGGGGCGTCCACCGCCGGTGAGGATCTTCGCGCCCTCCTCCTGGCCGATGCGGATGTAGTCGAGGTTGCGCTGCTGCTGGCGCTTCGCGACCAGCGGGCCGACCTGGGTCGCCGGGTCGAGCGGGTCGCCGACCACCAGCGCGCTCGCGGCCTGGGTGAAAGCGTCCGCGAACTCGTCGTAGCGGGAGCGCGGCAGCAGGATGCGGGTCTGGGCGACGCACGCCTGGCCGTTGTTCATCCAGGCGGCGGCGGCGATGCCGGGGACGGCGGTGTCGAGGTCGGCGTCGGGCAGGACGACGGCCGCCGACTTCCCGCCCAACTCCAGCGTCACGCGGGTGAGATGGCGGGCGGCGACCTCCATGACGCGCTTGCCCGCGGCGACCGAGCCGGTGAAGGAGACCTTGTCGATGCCGGGGTGCCCGACGAGGTACTCGCTGACCTCGCGGTCGGCCGGGAGGATGGAGAGAACGCCGGGCGGCAGTCCGGCTTCCTTCGTTATCTCCCCGAGGATGTACGCGTCGAGGGGCGACTCGGGCGACGGCTTGAGGATCACCGTGCAGCCGGTGAGCAGCGCGGGCGCGAGCTTGGCCGCCGCGACGAACTGCGGGACGTTCCAGGGGGCCACGGCGGCGACGACGCCCACCGGCTCGCGCCGGACGAGGATGCGGCCGAGGACTCCGTCGCGCGACTCCTCGTACGTGAAGTCGCGGGCGACCGTGATCGCCGCGTCCCACACCATCATCGCGCCGAGTGCCTGGGCGAGGACGCTCCAGGAGTACGGGGAGCCGTTCTCGGAGGAGATGACGCGGCCGATCTCCTCGTACCGTGCGGCGATCCCGTCCTTGATGCGGGTGACGACGGCGATCCGCTCGTCGAGGGTCATCCGCGGCCAGGGTCCCTCGTCGAAGGCGGTGCGCGCGGTGGCGACGGCCCGGTCGACGTCCGCCGTCGAGGCGTGCGGCACGCGGCCGAAGACCTCTTCGGTGTGCGGGGAGATGACCTCGATGACGTCCTTGCCGAGGGGGTCGGTCAACTCCCCGCCGATGAACAGCTGTCCGTGTTCCACGAGCTCGGTCATGGCCGACTGCCTCTCGCCGACTGCCTCTCCGGGTACCGTCTCTGACGGATCGTCAGACAGATAGATACGGAGACAGTTACCAGTTCCCCTCCGAGGAGTCCACAGGTCTCGCACCACTGCGAAGTAAGTGACTCGGGCTCCCATTGAAACTGGTTCTAGTTATAGTTGGGCTGGCAACCGGCCACAGGGGAGCCCATGACACAGGTGTCGACGCAGGTGACCGATCACGGCGGGGGCGTACGGTCTCTCCGGGTCCCCATTCCGAACAACCCCCTCGGGTACACCCTGGTGTATGTCGTCGACACCGACAGCGGACCGGTGCTCATCGACACGGGCTGGGACGACCCGCTGTCCTGGGACACGCTCGCCGAGGGCCTGTTGGCGTGCGGCACGGCAGTCGGCGAGATCCACGGCATGGTGATCACCCACCACCACCCTGACCACCACGGCCTGTCGGGCCAGGTCCGCGAGGTGTCGGGCGCGTGGATCGCGATGCACGAGGCCGACATCTCCCTGGTACGGCGGACACGCGACAACCGTGCCGAGCGCTGGTTCACCTACATGACCGCGAAACTGGCGGCGGCCGGAGCGCCCGACGACCACCTGGCGACCCTGGGCGCGATCCCCCTCGGCTCCCTGCCCGGTTTCTCGCCGGCGCTGCCCGACCGCGAGATCGTCCCCGGCGAACTCCTCGACCTCCCCGGCCGCCGTCTGCGCGCGATCTGGACGCCTGGCCACACCCCGGGCCACGTCTGCCTCCACCTGGAGGAGGCCCACCCGGCCCAACTCCCGGGCAACGGCCGCCTGTTCTCCGGCGACCACCTGCTCCCCGGGATCACCCCGCACATCGGCCTGTACGAGGATCCGGACGACACGACCATCGCCGACCCCCTCGGCGACTACCTCGACTCCCTGGAGCGCATCGGCCGCCTGGCCCCGGCGGAGGTGCTCCCGGCCCACCGCCACGCCTTCCCCGACGCGACCGTCCGCGTACAGGAGCTCCTCGACCACCACGACGAACGCCTCGCCGGCCTCCGCGCCCTCCTCACCACTCCCCTCACCCCCTGGGAACTGGCGGTACGCATGGAGTGGAACCGCCCCTGGGCCGAAATCCCCCCGGGATCACGGAACATCGCGGTCTCGGAGGCCGAGGCCCACGTCCGCCGACTGGTCAAACTGGGCCAGGCGGAGGCGGTGACCGGCAGCGAGCCGGTGACGTACGTGGCGGTGTGACCCGCAGCCCTGAGCCATCTGTCCGGCGGGCTTCATGGCAGTAGCGTACGGATCAACTCCTCTGCCTCTCCCAGCAGTTCGACCTCGCCCCGGCTCATCGTCGGGTTCGCCGCGCGCCGCCTGCGCGCCTCCGGCAGCCCTTCCGCCGTCCGGCCCGCCTCCGGCACGGCGGACGGGGCTGTCAGCATGGCGGCCAGCATCGCGCGGGCAGGTTCGGCCAAGGGGTCGGCGGCCCTGCGCCCGCTGGGTGCCGGTATGGCCGGTCTGGAGCCGATGTTCTTCCCGATGGTGCTGAGCGGACGGGTGCTCGGCCCGGCTTCGGGTTCGTCCTCGGCTCGGTGACCATGTTCGCGTCCGCGCTGCTCACGGGCGGGGTGGGGCCCTGGATGCCGTTCCAGATGCTCGCGATGGGCTGGTTCACGATGGGCGCGGGCCTGCTGCCGGGCGCGGAGCGGCTGCGTGGCCGCGCGGAGCTGCTTCTCCTCGCCGGCTACGGCTTCCTGGCCGCCGTCGCCTACGGCACGGTCATGAACCTCGCGGGCCGGCCCTTCATGGGCGCGCCGGCCTCGAACATCGCGTCCGTGCCGGACGCGCCGCTCCCCACGAACCTGGCCCGCTTCGTCACGTACTGCCTGGCGACCTCGCTCGGCTGGGACCTGGGACGCGCGGTCTCACCGTCGTACTGACGATCACCCTCGGCGCGACCGTCCTCAAGGCGCTGCGCCGGGCGACGCGGAGGGCAGCTTTCGAGAGCCAGGTCACTTTCGACGCGTCCGGCGCGTGAAGCGGCCCACAGGACGTACATCACCTACGAAGCGAACTAGTAGGCCGATACCCATGTCATGCCCACACAGAAACCGCCTCTGACCTGCGCATTGAGAGCCAGATCACAAAGGGCTCCTAAACCCCACATACGACCACAACTAGCAAAAGGGGTGATTGCGGACGCCCGTCGATCCTGTTTCTCTGAAGCAGTCGCACGGCGCCGACGAGCCCTCACGGGTCGCGGCGCCGCCGCATGTCACCGCCACACACGCAGCAACGCAGCACGTGGCATCGACTTGCCCGCGACGGCCCTGACCCCGAAGAAAAGGTTCTCCGTGTTCGTCTCCCGTATCGCTCGTTCCATCGCCACCCCGAAGAAGGCCCTCACCACCGCCGCCGTGGCCGCCGCCACCGCCGGCATGGTCCTGGCCGCGGCTCCCGCCGACGCGGCGACCACCGCTTCCGCGTCCGACGCCAGGGCGATCGCGCACAAGCTGATCCCGAACGACGCGCAGTTCAACGCCTTCAGCAAGATCGTCGAGCACGAGAGCGGCTGGAACGTCAACGCCATGAACGCCTCCTCCGGCGCGTACGGCCTGGTCCAGGCCCTCCCCGGCTCGAAGATGGCCTCGGCCGGCTCCGACTGGAAGAGCAACGCCTCCACCCAGATCAAGTGGGGCCTGAAGTACATGAACGAGCGCTACGGCAGCCCGGTCGGGGCCTGGAACTTCTGGCAGGCCCACAACTGGTACTGAGCCGACCGTGCACGACACAACGTACGTACGCATGTGTGTACGAAGGCGACGGCCCCCGGTCTTCCGGGGGCCGTCGCCTTCGTACGTATGTCCCCGTACATCCGTGGTGGACTGACCCGATGAGCGCAGAGGCAACCGAGCCGGCCCAGCAGCCGCCGCCGTCGTCGTCGCACGATCCCGAATCGCGCGGGCTGCGGCTCGTGGCCGTTCTGCTGGTGCTGACAGTGGTCAGCGGGCTGATCGACGCCGTCAGTTATCTCGGGCTCGGCCATGTCTTCACCGCCAACATGACCGGCAACGTCGTCGTGCTCGGCTTCGCCGCCGCCGGGGCACCCGGCTTCTCCGTACCGCACACCCTGGTGTCGCTGGGTTCGTTCGTGGTGGGCGCGGTGGCCGGCGGGCGGCTCGCGGTGCGGCTGGGCGGCGGTTCGCGCCGGAGGTGGGCCCGGATCACCCTCGCCGTCGAGGCGGTGTTCCTGGGCGCGTCCACGGTGGTCGCCTTCGCGGCGCCGGACGCGACGGCCACCGTCTACGCGCTGATCGCGGTCACCGCCTTCGCGATGGGCCTGCGCAACGCGACCGTACGCAGACTGGGCGTCCCCGACCTGACGACCACCGTCCTGACGATGACCCTCACCGGTCTCGCCGCCGACTCCCGCGCGGCCGGCGGTACGGGCGTCCACTCCCCGCGCCGCTCGGCGTCGGTGGCGGCGATGGCACTGGGCGCGCTGCTCGGCGCGTGGCTGGTGGTCCATCACGGCCTGGGCATCCCGCTCCTCGTCGGCGCCGTGGCGGTGGCGGTGTTGGCGGTGAGCGCGTCGGGCCGGGAGTGAGCGGGGCCGCGGCCGCGTGCTGGCCGTCGATGAGGAGTCGTGCGGGGAGACGCTCAGAGGGGGCTGGGGCGGAGTGAGCGGCAGGCGCATGCCGGCTCGGGGGCGAGGGAAGCGAGGGTGGCCGCGAGTACGTCGCGAAGCCGCTCGGTGGTCCGGGCGAGGGCCGGCGGCGCGGCTCGCCAGGCGTGACGTGAGTGCCGGAGTCATGGTGCCTGCTCCCGTGCGAGGGACAACAGATCCGGGTGGCGGCGTGCGTGGCCACGCCCGGCCGGGGCGGGCCGAGGTGGTTCCTCCGGCCGGAGGACCAGCGCCGTCTTCCAGCCTGCCAGCCGTGCCGCGTCCAGTTCGGTGGGCGAGTCGGAGGCGAACAGGATGCCGTGCGGTGGCAGAGACAGCGCGGCGGCGATGGTCCGGTAGGAATCGACCGCCTCCTTCGGACCCGCGTTGGCGGTGTCGAAGTAGTACGTGAGCCGGCTGCGGAGATCTCCGTACGGCGTGTGCGCGAACCACAGCTGCTGGGCCTGGACCGATCCGGAGAAGTAGATGTGGACCGCCGCTCCCCCGCTCCGCCAGATGTCCAGTGCCTCGACGGTGTCGGGGTAGACATGAGCCGTCAGCTCGCCCTTCGCGTAGCCCTCCGCCCAGATCAGGCCCTACAGCCTCTTCAGGGGGCCGAGCTTGCGGTCTTCGTCGGACCACTGCTCCAGAGTGCGCACAGCGGAGCCCTCGTCGTCGGCAGCTCCGCCGTCCTTCAAGTGGATCAACTCCAGGGTGTCCGTGGAGTACTCGGTGCGATACGGGACGGACGCGACCTTGCCCGGTGTCCTTCAAAATTCATGCCTTTGATGAAAAGGTGTCGCGATTTGTCACGCCTTGGCTTGGCGCCTTGTGTCATCGCTCTTCACGGTCTCGGCCAAAGGCGCCGTGGCCGGTTCGGTGACCGTTCGCGCCTGAACCCGCTCCGAGTGCACCAACGCCACACCGCCGAGGCACACGGCGATGCCGAGGCCGCTCACCAGACTTATGGCGTCGCCGAACATGAAGAAGCCCCAGATCAGCGTGGCTGGTGCGGTCAGGTAGATAAGGGAGCTCACGTAGGTGACTCCATGGCTCTTCAGGATGATCCAGTACAGGCCGTAGCCGCCCAGGGTCGACAGGCCGATCAGCCAGGCGATGGCCAGCCACGCCTGCCCGGCCGTGGGCATGGCGGCCTGTCCTGTGCCCAGTCCGACCAGGGTGAAGAAGATCGCACTCGCGGCACACTGGACGGCCAGTGAGTCCATCAGGGGGGCTCGCGGCTTGGCCTTGCGTTCGATGAGGGTGGCCACGGTCAGCGCCACCATGCCGATGAAGGGGATGAGGTACGCCCAGGCCGGCACATCCGGACGCAGGCCGAGGTCACCGCTGATCACGACAGCGACGCCGACGAGACCCACACCCAGGCCCCACCACTGCCTGACCGAGGCGTGTTCGCTGAGCAGCAGCCCTGCCAGGACGCTCGCGCACACAGGCTGGAGCGCGTCGATCAGCGACACGATGCCGCTGGTCACGCCGAGTTGCACGGCCCCGAACATGCTGAAGAGGTACACGCTCTGCGAGAACAGCCCGAGCAGAACCTGGACGGCCAGTTCGGCCGGTCCCATCCGGTGTCGTCTGATGACGAACTGGAGCAGCAGCAGGATGGCCGCGACCGCTATGAACCGCCACATCAGGATGGTGACGGCACTGGCCACGGCCGTGCCGAGACCGGCGCCGATGAAGCCGGAACTCCACATGACGACGAAGAGTGCGGCTAGGACCGGCTCACCCCGCAGGGCGCCGCGAAGTCCGCTCATGTGATCAGCTCCCACGAGTAAACACACCGGTATAGCAACTGACGTAACCATACCGTTCGGTGTACCGTCAACACGTGACTGCTATCAGCAAGACTGTCGGCCGGGGCGGGAGGCGCGGAGATCCGCAGCGCCTCACTCCGGCCGGGGCGAGGATCCTCGAGACGGCCTCGCGGCTCTTCTACGACCAGGGGATCCGCGCCGTCGGCGTGGAGGCGATCGCCGAAGAGGCCGGCGTCACCAAGAAGACGCTCTACGACTGCTTCGGCTCGAAGGACGATCTGATCGTCGCCTACCTGCGCGCGCGTGACGCCCTGTGGCGCTCGACCTTGGAGACATACGTCAGCGACCACGGCGGGGCGCCCCAGGAGCGGCTTCTGGCCACCTTCGGGGCGCTGCACGCCTGGCTGCGCGAGCGCAACCCGCGAGGGTGCGCCTTCGTCAACGCACACGTCGAACTGCCCGAGAGTCACCCGGGTCAGGAAGTCGCCCGTGAGCAGAAGGTGTGGCTGCTGTCCTACATGGAGGTCCTCGCGGCGGAAGCCGGTGCCAGGCGTCCCGAGGCGCTTGCCGAGGAGTTGCTGATCCTGCATGAAGGGGCGTGCATCGCCAACTCCATGCGTTCCGTCGACGAGGCGGCCGTCCGGGCCCAGGAGTCTGCCGCGGTGTTGATCGCGCACGCTGTGGATCGATGACGGATTCCCGTCCGCACCCCGGGTCGGCAAGTCAACGATTCATAACTCTTGGCTATTACTCTGCGTGAGATCACGCTGCACGGAGGCCCGCCGCATGAGCTCGGCGCGGCCCCCGCAACCCGTGTGACCTGCGCAATGAGCGTCAACGAGCAAGACTTTTCCCCGTCCGCGAGCTCGTCGGCGGACCCGGCGCGGATGTGGCCGCCGAGAGTCGAGGGTGCCCACGGGGCCCACGGCGGGCCGGAGCGGAGCATACTGGCGTCAATGACAAAGACAGCGGTAACGCGGGCCCATCTGGCCACCAGCCCCTTCAAAGCCCCTGTGGCACCCCCTGCCAAGCTTTTCGCGGCAGGAGACCGGGTCACTCACGACGTCTTCGGCCTCGGCCGGGTGACCACCGTCGAGGATGGCATCGCAGTGCTCGTCGATTTCGGCGGGCGTCAGGAACGGATTGTCAGCCCGTACGCCAAGCTGACCGTTCTGTGAGATCTGCCATGCCCCATCGAGAATCAGGAGACCTTCCATCGAGCTGACTTCTCTGTTCTCCGCGCCGGAACCGACCACGTTCCACGCGAGGACCGATACGCCGACCCCGGAGATCGACCCCTTCCAGGCGCCGGCCTTCCGGGAGGGAACTCCCGGCGCCCCCGGCACCCTGACGGAGGACCCCGGAACCTGGGATCAGCTGTGAGCCGCGCCGTCGCAGCGGCGTGACCGCCGACCGAGTCGCCCAGTGACGGGTCGCGAACTCCAGGTGCCTGTCAGTTACGGGGCATCGGGAGGGCGTACACCTTGTCGAAATGCTGGGCGATCAGCGGATGGTCCGTGCCCGCGGCGGTGTCGCAGGAGAGCTGCCAGTCGTTGATGCCGGTGTCCCGGCCGTCGGTGAAGTTCCACAGCAGTTCGCCCTGTCGGGCATCGATCGCGTAGAAGCCGTCCTTGTTGGCCTCGGCCGTGACGAACACCGCGTCGGCGCCCGCGACCAGGGGGTTCTCCAGGTCCAGCCTGGGGGTTTCGCAGAACCAGCGCCTTGAGCCGGTGGCCGCGTCGAACGCCTCGACGCCGTGCGGGTTGCTCGTCGTGCAGTACACCGTGCCGTCCGCCACCGCGACGGAGGCGAAGCCGCCCTTGTCCTCCCGCACCCGCCAGCGCAGCGCACCGGTCTCCAGGTCCACGGCGATGAGCTCATTGTCGGCGGCGAACACGGTCCCGTCGAGCACCACCGGAGCCGACCGGGTTTCCGCTGCGGACGCCATGGGATGGCTCCACAGCACACCCCCGTTGCGACCGTCGCCGCCACGCGCCGTCAGCCGGTGCAGCCCGTCCATGTAGACGAAGCGTTCGGCATCGATGAACGGCTTCAGGTCGAGGCCGATGTCCTGCGGGCTGATCGGGATGACCTGGGCCAGGCGCGCCTTCAGATTCGTACCGAGGACGACGTTCGTGGACGTGGCAGGCCCCCGCGACCCGTCCGGTCTGTCCTGGCGGTCGAACCGCAGTCCGACGATGGTGACCGTGCCGATGGCCCCGCCGAGCAGCGTGTCGAACCGGAAGTCCGCCCCGAAGTCCAGCGAGTACCGCTCGGCGCCCGTGATCGGGTCGACGCCCAGCACGGTCGCGCCGGTGCCGAGGGCGACGACGACGTCCGAGACGATCAGGGGCGGGGTGGGCGACTGGCTGATGCCCCGGTAGGTCCACCGGGGGCGGGCGCCGTCGGTGAGACCGAGGCAGAACATGGTGCCGGACTGCGTCTTCAGCAGGGCGGTGTCGTTGTAGAACACCGCCGGTGCCTGGAGGAGCGGGGCGCTGCGGTACGTCCACAGCGGTTCCGGTGCCGGACCGGCGGGCGTCGCCACGCTGCCCGACCCGTCCTTCGATCCGTGGAGCAGTGCGGTGACGCCGGTACCCAGAGCGAGCGCGGCGACTGTGAGGACCCCTCGGCGGGAGAGGCTCGGCTGGGCGGGGCGCCGGGCCCGGTGGGTGCCCCGCTCGGGCGACTGCGCAGGCGGCTGCACGGGCGGTTGCTCGTGCGCCGGGCCGGGCTTCGGTTCCTCGGGGAAGACAACCTGGTGGGGGCTGCTCTGGCGGCGCTCCGTGACCAGTCGCTGGACGGCCGCCAGGCGCGGATCGACGCGGAGGCCGCCGGGGGCGGGGGCGCCCGTCAGGACGGCACTGGCCCGCTCCCGGCCGACAACGTTTGCCTGCTCTTCGAGCCCGAGGTCCAGGTCCATGAGGGCGGCGGCCTGTCCTCTTATCGAGGCGAGAACCGGTTCCGGCAGCCAGCCGTCCCAGTCCACCGCGTCGACTCCGCCGGGCGCGCACGCCGCCGACACCCGGTCCGGGCTGGGTCGGGCGTCCGGGGACTTTTCGAGGCAGCTCCCGATGATCGTGTCCAGGGGGGCGTGGACGCCCGACAGGTCGGGTGTGCCGTGCACCACCTGGTACAGCAGGGTGGCCGCCGACGCGCCGTCGAAGGGCGCCTGCCCGGTGGCCGCGTAGGCCAGGACCGAGCCGAGACAGAACACGTCGCCGGCCGGTCCCATCGGGTTCCCTGTGGCGTGCTCGGGGCACATGTATCGCGGGGAGCCCAACAGCACGCCGGACAGGGTGAGTTCGTAGCCGTCGGTGGCACGGACGATGCCGAAGTCGATGACGCGCGGGCCCTCGGCGGAGAGCAGCACGTTGGACGGTTTGAGGTCGCGGTGCACCAGCCCCGCGGAGTGCACGGCGATCAGCGCCTCGGCGAGTCCGGCGCCGAGGGCCAGTACCGATCTCGGCGGCAGCGGCCCGTACGCCTCGACCGCCTCGGCCAGCGTCGGACCGAGGATGTGCGTGGTGGCCAGCCAGGGGACGGGACCGTCCGGGTCCGCGTCCACGACGGACGCCGTGTAGGTGCCGCTCACCGCCCGCGCGGCGTCCACCTCACGGCGGAACCGGGTACGGAAGGCCCGGCCGGAGGCCAGCTCCGGACGGATGACCTTCACGGCCACTGTCTGTTGTCGGTCGTCCTTGGCGAGAAAGACCTCGCCCATCCCTCCGGCGCCGAGTCTCGCGACTGGACGGTACGGCCCCAACCGGTCCGGATCCGTGGGACGAAGTGGCTCCATTGTCCTCAGCTCGCCTGTTCCCCGTCTGTTCCCCGTCTGCTCCCCGTTGGATGTGTCTGGGGGGAGAGTAGGTGCTGTAGGGACAGTTGGCTGACGCAATCGAGCAACTCATGGCCATTACTTGAGACTTCAGGCAGGGATTGTCCGGACGTTACTCGTGACGACAGGACGAATCCGGCACGACTCGCCTTTCCTGCTCGCCTTTCCTGCCCGCCTGTCCTGTACGGCCATCAGCTCCGCGTCGCGTACACGATCAGGTTGTTCACCGGATGACCCTGGGCGTCGAAGTCGCCGTCGCACGTGATCAGCCGCAGGGCACGGTCCTGGGTCGGGCCGTAGACCTTCTCCGTGGGGAAGGCGTTCTTGCCGACACTCTCCGTGGCCGTGACGGTGAAGTGGACGGCTTCGCCCGTCACATCGGTGACGGTGATGTCCGCACCCTTGGTGATCTTCTTGAGGTCGTGGAAGACGGCCTTGCCGAAGCGGGTGTCGTTGTGGCCGATGATGACGGCCGCGCCGACCTCACCGGGCACGGCACCGCCCGTGTACCAGCCGGCGGTCATCCCCTTCTCGGCCGGCGGGACCTCGACCGTCCCGTCCGTGTTGAGGCCCAGGTCCATCAGCGAACTGGTGATCCCCACGGAAGGGATGGCGACCTCGGCAGGCGCCACCGGAGCCGCCGGAGCGTTCGGGGCCGCGGGCTGCTCGGACTCCGGGGCGCCGGGCGAGGCGGTGCCGACGGCGCTGGGGACCGCCTGGACCGTCGGGTCCGGGGTGGACGAGCAGCCGGTGAGCACGGTGATGAGGACGAACAGGGTGACGGTCGCGAGCAGGGCGACGGCGAGGCGGCCCCGGCAGAGGGCCGGACGGGGTGCAGTGGGCAACGCGAGCTCCAGGACAGGGTGCGGGGCTGGGGCCTGGTCGTCACATTCCCGTCGTCCGCCCGGAGGGCGGGCCTGGCGCCCGCCGCGGCAGCGGCCGAGTCCGAGCAGGTGCGTGCTCTCGGCGTGCCGGGCGGAGCGCGCATGGCGTCGCGGGGCAGGCGGGATGTGACGACAGGCCCCAGGGGTTCGGGGAACGCACAGGGCGCCGCCCGGTGAAGGGCGGCGCCACCGTTTCGTACGAGAGGTCGTGCTGCCGGGTCAGCTGTCGCGGCGGGCGGTGGTGCGGCGGCGCAGTACGTAGGTGCCGGCGCCCGCGAGGAGCAGCGCGCCCGTGGCCGAACCGATGAGCGTGCCGGTGTTGTCGTCCTGGGCGGGGGCCTCGCCCGCGGCGACACCGCCCCGCGGGAAGTCCTTGCCTCCGGCCTTCTGGGCTTCGGCGGCCTTCCGGGCCTCGGCCTCCTTGAGCGTCCTGGCGTCCTCGGCCTTCTTCTTCGCCAGGGCCTCCTTGTCGGCCGGGGTCGCGTCGGACGCGCCCGGCGTCGGAGTCGGGTCGGTGGCGAAGGCCGCGGTGGCCGGGACGAGCAGCGCGCCGGCCGCGACGCCGGTCAGGACGGCGATGCGAAGAGTGCTCAGCGGACGCAGGGTGAGACGGCGGGACATGTAAGGGCTCCAGTTCCAGCCCGGCTTGGTCGTTCCTGGTTGCCGATCCGCACCAGGTTCCGGGCATGGCCCCACCCTGACGGCCACTTGTGAGGAAACTGTCAGAGCGCTGTCGTCATCCCATCAGGGTCGGTGGAGGACCTCGCCGGCAACCGCAGGGTGAAGGTGGCCCCCTCCCCCTCGGTGCTCGCCACGTCCACCGTGCCGCCGTGGGCCTCGGCGAGCTTGAGGACGATCGCCAGGCCGAGGCCGCTGCCGCCGGTGCTGCGGTTGCGGGACTTCTCCGCCCGCCAGAACCGGTCGAACACGTACGGGAGATCGCCCGCCGGGATGCCGCTGCCGGTGTCGGACACCTCGACGGCGAGCTCGTCCCCGGCGTCGGTGACGTACCGGCGCAGGGTCACCGTGCCACCGGCCGGGGTGTGGCGTACCGCGTTGGAGAGCAGGTTGCTGACGGTCTGGCGCAGCCGTACGGGGTCGGCGTCGAGGAGCGGTGGGCGAGGGGTACCAGGCGGGGCCGGCAGGACGGTGAGGGTGACGCCCGCCGTCTCGGCCAACCCCTGGTGTGCGGAGGCGACCTGGCCGAGCAGTTCGTCGATCCGTACCGGCTTCCGGTGCAGCCGCAGGGCGCCCGCGTCGGCGGCGCCGAGGTCCTGGAGGTCGTTGATGAGGTGCTGGAGCTGCACCGCCTCCTCCAGGAGCGAGGAGACGAACGCCGGGTCCGGCACGGCCAGTCCGTCGTGGGCCGCCTCCAGCCAGCCCCGGATGTTGCTCAGCGGTGTCCGCAGCTCATGGGCGACATCGCTGACCATCACCTTGCGCTGCTCCTCCAGGCGGGCCCGGTGCGCGGCCATGTCGTTGAAGGCCGCCGTCAGCCGCCCGATCTCGTTGTCCGAGACGACGGGCACGGGCACCGGAGTCGCGTCCAGGCCGTCCCGCATGCGCTGAGCGGCGCCGGTGAGCGCGTGCAGCGGGCGTACGAGCCTGGCTCCCGCGAGTACCGAGGCGCCGACGGTGAGGGCGAGGACGAGGGCGGTGACGCCGGCGATGCGTGCGGTGTTGGCCCGGGAGAGGTCGAAGCCGGGCACGCCGGCGGCTCCTGGGCCGTCGATGAACAGCAGTGCGGGATCGGCGACATAGCCCGTGAGCTGTTCCCGGCGGGCGCTGTCGACACAGTTGGCCACGGCCCGGTCGTACGCGCTGTCGCGGATCTCGCCGGGGGCGTAGTCGAGTGCGCCGCCGGATGCCGCCTCGCGTTGGGCCGTCGCGGCGTCCTCCGCCTTCTTGGCGGCCAGGGCCTTCGCCTCCCGATCGCTGAGGCCGTCCTCGGCGACGGGGGCCGCGTCGTCCCGTCCGTACCCGTAACTCCGGTCCCAGGACAGGTCCAGGTTCAGTTTCACGGCGGTGCGGCCCTGTCGTTTCAGGCAGGCGTCGGCCAGTTGGTTGAGGGCGCTCAGGGCCTTCCGCTCGGTCGCGGTGGGACCGACCGGGTAGGACGACAGACACTTCGTTGCCATGTCACGGTCGGTCACGCTGTCGGTCCCGCCCTCGGTCTCGTCGCTCACGAACTGGACGCGGGGCCGTCCGCCCGGGCTCTCGACGATGTCGGCAGCGATACCCATCTGACTGAGGCACTCCACCCTCCGGTCGGAGGCCTTCCGCAGTGCGTCGCGTTCCTTCGCGGGCAGCCGGAAGGGCCCCACGGCCCGTGGATCGACGCGGTTGGCGCCGGCCCCGGCGGCGTCGGGCACGAGCTCGGTGTCGACGGCGCGGGGGTCCACGACCGCCGAGGGCTGCGGTGCGAGCGGAGCCGACGTGGAACTGCCGCCCGCAGAGCGCGAGTCGGCCGAGGCCGCCGAGTCCACGAACGGGCGTCGGTCCTCCGCGGTCAGCACGATCCGGCGCCCGGACTCACCGGCCAGCTCTCGCACGGTGGTGTCGACGCCCGCCCAGTCGGGGTGGGTGGCCGCGTATCCGAGGAGGGTGTCGTAGATCTTCGCGTCGGACCTGAGGTTCTGTCCTTGCTCCTGGCGGATCGCGACGGAGGTCGTCTGCACGGCCAGCCAGGCGGTCGCGGCGACCGAGCAGGAGGCCACCAGCGCCGACACGGTCAACAGCCGCCCGGCCAGGCTCTTGCGGAGCGGCAGTCGGCCCTTCGCACTCACCGGATCACCCTTGTCAGGACGACGCATGGCGCACGTTCCTCGCGGGGTCCGTCAGTTTGTAGCCGACTCCGAAGACGGTGACGATGCGGGACGGGCGTCGTGGGGCGCGCTCGATCTTCTTGCGCAGGTTCATGATGTGCACGTCGACGGTCCGGCCGCTGATGTACTTGTCGAAGCCGTGCAGTTCCTCCAGGAGCCGCGCCCGGGTGAAGACCCGGCCGGGCTGGGCCGCCATCGCCGCGAGGATACGGAACTCACCGGGCGTGCACTCGACGGGCGCCCCGGCGACCGACACCTCGTGCCGCGCCGGATCGACCCGGAGTGCGCCGACCGCCAACACCTCGCCGTCCGGGGCCGCTTCGGGCTCGGGGGCAGGTGCGGGGGCGGGTACGGTCACGGGCGCCGGATCGGTGCCACGCCGGTTGCGGCGCAGCAACGTCCGTACTCGGGCCGTCAGTTCGCGCGGGCTGAACGGCTTGGTCATGTAGTCGTCGGCGCCGAGGTCGAGGCCGAGCAGCAGATCGTCCTCGGTGCTGCGGGCCGTCAGCATCAGCACCGGCACCTCCCGGCGTTCGGCGCGCAGGATCCGTACGACGTCCAGGCCGTCGGCTCTGGGCATCATCACGTCGAGGACGACCAGGTCGGGTTCCTGGTGCCGGACCGTCTCCAGAGCGGTCCGGCCGTCCTCGACGACCGTGACGGTGTGACCCTCGTGCTCCAGATAGCGGCGCACCAGTTCGGCCTGCTTCGCGTCGTCTTCAGCGACCACAATGTTTGCGCACACGCCGGAGATCGTAGCGACCGTCGGCGCCGGAAGGACGGTAAGCGGCTTTACGGTGAGGGCAGTTCGGTGGTGGGCAGGTGAGGATGCAGGCGGGTCGTCGAGCGGCCCGTGAGGTCGAGGAGCAGCTCTGCGAAGAGGGCGTCGCCCCAGCCGAACCAGGGGCGCGTGAAGGTCCCGGGATCGTCGACGTGGAAGCTCTCGTGCACGGAGCCGGTGGCCCCGTCGGTGCGCAGCAGCAGCTCGGCGAGGCGGACCCGCTCGGCCGCGTCGTCGCTGGTCAGCGCCTGCATGGTGAGGGAGAGCGGCCAGACGTGGCCGGGCGGGGTGTGCGGGCTGCCGATGCCGGAGGCCGAACTGCCCGCGTAGTAGTAGGGGTTGCCTTCGCTGAGGACGAACTCGCGGGTGCGCAGGTAGAGCTGGTCGCCCGGGTCGCACCAGCCGAGGTAGGGCAGCGAGAGCAGGCTCGGGATGTTGGCGTCGTCCATCAGCAACTGCCCGCCGAGACCGTCGACTTCGTACGCGTACACCGTCGGGTCTGCCCCCGCGGTCACCCCGTGTGTACGTACCCCGGTGGCGATCTCGGCCGAGAGGGCCGTGGCGTCGGCGGCGAGGTCGGGGGCTTGGAGCGCCGTCGCCAGTTCGGCGAGGCCGGCGAGGGCCACGGCGGCCATGGCGTTGGACGGGACCAGGTAGCCGTGGTGGCAGCGGTCGTCGCTGGGGCGGAAGCCTGACCAGGTCATGCCGGTGGGCGCGACCGGCGCGCCCCGGCCGCCGCGCGGCAGCGAGTCGAACGCGTCGTCGCCGAGGCGCCGGAACTCGTACGGCGAGCGGTTCTCGTGGTCCTGCTCGACCCGCCACAGGGCGATGATCCGGCGGGCGGCGCGGACGAAGCGGTCGTCGGCGGTGAGGTGGCCGAGGCTGCCGGTGGCCCGCCAGATGCCGTAGGCCAGCTGGAGCGGGGCGCAGAGCGAGTCGACCTCGTACTTCTGCTCCCAGACCAGCGGGTCGGGGGTCGGCTCGTCGATGTAACCGGCGCCGGAGCCGTCGGGTTCGGCGTTGAAGGAGTTGGCGTACGGGTCGGCGAGGACGTACCGCAGCTGGCGGCGCAGGACGCCGGTGAGCGCGGCGGCGACGGCGGGATCGTCGGCGGCGAGGAGGTAGGGGCGGACCTGGGCGGTGCTGTCGCGCAGCCACATCGCGGGGATGTCGCCGGTGAGGACGAAGACCTCGCCGTCGGGCAGCGGGCGCATGGCCCTGCCCCAGGTGCCGGTCAGCAGCCCGGTGAAGCGGTCGGCGGCACGTGCGTCGAGGGAGCGCAGCTCGCGGTGCACATCGGCGCTCAGGGCGCGCAGGCCCTCCGGCAGCTCACCTTCCGGTTCGTCGATCGACCGCATGATCATCCTCTCGCGCACTTCCCGCCGTGCTTCTCACAGCACTTCTCACACATCGAGACAACGTTGTTTCGGAACAACGTTGTCGGACCCTACGCACCGTCCCCCGCATCGCGCAAGGGCGTGCAAAATCCCTGTTCCAATCCATTGACAACGTTGTTTCACGGAGGTTTGCTGTGCGGCACACAGCGACACCCAAGTGACCTTTTCGGAGTGATGCCGGACATGCGAACGCCCACCATGCGGGAGGTCGCCGCCCTCGCCGGGGTGTCGATCAAGACCGTCTCCCGGTTCGTCAACGGTGACGAGACGGTCTCCCCCGCGATCGCGGAGCGGGTGCGCGCTGCCATAGACGAGACCGGTTACCGGCGTAACGACCTGGCCCGGAGCCTGCGCCCCGGACAGCGCAGCACCACCCTCGCGCTGCTGGTCGGCGACCTGTCCAACCCCTTCTACGGCTCGATGGCCAACGGTGTCATGGGCGTGGCCCGCGCACACGGCCACAACGTCGTGCTGGCCAGCTCCGACGAGGACCCCGAGGCCGAGCGCCGGGGCATCGACGACCTGCTCGGGCAGCGCGTCGCCGGGCTGCTGATCGTGCCGGGCGCGATGGACTACGGCTACCTCGGCCGCGAGGTCGCACAGGGCACCCCGGTGGTCTTCCTGGACCGGCCCGCGCTGGGCCTGGACGCCGACACCGTGCTGCTGGACAACCACGGGGGCGCCCGTAAGGCCACCGAGCATCTGATCGCCGCGGGTCACCGGCGGATCGGCGTTGTGGTGGCGGCCAGCTACTACACCACCGGACGCCGTCTCGACGGCTACCTGGAAGCCATGCGCGCCGCTTTCGGCGAGGTCGACGAGGCCCTGATCGCCCGGCTGGAGCACGGCACCCGGGAGGAGGCCGAGCAGGCCGCCGCCGAACTGCTGGCGCTGCCCCCGGACCGGCGCCCCACGGCCCTGTTCACCACCACCAACTTCCTGACCCACGGCGCCCTGCGCGCCATGGGCCCGGGACTGGGCCCGGGTCAGGGACCGGCCCTGGTCGGCTTCGACGACTTCCCCTTCGCCGACCTGCTGCCCACCCCCGTGACCGTCGTGTCCGGGGACGCCTACGAGATGGGCCGCGAGGCCGCCCGACTACTGCTGGCCCGGATCGCGGGCGAGAGCGGACCACCCCGCCGGGTCGAGCTCGGCACCGTACTGACCCCCCGTGGAAGCGGAGAGCTGACGCCATGAGCACCCCTACTCCGGCCAACACGGCTCCGGCCGGCCCGACTCCGGGACCCGCCGGCCCGACTCCGCACGGGGCCACCGCTGCCGCCTCCCCCGTCCTCGAACTGACCGGCATCGTCAAGAGCTACGGCCAGGTCCAGGCGCTGCGCGGGGCCGCGCTCACCGTCTACCCGGGCGAGGTGGTCGCGCTGGTCGGCGACAACGGCGCCGGCAAGAGCACCACGATCAAGGTCATATCCGGGGTGATCCAGCCCGACGCGGGCGAGATACGGGTCGACGGCAGGCCGGTGACCATCCCGGACCCGATCGCCGCCCGCCGCCTGGGCATCGAGACCGTCTACCAGGACCTGGCCCTCGCACCCGATCTGGACCCCGCCGAGAACCTCTTCCTGGGCCGCGAGATCATGCGCCCCGGCCTGCTCGGCAAGCTCGGCTTCCTGGACCGGAAGGCCATGCGGACCAAGGCCGACGAGGCGTTCGGCTCCCTCGGGGTCGGCATCCAGGACACCGCCGCGCAGGTCGTCACGATGTCCGGCGGCCAGCGCCAGGGCATCGCGGTCGGCCGGGCGGTGAACTGGGCGGACCGGGTGCTGCTGATGGACGAACCGACGGCCGCACTGGGCGTCGTACAGACGAAGCGGGTCGGAGAGCTGATCCAGCGGGTCCGGGCCTCGGGCGTGGCGGTGGTCCTGATCAGCCACAATCTGCCGTTCGTCTTCGAGTACGCGGACCGTATCGAGGTGCTGCGGCTCGGGCAGCGGGTGGCCCGGCTGTCCGGCGCGACGGCCACCAGTGAGAACGTCCTCGGCGCCATGACAGGCGCACTCACCTTCGAGGACGCCTCCGATCCGCCCGTGGAGCCTGCAGCCCCGGCACCTCCAGCCCCAGACACGGCCGCCGATGGCTCCGACCGCAGCGAGGACCAGTCATGACCCCCGACACCGAGGTGAAGTCCGCTCCCGTCGGACCGGACAAGGACACCCCCCGCCCGCTGCGCACGGCAGCTCTCGCCGCCGCCTGGCGCAACATGAAGGGCACCCGGAGCCTGGCCCTGGTCGTCCTGCTGATCCTGCTGGCCGTCTTCGGCGCCATGTACCCCGACAACTTCCTCACCGCGTACAACCTGCGCAGCGTCGCCATCGAGGCCGCCTCCTACTGTGTGCTGGCCATCGGGATGACGTTCGTGATGACCACCGGGGGCATCGACCTGTCGGTCGGCTCGGTGCTGATCTTCTCCGGGGTCGTGGGCGTGAAGGTGATGTCGGCACTGGGCGGCGGCGGCCCGCTGACCCTGCTGGCAGGCCTGGCGACGACCATGGCGACGGGCCTCGCCTGGGGCGTACTGAACGGCCTCCTGGTCACGAAGGCCAAACTCCCGCCGCTGATCGCCACGTTGGCCACCCTCTCGGCGGCAGGCGGCGGCGCCCTGGTCCTCACCAACGGCCTGGACCTGCGCGGGGTCCCCGACTCCCTGGTCAGCGGCCTCGGCTTCGGCCGCTTCCTGGGCATCCCGTACACGGTGTGGCTGGCCATCGGCCTCACCATCGGCGGCGCGATCGTCCTGGGCCTGACCCGCTTCGGCACCTACACCCGCACGATCGGCTCCAACGTCGAGGCCGCCCGCCGCGCCGGAGTCGCCGTCGACCGCCATCTGATCAAGGTGTACGCACTCTGCGGACTCCTCGCCGGAATCGCCGCGTACGTCAACCTGGCCCGCTTCTCCACCACCACCGTCGGCGGCCACACCGGCGACAACCTCCAGGCGATCGTCGCCACCGTGCTCGGCGGCACCAGCCTCTTCGGCGGGGTCGGCAGCGTCCTGGGCACCGCCTTCGGCTCCCTCATCCCGGCCGTACTGAGCAACGGCCTCGTCATCATCGGCCTCCAGCCGTTCTGGCAGCAGGTGGCGGTCGGCGCGGTCCTGGCGGGGGTCGTGTACGTCGACCACGTCAACCGACGCCGCCGCACGCTGCGTTGAGCCCCTGCTCACCTCCCCCCTGGCACGCCTCCCCCTTGCACACCCCCCGCTCAACGCCCCGTCGCACCAATGGAGTTGCACCATGAAGACCGCCAACCTCACCCTCAGAGGCGCTGCCCTCGCCACCGTCGTCCTCCTCGGCGCCACCGCCTGCGGGTCCGGCGATTCCTCCTCCACCGCCAACCCCAAGGTGACCGTCATCCTCGGCACCGCGTCCGACTCCTTCTACAACACCCTCGGCTGTGGGGCGAAGGCCGAGGGCAAGAAGCTCGGCGCCACCGTGGACGTCCAGGGCGCGACGACCTTCGACCCGGCCACCCAGACGCCGATCCTCACCAGCACGGTGGCCAAGAAGCCGAACGCCATCGTCATCGCGCCGACCGACTCCAAGGCCCTGGGTACGCCGCTGAAGCAGGCCAACGAGGCCGGCATCAAGATCGTGACGGCCGACACCGGCCTCGACGACACGAGCTTCATCTCCTCCGCCGTCTCCTCGAACAACGTGGAGGGCGGCGCCGAGGCGGCCCGCACGCTGGCGAAGCTCGTGGGCGAGAAGGGCAAGATCGTCATTATCGGCGGCACCCCGGGTGTCACCACGGCCGACCAGCGGATCAAGGGCTTCGAGGACGAGATCAAGAAGTACCCGAACATCACCTTCGTCGGCGTCCAGCCGTCCACCCCGAGCGGCGGCGTCGTCGAGGCGGCCCGCCTCACCGCCGCGTCCCTCTCCAAGGACCCCGACCTGGCGGGCATCTTCTCCATCAGCACCCCGGCCAGCGACGGCGCCAACAACGCCATCAAGGACGCCGGCAAGGTCGGCAAGATCAAGGTCGTCGGCTTCGACGCGGGCCCCGCGCAGGTCGAGCAGCTGAAGAAGGGCACGGTCCAGGCGCTGATCGCCCAGAAGGCGGAGGAGATCGGCGCGCAGGCGGTACGGGAAGCGGTGAACGCGATCCAGGGGAAGAAGGTGACGAAGTCGATCGGGACGTCGTTCGTGTCGATCACGGCGGCCAACCTGGGGGACGCGAACGTGAGCAAGTACGTGTACCGGTCGACCTGCTGACGCTCAGTCAGAATTCCGTAGGTCCGCAACTGCCTTGGTGACCCCGCCCTGTTATCGGGACGGGGTCACTTCGTCGCTCGCAGGTTGTCCCAGGTCGCCCGCTTCACGATGCCGTCCACGGCCAGTCCCTTGTCGCTCTGGAAGCTCATCATCGCGGCCTCCAGCCCGTCTCCGAACGCCCCGTCCACGTCACCGCCGATGTCGTACCCGCGCTTCAGCAGGATGCACTGGACCTGCTTGACACGCTTGCCCGAGTCTCCGAGAGCCGTGCGCGCCTTGCCCGCGTAGTACGTGCAGTCGGTGACCCAGGGCGCGGTGGCGGGCTCGGTCGAGGAGCTGTCCGGAGACGGGGTGGCGGAGGGAGCGGGAGTGGTGCCGGTGCCCGTGCCGCCGGGCGTTCCGGTGCCTGTACCCGTGCCCGTACCTGTGCCCGTGGCTGTATCCGTAGGGGTGTCCGGGGCCGTGGGGTCCGTCTCGCCGTCGGCGTCACCGTCACCGTCGACATCGGTGGAGCCGGGGACCGGTGGCGGTGCGGCGGCGCCGTCGGCGGTCTCGGTGCCGCTGCCTGACATGGTCGGGGCCGACTTCCCGTCCGGTTTCCCCGGCGTCGGCGAGGCGCCACCCGCTTCGGCCCCGGTGTCGGCGGAGTCCGTCGCGGCAGGCCCCGTGGGCGAGGCGGTCGCGCGGTCCACCGGGCGGGCGAGTACGAAGACCAGCGCGGCCAGGGCACAGAGGGCGACGGCCGCCGCCGTGGCCGGTACCGGTCTGCGGGCCCAGGCGAGAGCTCCCGTCGGGCGCCGCTTCCCCGGGGACGTTTCGGCGGACGCCGCGGCCGGGGCCGACGGCGGGACAGGCGCCGCGTCCTTGGCCGGCACCGGCACCGGCAGCACCGGATTCGGGCGGTGGCCCGGGAAGCGCAGCTCCGCCGCCCGTTCGACGGGGAAGCGGTACAGCACGTCGTACGCCCGCTGCCGCTCCAGCACGTTGCCGAGCAGCGGTTCCGGCCATCCGGGCGCCCCCGCGGACGCACCGAAGTGCCTGCTCGCCGCCTCGATCAGCGCCCTCGGCGTCGGCCGTCGCTCGGGTTCCTTGGCGAGGCAGGCCGCCAGCAGCGCGCCGAGCGCCGGGTCGGTCGCCGTGATCTCGCCGATCACCTCGGCGTCGGGCTCCTCGAACGCGACCCGGTGCATCACGTCGACGCCGGTGCCGTCGCCGAAGGGGGCCCGGCCGGCCGCCGCGTAGATCAGTGTCCCGGCGAGCGAGAACACGTCGGACGACGCGTCGCAGTGGCCGGTCCTCAGGTACTCGGGGGACATGTAGGCGGGCGTTCCGACCCGGTTGCCGGTGCCGGTGATCGCACTCGCGTCGGCGGCCTTGGAGATGCCGAAGTCGATGACGTGGGCGCCTTGGACCGACAGCAGCACGTTGGAGGGCTTCAGGTCCCGGTGCACGATTCCCGTGGCGGCGAGGTCGGCGAGCGCCTGCCCCAGCTCCGCCACCAACCGCCAGACGGCGCCCGGCTCCAGGGCACCGCCCTCCCGTACGGCGTCCGCGAGATCGAGCGCGGCGAGATACTCCGTGGCCATCCACAGCAGCTCGTCCTGGAACCCCGTACCGCACAACCTGGGTGCGCGCGGCGTACGGACCCGGCCGTGCACCAACGCCTCCTGCTCGAACCGGCGCCGGAACGTGGGGTCCTCGGCGTACTCCGGCCGGATCACCTTGACCGCGAACAGGCCGGGGCTGTCGTCCGAGGGGCGCGCGAGATAGACCCGCCCCATGCCACCGCTGCCGAGCAGCGCCAACGGCACGTAGGGGCCGACGCGTTCGGGGTCGGCGGGGCGCAGCGGCGCGGCAGCGGTCTGCCGCAGCGCGGCAGCTTCGTCTGTCACGGAACCCCCGAAATCCTGTTCTTCATACGCCAGTTCGCCTCACTGGCACAACGAGGCTAACCCAGCCCACGCGTACGCACAGGATTTCGAACACTTCCGCACGGCAGAGCGAGAGGTTCCGGCCACTTCCCGCCCGGCTGCCCGCCCAGCCGCCCGCCCAGCTGCTGCGGGCTCTGCCCGCCCGCCCGCCCGCTCGAGCGAGCCACAGCCACGGCCGCGGCCACAACCGCCCTCACAACCGCTGGATGATCGTCCCCGTAGCCAGTGCCCCGCCCGCGCACATCGTGATCAACGCGAACTCCTTGTCCACGCGCTCCAGTTCATGCAGCGCCGTGGCGATCAGCCGCGCGCCCGTCGCGCCCACCGGATGCCCGAGAGCGATCGCCCCGCCGTTCACGTTCACCTTGTCCAGGTCCTGTTCGAAGACCTGCGTCCAGCTCAGCACCACGGAGGCGAACGCCTCGTTGATCTCGATCAGGTCGATGTCCTTCAGCGTCATGCCCGCCTTGCCGAGCACCGCCCGCGTCGCGTCGATCGGCCCGTCCAGATGGAAGTGGGGGTCGGATCCCACCAGCGCCTGGGCCACGATCCGCGCCCTCGGCCGCAGCTTCAGCGCCCGCGCCATCCGCTTCGACGCCCAGAGCAGCGCGGCCGACCCGTCGCTGATCTGGGAGGAGTTGCCCGCCGTATGGACAGCGGTCGGCATGATGGGCTTCAGGGAGGCCAGCGCGTCGATCGACGTGTCCCGCAGCCCCTCGTCCCGGTCGACGAGCCGCCACATGCCCTGCCCGGCGCCCTGCTCCTCCTCCGTCGTGGGCACCTGAACGGCGAACGTCTCCCTCTTGAACCGCTCCTCCGCCCAGGCGACCGCCGCCCGTTCCTGCGAGGCAAGCCCCAGCGCGTCCACGTTCTCCCGGCTCAGCCCCCGACGCCGGGCGATCCGTTCCGCCGCCTCGAACTGGTTGGGCAGATCCACGTTCCACTCCTCCGGGAACGGCTTCCCGGGGCCGTGCTTGGACGCCGATCCCAGCGGCACCCGCGACATGGCCTCGACCCCGCAGCTGATGCCGACGTCGATGACACCCGCCGCGATCATGTTGGCGACCATGTGCGAGGCCTGCTGGGAGGAGCCGCACTGGGCGTTGACCGTCGTCGCCGCGGTCTCGTACGGCAGACCCATGGTCAGCCAGGCCGTGCGGGTGGGGTTGGCGGACTGTTCACCGGCCTGGGTGACCGCGCCGCCGACGATCTGTTCGACACAGTCGGCGGGGATGCCGGTGCGGCCCAGCAGTTCGCGGTAGGTCTCGCCCAGAAGGTAGGCGGGGTGCAGGTTGGCGAGCGCGCCGCCGCGCCTGCCGATGGGGGTGCGTACGGCTTCGACGATCACGGGTTCCGCGGCCATGATGGGGAGTTCCTCTCCTCAGGTCACCCGCGCGGCGCGGGCGTCCCGGCCACCCGCCACGCAGAACTAGTACGCGTTCTAGTTCTGCTTGCAGTCTGCTGACGGGCCGTCCGACACCGCAACCCCCTTGCAGCGCCCGATAACACAAGCGGTGCCCGGAATTTTGGGTGTCGTGCCCCTTGCCTCTTCTGGAACCCGTTACTACCTTCGCGACACCCACTCTTTTCTGATGGACCGTCAGATACTGTTCGGATGACGGGAGTTTCCGATGGCACCCTGTCCCGCGCTGCCCGAAGGGTTCGACTTCACCGACCCCGACCTGCTCCAACACCGCGTACCTCTCCCGGAGTTCGCCGAGCTGCGCGCCACCGAGCCGGTCCACTGGGTGCCCCAGCACCCCGGTATCGCGGGCTTCGCCGACGAGGGCTACTGGGCCGTCACCCGGCACGCGGACGTCAAGTACGTCTCCACGCATCCGGAGCTGTTCTCGTCCACCACCAACACGGCGATCATCCGCTTCAACGAGCACATCGAGCGCGACGCGATCGACGCCCAGCGGCTGATCCTGCTCAACATGGACCCGCCCGAGCACACCCGCGTCCGCCAGATCGTGCAGCGCGGCTTCACCCCGCGCGCGATCCGCGCCCTGGAGGACAACCTCCGCAACCGCGCGCTCGCCATCGCCGCGAACGCCGCCGCCCGCAGCGGCCCCTTCGACTTCGTCACCGAGGTCGCCTGCGAACTGCCCCTCCAGGCCATCGCCGAGCTGATCGGCATCCCCCAGGAGGACCGTCTCAGGATCTTCGAGTGGTCCAACAAGATGATCTCGTACGACGACCCGGAGTACGCGATCACCGAGGAGGTCGGCCAGCAGTCGGCCATGGAGCTCATCGCGTACGCCATGAACATGTCCGCCGACCGCAAGCAGTGCCCGGCGAAGGACATCGTCACCACGCTGGTGGCCGCGACGGACGAGGGCAACCTCGCCTCGGACGAGTTCGGCTTCTTCGTGCTGATGCTGGCCGTCGCGGGCAACGAGACGACCCGCAACGCCATCACCCACGGCATGCACGCCTTCCTCACCCACCCCGACCAGTGGGAGCTGTACAAACGCGAACGCCCGGAAACCACCGCCGAGGAGATCGTGCGCTTCGCGACCCCCATCGTCTCCTTCCAGCGAACGGCCACCCAGGACACGGAGTTGGGCGGCCAGAAGATCAAAGAGGGCGACCGTGTCGGCCTGTTCTACTCCTCCGCCAACCGCGACCCCGAGGTCTTCGACTCCCCGGACGTCTTCGACATCACCCGCGACCCCAATCCGCACCTCGGCTTCGGCGGCGGAGGCCCGCACTTCTGCCTCGGCAAGTCCCTGGCCGTCCTGGAGATCAACCTGATCTTCAACGCCCTCGCCGACGCCATGCCGGGCCTCACCCTGGTGGGCGACCCGCGCCGGCTGCGCTCGGCCTGGATCAACGGGGTCAAGGAACTCCAGGTGAGCGCGGGCTAGCCCGCATCCCTGTCGCAAACTCGGGCCGGCGGCATCCCGGCGTCGCCGGCCCGTCCCGACGTGAGGCAGGGGCGCACACCCACGCCCCGCCCCTGCCTCCGCCCACCACCGGCCGTAGACTTCAACGGCAATTGCAACTACGACTGCAACTACGACGGTGAGGCGTGCCGGTGCGATCCTGGCAACGTTGTCTGGACGCGGCGGGAGTGACCAGCGGTACGGACCGCGCCGCCTATCTGAAGGCCAAGCAGTTCATGCTGAGCCGGGAACCCGCCGGCCACCTGGCGGTACGGCTGCTGATCCCGGCCCGTCTCCAGCCCCACATACTGGCCGGATACGCGTTCGCGTCGTTCACGGACGACCTGTGCGACCGGGGCACGGTGGAGGAGCGGACGCGTCGCTACGAGGGCTGGGCCGAGCAGGTGCGCACCGCCCTGGACACGGGAACCGCCCGGCACCCCCTGCTGCGGGCCTTCCTGCACACCGCCGAGAAGCGTGAACTGCCGCGCTCCTGGGTCGACTCGTACCTCGTCGGTGCCCAAGTCGACCTGGACTTCCCCGGGTTCACGACCGAGGACGACTACCAGGCGTACATAGAGAAGCTCACCTGGCCGTTCCTCATGATCACCTCGGGACTGTCGATGCCGGGCGGCGGCAGCCGGGCCTTCGCGGACAGCTGCCGCCTGCTCGCCGACGCCTGCCAGCGCACCGACTTCCTCACCGACCTGGCCGAGGACCTGCGCGACGGACGCCTCTACCTCCCCACCGACGACCTGGAAAAACACGGTGTCGTACGGGCCGACCTGGAGCAGGGCCGAGACCTCCCCAGCGTCCGTTCCCTGCTCTCCGCCACAGCGGCAACAGCCCACGCCACGCTCCGCGAAGCAACCAGGATCATCGCCGAACTCCCCGAGGAACAGCGCCCGTTGACCCGCTTCGTCATCCTCCTCCACGACCACCGCCTGCGCCGGGCACAGGCGATGGGCGCAGCAGTCACCCGACGTCCCGTACGGGACAACCCGATCGAGTGCCTGCGCATCCTGGCCGCCTCACACCGACGGACCCTGGACCTGCCCGCACTTCTGTCGAAGGGCGCGGACCCGCGCCCCTAGAGGGGCACGGGGCTGTATCAACCTGCGGCTCCGCCGCGCGGGCTCGCCCAACCCCCACCGGCCCGCATTCTGCCGAACGGCGGCCGACACGCGCCCCTAAAGGGACGCGGGGCTGTATCGGCCCGCGGCTCCGCCGCGCAAGCGCGCCCAACCCCCACCGGCCCGCACTCCTGTCGAACGATGCGGACACGCGCCCCTAAGGGGCGCGGGGAACTGCGCGACAAGCCCCCACCGGCCCGCGGCCGATGAACTACTTCAGCGCACCGTCTTTCACACTCTCCGGCCGCTCACCACTGACCTCGACAGCCCGGACCACCGACCGAGCCCGCGGCCCCATGAACACGTACGACAACCCGAACCCCGCAAGAACCACCGCACCCCCGCCGGCGGCATCCAGCACCCAGTGATTCCCGGTAGCAACAATCGCGGACACGGTGAACAACGGATGCAGCAACCCCAACGCCTTCATCCACCACTTCGGCGCGACGATCGCGATGACAAGCCCACACCACAGCGACCACCCGAAGTGCAGCGACGGCATCGCCGCGTACTGGTTGGTCAGCGCCGTGAGCGTGCCGTAGTCCGGCTTGGAGAAGTCCTGCACGCCGTGCACGGTGTCGATGATCCCGAGCCCCGGCATCAGACGCGGCGGCGCCAGCGGATAGAGCCAGAATCCGACAAGAGCGAGCAGCGTGGCGAAGCCGAGGGACGCGCGGGCCCAGCGGTAGTCGACGGGGCGGCGCCAGTACAGGACGGCGAGCACGCTCAGCGGCACGAAGAAGTGGAACGACGTGTAGTAGAAGTCGAAGAAGTCCCGCATCCAGCCGATCTTCACGACCGTGTGGTTGACCCAGTGCTCGATGTCGATGTGCAGGAACTTCTCGATGTCGTAAATCTGGTGGCCGTGCGCCTCGGCGGTGGCCCGGCCGCCCGAGTTCGTGCCGCCGGTCGCGGCGAGCCGGACCTTCTGGTAGGCCGCGTACGTGACCCGGATCAGCAGTAGTTCGAGGAGCAGGTTCGGGCGGGTGAGCACCCGGCGCAGGAAGGGCAGGAGCGGGACGCGGCTGAAGCGGGCGGGGACCGGCGGCGCGTAGTCCGTGGGGATCGGGGAGCGATAGTGCTCCGAGGTCCGGGACAGGAACGGTACGACGGTGGCGGCGGCGACGGCGGCCAGCAGCACGATGTTGTCGCGGACCGGGTAGAGGGCGCCCATGTTCGGGATGACCATCTTGGCGGGCAGCGTCATCACGATGATGACGGCGACGGGCCACATGTAGCGGTCCGACGCACGCCTGCCGACCCGGCCGACGACCGCGAGCAGCACCCACAGCAGCTGGTGCTGCCAGGTCGTGGGAGACACGGCGACGGCCGCGCAGCCCGTGATGGCGACCGCCAGCAGCAGCTGGCCGTCCTGGGCGTAGCGCACCGCCCGGCGCAGACCGAGGGCGGCGACGCCCGCGCCGAGCACCAGGAACAGGCTGATTTCGAGGGGGCCCTCGACGCCCAGCCGCAGCAGGGTGCCGTGCAGGGACTGGTTGGCGAGGTCGTCGGCGGCGCCGCCGAGCCCGGCCCCGCCCAGGTGGTGGACCCAGTAGGTGTACGAGTCGTCCGCCATCGCGACCCACGCGAGCGCGGTGCAGGTGGCGAAGGTGATCCCGGCGGAGACCGCGGCCCGGCGCCGGCCGGTGAACCACAGCAGCGGCGCGAACAGCAGGACGGTGGGCTGGAGGGCCGCGGCGAGGCCGATGAGGGCGCCGGCGGCCCGTTCCTCGCGTGCGACGAAGCAGCCGAGCAGGACCAACAGGACGGGGATGATGCTGGTCTGGCCGAGGTAGAGGGTGTTGCGTACGGGCAGCGACAGCATCAGCAGGCTGATGGCGACGGGCGCGGCGAGCAGCGAGGTGCGGCGGCTCACGGGCGCCGGCAGGGCGCGGGCGGCGACCATGCCGAGCGCGACGACCAGGAGCAGCGTGCCGAAGGTCCAGCCCCACCCGAGGGCCTGCTCGGCGGCCCGGGTGAGCGGCTTGAGGACGAGTCCACCGAAGGGGGTACCGGTGAACTGCGTCGAGTCGTAGAGCGACCCCTTCACATGCAGGACACCGTCGGGCCCGACCCAGGTCTCCAGATCGGTCAGCCGGTCCGCCTTCGGGGTGCTGAGGACGGCGGCCACCTGTCTGACCGCGAGGACGGCGACGATGAGCCAGAGCGCCACACGGGCCACCTTCAGCCGTGCCTGCGCCGTCCCGGCGGCGCCCCCTCCGAAGGCACCTCCCGCCCCACCACCGTGCTCTGCGTTCGCCACGCCTCGTAGGCCTCCTGCCCCATTCGCCCTGTAAACCCCATGGGTACCATTTGCCCCACGAGTTTCATCCTGTACGACTCCCCAGAGAATCGCACCGCCTCCTGTGTAAGACGCACGCAACCCCCTCTTCACCTGAGGGACTCCGGCCCTTTGGCCTGGCTTTTGCCAGCCTTTGTCCGGACGACGATAGTCGGCCCGGGGTCCGGTCCCCTCCCTCGGTCGCGGCCGGACCGCACAGGGACGGAAACCGGCCGGTTCCAGGCTGGATCGGACATCGGCCGCCCGAAGACGACCATGCTCTGTCCGGGCCCGGCGTAGCGTCGGCAGGATGCGGATCCTGCATCTCTCCGACACCCACATCAACCACGCCGGCGCGCCCAACCGCCACGGCGTCGACACCACCGGGTCGCTGCGCCGGATGCTCACCGACGTACGTCATCTCGCGGGCCTCTCGGCCGTCGTCGTCAGCGGGGATCTCGCGGACAGCGGGGCGCCCGAGGAGTACGCGGTCGTACGGGACCTCGTGGGTGCGTTCGCCCGGGAGCGGGGCATCCCGGTGTTCTGCACGACCGGCAACCACGACGAGCGCGGCGCCTTCGCGAAGGCGCTGGGCAGCGGGCACCTGGACCCGGCGGGCGGGGACCGCGCCGACTCCCGACTCACCTCCCCTGACGGCGAATTGGCGGCATCGAGCCTGGTCGACGGGCATCGCATCGTCACGCTCGACTCGCTCGTGCCGGGCAAGGTGTACGGATATCTCGGCGCCGCCCAACTGGACTGGCTGCGCGAGCTGTTGCGCACCCCGGCGCCGCACGGCACGACCATCGTCCTGCACCATCCGCCGATCACCCTCGACAACGCGCTCCAGCGGGCGCTGGGTCTGGGGAATCCGGCGGACCTTTCCGACGCCGTGCGCGGCAGCGACGTACGGCTGATCCTGTGCGGCCACTTCCACCTCCAGATCATGGGGTACCTGGAGTCGGTGCCGGTGTGGGTGACGCCGGGGGTGTTCAACCGGATCGACCTGACCGGCCCGACGGGCACGGGACGGGCGGTGCGCGGGGCCTCCGCCACACTCATCGACCTCGGGTCGCCGCACGGCCCGCTGTTCCACACGCTGCATGCCCGCGACCCCCGGGCCGGCGAGACGGTCAGCGAACTCGACGAGGCGCAGATCACCGACGTGATCGCCCGCGAGGGCTACAAATAACTCGGCACACCCCTCACACCCCGCACCTCACACCCCGGTCACTAACGGAAGGTACGGCTCTCATGAGCGAGTCCCAGCGCTGGGAAGACGTCGACGACTACTTCACCACCCTCCTGGCCCCGGCCGACGACGCCCTGGAGGCGGCGCTGCGCGACAGCGACGCGGAGGGGCTGCCGCACATCAACGTGGCCCCGAACCAGGGCAAGCTCCTCCAGCTCCTGGCCCAGATCCAGGGCGCCCGCCGCATCCTGGAGATCGGCACGCTCGGCGGCTACAGCACCATCTGGCTGGGCCGCGCGCTCCCGGCCGACGGCCGGCTGATCACCCTGGAGTACGACGCGAAGCACGCCGACGTCGCCCGCCGCAACCTCGCCCGGGCCGGCCTCGACACCATCACCGAGGTGCGGACGGGCCCCGCCCTGGAGTCGCTGCCCAAGCTGGCCGACGAGAACCCCGCGCCGTTCGACCTGGTCTTCATCGACGCCGACAAGGCCAACAACCCGCACTACGTGGAGTGGGCCCTCCGGCTGACCACCACGGGCAGCCTGATCATCGTGGACAACGTGGTGCGCGGCGGCGCGGTCTCCAATGCGAACTCCACCGACCCGAGCATCCGGGGCACCCGCACCGCTCTCCAACTCATCGCCGACCACCCGAGGTTGAGCGGCACGGCGGTGCAGACGGTGGGCAGCAAGGGGTACGACGGCTTCGCACTGGCGAGGGTCGTCTCCTGAGCCGGCCGGCGAGCCCCTGCTCCCCGGCCGTCGCCCTCAACCCTCGTGGTAGAAGCCCACGTTGACGCTGCGCGGCCCGGTGCGGTCCTGGACGATGATCTCTCCGGCACCGCCCCGGGGCAACGGCACGCTCCCTCCGTACGGCACGGTCTGGGCGTACTCGCCGACCACCAGCCGGACTTCGGAGGACGGGTCGGGCTGGGAGCCCTGCAGCCAGGAGAGATGCCAGGTGTTGTCGGGGCCGCACAGGAACTCCAGGTGGACCCGTGAGACGAACAGCCAGTCGTCGGGGGTCACGAGACGGCACACTGCCTTGTCCCGGCCCACCCGCATGATGGCCCCCGGTTCGCTGGGCGCCTCGGCCATGAGCATGCCGGCCGTGGCGCCGGCTTCCGTCCCGGAGACGGTAGCCATGGTGAGTTCGAGCACGTGCGCTCCTTCTGAACGGTCACCGGAGTGACCCGACCGGTCCTCACGGAACAGTCGTTGCTGAACAGTCCCTGTACGGCAGCCATGTTGCCGTACGCCGCCGCATGATAAATCGCCCAATCGTCGGGGTGGGCGAGGTCCGGCACAATGGACACATGACCGAACGCAAACCACCCGGTGTGAGTTTCGAGTCCTGGGTCGACAAACAGATCCGCGAGGCGGAGGCGCGCGGCGAGTTCGCCGAGCTTCCCGGTGCCGGCAAGCCGCTGCCCGACGGGGGCGCCACGTCGTACGACGAACTGTGGTGGATCAAGCAGAAAATGGCCCGCGAGGGGCTGTCGGTCCTGCCGCCGACACTGGCCCTGCGCAAGGAGGCGGAGGACGCGCTGGCGGCAGCGCAGAAGGCCCCCTCCGAGGGGGCGGTCCGCCGGATCGTCACGGAGATCAACGTCAAGATCCGCGACATGATGTTCAAGCCGCCGCCCGGCCCCCCGCTGGGCCTCAAGCCGTACGACGTCGACGAGGTCGTACGGGAATGGCGGGAGGCGCGGGCGGGTCGGGCCGGGCAGGTTGAGTAAGCGGAGCGGCAGCAGGAGCAGACAGGCGGTGCGGGTGCCCCAGGTGCCTCAGGTGCCTCAGGTGCCTCAGCTGTGGAGCAGCCGTTCTGCCAGTGCGCGGTAGTCCCGCAGGGCGAGCCGGAGTCGCTCGGTGTCACCGGAGTCGGCGCCATCGGAGGACTGCAGGGTCGCGCGTACGGTACGACGGCTGTGTGCCACCGCCTCCGTGAAGCGTTCGGTGACCTCCTCCAGGACGCGGTCGGCCTCCTCGACGGACTCCTGGGGACCGTCCACGAACCCGGTGACGGCGTGCTGGAGCCGCAGCGTCAGCTTGTCCCGCTCGTCCTGCGGGAGCAGCGCGAGCCCGTGGGACGCGCCGGCCTCGTGGGCACGGACGGGGGCCGGTGCGGCGGACGAGGGCGGCGGGACGGCGGGAGTACCGGCCGGCTTCCTGCCTTCGGGCCGCTCGCTGCCCACCTTCTCGGTGACCACCTTCTCGGTGACCGGCCTGTCGCTGCTTGCCCTCTCCGTGACCGGCGTCCGGTCCGGATCCGGTTTCTGGGTGGTGTACGGACTCTTTCCGTCCCGGTTCCCGATGTCCGTCATGTGGGTCAACTCCCCTTCAGCTGAAGCTTGTTGAGTCGTGACTTCGACTTCGGCCGGGGCCGCTCCCTCTCGCCGACCAACTCGTCGAAGAAGGCGCGGGCCTCGATCATCGCCGTGCGCATCTCCTCCGTGTCGGCCCGCTCCTCGTGGGCCGCGTGGTGCACGCGCCGGTAGCCGTGCACATGGTGGGCGTGGTGCACCGAGAGCGCGGCGAACTGTTCCTCGTACTGGCCGCCGTCGGGGAAGCCACGGGCGCCGGCCAGCTCGGCAAGGAGCAGGTCGGCATCGGCGACCGCCTGTTGCGGCGACTCGACGAAGTGTTCCTGGGCGGCCGCCCAGCGGGCCGCGAACTGTTCGCGCTCGGCGGGCTCCAGCGGCCGTTCCCGCAGGTCGCCGTGGCGTTGGACGCGCTCGGTGAGTTCCTGGTCGGCGGCCTTGGTGTCTCCGTCGTGCCGGGAGACGACCCGCTCGTACTCGGGTCCGAAGCGCCGTTTGAGGTTCCGTGGGCCGTGTGGGCCGGCGGCCCGCCGGTTCAGGGCGAGCGCGCCGATGACGACGGCCGCGACGACAACGATCACGATCAGAACGATGAGCACTCCTGTGGACATGAATGCCTTCCGGATTTCTCGACCGACTTCTCGACCGACCAGACCGACAGTCCGAACAGGCCGGTTAAGGCAGCGGGTTGCCCCGAAGTCGCTCCCCAAACAGCCCGGGGCTGGACTCGCAGGTCTCACCGGTGGCGCATATTCGGTTGCGCACCAGGTGGGGCGGCTCCCGAGAATGCGGGTCATGACCTGGACCATCGCCCCGGAGCCCTTCGACTCCCCTGTCGCCGCCGCGCTCTGGCGGGCGTACTACACGGAGGTCAGCGACCGCTGGTACGTCCTGCACCAGGGCCACCGCACGGAGCCCGGCGAGCTGGAGCGCGGCGTCGCGGCCGACTCGGGTGCCGAACTGGCGCCGCCTGACGGGCAGTTGCTCGTCGCCCGGTACGACGGTGAGCCGGCCGGCAGTGCGGGCGTACGGCTCCTCGACGCCACGACCGGCGAACTGACCCGCGTCTTCCTGTACGAGGGGATGCGCGGCAAGGGCGGCGCCACGCTCCTGGTGACCGCGGCGGAGGACGCGGCACGGACCCTCGGCGCCCGGCACCTGGTCCTCGACACCCGCTCCGATCTGATCGAGGCACGCGCCCTGTACGCGCGCCTGGGCTACACGGAGACCGAGCCCCACAACGACGACACGTACGCCGAGCACTGGTTCCGCAAGAGCCTGGACGGCCAGGAGAGGCCGGAGCGCGTCAACTGAGCCTGTTCGCCGAGCCGTTGTGCGGCTGCTCCGCGTCCGAGCCGCACAGTTCCTCGTTCAGGAGTTTCACCAGCTGGACCAGGTCGGTGGGGCGGTCGGGGCCCCACCAGTCGCCCAGCAGCTCGGACAGTGACTCCTCGCGGGCCCGCGCCAGCCGTTCGGCGGCCTCGTGGCCCTCGTCGGTGAGGGTCATGTCGAGGCCCTCGCGTACGGCGAGCCGGCGTTCCTCGACCTGCCGGGCGGCCTCGATGATCACGGTCAGCGGTACGAGGCTGCGCTCGGCCAGCACCGCGGGCTCCGCCCAGCCGTACCGCCGGATGCGCAGCAGCAGCCAGCTCGCCGCCGGGTACAGGTCGAGGCCGGCCCGTGCGGTGATCGTCCGGTAGATCTCGCGGCGCCCCTCGCGGGTGCCGAGCACGGACAGCGCGCGGCACACCTCGTCGTAGGACGACCGCTGGACCGGGTTGCTGGCGAGGGTCTCCGTGATGTCGGGCGCGGTCACCGAGCCGCGCAGCTTGTCCTCGCGCAGGAACCAGGCGAGGACGAAGCCGAGAACGGCGACCGGAGCGGCGTACAGGAAGACATCGGTGATCGCGGACGCGTAGGCGTGCAGGGCGGCCGGGCGCAGCGCCGACGGGAGGGCCGCGATGCCGCGCGGGTCGGACTCCAGCGCGTCCGCCGACACTCCGGCGGGCAGTTGTGCGCCCCGGAAGGCGTCCGTGAGTTTGTCGCCGAGGCGGCCGGCGAAGACCGTACCGAAGACGGCCACGCCGAAGGAGGCGCCGATGGAGCGGAAGAAGGTGGCGCCGGAGGTGGCGACGCCCAGATCCTCGTACGAGACCGCGTTCTGCACGATCAGCACCAGGACCTGCATGACCAGGCCGAGGCCCACGCCGAAGACGAGGAAGTAGGCGCTCATCTCGCCGGTGGAGCTGTGCTCGTCGAGCCGGTGGAGCAGGAGGAGGCCGAGGGCGGTGACGCCGGTGCCCGCGATGGGGAACACCTTCCAGCGGCCCGTGCGGCTGACGATCTGCCCGGAGACGGTGGAGGCGAGGAGCAGACCGAACACCATCGGCAGCATGTGCACGCCGGACATGGTGGGCGAGACGCCCTGGACGACCTGGAGGAACGTCGGCAGATAGGTCATCGCGCCGAACATGGCGAAGCCGACGATGAAGCTGATGACGGCGGTGAGGGTGAAGGTGCGCAGCCGGAACAGCTTGAGCGGGAGGACGGGTTCGGCCGCCCGCCGCTCGACGAGGACGAAGCCGACGGCCAGCACCACTCCCAGCAGCGCCAGGCCGACGATCCGCGCCGAGCCCCAGCCCCAGCCGTCGCCGAGGGAGGTGACGAGGATCAGGCAGGTGGCGACGGAGGCGATGAGGAAGGTGCCCAGGTAGTCGATGACATGCCGTGCGGACCGGCGCGGGATGTGCAGGACCGTCGCGATGACCGCGAGGGCGACGGCGCCGACGGGGAGGTTGACGTAGAACACCCAGCGCCAGCTGAGGTGTTCGGTGAAGAGCCCGCCGAGCAGCGGGCCGAGCACACTGGTCGCACCGAAGACGGCACCGAACAGGCCCTGGTAGCGGCCTCGTTCACGCGGTGGGACCAGATCCCCCACGATCGCCATCGACAGCACCATCAGCCCGCCGCCACCGAGCCCCTGCAACGCCCGGAAACCGATGAGCTGGGGCATGTTCTGCGCCATACCGCACAGCGCGGAGCCGATCAGGAAGATCACGATCGCGGCCTGGAACAACCGCTTCCGGCCGTACTGGTCGCCGAGTTTGCCCCAGAGGGGCGTCGCGGCGGTCGACGCCAGCAGATAGGCGGTGACCACCCACGACAGGTGATCCATTCCGCCGAGATCGCTGACGATGGTCGGCAGCGCGGTCGACACGATGGTCTGGTCGAGGGCGGCGAGCAGCATGCCGAGCAACAGGGCGCCGATGGAGACGAGCACGTTCCCGGGCACGTGTTCGGGCCCCGGAGTCGCCGGCCGCGCGTCCGCCACGTCCCCCGTCCCACCACGTGCTTCCCCGGCCATTTCCCCGGCCATGAAGACCTCCTGTGACTCTTGTGACACCCCCATCGTGGTCGGTGTGACCGGTTATGGCCTGTCGAATCCCCACGAGATTCGACGGAACCCCGGATTCCGGGGGCTTCCGGGAGAAGGTGTGAAGAGGCTTTGGATAACCTCGGAGATTCGTACGGGGGTTCGTACGGGGAAGGAACCGACGCGCAGTGAACGATCCGAAGGGGCATGTGTGTCCGGAGTGCGGCACGCCCCGGGGAGCCGACAACACGCCCTCCTGCGCCTGCGCCGAACGCGCGGCCGACGCCCACATCGAGAACCGCACGGCGGAGGCAGCGGCGGCGGAGGACTTCGACCCCCTGCGCATACGCCCGTACGTGGAACTGACACCGGAAACACCAGGGCCGTCACCCACGTCACCCTCGTCGCCCACGTCACCCCCGTTTCCTGAGCACCTGGCCACCGACCCGGCGGCCGAGGTCACGATGCCGATGCCGACGGTCCGGGAGCCCGGCCGGCCGGACGAGGCGGCCACCGCGGCGATACCCGCCGTACCGCAGCCCCCTGACCCCGCTCCCGCCTTTTCCACCGAGGACGAGCCGCCCAGCGGGTCGCTCCGCCGCCCCCGGGTCCTTCTCCTCGGCGCCGCCGGAGCCGTCGTCGTCATTCTGGCGGCGGGCGGACTGGCCGGCGGGATGTTCACCTACGACAAACCGGACCGGAACAACACGGCCGCGCAGGAGGTACGGGAGAGCGTCCCGGCGGCGACGACGCCCAGCTCGGCGTCCACGGCTCCGTCCGCCAGTCCTACGCCGTCCAAGTCGCCCTCGCCCACCCCCACCCCGTCCCGCAGCGCGAGCCCGACCCCCTCGCCGACCCGGACGGCCCCGTCTCCGACCGCGTCCAGGTCGGCCACCCCGACCCAGGCACCGACGACCGCCCAGGCAACCGGCACGGTCACCCCGGCCCCCGGTGGCGACGACGACAAGGAGACCGCCCCGGTCCTGCGGCTCGGCGACCACGGCGACGAGGTCCTCGAACTCCAGCTGCGGCTGAACCAGTTGGGCCTCTACCTCAACGACATGGACGGCGTCTACGACGACAACGTCGTGAACGCGGTGACCACCTACCAGACGACGCGCGGCATCAACGCGGAGGAGCCGGGCGTGTACGACCGGACGACGCGGGAACGGCTGGAGTCGGAGACGACAGAGCCGCAGTCAGCGCAGGCTCAGCAGGACGCCGACCTCGCCGTGACCGCCACCGGGGACTCCGCACCACAGCCCTGAACTGGGCGGGTGGGCGGGTGGGTGGGAATCAAGAAACAGGACCTGCGCTCAAAGACCGCCCACCCCGAAACTCACCCGCACCTCCCCGCCCCCCACGCCCTCGACCCGCACCCCCGTCAGATCCGCCACAACCACATCCGGCCGGTGACAGTGGGCCCGCGGCCCGACTCCCACCACCCGCATCCCCGCCGCGCGCCCCGCCGAGATCCCCGCCCCGGAGTCCTCGAACACAACACAGTCGGCAGGGTCGACGCCCAGTTCGGCGGCGCCCTTCAGAAACCCCTCAGGATCCGGCTTGCTCGCACCGACGGACTCCGCGGTGACGCGCACATCGGGCAGCCCCAACCCCGCCGCACCCATCCGCGCGGTCGACAGCGCGACGTCGGCAGAGGTCACCAGCGCATGCGGAAGCCCACTCAGCGACGCCAGGAACTCGAAGGCCCCCGGTATCGCGACGACACCATCCAGATCCGCGGTCTCCTCCGCGAGCATGCGCGCGTTGTCGGCGTAGTTCTGCTCCATGGGCCGCCCGGGCAGCAGTACGGCCATGGAGGCGTACCCCTGCCTCCCGTGCGCGACCTTCATGACCTCGTCGCCGTCCAGTCCGTGCCGGTCGGCCCACCGCCGCCAGATGCGCTCGACGACGGCATCCGAGTTGACGAGGGTCCCGTCCATGTCGAGGAGGAGGGCACGGGCGGTGAGCACGGTGGGGACCGTCATCGGCAGGCTCCAGAGCACAGGTGCGGGACCAAGGCGGCCCCGCCCGCCGGTCAGGGAAAACGGGCGGGAGCCACTTTGTTCCAACACGGTACAAAAGAATGGGCGCTTCCCGCTACCGCTTTCGACAACCGTTCACCAACCGGCCACTTCCCGACGCTCCGCCCACCACACATGCTCACCGCCCACCATGCCCCCTCACCCGGCCACCGCCTCCCAGAGACTCCACACCCCGAGCCCCAGCATCAGAACCGCCGCGGCCTTGGTGATCAGCTCCAGCGGCACCCGCTTCATCAGCGCCCGGCCACCCACGATCCCGAGCCCTGCCACCGCCCACAGCGCGAGCACCGCACCGAGGCCGACGGAGAGCGGGTCGTCGTAGCGGGCGGCGAGGTTGGCCGTCATGATCTGCGTGAGATCGCCGAACTCGGCGACCAGAATCAACATGAAGCCCGCCCCCGCGACCTTCCAGAAGGACTGGTTCTCGGGCCGCCGGACCTCCTCGTCACCATCGGCCGCCCCCTTCTGCATCAGCAGCACGGCAGCACCGCCCAGGAACAGCACGCCGGTCAGCCCGTGCACGATCTGCTGGGGCAGGAGGGTGAGGACGCTGCCCGCCGCGACCGCGAGCGCGACATGCAGCGCGAACGCGGCGGCGACGCCGGCGAAGACGTAGGAGGCCCGGTAGCGAGTACCGAGGACGAGGCCGGCGAGCGCGGTCTTGTCCGGGAGTTCGGCAAGGAAGACGACGCCGAAGACGACCGCCGTCACGGTGAAACTGATCAAGATTCCTCAATCGGTCGGGGCTGCCCCACCGAGAGTGTTTACCGCCAAACGACACCTCGGCACGGCAGCACACAGTCAGTGCACTACTGGCCGAAGGTCTCGCTGGCAGGTCACAGGTGACCTGCCTCCGGGCGCCGGCTCAGACGAGCTGAGCAGTATGTCGACGGTCCGGCGAAGAGCTACTCCCCTTCTGCACCGTCCACAATATCCGACCGTCCAGGGGTTGTTATGTCATGCGCACGTCACTAGCTTCTTACCAATCGCACATCTCACGGCAATCAAGCGACGCGACGATTCACTCGCTCGCGCTCAACGCCCCCATCCCCCGAGGGAGTTCGCATGCCGAAGTTCTACGCGCGTCGACGGCTCAGCATACTCGCCGCGCTCACCGGCCTCATAGCCTCGGTCGGACTGCTCAACGGTCCGACCGCCTCCGCCGCTCTCCCCACCCCGGTCAGCGCCGCCACCGCCCGTACCTACCTCGCCTCACTCACCGTTGCGACCGAGAACCGCACCGGCTACGACCGTGACCTCTTCCCCACCTGGATCACCATCAGCGGCACCTGCAACACCCGCGAGACCATCCTCAAGCGGGACGGTACGAACGTCGTCACCAGCGCCGCCTGCGCCGCCACCAGCGGCAGCTGGTACTCCGTCTACGACGGTGCCACCTGGACCGCCGCCTCCGACCTCGACATCGACCACCTGGTCCCGCTCGCCGAGGCCTGGGACTCGGGGGCCAGCGCCTGGACCACCGCCCAGCGCCAGGGCTTCGCCAACGACATCACCCGGCCGCAGCTCATCGCCGTCACCGACAACGTGAACCAGTCCAAGAGCGACCAGGACCCGGCCGAGTGGATGCCGCCCGTCGCCTCCTACGCCTGCACGTATGTGCGCGCCTGGGTCCAGGTGAAGTACTACTACGACCTCACGATCGACTCCGCCGAGAAGACCAAGCTGAGCTCGGTCCTCAGCGGCTGCTGATCAACTGCACTGTGCACGGAACCTCCCCACCCTCCTCCGGCGTCCGTACCGTACGGTGCGACGGAGGAGGGTGATCACATGGCGACACTTCGCCTGGGACCGCTACTGAGGTACGCCGACGGCTCGTCCGCGACCGTCTGGGTCGAGGCGAGCCGGCCGTGCACCGCCGAGGCACGCTGCGCGGACGGCGCCGGCGGTGAGACACACACCTTCCAGGTCGCGGGCCACCACTACGCGCTGATCCCGGTGACGGGCCTCGCCCCGGGCACGACGACCGCGTACGAAGTGCTCCTGGACGGCGTCCGCGTGTGGCCGCTGCCCGACTCGCCCTTCCCGCCCTCCGTCATCCGCACCGCCGACGACGGAGGGGGCGAAGGGGAGGCCGACGCGTTCCGGATCGCCTTCGGGTCCTGCCGCTGGGCGGCGCCGGCCGTCGACGCCAAGGACCCGGTGGGCGCGGACGCCCTGGACACCCTGGCCGCGCGTATGGCGGCCGACCCTACGGGTGAACGCCCGGACGTACTCCTCCTGTTGGGGGACCAGGTGTACGCCGACGAGGTGTCCGACGCCACCCGGGACTGGCTGGCCGCCCGCCGCGACCTGTCCGAACCGCCGGGCGCCGAGGTCGCGGACTACGAGGAGTACACCCACCTCTACTACGAGTCCTGGCTCGACCCCGAGGTCCGCTGGCTCCTCTCCACCGTCCCCAGCTGCATGATCTTCGACGACCACGACGTCATCGACGACTGGAACACCAGCGCCGCCTGGCTGGCCGACATGCGGGGGACCCCGTGGTGGCGCGAGCGGCTGCTGAGCGGCCTGATGTCGTACTGGGTGCACCAGCACCTGGGCAATCTCACCCCGGCCGAACTCGCCACCGACCCGCTGTACGCCGCCGTACGCGAGAGCCCCGACGGTACGGACGTCCTGCGCGCCTTCGCCGCCCAGGCGGACGCCGACTCCGCCTCGGTCCGCTGGAGCTACCGGCGCGACTTCGGCCGCGTACGCCTGCTGATGGTGGACAGCCGGGCGGCCCGGGTCCTCGACGAGGACAAGCGCGCGATGCTGGACCCGGGCGAGGAGGCCTGGGTGCGCGAACAGGCGCTGGCCGATCCCGGCTCGTACGACCACCTGCTCATCGGCACCTCGCTCCCCTGGCTGCTGCCCCACCTCGTACACGACGCCGAGGCATGGGACGAGGCCCTGTGCCGGGGCGAACGGGGCGCGCGCTGGGCCCGGTTCGGGGAGAAACTGCGCCGCGCGGCCGACCTCGAACACTGGGCGTCGTTCACCACCTCCTTCACCGCCCTGGCCGACCTGATCGCGGAGGCCGGCTCGGGCCCCGAGGCCCCGGCGACGGTGCTGGTCCTCTCGGGCGACGTCCACCACGCGTACGCGGCCGAGCCCACCTGGCCCGAGGCCGACCGCCCGGACGCGCGCGTCCTCCAGCTGACCTGCTCCCCCGTCCACAACGCCATCCCCCTCTACATAAAGGTCGGCTTCCGCCTGGGCTGGAGCGGCCTGGGCCGCGCCCTGGGCCGCCGCTTCGCCCGGCACGGCCGGGTCCCGCGCCCGCCGGTCACCTGGCGCAGAACGGGCGGCCCCTGGTTCGGCAACATGCTGATGACCCTGACCGTGCGCGGCCGTTCGGCCCGGCTGCGACTGGAGCGGGCCCGAGGGGAGACGGGCGGCGGCGCCCAGTTGGAGACGGTCACGGAGTCACAACTGAGCGGGTGAGCAACTGAGCGCGTGAGGCATCCCACACCGGCGGCGACCCACGTCCCCGGTGCTCGGCCTGTGTGGTCGCCGACGGCATGATGAGGCGGACCGTCCGCTTCCGGTAGGCGGTCTACTGCCAACGCGCCCCACACGCCCGGGAGTAACCGCCTTGTCTGCAGCGCCCGTCGAGCCGTCCAGGACCGCCTCCGGGGTCACGCCCGGACCCCTCTGCATGTCCGTCGCCCTGGTCGGCGCCGGGCCGCGCGGCACCAGTGTGCTGGAACGCCTGTGCGCCTCCGCGCCCGAACTCCTGCCGCCCGGGGCCCGGTTGACCGTCCACGTCGTCGACCCGGCGCCACCGGGCGCCGGCCAGGTCTGGCGCACCGCGCAGTCGCCCCGGCTGCTGATGAACACCGTGGCCTCACAGGTGACCCTCTTCACCGACGACAGCGTGGACTGCTCGGGCCCGATCCGCCCGGGCCCGAGCCTGTACGAGTGGGCGCGCAACACCTCCGGCGCAGAAGGCGAGTTGGGGCCGGACGACTATCCGACCCGCGCCCACTACGGGCGTTACCTGGAGTGGGTGTTCGCGAAGGTCGTGCGCGAGGCACCGCCCTCCGTACGCGTCGAGACGCACCGGGCACGCGCGATCCGCCTCGACGACGCCCCCGACGGCAGCCAGACCCTCACCCTCACGGGCGGCCACACCCTGTCCGACCTTTCGGCCGTCGTCCTCGCCCAGGGCCACCTCCCCCTCGTCCCGGACGACGAACAGCGACGCCTCACCTCGTACGCCGACCACCGCGGCCTGCGCCATGTCCCGCCCGCAAACCCGGCAGACATCGACCTCTCCCCGCTCGCCCCCGGCGAACCCGTCCTGCTGCGCGGCCTCGGCCTCAACTTCTTCGACCATCTGACCCTCTTGACGACGGGCCGCGGCGGCCGTTTCCTTCACTGCCGCGAGGGCGGGCTGCGTTATCTGCCCTCCGGACGTGAGCCACGGCTCTACGCCGGTTCGCGGCGCGGCATCCCGTACCAGGCGCGCGGCGACAACGCGAAGGGCCCGCACGGCAGGCACACCCCGCTCGTTCTCACCGACGAGGTGATCGCCTGCTTCCGCAAACGCGCCGACTCCGGCGAGGCACCCGACTACCGCACGGAGATATGGCCGCTGGTGGCGAAGGAGGTCGAGACGGTCTACTACGAAACCCTGCTGCGGACACGGAAGTTGACGAACCGCCCACTCGGCGACTTCCGGGACCGCTTCCTCGCCGCACCGCACGGCGGCCCCCAAGAGGCGGCGGTACTCGGCGAGTTCGGCGCGCCTGAGGCCGAACGCTGGTCCTGGGAGCGGATGCTGCGGCCGTACGCCGACGAGGTCTTCCCTGACGCCGCCGCCTGGCGGACCTGGCTGCTCGCCCACCTCCGCGAGGACGCCGCCCAGGCCGCGCTGGGCAATGTCGACGGGCCCGTGAAGGCGGCCCAGGACGTACTGCGCGACCTGCGCAACGAGTTGCGGCTGATCGTCGACCACGGCGGGCTGGCGGGCGACTCGCGCCGGGACCACCTGGACCGCTGGTACACCCCGCTCAACGCCTTCCTGTCCATCGGACCGCCCCGGCGGCGCGTCGAGGAACTGGCGGCGCTGGTGTCGGCGGGCGTGGTGGAGGTGCTCGGGCCCCGCCTTGAGGTACGGGCGGCGGACGAGGCCTGGGTGGCGCACTCCCCCGACGTGCCGGGCTCGGCCGTACGCGTGACCGCGCTCATAGAGGCACGGTTGCCGGAGCCCGACCTCCGCCGCACGGCCGACCCGCTCCTCGCCCGGCTGCTGCGGACGGGCGGGGCAAGGCCGCACGTGATCGACGGCTACGAGACCGGCGGGCTGGATGTGACGCCGCGCCCCTATTTTCTGATGGACCGTCAAGGTCTGGTACAGAAAAGGAGGTTGGCGTTCGGAGTGCCCACGGAGGGCGTGCACTGGGTGACGGCGGCCGGGGCCCGCCCTGGCGTGGATTCGGTCATACTTTCGGACGCCGACGCGATGGCGCGGGCTGTGCTGCGTATGCGCCCGACAGTGGCTCCACGTGCGGCGATCGGCGAATCGGAACGACAAACGGAGGCCAAACCGGGGGCAAAGGGGTGGCCAAATGTTGAACTTGTAAGCATCGATTAGGCCCCCCTACGGTGGATGAGCCGCTCGGTTCCGCCCCCGGACCGATTCGTCCTCAGTTCTCGGACGGAACGATCCCGACCGAAGGAGACATCCCCCACATGTCCGCTCGCCTCAACAACGCTCAGCCCTACGCCATCGGCCTCTTCCGGATCGTGGTCGGCCTGCTCTTCGCCTGCCACGGCGCCCGTTCACTCTTCGGCGTCCTCGGCGACGAACCGGCAGTGGCTGCCGGCACCTGGCCCGGCTGGTACGCGGCCGTGATCGAGCTGGTCGGCGGCACCCTGGTCCTGCTGGGCCTCGGCACCCGCGCCGCCTCGTTCATCGCCTCGGGCGCGATGGCGTACGCGTACTTCGACGTCCACCAGCCGAGCGCCCTCATGCCGATCCAGAACCAGGGCGAACTGGCCGCCGCCTTCTGCTGGGCCTTCTTCCTGCTCATCTTCACCGGCTCCGGCGCCTTCGGCGTGGACCGGCTCCTCGCGAAGCGCTCGTCAGGTGCGACGAAGGCCTCGAGGGAGAAGACACCGGTAGCGGCCTGATCAACAGGTCGCTCCGTCGTTCGCCGGTGCCCGTTCCCGTGTCCCGGGGGCGGGCACCGGCGTACGTCAGGGTGAACATCGTGTGGCGAACACATGCGCCCCCCGTGGATCTCCGGTCAGACCCCCCGCGTACGCTGTATGGCTGTCACAGGCCGCCCGCCGCTCCCCCGCGAGGTAGCGGCACGGATCGGGCCGACGGGGGAGTTTCGGTTTCGGGGAGTCTGCGGTGCTTGAGAGTGTGGGGTCCCTGACCGGGACCCCGTGGATCTACGCCCTGGTGGGTGTGTCCGTCCTGTTCGACGTCCTGGTGCCGGTACTGCCGAGCGGTGTCCTGGTCATCACGGCCGCCACAGCTGCCGCCGCCGGTTCGGGCGCGGCCACCGGACAGGTACCGCAGGAGGTCCCCGACATCCTCGCGCTCACCCTGTGCGCGGCCACCGCGTCGGTCCTCGGCGACCTGGTGGCGTACCGGCTGGCCTGGCACGGCGGGGCCCGCCTGGACCGCGCGATCGCCCGCTCCCGGCGCCTGACCAGCGCGCAGGAACGTCTCGGCCAGGCCCTCGCGCACAGCGGCGGCATCCTGGTCGTCGTCGCCCGCTTCGCCCCGGCCGGCCGCTCGGTCGTCTCCCTCGGCGCGGGCGCCGCCCACCGCCGGGTCGGCGAGTTCCTCCCCTGGTCCATCGTGGCCGGCCTGGCCTGGGCCGCGTACAGCGTCGCCCTCGGCTACTTCGGCGGCCAGTGGCTGGGCGCGACCTGGCTGGCAACGGGCGTATCCGTGGCAGCCCTCTTCGGAGCGGGCGCGGGGGCAGCCTTCCTGATGCGTCGGCCCGGGGTAACGGGCGCACCCGGGTAGGTGCCATGCGCAACAGCACCTGTTAACAGGCGCACAGGAGACGCGCCCTGAAGGGGCGCGGGGAACTGCGCGACAAGCCACAGCGCACCCGCACTCGCACTCGCACTCGCACTCGCACTCGCCACCTAACAGATCCCCCCGAGCTCATAGGCACCCCACCCCACCCCACACTCACCCGACAATCCCCGCCCGAAATCCCCCGGTTGGGAAAACCCCTTCTGCCACAACCGTTGACTTAACCCTCCCCCGGCTCTAATTTCAGCGCGCCCCCTCGTTCGGTTCGCCGATCGCGGTTCGAAATATCGACCCAACTCCGGGAATCGCAACGCCGCGCCCCGGAAAGGAGCCGCATGTACCCCCCGCCGCGCTCATCCCTCTTCAGACGCACCGCCATCCGCACCCTCGCCCTCGCCACCGCGGCGACCGCCGCCCTCCTCTTCGCCCAGCCGCAGGCCGAAGAGGCCAAGGCCACCCCCCTCGACAGCGCCCCCGTCGCTGCCTCCACCCGCCAGATACCGGTCCCCACCGCCCCCATGGGCTGGGCCTCCTGGAACAGCTTCGCGGCGGTGATCGACTACAACGTGATCAAGGGCCAGGTCGACGCGTTCGTCGCCTCCGGACTGCCCGAGGCCGGCTACAAGTACATCAACATCGACGAGGGCTGGTGGCAGGGCACCCGGGACAGTGCCGGCAACATCACGGTCGACAATTCCGAGTGGCCCGGCGGTATGAAGGCCATCGCCGACTACATCCACAGCAAGGGCCTCAAGGCCGGCATCTACACCGACGCCGGCAAGGACGGCTGCGGCTACTACTTCCCGACGGGCCGCCCCGCCGCCCCGGGCAGCGGCAGCGAGGGCCACTACGCGCAGGACATGCTCCAGTTCTCGCAGTGGGGCTTCGACTTCGTCAAGGTCGACTGGTGCGGCGGTGACGTCGAAGGGCTCGACGCGGCGACCACGTACAAGTCGATCAGCGACGCGGTGGCCACCGCGTCCGCCACCACCGGACGCCCGCTCACCCTCTCCATCTGCAACTGGGGCTACCAGAACACCTGGAACTGGGCCCCGGGCCTCGCCCCCATGTACCGGACCAGCACGGACATCGTCTTCTGGGGCAACAACCCCTCGATGACGAACATGCTGTCCAACTACGACCAGGGCCTGCACCCCACCGCCCAGCACACCGGCTACTACAACGACCCGGACATGCTGATGGTCGGCATGACCGGCCTCACCGCCGCCCAGAACCGCACGCACATGGGCCTGTGGGCCATCTCCGGCGCCCCGCTGCTCGCCGGCAACAACCTCTCGACGATGACCGCCGAGTCCGCCGCGATCCTCAAGAACCCCGAGGTCGTCGCCGTCGACCAGGACCCGCGCGGCCTCCAGGGCGTCAAGGTCGCCGAGGACACCACGGGCGCGCAGGTGTACGGGAAGGTGCTGTCCGGCACCGGCAAGCGTGCCGCCGTGCTCCTCAACCGCACCTCCTCCGCCCAGAACATCACCGTCCGCTGGGCCGACCTCGGTCTGACGAACGCGTCCGCGACCGTCCGTGACCTGTGGAGCCGTACGAACATCGGCTCGTACGCCACCGGCTACACCACCAGCGTCCCGGCCGGCGGCTCGGTCATGCTCACGATCACCGGCGGCACGGAGGCGGCGAGCAGCGCCTACGAGCCGGACTCGTCCGCCCGCTACACCGGCGTGAACGCGGCGAACACCGGTGTCGCGGTCGCCGACTTCACGTACACGAACAACACGAGCACCGCCCGTACGGCGACCCTCAAGGTCAACGGCCAGACGGCGACCACCGTGTCGTTCCCGCCGACCGGCTCGACCCCGGGCACGATCTCCGTCCAGGTCGCCCTCTCCAAGGGTGCCGCCAACACGCTCGCCGTCACCAACGGCCCGGCCCTGGGCACACTGACCGTCCAGCCGGTCCCCGGCACGAACGGCAACCTGGTCGTCGGCAAGCAGTCCGGGCGCTGCCTGGACCTCTTCAACAGCACGATCACCAACGGCACCCAGGCCGAGCTGTGGGACTGCAACGGCGGCTCCAACCAGGCGTGGACGTACACCTCCCGCAAGGAACTCGTGGTGTACGGCAACAAGTGCCTGGACGCCTACGACAGCGGCAAGACCAACGGCACGAAGGTCGTCATCTGGGACTGCCACGGCGGCAACAACCAGAAGTGGAACGTCAACACCGACGGCACGATCACGAACGTCAACGCGGGCCTCTGCCTGGACGCGTACGGCGCGGCCACGGCCAACGGCACGCAGATGGTGCTGTGGGCCTGCGGCACGGGCGACAACCAGAAGTGGACGGTCAGCTAGAGGCTTGGTGGCACAGGGGCTCGATGGCTCAGAGGTTCAGTGACCCACTGGCTCACCGACCCACTGGCTCACTGGCTCACTGGCTCACTGGCTCACTGGCTCACTGGCTCACTGGCTCACTGGCTCACTGGCTCAGCCAATAGCATCGCAGCCCGGTGCGCGTTCTACGACGCGTGCCGGGCTGTCGTCGTTCCACCCCCGCCGCGCACCTCGATACCGGCGAGCAACTCGGCCGTGGCCGCCGCGATGACGTCGACGGCGCGTTCGAAAACCTCACGGTTGTGGGCGGCCGGCGCCCGGAAGCCGGAGACCTTGCGGACGTACTGAAGGGCTGCGGCGCGGATGTCCTCCTCGGTGGCCTCTTCGGGGAGTACGGGCGGACGAAGGGTCTTGATGCTGCGGCACATGCCTCCAGTCTCGCGCGTACGGGGCGATCCGCGCCGCCCGCATGCTGAAAGGGGAGTGCCCTTCGTCCGCACCGGCTGCGATCATGCTCCGCGAAGCGGCCACCTGTCAGGGGCCGACCGAGGAGAGGTTCGATCGGACATGCAGAAGGATTCAGCTACAGCTACACGCACAGGCGTACGTCAGGACCCGCTCACCTTCGCCGTACTCGGCCCCGGCGGCGTCGGCGGCCTCCTCGCCGCCCTGCTCTCCCGCGCCGGCCACCGAGTGCTCTGCCTGGCCGGCGACGACACCGCGCGCACGCTCCGCGAAGGCGGAATCCGCGTCCACAGCGGCCAGTTCGGCGAGTTCACGGCGAAGGTGGACGCGGCGACCGAGCTCCCGGAGGCATCGGCGGCGTCCAGGCCCGTCGACGCCGTTCTCGTCGCCGTCAAGCACACGAACCTCGACGCGGCCCTCGAACGCGCCCCGGCGAAGGCGCTGGGCGACGCCCTGGTCGTCCCGTTCCTGAACGGCGTGGAACACCCGGCCGACCTGCGCGCCCGTTACCCCCACGACCGCGTCGCCCCGGCCGTGATCCGCGTCGAGTCGACCCGTACGGCACCCGGCGTGATCGAACACGCGAGCCCCTTCGTGGAGATCGACCTGGCCGGCGACCCGGTACCGCGCGAGCGCCTCGACGCGCTCTCCGCCGCCTTCACGGCCGCCGGACCGGCCACCCGCGTCCTGCCCGACGAGGCGGCGGCGCTGTGGGCAAAGATGTCGTTCCTCGCCCCCTTCGCCCTGCTGACCACGTTGCACGGCCTCCCGCTGGGCGACATCCGCACCCGCCACCGCGACGAGCTCACCGCTCTGGTCAAGGAGACGGCGGCGGTGAGCCTGGCCTGCGGCGGCCCGGCGGACCCCGGCCAGGCCCTGACCCGCTACGACGGCTTCCCCCCGGCCATGAGGTCGTCGATGCAGCGCGACGCCGAGGCGGGCCGCCCGCTGGAGCTGGACGCGATCGGCGGAGCCCTGCTGCGCGCGGCCGAACGCCACGGCGTGGACGTACCGGTGGCCACGCGGGTGGTGCGGGAGCTGGCGGCGCGGGGCCGCTGACCGCCCTCCCCGGTCGGTCCCTCCCTGTCGCTCACTCGTTCGCGTGAAGACAGGGAGGAAGTCCCCGGAGGAACTCGCATCTCAAAATCGAACAGGCGTACCATTACCGCGTGGCGACGACCTATGACTTCCCGAGTGACCTCCTGGCCGGTCAGGAGGAGCTGCATCAGGTCCGGGCCGAGCTGTCCACCCTGTTGAAGCGGCTCCCCTGGTCGGTCGAGCCGCTGGACGGTTTCAGTGACACCGGCGGCTGGCGCAAGGTGGAGCGCCCCGCCTCACCGGGCTGGACCGCCGACGAACAGGCCGAGGTGGAGAAGCTGCGGCGCCGGGAGCACGAGCTCGCGGTGTTCGTGAGCGGCCACCGGTTCTGGGCCGAGGTCACGGGAGCGGACCGGGTCGACGCACGTACACGGCTCAAGCACGCCCATGAAGGCACGGACGGGGCCTGAGGCCTCCGGCAGCCCGACCTCAGGACGTGGGTGCGACGCGGAAACCTTCCCGCACCCGGTCGAAGACCGGCCGGAAGGTGTCCCACTGCTCCTCGGGCGCCGAGACATAGATGTCGTACTCCCGGCCGCCCTCCTGCCCGAAGCCGAGGTTGATGGCGTGGAAGACCCGAGCCCGGCCCTTGATGGTGAACTCCCAGATGGCGGCCTTCTGGCCCCGGTACGTCGTGCGCTGCATGTAGAGCTTGCGGTATTTGTCCCCGGGGTAGTTGACCTTCGTGTTCGCCTCGATCTCCTTGAAGTGCGCCAAGGGATCGCCCGCGGGGTCCACCATGCCGATCTTGAGGCCGGCCAGCCGGGTCTCGTCGATGTAGTCGACCCCGTCGGACTTCCGCGTTTTCGGCGTCCAGCCGTCCGGCACCGGGAAGGCGATGCCGAGCTCCTTCTCCGTGACCAGGTGGTAGCCGTCGGGGACGGGCGAGGGCGCGTAGGTCGTCGGGGGGGGACTCGTCACCGAACCCGCGCTCTGCGTGTCCTCGCCGGACGAGTTCACGTAGTGGAGGCCGCCCGCGATGCCCCCGGCGACCAGAATCACCGCGACCGCGCTCCAGAGGACGGTACGGCGCCCGCGCGCGGGTCCAGGCCGCACGGGTGCCACTTGCCCCGCACCGGTCCTCCTGCGCGTGCCGCCGGTTCGGTCGGGATCCGGAGCCCGTCCCGGTATCGACAGCGGACCGGACGCCGTCCACGCGCGCGGTTCCGTGTCCTCGGTCACCGCTCGCAGCGCCAGTTCCGTCTCCTCCGCCGAGGGCCGCTCGGCGGGGTCCTTGGCCAGCAGGGCCGTGATCAGCGGCTCCAGCGGGCCGGCCTGCTTCATCGGCCCCACGGGGGCGGTGACGATGGAGTACGCCGTCTCGACCGGCGTGAGCCTGCGGAACGGCGGCTGCCCCTCCACCGCCTGATAAAGGGTCGCGCCCAGGGCCCAGAGGTCGGAGGCGGGGCCAGGAGTGTCGCCCTGGACTCGCTCCGGTGCCATGTAGTCGATGGAGCCGACGATCTCGCCGGTCCGGGTGAGGGTGCTGGTCCCGGTCGCCGTGGCGATACCGAAGTCGGTGAGGACGACCCGGCCGCCCTCGGTGAGCAGGACGTTGCCCGGCTTGACGTCACGGTGCAGTACGCCGGCCTCGTGGGCGGCCCGCAGCGCTCCGACCATGCCCCGGCCGACCCGGGCGGCCTCCTCGGGGGAAACGGTTCCGCCGCTCTTGAGCAGGGCGCCCAGCGTGGTGGACGGCACGTACTCCATGACGATGCAGGGCAGCCCGTCGTCCTCGACGACGTCATGGACGACGACCACGTTCGGATGCGCGATCCGGGCAGCGCTCTGCGCCTCGCGGCGGGTGCGCTCGTACATCAGGGCCAGTTCGTCGTCGGCGTACCGAGAGTCCTCGTGCAGCCGCTTGAGCGCGACGCGGCGATTGAGCATCTCGTCGGCGGCCAGCCAGACCGTGCCCATGCCACCACGGCCGATCTGCTCGGTCAGCCGGTACCGCCCGGCGATGAGCCGTCCCTCGTCCGACACGTCCGACACCGCAAACCTCTCCGTCCCACCGGCAAGCTGTGGCTCACGATATCCGGCGCACATGTGGGGCCGAGCCGAAGGTCGCGCTCACCACACCTCGTCACACGAAGTGACCACACGAAGTGGCCCCTCGGCGAAACCGCCGGGGCCGCTCGTCCGGTCCTGCGGTGTCCTATCGAACAGGCCGTTCGGGGAGCGTCGGAAGAACCTTCTCGGCGATGTCGCGGAGAGCGCTGTCGTCTGGGAGGGCTCCGGTGTCGCTCCACACGGTGATGTCGTAGTAGCCGCCCCGGTCGGCACGGTCGAGAGCCACGGTCAGCGTCCTGGCCAGGGGGCCGTTCTCGACCGGTCTGGCGGAGTTGCCGCCCCCGAGGTTGAACTCGATCTTCATCGTGTAATTCGAGGAGAGGACCGCGGGCCGGCCGAGAACCGTGAGGGTCTCGACGTCCTGCTCACTCCCGTACTTCATCAGCTTCACGTACTGGTCGGTCGTCATGTGGTTGTAGGTGGCCAGGAGCTGCACGGTGTACGTCTCGAACGCGACCTGGGCCTCCGGCGCGGCGACCTTCTCATCCGTCAGGGGAGAGGTGTTGTTGCTGCCGGAAGCAGAGGTCGCAGTCTCCTCGGGGGTTCCCAGGAGCGTGGCCAGGTCCGCCCGGTTGAGCGCCTCGCACAGCTCCTCGCCGGTCGCGGGCCGGGGCGCCTTCTTGTAGACCTGCGGCAGCTTCTCGTGCTCTGCCTCTCCGTCCGAACACGAGGCGGGCTGGGGGGTGTTGTTGACGTTGTCGGACGGAAGTACGTGCGGGGCCACCCACAGTACGGCCGCGATCAACCCGAGCACGGCCACGGCTGCGAAGACCTGACCCCACTCGCTGGGCTCCTTCTCCGGAGTACCCGGAGAAGGAGGCGGACCGGCCGGGCCCGGAGCCTGGGCCTGGACCGGAGCCTGGGCCTGGGCCTGGGCCTGGGCCTGGACCGGAGCCTGGGCCTGGACCGGAGCCTGGGCCTGGGCCTGGGCCTGGGCCTGGGCCTGGGCCTGGGCCTGGGCCTGGACCGGAGCCTGGGCCTGGACCGGAGCCTGGGCCTGGGCCTGGGCCTGGGCCTGGGCCTGGGCCTGGGCCTGGGCCTGGACCGGAGCCTGGGCCTGGACCTGGGCTGCGGCGCCGACCGCCGTCCCGGCCACGGAGACCGCCGGACTCGGGTTTCGGCGTGCGCGCAGGGCACTGACGACCCTGTAGCCGCTGATCGCGGCGACCAGGAGGAAGACCGCGCCGATACCGGCCAGGGCCAGATCCTGATCACGGACGGCGAAATACATGATGCGCACGCCGAAGAGGGACCCGATGACGACGAGCAAGGGTTCGCGGACCCAGAAGGGCAGGCGACGGATGAGGAAACCGAGCATCCCGTGATCACACCATGACAAGTCCGCGTTGACCATGTGGAAGTCACGGTTCCGTGCGGGGGTCGTCCGAGCCGCTCACGCAGCGACTTGTGCAGCGCTCACGCAACCAGCCCCGGACGCGCGGTCCGGGGCCGGTCGGGGGCAGGAAGCCGAGGCTTCGACTGCTGGTCAGACGCACTGACCATCCTGGTGGGCGCGGACGGTTTCGAACCGCCGACATCCGCCTTGTAAGGGCGGCGCTCTACCGCTGAGCTACGCGCCCAGGACGAGTCGTCAGCCTACATTGCCCGGGGCACTGCCTCGCAAACGCGTATCCGCCCCGGAGATCTTCGGGCCCGGATTCGGGGGTTTTCCCCACCCTGGATCGGGGAGCGTCCCGGATGCCCGGGCGAGCGCCGGCTCCGTACGGTCGAAGAGTGTCGCAGGGCCGGCTCCACCGATCGCCGATCACCGGTCCCGCGTTCGCCTCAGGGGGACTAGGACCATGGCCCGTTCAGAATTTCCGCGCATCCGCACCCGCCCTCGCGCTCGCACCCGTGTCATCGCCGTCACCAGCGTCGCCGTCGCGCTCGTCGCCACCGCGTCGGCCTGTGCCTCCGCCGGGGACGACAAGGATCCCGAGCAGCGTTCCTTCGCACTGCAGGGGCGCACGCTCACCGTCGACTCGAACGAGTCCGCGCTCGACATCGTCGCCGCGGACTCCGACAAGTCGGGCCGGATCGAGGTCACCCGGTGGTTCCAGGGCTCCGTCACCATGGGCAAGGACCCCAAAGTGACCTGGGCCATGGAGGACGACCGGCTCAAGCTGCGGGTGAGGTGCTCGGGCGTGGTCGCCGACTGCTCCGCCAAGCACCGGATCGAGGTACCGCGCGGTGTCTCCGTCGTCGTGCGGAACGGGGACGGACGGGTCACCGCGCGCGGCTTCGACCAGGCCCTCGACATCCGCTCCGAGGACGGCTCCGTCACCGTCAAGGACTCCACCGGCCCGCTGCGGCTGCGCACCGACGACGGTTCGATCCGCGCCCTCGGCGTGCGCTCCCAGCAGGTGCGGGCGCACTCCGAGGACGGCTCGGTACGGCTCGAACTCGCCTCCGTGCCGGACCTCGTCGAGTCGAGCAGTGACGACGGCTCGCTCACGATCGAGCTGCCCCGTGAGACGTACCGCGTGACGGCGGACTCCGACGACGGCTCCGTGAAGGTGTCCGTGCCGCGCGCCGAGAGCAGTGCGCATGTGGTGTCGGCGAAGACGAAGGACGGGAGCATACGGGTGCGGGTCGCCGGGGCGTGAGCCTCGCGGTGGCCCGGTGCGCGCTCGGTACGCGGCTCGATTCGTGACCGGGTATGTGACCGGGTATGTGACCGGGTACGCGCAGCGCGAACCGACCGGGCCGTGTGTTCGTCCTCAACCGGTGGGAGAATGAACCGGGCAGGGCAGATCACAGCACGGGAGAGGGATGTGACGGCGACTACTTCTGAGCCGTACACGCCGATTGCGCCGCGCGCGCACCAGACGTCCCACCCGTCACCGCCGCCCCCCTCACCACACCGCCCGGCCCAGGCCCGTCGTACCGGTGTGCGCGCCGCCGCCCGGGACGCGCTGACGCTCGTACTGCTCCCGTTGCCGCTGCTCCTCGCCCTGCCCGCCGCCTTCGCCGGTGGCGGTACGCGGCGGTGGTTCGGTGGGCGGGCCGAGAGCCAGCGTGCCGAGGCGCAGGCCGCGAAGGACGCCGCAGCTGCTGCCTTCTACGAACTGGACACCGCTCAGCGGGATCTGCGGATCTCCATAGAGACCATCAAGGCCGTCGACGACACCCCTGCGGCCCGGCGCGCGGTCGCCGACTTCGACGGGCTCGGGCGCCGGATCGACGAGGCCAGCGGCCAGTACATCACCGCCATCGACGCCCACGACCTCGACCGCGACGATCTGGAGGCCTCGGCCGCCACCCACGCGCGCTCCGAGCTGACGAAGGCCAAGGAGGAGCTGGGGCGGGTCAAGCAGGACCTGGACCGCTTCGCGGACGGGCTCGGGCCGCTGCTCGGCAAGGCGGAGACGCAGTTGGCCCGGCTCGCGCCCTCCGTGGAGCGCGCCCGCCAGTCGCTGCTGGCAGCCTCGAACGCCCTGGACGCGGTACGGGGATCGGGGCTCAGGGCGGACGACCTCGCCGCCCGGCTCGCCGCCCTCGGGCCCGAGCTGACCCGGCTCAACCAGGGGGCGGGGCAGCACGGCGTGCCGGAGACGCTGGAGCGGGCCGACCGGGTCGCGCGCGAGGCGGAGGGGGTGCGGGCGGAGGCGGAGCGGTTGCCGGAGCGGGCCGCCGAGATCGATCACCGGCTGGTGTCGCTGCGTACCCGCGCCGAGGCGCTGACCACCCGGTCGGGGCAGGTGGAGCCGGTGCTGAGCGAGCTGCGCAGACGGTTCTCGGCGGACTGCTGGCAGGACCTCCAGCACGTACCGGAACAGGCCACGGACCACGTGCGGCAGGCCGAGGCCAGGCTCAAGGAGGCGCAGACGGCGCGGGACGCCCAGCGCTGGCCGGACGCGACGGCGCTGCTGTCGACGGTGCGGGCGCTGCTGAACACCACCGACGAGGCGGTGTCGGCGGCCGGGGACCGGCTGCGGCGGCTGAACGCCGTACAGAAGGACCCGAAGAGCGAGATCGACCGCACGCGCTTCGCGATCCGGGACGCGCAGCGGCTGGCCATGTCGGGGCGCAACACCCCGGACCCGCGGGACGCCCGCCCGCTGGACGAGTCGGTGGCCCGGCTGGAGCGCGCGATCGCCGGGCTGGAGGGCCGCCACCCCGACTACTGGCACTTCCTGACGGAGGCGGAGGCCGTGCGGCACACGGTGGCCGACGTGGTCGCCCGTATCCGCGAGGAGCGCGGGACGACCGCCCACCAGTGAGCGCGCCCCGCTCCGGGGCTACGGGGCTACGGGGGACTGCAGGATCCGCCGCCCCGGCCCGGGGAAGGGCCGGAGCGGGCGGGACCGGGGCGATCAGGTGCGGTAGGCGTAGTAGTAGGAGTTCGGTTCCGACGCGATGATGCTCGCCAGCGACCTGCGGTAGGTGTTGGCGGAGTGGTAGGTCAGGTACGGCACGCCCTGGGCGCTGCGGTACGTGACGATCATCGTGTGGTCCTTGGACCCGTCCTTCTCGAAGTCCATCTGCAGCACGTCGCCGACGTCCATCTGGTAGACGTACGCGAGGCTGGTGGTGCGCTTCGAGTTCTGGGCGAACCAGGACCACTCGTTGACGCCGACGAAGGAGTCCGACTGGATCTCGGCGTTGCCGAACCACCGGGTGTAGTCGTACACATAGCCGGGGACGTGCTTCCAGCCGCCGGCCTTCAGGGACTGGCTGACGAAGTTGGTGCAGTCGCCGCCGGCCGCGTGCCCGTTGAAGTTCGGGTAGGCCGGATTGTAGGTGCTCCAGTACTTCTCCGCGTACGTGGCCATGGCCTTGTAGTCGAAGGTGCCGCCGGTGAGGGTCTTGGCCTTGGCCGGTGCCGTGCGGGTGGTGGCCGCCCGGGGGGCGTTGGGCATGGTGTCGTCGGCGACCGTGCCGACCCTGGTCGTGACGGACGGCTTGGCCGGCTGGTTGACCGCGACGTCGGCGGCCGCGTCGGTGTTCCGAATGCCCGTCAGCTGCCAGTGACCACGCGCGTCGGCGGTGAACGTCAGCGCGTGGTGGGCCTGGAAGCCGGTGGTCCCCGGCTCGTCGCCGCGGACCTTCTGGTAGGTCAGGGTCGTGGTCTCGGTGACCGCGACCTCGGCCTTGGCGCCCCGGACGCGGGTGCTGTTCAGGGTGACGGTGGTGTTGGCCTTGCTGTACTTCTCGCCCAGCGCCGCGAGGCGGTCCTTGCGCAGGTCCAGCGAGGACAGGGCGGCGTTCTCACTGCGGGCCAGCGCGGCGGACAGCCTGACGTCGCCGGAGAAGCCGGCGGTCAGCGGCTTCTTCCGGTCGCCCTGCGTGCCGTCGACCAGCGCGTCCGTGCGGTCGGTGAGGACCGCGTCGGCCAGGCGCTGGAAGGTGGCCCTGGTCTGCTGGCTCACCGTCGGGGCGGCGGAGCGCGCGGTTGCCGCGCTCGCGCTGGTGACCGGCAGCAGCGCCGCTCCCGCGGCGACCGAGGCAGCGGCCGCGACGACTATGGCGGCGCGGCTGCGCGTACGGCCCATGTTGCTTGACTTCACGAATGTTTCCCCTCTTGCCCCGGCGATGGGGGATGCCGGGTCGTGGAATTTTTGCATGCCATGTGGAGCTCCCGTGAACGGGGATACCCTTTGCTGGCAAGGAAGTTGACGAATCGTCAGATAACGGCAGTCAGTTCAGGACGGTCACTTCACAACGGTCACTTCGCGACCGTCGACCAGTCCGGCGACTGCGCCGGGTCCAGGCCGCGCAGCCGCTCCAAGGTCGCCGGGGTCTGTACGTCGAGCCAGTCGGCGAGTTCCTTGAAGGAGACGCACTTGACGTCCTTCTTCGCACACATCCTCGCCATGACCTCGTCGACGGCCTTCATGTAGATGCCGCCGTTCCACTCCTCGAAGTGGTTGCCGATGAACAGCGGGGCACGGCTGCCGTAGTACACCCGGTCGAAGCCGGCCATGTAGGCGTCGACGGTCTCCTGCTGCCACCGCGCGCGGTTGGCCACAGCGCCGTCGGTCTCGCCGTCGGACTGGTTGTAGAGAAAGTTGAAGTCCATGGAGAGGCCCTGGTAGTCGCCGCCCTCGTACGGGAGCATCTGCAGCGGGAAGTCCCAGATGCCGTCCTTCTTCGCCGGCCAGATCTGGAAGTCGCCCGCGGAACTCGCGTCGTAGCGCCAGCCGTAGCTCTTGGCGGCCTTCAGCAGGTTCTTCTGGCCCTCCAGGCACGGGGCGCGCCCGCCGGTGACCTCCTCCTTGAAGTCGAACGGCAGCGGCGCGAGGTCGGTGTAGCCGGTGTTGGTCTTCCACTTCTGCACAAAGGCGAAGAACTGGTCGATCTCGCTCTTCCACTCCGCGACGCTCCAGTCGTCGCCGCCCTTCTCGCCGCAGAAGTGGCCGTTGAAGTGGGTGCCGATCTCGTTGCCCTCCTGCCACGCCTTGCCGAGCTGGTCGAGGGTGGTGCGGATGTGGTCGTCGGTGGCGTAGCTGATCGCCGCCGATCCCTTGGGGTGCTGCGGGGGCTTGTAGAGGTCCGCCTTGCTCTTGGGCAGCAGGTAGATGCCCGTGAGGAAGTACGTCATGTGGGCGTTGTACTTCGCGGACATCTCCCGGTAGTGCGCGAAGAGTTCGTCGTCGCCCGCCAGCGCGCCGTCCCAGGAGAAGACGACGAACTGGGGTGGTTTCTCACCGGGCTTGAGCGGTACGGGCTTCAACCGGCCCTGCTGCGGGCCGGTGTAGGAGGTGGAGCCGTCCCCCAGGACCCTGGCCCTGCCGTCCCACTTCGGTTTGTCGGTCGCCTGTGCGGGGGCTTTCACGGTTCCCCCGGACCCCACGGAGGCTGTCGGTGCGGTGCGGTCCGTGCGGACCACCATCAGGTATCCGGCGGTCAAGGACGCGCAGGCCAGGGACAGGACGACGAGGAACGCCGCGATCCGCGGGCGGGGGTTGGCGGGCTGACGCGTTGCCGGGGCCTTGCGACGGCGGCCCGACGTTTGTCTCATGTCTTGCTCATTTCGAGGGGGGTGGGGGCCCCGTCCGGTGGTCAGCCGAGCGGGCCCATGGCGCCTGACCAGATCCCGTACGGGACGCTGTCGTCGGTGGTCCCGGCGAGGCCCTTCAACGGCAGCGGTTCGAGGCTCTTGGTCAGGTCGATGCGGTAGACGACGACAGCCGTGGACACGAAGTCGTGCGTGCCGACGTACCAGGAGGCGGTGTCGTCCGGGGTGGTCCCCGCCTTCCCGGCCACCTTCCCGTCGGCGGACGCGGCGGCGGCGGGGTGGGCGGTGCGGAAGGCGTCGGTGAGCGCCGAGGTGACCTCTTCGGCCGTGTCGGAGCTGATCACGCGGGTCGGGGTGGGGATGTGGAGGCCGATGCCGATTCCGTTGCGGGTGATCCTGCGCACCGAGTACGGCTCGGTGCGTTTGCCGCCCGCGATGAACGTGGTGTAGCCGCCGGCCATGCGGATCGCGCTGGGGGTGGAGGTACCCGTCGACAGCGCGGGCACCTGCGCCCCGATGCTGGCGGGCAGCAGGCCGGCGGCTTCGGCGGTCGCGCGGACGTTGTCCAGGCCGGTGTCCATGCCGAGTTGCATGAACGGCGTGTTCACCGACAGCTGCAGCGCCCGGTGCAGGGAGATCCGCCCGTAGGACCGGTCACCGTCGTTGCTGGCGGCCACCTTCTTGCCGCTGCGGTCCCAGTAGGGCCCCTCGGGCGTGGTCACGGGCACGTCGTCATTGCCGTCGTACAGGGACTCCCCAGTGACACGTGTCGGTTCGTCGTCCCGGCTCTCGTGGACGCCGTGCTCCAGGCCGGCGGCGTAGACGAACGGCAGGAAGGCCGAACCGGCGGGGACGGTGGTGGAGTTGGACTCGTTGTAGCCCTGCGTACGGTGGTCGGGGCCGCCGTACACGGCCAGGATCCGGCCGTCGGCGGTCACCGAGGCGGCGCCGTAGTGCGCGGTCTTCGCGGCGTTCGGATCGCCCTTCAGCGCCTGCTTTCGGGCCTTGACCACGGCGTCGGCGAGCTTGCGCTCCCGCGCGCGGTCGAACGTCGTGTAGACCTGGTAACCGCCGAGGTCGAAGTCCTTGTCGGAGATCCCCCCGGCCTTCTTGACGTACTGCGAGGCCACTTCCACCAGATAGTCGGTCTGCTCCCCGGTGTCGTACAGCGGGTTGCTCTTGAGCGGCTCGGGGAACTTCGTGTACGTGGCCCGCTCGGCCTTCGTCAGTTTGCCGATGTCGACCATCCGGTCGAGGGTCCAGGACCAGCGCTCGACGGCGCGGGCACGGTTGGCGCTGCTCAGGGTCGGGTCGTACAGGCCGGCGCCCTTGAGGAGGGAGGCGAGGAACGCGCCCTCGCCTGCGTCGAGTTGGCTGACATCCTTGCCGTAGTAGGCCTGCGCGGCGCGCTGGATGCCGTAGCAGCCGCGGCCGAACCAGCTGGTGTTGAGGTAGCCCTCGAGGATGTCGTCCTTGCTCATCCGGTTGTCGAGCTTGAGGGCGATCATCGCCTCGGTGAACTTGCGGCTGATCGTCTGGTTCTGGTTGAGATAGACGTTTTTGACGTACTGCTGGGTGATGGTGGATCCACCCTGGGTGTCACCCTGGCCGAGGGTACGGAAAAGGGCGCGACTGATGCCCTTGACGGAAATGCCGGAATCGCTGTAAAAACTCGCGTTCTCGGCGGCGAGCACCGCCCAGCGGACCCCCTCGGGGATCTCACTGAGCGGCATCGCCTGCCGTTGCACCCAGCCGGTACGGGCCATGGGCGTCCCGTCGGACCAGAAGTACACATTGTCCTGCTGGGTGGCGTACGTGTTGAGGTCGTCGGGAATGTCGGTGGCCGCGTAGGCGATGCCCAGGAGCAGGACGCTCAGCCCCAGGGACGACAGGACGCCCCCGCCCCACTGGCGCCAGGAGGGTATCCAGCGCCGCCAGCCGGTGCGGCCGGGTCGCGGGTACTTCGGCGCGTGGGACGCGACATGGGATCCGACCCGGGCCAGAAGCAGCGGGAGAGACAGTCTGCGCGCTTTACGAGCTAATCGGGCTTTACGCCTGCTTCCGGGCCCGGCATTTCCGGGTACAGGCGATTCTTTCCCGACGTCGGGAATGTCCAGATCAGATATCCGCAAATGCAGAGTGGCGTCCGATTCATCCGGTTCCTGGATCACGACACACCCCTCCGCACTCCGTGCAAACCCTGATTCCCCGACCTCACGGCTCATCGCGGCGAACACAAATTACCAGCGATCTTCGCATGTTCTCCACATGGGCAATGAACAGAAAGGGGCGCGATCGAAACCGTCGGGCTCCGCGCCGCGAGCAATTGGGGACTAACCTGTGCGCATGCCTCGCTACGAGTACCGCTGCCGCACCTGCGGCGACACGTTCGAACTGAGCCGCCCGATGGCCGAGTCGGCCGCCCCCGCGGACTGCCCCGCCGGTCATGACGACACCGTGAAACTCCTGTCGACGGTCGCGGTCGGCGGCTCGGCGTCCGCACCGGCGTCGGCACCGCGCGCGAGCGGCGGAGGCGGTTGCTGCGGCGGGGGCTGCTGCGGCTGAGGATCTGCACCGCAGGGCCGTTCAGGGGCCCTGCGGGCCCTTCAGGTTGGGTTCAGGTTGGGTTTCCTAGCCTGCCCGTATGACAGCTACGACGGCCGCACCCCAGTGGGTCACCGACCTCATGGACACGCTGGGCGCCCCCGGCGCGGGCCTCGCCATCGCGCTGGAGAACCTCTTCCCGCCGCTGCCCAGCGAAGTCATCCTGCCGCTCGCCGGTTTCGCGGCGAGCACCGGGCAGCTGAGCCTGCTCGCCGCGCTGCTCTGGACCACCGCGGGCTCGGTCGTCGGCGCGCTCGCGCTGTACGGGGTCGGCGCGCTGCTGGGCCGTGACCGCACCGTCGCCCTCGCCGCCCGGCTGCCACTGGTCAAGGTGGCGGACATCGAGAAGACCGAGGCGTGGTTCCTGCGGCACGGCACGAAGGCGGTGTTCTTCGGGCGGATGATCCCCGTCTTCCGCAGCCTGATCTCCGTGCCGGCCGGCGTCGAACGCATGCCCCTGCCCACGTTCCTCGGCCTCACCACCCTCGGCAGCGCTCTGTGGAACACCGCCTTCGTGTGCGCGGGCTATCTGCTGGGCGACAACTGGGCCGAGGTCGCGACCGTCGTCTCCGCGTACTCGAAGGTGGTGCTCATCGGGGCGGCCGTGGCGCTGGCCGCCTTCATCGCGGTACGAATCATCCGACCCGCACGGCAGCGCCCCATAGACGCGCGGGACTGAATCGATATGCGGCTCCGCCGCGATGGGGGTCCCCCCGGTCGAGCGAAGTCGAGAGTGGGGGAGCGACCAGCCACGACGGCGCCGCAGCAACCCGACAGCCCCTCACGCCGCCCCCAGCGCGTTAGCGCGTCTCTCGCAGGAACTCCCGCAGAATCCGCTCCCCGGCCGCGACCCCCCGCTCGGGAAGCGCGATGACCGTATCGGCCGCCCACTCCGTCTCCGCCAGCTCCCCATGCCCCGGGCGCCAGCCTCGGTCGGCGGCGAGGAGCAGGTCGGCGTCGAGGAGGGAGTCACCGGCGGCGAGAGTGAGGGTCGCGCCGGTGCGGCGGGCGACCTCGCGCACGGCCGCGCTCTTGGTGAGCGGCTTCGGCACGGCGTAGATCTTGCGGCCCTGGAGGGAGACCGTCCAGCCGCGGACCTCCGCCCAGACCGCCAGTTCCTTCACCCACTCCTCGGGGAGCAGTTCGCGCTCGACGACGAGATAGGCGAAGAAGTCCTCGGCGATGCGGTGCTTGCGTACCCAGAGCGGGTCGGCGGTGGCGGCGAGATGGTCCCGGACCTCGTCCAGGGAAGCGCACTCGTCCGCGAGCCGTGCCTGCACCCGCGCGTGCCAGTCCAGGTCGGCGACACCGTCGACGAGGATGTGGCCGCCGTTCGCACAGATCGCGTACTTCGGTGCCGGGCCCGGCAGGTTGATGCGCAGGTACTGCTTACGGGTCCGGGTCGTCGTCGGTACGAAGACGGCCGCGTCGCCGAGTTCGGTGAGCAGTGCGGCGGCCACCTCCGTCATGTACGACAGCGGCCGGCTCTCGTGCACCTCGACACAGAGCAGCCGGGGCGCGCGGGCGTCCGGCATGGTCAGCGCGAGGGCCGCGGCGGAGTAGATGAGCGTACGGTCGAGATCGCTGGCGACAAGAACGGGACTCATACCGACACCGCCCGACCGTCGGCGCCGGTCGCGCCCCGCGTGTACTTGGGGTGGATCAACCCCACGCAGGTGTACGGGAGTTCGGCCACCTCCTCGACGGGTACGCCCCGCTGCTCGGCGAGCAGGCGTACATGGTCGAGGTCGGCGCCCGCTCCGGCGCGGGCCAGGATCTTCCAGGGGACGCGGCGCAGCAGCACCCTGGTGGTCTCACCGACGCCGGGCTTGACGAGGTTCACGTCGTGGATCTCGTACTCCTCGCTGATCCGCTCAACTGCCGCCCAGCCCTCCCACGTCGGGGAACGGTCGGCGGCCAGCAGCTCCTTGACCGAGGTGTCGACGGCGTCCGAGACCTCCGGGAAGCAGGCGGCGACGGCGTCGAGGAAGTCCATCGAGACGTCGGCGCCGGCGAGTTCGCGGTAGAACTTGGCGCCGTGGAAGTCGTTCGGGCCGACCAGGTCCGTGCGCAGGACGGTCCGCGAAATCAGCCCCGACACCGTGGAGTTGAGGCAGGCGGAGGGGATGAGGAAGTCCTCGCGGGTGCCGTACGTACGGACGCAGGAGCCCGGGTCGGCCAGGACCGCGATCTCCGGGTCGAAGCCGATGATGCCGTCGGATGCCTCGAACTCCTCGATGGCGTCGGCGAGTTCGCGGGTGATGGCGCCCTTGCCGGTCCAGCCGTCGACGAACACGACGTCGGCGGGGTCGTGGTGGGCGGCCAGCCAGCGCAGCGCGTTGGCGTCGATGCCCCGGCCCCGGACGATCGACACGGCGTAGTGGGGCAGTTCGAGCCCGTGCCGGTGCTTGGCCCAGCGGCGCATCAGCGCCCCGACCGGCGTCCCGGCCCGCGCCAGCGAGACGAGCACCGGACGCGGCGATCGCTCCGCGAGCACCAACTCCGTTACGGCGCCGACGGCTTGGGCGATACGGGCGGCGGAGGTGTCGAGGGCGGCGCGGAACAGCTCCTGGTACTGGTCGCTGGGCTGGTACTCGACCGGCAGCGACTCGGCGTAGTGGGCGCCGCCCGCCTGGATCGCCTCCTCGCGCTCCTCGGTGGGCGCCTCCAGGCTGACGTCCGAGAGATCCCGCAGCAGCCAGCCGACCTCGTCCGGTGGGTACGAGGAGAACGCGGGTCCGCGGAGGGGCTCGGGCAGCATGCGGGGCCTTTCGGGTACGTGCGAACGTGCGGGTACGTAACTGGGGACGACGGCGAGCACGACGTTCGGCGTGTGTGCGGCGAGGGTGGCCAACAGGCCGTCGGGGGCGTGCAGTTCGGGCGTGTCGGCGGCGGAGTCCACGACTGCGACGACGGCGTCGAAGCCGGCGCCGGCCACGTTGTAGGCGTAGCGATCGCCGGGCCCGTCGGCCGGGTCGTCGTGGGCCGGGAAGACGAGGCGGCTGCGGATCGCGTACCCCGGGTCGTCCACCGCGAGGACGGGTGAACGGGTGGTCGTCGAGTAGCGGACCTCTGCGCCCTCCGTCACCTGCTCCAGCTCGCGGGCGAGGCGCAGCGGGGCGTACATCAGTTCCTCGAAGCCGAGGACGAGCACGCGACCGCGCAGGGCGGTGTCGGACAGCGCGTCGGCGACCCTGGCGGCCATGGCGGGGAGCGCGCTCTCCAGGCGTATGCGGTGCCCGGGCGTGAACCCGTGCCGCCCGCCGTCGGGCAGCCTGGCGGGCCAGCGCAGCTCGACGCGGGACACGAGCCCTTCGGCGCCCGGCCGGCCGGGCGGTACGGCACCCTCGTGGCCCTCGTGGCCCACGTGGCCCACGGGACTTTCGTACCGCTCGACGAGCTCCTGGCCCTTCGCCAGCACGCCCTCCGGCAGGCGCACCGTTCCGTTCGCCGTGGTGACCAGGTCGACGCGGGCGCCGATCTCGTCGGCGAACTCGTCCAGGCGGCCGGCATCGGCGGCGGAGCGCATGTCGACGAGGGCGACTATGACGTACCGCTCGCGCGGATAGCGCTCGTGCAGGGCGCGGATGGTGTTGAGGACGGTGTTGCCGGTGGAGAACTCGTCGTCGACGAGGACCAGCGGTCCTGGACCGGCCAGCAGCGCGGGGTTCTCCGGGAGGAGGAGATGGGAGGTGGCGTGCGAGTGGGACTCCTCGAAGCCGCCCGCCCGGGCGACGCCGTCGACCGGGCGCCGGGTGGAGTGGAGGTAGGGCGCGAGACCCACGCCGTCGGCGACACAGTGCCCGAGCCCGGTGGCCGTCTCGGCGTACCCGAGGACGACGGCGCGCCGGGACTCGTCGGCGCCCAGCAGCTCGCGCACCCGCTTGCCGAGGGCGAGGCCGTGCCCGTAGACGACGGCGGGCGACTGCGGGACGTGCTTGCCGAGCACGTTCGACACCAGCAGGTGCGCCCGCTTGGGGTTGCGTCGCAGGGCGAGACCGACCAGCTCGCGCAGCTCGTCGCCGCCGACCAGCTCGACCCCGAGCCGCTCGGCGACCCAGGTGCCGGACCAGACCCCGTTGTGCACAGCGTTGTTCATGAGTCCCTATGTGTGTTCGTCGGGGGTGCCAGGTCTGTCGTACGCGCGATCGATTTTATCGAGGTTGGGGATCAGTCGGGGATACCGGCGGTGAGCAGCTCCACGAAGCCGATGTCCTCGTTGGCGACGCCGAAGACCTCGGCGCGCAGCAGGGTCCTCTCCGCCCAGGCGCGGTGCGGCTTCACCTCGTTCATCTTGTTCGTGTACGCAGACCGCAGGACGCCTCCACCGCCGCGCTCTGGCCGCAGGATGTCCTGGGCGTCGCTGAACTCCTCGTGGCTGACCACGGACAGAGTGTGCACGGGAAGCACGTGCGAGGGGTGGATGCAGGTCTTGCCGAGCAGACCGTTGGCCTGGTCGAGGCTGATCTCGCGGAGCAGCCCGTCCATGGCGTGCTCGATGAGTGTCTCGCGCAGTTCCTCGGCCTGGCCCTCCAGGAAGGGGCTGCGGCGCAGCTGCGGCTTGAACATGCGCTCCTGGACCCGGAAGTACTCCCAGACGGGCCCGGTGACGGTGTACCCGGTGCCGTCGGCCCGCCCCAGCATGTTGACGACGTCGGCGATGACCGAGGCGACGACGTGGACGTCGTACGCGGTCATGTCGGGGGCTCTGCGCAGCCCGTACGAGGAGCAGAAGTCGGTGACGCCGAGGCGCAGGGCGAGGACGCGGTCGCGGTACTTGTCGACGGCGCGGGAGATGCCCTCCAGGGTCTCTACGCGCGTCTCCCGGTACATCAGCTCGGGGGATTCGAGCACCGGCATGCCGAACAGGCGTTGGCCGCTGGCAGCCTCGGCGTCGGCGAGGGCCTCCAGGAACGGCATCCCGCGTTCCTCGGTGAACTTCGGCATCACGAACCCGGACAGCAGCCGGACGGTGGGCCCGAGGCGCTGTACGAGGTCGGGGATCTGTTCGGGCGTACGGACCCGGATGAACAGCAGCGGCAGCCCGGTGGCGGCGTCGGGGCGCTCGGCGAGCACGGCGAACTCCCGCACCAGGTTCTCCTCGGCGTCCGCGACCTCCGAGTCGTCGATCGAGTCCTCCAGGCACAGCACCATCGAGACGACACCGCGGGCGACCTGTTTGACGATGGCGTCGGCGAGGTGCGGGCGGGTGGCCGGGCTGTACAGGGTGGCCCCCAGGGCTGCGGCGAGCAGCCGGGCCGGGGAGTCGGCGGAGAACTCGCACGGCTCCTGGTGGAACAGACGCTGTCGTACCTCAGGGGCGATGTGCCCGAAATGACGCATGAAACTCCCCCGTGGAGGCTGGACTGCCGGTCGAGTGGTGATCGAGTGTCCGTCGAGTGTTGATGGGTGGCCGGTAATAGTACGTAGGGATCCATGTCAGGGGTTCCCACTGAGAATGAAGTTCAGGTAACGCGGACACGCAGAATCGATGCCCCCGCGTTGTCGTGACCAGGACCGAGAAGGCAGGATGACCGCATGACGCACGCGATGCTGAAGGGGTCGAACGTCCCGCTCGAAGCCACGACGGTGCGCGCCGTGCTGCGCTGGACGCCCGGGCAGGGGGTTCCGGATGTCGATGTCTCGGCGCTGCTCCTCGGCCCCGACGGTCGTGTGCGCTCCGACGAGGACTTCGTCTTCTACAACCAGCCCCGCCACCCGTCGGGCAAGGTCTGGCGGCTCGGCAAGAAACGAGTGTCCGAGGGCCTGACCGACACGATCCAGACGGATCTGACCGGTGTCGAGTCAGGAGTCGGACAGATTCTGCTGGTCGCCTCGGCGGACGGCATCACCTTCGACCGCGTACGGTCCCTGCGCATCGTGCTGTACGACGGTGCGGTCACGGACGGCGAACCGCTGGCGTACTTCGACGTCAAGCCGGAGACGGGTGAGGAAACAGCGCTGATCTGCGGCGAACTGTACCGGCGCGGCGACAGCTGGAAGTTCCGCGCCCTGGGCGAGGGCTATTCGAACGGCCTGGAGGGCCTGGCGACGGACTTCGGTATCTCGGTGGAGGACCCGCCGGCCGAGGAACCGTTCCCGGACACCACGAACGCCCCGCCCACGGACCCCTCGGCGGCCACGACAGTCCAGCATCCGCCCACCCTCCCTCCCCAGCCGACCTACGGCTACCCCCAGCCCACCAGCCCCAACGCCAACCAGCCGGCGTACGGCTACCCCCAGCCGGTGGGAGCACCCCAGTCCCCGGACTTCCGCTTCCCGCCGCAAGGCCCACAGTTCATCGGACGGTAAGGGCAGGCGCCCCTTCAGGGGCGCGGGGAACTGCGCGATCAACCACACACGACCGGCAGTCGCCACTTCACAGAACCGCCCGAGCTCCAAGGCGCCCCCGCCCGGACCAGCGTCAGCGCTCCGCCTTGGTCTTGTATCCCCGCCCCCACTGCAACCCCCACCCGTACAACCGGTCAAGCTCCGCCTGAAACCCGTAGACGAACTTCACTTCCCGCTGAACGATCAACTCGTTCTTCACGTTCTCGATCAGCACCACCGCACACGAGCGAGCCTGGGAGTGCCGCTCGTCGAGGCCTATCTCGATGCGCGGCCCGTTGCTCGGGTAGAGCGTCACGATCGCGTGGGTCCGGTCGAACGCCGGCGTCTGGTCGTAGATGTACACGAACACCAGCAACCGCTTGATCTCGTCCCGGTGATCAAGATTGACGTACGCCGTCTCACCGGACGCCGACCCGAACCGGTCGTCACCGCTGAGCTTGACGTACGGCGGCGCGTTCGTGTCGCCGAGGAACCCGCCCAGGGGCTGTACGACGCCCTTGGTGCCGTCGGTGAGCTCGTACAGGATGCCCAGGTCGAGGTCGACGTTGACCATGCTCTGGGTGTGCCCCTGGACCTCCTCCGGCCTCAGCGCCTGGAAGGGGTGTCGCCACAGGCTCTGCCGCTTGGGGCCGCCGATGTCCGACGTACGCATCCGCCAGGACAGGTTGATGCGCAGATGCCCGGTCGCGGCGCCCTGCTTGGTGAGCGAGACCCGGTGGTGCCGCTTGGTCAGCTCGATGGAGTTGCTCGCGGCGCTGCCGGCGTCGAAGTCCGTCGTACGGCCGCGCCACAGATCGTCCCAGAAACTCATCCCGTCCCCACCCGTCCCGCCCCCGCGATTCCGTAACCGCCGTCAAAGCCGCGGGGCGGCCGACGAGGACGATTCCTCGTAGCCGCCCCGCTCAGAGCGTTCCTCACAGCGGAGGTTGTCACACCCCGGACGAGACCTCAGTCTTCTCGTCCGAGGCCGCCGCTTTTCCCTCGGCCGCTGCCAGTTTGGTGTTGCGGCGCACGGAGGACCAGAAGGACCAGGCGATCAGGACGACACCCACCAGGCCGGTGATGACCTCGTGGATCTGGTACTGGATGGTGACGAGCAGGATGCCGGCCAGGGCGCCGATCGCGTAGTGCGCGCCGTGCTCCAGGTAGACGTAGTCGTCGAGGGTGCCCTGGCGGACCAGGTAGACCGTGAGCGACCGGACGTACATGGCGCCGATACCGAGACCCAGGGCCATCAGCACGATGTCGTTCGTGACGGCGAAGGCGCCGATCACACCGTCGAAGGAGAAGGACGCGTCCAGCACTTCGAGGTAGAGGAACATGAAGAACGCGGCCTGTCCGGCGAGGACGATGGCCGGCTTCTTCGTGCCGGTGCGCTCGGCCTGTTCCTCCTCCTCGTGCTCGCGCTCCTCCTCTTCCTCGAGTTTGTCCTCGAAGTAGCCGGAGAGCCCGCCGACGATCATGTACGTGATCAGGCCGGCGATGCCGGAGATGAGCACCGTCTGCGCCTTGTCGACGTGGGCGCCACCGTGCTGGTGGGCGTTGGTCGCGAAGGTCATCGCGGAGATCATGAGCACGATGAGGGCGATGCAGACCGACAGCATGTCGACCTTGCCGAGCTTGGCGAGCGGGCGTTCCAGCCAACCGAGCCACTTGATGTCCCGGTCCTCGAAGATGAAGTCGAGGAAGATCATCAACAGGAACATGCCACCGAAGGCGGCGATCGACGGGTGGGCGTCGGTGACCAGCTGCTGGTACTGGTCCTTGTCGTTGAGCGCGAGATCGACCGCGTCTATCGGACCGATCTTGGCGCTGATGGCCACGATCACGACGGGGAAGACGAGCCGCATACCGAAGACGGCGATGAGGACACCGACGGTGAGGAAGATCTTCTGCCAGAAGGCACTCATCTTCTTCAGGATTCCGGCGTTGACCACAGCGTTGTCGAAGGACAGCGAGATCTCGAGGATGGAGAGGATCGCCACGATGCCGAAGCCGGTCCACCCCCCGTAGAAGACCGCCGCGACCAGGCCGAGCGCGGTGACCGCGAACGACCAGCCGAAGGTTTTCAGAATCACTGGCTACCCAATCGTGTATTTACGGGTCTCCCCCGCTGCCGTACTCGGCTTTACGAAACGTTGACTCCGAAGTCTAGAGCGATGCCCTTCAGACCCGACGCGTACCCCTGTCCAACTGCACGGAACTTCCACTCGCCCTGATAGCGGTACAGCTCCCCGAAGATCATGGCGGTCTCCGTCGACGCGTCCTCGCTCAGGTCGTAGCGCGCCAGTTCCTGGCCGTCGGCCTGGTTGACGACCCGGATGAAGGCGTTGCCGACCTGGCCGAAGGTCTGGCCGCGGTTGTCCGCGTCGTGGATCGAGACCGGAAAGATGATCTTGTCGCAGGCGGCCGGCACCTTGGGCAGGTCGACGATCAGCGACTCGTCGTCGCCCTCGCCCTCACCGGTGAGGTTGTCGCCGGTGTGCTCGACCGAGCCGTCCGGGCTCGTGAGCTGGTTGTAGAAGATGAACCACTCGTCGCCGAGCACCCGTCCGCCACCGCACAGCAGCGCGCTGGCGTCGAGGTCGAACGGTGCGCCGGTGGTGGAACGCGCGTCCCAGCCGAGCCCGACCAACACCTGGGTGAGGTTCGGTGCGGCTTTGGAGAGGGAGACATTGCCCCCCTTGGCAAGCGTGACGCCCATGCTGCTGGTCCTCCCCGAGGTGATGCGGAACAGATCTGCCGAGCGCGTCCGGCGCCGCACGGAGAGTGCGGCGCCGGACGACGGAGCCGGAGGGAGTCCGGCTCAGACGTTCACGCCGAAGTCCTGCGCGATACCGCGCAGGCCGGACGCGTACCCCTGGCCGATGGCGCGGAACTTCCACTCCGCGCCGTGCCGGTACAGCTCGCCGAAGACCATGGCGGTCTCCGTCGAGGCGTCCTCGGAGAGGTCGTAGCGTGCGAGCTCCGCCTCGCCCGCCTGGTTCACGACGCGGATGAACGCGTTGCGCACCTGACCGAAGGACTGCTGACGGCTCTCGGCTTCGTAGATCGAGACCGGAAACACGATCTTGTCGACGTCGGCCGGGACCGCCGCGAGGTTGACCTTGATCTGCTCGTCGTCGCCCTCGCCCTCACCGGTGATGTTGTCGCCGGTGTGTTCGACGGAGCCGTCCGGGCTCTTGAGGTTGTTGAAGAACACGAAGTTGGCGTCAGAACTGACCTTGCCCTCCGCGTTCGTCAGGATGGCGCTGGCGTCGAGGTCGAAGTCGGTGCCGGTGGTGGAACGCGCGTCCCACCCCAGACCGACGATGACCGCGGTGAGACCCGGGGCCTCCTTCGTCAGCGATACGTTGCCGCCCTTGCTGAGGCTGACTCCCACGAGTCCTCCATTGGTGTCTCGTCTGCTGCCGGGGGCGGTGTGTGCCCCGTCGTGCGCCGGTATCGGATCAACGTGTCGATCCTAGTAACGGGTTCCCGCCCCACGCAGGGCCTGGAACCGAAGAATCACAGGGTGTCGAGGGCCTTCACGTACTCGTTCAGGTCACGCGCGTCGGGCAGGCCGTTGACTACGGTCCACCGCACGACGCCCTCCTTGTCGATGATGAAGGTCCCGCGCACCGCGCAACCCTTGTCCTCGTCGAAGACGCCGTACGCGCGCGAAATGTTGCCGTGCGGCCAGAAGTCGGACAGCAGGGGGTACTCGAAGCCCTCCTGCTCGCCGAAGACGCGCAGGGTGTGGATGGAGTCGTTGGAGACAGCGAGCACCTGGGTGTCCCGGTCGGAGAACCTCGGCAGGTTGTCCCGCAGGTCGCACAGCTCGCCGGTGCAGACGCCGGTGAAGGCGAAGGGATAGAAGAGCAGAACCACGTTCTTCGCGCCGCGGAAGTCCGAGAGCCGCACGGTGGCGCCGTGGTTGTCCTTGAGCTCGAAGTCCGGGGCCTTGTCGCCGACCTCGATCGCCATGATCCTGCATCCCTTCGGTGGGCTGTTCGGGTGAGAACACCCTAGTGACCACCTAGTGAAAGCCATTGGACGGGCCGGATGAATCCGGCCCGTCCGGCGATTGAGGACGAGGCCGTTCAGGCCGATCGGGGGTCTGGGGGCAGAGCCCCCGGCAGACGCCCACACCGGCGAACGGTCACTTACTCACTTCTTCGACTTCGCTGCCTTGGGCGTCGCCAGACGACTCCCACTCCAGTCCTTGCCCACACTGACGCTCTTCGTCGCCGACAGACCCGCCGTCGTCGCGGCTTCAGAGATGTCGCTCGGCTCCACATAGCCGTCACGGCCCGTCTTGGGCGTGAGGAGCAGGATCGCGCCGCCTTCTTCGATGTACGTGGTGGCATCCACCAGCGAATCGGTCAGGTCGCCGTCGTCGTCGCGGAACCACAGCACCACGGCATCTGCGACGTCGTCGTACTCCTCGTCCACGAGATCGCTGCCGATGACTTCCTCAATGGCCTCGCGGAGCTCCTGGTCGACGTCGTCGTCGTAGCCGATCTCCTGGACCACCTGCTCGGGCTGGAACCCCAGCCTTGCGGCAGGGTTAGTCCGCTCCTCCGCGTGGTCCGCGGTCGCGCTCACGGGTTGCCTCCTGATCATGTTTCGAGAATTGTCCAGCCACGCGCGTGCGCGAAGCATTGGCCGTAGTCCACACGGGCGGGACGGATCGCGCAAGTACCCGGCCGTTGAGACCGCCGAAACGGTGACGATCCTGGCGGTGTCGCCGCAACTGCAGACAGCGGTTCCTGGGAACGAGTGACGCCCACCACACCATTCTGCCCGCTTTGCGGTTTTGCTGCTCCCGAGTGACTCCCGAACCTCTCACACATACGTGCTAGATCCGAATCGCTTTACGGAACACGTCACGGACTGGGCGTATCGTTGCGATTTGGCTGCGGACACCCAGCCCGGCGATCTTCACCGGGGCTACTTCTGAGTAGAGGTGACGTACCCGGTCTCGGGGTACACGATGGGGCCAGTGCATTCGCAGCCCCAGGGCAGGCCCACAGCGTGCCCCGGATCAAGCCCTCCGAGAGCGAAGGAACAGCGTGGCTTCCGGTTCAGATCGCAACCCGATCATCATTGGCGGCCTTCCTAGTCAGGTTCCTGACTTCGATCCCGAAGAAACCCAGGAGTGGCTCGACTCTCTCGACGCCGCTGTTGACGAGCGCGGCCGGGAGCGGGCCCGCTATCTGATGCTGCGGCTGATCGAGCGGGCCCGCGAGAAGCGCGTGGCCGTGCCCGAGATGCGGAGCACGGACTACGTCAACACGATCGCGACGAAGGACGAGCCCTTCTTCCCCGGCAACGAGGAGATCGAGCGCCGCATCCTCAACGCGACCCGGTGGAACGCGGCCGTGATGGTCTCGCGCGCCCAGCGGCCCGGGATCGGCGTCGGCGGCCACATCGCGACCTTCGCCTCCTCCGCCTCCCTCTACGACGTGGGCTTCAACCACTTCTTCCGGGGCAAGGACGAGGGCGACGGCGGCGACCAGATCTTCTTCCAGGGCCACGCCTCCCCTGGTATCTACGCCCGCGCGTTCCTTCTCGACCGGCTCAGCGAGCAGCAGCTGGACGCGTTCCGCCAGGAGAAGTCGAAGGCGCCGTACGGGCTGTCCTCGTACCCGCACCCGCGGTTGATGCCGGACTTCTGGGAGTTCCCGACCGTCTCGATGGGCCTCGGCCCGCTCGGCGCGATCTTCCAGGCGCGGATGAACCGCTACATGGAGGCGCGCGGGATCGCGGACACCTCCAAGTCACACGTGTGGGCGTTCCTCGGTGACGGCGAGATGGACGAGCCGGAGTCGCTCGGCCAGCTGTCGATCGCCGCGCGCGAGGGCCTCGACAACCTGACCTTCGTCGTCAACTGCAACCTCCAGCGGCTCGACGGCCCGGTGCGCGGCAACGGCAAGATCATCCAGGAGCTGGAGTCGCAGTTCCGGGGCGCCGGCTGGAACGTCGTCAAGCTGGTGTGGGACCGCAGCTGGGACCCGCTGCTCGCGCAGGACCGGGACGGCGTGCTCGTCAACAAGATGAACACGACCCCCGACGGTCAGTTCCAGACGTACGCCACCGAGACGGGCGCGTACATCCGCGACCACTTCTTCGGGGACGACACCCGGCTGCGCGCGATGGTTGAGGGCATGACCGACGACCAGGTCCTGCACCTGGGCCGTGGCGGCCACGACCACAAGAAGATCTTCGCGGCGTTCGCGGCGGCCAAGGAGCACAAGGGCCAGCCGACCGTCATCCTCGCCAAGACGGTCAAGGGCTGGACGCTCGGACCCAACTTCGAGGGCCGCAACGCCACGCACCAGATGAAGAAGCTGACGGCGGCCGACCTCAAGGGCTTCCGCGACCGGCTCCATCTGCCGATCTCCGACAAGGAGCTGGAGGGCGGCGCGCCGCCGTACTTCCACCCGGGCCGGAACTCGGAAGAGATCCAGTACATGCACGACCGCCGCAAGTCGCTCGGCGGTTACGTCCCGACCCGCGTCGTCCGCGCCAAGCCGCTGGCACTGCCGGAGGAGAAGACGTACGCGAGTGTGAAGAAGGGTTCGGGTCAGCAGTCGATCGCCACGACCATGGCGTTCGTCCGGCTGCTCAAGGACCTCATGCGGGACAAGGAGATCGGCAAGCGGTTCGTGCTGATCGCGCCGGACGAGTACCGCACGTTCGGCATGGACTCGTTCTTCCCGAGCGCGAAGATCTACAACCCGCTCGGCCAGCAGTACGAGTCGGTCGACCGGGAGCTGCTCCTCGCGTACAAGGAGTCGCCGACCGGCCAGATGCTGCACGACGGCATCTCGGAGGCCGGCTGCACCGCCTCGCTGATCGCCGCGGGCTCGGCCTACGCGACGCACGGCGAGCCGCTGATCCCGGTGTACGTCTTCTACTCGATGTTCGGTTTCCAGCGCACCGGCGACCAGTTCTGGCAGATGGCCGACCAGTTGGCGCGCGGTTTCGTGCTGGGCGCGACCGCCGGGCGTACGACTCTGACCGGTGAGGGTCTGCAGCACGCCGACGGCCACTCGCAGCTGCTCGCCTCGACGAACCCGGGCTGTGTGGCGTACGACCCGGCCTACTCGTACGAGATCGCGTACATCGTGCAGGACGGTCTGCGCCGGATGTACGGTCCGGACAGTGAGGACGTCTTCTACTACCTCACCGTCTACAACGAGCCCATCCGGCACCCGGCCGAGCCCGAGAACGTCGATGTCGACGGCATCCTCAAGGGCATCCACCGTGTGGGCGAAGGGACTTCGGGCACCATCCCCGCCCAGGTCATCGCGTCCGGTGTCGCGGTGCCGTGGGCGCTGGAGGCGCAGCGGATCCTCGCCGAGGACTGGAACGTGAAGGCGGACGTCTGGTCGGCGACCTCCTGGAACGAGCTGCGGCGCGAGGCGGTCGCGGTGGAGCAGCACAACCTGCTGCACCCGGAGGAAGAGCAGCGCGTCCCCTATGTGACGCGGAAGCTGAGCTCGGCCGAGGGTCCGTTCGTGGCCGTGTCCGACTGGATGCGTTCGGTTCCGGACCAGATCTCGCGTTGGGTGCCGGGGACGTACCAGTCGCTGGGCGCGGACGGCTTCGGCTTCGCGGACACGCGGGGCGCGGCCCGGCGCCACTTCCACATCGACGCGCAGTCGATCGCGGTGGCGGTGCTGACCGAGCTGGCCAAGGAGGGCAAGGTGGACCGCTCGCTGCTGAAGCAGGCGATCGACCGGTACCAGCTGCTCGACGTGGCCGCGGCGGACCCGGGCGCCGCGGGCGGCGACGCGTAGCGCTCCGCGGGAAGTGCGGTAGCTCGTCTGCGGGGTCGTTGTGGCTGGTCGCGCAGTTCCCCGCACCCCTGTAGAGCAGCCCCTTCGGGGCGCTCTACAGGGCACCTCCCGGCCCTTACGATGCGAAGCATGAAGAAAGCATCGGCACAGGCCCGTTGGGAGCGGCACACCCAGCGGCCCCTGATGGCGCTCGCGGTCGTGTTCACCGTCGCCTACGCGGTGCCGATCGTGGACAACCCCGCGAGCCGGTCCGTGTCGGTCGCGTGCACGATCGCGGAGTGGACGGTGTGGGGCGCGTTCGCGGTCGACTATCTCGCCCGGGTGGCTCTCGCCGACCGACGCCGGGAGTACGTACGACGGCACTGGCTCGACCTGTTCGCCGTACTGCTGCCGCTGCTCCAGCCGCTCAGGCTGCTGCGCGTCGTCTCCACGCTGCTGCTGGTGGGCCGACGCGCCCAGATGGCGTCCCAGGTACGCCTGACGACGTACGTCGGCGGGGCCGTGGTGGGGCTGCTGATGTTCGGTTCGCTGGCCGTGCTGTCGGTGGAACGCGCGTCACCGGAAGGGAACATCCGAACGCTGGATGACGCGCTGTGGTGGTCGTTCACCACGATGACGACAGTGGGGTACGGGGACCACGCGCCGACGACCGGAGTGGGCCGGATGCTCGCGGTCGGGCTGATGCTGTCCGGGATCGCGCTGCTCGGTCTCGTCACCGCGAACATCGCCGCCTGGTTCATCTCCCGGTTCGAGATGGACGACGTGGAGGAACGGCGCCAGACGGCGGCGATCGCGACACTCACGGACGAGGTACGGGCACTGCGCGCGGAGGTGGCCGCGCTGACCGGCACGAGGGAGCGGGTGGGCGAGGAGCAGCCCCATTAGGGGTCCCTCGTCAGGGTCAATCGTCAGGCGGACCGTCAGAAGAAGCCGGTCGTCGGGCCCGTGGCGCCCGCCAGCCAGATGATGGCCAGAAGCGTGTCGATCGCGCCGAGGACCACGGCCACCAGGGGCGGTATCGGGTGCGGGCCCTTCCAGCTGCGGCCCATCGCCAGCCAGCCGCAGACGATGGCCACGGGGCCCAGGATGATGCCGAGGACGAAGAAGCCGGCTACGGCGCAGATGAGCCCGATGATTCCCAGAGTCGCGCTGTCCGGGGCGGAGCGCTGCCAGGTCCTGCTGCTGCGTGTGCCGGGGTGCCTGCGGGTGGGGTGCTGTCGTCCGAAGGCCGCCATGTTCATCAACTCCCTGGAACTTGTCGGTAGTTCGGGGTCGATGGGGCGGGTACCCGCGTCGCGGGTTTCTAGCCTTCCGCTTGGCCTGCCCGCTCTTCGGCGGGCCCGCCGGCGCGCTGTCCCCCTCCGGCAGCGCGCCGCGGCCCGGCTGTCCTACCAGGCAGTACCGACCAGGTCGTACGGACCATGTCGTGCGGAGGACTTGACTAACTGTGACCTGTCCCGTGTCCCGAAGGGGAGGAATCTTTAGGGGAGTCACTCGGATAGGGGAACTTCCCCGCACGGGCCATAGATTTATGCGCGAAATATGCGCCTCAGATGTGCGCCGCCCCCGCGCCCGCCTCCGCGTTCTCGCCGCGCTTCGTCAGCAGCGCGACCACGACCGCGACCGCGGCCACGCCGGCCGCGACCAGACAGGCCAGGCTCATACCGGAGATGAACGTGTCGTGGGCGACCTTCGTGATCTGGGCGACGACCGTCTCCGGCGTGCCGGGCGCCACCGGCGGCACGCCGACCTGGACCGCTTCCGAGGCCTGGGCCTGCTGCTCAGGGGTGAGCTGCGGGAGGCCCGCCGCCGTCCAGTTGCCCGCGAGGTCGTTGTCGACCTTGGAGGCCATGACCGCGCCCAGGACCGCCGTACCGAGGCTGCCGCCGATCTGCATCGCCGCCTGCTGGAGACCGCCGGCGACACCGGAGAGTTCCATCGGGGCGTTGCCGACGATGACCTCCGTCGCGCCGACCATGACCGGGGCGAGGCCGAGGCCGAGCATGGCGAACCAGAGCGACATGATGCCGCTGCCGGTGTCGGTCTCCAGCGTGGACATGCCGAACATGGCGATCGCGACGCACGCCATACCGCCCGCGAGCGGGATGCGCGGGCCCGTCTTGCTGATCATCGCGCCGGCCAGGGGCGAGCCGACGATCATCATCCCGGTGAGCGGGAGCAGATGCAGACCCGCGTCGATCGGACTCATACCGTGCACGTTCTGCAGATAGAAGGTGACGAAGAAGAGGCCGCCCATGAAGGCGATGGCCATCAGGACCATCAGCACCACGCCCGCCGACAGCGGGACCGAACGGAACAGGTTGAGCGGGATCAGCGGCTCCTTGACCTTCTGCTCCCAGACGGCGAAGAGCCCGAAGCCCACCACCGACACCACCAGGAACAGCCACGTCTTGCCGTCGCCCCAGCCCCACGCCGGAGCCTTGATGAGCGCCCACACCAGGCAGAACATCGCGCCGGAGAGCAGGGCGATACCGAGGAGGTCGAAGGAGCGCGGGGCGTTCTCCGCGCGGTGGTCGACCAGGATCACCAGGCCGATGACGAGGGCCAGGACACCCACCGGCACGTTGATGAAGAACACCGACTGCCAGCTGACGTGCTCGACGAGCAGTCCGCCGAGGATCGGGCCGCCCGCGGTGGACGCGCCGATGACCATGCCCCAGATGCCGATGGCCATGTTCAGCTTCTCGGCGGGGAACGTGGCCCGCAGCAGACCGAGCGCGGCCGGCATCAGCAGCGCACCGAACAGCCCCTGGAACACCCGGAAGGTGACGACCAGGGCGATACTGCTGGACAGGCCGATGGCCGCCGACGAGGCGGCGAAGCCGACGATGCCGACGAGGAAGGTCTGCCGGTGCCCGAACCGGTCACCGAGCTTGCCCGCGGTGATCAGTGTGACCGCGAGCGCGAGGAAGTAGCCGTTGGTGATCCACTGGACCTGCGCGAAACTCGCGCCCAGGTCCTTCTGGATGGCCGGGTTGGCGATGGCCACGATGGTGCCGTCCAGGGCCACCATCATGACCCCGACGGCCACGGATATCAGGGTCAGCCACGGATGGCCGCGCAGCCCCTTGGCAGGCGTGGGGTCCGCCGGGGCGGCCATGTCGATGGTGGTCTGGCTAGTCATGCGTTCGAGGCTAATGACAGCCACTGACAATTGACAAACCGATTCACAAGTCGGTAACTGACACGTCACTCACCGAGTAGAACAAAGAGGCCTGATCGTCATGAGCGCTGCCGAAACCGAGGTGGGTCCGGGGTCCGGCCCCGGCCTGCGCGAGCGCAAGAAGCAGCGCACCCGGGACGCGCTCGTGCGCGCCGCCCTCACCCTGTTCACCAGCAAGGGGTACGAGCACACGACCGTCGACGAGATCGCCGAGGCCGTCGAGGTCTCGCAGCGCACCTTCTTCCGCTACTTCGCCGGCAAGGAGGACGCCGCCTTCGCCGTATCCCGCATCGCGGAGGCGCACTTCATCCAGGCCGTGCGCGAACGCCCGTCGCACGAGGCCCCGTTGGAGGCGCTGCGCCAGGCCGTGCTGGAGGGCTGGCACACCATCAACGAGGCCGTGGAGTCCGTCGTACCGGCGGAGTTGCAGATGCGCATGTACTACGTGATCGAGTCGACGCCGGTGCTGCTCGCCGCGCACATGCGCCGCTCCGCCGAGACGGAGGAGGCGGTGGCGCGGCTGATCGCCGAGCGCGAGGGCGTCGACGTGGACGGCGATCTGCGGCCGCGGGTCGTGGTGGCCCTGTTCAGCGGGCTGATGCGGCTGACGGAACGGCGGTGGGGCGCGGGCTCGGACATGAGCCTGACGGCGATGCGCGAGCTCACCAGCACCTATCTCGACGCGATGGGGCCGGCGCTGTCGGGGAACTGGCGCGCGGAGGGGTCGTAACGCCCCGTACGGGCGTGCGTACGGAGTGGCGTACCCAGCGCCGGTTATCGAAACGTGATCCCCGTCACTCGGTTAACGCGAGACCCTCTCGTTCTCCTAGTGTGTCCTTTCAGTGACTTCCTTCGACACCTCTCCGCAACTGAACGTCTGGCGCGCACTGCTCGCGCTGGCCGTGGTCTTCGTGATGCTCGCGACGACCGGCTGGACCGCGGTCCGCAGCCATCGCACACCCTCGCCGCTCCAGGCGTCGCTCTCCGCGTGGGAGCACGGACGGATAGGCGGCTACGCGCTGCCCGATCCGGACGAGGCGCCCGGCCGGCTGGGCCGGTTCTTCGCCTCGCTCACCGACCGCCAGCGCGACCGGCTCGTGCGTCGCTACCCGTTGGCGGTCGGCAACATGAACGGCGCGCCCGTCGACTTGCGTTTTCGCGCCAACCGCATCGCGCTGCACACGGCACGCGAGACCGAGCGGGTGCGCGTGCACGACGACCGGCTGTCGCCCGTCGGACAGCACGAGGCGGGGCGCCGCATGGAGCGCTTCGACGCGCTGCTGGAGAACGGCCGCCAGATCCTCGCCTTCGACCCCGAGGGCTCGGGCCGTGTCGCCGAGGTCTTCGGCGACCTCGACAAGGCGCAGCGCGTCTCGGTCGTGGTCCCGGGCGTGGACACCGACGTCCTCACCTTCCAGCGCACCAACCGCAAGTACTCGGCGCCCGTCGGCATGGCCTCGGCGCTGTACCGCGCGGAGTGGGAGACGAGCCCCACGACCCGTACGGCCGTGATCGCCTGGGCCGACTACACCGCGCCCAACGGGCTCGGCATGGACGCGGCGACGGCGATGCGCGCGAACTCCGGGGCGCTGCGACTGAACGCGCTGGTGCGCGGGCTGCCCGGCCGGGCGCCGGTCGCGTTGTACTGCCACAGCTACGGCTCGGTGGTGTGCGGGGTCGCCGCACACGCGCTGCCGCGCCGGGTGACCGACATCGCGGTGGCCGGCAGCCCCGGTATGCGGGCCGAGAACTCCGCTCAGCTGCACACCTCCGCCCAGGTGTGGGCGATGCGGGACGCCGACGACTGGATCCAGGACGTGCCGTACCTGGAGGTCGGCGGCCTCGGACACGGCGCCGATCCGGTGTCGTCGGCCTTCGGCGCACGCGTGCTGTCCGCGCGGGGCGCGAAGGGACACGGCGGCTATTTCGAGCCGGGTACGGAGAGTCTGGACAACTTCGCCGAGATCGGCGTCGGTGCGTACGACGCCGTGCAGTGCGCTCAGCGGGATCAGAAGGATCAGCAGGACCGCAAGGATGACGTGTGTCTGAAGGGTTTGTCCGACGGGGCTATGGCCGGACGCGCGTAGAGGACGCAGAATTCACGGTGTGCCCGGGGAGGGGACTATGAAGCTCGCGCCGCATACGATGAGCCGCATGGGTGACGTACTGGCCGGATTTCATGCCGCCTGGGAGTTCGATTCCGACTCCGTGCTCATCCGCTTCGAACGGGGCATCCGCACGCCCAAGCTCTTCCAGGCGCTCGGCGAACGCCGTATCCCCCTGGAGGCGATCGCGGGTGTGACGCTGACCCCGGGCAAGCGCGGAACGGTGGTCCTGCGCGCCGAACCCCGGCCCGGCGCCGACCCGTTGATGGAGGCGGCCGACGGCCAGCTGAAGGAGAACTGCGATCCGTACCGGCTGGTGCTGCCGGCCGAGCGGGAGACGCTCGCCGAGTACTACGCGGACGAGCTGCGCGCCCAGCTGACCCAGCGGGGGCCTGCTGAAAGGTTCCTGGTGGATGCGCCCGAGGTGCCGCGGGCGTTCAAGGCGTACGACGCGAAGGCGTCCTTCGACGGACGGGCCGTGTCCTTCCGGTGGTTCTGGACGGGCGCGTCGTCGGCGAAGTGGAAGGCGGGCGACCAGACGTTTCCGGTCGCCGACCTGAGTGGGGTGGAGTGGCGGTCGCCCGAGGTGTTCGAGGGGCATCTGCGGTTGGTGCGGCGTACCGATTCTTCTGTAACGCCGGTCGACCAGGACCCCGCCTCGGTGGTGTTCGGGCTGGGGTACGGGCCTGTGCACGAGTCGTTGCCGTTCGCGGCGGCGGTGTTGGCGGCGGTTCGCTCCGCGGGTGGGGCGGCGGCGGTTCAGCTGAACTCCGGTCGGCGTGATCCTGCGGATGTTGCTGAACGGATTCGGCATCTTGGGGAGTTGCACTCGGCCGGGTTGGTCACCGATGAGGAGTTTTCGGTGAAGAAGGCTGAGTTGTTGGCGGAGCTTTAGCTTTGGCTTGAGCTTTAGCGCCTACGGGGGGGGTGGGTTCTGTGCGTTTGCGGGTGCGGGCTGTGTGTGGCTTGTCGCGCAGTTCCCCGCGCCCCTAAAGGCACACCAGCCCCACCCTGTTACGAAGGAACCGTCCTCCCCGTACGGGAACCCGGAACCGCTGGTTACTCCCTGCCCGCTGATGCGAAGCGCATGTCCGCGTAGCGCGGGCCTGCCACCTTGGCCGCTATCGGGGTCAGCAGCGCCAAGTCCTCGTCGGTCAGGGTGATGGTTGTCGCCGCCGCGTTCTCCTCGATCCTGGACCGTTTACGTGTGCCCGGGATCGGGACGACCGGGAGGTCGTGGACGGTGGCCTGCTGCTGGACCCAGGCCAGGGCGATCTGGCCGAGGGAGGCGCCGTGGGCTTCCGCGACCGTCCTGATGGGGGCCAGCAGGGCCGCGTTCGTCGTGGCGTTCTCGCCCGTGAAGCGGGGCTGGGTGCGGCGGAAGTCGCCCTCGGTCAGGTCCTGGTCGGCGTTGGTGAATGAGCCCGTCAGGAAGCCTCGGCCGAGCGGGGAGTACGGGACCAGGGTGACGCCCAGTTCGCGGGCCGCCGGGACCACGGCCGCCTCGATGTCCCGGCTGAACAGGGACCACTCCGACTGGACGGCGGCGATCGGATGCACGGCCTGGGCCGCCCGCAGCTCCGGGCCCGTGACCTCGCTCAGGCCCAGCTGCTTGACCTTGCCCTCGCGGACCAGGTCGGCCATCACACCGACCGTGTCCTCGATGGGGACGTTCACATCGCGCCGGTGCATGTAGTAGAGGTCGATGACGTCGAGGTCGAGGCGCTTGAGGCTGGCCTCGACCGCCTGGCGTATGTAGGGCGCGTCGTTGCGGATGATCCGCCGGGTCGGCTCGTCCGGCGGGATCGCCAGGGCGAACTTCGTCGCGACGACGACCTCGTCGCGGTGGGCCTTGAAGAACGGGGACAGGAAGCGTTCGTTCTCGCCCTCGCCGTAGGCGTCCGCCGTGTCGTAGAGGGTCACGCCGAGTTCGAGTGCGCGTTCCAGCGTGGCGCGGGCCTCGTCGGCGTCCGTGGGGCCGTACGCGAAGCTCATGCCCATGCAGCCGAGGCCCTGTACGCCGACCTCGGGGCCGTCGGTGCCCAGCCGGGTCGTGCTGAGCCTGCGGTCGTCGTTCGTCATCGAACCCTCTCCATCTCACGGACATCGCGGGCAAGGCCCGCGTCAAGGTCCGCTTCCGCGTAGAAACTGATCTTCCGGTCCAGTACCGCGAGCGTGTCCTGGAGTTCGGCGATCCGGTCCAGGACCGCCCGGCGCGTCGATTCGAGCAGCTCGAACCGCTCGCCGTACGTGTGGTCGCCCTCGCGCACGAGTTCGGCGTACCGCACCATGTCCGCGACCGGCATACCGGTCAGCCGGAGCTTGCCGACGAGGTCGAGCCAGTCGAGGTCGCGGTTGCTGTAGCGGCGCTGGCCGGTGTGCGAACGGTCGATGTGCGGCATCAGCCCGATGCGCTCGTACCAGCGCAGGGTGTGCGCGGTCAGTCCGGTGAAGACGACGACCTCGCTGATCGTGTAGCGGTCCTGTCCGTCCGGGCGCCGGTCGGGCTGCCGCGGGCCCGCACAGCTGTCGGCCGTGGCGGGGACTGCGGGGGCAGTGGGGGCAGTGGGGGTGTCCGTGGTGGGGTTTGGGGTCTCCAGCACCGTCATGGCCCCCACGCTAAAACCTTGGAGTGCACTCCAAGCAAGCGGATCCCGCGATATTGCGGAGACTTGGCCGGTCCGGGCTCATTACCGTACGGATCATGACTCTCGTACGCCGTGCCACACCCGAGGATGCCGGAGAACTGCTCCGGCTGCGCCAGGTGATGATCGACTCGATGTCCGGGGCGAACACCGACACCGGCTGGCAGTCAGCGTCCCTGGCGACGGTATCCGCGAGGCTCGCGGATCCGGCTGGGGGCTTCGCCGCGTTTGTCGTCGACCATCCCGAGCGGCCGGGAGCACTCGCCGCCCTGGTCGTGGGGACCGTCGAGTACCGGATCGGGCGCGCGGGCAATCCGCACGGGCGGATCGGGTACGTCTTCAGCGTCGCCACCGACCCGGACGCGCGCCGCCGAGGATACGCGCGGGCCTGCATGGAGGCGTTGGTGGACTGGTTCCGGGAACAGGGCGTCGGCCAGATCGACCTCACCGCGTCCGCCGACGCGGTGCCGCTGTACGCGTCGCTGGGCTTCGTCCGGCAACCGGACCCCTTGATGCGGCTGCGGTTCTGAGGCTCCTAAGCTCGACCTCATGTCGTTGAAGAGCCTCACGCTGATCGAGAACTGGCCCGTGCCCACCGCCGCCGCGGCCGTCGTACGGGCGGACGGTGCCGTTCTCGGCAGCCATGGCCCCCTCGACCACCGGTTCCCGCTCGCCTCGGTCACCAAGCCGCTCGCCGCGTACGCCGCCCTCGTCGCGTACGAGGAGGGCGCCATCGAACTCGACGAGCCGGCCGGGCCGCCCGGATCGACGGTCCGCCATCTCCTCGCGCACACCTCGGGGCTCGCCTTCGACGAGCACCGGGTGACGGCTCCGCCCGGGGAGCGGCGGTTGTACTCCAACGCCGGGTTCGAGGTGTTGGGGGATCACGTGGCGAAGGCGACGGAGATTCCGTTCGCGGAGTATGTGCGGCAGGCGGTGCTGGAGCCGCTCGGGATGACCTCGACGGGGGTGGAGGGGTCGCCCGCGAAGGACGGTGTCTCGACTGTCGGGGATCTGGTGCGGTTCGCCGCCGAGGTGCAGGCTCCTCGGCTACTGGATCCGCGGACGGTCGCGGAGGCGATGACGGTCCAGTACCCGGGGACGAAGGGTGTCCTTCCCGGGTACGGGCACCAGAACCCCAATGACTGGGGGCTCGGATTCGAGATCCGGGGCGTGAAGTCGCCGCACTGGACGGGGAGTTCGTCGTCGGCCCGCACATTCGGGCATTTCGGGCAGGCGGGTACGTTTCTTTGGATCGATCCGGGGGTGGGGGTGGCGTGTGTCGCGCTCACCGATCGGGCGTTCGGGGCGTGGGCGGTGGAGGTTTGGCCGGGGTTCACGGATGCGGTGGTGGCGGAGGTGCGGGGCTGAGGTTCGGGGTTCTTCGCCCCCGCCGCCCCTACCCGTCCCATCCCTTCCTGGGGGCTGCGCCCCCAGAACCCCCTTCGGCCCTGAACGGGCCTTGTCCTCAGACGCCGGACGGGCTGGATCAGGGCTGCATCTCCCACAGCAGCAGCTCCGTCGCCGTTACCCCGGTCGCCTCCATGCCCGTCGCTCCGGTGATCCGTGCCGCGTCCCCCGGGCCGAGCTTCTCGGGGCCCAGGCGCACCTCGCCCCGTACGACGTGGACGTACACGTACGTCGCGTCCGGCACCGCCGTGCGCTCGCCCGCCGACAAGCGCCGTACGTGCAGCATCGCGCCCGCCTCGGGGACCGCGTACGGCGTGGAGTCCGCGATGCCGTGGACGGTCTCGTAGGACGGGGTGCCGCCGAGGGTCAGAGGGGCCAGCCACATCTGGATGAAGGTCAGAGGGGTGGGCCCCTCGTTGCGTTCCACGTGGCGTACGCCCCCCGCCGCGCTCAGGCGCTGCACGTCTCCCGGGCGCACCACCGTCTCGTGGCCCGTCGAGTCGCGGTGGGTGAGCGCCCCCTCTGTCACCCACGTCACGATCTCGGTGTGGCTGTGCGGGTGTTCGTCGAAGCCGGCGCCGGGCGCGAGACGTTCCTCGTTGCAGGCGATCAGCGCGCCGAAGCGCAGGTTGTCCGGGTCGTAGTGGGGGCCGAAGGAGAAGGCGTGCCACGATTCGATACCGGCCGCCGGGTCGCCCCCTGGATAGCGCTCGTGCGCACGCCGTACATCCATCACAGGCCCACCGTAGACCCGACGCCGCACGCTCCCGTCCCGATAAGGCAGTCTTGTTCCGTGCCCGAACCCGAATCCCACCACCCCGCGCCCACCGCACGTCCCGAACACCCGCACCCGGGGACCTTGAAGCGGCTGGAGAAGTCGTCCGGGAGTCTCGCCGCGCAGGCGATCACGCGCATGGACGAGACGCTGTCGTGGTACCGGGCGATGCCCCCGGAGAACCGTTCCTGGATCGGGCTGGTCGCCCAGGCCGGCATCGCCGCCTTCACCGAGTGGTTCCGGCATCCCGATGCTCCGCAGGCCATCTCCACGGACGTCTTCGGTACCGCTCCCCGCGAGCTGACCAGGGCGATCACCCTGCGCCAGACCGTCGAGATGGTCCGTACGACCATCGAGGTCATGGAGAGCGCCATCGACGAGGTGGCCGCTCCCGGTGACGAGTCCATGCTGCGTGAGGCGCTGCTCGTCTACGCCCGCGAGATCGCTTTCGCCACCGCACAGGTGTACGCCCAGGCCGCCGAGGCACGGGGTGCCTGGGACGCCCGGCTGGAGTCGCTCGTCGTCAACGCCGTGCTCAGCGGCGAGGCCGACGAGGGTGCCGTGTCGCGGGCCGCCGCGCTTGGCTGGAACTCGCCCGACCATGTGTGCGTACTGCTGGGCACCGCACCCGACGGTGACAGTGAATTGACCGTCGAGGCGATCCGCCGGGCCGCCCGGCACGCCAAGTTGCAGGTACTGACCGGTGTCCTGGGCGATCGGCTCGTCGTCATCGCGGGCGGCAACGACAATCCGATCGCCGTTGCCAAGTCGCTGATCGGGCCTTATGCCGCCGGGCCGGTGGTCGCGGGGCCCATCGTGCCCGATCTGCTCGCCGCCACCCGGTCCGCGCAGGCCGCCGCCGCAGGGCTCAAGGCCTGTTTGGCCTGGCAGGACGCACCGCGTCCGGTACTCGCCGATGATCTCCTGCCGGAACGCGCGATCGCCGGTGACCCGGGGGCGCGCGACCAGTTGGTGGAGGAGATCTACAGACCGCTGGAGGAGGCCGGGTCCGCACTTCTGGAAACCCTCGCCGTCTATCTCGAACAGGCGAGCAGTCTGGAGGGCGCGGCGCGCATGCTCTTCGTTCACCCGAACACCGTGCGCTACCGGCTCCGACGTGTGACTGACGTCACCGGATGGTCACCTTCAGATGTACGATCCGCATTCACACTTCGGATCGCGCTGATCCTGGGGCGCCTGGCCGATGGGGATCACCAGCCCTAGGGTCTTGTCGAGGTCCTACAAAACCCCCTGCTGTTCTTCGTCCCTGTCCCCACGGGCGGCCGTGCCCGTACCCAAGAGAGAGTGTGAGAGTGCTCGTACTCGTCGCTCCCGGCCAAGGCGCCCAGACGCCCGGCTTCCTGACTCCATGGCTCGAACTGCCCGGTGCCGCCGAGCGCGTCGCCGCGTGGTCCGACGCCATCGGGCTCGACCTCGTCCACTACGGCACCGAGGCCGACGCCGACGCGATCCGCGACACCGCTGTCGCCCAGCCGCTGCTGGTCGCGGCCGGGATACTGTCCGCCTCGGCACTGGGTGCCATGGACGGTGACCTCACGCTCGGCGCCGTCGCCGGTCACAGTGTCGGTGAGATCACCGCCGCCGCCCTCGCGGGCGTCCTCGACGACACGGCCGCCCTGACCCTCGTACGCAAGCGCGGTCTGGCCATGGCCGAGGCCGCCGCCGTCACGAAGACCGGGATGGCGGCGCTCCTCGGTGGTGACCCCGAGGTGACCGTGGCCCATCTGGAGAAGCTGGGCCTGACGCCGGCGAACGTGAACGGCGCCGGGCAGATCGTCGCCGCGGGTACGGTCGAGCAGATCGACGCCCTCGTCGAGGACAAGCCCGAAGGGGTGCGCAAGGTCGTCAAGTTGCAGGTGGCCGGTGCTTTCCACACGCACCACATGGCTCCGGCTGTCGATGTGCTCGCCGCTGCCGCCGCTTCGCTGACGCCGGGCGACCCGAAGATCACGTACGTCTCCAACAAGGACGGACAGACGGTCGCGGACGGGCCGGAAGTGCTCGCGCGACTGGTCGGGCAGGTCGCCAACCCGGTGCGCTGGGACCTGTGCATGGAGACGTTCAAGACGCTGGGCGTGACCGCGTTCATCGAGGTGTGCCCGGGCGGCACCCTCACCGGTCTCGCCAAGCGCGCACTGCCCGGCGTGAAGACGCTGGCCCTGAAGACCCCCGCCGACCTCGACGCCGCTCGTGAGCTCATCGCCGAGTCACTGGCCTCGACCTCCGCCGCCGACGCGGCAGGCGCCTGAAAGGAGCCCCGAGCAAATGTCGAAGATCAAACCCAGTAAGGGTGCCCCGTACGCGCGCATCCTGGGGGTGGGTGGGTACCGGCCGGTCCGGGTCGTGCCCAACGAGGTGATCCTGGAGACGATCGACTCGTCCGACGAGTGGATCCGCTCCCGCTCCGGCATCGAGACCCGGCACTGGGCCTCCGACGAGGAGACCGTCGCCGCGATGTCGATCGAGGCGTCCGGCAAGGCGATCGCCGACGCGGGGATCACCGCCCAGCAGATCGGCGGCGTGGTCGTCGCCACCGTCTCGCACTTCAAGCAGACCCCCGCCGTGGCCACCGAGATCGCCGACAAGCTCGGCACGGCCAAGGCCGCCGCGTTCGACATCTCGGCGGGCTGTGCGGGCTTCGGCTACGGCCTGACCCTGGCCAAGGGCATGATCGTCGACGGTTCGGCGGAGTACGTCCTTGTCATCGGCGTCGAGCGGTTGTCCGACCTGACCGACCTGGAGGACCGGGCGACCGCCTTCCTGTTCGGTGACGGCGCGGGCGCGGTCGTCGTGGGCCCCTCCCAGGAACCGCACATCGGTCCGACCGTGTGGGGATCCGAGGGTGACAAGTCGGACACCATCAAGCAGACCGTACCGTGGAACGAGTACGACAGTTCCGGCAAGTTTCCTGCGATCACGCAGGAGGGCCAGGCGGTGTTCCGCTGGGCCGTGTTCGAGATGGCGAAGGTCGCCAAGGAGGCGCTGGACGCTTCCGGACTTTCGCCGGACGACCTGGACGTCTTCATTCCCCACCAGGCCAACGAGCGCATCATCGACTCGATGGTGAAGACACTCAAACTGCCGGAGCACGTCACGGTCGCGCGCGACGTGCGCACCACCGGTAACACGTCGGCCGCCTCGATCCCGCTCGCGATGGAGCGGCTTCTGGCGACCGGCGAGGCGAAGAGCGGCGACACCGCGCTCGTCATCGGCTTCGGGGCGGGTCTCGTGTACGCCGCGACGGTCGTTACCCTCCCCTAGGCACCCCGCACCGGATCCTCGGAACCGGAACGGGGACAACTGCCAACCCTCTCTGGATAGATACACAAGAAGGAGCGCCTGCCATGGCCGCCACTCAGGAAGAGATCGTCGCCGGTCTCGCCGACATCGTGAACGAGATCGCCGGCATCCCGGTTGAGGACGTCCAGCTGGACAAGTCCTTCACCGACGACCTGGACGTCGACTCGCTGTCCATGGTCGAGGTCGTCGTCGCCGCCGAAGAGCGCTTCGACGTCAAGATCCCCGACGAGGACGTCAAGAACCTCAAGACGGTCGGCGACGCCACCGCGTACATCCTCAAGAACCAGGACTGATTCACCGGCCCTGATCATCAGGACTGGTCATCAGCACTGGTCATCAGGGCCGGTCGTCAGGGCTGGTCATGGGGACCGATCCCTGATCGGTCCCGCAGCCCCGCCACCCGGCGGTGGCGCCGTTCTCCCCGCCGACGCGGGGGTTGTCCTCCCGTATCCGTTGGAGAAGGAATTCCCGTGAGCCCGACCAATCGCACCGTGGTCGTCACCGGTATCGGCGCAACCACACCGCTGGGTGGTGACGCGGCCTCTACCTGGGAGGGTCTGGTCGCCGGCAAGTCCGGTGTCCGTGCCCTGGAGCAGGAGTGGGCGGCCGAGCAGGCCGTCCGCATCGCCGCGCAGATCGCCGTCGAACCGTCCGAGATCATTCCCCGGCCCCAGGCCCGCCGGCTGGACCGGTCGGCGCAGTTCGCGCTGATCGCCGCCAAGGAGGCGTGGGCCGACGCGGGCTTCACCGACCGCGCGGGCGAGGGCGAGAACCAGGCCGTCGACCCCGACCGGCTCGGTACCGTCATCGCCTCGGGCATCGGCGGAGTCACGACTCTGCTCGACCAGTACGACGTGATGAAGGAGAAGGGCGTACGCCGCGTCTCCCCGCACACCGTCCCGATGCTGATGCCCAACAGCCCCTCCGCCAACGTGGGTCTGCTCGTCGGCGCCCGCGCCGGTGTGCACACCCCGGTCTCCGCCTGCGCCTCGGGCGCCGAGGCCATCGGCTACGCCATCGAGATGATCCGTACCGGCCGCGCCGACGTCGTCGTCGCCGGTGGCACGGAGGCGGCCATCCATCCGCTGCCCATCGCCGCGTTCGGCAACATGATGGCGATGTCCAAGAACAACGAGAACCCGACGGGTGCCTCGCGTCCGTACGACACGGGCCGCGACGGCTTCGTGCTGGGTGAGGGCTCCGGCGTGGTCGTCCTGGAGTCCGCCGAGCACGCCGCCGCGCGCGGTGCCCGGGTCTACGCGGAAGCGGTCGGCCAGGGCATCTCGGCCGACGCCCACGACATCGTGCAGCCGGAGCCGGAGGGACGCGGTATCTCGGCGGCCCTGCGGAATCTGCTGGCCAGCACCGATCTGGACCCCGCCGAGATCGTGCACGTCAACGCGCACGCCACGTCGACGCCGGCGGGTGACGTCGCCGAACTCAAGGCGCTGCGCAATGTGTTCGGCGATGATGTCGACCACATGGCCGTGTCCGCGACCAAGTCGATGACCGGACACCTGCTCGGTGGCGCCGGCGGTGTCGAGACGGTGGCGACCGTGCTTGCGCTGTACCACCGGGTCGCCCCGCCGACGATCAACGTCGAGAACCTCGACCCCGAGGCCGACGCGGACATCGTGCGTGGCGAGGCCCGCAAGCTGCCGGTGGACGGTCGTATCGCCGCCCTGAACGACTCGTTCGGGTTCGGCGGCCACAACGTGGTGCTGGCGTTCCGATCGGTCTGACGGACGACAAGTACAGCTGCACGTACGCGCTGTACGTACGCGAAGGCCCCCACCGATCGGTGGGGGCCTTCGCGTATCGCTCATATCGCTCGACCGTTGGTGAAAGTCACACCACCTGGTGCAGCCATCTCACCGGGGCGCCCTCGCCCGCGTATCTGAACGGCTCGAGCTCGTCGTCCCAGGGTTTGCCCAAAAGTTTGGCCAACTCGGCCTCCAGGTCCGTCTCTCCGCGCTGGGAGCGGGTGAGGGCGGCGCGGAGGCGGTCCTCGGGGATGAGGATGTCGCCGTGGATGCCGGTGATCGCCTGGTAGATGCCGAGGTCGGGGGTGCAGCTGTAGCGCTCCCCCTCGGCGGTGGCGCAGGGTTCCGAGGTGACCTCGAAGCGCAGCAACTGCCAGCCGCGCAGGGCCGACGCGAGCTTGGAGGCGGTGCCGACCTGGCCCTTCCAGGAGAACTCGGAGCGCCAGGTGCCCGGTGCGGCGGGCTGGCGGATCCAGTCGAGGCTGACGCGCGTGCCGAGCACTCCGGCGACGGCCCACTCGACGTGCGGGCACAGCGCGCGCGGCGCGGAGTGCACGTACAGAACTCCACGTGTCGTCACTGGGACCTCCGGACAGAGCGGGACATCTTGCGAACTGGCTGAGCAGCGGTGGCGGGCAGCCGCGTTGATGGCGAGGCTACCGTGCGGCGGCGCAAGGAGTGTGACGTACCGTCGGTCCCGATGCCATGAAACGCCCGCCATTCACCCAGGGGGACGCTTGTACGGGTGTGCGACGTTGCACTGTGTGAGGCATTAGTTGTTTTCGGTTCGGGAACTTTCGTGCGTTGTTATGGGCGAGAGGCATTGCACACCGACCGAGGGGACCAAAGGATGCGGAAACGAAGTCACCGTTCGCGGGCCGTCGTCGCCGTCGTGTCGGCGGCCCTGCTGGGTGTCGCCGGGTGTGACGCCGCCGGTGGCGCGTCTCCGGCTCCGGACGGCACCCGGGCGAAGGCGAAGCCGTCGCCGACCCCGACGCCCGCCTGGGACAGCAGCCCGGCCTCCATGGCCGCCGTGGGCGACTCCATCACGCGCGGCTTCGACGCCTGCTCGGTGCTGTCCGACTGCCCCGAGGTGTCCTGGGCGACCGGCAGCGACAAGGCCGTGAACAGTCTGGCCGTACGGCTGCTGGGGGCGTCCGGGGCTGCGGCGCGCAGCTGGAACCACGCCGTCAGCGGCTCCCGGATGACCGATCTGCCCGCCCAGATGACGAAGGCCGCCGTCCACAAGCCCGCGCTGGTGACGGTGATGACGGGGGCCAACGACGCGTGCCGGGCGTCGGTGGGGGCGATGACGTCGGTGGCCGACTTCCGGGCGTCGTTCGCGCAGGCGCTGCGGACCCTGCGTAGGGCCGCGCCCAAGAGCCAGGTGTATGTGGCGAGCGTGCCGGATCTGAAGCGGCTCTGGTCGCAGGGGCGGGGCAACGCGTTGGGCAAGGCGGTGTGGAAGCTGGGGATCTGTCCGTCGATGCTGGGTGACCCGGACGCGGTCGACTCGGCGGCGACCGCGCGGCGGGACGAGGTGCAGGGGCGGGTGGAGGCGTACAACTCGGCGCTGAAGGAGGTGTGCGCCACGGACCGGCTGTGCCGGTTCGACGGGGGCGCGGTCTTCGGCTTCGACTTCGGGACGCGGCAGTTGAGCCCCTGGGACTGGTTCCATCCGAGCCGCAACGGGCAGGCGCGGCTGGCCGAGATCGCGTACCGCGGAGTCACCGGCAGGAAGGCGGTGACCTAGGGTTTTCCGCATGGCCCACAGATACGAACTCTTCGGCACACTTTCCGACGGCACCCCCGTCCACCGCTGGACGCTGGAGCGGGCCGGGGTCCGGGTGCGTGTGCTGACGTACGGCGGGATCGTGCAGTCGGTGGAGGTCCCGGACAGGGACGGGCGGCTCGTGGACCTGGTGCTGGGGTTCCCGGACGTGGCCGGATATCTGGCGCACCCCGAGCCGTACTTCGGCGCGCTGGTGGGCCGGTACGCGAACCGCATCGCGGGCGGCGCCTTCCCGCTGGACGGCCGGACGTACCGGCTCGCGCAGAACAACGCGCCCAACTGCCTGCACGGCGGCATCCACGGTTTCGACAAGCGGGTGTGGGACGCGGAGCCGGTCGAGGACGGGGTGCGGCTGTCCCGGGTGAGCCCGGACGGCGAGGAGGGGTTCCCGGGGCGTCTGGAGATCTCGGCGACGTACACGCTGGACGTGGACGGGGCGCTGCGGATCGCGTACGAGGTGGTCACGGACGCGCCGACGGTGATCAACCTGACGAACCACACCTACTGGAACCTGTCAGGGCCGGCCTCCGGCAGCACGTCCGGGCACGCCCTGCGCATCGGCGCCTCGCGGTACACCCCGGTGGACGCGGACCGGATCCCGACCGGCATCGAGCCGGTGGCGGACTCCCGCTTCGACTTCCGTACGGAACGGGAGGTGGGTGCCTGGTACGACCACAACTTCGCCCTCGACAAGGGACGGACGGCGGATTCGGTGGCGGTCGCCGAGCTGTACGACCCGGCCTCGGGGCGGTTCGTGACCGTGGCGACGACCGAGCCCGGTCTCCAGCTCTACACCGCCGACCACTTGGGCGAGCCGTTCGGCCCCAGGCACGGCGTCGCCCTGGAGACGCAGCACTTTCCCGACTCGCCGAACCGGCCCGAGTTCCCGAGCACGGAACTGCGGCCGGGTGACACGTTCCGCTCGGAGACGGTGTTCGGTTTCGGTGTACGGGGCTGAGGTGCGCGGCGTTTAGGGCGCCCGGTCCATACAGGCCGCCGGCGAGCCCCGGTCCGGGGGTCAGGTTCCCGGGCCGGGGCCGGCTGGTGGGGCGGACCGCCCTCGGCTAGACCGTAATCGGCGCGGTGAGTCGGCGGTCGGTGATCGAGCGGCCCACCTGGATTTCGTACGAACCCTTCACAAAGGCCCACGCGCCCGCGGACTCGTCCCAGATCTCGAAGGCACGGCGCGGGAGTTCGAGGGTCACCTCCACTGTTTCGCCGGAGGCGGCTTCGATCCCGGCGAAGGCGGCCAGCCGGCGAGCCGGGCGATCGGGGTCCGGGACGGTCGGTGCGAGGTACGCCTGTACGACCTCGCGGCCCGCGCGTGCGCCCGAGTTGGTGACCCGGACGGTGACCGTCACTCCGTCCGCCTGTGTCCCTTCCGCCTCGACCGTCTCGTACGTCCAGTCGGTGTAGCCGAGGCCGTGGCCGAAGGGGTACGAGGGTGTCCGGCCCTCCTTCTCCCAGGCGCGGTAGCCGATGAAAACGTCCTCCGTGTACGGGAGTTCGCCGTCTGTCGGGGCCACCCGGGTGACCGGGGCGTCGGTGAGCGCGCCCCAGGTGGTGGGGAGCCGGCCGCCGGGTTCCCGCGCGCCGGTGAGGACGTCCGCCAGGGCCGCGCCGCCCTCCTGGCCGGGGAACCAGGTCAGCAGCACGGCGGCGACCTCGTCGCGCCAGGGCAGCTCCACCGGGGAGCCGGAGTTGACGACCACGACGGTGTTCGGGTTGGCGGCGGCGACGGCGCGGACCAAGTCGTTCTGGCGGCCGGGGAGTTGGAGGTCGGTGCGGTCGAAGCCCTCGGACTCGACGCGGTCCGTGGTGGCGACCACGACGACGGCGGCGTCGGCGGCGCGGGCGGCTTCGGCGGCCTCGGCGATCAGTTCGTCGGGGTCGCGCCGCGGTTCCTGGTGGCACAGGCTGAAGCCGACGGACTTCATCGCGGCGTCGTCGGGGAAGGTGACGCCGTAGGTGAGGGACACCTCGACCGGTGTGTCCGCGGTCAGTTGGACCTCGGCGTGGGGTTCGGGGTCGCCGAAGAACGAGATGAAGGGGTCGTCGCTGTCGGTGGTCTGGACGTCGTCGTAGTACGTCGTGCCGTCGACGGTGAGGGTGAAGGCGCCGAGGCCCTTGATGCCGAAGGTGTGCGGGCCGGTGTCGCGCGGGGTGAAGGTGCCGGTGAGTTCGACGGTGTGGAGCCGGTCGTGGGTGACGCCGTCAGGGAGGTCCGCGCCCATCCAGTTGATCTGGCCGCTGGGCGCGGAGCCGGTGCCGATGAACGTGCCTGCGGTGTCGCGGCAGACTGCGCGCAGGACGAACCCCTTGTCGGCGACGGCGAGTTCGGTGTTGGGGTCGGCGCCGACGGCGTACGTCAGGGTGCCGTCGGGTAGGGCGGCGGTGAGGCCGTCGAGCGGGGAGACGACGCGGGCCGGGAAGACGGTGGCGGAGCCGCCGCCGAGGACGCGGGCGTCGCGGGCGGCGGCTCCGATGAGGGCGACGGTGTGTCCCGTCGGCAGCGGAAGGGCGCCCTCGTTGCGGACGAGGACGAACGAGCGGTGGGCGATCTCGCGGGCCAGTGCCTCGCCGTCGACCGGTGCGGGGAGGTCGGTGTGGGCCACCGCGGGTTCGGCGCCCGCCAGGATGCCGACGCGGGCGGCGAGGCGCAGTACGTTGCGTACGGCGCCGTCGAGGGTCGCCTCGGGCACGTGTCCGTCCCGTACGGCCCGGGCGAGGGGGGCGCCGTACACCGTCCTCGGGCCGGGCATGGCGACGTCGAGGCCGCCGTTGATCGCGCCGGTGGTGGAGCGGGCGGCCATCCAGTCGGAGACGTTGTAGCCGTCGAAGCCCCATTCGCCGCGCAGGACCTCGTTGACCAGATAGCGGTGCTCACTCATCGTCGTGCCGTTGACCGTGTTGTAGGCGGTCATGATGCCCCAGGGGTGGGCGTTCTTGACGATGGCCTCGAAGGGGGCCAGATACAGCTCGCGCAGGGCGCGTTCGGAGACCAGGTTGTCCACGGTGAAGCGGTCGGTCTCGGCGTCGTTGGCGACGAAGTGCTTGACGGTGGTGCCGACGCCGCCGGACTGGACGCCGTTCACATAGCCGGCGCCGATCCGCCCGGTGAGGTACGGGTCCTCGCTGTACGCCTCGAAGTGCCGGCCGCCGAGCGGGGAGCGGTGCAGGTTGACGGTGGGCGCGAGGAGTACGTGGACGCCCTTGCGGCGAGCCTCCTGGGCCAGCAGCACCCCTGCCCTGCGGGCGAGTTCGGGGTCCCAGGTGGCGGCGAGCGCGGTCGGGGACGGCAGGGCGACGGAGGGGTCGTCGGCGGTCCAGCGGGTGCCGCGGACGCCGATCGGGCCGTCGGACATGACCAGGGACCTCAGCCCGATCTCGGGCAGCTCGGGCAGCGACCACATGTCCTGGCCGGCCAGCAGCCGGGCCTTGGCGTCCAGGTCGAGCTTGCCGAGAGCCGCCTCGACGGCCGCCTCACGGGCCTTGTCGTTCGGTACCTGTGCTACCTGCGGGACCTGTGGTGTGTCCGTCACGTCGGCGTCTCCTCGTCGAGTCCATGAACGTCTCCCCGCCTCCCACTATGGCGTAGACCACTTGAGCCACGCGATACTGCGGCCTTCCGGCAGCACCCCACTGTTGTGTCCCCACGACGACGGAAGGTCTGACTCCTTTGAGTTCTCCACGTGCACGTGTACGGATCGGTGTCCTCGGACTCGCCCTACTGGCCGGGCTCGCGGCGCCCGCCCCCGCCTCGGCCGCCGACACCCCGGCCGCGCCGACCGTCGAGGAGCAGCGGCTCGACAAGGCGGCGCCGCAGGAGATCCTGCGGCGCTCCGGATTCGACTCCGTGGCACCGGAGTTCGCGCGGGTCCTCGGCGGGGCGCGCTCGTATGCGGACGCCCGCAGACTCGTCGTACGCCAGGGGGCGGCGCTGTGGCGGCGGGCCGTCGACCGGGCGCAGGGGCGCGGGCCGGCCGGCGGCGACCTGAGCCGGGACGACGACCGGCCGCTGTACTGGGCGCGGCTCGGGATGACCCGGGAACTGCGGGCGTGGGAGCCGTCGTTCGGAGTGAGCGCTGGCCAACGGGCGGCGCTGCTCGGTGAGTTGGAGCGGAACTCGCGCGGGCAGACGTCGATCCGGTATCCCTGCGGTGGGACGCTGAAGCGTGTTCTCGTCACCGGGTTCGATCCGTTCACGCTCGACCGTGACATACGGATCTCCAACCCGTCCGGGGCCACCGCGCTCGCCCTCGACGGCACGGTGATCGAGACGGCGGAGGGTCGTGTCAGGGTCGAGACCGCGGTGTTCCCGGTGCGCTGGCAGGACTTCGCGGAAGGCACGGTGGAGCGGACGCTGCGGCCGGTCCTGCCGAAGGTGGATCTGTTCGCGACCGTGAGTCAGGGGCGGGTCGGGCGGTTCGACGTGGAGCGGACCAACGGGGCCTGGCGGGGCGGCTTCCCGGACAACGAGAACATCGGCCGGACGGAGACCGTCCCGGTCGGTGACCCGGCATCGCAGCCGCAGTGGACGTCGACGACCTTGCCGTACAAGGCGATTGTCGCCGCGAACACCGGGCGCTTTCCCGTGTACGACAACACGAGCGTGACCGAGATACCGGCGGGCGGCACCGGTCCCGTCGTACGGGCCGACGGGCCCACCCCCGGGTCGACGGCGCGGGCCGGGGGTGGCGGGGACTATCTGTCCAACGAGATCGCCTACCGGGCCACCCTGTTGCGCGACCGGCTCGGGCTGGGCGCCACACTTCCCGGCGGGCATGTGCACACGCCTGTGCTGCAGTTCGGGACGGGCAACACCGACCCGGCGACCGGGGCCGTGACCGATCCCGAGTTCGTGCGGAACCGGCTGGACATCATCGCCCAGGTGCGGTCGATCCTGAGCGTCGCCGTCGACGCGTCCGGTGGCGCTTCCGGAGGCGCTTCCGGAGGCGCTTCCGGTCAGGAGGCTTCGCCCGACGTCGCCTGATCGTCGGTGTCCTCCGAGGATTCCCGGGTCTCCTCGCCGAGCAGGTCGCGGGCCATCAGTGTGGCGCCCGCGACCGCGCCCGGCATCAGGAAGACGGCGACGAACGGCACCACGAAGGCCAGCGCGAGCGGCGTGCCGAAGCCCCACACGAGCAGCTTGCGGGAGCGCAACAGGGCGAGCCTGTCCCGGAGTTCGACCTGGCGCCGCTGAAGGGCGACGGCGGTCAGTTCCTCGGTGAGGAAGAAGCCGGTGACGGCGAAGCCGATCACGGGTACGACGGTCTGCCCGATGACCGGGACGAAACCGAGGGCGAAGACGAGCAGCGCCCAGCACAGGGCCCGTACGAGGACCCTGAGGCTGTCGCGGGCCGAGATCCACAGTTCCTTGTGCAGCGGCAGGCCCGACTCGGGGGCCGTGCCGTCGGGGGACACGTCCCGGTCGACCTTCTCGGAGAGGTTCTCGTAGAAGGGCTGGCCGATGAGGAGGGTCATCGCGGTGAACGTGAGGACCGACAGGAGCAGGGCCAGCGCGAAGAGGAGGGCGGTGAGGAAGCCGCGGAAGAGGCCGAGCCAGGGGCTCGACCAGTCGTCGGCGAAGGGGGTGGCCCAGGCGGTGAGGTCGGTGCCGTAGAGGGCGAGGGAGGTCAGGGCGCCGACGTAGAGAACGAGGGTGAGGAGGCCGGGGAGCAGCCCGAATCCGTACTGCTTGCCGTGTCGGGCGACCCAGCGCTGGCCCTTCAGGAGGTAGCGGAAACCTGTCGCAAGATCACTCATGGAAGAACTCTATCGGCGGTGTACAGCAGGCACGACATGCGCCATCCGGGGCATCTGCGGCGCCGAGACCCTCTTGTTGGCGTTGAGTCGAGGAGGTACATCTCGCCGTACCGATCTCAGGAAGCCCAGGACACAAAGGCCCAGGAAGCAAAGGAAATACAGGAAGCAATGGAAGAGGTACGCGTGCGTCGCACAAGACCCGTTCCACCGAGCCCTGTTCTGCTCGCCGTTCTCGCCGTCACCACGGCGGGCTCGCTCCTGCTCACCCCCCACACCGCCACCGCCGACCGCAAACCCGTGACCCGTGAGGGGGTGGAGGGAGCGGGGGCGGAGGGAGGGCGGTCCGCAGCCGACTCGCGTGCCGCGACGACCCCCGCCGGCGCCGCCACCCGCGCCCTGACCGCCCCCGTCACCGACCTCACCGACACCGGTCGCGGCTACCCCCGCGAACAGATCCTCTCCCCCGACCCGGAGAACCCGGCCGACAAGTCCATCAAGCTGGGCCTGACCCCGTACCACGCCATCGCCCCGAAACTGAACGCCCTCCAGAAGCTGGGCGACCGGGTGAGCGTCGAGGTCGCGGGCCGTTCGGCGGGCGGGCACCGGCTCTACCTCGTCACGGTCACCGCGCCGGAGAGCGTGGCGCAGACGCGCGCCCAGGAGAACATGCGCGCGTTGATCGAGAACGTGTCGGCGGTCGCCGCCAACAGCCTGACGATCAAGCGGAGTTACAAGGCCCCCGTCTTCGTCAACAACAACATCCACGGCAACGAGTGGGAGGGCACCGACGCCTCCCTCAAGCTTGTCGAGCGGCTCGCGACCGCCACCGATGCCAGGACGCGGGACCTGCTCGCGCACAGTCGGCTCTACTTCAACATCACCGCCAACCCGGACGGCCGTATCGCCGGTACCCGTGCCAACGCCAACGGGTTCGATCTGAACCGGGACTTCGTCACCTCCTCGCAGCCCGAGGGGCGGGCGATGCGGCAGATCGAGATCGACAAGCAGCCGACCGTCATGCTCGACCTGCACGGATACGTCAACGGCACCCTCATCGAGCCCACCACTCCCCCGCACGGCGAGAACTACGAGTACGACCTGTTCCTGAAGAACACCTACGCCAACGCCCTCGGGATGGAGGCCGCGGTCAACGGCCTCGGCTACACGCCGGGGAAGGACGGCGTCGAGCCCGCCCAGATCCCGTTCCGTGATCAGCAGGAGGGCTGGGACGACTGGCCGCCGATCTTCACCCCGCAGTACGCGGCCTTCCACGGCACGGTCGCCGCGCACACCGTCGAGATCCCGATGACGGTCAACAACCGCGCCTACGACACCCTCCCGGTCGACGAGTTGCGCCGCCGTTCCGCGATCAACGTCGCCGTGGCCGACGCGGCCATCACCGCGACGCTCAACTACGTTCAGGATCATCGGACTTCACTGGTCGCCGACCAGATCGAGGTCTTCCGGCGCGGCGCTGCGGGGGCCGCCCAGGTGCCGGTGTCGGCGGCGACCGTCCCGGGCGTTCCGGGCATCGGGCCGGAGGACGTCTACACGACCGCCTTCCCCCGCGCGTACGTCATTCCGGCGGGCGCGTCGGCCCAGCGCTCCGCGCCTGCCGCCGCGCGGCTGGTCGACCACCTTCTCGCCAACGACGTCCAGGTCACCCGCGCGAGCCACGCCTTCCGGCTCGGCGGACGGACGTACGCGAAGGGTTCGTACGTCGTCGACATGCGCCAGCCGAAGCGCGGGCTCGCGAACGTGCTGCTCTCCGACGGGCGGGACATCAGCGACAAGGTGTCGGTGATGTACGACATCTCGGGCTGGAGTCTGGGTCGGTTGTGGGGCGCGACCGTTCAACCGGTCCGCAGCGGCAGTCTGTTGGGGGTGCCGCTGCGGGCGGTGGCTGCCGCGACGCGGGTCGGACATGTCGCGCCGCACGGCAAGCTGCGGCTGCGCCTGGACGACCCACGTGAGATCGCCGCCCTCAACTCCCTTCTGCGGGACGGGGTTCCGGTACGGCGGGCAGTGGACGGCAGTGCGATCGTCCCGGCGTCGGCGCGCACGAAGGCGGTCGCGGCGGCCCGTACGTACGACGTGGCCTTCGACGCGACGAAGGCCACCGGAGCCTCCGTCCTGCGTCGCACCCGGGTCGCGGCAGCCGTCACGCCCGGGGAGCTGTTCGCGCTGCGTGAGATGAACTTCGAGGTCACGCCGGTGTCGACGGCCGTCCTCAACGCCGGTTTCGACTGGGCCGGGGTGGATGTGCTGTTCGTGTCGCAGGACGTCGAGTACCAGGGCCTGAACCCGGCCGCCCGTACGGCACTTGACGCCTTCCTCGGCTCCCGGGGACTGGTCGGCCGGGGCGTTGCCGGGGCCGCGCTGAACTCCGCCGCCGGGGTGCTGGCGGCCGAGCCGGCCGAGGGGAACGGGGACGCCAACGGCGTGGTCCGGGTCGTGAATTCGGGCCTGAGCCCGGTCACCGGCGGGGCGCCTGAGCACGGATTCGTCTACGCGCCCGTCTGGTTCACGGACCTGGGGCCGGGCGTGCGGGTCGACCAGTCGTACGGGACCGGGAACCTCCTCGTCTCCGGGCACTGGCGGCCGTTCGCGGACGGTTCCGGCGGGCCGGCGGCAGCTGCGGGACAGCCGTCGGTGGTCAGCGGGCCGCACGCGGTGCTGTTCGGCACCGAGCCGTTGTTCCGGGACCACCCCAAGGGGGAGTTCGCGCAGGTGGCACGTGCATTGCTGAGCGTGCCGACCGCGACGATCGGTGTGACGATCGGTATGACGAGCAAGGAGATCGGATGACGCAGGAGACCACCGAGGCCGTAGGACGGCTCGTCCAGGGCACGGTCGCCGAGGGCTTCGAGGCGGTGCAGAAGACCGCGGACGTCGCCTACCCGTTCCTGGGCGCGGGCACCATCGGTCACAGTGGCGCGGGCGGCTCCCAGGCCTTCGCCGACCCGCACAGCGGCCTGGCCTACGGCTACACCCGCCGCCGGTTCGCCTTCCCGGGCGGAGCGGCGCCGGAGAACGAGCGGTTGGTGCGGGCCGTGCACATGGCGGCGCTGCGCGGCTGACGCACGCATCGGCCCCAACGGCAGAGGCCGCACCCCACGTCCAGGGGTGCGGCCGCTGCCGTATCGCCAAGAAGCCTGACGGCTCAGAACTTGACGATCATCTTGCCGGTGTTGTCGCCGCGCAGCACCCCGAGGAACGCCTCCAGGTTGTTCTCGATGCCCTCGACGACCGTCTCGCGGTACTTGAGTTCGCCGGAGCGGACCCACGCGCCGACCTCCTCGACGAACTGCGGCTGAAGGTCCTGGTGGTCGTTGACGAGGAGGCCCTCGATGCGGCCACGGGTGGCGATGAGGCGAGCGAGGTTCTTCGGGCCGGGGGCGGCCTCCGTGTTGTTGTAGACGGAGATCATGCCGCAGATGGCGATACGGCCGCCGTGCCTGAGGGCGCCGATGGCCGCCTCAAGGTGGTCGCCGCCCACGTTGTCGAAGTACACGTCGATGCCGTCGGGGGCCGCCTTGCGGAGCTGCTCGCTGACCGACCCGTCCTTGTAGTTGAAGGCGGCGTCGAAGCCGTACTCCTCCACCAGCAGCTTGACCTTCTCGTCGGACCCGGCGGACCCGATGACCCGGGAGGCACCCTTGAGCTTGGCGATCTGGCCGACCTGGCCGCCCACTGCGCCGGCGGCACCCGACACGAACACCACGTCGCCCTCCTTGAAGGAGGCGGTGCGCAGGAGGCCGACGTAGGCGGTGAGGCCGGTCATGCCGAGGACGCCGAGGTACGTCGACAGCGGCGCGGCCTCGGGGTCGACCTTGACGGCGTCCTTCGCGTTCACGGCCGCGTACTCGCGCCAGCCGAGGAAGTGCAGCACGTGGTCCCCGACGTCGAGTCCCTCGGCGTTGGAGGCGACGACCTCGCCGACGGCCCCGCCCTGCATGACCTTGCCCAGCTCGAAGGGGGCGACGTACGACTTGGCGTCGCTCATCCGGCCCCGCATGTACGGGTCCACGGACACGTACAGGTTGCGCACCAGCACCTGGCCCTCACGGGGCTGCGGGACCTCGGCCTCGACCAGGGCGAAGTCCTCGGCCTTGGGCCAGCCGACCGGACGGCTGAGCAGGTGCCATTCGCGGCTGACGGTGGGGAGGGCGGGGGTGGGGGCGTCGGACATGAGGGGGGCCTTCCGGTGCGGCTGAGTATCTACGTGATCTACGTGATCTGCGGCTCAGATGCTTCAGTACGTGAAACAATAATGCTCCTGAATATTTCAGGTTGTCAAGTAAAGGGGTAACCTGGAGAACATGGCCACACCCGAGAAGACCCGCCCCCGCGACCCCATGACCCTGGAGGTCGTCGACCTGATCGGCGCGGTCGTGGCCCGCTTCCACCAGGAGTACGAGGACGCGGCCACCCAGCACTCCCTCACCGGGGCACAGGCACGCCTGCTGAGCCTGCTCTCCCTGGGCCCCCTGCCTATGCGGCAGCTGGCCCGGAAGCTGCGGTGCGAGCCGTCGAACGTCACCGGGATCGTGGACCGACTGGAGTCCCGGGGCCTGGTCGAACGCCGCCCCGACCCCACGGACCGCCGGGTGAAGCTGGCCGCCTGCACGGACGAGGGGCACCGGGTCGCACAGAGCCTGCGCGACTCCCTGAACTTCGCCCGGGAGCCGCTGGCCGGGCTGTCGGAGGAGGAGCGGGTGCTGTTGCGGGGGTTGCTGGTGCGGATGGTGGAGGCGTAGCGCCCTACCCCCGAAGACGCGGCGCCGGTTCTTCACGTCCCGGCGACCGCGGCCGTGGCGCCGAGCTCGTTCTCTGTCAGGCTCGGCGCCACGGCCTTCACCACCGCAACACCCACCAACACCGCCCCGGAAAGGATCCTCAGGGCAAGGTTCCACTCCACGACTCCAGTCGCTTCCCGGCGGCGCGGTGGGACATCACGGCGTCTCCCCCTGTCGTCGATTCGGGCATCCAAAGTAGGGCAGCCACGACCCCTCGAACGGGGTCTGGTGCGTGCGGCCGGCCATCGTGTCCGACTCTTACGACCATCCGTCGGAGGTGTCAGCCGCAGCGCGTACCGCCTCGGGATCCGCGACGGCCACCGGAAGGCAGTCACGGAGGCTTACGAGCATGCTCAGTACATCCCGCCCGGTGAGTGTGCCGGTTTCCACACCCGCCCGTCTCGCGCGATCTCCCAGCAGACCCGGTACCAACTCGACCGGCTGGTAGGGCGTTGGTCATGACCGGGGCCCCTTCACCAGGATCAGGGGCAGGCGGTGGCAACAGCACGTGCACACCAGGTATCGCACTCCTGGAGTGCCGCTCTCGCGGGGCTCCGCGTCCCGGCACCGACCGTGGGTGCCGATCGTGCAGCGCCCGGACACGTAGGGGTGGTCCGGCGTCGAAGCCGAGCCGAGGGCGGGCCTCACAGCGCTGCCCGCTCTGTTGTGTGACAGGAACACGGGCAGCGGCGCATCAGCAGTAGGCCTCCGCCGTGCGGCAGGGGCACGTCCTCGGTCTGGCTGCACCGCCCGTGCAGAGCCTCGTAGCCGGCCCGTCGGCCGACTGCGCACTCAGCCGACAGGAACTCCACGTCTTCGCGCTGCGCAGCACTGGGGGCCGCGTTCATCGAGAACCCCCGGCATATGCGCGGCGGTAGGCGCCCCACAGTCCCTGGCCATTCTCACAGCCGTCCAGTGCCTTGCGGACGCTCTTGCAGCCGGCGCACTTGCGGGTGTGCTCGAACCACAACCGGTAGGCGCGCAGCATGGCGTCTTCGGCCAGCCTCACGGATGCTGTGACCCGCGCGCCGGTCATCGGGACCTCACCCCGTCCAGTACGGAATGGATGTCCCTGGTGTCGAGGTCGACCCCGAAGTCCGAGGCCAGCACCAGGGCCGTGCGCCTGCTCCATCGGGCGACCCGCTCACGTGCCGTGAGGTACGGGCGCACACGGGCCGCACACGGAACCACCGCCACCCCGGACATCATGTCGACGACCGTGGGCAGGTACGGCCGTGACAGGCGGGATGCCGCGCCGTCCAGGGGTGCGTGGTCGGTGCTGTACGGCGACCGATGCTGAGCAGGCACCCGTGCTGCCAGGTGTGCGTGATTCTCTGTGTTCTTGCCGGTCACGACGGTTCGCACTGCCGTCGGTGCCTTCCGGCGGGTGCCGGTCGGTGGGAACAGACGGGTGAGGCCCCAGAGAACCAGGGGCACCAGAAGCCAGTGCAGCGCGGCAGCGCTACGCTCGGCCATGTTCATCACTCCTCGAAGTGGTGGGCCACGCCCCCGGACCGGTCGCACGGTCGCGGGGGTCTTTGCACTTCCACATCGTGGGGACAACAGAAGGCCGGAACTATCAGACATCGCTGATAGCCCCAGCCTTCGCTTGACGCAGCGTCACATACCCAGCCAGGAACCGAAGTTGTTGAAGGTGTCCGGCATTCTGCGCCTGGCCGCTTCCAGTCCGGAGTAGGTCTCGCGCACTGTGGGGTGGTACCGGGTCTGCTGCGGGGCGAGCTTGCGTGCTCTCATCAGGCTCTTGAACGCCGCGTCCGTACGACCTGTCCACATCTCCGCCCGCGCCACCTCGGCATGGTGATGCGCCAGCCGGGACGGGGGCCACTCGTCCGGAATCGGGATCTCCTGCGCAGCCTGTACGGCCTCGGTGTACTGGTCGAGTTCCGCGAGCACGCTCACGCGGTGCACACCGACATTGGTCGGGCCGAACGACAGCCAGTGCACCTTCTCCGCCGGGCCCGTCCGCTCGGCGATGCGCTGTGCCTCACCGAGGTGTCCCTCGGCTGTCTCCTTGTCCTTGGAGCGGCCGGCCAATACGGCAGCGCCGAGGTGGAGTTGTCCGGTGAGGACATCCCGAACGCGGCCCGTCTCGGCCTGCTCCAGGGTGGCCATTCCCAAGCGGACCAGTCGCCCACCCGTGCGGTAGTCGCTCGCCCGGAAATAGGCCAGAGCCCGCAGATACTGACGCATCCCGCCCAGTACCGGGTCCGATGCCCGCTGCGCTGCCCAGTCCAGGCGGTCCAGAGCAACCGTGCACAGGTCGGAGAACCCGAGCTTCGTGGTCACGTCGTACGCGGTCCGGTACGCGCTCGCGAGCAGGCGCCAGTTGCGGTCAATCGGTGTGATGTGCGCGGTCGTTGTGGCCTCGTGGATCAGGGCCGGCAGGTCGGCGGCGACCTGTTTGATGTTCGTCGCGCGGACCATGGCGCAGAGCCTGTCCGCGTCGGCTTCCAGTTCCGTCACCGGGCGCGGGGTCACGTCCGGGTCGGGGCCCAAGTCGTAGATGTTCAGTGCCTCGCGGATCGGGTTGATCAGACCGTCCAGTTGGTCCTGTCGCAGTTCGTCGAGGTAGGGCTGCCCGGTCAGATCGGTCACCGCCACGGACAAGGCGCGGGCCAACGCCCCGGTAACCGACGGGCTAGCGGGCAGGTTGCCTTGCTCCACCTTGGTCAGCGTGCTGTACGAGACATGCGAGAGATCGGCCAACTCACGTTGCGTCAACCGGCGGGCTTTGCGCGCGCGTGCGATGCGTGCGCCCGTGTGCTCGTCCATATGCGGGGGCATACTGGGCTCCGTTCTGACTCGACACCAGAACGGTACCCGTGGCAGTGCCTGGGAACGATGCGATTGGCCCCCGCCCGCTCGACGCGACGGCCTGTCCGGGCTCGCTTGGAGGTGTCCGGGAAGTCCCGTTCAGGGCGGGGGCTTTGTCGTCTGGTGATCGTGATCCCTGTTTCCTTCGGCTGCGGACTTGGAGACGCCGAACAAGCGGGGCAAGCTGGTGCAGCGTCAAGTTCGTGCGCCAGTAGGCCGTGACCAGCAGCACCCGGTCTTCCAGCGACAGGCTCCATGGCCGGCCCCGACGGACCGCCCTGCTCCGTCGCGCTGCAACATGGTCACCAACTTGCCGAAACAGCGCGGACTCAGCCCGGCGAGCGGGGCTATCCAGGACGTCTCCGATGCGGTGATCACACTCACCACGCCGGGATTTGAACAGACCGGGGGAATCATGAACCGACCACTGCTGTTCCTCGACGTGGACGGGACACTCACCCCCCGTGCGGCCAAGCCAGAGAAGCGCCCCCACGGTGTCACTTCTGGCCGCAGCCCGCGAGTTCAGGTCAACGTACCGCCACCGCCGAAATTGTCGTGCCTGGTCCACCCCTCGCCAAACGCTGCTCCACTAGCCTCGCACTAAGCATTTCGATCACCAGAGGCCCATCATTCGAGAGGGTAAGGACCGTACATGCGAAGACGTCACGTGCACCGGGGAATGATCGCGGCGACGGTCGGCGGAGTACTCACGCTGACCACCACGACCGCCACCCAAGCGGCGCCGCCGCCACTCACCGATCCAGTCAAGGCGGCATCGATCGCCAGCCAGCTGGGTAAGGAGCGCGCAGCAGGCGTCTACTACCGCGACGGACGACTCGTGGTGGCGGTCACCGACCAGGCCTCGGCGGAAACCGTGCAAAGTGCCGGCGCAGTAGCGGAAGTCGTCCCCCACAGCACGGCCGACCTCGACTCCGCCAAAGCAAAACTGGATCAGCTGGCAGGGATCCCCAACACCGCCTGGAGCATTGACCAGAGCGGCAACCGGGTCGACGTACAGATCTACGACGGGGTTTCCGCCACCGACAGGTCCCGGATTGAGAATGCCGCCTCCGGGTTTGGAGATGCGGTCGACATAACGGAACGCTCTGGCAAGATCGAATCGACCGCCTACGCCATGCGCGGCGGTCTGGGCATATTATCGGACTACACCTCCGGCGGGATCACCCGGACTCGAGCCTGCAGTGCCGCATTCAACGTGCAGGACGACGACGGCAACAAGTACATGATCACTGCCGGACATTGCATGGCCAACGGCGCTGTCACCTGGCGCCGAAGGGGCGGGGAGGTTCCCCTGGGGAGGGCCACCGACTGGGCCTACGGAAACGACGTAAACCAGTCCGACTACGGCGTGGTGAAGTACACCAACCCCGATGTCACGCCGTACGGGACAATCCAGTACAAAGACGGCTCAGAAGGGCAGATTTCGCGTTCAGCCTCTGCGTTCGAGGGGGAGAAGGTGAAGCGCGTGGGGACCATGTCCCAGGACTTGGTGGGCATGGTGCTCTCGACGAACGCAACGGTTACCTACGACGAAGGCACCACGCTCAAGAACATGACCGAGGCGAGCAACTGCGATGTGTTTGGTGACAGCGGAGGAGCCCTCTTCAGCGGCGAAACGGCTCTGGGCATCACGTCGGGCGGCAGCTATGCCGACCAGCCCTGCGGAGATTCCGACTCTCAAGCGGACCGCAGCACTTGGTACGAGCCGCTGGGTCTCGTGCTCTCCTGGGAAGACCTGAAGGTCTATTAGCCGTGCGCCGTCCCCTCGCCATTTGCGGTTTGTCGAAAACGCCGCAAGCGGCGCGAGAGGCCATGCATGAACCCGTATGCCTCCCGCCGCGTCGAAGGTGTGGACCGGGCTGGCGCTAGGAGTTGAAGAGCATCAGCGCCATGCTTTCAGCAGGGAATCCGTCGTCGGTAGCCTCCAAGGGAACGCCATGAACACGCAAGCGAAACGCCTCGTCGGCCTGCTATTCGCACCCCTCTTGGGTGTCTGCCTCCTTGCCGGTTGCGGCGACAGCCCGCGCGCCGACGATGGCGATGCCCAGTCACTGCAGAAGCAGGAGAGGCGGGCCCGTCAAGTTGCCGACGCCTGGCAGGGGTCCGCGTCCGCCGCTGCATGGGGCGAGGGCTACTATCCGATGGCCGATGGGGTGCAGGTACCGGAATCCGGTTGGCGTAGCAAGGCAGACAAGCAAGCCTACGAGACCAAGAACTTCGTCCTGCGGGGCAAATTGCCGGCTGCTACCACCAAGCACGAGAAGGTGGACTGGGGAAACGGAGACACTCTGACCCGCCCACTGTCGGGAGCTAAGAAGGCGTACCAGTCATTCGCCCTCAACAACGGTGAGGGACCCCAACTGACCGTGGTGGGAGCGAGGCTCGGTGAAACGACGATCGCCACGAGCCGAGGCACGGCGACCGTTCCCGCTTGGCTGTTCACGCTGGAGGGCTACGACACCCCGCTAAAGCGGGTCGCAGTCACCCCGTCAAAACTTCCCAGGCCGCCAATCGAACAGGCTCAGCAAGGGGCTGTCGGCGGTCTCAGGCGTGTCACCCGGCTGGCCGGGACGGCGATGGACGGCCGGTCCATCACGGTGAAGGCCACTCACGGAGCCTGCGACGACGGCCCCATCGTGAAGGTGCTGGAGACGGACGAGAACGTAGTGCTATACGCCTCCATCGCCGGGGCACAGAGCGGCCCCTGCAGCACTGACATGACCGAACAGAGCGTGAAGGTTGAGCTGCGGAAGCCGCTCGCTGACCGCATCCTCCTGGACGCCCTCACCGGTCAGCCAGTGCCGTACGGAGAGCCCAACGGGCTGTCGCCAAGCTGGACCTAGGGTGCCGTTCACTCAATTCAGAGAGCGGACCGGCCTCGCAGATGGCGAGCGAATCTGAATGTAGGCCGATGACGATGACCGCCATACGGGCCAGCCGCACCAAGCAGAATCGATCGCCACTGCGAAGCGGCTCAGGGGCAACTCCACGCCCCGTAGAGTCGAGTGTGAGTGCCACCGCCGCCGCCTCCCCCTAGCTACACCACCAAAGAAACCTCTCGCACGTCTCCGAAGGCGACGGTTCCGGAGTCGGGTCCGCTGTGGTCGGGGCCGTGGACGGGGTCGTCGAGGGTGTCGGGGTCGGGGAGGAGTTCCCCCTGATCGGTGTCGGCGCCGTGCCGATCGGCCCGGACTGGGGGGCCTTGCTGCCGCTCGGCGAGACCGACGGGGACGGTGATCCCGAGCTCTCCGACGCTGACGGCGACGGGGGCGGGGACGCGTCCGGGGATGCCGAGTCCGGCGCGTCGGTACCCCCCGGGGCCGACGTGTCGGACAGGGGCGACCCCTTGTCGCCGGCCTCCTTCGTCGCCGTGTCGTCCGCCGTGTCGCCGTCTGCCGTCGCTGCGTTCGGGTTCGAACCCGGCGCGTCCGTGCCCAGCTCGGCGAGGCTCAGTCCGCCCGCCGCGAGCACGAACCCCGCAGCGACGAGCAGCGCCCGCTTCCGTCGCCGCCGGTGCGCCGCGGCCTTGCGGTCACGTCGGCTGCCGCTTGCCCGCCCGGCGTCCTCGGCTTCGTGCTCGTGCTCGTACTCGTACTCGGCCTCGTACTCGTACTCGTACTCGTGGGCGTCTGCGGCGGGGGCAGCGGCAGCCACCTCGCGTCCGCGTCCGCGACCCGCCTTCCGGGCCGCCGCCCGCCCAGGGCGCACTGCCTCGTCGACAGCACCGGTGGAGTCGACCGCGTCCGCCTCCGCATCCGGGCGGGCGTCGGTCTCCTCCGGGTACGTATGGAGAGGTGCGATCGATGAGCCGCACCCCGGGCAGGCGAGTGCGCCGTTGAGGTGCCGTTGGCACTGGTGGCAGTAGTCCATGACGCGGGAAGAATAAGTTCCGCGCAGGGAACGTTCCTAGGAGTCCCTGTGAAGATTCCGTGCGGGACTCGCGTTTCGCGTTTGCCCAGTTGAGGTCAAGCCCGACCAATCCGCGCCATCTTCTGACACGTTCTGGCACGCAGAAGCGGTCCGTCGCGCGGTGTACGCGCGACGGACCGCCCCGAGCCGGAGAGTTTCCCGTTCGGCTCGGACGCTCAGGTTTTCTTACGGGTCGTCATGGCCCGCTGGATCAGGATGAACGCGCAGAGCAGCACGCCCGTCGCGATCTTCGTCCACCAGGAGCTGAGCGTCCCCTCGAACTGGATGATGCTCTTGATCAGGCCCAGGACCAGGACACCGAACAGCGTGCCCAGGACATAGCCCGAGCCGCCCGTCAGCAGCGTGCCGCCGATGACGACCGCGGCGATCGCGTCGAGTTCCATGCCGGTCGCGTGCAGCGGGTCGCCCGACTGGATGTACAGGGTGAACAGCAGGCCCGCCAGGGCGGAGCAGAAGCCGCTCACCGTGTACACGGCGATCTTCGTGCCGCCCTGCGGGAGGCCCATCAGCATGGCCGAGTTCTCGTTGCCGCCGATGGCGTACACGCGCCGGCCGAAGCGCGTGTAGTGGAGGACGTAGAAGGCGATGGCCAGGACCACCAGCGCGATGATCGCGCCGATCGACAGGAAGCCCACCCCCAGCTGCGCCTGCGCCTGCGCCATGCTGCTCACCAAGGAGTCGTCGATGGCGATCGACTCCTTGCTGATGACCAGGCACAGGCCCCGGAAGAGGAAGAGGCCGGCGAGGGTCACGATGAAGGGCTGGATCTCGAAGTTGTGGATCACATAGCCCATCAGGAAGCCGCCGAACGCGCCCACCCCCAGCGCGATGGGGATGACGACCACGATGGGCAGGCCCTGCTTCTCCACCAGCCATGCCGTGAGCATGGTCGTGAAGCCGATCACGGAGCCGACGGAGAGGTCGATGCCGCCGGAGAGGATCACGAAGGTGGCGCCCACCGCGGCGACCAGCAGGTAGCCGTTGTCGATGAACAGGTTGAGGAAGACCTGCGGTTCACCGAAGCCGAAGTTCTGGTAGCGGCCGAGGCCCACGAGGTACATCGCGATGAAGAGCGCGGCGGTCACCAGGACGGGCAGACGCCGGTCGCCGAGCAGCCGCGCGGCCTTGGACGTCGTGGACGTGGCCTTGCCACTGCCCTGAGTCTTGGGCGTCTGTGTGGTCGTGCTCATCACGACACCTCCATCTTGGGGGCTGCCGCGGTGGTCGGGGCGGTGTCGGTCGGGGTGGCGGCCGACTTGCCGCTGCCCTTCGCGCCGGTTCCCGTTCCGGAGCCGAACTTGTTGCCGAAGACCTTGGCGCGGAACTTCGGGGACTGCAGCAGGCAGACGACGATGACGACGGCGGCCTTGAAGACCAGGTTGGTCTGGGTCGGTACGCCGATGGTGTAGATCGTGGTGGTCAGGGTCTGGATGACGAGGGCGCCGACCACCGTGCCGCCGATGGAGAACCGGCCGCCCAGCAGCGAGGTGCCGCCGATCACCACGGCGAGGATCGCGTCGAGCTCGATCCACAGGCCGGCGTTGTTGCCGTCCGCCGCCGAGGTGTTGGAGCTGATCATGAGGCCCGCGATGCCGGCGCACAGGGCGCAGAAGACGTACACCATGATCTTGATGCGCATGGACCTGATGCCGACCAGACGGCTGGCCTCGGCGTTGCCACCGACCGACTCGACGAGGAGGCCGAGGGCCGTGCGGCGGGTCAGGGCCACCGTGACGGCCACGACCGCCGCGACCACGAAGATCGAGAAGGGCAGGGTCAGCCAGTAGCCGCCGCCGATCAGCTTGTACGGCTCGCTGTTGATCGTGATGATCTGGCCGTCGGTGATCAGCTGGGCCACGCCTCGGCCCGCGACCATGATGATGAGGGTCGCGATGATGGGCTGGATGCCCATTCTCGCCACCAGGAAGCCGTTCCACAGACCGCACACGACCGCGGCCACGAGGCCGATGCCCATGGCCAGGAAGACTCCGGACAGGGAGTCCTGGTCGGCCTGGTCACTGATGTACGAGCAGGTCAGGGCGCCGGTGATGGCGACCACGGCGCCGACGGAGAGGTCGATGCCGCCGGTCGCGATGACCAGGGTCATGCCGACCGCCACCAGGATGAGCGGTGAGCCGAACAGGACGATCGAGACGAGGCTGCCGTAGAGGTGGCCGTCCGCCATCTTGATCGAGAAGAAGTCGGGGGTGAAAGGAACGTTGATCAGCAGCAGGACGACCAGCACGGCCACCGGCCAGAACAGGTGGTGCTGCGTCAGCGTTCGCCATCGGGGAGTGGGAGTGGGCGGGGTGGTCACTGGTGCTCTCCGCTCGCGATGGTCTCCAGGATCCGGGTGGGGGTGATCTCGGGCCCGTTGGCGATCTGGGCGACCAGCTTGCGGTCGCGCAGCACCCCGATGGTGTGACTGAGCCGGAGGACCTCCTCCAGTTCGGCCGCGATGTACAGCACGGACATGCCTTCCTCGGAGAGCGAGACCACGAGTTTCTGGATCTCCGCCTTCGCGCCGACGTCGATGCCGCGCGTCGGTTCGTCCAGGATCAGCAGCTTGGGCTGAGTGATCAGCCAGCGGGCCAGGAGGACCTTCTGCTGGTTGCCGCCGCTCAACTGGCCTACTCGGGCCTCCGGGTTGGCGGGGCGGATGTCCAGCGCCTTGATGTACTTGGCGACGAGTTCGTCGCGCTGGGCGACCGGGATGGGCCGGGTCCAGCCGCGGGACGCCTGGAGGGCGAGGATGATGTTCTCCCGTACCGTCAGGTCGGGTACCAGGCCCTCGGTCTTGCGGTTCTCGGAGCAGAACGCGACCCCGGCGCCGATGGCGTCGTTCGGGGCGCTCATCGAGACCTGCTTGCCGCCGATGGTGACCTTGCCGCTGTCGGGCTGGTCGGCGCCGAAGAGCAGCCGGGCGAGTTCGGTACGGCCGGAGCCGAGCAGGCCGGCCAGACCCAGGACCTCGCCCTTCTTGATCTCCAGGTCGAAGGGGGCGATACCGCCCGTCCTGCCGAGGCCTTCCGCCTGGAGCAGCGGCTCGCCGACCTCGGCGTGCAGCTGGTGCTCGTGGAGCCCCTCCAGCTGGTCCATGGCCTTGCCGATCATGAGCTGGATCAGTCCGACCTGGTCGAGGTCGCTGACCATGTGCTCGCCGACGAGGGTGCCGTTGCGCAGGACGGTCATGCGGTCGCAGATCTCGTAGATCTGGTCGAGGAAGTGCGAGACGAACAGGATCGCGACGCCTTCGTCCCTGAGCTGGCGCATCAGGCGGAACAGTTCGAGGACCTCGTCGCGGTCGAGGCTGGACGTCGGCTCGTCGAGGACCAGCACCTTGGTGCCGGCTCCGGCGCCGTCGCTGTCGCCGGTGCCCACCGCCCGTACGATCGCGACCAGTTGCTGCACGGCCAGCGGGTACGAGGACAGGGGCGCCGTGACGTCGAGGTCGAGGCCGAGCCGGTCGACCAGCTCCGCCGCGTCCTTGCGCATACGGCTCCACTGGATGCGGCCGTAGCGGGTGGGTTCACGTCCGATGAAGATGTTCTCCGCCACCGACAGGTTGGGGCAGAGGTTCACCTCCTGGTAGACGGTGCTGATGCCGGCCTGCTGTGCCTGGAACGGGCTGTCGATCTGCACGGGCTGCCCGTCGAGGGCGATCGTGCCGCCGTCCAGCGGGTAGACGCCGGTCAGCACCTTGATGAGGGTGGACTTGCCGGCTCCGTTCTCACCCATCAGGGCGTGGATCTCGCCGGGGAAGAGCCGGAAGTCGACACCCGACAGAGCCCGTACCCCCGGAAATTCCTTGACTATGCCCGTCATTTCCAGGACGGGCCGCGGCTCTGCCATGGCAGCGCTCCTCTTGAATCTTGTTCAGGCCCACGGTTTTTCCTCAGGCCCGATTCGTTCAGGCCTGCGATTTGTTCAGGCCCGCAGGGAGCCCCCTGGACCGCCCTCCGTGCGGAGGCTTCGGTCGGGTGGAGGCTCCCTGCCGATGGGTGCGGTCGGTCAGTACTTGCGGGTGGGGAGCGCGGCCTTCGCCTGGTCCTGCATGAAGTCGCCCTCCTTCGTCTTGATCCAGCGCTCGACCGTCTCGCCGTTCTTGACCTTCTTGACGACCTCCATGAGCTGGGGGCCGAGCAGCGGGTTGCACTCGACGATGGCGTTGATCTTGCCCTCGGACATCGCGATGAAGCCGTCCTTCACACCGTCGACCGTGACGATGAGGATGTCCTTGCCGGGCTTCTTGCCGGCCGCCTCGATGGCCTGGATGGCACCGATGCCCATGTCGTCGTTGTGCGCGAACAGCACGTCGATGTCCGGGTTGGACGTCAGGAAGGCGGCCATGACCTGCTTGCCGCCGGCGCGGGTGAAGTCACCGGTCTGGCTGACGACGATCTTCCAGTCGTCCGCGTGGTCCGCGTCCATGACCTCCTTGAAGCCCTTGGCGCGCTCGATCGCGGGGGCGGCACCGGTGGTGCCCTCCAGCTGGGCGATCTTGATGGGGCCCTTCTTGCCGGCCTTCTCCAGGACCTTCTCCAGGATCTTGCCGGCGCGGCGGCCCTCGTCCGTGAAGTCGGAGCCGACCAGGGCGACGAAAAGGGACTCGTCGGTGGTCTCGACGGAGCGGTCGGTGAGGACCACGGGGATCTTCTTGGCCTTGGCCTCCTTCAGGATCCCGTCCCAACCGGTGACGACCACCGGGGAGAAGGCGATGACGTCCACGCCCTGGGTGATGTAGTTGCGGATCGCGGAGATCTGGTTCTCCTGCTTCTGCTGCGCGTCGGAGAACTTGAGGTTGTAGCCGGCCTGCTTGGCGGCTTCCTTCACCGAGTCGGTGTTGGCGCTGCGCCAGCCGCTCTCCGAGCCGACCTGGGAGAAGCCGAGGACGATCTTGTCGTCGCCGCCGCCGGTGCCGGTGGAGCCGGTTTCGTCCTTCTTGGCACAGGCCGCCAGGCTCGTCGCAGCCGCCACGCCGACCGCCGCAGTGAGGAAGTTCCTTCTGTTGAGCATGTGTCTTCTCCTTTGAAGAGCCGCCGGCCCGGTGATGGGCCCGCTGGTACTCGTGGTGCTCGTTGGTACTCGTGGGGCTTGGTGGTGCTGGGTGGTGCCTTTTTGGTACTCGTGGGGCTCGGTGTGACAGGTCGGGATACGTCCAACCTGTCGATCATTGTTCGAGATATCGGCCGCGCCGATGGGGCGAGGACGGTCGTCGAACGGGTCGGTGTCGCGTCAGCCGGGAGCGGTCCCCGACTGAGGGGCGTACGGGAACGTACTGGCGCGGACGAGGAGTTGGGGCTCGATGGCGACCTGTGACGTCCCGGAGGGCGTCCGGCCCTCGATGAGGTCCAGCAGCAGGGCGATGCTCTGCTTGCCGACCGCCGAGAAGTCCTGCCGGACGGTGGTGAGCGGCGGGGCGAAGAACTCCGACTCCGGGATGTCGTCGAAGCCGACCACCGCGACGTCCTGGGGGGTGCGCACGCCCGCCTCACGCAGCGCCCACAGCACCCCCAGCGCCATCTGGTCGTTGGCGACGAAGACGGAAGTCAGACCGCGACCCACCCAGCCGGCGAGTTCCTGGCCCGCACGATAACCCGACAGCGGGCTCCAGTCTCCCCGCAGCGGCGACGGCGGTTCGACGCCCGCCGCTTCGAGGGTCGCCCGCCAGCCGTCGGCCCGGTCGACCGCCTCCTGCCAGTTCTCGGGCCCGGCGAGATGCCAGACCGTGCGGTGGCCGGTGGCCAGCAGATGACCGGTGGCCAGCCGCGCTCCCAGTTGCTGGTCCACGTTGACGCTGGGGATCTCCACGCCGGATCCGGTGCCCACGGCCACCACCGGGAAGGGGTGTCGCAGTTCGGTGAGGGCCTGGACCGCCGACCGCTGCGGGGCGAGGGCGATCACGCCTTCCACCCCGCCCTCACTGAGGCGGTGCAGGGCCTCGGACAGTGTCTTCACCGTCAGTTCGCGCAGGCTGACCGTCGAGACGAGGTACCCCTCGGCGCGTGCCGCCTCCTCCAGCGCGAACAGCGTACTGGCGGGCCCGTAGAGCGTGGTGTTGGAGGCGACCACACCCAGGGTCAGGGTGCGGCGGGTCGCCAGGGCCCGGGCGGAGGAGTTGCGGCGGTAGCCCATCTCCTCGATGGCCTGCAGCACCCTGGCCCGTGTCTCGTCCCGCACATTGGGGTGGTCCCCCAGTACGCGGGACACGGTCTGGTGGGACACGCCGGCCTGGCGTGCCACGTCAGCCATGGTGGGCGGCCGGAGCTGGGAGTTGGTCTGGGTGTGGGCCACGGCTGCACCTCCTTGGCGGTCTGCTGCGGATAAGTCGTGTGGTGTGGGCGGGTGTTTCCGCGCCGTCGGCTTCACGCCGGGATTCCGGAAAGCCCCAAGGCGTCGGGCGGAAGGGCGAGTTGGGGCACTGTCGACATAACGCTCATACCTCCTCGGATGCCATTGTCAGACGAACTGGTGAAGCGGAGGTCATTGTGAGCGCTAACAATCAGCGGCGGTCAAGAGGGCTGCGCCAGGGAAGCCGTCACGGTTGGATAACGCGGCAGGCAATGGGCGGGAGGGGTGTCGCTGCGGCATTGTGGGAACGGATGGCGGTAGTCCAAGAAGTGGCAAGGGTTGTGCGTTCACCCCATTGACACCCTGCCCGAAGCGTCCTTAGTGTCGCGACAGCATTTCGAACAAGTGACGAAATCTCGAACAGGCCACAGAGGACTTAGGGAGTACCGTGCGCATCACGGGAATCAGCACGCACGTGGTCGGGACGCCGTGGCGGAACCTGACCTACGTCCAGGTGCACACCGACGAGGGACTCACCGGCGTCGGCGAGACCCGCATGCTGGGCCACACCGACGCGCTGCTCGGCTATCTGCACGAGGCACAGACCAATCACATTCTCGGCTCCGACCCGTTCGCTGTCGAGGATCTGGTCAAGCGCATGAAGTACGGCGACTACGGCCGGGCCGGCGAGATCGTGATGTCCGGCATCGCCGTCATCGAGATGGCGTGCTGGGACATCAAGGGCAAGGCCCTCGGCGTGCCGGTGTGGCAGCTGCTCGGCGGCAAGGTGACCGACAAGGTCAAGGCGTACGCCAACGGCTGGTACACCACCGAGCGCACCCCGGAGGCGTACCACAAGGCGGCGCAGGGAGTCATGGAGCGCGGTTACAAGGCGCTCAAGATCGACCCCTTCGGGACCGGCCACTTCGAGCTGGACCACGCGGAGAGCATGTACGCGGTCTCCCTGATCGAGGCCGTGCGCGACGCCATCGGGCCGGACTCCGAGCTGATGCTGGAGATGCACGGCCGCTTCTCGCCCGCCACCGCCATCCGCCTCGCCAAGGACCTGGCGCCCTTCAAGCCCGCGTGGCTGGAGGAGCCCTGCCCGCCGGAGAACCTGAAGGCGCTGGAGAAGGTCGCCGCCAAGGTCGACATCCCGGTGGCCACGGGTGAGCGGATCCACGACCGGATCGAGTTCCGGGAGCTCTTCGAGAGCCAGGCCGTGGACATCATCCAGCCTGACGTCGGCCACATCGGCGGCATCTGGGAGACCCGCAAGCTGGCCGCGACCGCCGAGACCCACTACACGCTGGTCGCGCCGCACAACGTGGGCGGACCGGTGCTGACCGCGGCCTCCCTCCAGGTCGGGTTCACCTCCCCGAACTTCAAGATCCTTGAGCACTTCAACGACTTCGCGGACGCGGAGATCAAGAAGATCGTCTCGGGAGCCCCTGAGGTCGTGGACGGCTACTTCCACCTCTCCGACAAGCCCGGCCTCGGGGTCGAGCTGGACGTGGACGCGGCGGCGGAGTTCCCGCAGCAGCAGGCCCGCTTCGACCTGTGGGCCGAGGGCTGGGAGCAGCGCAAGCCCAAGGGGACCGAGTGAGCAGCGCCGTGGTGATCGAGGCTCCGGGCGAGCACCGTCTGGTGCCGCACGAGCCTCGTCAGCCGGAGGCCGGCGAGGCCCTCGTACGGGTCCACGCCGCCGGCATCTGCGGCAGCGACCGCGAGGTCTACCAGGGCAACAGGCCGGAGGGGTACGTCCGTTACCCCCTCATCCCGGGCCACGAGTGGTCCGGGACGGTGACGGCGGTCGGGGCCGGGGTGCCTTCGACTCTCGTAGGCCGCAAGGTGGTTGGCGAAGGTTTCCGCAACTGCCAGGTGTGCGACCGCTGTCACGCGGGCGAGACCACTCTGTGCACGGCGGGGTACGAGGAGACCGGGTTCACCGAGCCCGGTGCGATGGCCACCACGCTGACGCTGCCCGCCCGTCTGCTGCACGTTCTGCCCGAGGACGCGGATCTCACGGCGGCGGCGCTGCTGGAGCCGGCCGCGTGCATCGCGGCCGCCGCGCTCAAGGCGAAAGCCGTTCCGGGTGAGCGGGTCGCCGTGGTGGGCACGGGGACGCTCGGGATGTTCGCCATTCAGTTCCTGAAGGCGGGCTCGCCGTCCGAGCTGCTCGTCGTGGGGACGCGTCCGGACCGGGCCGAGCTGTCGAAGAAGTTCGGTGCCACGGACTTCCGTACCAAGGACCAGGAGCTCCCCGACGACTTCGACGTCGTCATCGAGACCGCCGGGTCCGCGGACGCCGCGCGTACCGCCGCCGCCCTGCTGCGGCGCGGTGGGCGGCTGGTCCTTACGGGGATCCCGGCGCCGGGTGCGGACGGGCTCGACCCGACGGATCTCGTCGTACGGCAGCTGGAGGTGCACACCGTGTTCGGTGCCGCGCCGGATGCCTGGGCGCACACGGTGCGGGTCTTCGGGGCCGGGCTCCTCGATCCGCTGCCGCTGGTCACGCACGAGCTCCCGTTGGAGGAGTTTCCGCAGGCCATCGAGTTGGTGGGGTCCGGCGACCCGAAGGTCGGAAAGGTCCTGCTGCGGCCATGACACACCCCTGAGCCGTACGCCGGTACGGGGTACCTGACGACTCCGTACCGGCGTACATCCAAAAGTCTTGTGCACCCAGAGCCGCGAACCATGTCCGAAATACCGAATGCGCCGGACCTGGCGAACCCGCCGAAACTGCCGGACCTGCCGACCCTGAAGGACAGATTGTGACCGACACCACCGCCTCCGCAGCCCGCCGCCCCGGAGAGCAGGCGCTCGCCGCGCTCGGCCTGAACGCGCCCGCCCTCGATCCCTCCGACGCCTCTCCGCACGCCTTCCCCGGCGGCGGCCGCTGGCGCACCGAGGTTCCCTCCGTGGAGGGGCCCGAGGCGCTCGGCGTGGTCCTCAAGGAGTCCTCGCGGCTCGATGTGCCGATCCACCGGGTCAGCCAGGGCAGCGGTGTCTGGATGCTCACCGACGCCGAGATCACCGAGATGGTGGAGGCGACGGCCGAGCGCGACATCGAGCTCTGCCTGTTCACCGGCCCGCGCGGCACCTGGGACATCGGTGGCTCCACCCGCACCGACTCCAAGGGCGGCGGACTGCGCGCCCGGGGTCACGACGCTGTCGCCGGGTGTGTCGAGGACGCCGTACGCGCGACCGAGCTGGGGGTGCAGTGCCTGCTCGTCGCCGACGAGGGCGTGCTGTGGGCCCTGCACCGGGCGCGGCTCGCCGGGATCATCCCGGCCGAGACGACGCTCAAGGTGTCGGCGCTGATCGGGCCGGTGAACCCGGCCGCGTACGCCGTGTACGAGAACCTCGGCGGCGACTCGATCAACGTGCCGAGCGACCTGACGCTCGATCACCTCACCGAGATCCGGCGGGTTTCCGCCGCTCCCATGGACATGTACATCGAGGCCCCCGACGATCTCGGCGGCTACATCCGGATGTACGAGGTCGCCGAGCTGATCCGGCGCGGCGCACCGCTCTACCTGAAGTTCGGTCTGTCGAAGGCGCCCGGGATCTACCCCTACGGGAACCACATGCGCGACCTGGCCCTGAACACGGCCAAGGAGAGAGTGCGGCGCGGCCGGCTCGCCCTGGACCTTCTCGCACGGCACGGAGCGGACGGCGACATGGCGCCGCTCGGCTCGCGACTGCCTGGCGCGCTGAAGCGGTTCGAAACGCCTGCATAACGTTACGGACAAACCCCCTTCACAAAACCCGACGCAGTCGCACAGACTCCGACACGACTCGTCTGTCCCATCTCTGTCCCACCCGCTCCACCTTCCGGGCGCCCGTACCGCAGACCGCTCCAGGCCCGCCCCAAGACATCAAGGATGATGATCATGCGTTCTCGCAGAGCCGTACTCTCCGCCATAGCCTCCTCCGCCGCCCTCGCCCTCTCCCTCTCCGCCTGTGGTCAGAGCGGCGAGGGTGGCAGCGACGCGAGCGCGGACAGCGCCAAGGGCGGCACCATCGGCATCGCGATGCCCACCAAGTCCTCCGAGCGCTGGATCACCGACGGCGCCAACGTCGTGAAGGACCTCCAGGCCAAGGGCTACAAGACCAAGCTGGTCTTCGGCGAGGACGACCCCGACCAGCAGGTCTCGCAGATCGAGAACCTGATCACCCAGGGTGTCAAGGCCCTGATCGTCGCGGCCATCGACAACAAGTCGCTGAACAACGTTCTCCAGCAGGCCGCCGACGCCAAGATCCCGGTCATCTCCTACGACCGCCTGATCCTCGGCACTAAGAACGTCGACTACTACGCGTCCTTCGACAACCAGAAGGTCGGCGAGCTCCAGGCCACCTACCTCGTGGACAAGCTGGGTGTGGCGAGCGGCAAGGGCCCGTTCAACATCGAGCTGTTCGCCGGCTCCAACGACGACAACAACACCAAGTACTTCTTCAACGGTGCGATGAGCGTGCTCAAGCCGTACATCGACAGCAAGAAGCTGGTGGTCAAGTCCGGCCAGACCGAGCTGACCAAGGTCACCACGCTGCGCTGGGACGGCGCCACCGCCCAGAAGCGCATGGAGGACATCCTCACCTCGACGTACACCAGCGGCCGGGTCGACGCGGTCCTCTCGCCCTACGACGGCATCTCCATCGGCATCCTCGCCGCGCTGAAGTCGGACGGTTACGGCGCCAAGAACAAGCCGCTGCCCGTCATCTCCGGCCAGGACGCCGAGCTGGCCTCGGTGAAGTCGATCATCGCCGGCCAGCAGTCGATGACCGTCTACAAGGACCTGCGCAAGCTCGCCCAGGTCGCCACGGACATGGTCGACGCCTCCCTCAACGGCAAGAAGCCCGAGATCAACGACACCAAGTCGTACGACAACGGCACCAAGATCGTCCCCGCCTTCCTGCTGCAGCCGGTGAGCGTCGACAAGAGCAACTACGAGAAGGAACTCGTCCAGGGCGGCTACTACACGGCGGACCAGCTCAAGTAAGCGTCGGCTCTTAAGGATAGGAAGGCACGACCATGGCGGGACCCGTCCTGGAAATGCGCTCGATCGTCAAGACCTTTCCCGGCGTAAAGGCGCTGTCGGACGTCACACTGACCGTCCGTCAGGGCGAGGTCCACGCCATCTGCGGTGAGAACGGTGCCGGGAAGTCCACCTTGATGAAGGTGCTCTCCGGCGTCCACCCTCACGGCAGTTACGAGGGCGAGATCCTCTTCGAGGGAGAGGAAGTCCGGTTCAAGGACATCCGGGCGAGCGAGCAGCACGGCATTGTGATCATCCACCAGGAGCTGGCGCTGTCGCCGTATCTCTCCCTGGCGGAGAACATCTTCCTCGGCAACGAACATGCCAAGGGCGGGTTCATCAACTGGCGCGAGACCCTGCGGCACGCCACCGAGCTGCTGCGTCGGGTCGGTCTGACCGACCACCCGGAAACCCGCGTCACCGACATCGGCGTGGGCAAGCAGCAGCTCGTGGAGATCGCGAAGGCGCTGTCGAAGAAGGTGAAGCTCCTCATCCTCGACGAGCCGACGGCGGCGCTGAACGACGAGGACAGCGACAAACTCCTCGATCTCATCCTGGAGTTGAAGAACCAGGGCATCACCTCGATCATCATCTCCCACAAGCTCAACGAGATCCGCAAGGTCGCGGACTCGGTGACGATCATCCGCGACGGGCACTCCATCGAGACGCTCGACGTGAAGTCACCTGAGACGACCGAGGACCGGATCATCAGCGGCATGGTCGGCCGCGACCTCGACCACCGCTTCCCCGAGCGCACCCCGCACGAGGCGGAGAAGAACGCGGCTCCGGCCCTGGAGATCCGCGACTGGACCGTGCACCACCCGATCGACCAGCAGCGCAAGGTCGTCGACGACGTGTCCATCCAGGTGCGGCGCGGGGAGATCGTCGGCATCGCCGGCCTCATGGGCGCCGGACGCACCGAGCTGGCCATGAGCGTCTTCGGACGCTCCTACGGCCGGTACGCGGGCGGCACGGTCCTCAAGGACGGCGAGGAGATCCGTACGAAGACCGTCGCGGAGGCGGTCGAACACGGGATCGCCTACGTCACGGAGGACCGCAAGCACTACGGCCTCAACCTCATCGACACGATCAACCGCAACATCTCCCTGACCGCCCTGAACAAGGTGGCCAAGCGGGGCGTCGTCGACGAGCAGGAGGAGCGGCAGGTCTCCGAGGGCTTCCGCAAGTCGATGAACATCAAGGCGCCCACCGTCTTCGAGCCGGTGGGCAAGCTGTCCGGCGGCAACCAGCAGAAGGTCGTCCTCAGCAAGTGGATCTTCGCCGGTCCCGACGTGCTGATCCTGGACGAGCCGACGCGCGGTATCGACGTCGGCGCCAAGTTCGAGATCTACACGGTCATCGACCAGCTGGCCGCCGAGGGCAAGGCGGTCGTCTTCATCTCCTCCGAACTGCCCGAACTGCTCGGAATGTGTGACCGCATCTACACGATGGCCGCCGGACGGCTCACGGGCGAGTTCCCGCGGGCCGAGGCCACGCAGGAAGTACTGATGCGCCAGATGACGAAGGACAAAGAGGTAACGCGATGAGCACGGACGTGACGGACAAGAGCCCGGCGGCCGCGCCGCCCGGGAAGGGCGGGGGCTCAGCCACCGGCGGCGGGCTGCTCCGGCTCGTGGTGGACGGCCTGCGCCGCAACATGCGCCAGTACGGCATGCTGATCGCGCTCGGCCTGCTCGTCGTCCTCTTCCAGATATGGACCGACGGCGACCTGCTGCTGCCGCGCAACGTCTCCAACCTGGTCCTCCAGAACAGCTACATCCTGATCCTCGCGATCGGCATGATGCTGGTGATCATCGCGGGCCACATCGACCTGTCGGTCGGCTCGCTCACGGCGTTCACCGGCGCCTTCGCGGCCGTACTGACGGTGCAACACGGTCTGTCCTGGCCCCTCGCGCTGGTGCTGTGCCTGGCCATCGGCGCGGTGGCCGGCGCGGCGCAGGGCTTCCTGATCGCCTACCTCGGCATACCCTCCTTCATCGTCACCCTCGCGGGCATGCTGATCTTCCGTGGTCTGACGGAGATGCTCCTGAAGGGCCAGACGCTCGGCCCGTTCCCCGACGGCCTGCAGAAAATGGGTAACGGCTTCCTGCCGGAGGTCGGCCCGGACACCAACTACCACAACATCACGCTGCTGCTGGGCTTCGCCCTGCTGACCTTCGCGGTTCTCCAGGAGGTCCGGGACCGCAAGCGTCAGCAGGAGTTCGCGCTAGAAGTGGTGCCCAGGAACCTCTTCCTGCTCAAGCTCGTCGCCATCGCCGCCGCGATCCTCACCGTCACCATGCTGCTCGCCAGCTACAAGGGCGCGCCGATCATCCTGCTCATCCTCGGCATCCTGGTTGTCGGCTACGGCTACGTGATGCGCAACGCCGTCTTCGGCCGTCACATCTACGCCATCGGCGGCAACCTGCCGGCGGCGAAGCTGTCCGGCGTCAAGGACAAGAAGGTCACCTTCCTCGTCTTCCTGAACATGGGCGTGCTCGCGGCCGTGGCGGGTCTGGTGGTCGCCGCCCGTCTGAACGCGGCCTCGCCGAAGGCCGGCCTCAGCTTCGAACTGGAGGCGATCGCCTCGTCGTTCATCGGCGGCGCGTCCATGAGCGGCGGTGTCGGCACCATCCTCGGCGCCATCATCGGCGGTCTCGTCCTCGGTGTGCTGAACAACGGCATGAACCTTCTCAGCGTCGGCACCGACTGGCAGCAGGTCATCAAGGGCCTCGCCCTGCTGATCGCGGTCGGGTTCGACGTCTGGAACAAGCGCAAGGTCGGTTCGTAGGAAGTCAGTTCGTCAGACGGCTTGTCATGGGTCCCGCGGGCAACCGCTCCGCGGGACCCTTCGGCTTTTCCCATGGAGGCAGGAACCCCGTGAACCCCGTGAAGGAACTCTTCGGCAAACTCGCCGACGGTACGCAGATCCACCGCTGGTCGCTGGAGAACGGCGGCACCCGTCTGAAGGTCCTGTCGTACGGCGGGATCGTGCAGTCCCTGGAGATCCCGGACGGCGAGGGCCGGTACGCCAACGTCTCCCTGGGCTTCGACACCGTCGAGGATTACGTCGCTTCCAGCCCCTACTTCGGCGCGCTGATCGGCCGGTACGGCAACCGCATCGGCGAGGGCCGGTTCACGTTGGACGGCACGTCGTACCAACTGTCCGTCAACGACGGCGAGAACAGTCTGCACGGCGGCAGCGAGGGCTTCGACAAGGCCGTGTGGGACATCGAGCCGTTCACGGAGGGTTCGGACGTCGGCCTGTACCTCCGGCACACCAGCGCCGACGGCGAGATGGGCTACTGCGGCACACTGAGCACGAAGGTCACGTACACCCTCACCGAGCACGGCGACTGGCGCATCGACTACGAGGCCACCACCGACCAGGTCACCGTCGTCAACCTCACCAGTCACGTCTACTGGAACCTGGCCGGCGAGGGCAGCGGCTCGATCAACGACCACGAACTGGAGATCGCCGCAGCCCGCTACACCCCCGTCGACGCCGGCCTCATCCCCACCGGTGAGCAGGCCGAGGTCGCGGGCACGCCCTTCGACTTCCGGGCCGGCAAGACGGTCGGCGCGGACCTCCGGGTCGCCGACCAACAGCTGCTGTACGCCAAGGGGTTCGACCACAACTGGGTGCTCGACAAGGGCGTCACTGCCCAGCCCCAGCACGTCGCCACCCTCAAGGACCCCGCGTCCGGCCGCACGTTGAGGATCGCGACCACCGAACCGGGCCTGCAGTTCTACTCGGGCAACTTCCTCGACGGCACCCTCGTCGGCACCGGCGGCGCCATCCACCGCCAGGGTGACGCGCTGTGCCTGGAGACCCAGCACCACCCCGACTCACCGAACCGGCCGGACTTCCCGTCCACGGTGCTGCGTCCGGGCCAGACCTATCGCACGACGACGATCCACTCGTTCGACGCGTAAACAGTGTTACCGAGGGTCACAGTGATGATCGGTTTCACAGGAGCTTCACAATTTTTCATCGAAACCACAGCACTTGAACAGCGACCCACAGCCATCCGTATCTAGGAGCGGCCCGTGCTCCCCCGCGCGGGCCACCCAAAGTCGGAGGGCCCGTCCTCCCCAACGGGTCCGCCACATACGGAGGTTCCATGGCCGACAACGTCACCTCGCTCTTTCGCAGCACGGCGGCGCACAGCCCCTCGATGGCTGCGCTTGCGCGAGAGAGCGACGGGACCGGCCCGGTCGACTTCTGTATCCCGTGCAACCCGTACTTCCCCACCCCCGCCATGATGGACACCATGGCGGCGCGGCTGCGTGACATCATCACGTACTACCCGAGCAGCGCCGACACGATCACCGCCGAGCTGTGCAATCTGCTCCAACTGCCGCCGCAGGCCGTGGCGATGGGCAATGGCTCGACCGAACTGATCACATGGATCGACCACTTGCTGGTCCGTGAATCCCTCGCCGTCCCCGTCCCCACCTTCGGCCGCTGGACCGACCAGCCCATGGAGACCGGCAAGCGGGTCGACATGTTCCCGCTCCAGGAGTCCAGCGGCTTCTCCCTCGACCTCGCCCAGTACGCCGAGTTCATCCGCGCGCGCGGCACCCGCGTCGCCGTCATCTGCAACCCCAACAACCCCGACGGCGGCTTCCTGCACAAGCACGCGCTCGTGCAGTTCATGGACGCGATGGCCGACCTCGACCTGATCATCATCGACGAGTCGTTCCTCGAGTTCGCCGACGCGGAGGCGGAACCCAGCGTCGTGCAGGAGGCGATGATCCGCCCCAACGTCATCGTCCTGCGCAGCCTCGGCAAGAACTTCGGCCTGCACGGCATCCGCTTCGGCTACATGGTCGCCAACCCGTCGCTCGCGGGCCGCGTCCGTTCGATGCTGCCGAAGTGGAACCTCAACGCCTTCGCCGAGTACGTGGTGTTCATGCTCAAGGAGCACGGCCAGGAGTACATGCAGAGCCTCCACCAGGTGCGCCGGGACCGCCTCGACATGGCGAGCCAGCTCTCCTCCCTGCCCGGCCTGACGGTCTACCCGTCACAGGGCAACTTCCTCTTCGTGCGCCTCCCCGTCGGCGCCGAGGGCACCGTGGTCAGGGACCGGATGCTCACCGAGCATCGCATCCTGGTCCGCGAGTGCGGCAACAAGATCGGCTCGTCCAGCCGCTTCCTGCGTCTCGTGGTGCGCCCCCAGGTGGATGTGCGTCGCCTGGTGTCCGGCCTGGAACAGGTGCTCTACGGGACCAGGAGGGGAGCCGCCGTACCCGAGCTGAGTACAGGGACCAACTACAGCTCGGGTACGGCGGCGGTGGACCGGCTGGTCAGTGCCACCAACGGGGGCGGTATGCCGGGCCTTGCCGCTCAGGCCCTCGGTACCGGTATGCCGGGGCTCACAGCAGCCGCGGCAGCCGGTACCGGCATGCCGACCCCGATGTCGGCCCCCATGCAGATGCCCACCCCCGTCCCGATGCCCGCCGCCATGCAGATGCCGGCGGCGATGACCGCGCAGAGCTACGGCGGCGCGGGGTCGCAGAGCTACGGGGGCGGGGGTGCCCAGAGCTTCGGCGGCCCCGGCACGCAGATGCAGCAGATGCCGCAGATGCCCATGCAGCCGCAACCGCAGCCGGTCCCGCAGCCTCAGATCCCCCAGCCGCAGATGCAGCAGCCTCCGATCCCCCAGCAGCCGCAGCCTCAGCAGATGGTTCCGCAGCAACAGCCCACCCCCTCCGGCGTCCCGGCCCGAAACGGCCTCACGGCCGCCCAGGTCCGCGGCACCACCGGCCCGGGCCTCGCCCCGGCCCCGGCGACGGGCTGGCCCGCCGCGCAGAGCTGGCCGAACGCGGCGGGCATGGGACAGGCGGGCTGATCACTCGCCCGGGTTCGGGACGGGACGGGGGGGCGACCAGAACGGCGGGCGTGATACTCGCCGCCACAGCCATGGTGACGGCCAAGACGGTCCTGCCCGCGCTCCAGTCCTGACCCGCCCTGCGTAAAAAACCCGTTGGCGGACCACGGCGACCACTGCTACTTTTCCGGAGGCCGTGCGAGAGAACGAGGAGGTGGTACCCGTGAACGCTGTATCGACATGGGTGCTCCCCTCCGGGGTCACGGTCGGGCGATAGGTCGTCCGGGAGCGCCGTTCACGAGCACTCCCGAAAGGCACGACCATGCGATTCACTTCAGAGCAGCGCCTCGACGACGGCGTCCTCGAACGCGAATTCACCCTCGGCGAGATCCCCGGCACCCTGTGGACGCCTGGCTCTGCTGGATCTTCCGGGGCCGCACCGGCCCCGCTGATCCTGATGGCCCACAACAACGGCCTTCCCAAGGCGGAACCCCGGCTGGTGGCCCGGGCCCGGTACACCGCGGCGCGCGGCTACGCGGTGGCCAGCATCGACGCCGCCGGGTGCGGTGACCGGCCCCGTTCCGCCGCCGACGAGCAGGCTCGCGCCGACCTCCGGCGGGCGATGCAGGCCGGCGAGCCGGTCGACGAGATCTTCGAGTCCCTCGTCGGCCCGCTGGTCGAAAAGGCGGTCCCGGAATGGCGGACCACTCTGGACGCCCTTCTTGAGCTGCCCGAGGTCGGCGGCCCGGTCGGGTACTCCGGGGGGTGGACCGCCCTCGGCATTCGGCTGGCGGCGGTCGAGCCGCGCATCGCGGCCGCCGGCTTCTTCGCCGGCGGGTACGTGCCCCGCGCCCAGCGCGAGGAGGCCCGGCAGGTCACCATTCCGCTGCTGTTCCTGCTGCAGTGGGACGACGAAGGAAACCCCCGGCAACGGGCTCTGGATCTGTTCGACGCCTTCGGCAGCAAAGAGAAGACGCTGCACGCCAACCTGGGCGGGCACACCGGCACCCCGTGGTTCGAGCTGGAGGACGGGTGCCGGTTCCTGGACCGCCACCTGAAGTAGGGCCGGGCCGCCAGGCCGGCAGCAGCCGGTAGGCGTTGTCGGCCTGGATGCCGCCATCGAGGACAGGTCCCGGCCCTTCTCGATGGCGGTGGCCGGCAGATGCGCAACCGCCCCGACCGGCCATCGGCGGTACCGGCCGGTCGGGGCGGCGCTCGGCCACCAGCGCCGCCATCAGCCGGGCCCACGCCGTGAGGCACTCGGCCCATACCTTGCGGATCGCCGGGGGGAGGGCCCCTACTCCCGTGCCAGCCTCTGGCGCCTCACCAGCGACCACCACCCCGGCACATCCACTTCGGCCCGCACCGTCTTCCCCGGTGGCTCCCGGTCCAGCACCTCCCACCGGTCCGCCGCCGCATCAGTGAGCTCTTTCAGAGTGGCCACTGATTGGGTGACGACGTCGGCGTCCGCAACGGACAAGGCTCCTGCCGTTGAGGGAGGTGTTCGACGTCTCAACTCATTGGCGCAGGAGCCTTGTTGGTTGCCTATCCTGCCGCACTCGACCTGCCTCATGCCCTGGTCGAGTGGGTCACCATGCTCATCGTCACCCGTGAGGGTGACCGCCGCTGCAAGCTCCCACCGCACCAGCGTGCCCTGGTCGGCCTGGTGTACCTACGCAAGCACGACACCCTCGCCCAACTCGCGGCAGGCTTCGGTATCTCCGTCGGCACCGCCCACGCCTACACGGCAGCCGTCATCGACCTGCTCGCCGACCGCGCACCCGGGCTCCTGCGGACCCTGCGCGAAGCCGACCCCGACTACGTCCTGCTCGACGGCACCCTCGCGGAGTGCGACCGCGTCGGCGACAGCCGGGCCGACTTCTCCCAAAAACACCGACGCCACGGAGTGAACGTGCAGGTGATGACCGATCCAGCCGGACGACTGCTGTGGATCTCACCAGCCCTGCCCGGCCGCGCGCACGACCTGACCGCGGCCCGCACCCACCGGATCATCCGGATCTGCGAACGCCAGGGCGTCCCGATCCTTGCCGACCGCGCCTACATCGGAGCCGGCCCATGGGTGACAACACCACGCAGACGCCCACCCGGCCGCCACCTCACACCAACCCAGCAAACCGTCAACCGCGCGCTCTCGGCGGCACGAGCACCGGTCGAGCGCGGCGTCGCACGACTGAAGTCCTGGCGCATCTTCCGCAAAGCCCGGTGCAGCCCGAACCGCATGTCGTCAATCGCAGCCGCCATCCTCACCCTGGAGCGGCACCGCTGAAAACGCTCAGTGATCACCAGCCCGCGCCCGGAATCCACCAGGGGCACGGCGCCCGTACGCCCGGTACGGGCGTCAGCCCTCGCCCCGCAGCAGACCCTCAAGCGTGTCGGCGTCCTGCTCACTGAGCAGGACGCGGACTTCTCCCTGCCCCGGAGCGGTATAACGCAGGTTGACCAGACCCGCCCGCCAGCTCTCCTCCCGGCGCACCCACTCGCTCCGGGGCAACTTCACTGGGTCCTTCCACCGACGAAAAAAGGCCAGTTCCCCATCGGCGCCGGCCACGACCTTGCCGTACACGAACTTCTTTCTTCCAGTGCCGGCCTTCCAAGACATCCGGCAGGGGAGCTTGGTCGAGCCGGATTCGGCCAGTTCGGCGCTGCGCCTGGCGGCGCGTCTCCGGATTGCTGAGCGGGTAACTGCTGCAGCCCCAAAGGCGATAGCACCAAGCAAGAGGAATTCCAATAGATACCACACGTTAAATCAACACCTCAATTCACAAAAACCAACGCAATCCACACATCAAGCCAATTCACCTCGGAAGGAAATCCCACGCCTCTGCTTAATCCGATATATCATCACCTGCAGATGATCACAAAACGGGACCCGAAAACTTTAGCAACAGATACGAGGGTGCACTGATCACCACCATCATCAAGAAATCAGGTCAACCACTCGCAAGGAGCTAGCGAGAGCCCCCAACGTACTACACCTGAACGTATGCCCCTTGATTTTTCGATAGAGGAATACTACAGCACACAGAGACGTGAAAATGATCAGAACAAGAACGCCAGCCTGCCAACCAACTAGAAATCCAAGCGCAAGTGCGGAAATAATCCATACGGCTACCCAAAAGCGACACGCGCGCAGCACCGAATAAACAGAGAGTCGCACATTTCTACTTGGCAGTTCACTATTTCTATCCACTTCAACATGATTACGCGTTGCACAATATTCTCTATCCGTCATCGACATTATTCCACTCCACCGTGTGCCCATATCACCGAAAAGTCGGGGACGGAGACAATGCCATCTCCGTCCCCGACTTTTAAATGTCACATCAGGCTACTTGAAGAGCCCCTTGGATTTCCAGAAGAGCGGTAGCCCTCCCTGTCGCGAGCCGAACACAATGCTATCAACTCTGGCATGTCCACCCTTTACTGCCCAGCGCGAGTAGAACATGTTGCCACCCTTGCGGGCAGCCCCAATCATGCCTCTACCGAAGAGCGTTCCATAGGCCATGCCTGTCACCTCGGCTTTTGCGGTTCGCAGCATGAATTGTGCCGCCCCTTGCCTTCGCTCCTCCTCAGTGGCGACTGCCATATGGGCCCCCATCCCTGCCACGAAGAGCCCTGCCGCCCCTACTGTGAAAAGTCCGGCACCGCAGACAACGGAGGCAATGCATGCTGCGGTTCCTGCTGTGGCAAGCATGCCGATGCCGATGTCGACCCCCTTATGTTTCCACCAGTCAGCACTGGTCACGTTCTCCTTGAACGAGTCGACTTTGTCCCCGATCCCGCTTGCAATCTTCCCGAAGATGCCGTCCTTCTTCCGCCGCTCGGCCTCCTGAGCCTTGCGCCGGGCCTCAGCCTGGGCCTTGAGTTGAGCGGCTGCTGCTTGCTGGTCCTGCTTCATCTGGTTCTTGTAGTAACTAGAGGAGTAGTAGCTGTTCCAGCTCCTGTTTTGCTCGGCAAGCTTCCTCTTGTACTTCTTTGTGGCCCGACCCTTGCTGTCGAGGTAGCCGATCCTCTTGTAGTGGTTCTTCATCACCTTGGCGTTGCCGTAACCAAGGCCGGTGACGTCGTCGTAGATCATCTGGCCGTCGGGGTCGGAGGCCGTGATAGGGCGGTTGTTCGCGTAGGCGTAGGCGTTCATCTGTAGCGGGTCATCGATGTCGATGATCGGGTCGACGGAGATGAACCTTCCCAACGCTGGGTCGTATTCACGTGCGCCCAGGTGTGTGAGCCCGGTGGGATCGTTGGTGCCGCCGACGAAGCCGCGAGTACCGGGGATCGCACCTCCGGTCTCGGATCGCACACTGCCGAACGGAAGTTGCTTGCGCCGGGTGACAGCCAGGGTGGTCATGGCAACGGCAGCCATGGCGCTGCCTTGGTGGTCGGAGATGAGGAAGGAGAAACCGCCACTGGTACGCACGGCGACAGTCTCGTCTCCGTGGGTGTAGTAGCGCACTCCTTGCTTCACCCCGTCCTTTGTGACCTTGAGTTCGTTGTCGCCCGGAAGCGTCAGTGTCTGACTGCCGTCCGCCTCACGCGTAATCATGCGGTTGCCATCGGCATCGTAGGCATAACTAGTTGTTCGGCCAGCCCCTGTGAAGGTCGCGAGACGGCCTTCAATGTCCCAGTCAAGTTCCTGGGTGCGGGTACCGATGACACGCTTGGTCGTGTTGCCTGCGTCGTCGTAGGTGAAGGTCGTGTTCTGGCCGTCGTTGGGACCGCCCTTCACCGTCGTTGTCTGCACGGCATGAGCCTGGGAGATACCGCTGTCGGGCGCTTCCAGTGAGTATGTGGTGGTGGCATCGGCGCCGGCCAGGGCACCTGTGCCATGCTCGGTGAGCTGCGTGCGGTTGCCAACGGCGTCGTAGCCGAAGGACTGCCAGTAGGCAGCCGGGCCGCCGACAGTGGTCGTCGATGGCGACGCCGCACAGTTGGTCTTCGCCGTCCATGCTTCAGTCAGCCTCTGGAGGGCGTCGTTGATGAAGCACTGCGTGTCCACGGTCTTTTCGGCGTCCTGACCGCTGGCCGTGGTGATGCCAGTGACATTGCCCGCTTCGTCGTACGCATAGGTCACGTCATCGATGCGCTGAGGAACGAGATCGCGGTCGGTAGTCTGGCGGGTCGTCCGGCCGGTGACCTCGTCGTAGACCGTTGAGTTGTAGACCTTCTTGCCGAGCGTCCCGTATTCGGTGCGCACAGGGCGGGAGAAGACGTCGTGCCACGTCGCGTTCACCAGAGTGACGGAACCGGCTGTGGTTTTCTGGGGCAGGTTACCCTCACCATAGACGGTGGTTTCGCGTTCGCTCGGCAGATTGCCGACAGCCGGATGCTTGATCCATTCCTGTTGACCTGTGTATGTGTTGTAGCCGAAGGTCCACGTGTAGGCACCGGCCAGGGCACCGGCCTCGGCTGGGATGGTCACCGTGGTGGACGTGGGTTGGTAACCATCGTTGTACGCATCAACAGTAGACGTGTACTCCTTGCCGTCGATGTACCGAATACTGCTGTCTTGCTGGCCCTTGGCCGCCTTGTCGTAAGTCCACATCGCCAGAAGAGTGTCCTCCTTCTTGAGGGTGGTCTTCCGGCCGATCTTGTCGTAGCCGGTCGTCAGCGTTATTTCGCGGTCGTCGGTGGTTTGCACCGCACGCCCGAGCTTGTCGTACGTGGTCTTGCTAATTCCCTTGTCCGGGTCATCTGCCTCCTTCTGCTGACCTCGGGCGTCGAAGGTGTACGTCCAGGTGTTTCCAGCTGGATCGATGACCTGCTCCGGCTCGTCCCACTTCCCAAACTTGTACAGGGTCTTCTGCGACTCAGTTCGAGCGACATTGGTGTACTCGATCCGCTCGACCGTGCGATCACGAACGTCGGTGACCGTGGTAGCTGCGGTGCCACCCTTAGGGGGTATGACCGTCGTACGATCACCTCCGTAGACGGTCTTGGTACGCCATTTCTCGTCGCCGAAGGTTCGAGTGAGGACGTCAGTCACCCGCCCCATGCCGTCGTACAGGTTCTCCGCGATGGAGGGCACCGTATTGTCTGCAGCCTTGTCCAAGCCTGCAGACGGGGCGCCGTTGGCGTAGTAGGCGGCGTACGACTTGTAGGCGAAGCCTCTGCTGTCGTACAACGTCTCAGTGATGATCCGGTTGGACGTGCCAATCGCCGGGGCCTGCGTCTCGCGCTCGCGCAGCAACCCGTCGTAGATCTGGTAGCTGGTGGCGTACGAACCGTCGTACTGCAGTGTCTTGGTGGCTACGGCATTCGCCGCACTCTTGGAGATGGTGTACGTGTACTCGGCTGACGGCTGAGTACCGTGGTCCGCCTTGGCCCAGCCGGGCAGCCACACCATGCGCACACGGCCGAGCCCGTCGTGAACGGCGTCAGTGCGCTTGTCGTTGGCGTCGATGGTGGCCGTGGTCACCCCGCGAGCCGGGTCGTACTCGGTGCGGGCAATGTGGCCTAGCACATTCGTCTCGGTCTTGGAAAATGGTGCTTCAATCGTTTTGGGAAAGTACTCGGTGGTGACGGTTGTGATGCCATCGGCATTAGTGTCGGTCAGCTCACGGCCGTGGATGTCGTACGTGTGAGTCGCAGTTGTCAGATAGCCAGTGCCCGTCTCATCCTGTTCGTCCAGCCGCGTGACATCACCCTTGGAGGGAGTGGTGTCCATGCTGGTGGCGTCGTCGTAGTAGTAGCGCGCGACGGAGATCAGGTCGTCCGGCAGGAGCGGACTCTTGTCGCAGGCGACCGCGACGTGCCGGATTTCTTTGGTGAGGTCAAGGATGTTCTTGCCGTCCCTGCGCGCGTACTTGGTTGTGGTGCATTCCTCGTCTCCAGCCTTCGCCAGGTCGCCGAGGTTGGATTCCGAGGTCACCTGTCCGTAGGCGTCAAAGGAACGTTTGGTCTGCGTGGAGCGCCATCCGACGCCGACAGCCGTACGTCTCTTCTCGCTCACCGTTCCGGTCGCGTAGGCATTGAGCGCCGAGAGTCCAGTTCTGGGCTGCGTGGCAGTGGCGGCTCCATGCCAGGGCTCATAGCTGATGGTTGTCTCCAACTTGCCGCCGTCGCCGTTGAACGTGGCCTCCTCGCGAGGCATGCCGGCAAAAGCTGGATGGTCGGTGACACCGATGCCCTCGTGGTCCTTCACATCAGCGCCGCTGATGCCACGGAAGTAGCGGTATTCCTTCAAGGTCTGCTTGTCCGAAGCCGGCGCACCGGTGCGGACTTGGACCCGGCCAAATCCTTGGCGGTCGCCATACGTGAGGTGCTTGGCCTTGGCGAACTCGTCCTCTTCTTTGCCCCAAGCCATGCCATCCAGGTATGAGTAGTCGGTCTGCTTGGTCGGGGCACCGCCCGTGTTGTCCGACTCCAGGACCTGGTCGACGACATAGGCGTGGAACCAGTCCAGGTAGGGCTCGTAGTCGGCGGCCGGGGCGTCCGGCGGTGACCACATCACCGGGTAGCAGCGGCGCTTGTTCGACGACGCTGTGAGTACGTCACCGGCCTTGCAGTCAGCGGCCGAGTATGTGACACCGATAGTTCCACCGGTCTCCGTGTCAATGCCATACACGCGGTAGCGCACCAGCGGCGGCACCGGGTCGGCCTTGCCGCCCGTAGTGGCACCCTCGACCCGGTTGGCCAACTGCTGGCCTCTGAAGGTGACGGCAGGCATGGCGACATCACCAGTGCCTGTGTGGCCGGTGCGAGCGAGGGAGGCCAACCACAGTGCCGGGTCCGTCCCGTCACCGGTGGGCGGGAAGGTCTGCGTCAGCTCCCATGTGTCGACGTTCTTGTAGTTACCTGCGGTCAGCACCGACGTGTCGACCTTCTTCAGGCGCATTCGGGTCCAGAACGAGGGCGAGTAGCGGTCCTTGCACTCATCGCCCTTCTTGCAGTACTGGTCGAAGGGTACGTCGGGCCAGTTCTTCGCATGCTCCTTGTCGAAGGTGGCACAGCCACTCAGGCACCGCTCAGAGGCTGTGAAGTTGACCTTGGCTGCCGCCTTCTGGCTGTAGACCGAGTCGGACCGCAGCCCGTACTCAATGTGATCCAGATAGCCACCGCGGTCGTACTCGGTAGAGGTGGAAGCACCAGTGTCCGAGTTCACGTTGAGCCCGTAGTAGTTGGACTCCTTGGTCCAGTAGTAGGCCATGGCATCTGAATGTGGATTGACGACATAGTCAAGGTTCCACCGCCAGGCCTGCTGGCACCAGGAGTCCTTGAACGCGTCCGCATGACACAGGTCGGTCTTGTGGTTGCCGAACACCGGTACTGTCCAAGTTGAGTTGGTCTCCGGCTTGCCATCGCTCCAGCCTGGCAGTCGGTTACGGCCGAACTGGTAGACGGTGCCGTCCGGTGTGGTGACCTTCCAGTACTCCCCGTCCTTGTCGCCACTGCCGGAAGCCGGGTTGAAGAACTTCTCGACCTTCGTGCCGTCGTCGTCCTCCAGATGCCACTCATCGGTGGTGGCATCGTGGACAAGCACGTTGGACTGGCCACCGAGGTTGAGAACGGCGTTGTCCTTCTTCCAGCAGAGATCGCCGCTCTTGTCAGTGCCGTTGCCGTCCTTGGCATCGTCGGCACAGGAGACGTAGCGGCGTTCGATGTAGCCGGGCTCCATCGACCAGCCGTCGCCTATCCAGTTGGACTGATTGTTGGAGGCGGCCGTGCGCCCGTCGACAGCCTGCGAAGAATAGGACAGGCTCAAGTCCGGCGCGACACCACCGGGTACTTCGGGAGTATCGATGTCATACGTCCACGTGAAAGCACCGCTGGATCCGCCGGCCGACCAAGCCGCGGACGGTGCAAGGGACGTGGCTTTGAAGTCCCCCGAGGCCCCGGAGGCGGCTGCGGTCGCAGCCAGTAGCACGGTACCGTCACTCGCGGCCATGCCGCTCGCGGAATGCGTGGCGGCCGCAGCCTTGGCTATGGGCATCTCTCGCCCCTCCATAGAAGAGGGAGCTGCGGGCAGAGCAACAGACGCTGACAAAGTCCCGGACTCGACATCGTTCTTCGTCCTGAGTTCCTCGCTCTTCCGGCAGCCCTTCTTGGCGGGGCTGGACAGAGCACACTGAGGTAGTTTTCTCAATGTCAGGCGAGATGCCCAATCGCCGCCGTAAGCATTCTGGAAATCGGCGTAGTCAAGTGTGATGTCGACCGCTCCCCCGTTCCCCTCAAGGGGGCGGATCGCTAGGACAACACCAGTGACGCCCATCGCCTTGGCCGTCTCCTGGTCCAGGACTTGAACCTGAGCTTGCTCAGGCCCTTCCCCTACCTCGGCAGTTTCGGTGGTGCGCCCCATACGGAAGGAAAGCGTTCCAGCCTCAGCCGCCGAGACTCCAGTTCCGGGGATGTCCAGTGCGACTGTGCCCGGTTTCGGAAAAACGGACTTCGGGTTCTCCTTCCGCGCCTGCTTGCGAGTCTGATCGGGTTTGAGATCGAGGCGTTCTTTGACCGCTGAGACAGGTACAGGGTTCGGCGTATTCAAATTTTCCAGGGCGAGTTCCGCAGCAGCCGCAACCGGCCCGCCCAGTAACCCGGCCACCAGATAGCCAACCAACGAAACCGCGATCCAACGCGCCCATCGCACTCGTCTCCTGACCGCACGGCTAGGTCTCGTTCTCTCCGCTTGCCAACCGAACATGGTTCCCCCCGCGAGAAGTCCAAGGAGTAAAGATCTTGCGGAACCTATCATCATGCGAAGTCATCTCAAAAGAACACGGTGCAGGATTGGCGAGTTCTCGCCGGGACGCCCGAACCACAAGCGGAATCATGCGACGCAATTCCACCCATCACCCCGAGTCGCGACTTTAGGCCAACCAAATCCAGCCGATATCTACTGGGCAACTCGGTCAAAATTCACTTTTCGCAACATTTAGATTGAGCAAAATCGGCCACAGTGGGTGTTCAAGGAAAACCCTTATAACCTTTCCTCGCGCCGCCTTGCCAGAGTTATATGGTGCGCACAAATCTGGTGCAGGAAACTAAAGGGGAGGCATAGTGAGAACCCATCGAAGACGGCGCAGGCCAGAAAAACTGCGCCACATACCCATCGCCGCCGTCATGGCGGCGGCGATGGTGGCACTGCTGACTACAGCCTTGCCCTCAGCCGCAGACGGCATCCGCTACTCCCCGCCAGTCGGGCAGCAGCACTCGGCCGAGGAGACGAAAGCACTGGCCCAGGCAGCGGACTCGGGGGAACCAGTAGAACTTGTCTCCCACCGCACGGAAACGTCTCAGGTGTTCGCCAACCCCACGGGAACCTTCACTGAGGAGCGCTACGCCACTGCCCAATGGGCGCGCCAGGCCAACAGGCTGGTGGACATCAACACCAGCCTGAGCGTTGGTGAGGACGGCAAGATCACGCCAAAGGCCACCACCGTGGGGCTTGAGTTCTCCGGCGGCGGCGAGGGACCGCTGGCAACCATCACCCGCGACGGCCGTAGCATCTCCTTGTCCTGGCCCAGGGCCCTCCCTGAGCCACAGATAGCGAATGACACCGTCATCTACCCTGACGTACTGCCCGATGTCGACCTCAAGCTGCGCGCCGGCGCTTCCGGTTTCGCCCAACTGCTCGTTGTGAAGTCCGCCCAGGCTGCGACGAATCCGGAACTGAAAACCATCGGCTACGAGATGTCCAGTGACGGCGTGACTGTCACAGCGGACAATGACGGCAATCTGAGCGCCGTCGATCCGGGCGGGCAGGAACTGTTCACGGCACCGACACCACGCATGTGGGACAGTTCAACCGACAGCACAGGTGGTGCGGGTCTCCGGTCAGCCACCGCCGCCGGCCCCAGAGCCATTCCGCCTCACGGTGACGAGTTCGAACCCGGCCAAGGGGCGCAACAGGCCGCCATCCCCATCGAGGTCACGGACGGCAGTTTGCGGCTCACCCCCAACGCGGGGCTCATGACCAGCGGCGAAACCACCTACCCGGTGTACATCGACCCATACGTCGAGGGCTCGCGCTACTCATGGACTATCGCGTACAAGAAGTACCCCAGCAGCTCCTTCTACAACGGCGCAGGTTGGGGCGGCTCAGGGTCCTCGACTGCAACAGCCCGTGTGGGATACGAGAACGAGACCAATGGACTGGCTCGCTCCTACTTCCGCATGAACACAAAAAACCTCTGGAACACGAAGAAACAGGTCATCAAGTCCACGTTCCGCATCAAGAACACCTGGTCCTGGTCCTGTACGGCCAAACCGGTCGAGGTGTGGCGTACTGACTCCATAGACTCGTCCACCACCTGGAACAACCGGCCGATCCGACGCGAGAAGCAAGCCACGGTCACCGACGCCAAGGGCTGGAGCTCCAGCTGTCCGGCAGGCAACCTTGCCTTCAATGTCACACCCGGCGCAACCGATGCCGCAGCGAGCAAGTGGAACACCATGACCTTCGAGCTCGCGGCCTCCAACGAGTCCGACGTGTACGGATGGAAGAAGTTCGACGCCAGGTCTGCGGTGCTGTCCACCGAGTACAACACCCTTCCCAACGCGCCAACTGCGCAGGACACATCACCAATCAGCACCCGCAATTCCAAGGGCTGCGGCGATGTCGCCCCATACGGCACGATCGGCAACACCGACTTCTACCTGACGGCGAAGGTATCGGACTCCGACGGTGGCACCGTAAAGGCGCAGTTCCACCTCTGGGCTACCGGCCACCACGACGACGGCCCTGGCGTCTTCTTCAACAAGGCCGTCTACGTCACGTCCGGCACCGTGGCAAAGGTGAAGATCACACGCGCAGAACTCAAGCCTCACCTGGGGGTAGCGAGCGGCAACTTCTCCTGGAAGGTCCAGGCTGAGGACAATAGAATCGGCTCAGCCTGGACCCCTGCCGGAGCCGGCTGCCGTTTCGTCTTCGATCCGAACCGGCCGAGCATCCCGCCCGGCATCATCTCCCCTCAGTTCCCCGACGGCAGCGAGGGGTGGCCCACCACTACCGGCCAGGTGCGCACCCCAGGCTCATTCACCTTCTCCAGCGGTGGCGTCAAGGATGTGAAGAAGTACGAGTACTGGACCGATACGGACCCCAGGGTCCGCACGGTCGCTCCCACGGCTGCCGGAGGTTCAGTCACAAAAACGATCACTCCGACAGCCTCGGGTGCCAATCACGTGTATGCCCACAGCGTGGATGGTGCTGGCAATAAGTCTGACCGAGCCGACTACCTTTTCTACGTCAATGGGCTCCAGCAAGCAGACGCAGCAGGTGACATCAACGGCGATGGGAATCCTGATCTGTGGGCCGTTGACAAGGACGGTGCCCTTCGCCGCTTCTATGGGGCAGGTGACGGCACCGTGACCGAAGCCAGTTCACACGCTTCCAACGCCACATGGAACGGCACCCGTATCACCCACCGCGGCGACTGGACCGGTGACGGATACGAGGACCTCATCGCCCTGGGCCAGGACGACACCACCGGATCTAAACGCCTTTGGATCCATCCCAACGACGGCGATGGGTTCGCGTGTACCGATTGCTCGGGAGACACCGGCAATCGCCAGGAACTCACCACCTACGGGACCGAGAACGACCACTGGCAGATCGCTGACCAGATTCTCGCCGTCGGCGACGTGGACGGCGCACAGGACCTCGATGGCGACGGCACCTCCGACATCCCCGGTTTCCCTGACCTCCTGGTCAAGGAAGGCAATCTCCTCTGGTTGTACTTCGGCGGTCCGGACTACCGTCTCGACGGCGACCGCGAACCTATCCTCATCGGCAACGACAACTGGAAGAACTACGACTTGTTCGCTCCGGGAGATACCAACGCCGACGGTCGTGTTGACCTCGGCGCCCGTGATCGCTCCTCTGGTGAACTGTTTATCTTCCGAGGCACTGGCGACGACGGTGATGGTCTGGCCGACCATTCAACGAAGGTGCGCACCGGACGCAACTTCACTCCGGCCGTCGCGCCAATGATCACTTCACCTGGCGACGCCGACCACAGCGGTCTCGCCTTCGACCTATGGTTCACCCTCAGTGACAACGCTCTGTGGACCTTCCTGGACATCAGCGGTGCGAACACCACCTTGTCCAAGGTCAGCGATGGCTGGGGCGGCTACCAAACCATCAGCTGACAACGCGAAGCGAAGAGAACGGCGGGGTTGTGCGGCGTCTCCTTGCGCTCGCCGCACAACCCCGACCCTGCACCCACAGCGGACCAAACGCTCAGGCGTCTACACCTTCCCCACCCCTCTGGCGCCTCACCAGCGACCACCACCCCGGCACATCCACTTCGGCCCGCACCGTCTTCCCCGGTGGCTCCCGGTCCAGCACCTCCCATCGGTCCGCCACCGCGTCGACGACGACCAGCCCGCGCCCGGACTCCGCCAGAGGCAACGGAGACCCTACGTCCCTCGGTCCCGGCGGGCACGGGCCGCTGCGGCTGTCGGTGACCTCGACGCGCACGCTGCCCGTGACGAGCCCGAGCCGCAGCTCGAAGTCCCGCCCCGGGACGCGTCCGTGGGTCACCGCATTCGCGCCCAGCTCGGCGACGATCACCGCGACGGCCTCGGAGACGTCCGAGCTGTACGGGATGCCCCAGGCATCCAGCTGCCCCACGGCAAGGTGCCGGGCGAGGCGGGCGCCACGTGGGGTGGAGCTCAGGCGCTGGGTGAACATACGTACGGTAACCGGGCATTGAGGGGCTGATGGTGCACTCATGATCCCAATGTGGCGGATGGGAGGCGCACTTCACCAGGTCGGAACCGTGTACGCCGGGGCAGCGTACGTGATTACGGACTGGACAGTACTCATCACTGTACGTGACCATGTGTGAATCGGGTGTGTGCAGCGGGGCGAGTGCGCGAGAGGTGGCCGACGATGGCTGAGAGCACGCAGGGGACGATGAGCGGCGAGCCGGAGTTCTCTGACAGTTTGCGGACGTTCGGGGCGGTGGTCCAGGCGTTGCGCGAGCACATGGGGTTGAGCAGGAGGGAACTCGCGCTGGCGGTGCGGTTTTCCGAACACACGGTGGCCTCGGTGGAGTTGGGGAGGCGGATGCCCGATCCGGAGTTCGTGGACCGGGCGGATGTGGTGCTGGGCAACACGGGGGCGCTGAAGAAGGCGGCCGAGTTCCTGAACCGGCAGCCGGGGTTGGCGGCGTGGTTCAGGCGGTGGGCGCAGTTGGAGGGTACGGCGATCAGCCTGTGCACGTACGAATGCCGCCTGATCCCGGGCCTGTTGCAGACGGAGGCGTACGCGCGTGCCGTGACGATGAGCGTGCCGCCGCTGCCCGTCGAGGAGGAGTTGAACAGGCGGATCGAAGCCCGTCTGGAGCGACAGAAGCTGCTCTCCGTGCAGCGGAATCCGCCGTGCTCGTTCAGCTTCATCCTCGAACAGGCGGTGCTGGAGCGGCACACGGGCGGCGAGGAGGTCACCCGGGAGCTGCTCGACCACCTGCTGGACGTGATCGAACGGCAGTGGAACGTGGAGGTCCAGCTCATGCCGCTGCGGCAACCCGTACACGCGGGGCTGGACGGCCCGTTGCGGCTGCTGGAGACACCGAAGAACAAGTGGTTCGCCTACTCCGAGGGGCAGAAGAACGGCCGACTCATCTCTGACCCGAAAGAGATCAGCGTCCTCCAGCAGCGGTATGCGAAACTGCGCTCACAGGCTCTGACACCGGAGGAATCCCGGAGCCTGCTGGAGCGGATGCGAGGAGCGCTATGAGGACGACGCCCAACCTGGCCTGGTTCAAGAGCAGTTACAGCGGCTCCGAGGGCGACGACTGCGTCGAGGTCGCCCTCGCCTGGCGCAAGTCCAGCTACAGCAGCGGCAGCCAGGGCGACTGCGTAGAGGTTGCCACCTGCCCCGGCACCATCCACATCCGGGACTCCAAGGACAAAGAAGGCCCCCAACTCACCCTCTCCCCCACCATTTGGGCCGGCTTCATCGCGTACGCCGTCAGGGCCTGAGACCGCCCTGACCCATGAAGAAGAAGCCCTATTGGCAGCCCTACTGGTACCGCCTGCGCATTCGTACGGACGACGAGCCGTGGGCCGGGTGGCAGGGGCTGGGCGGGCCGGAGTTCAGCCAGGTTCCGAACGTGGCGTTGCGGGACTCCTCGCTGCAGGCGTGGGCCGCCGCCTTCCTCGCGGAAGCCCAGAGCGAACTCGACGACCTGCGCGGCGAGTTGCTGATCGAGTGCTACGACGAGTCGGCCCCGGCCACGCACACCGAGCCGGTGTACTCCGCCCAGGTGCCGCTGGGCCCTGGGCGGCCGTTCACGTGACCGTCGCCCGGAAGCCGCAGGACCGAACGTAAGCCGGGTCCCCTGCGTCCCAGTCCCGACAGCATCAGCTCCGGGGGGACCCATGCGTACGTACACCACCCGCACCACGACCCGACTCGCTCTCGTTCTCACCCTCGCCACCGCCCTGTTCGCGGCCGGTTGCGGCAGCGAGAAGGCCGGGGACATCGGCACCTCGAAGCCCCGCGACCAGGACACCTCGTCGCCGACCGCAGGCCGCGCCCAGCAGGTCGCCGACGCCTGGGACGGTTCCAAGTCCGCCGAGGCATGGCGCAAGGGCTACTTCCCCATGGGCGACGCGGCCCCGCCGCCTGTCGGCGGCTTCCACAGCGCCGCCGACAGGACGGCCCACCAGCTGGAGAACTACGTACTGGACGGCGAACTCCCCACCACCGCGCCCAAGGAGGGGGAGGCGAAGTGGGCGGGCGGAAGCTCGCTCACCCGACCCCTGCTGGACGCGCGACAGGCGTACACCGCCATGAACCGCTTCAACAGCGCCGAGGAACCTCATCTCACCGTCACCGAAGCCAAGTTGGGTGGGATGACGATCGCGACGAGCCGGGGCCCGGCGGCCGTACCCGCCTGGCTGTTCACGCTGGAGGGGTACGACGAGCCACTGGGGCGCGTCGCGCTGCGCCCGTCGAAGCTTCCGCGGTCGCCGATCGGAGGAATCGGCGATGAGGTGCCCACCGAACTGATGCAACTCCCGCAGCTGGTGGAGGTGTCCGGGGACGGGCGGACCGTCACCGTGCTGGCGCACCACGGCTCCTGCGACGACGGTCCCCGTGTGAAGGTTCTGGAGACGGACGGCAGCGTGGTGCTCTCGGCGACCGTCGCCTACGTGGAGTCGGATCTCGCCTGCACCGCAGACATGCACAGCAAGAAGGTGACGGTCGAGCTGAAGCAGCCGCTGGGCGACCGGGTCCTCCTGGACGCCTACACGGGACGGCCGTTGCCGTACAACGAGCCGAACTGGTCCTCACCGAGCTGGAGCTGAGCCGTTGCAGCCCATCAACTCCCTTGTCCTACAAGTAACTTGACACTTGTTCAGTTTTCTGAGCCCACACACCTTCGGCGGTTTCCCCACTATCTTCCTGTGCTCATGACAGAGAAATGGGTAACGTTCCCCACCCAGGTCGGTCGCCGCACCGTGCTGAAAGCCACAGGTGCCACCGCCGCCGCCCTGGCCGTGACCTCAGCCTCCCCCGGAGCCCCCACTCCCCCCACCTCCCCCGTCGCCGCCGCAGCCGTCTGCACCCTCACGAGGGAGATGACCGAAGGCCCCTACTACCTCGACGGCCAGTACGTCCGCGCCGACATCCACGAGAACAAGACCGGCATCCCCCTCAAACTCACCCTCACCGTCGTCGACGACGACACCTGCGCGCCTCTCAGCAACGCGCTCGTCGAGATCTGGCACTGCGACGCTCTCGGCGAGTACTCCGGCTTCGTCGGCCAGAACGGCCACACCGAACCGGACAACGGCACCTTCCTGCGCGGCGGGGTGCTGACCAACTCCAGCGGCGTCGCCACCATAACCAGCGTCTACCCCGGCTGGTACCGGGGCCGCTGCGTCCACATCCACCTCAAGGTGCACACGAACGTCACGCTCACGCCCGACGGCTCGTTCACCGGCGGCCAGGAACTCCACACCGGCCAGCTGTACTTCAGCGAGACGATCACGAGGAGGGTCGCCGCACTCTCGACCTACGCGGTCAACACGGTTCCTCGCACCACCCTCGCCCAGGACTCGATCTACGACGAGGGCGGCGCCGCCTCCGGCCTCCTCACCCTTACCGCACTGGGGAGTTCGACCTCGGCGGGGTACGCGGGAACACTGACCGTGGGGGTGGAAAGCAGCTGACGTCGGCAGCACCGCCGTAACCACCACAGCGGGGTGCGGACACGGCCGGCCGTGTCCGCACCCCGTACACCCGCCGGCTCGCCGGACGGCACCCCGGTCGTGGGGCACCGTCCGGCCGGGCGGGGCTACAACTCCCTTACGGCTCCCACAGCCCTCACTTCGCGGGGCACTGCTGCCACGCCATGTGGTAGGTCGTGTTGATGTCGCCGTCCGTCGAGTCCATCGCCATGAAGCTGGTACCGGTCGACGTACCCTTGTTCACCCGCAACTCCGTGTTGATGTTGAAGTTGCGCTGAACTCCGCAGGGCGCCCAGACCAGTTGGGCCCAGTCGGTGCTGTCGGTGGCCTGCCAGTTGTCGTTGAGCGGGCCGTTGTACGAGTGGGTGCGGAACGCCGTGCTCGGCGAGCCCTGGAAGTAGTACGAGGCCCGCTGCATGGCGTTCGCGCCGCGCTGGAGAGCGGCGAAGCCCCGGTAGTCGACGCTGGCGATGGCGTACGTGAAGCCCGCCGGGACGTGCACCAGCAGGTTGATCTGGCAGTTCTTGCGGAACGCCGTCGGGTCGGAGTTGCCGCCGACCTGGGCGAGGTAGTCGCTGTAGGTGACGGTGAAGGCGGTGTTGTCGCCGGAGACGGCCACCGCGGCCGTACCCGCGGGACAGCCGGAGCCGTTCACCGTGGCGACCTTGATGACGATCTTGTCCGGGGGCGGGTCCTCGAAGGACGACCCGGCACCCTGTGCGGGTATCGCAGCGGCGAACAGAGCGGCAATCGCGCCGCTCACGAGCAGGCCACCAGCCATGGTTCTCCCTTTCAACGCAGTGTTGCAGTGGGGGGGTGAGAATCACGCATGCACGCAGAAGTCATGTACATGCCAAGCGCACGTACATGGCCACACTCAACCTGTGATTGAGCAGTGAAGGAACTGTGAAGGTCGAGCGGTCGCAGCATAGGTGGCCCGCCAGGTACCAGCCACGTCGATCCCCGGCCAATCCCCTCCCACGCGCGGCCTGTTTCACCCCTCGGTGTAACCCGCAGCCATCTCCGGGCCACCCGGAAACGCAAACAACCTGAGCACCGTACGAGGACGGCACTCAGGTTGTTCACGCGGAGAAGGAGAGCCGGGAGTACTACTTCAGGTAGACGAGGCCGTCCGTGGTGACCGCCGGGCGGCCGCTCGTGCCGACGACCACGATCTTGACCGTGTGCTTGGCGCTCGCGCTCCAGCTCTTCGTCCAGATCGCGTCGCGGTACTTCGTCGTCGCCGACTTCAGGTCCACCGTCGCGGCCTTGACGCCGTCCACGAAGACGTTGACCTGGCCGGACGTCGAGGCCCGCGACACCGCGAGGGCGGCCGAGCGGCCGGTGAACGTCCAGGTCAGCGCGGCGTTCTTGGCGGTGCTGGAGTACGACTTGCCGCCCAGGTAGCTGGTCGACGACTTCGTCGTCCAGGTGCCGGTGCGGGTCGCCGAGGACTCCTGGAGGATCACCGGCGTACCGGCGACCGAGGCCGCCCTGGTGTTGCCCGCCTGGTCGTACGCCGTCATCGACCAGGTCGTGGCCGCGCCGGACTTGGAGGTCAGGGCGGCGCTGGTGACCGTCGGGCCGTACGTCTTGGCGACCGGCGCCGTCAGGCGTACCTCCTTCAGGGCGGCCGAGTCCGTGGCCTTCCACTGCAGGGTGACCGGGACGGCCGTCGTGTTCACCGTGCCGGTGCGCAGGGCCAGGTTGGGCGCGGTGGTGAAGGTCGGCGCGGTCGTCTCGGCGACGACGGTCGCGGCGGCGGTGGTCGTCGTCTTGCCGGAGATGTGGGTGGCCCGTACGGACACGGAGTGCGTGCCGAGCGCCAGGTTGACCTTTCCGGAGGTCGCCGTGCCGGCGGTGGTGGCGGCGACCTTGCCGTCGACCAGCACCTCGTACTTCGTGATCAGTGCGGCCGGCGTGGTCGCCGCCCAACTGATCGTCGCGGCCGACTTGGTGTACGTCCGCGTGCCCGAAGTACCCGCTCCCGTCACCGATTTGAGGGCGAGACCGGTGACCGGGCCCGCCGCGTAGCTGCGGATGGTGGGCAGCGCGGCGTAGAGCTTGGTCCCCGGGCACTCGGTGGCGTAGCCGTCGCCGTGGCCGTGGATGGTCGGGAAGCTGAGCTGGTCGCCCGTCTTCCACGTCCTGGTGTTGTACTGGCTGGTCCCGGCGGCGCCCGCGGTGAGCGTGGTCGTCCCGGCCGGGTTGACGCCGTACTGGCCGAGCTTCCAGGCGGCGAGGCGGGCGACCGAGGTCAGCACTGCCGTCGGCGGGGCGACCAGGTTGTAGTTCCCGAGGACGGAGATGCCAGTGGTCTGGCTGTTGAAGCCGTAGGCGTGCGCGCCGAAGACCGGCTTGTCGATCCCGCCCTTGCGGCCCTCAAAGATGGTGCCGCACTTGTCGACGAGGAAGTTGTAGCCGATGTCCTTCCAGCCGTTTGTCTTGACGTGGTACGTGTAGATTCCGCGGATTATGGCCGGGGACTGGTCGCACGTGTAGTCGTTCGTCTCGGCGGTGTGGTGGACGACCACCGCCTTGATCCCGCCCGTCAGATACTCCGGCGCCTCGGGGCTCATCGACTCGTCCGCGCCCCAGCCCGCCCGCAAGGTGATCGGCGGCTTGGGGGCGGTGGACGGCGGGGCCGTGGGGCCGGTGCTCGCCGAGGCGGACGGTGAGGCCGAGGCACTCGCCGACGCGGACGTCGAGGGCGACGCGCTCGGCGACGCGGACTCGGACGGCGACACGGACGGGGAGGCGGACTCGGACTCGCTCGGGGACGCGGAGGCGGACGCCGAGTCCGTCGCTGTCGGCGAGGCGGAGTCCGTCACCTCCGGCGTGCTCGACGCGTCCGGCGACTCGGTGCTCGCAGCCGCCACATATCCCGCGGGCTCCAGGTCCGACACCGAACCGGTGCCGGGGTCGATCATGTCGACGCGCAGCCCCTTGGGCAGCTCGGCCGACGTCTTGCCGTCGACCCGGACCTCCACGCCGTCGGACGCGCCGACCCACGCGGGCTCGGTACCGGCGCGGGTCGCGCCCTCCTCGCCGGGGCCGCTGTCCGTGCCCAGCTCCAGCCAGGACGTCCAGTTGTCGGTGCCGGCGTCGCGGGTACGGACCTCGACCTTGCCCGCCATGGTGGCCGACGGGTCGGACCAGGTGACGCCGAGCATGCTGAACGGCTTGGTGTCCCGCTTGGCCAGGGTCGCCGAGTCGCCGTCGGCGGCGACCTTCAGCGCCGTCGCGTACTCCTCGGTCGCGATCGGCCCGGAGGCCGGCTTGCCGTCGTCGGCCGCGTTGTTCGTGCCGCCGCCGCTCACTGACTGCACGATCAGAACTCCGGACACTCCGGCGGCCACAACGGCCCCGATGCCCCACCCTCGACGCGATCTCAGCGATCTCATCCCCGTACGCACACCCTTCACATAGACCCCACCCGTTACATGCACATGCAGAGGTCAAGGTATCGGGAGAGTGAAGGTCGTCAACAACCAACCCGGAACTTCATCCGTCAAAGTGGTTTAGAAACACTCCGATGGAGCACAATAAACGGCCCTGAAAGACTGAAAATTTGGGCTCTTCCGGGCATACGGGTTTACTGGTTTATGGCTTCTTCCAGACCGCTTTATTGGGTACTCCCAGACCGCCTTACGGGTTCTCCCAGGCCGCCGGTTCCTCGGCCAGCCCCCGCACCGGCTCCGGCAGCTCCCCCGCCGCCAGATCGGCGAAGGTCACCCCCTCCAGCACCTTGCGGACGTTGGCACGCAGCGCGACCCACAGCGGGAGCAGCGGTTCGGCGGGGCCGGTGTAGGCGAGACCGGTCGGCCGTTCGCCGCGCACCGAAACGATGGGCCCGTCGACGGCCCGGACGACGTCCGCGACGGTGATCTCCGCGGCGGCGCGCGCCAGCCGGTAGCCGCCGTTCCCACCGCGCCGGGAGTCGACGATCCCGCCGCGCCGCAGATCGCCGAGGATGCCCTCCAGGAACTTGTGCGGAATTGCCTGGGCAGCGGCGACGGTCTCCGCCTTCACAGCACCCTCGTCCTGCCGTACGGCGAGCTCCAGCACCGCTCGCACCGCGTAGTCCGCCCGCGCCGAGATCCTCATGCGGCCATTGTCGGTCGTCACGGTGTGGACAATGACCGCACCCGCGCATCAGCGCACTCGCGTATCCCCTGTCCCCACGCGCGGGCCCCGTACGGCCGAGGAGACCACATTGGTGTTGAGCAGACGTACCTTCACCGCATTCGCCGGCACCGCCGCCCTCGGCCTCTCCCTCAACGCGAGCGCGGGCATGGACTCCGGCGGCCCGGGCGGATCGGCGTACGCGGGCCATACCGCGCCCACCGGACCGGCCCCCGACCCGCCCACGGCGGACGGCCGCCACCACACCGTCGGCTTCGACCGCTACTCCCTCCTGGTCGACGGCCGACGGCTCGTCCTGTGGTCGGGAGAGATGCACCCCTTCCGGCTGCCCAGCCCGTCCCTGTGGCGGGATGTGCTCCAGAAGATGCGCGCGCACGGCTACAACGCGGTCAGCATCTACGTGGCCTGGAACTACCACTCCCCCGCCCCCGGCCGGTACGACTTCACGGGCGTCCGCGACCTCGACCTGTTCCTGCGCCAGGCCGCCGAGACCGGCCTGTACGTCATCCTGCGCCCGGGCCCGTACATCAACGCCGAGGTCGACGCCGGCGGCTTCCCCGGCTGGCTGACCGCGACGAAAGCTCGCGCCCGTATCTCCGACCCGACCTACCTCTCGTACGCCGACGAGTGGCTGACGGCGGTCAACAGGATCGTGGCCCGCCACCTCTACACCCGGGGCGACGGCACGGTCCTGCTCTACCAGATCGAGAACGAGTACTACGCGTACGTCACGAAGCCCCCCGGCCGCGACTACATGGCCCACCTGTACGCCAAGGTCCGCGCCGACGGCATCGACGTGCCCCTCTTTCACAACGACCAGAGCAGACACGGCTACTGGACGCCCGGCTCCTTCGACACCGGCGGTGAGCGGGGGCGTTGGCTGTACGGCTTCGACGGTTATCCGGCGCCGGACGAAGTCCCGCCCGACTGGGGGCACTTCGGCATCGGCGGTAAGAAGGGCGGGGCCACGGCGAGTCCAGGAACCCCGGGGTTCGTGCCGGAGTTCGGGGGCGGCTGGTTCGATCCGTGGGGCGGGGCCGAGTTCGACGGGGCGGGGTACGCGGGGTCGGCGCGGACCCGGGACGCGGCCTACGAACGTCGCTTCTACCTCACCAACCTCGCCAACGGCATCACCGTCCACAACGTCTACATGACCTTCGGCGGCACCAGTTGGGGCTGGCTGCCCGCCCCGCAGGTGTACACGTCGTACGACTACGGTGCCGCCTTCGACGAGGGGCGCCTGGCGACACCGAAGGTCGTTCCGATGCACCAGTTCGGGCATCTGGTGCGGTGCGTACCGGAGTTGGCCAAGCTGGACCCGGCCGAGGACATAACTGTGGGGGGCGTGGCGGCGGGGGACGGCCGGATCAAGGTCTACCACCTCACCAACCCTGACACCGACGCCCACATCTACGTCCTGCGCAACGACTCCACGAAGTCGGTCAGCTCGGCCCTCCCGGTCGCCGGGACCTCGCTGCCGGTCACCGTCCCCGCCTCGGACGCCCGTCTCCTCGCCGCCGGAATCGCCCTGGGGCAAAGGAAGTTGGCGTACTCCAACGCCCAGCCGATGCTGTGGCTGACGGCAGGGGGCCGGGACGTCGCCGTGCTGACGGGACGCGCGGGCGAGACCACGGTGACTGCGCTGGAGTGCGCGAGTGAGCCGACGGTGACTGTACTGGCGGGGGACGCGGAGTCCTCGTACGCGGACGGGCGGGTGCGGGTGACCGCCCGACTCGGCGGTCTCACCAGGGTGTTGGTCGAAGGGGGCGGAATATCGGCTCCCCTCCTCCTTCTCCTCGCCGACGACGAGACCTCCGCGCGGCTCTGGCCCCGCGAGACCCCGTCGGGATCGGTGCTGGTGTACGGGCCGGCGCTGCTGCGGACCGCCGAACTGCGGGGCGACGCCGTGCGGTTGACCGGGGACACCGTCGAGGCCGCCGAGCTGGAGGTGTGGGCGCCGCACGGGGTGCGTGAAGTGGTCTGGAATCAGGGCGCGTTGCAGATGTCAGCCACCGACTCCGGGAGCCTGCGGGCCGAGCAGCCGTTGGCGGGGGTCCCGGCGGTCGCGCTGCCCGTGCTGGGCGGCTGGCGGCGGCAGGTGGAGAACCCCGAGTCCGCGCCCGGGTTCGACGACTCCAAGTGGCTTGTCGCCGACCGGACTTCGACGTTCAGTACGACCGCCGTGCCCGACGGGCAGCCCGTGCTGTTCGCCGACGACTACGGCTTCCACTACGGGGACGTCTGGTACCGGGGCTCCTTCACCGACGCCACGGGCATGGAATCCGTGTCCCTCGGCTACAGCACCGGGACGCAGGGGCTGCTGATGGCGTGGCTGGACGGTGAGCCGCTGGGCACGCACCGGATGCCGGTGCCGGACAAGGAGACGGTACGAAAGGGGAGTTGGACAGCGACGACGACCTTCGGCGTGCCGGAGAGGGTGCGCACGCCCGGCGGGCATGTGCTGTCCGTGCTGGTGCGGCGGATGCAGCACGACATGGACGGGAAGACGCAGGACACGCACAAGGTCGCGCGCGGACTGACAGCGGTGACCTTCACGGGTGCCTCTCCTGCGGTGAGGTGGCGACTGCAGGGCGCGGCTGCGGCGGCGGCCGATCCGGTACGTGGGCCGCTCAACACCGGTGGTCTGTACGGGGAACGGTCGGGCTGGCATCTGCCGGGGTACGGGGACGGCGGCTGGCCCGTGGTCGAGCTGCCGCGTGCCGAGCGACGACGGCAGGGGGTGGCCTGGTACCGGACCGGGTTCCGGCTCGACGTCGGTCCGGGCGTCGACGCGTCGATCGGGCTGGTGCTGGAGGACGATCCGGTGCGCGCGTACCGCGTACAGATCTTCCTGAACGGCTGGAACATGGGCCAGTACGTCAACGACGTCGGCCCCCAGCACACCTTCGTCCTCCCGAACGGCATCCTGCGCACCCGGGGCGCCAACACCCTTGCCCTGGCGGTGCTTTCGGACGGTACGACGGAGTCGGGGCCGGGGGAGGTACGGCTGACGCTGCTCGGGAGTACGGCCGGGGGAGTTCCGGTGACGGTCGTCCCCTCCCCCGGCCGTTAGTCGGAGATCTACGCCAGTCGGATCACGTTCCACGACAGGGGCTCCAGGACGGCGGTCAGCCTGCCGTCCTGGAGGGTGGTGCCGGTGGCCTGGTGCGGGGTGACGCGCTCCGGGTCGTCGAGGGTGTTGCGGGCGTCCGGGTCGGCGTCGGCGATCGTGCTGTGCTCGACGACCGACGTCAACTCCAGGCCGTTCAGGACGACTTCGAGCGGCAGCGACTGGGTGCGGTCGCGGTTCACGGCGAAGACGGTGACCGTGCCGTCCTCGGCGCGTACGGCGGTGGCGTGCAGCAGGTCCGTCTCGCCGTACTTCTTCGTCTCGTACGTCGGTGAGTCAACTCGTACGTCGAGGACCTCGCCGCGTCCGTACTTGCTGGCCTGCGCGAACGGGAAGAACGTCGTCTGACGCCAGGCCGGGCCGCCGGGCTCGGTCATGATCGGCGCGATGACGTTGACGAGCTGGGCGAGACAGGCGACGGTGACGCGGTCCGCGTGCCGGAGCAGGGCGATGAGGAGCGAGCCGAAGACGACGGCGTCGGTGACGGAGTAGACGTCCTCCAGCAGCCGTGGGGCCTCCGCCCAGTCCTCGGCCGGCAGTGAGCTGGGCCGGGTGGTCATGTACCAGACGTTCCACTCGTCGAAGGAGAGGTTGATCTTCTTCTTCGACTTGAGGCGGGCGCCGACGTGGTCACAGGTCGCGACTACGTTGTCAATGAACGACTCCATGTCCACGGCGGAGGCCAGGAAGGAGTCGATGTCGCCGTCGTGGGGCTCGTAGTAGGCGTGCAGGGAGATGAAGTCGACCAGGTCGTACGTCTCCTGGAGGACCGTCGACTCCCACTCGGCGAACGTCTCCATGCCCTGGCTGGAGGAGCCGCAGGCGACGAGTTCCAGGTCCGGCTCGATCTGGCGCATCGCGCGGGCGGTCTCGGCGGCGAGGCGGCCGTACTCCGCGGCGGTCTTGTGGCCCGTCTGCCAGGGGCCGTCCATCTCGTTGCCGAGACACCACATCTTGATGCCGAACGGGTCCTTGTCGCCGTGCGTGACGCGCAGGTCCGAACGGGCGGTGCCGGCGGGGTGGTTGGCGTACTCCTGGAGTTCGAGGGCCTCGGCGACCCCGCGCGTGCCGAGGTTGACGGCCATCATCGGCTCGGCCTGCGGGCCGACCTTCTTGAGGAAGTCGATGTACTCGGAGAGCCCGAAGCGGTTGGACTCCGTGGAGCGCCAGGCGAGGTCGAGCCGGCGGGGGCGTTCGTCGACCGGGCCGACCGAGTCCTCCCAGTTGAAGCCGGAGACGAAGTTGCCGCCGGGGTAACGGATGGTGGTGACGCCGAGTTCGCGGACCAGTTCCAGCACGTCCGTGCGCAGGCCCGCCTCGTCGGCGGCGGGGTGGCCGGGCTCGAAGACGCCGGTGTAGACACAGCGGCCGAGGTGTTCGACGAAGGATCCGAAGAGACGGGGATTGACCTCGCCGACGGTGAAAGCGGGGTCGATCGTGAAGCGGGCGGTGCGGGACATGAATTCCTCTCGGTCGCCACTGCGCTGTTCGGTATATCGGTGGCCACTCGTAACTTCGAACAGGACCGTAATTTTGGAGTGTCCGCACGTCAATGGCGGGTGCCCCCAACGATCGTTCCGTGACCTCCAACGATCGTTGGATTTTCCTGGTGCGCAGAGGTCCGGACACGTAGAGTCGGCCCGTGAGTGAGCCCCTCTCAGAGACCCTCGCCCGCCTCGACGAACGCATCGCCGAGGCGCGTCTCGATCGCGCCGAAGTCCTGGACGTACGAGTCCTGTCGGCCCGTACCGCTCTCACCGAGGGCGAGATCCAGGCGCTGCTGACCGAGGGCGCGCAGTCGTCGGCCGACGACATCGAGGGCCGTATCCGGCGCCGGGTGCACACGCTCCACGAGACGCGGCTCGCGGCGAGCGGCAGGAAGCGCGCCGAGGTCTGCAAGGAGGTCGCGGGCGCCCTGTCGATCAGCCCCGAGTGGGCCCGCCAGCTGCTCCTCGGCAAGAAGATGCCGAACGTTCCCGATCTCACCGCGCTCGCCGCGTACTTCGGCGTCGAGCAGGGCACCGGCTTCTTCACCGACCCCGCGCCCATCGTCCTGAACCGTGAACTCCGCCGCCTGCTGGAGGAACTCGGCGGCGCCGAGGAGGGCCCGCTGGTCCGGTTCGCGACCCGGCACGGTGTCGTCACGCTGGCCCTGCGCGGCCGGCAGCTGACCCCGCGCAAGCAGGAGGCCCTCGCGGTGATGCTCGAAGGGCTGCTGAGCGGCGGCGAGGAGACCGAGCGATGACGACAACGGGAGCGATGCGGGGGATGAGGGAGGCGACGAGGGGTGTGCTGGCGGCTCTGCTGCCCGCCCGGGCCGCGCACCGGTTGCGGACCCGGGGTGCGATGCGCGACCTGACCGGCGCCCTCGACACGGCACTGCGGAAGCAGGAGCGGGATCAGGCGTCACGGGATCAGGCGCGGGATCAGGACAACAGCCCCTCGGGAGTGCGGGAGTTGTGCCGGGCGCTGTGCGAGGAGATGAGTGCGCGGCGCGGGCGGCGCGTCGAGCTGCGTTTCGAGCGTTTCCCCGACGAGATCGAAGTCACCGGCCTGTGGGTGGAGTTCCACGACTTCGACCTTGTGATCGTCGAGGAGCGGGCCGAGGCGGTGCAGCAACTCGTCATCCTGGGACACGAGTTGTGGCATCTGCACGCCGGACACTGCCACCACCACAGCGTCGGCGCGACCGCCGCCCGCGTACTCGCCGACGAGCAGTCCTGGCAGGGCAGCGCGCTGACCGTCGCCGCCCGCAACGGCTCCCGTGAGGCCGACGAGGCCGACGCCGAGGAGTTCGGCCACCGCCTCGCCACCGTCTTCCGGCCGTGGGTGGAGGGGCGTTCGGCGAGCACCGGCAGCAGTGGCGTGCAGGCCTCCCTGGGGTATCGCGGCAGAGGAAGCGGAAACGCGCGGCGATGAACCCCTCCGGCTTCCCCGGCGAGCCGTACTCCGTCCTCGTCTTCGGGACACCGATCGTGGCCCTGGCCGCCGCCCTGGTGTTCAAGCTGCCCAGCATCGTCAGGCTGTGGCGGGATCCGCTGCGCCGCGCGGTCGGCGGTCTGCTGCTGCTCGCCTGCGGCATCTTCGTCTTCGCGGCGCCGCCGGCCGTCTCCTGGGCCAACCGTGTCACTGGCGTGCCCAACATCGCGGCGCCCCTGGTGTACAGCTTCCTCGTCGCGTTCTGCGGAGCGAGTCTGCTGCTGATGATCGCGTGGCGCGGCGGCCTCGCCGGTCACCCGGCCCGCTCGGCGAGGGCACGGCGCGCGATGCGGTGGGTCGCCGTCGGTCACACGGGCGTGATCGTCGCGCTGTGGGCGTTGTTCGGGCTCGCGGACGTCCCCGTGGAGCGTCGGCGGGACCTGGACACGTACTACGCCCGTACGCCCTTCATGCGTGAGCTCATCGCGCTCTATCTGCTCGCGCACACCACGTCCTGTGTCCTGACGTACCGGCTGATCCGGAACTGGATCCACACCGCCGGACTCGACGTGTGGCTGCGCCGGGGCCTGAAGTCGCTGGCCGTCGGCTACGCCGCCAACCTGGTGTTCGACGCGGCGAAGGGCACGGCCGTCGTCGCCCGCTGGACGGGCGGCGACCTGGACCCGCTCTCCACGGAACTCGCCCCACTCGCCGGCTGCGTCGCCGCCGTCCTGATCGCGACGGGGTTCGTGCTGCCGCACGTCGGTCAGTATCTGCGCGACCGCTGGCAGCTCCGCCGCGCCCACCTCCGCCTCGCCCCGCTGTACGACCTGCTGCGCACCGCCACCGGCAGGGGCGTCCCCTTCTCCCTGCGGGCCACCCCGGAGCTGCGGCTGACCCGCCGCGAGACGTTCATCCGCGACGCCCTGCTCCAACTCGCCCGCCACTTCGACGAGGAACTGCGGCGGCGGGCGTACGAGGCCGCTGTGGACCTGGGGTACGGCCGTGGCCGGGCGGAAGCGCTGGCGGCGGCCGTGACGATCCGGGACGCGATCGAGGCGCGCGCCCTGTCCCGTCACCCCTCTCGCCCCTCTGGCCAATCTCCCCAGTTTCCCCAAGTCAAGGACCACGCCACGGACTTGCTCCCGGAGCTGCTCCAGGGCATCGACGCCGTGTCCCAGGTCCTGAGTCACCCCGATGAGATCGAGGCGGTGCGCGCCCTCGCGTCCGCCACAGTAGAGAGCCTGCACGTATATGAGTGATCAGTCGTCTCCCGTCAGATCCGCCGTGGTCCTCGGCGGTTCGCTCGCCGGGCTGCTCGCGGCCCGCGCGCTGGTCGGGTTCGCGGACCGTGTGACCGTCGTCGAGCGTGACGTCCTGCCGGACGGCCCCGAGCCGCGCCGGAACCTGCCGCAGGCCCGGCACGTGCATGTGCTGTGGTCCGGAGGTGCCCGAGCCGTCGAGGAACTGGTGCCGGGCGTGGGCGAGTTGCTGCTCGACGCCGGTGCGCACCGGCTGGCGGTCACGACGGACATGGTGGCGCTGGCGCCGCAGGGCTGGTTCCGGCGGTGGCCCGAGTCGCACCACGTGTTCCTGTGCGGCAGGGACCTGCTGGACGCGACGGTCCGCGCCCAGGTCCTGGACGACGACCGGATCAAACTGGTCGAGCACGCCGAGGTGTTGGGCCTGGAGGGCACCGCCGAGGCCGTCACCGGCGTACGGCTGCGGGGCGCCGACGGCAGCCGCCGCACCCTCCACGCCGACCTGGTCGTGGACGCCACCGGCCGCGCCTCGCGCGCCCCGCACTGGCTGCGCGAACTCGGCCTGCCCGAACCGGCCCACCGCGTGGTCGACTCCGGGCTCGCGTACGCCAGCCGGATCTACCGGGCGCCCGAACCGGCACGGCAGGGCTACCCGGTGGTCACCGTCCAGGCAGACCCGAGGGCGGGTGGTCCGGGCCGGGCGGGCGTCCTCGCACCCATCGAGGACGGCTGCTGGCTGGTCTCCCTGTCGGGCACCCGGGGCAGCGAACCCCCCACGGACGGCGCGGAGTTCACGCGGTTCGCCCGCGAGGAGCTGCGTCACCCGGTGATCGCCGACCTGCTCGCGGGAGCGGAACCCCTGACGGACGTGTCCATCACCCGCACGACGTCGAACCGCCGGCACTACTACGAGCGGATGCCCGCCTGGCCGGAGAACTTCACGGTGATCGGCGACGCGCTGGCCGCGTACAACCCGATCTACGGCCACGGAATGTCGGTGGCGGCCCAAAGTGCCGTCGCGCTGCGGGATGTGATCCGGCGTCAGGGCTGGGGCACGCCCGGTCTGTCCCGCCGTATCCAGAAGGCGGTGGCCCTCCCGGTCGCCGCTGCCTGGGACCTGGCGACGAGCCAGGACATCTTCTATCCCGGCGCCACCGAGAAGGGCCCCACCCTGCGGGACCGCATCCTCGCGGCCTACGTGGGCCGCCTGATGCGCACGGCCACGGGCAACGGCCGTATCGCCCGCCGGGTGACGGACGTGACGTCCCTGGAACGCGGCGCGGAGGTACTGCTGACGCCAAGTGTCCTGCTGGCGGCGGCGATCGGCCCGCTGAAGCCGCCGCTGAGCGGGCCGCCGTTGCTGCCGGAGGAGTGGAAGGCTGCGGAGTAGGAGTGGCGGACCAGGAGTGGCGGAGCAGGCCACCCGTTGCCGCCAAATGCCGTTGCCTGTCCGCCGGTAGCCGCCGTACGGTCCGGATCATGCTTCCTGTGGTCGAGACGGACGAACAGTGGGACGCGGTGGTCCCCGACGAGACGGTGATGCGGGCCGGGGCGGCGGAGCTGTGCGCGCGCCTCGGCCTGCGCGGCGCCCCGCTCACCCGGTTCGCGGACGGTTCGCAGCCGGTGTACGCGGTCGGCGACGAACTCGTCCTGAAGCTGTTCCCCGGGGCCGCCGCCCAGGACGGCAGGGCCGAGGGCCGGGTCCTGTCGTATCTGCGGGGCCGGCTCCCCGTACCGACCCCGCAGGTCCAGGACTTCGGCCCGTACGAGAACGGCTGGCAGTACGTCCTGATGTCCCGCCTGCCCGGCGTGAACCTCGCCCATGTCTGGGGCCACGTCCCGCGCGCCCACCGGGAGCGCCTCGTCACCGAGATCGGCGAGGCGCTGGCCGTCCTGCACGCCCTCGACCCCGCGTCCCTCGACGATGTCCTCGGTCCGGAGAACTGGGGCGCGTTCCTGGACGGGCGGCGCGAACGCGCGGTGGAGCAGCAGCGCGGTCACGGTCTGTCGGCGGCCTGGCTGGAGCGGATCCCCGACTTCCTCGCCGCGAACCCGCTCCCCCGCACTCCGGCCCGCTCCCTGCTGCACACCGAGGTGATGCAGCAGCACTTCCTGATCGACCCTGACACCTGGCGCCTGACCGGCCTCTTCGACTTCGAGCCGGCGATGATCGGCGACCGCGCGTACGACTTCGTGGGCGTCGGCCTGTTCGTCACCCGGGGCGAGACGGACCTGCTGGCCCGCCTGTCCCGCGCGTACGGCCACACCTTCGCCCCGCGCCAACTCCTCGCGTACACACTGCTGCACGTGTACAGCAACCTGCCCTGGTACATGCGCGAACTGCACATACCCGCGGAGGGGACCTGGGAAGCGGTGGCGGAGGCGTGGTTCGGTACGGAGTGATTCGGCCCGGTAACCGTGACTCGGCTCGGTAGCGGGTGTGGCGCGCTCAGCCCGCGAACGCCGGCTGGGCGACCCCCTTGCCCGCTTCCGGTACGACCAGGAGCGAGCCCGACATCGGGTGGGGGTCGGACAGGCCGACGCGGGCCGTGGTGATGTACAGGTCCGTGAGGTTCGGGCCGCCGAAGGCGCAGGCCGTGGGGCGGACCGTGGGGAGGGTGATCGTGCGGTCCAGGGTGCCGGCGGGGGTGTAGCGGCGTACCGCTCCGCCGTCCCACAGGGCGACCCAGACGCAGCCGTCCGCGTCGACCGTCAGGCCGTCTGGGAAGCCCGCGCCCTCCTCGATCAGCGCCAGTTGGCGGCGGTTGGTGACATTCCGCCCGTCGGCCGACACGTCGAAGACGTCGACGCGGCGGGTCGGGGAGTCGATGTAGTACATCAGGCGGCCGTCCGGGCTCCAGCCCGTGCCGTTGCTCACCGCCACGTCGTCCAGGACGGTCGTGGCCTCGCCGTCGCCCGTCAGGCGGGACAGCGTGCCGCCGCCCGGCGCCTCGTCGTAGCGCATCGTGCCGGCCCACAGGGAGCCGTCGGGGGCCACCGCCGCGTCGTTCGCCCGGCGGCCGGGGGTCGGGTCGTGGTGCAGCCAGCGGAAGCCGGTGGCGGGGTCGGCGCCCTCGTCGTCGTACAGGGCGACTCCGTCGCGCAGGTTCAGGACCAGGCCGCCGGTCGCACGCGGCTTGGCGGCGCCCACGTGCTGTTCCGTCGCCATGACCGTGCGACGGCCGGTCGACGGGTCGTAGGTGTTGACCCGGGAGCCGAGGATGTCGATCCAGATCAGCCGGGACTTCGCCGCGTCCCAGGTCGGGCCCTCACCGAGGGTCGCCTGCGCCTGGACCGCCACTTCGAGGGCGGGTTCGTACGTCGTCATGCCACACTCCGGTGACCGAGGCGCTCGGAGAGTTCGGCGGCGCCCTTGGCGGCGAGCTGCTCCAGCTCCGAACGGTGGTCGTCGCTCCAGCGGATCATCGGGACGGAGATCGACAGCGCGGCGACCACCCGTCCCGTGCGGTCCTGCACCGGAGCCGCCACACAGCTGACGTCCGGGTTCGACTCACGGTTCTCCACGGCGACGCCCCGGCGGCGGATCTCCGCGAGGGCCTCGCGCAGGGCAGCCGGGTCGGTGATGCTGTTCGGCGTCATCGCGGGCAGGGGGACGTTGTCGGGGACCCGGGCGGAGAGCTCGTGGTCGGGCAGCGAGGCCAGCAGCATCTTGCCCACGGAGGTGCAGTGGGCGGGCAGGCGGCGGCCGGCCGCCGACACCATCCGTACCGCGTGGGTGGAGTCCACCTTGGCGATGTAGATGACGTCCGTGCCTTCGAGGATCGCGACGTGCACCGTCTCGTCACACGTCTCGGCGACGGAACGGGCCACCTGCAGGCCCTCCGCGGCCAGGTCCAGCTGCTCGGCGTAGCGGCTGCCGAGCTGGTACGGGCGCACGCCCAGGCGGTAGCGGCCCGGCTGGCCGGGGACCTGCACAATGTACGAACGGGCGGCGAGCGTCGTCACCAGTTCGTGCACGGTGGTGCGTGGCAGCTGGAGTCGGCGCACTATGTCCGGGGCGGAGAGCGTGCCGTCTCCATCCAGGAAGAGCTCAAGAATGTCGAGAGCCCGGGTCACGGCAGGTACGAGGCGTCCCATGACGGCCCCCTCTCTTGTGTTCAGGGTGTATTCGATCTCGACGCATCGCGACGACGTTCGAGATTTCAACAGACGATCGGCATGACGAACAGAGGACAGGCTAGCCACAAGGGCCCGGACGGGCAATGGGCGTGCGATGGCTTCGTTGCCGTCCGTGACCGTCCTCGTCTCCCGGCCGGTACGAGACGATGGTTCACATGTTCACGGTTATCGACTTCCAGCTGGTGCTGCTGCGCCGCATGGCCGACCACAACCCGGACCTGGTGGAGGACGCCCGTCACGAGCTGGGCGTGTCGATCGCGGACATGCGCGAGGCCAACAAACGCTGGCAGGCGATGCTGCGCTCCCCACGCGCCCGCGCCGCCGCCGGCCGGTACCGCTCGGTCCTCGGCGCCCCCGAGTCGGTGACGCCCCGCAGGATCGGCGACCTGGAGTGCGAGGCCTGGCTGTGGCCGGTCCCCCTCTGGCCCGACCTGCGCTTCGAGGTGCTCGTGGCCCCGAACGGCGTGGCCTGGAACGAATGGCTGGTACGAACGCCGGGCGCCCCCGCCCCCGAACTCCACACGCCTGCCGACCTGCGCCCATGGTCCTGCACGGTCGACGAGGTCGCCCGCGCGTTCACCCCCGCGCGCCCCCTGGAGGGAACGGCCCCGACCCGCTGGGGTCTGGCGTTCACCGCGCCGGACGGGGCGGGGCTGCGGCGGGAGTACGTGGCGGAGTTCACCTGGGGACTGCTGCAGCGGGTGGCGGTCAAGGACTGACGGGTCCGACGCTCCCTACCGGCCGACGGCGGCCCGCAGGACAGCCTGCACGACCACTGGTACGGAGTCCGGGTGGAGATCGAGAAACAGGTTCGGCTCGATCAACTCCAGTTCCATGACCCGGGGTTCACCATCATCGCCGAGGACGAGGTCGACACGGGCGTACAGGAGACCGGAGTTGTCCGGCACAGCGGCCAACGCCCTTTCGGCTACGGCGAGTTCGGCCGGGGTGGGCGTCCAGACCTCAAGGTCGGGATGGGCGACCTTGTCGTCGTCGTACGCCGTACCGGCAGCCAGTACGGCCCCCTTGCGGCTGGCGTGCAGAAAACGACCGCCGAAGAACTGCAGGGCACGCTCCCCGGTGACGTCGATGCTTCCGACATACGGCTGCACCATCGCGGTGAACCCCTCGGCGTGCATGCGCGCGAGATGCCGTACGGCCGTCTCCCGGTCCTCGGGTGTGTAGCGGGCGGCGTAGCGGGCGCCGGCGCCGGAGGTGGGCTTGACGACGTACTCGCGGTCGTCGGGGAGGTCGGGGGCGTCGCCGGGGGCCAGGTAGCTGGTGGGAACCGTGGGGACGCCGGCAGCGGCCAGTTCACCGAGGTACCGCTTGTCCATGTTCCAGCGCAGCACACCGACCGGATTCGCGACCCGCGTGACCTTCCCGCACCGCTCCAGCCAGCCCGCGAACTCCTCCGCCCGCCAGCTGTAGTCCCAGGTGGACCGGACCACGGCGAGATCGAAGGAGGCCCAGTCGACCTCGGGGTCGTCCCAGAAGACGCCGGCCGCGTCGGCCCCCGCTGCGACCAACTCCCGTACCAGGACCGGCAAATCCCGGTCCTTGCTGGTCTCCGGACGGGGGTCGTAGGTGACGATCGCGATGCGGACCACGGGGACTCCCTCGGTAAAGCGTGCTGTAAGGCGTGTTGTAAGGCGTGCTGTAAGGCGCGTACTGCTGGTTCACCACTGAAAGCGATATCGGGTGAAGGTTAACAAGCGCTTGACCTTCACCTTCGGTGAAGCCGCAGCATCGGTGGCGGAACGAGGAACCCGGCGGAAAACCGGGACCAGGAAACCAGGAAACGGGGTGCTTCACGGTGAAGCCGGAGATGCTGACCATCGGGGCATTCGCCAGGGCGTGCCGGCTGTCGCCGAAGGCGCTGCGGCTCTACGACGAACTGGACCTGCTCCGCCCTGCCCACGTCGACCCCGACACCGGATACCGCTACTACGCGCCCGAGCAGTTGGAGCAGGCCCGGCTGGTGGCCTGGCTGCGCCGGCTGGGGATGCCGTTGGCCCGTATCCGGCAGGTCAGGGCCATGGAGCCGCCGGCCGCCGCCCAGGAGATCCGCGCCTTCTGGGCACGGGTCGAGGCGGAGACCGCGACCCGGCGGGATCTCGCCACGTTCCTCGTCGACCACCTCTCGACACCGCCGAGGAAGGACCCACATCCCATGGCAAGCACCAATCTCCTCGAACTCCGTTACGCCGCCCGCACCGACATCGGTCTGGTCCGCACGGCCAACCAGGACACGGCATACGCCGGTTCACGCGTCCTGGCTGTCGCCGACGGCTTCGGCCCCGGGGGCGCACCGGCAGGCGCCGCCGCGGTCGAGGCCCTGAAGTTCCTGGACGCCGAACCGCTCACCGCCGGCAGCGTCCTGAACCTCCTGGAGGACGCGGTCCAGGGCGCCACCCAGGCGGTCCGGGACATCGCCGAGACCGAGCACGAGAAAACAGGGGACGAGAAGACGGACGACGTCGGTACCACCCTCACCGCGATGGTGTGGACCGGCTCGCGCCTCGCCCTCGTACACATCGGAGACAGCCGCGCGTACCTCCTGCGCGACGGCGAACTCTTCCTCATCACCCACGACCACACGCTGGTCCAGTCGCTGATCGACGAGGGTCGGCTGACCCCCGAGGAGGCCGCCACCCACCCCCAACGCACCCTGCTCGTCAAGGCGTTGACACGCGCTCCCGCTTCCCCCGACCTGCGCCTGCACGACGCCCAGGCCGGCGACCGCTACCTCCTCTGCTCCGACGGCCTGACCAGGGCCGTACCGGAGAACACCATCCAGCACCTCCTCACCACCATCGGCGACCCGGACGCGACCACAGCCGCCCTCATCGAGGCCGCGAACGCCAACGGGGGTCCTGACAACGTGAGTTGCGTGGTGGCGGATGTGGTTCGGGGCGGCGGAGGCCGGATGCAGGTGCAGTAGAGCGGGAGCGATGGGCGATGGGCAGGGCCCGGCTGCACTGGCTGGACTTCCGGGCGGCTACCCGGTCTCGCCGAGAGCCGCACTCACCAAGGGAATGCGCCCGACCCCTGGAAGGAGACCATGGAAAAGATCACCAGAGGTATGAGGACAAGGAGAACGATCACAGCGAGGACCTTCGCCCACACCGCTGTCTCACCACGGCCTTCAGTCGGCATGATCGCTCCGGATGAAACGCCCAGGCGCAGACGGTTGACGACGCCGTGGAGATGGTAGCTCTCACTGCTGTCTCAACGCCCGTGGTAAGCAGTCCTGTTGGGGGGCGGGGTCCCCGGCCCCCAATTACTCCCCGAGGAGCAGGGTCATCACGGGCTACGAGTCGTCGTCCTCCGGATCCCAGTCCAGCAACCGCACCTTCGCCACCGTCCGCACATGCCGTCGCATCGCAGCGGCGGCCTGCCGCGGCTGTCCGGCCTCGATCGCGTCGAAGATGGCCATGTGCTGGGCCAGGGAGCGTACGGGGCGACCCGGTTGGCGCAGGGACTCGTGGCGACTCTCGGTGATCTGGTCGGCGATCGACCGCATGAACTCGGCGAGGATGCCGCTGTGCGCCGCGGCCGTGACCGCAGCGTGGAAGCGGCGGTCCCCCTCCACGCCGTCGGCGCCCTGGTCGATCTCCTCCCCCATGACGCCGAGTGCGGCACGCAGCTCGTCGATGTCCTCCTGCGTGCGGCGCTCGGCGGCCAGTTCGGCGAGCTTGGTCTCCAGGGCCTCGCGGGCGTCGAGTACGTCGGGCAGCCGGCGCCGACGCTCGACGAGCCGTTCCACGGGTTCGACGTCGAGGCTGTCCCGCACGAGATACGTACCGCCTCCGTGCCGAACCTCGACCAGCCCCTGAACCTCCAGCACGACGATGGCCTGCTTCACGGAGGCACGACTGACGCCCAGCCGGGCAGCCAGATCACGCTCGGGGGGAAGCCGGTCACCGGCCCCGAGACCTCCCTCGACGGCATAGTTGCGCAGCCGGTCGAGCACCTGCTCGTACAGGCGCGTCTTGGCTTCCACCGGGCGCAATGCGTCAGTCATGCCCATTCCCCCTCACGTCGGCCGCAGCGTAACACTGGGTAGCCGCCAGTTCGGATGCTCTGTGGATGAGTGGCTCAGTGGTCTTGTGGCTGAGTGGTCTTGTGGCTGAGTGGCTGAGTGGCTGCGTGGCTGCGTGGCTGAGCCAATTTGCGTCAGGTCTCTTGACGCTGGCCGAGACCGACACTCAATGTGGTTCAGCCACTTAGCCACTGAGCCACTTACGGCTGGACCACTCAGCCACTTCCTGACGTCGCCCTACCAACACCCCATCACCCCCATCACCCCTCATCGCCCCCTCGTCGACAAGGGACCCAAGGACGGGAAGCCCGTATGTCCGCCGAACTGATTTCGATCCTCGTGCTGGTCGTGGTGTTCGTGATCGCCACGACCCGCTCCATCAACATGGGCGCGCTCGCGTTCGCCGCCGCTTTCGGGGTGGGCGAGCTCGTGGCCGACCTCGACACCGACACGATCTTCGCCGGGTTTCCCGGCTCCCTCTTCGTCGTGCTGGTCGGAGTGACCTATCTGTTCGCGATCGGCCGGGCCAACGGCACCACCGACTGGCTCGTGCACGCCTCGGTCCGGCTGGTGCGCGGCCGGGTCGTACTCATTCCGTGGGTGATGTTCGTGCTGACGGGGGCGCTCACCGCGATCGGCGCGGTCAGTCCGGCCGCCGTCGCCATCGTGGCGCCGATCGCGCTGAGTTTCGCCGCGCAGTACGGCATCAGCCCCTTGCTGATGGGCGCGATGGTCGTGCACGGGGCCCAGGGCGGCGGCTTCTCGCCCATCAGTATCTACGGGTCGATCGTCAACGGGATCGTCGAGAAGGAGAAGCTTCCCGGCAACGAGATCACCCTCTTCCTCGCCTCCCTCTTCGTCAACCTCGCGATCGCGGCAGTGGTGTTCGTGCTGTTCGGCGGGCTGAAGCTGAGCCGCGCGAGCGTCGGGGACAACCGTGGCAGCGAGGATGTCGGGAGCGGGGAAGGCGGCGGGGTCGGCAAGGACCGCGCCGTCGACGGGGGCGGCGGCGTCTCCGTCCGTGCAGAAGGCGGAGTCTCCGTACGGGCGGAGGAAGCCCTTCTCCTCACCCCCGCCCGCATCGCCACCCTCGCCGGGCTCGTCGCCCTCGTCGTCGCCGTGCTCGCCTTCGACCTCGACGCCGGGCTCACCGCCATCACGGTCGCCGTCGTACTCGCCGCCTGCTGGCCCGAGGACAGCCGCAAGGCCGTGGGACAGATCGCCTGGACGACCGTCCTGGTGATCTGCGGTGTCCTCACCTACGTCGGCGTGTTGCAGGAGATGGGCACCATCACCTGGGCCGGCGAGGGTGTCGGCGACATCGGTGTGCCGCTGCTGGCAGCGGTGCTCCTCTGCTACATCGGCGCGCTGATCTCGGCGTTCGCGTCCTCCGTCGGCATCATGGGGGCGCTGATTCCGCTGGCGGTACCGTTCCTGGCGCAGGGAGAAATCGGGGCGGTCGGAATGGTGGCGGCACTGGCGGTGTCGGCGACGGTCGTGGACGTGAGTCCGTTCTCGACGAACGGCGCGCTGGTGCTGGCCTCGGCACCGGATGTCGACCGCGAGCGCTTCTTCCGGCAGCTGATGGTGTACGGAGGAATCGTGGTGGCCGTGGTTCCTGCGGTGGTGTGGCTGGTGCTGGTGGTACCCGGCTGGGCGTGACCGCCGAGCACCACGGCGCCTGTACGACGATGTGACGAGTTAAGGAGTACGACGCGTGTCCTCTCTCTTCCCCGGACTGACCGATGACCCGACCGGTGACTCGACCGACACCGCCGAGCGGCCCGCCCTGCGGTTCGGCGCCCGCTCGCTGACGTACGCCGAACTCGCCGCCTCGGCCGGAGGCCTCGCCCAACGGATCTCCGGGTCGGGCGGCCCGGTCGCCGTCTGGGCGACACCTACGCTGGAAACCGCCGTCGGCGTCGTTGCCGCGCTGCTGGCCGGGGTCCCGGCGGTGCCGCTCAACCCGAAGTCGGGCGAGAGCGAGTTGGGGCACATCCTGAAGGACAGCTCACCCACGCTCGTACTCACCACCCCTGGCGACCAACTCCCCACCGCTTTCGGCTCGTTGGAGCGCATCGAGGTCGAGGTCGAGGTCGACGTACGTCCCTCCTTCGGGGCGCCCAGGACGACGTACGACCCCTCCCCCGAATCCCCCGCCCTGATCGTCTACACCTCCGGCACCACCGGCCCGCCCAAGGGCGCCGTCATCCCGCGCCGGGCCGTCGCCGCCACCCTGGACGCGCTCGCCGACGCCTGGCAGTGGACCTCCGAGGACGTGCTGGTGCACGGACTTCCGCTCTTTCACGTGCACGGTCTGATTCTCGGCATCCTCGGCCCGCTGCGGCGCGGCGGCTCGGTACGGCACCTCGGGCGGTTCGGGACGGAGGGCGTGACCCGTGAGCTGAACGACGGGGCGACGATGCTGTTCGGCGTTCCGACGATGTACCACCGGATCGCGGAGGCGCTCCCCGGTGACCCGGAGCTCGCCGCGGCGCTCGGCCGGGCCCGTCTGCTCGTATCGGGTTCCGCCGCACTGCCCGTGCACGACCACGAGCGGATCACCGCCGCGACCGGCCGGCGGGTCGTGGAGCGGTACGGCATGACCGAGACCCTCATGAATACGAGCGTTCGCGCGGACGGGGAGCCCCGCGCGGGCACGGTCGGCGTACCGCTGCCGGGCGTCGAGCTGCGGCTCGTCGAGGAGGACGGGGCGCCCATCACGGCGTACGACAGCGAAACCGTGGGCGAGATCCAGGTGCGCGGGCCGAACCTGTTCACCGAGTACCTGAACCGGCCCGACGCCACCGCCGCCGCCTTCACCGCCGGCGGTTGGTTCCGTACCGGGGACATGGCGGTGCGCGATCCCGACGGCTATGTCCGTATCGTCGGCCGCAAGGCCACCGACCTGATCAAGAGCGGCGGTTACAAGATCGGCGCGGGCGAGATCGAGAACGCCCTGCTGGAGCACGCGGGGGTGCGCGAGGCAGCCGTGACCGGGGAGCCGGACGCCGACCTCGGTGAGCGGATCGTCGCCTGGATCGTCCCCGCCGATCCACAATCCCCGCCGGACGCCGACGAGTTGGCGAACCATGTCGCCGGCCGTCTCGCCCCGCACAAGCGCCCCCGGGTCGTGCGCTACCTGGACGCCCTCCCACGCAACGACATGGGGAAGATCATGAAGCGGGCCCTGCCCGGTGAGTGACCGAGCCAATGACTCAGCGGCTGACCGAGTGGCTGAACCAGCGACTGGCCAAGTAGCTGAACCAGTGACCGGTCGAGTGGCTGAACCAGCGACTGGCCAAGTGGCCGATCCTGTGACCCACCGGGCGCCCTGGCGCCGCTCCGCCCGCGAGCTCATCGCCCTGCTCTCCGACGGCTCCACTGATGGCTCCACTGATGACACCGCTGGCCGCTCAATTGATGGCTTCAGCGAACTCCCCCACCCCACCCGGGAGTTCCGGCCCGACGGGCCCCTCTCCTGGCAGGGTTACGACGCCTCGCGCGCCCGCGCCGCCACCCGCACCGGCGAGGAGGAGTCCGTCGTCTGCGGCACCGCGCGTATCGGCGGCACCCCGGCTGTGCTCATCGCCTTCGAGTTCGGTTTCCTCGGTGGCTCGCTCGGTGAACGCACCGGAGACCGTCTGGAGTCGGCGTACGAGTACGCGCGCACCCACCGCCTGCCCGTCGTCCCGCTCGTCGCGACGGGCGGCAGCCGGATGCAGGAGGGCATGCTCGCGCTGACCCAGCTCCAGCGCGTGGCACGCCAGTCGGCGCTCACGCGCGAGGCCGGCCTGCCGCAGATCGCGGTCCTCCGGGATCCGACGACCGGCGGCGGTTGGGCGACCCTGGGCGCGGGTGCCGACGTCGTGCTGGCGCTGCCCGGCGCCCAGGTGGGCTTCGCGGGTTCCCGGGTCCGGCCGGCCGACGCGGACCCGGCGGCGTACACGGCCGAGGCGCAGGTGGCGGCGGGCGCGGCAGACGCGGTCGTACGTCCGGAGGCGCTCCGGGAGACGCTGGCCCTGTGGCTGCGCCTGCTGTGCGCCGATGCGCTCGGCACCGGCCCGAACGCCGACCCGAGCACCGGCCCGACGCAGGCAGCCCCGCCCCCGGCCCTGCTGACCGCGGACGCCATCGACGCCATCGACGTCATCGATGCCGCCGATGCCGCCGACGAGGGCCCGACGGGGGGCGCTCCTCCACGGCCCCTGCCCCCGCCCTTGCCCCCGCCCTTGCCCCGCCCTGCATCCCTCCCCGCCACCGGGTGGGACGCCGTCCGGCGCGCTCGCGCCCCCGAGCGCCCACGCGCCGAGGCCTACTTGGACGCGTACTTCACCCGGCGCGCCGCGATCAGCGGTGACCGCTGCGGCGGCACCGACGCCGGGATGGCGTGCGGGTTCGGTGAGCGGGCGGAGGACGGGCGGACCGTCGCGTACGCCGCGCAGCTCGGCACGGCCACCCGCCCCGCCGGCTATCGCACCGCCGCCCGGCTGATCCGCCTCGCGGACCGGCTCGGCATCCCCGTGCTGACCCTGGTGGACACCCCGGGCGCCGCCAACGACGCCGCCGCCGAGCGCCAGGGCGCGGGCGCCGCGATCGCGGACCTGTTCGGCGCGGTCGCCACCGCACGCACGCCGGTCACCACACTGCTGATCGGCGAGGGCGGGTCGGGCGGCGCCCTGGCACTCGCCGCCCCCGGCAACACCTGGGCCACGCCGGACAGCTACTTCTCCGTCATCGCGCCGGAGCTCGCGGCGGCCATCCTCAAGCGCCCGGAGAGCGAGGTGGAAGCGACGGCGGACCAGCTCCGGATCCGGCCGCAGGACCTGGTGGAGCTGGGGGTGGTGCGGGGCATCGTGGGCCGCCCGGACCCCACCCCGGACCTTCCATAGCGCCCGCGGGTGTCTTGGCCCGACCTCGAGAGAAGGGGATAAATTACCCATACGGCGGCACCCCACCCGGCCCCCTACAACAGGCGCCCCCTCCCCCGCCCCCCGCACGATGCCAGTGGAGGCCCACCGACCGGCGGGCCCGTACGGTCTGCGCTCTCGGAGGATCTGCCATGACCGTCAGTCTGGAACAGATGCGCCGCTGCCACTTCGCCGTCGACCTCGGGGCCGCGCGGACCCGCGTCTACGTCAAGGGTGCCGGGCTCGTGGTCGACCAGCCGTCCGTCGCCGCCGTGAACACCAGGACCGGGGCGCTGATCGCGGTCGGGGAGTTCGCAGAGAAGATGACGGGACGCACACCCGACTACATCCGGGTCGTGCGACCCGTGTCCGGTGGGACCGTCGTCGACATCGAGATGGCGCAGCGCATGCTGCGGCACCTGATCGGCGACAAGGTACGGCGAACGCTGCGCCGCAAGCCCTTCCTACGGGCCGCCGCCTGCTACCCGCACGACGCCGACCCGCTCGCGCAGCGCGCGGCCATCGAGACGCTCGTCGGGCTCGGCGCCCGGCGCGTCGAGCTCGTCGACACGCTTGTCGCCGCCGCCGTGGGGTGCGGGCTGCCCGTCGAACAGCCCGAGGCGACCATGGTCATGGTGTGCGGCGCCGCCGCCACCCAGCTCGCCGTTCTCTCCCTCGGCTCTATCGTGACCGCCGAGCGGATCCCGGTCGGGGGCGAGGCCGTCGACCACGCGATCGTGCAGCATCTGCGGCACGAGCATGAGCTGATGCTGCCCAGCCAGTCCGTACGTCCACTGCAGCTCGCCCTCTCCGGCAACGGGCTCACCGCTCACGGCCCGTCGTCCACCGAGATCCACGGACGGGACGTCGCCACCGGCCTCGCCCGCTCCGTCCAGGTCGACACCGCCGCCGTGCGCGACGCCATCCAGACGCCGCTGACGGCCGTACTCGACGGGATCGGAAAGGTGCTGCGGGACTGCCCGCCCGATCTGGTGGCCGACCTCGCCGACCGCGGGATCATGATGGTCGGCGGCAGCGCGCTGCTCCCCGGCTTCGACCAGATGCTGCGGCAGGCCACGGGCATGCCGGTGCACATCGCCGAGCGGCCGGACGTGTGCGCGGTACAGGGCCTCGGGTACATGCTGGAGGGCAAGATCGAGCCGATGGTGCTGGATCCGCTGGCCACCTGAGGCCGGCCCCGGGCACGACGGCCTTGTGGAGATCCGCAAGGCCGATCTGGGGCGCGCCGAACGCGCGGGCATCACCGTCGACGCGACGGCGGTCGGCTGTCTGCCGCAAGCTGTCAGCTGTCAGCTGTCAGCCAGATACTGCGTTCCTGACCTGGAGGCCGCCGGACGCGCGGGCTGGGTTGGATCACCTGAATCACCTGAATCACCTGTACGTGATGTCCGAACTGCTGTAGCGGCAGTGCGTACCGTCCGGGCCGCTGCCGAGGGACGGCGGTTCGGCGCCGGAGGAGTTGCCCTGGAAGCGCTCGCAGATGGTGATCTTCCTGCTGCTGTCGCCGATGACCGTGACCCCCGAAATCGTGGCCGTGTCCCCGTAGTTGGCGTTGATCCCGACCAGAGCCTTGCCCGGACCGGTCGCCCGTACGTTCTTCACCACGATGTGGCGCTCGTACTGCGTCTTGCAGTTGCCGCACGAGCGGGCCAGCTTGCCGAAGTCGGCGACCTGGAAGTTCTGCACGGTCAGCGTGCCGGCACCGTTGAACTGGAAGACCTTGTCGTCCGCGTTGCGCGCGCCGCCGCCGGAGACCAGGTAGGTCGCCGAGGCCGACTTGCCCTTGAACGTGGCCGCGTCCTCGCCGACGTCCTCCCACCACACGTTCTGCAGGGTGCAACTGCCCAGGCAGTGAACGCCGTCGGCGGCCGGAGCCCCCAGGACCACGTTCTTCAGCACCGCACCGTCGGCGAGTTCGAAGATCGGGCCCTGGTTCTCGTCCTGGTCGGCACTGCCGAGGACACCGGAGCCGTAGAAGCGCTTGAGACCGCCGTCGTACGTACCTGAGACCTCGATGCTCGCGGTGACCGCCTTCACGCCGGCGACAGTGGGCCACCCGCCCAGGGTCGTGCTGCCGGCCGAGTCCGTTCCGGAAGCCTGGCTGGCGGAGGCGTCGGACCTGTTCGCCGCCGCGGAGGCGGACACGGAGGCGGACGGGGAAGCGGACGGGGAAGTCGAGACCGAAGGTGAGGCGGACGCCGAAGGTGCGGCCGAGACAGAGGGGGACGCGGACGGGCTCCCCGAAGCCGAGGCCGGCGTCGAACCGGACGTCGAACCCGACGGTGCCGTCGTCGCCGACGAGTCGCCCACCGCGACCAGCTTCCAGCTCTTGCCGCTCGCCTTGTCGCAGGAGTTCTGCTGCGCCAGCGCGTCCCTGACGCTCAGGCACTCGGCGCTCTTGGCATTGACCAGGTGGTACGCGCTGTTCACCGCGGTCAGTTTCCACACCTGGGACGAGCCGCCGTCGCAGGTCTGCTGCTGCACCGCCTCACCGGCGGACGCGGACGCGCCCTTGACCCCGGCGCACAGTCCGCCGACGGTGCCCTTGACCGTGAACCCGCCGCCGCTGTCGGCCAGTTGCCAGGTCTGTCCGGCGGCCGAGCTGTCGCACGCCGCCGTGCCCAGTTGCGCACCGCTCTCCGTGGTCGCCGGTGCCCCGGTCAGACAGGTGCTGTCGGCGGCGTTCACCAGACGGTACGTTCCGGCGCCCGGACTGGACGCGGACGCCGACATCAGCATCCCTCCGGCGACCACGGCCCCGCACAGAGTTACGACCAGCGCACCGATCAGCACCCCCCTGCGGCGGGTCGTTCTCTTGCCGCGCGGCCTGCGCCCCAGTGCTCTCTTGCCCACGTCATCGCTCTCGTTCGGGAGTTCGCGTCGCTTTCCGTTTTCGACACCCTTCTGTCGCCACCACCGACGCAAAGGTTGCCGCTACCACGGAACTTTGTGCTCCCTGAGTCACATCCGAGTGGTCAGCGCTCACCCGCCGAACCGCATTGGTCCGCCACCACCACCGCGTCCCCCTCCCCCACGCTGCCCGAGCCCTGCCCGAATGCACAGGGGGCGAAACGGGTATGTCCGGTGCGGGGCGTTTGTCCGGCCTGCACCATCCGGCCCGTCTGGGGTCCCCTCTCTGGGGGAGTTCGAGGACAAGGCCCGTTCAGGGCCGTAGGGGGTTTGGGGGCGCAGCCCTCAGGTACGGGATGGGACGGGTAGGGGCGGCGGGGGCGAGATCCCTCCGGCGTCTCCCCTGACCGCACCCTTACCCCCACCTGGCACACTGTCCGCACCCGTAGAAGGAGCAAACCGCATGTCGATGGTCGGCAGCCTGCGCAAAGTGGCCCGCCTGGCTCGGCGTGGGCGGCGCGTGGACCTCAGTCACCCCGCCCGCTCACCGCTCGGCTCGACCGTCGTCAACTGCGTCATCTACCGCGACGGTGTACGCCAGCCCACCGCCCCGACCGTCGAGGAGTCCGTCGCCCGCGTACGCAAGCACGACCGCGGTTTCGTCTGGCTCGGGCTGCACGAACCCTCCGCGACGGAGTTCGCCCGCGTCGCCGAACTGTTCGGGCTGCACCCGCTCGCCGTGGAGGACGCCGTCCAGGCCCATCAGCGCCCCAAGGTGGAGCGGTACGGCGCTGTCCTGTTCGCCGTGTTCAAGACGGTCTGCTACGTCGAGCACGAGGAGCTCACCGCGACCAGCGAGGTCGTCACCACCGGCGAGATCATGGTCTTCGCCGGCCCGGACTTCGTCGTCACCGTCCGGCACGGCCGGCACGGCTCCCTGGGCCCCCTGCGCGAGGACCTGGAGTCCGACCCGGAGCAGCTCAGCAGGGGTCCGGCCGCGGTGCTGCACGGCATCGCCGACCATGTCGTCGACGACTACCTGAACGTCACGGACTCCGTCCAGGACGACATCGACCAGGTCGAGTCGGACGTGTTCTCCCCGCAGAGCCCGCGCACCGCCGACGCCGGCCGTATCTACCAGCTCAAGCGCGAGCTCCTCGAACTGAAGCGGGCGGTGGTCCCCCTCGGCCGCCCTCTCCAGCAGCTGGCCACCGAGCCGATGCCCTCCGTCGAGCCGTCGATACAGGCCTACTTCCGCGACGTGTCCGACCACCTCATCCGCGCCACCGAGCAGATCCACGCCTACGACGCCCTGCTCGACTCGATCCTCCAGGCCCACCTCGCACAGGTCACCGTCGGCCAGAACGAGGACATGCGGAAGATCACGGCGTGGGCCGCGATCGTCGCCGTACCGACGATGGTCTGCGGGATCTACGGCATGAACTTCCAGCACATGCCCGAACTGCACTGGCGCTACGGCTACCCGCTCGTCCTCTCCGTCATCGGCACCGTCTGCTTCTTCGTCCACCGCGGTTTCAAGCGCAACGGCTGGCTGTGAACGGGGCCCGGCGCCCGTCCGTACCTTCTGTCGAGTCGTACGTCCGCCGTACCACCCGACCTGGAGAGGCGCAGTGTTCCAGCAGCAAACCCGGCGATCGCCGCGAAGGGCCGTCGCACTCGCCGCACTCCTGACGGCCGTCGCCCTCCCTCTGGCCACGGCCTGTACGTCGGACTCGGATACGGATTCGGGCTCCGGGAAGAAGGCGTCGCCGTCCGCTTCCGAGTCCATGCCGCCCGCTCCCGTGGCCGCCGTGGTCGCGCCGGCCAAGGTCGAGGTGATCGCCAAGCTGACGGGCTGCGAGGTGACGATCCGCACGGACGCGAAGGAACTGCGCGAGGGTGTCTGCCACACCGCCGACGGCGACTACCTGATCACGACGTTCCCGGAGGAGAAGTACAAGCTCGTCTGGCTGGACAGCGCGGCCATCTACGGCGGCAAGTACCTGGTCGGCACCAGGTGGGTCATCAGCGCCCCGCCGAAGCTCCAGGAATCGCTGCGCCAGAAGGTCGGCGGCACGTTCGAGGACCTGAACGACCACGACGCCCAGAACTAGGACTGATCCCCCGCAGGCGCTGGAACCGGCTTGTAGCCGCTGATGACGTACGACTCCTCGTCGTCGACCGCGTTCTCCTCCGGGTCCAGGGTGATCCGTACGGGGTGCCCGTCGGGCGCGTACTCCGCCTCCGCCGTGTCCGCGCCCTCGTGGTGGGCCCGGGCCAGCTGGTCCAGCAGCCCCTTGATGGTGGGCACTTCCTCGGGCGCGCGCTCCACCGCGCCCCGCGCGCTCTCGTCGAGCCCGACCGCCTTGGCCACCTTCCCGTCCCGAACGGTCACCCGGAACGTGCCGATCAGGCTGCGCTCACCCTCGCTCGACGTCAACGTGTAGACGTACGAGGCGGGTTCCTTCCAGGACTCCCCGAATGACGAGAACGAGGACGAGGGGGTGGGCGACGACGTCGACGAGCGCTCCCCCGACACCGAGGCCCCGGAATCCGCGTCACAGCCGACGGCCGCGCACATCAGCCCCCCGGCCAGCACGACGGACGACAGCAATCGGACCGAAGCCATGGTGATCCCCCTGAACAAGTGAACGAGTACCGACTACTGCCAGGGCCTGTCCACCGGACAGGCCCTATCCGGTACGACGCGACTCCACCGGAAAACGTTCACTCGAGAACCGAAAGCTCTCAGGCCGCGCGCCCCCGCCCATCGGCGATCGGGCCCGTCACCACCCCGGCGATCTGCGCGAGAAACGCGTCCACGAGGTCGTACGCCCGTTGCCGTGACTCCTCGCGCCGGGCGCGGGTCTCGGCGAGCAGCTGATCCGGGTCCTCACCGTGCGCCCTCGCCTCGCGCCGGCCGCCGGAGTCCAGCCACTGGAGCAGCGTCTCCTCGTCGAGCTCGGGATGGAACTGGACCCCGAGCGCCCGTCCGGCCCGGAATGCCTGCGGACCGACGGCGCTGCGGGCGAGCTCCACCGCGCCCGGCGGGACCACGAACCGGTCGAAGTGCCACTGGAACCACGGCCCCGCCGGAATCAGCCCAGGCAGGTCCGACTCGACGGCCGTCCAGCCGATCTCGTGCCGGGGCGCCGCCTCCACGCTCCCCCCGAGGGCGGTGGCGAGCGCCTGCGCCCCGAAGCAGATGCCGAGCACGGGCAGCTCGGCGGCGTGGGCGCTGCGCAGCAGTTCCAGTTCGCCGTCGATCCAGGGCGCGACCGAGTCCCTGTCGTAGACCGACCAGGGCGCCCCGAGCAGCACGATCAGGTCATAGCCGGCCGGGTCGGGGAAGTCGAACTCCACACCCGGGGTGTCGTACCGCTCGGCCGGTACGACGGTCAACTCATCGATTTCGTAGCCGAGTTGGGCGATGCGGTCGCCGACGGGACCGGACAGCGAGAGATGGTCGTGACGTATGAGCAGGGCGCGCACGGGAGTTCTCCACTTCGAACGACATGGTGACGGCAGGGTGACGACAGAGACGCGACGTGGCTGGGCTGGGCTGGGCTGGGCTGGGGGATCAGCTCTTGGGCCGGCGTCCGCTGCGGCGCGGCGCGGGTTCGGCGCCGTCGAGCAGCTCCAGCCGGCGGTCCTCCCCATGGGTCTCGACCTGGACGACGATCCTGCGCAGCGCGTCCGCGGTGGCCCGGCACTCCTCGGCGCTCAGCGGCGCGGCGACGAACGCCTCCTCGGCGTTGAAGTCGGGAAACAGCGTCCGCATCAGCGCCTCACCCTCATCCGTGAGCCCGAGCAGCACCCGCCGCCCGTCCGAGGGGTGCTCGATACGCCGGACCAGCCCACGCGACTCCAGTGTCCGGGCCACCCCGGTGAGTGTCCCCTTGGAGATCCCGGCCTCCTCGGCCACGAGCCGCGTCTCGGTCTCCCCGGAGATCCAGACGACCCACAGCACGACGAACCCGGTCCACGTCAGATCCACGCCACGCAGCACGGAGTTCTCGACATGCTGGCGCACGGCGGAGGCGGCCCGGTGGATGTTCGCGACGACGGCCATCTGGTCGTGCCGGATCGGAATGTCCCCGAGCTTGGCCTTGACCAACTGCTCGGTCTCGACGATCGGTCGCTGCGTCAACGGCATTCCCCTCCATGGCACCGGTCGTTCGGCACCAAATTGTACGAAGGCCGCGGGCCTGTGACATTGCCGACCGACCTCACACGGCAGACGCTCCGCCCGATACCCGCCGCATCACATCCCGGCAGAACCCTCCGACCCCGTCCGGATCATCAATGAACTGGGAGGGTTTCACACAAAACGTTGTAAAACCCAACTCCATCTGCTCCGGGATCGAAGCCAATGCCGCCCCAAGATCCGCACAGGACCGGTCATCAGGAAACACCGCCCGCGTCCCCCCGATCATCTCCAGCTCGGAAACGTCCCGCCCTCCCTCCTTCATCGCCTCCCCGAGCACCCGCATCTCCTCGGCGGTCGGACGCCCCAGCGGATTGAAGGCGTGCCCGTACCGCACCAGCCTCCGCACCATCGCCGCGTGCATCCCGGCCCCGCCGAAGCACAGCCGGGGCCCGTCCGCCCGATACGCCTTGGGCTCGAAGTAGACGTTCTCGAACCGGTAGTGCTCGCCCTCGTGGGACACCGGCGACGGCCCCCACAGCTTCGCCCAGACCTCCAGGTGTTCGTCCAGCAGCCGGCCCCGTCGGGCGAAGGGCACCCCGAGCGCGTCGTACTCGTCCCGGCTCCAGCTGACATTGGGCAGCACCATCAGCCGCCCCTCACAGAGCAGGTCGAGCGTGCCCAACTCCCGCGCCAGCAACAGGGGATGACGCAGCGGAGCGATCACCGCCGAGGCGGCCAGCCGGACCCGCTCGGTCACCGAGGCGATCGCGGCGAGCAGTATCAGGGAGTTGGGCCAGGGCATGTACGGGTCCTGGTTGCCCGGCAGGGCGTAGTCGCGCGGGTTGCCCATGATGCCGTTCGCGCCGGCGTCGGGGCCGAGCACGATGTGCTCGCTGAGCATCACCGAGTCGAACCCGGCGTCCTCGGCCTCTCTGGCCCAGCGCACCAGCAGTGGCAGGTCGACACGTCCGCCGGTCATGGTCCAGTTCTCGCTGAGGACCAGTTGCATTCGAGGAGCTGCGGTCATGGTCGTACGCACTCCGTTCTTTTTGTTTGAGGCCAAACAATAAATGGAGCGGACCCGAACGGCAAGAGGGCCCGCCAACGCCCGGCCGGCCCGCCGACACCCTTGACCTCAACTCCCCCACGCGCACTATTGGTTGAGTTTTCATCACAGTGACACCTGTCAACGATCAGACCGTCGGGCAACGGGGCAACTTTGATCCGAGCACGCCAACCGGACTCTCGCCTTCCTCACCCCCAACCCCCCACTCCCACCCCCGCTTTCACCCCCACGGTCAAACAGGAGCCGCAGTGAAGATCACCTCGCGCGTCCGCAGAGCCTCGCTGGTTCTCGGCAGCGCCGTCGCGCTGGTCGTCGCCGTTCCCGGCAGCGCGTTCGCCGCCCCGCCGTCCGCGCTGCCCGCCAACGCCGACACCCTTGAGAACACGTGGCAGCCGGCCTACGACTACGACACCGACGGCTGCTACCCCACGCCGGCCATCGGGCCCGACGGAACCGTCAACGGCGGTCTCAACCCGTCCGGTTCGGTCAGCGGCGAGTGCCACGACACCTCGGACCTCGACAACACCAACGGCTACTCGCGCGAGAAGTGCAACAACGGCTGGTGCGCGATCATGTACGCCCTCTACTTCGAGAAGGACCAGGCCGTCGCCGGCAGCAGCATCGGCGGGCACCGGAACGACTGGGAGCACGTCGTAGTGTGGGTGCAGGACGGCCAGGCAAAGTACGTCGCCACGTCCGCGCACGGCGAGTTCACGGTCCAGAGCAGCAGCGCGGTCCGCTGGGACGGCAACCACCCCAAGATCGTCTACCACAAGGACGGGGCGCTCACCCACACCTTCCGCATCGCCGGCTCGAACGACGAGCCGCCGGAGAACGCCTACGGCACCTGGCAGTACCCGGACCTGGTCGGCTGGAACGGCTACCCGGCGGGGCTGCGCGACAAGTTGAGCGCGTACGACTTCGGCAGCGCCAACTTCGGCCTCAAGGACGCCAACTTCGCCGCCCACCTCACCAAGGCCATGCCCTCGGGCATCTCGTTCGACCCGAACGCCTGACGGACCAGGGGCGGGTCAGACAGCGGCCGCCGGGGCCTGGGCCGCCAGGGGTCGGAAGGTGGAGTCCTGGTCCTGGCAGCCGCACGACGCCCGGAGGACCAGGCGGGACGGGAAGCGCCGGGTGCGGTCCGTCCCGCCGGGCGTCGCCGCGTCCAGTTCCGGATCGAGCGCGATGTCCACGGCCTTACGGGCCATCGCCTCGCGGTCGGAGGCGACCGTCGTCAGCGGCGGGTCGGTCATCGCCGCCTCCTTGACGTCGTCGAAGCCCACCACCGCCAGCTCGCCCGGTACGGCGACGCCCAGTTCGCGGGCTGCCCGCAGCAGGCCGATGGCCTGGTCGTCGGTCGAGCAGAACACGGCGGTCGGCCGGTCGGGGGCGGCGAGCAGGCGCAGGGCGGCGCCGTAGGTGTCATACCGGTTGTAGGGGGCGCGGAAGAGGAGCCCCTCGGTGGAGTGGCCGGCGTCCGCCATCGCCTTGCGCCAGCCCTCGACATGGTCGGCGACGGGATCCCCGGCCAGGGGAGCCGACTCGGGTCCGCCGAGGCAGGCCACGGCGGTGTGTCCGTGCTGGAGGAGATGCCGGGTGGCGATCCTGGCGCCCTCGATGTCGTCCGTGACCACGGCGAACTTCCGTACCGACGCGGACCGTTCGTGCATCAGCACGACCCTGGTGTCCATGCCGTCGAGCTCCGCGGCGATCCGGTCGCCGATCCCCAGACTGACCAGGATCAGTGCCGACACCCGCATCCCCAAAAAGGCGTGCAGGTAATGGATTTCGCGCTCCTCCTGGTAATCGGAGTTACCGACGAGCACCATTTTTCCCCGGTCGGCGGCGGCACGTTCCAACGCGTGGATGATTTCCCCGAAGAATGGCTGACGGGCGTCCGGAACGATCAGCCCCAGCAGGTCCGTACGGCGACTGGCCATGGCCTGGGCCACCCGGTCGGGCCGGTAACCGAGTTCCCTGACGGCTTCGAGAACGCGTCTGCGTTTCTCCGCGGAGACGGGCCGGGGGCCATTGTTGACGACGTAACTGACAACCGCGCTGGAAGTTCCGGCGAGTCTGGCGACGTCGTCCCGTGTCACCTTTGTCACCGGGTGAGTCTACGGGCGTCAAATACCCTGCCGGAAAGGAACGTTGCCTTTCGGCCAGACGCTGTCCGAACTGGCGGTGCCGCTCCGCCGCCCGCTGCCGGGCCCTGTCACGTTCGGCATGTCGCCACTCGTTCCGTCCGGCGGACGTGTTACGCGTCGGAAACCTTGACGATCTCTGTGGTGGGTGCCACGATTCCGGCGCCGCGATGTTTACGTAAACATCGCCCCCCATCGGACCCTGTCCGGCATGCGAAAGGGCAAGTTGATGCGCAACGTCCTCGGCGGCACCCGCCCATCTCCCCGGCTGCGCGCCGCCCTCGTGGCGCTCGCGCTCGCCGCGACCAGCGGTACGGCGGTCGCCGCGAGTCCCGCCTCCGCCTCCACTCCCGCCCACGGCGCGCCGAGCAAGGACACGACCCAGTTCAAGGGCGTCAACTGGGCCGACCCGCGCGACAACTTCGCCGACGACCTGCTCCACCTCTCCGGCCTGTCGACGTCCGACAACTACGCCCGGACCTACGCCAAGTCGAGCCGGATCATCTCGGCGTTCCGCGCGAACCTCGGTGCCAACACCGTGCGGCTGCCGATCAACCCGTACACGGTCAACGGCTCCTACTGGAAGTCGTACCGCGCGGTCGTCGACGCGGCGTCCGACAAGGGCTTCAAGGTGATCCTTTCCTACTGGGAGGGCACCGGCGCCCAGAAGGACGGCTTCATCGACGACACGGCCACCTACTGGCCCATGTGGGACAGGGTCGTCAAGGCGTACAAGAACGACAAGCACGTCTACTTCGAGCCGATGAACGAGCCGCACGGCTACACCGACACCGAGTGGGCCGACATCGCGGCGAAGTGGCTCGCGAAGTACAAGTCCGTTGCGCGGGGCCAGGTGTTCGTCAGCGGCGCCGGCTACAACGACCACGTCACGTCCGTCTGCGCCGACCCGCGCCTGAAGGGCACGTACCTGTCGCTGCACCACTACGGCTTCTGGAAGGAGTACGCGACCTACGACCAGTGGGTGGCCGACCTGAAGGTACGCATCGGTGACTGCGCCAACCGGACCGTCGCGGACGAGTTCGGGGCCTTCATGACCACGGGCTTCGACTACAACAAGAAGACCCCCGACAACAACTTCATCAACTACATGCAGGCCGTCACCGACACCTTCCGCAAGCTGAAGATGGGCTCCGTCTACTGGCCCGGCCTGCGCACGGACGACATGTACTCGATCCAGACCCTGACGGGCACCACCGACCGCCCCTGGCTGGCCACCACCAACCAGTCCGGCGCCGACCGCCTCGCCTGGGGCTGGGGCCGCGGCAAGCCGGTCAAGGGCTGAGGTTCAAGGCTGACGGTCAGTAGTTGGCGCATACGGACAGCACCAGTTGTCGTTCGGGAAGGCGTCACGGCGACGCCTTCCCGAACGCTGCGGCCCGGAACTGCGGACTGGCAGGGGCCAGGCCTGCGCGTTCGCCTTCACCGGTGTCTGACTACCGCAAGGCTGTCACCGACGCGAGGTCTGACGGGTCTTCGGTGGTGGCGAGGCCGCCGCCGATGAGCGGTGGCTCAGTTCCAGGGGTTCGCGGGCTGGTCGTCGATGGTGGTCCAGAAGCGCGTGTTCTCGGGGAGGTAGCCGTGGGCCCAGAACGACCAGCCGCCACTCGACTCCAGGTTGCTGCCGTAGCGGCCGTCATGGAACTCGGCGAAGCGCCAGCCGGTTCCGTAGTACTGGGCGCAGAGGCTGTTCGCGACGGAGAGGCTGGTCAGCGTTTTGCCCTGGACCGGGGGCGTGGCGGCGACGGTGCCGCGAGCCCAGCCCGCGTAGAAGTCCGGGGTGATCCCGCTGGGTACGCCGGTGCCGGTGACCCTCAGGCACAGCAGCGGCAGCGTGGCCGTGGCCGGGGTGTCGCCGTTGTACGGATCAGTCCCGGAGTCCGACCCCACTCTGACGGTGCCGTTCGCCGCTCCCTCGGCGAGCACGGTCCAGGTCATCCCGGACGGGATGGCGGACGGGGCAGCTTGGGCGTGGGTGGCGGCTGTCGGCAGCAGGGCGAGCGAGGCGGCGACGGAGAGGCCGACGATGCCCTGGCGCAGGAACTTCCTCATGGTGCTCCTTCTGGCAGGCGCGACGAATGAGTGTGCCGGTCGGTGGTACGGGGCCCCGGGCCGGAGCCCGAACCAGCATCCGACACACACACGAGTCCGTCACGAATCCTTCACATTCATGGCGGCATGCAGTCGCAGATCGGCTTGAATGACCTCTCTCGCTCCCCTGCGCATCGGTGATCGCCCCGGCGACCGCCAGGGCCGGACCGGAAGCGAGACTTTCAGGGCTTTGAGTGAAGGTTGATCCACCGTGGCTCACGTAGGTTCGGGAGCATGACGAACCTTCGGATCGGTGTGATGTACGACCGCGACTGGGCCCCGGAAGGGCTGCCCGGGTTCGCGCGGCAGGCCGAGGCCCTCGGTGTGGACGACCTGTGGGTGGTCGAGGACCTCGGCTGGAACGGCGGTGTGTCGGCGGCCGCCGTGGCGCTGGGCGCGACGGAGCGGCTGCGGGTGGGCATCGGGATCACACCCGCTCCGTTGCGCAGCCCGGCGCTGCTGGCGATGGAACTGGCCACGCTGGCCCGGGTGTTCCCGGGCCGGCTCGTGGCCGGGATCGGGCACGGGGTACGGGAGTGGATGACGTCGGTCGGCGTCGCTCCCCGTTCACCGCTGGCCCTGCTGGAGGAGACGATCACCTCCGTACGCGCCCTGCTGCACGGGGAGCGGGTCGAGCTGGAGGGGCGCGAAGTGCACCTGGACGGCGTCCAGTTGGTGCACCCGCCCGCCGAACCGCCGCCCGTGGTCGCGGGGGTGGTGCGCGCCCGCTCGCTGGAGCTGTCCGGCCGGGTCGCGGACGGCACCCTGATCGCCGAGGGCCACGGCCCGCGCGACCTGGAGAACACCCGGGCGCTGACCGCGAAGGGCGGCGCCGGTCCCGAACACACTCTGACGGTGCTGGCCTTCTGCTGCGTGGGCGACGACCCCGGCGAGGTCGCGCGGACCCTGCATCCGCACACCGAGGGTCACGGCGGCTGGCTGGGCCGCCCGCAGGAGGACGTGTTCACCGTGTCCGGCAGTGCCCCGGAGGCCGCCGGGGACATCGGCGCGCTGTCGGCGGCCGGAGCGGACACCGTCGTACTCCGGATCGTCGGCGCCGAGCCCCTGCGTCAACTCGAGGCCGTGCTGCGGGCGTTGGGCCGCTGAACGGCTCCTGACGGCTCACGCACGCAGACGGCGGCCGGTCAGTGTGCGGCGAACTGGACGCGGGTGGGCTGTGCGACGTCAGGCCGTACCGCGATCCCGTCGATGGTCAGCTGCTCACCGTAGATGTCGCTGATCCTGAGCGCGCCACCGCAACCGCTGCCCTGCTCGGAGAGGAAGTAGTTGAAGCTGGTGCGCGCCAACCGGACCCAGCCACTGCCGGTACGGACTTCGAGGCGCGCCAGCGGATTGCGGTGGCCGATGACCTGGATGCCGCACCAGTACTGGCTGGACCCGGTCTTGTAGCGGATCGAGATCGGGTCGGCCGTGGCAGGGCTCAGCAGGCTCCACGTGATCGGGATCCGGCCGGCCACGGGGGCGGCGAGCTTGGCGAAGGCCTGGGGGCTGAGGTCGAGTTGGCCGGGGAGGCAGTCCCCCGGGCATTCGTTGGTGATCCGGACCGTGACGGAGGCCCCGCTCGCCGCGCGGACGAGGATGTACGCCCCGCACGCCATGGACGTCTCGTAGTCGGCGGTGTTCATCGCGGCGGTCATGACGTCGGAGGTCGGTCCGTACAGGCAGGCGCCGTCGCCGCTGCCGGTGTCGTAGAAGGTGGCGACGCCCGTGTAGGTGGTGCCGGGCCGGATCCGGCCCGCCAACGGCGCCGCGCCCGAGGCCGGCCGGGTTGCGCCGCCACCGCTCGTGGCCGGGGGCGTGGGCTTGGATGTGGGCTTGGACGTGGCCTTGGGCTTGGGCCTGGGTTTCGGAGCCGCCGCGGCGGTCGGGGTGGCCGTCGGGGTCGGGGACCGGGTGGCCGAGGGCTTCGTCGGGGACGGCGTCGGCTCCGGCGTCGTGGGCGGGGCTGCCGCCCGGGCGCCGGCGGCGGACGTGGCCGCTCCGAGCCCTTCGTCGGCCTGGTGGTCGGGGCGGAAAGCCACGACCAGGGATATGACCAGCACGACGGCAGCCGCGGCGGCGCAGACGAGCAGGCCCCGCCGCTGACGCGGAGAGCGGCGCGGAGAACGGCGCGGGGAACGACGCTGAGATGGGGACGCCACGGCTGAGGTCCTTACCTGGTGCGGAAGTTCGTGTGCTCGATGTTCGTGTGCTCGCTGCGAGGCTCCGGTTGAGGCAGCTTCCGGCCCATAGTCTCCGCCGCGCCCCAAAAGGTTGCCGGGGTTTTCACCGATCCCACGGTTCTCTGCGCCGCCGGAAGCGGGTTCACCGGCCTGCCGGGCGACATCCGTATCCCGTGTTCATCCCAGCGGTGTGTCGTTCCCGCAGGTCACCGGCGCGTGGGCGTCCCGGCGTCCCAATCCGGAGCGAGGGGATCTGCTGCGGGACGCCCGCTGCCAGCATGACCAGCGGCCGGGGGCTCCCGGTCACTCACATGAGGGGGAACACCAGATGGGACAGAGGACGCTCCTGCGGGGTCTGACCCTCGCCGTTGCAGCGGTCCTGCCGATGGTCGGGCCCACGGCGGTGCAGGCGGCGCAGTCCGCGGCCACCGCGGTCGCGGTCTGCGGGCACACGAGCGCACAGCCCACACTGCAGCGGGGATCGACGGGTGACCCGGCGGTCGTCGAAGCGCAGTGCGAGCTCAGTCTGGCGACGAAGCCGAGCCGGTACACGCCGATCGGGGCGGACGGCTCGTTCGGGCCGGCGACGGAGACGCGGGTCAAGGAGTTCCAGCGGTGTGCCGGGCTGGGCGTGGACGGTGTGCTCGGCCCGCAGACCTGGGCGGCGCTGAACACCTGGGCCGCAGAGCCGCACACCTGCGCGACCCAGGGCACGTCGAGCACGGCCCAGACAACCCTGTGCGGCCACACCGACACACGCCCGACGCTGAAACGGGGCGCGAAGGGCATCGAGGTCAAGGAGGTGCAGTGCAGGCTGAACCTGGCCATGGAGGCATTCCACTACCCGCCGCTGACGATCGACGGCGACTTCGGGGGCGGCACCGAGTCCCGGGTCATCGAACTCCAGCACTGCGCCAACCTCAGCGCCGACGGCACGGTGGGCCCCAACACCTGGGCGAAACTGGTGGACTGGTCCAGCCGTAACACGTACTGCACGCCGCCGCGCCCCGCCGGCTACCCGATCGACGGCCTGGACACGGCCAAGTACCAGCACCCGGGCGGCGCGCCGATCGACTGGAAGGCCGTACGGGCCTCGGGTGTCGAGTTCGCGACGGTCAAGGCCACCCGGGGTCTGAACGTCACCGACGATTACCTCACCGCCGACCTCCAGGGAGCCAGGGCGGCGGGGCTGGCCGTCGCGCCGTACCACTTCTACACGGGCACGGCGGCGGACACGGGCGCAGCGCAGGCCGACCGGTTCATCGCCGCGGTGCGGGCGACCGGCTACACCGGACAGCGGGCGGGCGATCTGCCGCCGATCTTCGACCTGGAACGCATGGACGACGGCAGCGGCCGCTGCCCCACCTACGGCACGGTGGGCGACGCCAAGGTCTGGCTCGACCGGGTGGAGGCGGCCTTCGGCCGCGTTCCGATCATCTACACCCAGAAGTCCTTCCTGGACGACTGCCTGGGTTCGACCACCGCCTTCGCCCGGTATCCGCTGCAACTCGCGGACTACCGCCAGTCGATCACCCAGCCGCCGGTGCCGAACGGCTCGACGACCTGGGCGATGTGGCAGTACACCGACGCCGCGATCGTCCCGGGCATCCAGGCACCGGCGACCGGTGATGTGTTCAACGGCACCCAGGCCGATCTCGACCGGCTGGCCAACCGGTGACCCCGGCCGCCACCGCCGCCGTACCTAGGAGCGTCCCCATGACCGCCCGGTTCGCCCGCGCGTCCCTCGTCGCCCTGCTTGTCACCCTGGGCCTCACCGTCCCGGGGCCCGCCTCGGCCGCCACAGCCACCTCCTCCACCGCCGCCACGAGCTGTTACGGCGGAGCGGTCACGGTGCACTACGGGGAGGTGCGCGACTTCGGCCCGTACGTGACCACGAGCCGCTGCACGGACATCAACATGCGGATGACCGGCGGCGACGCCGAGTTCGGCTGGGCCTGCGTGCAGTTCGCGAGGGCCGGCGCCTGCAATTACTGGACCAAGATCGGCCGGAGCTGGACGACCATCGCCACCGACGTCCTGAACGGAACCAAGTTCACCGTGCCCAACGGCGTCGACCTGGAAGGCAGTTCCGCCACCTTCCAGATCGCCTTCTGACCCTCTCACCCACTTCACCGAACGGAGACCCACCATGATCAGGACCAGGGCGCTCGCCTCGGCTCTCGTCACCGTGGCCGCACTGCTGGGAGCGGGTGCCGCGCCCGCCGCCGCACAGGCCTCGGCCGCGGCGACCAGCTGCTACGGCGGCGCGAAGAACCTGAACTACCGCTACAAGGGGGACGGGCCCAGGGAGTACGGCCCCTTCACCACGTCCTCGCGGTGCGGTGACATCAACATGCGGCTCACCACGGACGACCAGAGCTTCCTGTACGCCTGCGTGGTGTTCGTCGACCACACCGACAAGTGCAACCACGACAACACGTACTCCCTCCACGGCACCCCGTGGGCGACCGTCGCCACCGACGTCAAGGACGGCACCCGCTTCGTCCTGCGCGTCGGCCCCTATGACACCGACGCGCAGAACGTGAACTTCCAGCTCGCCTACTGACCTCTTTCCGCTCCTTCTCGCACCACCGTTCCGAAAGGACGACGATGACCTTCCTCTTCCGTTCCGCCGGCGGCCGCTCCGTCGGCAGCCGCCCGCTCGACCGCCGCAACATGCTGCGCGGCACGCTGGCTGTCGGCGCCGGCCTGGCGTTCGGACCGCTGCTGCTCTCCGGTACCGCGCAGGCCTACTCGTGGTCGCGCACCATGAAGCAGGGTGACAACGGCGCCGACGTGCTGGAGTTGCAGATCCGGGTCGCGGGCTGGGCGGCCGACAGCGCGAGCCACACCCGGGTCGGCCTCGACGGTGACTTCGGCCCCGGCACGGCCGCGGCCGTCAAGCGGTTCCAGGCGGCGTACGGTCTCGACGACGACGGGGTCGCCGGTCCCAACACCCAGGCGAAGCTCAACGCGCTGGAGCAGTCGGACGGTTCCACGCTCCACTTCAACTGGAGCGAGTTCGTGGACCAGTCGAGCGGCAACTTCAACGGCGGCAAGGTGAGCGCGGCGGCCGCGAAGGAGAACGCACGGCGCTGCATGTACAAGCTGGAGGCACTGCGCAAGAAGCTGGGGGACAAGCCGATCACCGTCAACTCCGGCTTCCGCAGCATCGCCCACAACGCCGACATCGGCGGGGCCAGCGACAGCATGCACCTGTACGGCACCGCGGCCGACCTCGACGTGCCCGGCGTGGCCACCAAGACCGTCTACCAGAAGGCGGAGACCTGCGGCTTCTCCGGGCTGGAGAGGTACACCGTCGACCACCAGCACGTCGACAGCAGAGCGGACCTCGGCCGTGACTGGTGGTGGGAGAGCGGCACGATCTGACGGCGGCGCCGCCACGGACGAACGGACGAGTCGATGAGCCGATGCCTTGGGGGGCATCGGCTCATCGGTGTGTGCCCGCCGGGTGGATGTCCGGGATCTGCAAGCGCCCAGGTCTGCCACAGGAAAGACGGCGCTCGCCCCCGCGGGATTGACTTCCGGGAATTCCGCGACGAAAGAGGCCCCGCATGCCCGACACGCCCGCCGGAGAGTTCTGGAAGGACCTCAGGCCGATCGAGAACTCCCTCCGCCCCGACGCCCTCCCCGAGGTCTACCTGTCCAAGGTCGCCACGGACGACGACCGCTATTACGTGCCGTTCACCGAGACCGTCGGCTCCCGCCCGCTGTGGATCAACGTCAAGGACAACAGCTGGGCCGACATCCTGCGGGCGAAGGAGGCGGGGCTGGTCAACCGGCACTACCACCCGCACGAGGTGTTCGCGTACACGATCTCCGGCAAGTGGGGCTACCTGGAGCGGCCCTGGACGGCGACCGCGGGCGACTTCGTCTACGAGGCCCCGGGTGAGGGCCACACGCTGGTCGCCTATGAGAGCGGCGAGCCGATGAAGGCGTTCTTCATCGTCAAGGGCCCTCTCGTCTGGCTGGACGAGAACGGCGAGCCCGATGGCTTCTTCGATGTGCACGACTACATCAAGATGTGCCGCGAGCACTACGAGAAGGTCGGGCTCGGCGCCGACTACGTCAACTCCCTGTTCCGCTGAGCGCCATGACGCAAACCGCCGTCGCGCCGCACACCGGTTGCGAGGAAGCCGTATGAAGGCAGCCGTCTGGTACGGGGCCAAGGACATCCGCGTCGAGAGCGTGCCGGTGATGCCGCCCGGGCCCGGCGAGGTGACGATCGAGGTCGCCTACTGCGGGATCTGCGGGAGTGACCTGCACGAGTACGCCGACGGGCCGCACGCCATCCCCGTGGGCGACCCGCACCCGGAGTCCGGCGTGGCCGCCCCGCTCGTCCTGGGGCACGAGTTCTGCGGCACCGTCACCGAGGTGGGCGGCGGCGTCACCGGTCTCGTCCCGGGCGACCGGGTGGCGGTGGAGCCGCACTACCGGTGCGGCAACTGCCCGCGGTGCCTCGCCGGGGAGTACAACATCTGCCGCCATTTCGGGTTCGCCGGGCTCATGGGGCACGGTGGGCTGGCCGAGCACGCCACCGTACCCGCGTACATGCTGCACAGGCTGCCCGAACAGGTCTCCCTGGAGCAGGCGGCGGTGTTCGAGCCGGCCGCCGTGGCCCTGCACGCGGTACGACGGGCCGGGATCCGCCCCGGCGAGACCGTCGCCGTTCTCGGTCTGGGCCCGATCGGGCTGCTCGTGACCCAGCTCGCGGCCCGGTACGGCGCCGGGCGCGTCGTCGCCGCCGACCGGTCCCCGGCCCGCCGCGAGTTGGCGCTGCGCCTGGGAGCCGCCGACACCGGCACGGACCTCGCCGACGTCGTCGGCGGCGAGGGAGCGGACGTCGTGTTCGAGGCGGTCGGCTCGGAGGACACCCTGCGTGCCTCGCTGGCCGCCACCCGGCGGGGCGGACGGGTGATGTTCCTCGGCCTGACCGGCACGGTCCGTCTGGACGCCTTCGCCCTGGTGAACAACGAGCAGACGATCATGACCAGCGTGGGATATCGCGACGCCTATCCCGAGCTGATCCGCATGGTGGCGGAGGAAGGCGTGGACCTGGCGGGGATCGTCACCTCCACCATCGCTCTGGAGCACGTCGTACGTGATGGATTCGAGGCGCTGCTGCGCGGCGAGGAGCAGGTCAAAGTGCTGGTACGGCCACTCGTACAAACAAAGGAGCAGCGTCCGTGAGCGGCGAGTTCGTAGGGCAGCGGGCGTTCGTGACCGGTGGGACCTCGGGGATCGGCGCGGCCACGGCCGTCCTCCTCGCCGAGCTGGGCGCCGAGGTGACCGCACTCGGTCTGCCACCCGCCGACCCCGCCGACCTGCCCGACCACCCCCGCGTCCGCGTCGTGGAGCACGACGTACTCGACCGCGCCGGGCTGACCGATCTGCTGTCCACGCACCAGCCGCTGGCCGTCCTGGTGAACTGCGCGGGCGTCAGCCACGACCGCGAGGAGTACGACCTCGCCCGCTGGCAGCGGGTCATCGACATCAACCTCACCGCCACCATGGCCGCCTGTCAGGCCGCCCGCCCGGCCCTGGCCGTGAGCGGCGGCACCGTTGTGAACGTCTCGTCCATGTTCGCCTTCTCCGGCAGCAGGGACCGCCCCGCCTACAGCGCGAGCAAGGGCGGCGTTTCCCAGCTGACGAAATCGCTGGCGGCCGAGTACGCCGCCGACGGCATCAGGGTCAACGCCGTCGCGCCCGGCTTCGTGCTCACCCCGCTGGCCCGGGGGGTGCTCGACGATCCCGAGGTCACGGCCCAGGTGCTGGCCCGTATCCCGGCCGGGCGGCTCGGGCAGCCGCACGAGGTCGCCTCGGTGGTGGCGTTCCTGTGCTCGGCGGCGGCCTCGTACGTCACCGGCGCGGTCGTCCCGGTGGACGGAGGCTATCTGGCCGTATGACCCGTCACCTAAGCTGAGCCTCCCTGACATGCACGAACACGGGAGGTCACGTGTCCGTCCCCGCCGTGATCTCCCGGGCCACCACCGAGCACATCGCGCCCGCCGAGCGCATCCACTACTGGGAGGACTACAACCGCAGGGCCTTGGTGGGCCTGTCCTGCACCTCCTATTCCGAGCAGGGCCTGCTGGCCAGGCAGACCAACATCGAGGTGGGCGGACTGCGCCTCGCCGACATCTCCGGCAACGCCCACGCCATCGAGCGCAGCCCGCAGACGGTCAGGTCGGCGCCCAAGGACTCGGTGTTCGCGAGTCTCCTGCTCAAGGGGGAGGCGGTGTTCCTGCACGAGAACGGCTGCCTCGCGGCCACTGCGGGCGAGTTGTTCGTCTACGACACCCGAAGGCCGTATCTCTTCGGGTTCTCCTCCTCGATGCGCCAGATCCTGGTGGACGTGCCGCGTGATCTGTTCACGCAGGCGTGTGTGGGCGGCGGGTTGCCCGGGCCGATGCTGTTCGGGCGGGGCACGGCGCGGGAGGGCGCGCTCGTGGCCGCGCTGGGTTCCCGGCTCACGGGGCTGACCGCGCTGCGCGGCGGGCCGTACGATCCCGCCGACGCCGAGGGGACCGTGCTCGACCTGCTCGGGCAACTCGCCGAGGAGCGTACGGGCGGGAGGCCGGGAACCGACGTCTACCGGTCGCAGCTCATCGTGGCCGAGGACTACATCGACCGGCACCTGCACGACCCCTGTCTCTCAGCCGCGCAGGTGGCCGGCGTCATGGGCATCTCCGTACGGCACCTGGGGCGGATCTTCGAGTCGACCGGCAGGTCGCCGGTGCGGCACATCGTGGAACGGCGCATGGTCGGGGCGCGTCAGGAACTCACCGGCCCCGGGGCGCGGGAGACCAGGATCGCCGACGTCGCGCACCGGTGGGGGTTCTCCAGCCAGGCCCACTTCGCCCGTCTCTTCCGCTCCCGGTTCGGCCTCACCCCGAGCGAGGCCCGCGCGGAGGCGACGAAGTAGGACGTCGGCCTCCTGGCTTCCGCGGTTGACGGCCCGGCAGTACCAGGACCTCAGGCGTCGTCCGTTCCCCGGGTCGCGGCGCCGCGTGAGGTCAGTCCGGTCTCGTACGCGAAGACGACCGCCCGGGCCCGGCTGTTCAGCGTCAGTCGGTGCTCGAAATGCCGACCGACACCACCGCGTAGACGACGTCCGCCACTTGCGAGAAGGACCTGCGAACCGCTGTGCTCCACGTGCGCTGCGCGAACATCGTCCGAGCGCAGGCCAGGAGCGATCACTCCACCCGGCTCTCGGCCACGGCTACACCCCTGGTTGTACGCCGACAACCACCCTGGTTGCAGACGCGGTTCAACCCCTCGTTGGACGAGGGGGAACGGCCTTTCCCGCTACCTTTCCAGCTGAACGTCGAACGACCTGACCGCACACGGGGGATCACCATGCGTACCACCTACAAGAGCTGGAAGGCCTGCGCCCTGGGAGCCGCGGCCCTCACCGCCCTCCTCTCCACCACGGCCTGCGAGCCGGACGGCACGAACAACGGCACGGGCGCCATCCCGTCCACCCCGTCCGTCCCGTCCTCCTCGTCCGCCCCGCCGAGCGCGACCACCTCCACCGAGCCCACCTCCACCTCCACCCAGCCCAGCGCCAGTACGACCGACGCCTCGCAGGTATCGGGCGGCGGCTCGGGGAACTCCAGTGAGCCGAGCAGCAACGGCGGCGGTACGACCGTCACCGCCGCCTGCAGCGACGCGAACATCTCGATGGCCACGACGCTCTACGCACATGACTCGGCCCGCCACCTCCTCCTCACGGCCACCAACACCGGCGACAAGGAATGCGTCCTCTACCGGTACCCGATCGTCCGCTTCGACAACGGGCGGGAGGATCAGGTCGGCCCCATGGAGTCCGAGATGAAGACAGTCACGGTCGGGCCGGGCAAGAAGGCGTACGCGGGCATGCTCCTCTTCCGGACCGGCGCGCCGACCGAGGCCGTGGAGACGGTGACCGTCAGCCTCCAGGGCCGCGTCTCCAACGCCGACCCGGACAGCGCGCCGATCAAGGCCCCGCTGCCCGCCGAGGCCGACTTCCTGAACATCGACGACAACCCCGCGGTCTCGTACTGGAACGCCAGCCGCAAGACAGCCGAGAGCTACATGTTCAAGGCCGCCGGCGGCAACTGACCTCGTTGCGAGGCGCGTTGCGAGGCCCGGTCCGGACGGGGGTCGGGCCGGGCTTCGGGCGTTATCCCGTCCAGCCGGTCCACCGCACGGAGGCGTCGGTCGGGCAGCGCGTCGCCTGGTGGGCCGGCGCGGTCGTGGCCCGTCCCGCCCGCAGTACTGCCAGTACGGTGTCGTCCCGGTCCGCGCCGCCCCCGGTCCAGGGTGCGCCCGGTCCGCCGAATTCGTGGCCCAGCGGCTGAGCGGCGTATCCGGCCTCGGTCAATGCGAGCCACACCCGCATCAGCGCCACACCCGCGTCGAACCGGTCGGTGACTGTCCGCCGGGGGCCCCGCAGGACCAGTACTGCCCCGCAGTTGCGCAGTCTCCGGGCCCGGAGCCGGGCCGTCACCGTGGTGGGCGGCGTCGCCCATCGGGGCGGCATCGCCCGGCTCCCGAGGACGCGGCCGACGGCACGGGCCGCTCCCGAGACGCCGAGCAGATCACTCGGATCGCCGAACGAGCGTCGGCCGTCCTCGGTACGTGCCCGTTCCCTCAGCCACTCCCACAGCTCACCGTCGTCCGAGCGGCCGTCCTCCTGCGCGTCGAGTTCACCGCGGGCGAGCCGGTCCAGGGCCGTGGTTCCGGTGACCGTTTCCAGGGTGAGGTTCCGCTCGGTGCACGTCAGTTCGATCCGCTTCATGGTGGTCCCGTCGAGCGGTGTCCGCAGCAGATCGTCCCGGTGGGTGCTGCGCAGGCCGAGGGCTCCCTGCCGGGCGAGCACGTCCTCGCGCAGTCGGTCGCAGTGGAACCGGCCCGCGTACCAGTCCGCGTCACCCGGATCAGCGGCACAGGCCTCCCACTCCCCGTGTGCGAGGTAGGACATCGCCCCCAGCGCGCAGCCGAGGCTCTCCGCCCAGCCCAGCGCGTCCCGTGCGGCGGACGGCCAGCGCCCGGGGTCGGGCGCCAGGCGCACCGTACGCCCGTCGACCGGCTCGAAGCGCCAGGGCTGGGCGTTGTAGGTCGACGGTGCGAGCCGGGCGCCCCGCAGCACGATGGCGAGCCGTTCGGGGAGCGGACGCCCGGGCGGGGTCGTGGACGCGGGCGCGGGCGCACTCGGGCGGAGACGGTCCGATGCCTGAGCCGCTTCCCGGGCCGCCGCCGCCCGGGATGCCGTCCGGACCGCTCGCAGGGTCCGCGCGAGTTCCAGTGGCATGCGGGCCCGGTGGGCGAGCGCCGCCGCGCGGGGCATGGCCGCGGCGTGCAGGTCCACGGTGACGACGTGCCGCGTTCTGCGGTTCATCAACAGGTCCAGGACCACTCTGCTGCCCAGCGCGCCCATGCCGAGCACACAGTAGGAGATCTGCGGCCAGGTGCCGCCGTTGGACAGTCGGTCGGTCATGACCGGGAGATAGTCGCTGGGGAAATGGGTCCTGCCGAACCACCGTACGGAGTCCCAGACGCGGCCCTCCCGGTGGGCCTCGGCGGTGGCGGTGCCGTAGAAGGGCACGGGACGGCGCCGGTAGTCGAAGACGTACACGGCCGGTTTCCCGCCGAAGTCGGCGCCCGCGACGACGGGGATGCCACGCTGCGCGGCACGCACATGGAGCTGGTACTTGACCCACGCGGACATCGCCGGGTCGATGGCGTCGAAGGCGACATGGACACCGTCCAGTGCCTCGTCCAGGTTCTCCAGCGTCAGCCCCTCCGGACAGACGGTCACCTCGGCGGACGGGTTGATGGCCCGCACCCGCCGGGCCAGCACCTCGGGCTTCGGCAGGCCCGCGTCGGCGAGCACACAGGCCTGCCGGTTCAGGTTCGTGACGTCGAAGTGATCCGGGTCGGCGAGCCGGAAACGCATCACGCCGAGCCGTGCCAGCGGTTCCACCACCGCGCCGCCGACACTGCCGCAGCCGGCCACGAGCACCGTCGCCGCGCGCAGCGCCGCCTGCTCACGCTCGTTGACGATGCCGAGGTTGCGGGTCACCGCCTCGGCCCCGGTCACCGCCACCGCGATGTCCGACAGGTCTGTGCCGTAGGGGTTCGTGTGATGGGGATCCGTGTGATGGGGATCCGTGTCATAGGGGTCCGTGTCATGCGTCATGGCGGAGCCCTCCCTCCGTACGCCGGGCGCGGACTGTTCTGGTCGGGTGCGTCTGGGGGCGGGCGCTCATGGTGTGCGTTCGTCGATCAGCCGGAGCAGCTTTCCCGTCCGGGAGTTGACGACGAGCCCGGCGGCCGGAACGCACTCCACCGTCAGCGGGTTGATCAGCCCGGCCTCGACGTGCTCCGCGAACATCGGGCGGATCTCGTCGAGCCGGCTCGCGACGGCCTTGCCCACGGTGTCCGGGTCGCCGAGGTCGCCCGCGATCCGCACCACCAGCTCGTCCCGGGTGTCCTTGCGGCGCTGCACCACCTGCATGCCGACGAGGGGCCGGCCGTCCGCGACCTGTTGCACCACGGCGCGCAGATCCTCCAGGTACACGGTGATCGGCCCGACCCGGGCGCCCTCGTCGGAGCGGCCCAGCAGCCGGAACAGCCCTTCCTCGCGGTCCACCCAGGCGCCGCGGTCCCCGGTGGGGTACCGGATCACGGGCATCAGCCGGCGGGCCAGATCGGTCACGACCAGCCGTCCGGGCCGGCCCGGTTCCCTGATGGGCTCGCCGGTGTCGTCGTCGACGATCTCCATCACGGTCTGCGGCCGGTGGGTGCGGTGGACCCGGGGATCGGGGTCGTCCGCCACGGGTGCTCCGAGCATGCCGCCGTCCACGCTGCCGTAACCCATGGAGCGGATACGGGCGTTGGGGAACGCCGTTTCGAGGAGCGGGCGTTGGTCCTCGTAGAAGGACTCGCCGCCGAACATCACGAGGTGGACGTCGGGTGCGGGGCGGCCCGACTCGGTGAGCTGGGCGGCGAGTTGGCAGATCGTGGTCGGCGGCCCCAGCAGTGCGGTGGCGGCGAACTCGTGGATGACGTGTGCCGTGTACTCCAGCGGGGCGGACGCGATGGGCAGGTGCACGTTCGGTACCGACGACTCCTGCAGGCACAGCACGTTGAACAGGAAGCTGGCGTACAGCTCCCCGGCGTAGAAGAGGTTGGCGACCCGGTCGCCGGGGCGCAGTCCGGCCTGCTCGAAGCCGTTGCCCTGCAGCAGGCTCATGCCCAGCAGCTCCTGCCGGGTGTAGACGGAGAGTTTGGGCTCGGTGGTGGTGCCGCCGGACTTGAAGACGATGCCTTCGGTGAGCGGGCCGGTGAGCACCCGGCTGTCGTGGGCGGTGTTGGCGCCCCAGAAGGACTCGTGGTCCAGGACGGGCAGGTCCTCCAGGACGACGGGGCCGGACGGCACCTGGGCGTACAGGTCGCGGTAGTAGGGCGAGTGCTGACGGACGAAGTCGACAAGTTCGGTGAGGTCGTCGGCGTAATACGCGGACGCCGACACGGACTCGGCCACGGACTCGGCCACGGACTCGGACTCGGACTCGGCCACGGTGAAACCTCCTTGGTTCGCGGGGAAGGGAGGGAAGAGAGGGGAAGGGAAGGGCGGAGCGTCTCAGCCGTCGTCCTCGGTCAGTCCGAGGCCGAGGTCGGTCACGTGGTAGATGCGGGTGCCGTCGGCCCACAGCCAGGCCTCGGCGACGGCGTAGGGCCCGCGTTCGGTCTCGCCGGTCTCGGTCACCTCCAGTTCGACGGTGATCGTCCTGTTGCGCGGGGTCACCTGGCCCCGGTACTTCCAGGTGACGGGCCGGCCGGGGAGCACCGGTTCGAAACGCGGCCGGCGCAGACCGTCACCGAGGCCGCTCTCCACGGCGTAGAACTGGAGAAGCTGGTACATGGCCTGCACGCCCAGTGATCCCGGCTGGACGGGGTCCTGGAAGAAGTGGGCCTTGAAGAACCAGTCGTCGGCGTCCACGTCCTTCTCCGCCCGCAGCCGCCCGAGCCCGGCCCGTCCGCCGTCCGGCCACCAGCCGGTCACCCGGTTGAGCATCAGCAGCATCGGACCCGGCAGGTGGAGCGGGCCGTCGAAGTACTTCGCGGGCCGCGGGCCGAGCTCGACACGGAGGTCGCACGGCCGCTCCAGGGCGCGCCGTTCGTCGTCGGTCGGCGGCAGCCCGATCTGGTTCTCGAACGCGGCCGGGGGGAAGAAACCGAACACGGTGGTGAGCGAGAACACGGGCTCGCCGTCGGCGAAGCACTCCACCCCGAACGTCTCGATGATCATGTCGCCGCTGTGCGCGATGTCGAGCAGCCGGGTCCGGGTGCGCAGGACGCGGGTGCCGGGCCGGATCTCGCCCAGCACCGTTCCCGTGCCGTCGAGGTTGCGGAACAACAGGTCCTCGTCGTGACCGAGGGCGCTGCCGACATACGAGGCCAGCCAGCCGCTGGCCTGCAGGACGACCTCCATGAGCACCCCGAACGGCATGACGGGGAAGCCGTTCTGCTCGAAGTACCAGACCTCGTCCGGCACGTCGTACTCCACCTCCACCGCGCTGCCGGCCTCCGGTACCCAGGCGGGACCCTCCACGGCGACGGCACGGCTCATGAAGTGGAACGGCGGCCCCGGCAGCCGCGCCAGTCGGCGGGCGCTGTCGAACGGGGCGTAGGCGGCGCCGAAGGCCTCGCTCGGTTTGCCCCACGCGCAGGCGAGCATCGAGGCGTAGTCGTAGCGGAAGCCCTGGGCCTCGGCGATCTCCGTCGTCGGCTCGTGGTGGCCCGCGAGACCGGCGAGGGCGTGGTGCGGGACGTGCGCGCCGGTCGGCTGGACGGCGGCGGGCCCCAGCTGCCGCCAGTGGGTCAGCGGCCAGTCCGGGACGAGCCGCAGCCGGATGCCGCGCGCATGGAAGGCCTTGACCCCGTCGACCGTGCACAGCACGTCCGCCACCAGCTCCGGTTCGGGTCCGGCGGACATCCCCGACACGAACACCTCGTACGTCAACTGCGTGCTGTCGGGCGTCACTTGCCCTCGGCACAGCATCGGCACCGGGCTGCCGGGGGCCGGTTCGAAGCGCCAGCCGTCGTGGTCGACGGTGCAGCCGAGGGCGGCGAGGTGGAACGCCATGGCCTGCAGACAGCCCTCGAACATGAGGGTGCCGGGCATGCACGGGTCCTCGGGGAAGTGTCCCTCGAAGAACCAGTCGTCGCGTGAGACCGGGGTGACGGCGCGCAGGTAGCCGCGGCCCCAGGGGCCGCCGGTGGGGTCGAACTCCGGTATCTCGTGCAGGAGTCGCATCCGCCCGTCGCCGGTCCGGGGCGAGCGGATGTGGGTACGGGTGAGTTCCCAGCCGGCGCCGAAGCAGTCGACGGGCCGGCCCTCGGCGAACGCCCGCACCGCGTCGGGACCGAAGGAACGCGCCGGGGAGCTGACGGGCGGTGGGTCGAGCGGCAGCGCGGGGTCGGGGGTCTCGGTCTCCGGATCCCACAACACGCCGCCGGTGCGCGCGAGTTCGTCGTCGGTGAAGAAGCCGGCCTGGCCGCCGCGCATGCTCAGCCGGAGTTCGCCGTCGACGTAGCAGTCGTAGTGGAAGAAGAACAGCCGGATGCCGCCGTGCTCGCCGTGGCCGTCGATATGGATCTCGTAGCGGAGGGTCTCGCCTGGGAGCGGCGGGCTGCCGTGGTAGGTCAGTTCGCAGCCGAGGAGACGGTAGACGCGTTCACCGCGGTTGAGGAGATCCACACCGAGCCAGCTGATCAGCAGCAGGTCGGCCTGGCCGGCCTCGACCATGATCCCGGCGGGCATGCGTCCGCACGGGTCGAGATACCAGCTGTCGAGCCGGACGTCGGTCTCGGTCCGGATGGTGCCGGTGCCCATGGACCCCGGTTCGGCGTCGATCCCCGTGACCCGGTCCGCGAGCAGCATCGGCGGCGCGGGCATCCGGGTCTGCCGCCGGTACTGGTCCTGCGGGGCGAACAAGGGGCCGAACAGGGCGGACACCGGGCCGGTGGCGAGACGTTCCAGGTCGGCGCGGGTGAAGACGGGGCCGTGGGGCCCGGCGTCCGCTGCGGGGGCCTTGGTAGCTGCGGGGGTCTTGGTAGCTACGGGGGCTTCCGTGGCCGCGAGCGTCACCAGTGCTGGAGGCGGTGGCATCGGGAGCGGCGGCGAACCGACGGCGTTCAGATGAGCCGCCAGGAGGTGTGCCGCCGCCCGCTGACGTGTCGCCAGGAACTCCTCGTGTACCCGGGCCTGGACGGCGAGGAAGTGACGGTGGGCGGAAATGGCGTGGTGCTGCGCCTCCATGACCGCGGTCATCGCGGGGTGGTGCGTGAGGGCGCCGGGGGCCGGGACGGCGCCGCCCCGTGGAGCGGGGGTCCGGGCCTGGGCGGGCGACATAGCGGCGGCGGCCGGTGAAGGGAGCAGGACCCGCGCCGGGGCCTCAACTACCCCTGGATCAACAGGTGTTGACGTGTCCCGAGCCACAACTGTGACCGCACCAGGCGCCGGCGTTCCCGGCAGCCGGGGTGCCCTCGCCATCACCTCGTGGGACGGTGGCGTGCCGGGATCGGGCAGTCGTATCGCCGGTGAATGCGCGGGCAGGGTGAGCCGGCGGCCCGCGGGACGGGGCTCGGGCCGGGCAGCGGCCAGCCGGTCGCACAGGGCGTCGGTGTCCGCCTCCACTCCCGCCGCGACCAACTCCAGTGCGGCCCGCAGAAGTTGGCCGATGCCCCGGCCGGCAGGAGCATCCAGGGACACCGCGACGTGCTCGCGGTCCCCCAGGACCCGCCTGATCCATGACGCGCAGTGGCTGCGGGGACCGTGTTCGACGAAAACCCGGACACCGTCCTCCCAGGCCTGTTCGACGGTACGGCCGAAGTCGATCGGCCCCAGGGCCTGTTCCGTCACGGCGTCGGCCGCCGCGTCGGCGCTCGCGCGGTACCAGCGGCCGGTGGAGCAGGTGTAGAAACGCACTCCCACGTCCGTGGTGGGCAGATGGTGCATACGCCACCAGGTGTCCCGGATCTCCGCCAACTCCGGTACGTGGGCGGCAACTTGGTAGGGAATGTGCAGCGCCTGGGTGGTGCGCAGGCGGTCCAGGACCCGCAGACAGCCGTTCGCCTCGCCGCCGAACACACATGAGTCGGGGGTGTTGACGACCATCAGGTGAACCCCGGGCTCGTCCCCGATGGCGGCCCGCACCCGTTCGACGGGCTCCTCCACCTGGTAGCTCGCCCAGGTGGTGCCCTCGACGCCCAGCTTCCGCCAGGCGCGGCGCGGCACCTTCAGCTCGCCCACCACGCCGTCCGCGAAGAGCTCCGCCCGCCGGGCCTGCGCGGACAGGCTCGTGACGTCCGGCCAGGCGCCCAGCGATGCCAGCGCGCTGGACTCGCCCGAGGAGTAACCCAGCGAGGCATGCGGTTCGATCCGCAGCAGCGTACGAGTGATCCGGGCGTGCAACTGGCCGAGTACGGACGCGCCCCAGATCTGGTCCAGCGCGTGCCCGGGCCGTGGCTGCTCGCCCTCGTGGGCCCAGCCCACCAGCCCGTGCAGCGGACCGCTGCGGTCCTCGACGGCGGCAAGCAGGTCGGGGAAGGCCAGCATGACGTCGGCGCCCATACCCGCGTACGCCATCGAGCCCCCGGAGAAGACAAAGGCCACCTCTCCTCCCACGGGCCGGTCGCGGAAGGCCGTGAAATCAGGCCGTACGCCGTCCTCCCCGGCGAGCCACCTCCGCGCCGTCTCCGTACGGTCGGCGAGATCCTCGGGGCCGGCGGCGGCCAGCGCCAGCCGGGCCGGGCCGTCGGCCGACTCACGCCCCTCGACGAGCGCCCGCACGACCTCCGCGCGACTGTCTCCCGAGAACACATGGATACGGTGCGGGAGTTCGGTGAGATACGGGGCCCGGTCGGCGGCGCGCAGCCTTACCTGTCGGGCAGGCCCGCCGAGCGGTTCCACGCCGGCGACGGCGGTCCGCGGGCGCAGTGCGGGCCGGGCCGGGGCACCGGCCCGCGGGACGGCCCGGTGGTGCAGGGCCAGCACCGAGGACACCACGGCGAGCAGTCCGTTCGCGGCGTGCGCACGGCCGAACAGATCGGCCGGATCGAAGTGATCCGGTGTGGCGTCCGGTTGCGTGGGGTCCCCGACGGTCCACCGCCGCGCGGCGGCATCATCCCGGTCCTGGGCCTGTCCCTGGGCCTGTCCCTGGCCCTGTCCCTCAGGCGCGGGCGCGTCCGTCAGTTCCGTGTCCAGTAGCGCGAGAACGGTGTCGTCGGCGGCTCGTGCGTCGGCGAGTCGCTTGAGCACCAGTACGACGGCCGCGTCTCCCGGCCGGTCGTCCCGGCCGAGTTGGGACAGGGCCGCCCGGTGGACAGGCTCGTGCGAGAGGTCCACCGCGCCGACCAGCACGGCGTCGGCGTCACCCGCGCGCAGCGCACGCGCGCCGACCTCGAGCGCCGCCAGACCTGAGGCCTCCTCCGCGCTGATCGTGAACCCTGGTCCGGACAGGTCGAGTTGGGCACTGATCCGGTTCGCGACCACATTGGGCATGGTCCCCACGACTGCGGACGCGGACTGGGCCGGCTGCACGGCGTCCCGCAACTCGCGTACGCGATCGAGGGTGCCGTTTCCGTTCTCGGACAGCAGTTCCGGGATCCGCCAACGCGTGATGTACCGGGCCACCTCGGGATCGCAGCCCATGCCGATGAGCACCATGGTCCGGTCGCCGGGCAGGGTCGTGCGGTCCGCGGCCTCGCGTGCCACCTCAAGGACCAGGAGCTGCTGGGCGTGGGTGCTTTCCAGGTCCAGCGGCGGGAACCGCAGCCCGTCCAGGGCCACTTCCACGGTCTCCCGTGCGGCGTCCCTGCGCTCCCCGCCGAACAGGGCATCCCGCAGATCGTGCAGATCCCGGCCGTCACCGACCCGCGCGCCGACGGCGACGACAGCGACCGGTTCGGGCGTCCGCGCGGGGCGCGTCGGCGGGGGGAACGCCGGGGCTCCGCAGTCGTCGCCGGTCCACGCGTCGACGATCAGGTGGGCGTTGTTGCCGCCGAAGCCGAACGCGCTGACCGCCGCACGGCGCGGCCCCCTCCACTCCTCGGGTTCCTGCAGCAGCCGCAGCGGAGTCCCGGAGAGCGCCGCGAGGGGCTCGTCCGCGCCGACCGTCGGCGGGCGGATCCCGGCGCGCAGCGCGCCCAGCGTCTTCAGCAGACCGGCGGCGCCGGCGGCGGTGATCAGATGGCCCACATTGGACTTGGCCGAACCCGTCGGCAGGTCCGCCGCGTCGGCGAACACCCGCGCCGCGCTGCGTACTTCGACCGCGTCACCGACGGGCGTACCGGTGGCGTGGCATTCGAGCAGGCCGACGCTCTCCGGGGCGATGCCCGCGGCTTCGTAGGCCTGCCGCATCGCACGTTCCTGGCCGTCCTCCGACGGGACGAGCAGCCCGCTGCCCCGGCCGTCGTTGGACAGGCCCACACCGCGGATCACCCCGAAGACGGGCGCACCTGCGGCGAGCGCGTCGTCGAGGCGCATCAGGGCGACGAAGCCGGCGCCCTCGCCGGGCACGAGACCGTCGGCGTCCCGGTGGAAGGGCCGGCTCGACCCGCTGCGGCTCATCGCGGCCAGGCTGCAGAAGCTCACCTGGAGAAAGAGGTCGTCCGCGCGGTTCACCCCGCCCGCCACCATCAGGTCGGCCCCGCGCTCCTGGAGCTTCCGGCAGGCGAGCCCGATCGCGTAGAGCGCGGAGGCGCAGGCCGCGTCGAGGGCGAACCCGCCGAGTCCCAGGCCGAGTTCACGGGCGGCGAGATGTGCGGGCAGACCGGACATGAAGCGGTTGCGGGGATCCGGCGGCGGGCCGCCCGACGTCAGATGCTGGTCGCGGTACTGGTCGCGCAGCCAGATGTGTTCGGCGTAGGACGCCATGCCGGTGGTGGGGAACGACAGGTTGCCCAGCACCAGTCCCGCGTTGTGCAGCAGCCGGTCCTGGCCGGCCTCCCGCAGTGCGGCGGCGGCGCCGTGCCACGTCCAGTGGAAGACGGGGTCCAGCGCCGGGTCCAGCGGACCGGAGGCGGTGAAGTCCGTGACATAGCCGGCGGTCCGGCTCCAGGTCCGGTCCGTGCAGTCGGCCGGATCGCCGAGTGCCCAGGCGTCGGACAGGCGCCGGCGGTCCGGCGGGGTGTCCCGCAGACTGACCCGGCCCGCGAGGACGTTGTCCCAGAAGGTGTCGGGGTCGGGGGCATCCGGCATGACGCAGCCGCGTCCCACGACAGCGATCGGTTCGAAGCGCATGACTCCGCTCACCTCCGGCCTCGCTTCCCGGCGGGTACCGGACGCGTTCGTACGGGACGGTCGCCGCCGGAGGCGGAACCGGAACGGGAAGCGGTGGTGACCTTGGCGGAGTCCGGAGCCCCAGCCGGGGCGGGGGCCCGGGACGGAGAGTCCGGGCGGCGGACGAGGGTCACCCCGAGCAGTTCCGTGTGCACCGACCCGTCCGGCCCCAACAGGGCTACGTCGCAGGAGACATCGAGGTCCCGTGCCGCGCCCCGGGCGAGCACCACACACCGGGCGCCCTCACCCACCGGGCCCCGGCCCGTCGTCCGGACCTCCACCGCACCCATCGGCAGGAACGCTCCGTCGTGCGCGTACTCGGCCCACTTCAGGGCGAGTTGGAGACCCGCGTCGACCGCGGCGGGATCGGTGTGCCAGCCCTCGCCGGTCCACTCCAGTTCACGTACGCCGCGTACGAGAGCGGCGGCGCCCGTCGCGGAGATCCCCTCCAGGGCGGTGATCGCGTGGAACGCCGGCCCGTGGAACAGCACGTGGCCGTCGTAGATCTCCTGGATCTCCTGGTCCGGAGGGCTGCCGAGATCCCCCACGTCGTACCGGACCGGCTCGGTGAACGGCCGGTCCGCTTCCGTCAGTACCTCGACCGCCGCCCGGTAGTGCGGCAACGCGGCATCACTGGTGAGTTCCAGGACGAGTCGCGACGACACGGGGGCCCCGGTCGGATCCGCCAGGCCCCGGACCCTGAGCCGTTGCCCCTGCCCCTGCCCCTGCCCCTGCCCCGAGGACGCGTCTGGTCCGGCGAGGCCGATCCGGCTGAGTACCTCCAGGTCACGCAGGACGAAGCCCGGTGCGTCGGGACGCCAGGCCCGGGCGGCGCCCAGGAACCACTCCATGACCAACGCCATCGGCACGACGGGGATCGCGGCGACGCTGTGGTCCACCAGATACGGGTGGGAACCGATCCCTACCTCGATGTCCCCGGACACGGCTTCCGCCGGGGGCGCGCCCAGCGAAGCGGAGACGTCCGCGTCCCCGGCGGTCAGGGTGATCCGCACCCGCGCGGGATCGGGTTCTTCGTGCAGTTCCCGGAGCAGAGCCCGGGCGCCGGCGTCCGTCGGGATCAGTGGCACGCCCTGCTCACGGAAGTGCTCCCGCAGCTCCGGTCCCACCATGCCGCCGTCCCAGGGACCCCAGGCGATCGACTTCACCAGGCAGTCCGGACGGTTCACGGCGACGGTGGACGCGACCTGCGCCAGGACCTCGTTCGCCATGGCGTAGTCGGCCTGGCCGGTGTTGCCGAAGCGACCCGTCACGGAGGAGAACACACACACCAGGTCGAGCGGATCGTCCGCCGTCGCCGCGAGCAGCGCCCGCAGTCCTTCCACCTTGGTGTCGAAGACGTCCGCGAACTGCGCGTCGGTCTTGTCGGTCAGCCGGCTGTCCGCGAGGACGCCCGCTCCGTGGACGATGCCGCTGATGGGCCCGAACTCCTCGCGCGCCGTGTCGAGAGCCCGGTGCAGTGCCTGCGGGTCGCGGGTGTCCACAGGCAGATAGCGCACCCGGGAGCCGGTCGCCTCGATGGCGTCGAGGGTCGCCCGGATCTCGCGGACCGCGAGTACCCGGACGGCTACGGCGGCCAGCTCCGCCGGAGACAAAACCGTGCCGCCCTGTCGGCGGGCCTGGGCGGCGAGCAGCCCCTTGAGCTGCTTCTCGTCCGTGGCCCCGGCCAACCCGGCTGGTTCCTCGGTGAGTTCGGTGCGGCCAAGAAGGACGATGGACGGCAGATGAGCCTCGGCCAGGGCGCGCAGCGCCACCGCCGTGACCCCGCGGGCGCCGCCGGTCGCGACGATCACGGAGTCCGGGCTCAGCGGTCCTGCGTGTTCCTCTGTTGCCTCGCCCGGTCCGGCGGGCGTGCTCTTGTCCCGCAGCGCCCAACGGGTGCCGTCGGCGCGCAGTCCGATGTCACTGGCCGAACCGCCGCGCAGCAGTTCGGTGGCGAGTACCTCGGCGAGGGCGTCGGCGTCGCGGTCACCGCGCTCGCAGTCGACGGCCTTGACCCGCGCGTCGGGCCACTCCTTCGCGGCGCTCCTGGCAAGCCCGGCCGCCCCGCCGAGCCAGGCCCTTTCACCCTGGCCGCCACCGAGCCCGAAGTCGCCTCCGGTGTCCTGGACGGTGACGAACACCCCGCCGCGGGCGGCCAGTTGCCGGGCCACGGAACGCGCCGCGCCGAAGATCTCCCGGTTGACGGAGGTCGCCGCCTCGGCGGAGGTGACGGGGCGCAGACCGGTGAGCAGCACCACGCCGCCGCCCTCCGCGTCGGCCACATCGGCCGCATCTGCCAGCAGTGCCTCCGTCACGACCGCGGCCCGGACACCGCGTTCCCCCAGCCGGTCCACCAACCTCCGGGCCACGCCTGTCCCCTCGTCGGTGACGAGGACCGGCCCGTCGCGCAGTCCCGCCAGCTCCATCCCCGGGAGCGGCGCGGCCACCATCACACTGACGGCCCGTGCCAACGGGGGTGGCGGCGGAGCCTGTTCCAGCGGGGCCTGTTCCTCGACCGCCCGGGGCGGCGGCGCGGACAGAGCGACCGGCGCGGCGCCCGACTCGGCTTCACGAAGCTTGTCGGTGATCTGCTGGAGGGTGCGCAGGGGGGCGAGTTCATGGGCGTCGACCCGGGCGAGCGCAGGCACACGCTCACGCAGGACCGACAGAATCTGCACCCGCTTGATGGAGTCAATACCGAGATCCGTCTCCAACTCCATCCGAAACTCCAGGATGTCCGCCGGGAACCCCGTCTTCTCAGCGACCACTTCCATCAGCAGTGCACCCACGTCCAGACCCGGGGCGACCGGGACTGAGACCGGGGTGGGCATGGCTGCGGGACTGTCGGACTGCTGCGCCTCCCGCAGTTTGTCGGTGATCTGCTGGAGGGTGCGCAGGGGGGCGAGTTCATGGGCGTCGACCCGGGCGAGCGCAGGCACACGTTCACGCAGTACCGACAGAATCTGCACCCGCTTGATGGAGTCAATACCGAGATCCGTCTCCAACTCCATCCGAAACTCCAGGATGTCCGCCGGGAACCCCGTCTTCTCAGCGACCACTTCCATCAGCAATGCGCCCACGTCCAGACCCGGGGTGGCGGGAGCGGTCTCCGTCGTCGTGGTGGGCGTTGGCGTCGGCGCTGTCGCCGCTTCGGCCTGTGGTGGCACCGGCGGCGGTGTGAACACCGCTGCGGGTACCGGTAGTTGAGGTGACGGCGGGATCAGGGGAGCCTGGGCCGGAAGCGGGGTGCCACCGACCGTGCCGAGGGACGATGCCTCCAGCGTCCGCAGGAACTGCACATGGCTCTCCGCCATGGTCCGCTGGAACTCCGTGTGCGCTTCGGCCGCTTGGCGCTGGGTCTCCTGGAAGGCAGACAGCCAGGGATCGGCCGGAGCCGCTCCGACGGACGGCGCCGGCGCGAACCCGGGCTCCGTGCCCACCTCGGTCAGCACTGCCGCTGGGGCGGGGACGGGGACGGGCCGGGGCAGTGCCTCCGCTCCCCCGGGCGGCGGGTAGAGCGCACCGTGGTTGGCGCCGGAGATCGGCACGGCCATCCGGGGCCGGGGCCGGGAGGGGGACTGGACCTGGGACTGGGACTGGGACTGGGACTGGGACCTGGAGCGCGAACTACCGTCGTCCTCCTCGTGCGTCTCCGACGCCCGGCCCTCCGCCCACAGTGCGTCCAGGTCCACCGCGACACCGGACACCGCCAGGGTGCCCAGGGCCTGCTGGAGCGCTGTGACGCCATGCACGCCCCGACGGTCCAGGCTGAGGGCCAGGTGTTCCCGGCCGTCGAGGATCTCCCCGGTCAGTCCGGTCAGCGTGGACCCCGCCCCGACCTCGACGAACGTGCGTACCCCCGACTGGTACATCGCCTCGACACCGGCGACGAACCGTACCGGTGACAGCAGATGACCGGCGACCCGCTCCCGGATCAGCGCGGGGTCCTCCGGGTACGGTTCCGCGTCGGCGTTGCCGTACACGTCGAGCTTCGGCGCCCGCAGGTCCAGGTCGTCCAGGAACTCCGTGAACGGCTCGACCGCACCGGCCATCAGCGGAGTGTGGAAGGCGCCCGACGCCCGCAGTCGCCGGACCGGGACACCCTGCGCCCCGAGCCTGCGCTCCAACTGGTCCACGGCGTCGGCCCGTCCGGACAGCACCACCTGGCCCGGAGCGTTGTCGTTCGCGGCCCACACCGTGTCCTCGAAGCCGTCGAGCAGCGTGGCGACGTCCTCGCGCGAAACCCCCATCACCGCGAGCATGGCGCCCGGCTCCTTACCCGCGTCACGCATCAACTCCCCGCGCCTACGGGCCAGTCGCAGCAGCACCTGCTCGTCGAGGACTCCGGCGGCGTGCAGCGCGACCAGCTCACCGAAGCTGTGCCCGGCGACGCAGTCGGGCTCGACGCCCGCCGCACGCAGTACGGCGAGCAGTGCGACGCTCTGCACGGCGAGCGCCGGCTGCGCCCACTCGGTGCGGGTGAGCAGGTCCTGTTGGGCGGCGCGGCTCTCCTCGGCGAAGGCGGGAACCGGGAACACCACCCGGTGCAGAGGGAGTTCGGCGTCGGGTTCATGCCCGGCCGCCCGGTCCCAGGCCTCCCGGGCCCCGGGGAGATGGATGGCGAGGTCGGCGCCCATACCGGTGTACTGGCTGCCCTGCCCGGAGAAGAGGAAGGCCGTCCGGCCGGGCGCGGTGGGTCCGGTGCGGTAGGTGACACCGTCCGGCGTGGTCAGCGGGCGGTCGGGATCGCGGCGGATCAGTGTGCCCAGCGACTCCAGCCGCTTCGCGAGCTCCTCGGGACCCGTGGCGGTCAGGGCGAGCCGGTACGGATCGGACGGACGGAAGGCCCGCTGTGCCGCCAACGCCGCTCCGGCCCACGTGCCGTCCGTGGCCTCTACCGCCAACTCCCTTGCCTGCGTGAGGAGTTCCTCCGCCGAGGACGCCCCGAAGACAAGCAGTTCGGTGGGCACCGTCCGGGCCGGGGGAACCGGACGGGACCGCACCCCTGGCGCGGGAACGTACTCCTCCAGCGTGAGATGGAAGTTGGTGCCACCGAACCCGAAGCTCGACACGGAGGCGCGGCGGGGCTGCGACGCGTCCTTCACCCAGGGGCGGGCCTCGGTGTTCAGGTACAGCGGGCTGTTCTCCAACTCCAGTGCGGGGTTGGGCTGTTCCACCTTGATCGTGGGCGGCAGTACCTTGTGCCGGAGCGCCATCACCGCCTTGAGCAACCCGGCCGCGCCCGCAGCCGACTTGGTGTGCCCGATCTGCGACTTCACCGAACCCAGCGCACACCACTGGCCGTCCGTACGGCCCGATTCCTGGAACACGGTGCGCAGTGCGGTGAACTCGGCGGCGTCACCGGCCGTGGTCCCGGTACCGTGCGCCTCGACGAGTTCGACGGTTTCGGGGCCGTACCCGGCGGACACGTAGGCCCGCCGCAGCGCACGCGCCTGCCCCGCGGGTACGGGCGTGTAGATGGCGCTTCCCCGGCCGTCGGAGGAACTGCCGATCCCGCGCAGCACCGCATGGATCCGGTCACCGTCGCGTTCCGCGTCGTCGAGCCGTTTCAGCGCGAACATCACCAGCGCCTCGCCGAGCATCGTGCCGTCGGCGGCGTCGGAGAACGGCCGACAGTCCCCGGAGCGCGAGAGAGCCGGGGTCTTGCTGAAGCACATGTACATCAAGATGTCGTTGAGGGTGTCGACGCCCCCCGTGATCATCAAGTCCGCGGTGCCGACGGCGAGTTCGTTGGCGGCGGCGGTCACCGCGGCGAGGGAGCTGCCGCAGGCGGCGTCCGTGGTGTAGTTGGAGCCGTGCAGGTCGAAACGGCTGGCGATCCGCCCGGCGACGACATTGCTGAGCACCCCGGGGAAGGACTCCTCCTGCCACGGCACGTAGTGGTCGGCGATCCGGTCACAGATGTCCTGGGCCCGCTCCTCCGGAATACCGCTCTCCCGCAGCGACTTCAGCCACACCGGACGCTGCATACGGTTGCTCATGGTGTGCAGGAGCTCCAGCGCGGCCGTACCCAGGATGACCCCGGTCCGCTCCCCGTCGAACCGCTCGGCTCCGCTCAACCCCGCGTCGGCCAGCACCCGTTCGGCGACCGCGAGGGCGAGCAGCTGGGTGGTGTCGGTGGCGGGCAGCGCGTTGGGCGGGATGCCGTACGCCGACGGGTCGAAGTCGATCGCGGGAAGAAACGCGCCGCGCCGGGCGTACGTCCGGTCCGGCGCGGCCGGATCGGGATCGTAGTAGTCCTCGATGAGCCAGTGGTCGGCGGGCACATCGGTGATCAGGTCCCGTCCGGTGAGAACGTTCCGCCAGAACCCCTCGGCGTCAGCGGCACCGGGAGTCAGCGCGGCGGTACCGACGACGGCGATGGGAACGTGACGCGGGCGATTCTGCCGGGCTGATCCGGTCGGCCCCGTTGAGCCGACCGCCACGGAACCGGCGAGGCCGGACGAACCGGCCGCCGCAGAAGCGGTCGCCCCGGACAACTCGGCCGGGGCGAAACCGGCGGGGCCGGAAGACTCGGCCGACGCGGAACCGGCGAGGCCGGACGACGCGACCGGAGCGAACCCGGCGGGGCCGTCCGAGCCGGCCAGCGCGGAACCGATAGGTCCGTCCAAGCTGGCCGGCGCGGAACCGGTGGGGCCTGACGAGCTGGCCGGTGCGGAACCGGTCGGCCCGGACGAGCCGGCCGGGGCGGAAGGGGTGGGGCCGGATGACGCGGTCGGTGCGGTCATGAGGGTTCTCCGTCTGCAGCATTGGGGGGATGCCGGGCGGTATGGAACGGCATGCGGGCGATACGACGGTGTTCGAGTGCTGGGCGGGGCCGGCCTCCGGAGCCGGAGCCGGAGCCGGAGCCGACCCCGCCTACTCAGGAGAGGCCGGTCGGTGCGGCGGACTGCCGGATCCGGCAGCCGAGCCGGTTGGCCCGAGGCGAGTGCCCCGGACGGTTGGCCGAGGCGGGTGGCCCCGGACGGGTGGCCCGGGGCAGTTGGCCCGAGGCGGGTGGGCCGGTGTGCGAGCCGGGGGGCTCAGGCCAGTGGCCGGGGCCGGTAGGCGAAGGCGGCGGTGGGCAATGGCACGCCGTGGCTGCGCAGTTGCTGGGCGCGCGTGACCACGGCGGCTCCTTCGAGGAGGTTGAGCGCGATCTGGACCACGGAACGGTTCTCGGGCAGCGCGAGGAAACTGCCCTTCGTCCAGCGGTTGAAGGCACCCATCGCGGGACCGCACCAGATCTGGTAGTCGGTGCGCCGGGCCGCCTCGCCAGTGATCGCCCAGCGGCTCGACTGCCCCAGATAGGAACGGAACAGCAACGCCATACGGTGCTTGGGATCCCGCTCCGCCCGGTCGAGCTGTCCCGGATCGCGGTCCTGCCAGTACTGCCGGGTGCTGCTCCACAGCTCGGCGACGGTGCCGCCCAGCACATCGCGCTCCAGCCGGCCGCGGACGTCCTCGGGGATCGCCTCCAGCGACTCGCAGGTCCGGTACACCTCGTAGAGTTGGTGGGCCCGCGCGGGGAACATCGTGCCCCGGCGCAACACCTGGAGTTTGACGCCGAGTTCGAACATGTCGGACGCGGGTGCCATGGTGACGTCCGCGACGTCCGCCTGACCGAGCAGGCCCTTGCCCTCGTCGGACAGCCCCGCCTCCAGGGCCACCTGGTTGACGGAGCCGGTGACCACGTACGCCGCGCCCATGGCGTACGCGGAGGCCAGCGCCTCCGGGGTGCCCAGGCCGCCGGCCGCGCCCACGCGCGGCGGCACCCGGTAGCCGTGCCGCGCCGCGAGTTCGGCGCGCAGCGCGAGCAGAACGGGCAGGAGTACGCCCAGTGGCCGGTTGTCGGTGTGGCCGCCGCTGTCGGCCTCCACGGTGAGATCCTCGGCCACGGGCACATGGGCCGCGAGGTCGGCCTCCCGTTCGGTGATCTCGCCGCGCTCGACGAGGACCCGGAGGACAGCCGGCGGGGCGGGCGACAGGAACTGCTCCGCGACCTCGGGCCGCGACACCTTCGCGAAGATCCGGGTACGCCGGACGATCACACCCGACGGGTCGGTGGTCAGTCCCGCCACGGCACAGCGCACCACCGCGGGGGTGAGTGCCATGAACGCGGACGCCGACACGGCGGGCACGCCCCGGGTGACGAGGAGGCCGGCCACCCGTTCCTCCAACTCCGGTTCCTGCGGGGAGTGGATCAGGTTGACTCCCCAGTTGCGTCGGTCGCCGAGCCGCGCCGCGAGGTCGGTCACGGCCCCTTCGACGGCCTGGTGGTCCAGTCCGCCGGCTCCGAAGAACCCCATGAGATCGGCCCGGGCCAGCGCGACGACCATGCGGGTGGTCGCGATGCCGTTGGCCATCTCACCGCCGACGTACGGGAATCGGACCCCGTGGGCGGTGCAGAACGAGGGATCGCCCAGCCACTCCGGGTAGAGCGGCGGCAGCGTGCCGAGGACCTGGTGCAGACCGTCGGCGGCCAGCCGGGTCCGGGCGGCCTCGGTGCCGGGGGCCAGGCCCATCCGGCCGGTGGATCGTTCCTGCACGATGTGCGCGGCTTCTCTGATGCGGTGCGCGCGCCGCACCAGGGCGTCACCCGCGAAGTCGGGGGCCCACGGGTCGATCGGCGCGGTGGCGGCGACGCCTCCGCCCGGAGTGGGTGCGCCGCTTTCGGTGAGCACACTCTCTGCAACCATGTTCCGTCCTTCGCCGGCATGGGTCGTTCCGCCGCGGCGCGCCGGTGGCAGCCGCGGTGCTGGGGAGTGAGCGGGGGCCCGCGCCGACCGGGGGGAGCGGTACGGGGCGGCGCGGGCGGTCGTGGGCGGCCCTAAGGGCCGGAGGGGGAACGGAGGACGCGGTCCTCGGTCCAGTCGATGGTCAGCTCCCGGCGGGCGAAGAGCCAGGAACCGTTGGTACGGCGGTAGGTGTCGCGGTAGCGGATGGACCGCACCCGCATCCGGTCCGGCCCGTCGGCGGGGTAGATCTCGTGCGCCAGGCAGTACGTCTCCCCGGTCGCGCTGTCCCCGGCGAGCCGGACCAGGTGGTTGCCGACGAAGTGCGTGGTGACACGACACGGCTCCAGCACGGCCAGCGCCCTCGCCCAGCCGTCGCGCCCGTCGAGCACGAGGGGCGCCCGACCGCTGCCGGCCGGCCGTACGAGCACCAGTTCACCCCCCTCGTCGAACAGTGACGCGAACAGCTCCGCAGTCCGCCGGTCGAGGGCGTACGCGTACGTGTCGACGAGCTGCCGCAGATCCATCCGGTCCCGCAGGTCCCGGAGTTCCCGTAGGTCCTGCCCGCCGTCCGCGAGGACGACGGAGTCGCCCGGCGCACGTGCGCCGAGTGGGTCGGTGGGGTCGGTCGAGTCGTCCGCGAGGGGTTCGGCCGGGTCGGCCGGGTCGCTCGGGGCGTGGGGAGAGCTCAGGTCGGTCAGGTCTGTCACGTGCTCCACCAAGCGGGTTGGGGACGTGGTCCTGGGTGGTACCTGCGTGGTACCCGGGTCAGCCGTCGAAGGGGTCCGTGGGTACGGGCAGCGGCAACCGGAGCCCGTTGATGACGCGTTCGCCGATCGGCCCGAGCAGCGCGTGGAGCCGGCGGGTGCGCGCCGGGCCCAGGGCGTTCCAGGGCGCCGCGGCGAACCGGTCGGTGAGCTCCTCCACGGTGCCCCGGGCCACTCGTCCCTCGGGGGTGAGCTGCCCGTCGGCGTCCAGCAGACCGCGCTCGCGCAGCCTTCGCTCGCCCTCGGCCCACTCCTCGTCGGTCCAGCCGCGCCGGGCCTGGATGTCCTCCCGGACCTCGCCGCCGGCCGCGGTGATGCTCACCAGCGCCTCGACACCGTCGAATCCGGCGTGGGTCAGCGCGGCGACATGCCCGTCGCCGCGGAACTCCCGCAGTGTGGTCGCCGCCTGCCACAGCGCCAGATGCGCTGCCGTGGGCCGTTCCAGGGCGGCGTTCGCGGCACCGAGCGGTCGCCCGGGCACGGTGCACGCCCCGGCGGCGTCCGTCGCGAGTGACGCGGCCTCGGCGAGTTCCGGCCCGTCGACCATGTCGCCCAGTACCGCACGCAGCGCCGCGTCCACCCCGGCCAGCCGCGCGGCCAGCACCTTCTCGGGCGCCGCCGTCTCCCACACCGCCGGGACCGCCGCGGCGACCAGACTCGGCCGGAAGTGATAGAACGCGGCGGTGACCGCGGGGGCGGTGACCGCGCCGAGCGGTGCCGCGCGTCCGCCGAAGTAGCCACGCCAGGTGCCGCTCAACCCGACGCCCCGGAAGGCCTCGTAGACCTGGGGCGCGTAGTACAGCACCACGTGGTACGGCTCCAGGACGTCGTGCAGCACCCGCGCGGGGTCCCGGCGCGCCACGGCCGGCGCGCTCATCGGGAGGCTCCTTCGAGGAGCGCCTCGCCGGCGTCGGCCGCGGAGACCGACGTAACCGCTGTTACCGCCGATTCCGCCGTTTCCGCCGCATCAGGCGCGTCCGGGGCCGCCGCCGGGAAGTGCAGCAGTCCCGGCAGCCCCCGTTTGTCGATCTCGTTGGCGATCATCAGCCGCTGGACCTCGGAGGTGCCCATCCAGATCCGGTCGACGCGCACATCACGGTAGAGACGCTCCACCGGGTTGTCCCGGATGAATCCGCGCCCTCCGAAGATCTGTACCGCCCTGTCCACGACCCGTCCGGCGGCCTCCGTGGCCGACACCTTGGCCATGGCCACCTTCGCGTTGAGTGTCTTGGGGTCCCCACCCTGGTCGATGTCCCACGCGACCCGGTGGACCAGCATGCGGTTGACGGCGATGTCCGTCGCGGAGTCCGCCAGCATGGCCTGGATCAACTGGTGCTTGATGATGGGCTTTCCGCCCTGCACCCGCTCCCGCGCCCAGTCCGCGGCCAGCCGCAGGGCACGCTCGGCGGCACCCACCGCGTGCGCCGCGACCAGCACCCGTTCCTCGAAGAACGTCGCCTGGACCAGCGCCAGTCCGTCGCCCACCGACCCGAGGACGGCGTCGTCGCCGACCTCGACGCCGTCGAGGGCGAAGTGCGGGTGCTCGAAGGCGAAGTTGTGGGAGTAGCGCGGGGTTTCGAGGAGCCGTACACCGGGCGTGTCCTTGTCGACGAGGAACATCGTCGGAGCTCCGTCGGGCTGCACCACGGCCAGCACGATCAGGTAGTCGGCCACATCGCCCATGGTCACGAACCACTTCTCGCCCGTGATGCGGTACCCACCGGGCCTGCGTTCCGCCACAGTCGCGATCCGCCGGGGATCGGAGCCTGCCTCGGGTTCGGTGATGGCCCGCGCCCCGAACCGCTCGCCGCGGTTCTCCGGGAACAGATAGCGCTCCCGCTGCTCGGGGGTCGAGGCCAGCAGTGCCGCGGCGGTGGGGCGCCACACCGCCGCCCACAGGCCGTTGGTGAGCGTCCCCAACTCCTCTTCCACGGTGACCTGTTCGGTCCAGTTCAGCCCGGCGCCACCCCACTCGACAGGCGCGTTCATCGCCTGCAGACCGCTGTCCAGCACGATCCGGCGCAGGGCGTCACGGCTCTCGGGGCCGAGGCCGCCCGCCGTCTCGCACTCGTCCTCGTAGGCCTCGATCTTCTGAGCGAGACTGACAGCGCTTTCCTTGAGCCGGACGAGACGCGGTGAATAGGAGAAATCCATCGGGAGTGCCTCTCTGGGCGTGCGAACGCGCTTGCACACAGTGGCTGTACGGGGCGGCGCGGGTCTCGCGCCTCGGCCCTTGGAACGTGTCGGAACGTGAAGAGGACCGACCGGCCCAGCCCCTGGACCGAGTAGTGCGTCCTGGCCGGGGCCGGGATACACAGCTTTTCAACAGGTCCCACCATGACCGCAACCCGTCCCGCCCGGCTACCCCCGCATGAGGGGGAAGCGGAAGAGGGCATTCGACAGAGGGGCCCTCGTTTGCCGACATCGAAGATCGTGCCGACGGGGTGTCAATGACGGAGAAACGAAGGTCGGGGCACTGGCACCATCCCGGCGAGGCCGGTCGTGGTGTCGTGGTGTTCGTCATGGCGCGGTCAGACCGCCCGTACGCGGGGCTCCCGGTTCGGGGTCTGCGGGCCCTGGACGTAGGCGGCGATGAACTGCCCGACGCGCGGGTCGGCAGCCGTGTCAACGCTGAACTGGTGTCCCCACGCGGACAGCATGATCGTCCCGGACCGGCCGGGGACGGGGCTCCGGCCTTCGAGGAAATCACCCGCGAGCAGCCCGGGCAGCAGATCCTGCCGGACGGACGCCGGACCTGATGCTGATCACCGCCCTGCGGCGGCCCAACCCGACTTGCACCTGACGCTGGCGTCAGGTTTTAGCGTGGCTGCCGTTGGCGCTCCGCAGCTCTCCACGGACGTCACCTCTCTACGTCAAAGATCTTCCGCGCCTGCTGTGAGCAGGTGCGACCGACACATGGAGTACTCATGCGCGCAGCCGTTTACCGCTCACTCGGCGGCCCGGACGTCGTCGAGGTCGCCGAGGTCGACAAGCCTGTTCCGGGCCTGAGCGAGACTCGTATCAAGGTCCAGGCGGCCACGCTCAATCCGACCGATGCGGCGGCCTGGAGCGGGGGCTACTTCCCGGCTCCGCCGGAGGGCGTCGCCTATGGTCTCGGCTGGGATGTCGCCGGCGTTGTCGACGCTGTCGGCCCGGGTATCCACTGGACGCCGGGGCAGAGCGTCATCGCGTTCAGCCACGGCTTGCCCCTGGGGCTGAACCGGGGTCAGGCCGAGTACATCGTGGTTCCTTCCCAGGCGATCGCCGCGGCGCCCGCAGGTGTCGACCCCGCCCACGCCGCCACCATCCCCCTCAACGGCCTGACCGCGGCCCAATCCGTCGAACTGCTCGGCATCCAGGCAGGGCAGACCGTGCTCGTCACCGGCGCGGAGGGGGCGGTCGGCGGCTACGCGGTGCAGCTGGCCAAGCGCCGGGGAGCTGTGGTCATCGCGAGTGACCTCTCCCCCGACGGCGAGTTCGCGACCGCGGTGGCGGGGGCGGATGTGTACGTACCGGCGTCGCAGCCACTGGTCGATGCCGTCCGCGCGGTGCGTCCCGAAGGGGTCGCCGCCGTCCTGGACACGGCCAGGCTCGGGCAGGCCCTCATCGGGGCGGTGGCGGACGGCGGCAGGTTCGTGACCACACGGCTCGACGCCCTGCCCCAGGCCGAGCGGGACATCCGGGTGCTGCTGACGCAGGTCGGCCCGGACGCGGCGATGCTTTCGACGCTGTCCGACCTGGCCGCGGCGGGAGACCTCGCGTTGCGCGTGGCCAAGACCTATCCGCTGCAGGATGCTGCGAAGGCTTACGCGCACATGACCGAGGGTGGGTTCCAGGGGCGCATCGTCCTCACCATGGAGTGAGCGCGAGGCCCGTTCGTACGGCCGGGACACGGCCGGCCGGGGCGGAGGCCCCTCCCCGGCCCGGGCGTGCCCGCAGGCGGACGAGGTTCCGCGCGCAAACGGCCCCGCCGGGGCAACGGCGGGGCCGGGCGCTGAGGCAGCCCTGCCGCACACGCCTCGTGAGCGATGTGTGCGGCAGGGCTGCCTCAGGCGGTACCGGTGGTACTGGCGGCGACGCCGGTGCGTACGGGGTGGCAGTGGTCGGGGTGGCTGGAGTCCGTCGCCACGGTGATGATCTCGTCGAGGCGGGCGCGCACCTCGGTCAGGTCGTTGATCTGACGGTCGATGCGGGCCCGTTCGGTGATGAGGCTGTCGGTGAACCCGGAGGGCGCATCGCCCTCGTTCATGCACCGCGGCAGAACCTCGCGAACGAGCCTGCTCGACAGGCCGGCGGCGTACAGCTGCTGGATCATCCTTACCCGCTCGACCGCGCCGTCCTGGTACTCCCGCTGTCCCCCGCCGGTCCGCGTGGGGCCGAGCAGCCGCTGCTCCTCGTAGTAACGCAGCGCCCGAACACTCACCCCCGCCTGTTCGGCGACCTCTCCGATCCGCATGACTGCTCCTTTGCTGGTTTTCTCGGTGCTGCGTGTCCCACCAGAAGTTATATCTGACGTCAGCGTGAGGTTTCAGCCCAACCGGTGCCGAACATCTCCTGAGCAGGGAGGGGCGGGGTCAGTGGCGCGGCAGGAGGGTGCGCAGGCGGGCGGCGTGCTCGTCGATCGACTGGGGACCGTTGCTGGTGAGCAGGCGGACGCCCTCCTCCCAGATGACCTTGATGGCGGTCGGGTTGGTGGTCGTCTCCACCTTGTAGCCGGCGTTCCTGAGGGTTTCGTCGATGAAGTAGCCCATCCGCACCTTCTTGCCGGGGATCTTGAGGTAGCCGTTGCTGAGGACGAAGAGTTCGGCGGATTTGGCGACCGTGGTCACCCGCACGCCCTTGAAGGCGTGGTCGAGGTCGGTGATGGCGGTGCCGTCAGCACCCACCCGGTACTTGGCCGAGGCCATGGCGATGGGGGCGTGGCAGATCAGCGAGATCAGCACCTGGTTCTCCCGCAGGGTGTGCAGGAGTTCGCCGAGCCAGGGGTTGTCGACGAAGTCGACCATGGGCGCGTGGCCGCCGGGCATGTGCACGAAGTCGAACGCGCTCAGGTCGAAGGCGTCCTCGGGGTCGCGGTGTCTGAGCACGAGCTGCTCGATGGACTGGTAGGTGTGCTCCGGCAGGTCCTGCATCGACTTGACCAGGTCGTCCCGCAGCACCACGACTTCCTTGTCACTGCCCGGCAGCGACTCGGAGACGGGCAGGCGGCCCAGGTAGCGGCGGGCGAGGGCGAGTTCGCTGTCCCGGCGGGCGACGAGTCCGGGCCGTTTGGCGCGGAAGGTGTCGACATCGAAGCGGAACGCCTGCGCCGCGGTGGCCGAGACCGTTGCGGAGCTGAACTTGTCCGCGGCGTGCATCGACAGGCCCAGACCGTTGATCTCCAGCTGCGGGACGAGCCCGCCGGGCGTTGCGAAGGTGAACTCGTACTCGTCGCCGAATTCCTTGAGGACCTGTGCCAGCTCGACCAGGTAGAACCCGGTGGAAACGCCGGGGTGGTCTGCCGGTTCGGTGAGCGGCAGGACAGCGGCCGACGGGATGACGATCAGTGCCTTGGGCTTGGACGAGGCGGTGGGGGTGTTCATGGCATGCCTTCTCTCGCTCTGTGGGCAAGGGGGACCGGAGGAGGGGCGCTCCTCGGAACAGGTCGTCGGGAGCGCCCGACAGCAGCCACGCTAGAACCTCACGCTAACGTCAGGTGCAAGTCCTTGCGGGTATGAGATCGAGTGGTTGGCAACCGCCGAGCACAGGCGCAGTGCAAACCGGGTACAAGCCGAGCACAAGCCGAGCGCACGTGGTTACGAGGATGTTCGTGATCCCGGGTGAAGCAGAGGCTGTCGGCCGGCAGAACCGCCCTGCCCGAGAGACGGTTTCGGCCGGCCCTCGGCCGACTGGACCGCTCGCGGCGTGCGCCGCTCCATCACGGCGTGGGCGGTCGCGGTGAGGCGGGACGCGGCTGGGCGGGCGTCGGGGAGCCAGGCCAGCACGAGTTGGGTGGTCGGGTACCCGTAGACGGACACTGCCCGTACGGTTCCGCCGAGGCGGTCGCTGACGCTGTCGCCCACGACGACCACGAGCCGGCCGAGCGCGACGCGGTCGACCATGGCGTCCAGCGCCTCGTTGGGCAGTTCCGCCTCGTACCCCGGCAGCGCCTCCACCTCGGCGAGGGTCAAAAACGGGCGGTCGGCCAGAGGGTGGCCCGCCGGGAGCAGGACGACCGGCCACTCCGGGCCGAGCTCCATCAGTTCGAGGCCGGGGGTGGCGACCGACTGGCACATGAGGGCGACGTCGGCGGTGCCGTCCCGGAGGGCACCGATCTCGTCGTAGGTGAAGACAACATCCGCGTGCACGCCGTCCGGGCCCTCCGGGCCGGCGGCGAGCAGCTCGGGCAGGATGCCGGGGGCGGCGGCCGGCCGTGCCGCGATGGTGACCCGTTGCGGCTCGGCGGCTTTACGCGTCTTGCGCAGGGCGGTGTCCATCGCCGCCAGGATCGTGCGGCACTCGGCCAGGAAGACCTCGCCCGCACCCGTCAGCGTCACCTGGCGTGTGGTGCGTTTCAGCAGGGGGACGCCCACGCGCCGCTCCAGCTGGGCGATGGCGCGGGACAGGGGCGGCTGGGTGATGCCGAGGCGTTCCGCGGCCTGGCCGAAGTGCAGCGTCTCGGCCACGGTCACGAAGTAGGCGAGCTCCCGGGTCTCCAGTTGATTCATGCATCCAAGGTATTACCTGTTGCCCAGACAGTCATTGCTCCGTAGCTGACGCCCTGGTCAGCTTGGTCGTGCGCCTCCCGGGCCCCGGCCGGTCGAGGTGCTTGCGCCGTGCCGACCCGCACGCATCACGCATCACGCATCACGAGAGGCAGAGCTGTGAAAGCCGTTCAGTACCAGAGCTTCGGTGGACCCGAGGTCCTTGAAGTCGTCGATGTTCCGGATCCGAAGATGTTCGCCGATCTCGTTCTGGTGAGAATCGAGGCAGCCGCCCTCAACCCGGCGGATCTCGCATTCCAGGCCGGATACGTGGACCCTGTCGTGGACTCCCTCTTCCCCGTGATCCCCGGATGGGATCTGGCCGGGGTCATCGAGCAGACCGGACCCGGGACGACGGGATTCAGGTCGGGCGACGAGGTGATCGGCTTCGTCCGCGACAAGGCCATGCACTACGGCACCTACGCGGAGAAGATCTCGGCGGAACCGCGCCAGCTGGTGCGCAAGCCGAGGAACCTGAGCTGGGCCCAGGCCGCCGGACTGCCGGTCGCCGGGCTCACCGCCTACCAGGCGATCGTGCACGGCCTTGAGGTGACCGCCGGCGACACCGTCCTGGTGCACGGGGCGGCGGGCGGCGTGGGACACCTCGCCGTCCAGATCGCCGTCGCGCGGGGAGCGCGGGTGATCGGGACGGGTTCCGAGGCCAGCCATGCGTTCATCGAGTCCCTGGGCGCGACGCCCGTGCTCTACGGCGACGAGCTCGTCGAGCAGGTGCGCAAGATCGCCCCGGACGGGGTCGACGCCGTCCTCGACACCGCCGGACGCGGCTCCCTGGCCACGACGCACGCGATCGCCGCCCTCGGCGCACGGGTCGCCTCCATCACACGGTCCACCACCGAGTACCCAGGGACCATCGACCTTTTCCTCCACCTCGACGGCGACGACCTGACCCGGCTGGTGGAGCTCGCCGAGGAGGGCAAGCTCACCGTCCACGTCGACCGGACCTTCCCCCTCGACCAGGCCGCGGAGGCCCAACAGCAGCTGGCCGGCGGCCACACCCGAGGCAAGATCGTCCTGGAAATCCGTAGGGAGGCCTGAGAGACATGGCCGGCAATCCAGTCATCACCGCGGTCACCGACATCGCCTCTTCCCCCGACGAGGTGTGGAAGGTACTGACCGACTTCGCCTCATACGCCCAGTGGCACCCCGTGCTGCGTTTCGTCGATATGCCGACGGAAATCCTCCCCGGAACCCAGCTCCGGGCCCAGGTGTCCACGGGAACCGAGACCGACGGCGAATACAGCTTCACGGTCGTCCACTACGAGGCACCGCGACGGCTTGCCTGGGAGGGCGGCATTCCCGACGTCCTCACGGGACGGCACTCCTTCGTCCTCGAACCATGTGACGGCGGGACGCGCTTCACGGAATCCGAGGAGTTCACCGGCACGGCAGCCGTGGAAACCGTGGAGCCCGCCCGGTCCCAGATGGAGGAGGGCTACGCGAGCTACGGCAGGGCCCTGAAAGAACGGCTCCTCACCGGGCACTGACACCCCCCACCCACTCCGTCCCCGCACCACGCCCGCGGTCCCCAGCTCCCCACGAGCCTCGGTCCGCGGGCAACGGGTGTGCCCGAAAACCCAGACTCGCCACCCCAAGGAAAAGCAATGAACAACACGCTCGGCATCATCGGAAGCGGCAACATCGGAGGCGCGGTCGCCCGCCTGGCCGTCAACGCGGGAATCGACGTGGTACTCAGCAACTCACGCGGCCCCGAAACCCTGCGAGCTCTCACCGACCACCTCGGCCCCCGGGCACGCGCCGCCACCCCGGCAGAGGCCGCCGCAGCCGGCGACTGGACGGTCATCGCCGTCCCCTTCAGCGCCGTACCCCACCTGCCCGCGCACGCCCTCGCCGGGAAGACCGTCATCGACACGAACAACTACTACCGCCTGCGGGACGGCGTCATCGCCGAACTGGAGACGGGCAGCCTGACCGCGGGACAGCTGTTCCAGCGGTACGTGCCGGGCGCACGAACGGTCAAGACGTTCAACACCATCTACTTCGAACACCTCATCTCCCTCGCCCGCCCCGCCGGGTCCCCCGACCGCAGCGCACTCCCCGTCGCCGGCGACGACGACGCGGCCAAGAAGTCCGTCACCGCCCTCCTCGACCGCCTCGGCTACGACACCGCCGACGCCGGAACCACGGCCGAGAGCTGGCGCATCCAGGACGGCAGCCCCGCCTACGTCCTCCCCTACCTGGCCGACCCCCGACTGCCCTTCTTCCGCGACCCGGGAAAGCCGGCCGGCACCAAGGAGATCCACACGGCCCTGGAACAGGCACACAACAGGCCCTGAGAAGGACGCCGCCCGACCGTGCGCCTGAGCCTGAGGTCTTCTCAACCTGGTTGAGTGCAGATCGAGTTGGCGGGAGTCCGGGTGCGGGTGGAAGTGGAACTCCTGATTGGATGAGGCTGGCGACAAGTACGAGTTGCGGCCTTGCGCCTGACCAAGATCGCGTCACAAAAACGGTAGAAGCAGGCGGACCAAGAATGGATCTCATGGGAACGACACAGGGCCGTCCGGTGGCACCCGAGGAAGACATCCAGGTCGCCTCAGGACGGACCAGGTGGTGGATGGTCGCCCTCATCCTGGGTCTGCCGGCACTTCTCGTCATCGGCTTCCTCGTCATGGTCGCTGTCTGGGTACTGGCCGACGACTCCTCCGGGACTGAGCAGCGACCTTCCCGCACTCTTCAGGTGAGCGTGGGAGACGAATGGGCCGGAAGCGCTCCTACCTCGTCCCGTACATCGACGATGTGACACCGAGGGCCTTGCCCGTACCAGCGTCTGCGCCCGCGGATTCCCTCCCTGCGGACGGCGGCTACACCTGACCACATGAACCACATGAAGCACGGAACACCACCCGAGAGGACCGAGTGACCGCTCGGGGCAGTTCGGCTGAGCCCCTATGACTATCGCTGTCGCCAGGGCGGCCCGCCCGACACGGGGGTGCGTGCCGGGCAGGCCACTGTGGTGCCACTGTGGTCCTGGCGTCCTACTTGATGCCGATCTCGGCCAGCTGCAGGCGGAACTTGGTGGACTCGTCGGACGCGGGGGCGCCGAGCTTGGTTGCCGTCAGGCGCAGGTAGCGGCCGGTGGTGGAGGTGAGGGTGTAGGTCTGGGCGGCTCCGCTCGGGTTGGACTGGCCGGTGACTGTACGGGCGGTGGTGTAGGTGCTGGATCCGTCGGGGCGGGTCTGCATCGTGAAGTCGACCGGGAAGTTCGCCGAGCCGCCGCCTGCTCCGCTGGCGTCGGTGCGCGGGTGGAGGGTGACGGAGCCGATGGCTCGGTCGGCGCCGAGGTCGACCTCGATCCATACGGGTGTGGCGCTGACGTCGGCGGCGGGGAAGTCGATGCTGGTGAAGCCCTTTGCGCCGGTGACGCTGGTGGTGGTGCCTTCCAGGATGCGGGTCTTGCCCCAGTCGCTGTTCTCCAGCGTGTAGTTGGCCGTGACAGTCGTCGCGGCGGTGGGGACGGTGAGTTCGGCGAGTTGCAGGCGGAACTTGGTGGACTCGTCGGACGCGGGGGCGCCGAGCCTGGTGGTCTGGAGGCGGAGGTGGCGGGCGGTGGTGGTCTTGAAGCCGTACGTCTGCACCAGCCCCTGGGGGTTCGCCTGGCCGGTGACGGTGCGGACGGTGGTGTAGGTGCTGGATCCGTCGGGGCGGGTCTGGATGGTGAAGTCGACGGGGAAGCCCGCCGTACCTCCGCCCGCCGCGGGCGTGTCGGTGCGGGGGAAGAGCCGTACGGCGTCCAGGTCGGTGTCGGCCCCGAGGTCGATCTCCACCCACACGGGGTTCGCGGCGACGTCGGCGGAGGTGAACTCGTTACTGGTGTATCCCCTGGCACCGCTGACGCTGGTGAGCTTGCCGTCGGTGAGCCGGTTCTTGCCCCAACTGCTGTTCTCCAGGGCGTTGTTGCTGGTGACCGTCCGACCCAGGGCCAGGTTGTCGAGGCGGCCGGTGCCCGTCGCCGCGAACGTCCACGTGCCCGGCTGGACCTTGAAGTAGACGTACGAGGAGTCCTTGCCGTCATAGCTCAGACCACTGACACTGCCGGTGGAGGAGCCGCCGGTGAAGACGGTCGTGCCGTTCGCCTTGATGACGGGCTGGGAGCCGCCGTAGGTGGGCACGCCGACGCGGGCCGTCGTGCCGCTCGGCGAGGTGAGCGTCAGGGTCACCTGGGTGCCGTCGCGGGTGATGCCGAAGCGGATGTCGCCCTGGATGGTGGGCACGACGGTGTTGATCTTCGTGAGGGTGCCGGTCTGGGGGCTGACGTCGTAGGTCTCCCAGCCCGCCGTGGTGGGGCGCACACCCGCGGCGTAGGCGGACAGCGCATACAGCGGGGCACCGTTCCAGGCATGGTTGTCGGTGCCTTCCGACTTGACCCACACCTCCCACAGGGTGTGGCAGGCGGGGTCGGCGACCTGGGCGGCGTAGCGGTTGCGCATCCGCTCCTCGGCGACGGTGGCCGCGCCCATCAGGTACAGCGCCTCCAGGACGTAGAACTCCGTGTAGGGGCTGGCGTTGAGGTGGTTGCGCAGCACGTTGGTGATCGCCGGGTAGTGGTTGGGGGTGGCCAGGCCCGCGACGACGGCGAGGGCGCCCGCCCGGTCGTCGGTGTCGCCGTTGTAGCCGGGTGAGCGGTACTCGTTCTTCGTGGAGTTCCACAGCAGGGTGTCGAAGTTGGCCTTGATGCTGTCGCGTTGGGCCTGCCATCCGGCGACGTCGCCGGTGTTGCCGCTGAGGGCCGCGAGCTTGGCGGCGGTGTCCAGGGCCAGGTAGTACCAGCAGTTGTTCAGGACCCGGGTGTCGATGTTGCTGCCCCAGTCCTGCCAGTCCCAGTCCCCGGCGCGGTGGGCCACCAGACCGTCGCTGCCCAGGCTCCACAGGTCCAGGTACTTCTTCACCGCCGGGTAGGCGGCGGTGACCGTGCTCGTGTCGCCGGTGTAGAGGTGGAACGTCCAGAACGACCACACCGAGGCGAGCATCTGGTTGGGCAGCTCGGCGGTCCAGATGGTCGAGGGCATCGGGGAGTACAGCACACCGCCGGACTCCTGCCAGGACACCAGCTGCGAGATGGCCTTCTTGCCCAGGGCGTGGGAGTTGGTGTCGAAGGTGTAGAAACCTTCCTTCAGCTGGTTGACCACGTCGCCCCACCACTGGGCGCGTTCGCGGGTCGGGCAGTCCATGTAGTTGTCCCGCATGTTGACGTACATGGTGCGGGCGGCCTTGGTCCACACGGTGTCGAAGAAGGCGTCGTTGCTGGTGAACGACCCGTCGAAGTCGGTGTCGTACCCGCTCTCCCGGTACTTGAGATCGACGATGGTCACGCCCGCCGGGATGGTGTACCGCACGGCGGTGCCGCTCATCCAGCCCAGCGCCTCGAACTCCTGGACCCCGCCGGTGCAGACGTAGGTGGCGCGGACGTTGAAGATGGTGGCCTGGTCGATGCCCACCAGGCCCTTGCCGTCGTCGTAGTGGTCGGTCTGGACACCGATCACGGCTCCGGCCGGGGCGTCGACCTTCAGATACGGCGTGACCTGGATGTTGGACGGCAGGGTGGCCGAGATGGCGGTGGAGCCCTGGCCGGTGGCCGGGAGCGAGGCGGCGTTGGTGTAGGACTTCAGGCCGGAGTAGCGGAACTGCGGGATCGGCCGCTCGACGAGGCCGTTCCAGGGAGCGCCGCCGGCGGCACCGAAGTCGGTGGGCGCGCTCCAGGCGCTGTCGTTGTAGCCGGCGGACTGCCAGTCCGTCATGGCGGTGGCGTTGCGGGCGTCGTAGTAGACGTTCGATTCCGGCAGCCGGAAGTTGACCTGGGTGCCGCTGGTGTTGTTCGAGTAGCCCGGGTGGATGGTGTGCTTCCAGCCGGTGTCGCTGACCAGCCGGGTGGTGGTGGAGCCGGTCGTGATGTCGGACTGGAACAGCAGGCCCCCCTTGCCGCTGCTGCTGTGCGAGAAGCCCTGCTTGCCGAAGTACCGCACCAGGAGTGCCACCGTGTTGGTGCCGCTGGTCAGGTACGGGGCGAGGTCGATCTCGTCGTAGTAGGTGTCCGTACGGTTCGGGCCGCGCTTGAGGCCGCCTTCGAAGACCACGAGTGTGCCGTTGACCCACAGCCAGTACTTGGAGTCGGCCGCGATCTGGGTGACGGCCTTCGAGGGTGCGGAGCCCAGGGTGAACGATCTACGGAAGGCCACCCACTGGTTCGCCGAGCTGGACGACGCCCAGATCCACTTGGCGGTCCACGAGACCGCCGCGGACGCCGCCGGCGCAAGTCCGGGGAGCACCAGGGAACCCAACGTGGGGGCGAGGGCCACGGCTATGGCCGAGCGCAGAGCAGACCGGCGCGTTACATCGTGCATCGCGGGCTCCTAGGAGATGTGCGGGGAGGGCAGCAAACGCGTCGGCAGCCCGGAGTCGAGAGGGATCGGAATTGTCGATTCCGGGATCTGAAACGTTTCAGTCATGTGTTTGCAGGCGAGATCCTTGCCCCGTTCACCGTGCCGTGTCAATGGTCGTGCAGTCGACATTCTCGCGAGCGACCCGAGTCCGTGGAAAAAGTCTCCGCAGTTCAAGAGGGTGGCGCGTCGATGCCTCCGTGCCTTGAGTGGGCACGGGCGCGAACGCCGGGGAGCAAACTCGCCAGTTCCATTGACGCGCTCTCGACCGACATCTATCTTCTGCTCGAACTTGCGAACAATGTTCGATTTTTCGAACCGTGACCGTCAAAGCACTACTCGACGTCCCACGTCACGCGGGAGCCTGTCCCGCCCCACCGGTACGGAGGCCGGGCCTCACCCTCGACCCGACTTGCACCTGAACATGGCACTCCAGAAAGACAGGAACGCAGATGCGCGCGGTTCTCGCTCGGCTGGCGGCGATATTCGTCGCCGCCAGCCTGCTCTTCACAGCCCAGGTCGTGACCACACCTCAGCGGGCCGCCGCCGCGGACCCGGGTTACCTGATGACGCACTTCATCGGGGAGGGGGCGACCGGTCAGCAGATGTACTTCTCGTACAGCGCGGACGGTCTGAACTGGACCGATCTCAACGGCGGCGGGATGACCCTGCGCTCGACCGTGGGCACGCGCGGGGTGCGTGACCCCGCGCTGGTGCGCTCACCCGACGGCAGCAAGTACTGGATCATCGCCACCGACCTGTGCATCGACTGCGGGCAGACGTGGAGTCAGTCCATCAACGACGGCAGCCGCAACCTCGTGGTGTGGGAGTCGAGCGACCTGGTCACCTGGTCGGCGCCGTGGCTGCTCAACGTCGCGGGCGCGATCCCCGACGGGCGCAACGCCTGGGCGCCGGAAGCCATCTGGGATCCGGCCAGCAACGACTACGTCCTGTACTGGGCGACGAACAAGCCCCTCAACGGTGCGACGAAGCACCGCATCTACTACGCCCACACCACGAACTTCCGCACGATCACCACCCCGCAGATCTACATCGAGCGTCCCGGCACCCAGGAAATCATCGACACCCAGATCGTCGAGGTCCCCTCCGGCGTCGGCAACTACCGCTACGTACGGGCCTCCGGCGACGGCCAGATCACCCTTGAGGGCAGCAACTCGATCCTCGGCACCTGGACCAACCTGGGCAACCTCTCCGGCATCGGCCTGACCGGTTCGCAGGTCGAGGGCCCGATGTGGATGAAGTTCCGCGACCGCAACGAGTGGACCCTCTACCTCGACCAGTACGCGGCCGGAAAGGGATACATGCCGGTCGCGACGACCAACCCGTCCGCCACCGGCAGCTACCAGCTCCCCACGTCGGGAACCTACTCCCTGGGCGGCAACAAGAAGCGTCACGGCTCGATCCTGAACCTGACGGCCGCCGAGGACGCCCGGATCCAGGCCCGCTGGGCGAACACCCCGGCCAAGCGACTGCAGTCCTTCAACTTCCAGGACCGCTACGTGCGGCACACCAACTTCGATGTGCGCATCGACCAGAACGTCACCAACGACGACGCCAAGTTCCGGCCGCGACCGGGCCTGGCCGGATCCGGCACCGTCTCCTTCGAGTCGGTCAACTTCCCCGGCTACTACCTGCGCAGCGACGGAGCCGACTTCCAGCTCGTCTACAACGACGGCACCACCCAGTTCGCCCAGGACGCCACCTTCCGCCAGGTCGCCGGACTCGCCGACTCGTCCTGGTCCTCGTTCCAGTCGTACAACCACCCCGACCGCTACATCCGCCACTACGCGTTCCAACTGAAGCTCGAAACGATCACTACCGCGACGGGGCGCAGCGACGCCACCTTCCGCTTGACGAGCTGACCGGACAACGAGGCTGGTGCTCTGAGACGATCTCGCGCCTGCTGCCCGCCCTCCGCGAGGAGGTGCAGGCAGCAGGCGCGAACTGTCCCGGTAACGGTGACCAGCAACGTCGCAGCGACGTCCGAATACCCCGTTCTCCTCATGATCCTCCGGCCGGCTCCGGCGATCGCGGAGTGGGCCTAGGCTGTTGTCAGGGCCTGAGAAACAGGGGAAACAAGGGATCATGGTGATTGGGGACAAGTCCATGTCCGGACGGCCCCGGCCGTCGATGGCGGATGTCGCTCGTCACGCCGGTGTCGCGCCGCAGACGGTTTCGCGCGTGTCCAACGGTCACACCAACGTCGACCCGGCGACCAGGCAGCGGGTCGTCGAGTCGATGGAGGCGCTGGGCTACCGGCCGAACGGAGCCGCACGCGCGCTCAAGAGCGGGCGGTTCAACACGATCGGTGTCATCACCTTCACGCTCCAGACGTTCGGAAACACGCGCACGCTCGACGCCATCGCCAGGGAAGCCGCACGCGCCAAGTACGCCGTCACCCTCATCCCCGTGTCGGACCCGACCATGGGCAGGGTTTCCGGTGCCTACGACCGGCTCAGCGAGGCAGCCGTCGACGGAGTGATCCTCGTCTTCGAGGCGCATCTCCTGGACGACGCGGAGTTCAGCCTCCCACCAGGGGTTCCGATGGTGGTCGTCGACTCCGACACCGGCCCCGGTTACACCGTGGTGGACACCGATCAGGCACAGGGCGCCCGTCAGGCCACGGAACATCTGCTGGAACTCGGCCACCAGCAGGTATGGCATATCGCCGGACCCCCCACGTCGTTCTCCGCGGCCCATCGGGTCGAGTCCTGGCGGCGCACCCTGCAGGAGGCCGGCATCGTCCCGCCCCCGGTGCTGTACGGCGACTGGACCACCCGGTCCGGATATGAGTACGGGCTGGCTCTGGGGCGAAGGCCGGAGGTCACGGCGATCTTCGCCGCGAACGACCATATGGCGCTCGGTGTCATGCGGGCCCTGCACGAGCTCGGCCGCCGGATTCCCGACGACGTCAGCGTGGTGGGGTTCGACGACATGGAGGAGACCCATGCCTTCTGGCCGCCGCTGACCACCGTGCGGCAGGACTTCGCCGCGGTCGGCCGGCTCAGTCTTCAGAAGCTGCTGAGCAAGATCGGCCGTACGGGGCCCGACCTGATCGACAAGACCCTGGTCCCGACCCGACTGGTGGTCCGCGCGAGCACGGGAGCGCCGCCGCCCTCACCGGAAGGCGAAGCGCGGCGAAGCTGACGCGCGCGGGCCCGGCGAGGGTACTCGCCGGGCCCGTGCGGTTCGGATCAGTGGTCGATCGGATCAGTGAGCGAGGGGAACAGGTCCTGGTCCTGGTCCTGGTCCTGGTCCTGGTCCTGATCCTGGAATCAGCTCCTGGTCCACTGCTGGTTGCTGCTTCCGTTGCAGTACCAGACGTCGACCGCCGTGCCGTTGCCGGTGCCTGCTCCGGCCGCGTCCAGGCAGAGCGCAGGGTTCGCGACGCTGGTCACGCTGAGGTCCGCGTTCACGTTCCACTGTTGTGCCGCCGCGCCGGTGCAGTCGGAGATGATCACGGGGTCTCCCGCCGCGGCTCCGGTGCCTCCCAGCGTCATGCACTTGTTGCCGTAGACGGTGAGCTGCTTGTCAGCGTTCCAGTTCCAGATCTGGTTGCCGCCGGCGTTGCAGTCCCAGAGGTCGAGCTGGGTGCCGCTGGTCGTGCTGAAGCCGGGCACGTCGACGCAGCGGTTGGAGCCCACTCCGCGCAGGACCTCACCGGGAGGCGCGGGCGGCAGGTTGTTGACGGGCGGGGTCTTGCCGAAGCCGTAGCCCCAGCGCAGCAGGGCGACTCCGGTGGCGCTGTTGTCCACCAGGTTGCCCTCGGAGTCCAGCGACTCGATCGAGTAGGCGTCGCCGAACCTCAGCCCCGGCCAGTACACCAGCCCCATCCCCTTGCTGCGGGCGGTGTTGGCCACGGCCGCGAGATACGAGGTGTAGATGTTGCCGTTCCACGCGCCGTAGTTCAGACCGATGGTCATCGGGGAGCCGGCCTCGTCGATGATGGTCCGGCCGGCGTACTTGCCGATCCGGGCTTCGAGGTCGGCGACCCAGTCCGCCTGCTGGGTGTAGCTGGCCCAGAAGCCGTAGAAGTGCAGCGACAGCAGTGTTCCCCGCAGTGCGGGGGCCGCGCCGACGCCGGTGACGTTGTCGTTGTAGCCGGTACCGCTGATCACGACGCGGCCGCGCGGGACGTCCTTGTGCGCGGCCAGCCAGCCACTGGTGACGGACACCCACTGGTCCAGGGTGTAGCCGTGCGGCTCGTTCATGGGCTCGAAGTACACCCGCGGGTTGTACTTGTACTCCCGCACCACGGTGTTCCACATCTTTTTCCAGGCGGCCGTGTCGTCGACCAGCCCGTCCTTGCTGCTGTCGGCCTCCCAGTAGCTGACGATGACCTTGTCACCGTAGGCCGTGGCCGCGTCGATCGTCGCCCGGTACGACTTCCACCAGGTGGTGCCCACGGTTGCCGGGTTGATCGGCAGGCGCAGCGTATTGGCGCCCAGGTTCTTCTTGAAGCCGCTGACCATGCGGCCCGTGGTGCGGTACACGGTGCGGTAGTCGTCGGTCACCTTCAGCCCGCTGGGCACCACGGCGTCACTGGCGTAGTTGTCCCGCGGGTCTGCCCAGTTCACCCCGCGGAAGTCACTGGTACCGCCCTTCGCCGCAGGCTTCGCCGGCGCGTACGAGGCGGCTGACGTCTCGGCGGCCGACTGGGCGAGGGCGGGGGTGGGGGCGGTCAGGAACATGAGTGTCGCGCCGAAGCCGGCCATGAGCACACTGGCCAGTCTTCTCGACCTCGTCGGGGTCTTGGTCATGTCGTCTCCAGTGACGGGAATCGCGGAGGGCGGAGTGCGGGTTCGCCACCTGAGCCGAGGCAGTGATGAACCAGGGTCCGGATACAGACACTCGGACCCGTGTAAACCGGCCATGGTTACGTAACCATGGCCGGACAGTGGCACGACGCCCGCACTGGTGACAAGACCCGTGACAGATCCGAAACACGCCGGACCCTTTCACTGGGCCCCGAGTTGTCCAGTGCCGCGTAGCGCCTTACGGGGCGGCGGCGGGTGCGGGGTGCAGGGGGCGAGCCGAGGTTCCGCCGGTCCTGGGCGCCGAAGGTGGACCAGAGGGCCGCGGTGAGCAGGAGGACCCACACCCCGCTCGCCGTCATCGGTGACACATCCGCCGACGAGGTCAGCTCACTTCTGCGTGCCGGAGTCACCGGCATCATCAACCCCCACATCCAGGCGGGCCTCTTCGTGGCGGCACTCGACCTGATAAGCAAGGGCGGCACAGTGATCTCCTCGCCGTCCACCCCCACGAAGATCTCCGCCGCCCTACCGGGTCCCGCGCTGGACCAACTCTCCACGAGGGAGCGCGAGATCCTCACCCTGCTCGCGACCCAGCCGGACAACCAGACGCTGGCCCGGCTCCTCGGCATCAGCCCGTTCACGGTCAAGTCCCACGTGAACCGGATCCTGCCTAAGCTCGGCGCCTCCTCCCGCGCCCACCTGGTCACCATCACCATCGCCTACGAAAGCGGACTCGTCAGTCCCGGCCTGCCGGCCGTGCGCACGCCCGCGTACTCAATCGTCGACGGCTCGTCGGCAGGGAACTCCGCAACCAGGTCGGGCCGTACAGGGCGGTAACTCAGCCGTGCGACCAGAAATGGCGGTAGCCTACAATTAACTATCCATGGAAGATAATTCTTCGGAAGACGAGTGATGGCTGACGCTGACCTGAAGCTGCTGTACCGGGAACTGGTCTCGCTGGAGATCGAGCTGTGGGACGGCATCGAGGGGCGATTGCGGGCCGAGTACGACCTGCCGCTGACCTCGTTCGAGGTACTGCACCTGCTGCTGCTGCGGCCCGGGCGGCGGATCCAGGACATCGCGGAGGAGTTCTCGATCACGGTGGGCGGCACGAGCAAGGTGGTCGACCGTCTGGAGGCGGCGGGCCTGTGCGAGCGGCGGGCCAATCCGAACGACCGCCGTTCCTCGATCGTCGAGCTGACGCCCGAGGGGCGGAAGCTGGTGGGCGGGGCGCTGAAGGTCTTCGAGGAGGAGCTGGAACTGCGTATCGGGTCGGTGATTCCCGAGCAGTCCGTACGCGAGGTGACCGCGGTCCTCGGCACGCTGCGGGCAGCCGGACGCGCCCTGGCGGCGGAGCGGAAGGCCGCCGCGCAGACGCCGGTGCCGGCTGTGCGGGCGCCGAAGCAGCCCGGCCGACCGTCATCGTGACCCGCGACGGCTCCGCAGTGCCCGTGCGTGGGTTGATGAGCCGGGGCCGGGCCGGACGAACACAGCCCCCGGTTCCGTTCCCGGTCCCGGTTCCGTTCCCGTTCCCGTTCCCGGCCCATCAGCGCACGGTTCAGTCGGCGATGCCGGCGAAGGCGATGACTTTGTCGATGCGGCCGCGAACGAGGAGGTTGCCGGGGCCGCCGTTGCGTGTGGCGTACTCCTCGGTACGGTCGTCGCCCATGTAGCGGGCGCCGAGGAGGCCGCCCCAGCGCAGCATGTCGTCCGGGTCCTCGGAGATCGCCGTACGGCCCTGGAGGAGGACGAACGCGTACGGGGGCCGGTCCTCGTCGACGCAGAGGGCGAACCGTCCGTCGCGGGCAAGGTTTCGGCCCTTGACCCCGTTCTTCTCGGTGGTGAGCACGATGTCGTCGCCGTCGAGGAGGAACCAGACCGGTGTGACGTGGGGGCTGCCATCGGCGCGGACGGTGGACAGCTTGCCGGTGCGGGTGCCGTGCGTGACGAACGCCCGCCACTGCTGCTCGGTCATCTTTCGCATGTGGGCGCCTTTCGTGTGCGTACGGATCGGCTCGCGTGGTGCCCGAGGCCGAGTCGGCCTCGGGCAGCGCAGGTTCTAGCCCCAGAAGGCGTCTTCGGCGGCCGGGTCGGCGGAGAAGAGCCACATCTCTGTGATCTTGCCGTTCTCGATGCGCAGGAGGTCCACGCCTTCCATGCTCATCGACGCGTCGTCAAGGCGGCCGCTGAAGTGGATGGTGGCGGCGACCAGGTCGCCGTTGCCCATCAGCGTGTGGATCTTGTCGATGGCGAAGGTGCCCCGGCTGGTCTCCATCATGCCGCCGAGCATCTGGAAGACGGCGCCCTGGCCCTTGTGCTCGCCGGAGAACTGGTTGGCGCCGGGCTGGTGCCAGACGATGTCGGCGTCGAGGAGGCTGCCGAGGGTGGCCATGTCTCCGGTCTGGACGGCCTGGAAGTAGGTGCGGGCGACGTCGATGTTCGTGCTGGTCATGGTGCTTGCTCCTTGGGTTCTTGTACGGGGTGGTGGCTAGCGGGCGAAGTCGAGGCGGTCGGCGGGGCCGGCTTCGGTGAACGCGGCCTCGATCTCGTTTCGCCCTTCCTTGAAGTGGGCCCAGCTGTCGAAGTGCGCGGGGACGACCCGGCGGACGCCGAGCAACTTCGCGGCCTCGGCGCCCTGGGCGCTGTCGAGGGTGAGCAGGGCGTTGTCGAAGGCGAAGGCCATGCGGGCGCCGCCGAGGAAGAGTGGAAGGGGAAGGGTCGTCGGCCGTGCTGCGGGGCAGGTCATCCGGCGAGTGCCGTGCGGCGGCCCGCGCAGCCGGTCAGGGGGCGGGTGCGGAGAAGACGCCGAAGTGGTTGCCGGCCGTGTCCTGCAGCCGGGCGAAGCTGAGGCCCGCAGAGTCGGAGACCGGCTCCATGAGCACCTTGGCGCCCAGTTCGCCGGCGCGCTCGACGGTCGCGGCGACGTCCTGGACGAGGACGTAGAAGATCGCGTAGTTCGGGAACTTGCCCTCCGACTCCCACACGCCGCCCGCCGGCTGCTGGGCACCGGGCGGCATCACCGAGTGATAGGTGACGCCCGGGGTGTTGGTGTTGAGGGCGTAGTTCCAGTCGAAGAGCTCCCCGTAGAACTCCTTGACCTTCTCCGGCTGGTCGGTGCCGAACTCGAACCAGGCGACCGAGTTGAAGGCGGGAACGGTCATGACACTCACTCCTTGACAGCCCCGTATCGGGACAGAGGGATCGGGGTCTGCCTGCTGGAGCAGGCAACCAGGGCTCCGGATCGGCCGCTCACCCAGCAAACCATTTAGATTCCATGGAATCAACTTCCAAAGATTATTGTTCCATGTGATGCAGGTTTGGTGTCCAGAGAGGAAGCCCGTCATGGAACCGGTCGAGATCGAGGCGAAGACCCTGATCCAGAAGTCGAAGACCCCGTCGAACGACTACGTGATCAACCCCTACACCGGCTGCGTTCTGGGCTGCGCGTACTGCTTCGCCTCATTCGCGGGGCGCCAGTTCGGCCGGTCGGCCAAGGAGTGGGGCGACTACCTGTACGTGAAGAAGAACGCCGTCGACCTGGCCCGCAAGGAGCTGGCCCGGATGCCCGAGCACAAGCGCCACGGCACGATGCTCCTCAGCTCGGTCACGGACCCCTACCAGGGCCACGAGACGAAGTACCGGCTCACCCGAGGCATCCTGCGCGAGCTGAAGGCGGTCGAGTACCCGGGCCTGGTCCGCATCCTGACCAAGTCGCCCGTCGTCACCCGCGACATCGACCTGCTCACCAGCCTGCCCCGGGCGGAGGTCGGCATGACCGTGACCACCGCTGACGACAAGGTCAGCCGCTGGCTGGAGGTGCGCGCCCCGCTCGCCTCCCGCCGCCTGCGCACCCTCACAGAACTACGCGAGGCCGGCATCCCCACCTTCGCCTTCGTCGGCCCGCTCCTGCCCCACTTCGCCACTCAGCCCGAACTCCTGGACCACCTCTTCGGGCAGCTCGTCGAAGCGGGCATCACCGAGGTGTTCATGGAGCACATCAACCTCAAGCCGTACATCCGCGAGCGCATGGACCAGGTCCTCGCCGAGGAACCCGACGAGGTGCGCGAGGCATACGTACAGGCCCGCACCAAGGAACACCGCGAGCAGCTCGACGCGATCGTGGCCGGCCTGCTGACCAAACACGGGCTGCGGCTGCGCTTCGACGAGGTCGTCCACCACGACGACAACGACGCCCTGCGGCAGAGGCTGGCCGGCCCGGTGTGAGCGCGTCGCGCAGGCGTCGCAGCAGCCGGTTCGAGTGATCCCTCAGGGCCGTTTCCCCCGCCGCCTGCGGCCGGCCGAGGAGTGCAGCCTCAGGGCCGGTCGCGCCGCAATGGGGCCGGGCCGCTGCTCTCCCGCACGATCAGCTCCGGCTCGGCCCACAGAGGCAGGGCCGGGGCGGTATCGGGTTCGAGGAGCCGGTGGAGCAGGCCGAAGCAGCCCCGGCCGAGGCCTTCGAAGTCGAGGCGGACGGTGGTCAGGGCGGGGTGTGCGTAGGCGGAATGGGGGGCGTCGTCGAAGCCCACCACACTCAGGTCGCCCGGCACGTCACGGCCTGTCTCCCTGGCCGCGCGGAGTACGCCGAGTGCCAGGTCGTCATTGCCGCAGAGCACGGCCGTGACCGACGGGTCGACCAGCAGCGAGCGGGCGGCGAGGTAGCCGGAGCGAGGGCTCCAGCCGGCGTCGAGCGGTTCCGGCAGTGGTTTGCCGGCCGCCCGCAGGCCGTCGCGCCAGCCTTCGGTGCGCTGGCCGATGCGGGTGGTGGAGGATGGGATCGCCAGGTAGTGCACGGTCTCGTGGCCGAGGCCCAGGAGATAGCGGGTGGCCTGAGCGGCGGCGGCCCGGTCGTCCAGCCAGAGCTGGGGCCGGTCGCCGGGGCGGCCGTCCTCGGGCCGTTCCACCGCCGCCGCTGCCGGGAACCCGGCGGGCAGTGCCTGCCATGCCCGTACGCCCGGTGCGTCGAAGGCGATCACCAGCACCGCCTCCCCCGGCCTGCTGACCCGGGCCGCGACATCCGCTGGCTGCTGGGCCGAGCCGGTGTCGAGCACGCTGATCTGGACCGTGAAGTCGGCCGCCCTCGCCGCCTCCTCGATGCCCTTCAGAGTCGTCGAGGCACCGTACAAGGAGGTGTCGGAGGTCAGCACGGTCACCGAGCGCACCGCACCGCCGGCCAGTGCCCGGGCCATCCGGTTGGGCGTGTAGCCCAGCTCGGCGATGACGTCCAGAACACGGGCCCGGGTCGACGCCTTGACCTTGGGGTGACCGTTGACGACCCGGGAGACGGTCTGGTGGGACACGCCCGCTTCCCTGGCGACGTCCCGGATGCTGACGGTCTTCGGAGCCCGCGGTCCCTCTCCGGAGCGGGGGGCGGGGGTCGCTTCCTGCATGGCGGGGACGGCTCCTCGTCGGTACTGGCTGGGCGGTGACGGCGGCGTTGGACCAGGCGTTCCCCTTGTCCGCGGCCTCCATCAGGGGCGGTCGGCCGAACCGGACCTGGTCGAAGGGGTCGAGCACCTTCACCCTGTGCGTGGACGAGGAGACGGTCAGCAGGATCGACGGCCATACCGTACCCGCAGCGGTGCTGATCTTCTTCGGCCAACCCGATCACCGTCACCTGACGGGATATCAAGAGAAATTTCCACGCGGAGTATTGCGAGGGCCGAATGTTACCGTTCACACTGCTCCCTGCGTCACTGACGCGTTAACACTGAATGTCGGGGAGCAAAAAAATGTGAACGGTAACATTTCCCGGCCGTAGTGAGCGCCTCTGCGTCACCGGCCAACACCTGCCCCGTCCGGCCTGATGGCCGAACTGCCTCATCTGTTCGCCTCTTGGCATGCGCCTGAGGCAGGTGCATGCCCACAAGTCCGCATCTGCTGCTGCATCTGCTGTCGTCCATTCGCATCAGGAAAGGGTTGGTTCCATGCCTTCAGGGAAATCCGCCGCGCCCCACTGGACAAGACGTATCGCCGTCCAGGCGTTGATCCTCAGCATGGCTCTCGCCGGGCTTGTGGCCATGGGCGGTGGCCGGGCACCGTCGCCGGACCTCGGCCGGACCGAACCGGTCGCGGTGACCACCAACCAGGTCGCGGTTACGCCGGCACCGATGGGCTGGGCCTCCTGGAACAGCTTCGCCAGCAGCATCGACTACAACACCATCAAGGCCCAGGCCGACGCACTCGTCTCGTCCGGCATGGCCGCCGCCGGCTACAAGTACGTCAACATCGACGACGGCTGGTGGCAGGGCGCCCGCGACGGCAACGGCAAGATCGTCACCGACGAGAGCCTGTTCCCCGGCGGTATGAAGGCCATGGCCGACTACATCCACAGCAAGGGCCTGAAGGCGGGCATCTACACGGACGCGGGCAAGCAGGGCTGCGGCTACTACTTCCCCACCACCAGGCCCGCGGCGCCCAACACCGGCAGTGAGGGCCACTACCAGCAGGACATGCAGACGTTCCAGGAGTGGGGCTACGACTTCGTCAAGATCGACTGGTGCGGCGGCAACGCCGAGGGCCTCGACCAGGAGACCACGTACAAGGCGATCAGCGCCGCCAACGACGCCGCGGCCGCGATCACCGGCCGCAAGCTGGTCCTGTCGTTCTGCGAGTGGGGCACCGGCAACCCCTGGAACTGGGGCGCGGGAACGTCCCCGATGTGGCGCACCAGCACCGACATCCTCTTCTGGGGCAACAGCCCGTCCGCGGCCAACATGCTGACCAACTTCGACAAGACGCTGCACCCCTCGTCCCAGCACACCGGGTACTACAACGACCCCGACATGCTGATGGTCGGTATAAACGGCTTCTCCGCCGCCCAGAACCGCACGCACATGAGCCTGTGGGCGATCTCCGGCGCCCCGCTGCTGGCCGGCAACAACCTCGCCACCATGAGCTCCACCACCGCGTCGATCCTCAAGAACTCCGAGGTCATCGCCATCGACCAGGACGCCCGCGGCCTCCAGGGCGTCAAGGTCGCCGAGGACACGAAGGGCCTGCAGGTCTACAGCAAGGTCCTGTCGGGCACCGGCAAGCGTGCCGTGCTGCTGCTCAACCGCACCTCCTCCGCCGCCCCCGTCACCGCCCGCTGGGCAGACCTGGGCCTGACCACTGCCGCCGCCTCCGTACGCGACGTATGGACGGCGACGAACGCGGGCAGCTCCGCGACGAGCTACACCACCAGCGTCCCGGCGGGCGAAGCGGTGCTGCTCACCGTCTCCGGCACCGAGGCCTCCGGCACCACCTACGAGGCGGAGTCCTCGTCCAACACCCTGGCCGGTAGCGCCGCCACCACCGCCTGCGCGAACTGTTCGGGCGGCTCGCGGGTCGACTGGGTCGGCAACGGCTCCGCCAACACCCTGACGTTCAACGGCGTCAGCGCCCCGGCCTCCGGCGTGAAGCTCGCCACCATCGCCTACGTCAACGGCGACACCACCGCCCGTACGGCGACGCTGCAGGTCAACGGCCAGCAGCCCACGGTGGTCTCGTTCCCGCCGACCGGCTCCTGGACCACTCCCGGCACCGTCTCCGTGCTGGTCGGTATGGCCAAGGGCTCCAACACCATGAAGTTCTCCAACAGCGGCGGCTGGTCGCCCAACCTCGACGCCGTCTTCCTTCAGGGCATCGCGGGCACCGACGGCAACGAGATCATCGGGACCGGCTCCAACCGCTGCCTCGACATCGCCAAGAACTCGATCACCAACGGCACCCAGCCCGCCCTCTGGGACTGCTTCGGCGGACACAACCAGACCTTCACGTCCACGTCGCGCGGCGAACTCGTGGTCTACGGCAACAAGTGCCTCGACGCCGACAACAACGGCACGACCAACGGCACGAAGGTCATCATCTGGGACTGCACCGGCGGCACCAACCAGAAGTGGACCGTCAACTCCAACGGCACCATCACCAACAACCAGTCCGGCCTCTGCCTCGACGCCGTCAGCAACGGCACCGCCAACGGGACCAAGATCGACCTGTGGACGTGCAACAGCGGGACCAACCAGAAGTGGACGCTCAACTGACGGACTGACGGACTGACGGACTGACGCCACACTCCGTCCCGATCGGCGGGCGGACCGGATTCTCCGGTCCGCCCGCCGATTCATTCGCACGCCGTCATGATCGAGGCCGCTCGTCGGTGGTCGGCCACTGCGGGAATCGCGCCTCCTGCGGTTGGCGAGGTTGCGCTTCGCCGGATGCGTCTCATTGAACGCGCCGGGCGATCCCGGTCGCCCTGCCCATCAGCCATTCGAGCGGGCCTCGCTGGAAGAAGCGGGACCAGATGGTGGCGAGAACCCAGTTGCCGACCCCTGACGCAGCCGGAAACACGTTCCGTGGCGATGCCCTGTGTGGCGACGGAAGACGGAACGGGTCAGTTCTCGAACAGGCTTCGGTTGGACCGCGGTGGTTCCCCTAGGGAAATCCCCTGGTCTTTCGTCCGCCACCGCCCTACCGGGACCTTCGCCGGACCTTCGCCGCCCCTGTGCAACAGCTGTGTCCCGGAAATATGACGGAACGACCGCAAATCCTGGCACAGCGACTCCCGCTGCTACGTTCGCCAACGGATCACCAAGAGGATCGGCCACCGAGGCCGTCCCTGACAGGGGAGGACCCATGGCCTACGAACACTCAACGAGCCGTAGCAGACCGGGACATCGCGCGGCGGTCGCGGCGGTCCTGCTCACGGCGCTCGGCACAGCAGCGCTGACCGGCTGCGGTGGCTCCGCGAAGAACACCGCGACGCAGGAGACGCAGAAGACGCAGGACAAGGCAACCGGTACCGCCGCACCTTCCGCCGACCCCAGCACGGCGACAACGGCCCCACCGGCGGAGTCCACCCCGACGCCCCCCGCAACCCCCACAGCCCAGGCGGCCGCCAAGACATCGGCTGCATCGTCGCCCGCCGCGGACTCCGGCGCGGACTCCGCCGCAACACCGGGCTGCGACCACAAGATGCCGATCTCACCGGACGAGGTCGCGGTGTACCGCTACACCCCCGAAGGCGGCAGCCTCAACCTGATCGTGAAGGCCGGCGCCTGGGGCTGCCCCGACCCCGACGCCGACGGCCCGGCGTTCGAGACGACCGGCAAGGAGTACGACCTGCCGCTCGACCAGGCCGCTTACATCACCGCCACCAACCCGATCACCGAAAGCAGCGAGAACCAGCACATCGGCGTGCAGGAACTTCTCGACTGGCTGGAGACTCATCCCAACTCCGGCCTGGTCTTCAAGTACCACGCCGGCGCGGACGGAACGGTCGACAAGCTCGAGCAGGAATTCACCCCGTAGCCCCCACGGCCCCCACGGCCCCCACGGCCACCCCGGCTACCCCGGCTACCCAGCCCCGCAGCCCGGCCCCCGGCCGCAAGTGGAACGTCATGCACATCACCTCACCCGTAACCCGACGCCGGTCCAGAACCGCCGGCGTCGTCCTCGCCACCGCTGTCTCCGCGACGTCGATGCCGACCGGGGCCCGCTCTGCTGACCTTGAATGCGTGATGTCGTCGTCGTGGGACCGGGATGAGTCCGGTTCCGGTGAGGCAGCCGTCGAGCACGTCACCACGGAACCAGCCCGCAGCGGATTCCGCTTCCAGCGCACTGAAGCGCGGCGGTCCAGGTCGAGCAGTGCCACCAGGCATGAGTACCGGCATGAGTACCGCTGACAGGATTCGGCGGCGGCAGCCGATCGGCGGATCCGGCGTTCTGCCGAGCAGTTGCGGCTCAGCCGCGCGGCCCCGCGCCGTGCAGGAGTGTGTCGATGACGAGTGTGGCCTGTTCGTCCGGGTCCTGTGCGGCAGGGTCCTGATCCGCGCCGGGCCTGTTGAGGGCTTCGCTGAGGAGGGCGTAGTACACCTGCCGCGTCCACTCCAGGTCCGCGTCCGGGGCGAGAAGCCCCTCGCGCTGTGCCCGGTTCAGGAGTTCGACGGTGCGGGCGTCGATCTCCGCCCAGAGTGCGGCTGCGGCGACGGTGTGGGCCGTGGCGTGGCTGAGGGTGTAGCGCCAGGTGTTCTTGACCCGCATCACGTTCACGGTCACCCGGTACAGCGCCACCAGCGCGGGAGCGGCATCGGGCCGGGCTTCCTCAATGGCGTCGATGAGCTGCTGCTTCGCGGAGACGGCCAGCGCCTCCAACAGCGCCTGCCGGTTCGCGAACCGGCGGTGCACCGTGATCCTGGTCAGCCCGGCCGCCTCGGCGATCTGCTCCATGGAGGCGCCGGCATCCTGGGCGAGGACCCGCTCGGCCGCCTCCAGAATCGCGCGCACACTGCGCTCGGCATCTGCCCGCAGTGCTCGGCCCATGTCTGTCTCCCGTCTCGTCGTTCACTCCTGGTCCCTTGCAGAGGATACGTGAACGCTACGGGTATGCCATTAATTGATTCTTCAATGTTTCCATTTGGGAATTAGCTGATACTTTAATGAAACTGATAGAGGTTGACGCATCGGTCGACATGTCCGTTCCCCTAGCGTCCCAGACGGCCGGTACACAGGTACCGGCCGGGATCGGGCGCCGCGCACATGACTGCCAAGAACACAGTGGAGCTTCCCTTTGACAGACCGCGCCGTAGGCCGACGCCGTCGGGCTTTGTTCCTCTTGTTCTTTCTGCCGGGCATCGCCCTGTCGTCCTGGGTCACGCGCACCCCGGATGTCCGTGATCAACTGGGCTTGTCCACCGGGCAGATGGGGCTGATCCTGTTCGGCCTGTCCGTGGGTTCCATGATCGGCATCCTGTGTTCCGGCCGTTTCGTGTCCCGGTTCGGCACCCGGCCGGTCATCGCGCTCGGCACTCTCCTGATCATCGCGGGCACGGTCGTCATCGGTGCGGGCAGCGCCGTGCGGTCGGCACCCCTGGTCGCCGCGGGACTGTCCCTGTTCGGCGCGGGCATGGGCGGGGGCGAGGTGGCGATCAACGTGGACGGCGCCGATGTGGAGCGCATCACCGGGACCGTGGTGCTGCCCACCCTGCACGGCTGCTTCAGCCTGGGCACGGTCATCGGGGGTTCGGCCGGAATGGCGGCCACCGCCGCCGCGATCCCCGTCCCCTGGCATATGGCGGTGGTCGCCCTGGTCGCTACGGGGATTCTGGTCCACGTCCTGCGTGCCGTTCCCGCGGGTACCGGCATCAGCGCCGCGCCGTCGACACCGGGTCCGGGTCCCGGTCCCGGTCCCGGTCCGGCGCAACGGTCCGGGCCTCAGGTGTGGAAGGACCGGAAGCTGCTGTTGATCGGTGCCATCGTGCTGGCCATGGCGCTGGCCGAGGGCGCCGCCAACGACTGGCTGCCGCTGCTCATGGTCGACGGCCACGGCCTTGACGCCGCGATGGGCTCGCTCGTCTTCGTGGGGTTCGCGGCGGCGATGACGCTGGGACGCTTCAGCGGCGGGTTCTTCCTCAGTCGTTTCGGGCGGCCCGCTGTCGTGCGCGCGAGCGCCGTCTCCGGTGCCGTCGGACTCCTCCTGGTCATCTTCTCCGACAATGCTGCGGTAGCCGCAACAGCCGTACTCTTCTGGGGACTTGGGGCATCCCTCGGTTTCCCGGTGGCCCTGTCGGCAGCGGGTGACTCGGGCCCCGACCAGACCGCCCGCGTCTCACTGGTCGCCATCATCGGCTACGTCGCCTTCCTCGTGGGGCCACCGGCCCTCGGGTTCCTGGGCGACCACTACGGGCTGCGCTCGGCAATGGTGGTGGTTCTGGTGTTCGTCGCCTCCGCCATCCTCATCGCTCCCGCCGCCGACACCCGTGACCGCACGCCCACCGCGGTGGACGCGGCCCCGCGCACGCCGCCCAGCACCGATCCCGCGGGGCAACACCAAAGAGACCGCTCATGAGCCCGTAGGAAGCGTTCGGCACGATCGGCGTCCTCCTCCCCCGCGACATCCCCCAGGCCGACCTCATCGCGTTCGCGCAGGAAGCGGACGACTACGGTTTCGGCGAACTGTGGGTCGTCGAAGACCTCAGTTACCGCGGAGGGCTCGTCCAGGCGCCACTGTGCTGGCCCGCACCCGCCGGATCCGTGTCGGACTCGGACTGCTGCCCGCCGCGGCCCGAAACGTCACCTTCGCCGCGATGGAAATGGCCACTCTCGCCCAGTTCCACCCCGGCCGCCTCGACATCGCGGTCGGACACGGCATGCCCGACTGGATGCGCAGCGCCGGAGCCTGGCGTTGGTCCGTGCGCATGCGCAGTGGGCGCTCGGCGCGCGCGGGTTCTCTGTCCACCACCTCACCCGCACCCCGCGCGGTACCCCGCCAACCCGACGTGGACCGGCGCCGCCCAGACGCTCGTGCTCTACCTCGCCGTCTACGCGGCGTGGGCGTACACCACCTGGGCGGTCACCCTCGTCCCGGCCGAGGACCCGCGGACCCGGCGGATGCTGCTGGCGGTCATGTTCGCGGGACTGTTCATGAACGCCGCGATCCCGCGGGCCTTCGGCGACGCCGGGTGGGTCTTCGTCGCCACCTTCCTGCTGATCCACATCGGCCGGACGGTATGGCTGCTCACGGTCGGCCTCGACCCTGTCAACCAGGAGCATTTCCGCCGCGTCCTGGTCTGGTTCGTCGCCCCCACCCCCTTGTGGGTGACCGGGGCCGCGGTCGACGGCGGCGCGCGGCTGGCGTGGTGGGCGGCGGCGATCCTGGTCGAGCTGGTGGGCACCTGGGCGGCGCATCCTCTGCCCGGCCGCAGACTGGACTCCCGGCAGGTCACCTTCGCCGGTGGGCACCTGCTGGAGCGCGGACGCCTGTTCGTGATCATCGCGTTCGGCGAGACGGTCATGACCACCGGCACCGCGCTCACCACCGCGCCGTACGAGCCGATGACCCTGCTGACCAGCGGTGTCGCGCTCACCGGCACGGTCGCGCTGTTCTGGCTGTTCTTCAGCCACTCCGAGCGCGTCGTACGGCACTACCAGAGGACCGAGGACCCGATGCGGGCCGGGCGCAGCGGCGTCATCAGCCTCATGGCCTCCGTCGCCGGGTTGATCGCCGTTGCCGTGGCCGACGAACGTGTCATCGCACATCCGGCGGAGCACGCCGGCATCACCACCAACCTGCTGCTGTTCGGCGGGCCGGCCCTCTACATCGGCGCGCAGACCTGGCACGGGGCAACCCTCTTCGACGACCTGCTCTGGTCACGGCTGCTCGCACTGTCCGCTCTGGTCATCGGCTGCGCCGTCACGACGCCAGCCCCGGCATACCTGGCCGCCGTCATCGCCGCCGCGATCGTCGTCGCCCTGGCGGTGTTCGAAGAGCGCCGTCCGGCGAGTGACGAGCGTGCGAGGCCGATCCCATCAGGCCCCCGGACCGCTGACAGGAACACCTGCCCTACGGCACCCGCGGCCGGCCTGCCCGTCGGCAGGGAGCATCGGCAGGCCGTTCGGTGAGACCAGCGCGCCTTTCTCATTCGCCCTGTTCACCCATTCGCCGGGAGGATTTCGTGACTCCTCCCCCGGCTGAAGCCGGGGGCTTCTCGCTATGCCGGGTTGGCGTTGCGACGGACCAGCCCGGCCCGTAGAACGTTGGTGGCTGCCACGGTGTCGGCGTGTGCGGTGTGCCCGCAGGCGACGCAGTGGAACTTTTCCTGGGTGGGCCGGTTCTCCTTCGCGGTGTGCCCGCATTCGGGGCAGGTGCGGGAGGTGTTGCGGGGGTCCACGGCGATCACTTCCCGTCCGGCGCTTTCAGCCTTGGCGTGCAGGATCGTCAGGAACACCCCCCAACCGGCATCGCTGATCGACGTGTTGAGCCCGGCCTTCGCCACTGCTCCGTTGGGCAGGAACGCGCCTGCCCGGTCGGGGTCGGGCTTCGGTGCGGGGGCCTTGCTCATGTTGCGGATCCTGAGGTCTTCGTGCGCGATGACATCGTGCGCGCGGACCAGGCCGAGGGCCGTCTTGTGGGCGTGGTCGAGGCGCTGGCGCCGCACCTTTGCGTGCAGCTGGGCGACTTTTCCCACGGCGCGCCGGTGGTTGGCGGTGCGCTTGTCCCGGCGGACACGCGGGAACCGGGACAGGGCCTGCTGCGCGGCTTGCAGTTTCGCGGCGGCCTGACGCCCGCAGCGCGGGTTGGGGACGAACTCGCCGTTCGAGTCGGCGAGGAAGTTCGCGATGCCCAGGTCGATGCCGGCCACGCTGCCGGTCGGCGGCAGCGGCTGCGGCTGGTCCTGTTCGACGGTCACCACGACGAACCACCGACGGCCCTCGCGCTTGACCGATACAGTCTTGACTCGGCCGGCCACGGCGCGGTGCTGGTTGACCTTCACATGCCCGACGCCCTGGAAGCGGACGCGGGTAGTCGCATCGTGCGGGGTGGAGTTCCACCGGCAGCCGTCGCCGTCCTTGGGGAAGTCCACCGTGTCGAACCAGTTCACCCCACGAAAACGCGGATAGCCGGGCGTGTCACCGGACTTGACCCGGCGGAAGAACGCGGCGAACGCCTTGTCCAGGCGGCGCAGGGTGGCCTGCTGCGAGCTGAAGGACCAGCGGCCCTGACGCTCCGGGTCGAACGCCCGGATGTCCTTGAGCTGCCCGGACTGCATGCCGTACTTGACGCTGGTCTTCGACGGGTGCCGCCAGGCGTCACGGCGTTCCTGCAGGGCCGCGTTGTAGAGGGAGCAATGATCCCGCAGCATCTCGCCGAGTGCCTGGGCCTGGCGGACGGTGGGCCGCAGGAGGAACTTGTATGCACGGATCATCCAGCCCACCCCCTCCGTCGAGTTCACTCGATCCTACTACACTTGGTGTATGTCACCGCGCTGGGAACCAGATCCCGATGTCCGAAGAGGAAATCATGTCGTTTTCAACCTCCACGCACACTTGGTGTTTGTCACGAAGTACCGGCGTGAGGTCTTCAACGACGAGATGCTGACGCGCTGCGAGGAGATCATGCGCGAGGTGTGTGAGAGCTTCGGCGCGGAGCTGCGGGAGTTCAACGGCGAAGACGACCACGTCCACCTGCTCGTGAACTACCCGCCGAAGATCGCCCTGTCCAAACTCGTCAACAGCCTCAAGGGCGTCAGCTCCCGCTACCTGCGCGCGGAGTACACCGACCGGATCAACCGGACCGGGACGGGATCCGTCTTCTGGTCCCCGTCCTACTTCGCGGGATCCTGCGGCGGCGCACCACTGAGCACCGTCAAGGACTACATCGACAACCAGAAGCGACCGACCTGAGCCTCACCCCGTAGACGCAGAGAACTCCGGCGCTACGCGCCTCCGCCCCGAGGATCGCATTCCCGCCCGGCCTGAAGGCCGGGATTCCCTGCGAAGAACAAGGGATGGCACGTTTCGCAGATCGAGTGGTCATCGTGACCGGGGCCGGCGCCCCTGACGGAATCGGTGCCGCGGTGGCCAGGGGCTGGTCGCGGAGGGTGCGTGCGTCGTGTTGGGCGCGACGTCCGAGCGGGTGCACCAGCGAGCGGCCGAGCTGGGGCCCGCCGCCGTCGGTGTGATCGCCGACCTCACCGTCGACGGGGCCTCGGACGCCCTGGTGCAGGCCGCGCTGGACCGCTGGGGCCGCGTCGACGTGCTGGTGAACAACGCCGGCATGACGTCCGTGGCATCGGGCTGGGACGCGGGCGACGACGTCGCCGATCTGTCTCTGGCCGACTGGGAAACGGCGCTGTCCCGCAACCTGACCACCGCTTTTCTGATGTGCAGGGCCGTGGTGCCGATCATGCGGGCTGCCCAGTACGGCCGTATCGTCTCGATCGGCTCCACCACCGGCACGGTCAGCGCGATGCCGGGGCAGGCCACGTACACGGCCGCGAAGGCGGGGCTGCTGGGGCTGTCCCGGGCGCTCGCTCTTGAGGTGGTGTCGTACGGCGTCACCGTGAACGTCGTGGCCCCCTGTCGCGACCGGCTCCCAGCTGGAGTTCGAGGCAGCGGCCGCCGCGGCGGGCCCGATCGGACGCAGTGCCACACCGGACGAGATCGCGGCTTGTGCCATGTTTCTGGCGCACGAATCGGCGTCGTTCATCACCGGATCGGTACTCGTGGCCGATGGCGGGCACGGCCTTCCGGAGACGTGGCCGCGGCCGTGAGCCTCGTGGGCTTGGCTGCCGAAAACCTCTGAACGATCGATTCGATCGTCTTGGAAAATGAAATCGATGGCGATGGGAGCATATTGCGCGTGAATCAATCGCGTGCTTAGCTGTTTGCGCACCTAGGAGGTGACGTCTTGGACGACATCGATCGGGCCATCCTGCGCGAGCTGCAGACCGACGGTCGCATTCCCTACGCCGATCTCGGCCCGAAGGTCGGCCTGTCGGCGTCGGCCGCTCGGCAACGGCTGCAGCGGCTGATCGACACCAAGGCGGTGCAGGTCGTCGGTGTCACCGACCCGATGGCCATGGGCGGGCAGGCCATGGCGCTACTCGGGCTCAGCGTCGACGGCGATCCGCGAGCGGTGGCCGACGAGCTCTCACGCCATGACGAGGTCGTCTACACCGTCCTGACCGCCGGCACCTTCGACTTGTTCGCAGAGGCCGTCTGCCGGCATCCGCGTGACCTGCTGGACTTCGTGAACGACGTCGTGCGTCCCATCGAGGGCGTGACAAGGGTGGAGAACTTCCCCTACTTCGGGATTCACACGCACCGGTTCTTCTGGAACGTCGGCTGAGGGCCGGTCGGCGAATCATCCCCTCCTCGTACGAGCCACCTGGCCCGACCAGGCCCGTACGCATCGCCTCCGTCACAGGCTGCCGAAGCTCACGACGGGGATGACCCCACCACCTGCGGACTGCGGGCAGCCGCGTCATGCGCACCGCCTCGGCCACTCCACCGCACCCTCCATCCCCCCGACTGCCGAGGACGGACGTCATGACGCACCATCAGCCACGCACCGTCGACTTCTTCACCCGCGAGGCCCTCGCCGCCCCTCAGGTGACACCGGACCAGGCCCGGCGCATCGCGGCCGCGAGCTTCGGGATCACCGCGCGCACCGAGTCGCTGGGCAGCCAGCAGGACGCCAACTTCCTGCTGCTTCAGGACGACGGAACGCCCGCCGCGGTCCTCAAGATCGCGAACCCGGCGTTCAGCGCCACCGAGATCGACGCCCAGGACACCGCCGCCGACCTGATCGCCGCCGCCCACCCGGACCTGCGCCTGGCCACGGTCCTGCGTACGCCGGACGGCGCCCCGCAGACCGCCACCGTGCACACCGACGGCGGCCCGGCGACTGCGCGGTTGCTGCGCTATCTGCACGGCGGGACCCTGTCGGGGCCGCGCCACCTCTCCCCGCCCACGGTCGCCGCCATGGGACGCGTCGCCGGCCGTGTCAGCACCGCGCTGCACGCCTTCCACCATCCCGGGCTGGAGCGTGTGCTGCAGTGGGACCTGCGGTACGCCGACCGCGTCGTCGGCCTGCTCCTGGAGCACATCCCGGAAGCGGCGCGCCGCACCGCTGTCCTGGCGGCGACGGCCGAGGCGTGGACAGAGGTGGGGAAGGTCGGTGACCAGCTCCCGCGGCAGGCCGTGCACCTGGACCTCACCGACGACAACCTGGTCCGCTCACCCGACAGTCGTCTCCCCCTGCCCGACGGGATCATCGACTTCGGGGACGTGACGGCGAGTTGGGCGGTGGGTGAACTCGCGGTGACCCTGTCCTCGATGCTGCACCACGACGGCATGGAACCCCACCAGGTGCTGCCCGCCGTCCGCGCCTTTCACGAGGTCCGCCCGCTGTCCGCCGAGGAGGCTGCGGCCCTGTGGCCGCTCACCGTGCTCCGGGCCGCCACCCTCGTCGTGAGCGGTCGGCACCAGGCCGCGGTCGACGCGGACAACGCCTATGTGCTCGCCAATCTCGACCAGGAGTGGCGGATCTTCGAGCAGGCCACCGCCGTGCCGTCCGCGGTGATGACCGGCCTCATCAACGAGACCCTCGGCCTGGCCGAGCGCCGCCGGACTCCCGCCCCGCCGCCGGTCAAACCCCTGGTGGCAGGGCCGACACTCGACGATGTCGCCATCCTCGACCTCTCCACCGAGGCCGAGACAATGGACCACGGAGCCTGGCTGGAGGAGAACACCGCGGACCGCATCGCCGCCTCTCTCCTCGCCCAGGGCACTGATGCGGTGGCCACCGAGTACGCCCAGGCACAGCTCAGCGCAGCCACGGTGCTGTCCCACAGCTCACCCGCGACCATCGCCACCGGCATCGACCTCTGGCTCCTGCGGCCGACCGTCCTGCAGGCGCCCTGCGACGGCGAACTGCTGCACGCCGGACCCGGCCACGCGGTACTGACCTGCCGGCCGCACGTACTCCACCTGAGCTTCACCGACGCCGTTCAGCCCAGCCTGCCCGCAGGAACATCGATACGCGCAGGCGACCAGCTGGTCTCCCTGCCCGCGGGCGCACACGTCCACGTCTCCCTGCGCCAGCCCGCCGCCCCGGCCGTTCCGGCGCTGGTCAGGCCCGAGTACGCAGCCGGCTGGCTCGCACTCACCGCCGATCCCTCCCCGCTCATCGGCGCGCCCGCCACCGGCACCCCGGCGCAGCCGGACCTGCTCGCCCGACGCGACGCCGCCTTCGCCACCGTCCAGGAGCACTACTACGACAACCCGCCCCGCATCGAACGCGGTTGGCGGCACCACCTGCTGTCCACCGACGGACGGTCCTACCTGGACGTGGTCAACAACGTCACCCCCCTCGGCCACGCACACCCCCGCGTGGAACAGGCGGTCTCACGGCAGTTGCGCAGGCTCAACACCAACTCGCGCTTCCACTACGCGGCCGTCGTGGAGTTCACCGAACGGCTGGCCGCGCTGCTGCCCGACCCACTGGACACCGTCTTCCTCGTCAACTCCGGCTCCGAAGCGGTCGACCTGGCGATCCGCCTGGCCGTCGGCGCCACCGGTCACCCGGATGTCCTCGCCCTCCGTGAGGCGTACCACGGCTGGACCTACGCCTCCGACGCCGTCTCCACCTCCGTCGCCGACAACCCCAACGCCCTTGCCACCCGGCCGAGTTGGGTCCACACGGTGGACTCGCCCAACTCCTACCGGGGACACCACCGCGGCGAGAAGGCGTCCGCCTACGCGCCCGAGGCCGTCCAGGCCATCGACGACCTCGCCGCAGCGGGCCGGCCGCCGGGCGCCTTCATCAGCGAGTCCTACTACGGCAACGCGGGCGGCGTCGCCCTGCCCGACGGATACCTGGACCAGGTGTACAAGGCGGTGCGCCGCCACGGCGGCCTGGCCGTCGCCGACGAGATCCAAGTCGGCTACGGCCGTCTGGGCACCTGGTTCTGGGGATTCGAGCAACAGCAGGTCGTCCCCGACATCGTGTGCGTCGCGAAAGCCATGGGCAACGGTCACCCCCTCGGCGCCGTGATCACGTCCAAGGCCATCGCCGCCAGATACCGCGACCAGGGGTACTTCTTCTCCTCCACCGGCGGCAGCCCCGTCTCCAGCATCGCCGGTCTCACCGTCCTCGACACCCTCCGTGACGAAGACCTCCAAGGCAACGCCGTACGCAACGGCCTCCGCCTCAAGAGCAGGCTGCAGACCCTCGCGCACCGCCACCGCGTCATCGGCGCCGTTCACGGCTCCGGCCTCTATCTCGGCGTCGAACTGGTCCGCGACCGGGCCACATTGGAACCCGCGACGGAGGAGACAGGCGAGATCTGCGACCGCATGCTCGAACTCGGCGTCATCGTTCAGCCCACCGGCGACCACCTCAACATCCTCAAGATCAAGCCGCCGCTGTGCATCGACTCCACCGCCGTCGACTTCTTCACCGACACCTTCGACCGCGCCCTCACCGAACTGGGCCACCACGACGGAAGCGATCACGCCCACTGATCACCACCGGCGCCGTACGAAACGCACCCCGGTAGGCCGGCGGGGGCGCCCCGATCGCCGTGCGCAGACGCTGCCGCAGGGGGTCCCCGTCGCGAAGCCCACCCAGCCCGCGACCGGGCCACGGACAGATCGCCGGACTCGAGCAACTGCCGTGCCCAGTAGGCCCGTTGCCGACTGAGCCGACGTCCGGCACTGCTGCCGACCTCCTCCTTCAAGCGGGTGCGAAGGTCCGTACGCTCATCTCGCGCGTGCCCGGCCAGATCCGCGGGCGTCAGCGGCTCGTCGAGGCACTCCAGGGCCGGCCTGGAGGCAGACGTCCAGTCCGGACGCGGCCCTGCTTGCCGGCCCAGCGGCTCCCTCGTCCAGGACACGCCGGCCGCCGAGATGCTCGGGCGCCGTCGCTCCCCTCACCGACAAACGCCTCGACGTACTGACCGATCGCGAGCGTGAGGTGTTGGCTCTGGTCGCCCGCGGGCTGAACAACACGCGGACCGGTTCGTCCTGGCGGATGACCCCGTCGGGCGCTCGGGATGGTTTCCGACGACACAGCCGCTGCCTAGGTTCTGCACATGTCGATCATGCGCGAGTTCCTTCGCCGCCCCCGACTCACCGGAGCCGTCGCCCCAGTTCCGCCACGCTCGCGCAGGCCATGACGGTCGGCCCGGAACTGGAACAGGCGGACGTCGTGGTGGAGTTGGGGTCCGGCACCGGCGCGATCACCGAAGCGATCGTGCGACGGCTGGCTCCCGGGGCGCGGCTGGTCGCGGTGGAACTCAATCCGGTATTCGCCCGCCGGCTCGCGGACCGGTACCGGGACAGCACCGTCGAGGTGGTCCACGGTTCCGCCGAGGACCTGGCGGCACTCTCCCCGTGCCCGGTCGACGTCATCGTCTCCGGTCTGCCGTGGACCGTCATGCCGCACGAACAGCACTGCCGGATCCTCGACGCGGTGGCCGGCGTACTGCGTGAGAACGGCCGGTTCAGCACCTTTGCCTACGTACACGCGGCCTGGACACCCCCCGCCCGCCGGTTCGCCGAAGAGCTGACGGCGCGGTTCTCCAGCGTGGAGCGCAGCCGGGTCGTATGGCCGAATCTCCCGCCTGCGTACGTGCACCGCGCGGCCCACCCGATCCACACACCACATCCCACCCCTGCTCGAATGCCGGCCCCCACTCGAACCCTTCAGCACCGGAGCACACCATGACGCAGCACAGCATGTTCAGCATCGAGACCGTGGCGCCGAAGATCCGCAGGGTGACCTTCACGAATCCGCCGGTGAACGTCGTCGGCGCGGACACTGTCGTCCAACTGATCGACGTCGTCGACGAGTTGAGCCGGGACGAGGAGATCCAGGTCGTCGTCTTCGACAGCGGCACGCCCGGATACTTCTTCAACCACGCCGATCTCGGCCAGGTGCCCGAACTCCTGGCGCTGAACGCCGCGGACGGGACTCCGACGTGGGTCGAGCTCGTCACCCGCCTGACCAGTGCCCCGTTCATCAGCATCGCCTCCATCCGTGGGCGCACCCGGGGCGGAGGCGACGAGATCACCCTGGCTTTCGACCTGCGCTACGCCAGCCGTGAGGAAGCCTTCTTCTGCCAGCCCGAGGTCGCGATCGGCATCGTCCCGGGCGGTGGCGGCAGCGACCGCCTGGCCCGGCTGCTGGGCCGGGACCGCGCACTCGAAGCGATCCTCACCAGCGAGGACTACGACGCCGAGCGCGCCGAACAGTACGGCTGGGTGACCCGGGCCGTCCCCGACGCCGAACTCGATGACCTCGTCAACGGTGTCGGGGCACGTATCGCGTCCTTCGACAAGGCGTCCGTGCTGGGCGCGAAGGCGCAGATCAACCGGTCGACACTGCCGCCGGTGGCCGATCTGCGCGCGTCCTGGGCGGAGTTCGCGGAGTCCGTCAACTGGCCGGGATTCCAGGCACGCGTGCCGCAGCTCGGGAAGGCCATCGCCGAGATCGGTCTCGACGAGATCGAGCGGAACCTCGGCCACTACGCAGCCCTCATCAACCAGCAGGGCTAGGCACCGGGGAAGCGGCCGGGCGCAGCTGCGCCCGGCATGTCCCGCAACCGACTCCCTCCACACATCCTCGGGGAACGAGGAAGGACCTTGTCTGGTCGCCGTCGCCGCGGTCTTCTCCGCCGCCGCTGTGCTCGCCCTGACCTCCGTGCACAACCGCCCCCACCAGGACGACCTGCCTGATCTTCCCGGCCGCCTGACCTGCGGCTGAACCACGTCCAGGCACGGAACACCCACCCCCGATCCGATCAGCAGCCACCCCTCCCCCGCACTCAAGGCAACAGGGATTCTCATGGACCTCTCCACCAGCACTGTTCTCGTCACCGGAGCCAACCGTGGCCTCGGCCGCGCCCTCGCCGCAGAGCTGCTCAGCCGCGGCGCCACCGTCTACGCCGGTGCCCGCAACCCCGACCAGGTCGACCTGCCGGGCGTGCGGCCGATCGCGCTCGACATCACCGACCCCGCCTCCGTGGCGGCCGCCGCCAAGGCTGCCGGTGACGTCACCGTCCTGATCAACAACGCAGGCATATCCACCGGCGGCGACCTGCTCGCCGGGGACCCGGACAACATCCGCCGGGACATGGACACCAACTTCTACGGCACCCTCTCCGTGGTCCGGGCCTTCGCACCGCAGATCGAGGCCAACGGCGGCGGCGCGATCCTCAACGTCCTGTCCGTCCTGTCCTGGTTCACCTTCCCGGAACTCGGCTCCTACTGCGCCGCCAAGTCCGCCCAGTGGGCGCTCACCAACGCCCTGCGCGTACAGCTCGCCGACCAGGGCATCCGGGTGGCCGGACTGCACGTCGCCGGCATGGACACCGACATGTCCCGGGACCTCGACGGACCCAAGACCGCCCCCGCCGATGTCGCCCGGCTCGCCGCAGACGGCCTCGCCGAGGGCGCCTACGAGATCGTCGTGGACGACATCAGCCGCCAGGTGCAGGGCGGGCTGGCCGGAGGGGTCGCCGCTCTGTACCCGCAGCTGCCCTGACCGACAGCCGACCCGCATGCCGATGAGTGAGACCACCGAACGTTCATCGCCACGACGACCGCCGTCGGTGGCGCCGTGAGGGACTCAGCCGAACAGGGCCAGACCCGCTGAAGCCAGGCGAAGTGCGAGCGCGACGTTGACGATGTCGGTGATCCGGTTGGTGCAGCGGAGTTTCCACAGCAGCCACCAGGCCTTGAAGACGGCCATGGCCTGCTCGCCCAGCGGAGCGGATGCGGGCAGCGTCCGGCCCTCGCCAGGTTCATCGAATCCGTGGCAGGCAGGCCATCTGAGTGGATCTGCGGCCGCAGCCGAAAAGGGTTTCCATGGCCGGGTACGGACTTACACATGATGTGACATTTGGCGCCGATGGAAGAATGCCTACTTGCAGGAGCGGAGTGGCCATGCCCGACCACACGCAGTTTCGGCGGGCGACCGCCTGGATGAGGAAAACTGCCGTCGAGGAAGTCGCCACCTCCCGCGCCTCGGCTGCCCTGGACGACACATCCGGCCTCTCCCCGTTGGAGCATGACATCGCCGGCGACGGCTGCGGACCCGGCTCCTCTGCGCTGGAGCCGGGGCAGCTGTACCGCAGGATCAGCGGCAGGGATGACCGGGCGCGGCCCGTCAGCGATGAGGAACTGGCGGCGCTCGGCGACCCGATGGCGGTCGAGTTCTTCCGCGTGGGCACGTTTCCGAGCACAGTGCAGGAACTGCTGTCCAAACTCCCCGCGACGGCCGCCGCCTCACGCAAGGTGTATCTGGTCAGCGAGGCCGGACAGATCCCGCCGGATGCCATCGCCGAGCGTGACATGCGGTTCGTGATCACCACCGCCGTGGCAGGCAGCCAGGTCGATCTTCTGGTCAGCGCCCAGGCTGGGGGCGACCCTGGGGAGGGATTCCTGCAGGTTGCGGCGTGGGATCCCGGGGCGAGGGTCTTCAACTTCTATGCCCGGTTCGACTCCAGCTGGGTGTGGGCGGGCAACTCCTGGCACGCACTGGAACCGGACTCACGGGGCAAGGGCTGCTTCGACAGCCACGTCAACGGCAGCGTCGTGATGAAGGAGCTGAGGATTCCCTGGATCAACTGGCAGTCCGAACGGGCCACGATCCGGCACGCCGAGGATGACCCGCTGCACCGTGACCACCTGTTCCAGCAGGTCATCGGAGCCCAGCAACTGGAACTGACCGTCAGGTCCCTCGTCACCCGGTGGACGGCGGCCCGTCTGGCCACGGTCACCGCGAACGGCGTTGTGGACCACCCCGACCGGCTGCTGCGCCACCTGTTCACCAGCACCACGGTCAACCTCACCAGCACCGACAGACAGAGCAGCAACATCACGGCGGACGGTCCCGACCTGATGCCGCCCACGGGCTTCTGGCTGAACCAGGACGTCCTGTTCGACGACCTTCTCCTGTTTACGCAGGCCGCTCCGCCCAGGGCAGCGGCCGCCCGGTACGTCGCCAGCCTGACCCAGTTCGGCTTCGGGCTGGAGGAAACGCCCAGCTCCTTCTCCCAGCCAGGCGACACGTTCTTCGCCTTCGTGGTCCCCGAGGCCGCCCACGAGGACAACGAGGTGGTCCGGCAGATGGTCCGCAAGGGGCTCGTCTCGGCGAAGTTCGCCGCTTGCGCGCTGATGGTGGACTTCCCCAACCCGGTATTCAGCCCTGCCCGCAGTCACCTCATGCGATACGTGCCTACCGCGCCAACCCAGACGGTGGAGTTGTGCGACAAGGTCGCCCAGGCCATCTCGGACGCCGCGCAAACCCTGCCCGCCGACAGTCCCGAAGGCCGCTTCGACGCGCACTGGCGCGTACCCGACGACGCCTGGCGGACGGTGTTCGGACAGAGGGTGGACGCGTATCTGCGCGAGGTCACCGAGCGAATCCGCACCGAATCCGGCTTCGACGACTACGTCCGGCTGGCCGAGTCCCGCCGTCGACAGTTCCGCCTCATGAAGCTGAATGAGTTCGAGCTCACCCTGCCGGTCACCAACATTCCCCTCGGCGCCCCGCCGCTGGCGATGCGCGAGGACGCCACCGTCGCTGAGCTGAGCTGACGCCATCCCCTCACGAGCAAGGACAACGCCATGGCCAGACTGGATGCCTACGGACCTCCCGGCAACCTCGACGATCTGGACGACTTCGGCCGCAAGGCCTGGAACACGTTCATCTCCGACACGGTCGACGAGGCCGTTGAGGGCCCCGATCCCCAAGAGGTACTGAACAACAGTCCAAGACCGCAGTTCTACAACCTGACCAGCACGGACACGGCCGCGGATTTCGAGCGCGCCCCCATCAGATGGACCGCGTTCCCCCGCATCATCAAGATCACCTCCATTTCCGACCTCCAGCGCTGGCAGCGCGCCGACGCCAGCCGTGACGTCCAGGACGAGTACTGCGAGTGGAGCGTCACCCGCGACGGCTCAGGAAAGATCACCCAGGTCATGTTCACCTGCGAAGGCCCCGAGTACTGGGAGATCCTGGCGCAGACCGACCCGGACAAGACGCTCACCCTCTACCGGAAATACATCAGTCCGGACGTGCGCAAGGAGGACCTGTTCTCGCCCAGCGGCCAGTACCAGCCACGCAACAAGTGGAACAACTCCACCAGCCACGGCGCCATGCACTTGATTCAGCCGAGCAACACCCTGGGCGCAGAGATCGAGCTGGCGGCGGCGGCCACCATCCGGCGCGTCATCAACGGCCAGGAACTGATCGCCGACCAGGAGCTCATCACCTGCAGCAAGTACGGCGCCGCGGAGCGCAACAGCGATCCGCACATCGGCGCAGGAGTCAACGCCCTGGCCCGCCGGAAGGCCGACATCAGCCTCGCCGACCCAGTGGGCCTGTACTTCGACGACCTGTCCACGGATGGCTGGGAGACCCCGGACGGCTCCGACCCCAGGAGCTACTGGACCTATTTGAGAGGCGACTCGGAGCACCGTGTCCGCGCCGTCTACGAAGTGCCCCCGGACAAGGGCTTTGGCGTCGGGGACATCACCATCGGCGGAAGGCCCATCGAGTTCGGAGCCCAGATCGCCGACTTCATCACCATCAGGCTCACCGGCATCGCCTGCCGGTTCGGCGACTCCACGGCCCAGCCACAGACCGCCTGTACTGAGTACCCCGCGGTTGACATGCGGGAAGAGGGCTTCAACGCAGCCGCGTTCTCCGCCTCCGGCCGCTTCCTGGATCCCCGTCCCACCCTCTCCCACCGCTCTTCCCGCGTCACCTGACAGGTTCCATCGCGAAGCGCGACGAGAGTGCCTGAAGCCGTTCGACGCGTCGCAAGATCCAGTAACGACGTGTTCGTCGACCTGCTTTGTTTCCTCGTCACCTTGCGAGGGTGACGTTGTTCAGGCGGGCGAAGGTGTGCTCGACGCGGGCAGCGCGGACTTTGTGGTGGGAGGCGTTGTGTTTCTCTTTCCAGGCTGGGAGTTCACTCTGACCGGGTTCGCGGCGTTGCGGAATGACCAGGCCATGCCGCGATAGCCATGGACCCTGGCCGCAGGCTGTCGATCAGTTTGCGGCCACCGCGACGACGGCGATGATGCGTCCGCGCCGCTCGGCGATGCCGGCGCGGGTGGTGGTGAGCCGGCCGCGGCGGCATGGGGTCGGCCCAGCCCACGAGCATGGCGATGGTCATCGGGCCGACGCTGCCCGGCACGGGTGTGATGCGTCCGGCGATGCCGTCGAGGCCGGCGGTGCCGACGTCGCCGTCGAGGCCGGACGGCGTGCGGTGGATGCCGACGTCGACGACTTTCCTCAGCGACACCGAAGCGACACCGAAGATCCCACGATCGGTGCAGCGTTGACCTGCTTGATCCCCACCGCTCACGGGCGCAGCCGGCCGGGCGAGCCCCGGCCGGCTGTGGGTCCTGAGTCCTGACGACGTGGCCTAGCAGATGCCGGTGAGCTTGGTGTCGCTGTATGGGGTGCTGTCGGAGGAGGTGGTGACGATGTGGCAGCCGGGCTGGACGTCGTCGACGCGCAGGAAACCGTTGTCGTAGGTGGCGGCGACGCTGCTGCCGTCCATGAAGACGCTGGTCGTACCCTCCGTGCCGCCGGGCAGGTACACCGAGGAACTGGTGTTGGCCGGGATGTTCACGCTGATGTCGACGCGACCGCCGCTGGTGGTGTCGAAGGCCGCGCCGATGGTGCCGTGGCCGGTGGGCACCGTGACGTCGGCCCAGGTGACCGAGGTGGGCTGGGGCTTGATCTGGAAGGTCGCGAAGCCCGGTGCGGTGGCCCGGATGCCGAACATGTCCTGGGGGATGTTGAAGGCGGGGGCCGCCGCCCAGGGGTGTGAGTAGGTGGTGTTGGACTTCTGCGACAGGGTCCAGGCCTCCATGGTGGCGCCCGCCCCCGCGTTGATCATGTTCATCCAGCTGTTGGTCCCGGTCGAGGTCAGCAGGGTGTACGCGAGATCGGGCCGGTTGCCCTCGTACATGGCCTGGATGAGGAAGCCGGCGCAGTAGACGCTGCACGCCATGCCGCGGGTGCCCAGGTAGGTGGCCACCTGCCCGGCCTGCGAGGAGCTGGCGAGGCCGAACGCGGTGGCGAAGGCGCTGGCCTGGACGGCGTAGTGGTTGATCACGGTGCCGTCGTTGTTCAGTCCGTCACGGTAGGCGCCCTTGGACGAGTCCCACATGTTCGCGTTGACCGCGGTCTTGATGGCGGCGGCCTTGGCCGTGTACGTAGCGGCGTCCGAGGTCTTGCCCAGTGCGGTGGCGATGTCGGCCATGTCCGCGTAGGAGCGGTAGGCGATGGCGTTGATGACGGTGTTGTAGGAGGTGAAGACGTAGCCGTCGCGCTGCGAGGAGGGCCAGTCGACGATGTCGCAGTCGTTGCAACTGCTCGCGCCGCTGCTGCCGGTGGTCTTGTGGATCAGGCCGGTCGAGGAGTCGTACCACTCGTCGGGGAGCTTGCCCTGAAGGGTGGTGTAGGCGGCGGACAGCGGCGCGGTACTGCCGGTGGCCTCGTAGCTGTCGTGCAGGGCCAGGATCGTGTACATCGGCCACTCGGTGGGCCAGGTCCGGTTGGAGAGCAGGAGGCTCAACGAGTAGTCGCCGAGCGCCGAGTCGCCGCCGGTGTAGAGGTTGCCCAGAAGCTGGAGGTAGGAGTCGGCCTCGTAGTAACCGCGCTCACGCTCCCAGGAGTCGACGTAGAGGTTCTGGTTGCCGGTCTCGATGGTGTTGCGGGACAGCGCCCAGACCTTGTTGAGGGCGCTGTCGGAGGAGTTGAAGACGCCCGCCGACTCGTCGAACGGGTACAGGTACGCCTCCGCGGTGAAGTCGGCGGCGGTCAGGCCGGTGGGGGCGCCGATGACCTGGACGTACCGGAAGACACGCGGGCCCCAGGTCTCCAGTTGCTGACTGCCCGCCTTCAGGACCCACTTGTCCTGGTAGGTGTTGCCGGCCGCGGTCTGGTACTTGACGGTGTTGGTGCCGGAGGTGACCTGGCCGTAGCGGATGTCCACCACCTGTCCGGCGGTGCCGCTCAGGGTCAGGGAGAGGCCGCCGATCCAGGTGCGGCCGTAGTCGATGAAGTAGTTGCCGCTGGAGTACTCGGTGACCGAGGCGGGGGTCTGGGATGTCTGTCTGACCTTGGCGGTCGGCGTGGGCTGCAGGTTACTGAAGGAGCCCTTGGTGACCGCCGACGGCCAGGCGGCGGCGTTGAAGGCGGCCGTGGCGAAGCCGAACGGGTAGCGGCGGGCGTCGAAGTTCTCCTTGGGCGCCGTGTAGTAGCTGGTGCCGATGGAGCCGACGTTCGGCAGGATCCGCGTGCCGTCCAGGGCCTTCCAGCCGGCTCCGGTGCCGTAGGTCTTGCTGGTGCCGTCGGTGTACCGGACCACCAGCTGTGCCAGGAATCGCTGGTCGCTGGTGGTGTAGGCGAGTGCGCCGATGGTGTTGGCGGCGCCCGCGTTCAGCAGGGAGGTCACGTCGTAACCGTCGTAGCGGGTCTCGGAGCCGACCGGCCGGGTGGGGCCGACGCCGACGTAACTGCCGTTGACCCACAGCTTGTAGACGAACTGACGTGCCGGGGTGGTGGAGGCTCCGGTGGCGTACAGGTGGGCCCAGGCGATGGACTTGCCGGAGGCCAGGTTCGTGGTGCCGCGCAGGAACGTCCAGCTGGGTACGGTCAGCAGTCCGGTGCCGCAGTTCTTGCTGGTGCCGATGACCAGGGCGGCGCTGGTGATGGTGCCGCAGCTGAAGTCGGCGTTGGACGAGTCGCTGAAGTCGTTGCTGTACAGGGAGCTGCCGTTGGGGTCGGTGACGGTGATGTCGTCGAAGGTGGCCTGCTCGGTGCTGCCGGTACGGAACCCGATGCCACCGGAGGAGTAGGTGGCGTCGGTGGTGGTGTCGACGAGGGTCCAGGTGGTGTCGGCGGCGGCCTTCAGATACGTGGTGAAGGTCGAACCGGAGGCCACGATCCGGAAGTTGTAGGTCGAGCCGGTGGTCAGGGCGATCGGCAGCGCCACGGCGGTCTTGAGGGCCGTATACGTTCCGCTCTTCTGGACCTGCGGGGCGAGGGTGTTCACACCGTTGCCCTTGAACTGCCACAGGTAGAAGTTGCTGGTGTCCTTCTCACGGAAGGTGACGCTGGCGATGTTGGCGGTGATGACGAAGCTGCCCTGGAAGGTGTAGTCCGTCCAGGCGGTGGGCAGCCCGGTGACGCAGTTCTTGCTCTTGTCGACGAACAGGGCGCCGCCGGTGATGGTGCCGCAGCCGAAGTCGGCGTTGTCCAAGGCGCTGAAGTCATTGCTGTAGAGGGAGTTGGCGCTGGAGTCGGTCACGGTGATGTCGTCGAAGGTGGCCTGCTCGGTCAGACCCGTGCGGAAGCCGATGCCGCCTGAGTTGAAGGTGGCGTCGGTGGTGGTGTCGACGAGGGTCCAGGTGGTGTCGGCGGCAGCCTTCAGATACGTGGTGAAGGTCGAACCGGAGGCCACGATCCGGAAGTTGTAGGCCGAGCCGGTGGTCAAAGCGAACGGCAGCGCCACAGCAGTCTTGAGGGCCGTGAACGTTCCATTCTTCTGGACCTGCGGGGCGAGCGTGTTCACACCGCCGCCCTTGAACTGCCACAGGTAGTAGTTACTGGTGTCCTGCGCGCGGAAGGTGACGCTGGCGTACTTGGCGTTGATGACAAAGCTGCCCTGGAAGGTGTAGTCCGTCCAGGCAGTGGGCGCGCCGCTCCAGATGGGGGTCGCCGCGGACCAGGTGGTGCCGGGCCCCGTACCGAAGGCTGCGGTGGCCGACCAGGCGGAGGCGGCACCCGAGGAGTCCCAGGTGCGGACCCGCCAGTAGTAGCCGGAGGAGGCGGTGAGGGTCGCGCCGGCATACGTCACGTTGCTGTCGGTGGTGGAGGTGACCTGGCCCGAGTCCCACACGTCCGGCGTCCCGGTCAGAGCCGAGGACGTGGTGGCGACCTGTATCTGGTAGGCACTCTGCCGGTCACCGCCGACATGCCAGCCGAGGAGCGGCGCGGACCCGGGGGCGACGTCTGCGGGAGCAGCCAGTCCGCCGACGGTCAGGACCGTGGGCGCGGCGGTGGCGGCCTGCGCCGAGGGCATCAGTACCGTCACTCCGCCGACGAGAGCGAGCAACGTGGTGAGCAGGGCCATGAGCGAAAAGCGCCGACCTCTGGCTCTTCGGTGGGACGGTGCGACGGGCATGGGCGCAGTCCTTGATACGTTTCAATCACGGAGCCGGGCCTCCCCGGCAAAGGGGGATGTGAGGTGGCCGACATACTGAAACGGGACATCCGGACCTGTCAACACTTCCGTAACGTGGCCTTCATCGTCGGTCCACCCGCGACGACCAGGCCACGCTCACGTGCGACCCGCTCAGCGATGCTCGGACAGGAAGGCGGCCGTCAGTGACTGCTACCCTTCCGGACCTGAGGGGCGGCCTGATCGAGCGAACCCGGTCCGACACCCTGCCCACAGACCACGCATACCTCTGGTGCTCCCACCCCAAGGCCCCAAGAGATGCCAAGGCTCCAACCAGCGACCTCAGGGCGGCTCGCTCCACCGGAGCTTGTGCTGTTCGGGAACTTCAGGTCCCGGGTGACGTGCCAGTTGTCGGAGGCGGGGCCTGGGCGGCGATCCTGTGGTGTTCGTGCTCAGCCAATTCGGACAGGGCGAGGGTCCCGCAGGCAGCCGCCAGGGCTTTCACCTGTTCCAACTCGGCGAGTGCTTCGGCGTGGCGGCCGGAGGCGGACAGTGCGGTGCCGGCGGTCAGCCGGGCCGTGGCCTCGTTGAGGGGCATCCGGGCCGCGCGAAACTCGGCAGCGGCCCGTAACGCGGTGGGACCCGCCGCCGGGTTCTGCCGGGCGAGCTGTACCTCGGCGCGGGCCAGCAACGCGAAACCGCGCCGGCCGATCGGCAGCTCCAGGGCCGCGGCAGCGGCGGCGCGGTCGGCCCACATTTCGGCAGCTGTCACGTCACCCAGGGCCAGTTCCGCGACAGCCAGCACCCGGAACCACATCGGGCGGACCGGGGCTTCGAACCCGAGCAGGTGCGGGCCGCCGCCCGCTTCGAGCACCTTGCTGACACAGCCCTCCGGATCGCCGTTGAGCAGCAGCGTCTGGCCGAGCATCCCGACCATCGCCGACCGGTGCGCGCCCAGTGCCGGGCTGGTCTCAGAGACTGACTCCTCACAGATCTTCAGTGCTCCGGCGAAGTCTCCCCGCCACATCAGGACTGCCGCGCTCACCACCTCGGCCAACGAGCGCGGCTCGCTGCTGCCGACGAGTGACGCCGCCTCCAGCGCGTCGTCGGCGTAGGCCGCCGCCTCGTCCAGGCGTCCGAGCCACAGGTAGGCGTGGCGGAGGCGGCGAAGAGATCGGCGAGCACGAGGCTCTGGCCGGTGCGGCGGGACACTTCCAGGCCTCGGCGGAGACGGCGTAGTGCGGGGTCGTAGCGTCCGTGGAGCATCTCCGTCCAGCCCGTCATGACGAGCGTGTCCATCTGCCCGGCCAGTTCCTGGTCGTCGGTGCCGTGGGGACGGGCGTGTCGGCATCCCTTCATCAGCTCGGGAGAAGTCTCGAACTCGTCCGCAGCGGATCGACCTTCCAACGCGGAGAGGCTCCGCCTCCGGTGATCCGGCGGGACCTATCTACTGAGCGTCTCCCAGGACCAGGCCGCGATGCCCACGCGGTTGCGTACCTTCAACTTGGCCTGGATGTTGGCTATGTGCGTCTTCGCCGTGCCGGAGGAGATGAACAGGCGCGCGCCTATCTCGGCATTTGTCAGGCCCTCGGCCACCAGGCGGGCGATCTCCTCCTCGCGCGACGTGAGGGGTGAGGGCTCGTGGGGTCGCGGCTTGGTGGGGGTGGACAGGGACTGGAGGAGGCGGACCGTGACCTGGGGACTGATGAGGATGTCGCCTGCCATGGCCGCCCGTACCCCCTCGATCAGCAGGCCGGGGCCCGACCGTTTCAGGAGGAAGCCGCAGGCGCCGTCGCGAAGGGCGGTGCGGACGTAGTCGTCGTGGTCGAAGGTGGTGACCACGAGGACGCGGGTCGGGTCGAGAGCGGCCGGACCCGCCAGGCGGCGGGTCACCTCCAAGCCGTCGAGGACCGGCATACGGATGTCCGCGACGACCAGGTCGGGCCGAAGCTCACGGGCCAGGTCGACGGCCGTGGAGCCGTCCGCCGCCTCGCCCACAACCGTCATGTCCGGCTGGGACTCGAGGATCAAGCGGAACCCGCTGCGCACCGCGTCCTGGTCATCGGCCAGGAGGATGCGGGTCAGGGCGGGTGCGTTGATCATGGAGGTCACTTCGGCTCCTTTGCGAGGGCGGCTTGCATGGAAGGATCGCTGTGAGCCGCCAGCCGCCCTCGTGCGGGCCCGCCGTGAGTGTGCCGCCCAGTGCCTCGGCGTGTTCGGTGAGGGCCGGGAGGCCGAGGCCGCCGTGGCGGCGCAGAACGGTGGAGCGACGGTCGGGGGATGCGCGCGGTGCGTCGTTGGTTACCTGTAGTTCCACGCCTGCGAGGGTGGCGGTGAAGCGGACTTCCGCACGCAGGGCCTCGGGCGCGTGTCTACGGATGTTCGTGAGCGCCTCGACCACGATCCGGTACGCCGCCGCGCCGGCCTCCCGCGCATGAATGAGGGCGTCCGCCGTCTCGGGCGGCAGGTGGAGATGGGCCTCCGTGCTGCCTGCGGCCGTGAAGTCGTCTACTAGCGCTGCGAGTTGGGTCACTCCTGGCGGAAGACACTCCGCGCCCGATGCCTCCTGGTCGCTGTCCAGCATGCGGACCGTGCGGTCCATCGCTTCCAGAGCGTTCAGGCCCGCCTTCTCGATCCGCTCCAGAGCCAGGACCGCCTGGCCCGGATCGGTCGCGGCCACGAAGCGGGCTGCCTGGGCCTGCACGACAATGCCGCTGACGTCATGGGCCACGAAGTCGTGCAGATCACGGGAGAGCTGCAGCCGCTGGGCGCGCCGGGCCTCACTGACCGCGGCGCGTCGGCGCTGGTCCACGCGGCGCGGATACGCGCCGACCGCCGCCGCGGTGAGTGCGGGGATCAACCAGAACGACGCCGCGCCCGTACGTTCCAAGAAGCCGCCGTCGATCAGCGGTAAGGGCCAGGTTGCCACCGCGAGGGCTGCGAGGGGCACCGCGATCCGCACCTCCCGCACAGGCGACCAGCGCGTCACCGCCGCGATGAGGAGCAGCAGCAGGGCGGCCTCCGCGAGCTTCCAGTAGGAGTTCGAATCCGTGGTGAGGGTCACGGTGGTCGTCAACGACAGCAGCGCGCAGGCAGCCGACGGGCGGGCCAGGCGCGTATGGGCGGTGGTGCGGTGGCCGGCCAGGGACCACACCACGGTGGCTGCCGCCGCGAGTACCGGGACGCCGCCAAGTACCAGGTTTAACAGCGGAGTTGCGGCTGTTGTCGTCTCCCCCATGGTCATCAGCGTACGAGGATGCAGTCATCCAGCGCGGGGCCTCCCAGTGATCTCTGCCGAACGGCATAGCCGAGCCGTGGACAGCGTGGATCTCTGTGCCGAACGGCGTATGGGCGGGGGCGGGGGGTGCGGGCGAGGCTGGTGCTCGTTCGGCAGCACAAACCGAGCAGTGGCCGATCATCCGTCCAGGAAAGGGAGTTCGTCATGCGTTTCACCTCTCTCGGCGCCGTAGGCGTCGCCGCTGTGCTCGCCGGAATCGCCGCGGCGGGGCCCTCGCCTGCCGCCCCGCACACTGCGGCGTCCCTCGCGAAGAAGCCCACCGATGTCGCGAGCGTTCACGGGTCGGCGCGCGTCTCGTACGCCTACGCACCGGACGACGACATCCGCTTCACCGTCGACGCGGAGGCAGTGCCCTTCGCACGCCCCATGCCGGGGTCGCCACTCCCTCCTCTGCCCACCCACGCCGAGGGCACCGTGACCGTCAAGCACTACTCACCGGCCCGCAACAGCACAGGCTGGTCGAAGGCGAAGGTGGACTGCCTGGTCACCGGGGTCGGCATCGCAACGCTCACCGCGGTCGTGGAGGAGTCGAACGTCTGGGAGCCTGGCAAGCGGTTCGGCCTCAGCGTCCAGCGGGGACGCGGCGGCGACCAGGACCACCTCGGCTTCGGCTGGGACATCGTGAACCTCGAGCCCCGGGCCACAGAGGTGAAGGACGTGGAGACGCCCACCGGCACCTGCATGGCTCCGGCGCCATTCGCCCCCGTGATCAAGGGCGGGTTCACGGTGAAGCACACGGATCTGCCGCCGTTGCCGGCTGCGCCCAAGGCGGCAGGGAAGTCGGAGAAGCGGTCGGGAACGCGCCGTGAGTAACAGCCTCGCGGCCCGGGCAGCTGCCCGGCCGCCGGCACCAGCTCAAACCCAGCACCGACATCCGGCCGCAAGGGCACCGCCACCGACGGGAGACGAGCGCCAGGTCCAGAAGTGTCCGTTCGGAGTTCCCCGCAACGCGTTCGCCGCAAGGCCGTCGGCGGTCCGGCATTGGAACCGGCCGGGCCCGGCAGAACACGTCCGGCCCGTCGCATCGACCGTTCTGCGCGGGCTGACCGACGTGCGGGCGGCCGAGGTGGTGCGGGCCCTGCCGTCTTCCGGCCATCGCCAGGACGCCCCCTCGCCGTGGCCCCCGCACCACGCCACGGACGGTCCCACAGACAATTCGTGGACTTCCCCACACCTGTGTCCCGCCGCCGAATTCACAGTTCCGGCTGACCGAGCGACGGCTCCGACGTCAAGAGGCGAGCTTGCCCCCGGGACTGCGCATGAACCTGGGTCACAGCTTGCCGATCGGGTCAGCCGAGGACGTAGGTCTCGTCGCCGAAGTCAGCGACGATCTTCAGCTTGCCGCCGAGCGCCTTGACGTAGGCAGCGAGGGTGTCGACCTCACTGCGCTCCAGTTGCCCCTTCTCGATGCGTGAGACGCGGGCCTGGGTCACGCCCATGGCTTCGGCAACCTGGACCTGTGTGGTGTGCTGCCGCTTCCGCAACTCGGCGAGGCGGTGCACACGGGAGGCCAGGACCATCGCCTGCGCCCCCTTCTGGGCCTGGTCCTTTTCGGCATCGGTGAGGGCGAAAACCCCGGTCAGGTCTCCCCAGGAGACGGCTTGCGGGTCCTTGAGGTGATCAGTCATCGTGCCCCGTCCTCTCCATCGATTCGCTTCAGATGCTCCGCGTATGCCTGCTCTGCTCGGGACACCGCGACGCGGTACCAGCCGGACCAGTTGCCCGCCTTGTCACCACCGACCAGGATCCCTTGATCGTGTCCACCAGGGGCCGACCCAGCGCAGGTCCTTCCTCCTGAAGGGCAGTGACAGCCTGGCTGACCTGAATCAGCGTGTCGCGGTCAGTGCGGCACAGTCCGTGAAGCCACGAAAGAGCCGGCTCGACCACGACGATCTCCCAGCAATACACACGCCGCCATCTGCAATTTATTACACTGCCAACATACACCACTGACGTCATAACGGTAAGTGGCTGCGGTTCTCGCAGTCACCTCCGCGCTCGACGCCCCACCCCGAAGGCAAGAATCGTCGCCACATGCGGCCGGGCAGTGCTGGGATCCGGCGCGAGGGCCCTCGCGGAGAGCTCGTCCGCACAGGATTCGCGGCACCGGCTGGAGCTGGAACCGGCCCGGCTACGTCGGATGCCGGCGCTATCGGGGGCGACGGGGTTGGTGATGCCGATGGCGCCCTGTTCGCCGACTGCTCGGCCCCGGGGGCTCAGCCGGTAAATTCGTTGACGCCGAGGGCGAAGTCCCAGTGGCCAACCCCGTTGCCTGCGAGGCCCATCGTGACCAGGCCCATTCCTTCCAGCCAGTGCGCCATTTTCAGGCCGCCGACGTCCAGCGGGCGCAGCCCGAGGCTCTCGATGAATGCCGCCACGCCCGCCTTGGCCTGCGCATTGTCGCCAGCGATGAAGACGTCGGGCCGACCCTTCTCCAGGACATTACGGAAGATGGTGTTGAACGCCTTCACCACACTGGCGCCGGCCGGGGCCACCTTGGCGACTTCCTGCGCGATCGAGGTCTCCTCGCTGTGGGCCAGTCCGTCGAACGTGGCGTTGAAGGGGTTGCTGATGTCGACGATGACCTTGCCCGCGAGGGCGTCTCCGTACTCGGCGACGACCGGAACGACACCGTCGTACAACAGGGCCGTGATGACGATGTCCCCGGCCGGGACGGCGCCCCACTTGCCCATCGTCGCGCCGCCGCCCAGAGCCTTGGCGAGGTCATCGGCCTTGGACTGATCGCGTCCCATGACCTCGACGGTGTTGCCGCCCGCCACCGCGAGCGTGCCGATGGTACGGGCCATGTTCCCCGTACCGATGAGGGTGATGCTGCTCATGAGGTGTGCTCTCTTCCTGTTCTTGAGATGTCGCTCTGTCTCGTTCGTGCCGGGTCAGGCGCAGGGCGTCGGCCGCGACGTTTCGGGGCCAACTGCCGTGCCTTTCCCGGTACTTCCGGCTTGTCAGCACGCGGATTCGGCGCCCGCGCAACACTTCGGCGTGTTGCGGATGTCCGCGTTCGAGACCGGTTTGTTGTGGCGCCCGGGTTGTTGTGGGGTGTGCCCGCGGCATTCCTGGTGTGTGGTTCAGATGGCGGTGGTGCCGCCGTCGGTGACGAGTTCCAGGCCGTTGACGTAGCTGGAGTCGCCGGAGGCGAGGAACAGGGCGACGGTGGCGATTTCTTGGGGGCGGCCCATCTTTCCGCGGGGGATGAGGGACTCGAATGCGGCCCTGGTTGCCTCGTCGAACAGTTCTTCCTGTTTGGCGGTGGCGACCTGGCCGGGGGTCAGGACGTTGACCCGGATCTTGCGGTCGCGCAGTTCGTTGAGCCAGACGCGGGCCCAGGCCTGCTGGACGGCTTTGCTTCCCGCGTAGAGGCTCCAGCCGGGGAAGGCGCCGAGGGAGGCGTTGGATCCGGTCATGAAGATCGAGCCGTTGTCGTTGATCAGCGGCAGTGCCTTCTGCACGGTGAACAGGGTGCCGCGCGCGTTGAGCCAGAAGGCGCGGTGGAACTGTTCCTCGGTGATCTCGCCGAGGACGGCGGGTTCGCCCATCCCGGCGCTGGCCCACAGCACGTCGATCGAGCCCTTTTCCCGCTTGACGGTGTCGTACAAGCGGTCCAGGTCGTCCAGTTCGGCCGCGTCACCCTGGACGGCGGTGACGTTGCGGCCGATCAGCTTGACGGCGTCGTCCAGTGCTTCCTGCCGCCGGGCCTGGATGAAGACGTGCGCTCCTTCCTCGACGAACAGTTTGGCGCCGGCCAGTGCCATTCCGGTGGATCCGCCGGTGATCACCGCTACCTTGCCATCGAGCTTTCCCACGATCACTCCGTTGAATTGATGGGCATCCGAAACAGTGTGCTCATTCTGGGCCTGGGCCCTGCTATCAAGTTCCGATGTCGAATTCTTGTGCCGAATTCGCGTCGGCCCCAATAGGTACCTATTCAGGTTGCCATTGGCCTGAGTGGGTGTCCAAGACCTCTTTTAGCCCTGGTGATACCCTGAAGGCATCACCGGGCTGGGAGACGCCATGGATCTGGACCTGCGCAAATTGCGTTACTTCACCGCCGTGGCCGACCAGTTGCACTTCGGCCGCGCCGCCGAAGAGCTGCATATCGCGCAGCCGGTGCTCAGCCGGCAGATCCGCGCGCTCGAGCAGGATCTCGGCGCCTCGCTGTTCACCAGGGATCGCCACGGCGTAGCGCTGACCGACGCGGGCCGACAACTGCTGGCCGACGCCGGTCCGCTGCTCGCCTCCGCGCACGCGGTCCGCCGCCGGGTGTCCGCGGCGGCCCGCGGCAGCCGGCGGCTGATGGTCGGTTTCCGGGCCGGCATCCCGGTCATCCCGGCGACGCGGGCGTTCGAGGCCCGGCACCCGGACGTGGTCGTGGACGTGCAGCGGATCGAAGGGGACGACCAGGCCCCGATGCTGCTCGACGGCCGCATCGACGTCGGCTATGTGCGGCTGCCCATCGACGAGGCCGGCCTGCGCGTCACCCCGCTGTACACCGAGCCGCGGGTGGCGGTGCTGCCCGCCGGCCACCGGTTGGCCGGCAAGGAGGAGGTCACCGAGGCCGACCTGGCCGGTGAACCGCTGGTCTGGCATGCCGACCCGGGCACGCAGCCCACCAGGCGCCCGCACCCCAACGCCGGGTACCTGGTGCGCGGGGTGGACGAGACGCTCGAGCATGTCGCGGCCGGCCGGGGTATCTCGTTCCTGGCCCGTTCGGCGGCCGTGTTCTACTCACATCCGGATGTCATCTATGTGCCCATCCCGGATCTGGCGCCCGACCAGGTGTGCCTCGCGGTGGCGGCATCGCGCACCTCGCCAGTGGTCGATGACTTCATCACCGCGGCTCAGGCGACGGCCGAGATCACGGCAGAATGCGGGAACCATGAAATGTGGCAGCTTGGCGGCGATGCCGTGCCAAAGCACGGTTGAGCAGTCCGCCTGACAAAGACAGCGCCAACAGGGGGCACAGGACCACAGTAATGGCGAAGGCATTGCGCTCGGGAACGGAGGCGATGTTGGCGCACAGTGAGAATCGACAATCTCGCGGCCGCTTCTGGAATGATGAAAATCATGATCTCGTTGAATTCATCAAAGGCATTGTCGATGATGGTCGGCCTGCCCGGCGACCGATTCACTCGTCTGCGGTGTGCTCATGGCGTGCGCAAGGCGCAGGCCGTGCGGCCAATGGCCCAAGCAGCCGGCCAGAAAGCGACCTCTGAAGGAAGCCACCCGTCTCCGACCGGACCGGCGGCTCGCCCTGCGAGATCCGTCCGTCCCGGTTCACCGACGCGGCGGTTACGACGATCAACAGGAGAGAATGATATGTGAGGGGGAATGTAAGGACAAGGGGGCAACTGTGGGAGCGGACGGGGTAGTTGGGGACAGCGGGAACGGGGCTCCGTTGCTGGGCCGCTCCGTCGAACTGGCCCGGTTCGACGCGCTGCTCGACCGTGCGGCAGACGGCGCGCGCGCCACAGCACGGGGCGAGGAGTTCCCTGACAGCGGCCGTTCCCGGCTCGTCGACATCACCGGTGAGGCCGGCATCGGCAAGAGTCGGCTGCTCAGCGAGGTCTGCGCGCGGGCGCGCAGACGCGGAATGACGGTACTGCGCGGCAGAGCCACGGAGTACGAGCGGCAGGTGCCGTTCCAGGTGTTCACCGACGCGCTCGCCCACCTCGACCCGCACGCCCTGGACGGCTTCCAGGAGACCGACGCGGTGGCGCCCCTTCTCCAGCGGAGCGGCGCGGTCGACCGTTTCGGACTGCACCGGTCCACGGCCGTCCTGCTCGCCCGGCTCGCCGCCCCATCCGGGCTGCTGCTGGCCCTCGACGACCTGCACTGGGCGGACCCGGCGTCACTGGAGTTGCTGGACCATCTCGTACGCCATCCCGTCCACGCCCCCGTCGTCCTGGCCGTGACACGCCGTGACCGCCAGAGTCCCGAGTCCCTTGCCGCCAGGCTCACCCGAGAACTCGACACCGGCACGGTCGTCCGACTCGGTCTGAGACCGCTGAGCGCAATCAACTGCGCCGAACTGGCCGGCCCCGGCCTGCCGCCCGCCGAGACCGCCGCGCTGTACGCCGCGAGCGAGGGCAACCCGTTCTACTTCCTGACCCTCCTTCAGGCCCACCGCGGGGGTACGACACCCGAGTCCTCGGCGCCGCCCGGACTCGGCACCCTGCTGCTGGACGAACTGACCGCGCTCGCCCCCTCCCGGCGCGGCATCGTCGACGCCGTGGCGGTACTGGGCGAGCACGCCACCCCGGCGATGGTGAGCCGGGTGACCGGCCGCTCCGGCACCGCGTTCACCGCCGACGTCCACGCTCTCACCCGACGCGACCTGTTGCGCTCCGCCCCGCAGGGCCTGCTGACCCTGCGGCATCCGGTCGTGCGAACCCTCGTCCACGAAAGCACACCCTTCTTGAGGCGCGTCGAGATGCACCGGCTCGCCGCGCAGGAACTGGCCCGCGCGGGTGCCTCCGCCGCCGAGCGGGCCCACCATGTGGAACAGTCGCTGACCGCCTGGGACCCGGCAGCGGTGGCCGTGCTCGACGAGGCCGCCGCACGAACCGCCCGAACGGCCCCGGCGAGCTGCGCCCACTGGCTCGATGTGGCACTCCGCCACCTTCCGCACACTCCCGAACACACTGCCCGGCGGCGTGAGTTGGTCCTGAGGCGGGCCCGCGCCCTGGCCGCGTGCGGTGGCCTGCGCGAGAGCCGCGACCTGCTCCAAGAGCTGATCGCCACCCCGCGGCGGTCACCCGGTGGCCCGGCCGTCCGCGAGAAACAGGACCGCCTCAGAGTGCGCGCGGTCGTCCTGTGCGCAGTTGTGGAGCGTCATCTGGGGCGCTGCACCGAGGCAGTCGCCCTGTTGCGCCGCGAGCTGGCTCGCGGGCCCGCCCCGGCCGACGTCGTCCGGCTCGGCCTGGAGCTGGGCTCGGCCGCGCCCCAGGACAGCGACACCTCGTACGCCCAGGTGCGCACCGAGGTCGAGGTGGCGCTCGCGGCGGCCCGGTCCACGGGGGACGAGGTCGGGGAGGCGGGCGTCCTCGCCGTCGCCGCCTTGGGAGAGGCGTACGAGGGCAACATGACCGCCGCGCACGGATTCGCCCGGCAGGCCGCCGCCCTGGTCGACTCCCTGCCCGACAACGACCTCACCGCGCTGTGCGAACCACTGGCCCGGCTCGGCTGGGCGGAGGCTTTCCTGGAGCACTACCCGGACGCGGAGCGGCACACGGAGCGCGGCCTCGACATCGCCCGCCGCAGCGGCCAGCTCTATGTCGTGCCCCATCTGCTGCTGTGCCTGTCCCATGTCCGGGTCCAGACCTGCCGGGTCTCCTCGGCGCTGGAACTCGCCGACCAGGCCGAGGACATCGCCCGCGGGATCGGCAGCGACCAGTTGCTCGCGTTCGTACTGGCGAGCAAGGCCGCGGCACTCGTCGCCGCCTGCCCGCCGGGCGATCCGCGCCCTCTCGCCGTCGCCGAGGAGGCGGTGGCCGCGGCCGGTACCGGGGTCGACTGGTGGGCCTCCACGGCCTGGTGCATCTTCGGTTGGGCCGCGCTCATGGCTGGCGATCCGGTCCGGGCCCGGGACGCGATGCTCCAGGCGGGCGGCCCCGAACTGCAGCGGCTCCAGCCCTCGATGCGGCCGCTCTACCTGGAGGTCCTGGTCACGTCCGCCCTGGTGACGGGCAGGTCCGAGGAGGCCCGCGGCTGGGCCGAGCGGGCGCGTAAGGAGGCGGAACAACTGGGGCTGCCGATGCAGCGGGCGTCCGCGCTGCGCAGCATCGCCCATCTGCCGCTGGCGCAGGGGGACACGGCAGCGGCGGCGGACCTGTTCGCGGAGGCCGCGGCGGAGAGCGCCCGCTGCGGCGCGGTCTTCTGGGAGGCCCACTCCCTGCTGCTCGGCGCCCCGCTGGAAGCGGCGGCGGGCCATGGCCGGGGCGGCACGCGCGCCTGGCTCAGGGGGCGCCGGCTCGCCGAGGCGGGCGGCAGCGGACTGCTGGTCGGCCTCGCCGACGCCACCCGTCCGCCAGGTGGCGGCTCCGAGGCTCCGTACGATTCCCCGGACCGCGCCGAACTCACCCAGCGGCTGGCCACCCTGACCGCCCGGGAGCTGGAGATAGCCGAACTGGTGGCGCAGGGGCTCACCAGCCAGGCCATCGCGGACCGGCTCTACGTCAGCCGGCGTACCGTCGAGACCCATGTCTCCCGTGCCTTCCGCAAGACCGGGGTCTCCTCACGTACCGCCCTGGCCACACTGATGGCCCGCCGCCGCACCGGGAGCCGTTTCGGGGACGCCCACCCGGAGCAGGACTGAGCCTGCTCCAGGTGCCCTCGGCGGTGACCGGTGAGCCTCTGCGAACCGGCCACCGCGGTCTCGGCCGGGAAGCTGCCTACCTGACGTCGATGAAGTCGTGGGGCGCCGTCGCGGAGCCGGTCGTGAAGGTGCCGGCGAACACGAAGCGGTAGAAGCCGTCGGAGCCGGCCTTGGTGGTGGTGCTCAAGGCGCCGGTTCTGCTGGTCCTGACCGTCTTGAGGGTGGTGTAGGTGCTGGTGCCATTCTTGCGGAACTGCAACTTCACCGGCTGGTTCCCGTACCCCGAGGACTTCCCCGTGGTCCAGTCGGCGCGAGTCAGTTTGCCGGTGACCGTGATGGTCTTGCCCTTCTTCACCGGCTCCGGGGAGGCATTGACGGTCAGCGCGGCGGCACGCTTGATGCTGGTCCTGGCGACGTCGTCGTCGTAACTGGCGTTCGCGTAGAGGTCGTAGGCGCCCAGGAAGAGCTTCCAGACCCCCGCGGTGCCGTTGCCGTCCTTGAAGTCGACCGCGGGGTCGATGGTGAAGACCGTCTTGCAGCTGTAGCTGTAGCCGTCCTGGACCGTCGTCTCCGTGCAGACGGGGTAGTTGTCCGACTCCAGGCCGCCGGTGATGGTGTCCGTGCTCGAACTGTCGGTGCCCTGCCACAGGAACGCCTGGGTGATGGCTACGCCTTCCTCGTCGAAGGCGGTGAACGTGACGGGAACGGCCTTCTTGCCCGTTACGCCGAGAACGATGTCTTTGCCCTTGTTGACGACTCCGTTCTTGAATGTGGTGCCGCCCAGCGCGTCCTGCGGCTGGACGCTCCGCGAGGCGAAGGCTCTGAGATCCGTCGCCGCCCCAGGGTGCTCCGCTGCCTGGGCTGCGCCCGGAAGAACGAGCGCCGAGAGTACGACGGCGCAGGAAAGGACGGTGGGCGCAGTGTGTATACGCATGTGATTCCCCCAAGGTGAGGTCGGGCGGCCCTGCGAACCGGACTTGCGGCAGGGCCCGTTGATGTGGTGAAGAGGTCGATGCACGCCCGGACCCGGCGAAGGGACTCAGGGCGTGGGAGAGCTGAAGATGTCGTCGAGGTCGAAGCTGTGGTCGGGCGTCGGGTTGAGGTTTGTCGGGTAGATGTCCGTCGGCTGGGAGCCCGGTGCGCCCACGGCGAGGGCCGCGACGACAGACACGACGGAGTCCTTCCGCCCGGGTATGCGCCTCGGTACGTATCTCATCGGTCGAACCAGTTCCTGGCTTCCACGGTGCTGAAGCCCCGCAGCACGGCGAGGGCGAAGACGATGCCCGGGAGAACCGAGACGCCGCCTCCCTGAAGCAGGCCCAGCACACCGATCAGCAGGCTCAGCGTCTCGATGACGACGACCGTGACACGTATCCCGTTCGACCGCCGGCCCGCGAAAACGCCGCACAGCAGAAGCGCCCCGGCGATCAGCAGCGACAGCACGGCCAGGAACCGGAGCAGCCCGGCCCCTTCGTCCTGGCCGTGGTCCGCCGCGTCGTTCACGACGGCCAGCAACAAAAATCCCGCCGCCAGGTTCAGCACGGCCTGGACCCATACCCCCACCAACGCCAGCCTGACACTCTTCGGCATCCGCGCTTTCACGCTCGGTGTCGTCATGAATGCAAGAAAACGGCACGCGTGTCAGGGACACGTCGGTAGGAGTACGTAGTCCATGTACGTATATGCCATCGCCGCCCGGCCGCCGCGATCTCCTCCGCCGTCGCTTCGGCGCGCGGAAACACGCCTGTCTGCTCTCGGCGACGAGTGCACGGACGGCCCTCGCGGCAGTCGGCGTCCGCCACTAGAAGATCGCGCCGTTACCGCTGTTGCCGGAGTGGCACGACGTAGGGATCCAGACTCGTTCGCACTTCTGAATCGGATACCTCTCGATTGCCCCCTACGCCATTCCATCCCTCAAGTTGCCTAATCGCATGGACGGGGACCCCCAATCCATGGAAGAAGCAGCTGGCAAATGCGAAGAAGGTCGCGTCGCTCCCTAGTATTTCGCAGCCAGTCGGCGTCTTGCCCTCTCACGTTGTCCCGGTGCAGCTTCGCCGCATCGGCAGCCGCCTGCGGCTGCAACTCGGCCCAGCAGCGGGGTGATCCCCACCGTCGGCCGCCGCGGAGCAAGATGCGGCGAGTCCTTCAGCAGGTCGTCGGTCTTTAGTCTTTACCTGGAGTGCGGTCGCGAGAGAGTCCAACTCTGTTCTCACACGCTGACGTTGGACTCCCTCACCTCATGCGCGCAGCCGATCCCTCCGCGCCGAGGTGTTCGGCGAGCTTGAACGACGTGTACCAGGCAACGGCGCTGCAAGGGCGAGGACCGCGAAGGCGAGGACCGCGGCCGTCGTCCGGACAGCGTGGGCGATCTGCCAGCGGTCCCGTACGTCGGTCCAGTTGGAGGGCGGGGCCTGGGCGTTCCAGCGGAGCTGGTCGGAGTTGATGGGCAGGTTGACGATGAGCGTGAGACCGAGGACGAGGACCAGGAGGGCGAGTGCGGCCACGGTCAACCATCGGGTTTTCGTTCGGTAGGTCTGGTAGGCCAGTACCGCTGTGGCGATCAGCGCCGGCAGGAGTGTGGCGACGGCGAGTCTGTCGAGGGAGTCGAGTTCGACCAGCCGGACCTGGGTGTAGACGGTGCTGTCGAAGCTGCGCAGCGAGAGTTCCAGGACAAGGACCGAAGTGAGGAATCCGGCGAACAGCCCCGCGCATACGAGGCTGACGAAACGGGCGTACTTCGTCATGATCACGTTCTTTCGTGATGGATGACCCGGGCGGCGAAGGGGCGGGCGGGCCGGCCGAGGCATCTTCCTGACCTTGTTGGTTACCGTCGCGGGTCGTCGCCCGCTTCCCCACCCGCCGCCCGGGTCGTGTGCGTGGCCTGTATTCGTCAGTTCGCGATTCCGACGACCTGCTCGATGGTGTCCGGCTGGTTCACCATGGCGAGCATGTGGTGGGCGACGTCGGCGCGTGACACGGAGAACCCGCCCCGGATATTGCGGTTCCACGCGGTCCGGTACCTGCCGGTCAGGGGCTTGTCGGTGAGCTTGGGCGGGCGCGACACCGTCCATTCCAGTCCGCTGTCGCGCAGGGTCTGCTCGGTGACGGCGAGGTCGGCGTAATGCCGGCCGAACATTGCCCGGGTCAACGGGACTCCCAGGTAGCGCATGAAGAAGCCGTCGCCGGGATCGTGCCTGGGTGGCGTCGGCCGGCCAGGCACCGGCACCGGTCCGACGGGTGCGGCGCTGACGATGATGATCCGCCGGACGTGCTCGGCATGCATCGCCGCGACTATCGCGCGGGTGCCGTGCGAGGTGATGCCCGCGTCCGCGCGCGGGTTTCGCGGGCCGAGCGCGGACAGTACGGCGTCGGCGCCGCGTACCGCTTCGGCGAGCGTCCGCATGTCGGGTCGGGTGAGGTCGACGGCGACCGTCCGGACGCCGTCCGGCAGCTCACGTGGGCGGCGGGCCACGGCGGTGACGTCATGCCCGCCGGCTACTGCCTGCTCGACCAGGTGCCGTCCGATACCGCCGGTGGCGGCCACGATCGTGAGTTTCATCGGGGTCCTCCTGCGGTGAAGACGGCACGGTGGTCCTGCGCCCAGGTGGCGTACGTGCGTGCCGGGCGGCCCAGCAGCCGCCGCACGGTGTCGGTGGTGGGCCCGGCTTCGCGGGCGTAGTCGGCCAGCGAGCCGAGCAGCCGGTCGGGTACCTCGTCGGGCAGGCCGGCGGCGAGCATGCCGCGGCGGATCTCGTCCGGTGCGGCCTCGACGAACGACAGTGTCCGGTCGAGCGCCTCGCCGAGCGCGGCGACCTTCTCCGGCTGACTCAGCGACTGCTCTCCGGTGAGCAGGTACGTCTGACCGCTGTGCTGCGGGTGGGTCAGGGCGAGGGCGGCCACCGCGGCGATGTCACGCTCGTCGACGGTCGAGGTCCTCGCGTGCTGGTATGCCCCCCGCACGGTTCCGGTCGCCTGGATCTGCCCGGTCCAGGCCAGGGTGTTGGCGGCGAAATCGGCGCAGCGCAGGATCGTCCAGTCCAGGCCGCTCCCCTTGGCGATGTCCTCGACCGCGTGGAACTGCTGCCGGAAGCGTGCGTGCCCAGCCGGGTACCGCACGGTCACGGAGGACAGTACGACCACCCTTGCCGCGCCCGTCTCGCGGGCACGGGCCAACAGCTCGGCAGCGGCGGATCCGGCGGCACGCGGGCTGAGCAGAATGGCCTCCACGCCGTCGACGGTGGGAACCTTCGCGGGGTGGACGAGCTGTGTACCCGCAGGGAATTCGGCGTGCGGGTCGCGGGTGACAGCGGCGACCTTCGCTCCGGCCTCAACCAGGAGGCGGACGGTTTCGCGGCCGACGAGGCCGGTGGCCCCGGTGATCAGAATCATGACTGAACCCCCAGTACGTGTCATATGTGTGTCGGTAATCGATCTTGCGCGGTGGATGATCGCGGTTCGTATCGCGGGAAGACATCACGGGCGAGCCGTGCGCCAGGACCATCGGCATGCGGCCCCACGTCGGCTGCCGGTGCGTGGTTCAGGCGGACTGTTCGGCGGTGGCCACCGTCTCGCGGCGCTGCGCCCGCAGCAGTCGGCGGCCCTGCTCGCCCTTGACCCAGGTGTGCGAGCCGGGCTTGCGTGCCTCGTCCACCAGCTGCTTGACGGTGAGCCTGCACACGAGTTCCTTCACCTTCGCGCCTGTTCGGCCGCCGAGGTGGAGCCGCCTGGCGGTGTCGTCCTTGTGGGCGAACTGGAAGAAGCCCGCGCGGCGCCCCAGGCTGATGCACTGGCCGACGAACCCCAGGTCGATCGGTGCGGGCCGCTCGCTCGCGATGCGGCTGAGCACCGTGTCGGCGGCGTGTGCGCCCAGCGGGCCGGCGGCCTGGCAGCTCATCCGGAACGGCAGGTCCGAAGGTGCCGCCGAGTCCCCGGCCGCGACGATCCGCTCGTCGTCGACGCTCGTCAGGGTCTCGTCGGTGAGCAGGCGACCCAGGGCGTCGGTGCTGAGCCCGCTCCGGGCGGCCAGGTCCGGCACGCCGAACCCGGCGGTCCAGATGGTGACCTCGCTCGGCAGCTCACGGCCGTCGCCGAGCCGCACGGTGTCGCCGGTCACCTCCGTGACCTTCGTGCCGGGGCCCTGCAGCACGGTCACACCGAGGCCGGCCAGCCGCTCGGCGACCGAGCGGCGCCCGTTCGGGTGCAGGTAGGGCCCGAGCGGCCCGCCGCAGACCAGGGTCACGGTGCGGCCCGCCTCCGCCAGTTCGGCGGCGGTCTCGATGCCGGTCGGACCGGCGCCGACCACCAGCACAGGGGCCGTGGCGGGAGCGGCGTCGAGGACCGACCGCAGCCGCTGCGCCTCCTCGAACGTGGCGATCGGGTGGGCGAACTCGGCAGCTCCGGGCACGCCCGGGTCGGCGCTGCCGCTGCCCACCGCGTAGATCAGGTAGTCGTAGCCGGCCGTGTCGCCGCTCGCCAGTTCCACCCCGCGCCCCGTCGCGTCGATCCGGGTCACGGTGTCGACCACCAGCCGGACGCGCTCGCCCAGGACCTTCCGGTAGTCGCTGACGGCCTCGTGCGTCCCGCCCGCCAGCTGGTGCAGTCGGATCCGCTCGACGAAGTCCGGACGGCAGTTGATCAGCGTCACGGTCACGTCGTCGCGCTGCGTCAGCCGGTTGGCCGCCATGACCCCGGCGTAACCGCCGCCGATCACGACGACTTCGGTGTTCTCAGCCATGGTTTCTTTCCTCCGCTTTCAGGGATTGGCACGCAAGATGTCGACTTGGCACGCCGTGGCGGCCTGCGGGACGGATCAGCCGAGGCGCTCCGGCGCCGAGCCGCGGAGCGGGGTGGAGTCCAGGTACCGGACCTCGTAGACGCGTTCGCTGAACTTCCAGCCGTCGGTGGTTCGCTCGTAACGGTCGTGGTACAAGGCGTAGTTCAGGTGCGAGCTGCCGTCGCGCATCCGTCCGAACTCCTGGATGTACGCCCGGCCGGCCGCGGTGTCGCCGTCCAGCCGGATCACGCCCGGGTGGACGTTCTGCACGAAGAACTCCCAGAGCGACTGGCCCCACTCGATCCCCGCGCGGATCTCCTCGCGGCCGACGAACTCCTTGTCGATGTGCGGCCAGCGCATGGTGCCCTCGGGCGTGAACAGCGAGACGGCGCGGTCGAAGTCACGCATCATCACCGCGTCCGTGATCTCGGCTCGCAGCGCCTCTATCTCGACGCGATCGGCGATGGCCCGCATGTCGCCCATCGGATTCCTCCCCGTCCATGTGTGCGTCAGGCGTGTGCCGCCTGTCCGGTGGTGATGGATCCAGCATCGAGCGGGCGGGACAGCGGAACAATGCAAGGTTCCTTGGGCTATTCATAATGTGACGGTTATGCATGGATGGAGGTTGTGGATGGGGGCTGTGGATGGGGGCTGTGTATGGAGCTGCGTGACATCGAGATCTTCCTGGCCCTGGCCGAGGAGCTGCACTTCGGCCGCACCGCGGAGCGGCTTCATGTGTCCCAGGCCCGCGTCAGTCAGGCCATCGCCAAGCAGGAACGGCGCCTCGGCGTCGCCCTGTTCGACCGCACCAGCCGGCGCGTCGCCCTGACCCCGGTCGGCCGGCGTCTGCGCGAGGACCTCCAGCAGGCCGTCGACCTCCTCCGGGAAGGGCTCGCCCGCGCCGAAGCGGCCGGCGCGGGGACGACGCGGCAGACCCTGCATCTGGGTGTGTTCGGCCATGCCGGCCACGAACTGCGCCCCCTCATCGAGGCCTTCCGCTCCCGCCACCCCGGCAGCGATGTCCAGTTCGGCGAGATCAACGGCTGCGACCCGTTCGGCGCGCTGCGCACCGGAGAGCACGACGCGCACGTGCTGTGGCTTCCGGTGGCCGAACCGGACCTCACCGTCGGCCCGACCGTGCTGACCGGAGGCCGCGTACTCGCCGTGGCGGCAGACCATCCGCTGGCCGAGCGCGGCACCGCGTCACTGGAAGACCTCGGCGACAACCATGTTGTCGACTTCGGCCCCGACGCCCCCGAGTACTGGGTCACGACCATGGTCCCCACGCGTACGCCGCTCGGCCGCCGTATCCCGCGCGGGCCCGTCGCGCGGACTTTCCACGAGATCCTCTCTCTGGTCGCCTCCGGACAGTGCGTCCACCCGCTGGGCGAGATCGCCGCCCGCTACAACCGTCCCCCCGGCATCGTCTTCCTCCCCGTTCACGACGCCCCCACCATCCACTTTGCCCTCACGTGGCGATCCACCGCCGACGGCCCCACCCTCCGCGCACTGGCCCAGACCGCCGCTGACCTCGGTCCCATCTCCCTGTGACAGCCGAACACAGCTGCCGGCGGCCCGTAACCCAAGCAGTTGGACGAGACCCGTCTCAAACCGCCCCGCCGTCCCACCGTCCCGACCGCAACCACGGAGCACCACGCGCGAGGCAGTGTGACCGCTCGGGGCCGTTTCCTCTTGGGGCAGCTTCTGGCACCCACCGGCCGCTGTCCCGGCCCACACTCCCGACCCACACTCTCGCGTGCCGCGAACCCGGACGACCACCACGTCGAGCGCCTCGACCCAAATGCGCCGGCCGGGGTGCAGCCCCGTCGACAGCACTGTCCTCGTTACCAGCGGCCTCAGGGCGGCCTCAATTCCTGGCACTACCGCTGCACCAGCAGACCTGATCCGCCGGACAGGCCCTGGCTTGCCCCGGTACCCAGAGCCCTGGCGCGCCGGTCGTCGGCAGCCGCTCGGGCCGCCCCGGCCACCTCCCCGTCGGATCAGACCGTGAACTCCCGGATCACCACGTTCCGGAACACCGCCTGCCCGTCGATCGTGAACAGTGCCAGTGCGGTGTCGGACGGGTCGGGGAAGGCCTCGGTCGAGTGCACGTACCGGCCGTCGCCGACGAACATCTCGACGGATGTACGGTCGACGAGGATCCGCAGGCGGACCGTGCCGGCGGACAGGTCGAACGGCGTGCGGCTCTCCTGCCAGCGGCCGGAGGTGCAGGGGCTCACGGTGTAACCGCGGTTGACGAAGGCGTAGTCGCCGTAGACTCCCGCGTCGATGTGCCGCCCACCGTCCGACGACCGCCTCAACTGGAGGCCTGCGCCCACCAGTTGGTCCCAGGTGATCTCACAGGTCAGCTCGTACGCGGTACCCGTGTAGTCGAGCGGTCGGGTGCCGTCGACCGCGATGTCACCGAGGTCCACCGTGCGCGACACATGGTCGTCCAGGGCCGCCACCGGCTGGGACGCCAGGTAATACGTACCCGACGCGTGCTTCAGTCGTACCTCGCGGACGATCGAGTCGGTACCGTTGAAGCCGTCGCACTCGATGGTGGGCGTGGTGTTCGCGTAGTCCCAGTGGTTCATCCAGCCGATCGCATACCGCGCGTCAGGGTCCAGGACCCCGCTCGCGTCACGTTTGTCGAAGGTGACCGCCGCGTACCAGTCCCAGCCGTGGTCCAGCCACTGGGGATCGGACGCGTCGGCGGTGAAGGTCGTACCGTCGAAGGAACCCGTCCAGTACGCGAACGTGCTCGGCAGCCCGGAGCCCTTGCCGTTGGCGCTGACGCCCAGCACCCACTTCCGGGTCCCGTCGTCCGCCCTGATGCGGAACAGGTCGGGGCACTCCAGGACGCCGATGCCGCCCTTGATGAAGCCGCCGACGTACGTCCACGCCTTGAGGTCGGTGGAGTGGTAGAAGCCGACTTTGTCGTTCTCGGCAAGCGTCATCACCCACCGCCCGTGCTCCTCGTCGCGGATCACCTTGGGGTCGCGGAAGTCCCGTACGCCGGGGTTGGGGAGGACCGGGTCGGTGCCGTGGTTCGTGAAGGTGCGGCCGTCGTCCGTCGAGTAGTACAGGTACTGGGCCTGGGTGACCTCGTCGGGCGCCATGGTGGCGATGACGATCACCGCACCCGCGCCGAAGCCCGCCGTGTCGTCCGTGTCGACCACCGCCGAGCCGGACCAGACATCGCCGTTGGGCGTCGTGTCCTTCGGCACGGCGATGCCCCGGTCGGTGAAGGAGACGAGGTCGGTGCTGGTGGCCAGGCGCCAGGTGGTACCGGCCGTCGTGCCGCCCGTCGAGTAGTCGGGGTTGTAGAGGTAGTAGCAGTGGTACTCGCCGTCGATCCAGACCGGGCGCTGCGGGTCGTTCATCCACTGGTCGGGGACCGTGAAGTGGTACGCGGCGCGGTAGCTGCCCGCGCACGCGGCCGTCGCCTCGCGGGGCACCGCCACCGCCGGTCTCACGACGTCCGGCAGCAGAACACCGGCGGCGCCGACGGCCGAGGCCGTCAGCAGCGACCGCCTGGACAGTGTCTCCCCCGGGCCGAGCGAACTCCTCTTCATGCCACGCATCGTGCGGCTCCCTTCCCCGACGTCGTCGTCGGGACGCGGCTCATGTGGACCGGAACCGTATACCTAACTCGTTAAAGGTCAAGCCCTCGCGCACCGGCTGATTCGGTAACTTCCCATCCGCGCACATCCCTTGACAGAGCCGCAGCGGGGTTCTCATCATCGTGGAATCCAACTTCGGCTAACACGAGTTAGGCTCGCCGATGACCGACTCGCTCCTCTCCCGACGGGCCCTGATGCGCTACGGCGCGTACGGCGCCGGAGCCGCCGCTCTCGCCGGTGTCGCGGCCGGCTGGGACCGCCTCACCGCCGCCGACATCCCCGGCCGCGACGACGGCTCGCTCGTCGTCGCCACCCTGGGCTCCGCCTTCAACCCCGAGGCGCAGCGCGCCCTGCGCGACGGATTCCGCGAGGTCCACCCCGACATCAGGATCCGCATCAACCCCGTACAGGCCTACGACTGGTCGGACTTCTTCTCCAAGATCCTCACCCAGATCGCCGCGGGCACGGCACCCGACCTCGTGTACGTCGCCACCGAGGGCGTGCAGCTCTTCGCCCAGCGCCTCGGCGTACCGCTGGACAGGTGGGCGAAGCGGGACGCGGCCGAGCTGCGCACGTACTTCGCCGACGTCCATCCCTCGCTGGTCGAGTCGATGATGTACGAGGGGAGCCTCCACCAGCTGCCGGTCGAGTTCAACGCGGCCGACATGTATCTCAACAGCCGGGTCCTCGAACGCGCGGGTGCCGACCTCCCCGACGACGACTGGACCCACGACGACTTCACCACGCTGCTGCGGGCGATGAAACGCAGCAACGGCGACCGGTTCACCCCGTACTTCTGGACCAACCGGCTGTGGGGCGGAGTGGTCCCCTGGCTCTTCGCCAACGACACCAACCTCCTCACCGAGTCCAAGGCCCCCGGCGGCGACTGGCTCTGGAACTCCTTCTATCCCGAGGCACAGCGGCGCGGCCGGGGCGGCGGCTACCGGTGGACGACACCCCTGGCCGACTCCGACCGCGTCGCGGAGGTCTACGACTACCTCTCCTCCCTCATCCAGGAGGACCTGTGCACCCGGCCGGAGGGCGGCGACGGCCGCAACCTCGTCGGCGTCTTCTCCACCGGCCGCGTCGGTGTCACGCCCGCGGGCGGGTTCTGGGCGGGCGGCCTGCATGAGGCGGGCATGAAACCGGCCGACTACGACGTGCGGTACTTCCCGCGCCGGCGCACCCGGCGTCACCAGTTCGGCGCCGCCGGCTACGCGATGCTGCGCACGTCGAAGATGCGGGACGAGGCCTGGGAGTTCATCAAGTACACCGCCCGCAAGGACGTGATGACCCAGCTCTTCGCGGCCAACCAGACCACTCCGGCCCGCCGCTCCATGGTCGACGAGGCCCGCTACCGGGAGACAGGACCGGCCCACTGGCAGGTCTTCTACGACACCCTCGACAAGATCCCCACCACCGGCCCGATCCCGGCCCCTCCGCAGGTCAACGAGGTCGAGCAGCTGCTGATCAAGCACACCGGAACCGCCCTTGCGAGCCCCGGCGCGGTGCGTCCCGCGCTGCGCCGGCTGCAGGGGGACCTGGAGAAGGCCATGGAGCGTGAAGTGTGACGAACACCGAGATCAGGCCCGTGGGGCCGGAGCCCGCCCGCACCCGCAGGAGCCGCAGGAACCGCGGGAACCGCGGGACCGGTCCGACCCGTAAGGCATCCGAGTCCACGGCCGCCACCACCATCCGCACCCGGGGCACCCGCCTCCTCGCCGTACTGTTTCTCGCGCCCACCGTCGTCGGCATCGTCGTCTTCACGGTCGTACCGATCGTCGGCTCGGTCGTCCTCAGCTTCTTCCAGTGGGACGTGATCGACGACCCGCGGTGGGCCGGAGCGGCCAACTACCGGGAGATCCTGACCGATTCGACGGTCCTCGTCTCCTTCCGCAACACGCTCGTCTTCATGGTGCTCGCGGTGGCACTCCAGTTGCTGATCGCGCTCGTGCTGGCGATCGCGGTGAACGGCCGGATGCCCAAGTGGCTGCGGTCCGTGTTCCGTTCGGCGTTCTTCTTCCCGCTGGTACTGTCCGCCGCGTCCATCTCGGTGGTGATGAAGTACCTGTTCAACCAGGACTTCGGCCCCGTGAACTGGCTCCTCGGCACGGTCGGTATCCCCTCGGTCCCCTGGCTGACCTCGGAGAACGGGGCGATGGCGGCCGTGGTCCTGGCGTACGTCTGGCAGCAGTTCGGCTTCTCGTTCCTGCTGTTCGTCGGCGGCCTGAACAACATCCCGAAAGAGGTGCACGAGGCGGCTTCGCTGGACGGCGCGAGCGGGGTGCGCAAACACCTCGCCATCACCCTGCCGCTGCTGTCGCCCACGCTGCTGGTGGCGTCCGTGGTCGGCATCATCAACGCTCTCCAGGTCTTCGAGCAGCCGTACGTCCTCACGGCGGGCGGTCCCGGCGACTCGACGCGCACGGTCGTGATGGTCATCTACGAGACGGCCTTCGAGCAGCTCCGCTTCGGCGAGGCGTCCGCCGTGGGCGTCCTGCTCTTCGCCCTGATCATGGCGGTCACCGCACTCCAGTTCCGGCTCAGCCGGCGTTACGTCCACTACCAGTGAGCCGGGTGAGTCAGATGAGTACGAGTACCCTCTCGGGTTCGGTAACGGGTCCGGCATCGGGTCCGATGCCGGGTCCCCGCACGAGCCCCACCGCGTCACGCGTACGGCACGGCCTGGCGCCCTGGGGCCGGATCGCAGGCCTGGCGCTGTGCGCCCTGTTGACGCTCGGCCCGGTCATCTGGACGGTGTCGACGTCACTGCGCACGCCGGCGGAGTCCTTCGACCTGCCGCCGAAGATCATCCCCACGGACCCCACCGTCGACGCCTACCGCGGGGTCTTCGACCAGATCGACGTCTGGCTGTACGCACTGAACTCCACCCTGGTGACCGCGCTGATCGCGGCCGGCCAGATGATCACCGCGGGCCTGGCGGGCTATGCCTTCGCCCGCCTCGAATTCCGCTTCAAGAAGCCGCTGTTCGCGCTGGTCCTGGCCACGATGATGGTGCCGTTGCAGGTCACGATGGTCCCGGTCTTCCTGGAACTGAAGACGATGGGCATGACCGACACCCTGCTCGGCCTCATCGTCCCGGCCTTCCCGACGGCCTTCGGCACCTTCCTGATGCGCCAGTACTTCCTGGGCATGCCGAAGGACCTGGGCGAGGCGGCGATGATCGACGGCGCGGGTCCGTGGCGCGTCTTCCGGTCGGTGTACGCCCCCTTGGCGGCCCCCGGTCTCGCCATCGTCGGCGTGCTGGCCTTCAACTACCACTGGAACGAGTTCTTCCGGCCGCTGATCCTCGAAACCTCCACCGAGAACCTCACGCTGCCCCTGGGCCTGGTCTCCCTCCAGGGCAACCTCGGCACCGGCTCGATCTCCGTCGTCCTCGCCGGAGTCGTCCTCTCCATGATTCCCGCCGTCGTCGTGTTCGTCGTCGGCCAGCGCCCTCTGCGCGAGGGCATCACATCCGCAGGAGTCAATCGTTGAGTTCCGTGAGCCGGTCGACCGACGCCAACAGGCCGCGATTCAGGGTCCGCCCGCCGGCCAACTGGATGAACGACCCGAACGGCCCGTTCCGCTGGGGCGATCGATACCACCTCTTCTACCAGCACAACCCCGACGCCCCCGTGCACACGAACGTCCACTGGGGCCACGCCTCCAGCCCCGACCTCGCCCACTGGGACGACCACGGGATCGCCCTGCGCCCCACGCCCGACGGCCCGGACGAGGCGGGCTGCTGGTCCGGCTGCGTGGTGGACGACGGCGGTGTACCGACGGCGGTGTACTCCGGGATCGACCACGACCACCAGGGCCTGAGCGCGATCTGTCTCGCCGTCGCCGAGGACGACGGCCTCCAGAAGTGGAAGCAACTGCCGGTGCCGGTGGTCGCCGGCCCACCACCCGGCCTGGACGTGACGATGTTCCGGGACCCTTTCGTCTTCCGCTTCGCCGGACGCCGCTGGGCGCTGATGGGCGCCGGCCACGCCGACGGCACCCCGTCCGTCCTGGTGTACGACTGTGAGGACCTGTACGACTGGCGGTTCGCCGGGGTCCTGCTGGACGGCCGGGACCCGGCGGCGGCCCGCGCCTTCGGCAAGCGGGCGATCGGCTGGGAGTGCCCGCAGTTGTGGGCGACCCCCGGGGGCGACTGGGTGCTGGCGGTGGCCCTGTGGGACGGCGACCCGCTGAGCACCGCGTACGTCACGGGCCGTCTGGTGGAGCGGGCGGACGGTGGACCGAGGTTCGCGGCCGGTACGGGCGGCGGCCCGCTGGACCTCGGCCGTGACTTCTACGCCCCGTCCGTCCTCCAGGACACGGAGTCCGGCCGCGCCCTGCTCTGGGGCTGGTCCTGGGAGTCCCGCCCGCCCGAGGAGGTGGACCGCGCGGGCTGGTCCGGCGTCCTCACAGCACCCCGGGTGATGGACACCCACGAGGACGGCACGCTACGGGTCGTACCGGCTCCGGAGCTCGAACTACTGCGTGCGGCCGTCCCGTTCACGGCCGCACCAAGACCTCATCACCAACCACTCCCCCTCGCGTACGACCTGCTGGTGACCGCCCGTTCAGCGGCGACCGTGAGTCTGCTGCGGGCCGCGTCCGGGGCCGAACTGACCGTGCGACTCGACCCGGCGTCCGGCACGGTGACCCTGGACCGCACGGCCTGGCCGCGCTCCCGCCCGGACGGCACGGCCCCCCTGGTCCTGCCGACCCCGCCGGGCGAGACCCTCACCGTACGGATCCTCGTGGACGGCTCTCTGCTGGAACTGTTCGCGGGTGACCGGGCGACGGCCACGGAACGGGTGTACCGACGCGGCGACGACATCGCGGAGCTGACCGTGTCGGGGACGGACGTCGAGGTCACGGGCTGGGAGCTGGTCCCACCGAACCCCGCGTGACGACGGGGCACTCCAGCCGCCGGGTGGTGAGCGGCGGCGCGGTCCCGCTGTCGATGGCGTCCAGGAGCAGGCGGACGGCCGTCTCTCCCATCGCGCGATGGGGCAGAGCGACCGTGGTGAGGGGCGGGCTGAGGAAAGCCGCCATGTGTTCCTGGTCGTCATAGCCGACGACGGACAGCTCGGCGGGCACGTCGAGGCCCAGGCGCGCGGCGCCGTGCAGGACGCCCGCGGCGACCCGGTCGTTGTAACAGACGATCCCCGTGGGCCGCCGGTGGGCGGGAACACCGTCCAGCAGCCGCAGCGCGCCCTGGTACCCGGCGGAGATCTCCCCTCCCGTCCGCACGATCCAGTCCTTCTCTGCGGTCAGCCCCACCGTCCGCAGCGCGTCCCGGAAGCCGCGCAGCCGTTCCGTGGTCGCGATGTCGTCCAGACCGCCCACCAGGGCGACCCGGCGGTGGCCCGCGTCGAGAAGGACACGCGCGGCGCTGCGGCCACCGGCCCGCTCGGCGGGGATGACGGCCGGCAGGGAGCCGTCCTCGGGGAGACAGTTGGCGAGCACGGCGAACGTGTGGTGCAGCCCTTCCGGGACTCGGGCGCGGCGCAACGACAGTGCGGCGTAGATGATCCCGTCGACCCTCCGGTCGAGCAGTTCGGCGACAGCCGCGTCCTCGGCGACCGGGTCCTGCCGGGAGTCGACGGTGAGCACCAGGTGCTCACTGCTCCACGCCATGTCCATGGCCCCGCGCAGCAGCCGCCCGGCGAACGGCGAGGTGGCGATCTCGTCCGTGACCAGACCGATCACGGCGGTACGACGCCGGCGCAGGCCACGGGCGACCGCGTTCGGCCGGTAGCCGAGCTGTTCGGCCGCCTTGCGGATCTTCTCCTGCGTCTCGGTGGAGAGGTTGCCCTGGGCGCGCCCGTTGAAGACGAAGGACACGGCCGTGTGCGACACCCCGGCAAGCCGGGCGACATCCCGCGAGGTCGCCCGCTCGGCCCCGCCACCCCGCGTCTTCTCGACCCCGCCCATGCCTCGTCCCCGCCGACTTTGCCTGATCAGGCAGAGCCTACCCGCGGTAGGTGTCGCGGAGCCCGCCGCCGCAGACCGAATGGGACACCGGGGTGGAACAGCCGCTGACCTCGGCACGCCGGGGTGCAGGTGATGGACGGCGACCGGGATTCAGCGGCGAAGAGAAGGACGGAGCTACGCGGACACCGCGACCACGTGCTTGCCCACGACGCCACCACGCTCGAACGCTTCGTGCGCTTCGGCGATGTCCGCGAGCGGGTACACGCTGTGGACCACCGGGCGTAGCGCACTCGACGTGACGTGGTCGGTCAGGTCGCGCAGCACGGCGCTGTCCGGGTTGGCACTGAAGGTGCGGATTCGGCGGGAGCCGTACACGCTCGACGCGGCGATCGCGGCCAGGGCGCCGGCCGACAGGGCGACGGTCACCATCCGACCACCCTTGGCCAACCGGCTTCGGTAGCAGTGCAGTTCCGAGCCGACGGTGTCGACGATGACGTCGAACGGTCCGATCTGGTCCGAGGTGGTGGAGCCGTAGTCGAGGACTTCGTCGGCACCGAGGTCCGTGAGCAGTTGGGCGTCGCGGTCCCGGGCCAGCGCGGTGACGTGGCCGCCCAGCGCGTGTGCCAGTTGCACGGCGGCTGTGCCGACTCCGCCGGCCGCGCCCCGCACGAGTACCCGTTCCCCGCCCGCGAGGTGGACGCTGTCGCGCAGCGCGATCAGCGCCGTGGCGCCCGCCACGACCAGGGAGGCCGCGTCGACCGGCGAGATGCCCGCCGGGGCGGGCGCGATCCGGTCCGCGGGGACCACGACGTACTCGGCCGCCCCCGCGGTGGTGTGCCGCTGACGGGGATGCACCATGCCCCACACCCGGTCCCCGGCCCGGTAACCCTCGACATCGGCGCCGGTCTCGACGACGACGCCCGCGAAGTCCAGCCCCGCACCGATCGGGAAGCGGCGCCCCGACACCATCTTCAACTCCCCCGCGCGGACGATCACGTCGTGTCCGTTCACGCTGGACGCCTCGACCGACACCAGGACCTCGCCGACATCGGGAGCGGGGCGGTCGACATCGTTGATCCGCAGGACGTCCGGTGCACCGTAACTCGTCATCTGAGCGGCCTTCATGTCGCTGTCCTTCCGTGGTCGGCTGGTGTGGAACCGATACTGGTCCCTGCTCGCGACATCACGGTCGTTCGCCTTTTCCTGGGACTGACAGACCCACCCTCACAAGCGGCGAGCGAGACATACTGGCGCCGTGACCGACAACCCCACTGCGCTGACCGACGATCCCCGACGCGAACTCGCCGAATTCCTGCGGACCCGTCGGACCCGGCTGCGGCCGGAGGACGTCGGCCTCGAACCCGGCCCGAGGCGGCGTGTCGCCGGGCTGCGGCGTGAGGAACTGGCCCTGCTGGCGGGGGTGAGTTCGGACTACTACCAGCGCATGGAACAGGGACGCGACGTACGGCCCTCAGAACAGGTCCTGGATGCCCTCGCGCGCGCCCTCAACTTCTCCGCCGAGGAGTGTCGGCATCTGCACAGCCTCGCCGCCGCCGCGCGCACACCGGCGCGCGCCCCGCGCCGGTACGAACCGGAGGAAGTTCCGGACACCACACAGCGGTTGCTGCGCACGATGCCCTCGCCCGCGCTGGTCGTGGGACGCTACCTGGACGTACTGGCCTGGAGCCCGCTGGCCGGCGCACTGCTGGGCGAGTTCACCCGGCTCCCGGTGACGGAGCGAAATCTGCTCTCGCTCCTGCTGCACCCGGAGGCCGACCAGACCTGCCCGGAGCAGGCCGCCACCGTCGCCGAGCTGACCGCAACGCTGCGCGCACAGGTCGCCGCCGATCCGGGGCACCCGCGCGCCGTGGAGCTGGTCGGCGAACTCGCGGTCCGCAGCGACCAGTTCGCGACGCTGTGGGCCCGCCACGACGTGGAGGAGACGACGCGCGGCCGGATGCGCGTCAACCACCCCCTGGTCGGGGAGCTGAACCTGGACTGGGACGCCTACCCGCTGCCGGGCACTCCCGGCCCGATGCTGATCGTCTGCACCACCGTCGAGGGCGGCCCCGACTCGGAGCGGCTCCAACTCCTCGCCAGCCTGCTCAACGCCCGCTGACCAACGCAGAATCCACCCCGTGGGCTCTCCCGGATGGCGCGAATCCCGGACCTACCGGAAGACAGCCCCCATCGTCACGAGGCCGAGGCTCCTGAAACACGATGAGCTGCGGCGACGTCGCCGTACGTGAAGGACTCGACGGGGGTTTGGAGCTGCAGTGATGAGCAGGGGCATCGGACCGTCCAGGCCAGATTGGGTGTTCCTGGGCGTGCGGGAACCCGCCCCCGCATCCCCGGACCACGGACACGACAGGTGCCACCCGGACGCGGAGCGAACGCGGGCCACCAGAACGCCCAACACCGTCCGGGGCGTTCGGCCGAGCATGAGACCTGGCAACAGAACTCACTCCCGCTCAGTCCCTAGGAACGGTCTGACCACGCGAGAGCGCGCCCCACGGTATGACCGCCTTCACACCGGAGGCGGCCACCATCCCTCGCAGGGCATGAAGTCCCGTAGCCGGATGGCCGATCGGACCGGGAGTCTGGCCGGTCGGCCGTCGCGGTGTCGCTGGAGGCGCGCCTAGCGTTCGTCGTGACCAGGCAACCGCGCTCTGAGGGGAACACTGATGGGGCAGCAAGAGATGACCGGAGCCCACGCCGACGGCGGCACGGCCGTGACCGGGGCGGCCACGGAGTTCGAGCCGGACGTCATGGACCTGCTCGTGGAGACACTGAGCCGTGCGGTCAGGCAGGAGTTGTCGGCCGTGGGGACGGACACCCTGCTGGGGGCAATCGTGTTGGGGGACACGGACGCCGGTGAGGCGGTCGCCCCGGGGATGCGGAAGGCCGGTTCGCTCAGTGGTCTGATCGCCGGCCGGGCGGGCCTCGGCTGGGTGAGCGACGACGAGGTGTGCGGTGTGCCGGTCGCGGCCGGTGCCGATGAGGGAGCCCATCAGGAAGCCGATGAGAAGGAGGCCGATGCCGCCTGGCGTGAGGCTCGGTGGCGCTACGGCCTCGGTGTGCGCGGATCGGCCCCGGACAGTGGCCGGGTGCTGCCCGGGATGACCGGGGCGATGCGCGCGTGCCTGCTGCTCGCGCTCGGGTCGGCCCGCGCCGAGGGGTCGGTCTCGGTGCGCTGTCGGCATGTCGCCCGTGCCCTGCTGGAACTGCCGGACAGCAGGGCACGTGAGGCCATGGTGCTGGAGAGGCTGGATCTCTCCGCCGCGGCGAACGCGCTGGACGGATTGGACGCGTTGGACGGGTTGGACGGGTTGGACGGGTTGGACGGGTTGGACGGGTTGGACGGGTTGGACGCGAGCGCCTCGGCGCGGACCGAGGGACCGGAATCCCGCGGCGTCACCCTTCTTCGGCGAGCCGGAACGCTGGGCAGGAGCGGTAACCGCCTGACCCGTGCGCTGACTTCGTGGACCTCCGGGTCCGCGGTGAACGGCTCACCGGTGCTGTTCGCGGTGTCCGTCGAGGCTGCGCGGCAGGCGGTACGGAGCGGGCGCGCCGCGGTGGAGCCGGTGGATCTTCTGCTCGGGATACTGGCCCTGGACCGGGCCCTGTTCGTCGCCGGGCGCTCGCTTCCCGGGAGTCTGGCGAAGGCCAACTCCGCTCCGGCCCTGATGCGTCGGCACGGGGTACGGCAGTCTTCCCTGGTCTCTTCGGCTTCGGCGATCCCGTCCGCCGGTGTTCCCGACAGCGGCGAGGTGCGTCCGTCCGCCGCCGCCGACCGGGTCATGGCGGTGGCGCGGCTGTCCGCCGCCGAGCACGGTTCGCCCACGGTCGGCACGGTCCACCTGCTGGCCGCGCTGCTCGACGACTCGGCGACGGACACGGACGCCGACGCCATGGTCGTACGACTGCTGGCCGCCGACAGGGTGGATGTGGCCGCGCTGCGGGCGGAGTTGGGACTCAGGCTGGGTGCATGACACCCGGGGTCCTCCTCAAGGACACCGGTCCCGCCGACCTGATCCGCGCCGTAGGCGGTCGGAACGAACGTCACCGTCCAACCGCTCCGAAGGCCCACCCGGCGAACCAATCGGTCAGACCACTAGGCGGACACATATGTGAGTGCCGGATACACCTCCGGGTCGCCCTCGACACCGACCTCACGGAGGATCGGAATGAGGATCTCGGCGAAGCGGTTGAGGGCCTCCTCGGACTCCCAGACGTCGACGACGCGGAAGGTGCTCTCGCCCTGTCCCGCGATGTGTGCGAGCAAACCTTCTACGGGCCAGTCGGCTGGAGACTCCATCCGGTTCTTGCTCCCCGTCAACTTGCGGTTGGTCTCCTCGTACTGCTCCTGTGTGAACTCGGGGGAGATGAGGATGATCGGCATTTGGGTCCTTCCAGATCGCGGAGACGCGGCATGGGGCTGCCACGTCTGGGCCGGAATCAGGCGACGGCGGCGTCCGCCTGTTCACATAGCGATCCTGCGCCGCGTCGCATCATCGCGCATGACCTGCTGCTCCACACGAGACGGAGTCACGCCCGTCGAGAGGGCGAACGTTGCCTGATGCGGCACCAGAAGCGCGTCGGCCTGACGATCATGTCAGCAGGTGCCGCGTCATCGATGCCGGTTCGCGGCCGGCGGCGAGCCACGCGGTGGCTGCCGCGGCCACGGGGAGGCCGAGGAGGGTGAGCGCGAGCGGGATGTACGGAACGTGGGTGAGGGGGCTGCGGTCGTCGGCGTACGCCGCGAGCAGGATCGCGTACGCCCCGGCGGTGCCCAGCAGGACTCCGGCCAGGGCGAGGAATCCGGCGGTGACGGCCGTGAGGCTGCGGCGGATCGTGGTGGTCGCTCCTGTCGCGGTGCGGGTGCGCAGCTCGTCCGCGGCCTCGCCGCGGATCGTACCGACCGTCATCGCCAGGACGCCGAGGGCGAGCACGGCGCCGCCGGCCACGGACGCCCAGCGCAGCGTGGCGAGGCCGTCCTGCCGGTCGCCGGCCTGGGTGACGAGGCCGTTGGCGGCTGCCAGGTCGCGGGCCGCCGTGAGCTGCACTGCGGTGAGGTCGTGCGGGGCCTGTACGAACCAGCCGACGGTGATGGTGTGCCAGCCGAGCCGGTGCAGTGCGGCGGGGATCAGGAACGCGTTCGGCACGGAGCTGTAGGCCGAGCCCTGGACATGGCGGGTGCGGGCGACGAGGTCGCGCCGCGTGGTGCCCAGCAGCTCCAGCCGGGCCCGGAGCGGGGTGAGGACATCGGTGTCCGGTGCCGCTGTCGCCAGATCGAATCCGAAGCGGCGCTTCCTTGTATGGCCCTGACGTTGTTCAGCGGCCCCACCATGTTGGCTTCAGTCAGCCCGATTCGTGAAGACCGGCCCCGTCACGGACGGCTTGACCTGGCCCCACCCATCCACGACGCGTTGCCCGGCGGCGGGGTCAACTGGAACCGCCCGTACCGCTGCTTTCACAGGTGGTCCCGCCGCAAGTCGCCACGATGGGGCCGCGGGTAGACGTCACAGTCGGCCATCTGCCTGCTGAGCACTCCAGTTGCCAGACGGCACTGGAGTGCTCAGTCACGTGAATGACATTCAGTCGAGCCAGCGGGCCTTGTCCCCGATACGGACATGGCCGGGTTTCTCGACCGCCGCGTACACGCCGAGGGCGTTGCCGAGCTCGCGGGCGACCCAGCGCAGCACGGCGCGGTCATGCGGGACGGTCGGAGTCTCCTTGGTGATCATCACGCAGCGGTCGCACCCCCGGGTGAAGCGCAACCGCAACGTGCCGATGACCATTCGGCGGCCGATCCAATCATGCTCGGGGTACCCGGTCGCGTGGTCGTCGGGCACGTCGTCGAGCACCAGGTTGGGCCGGAACCGGCTGGCGTCTATCGCACTGTCCGGCAGCGTCGAGCCGAGGCTGCGCAGCGCCGTAGTTGTCAATACATGGAGCGCGGTGTCAGGCCGGTGCGGCTGGTGCTCGACCAGCGTGACCTTGGCCTGTACAGCCGCACTGAGCCGACTGGCAGCGTCAGGCGCATCGGAGCGGAACCGCCGGCCGTCCGGCAGGACGAGCTCGGCCACGCCCGGCCCGAGGGTGACCGCCCGCAATCGCATGAGCGCCGGAACAGCACCCGCCCAGGTGACCTCTTCCCGCTCGTTGTGGATGGCGATGCCCCGGTCACCCTCGATTCCGAGCACATCGACTGTGGCGGCGGTCAGTCGCTCACCACCCACCGACTTCACCGGATACCGCCACAGTTGGTCGACCCGCATCCATCGCCCCCTTCATCCCAGCGGTCCGGCGACCGTAGTCGACGGCTGCCCGGGCAAGCACAGTGACGATCACCGTACTGGGGGTCAGCGGCCCGTGGGGACGTCGGGATCGAGGCCGGTCATCACGGTCATGGGAGTGATGGCTGCTGCGGCCGACCAGGCTTGTGGTCGGCAGGCGGCCGGGAGGGGACCGGGGAGGGTGTGTCCGTGCGGGCGTCGCCGCCCCAGAGTTCCGGCAGCCGGTGGCCGAAGGCGGGTGCCGCGTCGAGGATGCCCTCGATGAGCTGGGCGGCGGCCTCGGGGTGGCCGCTGCGGGCGAGGCCGGTGGCGGCGATGGCGGTGTTGTGGGGCCAGACGGTGCCGCAGTGGTAGCTCAGAGGGCCGTAGCCGCTGGACTTCGACGACATCGTCGTTCGGTGCGGACATGACGGCGCTCCGCGTGGTGGTGTGGAAGCCGCACCACCACGCGGAGATCGTGACCCGAACCGCTGCGTCAGCTGACGGAGAACTGGCTGAAGTTCGCGGTGCCGATGGTTCCGGCGTGGGCCGTGGAGAACATGCCCGCGTCCAGGGTGCTGTTCGCCCCGGTCAGTGTCGCGGTGCCGACAGTGGTCCAGGTGGTGCCGTCGGCGGAGTAGGAGCCGGTGACCGACGTACCGCTCCTGACCAGGCGGAGCCAGATCGGGGCGACGGTGGCGCTTCCGGTCTTGAGGACGTTGGTGTCGAGGTAGCCGTCGCTGTTGGAGTCGTACGACAGGGCGATTCCGTTGCCGGGGGTGGTGGCGAGGACGAGGTACCCGGTGGACGAACCGGCGGAGGCAATGTTGTTGCGCAGCATCAGACCGGCCTTGGCCCAGCTGTTGGTCTTGTCCTGACTGGTGACGCGGACGGTGACGGTCGAGGAGGTTCCCGCGGCCCCCGTCTGGTAGGCGGCGGCATACTCGTCGTCGTACGACGTGCCGGAGCGCCATATGTCGATGCCCGCGTTGGTCAGGGAGGTCACTCCGCCGCTTTGGCCGACGGCGGCCGGAGTCGAACTGTATGCCTTGTAGGGAGAGGTGACGATCTGCAGGTTGCTGAAGGTCGCGCTGCCGGCGGTGGTGCTGTGCGCGGTGTGGATGACGCCGGCATCCTGGGTGGCCGCCATGGACGGCAGGGTCACCGTCGAGCCGATCTGGGTGAAGGTGGATCCGTCGGTGGAGTAGTAGGCGGACACCTGGGTGGCGGTGCGGGTGAGCCGCACCCAGACCGGCGCCTTGACGGTGGCAGCGGTGGAGGTGAGCTGGTCGAGGTAGCCGTCGGCGTTGGAGTCCCGCTGGAAGCTGACGCCGTTGTTCGGGGTCGCCACCACGGCCGCGTATCCGGCGGAGGAGCCGCTGCCTGTGAGGTCGTTGCGCAGGACGACGCCGGCCTTGGCCCAGCCGTTGGTGTTGTCCACGTTGTCGACCCGGGCGGTCACCGAGGTGCCGTTGACGGCCGAATCGGCCTGGTAGACGGTGCCGTAGGCGTCGTCGGTCTGTCCGCCGGCACCCCAGATGTCCGCGCCCGCGTCGGTGATGGTGAATCGGCCGCCGCCCTGACCGGTGTTGGCCGGAGTGGAGGAGTAGGCGCTGTAGGGCGAGCTGACCGGGTCGGTGGTCAGCGGACGGTACAGCGGCTGGATGCCGGCACTGTCCATGACCGTCTTGGCGCCCGACGGCCAGCTGCCGTTGCTGACGACGACGGTGCCGCTCACCACGTCACCGCGGCCGTTGGTGTTGGTGATGTTCGCGGAGCTGTTGTTCGTCCAGTTGTCGGTGAGGGTCAGGGCGCCGGTGTTGTTGGTCGAGCTGCTGTTCTCGTGGCCCCAACTGCCGGTGTTGCGGAAGACGTTGTTGGTGTCCGTGAAGTTCCGGGAGCCCTCGTCGTGGTAGAAGCCGAAGTAACCGCTGTTGCTGTGGCAGTAGTTGCGTTCGAAGGTGCTGCCCGGTGACGCCGACAGGGTGTACATACAGCCGCCGTCGGTCATCTGCTGCATGAGGTCGTGGATGTAGTTGTCGGTGACGTGGTTGTTCGCGGCGGTGGTCGCGGTCGTGTAGGTGGGCTGGTAGTTGTACAGGCCCCGGTTGACGTAGTCCTGGCTGCCGCCGATGTCGTTGACGCCCCAGCCGTAGCCGATGGTGAGGCCGGAGTAGGGCAGGTTGTACACCTCGTTGTGCGAGACGGTCGCGCCGTTCACGTAGGTGACGAGGATGGCCGACATGTCGCGGTACTCCAACGCCACGTCGTGGATGAGGTTGTTGCTGAGCGTGATGTTCTGGTTGGTCATCCGGCTGTCACTGGGGTGGTGCGCGTCCGCCTGAAGGCCGCCGACGACGATGCCGCCGCCCGCGTCCTGGGTGAAGACATTGCCGGTCGCGGTGATGGTGTCTGCGCCGAGTCCCACGCCGGTGGTGTGGGCGTTGGCGTCGTTGCCGATGCCGAGGCCGCTCTGTCCGAGCTGGGTGAACCGGTTGCCGGTGAACGTGATGTGGTCGGCGGCCGACACCTGGACGGCGGAGGGCATCTGCTCCCAGTGCGGGCGTGTCGCCTCGAAGAGCCGGCAACCGCTCTGGCAGGAGGTCAGCGCGTCCGACGGGCGGTCCCAGGTACCGGTGAGGTATGCGCCGGTCTGCTGGCTGGCGTAGCCGTCGGTGGTGGGATCCAGCCAGCTGGTGCCCGAGAACTGCAGCCCTGAGAAGGCGATGTGGGTGGCAGGGGACGAGTACGTCCCTCCCACGCCGATGAGCGACTCCAGCTTCGGCACCTCGACGTCGGCCGTGCTCATGTCCTGCCCTGAGAGCGGCTTGTAGTACAGGGTGCCGGTGGTGGTGTCGAGGTACCACTCGCCCCCCGTGTCGAGCAGTTCGTACGCGTTCTCGATGTAGAGGGGGCCGGCCCGGAAGGGGCTCGTCAGGGTGTCGTAGCCGAACGTGTTGTTGTTCCACGAGGGCTGGGCCATGGTGATGGTGCCGCTGCTGATGCCGGTCACCGGGGCATAGCGGTCGGTGAAGGATCCGATGCCGTGGATCTCGGTCCGGCCGGGCTGCGCGAGGCTGTTGAGGTAGCTCAGCGAGCTGTTGGTGAACGTATAGCCGCTGGTGGTCGCGGTCAGGTAGGAGCGGGTGATCGCGGCGCGGGCCCTGGTGGCCAGGACGCCGTCGACGGACAGATGGCGTGTGTCGAAGCCGGTGCCGACGTTGCTCTTCCAGATGTTCTTGGCCGAGTCCTGCACCGTCCAGCCGGTGGCTTTCTGCGCGCCGGTGACGACGGGGCGGGCGCCCTGCGCGGCCTTCCAGTTCACCGTGTAGCCGCCTGTGCCGGAGTCCGCCGAGGTGAAGGCGAGCGGCGCGGAGAGCCGGTAGGTGCCGTCGGCGAGCTCGACGGTGATGTCGGCCGTCATGGAGCTGTTGATCGCCCGCACGTTGGTCTTGGCCTGGGTGATGGAGCACGGCTGGCTCGCGGAGCAGGCGGTGCCGGAGCCGCTCGGCGAGGCGTAGAGCGTCGTGCCGGCCGCGAAGGCGGGGCCGGCCTGGACGAGGACCGCGGCGGTCGAGGCGGTGAGCACGGCGGCTGTGGCCAGCCATGATCTGAGCCGGTTGGGAACCGCGGGACGGATGCGGGTTGTTCGCACGTGACACCTTCCGGGAGGTTCAGAGGGTCCGGGGGTGCTCTTGGCGGGCAGGGGAGAGCCCGACAACAAGAGGGGAAGGGGTAATAGCGATGTAACATTAGACGTCATACGAATTTCGTCAATAGGTCGAACGCCGTCGACCCGGCCGGCCCTGGACATGCGAATGCCCCCGGCCTGTTCAGCTCGGGGGCGAGTCGGTGCGGGTGCTCTCAGGAGGCGGGCGAGCCGACGTTCGGCAGGCGGCGTCGGCTCCAGGCGGTCTGAATATGTGCCGCCATGGCCTGGGCGGCCCCGTCGGGGTCCCGGGCCAGTAGCCGCTCGGCGACTGCGCGGTGCTCCGCGTTGGCCCGCTCGCACAGGGTCGTGTCCGGTGTGCCGTTGTACAGATAGGTCGTGCGCGCCTGGGCGTGGAGGATCCGGATGATGGAACGGCCGAGCCTGTTGTGGGACGCCTGCAGGATCCGGTCATGGAAGGCCACATCGGTCTCGATGAAGCGTGCCGGGACGGCGGTCTCCTCGTCGAGCCGGGCGAGCAGCCGCTCGATGGCTCGCAGGTCGTCGTCGGTGGCCAGCTCCGCGGCCTGGGCCGCCATCTGGGCCTCAAGCGTCGACCGGATGTCGACCAACTGGTCGAGGACGACGAGCTGGTCGTCGTGCTGGACGGTAGCGGCGAGCACGACGGGGTCGAGGAGGTTCCATTCCTCGGGCGGGGTGACGGTGGTGCCGTAGCCCTGCCGGGCGAGGACCAGTCCCTTGGCCTCCAGGGACTTGACCGCCTCGCGGATGGTGATGCGGCTGACGCCGAACGTCTCGCAGAGCTCGGGTTCCACCGGCAGGGTCGATCCTGGAGGAATGACGCCCGACACGATCGTGTCGGTCAGGCTCTCCATGACGGCCTGGGCCAGTCGGGCCGGACGCTTGGGCCAGGGCTTGAGAACGGTAGGCTCTCCTGCTCTGCCGGCGCTGTCCTTGGCCATGTGGGCCCCCCTTGCTGGTGCGGATGACGGCGAGTCTACTGCGCGGGACTCCTTGACAGCATTCGTATGACGACTTACGTTACACGAAAATTTCGCAGCATTACTTCCCGCTCCAAGGGGTGCAAGCCGTGCGCGTTACCGAAGTCGAGTGCCATCCGGTCCGGGTGCCGGGAGCCAGTCCGCCCTTCGTCTGGCGGGACGGACTCCTGGGCAGCCCGTCCGAGGGCGAGGCCGCGGTGCTGCGGATCCGCACGGACGAAGGGGTCGAGGGGGTGGCGATGGCCCCTCGGCGGGGCAGCGGGGTCATCCTGGCGGACCTGCTGGACCGCGTGCTGCGCAAGGAGTTGGTGGGGCAGGATCCCCTGCAGCGGGAATGGCTCTGGCACCGCATGTGGGAGCTGGACCGCACGGAGGAGCTACCGCTCTATCTGCTCGGTCTGGTCGACACCGCGCTGTGGGACCTGGCCGGACGACTCGCCGGCCGGCCCACCTGGCAGATGCTCGGCGGATACCGCACCTCGATACCCGCCTACGCCTCCACTGTCACCTACTCCTCGGTCGAGGAGTACCTGGACATCGCCGACCAGGCCCTGGAACTCGGCTACCCCGCCATCAAGCTCCACGCCTGGGGCGACGCCCGCCGCGACGCCCGCCTGTCGGCGGCTCTGCGCGAACACGTGGGGGACGACATCCCGCTGATGTTCGACGGGTCGGCGGGCTTCGACCTCCCCGACGCGATCCATCTCGGGCACGCCCTCTCGGACGCCGGCTACCTCTGGTACGAGGAGCCGATGAGGGAGTTCAGTGTCACCGCGTACAAGCGTCTCGCCGACGCGGTGGCCGTTCCCCTCCTCGTGGCCGAGACCTCCGACGGGGCACACATGAACTCGGCCGACTTCATCCAGGCCGGCGCCGCCACCTTCGGAGTCCGCGCCTCCACCCAGCTGCGCGGCGGCTTCACCGGCGCGATGCGCACCGCCCACCTCGCCGACGCCTACCGGCTGCGCGCCGAGGTGCACGGGCCGGAGATCCCCAACCGGCATCTGTGCATGGCCATCTCGAACACCACGTACTACGAGTCGCTGGTCATGGGCAACCCCATCAGCCGCGAAAGTGGCATCGACGCCCAGGGTCTCGTCCATGCCCCCACCGGTCCGGGCGTCGCCCTCCCGGCGGGCTTGGACTACCCTTCCGCCCTTCAGAAATTTGTCGACAAGGAGACCGTCACCCCGCCCCGGGCCTGATGTCCGGAACCCCAGGCCCGACCGCCTGTCCCGAAGACCAGAACACCCCGAACGCGGCGCCTCTCACCGCTGTGCGCCATTTCCCAAGATCCGAGGTCAGTCATGAACAACGACGTTCCGGTTTCCTCCCGCCGCCGGCTCAGACACACGGCCGTCGCCGTCCTGGGCGCCGTCTCCCTGCTCGCGCTCGCCGCCTGCGGCAGCGCGGACCCCACCCCCGCGGCGACTTCCTCCCCGGCCGCCTTCAAGCCCGTGACTCAGCAGGCAGGCAGTGAGATCACGGTCTGGGCGGATGCCGGCCGCGTGCCCGGCGTGCAGGCGTACCAGAAGGCGCATCCGGACGTGAAGATGAAGATCGTCACGTACAGCGGCGACGCCAACGGCGCCAATGACCTGCAGACCAAGGTGCAGCTCTTCGACCGGACCGGCAGCGGCTGGCCCGACGTGGCCTTCAGCGCCAACGTCAACGACGGCAGCTGGGCTGCCCAGGGCAAGACGCCCTACGCCGCGCCCGTCGACAAGGGCCTGGTCCCGCTGTCGACCCTGAACGCCTTCGCGTACGGCGCACTGGACCCCTGCAAGTTCAACGGCGGCACCTACTGCCTGCGCAACGACCTTGCCCAGAACGTGCTCTGGTACAACAAGGAACTCATGGGCAAGTGGGGCTACACCGTCCCGACCACCTGGGAGGAGTACCAGGCGCTCGGCGAGAAGGTCGCCAAGGAACACCCCGGGTACCTGGTCGGAACCGCCGGGGACGCCTGGACTCCTGAGGTGTACTTCTGGGCGAGCCAGTGCACCGCCAGCACCACGACCGGTGCCAAGAAGGTCACCGTGAACCTCCAGGACGCCAAGTGCACCCGGATGGCCAAGCTGCTCGACACTCTGATCGCCAAGGGATCGGTCGCCAAGGACACCGTCTTCAGCGCCGGCTTCATCAAGAACCAGGCGAGCAAGGTCCTCATGCTCCCCGGCCCGTCCTGGTACGGACAGGTGCTGTTCAACTCCACGTTCAAGATCCCCAAGGGGCAGATCGCCGCTGCCTCACCGCTGAAGTTCGAGGGTGACGCCAAGAACTACACCGGCAACGTCGGTGGTGGTCTGTGGTTCGTCTCCTCCCACAGCAAGAACCTCAAGGCGGCCTCCGACCTGGCCACCTGGATGACCACCTCCGACGACTACCAGGCCACCGCGGGCACCTACCCCGCGTACAAGCCTGCGGCCACCAAGTGGCTCGTCAAGCAGCGGGACACCGGCTACTTCGCCAACGACATCGGCCCCGCCTTCGAGGAAGCCGCGGAACTGATCTGGCCCGGCTGGTCCGCCACCCAGTACAGCCAGGAAGCGATCTACTCCTCCACCGTGATCCCGGCCCTGAACTCCGGCAAGACCCTCACCGACACCCTGGACACCTGGCAGACGGCCATCACCGACAAAGCCAAGTCCCTCGGATACACCGTCAACTAGCGAAGCGGACCGATGACCACCCACCTCGCAACGGAGCGGAGCGGCCGCCGACGCGGCCGCTCGGCCCGCAACCCGGCTGGACGCGCCGGTTACGTCTTCGTCTCCGGCTACGTTCTCCTCCTGCTCGCCTTCGGCGTCCTGCCCACCTGCTACGCGGTGTGGCTGGCGCTGTCCAACTCCCGCAACCAGCTCGTCGGGATCGGCAACTTCACCCGGACGTTCACCGACTACCGCTTCGGGCCGGCCTTCCTCCACATCGGCCTGTACCTGGTGGTGTGGCTGGCCAGCCTGATGATCCTGGTGGTGCTGCTCTCCCTGATGCTGCACGGCCGCATGCGCAGGGCCTCCACCAGCCTGCGGTTCCTGTTCTACCTGCCGGGTGCCCTCGCCGGGGTGGCGAGCGTCCTGCTCTTCCTGATCCTCCTCGACCCGGCGGCCAGCCCCGTCGGCTGGCTGCTGAAAGCCTTCGGCTGGAACACCCTCGCCCAGGTCAACGCCCCCGGCCACCTGCCGGTGCTCTTCACCGTCATCGCCTTCTGGACCGGGGCCGGCGGCTGGATCGTGGTCATGTACGGCGCACTCAACAGCATCCCGGACGAGATCCTGGAGGCCGCCCGCATCGACGGCGCCAGCACGCTCCAGATCGCCCTGCGCATCCAGATCCCGATGATCACCAAGTGGATCGCGTACATGCTGATCCTGGCCTTCGCGGCCGGCACCCAGCTCTTCGTCGAGCCGCAACTGGTCTCCCTCGCCAGCTGGGGCATGATCCCCGACAGCTGGTCACCGAACCAGCTCTCCTACCAGTACGCCTTCCAGGCAGGCGACTTCAACGGCGCGGCGGCGCTCTCCGTCGACCTCCTCGTCCTGGGCCTCGCCTGCGCGGCGCTCGTCGTCTTCCGCACCGGCCTGTTCGACAAGGACGAAGGATGACCGCAGCTCCCACGACCACGGCTCCCGACACAACAGCCCGCCGAACCCCGCCGCGCCACAGCGCCGGCGACCGCACCAGCCCGAGGAAGCCCATGCGCCGGACGCGCCGCCCACGCTCACTGGCCGCCCGGTCGGCCTGGCTCATCGTCATGGGCCTGGCCGTGCTGTTCTTCTGTGTGCCGGTGGTGTGGCTCCTGCTGGCCACGACCAAGACCGACGGCCAGATCGTGCGGGACAACCCGTTCTCCTTCGGTTCCCTCACCGCGCTCGCCGACGCCTGGCACCATCTCTACGCCTTCCAGGACGGCGCCATCCTCACCTGGCTGAAGAACTCGGCGCTCTACACGTTCGGTGCGCTGGCCATCACCCTCGTGACATCGATCCCCGCCGGATACGCGCTGGCTCTCACCCGGTTCATCGGGCGCCGGATGCTGCTGACCATCACCATGCTCGTGATGCTCATGCCGACGGCCGCGATGGTGCTCCCCCTGTACCTGGGGATGAACGCCGTGCACCTGGACGGCACGGTCTGGTCGGTGATCCTGCCCTTCTCCTTCTTCCCGTTCGGGGTCTACCTCACCTACATCTACTTCTCCTCCAACGTCCCCTCCGACCTGCTGTCCGCCGCTCGCATCGACGGCTGCTCGGAGTGGCAGGTCTTCCGGCTCATCGCGATGCCGCTGGCCAAGCCCGTGATCGCCCTGGTCGGCTTCTTCAACTTCGTCGGCAACTGGAACAACTTCTTCCTGCCGTTCGTGATGCTGCCCGACAGCTCCCAATACCCGGCGCAGGTGGGGCTGAACAACCTGCTCGCCGCCTCACCTCTGTTCAACACCTCCAGCGGCACGGGAAACCAGATCATGCGCCCCGAACTGGCACTGGCCACCCTGGTGACCATCGTGCCGGTCCTGATCGTCTTCCTCTTCTCCCAGCGCGCTCTCGTGGCCGGCATGCTCGCCGGCGCGACAAAGGAGTGAGGTGAGGCGGCAGCCGCACCACTGGCGCCGCCGCTGTATCCAACCGGCGTTCCCTGACGTCGACGTCGTGCCAAACCCCACGCCGTGCGGACGGTCACGCCCGTGCGTCACCAGGCATGCCCGCGGCGGGCTGTCCGGCAACGCCGCCCGCACTCACCGGAAGGACCCAGATGAAACGGGTTGCCCAGACGATCCGCCTGCGGCCCGAGCACCGTGACCTGTATCTGCGCCTGCACTCCGCGGTCTGGCCGGGCGTCGAGGCCGCGCTGCGGGCCGCGAACATCCGCAACTACAGCATCTTTCTGCGCGAGGACACGCTGTTCGGCTACTTCGAGTACCACGGCGACGACTTCGAGGCCGACATGGCCGCGATCGGCGCCGACACGACCACCCAGGCCTGGTGGAAGCTCACCGGCCCCTGTCAGGAACCCTGGGCCGATACCGGCACCGGGGGCAACTGGTCGGACCTGACCGAGATCTGGCATCTGAGCGAGACCGGCACACCGTGACGGTCGTCCCCTCGTCCCTCGCCGGAGCCATCTGACAACCACCCATGGCAAGGAAACGCCCAGTGAAACTGCTACGAGTCGGCGCACCCGGCGAGGAACGGCCCGCCGTCCGCACGGAGGAGGGCCGACTGCTTGATCTGTCCTCCGTGACCTCCGACATCGACGGCGCCTTCCTCGCCTCTGACGGTGTCGACCGGGCCCGGGCGGCCGTCGCGGCGGGAAGTCTGCCCGAGCTGGACCCGGACGTTCTGCGGATCGGTGCCCCTCTCGCCCGCCCCGGCAAGATCGTCTGCGTCGGGTCGAACTACCGCGACCATGCCGCCGAGCTGTCCGTCGACGGCCTCGGCGCCCAGCGCCAGACCTTCGGCCAAGCGTGAAAGGCGCCCCTTTGAGGAACTTGAGCGGCATGAGCGGCCTGTCAGGGCTCAAGGCCGTCGTCACCGGCGGCGCGTCCGGGATCGGGCGGGCCACGTCCCGGATGCTGGCCGAGCACGGCGCCACGGTGGCCGTCCTCGACCTCGACCCCTCCGGCGCCGCCGAGCCGCTGATCGCCATCAAGGCCGACCTCGGCGACGACGCCTCGGTACATATCGCCGTGGACGCCGCTGCCGAGCAACTCGGAAGCCTGGACATCCTGGTCAACAACGCGGGCATCGGCGCCATCGGCACCGTCGAGGACAACCCCGACGAGGAATGGCACCGCGTCCTCGACATCAACGTCCTCGGGACGGTGCGCACCACCCGCGCCGCCCTGCCGTATCTGCGGCGCTCGTCGCACGCGGCGATCGTCAACACCTGTTCCATCGCGGCCACCGCGGGCCTCCCCCAGCGCGCCCTGTACTCCGCCAGCAAGGGTGCGGTGCTGTCGCTGACCCTGGCGATGGCCGCGGACCATGTCCGTGAGGGCATCCGCGTCAACTGCGTCAACCCCGGCACCGCCGACACACCCTGGGTGACCCGGCTCCTGGACTCCGCCGACGACCCGGAGGCGGAACGCGCCGCCCTCGACGCTCGCCAGCCCCTGGGCCGCCTGGTCACCGCGGACGAGGTGGCGGCAGCCGTGGTCTATCTGGCGAGCCCCGCTGCGGCCTCCGTCACCGGCCTCGCCCTGGCCGTCGACGGCGGCATGCAGGGGCTCCGGCTGCGCCCGGCGGTCGGCGCATGAGAGCGACCACGCTGGGCACCACCGGCACCAGGGTCACCGAACTGTCGTTCGGGGCCGCCGCCATCGGCAACCTCTTCCGCCCGGTCACCGAGGAGGCCGCGTCCGCCGCGGTGGAGGCGGCCTGGGACGCGGGCGTACGCACCTTCGACACCGCCCCGCACTACGGGCTCGGGCTGTCCGAGCGACGCCTGGGCGCCGCGCTGCGTGGACGCGACCGCGACACGTACACCGTCTCCACCAAGGTCGGACGACTGCTCGAACCCCACCCGGAGAGCGGCCGCGGCGACGATCTCACCCACGGCTTCGCCGTGCCCGGCACCCACCGCCGAGTCTGGGACTTCAGCGCGGACGGCGTGCTGCGCTCCCTGGAAGCCAGCCTGGACCGCCTCGGCCTGGACCGGGTGGACATCGCCCTGCTGCACGACCCGGACCACCACGCCGAGCAGGCCCTCACCGAGGCCTACCCGGCGCTGGAACGGCTGCGCGGCGAAGGCGTCGTCCAGGCGATCGGCATCGGAGTGAACCAGTGCGCGCTCCCCGCCCGCTTCCTGCGCGAGACCGACATCGACGTCGTGCTGCTCGCCGGCCGCTACACCCTGCTGGAGCAGGAGGGGCTTGCGGAGGTACTGCCGGAGGCCGCCGCCCGCGGCAGGAGTGTCATCGTCGGCGGGGTGTTCAACTCGGGTCTGCTCACCGACCCCAAGCCCGGGGCCATGTACGACTACGCGCCCACCCCACCACATGTGCTCGACCGGGCCCTGCGTATGAAGGCGGTCGCCGAACGCCACGGCGTACCGCTGCGCGCAGCCGCTCTGCGCTTCCCGCTCGGCCATCCGGCGGTCGCGAGCGTACTGTCCGGCGCGCGTTCCGCCGAGGAGGTCCGCGACACGGTGGACCAGCTGCGGCGAACGGTACCGGCCGCGGTCTGGGACGGACTGCGCGCCGAGGAGCTGCTGCCCCCGCACGTCCCCGTCCCTGCCGCAGTGCCGGTCGAAGAAGCCGGTCGACCGAAGGAGAAGTCGACGCTATCCGTTGGCGACGGCAGGTGTGACGGTGCGCTCCATGATCGGTTTTCCTCGTCGAGTTCAGTCGAGAACTGCCTGCCGAGGGCCATACACCTACCCCCGGTAACAGAAGCGTTGTGAAAGGTCCCGACGGCGCGGGTGGCGTCCTGAACTCGCCACGGCCTCGGGCAGGCAGCAGCATCGCGGCGTCCGGCGGGGGCTGGTCGGCATGAGCGCCGCCATGACGACCGTCGGCGCCAGCTGCACGACGATCATCGCGGCATGCACGGACTCCTTGCCGGGCACAGCCTGCGCGGCACCATCCAAAGAGAACCGGCGCCGTGGCGGCCGCCACGGCCCACGCGCCGGAGTCGAGGGATCCCACCGCCGACCGCCTGGTAACCCACGCCACAAGCCGTCCGAGAGGGGTGCGGGCGGCTACTACTTGCCCCCAGAACCCACCCTCGCCCTATTGGCCCTCATTCATCGACGCAGCCGCACTGCACCCGGCATCCGCCTGCGGCGCGCCCTTCGGAGGGGAGCACCCCCCGAAGCGTTCCCGCGCAGACTGGCGCGCTCGGCGTAGAGGTCCGGTGAAGGAACGTGAACATTGATGTTTCAAGATTCTTTTACCGTGCGGTATCTGATGAAGTGAACCTGCTTGGGGGGTCAAGCAGACATCAGTCCGTTCAGGCAAAGTTGACGGTCCGACACCCAAAAATGAACGTTTCCGCAGGTCAGAAGCCTGCACGGGTGGGGCGGGTGGGACTCGAACCCACGGCCGACGGATTTTGAGTCCATTCGGGATCTTGGCGGCCCTTGCCGATCCATGCTCATCCTTGACGTTTCCGCTGGTCAGGAGGGTTGAGCAGCGTCGACCCTTGTCCGTCTTTGTCGGCCTGTTCCTATCCTTGCGTCCCGAACGCGTCCCGAACGCGTCCAAGATGGACAGCCTCAAGCACGTGGGGCCCCGTTTCCGCCAGCTCGGAAAGGGGTCTCGGCCCCACCCGCAGCGGATTCTCCTTCCGACGCACAGCGCCACGAAGGCAACGCCGCCTCCCCCGCAGCCGACGGGGAGAAGGTGCCGAAAGCCGAGACACATGCGGGGAAAACGAGGAGCAGCCGACATGAGCGATCACCCGTCGGCCGAAGTGCATGCGGCGGTGCAGGGTGACATGCCGCGTCAGACAGCTTCTCCGACGAGGAGGCCCAGCAGGACGATGTCGAGCGCGCCTGTGAGTCGCTGGTGGAGGTCGAAAGGGGCTGGTTCCTCTCGGATCCAGCGCAGGATTGCCGTGAAGTAGCAGGCGGCCAGCAGTTGTCCGGCCTGGTCGCAGTCGACGTCCGCCCTGATCTCCCCGCGCTGCTGCCCCTGTTCGACGATCCTGGAGAGTTCGATCTCCAGAGACGGGTCCTGGAGGAGGCGGCCGTACCGTGCGGAGGCGTCCATCAGGACGGTGGTCTCGGCGCGGGAGACGACGTTGAGGTCGACCATCTCCTTCAGGTAGCGGCGCAGTCCGTCGCCGACCGGCAGGTCCTCGGCGTGCTGGGAGCCGAGGATCTCGTTGACGAGGGCGCGGCGGCGGACTCCCCATTCCTCGAGGAACCCGACCTTCTGCGAGAAGTGGTTGAAGACCGTCGCCCGAGCGACGTCGGCGGCCTCGGCGATCTGCTCCATGCTCGTCGCCTCGAAGCCCTGCGCGACGAAGAGATCGACCGCGGTCTCGTACAGCTGGTCGTGCAACTTCCGGCGCCTGCGCTCCTGGCGCCCGACGGCGGCAGCGCCCTCAGAGGCGGCCGCTTCGTCCCGGATCTTCATGGCCCCCAGTACAACACAGGGCCGCACGACTCTTGACCCCTTCTCGACATCCATTTAGATTTCCATCCGCTGCTGGACTCAAGTCCAGTGCTGGATAAAAGTCTCGCTCGGTTGGTGGCGGGACGCTGACAAGGAGGCACCGTGGCTTCCGAAACCTCCCCCACCGGGCGCATCGAGGTCGGCGACGGCTGCCATGCCTATATCGCCGGCGAGTCCGGATGGGGCATGAGCAACGCCGGGCTGATCACCGGCCGGGGCGAGTCACTGCTCGTCGACACCCTCTACGACCTGCGGCTGACCAAGAACATGCTCGACGCGCTGACGCCGCTGACCGCGACCGCGCCGATCGCCACCGTGGTCAACACCCATGGCAACGGCGACCACTGGTTCGGCAACCAGCTCGTGGCCCACGCCGAGATCATCGCGGCCCGCGGGTCCGTGGCGGACATGCGCCAGGTGGGTCCGGCCGAGATGCTGGCGCTGACCGGCATAAACAGCCCTGCCGGACACTTCGCACGACGGATCTTCGGCCGCTTCGACTACGTCGGCATCGAACCCGCCCTCCCGAACCGAATCTTCGACGGCGAGACGCTCCTGAACATCGGCGGCACCGAGGTCCGCCTCATAGATGTGGGCCCCGCGCACAGCGCCGGGGACACGATCGTGCACGTGCCGCAGGCCCGGACGGTCTACACCGGCGACATCGTCTTCGCCGGGGCGGCGCCGGTCGTCTGGCACGGCCCCTTCACCCGCTGGCTCGCCGCCTGCGATCTGCTGCTGGGCCTCGACGCGGACATCGTCGTGCCCGGCCACGGCCCCGTCACCACCAAGCAGGCGGTCCGTGAGATCCGCGACTACCTCGAACACGTCCATGAGCAGGCCACCGCCCGCTTCACCGCCGGAATGCCGGCCATGGACGCGGCCCGCGACATCCGCCTCGGCCGCTTCGCAGACCTGCACGAGAGCGAACGCCTCGCCGTCAACGTGCACACCGTCTACCGGGAGCTCGACCCCGCCCTGCCCCCACTCGACGGCCCCGGGCTGTTCGGCTGCATGGCCGAGCTCTGCCCACGCGTCTGACGCCCCCCTCCCCCCGCCTGCCCTGACGAGGCCCCACCCTCCACCGACGGCGCACCGCCCCTCCCGATGCGCCCAGCTCCCCGCCGTCCCCCGGGCCGTACGTCCCGCCAACCTTCCAAGGAGGAGACATGGTCTCCACCCCTGCCTACGACCCACCCGCCGCCCCGTCGTCCGACGCCGCACCGGCCGCTACAGCACGCCACACCGGCACGATCGTCGCCGCCTGTCTGGCCGTCTGCCTGGCCCAGATAGGACTGGTCCTGCCCGCCGCGATCAACGGCGTCATGCAGCGCACCCTCCACGCGTCCGGCGGAGAACTGACCTGGATCAGTGACGCCTTCCTGGTGCCCGCCGCCGTCCTCGCGCTGACCTTCGGCGTCGTGGGCGACCTGTACGGCCGTAAGAAACTGGTGGTCGGCGCGGCGCTGCTGTCCGCCGTCGGCTATCTGGTGTCAGCCACCTCCGACTCGGCAGCCCAGCTGATCACCGGTCAGGCGATCTCCGGCATCGGGGCCGCCGCGCTCTTCCCCGCCTCCCTGTCGATGATCATCGCCAGCACGCCGACACCGGCCGAGCGTGCCAAGGGGCTGGCCTCCTGGACCACGGCCCTGTCACTGGGTGCCTTGATCGCCCCGCTGATGTCCGGCGGGATCGTCGAACACGTCTCCTTCCAGTGGGCGTTCGGCGTGACCGGCGTGCTCGCCGTGATCACCGCGGTGGGTGCCTGGCTGCTGGCCGCCGAGTCCAGCGCCCCCGAGGGCCGCTCGCTCGACTGGCCGGGCCAGATCGCCATCGCCGTGGCCATGCTCGCCCTCCTGTACGGCATCATCCAGGGCCCCTCCGACGGCTGGAGCTCGACACCCGTCGTCGCGTCCTTCGTCGCCTTCGCCGTGTTCATCGTCGCGTTCGTGCTGGTGGAGAGCCGCAGCGCGGCCCCGATGCTGCGCCTGGAGCTGTTCCGCATCCCGGCCTTCGCCGCGTCGGCCGCGATGGCGGTGATCGGCATGTTCGGCTTCCTCGGCGGCGCGTACGACCTGAGCATCCGTCTCGGCGTCATCCAGCACCAGAGCCCCTTCCAGACCGCGGTGCCCTTCCTGATCATCCAGGGCGTCACCCCGCTCATCTGGCCGCTGCTGGTCCGGCTGCTGCACCGCGTCGGCCCCGGCCCCATGCTCGTCACCGGGTTCGTCTCGCTGGCCGGCGCCCAACTGTGGCTGCGGGCGGTGCCGATCCACGAAAGCGGCCTGATCCTCCTGCTCGGGCCGCTGGTGCTCAACGGTGTCGGCTTCGGTCTGGTCGTCGCCGCCCTCACCGCCGCCGCCGTCAACGTCGTACCGCCCACCCTGACCGGCATGGCCAGCGCCACCACCAGCCTGGTCCGCGACCTCGGTCAGACTCTCGGCCCGGCGGTCGTCGGCGCCGTCGCCCTCGGTATGGCCACGAGTCAGCTCACCGGCTGCCTCGCCGACGCGGGCCTGACCCCCAAGGAGCACGGCATCGCCTCCGCCGTCCTGCACGAGGGCGGCCCGCTCGCCCTGCACACCGCCGACCTCGGCCCGCTCAGCGCCAAGCTCGCCCCGTACACCACGGACGCCCTGGCAAGCGGCTACAACAACGGACTGATCCTCACCGCCGTCGCCTGTATGGCCGCCGCTGTGATCGCCGCCGTCTTCGTCGGCTTCCGGCCCAGCGGCACGCGGCCGGCCGAGGCGGAGGGGAGCCCGGCATGAGGTTCGCGACCTTCGTCCACGACGGGAAACGGCAGCCGGGGACCGTCGCCGGCGACCAGGTCCACCCATTCGAACACCCCGTCGAACTACTGGATCTGGTCATGGAGGGCGAGCAGTCCCTGCGCGGGGCGGGTGAACGCGCCCTGACCGGCTCCCTGCCGCTGCCCCTGGCCGACGTACGGCTGCTGCCGCCGCTGCAACCGCCGACCGTACGCGACTACATGACCTTCGAGAGCCATGTCGCGGGCATCGCCCAGGGATACGGCGACACCGTCCCCGACGAGTGGTACGAAGCCCCCGCGTTCTACTTCACCAACCCGTACGCGGTGATCGGCGCCCACGACGACGTGCCCCTGCCGCCGGGTTGCGCACGCTTCGACTTCGAACTCGAAGTGGCCGCCGTCATCGGCAAGGCCGGCCGGGACCTGACCCCCGAGAAGGCACGCGGCCATATTCTCGGCTACACGATCCTCAACGACTGGTCCGCCCGCGACCTCCAGGGCCGCGAGATGAAGGTCAAACTCGGCCCGGCCAAGGGCAAGGACACCGCCACCACCCTCGGCCCCTGGCTCGTCACCGCCGACGAACTCGAACCCCACCGCAACCCGGAAGGCTTCCTCGACCTCGCCCTGACCGTCCAGGTCAACGGCGAGACCGTCGGCCAGGACCGACTGGCCAACATGGCCTGGACGTTCGAGGAGATGGCGGCGTACGCCTCCCGCGGCACCTGGATCCGCCCCGGCGACGTCCTGGGCTCCGGCACCTGCGGCAACGGCGGCTGCCTGGCCGAACTCTGGGGCCGCAACGGCCGCCTCGAACCCCCGCCGCTGGCCCTCGGCGACATCGTCACCATGACGGTCGAGGGCATCGGCACCATCAGCAACACCGTCGTCGAGGGCGTCGCCCCAATCCGTCTGCCAGCTGCCCGCCGCAGGGGATGACCCCCCGTACTCGTGGGGGCGGGCCGGAGCGACGGCTCTCCCCCGCCTGATGCCTCCGCCCCTGAACAACCCGCCTCTGGCAAACCCCGGTGCCCGACACAGTGCCCGGCACCGGGAGAAAGGCATGAACAACGTGGACAAGGTCATGGCCTCGGCCGCCGACGCGGTCGCCGACATACCGGAAGGGGCCTCGCTGGCGGTGGGCGGCTTCGGGCTGTGCGGCATCCCCACCGTCCTCATCGACGCCCTGCACGCCCAGGGCGTCGGCGGACTGCGCGTGGTCTCCAACAACTGCGGCGTGGACGGTCAGGGGCTCGGCATCCTGCTGGCGGCCGGCCGCATCGCCCGGGTGACCGGCTCCTACGTGGGCGAGAACAAGGAGTTCGCCCGCCAGTACCTCGCCGGTGAACTGGAAGTGGAGCTCACCCCGCAGGGCACCCTCGCCGAACGGCTGCGCGCCGGCGGCACCGGCATTCCCGCCTTCTACACCCCGGCCGGGGTCGGCACCCAGGTCGCCGAGGGCGGACTGCCCTGGCGCTACGGCCCCGACGGCGCCGTGGCAGTGGTCTCCCCGCCCAAGGAGACACGCACATTCCGCGGCCGGACGTACGTCCTGGAGGAGGCCATCACCACCGGCTTCGCCCTCGTTCGGGCTGCCCGCGGCGACCGGCACGGCAACCTCGTCTTCCACCACAGTGCCGCCAACTTCAACCCCCTGGCGGCCATGGCGGGCCGGATCACGATCGCCGAGGTCGAGGAACTCGTCGAACCCGGCGCCATCGGCCCCGACGCCGTCCACCTGCCCGGCATCTACGTCGACCGGATCGTGGGCCCCGTCCCCGCCGACGACAAGGGCATCGAGAAGCGCACCGTCCGCACTCGGAAGGAGCAGCACTGATGGCCTGGACCCGCGACCAGATGGCGGCCCGCGCCGCACATGAACTGTCTGACGGCTCCTACGTCAACCTGGGCATCGGACTGCCCACCCTCATCCCGGGCCACCTCCCGCCCGGCGTCCATGTGGTGCTGCACTCGGAGAACGGCATCCTGGGTACCGGCCCCTACCCGTACGACGACGAGGTCGACCCCGACCTGATCAACGCGGGCAAGGAGACCGTCACCGTGCTGCCCGGCGCCGCGTTCTTCGACTCCGCCCAGTCCTTCGGGATGATCCGCGGCGGCCGCATCGACGTCGCCGTGCTGGGCGGCATGCAGGTTTCCGCGGCCGGTGACCTCGCCAACTGGACCGTACCCGGCAAGATGATCAAGGGCATGGGCGGTGCCATGGACCTGGTGCACGGCGCGCGCAAGGTCATCGTCCTCATGGAACACACCGCCAAGGACGGCACACCGAAGATCGTCAACGAATGCACCCTCCCGCTGACCGGCCAGGCCTGCGTCCACCGCATCATCACCGACCTCGCCGTCCTCGACATCACGGCCGACGGCCTCTCCCTGGTCGAACTCGCCCCCGGAGTGGCCCTCTCGGACGTCCGCGAACGTACGGGACCACCGATGCCGGCGCCTTTCTGGACCTGAGCCCGTCGACCACGTAAGCGGAGGCCGGCCCGCCGCCCCGCGAGGGGTCGGCTCCCCAGGCAGCCGCGTGCGCCTCCCTCAAACGGCAACGGAAACCGCAGGTCGAAAAGCAGGCTGCCGCAGGGATCGTCCCGCGCATCCACAGCCGCAGGGACAGCCACGAGACCCGAGGCCGGGTGACGACCACCTGCGATTCCCTGCGTCCTGCGAGCGTCCCGAATTCGACGTCCAGTCGCTCACGCTGGGCATATTCAGTGACTTCCCGGGCCGTGGGTGCCCGCGCATCTGTGCAGGTCAGGCCAGTTCGAACTGCTGCGGACGGCGACGCTGCTCACACCACGAGCAGCGGATTCAGTCCGTTCAGGCAAAGTTGACGGTCCGACACCCAAAATGAACGTTTCCGCAGGTCAGAAGCCTGCGCAGGTGGGGCGGGTGGGACTCGAACCCACGGGCGACGGATTATGTGTCCTTTTGAGGATCTTGGCGGTCCTTGCCGATCTACGCTCATCCTTGACGTTTTCGCAGGTCAGATGCAGTTATCGATGTGGGTACTCCTCTGTCCTTGCCAGTCTGTTCCTGTCTTTGCGGCCTCAACTCGGCCTCAATGAGGCCGCAAGGAGCCAGAACGAAGCCGTCGGGAGTGATCCCGCCAGCTCGGCAGAGCTTCCTGAAGTCGTCCGCAGCGGATTCCCCTTCCAGCACGCAGTGGCTCCACCCAGACACAACTGGGCGGGTAGAAGGTGACCGGATACATGGCTGCGGCCAGTGCGGACGCCGCGATCCGCCAGGCCCGCCAGGACCTCGATTTCCTCGCCGTCCTGCTCGCACAGGCCGCGCAGGCGGTGCTCAAGACGTATGTCCAGGCATGGCGCACATGCTGGGAGGGCCTGGCGGACGCCCCGAAGTTCAAGGCACGCTTCCGGTCCGTCATGTCGGTGGACGTCCCGCAGAGCCGGGATCTGAGCATCAAGCGGGTGCACCGCCGCTGGGGCATGGTCAACCTGTCCAAGATCGGTCGGGTCCCATTCCGCTGGACCAAAGACCTCCCCGTCGGCAAGCACGCCGACACCGAGAACCGGATCACCGGAGCCCTGCTCGTCAAAGACGCGCTCGGCTGGCACATCGCCCTCCGCGTGACGACCCAGGAGACCGAGCCCGAGCCGCACCCCGGCCCCGAGGTCGGGATCGACGTGGGCGTCACCGTACCTCTCGCCCTCTCCGACGGGAGCACGTACGAGCACGGCCAGTGGCTGACCGAGAAGGGACAGGCCAGGCTCCGGCGCCTGGAACAGCGAGCCGCCCGGCGCAAGCAGCACCGCAAACCCGGCGAGCGCACCTCACGCCGCCTGCAGCGCACCTACGACCAGAGCGCCCAGCTCCGAGCGAAAGCCAAGCGACGGGCCGCGGACTGGCAGCACCAGACGACCACCGCCATCGCCCGCACCTACGGCACGGTGGTGGTCGAAGCACTCTCGTGCTGGTGCGGCCGCTGAGGTCCGGTCCGTGGCCGCGCAGGTCAGTTCCCGCTGAACGGCGGGTGAATACGTTTCCTCCAACGCCCGTGAAGCGGGTCGAACGAGGAGGCAGGCCCGTGAGGGAAAGCCAGTTTGATACGTGCGTGATCGGGGCGGGACCTGCCGGGCTGGCGGTCGCCAGGGCGCTGGCGGAGCGGAATCTGCCGTACACGCACCTGGAGCGGCACACCGGGCCCGGCGGTATCTGGGACATCGACAATCCCGGCAGCCCGATGTACGAGTCGGCCCACTTCATTTCCAGCAGGACCCTGTCGGGATTCGGTGGCTTTCCGATGCCCGACCACTTCGCGGACTACCCGCCCCGCCGGCAGGTCCTGTCGTACCTGCGGTCCTTCGCCGACGCCTACGGGCTGACGGACCGCATCGAGTTCGGCGTCGAGGTCGAAAGCGTCGAGAAGAACGCGGACGGCACATGGACGGTCACCCGGGCCGACGGGCGGGAAAGCGTGCACGGTCAGGTCGTCGTGTGTACGGGCTCGCAGTGGCACCCCAACATCCCCGACCTGCCGGGGGAGTTCAGCGGAGAGGTCCGGCACACCGTCGGCTATCGCAGCGCGGAGGAGCTGCGGGGCAAACGGGTCCTGGTCGTGGGCGCGGGCAACTCCGGCTGCGACATCGCCTGCGACGCGGCCCGGACCGCGGACCACGCGGTGATCAGCATGCGGCGTGGCTACTGGTTCATCCCCAAGCACCTGTTCGGCCGGCCGGTGGACACCATCGCCAACGGTGGGCCGCACCTGCCGATGTGGCTGGCGCAGCGGGTCTTCGGTGCCCTCCTGCGGATCATCAACGGTGACCCGACGCAGCTGGGGCTGACGAAGCCGGACCACAAGCTGTTCGAGACCCACCCGGCCATCAACTCGATGCTGATCCACCACCTCCAGCACGGCGACATCACCGCCAAACCGGGGATCGCCCGCACCGAGGGCAGGACCGTGTACTTCACCGACGGCACGAGCGACGACTTCGATCTCGTCCTGCTGGCCACGGGCTATGTCCACAAAGTGCCGGTCGCGCAGCGGTACTTCGGCGACGAGCAGCACCCGGACCTGTACCTGTCGTCGTTCTCGCGCGAGCACGAGGGCTTGTTCGGCATCGGCTTCGTCGAGACCAACTCCGGTGCGTACCAGCTCTTCGACTCCCAGGCGCAATTGATCGCCGGGTACGTCCATGACGCGCGGCACCGGTTGCCGAACGCGGAGCGTTTCGCCCGCCTGATCCGCTCAGACCGCCCGGATCTGTCCGGTGGGCTGCGGTTCGTCGACTCGCCCCGCCACACCGGCTATGTCGACAGCGGGGCCTTCGTGAAGTATCTGGGCAAGGTCGCGGGCGAGATGGGCTGGCGTATCCAGGGCAGGTCGCCGCACGCGCTGTCCGAGAGGCGCGAACTCGCGGGACGTATCCAAGAAGGTAGGGCGGCATGAGCGGGTTCGACTTCACCGGCAAAATCATGCTGGTGACCGGCGGCGCGGGCGGCATCGGCAGCGCGCTGTGCCGCCGCTTCGCCTCCGGCGGCGCCCGTTGTGTCGTCGTCGACATCGACGGGGTCCGCGCCATGAAGCTGGCCGCGGAGCTGCCCGGTTACGGGCACACGGGCATCGGCTGTGACCTGATGGACCGTACGCAGGTGGAGCGGTTGTTCGAGGTGGTCGCCGAGGACCACGGTGGTCTCGACGTTCTCGTCAACAACGTGGGCATGACGAGCGCGGAACGCTTCGATGTGCGCAGCGTCGAGAGCATCGAGCGGGAGATCACCCTGAACCTGACCTCACCGCTGGTCGCGACCCGGATCGCCATTCCTCTTCTCATGGCTTCCCGGGACGCCCGGGTGGTCACCACGGTCTCCCTCGGCGGGATCTTCCCGCTGGGCGAGACCCCGATCTACACCGCTTCCAAGTTCGGGCTGCGTGGCGCGATGCTCGCCATCGGGCTCGACCTGAGGAGCAAGGGCATTCTGGCCGGGTCGGTGCTCCCGTCGGCGACCGACACCCGGATGCTGCGTCAGGAGGCCGTGGACGGCGGGAACTCCATGCAGTTCCAGGACCGGCCCCAGCAGCCCGCCGACGTCGTCGCGGCCGTGGTGAGCCTGCTGGACAAGCCCCGGCTGGAGGCTTACCCCCGGCCCGGTGAGTCCCGTCTGGTGCGGTTCGCGATGCTCATGCCGAACCTGCTGCCCCGGGTCTTCCCGCTGTTCCGCAAGCGCGGTGACCGTGGCATGGCTCGCTATCTGGAGGAACTCCGCCGACGCGGACTGGTCCGCCGGACAGAGGGGTGCTGGGAGCTGGTGGAGGAGGCATGACCACGAACGAGACGCTGCTGGTCGTCAATCCCACCACCGGTGAGCCGATCACCACTTTGCCCGCCGCGAGCGCCGACGACGTTGCCAAGGCCGCTGAGCGGGCCCGGCAGGCCCACGGCGCCGGGGTGTGGTCGCGGCTGCCGGTCCGGGAGCGCGCCGCGGTGCTGCTGCGGCTGGCCGACCTCATGGAACGCGACGCGGAGATCCTCGCCCGGATGGACAGCGAGGACGCGGGCAAGCCGATCACGGAGTGCCGTACGGGCGACGTACCGGGCGCGATCGAGTCGATCCGCTGGTTTGCCGAGGCGGCCGACAAGGTCTTCGGCCGGGTCGCGCCGAGCGGGCCAGACGGTCTCGGTCTCATGAGCCGCGAACCGGTCGGGGTCGTCGCGGCGATCCTGCCGTGGAACTACCCGCTGGCCATGACCGCCTGGAAGCTCGGACCTGCCCTGGCCGCGGGCAACTGTCTGCTGGTCAAGCCCGCCGAGGCGACCCCGCGCTCGGCCCTGCACCTGGCCGCGCTCGCCGCGGAGGCCGGCCTGCCCGACGGGGTGCTCACGGTGTTGCCCGGGTACGGTTCCGAAGCCGGGGCAGCCCTCGCCCGTGATCCCCTCGTGGGGGCGCTCTCCTTCACCGGGTCCACCGCGACCGGCCGCCGCATCCTCAAGAACGCCGCCGAGAGCAACTTCAAGCGCGTCTCGCTGGAGATGGGCGGCAAGAGCCCCCAGGTGCTGATGGCCGACGCGCTCTCCTACGGCGACGAGCTCATCGACAACATGATCGAGGCCGCGTTCCTGACCATGGGGCAGAACTGTACGGCCGGCTCCCGGGTTCTGGTTCACCGCAGTATCGCCGAGGAGGTCCTGGAGCGGTTCACGGCCGCAGCGAGCGAGCTCGTCATCGGCGATCCGGCCGACCCGCGCACGCAGATGGGGCCGCTCATCAACCACGCCGCCTTCGACCGGGTCGCGGGAGCCGTGGAGGCCGCACGGGCCGGCGGAGCCCAGATCCACACCGGGGGACTGCCCCACGGGCTGTCTCCGCGCGGCGCCTACTACCCGCCCACCGTGATCACTCGCGCCCCCGACGGCAGCGACGTCCTCACCAAGGAGTTGTTCGGTCCCGTCGTCACCGTCCAGACCTTCACCTCCGAGGACGAGGCGGTACGCAGGGCGAACGCCACCGAGTACGGTCTCGCCGCCTCGGTCTGGACCCGCGACCTCGACTCCGCGCTGCGGCTGGCCCGCGGCATCGAGGCCGGCGTGGTCTCCGTCAACGCCTACAGCGAGGGTGACATCACCACACCGTTCGGCGGCTGGAAGCAGTCGGGATTCGGTGGAGTGGAGAAGTCCACCAACGCCTTCGACCAGTGGACCCGGGAGAAGACGATCTGGATCCGCGCCCGCTGACCCGAGCCGACAGCCGGCAGGCGCGGTAGCCGACACGTCATTCGGTGTGCCCCGCCCCGCGTAGCATCCGCTCCCGCAGCTGGACCGGGGAGGCGCCGTGCCAGCGCCGTACCGCGCGGCGCAGCGCCCGTTCGTCGGAGAATCCCGCCCGGCGGGCGATGTCGCGCAGTGTCAGTTCCGGGCGGAGCAACAGCTGTTCGACGCGCTCCCGGCGCACTCCCTCGACGAGTGCCTCGTACGTCGTGCCGCAGTCGGCAAGCCGACGGCGCAGCGTCCGCTCGCTCGTCGCATGCCGCCGCGCCTGCTCACCGAACGAAGGCACCACCGGAAGGCCCTGCGCGACGGAGATCTCCAGCACCTCCAGCAGATCCTGCTGATCACGGCGGGAAGCCATCTGCGCGTCGAGCATCTCCATCGTCGACGCATAGCTCACCGGATCCCGGCCGGGCATCCGGGTGCGGGCCCACGCGGGGTCGATGACGATGCGGTTGGCGGGGGTACCGAAGCGGACCGGACAGCCGAACAGGCTGCCGTACAGGTCGAGTTCGCGCGGTGACGGAAAAGAGAACTCCACCGCCCTCGGCGCGAAGGCCGGGCCGACGGACAGCCGGGACAGGGTGACCACGGAGGCGAACGCCTCCTCGATCAGGAAGGACGCCACGGCCGGGTCCATGGCGGGATCGGGAAGATCGGCGCGCAGCACGAAGGCGTCGTCCTCCTCACCCACACCGGCCGACCACACCATCATCGCCCCGGACAGGTTCTGGTACTTCACCCCGGTCTCGATGGCGTGCTGAAGCGTGTCGTCGGCCATCAGGGCGAAGCCGAGCAGGCCCCACGCGGTCAGATGCTGCGCCGAGCCGACCCTCAGCCCCAAGTGCTCGTCCCCGGTGAGCTCCAGCGCACGGCGGATCACCGCGCTGCCCTGCCGGTACGACACCCGCAGCGCGGCGGAGCGCATGACCGTCTCGTCCAGTCCCAACTGCTTCAGCAGGGGCCGCAGATCGACACCGCGCTCGGCGGCGACCACGACGAGATAGCGCAGGATGTTCGGCTGGATCGTCGCCGACGTACTGCGACTGGTCCCAGCAGGGTCCGCCGGGCCGGGGGCACGGGACATCGCACTCACTTTCGCCTCTTCTCCTCGGCGATCACCGTAGGCAGCCAGCATCATCGGTCGCGCGCTCTGGCCGCCGAAGTCCCCTGGACGGCCCCTGGCGTCCTGAGTCTGCCTTCCGCGCCTGGCTACGGTTTCCGCAACCCGCACGGCATTCGACTCGCTGCTCCTCCACCGGTCACTCCAGCGCACACAGGAAACGAAGGTGCGACAGCATCATGTCCTTTCATGCTCCACCCCGGGCGAGGGCCATGCACCCGGTCTCCAAGACTGGCGCCCGAAGGGGCGCGACCCTCGCGTTCGCCGTACAAGGGGTGTCCGTCGCCGCCGTGTACACGACCATCCCCGCTGTCACGGAACACCTGAAACTGGCTCCGCTCCTGACGACCAGCCTGATGGTCGCGGTGGCGCTGATGGCAGGGGGTGGCAGCTTCCTGGGTCTGGCCGCGATCCGCCGCGCCGGTCCCGTCGCCACGATGCGCGGGGCCATGCTGACGACCGCCGCCACGCTGGTGCTGATCGGGTGGGCCCCCAACGAGGCGACCGTCATCTGCGCGTACATCCTCTTCGGGCTCGCCGTCGGTGCCCTCGATGTCGGGGCCAACACCCGGGCAGCGGCGATCGAACGCGCCTACGGCCGCAGCATCTTCGGCTCCCTCTACACGGCATGGAGCGTGGGCGGCGTGGTCGCGGCCCTGCTCACCGCCGGGGCCGCCCGGCTGGAGTGGCCCATAGCCGCCGGCCTGAGCGTTCAGGCAGGCATCGTGCTGCTCCTCGCCCTCTGTATGCGCACGCATGCCCTCCCCTCCTTCTCCGCAGGGCCGTCGGACACCACCGCACAGCCGCCGCTCGGGCGCCGCCTGTGGATCCGGCTCATCCCCTTTGGCCTGGTCCTCCTCGTCGTCTCCGTCGTCGACTCCACCGTCTCGGCCTGGTCGGCGGTGTACCTCCACCAAACCCTCGCCGCGTCTCTCACGGTCGCGCCACTGGCGTACGCGGCCTACCAGGCCGACACAGTCGCCGGCCGCGCCGCCACCGACCGACTCGTGCAACGGTTCGGAGCGGTCGCCGTCGTCCGCACCGCGGCCCTGCTGGTCGCGGCGGCTCTGGCAGGCATGGCCGCCGCGCCGAGCTGGCCGTTCGCCGTTCTCGCGGCCGGGGCTGTGGGCCTGGGGGCGTCCGTCCTGGCTCCGCTGTGTCTGGCCTCCGCCGCGCGGCTGCGTCCCGCTGCCTCGGAGGCGGTCCTGGCGCGCCTGAACCTCTTCAACTACATCGGTGTCATCGTCGGTGGTGCCGTGAGCGGGCTCCTCGGCTCCACCGGCCAGTTCCGTCTCGCCTACGCGGCACCGGCCGCTCTGGCGGTTCTTCTCCTGGCCGCCGCCCGCCATTTCACCCAGCAGCTTCCGGTCTCGGCCGGTGCGGCGAGAGTCCCTCCCCTCGACCGGGCAGATCCTCAGCCACTCGGCTGAGCTTTTCCGCACCGGGTGCTTCCGGACCGTCGATGCCGAGGGCGAACGGCTCATGCGCGGTGGGGCCAGGTACCGACGCGCTGTGAGCACTTGGCACGTCGTTCTGCTGCCGCTCTGCGCCTGACCGGGCGCAGACACTGACGGTTTGACCGGGCCCCCATCGACCCTCAGGTCGGTCAGGGGCTTTTGTCATGCGCCCGTTTCGGATCCAGTCCCAGACGCATTCGACGACGGAAGAACACGACTGTGCCGAACCGCACGACCCCTCCGGGCACGCGTCCCGAGCGATGGCTACTCGTCCTGGGCGCGCGCGAGCGTCCGCTGGTCCTTCGGCGTCATCTGCCACCACGCGTGCAGCAGATTCCACATCGTGCGGGCCGCGTGCGCCTGAGCATCGGCCGTCGACACCTCGGCAGGCGACAGCGCAAGCCGGGCACGGTGCCCGAACTGCCGCCTGACCAAGGTGCCTTGACTCATCAGATGCCCCCCATTCGACCGTTCGCCCGACACTCACAAGGCTGCCGCGCAAGGAGTACGACACGCACGCGCGCCGGTACCTGTGGGGCGGCCGCTTCCGGTCCGGCTCGCACTTCGCCGGATCGTGCGGCGGGGCGCCGTCGACCGCAGCGGCGTAACGGTCGGTGCGGGAGATGACCTTCCACACGCGCTCGACGGGGGCGTCCATGGCGGCACATTCGGTGACGTGGAACTTGGTTCGATTCAATCGCAAGACAAAGCCATCCGATAGCCGCGTGACCTGGACTTACGCCCGAAGTGACTCAGGCGACAGTCGAACGACTCGGTCGTTCGACTTGAGCAAGTGATAAAGTCGGTCCCTCGATCGAGACGCCTGTCGGCATCGGCCCGTCACGTGGTTCGTCATGTGGCCGGAGTCCGACCGGTGTCCCTTCCGCTTCCGCCGCCCGTGTCCGCGATCAGGCGTGCGGGGATCCCCACCTGACCTAGGGAGTTCGTCATGGCCGTCCTGCTCCACCGGCTGGGCCTCAGTGCCTACCGGCACCGCAAGCTGATCCTGGGCATATGGCTCTTCGTCCTGGCCGCGCTCATCACGTGTGTCAGCGTCTTCAGCGGCAAGCTCGACGACCGCTTCTCGGTGCCCGGCACCGAGTCCCAGCGTGCGCTGGACAGCCTCAGCAAGACCCTTCCGGAAGCCTCGGGCGCGGGCGCCCAGATCGTCTTCACCGCCCCCGAGGGCCACCAGCTCACCGAAGCGCCCTACGCCGCGGCCATCACCCGGACCGTGACGGCGGCCGAGAAGGCTCCCCAGGTCAGCGAGGTCGCCGACCCCCGCGCCACCGGCGCCGTCTCGGCCGACGGAACCACGGCGATCGTCCAGGTCCAGTACCCGGTGCAGCACGCGGAGGTCCGTACCTCATCCGTGGACGCGATCGAGGACGCAGCCCGGGCGGCGGAGAAGGGCGGGCTGAAGACCTCGGTCGGCGGTTCCGTCTACAGCAGTAAGGGCGTCCACATCGGCCCCTCGGAGATCATCGGCGTGGCCGTGGCCCTGCTCGTCCTCGTCGTCACGTTCGGTTCGCTGCTCGCCGCCGGCATGGCACTGCTGCCCGCGCTGATCGGTGTGGCGGTCGGTCTCGCCGGGCTGCTGGCCTTGGCCCCCGCGGTGAGCATCTCGTCCACGGCGGTCACGCTCGCCCTGATGCTGGGCCTGGCCGTAGGCATCGACTACGTCCTGTTCATCCTCTCGCGCCACCGCCAGCAACTGGCCCGCGGAACCGACCCGAAGGAATCCATCGCGCTGGCCACCGGCACGGCCGGAAGCGCCGTGGTCTTCGCCGGCACCACCGTGATCATCGCGCTCGCCGCCCTGAGCGTCATCGGCATCCCGTTCCTGACCACGATGGGCCTCGGGGCCGCCGGAGCCGTACTGATCGCCGTACTGGCCGCGATCACCCTCGTGCCCGCCGTCACCGGATTCGCCGGCTCCCGGCTGACCCCCAAGCCCGGCAGCCGCGCCGCGAAGCGGGCCGCCGACACCGAGGGGGACACCGGTCGCACCACCATGGGCGCCCGCTGGACCAAGTGGGTCATCGCCAAACCCCTGCTGACAGTGCTGGCCGTCGCGGGCATCCTGGTGACCCTCGCCCTGCCCGCCACGGACCTGCGTCTGGCCCTGCCCGACAACGGCTCCGCCCCGCACGCCTCCACCGAACGCAAGGCCTACGACACGATCAGCGACAAGTTCGGCGACGGCTTCAACGGCCCGCTCCTCGTGCTGACCGAGACCAAGAACGGTACGAGTGCGGCGAGTTCACAAGCCGGCGCCCAAGTGACCCAGAAGCTGCGGACCCTCAAGAACGTCCAGGCCGTCCTGCCGCCCCAGCCCACCAGCGACCCGGCCCAGAACGTCATCACCGTCCTCCCCAAGTCCGGCCCGGACAGCGTCCGCACCGACCAACTCGTCCGCGACATCCGCAAGACGGGCGCCGACATCCGTGAGAACACCGGCGCCACCATCGCGGTCACCGGCACCACCGCGGTCAACATCGACGTCTCCGACCGGCTCAGCGACTCCCTCCTCCCCTTCGTCGCCATCGTCGTCGGCCTCAGCCTGATCCTGCTGATGATCGTCTTCCGCTCGCTGGTCATTCCCGTCAAGGCCACCGTCGGCTTCCTGCTCTCGGTGGGTGCCTCGCTCGGCCTGGTCGTCGCCGTCTTCCAGTGGGGCTGGCTGGCCGACGTCCTCGGTGTGCCGCACAGCGGCCCCGTGGTCAGCTTCCTGCCGATCATCCTGACCGGCGTGCTCTTCGGACTCGCCATGGACTACGAGGTGTTCCTCGTCTCCGGGATGCGCGAGGAATGGGCCCACACCGGCCGGGCCCGCCAGTCGGTCGTCGACGGCGCGCGCCACAGCGTACGGGTCGTCACCGCGGCCGCCCTGATCATGTTCACCGTCTTCGCCGGGTTCTTCCCCCTGGACGACGCCCTGATCAAACCCATCGCGTTCGCCCTCGCCGTCGGCGTGGCCATCGACGCCTTCGCCGTACGCATGACCCTCGTACCCGCGGTCCTCGCCCTCGCCGGCCGGGGCGCCTGGTGGCTGCCGACCTGGCTGGACCGGATCCTGCCCGACCTCGACATCGAAGGCACCAGCCTCCAGAAGGCCACACCGGCGGACGACAAGGAACCCCAGCGCGTCTCCTGAGTACTTCCGGGTACATACCGGTAGATCCGGTGGGCTCGCGGCGTCGGCCACCTCGCGAGCCCACCCCGAGCGGCACCGTCACCGCCCGAAGCCCCGCTCCCCTCCCCTCCCCTCCCCTAGGCGACCCAAAGGACGAACGATGCACCGGGTACTCCTGACGGGCGGCCCATCCCTCCTGCGCGAGGCCTACGCGCGCATCATCGAGGACTCCGCCCTCCTGACCGTCCAGGCCAAGATCCCCGACCTCGCCCATGCTCTGGCCCAGCTGCCTTCCATGAGGCCGGACATCCTCCTCATCGACGCCCTGGCACTGGCTCCCTCCCCGAGCACCACGACACTGCTGCCCCTGCGCCGAGCCGCAGCCCGGACCACGCTTGCCGTCATCGGTGACACACCCGCCGAGGAGGTCGGCCCACTCCTGCGCGTCGGCGCCACCGGCATCCTCGGCCGACAGATGGAGGCCGCCCCCTTCGTGATGGCTCTCGACCTGATCGGCCGGGGCGGGACAGTCGTCTCATCGCCGTCCACCGACGCGAGGATCTCCGCCGCCCCTCCGAACCTGATGCTGGACCAACTCTCCACCAGGGAACGGCAGATACTCGCCCTCGTCGCGACCCAGCCCGACAACAGCACGCTGGCGCACCTGCTCGGCATCAGTCCTCTCACGGTCAAGTCGCACGTGAACCGGATCCTGCGGAAGCTCGGCGCCTCCTCCCGCGCCCACCTGGTAACCATCGCCTACGAGAGCGGACTCGTCAGCCCCGGACAGCCCGTCGGCCGCACCCTCAGCCGCTGAATCACCAGATCACGTACCTACGACGTCCGCCGACGACTGGAGGCGACCATGGCTGTGAACTCGTACGCCCCGGACCGTCGCGCGCAACGGTCGGCGGCGCGGACGGCACTTACCGCGGCGGCCTTCGCGGTACTGCTCCCCCTCGGCTACGGCGGCGTGGGCGGCGTCCTGCTGCTCGTGGCCGTACTCGCGGGTGTGGCCCTCACCGCGGCCGCCGTCTGGTGGGCACTGACCCATACATCCTCATGAACCCGCGCTCCGGCGGCGGCAAGGTGGCGGCGTTCGGCCTGAAGGAGAAGGCCGAGCGACTCGGGGCGCGCGTCGTCCTGCTCGACCCGGAGCATCACCAGGGCGTCGCCGCGCTGGCCCGGTCGGCCGTCGCGGACGGCGCCGATCTGCTGGGCGTCGCGGGCGGCGACGGCACCCAGGCACTCGTCGCTGCCGTCGCCGCCGAACACGACGTACCGTTCCTCGTCATCAGCGCCGGCACCCGCAACCACTTCGCGATGGATCTCGGCCTGAACCGCGAAGACCCCGCCGCCTGCCTCGACGCCCTCACCGACGGCGTGGAACTCCACGTGGACCTCGGCTTCGCCGGAGAGCACGCCTTCGTCAACAACGCCTCCTTCGGTGCGTACGCGGCAGTCATCCAGAGCCCCGCCTACCGCGACGACAAGGTCGGCACCACCTGGGACCTGCTGCCCGACCTGCTCACTCGCCAACGCGGAGCAGAACTGACCGCGCGCGCCGCAGACACCACGCTCACCGCCCCGCAGGCCGTCCTCGTGAGCAACAACCCCTATGGCACGGCAGATCCGACAGGTCTCGGCCGCCGCGAGCGACTCGACACCGGACCGCTCGGCGTCCTGGGCATCAGGGTGGACAGTGCGGCCGAGGCGGCCGGACTCCGGCTGGACCCGGAGCCGGACGGACTCACGGTCGTGACCGCCCGCGAAGTGGTCGTCGACGCCGACCGCGCGGAGATCGAGGTCGGCCTCGACGGCGAGGCCACGATCCTTCCCACACCCGTGCACTGCCGCATCGCACCCGGCAAGCCGCGCGTCCGCGTTCCCGGACAGCGTCCAGATGCACCCCAGACCCATCCGCCCCTGACTGGCGGCAGCTGCGCAAGCTCGCAGTATCGGTGGGACGTACAGCCGCACCCAGCCGTCGAAGCCGCCGCGGGAAAGCTGCCTGACCCTTGATCACGCCTACGCCGTGCTCTGGCACGAGAGCCCTGGGCCACACTCCATGATTGGACAGCCATCACCGCAGGTCTCTTGCCCGAACGAGACTCGATCTCGACCACCCCGACAACCGTCGAGTGATCCCTGCTGGGCTGTTTTCTGTTGGGGCCGTTTCCTCGGCCCCTACTGGCCATCGCCGGACAGAATCCTCACAAGGCCGGAGACCCAGACAGTTGCCACATCGGACTCCCTGCGCGACGCACAGACGACTGGTCAGAACTCAGTCTCCCGGCCACTTCCCGGTACCGGCGGCCTCAGGATGGCCTCAAATCGCGCCCCTGCCGCAGCACAGACGCCCAGAACCGGTCTCGTCGGCTCCGCGTCTGCGCGTATACATGCAGGTCAGATGAGCGTCAGCTGACGCAGACCGCCGTGGCACCAAACCCACGAGCAGCGGATTCAGTCCGTTCAGGCAAAGTTGACGGTCCGACACCCAAAAATGAACGTTTCCGCAGTTCAGAAGCCTGCGCAGGTGGGGCGGGTGGGACTCGAACCCACGGCCGACGGATTATGAGTCCTTTGAGGATCTTGGCGGTCCTTGCCGATCAACGCTCATCCTTGACGTTTTCGCAGGTCAGATACAGCTATCCATGTTTGGGCTAGTCAGACCTTGTCAGCCTGTTCCTATCCTTGCGGCCTCAACTCGGCCTCAACTCGGCCTCAATGAGGCCCGATAGGATCGACCTGAAGACGTAAAGGACGATCGCGCCAGCTGAAGGACGGGAATCGAACCCGCGCGCAGCGGATTCCCCTTCCAACGCACAGAGTCCCTACCCCAGAGTGCGCGGGGTGGATCCTCTGGGAGCGTTTGCACCGGCCAGCGCACATTCACAGGGTGCGAGCTACGAGACCGGAATCAGACCGAATCCAGTTTGGCCGCTTCGACGGGATGCCGCCGCAGCCAGGCGTGCGCGTCGGAGTTCTCCTTGAGCCAGCGGGCACAGACGGCCCACTCGACGTGCTCACTGCCCCCGTCGTTCAACACGACGTCCGCTACCAGCCGCGTACAGCCCGCCTCGGCACCGTGTGCACTGCACGCCTTCTTGGCGTTCGCATGAGGAGCGATGGAGACGACGCGGGACACCATGACCCGCTTCTCTTCGGCGTACGTGCGGTCGAACCACTCGATGAACTGATGGTAGTGGCCGCCGGCCGCGATGATGTGGCGGGCGTGCTCGCGCTGGGTGTGCATCGCGTCAGCGGTGACCACGGCGCCGCGTAGGTCCAGGTGCTCCAGCAGCGGGGCGAAGGCGGAGATTTCGTTGCTCTTGGCGGCGACCTGACGCTGGGCGATGACGGTCTGGCTGTCGTGGAGGGCGGCGGCCAGCAGGTGGACTGCATGGCCGTCGGCGCGGGAGCCGCGGACCGTCTTGCCGTCAACGGCCAGCCCGACGAGGCGGCCTGGTTCGTCGACCGGATCGGTGGCGCGGCGGGCCAGCCAGGCGCCCACCGCATCGTCGACCGTGTCCCCGTCCAGCCGTGCCAGCATTCGTCCGAGCGTGGAGGCGTTCGGGGTGGCGCGGGTCAGCCCCAGCTGGTCGCGTACCTCGGGTGGGGCGTCGGCCGCGAAGCGGGAGATCTGCGCCAGCGACTTCGCGCCACCGAGCACCGCGACCAGGCACAGCCCCAGCAGCGAGCCGAGCCGGTAGCGGCGCCCGCGTACCCGACGCGGGTCCGGAAGACGCTCGAACACCTCTGCCAGCGTGGCCAGTTCACCGGGGTTCGTGGGCGGGCAGGGTGCGGCGGCGTCCTCGCAGCGGCGCGCGAGGACGCTGATCAGAGAAGATGGCACGCGGACGCGGCTCCAGGTCGATCTTCGGTCTCAGTAACCTTGATCATCTGGCGTCGCGTTCCGTCGTTTCCACCCGGGCATGCCCCCCACGGACCACCGAAGCTGTGCTGTCTTGTGACACTTCCGCGGTGGGGAAATGAGTGCTGAGCCCATGGCACTGACCTCAATCAAGCCCGTCGTAGCGGCCCATACCCGGACATGGAAGGGTGCGGTGGCGAGCCGTCCCGTCCACATGGTCCTGGCAGTCACTCCGCTCCCGCCCTGTCCTGGGCAGTCGGTCGGCCAGAGGCAAGGCGGCCGCTACTGAACTTGATCGGGTGATGTCGGGCCGTTCGCCGGACAGCGTGCAGGTGGGCTCGGTAGCCCTGGTGGGGTGAGATATCCGCAGGGTGGTGGCTTGACCGACGCCGAGAGGGCCGCGCGGGAGCGGGTCCGGGTCCAAGCCGTGGCGTGCTTCGAGGGCAGGGAGAAGAATCGGGAGATTGCTGCCGCGTTGCGGGTCTCGGAGCGGTCGGTGGAACGCTGGCGGCGCCAATGGCGCGAGGAGGGCCTGGCCGGTGTGGCGTCGAAGGGATCGCCGGGGCGGCCTCGCCTGTCGGAGACGCAGATGGCCAGGCTGGAGCGGGAGTTGGAGCGTGGCCCGCTGGCCCATGGGTGGACCGATCAGCGGTGGACGCTGGCCCATGGGTGGACCGATCAGCGGTGGACGCTGGCCCGGGTGAAGACGATGATCGGCCGGCTGTTCCACGTCTCGTACACCGTGGAGGGCACGTGGCGGCTGCTGAGGAGGCACGGCTGGTCCTGGCAGCAGCCTGCTCGGCGCGCGATTGAGCGCGATGGCGACGCGGTGGAGCTGTGGAAGCGGGAGGTCTGGCCGCGGGTAAGAGCACCGCGGCGGCGAACAGCGCCTGGGTGGTCTTCGAGGACGAAGCCGGCCAGTCGATGACGCCGCCGCGTGCCAGGACCTGGGGCCGCCAAGGCAGTACCCCAGTTGTCCGCGTGCGTGGACGTGGCTCGGGCCGGGTGTCGATGGCGGGGATGACCTGCTACAAGCCCGGTGAGCGGTCCCGGCTGATCTACGCGATCCGTGAGTACCGGGGCCGCAAGGACGAACCGAAGGGCTTCGGCTGGAAGGACTACCGCGACCTGATTCTCCGCGCCCGCACGCAGCTGGGCGGCCCGATCGTCCTCGTGTGGGACAACCTGCGCATGCATCTGGTCGCGCCGTTGCGGGAGTTCTTCGAGGCCAATGCCGACTGGCTCACCGTCTTCCAGCTGCCGACGTATGCCCCGGACCTGAACCCGCAGGAGGGCATCTGGTCGCTGGTCAAACGCGACATCGGCAACCTTGCCGCTGCGGACCTCAGTCAGATCACCGGCGCCGTGAAACGCAAGCTCAAGATGCTTCAGTACCGGCCGGAGGTTATCGACGGCTGCCTGGCCGGCACGGGCCTGACCCTCAACAAGTGATCGGCTTCGCGGATGTGGTCCCGTCGGCTGACTGGGTGCTGCCGCTGCCCAGGCGGGTCTCCTCCCTCGCCCGTCGCCTCGGAATTCGATTGCCACCGGCCCATGGAGTGCGCTGATACTTCGGCATGAGCAGAATTGCGCAGGTCATCGTGCTGGCGCCGTACGCGGACGATGTGATGGAGCCACTGACACGGCCGGATGACTCGCGCAGTTGGCGGGGCCACTTCGAGCGGCTGGACATGTTTGTTGACGGGTGGATGATCGAGTTCAACCGCGTTCGTCCGCGGTCAGGTCTGCTGCGGCACTTGGAATCCCTGGCGTGGCCGTATCCGGCGAGCGTGCAGGTGCTGATCCATGACGAGGAGGACGACTGCTTCGGGCTGTGGATGATGCGCGACGGTGTGCTGGCCGAATTGCCGGTCCCGGGCCATAGGCGCCTGCACGGCCCAGCGCCGACAACCGATGAATTCCCGCCCGACCCGGGCCTGCTGTTGCGGACAGAAGCAACCGTGCCCACCGGCTTCTCGACGGACCGTCAGGACAAGCGCCCCGCCTGGTAAGCCGAGTCAGCTACTGCAAGTTGATTGATGTCGGCCGACACCCGAGGTCAGGCCGACATCACGAGTTCAAGTTCAATATCACGTTCCGCTCCTTGCGGCCGACCAGCGGGAACATGATTTTCAGGCCCTGCTCGCTGTCCTTCGAGGAGATGATGAAGGATGAGTTGAGCACCCGCTCCTTGATCTCCGAGCGGACGAGACCGGCGCGCGGGATCGTCATCAGGTGTTCTTCCGGCCGGGCGAACATCGGGTTCGCTCGGAAGATGAAGATGCGGCGGTCGGTCATCGCCAGGTACATGGGGGTCGGCGCCGGGATCACGGCCATTCCACCGCCGCTCAGGATGGCCGAGGCTGCCGCGAACGCTGCCGTCCGGCGCACGGTGACGGAACTCAGGTTCATGATGGTCGTCACCTCAACCTGCTCCCCGGGCTCGAGCATGGGGTCGATGGCGGCCAAAAGAAGTCGGCGGCGCTTGCCGTTCACGTGCGTACTCCTGAAAGGTCGGGCGCGAACCGTACGGGACTGTCCCGTATGGCTTGCGGCTGTCCGGCTCCCCTGGCGCCGCAGGGTCCCGGTGCCCGGAAAACAGCCGAGCCGGAGTCCCGCGCGGAGCCCGGCCAGCGTAAGTCGTCGGCAAACCTTGCGATACGCGGTCAGGGACTCATTGAGATACCCCGGACACATGTCTGAGAAAGACGGTGAACGTGGTCGTGGAGTGCGACACGCTGACCGGCAGCACCTCGTGGCGCTGGTCGGCCCCGCCTGATGGTGGGCCGACGCAGCAATACCGGCCCGGCATGCCCCGCGATCACCTTGTTCTCGTCATAGCCACAACCGACAGCCGACAGTCCACTCTGCAAGCCCAACCACGAGCTTCGCGCAACCGCCTACCCGGCCTTCTCCTCCGGTGCCGGTGCGATACCTGTGGGGCAAGACGCCCCCCAGTTCACCCCGAACGGGGCAACTAGCTTGACCCCCGTCCTGCCGAACCCGGCGTACCCCTTCATCTCGTCACGTGAGAACGCGTCAGCCCTGATCCACGGGCCTTTGACTTCCCCAAAGATAACAACCGGGTTGTAACCGGTGACACCATCATGGCGGTTCACCTTCACATACACGGAGAGCGCACCGGACTTTTATTTCGTGGGAACTTTCTCTCTGCCTGCGAGTGCATCAGATAGCCATCCGGCAAGATTCTGTCCAGTCGGAAAGAGAGCACCCCCGAGACCATTGTTGGGGTCCCAACCAAACATTAGCCCTACTGAGTCGCGACAATCGACGAGAGACCAGATGGCATCTCCCCAATCGAACAGCCAAACCAATCCGTCCGGAACTTCGCTATCAGGAGCGGCGGAGAATGCCTGATAGACGTCCACGATATCCGCCCAGTCTCCACGCCATTTTCCCCCAGGCACTCCCAATACACCCGATCGTGGGCCGAACCCGCCATTGGCTACCTCCAAGTACAGGCGCCGCAGCAGAGAGGGCAGGGGGTACCCGATTACGCGTTCCGCGCCGTCCACTGCATCTTGCGACGCAGGCGCAGTCGGCTCCTTTGAGGCAAGTTCCGCACGCACAGCAGCAATGATCTCGTCGTCAGTAACGGCATTCATGATCCAACCTTCCTCTTTCGACGCCAATCCCGCACATTTCCTTCACTTCTCTTCGTCTTCCATCCCAACCCCCTCGGAAATGAATCCTGCTTCCATCGCCTTTGTCATAACATCTATGGCCCGACCTGCGCCATAGGCGTCCCTGAACTCCTCGAGCGTTCCCTCGTTGACGACCCTTCCCTCAAGATACCCATGACTTCCCTCAGTGACCTCAACACCGGGTTTTCCAATGAACTCGGTAAGACTTCTCCCACAGTGTTCCGAGCAGACCCGGTTAGTCACATAAGAGCTCGTAATACGATCTTGTTGAAGTGCCCTGGTCGGGCGTGACCGATGTGACGATTCCGCCGTTCGAGATGTTGTGAGCACTCGGCCGTGGATCGTGGACGACGACTTGTGGGCGCTGATCGAGCCGTTGCTGCCGCCCTGGCCGCAGAAGTCGCCGGGGCCGCGGCCGGTGGCGGACCGGCTGTGTCTGCAGGGCATCCTGTACGTGCTCCACAACGACATAGCCTGGCAACTCCTGCCGCTGGAGCTGGGGTTCGGCTCGGGACAGACCTGCTGGCGGCGCCTGGAGCGGTGGCAGAAGGCCGGAGTCTTCGAGCAACTGCACCGCATTCTGCTCGGGGAGCTGAACGCGGCCGGCGAACTCGACTGGTCCCGCGCGTGTGTGGACGGCTCCCACATCCGCGCGAAAAAAGGGGAGCCGACACCGGTCCGTCGCCGGTCGACCGGCGGAAGACGGGCAGCAAGCACCACCTGATCTGCGACGGACGCGGCACCCCGCTCAAGGTCATCACCACTGCGGCCAACGTCAACGACGTCACCCGGACCCTCGCCCTCGTCGACGGCATCCCGCCCGTCGCCGGACGGCCCGGCCGCCCGCGCAGACGCCCCGACTCGCTCCTCGGCGACAAGGCATACGACTCGAAGGCCGTGCGCCATGAGCTGCGACGCCGCAGGATCCTGCCGGTCATCTCCCGCAAAGGCGCCCCGAACATCAAGGGCCTGGGCAAACTCCGCTACGTCGTCGAGCAGACCTTCGCCCTGCTCCACCAGTTCAAACGCCTCGCCGTCCGCTGGGAACGCCGAACCGAACTCCACGACGCCTTCGTCTCGTTGGCCTGCGGCCTCATCTGCTGGCGACGCCTCAAGAAGGCACGACCATGATCGTGTTACGAGCTCTCAGGGCGCTCAAACGGTCCCTTCGCCCGGATTGGAATCGACCGCCTGCCCGAACCTCCTACAACGAGCCCAGGTACTGGTGTCGCTCCTCGCCAGGGAGCACATGGATATGCCCGTCGTGAATCTGCCACTCGATCAAACCTTCAATCTCGTGCGTCAGCATGAAGAGCCCCTGCACATCAGAATCCTCCTCGTCCGAGGGTGGAAGGGTGGCCATTTCAACCAACTGCTCCCGAAGCCAAGACACGTCTCCCTCTTGGATGTCGCCGCCGTAAAAGACATAAGACGTCCAGTTAAATGGATGCTTTGGGAATCCCCACCCACCGGAATAGTGGTCATCGGAATGTGTCGCAATGATTTCTTTTACCGCAAAAAGCTGAGCCCGGTCGCACTCTAGCCATCCCCGTACCGACACATACACGGCCACGATTTCGTCACCCCTCGGTGTCGTTCTCGTCCTATGGGACGATCACTGGTTCAGTATCGATCACTGCTGGCATCTGGTAACGCTGAGTATATCTCCTGATGGCGTCAACAACTCCCGGCCCAGGAGGGCCATCAAACTGAAAGTAAGGAACCCGGCCAGTAGTCTTCGCCATCTGGAAAGTAGCTGCAGCCTGCTTTCGAAATTTCTTCCCGAGGATAAAATTCTCGGGTTTCGCCTGAGCCACGTAGGTGTCGCTCACAGCATCGAATTCCCGACCCTCCGGGTCGTTCGAGAACCTCACCCTCGATTCGCCGCCGAGACGCTCGGCCAGTGCGTCCGCTGATCCATCGGGTTTGTTGACCTTGACCAGGTCGCCCATGCCTCCGTTCGCCGAAGAGGCGGATCCAGACGATTCACTGCTGGCCTCTGTGAATGCCTTCCCCAGCCCATCGTTGATGCGCCCGATCCCGTCCGCCGCACCAACGGCACCGGCGCCGATCAGGCCTGCGCCGCCTGCCGCGATGGGGGCGCCGGCGATGCAGCCGACGCCGGTGAGGCACAGGGCGCCGCCGCCGACGATGGCGTCTCCGCCGAGGCCCATGAGGAACATGCTTCCGCCGGTTTCGGCGGCGCCCCACCAGACGTCGGGCTGGGAGAAGATCGCGGAGCCGTAATCGACGACGGTGTTCACCGTGTTCGACAGCCAGCCCCCGTGGGAGCCGCTCTTCTTTCCGCTGGTGGTCTTGCCGGTGCTGCTCGTGCTGGCCGTACCGCCACCGGAGGGGACCGCGCCGGTGGTGTCAGCTGTGCCGTCCGCTTTCTCGGCGTAGCAGTAGATGGCTGGGTCGCTGCACTTGTCCCCTTCGTGGCCGCACTTGAGGCCGCCGCACGGATCGGTGCCTGCCGGATCGGCCAGGGTGGCGGGATTGTTGTTGCCGTAGGTGTAGCCGTTGAGGGACTGCTGCTCGGCCAGGTTGAGGACTGGGTCGACACTGATGAACCGCCCGATGGACGGGTCGTATTCGCGGGCGCCGAGGTGGGTGAGGCCGGTGCCGGGGTCCGCGGAGGCGCCGAGGAAGGCCTTGTCGTCGGGCCAGGTGCCGGTGCTGCCGGTGCGCGGGACACCGAACGTATTGGTGTACCGCTTGGTGACGGCCTGCGTCGTGGCATCCAGTGCGAGGCTGCTGGTTCCGTGCTGGTCGGCCGCGAGCCAGGTCAGTGTCGAAGTGCCGGACTTGTTGGTGCGCAGAGCGATGACTGAACCGCCGGCGCTGTAGTACCGCTGCGCCCAGTGCTTGGCGGTCGATGTCGAGGTGTCGAGGTGGACCTCGGTGCCGCCATCCAGGTAAAGGACGGTCTCTCCGCTGGTGTTGCGGCGGATCAGGAGGTTGCCGTCGGCGTCGTAGATGTGGCTGGTGGTGCTCTTGGTGGTTCCGGAGCCGGTCTTCTCGGTGAGGGTGTCCAACTGGCCTTCGGGAGTCCAGGTGAGGGTCTGCTTATCAGTGCCGTTGGGTCGGCCGGTCGTGTTGCCGGTCGGGTCGTAGGAGTAGGCGGCGGTGACTCCCGTGCACGAGGATGCCGCGGTGGTGGCGGTCAGCGCGTGGGGCCGGGTCGCGCTGTAGCAGTAGGTCCTGGCGGTGTCACCTGCTGACGTGTGGGTGGTGTCGGTGGTGCGCAGGCCACTGTCGGTGTAGGAGTACGAGGTCCAGTAGGGGGCGGCGCCACCGAGGTTCGCGGTGGTACGGCCCGATGCCGAGCAGTCGGTGGTGGACGGGGTCCAGGCCTCGGTCAGACGTTGGTGGCCGTCGTAGGTGAAGCACTGGTAGTCGGCCTTGCCGGTGCCGCCGAGGGTGGCTGGGTCGGTGATGGAGGTGACGTTGCCCGCGTCGTCGTAGCTGTAGTTCAGCTCTTGCGTTTCGTAGTTGTGGGTCTGGTCCGTGACGGCCGACTGCTTGAGCCGATCGGTGCCTTCCTCCCACGTGTTGGTGATGTAGGCCTTCTTGGTGCCGGCGGCCGAGGAGGTGCCGAGGGTGAACTGTTCGGTCTGGCCGACGGCGGAGTAGGCGGCTCCGAGGAGGTAGTCACTGGCGCCGCTGACTGTGGTGGGCAAACCGACAGTGTCGTGGCCGGTGTTGACGGTTTCCGCGGCCAGGCCGCCGGCCTCGGGTTCGGAAACATACTGCTGGGTGCCGTCGAGGTTGTAGTACGTCGAGGACGTCAGCGTGGCCGCGACGGCACCCGAGGTGACCAAGGCGTCGGTGGACGGCAGAACGAGCTGGGTGGTGGTCGGCCGGTACAGGCTGTCGTAGGCGGTGACCTTCCTGGTGTAAGCCGTGCCCGCCATTCCGCCGACGTAGCTGGTGCCGGAGTCCAACTGCCCCTTGACCAGGGTGTCGTAGGCCCAGTGAGCGAGTTTGTTGGCGTCGGTCTTGGAGGTCTGCCATTCGTCCGTCGTGCGGCCGAGTACGTCGTACCCGTAGAGCAGGGTGGTGTTGCGGAAGTCGGTCGTGGCGGCGACCTGGTCCAGGTCGGTGTACGAGGTGGTGGTCTTCCCCTCGTCCGGGTCTGTCGCCGTGGTCTGGCGGGCGAACAGGTCGTAGGTGTAGGACCACTGGGCTCCGCCGGTCCCGGTGATGGTGTCCGGCTTGCTGTCACGGGTGTAGCTGTACTTCGTCGAGGTGTAGGCGGCGCCGACGCCCGCACCGTAGGCGGTGTCGGCGGGGTCGGTGCCGGAGTACTCGCGGCGTTCGGTGGTGCGGCCGAACACATCGGTGAGCGTGCGGACCGCGGATCCACCGGTAGGGGCGGTGGTGGCGGTGGAGTCACCGGTGTAGCCGGTGGTGGTGGACCACTTCTTGACGCCGTAGATGTACAGGGTGCTGGTCGTCGGACGCCCGGCGCCGTCGAAGACTGTGTCGGTCTGCTTCGGCGCGCCGCCGTATTCGGCCCGGGCGTAGATGCCCGTGGGGGTGGCGGTGGAGTCGAAGACGTCGGCGTACGTTTCGTAGGCCAGGCCGCGGCTGTCGTAGCGGGTGTCGGTCAGCAGCCGGCCGCCGTTCCCGGTCGGCGACTGGGTCTGCAGCGGCCGCAGCAGCGAGTCGTAGATCGTGTAGGTGGTGTTGTAGACGCCTTCACCACGAATCGTCGAGGTGGACGACCAGGACGGATTCTTGTTGCTGACGGAGTAGGCGTACGTGTAGTTGGCGCCGTATCCGCCGGAGCGAGAGCGGTTGGGCAGCCAGACAGCCATTGCCCGGCCCAGTGCGTCGTACGTGGACTCAGTCAGCTTGGTGTTGACGTCATAGGACTTGACGGTCGTGCCGCGGGCGTAGTCGAGGTAGGTGTAGCTCTTCTGGCCCTTGGGGTCGGTGACCGTGACCTTGGTCAGTGGCCCGGTGGTGATCGGGGTGTAGTCGGTGATTGTCACCTTGTTCGCCGCGTCGGTGCCTCAGGACGGCCTCAACCCATCGCGCTGTCGCAGCGAAGCCGACCACAACCGGGTTCGCCCGGGGTGCGTCGACGTGCATCTATGCAGGTCAGGGGAGCAACAGAAGACGGAGGCCACACCGGCTCGCGAAGTCGCGAGCAGCGGATTTAGTCCGTTGAGCGATAGTTGACGCTCCGGCACCCAGAAAAGAACGTTTCCGCAGGTCAGAGGCCTGCGCAGGTGGGGCGGGTGGGACTCGAACCCACGGCCGACGGATTATGAGTCCTTTGAGGATCTTGGCGGTCCTTGCCGATCAGTGCCGATTCGGGCCGTTCTTGCAGGTCAGACGTGTCGATCCGTGTCAGCCCTGTGCAGTGCTTGTCGGTCTGTTCCTGTCCTTGTGGCCCCTCAATGGCCCCTGAGCGTCTTCGAGTTGGACCCATATCACAGAAGCAGCCGCGTCCGCCCAGTTCAGCCGATGGCATGGAACCTTCGCACAGCGGATTCCCCTTCCAACGCGCAGAGACTCCGCCCCTCTACTCGGGGCGGAGTCTCTGTAGCCATTTCCCCAGGCCAGACGTTGTCTCATCAGCCTATCCGGCTCAATCGCCTTCTTCCAGAGCGAGTTCATGCCGGTACCCCTGGTTTGCCAGCCGCTGACGTGGCCGTGGTGCCCCAGCCGACCTGGAGACTGCGGCGGATGGGGAGCATCGCCAGGGGGATGAAGTCCTGCGGCTGGTCGGGCACCGCACGCAGGTCGGGCAAGGGACTTAGCAAGACGTCTTGCACGTCGTTGCGCAGCCCTGGAACCGTTTACGAAGGGCTGCCTGGGCTGTTCCTCATCTGTTGCTGCTGAGACCGAGCACGGTCTCCGTGTGCATCCACAGCTTCTGGGCGAGTTCGGGGCTGCGGGCTTGCTTCGAGCTCCGGGAGTCGGCCTTCATCTTGTTGAAGTACTGGCCGTTGACCACCGCTCGTCGGATAAGTCGCTCCTGTAGGGCTGGCGGTCGCTCACGAAGAACACTCCAGCACGACAGGACTCCCCGATCAGCCCCGATACACCTGCGCCACACGTTCCAGCGACAACAAACGGAGCATCACGCCATATACCGCCCTCTGATGTCTATGTTGGTCGGACTGTGCGCAGAGGCTCCGCCCGGGCCGAAGGCTGAGGATCCAGGAAGGGAGATCCTCAGCCTCGGGCTCATCACCCCCGCACAGATTCTGGTCGGCTGCCCCCCGAGGCGGTGCTCAGCCGGTCTGTCCCAGCTCCGTGCCCGTTGCCGCCGGAACCACCCGGCACTTCGTTCCGGGCTGCACCCAGGACAGGTCCGCGCCCTCCAGCTCGACGACGGCGCTCCAGCCGGGGGTCAGTTCGGTGAACTCACCGTAAGGCTGTCGGTGTATACGGAGTACCCGGGCCGGGGGACCCCCGGCATCCGGTGGGCTGTCCGTCGGGAGCACCGAATCGCCGGGGAAGACACTTCGCCCCACACTGATGCAGCGGGCGTGACAGATCACCTTGTTCGCCGAGGGCCGCTCGTACACGATCAGCACCCGCAGTAGTCCCTCAGGCTCGTTACCGGTCATGCCGGGGATGCCTCCATTCAGGATCAGAACCAATTCATGACTTTGTCGGCCACCTCGGACGCCACACCGCTGCCGATGATGCCTCCGACGACACCCCCGACGACGCCGCCCACGACAGTGCCCGCACCGGGGAAGACCGAACCGATGGACGCACCCACCTCCGCACCGTAGGCAGCGCCCGCGAGGCCGCCCGCGAGGCCCGCGGCGTCCCGCGTGGCGGTGTGGAGTTTCTGGGCCGGCGGTGCCTTGGCCACGTCGTAGGCGGAGAGCGCCACCGCGCCGACGAAGAGGCTGCCCTTCAGCGCGCCGCCGACCGTGATGAAGCCCGCGTCGCCACCCGCCAGCTTGCTCGCGGCCGAGGCGGCACCGCTGCCCGAACCGCCGGTGGCCCCGGCGTTCTTGGCGAACTCCTCGATCTGATCAGGGGTCAATTTCGGGGTATTCATAAGGTTGTCGTCCAGGTCGCCGAGCCTGGTGGACGGATCAACGTCGATGCCCATCTTGGACAGCATGCTCCGTGCCTGCTCGACCGGGATCGTCACCCTGGCCCGTTTGGTGAGATCGGTGGCGGACCCCTCGACCCACACCTCACTCTCGTGCGGGATCGACTGGTAGTAGTTGTCCACCACTTCCAGATCGGTGAGGTCCTGTCGGTTCAGGATGTGAAGCACGCCCTGCCCGTGAAAGTCGTTCGCTGCCTGGGTGGCGAAGTGGACGGAGACACCAGGGTCCGAAGAGGTGGGCGTGGCCCCGGTGGACTGGATGTTCAGCGAACCGCCGAAACCCGCGGTAGAACCGCGGAAGAGCCAGTCCGTCGCGTCTGTCGGCGGGCGGTAGGAGAACCCGCCGCCCATGTCCGCCGGGTACATCTGACCGCTGGGGTCGGCGTTGGTGACGGGGTTGTCACCGGAGTAGGCGTAGCCGCCGAGCTGCTGCGGGTCGGTGGCCTCGAACTTGGGGTCGACGCTGATGAAAATTCCCAGCGCGGCGTCGTACTTGCGGACACCGACATCGGTGTAACCGGTTGCGGCTTCCTGGGACTTTCCGAGGTACGAGTGGGTGGGGTCGGGCCACGCGGTGCTGTTGGCGTTGTCACGCTGCTGCCCGTAGGGCGTGTACTGCTGACGGGACACCTTCTGCGTGGTGGTGTCCATCGCCATGGTGCCGGTGCCGTGCGGGTCACCGAAGAGGTAGTCGGTGCCTCCGCCGGGCAGGCTGGAGCGGACCGCGACAGCGCCGCCGACGCCACCGTGCGCGTAGGTGCGCACGGCGCCGAGCAGGACGCTCGGAATGACGCCGGTGTTGACGACGATCTCGGTGTCGCCCGCGAACAGCGTGGTCTTCCCGGGGTCGCGGCGTATCAGCTGGTTACCGTCGGCGTCGTAGACGTATTTGGTGGTGGTGGGGCTGCTTCCGGTCGTGTCGACCTGGGCCAGATGGCCTTCGTCGTCCCAGATCAGGTTCTGGCCCGCCCCGCTGCCGGTCGGGGTGCGAGTGAGCAGATTGCCCGCGGCGTCGTACACGAAGTCGGACGGGTTGCTTCCGCCCGTGGTCCTGGTCAGGGTGTGCGGCTGGGCGCCGGTGGCATTGCACCCGGTGGTGCAGCCGTCGACATAGCCGGTGGTGGTGTCCGCCCCACCGGTGGTGGAGTGATCGATCACCTGGGTGCGGCCACCGATGGCGTCATAGCTGTACGACTGCCAGTACGACCCGGCCGTGGCTGCGACGGTCGCGGCGGTGGGGGCGGTGCCCAGCGCCGGGCAGGCGGCCTTCGCGGTCCATGCCTGGGACAGCCGGGCCAGTGTGTCGTACTGGTAACACTGGGTGTCGGTGGCCGTGTTGCCGGTCTCGGACTGCTGGTCGGCGGCGGAGAGCGGGTTGCCTACGGCGTCGTAGGTGTATTTGGTGTCGTCCACCTGCGGGCCCGGCGCCTGCGTACGCGAGATGAGCCGCCCGGTGGGTCTGCGGGTCTGGTCGTCGTAGGAGTAGGTGACCCAGGCGGGGTTGGTGGACGCCCCCAGAGTGAGCTGCGAGGGCTCGCCGTAGTTGGTGTAGACGGTGGCGCCAACGTAGGTCTGGGCACTGCTCGCGGTCGTGGTCGGGTTGCCCAGCACGTCGTGCCCGTAGGTGATGGTCTCGCCGATCAGGCCCTGGGTGCGCGGGTCGATCTGCGAGGTCAGCAACTGTGTTTTGGCGCTGTAAGCGTAGGTGGTCTGGTAGCTGGCCGGCAGCGGAGCTTCGCTCGCGGGCAGCGTGATCTTCGTGCCGGTCGATTTGCCCAGGGTGGTGTAGCCGGTCGTCGCGACCGTGTATCCGCCCGTAACACCCTGCGCATAGCTGGTGGACGAGGTCTGCTGGCCGATCCGCAAGGTGTCGTACAGCCAGGAGGCGACCTTGAAGTTCTTCGCCTTGTCCGTCTCGGTCAGCTTGCGGCCGAGCAGGTCGAAGGTGAAGTCCAGCTCGTTGGTACGTGAGTCGGTGGTGGAGACGAGGTTCCCGGCGTCATCGAAGCCGTATCGGCTGGTGCCGGCGTCCGGGTCCGTCTGGGAGGTCTTGCGGCCCAGCAGGTCGTAGCCGAAGGACCACACCGCGTTGTCGGGGCCGGTCACCTTGTTCTGCCGGCCGGCCGCGTCGTAGCCGTAGCGCGTGGCGTGGAACGTCCCGCCGGTGACAGTGAAGCCGTCGGTCGCGTTGCCGGTCACAGTCGGTGCCGCGGTGTACTGGTCGAGCTCGGTGTTCTGGCCGCGGGCGTCGGTCACCGTGGTGGTGGCGACGGCGCCGGTGGGCGGGATGACGGTGGCCTTGTCCCCCGTGTAGGCGGTGCGGGTGTTCCAGGTCTGAGCCCCGTCGCGCTCGTCCGTGCTCCGGGTGGTGCGTCCCATCGCGTCGTGGTCGGTGACGGTGGTGGCGGGGATGGTCACCTGGGAGACCGACACCAGACTGGAGCCCGGGTTCCCGGAGATCGCGTAGCTGTTGTTGGTGACCACGGTCCAGCCGTGCGAGTCGTACTGGGTGTCCGAGACCGTGGTGCTGCCGTTCTCCGCCGTCACCTGGGTCTGCAGGGTGCGCAGCATGGCGTCGTACAGCGTCTCGTTGACGCTGTAACTTCCGTTGTCCAGCAAGGTATTCGTGGACACCACCGAAGGAGCGGTGGCGGACAGCGCGTAGCTGTACGTCATGCTGGCGGGGGCGCCGGCCCCCTTGTTCTCGTTGGGCAGCCAGACGCCGGTCAGCCGGCCGAGCGCGTCGTAGGACAGCGAGGTGACCAGACCGGCGACATCGGTCTTGGTGAGGGGCACGCCACGGGCAGGGTCCAGCGCGGAGGACGCCACCTGGCAGTCCTTGGACGAGGTGGTGGCCGGTGTGCAGGTCACGCCCGGGGTGATCTGCGTGGCGGTGGTGGTGCTGGCCGGTAGCGCGCCGCCGGCCGGCGTGTACGAGGTCGCCACCGTCTGGGCCAGGCTGCTGCCGTCCGGGGCGGTGGACTTGGGCGTCCGGGTGGCCAGTACCACTCGGCCGTAGGAGTCGTACGTGCTCCGGGTCTGGTCGACGAGCTTGGTGGCGGTTGCCCCGCTGGACGCCGTCGCCTTCTGTACCAGGGTGGCGTCACCCGCACTCGGCAGGTCCGGGTTGGACTGACCGTCGCCGTTGTAGGCGAAGGCGTGCCCGTCGTACGACGTGCGGGTGTCGGAGACCAGGTTTCCGGAGGGGGTGGCCCCGGAGCTGTTGCAGTCCTGGTCGGTGACGATCTTCTCGGCGGTGACCACCACGGTTGCGGGGGTGCCGTCGAGGTAGCGGGTGAAGGTGCACTTGGCGGTGTTGCCGGTGGCACTAGCCTCACCGCGGTCGTCGCTCTGGACGGCCATGCCGGTGGTGGTCTGGCCCAGGGTCGTGTGGTAGAAGGTGTCGGTCTCGGTCTTCCGCCAGCCGTAGGAGACGGCCTGACGGGTCAGCGTTCTGGCGGGGCGGACCATGTTCGCCGTCAAGTCCGCGATTCCGGTCCGGTTCCGCGTGGCGGTGGGGCCGATGATTCTGGGGACGTTGACAACGGCCTTGTCGATGTCGCCGTTCACACCGGTGTAGGTGTCGGTCTCGAAGACCTGCCCGGCCAGCGGGTTGTCGTCGGCGACACTGACACTGCCGTCCTGGCTGGTGAGCGCGGGCACGGTGCGTGTCCCAGATGGCATGGTGTCGCCGTTCATGCCCAGGAAGTAGTAGGTCTTGGTCAGGTTCTTCTGGTCGTAGACCTTGGACCCGTTGGTGTAGTGGAAGACGTTCGGGTCCCCGGTGGTGACGTCCACCTCCGGGAATCCGCGGAACTGGCCCCAGGTGCGGTTCTTGCCCTTGACCGTCTCGTTGTCGTCGTAGTGCCAGCCCGGGTTCCCCTTGTAGGAGTACTCGGTCAGCAGCTCCGGCTCGGTGCCGTCCTGGTAGCTGTTGTGCGGGTCGACCGTGGTCACCGATCTGACCGGGTGAAGAGAGAACCAGTCCAGCATCGGCGCGGGCTGTCCGTCCGGCGTCCAGTACACCGGGAAGCACCGCAGCTTGTTCGTCGAGGCGAATCCCTTCGCCGCCGCGTCCGCCGGGTCGGACGGATCACTTGCCGGGGCGCTGGAGCAGTCCGGGGTGTCGTAGACCACGGTGGTCTGCGCACCGGTCTCCGTCGTGACCGTCTGGATCCGGTCGTGGTACATCAACGGCATCTGCGGGATCGTCCCGACCCGGTTCGCCAGCTGCAACGGCGGATCAAAGCTGACCGACGGGGTGGAGGCGCTCGCGGAGGCCCCACCGAGCAGGTCCAGACCGGTGTGCTTGATGCTGTCCAGCCACAGGGTCGGGGCATGGTCCCCGCCGTCGGGGAAGGACTGGGTGAAGTCGTAGCGGTCCACCTGCTTGGTCGCCCCGCCGACCTGCACCTGCGTGGTGATCGAGGTCAGACGCTTGCGCGACCAGAAACTGGGACCGTGGTTGGTGCAGTCCGTCGCGCCCTTGGCACAGTTCAGATCGACCGGCACGTCGGGCCAGTACTCCGGGTTGGACTTGGTGAACTGGGAGTCCGAGCACGTGTTGTCTGCGGGCGAGCCCGAGATGCAACGCTCCGCCGTCGCGTCGAACAGGATCTGCTCCGGCGCGGTCTCCGAGTAGACCGTGGACGAGGTCATGCCGTAGTCGATGCGCTTCAGCGTCCCACCGCGGGTGTAGGCCACCGCGGTGTTCTTCATGTTCGGGCCGTAGTACCCCGTCTCCGGCGCGTAGTAGTACGCCATCGCGTTGCTGTGGCGGTCCACGACGTAGTCCAGGTTGAACCGATAGCCCAGAGTGCAGGAGCTGGACGCGAAGTCAGTGCCCGCCGGGCAGTCCGACACGCCGTCGTGAGCCTTGTAGACAGGCATGGTCCAAGCCGACTTGGTCTCCTCCTTGCCCGAACTCCAGCCTGGCAGGCGGTTCCAGCCGAAGTAGTACTGGATGCCGTTCTCGGTGACCTTGAAGTACTCGCCGTTGTCGGTGCCGTTGGTGGCGCCGGTCAGATCCTCGATCTTCGTGGTGGAGTCGTCCTGCGCGGGGTGGAACGTCTTGGTGCTCCCGTCGTAGACGAGCGCCGTGGACTTCCCGTCCAGCGACAGGGTCAGGACCTGGCCCGCCCAGCACTCGTCGCCGTCGTTCTTGGGCGCGCCCGACGACGAGTCGTCCTTGCAGGACTTGTAGGTCCGCTCGATGTAGTTGTCTGAGGTCGACCAGCCGTCGCCCAGCCACGAGGACTGATTGTTGGTGCCCTCCGTACGCGCGTCCTGGGTCGCCGAGTTGTAGTTCAGGGTCAGCGTGGGTGCCGAACCGCCGATGGCTCCGGGCACGGAGACGGGGTAGTTGTAGGTAAAGGCCCCGGTGTTGCCCGAAGTTGACCACGTGCCACCGGACGACAGACTGCTCGCCGTGTAGTCGCCGGACGAGCCACTCGTGCCGGAGGTCGCGGCCAGCGCCACCATGCCGCCGGAGTCCGCGGCGGTACGCGCGGACAGAGTCATGGAGGTCGTCGCCGCCGGCAGTGAGACCTGGGCCGACAACGGCGCGCCGGCCCTGGTCCGCAGCGGCGTCTGCGACTGGCACCGTGGCAGTCGAGGAGTCGTCAGTACGCAGGCAGGCAGCCGCACCAAGTGCAACCGCGAGGCGTAGTCGCCGCCGAAGGCGTTGCGGAAGGCCGAGTCGTCCACGTCGACCCCGACGCTGCCGGAGTCGGCGCCGCCCACGCTTCTCAGGGTGAACAGCACGCCGTGCACACCGGCGGCCCGTGCGGTCTTCTGGTCGACCGTAGTCACCTGGACCCGGCGCGCCGTGGTACCCGAACTTACCGCCGACAGCAGCACCGGCGACGACCCCGCCCGCACTCGCGGCATCGTCCGCCGCGAGGACGCCGAACCCGCCGCCGCGTGCGCGGAAGGCCCGTCGGTGGGCGGAGCGGTCAGCGACACCGTCGAGCTCCCCGCACCCGGCAACGACGCGTGCCCCGCGGGTTCGAAGTGTGTGAACCTCTTCGACGCCGCAGCCGCCTTCGGCTTCCCGTGAGTGAAGGGAATCCGCTTGTCCTTGACCACCACAGGGGCTGGGACGTGCTGGTGCGAACCCGTCGACGCCATCGCGTCCGCGGCGGGGACGAGCATGCTCACCAGGAGGACACCTGTTGTTGGGAGGCTGAGGCCACGGAGCCGTCTGGCGCCCCGTCGCATCCGTCTCCCCAGCCCGGCAGTTCGCGTCATCGTGAGCCCTCCCCCGTTCCCGACCCAGGGCACGCGGAAGCCGCCCCCGGGTGTTGCTGTGAGCGCCCTATCGGCCTCGATCCAAGGCAGTTGAGCGCACGCCAAAGGCGAGGCACAGTTGATCAAGCCCTTCGCGGAAGGTTCACGCTAGGGCCTGAGATCAACACCGCTTGCAAAGTGCATGCACACGGAAAGCAAAGAAACTCCCTAAATCTGAACTCAATTGGACTCCCATATGGCAAAAACGGACCTCGTACGGACATGAAGCGATCAATCGATGATGGACCCAGCTCACATCGGCCCCACAGAATGCACTCCGGCGCGGGGCCCACGGGGGGAACCGCCTGAAAGCGGAGGACCCCAACCTTCATGTCCGTCCATCTCAGTCTCTTGCGCATGTCCAGACGCCGGCTGTCGAGACCGATCGCCACCGTTGTCGCCACGGCCCTGACCGCGGCTTCGCTGGCCGCGGCGGCACCCCCGCCCGCCGCCGCGCACGAGGCCACGCCGAAGGGCAGCGGCTCCCCGTCCGCCGCCCGGCGTCTCAACGCCACGTCGGCGGCGTCCGCGCAGGCGAAGGCCACCGGCGAGCCGGTGACGATCGACCAGCTCACCGACATCGGGACGCTGGTGGTGGCCAACCCGGACGGCACCTTCACCCGCTCCGACTCCTCGATGCCGCAACGCACACTGCGGCATGGGAAGTGGGTGCCGATCGACACGAAGCTGGTGCGGCAGGCGAACGGAACCTGGGCGCCCAGGGCCGCGGTCACCGACGTGGCGTTCTCCGACGGCGGTTCGGGCGCGCTGGTCGCGATGCGCAACGGCAGTCACAGGCTGGGCTTCTCCTGGCCGGGCAAGCTGCCCGAGCCGGTGATCTCCGGGGACACCGCCACTTACCCCGACGTACTGCCGCAGGTGGACCTGCAGTTGACTGCGGACGCCTCCGGCTACTCCTCGATCTTTGTGGTCAAGTCCCGTAAGGCGGCGGCCGATCCGCGCCTGCGAAGCCTCTCGCTGAACACCACCTCGTCCCATGTCGAGTTGACTCCCACGCGTGACGGTGGGGCTCGGGCCACCGACGAGCGCACCGGCGAGACGGTGTTCCACAGTGACACCGCGCTGATGTGGGACAGCGCCGGCGCGAAGCCCTCCGGCATGTCCTCGGCCCACGCTGCGACCGTCTCCTTGGCCAGTGCCGAGCGGAAGGCAGCCGCCAAGGTCGGCAGGCACCGCGCCCAGGTGCGGGTGAGTCTGCGAAACGGCAAGCAACTGCTGGGCCTGGACCAGCAGTTGCTCACCGCCAAGAGCACCACGTACCCGGTCTACGTCGACCCGGAGTGGAGCGGCAGGCCCTCCCAGCTGGACTGGGCGCGGATCTCCGACAACGGGTGGAACGTCTACAACTCGACCTCCACCTCCGGTGGGACCAACGCGCGTGAGGGGTGGGACAACTCCTCCCCCGGCAACGGTGAACGGGCCCGCACCTACTACCAGATGAACACCAGCGGCATCAAAGGCGCGGTGGTCACGCATGCCTCGCTGTATGTGAAGCAGCTCTCCGCCGCGTCGTGCGCGGACACCCCGGCCGCCGTCTATGGCACCGACCGCCCCACCGGGTGGAGTTCGTCGTCGCTGTACTGGGGACACGAGCCCGGAGGGCGCACAGGCTCGCTGGGCACCAACCCCAAGAGCCACGAGGCCGGTACCTGCCCGGTCACCGACGGTGCCAACTCCTGGGTCAGCCCACCGTCACTGCAGTTCGACGTGACCTCCCGGGCACAGAGCGCGGCGGCCGGCGGCTGGAAGAGCATGACGCTGATGGTCCAGTCGCCCGACATGAACGACGCGACGCAGTGGAAGCAGCTCGCCTACGGCGGCGGCGCCACCATGTCGGTCACCTACAGTTACCGGCCCAAACTGAAGAACGGCACCGGCACCCCGGCCATCAAACCGTCCAGTGTGAACATGGGCAAGACGATGACCACCACTCACACGCCGACGCTGTCCGCGCGTGCGGTCGACCCCGACCTGGCGGGCGGCAGCGAACTGGTACGCATCGAGTACAACGTCTACAACTCCTCCGGCACCCTGATCCACCAGGGCTTCGGGCCCAGTACGGACTCGAAGAAGCGTGCCCGGTACAACACCAACGGCAGTGACTGGACCACGTCGAGCCTGCCGGACGGCACCTACACCTGGAAGGCCACCGCGCAGAACGCCGCCGGTTACTGGGTGGGCCCGGGCTCGGGCATCTGGACCAGGACGCAGACGTTCACGGTGGACACCAGCGCGCCCCCGGCCCCGACGGTGACGTCCAGTCAGTTCCCGGCCAAACAGATCGGCGCCGCCTTCGGCGACAAGGGCACCTTCACACTCGGCAACAACCACACCAACAACATCACCGGCTATCTGTTCGCGCTGGACGCCACGCTCGGCAACACGGTCTACAGCAGCAGCGTCACCCACTGGACCACCAGCACGACGATCGTGCCGGGCCACGTCTACTACGCCACTTCGGACAACGGCCCCGGCACCGGCACGTCGGTCGTCAACGGCAGCGCCTCCCCCGCTTTCGCCCCCGGCAAGGCGGGACCGCACACGCTGTACACCAAGGCTGTGGACCAGGCAGGCTCGACATCCATCTCCCAGACGAGCTACGCCTTCTACGCCGGTACCAGCACCCCGACGTACGCCTACGGCGACAAGATGATCGCCGGCTGGACGGCCACCAACACCGACGGCACGACCACCGCCGTGCCGAAGGCGACCACGACGTCCAAGGGCGGCCAGTTGATCAGCCAGGCCGCGGGCAGCGGCTACGAGTTCGCCGACGGTTACCAGGCCATGCTCGCCAACAGGTCCAGCACCTCGAAGGTCGTCAGCGGTGACAGCGCGACGTTCAGCTTCGACATCCCCAAGGACGGCCCCTGGAGCTTCGGGGCCAACCTGACCAAGGCCAAGGACTACGGCATCCACAATCTGGTCCTGGACGCTGGCAAGCCCACCCAGGCCACCCTGCTCAGCGGCTTCGACGCCTACAACTCCTACACCACCACCCGGTTCGTCAACCTCGGCATCCCCAAGGACTCGAACGGTCAACTGCTCACCCTCAAGCAGGGCGTGCACACCCTGACCCTCGCCCTGACCGGCAAGAACCCCAGTTCCAGCGGCTACCAGGCCGGCCTCGACGTGCTGCGCCTCGGGCCCGCGCTGACCTGCGCGATCAACAGCACCGGAAGCTGCCTGAACAACACCGCGACCAGCACCTTCACCACCACGACCAGCACGGCCGACGCCGACGGCTCCGGCAACAGCATCAACTCCGCCGACCTGACCGGCACTTCGGGTTGGCAGAGCGGCAAGTCGGTGACCGTGGACGGTACGGGCATCGCGCTACCCAAGTTCGGCACCGGCACGTACGACAACATGCTGGCCTCCGGTCAGACCGTCACCCTGCCGGACAGCGGCCCGGTGAACACCGGTGACGCCGTGGTCTTCCTGGCCTTCGCCACCGGCGGTGCGGCCAAGGGCGCCACCGGCACCATCTCCTACGCCAAGAACAACTGCCTGGACCCGCGCGGCGACCCCGCCGACCAGTCGTACACGCTGGACACGGTGCCCGACTGGCTGAGCGGCCCGGCTTCCGCCGCCTCGCTGACCCTGGTCCACGAGAACCACAGCAACAACACCCAGACCAGCCCGAGTCCGGGCCCGAAGATCTACGCGGTCAGCGTCCCGCTGACCTGCCCCGGTTCGGTCATCAGCAGCATTTCCCTGCCGCTGTTCACCAACGGCGTCCAGGCCGGCCAGCCCACGCTGCACATCCTGGGCATGGGCGTAAGGCCACTGACCGTCACCGGCAACGGCACCCAGCACTGGGTCGGCACCTGGTCCTCCGTCCAGGACACCGCCAAGGTGACGCAGTCCGGCGGCAGCGCCGCCACCGTCAACGGACAGACGCTACGCATCCCGGCCCACGTCAGCATCGGCACCGACGACGACAACGGCGTCCGCATTCACCTGTCCAATGCCATGGGCAACAGCCCGGTGACCTTCGACGCAGCCTCCGCCGCCCTGCAGGACGGCACGGCGGGCGGTGCCGCGGCGACCTCGGCACCGGTACCGCTGGCCTTCGGCGGCGCCGGCACCGTGACGATCCCGGCGGGCGGCGATATCACCAGCGACCCAGTGACCCTGCACGTCGACCAGCAGGCGACGGTTCTGATCAGCCTGCAGGTGCACGGCCTGGTCTCCGCCCTGCCCGGCCACGCCTCGGCCCAGACCCCGGTCTGGGTCAGCGACGCGGCCAACCGCACCAGGGACACCGTGGCCGGAAAGTTCACGCAGACCACGTACACCGGTCTGCCGTACCTGGCCGGCATCGACGTCAGCACGCCTGTCTCCGCCCCCACCGGGTCGCTGGTCCTCTACGGCGACCAGAGCGTCAACGGCGACACCGCGAGCGGCGACGGCCACCACCACCTGAGCGACGCCATCACCGGCGCCATCGTCGGCGACCCCAACGGGGACTCCTCAGTGGACTACGGCGTGCTCAACGCAGGCACCAACAGTTCCAGCCTGAGCAACAACCTGCTGCCGCAGGGCACGTACATCGACAACCCGGCCAACGCGCTCAACCCACTGGACCGCAACGTACTGGCGCAGAGCAACGTGCGGACCGTCCTCGTCTCCACCGGTGCCGCCGACCTGCTCAACTGCGTCGGTACCGCCAATACCTGCGCCTCCGGTGTCGAGCAGGGACTCACCGCTATCAACAGCGAGCTGACCTCGTACTACACCGACGACGGACAGACCTATGTCAACGGGCAGCCCGTCACCCAGAACTCCAACCTCACCGTCTACCTCACCACCGTCCCGCCGTTCACCGCCGCTCACCCGGGCACAGCGACCCAGGAGTCCGCACGTGAGCTGGTGAACCAGTACCTGCTCGACAACTTCCCCACCCAGGTCATCGACTTCGCCGCGGCGGTCTCCACGGACGGCACGGCCACCTCCTCGACCGTGAAGGCAGCGGACCTCTCCAGCGGCAACCCGTCGAATACGTACTACGACGACCTCGCCGCCCGCTACCTCAACGACACCAACACCCAGGTCGTCGGCATCGCGCCGAACCTGATCGTCCCGGAGGCCACTGGCAGCGACACACCCGACGACGAGTGGGAACTGGCCGCCGACGGCACCGACACACGCGTGGACAACCCGTTCACCGCAGTCGGCGGCGCGACCTTCAACGCGGCGGGACCCGACGCGACCAACGCCCCTGCCGCCGCCACCTCCTTCGACGGCAGCACCGGATTCCTGGAGAGCGACCACACCGCCGTCAACACCCTTGCCGACTACACCGTCTCCGCGTGGGTGAAACTCGACTCCGCGGACAACCCCGCCACCGCCATCTGCCAGGGAACCAGCCAGCACCAGGCGTTCTACCTCGGCTACGACCGGGGCAACCAGGGCTGGATGTTCCAGACCACGACCACCAACGACGACAGCGCCGACTTCCCCACCGCGGAAGGAGACACAGGAACCGGGGCCCTGGGCACCTGGACCCACCTCCTGGTCACCTACACCGCCCCCGTGGACGGCGACTCCTCCACCGGCGTCATGTCGATCTACCAGAACGGCACCCTGATGGGGACGGCCACCAACCTCACCCCGCAGTACGACTCTTCCCTGCCCCTGACCATCGGCGGCTGCGTCAACGACCCCGCCGCTACCACGCCCTACAACGCCTTCCCGGGCTCCGTCTCGGACGTCCAGGTCTACCCCTACGCCATGCCGGCCAGCGACGCCGGCGCGGCCAGCGTGATCGTGCCCAGCGGCTGGCAGAACGGCATGCCCGAGGACGACTGGAAACTCGCCACCGACGGCACCGACACCGCCTCCCTCAACCCACTCACTTCCTCCGGCAGCGCCACCTTCGGCACATCTGCACCGAATGGGATGACCGGCAGCGTCTCCTTCGACGGCAGCACAGGTTTCCTCAAGAGCAAGCAGAGCGCGGTGAACACACTCGGCGACTACACCGTCTCGGCCTGGGTGAAGATCAACTCAGCACTCGGCACCACCGCCGTCTGCCAGGGCACCACCCAGCACCAGGCCTTCTACCTCTCGTACGACAAGCCCAGTAGCGCCTGGATGTTCCAGACGTCGACCACCAACGACGACAACGCCGACTTTCCCACTGCGGAGGGAGACAACAACACCGCGACGGTCGGCACGTGGACCCATCTCGTCGCCGCCTTCCGCGCGCCGGTCGCCGGAAGCTCAAATACCGGCAACATGGCCCTCTACCAGAACGGCACCCTGGTGGGGACGGCCACCAACCTCAGCCCTCAGTACGACTCCTCCCTCCCTCTGACCATCGGCGGCTGCGTCAACAGCGCCTCCGCCACAACCCCGTACCTGGCCTTCCCCGGCTCGGTCACCGACGTCCATGTCTATCCGCGGACGCTGTCGGCGACCGAGGTCAGCGCCCTGCACTGACCCGCACCGCCGCCACGGCGCCCTGCCGGTTCATCACGGCTTGGGAAGCCAGGCGTTCTCAAGAGGTCGAAGGTCCCCGCCACAAGGCGAGGGCCTTCTTCCGTGTGGGTCACGGATGGTTCAACGACAGTCCGTCCCCGCTCAGGTCGGCGGCAGCGTGAGCGCCGGGGTCTGGTACCTCAGCAGTCGTGCGAGCTTCCCTACCCAGGCCCCCGGAGGAAAGGCGACTGCGGTCTGGGCCGAGGGCACCTCGGCATACGTCGAGGAAGGCAACCACGAGCCAGGCCACCAGCACTTCTTCAAGGTGCCACCCGACAGCTACCTCCCCTCCTGGGACCGGCTGGTGCACACGGTCAACACGGAGGGTGACGCCCATGAAACTTCGGCCAAGCCACGGAGCACCCGGGGCCCTGTTCGCCACTGTCATGCCCCTGGCCGACAATCACACGGGGCTTCATCCCTGACGTCAAGACGCGAGCTTGTCCACCGGACCGCTCATCCACCTGGGTCGCAGCGCGTCGACGGGTCAGCCGAGTACGTAGCTCTCATCGCCGAAGTCAGCGACGATCTTCAATTTGCCGCCGAGCGCCTTGACGTAGGCGGCGAGGGTGTCGACCTCGCTGTGCTCCAGTTGGCCCTTCTCGATGCGCGAGACGCGGGCCTGGGTGACACCCATGGCTTCGGCAACCTGGACCTGCGTGGTGTGCTGCCGCTTCCGCAACTCGGCGAGGCGGTGCACACGGGAGGCCAGGACCATCACCTGCGCCCCCTTCCGAATCTGATCCTTTTCGGCATCGGTGAAGGCGAAATCCTCGGCCAGGTCTCCCCAGGAGACAGCCCGCGGGTCCTTGAGGTGATCAGTCATCGTGCCCCGTCCTCTCCATCGATTCGCTTCAGATGCTCCGCGTACGCCTGCTCCGCCTGGGACGCCGCGACGCGGTACCAGCCGGACCAGTTACCCGCCTTGTCACCACCGACCAGGATCACGGCCTGGCGGTCCGAGTCGAACACGAACAACAACCGCACCTCCGTCGCCCCGGCCGAGCCGGGACGAAGCTCCTTGAGGTTCGACAGCACCGAGCCCTTGATCGTATCCACCAGCACGCGGCACGACGGGAGTGCTCCAGAGCACTTGGTTCGCGGGCGCGCCCGGGAAGCGGTCACCGTCGTCGTGGGGCGAGTAACCCGTCGGGGCGGTTTCCTCTTGGGGCAGTTTCCCCCCGCCCCTGGACGTCATCACAGATCGAGCGACGTGAGCTCGGCAGTGTCTCCACAGTGCGATGGCAGCCCCTGCCGCGCAACGGGCAAACGGGACAACGAATCGCCCCGTAGACACCGTCACCTGGACACGACCGCGCCGCCCCGGCCCCTGTACGGCCCCTGGGTTTTATCATCGGCATCAAGGCAGCCGCCCGGCCCCCGAGCGACAGCCTCGATCATCTACTCCGCCGCAGGTCAGACGGGTTGGAGCGTCCTCGACCACCACCGCACCCCAAACCCACGAGCAGCGGATTTACTCCGTTCAGGCAAAGTTGACGATCCGCCACCCAAAAATGAACGTTTCCGCAGGTCAGAAGCCTGCACAAGTGGGGCGGGTGGGACTCGAACCCACGGCCGACGGATTATGAGTCCGCTGCTCTAACCGGCTGAGCTACCGCCCCATTACGGCGCGTCGCGCACATTTGTGCGCGCCGTCTGCCGCAGCATAGCCGCTCATACGATCTCCTGCTTCGGATGGTCGACTTCGCATGACCATGAGGACCTCGGTGCGGCTCGCACGGTTCCCCGGGGCATGAAAAAGGACCCCAACGGGGTCCTCGTTCAAGCGCTCTCCCGACTGGACTCGAACCAGTAACCTGCCGGTTAACAGCCGGCTGCTCTGCCAATTGAGCTACGGAAGATCGAAGCTCCCCCGACTGGACTCGAACCAGTAACCTGCCGGTTAACAGCCGGCTGCTCTGCCAATTGAGCTACGGAGGATTGCCTCGTTTGCATCGAACGTACCTCCCTGGGTATTCGCCAGGGGGCGTGCGGTCGCTGCGACACATACATTAGCGCAAGCAGGGGGGTGCTCCGCCAATCGGTTCGCCGCACCCCCGCCCGACACGCACCTCCAGTCACTCCTCAGTCACTCCTCACTCGACACTCGTCTAGGAAAGGTGGCCGTCATGCGCTACCGGCTCACGTTCGTCGCCGGACTGGCCCTGGGTTACGTGCTGGGCACACGGGCCGGGCGCGAGCGCTACGAACAGTTGAAGAAGTCCGGCCAACGGATCGCGCAGAACCCAGCCGTCCGCAACACCGCCGAGTCGGCCGCGCTGCAGGGGCGCGAGTTCGCCGGCAAGGCGTTCCACACCGTGAGCGAGAAGGTCGGTGACCGGGTGCCCGACTCCGTGGCCGACCGGGTACGTTCCCTGCGTGAGCGCAACGGCGCGGGGGGTGGCGGGGACGACTGGGGCACCAGTAACACCTGAGCTAGCGGGTGTTGGCATGACCACATCTGCGGTCCCCGCACGCCGCTGGGCACCGACAACGTGCAGGTCGTGCCCAACGGATTGCCGACCCGGCGCGTTCACCTCTCCGCGTACGGCAGAATTTTCGCCATGGGGATAGTCGCCGGGTTGGACAGTTCGCCCGATTTCACTCGTATCGTCGTCTGCGACGCGGACACAGGGTCCGTGCTGCGGCAGGGCTATGCGCCGCATCCGGTGGAAGGCCCCGAGGGTGGAGGCGGCGGGCGGCCCTCGGATGTCGATCCGCAGGCCTGGCTGCTCTCCCTCGGTGAGGCGGCCGGCGGCGGGCTGCTCGAAGGTGTGCAGGCCATCGGGGTGTCCGCGCAGCAGAACGCGCTCGTGCCGGTCGACGCGCAGGGCAACACCGTACGACCGGCGATGGTCGGCGGGGACAAGCGGGCGCAGGTCGCGGCCGCCGATCTGATCGACGCGCTCGGCGGGCGTGAGGCGTGGGCGCAGGCCGTGGGGTGTGTGCCGCAGGCCGGGCAGCCGGTGACCAAGCTGCGGTGGCTGGCGAGGAACGAGCCGGACGCGGCGCAGCGGACCGCCGTGCTGATGCAGGCGCACGACTGGCTGGTGTGGCAGTTGCTCGGGCGGCCGGTGCGCCGGACAACCGATCGGGGTGGGGCTTCCGGGACCGGGTACTGGTCGGCCGCCATGGGGACCTATCGCGGTGATCTCGTCGAGCTCGCGCTCGGGCGCCAGGCGATGCTGCCCGAGGTGCTCGGCCCTTCCGACGCCGCCGGTACGACGCCCGAGGGGCTGCTCATCTCCGCGGGGACCGGGGAGACCATGGCCGCCGCCTTCGGGCTCGGGCTGGGGCTCGGGGACGTCGTGGTGTCGCTCGGGGCCTCGGGGTCCGTGATGGCCGTACATCCCGAGGCGCTCTTCGACTCGTCCGGGATGATCACCTCGCTGGCCGATGCGACCGGGCTGCACCTGCCCGTCGTCACGACGCTGAACGCCGTACGGACGCTGCGTGGGACGGCTGAGCTGCTCGGTCTCACTGATCTGGAGAGCTTGTCCGACCTCGCCATGAAATCGACCCCGGGCGCGCATGGGCTGGTCATGCTGCCCTATCTGGAGGGTGAGCGGACGCCCAGCCTGCCGCACACCGCCGGGACGCTCGCCGGGCTGCGGCGGGAGTCCATGAAGGCCGAGCATCTGGCGCGGGCCGCCTTCGAGGGGATGCTGTGCGGGCTCGCCGACGCGCTGGACGTGCTGCGGGGGCGGGGGGTCGACGTACAGCGCGTCTTCCTGCTCGGGTCCGCCGCCGAGCTGCCCGCCGTGCAGGCCGCGGCGCCGCCGCTGTTCGGGGCGCAGGTCGTCGTACCGCAGCCCGCCGACTACGCGGCCATCGGGGCCGCGCGGCAGGCCGCCTGGGCGCTCGGGGTGTCGCAGGGCACGCTCGACCCGCGTACCCCGCCGGCCTGGCAGGGCGCCGCCGCGCAGGTGCTGGAGCCCGGTGAGGAGCTGGCGGTGGGGCAGGCGGTGCGGCAGCAGTACGTGTCCGTGCGGGAGCAGACTCATCCCGGGGCATTTCGTAGCTGATGCGTAGTTGATGTGTAGTTGATGCGCAGCCGAGGGGCCTGGGGCGTCCCTCGCGCTGCCGGGTTCTTCGTCCGCTGTTGGATTAATCGGTTGAAGTAACACGGGTGGAGTGTCGGACGATGGGTGCGTGGGGCACTCCCCATCGTCCGTCACGGACAAACCGCCGACTCCGAGAGATTCAGCGTGCTCATACGACTTCTGCGCACTTATCTGAGGCCCTACAAGAAACCCATCGGTCTGCTGGTGCTGCTCCAGCTCCTGCAGACCTGCGCCACCCTCTATCTGCCCACGCTCAACGCGGACATCATCGACAAGGGCGTGGTGAAGGGCGACACCGGCTACATCCTGCTCTTCGGTGCCGTGATGATCGGCATCTCGCTGGTACAGGTCGTCTGCAACATCGGTGCCGTGTACTACGGCGCCCGTACGGCGTCGGCGCTCGGCCGGGACGTACGCGCCGCCGTCTTCGACCGCGTGCAGTCGTTCTCGGCGCGCGAGGTCGGGCAGTTCGGCGCGCCCTCGCTGATCACCCGTACGACCAATGACGTCCAGCAGGTGCAGATGCTCGCGCTGATGACGTTCACGCTGATGGTGTCGGCGCCGATCATGTGCGTGGGCGGCATCGTGCTCGCGCTGGGGCTGGATGTGCCGCTGTCGGGCGTGCTGATCGCCGTCGTGCCGGTGCTGGGCATCTGTGTGACGTTGATCGTGCGGCGGCTGCGGCCGCTGTTCCGGACGATGCAGGTACGGCTCGACACGGTCAACCGGGTGCTGCGCGAGCAGATCACCGGCAACCGGGTGATTCGCGCCTTTGTGCGCGACCAGTACGAGAAGGACCGGTTCGGGAAGGCGAACCACGAGCTGACCGAGGTGTCGCTGGGCACCGGGCGGCTGCTCGCACTGATGTTCCCGATCGTCATGACGGTCGTCAATATCTCGTCGATCGCCGTGGTGTGGTTCGGCGCTCATCGCATCGACAGCGGCGGTATGGAGATCGGCGCGCTGACCGCGTTCCTCGCCTATCTGATGCAGATCGTCATGTCCGTGATGATGGCCACCTTCATGTTCATGATGGTGCCGCGCGCGGAGGTGTGCGCCGAGCGCATCGAGGAGGTCCTCGGTACGTCGTCGAGCGTCGTACCACCGACCGCTCCCGTGACGGAGCTGCGGCGGCACGGGCATCTGGAGGTCCGGGGCGCCGGGTTCCGCTATCCGGGCGCCGAGGAGCCGGTGCTGAGGGCCGTCGACCTGGTGGCCCGGCCCGGTGAGGTGACCGCGGTGATCGGGTCCACGGGCAGTGGGAAGTCGACGCTGCTGGGGCTCGTACCGCGACTGTTCGACGCGACGGACGGGGAGGTGCTCGTCGACGGCGTGGACGTCGCCACCGTAGAGCCGAAGTTGCTGGCCAGGACGGTGGGGCTGGTGCCGCAGAAGCCGTATCTGTTCGCGGGGACCGTGGCGAGCAATCTGCGGTACGGGAATCCGGACGCCACGGACGAGGAGCTCTGGCGCGCTCTGGAGGTTGCTCAGGGCAAGGGGTTCGTCGAGCGGCTGGAGGGCGGGCTCGACGCGCCGATCGCGCAGGGCGGGACGAATGTGTCGGGCGGTCAGCGGCAGCGGCTCGCGATCGCGCGGACGCTCGTCCAGCGGCCCGAGATCTACCTCTTCGACGACTCCTTCTCCGCGCTCGACTACGCCACGGACGCGGCCCTGCGGACGGCGCTCGCGCGTGAGACCGCCGAGGCGACCGTCGTGATCGTCGCCCAGCGCGTGTCCACGATCAGGGACGCCGACCGGATCATCGTCCTCGACGAGGGCAGGGTCGTCGGCACCGGCAGCCACCATGAACTGATGGCGGACAACCAGACCTACCGGGAGATCGTCCTCTCCCAGCTCACGGAAGCGGAGGCTGCCTGATGGCCGGGCCCATGGGGCGCATGATGGCCGGAGGCGGCCCCGACCAGCACTCGCTGGACTTCAAGGAGTCCGGCAAACGGCTCCTCTCCCAGTTCAGGCCCGAACGGGCCACGATGTACGTGATGCTGCTCGCGGTGTTCGTGAGCGTGAGCCTGTCGGTGGTGGGCCCGAAGATCCTGGGGCGGGCGACCGACCTGGTCTTCTCCGGCATCATCGGACGACAGTTCGAGAGCGGTGCCTCGAAGGCCGAGGTCCTCGCCGCCATGCGCAGGCAAGGCCGCAACGGCATGGCCGACATGCTCTCCGGTACGGACTTCACGCCGGGCAAGGGGATCGACTTCGACGCGGTGGGCGAGGTGCTGGGGCTCGCTCTGGTGGTGTTCGTGTTCGCCGGGCTGCTGATGCTGGTGGCCACGCGGCTGGTGAACCGGGCGGTCAACCGGACCGTGTACCGGATGCGCGAGGACCTGCAGGCGAAGCTGTCGCGGCTGCCGCTGTCGTACTTCGACAAGCGGCAGCGGGGTGAGGTCCTGTCCCGCGCGACGAACGACATCGACAACATCGGGCAGACGCTCCAGCAGTCGATGGGGCAGCTCATCAACTCGCTGCTCACGATCATCGGCGTGCTGGCGATGATGTTCTGGGTGTCCTGGCTGCTGGCGCTGGTCGCGCTGGTGACCGTACCGCTGTCGTTCTACATCGCCACGCGCGTCGGCAAGCGGTCGCAGCCGCACTTCGTGCAGCAGTGGCGGACCACCGGCAAGCTGAACGCCCACATCGAGGAGATGTACACCGGGCACAATCTCGTGAAGGTGTTCGGGCGGCAGGACGAGTCGGCGCAGCAGTTCGCCGAGCAGAACGACGCGCTGTACGAGGCCGGGTTCAAGGCCCAGTTCAACAGCGGGATCATGCAGCCGCTGATGATGTTCGTATCGAACATCAACTACGTGCTGGTGGCCGTGGTGGGCGGGCTGCGGGTCGCTTCGGGTGCGCTGTCGATCGGTGACGTGCAGGCCTTCATCCAGTACTCGCGTCAGTTCTCGATGCCGCTGACGCAGGTCGCGTCGATGGCGAACCTGGTGCAGTCGGGTGTGGCTTCGGCCGAGCGGATCTTCGAACTGCTGGACGCGGAGGAGCAGCAGGCCGATCCGGTGCCCGGCGTACGGCCCGAGGAACTGCGGGGGCTGGTCTCTCTGGAGCACGTGTCGTTCCGGTACGAGCCGGAGAAGCCGCTGATCGAGGATCTGTCGCTGGCGGTGGAGCCGGGTCACACGGTCGCGATCGTCGGGCCCACCGGGGCCGGTAAAACGACCCTGGTGAATCTGCTGATGCGGTTCTACGAGGTTTCCGGGGGCCGGATCACTCTGGACGGGGTGGACATCGCGTCCATGTCCCGGGACGAACTCCGGGGCGGGATCGGGATGGTGCTCCAGGACACCTGGCTGTTCGGCGGGTCCATCGCGGAGAACATCGCGTACGGGGCCGCGGGTGAGCGTGAGGTGACGCGCGGGGAGATCGAGGAGGCGGCGCGGGCCGCGCACGCGGACCGTTTCATCCGTACGTTGCCGGACGGGTACGACACCGTGATCGACGACGAGGGGACGGGGGTGAGCGCGGGTGAGAAGCAGCTCATCACCATCGCGCGGGCGTTCCTGTCCGATCCGGTGATCCTGGTGCTGGACGAGGCGACGAGTTCCGTGGACACACGGACGGAGGTTCTCATCCAGAAGGCGATGGCCAAACTGGCGCACGGGCGGACGTCGTTCGTGATCGCGCATCGGCTGTCGACGATTCGGGACGCGGACACGATTCTGGTGATGGAGAACGGGGCGATCGTGGAACAGGGGGCGCACGAGGAGCTGTTGGGGGCGGACGGGGCTTATGCGCGGTTGTACAAGGCGCAGTTCGCGGAGGCGGTGGCTGAGGTGGAGTGAGTTCGCCCCCGCCGCCCCTGCCCGTCCCATCACTGGGGGCTGCCGTCCCCAGACCCCCGCTTCGGCCCTGAAGGGGCCTCGTCCTCAAACGCCGGACGGGCTGAAAACAGCCCGTCCGGCGTTTGGGAGCGGGGTCTCAGTCCAAGTAGCCCCGCAGTTGGTCCGCGAAGGCGTGGTCCCTCAGTTTGTTCAGGGTCTTGGACTCGATCTGGCGGATGCGTTCCCGTGTGACGCCGAAGATGCGGCCGATCTCCTCCAGCGTGCGGGGCCGTCCGTCCGCCAGGCCGTAACGCAGTTGGACGACCTTGCGTTCCCGCTCCCCCAGCGTCGACAGGACCGCCTCCAGGTGTTCCCTCAGCAGCAGGAACGCCGCCGACTCGACCGGCGATGTCGCGTCCCCGTCCTCGATGAGGTCGCCCAGCGCCACATCGTCCTCCTCGCCCACCGGCGCGTGCAGCGACACGGGCTCCTGGGCCAGGCGCAGCACCTCGCTGACCCGCTCGGGCAGGAGGTCCAGGTGGGCGGCGACCTCTTCGGGGGTCGGCTCGTAGCCGCGCTCCTGGAGCATCCGGCGCTGGACGCGGACGACCCGGTTGATCAGCTCGACCACGTGTACGGGGACGCGGATCGTACGGGCCTGGTCGGCGAGGGCGCGGGACATGGCCTGGCGGATCCACCAGGTCGCGTACGTCGAGAACTTGTAGCCGCGCGCGTAGTCGAACTTCTCGACGGCGCGGATCAGGCCCAGGTTTCCCTCCTGGACGAGGTCGAGCATCGTCAGGCCACGGCCCACGTACCGCTTCGCCACCGACACCACCAGGCGCAGGTTCGCCTCGATCAGGCGGCGCTTGGCCATACGGCCCATGACGACCAACTTGTCCAGATCCAGGGCCAGTTGACTGTCCAGGTCGGAGGCGAGTCGCAGTTTCTCCTCGGCGAACAGGCCGGCCTCGACCCGGCGGGCGAGTTCGACCTCCTCGGCGGCGGTGAGCAGCGGGATACGGCCGATCTCGCGCAGATACTGGCGGAACAGGTCGGAGGAGGGCCCGCTGGTGTCGGCGCGGGCGGGGGCCCGGCGCCGTGCGACCGGCTCAATGGACTCCACGGGCTCGATGGGTTCGAGGGGCTCGATGGGTTCGATGAGCTCGACCGGTTCCGTCGTCTCGACCGCGTCCGCCGTGGGTTCGTCCCGTTCGGGCGGGCTGTCGGCCTCGGCCGTCTCGGGGTGGTGCGCTGCGCGACTCTGTGGAGGCACGGCCGCGATGACCTCGGGGGCGTCGGTGACGTCCGAGGGATCGGTCTCTGCGTCGGGCTCCGTCACGGCGGTACTGCTGTCCGTCTGGGTGAGGGTCTGGGTCTGCACGGGGGCGGCCTCCAGGATGATCGCTGCTGAGGCGTACGGCAGCGGTACTCGGGGGGCGGAGTGGGCGGCCTCACCGCTGTCCGTCCCGTACGCGTTGAGCGGAACCGCGGGGGTGTCGGACCCGTTGGGGACGGGTCGGCCGCGCTCCGAGGACTCAGGCACCGGAACCCAGTGTGGAGTACGACACATCGCCGCCACGAGGGGCGTGCGACGACTTTTTGGGCCCGGTCCGTGACCACGTGGTTACCGTCGCGTCAAACCCGGGTGCTTGTTCGGGGTCCGACCTGGCACGATCGGCGCGTGTCCGGTTCCCTCTGCTCAACTCACGTGTACGAAACGCATATCACCGTTCTCTGTGGAACCTCCGCGGAGGCGGAACGGCTGGGCCGCTGGGCGACCGCGGCCGGGCTCAAGTTGACGCACATCGTCCTCGCCCGCGGTCGGATGCCGGCCCAGCCGATGCTCACTCTGACGGGCTCTCCGTCGTACGCCGACGAGTCGGCTCGGGCGCGGGAAGTCTCGGCGCGGCTGCGGGCGGACGGGTTCGAGCCGGTGCGCGTCAAGATCGAGTCGTCGCCGTGGGCCGCCGAGGTGCCGCGTGAACCATGCGCGGACGAACGGTACTTCGAGCACCACGTGAAGCTGCGGCTGCCCGTGGACGCGGATCTCGACGCCCTGGCGGTACGGGTCGTCCCGTACGGCGCGCATCTGTCGTGGAACGCCCGTCGGGTGGCGCGGGGCGGCCGGTGGACCGAGCGGTTCGTGACGCAGCGATGCCGGGGCGTGGACGCGGCAGGGGCGGGAAGGGCGCTGGAGCAGCTGCTGACGGAACTGCGCGGGCACGAAGCGGCTGGGGCCGAAGCAGGCGGGGCCGAAGCAGTCCGGGTCGAAGTAATCGACGTGGAGCGGGAGTTCGTGCTGTACGACAGTGACCTGTCCGTCGATGACGGCTGGATCGAGGAGAGCGGAGGCGCGGTCGTGGCGGCGTCGGAGGTGCGGGGATGAGCAACAACTGGACGTGGCGGGAACGGGTGTGGGCAGGGCTCGACGCACCCAAGGACGGCCTGGACGACAGGACCCGGGAGACTCAGGGGCTGCCCCTGACGCTGCGTACCGTGCCGGGTAGGGACGTGGTGCAGCGGCTGGTCTTCGAACCTGCGCTGAAGCAGCACCACAACGCCTACCGCGCTGCCGACCCGGGCTTCGCCGACCCGGCCCGGGGTGAGGCCTGGCGGGTCGCGCGGCGCCGGGCGCTGGAGTTGGTGCTCGACGCGATCGCCGGGTCCGAGTGGGCACAGGCGCTGGTGCTGCGCGGGAGCGTGCTGATGGCGGCGTGGTTCGGCGAGGCCGCCCGGGAGCCCGGTGACCTGGACTTCGTCGTCGTACCGGACACCTTTGCGATCACGGACGCACGTGCGGGCCGGATGCTCGCCGGAATCGCGGCGGCGGCCGAGGCCGACGGCAACAGCGAGGTGGGGTTCTCCGCGCGCGACGCGGTGATCGAGGACATCTGGACCTACGACCGGGTGCCGGGCCGCCGTATGGTGCTGCCCTGGTCCGCGCCAGGGCTGCCCGGGGGCCATGTGCAGCTCGACTTCGTCTTCAACGAGCGGCTGGCCGAGCCGCCGGTGCCGGTGGAGCTGCCGGGCGGCACGTTGGTGTGGGCGGCGACGCCCGCGCTGTCGCTGGCCTGGAAACTGATGTGGCTGATCAACGACATGTACGCACAGGGCAAGGACCTGTACGACGCCGTGCTCCTGGCCGAGCGGTATCCGCTCCCCCACGAGCTGCTGCACGAGGTGTTCCGGCTCTCCGGCGAGTGGCCCCACGCCGAACGCGAGCACATCCTGCTGGCTGACGTGGTGCAGGCGGTGGGGTACGTCGAGTGGGATCACTTCGTCGTGGAGTACCCGCAACTCGCGGACAGGGAGCGGGAGTTCGTGGACCGGTTGGTACGCGCGGTGACGCCGGCGTTCGACGGGGAGAGGCTCTGAGGCCTCGCTGGGATCCCGGGCGCGGTCCTCAGAGCGCCGCCGCGCCCCGTTCCCGCAGTGCCTGGTCGTACTGCTGGAGTACCCACAGTTCGTTCTGTACGGCGGCCAGTTGGGCCGGGTCGCCTTGGGTGGCCAGGCGGGTGTGGGTTACCTGGACCTCCTGGATGCGGCGTTCCACCGCTCGGCGGCGCACCATGACCAACTGGTCGCTCGCGTACACGTCGTCGACCGTTCTGCGCATGATCGCCTCGACCGCCAGCTCGGTCACCATGGAGCGGACCGTGTTGTCCGGGGCGACCTCACGGACGCGGACCAGGTACTCCTGGGGGTCCTGGACGCCGTACTCCGCGCCGCCCGCTTCCATGATCGCCTGGCGGACCGCCGCGTAGGGGGTGGCCGTGAACTCGTCGATGCCGTAGGCGTCGAAGGCCGGGGAGACCAGGTCGGGGCGCTGGAGGGCGAGTTTGAGGAGTTCGCGTTCGGTGGCGTAGACCGGGTTGCGGAGATTCAGGGCTGGGCCCGAGGGGTTGTTCGCTCGCGTCGTGGTCGACTCGTACCCCTGGGGCCGGCCCTGTTGGCCGGTGGGGGCCGGGCCCTTGCCGCCGCGGTCGCGGGCCCAACGGGCCAGCTGGCCCACCCTCTTGACGACGAACTGGGTGTCCAGGATGCCGAGCATGCCGGCGAGCTGTACGGCCACCTCGTGCTGGGCGCCGCTGTTCTTGATGCGGGCCACGATCGGGGCCGCCTCGTCCAGCGCCGCGGCGCGGCCCGCCGGGGTTTCGAGGTCGTAGCGGGCGGCGATCTGGCGCAGGGCGAACTCGAAGAGGGGGGTGCGGGGTTCGGCGAGGTCGGCGACGGCCTGGTCGCCCTTCGCGAGGCGCAGATCGCAGGGGTCCATGCCGTCGGGCGCGATCGCGATGTAGGTCTCGGCGGCGAACTTCTGGTCGTCCTCGAAGGCGCGCAGCGCGGCCTTCTGGCCGGCCGCGTCGCCGTCGAAGGTGAAGATCACGCGGGCCGAGCCGTTGTCCATCAGCAGCCGGCGGAGGATCTTGATGTGGTCGGTGCCGAAAGCCGTGCCGCACGTCGCGATGGCGGTGGTGACCCCGGCGAGGTGGCAGGCCATGACGTCCGTGTAGCCCTCGACGACGACCGCGCGGCTCGCCTTCGCGATGTCCTTCTTGGCGAGGTCGATGCCGTACAGGACCTGGGATTTCCGGTAGATCGCCGTGTCGGGTGTGTTCAGGTACTTGGGGCCCGTGTCCGCCTCGTAGAGCTTTCGCGCGCCGAAGCCGACGACCTCGCCGCCGATGTCGCGGATCGGCCACATCAGGCGGCCCCGGAAGCGGTCGATGGGGCCGCGGCGGCCTTCCTGGGCGATACCGGACAGCAGGAGTTCCTTGTCCGAGAAGCCCTTGCCGCGGAGGTAGCGGGTGAGGTGGTCCCAGCCCTGGGGGCTGTAGCCGACGGAGAAGTGTTCGGCGGCCGACTGGTCGAAGCCTCGTTCCGCGAGGAACTTGCGGCCCGCGTCCGCCTCGGAGCTGGTGGCCAGCTGCTCCGCGTACCACTGTGCGGCGATCTTGTGGGCCTCGACCAGGCGAATGCGCTCGCCGCGCTGGTTGGCCGGGTTGTAGCCGCCCTCCTCGTACCGCAGGGTGATGCCGGCCTGGCCGGCCAGGCGCTCGACCACCTCGGAGAAGGAGAGGTGGTCGACCTTCATCACGAACGTGATGGTGTCGCCGCCTTCCTGGCAGCCGAAGCAGTGGAACAGTCCCTTGCTCGGGCTGACCTGGAAGGACGGTGACTTCTCGTCGTGGAAGGGGCACAGGCCCTTGAGGTTGCCGCCCCCCGCGTTGCGCAACTGGAGGTACTCGGACACGACGGCGTCGATCGGGACCGCGTCCCGAACCGCCTTCACGTCCTCGTCGTTGATCCTTCCGGCCACGCAGTGATTCTACGGGGGTGGACCGACACTCCTGACAGCCTCAGGGCAGTCGTGGCGGCTACGGGACGAGGCTGTCCAGTGGTACGTGCGGGTCCGCCAGGGCCTCCGTGTCCACCTGGGACCGGGAACGGATGAGCTGCTGGATGGGCTCTGTGACGTCCCACACGTTCACGTTCATCCCGGCCAGCACCCTGCCCTCCTTCACCCAGAAGGCGATGAACTCGCGCTTGCCCGCGTCTCCCCGGATCACCACCTGGTCGTACGAGCCCGGGGGCGCCCAGCCCGAGTACTCCATGCCCATGTCGTACTGGTCGGAGAAGAAATAGGGCACGCGGTCGTACGTCGATTCGCGGCCCAGCATCGCGCGGGCCGCCGCCGGGCCGCCGTTGAGAGCGTTGGCCCAGTGTTCGACGCGCAGCCTGGTGTCGAACAGGGCGTGGTGGAAGGCGGCAACGTCTCCGGCCGCGTAGATGTCGGGGTCGGAGGTGCGCAGACCTTCGTCGACCGCGATGCCGCCGCCGTACGCGCGGTCGGCGAGGGTCAGGCCGGCCGCCTCCGCCAGTGCCGTGCGCGGTGCGGCTCCGATGGCGGCCAGGACGTCGTGGGCCGGGTGCTCCTCGCCGTCGTCCGTACGGGCCGCGAGGACCATGCCGTCCTGGCCGACGATCTCCGTGAGCCGGGCCCCGAAGTGGAAGCGCACGCCGTGCTCGCGGTGCAGCTCGGCGAAGAGGTTGCCCAGCTCGGGGCCGAGCACCGAGTGCAGCGGGGTCGACTCCGGCTCGACGACGGTCACCTCGGCGCCGTACTCCCGCGCGGCCGCCGCGACCTCCAGGCCGATCCAGCCGGCGCCGGCGATCACGATGTGGCCGTTGTCGCGGCCCAGGGCGGCCAGGACGCCCTTGAGGCGCTCGGCGTGCGCGAGGCGGCGCAGATGGTGGACGCCGGCCAGGCCGGTGCCGGGGATGTCGAGACGGCGCGGCTCGGCGCCGGTGGCGATGAGCAGTTTGTCGTAGTGGACAAGGGTGCCGTCGTCGCCGAATCGGACCGTCTTCGCCGTACGGTCGATGGCGTCGACGGTCTGGCCGAGGTGGAGTTCGATGTCGTTGCGCGCGTACCAGGCGGGTTCGTGGACGAAGACGCTGTCGCGCTCCTCCTTGCCCAGGAGGTAGCCCTTGGAGAGCGGGGGACGCTCGTACGGGTGGTCGCGTTCGTCGCAGATCAGTATCACGCGGCCGGTGAAGCCCTCCGTCCGGAGCGTCTCCGCCGCCTTGGCGCCGGCCAGTCCGCCTCCGACGATGACGAATGTCTGATCCGCGTCGACCACTTCATGCCTCCTCGTAATAACGGGTGCCGCGTGTTGCTCGTGTTGCTCGTGTCGCGTGTTGCTCGTGCCTTGTGTACGGATGCCCCCTGGCGAGCGTCCCGCACGGAGTGTGATGGGGGAAGAGGGTGTGGCCCGATCAGGCCACGCAGGGTCACATCTGTGTCATATGCGGGCGCATACGGGTCATATACGGCCCTTCAGGTGCGCGTGCAGCGAACGCGCCGACGCGTCGGTGAGGGACGCGATCTGGTCGACGATCACCCGCTTGCGCGCACGGTCGTCGGCCGCCTCGTCGAACAGCGCGCGGAACTGGGGGTCCAGGCCGTCCGGGGCGCGGGCGGTGAGGGCCTCGGCGAGTTCGGCGACGATGATGCGCTGGTCCGCGCGGAGCCGTTCCTGTTCGGCGCGCTGCATCACGTACCGGTCGGCGACCGCCTTGAGGACCGCGCACTCCAGCCGCGCCGCGCGCGGGACGACCAGTTCCGCCACGTACCGCGTGAGCCGGCCGCTGCCGTACTCCGCGCGCGTGGCGCCCTCCGCGGCCAGGCAGAAGCGACCGATGAGCTGACTGGCGGCGTCCTTGAGGCGGGCCTGGGCGACGGCCGTGCCGTCGTAGCCGTGCGGCCACCACTCCTGGGCGAGGAGGCGGTCGAGGGCCTCGGCGAGTTCGGCGGGGTCGGTGTCCGCGGCCACGTACCGACCGGTGGCGACCTGGAAGATCTCCTGGCGCTCGAGCTCGGCTTGCAGGCAGTTGGGGTCGATGTGACCGGCGTGCAGCCCGTCCTCGACGTCGTGCACCGAGTACGCCACGTCGTCCGCCCAGTCCATGACCTGGGCCTCGAAGGTCGTCCGCGTACCCGGCGCGCCCTGGCGGACCCAGTCGAAGACCGGTCGGTCGTCGTCGTAGACACCGAACTTCGGGGAGGCGGGGTCGGTGGGGTGCGCGCCGCGCGGCCAGGGGTACTTGGTGGCGGCGTCGAGGGTGGCCCGGGTGAGGTTGAGGCCCACGCTGACCAGGTCACCGGCGGTTCCGAATTCGCCCGTGGTTTCGAATTCACCTGTGGCTTCGAGACGGCCACGAGGTACGAAGCGTTTCGGTTCGATCCGGGTGAGGAGCCGCAGGGACTGGGCGTTGCCCTCGAAGCCTCCGCAGTCCGCCGCGAACTCGTTGAGCGCCTGTTCGCCGTTGTGCCCGAAGGGCGGGTGGCCCAGGTCGTGGGAGAGGCAGGCCGCCTCGACGAGGTCGGGATCGCAGCCGAGGGCGGCGCCGAGTTCGCGGCCGACCTGGGCGCATTCCAGGGAGTGCGTGAGGCGGGTGCGGGGGCTGGCGTCCCAGACCTGGCTGCGGGTGCCGGGCGTCACCACCTGGGTTTTGCCGGCGAGCCTTCGCAGGGCGGAGGAGTGCAGTACGCGGGCGCGGTCGCGTTGGAAGGCGGTGCGGCCTGGGCGTTTGTCGGGTTCCGTTGCCCAGCGGGCGAGTGCCGTCGGGGCGTAGGGGGTGGGGGTGGTGTCGTTTTCGGGGGGTTGGGGGGTGGGGGTCGGGTTGGTGCGTGTGCCTTCCATGGTTCGACAGTAAGGGCAGGTACTGACAATTTGGGCGTGTGTGATTTCGCCTGCGCGTCTGCCGGGACTTGTTGTGGGCGGGTGCGGGCGCGTTGTGGCTGATCGCGCCCACGCGGCGGAGCCGCAAATCGATACAGCCCCGCGCCCCTATACAGCCGGGGCCAGTTCCCGGGGCAAGGACGTCTCGGGGGCCGCGATTGCCTGGTCGTAGCGGTGGAGGATCAGGCGGGCCATGGCCGGGTGGGCGCCCAGGGGGGCCGTGGCGATCCAGGGGGCCGCCTCGGCGCACTCCGTGGCGAAGCGGCCCGGGGCGGTGAAGTACGAGGCCACGGCGACCCGGTGGCGGCCACGGGCGGCCAGGGCGCGTACGGCGGCGGGGACGGTCGGCGCGGCGGTGGTGGCGTACGCGGGTACGACGGGCACGCCCAGGCGTTCGGCGAGAAGCTGAGCGGTGCGGCGGGTGTCGACGTCCGACTCCGGGTCGCGGGAACCCGCGGCGGCGAGGACGACCGCGCTAGACCGGCGCTGCTCGTCGGTCATCCGGGTGCGCCAGCCGGCCTCGACGAGGCGGGCGTACAGGGTTTCGACGAGCAGGGGGTGCGGGCCGAGCGGGGTCGCCACGCGCGTGCGTGCCGAGGCCGCCGCGGCCATCTCCGGGATGTCCTGCTTGATGTGGTAGCCGCGGCTGAGCAGCAGCGGTACGAGAACGGCCTCGGCGGTGCCGAGTCCCGCAAGCGTGTCCGGGAGCAGGGGCGCGTTCAGCTCGATGTGCCCCAGGCGCACGGGCAGGTCCGGGCGCAGTTCGCGCACGCGCTCGGCGAGCGCGCTCACGGTGCTCAGGGCACGCGGGTCGCGGCTGCCGTGGGCAACGAGGACGAGTGCGGGCGGGGCGGGGCGTCGGCTGCCGTCGAGCGAGACGAGGCTGAGCTGGCTGCCGAGCTGGCTGGTGATCCGGTCCATGATTTGCGCCGTACTTTCGAGGTGGGCGCCTCCGGTCGGCCGGGGGCTCTGCGGGAGCTGCTCGTCGTAAACAGGGGGCGACGCCGTCATGTACCGATCGTGACGGTACGAGGTTGCCATGCCGTTGCGCATTGGTGACGGGTCTTTTCCGGGGGTTCACGGTGGGATACAGGGGGTGTGTGAGGTGTCTTGACCTGCGGTTTTTTGTGTGGGAGTGAGGCTGGTCACGCCAGGGGCGGTGAACCGGGGCGGTGGCGGGGGCGTCTTTCTTGATCGAAGGCCGCCGAGGGCCACCTGGGAGGGACCCGTCCGATGAGCAGTCCGAAGGCGCGTGGATCGTGGGTGTCCTTGCGTTCGCGTGTGCGTCTGCCTCGTACGCGGGCTGGGCAGCGGCGGGCCGTGCAGGTCGTGATGGCGCTGTGCGTGCTGGCGTTGTTGCCGGCCACGTGGATGTTCGTCGCCGCCGGAGACCGGCTGCGCGATGTCTCGGACGCGCCGCGTACCGACGTCGCCGTCGTGTTCGGTGCCGGGTTGTGGGGCGGGGAGCCGTCTCCGTACCTCGCGCACCGGTTGGACGCGGCGGCGCAGCTGTATCGGGCCGGGCGGGTCCGGGTGGTGCTCGTCACCGGGGACAACAGCCGGGAGGACTACGACGAGCCGGATGCGATGCGGGCGTATCTGACACGGCACGGGGTGCCGGACGGGCGGATCGTGAGCGACTACGCCGGGTTCGACACATGGGACTCCTGTGTCCGCGCGAAGAAGATATTCGGGGTCGACCGGGCCGTGCTGATCAGTCAGGGGTTCCATATACGTCGTGCGGTCGCGTTGTGCGAGGCGGCGGGGGTGGAGTCGTACGGGGTCGGGGTCGAGGCTCGGCATGACGTGACGTGGTACTACGGCGGGGCGAGGGAGATCTTCGCAGCGGGGAAGGCTGCGTTGGATGCGGTGTTCAAGCCTGATCCGCGGTTTTTGGGGCCGGTGGAGGTGGGGGTGCAGCGGGCTTTGCGTGGGTGAACGCCCGGTTTGTTCGCCCCCGCCGCCCCTACCCGTCCCATCCCGTTCCTGGGGGCTGCGCCCCCAGACCCCCCTTTCGGCCCTGAAGGGGCCTCGTCCTCAAACTCCCCCAGAGGGGGCCCCTAGACGGGCTGGGAACCAAGGGACCTCACCGGCGGCTCCGGGCCCCCGGGAGGTCCCCGTGCCTGGTGTGTAACGGGGGGCGTTTCGGGGTGTAACACGGGCGTCGCACGCTGGCGGTATGGAGACCTCCGTGACGCCCACGCACTGCCCGTACTGCGCCCTGCAGTGCGGGATGAACCTCACGCCGGCAGCAGGCGGGGGCGTCACGGTCTCCGAGCGCGTCGACTTTCCGGTCAATCGTGGCGCGCTGTGCGGCAAGGGGCGTACCGCTCCCGCGCTGCTGTCGCCGGCGCTGCGGCTCACCGAGCCGCTCGTCCGGCGTGACGGGGTCCTCGTACCTGCCTCCTGGGAGGAGGCGCTGGACAGGGTCGCCGAGGGACTGACCCGCACGCGTACGGAGCATGGCCCGGACGCGTGCGGTGTCTTCGGCGGTGGCGGGCTGACCAACGAGAAGGCCTACGCGCTGGGCAAGTTCGCGCGGGTTGTTCTCGGGACCTCCCAGATCGACTACAACGGGCGTTTCTGTATGTCGTCCGCCGCCGCTGCCGGGAACAAGGCGTTCGGGCTCGACCGGGGGCTGCCCTTCCCTATGGAGGACATTCCCAAGACCGGGTGCGTCATCCTCGTCGGTTCCAATCTCGTCGAGACGATGCCGCCCGCCCTCCGCTATTTCACCGAACTCAAGGAGAACGGGGGGACGTTGATCGTCATCGATCCGCGTCGGACCCGTACCGCCGAGCAGGCCGATCTGCATCTCGCGCCGCGTCCCGGTACCGATCTAGCCCTCGCCCTGGGCCTGTTGCACCTGGTCGTGTCCCAGGGGCGCACCGACGAGGCGTACATCGAGGAGCGGACGAGCGGCTGGGAGGAGACGCGGGCGGCGGCGATGGCCCACTGGCCGGAGTACGTGGAGCGGATCACCGGGGTGCCCGTGCCCCAACTCCGGGAAGCGGTACGGATGTTCTGCGAGCCGTCCGACGCCATGGTGCTCACGGCGCGCGGGCCCGAGCAGCAGTCCAAGGGTACGGACACGGTGAGCGCGTGGATCAACCTGTGCCTGGCGACGGGGCGTGCGGGGCGGCCGAACTCCGGATACGGGTGTCTGACCGGGCAGGGCAACGGGCAGGGTGGGCGTGAACACGGCCAGAAGGCCGACCAGTTGCCGGGCTACCGCAAGCTGACCGACCCGGAGGCGCGCCGTCATGTGGCCGGCGTGTGGGGCGTCGACCCGGACTCGTTGCCCGGGCCCGGGTTGAGCGCGTACGAACTCCTCGACGCGCTGGGCTCCGACATTCGCTCCCTGCTGCTGATGGGGTCCAATCCGGTGGTGTCCGCGCCCCGGGCCGCGCACATCCAACAGCGCCTGGAATCACTGGACTTCCTCGCTGTCGCGGATGTCGTGCTGTCCGAGACGGCCGCGCTCGCCGATGTCGTCCTGCCCGTGACCCAGTGGGCCGAGGAGACGGGCACGACCACCAATCTGGAGGGGCGGGTGCTGCTCCGCCGGCAGGCCGTCACTCCCCCGGACGGGGTCCGCAGCGACCTGTACGTGCTGCACCAACTCGCCGCCCGCGCAGGCGTGGAGAAGGGGTTCCCGGTCGACCCCGAGGAGGTCTTCGAGGAGTTGCGGCGGGCCAGTGCGGGCGGGATCGCCGACTACTCGGGGATCACCTACCGACGGCTCGCCGAGGAGAACGGCGTCTTCTGGCCGTGCCCGGCGCAAGAGCACGACGACCAGTCGCAGGGTGCCGTGCATCCCGGCTCCCCTCGCCTCTTCCTCGACCGGTTCGCGACCGAGGACGGGCGGGCCCGGTTCGCGCCCGTGACGTACCGGCCGATCGCCGAGGAACCGGACGCCGAGTATCCGGTACTGCTGACCACCGGGCGGGTCGTCGCCCAGTATCAGTCCGGCGCCCAGACGCGGCGGGTCGACGAGCTGAACGCCGCCGCGCCCGGGCCGTTCGTGGAGCTGCACCCCCGGCTGGCCGCGCGGCTGGGAGCCGGCGAAGGGGACGCCATCGCCGTCGTGTCGCGGCGCGGGCGGGCAGTGGCGCCGGCGCGGATCACCACCTCGATCCGCCCCGACACCGTCTTCATGCCGTTCCACTGGCCGGGCGAGGGCCGCGCCAACACGCTGACCAATCCCGCCCTCGACCCCACCTCACGGATGCCGGAGTTCAAGGCGTGCGCGGTACGGCTGGAGGTTGCCGTACGAGAATGACGTCGCTCTACGCGACCGTCAGGACCGTCGCCGCGTCCTCCCCGTATGCCGCCAACTCGTCCTCGGTGAAGTCGCGGGACTCCGTGAAGCCCAGACCGACCACGGCGACGGGTTTCGCGTCCTCGTCCGGGGTGTGGACAGGCAGGGTGAGCGAGCCTCTCGACTGCGCGGCACGGCCCCCGGGGACGGCGACGCCGGTGGTGTCGGCCTGGAAGTCGGAGATGGCCACGGGCTCCCGGCGCTCGGCGGCGGTGCCGGCCATGCCCTTGCCGAACGGGATGGTGGCCGTGCCGTTCTGAACGGACGGCGGCAGGTTGTGGGCGGCGACCAGTACGATCTCGCCCTCTCTCTCGGCAGGTTCGGTCAGGTGGACCGAGCCGACGAATCCGCCGTTGCGTACGACGAACTCGGCCAGCCAGACAGCCACTTCGGGACGGGCGTTCTTCAGGACCGTCTCGTTCAGCGTGAGGGCAGTGGTCATGGGAGTCATGGAGGTCATGGAGGGCTCCTCTTCTACCAGGTGACAGGCAGAGTGCGAGGCCGTGGACGGCACGGGTGATCAGCCGCGGGCTGTCGTCGGTCCATCGGGCTTGTCATCGGCTGTGGCCATCCGTCAGCCCCGCCAGGCGCAGCAGCAGCGGCTTTACGTCTGTCGCCGCCAACTCGGGTTGCGCGGCGGCTGGTTCGGAACACAGCAGTACGGGCCCGTGTTCGGGGTCGGTCGGGAGGCGGCCGTGGCTGCCGCGGACGGCCGTGGGGTCCAGTGGGACCGTCTGCATGCGGTAGCGGAACCCGAGCTTCTTGCGGGCGAGTTGACCGGCTGCATGCAGTTTCACGTTGGGGACGGTGTCGTCCCACAGGAGTTCGGCGGGGTCGTAGCCGGGCTTGCGGTGGATCTCGACCTGGCGGGCGAAGTCGGGGGCGCGGTCGTCGTCGAGCCAGTAGTAGTACGTGAACCAGGCGTCTTCGTCCGCCACCACGACCAGCTCTCCCGAGCGCTCGTGGTCCAGTCCCTGGGCCGCCTTGCCGACCGGGCCCAACACCTCGTCCACGCCGTCGAGTTCGCCGAGGAGCTTGGCGACTTCGCGTACGTCGTCCGGGTCCCGGACGTAGACGTGCGCCACCTGGTGGTCGGCGACGGCGAAGGCGCGGGAGGTCCAGGGGTCGAGGTACTCCATGCCGTCCTGGGTGTGCACCTCCAGCAACCCGGCCCGGCGCAAGGCCCTGTTGATGTCCACGGGGCGGGAGACCGGGGTGATGCCGTACTCGCTCAGCGCCACCACCGTGGCGCCGGCGGCGAGGAAGTGGTCGATCAACGGGCGTAGGGCGTCGTCGAGTTGGCGGGCCGCGCGGATGGACGCCTCGGACTGGGGGCCGGAGCGCTGAGGCTCGTAGTCCATCTGCGGGATGTAGACCAGGGTCAGGTCGGGGTCGTGCTCGTCGAAGATCTGGCGGGCGGCGCCCAGGATCCACTGGGTGGAGGGCATGCCGGCGTTCGGGCCCCAGAAGGTGAACAGGGGGAACGGGCCCAGGCGGTCGGTGAGTTCGTCGTGCAGAGAGGGCGGCCAGGTGTAGCAGTCGGGCTCCTTGCGGCCGTCGGAGTAGTAGATCGGGCGCGGGGTCACCGTCCAGTCGACGTCGGCGCCCATGGCGTACCACCAGCAGATGTTGGCGACCTTGTAGCCGGGCGCCTGCTTTCGGGCCGCGTCCCAGATCTTCTCGCCGCCGACGAGGGCGTTGTGCTGCCGCCAGAGAAGCACCTCTCCGAGGTCGCGGAAGTACCAGCCGTTGGCCACCGCGCCGTGCGTGGAGGGGAGTTCGCCGGTGAGGAAGGTGGACTGGGCGGTGCAGGTGACAGCGGGGAGCGTGGTGCCGAGGCGGGCCTGGAAGCCGCGGTCGCCGAGGGCGGCGACGGCTGGCATATGGCGTAGGAGGGCGGGGGTGAGGCCGACGATGTCCAGGACGACGAGTCGGTTGGTGTTCGGGATTTCGGTCATGAGGGGTTCCTTGAGGCCGGTCACGAGTGGTCCTCTTTTAGACCCAGGCCGGTCAACCGGTCGCGGGCCCAGGCGAGTTCGGCGGCGATGCCGTCGGCGAGGTCGGCGGGTGGGCGGGGCAGGACGGACCAGGTGTACGTCTCGACCTCGATGTGGTCGCAGACGGCGCTCGGTCCGCCGAGAAGTCCGGTGAGGACGGTGGTGAGTTGGTCGGCGGTGGTCCGGAGGGGCGGTTCGGGCTCGGCGTGCAGCGGGGCGTGGAAGTGGGTGCGCCAGGGGCTGCCGGCGCTTGCCGCCGGAAGCCCGTCGCCGTCCAGGGCGTCCGGCAGGTCGTCGACACCAACTACCGTGCCCTCGTCGACCGTTCGGGTCTGGTGCAGGAACCGTCGTTCGGCCAGTTCGCGCAGGGCTGTGCGGGCGCGCGGGTCGGTCGGGTCGGGGGCCTCGACCGCGCAGGACGCCTGGAGCTTGACGACCGGCAGCCCGGCGTCGGCGAGCCGCCCGAGGGCTTCCCCGGGTTCCTCGAACTGGACGGCGAGATGGCAGGCGTCCAGACAGACGCCGAGGTAGTCACGGTCCACGTCGGCGAACTCCCGTACCGCCTGGGTGGTGGTCTCCACGACGCACCCCGGTTCCGGTTCGAAGCCGACCCGGATACGGCGGCCGGAGTCCGACTCCAACTCCGCCAGTCCCACCGCGAGTTGGTCCAGCGCGCGGCGGGCCGTGTCCGCGCGCTCGGCCGGCCATGGGGTGCGCCAGCCGAGCGGAAGGGTGGAGACGCTGCCGCGTCGGGCGTCGTCGGGGAGGAGGGCGGCGAGGACGCGGGCGCAGTCGAGGGTGTAGGCGAGGCGGGCCGGGTCGGCCCAGTCGGGTAGGTAGACGTCCTTCTTGACGACCTCCCGGTGGAACCCCTCGTACGGGAAGGCGTTGAGAGTGACGGTCTCCAGGCCGCGCGCCGCGAGTTCAGTCTTGAGGGTCGTCAACGCCCTCTCATCGGCGGCGAGTTCGGTGACAGCGGTGCGGGCCAGCCAGAGGCCGATGCCGAGCCGGCCGACGCCGAGCCGATTCCGTACGGGTTCGGCGTGGGCGGCGAGCTGGGCGATGACCCCGGCGAGGTCCTCGGCCTGGTGGACGTTGCTGCAGTACGCGAGGTGGACGGGGGTGCCGTCGGGGTGGAGGAAGCGCACGGGCGGCTCACTCTCCCCCGCGCCGGATGGAGTTGCCCTCGAACGACGAGCTCTCGTCGGGCTTCGGCTCGCCCTCCGTGTCTTCGAGGTCGAGGCGTCCGCTCTGGCCGTAGAAGGCGACGGGGTTGCGCCACAGGACGCGGTCGACGTCGTCGTCCGTGAAGCCGTCGGCAAGCATCGCGTCGCCGGTCTTGCGGGTCTTCAAGGGGTCCGAACTCCCCCAGTCCGCCGCCGAGTTGATCAGGACGCGGTCGAGGCCGTGCTCCTGGAGGATGCGGACCATGCGGTCCTCGCTCATCTTCGTCTTCGGGTAGACGGAGAAGCCGGCCCAGCAGCCGCTGTCGAGGACCATGCCGACCGTCAGCTCGTTGAGGTGGTCCAGGACGACGAGTTCGGGGGCGATGCCCGACTCCCGTACGACGTCCAGGGTCCGTCTGGTTCCGGCCGCCTTGTCGCGGTGCGGGGTGTGGACGAGGGCGGGCAGGCCGTGTTCCACGGCGAGTTGGAGCTGACGGGCGAGGACCTCGTCCTCCTCCTTGGTCATCGAGTCGTAGCCGATCTCGCCGACGGCGACGACCCGGTCCTTGGCGAGGTAGCGGGGCAGTTCGTCGAGGACGGGGAGGCAGCGCGGGTCGTTCGCCTCCTTCGGGTTGAGAGCGATCGTGCAGAAGTGCTGGATGCCGAACTGGGCGGCCCGGTACGGCTCCCAGCCGAGCAGCGAGTCGAAGTAGTCGTAGAAGGTGTCGGGCGACGTGCGGGGCTGGCCGAGCCAGAAGGAGGGCTCGACGAGGGCCCGGACCCCGGCCGCGTACATCGCCTCGTAGTCGTCGGTGGTGCGGGAGGACATGTGGATGTGGGGGTCGAAGATGCGCATAATCACACGGTTTCGTCGGAGCTGGAGGTGGGGGCGTCAGTGGTGAAGGGGTGCACGAGGGGGGCGATGTCCTCGGGTACGGGGCGTCCGGCCGCCGTGCGCTCGCGGGCGAAGTCGCTGAGCATGCGGGCGAGTTCGGCGTCGGCGCGGTCGTCGAGTCCGGCGACTCGGTCGAGCGGGATCTCGCAGAAGACGCACTTCAGGACGGCCTGGCGGTACTCGTCCGCGGGGAGGTGGGCTGCCGCGTAGGGGCCGAGTGCGGCCTCGATCAGCGTGTTGTCGTTGCCACGCAGGGTCTGCCGTACGAGGTCCAGGAACCGGCCGGTTCCGTCCGCGTCGACCTGTGTCAACGCCCGTAGGACGGCCCGCTGTTCGGCGGGGTCGCCGTAGCGGTGGAGCGCTGTCACCTCGTCGACGAGGGCCTGGTCGCGCAGGGGCAGCGCGGCCAGGAGCAGGGCGCGGGCGGCTTCGTCGACGGTCCGGCCGTCGGGCAGCGGGGCGCGTCCGCAGTGGCGGCGGGCGGCGGGGAAGAGGGGGCGGATGGTGCGGGGGTCGACGGCGATTTCGGCCAGGGCGGAGTCGAGCCAGGCGCGGGCTTCTGGAGTGAGAGGAAGGGAGGCGGCGTCGGAAAGCGGCATGGCTCGGTTCCAGAAAGGAGTTGGAGAAAAACGGGGGCAGGAAAATGGCAGAAAGGGATCGCAAAATGCTCGTAAACAAACTGGCGTGAGGCTGGAGGAGTGCGGCTCAGGAGGTGAGCAGGCTCCGGGCCTCGGCCCGGCGCAGGAACTCCAGCGAGCTGCGGGCGATGTCGGGGGCGTCCAGGGCGCCGCCCTGGATCTCGACGGACACCAGGCCTCGATGGCCGAGGTCGGTCAGCGCGGCCAGTACCGGCGGGAATTCGATCTCGCCCGCGCCGAATTCCAGATGCCGGTGGACGCCGCGGACCATGTCCTCGATCTGGACGTTCAGCAGGTGCGGTGCGGCCAGGTCGACGCAGTCGAGCAGCGACGATCTCTCCACGCAGTGGGCGTGTCCGATGTCCAGGGTGATGCCCAACAGGTCGTGCCCGCCTACCAGTTCGCGCAGCCTGAGACACTTGGCGACCGTGTCGACGAACATGTGCGGCTCGGGTTCGAAGGCCAGCGCGACCCCGAACGCCTCCGCCGTCTCCAGCGCCGCCCCGACGCCTGCGACGAGCCGCCGCCAGGCCTCCGTCTCGGGTACGTCGTCCGGGGTCGGTCCGCTGCACAACTGGACAGTGGGCGAGCCGAGTTCGGCGGCGATGCGTACGGCGCGCCGCAGCAGGTCGACCCGGCGTTCCGGTTCGCCGGTCATCAGCGTCGGCTGGTGCTTGCCCCAGGGGTCGAGAAAGTAGGGCGCCCCGGTCTCGACCGTGACGGTCAGCCCGAGTCGCGCCAACCGCTCCCGCAGGCGGGTGACTTGGCGGTCCAGGTCGTCGGCGTACGGGTCGAGGTGGTTGTGGTCGAGGGTGAGGGCAACGCCGTCGTAGCCCAGGTCGGCGAGGATGCCGAGGACGTCGGAGAGGCGGTGGTGGGCGAACCCGTTGGTGCCGTAGCCGAATCTCAGACCCACGGTCCGCCGCCCTTCGTCACATGGCTCGTCACACAGCCCATGGCATGTTTCAGGACATGACTCATGTCGGGGACACCCGTCTCGCCAGGCGCTGCGCCACCGGGTGCACGGCACCCAGGAGCGCGGCGGCGACGGGCGCTCCGGCGCGCGCCGTGAGCGCCGTCTGCAAGGGGACCAGGGCAAGGATGCCCGCCCCCACCGCGCGCCGTACAGAAGTCCCGCTTGGATCACGCACGGCACGCACCTGGGCCCGCCCGTACGTCCCCAGGTAGGCGAGAACTCCGGCCGAGGCGACGGCCGTTCGGGCGACCGCCTCGCGGGGCATGGCCTGCCGGGGTGGCAGAACGGCCGGGAGCAGGGAGGGCAGCACCGTCGACAGTGCCGTTGCCGACGACACGGCCAGCGTCTTGGCGGGCAGCCGCGCCGGCGCGCCGGAGATCTCGTGGCGGCTGAGGACGGTGAGCGTGTAGGTGTGCACGCCGGTGAGGAGTGCGGGGACGGCACCGCGAGCGAGCGCCCCGGCCGTGCCACCCCCACGGGACCTGTGCCACGGGGGGCTGCCGCCGCCCGCCACCGCGCCCACCAGCACGTCGAGCACACGTGCGCCCGCCATCGCCGCCGGGCCGGCCGGAGTCGACTTCAACTTCAGGTCGTACGCCCAGATCAGCGCCGTCAGCGGCACGGCGACGCCGAGTCCGCGTCGGCCGCCCGACAGCGCGGCGAGGCCCAGGCCGGCGCCGGTCAGGCCGGTGGCGACGGCCAGCGCGGTCCGGCGCGGCACCCGGCCGGAGGGCACCGGACGGGCGGGCCGTTCGACCGAGTCGACGGCTGCGTCGGCGTAGTCATTGAGGGCCATGCCGGCCCAGTAGAGACAGACGGAGGAGGCCATCGCGCCGGCCGTCCGGGGGCCGAGGGGACGGCCCGCCGCAGTCGCGCCCGCCAGGATGTCGCCGGGGACACTGAGCGCGGCGGGGGCTCGGACAAGACTCAACAGGTCGGTAAGTGGGGGTAGTTGAAATCTGGTGCTTTGTAGGGGTTGTTGGGAACCGGCGGGGGGAAATGCTTTCCGGTCACTCATGGCCCAATCATTACCGAAAACGTTTCAAAGCTAATACTTTAAATGGATGTTGATCCTTGTGAGGAACGTGACAACAACATCGTATTGACACGGTCTCCTCAGGAAGCGCACGGAAGATCCACACCAGGGTTCCGCGCCAGGGTTCATGTGGGGACGGGGAAACGATTCTCGCCATAAGTCGAGGTGAAGGCGCATGCGCTATGGACACGGCATGTCATGAACTCTTAAATCTGAGCGATCCCCGCCGCCTTCGTCCCCCAAGGAGACCGATGACTTCCCGTCTCGCCGCGGCCGGCGTAGCCGCCACCACCGCCACCCTGCTCGCCGCCGCACTCTCCCCCACCGCCGGCGCGGCCGACAGACCGACGCGGGAAACCGCGATCAGGAACGCGGTGACGGCACTTGTGGACCAGGCCGCCCACCTGGGCCTGACCTCCGTACAGGGCACCACAGTTCGAGACATCATCGTCGACAAGGACGGTACCCAGCACGTCCGTTACGACCGCACGTACCACCAACTCCCCGTGCTGGGCGGCGACTTCGTGGTCCACCTGGCGCCAGGCGGCGCCTACCGCAGCGCGAGCCGCGCCACCACCCGCCCGATATCCCTGTCCACGATCAGCCCGGCGGTTTCCGCCCCGAAGGCAGCCGACCTGGCGACGTCGGCGCTGCGCGCGGCGAATCTCGGCGAGGTGCTGAATAAGATAACTTCCAAGCCACAGCTAGTGGTTGACGCCCTGCACGGCGCCCCCAAGCTCGCCTGGCGGACGAACACGGCGGCACTGGACTCGGCCGGCAACCCGGTCGCCCGTACGGTGGTCACCGACGCGCGGACCGGCGCCCAGATCGACGCCTGGGACAGCATCGAGACGGCGACGGGCGACGGCAAGTCCCTGTACGGCGGCACGGTCCCGTTGGAGACGACGGTGTCCGGATCGACGTACCAGCTGAAGGACCCGACGCGCGGCAACACGTACACGGGCGACGCCGAGAACGGCACCGACCTGTGCATCTTCGGCATCTGCATCGTCCGGGCACCCGCCACGCTCTTCACGGACGCGGACAACCACTGGGGCACGGGGGCGACGGCGGACCGGGCCTCGGCGGCGGTGGACGCGCAGTACGGCACCGACGAGACGTGGGACTACTACAAGGACACGTTCGGGCGCAGCGGCATCAAGGGGAACGGGGTCGGCTCGTACAACCGCGTGCACTACGGCAACAACTACAACAACGCCTTCTGGGACAACACTTGCTTCTGCATGACGTACGGCGACGGTGACGGGACGACGTTCGGTCCGCTGGTCTCGCTGGACGTGGCCGGCCACGAGATGACGCACGGCGTGACCTCGTCGACAGCCAACCTGACGTACTCGGGCGAGCCGGGCGGCCTCAACGAGGCGACGTCGGACATCTTCGGCACGTTGGTGGAGTTCAACGCGGCCAACTCCACTGACGTCGGGGACTACTTGATCGGCGAGAAGATCGTCAAGTCGGGCTTCGGCCGGACGGCACTTCGCTACATGGACCAGCCCTCGAAGGACGGGAACTCGGCCAACTGCTGGAGTTCGGGCGTCGGGAACCTGGACGTCCACTACTCCTCCGGCGTGGCGAACCACTTCGCGTACCTGCTGGCGGAGGGCAGCGGTGCGAAAACGCTGAACGGCGTCAGCTACAACTCCCCGACGTGCAACGGCTCTTCGGTCGCGGGCATCGGCCGGGCCAAGCTGGGCGCGATCTGGTACAAGGCGCTGACCACGTACATGACGTCGTCGACGAACTACGCGGGCGCGCGCACGGCCACGCTGAACGCGGCGCGGGATCTGTACGGGGCGAGCAGCACGGAGTACGCGGCTGTGGCGGCTGCGTGGAGTGCGGTGTCGGTGGGCTGAGCAAGGAGGCTCAGCAACATGACTGAGCAGGAAGACTGAGCAGGAGATGTGCGGCTGGTGGCCACCCCGAGAAGATCCCGGGGTGGCCACCGGTTTGCGTGCTGGCTCGGCATGGCGGGATACGTATGGTTGACCTTGGGCCTTAAGTTGAACCCTGCACCAACGCGTCCGCTGCGACCGAGGAGACGATGCCACCATGTCCGCACCCGAACAGCGAATCGATACCTCGGTACCGCACTCCGCCCGCATCTGGAACTACTGGCTGGGCGGCAAGGACAACTACCCGGTCGACGAGGCGGCAGGCGACGCGTACACGGCCGTCTTCCCCGGCATCGTCACGATCGCGCGCAGCAGCCGCGCGTTCCTGGGCCGTACGATCCGCCACCTGGCCGGGGAGGCGGGCATCCGCCAGTTCCTGGACGTCGGCACGGGCCTGCCGACGGTCGACAACACGCACGAGGTCGCCCAGTCGGTCGCCCCCGACGCGCGCATCGTGTACGTGGACCACGACCCGCTGGTCCTCACCCACGCCCGAGCGCTCCTCACCTCGACCCCCGAGGGCGCGACGGACTACGTGGACGCCGAGCTGTACGACACGGACCGCATCCTGGAAGCGGCGGCGAAGACGCTCGACCTCGCCCGCCCGACAGCCCTGATCCTTAGCGGCATCCTGGGGCACGTGGCGGACCACGACGTGGCGCGCGGAATCGTCCGCGACCTGATGGCAGGCCTTCCGTCGGGCAGCCACCTGTCGCTGAACGAGGGCTCGCGGGGCACAGATCCGGCTTACGAGGCAGCGCAGGACGCCTACAACGAGACGGGCGCTGTGCCGTATTTCCTGCGGCCGGTGGACCAGATCGAGGCGTACTTCGAGGGGCTTGAGCTGGTGGAGCCGGGGGTGGTCTCGGTGCCGCTGTGGAGGCCGGAGACGAGCGCGTCGGGGGTGGCGGCGCCGGCCATCGGTCAGCATGGTGGGGTGGGGCGCAAGCCCTGACCCGACCCGGTCGTGCGTTGTGGCGCGCCGAGTACGGCTGTTGCGGCTCGGCGCGCCGGAGAATCAGAAGTCGCGGGCTCAGCCCTGCTTCGGGGCGGCCTGCTGGACCACTTCGAAGGACCAGAGCGTCGATCCGGAGGCGGCGGGCTTGGGCTGCTCCCCGCCCGGGGACGCGGGGCGGTGCGCCGACTGCATCGGGCCCGACATCCAGGCCTGGAAGTCCTCTTCGCTGCGCCACCGCGTGTACACCAGGTAGCTGTCGGTGCCCTCGACAGGCCGAAGCAACTCGAACCACTCGAACCCGTCCGACCCCTCGACGGCCCCGGCCCGCGACGCGAACCGCTTCTCCAGCACCTCGCGCTGCTCTTCAGGAACCGTGAGGACGTTGATCTTTACCACGCTAGGCACATGACACCTCTCACAAAGGGGGGCCCCAGCTGGGCCCCTAACCTGGACCGTGTGCGCGCAGTCTCCTACATCCGCCAGTCAAAGCGTCGTGAGGACGACTCTGCATCGTCGCCCGAGGCGCAGCGAACCAAGTGCGAAGCGCTGATCACCGCAAAGGGTTGGGACAGCGCCGGTCACTTCGCTGACGTCGGCAAATCAGGGTGGGACCCGAAGGTGGTCCGGCCCGAGTTCGAAGAGATGATGGCAGCTATTCGCGCTGGTCAAGTAGACGCCGTGGTCGTTTTCTCGCTGTCTCGACTGACCCGGCAAGGCGCCCTTGAGGCGATGCTGATCAACGAAGAGTTGGCCAAGCACGGCGTACTTATCGTCAGCGTGGAAGAGCCGTACCTAGATACGTCCAACCCCATGGGTGTCGCAATCTTCGGCCTCATCGCCGCACTGGCTCAGCAGGAGTCAGACCTGAAGTCGGCGTACATCACGGCGACGAAAGAGACGCTCCGTGCCGCTGGCTCCCACGTGTCCGGCACGGCGCCGTACGGCTTCCAGTCAACACGGGAGCCGCGCGGTGAACTCGTAGTGGTGAAGCTGATTCCAGACCCGGCTGAAGCCCCGCACGTCCGCGACATGGTTTCTTGGGCGCTTGCCGGAATGAGCGCATCGGCCATCGCACGCAAGCTGAACACTGAACGCGTGCCGACCAAGGCAGCGGACATGACAGCCCGAGTGGCTGCACGTCGGGCCCGGGGCATCAGCGCGCCCCTGGAGCGAACTGCGTGGGTGTCCTCCACCGTGCTGCGCATCCTGCGTGACCCGCGTCTCGCTGGCTACGCCGCTGAGAACCAGGGCGTTAAGCGTGCCGTGGTCCGCGATGACACCGGAGCGCCCCTTGTGGCGCATGAGGGCATCGTCCCCGCCGATGACTGGTGGAGGCTGCAAGACGTGCTCGACGGGCGTACGCCGCAGATTGTGAAGCAGGGGGGCCGCTCTGTTCCGTCGCTGCTTGGTTCCGCCGGGATGCTGTTCTGCGGGGTGTGCGGCTCGACCATGGTCACGGACAACCGAAACGGAAAGCCGCTCTATCGCTGCAACCGTGCCGTGTCCGGCGCCGTGGAGGGACACGGTGGTCTCGCGATCAACATGGACGTCACTGATGATGTTGTGGCACGTGTCGTGTGGTCGCGTCTGACAGCGCTGGACCCCGAAGACCCGGCCGATTTGGAGTGGCTTGCCGAGGCATCGCGCCGGTTCGCCGCCCAGGCTGATACGGGCGAACGGCAGGCTGAACTAGCAGCAGCACGAGTCGAGTTGGAACACGTACGGGAAGCCCTCCGCACGTTGTACACCGACAGGCAGGCAGGGCTGTACGCGGGCGCAGTGGGCGACGCGATGTTCGCGGAGTCGGTGCAGCGGCTAACAGCCCATGAGGCACGTACAGCGGGCCGCGTAGAGGAGCTGCGAACCGTCGAAACGGGCGCGATCGCGATCCCGTCGGAATGGACCGCTCCCGAGGGAGACCCACTGGGGCCGGAGTCGACATGGGGCGGATGGGACTTGGTAACACGGCGTGAATTCCTGGCGCTGTTCATCGACCGCGTGACCGTGGCCAAGGCCAACGGCAGGGGCCGGAACGCGAAAACAGCGGAACGGGTGACCGTGCAATGGCCTAAGGCGCCCGGTCGTAGCATCTAGCAGTTACGCGCCGTGAGGGCCGGAGACGGCAACACACGAACAGCGAGAGCGCATAGGGCGGCTTGAGGCGCCCCAAGAGGCACTCATGGGTTTCCCGGAGGCTCTTGCTGCGTAGCACCACCAGGCCCCGTCAGGCAGCAATGCCCGGCGGGGCTCTTTCTTGGAAATAATGGGGATGTTCGCGCGCGCTCACGCGAGATAATCCAGGAGTCGACGAAAGGGCACCCACAAGCACTTGATGAGAGGGCACCCTCGCCCGAGGTCAGGAGACGCACGCCGCGCAAGCGGCGTGATCACGGCAGACCGCATCCGGCGCTAACCGTCCTTGCAGGCCCTCGCCTTGAACTCCGTCACCGGGACGATGACCGCGGATTCGACGCCGTCGTAGCGGACCATCCCGGGGGTGAGCCGGTCCCGGTCAGGCAGGGTGAAGGAGACGCTGCTCGACGACCACGAGTTGTCCTTGGTCCAGCCGTACAGGGTGTACGTGGTCTTGGCGGTGAGCGGTTTGAGAGATGTGGTCGCGGTCCAGCCGGCGGCAGGCGCATCGAGGGTCCAGGTGGCGAGACCGGCCTTGAGGGGTCGGGCTGCGGTCCATGAACCGACCGTCACCTGCTTGTCGGCGTCATCGCTGTCCACGTAGAGCATCGCGCCGTCGATGTGATGTCCGCAGACCATCATGACGCCGACCAGATGGCCGTCGTCGGTCACCGAGATGCCGGCGACAGCGTCAATGGGAACCGTGCACCCCGAGGTTGCCGCGAGGGCCGCGCAGGCCGCGAAAGCGCCGGCGAGGCGCTGGACAATGGGCCATGAAACGGTCGACTGCACGGTGTCCCCCTGACCCGGGGGTCGCTTTTTGTACCCCTGTACGCCGGATGGTAGGGACGATCCGCGTCGAGTTGCGGCGCCGCCGCCGACCCGTTGTGCGCTCGTTGTGGCCTCGTAGCCACAGTCCTGATAGATCACCAAGGCGTCAGAGCTGCGTACCGAGTGTCTCGGTCCCGCCTGAAAAAGTATGAACAGCACTGCATGAAGAGGAAGTTGATGCAGAAAGCGGGATGGATCGGCTTCATCGACTCGGCACGAAGGCACATGTCGGAGCCGTGCGGCAGGATACGCGTACGCGGGTGGGAGGGGATTGCTGTGGGAATCGGCTACAAGACGTCCTGGCTGGCTGTGCCCGGCGGTGACAACGAGCAAGTCGCCGACGCGCTTGGGTTGCTTTCGCGAGTGACAATGGACTGGGAGTCGGGGACAGAAGCGGCGTACCGGCGAGGTGTCTTCGTAGCCTCTCCCGTGGACGGCTGGACGCTGGCTCACGGCCGGATCCACCTCACAGTCGGAGTTGTGGACAACGGTCCATCCCTCCTGTCCTGGCTTCGGTCACTCGGCCTGCGCCTGGGCGACTTTCAGTACTTCCACACCGATCGCATCGGCGAGTACCACGTCTGGGCGAGAGTGGAGGCCGGCCAGGTCGTCCGGGTCTATGGCTATAACAGCTCAGACAGTGACAGCCCCTTGCGAATCGGTGAGCCGACAAAGATCGAGCGCCAACTCGATGTCGGCATCAGGGGCGTGGAAGAGGGGATGAAATCCTGGAGCGAATCCGACTGGGATGACTGGTTTGCCGACATGCCAAAGGAGAGGCACGTCATGGCCATCGCCAAGGACTGGGGAATCTGCCCGCTCGAGATCCCGGATGCGCCACCGGCGGGCGTCGGCATCTACGGCTTTCCACCCGGCGCCGAGTGACTCCGTAGGCGCCGCGAAAAGCAGCCCGTTCACACCGGCCGTGTGCCGCGACCCCGCCTCTCCTCCCCAGCGCCGACAGCTGGTACCGCAGGTCCGGTTGAGCGCGAGCCGACGCCGTTCCTATGTGGCGTCGGGACCCTCGAGGAAGCGCGACAGCACCGCGGCCTCCGCTCGGAGCCGTGCGGCCCGGTCTGCGTGTGCCGGTGTGGTCAACTGCGCGGCTGCCTCCAGTCGTTCGGCGACCTCGGCGCGTACGACATCCTCCGCACCGCTCTCGCTCAGCTCGCGCCGCGCCGCTTCGGTGGCGCCTGCGCCGGCCGGGGACTGTTCGAGGGCCACGCCGCGGAGTTCCGCTTCGCCCACGGGCACCGCCTCGGCGTTGTCCAGCGCGCCGAGTGTTGCGCGCAGGGCGCTCACCGCGACCTTGTCACGGGCGCGCATCGCTTCCGGGAGTGCTTGACGCATACGAAGACGTACAGACATGCCGACGATCCTATCGGTGCCCAAGGACTCGCTCGGCGGTCAACGGACTTCCGTCGCACAGGTGTTGGGGAGGACGTACAGGTGCCGTCTAGGACGTGTCATCGCCCGCCCCCGTTCGCAACAGGGCCGCTCCGAGCGGGGTCAGGGTGTGCAGGACCGTGTTGGCGTGGCGGTGGCTGGTGATCAGGCCGGCGTCGCACAGTACGGCGGTGTGATGGCTGGCCGTTGTGGGTGTCACGCCTGCCCGGCGGGCGGCCTCGGTGGTGGTGGAGCCGGTCGCGCTGGCTCTCAGGATGGCGGCGCGGGTGGGGCCCAGCAGCACGTTCAGCGGCGGGGAGTCGGGGTGCGAGGTCGGCGCCGGCACGTGGTGGAGGGGGTAGAGCAGGACGGGCGGGAGTCCGGAGTCGGCCAGGGCTATGGGTGCGTGCCAGCATGACCGGATGACAGCTCGGCGGGCCCCTGAGTTCCGGGGCCCGCCGATGCGTGCTGTTCACACAGTGGCGCGGTGAACCCTGAGGCTTCCTCAGAGCGCCACTACGCCCCGTACGCCCGAACCGCCCGCCCCTCCCTCAACGTCCGTCCCCACCACACCACTTGACCCAGCATCGTCTTCGCCGCCGCGTCCGGTCCCGACGGATCCCTCAGTCGGCCCTCCTCGTCGAACGACGCCCCCGCGTTGTGGAACGACACCGTGTCCCGGACCGTCGTCGCGTGGAGTTCCGCGAAGACCTGGCGGAGGTGTTCGACCGCGCGGAGGCCTCCGGAGACGCCGCCGTACGAGACGAAGGCGACCGGTTTGGCCTGCCACTCCGTGTAGTGCCAGTCGATGAGGTTCTTGAGGCCGGCCGGGTAGGAGTGGTTGTACTCGGGGGTCAGGACGATGAACGCGTCGGCGGACGACAGTTTCGGCTTGATCGCCGCCAGCTCGGACTTCGCGCCCGCGTCGGTCGCGAACGTCGTCGGGAGCGCGGTGTCCGCGACGTCCACGACCTCCGCCACGAGGTCGTCTCGGGTCCCGATCCGGTCCAGGAGCCAGTCGGCGACCACTGGGCCGAAACGGCCCGCACGGTTGCTGCCGACGACGACGGTCACACGTACGGGTTCGACGGACTCGACGGGTTCGACGGATTCGGTGGGTTCGACGGACTCGACGGATTCGGTGGGTTCACTGGCTTCAGTGTGTGTCTGCATGCGGCACAGCCTCTTACCTCAAGCATTCTTGAGGTCAAGCCCTTCATTCGCCTCCGCCTCGGTCACCCGTTCACACCCCCGGCCCCAGCCCATCCGGATCTCTTCCGCGACACTCCAGCCGTACGGCGATGACCTGCCGAAATGCCGATGCGCGGAACGCTCCCCGTCGTCCCGGGCCACCCGTTCACCGTATTTCTGACGGCCCCTCAGGGAGCGCGTCCGGGCCCCTGCCACTTACCTCGGTAGCAGACCACCCCGTTCGCAAGCTCTCGGATCTCGGAGGAGCAAGCCCGATGCGACGCACCGCCGCCCGCCTGCTGACCGGTACCGCGCTCGCCGTCACCGTCGCGGGATCGGCCGTGACCGTGGCCTTCGCCGCGCCCGCCGCGCCCGCTTTCGCCGGCACCGGGAGCAGTGGTAACGGTGCGCTGGAGGTCTACCCCGCGACCGTCACCCCCGGTACCCAGGTCACCGTCAACACGACGGCCTGCGGAGCGGGCGGTACCGCCGCCGGTGATGCCAGTGCGGTGGGTGCCGGGGCCTTCGTCCTCGCGCCCGGTACGCACGAGGAGGTCGCCGTCGGGCAGTTCCGGGTGCCGCCGGGCGCGCAACCGGGGACGTACGAGATCGTCGCCCGGTGCGATGGAGAGGTGAGCGGGCCACAGGTCAGCGGTGATCTTGTCGTCACGCTCACCTCGACCCGGCCGCCCGTGCGCCCCAGGGGGAGTGTGAAGACGGGGGTCGGTGGCGCGCTCGGTCCCGACCCCGTGCAGACCGCGGCCGGCGTGGCGGCTCTCGCCGTCGCCGCCGCGGGCGGTACCTGGCTCCTGCATCGCCGGGCGAGAGGCGACAGGATCTGACGGACACCCTCCGCAGTCCGTCGCCGGTACCGCATGTCCCCCTCCCTCCGGGCCCGATGCCCCTCGCGGCCCGGAGGGGGGCCAGGGTGAAACACCAGAGCAGATGTCAGGGTGAAATCCGGGGCGAACACCAGGGTGGAAGCAGGGGCGGAAACAGGGGCATCCAGGAGGCTCGCGTGCGCAGATTCACCAACCTCGTCATAGCCGTCTTCACCGTCGTCGCCGTCTGCTCCGGCGCCTGGCTGGTACGCAGCGGCGGCGAGACCCACGCCCCACCGCAGCCGTCCGCCGCCCAGGCCCGTACGGGTTCACCCGACTCGGGATCCGCCGTACCGAAGCCCGTCGCCCCCGCGCTCCCGCCCTCCCCGCCCCTCCGTATCCGCATCCCCGCCATCGGCGTGAACGCCCCGCTGATGGGTCTCGGCCTCACCCCCACCGGCAGCCTGGACGTACCGCCCGCCGAGCGCGAGGACCTCGCCGGCTGGTACGAGGCCGGCACGGCCCCCGGCGAGACGGGCACCGCGATCGTCGCCGGGCATGTCGACAACGCCGACGGGCCCTCCGTCTTCTTCCGCCTCGGCGCCCTGAAGAAGGGCGGCGCGATCGAGGTCGAGCGGAGTGACGGAAGCACCGCTCTCTTCACGGTCGACGCCGTCGAGGTGTACGACACGGACCGCTTCCCGGACGAGAAGGTATACGGCGCCGCGTCCCGGCCCGAGCTGCGCGTCATCACATGCGGCGGCCGTTACTCACCCCGGACGGGGTACGAGGGCAACGTCGTCGTCTTCGCCCACCTGACCGGCAGCACCTGACCGGCAGCAGCTGACATCCCCCGAGCGTCGCTGTGCCGCCCCGCCGCTACGCCACCCACTGCTGGTACGCCAGATTCGCCACCAGCGTGAACACGACCACCAGCAGCACCCCCCGTACGAACCCGCTCCCCTTCTTCAGCGCCGTATGCGCCCCCACCGTCCCGCCGACCAGGTTGAACGCGGCCAGCAGCGCGCCCAGCTGCCAGTACACCGTGCCCTGCCAGGCGAAGATCGCGAGGGCGCCCGCGTTGGTGCAGCAGTTGACGATCTTGGCGGTGGCGGAAGCGGTCACGAGGTCGAGGTGGAGCAGCGCGGTGAGCGCGAGGACGAGGAACGTGCCCGTGCCGGGGCCGATGAGGCCGTCGTAGAAGCCGATGCCCAGGCCCGCGAGTCCGATCGCGGCGAGGACGCGGCGCGCGGAGACCGGGGTGGTCGCAGGGGCCGTACCGAAGGCAGGCCTGAAGATCACGAAGGCGCCGACGCCGAGCAGGACGACCATGATGACCGGCTTCAGGGTGTCCGTGCTCATGCCGGCCGCGACGAACGCCCCGGCCGTCGACCCGGCGACCGCCGCCAGCCCGATGCGTACCGCCAGGCGTACGTCCACCGGAGCCTTGCGTGCATACGTCACCGCCGCGCCCGTGGTGCCGACGATCGCCATGGCCTTGTTGGTGCCGAGCGCGTACTGCGCCGCCGACGACGTGTCCGGGAGCCCGAGCAGCAGTACGGGCATCATGAGGAGGCCCCCGCCGCCCACGACGGCGTCGATCCAGCCGGCCGCGAGGGCGGCGAGACAGAGGGCGGCGATCATGGGCAGCGATATGTCAGGCATGATCGCGAGCTTAGGTCGCGCATCCGCCGGCAAAAGAGACGGGATACCTTTCGGCCGTAGCGGTGGAGCCCCTCTCGGCCATAGTGTTCACGCACCTAACGGCCGTATCGTTCACGCGCCCCTCCGCCGTGGCGTTCACGCACCTCACAGCCACCTCTCGGCCGTATCGTTCGTGCACCTCACAGCCCCCTTCCGCACGCCCACCGAACCCTCACACCCATCCCCCGCCCCCGCTGAGGGAAGCGTGCCCCCCGGGAAACAGACGTGATGCTGCCGGGTAACACCGGCAACGCACGCTGCAGTACATGACCTCGAATGCGCGTGTGGTGGTGATCGGCGCCGGGCTCGCGGGCGTACGGCTCGCCCGGCGGCTCGGTGAGCTCGGCCTGTCCGCCTCGGACGTCGTGCTCGTCGGCGAGGAGGAGCACCGCCCGTACAACAGGGTGCTGCTCGCCGAGGTCCTCGCCGGGCGGTACGCCCCCGAGGTGATCGCCCTGCCGACGCCGGACCGGCTGGTCCGCGCCCGGGTCGAGCACATCGACCGCGCCGACCGGACCGTGCACTGCTCCGACGGGTCGTCGATCACATACGAAACGCTGGTGCTGGCGACGGGCTCCAACCCCGTACTCCCGCCCCTGCGCGGGCTGTTCACCCCGGACCACGAACTCCCGGAAGGCGTCCACGCGTTCCGCACCATGGACGACTGCCTCGGCCTTTCCAAGGCGGTGCGCCCAGGGTCGCGGGCCGTCGTCATCGGCGGCGGGCTCCTCGGTGTCTCCGCCGCCCGCGCACTCGCCGTACGCGGCGCGCAGGTCGTTCTCGCCCAGCAGGGTGAGCGGCTGATGGAACGTCAGCTCGACCCCGGCGCCTCGGACTTGGTGCTGCGGCACCTCAAGGAGCTGGGCGTCGAGGTGCACACCGAAAGCCGGGTACGGAACGTGCGCTGCGTGGGCGGCAGGGTCCGCTCGGTCGAGATGGCCGACCACTACACCCTCGACGCCGACCTCGTCGTACTGGCCTGCGGTGTCCACCCCCGTGTCGGACTCGCGCGCGACGCGGGGCTCGCCGTGCACAAGGGCATCCTCGTCGACGACGAACTGCGCACCTCCGACCCGCACATCCGGGCCCTCGGGGACTGCGCCCAGCACCAGGGAATGATCTACGGTCTGGCCACCCCGGCCCTCGAACAGGCCGAAGTCCTGGCCGAGTTGATCGCAAGCGAGTCGGGCGAGGCGGGTGCGTCGGGTGCGTCGGGTGATTCCGCCGCCCGTTACACCGGCACCCGTTCCCTCACCCGTCTCACCCTCACGGACTTCACCGCCGACACCGGCAACCCGTTCGATCTCGCCGCCTTCGGCGAGCCCACCCCCCGCCCCGGCGACGACGTCATCCAGCTCGCCGACGCCACCCGGGGCACCTACCGCAGGGTCGTCGTCCGCGACGACCGGCTGGTCGGCGGGGTGCTCGTCGGCGAGCTCGGCACCGTCGGCGCCCTCGCGCGCGCCTGGGAGGGAGCAGAGCCGCTCCCCACCGACGGCGGCCCCTTGCTCCACCTGCTCACCAACGATGGAGGCTCCTAATGACCGCCACTGATGGGGCCACCCCCACGATCGTCCTCGTCGGCCACGGCATGGTCGGCCAGCGCTTCCTCGAAGCGCTCGCCGAGCGCGGCCTGACCGCCGCGCACCGCGTGGTCGTACTGTGCGAGGAGCCGCGTCCGGCATACGACCGAGTTGCTCTGACCTCGTACTTCTCGGGCAAGACGCCCGAGGACCTCTCGATGACCGACATGGCGTTCATCGAGAAGGAGGGCATCGAGCTCCACATCGGCGACCCTGCGGAGACCATCGACCGCGAGGCGAAGCGGGTGACCTCCCGCTCGGGCCTGGTCGTCGACTACGACGTCCTCGTCCTCGCCACCGGCTCCTACCCCTTCGTACCGCCGGTCCCCAACAAGGACGCCAAGGGCTGCTTCGTCTACCGCACCATCGAGGACCTCCTCGCCATCGAGGAGTACGCGAGCACCCGTACGACGGGTGCCGTGGTCGGCGGTGGTCTGCTCGGACTTGAGGCGGCCGGCGCCCTGAAGGGCCTCGGACTCACCTCCCACATCGTCGAGTTCGCGCCGCGCCTGATGCCGGTACAGGTCGACGACGGCGGCGGCGCGGCACTGCTGCGCACCATCGAGGACATGGGCCTGTCCGTCCACACGGGCGTCGGCACCCAGGAGATCGTCGTCGACGAGGACGGCGCGGTCACCGGTATGAAGCTGTCCGACGGTTCCGAACTCGCCACCGACCTGGTGGTGTTCAGCGCCGGTGTCCGCCCCCGCGACCAGCTGGCCCGCGAGTCGGGCCTGACGGTCGGCGAGCGCGGCGGCATCGCGGTCGACGAGCAGTGCCGTACGGTCAACGACCCGCATGTCTTCGCGATCGGCGAGTGCGCGCTCGCCTCCGACGGCCGGGTGTACGGCCTGGTCGCCCCCGGTTACGAGCAGGCGGAGACCGCCGCCGCCGCCATCGCCGCGGACGAGGAGGCCGAGGAGCTGACGTTCACCGGCGCCGACCTCTCCACCAAGCTGAAGCTGCTCGGCGTCGACGTGGCGTCCTTCGGCGACGCGCACGGCGCGACCGAGGACTGCCTGGACGTCGTCTACTCCGACTCCCGCTCGGGTCTGTACAAGAAGCTCGTCATCGGCCGCGACGGCAAGCTGCTCGGCGGCATCCTCGTCGGCGACGCGGAGGCCTACGGCACGCTGCGCGCGTTCACCGGCACGGTCCCGCCGGTCTCCCCCGAGTCGCTGGTGCTCCCGGCCGGCGCCGGCGGCCCGGTCCAGCTCGGCCCGACCGCACTGCCGGACGCCGCGATCATCTGCTCCTGCAACAACGTCACCAAGGGCACGATCCGCGGCGCGGTCACCGAGCACAACTGCACCACCGTGCCCGAGGTCAAGAAGTGCACCAAGGCCGGTACGACGTGCGGCAGTTGCGTCAAGGTCCTCGGCCAGCTCGTCACCGCCGAGCTGGAGGCGAGCGGTGTCGTCGTCGACAAGGGCCTGTGCGGCTGCTTCTCGCAGACCCGCGAGGAGCTGTACGAGATCGTCCTCGCCCTGCGCATCAACACCTACCAGGACCTTCTCGACCGCTACGGCCGCGACAACGCCAAGGGCGGTGACGGCTGCGACATCTGCAAGCCGGCGGTCGCCTCGATCATCGCCTCCCTCGCCCCGACCATCGGCGCGAGCGGCTATGTCCTCGACGGCGAGCAGGCGGCGCTGCAGGAGACCAACGACCACTTCCTCGCCAACCTGCAGAAGAACGGCTCGTACTCCGTCGTCCCGCGCATCCCCGGCGGTGAGATCACCCCGGAGGGCCTGATCGTCATCGGCGAGATCGCCCGCGACTTCGGCCTCTACACGAAGATCACCGGCGGTCAGCGGATCGACATGTTCGGCGCGCGGGTGGAACAACTCCCGCTGATCTGGACCCGCTTGGTCGACGCGGGCTTCGAGTCCGGTCACGCCTACGGCAAGTCGCTGCGTACGGTGAAGTCCTGCGTCGGCCAGACCTGGTGCCGCTACGGCGTCCAGGACTCCGTCCGGATGGCGATCGACCTGGAGCTGCGCTACCGGGGCCTCAGGTCGCCGCACAAGCTGAAGTCGGCGGTGTCGGGCTGCGCCCGTGAGTGCGCCGAGGCCCAGTCCAAGGACTTCGGCATCATCGCCACCTCGGGCGGCTGGAACCTGTACGTCGGCGGCAACGGCGGCGCCACCCCGCGCCACGCGGACCTGCTGGCCCAGGACCTGAACGACGCCGAACTGATCAAGCTGATCGACCGGTTCCTGATGTTCTACATCCGTACGGCGGACCGGCTGGAGCGCACGTCGACCTGGCTGGAGCGGATCCCCGGCGGCCTGGACCACGTACGGGACGTGGTCGTGGAGGACTCCCTCGGCATCTGCGAGGAGCTGGAGTCGCTGATGACCGACCACGTCGCCCACTACCGCGACGAGTGGTCCGACACCATCAACGACCCCGAGAAGCTCGCCCGGTTCGTGTCCTTCGTGAACGCGCCGGACACCCCCGACCCGGTCGTCGGCTTCGTCCCCGAGCGGGACCAGATCAAGCCCGACCTGCCGCTGCTGTCCATCGGCCTGCGCCCCGCCGATGACGTCCTGGAAGGAAGCGCCCAGCGATGACCCTGGCACCCGAGACGACCGACCTGAAGATCCAACTGCGGATCGACAACAACGCCGACAGCGCCGACGACAACTGGTTCACGGTCTGCGACCTGAGCCTCCTGCTGCCGGGCCGCGGCGTGGCGGCCCTGCTGCCGGACGGCCGGCAGGCGGCCATCTTCCGCGACCGCGCGGGCAGTCTGTACGCCATCGACAACCGCGACCCGTTCGGCGGCGCGGCGGTCCTCTCCCGCGGCCTGACCGGCACCCACCAGGGCCGCCCGTACGTCGCCTCACCGCTCCTGAAGCAGCGCTTCGACCTGGAGTCGGGCCGCTGCCTGGACGACGAGACGGTGGCTGTGACGGCGTACGAGGTGCGCACCGCCGCCTGACACACCCCCGACTGATGCTGCCCGTGAGCGGCGCCCCGGCCCTCCACCGGCCGGGGCGCCGCTCACGTTCATGACTTCATGACGTCATGACTTCAGGCCCTCGAACGTCACCCCGGTCAGCTGCTCGGATGCGGCCCAAAGCCGTTCCCCCGCACGGTCGTTGAGCGTCCAGGAAGCCCGCCACGACTTGGCGGGCGAGCCCCGCCAGCCCAGGAACCTCGGTCCGACGAACGCGTCGGGCCGTACGTCCGGTGCGGTGGCCGCGTACAGCGTGGGCAGGGCGCCCGCGTCGGCGGACTGGGCGAAGTACCGGTTGCCGATCTCCATGAACCGCTCGGCGCCCTTGTGGCCCTGCATCTTCGGCGCGGCGGTCTGGAGGTTGGTGGCGGCGTACCCGGGGTGAGCCGCGGCGACCACGACACCGGAGCCGATCGCGGCCAGCCTGCGCGCCAGCTCGTGCGTGAAGAGCAGGTTGGCCGTCTTGGAACGCCCGTACGCGGTCCAACGCCGGTAATTACGCTCGCTGTTGAGGTCGTCGATGTCGATGTTGCCGAGCGCGTGGGCACCACTGGAGAGGTTCACGATCCGGGCGCCGGGCGTACCGAGCAGCGTCGGGAACAGCAGCCCGGTGAGCGCGAAGTGCCCGAGATGGTTGACCCCGAACTGCGTCTCGAACCCGTCCGCCGTCGTCCCGTACGGCAACGCCATCACGCCCGCGTTGTTCACGAGGAGGTCGAGCCGCTCGTACGGAAGCTCCTCCGCGAACTCCCGTACGGAGCCCAGGTCTCCGAGGTCCAGCGGCCAGAACTCGGCGATGGCGTCCGGCACTTCGCCCAGCAGCCGCCCCACCGCCTCGTTCCCGCGCGCCTCGCTCCGGCAGGCGAGCACCACCCGCGCCCCCTTGCGCGCCAACTCCCGCGCGGTGACGTACCCGAGACCACTGTTGGCACCGGTGACGACGGCGATCCGGCCGCTCTGATCGGGAATGTCCTGCGCGTTCCAGCCCGGCATGTTCGGGTTACCTCCATGGGCGACGAGTCCGACGAGTCGGGCGGCTCTGGCGAGTACTGCGGTTCTGGTGGATCCAGAACCAGATCAGTGTCCCGATCAGTGTCCGGGTCCGGGTCCGTGTCCCAGACTGCGCCGGATCGGCCCCCATGGCCAGTTCTACGCTCTACCTACGCTCTGTACGTCAGGGCTTGCGGCCCACTCCGCAGTAGGCGTCGACAGCCGCGGCGGGGCCGGCCGGGACTCGGAGGTCGGGGCGCCACTCGGGTACCTGGACGACGCCCGGGTCCACCAGGTCGAGGCCGTCGAAGAAGGCTGCGATCTCCCCGATGCTCCGTACGTAGTACGGCACGGCGCCGCTCGCGTTGTACGCCTCCGACGCGGCGATCATGCCCTCGCTGGTGGCGGTGCTGTCGCTGATCACCAGGTGGCTGCCCGACGGCAGGCCCGCCATGAGCCGGCTCACCAGGTCGCGCGCCTGGTCGTGGTCGGCGACATGGCCGAGCGTGTTGAGGACCATCAGGGCGACCGGCCGGGAGAGGTCGAGGGTGTCGGCCGCCGCTTCGAGGATGGTCTCGGGCGCGTACAGGTCGGCGTTCAGATAGACGGTCCGGCCCTCGGGGGTGCTGCCGAGCAGGGCGTCCGCGTGGGCCAGCACGATGGGGTCGTTGTCGACGTACACGATCCGGGCGTCCGGAGCGGCGCGCTGCGCGACCTCGTGGGTGTTGTCCGCGGTCGGCAGCCCGGTGCCGACGTCCAGGAACTGACGTACGCCCTGCTCGTCGGCCAGGTAACGGACGGCGCGTCCCAGGAAGTGCCGGCTCGTGACGGCGACGTCGACGAGACCGGGGAAGATCTCCTTGATGTGGTCCCCGATCTCCCGGTCGACCTCGTAGTTGTCCTTGCCGCCGACGAAGTAGTTCCAGAAGCGGGCCGAGTGCGGCTTGGACGTGTCGATATGGGTCCGCGCGCGGGCGCCGGTACCGGCCGAGGAAGTGGGGGTGACGGTGGGGTCGTCGTCTAACACGGCAGAGTCTCCTGAGTTCCGGTGCTGATCATTAGGCATCAACGTAGGTGAACTCATGCTCACCGCAACGGAGTTGTGGAGATCCACGCTCACGTACCGTAGGGTTTTGGCCATTCGGTTCTCAGCGCACCATCGGTGCCCGCTCCGTGTAGGCATGGTCATAGGCATGGGCGTAGGTGTCGGGGACCGGTCCCGTGTCCAGGTAGAACCACTCGGCGTCGGGGCCCGGGACCGGCGGCATCAACGTCCCCTCGATCGGGTCGGCGGAGGCTGTCGTCGTGGCCTGGCCCGGCATCAGCAGTTCGACCCGCGTTCCCAGTCCCCGCTGCTGGGCCGTGAACTCCTCGACCTGATTGCGGCAGGCGTGGTCCAGATGGGTCACACCGGTCAGGTCGAGGCGGATGCGGGGCCTGCCCGACGCGGCGGCGGCCTCCAGCGCCTCGATGACCTGCGGCAGGCGCAGGAAGGTCGCGTTGCCGGCCATGACGACCTGGGCGACGTCGTCGTCACCGTCGAGATCCTGGCGGATGACGGTCCGGGACATCCGCAGGGCGGCCAGCACCACCCCGGCGGCGAGGCCGATGAGCACGCCCTCCAGCAGCGCGGTGGCCACGATGACCAGCGTGGTGAGCGTCATGACGGCGAACTCGCCCCGGTCCTGACGCCACATCTTCGGGAACTCCTCGGGCGCGAACAGTTTCCAGCCGCTGTGCACGAGGACGCCCGCGAGCACCGAGATCGGGATCAGCGCGAGGACCTGCGGCAGCAGCAGTGCGAAGGCGAGCAGCCAAAGTCCGTGCAGCGTACGGGAGATACGGGTCTTCGCCCCGGCCTGCACGTTGGCCGAACTGCGCGCCACCACCGCCGTGATGGGCAGCGCGCCGAGGAGCCCGGCGACCGTGTTTCCCGCGCCCTGCGCGACGAGTTCGGCGTTGTAGCGGGTACGCGGGCCGCTGTGCATCCGGTCGACGGCCGCTGCCGTGAACAGGCTCTCCGCCGAGGCGATGACCGTGAAGGTGAGGATCGCGGTGAGAATGCCGACGTCGGCCAGCCCCGCCAACTGCTCGCTCCCCGGCACCTGTACGGAGGCCAGCAGGTTGCCCACCTGAAGTGTCTTCACGTCCACGCCGGGCAGCGCGGCCACACCGATCCCGATCCCCACGGCGACCAGCGCGGCCGGGATCTTCTTCACCGGGCCCGGCATCTTCTTCCAGAGGAAGCTGAGCACGATGGTGACGACGCCGAGCAGCGCGGCGGTCATCGCCTGGGGGTCGGCGAGGGTGTCCGCGAGCAGTCCGGGCACACCGGCGATGTTCTCCAGGGGGGTGCCGGGGGCCTTGGCGTCGGACATCGGGTACAACTGGCCGAAGATCAGGGGGAGTCCGATGCCGGCCAGCATGCCCTGGACGACGGCGAGCGAGATGGCCTGGAACATCCGGCCGAGCCGTACCAGGCCGAGGACTATCTGCAGGATCCCCGACCCGAGCACGATCACGCCGAGCATGGCGACGCCGTACTCCCCCACGGTCTCGGCGACCAGCGCGGCGAGTCCGGCGGCGGGCCCGCTGACCTGCAGGGTGCTGCCCCGGGCCGCCCCGACTACCAGCCCTCCGATGACCCCGGAGATGATCCCCAGCTCGGCGGGCACCCCGGAGGCCACGGCGACACCGATACAGAGCGGCAGCGCCACGAGGAAGACGACGAGGGAGGCGGTGATCTCCGTGGCGAGGTCGACGCGTCCGGCACCGCCTTTGGCCCCTCCTGGGGACGAAGTCTCCTTGCGCGCAGGGTGGGTTGGAGCCTGTGCAGGGTCGGCCGGAGCCGGCGCCGGAGCTTTCGGGCGCGCACGGGTGCTCTGTGCGTGGCGTGCGTGCTGGCCGCTCATGACGCGTGCACCCGGAAGCGGTCGTCCTCGTCCAGCTCGGACACCCGGCCGGTGTCGATCTCGTAGTACCAGCCGTGCAGCCACAGCCGGCCCTCGTCGAGCCGTTGCCGCACCCCTGGGTAACTCCGCAGTACGGCAAGCTGGTTGACGACGTTGCGCTGCACCACCTCGGGCAACGCCGACGGGTCGTCGGAGGACTCGGTGAGCACCGGGGCCAGTTCCGGGCGGGCCAGCTGCAGCCAGGCGTCCACGCCGGGCAGCGCGGACAGGTCGTCGCCTGACTTCAGGGCGCCCATCGCCCCGCAGTGGGAGTGGCCACAGACGACGAGGTGTTGAACGCCGAGCACCTCCAGTGCGTACTCGATGGTGGCGGCCTCACCGGAGGCGGCCCCGTACGTGCTGTGCGGGGGCACGATATTGCCCGCATTCCGCAGCTCGAATATCTCGCCGGGCCGCGCCCCGGTGATCAGTGCGGGTATTACCCGCGAGTCCGAGCAGGTAATGAACAATACCTCCGGATATTGCCCTTCGGCCAGTTTCCGGTATTCGCCGCTCTCGAAGTCGACGTGCCGCTTGAACGACCTGGCGCGGTCCAGCAACGCCTTCATGATCCCTCCAAGTGATGCTTGACATGGGGTTATCCATGCCACGATGAACGCTAGAGGAGCGATGGCCAGAGGAAGGTTAGAGGAACACTAAATCGGGACCAGGTTTCCCACAGTTTTCGGCCGAACGACCCCCCAGTCGGCTCCCCAGAAGACCGTGAGGGGCTTTTCACATTGGCCTGGATCCGCTCGGAAAGGATTCTTGAGTCTTGTAGCGTGTCGACCTCGGGAATTCATGAGTGGCAATGAGTGTCACGGGTGTCGTGGGAGTGGGAGACAGGACGTATGGGCGTACGAGTGCTGCTCATCGAGGACGACGAGACGATCGCCGAACCGCTGGCCGAGGGCCTGCGGAACTTCGGGCTGACGGTCGTGCACGTCGCCACCGGCGCCGAGGGCCTGAGAGGACCGCACGGCGACGTCGTCCTGCTGGACCTGGGCCTGCCGGACATCGACGGCATCGATGTGTGCCGGGGCATCCGCCAGACCTCCGAGGTCCCGATCATCATCCTCAGCGCGCGCGGCGAGGAGGCCGACCGTGTCCTGGGCCTGGAACTGGGCGCCGACGACTATCTGGCGAAACCATTCAGCATGCGGGAACTGGTAGCCCGGGTACGGGCGGTGACACGACGCGCACGACGCCCGGACCCGACGTACGAGGTTCCCGCGTACGCGTCCCCCGCGGTTCCCGTGTACGCGTCCCCCGGGCCCCCTGCACCTCCCGCACCCACTCCCCCGTCCACCTCCTACGAGGCGTACGAATCGTTTGATTCATACGCCTCGCACACCTCGCACACCTCGTACGCCCCGCCCGAAGCACCCCCAGCACCCCCAGCACCCGAGTCCGCCCCGGCCCCCGGCCCCCTCGTGGTCGACCGCCGCACCCGGCAGGTGTGGGTGGGAGACGTGCCCGTCGCGCTGACGCCCAAGGAGTTCGAGCTGCTGGCGCTGCTCTCCGAGGACCCGGGCGCCGTGTACTCACGGCGGCAGATCCTCACCCATGTCTGGGACACCCACTACCAGGGACCGACCAAGACCCTGGACGTCCATGTCGCCACGCTGCGGCGGAAGTTGGGCGACCCAGCGTGGATCCAGACGCTGCGCGGAGTCGGCTTCCGACTCGCTGTACGCACCCCCGGCGCGCCCCGGGCCGCAGCCTCATGACCCGCCGCCTACTGATGAGTTACCTCAGCCTCGCCGCCCTCGTCCTCCTGGGCCTGGAGATCCCGCTGGGCATCGTCTACTCACGGGCCGAGCGGGAGCGGATCGTCAACTCCGCCAACGAGGAGGCCGAGTCGGTGTCGGCGTTCGCCGCGCTGTCCCTGGCGTCCGGGCGCGCCGACGAGCTCGCCGCCCGGGCCGCGCACTGCGCTCAGCGGATCGGCGGCCAGGTGTTCATCGTCGACGCGCGCGGCCAACTCATCGCCGGGTCACACCGGTTGACGACTACGGAACAGGGCGAGCTGACGACCCGCCCGGAGGTGACGGCCGCGCTCGCCGGTACGGCGACGACCCATGTCCGTACGTCCACGATCGGCGGGGTGCAGTACCTGTCCGTAGCGTCCCCGGTCGGGCACGGGACCGGACAGGTCAGGGGCGCGGTACGGATCACGCTCCCCACGGAGATGGTGCGGGCCGGCGTGCACCAGGTGTGGCTGCTGCTGGCCGTCGTCGGGCTCGGGGTACTGACCGCCGTGGCCGTCGTGGCGTTCGCGTGCGCGCGGTGGGCGGGGCGCCCGATCCGTGAACTGGAGCGGGCCACACACGAGTTGGCGGACGGTGGCGCGGCAACGCCGGTCGCGGTGACGTCCGGCCCGCCCGAAGTACGGAGCCTTGCAGCCGCGTTCAACCGCACGGCCGCCCGGCTCGCTCATCTCCTCGCCTCACAACGGGCGTTCGCTGGCGAGGCATCGCACCAGCTGAAGACTCCGCTCGCGGCGCTGCGGCTGCGTCTGGAGAACCTGGAGCCCGATATCGCCCAGCACGCCCGGGGCAGCCTCACCGCCGCGATGACGGAGACGGACCGGCTGGCCCGGATGGTCGAGGGGCTGCTCGCGATGGCCCGCCTGGAGGAGGACGCGGCGGACCCCGGCCCGGTCGACCTGGCCGGCATCTGCGCGGAACGGCACGGCACGTGGGCTCCACTGTTCGAGCAACGGGGCGTGTCCCTGGTCCTGTTCACGGGCGGATCGGGACCGGTGGGCCCGGCGCTGGCGCTGCCTGGAGCGGTGGAGCAGATCATCGACAATCTCCTGTCGAACGCCCTGAGAGCATCACCCGCGAACAGCACGGTGGCCATGGAGCTCCGCTCGATCACTCCTCCCCACCCTCGCCGCCCCCACCTCAACCACTTGAGCCACCTCAACCACCGTGAGAACCGAGCCACTTGGATCGACCTGCACATCACCGACGAGGGCCCCGGCATGACGGCGGAACAACGCGGGCGCGCCTTCGACCGCTTCTGGCGTGCGCCGGGCGCCCCCAAGGGCGGTACGGGCCTGGGCCTGGCCCTCGTACAGCGGCTCGCACTGGCGAGTGGCGGGGAGGCGAGTCTGCGCGAGGCGGCAACAGGAGGCCTGGACGCGGTGGTTCGGTTGCCGTCGGCCCAACATGCCGTACAGGGGCAGTCGTTCGGCGGCCGGACGGGCTCGGGCCGCGAAGGCATGGGAGTACGGCGAAGGGAGACGTCGGCGCTGCGCGCGTAACAGGTATGACGAACGGCCGCCACCGTCAAGGCAAGACGAGGCGACATCGCGCGTACATGACAATTTCACTCCGCCGCCCTAGGGTCCCTGACGTCACGGCACGTCAGGCCACCCCCCTTTGGAGCGAGAGTGGACGCACGAGTCAACGCACACGTGGAACGCCGCACCCTCCTGCGCGCCGCCGTCATCGGCGGCTCGGCGGCCGTCTTCGGCGGCACCCTGTGGCGCGGCGCCGCCCACGCGGCTCCCGCCCAGCCGGGCGCGGGCCCGTACGGAGCCCTCGCCGCACCCGACGCCAACGGCATCAGACTCCCCGCCGGCTTCACCAGCCGGGTCGTCGCCCGCTCGGGCCAGAGCGTCACCGGAACGTCGTACACCTGGCACAACGCCCCGGACGGCGGGGCCTGTTACGCCGACGGCACGGGCTGGATCTACGTCTCCAACTCGGAGATCAACCCGTCGGGCGGCGCGAGCGCGGTCAAGTTCTCCTCCACCGGCACCATCACCTCCGCGTACCGCATCCTCTCCGGCACGCGCCAGAACTGCGCCGGCGGACGCACCCCCTGGAACACCTGGCTGTCCTGCGAGGAGGTGTCACTGGGATACGTCTACGAGACCGACCCCTGGGGCACGAACGCGGCGACACAGCGACCCGCGATGGGCCGCTTCAAGCACGAGGCGGCGGCAGCGGACCCGGTCCGCAAGGTCGTCTACCTGACCGAGGACGAGACGAACGGCCGCCTCTACCGCTTCGTCCCCACGACTTGGGGCGACCTGTCGTCCGGCACCCTCCAGGTCCTGGTAGCCGGCACGGCCACATCCGGCTCATACACCTGGACGACGATCCCCGACCCGGACGGCTCCCCCACGACCACCCGCACCCAGGTCTCCGGCTCGAAGTCCTTCAACGGCGGCGAGGGTTGCTACTACGCCGACGACAAGGTCTGGTTCACCACGAAGGGCGACAACAGGGTCTGGCAGCTCAACCTGCTGACGAACACCTACGAGTTGGCGTACGACGACTCCCTGGTCACGTCGGGCACGGCCCCCCTGACCGGCGTCGACAACATCACCGGTACATCGTCCGGCGACCTGTTCGTGGCGGAGGACGGCGGCAACATGGAGATCTGCGTGATCACGCCGGACGACGTGGTCGCCCCCTTCCTCCGCATCGACGGCCAGTCGGGCTCGGAGATAACCGGCCCGGCATTCTCCCCGAACGGCAGCCGCCTGTACTTCTCCAGCCAGCGCGGCACGAGCGGCAGCTCCTCGGGCGGCATCACGTACGAGGTGACGGGCCCGTTCCGCTCGTAACCACCGTCGTACGTTCGTACTGCGCACCGGGGTTGTCAGTGGTGCGCAGTACGTTGCGGTCATGGGCGTTTACCTGGTCGATGTCAGTGCGGAGGGGTGGTTCGATGAGGGCGAGGAGGGGCGGGCGGAGATCGCCGCGGGCCTGAACACGGAGCTGGTACGACGGGGCCTGCCCCGGTACGACTCCGTACCCGCGGCAGCGGACTTCGTACGCGGTTCGGGCCGGTCCTTCGAGGAGAAACTGGTCCCGCCGATGAACACCTTCATGGCGCTGTGCGAGGCACACCTCTCGAAGGCGGAGACGGAGATACTCCTCGGCTGGACGGTACTGGTGCCGGTGTCCCTGGACGAGGAGATCGAGCTGCCGGTCGAGTCGTCGTACTCCGACGACACCGTGATCGCGGGTGCACCCCAGATCCTGGCGATCGCCGAGAAGTTGGCGACGGCGGTCGCACTACCGCCCGAGGTCCCGGAGATGTGCGACAACCTGGATCTGACCAGCTGGTTCATGGACGGCACGGCGGAGAAGGTCTCGGCCACCGCGCCGGGCCCGTGGAGCGAGGACCTGGACGCCTCCTTCTACGTGGCGCTGTACTTGCGGGCGGCACAGCACTCGCTCAGACGGCGGTGCCCGATGGTCTACTGCTGACGGTCGCCGCCGGCGCCACTGGGCGGGTGGGCGCCTGGGCGCCCCTACTGCGGTCGCATCAGGCCCAAGTCCTCACCCCATGCATCCAGCACCGCGCCGTGCCCGGCCCGCCGGGCCACTGCCTCGACCTGGGCGAAGAGCCGACGCTGTGTGGGCACGTCACCCGTTCCTGAGATGCGGTCCGCGGCGTCGAGCAGCGTGGCGGTGTCCCAGCCGGGCAGGGGGAATCGGGCGAGCTCCCATTCCAGATACTTGTTGTAGGGGCGGGGACGACGGTCCAGCGCGAAGAGCAGCTCCAGCAGGAACCGGATGCTCTCGGCGGCGTCGAGTCGGGCCGCGAGCGCCTGTCCGTCGCGGTCGTTCTTGACCGAGCGGTAGAGGGAGTTGGCGTAGGCATCGAGCCACCCACCCGCCTCCCGGAAGGCCTCATCGGCGTCGAGCCGTGCCTTGTCGGCCAGGATCCGGGCGATGCCTCCGTCGAGCCGGTCGAGCACGACCCGGGCGCGGGCGAGAGCATACCGCTCGAAGCCGGGCATTCCGGCGGCACGGAACTCATCGAGGGAGAGGACGACGAGGTCGAGTTCCGGGGTGCGGTGACCGGTGAACCTGGTGAGGGTGGTTGTCGCGCGATCGTCGACAACGACATACAGATCGTGGTCGGAGTGCTCGGTGGTCATGCCCTCATGGGCCCGGGAACCCTTGAGGACCAGGCCGACGACAGCTGAATCAGCGGCAGCGAGTTCGACGAACGCGTCGTAGTCGTAGGCGATGGGCTTCTGAACAGTCATTGCGTGATCTCCGGTGTGGTGACGACGGATACACGAACCGGACGGCCCCGAACACATCGGGGTCGCCCGCACCGTCTGCGGCGGGGCGCTCGGCCGCCGCTCGGAAGATCAACGCACGGGAGGACTCTACCGCCGGGCCATCGAAGAGATTCGACCGTCCGGCGACGCAGTTCATGGAGACCATGGACGCCGTCGTGCCTGGACCGGACATCATCGCCGCAGTCCGGCAGGCCTCCGCCTACTCCGGTACCGCAGCGACGCACTCGACGGCTGCCTCACCAGCACCGGACTTCGCCCCGCCCCGCCATGACGATGTCCGCTGCCAAGCAACTCAGTCGTCGTGTCATCGAACGCAGTCGAAGGTCTTCTTGGACCGAGCGTGCCAGGATGCCGAGGACACGACCGCGAGCACATCGACGGGGCAGGAGCAGGCAATGATCAGCGGTGCACATGTCATCCTCTACAGCCAGGACGCCGAGGCGGACCGCGCCTTCCTCCGTGACGTCCTCGGCTTTCCCGGCGTCGACGCGGGCGGCGGCTGGCTCATCTTCAAGCTGCCCCCTGCCGAGGTGGCCGTGCACCCGACCGACGGCCCGCCCCAGCACGAGTTCTACCTGATGTGCGACGACCTTGATGCCCAGCTCGGCGAGTTCCGCGCGCAGGGCGTCGAGATCACCCGCCCGGTCAGCGAACAGCGCTGGGGCAGACTGACCGCGATCCGGCTCCCCAGCGGCGCCGAACTCCCGCTGTACGAACCGCTTCACCCCATCGCCCACAGCCTTTGACCCCAGCACTTGGCTCAGCGAGACGAATCTCAGGGTGGCCGCGGAACGTCGGTGGCGCCACCGAAGGGAGCGACCAGTGATCACCACCGCTCAGGGCGTGAAGCTCACATCGCAGTGCGAGAGCTGCGGTGGCGAACTGGTCCGCGACGTCGGCCAGTTCATCGACCGCGGTCGGTTGCGGTGGAGCGTTGAAGGACAGTGCCAAACCTGCCCGAACGCATGGTGCGAGATGGACACAGGCCCAGCCCCCGAAGAGATCAGGCAGGCCCTACTGGCCGAACACGGGCATGCTCGGCTTCGCCTTGCGGACAAGAACGCAAGCTTCGTTCCTGTGCTGCGGGCCCTGCGCGAGATGCAGAACCTTTCGCTGGGCGAAGCGCGGAAGGTGGTCGCCGACCTTAGAGAAGTCGGCGTGGTCGGCACGTCCGTGGAAATGGCCTACCTCGCTGAGGGGCTACGCAACCGGTTCGTCACCGTAACCATCACCTCGTCGCCTACCTGACCGGGATGGGTTGACAAAGGTCCATCGACAGTAGCTGCCCGAAGCGCAGGAAAACCGGTGGAGCGGTCGGAGTATGTGTCCGTACCGTCCCTGGGATGACCTATCTGAGTTCCCTGGGATATCTGCTGGGCATCGAGGGTGCCGCCTTGCTGCGCGGCTTCAGGGAGGGAAGCGCCGACCGGGCGTTCGTCGAAACCCGGATCGCCGAAATCCGCGCCCTGCTGGACACGCCGGCCCTCGCGCACGCCGAGGGGGTCACGGCGAGTCCGGGCACGATCAGCGCGGCCGACGTCTACCAAGCCTGGGCCCCGCACTATGACGCCCCTGGCAACCAGATGATCGACATTGAGCAGCCCGTTGTCCGGCGCATCCTGGACGGCCTGCCCGTCGGCACAGCGCTGGACGCGGCCTGCGGCACCGGCCGTCATACCGCCTACCTGCGGGAACTCGGACACGACGTGATCGGCGTCGACGCCTCACCGGAGATGCTCGCCCAGGCCCGCAAGCGCCTGCCAGATGTCGCCTTCCACGAGGCCGACCTGCACCGGATCCCGCTTCCCGACGACGCGGTCGACACCGTCGTCTGCGCGCTCGCCCTGGCTCACGTCCCCGATCTGGCCCCCGTATTGGCGGAGTTCGCGCGTGTCCTGCGCCCTGGCGGGAACCTTGTGATCTCGGATGCCCACCTGCTGGTGTCCTACCTCCGGCCGACCCTGGCCCGCCGTCCCGGCCCGGACGGCCGCCCGTCCCTCCTCGCCGAATACCACCGCCCGCTCAGCGCCTATCTCGCCGCAGCCCTCCCCCTGGGCTTCCAGGTCCGGCACTGCGAGGAACCCCACCGCCCGCGCCACTCCCTCGACCCCGACACCGCCCCGGACCCACTCCCGACCTACATGTCCTGGGACCTGTTGCACTGGTGCTCGGAAGCGTCGGCTGCGGCCTTGGACGATTCCCCGATCGTGGTCGTCTGGCACTTCCAACTCGACGGCACCGGGAAGGGCTGAGCTCGTTCGTCAGGGGGTCGGGCGAGTACTGGGCGGCGCGGCGGGCGTACGGATTGCGCGTCGGCATGAGCACGGGCAGCGAGAAGGCGGCACCCCCCGCACAGGGGTGCCGCCCTCTCTCGTGCTCCGGAGCCGCTGCCGTGTCGCTGAGGGTCGGGGTGACAGGCAACGGTTCCGGCGTCTTCGGGGGCCTCCTGGAACCGCCAGTGCCCCTAACCAGTGATCGCTCTACCGATGATCACTCCCCGCCGAAGAAGAAGCCGCCCGCCCCGCCTCCAGCCTGGCCACCGGGATCCGGAACGGCGAGCAGCTGACGTAGTCCAGCCCCACCTCGTGGAAGAAGTGCACCGACTCCGGGTCTCCCCCATGCTCGCCGCACACGCCCAGCTTCAAATCAGGACGCGTCGCGCGGCCCGCCTCCACCGCGGATTTGACCAGCGCGCCGACCCCGTCACGGTCGATCGTCTCGAACGGGGACACCCCGAAGATGCCCTTCTCCAGGTAGGCCGTGAAGAACGAGGCCTCCACGTCGTCCCGGCTGAAGCCCCACACCGTCTGGGTCAGGTCGTTCGTGCCGAAGCTGAAGAACTCGGCCGCCTCGGCGATCTGGCCGGCCGTCAGCGCGGCCCGCGGCAGCTCGATCATCGTGCCGATGGCGAGCTTCAGCTGCGTGCCCGTCGCCGCCTCGACCTCGGCGATGACCTGGTCGGCCTCCTCGCGGACGATCTCCAGCTCCTGGACGGTGCCGACGAGCGGGATCATGATCTCCGCGCGCGGGTCGCCCTTCGCGTTCTTCCGCTCGGCCGCCGCCTCCGCGATGGCCCGCACCTGCATCGTGAAGAGGCCGGGGATCACCAAGCCCAGCCGCACACCCCGCAGCCCCAGCATCGGGTTCTGCTCGTGCAGCCGGTGCACCGCCTGGAGCAGGCGCAGCTCGTTCTCGTGCGGGTCCTTGCGGGACTCGGCGAGGGCGACTCGCACCGACAGTTCCGTGATGTCCGGCAGGAACTCGTGCAGCGGCGGGTCGAGGAGACGGACCGTCACCGGCAGGCCGTCCATCGCCGAGAACAGTTCTACGAAGTCCTGCTTCTGGAGCGGGAGAAGCGCCTTCAGGGAATCCTCGCGCTCGGTGTCCGTGTCGGCCAGGATCAGGCGTTCCACCAGTTCGCGCCGGTCGCCGAGGAACATGTGTTCCGTACGGCAGAGGCCGATGCCCTGCGCGCCGAACCGCCGCGCCCGCATCGCGTCCTCGGCGTTGTCCGCGTTGGCCCGGACACGGAGCCGGCGCTTCCTGTCCGCGAAGGCCATGATCCGGTGGACCGCCTCGACGAGTTCGTCGGCGTCGTTGGCGCCCGCGTGCATCCGGCCCTCGAAGTACTCGACCACGGGGGACGGCACGACCGGGACCTCGCCCAGGTACACCTTGCCGCTCGAACCGTCGATGGAGATGAGGTCGCCCTCCTCCACCACATGCCCGCCCGGTACCGTCATCCGGCGCCGTTTCGTGTCGACTTCGAGCTCCTCCGCGCCGCACACGCACGTCTTGCCCATCCCGCGCGCGACCACGGCCGCGTGGGACGTCTTGCCGCCACGGCTGGTCAGAATGCCCTCGGCGGCGATCATGCCGTCGAGGTCGTCGGGGTTGGTCTCCCGGCGGACCAGGATGACCTTCTCGCCCGAACGCGACCACTTCACCGCGGTGTACGAGTCGAACACCGCCTTGCCGACCGCCGCACCCGGCGACGCCGCGATGCCCCGGCCGACCTGTGCGACCTTCGCCTCCTCGTCGAAGCGCGGGAACATCAGCTGGGCCAACTGGGCGCCGGTGACTCGCTGGAGTGCCTCCGCCTCGTCGATGAGGCCCTGGTCGACGAGCTGTGTGGCGATACGGAAGGCGGCGCCCGCCGTGCGCTTGCCGACGCGGGTCTGGAGCATCCACAACTGGCCGCGCTCGATGGTGAACTCGATGTCGCAGAGATCCTTGTAGTGGTTCTCCAGGGTCTCCATGATCTGCATCAGCTGGTCGTACGACTTCTTGTCGATCTGCTCCAGCTCGGCGAGCGGGACCGTGTTGCGGATGCCCGCCACCACGTCCTCGCCCTGCGCGTTCTGCAGGTAGTCGCCGTACACGCCCTGGTGGCCGCTGGCCGGGTCGCGGGTGAAGGCGACTCCCGTGCCCGAGTCGGGGCCCAGGTTGCCGAAGACCATCGAGCAGATGTTGACCGCCGTGCCGAGGTCGCCCGGGATGCGCTCCTGGCGGCGGTAGAGCTTCGCGCGGTCCGTGTTCCAGGAGTCGAAGACCGCGTGGATCGCGAGGTCCATCTGCTCGCGCGGGTCCTGCGGGAAGTCGCGGCCCGCCTCGGTCTTGACGATCTTCTTGAACTTGGTGACCAGCTTCTTGAGGTCCGCAGCCTCCAACTCCGTGTCGACCGTGACCTTCTTGGCCGTCTTCGCCGCGTCCAGCGCGTCCTCGAACAGCTCGCCCTCGACGCCGAGGACCGTCTTGCCGAACATCTGGATGAGGCGGCGGTACGAGTCCCACGCGAAGCGCTCGTCGCCGGCCTGCTTGGCGAGGCCCTGGACCGACTTGTCGGAGAGGCCGATGTTCAGCACCGTGTCCATCATGCCCGGCATCGAGAACTTGGCCCCGGAACGGACGGACACGAGGAGGGGGTTGTCGGCCTGGCCGAGCTTCTTGCCCATCGCCTCTTCGAGGGCCGCGAGGTGCGCGCTCACCTCGTCACGCAGTGCCGCGGGCTCGTCGCCGCTGTCGAGGTATGTCTTGCAGGCCTCGGTGGTGATCGTGAAGCCCGGAGGCACCGGAAGGCCCAGGTTGGTCATCTCGGCGAGGTTGGCACCCTTACCGCCGAGAAGGTCCTTGAGGTCCCTGTTGCCCTCGGTGAAGTCGTAAACGAACTTCACGCCCTCAACACTGTTGCTCTGCTGAGCTACGTGGGGATCTTTGTTTTCCGACACGGGTCCCAACTCCTTGAGGACGCGGTGGCTGCCCTGACGGCCAGGAACATACCCAGATCGAAGGCGTCTGGGTACGTCCACTTGCGCGTCATGCGCCTGTAACCATCCGTCCGCCAGCAGATCCAAAGTCAAAGCTTGGCAAGCAGCAGGATCGGTATGTTTTCACTTCTTGAAGACAACCGCCCTCGCATACGCATTTTGTCGCTCAGGTGAGCGCATAGTGGCACGCCTGAGTTCTATCGATGAACGATCAAACGGTGGCACTCAGTGCCATCCTTTGAGAAGTGCAGTCGCTCATGATCCGCTCATCTGAGCGCAACCCCTATCAAGGGTGGCGAGAATCACGCGCGAAAGCCCGCCCGGATTTCACCATGCGGACGCCGACCCGAAGGGGAAACACGCCTGTCACAGGCCCCCTCACCCCTCGCCTCACACCCCGAGCGCCGCCAACCGCTCCTCGACCCGCTCAGGCGCGTACAGGTACTCCACGACCATCGCCCCGGCCCCCACCAGCCCCGCCCGCTCCCCCAGCCTCGACGTCACCACGTCCAGATGAGCGGTCGAGCGCGGCAGCGCCCGCTGGTACAGCAGCTCCCGTACGCCCGTGAGGAACGGCGTGCCCGCCAGGTCGCCCGCGATCATCAGCACGCCGGGGTTGAGCAGCGTCACCACCGTCGCCAGTACGTCCCCCACGCTCCGGCCCGCCTCCCGCGCGAGCGCGACCGCCCCCGGGTGCCCGGCCGCGAGCAGGTCCCGTACGTCCGAGCCCGACGCCGCCGGCACCCCGGTCTCGGCGAGGCGGCGGGCGACGGCGCCACCACTCGCGATGGCGGCCAGACACCCGTACGACCCGCACCGGCACAGCGCCTCGGCGCCCTGCGGAACGCGGATGTGCCCGATGTCCCCGGCGCCGCCGTCGATGCCCCGGAACACCGAGCCGCCGACCACCACTCCCGCGCCGATGCCCGTCGAGACCTTCACCAGGACGAAGGCCGAGCAGTCAGGGTGTCCGGTGCGCTGCTCGCCGTACGCCATGAGGTTGGCGTCGTTGTCCACCAGCACCGGGACCCTCGCCGCAGCCAGCTCGCCCGTGTGTTCGGCGAAGGCGCGGGCCAGGCGGGATCGTATGTCGTAGCCGTCCCAGCCGGGCATGATCGGCGGCTGGACGACGCGGCCGGTGTCCGTGTCGACCGGGCCCGGTACCGCGAGGCCTATGCCGCAGACCTCGGACGGGCGGTGGCCGGTCTTCGTCAGGAGCTCCGCGAGCCAGCGGCCGACTTCGCCGAGTACGGCGTCGGGGCCGTCGTCGACAGCCAGCGCGCCCGAATGTTCCGCCAGGAGTTCACCCGTGAGAGTGAGAACGGCGGCACGGGCATGACGGGTGTCGAGGTCTGCGGCGAGGACGACGGCGTGGGCGTCGTCGAACTCCAGCGTGATCGACGGGCGACCGCCGAGCGGCGAGTCGACCGGCCCCGAGGCACCCTCGCGCAGCCAGCCCGCCCGGAACAGCCGGTCCAGCCGGTGCCCGACCGTCGCCCGTGAGAGACCCGTCACTTGCTGCAGGGCACCCCGGGTCGTCGCGCGCCCACTGCGTACCAGTTCGAGCAGATCGCCGGCGCTCGCCTGAGCACGACCACTCATGCGCACCCCCTTGTGTTTCTCAAGCTTGCATTACATATTGAGTTATGCGTGTTAAATAGACGTAACCCTACGGTAGCCAGTACCGAACTGGCAGGACGAGCGTCAACGGGGAGTACCGAGTGGACCGCACAACCCAGCTCACCGCCCGTCGCACGGGAAACCTGGACCCCGTACGCACCACATCCTCACCTCCCTTTTCCGGTCATGGTGAGGTATCGGGCTCGGGGGGCGTTGTATACGACCTGGCGGCTCGCGCTGGTTCTGTGCACGTCAGGGCGGCCGAGGTGCTGGAGGCCAACTGGACCGGCACCTCGACGGTGCCTTCGCACGGCCTGTATCCGCACCAGTGGTCCTGGGACTCCGCGTTCATCGCGATCGGTCTGCGTCATCTGTCGCCCCTGCGCGCGCAGACGGAGCTGGAGACACTGCTCTCGGCCCAGTGGGGCGACGGGCGGATCCCGCACATCGTCTTCAATCCTTCCGTCCCGCTCGACGCGTACTTCCCGAGCCCTGACTTCTGGCGCTCCTCGACCGCGGGGCGCGCTGCGGGCGCCCCGCGCACCGTACAGACGTCCGGCATCGTGCAGCCACCGGTGCACGCGCTGGCCGTCTGGCTGGTGCACCAGGCCGACCCCGGGCTGTCCCGCTCGCGCGGCTTCCTCGCCCGCGCCTACCCGCGACTCGCCGCCTGGCACCGCTATCTCCTGCACCGCCGCGACCTGGGCGGGGGCGGCCTCGCGTCGGTCGTGCACCCCTGGGAACAGGGTATGGACAACAGCCCTTGCTGGGACGCCCCGTTGAGCCGCGTCACCCCGGCCCCGGCCCGCTCCTTCCGTCGCGCCGACCTCGACCACGGAGCCGCCGAGGACCGGCCGACGGACCTGGACTACGGACGGTACGTGCGACTGGCCACGGATTACCGGGACGGGGGGTATGAGGACGGGGCAGGCGAGTTCGCCGTCGAGGACCCCTCCTTCAACGCGCTGCTGATCGCCTCGGAGCACGCCCTGGCGCGCATCGCCCGTGAGCTGGGCGCGACGGGGACAGCCCGGAACGCCCGTGCGGAACGCCTGACGGCGGCCCTGGTGGAGCGGCTGTGGGACCCGGCGGAGGGGATGTTCTTCTGCCGCGACGTGAAGGACGGTTCCCTCGTCCCCGAGCGCAGCGTCTCCGGGATCGTCCCCCTCCTCCTGCCCACGCTCCCCCGGGACATCGCCGCCACCCTCGTCCGTACCGCGCGTGGGCCGCATTTCGAGGTCGGCGGCGCCGCCCGCCTCGTGCCGTCCTACGACCTGCTCGGCGAGGCCTTCGACCCGCACCGCTACTGGCGCGGGCCGGCCTGGTTCAACACCGGATGGCTGGTGGAGCGCGGGCTGCGGCAGCACGGCGAGCGGGCCCACGCCGACGCGCTGCGCACGGCGCTCCTGGAGACCGCCGACGCCACCGACTTCGCGGAGTACGTGGACCCGTACACCGGCGAGGCCTGTGGGGCACTCGGCTTCGGCTGGACCGCCGCGCTCACCCTCGACCTGCTCCACCAGCAGCCCATCGCCGACATCGCCGACTTCGGTGCTGTCGACGCGTTCGACATGAGTGACAAGGGAGGGGAACGGCGATGACGGACCGGCATCATCTGCTCGTGCACGGCGGGACGTTCGCGGCCGTCGGCGACGGCGGGGACATCAGCGGCGTACGCGGCGGCAGCCAGCCCGACGGGCTATTCGTACGCGACGCACGGCACTTGAGCCGGTGGCAGCTCACCGTCGACGGCGCTGTGCCCGAGACGCTCAGCCCGGTCTCCGGCGGGGACACCGCGCGCTGTGTCCTCGTACCGCGCGGGGGCCGTCAGGAGCCGCCCGCCTACACCCTCTTCCGTGAACAGGCCGTCACGGACGGGGCGTTCGTCGAGGCGCTGCGGGTGACCAGCAACCGTCCGGGGCCGACGACGGTCCGGATCGCGGTCACCGCCGACGCCGACTTCACCGACCAGTTCGAGCTGCGCTCCGACTACCGTACGTACGTCAAGTCCGGCGCCGTCCGGGGGCGTGAAGTCCTCGACGACGGCGTCGAGTTCAGCTACCGGCGCGGTGAATGGCTGTCCTGTACGACGGTCACCGCCGAGCCTCCTCCCGACGGTGTCGAGGAGACCGGCACCGGCGCCCGGCGCCTCGTCTGGACCCTGGACCTCGAACCACACGGTTCGGCGGAACTGACGCTGCGCGTCGCGGCCCGCCCGCACGGGGCGACCAAGGAACCGCTCGTCCCCGCCTCGCCCTCCGCCGCCAATGACCAACTCCTCGCTCTGGAAGGGGAGTTCGTCGAGGGCGTCGCCTTCCCCACCGGCTGGCCGGAACTGGCGGCGGCCTGCGCACGCGGCCTCTCCGACCTGGCCTCGCTGCAGGTCCCCGCGACGGGACCCGACGGCGAGGAGCTGCGCGTACCGGCCGCCGGCGCGCCCTGGTTCCTCACCCTGCTCGGCCGCGACGCACTCCTCACCTCCCTCTTCGCACTCCCCTACCGCCCCCAACTCGCCGCCGCCACCCTCCCTGCGCTCGCCGCGACCCAGGCGACCGAGGTCGGCCCGGACTCCGTGGCCCAGCCGGGCAAGATCGTGCACGAGGTACGGCACGGCGAGCTGGCGCACTTCGGGCAGGTGCCGTACGGCCGTTACTACGGCTCGGTCGACGCGACCCCGCTGTTCCTGGTGCTCCTGGGCGCGTATGTCGAGCAGACCGGCGACACGGCCCTGGCCCGCCGCCTGGAGGCCAACGCCCGCGCGGCGATCGGCTGGATGCTCGACCACGGGGGCCTCACCTCCCGCGGCTATCTGGTCTACCGGGCCGACCAGGGCGGCCTCGCCAACCAGAACTGGAAGGACTCCCCCGGCGCCATCTGCTCGGCCGACGGCACCCGCGCAAGCGGCCCGGTGATGGCGGCGGGGGCCCAGGGCTACGCGTACGACGCCCTGCGCCGTACCGCCCAACTCGCCCGCACCGTATGGGACGACGAGACGTACGCCGCCCTCCTCGAACAGGCGGCCGACGACCTCCGCAACCGTTTCCAGCGGGACTTCTGGATGCCGGAGCACTCCTTCCCGGCCCTCGCGCTCGACGGCGAGGGCAACCAGGTCGACGCGCTCGCCTCCGACGCGGGCCATCTGCTCTGGTCGGGGCTGCTCGACAAGGAGTACGGGGAGAAGGTCGGCCGACGCCTGGTCGAGCCGGACTTCTTCTCCGGCTGGGGTGTACGGACGCTGGCGTCGGGCCAGTCCGCCTACCATCCCCTCTCCTACCACCGGGGCTCGGTCTGGCCGCACGACAACGCCCTGATCACCCTGGGCCTCTCCCGGTACGGCCTGCACGACGAGGCCCGTACGGTCGCCCACGCCCTCGTCGACGCGGCGACCGCCACCGGCCACCGCCTCCCCGAGGTCCTCGCCGGCTACGGCCGCGACACCCACGGCGAACCGGTGCCCTACCCGCACGCGTGTGTACGGGAGTCCCGGTCGGCGGCGGCCCCGTTGGCACTGCTCACAGCGGTCGGGGGCGCCTGACCGGACGTACGACGACGCGTGTGGCCGGACGCTTGGTGAGGCGTTTGCCCGGTGTTTGCCGGGTGCTTGGGCGCGGAGGCTGAACGCAGGCCGAGGGCCCGCCGTACGGGATGGTGACGGACCTCGGCTCCCACGCCGGGTCCGCCGCTCCTGCACGGGCTACACGGAAGGACCTTCGGGGTGCCTCTGTTCACGCGCATCATCCCATCGACGGACGCCACCACGGACGCCACCACCGAGGCACCTTCGACGGAGACGCCATCCCCGGACACCGACGACAGCGCCACGGAGACCCCGGCGGTTTCTGAAGCAACCGATGCCGCCGATACGGCGGCTGAGGCCGGCGCAGCCACGGAGGTCGCCAAGGCCGGCGCAGCCACCGAGCCCAGCGCCGCCACCGAGGTCACCGAGCCCAGCGCAGCCACCAAGGCCACCGAGCCCACCGAGGCCGGCGCAGCCACCGAGCCCAGCGCCGCCACCGAGGTCACCGAGCCCGGCGCAGCCACCGAGGTCACCGCAGCCGCCGAGGCCAGCGCAGCCGCCGAAACGGAGAAGTCCCCCAAGCCCGGCTGGCGCACCCGTCGTCCCACCGTCGCCCGCAACCTCAGCTGGGCGGTCACCGGCCTCTCCGCGCTTCTCGTTCTCGTCGCCCTGCAACTGCCGGCCACCGCCGACCAGATCCGGCTCTCCGAGTTCTTCCGGATCCCGGCGGAGGCGATCGTCGCGGCCGTCGTGCTGCTCGCGATGCCGCGCCGGCCGCGAGTGATCACGGCGGCGTGCATCGGTGTCTTCCTCGGTGCGCTGACCGTGGTGAACCTGCTGGACATGGGATACGTCGAGTATCTGGGCCGGCACTTCAACGTGATGGTCGACTGGGAGCTGCTGAGCGACGCGCAGTCGTACCTCACCGACTCCATAGGCGCGGTGGGTTCGATCGCCACGACCCTCGGTGTGATCGTGCTCGTGCTGCTCCTGCTCGTCGGGACAGGCCTCGCGACCGTGCGGCTCAGCAACCTGCTCGCCCGCCACAACGCCGGCGCCACCAAGGCCTCGCTCATCGCCGGCACCGTGTGGATCACCTGCATGTCCCTCGGACTCACGAACTTCGGCGGGGCGCCGTTGGCCTCGAACCACGCCACCGCGATCGTCGAGGCGCACGTGCAACGGGTGCACAACAGCATTCGCGACGAGGCGGTGTTCGAGAAGCTGGCGAAGAAGGACCCGTTCGCGAAGACGCCCCCCGACCAGCTGGTGCCGGACCTGCGCGGCAAGGACGTCATCTTCACGTTCATCGAGAGCTACGGCCGCAGCGCGATCGAGGACCCGGTCATGTCGCCCGGCGTCGACCGGACGCTCGCCGACCAGACCCAGGCCCTGACCGACGCCGGATTCGCCGCGAAGAGCGGCTGGCTGACCTCGGCGACGTACGGCGGCAGCAGTTGGCTCGGCCACTCCACGTTCCTGTCGGGCCTGTGGATCAGCACCCAACAGCGTTACCGCACCCTCGTCAACAGCGACCGCCTCACCCTCCCCGAGGTGTTCCGGCGCACCGACGACTTCCGGGTCGTCGGGGTGATGCCGGGCGTGCAGAAGAGCTGGCCGGAGGCGAAGTTCTACGGCCTGGAGAAGAACTACGCGGCGAAGGATCTCGGCTACAAGGGACCGAAGTTCAGCTGGTCGACCATGCCGGACCAGTACACGCTGGAGGCCTACCAGCGCCTGGAGCACGGCAGGAAGCAGGCCAAGCCGCTGATGTCGGAGATCATCCTGACGTCGAGTCACCAGCCCTGGGCGCCCCTTCCGAAGACGGTCCCGCAGGACCAGCTCGGCGACGGCTCGGTGTTCAACGCGATCCAGAAGGCGGGCAAGGACCCGAAGGACGTCCTCTACGACGGCACCAAGGCCAAGGAGGAGTACGGCAAGTCGATCCAGTACTCGGTCACCAGCCTCATCGACTGGCTCACGCGGTACGGCACCGACAACACCGTCCTCGTCTTCCTCGGCGACCACCAGCCGATGGCCCGGGTCAGCGGCAACGACGCCAGCCGCGATGTGCCGGTGTCGGTCGTGGCCAAGGACCCGAAGATCCTGGACAAGATCTCCGACTGGAACTGGACGGACGGCCTGCGCCCCGCCGACGACGCACCGGTCTGGAAGATGGACGCGTTCCGCGACAAGTTCCTTACGGCGTACGGCTCGACGCCTCACCCGTAACCGACCTTGGATGCCCCTGGGGGGTGCAGGGGGGCAGCGCCCCCCTGCACCCCCCAGGGGCGCGGGGAACTGCGCGACCAGCCACAACGAACCCGCAGACGACGGACGGCCAAGAGGGCCTCACCCTCCGGAGGTATCCAGCTCCGCGTCCTCACTCACGCCCGCGCAGTCGTACGGGTCCTTCAGCCAGCCCTCCGGCAGCACCACCCGGTTGTTGCCGGAGGTACGGCCGCGAGGTCCGTCCGCGCCGAGGGGCCAGGGCTGGTCGAGCTCCAACTCGTCGAGGCCGGACCGGAGTTCGGCCAGGGACGACGTGATCGCGAGTCGCTTGCGCATCTCGGAGCCGACCGCGAAGCCCTTCAGGTACCAGGCGACATGCTTGCGGAAGTCGATGACCCCGCGCGCCTCGTCCCCGATCCACTCACCGAGCAGCGTGGCGTGCCGGACCATGATGTCGGCGACCTCGCGGAGGGACGGGCGCGCGATGGCCTCCGTACGTCCTTCGAAGGCCGCCACCAGGTCCGCGAACAGCCACGGCCGGCCGAGGCAGCCGCGTCCGACCACCACCCCGTCGCAGCCGGTCTCCCGGACCATCCGCAGCGCGTCCTCGGCCGACCAGATGTCGCCGTTGCCGAGTACGGGGATCTCCGGCACATGCTCCTTGAGGCGGGCGATCGCGTCCCAGTCCGCGGTGCCGCCGTAGTGCTGGGCGGCGGTGCGGCCGTGCAGCGCGATGGCCGTCACGCCCTCCTCCACGGCGATCCGGCCGGCGTCGAGGTAGGTGATGTGGTCGTCGTCGATGCCCTTGCGCATCTTCATCGTGACGGGGAGGTCCCCGGCGCCGGACACCGCCTCGCGCAGGATCGCGCGCAGCAGGTGCCGCTTGTACGGGAGGGCCGAGCCGCCGCCCTTCCTCGTCACCTTCGGGACGGGGCACCCGAAGTTGAGGTCGATGTGGTCGGCGAGGCCCTCTTCCGCGATCATGCGGACGGCCTTTCCGACGGTCGCCGGGTCGACGCCGTACAGCTGGATCGAGCGCGGCTTCTCGGTCGCGTCGAAGCGGATCAGCTGCATGGTCTTCTCGTTGCGCTCGACCAGCGCCCGGGTCGTGATCATCTCGCTGACGAACAGCCCCTTGCCACCGCTGAACTCCCTGCACAGGGTGCGAAAGGGCGCGTTCGTGATCCCGGCCATGGGGGCGAGGACGACGGGCGGCTGCACGGTGTGCGGGCCGATCCGGAGGAGGTTTGCGGGGGCGGTCACGGGCGTGGACATTGGGCCATTCTCGCGCACCGAACGGAGTACAGCCAAAGTCGTTAGTTAGTCGTACTATGGACCGCATGTCCGAGCTGAGTCCCCGCCGCCGCATGCTCGTGCTGGCGATCTGCTGTATGAGCCTGCTGATCGTGAGCCTCGATGTCACCGTGCTCAACGTCGCGCTGCCCTCCATGGAGAAGGATCTCGGCGCGAGTGTGGCCGGTATGCAGTGGGCGCTCGACGCGTACACGCTGGTGCTGGCCTCGCTGCTGATGCTCGCGGGCTCGACCGCCGACCGGATCGGCCGCCGCCGGGTCTTCAAGACCGGGCTGGTGCTGTTCACGCTCGGCTCGGTGCTCTGCTCGCTCGCCCCGAGCCTCGACTGGCTCATCGTGTTCCGCATGATCCAGGCGGTCGGCGGCTCGATGCTCAACCCGGTCGCCATGTCGATCATCACCAACACGTTCACCGACCCGCGCGAGCGGGCCCGGGCCATCGGGGTGTGGGGCGGGGTGGTCGGCATTTCCATGGCCGCCGGCCCGATCGTCGGCGGTCTGCTCGTGGACTCCGTCGGCTGGCGCTCGATCTTCTGGATCAACCTGCCGGTGGGCCTCGCCGCGCTGCTGCTGACCCTGCGGTACGTCCCCGAGTCCCGGGCGCCGAAGGCCCGCCGCCCGGACCCGGTCGGCCAGGTGCTGGTCATCGCGCTGCTCGGCTCGCTGACGTACGCGATCATCGAGGCGCCCAGCTCACCGGTCTCGCACACGGTCGCCTTCGGGACGGTCACCCTGGCCGCGCTGCTCGGGCTGCTCTACTACGAGCCCCGGCGCACCGAACCCCTCATCGACCTGCGGTTCTTCCGGTCGGTGCCGTTCAGCGGGGCGACCGTGGTCGCGGTCAGCGCGTTCGCGGCGCTGAGCGGGTTCCTGTTCCTGTCGACGCTGTACCTGCAGAACGTGCGGGGGCTGTCCGCGCTGCACGCGGGTCTGTGGATGCTGCCGATGGCGGTGATGTGCTTTGTGTGCGCCCCGATCTCGGGGCGGCTGGTCGGCAGCCGGGGGCCGCGGTTCTCGCTGCTCATGGCAGGGGTCGCGATGACCGCGAGCGGGGTCCTGTTCGCCGGGTTCGACGCGGAGTCGTCGAACGTGACGCTGGTGATCGGGTACTTCCTGTTCGGCCTCGGCTTCGGCTTCGTCAACGCGCCCATCACCAACACGGCCGTCTCGGGCATGCCCCGCTCCCAGGCCGGGGTGGCCGCCGCGGTCGCCTCCACCAGCCGCCAGACCGGCGGCACGCTGGGGGTCGCGGTGATCGGCGCGGTGCTGGCGTCGGGTATCGGGGCGGGCCCGTACAAGGAGGTGTTCGCCTCCGCGGCGCGGCCCGGGTGGTGGATCATCGCGGGCTGCGGCCTGGCCGTACTGGTCCTGGGTGCCGTCACCACCGGCGGCTGGGCCCGGCGGACGGCGGAGCGGGCGGCCGGACGCATGGAGGACGAGGGTGTCGGGGGCGATGGCAGGGGCGGGGGCGGGGAGAAGGGCTTGCGGGGTACGGCGGGGGCGCGCAGCTCTATGTGAGCCGTTGCTGTAACCCATTGCCGACGATCACCGTTGAAGATCACGTAAGGGCACCAGCAACTCGTCGAACTCGAAGAGGGCGTGGCCGAACGTGGGGGCAGCCGGGTCGCGGCGGATGGTCGGATTTCCCGTGCCGGGAACGAGTTTCGTGGGCCGGCAGCATGAACTCGCGCAGGCCAGGCGGCTGTTGGCCGCCACCAGGCTGCTGACGCTCACCGGTCCCGGCGGGGTCGGCAAGACCCGGCTCGCGGGACGGGTGGCCGAGGGGGCGGTACGGGGCTTCCCGGACGGGGCCTGGCTGGTGCCGCTGGCCGCCGTGCGGGACGGCACGCTGGTGCCGCACGCGGTCGCGGACGCGCTCGGCATCCGGGACGAGACGGGCCGGGCGCCGCTGGACACGGTCGTCGAGCATCTGCGCAGCAGACGGCTGCTGCTGGTCCTGGACAACTGCGAGCACGTGACGGGCGCCTGTGCCTCGCTGGTGGCCGCCGTGCTCGGGGCGACCGAGGGTGTCCGCGTACTGGCCACCAGCCGCCACCGGCTCAGCCTCACCGAGGAGCAGCTGCTCCTCGTGACCCCGCTGGCCACCCCGGCCCCCGAGCACGCCCTCCCCGGAACGGAGTTCCCGGCGCTGCGCCTGTTCGCCGACCGGGCGGCGGCCGTGGCACCCGGCTTCGAGATCACCGACCGCAACCGGGCGGCCGTGGCCCGCCTCTGCCATCGCCTGGACGGCCTCCCGCTGGCCATCGAACTGGCGGCCGTGCGGATGCACGCCCTGGGCGTGGAGCAACTGGACGAACGCCTCGGCGAACACCTGGGCGCCCATTACCGCCTCCTCGCCTGCGGCAGCCCGGCCGCCCCACCCCGCCACCGGACTCTCCGCTCGGCCGTGGACTGGAGCCACGACCTGTGCACCCCGGCGGAACAGCTCGCCTGGGCCCACCTGTCGGTCTTCACCGGCAGCTTCGACCTGGCGGGCGCGGAGGCGGTGTGCGGCGGTGAGGTGGTCGCTGGGCGGCCGGGCAGGGCGGAGGGCGCACGCGCCGGAGACAAGCCCGCCCCGGCGGGAACAACTCGCGTCACCGCCGACCCCAACCCGTCGGGAGGGACCCGCGCCGCCGAGGGGACGATGACGGCCCGGCCGGACACGACCGACTCATACGGCGGCCCCAACCCGCCAGAAGCCACCCCCACCGACGACGCGACGACGACCGCCCAGCCGGACACGGCCAGCGGCCGGCACGACGACCCCGCCCCGGCGGCGACAGCCCGCGCGAGCGGGGCGTCGGCCCGGGTCGGAGGCGCCGCCGAGCCCGGAGTTTCGGTCGGCGCGGTCGGTGCCGGTGCTGCCAGGGGCGCCGTGCTGGAGGCCGTGATCGGGCTCGTGGAGAAATCCGTGCTGGTCAGGGAGGGGGGAAGGGCCGGAGGCGGAAGCGGTACCCGGTATCGGATGCTCGCTCTTCTGCGTGAGTACGGGCTGGAGAAGCTGGAGGCGCTCGGTGCGGCCGGGGACAGTCGGCGGCGGTTGTGCGCGCACTTCGTGCGGATCGCGGAGGAGCATGAGCGGAGTTGGTTCGGGCCGGATCAGCCGGGCACGCTGGCCGGGCTGCGCGCCGAGCACGACAATCTGCGCGCGGCGCTCGACTTCTGCCTCACCACCCCCGGCGAGTCCCCGCGCGGGCTGCGCCTGGTCGGCAGCCTGTGGTTCTACTGGATCGCGCGCGGCGCCTGGGCGGAACTGCGGCACTGGTGGCAGCGGCTGGTCATGTGCGAGGGCCGACGCCCGTCACCCGAGCTGACCCGGGCCCACTGGGCCGCCGCCCTGATCCCGCTCGTCCGCACCCGTACTAACGCCGTTCTCCTGACCGGCGCCCCGCACCCCCCGACCCTGGCCCCGCACGAGACACCCGACGTCAGACCACTGGCCGAGGTCCTGGACCGACACCCAGGGCTCGTCGGCGGCGACGAAAGGCCGCTGCTCGCCTTCCACATCCTCAGCCGCGTCGAACTGGCGACCACGCTCACCTTCCACGGCCGCCCCGAGCGCGCCGTGCCGCTGTGCGTGGACGCCCTCGCCGTGTGCGAGGCGCACGGCGAGCAGTGGGTCCGCTCGTACGTCCTGGGCGCCCTCGCCACCGCCCGCTGGGCCCTGGGCGAGCACGAGGCCGCCGCCGAGAGTGCCCGGCGCTGTCTGCGGCTGCCGTATGTCACCGGCGAGCCGCATGCCGTCGGCGGCACCCTGGAGGTACTTGCCGTCGTCACCGCCGCCCGGGGCGACGCCGAGCGGGCGGCCGTGCTGCGGGGCGCGGCGCACCGCATCTGGTACGACCTCGGCCACGACCCCCTGGCCGGGCAACGGCGGGCCTGCGGGACGCCCGACGACAGCCCGTACGGCGACGCCCACCGGCGGGGTTACGAACTGTCGGTACGGGAAGCCCTCGCCTACGCACTGGGCGAGCCTCTCCGGCCCGCCCGCCCCGCACCGCCGGTGCCCGACACCGGGCTCACCCGCCGCGAGTTGGAGGTGGCCGCGCTGATCGCGTCGGGCATGACGAACCGGCAGATCGCGGAGCGGCTGGTGATCTCCCGGCGTACGGCCGAGGGGCATGCCGAGCGCATCCTCGCCAAGCTGGGTTTCGCGGCCCGCAGCCAGGTGGCGTCCTGGTTCAGCGGCCTGTCCCGCTGACCGTTCCCGTTCCCGTTCCTGCTCCCGTTCCTGCTCCCGTTCCCGATTCCGCTTCCGCCTCTCCCCCTGTCTCTGCCCCTGTCCCTTCTTCCGTGCGGAGCCTCAACTGCCGTACGTCGTCAGATCCGAGGCCTCGGAGGACCGCTTCGAGGATCGGTCCGCAGCGGATGTCGAGGGTGTCGCCGTCGGGCAGGTCCCGGGCGAAGCCGACGAGTTGCCAGGCGGCGTGTGCCTCCATGTAGCACAGGTCGGTCAGGTCGAGTGAGTACCGGAGCGGGGAGGAGTCGTCGGTACGGATCACTTCGAGGGCGTCGAGGTGGGTCATCACCTGGAGCGGGTGGACCGTCCGCATCGCGGCCACCAGGTGGTCGGTGTACTGGTGACGGCTGTACCAGCACATCGCGGTGAGGCGGGGATCCACGAAGAGCGGTTCCATGAAGGCCTCGTAGTCGAGGAGTTGGTCGTCGCTGACGCCGGCCCGTTGCCCCCAGGCCATGTCGGCCCCGACCCGCAGCCCGCTCCGCCCCTCGGCCCGTGACCGCTCCAACTCCTGGGAGTAGAGCCGGAATTGCCGGTCCCTGGAGAAGCTGCCGTCCGGGATGTACACGGAGGTGTTGCGCACGATCTCCAACTGGCCGCTCTGCCGGGCAGATTCGGCCTGTCCGGTACCGGCGTCGAGGCGGGCGAGAGCGTCGTCGTCGCCCACGTCGGCCGGGTCGAGGACGACCATCACCTTCTCGCCACGGGTCAGTCCGGTGCGGGTGTAGGCGGTCAGTACCTGCCAGTGAGCCTGGGCGTCGGCCACGTCCAGGCAGGCGTGGTCGCCGGGGCGCAGCGCTCCCACGGGGACGCTTCGGGCGGTCGGGTGCGCGGGTTCATATGGGTGCCCGTGTGGATGCCCGTGTGGATGCCCGTGTGCGTGTTCCGCCATCGAGGGCGCCTCCCCAGGTGCTGATGATCAACTCAGGACGACGGTAGGGAAACACCTGCGCCCAGGCACTGCCGCCACCCCCAACGCCCCTCACACGGACCGGGATTGACCACTCACGATCAGCCGTCCGACCGAACTCGATCAGCCGCTGCCGCTTCCCGACTGCTCCCCGCCCACGACCATCGCGTACAGCTTCTCCAGACGCGCACGCGTCTCCTCGTCCGACGGAACCATCGTCACCAGGCGGGTACCCAGCTCCGGGGCGAGCCAGAGGTCGGTGTGGTCGACGGTGAGCAGGCCGACGTACGGGTTGCGGAACTGCTTGGTCTTGCCGCGGGCGCTGACCACCTCGTACCGCTCCCAGATCTCGCAGAACTCCGGGGACTCCGTGCGCAGCCGCTTCAGCATCAACTTCCAGGCGGGGTCGCCGAGATGGGCGGCCTGCTGGACCCGGAGCTTGGCCGCCATCATGCGCATCGACTCTTCGAGCAGGACGACCGACGACCGCCACTCCTCGTTCGTGTAGACGAGCAGCATGAGGTTGCGGTCCTCGGGCGGTACGGCGTCCAGGTCGCCCATGAGACGGCTGTACGTGCGGTTGTACGCCTGGATGTCGTACCGGCTGTTCTGGATACAGGCCGGGATGGGGTCGAGGGCCCACAGGAGTTCACGCAGCGCGGGCGTGATCGTCGGGCAGCTCGCGGCGGGGGTCGGGTCGACGGCTCCGGCGAGCTGGAAGAGGTGGGCGCGCTCGCTCGGGTCGAGGAGGAGGGTGCGGGCGAGGGCGTCGAGCACCTGCTCGGAGACCTGGATCGCGCGCGCCTGTTCGAGCCAGGTGTACCAGGTGACGCCCACTGCGGAGAGCTGGGCGACCTCCTCACGGCGCAGGCCCGGCGTACGGCGGCGCCGGCCGCGCGGCAGCCCCACCTGCTCGGGGGAGATGCGTTCGCGGCGGCTGCGCAGGAAGACGGCGAGTTCGTGGCGCCGGATCTCCGAGCCGGGCCCGCCGGGCCGCTGCTGCTTCCGCTGAGCCGTGGTCTCCTGGGCGGTGGCGATGGTCGTCGTGGTCACCGTCCCACTCTCCCTCCACCTGGACCCTGTTTCCAGGTACTCCTACTACCAGGATAAAGACACTCTGGTACCACCCTCAGGGGAGGCGGATGCTGATCGACGTGACTGAAACCAGCACCTCACCCACTGCCGCCATCCGCTCCCCCGCCGGGTCACCCGTACTCGGCGGGCTCGGCCTGTTCACCGTGCTGCTCGGCGCGGCGCTCCCCCTCATCGACTTCTTCATCGTGAATGTCGCCCTGCCCACCATCGGCCGGGATCTGGCGGCGAGCGAGGCCGTCCTCGAACTGGTGGTCGCCGGGTACGGGGTCTCGTACGCCGTTCTGCTCGTCCTGGGCGGGCGGCTCGGCGACCTCTTCGGCCGGCGCCGGCTCTTCCTCGGCGGCATGGCGGCCTTCGGCGTCACCTCGCTGGCCTGCGGTCTCGCGCCGACCGCCTGGACGCTGGTGGCGGCCCGGATCGCGCAGGGCGCGGCCTCGGCGGCGATGCTGCCGCAGGTGCTGGCGACGATCCAGTCGGCGACGGCCGGCCCGCGCCGCGCGAAAGCGATGAGCCTGTACGGCGCGACGGCGGGTCTGTCGATGGTGGCGGGCCAGATCCTCGGCGGCGTACTGGTGGCCGCCGACATAGCGGGCACCGGCTGGCGCTCGGTGTTCCTGGTGAACGTGCCGGTGGTGCTCCTCGGTCTGGTCCTGGCCGCCCGGTCGGTCCCGGAGACCCGCTCGCAGCACCCGGAACCGGTGGATGTCCCCGGCACGCTTCTCCTGGGGGTCTCGCTGATCACGCTCCTGGCCCCGCTCACCGAGGGCCGGGCGGCGGGCTGGCCGCTGTGGACCTGGCTGTCGCTGGCCGCGTTCCCGTTCGCGGCGGCGGCTTTCTACGCGGTCGAACGCGGCGCGGACCGCAAGGGCCGCACTCCACTCGTACCGCCGACCCTCTTCGCACTGCCGTCGCTGCGCCGGGGCCTGGTGATGATCGTGCCGTTCTCGATCGGCTTCAGCGGGTTCATGTTCGTGATCGCGGTGGCCCTGCAGCGGGGCGCGGACCTGGGGCCGGTACAGGCGGGGCTGGCGCTGGCCCCCATGGCCGTGACGTTCCTCGCCGTCTCCCTCTCCGGGCCGCGCCTGGTGGCTCGGTACGGCACCCGGATCGTCACGGTCGGCGGCCTGGTCCAGGGGGTGGGCGTGGCTCTCATCGCCCTCGCGGTGTGGCGTTCGTGGCCCGACCTGGGTGTGGTGGAGCTGCTGCCGGGAGCGGCGGTCGCGGGCGCGGGCCAGGCGCTGCAGCTCCCGGTCCTCTTCCGCATCATCCTCTCGGAGATCGAGCCGGCCCGGGCGGGCGTGGGCAGCGGTGTCATGATCACCACCCAGCAGTCCGCCCTGGCCCTGGGCGTGGCGACGCTGGGCACCCTGTTCCTCTCCCTGGCGCCGGGCGTGGGCATGCGGGATGCGTTGGTGACGACGTTGGTCGTGCAGTTGGGGGGCATCGTGGTGACGACGTTGCTCAGCCTGCGGCTGCCGCGGACGATCGGGTAAGTGCTCGGCCTCCGGCCGGGTGTACTACGAGCTCGGGTCAGACGGTCTGCTGTTGGGTGCAGGTGCGCTGTGGCTTGTCGCGCAGTTCCCCGCGCCCCTGCCGGGAGCGCCCCTGCGGGGCTGCTCCCGGATCTCCGGGCCTGTTCCCGGACCCCGTGTCACCAGCCTCCCTCACTCCGTGCGTAGTGCCGTTGCCGTGTGGGTTCTGGCTGCCCAGCCTGCCGGGAGCAGGGCGCCCAGTAGGGCGATCGTGAGGCCGGCCAGGCCGAGCAGCGCCAACTGCCAGGGTGTGTACACGTCCAGGACGGACGGCGGTAGTTCGGTGCCCGCGGCGTGGCCCATCACCGGCAGTACGAAGCCGTGCAGCGCGAAGCCGGCGGGTACGCCGACCAGGCCGCCGAGTACGCCGATGCCGGCCACCGAGGCGAGTACGAGGCTCACGGTCTGGCGTGGCGACATGCCGAGCGCCTTGCAGACGCCGAGGTCGTGGACGCGCTCCCGGGTGTCGAGGACGACGGAGTTGAGGACGCCCAGACCGGCCACGGAGACCAGCATGAGGGTGAGCAGTGCCGCCATCGATTCCAGGATGATGATGAAGTTGTTGTCCCCCGACGGGGCGTTGGCCATGGCGTCGCCGCCCAGCGGCTGGACCACGGCGGCGAGCTTCGCGGCGTACTCGGCCGCGGAGACACCCGGCTTCACCTCGACGAGGAACATCCGGGGCTGGGCCGCGGGGAAGTCGGCGATGTTCGCGTGGAGTTGCCGGCCGCCGTCCGAGGTGTCGAAGGCCTCTCCGACGATCCGCAGGGTCCGGGCGTCTCCCTCGTAGGTCACCCGAACCGTGTCACCGATCTCGGTGCCGGTCCGTTCCAGATAGCCCGAGCCCACCACGATCTGGCCCGCTCCGTCGAGCCAGTGCCCGGAGATCATCTCGTAGCTGCCGGAACGGGTGTCGCCCTGGTAGAGGCTGATCGGTACCGAGCCGGCGATTCCGGCCACGGAGGCGTCGTTCCGGGTCATGCCGTAGTACGAAGCGGTGCCTTCCTGCGCCTCGACGGCGGCGCGGATGCGTGCCGGGTCGGCGGGCGGGGCCTCGGACTTGCCCTCGGCGGGCGGGGGCCCGCCGGGGCCGGCCCCCGGTCCGCCGCCGCCGCCGCCGAACACGGTGACTGCGGCACGCTCCTCGGGATCGGCCGCCGCACCGACCGCCGTCAGGGACGCGGTCAGCCCCACCGCGAAGGTCGCCGCGATCGTGCCGAAGGCCACCGCGAGCAGCATCGCGACCGTGCGGACGGGGTGCGCGAAGGGGCTCGCGAGGCCGTAGGTCACCGCTCTGGGCAGCGGCAGCCGTCCCGCCGCCCGGTGTGCCCACTGGCCGCGTCCCGGGCGCGGGGCCCGGCCCACGGCGATGGCCTCGACCGTACTCAGCCGCCCGGCCCGCAGGGCGGGCACCAGTGCGGCGATCCCGACGACGAGCAGTGCAGCGGCCGGCACCACGACGTCCACCCACCACGTCACGCCCAGCGTGGCGGTGCCGTACGCCTGCTCGGTGTCGTCGAGGAGGGGTACGGCCAGCAGGTTGCCGAGGACGACGCCCAGCCCGATGCCGACGGCGGCCGGAATCAACGCCTGGGCCACATAGGCGCGTACGACCTCACGCGGGGTGAAGCCGATGGCCTTGAGGATGCCGATCCTGCGCAGGCTCGATCCGACCGCGCCGCTGGTCACACTGCCGACGATGATCACCGACATCACGATGCCGAGGACACCGAAGGCGATCAGGAAGGGGATGGTCGGCGCCGCGCCCTGGTCGGCGTCGCGCTTGGTCTCCAGATAGGACTGGCTGCCCAGCAGCGCGCCGGACGGCACGGCCGAGGCGAGCCGCTTGCGGTCGGCGGTGAGCTGTTTGTCCGTCGCCGCCGAGTCGAAGCGGTACAGCATCTGGCTGGTGAGCGGGGTGTGGGTTGACCCCGCCAGCGCCCTGGCCTGGGCGGGGGTCGCCCAGACGTCGGCGGTTCTGCTGACCGACAGGGCGAAGCCGACGATCGTCAGGGTGGGGCTGTCCGCGTCGTCCGAGGCATTGAGCGTGGAGCCGAGCTTCAGGTCGGGGCCGGAGAACGACGCGCTGAGCACGATCTCGCCCGGTTTCGCCGCCCACCGGCCGGACTTGAGGTCCAGATCGTCCACGTCGGTCTGCGGAGCGGACCGCCCGACGAGCGTCAGCGTCGGCAGGTGTCCGCCCACCGAGTCCACCGGCTTGATCGTCGTGACGGGGTACGGTCCCGCGCTCGCGCTGACGCCTTCCTGTTCTCCGGTGGCCTTGAGCTGCGTCGTACTCGCTCTGCCCGGATCGAACTGGACGGTCAGATGCGCGCCGTGCTGCTGCGTGAACGCGTGGTCGAAGGGCGCGCTCGCGGCGACGATCAGCGACCCGGCGACCACCGACGAGGCCACGGCCATCATCGTGGCCACGGCGATCACCACGGTCTGCACCCGGCGCCGCCCCACACCGGACCGTACGACCCGGCCGAGCGCACCGCCGGTTCCGAAGCCGAAGCCGAAGCCGAAGCCGAAGCCGTTCAACGGGCCGCCCCCGCCCGCGTGTCGAGGGCGAGGTGACCGTCGACCAGGTGGATCGTGCGGCTCGCACACGCCTCGGCGAGCGCCAGGTCGTGGGTGACCAGCACGATGGTCTGGCCGCCACGGTGCAGCTCCACCAGCAGTTCCCGTACGTCCTGTCCGGAGGCGGAGTCGAGGGCGCCGGTCGGCTCGTCGGCGAGCAGCAGGGCAGGGCGGTTGACCAGCGCGCGGGCGACCGCGACCCGCTGGCGTTCGCCGCCGGAGAGCCGGCCCGGATAGGCGCGGGCGTGCTTCTGGATGCCGAGCACCTCCATGAGCTCCCCGGCGCGGGCCGCCGTCTCGCGCCGTGCGGTGCCGGTCAGTTGGGCGGGGAGCTGGATGTTGTCGGTGACGGTGAGATCGTCGAGCAGGTTGAAGAACTGGAAGACCATGCCGATCTGTTCGCGGCGGAACCGGGCCAGCGCGTGCTCGTTGAGATCGCCGAGCCGTCGGCCGGCCACGGACACGCTGCCCTCGCTCGCCCGGTCCAGGCCCGCGACGAGGTTCAGCAGGGTGGACTTGCCGCTGCCGGAGGGGCCGGTCACCGCGAGTGCCTCGCCCTGTTCGACGGAGAGCGTGAGCGGCCCGAGCGCGGGCCTGCCGGCGCTGTCGTAGCGCTTGGCCACGTCCTCGAGTTGGATCACCTGGGTCATGAACTCGCCTGTCTCTACGGTCGGTTCGAGCGGAGAAGTTGCCGGACTCGGTGAACGTAGGGCCGGGCGTCGTCGCGGCGCGTCGGCCGCGGCACCGACGTCCGGCCCTCCCCGCGGAGGACCCGGCCGAGGGGTCATCCCTGCGAAGTAGGCCTGAGGGACGGCTTGTTGGGCAGTTCGTTCGGAGGGGACGCCGGCCGGCTCACCCGCCCCCACAATGAGCCGATGGAGACGGAGTACCGGCGCGCAGGGCACTGGCGTCAGCAACTGTGGGACGCGCTGCGGCCGGAGCCGAAACCCGCTCCGCTGTCGCGGCGGGCGGTGCGCGTCGACCTCGTGCTGGCGGTCGTACTGACCGTCGTCGCACTGATCGTCGCGGCGCACTATCCCGGTGACGGTCCGGTGCGCTTCGTCCCGAAGACCGAGTACGGGGACGGCAGCGGGGGTCTGTACGGGCCCCTGCCGCCGCCACCGCCCCCCATGCCCCGTCCACCGGTCGTGGGGGAGGACGGGGCCCCCGTCGCGCCCTGGCCGCTGGTCTTCCTGTCGGCGCTGCCGCTGCTGGCCAGGCGCCGGTATCCGCTGGTGGTGTTCGGGGTGGTGCTGGGCGCGGCTGCGGCCATGGGCGACAACGCCTCCTGGGTCACCGTGCTGACCTGCGTCATCGGCGCCTACAGCGCCGTCAAGCACAGCCGTTACCGGGTGGGGGCCATGGCCTCGCTGGTCGTCGGCGCGGTCCTGGCCGGCATCGCGTTCCAGCAGGCGGCGCCCGCGCTCCCCGGCTGGTCGAGTCCCGGGGTCGTGCTGCTGGTCGCGGGGGTGCTGGCCGGCCTCGTCGGTTTCTGGCAGCGGCGGCTGGCGGCCGGCCGGGACCGGTTTGCGCGGTTGCAGCGGACCCAGGAGGAGGCGATGCGGCGGGCTGTGGCGGAGGAGCGGGCGCGGATCGCCGCCGAGCTGCACGACGTGGTGACCCACAACGTGAGCGTGATGGTGATCCAGGCCGGCGCGGCACGCAAGGTGATGGACACGGCGCCCGACCGGTCCAAGGAGGCGTTGCTCGCGGTCGAGGCCGGGGGCCGGGCCGCGATGGCCGAACTCCGGCATGTGATGGGCCTGTTGGCCGCCCCCGACACCGGCCCCCAGGAGACCCCCGCCGACGGCCTGGAACCGCAGCCCGGCCTGGACCGGCTCGACGCCCTGACGGAGCGGGTGCGGGGCGCCGGGACACCGGTCGTCGTGGCCGTGTCACTGCCGCCCGACCCGTTGCCGCCCGGGGTGGACCTGACGGCGTACCGCGTGGTGCAGGAGGCGCTGACCAACACGATCAAGCACGCGCCCGGTGCCGAGGCCTCCGTCCTGATCGGCTGGGCCGACGACTGCCTCCAGATCGAGGTCGGCAACACGAGCGCCGCGCGGTACACCCCCAACTCCCCACCCCCGGAAGGCGACAGCAACGGGAAGGGCAGGACGGACAAGGCAACGGACAAGGGGACGGGCAACGGTCGCGGTCTGATCGGGCTGCGTGAACGGCTGGCGGTCTACGGCGGCGAGCTCACCGCCGGTCCGACGCTCGCCGGTGGCTACCGCGTCACGGCCAGAGTCCCGTGGCGGACGCCGTGAACGAGAACCGTCCGCATCCCCCACACCAACCGCCCCTGCGCGCGGTCATCGCCGACGACCAGGCGTTGGTCCGTACGGGCTTCGGGATGATCCTGGCCGCCGACGGCATCGAGGTGACGGCCGAGGCGGCCGACGGGGCCGAGGCGGTGGCCGCCGTGCGTCGCACCCGGCCCGATGTCGTCCTCATGGACATCCGGATGCCGGGCATGGACGGCATCGAGGCCACCCGGCGGATCCTCGCCGACGACGCCCCGGAGGCCAGGAGAACCCGCGTCGTCATCCTCACCACCTACGACCTCGACCACTACGTGTACGCCGCCCTCACCGCCGGGGCCTGCGGCTTCCTCCTCAAGGACGTCACCCCCGAGCACCTGGTGGCCGCCCTGCGCCTGGTCCAGTCCGGCGACGCCCTGCTCGCCCCCACGATCACCCGCCGCCTGATCGAACGCTTCGCCCACCGCGAGGAACCCTCGCGAACCACCACCCGCCACACCGACCTGTCAGGCCTGACACCCCGTGAACTGGAGGTCCTGCGCCTGCTGGCGACAGGCCTGAGCAACGCCGAACTGGCGGAACGTCTGTTCCTGAGCCCCACCACGGTCAAGACGCACGTCGGCCGCATCCTGTCGAAACTGGAGCTGCGCGACCGGGTCCAGGCGGTCGTACTGGCCTACGAGACGGGCCTGATCGCCCCCGGAACGGACCCCTGAGCGCCCGGGGCCTGTCTCAACTCTTCACACAGCGGCCCCCTGTTGATGTTGCTCTTGCTGCACACTCCTAGCTGCACGCATCCCCTGGACGGCGGAGAGGTCATGTTGCAGATCAACACGAGCAAGGTGAGCCGCTGGGACCAGCACGGACGGGAGCACGTCGTCCATGTCCAGCGCACCGGGGCGCACCGCGTCATGAGCTGTGACACCTGCGGCTGGCGGAAGAAGGTGCAGTTCCTGCCCTGGCTGAAGGCGGAGGAACACCTGGCAGAGGAGCACCAGGCGACGGTGGATCCGACGGCGGACTGACCGGCCGGGAGCGCGGGAGGGAGTGCGGGGGCTTCTCCGCGGAGATCCACTGTCCTACAATCACGCCCTTGGGTCACGGGGGTGATCCGCGGCCAGGGGGCGGGGACAGTGGATCATCTCATCGGCATCCTTCTGATCATTTTCGTGGCGCCACTCGTCGGGATCACCGGCAGCTGGATCGAGGGCGCGGGCCACAAGGGGCTGGGCAAGGGGCTGTCCATCGGCGGATACCTGCTGGTGTTCGGCATCGCGGGCTGGTTGATCGTCCGCAGCTTCTGAGCACCCGGCGGCCGTGTCCCGTCTCACCCGTGGGTCGCCGCCAGCTTCGCGCCCAGCGCCAGGAACGACCCCGCGAAGGTCCGCCGCAGCCAGGTCAGGACGCGTGGCCGTGACGTGACATGGCTGCGGACGGAGGCGGCGAGGATGCCGTACGCGGCGAAGACCACGAACGTGGCCAGTATGAAGACCCCGCCCAGGACGAGCATCCGGACGACCGAGTGGTATACGACCCCGGTACCTGGTGTGGCGACCACGACAAGGGTGGTCAGCAGAAAAGCGATGCTCATGCGCATCAGCCTGGGGCGACGGCGATCGCGCGAACAGGTCCAATCCGGGGGCGCGTTGGAGGACCACCCGGTGGACCCCGGAGTTCTGGACTCCGGGGTCCGCTTCAGCCCGTCTGGGGTCCCCCCTCTGGGGGAGTTTGAGGACGAGACCGTTCAGGCCGAAGCGGGGGCCTGGGGGCAGAGCCCCCAGACCGACGGCGAGTCCGAGCGACCTAGCAGCCGACGAGACGCTGCGCCAGGTACCCCTCGATCTGGTCCAGCGACACGCGCTCCTGCTTCATCGTGTCCCGCTCGCGGACCGTGACCGCGTTGTCGTCCAGCGTGTCGAAGTCGACCGTCACGCAGAACGGCGTACCGATCTCGTCCTGGCGCCGGTAGCGGCGGCCGATCGCGCCCGCGTCGTCGAACTCGATGTTCCAGTTCTGGCGCAGGGCCGTGGCCAGCCCCTTGGCCTTCGGGGACAGCTCGGGGTTGCGGGACAGCGGCAGGACCGCGACCTTGACCGGCGCCAGGCGCGGGTCGAGACGCAGCACCGTGCGCTTCTCCATCTTGCCCTTGGCGTTGGGCGCCTCGTCCTCGATGTACGCGTCGAGGAGGAACGCCAGCATCGCGCGGCCGACACCGGCGGCGGGCTCGATGACGTACGGCGTCCAGCGCTCGCCGGCCTCCTGGTCGAAGAAGGAGAGGTCCTGGCCGGAGGCCTTGGAGTGGGCCGTGAGGTCGTAGTCCGTGCGGTTGGCGACGCCCTCCAGCTCACCCCACTCGTTGCCGCCGAACTGGAAGCGGTACTCGATGTCGGCGGTGCGCTTGGAGTAGTGCGAGAGCTTCTCGGCCGGGTGGTCGTACCAGCGCATGTTCTCCTCGCGGAGACCGAGGCCGGTGTACCAGTTCCAGCGCTCCGCCATCCAGTACTCCTGCCACTTCTCGTCCTCGCCCGGCTTGACGAAGAACTCCATCTCCATCTGCTCGAACTCGCGGGTGCGGAAGATGAAGTTGCCGGGCGTGATCTCGTTGCGGAACGACTTGCCCATCTGGGCGATGCCGAACGGCGGCTTGCGGCGCGAAGTGGTCTGCACCTGGGAGAAGTTGGTGAAAATGCCCTGGGCGGTCTCGGGGCGCAGGTAGGCGACCGAGCCGGAGTCCTGGGTCGGGCCGAGGTGCGTCGACAGCAGACCGGAGAACTGCTTGGGCTCGGTGAACTGGCCCTTGTTGCCGCAGTTGGGGCAGTTGATGTCGGCGAGGCCGTTGGCGGGCGTACGGCCGTGCTTGGCCTCGTACGCCTCCTCCAGGTGGTCGGCGCGGTAGCGCTTGTGACAGGAGGTGCACTCGGTGAGCGGGTCGGAGAAGGTCGCGACGTGGCCGGAGGCCACCCAGACCTCGGACGCCAGGATCACCGACGAGTCGATGCCGACGACGTCCTCGCGCGACGTCACCATGTAGCGCCACCACTGGCGCTTGAGGTTCTCCTTGAGCTCGACACCCAGCGGCCCGTAGTCCCAGGCGGCGCGCTGGCCGCCGTAGATCTCACTGCACGGAAATACGAAGCCACGGCGCTTGCTCAGGCTGACGATGGTGTCGATCTTGTCGGCGGCCACGGTGCTCTCTTCATTACGACGATTACGACGACGGGCGATGAAGCGGACGCGTTCCGGACGGGCGGAAGCGGGCGCGCTTCAGAGCGAATGACTCAGGTTACCGGCGGGGCCCGCCCCCCAATCAAATCGGTTCCGGTAGCGAGCCTCGCGAGGGCCTCCCCCGTGCCCCGGTCCGTGCCCAAAAGCCCGCTTGTTGACAATCGTTTCCAGAATCATTGAAAATGACTGTCATGAACGTACGACGACTCATATCGGGCACCGCGATCGCGGCGGCCACCGCGCTCGGCCTCGGCGCCCTGTCCGCCTGTTCCTCGGATTCGAACGCCTCCGACCGGAACATCACCGGGCAGCTCGACGTCGTGGCGTCGTTCTATCCGATGCAGTACCTCGCCGAGCAGATAGGCGGCAGGCATGTCTCCATCAGCACGCTGACCGAGCCCGGCCAGGAGCCGCACGACCTGGAGATCAGCGCCAAGCAGACCGTGGACCTGCAGAAGGCCGACGCGGTCCTGTATCTCAAGGGCCTCCAGCCCGCCGTCGACGAGGCGGTTTCGCAGTCCGAGGCGAAGTCGAAGATCGACGCGGCGACCCTCACGACCCTGGAGAAGCACGGCAGCACCGCGCACAGCCACGAGGGCGAAGAGGAGCCCTCCGGCGAAGCGCACTCCGACGAGGACGCCTCCGCCCTCGACCCGCACGTCTGGCTCGACCCGGTGAAGTACGCCGAGATGGCCAACGGTGTGAGCGCCGCCTTCCAGAAGGCCGATCCGGCCAACGCGGCGGAATACAAGAAGAACACCGAGACGTTGACCGCGAAGCTGGCCTCGCTCAACACCTCGTTCGAGGACGGCCTGAAGAACACGGCGACGAAGGTGTTCTTCACCAACCACGCGGCCTTCGGTTACCTCGCCGAGCGCTACGGCCTGACCCAGGAGGCCATCGCCGGTGTGGACCCGGAGAGCGAGCCCAGTGCCGCGCGGATGAAGGAGCTCCAGCAGGAGGCGAAGGCCGACGGAGTGACCACCGTCTTCTACGAGACACTGGTCTCCGACAAGACCGCGAAGACCCTCGCCGACGACGCGAGCCTCAGGACGGACGTCCTCGATCCGCTTGAGGGCATCACCGAGAAGTCCCGGGGCACCGACTACATCGCGGTCATGGAAGCCAACCTCAAGGCGCTGCAGACGGCCCTGGGAGCCAAATGACCCGCACGACCTGCCCGACCTGCCCGACCGTTACGGAGGAACCGTGAGCGAGCCCGTCATCTCCCTGCGCGGCGTACGCGCCGAGCTGGGCTCGCGCCCGGTCCTGCGGGGCATCGACCTCACCGTGGGCCGCGGTGAGGTCGTCGCGCTGCTCGGCGCCAACGGCTCGGGCAAGTCGACCGCGATCCGCACGGTCATCGGCCAAGTCCCGGTCAGCGCGGGCGAGATCGAGCTGTTCGGAGTCCCCCGCCGCCGCTTCACGGACTGGCGGTGCGTGGGCTACGTACCGCAGCGCACGACCGCGGCCGGTGGCGTGCCGGCGACGATCACGGAGATCGTCGCGTCGGGCCGGCTCTCCCGCGCCCGCTTCGGCATGCTGCGCAAGGCCGACCACGAGGCCGTACGGCGGGCCATCGGCCTGGTGGGCCTGGCGGACCGCGCGAAGGACTCGGTGAACGCGCTGTCGGGCGGCCAGCATCAGCGCGTGCTGATCGCCCGTGCCCTCGCCGCCGAACCCGAGCTGCTGATCATGGACGAGCCGATGGCGGGCGTCGACCTGGCGAGCCAGGAGGTGCTGGCGCGGACGCTCAGGGAGCAGGTCGCGGCCGGTGCGACGGTGCTGCTCGTGCTGCACGAACTGGGGCCGCTGGAGCCGCTGATCGACCGGGCCGTCGTCCTGCGCGACGGGTGCGTGATGCATGACGGGCCGCCCCCGCGGGCGCTCGGACAGCACGCCCTGCCCGGCCACGACCACGTACACCCGCACGCGGCTCACGACGCCGAACCGATCCGGACGGGACTGCTGAGCTGATGGGACTGCTGAGCTGATGGACTTCCTCGACTACGCCTTCATGCAGCGGGCCCTGCTGGCCGCGGTGCTCGTCGGCATCACGGCCCCCGCGATCGGCATCTACCTGGTCCAGCGGCGCCAGGCGCTGATGGGCGACGGTATCGGCCATGTCGCGATGACCGGTGTCGGCCTCGGCTTCCTGCTGAACACCTCACCGGTGTGGATGGCGACAGGCGTCGCCGTCGTCGGCGCGGTGATGATGGAACTCATCCGCTGGTACGGAAAGACGCGCGGCGACATCGCCCTCGCGATGCTCTTCTACGGCGGTATGGCCGGCGGCGTGATGTTCATCAACCTCGCGCCGACGGGCTCGAACGCCAACCTGACCTCGTATCTGTTCGGGTCGCTGTCGACGGTCAGCGAATCCGACGTGACGGCGATCTGCCTGCTCGCGGCCTTCGTGGTGTTGGTCACCATCGGTCTGCGCCGGCAGCTCTTCGCGGTCAGCCAGGACGAGGAGTTCGCCCGGGTGACGGGCCTGCCGGTCAGGGCCCTCAACCTCCTCACCGCGATCACGGCGGCGATCACGGTGACGGTCGCGATGCGGGTGGTGGGGTTGCTGCTGGTCAGCGCCCTGATGGTGGTGCCCGTCGCCGCCGCCCAGCAGCTGAGCCGGAGCTTCGCGGCGACGTTCGCCATCGCGGTGGCGATCGGGGTGTCCGTGACGATCGGCGGCACGGTGACGTCGTACTACCAGGATGTTCCGCCCGGTGCGACGATCGTGCTGCTGACGATCGGCGCGTTCATCGCGCTGACCGCGCTGGCGACGCCACTGGCCCGCCGCCGGGCCCGTGCCGCGGCCGCCGCGCAGACGGCCGGGGACCCGGCGGAGTGTGTGATTCCAGCCAGCAGGGAGGCCTCCGACAAGGCAGGCGTCTGACCGCGCACAGTCCGGGCTGGCACAATGGCCCGGCAAGCGCAGACGTGAGGAGAACAACGGTGACGACGGCCGGCCCGCCCGTTAAGGGACGATCCACCCGCCAGCGTGCCGCTGTGGCGGCGGCGCTGGACGAGGTCGACGAGTTCCGCAGTGCCCAGGAACTCCACGACATGCTCAAACACAAGGGCGATTCGGTGGGGCTGACGACCGTCTACCGCACGCTGCAGAACCTGGCGGACGCCGGTGAGGTGGATGTCCTGCGGACGTCCGACGGGGAGTCGGTCTACCGGCGCTGCTCGACCGGCGACCATCACCATCACCTTGTCTGCCGCGTGTGCGGCAAGGCGGTGGAGGTCGAGGGGCCTGCCGTGGAGAAGTGGGCGGAGGCGATCGCCGCGGAGCACGGGTTTGTGAACGTGGCTCATACGGTGGAGATCTTCGGCACCTGTGCGGAGTGCTCTGCGGTTGGCCAGAAGTAGGTTCGGTACGTCGTTCTCCGCGGTTCGTCGTGGCCTGTCGCGCCCACGCCGCGGAGCCGCAAATTGATACGGCCCCGCACCCCTGACCGAGGGTTCCCTCAGTGCGCAGAGGGATAACCCTCGACCTCTTATTTTTTGCTGACATGCACTGCTCAAAGCTGCCACTCTTCCCGCAGCCACCCCCCACGTCTCAGGCACATCGCCTGCCCCTCATCACGTCATCACCACATCACGTGCTCAGGGGCGCGCCCGCACCGCTCAGCTCATCCCGGGCAGCACACCCCCGTCCGCCCGGTCTGTTTCCGGCCGCAGAAGGCGCGGCCGTCGCAGGAGGAGTCACGAGTGAGACGACAGTCCAGCAGTACCCCCCACAGATCCGGCCGCTCCCGCAAGGCCACCGCCGCCGGTGCCCTGCTCGCCAGCGCGACCCTCCTGGCCGTCGGCGTGCAGACGGTCCCGGCCGCCGCCAAGCCCGCGTCCCCGGCCCCCAGCCCGCTGCGCGCCGGCGCCGTCCAGACGAAGCTCACTCCGGCCCAGCGCACGGCGCTGATCAGGAGCGCGACACAGCGGACCACGCAGACCGCCGGCACCCTGGGTCTCGGCGCCAAGGAGAAGCTGGTCGTCAAGGACGTCAGCAAGGACGCCGACGGCACCCTCCACACCCGCTACGAGCGTACGTACGCCGGTCTGCCGGTCCTCGGCGGCGACCTCGTCGTGCACACCCCTCCCGCCTCCGAGGCGTCGGGCACGGTGAGCAGCACGTTCAACACCCGGCGGGCCATCTCGGTCGCGTCCACCACGCCCACGTTCGCCAAGTCGGCCGCCGAGACGAAGGCGCTCGGTGCGGCCAAGGCGCTGGACGCGGAGAAGGCCGCCACCGACAGCGCCCGCAAGGTGATCTGGGCCGGCAACGGTACGCCGAAGCTGGCCTGGGAGACGGTGATCGGCGGTCTCCAGGACGACGGCACGCCGAGCCAGCTGCACGTCATCACGGACGCCCTGACCGGCGCGGAGCTGTACCAGTTCCAGGCCATCAAGACCGGTACCGGCAACAGCCAGTACAGCGGCACGGTCACCATCGGGACCACGCTGTCCGGTTCGACGTACCAGCTGAACGACACGACACGCGGCACCCACAAGACGTACAGCCTCAACAACGGCACGTCGGGCACCGGCACCCTGATGACGGACGCCGACGACACGTGGGGCACCGGCGCCGGGTCCAACACGCAGACCGCCGGCGTCGACGCGCACTACGGCGCCCAGGTGACGTGGGACTTCTACAAGAACACGTTCGGGCGCAGCGGCATCAAGAACGACGGGGTGGCCGCCTACTCGCGCGTGCACTACAGCTCGGCGTACGTGAACGCGTTCTGGGACGACGACTGCTTCTGCATGACGTACGGCGACGGTACGAGCAGCACGCACGCGCTCACCTCGCTGGACGTGGCCGGGCACGAGATGACGCACGGCGTCACGTCCAACACCGCGGGCCTCAACTACTCCGGCGAATCAGGCGGGTTGAACGAGGCGACCTCCGACATCTTCGGCACCGGTGTGGAGTTCTACGCGAACAACTCCACCGACGTCGGCGACTATCTCATCGGCGAGAAGATCAACATCAACGGCGACGGTACGCCGTTGCGTTACATGGACGAGCCCGACAAGGACGGTGGCTCGGCGGACAGTTGGTACTCGGGCGTCGGCAACCTGGACGTGCACTACTCCTCGGGTCCGGCGAACCACATGTTCTACATGCTGTCGGAAGGCAGCGGCAGCAAGACCATCAACGGCGTCTCCTACAACAGCCCGACCTCCGACGGTGTCGCCGTCACGGGCATAGGCCGGGCCGCCGCGCTCCAGATCTGGTACCGGGCACTGACGACGTACATGACGTCCAGCACGACGTACGCCCAGGCGCGCACCGCCGCGCTGAACGCCGCCGCCGACCTCTACGGCAGCAGCTCCAGCCAGTACGCGGGCGTGGGCAACGCCTTCGCGGGCATCAACGTCGGTTCCCACATCAGCGTTCCGTCAACGGGCGTGACGGTCACGAACCCGGGCAGCCAGTCGTCGACGGTCGGTACGGCGGTGAGCCTGGCGATCACGGCCAGCAGCACCAACACCGGCTCGCTGACCTACGCGGCGACCGGTCTGCCGACCGGCCTGTCGATCAGCAGCTCCACGGGCGCCATCTCCGGCACCCCGACGACAGCGGGCACCTACAGCAGCACCGTCACGGTGACCGACAGCACGGGCGCCACCGGTACGGCGTCCTTCACCTGGACAGTCAGCGCGACCGGCGGCGGCTCCTGCACCTCGGCGCAACTGCTGGGCAACCAGGGCTTCGAGTCCGGCAACACCACCTGGACCGCGTCCAGCGGCGTCATCACCACCTCCAGCAGCCAGGCGGCCCGAACCGGCTCCTACAAGGCCTGGCTGGACGGCTACGGCTCCACCCACACCGACACGCTGTCCCAGTCGGTGACGATCCCGAGCGGCTGCACGGGCACGAAGCTCACGTTCTACGTCCACATCGACACGGCTGAGACCACCACCAGCTCGCAGTACGACAAGCTGACGGTCACCGCCGGTTCGACCACCCTGGCCACCTACTCCAACCTGAACGCGGCCAGCGGCTACGTCCTGAAGACGATCAGCCTGTCTGCCTACGCGGGCACGACGGTCGCGCTGAAGTTCACGGGCGTCGAGGACTCGTCCCTCCAGACGAGCTTCGTGATCGACGACACGGCGGTCACGACCAGCTGACCCCTTGTTGCCTCCCCCCACGGGCACGACAGCGGCACCCGGCGCCTTGCGTGGCGCCGGGTGCCGCCGTCTTGCGCTCAGAGTCCTCGGATCCCTCGGAGCCCTCAGACTTCCACGTTGCCCTTCATGTCCCTCTGCATTTCCAGCAGTTGCTCATTCGGGACCGCGCCGCCGAACCGCCGGTCGCGGGAGGCGAATTCGACGCAGGCGCGCCACAGGTCACGCCGGTCGAAGTCGGGCCAGAGGACATCCTGGAACACCATTTCGGCGTAACTCGACTGCCAGATCAGGTAGTTGGAGGTGCGCTGTTCGCCACTGGGGCGGAGGAAAAGGTCGACGTCCGGCATGTCCGGGTAGTAGAGGTACTTCTGAATGGTCTTCTCGGAGACCTTGTCGGGGTCGAGCTTTCCGGCGGCGACATCACGCGCTATCGCCTTCGCGGCGTCGGCGAGCTCGGCCCGACCGCCGTAATTGACGCAGAAGTAGAGCGTCATGGCGTCGTTGTTCTTGGTCTGCTCCTGGGCGACCTGGAGTTCCTGTACGACGGACTTCCACATCCTGGGCATACGCCCGACCCACCGAATCCGGATACCGAGTTCGTCCATCTCGTCGCGCCGGCGCCGGATGACGTCCCGGTTGAAGTTCATGAGGAAGCGGACCTCTTCCGGGGACCGCTTCCAGTTCTCGGTGGAGAAGGCGTAGAGGGACAGATTCTTGACGCCGAGTTCCAGGCATCCCTTGAGCACATCGAGGACGACGCCCTCGCCGACCTTGTGCCCTTCCGTACGCGGCAGCCCGCGCTCCTTGGCCCACCGGCCGTTGCCGTCCATGACGCACGCCACATGGTTCGGTACGAGCTCGCCGGGGAGCTTCGGCGCGGTGGCGCCGGAGGGGTGCGGTTCCGGCGTCTTGTACTCGCGGCGCTGGCGCCCCAGGATTCCGCGTACGGCCATGTGCGTCTCGTCTCCTTGTTCCGTGCTTGTGCTTCTAGGTCTTCTCTACGTAGCGCAGGGAACGCAGCCCGCGCTCCAGGTGCCAGTGCAGGTAGGCGGACACCAGTCCGCTCCCCTCTCTGACGTGACGCGGCTCACACGCGTCGGCGGTCGCCCAGTCGCCCGTCAGCAGCGCGCTGAGCAGTTCGAGGGCCTGGGGAGAGGGTACGACGCTGCCGGCCACCCGGCAGTCGACGCAGACGGAGCCCCCGGCGGCCACCGAGAAGAACCGGTTGGGTCCGGCCATGCCGCACCGCGCGCAGTCGCTGAAGGTGGGCGCGTACCCGTTGACGGCGAGGGAGCGCAGGAGGAAGGCGTCGAGGATGAGGTGGGGCTCGTGCTCGGCGCGGGCGAGGGTGCGCAGGGCGCCGACCAGCAGCAGGTACTGCTGGACAGCGGGCTCGCCCTCGTGGTCGGTGAACCGTTCCGCCGTCTCCAGCATGGCCGTCCCGGCGGTGTACCGGGCGTAGTCGGCGACGATCCCCCCACCGTACGGAGCGATGGTCTCGGTCTGCGTGCACAGCGGCAGCCCGCGCCCGACCAGATCACTCCCCCGCGAGAAGAACTGCACGTCGACGTGGGAGAACGGTTCGAGCCGGGCTCCGAACTTGGACTTGGTCCGCCGCACCCCCCGGGCCACGGCCCGTACGCGCCCGTGACCGCGCGTGAGCAGCGTGATGATCCGGTCGGCCTCACCCAGCTTCTGGGTACGCAGCACGACACCGTCATCACGGAACAGGCTCATGGGGTCATTGTCGCGTACGGAACGGCAGCCTCGGACGGGGCCGTACTTCTTACTGGTGAACGGGGCGGATTCGCCTGGCGGCGGCCGGTCTGGCCACGAGGCTCGGCATATGAGCCCTGAACGTACGACTCCTCAAAGCGCCGCGAAGATCAAGACCGGCCTGGCCGCAGCAGAGGAAGCGCTGGCCCGCCTGCCTCCGCCGACACCGGAAGAGCAGGCGTGGGTGGACGGCTTGATGGAGCGCGTCACCCTGCCCGCGCCCGCAGCCGCCGAGTCACTCGGCGAAGCCGCCGCTCTCGCCGCCGTACGCATGCGCCGCCTTGCCGAACTGCGTGAGCGGCTGGACCTGACGCAGGCGGACGTCGCCCGGGCCATGGGCGTCGCCCAAGCCCGCGTCTCCAAGATCGAGCGCGGCGAGCTGGAGCGCACCGAGGTGGACACGCTCGCCGCCTACGTACGGGCCCTCGACGGGCGACTGAAGATCGTCGCCGAGTTCGGGGACGAGCAGTACGTCCTGGGGGACCTCTAGGGAACCTCACCGCGGCTGCGTGCGTTCGCGTACGCCGTGGCCGCGCTGAGGCGTTCCGCCGGGGTGGCGGGCCGGAGGGCGTCCGGGGCCGCGTCCCATTCCCTGCCGCCGCCGTACGATCTGAGCTGGACGTAGGGCCCCTCGTGCCCCATGACGATGCCGACCTTTCCGGTGCGGGCGTCCATGACGTACGCCCCGACATCCGGCCGCCCCGACCTTCCCGACTTCGCCGGCCTCACGTCGTTCATCGCAGCGCCGCCACGATCCGGGCCGCCGTCTCGACGTTGCAGCGCCCCAATTCGATGAGCGGACAGGGCGCTTCCCGGGCGACACTCGCCGCATCCAATCGGAGCGTCGGCAAGGTAATCCCGGCGTTTTTCAACGCCGTCCGCAATTCCTTCACAATTTCCTCCGCCTCTTCGACGCAGCCCGCCGAGTGTGCCGTCTGTCGTGCCGTCACCGTGCTCCCCTGACTAATCGAGTTTCACTCTTCGCACTTCTACGATGACGCGGTGTGCCTACACTCGGAAGGCTCTGGGCGCAGCAACGGCGGTGCAGTCGACGGAGGTTCGGTTCGGTTATGGCCAATGGTTCACAGCGGCAGGCGGCTTGGGAGTTCTTCGGGGCGGAGTTGAAGCGGCGGCGGGAGGAGGCCGGGTTAACCCAAGTGGAGTTGGGGGCGCTTGTCTTCGTCTCCGGGGGCTACATCGGGCAGTTCGAACAGGCCATTCGGAAGCCGCAGTTGGATGTGGCGGTACGGATTGACGACGTCCTACAAACCGCCGGTTTTTTCGAGCGAACCTGGCGCAAGCTCATCGACGACAAGCGCTACGCGGATTACTTCGCGGAGGTCGTGGAGCTTGAGCGGACGGCGACGAAGATCTGCGAGTTCGCACCGACGGTGATCCCGGGCCTGCTCCAGACGGCCGCCTACGCTCGGGCGGTCACACTCGCGGCCAACCCGTTCGTCACGGACGACTACGTGAACGAAAAGGTGGGCGCCCGGCTGGAGCGGTCGCGCATCCTCAAGGACGCTACAAGGCCCGAGTATTGGGCGATCCTGCACGAGAACACCCTGCGTACACCGGTCGGCGGGTCGGCGGCCATGGCCGAGCAACTGGAGCACTCGCGGCGCTCGCCCGGGAGCGGAAAGCCTGGGTGACCGTGGTCCCGTACTCGGCGGGAGCCTTCGCCTCCATGGGTGGGATGGTGCAGCTCATGGAGTTCGATGACGCACCGCCGACCCTCTATACAGAGACCTCGTTTTCGGGTCATCTGCTTGACGATCCGGCAGTGGTGAAGCGGGCACAGCGCGCATACGATCTGCTAAGGGGCGCCGCACTCTCGCCCGAGGCGTCCCTCACCCTGATCGAATCGGCCGCTGAGGACTACAGACGATGCGCGAGTACGACCTGACCAACGCCCGCTGGCGCAAAAGCAGTTACAGCAACGGCGAGGGCGGCGACTGTGTAGAGGTCGCGCACGACTTCATCGGCGCCGCCCGCTGGCGTAAGAGCACCTACAGCAACGGCGAAGGCGGGAGCTGCGTCGAAGTAGCCGACGGAGTCCCCGGCATCGTGCCCGTCCGGGACAGCAAAGTCTCGGACGGGCCCGTGCTGCTCGTTGGTGCGCCTGCCTGGGCGGAGTTCGTCGGCGCCGTCGCCTAAAGCGAACGGCGCCGACCACTCTGCTGTCAGGTCACGGAGTGAGCTGCCAGCGCTGGACGTACCCGACGTCGATCGACGCACGGTCCTGCACGCGGAGCGTCCACGTGCCGGTGATGGGCTGGGCCGAGGCGTCGATCGTGAAGGTCTGGTCGACGTTGTCGGCGGAGCCGCCGGTCCGGTTGAGGAGCGAGTAGACGGTGCCGTTGGGGCCGACCAGGTCGACGGTCAGGTCACCGCGGTAGGTGTGGACGATGTTGACGTAGACCGAGGTCGTGGCGGAGGCGTTGCCGTCACGGCCCTCGATGGTGATCGGGGACTCCACAGCGGCACCGTTGTCGGGGATGTCGACGCGGGTTGTGGTGGCGTAGATGTACGCGATCCGCCAGGTGAAGGTGTCCGTGACGGACGCGCCCGTGTCGTCGGTGACCTTGATGGCGACGTCGCCGGCGCCGACGGTGGTCGGCGTCCCGGAGATCAGGCCGCTCGCGCTGAGGGTCAGGCCGTCGGGCAGGCCGGTGGCCTCGTAGGTCAGGCCCGAACCGGAGTTGGTGGTGTAGGCGTCCACCTGGAGGCTGACCGCCTGGCCGACGCCGCTGGTCTGGTCGGCGATCGGGGCGACGTTGACGCCGAGGGCTATCCGGCCGCCGACGTTGATGGCGGCCCAGGCGTCGGCGACGGCGAGGTAGGTGGGGCTGTAGGCGCCGAACAGGTCGGCCGCGGCCGACAGGGTGGCGGTGCGGGCGCCCGCGTAGTTGGTCGACGAGGTCATGTACGTCGTCAGTGCCCGGTACCAGACGGCGGCGGCGTTATCGATGCCGATGCCGGTGACGGCCTGACCGTCGAAGGTCGGGCTGTCGTAGACGACGCCGTTGACGGTCTTGGCGCCGCTGCCCTCGGAGAGCAGGTAGAAGAAGTGGTTCGCGGGGCCCGAGGAGTAGTGGACGTCGACGCTGCCCAGGGTGGAGCTCCAGCTGTCGCGGGAGGAGCCGTCCTTGGAGGGCTTGTCCATGTAACGCAGCGGGGTGCCGTTGCCGTTGATGTCGATCTTCTCGCCGACGAGGTAGTCGCCGGGGTCGGCGGCGAGGTTCGAGTGGAACTCGACGGCCGCGGCGAAGATGTCGGAGGTCGCCTCGTTGAGGCCGCCGGACTCGCCCGAGTAGGTCAGGTTGGCGGTGGCGGCGGTGACGCCGTGGCTCATCTCGTGGGCGGCCACGTCGAGGGAGGTCAGCGGGTGCGTGTTGCCCGAGCCGTCGCCGTAGGTCATGCAGAAGCAGCTGTCCTGCCAGAAGGCGTTGACGTAGCTGCTGCCGTAGTGGGCCCGGCTGTAGGCGGCGACACCGTCGTTGCGGATGCCGTTGCGGCCGTACACGTCCTTGTAGTAGTCCCAGGTTGCTGCTGCACCGAAGGCCACGTCGACACCGGCGGTCTGGCGGTTGGACGGCAGACCGGTGCCCCAGACATCGTTGTCGTCCGTGAAGAGGGTGCCGGTGCCGGAGGTGCCCTGGTTCAGGTCGTACGTCTTGTGCCCGGCGCGGTCGCCGTCGGTGAGCTGGTACGTCGAGCCCGAGAGGGTGCTGCCGAGGGGAACCGTGCCGACGTACTGGCCGGTGCCTTCGCCGGTGTGCACCTTCTCGGCGGCAAGGATCTGCTTGCCCGTGCTCGCGTCGGTGACGACCTGCAGTTCGCTGGGCGTGCCGTCGGGCTGGACGCCCTCGACCAGCGTCTCCCAGGCCAGGACCGGCTTGGTGGCGCCGGCCCAGACGACGAGGCGGGGGGCGCGCTCGGTCTCGGTGCCGGTGACGTCGGCACCCTTCGCAGCCGCGAGGGCCTTGCCGGTGGCGTTGGTCGCGGAGAGCTTCGGGGTGAGGGACGGCAGCGTGAGGGTCGCCCCGCTCGCCTTGGAAACGGTGGTGCGGTTGCTCTTGAGGTGGACGACCAGGTCACCACCGAGGACGGGCAGTCCCGCGTAGGTGCGTTCGTAGCGGGTGTGGGTGGTGCCGTCGGCGTCCTGGACGACGTCCTTGACGACGAGCTTCTCCCGCGCGCCGAGGGCGAGTTGACGGGCCGTGGCGCCGGACGCGGTCTGCGCGCTCTTGATCAGTGAGGCGCGGCGGGCCGCCGACAGGGGCGCCGCGGCGGCTCCTGCGCGAGGCACGGCGGTGATCCTGGCCGGGCCGGGGTCGGCCGGGGCCGCGGTCGCGGTACCGGCGGGAGCTCCCAGGGCGAGCAGGGTCCCGATGGTCGTCAGCGCGAGGGTGGTGGCGCCTCTGCGCCGGAGGGTGGGGCGGTGTCGCCGGGGCAACGGGTTCTCCTTCTGTGCGACGGTCGGCCCGTGGTGGGGACCGACGTGGGGGCGGACCGACGGGATGGGGCCGGTCCGAAGCGCTGCACGGCAGGCGGGTGGGGAGTGAGTGGGGGATGCCTCGCGTGATGCGGGCGTGAAGGAATGGTGAACTTCGGCAGAAGCGTGGCACTGCGTGCCACGCTTTGTCATGAGAATGCCAAGACAACGGCTTGAAATGACCATGCCCAGCTGGGAGTCCGTCCTGCCGGCGCACGTTTTCAGCCGCAGGAACGGCTCCGGAGCTTCCAAAAGCAGAGATCGCGCGGCTAGGCTCCCCCGGCGCGCGCATCGAGCGCGACGCGTGAGGTGGGGGACATCCGGGGTGGGGGACATGACCAACGACATCGACGTACCCAGATCCGCCGAGTTGGCTGAATCGACCAGTTCAGCTGGACCGGCCAGATCCGAGAAGGGCATGAGTGAGGGCGCGCAGGTCGTAGCGGCACTGACAGTGGTCGCCTGCCTCGCGGTGGGCTTCTGGGTGATGGCGAAGTACCAGCCCGACCCCAAGGACAGCCCACCCGCCTCGTGTTCCCGCTCGGACGACGACGTGCCGCTGTCGAAGCCCGCCTCCGGTGTGCAACTGTGCGAGGCGCTGAACCGCCCGAACCTGCCGACGCTTCTCGGCACGCCCGACGACCGCGCGTGGAGCGCCTCCAGCAACGAAGCCACGTCCAGCGACAAGCGGGACGTCATGTCGACCGACCCCGAGGCCACCGTCCAGCTGGAGGGCTACTCCGTGAAGCTCTCGGCAGCCGCCGACATCTCGGTCGCCGACCTAACCGACTCCGAATACCTGACGTTCACGTCAGGAGAGCGGAAAACGGTCCTGGGCCACCCGGCGTTTCTCTACTCGGGCCGGACCATCGGCATCGTCTTCAAGGACGGAAAGGGCTCCAGCGGCCCCGGCGGTATCTCCCGCAACCTCCTCGTCGCCAAGAACCCCAAGGACGGCGGCGGTTTGTACGAGATCTCCATCTGGCGCCAGGACGACCTGCCCCCCGACGAGACGGCACTGCTCCGCGTCGCCGAGCAGGTACTGCCGACGGTCCCGGGGTGGACGACGGGCTGAACTCAGGCCGTGCCGCCCGTCAGCAGGGCCCGCGCCGCCTTGCGGAACGCGGCGAGCAGACGGCTGCGGTCGTCCGCCCGGGTGGCGAGGACGACGTGGCTCGGGTCGACGCCGTGCAGCGGGATCGTGGTGAGGTCGGGTCGGAGCCGGTCCAGGCCCAGACCACCCGGGACGATGGCCACCGCCTGTCCGGCGGCGATGAGTTCGAACTTGTCCTCCAGCGCCCGGACGAGCGGACCGTCCGGTGCCCGGCTGCCGTCCGGGCGCGGGTCGATACGCCAGAAGGCGTTCCAAGCCGCGTCCTCCCGCACCCGGGGCAACGGCTCGTCGGCGATGTCGTCGAGGGTGACGGACTCCTTGCCGACGAGACGGTGATCGAGGGGGACGACCAGGACCCTGGGTTCCTCGTAGAGGACGGTCACCTCCAACTCGGCGGCGGAGAGCGGGAGTCGGGCGATCACGGCGTCGACCCGGTGGTCCAGCAGCGCGGTGCGGGGCTCGTCCCAGTCCAGGTGCAGGGCTCGTACGTCGGCGTCCGGATACCGGCGCCGCAACTCCCGTACGGCCGGGGTGACGATCAGGTTCGAGGTGTAGCCGACGAGGAGACGGCTGGGCTCCGCGGCGGCGCGCGTCTGGGAGGCGGCCCGGGCGGCCGTACGGAGCAGCGCCCTGGCGTGCGGCAGGAAGACCTCGCCGGCCTCGGTGAGACGGCTGCCCTGCGGGGTGCGGTCCAGGAGCCGGGCGCCCAACTCCTTTTCCAGGCGCCGGATCTGGCGGCTCAGGGACGGCTGGGCGATGCGAAGCGTCTCGGCGGCACGGCCGAAGTGCAGTTGCTCGGCGACCACCGTGAAGTACCGCACGAGCCGCAGATCGAGATCGGCGCCTTGGCCTCCCGGCGGCGGTGCGGACGGCAAGTCGGTCATGTGGCCAGCGTAACCGGGTGGTTGGGGTCGTGGTCCTCGTACAGACACTCTGAGCTGTAGTGATGCCTGTTCCGCATTGCCCGTTCCGAAACAGGTCTTGGACGCGGAACGCACCCCGCACGCACGCTGAAAGCACACCGGCCGACGCCAACAGGCCGATACCCAAGGGGATTTCACTATGCGTGTGTTCGTCACCGGGGCGAGTGGGTTCGTCGGATCCGCCGTCGTACGGGAGTTGCTCGGCGCAGGCCACGAGGTGGTCGGGATGGTCCGCTCGGACGAGGCCGCCGCGTTACTGAAGGAGGCCGGGGCCGAGGTCCACCGGGGTGACCTGGACGACCTCGACAGTCTGCGCGCGGGGGCGGCGGCCTCGGAGGGCGTGATCCACACCGCGTACGTCCATGACTTCCGCGACTTCGCGGAGGCCGCGCGGACCGACCTACGGGCCGTGGAGACGCTGGGCGAGGCGCTGGTGGACTCCGGCCGCCCCCTTCTCATCTGCTCCGGGACCGCCTTCTCGCCGGGCGTGGTGGCGACGGAGGACAACCCGGGCGACCCGGAAGGGTCCCATATGTACCGGCTCGCCTCCGAGGCGGCGGTGATGCGGCTCGCGGAGCGCGGGGTGCGGGCGTCGGTCGTACGGCTGCCGCCGTCCGTGCACGGTGAGGGGGACCACGGCTTCGTACCGCGCCTCGTCGACATCGCCCGCGCCAAGGGCGTCGCGGCCTACCCGGGCGACGGCGCCAACCGCTGGGCCGCCGCCCACCGTCACGACGTCGCCCGGCTGTTCCGGCTGGCGCTGGAGTCGGCGCCGGCGGGCACCCGGCTGCACGCGGTCGCCGAGGAGGGCATCCCGGCGCGTGAGATCGCCGAGGTGATCGGGCGGGGGCTGGGGGTGCCCGTGGCGTCGGTATCGGACGCGGAGACGAACGACCACTTCGGGTGGCTGGGCAGGTTCTTCTCCCTCGACCTTCCGGCGTCGAGTGCCGTGACCCGGGAGCGGTTGGGGTGGCAGCCCGTAGGGGTCGGGCTGCTGTCGGATCTGGGGGCGGGACACTACTTCGGCTCCGCCGAGGGGGGTACGGGCGTTTCGTGAGCGCCCGGTTTCTTCGCCCCCGCCGCGCCTTTTCAGCCCGTCTGGGGGTCCCCCCTCTGGGGGAGTTTGAGGACGAGCGCGTTCAGCGCGAAGGGGTGTCTGGGGGCACAGCCCCCAGGTTCAGGATGGGACGGGTAGGGGCGGCGGGGGCGAGAATCCCTGCCTAGCTCAGCCGCGCGCCCAGTACAGGCGCGACCGCCTCCGCATACGCGTCGGAGACATGGCTGTCGTCGCGGTAGGCGACCGTGTTGCCCACCAGGACAGGACAGTCGCCCCCGCCCGTGCACAGCCACGGCATGGGGTCGATCACCGTCGCGCCGGACAGCCTCGCCGCGTCCCTCGTCGCCGTTCGGCGGGACCGGTCCCGGATCGCCTCGGGCAGACGCGTCGCGCACCGGTCCAGCCGAAGCGAGTACATCGCGGCGCAGTCGACCGCGTCCGACCGAGGCCAGGGCGTGTCGAGCAGCGCGACGACCTTCGCGCCCGAGGCACCGAGCGCGTCGTATGTCGCGCGGAAACCGTCCGTCCACTGCCGGACGGGGTCGGGCTCCGGGTACAGGGGGTCGCCCGCGTCCGAGGACGAGACGATCACCAGGGCCGGGCGCAGCGCCGCGATCCTCGTGATCGCATTGGCCCGCCAGGTGTCGCAGGCCTCGTACGGTCCGTCGAACCGGCGCAGGGTGACCTTCGCCGCCTTGCACGACGCCTTCGTCAGCGACACCAGCTTCCAACCACGCTCCTTGGCAAGGCGGTTGAGCGCCGGGAACCACTGGGCCGCGTGGGAGTCGCCGAAGAGGACAACGACCTTGCGCGAGGCCGGGTCCCCGTACTCGCACGGCGGGACACTCGTGCTGCCGTACGCCACATGGCAGCCGTCCCGGTAGACCGCCGACCGCGCCGACTTGATCTCGGGGAGGGGCGGGGCGAGGTTGCTGGGCAGACGGGTCGACGATGTCTCCAGGAGCTGGCGCAGCCGTAGTTGCGGGTCCGGTGCGGCGGCCATCTCCTGCCTCAGCGAAGGTGCGGGTCTGCCCGAGTCGATCGGCGGCGGGAACTCGTACGCCGTTACGGCGATCAGTGCCGCGCCCGCCGACAGGCCCGCCCCGAGCCGCAGCGCGCGTCCCGGGCGGCCACGGAATGCCGAGTGGAACCGTACGGGGTTCTCCACCAGCCGCAGGGTCACCCAGGCCAGGGGCAGGGCGAGCGCGCAGAGCAGCAGCGCAAGCCGGACACTGGGCGTTCCGGGGAGTCTGCCCAGCGCCGCCGGGCCTATGAGGAGCAGCGGCCAGTGCCACAGGTACCAGCCGTACGACAGGCCGCCCAACCAGACCAACGGCCGCCTGGCGAGGACCAGTTGGGCGTCGCGGCGGGAAGGTGCGCAACCGCCGGCCAGGACGAGGACCGACCCGAGCACCGGCAGGAGCGCGTGATACCCGGGGAACGGGGTGTCGTTGTCGTAGATGGCGGCAGACACGACTATGCAGGCCAGGCCCGTCCAGGTCATCGGCGCCGCCAGCCTGCCGGGCAGGCCGTGAAGCCGCCCGGCGGACAGGGCCAGCAGTGCGCCGGCGCCCAGTTCCCAGAACCGGGTGTGCGAACCGAAGTACGCCCAGGACGGTGCGTGCTCCGTGACGGCGACACTCAGCCCGAACGACAGCACACAGAGCACGGCGAGCGGCACCGCAAGAAGTTCCCGCCGCCGGCGCGCCAGCCGCCAGCTCAGCAGGAGGAGCAGTGGCCAGAGCAGATAGAACTGCTCCTCCACGGCCAGCGACCAGAAGTGCTGGAACGGCGACGGCGGGCTCCCCTCGGCCAGATAGTCGGTGCCGCTCGCGGCAAGCCGGAGGTTCACCGCGTAGAGCGCGCTGCTCAGCGCGTCCCCGGCGTACTCCTCGAAGCGGACCCTCGACAGGAACAGCCAGGAACCGGCGAGGGTGGCCACGACCACGAGCGTCGACGCGGGGAGGAGACGGAGTGCGCGGCGGGCGTAGAACCTGCGGATCGACAGTCCATCGCTCGTGGCCAACTCGCGTACCAGCAAGGAGGTGATCAGAAAGCCGGAGATGACGAAGAAGACGTCCACACCGACATAGCCGCCGCCGAACCCGCGCACGCGCGCGTGCCCGAGGACCACGAGCGTCACGGCCACGGCACGCAGCCCCTGGATGTCGAGCCGCGGCCCGGCGACGCTTTCGGTCGGTCTCGTCTTCCCATCCGCATCCGCAGTCACATTCATATTCACGCTCGCGCCCATGCTCACGCTCATCAGAGACGGTCACCTGACTCGAACGGTTGTGTCCCTCACCGTCCGGTCACCCAAAATTCCCCGGCCGTCCGCAACCGGCAGCCCCGAAATGACCGGTCCGACGCGTTTGCTACGCTCGCGACGCGTCCCGTGGGGGAAGTCCGGTGAGACTCCGGCGCTGGCCCGCAACGGTATGCACGCCCTCTTTCCGGCCCCTGTCCGGCCAGGACTTCGGCGTGCGAGCCCGATTACCCAAGGTGCGCGTGCCCATGTGACCGCTCGCCGCGGACTGCGAGCCGAGGCGAAGGACCGCCGATCGTGCGCCGAATACCCGTCGTGCCGCTGGCCGTTGGGCTGCTTCTGCTTCTGTTCCTCTCGCTGCTGTGCGGGGTCGGGCTGGGGGCGTCCGGGATCGGCTGGGGCCAGGTGTTCCGGTTCCTGTGGGACGGGGTCACCGGGGGCACCATCCGCGCCGACGACCTTGCCTCCTACACCATCGTCTGGGAGTTGCGGCTGCCCCGGGTGGTGCTCGCCGCCGTGGTCGGGGCCGGGCTCGCGGCTGTCGGGGTGGCCGTGCAGGCCATGGTGCGCAACGCGCTCGCCGATCCGTTCGTGCTGGGGATCTCGTCCGGTGCGGCCGTGGGGGCCAACGCCGTGATTCTGCTGGGGGCCTTCGCCGGGCTCGGGGTGTGGGCGCTGTCCGTGTCCGCCTTCGCCTCCGCGCTGGCCGCCATGGTGCTCGTGTACGCCGTCGCCCGGTCCGCCGCCCATGGGCTGACTCCGCTGCGGCTGATCCTCACCGGGACCGCGCTGGCGTACGGCTTCGAGGCCATCACCACCGTGATGGTGTTCGGGGCAGCCCGGGGTGAGGCGGCCAGGTCGGCGATGATGTGGCTGCTGGGGAGTCTGGGCGGAGCCACCTGGGCGCAGGTGCCCATCGCCGCAGTGACCGTCCTCGCCGGATGGGCGTGGCTCGCCCGGCGCGCCGAGTCGCTCAACGCGCTCGCCATGGGCGACGAGACCGCCGCCGCCCTCGGGGTCCAACCCGCCAGGCTGCGGCGGGAGTTGTTCCTCGTGACCGCCGCCGTGACCGGCACCGTCGTCGCCGTCAGCGGGGCCATCGGCTTCGTCGGACTCATGGTCCCGCATGTCGTACGGATGCTCGTGGGCGCCGATCACCGGCGGGTGCTGGCGGTCGCGCCGCTCGTCGGGGCCGTGCTGCTGGTGTGGGCCGACGTACTGTCCCGGCTGCTGCTCGCGCCGGCCGAGCTGCCCGTCGGGGTGATCACCGCCGTGGTCGGCGTACCGGCGTTCCTGCTGCTGATGCGGCGCGGCGGCTATGCGTTCGGGGGGCGGTGAAGGGGATGCGGCTCGATGTGGAGGGTGTGTCGGTCGACGCGGGGGCCGTACGGCTCGTCGAGGACATCACGCTGCGCGTGGACAGTGGGGCCTTCGTGGGGCTCGTCGGGCCCAACGGCAGCGGGAAGTCCACGCTGTTGCGGTGCGTGTACCGGGCGCTGCGGCCGGCGGGGGGTGCGGTGCTGCTGGACGGGGCGGAGGTGCACGGTATGGAACCTCGGGCCGCCGCCCGGGTGCTCGCCGCGCTGCCCCAGGAGTCGTCCGCCGAGTTCGACTTCACCGTCGCCGAGGTGGTCGCGATGGGGCGGCTGCCTCACCTGGGACGTACGGCCGCCGAGGACCGGGACATCTGCGCCGCCGCCATGGAACGCACCGGCGTCACGCACCTCGCCGACCGCGGGTTCCTCGCCCTCTCCGGCGGCGAGAAGCAACGCGTCCTCATCGCACGGGCGTTGGCCCAGCAGCCGCGTGTCCTCGTCCTCGACGAACCCACCAACCACCTGGACATCGCCCACCAGTTGGACGTTCTGTCCCTGGTCCGGGCCAGCGGCCTGACCGCACTGGCGGCCTTGCACGACCTCAACCTCGCCGCCGCCCACTGCGATCTGCTGTACGTCATCGCCGGGGGCCGGGTCGTCGCGTCGGGCCCGCCGCACGATGTGCTCCAACCGGCCCTGCTGGCCGAGGTGTTCGGGGTGCGCGCCCATCCCGTACGGCACCCGGAGACGGGTGCTGTGCAGCTGCTCTTCGATCTGCTTCCGACGTCGCCCGTTTAAGGAACTACCGGTATGCGCAAGCCAGTTGTCACCGCCCTCCTTCTCTCCGTCCTCGCCGCCGGGTGCGGCGCCCAGGTCGAGAAGCCGTCGGCGAAGGCGTCATCGTCCTCGCCGGCCGTCACCCTCACCAACTGCGGTCAGCGGGTGACGTACGACAGGGTTCCCGAGCGGGTCGTCACGAACGACGTCGGGATCACCGAGCTGATGTTCGCGCTCGGTCTGGAGGACCGGATGGCCGGGTTCGCCATGCCCGACGACAAGGGCGATCTGACCGGCGTGCCGTGGAAGGACGGCTACGACAAGGTGAAATGGCTGTCCAAGCAGCAGCTGACCAAGGAGAACGTCCTCGATGCCCGGGGCGACTGGGTCTTCGCCGGCTGGAACTACGGTTTCCGCGACGACAACGGCTTCACCCCGGACGCGTTGAAGAAGCTCGGCATCCCCTCGTACATCCTCACCGAGTCCTGCCGCAACGGCCGTACGAAGACCTCGCGCGGCATCATGCCGCCGCTGGACGCCCTCTACACCGACCTCACCAACCTCGGAAAGCTCTTCGGCGTCGAGCAGCGCGCGGCCACCCTGATCGCGGACTTCAAGAAGCAGGTCGCGGCGGTGGCGGCGAAGGCCCCGACCGGGAGCGCGCGTCCGAAGGTGTTCCTGTACGACAGCGGCCAGGACGCGCCCTTCACTTCCGGGCGGTACGCCGCTCCCGAGGAGGTCATCAGCAAGGCCGGCGGCGTCAACGTCATGCACGACCTCGACGACTCCTGGACGACGGTGGGCTGGGAGACGGTGGTCGAGCGCGACCCCGACGTCATCGTCATCTGCAACTACGGGGACGTCAGCGCGGAACAGAAGCGCAGGTTCCTGCTGTCGTACGGCCCCCTGAAGAACGTCTCCGCCGTCAAGCACAAGCGGGTCTTCGTCCTCGACTACGTCGACCTCGTCGAGAGCCCGCGCAATCCGTCGGCGATCGCGCGGCTGGGGGCCTATCTGCGGTCGGTGGTGGAGACCAGCCCCACCTCGTAGGCGGTGATCACCAGCTGGACGCGGTCGCGAGCGTCCAGCTTGGCGAGGAGGCGGGTGATGTACGTCTTCGCCGTCGCCATGCTGATGCACAGTTCGGCGGCGATCTCCGTGTTCGACAGGCCCCGGCCGACGAGCGTGAGCACCTCGCGTTCGCGGTCGGTGATGGCCTTCAACTCCCGCTGTTGGACGTGTTGTTGTGGACCGGCGGCGAAGTCCCGGATGAGCCGGCGGGTCACGCTGGGCGCGATCAGGGCGTCCCCGGCGGCCACGATCCGGATCGCCGCGAGGATGTCGTCCAGGGCCATGTCCTTGACCAGGAACCCGGACGCGCCCGCGCGCAGCGCCCCGTACACGTGATCGTCGTCGTCGAAGGTGGTGAGGACGATGATCCGGGTGCCTTCCGTCCCTGCCCCCCGGGTGATGCGACGGGTCGCCTCGATGCCGTCCATACCCGGCATGCGCAGGTCCATCATCACGACATCCGGGGCCAGTTGGTCCACAAGGGCGACCGCCTCCTCGCCGTCGGCGGCCTCGCCCACCACCTCGATGTCCGGCAGGTCGGCGATGACCATGCTCAGGGCCGTACGGATCAGCTGCTGGTCGTCGACGAGGAGAACCCGGATCGTCGTCGTCATCGGACCACCGCCGTGACCGGAATCGGCAGGCTCGCGGCCACCCGGAAGCCGCCCTCGGGGCGCGGTCCGGCCGCGAACTCCCCGTCCAGCAGAGCGACCCGCTCACGCATCCCGGCAAGCCCGAACCCGGTGTCGGTGGCACTCCCCCGGCCCCGTCCGTCGTCGGTGACCTCGATGGCGAGGGCGTCGGCGGACCGGTAGTCGAGGGTGACCCGGCAGGACCGGGCACCGGCATGACGTACGACGTTGGTCACCGACTCCTGCACGATGCGGAACGCCGACAGGTCGACGTCCGGGGGCAGTTCGCGCCGTTCCCCCGCCCACCGCAGGTCTACGCGCACACCGGCGGCGCTCGTCACGGCGGCGAGCCGCTCGATGTCCGCCAACCCGGCCGGTACGCACGCCTGTTGACCGCCACCGGCACCGGATCCCTGGTCCGCGTGCCGCAGTGCGACCAGCATGCGGCGCAGGCCCGCCAGGGTCTCCCGGCCCTCGTGCTCGACCGCCGACATCGCCTCCCGCGCGGCCTCGGGGCGGGTCGCGGCCACCCGGGCAGCCGCGCCCGCCTGGAGGGCGATGATGCCGATGCTGTGGGCGACCGTGTCGTGCATCTCCCTTGCGATGCGCAGGCGTTCGGTGGTGACGGCCTGCTCGGCGGTGCGCGCGGCGAGCTGTTCGGCGTGGGCACGGCCGCGGTTGGCCGCGTCGCCGAGCAGCCAGGCGATCAACGTCACGAGGGCGACGGCGAGTTCGGCCGAGATGCCGACGTGCCAGCCCGCTCCGATCCGTACGGCCAGATAGGCGACGAGCAGCGCGATCGAGAGGGTGACGGCGACGGCTCCGGTACGGCGGGGACGGCCGGCGGCGATGAAGTACACGGCGGTCTGGACCGCCAGGAACTGGGCCATCGGGATCTCCGCCGCGGCCAGGTTGCTCGTCTCGAAGACAGCGGCGGTCAACAGCAGGCACACAGCCGTCAGCGGGCGGCGGGACAGGAGGACGGCGGCGCCGAGCGCGAGGGCGGTGGCCAGGAGCAGCAGCACCAGACCGTCCCAGCGGTAGAGCTGGACGGCCGGCCAGTGATCGGGCTCCAGCTCGCCGGGCAGCCGGACGCGTGTGAGGTACGTGAACAGCGTGCCCCCACACCAGGCGATCGCCGTCCAGGCGCCCGGCGGGACGCGTTTGAGCGGGGGCGGAGGCGGGGTGGCGGGCATGTGCCGATCGTAGGCGGGCCGTTGGGGACGGACATCGGCCCATGGGCGTACAACCTGGGTCGACAGCGGGCGGGTTGGAGTGTCGGCTACGGGGCGATGCCCGGACACCGTCTGCGGCGGGACGGTGTTGTCGTGATCGAAGTCGAAGAACTGACGAAGCGTTACGGGTCGACGACCGCCGTCGACCATCTCTCCTTCACCGTCCGTCCGGGGCACGTCACGGGCTTTCTCGGCCCGAACGGCGCCGGCAAGACCACGACCCTGCGCATGCTGCTGGGCCTCATAGAACCGAGCGGCGGCACCGCCACCGTGGGCGGGCAGCCCTTCCGCCGGCATCCGCGCGGGCTGCGTCACGTCGGCGCGCTCCTCGACGCGGGCGATGTGCACGGCGGACGCACCGCGCGGGCCCATCTGGCGGCCCTCGCGCGCAGCAACCGCATCCCTGGCGGGCGGGTCGACGAGGTCCTGGAGGAGGTGGGGCTGGCGGGGACGGCGGCCCGGCGCCGGATCGGCGGCTACTCGCTGGGCATGCGACAGCGCCTCGGCATCGCCACCGCTCTGCTCGGCGACCCGCCGGTGCTGCTGTTCGACGAACCCCTCAACGGCCTCGACCCGGAAGGTGTGCTGTGGGTACGCCGACTGTTCAGGCGGCTCGCCGCCGAAGGGCGGACCGTCTTCGTCTCCAGCCATCTCATGTCCGAAATGGAGCACACCGCCGACGAGTTGGTGGTGATCGGCCGGGGCGAGCTGATCGCCGCCGAGTCCCTGAAGGCGTTCGCGGCACGCGGCACCCGTATGTCCGTACGCGTACGGACACCGGACCCCGGGGCGCTGGAGACCGTGCTCGTCGCGGAGGGCGCCGAAGTGACGCCGTACGGCGGCCTGGGCGACCCCGGCGGGCAGGGCCTCACCGTGACGGGGGTCAGCCCGGAGCGCATCGGCGACCTCGCCCTGCACCACCGGCTGCCGATCCACGAACTCACCCCGCACAACGCCTCATTGGAGGCCGCCTTCATGGAACTGACCGCCGACAGCGCCGAGTTCCTGGCCGGGGACGACCACCGACGAACCGGAGCACGTTGATGACGACCGCGACAACAGGCCCGAAGACACCCGCCGTTCAGGCACCGCCGATGACAAGGCCGACCACGGCCCGCTTCACCGACCTGCTGGCCGCCGAGTGGATCAAGCTCCGGTCGCTGCGCTCGACCTACTGGGCGCTCGGCGCCAGCTCCCTCGCCATCATCGCCTTCAACGCCAACTCCGCCCGCACCCACTTCGCCAACTATCGCCATATGACGCCCATGATGCGGGACGCCAACGCCGAGTTGGCCCTGCGGGACGCCTTCACCTCCGGCGCCGCGATGATCCTGATCCTCGCGGCGGCGAGCATCGGCGCGATCACGATCGTCGGCGAGTACGGGACGGGGCTGATCCGTACGACGTTCGCGGCCGTGCCGGCCCGCCGTGCGCTGATGGCGGCGAAGGTGACGGTCGTGACGGCGGTCATGACGGTGTACGGAGCGTTCACCGCCGGGGTCTCCTTCGCGGCGACGCAGGCCGTCCTGTCCGGCCGGAACGCCGACGTGGCACTCTCCTACCCGGGCGCCTGGCGGGTGGTCGTCGCGTCGGCCCTGCTGGCGCCGGTCTGTGCGCTGGCCGGCATGGGCCTGGGCGCGGTGATCCGGCACAGTGCTACGACGATGGTGGCCATCACCGGGGTACTGCTCCTCCTGCCCGCCTTCATCACCGACCGCTACCGCTGGACGGCCGCCGTCCGGGACGCGCTGCCCTACAACGCCTGGACCCGGCTGGTGGACGCGTCGTACGGGCACAATCAGCACATCATCTACCCGCGCTTCTATCCCGAGACGGTGACGGGAAGCTGGGTGGCGTTCGGGGCGTGGGCGGTACTTGCGGGGATCGTGGCGGTGGTGGTCGTGGACCGGCGAGACGTCTGAGGAGCAGTGTCTTCGGCCCCGCCGCCCCTACCCGTCCCATCCCGTACCTGGGGGCTGCGCCCCCAGACCGCCGGCCTGCGCTGGTATTTCAGCCTCTCCGGCGTTTGAGGAGCGGGGGTTCGGGGGCGGAGCCCCCGAGGAAGGGACGGGTAGGGGCGGCGGGGGCGAAGGAATTCTCGGTACCCACACCTACCTACAGGCGTACCGTCGGGCAACCGCGTGGAACGCCTCCTTCGGCTCCCAGTGCCAGGGTGAACTCAGGTCGCCTGGACGGTTTTTGACTGCCTTGGCGATGCCGTAGCTCGCCATGTCGAGGTCGTAGCGGGGGCTGTCGGGGCGGTGTTCGGCGTCGGCGGTCCCGAACTCGAAGGCCATTGCCGCGTACAGGCCCATGGACTCGAAGACGTCCAGCAGATCGGTGAGATAGGCGGCCTGGGTGTGTTCGCTGCGCACGAGGTCGCCCTTGATCTCCGGCGGAACCTTGTCGTAGTCGACGACGTACCAGCCCATGCCGCCCGCCTGTGGTGCCCCCTCGTACGTACAGGTACCGAACTCGGTGATGGCCAGCGGCTTGCCCCAGCGCAGGTGGCGACTCAACTCCTTTACGTAGTCCGCCCTGTTGGGGAAGTACGAGTAGTAGTCGATGCCGATGACGTCGAAGAGGTTCCAGTCGACCTTGTCGTCCTGGGCGGCGGCGTAGCTCAGCCGTCCGTGGAAGACGGAACGTCCGACGGCCGCCGCCTTCGCCGTGAAACGGTCCAGGCGGCGCTGCATCCTCTCCCAGTCCACCGTGCCGGCGAGGAGGTTCTCGATCCGCTCCAGGACGGTGTCCCCGGGGACGATGCCCGGTACGAACAGCCAGAACTCGCAGCCCACGCTGAACTCGACACTTGCCCCCTGCCGCCGCAGCCGCTCCGCGTGCCGCCCGGTCTCCGCGAGGTGTTCGAGGATGTCCCGTTCCGGGACGTCTCCGAGGGTCGGTTGCAGCCAGACGTGCATCCCGCGTTCGGCGACCTCGGAGGCGGTGGCGTTCAGCCGCTCGACCCCGTCGCCCGTGACCTCGACGGTGTCGGCGTGCAGGTCGTCGCGGATCGCGCGGATGTCGGCGCGCATACGGGCGCGGTTGAAGCCGGTCGCCGGGGTCTCGCCGTCAACGAGGGTGTAGACGACTCCCCGGCGGGTCAGGCCGCCACCGTGCCGCTCCGCCGCCCGCGCCCCGGCCGCCGGCAGTAACGCCCCCGCGAGCCCGACAGCTGCGGTGCCTGCCAGGAACTGCGCCCGGCTGATCCCTGTCTTCCTGGTCTTCTCCATGTCTTCACTGTTCCGGGGCAGGGCACACCCCGCCGTCCCCCGAAGGTCTACGGCAGCGCAACCAAGGTATGGGGAGCGGGCGTCGATCATGGTAGATCGTCAAAGGACCCCGACAGAGGAGAGCAAGATCTTAGGCACCACGAAGGCCCCCGTGAAGTTCCGGCCGACCCGACGCACCCTGCTCACCGCCGGCGCGGCAACGGCGGCGAGCCTTCTGGCGGGCACGCCCGCGCAGGCGGCGGAAGCAACCACCACCGACCCCGACGTCACCGCCCGCCTGCGCGCCCTGGAGGCCGAACACGGCGCCCGCGTAGGTGTGTTCGCGCACAACCTCGGTACGAAGCAGACGGTCCGGCACCGCGCCGACGAACGTTTCCCGGTCTGCTCGCTCTTCAAGACCCTCGCGGCGGCGGCCGTACTGCGCGACCTGGACCGCGCCGGCGAAGTCCTGTCCAAGCGCGTCCACTACACGGCCGACGACCTGGTCGACGGCTCGACGCAGACCGAGGAGCACCTCGCCGAGGGCATGACGGTCGCCGAACTCGCCGATGTGGCCATCCGGTTCAGCGACAACACGGCCGGCAACCTGCTCCTGCGCGAACTGCGCGGCCCCACCGCGATCACCCGCTTCGCCCGCTCGGTCGGCGACCCGGTGACGCGCCTCGACCGGTGGGAGACCGAGCTCAACTCGGCCGAGCCGTGGCGGATCACGGACACGACGACGCCGTACGCGATCGGCCGTACGTACGCCCGTCTCGTCCTCGGTGACGCGCTGAACCGTCCGGACCGCGCACTCCTCACCCACTGGCTGCTGAACAACACGACCAGCGGCAACCGTTTCCGCCTCGCCCTGCCCCCGACCTGGACGATCGCCGACAAGACGGGCGCGGGTTCCTACGGCACGAACAACAACGTGGGCATCGCCTGGACGCAGGACGGCACGCCGATCGTCCTGGCCGTCCAGACGGCCAAGCCCGACCAGGACGCCGCCGCCGACCACCCTCTGGTGGCCAAGACGGCGGGCGTGCTGGCGGAGGCGCTGAGCTGACGGCCGTACAGCCGTCAGCCGGTAGCCGGTAGCCGGGTAGCCGTTACGCGGAACCCGAACCCGCGCCGGAGGCACCAGGGGCCGTGCTGGGCGGGCTGGCAGGCTCCGTGGCGTCCCAGATGACGTTGAACCGGTTGACCCGCTCCTCGATGTGCTCCCTTTCCGTCTTGAGGGTGGTCTCGGCCGGCTTCTGGTCCACGTCCGGCGCCGTTTCGTAGCAGAGTTCACCGTCGAAGACGATGAAGTCGTTCGTCATGCGGAGCCGGGCGCTGGGCGGCAGCAGCTCCCGGACCGCGATCCGCGTCTCGATGCCCAGGTCCCGGTGGCTCTGGCAGATCCGCTCCAGTTCCTCGTTGGCCTCCGTCCGGGTCCTGACCAGGAACAGCCGCCGGACCTTCACTCCCCGGTGCAGGATCGCGTCCTCCTGCGCCTTCAGATAGCGGGTCGCGGCCTCGCTGTACCAGAACTGCCGGTCCAGGTCGGTGCTGGTGGCGTCGATCGACGTCTCGACACAGGAGGTGAGATCGATCAGCCAGTCGTTGTTCTCGCCCATGCAGGTCACGCTGCCGGAGCTGAGGTTCTCCATCTGGGTGGCGAGACGGCCGATCTCCTCCTGCGAGAAGGTCTTCACCAGTTCGGACTCCTGGTGCCCCAACTGCGTGTAGGCGCGGGCCAGTCGGGTCACGCCGTCGGAGCGGAGCACCGAACGGTCCACCTGGCTGAAGAGTTCGGTCGCCTCGTTGATCCCCGCGAAGCTCTTCTCGACCGCGGCCCGCAGTTCCCCGTGGTGGGTGGAGAGGCTCTGTTCCATCGAGTTGAGTCGTTCCTCGAAGTCCACCAGATACTGGACGATCAGGGCCGCGCCGCCGATGACGATGGTGACCGTCAGTTTCCAGACTTCGTCCGCGTGCCGGTTGAGCACGTTGGTGAGTACGTAGGTGCTCGCGGACACCAGGGCCGTGATCAGCGTCTTGCGCAGCAGCTTGGAGTTGCGCTCCTGTCGCCCGGCCGCGGCCTGCAGCTGTGCCTGTGCTTGTGCCTGTTGCGCCAGCTGTGCCTGCTGGGCCTGTTGTGCTCGTCGTGCCTGTATTGCTCCGTTCACCTCAACCTCCCCCGTCGGGTGTTGCGAAGTTTCGGCGTCAGCTCATGGCCAGCGCCTTGTGCAGTAACGGAATGGCCTGGACGGCCAGTTGATCGCGGATGCGCTGGACCAGGGTCTGCCACTGGCGGGTGAAACCCGGTTCCTGTTCGAGTACGTCCCACAGTCGGCCGAGATCCCGGTCCACTCGGGCGCGTGGCATCCACACGTGCAGCAGGTGGTCGACGGCGGGGCGGAGCGCGAGGATCGCCTCCGGCCCGTCCACCGGCCCGGTCCGGCTGCGGTCGAGCATGCGGACCACGGTCGTGAGCAGCCAGTCGTGCAGCGCGAAGTCCTCGCAGAGTCCTGCCACCGCGGCCGCCTGCGTACCGTCCGGCACCCGCAACCGCACGGTCCGCAGGCCCTCTTCGGCCACTATGAAGCTCTCGATCGACGCCCCCGCGCCGTCCGGAGCCCGCAGTGCAGCCCAACGCAGGTGTGTGCGCCGGGACTTGAAGGGAACCTTCTGGTCGAGCAGCGGATGCCTCAGCAGTTGGGCGAGCAGGCTCTCGGCGATCATCCCGAGGTCCAGCGCTCCTCGCTGGCTGTCTTTCAGAACTCCTTCCACGACGGCCTGTTCGGGCAGTTTCCCGAAGGGTTCGAGAACTCCGGGCTGTACGAGATAGTGCCCCCACGGCCGGCGTACGTCGGGTCCCGTGGCCGGGATCCGGAAGTAGGCCGTGGTCTGCAGCACGCGCCCCTCGGTGAGCGCGGCGCGGGCGGCCACCGTGCCGACGGCCCGGACCCTGGCGCCGTTGGCGGTGGGCAGCGGACAGTCGACGCCCGTGAGCACGTCCGGTGAGAGCGCGTACAGGTTGGGGCGCTCGGAGACCCGGACGCGTTCGTCGGCGCGCAGCCTGAGCAGTTGGGCGGCGGTGCGGCTGTCCAGTGCCTGGAAGGCGGGCAGCAGACAGGTGCGCACCTCGCCGCAGGCGAGGACGGGGGCCGCGGTCTCCGCACGGGGCCTCATGTCAGGGCTCCTCGTAGAAGACGTACGTGACACGCTGGGCGACCGCCTCGGGCACCGGCGCGCCCTCGCGGACGGAGCGCTCGTCGACCTGGGCCAGCGCCCCGTCGTCCACATCGACCTGGTCGAGGATGAGCCGGACGGCGTCCTCGACGGCCAGGAAGCGGTTCGGCACCAGGGTGCAGGTGCGGTAGGCGCTGAACGGCGCTGCGGAGTCGGTGAGTTGGAGAAGCGGCGGCAGTTCGTCCCAGTCGTGGGGGAAGCCCCCGGTGGGCCGGGCGCGCGGAACCAGCACGGGTTCCCCGCCGTGGCGCAGCAGTCCGAGCCGGGCCAGCTGCCAGACGGCGGCGAGGAACGGGCAGGACCACAGGCGTCCGCCGTCCCGCTGCGACCACAGTTCGACGTCCATGAAGACGGAGTGGACCCGGGCCGCGGTCTCGTGCGGTGGCTGCCACTCGGTGACCTCGGCCATGGCGGTGCGTGCGCCGGGGGTGCGCTGCCCGTTGGCGAGCCAGCCGGTGTCGCCGACCGGCGGGCGGGAGCCGTAGGTGCCCGGCGGCGGGGACTCGACGAGGCGGTGCATCACGGATTCGGCCAGCTCGACCTTGTCGGCGACGGCGCAGCCCGACTCGCGGGCCAGGTAGTCGATGGTGAGTCCGGCCCGGTCTGCCTCTTCGAGGACCAGCGGGATCAGTTCGGCGGGGGTGGAGAAGCGGGTGAAGTAGTCGTCGATGAGGAAACAGGTGCTGATCCGGGGCCGTTTGCCGCCCAGTCGCCGGGCGGCGGAAGCCTTGGCGGCGTCCACCCAGATCCGTACCTCCGCGAAGTGCTCGCGCAGCCGCTCGGGGCCGACCGCGAAGTCCTCCATGTACAAGTGGCCCAGTTCCAGGGACAGATGGGACAGCGGTACGGACTGGGTACGGGGTTCGGCCGCGGTCTCGCGGAACACGGGGCCGGTCACGGCTGCCCCCAGTACTTGTCGTCGGTGAGCCGGCCGGCGAGGTCGCTCATCGCCTGCCAGGTCTCCATGTTGGCGATCTGGCTGTCGAGGACGTCCTCGTCGGTGATGAGCTGCTCGCGCCACTGCAGAACGGGCTCCAGCGGTACGGAGCCCAGCACTTGCGTATATCCGATACCGCGGTTGGAGGCGAGCGACTGGAGGTCGGCGTCGCATTCGCGCATCCACGCCGACTGGGTGGGCGCCACCTGCGACCACAGTGACGACTCGGGATCGGGTACGGCGGCCCGTACGAAGCGGATGGCGCCGCGCAGCGCCTCCTCCGTGTGGCCCCGGGCGATACCGCCGGCCATGATGCCGCGCGGGCCGAAGACCAACCCGGCGGCGGCCATCACATGCTGGCGGGTCCAGCGGTGGAAGACCAGCCAGCGGGCCTCGATGCCGCGCAACTGCGGTTCCGCGGTGGCTTTGAGGGCCATTTCGACGGCGTAGCTGCGGCCGGCGCTCAGGTCGACGATGATCAGGTCGAACTCGCTGTTGAGCCGCAGCAGCAGGTCGACGCAGCGGCGCAGGTTCTCGCCGGTGGTGGAGAACTCGCCGCCGCCGAGGTCACCGGGCATGAGGACGAGGCGGCCGGAGCCGGGCGGCCGGTTGGTCAGCACCCGGTGTTCGGTCTGGGCCCAGACATCGACGCGGGCCGGTTCGCCGACGTCGCCCTCCAGATAGGAGTGCAGGCCGCGGTCGCCGACCTCACGCTGCGCTATGTCGACGTCGAAGACGGCGGCGGCCGTGGGTGAGCCGAAGTCGAAGTCCAGGTAGCAGACGTCGTCACCGGCGAGCGCCCGGTGGTAGGCGAGGTTGGCACTGGTGACCGAGCGGCCCGTGCCTCCCTTGTCGGAGGCGGCGAAGATGAGCACGGTTCACGCCCCCTGGGTCGCCGCGTCGCGGGCCCGGGCGAGGGCGTCGAGCTGTCCGAGCACATCGAGGGTCAACGCGCAGGAGGTGCCGGGCTGTTCGTCGATGAGCTGCCTGGCCCGGCGCAGTTTTACCTCGATGCCCTTGAGGTCCATACCGCGCCTGCCGTCGGAGGCGGGCGCCGGCTCCATCTGTTCGTTGCCCAGCAGATGGGTCGACTCGCTGAGCAACGCCCTTGCCAGTACGCCGAGTTCGGCGCTCCGGATCGGTGGCTGCCGGTACAGCTGGTGGGCGCTGACCAGGCATTCGGTGACGCGCTCGGTGACGCTCCAGGACACGGGGCGGTCGGTGGCGGGCGACTCGGGATAGACGGCGTGCACGTTGTCCCACAGGTCGACGCCGTCGCCGTCGCCGATCCGGCGCCTCCACATGTGCCCGAAGATGTCCTCGGCCAGCCGCAGCAGCCGGTCGTGCGAGACGAGGTTGCGCGAGAGGGTGCACAACTGGATGGTCCGCTTGAGGAGTTGCGCGGAGAAGTCGTTCATCCGCCACTGCATGGGCGGCCCTATGCGTTCACTGCCCTGGAGCGGCAGGATGATCCCCGGATTGTGCAGCTCAACGGCCTTGTCCCGGCCGGTCATCCGGCTGGTGATGCGCCCGCGTTCGGCGAGCCGCTCCATGATGCCGACCGTGCGGGTGAGGTCGTCGTCGGTGGCCCGGCGGCGGACCAGGTCGTGTACGAGGATGGCGGCGACGGAGAGGGAGAAGTACTCGGACTCCAGCTTCTGTCCTGTCGTACGCCAGGGAATGTCCTCCAGGGGCCAGCGGTCGGCGTCGAAGCGGGCGATGGCCGACCAGTACTGCTGGGTGATCTCCCAGCGCAGTCGTAACGCCTCGGCGAGCTTCTGCTGTTCGGTGTTGAGCAGGCCCAGGGTCAGGGTGCGGTCGGAGAACAGGTCCTGGATGCCGTCGAGGGCGACGACGGTGAAGTAGAGGTAGGGCACAGCATTGGCGACGCCGGGCGGCTGGGGGCCGATCGCTTCCTCGGTCTCCACCTCGGGCGCGTCCTTGACGAGGCTCCAGGCCCAGCCGCACTCGAAGAGCTGGTTCTGGTCCGCGAGGCCTTCCTCGACGTCGACACCGAGGACGAGGCTCTCGCTGACGATGGCGCGCAGGGCCTCGAAGCGGCGCTGGAACTTCTGCAGGACCATCCGCTGGGACAGCCGCCCCTGGCCGAGGAGTTCGGCGAGTGTTCTGCCCTGCGAGGAGTCCATGTCGAAGACGTTGACGGTGAACGAACGCAGCAGACTCACCATGGCCGCCGTCAGCCTGACGCTGGTGGCCGCCCGAAGCTCCTGGATGAGTTCCAGCACCTCGGTGCGGCGCGTCTTCGTCTCGTAGATCTTGAGGAAGCCAAGTGTGGCGAGGCAGAGAGTGACCGACATCGAATAGCTGTCCACTACCCCGAGTTCACGCTGTTCAGGGGTGAGATCCTGGGCGCTGTCCCGGGAGTGGAAGTAGTAACCGCCCGCGAAGGTCGGTCTCTTGTCGTCCCCGGTGTGGTTGCGCATGAACTCGGCCGTGGCCGTCAGCACGTTCACCGGGATCTCCAGCCGGCCACCGGCCCTCCGGAGCGCCTTCTGGACGTCGTCCTGTGTCGTGTCCGGGTCGTCGATCCGGAACGCCGGAATCTCGGTGGCCGGGTAGAGCAGACAGAGCAGCCGTTCGGCATCGGCCACGCTGCTCTGCCCACCCCACTTGCCCCAGGCCCAGCCGCCACTGTCGAACGAGTGACGACCAACCGCCTGCCAGACGTCCAGCAGATGCTGGCGTGGCTTGATCTGCATGCCATGCCCCTCACAAGGCCGCGCTGCCATGTTTTGTTGGGAGTTACTACAGGTTGTTCGCAGGCACTGCTGGCCAGCTGCCTAGCATTCCGGAATATCGTCATCCGAATTTCGGCGGCCATAGGCGACGATCATGCCCGAATAGCCCGCCCGTAGATTTACCGGAGTCCTGAGCCGCTCAACCCGAAGCGGGCCGATCTTTCCGGCGAAGGGCTCCAGGCTTTTCTGCACCTCGGACTCGCTCACGTCACACGCGGGGAAGAACGCGTCGCCCACGCGATACCCCTCCGAATGCTCCATGAACGCCGCGAAGAAAGGCGCTCCGGGCGCCAGCGCACGCATGAAGCTCGCCACACCCCGGCCGAACTCCTCGTGCGAGGTGGTCATCGACTCCGCGACGAAGAACATGGTCCCCATCGACCACAGACCCTGTCGTTCGCCGACCTGTTCCCCCAGGTCGGAGTCGAGGATGTTGCCGGACTCGACGCGCACGACCTCGCGGAACCGCTCCCTCGGATCGCCCTCGAACCCGGCGTATTCAGGGCTCTCGCACAGGACGTCCCAGAACTGGTCCCAGTTCGTGTCGTACGCCTCGGCCGTCAACTGGCCCTTCAGATAGGCCAGGTTCCGGGGTGAGCGCTCGAAGAGCGTGATCTCCTTGCACCACGGCAGCATGGCGAGCGCGGGGTAAAGGTTGGCACCCGCGCCTACGTCGATGCCGACCACCGGACCGGGATGTTCACGGAAGTACTTACCGAAGTGATCACGCATGATCGAGATGATCTCGGCGTCCTCGTCCTGCAACTTGTGATAGTTGTCAGCGACATACGCGAGCGAGTCAAATTCCGGCCAAGGCGCCTGCGCATTGAGCACGGCTGGCCTGCGTTTTTCCCCCGGCGTTCCCAAGTCCATGGTTCACGATATCAACATCACGGGCACTACGGAGCCCCCCTGACAGAACGTGAACGACCCTGCGAAATAACTGTGACCTCACGTTGGACCTGAATGCGCCTTGAGTGACCGGATCAGATCGCGTAATGCTGGTCGGAATCCGTCGATCACCTGCCGAACGCAGGCGAAACACAGAGAACGCACCGTCCCGCCCGTACCACCCGTACGGGTGTCAACGTGTCTTTACTTCGCGCCGCAGGGGGACGCATGAGCACTCTTCCAGCAGATGGTTTTCGGACACCTGCCGCGAGCCGACCGCCGCGCATCCGCCAGGTCGAGGAGACAGATCTGCCCGAGCTGGTCCGGCTGGACGAGGAGGCGTTCCCCGAAGGCCCGTACCCCTTCTTCACGCTTCGCCAGCTCTTCGACCTGTACCCCGATCACCTGCTCGTCCTCGACGGCGGCGAGAACGGCCTGCACGGATACGTCCTGGTCGGCATGCCCCGGAACCCCGACCGCGGCTGGATACTGAGCCTCGGAGTCACCCGCGACCAGCGCGGGCGCGGACACGGCCGGCAACTGATGGAGGAGGTGCTGCGCCGACTGCGCGACGATGCCGTGCGCGAGGTGCTGTTGACGGTCGAGCCGACCAACACCGCCGCAATAGAGCTCTACCGGTCACTCGGCTTCACGGCTGAATCCGCCCCGCGCAAGGACTACTTCGGGCCGAATGCCGACCGAGTGGTCATGACGCTGCACCTGTGAGACGCCCACCGCCTCACCCGCCCCGACGGACGTACCGCCGCCGCCGGGGCGTCTCCACGGCATACCGGTCGTACTCCGCCCGCACATAGGCCCACCGCCAGACACGCCGGCGCAGTCCCCGAACGCCCCCGCCCACCCTCGCACGCGACCTCCCCCGCTCACCCGCCCGCCCGCTCCCACACCTCGACCAGGGCCGCGCGGGCGTCCACGCGATCCTTCGGAGCCGGAAGTCGGGCCCACGCGGCCAGCGGAACTCCCAGGGAGACTCCGGGAGTCGGCTGCCGAGGAGATGGACGGCGTACGAGGGGGCCTGTGCCGTCGCGTCGAGGGGCCGGCACAGGCCACGCCCCCGGGCCAGGCGCCCGGAGGGCAGCGCAGTACGCCCGGAGCCCGCTCGTCCCATGGCCCGGCAGCCGGCTCATCCACTCTCTGGTCCACTGGCTCAGCCACCCCTCTGGTTCACTGGCTCAGCCACCTGCTGGTTCGCTGGCTCAGCCACCCTCTGGTCCACTGGCTCAGCCACCTGCCGGCCCAGTGGCTCACCCACCGACCCATTCGAACTCGTTCCCGAACCCCGGGCAACCGATTCCGGGGAAACGGTGGTCTGGTGGGCGAGGGGGTACTTGATGCAGGCCGAACAAGAGGCCCAGTTCCATGAATTCGTCAGAGCGCGGTGGTCCCATCTGGTGCGGACCGCGTATCTGCTGACCGGCGACGCCCATCACGCCGAGGACCTGACGCAGACGGCGCTGGCGAAGGCGTACCGCTCCTGGCGGCGGGTCTCCCGCACCGACAATCCGGAGGCGTACGTCCGCCGGATGCTGGTCAGTTGCAACAGCGACCGGTTCCGCAAGAGGCGGGTGCGGGAGGCGCTGACCGACGCACCGCCCGACGTGGTGGGCCGGGACGAGGCCGTCTCATGGGCCGACGAGCGCAGCGCGCTGCTCGGTGCCCTCGCCCAACTGCCGCCCAAGCAACGGGCGGTGGTCGTTCTGCGCTACTGGGAGGACCTGTCCGAGGGAGAGGTCGCCGACACGCTCGGCTGCTCCCAGGGCACGGTCAAGAGCCAGGCGTCCAAGGGGCTGGCGAAGTTGCGTTCGTATCCGGGGCTCGCACAGGTCGTGGGCCGGCCCGAGCCCAGTCAGACGTCACACGTTCGGGAAGGCGTCCGGTGAACGGGGAACAGCAGCCGGAACGACAGCCGGACCAGCAGCCGGACCAGCCAGGACAGTCACAAGAAGCAGGCCAGCACGTGGGAAACGAACACGGGAAGGACTTCGAGGCACAGGTGCGCGAAATGATGGCGGAGGACGCCTACACCATCCGGCCCTCAGCGGCGCCGTATCCGGCGATCCGCCGCAAGGGCGCGACCGAGCGGCGACGGCGAGTGGCAGCGGCCGGCGCGGTCCTGGTCGCGCTGGCGGCGGCGCCCGTGGGGGCGTACGCGCTGAGCGGGAACGGCGGCGACGGGAGCGTGAACACGGCGGCGCCACTGCCGTCGGCCGACGTCTCGCAGGGGACGAAGCCGACTCCCGTACAGTCGGCGCCCGTTGGACCGGCCGGACCGGCGACGCCGGGGCAGCTGCTCGACGGGATCACGCTGGCGCAGGCCTCGGACGGCCTGGAAAAGTGCATCGCCCGGCAACTTGAGGGCCAGAAGGGCATGTCGTCCAAGATGCCGCGGCCCGATCTGGGCGACGCCGCCGACTACCGGATCATCCTGGCCATGAACAGCACCGGCGACTCCAACGCACCCGGCGACGGCATCTACGTCGTCGCCGTCAAGGAGCAGACGAAGCAGCCGCAGCTGACCCGACTGATCTGCAACATCAAGGACGGCAAGGCCGAGGGCGCCAACATCAGTGCCGGCGGCCTGGAGTTCGACAACGGCGGCCCGGTCATGCCCGACGACAACGGCAAGCTCGACCGGCAGTCGTTCATCGACAAGGGCAACTGGAAGCTGCCCTTCCGCTGGGGCGCCATCGGCCGGGTCGAGTCCTCCGTGACCAAGGTGACCGTCTCCTACGGCGGCAGCACCAGCGAAGCCGCCCTGGACCACGGCTGGTTCGTGGCCTCCGGCACCCTGAACCAGCAGGTCACCCTGGCTCCGCACATCAAGGGCTACGACAACACGGGCAAGGTCGTCTACGACTCGGACAACGACGCGGGGTACGAGAAGACGCTGCCGTAGACCAGGGCCGCGACGGGAAGTGACGGGGGCGCCGTACAGGGGTCGGCGCCCCCTTTCACGTGCCGGCGCGCCCGCACGCCGCTCAGCCCACGCCCCGTGACTCCTGAGCCGCCCGCGCCTCGATCCCCCGGAAGTGCACCGCCAGCGCACGTTGCGCGCCCTCCACGTCATGCGCGCGCAACGCCGTCACGATGTCCCGGTGTCGGCGGGCCGTCAGTTCCGGTGCCGGGTCGTCGTGCCAGCCCCGGGCGCCGGAGACGCGGCGGAACACCGTCCAGAAGGCGGCGAGCAGCTGCGGCACGAGGGCGTTGCCGAGAGGGCCGTACAGCGCCTCGTGGAATTCGCGGTCGAGCTCGGGGAAGCGCCGGCCTGCGCGGCCCGCCTCCTCCATCCGGGTGACAACGGACTCCACACGGTCCAGTTCCGCGTCGGACAACACCGCCGCGACCCGCCGGATGAGGCCGTCCTCCAGGACCTCCCTGACCTGGAGTATCTCGGCGAGCGCGGCGCCGTCCCCGTCATGCCGGGCGAGCGTACGGAACGTCAGTCCGTCGATCAGCGGCGTCAAGGACGCCTGTCCGACATACGTCCCGTAGCCGTGCCTGATCTCCACGATGTCGAGCGCCTGGAGCGCCTTGAGGGCCTCGCGGACGGAGTTGCGGCTGACGCCGAGCGACGCCATCAGCTCGACCTCGGTGGGCAGCGGTGCGCCCGCCCGGAGTTTGCGGTCGAGAATCAGCTGCATGACCTCGTGCTGGACCTGGCCGCTCACCCGCCGCTCGGGCCGGCGTGGCTTCCCGGACTCCTGAGACATGCGGCGCATCGTACGCTCGCCGGACATCCCACGTCCCACCTCCAGGCATATCAAAATCCAACGCCCGTGAATTCACGAGTTCGTTGATGCCACCGTTGATGCCAGTGTTGATGCCAGCGTTGGTCGAATTTCATATCGTCATTGGTCACACCTCTGGCAGATACGCCATTCGTGTGCGATCTCTTGACCGGCCCCACCGCCCCTCTTATGGTCGCGCTGCCCCCCTATGACGTAGGACGTCGTATCTCCTCACCTTTTCGGACCCCACCCCGCTGGAGGAATCGTGCGCGACGTGACCCGCGACGTATCGACCGCCCCGCACCGCCGGTCGTTCCTGAAGTACACCGGCGCGCTGGGTGCCGCCGCCGCCATTTCCTCCTCGCTCTCGGCCTGTTCGTCGGGCCCGGAGTCCACCAACGACACCGAGGGTGGCACCGGGGGCGCGAACAGCACGCTCACGGCCGTGATCGGCTATGGCAACGACGGCAGCTGGGACCCCACGCAGACGGCTTCCGCCTTCTCCATGGCCGGCAACAACCACATCTACGAGGGCCTGCTCGACACCGACCCGATCTCCCGCGAGCCGTACCCGGCGCTCGCCACAGCCGTCCCCGGCGACCTCAGCAGCACCTCCTGGAAGTTCACGCTGCGGGCGGGGGCGACCTTCCACGACGGAAAGCCGGTGACCGCCGACGACGTGGTCTTCGTATTCGATCGAATCCTCGATCCGAACACACAGACACTCGCCAAGGGGTTTTTCGCCAGCTGGCTGAAAGAAGTGAAAAAGGTCGACGCGCAGAATGTCGAGCTGGTGCTGAAGTTCCCCTTCCCGGAAGGCGTTTCCCGGCTCACCCTCGCGAAGATCATGCCGAAGCACGTCTTCTCCCAGCCGGGCGCCTGGGACGACGCGATCAAGGGAAAGGCGATCGGCTCGGGACCGTACCGGCAGGCCGCGCACCACCCGAAGTCGAACACGACGTTCGAGGCGTTCGCCGCCTACAACGGGCCGCGCAAACCGGCGTTCAAGAAGATGAACTGGATGACGATGGTGGACGCCGCGCCCCGCGTCGCCAAGATCTCGGGGTCCAGTGCCGGCGCGCAGATCGCCGACAACATCCCGTACGCCAACATCCAGCAGCTCAAGAGCGGGGGGATGGACGTCCAGGGCGGGGCGGGGATGAACAACCTGTTCCTGATGTTCAACACCAAGCACAAGCCCTTCGACGACGTACGGGTCCGCCAGGCGCTGCACTACGCCATCGACACGGAGAAGATGGTGCAGGTGGCTCTCAAGGGCCACGGCAAGCCGTCCACGTCCTTCCTCAACGAGGCCAACCCCGGCTACCGGCCGGCGAAGACGGTCTACGACTACGACCCGGAAAAGGCGAAGGCGCTCCTGAAGGAGGCCGGGGTCAGCGGGCTGAAGATCGAGATCCTGTCGGTGAACGTCAGCTGGATCGTCGACTGCCTGCCCACCATCAAGGCGTCGTGGGACGCGATCGGCGTCGAGACGACCCTCAACCCGCAGGAAACAACAGCGGTGTTCACGAAGATGGACCAGAAGCAGGACTACCAGGTCGTGTCGGCGGCCTCGAACCCCAACCAGTTCGGCCTCGACGCGGACCTGATCATGCACTACAACTACGGCCCGCAGAACCTCTGGATGGGCTACGCCCGTTGGGCCGACAACGCTGTGGCCAAGCAGCTCTTCAAGGACATGGACAGGGCGACACGGGAGGCGGTCCCGGAGAAGAAGAAGGAGATGATCCAGGACTACATCGACGTCGTCGCCGAGGAGGCCGTGCTCTACCCGGTCGTCCACAACGAGCTGATGACGGCCTGGGACCCGAAGAAGCTCGCGGGCATAAGGGCACAGCCGTACCCGGGCATCAACCTCCTCCAGGCCAAGTGGGTCTAGCAAGCGCGGGCCCGGTAACCGCGGGTCTGACCACTGCCAAATACCGCTAGCTGTACGGGAGTTCGTACGTGGTCGCCATCGCCCGAATCCTGGCCCGCAGGATCATCCTGCTCGTCCCGCTGATGCTCGGCATCGTGCTGTTCGTGTTCCTCGTCATGCGGTTCTCGGACGTCGACCCGGCCTCCGCGTTCTTCCAGGGCGCCAACCCGACCCCGCAGCAACTGCACGACTTCCGCGAACAGAACGGCCTGCTCGATCCGTTCCCCGTCCGCTACTTCCACTTCATCGCCGACCTGCTCCAGGGCGACATGGGCATCAGCGCGCTGACCCGCGCGCCGGTGCTCGACCAGGTGACCACCGCCCTTCCCCTCACCCTCCAACTCACCTTCCTGGGCCTGGGTATCGCGGTGGTCCTGTCCCTGTTGGGCGGCGTCACGGCGGCCATCTACCGCGACCGCCTCCCCGACCAGATCATCCGCGTCGTGTCGCTCACGGGCGTCGCGGCCCCCGGCTTCTGGCTGGCGCTGCTGATGATCCAGTACCTGGCCGTCGACCTGGGCTGGTTCCCGACCGGCGGCTACATCAACCCGGCCGACTCCTTCACCGGCTGGCTGAAGACGATGACCCTCCCGGCCTTCGCGCTCTCCCTCCCGGTCGCCGCGCAGCTCACGCGCATCGTCCGTACGGCGGTGGTCGAGGAGTTGGACAAGGACTACGTCCGTACGGCGATCGGCAGCGGCCTGCCACCGAGGGTGGTGGTGGGCCGCAATGTGCTGCGCAACGCGCTCATCAACCCGCTCACGGTGCTGGGCCTGCGCGTCGGTTATCTGCTCGGCGGCGCGGTGGTGATCGAGACGATCTTCTCGCTCCCCGGGATGGGCAAGCTGATGATCGACGCCGTGAAGAACGGCGACCCGGCCGTGGTCCAGGGAGTGGTCCTGACCACGGCGACCGGCTTCGTGATCGTGAACCTGGTCATCGACATCCTCTATCTCCTGGTCAACCCACGACTGAGGGACGCGGCCTGATGTTCATGATGTTCGAACGGGGGCGCCTGGCCGCCCTCCTCTCCCGCCCGGGCATCCGCCTGCGCGGCTGGCGCCGCCTCCCGGTCCTCTCCCGGATCGCGGTCTGCTTCCTGGCGTTCGTGGTGGTCATGGCGGTCTTCGCCCCCTACCTGGCCCCCGACGACCCGCTGGACCAGCAGCCCCTGATCGGCGGCACGGGAGCCCCCTCCGCCGAGCACTGGATGGGCCAGGACAGCCTGGGCCGCGACATCATGAGCCGGCTGATGTACGGCGCCCGCTGGTCCCTCGCGATCGGCCTCGGCGCCACGGCCCTCGCCCTGACGGTGGGCGCGCTGATCGGCGCGATCGCGGCGACGTCGCGCAAGGCGGTCGACGAGACGCTGATGCGCTGCCTGGACGTGGTGATGGCGTTCCCTGGCATCGCGCTGGCCGCCGTACTCGTCGCGGTCTTCGGCGGCGGCATCACGGTCCTGATCTGCGCAATCGCGTTCCTGTTCACGCCGCCGGTGGCGCGGGTGGTGCGGGCTAACGTCCTGGACCAGTACGGCGAGGACTATGTGACGGCGGAACGGGTGATCGGCGCCCGCACGCACCACATCGTCCTTCGCCACGTCGCGATCAACTGCGCGGCCCCGGTGCTGGTGTTCTGCACGGTGCAGGTGGCTGAGGCGATCGTCTTCGAGGCGTCGCTGTCGTTCATCGGCGCGGGCGTACGGCCGCCGGACCCGTCCTGGGGAAGCGTCATCGCGGACGGCAAGAACATGGTCCTGACCGGCGGTTGGTGGGCGACGGTCTTCCCGGGTCTGCTGATGCTGATCACGGTGTTGTCGTTGAACGTTCTCTCCGAGGGCGTGTCGGACGCGTGGGCAGCGCCGGCGGCCCGGGACGTGGAGGTACGGGAGGAGGAGGACCACCTGGAGGCCCCGGAGCCGGGGACGGGCGAGGTCCTGGCTCTCCCGGGCCTGACGCAGGCGGCGCAGAGGCTTCGGACGAGGGCACGTCCGGTCCCAACCGGGCAACCCATACTGGCAGTTGAGAACCTGACGATCGGCTTCGCGGCCCGCCACGCAGGTGTGGACATCGTCGACGGCATCAGCTTCGAGGTCCACCCGGGCGAAGTCCTGGGCCTGGTGGGCGAGTCGGGCTGCGGCAAGTCACTGACGGCACTGACGGTGATGGGCCTGGAACCGAAGGGCGCCCGGGTCACCGGCCAGGTCCGGTTCAACCAGCGGAACCTGCTGGCGGAACCGATGCGCGTACGCCGCAAGCTGCTGGGCCACGAGATGGCGATGATCTACCAGGACGCCCTGTCGTCCCTGAACCCGGCGATGACGATCCGTTCACAGCTCAAACAGGTCGTACGACGAGGAGGCCACCGCACACCGGAGGAGCTCCTGGGCCTGGTGGGCCTGGACCCCGACCGCACCCTCCGCAGCTACCCACACGAACTGTCGGGCGGCCAGCGCCAGCGGGTCCTGATCGCGATGGCTCTGTCCCGCGACCCGAAGCTGATCGTCGCGGACGAGCCGACAACAGCCTTGGACGTGACGGTCCAGGCCCAGATCATCGAACTGCTCCTACGCCTGCGCGAGGAACTGGACTTCGCCCTGATCCTGGTCTCGCACGACCTGGCCCTGGTGGCGGACGTGACGGACCGGGTGGTCGTGATGTACGGCGGCCAGATCGTCGAGACGGGCGTGACGGCGGACCTGGTCGGCGCCCCGTCCCACCACTACACCCGAGGCCTGCTGGGCAGCGTGCTGTCGCTGGAGTCGGCGGCGGTCCGCATGACCCAGATCAAGGGCACGGTTCCCTCCCCCGCCGACTTCCCCAAGGGCTGCCGTTTCGCGGACCGTTGCCCGATGGCGGCTGAGGCGTGCCGTACGACGGCCCCCGATCTCCTGGGCGCCCGGACCCACTTGGCGGCCTGCCACCACCCGGCGATCGATCTGACGACGCCGGAGCCGACCGGAAGCGAGACGGTGAAGTGAGCACCAGTACAGCTGTGTCGGCCTCCGAGTCGACCTCGACTCCGTTGGTGGAACTGTCGGACACCCACGTCGTCCACAAGGCCCGCAGCGGCGGCCTGTTCACCCGTGACCGCGTGTACGCCCTGACAGGCGCCGACTTCACGGTCGCGCCCGGCGAAACGGTGGGCGTGGTGGGCGAGTCGGGCTGCGGAAAGTCGACGCTGGCGAAGGTGCTGGTGGGCGTACAACCACCGACGTCGGGCCAAGTCTCCTTCCGCGGGGACGACTTGTGGACGATGAAGCCGGCGGAGCGCAGGTCGGCGATCGGCACAGGCACCGGCATGATCTTTCAGGACCCCTCGACGGCCCTGAACCGCCGACTGACGGTCCGCCAGATTCTCCGCGACCCGCTGGACGTACACAGGCGAGGAACGACGAAGGAACGAGAGGAGCGGGTACGGGAGTTGATGGGCCTGGTAGGACTCCCGCGCGCCCTGGCGGACGGCCTCCCGGGCCAGCTGTCGGGCGGCCAGCGCCAACGAGTGGCCATCGCAAGGGCGTTGGCACTCGACCCTGACCTGGTGGTGGCGGACGAACCGACCAGCGCGCTGGACGTATCGGTCCGTGCCCAGATCCTGAACCTCCTCCTGGACCTGAAGGAGCGCCTGGGCCTGGCCCTGGTCTTCGTCTCGCACGACATCCAGACGGTACGGCGGATGAGCGACCGGGTGATCACGATGTACCTGGGCCGGATCGTGGAGGAGTCCCCGGCGGACGAGGTGACGGACGGGGCGCGTCACCCGTACACGCGGGCGCTGTTCTCGGCGACGCCGGGCCTGCTGGACCCCATCCACCCGATCCCGCTGGTGGGCCCGGTCCCCTCGGCGACGCACCCCCCGTCCGGCTGCCCGTTCCGCACCCGCTGCTGGAAGGCGACCGAGGCATGCGCGGAGGCGATGCCGGAGTTCACGGCCGCGTCAATCCCGGGACACCGGTTCCGTTGCCACCACCCTGTGGAGGAGGGCCGGGCGACGCGGGAACTGGTCGCCCAGGCGGTTGCCGCCGTGCCCGACGTGCAGAAAAGCCCTGTAGCCGACGCCCCCGAGACCGCCTCCGCACCGCCGCACGCCCCGAAAGATCCCAGGGAGCCCTGATGACCTTCCCCACCCCGCTGACCGGTGTCGTCCCTCCTGTATGTACTCCGCTGACACCGGACCGCGGGGTGGACGTGCGCTCACTCGTCAGGCTGGTCGACCACCTGGTGGAGGCGGGCGTGGACGGCCTGTTCGTGCTCGGTTCGTCGTCGGAGGCGGCCTATCTGACGGACGACCAGCGCAGGCTCGTGGTGGAGACGGTGGTGGGGCATGTCGCCGGCGCGCTGCCTGTCCTGGCGGGCGCGATCGACATGACGACACCCCGAGTACTTGACCACGTACGGTCGGTCTCGGCGGCCGGCGCGGACGCGGTCGTCGTCACGGCCCCCTTCTACACCCGCACGCACCCCTCGGAGATCGCCCGCCACTTCCGCCTGGTGGCGTCGGGCAGCCCGGTCCCGGTGGTGGCGTACGACCTCCCGGCCTCCGTCCACAGCAAACTGCCCCCGGGTCTGGTTCTGGAGCTGGCGGCCGACGGCGTCCTGGCCGGGTTGAAGGACTCCAGCGGCGACCTGGCGTCGTTCCGGGCGGTGGTGACGGGCGCGCGGGAACATCCCGGGGTCAGCGGTTTCAGCGTCCTGACGGGAAGCGAGCTGCTCGTCGACGCGGCGTTGGCGCTGGGTGCGGACGGGGCGGTGCCGGGGCTCGCGAACGTCGACCCGGACGGCTACGTACGCCTGACCCGGTTCTGCCGGGCGGGTGACTGGGAGCGGGCGCGTGCCGAGCAGGAACGGTTGTGCGTGCTGTTCGGGATGGTGGGGGCGGGGGATCCGCTGCGGATGGGGGGCAGCTCGGCGGGGCTGGGGGCGTTCAAGGCGGCGCTGTATTTGCGGGGGGTCATCGACTGTCCGGTGACTGCTGATCCGCAGATTCCGTTGTCGGAGGACGAGGTGGAGCGGGTGGGGAAGTTCTTGGCGGGGGCGGGGTTGTTGTGACGGGTAGCGGAGGGGGGCGAAACCGTCTCCGCCGTTTGCCTTTCCCCTTAGGTAGTGGCGGGTGAGCTTGTTTGCCGCCACTATTTGAAGCCTACGGTCTAGACCTCTCCGCCAGCCGGACACTTCGGCGCACGCCCTTCGCGGCTGCCCGGGTTTCCGTACTCTTGAGACATGAGCACACTGCGGGACGAGCTGCACAACCTCATCGACCGGCTGCCCGAGGAGCAGGTGGCGCCGATACTGGCTATCGTGCGCGAGAGCACCCCGGCCGAAGACGGTGGCGAGGAGTGGCCGCTGCCCGACTTCGTCGGCACGCTGTCCAGCGGCAAGGGCGATCTCGCAGCCCGGTCGAGCGAGATCCTGCGCACCGAACTGGGGCGTCAGCCTGAGTGATCATCTGGGACACCGGCCCGCCCCCGCCTCTCAGCCCACCCCACCCACCACCACCCGCCGAAACTCGATCGACTCGTAAGTCCCCGCGGTCCCCGTCTCGTACAGCACCCCCACCACCTGCCGGTCCACCAGCACCAGATCCGAGTAGGCCGCCCTCCGGTCCGACAACGTCAGCACCTTCTCGAACGTCTCTCCCCCGTCCCCGCTCCGCCAGATGGCCATCGACCGCCGCGCCGTAGGCTCAGACGGCCCGGAGAACAGCAACGCATCGGAGTCGCCCCGCAGTTGAAGCACGCTGCCCTGCACGATCGGAACGTCGTTCAGGGTCGACTGGACGGTGTACGGGCGGTCCAAGGACTCCGCGCCGTCGCTCGAGTAGGAGTCCAACCGGTTCCCCGGCATCAGGCCGTTCTGGTCCCTGGACGAGAAGTACAGGCGTCCGTCCGGGAGTTGGGCGGCGCTGGTCTCGTTGGCGTTCTCGATGCCGTCGTAGGAGGCGTCGACGAAGCCGACGCGCCACGTACCGCCGCCGTTGTCGCTGTAGATCGCGTGGCCGCCGTAGTACCTGGACTCCTGGCCGGTGTCGGACGAACCCGTCGGCGGGGCCGTCGAGTGGTTGGACGGGATCACGATCCTGCCCGCGTGCGGGCCCCTCGACAGATACACAGCGTGCCCCGGACCTGTCGCGTACCAGCGCCAGTTCGGGAGTTTCACCTGGGCCGTGATGTCGCGCGGGGGCGTGAAACTGCGGCCGTCGTTCGCGCCGGAGCTTGTCTGGACGAAGACCCTGCGGCTCTGCTCCGGCGTCGCCTCGCCGCGCATGATCTGGGCCTCCGTCACCGCACCGTCGTTGTACGACGTCACCAGGACGATGCGGCCCGTCTTCTCGTCCACCACCGGCGCCGGATTGCCACGCGTGTCACCGTCCCCGGCGGCGACCACCGACAGTGGGCCCCAGGTGCAGCCGCCGTCCGTGGAGCGGCGCAGGACCACGTCGATGTTGCCGCTGTCCCCCGCGCTGTCGTGTCTGCCCTCGGCGAAGGCCAGAAGGGTGCCCTTGCCGGTCGTGACGGTGGCGGGGATGCGGTACGTGTCGTAGCCGCCCTGGCCCGCGACGTACGGGACGGACGAGGTGCAGGAGGCGCGGGTGGCCGCCTGGGCCGTCGTCGCGGTGAGGTCGGTGCCGATTCCGGTGCCGGTGATCAGGGCCGCGCCGGTGGTCGCGGCGAGCAGGATACGGCTCAGGGGCGTCATCGCTCTCCCTTGCGGAGTGGAGTCGGGACGTGGGGGGACGCTGGAGTGCCGGTACAACTGCGGCAGGATGTGGCAGGAGGCGACAGTAACTCCGCTGACGGATCGTCACCATGCGTGGCGCGTACGGAACATACGTACCCGCGCGCCCACCCCACCCCTTTGCGCCACTCGCCCCCGCCCCCCTCACCCCGCCCCCGGCGTCACCAACCCCGACTCGTACGCCACGATCACCAGCTGCGCCCGGTCCCGCGCGCCCAGCTTCCCCATGATCCGGCTGACGTGGGTCTTCGCGGTCAGCGGGCTCAGGCCCAGTGTCTCCGCGATCTCCGTGTTGTTGAGGCCCCGCGCGACCAGTCCCAGCACCCCGCGTTCCCGCTCCGACAGGCATTCGGGGCCGCCCGTCGGCGCCGGTGCCTCGGCGCTGCGCAGCAGGCGGGCGATCAGGCTGGCCGTGGGGCCCGGGGAGAGCAGGGCCTCGCCTGCCGCCACCGTGCGGATCGCGTCCAGGAGTTCCGCGGGCCTCGTGTCCTTGACCAGGAAGCCCGACGCGCCCGCGCGCAGCGCCTCCACCACGTGCTCGTCCGTGTCGTACGTCGTCAGAACCAGCACCTTCACGCCCGCCAGGTCCTCGTCGGCGGCGATCAGACGGGTCGCCTCGATGCCGTCGAGGTCGGGCATGCGGATGTCCATGACGACCAGGTCGGCACGGGCACTGCGGGCCAGTTCGACGGCTTGGCGGCCCGTACCCGCCTGCCCCACCACCTCCATGCCCGGCGCCGACTCGACGAGCATCGCGAACGCCGCCCGTACGAGCGTCTGGTCGTCGGCGAGCAGTACACGAATGGCAGTCACCCGGCATCCTCCCCCTTCCGATTCACCGGCAACGGAAGTACCGCGCTCACCGTGAACCCCCCGTCCTCCCCCGGCCCGGCATCCAGTGTGCCGCCCACGCTGCGCGCCCGTTCCCGCATCCCCACGAGCCCGAATCCCTCCCCTGGCGTGTCCGCCGCATCGCCCACCCCGTCGTCCGCCACCTCGACGCGCAACGCGCCCCCACCCCCGTACAGCAGCACTCGTACCGTCAGATCCTCCCGTCCCCCGTGTCGTACGGCGTTCGTGAGCGCCTCCTGCACGATCCGGTAGGCAGCCGCGCCGACGGCCGGGGGTACCTCGTCCGCCCGTACCGTCAGTTCGACCTTGGCGCCCGACGCCCGCGCGGTCTCCGCGAGGTCGGGCAGGCCGGCCAGTCCCGGCAACGGGCCCCGTCCGTCTCCCGCCCCCTGGCCGTCCCGCAGCACCTCCAGCGTCGTGCGCAGCTCACCGCGTGCCGTGCGGCAGGTGTCGGCGATGTCGTCGAGGGCCTTGGCCACCGCGGCCCGGTCCAGGCGGTCCGGGTCGGCGGCCAGGATGTGGGCGGCCACGGACGTCTGGACGCCGACGAGGGTGATGGTGTGGGCCAGCAGGTCGTGCAGGTCGCGGGCGATGCGCAGGCGTTCCTCGGCGACGCGGCGTCGGGCTTCCTCCTCGCGGGTGCGTTCGGCTCGTTCGGCGCGCTCGACGATGGCCGACACGTACTGGCGGTAGACACGGACGTCGATGCCGCAGAAGAGCACCGCGACGATCCAGCCGGAGGTCCCCAGCAGTTCGGCGGCCTGGTGCCTGCTCACCGTGAGCATCACGCTCAGGGCGATGCCGAGGACCACGGCGCCGGTCACGATCGTGCGCAGCGGGCGGCCGGTGACGGCGACCGTGTACAGCGCGATGTACGAGGCCGCGGTCGGCGCGTTGTGGTTGTAGTCGAGCGCGTGGTACGGCACGGCGATCGCCACCACCACCACGAGCACCAGCATCGGACGGCGCCGCCGCCACACGATCGGCACGCATGCGGCGAGCAGCAGCAGCCAGCCGAGCGCGTCCGGAAGGCCGCCCTGGTCGAGTACGTCCGGTCGGCTGCCTCCCTCGTCGGTGAACAGGGCGAGGAGCGTGGCGGTCAGCGCGGCGGTCAGCGCCAGCAGCACGTCGTTGCGGAGGGCGTGCGGGGCACTGCGGGGGTCGCGGGTGATCGCGGCCATGATCCGCTCGCCCCATCCAACAGGCGCCGTTCTTCCGGTGGTTGGCTGCACGGGGTCATCCTCCGTCAACGAGCGCCCCGCCGTCAGGGAGGGGCGCCCGCTCGTTCGTACGACGGAGGTCATACGGGTTCCGGCTGCCGTTCCGGTCGTACGGCGTCCGGGTCGGGCCTGCGGGACAGCGCGCCCGGCCACCACACCCGTCGGCCCAGTGCCACGCTCGCGCTCGTCACCAGGTACGTCCGGACGAGGAAGGTGTCCAGGAGCACCCCGACCGCGATGACGAAGCCCAGCTCTACGAGTTGTACGAGGCCCATGTTCGTCAGTACCGCGAAGGTCGCCGCGAGGACCAGCCCGGCGGAGGCGATGACCCCGCCCGTCGTGCGCAGCGCGGTCAGTGCGGCGGCCACCGGGTCCGCGCCCCGCAGGGACTCCTCGCGCATCCGGTGCATGAGGAAGATGCCGTAGTCGACGCCGAGGGCGACCAGGAACACGAAGGACAGCAGGCCGAGTCCTGGGTCGGTGCCGTCGAAGCCGAACAGCGGGCCGAACACCAGTCCGCCGATGCCGAGCGAGGCTCCCCACACCGCGACGACGGCGACCACCAGCATCAGCGGTGCGACGAGCGAGCGCAGCAGCGCGATCAGGATCAGCAGCACGGACAGCAGCACGATGGGTACGACGACCCACACATCCCGCGTGTTGGTGTCGACCAGGTCGATCTGCTGGGCGCTCGGTCCGCCGACGTACGAACCCTTCAGGTCCTCCCTCAGCCTCTCGATGGTCGTGGTCTCGGCGGCCGACTGGGGCGCGTCCTGCGCGAAGACGGTGATCTCGGTCCAGCCGTCGCCGGTACGTTCCTTCCGCGCGTCGCTGATCCCGTCGGCGCCCCGGATCGTCGCGAGGGTCCGGTCGGCCTGCCCGGCCGGGGTGATGACGCTGATGGGCTGGCTGCCCCGGCCGGGATAGGCCTTGGCCAGGGACTCCATCGCGACGACCGAGTCCGGCTTGTCGACGAAGGCGTCCTCCTCCTTGCCCGGTCCGGGCAGGTTCAGTACCCCCAGGGCGAGCGCTCCGAGCAGGACCGCGCCGCTCGCGAGGACCACCAGTGGCCGGCGTCCGGCGGAGCTGCCCATCGCGGCGAACAGCGACAGCCGGCGCGTCTTGGGCGTGCTGCCGTATGCGGGCACGAGCGGCCAGAACACCCGGCGGCCCAGCAGCACCAGGATCGCGGGGAGCAGGGTCAGCATGGCGACGAGCGCGCACAACACGCCCACCGCACCCAACGGGCCCATGCTGCGGCTGGAGTTGAGGTCGGCGGCGAGCAGACACAGCACCCCGGCGGCGACCGTCCCGGAGGAGGCCAGGACTGCGGGCCCGCAGCCGCGCAGGGCGGCCGCCATGGCGTCGTACGGCCGCTCGAAGCGCCGCAGTTCCTCGCGGTAGCGGGAGACGAGGAGGAGGGCGTAGTCCGTGCCCGCGCCGAAGACGAGGATCGTCATGATGCCCGAGCTCTGGCCCGAAATCGTCGTTCCGAAGGCCTGATTGAGGCCGTAGGCGACGCCCATCGACAGGAAGTCGGCGATACCGGCCACGACGAGCGGGACCAGCCACAGCACCGGGCTGCGGTAGATGAGGATCAGGAGCAGGGCGACCACGGCGACCGTGGTGTAGAGCAGCGGTCCGCCGAGCGAGTCGTAGACCTCGCCGGCATCGGTGGCCAGCGCCCCCGGCCCGCCGACCTCGACGCCCAACCCGCCCTCGCTGTGGGCGACTTCGCGCACGTCTTGGACGAGGGCGTCCCGTTTCTTCTCGTCGGTGCCGGGCTCGTTGCTGGTCACCGGGTACATGAGCGTGGTGCCGTCGGCGGACGGTACGCCCTGTGGGGTGGCCGCCAGGACGTGCTCGCCGGCGATCCGGTCGACCTGTTCGGCGGCCGTCGTCTCGTCTGCGGCGGTGAGTCCGCCGGCGCGGTGGTAGACGAGGACCAGCTGGGTGGTCTCGCCGCCGGGCAACTGGTCCTGGATTCGGGCGACTTGGGTCGAGTCGGCGTTCGCGGGCAGATAGTCGGTGATCCGGTCGTGCTGCACCTCGGAAAGCTTCGCCGCGAACGGCCCCACGATCGCGAGCACCCCGACCCACAGCCCGAGCACGAGCAAGGGCACGGTTCGTCGGCGCCGTGCGCCCGTCGCTGTCTTTTCGGCCCCCATGGACCCCTTGGCCCCCATGTCGAGGCCCTCCCCTCGTCCGGACATCCGGCTGGATGACGCTCACCAGAATTCCGTCGCACCGAGGTGAATTCGTCGCGCGGGAGGGCGAGTTCGGGAGTACTCCCGGGGGTGGCCCGAGGGCCGTACTACTCCCCCGGGAGTAGTGGCGGCCGCAGCGGAAGCCTGGCGAGCTACGAAGGCGTACGCGCCGTCGCGAGCAGCCGGGTCACATCGTCCGCGCAGATCGTCAGTGCCGCGCCGACCGTCGCCAGGACGTCGCGCTCCGCCGGTGTGTACGGGCCGTCGGCCAGGGCGATGCGGGCGCCCTGCAGGAGGATCGATTCGCGGCCGGGGGCGGCGAGGTGGGGGGCCAGGGGGTCCAGGGCCTCGTGGAGCTCTATGGCGAGGCCGGGGCCGCACGGGGGGCCGAAGAGGCGGCCCGTGTCGGCGGCCAGGGCTTCCACCAGGGCCGCGAGCTGGTTCTCCGTACAGTCGTCGAAGCCGGCCGCGCGGACTCCGGTCACCGCTGTCTCCAGGGTGAGGCGGGCGTGGGTGCCGCCGGCGGCGAGGACCGCGAGGGCGACCGTGTGGACCGCGTCGCGGAGCATCGCGGAGAAGCGGGTCGTGGTGGGGTGGTCGAGGACGTCCGTGCCGAAGTGGCTCTGGCAGGCGGCGCATTCGACGACCGGGCCGGTCTCGCCGCGCGGCAGAATCGGTACGCCGAGGAACGTGAAGCGCCGACGGCCTGTCAGGCGCTGGTAGTTGCGGTCTCCGCCACAGCCGGGGCAGAAGAACTCGCCGTCACCGACACCGGCCCAGACCGTACGGGAGCCCAGGACGCGTGCTGTCCGGCCTCCGCGCACGACTCGGCCGTCCTGGCCGTCTCGTCGCCGTCCTGGGAGCACGTCGCACCTCCGGTCACTCCCCCACTGCCTGTTGCAGGGCGCGGGAGGGTTCCCACCGGCAACACCGCCGCGCTGGCGTGATGTTAGCCACATTGTTGATGTGTAGTCAGTACCCAGGACCAGACCTGCCCATGACCGGCCCTTGGTTTGGCCGGTAAACGACGGCGACCCCGTCCGCCCACAGTGGGCGGACGGGGCGTGAAACCAACCGGTCGGGTGAGTCAGCGGCCCGCGCGGTTGACGGCGGAGACGACCGCCTTCAGCGAGGCGCGGGTCGTGTTGGCGTCGATGCCGATGCCCCACAGGACCTTGTCGCCGATGGCGACCTCGATGTAGGAGGCGGCCTGCGCGGAGGCGCCCTCGCTCATCGTGTGCTCGGTGTAGTCCAGCAGCCGGGCGTCGATGTCCAGACCCTGCAGGGCGTGGAAGAACGCCGAGATCGGGCCGTTGCCGGTGCCCACCAGGGTGGTCTCGACACCGTCGACCTCGGCCTCGACGGTGAGGGTGTCCACGCCGTCCTTGTCGGTGGTCGACTGGCCGGTGCTGACCTGGATCCGGCCCCACGGGTTCTCGGGGTTCGGCAGGTACTCGTCCCGGAAGGCCGCCCAGATGTCCTTCGGCGTGACCTCGCCGCCCTCGGCGTCCGTCTTCGCCTGGATCAGCTTCGAGAACTCGATCTGCATCCGGCGCGGCAGGTCCAGCTTGTGGTCGTTCTTCAGGACGTACGCGATTCCGCCCTTGCCGGACTGGGAGTTGACCCGGATCACGGCTTCGTAGGACCGGCCGACGTCCTTCGGGTCGATCGGCAGGTACGGGACCGCCCACTCGATGTCGTCGACGGTGACGCCCTTCGCGGCCGCGTCGGCCTCCATGGCGTCGAAGCCCTTCTTGATGGCGTCCTGGTGGGAGCCGGAGAAGGACGTGTAGACCAGGTCGCCCACGTACGGGTGGCGCGGGTGGACCTCCATCTGGTTGCAGTACTCCCACGTACGACGGATCTCGTCGATGTCGGAGAAGTCGATCTGCGGGTCGACGCCCTGCGAGAACAGGTTCATGCCCAGGGTGACCAGGTCGACGTTGCCGGTGCGCTCGCCCTGGCCGAACAGACAGCCCTCGACGCGGTCGGCGCCGGCCATCAGCGCCAGTTCGGCGGCGGCGACGGCCGTGCCGCGGTCGTTGTGGGGGTGGATCGACAGGACGACGTGCTCGCGGCGGGTCAGGTTGCGGCCCATCCACTCGAAGCGGTCCGCGTGCGTCGACGGGGTCGAACGCTCCACCGTGGCAGGCAGGTTGAGGATGATCTCGCGGCCCGGGCCGGGCTGCCAGACGTCCATGACCGCCTCACAGACCTCCAGCGCGAAGTCCAGCTCGGTGTCGGTGAAGATCTCGGGGCTGTACTGGTAGCCGAACTCCGTCTCGGGGCCCAGGTGCTTCTCGGCGTACTCCATGACCAGCCGGGTGCCGTCGACGGCGATCTGCTTGATGTCGTCCTTGGAGCCGCGGAAGACGACCCGGCGGAAGACGGGGGCGGTCGCGTTGTACAGGTGGACCGTGGCGCGCTTGGCGCCCTTCAGGGACTCGACGGTCCGCTCGATCAGGTCCTCGCGGGCCTGGGTCAGTACGGAGATGGTGACGTCGTCCGGGATCGCGCCCGGCTCCTCGACGATCGAGCGTACGAAGTCGAAGTCCGTCTGTCCGGAGGCCGGGAAGCCGACCTCGATCTCCTTGTAGCCCATCTTCACCAGCAGGTCGAACATCGAGCGCTTGCGGGCGGGAGACATGGGGTCGATCAGGGACTGGTTGCCGTCACGCAGGTCCGTGGAGAGCCAGCGGGGGGCGACGGTGATCCGGTTTCCGGGCCAGGTGCGGTCGGAGATGTCGACCTGCTCGTACCGGCCGTACTTGTGGATCGGCATGGAAGTGGGCTGCTGGCGATTGGCGCGGCTGTGGCTGGTTGCCATGATGCGTGGGCTCCTCGTGGTGTCCTGAAGGACGGCCGACGGCGCAACGCCAGACTCCGCGGGGAGGGGGTCGGCCTCTACTTACAGGCCCTCGCCGCGGCAGCTAAGGAGGAGCAGCCCGAAACGCATGATGCGAAGCATGCTAGCCGAGCCGCGCCGGGGGCGCGGGCCTGTATCACTATGCGGGACTGCCAGTATGCGAGAGGCCGAGGGCAAAAGGGGTAAAAAGTGCGCCATCCCACTCGCGGTAACTCAGCCCATACCACTCCGTCACTATCCGCTGGGCCCCTTGTCCCGGTATTTCACCAATCATGGTTGCGGGTAGTGACAGTCCTATGACGCGGTGCAAGGGTGCCGGGCATGACGACAAACGGGGGCTCTGAGCCCGTCTTCTGCACGATCGTCCCACCGCACATCCTCGACAAGCTGGCCCGTCACGAGGACCCGGCCCTCTCCGGCCCCGCACTGCACACCCTGGTGCTCGACGCCCAGAAACGAACCGAGCGCCGCCTCACCACCGAGTTCCGCCTGGCCACCGCCCCGGCCGCGAAGGCGCCCTCCGACCAGCCGCTGCGGACGATCTACGACGCCGAGCACCGCACCACCCTGCCCGGGAAGAAGGTGCGCGCCGAAGGCTCGGAGCCCGGCCAGGACGCCACCGTCAACCGCGCCTACGCCGGCCTCGGCGCCACCTTCGACCTCTACCTCAAGGCCTACCAGCGCCACTCGATCGACGGCGAAGGCCTGCCCCTCGACGCGACCGTCCACTACGACGAGGGCTACAACAACGCCTTCTGGGACGGCAAGCAGATGGTGTTCGGCGACGGTGACGGCCAGATCTTCGTCGACTTCACCAACTCCATCGACGTCATCGGCCACGAGCTGACCCACGGCGTCACCCAGCACACCGCGAACCTCACGTACTTCGGCCAGCCCGGCGCCCTCAACGAGTCGATGTCGGACGTCTTCGGCTCGCTCATCAAGCAGTACTCGCTCGGCCAGACCGCCGCCGAGGCCGACTGGCTCATCGGCGCGGGCCTGCTCGCCCCGGACGTCACCGGCACCGCCCTGCGCTCCATGAAGGAACCGGGCAGCGCGTACGACGACGACGTACTCGGCAAGGACCCGCAGCCCGCGACCATGGACGGCTATGTCCGCACCGGACGCGACAACGGCGGCGTCCACATCAACTCGGGCATCCCCAACCACGCCTTCTACCTCGTCGCCACCGCGCTCGGCGGCCACGCGTGGGAGCGGGCCGGGCAGATCTGGTACGACGTGCTGACCGGCGGCGCGCTGGACGAGCGGGCGTTCTTCGACGACTTCGCCCAGCTGACCGTCTCCACCGCGCGCGAGCGCTACGGCGACGGCGAGGAACTCCAGGCCGTACTGAAGGCATGGGAGCGGGTCGGCGTGCCCATCACGCCCCGGGCCCGCCTGTAGCCGTACCGGCCGTACCGGCCGCACCCGGCACTGGCCACGCGTCACTTCTCGTACTGGAGCCCTTCTCGTACTAGACAGGGACCTATGCGTATTCAGGTGAGACGTACGGGCGGGTTCGCGGGCATCGAACGGCACGCCCAGGTGGACACCGCGGACCGCCCCGATGCCCCCGCGTGGCACGCCCTCGCCGATCAGGCGATCGCGGCCGGCGGGGGCACCCGCCCGACCGGGGTTCCGGACGGCTTCAGCTACGAGATCACGGTGGACGGAAAGACGGTGTACTGCGCCGATCCCCGGCTCACGGAGGAGCAACGGAAGCTGATCTCAAGGGTGTTGAAAGAGGGGGCATAGAGGGGGCATAACGGGTGTCGCGGGTGTCGGCGGACGGCACGCCGCACTTTCCCGGGGGCTGAAACACCAGCGGCTCCGCCGCAGACCCCCGGAGCCCCAGCAGAAAAGCAGGTCAGCAGGCGTCACCGGCGCGAACCCGGCGAGGCAAGGTTGAGGGTTGTTCACCCCAGGCCGTTGACACCCGTTACCCCCGGTACCCATGATCCGGCGCATGGCGACCAACCCGATACCCCAGTTCCCGGCCGGCTTCCTTTGGGGTGTGTCCACCTCGGCACATCAGATCGAGGGAGCGGCGGACCAGCGCGAGCCGTCCGTGTGGGACACCTTCACGGCCGAACCCGGGCGAGTGAAAGACGGCTCGACAGCGGCGGTGGCCTGCGACCACTTCCACCGCTACCCCGAGGACGTGGCCCTGCTGGCCGACCTCGGCGTGGACGCGTACCGCTTCTCCGTCTCCTGGCCCCGCGTCAACTCCCCCGGCGGCCTGGACTTCTACGACAGGCTGGTGGACGAGCTGTGCGCGGCGGGCGTACGTCCCGTCCCCACCCTCTTCCACTGGGACCTGCCGGTGACCCTGGACTGGCTGGAGCGGGACACCGCGTCCCGGTTCGCCGACTACGTGTCCGTCGTCGCCGAGCGGCTCGGCGACCGCGTGAAAAAGTGGATCACGCTCAACGAGCCCGCCGAACACACCCTGTTCGGGCACGCGTTGGGCGCCCACGCGCCGGGGAAGCAGCTGATGTTCGACGCGCTCCCGGCCGCCCACCACCAACTCCTCGGCCACGGTCTGGCCGTACGGGCCCTGCGCGCAGCCGGCGCCACCGACATCGGGATCGCCAACTCGCACGGGCCGACCTGGCCCGCGTCGCAGGACCAGGCAGACCTGGAGGCGGCCGGGTTCTACGACCTCCTCCTCAACCGGCTGTTCGCCGAACCCGTCCTCCTGGGCCAATACCCGGACGGCCTCGGCGAGTTGATGCCGGGCGATGTGGAGGCCGACCTGAAGGTGATCGGGGAGCCGCTCGACTTCTACGGCGTCAACTACTACGCACCGACGAAGGTGGGCGCGCCGCAGGGCGCCGACATCGAGTTCGGCGGCCTGACGATCCCGGCCGAACTCCCCTTCTCCGTCCAGGAGATCGAGGACGTCCCGGTGACGGACTTCGGCTGGCCCGTCGTACCGGAGGGCCTCACCGAGCTGCTCACCACCTTCCGGGACCGTTACGGCGACCGGCTGCCGCCCGTCGTCATCACCGAGAACGGCTGCTCGTACGAGGGGCTCGACGACCAGGACCGGATCGCCTACCTGGACGGTCATGTCCGGGCGCTGCACCGGGCGTTGGAAGCGGGCGTGGATGTGCGCGGCTACTTCGTGTGGTCGCTGCTGGACAACTTCGAGTGGGCGGAGGGGTATGCGCGGCGCTTCGGGCTGGTCCACGTGGACTTCGACGACCCCGCCACTCTGAAGCGGACGCCCAAGGCGTCGTACGCCTGGTTCAGGGACCTGCTGCGGGCGCAGCAGGAGGAGCAAGAGGCGGCGGGTCGGTGACTCGGCGGTGACGACGGCCGAGGGGGCGGAGGAGGCATCGGTGACGTCGGCGGCGCTCGTCGAGCCCGTGATGGGGGTCCCCCCGGTTTGAGCGAAGCCGAGAACTGGGGGAGGGTCGGGCGCGGGTGGACCGCCTCGCTCTCGCTCGCCAACGGGGCGATCTGGGTGGGCTGGTTCGGGCCGCTGCAGATCCTTCTCGCCTCCCAGGCCGAGGACTTCGCGCCCGGCACCGGGATGTCGAAGGAGACCCTGCTGGCGTGGGTGGCGGGCGCGGGCGCCCTGGTGTCGCTGGCGGCGAACCCGTTCTTCGGCGCGCTGTCGGACCGGACGACGTCGCGCTGGGGGCGCCGTACGCCGTGGATCGTGGCCGGCGCGGCGGGCGGTGCGCTGTCGTTGCTGCTGCTCGCGGGGGCGGGTGGGCTGTGGACGATGGTGGCCGGGTGGTGCCTGGTCCAGGTGACCCTCAACGCGGCCTTCGCCGCCGTCACGGCCGCCGTTCCCGACCACGTCCCCAGGCTCCAACGGGGCTCCGTGGGCGGCTGGTTGGGCGTCGCGCAGATCCTCGGCGTGGTCGGCGGCACGGGCCTCGCGACGGCGGTGGGCGGGGTGGGCGCGGGCTATGCGGCGTGCGCGGCGTTCACCCTGCTGGGGGTGCTGCCGTACGTACTGCGGCACAAGGATCTGCGGCTGGCGGTCGAGGACCTGCCGGTGTGGTCCTGGCGGACCTTCCTGGCCGGGTTCTGGCTGAGCCCGCGCCGCTACCCGGACCTGGGCTGGGCCTGGCTGACCCGTTTTCTGATCAATCTGAGCAACGCGCTGGTGCTGCTGTACCTCCTGTACTACCTGCGCGACCGCCTCCACTACTCCGACCCCGAGCAGGGCGTCCTCATCCTGACGGCGGTGAACAGCGTGACGCTGCTCGCCACGGTCGTCGTCGGCGGGGTCTGGTCGGACCGGTTGTGCCGCCGCAAGCCGTTCGTGCTCTGGTCGGGCGTGCTGATGGCGGTGGCGACGGCGATGCTGGCCGGCTGGCAGACCTGGCCGGGGGCGATCGTCGCGTCGGCGGTCCTCGGGGTCGGCTTCGGGGTGTTCACGTCGGTCGACTTCGCCCTGATGACGGACGTGCTGCCGAAGGCGCTGGACCGGGGCAAGGACCTGGGCGTCATCAACGTGGCCAACGCCCTGCCCCAGGTGATGGCGCCCGCCCTGGCGGCGCCGATCGTGACGTATCTGGGCGGGTACCGGGCGCTGTATCTGGTGTCTGCGGTGATCGGGCTGGCGGGGGCGGTGTTGGTGGGGCGGATTCGGGGGGTCGACTAGCTCACAGCGCGCCTGCGTCCCGGGCCGCGTAGACGCTGGGGTACAGCGGGCGGAAGCCGAGTTCCCTGCGGATGCGTTCGGTGGAGGTGATCCCGAACCACGGGTCGGGGTCGGTGTTCTCGTAGAGCTCGGCGGGGACTTCCACCCCGTTGAGCTGATGCAGTTCGACCGCCGTGACGGGGGCGTAGTCGCCGATGTTGTAGATCCGGCCGGCGATGCCCGGTGCGTGCAGGATGCGGAGCAGGCCCTGGGCCACGTCTGCGTGGTGCGCCATCTGCAGCCGCTGTGCCGCCGCCCAGTGCGCGGCCCACATCAGCGACTGGGCGAGGTGTGGGTCGCCCTCGCCGTAGACGAAGGGGAGCCGGCCGACGCGTACGTCCAGTCCCTCCAGCGCGAGCAGTTCCCGTTCGGCCGCCGCCTTCGACTCGGGGTACGCACCCCACATCACCCCGCCGGGCCGGGTCTCGTCCTCCTCGACCAACGGACGGCCCCGCCCGCTGCCGTACACGAGCCCCGTGCTGACCTGTACGAACCGCCCCACCCCGGAGGCCTGCGCGGCGCGGCCCAGTTCCACCGCGGCGTCCCGGTTGACGGCCCGCGCCTCCTCGTCCGGGACCCCGCGGAAGGAAGCCGCGATGTTCACGACCGCGTCCACCCCGGCAACCGCCTTGCCGAGCGCCTCCGTGTCGCGCAGGTCCCCGACCACGACCTCGGCGCCCAGCTCGGCGAACCGCTCCCCGCGCGCCGCGTCCCGCACCAGGACCCGCACCAGCTCGCCCGGCCGGCTCTGCGCCAGCAGCCTCGGCACGAAGCGCCGGCCGACCTGTCCCGTCGTACCTGTCACCAGTGTCAGCATGATCTTCTCCTTCGGTCTGGTGCCATCACTCTCCGGCGGAGCCGTCAGGCGCGGGAGAGACCCGTCGATCAGGGGATCAGCAGTGCCTGGATAAGCCGGGCGGGCGGCGACATCCTGGAGAGGTGACCGAAGTAGTGGACCGAGCCGAACTCGCCGACTTTCTGCGCCATGGGCGTGCCCGCCTGGAGCCCTCGGCGGTGGGCCTCGCGTCCGGTGCCCGCCGCCGGACGCCCGGTCTGCGCCGCGAGGAGGTGGCGTCGCTCGCCGGTATGTCGGTGGACTACTACACGCGCCTGGAGCAGTCCCGGGGCCCGCGCCCGTCCCGCCAGATGCTGACCGCCCTGGCTCGGGCCCTGCGCCTCACCGACGACGAACGGGACCACCTCTTCCATCTGGCGGGCGAGGAACCGCCCCGGCGCGAGAGTGTGTCCCAGCATGTGCGGCCGGGTCTGCTGCTGATCCTCGACCGGCTGCACGACACCCCGGCGGCGGTGATGACCGACTGCGGAGAGGTCCTGGCGCAGAACGCGATGGCGAGCGCGCTGTCGGGGGACGTGTCGGGCCGTCCGCCGCGGGAGCGGAACCTCCTGCGCCGGTTCTTCACGGACCCGGCCGCCCGTGCACTGTTTCCGCCGGAGGACTTCGCCGGGCACGCGCGCGCCCACGTGGCGAACCTGCGTGCGGTGGCCGCGGCCCGGCCCGACGATCCGGTGCCGAAGGCGTTGGTCGCCGAACTACGGGCGGCGAGTGCGGAGTTCGCGCGCCTGTGGGAGTCCCACGAGGTGGCGGTACGGCGGGCTTCGACGAAGCGGTTCGTGCATCCGGTGGTGGGGGTGCTGGAGCTGGACTGCGAAATCATGCTTGCGCACGACCATCGCCAGCTGCTGGTCGTGCACACGGCCCGGCCCGGCACGGAGTCGTACGAGCGGTTGCGGTTGCTGCGGGTGGTGGGGTTGCAGGACCTGTCGGCTCACGGGGTGTGAGGTACGCCGAGGGGGCGCCGGCCGCTTCCGCTCGTCCCGTGCCTCGATCACGCCGGGTACTGACCAGCCATGCTCCGCAGGTTCCGCAGCAGCATGCCGAAGTTGAACCGGTCGCCGGGAGGCCTGGGCCACGATCTGCGCGGGCCCCGGAGGCGCGTTCCGGCAGCCCCGTGGCGGCGCAGGCCGCGCACACGCCCCGGGGTCACCTCCGCTCGTGCGGGGGCGACCCCGTCGCCGGGCCGGGGACTACCTGCGAGGGAGCGAGGTGTTGATGATCGGGAGCCGCTTGGTCGCGCCCGCCACGTAGAGGTCCCTCGTAGCCGTGCGCAGCACGAACCTGTTGTCGTAGCCCCGCACGCGCACGGACATCACGAAGAAGCCGTCTTCCTCGGTGGTCGTCTGTACGCGGTACTCGTTCTCCCAGTAGGTCTGCAGGAAGACCTCGTTGCCCGCGCGCTCGACGCCCCTGGGCACAGTGACCTTGCCCCAGACGGTGAGGATGGTGCCGTCCTTCACCTTCTTCTTGTTGACCTGGTAACTGACGGCGCTGACCTTGGTCTTGACGGCCACGCGGGTCCTCGCGAAGGAGCCGTCCTGCGGGGTGCTGGGGTTGCCGTCCTCGTCGTAGGACGCCGTGATCTCCACTTGGTGCCGGACGTTGAGCAGGCTGCTGCCGGTCACGTGGTCGATGTTGACGTTGCGGATGGTGAACTTTCCCTTGGCGTCGGTGACCGGCTTGCCCAGGTCGCGCGGCTCGTAGTCGGTGGGGTCGATCGGGTCGCCCCACGGGTTCCAGGAGTCGAAGAGGAGGACTTCCTGGACGGTGACGGGAATGTTGGGCGCCGGAGTTCCGTCGGCCTTGGTGAGGGTGCCGGAGACGTCGACGCGGCGCTTGTAGTAGTGGGTGCTGGTCGGGTCGGTGGTCACGGTCAGCTTGTAGTCGCGGACAGGGGCGGCGTCCGCGGGCTTCGCCGAGGCAGTGGCGGGTACGGACAGGGCGCCGGCGGCGAGCAGGAGCGCGGCGGTGGCGGCAAGCCGCGTCGTCATGGACTTTCTGGGCACGGGTCAACTCCAAGTACGGTCGGGACTGGAGGAGTTGCACCGGGCGGCACCGGTTCCGCCGCGGCGCAGGTGTGCGACACACCAGGTTCGACCCGTGAGGCCGGGTGCAAGTTGTACCCGTACGGCCACTGTTACACGGCTGTGGCAGGAACCGTCCTCGTAACTGCTCGAATGCCGGGCGGGCCGAAATGCCGCCCGGCACCCAGGAGTTCAACCACGGGACGAGATGCCCCCGCCCTCAGAACCCCAGCTTCCGCAGCTGCCGCGGATCCCGCTGCCAGTCCTTCGCGACCTTCACATGGAGGTCCAGGTAGACCGGCGTGCCCAGCAGCGCCTCGATCTGCTTCCGGCTCTTGATGCCGACTTCCTTCAGCCGCTTGCCCTTCGGGCCGATGATGATGCCCTTCTGGCTGGGCCGCTCGATGTAGACGAACGCGTGGATGTCGAGGAGCGGCTTGTCTGCGGGGCGGTCCTCGCGGGGGAGCATCTCCTCGACCACGACCGCGATCGAGTGGGGGAGCTCGTCGCGTACACCCTCCAGCGCCGCCTCCCGGATCAGCTCCGCGATCATGACCTGCTCCGGCTCGTCCGTGAGGTCACCCTCCGGGTAGAGCGCCGGGCCCTCGGGCAGCAGCGGGACGAGCAGGTCGGCCAGCAGGTCCACCTGCTTGTCGGCGACCGCCGAGACCGGCACGATCTCCGCCCACTCGAACCCCAGTTCACGGCCGAGCTGGTCGATCGCGATGAGCTGCTCGGCCAGCGCCCTACCCTCCACCAGGTCGGTCTTCGTCACGATCGCGATCTTCGGCGTCTTCTTGATCGCCGCCAGTTCCTTCGCGATGAAGCGGTCACCGGGGCCGAGCTTCTCGTTCGCCGGGAGGCAGAAGCCGATGACGTCCACCTCGGCCCACGTCGTACGCACCACGTCGTTCAGACGCTCGCCGAGCAGTGTGCGCGGCTTGTGCAGTCCCGGGGTGTCGACCAGGATCAGCTGGGCTTCAGGGCGGTGCACGATGCCCCGTACGGTGTGCCGCGTCGTCTGCGGCTGGTCGGCGGTGATCGCCACCTTCTGGCCGACCAGAGCGTTCGTGAGGGTGGACTTGCCCGCGTTGGGGCGGCCCACGAAGCAGGCGAAGCCGGCGCGGTGCGCGGCCGATGCCTTCGACGGCTCGGACGGCTCGGACGGCTCGGATGACGGGGTACGAACGCTCATGGCGCCCATTGTCCCTGATCCACGGAGACCCACCGCACGCCGAGGCCCTCCGGGCACTTTCCAGGGCACGCGGCCAGCGCACTCGGTGAGCTTCCGGAAACCCCCGCGCAACATGAAACGTTCCGGAAACACCCCTGTATGGAACCCGAAACGCACACCGGTGACCCTCTGACGAGCCCCCGCCCCCGTTGGAGAGACCGGAGACACCGTGACCACCGTGACCCTGGCCGCTGCCCGGATCGACACCGGCGACACCGCCTGGCTGCTCGCCGCCACCGCCCTCGTGCTCCTCATGACCCCGGGCCTGGCCCTCTTCTACGGCGGAATGGTCCGTACGAAGAGCGTCCTCAACATGCTGATGATGAGTTTCGTGTCGATCGCCCTGGTCACGGTGGTGTGGCTGGCCGCCGGCTACTCGCTGACCTTCGGGGACGACATCGGCGGCGGACTCATCGGCGGACTGGAACACGCGGGCATGTCAGGGCTCGGGCCCGACAGTGTCCAGGGCACCGTCCCGACCCTCCTCTTCGCCACTTTCCAGCTCACCTTCGCGATCATCACCGCCGCCCTCGTCAGCGGCGCGGTCGCCGACCGGGCGAAGTTCGGGGCATGGCTGGTCTTCGTGCCCGTGTGGGCGCTGCTCGTATACGTTCCCGTGGCGCACTGGGTGTGGGGCCCGGGCGGCTGGATTCTCGACCACCTCGGCGCCCTCGACTTCGCCGGCGGCCTGCCCGTCGAGATCACCTCCGGCGCCTCCGGACTCGCCCTCTGCCTGGTGCTCGGCCCCCGGCTCGGGTTCCGGAAAGAAGCCATGCGTCCGCACAACCTCCCCATGGTCATGCTGGGCGCCGGTCTGCTCTGGTTCGGCTGGTTCGGGTTCAACGCCGGTTCCGCGCTCGGCGCCAACGGACTGGCCGCCGCCGCGTTCCTCAACACCCTCGCCGCCGGCTGCACCGGCCTGCTGGGCTGGCTCTTCGTCGAGCAGCGCCGCGACGGTCACCCCACGACCCTGGGCGCGGCCTCCGGCGCGGTCGCCGGTCTGGTGGCCGTCACACCGTCCTGCGGGTCCGTCTCGCTGCTGGGCGCGCTGGTCGTCGGGCTCGCCGCCGGTGTCGTCTGCTCGTACGCCGTCGGGTGGAAGTTCAGGCTGAACTACGACGACTCGCTCGACGTCGTCGGCGTCCACCTGGTCGGCGGAGTCATCGGCACTCTGCTGATCGGCGTCTTCGCCACCGACTCCATGACCGGCGGGGCCGAGGGGCTGCTGTACGGGGGCGGGCTCGGGCAGCTCGGGAAGCAGGCGGTCTCCGTGGTGGCCGTGGGCGCGTACGCCTTCAGCGTCACGTACGGCATCGGGAAGGTGATCGACAAAATCATGGGGCTCCGGGCGAGCGAGGACGAGGAGCACACCGGCCTCGACCTTACGGTGCACGCCGAGACGGCATACGATCACGGCGTCCTGGGCCACGGGGCCCCGGTCTCGTCCGCCGTCCACTCCTCCCACTCCTCCGCGCAGAAGGTCAAGAGCCAGGAATGAAGCTCATCACCGCGATCGTCAAGCCGTACCGCCTCGACGAGGTCAAGACCGCGCTCCAGGAAGTCGGCGTGCAGGGTCTGACCGTGACCGAGGCCAGCGGGTACGGGCGCCAGCGCGGCCACACCGAGGTGTACCGCGGCGCCGAGTACCAGGTCGACCTCGTCCCCAAGGTCCGTATCGAGGTCGTCGTCGACGACGCGGAATCCGAGACCGCCATCGAGGCGATCGTCAAGGCCGCACGGACGGGGAAGATCGGGGACGGGAAGGTTTGGGCTCTCCCGGTGGAGACGGTGGTGCGGGTTCGAACGGGCGAGCGCGGTCCCGACGCCCTCTGAACCATCTGACCCCCAGTACCGATCCCACCGCGCCGAGCACCACGACCACCACCGCCATGAGCCACGGCAGCGCGAAGAAGGAGACACTCGCCGACTCGCGGGTGTCCTTGGCGTATGCCGTCAACGTGATGTCGCCCCAGTCGAGTTGGGGTGCGTCGCGCCAGGGTTCGGTGAGCCGGACCCGTTGGCCGGGCAGTAGCTCGGAGGGGATCCTGGTGAGGTCGCGGGCGAGCAGCGTACGGCCGAACAGGCCCTGTGCCCGCACCTCCACCCGGGGGTCGAGGGTGACGTTCCCGGTGTTGTGGAGGGTGTAGGAGATCGTGGCGGTGCTGTCGCCGAGGCCGGGGACGAGGGGCTGGTGGTGGCTGATCCGGACCCGCTCGACGGCGATCGCGGAGACGGCCGGCCCGTTCACCCGCAGGTAGACCCGCGCTCCGACCGCGCGCCGCACCCCGAGTGCCAGGGAACCGTCGCCCGCGTCGATCCGTTCGTCGAGGGCGACCAACGCGCCCACGTGATCGCCGGGTTCGGCCCCCTCGGGCACCCGAAGGGTGAAGGGCACGGTGACGGACTTGTGCGGGGGCACGGTGACCCGGGACTTCGCGGGCCGCGCCCAGGCGCCCACGCCGCGCTGCTTCTCGTCGAGGGTGCGTACCGCGAACCCGCCGTCGCGGACGGTGTTGTAGGCGTCGGCCGCGTACAGCCGGAAGGTGAGCGGCTTGCCGGTCTTGTTGGCGACGGTGACCTTGTCCTCGACCGTCGTACCGGGATCGGCGGAGAGGTAGAAGTACGGGCGCTGCGCCACGGCGGAGGAGATGGGGAAGACCGACCAACTGCCGTTGTCTGCGGCGCGGGCGGGGGCGGACGTCAGGAGTGACATACCGAGCGCTGCCAGCAGCAGCATGGGGAGCGCGAGAAGGGCGTACGGCTTACGACGCATCGGGAGCGACATGGGTGCGGACCCCCACGGACGAGGTAGGTGGCGGGCGGGTGCGCGCCCGGCCACCGGATGACGAACGGCCGTTCAGGTGAAGGTTGTTCGGATGAACGTCGGTTGGACGTCGGTTGGACGTCGTTCAGGAGAGGGTGAGGGTGAGCAGGCCGACGTAGGTGCCCGGCGGGGTGAACGCCGGTACGTCCAGCGACAGTCCGGCGTCGACGGTGAACTCGCCGCCGGTGAGCGTTCCGTCGGGTGTGGAGGCCAGGGTGGCTCCCGCATTGCCCACGGGACCGGGCGAACCGGGCCGGCAGGTGCTGGGACTTCCGGCCTTGGTGGCGCAGGCCGGGGTCCAACTGAGCTTGTCGGCACCGACCTTGGCGCCGGGTCCGGTGAAGTCGGTGACCTTGCCTGTCAGGGACCAGCCCGCGGGTCCGCCGCGGAAGTCCTTGACGGTCACCGGCTGCAGCGAGCCCGTGGAGGGCCCGCCCTTGCCGAAGTCGACCGCTTTCAGCTGAACGGCGTCCCCGGCCTGGGTCATGGACAGATCACCGGCCTTGACGGTGGTGGTGATCTTCTGGCTGTTGTCGGGAATGGGCGTGTCGTCGATGACGACGTAGGCGGCCGGACCGGCGCCCTTGGTGTCGTTCCACGCGCTGCCCTCGTACGCCACGACCCCGGTCGTCGTCTTGTCGTTGACGGCGAGGGTGCCGCTGAAGGCGCCCTGGGAGTCGGCGGTCACGGTCGCGGTGTCGGCGGTCTGGGTGGCCCCGGACCGGCCGGCGAGCGTGACCGTGGCACCGGCGGTGAAGTTGGCGCCGTTCACGGTGACCCCGGCCCCGGGTGCCCCGGAGGCCGAACCCAGCGTGATGGCACGGGTGTTGGTCTGGGTCCCGTCCGTTGCCGTGATCGTCACAGAGCCGGGCGCGGGCGGGGTGATGACCGTGCACGGAGTGTCCAGCTCAAGGATGTAGCTGGTGTGGATGTTGTAGTCGCCGGGCGAGAGGGTGATCTCACCAGGCGCGGTGACCGTGAAGGTGCCGGTCATCTCGAAGGACGGGAAGGCGCCCTTGCCGGGCACGGGGTCGTTCTTCTTCGGCCCTGCGACGGTGATGTCGCCGGTCTGAGCTCCGCTCAGGGTGACCTTTCCGGTGGGCGTCATGATGTCGGCGGGCAGCGCGAGATCGGTGGGGTTGCTGGCGGCCGGCTTGACCACCGTGTACTTCACGGTGACGGTGTCGCCGACCTTGGGCGTGGAGTTGTCCACCGTGATCTGTGCGGTGGTGGTGCCGTCGATCGGCGGAAGACCCGCGATCGGCGGCGGTACGCAGTGCGTGGCGAAGTCCACGGCGACGGACGCCGTGGCGAGTGCGCCGGCCGGGACGGCCAGCGCGCCGCCCGCGGTGACCGCGAGTGCGGTCGCCCCGAGCAGCGCGGCCCAGCGGCGTCTTCGGCCGATCGGACCCCTGGATGCCATGTTGGCCATGGTTGCCCCCTCTGAGGGATGCGGGCGCAGCGGCTCGTCTGCGCCGACAGGGGGCCATTGATGAGCAGGTTGTGTGAGAAGTCAATGCCATCTCGCCAAATAACGGCGGATCGAGGGAAGTGAACTGACGGTCCATCAGTTGCCGGTTTCCCAGTCGGAAACGGCCGGCGCCGCTGCGAAGCGAGCGACGCCGGCCGCCATTCAGAGGGGTGCGGAGAGGCGGGCCGTCACGCGTAGACGAACGGTCCCGGGGACTGGTTTCCGGTCGGCGTACAGGTCACGGTGATGCCGAAGAGCACCATCTTGAGGGTGCCACCGCCCGCTTCCAGGGTGTCCCCGGAGGCGACGGTGCCGGTCAGCGGGCCGACGGTGACCAACGCACCGGTGGCCGTGGCCGGGTTCTTGGTACCTGTGAATGCGGTGGTGCCACCGGTCGCCTTCGCCAAGGTCAGCGTGGTGGCGATCGAGTCGGCGGCGAGGGGGAGCGGGGCAGCGATGTTCGAGCTGACGGTGATCGTGGCCGAGGTGCCGGCCTGTGTGGCGGTGAGAACTGTCGAACCGCCGCCGAACACACCGCAGTTGTAGGTGACCGTCGCGGATGTGGGGGCGACGGCCGCGGCGGCCGGCGCGAAGGCCAGGCCGGTGACGGCGAGCGAGCCCGCCGCGAGTACCGCACCGATAGCAAACCGCCTGCGCGCAGGCGGGCGTACTGACGTGCTAGTCATCGATCGGATTCCCTTCCCTGGTACGGGAATTGCCATGTGGGGAATTGCGATGTGGGGGGTTCGGCGGCCGGGTGCGGTCAGCCGCGGGGCGGGTGCGGGGCGCCGCGCGGGGGAATCTGACGGTCCGTCGGAAGAGCGGGTTCCATTGATGCGTGGGTTGCTCGCGATTGCAAGAGAAGCTCTGCGGGTTCTTCCGGGGCGCCGCGAAAGTGGCTGAAGACCAACCCTCGTCCGGGCGCCCGAAATCGCCTCACCCGGCGGACAGCGTCACCCGTACCACGCCGTCGGGCGCGGCCACGTGCACCGGGGTCGCGGGCCCGCCCAGATCCCGTACGGCGGCCAGATCCTGCGCCGGAACACCCTCCGCACCGGTCACGACGGCCGCCGCCTCCAGCGACTTCGCCCCCGACGCCACGGCCATGGCGACCGCAGTCTGCAGCGCGCTCAGCTTCAGCGAGTCGAGGTCGACCGTGCCGGCGACATACGTACGCCCGGTCTCGTCCCGTACGGCTGCCCCCTCGGGGACCCCGTTGCGGGCCCGGGCGGAGCGGGCGAGGGTGACGATCTTGCGGTCCTCGGGGTCGAGGTCGGGCGCGGTGCTTTCGGTCATGCCCCGAGCATACTTACGCGGTTTGTCCCCTGCTGAGGCCGCCTGAGGCTTCATGACACAAGGAAGTCACACAAGAACAGGTATCAGGTACGGGCGATCAGGGCATGACCCAGGAACCGCGAGCCATGAGGAGGCGTTATGAACCGCCAGACCCGCATCCGCGTCATCCGTCGGCCCAGCGCTCCTTCGCCCCGCGACCTCCCCATCGACCGCAGGACGCCCTCGGGCCGCATCCTGCCGTACTAGGACCAATGCTGTACCTCGTCCCGGGCACGACCGCGCCCCCGAGCTCCGTACAGGACGGAGGCCTCGGGGGCGCTGGGATCGGGCGGGTGAGTCGGTCAGCAGGATGGGATGCCGGGGGCCGGGTCGGCGCCCACGTTCACGTTGCCGCCCCACATCCACACGTTGCTGTAGATGTGACCGATGTCGTAGTCGATGACGGTGCCGTAGTACCAGACGTCGGTGGTGTATCCGCCCACGGTGACGCGCTGACCGAGTTTGTAGCACTCGACGCCGGCCTCGGTCACCTTCGTCGTGGTGCCCCATATGCGGCTGCTGGTGTTGGGTGCGTCCCGCAGGTTGCTGTGCGCCTGCACGGTCGTCGCGTAGCCGTTTGTGCCGGTGGGTGCGGCCTCGGCGGTCCCGGCGGTGCCGAGCAGGGAGACGGCCACGCCGAGCGTCAGCCCCGTGACCGCCAGCCTGGTGGAACGCTTCGCCATCGGTGTTCCCTTCGCCATGGATGTTTTCTGTCCGGCTGCGATGTCAGAACTCGCAGTCACTGACGTGTGCCAGGTGTTCGTCCCCCGTGATGTACACGTTGTTCACCCAGCCCCACTGCTCGCTCGGTGACTTCAGGTACGTCCACCACCGGCTGCTGTAGCCCGAGTCGCTGACGAGCTCTCCCGACTTTTGGCAGTAGGCGGGCACGGTGGCCTGGGACACCGTCGCCACGACCTGGCAGTTCAGGCGGGAGGGAAAGTTCTTGCACTGTTCGAAGGCGGGTCCCGAGGCGCCGTTGCGGACGTTGACGCCGGTCGCCCACACGTGGACCTGTGTGAAGTCCACCGCCACCGCCTGGGTCCTCTGACCGGTCGCGGCCTCGGTCACCGCCGACTGCGCGATCGCCGTCGCGGCAGCGGGACCGGTCACCGCCGCGGCGGCGACGAGGAAGGCCGTGGTCAGCGCCCTGACCGCTTTGCTCACGTTCACTGTGTTCTCCTGACACTTCTACCCGGGTCGTTTCCCACGGCCTGCGTTCAGACGTCCTCCGGTTTCCGGAGGCTCAGAGGTACTCGCAGTCGATCGTGGGGTCCCCGAGACTGTCGACCGGGGCACCGGGCACCGGGGAGTTGTTGGAGCCACCGCCGACGAACACAGCCGAGATCCAGCCCAGGGTCCTTTGGGGCGTGATGACCTGAACCCAGTAGGTGTTGGTGTAGGGGCCGTCGGTCACGCGTCCGCGCTCGCCGTTGTCCACCTGGCAGTACGCCTTGACCGTGACACGGGTCAGCCGCTCAGTGGTGGCGAGGTCGCAGGACGTGCTCTGGCACGTACGCACCCGTACGTCGCTCGCCCACACGTACACGGACCCGCTCGGCGGGTGTGCGGCCGCCGGCTGTGCGCCCGAGAGCAGGATCGAGGCGACGACCGCGAGGAGCCCGGCGAGGGAGCGCAGTGCCCTGAAGGCGAAGCGATGCCCGGTTTTGTCCTGGCGTGTGCGTACGCCCGTGCGTGGTGACGTGTTCGTCATGGTGGAGCCCTCTCCCGGCAGTGGTCGCGGGCGGCGGGTGCCGCACCGTCCACCCTGGCGACGGGGGATGGTCGCCTCTCGTATGAGTACCGGGCCGAATCGTTCGTCGTGCGGGGGCTGCCTCAGCGTCCCGGGGCGTCCTACGGCTCCGGGAGTTCCAGCGCTTCGCGGCTGCCGAGTCGGAGGAAGACCGAGTACGCCTCTTCTTCGAGCTCGCGCCCCGTTCCGGCCGCGCCCCTGGCCCGTGCGGCGCGGGCCAGGTCTCGCAGGGTGCGGGCGCGCCACAGCGGCAACTCCAGCTTGTCCCACAGGTCGAGAGCCTGTCGAAGGGTCTCGGTCGCGGTCTCCCAGTCGGACGCGGCGAGGTGCCACTCGCCGATGGTGCGCAGGACGAGGGCCTCGCCGAACATGTCCTGGCGCTCGCGGGTGATCTCCAGACACCGGTCGAGACGTTCCCGGGCGCCGGTCATCCGGCCCTGCCGGAACTCGACCTTGGCCAGGGACTGACTCGCGTACATGACGCCGAAGACGTCGTCCGTCTCCTCGAAGATGTCGAGGGACTTCCGCAGCAGGGTCTCCGCATTCAGCAAGTCACCCTGCGCCCGGTGGCACAGGCCCAGTGAGCGCAGCGCGAGCGCTTCGCCGTGCCGGTCCCAGGCGGCCACGTACAGGCGGTGTGCGCGGGAGAGGGCCTCCCATGCGTCGTCGTCGCGGCCCTGTTCCCGGTAGACGGATCCCATGCCGTACAGCACATGGGCCATGGACGCGGTGTCCTCCGGCTCCCGGTACTGTTCGAGCGCCGAGGTCAGCAGGGTCAGTGCCTCGTCGAAGCGGGCCTGTTCGCGGCGGGCCGCGCCCATGCCGGCCAACGCGTCCGCGCGGCCGCTCCGTACGGATCGCTCCTCGAACAGGCGCAGTGCCACCGCGAAGAACGCGTGCGCCTCGTCGAAGCGGTCCTGTTCCAGGCGGAGTTGGCCGAGACCGTTCAGCAGCCAGGCCTCGCCCTCGACGTCCCCGCCACGGCGTACCGCCTCCAGGGCCACGTCGTGGGAGCGGGACCAGGCGTCGAACTGGTTGTAGAGCGCAGCGGAGGCGGCCATGAGGGTGGCGGCGAGTTCGCGGGCGGCGTCGAACATGCCGTGCTCCGCGCAGTGGGTGACCGCGGCCAGCAGGCACCGCTGCTCGGCCGCGAACCACGCGGCCGGCTCGTACGTCAGGTCTGCCAACTCGCCCGTCAGGTCTCTCAACGGTTCGGTCGCTGGCGTCGGCTCGTCCGCGACCTGTGCCGACTCGTCCGTCGTGGTGACCGGGAGGAGCCGCGACGCGCCGCCCGGCCCGCGGGCAGCCGCGCTGCGTGCCATGCCCAGCCAGCGGTCGACCAGCCTTCGAACCGCCGTCTCCCGTTCCTGTCGGGCCTCGTCGGCCAGACAGCGTTCCCGGGCGTACTCGCGCGCCAGGTCGTGGATGCGATAGCGCGTTCTGCCGGTCTCGTCGGTGCGTACGACCTCCACGAGGTGGCAGTCCACGAGTTGTTCGACCGCGTCCTCCGCCTCGTCCTCGCTCACGTCGAGGAGCGGCCCGGCGACCCAGGCGGCGAAGTCGGGCAGATCCATCAGGGCCAGGCGGCGCAGGGCGCGCTGGTCCTGCGTGTCGAGGTCCGCGTAGCCGAGTCCGAGGCTCGCGCGCACTTCCAGGTCGCCTGCCTGCAGTTCGTCCAGGCGGCGGCGCTCGTCCCGCAGGCGTGACGCGAGCCGTGCCGGTGTCCAGTGGGGGCGGGCGGCGAGACGGGCGCCGGCGATACGGACAGCAAGCGGGAGCCGACCGCACAGCGCGACGATCTCGGCGGCCCGGTCGGGCTCCAGGGTGGGCCGTGTCGGGCCGGCCACGCGGGCCAGCAGGTCCAGTGCCTCCGTTTCGGGAGGCACCCCCAGGTCGAGGTGGGCGGCGCCTTCCAGGGCGACAAGTCGGCGGCGGCCGGTGATCAGCACGGCCGAGCCGCCGCCCGGTGGGAGCAGCGGGCGCAGCAGGGCTTCGCTGACTGCGTTGTCGAGGATGAGCAGGACCCGGCGGCGCGCGATGTGCGTGCGGTACAGGCCGAGGAGGTCCTCCTCGTCGCGCGCCGGGGTCTCGGGGTCCACCCCGAGGGCGCGCAGCAGTCGGGCCAGGGCGTCCGCGGTCCGTACCGGCTCGGAGTCCGAGGCCCGCAGGTCCACGAAGAGCTGTCCGTCGGGGAAGAGCGCGGCGGTGCGGTGGCCCACGTGGACGGCCAGGGCCGTCTTGCCGGTGCCCGACCGGCCGGAGATCACACCGATGGGCGGCGCGGTGCGCAGCGGGTTCCGCACCTCCTCCAGGAGGGCGGTCGCCCAGGCTGTCTGTTCGGTGCGGCCTATGAAGTCGGCCACGTCGGGAGGGAGTTGGGAGGGCGCCGGACGACCTGTGTCGTCGTGGGGCTGGTCGAAACGGTGGTGTGACGGTGTGTCTTTGTCCGAGCGCGAGGGAGCCGCCGCCTCCGCGTGTACGGGTCTCATCCCCGAGGGCGCGGTCCTTCGGCGGGCCGGCGCTCCCAGCACCGTCGTGTCCGCCCGGAGCAGGGCCTGGTGCAGTGCGCGCAGTTCCGGGCCGGGGTCCACTCCCAGCTCCGTACGGAGCAGACGGCGGCCCTCGTCGTAGCAGCGCAGCGCGTCGGGCATCCGGCCGGTGCGGAACAGGGTGGTCATCAGCTGGCCGCGCGGGCGTTCTCTGAGGGGGTGGGCGGCGACGTGTGCGACGAGTTCGGCGACGAGATCCGTGGAGCGGTCCAGGTCCAGCTCGGCGGAGAAGCGGAACTCCTTCGCCTCGAGCCGGAGTTCCGTCAGGCGCATGGCCTCGACGCGGGCGAAGGACTGACCGAGCCCTTCCAGGGCGTCCTGGCCACGCCACAGGCGCAACGCCGCCTGCAGGGTTTCGACGGCTTCCTCGGCCCGCCCGTCGAGGGCCGCGTTCCGACCGGCTGCGCACGCCTCCTCGAAGCGCCGGGCGTCCACGGCGGAGGGAGGGAACTCGGCGACGTAGCCCGGGGAGCGGGTGCGGATGGCGTCGCCGCCCTCCGCGCCGGCCAGGGCCCGGCGCAGTCCGGAGACATGCGAGGCGACGAGCGCCCGCGCGGTGGCGGGTGGCTCCTCCTCCCAGGTCAGATCGACTAGCCGCTCGGCGGACAACACCTCGCCGAGATGCACGACGAGAGCCGCGAGTATCGCCGTCGGTTTGGCGCCGTTCAGCGGAATGCGGTGCCCCCCGCACAGCACTTCGACCGGACCCAGAAGGCGAACGTCCACCGTGTCCCCCGATTTCACGTTCCCGCAGTCGGGGACAACATACCGGGCCCCGCCGGCAGGCATGGCTCACACCGGACTGCCCGTTTTTCACGGCAGACCGGTATGGAGTGCGGGTGGCTGGAATTCACTGGGTTTCCGTGAGAATTCCTCCTAATCCGAAGAAAAGACTGTCCGACTTTCGACCTGGGGACGGAAGTGAACGCCCCTCCGTATGACCGCCGCGCTCCGCGCACCGGCCGCTCTGTACCGGCGCTGCATGGCGTCCTGCAGAGGATCTGCATCGTTCCTGCATAGCCCGCCTCCACGCTGTTGAGCGTGACAGACATCATCCTGCTTTCGGACCACCGAGTTGCCGACACGCATGTCGCCGAGAACGGTGAACCCCTGGTCGACGCCCGGGAGATCGCCGCACTGCGGGTCGACACGCGGAAGGCCGACCACGACGGCTCGTACGCCCACCTGAGGGCCGACGTTCTGCGCCGGCTCCTGCTCGCGCAGGACGCGCTGCCCCCGGGCATCCGCCTGCTGATGGTGGAGGGTTTCCGGCCGCCCGCGCTGCAGCGCCGCTACTTCGACACGTACGCGGCAACACTGCGCACGGCCCATCCGGACGCCCGGCCGGACCGGATACGCGAGCTGGCCAGCGCGTACATCTCGCCCCCGGAGGTCGCCCCGCACGTCAGCGGCGGCGCGGTGGATCTGACGCTGTGCACCGAGGACGGAGACGAACTCTCCCTCGGTACGGAGGTCAACGCCACCCCCGAGGAGAGCGAGGGGGGCTGCCGCACCGCCGCGGTCAACATCGACGCCGATGCCCGGGCCAACCGGGCGGCGATGGGCCGGGCCATGACGGCCGCGGGGTTCGTCAACTACCCGACCGAGTGGTGGCACTGGTCGTACGGAGACCGGTACTGGGCGCTGCTGACCGAGGCGCCGGCTGCCAAGTACGGTCCCGCCTCGCTGAGCCACCCGTAGCGCCGCAACTCCGAAGGCACCTGCCCAACCGCAGTCTGAGACAGCCGGACCCCGGGGGAACACTGTGGAGAACACCTGCATCGCGACGACGATGACCACGTCGTCCATGACCGCCGAAACCACTCCGCCGACGAGCACGACGACAACGACGGCCACGACGGCCATCACCGACCACATGACCGCGGCCGAGTTCGACGAGGCGTTCACCGCCGTGATGCCGAGACTGCGGCGCCGGCTGGTGGCACTGACCGGCAATCCGCACGACGCCGACGACCTGCTGCAGGAGACGTATCTGAGACTCTCCCGCCGGGCGCGTGCCAGCACCCTGGCGCGTCAGCAGCAGCCGTACGCCTACACCTGCGCGGCGGCGCTGAACCTGCTGCGTGACCTGTGGCGGCATCCCTCGCGCCAGGAGCGCTGCACCGACCGGCTGCCGGAACGGAGTTGGGACGGCGGCTTCGCGAGCAGGGAGGCCGAGACGGTGACGACCGCACTGCTGCGCGAGCTGTCCCCCAAGGAGGCGGCAGCCGTGATCCTGGTCGACATAGAGGGCCTGACCCACGACATGGCGGGGGAACGGCTCGGCGCGCACCGCGGCACGGTGCAGCGCAACCGTATGCGCGGCCTCGCCAAGATCCGCGCCTCACTCGACGCATACGAACCGGCCTCCGCCGCAGTCTCCTCTGCGAAGGCAGCCGACGGACCCGCGCGGCGCGCCGCGACGGTATGCACAACGACATGCACGACGACATGAGGCAGCCCGACCGACTGCCGGACACGGCTCACCCGTACAGCTCTTCCGCACCTCACGCGAACCACACCGGGGGGAACCACTTGCGCCGCACGAACCGCACACTCGCGATGGCGGGAGGACTGCTCCTCGCCACCACGTTGACCTGTACCGGTACTGCGATGGCCGCCGCGTCGCCGCTCTCCGCCAGGGCCGTGGCCGCCGCCGACTGCCGTCCCCTGGCGGACGCGCCCGCTCAGGCACAGGCGATCGTCAACGCCGCGTGCTCGCAGACCGGGGTGCCGTACTCGTGGGGCGGCGGCACCGTCCATGGGCCGACGTACGGCCAGGACTACCCCGGCGGCGGTCCCGGCGCCCACGACAGCCAGGTGAAGGGCTTCGACTGCTCCCACCTGGTGCAGTACGCAGCGTGGCAGGGAGCGCGCATCGCCCTGCCCGAGGGGTCGTGGAACCAGGCCAAGTGGAGTGGCGCCACCGCCCGGTTCACCCGCGACCAGGGGCTCGGTCCGTTGCAGCCGGGCGATCTGCTGCTGTGGGGATCGAACCCGGGCAACCTCGACAGCGTCCACCACATCGCCATCTACCTCGGCGACGGCAAGATGGTCGAGGCCCGGGAGTCCGGGACGGTCGTGATGGTCAGTGACGTACGTCTGAACTCCCAGTACGCCGGTGCCCTGCGCATCGCCGGCGGCGGCGAGCAGCCGCCCGCCGGCACGAAGCGGTTCATGACCTGGGGCACCGCTGTGGCCCTCCGCCCGGAGGCCGGCACCCAGAAGCCTCCCGTGACCCGGCTGCCCGGCCCCACGGCCGTGGACGTGCTCTGCCAGGCGCACGGGGAGATGGTCCACGCGCAGGGCTACAGCAACGACGCCTGGTCGTATCTGCCGAAGTACAAGGCGTGGATCTCGAACATCTACATCGACGACCCTGCGGCCTGGCTGCCCGGCGTTCCCAACTGCTGATCCGCGGGATCGGCACATCACCGAACCAACCCGCTCATCCTTCTTTCCCTTTTTCCTTCCTTTCCTTCATTACCGCACAGAGGAGATTTCGCCATGCGCGTGCTCAAGCGCACCAAGTCCATCGGCATGCTCGTCGCCACGGTCGCCGCGGCCGGACTGATCCCACTGGCGGCCGGCCAGGCCGACGCCGCCCCCGCCAAGGCCGCCGAGACCGGTTCCTGCCCGACCGCCGGCACGGTGACCCAGGGGTGGAGCTCCGGTCACGACGGCGTCGACATCGCCAACAGCCGCGGTACGGCGATCTACGCCACCGGGTCGGGCACCGTCATCGCCTCCGGCCCCGCCAGCGGCTACGGCCAGTGGATCCGCATCAGGCACGACGACGGCTCCATCACCGAGTACGGCCACATGTACGAGCGTCTCGTCTCCGTGAACCAGCGGGTGAGCGGCGGTCAGCACATCGCACGCATGGGCTCCGAAGGCGACTCCAGCGGCAACCACCTGCACCTCAGGACGTACGCTTCGGCGTCCGCCAGCCGGGGCATGAACCCTGTCGACTATCTGTCGGCACGCGGTGTGAGCCTGCCGTGCACCCCGGGCGGCGGTGGCGGGACGCCCACCCCCGGCACCAACTTCACCACCTGGGGCACATCGGTCCGGGTGCGCGCCGACGCGCGGCTGAACGCGGCGGTCGTGCGCACGCTGACCGGGCCGACGGCGGTCTTCGTGGAGTGCCAGAAGCACGGCGACACGGTCAACGCGGAGGGTTACACCAACGACGCCTGGTCCTACATCCCGGCGCTCGGCGGCTACATCACCAACATCTACATCGACAACCCGGCCGCCTGGCTGCCGGGAGTGCGGGAATGCTGACCGGCGCCCGTGCCGGTACGAGGGGTGCCGCGGCGGTAGCTCTGGCCGCCGCGCTGCTCCTCTCCCCCGGCCTCACCTCGTCCGCGCAGGCCGCCGACTCGGCGCCCTGCACCCCCGACCCGAACTACCGCGGGTGGTACCGGTGCCCGATCTGGGGGTCGAACGTCAATCTGCGTTCCGCCCCCGACTCGCAGGCCTCGGTCACCGCGACGTCACCCGACGACGGCTACCTCAGGGTGCTGTGCCAGATCAAGGGCGGCCGTGCGACCTACGACGGCTACTGGCACACCTGGTGGGTCAAGACAGAGCTGGGCATGGGCAAGCCCGCGTACATGAGCGAGATCTTCCTCGTCGGAGGCGGCGACGACGAGCCCGACTCGGGTCTGCCGAACTGCTGAACGACGGCCCGCACCAGCCGGATGCCCCTGGGACCACGAAAGGTCCCAGGGGCATCCGGCGTTGCAGTTCACTGCTCCGTCACCGGCGGATAGGGATCCTTGCCGACGTCGTGAACGGTGCCGCCGTACCCCGCGGGTGGCGGCGGCTCTCGGCCCGTACCTGGCAGACGGGCAGGGGCAGCCGGTCGTATGAGAGCGCAGGTGAGAACAGTCTTCTCGGCCGGTTTCTCATACGGCGCGGGACGTGGCGCCGTCCTGATTGTGGTGCGAGCGACGCACCTCTGCCGAACCCGAGGATGACCATGATGACCTTGAGCAGCGCACCTGGCGGGGCCGTCGTCCGGTCCGCCCGTCGTGGCGTGGTGCGGGCGGGCGTGCTGGCCGCCGCCCTCGCCGCGCTCGTGTGCACCACCGCGACCGCCGCGACCACCGCATCCGCCGAGTCCCCCTCGCCGCGCCCGGCGGTTCAAGTCGACGTGCCGGCCGGGGTGACGGCGGGCGTCGCCGTCTTCGACCGCCAGACCGGCACATTCACCGAACAGCTGAACACCGCCGGGCAGTTCCGGTCCGCGTCCGTGGTGAAGCTGCTGATCGCCCTGGACGTTCTCTGGAACCGCAGCCCCGACGCCCTGTCGGCCGCCGACCGGGCCCGGATCGACACCATGCTGCGCGGCAGCGACGACACGGCCGCGAGCACGTTCTGGGCGAACAACGGCTCGGGGGCGATCGTCGACCGGATGGTCACGCGGCTCGGCCTGACCGACACCGCCCGGCCGCCGTCGACCCACCCCGGCTACTGGGGCTACACGGCCCTCTCGGCCCGTGACACCGTGAAGATCTACCGCTACATGCTGGACTCCGCTCCCGCAGCGACACGCGACTACCTCCTCGGCGACCTGCGGCAGTCCACCCGCTGCGCCACCGACGGCTACGACCAGCACTTCGGCATCGCCGGCTCCTTCAACCGCCCCTGGGCCGTCAAGCAGGGCTGGTCGGGCTTCAGTTCCGGCGGCTGCACGGCGACGACCGCGACGGTCGCGAGCGAACCGAACGCGAAGGTCACGAAGGTCGCGAAGGAACCGGCCGGCACGGTCGCACGGACACCGGCGGGCGCCGACGCCATCGACCTCGCTCGTCCGGCACTGCACACGACGGGTGTGGTGGGCGCGGGCGACCGTTCCATCGTGGCGGTCTTCACCCTGCACTCCAGCGGAACGTCCTACGGCAAGGCCTACACGGACATCGGTCGGCTGACCCGTTCGCTGAACGTCCCCGGCGCCTCACGCCCGGCCGGTACGTGGGTCGGCACCTGGGGAAGCGGCGTACGTGTCCGCACCCAGGCGACGACCACCTCCGGCACGGTCACGACGCTGCCCGCCGGCGTCGAGGTCCTGGTCGGCTGCCAGCAGCGCGGCCAGCAGGTCAGTGAACCGCCCTACGTCAACGACTGGTGGGCCTATCTGCCGCAGTACGGCGGCTACATGACCAACATCTACCTCAGCGTGCCGGAGAACCAGGTCCCCGGAGTACCGGTCTGCTGACCGGTCGATGGGAGACGGCCCTATGGTCGGTCGAGCCGCAACCGCTCCGCGCGCGGCAGGCCGGCCACCACCAGGTCGTAGGAGTCCTCGATCAGCTCACGCACGAGCTGATCGGGCAACTCCCCGTCCACCGTCACCGTGTTCCAGTGCCGTTTGTTCATGTGGTACCCGGGGATGATCAACTCCGGGTGATCGGCGCGTTGCCGGATCGCGTCCTCCGGGTCGCACTTCAGGTTGACCTTCAGGGGCAGGTTGTCCGTCCAGGACAGGGCGAACATCTTGCCCAGCACCTTGAAGACCGAGATCTCCGGGCTGAACGGGAAGTCCTCGACAGCGGCGTTGAAGGACAGACAGAAGGCACGCAGTTCCTGCGGAGTCACGCCTCGCCCCTCTCCTTCTCCTTCTGCTCCTCCGGTGAGCCGGCCTGATCGGTCGGCTCCACCAGCACCGTCACGATCTTGTTCCGGCGCCCGGCCGCGGCCTCCGCGGTGAGCCGCAGCTCGCGCCCGTCGGGCAGTTCGACGACAGCCGAGGCCCCGGCGATCGGTACGCGGCCCAGCGCCTTCGCCAGCAGCCCGCCCACCGTCTCCACGTCCTCGTCGTCGTACTCCTCGAGCCCGTACAGCTCACCGAGGTCGGTGATGTCGAGGCGGGCCGTGACGCGGTGCCGCTCGTCGCCCAGCTCCTCCACGGGCGGGAGTTCACGGTCGTACTCGTCGGTGATCTCGCCGACGATCTCCTCCAGGATGTCCTCGATGGTCACGATGCCGGCCGTGCCGCCGTACTCGTCGATGACGACGGCGACATGGTTGCGGTCGCGCTGCATCTCGCGGAGCAGGTCACCGGCGTTCTTCGTGTCGGGTACGAAGGCGGCGGGCCGCATGGCGCTCGACACGAGCTCGCTCTCCGCGTCCCGGCTGATGTGCGTCTTGCGGACGAGGTCCTTCAGATACACGATCCCGACGACATCGTCCTCGCTCTCCCCGGTGACCGGAATGCGCGAGAACCCGGAGCGCAGCGCCAGGGTGAGCGCCTGCCGGATGGTCTTGTACCGCTCGATGACGACCAGATCCGTGCGCGGGACCATGACCTCGCGTACGAGGGTGTCGCCCAACTCGAAGACGGAGTGCACCATGCGGCGCTCGTCGTCCTCGATCAGGGACTCCTTCTCGGCCAGGTCGACCAGCGCGCGCAGCTCCGCCTCGGAGGCGAACGGGCCGCGCCGGAAGCCCTTGCCCGGGGTGAGGGCGTTGCCGATGAGGATGAGGAGGGAGGGGATCGGCCCCATGACGCGGGCGAGCGGCAGCAGGACGTACGCGGCTGCCGTGGCCGTATTGAGGGGGTGCTGACGCCCGATCGTGCGCGGCGAGACCCCGACCGCGACGTACGAGACGAGCACCATCACGCCGATGGCGACACCGAGGGCCTGCCAGGTCTGGTCGAACTCCTGCAGGCAGGCGTACGTGACGAGCGCGGCGGCGGCCATTTCGCAGGCCACGCGCACCAGCAGCGCCACGTTGAGATAGCGGGTCGGGTCGGCGGCGATCTGCGCGAGCTTGGCGCTGCCCCGCCGACCACTGCGTACGGCCTCCTCGGCGCGGAAGCTGGAGACGCGCGCGAGGCCCGCCTCCGCGCAGGCGGCGAGCCAGGCGACGACGACCAGCGCTATGGCACCGGTGACGAGTTGGGGGGTCATGACACCGTCGGGGCGGGCGACGGACCGGTCATCCCCCGCTCGCCGCGCCAGCCGTCGACGATGGCGGCCTGGAGGCCGAACATCTCGGCCTTCTCGTCCGGCTCCTCGTGGTCGTACCCGAGGAGGTGCAGCACGCCGTGGACGGCGAGGAGTTGGAGCTCCTCGTCCATGGAGTGCTGCGTCTCGGCCTCCTTGCCCTGCTTCTCGGCGACCTCGGGACAGAGCACGATGTCACCGAGAAGCCCCTGCGGCGGCTCGTCGTCGTCCTTCGACGGCGGGCGCAGCTCGTCCATCGGGAAGGACATGACGTCGGTCGGACCGGGCAGGTCCATCCACTGGATGTGCAGTTGCTCCATGGCGTCGGCGTCCACGACGATCACCGAGAGTTCGGAGAGCGGGTGGATGCGCATCCGCGCGAGCGCGTAGCGGGCGATGTCGAGGATCGCCTGCTCGTCGACCTCGGTTCCGGACTCGTTGTTGACGTCGATCGACATGGTGCTGGTTTGTCTACTTCCGCTTGTTACGGACGCCCTTGTGGGTGCCGTTCTCCGTACCGTTCTCGCTGTCGTACTTCTCGTACGCGTCGACGATACGGCCGACCAGCTTGTGCCGGACGACATCCTGGGAGGTGAGCCGCGAGAAGTGGACGTCGTCGAGGCCTTCGAGGATGTCCTGCACCTGACGCAGACCCGACTTGGTCCCGGACGGGAGGTCGACCTGCGTCACGTCACCCGTGACGACGATCTTCGACTCGAAGCCGAGACGGGTGAGGAACATCTTCATCTGCTCGGCGCTCGTGTTCTGAGCCTCGTCCAGAATGATGAAAGCGTCATTGAGGGTCCGGCCCCGCATGTATGCCAGCGGCGCGACCTCGATGGTCCCCGCCGCCATCAGGCGCGGGATCGAGTCCGGGTCGAGCATGTCGTGCAGCGCGTCGTACAGCGGGCGCAGATACGGGTCGATCTTGTCGTACAGCGTGCCCGGGAGGAATCCGAGCCGCTCGCCCGCCTCCACCGCCGGGCGGGTCAGGATGATCCGGCTGACCTGCTTGGCCTGAAGCGCCTGCACGGCCTTCGCCATCGCGAGATACGTCTTGCCGGTACCGGCCGGACCGATGCCGAAGACGATGGTGTGCTTGTCGATGGCGTCGACGTAGCGCTTCTGGTTGAGGGTCTTGGGACGGATGGTGCGGCCCCGCGAGGACAGGATGTTCTGGGTGAGGACCTCGGCCGGGGTCTCCAGGCCGTCACCCTCCCCGTTCCCGCTCGCTCTGAGCATGGCGATCGAGCGTTCCACTGCGTCCTCCGTCATCGGCTGTCCGGTGCGGAGCACCAGCATCATCTCGTCGAACAGCCGTTGGATGAGGGCGACGTCGCCCGCTTCGCCAATGGCGTTGACTTCATTGCCCCGGACATGGATGTCGACCGCCGGGAAGGCCCTTTCGATCACGCGCAGGAGGGAGTCGCCGGAACCCAGCAGGGTCACCATGGGGTGGACGGCCGGGACAGTGAACTGCGCTCGTGCCTGCCCCCGCGCAGGGGGCTGAGCTGTGGGTGTCTGAGTCATGGGCCGGCTCGTAGGCCTGCACGACCTCCTCAATGAGGCTCGCTTACCACGTGGGTAGCCTTCCGCTCCCAGCCTACGACGGTGCACTGACAACGCCGTAGGGCTTTTCGCTCACGGTCCGGTGTAGGCGGTCACGGTCCGGCGTCCGCGCTCAGGCCGATCCGCGGAAACCGATCGTCGGAACGGCCCGCCGCAGCGGCCACGGACGCGGCCTGGCGCTTCTGGGCACCAGGTCCGCCAGGAACGCGTACCGGCGCAGGGCGGCGGGGTCCTGCTGCTCGTACGACTGGATCTCGCGCCACCAGGCCCCGACCTCGGACCAGCCGGGCGCGGAGAGGGAACCGCCGAAGTCCTGCACGGAGAGGGCGGCGGTGAGACCGGCGAAGGCGAGGCGGTCGGCGAGCGGCCAGTCGGCGAGGGTGCCGGTGACGAAGCCCGCGACGAAGACATCGCCGGCGCCCGTGGGGTCGAGGGCCTCGACGGCGATGGCGGGCACCTCGGCCGTCTCCCCCGTCCGCCCGTCCACCGCGTACGCGCCCTCTGCACCGAGGGTGACCACGGCGAGCGGCACGTGGTCGGTGAGGGCGCGGGCGGCTTTGCGGGGGCAGTCGGTGCGGGTGTAGCGCATCGCCTCCTCGGCGTTGGGCAGGAAGGCCTCGCAGTGCTCCAGGTCGGCGAGGCCGGCGAGGTCCCAGCGGCCGGTGTCGTCCCACCCGACGTCGCCGAAGATCCGGGCGCCCTTGCGGGCGGCCTGGCCGATCCAGGGGGCACGGACGCCCGGGGTGAGGGAGGCGACGGCGGCGCGGGCGTGCGGCGGACACTCCGGGGCTGGTTCCTCCGGGGGCGGCTCGTGGCCGTGGGAGACCATCGTGCGCTCACCCTCGTACGCCATCGAGACGGTGACCGGGGAGTGCCAGCCCGGGACGGTGCGTGACGTGGAGAGGTCGATGTGCTCGCCCTGTTCGAGGGCGTCCCAGCAGTACTCCCCGTAGTGGTCGTCGCCGAAGGCGGCGGCGAGGGAGGTCCGCAGGCCGAGCCGGGCGAGGGCGGTGGCCATGTTGGCGACCCCGCCGGGGCTGGACCCCATACCGCGTGCCCAGGACTCGGTGCCGCGCACCGGGGCGGAATCGAGCCCGGTGAAGATGATGTCGAGGAAGACGGTGCCCGTCAGATACACGTCCCACGGAGGTTCACCGGGCGTGCGCAGGGCGGCCAGGGGATCGACCTGGGCCTGACTGTAGGGCGATCCCTCTCCGCTGGACGCGGCGGACGCGGCGGACCCTGTGGACCCGGTGGACGCGATCAAGGTGCGCTCCCTGACGACGGTGCGAATCAGGCCAGTCTGCACCACACCACTGACAGCAGCCCGCCGCTCGCGCCCCGGAAGCCGACACGTGGCCCCGGAGGGACGCTCAGCCCCCGAACTCGTACGCCTCCACCTCGGCGAGGTACCGCGCCCGCCGCTCCTCGTCACCGTCCAGGAACGACGCCAGGAACGAGTTCCGCGCCAGTTCCCGCAGCCGCTCCTCCCCCAGGCCCAGGGCTTCCCGTACCGCCCCGAAGTTGTCACCGACGTATCCGCCGAAGTAGGCGGGGTCGTCGGAGTTGACGGTGCACAACAGCCCCGCGTCGAGCATCGCGGGCAGCGGATGCTCGGCCAGGACGTCGACGGCCCGCAGCCGCACGTTGGACAGCGGACACAGCGTCAGCGGCACCCGCTCCCGCACGAGCCGCGCGACCAGCTCCGGGTCCTCCATACAGCGCAGCCCGTGGTCGATGCGCTCGACGCCGAGGATGTCGAGGGCCTCGGTGATGTACTCGGGCGGCCCCTCCTCGCCCGCGTGCGCCACGCGCCGCAGCCCCAGACCGGCGGCGGCCTCGTACACCTCGCGGAACTTCACCGGCGGATGCCCGACCTCGGCGGAGTCGAGCCCGATGCCCACTATCCGGTCGAGATACGGCTTGGCGGCCTCCAGGGTCTCCATGGCGGACTCGGCGGACTCGTCACGCAGAAAACACATGATCAGCTGAGTGGAGATGCCGTGCGCCGACTCACTCTCCCCCAGCGCCCGCCACAACCCGTCGACAACCGTCCCGATCTCCACTCCCCGGGCGAGGTGGGCCTGCGGATCGAAGAAGATCTCCGCGTGCCGTACGCCCTGCACCGCGGCCCGCGCGAGATAGGCGTTGGCGAGGTCCTCGAAGTCCCGCTCAGTACGCAGGACGGCCATGAGCTCGTAGTACAGGTTCAGAAAGGACTGCAGGTCATCGAAGAGATACGCCTTCCGCAGCTCTTCGGTGTCGGCGTACGGCAGCACGACGCCGTTGCGCGCGGCGAGCGCGAAGGCCAGCTCAGGTTCGAGGGTGCCTTCGATGTGGAGGTGCAGTTCGGCTTTGGGGAGGGACATCAAAGAATCGTACGGCCGATTTACCGCCGTTTCGGAACCGGGACCCTCAACAGGTCATGGGCAACGGTCAGCTCCCCCTCGTACCCGGCCGCCCGCGCCTGCCGCTCGAACTCGTCCGGTTCGGAGTAGCGCTGGCTGAAGTGGGTGAGAACGAGATGCCGTACGCCGGCCTCCCGGGCGACCGCCCCCGCCTGACCAGCCGTCAAATGTCCGTGATCGGCAGCGAGTTGCAGATCCTCGTCAAGGAAGGTCGACTCGATGACGAGCAGGTCGCACCCTTCCGCGAGCACCTGCACCCCCTCGCACAACCGGGTGTCCATCACGAACGCGAACCGCTGTCCGCGCCGCAGCTCGCTGACGTCGTCGAGGGTGACGGACCCGAGGGAGCCCTCCCGCTGGAGGCGTCCGACGTCCGGCCCCCTGATCCCGTGCTCGGCGAGCAGCTCCGGGAGCATGCGCCGCCCGTCGGGCTCGACGAGGAGATAGCCGTACGACTCGACGGGGTGCGAGAGCTTCCGGGCTTCGAGCCGATAACCGCCCGTGGTCACCAGCACCCCGCCCTCCCCCGCCACGGGGGCCTGGCTGATCTCGACGGTCTCGCGGTAGGCGGTGGCGTATCGCAGGCGGTCGAAGAACTTCTGCCCGGAGCGCGGGTAGTGCGCGGTGATCTCGTGCGGGACGCGGTCGAGGTTGATGCGCTGGATGACTCCGGCGAGCCCGAGCGAGTGGTCCCCGTGGAAGTGCGTGACGCAGATCCGGTTGAGATCGTGAGCGGCGACCCCGGCACGCAGCATCTGGCGCTGCGTGCCCTCGCCGGGATCGAAGAGGAGCCCCTCACCGTCCCAGCGGAGCAGGTAGCCGTTGTGGTTGCGATGCCGGGTGGGTACCTGGCTGGCGGTGCCGAGGACCACCAATTCACGTGCGGACAAGGAAAGTTACCGTTCTTGGTTCGCTTGGCCGGGCTATCCCGGCGGCCAGTGCAGGCCGCGTCCGCCGAGGAGGTGCGCGTGGGCGTGGAAGACGGTCTGACCGGCGCCGCTGCCCGTGTTGAAGACGATGCGGTAGCTGTCCAGCTTCTCCTCGACCGCGATCTCACCGGCATGGCGCAGCACATCGGCGGCGATGCCCGGTTCGGCGGCGGCGAGGGAGGCCGCGTCGGGGTGGTGAACCCTGGGGATCACCAGGATGTGCGTCGGCGCCTGGGGGTTGATGTCCCGGAAGGCGACGGTCGTGTCCGTCTCGCGGACGATCGTCGCCGGGATGTACCCTCCGGCGATCTTGCAGAACAGACAGTCGTCCTGCGGTGCGCCGCTCTCGCTCTCGTCCCGCATGCGTGTGCCTCCTCACGCTTGCCGATCATTACGAACCCATCGTATCGAGCGTCCACCTCCAGCCCGCCCGGCGCCTTCCGGGCCTTTGCAGCCCGTCCGCTGCCTTCCAGGCCGAGGCCCGCATTTCAGCCCGTCCGGCGTTTGAGGACAAGGCCCGTTCAGGGCCGAAGGGGGGCCTGGGGCGCAGCCCCCAGGTTCAGGATGGGACGGGTAGGGGCGGCGGGGGCGAAAAACCCCACCCCCACCCACCGCAACCGCTAAAGCTCCGGCAACCCGGGCGCCCTCTTAGCCGGCCGCTCCTCCAACGACTCCAGCGCCAGCCGAATCGCCTCGTCCAACTGCACATCACGCCCCGCCGCATAATCCTGCGGTGTCTGCACGACCTCCACATCGGGATCGACCCCGTGGTTCTCGACGCCCCACCCGTAACCCTCGAGCCAGAACGCGTACTTGGGCTGCGTGACCAACGTCCCGTCGACCAACCGATACCGGCTGTCGATCCCGATCACCCCACCCCACGTCCGCGTACCGACCACAGGCCCGATCCCCAGCGCCTTGATCGCCGCGTTCACGATGTCCCCGTCCGAGCCCGAGAACTCGTTGGCGACGGCGACGACGGGCCCGCGCGGCGCGTCCTCCGGATAGCTGTACGGCCGTAGCCCGCGCGGCAGGTCCCAGCCGACGATCCGCCGCGCCAGCTTCTCGACGACCAGCTGGGACGTATGCCCGCCCCGGTTCTCGCGGACGTCGACGACCAGCCCCTCCTTCGCGACCTCGATCCGCAGGTCGCGGTGGATCTGGGCCCAGCCGGGCGCCTGCATGTCGGGCACGTGGAGGTAGCCGAGCCGCCCACCGGACTTCTCGGCGACGTACGCCCGCCGGTCGTTGACCCACGCGTGGTAGCGGAGCGGTTCCTCGTCCGCGAGGGGTACGACGACCACGTGCCGCGCGTCGCCGCCGCCGGACGGCGAGATGGTCAGCTCGATGGGCTTGCCCGCCGTACCGACGAGCAGCGGGCCGGGCCCGGCGACCGGGTCGACGGGCTGTCCGGCGACCGCGACGATCGCGTCACCCGGGCGCACCGCGACGCCGGGTGCGGCGAGCGGGGAGACGCCGTCGGGGTCGGAGGTCTCGGCGGGCAGGATGCGGTCGATGCGCCACAGAGGCGCGTCCTGAGAACCGCTCTGAGAACCGGCCTGGGAACCGCTCTGGGAACCGCCCGGGGTACCACCCTCGTGCCGGGAGATGTCCGCGCCGAGGAGCCCCTGCCGCTCCCCGCCGCCGTGTCCGCCGCGCGGGGTGACGTACGCGTGCGAGGTGCCCAACTCGCCCTGGACCTCCCAGAGAAGGTCGACGAGGTCGTCGTGGGTGGCGACGCGTTCGAGGATAGGCCGGTAGCGGTCGAGGACGCCGTCCCAGTCCGTGCCGCCCATGTCCGGCCGCCAGAAGTTGTCGCGCATGATGCGACCGTTCTCGTCGTACATCTGCCGCCATTCGACGGCCGGATCGACGCTCTGCCGGACACGCGACAGGTCGACGGTGATGTTCGAGTCGCTCTCGTCGTCGTTGGACGCTCGACGGTCGCTCGGAACGACCTTCAGCTTCCCGTCGGTCCACAGCAGGACGCGTTTGCCGTCGCCGCTGACGGCGAAGTGGTCGGCGTCCCCGGCGAGGTGCTCGATGCGCGTCTGAGCGAGGTCGTACCGCTCCAGCTCGGTCTTCGGGTCGGGGTCGTCCGGGGTGGCCCGGGAGGAGCCGAGAACTCCGCGCACCGGGTGGCGCAGCCACAGGACGCCGTCCTTGGCGGCGCGCAGGTTGGAGTAGCGCGCGGCCTCGACGGGGAACGGCACGATGCGGTCGGCGAGCCCGTCGAGGTCGATACGGGTGGCCGGGGCACCCTCGCTGTCGGGGGTCTCGTCCTTGTCCGGTGCCTCGAAGGGCCGCCCGTGCCGCTGCGGCCCGAAGGGCGAGGGCGTGGTCGCGGAGAGGGGAATGAGGTGCGGGCGCGAACCGCCGACGAAGGCAAGGTCGAACACGTGCTCGTCGTAGACGGGGTCGAAGGACCGCGCCGACAGGAACACGAGATGCTTGCCGTCGACGGTGAAAGCGGGCGAGTAGTCCCGGAACCGAAGGGGAGTCGCCTCCGTCACCGACAGATCGGTCGTGTTGGCGAGCTTGAGCTGACGCAACGGACGCGGGCCGGGATGAGACCAGGCCAGCCAGGCCGAATCGGGCGAGAAGACGAGCCCGGACACATCACCGTCGCCGCTGCGGTCGACCTCGCGCACCTCCCCCGACTCCCGCTCGACGAGCAGTACGCGCCCGTCGTGGGAGGCGACGGCGGCCCGGCTGCCGTCGGGTGCCATGGCGAGGCCGAGGACCCGCCCGAGCTGTCCGGCGGCGAGCCGGCGAGGAGTGGTCCCCGGTGCGACACCGGTCGCCGGGGCGAACTCCAGTGCGTCGTCGCCCTCCGCGTCCGTCACCCACACGGCCCACTCCTCGCCGTCCACGCGGAAGGCGCGGGGCAGCCGGGCCCGTACCCCGTGCCCAGAGGCGAGGACGCGAGCCGGGCCGGACCGGTGGGTGACCCAGTGCACGGACCCGCGTACCCCGATGACGCTGCCGCGTCCGGTGTGGTCGGGCGCTCCGGACCCGAACCACCGGGAGGCGCTCACGGGATGGGGCTGGAGATCGACGCGCTGCCCGCCGAGCCGGATGTCGAGCCGCCGCGGCTCGGCCCCGTCGAGGTCGTCGAGGAGCCACAGTTCACCGGCGGAGGAGTAGACGACCCGGCGGCCGTCGCTCGCGGCGTGCCGGGCATAGAACCCGTCGAGCGGCGTGTGCCGCCGCAGGTCGGACCCATCGGCCAGGGACGAGTACAGCGCCCCGACGCCTTCGTGATCGGAGAGGAAGGCGATGCGCTCCCCGACCCACACCGGGTACTCCAGGTTCCCGTCGAGGTCGGCGTGCAGCCGTACGAACTCTCCGACACCTTCCCCGTCCCGGACGTCCCTGTCGATCCACAACTTCCCTGCGGTACCGCCCCGATAGCGCTTCCACCAGGCGGCCTCGCGCCCCATGGGAGCGGAGAGGAGAACGGTCGCCGGACCGTGGGCGACATCGCCAACGGGCCCGTACGGCAGGACAGTTGCCGGTCCGCCGTCGAGCGGCACCGCCCGGGCCCAGGAGCGGCGCAGGCTGGCCTGCCCCTGGGTGCTGATGGCGAGGACCTGCCCGTCCGGGGTCCAGCCACGCACCTGGGTCTTCCAACTGCCCCAGTAGGTGAGCCGGTTGGCGGGCCCGCCGTCGATCGGGGCGACATGCACCTCGGGGGCGCCGTCGCGGGTGGAGGTCCAGGCGAGGCGGGTGCCGTCCGGGGAGATACGGGGATGGTTGACCGGTACGTTGTCGGCGCTGACGCGCCAGGCCCGGCCGCCCTCGAGCGGGGCGACCCAGACGTCGTCCTCGGCGGTGAAGGCGACCGAGTCGCCGTGCAGATGCGGAAACCGGAGATACGCAGGCGAAGAGGGCTGAGTCACCCGATCACCCTAAGCAGCGAGCACGCCCGCGGACAGAGGTTTGGATCACTTCGTGCTTCTCCCACCCTGCCCCGACGCTCTGTTCACCCTCTCGCCTGCCCTCTCATTTACCTTCGACGGGCAGGCAGTTCGGGTCCTTCTGGCACCAGATGGTCCTCGTCACGGTGACGGTCACGGTCGGCGCCGGCCCTCCGTTGTCCGGCGGCTGCCAGGTGGCGGGCGGGGTGCGGGTCGGCGTGCTGGGCGCGTCGCAGTTGCCGAGGCCGCTGACGCGGAACCACTGCTTGCCGTCGACCTTGGCGGTGAGGTCCCCGCGTACGCACCTGCCGTCGACGGCACGCGTCACCTTGCCGGTGACGGTGATGTCCTTGCCGTCCCTGGTCTCGCCCCGGCAGTCGACGCTCGCGACGGCGCTCTCGCTCGGCGACGGCGAACTCCCGGACCCGGAAGCCTTGTTGCCGTTGCCGGTGCCGTTGCCGCCGTCGACCGAGGCCGTGCAGGTGAGCCACTGGACGTCCACGTCCCGCCGCTCCAGCTCCTTCGTCGCGGTCTGGTCGGTGGTGAAGGCCACGGTGGCCGAACCGAGCCCACCGGGATCACAGGCGACGACCCCGCTCACGACGGCCACCACGAGTCCGGCCGCCGCGACCACCCTGCGGCGCCTGCGCGGCCGATGCCAAATCCGCCTCAGTGCCCCCATGAAGGGCAGCCTGCCACCGTCCCGCCCGACGCGGAAGGGCGTGTACCGGACAGCGCCTAGGACCAGCGGCCGCTGCGGCCGAGCAGCAGCGCCGTCGCGGCGGTACCGGCGGTGGAGGTACGCAGCACGCTGGCCCCGAGCCGGTAGGCCTTCGCCCCGGCCTCCTCGAAGAGGGCCAACTCCTCGGGGGATACGCCTCCTTCGGGCCCGACGACCAGCACGATCTCGCCGGAGGAGGGGAGTTCGGCGGTCGCGAGCGCGGCACTGCCGTACTCACGGTCCTCGTGCAGTACGGCGGCGAAGTCGGCTTTGGCGAGAAGCGCGGCAACCTGCTTGCTCGACGCGGCGTCCGCGACCTCCGGGAAACGCACCCGGCGGGACTGCTTGCCGGCTTCCCGGGCCGTGGCCCGCCACTTGGCGAGCGCCTTCAGCCCACGGTCGCCGCGCCACTGGGTGATACACCGCGAGGCGGCCCACGGGACGATGGCGTCGACGCCGGTCTCGGTCATCGTCTCGACGGCCAACTCGCCCCGGTCACCCTTGGGAAGAGCCTGAACGACGGTGATACGAGGCGACGCCGGTGGTTCCTGGACAACCGAGCCGAGTCGCAGAGTCAACTGATCCTTGCCCTCGACACCGACGACTTCACCCTCCGCCCAGCGCCCGGCCCCGTCGGTGAGGACGACGGCCTCACCGACCCGCAGCCGCTTCACGGAAACGGCATGGCGCCCTTCGGCCCCGTCGAGGACGTACTGCCCGCCACCGGCGGCCGGAAGGTGAGGGGGAAAGCTCTCGACGACGAACACCGGAGCGGTCACGAGCTCGCGCCCCCGCCCACCAACGCGGCCCGCGCGGCGGCGATCTCGTCCGTGAGCACCCTCACCAGCTCCCCCGCCGGAATGTCCCGGGCCATCCGGTGCCCCTGCCCCGCCCACAGCGCCATGCCCTGCGCGTCGCCGGACGCGGCGGCCTTCTTACGGAGCGGCGAGGTGAGGTGGTGGACCTCGGGGTAGGCGGCGGGGGCGTACGGGCCGTGCTCGCGCAGGAAACGGTTCACCAGCCCCCGGGCCGGCCGGCCGGAGAACGCTCGCGTCAGTTCCGTACGGACGAAGAGGGGGTTCGTCAGCGCCTGCTTGTGCAGGGTGTGGGCGCCGGATTCCGGGGTGGCCAGGAAGGCGGTGCCGAGCTGGGCGGCACTCGCGCCCGCGGCGAGGACGGCGGCGATCTGGCTGCCGCGCATGAGCCCGCCGGCGGCGACGAGGGGCAGGTCGACGGTCTCGCGGACCTGCGCGATGAGGGAGAGAAGCCCGATGGCGGCCCCGTCCGCCTCGGGGTTGTCACGATGGGTGCCCTGATGACCACCGGCCTCGACGCCCTGCACGATCACCGCGTCGGCCCCGGCCCGCTGTACGGCGAGGGCCTCCTCGGCGGTGGTGGCGGTGACCAGGGTGAAGGTGCCGGCGCGGCGGAGGGAGTCCAGTACGTCGCTGCTCGGCACCCCGAAGTGGAAGGAGACGACCGGGACCGGGTTGTCGAGGAGTACGGCGAGCTTGGCGTCGTAGCCGTCGTCGCGTCCGCTGTCCGGGTCGCCCAGCTCGGTGTCGTACCAGGTGGCCTCGCCGGCGAGCTGATGGGCGTAGACCTCGACGGCGGCGGGATCGGCATACTCGGGCTGCGGCATGAAGAGGTTCACGCCGAAGGGACGCCCGGTGAGCCCCCGCAGCGTTTTGATCTCCTGGTACATCCCGTCCGCGGTCTTGTACCCGGCGGCGAGAAACCCGAGCCCGCCCGCATCGGCGACGGCGCCGGCGAGCTGCGGGACGGAGACGCCGCCCGCCATGGGGGCCTGCACGATCGGGTGAGGGAAGAGATCGGTCAGCGCGGAGGACATGACGGCATGTTGTCACGTCCCCTGCACAAGTCCGAATCAGGCCCGTACAGCCCGTCCGGCGTTTGAGGACGAGTGCGTTCAGTGCGAAAGCGGGGTCTGGGGGCGCAGCCCCCAGAGAGCCCGCCCCCTACCCTCAACGCCCGTTGAACGCATCCTTCAACCGCGAGAACAACCCCTGCTGCCCAGGCTGGAACTGCCCCGTGGGCCGCTCCTCACCCCGCAACTGCGCCAGCTCCCGCAGCAGCCGCTCCTGCTCAGGATCAAGCTTCGACGGAGTCATGACCTCGACATGGACGATGAGATCACCGCGCCCGCCACCCCGAAGATGCGTAACCCCCCGCCCGTGCAGCGGAATCGACTGCCCGGACTGCGTGCCCGGACGGATGTCGACCTCCTCCAGCCCGTCGAGCGTCTCCAGCGGCACCTTCGTGCCCAGCGACGCCGCCGTCATCGGAAGAGTCACCGTGCAGTGCAGATCGTCCCCGCGCCGCTGGAACTGCGAGTGCGGCAGCTCATGGATCTCGACGTACAGGTCACCGGCGGGACCACCACCCGGCCCCACCTCACCCTCACCGGCGAGCTGGATCCTCGTACCGTTGTCGACACCCGCAGGGATCTTCACGGTCAGCGTCCGCCGCGACCGCACCCGCCCGTCACCGGCGCACTCGGGGCACGGCGTCGGAACGACCGTTCCGAACCCCTGGCACTGCGGGCAGGGCCGGGATGTCATGACCTGGCCCAGGAAGGACCGCGTCACCTGCGACACCTCACCCCGACCGCGACACATGTCGCAGGTCTGGGCGGAAGTCCCCGGCGCCGCACCCTCACCACTACAGGTGGCGCACACCACGGCCGTGTCGACCTGGATGTCCTTGGTGGTCCCGAAGGCGGCTTCGTCGAGCTCGATGTCGAGCCGGATCATCGCGTCCTGGCCGCGCCGCGTACGCGACCTCGGCCCCCGCTGGGACGCCGTTCCGAAGAACGCGTCCATGATGTCCGAGAAGTTCCCGAAGCCACCGGCGCCGAAGCCGCCCGCGCCTCCGCCGCCCGCCTGCGAGAGGGGGTCGCCGCCGAGGTCGTAGACCTGCTTCTTCTGCGGGTCCGACAACACCTCGTACGCGGCGTTGATCTCCTTGAACCGCTCCTGCGTCTTCGGATCGGGGTTGACGTCCGGGTGCAGCTCGCGGGCGAGCCTCCTGAACGCCTTCTTGATCTCGTCCTGGGACGCGTCGCGGCGCACGCCGAGTACGGCGTAGTAGTCCGTGGCCACTTACGACTCCGCCAGGATCTGTCCGACGTACCGTGCCACTGCGCGTACCGCTCCCATCGTTCCCGGGTAGTCCATGCGGGTCGGTCCGACCACGCCGAGCTTGGCCACTGCCTCGCCGCCCGAACCGTAGCCGACCGACACGACGGACGTGGAGTTGAGTCCCTCGTATTTGTTCTCGTGACCGATTCGTACGGTCATGCTCGAATCCCCGGCCTCACCAAGGAGTTTGAGAAGTACGACCTGTTCCTCCAGAGCTTCCAGAACCGGCCTGATAGTGAGGGGAAAGTCATGTCCGAAGCGGGTCAGATTGGCGGTTCCGCCGATCATCAGCCGCTCCTCGGCCTCCTCGACGAGCGTCTCCAGAAGGGTGGAGAGCACCGTCGCGACCGTGCCCCGGTCCTCCGCCTCGAAGGCGTCCGGGAGGTCCTGCACAAGCTGCGGCACGTCCGCGAACCGGCGGCCCGCGACCCGGCTGTTGAGCCGCGCGCGTAGATCCGCCAGAGACGTCTCCCCGAAGGGCGCCGGGCAGTCGATCATCCGCTGCTCCACCCGGCCCGTGTCCGTGATCAGCACGAGCATCACGCGCGCGGGAGCGAGCGAGAGCAGCTCCACGTGCCGCACGGTGGACCGGGTGAGCGACGGATACTGCACGACGGCGACCTGCCGCGTCAGCTGGGCGAGCAGTCGCACTGTCCGCCCCACGACATCATCGAGGTCGACAGCGCCGTCCAGGAAGTTCTGGATGGCACGCCGCTCGGGCGCCGTCATCGGCTTGACGCCGGCGAGCCTGTCGACGAAGAGCCGGTAGCCCTTTTCGGTCGGGATGCGCCCGGCGCTGGTGTGAGGCTGGGCGATGAAGCCCTCGTCCTCCAGCGCCGCCATGTCGTTGCGGACGGTCGCCGGCGAGACCCCGAGGTTGTGCCGCTCGGTGAGCGCCTTGGACCCGACCGGCTCCTCGGTGCCGACATAGTCCTGGACGATCGCGCGCAGCACTTCGAGCCTGCGTTCACTGAGCACCGCGCACACCTCCAGCTGCTGTCGTCCCCTGAGTGCCTACCCGATACCCGGTCTCCCGCACCGGTCTCGGTCTATATGGCTCTTCGGCCCTTCATTGGCCTCCCTGGCACTCTTCGTGTGCGAGTGCCAGAGTTCCCCGGCCCAGTGTACGGCTGTCGGGTACGCCCCCGGCAAGGGCAGCCCGCACTGACCTGCCGACGTGTACCGACCTGTCCTGCGATGTCGCGTCCTCGGCAACCAGCTCGGGCCCACGGCTTCCCGCGACGTCCCGCGGCTTCCCACGGCTTCCGCCCTCTCCGGCTAGCGTCGCCGCATGAAGGTGACTTGGGAAGAGCCGGGGTGGGACGACCTGGGCTGGGAGCGCCTGGCGGCCGGGGTGGGCCGGTGCCGGCTGCCGGTCTGGGACTGCACGGTGGGACTGGTGACCGGGCCGGGCGGCGCACTGCTGATCGACGCGGGATCGAGCCTCGCGGAGGGCGCGAAGGTGCGTCTGGAGGCCCAGGCGCTCGCCGGTCGCCGTGTGGACTTTCTCGCACTCACACACGCCCATTTCGATCATATTTTCGGATCGGCGGTGTTCGCGGGTGCGTATGTCTTCGCGGCAGGGGGCGCGGAGGGCGCATTCGAGAAAGTGGGGCGCGAGGCGTTGTGCGCGGACGCGGTGCGCAACGGTCTGGATGTCCGTGCGGCGGAGGAGGCGGCGGACACCCTGGTCGTCCCGCACCGGGAGGTCCGGGGGGCGCTCACCGTCGAGCTGAACGACGGCCCGGAAGTCGTCCTGCGGAACGTCGGCCCCGGCCACACCCACAGCGACCTCGCGGTCCTCGTACCGGGCGATCCGACAGTCGTCTTCTGCGGCGATCTGGTCGAGGAGTCGGGCGAACCGCAGGCGGGCCCCGACGCCGTACCGTCGCACTGGCCCACGGCCCTCGACCGTCTCCTCGCTCTGGGCGGCGAGGACGCACTGTACGTACCCGGTCACGGCGCGGTGGTGGACGCGGCGTTCGTACGGGCCCAACGGGACGCCCTGGCAAGCCGTTTCGGCGTGTCGCGAGGGCCGGTGAACTGACGCCGGGGGCGCTTCTCCTATCGTCATCCGAATGCGCCAGTACTCTCCGGACCTGACCCCGCCGTGGAAGAAGCCCAAGCCCGTACCGCAGGTCCCGGCGGACCCGGGCCTGGTGGTCGAGGAGCCGGGGACGGGCTTCTGCGGCGCGGTGATCCGCTGCGAGGCGGGCACAGTCACCCTGGAGGACCGCTTCGGCAAACACCGCGTGTTCCCGCTGGAGCCGGGCGGCTTCCTGCTGGAGGGCAGGGTGGTGACCCTCGTACGCCCCACCGGGTCACCGTCGACGTCATCGTCGTCGGTACGTCCGTCCCGTACCGCTTCCGGTTCGGTGGCGGTTCCCGGGGCCCGGGCACGGGTGGCCCGGGCGGGGCGGATCTATGTCGAGGGCCGTCACGATGCCGAACTGGTCGAGAAGGTGTGGGGAGACGACCTGCGGGTCGAGGGCGTGGTCGTCGAGTATCTGGAGGGCATCGACGACCTACCCGCGATCGTGACCGAGTTCGCCCCGGGCCCGGACGCCCGCCTGGGCATCCTGGTGGACCACCTGGTGCCGGGTACGAAGGAGTTCCGGATCGCGCAGTCGGTGACGAGCGAACACGCGCTGGTGGTCGGGCACCCGTACATCGACGTGTGGGAGGCGGTGAAGCCGGCGTCGCTGGGCATCCCGGGCTGGCCCCGGATCCCGCACGGGCAGGACTGGAAGACGGGGGTGTGCCGGGAGCTGGGGTGGCCGGAGAACACGGGGGCGGTGTGGCGGGCGATTCTGGCGCGGGTGGGCTCGTACAGGGACCTGGAGCCGGAGTTGCTGGGCCGCGTGGAGGAACTGATCGATTTCGTGACGGCACCGGAACCCAGCCCGTCCGGCGCTTGAGGACGAGGCCCGTTCAGGGCCGAAGCGGGGGTCTGGGGGCGCAGCCCCCAGGGATGGGACGGGTAAGGGCGGCGGGGGCGAAACCCTCAGTCCACCAGATCCCGCACCACCGCATCCGCCAGCAACCGCCCCCGCAACGTCAGCACCGCCCGCCCCTCCCCATAGGGCCCCGCCTCCAGCAGCCCGTCCCCCAACGCACGCCCCGCAGCCACCAGCCCCGCCTCTCGCAGCAGCCCCAACGGCACCCCCTCCCGCAACCTCAGCTCCAGCAGAACCCGCTCCACCCGCCGGTCCTCCTCCGACAGCACCTCACGGCCCGCCCCCGGCGACCGCCCCGCCGCCAGCGCCCCCGCATACGCCCCCGGATGCTTCACGTTCCACCACCGCACGCCCCCCACATGGCTGTGGGCCCCTGGCCCCGCGCCCCACCAGTCGGCGCCGCGCCAGTACAGCTCGTTGTGGAGGCACCGGCCGGCCACCGAAGTCGCCCAGTTCGACACCTCGTACCACTCATAACCCGCCGCGCCCAGCACCTCATCGGCGATCAGATACCGATCCGCGTGGACGTCGTCGTCGGTCATCGGAACCTCGCCCCGGCGGATACGCCGAGCCAGCTGCGTACCCTCCTCCACGATCAGGGCGTACGCGCTCACGTGATCCGGCCCGGCCCCGAGCACGGCGTCCAGCGAGGCCCGCCAGTCATCGTCCGACTCCCCGGGGGTGCCGTAGATCAAGTCGAGGTTCACGTGCTCGAACCCCACAGCCCGCGCCTCCGCGACGCACGCCTCGGGCCGCCCGGGCGTGTGCGTACGGTCCAGCACCTTCAGTACGTGCTGCTGCGCGCTCTGCATCCCGAAGGAGATCCGGTTGAATCCGCCCTCCCGCAACGTGGCCAGATATCGCTCGTCCACCGACTCCGGATTCGCCTCCGTCGTCACCTCGGCGTCCGCCGCGAGGCCGAACTCGTCACGGATCGCCCCCAGCATCCGTACGAGATCGTCGGCGGCCAGCAGCGTGGGTGTGCCGCCTCCGACGAACACCGTGCGGACCTCGCGCGGATCGTCGCCCAGCACCTTCCGCGCCAGCCGGACCTCGTCGATCAGGGTGTCCGCGTAGTTGTCGCGGGAGGCGAGGACACCGCCTGTGCCACGCAGCTCGGTCGCCGTGTAGGTGTTGAAGTCGCAGTAACCGCAGCGGGTCGCGCAGTACGGGACATGGAGGTAGAACCCGAGGGGACGGTCCGCGGCCCCGTCGAGCGCGGGGGCGGGGAGGGCGCCGTCGTCGGGGACGGGTTCGCCGTCGGGAAGTGCGGAGGGCATGCCTTCCATTGTCCAGCACCGCCGGGACAACCCGCCCCACCCGGACAACCGGCCCGATGACGCCGCCCCCGTCACTCGGTCTGCAGCACCAGCAGCGCCAGATCGTCCTCCGGCGGCTTCTCCCCGAACTCGTGCACGAGTCGGCGGATACGTTCCGCGATCAGCTGCGCGTTCAGCCCCGCGCAACCCGCGAGGGCGCTCGCCAGGCCGTCGCCGTCGTCGAACTGGCGGGGCCCGCACCGCCGCTCGGTGACTCCGTCGGTGACGCACAGCAGGCTGTCTCCGGGCCACAGCTCGAAGCTGCCGCTCGTGTACGTCTCGTCCTCGACGACCCCGAGCAGCGTCTGCGGTTCGGCGGCCGTAAGGACCTCACCGCCCGCCCGGAGCACCAGGGGCAGCGGATGCCCGGCCGAGGCGAGGGTGCAGCGCACGCCTCCGTCGAAGGGCACGAGTTCGCCGTAGAGAAGGGAGAGGAACCGGGTCTGCGGCCCCTCGCCCGGCCGTACCGAAGCCAGGACGCCAGGGACGGCCGAAGCGACCGAACCCACCCCCATCGCCCCCACCGGAACAGCGGCTCGCCCGTCCGCCGCGACCAGCGCGCGGGCCGCCGCGTCCGCCGTCTCCGTGGCATCGTCGAGGAGCAGCTGGTTGAGGCGGTCGAGGACGTCGGCGACGCGGTAGCCCTCGCGGGCGAGCAGCCGCAGCCAGGGCCGGGCGAGGCCGATCACCACGGCGGCCTCCGGCCCCTTGCCCTGGACGTCGCCGACGGCGAAGCACCAGCGGCCGTCGCCGGCCGGGAAGAGGTCGTAGAAGTCGCCGCTGGGCCCGCCCTTGTCGCAGGGTTCGTAGACGAGGGCGCTGCTGACGCCGGGGATCTCGGCGACGGCACCGGGCAGCAGCCCGCGCTGGAGGATCCGGCTGATGGTGGCCTGGCGGGCGTACTGGCGGGCAGCGCCGACGGCGAGCGCGACGCGGCGGCTGAGATCCTCGACCAGGCCGGTGACCTCGTCGGGGAAGCGGATCATTCCGGCCCGCCCGATGACCAGCGTGCCGAGCGGCCGGCCGCCCGCGACCAGCCGGTAGGCGAGCGCGGCGCCGATGTCCCCGTGCCCTTGCCCGCCGAGCGCCTCGCCGGGCCAGGGCACGGGGACCGGCCCCGTTCTGGTGGTGTCGGGCGGGCGCGGCGGATCCTTCTCCAGGGCGCGGCGCAGCTCCTCGATACGGTCCTCGCTGCCGTGCCAGACCCGGGCGAGCCTCGGTCCGGGCCCGGTGTACCCGCTGCCCCCGCTCCGCCTGCCGTTCCCGCCTCCGCCCCCGTCGCTCCAGCCGCCCCCGCGCCCCATGGACTCGTCCTCCAGCCACACCGCGCACCAGTCGGCGAGGCGCGGCACGAGGAGCTGTCCGGTGAGCGCGGCGACGAGGTCCTCGTCGAGTTGTCCGGCGAGCAGGTCGGAGGCCTCGGCGAGGAAGGAGAGGGCGCCGTGATTGAGCCACTCCTGGTCATGTGGGTGGCGCGGCGGCTCGGGGGCGAAGATCTCGCCGACCCGTGACCCGTGCCCGAGGGCATGTGTGCCGGCGTACGCCTCGATGCCGTCGTCGGCCGTCGTTCCTTCGGCGGGGAGCCGCGCCCAGACGGTCTTGATGCCGGTGCGGTAGGTGACGCCCCAGGCCTCGGACAGTACGGAGACGAGGCGGAGGCCGCGCCCATACTCCGGTATGTCGTACGAGGGTTCGGCGCCCCCGTCCCGGGGCGCGCGGGAGGGATGGTGATCGGACACCTCGACGACGAGCACGACGTCCCTTGTCTCTGCCCCTGCTTCCTCCCCCTCTCCCTCCTCCGGCTCCCCCGACGTCTCCAGGCGGCACGCCAGCTCCACGTCCGTCCCCGCGTGGACGACGGCGTTGGTGACGAGTTCGCTGACGACCACCATGGCGTCGTCGATGAGCCGCTCGGGCAGTGATTCGGCGCCGGGCAGGCCGAGTTGGGCCCATTCGGCGAGGGCCGCGCGTACGAGGCCACGGGCGGCGCCGGGTGCGAGGGGGCCGCCACCGAGCGTGGCGTGCGCGACCGCGCGCCGGTCCGCGCCCTGCCGCTCGGGCGGGCCCGGCGCACGGGACGGCGCCCAGGACACGGTCTCCCGTTGCGTCGGAATGGCCCCCATGGGCAGCTCCCCGAGCAGTTCGTACGAATACACCTCAGCGGACGCGGACAGAGTGACAGACTGGCCACGCCCATAAGCGCCGAGTTACCGAAGTGGGCCGCCATGAGTGAGAACAGTGCTACGCAAGTGCTCGAAGACGGACAGATTCGGGCATCCGATCTGCGTCCGCTGCTCGCCGCGATGACAGCGGCCCGGGACGGCGACTTCGCGAAGGTGCCGGAAACCGGCCATGGCCTGGTCGCCGAACTGAGCTCCGCGTTCAACCAGATCATGGACCGCAATCTGCACTTCAACTCCGAGGTGCAGCGCGTACGACGGGACATGGTCCGGCACGGCCGACTCGACGAGCGCCTCTCCGCGAGCCCCGGTCAGGGTCACTGGACCTCCCGAGTCAACGACGTGAACGGGCTCCTTGACGCCCTGGTGGCCCCGGCGGCGAACGCGACGCGGGTACTGGACGCGGTGGCCGGCGGCGATCTGACCCAGCGGGTCGATCTGCACGACGGGAACCGGGAGTTGCGCGGTGATCTGCGCCGGCTGGGCCGGACCGTGAACAAGATGGTCGACCAGTTGTCGTTGTTCACCGGCGAGGTGACCCGGGTCGCGCGCGAGGTCGGTACGGAGGGACGGCTCGGTGGACGCGCCAAGGTGCAGGGCCTGTCGGGGAGTTGGCGGGATGTGACCGAGGCGGTCAACACGATGGCGTCCCGGCTGACCGCCCAGGTCCGTGACATCGCCCTGGTGACCACGTCGGTGGCCCGGGGCGATCTGACCCGCACGGTCACGGTCGAGGCGACCGGCGAGCTCCTCGAACTGAAGCTGACCGTCAACACGATGGTCGACCAGCTCTCCGCCTTCGCCGACGAGGTGACGCGGGTGGCCCGCGAGGTGGGCACGGAGGGCCAGTTGGGCGGCCGGGCGCAGGTGCGGGGCGTGTCGGGCGTCTGGAAGGACCTGACCGACAACGTCAACTTCATGGCGTCGAACCTGACTTCGCAGGTCCGCAACATCGCCCAGGTGACGACGGCCGTCGCGAACGGCGACCTGAGCCAGAAGATCACGGTCGACGCGCAGGGCGAGATCCTGGAGCTCAAGTCGACGATCAACACCATGGTCGACCAGCTCTCCGCCTTCGCCGACGAGGTCACCCGAGTCGCCCGCGAGGTCGGCACCGAAGGCAACCTCGGTGGCCGGGCCCAGGTGCGAGGCGTGTCCGGCGTCTGGAAGGACCTGACCGACAACGTCAACTTCATGGCGGACAACCTGACTTCGCAGGTCCGCAACATCGCCCTTGTGTCCACGGCCGTGGCTCAGGGCGACCTCGGCAAGAAGATCACGGTGGAGGCGAAGGGCGAGATCCTCGAACTCAAGTCGACCATCAACACGATGGTCGACCAACTCTCCGCCTTCGCCGACGAGGTCACCCGGGTCGCCCGCGAGGTCGGCACCGAAGGCAACCTCGGCGGCCAGGCCCAGGTACGGGGTGTCTCGGGGGTCTGGAAAGACCTCACCGACAACGTCAACTTCATGGCCCTGAACCTGACTTCACAGGTACGGAACATCGCGCAGGTCACGACAGCGGTCGCGAACGGCAATCTGTCGAAGAAGATCACGGTGGACGCCCGCGGCGAGATCCTCGAACTGAAGGACACCGTCAACACGATGGTGGAACAGCTGCGCGCCTTCGCCGACGAGGTGACGCGGGTGGCCCGCGAGGTCGGCACCGACGGCCGACTCGGCGGGCGCGCCCAGGTGTTGGGCGTCTCGGGCGTCTGGCGGGACCTGACCGACAACGTCAACTACATGGCGGACAACCTGACTTCTCAGGTCCGCAACATCGCCCAGGTGGCGACGGCGGTGGCACAGGGCGACCTCTCGAAGAAGATCGACGTGGACGCCCGGGGCGAGATCCTGGAGCTGAAGACCACCATCAACACGATGGTGGACACGCTCTCCTCCTTCTCCTCCGAGGTGACGCGGGTGGCCCGCGAGGTCGGCATCGACGGCCAACTCGGCGGCCAGGCAAGGGTCGAGGGCGTGTACGGCACCTGGAAGCGCCTCACGACCAACGTGAACGAACTCGCCCTGAACCTGACCACCCAGGTCCGTGCGATCGCCGAGGTCGCCTCGGCGGTGGCCCAGGGAGACATGTCCCGTTCCATCTCGGTGGAGACCCGCGGTGAGGTCGCCGAGCTGAAGGACAACATCAACCTGATGGTGGCCAACCTCCGTGAGACGACCCGCGCCAAGGACTGGCTGGAGTCGAACCTCGCCCGCCTGGCCGCCCTGATGCAGGGCCACCGCGACCTGATGGAGGTCGCCGACCTGATCCTGCGCGAGCTGACCCCGCTGGTGAACGCGCAGTACGGGGCGTTCTTCCTGGCCGACCCGGACGAGGAGAGCGCCACCCTGCGCGCGCCGGTGCCCGCCAAGGGGCTGGCGTTCATCGCGGGATACGGGTCGGCGCAGGGGGCGACGGTCGACACGGGCGGGATGCCGGTGCACGGGCTGGTGCGGCAGGCGGCGCGCGAGAAGAAGCGGATCCTGGTGGAGGAGGCCCCGCCGGACTACATCAAGATCAACAGTGGCCTCGGGGAAGCCGCCCCGGCCAGCGTCGTGATCATCCCGATCCTCTTCGAGGACAAACTGCTCGGCGTGATCGAACTCGCCTCGTTCTCCCGCTTCTCCGACGTCCACCTGGCGTTCTTCGACCAGTTCGTGAACACGATCGGCGTCGCGATCAACACGATCATCGCCAACTCCCGTACGGAGTCCCTGCTCGGCGAGTCGCAGCGCCTCGCCATCCAGCTCCAGGAACGCTCGGACGAACTCCAAAAGCAGCAGGCGGAGTTGCAGCGCTCGAACGCCGAACTGGAGGACAAGGCCGCCCTGTTGGCGACCAGCTCCCAGTACAAGTCGGAGTTCCTGGCGAACATGTCCCACGAGCTGCGCACCCCACTGAACTCCCTCCTCATCCTGGCCCGCCTGCTCTCGGACAACCCGGACGGCCATCTCTCCGACCAGGAGGTCCAGTTCGCGACGACGATCCACCGCTCGGGCTCGGACCTCCTCCAGCTCATCAACGACATCCTCGACCTGTCGAAGATCGAGGCCGGCCGGATGGACGTACGACCGAAGAAGCTGCCGCTGATCAAGCTCCTTGACTACGTCCACGCGACCTTCCGCCCGCTCACCCTCGACCGGGGGCTCGCGTTCGAGGTGGCGGTCGGTGCCGACGTACCGCGCGAGATGTACTCCGACGAGCAGCGCCTCCAGCAGATTCTGCGCAACCTTCTCTCCAACGCGATCAAGTTCACCGCGGCCGGCCGGGTCGAGCTGCGCGTCAACCGGATCACCGATCCCGATCACCTCTACACCCGCGAGAACAGCGACGACGTGATCGCCTTCGCCGTCTCCGACACGGGCATCGGTATCGCCGCCGAGAAACTCCCGGTGATCTTCGAGGCTTTCCAGCAGGCGGACGGCACAACGAACCGCAAGTACGGCGGCACGGGCCTCGGTCTGTCCATCAGCCGGGAGATCGCCGGCCTGCTGGGCGGCAGGATCATCGCCGAGAGCGTGCCGGGCAAGGGCTCGACCTTCACCCTGTACGTCCCTGTCGTAAGCCCCGGCCACCCGGCGACGGGTCCGACGTCCGGCGCCGAGTCCGAGGACCTTCAACTGCCGCTGCCCGAGCGGCTGTCCACCGAGCCCTACGCGGCCCACGACATGGACGACTCCTGGCCCGCACCCACCAAGCTGGAGGCGTGGAAGGTGGGCCGGGCCGGGCAAGTACTGCCCGGACGCCGGGTGTTGATCGTCGACGACGACATCCGCAACGTCTTCGCGCTCACCCATGTCCTGGGGCGGGTGGGGATGCCGGTGCTGTACGCGGAGAACGGCCGCGAAGGCATCGAGACGCTGGAACGCAACCCGGACGTCGAACTCGTACTGATGGACATCATGATGCCGGAGATGGACGGCTACGAGACGATCTCCGCCGTCCGCCGCACCCCGCGCTGGGCAGACCTGCCCATCGTCGCCCTCACCGCCAAGGCGATGCCCGGCGACCGGGAGAAGTCGATCGCCCGCGGCGCCAACGACTACGTACCCAAGCCCGTCGACGTCGACCAGCTGCTGACCGTGGTCTGCGCGCTCCTGGACCCCGAGCGCCCCAACGACGAGGCACTGGACGAGACGGCACGCACGACGAGCGGGTCGACGGTACCGGGACCGCGTACACCTGGGGAGCCCGCGATCCCGCCGACGGCCGAGTGAGGCACAGCCACCATGAGCGCTGAGGAAACGACCGACGAGCGCGCGAGCATCCTCCTGGTGGACGACATGGAGGACAACCTGATCGCGCTGGAGGCCGTCCTGCGGTCCCTCAACGAGCCGCTGGTACGGGCGCGTTCGGGCGAGGAGGCGATGAAGGCGCTGCTCCGCCGGCGCTTCGCGGTCGTCCTCCTGGACATCCGGATGCCGGGCATGGACGGCTTCGAGACCGCCGCGAACATCAAACGGCTCGACCAGACCAAGGACGTCCCCATCATCTTCCTGACGGGCACGGACTCCGACGCGGGCTACGCCTTCCGCGGCTACGCGACCGGCGCGGCCGACTACCTGACGAAGCCGTTCGACCCCTGGGTACTACGCGCGAAGGTCACGGTCTTCCTGGACCTGCACAGAAAAAACCAGCAACTGGAACGACTACTGACCCGCGAACACGCGGCCGACAGCGAACTCAGCGCCCGCTTGGCGGACCTGGAACGTCAGCTGTCCGGGGAGACCCCTCCGGACACGACGACGCTGATCGACCAGGTGCGCGCACTACGTCAACTGGTGGACAGGGGCCGCCTGTCCTGACGGAAGGGGCGCGGGGAACTGCGCGACCAGCCACAGCGGCGCTGCAGCCGCCATCACTCCCCCGCCACCCCTCCGCGACCGCGCTACGCCTCCCGCGACCCCGCATACATCTCATCGATCAGGTACTTGTACTCCCGCTCAACAACCGGCCGCTTCAACTTCAGACTCGGCGTGATCTCCCCATGCTCAACATCGAGATCCCGCGGCAGCAACCGGAACTTCTTGATGGTCTGCCACCGCTGAAGCCCACCGTTGAGCTCCTTGACATACCCCTCGATGAGAGCAACCGTCGCCGGCGCGGCCACCACCTCCGCGTACGACTTCCCGTCAAGCCCGTTGTCCTTCGCCCAGCCCAGGATGGACGGTTCGTCGAGCGCGATGAGCGCCGTGCAGAAGTTCCGGTCGGCACCGTGCACGAGGATGTTGGAGACGTACGGGCAGACCCCCTTGAACTGACCCTCGACCTCGGCCGGCGCGATGTACTTGCCGCCGGACGTCTTGATGAGGTCCTTCTTGCGGTCGGTGATCCTCAGATACCCGTCCGGGGACAACTCACCGATGTCGCCGGTGTGGAACCACCCGTCGCTCTCCAACACCTCGGCGGTCTTCTCGGGCAGACCGTGGTACCCCTCCATGATCCCGGGCCCGCGCAGCAGGATCTCCCCGTCATCCGCGATGCGGACTTCCGTGCCGGGCAGCGGCTTGCCGACCGTGCCGGTGCGGTAGGCCTCGCCGGGGTTGACGAAGGAGGCGGCGGAGGACTCGGTGAGGCCGTAGCCCTCCAGGATGTGGATGCCTGCGCCGGAGAAGAAGAAGCCGATGTCAGGTGCGAGGGCGGCCGATCCGGAGACACAGGCGCGCAGGTTGCCGCCGAAGGCCTCGCGGATCTTGGAGAAGACGAGTGCGTCGGCGACCTTGTGCTTCGCGGAGAGACCGAAGGGCGCGGAGGCGGTGCCGGTGCGCCGGAAGTTGTCCTGGGTGACCTTGGCGTACTCGCGGGCGACCTCGGAGGCCCACTGGAAGATCTTGTACTTGGCGCCACCACCGGCCCGCGCCTTGGCCGCGACCCCGTTGTAGACCTTCTCGAAGATGCGCGGCACGGCGGCCATGTACGTCGGCTCGACCACCGGCAGGTTCTCGATGATCTTGTCGACACGGCCGTCGACGGCGGTGACGTGCCCGACCTCGATCTGGCCGGAGGTGAGCACCTTGCCGAAGACGTGTGCGAGCGGGAGCCACAGATACTGCACGTCTTCGGCGCTGATCAGCCCGGTCGCCGCGGTCGCCTTCGCCATGTACGACCAGTTGTCGTGCGGCAGACGGACACCCTTGGGCCGGCCGGTGGTGCCGGAGGTGTAGATAAGGGTCGCGAGCTGGTCTTTCGTAATGGCCCCGACCCGCTCCTTGATCAGGTCCGGGTTCTTCTCCAGGTACGCGGCACCGCGCTGCTCCAGCTCGGCGAGGGTGAGCACCCCGTCGCCACTCTCGACGCCGGCCGGGTCGATGACCACGACATGGGTGAGTTCGGGCAGCTCGGCGCGCTTCTCCTGCGCCTTGGCGAGCTGGGTCGCGTCCTCGGCGATCAGCACCTTGCTGGCGGAGTCGGCGAGGATGAAGGCCGACTCCTCGGCGTTGGTCTGCGGATACACCGTGGTCGTGGCGGCGCCGGCGCACATGATGCCCAGGTCGCCGAGGATCCACTCGACGCGGGTGGCGGAGGCGAGCGCGACGCGCTGCTCCGGCTGTACGCCCAGTTCGATGAGGCCTGCCGCGATGGCGTAGACCCGCTCGGCGGCCTGTGCCCAGGTCAGCGACTTCCAGTCGTCCGGGCCCTCACCAGCGGCCGGGGGCACCGGGTAGCGGTAGGCCTCGGCGTCCGGCGTTGCGGCCACGCGGTCCAGGAAAAGACCGGCGACGGACGGCGGACGGTTCTCGATCAAGGTCTGTGTGTCGCTCACGACATCCTCCGGGGCCCGCGGCAATGCGGCGGCTGGCTCATTTGCGGCTGTTGTTTAACTCGCGAGTAACTACCGAGCAGAGATCAGAGTAAGGCGCGACCGCCCGGCGCGTAAGGGGCGACGGCCTGTCACTTCGTGCGGAGAGCGACTGTTCGCTTCCTGCAGGCCCGACGGTACGCACACGAAGGGGGCCCGCCGCGTTCTCACACGACGAGCCCCCGATCTCCCGATTCCCGCGGGCCGGCGTCGGCTACTTCTTGCCCTTGCCCGACCCGGCGTTCTCATCGCTGGACAAGACGGCGATGAAGGCATCCTGCGGAACCTCCACAGAGCCCACCATCTTCATCCGCTTCTTGCCCTCCTTCTGCTTCTCCAGCAGCTTCCGCTTACGCGAGATGTCACCGCCGTAGCACTTGGCGAGAACGTCCTTGCGGATCGCGCGGATGGTCTCGCGGGCGATGACCCGCGACCCGATGGCCGCCTGGATGGGGATCTCGAAGGCCTGGCGCGGGATCAGCTCGCGCAGCTTGGCGACAAGCCGTACGCCGTACGCGTAAGCCGCGTCCCGGTGGGTGACGGCGGAGAAGGCGTCGACGCGGTCGCCGTGCAGCAGGATGTCGACCTTCACCAGCGAGGCGTCCTGCTCGCCGGTGGGCTCGTAGTCCAGGGAGGCGTAGCCGCGGGTCTTGGACTTCAGGTTGTCGAAGAAGTCGAAGACGATCTCGGCGAGGGGGAGCGTGTAACGGATCTCGACGCGGTCCTCGGAGAGGTAGTCCATGCCGAGAAGGGTGCCCCGGCGGGTCTGGCAGAGCTCCATGATCGAGCCGATGAACTCGCTGGGAGCGAGGATCGTGGCCCGGACGACCGGCTCGAAGACCTTGTCGATCTTGCCCTCGGGGAACTCGCTCGGGTTGGTGACCGTGTGCTCCTTCCCGTCCTCCATGATCACGCGGTAGACCACGTTGGGCGCGGTGGCGATGAGTTCGAGGTTGAACTCGCGCTCCAGGCGCTCACGGATGACGTCGAGGTGCAGCAGGCCGAGGAAGCCGACGCGGAAGCCGAAACCGAGGGCCGCGGAGGTCTCCGGCTCGTAGACCAGGGCGGCGTCATTGAGCTGGAGCTTGTCCAGCGCCTCGCGGAGGTCGGGGTAGTCCGAGCCGTCCAGCGGGTAGAGGCCCGAGAAGACCATCGGCTTGGGGTCCTTGTACCCGCCGAGGGCCTCGGTAGCGCCCTTCTCCTTGCTGGTGATCGTGTCACCGACCTTGGACTGACGGACGTCCTTCACGCCGGTGATGATGTAGCCCACCTCGCCGACGCCGATGCCGTCGGCCGAGGTCATCTCAGGGGACGAGACGCCGATCTCGAGGAGCTCGTGGGTGGCGCCGGTCGACATCATCTTGATGCGCTCGCGCTTGTTGAGCTGGCCGTCGATGACACGGACGTACGTGACCACGCCCCGGTAGGAGTCGTAGACCGAGTCGAAGATCATCGCGCGGGCGGGGGCGTCCTTGACGCCGACCGGGGCCGGGACGTCGCGGACGACGCGGTTCAGGAGCGCGTCCACACCGATGCCGGTCTTCGCCGAGACCTTGAGCACGTCCTCGGGCTGGCAGCCGATGAGGTTGGCGAGTTCCTCAGAGAACTTCTCCGGCTGGGCGGCCGGCAGGTCGATCTTGTTCAGCACCGGGACAATGGTGAGCTCGTTCTCCATCGCCAGGTACAGGTTGGCGAGGGTCTGGGCCTCGATGCCCTGGGCGGCGTCGACCAGGAGAACGGTCCCCTCACAGGCCGCGAGCGACCGCGAGACCTCGTATGTGAAGTCGACGTGTCCCGGGGTGTCGATCATGTTCAGGATATGAGTCCTGCCCTGACCGCCCCCGTCCCCGTCGGTCGGCGCCCACGGCAGACGCACCGCCTGGGACTTGATCGTGATGCCGCGCTCCCGCTCGATGTCCATGCGGTCGAGGTACTGGGCGCGCATCTGCCGCTGGTCGACCACTCCGGTCAGCTGGAGCATCCGGTCGGCGAGCGTGGACTTGCCGTGGTCGATGTGCGCGATGATGCAGAAATTGCGGATCAGCGCCGGGTCGGTACGGCTCGGCTCGGGCACATGGCTAGGGATCGCGGGCACGCAGGGTCCTGATTCTTGAGGCGTCCGCAGTGTCTGCGGTCTCGGGTCGGATCGATACGTAGGCTCCATGGTCCCACGGGCGGGGAGCGGTGACCGGTTTGGGCGGTTTCGCACATGCCGAGCCGGAGACCGCCCTGGACCCGGGCGACCGGATTGGGCTGTCCGGGGGGCGACTGGTAGCCTGGTTCGTTGTGTCTCATGCCCTCTCAGCAGGAGACACAGGTGCAGTAAAACCAAGAAGCAATCAAACGGTGCATGAGGCGTGCCCTCGTGTACCTGAACCTGAAAAGGCTCATTCGTGGCGAACATCAAGTCCCAGATCAAGCGGATCAAGACCAACGAGAAGGCCCGGCTGCGCAACAAGGCCGTCAAGTCCTCCCTGAAGACCGCGATCCGCAAGGCCCGCGAGGCCGCTGCCGCGGGTGACGTCGCGAAGGCCACCGAGGCTCAGCGCGCTGCCGCGCGTCAGCTCGACAAGGCCGTCTCGAAGGGCGTCATCCACAAGAACCAGGCCGCCAACAAGAAGTCGGCGCTTGCTTCCAAGGTCGCCACCCTCAAGGGCTGAACCTCTCTTTCCTTGATCTGATCCAACCGCCGGAAGGACCCAGCGGGCCCTCTCTCCCGCTCCCACCCGGCACCCCGGCTCCACGCACGATCTGCGTTCGCCACGCGGGCGTGAAGCCACCAGCAACACCAGCAGAAGCTTCCCCCGAAGGCCCCGGCACCTGTCCACCCCAGGACAGAGACCGGGGCCTTCGGCATGAACGCCGACGCCGCCTCTACAGCAGGAGCACCGGCCCGCATTTCCAGCCCGTCCGGCGATTGAGGGCTAGGCCCGTTCAGGGCCGGAGCGGGGGTCTGGGGGCGCAGCCCCCCAGGAACAGGATGGGACGTGTAAGGGCGGCGGGGGCGCCCCCCTACCCCCGCCCCCGAGACCGAGCCGCCCGGGCAATCACCACAACAGCCTTCTCCAACGCGTACTCCGGATCATCCCCGCCCCCCTTCACCCCCGCATCAGCCTCAGCCACGGCCCGCAACGCCTCAGCAACTCCATCCGGAGTCCATCCCCGCATCTGCTGCCGCACCCGATCGATCTTCCACGGCGGCATCCCCAGCTCCCGAGCAAGATCCGCCGGCCGCCCACCCCTCGCGGAGGACAACTTCCCGATGGCCCGCACCCCCTGCGCCAACGCACTGGTGATCAACACAGGCGCCACCCCGGTCGACAACGACCACCGCAACGCCTCCAGCGCCTCCGCCGCCCGCCCCTCGACGGCCCGGTCGGCGACCTCGAAGCTCGACGCCTCTGCCCGCCCCGTGTAGTACCGCCCGACCACAGCCCCGTCGATCGTCCCCTCGACATCCGCGACGAGCTGGGTCACCGCGGACGCCAGCTCCCGCAGGTCACTCCCGATCGAGTCGACGAGCGCCTGACACGCCTCAGGTGTGGCGGATCTACCCGTGGCCCGGAACTCCGACCGCACGAACGCCAGCCGATCCGCCGGCTTCGTCATCTTGGGACACGCCACCTCCCGCGCCCCCGCCTTGCGCGCCGCGTCGAGCAGCCCCTTGCCCTTGACTCCGCCCGCGTGCAGCAGCACGAGGGTGATCTCCTCCGCGGGCGCCCCGAAGTACGCCTTCACGTCCTTGATCGTGTCGGCCGACAGATCATGCGCGTTGCGTACGACCACGACTTTCCGCTCCGCGAAGAGCGACGGACTGGTCAGCTCGGCCAGCGTGCCCGGCTGCAACTGGTCCGAGGTCAGGTCTCGTACGTCCGTGTCGGCGTCGGCGGCCCGGGCGGCGGCCACCACCTCCCGCACTGCACGGTCGAGCAGGAGGTCCTCCTGGCCCACGGCAAGCGTGACGGGGGCGAGAGGGTCGTCATGTGCGGTCTTCTTGGCCATCCCCGAAAGCATCCCACGAGCCACTGACAACGCCGCCGCCCACCAGACCCACCGGAGGCTCCAGCAGACGCCCGGGACTATCGCTACGGCTCCTCACGCCATCCCTCCCACTCCCCCACGAACTCGTCCAGCTCCGTCGCATCCAGCCGCCCCGCCTCGTCCCGCAGCACCACGAGCCACTGCGCATCCTCCGCATCGTCCTCACCGGCCAGCGCATCCCGTACGAGCTGGGGCTCCTCACCAAGGCCGAACCGTTCACGCAGCGCCTCGACCACCTCCTCGGCGGCATCACGGTCGGGCAGCACCAGTACATGTCTCACGTCGCTCACGGAGACATTTTCCGCTACGCCGAGCACCCCCGGCTCGCCACCACAGAACAGCTCACGAAGCCCATGGCAAGGCAAGCGGCCGATCCAGCCGCCTCAGTTGCCCCCACCCGGCTTCCGAACACTCGGCACACCCGACAGCTCGACCCCGAACCGCTCCCGGTACACGGAGAGCACCTCGCTGTCCGCCCCCAGTTCTCTCGCCTCCCTTTCCCCACCCGGCGCTGTCACCGTGAGACTTCGGCCGCTGAGCGTGATCCTCCCTCCGTCCTCCGTGACCCTCGAACAGACCAGCGACCGCGTGAAGTGTGACTCCGGGGAGGTGCTGTGCCACCAGGCCCCGGCCACGAAGTCACCCAGCGCTCGGGGCCGCAGTTCCAGCCGGTACCGGCGACTGCCGTCCTGGACCACGTCCAGGTCGGCCGAGTCCGCGTCCGCCCCGCCGCCCCGTGCTCCAGCCGCGTCCGGCCCCGCCTCGACGACCAGGAACGTACCTCCGGGATCCTCCTGCTCGCGCCGCTGCCCGATCGCCAGCGGACAGTGACTGTGCGCCCCGAAGCCCACGTCGACCAGCCAGTCACCGCCGTCCACCGTCCGCACCCGCAGCGCGAGATGGTCGTACGGGATCCCGAGCCGCTCCTCGTCGCCGTACACCCGCGCCGCCAGCAGCGTGACGTCGAAGCCCAGCGCGGTCAGCAACGCCCCGAAGAGACCGTTGAGTTCGTAGCAGAACCCGCCCCGACGGGCGCCCACCACCTTGTCGAACAGCCGGTTCTCCTCCAGGACGATGTCCTCGCCGAGATGGATCGACAGGTTCTCGAAGGGCACCGACACCAGATGCCGCAGTTGCAGCTCGCGCAGCGCGTCGAGGGTGGGCGACACCGGGCGTTCGACGCTCAGCCGACGGAGGTAGGCCTCAGCCTGTGCGGAGTTCATGGCCTCAGTTTCTCGCCACCCGCAGCTCCCGGCCCGCACCGCCGACCGCCAATGCCCCGTCCTCGTCCGTCCGCAGCACCACGGCGCCCCCGTCCCTGAGCGCCGCCACCGTGCTGGGAGCGGGATGCCCGTACGTGTTGTCCGCGCCGCAGGAGATGAGCGCCAGCCTCGGAGCCGCCGCCCGTATGAGGTCCGGGTCCTGATAGGCCGACCCGTGGTGGGCGACCTTCAGGACGTCGACAGCACGTACTTCCGTAGCGGCCGGCGAGCTCAACAGCGCGCGCTGGGCCGGGGGTTCCAGATCCCCGAGGAGCAGCAGGCGCAGCCCCGCCGACCGTACGAGCAGGGTGACACTGGCGTCGTTGGCGCCCTCCGGCTCGGGTGCGGGGGCCGGCTGCGGCCACAGCACCTCCCAGTCGAGGTCACCCGTCCGACGCCGCTCACCGGCGACGGCGCGCGTCACCGGGATACGCCGGGCCGCCGCCTCCCTCAGCACGAACTCGGCCTGGTCCTCGGGCTCCTCGAACCCCGTCGTCTCGATCGCGCCCACCGAGCGCCCGCGCAGTACGCCGGGCAGCCCGGCGACGTGGTCCGCGTGGAAGTGGGTGAGGATCACGAGGGGCACCTTGGTGATGCCGAGTTCGCGCAGACAGTGGTCGACCAGTGCCGGTTCGGGGCCCGCGTCCACGACCACACCGGTGCCCTCGCCCGCCGCGAGGACGGTCGCGTCCCCCTGCCCCACATCGCACATCGCGAACCGCCAACCCGGCGGCGGCCACCCCGTGATCACCCTGGTCAGCGGCGCCGGCCGCACCACCACGAGGAGCAACAGCACCCCGCAGGCCGCGCACCACCATGGATGCCTGAGCAGACGCGCGCCGGCGAACACGACGAGCACCATGCACAGCCCCAGCAGCAGCGCGCCCGTCCAGCTGCCCGGCCAGTCCACTCCCCCGCCGGGCAGCGCCGCTCCCGTACGGGCGATGTCCACGATCCACCCGGCGGGCCAACTCGCGCCCCAGGCCAGCGCTTTCGCCACCGGCATGGCCACCGGCGCCGTGGCCAGTGCCGCGAAGCCCAGCACGGTGGCCGGGGCGACCGCGAACTCCGCGAGCAGGTTGCACGGCACCGCCACCAGGCTCACCCGCGCCGACAGCACCGCCACGACCGGCGCGCACACGGCCTGCGCGGCGCCGGCTGCGGCCAGCGCCTCGGCCAGCCGCGGCGGCACCCCTCGCCTGCGCAACGCCGGGCTCCAGCGGGGCGCGAGGGTGAGAAGTGCACCGGTGGCGAGGACGGAGAGCAGGAAGCCGTAACTCCGCGCCAGCCACGGGTCGTACAGCACCAGGAGCAGAACCGCTGTCGCGAGCGCCGGGATCAGTGACCGGCGACGCCCGGTCGCGAGGGCGAGCAGCGCGACGGAGCCGCAGGCCGCGGCCCGCAGCACACTCGGGTCGGGTCTGCACACAATGACGAATCCCAGGGTGAGCACGCTGCCGAACAGTGCGGTCGTCCGGAGGGAAATGCCCAGGCGGGGTGCGAGGCCACGCCGTTCGACCTGCTGGGCGAGGGCGGGCGGGCCGATGAGCAGGGCGAGGAGAATAGTGAAATTCGCCCCGCTGACGGCCATCAGATGCGTGAGGTCGGTCTCCTTGAACGCCTCGTCCAGTTCGGATGTGACGCGTGAGGTGTCCCCGACGACCAGCCCGGGCAGCAGCGCCCGCGCATCCGCCGGCAGGTCCTCGGTGGCGTCCCGCAGCCCCGCACGCAGCCGTCCCGCGAACCGCTGCGGCGCCGACGGTTCCCGCACCACCTCCGGCGCCGCCCGCTCCCGTACCCGCAGCACGGCCGCGATCCGGTCACCGCTCGTCAGCGCGGGCACGAGCCGTCCGGTCACACGCAACCGCGTGGACGGCAGCAGCCCCAGCCAGGGCGAATGCTCCGGCCCATCCGCCGCCTCCTCGGTCGCCCGGCGGAAGGAGCCCGTCTTCGTCGGCTTCGCGCTCACGTCGACTGTCACGAGCACGGGCGTCCGCGTCGCCACCGTGCTTCCGTCCGGCTCCTCGATCCGCCGGACCTCGGCGTCGAGCAGTACGGCGCTCGGCGCGGCGTGAGCGCCCTGGATCCGGGGCCGGGTGAGCCGTGGATCGGAGGTGACCTCCAACTCGGCCGTCACGCCGGCGTACTGCCGCGCCAGCCCCGGCACAGGCCCCCGCCGCAGATCGGCCCCGTGCAGGCCGGCGGAGACGGCAGCCGCTGCGACACAGAGCAGCACGCCGGCCACGGAAACCCGCGACCAGCCACCCCACCGGGGTTGTCGCACCGGCGAGAGACTGGATCCCTCCGAGGTACGGCCGACCAGCAGGAGCACGCCGGCCACGACCGAACAGACGACCGCGACGCCGGTGACCCAGCCGGGCGGGACATCCAGCGCCAGTGCCGCCGTCGCCCAGGCAGCCAGCGCGGGCGGCACCAACCGCAGGTCCGTCGGCCCTTCCTGCCGGGGATTGGCATCCCCCAGCCGTTTCCCCGAGGCAGCGTGCACGGACCGGCGGGCGCGCGGTGCCCGACGGTCGGCAGTGACCTGGTCGTCGAGCGGGCGAGGCTCCTCGTGCGCGGCCCCGGCCACCGCGTTCCGAGGCGGACCATCGGATTCCGACGTGGGCGGTACCCGACTCATGGCTGCACGAGATTTCGCAGGTCGGCGAAGCGCCGGTCTCCGATGCCGTTCACCTCGCGCAGTTCGTCCACGGACCGGTATCCACCGTGCTGGGTGCGGTAGTCGATGATGTGCTGCGCCAGCACGGGGCCGACCCCGGGCAAGGTGTCGAGCTGTTCCACGGTGGCCGTGTTCAACGGAACAGGCGCCGCCGGTGCAGCCACCGCCCCGCCCACGGAGCCTCCCGTTCCCACGCCGGCCGAGCCGACCGCACCGCCCACGACCGCCCCCGGTGGAGGCACCGCCCCGCCGACCACCACCTGTTCGCCGTCCACCAGGAACCGCGCGCGGTTGAGCCCCTCGGTCTTCGTACCGGGACGCACCCCACCCGCGGCCTGCAATGCGTCGGCGACCCTGGACCCGGCCGGCAGCCGATGAACCCCCGGCTCCCGCACCTTGCCGCTGACGTCCACCACGATCGGTGCGCCAGCCCCTGCCACGACACCCCGGGGACCGGCCGTGCCGCCCGCGGCCCGTGCCGCCCCGAGCGGCGCCGCCCGAACCACCTCCGGCGCCCGAACGGACTGGACGCGCCCCGTCCAGAAGTGCTGTCCGGCAAGCACCGCGGCAGCGACCAGCACCACCGTGAGCGCCACCACGCTCCGCCGCTCCAGACCGCACCGCGCCTGCAACCACACGGGCATCCGCTCCCGCACCGCAAGCCCGGCCCGTTCCTGCCAAGCCCCGGCAGCCGGACCGTCCTCGGCACCGCTGCCCACCGCTTCCGCCGCACGAGGCGCCTCCCCGCCGACGCCCGCACGCCCACCGGGGACATCGACGGGAACATCAAGGCGTGCCGTCGGTGCCCGGTGTTCCTGGCCGATGCCACCGGCAGCGGAGGCCGCGAACCGCGCCCCCTCCCCGCAGTCCACCACACCCGCGTCCCGCTCACCACCCGGCGGCCCGTTCCCCAACTCCCTTCGTTCGAGTGCCCGTTCACCGAAGAGCACCTCTGCCCGTCGGCGGAGCTCGTCGGCCGACGCCTGATGCTGTCGGGCTCGGCTACGGGGACGGCGATGGCCGTGACAGACGCGGCCGTCGGACATCGGGCCGCGGCCGGGGCCGCTGGTCGCAGTGGTGGCGCGTGAACGTGATCGAAGTGCCATGCGCCGAGGATGGAGCAATCCACCACACCCGCGATGATCTTGCTCAATTCCGGTGGATTACCCATTGGTTGTGGATAACTCCATCACCCGAACGAGTGCTGCACACAGGCCTCCCGCGCACAGGTCGAACCCGCCGGAGCCCCGCAGAAGCCCCTCACCGAGGCGAAACAACCACTCCCAGCAACCCAGGTCCCGTATGCGCCCCGATCACCGCCCCCACCTCACTCACATGCAGCTCGGCCAGTCCCGGCACCCGTACTCGCAACCGGTCCGCGAGGGCCGCTGCCCGTTCCGGGGCGGCCAGATGGTGCACGGCGATGTCGACCTGCGCACTGCCGGCCCGGTCGGCGGCGATCTCCTCCAGGCGGGCGATGGCCTTGGACGCCGTTCGTACCTTCTCCAGCAGCTCGATACGTCCGCCGTCCAACTGCAGCAGCGGCTTCACCGCGAGGGCGGAGCCGAAGAGTGCCTGCGCGGCACCTATCCGACCGCCGCGGCGCAGATAGTCGAGGGTGTCGACGTAGAAGTACGCGGACGTGCCCGCGGCCCGCTTCTCCGCGGCCGTGACGGCCTCATCCACCGTGCCGCCCGCTTCCGCCGCCTCGGCCGCGGCCAGTGCGCAGAATCCGAGGGCCATCGCGACCATGCCGGTGTCCACCACCCGTACGGGCACCGGCGCCTCACGAGCCGCCAGGACCGCGGCGTCGTACGTGCCGGAGAACTCGGCGGAGAGGTGCAGCGAGACGATGCCGGTGGCGCCGGACTCGGCGACCTTGCGGTAGGTCTCCGCGAAGAGCTGGGGGCTGGGACGCGAGGTGGTGACGGATCGGCGCTTCTGGAGTGCCTGGGCCAGGGAACGGGCCGAGATCTCGGTGCCCTCTTCGAGGGCCCGGTCACCGAGAACCACGGTCAGCGGCACCGCGATGATGCCGTGGCGCTCCATCGTCCGCGGCGGCAGGTAGGCCGTTGAATCGGTGACGATAGCGACATGGCGGGACATGAGCTGGAGGTTACCTGCCGTAGCGCCTGGGCGGCAGCCCGCCCCTTTCACCTGCGGCGGGACCGGAGTGGGCTCGCCGGATCAAGTCGTGCTCTCGGGACGGGGTTTCTTCTGCCAGGGGTAGGTGGGCTGTTGCACCGGCGGGGTGATGGCGGGCCGGGTCGGTTCGGCGGCCCGGCGCGCGTCCGGGTTGTCCGGCCAGGTCTGCTGAGCCGCGGCCCCGTCGGCTGCCGGGGCCGCGGGCCACGGCGGCGGAGCAGGGGTGGAAGTCGTCGTGGGTGTCGCGGCAGGCGTGGGCTCCGTGGTCGTCCAGTGCCGCAGGGCACCCGCCTCGACGTCTATCTGGGTCCTCAGGGCGTCCAGGTCGTCGCCCGCGAAACGGGTCGCCCGGTCCCGGGCCGCCCAGCGCAGCGAGTCGGCCGCCTGCGTGATCTGGTCGGTGCGCTCGCGCAGGTCGGGCAGTCGCGCGGCGAGCGTCGCCCGGTCGGGCTCGGACTCCAGTCGCTTGAGTTCGGCGTCCAGCTCGTGGCCATGCGCGCTGAGCCGCTCGAAGAGGCCGAGGGACTCCTTGAGGGACTCGTCCTCGGCCACGCCCGCGTGCAGCGCGTCCTGTGTGGCCCGCATCGACGTACGCAGCTTGAGCCTGAGCTGGGCCAGCTCGCCGGCCGGGCCGGGCTGGGCGTACGTCTTGGCGCGCAGCGTGGTGTCCTCGACCGTGCGGCGGGCCTGCGAGATCGTCCGGTCCACACCTCTCTTGGCCGCGCCGACCACCTTCACGGTCGCGTACACGCCCAGCACGACGAACAGCAGGAAGAGCAGGGCAACAACTGCGACAGCGACTTGCACGACGCTCCTCCTCCTACCGGTCGCGGCCTTCGAGCCGCTCTTCAACCGTAAACGCAAAGGGCAGGCCCTGAGTTCCAAAAGAACCCCGAACCTGCCCGTAGGGGACTACCCCGAGCGGCCTGGCGGACCGCCCACGCCTAGATCTGCGACAAATCCTGCGCCAATGCCCGCACCGGCGTCCGGACCTACGCCGTGACGATGTTGACCAGCTTCGGCGCCCGCACGATCACCTTGCGGATCCCCGCGCCGGCCAGCGCCTCCACGACCTTGTCGTCACCCAGCGCCACCTTCTCCAGCTCGTCGTCGGAGATCGAGGGCGAGACCTCCAGGCGCGCCTTGACCTTGCCCTTGATCTGCACGACGCAGGTCACGCTCTCGTCCACGACGTACGCGGGATCCGCGACCGGGAAGTCCTGGTGGACGACCGAGTCGGGGTGGCCCAGCCTGCGCCACAGTTCCTCGGCGATGTGCGGGGCCAGCGGCGCGACCAGCAGCACCAGGGCCTCGGCGACCGTGCGCGCCACCGGACCGCCCGCCTTGGTCAGGTGGTTGTTCAGCTCGGTGACCTTGGCGATGGCGGTGTTGAACCGCAGGCCCTCCAGGTCCTGGCGGACTCCGTCGATCGCCTTGTGCAGGGCACGCAAAGTCGTCTCGTCGGCCTCGGTGTCGACGACGGTGACCTCGCCGCTGTTCTCGTCGACGACGTTGCGCCACAGCCGCTGCAGCAGCCTGTACTGGCCCACCACCGCGCGCGTGTCCCACGGCCGCGACACGTCCAGGGGGCCCATCGCCATCTCGTACAGGCGCAGCGTGTCCGCCCCGTACTCGGCACAGATCTCGTCCGGAGTGACCGCGTTCTTCAGGGACTTGCCCATCTTGCCCAGCAGCCTGGTGACCTTCTCGCCCGCATAGAAGTAGGCGCCGTCGCGCTCCTCCACCTCGGCGGCCGGTACGGCGATGCCACGGCTGTCGCGGTACACGAAGGCCTGGATCATGCCCTGGTTGAACAGCCTGTGGAACGGCTCGACCGAGGAGACGTGCCCCAGGTCGAACAGGACCTTGGACCAGAAGCGCGCGTACAGCAGGTGCAGCACGGCGTGCTCGGCGCCGCCGACGTACAGGTCGACGCCGCCGTGGGGCTGGCCCTCGCGGGGGCCCATCCAGTACTGCTCGATGGCCGGGTCGACCAGCTTCTGGTCGTTGTTCGGGTCCAGGTAGCGCAGTTCGTACCAGCAGGAACCCGCCCAGTTGGGCATGGTGTTGGTCTCGCGGCGGTACTTCTGCGGGCCGCGGCCGTCACCCAGGTCCAGGGTGACGTTGACCCAGTCCGCGTTGCGGGACAGCGGCGTCTCCGGGGAGGTGTCCGCGTCGTCCGCGTCGAAGGTGCGCGGCGAGTAGTCCTCGACCTCGGGCAGTTCCAGGGGCAGCATCGACTCGGGCAGCGAGTGGGCGACGCCGTCCTCGTCGTAGACGATCGGGAAGGGCTCGCCCCAGTAGCGCTGCCGGCTGAACAGCCAGTCGCGCAGCCGGAAGTTGACGGTGCCGCGGCCGATGCCCTTGCGCTCCAGCCACTCGGTGATGCGCGCCTTGGCGTCGGCGACGGCCAGCCCGTCCAGCGAGATGTCGTCGTTGGCCGAGTTGATGATCTTCGCGTCGTAGGCCCCGAAGGCGTTGTCCCACGTCGAGGTGTCGGTGTCGCGCCCGTCGGTCGGCTCGACGATGCAGGGGATCGGCAGCTCGAAGGCGCGCGCGAACTCGAAGTCGCGCTGGTCGCCCGCCGGTACGGCCATGATCGCGCCGGTGCCGTAGCCCATCAGGACGTAGTCGGCGATGAAGACGGGGATCTGCTCGCCGTTGACCGGGTTGGTCGCGTACGAGCCGATGAAGACGCCGGTCTTGTCCTTGGCCTCGGCCTGCCGCTCGACGTCGGACTTCGAGGCGGCCTGGGCGCGGTAGGCGGCGACAGCCTCGGCGGGCGTGGCGTGGCCGCCCGTCCAGACGTCGTGGGTGCCCTCGGGCCAGGCGGCCGGGGTGAACTTCTCGACCAGCGGGTGCTCGGGCGCCAGGACCATGTAGCTGGCGCCGAACAGGGTGTCGGGGCGGGTGGTGAAGACCGTGATGGCGTCGCCGTCCACGGGGAAGTCGACGCGGGCGCCCTCGGAGCGGCCGATCCAGTTGCGCTGCTGCAGCTTGATGGCCTCGGGCCAGTCCAGCGCGTCCAGGTCGTTCAGCAGCCGGTCGGCGTAGGCGGTGATGCGCATGTTCCACTGGCGCAGCTTGGCCTTGAAGACGGGGAAGTTACCGCGCTCGGAGCGGCCGTCCGCGGTGACCTCCTCGTTCGCCAGTACGGTGCCCAGTCCCGGACACCAGTTGACGGGCGCCTCGGAGGCGTACGCCAGGCGGTACTCGCCCAGGACGTCGGCGCGCTCGGTGGCGGTCAGCTGGTTCCACGCGCGCGCGTGGTCACCGGGTACGGCACGCTCGCCGCTCTCGAACTGGGCGATCAGGGCGGCGATCGGGCGGGCTCTGTCCGCCTCCTCGTCGTACCAGGAGTTGAAGATCTGCAGGAAGATCCACTGGGTCCACTTGTAGTAGGCCGGGTCGATCGTGGCGAAGGACCGGCGCTTGTCGTGGCCCAGGCCCAGCCGGCGCAGCTGGACCTTCATGTTCTCGATGTTGGTCTCGGTGGACACCCGCGGGTGCGTGCCGGTCTGCACGGCGTACTGCTCGGCGGGCAGGCCGAAGGCGTCGAAGCCCAGGGTGTGCAGGACGTTGTGGCCGGTCATGCGCTGGAAACGGGCGAACACGTCGGTCGCGATGTAGCCCAGCGGATGGCCGACGTGCAGACCCGCACCGGAGGGGTAAGGGAACATGTCCATGATGAACTTCTTGGGCTTGGCGGCCAGCTCCGGGTCGTCCGCCAGATCCCCGCTCGGGTTCGGGGCGGCGTATGTGCCCTCGGCGTCCCAGAAGTCCTGCCAGCGTGCCTCGATGTCGGCCGCCATGGCGGCCGTGTAGCGGTGCGGCGCCGCCACCTCGGTGGTGGCAGCGGGGTTCGTCTCGCTCATGGTCCTCAAAGCTCCATCGATCGTCTCTGCCAGCGGCTGGAAATGAAAAATCCCCTCACACAGGAGGGGACGCCGCGCCGATGCCGACCACGATTCGTCAGCGGTCGGGACTGATCAGCGCGGCTCGCTAAGCAGAAGGCGTACGGCACGCATGGCGTCAGGGTACCGCAGCCGTCGAGCGCGCCGCGACGGAGTTCCCGGGGGCGCAGGGCACCGCATGCCACGCCCGCAACCAGTCCCGAGAGTCCACACAGGACCCACACATGACTCCCCCACGGCGACCTCAGGCCCCGGCGGGCACGTGAATCGCCACACAGTAAAACCTGAACCAGGTTCAAAAATTACTTCGCGTAACAACCCCTATGGGACATCACAACGGCCTCACAGCCCTTTGGTAACAGCGCAATAACTCAAACCTCGTACTCCTCGGTATGTCTCGACTTAGAGTTCGACGCGGGACCGCCTTCCCGAACCGCTCGGAGTTGCCCCCATGAACCCTCGTAGTAACAGTTCGCTTCCCAGGACGGGCCGTTCGGCCTCCGGGATGGCGACGGCTGCCATGCTGCTGCTCATACCGGTGATCGTGTTGGTCGGAGGTGACTCGGTCCAGGACTTCCTCAACTTCGGCGCCGGCGTGCTGTCACTGGTCGCCCTCTCCTGCTCGGTCATCTGGGGCCTGGTCGCGACCGACCGGGTCTTCCTGAACACCCGTCAGCGGTTGATCGCACAGGCCGTGCACCGGACGACCGCCGTCTCCTCGGTCGCGTTCCTGCTGCTCCACGTCTCGGTCAAGCTGGCACTCGACCACGTCACGCTGATCGCCGCGCTGATCCCCTTCAGCCTCGGCGTCACCGGCACCTCAGGTCTCATCGGCATGGGCTCCATGGCCGGCCTGCTCATGATCTTCACGGCCGTCACCGGCGCACTGCGCAGCCGGTTCGCCTCCCCGGCCCCGGTCGCGGCGCGCTGGCGCGCGATGCACATGCTGGCCTACCCGGCCTGGTGCTTCGCGCTGGTCCACGGCCTGTACGCGGGACGCCAGGCGAAGCCGATCTTCACGATCCTGTACGGCCTGTGCCTGGTCGCGGTCATCGCGGCCCTGGCGCTGCGCTCGGCGCCCCGCCCGTTCAAGCGCAAGGTGGCCGCTCAGATCATGGCGATCCTGGGGTCCCAGGAGCGGCCGGGCCGCGAGGGCCTGGACGCCAGCAGGGCGCGCCTCGGGGAGTCCGCCCTGCCGGGCTACGAGAACCAGTCCGCGGGCAGGCCCGCGCGCGGGGACTCGGGAATCCCCCCGCAGCGCAGCGCGCCCGCCGCGGCGCCGCTCTACGACGCTCCGGCCAGCCGCACCATGACCCCCGAACCCGCGCAGGACGGGTTCGCGGCGGCCTACCGCGCCGTGACGCCCCCGCGCGCGCAGGACGCGTACATGGACCAGACCGCGCGCATGGACCTGTCGATGGACATGCAGGCCACCGAGGCGATCCCGCGAATGGACGGCAGTACGTCGGGCAGCTGGCCGATCCCGTCCCCGCCGCCCGTGGGCGAGGCTCCCGTGTCGGCGTACGACCCGATGAACGACACCGGATACAACATCCCGGCCTATGGCAATCCGGGCACGGCCGCGTACGGCACGAGTGATGTGTACAACACCGGTGAGTCGAATGCCGCCTATGGCACGTACAACGCGAACGACACGTACAACAGCGGTCCCGCCACTGATGCAAACCCCGGTGCTACCTATGACTTCGACGCACCGGGTTCGGGCGAACCTTGGAACGCGCCTTCCGGAGGCTTTAAGTGAACGAGGCTCTGCCCGACGTACCCGAAGTCCGCGTGGTGGGGCTTCCCCAGCTCACGTCGGGTTTCGACCTCGTCGAGAGACTTGACCTGCCCATGCACCTGAAGGTGCACGGTCCGCTCGAACCGATGGGCGGCGAGCAGCTCGCGCAGCTCGCCGAACGTATTTCCCTGAAGGGCCGCGGCGGCGCGGGCTTCCCTTTTCACAAGAAGCTGCGGTCGGTCGCCGAGTCGGCGATCCGCCGCGGTGTGCGGCCGGTCGTCGTCGTCAACGCGAGCGAGGACGAGCCCGCCTGCCGCAAGGACACGGTGCTGGTCAACCGTGCCCCGCACCTGATCCTGGACGGCGCCCTGCTGTGCGCGGAGGCCATGGGCGCCCGCACCCTCGTCATCGGGGTGACACGTGAATCCACGCAGCGCTCCATGGAGGCCGCGCTCGCCGAGCGCGGCCTCAACAACGGCCGCCGATCGGCCCTCCGCGCGCGCGTGCAGCGCAATCCGATCCGGATGGTCACCGGCGCCGCGGCCTCGCTGGTCCGTTCCATCGACGGCGGCCCGGCGATCCCGCCCGGCCGCAAGATCAGCGCCTCGCAGAGCGGCGTAGGCGGCGCGCCCACCCTGCTGTCCAACGCCGAGACCTACGCCCAGCTGGCGATCGCCGCCCGCATCGGCGCCGAGCGCTACTGCAACACCGGCCTGTACGACGAGCCGGGCACCGTCATGCTCACGGTCTCCGGCGCGGTCGCCCGCCCCATGGTGATCGAGGTACCGACGGGTGTGCCGCTGCGGTACGTCCTGCAGCTCGCCGGCGCCCCGCCGGTCCCGCAGGGGGTGCTGACCGGCGGCTACCACGGCAAGTGGATCGACGCGGCGACGGTCAACGAGGCGATCGTCTCGCGCAACTCCCTGGACGCGGTGGGCGGTGCGCTCGGCGCGGGCGCGATCCTGCCGATCAGCCAGGACACCTGCCCGCTCGGCGAGTCGCTGCGCGTGGCCCAGTGGCTGGCCGAGGAGAGCGCGGGCCAGTGCGGCCCCTGCTACCTCGGTCTGCCCGCCGCGGCGCGCGGCATGGAGGACATCCTCAACGGCGGCGGCCCGGCCGCCCTGGAGGCCGTCAAGCAGGTCGCCAAGTCCGTGAAACGGCGCGGTGCGTGCTCGCACCCGGACGGCTCGGCGATGTTCCTGGAATCGACCATCAAGGCGTTCACGGACGACCTCGCCGCCCATGTCCTCGGAAACGGCTGCGGAAGGCCCGTAGAAGGCGTTCTGCCGCTCTTCGAGGGCGGCCAGACGCCCACGGGCATCCCCGGTGGCCAGGCGGAGGAGGAGAGCGGCCCCAGCCGCCAGAAGATCTACGTCGACTGGACCCTGTGCCGGGGTCACGGCCTGTGCGCCGACATCCTCCCCGAGGTCTTCGAACTGGGCGCCGACGGCTTCCCGACCGTCGCACAGGCGAAGGTGCCCCGGTACGCGGAGGCGAAGGCGCTGCGCGCGGTGCGCCGCTGCCCGGCACTGGCGCTGCGCATCGAGGAGGACACCAGGACCTCGGCCCCGGACCGCCTGCCGGTCCTGTCCCAGCGCGGCGGCAGGGGCCGCCGCGCCCTCGGCAGCGGTCGCTGAGACACACGGAGAACACGTACGGCGGGCCACTCGGATCGATCGAGTGGCCCGCCGTATGTTCTCCATACGTGTTCTTCGTGCACAACGCCGAAGGCGGGCCACCCTGATCGGGTGACCCGCCTTCAACTTCTGTGGAGCTAAGGAGAATTGAACTCCTGACCTCCTGCATGCCATGCAGGCGCTCTACCAACTGAGCTATAGCCCCTTGTCGCGTTCCTCCGGGTTTCCCCGGCGGCGACGCCAACATTACCGGTCCCCCCGGTGCAGCACCAAATCGTTTCCGTCCACCCCGGCACGGGTGCCGGGGTCAGGCCGTGACGAACGAGTAGAACCGTTTGAGGGTGCAGTGTTCTTCGAGGAGCCGGCCATAGATCGGCTCGCCCTCCAGCTCACGGTAGGTCTCGATCGGGTCGCCCTTTATGATCAGCGCCCGCGCGCATTCCTCGCACCAGTACTGGTAGTCATGGTTCACCGGCTCCATGTCACGGACGATCGGCGTACCACTGCCGCACCAGTCGCATTTCCTCCTGTGTGCACCCATCGATCAGCTCCAGCTGTGGCCGCAGGCCGTGCACACGTAGGAAATGCCACCGTTGTCACCGAGCACCTGGGCAACATGGCCGGAACCGCAGGAAGGACAGCTGAGACGGGTTCTCCTGCCCCGTATGACCGCCGCTTCAGGGAGGTGACCGACCTCCCTGAGGATGCTTGCAGGCATCGCAACTCCCTCCCGTCGGGCCGCGCCCCCTTCCGGCCGTTTGATTCTGCCACGACTGGACCAATACGGTCAGCGACGCCTTCGTACCAGTCCGGACACGGCACCCACCGCGGCCGTCGCGGCCAGCGCGAACATGCACATAAGAAGAGCTTCCGCAGAGGTATACGCCTCCGGGCCCCCAAGTGACTCAAGCCGGTTCAAGAAGAGTGTGCCGAAGACGGCGACCCCCAGCAGCTGGCCGATCTGGGTGACCGTGGCGAGCAGACCGCTGGCGTCCGCCGCGTCCTCGGGCCGGACGGTGGCCAACGCGCGCGTGAGGGTGGGGCTGAAGGCGAGCGCGAGCCCGGAGCCCACTCCCGCGTACGCGACGTACACCAGGGCGCCCCCGCGGTCACCGCCCTGGAGTACGAGTCCCACAGCGGCCACGGAGAGGGCGGTGAGCGCGAACCCGGCCGGGGTCAGGGCGTGTTGCCAGGAGGCGGGCCAGGCACGCCACGTCAGGCCGACCAGGCCGAAGACGACCGCGGTCGGCGCGAAGGTCAGTCCGGCGCGCAGGGCGCTGTAGCCGAGGCCGCCCTGGACGTGCAGTGTCAGCGCGAACAGGAAACCGGCGTTGACCGCCATCGCCGCCGCGATCCGGACGACAGCGAGCCCCATGCCGGGGTGACGCAGCACACGCGGGGCGATCAGCGGGGCGCCGCCGCGCCGGGCGAGCCGGGTCTCGAACACACAGAACAGCCCGAAGAGGGCCACGGCGGCAGCCAGCGATAGCCACGTCCACACCGGCCAGCCCTCCTCCTGTCCGAGCACCAGCGGCACCGTGAACAGCGAGACCGCCGCGCCGAGCAGCACAAGGCCGGGCAGATCCAGACCCCGCGCGCCCTCCCGTCGTGCCGCCGCGTCGTCGCCCGGCAGCACGCGCCTGCCGACGACCAGAAGTACGGCGCCCACCGGCACGTTGACGAGGAACACAGGCCGCCAGCCCGTGCCGAACAGATCGGCGGCGACCAGGACCCCACCGAGCACCTGCCCGGCGGCGGCGCCGGTGGCGAGGACGGCGGCGTACGCGCCGAGCGCACGCGCCCTGGCCTCGCCGGTGAAGGTGCGCTGGATCAGGCTGAGCACCTGCGGGATCATCAGCGCCGAACCGGCTCCCTGCACCAGCCGGAAGGCGATCAGCTCACCGGTGCCCTGGGCGAGGCCGCAGGCGAGCGAGGCGGTCGTGAAGAGGGCGAGCCCGGCCAGATGGACCCGCCGGTGGCCGAGCAGGTCACCGAGGCGGGCGCCGGTGATCAGGAGCACGGAGTACGCGATGGTGTAGCCGGCGATGACCAGTTGTAAGTCGGCGCCGGAGGCATGGAGTTCGGTACCGATGGTGGGGGCCGCCACGTTCACGATGAACACGTCGAGCAGCGCCATGAACTGAGCCGCGAGAACGACCGCGAGCAACGGCCGGGGGCCGTTGTCAGTGCCAGGCGCTTTACTGATCGCAGGACTTGAAGTGGGTGCGGGAGTGGGACCTGTCCGGGGTGTCGTCGTCATGGCTGCGAGCCTGACGACAATCCGGTACGGGTGCCGAGAGCCCGCTGATGCTGGTACTGACAGCACCTGGCAGGGGACAGGGCTGAGGTCGACGATGGGGGACGTGACGATGGGGACAGCACAGCGCCGACGGCCGCAGCTCGCCGCTTTCCTGCGCACGAGGAGGGCGCGGGTGACACCGGACGACGTCGGCATGCCACCGGGCTTACGCCGCCGCACACCGGGGCTGCGCCGTGAGGAGGTCGCCCAGCTCTCGGGCGTCGGCGTCACCTGGTACACGTGGCTGGAGCAGGGCCGGCCGATCAACGCGTCGGCCCAGGTCCTGGACGCCGTGGCGCGCGCCCTGCGGCTCGGCCCGCCGGAGCGGGAACACTTGTACCACTTGGCCGAGGTGCCGTACACGCCCGCCCTGGAACCGACCGTGGAGACGGTGAGCCCCGAGGTGCGGGTCACCGTCGACGCGCTCGACCCGCACCCGGCGGTGGTCTACAACGGGCGGTACGACATCCTCGCCACCAACCCCGCCTACTACGACCTGTTCTTCGACGACGGGACGCCCTCCGAGAAACCGCCCAACGCGCTGCGGATGCTCCTCACGGTCCCGGAGCGGGACTGCCCGCTGAGGTTCCGGGAGTCGGAGCTGCCGGTGATGGTGGCGACCCTGCGGGCCGCGTACGGGGTGCATGCCGGCGAACCTGTCTGGGAGCAGTTCATACGCGGGCTCTCCGCGGCCAGTCCGCTGTTCGCACGTCTGTGGGCGAGCGGTGACGTGGTGCAGCCGGGGCGGCGTGTGAAGACGTTCCGGCACGCGGCGGTCGGCGAGTTGCGGATGCGGTCGGTGTCCCTGTCCGTCGACGGGATGCCCGAGTGCCGGATCGTGGTCTACATCCCGGACGACGAGGAGACGGCACGCGCCATGGCCGCGCTGCGAGGGCGGTGCGCAAAAAGTCCCGCTCCCTGAAGGGAACGGGACTTTCGTGAATCAATATCTGTGGAGCTAAGGAGAATTGAACTCCTGACCTCCTGCATGCCATGCAGGCGCTCTACCAACTGAGCTATAGCCCCTCGCGTTCGTCCCGCCTGGCGGGCGAACAAGAAGAACTTTAGCCTGCGACCAGCCGGAAAGTGAAATCCGGGTCAGTCGTCGTCGCCGAGGACCGGCTCGGGCAGTGTGCCGGCGTTGTGCTCCAGGAGACGCCAGCCACGGGCGCCCTCGCCGAGGACGGACCAGCAGCAGTTGGAGAGACCGCCGAGGCTCTCCCAGTGGTGGGACTCCAGGCCGAGCAGGCGCCCTATGGTGGTCCGGATGGTGCCGCCGTGGCTGACCACCACGAGGGTGCCCTCCTCGGGGACCTTGTCGGCGTGCCGCAGCACCACGGGGGCGGCGCGGTCGGCGACCTCGGTCTCCAGTTCACCGCCGCCGCGGCGGATCGGCTCACCGCGCTTCCACGCGGCGTACTCGTCTCCGTGGCGGGCGATGATCTCCTCGTGCGTCAGCCCCTGCCAGACGCCCGCGTAGGTCTCGCGCAGGCCCTCGTCGTGCGTCACCGTGAGGCCGGTGAGCTCGGCGAGTTCGCCCGCGGTGTCCGCCGCGCGCCGGAGGTCCGAGGCGACGATCGCGTCGGGCTTCAGGGAGGCGAGCAGCCGGGCGGCACGGCGGGCCTGCCCGATGCCGGTCTCGGTGAGCTCGACGTCCGTGGTGCCCTGGAAGCGCCGCTCCACGTTCCACGACGTCTGACCATGGCGCCACAGGATGACGCGACGGCCCGGGCCCGGCTTGCGGCGGGACCCGGCGGACGCGGGGGCGGTCACCGCAGACCTCCGAAGTCGGCGGTGTCCTCCTCGGCGCGCAGCTTGGCGTGTTCGGCGGCCTTGCCGCGGGTGGCCTTGGCGTCGGCGGGCAGTTCCAGCTCGGGGCAGTCCTTCCAGAGCCGCTCCAGGGCGTAGAAGACGCGCTCCTCGCTGTGCTGGACGTGGACGACGATGTCGACGTAGTCCAGGAGCACCCAGCGGGCCTCGCGGTCGCCCTCGCGGCGGACCGGCTTGGTGCCGAGTTCCTTGCTGAGCCGCTCCTCGATCTCGTCGACGATCGACTTGACCTGGCGGTCGTTGGGTGCGGAGGCCAGCAGGAAGGCGTCCGTGATCGACAGCACGTCGCTGACGTCGTAGGCGATGATGTCGTGCGCGAGCTTGTCGGCAGCCGCCTGCGCGGCGGCGGAGATGAGCTCGATGGAACGGTCAGTGGCGGTCACTACAAGGCTTTCGGTCGGCGGTCGGGAACCCGTACGGGTTACCCAAGGGTCTCACGGACCGCCGACGCCACCCCACGTCATTACCGGATCGCACCCCGGGAACCCGCTCCGGGCCCCCTGAGGGTGCGCTCCGTCCTCCGTCGCTCCGTCACGAACCGGCTTTGTAGTCCTGGCCGAGGACCACGGAGACGTCCGCGTTCGAGGTGGCCGTGCCCTTCTTCACCGAGGTCGCGGGCAGACCGAGTGTCTTGGCCGCCTCGGTGGCGTTCTCCTTGTCGGCGGCGTCGGTATACGTGACCTGGGAGGTGGCGCGGGCGGCGCCGGCCGTACCGGCCTCCAGGAAGGTGAAGCCGCCATTGAGGAGGGCGACGCGAGCCTGCTCGGTGGCGCCCTTGTCGCCCGTGGCGTTCTGGACGGAGACACGGACCGCGGCGTCCTTGTCGGGGCTCTTGGCGGTGCCGCCGAGCACCGTCTTGACGACCGCGGAGCTGGCCTGGGCGCTCAGGGTGCCGTCACCCTGGACGGGCAGCAGCGCGGTCTTGTAGTCGCCGCCCTTGGCGAGGTCGGCGAGCCTGGCGAGGAAGCTGCCGAGGTCCTTGTCGGTCAGCGAGGGGTCGAGGATCTGCGCCAGCGTCTGCACGGTCACCGTCGCGGCCTGGGTGTCGGAGGAAAGCTTGCGCAGCACGCCCTGCATGACCTGCCCGAACCGCTCCAGCTGGGCGTTCTGGGCCTCGCCGGCGGCGAGGTAGGTGGCGTAGGCGACGGCCATCTTGCCGCTGAGGGTCTGGCCCTCACCCTTCTTCACCAGGGGCGCCGTGCCCTTCTTCGTGGCGTCCGGGTCGGGTACGTCGGCGTTCGTGTCGATGTCGATGTTGCCGACCAGCTCGACGAGGTTCTGCAGGTAGGGGGTGTCGAGCCGCCAGGTGCCCTCGATGTCGGTGCCGAGGACGGTGTCGAGCGCGTCGCGCGTCCCGGAGGAGCCGTCACCGTCGACCGACTTGGCGAGCGTGGTCGTGGAGCCGTTGTCGTCGGTCAGGGCGAGGGAGTTGGGCAGCAGGACGGTGGCGCCCTGCTTCGTGGTGGTGTTGTCGACGAGCAGCACCGTCGAGGTGCCGCCCTTCTTGGTGTTGTGCAGGTGGACGACGACCACGTCCCGCTGCTGGGCCGCCGCGCTGGTCGCACCGCCCGCCTTCGTGTCCGAGGAGGACGCGCCGGGCAGCTTTCCCGCGTACCAGAGATAGCCGACCCCGCCCACCGCCACCAGGGCGAGGACGACGACCAGCGCGATGGCGCGGCCGCGGGCGCGGCGCTTGGCCTCCTCGCGCCGTTCGGTGCGGTTCTCGGTGAAGTTCAGCCAGTCGATGACGTCCTCGGAGTCGCCGGTGGGCTCCTCGACGAAGGCGAACTGCTGGGTGCTGTAGTCGCGTTCACCCTGAGGCTGCGGACCCCCCGGAGCTCGCGGACCGTCGTCCTCGACCGGCCTGCCCTGCTGCGGCACGTGGGCGGTCTGTTCGGCCTGCGCGGTCCGTGGCGTCGGTACCGAGGGCGCCGTCTGCTCGGCGACCCGGGGCTGCTGGCCACTGCTCGCCGCCTGCCCGTAGGGGTCGTACCCGGTGGCCGGGGCCCCGGGGCCGTACGGGTCGTACGAGGGGACGGGCTGCTGCTGCCCGGTCGTGTACGGGTCGTAGCCGTACCCCTCGTACCCCTGGGTCTGGGGCGCCTGCTGCGCGTACGGGTCGTACGGCTGCTGCCCCGGCTGTACCTGTTGCTGGTACTGCTGTGGCGGCGCCACCTGCTGATATATGGGCCGGCCGTAGTCGTCGTAGCCGACGATCTCGTACTGCTGGTCGCCGTCGTACCCCGAGTCGTATCGGTCGTTCACCGGTGCTCCTCTCGGCTCACTCGCCGCGGTACAGCTCGCGCTTGTCGATGTAGCGCACCACACCGTCCGGCACCAGATACCAGACCGGGTCGCCCTTGGCGACCCTCGCACGGCAGTCTGTGGACGAGATGGCCAGGGCGGGAACCTCGACGAGCGAGACACCGCCCTCCGGAAGTCCCGGGTCGGTCAGGGTGTGGCCGGGCCGGGTGACTCCGATGAAGTGCGCGAGGGAGAACAGTTCGTCGGCATCGCGCCAGGTGAGGATCTGGCCGAGCGCGTCGGCCCCCGTGATGAAGAACAGGTCCGTGTCCTGGTTGAGCGCGCGCAGGTCGCGCAGGGTGTCCGTCGTGTATGTCGGGCCACCGCGGTCGAGGTCGATGCGGCTGACCGAGAACTGCGGGTTCTCGGCGGTCGCGATGACCGTCATCAGGTAACGGTCCTCGGCCGGCGACACACTGCGGTTGGTCTTCTGCCACGGCTGCCCGGTCGGTACGAACACCACCTCGTCGAGGTGGAACTGCGCGGCGACCTCACTGGCCGCCACGAGGTGCCCGTGGTGGATCGGATCGAATGTGCCGCCCATGACGCCGAGGCGCCGCTTGCCCGGGCTCGACGGGCCGTTGCCGGCCCCGCGCCGGAGCACCGGACGGTTCTCCGCCTCGCGCGCCGGACGGTCGCCGGCGTTGTTCGCCGGACCGGTAGGCATGTCCTGCTCTCCCATGCGGCAGACCCTACCGGCCCGGCCTGAGGGCACCGGCCGCAGCCTCCGGCCCCTCCTGGACCGGAATCAGCGGTCGCGGTTGAAGCGGGTGGTGATCCACAGCAGGAGCAGCAGGATGAAGAGGGCGCCGCCACCTGTGAGGTAGGGGCTGAGGCTCTCGTGGTTGCCCCCGTGCTCCTCGCCCTCGGCTGCGAGGGTGACCAACTGGGCTGCGGTGCTGTGGAAGCTCATCTTCGGCAGGACCTATCCGGTGAGGGCGGAATAAAGACGTCGGCTCATCGTAAGCGTGCCCGCCGACGGGGATCACGCCGACTCCGCCGACGGGTCCGGGGATGGCCGTGGAGGGGAACTTCCGGCCCGTCTCAGTCGTCCTTCTGCTTGTACCCCCGCAGCAGGAACCACGCGGTCAGGATGCAGCCGAAGAACATCACGATCAGCACGACCCGGAGCAGATCGCCGGATCCCTGCTTCTCGGCGGCTCTCGCGGCCTCGTTGATCCAGTCGGTTACGGGGGTGTGGTCCATCGGATCGCTCCTTAGGGTGTGCTGCCCCGCCACGGTATCTCCGCCTAGGCTGGGCCCCGCTTCGGGGGGCACACAGGGCAATCAGACGCATGGGGGAACACATGTCCGACGACAGCCACGAGAGCAACGGGCACGGGCCGGAGGGGCCCGAGGGTCACGAGCACGTGCCCAGCAGGCAGCGCACCCGCTTCCCGGGGATCTCCTCGCGGGCGTACGAGCACCCGGCCGACCGCTCCGCACTGGTCGCCCTGCGCAGGCTCAGCGGGTTCGACACCGTCTTCAAGGCGCTCAGCGGACTGCTTCCCGAGCGCAGTCTGCGGCTGCTGTTCCTGTCCGACTCCGTGCGCGTCTCGGACCAGCAGTTCGTGCACCTCGACGCCATGCTGCGGGACGCCTGCCACATCCTGGACCTGGAGAAGGTCCCGCCGATGTACGTCAACCAGGACCCGCAGCCCAACGCGATGTGCATCGGCCTGGACGAGCCGATCATCGTCGTCACCACCGGTCTCGTCGAGCTGCTCGACGAGGAGGAAATGCGGGCGGTCATCGGGCACGAGGTCGGACACGCCCTCTCCGGACACTCCGTCTACCGGACGATACTGCTCTTCCTGACCAACCTGGCCCTCCGCGTCGCCTGGATTCCGCTCGGCAACATCGCGATCATGGCGATCGTCACGGGACTGCGCGAGTGGTTCCGCAAGTCGGAGCTGTCCGCCGACCGCGCGGGGCTGCTCGTCGGTCAGGACCTCAAGGCCTCCATGCGCGGCCTGATGAAGATCGCCGGCGGCAACCACCTGCATGAGATGAACGTGGACGCGTTCCTCGCCCAGGCCGAGGAGTACGAGGCGGGGGGCGACCTGCGTGACTCCGTACTGAAGATCCTCAACGTCCTCCCCCGCACCCATCCCTTCACCACCGTGCGCGCCGCCGAGCTGAAGAAGTGGGCGGAGTCCCGCGACTTCCAGCGGATCATGGACGGCCACTACCCGCGCCGTACCGAGGACAAGGACACCTCGGTCTCCGACTCCTTCCGCCAGTCGGCGGCGAGCTACGCGACCAATGTCAAGAACTCCAAGGACCCGCTGATGAAGCTGGTCACCGACATCGCCGGCGGAGCGGGCGACCTCGGCGGCCGGGTCCGGCGCGGATTCGGGGGATACGGCAACTCCGCGCCCGGCGAAGCGCCGCCAAAGGACCAGCCGTCCCGCGACGACGACTGATCGCACGGCAACGAGGACCGAGGACCGGGAAGCAGGTCACACCTTCGGCTGCGCCCCCGCCGCCATCGAGCCGCACAGCGCCGTCGCGCCGCCCGTCGCGTACGGATCCGTACCGGCGGGTCCACCCTCCTTGGCGGTCTGACCGGCCAGCAGCGGGCGGAAGTGGTTCGAGGAGTCCTCGGCGCAGGACAGCGGCCCGGCCTGGACGTAGGAGACGACCAGCCGGGCCTGGTGCATCCGCAGGTCGTCACGGTCGAAGCTGAAGTGCAGTTCGCGCCGGACGGTGAACAGGGACGCCTTCGCCTGCTCGTCGGCCCCGGTCGGCCGCAGCGCGTACACGAACGTGTGGTCCGCGACGACCTCAAGGGTCGTCGAGTCGGTCTCGGTGACCCGCAGGGTTCCCCGCACCCGGATCCTGTCGTCGGCCAGCTGAGCGTGGGAGGGGTCGAAGCGGACCAGCCATCCGGTGGGCGCGTGCCTGCCGTCGGCGGCCGGGCGGTCGAAACTCTGGTCGAACTGGTCGAGCTGGTCCGGGTCGAGCATCACCCGCACGGCACGGACCTCGCTGCCGGCGAGCACCTCCGGATAGAGCGAGGACTCCACCAGGTAGTCCTTGGCGGCGGTCAGGGCGCTGACGACCTGACCGTCCGAGAAGTGCGCGGTGCGCCGCGTGGCGGGCAGCGCGATGCCCTCGGCGCCTGTGCCGAACTGCGCCGCCGGACTATGCGCGAACAGTTGTTCGGGATCGGTTGCGCCGGGCACGGCACCCTGCGGCGCGAGCGGGATGACGGTCATCCGCAGCGGCTCGGGGGACAGCTCGGCGACCGGGCTCTGGTACGGGTTCCGTACGCCCATGTAGATCGCGGTGCCGAAGGCCACGGCGATCAGCACGACCAGGATCAGCACCTGCCGGGACAGCCCCCGGTGCAGGGGCTGGCGACGGCGTACAGCGGGTGCGTGGTCGTCCAGGCGCTCCTGTGCGGAGAACTCCTGAAGCCGGGCAGCGCGGACGAACGACTCGTCGAAGACGACGGATCGGTACTCGTCCTCGCCGCCACCAGGGGCAGCCTCGGGTGTCCCCTCAGGTGGGTCTCCTGGTCCGCCCATACATTCAGAGTAGGTCTCCGGAAGCCTCGGTAAACGCCCTGCCGCATGACAAGTTCTGACAGGTTCTCACCAGGATGGAACAGGGCACGGGCGGGTTCGGGTCAGGGAGTGCGCGGGATCGCCGAGACGGCTGGCTGGGAGTAGTCGGCCGAGGCCGAAGGACTCGTTCCGGTACTCGCTCCGATGCTCGGTCCACTGCCCTGTTCAAGACCGGTCGAGGCGGGCGGCGGCACCTGTTCCTGACGGCTGGAGGACGACCCCCGGTAGACCGCCGTGAACGCCAGCGCGACCATGCCGATCCCCATCACGAGGGCGAGCATCCAGGCGACGGGACGGTGCCAGCGGGAGACCTGTTTGCCGTGCGTCCCTGGAGCGCCGTAGCGGCCCTCCAGGATCTCGGCGTCGTCCAGGTCGTCGAGATCCGGATCATGGCCGAAATAGGCGGGGTCGTCGGGCCCGAAGCCGTCTTCGTAGCGCTCGTCGTCCCCTCTGAGGCCCCTGGCGTGCGCCCGGCGCGCCTCGGCCTCGGAGGCCTCCGCTCTCGCCTGCGCGGCGGCCAGGAGGCGTTCGACGGCGGTCGGCTCGTGCACCACGGCCGCCTGTACGAAGGCCTCGTCGAAGACCACGGAGGCGAACTCTTCGTCCGACACCCCGCGGTCGTGGTCGTCGTCGGGCTCCCAGCCGTCAGGGAAGAACGGCGTGCCCCCCACGTCCTCCGGCACGTGTCCAGAGTAGACCGGGGGTGTCAATTTGGGCAGACAGTAGGGAAATTCAGCTACTGGATGAGATGCGTTTCATGCACCGCCGGCCGCCGTCGCGCGCCCCGGCGGCCGGACCCGTGATCACTCCCGTCAGCGGCGAATGTGCCCGTCACCTGTGACGATGTACTTCGTGCTGGTCAGCTCAGGCAGCCCCATCGGCCCGCGCGCGTGGAGCTTCTGCGTCGAGATGCCGATCTCCGCGCCGAAACCGAACTGACCCCCGTCGGTGAAGCGCGTCGAGGCGTTGACGGCGACCGTCGTCGAGTCGACCAGCTGGGTGAAGCGGCGGGCGGCCTGCTGCGAGGTCGTCACGATCGCCTCCGTGTGCCCGGAGGTCCACAGCCGGATGTGCTCGACGGCCCGGTCCAGCGAGTCGACGACGGCGGCGGCGATGTCGTACGACAGGTACTCGGTCTCCCAGTCCTCCGGGGTCGCCTCGACCACCGTGGCCTTCGAGTCCTTCGCGTACGCCAGCACGCGCTCGTCGGCGTGCACGGTGACCCCGGCCTCGGCCAGCGCGTCGAGGGCGCGCGGCAGGAACTCGGGGGCGATGTCCTGGTGGACGAGGAGCGTCTCGGCGGAGTTGCAGACGCTGGGGCGCTGCGCCTTGGAGTTGAGGAGGATGTCGATCGCCATGTCGAGATCGGCCTGCGCGTCCACGTACACATGGCAGTTGCCCGTGCCGGTCTCGATGACGGGAACGGTCGACTCCTGGACGACGGTCCGGATCAGGGAGGCGCCGCCGCGCGGGATGAGTACGTCGACCAGACCACGGGCGCGCATCAGTTCCCGTACGGACTCGCGGCCCTCGCCGGGTACGAGCTGCACGGCGTCGGCAGGCAGGCCGGCCCCGCCGACGGCGTCGCGCAGCACCCGTACCAGGGCGGTGTTCGACTCGAACGCGGAGGACGAGCCGCGCAGCAGGACCGCGTTGCCGGACTTGAGGCAGAGGGCGGCGGCGTCGACCGTCACGTTCGGGCGGGCCTCGTAGATGATGCCGACGACGCCCAGCGGGACGCGGACCTGGCGCAGGTCGATGCCGTTGGGGAGGGTGGAGCCGCGGACGACCTCGCCGACCGGGTCGGGCAGCGCCACCACGTCCCGTACGTCGGAGGCGATCGCGCGCACCCGCTCCGGGGTGAGCTTCAGCCGGTCGATGACCGTCTCGCTGGTGCCGGCCTCGCGCGCGCGGGCGATGTCCCTGGCGTTGGCCTCGACGATTTCGCTGGTACGGACCTCCAGCGCGTCCGCGATGGCGAGCAGCGCGTCGTCCTTCTCGGCCCGCGGAAGGGGGGCGAGGTCGGCGGCGGCGGCCTTGGCGCGGTAGGCGGCCTGTGTGACCGGGGACATCGAGTCGTACGGCGAAAGCGTGGTCATGAGGGAAGCGTAGTGCGCCGGACAGAACCGTCCACCGGCTATCCCAAACCCCGAGACAAGCCCCTGAGACCCGCAAAAGGGTGACCCCGGTGAGGGCCGGAAGCAGAAGGGGTGGAACTAGAACTAGAAGGGGTGGACGCCGACCGGGGTCGCCGGCAGCGGGCCGAAGCCCTCAGCGATGCGGTAGTGGTAGGTCTCGCGGTCGATGACCTCCAGCCCGACGATCTCCCAGGGCGGCAGCTGCGCGGTCTGGCGGTGCTCGCCCCACAGACGCAGGGCGACGGCCGCGGCGTCGTGCAGGTCGCGGGCCTCTTCCCAGTAGCGGATCTCCGCGTGGTCGTTGGCGTATCTGCTGGTCAGCAGGAAGGGATGGTCGTGGGCGAGCTGTTCCAGGCCGCGCCGGACCTCCTTCAGCGGGGCCTCGGCGCCGGAGACGCTGAGCGTGACATGCCACAAGCGCGGCACGTCCTTCGGCTCCTCGTACGCCTCCTCGTAGCGGGCACCCGCCGCGACGCTGGTCAGGGCGCGCTCCTCGCCCACCTTGCGGGAGGCGGTTCCACCGCGGGACGCCGCCGCCCCAGGGCGCACTCGTCTCACGGCGGCCTCCTTTACCCGATGGTCGTGCGGAATCTCCCTGAAACAGAGAGAAGCAGGTGCGCACGCTTCATGGGGCACTTTTGCGGAACGTCCACCTCACGGCGGGCCAATTTGCGGGGCGTTCCCCCTGTTTTCGGCCTTTGCGGGACTGAAGGTAAGGAGAGGGTCAACGGGCCCTAAGGATTCAGGATGACGAGGTCGTCCCTGTGCACGACCTCGCGCTCGTACGCGGGACCCAGTTCGCGGGCCAGTTCGCGGGTCGAGCGGCCGATCAGCTGGGGGATCTCCTTGGCGTCGAAGTTGACGAGCCCGCGTGCGACGGCGTGGCCCGCGCTGTCGCGCAGTTCGACCGGGTCGCCCGCGACGAACTCGCCCTCGACGGCGGCGATACCGGCCGGCAGCAGCGACGTACGCCGGTCCACCACCGCGCGCACGGCGCCGTCGTCGAGGGTGAGCGAGCCCTGCGGGGTGGAGGCGTGCTGGAGCCAGAGGAGGCGGTCGGCGGAGCGCCTGCCGGTGGCGTGGAAGTAGGTGCCCGTGTCCCGGCCGGCGAGGGCGTCGGCAGCGTGGATCGCGCTGGTCAGGACCACGGGGATGCCGGCGGCGGCGGCGATCCGCGCGGCCTCGACCTTGGTGACCATGCCGCCGGTGCCGACGCCGGCCTTGCCCGCGCTGCCGATGTCGACGTGGGCGAGGTCGGCGGGGCTACGCACCTCGGCGATGCGTGCCGTGCCGGGCTTGCTGGGGTCGCCGTCGTACACGCCGTCGATGTCGGACAGCAGGACGAGGAGGTCTGCACGTACGAGGTGGGCGACGAGGGCCGCGAGGCGGTCGTTGTCGCCGAAGCGGATCTCGTCCGTGGCGACGGTGTCGTTCTCGTTGACGACCGGGAGCGCGCCCATCGCGAGGAGCTTGTCGAGGGTGCGTGAGGCGTTGCGGTGGTGGGCGCGCCGGCTGGTGTCGTCGGAGGTCAGGAGCACCTGGCCGACACGGATGCCGTGGCGGGCGCAGGAGGCGGTGTAGCGGGCGACGAGGAGCCCCTGCCCGACGCTGGCGGCGGCCTGCTGGCGGGCCAGGTCCTTGGGGCGCCGACGCAGGCCGAGGGGGGCGAGACCTGCGGCGATGGCACCGGAGGAGACGAGAACGATCTCCTTCTCGCCGCCGCTGCGGCTCTTGGCGAGGACGTCGACGAGCGCGTCGACCCGGTCGGCGTCGAGGCCGCCGGTCGCGGTGGTCAGCGACGAGGAACCCACTTTGACGACAATCCTGTGGGCCTCTGCGACGGCCTGCCTTGCCCCTGCCACCTGCGTTCTGTCCCCTCGGGTCGTCCTGCTGCGCTGCCGGGCAATTTACGCGAACAGGGGTGGGGGGTGTGCATTGGTCCAGTGGGCGGACGGGGATCTCACCGACATTCCGTACCGTCGGGGCCCGGTGCGCGACGGCACCACCCGACACCGACCCCGGCACTCTGGCAACATCCCCTCGGCACTCAGCACTCTTGTCAGTTTTTCAGGGGGACTTGTGAATCTCGCGCCTCGCGCGTCAAACCACAACCACAACCACAACCACGGTCACAGCCGCAGATCCGACCGTTTCGCCGCGATCCTGGCCTCGCTCTCGCTCGCCGCCGGGCTCCAACTCGGCCTGGCCGGCGACGCGTCCGCCGCCGTCACCGCAGGCCCGGTCTTCAACAACCCGACCGGAACGGTCGCCGAGCAGCGGGCCGTCCGCACCCGACTCCTCGACTACATAGGCCAGTCGGAGTCGGGCTCGTCCGTCCGGGCCTCGGTCTACCACCTGTGGGACGAGGGCCTCGCCCAGGCTCTCGCCGACGCCCACACCCGCGGCGTCGACGTGCAGCTGATGCTGGACTCGAGCGACGTCAGCGGCGCCGACGACCCCTCGTACGGCATCCTGAGCTCGGCGCTCGGCACCGACCTCGCCCAGAGCTCGTTCGTCGGACTGTGCCCGGTCGACAGGTCCTGCCTGGGGCAGCCCGCCCAGGGCGCCTCCATCAACCACAACAAGTTCTGGCTGTTCTCGCAGCTCGACGGCGCGTCCGACGTCGTCGTACAGACCTCGTCGAACATGACGCCGTCCAGCTACAGCCGCTTCTGGAACGACGCGTACGTCCTGCCGGACAACACGGCGATCTACACCGCGTACCGCGACTACTTCACGGAGCTGACCGGCAGGGACTGGGCGAACTGGCGGTACACCTCCACCACCAGCAGCCCGTACAAGGCGTACTTCTTCCCGCGCCCCGCCGACGATCCCTCTCCGGGTGACACCATCACCGCCGTTCTCGACAACGTCACCTGCACCTACACCGAGAGCGGCACGACGAAGCACACCAAGGTGCGGGTCGGGATGTTCAAGCTCACGCGGCTGGCCGTGGCCCAGAAGCTGGTCGCGCTGCAGAAGGCCGGCTGCGCGGTCGACATCGTCTACTCACAGACGGACAGCGGCAGTTCGAGCGGCACCTGGGAGACCCTGCATGCTTCGGGCGGCCCGGCCCTGCGCTGTTACAACTGGGACGACGACGGCAACACGAAGACCGCCGCGCGCATCATCCACTCCAAGTACCTGCTGATCGAGGGCAAGTACGACGGCACGGCGAGCCAGAAGGTCCTGTGGACCGGCAGCCACAACTACTCCGGCCCGGCCCTCACCAAGAACGACGAGGCGCTTCTGAAGGTCGACAGCAACGCGGACCACGACGCCTACGTCACCGCCTTCAACGCGGCCAAAGCAGCGGCGGTCCCCGGCACGGCCGACAGCACCAACGCCTGCAAGGGCATCAGCGGCACGACTGAGGACTAGGACGCAGGGGCTCGTCCCGAGGAGCGATCCTCAGGACGGGCCCCGCTACTCCGGACGCTCAGGTCCGCGCGGCCGCCGCCTGCCGCTTCTGCCCGGCGTTGCGCGCCTCGGCCTTCACCGCGAGGTCCGCCGTCGCGGTGTTGAACTGCTCGATGGACAGCGGCTCGTCGGGCCCGAGCAGATACCGCTTGAGCTCCGCGCGCTCACCGGCCAGCGGATCGGCGGCCGGGTCACGCACCGCGTCCAGCAACTGCCCGAGCTCTTCGGCACTGTTGGTGAGGATCACGGCGGCGCGTACGGCGGTGTTCTGCCGCTTGAACTCCTCCGCGCCCAGCGCCGCCGAGTCCGTCACGGCGTACGGCTTGCCGCTCGCGATGAAGTCGGAGACCACGCTGGAGATGTCGGAGACCATCGCGTCGGACACGTTGAAGCAGTCGTACAGCCGTGGCTCGGCGCCCGTGACGACCCGGTGCTCCCCGGCGCTGAACGAATGCCAGTACGCGTCGTTCCACTCGGTGCGCAGCTTCGCGATCTCCTCGTGCCGCTCCGCGTCGACGACCCCGTCCCGGGTCGCCTCCGCCTCGTCGCCCTTCTCCCCGGCGGGCCCGGCCAGTTCGGCGAGCCGTGCCTCGATGCGTGCGAGGTCGGCCTTGGCGCGCGTCTGCTCGCCGACGTCGCCCAGGAAGCGCGGGTCGGCGGCCCGCTCGACCGCGGCCTTCTCGACCAGCGCGGTGATCCGCTCGTGGGCGGCCTTGGCCTCGTCGCTGCGAGTGCCGGTGAAGGGGTGCGGCTTGTACAGCACACGGACGGGCGGGTCGGCCGACACCAGCTCGCGCACGATGTTCTCGCCGGCGAGGAGGAGGGAGGTGTTGCCGGGGTCGTCGTCCCAGCCTTCCCAGGTGGGGGCGTAGAGAACCGTCGGGATCCCACTGCTGTCCGGCGCCCCCTGCGGCCCTTGGATGGGCGCCAGTTGGGGCCGCCCGACCTCGACGATGTCCTCGTCCCGGACCCCCACGTCGGCGATCGCGTACCGGTCGCGCCCGGCCCGCCCGGCGACCCACACCTCGTCGTAGGCCTTGCTGAACGGGTTCACGCTGGCGATCTTGTCGCTGTCGCCGTGCCCGATGAAGACGTGCTTCATGGTCGGTACGCGCAACAGGTGGATGTTCTTGCCGACGTTCGCCGCGTAGAGCGCGACCCGGACCGTGCGCAGGTCCAGGTTCATCAGATGGATGCCGCCGGGCACACAGATGACGGGGACGGTCGTGGGCGCGAGGTTCTGCAGGATGACGCGTTCCCGAAGGACGATCAGCGGCCGGCTGTCCAGCTGCTCCATCGTCTCCAGCCACATGTTGACCTGGTACGCCGAGTCCTTGGAGCCGGAGAAGTACAGCACCGTCTGCGGCCGGTACTCCCGCAGCCACGCGTCCGTCGCCGCGAGCACCGTCTCCGCGTCCGGCGGAATGCGACGCCCCCTGATGTAGGGCGCGAGGGCGACCACGTACAGGAACGCCAGTCCGAGGGTTACACCGACGCCGACCATGCCGTACGCCGTCGAGTCCGTCATGGTGGTGACCAGGATGCCGGTCACCGCGGCCAGGTCGAGGTGGAGCATCTTCTCGGTGGAGCGGTCCAGCAGGAAGCGCGGCGGGGCATCCGGGATGGCGATGCGCGAGGCCAGGTCGACATTGCGGGTGGCGACCGGCATCCGGCGGCGGTTGCGGATCAGTGTGATCAGAGCGCCGTGGGGGGCCTGGAAGCCGTAGAACGCGATGAAGCAGGCGATCGCCGCGTAGAAGATCATGCTCCTGGAGAGGTCCAGGCGTGCCAGCAGCAACAGCACCAGCAGTTCCCGAACCAGGAACCTGATGGAGACACCCGCCCGCACCTTGCTGAGGCGGTTGACCAGATAGCTGCCCCGGTGGTGCAGATAGTGGTCCGCCAGGTAGGTCACTGCGGCGGCGACGGCGAAGGCGGGCGCGCTCGGGAGGAGCGCGGCCAGCATGAGACAGGGGAAGCCCAGCATCATGAGGACCGCCGCGGCCAGTTCGGCCGGGCTGCCCACCCGGGCGACGCGAATAGCAGTGGAAATCAAGGAGAACCTGTATCTGGGAAATACCCGGGAACAATCCGGGAATTATCTGGGGGTCTGTCCGGTGGTTTTTGTGGATTCCGTGTGGACTTTATGTCGAGAGTCGCAAATTCGCCGTCAAGCTTCACGCCGTGTGGTCGTGCCACGCCGTCATGCTAGGTCGTCGTTCTGACGGTCGAGGACACCGGCGAGCGCCTGTTCGAAGCCGGAAGCCCGGCCGGCCGCGGCCGTCGGGTCCTGCTGGCGGACATCGATGACATGCCCGGTCAACTCGGACAGCAGCACGTCCAGCGAGGTACGGGCCACCGCCTCGGAGGACAGCAGCGAACCCGCGGGCTCCTGACCGAAGGCCTTCGTACGCATCGGCGTGGCCGTGCGCTCGGGGTTGACGCAGTTGACGCGGACGCCGTCGCCGGCCCATTCGTCCGAGAGGGCCTGGGTGAGGTTCACCATCGCGGCCTTGGTGGAGGAGTAGAGGCTGTACTCGGCTCGGCCGCGCGTATAGCTGCTGGAGGTGTAGAGGAGCAGCTGGCCCTTGGTCTCGGCGAGGTACTTGTAGGCCGACCGGGCGATCTGTACGGGGGCCAGGTAGTTGACCTTCAGCGCTTCCTCGATGGTCGCGTTGTCGGTCTCGGCGAGCTTGCCGATCCGCAGTACGCCGGCCGTGTTGACGACGTAGTCGATGCGCCCCGTCTCGGAGTACGCCCTGGACAGCGCGTCATCGACCTCCTCCGGGTTCTCGACGTGCGTACCGGTGGTCGAGCGCCCGAGGGCGTACACCTTGGCGCCGTACCCCTCGGCCAGCTCGGCGATGTCCTTGCCGATGCCGTAGGACCCGCCGAAGACGACGAGGGTCCTGCCGGTGAGCAACTCACGATAGGCCTCCTCGCTCATCTGTTCGGGGGTGGCGGCGGAGGCGAGCTGGAAGAGCTTGTCGGCGATGAACACGTCGACGGGCTGGGTGACCTTCATGTTGTACTCGTCGCCCGCGACGACGTGGATCGGCACATCCGGCAGATACCGGAGTACGACCGAACAGTCGTCCGTGGCCTGGAAGTTGGGGTCGCCGGCCGCGACCTCGTAGGCCCGTCGGATGGTCGACAGCTTGAACGCCTGGGGCGTTTGACCGCGCCGCAGCCGCGAGCGGTCGGGGATCTCGGTGATGAACTCACCGTCGTCGCCGTGCGTGCGCGTGACGATGATCGTATCGGCGGAGGGGATGGCGACGTCGACCGCCTGATACCGCTCAAGGGCGACCACGCAGTCGTCGATGACCCGCTGGGACAGCAGCGGCCGTACGGCGTCGTGGAACAGGACGTTCCGGTCCTCGCCCTCGGCCAGCCCCTCCCCCAGCGCCTCGATGGCCCGCTCGGTGGTGTCGTTGCGCGTGGCGCCACCCTCGATGACGCGGGTGACCTTCCTGAAACCGGCCTTGGCGACGATCTTCTCGACGTCGGCCACATAGCCGGGTGCCATCAGCACGATGACGTCGTCGATCGAATCCGCGTGCTCGAATGTGCTCAGGGTGTGCTCGATGACCGCCTTACCCGCGATCTTCAGCAACTGCTTCGGAATCGACAGACCCACCCGCTGACCGGTGCCGCCGGCGAGGACGACGGCGGTGGTACGGGGCTTGGCTTTGCGCTGGGACACGGGCGACCTACCTCGGGGCAACGGAGAACCCTGAAATCGTCCCACCTGCGGTTACCGCAGTGCAAGGTGAGCGCCCTCCGCGGCATATGTGTGCGCAACCTGTCATTCACCTTGCACCCGAGGTCGGAGAAGGAGCGCCCGAAGACATCGGAAGAGAGTTGAGCCCGTCCGCCGGAATTCCTGTGAGTAATGGCACAGAAATTGCGCCGGTGATTCTGTGATCGGCCGACCGTAAGCCCTTTCGCCGGTCAGACCTTCCGCACTCCCGGTTTTCCGGACTCCACATGAAGCTTCGCGAGCGTTCGGGAGGCGGAGGTGGGCTTGGTAACGGTGTCCGCGACCCGGACCTGGGCGTCGATACCTGTGCGCCGGATGTCGAAGAGATGGTAACCGCGGTGGTTGTCGATGACCTTCCAGTGCGGGTTGTCACCCATACGCGCGTCCCACTCCTTGTGGAAGGCGACCGGGTCCTGGTCCCCGTTGCTGGATATGGACGTACCGACGAACTCGGAACCGACGACCGCCGATCCGGGATCCGCGAAGTCCCGCTTGAGGTCGCTGATCATGGTGAGGTGGCGGTCGCCGCTGAGAACCACAGGGTTGCTGACGTTCGCGAACTCGGCGAGCAGAGCGTTGCGTTCGACCTGGTAGCCGTCCCAGGCGTCGTAGTACCAGAGTTTGCCGTCACCGATCTTGAGGTCGGTCTCGGCCATCATGATCTGCGAGGCGATGAGGTTCCACCGGGCCTCGGACCCGCGCAGGCTGTCCAGCAGCCACTGCTTCTGGGCGGCACCGAGCATGGTCATCGCCGGGTCCTGGGCGCCGGCCTGGCTGGTGGCCTGGTCGCTGCGGTACTGCCGGGTGTCGAGCACGTTGAGCCGCACGAGCCGCCCGAAGTCGAGCCGCCGGTGCATCCGTATGTGGGGACCGATGGGCACGGCCGTGGCGCGTACGGGCATGTGCTCGTAGTAGGCCTGGTAGCCGGCGGTGAGCCGGGCGGCGAACGCTTCCGGCGTCTGCTTGTCGGGATCCTGCGGGACGCCCCCGGCGAAGTCGTTGTCGATCTCGTGGTCGTCGAAGGTGACGACGAAGGGCGCGGCGGCGTGCATCGCCTTGAGGTGCGGGTCGCTGCGGTACTGGGCGTACCGGTTGCGGTACTGGACGAGGCTGTACGGCTCGCCGCTGCCCTCGTGCTTGCGTACGCCGGTGGTCGCGGGCGTGGACTCGTATATGTAGTCGCCGACGAAGACGACGAGGTCCGGATCCTGGGCGAGCATGTCGGCGTACGGCGTGAAGTAGCCGTGCTGCCAGTTCTGGCAGGAGGCGAGCGCGAGCCGCAGCTGGTTGCCGGAGACGAACTGCCGGGGAGCGGTACGGGTACGCCCCACGGGCGAGAGCTGCCCACTGGTCCGGAACCGGTACCAGTAGTGCCGGTCGGGGCTCAGCCCCCGTACATCGGCGTGCACGCTGTGCCCGTACTCGGGCCGGGCCCAGGCGTACCCGCGCCGGACCTTCCGCCGGAACCGGGAGTCCTCGGAGATCTGCCATTCGACGACAACAGCCCGATCAGGCATCCCACCGCCGTTGAGCGGATCGGGAGCGAGCCGGGTCCACAGCACGACACCGTCGGGCAACGGGTCCCCTGAGGCGACCCCGAGGCTGAACACCCCGGCGGGCAGCGGGGTCTGCGCGGCCCGGGCGGTCCCCGCCAGCAGAAGCTGCCCGGACGCGGCGGCCCCGACGGCGGCAGCGCCGGCGGTCAGAAACCGGCGTCTGCCGGGTGAAACAACTCCACTCATCGTCGAACTCCGTTGCCTGGGTGGCCTCTTGGACCTACGGAAGCTCCCACGACAGCCCGACCGACCCGCTGAACGGCAACTAACGAGTACATGACAAATGCAGGTACACCCCCAGCCCGTCCGGGGGTCCCCCTTCTGGGGGAGTTCGAGAACGAGCGCGTTCAGCGCGAAGGGGGGGTCTGGGGCGCAGCCCCCAGGTTCAGGATGGGACGGGCAGGGGCGGCGGGGGCGAAAAACCCAACCCGCCCCGCCCGCACCCCCTAGAACGGCTCGAAGTCGTCGAACTCCTGCTGCGCCTCGTCCCGCTCCGCCTGCTGATCGCGCCGCCGCTGCGCAGCAGGCCGCGGCACGTCAAGCCGGTGGTCCTCCCCACGCCGCCCCAGCATCTCCGCCCCCGCCATGACCGTGGGCTCCCAGTCGAACACCACGGCGTTGTCCTCGGGACCGATGGCCACGCCGTCGCCCGACCGGGCCCCCGCCTTCATCAACTTGTCCTCGACACCCAGCCTGTTGAGCCGGTCGGCGAGGTAGCCGACCGCCTCGTCGTTGCTGAAGTCGGTCTGCCGCACCCAGCGCTCGGGCTTCTCGCCCCGCACCCGGAAGAGTCCGTCCTCCTCCTGGACGACGGTGAAGCCCGCGTCGTCGACGGCCTTCGGCCGGATGACGATCCGGGTCGCCTCTTCCTTCGGCTTCGCGGCCCGAGCCTGCCCGACCATCTCGGCGAGCCCGAACGACAACTCCTTCAGCCCGATATGGGCGACGGCGGAGACCTCGTACACCTGGTACCCACGAGCCTCAAGCTCGGGCCGAACCATTTCAGCGAGATCCAGACCGTCCGGCACGTCGACCTTGTTCAGCACCACGATCCGCGGCCGGTCCCCCAGCCCCCCGTACTGCTTCAGCTCCTCCTCGATGATGTCGAGGTCGGAGACGGGATCACGCTCGGACTCCAGCGTCGCCGTGTCCAGCACATGCACGAGCACACTGCACCGCTCCACGTGCCGCAGGAACTCCAGTCCGAGCCCCTTGCCCTGGCTGGCACCGGGAATGAGCCCGGGCACATCGGCGATGGTGTAGACGGTGGACCCGGCTGTCACCACACCCAGATTCGGCACAAGCGTCGTGAACGGATAGTCGGCGATCTTCGGCTTGGCGGCGCTGAGCACCGAGATCAGCGACGACTTACCGGCACTCGGATACCCCACGAGCGCCACGTCGGCGACCGTCTTCAGCTCCAGGACGATGTCCTGCAAACCCCCGGGCACACCGAGCAGCGCGAACCCGGGCGCCTTGCGCCGGGCCGAGGACAGCGCGGCGTTGCCGAGCCCACCGCGCCCGCCGTCCGCGGCGACGTACGAGGTCCCGTGCCCGACCATGTCGGCGAGCACGTTGCCCTCCTTGTCGAGAACGACCGTCCCGTCCGGCACGGGCAGAACCAGGTCCTGACCGTCCTTGCCGGACCGGTTGCCGCCCTCGCCGGGCTTGCCGCTGGTGGCCTTGCGGTGCGGGGAGTGGTGGTAGTCGAGCAGCGTGGTGACGGACTGGTCGACGGTGAGGATCACGTCACCGCCGCGCCCGCCGTTGCCGCCGTCGGGCCCGCCCAGCGGCTTGAACTTCTCACGGTGGACGGAGGCACAGCCGTGACCTCCGCTACCCGCGGCGACATGCAGCTCGACGCGGTCCACGAAGGTGGTCATGGGATGTGCCTCCAGTTACGAACGAAAAACTCTGTCTACGTGTCTCCATGCCCTGCTCGGAAAACACGTCTCTTACGAGAAACACGCGAAAGGCGGACCCGCTTCCCGAACGGGAAGTGAGGTCCGCCTCGCGAAAGAACCGATCAGGCGACCGGAACGATGTTCACGACCTTGCGACCACGGTGGGTACCGAACTCCACGGCACCGGCGGCCAGCGCGAACAGCGTGTCGTCCTTGCCACGGCCGACGCTCGCGCCGGGGTGGAAGTGGGTGCCACGCTGGCGGACCAGGATCTCACCGGCGTTGACGACCTGACCGCCGAAGCGCTTCACGCCGAGCCGCTGAGCATTTGAGTCGCGACCGTTCCGGGTGGACGATGCGCCCTTCTTGTGTGCCATCTCTCCTCAGTCCCTTACTTCGCAGCCGCGGGGATCTCAGTGACCTTGATCGCCGTGTACTGCTGGCGGTGGCCCTGACGACGGCGGTAGCCGGTCTTGTTCTTGTAGCGAAGGATGTCGATCTTGACGCCCTTGTGGTGGTCCACGATCTCGGCCTGGACCTTGATGCCGGCCAGGACCCACGGGTCGCTGGTCACAGCGTCGCCGTCGACAACGAGCAGGGTCGAGAGCTCGACCGTGTCGCCAACCTTGGCAGTGGAAATCTTGTCAACCTCAACGATGTCGCCGACAGCAACCTTGTGCTGGCGACCACCGCTGCGCACGATGGCGTACACGCAGATCTCACTCTCTCGCTCGGGAACGACACCCCCGCAGTCCAGCCGCCCGGCAAAAGCGAGTGGCCTCTCCCGCCGCACCCAAATGGCCGGTGCTCAGGAGGACGAGGTTTACGGGGATGTGGCGCGTCACGGAAAAAAACTATGGACACGCCGACGCTCAAGATTACGGGCCCGACCTGAACGGGTCAAACCGAGCCCCTGTCCCCCACTCACGAGGCTCGCAAACGCTCCTGACGAAAACGGCGGCCCGCCCGGAGAAACCCGGACGGACCGCCGCGCTACCGCATCGCCGCGCAGACAACCGCGGAGGGGATCAGCCTTCCGTGGCCGCCGAGACGGACTCCTGCGCCGACGGCTCGGCCGCAGCAGTCGTCTTCTTCGACGCCGTCTTCTTCGCCGTGGCCTTCTTGGCGGCCGTCGTCGTCTTCTTGGCAGCCGTCTTCTTGACCGCAGCCGTCTTCTTCGCGGGGGCCTTCTTGGCCGTGGTCGCCTTCTTGACGGCGGTCTTGCGCGCCGTCTTCTTGGCGGGAACCGCTTCCTCGGCGGCGACCTCATCGGCGGGCGCCGAAGCCTCGGTGACCGTCGGGACGACCACGACGGCCGCCTCCTCGGACGAGGTGGGCGCGGTGGCCTTGCGCACGGCACGTCGCCGCGGCCGGGCCGGAGCCGCGCTCTCGGTCACCACGGCCGCCGCGGTGTCCACGGAGGCCTCGACCGGAGCCGGAGCCGCCACGGGCTCCACCACCGCCTCGACGACGACCGGCACCACGGTCTCGGCCACAGCCTCGTCCGCCGCCTGCGGCGAACCGGCCGGAGCCGACACCTTGCGGGTGGCCCGACGACGCGTACGCCCCTTGGGAGCCGCATCGTCCTGCACCGCGACCGGCGCCTCGGCAACCGGCGCCTCGACGACCGGATCCTCGACAGCCACGGGCTCGGCGTGAGCAACAGCCTCCGGAACAGCGACCGGCGCCGCATCCGGAACCACGGAGGCCTCGGTGACCACGGACTCGGCCGTACGAGTATCAGCACCACGCCCGTAAGCCCCACGGGACTCGGACCTGGGCGCTCCGGCCGGAGCCGAAGCCCGCCTGCTGGCGCGCCGCCTCGAACGGCCACCCCGGCCGGCCGCGGCCTCCGCCTCGGCGGCGCTGTTGTACAGCTCCTCGTCGGGCTCGAAGACCGGCGCCGACAGCGCGACGGGCGCCGCGACCTCGGCGGCGACCTCGGCCGGCGTCTCCTCGGCGGACTCCGCCGCTTCCTCGGCCCCGTCCACGTACACGTCGTGCTCGTGGGCCTCGTGGGCCTCGTGGGTGTGGTCGAGCTCGTGCTCGGCACCGCCACGGCCGCGCTTCTTGCGCTTGCCGCCGCCTCCACTGGAGGTCGGCTGCTCCATGTGCACGATGACACCGCGGCCGTTGCAGTGGACGCAGGTCTCGGAGAACGACTCCAGGAGGCCCTGCCCGACCCGCTTGCGGGTCATCTGCACGAGCCCCAGCGACGTGACCTCGGCCACCTGGTGCTTCGTACGGTCGCGGCCCAGGCACTCCAGCAGACGCCGCAGCACCAGATCCCTGTTCGACTCCAGGACCATGTCGATGAAGTCGATGACGACGATGCCGCCCAGGTCGCGCAGCCGCAGCTGGCGCACGATCTCCTCGGCCGCCTCCAGGTTGTTCCTGGTGACCGTCTCCTCCAGGTTGCCGCCCTGGCCGGTGAACTTGCCGGTGTTGACGTCGACGACGATCATCGCCTCGGTCTTGTCGATCACCAGCGAGCCGCCGCTGGGCAGCCACACCTTGCGGTCGAGCGCCTTGGCGAGCTGCTCGTCGATGCGGTACGTCGCGAAGACGTCGACCTCGGAGGTCCACTTCGACAGCCGGTCCGTCAGGTCCGGGGCCACGTGGGCCACGTACCCGTGGATGGTCTGCCAGGCCTCGTCACCGCTGACGATGACCTTGGTGAAGTCCTCGTTGAAGATGTCGCGCACGACGCGGACGGTCATGTCCGGCTCGCCGTACAGCAGAGTCGGCGCATTCGAGCTGCCGCCGCTCTTCGACTTCTTCTCGATGTCCTCCCACTGCGCCTGGAGCCGCTCGACGTCACGGCGCAGCTCGTCCTCGCTCGCGCCCTCGGCGGCGGTGCGCACGATGACGCCCGCGTCCTCAGGGACGATCTTCTTGAGGATGGTCTTCAGACGCGCGCGCTCGGTGTCGGGCAGCTTGCGGCTGATACCGGTCATCGACCCCTCGGGGACATAGACCAGGTAACGGCCGGGCAGCGAGACCTGACTCGTCAGACGCGCGCCCTTGTGCCCGATCGGATCCTTCGTGACCTGCACGAGCACCGACTGACCGGACTTCAGCGCACTCTCGATGCGCCGCGGCCCGTGGGCCATCCCCAGCGCCTCGAAGTTGACCTCACCGGCGTAGAGCACGGCGTTGCGGCCCTTGCCGATGTCGATGAACGCTGCCTCCATGGAGGGCAGCACGTTCTGGACCTTGCCCAGGTAGACGTTGCCGACGTACGAGGTCGACTGCTCCTTGTTGACGTAGTGCTCGACGAGCACGTTGTCCTCAAGGACACCGATCTGGGTGCGGTCGCCGTACTGGCGTACGACCATCACACGCTCGACGGCCTCGCGGCGGGCCAGGAACTCTGCCTCGGTGATGATCGGAACGCGCCGGCGCCCCTGCTCACGGCCTTCCCGGCGGCGCTGCTTCTTGGCCTCGAGGCGCGTCGAACCCTTGATCGACTGCACTTCGTCGCTCGGGTACTCCTCGCGCTTGGCGCGCGGCTCGCGGACCTTGACGACCGTGCGCTCGGGGTCGCTGTCACCCAGCACCGGCTCGCTCTCGCCGGAGGAGTCACCGGCACGACGCCGGCGACGGCGACGGCGACGGCTGCTGGCGGAACCGGAACCGCCCTGCTCGTCGCGCTCGTCCTCCTCGGCGTCCTCGTCCACCTGGTCGGCGGTGTCCACGGCGTCCGCAGCATCCTCAACGGACCGCGCGGCCTGCTCGCCGGCGTACTCGTCGTCACCGGACTCGATGTCGGAGTCGGCGGACTCGCCCCGGCGCCTACGACGGCCACCGCGGCGGCGGCGCCGGCGCGAACCGGGGCCCTCCTCGCCGTCGTCGTCCGCGTCACCACTGTCCTCGGCGGACTCGTAGGCGTCGTCGACGCCCTCGGTCTCCTCCGGCTCCTCGACCACGACGGGCGCGGCGGCCACGGGCTCCTCGTCGCCACCCCGGCGACGGCGGCGGCGGCGCGGTGCCTGCTCCTCCACGACGGTCTCGACGACGACCGGAGCGGCCTCGACGGCCTCTTCCTCGGTCTCAACGACGTCATCGACCGCCTCGGCGGCAGCCGCGGCAGCGGCCCGCTCGGGCGTCTGGAACATCGGCTCGGCGAAGACGGGCGCCTGGAACACGGCGACCGCGGGACGCGCGGGACGCCGCCCACCCTCGCTGTCACCGTTCTTCACGGCGGGCGCCGGGGCGGAGAACCCGACGGCGGCCTTACGGGCGACCCGACGACGCCCGCGACGCGACGAGGCGTCCTCGGGGACAGGCTCGGGCTCGGGCTCCACCTCGGCCTGGGCAACCTCCGCGACAGCCGCGGGCGCCTCTTCGACGGGGGCGGGAGCCACCGGGGCGGCTGCCTCGGCCTCGGCTGCGGGCGCGGAGACCCGGCGCGTGGCCCGACGGCGGGCACGCGGAGCAGGCGCGGCCTCCTCCATAACGCTCTCCTCGCCCTTCTCGCCGCTCTCCTCGGCAGTCGGGGCGGATACGGCGGTCACGGCCGGTTCGTCAACGACTGCCTCGGCAGCCTTGGCGGGCGCACCGGCAGGCGCGGACGCGCGCCGGGTGGCCCGACGACGCGTACGAGGAGCGGGCGCCTCGGCGGCCACTGCTTCGTCGACGTGGTGATCGATCTCGTCGGCCTCTGCGGGCGGTACGGCCGGCGCTGTGGTCTCGGCCACAGCTGCGGCTTCGGCCCCGGCGACAGGCGGTCCCGCGGGGCGGGACGCTGCGCGGCGCCGACGGCGCGGCGGCAGGGTGTCGCTGGGGGTGTCGTGTGCGGAACCCTCGGTGGGGTCCGAAACAGGTTCGGTCGGTTCGAGCATGCGGGCGGTTCTCCCGTCAGGCTCCCGGGCGCCGCACCTGGTCCGGCTTGGATGCCGGTGACGTCCGCGGCTCGCGCAGTGCGCGGTGCCGCCGTCCGGGGCTCGGGCGCCGCACGGGAGCTCTCTGTGTCCTGTCTCGCCGGTTCCGTACGCCATGTTGCGTACGGCCTGGCGAAAGTCTTGTGGTGGGTGCGCTGCCCGACCCAGGTGGCTCCCGAGTACGAGGGCGGCGCTACGACGTGCGTCCCTTCGCGGGACCTTCCTTACGCCGGCGCCTGCGGCGCGGCGGCAGTCGGAGCGGCCATGGAGAGGGCCACCGCTGCCTCGCGGTCGGGCGCGAGCGGGTCGGTCACCGTGCCGGTCTCTTCATCGAACAGCCCCTGCGCCAGCCTGGTCACCCCTGCGGGGACCGGCGGCGCCAGGTCGGCCACGGCGCGAAGACCGGACAGAACGTCGTCGGGTCGAACGGCAGGCGTCACGTGCCGAACAACCAGCCGCAGTATCGCACAGGGCTGGTCCGTCGGCCCAGTAAGGGGCGCGGCGCCAGCCGCTCCAGTGGAGCCGACGCTTGCGGCGGGCTGTGGACTGTGCGTCTCAACACTTGTTCCAGCGCCTGCTTCAAATGCCTCAAGGCCCGCAACCGCACCCCGGGCATCGAAGGTTCTCATGCCGTTCTTGGCGAGGCGCTGGACCTCGACGGTCTCGGCGGCGTTGAAGATGTCGACGGCGCGGCGCGCGTCCTCGGGCGCCACACCCTCCAGACGCAGCTCCCATACGGAAGCCGTGAGCCGGTCGGCGAGCCCGGAGGTCCGGGCCTCGACCGCGTCGACGATGTCGAGCCCGGTGGGCAGCGACTCGTCGAGCAGCTCACGCAGTTTGTCGGGATCGCGCGCTTCGGTGAGCGCGATCTCCAGGTACTCCGCCTCACTGCCCGTGCCGGTGGCTGCGGCATTGGCGTACGACACCTTCGGATGCGGCGTGAACCCCGCCGAGTAGGCCATCGGCACCTCGGCACGGCGCAGCGCACGCTCGAAAGCGCGCTGGAAGTCACGGTGGCTGGTGAACCGGAGGCGGCCACGCTTGGTGTAGCGCAGTCGGATGCGCTGCACCGCAGGTGCGGGCGGCGGGCCTTCGGGCTGTCGCTTGCCCAGTGTCGTTCAGTCCTTCGTGAGTGCGGTCGTACTGCTACCAAGAGTACGTCCGTCGGCGCTTCCTGGTTCCCGCCGGGGCACCGGGACCACTTGCGGACGCTCCTCCTTCGACTCCCCGAACAGCATCCGCCGGAAGTCGGCGCGCGCCTGTCGTGCCGAGTCGCGTGCGGCGGCCAGCGCCTGCCGGGTGACCCGGCCCACACTGCGCGCGGCCTCGGCGGCGGGCCGCAGAACGGCGTCCCGTACGACATGCCCGAGGGGCGTCAGCACGGCGCGGTACGCCCAGCGCACGGGCTCCACGAAGATCCACCGAAGGAGGGTCCCCAGGAACCGTCCGACAGCGAGCGAGATGTGCCCGGCGATGCGCCAGGCATGCCCGAGCGCGGCACCGACCTCGCGCCCGATGACGGCGAGGCCGCGCCCCAGGGGCGTCAGGACCCAGCGCCACAGCGCGAGCGCGGGCAGCACGAGAAGCAGACGCAGCACCCAGTAGAGAACGAACCCGATCCCGGTGATCACCCTGCTGACGAGCCACGCGACCCCCTGGACACACCAGGCGATCGCCCTCCCGACCGGCGTGAGGACCCACTCGTACAGCCACTGCGCGGGTACGACGACCAGGTACCGCACGAGCCACGCGGCAACGGCGTACACACCGAGCCCGACAGCGGCGATCCCTGCCCCGATCCCCCGGAACACCCACAGCACCCCGTGCCCCCCAGGCGTGAGCACGCGCGCGTAGATCCACCCGAGCCCGGCGCCGATCCCCCGGAACACCCACAGGACCCCGTGCCCCACAGGCGTCAGCACGCGCGCGTAGATCCACCCGAGCCCGGCGCCGATTGCCCGGAACACCCAGACGGTGCCCTGGCCGAGAGGCGTCAGCACATACCGGAAGAGCCACACCAGCGGTACGACGACGAGCACGTTCCCGAGCCAGCCGAGCGCCTTCCCCAGGGGCACGACGACGTACCGCCACAGCCCGACGAACGGCCAGACGAAGACGGCCCGCGCGACCCACGCCAGCACCCGCCCGAGGGGCCGCAGCACCGCGTCCGTAAGAAGGCGCCAGCCGACAACCAACCCGTCCCACACCATCCGCACCGGCACGACCAGCACGAGCACAACGATCCGCACAGGAATGCGAATCGCAACGACGAGACAACCTTCGGGCTGCCGCTCGGGCTGCCGTGCCTCGGCGGCCGGTTTCTCCAGATCCATACCGACAAGGACGCGCCAACCCCCTGTCCGGATGCGGTGTATCCGAAAAGTGACCAGGACGAGGGACATCGTCCGTAAACGTACGACTTTCCGGCGCCGCACCTCGGCCGCTCTCCGGGGCACCCTGGGAGGCACCGTGACGGCAGGGCCGCAGGCACCCTCCTGCCAGAATGCGTGCATGCCGAACGCGATGAACGGGCTGAACGGGCTGAACGGGCTGGCCGAGTACTGCACTTCGACCCTCGATGAGCACAACTGCCCATCGGTCTCCGTGGCCGTCGTCGAACACGGCGAAGTGATCCTGGCCGAGGCATACGGCCTCGCGGACGTCAGCGCGGCCCGCCCGGCCACCCCCGAAACGGCCTACGCCCTGGCCTCGATCACCAAACCCATGACGGCGACGGCCATCTGCGTCGCGGCCGACGAGGGCCTGCTCGACCTGGACGCCCCCGTACCGGTGCCCATGCCCGCATCGGCCCGGGGCGACCAGCGATGGCCGGCCCCGACCGTCCGCCAGCTCCTCCAGCACCGGGGCGGCTTCGGCGCCCACTACGACTTCCACTACGCCGGCCCCGGGAACGGCGAACGCGTCGACGCGACCCCGTACGCGTTCCTTCACCGCCCCCCGGGTACCGCCTTCGAGTACGCCAACCTCGGCTACCGAGCCCTGGGCCACCTGCTGGAAGCGGCGACCGGCCAAGGGCTCGCAGACTTCGTACGGGAGCGCGTGTTCGAGCCCCTGGGTCTCACCGCCCTCCACCTGGGCCCCGCCTACCCCGGCCCGGCACCCCGGGCGACGCGCTACACGACCGACGGCCGCGCCTATCCGCCGTACTGCGACACCAGCCACCCGGGCGCGACCCTGGGCTGGGCCCCCGCCGCCCAACTGGCGCTCTTCGCCCAGTCGTACGACCGTCTGCTGAAACCGGAGACGGTCACAACCGTCCGGGAGGCGAGCCCGGTCAACCCCAGCCTCGGATACGGGCTCGGCTGGTGCCTGTCGAGTGGCGCCGGTCCCCTGGTGCAGAGCCACGGCGGCGGGATGGGCGGAGTGGCGGCGATCGTCGTGACCGTGCCCGAGCAACACTTGTCGGTGTCGGTACTGACCAACAGCACCGACAAGACAGCTCGCGACAAGATCACCCAGCACATCGTGACCGCACTCGTCCCCGGCTTCTCCCCCGAGTCGATCAACCCTTTCGCAGTCGACCCCGTACGCCCCCTGCACCTCCCGGCAACCGACTGGCAAGGCACGATCAGCACCCCCGAGGGAGACATCCCGATGTCACTGACTCTCTCCCCACAGGACAACCGGGCTCTCCTGCAGCTGAACGGCGAGACCGCGGAAGCCCAGGCGAGCGCATCGCAAGCCTGGGCGCTCCAGGCGACCTTCCCCCTGCAGCTCCCCACCGCGGACGCCCGGATCAACAGCCCGGCCCTGTCACTCCACCTCCGCCGAGACGACGGCGGCCGCAACCTCAGCGGCGTGGCACGGGCCCACAGACCCGGTGACTCGGAGGGCCTGCTGGGCAACCTCCTTACGCACATCTGCCAACTACAGCCCCACTGAACCCACTTGGCGCCGCGCACACCTATGCGACTGCCGCCCTGGCACCCTGGCACCCTGGCACCCATGTCGAAGACTCTCGGTGCACCCAGGCCCGACCAGGCGTCCTACATGCTGCGCGCCGCGTCCGAGGAAGCCGGCCGGGCGTACAAGCAGCGGCTGCTCGACCTGCTGGACCTCCACCCGGGCCACACCGTCCTGGACGTGGGCTGTGGACCCGGCACCGATCTCCCGGCCCTCGCCGAACGCGTCGGCGCGGGCGGTCGGGTGATCGGGGTGGACCAGGATCCCGCGATGCTGGCGACGGCCCGCCGGCGCACCGCCGACGTGAGCACGGTGGAGATCCGGGAGGCGGACGCGCATGCCCTTCCCGTCGGCCCCGGAACAGTGGACCGGGCCAAGATCGACCGGGTTCTGATGCATGTGCGGTCCCCCGCGGACGTACTGACCCAACTGCACACCGCCACCCGCCCCGGCGCCCTCGTCGGTCTGGTGGAACCCGACTGGGACACCCTGGCGGTGGACGCGGAGGACCTGGAGACGAGCCGCGCGTTCACCCGCTACACCGCCGAGAAAGTAGTCCGCCATGCCACTGTCGGGCGCCGCCTCGGCCGCCTGGCGGTCACGGCGGGTTTCCGCGTCGAGACGACGATCGCCACCACCCCGGTCTTCACCGACTTCGAGCACGGCGACCACACCCTCGGCCTCGGCCGCAACATGCAACAGGCCATCGCCGAGGGCCATATCGACCGGGCGCGGGGCGAGGCCTGGTTCGCCGGCCTCGCCCACGGACCCTTCTACGCCTCGTTCACCCTCGTCACCGTGGTCTGCTCCCGCCCATGACTGCCACTGGACGGCCCGGCCACCGCGGCGACGGTCTGACCGACCGCGAACTCGCGGTTGAGCAGGGTCTGGCGGCGGATCGGCTCCGGCAGGTCCGGCAGGTTCAGCAGCGTGTCGCAGGCCTCGATCGAGGCCGCGTAGTCGCCCACCCAGTAGGCGGTGATGGAGAACTCGAAAAGCAGACCCCACTCGTACACCCAGGACTTCGTGAACAGCAGGTCGTCCGGTTCCGGGGCCTCGACGACCCTGCCGAGCAGGGCGTGCGCGGTGCGGTAGCGGCCCTTCAGGCGCAGGCGTGAGGCCAGCTCGTAGCACGCTTCGAGCCGCGCGGGGCGGGCGTCCCAGGCGCGGGAGAACGCGTCCATCGCGCCCGGCCAGTCGTCGGCCCGCTCCGCCCTGAGGAGGCCGGCCTCCAGCAGAGAGCAGTAGACCTCCTCCTGCCAGCCGCCCATCGTCGCCCGCCGCTCGTACAGGGCGATCGCCTCCTGGACATGGCCCAGGTCGCGTTCGGTGTTGGCGAGGTAGAAGACGGTGCGGGTATTGGTGGGATCGCGCTCGAGTTCGCCGCGCAGGAGCCGCGCGTCGCGCTCGAACTTGTCGCTGCGGCAGCCGCCGTCGGCGTGGTCCTCGATGACGAGCGCGTCCAGGTTCTTCTGGATGTCGGGCCCGGCCGATTGGTCCGTGCACGGGTACTCGTGGGTGACACCGACGTAGCGCCACGCCCGGTCGCCGCGCATGAGGTGCTTGAAGCGGTGCTGGGTGCCGGGGGTGTCGTACCGCAGCATGTAGGACGTCGCCGTCAGCCGGGGAAGCGGGGCGTCCTGGCGCATGACGTGGTCGGCGTCGAGGGTGAGGAGGTAGTCGGCCTTGCCACGGGCGAGCTGGATGTTGCTGGTCCGGTTGTGCCCGAAGTCGGTCCAGGGTTCCTCGTGGAGTTCGCCAGGGATGCCGTCGAGCGTTTTACGAATCAGGTCCTGCGTGCCGTCCGTGGAGCCGGTGTCGCAGATGACCCAGTAGTCGATGAGGTGCCGTACGGAGCGCAGGCACCGTTCGATCACCTGGGACTCGTTCTTGACGATCATGCAGAGGCAGAGAGTCTGCTTTTTCACGGCGCCAATGTGGCACGAGCCGGATGCGTCGCTGCTCGTACACGCGGAAGGCGTCGCACGGGCGTAACCCATCTGAATGCATCGATTAATCCCATACGTTGATAAATGTGCGACTTTCGGATCATATTGCGACTCTATGCATCACGCTCAGGTAAAGCTCCCGAGGCAAGTCAAGGCAAGTCAAGGCAAGTCGATGCAAGGAGCACACCGATGAGTCCTGAGTACAGGACGCGTTCACTTCTCGGGCCGCTGGCGCGGGACAGGTTCAAGAAGGCCGGAATGATGGCCTCGCTCGCACTTGTCCTGGCCGCGAGCGTGGTCAGTCCGGCGGCGGCCGCGGCGCGCAGCGTGGGCAACCACACTGCCGGAGCGAACCACTACAGCGGCGGCAAGGACAAGTGCAGGAAGCAGGGATCGAAGCACCGCGTAGCCGAATCGACCGCCCAGGGCGGTAGGGACAACTGCCAGGGCCCGACGGGTCCGACCGGCCCGACGGGCGCCACCGGAGCCACGGGTGCCACGGGCGCGACCGGCGCCACGGGTGCGACCGGCGCGACAGGCACCGGCGTGACGGGCGCCACCGGAGCCACAGGTGCGACCGGCGCGACGGGCCCCGGCGCCGGAGCCACCGGAGCCACTGGAGCCACGGGCGAGACAGGTCCCACCGGCCCGACGGGCCCCACCGGAGCCACCGGCACCGGAGCGACGGGTCCCACCGGCGCGACCGGAGCGTGCGCCGAGATCGACGGCTACCAGGACCAGCAGGTCTACGAGGTCCGTGCCGCGGTGAGCGGCACCAGCACGTTCGCGGGCATCCGTGACGTCCGCCCCAATCGCGACCACACCCTGCGGTGGACCGACCTCAGCAACAGAACCGGCTACCCGAACGGTGGCCAGGCGGGCTTCGCCTGCGGTGTCTCGATCAACGAACACAGCCAGGGCGAACAGGACCTGGCGGGCATCAAGATCGACATCCTGACCACCACGGGTCAGGTCTTCGAGATCATCTGCACCGAGAGCCACGCCGGCAGCAGCCTGGCCACCCTGACCTGCCCCAACCCCGCACTCCCGACCCTGGCCTGGCAGCCACTGAACTCCCCTGACGTTGGCAACGACAACAACCGCCGCTTCATGCGCTGACCGCGACACCGCCACGCGCACAGCACTGAGCCCCCTTCCACTCGGAAGGGGGCTCAGCAACGGACTCAGTGCGTGTGCCCGGTGACCGCCGGCTGCTTCACGGTCAGCGGCAGCAACTTCTTGCCCGTGGGACCGATCTGAATGCTCGTGTCGAGCTGCGGACACACCCCACAGTCAAAGCACGGCGTCCACCGGCAGTCCTCGACCTCTGTCTCGTCGAGGGAGTCCTGCCAGTCCTCCCACAGCCAGTCCTTGTCGAGGCCCGAGTCCAGGTGGTCCCACGGAAGGACCTCCTCGTACGTGCGTTCACGCGTCGTGTACCAGTCGACGTCGACCCCGAATGCGGGCAGCGTCTTCTCCGCGCAGGCCATCCAGCGGTCGTACGAGAAGTACTCGCGCCAGCCGTCGAAGCGGCCGCCGTCCTCGTACACCGCGCGGATCACCGCACCGATACGCCGGTCGCCGCGCGACAGCAGGCCCTCGACGATGCCGGGCTTGCCGTCGTGGTAGCGGAAGCCGATCGAGCGGCCGTACTTCTTGTCGCCGCGGATCTTGTCCCGGAGCTTCTCCAGGCGCGCGTCCGTCTCCGTCGCCGAGAGCTGCGGGGCCCACTGGAACGGGGTGTGCGGCTTGGGCACGAAGCCGCCGATCGAGACCGTGCAGCGGATGTCGTTCTGGCCGGAGACCCTGCGGCCCTCGGCGATCACGTTCATCGCCATGTCGGCGATCTGGAGGACGTCCTCGTCGGTCTCCGTCGGCAGACCGCACATGAAGTACAGCTTCACCTGGCGCCAGCCGTTGCCGTACGCCGTGGAGACGGTCCGGATGAGGTCCTCCTCGGACACCATCTTGTTGATGACCTTGCGCAGGCGCTCACTGCCGCCCTCGGGCGCGAACGTCAGACCGGACCTGCGCCCGTTCCTGGTCAGCTCGTTGGCGAGGTCCACGTTGAAGGCGTCCACACGGGTCGACGGGAGCGACAGCCCGATCTTGTCCTCCGTGTAGCGGTCCGCCAGCCCCTTCGCGATGTCGCCGATCTCCGAGTGGTCGGCCGACGACAGGGAGAGGAGGCCCACCTCCTCGAAGCCGGTCGCCTTCAGGCCCTTCTCCACCATCTCGCCGATGCCAGTGATCGACCGCTCTCGCACCGGGCGCGTGATCATGCCGGCCTGGCAGAAGCGGCAGCCGCGCGTGCAGCCGCGGAAGATCTCGACCGACATCCGCTCGTGGACGGTCTCCGCGAGCGGGACCAGGGGCTGCTTGGGGTAGGGCCACTCGTCCAGGTCCATGACCGTGTGCTTGCTGACCCGCCACGGGACACCGGACTTGTTCGGTACGACGCGAGCGATCCGGCCGTCCGCCAGGTACTCCACGTCGTAGAACGCCGGGACGTAGACGCCGCCGGTCTTCGCGAGGCGGAACAGGACCTCCTCGCGACCGCCCGGGCGGCCCTCCGCCTTCCAGGCGCGGATGATCTCCGTCATGTCGAGGACGGCCTGCTCGCCGTCGCCGATGATCGCGGCGTCGATGAACTCCGCGATCGGCTCCGGGTTGAAGGCTGCGTGGCCGCCGGCCAGCACGATCGGGTCGTCCAGGCCACGGTCCTTGGACTCCAGCGGGATGCCCGCCAGGTCCAGCGCCGTCAGCATGTTCGTGTAGCCCAGCTCGGTGGAGAAGGACAGCCCGAACACGTCGAAGGCTCGCACGGGCCGGTGACCGTCCACCGTGAACTGCGGGACGCCGTGCTCCCGCATCAGCGCCTCGAGGTCCGGCCAGACGCTGTACGTACGCTCGGCGAGGACGCCTTCGCGCTCGTTCAGTACCTCATAAAGGATCATGACGCCCTGGTTGGGCAGCCCGACCTCGTACGCGTCGGGGTACATGAGCGCCCAGCGGACGTCGCAGTCCTCCCAGGGCTTGACCGTGGAGTTGAGCTCGCCGCCCACGTACTGGATCGGCTTCTGCACATGAGGCAGCAGGGCTTCGAGCTGCGGGAAAACCGACTCGGCAGACATCGCGGCGTTACCTTCGTGAGCTGACGGGGGATGACCACCAAGCGTAACCCGCCCGGAGGACTCCCCCGCCCGCGGAGAAACCGGGGCTGAACCGGGTACTAAACCTCCATTGAACCCTGAATCGTCCCCCATTCCTCGGGCAGCGAGTCCTCCACCTCCGTGGCCCGCCGCTCCTCGCGCCCGTACAGCAGCCCGTACGTGAAGGTGTTCTCGCCCGCCGCGTGTGCCACGGCGGACAGCTCGCCCAGTGTGGTGCGGACCATGACGCTGTCCTGGTGGTCGCCGAGCAGGCTCTGGAGGGACTTCATCGACTTGGTCAGGGCCTTGGCCGGGCTGCCGAGGGCGGGGCCCGCCGCCTCGGCCGCGTAACGGGTGCGCTTGGCCTTCTTGCGCGCCTCGTGCAGCCCGAGGTCGCGGTCGGCGCCGGGCGGCTGCTCCATGGCCTCCTCGACCAGCGCGGACACCTTCGCGAAGTCCTTGCGTACGGCCTTGGCGAGCACCTTGGCCGGTTTCTTCGCCGCCGCCTTGAGCACCGGCGGGTCGGCGACCACGGCGTCCAGGGTGTCGAGGAGGGTCAGATAGCGCGGGGAGTCCAGCACACCGAGGAGTCTGCGGCGCGCTCCTCCGTACTCGGCCTTGGACCAGGCGCCCAGCCGGTCCCGGATCGGGCCGTGGAGGAGGGTGGGGGCCAGGTCGTCGAGAACCGTGCCCAGGCGTTCGGCCAGCACCTCGTGGTCGCGGCCGACGCCCAGCTCGGCGGCGAGCCACTTCAGGTCGGCGCCGATGGGGTCGGTGACCTTCCGGTCGAGGACCTTGGAGAAGGACTTGAACGTGCTGCGCAGTCGGCGCGTGGCGACCCTCATGTCATGCACGGACTCCTCGGCGTCCTGGCGCACGGCCGGGTCCAGGTCGACGATGGCGTCCCGCTGGGCGCGGATGTAGGCGAGGACGTGGTCGCCGGCGGTGACGGGCTCGGCGGGTTGGTCCTTCGGCCGCGGGTGTCCGCCCTTGGTCTCCGCCAGCGCCCGGGCCAGCTTCGACGCGGACTTCGAGGGCCGTACGCCCGCCTTGCGAAGGCGTTTCTCCACCTTGTCCAGGAAGGCCGGGTTCCCGCCGTCGGCGAGCTCCACCTCGATCTCGGTCCACTGGGCGGTGCCCTCGCCGCCGAACAGCCGCTCCGCCCGTACGGTGTCCACGCCGACCTCGGCGAGTTGGCGGCCGTCGGCGCCGACGAGGTCGCGAAGGTCCCGTGTGGAGCGCAGCCGCACCACCGGCACGAGCTGGCCCTCGCGGATCCGGGCGCGCACCAGGCTCGCCAGTTCGTCGGGGACGGTGTCGGAGAGCGGTACCTGGATCTCGTCCCGGACGCCCGGGCCGACCGGGAGTTTCAGGTGCCAGCCGGCGTCGGAGCCGCCGGTGCGGCGGCGCAGGGTGATCGAGGCCGCGGCCAGCCGCAGGTCCGAGGTGTCGTAGTAGGTCGCGTTCAGTTCGGCGGTGCCCTTGTCGAGGACGTCCGCGACTGCGGCGACACCGGTCAGGTCGGGCAGCCCACTGTCATCGGATTCGTACTTTCGCTCGATTTCCCGCTTTGTGTCCGCCATGAATCGAATCTAGTCACGATTCCGTTTCGATGGCAGTACCCAAAAGGTGTTTATTGGCCATCCGGGACACCTCCACCGTTTCCCCGGACTACACCCACTGGCCACCTCGGTCAGGCCGACATGGGCCGTTGCACCCTGATCGACTGCAACAGCCCCACCGCCACCCACACGGCGAACATCGACGATCCTCCGTACGACACGAAGGGCAGTGGCAGACCGGCGACCGGCATGATCCCCAGGGTCATCCCGATGTTCTCGAACGCCTGGAAGGCGAACCACGCGATGATCCCGGCGGCGACGATCGTGCCGTACAGCTCGGTCGTCTCGCGGGCGATACGGCAGGCGCGCCACAGCACCACACCCAGGAGCACGATGATCAGGCCGGCGCCGACGAAGCCGAGCTCCTCTCCCGCGACCGTGAACACGAAGTCGGTCTGTTGTTCGGGGACGAACTGGCCCGTGGTCTGCGAGCCGTGGAACAGGCCGGTGCCGGTGAGGCCGCCGGAACCGATCGCGATCCGCGCCTGGTTGGTGTTGTAACCGACCCCGGCCGGGTCCAGCTCGGGGTTGGCGAAGGCGGCGAAGCGGTTGATCTGGTACTCGTCCAGGATCCCGAGCTGCCAGATCAGCACCGCGCCGAGGGCGCCCGTACCGAGCAGGCCGAAGACCCAGCGGTTGGAGGCACCTGAGGCGAGCAGCACACCGAGCACGATGATGACCATGACCATGACCGACCCGAGGTCGGGCATCAGCATGACGATCATCATCGGTACGGCGGCCAGACCCAGCGCCTGGAGCACCGTGCGGTGGTCGGGGTAGGCCTTGTCGCCCGCGTCGACCCGCGCGGCCAGGAGCATGGCCATGCCCAGGATGATCGTGATCTTCACGAACTCCGAGGGCTGGAGGGAGAAGCCGCCGCCGAGCACGATCCACGCGTGGGCGCCGTTGACGGTCGCGCCGAGCGGGGTCAGCACCATGAGGATCAGGAAGACCGAGAGGCCGTACAGGACCGGGACCGCGGTGCGCAGGTTGCGGTGGCCGAGCCAGACCGTGCCGATCATCAGGCAGAACCCGATGCCGGTGTTCATGAGGTGCCGGATCAGGAAGTAGTACTGGTCGCCCTGGTTGATCTCGGTGCGGTTGCGGGTCGCCGAGTAGACCAGGATCGCGCCCATGAAGGACAGCGCGAGCGCGGACAGCAGTATCGGCCAGTCCAGCCTGCGGGCCAGCGAGTCGCGGGCCATCAGGCGGGACAGGGACGAGCGTTCGGGGCCGTAGCCGGAGACGGAGAAGGTGTTCGCGCCAGTCATGAGATCGTCCTCCGCCTACTCTGCGGCCTGCGCGTACTCCGCCTGCGCCTGCGACGGGCCCGGTTGGTGCCCGTCCGTTCGGACGCCACCGTGGCCGGCGGGAGCTGTCCGCCCGCGAGGGCGAGCGTCTCCTCGGTGGCCTCCTTCGGCGGCACGTACGGCTTGATCTTCGGGGCGTCGATCGAGCCGTCCGACTCGATCTTCGGCAGGCTCTTCTGCGGGGTGGGCAGCAGCGCCTTCCGGTTGTCGATCGTGCCGTCCTTGGAGACGCCGTACAGAGCCTCGTATATGTGGCGGACGGCCGGGCCGGAGGCTCCGGAACCCGTACCACCCTGGGAGATCGTCATGACGATCGTGTAGTCCTTGGTGTACGTCGCGAACCACGAGGTGGTCTGCCTGCCGTAGACCTCGGCCGTACCCGTCTTGGCGTGCATCTGGATCTTGTCCTGCGGCCAGCCGATGAACCGCCAGGCCGCCGAACCGCGGGTGACGACCCCTTCCAGGGCACCGTTTATGTCCTTCAGGGTCGCCTGGGTGATCGGCAGCTTGCCGTGCGACTTGGGCGCGATCGCCTGGACGCCCTTGCCGTCGGCGCTGATGACCGCCTTGCCGACGGTCGGGTCGTACAGGGTGCCACCGTTGGAGATCGCCGAGTAGATGGTCGCCATCTGTATCGGCGTGACGAGGATGTCGCCCTGTCCGATCGAGTAGTTGACGGAGTCACCGGCGCGCATCAGATTGCCTTCGAGGCAGTTCTCGTACGCGATCTGCTCGGCGTACGAGCCGCCCTTCTTGCCGTACTTGCACCAGGAGGCCTTGTTGGCCTTCCAGTAGTCCTGCTTCCACTTGCGGTCGGGGACGCGGCCGGTGACCTCGTTGGGCAGGTCGATGCCGGTCTCGGCGCCGAGGCCGAACTGGTGGGCGGTCTTGTAGAACCAGTTGCCGGCGCTCTTCTTCGGCTTCAGGCCGCCGTCCTTCGCCCACTGGTCGTGGGCGATGCGGTAGAAGACGGTGTCGCAGGAGACCTCGATGGCGCGGCCGAGACTGATCGGGCCGTACCCCTTGGACTCGTAGTTCTTGAAGACCTGGCCGCCGATCGAGTACGAGCTGGAGCAGTCGTAGTTCCCGTCGAAGGGGTAGCCCGCGTTGACGGCGGCCGAGGTGGAGATGACCTTGAAGATCGAGCCGGGGGCCGCCTGGCCCTGGATCGCCCGGTTGAGCAGCGGGTAGTTGGAGTTCTTGCCGGTCAGCTTGCCGTAGTCCTTGGCGGAGATGCCGCCCACCCAGGCGTTCGGGTCGTACGTCGGGTTGGACGCCATGGCGACGACCCGGCCCGTCTTGGCCTCCATGACGACGACCGCGCCCGCGTCGGCCTTGTAGTTCTCGCCGGTGTTGTCGTCGAAACCCTTGCGGGCTTCCTTCATCGCGAAGTTCAGCTCGTACTCGGCGACCCGCTGGACACGGGCGTCGATGCTGGTGACGAGGTTGGAGCCGGACTGGGCGGGGTCCGCCTCGGCGGTGCCGATGACGCGGCCGAGGTTGTCGACCTCGTAGCGGGTGACGCCGGCCTTGCCGCGCAGCTCCTTGTCGTACTCCCGCTCGAGACCGGACCGGCCGACCTGGTCGGAGCGCAGGTAGGGCGATTCGGTGTCCTTCGCCTTGGTGATCTCCTCGTCGGTGACCGGGGAGAGGTAGCCGAGGACCTGGGCGGTGTTGGACCCGCCGGGGCCCGCGTAGCGTCGCACGGCCTCGGGCTCGGCGGTGATGCCGGGGAAGTCCTCGGAGCGCTCGCGGATCTGGAGGGCCTGGCGAGGGGTGGCCTCGTCGGTGATGGGGATCGGCTGGTACGGCGACCCGTTCCAGCAGGGCTGCGGCGTCTTGGCGTCGCACAGCCGGACCTTGTCCTTGACGTCCTTGGCCTTCATGCCCAGGACCCCGGCGAGCTTGGTGAGGACGGCGTCACCGTCGTCCTTCATCTTCAGCAGCTCGGTCCGGGAGGCGGAGACGACCAGGCGGGTCTCGTTGTCCGCGATCGGCACCCCGCGCGCGTCGAGGATCGACCCGCGTACGGCGGGCTGCACGACCTGCTGCACATGGTTGCCGGACGCCTCCTTGGCGTAGGCGTCCCCCTCGCGGATCTGGAGGTACCACAGGCGGCCCCCGAGGGTGCCGAGGAGGGAGAGGACGAGGATCTGGATGACGACGAGACGGATCTGGACGCGTGGCGTCCGGCCGGTCTCGGGAATGTTGGTCACTGGTGCTGCCTCCGCCTCTCAGTGCGCGTGCAGGACACGTACGTACGAGGCATACGAGTACACGGTCGAGCTGTGAACATGGGCATGAGTGTCGGCATCGGCGTCGGCATCGGTGTTCGACCGGCGGGCGGTCACAGGCGCTTGACCCCCTTGATGCGGCCGGCGCGGGCGGCCTTCGAGCGGGCCGCCTTGACCTTCAGGCCGCCGCGCTGGCTGCCGATGCGCAGGCCGGTGCCGGAGGAGAGCCAGCCCGAGGAGATGTCGGACTTCTTGGCCGCGGAGTTGGTCTCCGCCAGCGGATCGTTCTCCGCTCTGCGGGCCAGGAACATGATGCCGGGGACCACGAAGGGCGCGAGCAGCAGGTCGTACAGCGCGGCCGTGAACAGCAGGCTGCTGAGGCCGACATGGCGGGCGGCGGTGTCGCCGACGAGGGCGCCGACACCGGCGTACAGCAGGGTCGTGCCGACGGCGGCGGCGACCACGACGGCCATCGGGCCGGTGGCCGACTTGAGCCGGCCGGTCTCGGGTTTCACCAGACCCGCCAGATAGCCGACGAAGCACAGCACGAGGGCGTAGCGGCCGGCCGCGTGGTCGGCGGGCGGGGCGAGGTCGGCGAGAAGTCCGGCGCCGAAACCGACGAGTGCGCCGCCGACATGGCCGTACACCAGGGCGAGGCCGAGGACGGTCAGCAGCAGCAGGTCGGGGACGGCGCCCGGGAGGTGGAGGCGGGCGAGGACGCTCACCTGGATCACCATGGCGACGACCACCAGGGTGGTGGAGAGGAGCATCCGGTTGAAACGCATGGGAGAGTTCAGCTCCTACTGCTCTTGCTGGTACTGGCCGTCGGCCGCCGACGCGGACGGTGTCACCGTCACGGTGACCGTGGGCGTGGGCGTCGGCCTCGGCTTGGCCGGGAGGACGGTGTCGCGCGGGTCGGTGCGCGGGGCCTCGACGACGACACCGACGATGTCGAGCTTGGTGAAGCCGACGAACGGCGTGACGTAGATCGTGCGCGTCAGGTCGCCGCCCGAAGGATCGACCCGGGACACGAAACCGACGGGTACGCCGGGCACGAACGGCTTGTCGGCCTGCGAGCCGAAGGTGACGAGCCGGTCGCCCTTTCTCACCTTGGCCTTGCCGTTGAGGAGCTGGACGCGCAGCGGCCGGTCGCCCTGCCCGGAGGCGAAGCCCAGTTCGTCGCTGCCCTCCATCCGCGTACCGACGGTGAAGTCCGGGTCGTTGGCGAGCAGCACGGTCGAGGTGCCTGGGCCGACGGTGGTGACGCGGCCGACGAGTCCGTCGCCGTTCAGGACGGTCATGTCGCGCTTGATGCCGTCGTTGGCGCCGACGTCGATGGTGACCGTCCAGGAGAAGCCCTGGGCTGCTCCTATGGCGATGACCTCGGCGCCCTTGATGCCGTACTGCCCGGCGCCGGCCGACTTGAGCATCTTGTCGAGCTGGCCCAGGCGGCTGCGATTGCGATCGCCGCTGCCGAGACGGGCCTTGAGCCCCGCGTTCTCCTTCTCCAGCGTGGCGAGTCGGTCGTGCCGGTCACCGGAGTCGCGTACGGCGGCGACGGCATCGCCGACCGGGTCGACCACGGTGGCCACCCCGTCCTCGACCGGGCCGAAGACGGCTGCCGCGGCCTGCCGGGCACCGTCGACCGGTGAGTCCTCCCCGCCTCGGATGTCCACCGTGATCAGCGCGAACGCGATGGCGATCAGCAGCACCAGGAGCAGCCGGCTCTCTCGTGTGTCCCTCACGTGCGGCGGCCGTGCCTTCCTCAATAGAGTTTTTTTGGGGCAACAGAGTTTTGGGGGCAACAGGGTTCTTTGGGGAGCTTATGCCTCTATACCAACGATCCGCCGTACGAGAGGAGATCATCTCGTACGGCGGAATCGAAGAGTTGCGTCATCTGCGCGGCTGGGCGTCCAGCACCTGCTGGAGCGCCTCGAACTCCTCCACGCACTTGCCGGAACCGAGCACCACGCTGTCCAGCGGGTCCTCGGCGATGTGGATGGGCATGCCGGTCTCACGGCGCAGCCGTTCGTCGAGCCCGCGGAGCAGGGCTCCGCCGCCGGTCAGAACGATTCCGCGGTCCATGATGTCGCCGGACAGCTCGGGCGGGCACTTGTCGAGGGTGGTCTTCACGGCGTCGACGATCGCGTTGACCGGTTCCTCGATCGCCTTGCGTACTTCGGCCGCGGAGATCACGACGGTCTTGGGCAGCCCGGAGACAAGGTCCCGGCCGCGGATTTCGGTGTGTTCGTCGTTGTCGAGGTCGTACGCCGAACCGATCGTGATCTTGATCTGTTCGGCAGTCCGCTCACCCAGCAGAAGGGAGTACTCCTTCTTGATGTGCTGGATGATCGAGCTGTCCAGTTCGTCACCCGCGACGCGGATGGACTGCGCGGTGACGATGCCGCCGAGGGAGATGACCGCGACCTCCGTGGTGCCGCCGCCGATGTCCACCACCATGTTGCCCGTGGCCTCGTGGACCGGCAGGCCGGAGCCGATGGCCGCGGCCATGGGCTCCTCGATGATGTGCACCTGGCGCGCGCCGGCCTGGGACGAGGCCTCGATGACGGCGCGGCGCTCGACGCCCGTGATGCCCGAGGGCACACAGACGACGACACGGGGACGGGCGAGGTACCGCCGCTTGTGAATCTTCAGAATGAAGTAGCGGAGCATCCGCTCGGTGATCTCGAAGTCGGCGATGACGCCGTCCCTGAGCGGGCGCACGGCAACGATGTTGCCGGGCGTCCGACCGATCATCTTCTTCGCTTCCGATCCGACCGCGAGAATGCCACCGGTGTTGGTGTTGATCGCGACGACGGACGGCTCGTTGAGTACGATCCCGCGACCCCTGACGTACACCAGCGTGTTGGCGGTCCCGAGGTCGACAGCCATGTCACGGCCGATGAACGACATTGAGTTCCCCATCAGGATTCGTCTGGCCTTCCCAAGTGAAGCGTGTGAGGGCTTTGGTTTGGGGCGGCGAAGTGGGTGCGGTGGCGTACAGGCTTGCCAGGCTTACATCGTAGTCGCGCCTGTACGAACACCACGCGAGGGTCTTCGCCATTGTCAGCATGCGATGTGCCGTCTCGCTTCTGGAGACGAGCGTTCGGGGGTAGGCGTTCCCCCGATCGGCGCGCATATGCCGCAGGACGGCCGGTTTTCGCCGACCGTCCCAGGTCAGCATCGGAGTGAGATGACGATCCCTCAGCCGACGGCTCGGACGACCATTCAGCCGCGGCCGGGGAAGAAGATCTTCAGCTCACGCTCGGCGGACTCCTCGGAGTCGGAGGCGTGGATGAGGTTCTCGCGCACGATCACACCGTAGTCACCGCGGATGGAACCGGGGGCGGCGGCGATGGGGTCGGTGGGCCCGGCGAGCGCGCGCACCCCCTCGATGACCCGCTCACCCTCGACGACGAGCGCGACGACCGGGCCGGAGGCCATGAACTCGACGAGCGGCTCGTAGAAGACCTTGCCCTTGTGCTCGCCGTAGTGCTGCTCCAGCGTGTCCTGGTCCAGCGTGCGCAGCTCCAGCGCGGTGATACGCCAGCCGGCCTTGCGCTCGATCCGGCCGATGATCTCGCCGGTCAGGCCGCGACGGACGGCGTCGGGCTTGAGCAGGACGAGGGTGCGCTGAGTCACGGGGGTGGCTCCATTCGGGTCACGTGTGTGCGGTTGTCAGAGGCTACAGGGCCGGTTCGAGCGGGCGTTACGCAGCGTCAGGGCTGGTCCCCTGGGCCTGCGCCGCGAAGCGGGCCTTCGCCTCGTCGATCTTCCGTCCGTAGTGCACGGACGCCCACCACAGCGCGGCGAACATCGCGCCCATGAAGAACATGGTCGGGACGATGAAGCCGGACGCGATGAGCGCGATCTGCAGCGCCCAGCCGAGCTGCACCCCGCCCGGCCGGGTGATCACACCGCAGAGCAGCACGCACAGCAGCATGGCGATGCCGCTGACCGTCCACACGGTCGACATGGACAGGTCGGGGTCTTTCATGGCGACGAGACCGGCGAAGCCGATCAGGAAGACCTCGCCGATCAGGGTCGAAGCACAGAGCGTACGCACGGAAGGTCAGCCCCTCCCCAGGAGCAGTCGGGCCTCGCCGACGGTGATGACGGAGCCGGTGACGAGCACACCGCCGCCCGAGAACTCCCCGTCCTCCTCGGCGAGGGTGATGGCGGCCTCCAGCGCGTCGTCGAGGCGCGGCTCGACCTGGACCCGGTCGTCGCCGAAGATCTCGACGGCGATGGCGGCCAACTCGTCGGCGTCCATCGCGCGATGGCTGGAATTCTGTGAGATCACGACCTCGGCGAAGATCGGCTCGAAGGCTTCGAGCACCCCTCGTACGTTCTTGTCCCCACTCGCCCCGACCACGCCGATGAGCCGGCTGAAGTCGAAGGCCTCGCCGACGGCCTCGGCGGTGGCCCGTGCGCCCGCCGGATTGTGCGCGGCGTCGAGCACGACGGTGGGAGAGCGCCGTACGACCTCCAGCCGCCCCGGGGAGGTCACCGCGGCGAACGCCTTGCGCACGGTGTCCACGTCGAGAGGCTCGGGCCGCTGGGTGCCGACGCCGAAGAACGCCTCGACGGCGGCGAGGGCGACGGCCGCGTTGTGGGCCTGGTAGCCGCCGTGCAGCGGCAGGAAGATCCCCTCGTACTCCCCGCCGAGCCCGCGCAGCGTCAGCATCTGCCCGCCGACGGCGACCTGCCGGCCGGTGACCCCGAACTCCAGCCCTTCCCTGGCCACCGTGGCATCCACCTCGACGGCCTTCTTCAGCAGCACCTGGGCCGCGTCGACCGGCTGCTGGGCGAGGATGACGGTCGCGTCCTGCTTGATGACGCCGCCCTTCTCGACGGCGATCTCACCGGGCGTCTCGCCGAGCCGGTCCGTGTGGTCGAGATCGATGGGCGTCACGACGGCCACATCGGCGTCGATCACGTTGGTGGCGTCCCAGGTGCCCCCCATCCCGACCTCGACGACGGCCACATCGACCGGAGCGTCGGCGAAGGCGGCGTACGCCATGCCGGTCAGCACCTCGAAGAAGGAGAGCCGGAACTCCTGCTGGGCGTCGACCATCTCGACGTACGCCTTGATGTCGTCGTACGTCTCGACGAACCGCTCGGCGGAGATCGGCGCGCCGTCGAGAGTGATCCGCTCGGTGACCGACTGGACGTGCGGGGAGGTGTACCGCCCGGTGCGCAGGTCGAAGGCGCCGAGGAGGGCCTCGATCATACGGGCGGTGGAGGTCTTGCCGTTGGTGCCGGTGATGTGGATCGAGGGGTACGCGCGCTGCGGCTCCCCCAGCACGTCCATCAGCGCGGCGATACGGCTGACGGACGGCTCCAGCTTGGTCTCGCCCCAGCGCGTGGCGAGATCCGCCTCGACCGCGCGCAGCGCCTTGTCGACCTCGGGGTCCTGGGGCCGAGTCGGCACGTCCGCGGTTGCGGCTCCGCCTTGGGTGCGCAGGGTGCGGCTGCCGGCCTCGATGACCGCGAGGTCGGGGTCACGGTCGGTCTCGGCGTCGATGATCTCGTCGAAGGGGTCGGTGTCGCTCACGGGGTCAGTCTACGGACGGCCACTGACAGGGTGCCTACGCAGTGGGGTGGATGAGCTTGAGGGGCGGGTGCGGGTGGGGTTGTGGCTGGTCGCGCAGTTCCCCGCGCCCCTAAAGGGCGCGACGGGCCCCCGGAACCTCATGGTTCCGGGGGCCCGTCGCGCCCTACGAACTCCTACGCCTGCGGCAGGCTCTCCAGCTGGGCCTGGATGCGGGTGATGTCCTCGTCCGCCTTGGTCAGGCGGCCTCGGATCTTGTCCACGACATTGTCCGGGGCCTTCGCCAGGAACGCCTCGTTGCCGAGCTTGGCCTCGGCCTGCTGCCGCTCCTTCTGCGCCGCCGCCAGGTCCTTCGCGAGGCGCTTGCGCTCCGCCGCGACGTCGATCGTGCCGGAGAGGTCGAGGGCGACCGTGGCGCCGGCGACCGGAAGGGTCGCGGTGGCGCTGAAGCCGTCCTCCTCGGGCTGGAGTCGGAGCAACTGGCGGATGGCCGCCTCGTGCGCGGCCAGCGCGGTGCCGTCGAGGGTGAGTCGGGCGGGAACCCTCTGGCCGTCCTGCAGGCCCTGCTCCTTACGGAAGCGGCGAACCTCGGTGACGACGGCCTGGACGGTGCCGATCTCGGCCTCGGCCGCCTCGTCGCGGAAGCCACTGTCCTTGGGCCACTCGGCGATGACGAGGGACTCACGGCCGGTCAGCGTCGTCCACAGCGTCTCGGTGACGAAGGGGACGACCGGGTGGAGCAGCCGCAGCATGACGTCGATGACCTCACCGAGGACGCGGCCGGAGACCTTGGCCTGCTCGCCGCCCGCGAAGAAGGTCGTCTTCGACAGCTCCACGTACCAGTCGAAGACCTCGTCCCACGCGAAGTGGTAGAGCGCATCGCTGAGCTTCGCGAACTGGAAGTCGTCGTAGTACGCGTCGACCTGAACGACCGTCTTGTTCAGGCGGGAGAGGATCCAGCGGTCGGTCGCGGTCAGCTGCTCCGCGGCCGGGAGCTCGCCCTCGATGGTGGCGCCGTTCATCAGCGCGAAGCGCGTGGCGTTCCAGATCTTGTTGGCGAACTTGCTGGACGCCTGGACCCAGTCCTCGCCGATCGGGACGTCGGTGCCGGGGTTGGCACCCTTGGCCAGGGTGAAGCGGACGGCGTCGGAGCCGTACTTGTCCATCCAGTCCAGCGGGTCGACGACGTTGCCGAAGGACTTCGACATCTTCTTGCCGCGCTCGTCGCGGACCAGGCCGGTCAGCGCGATGGTCTTGAACGGGGCCTCGCCGTCCATGGCGTACAGGCCGAACATCATCATCCGGGCGACCCAGAAGAAGATGATGTCGTGGCCGGTGAGAAGGACATCGGTCGAGTAGAACTTCTCGAGGTCCGGGGTCTGTTCCGGCCAGCCGAGGGTGGAGAACGGCCACAGGCCGGAGGAGAACCAGGTGTCGAGGACGTCGGTGTCCTGGGTCCAGCCCTCGCCGGTCGGTGTCTCGTCGTCGGGTCCGACACAGACGACCTCGCCGTCCGGGCCGTACCAGACCGGGATGCGGTGGCCCCACCACAACTGGCGCGAGATGCACCAGTCGTTGAGGTTGTCGACCCAGTCGAAGTAGCGCTTGGACATCTCCTCGGGGTGGATCGAGACCCGGCCGTCACGGACCGCGTCGCCGGCGGCCTTGGCCAGCGTCTCGACCTTGACCCACCACTGGAGGGACAGGCGCGGCTCGACGGTGGTGGAGCAGCGCGAGCAGTGCCCGACGGAGTGCGCGTACGGGCGCTTCTCGGCGACGATCCGGCCCTGTTCGCGCAGCGAACCGACGACGGCGGAACGGGCCTCGAAGCGGTCCAGGCCGAGGAAGGGACCGTGGACGGTGATGACACCGTGCTCGTCCATGATCGTCATGTTGGGCAGGTTGTGGCGCTGCCCGATGGCGAAGTCGTTCGGGTCGTGGGCCGGGGTGACCTTGACGGCACCGGTGCCGAACTCCGGGTCGACATGCGTGTCGGCGACGACCGGGATGGAACGGTCCGTCAGCGGCAGCTTGATCTGCTTGCCGACGAGGTGCTTGTAGCGCTCGTCGTCGGGGTGGACGGCGACGGCGGTGTCACCGAGCATCGTCTCGGCTCGGGTGGTGGCGACGACCAGGCTGTCCGCGCCCTCGCCGTACCTGATCGAAACGAGCTCGCCCGGGTCCTCCTGGTACTCCACCTCGATGTCCGAGATGGCCGTCAGACAGCGCGGACACCAGTTGATGATGCGCTCGGCGCGGTAGATGAGGCCGTCGTCGTAGAGGCGCTTGAAGATCGTCTGGACGGCCTTGGAGAGGCCTTCGTCCATGGTGAAGCGCTCACGGGACCAGTCGACGCCGTCGCCGAGGCGCCGCATCTGCCCCAGGATCCGGCCGCCGTACTCCTCCTTCCACTGCCAGACCCGCTCGACGAACTCCTCGCGCCCCAGGTCGTGCCGCGACTTGCCCTCCTCGGCAAGCTGCTGCTCGACCTTGTTCTGGGTGGCGATACCGGCGTGGTCCATGCCCGGGAGCCAGAGCGACTCGAAGCCCTGCATGCGCTTGCGGCGGGTCAGGGCGTCCATGAGCGTGTGCTGGAAGGCGTGGCCCAGGTGGAGGGAGCCGGTGACGTTCGGCGGCGGGATGACGATGGTGTACGGCGGCTTCTCGCTCTTCGCGTCGGCGGCGAAGTAACCCCGTTCCACCCAGCGCTCGTACAGCTTCCCCTCTACCTCGGCCGGCGCGTACTGGGTCGGCAGTTCGGTGATGGGCGCTGTTGGCTGCTGCTGAGCGTTCTCGGTCACCCGGTCAGTTTAGAGGCGTCACCGCCGTGTCCCGAAACACGTTTCTTTCGTAACGGTGGCGCACCCGCCGCAAGTCTCGCCCCTGGCCTGCGCGAGGATGTCAGGAACACATAAGCATCTGGAGGGGAACCCAGAGATGAGCCACAACCAGCCGGGCCCGTACGGCGAGCCGCCGCAGCAGCCCGGACCGTACGGTCAGCCGGCCCAGCCGGGTCCGTACGGTCAGCCGCCCCAGGCACCTCAGGGCCCTCCGACGGCTCCCCAGCCCGGCTACGGCTACCCCCAGCAGGCTCCTCCCGCACAACCCGGGTACGGCTATCCGCAGCAGGCTCCCCCGCAGCCGGGTTACGGCTATCCGCAGCAGCCCGACGCGTACGGCCAGCAGCCGCCCGCCTATGGTCAGCAGCCTCCCTACGGCCAGGCCCCGTACGGGGTTCCGCAGCCGCCGGAGCCGAGCGGGGGCAAGAAGAAGACGGCGATCGTCCTCGGGGCGGTGGCTGTCGTGGCCGCCATCGCCGTGAGTGCGTGGTTCGTGCTGGGCAGCGGCTCGGGCGGCAGTTCGGACATCGCCGACGACGGCGCGCACAAGCTGACCGCGCCGGCGACCGTGCTCGACGGCACGTACAAGAAGAGCGGCGGCTCCGACACCAGCGGGATGACCGCGTCCGAGATCAAGGACGCCGAGTCCTGGGGGGTGCAGAACCCCAAGGACGTCAGCGCCATGTACGCCTCGGGCGAGGGCCTCACCGTCAAGAACATGATCTTCTCCGGCGTGTACGGCTCCATCGACGACCCGGAGAAGGTCGTCGACGCCATGTTCGCCAAGATGAAGACCGAGTCGGCGAAGAGTTCGTCCGCCGACGACGGCAAACTCGTCGGCAGCCCGCAGGAGTTCACGCCGGCAGGCTTCGACAACGGCATCATGAAGTGCCAGGAGATCGAGACCACCCAGTCCGGCACGACGACGAAGATGCCGTTCTGCATCTGGGGCGACCACAGCACGCTCAGCTACGTCCTGACGTACGACCTCGCCGCCATGACCGCGGGCAAGTCCTCCACGATGGAGGAAGCGGCCGAACTCGCCGCCAAGTTCCGCCAGGACGTGCGCGTCAAGGCCTGACACACCTCAATTGCCGAGGGGCCCCGGTCTGTTGACCGGGGCCCCTCGGCAATTCTGTTGTCCTGCCCTGCCGTTACGCAGTCTTCTGCTCGCCCGGGCCGCGCCCGCGCGCGTCCCTCGGGATCAGGGTCGGGTTGACGTTCGACAGGACGACGTCCGCCGTGATGACGACTCGGGCCACGTCCTTGCGGGACGGGACCTCGTACATCACCGCCTGGAGGACTTCCTCCATGATGGCGCGCAGGCCGCGGGCGCCGGTCTGGCGCAGGATCGCCTGGTCGGCGATGGCCTCCAGGGCCTCGCGCTCGAAGTCCAGCTCCACGCCGTCGAGTTCGAAGAGGCGCTGGTACTGCTTGACGAGGGCGTTGCGCGGCTCCACCAGGATCTGGAGCAGGGCCTCGCGGTCGAGGTTGTGGACCGACGTGATGACCGGGAGGCGGCCGATGAACTCGGGGATCATGCCGAACTTCACCAGGTCCTCGGGCATGACGTCCTCGAACCGGTCCTTCGCCGCGAGCTCCTTCTTGGAGCGGATCGTGGCGCCGAAGCCGATGCCCTTGGCACCCGCGCGGGACTCGACGAGCTTCTCCAGGCCCGCGAAGGCGCCGCCCACGATGAACAGGACGTTCGTCGTGTCGATCTGGATGAACTCCTGGTGCGGGTGCTTGCGTCCGCCCTGCGGCGGGACGGAGGCCGTCGTGCCTTCGAGGATCTTCAGCAGGGCCTGCTGGACGCCCTCGCCGGACACGTCGCGCGTGATCGACGGGTTTTCACTCTTCCGCGCGACCTTGTCGATCTCGTCGATGTAGATGATTCCGGTTTCGGCCTTCTTGACGTCGTAGTCCGCCGCCTGGATCAGCTTCAACAGGATGTTCTCGACGTCCTCGCCGACATACCCCGCCTCCGTGAGCGCCGTCGCGTCTGCGATGGCGAACGGGACGTTCAGCATGCGCGCCAGGGTCTGCGCGAGGAGTGTCTTGCCGGAGCCCGTGGGGCCCAGCAGGAGGATGTTCGACTTCGCCAACTCGATGGCGTCCTCACGGTTTTGACCGGCACTGTTCTCACCGGCCTGGACCCGCTTGTAGTGGTTGTACACCGCGACGGACAGGGCCTTCTTGGCCGACTCCTGACCGACTACGTACCCCTCGAGGAACTCGTAGATCTCGCGAGGCTTGGGGAGTTCCTCCCACCTGACCTCACTCGTCTCCGCGAGTTCTTCCTCGATGATCTCGTTGCAGAGATCGATGCACTCGTCGCAGATGTACACACCGGGGCCTGCGATGAGCTTCTTGACCTGCTTCTGGCTCTTGCCACAGAACGAGCACTTGAGCAGATCGCCGCCGTCACCGATGCGTGCCACGGTGTGCTTCCCCTTCGCCTGGGAGACGCCTAGGTCCAGCGGCTCCTGGTGCTGCCTTATGTCCGACGGTACCTTGCCGGGCCCCCCGTTCGGGCCCCCCTTGGCGCGGTTCACTTTGACGTGCTCCGAGTCAAACCGTGCCAAGGGGCGGCAGACGCTACAGCTTCTGCGTCTACCAGTACGTCAGCGGACGCTGGCGTTGTTCATCTTCCGGGTGGAAATGATCTGGTCGATCAGGCCGTACGACAGCGCGTCCTCGGCCGTGAGGATCTTGTCGCGCTCGATGTCCTCGCGGATCTTCTCGATCGGCGTGGTGGAGTGCCTGGCCAGCATGTCCTCCAGCTGGGCACGCATCCGGAGGATCTCGTTGGCCGCGATCTCCAGGTCGGAGACCTGCCCGCGGCCGGTCTCGCTGTACGGCTGGTGGATCAGCACGCGCGCGTTGGGCAGCGCCATGCGCTTGCCCGGCGTACCGGCCGCCAGGAGGATCGCGGCGGCGGATGCCGCCTGGCCCATGCAGACCGTCTGGACGTCCGGCTTCACGAACTGCATCGTGTCGTAAATCGCAGTGAGCGCCGTGAAGGAGCCACCGGGGCTGTTGATGTAGACCGAGATGTCCCGGTCGGGGTCCATCGACTCCAGGCACAGGAGCTGCGCCATGACGTCGTTGGCGGAGGCGTCGTCGATCTGCACGCCGAGGAAGATCACGCGCTCCTCGAAGAGCTTCGCGTACGGGTCGTACTCACGCACGCCCTGCGAGGTGCGCTCGACGAAGCGCGGGATGACGTAGCGGGATTCGGCGCGGGGGCCGGTGTACTCCGCCTGGGCGGCCTGAGCCGCCCTCGTACGGTCGTAGAGGCCGCTACCGGGGAAGTCGTTCACGATGTCTCCTGAAAGGGGCTGAGGCAGGGGCTGGAGGGCGGTGAGGGCGCTTACGAGCCCGCACCCCCGGTGCCGCCGCCGCCCGGGATGCCTGCGGCCGTGGCGATGACGTCGTCGATGAGGCCGTACGCCTTGGCCTCCTCGGGGTCGAACCAGCGGTCGCGGTCCGAGTCCCGGGTGACCTGCTCGACGGTCTGGCCGGTGTGCTGCGAGGTGAGCTCGGCCATGCGCTTCTTGGTGTGCAGCAGCCGCTCGGCGTGGATCTTGATGTCCGACGCCGAACCGGCGAGGCCGGCGGAGGGCTGGTGGATCAGGATCTCGGCGTTCGGCAGCGCGAAGCGCTTGCCGGGCGTACCCGCGCTGAGCAGGAACTGACCCATGGAAGCGGCGAGGCCCATGGCGATGGTCATCACGTCGTTCTTGATGAACTGCATGGTGTCGTAGATCGCCATGCCGGCCGTGATCGAACCGCCCGGGCTGTTGATGTAGAGGTTGATGTCCTTGTCCGGGTCAGCGGCGGCAAGGAGCAGCAGCTGCGCGGTGATCTTGTTCGCGATGTCGTCGTCGACCGGCTGGCCGAGGAAGATGATCCGCTCGTTGAGCAGCCGGTTGTAGACCTGGTCGCCGAGGCCACCGCCGATGGAAGGCTCGCCGGCGGCGGAAGGCATCAGATTCGTCACGTCGTATCCACCTGCTCGTATTACGACGGCGCCGGGCCGTCTCACGTGTTCTGCCGGGGCGTGGGGCCGTCCGGCGGTTTCCGGGGACTCCCCTTGCCCTCGTTCATGGACCCTAACGCGCGGGTCCCTCCGGAGAATCCCGGGAAAGGAACTGTTCGCTGTGAGCGCATGCGCTCCGCTGGGTTGAGCAGGGTTTCCGGCGGGGGTCGGCTGTGTCGTGGCCGGGGTTCGGGTGGGCGTCGCGGGGCTGTGCCCCGGGCCCCTGCTGCTTCTCGCCGTAGCTCCGCCGGGAGTGGTCAGGTGCAGGCCGTGGGGGCTTGTCGCGCAGTTCCCCGCGCCCCTTCGGGGACGCGGACAGGCCCCCGGGGACCGAAGTCCCCGGGGGCCTGTCGTCGTGCGTGTTTCAGAGGTGCCGTGGTTTTCAGGCCTCGGGCTTCTCCTCGGAGGACTCGGCCTCGGCGGCCGGGGTCTCCTCGGAGGTGGCCTCCGTGGTCTCGTCCTCTTCCTCGTCGTCGAGGTCGATGATCTCGCCGTTGGTGTCCTTGACCGTGGCCGCCTCGACGACGACCGCGAGGGCCTTGCCGCGGGCGACCTCGCCGACCAGCATCGGGACCTGGTTGCCCTCGACGACCGCCTGGGCGAACTGGTCGGGGGACATGCCGGAGGAGGCCGCGCGCCGCATGAGGTGCTCGGTGAGCTCCTCCTGGTTGACGTTCAGCTTCTCCTTGTTGACCAGCTCGTCGAGGACGAACTGGGTCTTGATGCCCTTGACCGCGGCTTCCTTGGTCTCGGTGTCGAACTCCTCGGCCGTCTTGCCCTGGATCTCGAGGTACTTCTCGAGGTCGAGACCCATCTGGCCGAGCTGGTGGTGCTCCAGGTTGTGCTTACGGGTGTTGATCTCTTCCTCGAGAAGCTTCTCGGGGACGGGCACCTCGACGAGCTCCAGCAGCTTCTCCAGGACGCGCTCCTGGGCCTGCGTGGCCTGGTCGTACTGCTTCATGTTCTCGAGGCGCTTGCGGCTGTCCGCGCGCAGCTCCTCCAGGGTGTCGAACTCCGAGGCGAGCTGGGCGAACTCGTCGTCCAGGGCCGGGAGTTCACGGGCGGCGACCTGGGTGACCTTGACGGTGACCTCGGCCTCCTTGCCGGCCGCGGTGCCACCCTTGAGCTCGGAGGTGAAGGTGGCCTCGCCACCGGCCTCCACGCCCTTCACGGCGTCGTCGACGCCGTCCAGCAGCTCACCGGAGCCGATGGTGTAGGACACGCCGCTCGCGACGCCGTCCTCCAGCACCTCTCCGTCGACCTTGGCCTCCAGGTCCAGCGTCACGACGTCGCCGTCCTCGGCGGCACGCTCGACCGGGGAGGTGGCGGCGAAGCGCTCACGGAGCTGCTCCACCGACTTGTCGATGTCCTCCTCGGTGACCTCGATCGCGTCGACCTCGACCTCGATGCCGGAGTAGTCCGGGATCTCGATGGTCGGGCGGACGTCGACCTCGGCGGTGAAGTTCAGCGTTTCGCCGTCCTTCAGCTCCGTGATGTCGACCTCGGGCTGGCCCAGGACGTTGAGCTCGGCCTCGTTGACCGCGTCGGTGTAGAACTTCGGGAGCGCGTCGTTGACCGCTTCCTCCAGGACCGCACCGCGGCCGAACCGCTGGTCGATGACGCGCGCCGGGATCTTGCCCTTCCGGAAGCCCTTCACCGTGACCTGCTGGTTGATCTTCTTGTACGCCGCGTCGAGGCTGTCCTTGAGCTCCTCGAAGGGCACCTCAATGCTGAGCCGAACCCGGGTCGGGTTCAGGGTCTCCACGGCGCTCTTCACGGTTCGGTCTCCTTGGGGGCTGACTTCTCTGGGTTCTGCTGAGGGTTCTGCCGATTGCCCTCTGCCGGACACGGCGGAGCCTCAGCGGATTCGCGGCCCTTGAGGGACGTAACAACGCAGACACACGGGCGCGCAACTTGCATAGTAGCCGCAGGCGGTACGCGCCCCAAAAGGTGATCTCGCCGGTGGTCCGGCAGGTAGTCGGGGTGGCGGGATTTGAACCCACGGCCTTCCGCTCCCAAAGCGGACGCGCTACCAAGCTGCGCCACACCCCGTCTGGTGCGACACGTAGGGTACATGGCCGCAGGCAGTGAGGTTGCCGCATTTCAGGACTGAGGGTGGAGTGCGGGTGGAGCGGGGGCCCGCGAGGGGTGCTGCGCGGTCGCGTTCTGGAAACGAAGTGTGCGTCGAGGGGCCTCGAACCGCTACGATGCCTTCTGTGCCGCGGTCACCTGACCTGCGGCGCGCGTGTGCGGGCGTAGCTCAATGGTAGAGCACTAGTCTTCCAAACTAGCTACGCGGGTTCGATTCCCGTCGCCCGCTCTCTTCCGCCTCCGGCCCGGTTCTCTGAACCGGGCCGGTCGCTTTTTCAGCGGGTCTCGCTGCTCTCCCATGGTTCTCGACCGGTTCTCGACGGCGGTCAGAACTGGATCTCGTTGATCGTGTCGGCTATCGAGTTCAGGAAGCGTTGGATGTCGTCGGCCATGCCCGTCGAGGCGAGGAAGAAGCCGAAGAGTATGGCGACGACTGCCGGGCCCGCCTTGATCGTGCCTCCGCGAATCAGCACCACCAGGATGATTCCCAACATCAGCACCACTGACAACGAAATGGCCACACTGATCACACCCCTATGGTCGGTCCGCTCTACCGGCCCAGGGATGCGCCCTCGCACCCCCGCCAGATCCATCGTGCCACCAACGAGGCCGCCGTATGCGGCCGGTGACGCATCATCGGCCCCACCGGATCGATTTATCAGCACAGAGAAACCCAGGACACAGGAATATGTTCTTTAGCGGTAATTAGGATGATATTTATGCTTCTTGCAGCCCAAGAAGCGCGCGCATTCCGGCGTACTTCTCGGTCAGACGGGTGCGGGTCGGGGCATCCAGTGCCGCCAGGCGGGCCGGGTCCGCGTTGTGCGCCAGGTCCGCCACCTTGACCAGGAGCGCGCCCGGGGTCTCGAGGATGCGCCGGGCGTACGCCTCGGGGGCCTCCCCCGCGCGCTTGGTGACGGCCAGCACGATGTCCTTCGTACGAGGGGACAGTGCGGCCTCTTCCAGCCAACGCGCGGACAGCGCGCCGTCTTCCACGGCGTCGTGCAGCCAGGCCGCCGCGATCTGTTCCTCGTCACCTCCACGCGCGCGTACGCCCTTCGCGACGGCCTGGAGGTGCTCCACGTACGGGCGGCCGGCCTTGTCCGTCTGCGTCGCGTGGGCGGCCCGGGCCGTGGCTTCCACTTCGGCCAGAGTCAGGGGCGTCACGGGTGTTGGGGGCGTTGGGGACGTCGGGGGTACTGGTGGGGTTTTTGCCATCTGGTCAGTGTGGGGTTCGGGCGGCTCCGGTGAGTTTCCGGAATTATTTGGTAAAGTAAATATTGACGATTCCTTGACGTTATCTTGACCTAGAGGCAGGCCCCGGGTCGCGCTGAACGCGCTCGTCCTCGAACTCCCCCAGAGGGGGGACCCCCAGACGGGCTGGGGGGTGGGTGGGAAAAGCGGCCTGGGGCTTCGGCCTCGCCTGTCGAACGCCGGACGAGCTGAGTTGCCTGGGCCTGGGCTCCGTCAGATCGTTGCCTGGGCTGTGGGGCCCTCTCGGCAGATCAGGAGGAGGGCCCTGTCGTCGTTCACGTCCTTGGCTACCGCTTCGATGAGGTGCCAGGCCGCGCCGTGGAAGCCGCCGGCCACATAGCGGTCGGCCTCGCCGGTCAGGCGGTCGATGCCCTCGACGATGTCCCGTTCGGACGTCTCCACCAGGCCGTCCGTGAACAGCATCAGGACGTCGCCCGAGCGCAGCGATCCCTTCACGGGGTCGAACTGGGCTCCGTCGTACACGCCCAACAGCGGTCCCTCCGCTGCCTTTTCCTCCCAGCGGCCGGTGCCCGCACTGAGCTGGAGGCCCGGTGGGTGACCGGCCGAGAAGAGTTCGTAGTCGCCCGAGTCGAGGTCCAGGACGAGGTGGATCGAGGTCGCGAAGCCCTCGTCCCAGTCCTGGCGGAGGAGGTAGCCGTTCGCCGCCGGGAGGAAGGCGTGGGGCGGCAGTGAGCCCAGCAGGCCTCCGAAGGCGCCGGACAACAACAGGGCTCGGGAGCCTGCGTCCATGCCCTTGCCCGAGACGTCCGTCAGGACGACCTCCATCGTGCGGCCCCCGTTCGTACGGGCCGCCACCACGAAGTCGCCCGAGAACGACTGGCCGCCCGCCGGGCGCAGCGCCATCTCCCGGTGCCAGCCCTGCGGCAGCTGCGGCAACTTGCTCTGGACGCGGATGCGTTCGCGCAAGTCGAACAGCATCGTGCCGCCACGTCGCCAGGGGACGCCTACGCGGCTGCGGAACTGGGCGATCAGCAGGCCGAAGAAACCGCAGGCCGCCACGACGAGGACCACGCCCGGGGTGACCCGGCTCGGGCCCTCCGTGTACGGGCCCAGCTTCACCGACTCCACGATCAGCGCCGTCGCCGCCGCCGCGTACAGGCCCAGCAGGCTGGCCGGGCGCAGCAGGAGGCCGCCGGCGACGATCGGGAGGACGAGCAGGGCCGGTGAGCACCACACCGAGTTGGCGAGGGTCATGACCGCGATGATCGGGATCGTGAGGAGCAGACCGGCGAGCGCGATCCAGTCCGAACCGTCGCCCCGGAAGTAGTCCACGGCGGATCTGCGCAGGCCGGTGCGGACCCGGTGAGCCTGCTTCTTCAACCGGGCCGTGAACGTCTCGGCTTCAGCGCGCCGCTCTCGTCCTGCTGCCATTAGTTCGGGACCCTATCCATCGGACCAGCTGCTTGGCACGGGAGGTCCCACTTGTCCCCCGTCCGAGGTTCAACTTCACAGTGAAACCCACCGAGGCCCGATCCGAGGCCCCGAGGGGAAAATTCCCTCGCTCGTCCCGCATTGCCCTGGTACTCATGGTCCATGACGACCTCCAGGACCCCCGGCGCGACCGACCTGCGGGTGCTTCGCCCCGACGACTGGGATCAGTGGTACGCCAACCTGGTCCGTGCCTTCGGCGGAATGCCGGAGTCCGCCGAGGAACGGGAGTTGTGGAAATCACTCACGGAGTACGACCGTTTCGTGGGCGCCTGGGACGGTGACACGTGTGTGGGCAGTGCGGGCGCCTTCACTTTCCGGGTAACCGTACCGGGTGGTGCCTCCGTTCCGGCAGCGGGCGTCACGATGGTCGGTGTGGCCGGCACGCATCGTAGGCGCGGGGTGCTCACGTCGATGATGCGGCGGCAGTTGGACGACGTACGGAGCTGGGGCGAGCCGCTGGCCGTGCTCACGGCCTCCGAGCCCGCCATCTACGGGCGGTTCGGGTACGGGGCCGCCACCAACTCGCTGACCTTCGAGATCGACACGACGCGGGTACGGCTGGACGCGCCGGACGGGGCCGATGACGTACGGCTGCGGTATGCCGTACCGGCCGAAGCCCTTGACGTCTGCGAGGCGGTGTACGCGCGGCGGGTGCCCGAGCGGCCCGGGATGCTGGCGCGGATGCCCGGCTGGGATCGGGTCATGGTGCTCGATCCGGAGGGCGAGCGGGACGGGGCTTCGCCGTTGCAGTGCGTGGTCGCCGAGCGGGGCACGGAGGTTGTGGGGTTCGCCCGGTTCCGGGTCAAGCCCGACTGGGATGTCACCGGGTCCAACAGCGCGGTTGTCGTCGAGGATGTCGAGGGGCTCGATGCCGCCTCCCAGGGCGCGTTGTGGCGGTTCCTGTTCGGCATCGACCTGACGTCGAAGATCGTCGGGCGGGGGCGGCCGGTCGACGAGGCCTGGCATCACATGGTGTCCGACATCCGGCGGTGCGGGCTGCGCAGGCGGGACGCGCTGTACGTACGGCTGGTGGACGTGGGGGCCGCGTTGGAGGCGCGGACCTATCAGGCGCCTGTGGATGTCGTACTTGATGTCGAGGACGTGTTCTGTCCGTGGAACTCCGGGCGGTGGCGGCTGACCGGCGATGCCAAGGGGGCCGTGTGCCGGCGTACGGAGGATGCGGCTGATCTCGCGCTGTCCGTACGGGAGTTGGGGGCCGCCTATCTGGGGGGTGTGTCGTTGGCCGGGCTGGCGGCTGCTGGGCGGGTGCGTGAGGTTCGGCAGGGGGCGTTGGCCGAGGCCTCGGTGGCGTTCGGGTCGGTTGTGGTGCCCTGGCTGTCCCACGGGTTCTGATGCCCGGACCGGTGATCTGTCAGGTGCGTTGACAGGCGGGGCACCAGAAGAGGTTGCGGGCGGCGAGGTCGGCGGTGCGGATCTCGCCGCCACAGAGGTGGCAGGGCAGGTTTGCCCGGCGGTAGACGTAGACCTCGCCGCCGTGGTCGTCGACGCGCGGCGGGCGGCCCATCGCCTCCGGGGTGTGTTCCGGGCGGACGGTGTCGATGCGGTTGTTGCGTACGCCCTCGCGCATGAGGGCGACCAGATCGCTCCAGAGCGCGTCCCACTCGGCGGGGGTGATGTCCTTGCCGGGGCGGTACGGGTCGATGCCGTGCCGGAAGAGGACCTCGGCGCGGTAGACGTTGCCCACGCCCGCGATGACCTTCTGGTCCATGAGGAGGGCGGCGATCGTCGTACGACTGCGGCTGACGCGGGCGTAGGCCACTTGGTGCTCGGCGTCCGGGCGGAGGGGGTCCGGCCCCAGGCGGTCGTGTATCGCCTGCTTCTCGGTGTCCGTGATGAGGGCGCAGGTGGTGGGGCCCCGGAGGTCCACGTACGAGGTGCTGTTCGCGAGTCGGAGGCGGACCGTGTCCGTGGGTGGCGGGGCGGGAGCGTCGCCGAAGTTGACCTTGCCGAAGAGGCCGAGGTGGATATGGATCCAGTCGGCTTCACGGAAGCGGAGGAAGAGGTGTTTGCCGTGGGCGTCGGCGGTGGTGAGGGCGGCGCGGTCGAGTAGGGCGGCTGAGGCGGCGAACTTGCCCTGGGGGCTGGTTACGTGCGTGGGGCTGCCCGCGAAGTGGGCGGCGTAGTCCTGGGCGAGGCGGTGGATCGTGTGCCCTTCCGGCACGGTGCGGGGTCCTTTCGTGGTTTTTTGCCCACCCACCCGCCCGTCTCGGCCTGTTGAGGAGGCGCCCTCGTCCCGGGGGCTGTGCCCCCGGCCCCCCCTTCGGCCTGGACGGCCTCGTCCTCAAACGCCGGACGGGCTGGGGGTGCCGACCGGCGTGGCGAAGTCGAGGCGGGCGGGTGGGAAAGCCGGGTTGAGGCTAGCTCTGTGGGTGGTGCGCCGGGATTTCCGGGAGGTCGCCCGTCGTTTCGTACGCCGTCAGCATGTCGATGCGGCGGATGTGGCGGGGGTCCTCCGAGAACGGGGTCGCCAGGAAGGTCTCCACGAACTTCGTCGCCTCGTCCTGCGTGTGCATACGGGCGCCCACCGCGACGACGTTCGCGTTGTTGTGCTGGCGGCCCAGCGACGCGGTCTCCTCGCTCCAGGCCAGCGCCGCGCGCACGCCCTTCACCTTGTTCGCCGCGATCTGCTCGCCGTTGCCGGAGCCGCCGATCACGATGCCGAGGGCGTCCGGGTCGGCCGCCGTGCGCTCTGCGGCGCGGAGGCAGAAGGGCGGGTAGTCGTCGAGGGCGTCGTAGATGTGGGGGCCGCAGTCCACGGGGTCGTGGCCGGCCTCCTTGAGCCACTCGACGAGGTGGTTCTTGAGTTCGAAGCCCGCATGGTCCGAGCCGAGATACACGCGCATGGTCCGAGTGTGACATGTGTGTTTCGGGGCAGCAGCCTCGGGGGCTGATCGCGAAAAGCAGCAGCAACACTGAGAAACCTCAAGAAAACCTCAAGTAACGATCTGGATTCAAAGGTTCAAGAATCCCTTTGCCTCCGATTCACTGGACCGACTGTTTACGCCGTCCCCACCGGCGCGCTTACCCCGTTCACCCGGCGCAAAGGAATTCCCCCATGGCCTCGCAGCCGACCACCGGTCTTCAGGCCGGACTCAAAAACCGGCATCTCTCGATGATCGCCATCGGCGGTGTCATCGGGGCCGGGCTCTTCGTCGGGTCCAGCTCCGGTATCGCCACCGCAGGACCCGGCATCCTCCTGTCGTACGCACTCGTCGGCACGCTCGTGGTGCTGGTGATGCGGATGCTCGGCGAGATGTCGGTGGCCAATCCGACCACCGGATCCTTCTCCGCGCACGCCGACCGGGCGCTCGGGCGCTGGGCCGGGTTCTCCATCGGCTGGCTGTACTGGTTCTTCTGGGTCGTCGTGCTGGCCGTCGAGGCGACCGCGGGGGCCACCATCCTCGAAGGGTGGATTCCCGCCGTACCGCAGTGGGCCTGGGCGCTCATTGTGATGGTGGTGCTGACCGCCACCAACCTCATCTCCGTCGGCTCCTACGGCGAGTTCGAGTTCTGGTTCGCCGGAATCAAGGTCGTCGCCATCAGCGCCTTCGTCATCATCGGCGGGCTCGCCGTGTTCGGCGTACTGCCCGGTGTCGACAGCGACAAGGCCGGGCTGGGCAATCTGACCGACCACGGGGGCTTCCTGCCCAACGGGCCCGGCGCCATCCTCACCGGCGTACTGCTCGTCGTCTTCTCCTTCATGGGGAGCGAGATCGCCACGCTGGCCGCCGGTGAGTCCGAGGACCCGCAGCGGGCCGTCACCAAGTCCACCAACAGCATCATCTGGCGTGTCGGCGTCTTCTACCTCGGGTCGATCTTCGTCGTCGTCACCCTGCTGCCGTGGAACGATCCCTCGATCAAGAAGGACGGCTCGTACGTCGCCGCCCTCGACTCCCTCGGTATCGCGCACGCCGGCCAGATCATGAACTTCATCGTGCTGACCTCGGTGCTTTCCTGCCTCAACTCCGGGCTCTACACGGCCTCCCGCATGGCCTTCTCCCTCGGGCAGCGCCGTGACGCGCCCAAGGCCTTCGCTCGGACGACGTCCCGTGGTGTGCCGCTCACGGCGATCGTCGCCTCGGTCGTCTTCGGCTTCGTCGCGGTCTTCTTCAACTACAAGTTCCCCGACTCGGTCTTCCTCTTCCTCGTCAACTCCTCAGGTGCCGTCGCCCTGTTCGTCTGGCTGGTCATCTGCTTCTCCCAGCTGCGCATGCGGAAGATCATCGAGCGCGAGTCCCCGGAGAAGCTCGTCGTACGGATGTGGCTGTACCCCTATCTGACCTGGGCGACCGCCGCTCTCATCGTGTTCGTCCTCGGCTACATGCTCACCGACACCGAGCACGACGGGCGCGAGACCGTGCTGCTTTCACTGCTGGTCGCGGCCGTGGTGGTCGTCATCGCCGTCGTCCGGCAGAGGACCGGGCGCGGATCTGTGGTCATCAGCGGTAACCGGGGCACGGGCGCCGTCGATGACGGCGACGACGTGAATGACGTCGTCAAGGTCAGCTAGTTCGGCGGTAGCTGGTTCAGCGGTAGCGGTGGGTGGTTGGGAGTCGTTCACAGGACCGTGAACGACTCCCTCACCCGTTCATAGGTCCGCACCGCCCCGTCCTCGATCTCCTGGTGGTACCAGGTGCTGATCTGGTACGACTTCCCCTCCACGTCGAAGCCGAGCAGCCTGGCGTGCCAGTGGGTGCCGTCCAGGGTGAAGGTGTACTCCCAGACGACCGCCGGATGATCCTGGTACGTCGTCTCCGCCAGGGTGATCTTCGTGTAGTCCTGGCCCTGGCGGGCGTTGCGCTCCGACTCCTCCCAGGTCTCCAGCAACTCGCCGCGTGCCAGGGAGGACTTGGCCAGGAGTTCCTGTGTGCCGTCGGGTGATGTGTAGTGCACCTCGGCGCCCGTCTTCACGTCCCGGCGCCAGTCCTTGGGCGTCGCCCACGCGTATCCGCCCGCCTCCTCGTGCGCGCCGGGCGGCAGGCTGCGCGGCCGGAAGGTGCCCTCGACAGTGGGGTCGACGGTGGGTTCGGGGGCGGTCGGGGTGGCGGACTGTGGGATCGGGGGCTCGTACGACGTCGAGGTCGGGGTCGGGGTCTCGGGTGATGGTCCCGGAGTCGCGGTGTTCTTGTCGCCGGGTGATCCTGCCGTCGCTGCCAGGACGATCCCCACCACCGCCCCCACGGTGACCACACCGGCGGCCACCATGCCCATACGGCGGCGACCGCGGCGTGGGCCTCGACCTCCACGGGGGTCGGGCGGGGCCGCGGGGTCCGGTCGCAACGCCCGGTGCTGCAGGTGCTGTTGCTGTTCCGCCGGGCGCTTTTCCGTCACCGCCTGTGCCTGTACTTGTGCCTGTGCCTGCGTGTGTCCTCGGAGCAGGGAGATGCCGGCGCTACGGGAAGGGATCGCCGAGCCGACCTCGGACCGTATCTCGGAGGGGACTTCGGTGGAGGCGTTGGAGGCCTCGGGGGAGGGCGTTCCCAGGACCGGGGTGGCGGCCGTACGTGCGGCGGGTACCGCGTCCGTCGGCGACGGAGGCTCGGGCTCCTGCTGGTCCCTCTCCGGTTCCTCCGGTGGCTGTTCCCGCGGCTGTCGCGCGGCCCGTACGAGCGACGCGTCCAGGTATGCGGGCGTCGGTGTGTCCTCGTGCGCCGCTACGGAGGTCGGGGGCGCCGTCTCCGGCCGCCCGTTCCGTATCTCCGGCGCCTCGTGGGACTTGGGCTCCGGGTCCGGCTCTGGGTCCGGGTCCGGAAACGCCACCGGCCTCAGTGCCTGCTCCACGTCCTCCAGTGCGGGCCTGGCCGACGGTTCCTTCTCCAGGAGGGCGGCCAGGATGTCACGCAACGGGCCTGCGGTGGCCGGGAGTTCGGGGTCCTCGTACAGGACCGCGTGCAGAGTCGCCAGGGTCGTTTCGCGGGAGAACGGGGAGCGGCCTCCCAGCGCCGCGCAGAGGGTCGCGCCGAGTGACCACACGTCGGACGGCGGGCCCTGGTGCCGGCCCGAGACGCGCTCCGGGGCCATGTAGTCGGGGGAGCCCACAAGCATTCCGACCATCGTGAGGGCCTTCGCGTCCTGGATGGCGGCGATGCCGAAGTCGGTGAGGACGACCCGCCGATCGCGTCGTTCCACCAGGACGTTGCCCGGTTTGATGTCGCGGTGCAGTACGCCCCCCGCGTGCACCTGGCGCAGCGCGGAGACGAGGCCGAGGCCGAGGCGGGCGGTGTCGCCCGGGTCCAACGGGCCGTCCTCGACGAGGAGTTGTTCGAGGGAGCGGCCGGCGACCAACTCCATGACGATCCACAGGCGTTCGCCCTCGTCCACGACGTCGTACACGCGCACGACGTTCGGGTGGTCGATCCGGGCCGTCGCCCTGGCTTCGCGGAGTGTGCGTTCGCGGCGGGTTCGGGTGTCCTCAGCGTCGAGTCCGTCGATCCGCATTTCCTTGACGGCCACCGGCCGGTCGAGCATTTCGTCGACGGCCCGCCACACCCGCCCCATTCCCCCCTGACCGATACTTTCGACCAGCCGATATCGGCCCGTCACCACCAGACCTGGAACACCGCCGCCCATATTCCCCGGCAATCCCCTGCACCCCCTCAACGCACGCCCCACCAGAACCACAATGGTCACACTTCGTGCCGTACCAGCATAGTGGCGGGAAATCTTGTGGTACCTCTTCATGGACTGCGAATTCAGGCGCAGTCCAGGGGGATCCAAGGGGGACGAACATGAGTTCTGGTCGCACGACGGTCATCGCGGGATCGCTGCTCACGGCATCTTTCTCGGCCGTGATGATCCTTTCCTTCACCGCCAGCGCGGATGACCAGGGGCCTGGAAGCGGCAAGGGGGGAAAGGCCGTTGACGCGGCGCCGACAGGCGTCAAGTTGACCACACAGTTGCCCGAGAGCATCTCGGTCGACAACAGTTCGAAAGAAACAGCACTTACCGCCACGGTAAAGAACGAGGGAAACAAGGGAAGCGGCGACATCAGGCTTTTGGTCGTCGGATTCGACGGCCTGACGGTCAAGAACGTTCAGGGCTGCTCGGAGATTGCCGAAGGAGATCTGCCGGAGGGTTCGAACAGCGGTTTCAGTTGCGCTGTCGGCAATCTCGCGGCCGGTAAGTCGAAGTCGTACGACGTCGACGCGACGTTCGATCTGGGCAAGACCGGCAAGATCTGTCTGCCCGTCCAGACCGCCGACGGTTCGAAGACGTTCTGGCAGCAGGGCCCGGTCCCGTTCGGTACGAACAACCCGTCACCGAACGCCCCGGCCACCCCGTTGCTGCTCGGCACGGACAACAAGCCGGTGGCACCCGGCGGTGACGAGCTGCCGAGGACCGGCCCCGCGCGCGACCTGCTCCCGCTCGGCGCGGTCGGCGCGGCGCTGCTGTCCGCCGGGGCGGCGGGCATGTGGTGGTCGCAGCGGCGGCCCCGGCAGCAGGCGCAGGGCTGAGCCAGGAAGGAACGAACGCAGAAGATCCGGGATGCCGTGTGCGGCATCCCGGATCTCGTCAACAGCCGTACCATCCGTGCGGAGTTCAGCGGTTGAGGAACTTCCAGGCCGTCGGCAGTACGCCCATCGCCAGGGCCGCCTTCAGGGCGTCGCCGAGCAGGAACGGCGTGAGGCCGGCGGCGATCGCCGCGCTCGCGCTCATGTCGGCGGCCAGGGCGAGGTACGGGACGCCGATCGCGTAGATGATCGCCTCGCCGATCAGCATCGTGCCCGCCATGCGCAGCATCGAGCGGTCGGCGCCGCGCCGGGCCAGTGCGCCCACGGCGGCGGACGCGAGCAGCATGCCGAGGATGTAGCCGAAGGCCACCGACGTGCCCGAGCCGCCCTCCGCGAACCACGGCACACCCGCCAGACCGGCCAGGGCGTAGACGACGAGGGCGGCGAGGCCGCGGCCGGCGCCGAGCGCGGTGCCCACGAGGAGCGCGGCGAAGGTCTGCCCGGTCACCGGCACGGGCGAGCCGGGCACAGGGACGGCGATCTGGGCGGCGATCCCGACGAGCCCGGCACCGCCGAGCACGAGCGCGGTGTCCCGGACGCGGGAGGCGGGGAGCAGGTCGGCGAGGACCAGGCCGGGGCGGGCGGGGGCGACGGCGGTTGCCATGGGGACTCCGCGGGGATGTGGGCGGCAAGGGACATCGCGACGCTATCCCAGCGCCCTCGGGCCGATCACCGTCAGCGCTCGACAAAGGGGGCGACGGAGGGTTGGTGGGCTTCGGACAAACGGTGGGGGTTACACCCGGTTCGGCGTGATGCCGGTCACTGAGGTGAGGTGGTTTGGGCTACGGAGGTAGGGAGGGCGGGCTCTGTAGGGTTCCGCCAATCCGGCCATCGGTCGCACTTCGTCCCACACGTCGTCCCGCACCTCGTCCGAACACGGCTCTGTCCCCTGCCCGGACAGGTGCCGTCTCGCCCGTCGGTCGCCGTCTGTGCAGGGTCGGCCCGTTTTGCTAGCTTCGAGCGCATGGTCGCCCAGTCCCGGTACTTCTCGTCGCGTCGCTATGTCGACCTGCGACGCGTGGGCACGGCCACCTGTCGCCGCCCCGGGTGAGGCGGCTCCGGCGCGCCTCGCTCCACAGGACTCTCCGAGCTTTCCTGGCTCCCCGAGTCCTTACGAGACGGCGCAGTGTCGGACCCGTTCCCCGAGGATGATCGCCATGCCCCGTGCCGCGGCACCCACCCTTGTCTCTCCCTCCTCTCCCTCCTCTCCTTCCTCTCCCTCCCCTCCCATCTCTTCCGTCTCTCCCTCCCTCTCGTCCCGTACCTCCTCCGCTTCCCGCGTACCTCGCGCCGCCGATTCCGACCGGCGCAGGACGAGCGCGAGTGTCGTTCTGCGGTCCGTGCTGGAGCAGGGGCCGGTGGCGCGCAGCACCATCGCCCGGCTGACCGGGCTGTCACCGGCGTCGGTGACGGACTACTGCGCCCGGTTCACGGAACTCGGCCTGATCCGTGAGGAGTCCGTGCCCCGGCGGTCGAACGGGGTGGGGCGTCCGCATGTCCCCGTCGATCTGGACGCCTCGCGGTTCGTGGTCGCCGGGGTGCATGTGGCCGTGCCGTACACGACGGTCGCGCTGCTTGATCTGCGCGGCCGGGTGGTGGCCCGGCGCGAGTTGAAGCACGAGCGCACCGATCCGGGGTGGGTGCTGGCGCGGGCCGCGGAGGGGTTGCGGGCGCTGCTGGACGGCGTCCCCGGCTGCCGGGCCCTCGGTGTCGGTGTGGCCGTGGGCGGCTGGGTGGACCGGGAGTCCGGGACCGTCGTCGAGCACCCGATGCTGGGCTGGCGGGACGTGGCGGTGCGGGAGGTGCTCGGCGCCCGCACCGGGCTGCCGGTCCATGTGGACGGGCACGCGCGGGCGTTGGTCAACGCGGAGCGGTTGTTCGGGTCGGCGCGGGGCGGCGGGAGCGTGCTGCATCTGTTCGTCGGCAATGTGGTCGACGCGGCGTTCGCGACCAACGACGAGGTGCACCACGGGCCGCGCTCCCAGTCGGGCGCCATCGCCCATCTGCCGGTGCCGGGCGGGACGGAGGTGTGCGACTGCGGGCGTACGGGCTGCCTGCAGGCCGAGTTGAGCGAGCAGACGCTGTGCCGGCGGGCGCGGGAGGCGGGCGTCGTCGCGGGCACGAATCCCATGCAGGTGGTCGCGGCGGCGGCCGGGGGCGACCCCGATGCCGTAGAGCTGCTGGTGCAGCGGGCAGGTGCCGTGGGGCGGGCGGCGCGGCTGCTGCTCGACGTGCTGAATCCGGAGACGGTGGTCGTGACCGAGGTCGGGGTCATTCACCGCGAGGACTGCCTCGCCGCGTTGCGTGAAGAGGTCGGCGCCGAACGCTCGGCGTCTGTCGTGCCGACGAGCTTCCCGGATTCGGTACTCGCGGTGGCGGGCGGTTCGGTGGCACTCGACGTGCTGTACCGGGATCCGCTGGCCGCCTCACCTGAGGCTATTTAATTCAGAAACTCCGAATGTTGACAGGGACCACGCATGACCTGGAACATCGTGTTCATGAGCCCTTTCGTGAGCTGTCGCACCCTCTGTTGCTGACACGTCGCCACTGTTGCTGACACGTTGCCACGTGTGAAGCGCTCATTTCTTCTGAGCTTCCTGAGCTTTCTGCGCTCGTTGCTCTCTCGCTGCGCTTGCTGCTCTCTGAACTTCTGCGTGAATTCTCTTTCCGGGTTCTGTCGTGCCCCGAATTCCGCATGCGTTCCAGTCTTCTGAACTCACGGAGTCCTCCCATGCCTTCCTCTCCCGTGCCGGGTGTCGACCGACGGCTCTTCCTCACCTCCCTGCTCGGCGCCGCGGCCGGCGTCGCCGGGTTGAGCGGCTGCGCCAACAGCAGCGCCGCCGCCGACACCAAGGGCGCCTCGACCGCCCCGCTCGCCGACAGGATCCCGGCCGGTACGAGCCTGAAGATCTCCTCATATTCGGGCACCCAGCAACTCCAGTTCAAGCTCGGCAAGTTGGGCGATCCGCCTTTCAAGGTGTCGAGCTGGGAGAACATTTCCGCCGGCCCCGATGTCATCAACGCCTTCCGCGCGGGTTCCCTCGACCTCGCCAACAACGCGGGCATTCCGCCGATCCAGGCGCATTTCCAGGGCTTCGACGCGAAAATCGTCGCGATCAACGTCACCCGCAAACCGAACTATCTCTTCGCCACCAAGCCCGGCAGTGACATCCGGTCGGTCGCGGATTTCAAGGGCAAGAAGCTCGCCTTCTCGCAGGGGCAGGCCCAGGGCGTCGTACTCCTGCGGGCGTTGGAGAAGGCAGGACTCGCGTACGACGAGGTCAAGCTCGTCCCGCTGACGAGCAACCAGTTCTTCACCGCCCTGCAGTCGGGCCAGGTGGACATCGCGCCGCTGGCCATCAGCCAGGCGCCCGCGTATTTCCAGCAGTACGGCGCCAAGGGCGCCCGCAGCATCCCGACGGACGTGGTCGACCTGCTCAACCTGCTGTGGGCGCCGGTCTCCGTGCTGAACGACCCCGCGAAGGCCGCCGCGATCGCCGCGTACATCCCGTACTGGGCCAAGGGCCAGGTGTGGACGTACGAGAACCCCGACCTCTGGAACGAGGAGTTCTACGTGAAGACGCAGAACCTGACGCTCCCCCAGGCGCAGGCGATCACCAAGCTCGCCAACAAGCCGCTGTTCCCGCCGAGTTGGGCCGAGGCGATCAAGTGGGAGCAGGAGACCGCCGATCTGCTCGCGGAGGGTGGCTTCGTGAAGAAGTTCGACGTGGGCTCGCTCTTCGACCACCGCTTCGAAGGCATCGCGGCGAAGTCCGTGGCTGCGGAGTACCGGAGGTGACCGCCGTGACCACGAGCGCCTCCATCGCTGCCGGGGCCACCGTGTCCGTTGCGGCCGTCGCGGCTGCCGAGGAGACCGGCTCCCAGGTCCGCAGGCGCCGCCGGCTCTCCCCCGGCAAGCGGCTGCCCGCCGCTCCGCTCATCGGCCCGGCCCTCGTCATCGCCCTGTGGGCCACCGCCTCCGCCGCCGGACAGCTCGACCCGGCCGCGATCCCCGCGCCCTGGACCGTGCTCAGGACCGGCGGCCGTCTGTGGACCGACGGAACCCTGCCTGCCGACATCCTGACGTCGGTGCAGCGGGCCGCCTCCGGCTTCGCGATCGGGCTGGTCGGCGGTGTCCTCCTCGCCCTGGCCGCCGGGCTCAGCCGGGTCGGCGAGGCACTGATCGACGGGACGGTCCAGCTCAACCGGGCGATCCCGGCCCTCGGTCTGATCCCGCTGTTCATCCTCTGGCTGGGCATCGGCGAGACGTTCAAGATCGCGATCATCGCCATCGTCGTCTACATCCCGATCTACCTCAACACGCATGCCGCGCTGTCCGGCATCGACAGCCGCTTCGTCGAACTCGCCGAGGTGCAGGGCCTGTCGAGGTTCCAGTTCGTCCGGCAGATCGTCGTTCCCGGCGCGCTGCCCGGATTCTTCGTGGGGCTCCGGCTCGGCGTGACCGGCTCCTGGCTGGGGCTGGTCGTCCTGGAGCAGATCAACGCCACCAGCGGACTCGGCTACATGATGTTCCAGGCCCAGAACTACGGCCAGAGCGACGTCATCCTCGTCGGCCTGGTCATCTACGGCATCTTCGGTCTGGTGTCCGACAGTGCGGTCCGTCTCATCGAACGGAGGGTGCTGTCATGGCGACGCACACTGAGCAACTGACCCGGTCCGCCGTCCGACTTCGGGGCCTGACACGGTCGTTCGGCGGGCGCAAGGTCCTCGACGGTATCGACCTCGACATTCCGGCCGGGCAGTTCACGGCCCTGCTCGGGCACAGCGGTTCCGGCAAGAGCACGTTGCTGCGGGCCGTCGCGGGCCTCGACCACGAGGTCGAGGGCAGCGGTCAACTCACCGCCCCTGAACGGGTGTCGGTGGTCTTCCAGGACTCGCGGCTGCTGCCGTGGCGGCGCGTGCTGGACAACGTACTGCTGGGGACGGAAGGCAAGGAGGCTGCCGCGAAGGGCCGGGAGGCTCTCGCGGAGGTGGGCCTGAAGGGGCGTGAACGGGCCTGGCCCAGCGAGTTGTCCGGCGGCGAGGCGCAGCGGGCCGCGTTGGCACGGTCGTTGGTCCGGGAGCCCGAACTGCTCCTTGCCGATGAGCCGTTCGGGGCGTTGGACGCGCTCACGCGGATCAGGATGCACGGTCTGCTGCGGGAGCTGTGGGAGCGGCACCGGCCGTCCGTTCTCCTCGTCACGCATGACGTGGACGAGGCGGTCGCGCTGGCGGAGCGGGTGCTTGTGCTGGAGGAGGGGCGGATCGGGCTCGATCTGGCGATCGACCGTGAGGCGGCTGCGCGTGGCGAGTACAGAGGGTTGTTGCTCGCGGCTCTGGGCGTGACGTCGGACGTCCGGTGAGCGTCGGTTGCGGTGACCCTCTGCTGGGGGCTGCCGCCCCCAGGCCCCCGCTTCGGCCCTGAAGGGGCCTCGTCCTCAAACGCCGGACGGGCTGAGATTGCCCGGGCCTGCGTCGAAAAGGCACCGGACGGACTGACAGTCCATAGCCGCCGCCCAGAAATAGCCGGCACAGCTGACAGTCCGAAACCGCAGCCCGAAAGAGGCCGGACGGGCTGGATTCAGCTGCCCGGCGCTCGTAAGCACTCCCCGCATCTGTAGCCCTCCCCCACTCCTGTCCGACCCGCACCCGTTCAAAGCAAGGGACGCCCATGACCCGCCAGCTCCACCTCAACGCCTTCCTCATGACCACCGGCCACCACGAGGCCTCGTGGCGGCTCCCCGAGAGTGACCCGTACGCGCATGTCGAGCTGGACCACTATGTGCGGCTCGCCCGGATCGCGGAACGCGGGACCTTCGACTCCCTCTTCCTGGCCGACAGCCCTCAGCTGTGGGGGAGCGTCGCGCAGCGTCCCGCGGGCGCCCTGGAGCCGCTCACCCTGCTGACGGCCCTGGTGACGGCGACCACGCACATCGGTCTGATCGCCACCGCTTCCTCCTCCTACAACTCTCCCTACAACCTGGCGCGCAAGTTCGCCTCGCTCGACCTCATCAGCGGGGGCCGGGCGGGCTGGAACATCGTCACCACGGCCGGTGCCGAGGCCGCCCGGAACTTCGGTCTCGACGCGGAGCCCGCCCACGCCCAGCGGTACGCCCGGGCCGCCGAGTTCCTCGACGTCGCCCTCAAGCTCTGGGACAGCTGGGAGGACGACGCGATCATCGGCGACAAGGCCTCCGGCGTCTGGGGCGACGACGCGAAGGTCCATCCGCCCCGGCACAAGGGGACGTACTTCAGCGTCGAGGGCGCCCTCAACGTGCCGCGTTCGCCCCAGGGTTACCCACTGCTGGTGCAGGCGGGGTCCAGCGAGGACGGCAAGGCGTTCGCGGCCCGGTACGCGGAGGCCGTGTTCACCGCCCAGCAGACCATCGAGGACGCGCAGGCCTTCTACGCCGACCTCAAGTCCCGTACGGCGGCGGGCGGTCGCGACCCCGACCACATCAAGGTGCTGCCCGGCATCGTCCCGGTGCTCGGCTCGACGGAGGCCGAGGCGCTGGCGAACGAGCAGGTCCTGGAGGACCACATCGTGTACAGGCACGGCGTGGGCAACCTGGAGGGCCTGCTCAAACTACCCGCCGGGACACTGGCGTTGGACGCACAGCTGCCGGCGGATCTGCCGCCCGAGAGTGCGATCGAGGGTGCCAAGAGCCGCTACACGCTCGTCGTCGAGCTGGCCCGGCGCGAGCGCCTCACCGTACGGCAGCTCATCGGGCGGCTCGGCGGCGGGCGCGGGCACCTCACCTTCGCCGGGACGCCCGAGCAGGTCGCCGACGAGATCGAGACCTGGTTCACGCGGGGCGCCGCCGACGGCTTCAACATCATGCCCGCGGTCCTGCCCTCCGGTCTCGACGCCTTCGTCGACCACGTCGTCCCGATCCTGCGCACCCGCGGTCTGCTCCGCGAGGAGTACGGGCCGCGCCAGACCCTGCGGGAGCGCTACGGCCTCCCGCGTCCCGCGAACCAGTACGTCAGCTCCGCATCCGCATCTGCATCCGCCCCCGCCCTCGTCTGACGAACTCTGAAAGGACCAGCACATGTCCGGTATCGAAATCCAGAAGGTCACCGCCAACATCGGCGCCCGCGTTTTTGGCGTGGACATCTCCAAGCCCCTGGACGAGGAGCAGGTCGCCGCTCTCCGCGAGGCCCTCAACGTCCACAAGGCCCTGGTCTTCGACGACGTGAACCTCGACGACGAGGGCCAGCAGGCCTTCGTCCGCCACTTCGGCGAGCTCACCGCAGCCCACCCGACGGTGCCGTCCGTCGAGGGCGCGCCGAACATCCTCCCCGTCGACAGTGAGCGGGGGCGCGCCGCCAACCACTGGCACACGGACGTCACCTTCGTCCTCAACCCGCCGCAGGCCAGCACCCTGCGCAGCATCACGGTCCCGCCGTACGGCGGCGAGACCCTGATCGCCAGTTCGGCGGCCGCCTACCGCGATCTGCCGGAACCGCTGCGGCAACTGGCCGACAACCTGTGGGCCGAGCACACCAACGACTACGACTACGCGGTGCCGGACGAGGCGCTCGACGAGGAACAGGCCGCCCAGCGCGCCCAGTTCACGTCCATCACGTTCCGCACGGCCCACCCGGTCGTCCGCGTCCACCCGCTGACCGGCGAACGCGGGCTGTTCATCGGCGGGTTCGCGCAGCGGATCGTCGGTCTGTCGGTCACCGAGTCCCGCAAGATCCTGGACCTGCTCCAGGCCTACGTCACCCGCCCGGAGAACATCCTGCGCCACCGCTGGTCGCCGAACCAGCTCGTCCTCTTCGACAACCGCATCACCCAGCACTACGCCATCGACAACTACAACGGCCTCCCGCGCCGCCTGCACCGGGTGACCATCGCCGGTGACATCCCGGTAGGCATAGAGGGCAAGGAGAGCTACTCGATCGCGGGGGACGCCTCGCACTACACGTCCATCGCCGAGTAGCCGAGCAGTCGCATCCGCGGCCGGCCTCTTCCGGAAAAGACCCTCGTGTGACGCACACGGGGGTCTTTTTGTTGCTAGCGTGCAGTTGCAAGTAATGTGCAATAAGAGGTCGAGGGGACCCCGCATGCCCGTCTACACGCTCCCTGAGCGGACTGCGCCTACAGCGCCGACAGCCGTGAAGCGTCCTGCCTCGTGATCGTCTTCTCACCGAACGCGACGGCAGGCGGAATGACGGGAGGCCCCCGCGAGGACACGACTCGCGGGGGCCTCCCCATATGCCGTGCCCCGGACCTACTCTCGTGGGGCCGGGGCATCAGGCCACCGGGGCTCGACACACCGGGGGGATCACATGGTGTCCATGCGGTGCGTGAACTGCGCAGGCACGGTTCAGGACTTCCGCGGGCTCACCGACGCGGAGAAGACGTACGTCCGTCAGCAGAAGCCGAAACACACCCGCCTTGGCGCCTACTACCGCTGCGCCCGCGACGGCTGCCTGCGCTACCAGCGGCTGGGGAACCAGAAGGACGGCGGCTCGTTCCCCGAACCGGAAGCCAAGGACCAGACCAAGGACCAGACCAAGGACCAGGCCAAGGACTGAAGGACCGGACGTCTTACAGGTTGTCTCTTACAGGTTGCTGAAGTCCGGGCCCGCCGTCCGCGAACGCTTGATCTCGTAGAAGCCGGGGACCGAGGCGACCAGGAGGGTGCCGTCCCACAGCTTGGCGGCCTCCTCGCCCTTCGGGGCCGGGGTGACGACCGGGCCGAAGAAGGCGATCTGCTCGCCGTCGGCGCCGGGGACCGCGATCACCGGGGTGCCGACGTCCTGGCCGACCTTGGTGATGCCCTCCTTGTGGGAGGCGCGCAGCTCGGCGTCGAACTCGAAGTTCTCCTGCTCGGCGTAGTCGATCAGGTCGGCGGGCAGGCCGACGTCGGCCAGGGCGCCGGCTATCGCTTCGAGGGTCGGGCCGTCGCCGTTGTTGTGGATGCGCGTGCCCAGGGCCGTGTAGAGGGGGCCGAGGATGTCGGCGCCGTGCTTCTGCCAGGCCGCCGTGACGACCTTCACCGGCTGCCAGGCCTGCACCGCGAGCATCTCGCGGTACTCCTCCGGCAGCTCGTCGAGCTTGTCCTCGTTGAGCACCGCCAGGCTCATGATGTGCCAGTGGACCTCGATGTCACGGACCTTCTCCACCTCCAGGATCCACCGGGAGGTCATCCAGGCCCAGGGGCAGAGCGGGTCGAACCAGAAGTCGACAGGGGTCTTGGTCGAGGTCGTCTCGGACATGGGTCTCCTAAAGAAAGGCACGCTTTCAAGAGGGAACGTATCTCCGCCACCGTTGCATTCCCGGGTGCCCGGTGCCGATGGTGCGTGGCAGGATCGGTGCTGGTCGGCCGTACTGATGACAATCGAGGGAGTGCTCCGTGCCCGGTGAGAATCTGTCCCGCGACGAGGCCCAGGAGCGGGCCGCGCTGCTGTCCGTCGACGGGTACGAGGTGTTCCTCGACGTGCGGTCCGCCTTGGGCGACACGGAGAGCGGGAGCGGGAGCGGTGGGGGCGGAGCCCGGACCTTTCGGTCCGTGACCACCATCCGGTTCCGGTGTGTCGAGCCCGGTGCCGCCAGTTTCGCGGATCTCATCGCGCCCAGCGTGACCGCCGTCTCCCTCAACGGCCGGGATCTCGACCCGGGCGCCGTCTTCGACGGCACGCGCATCCTGCTGGAGGATCTCGCTGCGGACAACGAGCTGGTCGTCGACGCCCAGTGCGCCTACTCCCGCACCGGCGAGGGCCTGCACCGCTTCGTCGACCCCGAGGACGGCGAGATCTACCTGTACACGCAGTACGAGCCCGCCGACTCCCGCCGCGTCTTCGCCAACTTCGAGCAGCCCGACCTGAAGGCCCCCTTCCGGTTCGAGGTGCGGGCGCCGGAGGAGTGGGTCGCGTGGAGCAACGGGGTCGGGGAACTCGTCGATGGTGTGTGGCGGTTCGCCGAGACCAAGCCGATCTCCACCTACATCACCACCATCCTCGCGGGGCCGTATCACTACGTCACCGATTCGTACTCCCGTACGTTCGACGACGGTACGACCCTCGACATCCCCCTCGGCGCCATGTGCCGCAAGGGTCTCGCCCCCTACTTCGACTCCGACGACGTCTTCCTCGTCACCAAGCAGGGGCTGGACTTCTTCCACGACCACTTCGACTACCCGTACCCCTTCGGGAAGTACGACCAGGCGTTCGTGCCCGAGTACAACCTCGGCGCGATGGAGAACCCAGGGCTGGTCACCTTCCGCGAGGAGTTCATCTTCCGGGGGAAGGTGACGCAGGCGGCGTACGAGCGGCGGGCGAACGTCGTCCTGCACGAGATGGCCCACATGTGGTTCGGCGACCTCGTCACCATGGAGTGGTGGGACGACCTGTGGCTCAAGGAGTCCTTCGCCGACTTCATGGGCGCCTTCTCGCTCGTCGAGGCAACCCGTTTCACCAGCGGCTGGGTCACCTTCGCCAACAACCGCAAGGCCTGGGCCTACCGCGCCGACCAGCTGCCCTCCACCCACCCGGTCACGGCCGACATCCGCGACCTGGAGGACGCCAAACTCAACTTCGACGGCATCACCTACGCCAAGGGTGCCTCCGTACTCAAGCAACTCGTCGCCTACGTGGGGCCGGACGCGTTCCTCGAGGGCGCGCGGCGGTACTTCAAGCGGCACGCGTACGGCAACACGCGCCTCGGTGATCTGCTGTCCGTGCTGGAGGAGACCAGCGGGCGGGACATGGCGTCCTGGTCGCGGGCGTGGCTGCAGACGGCCGGCGTCAACTCCCTCACCCCGGCGGTGCTGTTGAGCGCGGACGGCCTGATCACCGAGCTGGCCGTGATCCAGGAGGCCGCCGAGTCACACCCCGAGCTGCGCCCGCACCGGGTGGCTGTCGGCCTCTACCGGCGTTCCGTGGACGGGGTGTTGGAGCGGTACGCGCGCGCCGAGGCCGATGTCGACGGGCCGCGCACCGTGGTCGGTGAGCTGGTCGGGAGCGAGGCCCCCGACCTGGTTCTCGTCAACGACGACGACCTGACGTACTGCAAGATCCGGTTCGACGAAGGCTCGTTGGCGACGCTGCGGGCGCACCTCGGTGAGATCACCGACCCGCTCGCCCGCGCCCTGTGCTGGTCCGCGCTGTGGAACCTCACGCGGGACGCTCTGATGCCGGCCCGGGACTTCGTCGACCTGGTACTGCGGTTCGCGGGCCGCGAGTCGGACATCGGGGTACTGCAGATGCTCCACGCCTGGGCGGGCTCCGCGCTCACCCACTACGCGGCCCCCGACTGGCGGGCGGCCGGTGAACGCGCGCTTGCCGAGGGCGCGTTGAAGGAACTCCGGCTCGCCGAACCGGGCAGCCAGCACCAGCTGACGTGGGCCCGCTTCCTCGCGGCCGTGGCGTCGAGCGAGGCCGATCTCCAGCTGCTCCAGGGGCTGTTGGAGGGCACGGCGAAGATCGACGGCCTCGACGTCGACCAGGAGCTGCGGTGGGCGTTCCTGGAACCGCTGACCGCGCACGGCGTCGCCGACGAGAAGACGCTCCGTGCCGAACTCGCCCGCGACGACACGGCGTCCGGCAAGCGCCACCAGGTCCGCTGCCTCGCCGCCCGCCCCTCGGCCGCCGTCAAGGCACAGGCGTGGGCCCAGGTCGTCGAGTCGGACGCGCTGTCCAACGCCCTCGTCGAGGCCACCATCGCGGGCTTCGTCCAGGAATCGCAGCGGGACCTTCTCGCGCCGTACGCACAGAAGTACTTCGCGGTGCTGGAGCGGACGTGGGCCGACCGCTCGATCCAGATCGGCATGGATGTCGTACGGGGTCTGTTCCCGTCCCTCCAGGACTCGCCGGAGACCCTGGCGGCGACGGACGCGTGGCTGGCGGACCACGCGGACGCCGCACCGGCCCTGCGGCGCCTGGTCCTGGAGGCACGGGACGACCTGGCGCGGGCGCTGCGGGCGCAGGCGTGCGATGTGGCGGCGGGGCGGTGACAGGCCGGTAACGGTCTGTTATGTGATTCCTGTCGGGTAATTCGTGGGTTTGAGATCGCACCCCTGGAGCAGGTGTGCCCCGGGGGTGCGGGGGACGGTGATGTTGAGAAAGAAGTGAAGGACCTGCAAGGGGGGAAGTCGAGTGATCGAGTCCGAAGTCGACGCGCGCGTGGACGAGTTGGTGCGCGGACTGCGGCGTATCACAGGGGCCTTACTGGTGATGGCCTCCGCTCATCCGGACAACGCCAGGGCCCGTGAACTCGCCCTGGCGGCAAGCGTCTTGAACACGGACGTACTGCCACGGCTGGACGGGGACCCCAGCGAGGCGGTGCCGGTACCGGGCGCAGCACCGCCCTCCCGAATACTCCCTCCCCCCTCGCGCGCCACCAACGGTTCGACGGCGATCGGCACGCTCGTCGAGCGCTATCCGCCGGACGAGGCGCGCCACCCGGCCCAACCCGTCCTGCTGGACCCGGAGTTACCGTACGAGAAATGGCGGCACCTGCACCGTCTCACCTACCGGCGCCCCGCCGCCTTCGACTCCGCGCCCTCCTGGAACGATCCCACGCCCCACCTCGGCAGACCCATCCGCTGGGGAGTCGCCTCCAGCGCCACAGTCGTGCGGAGCATGCGCCATCACTACGTGACCATGCATGACCTCAACAGTCTTGCCGGCCAGTTGGTCCAGCGGACCCTCTATGCCTCCCGGGCGATCCTCGAATCCCGTGCGGTGCGGGGCGACCTGTTCAGCGGTGGACAGCTGCCCGACCGGCACGAACTGGAACGGAAGCTGGAGCGTGCGCAGTGGAACGCCGCCGTGCTGGCCGCCGGACGCGGTGACGCGGCGTTGCCGCAGCTCGAAACGATCCTGCGCGACTTCGAGATACTGGCCCGCGCCATCCTGGAACTCGACGACCTGTATCGCACCAGACCGGCCCACCCGGCCGCCGAAGGCCGTCTCGCCGAGGCATTGCACGGCACCGGAGCCCTGATCCGCCACTGGCCACCCGGCACGGCACCGGCAGACGGCAGAGCGGCGGACACGGAGCCAGGCCCCACCGGGCCCACCAGGCCCGCCGATCCCGCCGTTACCGAACCTGGTCACTCACCCCCGTAACCCCCGGATGGCCAGCGTCTTTCGGCACTCGAACGCTTGCACTTTAGGGCGAGCTTGTCCGGAATTGTCAACGGGCGTGTAACAGCGGTTAGGGGACGGATCGGACACGGGAAAGTCGGAGTCATGACCCACAACACCCCGCTCTCCCCGAGCACCCGCCCCCTCCGTCACCTGTCGCACGTAAAGCGCCGGGTACTGACCGCCGCGCAACTGCGGGCGCACGGCATCCCGGCCGCCGAGGCCAACGAGCAGTGCCGGCCCGACGGACCGTGGCAGCAGATCCTGCCGGGTGTGTTTCTGCTGCACCCGGGCCCGCCCACCAGCGAGGAGCGACTGCACGCGGTACTGCTGTACACGGCGAAGGAGCGGACGACGACGGGAATTCCGGCCCAGCCCGACTCCGAGGAGCCGTACCGGGAGCGCGGCCGTCCGGTCTATGCCGAGGCCATGATCACCGGCCTGGCCGCGCTCGCCCTGTACGGCTTCTCGTCCGCGCCGCCGCTGCTGTCCCTCGACACCTTCGACGTCCTGGTCCCCCGGCTGCGCCGACTGCGCTCGACGGGCTGCGTCCGCATCGTCCGCTCCTCTGCGTTGCCCACACCCGAGCTGGTCGACGGTCTGCCGGTCGCACCGGTGGCGCGCGCCCTCGCCGACGCGGTGGCCGGACTCACGGACGCGGGCGCCGTACGCCGGCTGCTGACCGACGCGGTGCGCGGCGGCCACTGCGAACCGGCGGCGGTGGTACGGGAGTTGAACCAGGGCCGACTGCTCGGTCGCCCGCATGTCGTGGACGCCGTCGACTCCCTCCTCGCCGAGGGCCGGGCCATCGCGGAGGACCGTCTCTACCGGATGGTGCACGAGTACGGCCTCCCGGACCCGGTCTGGAACGTCGATCTGCGCCTGCCCGGCGGCCCGCACCTCGGCGGCCTCGACGCCTACTGGCCCGACCAGGCGGTGGCGGTGGAGCTGGACACGCGCGCCCCGATTCCGGGCCACCGACAGGAGGACAACGCGCTCTGGTCGGAGTACGCCCGTAAGCGCGAGCACCTGGAGCGGCTGGGCATCACGGTCGTCCACATCACGCCGCGCAAACTGCGCGACGCGATCGACCAGCAGGCAACCGTCGTACGTACGGCTCTGATGGCGTCGGGCGACCGCGAGCCGGCGGCGTACGTCGTGGTCCTGCCCCGGTAGCGACGGACCGGGCAGGACCAGGAGGAACCCAGGAGGAGAGTGGAGGGGCCGCCGGGAAACCGGGACCCCTCCACATTTGCTCAGTGTTCGCTGGGCTCCCTGTGCGTCACTTCTCGGTCCCGCAGTACTCCGCCTCGACGACCTTCACCGGGTCGCCGCTCCAGTCGCCGTTGAAGTTGAAGGCGAGGGAGTGTTTGCCGTCGGCCGTGGTGACCGCCACCGAGCTGGAACCGTGGATGCCGCCGCTGTGGCCCCAGACGGTGACCCCGCAGCTCAGCTCGTTCTCGATCAGCCCGAGCCCGTACCGGCCGTCCACGGCCCCGGCGGCGACGGTCGTCTTCATCTCGGCGAGCTGCTTGGCGGGCAGTACCTTGCCGCGCAGGAGGGCCGAGTAGAAGCGGTTCAGGTCACCGGAGTTGGAGATGATCTCGCCGGCGGAGTTTGCCACCGAAGGGTTGAGCTCGGTGACGTCGTAGATCTTGCCGGTGGTGTTCTCGCCGAGCTGTGAGTAGGCGCGACTGCTGGGCTGGGGGACGGTGGCGTTCGTACCGGGCATGTACGTCCCGTGCAGCCCGAGCGGCTTGATGACGCGCCGACGGACCTCGTCGCCGTACGAGTTGCCGGTCACCTTCTTGATGACCATGCCGGCGAGCGTGTAGTTGGTGTTGGAGTAGCTCCAACTCGCACCCGGGGCGAACTCGGGCTTGTGACCCATGGCGATCTTGACGATCTCGTTCGGGGTCCAGGTGCGGTACCGGTTCTTGAAGAAGCCCTCCGGGAGGAAGATCGCGCTCTGGAGGGACTCGTCCTCGGTGTAGTTGAAGATGCCGCTGGTGTGGTTGAGGAGCTGGCGGAGGGTGATCTTCCGTCCGTCGTGGCCGTGGCCGCGTACGACTCCGGGCAGCCACTTGTCGACGGTGTCGTCGAGCGACACCCGTCCCTCGGCCTCCAGTTGGAGCAGGACGGTCGCGATGAAGGTCTTCGTGATGCTGCCGGCCCGGAAGTTGTCGTGGGCGCTGCGCGGCTGCTTGGTCCTGAGGTTGCCGAGGCCTGCGGTCGCTTTCCAGACGCCGTGGCGGTCCTTGGCCTGAAGGGCCACACCGGGTACGCCGTCCTTCACGGCGGCGTTGACGGCCTTGCGGGTGGCGTCATGACTGCCGCCCCGTTCGGCCGGTGCGGCCACCGCGGGCGCCGCGAACGCGCCTGCCGCGACGGCGATCGCCGCGGCCATCCCGACGAGCCTCTTGTTGCCCTGCCTCTTGTTGCCCTGGCTCTTGTTGACTGACATGGCGTTCCCCCTTGTTCACGACCGTCGGCGCGTCCTCGCCGAGGGGCGGTCGGGGGGAGGGACACGGTGGGTTCGCCGAAGGTTGATCAGAGGCGGGGTGGTTGGGCGTCTTTCAGCCTTTGAGTGCGTTGAGCCGGACACGTTCATCCGCCGACTTGCCCCGCCGCCGCACCCGAACTCGCCCCGGAAGAAGCCTGGTTCAAGTCGTCCTACCGCGATGGCACGGGCCAGAACTGCGTCGAGGCCGGCCGCCTCGCGCCTCCTACCGGCATAGCCGTCCGCGACTCCAAGAACCCCACGGGCCCCGCCCTCCACCTCGCCGCGCCCACTCCCGTGATACGTACGCCGAACCTCGGCCGATCAGGGGCTGGGCACTTCCAGGGACAGGACCGCGCTGTCGATCTCCGGTCAGCCCTTCTTCAGCACCAGCTCCACGTTCCGGTCCCCCGCGCCCCCCGACAGATCCACCCGCGCCCCCGGCGCGTTGAACGACAACTCCCGGTACAGGGCCGCCAGTCCCGTCTGGGACAGGTCCGAGTAGTCCGTCCGGTGTGGGGCCGCCGATTCCACCAGGGTCGTGAACAGGGAGAGCGTGCCGTCGTTGTTGTCCACCAGCTCTATGACGCGGGCCAGTTGGGGAAAGTCGATGTGCGACGCCGTGGAGATCTCCCAGAACGAGCGGTCGTCCGGAGCCGGGTGTGCGGTGATGACGTTGCGGTGGATGTGGCCGTTCACCCAGGCCAGGACGTTGCGGTGGCTGGCGAGGAGAGCCACGACGTCCGCGCCGTCGTAGCGCCGTTCGTCCGGGTGGGCCGGGTCGCGGTGGGTGTTGGTCATCGACTCGCTGGTGTGGTGGCTGAAGACGATGGCGTACGAGCCCGCTTTCGCGTGCTCCCGCAACGTCCGGTCCAGCCAGCGCACTTGGGCCGCGCCGATCGAGCCCTGGTAGTGGCCGCCCGGGTCGGTGGTGTCGATGCTGATGCCGACGACGTCGTCCGAGATGCGGAAGGTGTAGTACTGGGTGCCGGAGTCGAGGTTGGCTGTCGAGTAGCCGTGGCCCACCGGTCCCACGCCCGCGTACGCCGGATCCAGGTGCGCCTTCAGATAGTCGGCCCGGGTGAACGGGGCCCTGTTCTCGTCCGGGGTGACCGAGCGCAGGTCGCGGGTGTGGGCCTGGATCAGTTCGCGGAACCGGATGCCCCTTGGGTCGTCGGAGCTCCTGATCTGGTCCTGGAGTGCCTTGCTGCGCGCGGTCGGCAGATCCATCAGCTTCTTGCCGCCGACCGCGAAGTCGGTGAGGAAGGGGTCTGCGTGGGAGGCGTAGCACCCGAGGGGGAGGGAGTCGTGGTTGCCGACCGTCGAGTACCAGGGCAGGTTCAGGCCGGGGCTGCGCACCTCCCGTATCGCTGCCGCGAGGAAGCCCTCGATGTGCGGGAAGCCGTGCTGCTTGTCGGAGTCGCGGGTGGCGGAGTCCGGCTGCCAGTAGAGCGGGAGGCCGCTGTTCTGGACGCCCTCGTAATGGCGCGGGTCACCGGTGTTCGGCGTCATCCGGCCGCCGCTCATCACCTTCATGAACCACTCCAGCTCGGAGTGCGCGTTGTTGTCCGTGTTGTCGCCGGTGGTCATCACGAACTGGAGCGGGGAGCCGGTGACCGGGGCTCCGCGCAGTGCGTTGATCCGCTCGACCAGCGAGGTCGCTCCCTGCACCGACAGTGCCTCGTGCGGGCGCCAGGCGTGCCGGTCGGCCGAGCGCATGTACTCCAGGCGCAGCGGGTGCTGTACGTCGGTCAGGTGAAGGTCCGTGAACTGGACGAAGGCCGCCATCGTGGTCCGGCGGGCGGCACGGGCCGAGTTCGGCGACGCCAGTTCCGTACGCACCACCCGTCCCCACGCCGGGCCCTCGCCGAGGCGCCGGTAGCCGCCCGTGCCGACGGGTGCGGAGACCGTGTGGAGCGTGGTGCCCCGGATGGACGGGGCGAGCGCGGCCGGCACCGCCTGACGGGACACGGCCACCGGAGCCTCGGCGGCTGCGGCCTCGGCCATCGTGGCGGCCTGGCTGTCACTGGGCCGCAGCGCGTAGCCGACGCCCGCCGAGACGGACACCGCCCCGGCCGCGGCGAGTACGGTACGTCGGTTGACCCCCGGAGTGGGGCTGGCGACAGAGCGTGTGCGCGACATGGCGCGGTCTCCCCGAGTGCGAACGCGTCGGAAGTGGTCACGGGCGATCGCAGTCGCGAACGTCCCGCTCACACTGGATGCTTGGCACCGGGGATGACCTGCGCGTGAACGAGGCAGCAACGCGCGACGCCGATCTCCGTACGTGGATCTTGGGCCACCTCGCCCGTTCACGACCGCACGGCGAACGGCCCGGAGTCGGTCACTCCACGTTCATTTTCCGGGGTACTGAACCTACTTCTCGGCCTTCACGACCCGCCCCGCCGCCGGCCGTTCCAGCCACAGCTCCAGCCCGACGTCCACCATCCGCACCTTCCGCAGTCCCGCCACCGCGCCCAGGTCGTGCCAGGCGGCCAGGTCCGTGGAACCGTTCGTCTCCGGGCGGAGTTCACCGCCGGTGATCAGGCCCTCGTAGACCAGTCGTAGGCCTTGGTGGTCCGCCGGTCGCCGCCAGCGGTGGGTGAACGTGTGGCGGACGGAGTCGATGCCCAGCAGGCCCGTCACGTCGACGCGGTAGCCCGTCTCCTCCATGAGCTCGCGGCGGACGGTGTCGTAGGGATCCTCGCCGTGTTCCATGCCGCCGCCCGGCAGCACCCACTCGTGACCGCCCCCGTCGGCGGGGCTGCGGGCGAGCAGGATCTGTCCGTTCCGGACGACAACGGCGTACGCGGCTACCCGCAGCGTCTTGCGCATATGGGGACGTTAGCGTGCGGGGCGGGTACGTTCAGGTGGATTGTGCCCGAACGATGCCGGGTACGACGTAGACGCCGGGTACGAAGTACCGTGATTCAGACTCCATCCGTGCAAAGCGCATCGCGGGTTTTCCCCACTCGTTCATATAGTTTCCGCCAACCATCCACAAACATCCGCCCCTTAGGTAAAGCTGTGTGATCGTCCGGCGTCGTAATCCGGACGCTCTTGGCCAAGGCCGATCAACTCGGCCGCTCAAAGCACGCTCCTTTACCTACAAGGGATGCCGATGACCCTCACCCCTCAGCGCGCGCCGATCTCGGGCGCGAGACGTGTGGCGCGCATTGCCGCAGCCGCCGGACTGGTGGCCGCTCTCTCCGCGGCCGGGCCCATACCGATGGCCTTCTCCGCGGACACGGCGACGGACGCGGCCCCGGCCGACGGTTCCGTCAAGTCGGCACACGACAAGCTCGGTTCCGACGACGCTGAACTCCTCTCCGAGGCCAAGGCCGACGGCGACAAGACCGTCACGATGATGATCGCCACCACGCCGGGCCAGACCGAGCAGGTCGCCGCGCAGCTGGACGCGGTCCAGGGCGGCCTCGTCGGCCGGACCTTCGACAAGGTCGGCTACGTCCGCGCCACCGTCCCGACCGCGAAGGCGGACTCGGCCATCGCCGCCGCCGCCAAGCTCTCCTCCGTAAACGCGATCGACCTGCGCCAGGACATCCCGCTGGACGACCCGACGCCGAGTGCCGACACCGCCTCCGCCCCCCAGGCGAGTGCCGCCACCACTTACGCGGCGCCGGACAAGAAGACCCCCGCCGAGAACCCGTACAACCCGTCGTTCGAGACGGGCGCCGTCGACTTCGTGAAGAAGAACCCGAAGGCGGACGGCCGCGGTATCACCATCGGCATCCTCGACTCCGGTGTGGACCTGGCGCACCCCGCGCTGCAGAAGACCACCACCGGCGAGCGCAAGATCGTCGACTGGGTGACGTCCACCGACCCGGTCAACGACGGTGACGGCAGCTGGCTGCGGATGACGAAGGCGGTCTCCGGTCCGGCCTTCGCCATCACCACGGCCACCCAGGGCACCGAGAACTTCACGGCGCCGGTCGGCGACTACAAGTTCAACTACTTCGCCGAGTCCGCCACCGCCGGTGGCGACCAGGCCGGTGACGTCAACCGCGACGGCGACAAGACCGACGTCTGGGGCGTGCTGTACGACGCCGCCGCCGGCACGGTCACCGTCGACGTGAACGACAACCACGACTTCACCGACGACAAGCCGATGAAGGCGTACAAGGACGGCTACCAGGTCGGCTACTTCGGGACGGACAACCCGGCGACCGATGTCGCCGAGCGCATCCCGTTCGTCGTCGAGACCCGCAAGGACGTCGTCTACAACGCGGCCGGCGCGAAGGCCGACTACGCGAACATCGGCATGATCTCGTCCGAGCACGGCACCCACGTCGCCGGTATCACCGCGGCGAACAGCCTGTTCGGCGGCAAGATGAACGGTGCCGCTCCCGGCGCCAAGATCGTGTCCTCGCGCGCCTGTGTCTTCGGCCCGAGCTGCACCAACGTCGCGCTCACCGAGGGCATGCTCGACCTCGTCGTCAACCGTGGCGTCGACATCGTCAACATGTCGATCGGCGGCCTCCCGGCGCTGAACGACGGCAGCAACGCGCGCGCCGCGCTGTACACGCGTCTGATCGACACGTACGGCGTACAGCTCGTGATCTCGGCCGGCAACTCCGGCCCGGGCGCCAACACGATCGGCGACCCCGGTCTGGCGGACAAGGTCATCTCGGTCGGCGCGTCCATCTCCAAGGAGACCTGGGCGTCCAACTACGGCTCCGCCGTGTCGAAGAAGTACGCGATGATGCCGTTCTCGTCGCGCGGCCCGCGTGAGGACGGCGGCTTCACGCCGACGATCACCGCGCCCGGCGCCTCGATCAACACCACGCAGACCTGGCTGCCCGGCTCCCCGGTCGCCCAGGCGGGCTACACCCTCCCGGCCGGCTACTCGATGCTCCAGGGCACCTCGATGGCGTCCCCGCAGGCCGCCGGCGCCTCGGCGCTGCTGCTGTCGGCCGCCAAGGAGAAGGGCATCACCCTCTCCCCGGCCGACCTCCGCACGGCCCTCGTCTCGAACGCCGACCACATCAAGGGTGTGCAGGCTTACGAGGAGGGCGCGGGCCTCATCAACATCGTGGACGCGTGGAAGGCCATCAAGGACGGCGCCACCGCCCACGAGTACACGGTCAAGGCCCCGGTCGACACCGCGATCGACTTCGCGCTGAAGACCCCGGGCTTCGGCACCGGCCTCTACGACCGTGAGGGCGGCCTCAAGGCCGGCGTCAAGAAGTCGTACGAGATCACCGTGACGCGTACGTCCGGTCCCGCCAAGGCGATCCGGCACGAGCTGCACTTCGAGAACAACGCCGCTGACACCTTCAAGATCGTCGGCTCCGACGAGGTCAAGCTGGAGCTGAACAAGCCGGTCACCGTCAAGGTCGCCGCGAAGTCCGAGACGGCCGGCATCAAGAGCGCCATCCTTGAGGTCGACGACCCGAAGACCGAGGGCATCGACAAGCAGATCCTGACCACGGTCGTGGTCTCGACGCCGGTCAAGTACACGTTCTCCGCGTCGGGTTCGGTGCAGCGCAACAGCACCCAGTCCTACTTCCTGACCGTGCCCGAGGGCGCCAAGACCCTTGAGGTCGCGATCAGCGGACTGGCGGCCACCAGCCAGACCCGGTTCATCTCGATCCACCCGTACGGTGTCCCGGTCGAGGACACGGGCACGCCGTACTGCTACAGCAACTACCCGAACACCAACGGCTGTGCGCCCGACGTGCGTTCGTACCCGAACCCGCAGGCCGGTGTCTGGGAGGTCGAGGTCGAGTCGCGCCGTACGTCGCCGCTGCTCGACAACCCGTACAAGCTGGACGCCACCGTCCTGGGCGCGACCTTCGACCCGGATGTCGTGACCGTTCCCGAGGCCAAGGTCGGCACCCCGATCGCCGCCTCCTGGAAGCTGACGAACAACCTCGCCCCGGTCGACGGCAAGCTGGCCGGCGGTCCGCTCGGCTCCTCGCTGAACGCCCGTCCGACCATCGCCAACGGCGAGACCCAGACGACCACGGTCGAGGTGCCCGCGGGCGCCGCGTCCCTGGACGTCGCCATCGGCAACGTCTCGGACACGGCCGCCGACCTCGACCTGTTCGTGTACGACGCGGCCGGCAACGAGGTCGCCAACTCCGCCGACGGCGACTCGGAGGAGGCGGTCTCCATCGCCTCGCCCGCCGCCGGAACGTACAGCGTCCAGGTCATCGGCTACGCGATCCCGGCCGGTACGACCGCGTACGACTACCAGGACGTCTTCTACTCGGCCGCCCTGGGCTCCATCCAGGTCGCCGGCACCCCGGTGAAGCTCGGCACGGGCGCCTCGGCGACCGTCTCCGGCAACATCGTCGCCTCGGCGCCCGCGCCGGCGGGCCGTGAGTTCTTCGGCCAGGTGTCCCTGGTGAACGCGCACGGCACGGTCGCCGGTGTCGGCAACGTGAAGATCGAGAAGGTCACACCGTAGCGGTAGGTACGACCAGTACGACCACGGGGGCGGGCGTCCGGTACCTGGTACCGGACGCCCGCCCCTTTCGGTTCACCCGCACGAAAGAGTGCGCGATTCCGGCAGCGCGGCCGTGATCCCGGCCCGTCCGGCGGCGATCTCCTTGTCGCCGAGGGCCCAGGTGTCGGGGGACGCAGCGCCCGTCACGATGCCGATCAGGGTGTGGTCGCCCACGGCCAGCCTGGGGTCGACCTCCTGGTCCATCACGAACGTCACCTCGGCCGGGCCCTTGTCCGGCTTGTAGTAACGGGTCACGTCCAGGGTGATCCGGTCCTGGCCGGGGACGGGTCCCCTCTCCACGACGGCGACCGTCCCCTCGACGACCAGGCGGGCGCAGGCGAGGTATCCGGGGCGGGTCAGCGCACCCGAGCCGCCCCCGTCCTTGGCGCCCTCGTCGCCGTCGCTCTGCGGGGCGCGCGAGTAGGCCGGCCCGGAGTCGGCCGTCGAGGACGCCCCGGAGTCCTCGACCCCGTTCCCGGCCTGCGAGAGGAGCCACACCGACCCCGCGGACAGGGTCCCCGCGGCGGCCACGGCGGCGACACCGAGGGCGAGGGTGCGCAGCGGACGCCAGTACCGCCGTTCCCGTACCGGAACCCGGGCCGCCTTTCGCACCGCCCTTCGCACCCTCTCCGATTCTGCCTCCGCCTCCGTGCGTTCCTGAGACGCCAGCGCGCCCCCGATGAGCCCCAACTGCTCGCGCAGCAGCGCCACATCGGCCGCCGCCGACCAGTGCTCGGCCATGAAGTCGGCGTCCGTGAGGGCCCCTTCGGGCAGCGGATCGTCCGTCAGCGCGGCCATCAGCGCGTCCACACCGTCGTGTTCGGCGGCCATGTCACACCACCTCGTCCTCGTGCAGGCGGGCGCGCAGTGCCCGTACCGCCGTGTGCAGCCTGCTCTTGACCGTGCCCTCCGGGATGCCCAGTTCCTCGGCGATCCCGCGCACCGGCAGGTCGGCGTAGAAACGCAGGACCAGTACCTGACGCTGAGGGTCGGGCAGGTCGTCCAGCCCTCGGGCGACGGCGAGGGAGAGCAGGCTCGTCTCCTCGCCGGAAGGCTGCGCCGCCGGCTGGCGCAGGGAGGCGAGCCGCTCCCCCAGCCGTTCCTGGCGGCGCTTGGCGCGATGCCAGTCCATGGCGAGGTTGGAGGCGACGACCGCCGCCCACGCCGAGACGTCACGCGGCGCCTCATGTCCGTTCGCGGTGCGTTCCAGCAGCCGCAGGCGGACCTGCTGTACCCCGTCCAGCAGGTCCGCCTGCGGCACGCCTCCGAGCGCGAGCACCGCCCGGACCCTGCGCTCCTGCGCCGCGTCCAGCGGGTCGCCGTGGTCGTCCTCCTGGACGCGTCGGGCCTTTCTGCGCAGCACAAGCACCCTCCCCCTCGCCGCGTTTCTCCTACGACGCCGAGTGCGCCCAAAACGTTCGGCCTCTGCGGAGACGTACGTCACACCGTTACCGAAGCGAGACCCCGGCCTCGCCCGTCCCCGGTCGGCCCAGGCCCGTACAGCTTGCGCCAGACGATCCCTGCCGGGCGGGTTTCTCCAGCTCAGGAGGGGTGCGGCCGGACGATCGCAACCGTGCGCCGCCCGTGTTCCGTCCCAGTCCTCGGGCATGCTCGGCAAAGGATTGGACATGTTGCCCCGGGTGGGACGCATGATGGAAATGCGCCGGTCGCGCATCGGTCACGCAATACAGCGCCATACAGAAGGAGTCGTCGTGAGGGTCGGAATCGTCGGAGCCACCGGTCAGGTCGGCACGGTCATGCGCAGGATCCTCGTCGAGCGCGAGTTCCCGGTCAGCGAGCTGCGGCTGTTCGCGTCGGCGCGGTCCGCGGGGTCGGTCCTCGACGGTGTGACGGTGGAGGACGCGGCGACGGCCGACTACACCGGCCTCGACATCGTGCTGTTCTCGGCGGGCGGCGCGACCTCGAAGGCACTGGCGGAGAAGGTCGCCGCGCAGGGTGCGGTCGTGATCGACAACTCGTCGGCGTGGCGCCGGGACCCGGACGTACCCCTGGTCGTCTCCGAGGTGAACCCGCACGCGATCGTCGACCGCCCCAAGGGCATCATCGCCAACCCGAACTGCACGACGATGGCCGCGATGCCGGTTCTCCAGCCGCTGCACGCGGAGGCGGGCCTCGATGCGCTGGTCGTCGCGACGTACCAGGCGGTGTCCGGTTCGGGCGTGGCGGGTGTGGCGGAACTGCACGGGCAGGCGCAGAAGGTGGTCGCCGACGCGGACAAGCTGACGCACGACGGTTCGGCGGTCGACTTCCCCGAACCGCAGGTCTACAAGCGGCCGATCGCGTTCAACGTGCTGCCGCTGGCGGGCAATCTGGTGGACGACGGTTCGTTCGAGACGGACGAGGAGCAGAAGCTCCGCAACGAGTCCCGCAAGATCCTGGAGATCCCGGAGCTGAAGGTGTCCGGTACGTGTGTCCGCGTCCCGGTGTTCTCGGGGCACTCCCTGCAGGTGAACGCACGGTTCGCGCGCCCGCTGTCGGTGGAGCGGGCGACGGAGCTGCTGGCCGCCGCCCCGGGTGTCGTCCTCTCCGAGATCCCGACCCCCCTTGAGGCAGCCGGCCAGGACGCGTCGTTCGTGGGCCGGATCCGCGTGGACGAGACGTCGGAGAACGGGCTCGCGTTCTTCGTCTCCAACGACAACCTGCGGAAGGGCGCCGCGTTGAACGCGGTGCAGATCGCGGAGCTGGTGGCGGTGGAGTTGCGCGGGAAGTAACCGCCCCGCTGGTAGGAGTATCGAAGCCACCAGCGGTATGACTCTGGGGTGCCCACCGGCGACGGCGACCGGTGAGCACCCCCTTTTGTCGCACCTCAGAGCGTCTGTTGCTGCCGAAGCGCCCGGTCGATCTCCTTGAGTACTTGCGGCGGCACCGTGCCGATGCGGTGCCCGATCCTGGAGAAGGCGAGGGCTCGGATCTGTTCGCACTGTGCCTTGGAGTCAACCCTCAGGCCGCACTCGGCTGCGGGATCGCCGGGCGCGTCTTGTCCGGCTCGCTACCCACAGCAGGGTCGAGGTCCACCAAGGAGATTTCACCGCGATTCATGCCAATAGCATTACCGTTCGCCTATTCATCCCCACCTCCCCCGGGGAGCGGAACCATCCAGCCCCCCGGAACGTCAGCAGAACGCACCCTCTCAGGGATCAGTGGACCACCGGTCCACCCGCGCTCACCGGCGGGTTAAGGACATCGCGTCAGCCGCGGATCCCATGGAAGGATGGCGCAACCCACACATACGAGGAGATGACCGCGTGCCTGGCACAAACCTGACCCGCGAAGAGGCGCAAGCGCGGGCGAAGCTGCTCACCGTTGACTCGTACGAGATCGATCTCGATCTCTCCGGCGCACAGGAGGGCGGCACCTACAGGTCCGTGACCACGGTGCGCTTCGACTCCGCCGAAACCGGCGCGGAGTCCTTCATTGACCTGGTGGCCCCGGCCGTCCACGAGGTCACGCTCAACGGGGACGCGCTCGACCCCGACGAGGTCTTCAAGGACTCCCGGATCGCGCTGCCAGGACTGCTGGTGGGCCGCAACGTGCTGCGTGTCGTCGCCGACTGCGCGTACACCAACACCGGTGAGGGCCTGCACCGCTTCGTCGACCCCGTCGACCAGCAGGCGTATCTCTACACCCAGTTCGAGGTGCCGGACGCGCGGCGCGTGTTCGCGTCGTTCGAGCAGCCTGATCTCAAGGCGACCTTCCAGTTCACGGTGACAGCGCCGTCCGGCTGGACCGTCATCTCCAACTCGCCGATGCCCGAGCCCAAGGACGACGTCTGGCGCTTCGAGCCGACGCCCCGTATCTCCACGTACATCACCGCGCTCATCGTCGGGCCGTACCACTCGGTCCACAGCGTGTACGAGGCGGACGGGCAGACCGTTCCGCTCGGTATCTACTGCCGGCCCTCGCTCGCCGAGTTCCTCGACTCCGACGCCATCTTCGCGGTGACCCGGCAGGGCTTCGAGTGGTTCCAGGAGAAGTTCGACTACGCGTACCCCTTCAAGAAGTACGACCAGTTGTTCGTTCCCGAGTTCAACGCCGGTGCCATGGAGAACGCGGGCGCGGTCACCATCCGCGACCAGTACGTGTTCCGCTCCAAGGTCACCGACGCCGCGTACGAGACGCGCGCCGAGACGATCCTGCACGAGCTGGCGCACATGTGGTTCGGCGACCTCGTCACCATGGAGTGGTGGAACGACCTGTGGCTGAACGAGTCGTTCGCCACCTACACCTCCATCGCGTGCCAGGCGTACGCCCCCGGCTCGCGCTGGCCGCACTCCTGGACCAGCTTCGCCAACTCCATGAAGACGTGGGCGTACCGCCAGGACCAACTGCCGTCCACCCACCCGATCATGGCGGAGATCCGCGACCTCGACGACGTCCTCGTCAACTTCGACGGCATCACGTACGCCAAGGGCGCCTCCGTACTGAAGCAGCTCGTCGCGTACGTCGGCATGGACGCGTTCTTCGCGGGCGTGCAGGCCTACTTCAAGCAGCACGCGTACGGCAACACGCGGCTCAGCGACCTGCTGGGCGCCCTGGAGGAGACCTCCGGGCGTGATCTGAAGGCGTGGTCGAAGTCCTGGCTGGAGACGGCCGGTATCAACATCCTGCGTCCCGAGATCGAGACGGACGCGAACGGTGTCATCACCGCGTTCGCCATCCGCCAGGAGGCCCCGGCCCTGCCCGCCGGTGCCAAGGGTGAGCCGACGCTCCGGCCGCACCGGATCGCCGTCGGCCTGTACGACCTCGACGACGAGAGCGGGAAGCTGCTCCGCGACGACGAGAACGGGCGCATCGAGCTGGACGTCGACGGCGAGCTGACGGCCGTACCGCAGCTGGTCGGCAGGCGTCGTCCGGCCGTGATCCTGCTCAACGACGACGACCTGTCGTACTCCAAGGTCCGGCTCGACGACGAGTCCCTCGCCTTCGTCACCGCGCACCTGGGCGACTTCGAGGCCTCTCTCCCGCGCGCGCTGTGCTGGGCCTCCGCCTGGGACATGACCCGTGACGCCGAACTGGCCACCCACGACTACCTCTCCCTCGTCCTGTCGGGCATCGGCAAGGAGTCGGACATCGGTGTCGTGCAGTCGCTCCAGCGGCAGGTGAAGCTGGCGATCGACCTGTACGCCGACCCGACCGCCCGCGAGGCCCTGCTGACCCGCTGGACGGACGCCACGCTCGCCCACCTCCGGGCGGCCGAGGCGGGCTCCGACCACCAGCTGGCCTGGGCCCGCGCGTTCGCGGCGACGGCCCGTACGCCGGAGCAGCTGGACCTTCTGGACGCCCTGCTCGAAGGCACGCAGACCATCGAGGGCCTCGCCGTCGACACCGAGCTGCGCTGGTCGTTCGTCCAGCGGCTGGCGGCCGTCGGGCGCTTCGACGAGGAGGAGATCGCGGGCGAGTACGAGCGCGACAAGACGGCGGCCGGCGAACGTCACGCCGCCACCGCCCGGGCCGCCCGTCCGACCCCGGAGGCCAAGGCGGAGGCCTGGGCGTCGGTCATCGAGTCCGACAAGCTGCCGAACGCCGTCCAGGAGGCGGTGATCGGGGGCTTCGTCCAGACCGACCAGCGCGAGCTGCTTGAGCCGTACACCGACAAGTACTTCGCGGTGGTCAAGGAGGCCTGGGACTCGCGCTCGCACGAGATCGCCCAGCAGATCGCGGTCGGCCTCTACCCGGCGGTCCAGGTGTCCCAGGAGACCCTGGCGAAGACGGACGCCTGGCTGAAGGCCGCCGAGCCGAACGCCGCCCTGCGACGGCTCGTCTCGGAGTCCCGTTCCGGTGTCGAGCGCGCGCTCAGGGCACAGGCGGCGGACGCGGCGGCCTCGTAACTCCTGAGTCGTCGACTCGCGCTGAGCACTCGCATCGAACGGCGCGTCCCGGTCTACCGGGGCGCGCCGTTCGGCGTACCAGGGGAAACGTGGTCCACCGCGATCCCGTCAGCCGACCGGCGCCGGTCGTCGGCGGCAACCGACTGCCCGGCACGGTGTACACAGCCACGCCGTCGATCCGCGCCGAGGTCGCCGCCCTGCCCGCCCGACCCGCCCAGCCGTCCGATCACCGGCCCCGAAGCAGGCCTACGCACCCGCGCCTGCCCCACCACCGTCGCCCCGATCGAGCGGCGGAGCGTCCCGGTCTGCCAGGGAGCGCCGTTCGGCGTACCAGGGGGAACGTGGTCCGGTCCGACCGCTCGATCAGCGCCGCGCCGCCAGAACGGGAACTCGCGCCTCCCCCTCCCCGGAACCGGACACCGGCCCCGAAGCAGGCCTGCGCACCCGCACCTGCCCCACCACCGTCGCCCCGAACGCCAGCCCCATGCCCGCCAGTTGGACCGGGGTCAGGGCCTGGCCGAGGGCTGCCCAGCCGACGATCGCGGCGGTCAGCGGGGAGAGCGGGCCGAGGAAGGTGACCTGGGTCGCGGTGAGGCGGCCGATGCCACGGAACCAGAGCCAGTACGCCACCGCCGTGTTCGCCAGCGCGAGGTAGAGGTACCCGGCGGTCGCACGGCCGTCCAGCGCGGGCGGGGCGCCCTCGACGAGCAGGGCGAGGGGCGCGATGAGCAGGCCGCCGGCGGTCAGCTGCCAGCCGGTGAGGGCGAGCGGGCCCACGCCGTCCGGGCGGCCCCAGCGCTTCGTCAGTACGGTGCCCGTCGACATCGACGCGGTGGAGGCGAGGGCGGCCAGCACGCCCACGGCGTCCAGCGCCCCGGCCGCCTTCAGGACGACCAGGCTGACGCCGAGCGCCGCCGCGACTCCGGTGAGCAGGGTGCGTATGGCCGGCCGCTCACCCAGAAGCATCGCCGCGAGCCCGGCGACGAACAGCGGGCCCACCGACCCGACGACCGCCGCCATACCGCCCGGCAGTCGGTACGCGGACAGGAACAGCAGCGGGAAGAAGGCGCCGATGTTGAGCGCGCCCAGGACCGTCGCCTTCCACCACCAGGCGCCGCGCGGCAGCACCCGGGTCAGCGCGAGCAGGACGAGACCGGCGGGCAGGGCGCGCAGCAGGCCGGTGAAGAGGGGGCGGTCGGGCGGGAGGAACTCCGTCGCGACGGCATACGTGGTGCCCCAGGAGATGGGCGCCAGGGCGGTGAGGGCGATGACGGGGACGAGGGCGGAGCGGTTCGCGGGCATGCGGCGCACCCTTCGGAGTAGGTCGGCAATAAGTAGCTTAGCGCTAAGCTACTTAGCGTCAAGCCAGTGTCGAGCTACTACTGAGCTACTGCCGAGCTACTTGCTTGCGAGTGACTGTTCACCCGGCCCTCGGCGATACTCGGCGCATGAGTGCACAGCCGCCGCAGCGCAGGGACCCCGTCGACGCGATCATCGACCAGTGGGCGATGGTGCGGCCCGATCTCGACACCGCCGCGATGGAGGTGTTCGGCCGCGTCTACCGGCTCGCGCGCGCCATGGGCGACCGGACGGAGAAGGCGTACGCGCGGTTCGGGATCGCGCGCGGCGAGTTCGATGTCCTCGCGACCCTGCGACGGGCGGGCGAGCCGTACACGCTCTCGCCGCGTCAGCTGTCGTCGACGCTGATGCTCACCACCGGCGGGATGACCGGCCGTCTCGACAAACTGGAGCGGGCCGGGCTGGTTCGCCGCTCCCCCGACCCCCATGACCGGCGCGGCCTCCAGGTCACTCTCACGGAGGAGGGGCTGAGCCGCGTCGACGAGGCGGTGGGCGTCGGTGTCGCCGCCCAGACGGAGGCGCTGGCCGCCCTGGACGCCGAGCAGGCCGGCCAACTGGCCGACCTGCTACGGGAACTACTGGCGGCGGCAGAGGGCTGAAAACACGCCGAGGGCGCCGTTCTCACCCATACCGGACGGGATGAGAACGGCGCCCTCGGAACGAAAGGTCAGGCCTTCGCCTTGGCGGGCTTGGTCTTCGGGGCGCGGTCCGTGGAACCGTCCAGGACCATCACCAGGCCCGCGATGACCGCGAACAGGGCGATCGGGGCGGCGACGTAGAGGCCCAGCGTATCGATGACGCTCAGGCCATGGCCGGGGTCGTCACCGTCGTCGCGGGTGACCGCGAGCGCGGGAGACGTCATGAGCAGCATCATCAGCGCCGTACCGGCGACCAGGGCACCGGCGCGCAGGCCGTTCTTGTTGTCCACGGTGCAAAAGTAGCGAACGCCCGGCGGGGCCGCGCGCCCGGGGTGCCGTATGAGGGCCCGGGGCGCCCACCACCGCTCAGCCGGCCGCCTTCTCGGCCCCCTCCCGCAACACCTCCACCAGCGCCCACAGCCGCGACGACCCCGCCAGCTCCTCCAGCGTCACCGGCCTGCCCTCCGCGTCGGCGATGGGCAGCCGCCAGTTCGGGTACTGGTTCCACGTACCCGGCAGGTTCTGCGGGCGGCGGTCGCCGACGCCGTCCGGGAGCCAGACGCCGATCATGCGGGCGGGCGTGCGGAGCAGATAGCGGTGGACGGCCTGGATCTCGGCCTCCTCCGACGTCTCCGAGCGACCGCCGCTGCCCCCCTTCAGCAGGCCGAGGCGGGAGAGCAGGGTCAGCCACTCGTTCGTGTCGGCGGCAGCGGCGGCCCGTTCCTCGGCCAGGGGGTTGGTCAACAGGCCCAGCCGGTCGCGGAGTTCGACGTGGTCGCCGGTGAGGCGGGCGGCCGTGGGCGGCAGGTCGTGGGTGGTGACGGTGGCGAGACAGTCGGCGCGCCAGTGGTCGGGGGGCAGGGGGCGCCCGTCGCCGTCCCAGTCCCGTTCGAACCACAGCACGGACGTGCCGAGCACCCCGCGTTCGTGCAGCGTCTCCCGCACCCCCGGCTCCACGGTCCCCAGGTCCTCGCCGATCACGACCGCCCCGGCCCGCGAGGCCTCCAGCGCGAGGACGGCGAGCATGGCCTCGGCGTCGTAACGGACGTACGCCCCCTCCGTCGGCGCCAGCCCCTGGGGCACCCACCAGAGCCGGAAGAGGCCCATGACGTGGTCGATGCGCAGAGCACCCGCGTAGCCGAAGAGGGACCGCAGCAGCTGGCGGTAGGGGGCGTAGCCGGACTCGGCCAGGCGGTCCGGCCGCCAGGGCGGCAGGCCCCAGTCCTGGCCGCGCGCGTTGAAGGCGTCCGGGGGCGCGCCGACCGACATGCCGGCCGCGAAGTACTCCTGCTGCGCCCAGGCGTCAGCACCCCCGGGATGCACTCCGACGGCGAGGTCGTGCACGATCCCGACCGGCATGCCCGCGTCGCGTGCCGTCCGCTGGGCGTCGGCGAGTTGGGTGTCGGTGAGCCAGGCGAGGCGGGAGTGGAAGTCGACGCGGTCCATCAACTCGCCCCGGGCGCGGGCGGTTTCGGCCGAGCGGGGGTCCTGGAGACCGGCCGGCCAGCGTGACCAGTCCGAGCCGTGCACCTCGGCCAGCGCACACCAGGTGGCGTGGTCCTCCAGTGCCTCACCGGCCCGGGCGAGGAAGTCGGCGTAGGCGGCCTGCCGCCCTGGCCCGAGCGGTACGGCGCACACCGACTCCAGTGCCTCGCGCTTGAGTTCCCACACGGCGTCCCGGTCGATCAGCGCGCCCTCGTGCAGCACCGACTCCCGCAGCCGCCCGGCCCGCTCCAGCAGCCCGCGCACCCGCTCACGGCGTACGGCCTCCTCGATGTACGCGAACTCGGGGATGTCCTCGACCCGCAGATGCACGGGATCGGGGAAGCGGCGGGAGGACGGCCGGTACGGGGACGGGTCGGTCGGCGCTCCGGGAACGGCCGCGTGCAAGGGGTTGACCTGCACGAATCCGGCGCCGAGTGCCCGCCCGGCCCAGGCGCTCAGCTCACCGAGATCACCCAGGTCGCCCATGCCCCAGGAGCGCTGGGAGAGCAGGGAGTAGAGCTGGACGAGGAGGCCGTACGAGCGTCCGGTGGGCGTGGGCAGCCGGGCCGGGGCGACGACGAGGTGGGCGTGGGCGATGCGGCCGTCGGGTGCCACGGCATCCAACTCATGGACTCCCGGCGGGAGTTGGTCGACGGAGTCGCAGATGTCGCCCTGCTCGGTGCGGATGCGCAGGCGGGTGCCCTCCGGCAGTGCGGCCAGCGCGGTCGCCGTACCGTCGGCGCCGCACACCACCGTCGGGGGCAGCAGCCGCGCCCCCAGTTCCCGTTCCCGGGCGGCGAGGGCGGCCCGGACGGCGTCCGGGGTCACCGCGTCGACGCCGAGCGCGGCCAGCACGGCGACGAGCGCGGCGTCGGAGGCGGCGACCGTACGGTCCGGGGAGGGGCGGAAGGAGGGGGCCACGCCGTGCAGCTCGGCGAGGCGGGCGAGCGCGAGCCGTTCCTCGGACCGACCCTCCCCGCCCTCCCTGCTCTCGTGGAACTCGTCGCTCTCATGGCTCTCGGCGGGGTCGGCCGGCGTGTGTACGGACATCTACAGCCCCGTGAGTTCCGACAGTGCCGGAACCGGGCCCTCGTACAGCCCCGTGGGGTCAGCTTCGGCGTCGGCGTGCTCGCTCGTCATCGCCTCCGCGTCGGCGAGCGGGGGCTCGCTGGTGAGGGGCTCGGCGGCGGGCAGCGGCGGCTCGCTGGTGAGCGGCGCCTCGGCGGCGGCGCTCTCGGCGCTGAAGATGTATGCCGGTACGGCCACGGAGGCCTCCTTGTCGCGTACGACGGCTGACGGCGGTTGGCGGGTTTCTTTCGCAGGCCTACCCAGTGGGCGCGACCGCAGACGTAGGTGAACGGACGAACCACGGTACCGCCGGTCACATTCCGCGATTCTTCCGCCGCCCTCCGGACGAAATCCCCCACCTTCCCGTCACGCCCGCTTCTCCCTCCAGTTTCCCGCCAGCCACTATTCACTCAGTACATGTAGCGGGTGCATAATGGTCCGCATGAGCACCCGCCACATCCTGCTCGGGCTGCTCGCCGGAGGGCCGAGCCATGGCTACGACCTCAAGCGACGGCACGATGAACGCTTCCCGCAGGCCCGGCCGTTGGCCTACGGGCAGGTCTACACGACCCTGCAGCGCCTGGTGCGCGACGGGCTCGCGGAGGTCGACGGCACCGACGCGGACGGCGGCCCGGAACGGACCAAGTACCGGACGACCGGCGACGGAGAGCATGAACTCGCCGACTGGGTACGGCAGATCAGCGCCCCCGCGCCGCACGTCGTCAACGAGATCTTCGCCAAGGTCGTCGTCGCGATCCTGGCCGGCGGGGACCCGGCCGCGTATCTGCTGGACCAGCGCGCCGCGCACATGAGGCGGATGCGGGAACTGACCGCGGTCAAGACCGCGCCGGGCTCGGACCTCTCGACGGTGCTCTCGGCGGACTACGCCCTCAACCACCTTGACGCCGACCTCCGTTGGATGACCTCCACGGCGGCCCGGCTCACCACACTGACCGCGGAGGTCGACACGGCATGACCACCACCAACGGGGAACTGTCCGACGGGCAACTATCCACCGGGGACGCCGCACCACCCCTGCTCACGGCCCGCCGCCTGTCCAAGGCGCACGGCAGGACACCGGCGCTGCGCGGCGCCTCGGTCGAGCTGCGGGCCGGCGAGATCCTGGCCGTCACGGGGGCCAGCGGCAGCGGGAAGTCGACGCTGCTGCACTGTCTGGCGGGGATCGTCCGGCCGGACGCGGGCACTGTCGAGTACGGCGGTGAGCGGCTCGACACGCTGCCCGAGCGGCGGCTGAGCGAGCTGCGGCGCACCGAGTTCGGCGTCGTCTTCCAGTTCGGGCAGCTGATTCCCGAACTGACCGTGCTCGACAACGTGGCGCTGCCGCTGCTGCTCGCCGGGACCACGCGCGCGGCGGCACACGAGCGGGCGGGCGAGTGGCTGGAGCGGTTCGGGGTGCTCGGGCAGCAGGTGCTGCGGCCGGGCGAGCTGAGCGGCGGCCAGGCGCAGCGCGTCTCGCTGGCCCGGGCCCTGGTCACCGGCCCGAAGGTGGTCTTCGCCGACGAGCCGACCGGCGCGCTGGACTCCCTCGCGGGCGAACAGGTGATGGCGGCACTGACACACACGGCCCGTGAGTCCGGCACGGCGGTCCTGCTGATCACGCACGACGCCCAGGTGGCGGCGTACGCGGACCGCGAACTCAGGCTGAGCGACGGCGCCGTGGCCGCGGCGGAGGTGACGTCGTGACACCGAAAGTTTCCCGGAGCAGCTCCCTGCGTACCGATCTGCGGCTCGCCTGGCTGCTCACCCGGGGTTCCGACCGGCGGGAGTGGTGGCGGGTCGCGCTCACGGGGATCGGGGCGGTACTCGCGACCGGGTTCGCGCTGGCCGCTGTGGCCGTCGCCTCGATACGCGGTTACCGCCAGGTGCCATTCGGCAACGGGCTGCTGGACCGGCCCGGCGAGCGCTCCGGCGTGGTCCTCGCCCTCGTGCTGCTGCTCGTGCCCGTGCTCGGGTTCCTCGGGCAGTGTGCGCGGGTCGGGGCCGTGCACCGGGACCGGCGACTGGCCGCGCTGCGGCTGGCGGGGGCCGGCGCGGCGCAGGTTCGGCGGATCGCGGCACTGGAGACGGGGCTTGCCTGTCTGCTCGGCTCGGCGCTCGCCACCGTGTTCTCCGTGCTGCTCCTGCTGGGCGAGTGGCCGCAGCCGCCGGTGCTCCTCTGGTTCGGGATCGCGCTGGTCGCGGCGGCCGTGCCGGTGGTGGGCGCGCTGGTGAGCGTACTGGCGCTGCGCCGCGTGGTCGCCTCGCCGCTGGGCCGGGTACGGCGGGTGCCTCCGCGCGAGGGGCGTGGTCCGGGGATGCCGATCCCGATGGCGGCCCTGGGTCTGCTGTTCGTGGGGCTGCTGCTGGCGCCGAACACGTTCGGCGGGTACGAGACCGCGCCGGTGCTGGTGTTCGCCGTGGTGATGATCACCGGTGTGGGCGCCCTGTGGCTGACCGGCGCCACCGCCCGGTTCACAGGGCGGATCCTCGCGGCCCGTACCGCCGATCCGGCGACGCTGATCGCGGCGGAACGGCTGCGCGACGACCCGTGGGCCGCCGCCCGCACCCATGCGGCGGTGCTGCTGGTGACCATCGTGGGCACCGGGTTCGTCGGCATCCGGGAGGTGCTGCTGACCTCGCTCCGCGACCGCGGGGAACACATGCTGGCCTCGCCCATGTCCTTCTACACCACCGGCGTCGATCTGACCGGCGCCGCCGTCCTGGTCGCCCTGGTGATCACGCTGTGCGGGCTCGGCGTCGGCACCGCCGAGTCGGTGGCGACCCGCCGCCGGGGCCTGGCCGCCCAGGCCGCCGCCGGAGTCCCGCGCGCGGTGCTCGGCCGGGCGCTGCTCCTGGAGACGGCCCTGCCACTGGCGCCGGCGCTGCTCCTTGCGGGCACCGGGGGCCTGCTGATCGGCGGCTGGTTCGCGACGATCGCCCAGGACGGCAGCCGCTCGGTGCCGTACACGGCGCTGCTGGTCCCGCCGGCGGTGTACGTGTCCTGCCTGCTCGCCGCGGCCACCTCGCTGCCGTTGCTGCGCCGCTCGGTGCATCCGGCGGAGCTGCGGTACGTGTGAGCGGCCGGGCATGAGCGATCCGGCCCTGGGGAACGGGGGTTCCCGGGGCCGGATCTCATCCGTACCGTACGAAAAACCCGTACACGCGTGCGGGTACTGGTTCTCGATATTCAGGATATTCAGGTATACGAAAGCCCGGACGTCAGGCTGAGATGCCGTCGATCCGGGCCATCGCGTCATCCGCGCCGTACGGCTGCAGGTATGGCAGCCAGCGCGGGTCCCGGTGCCCGGTGCCGATGATGCGCCAGGCGAGGCCGGTGGGCGGGGCGGGTTTGTGGCGCAGCCGCCAGCCGATCTCGAAGAGATGGCGGTCCGCCTTGGTGTGGTTGCAGCGACGGCACGACGCCACCACGTTGTCCCAGCGGTGCTGGCCGCCTCGGGAACGTGGGATGACGTGGTCGACGCTGGTCGCGGCGGCGCCGCAGTACATGCACCGGCCGCCATCGCGGGCGAACAGTGCCCTACGGGTCAGTGGAACGGGCCCCCGGTAAGGAACCCGGACGAACCTCTTCAGCCGGACCACGCTGGGTGCGGGGACAGTAACGGTCGCGCTGTGCATGAAGGCGCCCGATTCCTCCAGGGAGACTGCCTTGTTCTCCAGGACGAGGACGAGCGCGCGGCGGAGCGGTACGACGCCGAGTGGCTCGTACGACGCGTTGAGTACCAGGACATGCGGCACGGATGCCTCCTTGGGCGTCGGCGGCGCGTGGCTCGCGCCGGGACGATCTGTAGTCAGTCTCCCCTCTCGCCTGGCGGCAGCGCCACCACGTCCCGGTAACGGGCTGGGAGTGTTTTCGACCACACCTTGTGTCATGCCCCGGGACCACACCCTCTTCATCCCCAGGTGGGCACGGTCTCTCCCTCGAACATGGCGCCGATCCCCACACGCTCCCCCGTTAGTGTGGTGGTTCTGCCCTTCCGGTGACCTTTCCGTGACCTGAACCACAAGCTCGACGTCGAGCTGACCGACGTAGCCATCCGTACCGGGGGCAGGCCGCTCTGGAGGTTCCCGCCGTGTCCTTGCCCGTCGTCCTACTGGCCGCCGGTTCCACCCCGTCACCGACTCCCTCGGAGTCACCGACCGCGCTGGTCCCGTCGCTCCAGGACGCCCAGGAGCGCGCGACCAACGCCGCGAGCTGGGTCGAGCAGAACTGGTCGACCTGGCTGTCGATCGGACTGCGGGTCCTGCTGATCGTGGTGATCGCGGCGGTGCTGAGAATGACGTTGCGGCGGGCGATCACCAAGCTCATAGATCGCATGAACCGCACCGCGCAGGCGGTGGACGGCACGGCGTTCAGCGGTCTGCTGGTGAACGTGGAGCGGCGTCGCCAGCGTTCGCAGGCGATCGGCTCGGTGCTGAAGTCGGTGGCGAGTTTCCTGATCATGGGCACGGCCGCCCTGATGGTCCTCGGCACGTTCGAGATCAACCTCGCCCCGCTGCTCGCCTCCGCCGGTGTCGCGGGCGTGGCGATCGGTTTCGGCGCCCGCAACCTGGTGACGGACTTCCTGTCCGGCGTGTTCATGATCCTTGAGGACCAGTACGGCGTCGGGGACACGATCGACGCGGGGGTCGCCTCGGGCGAGGTGATCGAGGTGGGCCTGCGGGTGACGAAGCTGCGCGGCGACCAGGGCGAGATCTGGTACGTGCGAAACGGCGAGGTCAAGCGCATCGGCAACCTCTCGCAGGGCTGGGCGACGGCCGGCGTCGACGTGACCGTGAGCGCGGACGTGGACCTGGACCGACTGAAGGCGACGCTCGCCGAGGTCGGCGAGAAGATGAGCCGGGAAGAGCCCTGGAACGAGCTGCTGTGGGGCCCGATCGAGAGCCTGGGCCTGGACAGCGTGCTGCTGGACTCGATGGTCGTCCGGCTCTCGGCGAAGACGATGCCGGGCAAGTCCCTGACGGTGGAGCGCGAACTGCGCTGGCGCGCCAAGCGGGCCCTGGACGCGGCGGGCATCCGCATCGTGGGCGGCACCACGGTCATCCCGGAGGAGGATCCGACCGTGGACCCGGCGGCGGCGGTCGCGGCCCCCTCGGTGTACTCGAACACCGCCTCCCCCCAGGCGGAGGCGGCGACCCCGATCGCACCGGCCCGGCCCGTCCGGTAGGCGGTACACGACCCGAAGCAGCCTGTACGAGAGAGGCGGCGTCCCCGATTCGGGGGCGCCGCCTCTCTTCATTGCCCATTGCCCCTTGACGTCCCCCTTGGTCCGGTTCTATCTTCTCGCCATCCGATAGGAAACCTTCCTAACAGTCATCGTGGAAAAACCACTACCGGTGACCGTGGAAAACTGGGCGACGGAAAGGCAGGTGCAGACCCATGGCAGGAACCGCAGGCACGCCAGGCACTCCCCGCGTCCTGCGCGCCATGAACGACCGGGCCGCCCTGGACCTCCTCCTGGAGCACGGCCCTCTGTCCCGCACCCGGATCGGCAAGCTCACCGGCCTCTCCAAGCCGACCGCCTCACAGCTCCTCGCCCGCCTGGAAGCGGCGGGACTCGTGCTGGCGACCGGCACCAGCGAGGGCCGACCCGGCCCCAACGCCCAGCTGTACGAGGTCAACCCGACCGCCGCGTACGCCGCCGGACTCGACGTCACCCCCGAACGCGTCCTCGCCGCCGTCGCCGACATCACCGGCCGGACCGTGGGCGAGTTCGAACTGCTCACCCCCGGCAAACGCCCGGCGCGGCCCGTCGTCCAACAGGTCACCGACGCCCTGGACGGTGCCGTCAAGGCGGCGGGACTGGCCCGGGGCGACCTGCGGCGGCTCGTCATCGGAACGCCCGGCGCGTTCGACCCGGGCACCGGCCGGCTGCGCTACGCCGCCCACCTCCCGGGCTGGCACTCCCCCGCCCTCCTCGACGAACTCGCCGCCGCGCTCCCGATGCCGGTGGAGTACGAGAACGACGTGAACCTCGTCGCCATCGCCGAACAACAACTCGGTGCGGCCAGAGGACACGACGACTTCGTCCTCCTGTGGAACGAGGGCGGACTCGGCGCCGCGCTCGTCCTCGGCGGCCGGCTGCACCGCGGCTGGACCGGCGGCGCCGGCGAGGTCGGCTTCCTGCCCGTGCCGGGCACACCCCTCGTCCGGCAGGTCAGCAGAACCGGCAGCGGCGGCTACCAGGAGCTCGCCGGTTCGCAGGTCATTCCCCGGCTCGCCCGCGAGCTGGACATCAGCCCCGTCCCGAACGGCCCGTACGCCGAGGTCGCAGCCGCCCTCGTCGCCCAGGCCGCCGACATCAACGCGGGCCCGCACCGGCGGCTCCTCGAAACGTACGCGACCGGCCTGGCCACCGGTCTGGCCTCGCTCGTCTCCGTCCTCGACCCCGAACTCGTCGTCCTCAGCGGCGCCTCCCTGACCGCGGGCGGCGAACCCCTGCGCGGTCTGGTCCAGGCCGAGCTGGAGGAACTGGCCGCGGCCCGGCCCCGGCTGGTCGTGGGCGACGTACGCGAACACCCCGTGCTGCGGGGCGCGCTGGAGAGCGCCCTCGCGACCACCCGCGACGAGGTCTTCGACACCTCCCGCTGAGCACCCGCACTTCCTGTTCCGCCCCTCACCAGTCCCCTGCCCTGCCACGCCCTTCCCTGGGAGACCTCGCCATGCCCGGAATATCAAGAAAAGTCGCCGCCGCACTCGCCGTTTCCGCCTCGACAGCCCTCCTCGCCACGGCCTGTACGGGCCAGTCGTCATCGGGCGCGGAGGACGACGCCTCCAAGGACACGACCATCACCTTCTGGCACGCCTGGAGCGCGCCGAACGAGGTGGCGGGCGTGAAAGCGCTGATCGCCGGCTTCGAGAAGGCCCACCCCAACATCCATGTGAATGTCGTCGGCAACATGACCGACGACAAGATGAACCAGGCGCTGCGCGCGGGCGGCAGCAAGGCACCCGACGTGATCTCGTCGTTCACCACCAACGGCGTCGGCAAGTTCTGCTCGTCGGGCGCGCTGGTCGACCTGAACCCGCTCTTCGAGAAGGCCGGCATCGACCCGGCGACGACCTTCCCGAAGGCGATGAGCGAGTACACCCAGTACGACGGCAACCGCTGCGCCGTCCCGCTCCTTGGCGACGCGTACGGCCTCTACTACAACAAGACCGCCTTCCAGAAGGCCGGGATCACCAGCCCGCCGAAGACCTGGTCCGAGTTCGAGGCCGACGCCAAGAAGCTGACGGTTCCCCAGGGCGACACGTACAAGCAGCTCGGTTTCATGCCGGACTACCACGGCTGGGAGACGACCACCGACCACTACATGGGCCAGTTCGGGCCGACGTACTTCGACGCGTCCGGGAAGTCGACGATCGCCACCGACCCGGCCGTGGCCGGTGCCTTCGCCGTGCAGAAGAAGCTCGTCGACGACCTCGGCGGCTTCAAGAAGCTGGAGAAGTTCCGCTCGGGACTCGGTGACGAGTGGGGCCCCAAGCACCCCTTCCAGACCGGCCAGGTGGCCATGCAGATGGACGGCGAGTGGCGCCTGGGCATGGCGCTGGACGCGAAGCCCGACTTCGAGATCGGCGTCGCCCCGCTGCCCGTACCCGACGACCAGGCCGACCAGTACGGCAAGGGCTACATCACCGGGACCATCGCCGGTATCGCCGCCACCAGCAAGAAGCAGAACGCGGCCTGGGAACTGGTGAAGTACATCACCACGGACACGGACGCGGTGGTCGGCTTCTCCAACGCGATCCACAACGTGCCCTCCACGCTCGCGGCGCTGAAGTCCCCGAAGCTGAAGTACGACCCGCGCTTCAAGACCTTCCTCGACATCGCCGCGAACCCCGACTCGTCCACCTCGCCGGCCTCGATCAACGGTGGCGTCTACCTCACCACCATCCAGCAGCTCGGCTACGACTACGAGAGCGGCAAGGTCACCGACCTGCAGGCGGGCCTGAAGAAGGCGGCGGCGCAGATCGACACGGACATCGCGCAGGCGAAGTAGCCATGGCCGCCACCTACACCCTGCGGGCGAAGCACCGGCGTTCGAGGCTGCGCACCCTCGCCTTCCTCTCGCCCTGGCTGATCGGCTTCACGGTCTTCTTCGCGTACCCGATGATCTCGACGGTCTACTTCTCGTTCATGCACTACGACGGCTTCAAGCCGCCGACCTGGGTCGGGACGAAGAACTGGAAGTACGTCTTCGAGTCCTACCCCTTCTTCTGGCCCGCCCTGCGCAACACCCTGTGGCTGGTCGTGATCATGGTGACCCTCCGCGTCCTGTTCGGGCTGGGGATCGGCATGCTCATCACGAAGATCAAGACGGGTACGGGCGTCTTCCGCACCCTCTTCTACCTGCCCTACCTCGCCCCGCCGGTCGCCGCGACCATGGCGTTCGCGTTCCTCCTCAACCCCGGTACGGGACCGGTCAACTCCATGCTGGAGAGCATCGGCATCCCGGCGCCGGGCTGGTTCAACGACCCCAGTTGGTCGAAGCCGGCGCTCACCCTGATGTTCCTGTGGGGCGTCGGCGACCTGATGGTCATCTTCATGGCCGCGCTGCTCGACGTTCCGAAGGAGCAGTACGAGGCGGCGCAACTGGACGGCGCGTCGGCCTGGCAGCGGTTCCGGTTCGTCACGCTGCCCAACATCTCGCCGATCATCATGTTCGCGGTCGTCACGGGCGTGATCGCGGCGATGCAGTGCTACACCCAGCCACTCGTGGCCGGAAAGGTCGCCTCGGGCGTGATCCAGGGCGCGGGCACCAGTTTCCAACCCGGCTACCCCGAGTACTCCACCCTCACCCTCCCCCAACTCGTCTACAACCTCGGCTTCCAGCGCTTCGACTACGGCTCCGCCTGTGTCGTCGCCCTGGTCCTGTTCGCCCTGTCGATGGCGTTCACCGCGCTGTTGATGCGACGCCGCGGCGGTCTCATCCAGGCAGGTGACTGACATGGCCCAGGACATGGCTCAAGTACTGGAACGGCCCGTGGAGTTGAAAACCCCGGTCTCCCCCTCGCCCGCCGAGCGCACGGCCCGCCGAAAGGCGTTCCTGGAATGGATCGCCGTCCACTCCCTCGGCGTCGCGGCGGCCCTCTTCTTCACCCTGCCCTTCGTGTTCGTGTTCCTGACCTCGCTGATGAGCGACTCGCAGGCACTCAGCCGGGACCTGATCCCGCACACCTGGGAATGGTCCAACTACCGCAAGGTCTTCGACACCCCCGGCTTCCTCACCTGGTGGAAGAACACCCTGATCTACGCCGGACTGGGCACCGTCCTGGTCGTCGTCTCGTCCGTCCCCGTGGCGTACGCGCTCGCCAAGTTCCGCTTCCGGGGCCGGAATCTGACACTCATGCTGGTGATCTCGATGATGATGCTGCCTCCCCAGGTGGTCGTCATCCCGATGTACCTGTTCTGGGCGAAGCAGCTCGACCTGTCCGGCACGCTGTGGCCGATGATCATCCCGCTGGCGTTCGGCGACGCGTTCTCGATCTTCCTGCTGCGCCAGTTCCTGATGACCATCCCCAACGAGTACCTGGACGCGGCGAAGGTGGACGGCTGCGGCGATCTGCGCACCCTGCTGAAGGTCATCCTGCCGATGGCGAAACCCGGCATCGCGGCCATCGCCCTCTTCCAGTTCTTCAACGCCTGGAACGACTACTTCGGCCCCCAGATCTACGCCTCCGAGAACCCGGGCGCGTGGACCCTGTCCTACGGCCTGGAGTCCTTCAAGGGCGCCCACCACACCGACTGGAACCTCACCATGGCGGCCACCGTGCTGGTCCTGGCCCCCGTGCTCCTCGTGTTCTTCTTCGCCCAGAAGGCGTTCGTCGAAGGCGTCACTCTGACCGGCGTGAAGGGTTGATCCTGATATGAAACTCACCGTGGTCGGCGGCGGTTCGACCTACACCCCCGAACTCATCGACGGTTTCGCGCGATTGCGGGACACCCTGCCCATAGAGGAACTGGTGCTCGTCGACCCGGCCGCCGACCGCCTGGAGCTGGTCGGCGGGCTCGCCCGGCGCATCTTCGCCAAGCAGGGGCACCCCGGGCGGATCGTCACGACCGACGACCTCGACAAGGGCGTCGAGGGCGCCGACGCCGTCCTGCTCCAACTGCGCGTCGGCGGCCAGGCCGCACGGCAGCAGGACGAGACCTGGCCGCTGGAGTGCGGCTGCGTCGGCCAGGAGACGACCGGCGCGGGCGGTCTCGCCAAGGCGCTGCGCACGGTGCCGGTCGTCCTGGACATCGCCGAGCGCGTCCGCCGCACCAACCCGGACGCCTGGATCATCGACTTCACCAACCCGGTGGGCATCGTCACCCGCGCCCTCCTCCAGGCCGGCCACAAGGCGGTCGGCCTGTGCAACGTGGCGATCGGCTTCCAGCGGAAGTTCGCCGCCCTGCTGGGGGTGACCCCGGCCGACATCCACCTGGACCACGTGGGCCTCAACCACCTCACCTGGGAGACGGGCGTCCGCCTGGGCGGCCCCGAGGGCGAGGACGTCCTCCCCCGGCTCCTCGCCGAACACGGCGACCGGATCGCCGACGACCTCCACCTTCCGCGTCCCGTCCTCGACAGTCTGGAGACGGTGCCCTCCTACTACCTGCGCTACTACTACGCCCACGACAACGTCGTACGGGAGCTACGCACCAAACCCTCCCGGGCGGCCGAGGTGGCGGCGATGGAGAAGGAACTGCTGCAGATGTACGGCGATCCGGCCCTGGACGAGAAGCCGGAGCTGCTGGCCAAGCGCGGCGGCGCCTTCTACTCGGAGGCGGCGGTGGATCTGGCCGCGTCGCTGCTGGGCGGGGGCGGCAGTCCCTACCAGGTGGTGAACACGTACAACAAGGGAACACTGCCGTTCCTGCCGGACGACGCGGTGATCGAGACGCAGGCCGCAGTGGGCCGGCAGGGGGCGATTCCCCTGGCCGTCGAGCCTGTCGACCCCCTGTACGCGGGGCTGATCGCCAATGTCACCGCCTACGAGGAACTGGCCCTGGAGGCCGCGCTGCACGGCGGGCGGAACCGGGTCTTCCGGGCACTGCTCGCGCATCCGCTCGTCGGCCAGTACGACTACGCGGACACCCTGACCGACACCCTGATCGCGCACAACCGGGAGCATCTCGCGTGGGCATGACCGCACACGTCCTCGCCGTCGACGCCGGCAACAGCAAGACCGACGTGGCGGTGGTCGCCGCCGACGGGGAGGTGCTGGCCACGGCACGGGGAGGGGGGTTCCGGCCGCCGGCCGACGGGCTGGACGTGGCGGTCTCCGGCCTGTCCGACGCCGTCGCCGAGGCCTTCACCGCCGCCGGGGTCTCATCCGTCGACCGGGTATCGGCCTGTCTGGCGAACGCCGACTTCCCCGTGGAGGAACGGCAGTTCACCGCCGCGCTGCACGCACGCGCGTGGGGCGCCAGTGTCGACGTACGCAACGACACCTTCGCGATCCTGCGGGCCGGGATCACCGAGCCGCGCGGGGTGGCCGTCGTCTGCGGCGCCGGCATCAACTGCGTCGGGATGACTCCGGACGGCCGCACCGCCCGGTTCCCCGCGCTGGGGCGCATCTCCGGTGACTGGGGCGGCGGTTGGGGCCTGGCGGAGGAGGCCATGTGGCATGCGGCGCGGGCGGAGGACGGGCGGGGCGGGCCGACGGCGCTGGCCTGCGCCCTGCCCGCCCACTTCGGGCTCACCTCCATGTACGCGCTGATCGAGGCCCTGCATCTGGGGGACGTCGACAACGCCCGGCGCCATGAGCTGACGCCGGTGCTGTTCGCCACGGCGGCGGACGGTGACCCGGTGGCGGGTGCGCTGGTGGACCGACTGGCCGACGAGGTGGTGGCCATGGCCGCGGTCGCGCTCGGCCGCCTCGGTCTCCTCGAAGAGGAGACCCCGGTTCTGCTGGGCGGGGGTGTACTGGCCGCCCAGCACGCCCGGTTGACGGACCGCATCACCGAACTGCTGGCCGCCCGGGCACCCAAGGCCGTCGCCCGGGTGGTGACGGCACGGCCTGTGCTGGGGGCGGCGCTGCTGGGCCTGGACCACACGAACGCCCCGGCGGAGGTGCACGCGCGCGTACGCCGCTTCTACGAGGTCTGACCGGCTTCGTACGGGAACCGAACAGATTCCTCCAGCGTATTCATGGGCAGAGGGGTGGTGCGGGGAGCGCTCGTGTGTCCGACTGCACGGCAGCGCACCCCGACACAACACCACCCACTGCGACACAACGCGGCCGCACTGCGATCCGATCAAGATCCAGTCAAGGCCGGTGCGGATTGTCAGTGCCGGGGGCGATACTGGCGGTGACGGATGACCATGGGGGAGGTCACAGTGACATCTACGAGCAGTGCGGCACCACCGACGCCGGGCTCGCCGGACGGCCCCGGCCAGTCCGGTGCGTCCGGTCTGTCCGCCGCCTCGGGCCTGCCCGCCATCCCGTCGCAGGCAGGCAGGGGTTCCGCTCCCGGCGTTCCCCAGCCCCCGCGCCGCACCGCGTTCGCCGAGGGCGTCGACCAGTTGCGCGCCGCCGCGACCACCGAGCCCGGGCGTCTGCGGATCATCGGCGCCCTGCTCGCGGTGCTCGTGGTCGCGTTCGGTGCCGTCACCGCCTGGCAGATGACCGACCGTTCGTCGGCCGCGGACGACGTGCTGCACAACAGCCAGCCCCTCAGCTCCGCCGCCGCGGACATCTACAGCTCCCTCGCGGACGCCAACACCGCCGCCTCCAGCGGTTTCCTGGCCGGCGGTGACGAGACGGCGACCTCCCGCGACCGCTACCAGCAGGACATCCGCAACGCCGCCGGCAAGCTGTCCGACGCCGCGACCAACTCCGAGCCGGGCTCCCCGTCCGCCGCGAGGATCGCCGAGCTCAACAAGCTGCTGTCGGAGTACACGGGCTACATCGAGCGGGCCCGCGCCAACAACCGGCTGGGCTTCCCGGTCGGCGGCTCGTATCTGCGGCTGGCGAACGACACGATGCAGAAGCAGATGCTCCCGCAGGCGGAGAAGCTGTACGCCAGGGAGAACGAGCGGCTGGCCTCCGACTACGCGGACGCGACCTCGTACCCGTGGGCGGCGATCGGGCTCGGCGTCGCCGTGCTCGGCGCCCTGGTCTGGGCCCAGCGGCGCAACTACCAGCGTACGAACCGGGTGCTGAACCACGGTCTGGTCGCGGCGACGGCCACCGCGACGATCGTCCTGCTGTGGCTGGTCGCCGGGCAGAGCTTCGCCCGCTCGGGCCTCAACGACTCCTACGACCACGGCATCCTCTCGCTGAACGTGCTGCACGACGCCCGGATCGCCTCCCTCAAGGCGCGCGGCAACGAGAACCTGACGCTGGTGGCGCGCGGCGCGGAGACGACCAAACTGGCCGACGGCGAGGTCGTCGACACGTACGACAACAGCTTCCAGGTGGACATGACCGCCCTCGGCAAGGGACTGACCGAGGCCGAGCGGATCGCCGACGACCGGACGGGCAAGGAGCCGGTCACGACGGCCGTCAGCGGCATGGAGGAGTGGGAGAAGCGCCACAAGGAGGCGCAGGCGGCGTACGAAAAGGGTGACTTCCAGCAGGCGCTCGCCCGCGTCATAGGCGACAAGAGCGACAAGCCGACCGGCGAGTGCTTCGACAGCGTCGACAAGGCGCTGAAGACGGCGATCGTGCATGAGCAGACGGAGTTCCAGCAGGCGGCCGGCGACGGCCGGGACGCGATGACCGGCCTCCCGGTGGGCGCCGCGGCCCTCGCCGTGCTGGGGGCGGCGGGCGCGGTCCTCGGCATCGGGCGCAGGCTGTCGGAGTACCGCTGATGCGGTACGAAGAGTCGCGAGCAGTACAGACGCGGTACGAAGCGGTACAAGGGAGTTCGGCGGCAAGGGAGTTCGGGCGATGAGAGGGGGCGTGACGATGAACGCACAACGGCTTCCGCGGAGTCTGCGCACCGGTCTCCAGGTCCTGCGGGCCGGTCTTCGGACCCTGCGGGCCGGACTGCGGGGCTGGGGCGGTGTGGGGGCGATGGCAGCCGTCTGCGCCCTCGCGGTGGCCTTCGCGCTGCTGCTGCCGCGGACGCAGTCGCACGGCGCCGGCGGTACGGAGACGGGCGGGCAGGGTGTCGCCGAGGGCATTCAGGCGACGGCCGCGGCGGAGTGCAGGAACCCGCAGGACCAGAGCCCGTTCCCATCCTCGTCGGACGGGAAGACGATCGAGGCGATCAAGGCCCGTAAGGACCCGCGGCTGATCGTCGGCGTCGACCAGAACAGCTACCGCTGGGGCTACCGCGATCCGAACGGTGGCAGGTCGGCGGAGCTGGAGGGCTTCGACATCGATCTGGTCCACCGGATCGCGAAGGACATCCTCGGCGACGAGGACGCGGTCCAGTTCAAGGCCATCCCGACCAACCAGCGCATCCCGGCCATCAAGGACGGCCGCGTCGACATGATCGTCCGCACGATGACGATCAACTGTGACCGTCTGAAGGAAGTGGCGTTCTCCGCCCCGTACTTCCTCACCGGCCAGCAGGTCCTCGCCCCCAAGAGCTCCACGATCAAGGGGTACGACAAGACGCTCGACGACAAGCGGATCTGCTCGGCGGCGGGCTCCACGGCGCTCGAGAAGCTGAAGGCGGACCAGGCCGCGAAGAAGGCCGGGATCGCCTCCGCCGACATCGAGACGGTCGTCCCCAGCCAGCTCGACTGCCTCGTCCGCCTCCAACTCGGCCAGGTGGACGCCGTGGTGACCGACGGCGCGCTCGCCGCGAGCCAGGCGGCACAGGACCCGACGGTGGAACTGAAGGGCGACACGTTCACCACCGACTACTACGGCGTGGCGGTGAAGAAGGGTGCGAACGACCTGGCGGCACGGGTCAATCGCATACTGGAGCAGTACCGCCAGGACGGCGGCTGGCAGAAGTCGTACGACAAGTGGCTGTCGCCGACACTCGGCAGCGACTCGGAGTCGGCGAAGCCGCCGGTGCCCCACTACAAGTGACGTTCACCTACCAACCCACGAGCCGACCGAACGAGCCAACCACACGAGTAGTCGAGGTGATCGATGGGCGTCACGGGAGCCCCCGGGCCGGTGATGGACCGGGACGAGGTGGACCGTGCGCTGGCGCGGCTCGGCGCGGAGCACGAGGCGATCGAGACCTCACTCCTCGCCCTCCAGGACCACGCGGGCCGCAGACTCCTCGAAGGCGCCGAGCTCACCGGCACGACCAAGGAGCGCTGGGTGTCCGCGGAGGCGTCGATCACGCTGCTGTGGGCGTACTTCGACGCGTACTCGGACACCTACCGCTCCGCCCGTGACATCCGTTCACGCCGCCGCTGGTCCAGCCGCGAGGACCTGGTGGAGCTGACGGAACTGCTGCGCGGCGAGTGCGTCACAGTCTCGGGCAGTGCCACGGCGACGGCCAACGCGCCCACCCTGCACGGCACCGGGAAGCTCAGCCAGCAGTACTCGCTGGCCGCCCTGGTGGACCGGATGAACGAGCTGTACGCGACCTCGCTGGACATGGTCGTCACCGCCGACGCGGTCTGGTCGGCCCTGCCCGCGCGGATAGATTTACTGGCCGCCGAGCTGCAGCGCACCCGCCAGCTGGCGCACTCCGTGGGCGTACGCCCCGGCGAACACCCGGCCGGCGACGACCTGGAGCGCATCACGCGCACCCTGACAGCCCTGCGCGAGCGGGTGATCTACGACCCGCTGGCGTTCTGGCTGCCCGCACAGGGCAGTTCGGCGCCCGGCGGCGGCCGTCCGGACACCACGGTGTACGACCGTGAGGCGCGCGCCCTGGAGGACGTACGCCGGGAGATCGACGCCGTGCTGACGGTCCGCCAGGACGCCGAGGCGCGCCTCGTGAAGCTGCGCGACCTGCTGTCCCGCGCGGACCGCACCCTCGCCGAGGCGCGCAGCGCGCGCGGTGAGGTGCTGGCGAAGATCGCCGCGTCGGAGGTGCCTGCCGTCAGTGGCCCGCCCACGGCGTTGCAGGAGCAGCTGGCGGTGGCCGCCGACTACCGCCGACACGCCCAGTGGCACCGTCTCTCGCCGCTCCTGGAGTCGCTGGAGGCGAAGGCGGAGGACGAACTGATGCGCGCCCGCGAGTCGTTGACGGCGGTCACCCAGCCGCTGGCGGTCCGCGCGGAGCTGCGCGGCCGGCTCGACGCGTACAAGGCGAAGGTCGCCCGGCACGGGCTCGCGGAGGACCCGCTGCTGATCGAGCGGTACGACGCGGCGCGCCGCATGCTGTGGAGCGCGCCCTGCGACTTGCGGGTCGCGGAGCAGGCCGTGCTGCGCTACCAGCAGGCCGCCGCCGAGTTCTTCGGCGGCCCGCGGGTTCCCGGCCAGGCCGGACCCAGTGACCGGAGGGGGGACTACTGATGACCGAGACCGAACAGCAGAAGTGCCAGCGTCCCGACTGCGAGGGCAGTTACGAGGACATGGGCGGCGGCGAACTGTACTGCGACATGTGCGGACTCGCGCCGGTCGTGTCGACCGGCGGCATGGCCGGTGCGTCCTCGTCGAGTTCCCGCGCGTCCGCCCTTTCCGCCCGTACCTCGCGCACGTCCCGTTCCTCGCAGTCCCGCCGCTCGGTCTCCGGCCGGCTGTCGCGGTCCCTGTCGGGGAAGTCGACGGGCCGTTCGGTGTCGGTGCGCAGTTCGGGTTCGGCCGCCGGGTCCACCGGGCGCGGCCGGCTCGGCGCGGGCCTGGTCGAGGTGCCGGGCGTGCCGCGGCCCGACCCGCGCGCGATGGTGCTGGAGAACCCGGAGGTGCCCGAGCGCAAGCGGTACTGCTCGCGCTCCGACTGCGGGGCGCCCGTGGGGCGGGCGCGCGGCGAGGGCCGGCCGGGGCGTACGGAGGGGTTCTGCACGAAGTGCGGCCACCCGTACTCGTTCGTGCCGAAGCTGCACACCGGTGACATCGTGCGCGGCCAGTACGAGGTGGTGGGCTGTCTGGCGCACGGCGGCCTCGGCTGGGTCTACCTCGCCGTGGACCGGGCCGTCTCCGACCGTTGGGTGGTCCTCAAGGGCCTGCTGGACACCGGGGACCAGGACGCGATGGCCGCCGCGATCTCCGAGCGGCGCTTCCTCGCGGAGATCGAGCACTCCAACATCGTGCGGATCTACAACTTCGTGGAGCACCTCGACCAGCGCACAGGCTCCCTCGACGGCTACATCGTCATGGAGTACGTCGGTGGCAAGTCGCTGAAGGAGATCGCCAACGACCGCCGCACCCCGACCGGCAAGCGGGACCCGCTGCCGGTCGAGCAGGCGTGCGCGTACGGCATCGAGGCGCTCGAAGCCCTCGGTCATCTGCACAGCCGCAACCTCCTGTACTGCGACTTCAAGGTCGACAACGCGATCCAGACCGAGGACCAGCTGAAGCTGATCGACATGGGCGCGGTCCGCAGAATGGACGACGACGAGTCGGCCATCTACGGCACGGTCGGCTACCAGGCGCCGGAGGTCGCGGAGGTCGGCCCGTCGGTGGCGTCCGACCTGTACACGGTCGCGCGCACGCTCGCCGTCATGACGTTCGACTTCCAGGGCTACACGAACGTGTTCGTGGACTCCCTGCCCGACCCCGACCACATCGAGGTCTTCCGCCAGTACGAGTCGTTCTACCGGCTCCTGGTCCGCGCCACCGACCCCGACCCGGCCCGCCGGTTCGCGTCCGCGCAGGAGATGTCCGAGCAGCTGACGGGCGTGCTGCGCGAGGTCGTGTCGCTCCAGACGGGGCGGGCCCGGCCCGCGCTGTCCACGCTGTTCGGGCCGGAAGTGAAGGTCACGGACTCGGAGTTGTTCGGCGTGCTGGACGGTGAGGTGTCGCGGCTGGGGGCACGCGTGGCGACGCCCCGGAAGAAGTCCGCGGCGTCGGCCGCTCTTGCCCCCGGTGGCCCCACCAGAGCGCTCCCCGGCGCCCCGCGCCTCGTCAAGGCCATCGACGCCGGTGCCGCCGCCCTCGCGCTGCCCGTGCCCCGCGTCGACCCGACCGACCCCAACGCGGGCTTCCTGGCGGGGCTGTTGGCGTCGGCGGCCGGGGAGCTGATCGCCGCCCTCGCGGTGGTGCCGGCCCAGTCGACGGAGACACGGCTGCGGGAGGTGCGGGCCCGGTTGGAGAACGGGGACGCCGCGACCGCCCAGGAGTCGCTGGTCAGGCTGGAGGAGGAGCGGCCCGACGACTGGCGGGTGGTCTGGTACCGGGGCGTGGCAGCGCTGGTGACGGGCGATCACGAGGGCGCCGCGCTGTCGTTCGACGCGATCTACGACGCTTTCCCCGGCGAGAGTCCGCCCAAGCTGGCCCTCGGGCTGTGCGCGGAGGTCCTCGGGCAGCTCGACAACGCCGCCGAGTACTACCGGCTGGTGTGGACGACCGACCCGAGCTATGTGAGCGCCGCGTTCGGCCTGGCCCGCGTCCAGTTGGCGGCGGGCGACCGCCGTAGCGCCGTGAAGACACTGGAGTCGGTCCCGGAGGCGTCCATCCACTACACGGCTGCCCGTGTGGCCGCCGTACGGGCGCGACTGCGGCACCGGACGGCCGTGGCCGTCGACGCGCCGTTCCTGGACGATCTGATCGCTTCCGCCGGGCAGGTGGAGGCGCTCGCCGGATACGGCCTGGACGCGGTCCGGCGGGAGCAGCTGTCGGCGGAAGTTCTCGGCTGCGCGCTGGACTGGATACTCTCCCAGAGCCAGGGTTCCGCCCCTCCTGCCGTCGGGGGGCGGGTGCTGCTCGGCAGTGACCTGGACGAGCGTGGTCTGCGCTTCGGGCTTGAGCGCTCGTACCGGACGCTGGCCAGGCTCGCGCAGGGCGGCGAGGAGAGGATCGACCTGGTGGAACGCGCCAACCGTTACCGCCCCCGGACGTGGGTGTAGTTGATGTCCCAGATGCCCCAGCCACCCCAGCCGCCCCAGCCGACGGCCCTGTCCCGGTGCCCGAGCTGCGAGGAGCCGCTCGATTCGGGCGACCGGTTCTGCGGCGCGTGCGGGTACGACCTGTCGGCCGTGCCCCCACGCCCCGGTGACTCCCCCACGCTCACTCTGAGCGGCGCCCTCGCAGCCGCGCCGCACCCGCCTCCGGAGGCCGCTTCCGTGGACTGGCCCCTAGCGCCCGAGACCAGCAGCTCCGGCACCCCGGCGCCGGTGCACCTGGCGACCGATCTCCACGGCACCGACTCGGGCGAGACCCCGCTGGTGCCGGCTCCCGGCCTGCCGCCGGTGTCCGAGCCGCCGCTCACGGGCTCGCCGGTCTCCCCGGCCACCGGCGTGCGGTTCGACCGGGCCGCGGGCGGTGAGCCCGACGAGTACCCGCTGCAGGCGCCCGCCCCGCGCCCGGCCGAGACCTCTACGCCCCCGGCCGGCACCAAGGTGTGCGTGGCCTGCCGGGCGGGCCGGGTCGACCACGACGGCTACTGCGAGAACTGCGGGCACGCCCAGCCGCGCGAGCGCGACCACATGGAGGACGAGGTCGGCCCGCTCGCCGCGGTCACCGACCGGGGCCTGCGCCACCACCGCAACGAGGACGCGTACGCGATCTCCCACACCACACTGCCCAACCGCACACCCGCGCTGGTCGCGATCGTCTGCGACGGCGTCTCCTCGGCGACCCGCCCCGACGAGGCCTCGCTCGCCGCGTCCCGGGCCGCCGGCGACTCGCTGATGGCGGCCCTGCCCCAGGGCACCCACCCCCAGCAGGCGATGCACGACGCGATCCTCGCCGCCTCGCACGCCGTGAACGCGCTGGCGGACGAGCCCGCCGGCGCCCGCGAGCACGCCCCGCACCAGAACTCCCCGGCCTGCACCCTGGTCGGCTCCATCGTCACCCCGACCCTGCTTGTCGTCGGCTGGGTCGGCGACAGCCGCGTCTACTGGGTCCCGCTGGACCGCTCAACCGCCCCGGCCCGCCTCACCGAGGACGACTCGTGGGCCGCGCAGATGGTCGCCGCGGGCCTGATGAACGAGGCGGAGGCGTACGCCGACGAGCGCGCCCACGCCATCACGGGCTGGCTCGGCGCGGACGCGTACGAACTGGAGCCGCACACCGCTTCCTTCAAACCGGACCGGCCAGGTGTGGTGGTGGTGTGCACGGACGGGCTGTGGAACTACGCGGAGGCGGCGGACGAACTCGCCGAGGTTCTCCCGCCGGACGCCGCGTCGCGCCCGCTGCACGCCGCCCGGGTCCTGGTGGGCCACGCCCTGGACGGCGGGGGCCACGACAACGTAACAGTGGCCGTCGTGCCGTTCCCCGCCCCGTCGCAGGGGGCAGGATCGGCCTGAGGGCACTGACACGGGGGTGCCCGCAGAAGGACCGGAGGGGACTGGTCCGCATACAGTCACTGCTCCACTCATGTGGGGTTTTCGAGGGGGAACGAAGCACACATGGCCAATTTCTCGAAGTCGAACGTGCCGCAGTTCTCGGTCGACGTCTACCAGAACGAGTACCTGCCCGACGGCGGCCGCGAGGTCAGCGCGATCGTGACGGTCACCGCCACCGGCGGCGGCACGGTCGGCACGTCCGTCGCATCACCCCACCTCTACTCACCGGGCCAGGGTCCGGACGCGGCCGTGGCGATCATGGTCGACTGCTCCGGCTCGATGGACTACCCGCCGACCAAGATGCGGGGCGCCCGGGAGGCGACGGCCGCCGCGATCGACGCCGTGCGCGACGGTGTGCACTTCACGGTGATCGGCGGCACGCACGTCGCCAAGGAGGTCTATCCGGGCGGCGGGCGGCTCGCGGTCGCCGACGCGACCACCCGCGAGCAGGCCAAACAGGCGCTGCGCCGGCTGAGCGCGGGCGGCGGCACGGCCATCGGCACCTGGCTGCGGCTCGCCGACCGGCTGCTGTCCTCGTCCGAGGTCGCCATCCGGCACGGCATCCTGCTCACCGACGGCCGCAACGAGCACGAGTCGCCGGAGGACCTGAAGGCCGCACTGGACTCCTGCGCCGGCCGCTTCACCTGCGACGCACGAGGTGTGGGCACCGACTGGGAGGTCAAGGAGGTCACCGCGATCGCCTCCGCGCTGCTGGGCACCGCCGACATCGTCGCCGACCCGGCCGGCCTCGCCGCCGACTTCACGCAGATGATGGAGACGGCCATGGGCAAGGAGGTCGCGGACGTCGCCCTCAGGCTGTGGACCCCGGTCGGCACGGAGATCAAGTTCGTCAAGCAGGTGGCGCCCACCGTCGCGGAGTTGACCGACCGCCGCACGGAGGCAGGCCCGCGCGCCGGCGACTACCCCACCGGTTCCTGGGGGGACGAGTCGCGTGACTACCACGTGTGCGTCGAGGTGCCCTCCGCCGGCCTGGGCCAGGAGATGCTTGCCGCCCGCGTCTCCCTGGTGATCCCGCAGCCCGACGGCAGCGCCCAGAACCTCGGCGCGCAGGGCCTCGTACGGGCCGTGTGGACCGACGACATGGCGGCCTCGACGTCGATCAACCCACAGGTCGCGCACTACACAGGTCAGGCCGAACTGGCACAGGTCATCCAGCAGGGTCTCGATGCCCGCAAAGCGGGTGATGTCGACGGGGCAACGGCCAAGCTGGGACGGGCCGTTCAGCTCGCCAGCGCCTCCGGAAACGCGGATACTGCGAAACTGCTTGCGAAGGTGGTGGACGTGGTCGACGCCGCGGCAGGTACTGTGCGACTGAAGGCGAAGGTCGAAGAGGCCGACGAGATGACACTCGAAACACGGTCCACAAAGACTGTTCGTGTAAAGAAGTAACCGAACAAAACGTAGCGAAGAGGAGAGGGGGAAGCGCCGACATGCCGACCTGCCCGAACGGACACCAGTCGGGTTCCGACGACTGGTGCGAGGTCTGCGGTCACCGCATGGCCGGTGCCGTGCCCCCGCCCCCGCCGCCACCCCCGGCGCCCGGTTACGGCTATCCGCCGCCCGGTTCCGCCACCGGAGCGCCCGGCGGCCGCTCGCATCTGTCCGCCGTGCCGGACGCCGCACAGGAGCTGTGCCCGCAGTGCCGCACCCCGCGTGAGGGGGGCGCTCCGTTCTGTGAGGAGTGCCGGTGGAACTTCCTGACGAACACGGCGACCTCGTACACCCCGGCCGCCCCGCGCCCGCAGGCGCCGGGACCGGGCCAGGGATACGGCGCGGGACCCGGTGGCCAGGGCCCCGGCCAGCGCTTCCAGCCTCCGCCGCCCGGCCCGTCCTACGGCGGCGGTGACGGTTACGACTATCAGAGCTCGCGCCCGTCGCAGATGAACCGCCCCGCCGAGCCGATCCCGCCCTTCGGCGGCGACCCGTCGCGCCCGGTCCCCCCGCCGCCGGGTCCCACCCCCGGTATGCCCGGCGGTCCCGGCGGTACGTCCGCCGGCGGGCCGCAGGGTTACCCGCCCGGCGGGCCCGGCGGATCGCAGGGTTACCCGCCGCCCGGTCCCCCCGTCACCTCCGGCGGGCCCCAGGGGTACCAGCCGCCAGGAGACCCTGGAGGGCCCGGTGGCGCACCGCAGACGTACCAGCCGTCCGGTTCGCCCTTCCCGCCCGCGTTCCCGCAGGAGACGGGCCGGCACGGTGGCTCGCAGCCCGGCGGCGGCTTCGGCGGCGCTGACGACGACTGGGTGATCTCCCCGCCGGCCGGCGGCCCGAGCGGACCGTCGGCCCCACAGCAGGGCGGCGGCTACGGCTATCCGCAGCCCGGCATGACGCAGGCCCCGCCCGCACACGGCGGCGGCTACGGCCAGCAGCAGCCGCTGACCTGGTCCGCGACGATCGGCCCGGACCGTGAGTACTTCATGGCGATGATGCAGCGCTCCGGCCCCGAGGCCGCGGGCCTGAACCTGCCCGCGTACTCACCGGAGCAGCAGCGCGCCCTCACCGGCAACCAGATCACGATCGGGCGCCGCCGCCACTCCACGGGCGAGTCCCCCGACATCGACCTGGCGGTCCCGCCGGAGGACCCGGGCGTCTCGCACCAGCACGCCGTGCTGGTCCAGCAGCCCGACGGCAGCTGGGCGGTCGTCGACCAGAACTCGACGAACGGTACGACGGTCAACAACTCCGAGGAGCCCATCCAGCCCTTCGTCCCCGTACCGCTCCAGGACGGCGACCGGGTGCACGTGGGCGCGTGGACGACGATCACGATCCGCCGGGGATAAGGGCTTCCGTCAGGTCGTGGGGAGGGGCCAGGCATACGGACCCGTGGGTTCGTCGAGCCAGGCCCACTCCCGGTCGCCGCTGACGGTGATCCCGTACCGCTCCCGCACCGGCCGGCCCTCCCGCTCCCACAGCGCGTACGCCTCCTGCGGGTCCAGGCTGCCCTGGGTCAGGGCCAGCAGGAACCTGAGCAGCTCGTGCTCTCGAGTCCGGGCCGGGAGCGCGCCCAGGTGCGGGATCTCCGGCTCCGGCCTGCTCTCCCCCCGCAACGGCACGAAGTAGGCGGACGCGTGCAGGAAGCGGCCCTCGGCGTGCTCGGCGTCGCGGACCGTGAGGGCGGCCAGGCCGGTGGCGAACGGCGTCAGGATGCGGGCTCCGGGGCGGCACTGGGCGATCCAGGCGCGCGGCACCGAGCTGAGCGTGCAGGTCGCGATGATCCGGTCGAAGGGGCCGCGTTCGGGCACCCCGCGGGCGCCGTCGCCGGTGACGACGACCGGACGGTGTCCGGCGGCGGCCAGGTGCCGGCGGGCCGACTCGGTGATCTCCGGGTCCAGATCCACCGTCGTGACGAGGGCGTCGCCGAGACGGTGCGCGAGCAGCGCCGCGTTGTACCCCGTACCGGCGCCGATCTCCAGGACGTTGTGCCCGTCCTCGACCGCCAGCTCGGCGAGCATCATGGCCATGAGGGAGGGCTGACTGCTGGAGGAGACCAGCTCGCCGTCGCGCACCCGGGTCGCGAGCGGCACGTCCGCGTACACGCCGCGCAACCAGCGCTCACGCGTGAGCCGGTCGGGACTCTCACCCCACAGCCGCTGCCGACCGCTCACGGCACCGGCGTAGTAGTACGGCACGAACAGATGCCGGGGCACCGCCTCGAACGCCTCCCGCCAGACCGGGTCGCCGCCCCAGGCCCCACTGGCCTCGATCACACGCACGAGCTCGGCCCGCGCCGAGAGGGCGAGGTCGTCGAGGTCGCCGAGGTCGTCCCTGCCCTCGTGGACAGCGCGCGCGCTCATACGTCCACTGTCCTGCGCCCGGCGCCGCAACGCGAGCGCCCATACCGGCCGAAGCGGAATCGACGGTTCAGTGCGGCCCGGACGGGGCGCCCGGACGGGGTGGTCCTAGGCCTTGAGTCCTCGGTCTCCCTGTCTGAGACCATGGTGAGGTGAAAGAGATTCCGCGCGGCACGCTTCAGGAGCAGACCTTCTACGAGCAGGTCGGCGGCGAGGAGACCTTCCGGCGCCTCGTGCACCGGTTCTACGAGGGTGTCGCCGAGGACCCGCTGCTGCGGCCCATGTATCCGGAGGAGGACCTGGGCCCGGCCGAGGAGCGGTTCACGCTGTTCCTGATCCAGTACTGGGGCGGCCCCACGACGTACAGCGAGAACCGCGGCCACCCCCGGCTGCGGATGCGCCACGCCCCCTTCGCCGTCGACCGGGCCGCGCACGACGCGTGGCTGAAGCACATGCACGTCGCCGTCGAGAAGCTCGGCCTCTCCGAGGAGCACGAGCGGACGCTGTGGAACTACCTGACGTACGCGGCGGCCTCGATGGTGAACACGGAGGGCTGACCAGGCCCTCAGCGGACGCTGACGTCCAGCGCCCCGAGTCCCGCCCTGCGTACGGCGATCGATCCGTACGGGGTGCGCAGCCGCAGCCAGGCTCCCGACGAGACCAGCGCGAGCGGCGCCTCACCGGACGCCTGTGTGCCCTGGGCAGGCCGCAGGAAGCCCAGGGACTGCGCCGCGTGCACTGCCCGTACCGGCAGGCGGGTGTCCCCCACCGTCCGGGTCCAGATCTCCCGCCCGATCCGGTCGAGCTCGGCACGAGTACGCGACTCGGGCGCCAACTCCTGCGTACGGGACCGGAATTCGGCGACCGCTGCGGCGACCATCGTGCGCAGCGCGTCCGGGGCGGGCAGGCCGGGCTCGGGTCGCCAGCCGCCGCGCGGAGGCAGTACCCCGGCCCAGGGCGGCCCGGTCACGGCCCCGGGGACGGTGAGGGTGGCGGCGGGCTCGTCCACCGTCTCCAGGAGTTCACCGGCCGACACGGTGACGTCGAGGGCGACGTCCAGCCCGTTCTCGTACGGCTTGGCGAGCCGGGCCGCGCGGATCGCGAGGACCTCGAAGGACGGGGGCCGCCCGAACACGGCAAGCGCCGTGCCGGCCGCCTGGAGACGCACCGCTGCTCCACGGTCGTAGTGGATCAGCCGGGCGAGGAAGGCGGCGAGATCGGCCGCCTCCCCTTCGTCTGCGAGGTGCAGGACCGTCATGCGGCGACGGCCCCGCCCTCTTCGTCGGCGTCCTCGTCCTCAGCCGCGTCCGCGTCTGCGTCCATGTATTCCTCCAGGAACTCCCGTTCCTCGGAGGTGATGCGGCGCGGACGCTGCGTCGCGAAGTCGAACGGCACGACGACCGTCGAGGCATGGACGTACACCTGGTCCGCGTCCTTGACCTCGTAGGTGAGCGTGAAGGACGCCGCTCTGATCCGCGTTACCCACAACTCGATGTCCACGGGCGCGTGCCGGTGGACCAACTGCCTCTTGTAGTCGATCTCATGGCGTGCCACCACGGACCCCTGCTGGAAATCCTTGTCCGGGCGGAACAGGAAGTCGATACGGGCTTCCTCCAGATAGCGGAGGAAGACCACGTTGTTGACGTGGCCGTACGCGTCCATGTCCGCCCAGCGCAGCGGGCAGCGGTAGATGTGCCGCAAGATCAGTCCCGGGTCAGCTTCTTGTAGGTGGCGCGATGCGGGCGGGCGGCGTCGGCGCCGAGCCGCTCGATCTTGTTCTTCTCGTAGGACTCGAAGTTGCCCTCGAACCAGAACCACTTGGACTCGCCCTCGTAAGCGAGGATGTGCGTCGCCACTCGGTCGAGGAACCACCGGTCGTGGGAGACGACCACCGCGGCACCCGGGAACTCGAGGAGCGCGTTCTCGAGCGAGGACAGGGTCTCCACGTCGAGGTCGTTGGTCGGTTCGTCGAGGAGCAGCAGGTTGCCGCCCTGCTTGAGGGTGAGCGCGAGGTTCAGACGGTTGCGCTCACCGCCGGAGAGGACGCCGGCCGGCTTCTGCTGGTCCGGGCCCTTGAAGCCGAAGGCGGAGACGTACGCGCGGGACGGCATCTCGACCTGGCCGACGTTGATGTAGTCCAGCTCGTCCGAGACGACGGCCCACAGCGACTTCTTCGGGTCGATGTTCTCGCGGCTCTGGTCGACGTACGAGATCTTGACGGTGTCGCCGACCTTGATCGAACCGGAGTCCGGTGTCTCCAGACCCTGGATCATCTTGAAGAGGGTCGTCTTGCCGGCACCGTTGGGGCCGATGACGCCGACGATGCCGTTGCGCGGCAGCGTGAAGGACAGGTCGTCGATGAGGAGCTTCTCGCCGAAGCCCTTGGAGAGGTTGTTGACCTCGACGACGATCGAGCCCAGCCGCGGGCCCGGCGGGATCTGGATCTCGTCGAAGTCCAGCTTCCGCATCTTGTCCGCCTCGGCGGCCATCTCCTCGTAACGGGCGAGACGGGCCTTGGACTTGACCTGACGCCCCTTGGCGTTGGACCGCACCCAGTCGAGTTCTTCCTTGAGCCGCTTGGCGCGCTTGGCGTCCTTCTGGCCCTCGACCTTGAGCCGGGAGGCCTTGCTCTCCAGGTACGTCGAGTAGTTGCCCTCGTAGCCGATGGCGCGACCGCGGTCGAGCTCCAGGATCCAGCCGGCGACGTTGTCCAGGAAGTACCTGTCGTGGGTCACGGCGACGACGGTGCCGGGGTACTTGGCGAGGTGCTGCTCCAGCCACTGCACGGACTCGGCGTCCAGGTGGTTGGTGGGCTCGTCGAGGAGCAGCAGGTCGGGGGCTTCCAGGAGCAGTTTGCACAGCGCCACGCGGCGACGCTCACCGCCGGAGAGGTTGGTGACGGGCCAGTCGCCGGGCGGGCAGCCCAGGGCGTCCATGGCCTGCTCCAACTGGGTGTCCAGGTCCCACGCGTTGGCGTGGTCCAGGTCCTCCTGGAGCTTGCCCATCTCGTCGAGGAGCGCGTCCGAGTAGTCCGTCGCCATGAGTTCGGCGACCTCGTTGAAGCGCCGGAGCTTGCCCATGATCTCGGCGGCGCCGTCCTGGACGTTCTCCAGCACGGTCTTGGACTCGTCGAGGGGCGGCTCCTGAAGGAGCATGCCGACCGTGTAGCCGGGCGACAGGAAGGCGTCTCCGTTGGACGGCTGCTCAAGGCCCGCCATGATCTTGAGAACGGTGGACTTACCGGCACCGTTCGGGCCGACCACACCGATCTTCGCGCCGGGCAGGAAGCTCAGCGTCACGTCGTCAAGGATGACCTTGTCGCCGTGCGCCTTGCGCGTCTTGCGCATGGTGTAAATGTACTCAGCCAAGAGAAACCGTCCGGCAGCTTGAAATCTGGCAGTGGTGGGATACACCCCATCTTGCCTGACCGCCACCCCCGCAGGGAAACGAGTACGTCAGCGGCCCCGGGCGCCTGGCAGGCGGGCAGGGGCCGACTGGTTCAGTGGGTCACCGCGCGGTCACACACTGTTGCGTTGTCAAGGTGCGATGTCGCTCACACTCACTTGCGGGGGCCTGCCCCGCGCGGCTCCTTCTTGCCGACCAGGAGCACCACGCCGCCGCCGATCACCAGCAGGACGATCGCGATGCCCGCGATCATCGGTGTCGCACTGGAGCTGCCGGTCTCGGCCAGGTTGACGCCCCCGGCGGGGGTGCCGCCCGCCAGGGCCGGGCTCGGCTCGCTGAGCGTCTGGACCGCGTCGCCGCTCGCGCTGCCCTGGGTCTCGCAGTCGAGGACACCCGTGAACCGCTGCTCGAAGCGGTTCGGCCCCAGAATCGTGAGGTCGTACGGCTGGTCCTCCTGCAAGGGGATTGTCACTGTCCGCGACGCCCCGGCCTCGATGGTGTGCTCGAAGCCCATCAGCTGGAAGGTGAACGCCTCGTCGCCCTTGTTGGCGGCCGTGATGTCCACGCCGTCCTTTGCACAGTTCTTCTGCGCCGACAACGCGGGGACGGGACCCGTGGCCGCCCAGTTCGCGGTCGCCGTCGCCGAGACCGTGGACTCGCTGGAGCCGGCGAGGATCTGGGTCTGGCTTCTGCTGTCGGAGGTGAAGGCGCGGCCGACCGGCACGCTGGTCGAGGCCTGGACGCTCAGGGCGGCCGAACCGTCCAGCGCGTCCTCGGGCACCTCGAAGAACACCTGGCCGCCGTCGACCACGGACGTGACGGCCTTGCCATCCTGGTCGACGACCCGTACCCCGCTCGTCGCGGCGTCGGCGGGCGGTATCACCGTGACGCTGTCCGCGCCGGTGTGCACTGTGACCGGTCCGAGCCGCTCACCGGGGTGGCCGGAGACCGCGGGCGGGTCAAGGGTCAGCGAGGCCTCGGGCTCCGCGACACTCCGCGCGTTCTTCTCCAGATAGTCCGCGAGCTTCTCGGCCCGCGGGTCCACGGCGTCCACGTCCGCACCGTCCGAGTAGCGCCAGATGGCCACCTGGGTGCCCGCCGCCGCGTCCTGCTCGGTGAGGCCGGCCGCACCCGCCCGGCCGGCCAGCGCCGCGAGGTCGTTCACCTGCGGATAGGAGTTCTGCAGGATCCAGCGAATCCTGCCCGCATCCTTGTCGGCACCCAGGGAGGTGCCGCTCCAGGAGGTCTCCTGGTACTTGGCGTCCTTCTGCGTCGGGTTGTACAGGTCGACGCCGTACGTCTGCAGCATGCCGCCGTTGTCGACGGACATCTCGAACAGGCCCGCGGAGACCTGCTCGTCCCCGTCGGCCCCGTGGACGACGGCCGCGCCGTACGTCTTCAGCCCGCCTATGGTGGCGGTCGCCCCGCCCTGCTGCTGCGGAGTCCCGTCAGCGACGGCGTTACCGGCGGTGACCAGCGCGCCGGTGACCGCGAGACCCGACACCATCGTCGCGGCGGCGAGCCGGGCCGCCGCCGCTCGCCCGCGCCCGGACAGCGCGGAGAACGAAGAAAACACAGAATTCCCCTTCGAGCAGGACTCATTGACGTGGGGGGTGCGGTCCCACCAGCAGCATCAGAAGCCCCGTGAGCTATCCGGGCATCCTAGGGATGTGGCGCACCGCACTTCCCAGTCCTGTCATCGGATAACCGATCCGACTCGGAATTGTTATCGCCAAGATCATCCGTATGGCGGTCAGTTCACCGATAAGCCTCAGTTCGGTCAGTGCCCGCGCCCGCCGTGATCTGACGTCCCGTCCGATGTCATGTCACCGCCGCCGGCTCCCGCCGATGTTGGGCTCCCGCCCCGCCCTCGTCGGCCACCGGGGTCTCCCAACTGGGTTCGGGGCGGGCCGGTGCCGCGGCCTCGCCCTTGAGTGGGCCGGCGGAGCGCCGGAAGGCAGACGTGCCCCGCGCGAGGTCGTGGCCGATCGCCACGGCGTCGATCTCCGCCGATGTCCAGCTCTGCCCGTCGCGCATCTCGGTGCGCACCTTCAACCGGCCCTGCACGATGACCTGTTCGCCCACCGACAGGGATGCCCCGACGTTCGTCGCGAGGGCTCGGTTCGCCCACACCGTGAAGAAGTTGGTGTGTCCGTCCGTCCACGCGTTCTTCTCGCGGTCCCAATAGCGCGAGGTCACCGCGAGCCGGAACCTCGACGACGCCCCCGACGCTAGATCGCGGTACACCGGATGCGTCGCCACGTTGCCCACCGCGCACACCATCGTCTCGTTCACGCGAACCACCCCTCCCGGCTCCGGCGCACTCGCGCCGGGCGGATACCCGTACGGGCCCGTCCCGTACGCCTGTTGTCCGGCACGGCGACCGTGAACTTCTCCGGTCACCGCTTCGCGTCGACCGCGTCCGTCGTGATCGCCGCGAAGCCAGAATGCATCCGCCGGGCCGAGCCCGCTGAGCCCTGTGGACTACCGGCCGGTTGTGGAAAACTCCGTCACCCGACCGAGGGACCCACGTCTCCTTCTCACGTCACCCCTCCGGGGTCCGACCCCTGTGACCTGCCGATCTCTCCACCCTCCGACCGAACGCACATACGCACATGCGTCCGCGCAGGCACGAACCCGCGGGCCCCCGACCGCGGTTCCCCCGCGCTCACCCCACCCCCGCCCGGGCCCCCGTGACCCGCGCGTACTGCTCCCGTACCTCGCGATACCGCAGCAGTTCCGCCGCCACCGGATCCAGCACCCGGGCCCGGCCGCAGCCTGCCGCCGCTTCCCGCAGCCGCCGTTCCGCTTCCAGGCCGTACCGGCGGGCCGGTCCGCGAGCCGCCAGCCCGCAGCTCCACTCCACGCCCGGACCGCCGACGATGCCCACCGACATCAACAGCACCGGCACCCCCAGGTTCGGCGCCATGGCCCCGACGATCTGGGCCATCAGCCACAGCCCGCCGACGACCTGAAGGAGCGTCATGGACGCCTGCGCCAGCACGGCGACCGGCCACCAGCCCGGCCGTGGCGGCCGGGGCGGCCGACCCGAGGGCGTCCCGGCCCGCGCCGCCAGCTCGTCCAGCGCCTCGGGCAGGCCCTGTGCTCCCCGTACGGCCGCCTCGCGCACCGCCAGCGCCCACGGCGCGGGCAGTCCGGCGGACGCCCGTTCCGCGACCGTACGCACCGCCTGTTCGACACGCTGGCGGGCCGTGGCCTCCTCGTCCGGTTGCTCGCGTACGGGGAAGCGGCCGGTGAAGGGTTCACGCCGGTCCTGGCACCAGCGCAACAGCCGCAGCCACGGGGTGCCGCAGGCGCGGTTGGCGTTGCGCAGCCAGACTCGTTCGGCGGCCTGGCCGGCGGCGGTGGCGCCCACCGCGTCGGCGAGCCGGTCGGAGAACTCGTCCCGGGCCCGTTCACTCAGCCCGGCGCGGCGGCCGGTGGCGTACACGGACCGCATCTGCCACGCTGCGGCGTCGAGGTCGGCCGAGATCCGGCGTGCCGCGGCCCCGCGCTCGCCCACGAACTGCCCGAGCGCCTCGCGCAGTTCGCCGATGCCGTCCCCGGTTAGCGCGGACAGCGCCAGTACGGTGGCGCCCGGTTCGCCGTACTCCCCCAGGGCGATGCCGTCCTCGTCGAGCAGTCGCCGCAGGTCGTCGAGGACCTGATGGGCGGCCTCACCGGGGAGCCGGTCCACCTGGTTGAGGACGACGAACATGACCTCGGCGTGCCCGGCCATGGGCCGCAGATAGCGCTCGTGGAGCACGGCATCCGCGTACTTCTCCGGATCGACGACCCAGATGACCGCGTCGACCAGTGCCAGTACGCGGTCCACCTGTTCGCGGTGCTGGACGGCCGCCGAGTCGTGGTCGGGCAGGTCGATCAGCACCAGGCCGCGCAGTTGCGCCTCCGCCTCCGCGCTCTGCAGGGGGCGCCGGCGCAGACGTCCCGGGATGCCGAGCCGGTCGATGAGGGTCGCGGCGCCGTCGCTCCAACTGCACGCGATGGGTGCGGCGGTGGTCGGCCGGCGTACGCCGGTCTCCGAAATGGCGACTCCGGCGAGGGCGTTGAACAGCTGGGACTTGCCACTGCCGGTGGCGCCCGCGATGGCGACGACGGTGTGCTCCCCAGAGAGCCTGCGCCGGGCCACCGCCTCGTCGAGGACCCGGCCGGCCTCGGCGAGCGTTCTGCTGTCGAGCCGGGTACGGGACAGCCCCACGAGCTCGCGGAGCGCATCGAGTCGGGAGCGCAGCGGCCCGTCGTAGGCGAGCGGCATCACGGGCTGGGGGACGCTGCTGGAGACCCTGGTCTCGACGACCGTCTCGCGCACGGGAGGGTCCGTCTCGGACACGCGGCGGGCGATGAGTCCGTCGTCCCAGGCGCCGGAGGACTCGGATTCCGGACGGGGGTCTGGACGGGGATCTGTATGGGCGTCCTCGGGGGGGCCCTCGTGGCTGGAGCGGGCGCCGGAGTCGGAATCGCCCGCCACGCGCACGTGTCCGTCTCCATCGACATCGCTATCGACACCGCCATCGCCATCGGCATCGGCATCGGCATCGGCATCGGCGGAAGACGCCTTCCCGGGGGCGCCGCCCTCGCTGCCCTTCTTCTCCCCGTCTTTCTTCTTCTCTCTACCCTTCTTGTCGCCCTCCTTCTGCTCTTCGTTCTCCCCCTTCTCCGTCTGATCCTTGTCCTCGGCCTTGTCCTCGGCCTTGGCCTTGTCGCCGTCGGAAAGGCCCTCCCGTGGAGGCGCGTTTTCGGCCGAGGCGTCGTGGTGGTCGTGGTCAGTGACGGCGGTCACCGCGGTCACCTCTCCTTCTGCAGTACGGACAGCGCGGCGATGAGTTCGGCCTGGGGCTCCGGATGGACGTCGAGGGCGTCGAGCGGGGCGAGGCGGCGCTCGCGTTCGGTGTGCATGACCCGGTCCAGGTGGTCGGTGAGCAGCCGTCCGCCGCGGTCGCGCAGCCGCAGGGCGCCGTGGGCTCCGATGCGCTCGGCGAGCCCCTCGCCCGCGGACCGGGCCCGCCGGCCGCCCAGCAGCGCGGTGGCGACGAGCGCGGCGACCGCCTCGACGTCCGGGGCGGCACTCCGGTCGAGGACGCGCAGCTCGTCTTCGGCGTATTCCTCCAGCTCGCGCCGCCACCTCCGTACGGCCATCCCGATGCGGTGTTCGGCGCTCTCCTGGGACGGGTCACGGCCCGTCAGTCCCGGGGCGTCCGCAGCGGGTTCACGGCGCCAGGCGTCGTCGATGCGTTCGTCGGCGGCTGTGACGGAGCAGAGCAGGAGGGCGCAAAGGCTCTCCACGAGGGCGTCGAGGAGTTCGCCCGCGGAGCAGTCGAGCGGAAAGGCGCGCCACCTCTTCAACGCGTCCCCGGCGAGGACGGCGCCGGCCTGCAAACGCCCCCGTACGCGCGCGTGCTCGCTGTCGTAGGCCCCGTCGACGGCCGCGGTGAGGCGCAGCGACGCCGAGTACTGTGCGGCGGCGGCGCCGGCCAGCTCGGGCAGGCGGGACTTGAGGGAGTCGAGGACGCCGTACGCCGTACGGGCCATGGCCTGTTGGCGGCTGGCCGGATCCTGCGCCTGCTGGGTGAGCCAGGCGCGCAACGGCGCCACCGCGGTGGCCGGAAGGAGCCCACCGCCACAGGCGGACTCGGGCAGTTCGGGCACGGTGAAGCGCGGTACGTCGCCGAGGCCTGCCTTGGTGAGGAGGGCGCCGTACTGCCGGGACACCTCGGCCACCACCTGGTGGGGCACCCGGTCGAGGACGGTGACGAGGGAGGCCCGGTATTCCTTGGCGGTGCGCAGGAGATGCCAGGGGACGGCGTCGGCGTACCGGGCCGCCGTGGTGACCATGATCCAGATGTCGGCGGCGCAGATCAGTTCGGCGGCGAGGACGCGGTTGTCGGCAACGAGGGAATCGACGTCGGGGGCGTCGAGGAGGGCGAGCCCGCGCGGCAGGCTCTCGGCGGTCTCGACACGCAGCACGCGCGACCCGTCCTCGCCGGGGAGCAGCAGATTGTCGCCGGGGTCCTGTCCCGGCTCCTGTTGGGGCACCCACACGCGTGTGAGGTCGGGCAGCACCCGCATCCCGCTGAACCAGTGATGGTCCTCGGGATGGCAGACCAGCACCGGCGTCCGGGTCGTGGGCCGCAGTACGCCGGCCTCGCTGACCCGGCGTCCCACAAGGGAGTTGACGAGGGTCGACTTGCCGGCCCCGGTGGACCCGCCCACAACGGCGAGCAAGGGCGCTTCAGGTTCTCTCAGGCGGGGCACCAAGTAGTCGTCGAGTTGCGCGAGCAGTTCGTCGCGGTTGGCACGCGCGCGTGGAGCCCCCGCCAGGGGCAGCGGGAAGCGTGCGGCGGCGACACGGTCGCGCAGGGCGGAGAGTGCGTCGAGCAGCTGAGGCCGTACGTCCAAGGTCACCACATGTGAAGAATGCCCAATTTTAGGGGAATTCTGAAGCATATAGGCATGTCTGCGCGCCGATAGGACACAAGGGATGGAAGGGACGACTGGGACGTAGGCGCAGTCCAGGCATAACGAGTGCACAACACCCGATGCGCGAGACGGCAAAAGCGGTGCACGATTCGTACCTGCCTGCGATTATCAGGACCGCTTCACTGAACCTCCACATTGAGCCACGGAGGCGAAGGAACCAGGACAAGGACCCGGGAGCCCTATCCTTGTCTGCGGCAACGTCAAGGACCGACCCACACCCGGGTCCACCACGACCGAGGCCACCACATCCGGCCCCCGTAGCTCAGTGGATAGAGCAGGCGCCTTCTAAGCGCTTGGCCGCAGGTTCGAGTCCTGCCGGGGGCGCAAGTCTCAGCTCTCCTTCGGGAGGGCCTTTTTGCTGGTCAGACCGGGTTTTCACTCGCACGCCACAGCCCCGGACACTCCCCCGACGATCAAGGGGCAGGTTCCGGGGCTGTCCGGCTGTCACCGGGTTTTCGCGGGTGGCGGTTGCCGAGCAGACGAGTTCTCCCCGGGGGCAATTCGGCTCTTGCCCGCCGAGGTCACCTCACACGGTGAACTTGACGGCTTCGAGCCACAGGTCGTTGCTGAGGGTCCCGCCGAAGATCAGGTTCTCCCCGCCGGGTTCGTCGCAGAGCATGCCGTGCCAGCCCTCGTTGTGGACGTGCGAGGTCTGGCAGATGACGCTGTTGCTGTTGTCGACGTTGATGGCGAAGCCCAGCATGTCCGGGGCGCTGTTCTTGGCGCTGCCGATGTAGAGGTCGATGCCGTCGACCGCGCCCTTCCACGGCGCGTTGAAGTGGCCCTTGCCGTCGGTCGAGTTCGGGTTGTGGACGTAGGCGCTGGCAGCCGTGCCGTTGGTGCCGGACACCGCGACGTTGAGCGCCTTGACCGGCCTCTCCTGGCCCACCGTACCGGCGGTGGCGCCGTCGCACACCGCGGCCTGCCAGCCGAGGTTCTCCACATAGACCCGGTAGCAGACGTGCCGGCCCGGATCCCGGGTGGCCAGCGCCTGTACGGCGGTCGCCGCGGTCTTCACCTGCGGCTTGGTCACCTCTTTCTCTGTGCCGCCTCCGGATCCCGCACCGGCGGCCGGCGCCGACGTGACCGGTGCGGCGTACGGGGTCTCCGGTATGACGGCGGCCGGAGGGGGCTGAACCACTGCCGTGGGGGTGGGGGTGGACTCGGTCCGGGTGGGCGTGGGTGTGGGCGAAGGGGTGGGAGTGGGGCTGGGAGTGGGGCTGGGGGTGGGGGTGGGTGAGGGTGAGCCCGGGATGGCCTCGGCTGCTGTCACCTTGTCGCTGTCCCCCGAGGTGAGCGCGTCGCCGCCGATGAGCGGAACGCCGAGGGCGAGGACGACGACCGCGACCCCGCCCCAGCCCAGGCTGATCCAGACCCGCCGCCCGGGGACGAGACCGCGGGGCGAGCGGGCGGGCTTGCGGACGAACGCCTCCGAGAAGCCCTTCGGCTGCTTGTTCGACTGCTTCGGGGATTTCGAGGGCTTCGGTGACTGCGTGGGCATCGGGATTGCTCCGGTGAGTCGGGGTGGGGGCCGTTGGAGGGAGGGGGCCGGTCAGACGGGGGTGGCGGGCTGGGGCAGGTCCTGTTCGTCCAGCAGCACGAGTTGTGCCGCCTCGGGCGCGGTCAGCTCGGCGACCCGCATGGCCTGACGTTCCGTCATGCGCTGGAAGAGCTGACGGGCCGTGCGGCCGTTGCCGAACTGGGCGTTGCGCGGGATGAGTTCGACGTGCTCGGTCAGTGCCTTGCGGGCGGCCGTGCTGAGTTCGTACTGGTGGCGCTGGGCGTGGTGCTCGACGATGCTGACCAGTTCGGCCGTGGAATAGTCGGCGAAGACCAGACTGCGGGTGAAGCGGGAGGACAGGCCGGGGTTGGAGCCGATGAAGCGCTCCATGTCGTCCGGGTATCCGGCGGCGATGACGACGACCTCGTCCCGGTGGTCCTCCATCAGCTTGACCAGGGTGGCGATCGCCTCGACGCCGAAGTCGTTCGCGTTCCCGGCCGGGACCAGGGCGTACGCCTCGTCGATGAAGAGGACGCCACCCCGGGCGCGGTGGAAGGCCTCGGTGGTCTTCGGGCCGGTGTGGCCGACGTACTCGCCGACGAGAGCGCTGCGGTCGACCTCGACCAGATGGCCGCGGGCGAGCAGGCCAAGTGCCTTGAGGAGGCGGCCGTAGAGGCGGGCGACAGTCGTCTTGCCGGTGCCGGGGTTGCCGGCGAAGACCAGGTGGCGGCTGAGCGGCGGGGCGGGCAGGCCCGCCTGCTCGCGCAGCCGTACGGTCTGCATCAGTTTGGCCATGCCGCCGACGTCCCGTTTGACGCCGTCCAGGCCGACGAGTTCGTTCAGCTCGGCGAGCAGGTCCTCCAGGGTCTCCGGCTCGGGTTCGGGCTCGCCCTGCTGGGCCAGGCCGGGGGTGCCGGCCGCCGGCTCGGCGGGGGTGGTCGAGGTCCCCGCAGGTGTGCGGGGTACGGCCGGGGCCGTCGGCAGGTCCGAGAGCGCCGGGAGCAGGGCCGTGCCGACCCGGATCGCGGCGCAGTCCTCGAACACCGGCTCGGCGCCCTCGGCGAGTTGCGCGTCGTGGCCGCAGTCGAAGACCCGGCAGCCCCGGAACCGCGGGGTGGCGCCCCGGGCCATGTGCAGCGCGGGGAACGCCGTGGACGACACATCGCAATGGTCGAAGGTGCCGCCGGACTCCTCGCCGACGAGGATGCCGTTCTTGCCGGTGCCCTCGATCCGTGCGCCCCGCACCTCGGCCTGCGCCTTCCGCCCCAGGACCAGGCCGCCGGCCCCCGCCCCGGACACCCCGCCGCCCTCCATGACCAGCCGTGCCCCGGTGTCGACGGTCACGCCCGCGCCGCCCACCTCGGCGATGCGGGTGCCGCGCAGCACGGCGACCGCGTCGGCCGCCAGCTCGACACCGCCCCGCCGCTGACCGGTCACCGAGCAGTCCAGGAGCTGCGACTCCCGGCCGGAGCGCACCCGTACGCCCGTCTCGCCGCCCTCCACGCGTACGGCTGCCAGCATCACCTGTGCCTCGTCGTCCACCTGCGCTCCGCAGGCCCGTGCCCCGGCCAGTGTGGTCCGGGTGACGTCGGCCTGCGCGCTCCCGGCGGCCGCCAGCGCGTGCTCCCCGCTGCCGGTCACCCGGCAGCCGGTCACCACCGCGACCGCCCGCTCGTCCAGGTGCAGCGCTGAGCCGCCCGTGCGGGCGAACAGCGAGTCGGTCAGCGTCACCGTCGTGCCGCCGGCCGCCAGCAGCCCGTGGCCCGCCGGGTCCAGCACATGGCAGCCGCGTGCCGTGAGCCGGGCCGCGTCGCCTGCTTCCAGGCCGTGGCCGCCCGCCCCGGTGATCCGGCAGTCGGTCAGCTCGGCCCGTGCCTCGTGCGAGACGTGGACACCGGAGCGGGCCACGCCCTCGATCCGGCACTCCACCAGCAGCGCCTCGGCGGTGTCCTGGACGAGGACGCCGCTGCGTCCGGCTCCCACCAGGCGCGCGTCGCGCACCAGCAGTCGGGAGGCGCCGCGGGCCCGCAGCGCGGACCCGGAGTTCTCCTGGATCCGTAGCCGTTCGGCGAGCAGTACGGCCGTTCCGGACAGCACGGCGCCGATGCCCTCGACCGACTCGATCACCGTGTCCTCGACGCGGGCGCGGGCGTCTCCGGCGAGATGCAGCGCGGTGTGCTGGGCGCCGCTGAGGCGGGTCCTGCGCAGCACCAGTACGCCGCCGCCCAGCGGGTCCGCCAGTTCGGCGGCGAGATCGCTGTCGAGGTCCAGGGAGGCGTTGGCGACGGCTCCGGAGCCGTCCGGGGAGCCGAGCACCTCGACCCGGCCGTGGCTGAGCCGGCAGTCCTCCAGGCTGAGCCCGGCCGCGTCCTCGACCCGGATCAGCGCCTCCATGGGGTCGGCGCCGCGCAGTACCAAACCGGTCAGCAGGCACTCCGGGGCGGTGACGGTGAGGGCGGTCCCCGAGGGGGCCCGCAGGACGACCGAGCCGGGTCCGTACTCCGGCTCCAGCGTGACGCGCCGGTCGAGCCGCAGGATCTCCTCGTACTCGCCGGGCGCGACGGTGACGACCGCGCCGGCGGGCGCGGCGGCGAGCGCCGAGGCGATGCTGCGGTGGGCGCCCCGGCCCTTGGGCGCGACCCTGATGATCTGGTCCGTCATACTCCACCGCCGCCGTTCCAGCCGTTGCCCCCGACGACCGAGTCGCGGACCACCGTGCTCAAGTACATGTTGGAGAAGATCTTGTCGACCATCTTGCCCATCCCGGCCACCACGAAGATGTCGAAGAAGCCCTGCCGGTGGTACCAGCGTCCGGCGATGTTCTGGGTGATGATCGTCCGGGCGAGGCCGGTGGTGATGCCGCCGATCACACCGGCCGCCGCACCGGCCGCGCCCACCAGCAGCGCGTCGGTGCCGTAGAGGTGGACGGTGTTGCCGTCCTTGTCCTTCACGCCGAAGATCGCCGCGCTCGCGCTGCCGCCGATGAAGCCGGACAGGGCGCCGCCGAGCATGCCGACGCCGAAGTCGTACGTACCGGAGCGCCAGCGGGTGACCTTCTCGTTGCCGGCGAACTCGCCCTGCCAGCCGTCGTCGTTGGGGCGCCGGGGGTAGGGCTGGCCCATGTCCATCTGGCCAAGGCCGGTCTTCCAGGGGCCGCCCCTGAAGGTGGCGAGGTGTCCGGCCGAGATGGTGCCCTTGACGCCCGCGCTGATGGTCGCGCCGAAGGCCGCCTTGGCAACGTCGTTCCAGCCGAACTCGCCACCGGTGGCGGCCGCGACGATGCCGTAGACCACCAGGTTCATGCTGAAGTCGAGCAGCCACTCCTGGCCCATCTCGACGGCCAGCATCTGGGCGGCCTTCCCGGCGAACGGGGTGTACACGGCCTCGCCGCCGACGCTGCGGCCGAAGTCCCAGCGGTTGGGCTCGCGCCACATCCGGCTGAAGCCGCGGTACTCGCCCAGCGCGCCGATGTAGTTGGTCTCGCGGCCGATGAGCGAGGTCCGGCCGAAGGTGTCGGTGTTCCAGATGTATCCGGAGATGGCGCGCTGTTCGAGGAGTGTCGTGCCGGTCGGCCCGCCGTAGCGGCGCCACTGCTTGTGCCACTCCTCGCTCTCCAGGAAGGTGTTGTCGCCGAGGTCGGTCTTGCGGCGGATGTCGATGCCGTTGTCGAACTCCTTCCACACGTTGGAGTTGAAGGTGCCGCCAACGTCCGACACGTACTCGCGCACCCGGAACGGCGCGTCGGTGGCCCAGCTGTGGATCGCGCCGGTGGCCGGGCGGGCCGGGATCTCCTGCACGGTCATGTGGTTGATGGTGGCCGGGTTGTTCGGGTCCGGGGTCGCCACCTGGTCCTGCCAACGGGCGTCCTGCCGCCAGCCGGGGAGCACGGTGCCGTTGGAGTCGATCCAGTTGCGGACCCGGTTCGGGACGCCGCCGCCGAAGTCCATGACGTTGCCGTGCCGGTCGATCTTGTTCCACTGCCAGGTCTCGGCGCCGGTGTTCGGGTCCCGGCTGACGCGCCAGGCGTCGACGGTGGTGCCGTCCCCGAGGAGCCGGTGCTCGCGGATCAGCCGCTGCTCGCCGGCCAGCCCCCGTTCGAAGTCCTGGAACGACTCCTTGTCCCAGGCCCAGGTCTCCATGCCCCGCTTGTGCTCCGTCACCCGGGGACCGGTGGTGCCGTTCGGGCCCTCCCAAGTCAGGGTCTTCGCGCCCGCCGGGCCCGTGGCGGTGATCGTGATGGTGTTGTTGGCGCCCCCGGCGGCCGGGTCGGGCCAGGTGTCCTGGCGGCCGACGACCATGCCGTGCGGGTCGTACTTGGTCCAGTCGCCGTTGCCGGCGTGGAAGTTCTGCCGGAAGGCGATGTCCCCGTTGCCCGCCGCGCCGTCCGGGCGGACGGCGGGGGTGGGCCGGTACTCGATCACCGTGCCGTCCTTGAAGCCGGTCCGGGCGACCTCCCACTGCTTGTTCGCGTCGGCGTACCAGTTGCCGTCGGCCCGGTTGGTGGTGAAGCGGTCCTGGAAGAGGATGTTGTCGCGCTGATAGCCGTGCGGCACGGTGAAGTCGTTCGCCACGTACGTACGGTGGCCGTTGAGCTTGCCCGCGCCCTCCGACCAGGGCAGGTAGTTGTTGACCCGCGCGACCTGCGTGCCATCCGGCCTGGTCGGCAGCGGGACGTCGCCGACGGTGAGGTCGTTGCCGCTCGACACCTTGCCGGTCACCCGGACGACCTCGCCGTTCCTCGCGATGTCCGTCGTGACGCCGCTCATGCTGACGAACCGCACGCCCCGATCGGGGATTCCGCCGGCGGCGGGTGTCAGCTTCCACTCGTGGATCTGGTACCTGCCGTCGAACCGCAGCCAGCTCGCGTTGGCCAGGCTCGTGGCCCGGTAGTCCCCGCTCATCGCCCAGCGGGCGAAGAACGGCGGGCGCTGCTCGGCGAGACGTTGGGTCTCCAGGAAGTCGCCGTTGCTCAGCGTCGTGCCACGGCCGTTCTCCTTGCCGTGCGCCGAGTGGGACATCCAGTCCCGCTTGGGGATGCCGTCCGCGCCCATCTCCACCTGGAAGTAGCGGCGTACGTCGTGCGGGGTCGGGGTGAAGCGGCCGAACTTCTCGTGGACGACGGTCGACGCGTTCGTCTTCGGGTGGTTCATGGTGTCCTTCCAGCCCCGGCCGGGACCCCACTTCCTGGACCCTTCCGCCAGGTGGTTGTAGTCCGCGTCGAACCGGTGCCAGTCGCTGCGGCCCGCGCTCTGTGTCCAGACCGTGCGGTCCAGGTTCGCCAGCACATGGCCGCCGTCGGGGTTCTGCTGGAAGTGGTGGACGCGGGTGTCGACACCCCGGGCCGTGGTGACGTCGAAATAGCTGCGGCCGCTCTCGCCCCAGTGCCGGGTGCCGTGGCGGGTCGCCACGCCGGCCCCGTCGAACTCGGTCCACACACCGCGCTGGTTGAAGCGGCCGAAGGCACCGGCCCCGGCGGAGGAGTGGTACGCGTCGATCGAGTGGCCGTTGCCGAACGGCAGCGGGCGGCGCTCGAACACCTCGGCGCCGGAGTGGCCGAGCAGCCGGACCCGCCCGTGGTCGCTGCCCTTGGGGTCGACCGTCCCGCCGTCGTACCAGGGCCGGTCCCCGTTCCGGGGTGTCGGGTTGCCGGCCGCGTCCAGGTGAATCCGCTCCCAGGTCGGCTTGGCGCCGCCCGCGGCCGGGTTCGGGTAGGTCACCTCGATGCGCTGGTCGGGCTTGATCTGACCCTCGTGGATGACGTTGATCCGCTGGGAGGCGAGCCGCCCGTCGGCGTCGTACAGCTTGAACTCGCCCTGGTGCGGGGCGCCGGTGCCGGCGACCTTGAACTGGCCGTTCTCGCGGGTGACGGTGCCGGGCGTCGGGGTCAGGTTGCCGTCCAGGACCCTGAGCTGGTTGAGGTCCGTGCGCAGGAAGCGGGTGCCGATGCCGTCGCCGAGCTGGACGGTGTCGTAGAGGTGCGTGCCGGTCCCGTCGCTGACGCGGAAGACGTTGCCCTGGCCGGTGCCGACGACGGAGTGATCCGGCCTGCCGTTGTTGCCGTACAACTCGAAGTTGCCGTTCGCCTGTTCCACGCGGTGGCCGCCGCCGGGTCGCGCGGTGACCTTGACGTTCGGTATCTCGGCGAGGTTGTTGTCCAGCACCTCCATGGGCCGGCCGTCGTGGAGGCGGACGTTCTGGCCGATCGGCGCACCGGCCGCGTTCTGGAGCCGGACGGTGTCGATGTCGACCGTGCCGTCCGCCGCTCGGTGGACCCGGATGGAGCCCGGGTGCTCGACGAGGAAGCTGCCGTCGGCGCGGACCGTGAGGTTGGAGTTCGGGATGACGGTGCCGTCGGCCTGCCTGAGTACGGCAGGCCCGCCGGCCGGCGTGTGGACGAACTCGCCGTTCGCGTGCGGGGCGGTGCCGCCGGTCAGTACCCGGACGTTGGCGGTGTGGGCGCCGTCGACGCCCACGGCGACGTGGTCGTTGCCGCGGACGATGCGGAAGCCGTTGCCGTCGCCCGGCTGGGGGATGGCGGTCGCGGTCGTGTGACCGTCCAGGCGGGCCGTGCCGTCGGGGTTGATCTGGAGGCGCCCGCCGTTCAACGCGCCCCCGGTCAGCGGGAGTTCGTCGTAGGCGTGCGTGAACTGACCGTCGTAGACGACCGTTCTGTTGTGGGGGCCGGGGACGTGGTAATTGCCGCCGACCAGAGTGACACCGCTCCCCGTCTGGGGCACCGCCCCGGTGGCGTCGGTACGGATGATCACGGCCGGCTGGCCCGGTACCGGGGTGTGGACGAACTGCCCGCGCGCTGCACCGCCGTTGAGCATCCGGGCGTCGTGGGTGTGAACGCCGGCGTTGTCGATGACGGTGTGCGGCCGGGTGGCGCCGTTGTCGATCCGGAAGCTGCCATTGCCCGGCTGCGGGACGACGCGGGCACCGTCCACCGGGGTGCCGTCTGCGGCCAGGAGGTGGTGATCCGTACGGTTGGGCTCCGGGAAGCGGATCATGCCGCCGCCGTCACCCTGCAGTGGCAGCACCCGGTGGACATAGCCGCCGTCGGCCGTGTACACCCTCAGCGAGTTGCCGTTCGTCTCCGGCACGTGGAAGCCGCCGTCGTTCGGCAGGACGGTGACGTTCACACCGGGCTGACCGGTCGGGTGAACCGTGCCGTCGGAATTGATCTGGAGGCGCCCGCCGTTCAACGCGCCCCCGGTCAGCGGGAGTTCGTCGTAGGCGTGCGTGAACTGACCGTCGTAGACGACCGTTCTGTTGTGGGGGCCGGGGACGTGGTAATTGCCGCCGACCAGAGTGACACCGCTCCCCGTCTGGGGCACCGCCCCGGTGGCGTCGGTACGGATGAGCACGGCCGGCTGGCCCGGTACCGGGGTGTGGACGAACTGGCCGTGCGCCGTACCGCCGTTGAGCATCCGGGCGTCGTGGGTGTGAACGCCGGCGTTGTCGATGACGGTGTGCGGCCGGGTGGCGCCGTTGTCGATCCGGAAGCTGCCATTGCCCGGCTGCGGGACGACGCGGGCACCGTCCACCGGGGTGCCGTCTGCGGCCAGGAGGTGGTGATCCGTACGGTTGGGCTCCGGGAAGCGGATCATGCCGCCGCCGCCACCCTGCAGTGGCAGCACCCGGTGGACGTAACCGCCGTCGGCCGTGTACACCCTCAGCGAGTTGCTGTTCGCCTCCGGCACGTGGAAGCCGCCGTCGTTCGGCAGGATGGTGACGTTCACACCGGGCTGACCGGTCGGGTGGGCCGTGCCGTCGGGGTTGATCTGGAGGCGCCCGCCGTTCAACGCGCCCCCGGTCAGCGGGAGTTCGTCGTAGGCGTGCGTGAACTGACCGTCGTAGACGACCGTTCTGTTGTGGGGGCCGCCGGGGACGTGGTAATTGCCGCCGACCCGAGTGACACCGCCCGGCTGGGGCACGCCGTTCGCGTTGAAGTGCCGTAGGCCGCCGGTGTCGCCGGCCAGGACGTCGATTCTGACCGTCGTAGCCCCGAAGTGGCCGCCCTGCAGGGTGATCTGGCGCTCGTCGCCGACCAGTCGGGTGCCGTTCTTGTCCACGTCGAAGTCCCAGTGGCGGGTCTCGCCCCCGTTGACGTGCTCGATGCGGACGATGTCCCCCTGGCCTGTTCGTTCCGCGCGCAGCCCCTGGATGCCGTTCGGGTTGACGATGTTCGGGAGGGACCCGGGAGTGATGTCCACGCGGACGCCGTCCAGGCCGGGCACATTGACCGAGTGGGCGGGCGCGTTGCTGGATCCGGAGGATCCGGCCATGGAGGTGCTCGGCGGCGGGGCCTGGTTCGTGAGGGGCCGGAGTTCGATGCCCTCGACGACCCTGGTGCCGATCTGCTGGTGGTTGCGGGCGGCGTTCAGGTAATAGTCCGTCTGCTGGACCGAGCCGTTCCCGAGGTCGTGCTCCACCCGGAGGAACTGGTCGCCGCCGCCCTGCGGGGTCTGGTACGTCGCCTGGACCCCCGGGGTGGCCGGGACGACCCGCGGCCCGTTGGCCGTCGGGGTGACCTCGACCCGCACGTTGGGCAGCCCGGGGATGTTCGTGAAGGTGTGCTGGAAGTCGAGGGACGGCTCGCCCTGCTGCATGAAGACCCGGATGTTGCGGTGCTGGTCGCGGAAGGCCGTCAGGTCGACGCGGCCGAGCTTCGGCAGGTCGACGATGAGGCTGTCGTTGCCCGGCAGGCCCGGGGTGCCGTTCCTGGCCGGTCCCCCGGTGCCGGGCGGCGGGACGTGCGTGGCCGGGCTGCCGTCGAGCCCGCCCGTGGCGGTGTGCTGGACGCCGCCCGGTGCCGGGGTCCCCCCCAGCGCGTTCGCCGGCGCCGGGTTCACCGCGGGCGTGCCGCTGACGGGCACGTCCACCCGGCCGGCGGCCGCGACGGGCGGTACCTCCACGTGGGCGGCCCCGGCCGGGACGTCCGACACGATTGCCCCCGGCCCGTTCACGTTTCCGGTGGCCGGGATGTCGAAGCGGCCGACGGACGGCAGGTTCACGCCGCCGCCGGCCGGGATGTCCAGGCGGCCGACGGACGGCGCGTTCATGCTGCCGGTGGCCGGGATATCGACGCGGCCGGCCGTGGACATGTTCAGGTTCACGGTTCCGGTGGCCGGGATGTCGATGCGGTTGACGGACGGCACGTTCACGCTGCCGACCGAGGGGACGTCGACGCGGCCGACGGACGGCACGTTCACGATTCCGGAGGCCGGGACGTCCACCCTGCCCGCCGTCGACATGTTCAGGTTCACGGTTCCGGTGGCCGGGACGTCGACGCGGCCGACGGACGGCACGTTCACGCTGCCGACCGACGGGACGTCGACGCGCCCCAGGGTCGAGCCGATGCCGTTCACCGAGGAAATGTCGGTCAGCCGCGCGGACATCGCCGGGGCGTCCACCCGTACGGTCGTCGGGCCGGTCGACAGCGCACCCAGGCTCGGCGTGCCGACCTGGTGCACGCCCACCGCGGGGACGTCCGGCACGCCTCCCATGTTCACCGCGGGCACGTTGACCTGCCCGAGGCCCACCGTGCCCACGTTGACCTGGGAGACGGCCGGGACGTCGAAATGGCCGACGGACGGCGTCGACACAGACCCGAGGCCGTTCACCGACGGGATGTCGGTCACCCGCGCGTCCATCGACGGCATGTCCACCCGCACCGCGGTCGGCCCGGACGCCACCGAACCCAGACTCGGTACGTCGATCCGGGCGACGCCGACGGCCGCGATGTCCCCCACGGCGAGGTCGGCGCCCCGGAGCCCGGTCACGCCGACCGCCCCGACCTGGCTGATCTGCCCCAGCTGCGGCATGCTCACGCTGCCGAGCCCGCTCAGCTGGGGCACGTTGACGCTGCCGAGCCCGCCCAGCCGGGGCACGTGCACGCCGCTCAGCCCGGAGACGGCCGGCAGGTCGGTGATGCGGGCGCTGATGGCGGGCACGGGCGCGGTGAAGGACCCGCCGAGCCCGCTCAGACCGCCGGTGAGGTTGATGTTGCCGAACGTGGGCGACAGGTTGAGCGGCGGCAGGCTCGTCAGCCCCGAGCCGAGCCCGCCGGCCGGGGTGGGGGTGAAGCCGGTCAGGTTGACGTGCGAGAGGCCACCCAGGTCGGCACCGGGCCGCAGCAGCGTGAGCCCCGACGCGGCGGCGCCGCTGATCTTGCTCGACATGCCGAGGAACTGGCCCCCGGCGAAGGCCCCGTACCGGTACATGCCGAAGACGCCGCGGTCGATGAAGCCGATCCTGAGCGCGAAGAGCAGGCCGTTGCCCATCTCGTCCGCGGCGACCGGCAGGAAGAACCGCAGCCCGTTGAGCCCGCGCACGCCGTTCAGCATCGCGCTGCCCAGCGAACCGCCGAGCCGCCCGATGCCGTTGAGGCCGCTGATCACGGTGCGCACCGCGAAGAAGCTCTTCACACCCAGCAGGTTGATGACGGTCAGCTCGCTGGCCACCGGGACGACACCGAAGCCCTTGCCCAGGCCGGCCCCGCCCATGGTGAAGCCCTTCAGCCCCGGCATGAACATCAGGGGCGTAAACTTCACCCCGTTGATGCCGCGCAGGCCGCCGTTCAGCCAGACCCCGGTGGCCCGGAAGGCGTCGTCGACGCCGAACGTCATGCGGCCGAGCAGCCCGAGCGCGTTGGGCCCGCCCAGGAGCAGGTTCTTGCCGCCCTGGAAGGCGGAGACACCGGCCCCCTTCAGCCCCTTGAACACCGCGCCGACGTTGATGCCCTTGGTGGTGGGCGCGATGACACCCAGGATGGAGAGCACCAGTTGGGTGACGCTCGCCTTGCCCTGGGAGAAGTCCACCGCCGTCTTGATCAGCAGTGCGACGTTGAGCCCGATGGCGAACAGCGCCAGCGGGCCGCCGACGATGATCGCGGGGATGATGAGGATCAGCGCCAGCCAGCCCAGCGCCTTCCAGAACTCCTCGCACTCGTCGATCGGCGAGGCGATGCTCTCCGCCGCCGTGGTCAGCGCGCTCGCCGCAGTGTCGGCGGCCTGTGACAGGACGTCCTTGGCGTCCTCGGCGGTGGCCTTGTGCGTCTCGCGTCCCGCGTCGTCGTCCTCGGCCAGCGCGGCCGCCGCGGTCAGGGCGGCGTCGGCCCGCTGCTGCTGGGTGAGCATCACGCCGACGAAGGTCCGCAGCGCTGCCTGGGCGTCCTCGTGGGCCTGGCGGAACGTGGTGACGTAGTTGCGCAGATCGCCGTCGATCACCTTGCGCAGCGCGTCCGCGGTCTCGCCGATGAAGGCGCCGTCCGTGGTGTTCTTGATCTCCGTCAGTCCGGAGTCGATGGTGTCCGCCAGGGTGACCAGGGCGCCCTGCGAGGTGATGATCTCGTCGATCCGGGCGGCGTCGCCCGGGGTGGGGTCACCGCCCATGCCGAGCGCGCTCCAGTCGGCGGGACGAGCCATCGGGGCGCCTCCTTCTGCTTCCGGGACGTACGTCGGGACGCACGCGGGACGTAACGCGGGACATTTCACGGGACGTGCTTGCGGGCCATCGTCCGTACCGTCCACGCACCAGGACCCCGCGATGGTTCAACGCCCGGGAAAATATTGCCCATTGAACCTTCCTGGGGTCCTCGTGCGTGGAGAGGTCGGAAGAGGCGGACAGCACCCCAGGAGGTACGACGCGTGGCGGACTTCTCCATCGACTACTCGGCCCTGCACACGGTCCAGAAGAAGATGCACGAGCTGGCCGACCAGGCCGACTCGGGCGGCGCGACCGGTGCGTTCAAGGAGGTGGGCGAGGACACCGCCAGCGAGCGCAGGGCGGTCTTCGGCGACTCCGGTCTCTCCTCGGCCTTCAACCTCTTCTACCGCCGCTCCAGCTCCCGTACGAAGCAGGCCAAGGACGGGCTCGGCGAACTGGCCGATGTCTTCAGCTCCGTCGCCAACACGTTCTTCGACGCCGACTCCCAGCTCTCCAGCGCGGCCGGACTCATGGGCTCCAGCATCGGCCTCGACGACTGGAAGAACGACACTGAGGCGTACGAGGACTGGCAGGAGGACAAGACCGCCTGGGACGCCTACCTCGACAAGATCGGCGCCGGCGAGTACTTCGACCAGCATCCCGACGCCGACATCGGTGAGGTCTGCCGGGCCGACGGCGCCCCCTCCTGGTGCGAGACCTGGCAGAACGACAAGGACGCCCCGGACCCGCCGGGCACCGCGCCGGAGAAGCCCTCCGCCGACCCGCCGACCACGTACACCTACGAGGACGAGAACGGGAAGGTCGAGGTCAAGGTCGAGCTGAACGACAAGTACGACGTCATGAAGGAGACGTCGACGATCACGACCCCCGACGGCCAGTCCTACACGTCGGTGACGACGTACGACTCCGCCCCGCAGGTCATCGATCCGCCGGGCAACGGCACCAAGGACGCCTTCGACGCCCGCGACTACACCATGGTCACCACCTACGCGGACGGTTCGAAGACCACCAGCGTCTTCGCGATCGGCGACGACGGCTCGGGAACCATGACGAGCACCGACCAGGACGGCAAGGTCACCGTCTCCACCCGCTCCGGCCCGGACGCGGAATGGGTGACCCCCGAAGACGAAGACGAAGAGTAGAGATCGGGAAAGGACCCCTCCCCCATGGCAGCCAACATCAGCCTCTCGTACACCGAGATCGAGCGTGTCGCCAACATCCTGGACACGAGCGTCGACCACACCCTCGTCCCGCGCATGGACGAGGCGAAGCTCGAAGTGGACGGCCTCCTGGAGACCGCCCTCGTCCTCACCGAGTCCAGCCCCGCCCTCCAGTCGCAGTACGAGAAGTTCACCAACTCCCTGAAGGAGGCCACCGACAGCATCAAGGGCTACGCCGAGCAGTTCCGCAAGATCATGGAGTCGGTGAAGGGGATGGACCACGACATCGCCGAGAAGGTCAACAGCAGCGGCCAGTAGCCCTCTGACCCCGTCACCAGCCCCGTAGCCCGAGCAGTCGGTCACCCCTCAGGAGGAACACGATGGCAGCAGGAAATCCCGATGTCCTTTTCGATTACGACGAGATCGCCCGGGCCGCCACGACCATGGGCAACAAGCTCACCGACATCTCCAACGAACTGGCCAATCTGGAGACGACGGTGAGCGGCCTGCTCCAGGACGGCCTCGTCTTCGAGAAGGCCAGCCCCGCGCTCAAGGACGCGTACGACGCCTTCAGCAAGCAGATGAAGTCCTCGGCCAGCAACATCGGGGAGTACGGCAAGAGCTTCACGGAGATCGGCAATTCGATCGCCGAGTCCGACCAGGACATCGCCAACGAGGTCCTCAAGGCCCAGAACGAGGCGAAAGCCTGACCCGGTAAGGCCAGTTACGCGTAAAGGGGGGTGGGGCCGCTGTCCGGCGGCCCCACCCCCCTTACGTCTTGCTCGTCCGCGGTGACCGGGCGGCTCAGCCGTCCAGCACGGTGAGCGGCACCTGGACCGCGATCGGCGCGCCCGCCTCGCTCGCCGTCCAGCCGCGGCCGGGGGCCAGCGGTGTACGGACCTGCTCGGAGGAGATCCGCACGCCGATGAGGTCGCCCTCGCCGATCGACTTCGGCCCGAGCAGGATGCCGCGCCGCGAGCGGCGGGCGATGCCGACCCAGCCGAGGGAGCTCATCGACTCGGGCAGCCCGGCCAGGAGCAGGCCCTGCTGCCGGTCGCGCCCCGAGGTGGCGACCTGCCGGAGCACCTTGTCGGCCCCGCAGGCCAGCAGGAGGTCGGCGTCGTCCACGACCACGACCACCGGTTTGCCCGCGACCGCGCGCAGGGCCTGGGTGACCGCGTCCGCCGACGGGTCGTGGTCGGTGATCACCTGGGCGAGGTCGTGCGCGGCGAGCTGCCGCAGCTGTGAGTCGCGCGGCGCGAGGACGACGAGTGCCGTGCCGCCCATCAGCAGGGACACGCACATGGAGGCGAGCGTCGTGCTGCGCCCCGAACGCGGGGGCCCGGCGACCATGAAGGAGCCGCCGCTGGCCGCGAAGTCGAAGCCGAGGGGTTCGGCCGCGTCGCCGCCGATGCCCAACAGGGCCCACAGCGGACGGCGCTCGGCCTCCGGTACGCGGTCCGCAGCCTCCTGGAAGCCGATCAGGGAGGGGAGTTCCTCGATGCGGAAGGGGCGGCGGACGACCGGGAGGGCGGAGTCGCGGGCGGTGGTGCGGCGGCCGATCTCGGCCAGGGCCTCGCCCTGGTCGACGCCTTCCTCGGTGGGCAGCAGCGCGATCTGCGCCTCGACCCCGCTGGGGGCGTGCCAGCCGCGGCCGGGCGGGATGTGCGCCGGGACCTTGCTGCGGCCCATTCCGGCGACGTTGTAGTCGCTGAGGTCGGCCTGCTTGAGCAGGAACCGGCTGTCGTTGTGGGCGGCGAGCCGGCCGCCCAGCAGGATGCGCTCGGAGGTGGCGATGACATGGATGCCGGTCGCCGCGCCCTCCCTCAGCAGCCGCACGACCTCGGAGTGCAGCCGGCCCCCGTCGTAGTCGTCGAGCATCGCGCTGAGCGCGTCCCAGCCGTCGATGAACAGCAGCAGATGGGCCGGGCGGCGGTCCTTGGGAAGCTTGGCGCGCAGTTCGCCGATGCCGGCGGCACTGTGCTGCGACACCAGACGCTGACGGATCGTCAACTCGGCGGTCAGGCGGGAGATCAGCCGCTCCAGGCGTTCCGTGTCGTGCCGTGAGACGACGGCGCCGCAATGCGGCAGCGACTCCAGGGCGGCAAGGCCGCCGCCGGCCGCGTCGATGCCGTAGATGTGCAGATCGGAGCTGGGGATGACGAGGGCGGCGGAGCCCGCGACGGTCCGCAGGAACTGGGTGCGTCCGGAGCGGGGCGAGCCGATGACGTAGAGATGCCCGAAACTCGCGAAGTCGATCGTGCCGAGCCGCTGTTGCTGGAACTGTGGGACGTCCATGAGGGCGTACGGCACCAGCGGCAGCCCACCGGGCTCGGGCGGCGGACAGGGCGGCAGGGACTCCATGCGGACGGTCTCGGCCAGCGGGGGCAGCCAGGGGCTGCGCTGCGGCTTGTAGTCGTCGAGGAGTTCGGCGGCCCGGCCGAGGGCCTCGACCAGGGCGCTCAGGTCGGTGACGGGTTCCTCGCCACTGGTGGCGTACTCGGCGAAGTCGTGCTCGTCCTCCGCGGCGGCCAGTTCGGCGGGGCGGCCCAGCCGGTTCCAGGTCAGCTCGACACCTCGTACGGGACGGGACGAAGTCGCCGACTCGGGTGCGGCGACGGCTCCGGCGCGCTCGGCGCCCACCCAGGCCGTCTGGAACGGGGTGGGGGCGCCGGCGCCGCGCCGGATGAGGGCGCGGCCGGGGGTGGAGGGCGAGATGCTGGCCGCTTCCGGCGCGTTGATGATGTCCTGGCTCTCGGAGCGGTCGGTCACGCGCAGGGCGATCCGGAGGTTGGTGTTGGCCTTGATCTCGTTGCTGACCGAGCCGCCGGGCCGCTGGGTGGCGAGCACGAGGTGCAGGCCGAGCGAGCGGCCGCGCTGGGCGAGGCTGATCAGACCCGGCACGAACTCGGGCAACTCCCTTACAAGGGTGGCGAACTCGTCGATGACCAGGAGCAGGCGGGGCAGCGCGGGCAGCTTCGGGTCGCGGGCCCGCTTGGCTCGGTACTCGGGGTGGTCCTTGGCCTCGACGTCGGCCAGTACGCGCTCACGGCGGCGCAGTTCGGCGTCCAGCGAGGCAAGCGCCCGCTGCACCAGATGGCCGTCCAGGTCGGTGATCATGCCGAGGGTGTGCGGGAGTTCGGCGCACTCGCGGAAGGCGCTGCCGCCCTTGTAGTCGACCAGCACGAAGGCCAGTTCGTCGGGCCGGTTGGCGGCGGCCAGCGAGGCGATCATGGTCTGGAGCAGTTCGGACTTGCCGGATCCCGTGGTGCCGCCGATCAGCCCGTGCGGCCCGTCCCTGACCAGGTCGAGGCGGAGTTCGCCCTCGTACCCGGCGCCGAGCGTGAACGTGGTGGAGGCGGGCCGGCGGGCCCAACTCGCCGCGATTGCGGCAGGGTCGGGCGGTTCCTGGCCGAGCAGTGGCAGCAGCCGTACGTCGGAGGGCAGCCCGGAGTCGCCGTCGACCGTGACGTCCCGTACGGGCGCCAGCGCGCGGGCGACCTCCTCGCACCAGTCGGCGCCGACCAGGTCGGCCCGGACGTCCTCGACGGAGGGTACTCCGGACGCCCGTACGGTCAGCCGGTTGCCCTCGGTCGTGATGACGGCGGTGCACTCCTCGGGCAGCAGCCGTTCGCGCTCGTCCACGCACAGGCTGAAGATCCGCACGCCGGGCCCGCTGGTCAGGACCTGGACGACGCCGGGCACGTCCCGCAGCCGCCGGGCCCCGTCGAGGACGACGAGGATGTCCGGTTCGCGCAGCAGGGTGTGGCCCAGCGCGGAGGTGGCGGCGGACGTCCTGGCCTGGATGTCGGCGATCAGTTCGTTGACGCGGTGGGCGGTGCTCTCCGGGTCGTTGCCGAGCGAGATGACCGAGCCGCCGCGGTCGGGCCGCAGATGCGGCAGCCAGCGCACCCAGTTCCAGGCGTCGGCGTGCGCGTCGTCGGTGAGGACGACGATCCGCAGGTCCCGGGGACTGTGCAGGACCGCGGCCTGCGCGACGGCCCAGCAGGCCACCGTACGAGGGGTGTCGCCGGGCCCGGACAGGCCCACCACCCCGAAGTCGGCCAGCTCGACGCCGAACGGCACGTCGGCCAGACGCCAGTGCACCTGGCGGTGGTTGGACTCGCGGGCCTGGTCGTCGATGCGCTTGAGGGACGGGCGGGTGACCGTGCCGAGCCGGAGGGTGAGGTGGTCGGGGTCGCGGCGGCGGCGCTGCCACAGCAGGCTGCCGGGGCCGGTGGCGGTGAGCAGGACGGTGGCCGGGTCGGGGAAGGTGATGTTGCGCAACTGCCGTTCCGCCACGGTCGCGTCGCGCATCTCCAGCTCCAGGGAGGCGCGGCGCAGCCGGTAGACGCGCAGTGCCTCCTCCTGCTGCTTGCGCCCGGTGCGGCGGCCCATGATCCAGTTGCTGACCGCCATCATCGGCGTGAAGAAGATGAAGATGATGAAGTAGAAGGACCGGAACAGGCTCATCATGACGAGGCCCATGACCAGCGGCATCAGCATCATCAGCAGTGGGAACGGCCGTGAGCCGCGTTCGCCGGGCGGACCCTGCATCCGGATCTGCTCGCTGTCCAGGTGCGGGGCGATGCGCGGCGGCCGGTTGTACTCGATGGCCAGGCCGTCTGCCGAGGGGTTGACGGCCGCGTCCGGGTCGAACAGCGGGCAGAGCCGCAGCAGATGGTCGCCGAGCGACAGATCGGCGTATTCGGGCCAGTCCTCCGAGCCGTCGTCCGGCGGCGGAAGCCAGCCGACCGGGGGCGGCGGGGGCTGTTGCGGCAGACCGTCGGGGCCCGGCCGGGCGGGCTGCGGGGTGTGCCCGCCGGGGCCGCCGTCCTGCGGGCCCGCCGGTTCCTCGGCGGTCAGCGGAGTCCCGGTCTCCGGGTCGACGGGCGGCGGCGGGGTCAGGCTGCGCAGCCCGCAGCGGGCCGGGTCTGAGTCCTCGGGCAGCCGGTAGGTCACCGTGCCGTCCGTCCCGACGGTGATCCACACGCCCTGCTCGGGCGCGCCCCCGCCGTCCAGCCGCAGGGCGCACCCCCGGTTGGTGCCGGCCTCGTGACTGCCCGGGCCCAGCCGCCAGGACCGCCCCGCGCCGGGCCCGCCCACATGCCGGATCTCCACCAGCTCCGGGTCGGAGGACGGCGGTTCCCAGGCGCGGGTGGCGGTGCCGGCCGGCACCGGGGCGCCCAGGCCGACCACGACACCCTCCCGGATGCCGCTGGCGCCGACGGGCAGATCGGGGCCGAGCAGCCGGTCGCCCAGATACAGCGGCCCCGCCTCCAGGGCGGCGCCGAGGTCGCCGACCGTGGCTCCCTCGGGCAGGTCGAGCAGATGGTCCGCCCGGCGCCCGGCCGGGTCGGCGGTGGTGAGGATGAGGTTCACTTGGGTCCAACCGTGCGCGGGGGTCAGCTGTGCGTGGACGTGGTGCCGGGGCCGGTGGCCCGAGCGGAAACCGGGCCGCGGGGATCGGCCGCGCGGGAGGCGCCGGGGCGGGGGGCCTCGGAGAGAGAAGCCTCGCCGCTCTCGTGCAGGGAGGTCACGGAGGTGGTGGCGGCCGTACCGGAGGTGGCGCGGGCGACGATCGCCGCTCCTTCCCCGGTCCCGGTCGGAGTGCCCCCCTCCTCCTCCTCGAACAGGTCGCGCGCCTGGCGGCCGTCCAGTCCCGTCGAGGCCTCGGCGGCCGGGGCGGGCGGTAGGACGGGCGGGATCGAGGGCAGCACCTTGGCCACGGCGCTGCCCAGCGGGCCGCAGCGGGCCAGCAGCGGGGTCCCGGTGACGGCCACCCGGCCGTGCCGGTCGGTCAGCAGCGAGCGGACGTACCCCCGGCCGGGGCCCAGGACCACGGCCCGGACCGTGGGGTCGTCCCCGGGCGGGGCGGCGAACTCCGGGGGCAGCGGGTCCGGCAGTTCGGCCGCGATCAGCACGGGCGCGATACCGAGCCGGGGCGGGGTCTCCCGGGCGGTCCGGTAGGCGGACCGCACCGGAGGGCCCGGGTAGTTCTGGTGCACGCCCTCGGCGACGACGACCAGCGGGCTCGGCAGCCGTACGTCGAGCTGCGCGGCGACCGCCTGGACCAGGGCCGTGGCCGCCCGGTCGTTCCCGGTGACGGAGAGCACGGGCGGACCGACGGCCAAGTCGAGGAAGGCCGCCGACCGGTCCACCTCACCGACAGCGACGATGATCGGGCGGATGTCGGCCGCCTCCGGTGTCACCGAGGGCAGGTCCGCGCGGGCCACGAGCCAGCGCTCCGGTTCGTCCGGCTCAGTCCACCACACCCCGTCGGGGTCGGGCTGCGGGAGTTCGGTCCCGGCGAGGAGCACGGCGACCGAGTCGGAGTCCACCAGCGCGGCGTACGGTCGGGCCGGTGCGGCGGCCAACCGGGCCGCGGCCAGGGCCCGTTCGGCGTCCCGCCAGGTCTCGGGGGCACCCAACCGCCGTACGAGCAGCCGCAGACTGCTCCGGTGGCGGTACCAGGCCCGCACAGGCGCGGTGAACGCGTAACGGGTGACGGCCAGTTCACGGCGCAGCCGCGCCCAGGCCGCGCGCCAGCCGCCCCAGCGCATCGCCCACACGCGCAGCAGCAGGAAGACCAGCAGCAGCGCCCCGGCGATGCCGAGCACCCGGTAGATGGTGTCGCTGTGCTGCCGGAAGAAGACGAAGGGGTCGGTGTTCCTCATGCCGCCTGGATCTGGTCTCGTAGCGCCAACAGGGCATAGTGGTTGCGGGACTTGACGGTGCCCTGCGGGACGCCGATGGTCCGCGCGGCCTCCGCCCGGGTGTGGTCGCGTAAGTGGATGTGGAACAGCACCTCGCGGTGCTCGGGCGACAGTCCCGCCAGGGCCAGCCGGACGACCTGGCGGGTGGCGACGCCGTCGGCCAGGTCGCCGGCACTGTCCGGCCGGTGCACCATTCCGTCCGGAATCACGCCGACCGGGATGGCCCGGTCGCGCCGGTGGGCGTCGACCGCGAGATTGCGGGCGACGCGGTAGAGCCAGGCGATCCGGCGGTCCTCGTCGTGCCGGTCGAGGTCGGCGGCGAGCCAGGCCCTCAACATCGTCTCCTGCACGATGTCCTCGGCGCGGTGCCTGTCTCCTGAGGTGAATCGGTACACGTAGCGGAGCAGACGGGCACGGTAGCGCTCAGCGGTGGGGGGAGGAGAGCCGGACGGTCGAGCGTGAGACATGGTTTGGCTCCAACGACGCTCTCTGTGGGGCGACATGGGGACCGCGTGCTTACTGAGTCGCGGCGGAACTCCGAGGCTATTGACATCCTGACGATTTTTCCTGTATCAGTTTTTGCCCAATACAGACAAAACCGAGCAGAGTTAGCTCAGATCCAGCTCAGAGTTCGATTTCCATTCCGTCACGACAACGCGCAAGTAGCCCAGTCGGGAAGGAATGCCGCGCCCAGCAGGAATGCCGCACGGCTCTACGGCAGCCCCCAGGGCTCCCCCCGCTCCCCCAGAAGCACCGGGCCGATCACGAGGTCGGGCCGCTCCCCCGCGTACAGCAGCACCTCCCGGCCCTTGGCCAGGTCGATCGTGAGGGTGCCGTCCTCCGATGTGTGCGTGCGGGCCGGGGTGCCGTCGTCCAGTACCGCCGTCAGCGGACCGCCGGTCAGGTCGTGGGCCAGGCGCAGGGGTTCGCCGGCCAGGCTTCGTATCCGGATGAAGCGGGTGGCGCCGGCCGTGCGGGCCGCGCTGACCAGGAACGCGCCCTGGGTGCGGAAGTCGTGCAGGGTGACGTCCGGCCAGGTGGACGGGACGGCCGGGAAAACCCGTACGACGCCGCCCCAGCTCTGGCAGAGCATGTCGTGCAGGGACTGGGAGGCCGACAGCGGGGTCTCGATGACCGGACCGGCCTCCGTGTAGTGGGTGTTGGCCCGGCACGGGTAGCGCGTGGTCGGGTCGAAGAACTTCTTCAGGTAGGTCAGTGACGTGTCGCCGCGGCCCATCATCGCGTACAGCGACGCGGCGCCCGTGTAGCTGTAGCCGCGGTGGGCGCCGGTCAGCGCGTGCCAGCGGACGACCGACTTCTCGATCAGCTCGCGGTGCTCCGGCTGGTCCCAGTTCACCAGGTACAGCGGATACACCATCAGCAGGTGGGAGTAGTGGCGGTGGGACTGCGCGTACGGGGTGTCCGCGCCGATCATGAAGCCGTTGCCGTCCACGGGGTACGGCGTCAGCCTGGCCAGGGTCTCCTGCCAGCGGGGTGCCAGGGGGTCGTCGACGCCCAGGCGTTCCGTCGCCTCCAGGAGTGCGGTGCAGCCCCAACGGATGAGCGACAGGTCGTAGTTGGTGTCCTGCGGGGGGACGACCGGGTACTCCGGGGAGAGGGTCGACGGGAGGTGCAGTCTGCCGTCGTCTCCTGGCTGGAGGAAGTGCAGGTAGTAGTTGATCGCCCGGCGGAGCAGGGGATAGACGGTGTCCCGCAGCAGCTTGTCGTCCATGCTGTGGCGGTAGCTCAGCCACACGTTGTGCAGGGCCCAGGTCAGATCGCCCACTTCGGCGCCGGTGCCGGGCCTGCCGACGCCCCGGTTGGCGAACATGTCGGAGCTGCGGCCCACTCCGGCACTGTCCGAGCGGTAGGCGGCGGGCACGTTCGCGGTCAGTTGTTCCTGGTTCTGGCGGAGGGTGGTGGCCAGCGAGTCGAGTTCCAGGTGGTTGGAGCCGTGGATGAGCCAGTACTCCAGTTGGACGTTGAGGTTCCACCACACCGCCGGCCAGGGCGTGGGCTCCAGCCAGGGGCCGCAGGTGGCCATCGGCGGGCCGCCGGCGACACTCGCCGACGCGACCTTGTAGAGCTGGATCCAGTGGAAGCTCTGCAGCCGCTCGTCGGGGAACGAGACGAAGCTCTTGCGGTAGTACGCGTGCCAGTTACGGGTGTGCGGGGTGCGCAGGGCCGTGTACGAGGCGGCGGTTCGGCGGATTCTGCTGAGCGAGGCTTCCCCCGCCCGCGTGTCCGACGGGTGGCTGTGCGCGACGGTGAGGACGAGGGTGTCGCCCGACTTGCGGTACGCCGTCGCGGTCTGGCCGCCGCCTGTCAGGGGCTGGAGGACCTGCTCGACACCGCCGGTGGTCCGGGTCGTCCACGGTGGGTTCGGGACGTAGTCCGCCGGCGGGGCCTCGCTGACCTTGCGGGGGCTGATCGCCTCCTCCGGGTGGAACGTCCAGCGGACCTCCTCGTCGCCGTCCGCCGTGACGCGGGCGGCTAGGACGCCGTCGTGGATGAGGGCGGCGAGGGTCAGGGTGCCCTTGTCCGTGGTGATCGTGCCGGTCAGTTCGGCGTTCCACAGGCTCAGCCGCCAGTCCACCGCGGTGATGGTGCCGACCGGGTCCAGCGTCAGGTGTCCCACGGGGAGCCTGCAGGTGCCCCAGCCGCTCCCCAACTCCGGGCGGTGGTCCTGGACTTCGCCGTGCTGGACGGTGAAGCGGATGGCGTTCGCGCCCGGTTCCCTGTAGATCATGCTGCCCAGCCGCCCGTCCCCGAGGAACGGGCCCTCGTGCCACAGCGTGGGCACTCTGCGCCACAGCAGGTCCTGCTTGCGCAGGAAGCCGGCCCAGGCCGCGTCCGAGTCCATGCGGTTGCGAAGCTTCCAGGGGCGGCGGCCGGCCACGGCGGCATCGCCTGCCGGACCGGCGGGATCGGCCTGGGCGGGTTGGGCTGCCTGGGCGACCTGGGGCAGGGCGGCAAGTGTCGTACCGCCCAGCGCCGAGCCGAGCACTGCTCTTCGAGAGGTCATGCGGGTGCCTCCAGGAGGGGGGAGTGTGGCATCGTCGGCGTCAGACCCAGTTGGCCGGTTCGGCCAGGGCATAGGTCGAGGCGATCCGATGGTTGTCGTGCAGGATCGTCAGGGTCCGCGGGCCGCTGGGCGTGCCATCGCGCCAGGCGGTGCAGTAGATCCCGTTGGACCAGCGGATCGTCCGCGAAGTGGACGGCAGTACGGTGATGCCGGTCCGGCTCACCGTCCGCGTGCCGTTCAGCCACACCTCGAAGGCGCCCCGGCCGTCGCCGTCGAGCTTCAGCCGGGTGACGATCCGGATCCAGGTGCCCCGCAGACCGCTGATCGACCCGGCCGTGCCGTTGATGCCCCCGGAACCGCCGAACCGGATCTCCGATCCGATGACGAACATCAACAGCCAGGGCCCTTCCGGGTCTTCGGGCGACCACTGCTGGAAGGTGACGTTCTGGTTGTGGAAGGTCCAGTCGGACGCGAGCCGGATCGCCTGGCCGTAGTACCGGTCCTCGCCGACGCTCTGCGCGCCGCGCCGGATCACCTCGGAGTGGTAGCCCCCGGTCTCGTCGATGTACGTCTGGGTCGCCGCGAGCGCGTGCGCGCCTTTGTAGGTCGGCGAGTCGACGGTCTCGATCACGCCGTCCTTCTGTGTGTAGGCGTGGTCCCAGCCCTCGACGCTGCCGCGGTTCTGGAAGTGGACCTCGTCGGCGGCCTGGGCCCGTCCCGGCAGGATCGCGGCGGTGGCGCCGGCGAGGCCGAGTCCGCCGAGCGCGGTGAGTGCGCTTCGTCTCCGCACGGCTCACCGCGTCCAGTAGGTGAGGTTGCGGAAGCGTGCTTCGGCCCGTCCGGCGCCGTGGTGGTAGACGCCGTTCTTGAAGTGGCGGGTGGCGGGGCCCCGGTCCTGCGTCGCGAGGACCAACTCGTCGTCGAAATAGACGTCCACGCTGCCTGCCGAGGCGTTGTGCGCGATTTTGACGTTGAACCAGGTGTCGTACGCATTGGTCTTCAGGACCGTGCGGTCGTACGCCCGTACGGTGCCGCCGTTCGCGTTGTAGGCGTTGAGCATGAAGTCCGTGGCCGGGGTGCCGGCGGGGTGGATCACGCGGAGGATCTGTACGAAGGTCGCGCCGTTCGTGCCGGCCGGGAGGTACACGTCGGCGTCCCACATGTGCCGGCCGGACGTGTACTCCTGCTTCCAGCGCATCTCGGTGCGCGGGTCGGTGGAACTGCCCTGCGAGAGGGGCTCGTCGGTGTCGTACACCCACATGCGGTGGACGCCGCCGCTGTTGCTGTACCGGTCGCTCAGGTCCAGGTTCCACGGCTTGTGCATGCCGTACGTGAACGTGGTCTTCGTCCAGCCGTCCGTGGGGGACGCGGCGGAGGCCGCAGGAGCCGCGGAGGCCGTCGACCGGGTCGTCGACCAGACGGCGCCCGAGGCGAGTAATAAGCCTCCGGCTGCCAGAACCGTACGCCTCGACGGAGTCGCGGGAGTCATGGGCATGCCAATACGACCTTTCCGGGGACCCCTTTCCAGGGGTTGGCGATTCATCGGATCTATCCTTCGAGGCGAGCGTAGGACTAGACCAGATGGGCGGTCAATATTCCCGTCCGGATTCACGTCCGCCGAAGATAGATCCGATGTACGCCGACCCCTGCCTGCCCGGCTACTCCCCTCGCGGACCCGGGTTGAACACCGGGTGGTAGCTCTCCGGCGGAGCCAGATAGCTGACCGGCAGTCCGCCCGTGTCGATCACGATCTGGTCCACGGCGATCGCCGCGTCGACCATGAAGAGCCGCAGTTCGTGTTCGCCGGGTTCGGTGACCGTCACCGTGGCCGTCAGTCTCTCGACACCGTCCTCCACCTGGCGGGCCCAGGCGTCACCCCGGTTGCCGGTGGCGACGGACTGCCCGGACAGGACCGTCACCGGCTGGTCGTCGAGCGACACCGCCACCCGTCGTCGGCCCCGCTCGTCGAGCGACGGCAGCCGGAAGACGGTGACCGAGAAGGTGCCGGTACTGCTGAAACGCACCCGGTATCTCAACTCCGGTGCCCGGGCGGCGAAGTCGGCCGTGACCGGCGCCGCCGTCGACGGCACCGCCTCCACCGCGCCCGTGCGACGGCCCAGCCCCCGCACGGTACGCCAGCGGGCCCCGCCGCGCGCCACCCGGCGGTCGGTGTGCGCGGCGTCGATCGAGACGTACCCGTGCGCCTCGACGAACCCGCGAGCCAGGCGGCGCGCCCGTTCACCGTCGTTGCGCACACTCAGCGGTACGTCGACCCGTTGCCCGGCGTCGGACCCGCTCACGGTGACCGTCGCGTCGTACGTCCCCTCGGGCACCCGGTCCCAGTCGATCTCCACCCACACCCTGGTCTGGTCGGTCAGGGAGCCGCCCGACTCGCTCAGCCGGACCCAGGGATGACTGGCCTCGGCGGTCCAACTCATCGCCAGGAAACCGGTGTTGAAGACATCCAGGAAGCGGCGGTCGCGGGTGCCGGAGAAGAAGGACAGCGGGCGGGCCGTCCCCGTCTCGTTGCCCTCCGACGCCACCCCGAGGCCCGACGTCTCCTGCCGGGCGACCCTGGTGACGGTCGGGCGGCCCGGGGCCTTCGGGATCTGCGAGGGGTACGGGTTGACGATCCCGTCCCATTTTCCGCCCGCCACCTCGGTGTTGTAGCGCTTGGTGAGCGCCGCCTCCGTGGTGTGGGCCGCCTCGGCCAGGTCGGCGAAGCGGTTCGTCCCGGCGCCGCGTCCCTGGCGCCGCGCGAGCGCGTTGCGGTCCGCCCAGTAGTACTTCAGGTTCATCAAGTAGGCGCCGTGCACCGGGTATTCGACCAGTTCGAAGTAGGCGTCCCGGTAGGCCTCGGGCAGCTTGGCGCCCAAGGTCCGCGCCCGCTCCAGCAGTTGCTCGTACGCTGCCGTCCGGCGGCTCGCCTCGTCGCCGTGGTGGACCACGGAGATCAGGCCCGGGGCGATGAACTCCGGGCGCAGTTCTGCCGCGAGGCGGTAGTACTCGGTGCGGATCGCGGCGATCTCGCGGCCGTGGCGGCGCCCGAACTGTCGGCCGGCCCACTCGACCAGGAAGCCCTCGACGTCGTCCGCGTCCCACCGGTTCACGTCCCAGGCGACGTCCATGGCGAAGGACAGCCCGTTCTCGATCGACTTGAGGTCCCCCACGTTGAAGATCCACATGCGGTCGGCGCCGTGCTCGTACACCCGGCGCAACTCCTGCCAGACCTTGGCCGGTTGGGTGGTGTCCAGCCACAGGTAGCTCTTCGGGCGGCCCCAGTAGGAGAGGTGGTAGTAGATGCCGTTGCCGCCCGCCCGCCGCCGCTCGGCGTCGTTGGGTAGCTGGCGCATGTTGCCGTGGTTGTCGTCCGGCCAGATGAGCGTGACGTCGTCGGGCACCTGGACGCCCGCGTTGTACAGGTCCAGCACCTCCTTGTACGGGATGAAGATCTGCGGCTCGGCCGCCGCACCGACCTCCTCGGTCAGGATCCGGCGCTGGTCGGCGATGATGTCGTTCATCACCACGACCTTCTCGGGGATCGTCGTGGCGTACTTCGTCTCCAGCGCGCTGTCGTGCAGGCCGCGCATGCCGAGCGTCCAACTGCTCTCGTAGGTGGCGTTCTGGCGGGCCCGGGCTCTCCAGTAGTCCGAGATGACAGCGGGGTTCACCGTGTAGTCGTACACCGGCAGGCTGCCGTCGGGGTTGCGGTGCTCGGCCGCCCACGGGTCCCATTCGTGGACACCGTTGCGGAGCAGGGCCTCGGGGTGGCTGGAGCCGACGACTATGCCGTAGTACTCGGCCAGTTCGGGGTTCTCGCGGTGCTTGTTGAAGAAGTCGGAGTACGGATGCATGGCCGGCCAGAGGTAGTTGGCCTTGAGGCGCAGGAGCAGTTCGAAGACCCGCTTGTACGTCTCGGGGCCGATGTTCTTGTCCGGTTCCTGGGTGCGGTGGGACCAAGTGGTCAGGTTCTGCTCGTCGTTGATGAAGATGCCCCGGTAGCGGACGGAGGGCTCGTGGCGGGTGCAGGAGCCCGCCGGCACGGTCACCTCGTCGCGGTGCTCCACGGGCACGTCGGCCCACCAGTACCAGGGCGAGACGCCGATGCGTTCCGAGGTGTCGTAGATCCCGTAGATCGTGCCGCGCCGGTCGCTGCCCGCGATCACCAGTGCGCGGTCCACCCCGGGTAGCGGACGGTCGACCACCTGGGTCACCGATGCCTCCCAACTCCCCTTCACCCGGGAGACGTTGAGGCGGCCCTGGGCGATGAGCCCGTCAATGACGGGGCTCGCGCCGATCGTGCCGACGACGACCAGGTGCGCCGCCTTCTCGGGGAGGGTGTGGATCAGCTGGGGGCGGGCGGCGGCGACCCGTTCGACGTCTGCCTGGAGGTCTCCGGCCGCGCGGATCACGGCGGGGTCGTCGGCCGCGTCCACGAACACGTCGGTGGCCGATCCGCCTCGCACCAGCGGGAATTCAGGTCTGGCCGTCCCGGCCGAGGGCGCGGCGTGGGCGGCCGTGGGGAGCAGACCGGGGAGCAGCAGTGGGGTCACTCCGGCGGCGGCCATTCCGCGCAGGAACGACTTGCGGGTCCATGGCAACGCCGGGGGCGGGGTCTGCGGTTGTCGCGACGGGCTCTGGGGTTCGTGGTGCGGCACGAGACGCTCCCTTTCCGCCCAGAGCCCCGCGTCGGCTCTTCGCACAGCCGGTCCGGGGAGCTGAGCGTATGAGTGGCTGTGAGCAGGCGAAAGGCGCGCTTGCCAACGACGGGCACGCTGGCATGGTCAGGCTAGAAAGCGCTTGCCATGCACCCTAGGACAGCCCCGGCCCGAACGTCCATACCCGGCATCACCCTGCGCCCCGCACGAACCACTCACCGTGCAGGGCGCAGGACGATACGGGAGTCGTGGAGTACGTCCTCAGACGTACTCCGTCGCCGCGTCGAGCAGCCAGTCCGTCAGATAGCCGGCGAAGGACGAGCGGACCAGTACCCAGAATCCGGCCCGGGGCTCGTCCCGGGCGACCAGCACGATCTGGGTGCGGCCCAGGGTCGTCTGGGCGCAGCGGCCGGCGCCGAAGGCGCGGGGATGCAGGTCCAGCGGGCAGCCGTGGGCCAGCAGGTCGCGGGCGCGGGGGCCCGTGACGAGGAGCGTGGTGCGCTGGGCGGAGACGTCGGTGACGGAGACCGGCTCATCGCCCGCCGCCGCCCTGATACGGCTCTCCAGGTCCCGTTCGCTGCCGGGCGGCCCCACGACCAGCCACTCGTCGGGCCCCAGCCACAGGGCGACCAACTCCCCTGTACGTACGACGGTGTTGGGCGCCAGTGGCAGCGGGATGTCGAGCGCCAGCCCGACCGCGTCCGCCGCCCCTCCCTTGGCGTCGAGGCGCACGTTGAGCTGGGCCAGGAAGGGGAGTTCGGCGAGTCGGACCGCGCCCGCGGAGGTACGGGTGGCGGCGGCCAGACGGCCGGCCGCGTCCGACAGGGGAGACACGGGGGACGCGGAAGGAAGGGGGAACGCTGGGGACGGGGAGGGCCGGGCGGCGCTCAGGGTGGTGGTGTCAGCCATCTCGGCGGGCTCCCTCGGGGTCGTAGAGGACGGGGCTCGCGACGGTCACGGGGACCAGACGGTCGCCCACGGGTGCGTACAGCCGTTCGCCGACGCGTTCCCGGCCGCCCTTGATCAGGGCGAGCGCGAAGGTCCGGCCCAGAGCGGCGCTGCGGTAGCTGGAGGTGACGTGACCGAGCATCGGGACGGGCGGCGCGGGCAGCACGCTGTCGGCGACCAGTTGGGTGCCCTCGGGGAGGAAGGCGCCGGGGTCGTCCGGGAGCAGGCCGACCAGGTGCTTGCGGTCGGGGCGGACGGCGTCGGCACGGGCGTAGGACCGCTTGCCGATGAAGTCGGGCTTCTTCTTCGACACCACCCAGCTCATGCCGAGGTCCTGCGGAGTGACGGTGCCGTCGGTGTCCTGGCCGATGATCGGGTAGCCCTTCTCGGCACGCAGGACGTGCATGGTCTCCGTGCCGTAGGGCGTGATGCCGTACGGGGTGCCGGCCTCGTACAGCGCCTCCCAGAGGGCGCGGGCCTCCCACGGCGACACGTTGATCTCGTAGGCCAGTTCACCGGAGAAGCTGATCCGGCACACCCGCGCGTCGATGCCCGCGACGAGCGTCTCGCGCCAGGCCATGAAGGGGAAGTCCGCGTTGTCCACGGCCAGTTGGGGCGCGAGGGAGCCGAGGACGTCCCGGGAGCGGGGGCCGACGAGGGCGACCGTCGCCCACTGCTCGGTGACGGAGGTGCAGTGGACGCGCAGGTCGGGCCACTCGGTCTGGGACCACTCCTCCATCCAGTCCAGTACGGCGGCGGCGTTGCCCGTCGTCGTGGTGACCAGGAAACGGTCCTGGGCGAGGCGGATGACGGTTCCGTCGTCGAAGATCATGCCGTCGGGGCGGCACATCACGCCGTAGCGGATCATGCCGACCTTCAGGGTGCTCATCATGTTGGTGTAGAGCAGGTCGAGGAAGACGCCCGCGTCCGGGCCCTGTACGTCGATCTTGCCGAGGGTGGAGGCGTCCATGAAGGCCACGCTGTCCCGGGCGGCGGCGCACTCACGCAGTACGGCCGCCTCCATGTCCTCACCGGCCCGCGGGTAGTACCAGGGGCGCTTCCACTGGCCGACGTTCTCGAACAGCGCGCCGTGCTCGATGTGCCAGGCGTGCAGTGCGGTCGTCCGGATCGGGTCGTGCAGCGCGCCCCGGTCGCGGCCCGCGAGGGTGGCGAAGGAGACGGGGGTGTACGGCGGCCGGAACGTGGTCGTGCCGAGGGCCGAGATGTCGACGCCGAGCAGTGCGGCGACGATGCCACTGGCCAGGAGACCGGACGTCCTGCCCTGGTCGTTGGCGGTGCCCGCTGTCGTGTAGCGCTTGGTGTGTTCCACGGAGCGCATACCGGCGCCGGTGGCGCGGGCCAGATCGTCCACGCTGACATCGCGTTGGAGGTCGACGAAGGAGTGGGTGTCGGAGACGTCCGGGATGGCGTACACGTGCATGGGCGGTGTGTGGGGCTGCGCGGCCGGGTCGGGGGCGGGGAGGCGGGGTGCCTCGGGTGCGTAGCCCTCCGCCGCGAGCGCGCGGGACGCAGCGGCCACGCCCTGGTCGAGGACCGAGGGCAGGTCCAGGACGCCGGCCGCGCTGCCCGCGACCTCGACGGCCTGCCGGCAGGTGTCGGGGACGAAGGTGCCGAGCGCGCCGTCGTAGCGGAGCTTGCCGCCCGCCTGGCTGAACAACTGGGCCACCGGGTTCCAGCCGCCGGAGACCAGGAGCAGGTCGGCGGCGAACTCCCGCTGTCCGGTGGCTTTTCCGGCTTCTGCGGGCTCTCCTTCGTACGGGGCGACCGATACGGCGGTCAGGCGCGCGTCGCCTTCCGCGTTGGCTTCCGCGTCGCCTTCCGTGCCGACGACTGCGTGTCCGGGCAGGACCTCGATACCGGCCGCCCTCGCGCGCTCGGCCCACTCCCCCGGGTAGGGGCGGGTGTCGACGATCGCCGCCACGTCCACCCCCGCTGCGGTGAGGTCCAGGGCCGCCGCGTACGCACTGTCGTTCGTGGTGAACACGACCGCCCTGCGGCCCGGCAGGACGCCGTGGCGGTTGACGTACGTACGCGCCGAGGCGGCCAGCATCACTCCGGGGCGGTCGTTGTCCGCGAAGGCCAGCGAGCGTTCGTGGGCGCCGGTGGCGAGGACGACGCGGCGGGCGCGGATGCGCCAGACGCGTTCGCGGGAGACGTTCTCGGGGGCGGCTGCGCCGAGGTGGTTGGTGCGGCGTTCGACGGCGAGGAGGTGGTTGTCGTCGTAGTAGCCGAAGACCGTGGTTCGGAGGAGGACTCGTACGTCGGGGGCCGCTTCCAGGCGGCCCGTGGTCTCCGCCACCCAGTCGAGGTGTTCGGCCGTGCCCAGGAGGCTGCCGCCCGGTTCCGGTCGGTCGTCGGCGAGGATGACTCGGGCGCCGGTGCGGGCGGCCGCTGCGGCGGCTGCGAGGCCTGCGGGGCCCGCGCCGACGATCAGCAGGTCGCAGTGGGCGTGTACGGCGTCGTAGCGGGCCGGGTCGGGGGTCGTGGCCAGGCGGCCCTGGCCGGGGAGGCTGGTTGCTGCCAGGCCGTCGTACAGCTCGACCGTGGGGGCGGGGAGCATCGGTTCGGGGAACGGGGCCTCGATCTGGATGACGGCGTTGGGTTCCTCGACGCCGGCCGAGAAGATGCCCCTGGGGCGGCCGAGCTTGATGCTGGTGCCTGTTTGGATGATGCCGTTGGCGAGGAGGGCGGAGGCGAGGGTGTCGCCTTCGTAGCCCTGGTATTCGGTGCCGTCGAAAGTGAACGTGAGCGGGTTGTTCCTGTTGATCCGGCCGCGGGTGGGGAGTCTGAACGGCTGGGATTCTTCCCCCACCCCGCCCCTTCCCGAAAGTTCTGGGGGCTCTGCCCCCAGGCCCCCGGTCGGCCCTGAAGGGGCCTCGTCCTCAATCGCCGGACGGGCTGAAAATGCCGCCGGCCGGGGCTGGGAGGTTGCCGTTCGCCTCGCTTCCTCCACCACCGGGCGCTCCTCTCCCGCCCGGTACACCGCCAGGATCTCGTTCGTCCCGGTGTCCCGTACCGCGTTGAACCAGCGGCGGCAGCCCGCCGCGTGGGTCCAGCGTTCGGCGAAGGGGCCCTTCGGGTTGTCGCGGAAGAACAGGTACCGGGCCCACTCCTCGTCGGTGAGGGCCGACGGGTCCTCCGGGTACGGCACATGTGCCTGGCCGCCGTAGTGGAACTCGGCCTCGTCGCGGGGCCCGCACCACGGGCAGGGGATGAGCAGCATGTCGTTCGGCTCCCTTGGGGATCCCTAGTGGGCCACCGCGGCCGCGCCGTGCTCGTCGACGAGCGCGCCGGTGGTGAAACGGTCGAGCGAGAAGGGGGCGTTGAGGGGGTGGGGGGTGTCGTGGGCGATCGTGTGGGCGTAGACCCAGCCGACGCCCGGGGTCGCCTTGAAACCGCCCGTTCCCCAGCCGCAGTTGAGGTAGAGGTTGTCCACCGGGGTGAGGCCGACGATCGGCGACGCATCCGGGCTCACGTCGACGATGCCTCCCCATGTACGCAGCACATGGGCCCGCGCGAAGACCGGGAAGAGTTCCAGGGCCGCCGACATCTGTTCCTCGATGATGTGGAACGCGCCGCGCTGTGTGTACGAGTTGTACGAGTCGATGCCCGCGCCCATCACCAACTCACCCTTGTGCGCCTGGCTGACGTACACGTGGACCGCGTTGGACATCACCACCGTCGGGTGCACGGGTTCGAGGAGTTCGGAGACCAACGCCTGCAACGGGTGGCTCTGGAGCGGGAGTTCGATGCCCGCCATCGCCGCCAGGACCGAGCTGTGGCCCGCCGAGCACAGCGCCACCTTGCCCGCCGCGATCGGGCCCAGGGTCGTCTGAACCCCGACCACCCTGCCGCCGACCACATCCAGGCCCGTGACCTCACAGTTCTGGATGATGTCGATGCCGGCCGCGTCCGCCGAGCGGGCCAGGCCCCACGCCACGTGGTCGTGCTTCGCGATGCCCGCACGCGGCTGGTAGGTGCCGCCCATCACCGGATAACGCACGTCCGGCGAGATGTTGACGATCGGGCAGACTTCCCTCACCTGCTCGGCGTCCAGCCACTCCGCGTCCACACCGTTCAGGCGGTTGGCCTCCACCCGGCGCACGCTGTCGCGGACGTCCTGGAGGCTGTGGGCCAGGTTCAGCACGCCGCGCTGCGAGAAGAGGATGGGGTAGTCCAGCTCCTCCTCCAGGCCCTCCCACAGTTTCAGCGAGTGCTCGTAGATGCCCGCGCTCTCGTCCCACAGGTAGTTGGAGCGGATGATCGTGGTGTTGCGGGCCATGTTGCCGCCCGCCAGCCACCCCTTCTCCAGCACGGCGACGTTGGTGATGCCGTGGTTCTTCGCCAGGTAGTGGGCGGTGGCGAGGCCATGTCCGCCGCCGCCCACGACGATCACGTCATAGCTGCGCTTCGGCTCGGGCGTGCGCCACAGCCAGTCGGGGTGCTCCGGCAGCTCGGCGCCGGGGGTACGGGGGCTCATCGCGCGTCTCCGTCTTCTGCGGTGAGTGGACTGGGGGTGCTGAGCGCCTCCGGCGAAGTCGGGTGCGCAACCGCGCCCCGAAAGGGGCGCGGGGCGGTACCCATCTGCGGCTCCGCCGCGGGGCGCGACCAGCCCCCACCGGCCCGCAGATTCATCGCCGCCCTCCCAGCGGAGCGCCTACCCACGGAGGCGGGACATCGTCGGGTCGAACAGAGGCTCCTCGGCGACCACGGCCTCTACGCGCTGGTCGAAGTAGCCGATGGTCAACGCCGTTCCAGGGATGGCCAGTTCGGCGGGCAGCCAGGCGTAGGCGATGCCCTTGCCGATCGTGTAGCCGTAGGAGGCGCTGGTGACGTAGCCGACGGGCCGGTCACCCTCGTCGTACACCGGTTCCTTGCCCATCACCACCGACCGGGGGTCCTCGATCGTCAGGCAGGTGAGCTTGCGTCGTACGTCCGTCTTACGGCGTTCCAGTGCCGCCTTGCCGACGAAGTCGCCCTTGTCGAGCTTCACCGCGAAGCCGACGCCGGCCTCGTACGGGTCGTGCTCGTACGTCATGTCGGTGCCGAAGGAGCGGTAGCCCTTCTCCAGGCGGAGGCTGTTGAAGGCGCCGCGGCCCGCCGCGATGCCGCCCAGCGGCTGCGCCGCCTGCCAGAGGGTGTCCCAGAGTTTCTGGCCCTGGTCTGCGGTGGTGTAGAGCTCCCAGCCGAGTTCGCCGACGTACGACAGGCGCATCGCCGTCACCGGGACGCTGCCGATGTAGGCGCGCTTGGCGCGGAAGTACTTCAGGCCGTCGTTCGAGAAGTCCTCGTCCGTCAGGGGCTGGAGGACCTTGCGGGCCAGCGGGCCCCACAGGCCGATGCAGCACGTGCCCGGGGTGATGTCGCGGACCTGGACCGTGCCGTCGGCCGGGAGGTGACGGGTGAACCAGTCGAGGTCCAGGTTGCCGTTGGCACCCACCTGGAAGAGGTCGCGGCCGAGGCGGGCCACGGTGACGTCGCTGCGGATGCCACCGTCGTGGTCCAGGAGCAGGGTGTACGTCACCGAGCCGACCGACTTGGCCACCTTGCTGGTCGTCAGACCCTCCAGGAAGGCGGCGGCACCCGGGCCGGTCACCTCCAGGCGTTTGAGGGCCGTCATGTCGTACATCGCGACCGTCTCGCGGGTCGCCTGGGCCTCGGCGCCGACGATCGGCGACCAGTACTGCGCCGCCCAGTCGCCCGGGGTGGGTACCGAACGGCCTGCCACCAGGGGTGCGTTGGCCTCGTACCACTGCGGGCGTTCCCAGCCGTTCGCCTCCAGGAAGAAGGCGCCCAGTTCCTTCTGACGGGTGTGGAAGGGGCTGGTGCGGATCGGGCGCGGGTGCCCGGACGGCTGGAGGGGGTGGAGGATGTCGTAGACCTCGACGAAGTTCTGGCAGTCGCGGGCCAGGACGTACTCCGGGGAGAGCTGGTGCGGCTCGAAGCGGTTGAGGTCGCACTCGTGCAGGTCGAAGGAGGAACAGAAACCGTCGACCAGCCACTCGGCCATGGCCCTGCCCACGCCCGCCGAGTGGGTGACCCACACCGCCTCGGCGACCCAGAAGCCCTTGACGTCCGGGGACTCGCCGAGGAGCGGGAAGTTGTCGGTGGTGAAGGAGAACAGACCGTTGATGCCCTCCTCGACCTTCGCTTCCTTCGTCGAGGGGAGGAGTGACTGTGTCTCCGTCCAGGCGGGCTCGAAGTCGTCCTCGGTGAACTTCAGCACCGAGGGCATCCCCCCGGCCGTGTCCGCCTCGTCGAAGGAGAGGATGTCGTCGGCCGAGATCGGCATCGGGCGGTGGCCGTAGTAGCCGATGCCGATGGTGTCGAAGCGGTCGCGGTAGTAGAGGTCGGCGTCCTGGTGGCGCAGGATCGGGCGGACCGCCTCCTCGGTCTGGCCCGCGAGGGCGGGGACCGGGCCGGTCCAGGCCAGCTGGTGGGCCAGGGGGGTGAGGGGGAGGTTGAGACCTACCATGCGGGCGATCTTCGGGCCCCAGATGCCGGCGCAGCACACGACGATGTCGGCCGGGATCTCGCCCTCGGAGGTGAGAACGCCCGTGACCTGGCCGTCGGTCTGCTGTACGTCCAGTACCTCGTGGCGGGGCAGGAAGCTCACGCCTCGTTCGGTGGCCCGGCGGATCTGCGCCTCGACGGCGAGGACCGCCTTGGCGAGGCCGTCCGTGGGGACCAGGAGGCCGCCGAGGACCCGGTCGCGGTTGACCAGCGGGTGGTGTTCCACGCACTCGTCGGCGGTCAGCAGGCGGGACTCGATGCCCCAGGACGTGATCCAACCGTGCCGGCGGTGCAGTTCGGTGAGGCGCTCGGGGGTGGTGGCCACTTCGAGGCCGCCGACCTGGAGGAAGCAGGGCTGGCCGTCGACGTCCAGGGAGCAGAACTTCTCGACGGTGTAGCGGGCCAGCTCGGTCATCGTCTTGGACGAGTTCGTCTGGAAGACCAGGCCCGGGGCGTGCGACGACGATCCCCCGGTGGCGGGCAGCGGGCCCTGGTCGACCACGGTCACTTCGGTCCAGCCTCGTGCGGAGATCTCGTCCGCGAGTGCCGCGCCAACGACGCCCGCTCCGATGATGACCACTCGGGGTCCCGCCATCGCCGCACCTCCGGTTGAAAACCAGTCCAGGCCCTCAGTGTCAGTTGCTGTCTACGCAACATGACTCAGGTTGCGCAACTCAATGTGCCTGTCGTGCAGGTGGGTGTCAAGGGCCCACCCACCAGCCCGTCCGGCGTTTGAGGACGAGCGCTTTCGGCGCGAACGGGGGTTCGGGGGCAGCGCCCCCGAGGATGGGACAGGTAGGGGCGGCGGGGGCGAAACACAGCAGTGCCCGGCAGCCGGCGCACGCGTACGCGCACCGCCCACCGGGCAGCCGTGCTCAACCCACTCCAGGCACTACTTGATCCAGGCGTCGACCTTCGCCTTGTTGGCGTCGACCCACTTCTTCGCCGCCGCCTCGGGGGTCATCTTGTCCTCGGCTATGTACTTGGCCACGGTGTTCTGGTCGTCGTTCGTCCAGGTGAAGTTCTTGACCAGGTCATAGGCCGGGCTGCCCGACTTGGCGAACTTCGCGCTGACGATCTTGTCGAGCTTGTACACGGGGTAGTCGCACGCGACCTTCTCCAGGTCGGCGTCGCAACCCGCCTTGTACTCGGGCAGCTTGATCTTGACGAGGGGCACCTCGGCCATGAACCACTGGGGCTCGTAGAAGTAGCCGATCACCCATTCCTTGTTCTTCTCCGCCTTGCGGAAGGCCTGGATGAGCGCGGTCTCGCTGCCCGCGTACACCACCTTGAAGTCCAGCTTCAGGTTCTTCACCAGCGCCTCGTCGTTGGTGACGAACGACGGGTCGCCGTCGAGGAGCTGGCCCTTGCCGCCCGACTCGGAGGTCTTGAACTTCGCCGCGTACTTGTCGAGGTTGTTCCAGTCGGTGATGTCCGGGTGCGCCTTGGCCAGCCACGGCGGCACGTACCAGCCGATCAGACCTTCGTTGCCGGTCGCGCCGACCTCGACGGCCGTCTTCTGGTCGGTGATGTACTTCTTCTTCAGGTCGTCGTGGCCCCAGTTCTCGATGACGGCATCGACCTCGCCCGTCCCGAAGCCCTGCCAGGCGATCGCTTCCTTCAGGTCCTTCTTGGTGACCTTGCAGCCGAGGTCCTGCTCCGCGACGTACGCGACGACCGCCGCGTTCGCCTCGTAGCCGACCCACGGGTTGACCGCGAGGTTGAAGGTGCCGCACTTCGCGGAGGACCCGGAAGAGGTGTCGGAGCCCGCGGGGTCGTCGCCTACCTTCGCGCCGCCGCAGGCGGTGAGGGTGAGGGCGAGGACGGCTGTGCCGACCGCGCCGGCTCTCCACTTCGTTGCTTGCCTTGCCATGGTGGGTTAGCTCCTTACGCGCTGGTACGCCGCGCCGCTGCCTGAGTGATCCGGTCGAACATGACTCCGAGAAGGACGATGGCCAGCCCCGCCGCCAGCCCCTTCCCGTACAGCTGCCCCTGCGAGAAGCCGGCCACGACGTCGTAGCCGAGGGCGCCCGCGCCTACCAGGCCGCCCACAACAACCATCGACAGCACGTAGATCAGACCCTGATTGGTGGCCAGGGTCAGGGCTCCTCGTGCCATCGGCAGCTGGACCTTGGTGATGATCTGCCAGGTGTTGCACCCGGCGGAGGTGGCCGCTTCCACGGTGGTCGCGGGCACGTTCCGTATCCCGTCCGCGATGATCTTCATGGCGACGGGTGCCGCGTAGACGATGGCCGCGACGATCGCCGTGAAGCGGGTCGCGCCGAACAGCGCGAGGAACGGTACGAGGTAGACGAACGGCGGCATGACCTGTGCCGCGTCCAGGGTGGGACGGATCAGGCGGTCCGCGAGCGGGCTGCGCCCCATCCACACGCCGACGACGACGGCCAGCAGCAGCGTCATGACCGTGGCCACGAGCGTGGACGCCAGGGTCGTCATGCTGTCCGACCAGACACCGGTGGCGACCAGCAGACCGACGCACACGGCCGTGGTGACCCCGGACCGCCAGCCGCCGAGTACCGTGCCCAGCCCGATCAGGACCGCGCCGACGAGCCACCAGGGGGAGTCGGTGAGCAGGGTCTGGAACGGGTTGAGCAGACCGTTGGTGAGGGCGTCCCGGAAGGCGTTGGTGAGGCCCGACAGGTTGTCCTGCACCCAGGTGCTCGCGGTGTCGGCGCCGCTCGCGACGGAGCTGCCGACACTGCCCTCGCCGGGGAACTCTGCCGCCCATAGGTAGGTGTGCGACAGGTAGACGAGGACGGCGGTGACGGCCGCTCCGGCCACCACCAACTGCCGCCGCCTGGCGAGGAGTCGGCCGCCCGAGCGCCGGGCCGCCTCCTCACGCACACTCGCCGCGGTCGTGACGCGGTCGAGGACGATGGCCATGACCACGATGGCTAGGCCCGCATTGAAGGCCGTACCCACGTCGAGCGACTGCAGGGCCTGGATGACGGTCTTGCCCAGGCCGGGCGCGTCGATCAGGGCGGCGATGGTCACCATGGCGAGGGCCGCCATGATCGTCTGGTTGATGCCCATCACCACGGTCCGCTTCGACATCGGCAGCAGGACCTTCAGCAGCGACTGCCAGCGGGTCGCGCCCAGCGAGTCGGCCGCCTCGACGGTGGTCTCCGGCACGGACCGGATGGCGTGCGCGGTGATTCGGATCGCCGGCGGCGCCGCGTAGATGACGGTGGCGATGGTGGCGGAGGCGCCGCCGATGAGGAAGAACAGGGTCAGCGGGGCGAGGTAGACCATGGTGGGCATCGTCTGCATGAAGTCGAGGAACGGCGTCATGATCCGGTTGACCCGGTCGGACAGCCCCGCCCACACGCCCAGCGGGATCGCGAACAGCAGCGCCACGAACACCGCGGAGAGCGTCAGCGCGAGCGTGTCCATGCTCTCCTGCCACAGGCCCTGGAGCCCGAAGAAGGTGAACCCCGCCACGGTCAGCAGCGCCACCCGCCAGTTGCCCACGGCCCAGGACACGAACCCGGCGATGCCGACGACACCGAGCCACCCGATCTGCGGCAGGGGGCGGGTGTCGGACGGCTGGGAGATCAGGTGCTGGACGAGGGTCGCCAGGTTGTCGATGACCAGGCGGATCTCGTTGAAGAAGTAGAGGAAGAGCGGGTTGGAGTTGCGGTTGGCGCCGATCGAGTCGTTGACGTCGTTCAGCCACCGGTGCAGATCGGTGAGGTCCGCCGCCGCGAGCGTCAGGGTGTTCGTGCCGCGCAGTACGGCGAACAGCACCAGCCAGACGACCAGGATCGCCCCGACCACCATGCGGCGGCTGACCCGCCGTACGGCCGCTGCGGGCGCCGCCTCGGACACGGCGTCCGTCTCCTGCGGCGGCTCCGGTACCGGGGGTTTCTCCATGGCGACGGTCATCGCTTGTCGCCGCCTTCCTGCCCGGCGACCACCGCGAGGATCTCCTCGTCGCCGACCAGGCCGATCAGCTTGCCGTTCTCGACGACCTTGACCGGCTTCTCGGCGGCGAGGACAGCCCGGGTGGCTTCCCGCACCACGACGTCCGGACCCAGCTCGGGGCCGCCCAGATCGTCGCCGTCCACCGGCGGGCGCATGATCCAGCGCAGGGTGAGGACGTCGGCACGCGGCACGTCCTTCACGAACTCGCGTACGTAGTCGTCGGCGGGAGCGCCCACCAGCTCATCTCCCGTACCGCACTGAACCATCTTGCCGTCGCGCATGATGAGGATGCGGTCGCCCAGTTTGAGCGCCTCGGAGAGGTCGTGGGTGATGAACACCATCGTCTTGCCGACCTCGTGGTGCAGCCGGATGACCTCGTTCTGCATGTCACGGCGGATCAGCGGATCGAGCGCCGAGAACGGCTCGTCGAAGAGAAGGACTTCCGGATCGCCCGCCAACGCCCTTGCCAGGCCCACGCGTTGCTGCATACCGCCGGAGAGCTGATCGGGGTAGGAGTTCTCGTACCCGGAAAGCCCGACCAGCTCCACAACCTCCAGGGCCCGCTTCATACGCTCGGCCTTGCCCATCCCGCGGATCTCCAGCCCGAAGCTGACGTTGTCGACAACGCGCCGGTGCGGAAGCAGCCCGAAGTGCTGGAAGACCATGGAGAACTTCTCGCGGCGCAGCTCGCGCAGCCGCTTGTCGTCGGCGTCGCGGATGTTCTCGCCCTCGAAGACGATCTCACCGGCGGTGGGTTCGATCAGCCGGGTGAGACATCGCACCAGGGTCGACTTGCCGGAACCCGACAGACCCATGACCACGAACACCTCGCCGGGCGCCACGTCGAAGTCGATGTCGCGTACGGCGGCGGTACATCCCGTACGGTCCATCAGCTCGCGTCGGGTGAGCCCGCACAGCTCCTCCGACTCCGGCACCCGCTCGGCCTTCGGCCCGAACACCTTCCACAGGCCGCGCACGGAGATGACCGGCGTGCCGTCCGAGTCCTGGGGCGTGCCGCGCCGCTGCGGCACCTCGGTCTGTACTGGGGTCACGATCGACCTCTTTTCGGCGTTCAGCCGCGGAACCAGTGCTGCGGCCGGGGTTGGATGTTCTGCCAGATGTGCTTGGGCTCTCGGTACTCGTCAAGGCCGCTCGGTCCCAGCTCCCGGCCGACACCCGAGTGCCCGAAACCACCCCATTCCGCCTGCGGCACATAGGGGTGGTAGTCGTTGATCCACACGGTGCCGTGGCGCAGCCGCCGGGCGACCCGCTGGGCCTTCCCGGCATCCTGCGTCCACACGGCCCCGGCGAGTCCGTACTCGGTGTCGTTGGCGATGCGTACGGCATCGTCCTCGTCGCCGCTGAAACGCTCCACGGTGAGCACGGGCCCGAAGGACTCCTCGTGCACCACCCGCATGTCCTGAGTGCACTCGTCGAGCACGGTGGGCGGATAGTAGTGGCCGTCGGCGAGCGAGGGATCGCTCGGCCGCTCACCACCGCAGCGCAGTACGGCACCTTCAGCCAGCCCGGCCGCGACATACGCCTCGACCTTCTCCAGGTGCTGGGCGGAGATCAGCGCGCCGGTCTCGGCCTCGGGGTCGAAGGGCCCGCCGAGCCGGATCTGCCGGGCGCGCCGCACGACCTCGTCCACGAACCGGTCGTGGAGGGAATCCTCGACGATGAGCCGCGCACCGGCGGAACAGACCTGCCCGGAGTGCAGGAACACGGCGGTGAGCGCGAAGTCCACGGCCGTCTCGAAGTCGGCGTCGGCGAACACGACGTTGGGGTTCTTGCCGCCGAGTTCCAGGGCCACCTTCTTCACGCCGGCGGCGGCGGTGGCCATGATGCGCTTGCCGGTCTCCAGGCCCCCGGTGAAGGAGACCATGTCGACGGCGGGGTCCTCGGAGAGCGGCGCACCCACCTCGGGCCCGGCACCCAGCACGAGGTTCGCGGCACCCGCCGGGAGTCCGGCTTCCGCCAGCGCCCGCATCAGGAGGATCGAGGTGGAGGGGGTGAGCTCACTGGGCTTGAGGACGATCGTGTTGCCGGCGAGGAGGGCCGGGGCGACCTTCCAACTGGCTTGCAGAAGGGGGTAGTTCCAGGGAGTGATGAGCCCGCACACACCGATGGGCTCGTACACCACCCGGCTGACGGCGTCGTCGCGGCCGGTGTCGATCACCCGGCCGGCGTCGGTGCCGCCGATCCCGCCGTAGTGGCGGAAGCAGGAGACGACGTCGGCGATGTCGTACTCGCTCTCGACCAGCCGCTTGCCGGTGTCCAGCGACTCGGCGCGGGCGAACTCCTTGGCGTCGCGCTCCATGATGTCCGCGGTGCGCAGCAGCAACTGGCCACGCTCCCGTTCGGGAGTACGCGGCCAGGGTCCTGTGTCGAAGGCACGGCGGGCGGCGGCGATCGCGGCCTCGGCGTCGGGCCGCGTCCCTTCCGAGACGGTGGCGGCGAGCCTGCCGTCAGCGGGACATCGTATTTCCCGGCGGCCACCGGCAACCGGTTCCCGCCATTCACCGTCCACATACAGGTCTGCCACGCGCCAAGCCTTTCCACAGGAATTCGTTGCGCATCGTGCACCCAATTGCTCGTGGTGGAACACCCTCGCGAATGTGCGGACATACGTCAAGTAGTTGGCGGATGACGATTTCGACAGGCGGGCGGCTGGGCGCGAAGCCGCGAGCGCGGTGGCGTCGACAGTCATGAGCGCAGTTCCTCGGCCGCCCTTGACCGGAGCGGTCACCGAGCCGACCATGTTGCGTATCGCTCACCATGTTGTGCAATACGCACCGACGGAGGTCGACGTGTCCCCTAAGTTTCCTCGACCCGTACCTGGCAGTGAGTACGTCCTCACCCTCTCGTGCCCCGACAGCTCGGGGCTGGTCCACGCCGTGAGCGGCTTTCTCGTCCGGAACTCGGGAAACATCCTGGAGAGCCAACAGTTCGATGATCGGCTCCAGGGCCGTTTCTTCATGAGGGTCCACTTCGATGTTTCCGATCCGAACGCCGACCTGGAAAACCTGCGTTACCGATTCGGTCCCGTCGCCGAGGCCTACGGCATCTCCTGGACCCTGCGGGACGCGTCGACGCCGACCCGGACCCTGATCATGGTGTCCAGGTTCGGCCACTGCCTGAACGACCTCCTCTTCCGTTGCCGCACGGGCGGCCTCAACATCGAGATCCCGGCCATCGTCTCCAACCACCGCGACTTCGAGGGCCTGGCGGAGAGCTACGGCATCCCCTTCCACCACATCCCGGTGACGCGGGACACCAAGCCGGAGGCGGAGGCGCGGCTGCTGGAGCTGGTGCGCGAGCTGGACGTCGACCTGGTGGTGCTGGCCCGCTATATGCAGGTCCTCACCGACGACCTGTGCAAGCAGTTGGAGGGGCGCGCGATCAACATCCACCACTCCTTCCTCCCGAGCTTCAAGGGCGCGCGTCCGTACGAGCAGGCCTACGACCGCGGCGTGAAGCTCGTGGGCGCGACGGCGCACTATGTGACGTCCGACCTGGACGAGGGGCAGATCATCGAGCAGGACGTGGTCCGGGTGGACCACTCGCTCGACCCCGGGGAGCTGGTGACGGTGGGGCGGGATGTGGAGGCGCAGGTGCTGGCGCATGCGGTGAAGTGGCACAGCGAGAGCCGGGTGATGGTGGAGGGGAATCGGACGGTGGTTTTCCGCTGAGGTTCGTATACAGGCCGGGTGAGTACAGCCCAGGTCGCGCGCTTTTCCCACCCAGTCGGGCCCTCGCGGCGTCGGGCCCCGCTGCGACGGCTTCGATCATCTCCCACTCACCGCGCCAGGCCGCGAGGGCCGGGCGGCGGTCGCGCTCCTTTGTCGCTCCCGGGCGCCTTTGACGACATGGCGGTTCCAACACCTCAGGTGTTGTCCATGCCCCGGGCGGCGGGGCTGCGGGAGATCAGTCCGGTCTCGTACGCGAAGACCACCGCCTGTGCCCTGCTGTTCAGGGTGAGCTTGCTCATGCAGCGGTGGACGTGTGTCTTGATGGTCGCCGTGCTGAGCACGAGCCGCTGGGCGATGTCGGAGTTGGACATGCCCGCCCCGACGAGCCCGAGGACCTCCAACTCCCTGGGGGTCAGGGTGTCCAGCGCGGAGTGCGGCTCGGATGCGGCCGGGCGGGGGGTGTAGGTCTCGATGAGTCCTTTGATCACTGGGGCGCTGAACAGCATGTCGCCGGCGTGCACGGTGTCGATGGCGGCGAGCAGCCGGTCCGGTGGAGTGTCTTTGAGCAGGAAGCCGCAGGCGCCGACCTTGAGAGCGCCGTAGACGTACTCGTCGAGGTCGAAGGTGGTCAGGACGAGGACCTTGGGGGGCGGGGGCGCGGCCTGGGCGAGGATGCGCTCGGTGGCGGTGATCCCGCTGATGCCCGGCATGCGAATGTCCATCAGGATGACGTCGGGTCTGGTCCGCGTGGCGATCTCGATGGCCTCCCCGCCGTCCCGCGCCTCGCCGATGACCTCGATTCCCGGTGCGGCCCGCAGGAGTGCGACGAGTCCCGAGCGGATGAGGAACTGGTCGTCTACGACAAGCACTGTGGGCATGCGTGGTGTCGCCTTCCTGCGGCTGCCCGGCCTGGAGCCGAGACGCTTGTTCACCTGTCGCGGGACACCGGAACCATCAGCGCGACTTCGAACCCGCCCTGCGGGCCAGGGCCTGCCGTCACCGTCCCGCCGTAGACACCGGCCCGCTCACGCATCCCGATCAAACCATGACCGCCGGGCCCCGCGGTGGTGGCGACGGGAATTGCCTGTCCGTCGTCGGCCACCCGGACACGGACCGCGGCCTCGTCGAAGTGCACCGCGACACTCGCGTTCGCCGCCGGCGCGTGCTTCATGACGTTGGTGAGAGCTTCCTGGATGACCCGGAAGACACACAGATCGACACCCGGCGGCAGCGCGAACGAGGCACCCGTGATCCGGACGTCGACGGAGACACCCGCGGCTTCGACGCGCCGGGCCAACTGGTCCAGCCGCCCGAGTCCGGGGGCCGCGGTGTGGTCACCCCCCTCTTCCTCCTGGGCACGCTCGGTCCCTTCCTTGAGCACGACCAGCATGCGGCGCATCTCCGCCATGGCCTCGTGAGCGCTGCCCGCGATGGTCTCCAGCGCCTCACGGGCCGTCCCCGGGTCGGAGGTGAAGACGTATCCGGCCAGGCCGGTCTGGACGGAGATCGCAGACACGTGGTGGGCGACCACGTCGTGCAGTTCACGCGCTATGTTCATGCGCTCGGCCATGACGGCCCGCTGCGCCTTCTCCTCCTGCTCCAGGCGCAGTTGCTCGCTGAGCACCGCAAGGCGCTCGCCGCGCTCCGCGAGCCGGCGGGACCGGTCGCCGGTCACCCAGGTGACGGCGACCGTCACGGTCACGAAGACCACACTCAGCGGGCCGATCCCGGGCTCGGCGAGCCGCGTGCCCCACAGCAGCACGAGCAGCGACCCCACGGCGCACTTCGCCACGAGCCTGCGCGGGCACCGCGCCGCGACGGTGTAGAACGCCAGGCACAGCCCGCAGACGACGACCGGGTGGTAGTAGGCCAGGGTGAGATAGCACAGCGCGCAGGCCGCCGTGCCGATGAGCACGGTCAGGGGAGCCCGGCGGCGCACGGCCAGCGGCAGATAGACCAGGGCGAGCAGCACGTAGGCCCATACATCGGTGTGCCGCCAGTAGCCCTGCGAGTTCGGCAAGTTGCGCAGCATCGTGCCCATGATGCCGAGCGACACCACCGCGTAGACGAGGTCTGCCACCTGCGGGAAGGCCCTGCGAACCGCCGGGCTCCACGTGCGCTGCGCGAACATCGTCCGAGCGTAGGCCCCGAGCAATCGCTCCACCCCGCTTTCCACCCCAGCTACACCCCAGGTGGTACACCGCCAACCGGCGTCAAGCGGCGAAGGCTGACGTGCGCGCGCTTCCCTGGCCGAAGGTCAGCTCGGACGACTCGTGGTTACGGATCTCCGCGCAGATCAACGAGCACTGTGGGCAGGCGTGGTGTCGCCTCCCTCGCGGCTGCCCGGCCGGGAGCCGAGACGCTTGTTCACCTGTCGCGGGACACGGGGACGGTGAGTTCGACTTCGAAGCCGCCCTGCGGGCCGGGGCCGGCGGTCACCGTCCCGCCGTAGACACCGGCCCGCTCACGCATCCCGATCAGGCCATGGCCGGCGGGCCCCGCGGTGGTGGCGACGGGAATTGCCTGTCCGTCGTCGGCCACCCGGACACGGACCGCGGCCTCGTCGTAGTGCACCGCGACACTCGCGTTCGCCGCCGGCGCGTGCTTCATGACGTTGGTGAGAGCTTCCTGGATGACCCGGAAGACACACAGATCGACACCCGGCGGCAGCGCGAACGAGGCACCCGTGATCCGGACGTCGACGGAGACACCCGCGGCTTCGACGCGCCGGGCCAACTGGTCCAGCCGCCCGAGTCCGGGGGCCGCGGTGTGGTCGCCCCCCTCTTCCTCCTGGGCACGCTCGGTCCCTTCCCTGAGTACGACCAGCATCCGGCGCATCTCCGCCATGGCCTCGCGAGCGCTGCCCGCGATGATCTTCAGCGCCTCACGGGCCGTCTTCGGGTCGGAGGTGAAGACGTATCCGGCCAGGCCGGTCTGGACGGAGATCACGGACACGTGGTGGGCGATCACGTCGTGCAGCTCACGGGCAATCTTCATCCGCTCGGCCATGACGGCCCGCTGCGCCTTCTCCTCCTGCTCCAGGCGCAGTTGCTCGGTGAGCACCGCGAGCCGTTCACCGCGCTCCGCGAGCCGGCGGGACCGGTCGCCGGTCACCCAGGTGACGGCGACCATCACGGTCACGAAGGCCGCGCTGAACGGGCCGTTCCCGGGCTCGGCGAGCCGCGCGCCCCACAGCAGCACGAGCAGCGACGCGGCCGCGCACTTCGCGGCGACCCTGCGCGGGCACCGCGCTGCGACGGTGTAGAGCGCCAGGCCCAGTCCGCTGACAACGACCACGTGGTAGTAGGCCAGGGTGAAGTAACACAGCACGCAGGCCGCCGTGCCGATGAGTACGGTCAGGGGAGCCCGGCGGCGCGCGGCCAGCGGCAGATAGACCAGGGCGATCAGCACGTAGGCCCATACATCGGCGTGCCGCCAGTAGCCGTGCGGGTCCGGCCAGTTGTGCAGCATCGTGCTCGAGATCCAGACCGAAACCACCGCATAAACAAGGTCTGCCACCTGCGGGAAGGCCCTGCGAACCGCCGGGCTCCACGTGCGCTGCTCGAACATCGTCCGAGCGTAGGCCCCGAATAATCGCTCCACCCCGCTTTCCACCCCAGCTACACCCCAGGTGGTACACCGCCAACCACCCTGGTTGCAGACGGAGTTCAACCCACAGTGGGGCGCGAGGGGAAAGCCCTTCCGGCTAGCTTTCCATCTGCGACAACGACCGGCCGCTCATCCCCGGTCGCATGCGGTGCGATCGCCACGGCACCGCAGGAAACAAGGGGACTGCGCAAATCGAAGCTCTCTGACATGCAACCCGAAGCGCGAAGGAAGCGTTCGCGCCCTTGGATTCGCGCACCACGGTCCACCGCTCCTTAGCCCTTTCCGAAAGGCTGATTCCCGTGAGTTCACGACTGCTCAGAACAGTTCTCCCCCTGCTGCTGGCCGCCAGTTCGTCTCTTCTGCTCACCAGCAACGTCCACGCGGCTTCCTACGACGGGCAGGACCCCACATACAGCGGCTGCGCACATGGGGCCTACGTGGCCAAGTCGGCTACGGACCGCTACTACAGCTCGACGTACGGGAAGACTGTCTCCGTCCAGGCGAACCTGTGGTACAGCCCCACGTGTCGAACAGTGTGGGCCGTGGTCGACAACACTGTTCCTGAGCAGTACTGGTCCGGCATGGGCTGCAACGTCTGGCGCAACAGTGACGGCAAGCGCTATGGCTGCTCGCGCAAGACCGGCACCAACGAGATGATCTCGATGATGCTCAACGACAAGGATGTGACCAGCTACGCCACTGCCTGGAGCTACATCGGCAACGACCCTCACGAAATGTACGCGCGCACTGGTTCGTTCTGACGAGGACCAGACCGCCAAGGGCCTCAGGTCGGTCTGTACGGCGCCGATCGAGGACGCGACCTCCGCCCGGCCCATTCCCCCTGCATGCCTACAAGACTGGCCCCGACTCGCCCGAGCCGGGGCCAGGGCCAGGGCCCGAGATTTTCAGCAGCGCTCCACCTTCCGCGGGACAGATGACACACCCCGTCAGGAGTGATGCGGACGGTCACGCCGCGGTTGACCGCTTCCCGAATGTTGCACCGAGTACGGACATAGCCGCCCGCCCTCCCCGGGGTCGTCGCTGTAGTAGCTCGTCCCGACGGCACCCCGTGACGATCGAATCCCCGGTTGCCGCGAACCTCGTCGTCTCGCGCGGCGTGGTCCCCGTCCGCGACTCCAAGAACCCGGACGGTCCGGTACTGGACATCCCCGCCGCCTCGTTCGCCTCCTTCGTGGCGAGCGTCAAGACCGGAGAGTTCGGCACCTTCTGACCACCAGGCCGGCTGCCGCCCCCTCAGCCCGTCCGGCGTTTGAGCACGAGGCCCCTGCAGGGCCGAAGCGGGGGTCTGGGGGCGGCAGCCCCCAGTAACGCTCACCACTCCCAGCGCGCCCACGAGGCGAACCTCAGCCGCCCAACCGTTCCAGCACAGCCCGCCGCCACCGCTCCGTCTCCGCGACCTGGTTGAACGTGAACAGGTGCAGCCCCGCCACCCCCGCCCCAGGCGCCGTGAGCGCCCCCTCCGTCCGGGAGAGCAGCCGCTCCGGCGAGTACCCCCCGGGCGCCGCGAACCGCAGGAACCACGACGCGTGCTTCGTCAGGAAGCGCGTCGACTCCCCCACCCCGATCTTCGTCGCCATGGACAGCAGCTTCGCCCGCTGCACAGGCCCCGCGACACCCACGTACACGGGCAGGGAGACATCCCGGCGCCGCACCCGCCCGACCCACTCCCCCAGCACGCGCGCGTCGAAGCACAGGTTGCTCACGATGTACGTGGCGTGCTCGCGCTTGTCCCACATCGCCTGGATGGTGACGTCGTCGTGGATGAGGGGATGGCTCTCGGGGTAACCGGTGACGCCGACGTGCGTGAACGGGCTGCCCAGCTCACCGAGCCTGCGCAGCACCGGCAGGGCACCCTCGTAGGCTCCCGCGGGCGGATTCGCGTCGCCCGCGGGCACGAAGACGTCGTCCACGCCCACCTCGCGCAGCCGGTCGACGACGTCCTTCAGATGCGCGTCGTCCCGCAGCAGCCGGGCCGGCACATGCGGGACGACGCGATAACCGTGCGCCGCCAGCCGCCCGGCAAGGTCGAGGGTCGGCTCCAGCCCCTTGACCGGCGACGCCGTCACGGTGATGACGACATCGCGCGGAACGTGGGCGAGGACCTTCTCCTCGGTCGCCTTCGCGGGCAGCACCTCATAACGGACGCGCTCCAGCAGCGCCCTCAGTCCTGAGGCACCCACCCTCTACCCGGCCTGCGGGGCGTCGGCGTCACGGTGGCGGTAGTACGCGGCCTTGGAGGCAGGCAGCGGCTGCTTGCCGAGAATCAGATCGGCGGCCTTCTCGGCGATCATCATCACCGGCGCGTAGATGTTGCCGTTGGTGACGTAGGGCATCACCGAAGCGTCGACGACCCGCAGCCCCTCCACACCGTGCACCCGCAGACTCTCCGGGTCGACAACGGCCATCTCGTCCGCCGAGGGCCCCATCTTGCAGGTGCAGGACGGGTGCAGAGCCGTCTCGCCCTCCTTGGCGACCCAGTCGAGGATCTCCTCGTCCGTCGCCACCTTCGCCCCCGGCGAGACCTCTCCGTCGTTGTACGGAGCCATGGCCGGCTGGTTGAGCAGCTTGCGGGCCACGCGGATCGCCTCGACCCACTCGCGCCGGTCCTGTTCGGTGGAGAGGTAGTTGAAGCGCAGCGCCGGATGTTCGCGCGGGTCTGTGCTCTTGATCTTCACCGAGCCGATGGCGTCGGAGTACATGGGGCCCACGTGCACCTGGTAGCCGTGGCCGCCGGCCGGGGACGAGCCGTCGTAGCGGACGGCGATGGGCAGGAAGTGGAACATCAGGTTGGGGTAGTCGACGTCCTCGTTGCTGCGGGCGAAGCCCCCGGCCTCGAAGTGGTTCGTGGACGCCGGTCCCTTGCGGAACAGCCACTGGAGCCCGATGAACGGGGCGCGCCACTTCGCCAGGTACGGCTGCATGGACACCGGCTGTTTGCAGGCGTACTGGATGTACACCTCAAGGTGGTCCTGCATGTTCTCGCCGACACCGGGGAGATCGTGGACGACATCGATGCCCAGCGCCCCCAGCTCCTCGGCGTTGCCGACGCCCGAGAGCTGGAGCAGCTGCGGGGAGTTGATCGCGCCGCCGCAGAGGATGACCTCCTTGGCGCGGACCTGCTGGGGCGCCCCCTTGCCGCGCTGGTACTCGACACCGACGGCCCGCTTGCCCTCGAAGAGGACCCGGTTCACGAAGGCACGTGTCTTGACGGTGAGGTTGGGCCGCTTCCGTACTGGCTTGAGGTACGCCTTGGAGGCCGAGAGCCGGCGTCCCCGGTGGACGTTCCGGTCGAACTTGGCGAAGCCCTCCTGGCGGTACCCGTTGACGTCGTCCGTGGGCGCGTACCCGGCTTCCTCGGTGGCCTTGAGGAAGGCGCCGAAGAGCGGGTTGGTGGCGGGGCCGCGTTCGAGGACGAGGGGGCCGTCGTGGCCGCGGAACTCGTCGTCCGGGTCGGCGGCGAGACAGTTCTCCATGCGCCGGAAGTACGGCAGACAGTGCGCGTAGTCCCAGCTCTCCATGCCGGCGTCGGCTGCCCAGCGCTCGTAGTCCATGGGGTTTCCGCGCTGGAAGATCATGCCGTTGATGCTGCTGGAGCCGCCGAGCACCTTGCCGCGCGCGTGGTACACGCGCCGGCCGCCCATGTGGGGTTCGGGCTCGGACTCGTACTTCCAGTCGTAGAAGCGGCTGCCGATGGGGTAGGTCAGGGCCGCGGGCATCTGGATGAAGACGTCCCACGGGTAGTCGGACCGGCCGGCCTCCAGGACCAGTACCTGGTTCGCCGGGTCCGCGGACAGCCTGTTCGCAAGTGCGCTGCCGGCCGATCCGCCGCCGACGATGACGAAGTCGTATTGCAGGGGAGCCATGATCTCTCGTCTCGCTCGCGCCGTAGATACGCGAGGCATGCTAATCGAGTAGCGTTATGCGCACCAGGTTGCGGGACACGCAACGTGAAAGGTCTTGGTTTCCGAGCTGTTACTTGCAGTGGTGTTGTTTACTGCGCGTATAGTTTCGTTGTGAGCAACCACAGCACAGACCCCGAAACGTCCAATTCACAGGCCGGCGGAGTGCAGTCGGTCGACCGCGCGATCAGCGTTCTGGAGATCCTCGCCCAGCGTGGCGAGGCAGGCGTCAGCGAGGTCGCTGCCGAGATCGATGTTCACAAATCCACGGCGTTCCGGCTGCTCGGCGCGCTGGAGGCACGCGGTCTGGTGGAGCAGGCAGGCGAGCGCGGCAAGTACCGGCTCGGCTTCGGCATCGTGCGGCTGGCCGGCGCGGTCACGGGCAGTATCGACATCACCCAGCAGGGCCGTCCGGTCTGCGAACAGCTCGCCGAGGAGATCGGCGAGACCGTCAACATCGCCGTGCTGCAGGAGCACTACGCGGTCAACCTGTTCGAGGCACGCGGCCCGGGAGCCGTCAGCGCGTACAACTGGGTCGGCCAGCTGACCCCGCTGCACGCCACCTCCAGCGGCAAGATCCTGCTGGCCCACCTGCCCGCGAAGGAGCGCGCCTCGCTGCTGAACGGGGCGGGCCTGAAGAAGGTCACCCCGCACACCATCACGGCGAAGACGAAGCTGGAGAAGGACCTCGCGGAGGCGCGGGAGCGTGGGTACGCGTGGACGCAGGAGGAGCTGGAGATCGGGCTGCACGCGATGGCGGCGCCGATCCGGGACCACACCGGGACGGTTGTCGCGGCGGTGAGTGCGTCCGGGCCTTCTTACCGGTTCACCGAGGAGCGGTTGCATGAGCTGGCTCCGGTGCTGGTGAAGGGTGCGGCGGAGATCAGTCACCGTATGGGGTATCTGGGGTGAGTTCGTTGAGTGCGGGCCGGTGGGGGCTTGTCGCGCAGTTCCCCGCGCCCCTTACACGCGCCCCTTAAGGGCGCGTGCCCAGGCGCTCGCTCACCCAGTCGTGGAAGGCGCCGATGTGGTGCTCGCTCGGCACCAGGACGCCGCCCTTCGCGTAGAGCCGGGAACGCATCCCTGGCTGGGTGCGCTCGCAGGCCTCGAAGTCCTGGCGGTTGACCCGGTCGAAGAGTTCCACGGACCGGCTGACGTCCTTGCCGCTCTCGACGACGTGCGGGAGGTACAGCCAGTCGCACTCGACGATCGTGCGGTCGGCGGCCACCGGGTACATGCGGTGGAAGATCACATGGTCGGGTACGAGGTTGATGAACACCTGCGGTTTGACGGTGATCGCGTAGTAGCGGCGGTCCTGGTCCTCGGCGACGCCCGGGATGCGGTCCAGGCCCTCGGAGCCGTCGATGGTGAAACCCTGGACCTCCCCGCCGAACTCGGCGCCGTGGCCGACGTAGTACTGAGCGGCGTAGCCGTCGGCGAACTCGGGGAGCACCTCGGTGAGTTCGGGGTGGATCGTGGCGCAGTGGTAGCACTCCATGAAGTTCTCGATGATGAGCTTCCAGTTGGCCTTCACGTCGTAGACGATCCGCTTGCCGACCGAGAGGTTGTCGACGTCGTAGTGCTCGATCGACTCGACGTCACCGAGCCGGCCGATGACCTCGCCGATGACGTCCTCCTCGAAGGACGGCGGGTTCTCCGCGAGGCAGACCCAGACATAGCCGAGCCATTCCCGGACGGCCACGCTCACCAGGCCGTACTCGGTGCGGCCGACGTCCGGCATCTTGGTGAGGTTGGGCGCGGCGACGAGCTTGCCGTCCAGGCCGTAGGTCCAGGCGTGGTACGGACATTGGAAGGCCCGCTTGACCTCGCCGGACTCCTCCGTGCAGAGCTTGGCGCCACGGTGCCGGCACACATTGAAATAGGCACGGACGGAGTTGTCCCGCGCCCGCGTCACGAGGATGCTCTCGCGACCCACGTCAACGGTCCGGAAGGCGCCGGGCTTCGCCAGCTCGGACGCGCGCGCGACACAGAACCACATGGTCTCGAATATGTGCTCCTGCTCCTGCTCGAAGATCCCCGCGTCCGTGTAGGAGGAGCCGGGAAGGGTGGCGATCAGACTGTCGGGCAGGCTGTTCGAGGTCACGGTGCACTCCTCGGAGAAACGTTGTGGTGGTCAGGATCGGTCAACGAGATATCGCGTAGCGCCCCGTAGGGGCGCACGCGATAGGGGCGCGGGGAACTGCGCGACCAGCCCCCACCGGGCCCGCAGCCAAAACTCACCGCACCCCCGGCACAGCACTCAACTGCTTACGCCACCGCACAAACAGCCGAGGCTGATTCATCCCCAACACAGCAACCGCCTCCCCGGCCCGCCGATAAACGGCCAGGACGTTACGGTCACCAACCGCACCCTCCTCGACCGTCACGCTGTCCGCCCCAACCGCAAACCCGGCGAACTGGATCTTCACCCCGTACTGATCGGACCAGAAGTAGGGCGGCCGGGGCACCCCCGGCTCCACCGCACCCCCGGCCAGCAGCGTGGCCACAGCGGCAGCGGGCCGCTCCATCGCGCCGGTCCAGTGCTCGACCCGGCGATGCGCGCCCACCCGGGGGTCGTACCAGTTGGCGCAGTCGCCGACCGCGACCACACCGGCGAGGCTGGTGCGGCCGTCGGCGCCGCACTTGACGCCGTTCTCCAGGGCGACGCCGGATCCTGCCAGCCAATCGACGCAGGGCCGCGCACCCACGCCGACGACGACGATGTCGGCGGGAACGCTGCGCCCGTCGTCGAGCAGCACGGCCTCGACCGCCCCTTCTCCGCTGAGCCCTTTCACCCCCACCCCGCACAACAGCCGTACGCCGTGGTCCGCGTGGAGGCCCGAGACGACGGCGCCCATGGTCTCGCCCAGCGGTCCGGCGAGCGGTGTCGGGGCGGCCTCGATCACTGTCACGTCGAGGCCGAGGGCGTACGCGGTGGAGGCGACCTCGGCGCCGATGAACCCGCCGCCGATCACCACCAGCCGTCCACCGCGGGCCAGTTCGTCGCGCAGGGCGCGGGCGTCGTCGAGGGTGCGCAGGGTGTGCACGCCGACGAGACCGTCCGCACCCGGCAGGGTGCGGGCGGCGGCGCCGGTCGCGATGACGATGCCGTCGGCGCGGATGTTCCGGCCGTCGGCGAGGCGGACGGACCGGTCGGTGCGGTCGAGGCCGGTTGCGCGGGTGCCGAGCAGCCACTCGGCGCGCAGGTCCTCGCCGTCCGTCTCCAGTCCGAGATCCGCCTCGCCGAGGGTTCCGGCCAGGAACTCCTTGGACAGTGGCGGCCTGTCGTACGGGCGGTGGGCCTCGTCGCCGATGAGGACCAGCCGCCCGTCGTAGCCCTGTGTGCGCAGGGAGCGAGCCGCCGACAGTCCGGCCAGCGAGGCGCCCACCACCGCCACTGTTCTCACGCGGGACCCCCGGCGAGCCGGGACGCGATGCACGGGGGCAGGTTGGGGGCGTCCGTGGACACCCGTACGTAGATCATGCCGTCCTCGACGACGACCTCGTGCGTCCGCACCGGCAGCTTGGCCGGCGGGGAGTCGACCGCGCCGGTGCGCAGGTCGAACTTCGAGGCGTGCAGCGGGCATTCCACCTCGCAGCCCTCCAGCCAGCCGTCGGCGAGCGACGCATCCTGGTGGGTGCAGGTGTCGTCGATGGCGAAGACCTCGCCGTCGTCGGTGTGGAACACCGAGACCGGCGGGTCGATGTCGAGCCGGAAGGCCTCACCTCGCGGAAGATCCGCGAGACGGCACGCGGGAATCATCATGACACCTCGGTGCGTATAGCGAAACGGATTGCGGTAAGCGCAACGTCAGTTTGAGGGCGCCCAGAACCCTTGTCAAGAAGTCCAGGGGGCCGGGACAAGCCATTGCACGGGTTGCGTCCTGAACAACACTACGCACATTGCACAACTTGAAACCAAGCGAGCCCGATGCCGGAATGAGCGCGTCAGAGCAGCTCAGACAGGTATCGGGCAGGCATTGGGTAGATATCGGCAAGCGAAGTCCCCCACTCCGGGGGCGTACGGCTCGCCGGACGGACCGAACGGTCAGAAACCGCGGTCGATCCACTCCTGGAGGTGCGGGGCCTCGGCGGCGACGGTGGTCGTGTCCCCGTGCCCTGTGTATACGACGGTGTCCCCGGGCAGGGTCAGCAGCCGGTCCCGGATCGAGTCGACGATGGTCGGGAAGTGGGAGTAGGAGCGGCCGGTGGCGCCGGGGCCGCCCGCGAAGAGCGTGTCGCCGCCGAAGAGGGCGCTCAGGGCGGGTGCGTACAGACAGACCGCACCCGGGGCATGGCCGGGCGTGTGCAGCACGGTCAGCTCGGCCCCGGCGACGGTCAGCACCTGGCCGTCGGTCAGCGAGGCGTCGGGCTCCCGGTCCGGGTGGGTCTGCTTCCACAGCGGCAGATCGTCGCCGTGGAGGAGGATCGGGGCGCCGGTGCGCTCGGCGAGGGCGGGGGCCGCGTCGATGTGGTCGTTGTGGGCGTGGGTGCACACGATGGCGGTCAGGCGCCGGTCGCCGACGGCCGCCGCGATGGCGTCGGCATCGTGAGCGGCGTCGATGACGACCGCTTCACTCTCATCGCCGATGATCCACACGTTGTTGTCGACGTCCCAGGTGCCGCCGTCGAGCGAGAAGGTGCCCGAGGTGACCAGGCGTTCGATACGGACGCCGGCCATCACAGCACCACCACCGAACGCAGCACGTCGCCACCGTGCATCCGCTCGAACGCCTTCTCGACGTCGTCGAGCGCGATGGTCTCGGTCACGAAGGCGTCCAGCGGAAGGCGGCCCTGCAGGTGCAGGTCGATGAGCATGGGGAAGTCGCGGGAGGGCAGGCAGTCGCCGTACCAGGACGACTTCAGCGAACCGCCGCGCCCGAAGACGTCGATCAGCGGGAGTTCGAGCTTCATCTCCGGCGTCGGCACCCCGACCAGGACCACTGCCCCGGCGAGGTCGCGGGCATAGAACGCCTGCTTGTACGTCTCCGGGCGGCCCACCGCCTCGATGACCACGTCGGCGCCGTGGCCGCCGGTCAGCTCACGGATCGCCTCGACGGCATCGGTCTCCCTGGAGTTGACCGTGTGGGTCGCGCCCAGTTTGCGGGCGGTCGCGAGCTTGTTGTCGTCGATGTCGACGGCGATGATCTTCGCCGCGCCGGCCAGGTTCGAGCCGACGATCGCCGCGTCCCCGACCCCACCGCAGCCGATGACCGCGACGGAGTCGCCGCGACCGACGTTCCCGGTGTTGATGGCGGCGCCGATACCGGCCATCACGCCACACCCCAGCAACCCGGCGACGGCAGCGGAGGCCGACGGATCGACCTTGGTGCACTGCCCGGCCGCGACGAGGGTCTTCTCGGCGAAGGCACCGATACCCAGCGCCGGCGACAGCTCGGTGCCGTCGGTGAGGGTCATCTTCTGCTTGGCGTTGTGCGTGTTGAAGCAGTACCAGGGCCGCCCGCGCAGACAGGCCCGGCAACTCCCGCACACCGCACGCCAGTTGAGGATCACGAAGTCACCGGGAGCCACATCCGTGACCCCCTCCCCCACCGACTCCACGACACCGGCGGCCTCATGGCCGAGCAGGAACGGGAAGTCGTCGTTGATCCCGCCCTCGCGGTAGTGCAGGTCGGTGTGACAGACCCCGCAGGCCTGGATCTGGACCAGCGCCTCGCCCGGACCGGGGTCCGGCACGAGGATCGTCTCCAGGCTGACGGGGGCGCCCTTGCCCCGCGCGACGACAGCACGGACCTGGTGAGTCATGGCCACTCCTCGGCTGGTACGAAACGGCTGACACAGAACCGGGATGTTGCTCATTACGGCACACATCTCACGTGTCGCAACACAGCATCATCGAGTGCCGACCACCGGTCAAGGATTCAGACGTTCCTCCGGTACTGGCCCCCGATCTCGAAGAACGCCTCGGTGACCTGGCGCAGGGTGCACACCCTGGCTGCGGCCATCAGGGCCTCGAAGGCGTTGTCGCCACCCGTGGCGGCCTCCTTCAGCCGGGCGAGCGCCTGCGTGGCCTCCGCTCCGTGCGTGTTCTGGAAGTCGCGGACGCGCGCGAGCTGGGACTCCTTCTCCGTCTCCGTGGCGCGGGCGAGCTCGACCTCCTGGGGTGCTCCCCCGCCACCGGGCCGGCGGAAGGTGTTGACGCCGATGATCGGCAGCGTGCCGTCGTGCTTGCGCTGCTCGTACAGCATCGACTCGTCCTGGATGCGCCCGCGCTGGTAGCCGGTCTCCATGGCACCGAGTACGCCACCGCGCTCGTTGATCCGGTCGAACTCGGCAAGCACGGCCTCCTCGACCAGGTCGGTGAGCTGGTCGATGATGAACGACCCCTGGAGCGGGTTCTCGTTCATGGCGAGGCCCCACTCGCGGTTGATGATGAGCTGGATCGCCAGCGCCCGCCGCACCGACTCCTCGGACGGGGTGGTGACGGCCTCGTCGTAAGCGTTGGTGTGCAGGGAGTTGGCGTTGTCGTAGATGGCGATCAGGCCCTGCAGGGTGGTGCGGATGTCGTTGAAGTCCATCTCCTGGGCGTGCAGGGACCGCCCGGAGGTCTGCACGTGGTACTTCAGCTTCTGGCTGCGCTCGCCCGCCCCGTACCGGTCCCTCATCGCGACGGCCCAGATCCGGCGGGCGACCCGGCCCAGCACGGAGTACTCCGGGTCCATGCCGTTGGAGAAGAAGAACGACAGGTTGGGCGCGAAGTCGTCGATGTGCATACCGCGCGCCAGGTAGGCCTCGACGTAGGTGAATCCGTTGGCCAGGGTGAAGGCGAGCTGGCTGATCGGGTTCGCCCCGGCCTCGGCGATGTGGTAGCCGGAGATGGACACGGAGTAGAAGTTGCGGACCTTCTGCTCGATGAACCACTCCTGGATGTCGGCCATCATCCGCAGACTGAACTCGGTGGAGAACAGGCAGGTGTTCTGCCCCTGGTCCTCCTTGAGGATGTCGGCCTGCACGGTGCCGCGCACGTTCGCGAGCGCGTGTGCCCGCAGCTGGGCAGCCTCCTCGGACGACGGCTGACGTCCTTCCGCCGCACGGAACTTCTCGATCTGCTGGTCGATGACGGTGTTGAGGAAGAACGCCAGCACAGTCGGCGCAGGGCCGTTGATCGTCATCGACACCGAGGTCGTCGGCCCGACGAGGTCGAACCCGTCGTACAGCGCCTTCATGTCGTCCAGGGTGGCCACGGAGACACCGGACGTGCCGACCTTGCCGTAGATGTCGGGGCGTTCGTCGGGGTCCCGGCCGTAGAGGGTGACGGAGTCGAAGGCGGTGGACAGCCGGGTGGCCGGCTGGCCCTCGGACAACAGCTTGAACCGTCGATTGGTACGGAACGGATCACCCTCGCCGGCGAACATCCGCGCCGGGTCCTCGCCGTCGCGCTTGAAGGGGAACACACCGGCGGTGAACGGGAAGAGGCCCGGCAGGTTCTCCCGGCGCCAGAACCGCACCAGCTCGCCGTGGTCGGTGAAGGCGGGCAGCGCGACCCGGGGGATCTTGTTGCCGGAGAGGGACTCGCGGTTCAGCTTCGTACGGATCTCCCGGTCCCGTACCTTCACCACCTGCTCGTCACCGGAGTACGACGCCACGACCGCGGGCCAGTTCCGGATCTGGTCCCCGATGTCGTGCGGGAGATCCCGGTGGGCGTCGGCAAGCAGCGACTCCACACCCCCCGCCTCGGCCCCGGCCTCGACGAGCTCGCCCCTGACGGCGTCCAGCCGCTGCACCCGGCGGGCAGCCTCGGCCAGCGACTCGGTCTCGGCGTGGTACGCGCGGACCGCGTCCGTGATCTCGGCGAGGTAGCGCACCCGCTCGGCGGGTACCACGCGCCGGATGCCGGAGGAGTGCCGTACGGCGACCGGCGCCAGGGCGCCCTCGGACAGCGGCAGCCCCCGCTCGGCCAGACCTGCCCTCAGGTGCTGGTAGAGCGCGGTGACACCGTCGTCGTTGAACGTGGCAGCCGAGGTGCCGTACACCGGCATGTCCTCGGGCTTCTTGCCGAACGCCTCGCGGTTGCGCACCAGCTGGCGGCCCACGTCGCGCATCGCGTCCTTGGCGCCGCGCCGCTCGAACTTGTTGATCGCCACGACGTCGGCGAAGTCGAGCATGTCGATCTTCTCCAGCTGCGAGGCGGCGCCGAACTCCGGCGTCATCACGTACATCGACGTGTCGACGTACGGAACGATCGCCGCGTCACCCTGGCCGATGCCCGGCGTCTCCACGATCACCAGGTCGAACCCGGCGGCCTTGACCACGTCGATCACGTCGGACAGGTGCTCGGGCAGCTCACGGCTGCCCCGGGTGGCCAGGCTGCGGAAGAAGACCCGGCTGCCGTCCAGGGAGTTCATCCGGATGCGGTCGCCGAGCAGCGCCCCGCCGCCACGACGCCGGGTCGGGTCGACGGCGATCACCGCGATCCGCAGCTTGTCCTGCTGGTCGACCCGGAACCGCCGTACCAGCTCGTCGGTCAGCGACGACTTCCCGGAGCCGCCGGTACCGGTGATCCCGAGAACGGGCGTGACCCGTGCCGCGGCAGCAGCACGCACCTGCTCCAGAAGCTCCGGGGGCAGCTTGCCCAGCTCCGCACCGGTGATGGCACGGGCGATGGCGAACCGGTCGCCGGTGAGGACGGCGGCGGCGTCGACCGCCTTGCTGTCCCAGAGATCGAAGTCACAGTCCTTCACCACCGAGTTGACCATCCCGGCGAGGCCCATCCGCTGCCCGTCCTCGGGCGAGAAGATGGTCACGCCGCTGCGGCGCAGCCGGGCGATCTCCTCGGGCACGATGACCCCGCCGCCACCCCCGACCACCTGAATATGCTCGGCCCCCTGCCCGCGCAGAGACTCGACCAGATACTCGAAGTACTCCACATGCCCGCCCTGGTACGACGAGACGGCCACCCCGTGCGCATCCTCCTCCAGCGCCGCGTCCACGACCTCCCGCACCGACCGGTTGTGCCCCAGGTGGATCACCTCGGCACCCTGGGACTGGAAGATCCGCCGCATGATGTTGATCGAGGCGTCATGCCCGTCGAACAGCGCCGAGGCGGTGACCAGACGGACGGGATGCACGGGACGGTGGAGATCGTTAACGGTCATGGGGGCCTTCCCAAAACGCGCCGGAGCACTGGCTGCCAGCTGCCGGGCTGTCGATTTACTTGGACGTCCTAGTAAATAGGATACTAGGACGTCCAGGTAAATAGCGGGAGGGACACACGCTTCCAACCCGTCCGGCCGCCCCCAAATGTGCCGCACGCCATTGTGCAACTAGTTGCACAATCCCACCCCCGTCCTCTACAAAGACAGGACCGACCCCGCCGCGCCCGCCCCGCCCGCCCCCCGGAGGCCCCCATGAGCCACTACCCCCACCTGCTGACCCCCCTGGACCTGGGCTTCACCACCCTCCCCAACCGCGTCCTCATGGGCTCCATGCACGTCGGCCTCGAAGAAGCCGAACGCGGCTTCGAACGTATGGCCGAGTTCTACGCAACCCGCGCCCGAGGCGGCGTCGGCCTCATCGTCACCGGCGGCATCGCCCCCAACGACGCCGGACGCCCGTACGAGGGCGGCGCCAAACTCACCACCGACGCGGAAGCCGAGCAGCACCGGACGGTCACCGACGCCGTACACCACGAGGGCGGCAAGATCGCGCTGCAGATCCTGCATTTCGGCCGGTACGCCTACCACCAGGACCTGGTCGCGCCGAGCCCCCTCCAGGCACCCATCAGCCCCTTCCCCCCGCACGAACTCACCGACGCCGAGGTCGAGCAGACCATCGACGACTACGCCCACACCGCCCTCCTCGCCCGCCGGGCCGGCTACGACGGCGTGGAGATCATGGGCTCCGAGGGCTATCTGATCAACGAGTTCATCGCCGCCCCGACCAACCACCGCACCGACCGCTGGGGCGGCTCGTACGAGAACCGCACGCGCTTCCCGCTCGAAATCGTCCGCCGGGTACGCGAGGCCGTCGGCGAGGACTTCATCCTCATCTACCGCCTGTCGATGCTGGACCTGGTCCCGGGCGGCTCCACCCTCGACGAGGTGATCACCCTCGCCCGGGCCGTCGAGGCGGCCGGCGCGACCATCATCAACACCGGCATCGGCTGGCACGAGGCCCGTATCCCCACCATCGCCACCTCGGTGCCGCGCGGCGCGTACACCTGGGTGACGAAGAGGCTCATGGGCGAGGTCGGCATCCCCCTCGTGACCACCAACCGCATCAACACCCCTGAAATCGCGGAGGAGTTGCTCGCCGACGGGTGCGCGGACATGGTGTCGATGGCCCGCCCGATGCTCGCCGACCCCGACTTCGTGAACAAGGCGCGCGACGGGCGCCCCGAGGCGATCAACACCTGCATCGGCTGCAACCAGGCCTGCCTGGACCACACCTTCAGCTTGAAGATCACCTCCTGCCTGGTCAACCCGCGCGCCTGCCACGAGACGGAACTCGTCCTCTCACCGACCAAGCTGCGCAAGCGGGTTGCCGTCGTAGGCGCCGGCCCCGCCGGACTCGCCTGCGCCGTCTCCGCCGCCGAACGCGGCCACCACGTCACCCTCTTCGACGCCGCGTCCGAGGTCGGCGGCCAGCTGAACGTCGCCCGCAAGGTCCCCGGCAAGCAGGAGTTCGACGAGACCCTGCGCTACTTCCGCCACCAGCTCGACGCCCACGACGTGGACGTACGCCTCAACACCCCGGTGACCGCAGCGGCATTGACCACGTACGACGAGATCGTCGTCGCCACCGGCGTCACCCCTCGCACCCCCGACATCCCCGGCGTCGACCACCCGAGCGTCGTCGGCTACCTCGACGTCCTGCGCGACAACGTGCCCGTCGGCGACCGCGTCGCGATCCTCGGCGCCGGCGGCATCGGCTTCGACGTCGCCGAGTACCTCACCGACAGCGGCGACAAGACGAGCGAGGACCCGGCGGCGTACTTCCGCGCCTGGGGCGTCGACATGGACTACCGCACCCCCGGCGGCCTGGCCGCACCCGAGCGCCCCGCGCCGCCGCGTACCGTCCACCTGCTCCAGCGCAAGGCGTCCAAGGTCGGCGCCGGACTCGGCAAGACCACCGGCTGGATCCACCGCGCCGAACTCAAGCACCGGGGCGTCACCATGACCCCGGGCGTCCAGTACGACCGCATCGACGACGCCGGCCTGCACGTCACCGTCGACGGCACCCCCACGGTCCTACCGGTCGACACCGTCGTCCTGTGCACCGGCCAGGACCCGCGCCGCGACCTGTACGACGAGCTGCTCGCCGCCGGCCGCAGCGTGCACCTGATCGGCGGCGCCGACGTGGCCGCCGAACTGGACGCCAAACAAGCCATCAAGCAGGGCACCGAGGTGGCAGCGGCGCTCTGACGACCGTACGGACGCACCCCGTACGAGCAACACCAGAACAGATAACCCCGGTCCCTAGGATTGAGCCATGTCCCTCCCGCACGCGATCCTCACCGCCCTGCTCGAAAAGCCGTCCTCGGGGCTGGAGTTGACCCGCCGGTTCGACCGGTCGATCGGCTACTTCTGGTCGGCGACACATCAGCAGATCTATCGCGAGCTGGGAAAACTGGAGGCCGAGGGACACATCCGGGCCCTGCCCACCGAGCAGCCGACCCGCGGGCAGAAGAAGAGCTACGAGGTCCTGCCCGCGGGCCGCGCCGAACTGGCCCGCTGGACCGCCGCACCCCAGGACCCGAAGCCCTACCGCGACACGATGCTGCTGCGCCTGCGCGCCTCGGCGGTCGTCGGCACCGAAGGCATCGAGGCCGACCTGCGCCGCCATCTCACCCTGCACCAAAGCCAGTTGGCCGAGTACGAGGAGATCGAGAAGCGCGATTTCCAGCCCGGCCGCGACGCCCCCCAGGACCGCCTCCAGCACCTGGTCCTGCGTGCGGGCATCGACCTGGAGACCTTCTGGACCCAGTGGCTCACGCACGCCCTGACGGAGTTCGCGGAGCTGCCCGACAAAACCACATGAGCGCCCCGTCCCCGAGGCTGGACCTCGGACACAGGGCGCTCATGCCGGTCGACGCAACCGGACCGGTCGACTCAAACGGCGTAAGTGGGCGGGCAGTTGGTCAGAGCCGGAAGACATCGAGGAAGGAGCTCCAGAATCCCTTCTTGCGCTGTTCCTGACGGGCCGCCGGAGCCGGCGTCGACTGCGGGGCAGGACGGTGGACCGGTTCGGCCGCCGGCAGCGGCGCCTGGTTGCGCAGGGCCGCCGCCACCCGGGTGGCCGGCGTCGGGCTGAACCGCACCGGGAGCGCGGCCAGCGCGCGGTGGAAGGGGCCGGGGCGCCACAGCAGGCTCTCCTGCGGGACCGCGAGGGTCAGGTCGGGCAGCGCGTTGAGGATCTTCTCGATCGCCGTGAGCGCGATGACCTGGGCCGGGTCCTTGGCGGGGCAGGCGTGCGGTCCCGCGCCGAAGGCCAGGTGCGCGCCCTTGCTCGCCATCTGGCGGGCCTCGTTGAGGGCCGGGTCGCTGTTGGCGGCGGCGAAACTGATGACGACCGGGGTGTTCGCGTCGACCGGTACGCCACCGAGGTCGACGTCCTGCAACGGGTAGTGCGTCGCATAGTTGGCGATGGGCGGGTTGTTCCACAGCACGTGCTCGATGGCTTCCTCGACCAGCATGCCGCTGCCCCGCTCCGACGGGCCGTCGGACAGCAGCAGGAGCAGGGCGCTGGCTATGAGGTTGCGCTGGGGCTCCAGACCCGCGCCCATCAGCACGATCAGCTGGTCCCTCAGCTCCTCGTCGTTGAGGCCGGCGGAGTGCTGGATGAGCCAGGAGGTCACGTCCTCGCCGGGCTCGCGGCGCTTGAGCGTGATCAGTTCCTGGAGGCAGGTGGCGACCTGCTCGATGCCCTTGAGAGCGTCGTCCTGGCCGTCGAACATGGCGGACATACCGGTGGTGAGGCGGTCGCCGATGTCGGCCGGGCAGCCAAAGATCTTGTTGAACAGCAGGAGCGGGATCAGCTTGGCGTAGTCGTTGAGGAGATCGGCCCGGCCGCGCTCGCTGAACTGGTCGATCAGATAGTCGGCGATGGGCTCGACGTCGCGCCGGATACGGCTGATGTTCAGCTTGGCGAGGCTCTCGGTGACGGCCTTGCGCAGCCGCAGATGCACCGCGCCGTCCGTGAACAGGACGTTGGGCCGGTACGCCATCATCGGCAGGACGGGGCTGTCGAGGGAGATACGGCCCTCGTTCAGGGCGGTCCAGCGGCGCGAGTCACGGGCGAACAGGGTGGTGTTCTGGAGCACCCTGAGAGCCATCTCGTGCTGGACGACGAGTGTGGCGTCCACGCCCGGGGCGAGCTCGACGGGTGCCGCCGGGCCGTGGGCGCGCAACTGGTCGTAGATGCGGTGCGGTTCGGCGGCGAAGTCGGCGCCGTGCATGGGGCATCTGGCGGGAGCGCTCGGCGTGGCACCCGCGTGCTGTGTGTCCATGGGGTTCCTTAGGGTTCCCCGCGCCTCGGGGCGGGGGACGGGGGTGAGGAAAACTTGTACGGGGCCCTGGTCCGGATGGTCCGGGCCCCTGCCCGGAAGTGCTGCCCGGACCCTGGTCCCGGCCCCCTGTCCGGACCCCCTGTGCGGGGAGGGGCCCGAAAGGGAGGACCGGGGCTCAGGCAGCGCGGGTGAGCAGGTGCTGGACGAGGGCGATCAGCGCCCTCGCGGACGACTTCGGGTCCCGGGCGTCGCAGTAGACGACCGGGGTGTCGGGCAGCAGGTCGAGGGCCTCGCGGATCTCGTCCTCGTCGAACTCGGCCGCCGGGTCGAAGGTGTTGACGGCGATGGCGTACTCCAGGCCGTACTTCTCGACCAGGTCGATCACCGGAAACGTTTCCGCCAGCCGGGACGGGTCGACGAGAAGCAGTGCTCCGAGCGCGCCGCGGGCCATGTCCTCCCACAGCTGCATGAAGCGCTGCTGACCGGGCGTACCGAACAGGTACAGCACCAGTTCCTCGCTCAGCGTGAGCCGTCCGAAGTCCAGCGCGACCGTGGTCGTCACCTTGTCCGGCGCGCCCTTCAGGTCGTCCACCTGAGCGGACGCCTGGGTCATCTTCTCCTCGGTGCGCAGTGGGGCGATCTCCGACAGCGAGCCGATGTACGTGGTCTTGCCCACGGCGAAGTGCCCTACGACAAGGATCTTCGCGGTGGTGGTGACCGCGTCTGAGACGTAGATCGTCTCAGCCGTAGAGCGATTCGAGTCCATGCAGCACCTTTTCGATGATTCCTCTGTCGACGGACTGGGCGCGTGGGGGCGCGGCACGGCGCAGGAGATGACCCTGTTCGAATAAATCGGTCAGCAGGAGTCGGGCGACCCCCACCGGCAGCGACAGGTGCGCGGCGACCTCCGCGACGGAGAGGTAGCCGCCACCGCACAGGTCCCAGATGGCCCGTACCTCGGGGCTGGCGCCGAGCGGCACCTCCCGGTCGGGAGCCAGTGTGACCAGGGTGTGCAGGGACAGGTCATCGGCGGTCGGCAGCCGCCGCCCGCCCGTGATGACGTACGACCGGACGAAGTCGCTGGTGACCGTGACCGGAGCCTCGTCGCCGTGCGCGTTCATGCGTCCGCACCGGCGTTCTGGCGCGGCGGGGTGGTCATCGCCTTGCCGAGCGCCCCCACCTGCTGCTGCATCCGGAACGACATGGCCTCCATGTCGACGTCCAGCGCGGCCGACACGGCGAGGTAGGCACCGCTGCCGGCGGCTATCAGGAAGATCCAGCCGCCGTCGTACTCGATCAGCGTCTGCTTCCACAGACCGAGTCCGAAGCCTACGAAGGGGGCGACGGCCCGGCTGAGGGACTGCATCGAGCTCATCGCGGCGGCGTTGGTCTCCGCCGCGTCGCGCTCGATGTCACTGGACCGCTCCAGGAGGAGGCCGTCGGCCGAGACGAGGATCGCGTGACGGGCGCCGCGCACCTGCAGCACGTCGTTCAGCACCCACGACAGATCGGGATTCACTGGTCCTGTGGTCCTTCCATGGTCGTCGTATCCCGCCCAAGCAGCGTTCCGCGCTGGAACGCACCGATACGTGAGGCCGTCACCTCGGTGTTGTGCTCCGGCTGGGCCGGCTCCGGCGGCGGTGGCACCACCGCGACCGGACTGCCGCGCCGCCGCCGCTTGGGCAGGCCGCCGGCAGTCGTCCCGATCGGACGCGGCGGTCCGCCCGGCGTGGCCACCGGGGTCAGCCGCTGCGGGGCCACGGCAGGTGCCTCGGCCTGCGGTGCGGCCTTCGCGCGCCCGCCCTCGGGCTCGGGAACGTCCGTCGTCAACAGGTTCTCTGGCAAGAGAATCACCGCCCGTACGCCGCCGTAGGGCGACACCGAATCGACCGAGACCTTGAAGCCGTACCGGGTCGCGAGCATCCCGGACACGGCGAAGCCGAACTTCGGCGGGTCGCCGAGGCTCGTGATGTCGACCGGTGCCTGCGGGGAGAGCAGGACGGCGGCGCGCGCCTTCTCCTCCGTGTTCATGCCGAGGCCGGCATCGTCGACGATCAGGCAGACACCGGTGGGTACGGCCTGGATGTTGATGTCGACGCGGGTGCCGGGCGCGCTGTAGTTGGTGGCGTTGGCCAGCAGCTCGGCGAGGACGACCGCGATGGGCTCGACGGCCCGGCTGGCCACCGAGACGTTGACCTGGGTGTTGATGGTGACGCGGTCGAAGTGCTTGATGCGGCCCTGGGCACTGCGGGCCACGTCGTACACGGAGGCGGTGTTCTCGCGCCGGCCGAGCCAGCCGCCGCACAGCACGGCGATGCCCTGCGCACGGCGGCCGAACTGGCTGTTGGTGTGGTCGATCATCATCAGGTCACCGAGGACCTGTTCGTCGTCGCCGTAGCGGCGCTGCGACTTCTCGATGATGAGCTGCTGTTCGTCGGCGAGTACCTGGAGCGTCCGCATCGCGGACTTCAGGACGGCCTTGGTGTCTTCCTCCGCATCCTTGCGCACCGCCGCGAGGTCGCCCGCGTGCTGCGCGTTCAGCTGGGTGTATTCCGCATAGAGGCGGTCGCGTTCGCTTTGTGCGGCTTCGCGGGCGCTCTGCAGGTCGTTGCTCTTCCTGCGGAGCGCCATGTTGGTTCTGCGGGCTCGCATCACTGCGACGACCGCAGCGACCAAGACCACGAGCAAGATCCACAGCAGTGGATCCTGGATCAATGACGTCATGAGACTCTCTTCAAGTCGCCTTGCGACAGGAGCAGTTGCAGTCCGTTGGGTCCTGGCCTGGAACTCGGGCCTTGCCCGGTGGCGAACCTTACCGGCGGACCAACTCAGCCACTCCTTCGCGATGGGGGCCCTTAGAGACTGCCCCCGTGCGCTTGGCGCGCCTCAGCCTACTGAAAGTGGGATGATCTTAACAGTCAAGTGAGCGTCAAAAAGGTTCCGTTTACGCTTACTTGGAGACCTTCACACAGGATTCGCGAACGGGCCCACGACAGTTGAGGACCCGAGACCTCCGGACGCGCGAAGGCCCGCCCCCTGATTCTTTCGGGGAGCGGGCCTGTGGTGACGGACGCTCAGGCGGCGTCGGCGCGGAGGTCCGCCTCGGCGGGCCGCCAGTAGACGCCCCCGCTGCGCCGCAGATGGTTCAGGTCCACCAGATACCGGCGCAGCGTCACATGGTCGATACGGCTCGCGCCCTCGCACCACACCCGCAGCCGCTCGTCGACGAGCCGCTCGGCGTACTCGACCCCGGGCTCGAAGGTCTCCTCGGTGATGTGCCGGAGCACGATCAGCTTCCGGCTCCAGCGGGCGGGCAGCCGCACGAGTCGGCCGTCCTCCCGTACGAAGGTCCGCAACACGTTCTGGGTCTGCTGCCGCTCGTTCTGCTCGGCTTGGGGGTCGGATGCCATGCCCGGAGGCTAACCCGTGCACGAGCGGTGTCCCACCACTTCTGCCGTCACCCCTTTGCCGAGACCGCTCTTCGAAAAGGGTGACGCCCGGCTGAACGCCGTTACCAGGCGTGAGCGGGCGCGTTGTAGGGGAAGTGCGGGCGCGAGTCGAGCGCCCGCATTTCATCGAACCAAAGGAGAACGTGATGTCTCGCATCGCGAAGGCAGCCGTCGCCGCTCTCGGCACCGGTGCCGTGGTGCTCGGCGGTGCCGGTATGGCCACCGCTGACGCGGATGCCCAGGCCGCGGCCATCGGCTCGCCCGGCGTCCTGTCCGGCAACGTCCTGCAGGTTCCGGTCCACATCCCGGTCAACGTCTGCGGCAACACCATCAACCTCGTCGGTCTGCTGAACCCGGCCTTCGGCAACACCTGCGCCAATGTCAGCGGCCACCACCACAAGGGCAACCCCGGCCCCGACCACCACCAGGGCAACCCCGGCCCCGGCGGATACGGCAACTGACACGCCGTAAGGCAAGCACCGGAAGAGCCCCGACGGATCCACCGTCGGGGCTCTTCCGCGCTCGTACCGCTTTCCGTCCCTCGTCTACCCGTACTTCGTTACGCGTACCGGTAGACGCCGCTGTGGTCCTCCAACTGGTCCGGCGTCAGGTCCCACGGCGGCAGCGTCTCGTGCCGGGCGACGACCCGGCCGCGCTGTGCGTCGCCGGACCGCGGCGGCCGGTCGGGCAGATAGCGGGCGCCGGCCCCGTGCCGACGCTGCCAGCGCGACCAGCACAGGTCGACGAAGGCGTGGTGCAGCCAGAAAACGGGGTCGTTGACGGAGGCACCGCCGACCATGTGCCCGCCGACCCAGCGGTGGACGCGATTGTGGTTGCGCCAGGAAGCGGCACCCCGCCCGCTCCCCCACCCTTCGAGCTTGTTGCGGAACCCCTTCGCGGACGTCGAGTTCCACGGCGACACGTCGTAGACGGGGTCGGCAAGGGCCACGTCCAGGTCCTGCCGGGTCGGCAGCGCGAGCGGCTGGCGGGCGCGGCCGAGGTCCCGGGTGAGGAACTCGCCGTCGGTGACGCTCTCCTTGATGGTCCAGTCGCCGTGGTCGTAGGCGAACGGCCCGGTCATCACCCGATGGTCGGAGGATCGCCCGGTACCGCCGAGCAGGTCCTCGCTCCAGGGCGCCCCGGCCGTCGTACGGTCCCGGGTCCAGTCCCAGTACGGCAGCGTCACCGACGGGTCCAGGCGCTGCAGCGCCTCCTCCAGGTCCAGCAGGAACTGCCGGTGCCAGGGCAGGAATGAGGGCGCCATGTGGGCCGTACGCAGCCCCTTCTCGCCGTCGGAGACGTAGTACTCGATGTGCGTGCGCACGAACTCGTCGTACTCGCCCCGCCGTTTGAGCTCCAGCAGCGCCCCGACGAACCGCCGCCGCTCGCCGCGCGTCAGCGTGCTGACGTCCTTACGCGTGTACACCACGGCCACCCCCTTCCCCGCCGATGACCGTCAACTGCCGCCCCGGCCCCAGCTCGTCGACTGCGGCGCGGGCCGCCTCCAGGGCCGTGGGGTACGAGCGGTAGTGGTCGATCATGGTCAGATACGTCCCGTCCGCGCGCCGCATCAGATGCAGTGGCCGCCCGTCCACGGTGACGTGCCACCGCCCGCCGCCGGGCACGCGCAGGGTCTGCGCCATGTGGTCGAGATGCTCCGCGCCATCGACGTCGGCCTTCATACCGCGCAGTCGGCGGCCCCGGTACGTCTCGTCGAAGGACGGCGCCTCGTCGCCGCCCCCCGCACGCCGGGGCCACGCGGCGGCGACGACCGGGACCACGGCCAGGGCGAGGGCCGACACGCACAGGGCACGCAGCGCGTCCCGCCGCGTGCTGGAACAGGCACTGGGGCCTACCGGGCCCCGCGGTTCTCTGCTGACGAACAAAACTCTCGCCCTCCTCCTCGTTCGGTTCGTTCGGTAGCCACGACCGCCCGGTGACCGGGCCCGGGTGTCAACACCGGGCCCAGATGGTCCAGTTCGTCAGATCCCGCGACTACCTGGAACAACCCGGACTACATCGAGCCGAGCCCCAGGACGCCGGTCGGGGCCGTCTGCAGCACCGGGGTGAGTACGGCGGCCTGCGGCTCCTTGAGCGTCGGCAGGCCGAACCCCTCGGAGTCCGGCGCGGTCACCGGGGTGTCCACGGCCAGGCCGGGAGTCAGGGTCCGCAGGGCGGCCGCGGGAACGCTGACACCGGCCTGGTCGAAGCCCTTCCCGACGACCTGCGGCAGCGGCGCCTCGGCCGACAGACCGGGCAGCGCGGCACCCATCGGGACCTGCGGCACCGCGCCGGCCGGGATCATCTGCCCCTCGACGTACCGCGGACCCTCGGGTACGCCCGGCCTCAGCAGCGGCAGTTCGCCGCCGGCCCTGGGCAGGCTCACGTTGAGGGACTTCTCGACACCATCCAGAGGGACGGGTACGGGGACCGTGTCGGCCGCGACGGCGGGGGCCGCGGCGCCCACCGCCGCCGCCACGCCGGTGACGACGGCGGCAAGGGTTCGAGTGGTCGACTTCATCGCAAATACGGTCCTTTTCAGGAATCGGGGGGTGCTCATCCGTACCGCGTAACGATCCTGGGAACCGCATCAGCTGAAGATTCCCCCAACTGGTGCATTAATCGTCCGATCAGCCCGGAAGGGCGGCCCGGCCCGGACAGCCGACTCGCCTGTCCGGACCCCCGGACCTCACCCCGCGCCTGTCGGCCGTCAGCGCAGGCTGCGGGCCGGGAGGATGACGTGGGCCGCGGCCGTCAGGGTCTCCTCGGCGCCCGCGAAGGCGGCCAGCGCCTCCGGCTCGATGGGCTTGCCAGGCTGGGCCTCGGGCCAGGGGCGGGTGGTGAACACCAGGTAGGCGAAGCCTCGTTCGGCGACCGCGGTGAGCCATTCGGCGGGCGGGATGCACTGGGCGTTGAGCTGCGGCATGGTGACGACGGCCGAACCGGACTCGACGAGCAGGCTGACCGGCAGGCTCGGGCGGGTGGAGCCGTCGACGGTGTCGCCGCCGACCGGCAGACCGGTGTTGGCGAGGAGCTGCTCGACGGCGACGGCCGAGGCCTCCGGGCCGCCCTCGCCGTCCCCGAGGGAGTAGGCGAGGAGGTAGGGCATGTCACCGTCGGGGGCCTCACCGCTCCAGGCCATCACGACGAGCGTGCCCAGGTCGGCGATGCGGAAAGGGCGCGTTTCGCTTGAGGTTGAGGTCACCGCGGAACCTTATCGGCGGTATTTGACGCGTCCGGCCGCGTTCTCACTCGACCGGGGGATTTCCCGCCGGTATCCACACGAAAGAGGGACGGGACTCGAACAACGCGAAGGACCGATTCCACACCGCCGAGGAAGGCGGACGGAATCGGTCCTTTCGACACTCGTGTCAGCCCTGGAGGGGCAGGCCGCCGAGCAGCCCGCCGTTCGAGTTGAGGGCGGTCGTCGCGCCCTTCACCGTGCTGAGCACCGAATCCTTGTTCTCGGTGTCGAGCGCGTTCGACTGCTGCTGCAGCGGCTGCAGCTGCTGTACGTCGAGGGGGCCCTTGGTGAGCGTGTTCACAGCGCCGTTGAGGCTGGCGGGCGTGAGGTCGGCGGCGTCGTAGGCGAACGCGGGCGCGGCGGCTCCGGCGATGACCAGGGACCCGGCAACAACAGCGGCAGCCTTCAGGGACTTCATCGTGTTCCTTTCTTCGGCAACTCATGTCACCAGAGGGAATTCTGTCGACGTGCCTAACGAGCCCCGGTGTCGACGGAAACCCCGTACGCAGAAAATTTCTGCGGCCCTCGTGATTCCGGAACACGGAACGTGTCCCAAAGGATTGACGCACAAGCGAAATCGACGCACGGGCAAAAGACAGCCGTGGTACCGGCCGGTGGAGTCACCGGCCGGCACCACGGCCAGGGCGCTAGCGGGCCGGCACCGTCAGGGGCGGCACCGCGTCCGGCAGTTTGGGCGCCTCCGCCGGCAGCTTCGGCAGCGGCGGCAGACCCGCCAGCTCCGGCGCCGGCAGCTCGCCGCCGAGCAGGGTGGCGGCGACGAAGCCGACTAGGTTCGTCAGCACGTCGGTGACGGCCGGGACGACGTTCGCGGCATCGCCGGACGTGACCGCCTTGAGCAGCGCGTCGACCGACTTCTGCAGCGCTACGAGCGCGTCGGCCTTGATGTCGAGCGGGCCCTTGACCGCCTTGGCACCCTTGAGTGGCGCCGGAAGCGTGGAGACGACAGGCAGCGCGGGCTTCGCCGGGAGGTCAGGGGTCGTCGGCATTGCCGGAGTGGCCGGAGCCTCCGGGGTCGTGGGCACCGCCGGAGTGGCCGGGGCCTCCGGGGTCGCCGGCACCGCCGGAGTGGCCGGAGCCTCCGGGGTCGCCGGCAGGGACACCGGCGGAGTGGCCGGTGCCGGTGCGGCCGCGGCAGCGGCGATGGCCTCCTTCACTGCGTCGGTCAGCTTCGTCGCCTCGTCCAGCGGCAACTGGCCGTTGTCCGCCTTGAGTACGGCGTTCGTCAGATCGGTGACGGGTTTCACTACGCCGCCCAGGTCTCCCAGCGACTTGACCTGCGCGAGGAGCGCGTCGGCGTTGGGGACGGGCGCCTGGGAAGCCGCGTGGCCGCGCTCGCGGGCCGCGTCGCCGTCGGCCGCCAGGGCGGTCTGTGCGCCTATTCCGACGAGGAGGGTGGCGCAGAGTGCGGTGGACGCGATACGCCGTGCGGGCAAAGCACGCATGGAAGTTCCTTTCGATGGTGCGGTTGGGGTGTCGAACGGTGTGTCCGCTCGAATCCACCGTCCGATCCACCGTTGCCATCTGCAACCGGTCGCGCGCGCAAAGTGACGGTCCGTCGGGCAGGTCGGGTACGTCGTCCCTGGTGAGGCCATGTGTCGAGGCCCGCCCGTCGAGTAGATCGCCCGGCCCGCCATTCGGGGCAAACGCCGGAAACGCGAACCGGCCGCCCTCCCCTGAAGGGAGAGCGGCCAGCAGAAGGGTTCGCGCCGACTGATGTCAGTCGTTGACGCAGGTGTTGCCGAACGCCGGGTTCAGCAGACCGGCAGCGCTGATGGTGTTGCCGCAGATGTTGACCGGGATGTGGATCGGGACCTGCAGGACGTTGCCCGACAGGACGCCCGGGGAGTGGGCAGCGGCGGCGTGCGCGTCGCTGTCGGCGGCGGCAACACCGGCGGTACCCGCCACGGCGGCGACGGCAACGGAAGAAAGGGCGAGGCCCTTCGCGATACGCGACATGGAGAAGTGCTCCTTGGGAGTTGTCACAAAACATCCGGGCGGGGATGCCCGACGCTGTGTCAACGCGCGGCACGCGTCCGGGTTGTGCCGCCAATGGGGTGATCTCTCGAATCGCCCGGCTGCACGATTACGACACAGTCGGCATGAATCACCAACAAATACGCATAGCGGCTAGAGTTACTCACCTTCTACCAGCCGCCCCAAATACACCCAAAAGGCCGACTGCCACCCGGAATCCGTCGCTCGAAGCAGACCGGGAGCGCATGCGGCACCCAAGTGATCTCCAGATTTTCCGTCTCCCCGTCGGTCCACGACCTTTTCCCGAAAGGGCAACGCCGGTCATGCGTATTTCCCCGGGCCTTCTGCTGCGCCGTGCGATGGTGGGCGTCTTTGCCCTCGCCGCGATCTGGACTCCGGGAGGGACGGCGACGGCCGAGCCGCCCGTCGGCACGGAGTCCGGCAAAGAGAAGGAGCCGGAGGCGGAGCGCCTCGCGTTCGCCCAGCGCTACCGCGTGCTCCAGCACGGCGGGATCGTCCGCGCGGCCAACGCGTCCATCAGCTGCCGCACCACCCTCGGGACCTGCGCCGGCGTCCGCCAGGGCGAGAACCTCACGGCTGGAACAGGCGCCGCCAAGGCCGCGGTCAACGGTGACTTCGACATGTTCTACGTCGACGTCGACAGCGATCCCCACACATACAACTCCAGCCGGGCGGAGGTCCGGGTGCCCCAGGGCAGCCAGGTCTCGTACGCGCGGCTGTACTGGGGCGGCAATCTCATGGTCGGTGAGCAGAAGCCGCCGAAGGACAACGGGCGGGTACTGATCGCCGAGCCCGGCGGCCAGTACAAGGAGCTGCTCGCGGACTCGGTCGTCGGCCACCGGGTGGCGCACGGCGCCGACGCGTTCCAGGCCTCCGCCGATGTCACCAAGCTGGTCCGGGAGAGCGGTTCGGGGCTGTACACGGTCGCGCAGATCAATGTGGCGATGGGGAATTCGGCGGCCGGGGCCTGGGGCGGCTGGACGCTGGTCGTGGCGTACGAGAACGCGGCGGAGCCGCTGCGGCACCTCGCCGTGTGGGACGGGTTCGACGCTCTGGGGGAGCAGACGGGTGACGGTCCGTTGGTCCGGTTGGCCGAACTCCCGTTCCCGGCGGGCGCGAACGGGCGCGCCGGTCTGGTCGCCTACAACGGGGACCGTGGCAGCGCCGGCGACTCCCTGACGGTGTCCGTCGCAGGGCGCACAACCGCGCTCGGGGACGCGGCCAATCCCCTCGACGACGTGCTGAATTCCACGATCGGCCCAGCCGTCCCGGAGCGCGTTCCGGCGTACGCGAACACCCTCGGCTACGACTCCGACGTGTTCGAACTGGGTACGGCGCTGCGGAGCGGTGGTGACCAGCTGGCCTTCCGGCTCGTTTCCCAGCGGGACGCGGCGTGGTCCGGCGCACTTTTCGTGGCCGTCGACGCCCGGCAATAGCCGAGGTGCGTCCGGCACCGCCACCCGCGAGCGAGGAAACCGCGCATGCAACTGATCGCACCCGACCCCCGGCCACGGGTCCTGCACGTCACCCAGCCGGTGGACGGCGGAGCCGCCCGGGTCGTGACGGACCTGGCGCGGGCCCAGCTCGCCGCAGGTCTGCACGTCACGGTCGCCTGCCCGGACGGCGGTGACCTCCCCGCGCGGCTGCGGGCGCTCGGTGCCGACGTACGCCCCTGGCACGCGACGCGCGCGCCGGGGCCCTCGATCGTCGGGGAGGTGCGGCGGCTTCGGCGGGTGGTCGGGGCGGTGCGGCCCGATGTCGTGCACGCGCACAGCGCGAAGGCCGGGCTCGCCGCCCGGCTGGCGGTACGGGGGCGGGTGGCGACCGTGTTCCAGCCGCACGCCTGGTCGTTCGAGGCGGTCGGCGGACCCACTGCGGCGCTGGCGCTCAAGTGGGAGCGGTGGGGAGCGCGTTGGGCCTCCCGGGTGGTGTGCGTGAGCGACGCCGAACGGGCGACCGGGGAACGCGCCGGGGTCGCCGGGCAGTGGCGGGTGATCCCGAACGGGATCGACACCGAGCGCTTCCACCCGGCTGCCGCGGCCCCCGTACGGGCCGGGAATCCGCTGCTCGCGGACGTCGATCCGGCCGCTCCGCTCGTCGTGTGCGTGGGGCGGTTGTGCCGGCAGAAGGGGCAGGACGTGCTGCTCCGGGCGTGGGGCGAGGTCGCGGAGCGGGTGCCAGGGGCGCGGCTCGTGCTCGTCGGCGACGGGCCGGACGCCGGGCGGCTGCGGGCTCTCGCCCCGGACTCCGTGCTGTTCGCGGGGGCCGTCGCCGATGCGGTCCCCTGGTACCGGGCCGCCGATCTGGTCGTCCTGCCCTCCCGATGGGAGGGCATGGCGCTGGCGCCGCTGGAGGCGATGGCCTGCGGGCGGCCGGTGGTCGTCACCGACGTGGACGGCGGGCGCGAGAGTCTGCCCGCCGCTCTCGCACCGCGCTGTCTGGTGCCGGCCGAGAACCCCACCGCGCTCGCCGGGACCGTCTCCGAACTGCTGCTCGACCCGCCGCTGCGTGAGTCGCTGGGGCAGCTGGGGCGCCGGCACGTCCTGTCCGCGCACGACGTACGGCACACCGCCGAGGCCGTCGCGGACGTGTACCGCGAGCTGATCACCGCGCACGCCGTGCGGCCCGTGCGCGCCGAGTACAGGGAGTCCATCCACTCGTGACTGCGGAAAGTACCGTCCCGTCCCCCGGCGGAAGGCCGCGGGAACACGGATTCGCGACCGTATCGGCCGTCTCGGTCCATCCGCCCCGCGGGTCGGCCGACGGCTTCAGATTCCCGGCCGGCCGGCGCCCCGCGCCCCGGCCGGCCTCCCCGCTGCCGCTGCTCGTCGTCGACAGCGCCGCCGCTCTGCTCGGCGCCCTGGCACTGACCGAGCCCCAGCGACACCCCCTCCTCGTCTGCGCGCTGCTGCTCGGTGTGGTGGTGCTGAACACGCGCGCTTCGCTCTACCGGCCCGAGTCCGTGCCCGCCTTCCTCGACGAACTGCCCGCCGTCTGTGGCCGGATCGCGATGGGCTGGCTGGCTCTGGCCGCCGTGGTCGGGGCGTTCGCGCCCGCTGACGCGCTGTCCGCGCGCACCCTCGTCCTGGGCTGCGCGGTACAGGCGGCGACGAGTGCCGTCGGGCGCGGGACCGTCCACCGGCTGCGGCGCCGGACGCTGCTGCGCCGCCCGCACACGGCCCTCGTCATCGGCCCGACCGGCACCGCCCGGCGCGTGGCCGCCGCGTTCCTTCGCCACCCGGCGTGCGGAGTACGGCCGGTGGGGCTCATCACCGACCACCCGGACGGCATCGCGGGCCTGCCCGTGCTGACCACCGGCGAGGAGGTACAGCGGGCACTGATCCAGAACGGCGTCCGGGCCGTGCTCGCCGTCCATCCCTCCGTACGGGCCGAACAGGGGCCGCTGCTGAGGGCGTTGGCCGAGTCGGGCTGCACGGTGTGGGAGATCGACGCCGAGTCGCCCTCCTACGAGAGCGCCGAACGGCTCGCCGGGTTCTCCTGCCGACGGCTCGCGATGGTGCCGGACCGGCCGGGCAGCCTCGGCAAGCGGCTGCTCGACGTCCTGGTCTCGGGCACTCTTCTCCTGCTGTTCTCGCCGGCGCTGCTGCTGTGCGCGGTGGTACTGCGGCTGACCGGCGGGCGGGGGGTGGTCTTCAAGCAGGAGCGCATCGGCATGGACGGGCGCCCCTTCACCCTCCTCAAGTTCCGCACCCACCGCCCGGTCGACGAGATGGAGGCGGCGACCCGCTGGAGCGTCGCCGACGAACGGCGCATGAACTGGTTCTGCCGCTTTCTGCGCCGCACCTCGCTGGACGAACTCCTCCAGCTGTGGAACGTCCTCTGGGGCGATATGAGCCTGGTCGGCCCGAGGCCCGAACGCCCGTACTTCGTCGCCAAGTTCAGCCAGACCTACCCGGGCTACGCGGCCCGCCACCGGATGCAGACCGGGATCACCGGGCTCGCCCAGATCCACGGGCTGCGCGGTGACACCTCGATCGAGGACCGCTGCCGGTTCGACAACGCGTACATCGACAACTGGTCGCTGTGGCAGGACATCTGCATCCTGCTGCGCACCGCCGCCACGCTCGTCCGCCCGACAGGAAGTTGAGCGCAGTGAGCCACAGCCCCGCGCTGACGTTGCCGCGCCGAGCGCCCTTCGCGTACGTCGCGGCCTTCGCTCCGCTCCTACCCGTGATCCTGGTGATCGCCCTGCTCGCGCTGCCCGCCGCGCAGGGCACCGACGGCGGGGCGACCCCGGCCGACGCGGTCTCCGGGCTCGTGGTCCTCTACTGCGCGATCCGGCTCCTACGGGAACGGCGGCGCCCTCTGTCCCGTACGGCCGCCGTGGTGCTCGGGCTGCCCGTGGTCGGGCTCGCGGTCGCGGCCGTCGGGGCGTCCTCGCCCGCCGCCGGGATCGGGGGCCTGGGGCGTTACCTCCAGATCTTCGTGCTGGTCCCGGCGTCCGTGGTGCTGCTGGTCCGGGACCGGCGCGACTTCCGGGTGCTGGCCTGGGCGTTCGTCGCCTTCGCCCTGTTCCAGGGGGCGGTCGGGGTGCACCAGTTCGTGACCGGGACCGGCGCCTCCTACCAGGGCGCGGAGATCCGGGCGGTGGGCACCTTCGGGCCCGCCGATGTGATGGGCATGGCGACCGTGGTGGCCTTCGGGCTGATGTGCGCGGTGGGGCTGGCGCTCGGGGCGACCGCCGCCCGGCAGCGGGCCGTCGCCGCCGGCTGCGCCCTGGTGCTCCTCGCCCCGCTCGCCGTCTCCTTCAGCCGGGGCGCGTGGATCGCCACGGCGGCGGCCTGCACGCTGCAGCTGGTGCTGGCCGGGATGCGGCGCGCGCTGAAGGTCGGTGCGGTGGTGATCGCCTCGGCGGTAATCCTGGTCGGTGGCCTCGGCCTCGGTTCGGCGATGCTCCAGGAGCGGATCAGCAGCATCGGCCAAGTCACGGACGCACCCGACCAGTCGGTAACCGACCGGTACACGATGTGGGCGGCGGCGACCGACATGTGGAGCGAACACCCGCTCACCGGCGTCGGGTTGAAGGGTTTCCCCGAACACCGCGACGGACACGCCTCGTTGGCCCTGTCCTCGGGCAGCGACACGGAGGGCGCGGGCGCCGCGTACCGCAAGCAGCCGCTGCTGTCCCCGCACAACATGTACCTGCTGGTGCTCAGCGAGCAGGGCCTCATCGGGCTGCTGGCCCTCGGGGGCAGCTGGCTGGCACTGCTGGTGTGCGGCCTTCGGGGGCTGGTGCGGGCCCGGCGGTCGGCGTCCGGTGACGGGCTCGACTGTGCGCTCGCCGCCTGCGGGCTGCTGATCTGGCAGTTGATCGACTTCCTGTACGCCGACATCGGCGGACCCGCGACCGTGCTGACCGCCGTCGTCTTCGGGTTCGTCGCCTGGTGGGCCCTCGTCGGTGGCGACGACATGCCCGCGGCCTCGGCACGATGACCGCGAAGCCCCCTCGGTCCGAGGGAGAGACCAGGGTGACACTGCCCGCGGCACGCGCCGCTTCGCCGGGCGCGAAGGCAGGCGGAGACAAAGGGCGTTACGACGACAGCAACGGCAACGACTGCAACGATCCTGCCGAACTCGCCCCCGTTTCCAGGAAGTTCCTCGCCCAGGCCACCCTCATCACGGCCGTCCTCTCGGTCGCGGGCGCCCTGCTCGGGCTGGTCCGGGACCAGTCGCTGGCCCGGCTGTTCGGGGCCGGCAGTGACACGGACGCCTTCCTGGTCGCGTGGACCGTGCCGGAGTTCGCGGCGACGCTGCTCATCGAGGACGGGCTGGCCTTCGTCCTGATCCCGGCGTTCAGCATGGCGCTGGCCCGGCGCGCCCAGGGTGCCCCGGGCGATCCGGTGCGGGCGCTGGTCGCCACGACGCTGCCCCGGCTGGCGCTGGCGTTCGCGGCGGTCGGCGCGCTGCTGATCGCCACCGCTCCCTACCTGGTCGAGGCGCTCGCCCCCGGGCTGCCCGACCCGTCGCTCGCCGTGGACTGCACCCGCCTCACCGCCACCTGCGTGTTCAGCTTCGGGCTCGCCGGGTACTGCAGCGCGGCCCTGCGCGCGCACCGGCGGTTCCTGGCTCCCGCGGCGATCTACGTCGCCTACAACACCGGCATCATCACGGCGATGTTCGTGCTGGGCGGGCGCTGGGGGGTGCGCTCGGCGGCGGTCGGGGTGGCGGTGGGCGGCGCGCTGATGGTCGTCACCCAACTGCCCTCCGTGCTGCGGCAGTTGCGGCGGCGCCGGTCGGCCGTGCCGGCCGAGATCGTGGTGGAGGAGACGTCCGGCACGCCGATGGCGTTCGGACTCGTCGCGCCGGTACTGCTCTTCGCGCTGACCCGGCAGTCGCAGGTGCTCATCGAGCGTTTCCTCGCCTCCACCCTCCCCGCCGGGGCCATCTCGCACCTGAACTACGCGCAGAAGGTGGCGCAGATCCCGATGACGCTGTCGCTGATGCTGTGCACGGTCACCTTCCCGGTGGTCGCGCAGGCGATCGCGGAGGGCGACACCGAGCGGGCCCGCAGCCGGGTGGAGCGCGATATCGCGCTGGCCGCCTGGGTGGTGCTGCTCGGCGCGGCCTCGGTGGTCGCCTGTGCGCCGCAGATCATCGAACTCCTCTTCCAGCGGGGTGCGTTCACCGCCCGGGACACCGAAGCGACGGCCATCGTGATGCGCGTGTACGCGCTCGGGCTGCTCGGGCACACGCTGGTCGGCGCGCTCATCCGCTCGTACTTCTCCTCGAACCGGCCCACCTGGTACCCGCTGGCCGCGATGACCGCGGGCATCGTCGCGACGTCCTGGATCGGCGCGTGGACGGTCGGTCCGTGGGGGGTGTGCGGGATCGCCGCCGCCAACGCGGCCGGGATCACGCTGTCGGCCGCCCTGCTGCTGTACGGCATGGGTCCGCGCAGTGTGCCGATCCGGACCCGGCTGGTGCTGGCCGAGCTGAGCAAGCCGGTGCGCGCGGCGGTGTGCGCGACGGCCGCGGGGTCGTTCGTGACCAGCCGGATCGACGGGCCCGTGGCGGGACTCGCCGCCGGTACGGCGGCCGTCACCGTCGTCTACTTCCTGCTCGGCCGGCTCATGCGGGCCCAGGCCGTGCAGAGCTTCGTTCTCGCACTCCGTTCCGCACGCTCCATGACCCGAAGGCTTCCGCATGTCCGCAAGCGCACCCCCACCCACGCCCGCCCCCGTCCCCGCCGCCGCGACCGAGCCCGCTGACCGCGGCCGAAGAGCCGCCCGCCCCGGTTCCGTCCCCTGGGTGGCGATGTACCACTCGGTGGGCGACTGTTCGGACGACCCGTACCGCATCACGGTCACGCCCGCGCGTCTCGACGCCCAACTGCGGTGGCTGCACCGGCACGGGCTGCGGGGCGTCGGCGTGGCCGAGCTGCTCGCCGCCCGTTCCCGGGGCGAGGGGCGCGGGCTCGTCGGGCTCACCTTCGACGACGGGTACGCCGACTTCCTCACCAACGCCCTTCCGGTGCTGGAACGTTGGGACTGCGGCGCTACCCTCTTCGTCCTGCCGGGGCGGCTCGGCGGGGAGAACGCCTGGGATCCGCTGGGCCCGCGCAGGCCGCTGCTCACGGCGGACGGCATCCGTGCCGTCGCCGGGGCCGGGGTCGAGATCGGGTCGCACGGGCTGACACACGTCGACCTGACCAAGGCGGACGACGAGGTGCTGCGCGCCGAGGTCGCCGAGAGCAGAGCGGTGCTCTCGGAGTTGAGCGGTGCTCCGGTCGAGGGGTTCTGCTATCCGTACGGGACGGTCGACCAGCGGGCAGTCGATGCCGTGCGGGCGGCCGGTTACGGATACGGCTGCGCGATCGACCCCGGGCAGCTCAACGGCGTCCATGTCCTCCCTCGCGTCCACATCGGCGAGAACGACACCGCCGTACGCCTGCGTCTCAAGTACCGGCTGCACCGCCTGCGGCGCCGACCGGTCGAGGGGGTGTGACGGCTGTGAAAGCCCTGCACATCATCACCGGGCTCGGAGTCGGCGGCGCCGAGCAGCAACTTCGGCTACTGCTGCGGCACTTGCCGGTCGACTGCGATGTCGTGACGCTCACCAACCCGGGGTCGGTCGCCGACGGTCTGATCGCCGACGGCGTCCGGGTCGTCCACCTCGGCATGGCCGGCAACCGGGATCTCGCCGCCCTGCCCCGTCTGGTCGACGTCATCCGCTCCGGCCGCTACGACCTTGTGCACACGCATCTCTACCGGGCCTGCGTGTACGGCAGGATCGCCGCGCGGCTCGCGGGCGTACGGGCCATCGTCGCCACCGAACACTCTCTGGGCGACTCGCAGATGGAGGGGCGGCGGCTGACCGCCGGGGTCCGCGCGCTGTACCTCGCCGGCGAACGGCTCGGCAGCACCACCGTCGCCGTGTCCCCGACGGTCGCCGAGCGGCTCCGCCGCTGGGGTGTGCCCGCGCCCCGCATCGAGGTCGTCCCCAACGGCATCGACCTGGCCCGCTTCCGCTTCGACCCGGTCGCCCGCCGCCGCACCCGCGAGCGCCTCGGGCTGCCCGAGGGGGCGTACGTCGTCGGCGGCGTCGGACGGCTCGCACCGGGCAAGCGCTTCGGCGACCTCATCGGCGCCCTGGCTCAACTCCCTGACGACTACTGGCTGTTGTTCGTCGGCGGCGGCCCCGAGGAGCAGGTCCTGCGGCGCACCGCGAACGAGGCGGGCGTCGCCGACCGGGTGCTGTTCACCGGCGAACGGCCCTACGTACCGGACGGCACCCCCGGCCCCGACCTGCCCTCGCTCACCGCCGCGATGGACCTGCTCGCCTCTCCCTGCCCGGAGGAGGCCTTCGGGCTGGCCGTCGTGGAGGCACTCGCCGCCGGGCTACCCGTCCGGTACGTCTCCTGCCCGGCGATCGAGGACCTCCCCCCGGAGGCCGCCGAGGGCGCCCGACGCGTACCCGGCGGCGCGGACTCCTTCGCGCGCGCCCTCGCCGAGGCCCGCGCGCTGGGCCCACGGGACCGCACACCCCCCGCCGCCGCCCACCACTACGACATCACCCGCAGCGCCGCCCAGCTCATGGACGTGTACGCGGCGACCACCCCTGCCATCAACCCGTCCCCGTCCCCGTCCCCGTCCCCGTCAACTCAGGGAGCCCCCTCCTCATGACCGAGAACACCAACAGAGCCCCCCGCCTCGCGCCCCGCAACCGCACCCTCCCCCCGTGGACCCTCCTCGCGGCCGGCGCCGTGCTCGGCGGCCTCCTCGGCGGCGCGTACGGCACCTTCAAGCCGCCCACCTACACGGCCACGAGCTACGTCATCGCCGTACCGACCGAAAAGTCCGACCCGGCGTCCGCGCTCGGTTTCGCACAGGCGTACGGGCGGGTCGCCACGCAGCTCGCGGTGCTCGGGGACGCCCAGGCGTTGGCCGGCGTACCGGTGTCGACGCTGCGGAAGAGCGTGCAGACGGCGACCTCGCCCGACGCGCCCATGGTCGCCGTGTCCGCCACCTCCCCGCGCCGCGACCGCGCCGCCGCCATGGCCAACGCCGTGGCGCGCTCCCTCACCCTGCACGCCAACGACACCAAGGACTCCACCCACGTGGAGCTGCTGGAGTTCTCGCGCGCGGTCAAGCCGGCCGGTCCGTCCTCGGCCCCGGCCGCCGTGACCGGGCTGGTCGGCGCGAGCGCGGGCGGACTCCTCGGCGGGCTGGTGCTGCTGGTGCGGCCCCGGCGACGTACGGAGGAACCGCCGCCCGCGGCCTCCGTACCGGGCCCGGCCGTCGCCGCCGACGCACATGGACAGCTGTGACGGTCACGACCACGGGCGCCCTGCGCACCGAAGTCGTCAGCGACGAGGCCGCGTTCGCCGAACTCGCCCCGGCCTGGGGCCGGTTGTACCGGCGGTGCGGCGCGGCGACCCCGTTCCAGAGCCATGCGTGGCTGCACTCGTGGTGGCTGTCGTACGGCGTCGCGGGCCGGCTGCGGATCGTCGTGGTCCGCGATCCGGAGGGCGAACTCCTCGCCGCCGCCCCGCTGATGCGCGTACACCGCCCGCTGCCCGCCCTGGTGCCGCTCGGCGGCGCGATCTCCGACTACGGTGATGTGCTCCTCGACGACGAGGCGGCCGACGAGGCCGCCGACGCTCTCGCCGAGGGACTCTCCGAAGCCGCCCGCACCGCCCTGATCGACCTCCGCGAGGTCCGGCCGGGGGGCGCTGCGGAACGCGTGTACGAGCGCTGGCGGGGTCCGCGCCGTCAGGTCAGGGACTCCCTGTGCCTGGAGCTGCCCGCCGTCTCGATGGACGGTCTGGTCTCCCGCCTCCCCTCCTCGAAAGCCCAGCGGGTCCGCGCCAAGCTGCGCAAGCTGACCGCGCTCGGCGTCGAACGACGCGTCGTCCGCCCCGACGAGGTCGACGCGGCCCTGGCCCGCCTCCTCGAACTGCACCAACTCCAGTGGCAGGGACGGAAGGTGACGTCGGAACACCTCCAGCCCCGGTTCCGCGAGCACCTCGCCCGCTCGGTGGGGCCGATGGTGCGCTCCGGGGACGCCGTGGTCACCGAGTTCCGCCTCGACGACAGCGTGGTAGCCGTCGATCTGACGCTGCTGTCGGGACGCCTCGCGGGCGGCTATCTGTACGGCGCTCATCCTGGCCTGCGGAAACGAAAGGCCGACGTCGCCGTGATGCTGCTCGACGCCTGCGCCCAGCACACGGGGACAGGCGGGCACGGCACGCTCAGCCTGCTGCGCGGTGACGAGCCCTACAAGCACCACTGGCGTCCCGAACCCGTCGTCAACCAGCGGCTGTTGCTGGCCCGGCGGCTGACGGCACCACTCATGTCGGCGGTCCTGTGCGATGTCGCCGCCCGCAGCCGGGGCAAGGAACTCCTGCGCCGGCTACGGGAACGCGCCGGAAACGATGACGGCAACGGCAACGGTGGCGGCGGATCGTGAACGACCCGCCGCCACCGGGCGGTCACCGGTTGCGCGACCACCAGTCGAAGCGCAGGCACAGCTTCCCGCCCATCCAGTACTCCACCCAGTCGCCCAGCTCCAGCGGCGAGCAGTTGGGCGGCGGCAGCGGCACGGGCGGGGTGACCGGGTCCGTGGGCTTCGGCGGTTCGGGGGTCGGGTCCGGCGTCGGCACGGTCGGCTCCGTGTCCTTACGGCCCGTCAGGATCTGGCGGTACACCTCGGACGCCTTCGGATTGCTGCCGCACTGCCACACGCCGTGCGGACAGTAGTCGGTCAGCGTGTTGTACAGCGGCTTGTGCTCGTCCATCCACGCGAGCATGCGCCGCATGTACTCCGGATTGTCACCGTTGCGGAACAGCCCCCATTCCGGATAGGAAATGGGCTTTCCGTGGGCCTTGGCGAAGTCCACATGTGCCTGAAGTCCGTAGGGCTCGGTCACCTGCTCGTCGAATGACAGTCCCCGGGGCTGGTCATATGCATCCATTCCGATGATGTCGACCGTGTCGTCCCCCGGATAGCACTGCGGCCACGGAATGGCGTCCTTACCCCGGGTCGGATTGAAATCGAACCGGAATTTCTGGCCCGGCACCGCACGCATGGTGGTGACGATCCTGTTCCAGTACCTCTTCCAGGCCTCCGGGTCCGGCCCGCAGCGATGGGTGTACGTGATGCCGTTCATTTCCCAGCCGAGCACGATGACCGTGTCCGGGATGTTCTGCTCGACCAGTCGCTCGGCCAGGGCGCGGAAGTGGTGATCGAAGAGACCGGCCGCGCCGCGCCTCAACTGCACCCGGACCTGCCAGTCGGAGACACCCTCCTCGTTGCGCTCCAGCATGGGCACGTTGAGGACGAACAGCCGGTCCTCCTCGGCTCGCCGCCAGTCCGCCCACACATCGAGGAACCCGGGCAGCCCCTCGATGTTGGTCCACCGGTCACCCGGCAGGTAGGTGTGCCCGACCTCGAGATCGGCATCGCCCAGCCAGCGGCTGAGCTCGGCGATCCTGGCCGTGCCCCGGGTGCCGTCGTAGTCGACGTACGCGCCGAACGCGCCGAACGCGGGCAGCCGGGGGGCCTCCGGCGGCTCCGGGGGTTCCGGCGGCTCGGGGTTGGGGGGTTCGGGGGCCACGGGGGGTTCGAGGGCCACCGGGGGTTCGGGCGTCACGGGGGGTTTGGGGGCCACCGGGGGTTCGGGGGCCACCGGGGGTTCGGGTGTCACGGGCGCGACCGGTGCCACGATCCCGGTGGGTGGTGTCGGCTGCGTGACCGTGTCCGGTGCGGGGACGGGAGGATCGGCCACCCCCGCGCCCACGGCGTGTCCCGGCCCCGCCGCCAGGACGGCCGACGCGGCGACCGCCGCCGCCAGGAACGCCAGCCGTCCGCTACGGGCCCGTCGCTTGTGTGGGGCCATGCCTGCTCCTTCCTCCACGCTCGCACTCCCTGTTCTGGTCTTTCTTTTCCACCTACTGACACTCAGTCATATGAATATGAATTCCGCCACCGCGCTTAGGACTTTCGAGTGTTCCGCTCCCCCGCACGAGTGAACCGACCCGAAGGAAACCCGAAAAATATGTCCGCGTCGCTGCTCGACACCCGCGTCCCCGCCGTCCTCGTGCGGATCGACCGGAATCCCTTTCACCACGGAACACTGGGCGCCGTACGCTCACTCGGCCGGGCGGGCGTCGACGTCCACCTGATCGCCGACGTCAGCGGAAGTCCCGTACGCAGATCCCGCTTCGTACGCCAACTGCATCCGCCGCCGCCACCCGGCGCCGCCCCCGCCGACATCGCCCGCGCACTGCTGCGGGTAGCCGCCCAGATCGCGCGGCCGGCCGTACTGATCCCGCTCGACGACGCGAGCGCCGTCGCGGTGGCCGGGGCCCGGGCCGAGCTGGCGCCCTCCTATCTGCTGCCCCATCAGCCCGGCGCGCTGGCCGAACGGGTGGCCGACAAGGCCGAACTCGCCGCCGTGTGCGCGACCGTGGGCATCCCGCACCCGCTGACACTTATCCCGGACAGCCCGTCCGAGGCCGCCGCCGCGGCCTGGCGACTGGGCCTGCCGGCGGTGGCGAAGTGGAGCCGCCCCTGGCTGCTCCCCGCGGACAGCGACCTACGCAGCACGGTCGTCGTACGCTCGGCGCGGCAGGCCAGAGAACTGTTCCTGCGAACGGAGGAGGCGGGCAGCCGACTTCTGCTCCAAGCGTTCCTGACCCCCGGACCGGACCTCGACTGGTTCTGCCACGGGTACGCCGACCGCACCGGGACCGTGCACGGCGGCGGCGCCGGCCGCAAACTCCACGCCTGGCCGCGCGGCGCCGGACTGACCGCGGTGGGCCACTGGACACCGAACGCGCCGGTGCGGGCCCTCGCCGAACGCCTGGTCGGCGAACTGGGCTACCGGGGCGTCTTCGACCTCGACTTCCGCCGCTGCGCCATCACCGGTGACTACCACCTGCTCGACTTCAACCCGCGCCCCGGCGCCCAGTTCCGGCTCTTCACCGACACGGCCGGGCTGGACGTCGTACGCGCCCAGCACCTCGACCTGACCCACCGTCCGATGCCCGAGGGGGCGCCCCGGCCCGGGCGGGCGTTCGTCGTCGAGAACTACGCGCCGCTCAGCGCGCTGCGCCCGGCGCCGGCCGGCCGCGAACTGGCCTGGCACGCCCCGGACGACCTCGTGCCCGGCTGGACGATGTGGGCCCTGTGGGCCCGGCACGCCGCCCGCCGGCTGCCGGCCCGGCTGCGCCGGCTGTGCCAACGGCCCGAACCGGACGACACGCAGGCACGCGTGGTCCGGCAGGCCACGAGTCCCCTCCCGCCCGAGATCGACAACTCCCTGACCGACGACGAGAAAGCGAACAGTTACTGATGTACGACCTGCTGGTGGTGGGCGCCGGCCCATACGGCCTGTCCATCGCCTCCCACGCCGCGGGCGCCGGGCTCCGCCTGCGCGTCCTCGGCCGACCCATGGCGTCCTGGCGCGACCACATGCCGCGGGGCATGTACCTCAAGTCGGAGCCGTGGGCGTCCAACCTGTCCGACCCCGACGGCCGCTGGCGCCTGGACACGTACTGCGCCGGTCAGGGCGTCGAGGCACGGCACGGACAGCCGATCCCGTTGGAGATGTTCGCCTCGTACGGCCAGTGGTTCGCCCGCAACGCCGTGCCCGAGGTCGACGAACGGACGGTGACACGGGTGGCGCCCGTCGCCGGGGGCTTCGAGGCGGTGACGGAGGACGGCGAGACGGTACGCGCCCGGACCGTCGCCCTGGCCGTCGGCGTGCTCCCCTTCGTCGAGATCCCCGCCGCGCTGCGCGCCCTCGGGCCCGGCCTGGTCTCGCACAGCAGCCACCACAGCGACCTCGACCGCTTCCGCGACCGGGACGTCACGGTGATCGGCGGCGGCCAGGCAGCCCTGGAAACGGCAGCCCTGCTCGCCGAACGGGGTTCCCGAGTAAGGGTGTTGGCCCGTGCGGAGCAGCTGAACTGGAACGAGGTACCGCCGCCGTGGGAGCGCTCCTGGTGGCGCTCGGCCCGCGCCCCGCACAGCGGCCTGGGCTGCGGCTGGCGCAACTGGTTCTACTCGGAACGCCCCAACCTCTTCCGCCGTCTTCCGGAACCGACCCGCGCCCGAATCGCCGCCACGGCCCTGGGCCCGGCGGGCGCCTGGTGGGTACGCGACCGTGTGGAATCGGCGGTGGAGATTGTCCTCGGTCAAGAGGTGATGCAGGCACGGGAGTTGGGGGGAGGCGGCAGCGGCGTACGGCTGGACACGGTCACCCGGTCCGGTGAGCGGCGCTCCCTGGAGACCGAACACGTCATCGCGGCAACGGGGTTCAGGGCGACCTGCGACCGACTGGGCCTGCTGGATCCCCAACTCGGCAGCGGTCTGGGCACGTTGGGAGACGGTTCACCGGCGGTCGGGCGGCACTTCGAGTCCTCGTACCCCGGCCTGTTCCTGGCCGGCCTGGTGACGGCATCCGGCTTCGGCCCGGCGATGCGCTTCGTACACGGCGCGACGTTCACCGCGGAGACGCTCGTACGTGGCGTACGGCGCCGGCTGCGGGCGGAGGCCCGGGCGGGTGGCGCGGTGGTGCCGGGGCCGAGGAGGCGGGTTGGGGTGCGCTCCGCTGGATAGACGGTTCGTTCGCTGCAGGGCCGGTGGGGGCTGGTCGCGCAGTTCCCCGCGCCCCTGGACGAGCTACGCGCCCCTTGCGGGGCGCGTAGCTCGTCCAGGTTTGATTATCTTTCCGCTGAGAGAGGCGAGGAAAAGCCGGCCTTGGCACCCAAAGGTTTTCCAAGGCCGGCCCAGACAGCGCCGAACGGCTGGTGCGACGACGTCAGTCGTTGATGCAGGTGTTACCGATCGTCGGGTTCAGCAGCGCGATGATGTTGATCGAGTTGCCACACACGTTGATCGGAACGTGGATGGGAACCTGGATCACGTTGCCGGAGAGGAAGCCCGGGGAGTGGGCGGCGTAGGCCTCCGCCTCGGCGTCGGCGAAGGCCGGGGAGGCCATTCCGAGCGCCATGATCGCGCCGGCGATGACAGCAACGCTCTTCTTCATGAAGTTTCCCTTCTCTGCGGTCATGCCTTATGTCGGCCGGAGGCCGAGCGAGCACAGCTGAACGGCTCGCACCATGACCGGCAGTTGTAAAACGAGGGATAGACAGTCGAAGAAACTACGGAACGTGGTCCCACAGGTAATTCACTCGAACGCCCGGAATCGACAGGAAACACGATCCACACGAAAGGCTTGAGGAAATCGGGGACATGAAAAAACTCGGGCAGCCCCCACACCGTGTGCGGGGGCTGCCCGAGCTGCTTTTGCGGGCGACCGGACGAATGTCGACGACCGGTCAGCCGACGGCAACAGATCAGCTGTTGCCGATGCCGTTCCCGGACAGGACCGGAATGTCGCTGAGAACGTGCGACAGCGGCTCGTCACCCTTGGCCTGCGTGGAGTTCTCGGCGCACTGCTGGTTCTGCGGGGCGGACAGGATCGGAACGTCCTGGACGGCGATCGGCACTCCACCGAGGATGGAGCCCACGTTGGCCTTGACGGGCAGACCGACACAGAGCTTGTTCAGGGTGCCCTGCGCCAGGCTCATCTGAGGGCTCATGTCGCCCTTGGTGAGGGAGTTGCCGAACTTCGAGACCGCACCGTTCCCGCTGACGGACTTGGTGCCGCCGTCGTCCGCTGTGGCAAGCGCCTGGGGGGCGGTCGCCGCCGACACTCCGACGACGGATACGGCTACCGCCGCCGCGGCCATTGCCTTCTTCAGCATTTCGCTTTCCTTTCCTGCAGAGACACACGTTCCTGCTCTCCCATCAACCGGATGCGCGGGGTTTGGTTTCGTGTATTCACCCGGTTGGCCCTTTCCTGGCCCGCAGTTTCATAGAAACGCTCGGCTCACACGCCCTCGGAGACACCCCTCGCTGTGGGCCATCGGAGTGAACCGGAGCAACCATGCGTGCTCAAGGCAGTTGATCAGAACGCTCCGGTGGACGGGGTTTCTTCCGAAGGGACTAGCAAGTGATCAAGAAGGTTATGGCTGCCGCCGCAGTCGCCGCTTCCGTCATCGGTGCTTCCGCCGCAGTCGCGCCGCAGGCCATGGCGATCGCCAACGACGGTGGCACGACCTCCATCAGCGGCAACGGCGCCGAGCAGAAGTTCGGCAACTCGGCCACGTACGGCAACATGAGCCCGCAGATGGCGCTCATCCAGGGGTCGTTGAACAAGCCGTGCATCGGCCTCCCGGCGAAGCTCAACCTCGGTGGCGCCGCCGGCGTCGTGCCGATCGCCGTTCAGGACATCCCGATCCTGTCGGCCCCGCAGAACCAGCAGTGTGTCGAGAACTCGACGCAGGCCAAGGGCGACGAGCCCCTGTCGCACATCCTCAGCGACATCCCGGTCCTGTCCGGCAACGGCGTGGGCAACAACTGACCGGCATCACCAATACCACCGGGGACAGCTGAGCCAGGCGTACGTCCGGGCTCACTTCGAACCTTCACCAGCGGGCCGCCGAACTCTCGGCGGCCCGCTGGCCTACGTTGCGTCAGGTGACGACGAGACACCCTTTGCTCCCGTTTCCCCGTTTTTCCCGCCTGTGCGGCGTCGCGTTGCTGTGCGCAGCGACCGCGATCAGCTGTGGTGTGCCCCAGCAGCAGCCGCTGAGACCCATGGGCGGCGCCGCCGCCGCCAAAGGCACCGACATCCTGCTGCTGGGCACGGACGGCCGCGGCACCATCACCGAGAAGGAGCGTCGCAAGTTCCACGCGGGCGGCATTGCCTGCAACTGCGCGGACGTGATGATGCTCGTCCATGTGTCCGCCAAGCGCGACCGGGTCAGCGTGATCGGCCTGCCGCGCGACTCCTTCGCCACGATTCCGGCGTACAAACCCAAACCGTCCGCGAAACAGCGCCCCGCGCATCCCGCGAAGCTCAACGGCGCATACGCGGAAGGCGGCGCCAAGCTCGTCGAGCGGACGGTGGAGGCGGTGACCGGGGTGAGTGTCGAGCAGTATCTTCAGATCGACTTCCGGCGGTTCATCGACGCCGTCGACCAGGTCGACGGGGTCGAGGTGTGCACGAATCGGCAGCTCAAGGACTCCAAGACCAAGCTGAACCTGGCGCCGGGACGGCACCTGCTCAAGGGCGGGCAGTCCTTGCAGTACGTCCGCTCGCGGCATGTCGATGCGAGTGCCGATCTCGGGCGGATCCAGCGGCAGCAGCGGTTCCTGGTGTCGGCGCTGGAGCAGCTGACAGCTCGGAAGGTGCTCACGGACCCCGTCCTCATGGGCCGGGTCGCCCGGACGCTGCTCGGTCCGGCCAAGGTCGAGCAGGGCTTCGGGAAGGATGGCGTAAAGGCCATGGTCTGGCTCGCCTCGACACTGAGCAAGGTGCCGGCCACCCGGACGGAGTTCGCCACCGTGCCGATCGCCGGGTTCAACCCGCCGAAGGCGGGCATCGGTTCGACTCTGCGCTGGGACACCGCGAAGGCGAAGGCGATGTTCACCAAGGTGCGCGAGGACCGGCCACTGATCGCGGCGGGCTCGGATCCCAATCCTGGCGATCCTCCGGCGTTCGGGAAGGAAGTGCCGGTGCACGGGGACCGGCTGACCTGCCCCTGAGCAAGGCGGTCGTGCAGGAGGGCGAGTGGGCCTGTTTCCCCCGAACGACGGCTCGTACACCTCGCCCACTGGGCCAAACGGGGCAATCACCGCACCCCTGGCCGGGGTTGAACCGTTGACGATCACGCAGCTCCTTACCGGAGTCCGCTTTTCGAAGGGAACGAACATGAAGAAGCTGTGGGCAACCGCGGCCCTCGCCGCCTCCGTCGCCGCCATCTCGGCCACGGCAGCACCCCAGGCGCTGGCGATCGCCGACGACGGTGGCACCACGTCCATCAGTGGCAACGGTGCCAAGCAGACGTTCGGCAACTCGGCCACGTTCGGTGACATGAGCCCGCAGATGTCGCTGGTCCAGGGTTCGCTGAACAAGCCGTGCATCGGCCTCCCGGCCAAGGCCAACATCGGTTCCCTCGCCGGCGTGGCGGCGATCGCCGTCCAGGACGTCCCGATCCTGTCGGCCCCGCAGAACCAGCAGTGCGTCGAGAACTCGACGCAGGCCAAGGGCGACGAGCCCCTGTCGCACATCCTCAGCGACATCCCGATTCTGTCCGGCAACGGCGCCCACAACAGCTGAGTCTCCCCGCTCGGTTGCGGCGGCGGGTCACCGGTTCTCCGGTGGCCCGCCGTTCGGCGTTTCCGGCCGTACGTCCCTTTCCGGCCTCACTTGCTGTACAGCGCCTCGATCTCGGCCGCGTACACCTCCCGTACCGCGTGGCGTTTGACCTTGAGGGACGGGGTGAGCTGGCCGTTGTCCTCGGTGAACTCGCCCTCGACCAGGGTGAAGGCGCGAATCGACTCGGCCCGCGAGACCTCCGCGTTGGCGTGGTCCACGGCCCGCTGGACGTCGGCGCGCATCCGGGGGTCACGGATCACCTCGGACATGGGGGTGTCCGCGGGCATCCCCTGGACGACGAGCCAGTGGCTGACCGAATCGGGGGCGAGAGTGATCAGGGCGGCGACGAAGGGGCGGTTGTCGCCGACGACCATGCACTGGCCGACCGGCGCCCGGCTGCGCAGCCGGTCCTCCAGGACGGCCGGGGCGACGTTCTTGCCGCCGGAGGTGACGATGATGTCTTTCTTGCGGCCGGTGATGGTGAGGTAGCCGTCGTCGTCGAGGGCTCCGAGGTCTCCGGTCGCGAACCAGTCGTCGCGCAGCACTGCGTCCGTTGCCGCCGGGTTGTTCCAGTAGGCGCCGAAGACGACCGCGCCCTTGAGGAGGACCTCACCGTCGTCGGCGATCCGGACGGCGGTGCCGGGGACGGGGAGCCCGACCGTGCCGGGGCGGGGGGCCAAGGGCGGGACGAGGGTGGCGGCGGAGGTCGTCTCGGTCAGTCCGTAGCCCTCGTAGACGATGATTCCGGCGGCGTAGAAGAAGAGACTGAGGTCGCGGTCGAGCGGGGAACCGCCGCTGATGGCGTACCTCATGCGGCCGCCCAGTTCGTTGCGGATACGGCGGTACACAAGCAGGTCGTACAGGGCCCAGGCGGCGTAGAGGCGGAGGCCGGGGCCCTTGGCGGCACTGGGGCCGGTGCCTGCGCCTGTGCCTGTGTCGAGGAACTTTTCGAGGTACGACTCGGCGAAGCGGACGCCGATGCGGTGGGCGCGGTCGAAGGAGGCGGCGCGGCCCATCTTCTCGGCGGTCGCGCGGCCGGTGGCGTGGATCCGCTCGAAGAGGTACGGGACGCCGACCAGGAAGGTGGGCCTGAACTCCCGTAGTACCGGGCGGAGTTCGTCGGGCTTGATGCTCGGGAAGTGGCCGATCTCGATACGGGCCATCAGACAGCCGATCTGAAGGGCCCGGCCCATGATGTGGGCGAGGGGGAGAAAGAGGAGAGTCGAGGCGGTCTGGCCGGTGACCTCCTTGAAGATCGGGTGCAGCAGTTCGACGACGTTCGCCGCCTCGGCATGCAGGTTCGCGTGGGTGAGGACGCAGCCCTTCGGCTGTCCGGTGGTGCCGGAGGTGTAGCAGATCGTGGCGGTGGTGTCGGGGGTCAGGGCCGCTCGCCGCTTGGTCACCTCCGCGTCCGACATCTCCCGGCCCAGGGCGGTGAGTTCGGCCATCGCGTCCTCGTCCAGGGTGAGGACGCGCGGGGGTTCGGGGTGGGCGGCCGTGCCGGTGGTGACGGTGGCCGTGTTGTCCGGCGTTTCCGTGACGACCAGGCGGGCCCCCGAGTCCCGTACGATCCAGTCCACTTGAGCTGCGGACGAGGTGGCGTAGACGGGGACGGTCTGGCCGCCGGCCGCCCAGATCGCGAAGTCCAGGACCGTCCACTCGTAGCGGGTACGGGACATCACCGCGACCCGGCCGCCCGGTTCGAGGCCGGCGGATATCAACCCCTTTGCGATGGCGGTGACTTCGGCGGCGAAGGCGGCGGCTGTGATCGGGCGCCAGGTGCCGTCGTCCGCACGGCGGCGCAGGATCACCGCGTCGGGGGCCTCGGCCGCGTTGGTGTAGGGCAGATCGGCGGTGCTGCCTGTGGAGGGGGATGCCGCCATGGGGGCGGCGCGGGCCTCGCGGACGATGCCGGCCTTCTCGTCGCGGATCAGCTCGATCCGGTGGCGGGCCGCCAGATCGGTGCGGCGCTTCGCCTGCTTCAGATCCCTGCGTACGCCCATGACGGTCGCTCCCGGTGACTGGTCCCGCTCCTGATTCCGAGAAAAATTACCCGCGCGTAGCGGAAGTTCAATGGGTCGCGCGAAAGGGAGATTTTCGGAGCGGATATTTTGCTGCGTGGCGCGGGGCTACGGTCCGGCGCCGGCTTGACCTCCCCCCACCGAAAGGAACCCCGTGCGGTCCGTTCTACTCGCCGTGTGCGCGTCGGCCGTCTTGGCTGTCGCCGGTGCGGCGCCTGCTGTGGCTGTCGCCTCGACTCCGGTACGGGCAAGTGCCGTTGCCTCCTCCCCCATTTCCTCCACCCTCTCCTCCTCTGCCTCCTCCTCCGTCTCCTCCCTGGCTCCGCTGACCGACCTTTTCGCCGAGCGGTTGCTGGTGGCCGACAAGGTCGCCGCCGCCAAGTACGGCACCGACAAGCCGATCGACGATCCGGTACGCGAGCAGCAGATCCTCGACGATGTCTCCGCGCGGGCCGTCGGGCTCGGCCTCGACCCGGAGGCGGTGGCTGCGGTGTTCCGGGACCAGATCGAGGCGAACAAGGTGGTCCAGCGTGGGCTGTACGCGCGTTGGGACGCGCATCCCGAGCTGCGGCCCACCGAGCGGCCCGATCTGGTCAAGGAGGTTCGGCCGATTCTGGATCGGATCACCACTGAGTTGCTGGATGCGTTGAAGGAGACAGAGGGGGTTCGGTCGGGGGACGGGTGCGAGCTGCGGCTTGTGCTTGCTGCGGGGCGCTCCGCTTATGGGTACCGGTTGGATTGGTTGCATTTGGAGGGGCTTGGGCGGGCTGTGCCGTCTGTCTGCGGTTAGCGTGCCTTGGGTTGTTCAGTCCTCATAACGGTCCGCCTGTTCTATCGCCTCGGCCAGTTGGCGTACCGCCTTGTCCTCTGTCGTGTCCGCCAACTTGTCTGCCCTGTCGGCCAGTTCGTTGAGGGACGGGGCGCCCGGCAAGGTGGTCCAGCCGTCGTCGCCCTTGCGTAGGGCGTCGGCGAAGTAGGCGGCCACCGCGGTGATCTGGAGGCGGGACGGGGCGTCCCAGAGGGCTTCGTCCACCGCCTCCGACTCCAACTGGCCCGATTCCTCGTGGGGTTCGCGGGTCTCGGGGTCGAGCCAGCGGACCGTTGCCGTGGCCAGGTGGCCCGAGGCGGACTGCTTGGTGCGGACGGCGTACAGGGCGGTGACCGTGTGGCCGGGGCCTACCTCTCCCCCGTCCACGCGGTCGTCGCGGAAGTCGTCGTCGGCGACGCGGCGGTTGTCGTAGCCGATCAGGCGGAACTCGGCGACGGTCTCCGGGTCGAAGGCGACCTGGGCCTTGGCGTCGCGGGCCGTGAGGTCGATGTTGCGCGGGAGCTGCTCGCAGAACACCTCGCGGGCGTCGGTCTCGTTCGAGACGTAGGTGGTGTTGCCGTCGCCCTTGTCGGCGAGGCGTTCCATCAGGGCGTCGCCGTAGTCGCTGCCGACGCCGACGCCGAAGAGGGTGATGCCGTGTTCGCGGCGGGCGTCGGAGATGCGGTCGAGGATCGAGTCGGCGTCGGTGTCGCCGGTGTTGGCCAGCGCGTCCGAGACGAGCACGACCCGGTTGGTGGCGCCCTCGCGCAGGCCCTCGACGGCGGTGGCGTAGCCGGTGCGCACGCCTGCGCCGAGGTTGGTCGAGTCGGTCGGTTCCAGGTCGTCGATCGCGTGGTGGACGCGGTCGCGGTGGTCGTCGAGTCGGGTCATCGGCAGGACGGTCTCGGCTTCGTCGCTGAAGGTGACGATCGCGACCGAGTCGTCGTCGCGCAGTCGGTCCGTCATCACGCCGAGGGAGTCCTTGGCGAGGTCGAGGCGGCCGGGTTCGGCCATGGAGCCGGAGATGTCGATGACGAAGGTGAGGGCGGCCGGCGGGCGTTCGCCCTTCTGCCCGGCGGTGCGGGTGGCGAGACCCACACGGACGAGGGACCAGTCCTCGCGGTCGGTGCGGGCGCCGTCGACGGTGACCGAGAAACCGTTGCCGTCGGGGCGTTCGTAGTCCTGGCGGAAGCTGTTGACGAACTCCTCGGGGCGGACCGTCGACGGGTCGGGGCGGTGGCCGTCGGCGAGGGTGCGGCGCGCGTAGCCGTAGGAGGCGGTGTCGACGTCGAGCGCGAAGGTGGAGAGGTAGTCGGGGGACGGGGCGAAGTCTCCTTCCCTCTCTCCCTCCGTGTCGCCTTGATCGCCGTCCGATCGGCCGTCCTGCTGCTCGCCGGAGCCGTTGCTCTGGGCGGGCGCGGGTGCGTAGCCCGAGCCGCCCCCGGAGTCCTGCCGGCTGTCCGCCTTGCTGCTCTGGCCGCTGTCGCCCGTGTCGCCGCTGCACCCGGTGAGCAGCAGGCCGCCCGCGGCTGTCAGCGCGATCAGCGTGCCTTGCAGGCGTCGTGTTCGGTGGATCCGAGTCCGCTCCATCAGCCGTGCCCCCTCCGTCCGTTGACGTCGGACGACGTCAACTTCTGTGACTGTGACGGTGGAGGGGGCCGGAATGTGCGGTACGGGGTGTTGCGGATGGATCTCGAAGTGGCCACGAGGGACGGTCTCCGAGACCGGTAGGTGATCCTCCGGTGACCTAGGAGACGACGTCTTTGCGGGCGAAACCCCGGAAGGCCAGGGCAAACAGCACGAGGGCGTACGTTATCGAGACGGCTGTCCCCTGGATCATGCCGCCCCACTCCGGGCGGGGCTGGATGGCGTCGGCCCACGCGAACTGCCAGTGCGCCGGCAGGAAGTCGCGCCAGTCGCCGAGGGCCGTCACGGCGTCCAGGACGTTGCCGACGATGGTCAGGCCGACGGCGCCGCCGACCGCTCCCAGGGGGGCGTCCGTCTTCGTCGACAGCCAGAACGCCAGTCCCGCGGTGACAAGTTGGGACACGAAGAGGTACCCCACGACGACCACGAGGCGCTGGGCCGCCGTGCCCGCGGCGAGCGAACCGCCGGTGGGGATCTCCAGTGGCCCCCAGCCATAGGCCGCCGTGCCGACCGCGATGGCCACGACCGGCAGCAGCACCATCGCGGCCAGGCTCATGCCGAGGGCGACGGCGAGCTTGGACCACAGGAGGCGGGCGCGCGGCACCGGCGCCGCGAGCAGATAGCGCAGTGAGGACCAGCTGGCCTCCGAGGCGACCGTGTCCCCGCAGAACAGGGCGACGGGGATGACGAGCAGGAAGCCCGCGGAGACGAAGAGGTTGACGGCGGTGAAGTTGGCGCCGGACGCGGTGGCCGTGTCCATCAGGGAGACCTGGCCGTTGCGTCCGCCGGGCTCGCCCCCGATCGCGAACGCGGCGACGAGGATGAACGGCAGCGCGGCGAGGATGCCGCCCATGACGAGCGTACGGCGGCGCTTGAGCTGGCGGACCAGCTCGACGCGCAGGGGCAGTGTCCGCCGGGCGCGGTAGCCGTCGGCGGTCTCCGCCCGCTCCACGAGCGTGCTCATCGTGCTGCTTGTCGTGCTCGTCTCGGTGCTCATGCGGAACCTCCGATCAGGGTGAGGAAGGCGTCTTCGAGGCGGCGGTGGGGGCCCACCGACTCCACGGGCACTTCGAGGCGGACGAGTTCGACGACCAGGCGCTGGGCGCTGCCGTCCTCGGGGGCGAGGCGGACCAGGAGGCCGTCGTCGGTGCGTACGGCGGAGACGATGCCCGGCAGGGCGGCCACCTTCTCGACGAGCGGCTCCTCCACGGGGGTGGTGGTGCCGACGAGCAGGGTGTCGCCGGAGCCGATGATCTCGCTGACCGGGCCCGCCTGGACCAGCTTGCCCCGGTCCATGACCACGAGGTGCGTGCAGGTCTGCTCGACCTCCGCCAGCAGGTGGCTGGAGACGATCACCGTGCGGCCGGCCTCCGCGTACCGGATCAGCACCTCGCGCATCTCGCGGATCTGGGGCGGGTCGAGGCCGTTGGTCGGTTCGTCGAGGATGAGGAGGTCGGGCAGGCCGAGCATGGCCTGGGCGATGGCGAGGCGCTGGCGCATGCCCTGGGAGTACGTGCGCACAGCGCGCGCGAGTGCGTCGCCGAGGCCCGCGATCTCCAGGGCCTCCGCCAGGTGGGCGTCCTCGGTCGGGCGGCCGGTGGCCTGCCAGTACAGCTCCAGGTTCTCGCGGCCGGAGAGGTGCGGGAGGAAGCCGGCGCCCTCGACGAAGGCGCCGACGCGGGAGAGGACGGGGGCGCCGGGGCGGATGGCGTGCCCGAAGACGCGGATCTCGCCGTCGTCGGGCTTGATGAGGCCCATCAGCATGCGCAGGGTGGTGGTCTTGCCGGCGCCGTTGGGGCCGAGGAGTCCGAGGACCTGGCCCTTCTCGACGCGGAACGACAGGTCCCGTACGGCGTACCGGTCCGACGACTTCGCGTACCGCTTGCTCAAGTCGGTGATCTGGAGCGGGACTTCGGCCAGTTCGGGGTCCGGGGCGGAGGGCGCCGCCGTGCGTCGGCGGCCGGACAGGAGCAGGGTCAGGGCGATCGCGGCGCCCGCGAGGGGCAGCCACCACACCCAGGCGGGCAGCCCGGCCGAGGCCGTGGTGACGCCGGGGGCGGTGGGGATCTTCAGCTCGCTCTTGACGGAGACGGTGTACGTGGCCGGGGCGACCGGTGACGCGTAGCCCAGGTCTGTGGAGGCGAGGACCAGGCGGAGGCGGTGGCCCTGTTCGACCTCGTGGTCGATGGCCGGGAGGGTGATCGTGACGTCCTTGCCCTCCTTGGCGCCCTCGACCCTCAGGGGGGTGACGAGCTGGCCGGGCAGCACCTGTTGCCTGCCGCCGGCGGAGACGTCGTACACCTTGGCGAAGAGGACGGCGTCCTCGCTGGTCGACTTGACGTGGACGGTGACCGTGGGGGAACCGGTGATCCGTACGTCGTCGGCGACCGGGGCCGATTCGAAGCGCGCGTTCTGCCCCGGGAAGTCGAGTGAGACGCCGACTCCGAGGGAGGAGAGCTGGGAGAGGCCGCCCGCCGCGCCGAGGCCGGGCAGGGAGGAGACGGAGGGCGGGGCGGCGCCGGCCGGGTTGTCGAACTTCTGCTCCCTGCCGGTCAGGGTGAATGCGCGCTGTCCGCTCTCCAGCCCCGGGTAGGTGTCCGCGGTGGCGCCTCGCAGGGTGGCCGCTCCGTCGGTGGAGTCGATGCCGCCGGTGCGGGTGACGCGGAAGGCGGGGCCGGTGTCGGTGCCCTTGTCGCCCTTGAGGTACCGGTCGAACCAGGAGGTGACCCGGGACTCGACGCGGCTCGTCTCCAGGTCGCCGCCGTCATGGCCGCCCGCGATCCAGTCGACGTCCACAGGGGCGCCGTTGGCGCGGATCGCCTTCGCGGCGGCGTCGGCCTGGCCGAGCGGGAAGAGAGAGTCGGTCTGGCCCTGGATCAGCAGGGTGGGCACCTTGATGCGGTCGCCGACAGCGGACGGCGACCGGTCGGCGAGGAGGGTGGTGGCCTCGGCGTCCGGCTCGCCTGCCTCGGCGACCCGGTCGTACATCCGGCACAGCGCGGCCTCGAACTGGTCGCAGCCGCCGCCGGTGTTGATGAAGATGCCGGCCCACTGCTTCTTGAAGACGCCGCCCGGGAACAGGGCGTCCGCGAGGTTCCAGTAGGTGATCGCGGGCGCGATGGCGTCGACCCGCTGGTCGTACCCGGCGGCGAGGAGGGAGATCGCGCCGCCGTAGGACCCGCCGGCCATGCCGACGCGCGGGTCACCCTTCTTGTCGAGCTGAACCTCAGGGCGCGCGGCGAGCCAGTCGATGAGTTTCGAGACGTCGGCGACCTCGGTCTTCGGGTCGTTCAGCCCGATCTTTCCGGTCGATCTGCCGAAGCCCCGGGCGGACCAGGTCAGCACCGCGTAACCGTCACGGGCGAGGTCCTGCGCCTGGGCCCGCATGTCGTCCTTGCTGCCGCCGAAGCCGTGGGCGAGGAGGACGGCGGGGCGGCGGTCGGAGTCCGAACCCGCGGTGAAGTACGAGGTGCCGATGCGCACCCCGCCGCCCATGTCCATGACCCGGTCGGCGCGGTGCACCGCGGGCGCGTCGTCCGAGGCGACGGCCGTCCACGTACCGGCGCCGGCGAGCAGGACGACGGCGGCGGCCACGACGGCGATCAGCCGCCGGGGCCGCCGGGGCCGTACTCCCCGCAGTCCGGGCATTCGAAGATCCATGCGTCAACGGTACGGTCCGCCACTGACATCCGGGGCAACCGCCGGTCGGAACCTCCCGCCATCCTGCAGGCGTACGGCACGGGTCCGGCGTACACCAACCGTGGTACGAACGGGCCCATGAACATTCGGTTCGGGGAGACGCAGTCTGTGGAGATTCGCCGTGCCATGACGGTCGCCGAGGTGGCCGCCGCCGAGCACCTCTTCGACCACCCGGTCCGCACGGAGTGGGCGGAACGTTTCCTGACGTCCGCCGGACATCACCTGTATCTGGCATACGAGCCGGGTGAGAGTGCCCCCGTCGGCTTTGTGAGCGGGATCGAGACGATCCACCCCGACAAGGGCGCGGAGTTGCTGCTGTACGAGCTGGGGGTGGCCGAGTCGTACCGGCGCCGGGGGATCGGGCGGGCCCTGGTGCGGCGGCTGGCCGAGCTGAGCCGCGAACTGGGGTGCTACGGGATGTGGGTGCTGGTCGACACGGACAACGACGTCGCCCTCGCCACGTACAGGAGTGCGGGTGGCAAAGACGACGGGAGATGTGCGGTGGTGGTCTGGGAGTTGCCGGATTCGTCCAGGCTCAGTCCTGGCTAAGCCCCTACCACTCGCACTGGTGATCTGCCGCCGCACTGACGTGTGGCTCCTCACAGTCGAGGCCGCCAGACAACCCCTCCGGCGCCGAGGTCCTCTCCTCGGGTGTGAATTTTCTGAAGAGACGGCCTCACCTGCTCATACTCCTGGCCCTGGTCGTGGTGGCGGCTGTCACGGTGACTGTCGTCGCAGTCATCCAGGCGTACAAGATGGATACGCTTTCGCCGCGCGAGGAACGCGACCGGGCCGCGTCAGGAGCAGGCGGACCGCCGGGGCAGGTGGACTGCGCGAAGGCCAAGTGCATCGCGCTCACCTTCGACGGCAACCCGGGCGAACCCACCGTCCGGCTGATGGACCTCCTTAAGGAGTACAAGGCGCCGTCGACGTTCTTTCTCGAGGGGCGGCGCATCCACAAGTTCCCGGAGGTGGTGCGGCGGATGGCCACGGACGGCCATGAGATCGGGAACCACACCTGGACACACCCTGTGCTGACCGAGGTCTCCGATGCGCGGATCCGCGTCGAGCTGGAACGCACGGAACGGGCCATCACCGGCATCACCGGCCGTAAGCCGACGCTGATGCGTCCGCCCGGGGGCAGCACCGACGACCGCGTATCCAAGGTCGCCAAGGAGCTGGGCATGGCGCAGGTCCTGTGGACGGTGACTGCGAAGGACTACCAGACGGATGACTCCGCGCTGATAACCAAGCGCGTCCTCGATGGCGCCGGCCGCGACGGAATCATCCTGCTCCACCCGCTGCACAAGGGCACCGTGCCCGCCATGCCCTCCATCCTGAAGGCGCTCAGCAAGCAGGGCTACACCTTCGTGACCGTCACCCAGCTCCTCGCTCCGGCCAAGGCCGAGCCCGGCAAGATCTACCGGTGACCGCCTGACCCGGAACGCATCTGCCCGCCGACCAGAAAAGTCCTGGTCAGCAGGCATTTTTGCGGGTTACTCAGTGGTTGCGCGGGAAGCCCAGGTCCACGGCCGAGGGGCCGTCCGCAGGGTCGGGCCAGCGGGTGGTGACGACCTTGCCGCGGGTGTAGAAGTGGGTGCCGTCGTTGCCGTAGATGTGGTGGTCCCCGAAGAGGGAGTCCTTCCAGCCGCCGAACGAGTGGTAGCCCACCGGGACCGGGATCGGTACGTTGACGCCGACCATGCCGGCCTCGATCTCCAGCTGGAAGCGGCGGGCGGCGCCGCCGTCCCGGGTGAAGATCGCCGTGCCGTTGCCGAAGGGGGAGCTGTTGATCAGCGCCACGCCCTCGTCGTACGTGTCCACGCGGAGCACGCACAGCACCGGGCCGAAGATCTCGTCCGTGTAGGCCTTCGCGGACGTGGGCACCTTGTCGAGGAGCGAGATGCCGATCCAGTGGCCGTCCTCGAAGCCGTCGACCGTGTAGCCGCTGCCGTCGAGGACGACCTCCGCGCCCTCGGCCGCCGCGCCGGTGACGTACGAGGCCACCTTGTCGCGGTGCACGGCAGTGATCAGCGGGCCCATCTCGGAAGTGGGGTCGTTGCCGGGGCCGATCTTGATCTTCTCGGCGCGCTCACGGATCTTCTGCACGAGCTCGTCGCCGATCGCGCCGACCGCGACCACTGCCGAGATCGCCATGCAGCGCTCGCCCGCCGAGCCGTAGGCGGCGGAGACCGCGGCGTCGGCTGCCGCGTCCAGGTCCGCGTCCGGGAGGACCAGCATGTGGTTCTTGGCGCCGCCCAGGGCCTGGACGCGCTTGCCGTTCGTCGAGGCCGTGGTGTGGATGTAGCGGGCGATGGGCGTCGAGCCGACGAAGGACACCGCCTTGACGTCCGGGTGGTCCAGGAGGCGGTCGACCGCCACCTTGTCACCGTGGACGACGTTGAAGACGCCGTCGGGCAGGCCCGCCTCGGCGAACAGCTCGGCGAGCTTCATGGCCGCCGACGGGTCCTTCTCGGACGGCTTCAGCACGAAGGTGTTGCCGCACGCGATGGCGATCGGGAACATCCACATCGGCACCATGGCCGGGAAGTTGAACGGCGTGATGCCGGCGACGACACCCAGCGACTGACGGATCGACGAGACGTCGACGCGGCTCGCCACCTCCGTCGACAGCTCGCCCTTCAGCTGCACGGTGATACCGCACGCGAGTTCGACGATCTCCAGGCCGCGGGCCACTTCGCCCAGCGCGTCGGAGTGCACCTTGCCGTGCTCCGCCGTGATCAGCTCGGCGATCGCGTCGCGGTTGGCGTCGAGCAGCGCGCGGAACTTGAAGAGGATGGCGCTCCGCTTGGCGAGCGACGAGGTGCCCCAGGTCGCGTACGCGTCCTTGGCCGCGGCTACCGCCGCGTCGACCTCGTCGACCGTCGCGAAGGCGACGTTCGTGGTGACCGCGCCGGTCGCGGGGTCGGTGACCGGCCCGTACGTGCCCGACGCGCCTTCGACGGTCTTGCCGCCGATCCAGTGGTTGACGATCTTCGTCATGCCCAGGTTCTCCTTCACAGATGGCGGCGTCGGGTAGAGACGTGCCGTTCGTACAGCTCACGTGCCTTGACCGCTGACGGGCGGGTCGCGGTCTCGGCCACAGGAACATCCCACCAGGCCTGCGCCGGAGGCGCGCCCGACACTGTGTCTGCCGTTTCCGTCTCGACGTAGACACAAGTGGGAGTGTTGGCGGCACGGGCCTCGGCGAGCGCCGCCCGCAGCTCCCGTACCGTCTTCGCGCGCAGGACGCGCATGCCCAGGCTCGCCACGTTGGCGGCCAGGTCCACGGGCAGGGGGGCGCCCGTGTAAGTACCGTCGTCCGCCTGATAGCGGTAGGCGGTGCCGAAGCGCTCGCCGCCCACCGACTCCGACAGACCGCCGATGGACGCGTAGCCGTGGTTCTGGATGAGGAGGAGCTTGATCGCGATCCCCTCCTGTACGGCCGTCACGATCTCCGTCGGCATCATCAGGTACGTGCCGTCGCCCACCAGCGCCCATACGGGACGCTCGGGCGCCGCCAGTTTCACACCGATCGCGGCCGGAATCTCGTACCCCATGCAGGAGTAGCCGTATTCGAGGTGGTATTGGTCGTACGACCGCGCGCGCCACAGTTTGTGCAGGTCACCGGGGAGCGAGCCGGCCGCGTTGATGATGACGTCCGACTCGTCGGCGATGGCGTCCAGCGCGCCGAGTACCTGCGGCTGCGTGGGCCTGACATCCGGCTCGTCGGCCTCGTAGGCGGCGTCGACGCGCTGTTCCCAGCGTTCCTTGTCCTCGGTGTACTCGCGGGCGTACCCGTCCGTGACCCGGTGGTCGTGGAGCGCCAGTGCCTCCGTCAGCTGCTGCAGGGCGCTGCGGGCGTCCGCGATCAGCGGGGTGGCGGACAGCTTGTGGCCGTCGTACGGGGCGATGTTGAGGTTCAGGAAGCGGACGTCCGGCGCTGCGAACAGGGTGTTGGAGGCAGTCGTGAAGTCCGTGTAGCGGGTGCCGATGCCTATCACCAGGTCGGCCAGGCGCGCGAGTTCGTCCGCTGTCGCCGTGCCCGTGTGGCCGATGCCGCCGACGTCCTGGGGGTGGTCGTGGCGCAGGGAGCCCTTGCCGGCCTGGGTGGAGGCGACGGGGATACGGGTCGCCGAGGCGAACTCCGCCAACGCCTCCTCCGCGCGGCTGTGGTGGACTCCGCCGCCCGCGACGATCAGGGGGCGGCGGGCGGCACGGATCGCCCGTACCGCTTCGGTCAGTTCGTCGGCGTCGGCGGCCGGGCGGCGTACGTGCCACACGCGGTCGGCGAAGAACTCGTCCGGCCAGTCGTACGCCTCGGCCTGAACGTCCTGCGGGAGAGCGAGAGTTACGGCGCCTGTCTCGACAGGGTCGGCGAGGACCCGCATCGCCTGCAGCGCCGCCGGGATCAGCGCCTCGGGGCGCGTGACACGGTCGAAGTACCTCGACACCGGGCGCAGACAGTCGTTGACCGACACGTCACCGGCGTACGGGACTTCGAGCTGCTGGAGGACCGGGTCCGCCGGGCGGGTCGCGAAGGTGTCGCCGGGGAGGAGCAGGACGGGGAGGTGGTTGATCGTGGCGAGCGCGGCACCGGTGACGAGGTTGGTCGCGCCGGGGCCGATCGAGGTCGTCACAGCGTGCGTGGAGAGACGGTTGGACTGCCTCGCGTAACCGACTGCCGCGTGCACCATGGACTGTTCGTTGCGGCCCTGGTGGAACGGCATGTCGTCGCCGTACTCGACGAGCGCCTGGCCGAGCCCGGCGACGTTCCCGTGGCCGAAGATGCCCCAGGTGGCCTCGATCAGGCGGCGGCGGACGCCGTCCCGCTCGGTGTACTGGGCGGCCAGGAAGCGTACGAGCGCCTGCGCGACCGTGAGCCTCGTCGTCGAGGTCGGGGTGGGCGGGGTCATCGGTGTCCCCCTGTGCTGTGTACGTGGGCCGAGTGAACCTCCGGCGCGGGGCCGAAGCGAGCGGGGAGTCGTCGCCCGCACTTCGCTCCTGCCAGGGCGAAGCGGCGTCCCGCGCCGGAGGCGATCAGTGCCCGGGCGCCTCGGAGTGGGGCGTGCGCGAGGTCGGTGACCGACGCGAACGCCCTTTCTCCGCCCAGGAGTTGGAAATCTTCGTGCACCGTGCCGTTCTCCGCTCGCACGGTACAGCCGTCGTACCCGTCAGTCATCGCGCGCCTCACAACAGTCCGACGGCGGTGTCCACGGCTGCGGACACATCGCCGTCCGCCGGGTACAGCAGCGAGCGGCCGACCACCAGGCCCTGGACGGTGGGGAGTTGGAGCGCGCCGCGCCACTTCTCGTACGCGCCCTCCTGGTCGTCCCCGACCTCGCCGCCGAGCAGCACGGCCGGCAGGGTGGAGGTCTGCATGACCTCGGCCATGTCGTCCGGGTTCTCGGTGACGGGCACCTTCAGCCAGGTGTACGCCGAACTGCCGCCCAGGCCCGAGGCGATGGCGATCGACTTGGTGACGGCCTCGGCGGAGAGGTCGTTGCGGAGCTTGCCGTCGGGGCCGCGCTTGCTGATGAACGGCTCGACGAAGAGCGGGAGTCGACGCTCCGCCATCGCGTCGATCGCGTGGGCCGTGGACTCCAGGGTGGTGAGGGAGCCCGGGTCGTCGTAGTCGATGCGCACGAGCAGCTTGCCGGCGTCGAAGCCGAGGCGTGCCATGTCCTCGGGGCGGTGGCCGGTGAAGCGGTCGTCGAGTTCGAAGGTGGCGCCGGAGAGGCCGCCGCGGTTCATCGACCCCATGACGACCTTGCCGTCGAGGGCGCCGAGGAGGAGGAGGTCGTCCAGGATGTCGGCGGTCGCGAGCACACCGTCGACACCGGGGCGGGACAGCGCGAGGCACAGCCGTTCGAGCAGGTCGGCGCGGTTGGCCATGGCGAGCTTGCGGTTGCCGACCCCGAGGGCGCCGCGGGCCGGGTGGTCGGCGGCGACGATCATCAGCCGGCCGGAGTCCCCGAGGAGGGGCCGCCGGGTGCGGCGGGCGGCGGCTTCGGCTATCGCTTCGGGGTGACGGGCGCGGGTTGTGGCGAGGGCGGAGATGTCGACGGGGGTCAGTGGATTACTGGCCGGGGCGGTCACTGGCTCGGCCACTCGGCCGGTCAGTGGCTCAGCCACTCGGCCAGTCGCCGGCTCAGCCACTCGGCCAGTCGCCGGCTCAGCCACCGAACCACTCAGTGGCCCAGCCACTCCGCCGGTCACAGGCTCCTCAGTCACCGAACCACTCCCGCCCTGCGCACCGGCGCTCACAGAACCGCTCCCGCCGCGAGTGCCGCCTCGACCTCGGTCGGGGTGGGCATCGCCGAGGAGCACTCCAGGCGGGAGGCGACGATCGCGCCGGCCGCGTTGGCGTACCGCATGATGCGCTCCAGGTCCCAGCCTTCGAGGAGGCCGTGGCAGAGGGAGCCGCCGAAGGCGTCTCCGGCGCCGAGGCCGTTGAGGACGTTCACCGGGAGCGGGGGCACCTCGGCCGTCTCGCCCTTGCTGTTGACGGCGAGGACACCCTTCGGGCCCTGCTTGACGACCGCCAGTTCGACTCCGGCGTCGAGGAGGGCGCGGGCGGCGGCGTGCGGCTCGCGTACGCCGGTCGCCACCTCCACCTCGTCCAGGTTGCCGACGGCGACGGTGGTGTGGCGCAGGGCCTCGGTGTAGAAGGGGCGCGCCGACTCGGGGTCTGCCCAGAACATGGGGCGCCAGTCGAGGTCGAAGACCGTCGCAGCGGACTTAGCCCGGTGGGCGAGGGCGGCCAGGGTCGCCGTGCGGCTGGGCTCCTCGCTCAGGCCGGTGCCCGTGACCCAGAAGATGCTCGCCTCGCGGACCGCGTCCAGGTCCAGCTCGTGGGCATCGATCTCAAGATCCGGCGCCTTGGGCTGCCGGTAGAAGTACAGCGGGAAGTCGTCCGGCGGGAACACCTCACAGAACGTGACGGGGGTGTTGAGGCCGGGTACCGACGTGACCCAGCGGTCGTCGACACCGAAGTCGCGCAGGGCGTCGTGCAGATAGCGCCCGAAGGCGTCGTCACCGGTCCGCGTGATCACCGCGGTGCTCCGCCCGAGGCGGGACGCGGCGACCGCGACATTCGTCGCCGAACCGCCGAGGAACTTTCCGAAGGACGTCACCTGGGCGAGCGGCACACCGGTCTGCAGTGGATACAGGTCCACTCCGATCCGCCCCATGGTGATCAGGTCGTACGCCATCGAGTTCCCTTCGCTTTTCTTCGGCTCACGCGGCTCGCACGACAACTCGCACAGCGGCTCGCCCTCAGGTCTAGCCCGCCTCACTGAGCCCTGTCAATACTTTGTCCGGACATTCGGACTAGACCTTGACACGCGCCCTGGCGTCGGCTGAAGCTGACGCCCATGACTACGTTGTCCCCTTCTCCCTCCTCCTCCCCGTCGGGTTCCCCGTTGTCGCGCATCCGGATCGGCTCAGCGCCCGACTCCTGGGGCGTGTGGTTCCCGGACGACCCCCAGCAGGTTCCCTGGCAGCGCTTCCTCGACGAGGTCTCGCAGTCCGGGTACGAGTGGATCGAGCTGGGCCCTTACGGGTACCTGCCGACCGACCCCGCCGTCCTCACCGAGGAGACGGCCAGGCGCGGGCTGAAGGTGTCCGCCGGCACGGTCTTCACCGGGCTGCACCACGGCGAGTCCGTCTGGGAGAAGACCTGGGCGCACGTCGCGGACAACGCGGTGCTCGCCCAGGCGATGGGCGCGTCCCACCTGGTGGTCATCCCGTCCTTCTGGCGGGACGACAAGACCGGTGAGGTGCTGGAGTCGGACACCCTGACGCCCGAGCAGTGGCGCAACCTGACCACGCTGACCGAGCGTCTCGGGCACGAGGTGCGGGAGCGGTACGGCCTGCAGATCGTCGTCCACCCGCACGCCGACACACACATCGACAGCGAGGCGAACGTCACACGCTTCCTCGACGGCACGGACTCGTCGCTCGTCTCGCTGTGCCTCGACACGGGCCACTACGCCTACTGCGGCGGCGACAGCGTCAAGCTGATCGAGACCTACGGCGAGCGGATCGGCTACCTGCACCTCAAGCAGGTCGACCCGGAGATCCTCGCGGACGTGCGGGCGAACGAGGTTCCGTTCGGCCCGGCGGTCGCCCGCGGTGTCATGTGCGAACCCCCGGCCGGCGTACCGGAGTTGGGGCCCGTGCTGGCCGCTGCACAGAAGCTGGACGTGGACCTGTTCGCGATCGTCGAGCAGGACATGTACCCGTGCGAGCCGGACAAGCCGCTGCCGATCGCGCAGCGGACGCGGGCGTTCCTCCGGTCCTGCGGAGCGTAGCGCTCCGCGGGTTGGGCGGTTCATTTGCCTGCGGGCCGGTGGGGGCTTGTCGCGCAGTTCCCCGCGCCCCTTGCGGGGCGCTGCACTGCGCCGGAATTCACCGGCCCCCTCAGGGCCCGCCACCACGCCTATGGCGTGCGCCCCGCCCGTCAACGTGCCACTCCGGTCTGCGGGTGGGCGCCCTTGTGTCACTTGTGTCACAAAAACTCCCCTGGCGTCACGCATGTCACATGTACGCGAGTTCTGCGTCACATGGTGTCAACGAATACTGACCCAAGGTCACCGAGATCGTTTAACGGGCAATGGCTTTGTGATCGCCAAGCGCAGCGTCCGGCTCCCCCGACGGCCGACCCTGGCCGACCCCGTGACATGCGCGCAGGGAGGTGCACCGATGACCGACCGACGGCTCTGGTCGTACAAAGAGATCGCCGCACACATCCGCGTCCAGCCGGACACCGTGCGCTCGTACCGCAAGCACGGCCTGTTGCCCACGCCCGACCACGTGGAGAGCGGCAAGCCCTACTGGTACGCCGACACGGTACGGGCGTGGGTCGCGTCCCGGCCGGGCAACCGGGGCCGAAGAGACGACTGAGCCGCCCCGGACCCCGGCCGCGCCCCGCCCGTCGTGAGCGGGGCGCGGCCTTTATTGGTTTGCCGGTGTGTGCGGGGGCCGCCGAAGATCCGGAGATGAACTTCTCCGTCAAACCCGTTCTCACCGGCGAGAGGGCTGTACTGCGGCCGTTCACCGAGGACGACGTCCCCGTCATGGCCGGGATCCTGCACGATCCCGAGGTGCTCAGGCTCACCGGCAGCCCTGTCGAGGAGTTCGACCCGGACCGGCTGCGCTCCTGGTACACGACCCGGAACGCCCAGGCCGACCGGCTCGACCTGGGCATCGTGGACCGGGCGAGCGGGGAACTCGTCGGCGAGGTGGTCCTGAACGACTGGGACGAGCCCAACCGCAATTGCAGCTTCCGCATCCTGATCGGCCCGGGCGGCCGTGACCGCGGTCTCGGCACCGAGGCCGTCCGCCTCATCGTCGGGCACGCCTTCGAACAACTGGGCCTGCACCGCGTGTCGTTGCACGTCTTCGCCTTCAACCCCCGGGCGCGCCGCGCCTACGAGAAGGCCGGTTTCGTGGCCGAGGGCGTCGAGCGCCAGACCCTGTGGCACGACGGCGAGTGGATCGACGCCGTACGCATGTCCGTCCTCGCCCACGAATGGGCCGCTCACCACGGGTACCCGGACCTCGACGAGGTCAGCGCCACGGCTCGATGACCGTCACCCCGGCGCCCGACGCCGTCCCCATCTCCGCCAGCGCGGCCGGGGACTCCGTCAGCGGGATGGTGGACGTCACCAGCAGGTCCGGCCGCAGTACACCGGCGCGCACCAGCTCCAGCATCGGCGGGTAGGTGTGGGCGGCCATGCCGTGGCTGCCGAGGAGTTCGAGTTCCAGGGCGACAACGCGGGCCATCGGGACGGGCGTTGTGCCGGTGTCCGACGGGAGCAGGCCGACCTGGACGTGACGGCCGCGGCGGCGCAGGCCGTTCACCGAGGCCGCGCAGGTGACCGGTGAGCCGAGCGCGTCCAGCGACAACTGGGCGCCGCCGCCCGTCAGTTCACGTACGGCTGCTGCCGTGTCGTCGGTCGTGGCCGCGTTCACGCACTCCGCCGCGCCGAACTTGCGCGCCAGTTCCAGCGCTCCGGGGGACACGTCGACCGCGACGACCCGGGCGCCGGAGGCCGCCGCGATCATCACGGCGGAGAGGCCCACACCGCCGCACCCGTGCACGGCGACCCACTCCCCCGCCGCCACCCGGCCCTGCTGGACCACCGCCCGGTACGCCGTCGCGAACCGGCAGCCCAGCGAGGCCGCCGTCCCGAAGGACATTCCCTCCGGCATGGCGACGAGGTTCACGTCGGCGTGGTCCAGCGCGACGAACTCCGCGAACGAACCCCAGTGCGTGAACCCCGGCTGGGTCTGCCGCTCGCACACCTGCTGGTCCCCGGCCGCACAGGACGGGCAGCTCCCGCAGGCGCAGACGAAGGGCACCGTGACCCGGTCCCCGGCCCGCCAGCCGCTCACCCGGGCGCCGACCGCCTCGACGACACCGGCGAGTTCATGGCCGGGCACGTGCGGCAGCGCGATGTCGGGGTCGTGGCCCATCCAGCCGTGCCAGTCGCTCCGGCACAGCCCGGTGGCCTCGACGCGCACCACGACCCCGTGGGGCGCGAGCACCGGCTCCGGCACCTCCTGTACCTCGGCCGGCTCCCCGTACCGCTCGAACACCACTGCCCGCATACGCCCTCACTCTCACCGTCGCCGTCTCTCGCACCGGAGATCTTGCCACTGTCACGAGCGAAGTACCCCCCAGGGGTATAGTAGTGTGAGACTCACAGGGCTCGTACGCCACGTGACGCCCTCGATGACGCCTCGAAGAGGAGCAACGACATGACCGCCCAGACCGACACCCCCGGTTCCGTCACCGCCGTCTACCAGGTGACCGGCATGAGCTGCGGGCACTGCGAGGGCTCGGTCTCGGCCGAGATCTCCGAGCTCGCCGGTGTCACCTCGGTGAAGGCCATGGCCGCCACCGGCGAGGTCACCGTGGTGTCCGAGGCCCCGCTCGACGAGGCCGCCGTCCGCGCCGCGGTGGACGAGGCGGGCTTCGAGCTCGCCGACCACGCCTGACCGCGGGGACGCGGCGACCATGACCAGCACCGGTACCAGTACCGAGAAGACCCCGATAGCCACGCCCCACGAGGTCGAGCTGACCATCGGCGGGATGACGTGTGCCAGCTGCGCGGCCCGCGTCGAGAAGAAGCTCAACCGCATGGACGGCGTCTTCGCCACGGTCAACTACGCGACCGAGAAGGCCAAGGTCTCGTACGCCGACGGAGTCGGGGTCGACGATCTGATCGCCACCGTCGTGAAGACGGGGTACACCGCCGAGGAGCCGCCCCCGCCCGCTGTCGTCGACGAGACGACGGCCGCCGAGCGGGACGCGGACCCCGAGCCGGCCGGTCTGCGGGAGCGGCTCGTCGTCTCCGTGCTGCTCGCCGTGCCCGTCGTCCTGATGTCCATGGTTCCCGCGCTCCAGTTCGACAACTGGCGGTGGCTCGCGCTGACGCTGGCCTCGCCGGTCGTCGTCTGGGGCGGACTGCCGTTCCACCGGGCCGCGTTCACCAACGCGCGGCACGGTGCGGCCACCATGGACACCCTGGTGTCGGTCGGCACGCTCGCCGCGTACGGCTGGTCCCTGTGGGCACTGTTCTGGGGCGACGCGGGCAAACCTGCGATGCCCGGGATGGACGACGGGATGGGGGTGCGGGAAAGCTTCTCGTTCACCGCCTCCCGTACGGGCGGCACGTCGGAGATCTACCTCGAAGTCGCCGCCGGGGTCGTCGCGTTCATCCTGCTCGGGCGCTATCTGGAGGCCCGCGCCAAGCGGCGCTCGGGCGCGGCGCTGCGGGCGCTCATGGAACTGGGCGCCAAGGACGTCTCAGTACTGCGCGGTGGGCGTGAAGTGCGCGTCCCCGTGGGCGAGTTGGCGATCGGCGACCGGTTCGTCGTACGGCCCGGGGAGAAGATCGCCACCGACGGTACGGTCGTCGAGGGTGTCTCGGCGGTCGACGCGTCGATGCTGACCGGCGAGTCCGTGCCGGTCGACGTGGGCGCCGGGGACACCGTCACGGGTGCGACCGTGAACGCCGAGGGCCGGCTGGTCGTCGAGGCCACCCGGGTCGGCGCGGACACCCAGCTCGCGCGGATGGCCCGGCTGGTGGAGGACGCGCAGAACGGCAAGGCCGAGGTGCAGCGGCTCGCCGACCGGATCTCCGGGATCTTCGTGCCGGTGGTGCTGCTGATCGCGCTCGGTACGTTCGGCGCCTGGCTCGGCGTCACGGGTGACACGGTCGCCGCCTTCACCGCCGCGGTCGCCGTCCTGATCATCGCCTGCCCGTGTGCGCTGGGCCTGGCCACCCCGACCGCGCTGATGGTGGGCACCGGGCGCGGGGCGCAGCTCGGCATCCTCATCAAGGGCCCCGAGGTCCTGGAGTCCACGCGCCGCGTCGACACGATCGTCCTGGACAAGACGGGCACGGTGACCACGGGCCGCATGACCCTCCAGGAGGTGTACGTCGCCGAGGGCACCGACGAGAAGCAGGTGCTGCGGCTCGCGGGCGCCCTCGAACACGCCTCCGAGCACCCGGTCGCGCGGGCGGTGGCCGCGGGGGCGGAGGAGCGCGTCGGGGCGCTGCCGGAGGCCGAGTCCTTCGAGAACGTGCCCGGGCGGGGCGTACGCGGACGGGTGGATGGTCATGAGGTGGCCGTGGGGCGGCTCGTGGACGGGCTGTCCGAGCCGCTGCCGCGGGAGTTGGCCCACGCGAAGGCGGAGGCCGAGAGCGGCGGACGTACGGCCGTGGTGGTCGCCTGGGACGGGGTGGCACGCGGTGTCCTCACCGTCGCCGACGCGGTCAGGGAGACCAGCGCCGAGGCCGTGCGCGAGCTGCGCGCGCTGGGGCTCACGCCGGTGCTGCTGACCGGGGACAACCGGGCGGTGGCGCTGGCGGTGGCCAAGGCCGTCGGGATCGACGCCGAGGATGTCGTCGCGGAGGTGCTGCCTGAGGAGAAGGTCGACGCCGTACGACGGCTCCAGGGCGAGGGGCGGATCGTGGCGATGGTCGGCGACGGGGTGAACGACGCGGCGGCGCTGGCCACCGCCGATCTGGGCCTGGCGATGGGTACGGGCACCGACGCGGCGATCGAGGCGAGCGATCTGACGCTGGTGCGCGGGGATCTGCGGGTGGCCGCCGACGCCATCCGGCTGTCGCGGAAGACGCTCGCGACCATCAAGGGCAACCTGGTGTGGGCGTTCGGCTACAACGTGGCCGCGCTGCCGCTGGCCGCCGCCGGACTGCTGAATCCGATGATCGCGGGGGCGGCGATGGCCTTCTCCTCGGTGTTCGTGGTGACGAACAGCCTCCGACTGCGCACGTTCCGCTGAGATCGACCGCGGACCTGCCGAAGTTACCGGCAGTAAGCACAAGTAGGTGACATAGTCCCTATGGAGTCCAACGCGAGCCTCACATAAGCTCTTCACAAGGCTCCCGCATCATCCTTACGCTTGGCCCCGGTCGCGACAACCGGGATCCTGCGTACCTAACGGACATATGCGGGAGACGCAGATCACAGTGCTGTGAACGTAACCATCGAAGGGCTTCGAAGGTCTAAGTTGGCGATGTCAGACAGCGTCTTGGGGGGCGCTTGCTGACGTCTGAGGATGTCTTGGGGGACGTCCTCGGAAATGCGTTGCCGGGACACGTACGCCGGGAAGCTTGAGCGGCCCACCCCAGAGTGCGCGTCCCGGCAGACCGCACAGCAGGAGTACGGCGAGTTTTGCTCGTTTTGCTCAACAGCCGCCCCGACGGTGCACAACAACGGTTGCCTCGGCAGCCTGCACACCAGTGATAGCGAATTCAGGCGCTGTCCTCCGAAACGCCCGGCCGGATCCCGTGGGGGGAATCCGCACCGGGACATGGGAAGGCGCCCTGTACGCCGGCCCGTGGGGGGACCGTCGGCAGGGCGCCTTCCGCTTTTTGTTGCCGTGTCTCACTCGCCGGGTGAACTGGCGTGAGCGCGCAAGCCCACCCGGCGAGTGCGAGTTCAGCGCTGTTCGACCGGCACGAAGTCGCGCTCCACCACGCCCGTGTAGATCTGGCGCGGGCGGCCGATGCGCGATCCCGGCTCCTTGATCATCTCGTGCCACTGGGCGATCCAGCCCGGGAGGCGGCCGAGGGCGAACAGAACCGTGAACATCTCGGTCGGGAAGCCCATCGCGCGGTAGATGAGGCCCGTGTAGAAGTCGACGTTCGGGTAGAGGTTGCGCGAGACGAAGTAGTCGTCGGAGAGCGCGTGCTCCTCCAGCTTCAGCGCGATGTCCAGCAGCTCGTCGGACTTGCCGAGCGCCGAGAGGACATCGTGCGCGGCAGCCTTGATGATCTTCGCGCGCGGGTCGAAGGACTTGTACACCCGGTGGCCGAAGCCCATCAGGCGGACGCCGTCCTCCTTGTTCTTCACCTTGCGGATGAAGGAGTCGACATCGCCGCCGTTCGCCTTGATGCCCTCCAGCATCTCCAGCACGGACTGGTTGGCGCCACCGTGCAGCGGGCCCCAGAGCGCGGAGATGCCGGCCGAGATCGACGCGAACATGTTGGCCTGCGAGGAGCCGACCAGACGGACCGTCGACGTCGAACAGTTCTGCTCGTGGTCGGCGTGCAGGATCAGCAGCTTGTCGAGGGCGGAGACGACGACCGGGTCGAGGTCGTACTCCTGCGCCGGCACCGAGAACGTCATACGGAGGAAGTTCTCGACGTAACCGAGGTCGTTGCGCGGGTAGACGAAGGGGTGACCGATCGACTTCTTGTACGCGTACGCGGCGATCGTCGGAAGCTTGGCGAGCAGCCGGATCGTCGAGAGGTTGCGCTGCTTCTCGTCGAACGGGTTGTGGCTGTCCTGGTAGAAGGTCGACAGCGCCGAGACGACCGACGACAGCATCGCCATCGGGTGCGCGTCGCGCGGGAAGCCGCGGTAGAAGTTCTTGACGTCCTCGTGCAGCAGGGTGTGCTGCGTGATCTCGTTCTTGAACACGGAGAGCTCGTCCACGGTCGGAAGCTCACCGTTGATCAGCAGGAACGCCACCTCGAGGAAGGTGGACCGCTCGGCGAGCTGCTCGATCGGGTACCCGCGGTACCGGAGGATGCCCTCCTCGCCGTCGAGGTAGGTGATCGCGGATTTATAGGCGGCGGTGTTGCCGTAGCCGCTGTCCAGCGTCACCAGACCGGTCTGAGCGCGGAGCTTCCCGATGTCGAAGCCCTTGTCGCCGACGGTGGCGTCGATCACCGGGTAGGTGTACTCGCCGTCGCCGAACCGCAGTACTACAGCGTTGTTGGTGTGCTCGCTCACGTCATCCCTCACCGACGTTGTGCCTCTTCTTCGAGGTGCCCTGACTGTCTCTACCATCCCCCATTTGGCGCAGGAGAGTGCACTCGGGGTCGACCATTGGGCCTATTGGCGGCACTCAGTGCCGCCAACTAACTCATCCTGCCCCCCTTCGCCCTGGTTCCGGAAGTGCTGTGTGACCTTTGTGACTCATTTGATCGATCATTTTTGGCGATCACTGCGATGGCCACGGCGGGCTACGACGCCTACGACTTCAGTCTGAAGTCCAGTGCCGTGCAGCGCCGTCCAGCCGACACCGTGCGCACCGCCTGACCTATCGCCTTGCGTGAACCGACCAGGACGACCAGCTTCTTCGCCCGGGTGACGGCCGTATACAACAGGTTGCGCTGGAGCATCATCCACGCGCCCGTGGTGACCGGGATGACCACCGCCGGGTACTCGCTGCCCTGGGAGCGGTGGATGGTCACGGCGTACGCGTGGGCGAGTTCGTCCAGCTCATCGAAGTCGTACGGCACTTCCTCGTCCTCGTCGGTCAGTACGGTCAGGCGCTGTTCGACCTCGTCGAGGGAGGTGACGACGCCGACGGTGCCGTTGAAGACGCCGTTCTCGCCCTTGTCGTAGTTGTTGCGGATCTGCGTGACCTTGTCGCCGATCCGGAAGACCCGGCCGCCGAACCGCTTCTCGGGGAGGTCGGGGCGCCCCGGCGTGATCGCCTGCTGGAGCAGCCCGTTGAGGTTGCCGGCGCCTGCTGGGCCCCGGTGCATCGGCGCGAGCACCTGGACATCCCGCCGGGGATCGAGGCCGAACTTGGCCGGAATTCGTCGTGCAGCCACATCGACGGTGAGCCGGCCGGCCTCCTCCGTGTCGTCCTCGACGAAGAGGAAGAAGTCCTTCATGCCGTCGGTGACCGGATGCTGCCCGGAGTTGATGCGGTGCGCGTTCGTCACCACGCCCGACTGCTGGGCCTGCCGGAAGACCTTGGTGAGCCGGACGGCGGGGACCGGACTGCCGTCGGCCAGCAGGTCCCGCAGGACTTCGCCCGCGCCGACGCTGGGGAGCTGGTCCACGTCCCCGACGAACAACAGGTGCGCTCCCGGCGCGACCGCCTTCGCCAGCTTGTTGGCCAGCAGCAGGTCCAGCATCGACGCCTCGTCCACGACCACCAGGTCGGCGTCGAGGGGGCGGTCCCTGTCGTAGGCCGCGTCGCCGCCGGGCTTCAGTTCCAGGAGGCGGTGGACGGTGGAGGCCTCGGCGCCGGTGAGTTCGGCGAGGCGCTTGGCGGCGCGGCCGGTCGGGGCGGCGAGGACGACCTTGGCCTTCTTGGCGCGCGCCAGCTCCACGATCGAGCGGACCGTGAAGGACTTGCCGCAGCCCGGTCCGCCGGTGAGGACGGCGACCTTCTGCGTCAGCGCCAGCCGGACAGCCGCCTCCTGCTCGGGGGCGAGATCGGCCCCGGTACGCCCCTGGAGCCAGGTCAGCGCCTTGTCCCAGGCCACGTCGTGGAAAGCGGGCATCCGGTCCTCGCCGGTGCGCAGGAGGCGCAACAGCTGGGCGGAGAGGGAGAGTTCGGCGCGGTGGAAGGGGACCAGATAGACCGCCGTCACAGGCTCCGAGTCGCCGTCGGGGCCTGGGACCTTCTCCCGTACGACGCCGGGGTCCTCGCCCTCCTCCGGGGGCGCCGCGAGTTCGGCGAGGCACTCGATGACGAGGCCCGTGTCGACCTGGAGGAGTTTTACGGCGTCCGCGATCAGCCGTTCCTCGGGGAGATAGCAGTTGCCCTGGTCGGTGGCCTGCGAAAGGGCGTACTGCAGGCCCGCCTTGACGCGCTCGGGGCTGTCGTGCGGAATGCCGACGGACTGGGCGATCTTGTCGGCGGTGAGGAAGCCGATGCCCCAGACGTCGGACGCGAGGCGGTAGGGCTGGTTCTTGACGACCGAGATCGAGGCGTCGCCGTACTTCTTGTAGATGCGCACGGCGATGGACGTGGAGACCTCGACGGTCTGGAGGAAGAGCATGACCTCCTTGATCGCCTTCTGTTCCTCCCAGGCGTCGGCGATCTTCCTGGTGCGCTTGGGGCCGAGGCCCGGCACCTCGATGAGCCGCTTGGGCTCCTCCTCGATGATCCGGAGGGTGTCCAGGCCGAAGTGCTGGGTGATCCGGTCGGCGAAGATCGGGCCGATGCCCTTGACCAGGCCGGAGCCGAGATAGCGGCGGATGCCCTGGACGGTGGCGGGCAGGAGAGTCGTGTAGTTCTCAACCGTGAACTGCTTGCCGTACTGCTGGTGGGAGCCCCAACGGCCCTCCATGCGCAGCGACTCGCCGACCTGGGCGCCGAGCAGCGCGCCCACGACGGTGAGGAGGTCGCCGGCGCCACGGCCGGTGTCGACCCTGGCGACCGTGTAGCCGTTGTCCTCGTTGGCGTACGTGATCCGCTCCAGGACGCCTTCGAGGACGGCCAGTTGCCGTTCCCCCTGCGCCTGCTTCGGACCGCCCGCCTGATTCGACATGATCCGACGCTACCGTCCGGCACCGACAGTCCGCCGGGGCCTGTGGACAAGCGGCCTGCCGACCGTCGCCCCAGAGCCGTCACCCCATGGCGGATTTGATGTGGTCCAGCACCGTCCGGAAGTCCTCCGTCGGGGAGAACTCCACGAACTCGCAGTCCTCGAGGGCCACCGGCACATGGCCGGGCGCCCAGTAGTACGCCTGTCCCGCCTCGTACGTCTCGTCGCCCCCGTCGGTGTGCATCAGCAGCCGGCCCTTGAGCAGGTAGCCCCAGTGCGGGCACTGGCAGGCGTCGCCGGGCAGGCCCTTGAACGCCGGACCCATGTCCGTGCCCTGCGGCAGGCTCACGAAGCCCACCGAGAAGCCGCCTCCGATCGCCCGCGTACGCAACTCCACCCCGCCGCCCTCAAGGGTGAGGGGGACGTCCTTGCGAGTCGTCGCCGTCATGGCTCCTCCGCTCCGGCCCGTGGCGGACCTGGTCGGCCGGTGAGAACTGTTACGTCCTTCCAGCCTGGCCCCGGTCCACCAGGACCCGCGACCGCACGACCAGGGCGCTGGGCAGTGCCCGGCGTGGCCGCCCGCCGGAACGCCTCGCATCACGATCCGGTATCGAGAATCAGCCAGGGGCTTGTTTACGTGCTTGTAATCGATTCCAATCTGTCTCCAGTCAGTCGTGTAATCGATTCCACGCGACTACGGAGCCACAAGGAGGTGGTCCGGCGATGGCGAGCATCAAGGACGTCGCAGCCGAGGCGGGCGTGTCCGTCGCCACGGTGTCGCGGGTCCTGAACGACCATCCGTCGGTCAGCGAGGACGCACGCGCACGCGTGCTGGCCGCTGTCGAGGCGCTGGGCTACCGCCCCAACGCCCTCGCCCGCTCCCTGCGCACCGACCAGACCCGCACCCTCGGCCTGGTCATCAGCGATGTGATGAACCACTACTTCACGACCCTGGCCCGCTCGGTCGAGGAGGAGGCCCGCGCCCTCGGCTACAGCGTGATCATCGGCAACGCCGACGAACGCCCCGACCTCCAGGACCACCACGTACGGACCCTGCTGGACCGCCGTATCGACGGCCTCCTCGTCTCCCCCACCGACGGCGGCTCGCCGCTGATGCTGGACACCGCGCGCGGGGGCACCCCGATGGTCTTCGTGGACCGCTGGATCCCGGGCGTGGACGTGCCGGTCGTACGGGCGGACGGGCGCCAGGCGGTCCGGGACCTCGTCGCCCACCTGCACGGGCTCGGGCACCGGCGGCTCGCGATCATCGCGGGCCCGGCGGCCACCACCACCGGCAGTGAGCGCGTCGAGGCGTTCAGGGAGGCCCTGGCGGAGTACGGGCTGCCGCTCCCCGACGCCTACATCGGGCAGGGCGACTTCCAGGCCGAGAGCGGGCGCCGCGTGACGGACGCGTTCCTCGGCCTGGCCGAGCCGCCCGAGGTCGTCTTCGCGGCCGACAACCTGATGGCGCTGGGCGCGCTGGACGCCGTACGCGCGCGTGGGATGCGGGTTCCGCAGGACATCGCGCTCGCGGCCTTCGACGACATCCCGTGGTTCGTGCACACCGATCCGCCCGTCACGGCCATCGCGCAACCGACCGGCGAGCTGGGGCGGGCCGCCGTCCGGGCGCTGGTCGACATGATCGAGGGGCGCTCTCCGCAGTCCGTGACGCTGGCCGCGCACCTCGTCGTACGGCGGTCGTGCGGTGAGCCGGCCCCGGCCTCATCCGAACAGCCCCCCGAGCCCCCCGTGACGAACAGGAGTCTGTCGTGAGCAACCCGGACGAGTTGCTGCGCATCGAAGGCATAGGGAAGTCCTTCCCCGGCGTGGTCGCGCTCGACGGCGTCGACTTCGATCTTCGCCGCGGCGAGGTACACGTACTGCTCGGTGAGAACGGTGCGGGCAAGAGCACCCTCATCAAGATGCTCTCCGGCGCCTACCGCCCCGATGCCGGCCGTGTCCTCGTCGACGGCGAGGAGACCCGTATCCACGGGGCGCAGGATTCCGAGCGCCTCGGGATCGCCACCATCTACCAGGAGTTCAACCTGGTACCCGATCTGACGGTCGCCGAGAACATCTTCCTGGGGCGGCAGCCGCGTCGCTACGGGATGATCGACCGCAAGCGGATGGAGGCCGAGGCCGCCGTGCTCCTGGAGCGCGTGGGTGTGAACGTGTCTCCACGCGCGCGCGTGCGTGAACTCGGTATCGCGCGGCTCCAGATGGTCGAGATCGCGAAGGCGCTGAGCCTGAACGCGCGCGTCCTGATCATGGACGAGCCGACCGCCGTCCTCACCTCCGAAGAGGTCGAGAAGCTGTTCGCGATCGTGCGCAAGCTGCGCGAGGACGGCGTCGGGATCGTCTTCATCACCCATCACCTGGAGGAGATCGCCGCCCTGGGAGACCGGGTGACGGTGATCCGGGACGGCAAGAGCGTCGGACAGGTGCCGGCCGACACGCCCGAGGACGAGCTCGTACGGCTCATGGTCGGGCGGTCGATCGAACAGCAGTACCCGAGGGAGGCCACCGAGGCGGGCGCCTCGCTCCTCAAGGTGGAGGGCCTCACCCGGGACGGTGTCTTCCACGACGTGAGCTTCGAGGTGCGGGCCGGCGAGGTCGTCGGCATCGCGGGGCTGGTGGGGGCCGGGCGTACGGAAGTTGCGCGCGCGGTGTTCGGCGCCGATCCGTACGACCAGGGGTCCGTGTCCGTCGCGGGTGCCGGGGTGCGCGGGAGCGACGTCGGGGCCGCCATGGCCGCCGGGATCGGACTCGTGCCCGAGGACCGCAAGGGGCAGGGGCTGGTGCTCGACGCCTCCGTCGAGGAGAACCTCGGCCTGGTCACCCTGCGGGCCGCCACCAGGGGCGGGCTGGTCGACCTCAAGGGGCAGCGGGTCGCCGCCGCGAAGGTCGCCGAGCGGCTGGGCGTACGGATGGCGGGCCTCGGCCAGCAGGTGCGCACCCTCTCCGGGGGCAACCAGCAGAAGGTCGTCATCGGCAAGTGGCTGCTCGCGAACACCCGGGTGCTGATCCTCGACGAGCCGACGCGCGGTATCGACGTCGGTGCCAAGGTCGAGATCTACGAGCTGATCAACGAGCTGACGGCCGCCGGTGCCGCCGTACTGATGATCTCCAGCGATCTGCCCGAGGTGCTCGGTATGAGCGACCGGGTGCTGGTGATGGCGCAGGGCCGGATCGCCGGCGAACTCACGGCCGCCGAGGCCACCCAGGACTCCGTGATGGCACTCGCCGTCAGCACACCCACCCCTGTTGGAACTACCGGAACTACTGCTGTGGAGGGCTCCCGTGGCCACTGACACGCTCAAGAGCACGACGGGCGCGAGTGGCGCCACGAGCGGCCTGCGCCGTGTCCTGCTCGACAACGGAGCGCTGAGCGCGCTCATCGTCCTCGTCATCGCGATGTCGGCGCTGTCCGGCGACTTCCTGACGACGGACAACCTGCTCAACGTGGGCGTCCAGGCGGCCGTGACCGCCGTTCTCGCCTTCGGCGTCACCTTCGTGATCGTCTCGGCGGGCATCGACCTGTCGGTCGGTTCCGTCGCCGCCCTGTCGGCCACCGTCCTTGCCTGGGCGGCGACTTCGGAGGGCGTGCCGGTCGCGATAGCGGTCGTCCTGGCCGTCGTCACCGGCATCGCGTGCGGCCTGGTCAACGGCTTCCTGATCTCGTACGGCAAACTGCCGCCGTTCATCGCGACGCTCGCCATGCTGTCGGTGGGGCGCGGTCTGTCCCTGGTGATCTCGCAGGGTTCGCCGATCGCGTTCCCCGACTCGGTCTCGCACCTCGGTGACACACTGGGCGGCTGGCTGCCGGTGCCCGTGCTGGTGATGGTGGCCATGGGGCTCATCACGGCGTTCATCCTCGGCCGTACGTACCTGGGCCGTTCCATGTACGCGATCGGCGGCAACGAGGAGGCGGCCCGGCTCTCCGGGCTGCGGGTGAAGAAGCAGAAGCTGGCGATCTACGCGCTGTCCGGGCTGTTCGCCGCCGCCGCGGGCATCGTGCTCGCGTCGCGGCTGTCCTCCGCGCAGCCGCAGGCCGCGCAGGGGTACGAGCTGGACGCCATCGCCGCAGTGGTGATCGGTGGGGCGAGTCTGGCGGGTGGTACCGGCAAGGCGTCCGGGACGCTGATCGGTGCGCTGATCCTGGCGGTGCTGAGGAACGGCCTCAACCTGCTCTCGGTGTCCGCCTTCTGGCAGCAGGTCGTCATCGGTGTCGTGATCGCGCTGGCGGTGCTGCTCGACACGGTGCGCAGGAAGAGCGGGGCGACGGTGGCGCCGGCCGGGGCGGCCGGGGCCGGGGACAGGCGCAAGCAGGCGCTGACGTACGTACTGGCCGCTGTGGTCGCGACGGCGGTCGTGGGCGCGACGTCCCTGCTGCACAGTGGCTCTTCGTCCGCGACGACCCAGAAGGTGGGCCTGTCCCTGTCGACGCTGAACAATCCTTTCTTCGTGCAGATCCGGGCCGGCGCGCAGGCGGAGGCCAAGAAGCTGGGTGTGGACCTGACCGTCACGGACGCCCAGAACGATGCCTCCCAGCAGGCCAACCAGCTGCAGAACTTCACCAGTTCGGGCCTCGGGGCGATCATCGTCAACCCGGTGGACTCGGACGCCACGGGCCCGGCAGCGCGGGCCGTGAACAAGTCCGGTATCCCGCTCGTCGCGGTCGACCGGTCGGTCAACAACGCGGACACCGCCACGCTCGTCGCCTCCGACAACACGGCCGGCGGCCGGCTGGCCGCGAAGGCGCTCGCCGAGAAGCTGGGCGGCAAGGGCGAGATCATCGTCCTCCAGGGCCAGGCGGGCACCTCCGCGAGCCGTGAGCGGGGCGCCGGCTTCACCGAGGGGCTGAAGGCCTACCCGGGCATCAAGGTCGTCGCCAAGCAGCCCGCCGACTGGGACCGCACCAAGGGCCTGGACGTCATGACCAACCTCCTCCAGGCCAACCCCGGCATCAGCGGTGTCTTCGCCGAGAACGACGAGATGGCGCTCGGCGCGATCAAGGCGCTGGGCAGCAAGGCAGGCAAGTCCGTGCAGGTGATCGGCTTCGATGGCACGCCCGACGGGCTGAAGGCGGTCGCGGACGGCTCGCTGTACGCGTCGGTCGCCCAGCAACCCAAGGAGCTCGGGAGGATCGCGGTGGAGAACGCGCTGCGGGTCGCCGAGGACAAGGACGTCGAGAAGACGGTGATGGTGCCGGTGAAGGTGGTCACGAAGGAGAACGTGGCGGCATTCGGCGGCTGAGCAGTATCTCCGGATCGGGGGACGGCCGGGCGCCTCTTGTCGAGGCTGCCCGGCCCGCCCACTGGCAGACCGGCCGTCCGAACCGGGCAATCGACCGAATGACCGGCCGTCGGCCGGTACAACTGATGTGTATGGGGAGACTCTTCATGTACGACTACGACCTGCTGGTCGTGGGATCGGCCAACGCCGACCTGGTCACCGTGGTCGAGCGGCGGCCCGCGGCCGGTGAGACGGTGCTCGGATCCGACCTGGTCGTCCACCCGGGGGGCAAGGGCGCCAACCAGGCGGTCGCCGCCGCCCGGTTGGGGGCCCGTACGGCGTTGCTGGCGCGGGTCGGCAACGACGGCCACGGCCGGCTGCTGCTCGACTCGATGCGGGACGCCGGTGTCGACACGGTGGGCGTCCTGGTCGGCGGGGCGCCGACGGGGGTCGCGCTGATCACGGTGGACCCGTCGGGCGACAACAGCATCGTGGTGTCGCCGGGCGCCAACGGACGGCTGTCGCCCGAGGACATCCGAGCCGCGGGAAGCCTGTTCCAGGCGGCGCGGGTGGTGTCGGCGCAGCTGGAGATTCCGCTGGAGTCGGTCGTGGAGGTCGTACGGAATCTGTCTCCGGAGGGCCGGTTCGTCCTCAATCCGTCCCCTCCTCGCCCGTTGCCGCGTGAAGTCCTGGCGGCCTGCGACCCGTTGATCGTGAACGAGCACGAGGCCCGGGTGATCGCCGGTGCGGACGCCGAGTTGGGCGACTCGCCGGAGGACTGGGCGAAGACGCTGCTCGCGCTCGGGCCGCGCTCCGTCGTCATCACGCTGGGCGCGGAGGGCGCGCTGGTCGCCGTACGGGCCGGGGAGCGGGTACGGGTGCCGTCGGTGCCGGTGGAGGCCGTGGACACCACGGGGGCGGGCGACGCGTTCACCGCCGCGCTCGCTTGGCGGCTGGGCGCGGGCGAGTCGTTGGCACAGGCGGCGGGATACGCGGCCCGGGTGGGCGCGGCCGCGGTGACGCGGGCGGGCGCTCAGGATTCCTTCCCCACCGCTGAGGAGGTCGAGGCCCTGGGCGGTGCTCTCCCGGGGGCTGCCGCGTCCGACAGCCGCTCCGCGGCGGGCGGGAGCCCCGGCCGGGCAGACAGCCCGGGGAAGCCGGCCGGCGAGACCGTGCGAGGTGGGCTCCAGTGAAGCGGGGCGGAATCCTGAACCGTCATCTCGCGGGCGCGCTGGCCGAGTTGGGCCACGGTGACGGGGTGCTGGTGTGCGACGCCGGTATGCCGATCCCGGCCGGGCCACGCGTCGTCGACCTGGCCTTCCGGGCCGGGGTGCCTTCCTTCGCGGAGATCCTCGACGGGTTGCTGGCCGAGCTGGTGGTGGAGGGGGCGACAGCGGCGACGGAGGTACGGGCGGCGAATCCGGGGGCTGCGAAGCTGCTGGACGGGCACTTTCCCGACCCCGCCCTCACTCTTGTCCCGCACGAGCGGCTCAAGGAGCTGTCGGCGGGGGCACGGCTGATCGTACGGACGGGGGAGGCCCGGCCGTACGCGAACGTGCTGCTGCGGTGCGGGGTCTTCTTCTGAGCCCGGATCGGTGTGAGGCGCGTCAGCGGGCCGCTCGGGTGAAGGTCACATGCGTGACGCCGGTGGGCGAGGACGTGGCCTCGACGTCGTAGTCCTTCTCGATGTCCTCCAGCCCGTCCCAGAGACGTACGCCCCGGCCGAGCAGGACCGGGACCACCACGACGTGCAGGTGGTCGATGAGCCCGGCGGCGAGGAAGTCACGGACGACGGTGGGTCCGCCGCCGATGCGTACGTCCTGGCCGTCCGCTGCCTCGCGGGCGGTCTCGAGCGCCTTGGCGGGCGACGTGTCGAGGAAGTGGAACGTCGTGCCGCCCTCCATCTCGATCGAGGGGCGCGGGTGATGGGTGAGGACGAAGGTCGGTGTGTGGAAAGGCGGGTTGGGCCCCCACCACCCCTTCCACTCCGGGTCCTCGTGCCAGCCGGGCGGGCCGAACTTCCCGGCCCCCATGATCTCGGCGCCGATACCGGGGGCGAACTGCTGTGCGAAGGCGTCGTCGATGCCGCCGGTCCCGCCGGACTGGCCGGTCATCTCGTGCCAGAACCGGGTGGTGAACATCCACTGGTGCAGCCTCTCGCCGGCGTGGCCGAACGGGGCTTCACGGCTCAGCCCTTCACCGGTGCCGAAGCCGTCGAGCGAGATGGTGAAGTTGTGGACGCGGGCGAGTGACATGGTCGGCGACTCCGTTGGTGCGGCTGGTCGAGTCCTGCGGCTGGTCGAGCTTCACCAGTTTTTCCCAGGCCCTCAAGGTAGCTGGAGACGGTGCCGCCCGCCGGTCGGTTCAGCATCGAGGGGGCCCGGTCCGTCGACCGGGCCCCCTCGGCTTCCCCTCCGCATCAGAACCCCCGCGATCCCCCCAGATCCCCCTCCAGACGTCCTGACAACAGGTACGACCGGCGAGGTGGGGGGAGGGTTGTACGGGGGCCCAGATTTTTTCGGCTGCCGCGAGGGACGCTCCGCCCCGGGCCGTAAGACAGGTGAGAATGTCTCACTCCGGGTGTACGGGGGCTATTTGTGGATGCCAGGAATCTCTTCGACACCAGAACGACTTCCCGGCTCGTCCGGCTTGAGTGGTCGGTCGCTCTTGTCGTTTCCGGTGTTGCCGCTCTGACACATCTTTCGGAGATCCGCTGGTGGCTTTTCGTTTCCCTTTTCCTCGTCATCGATCTCATCGGATACATTCCGGGCGCCATCGCCCATCGGCGAAGTCCTGACGGGCTCATCGGGCGCGGATATTACATCGCCTACAATCTCATGCACTCACTCGTCACCTGGGCCGTTTTCGCGGGGCTGTGGATTTGGCTGGTAGGTGCTGAATGGGCGTTGCTCGCGCTGCCGATTCACCTCATGGGCGACCGGGCTCTCTTCGGGAACTCCCTGAAACCCTTCGGAGTGCCCTTCGAACCCTCCCCACATCCGGAATTCGAGACATTCCAGCGGGCCTACGACCGGAAGGGGCGCGATGCCGTCCGCGTTTGATCTGGTGTCGGCGCACTCCGACAATCCCAGTGCGTTTCTCGCCCTCAACAGCGGGAACGAGTTCTTTCTCGACGAGCGTCATGACGGGGTCTGCGCCTTTCGTCCGGCGGGACGTCATCTCCTCCAGCTCGGCGGTCCCTTTGCCGCCGACGGCGACCGCGCCGGGCTGCTGGACGCATTCCTCGACCGGGCCGCGACCGGGCGGCGGCGCGTCATCGCCGTACAACTCCAGGCTGCTGACGCCCAGTTGTATGCGTCGCGCGGGTTCACCGTGAATCAGATGGGGGCTTCGTACGCCGTCGATCTGGCGCGGTTCACCCTGCGCGGGTCGCCGTTCGTGCGGCTGCGGAACAAGATCTCCCGGGCCCGGCGTGCGGGGGTGGAGGTCGCCGAGGTCGCTTCCTCAGCCGCTTCGGACGAACTCGGTCTCATCGATCGTGAATGGCTGCGCGGGAAAGGGAAGCACACCAAAGAGCTTCGGTTTCTCGTCGGGGAGCGTGACGGGCCCGAGCAGAAACATCAGCGGGTCTTCACCGGTACCGTCGACGGGCGCATCGTGGGGTACATCTGCTACTCCCCCGCTTTCGGCAGCCGTCCTGGCTGGCTGCATGATCTCAGCCGTCGTCGTGCCGATGCCCCGCCCGGCACCATGGAACTCCTCAACTCGACCGCGATCGAGCGGATGACCGCTGAGGGCGCTGAATGGCTGCACTTCGGGTTCACGCCCTTCGTCGGGCTCGATCCGGCCCATGAAGTACCGGGTGCCAGCGGCATGGTGGCGCGTGTCGTGCGTTTTCTCGGCGAGCGCGGTGAGCGCGTCTATCCCGCCGCCGCCCAGCTCGAATACAAGGAGAAATGGGCGCCGCACGTCGTTCTGCCCGAGTACATCGCCTTTCAGGGCGGGGTCCGGCCGGGTGCGCTGTGGCGGCTCGGGCGGGCGACCAATGCTCTCTAAATCGTCCTCGTACGGAATGGAGTACATCGCGTATGCGTGAGGTAATCGTCCAGGTGGTCGTCGAGGAGCGTACGGCCCGTCAGGCGTACGAGCTGATCTGCGACTTCCGCCGCTACCCCGAGCTGACCGACAAGGTGAACGAGGTCGTGGTGCATCCGCCGGAGGCCGACGGGTCGCTCCGGTCGGACTGGAGTGTCATCTTCCGCAACGGGCTGATGCGGTGGAGCGAACTCGACCGGTTCGTCCCGGAGACGCTGACCGTCGAGTTCGAGCAGATCAAGGGCGATTTCGAGATCTTCCGCGGCTCCTGGGTGTGTGAGGAGAGGGATCCCGAGAACACGGGGGCCACTCGGGCCACGGCGGTCACGGTGGTCACCTTCCGGTCCGAGTTCGACCTCGGCATCCCCTCCCTCGCGGAGATCCTCGACCCGGTCGCCGAGAGCACGCTGCGGGACAACATCCTGCGCATCCTCGAAGGGCTCTTGGGCCGGGTGACTCCCATGACCCCCATGGATCTCACCGCCGCCCGGCATGGCTGACCCGGTGTCGTCCTTGGCCACGCGGCCCGGTGTCGCCCAATGCCTCGACATGTACGCCAAGTTGGCGGCCGGCGTGTGCGTCGTGACCACCCGGGGTGCCGCCGGGCTGCCGGTCTGCGCCACCGTCTCCTCGGCGGCGGCCGTCTCGGCGGCACCGCCCCTGATGTCGCTCTGCCTGGCCAACGCCTCCCGCACCCTCGCCGCCCTCCGCGACCACGGATCCTTCGCCCTCCACGTCCTCGACGAACGGCACCGCCCGTGGGCCGAGCGCTGCGCCGACCCGCTCGCCACCGCCGCCGAGCGCTTCGGCGAGGAGCAGGCGGAGTACGTCCATGGCGTGCCCGTCCGCACCGACGCCCTCGCCTGGTCCGTGTGCGCGGTGACGGACATACGGGCGTACGGCGACCATCACCTGGTCGTCGGCGAGGTGCTCGCCGCCCACACCGGCACCGGGCGTCCGCTGCTCTGGTACGACCGTGGCTTCCACGGTCAGGGAGGCGGGGCGTTCCATGGGTGAGCGGCTCTCGCACGACGACCTCCTCGACGGACCCGACGTACCCGTCACCCAGGCTCCGCCGTGGCGGGCCGGGCGGTCCGAGGATCACCAACTCCCGTCCGTACGGGGCCTGGTGAGCGCCGACTTCACCGTCGTCGGCGCCGGTCTGGCCGGCCTCTCCACCGCCTACCACCTGCTGCGGTACGCACCCGGCGCTGATGTGGCCGTCGTCGACGCGGGCCATCCCGCGGCCGGCGCCAGCGGCCACGGCACCGGCCTCCTCGGGCCCCGGGCCGGTCCGCCCGTCGACCGCGCGATCCGCCGCCACGGCCCGGACGCGGCCCGTCGTATGCACCGGGCCAGCGAGGACGCGGTGACCGGCGTCCTGGAGCTGTGCCGCACCCTGGACGTGCCCGTGCGTACCGGCGAGCAGCTGGTCGTGGCCCGCTCACCGCAGGGACTGGCCCGGCTGTCCGGGCAGGCGGCGGCCTACCGTGCCCTCGGCCTGGACGTACCGCCACTGTCGGCGGCCGGGGTGCGCGAGCGCATCGACGTGCCGTGTCAGGCGGGGCTGCTGCACCGGCACGCGGCCACCCTGGACCCCGCCCTTCTCACCGCCGCCCTCGCCCGGGCGTGTGCAGCGGGCGGCGCCCGTCTGTACGGGCGTTCACCGGTCGTCGGCCGGGACGTCACCGGCACCGGCGGCACCCGGTTGCTCTTCCCGCGCGGTGAACTCCGTACGGGCGCCGGGGTGTTCGCGGTCAACGGCGCAGCCGGTGCCCTCGGCCTCCCGGTGGGCACGGTGGCCCCGCTGGAGGTGCACGCCATCGCCACCGAGCCGTTGAAGCCGGCGGCGCGCGAGGTGCTCGGGGAGGTGTCGGGGGCGGCGTTGGTCGATGCGGCGCGGCTGGCTCCGTACTTCCGGCTGACGCCGGATGGGCGCCTGGTGCTGGGCGGTGGCCGGGCCTCACTGCCGGGTCCGCCGGGTACCGACGGGGCCCGGCGGGACGACAGGGCCCGCCTGTCGACCTGGCGGTGGCTGGCGGAGCGGATGCGGGCCCTGCACCCGCTCCTCGCCGACACCGCCGTCACGCACCGCTGGACCGGCCGTATCGGCGTGACCCTCGATGACCTGCCCGTCGTGGGCCCACTGGCCGGAACCCCCGGGATGTGGTTCATCGGGGGGTGCGGCGGCCATGGGCTGGCCCTGTCCGTCGCCCACGGGGCTCATGTGGCCCGGCAGTTGGTCGGGGGCGGCACAGGAGACGGGGTGGGCGGGGAGCAGACGCTGCCCTGGCACCGGTCGGCCGCTCCACGGTTGCCGCTCGGCGGAGCGGGGCGGGTGATGCTGCGCCACATCCTCGACCGGCTGGACCGCGGGGTACGAGGTGCGGCGTGAACGCCGGATGCCGACACTCACCGATATTCGCTGACACTCGCACCCAAGTCCGCGCGAATCCACGCGAGGGACGCCGGAGCGGGAGATCGTAAGACCTGGTGGAGACCGAGACAGAGAGGGAAGGCCCATGCCCGGCGAAAAGACAGTGACCCGAGGTCCCTACCGGCTGTTGCAGGAGAACTTCCGGCGTCCGGCAGGTGCACCGGGTGCCCTGGTGGGGCATCTGATGACCGTGCAGCATCGGGGGCTCACCCAGTGGGCGGCGGAGCATCTGGACGTCCGCCGCACCCATCATGTGCTCGACCTCGGCTGCGGCAGCGGTATGGCCGTGGAACTGCTGGCCCGGCGGGCCGAGTTGGGCTTTGTCGCGGGCCTCGACTACTCGCCCACCATGGTCCGCCAGGCGGTGCGGCGCAACGCCGACGCCGTCGGCCGGGGCCGAGTGGCGATCCGGCAGGGGGACGTCGGTCAACTGCCGTACGAGGACAGCTCGTTCGACCGGGTCAGCGCCATCGAGACGTTCTACTTCTGGCCGGATCCGCTGCGCGGACTCGCCGAGGCGTACCGAGTGCTCAAACCTGGCGGGCAGTTGGCCGTCACCCTGGAGATGAGCCGGGAGACGGCGGTCGTACCGACGCTCACCCAGCGGTTCTTCGGACAGCGCTTCACCGAGCGGTCGGAGCGGGACGGGCTGCGCATCCTGTCCGGCGCCGAACTCGTGGCGATGCTCGATGTCGCCGGTTTCAAGGACACCCGGTTCGTCGCCGAGCCCCGCCGTTCCCTCGGCTGGGTCTGCGCCCTCGGCAGCAAATGAGCAGCCAGGGGAGCAACCCGGTGATTGGCCCGGCGAGCGGCCAGGCGCGTGGCCCGGCCGCTCCCGAGGTGGCCGGGCTGCCGGTTCTCGGCAGTGTGCCGGCCTTCCGACGGGACATCCTCGCCGCGATGCGCGCCGGCTGGCGGGAAGGCGGCGACCTCGTCCGCTACCGGCTCGGGCCCGTGTCCGTGCACGGTGTCTCCAGCCCGGAACTGGCCGGCGAGGTACTGACCGACAGCGCCGCCTTCGGCAAGCTCGGCCCCGACAACCCGCTGCGGCTGGTGCTCGGCGAGGGGCTGCTGACCGGCGACGACCACGAGAGCTGGCTGACCAACCGGCGCATGATGCAGCCGATCTACAGCAAACAGGCCCTCTCCTCGATGTTCCGTACGATGGCCGGCTCGGTCGAGGACCAGCTGACCCACATGCAGGCCACCTACCGCACCGGTGACACCGTCGATCTGCACACCGAGCTGATGCGGGTGACGCTCGACATCGTCAGCCGGTGCATGTTCAGCACCGACATCACCGAGGGCCTCGGCGAACTCGGCCCGGACGCGGTGGACGTCGCGATCAACTTCGCCTTCGACCGCCTCCAGAACCCCTTCAGCCCGCCCACGCACTGGCCGACCCCGCGCAACCGGCGGTTCCGTGAGGTCATGGCCGGCATCGACGCACTGATCTGCCGCATCATCCGCGAACGCCGGGCGGAGGCGGAGACGGCGACCGCGGGCGCGGGTGTCCGGCGGGGCGATCTGCTGGACATGCTGCTCGACGCCCGGGACGAGGACACCGGCGTGGGCATGGACGACCGTCAACTGCGCGACGAGGTGATCACCACGTTCGCCGCCGGTCACGAGACGACCGCGGTCACCCTCAGCTGGACCTTCTACCTCCTCTCCCGCCACCGTGACGTCCTGGCCGCGGTGCAGCGCGAGGTCGACGACGCCCTCGGCGGACGTCTGCCCACCATCGACGACCTGCGTGCCATGCCGTACACACTCCAGGTCTTCGAGGAGTCGCTGCGGATGTATCCGTCGGCGCCGATCGTGCCCCGACTGACCCTGAAGGACACCGAGTTGGGCGGCCACCAGGTACCGGCGGGCTCACGCGTCCTGGTCAACCTGCACAACATCCACCGCCACCCGGCCCACTGGCCCGACGCGGAACGCTTCGACCCCGGCCGCTTCGGCAGCAGGGAGGGCAGGACGCCGGAGAAACAGCACCGGTTCGCCTACCTGCCCTTCGGCGCGGGGCCGCACCTGTGCATCGGCAAGCACTTCGCGCTCATGGAGGCGCATCTCCTGCTCGCCGCGCTGCTGCAACGCTACGAGTTCCGGCATCTGCCGTCCCACCGGGTCGTCGACCACGCGACGATCACCCTGCGCCCTCGTTACGGCATGGTGATGACCCTGCACGACCGCCGCCCACGCAACCCCCAACGGTTTCGGAGCCTCTGATGACGACGCGCCAGGACGGTCCGCACACCGATCCGCACACCCTGCCGCTCAACACGGTCCGGTACGACCCGGCCCGGCCGCAGGGCCACTACGAGAGCTTCTACCAGCGCGGAAACCATCCCACGGAGCCGCGCGCCTTCTGGATCCGTTACACCGTCTTCAGCCCGGCCGGGATGCCGGAGGCGGCCATCGGCGAGCTGTGGGCGGTGTACTTCGACGGGGTGACGGGCCGGCACGTGGTCGCCAAGGAGGAGTATCCGATCGCCGACTGCGACTTCCGGCGCGGGACGTTCGGCGCGCGGGTCGGCGACCGGGTCCTGGAACCGGGCCGCCTCAAGGGCGAGGCCACCGGCCCGAACGGCAGCATCGGCTGGAACCTGACCTACGAGGGCACCGAACCGCCCCTGTTCCTGCTGCCGCCCAAGATGTACGCCGGCGGCTTCCCCAAGGCCAAGAGCCTGGTCGGGATGCCGCTGGCCCGCTTCGACGGTTCCCTCACGGTCGACGGCGAGACGGTCGACGTGGACGGCTGGACGGGCAGCCAGAACCACAACTGGGGCAGCCAGCACACGGATTACTACGCGTTCGGGCAGGTCGCCGGGTTCGACGACGCCCCGGACAGCTTCCTGGAGATCGTCACCGCCCGCGCGAAGATCGGGCCGGTACGGACACCGATGGCGACCTTCCTCGTCCTGCGGCACGACGACCGCGAGTACCAACTCGTGTCGATGCGACGGGCATTGACCGCGAAAGCCCAATTCGGTTACTTCCACTGGGACTTCAGCACGGGCGACGACACCGTGACCGTCAACGGGCGGTTCCTGGCGGCGCGGGAGCAGTTCGTCGGGCTCAACTACTACAACCCGCCCGGCGGCATCAAGCACTGCCTCAACACCAAGATCACCAGCTGTGAGCTGGAGGTCCGCAACAAGGTCACCGGCAAGGTCGACCGGCTGCGCACCGAGCACCGCGCCCTGATGGAGATCCTCACCGACGACCGCTCGCACGGCATCGAGATCCGCGCGTGAGGACGCCGGGCCGCGCCGACGGCGCCGTGCCGTCCGTACCCGGTCGAGCACCGGGTACGGACGGCTGCGCTGTCACGCCGCGTGCTCCACGAACCGCGCCGCGGTCTCCGCGAGCACCTCGCGCCCGTCCCGGGCCCACAGCGCGTCGTTGAACAGCTCGACCTCGATGGGACCGGTGTAACCGGCGGCCTCGACATACGCCTTCCACTCGCGCATGTCGATCGCGCCGTCACCGATCTGACCGCGGCCGTTGAGCACGCCCTCCGGCAACGGGGTTGTCCAGTCGGCGAGTTGGAAGGTGTGGATACGGCCACCGGCGCCGGCGCGGGCGATCTGCGCGGGCGCGTTGTCGTCCCACCAGATGTGGTACGTGTCCACCGCGACGCCGACCTGGTGGGCGGGGAAACGCTCCGCGAGGTCGAGGGCCTGGGTGAGCGTCGAGACCACGCAGCGGTCGGACGCGTACATGGGGTGGAGCGGCTCGATGGCCAGCCGTACACCGTGTGTCTCGGCGTACGGGCCCAGCTCGGCGAGCGCGTCGGCGATGCGCTCCCGGGCGCCGCGCAGGTCCTTCGAGCCGGCCGGCAGGCCGCCCGACACCAGGACGAGGGTGTCCGTGCCGAGTGTGGCCGCCTCGTCGATCGCCCGGCGGTTGTCGGCCAGGGCCTCCGCCCGCTTCGCGGGGTCGATCGCCGTGAAGAAGCCGCCCCGGCAGAGGGTGGTGACGGCGAGGCCCGCGTCACGCAGCAGCTTCGCCGTCGCCTCGACGCCGTACTCCTGGACCGGAGCGCGCCACAGGCCCACCCCGGGGACGCCCAACTCCAGGCAGGCTTCGGTCAGTTCGGGCAGTGACAGTTGCTTCACCGTCATCTGGTTGATGCTGAAGCGCGAGAGATCCGCGGTGCTGCTCACTGGGCCACTCCGTACAGGGACAGCAGGTTCTTCATCCGCTCCTGAGCCAGCTTCGGGTCCGGGAACAGGCCCAGTCCGTCGGCGAGTTGGTAGGCGCGCGCGAAGTGCGGCAGGGAGCGGGCCGACTGCAGCCCGCCGACCATGGTGAAGTGCGACTGGTGGCCGGCCAGCCAGGCCAGGAACACCACGCCCGTCTTGTAGAAGCGGGTGGGCGTCTGGAAGAGATGGCGGGACAACTCGACCGTGGGGTCGAGGAGTTCACGGAAGCCGGCCGTGTTCCCGGTGTCGAGGACGCGGACCGCTTCCGACGCCAGCGGGCCCAGCGGGTCGAAGATGCCGAGGAGGGCGTGACTGAAGCCCTTCTCGTCGCCCGCGATCAGCTCGGGGTAGTTGAAGTCGTCGCCCGTGTAGCAGCGCACGCCCTGCGGGAGGCGGCGGCGGATGTCGATCTCGCGCTGGGCGTCGAGGAGCGACACCTTGATGCCGTCGACCTTGTCGGGGTGGGCGGCGATGACGTCGAGGAAGGTCTCGGTCGCCGCGTCGAGGTCGCTGGACCCCCAGTAGCCCTCCAGCGCCGGGTCGAACATCGGGCCGAGCCAGTGCAGGACCACCGGTTCGGCGGACTGGCGCAGCAGATGGCCGTAGAGGTCGAGGTAGTCCTCGGGGCCCTTCGCCGCTGCGGCCAGGGCCCGGGACGCCATCAGGATCGTCCGGGCGCCGGACTCCTCGACGAGGGCGAGTTGCTCCTCGTACGCCTTGCGGATGTCCGCCAGGGAGGCGCCGGGGGCGGTGAGCTGGTCGGTGCCGACGCCGCAGGCGATGAGACCGCCCACGGACTTGGCCTCGGCGGCCGACCTGCGGATCAGTTCCGCGGCGCCCGCCCAGTCGAGGCCCATGCCGCGCTGGGCGGTGTCCATGGCCTCCGCCACGCCGAGGCCGTGGGACCAGAGGTGGCGGCGGAAGGCGAGGGTCGCGTCCCAGTCGACGGCGGCCGGGGAGTCCGGGGACACGTCCGCGTACGGGTCGGCGACGACGTGGGCCGCCGAGTAGACCGTACGGGAGGTGAAGGGGGTGCCGGGGGTGAGGGCGAGGGGGGTGGCGCGGGGCTCGTAGGCCCGCAACACACCCGTGGCGTCCGGGAGTTGGATGGTCACAGCGAGATCTCCGGTACGTCGAGACGGACGCCCTCCGCCGAGGACTTCAGGCCCAGTTCGGCGAGCTGGACACCGCGGGCGCCGGCCAGCAGGTCCCACTGGTAGGGCGCGTCGGCGTAGACGTGCTTGAGGAACAGCTCCCACTGGGCCTTGAAGCCGTTGTCGAACTCGGCGTTGTCCGGGATCTCCTGCCACTGGTCGCGGAAGGAGTAGGTCGCCGGGATGTCCGGGTTCCAGACCGGCTTCGGGGTCGAACTGCGGTGCTGTACACGGCAGTTGCGAAGACCGGCGACGGCGGACCCCTCCGTGCCGTCGACCTGGAACTCCACCAGCTCGTCGCGGTTGACGCGCACGGTCCAGGAGGAGTTGATCTGGGCGATCGCGCCGCCCTCGAGTTCGAAGATGCCGTAGGCGGCGTCGTCGGCCGTGGCGTCGTACGGCTTGTCGTTCTCGTCCCAGCGCTGCGGGATGTGGGTGGCGGTGAGGGCCTGGACGGTCTTCACCCGGCCGAACAGCTCGTGCAGCACGTACTCCCAGTGCGGGAACATGTCGACAACGATGCCACCGCCGTCCTCGGAGCGGTAGTTCCAGCTCGGACGCTGGGCGCTCTGCCAGTCGCCCTCGAAGACCCAGTAGCCGAACTCGCCCCGGATGGAGAGGATGCGGCCGAAGAAGCCGCCGTCGATGAGGCGCTTGAGCTTCAGCAGGCCCGGGAGGAACAGCTTGTCCTGGACAACGCCGTGGCGCACACCGGCCGCGTTCGCCAGCCGGGCCAGCTCCAGGGCTCCTTCGAGACCGGTGGCGGTGGGCTTCTCGGTGTAGATGTGCTTGCCCGCCGCGATCGCCTTCCGGATCGACTCCTCGCGGGCCGAGGTGACCTGCGCGTCGAAGTAGATGTCGACGGTCGGGTCGGCGAGGACCTCGTCCACGTTCGTGGAGACGTTCTGCGGGTCCAGGCCGTGCTGCTCGGCGAGCGCCTTCAGCGCGTGCTCGCGGCGGCCGACCAGGATCGGTTCCGGCCACAGCACGGTGCCGTCGCCGAGGTCGAGACCGCCCTGCTCGCGCAGGGCGAGGATCGAGCGGACCAGGTGCTGGCGATAGCCCATGCGCCCGGTCACGCCGTTCATGGCGATACGCACCGTCTTGCGTGTCACGTCTTTCCCTTCGTAGGTGCCACAGGGGCGGGGTACGCGGTGTACGCGCCGCGTACGCCCGTGGAAGAGCAGCCCCCTGGCAGCCCTACTGGCAAGCGTCACAGCAAGCGCTTTCTATCTAGGGAGAAGCTAGCCTCTGTGCAGCGGTCTGGACAAGAGCACAGAGACGTCGAATTGTTCGAGGGTACGAACGGCAGGGGCCGAAGGACGGTCGTGGGTCAGCCGAAGGTCATAGGGTCTGCATCTGTATGGACGCGAAAACGCAAAATACGACAACTTACTGCAACGCGACAGACAACATGATGCGCGACCGGAGGACGACGAGATGACGGTGACCCTGGCGGACGTGGCGGCCCGCGCGCAGGTCTCGCCCGCGACGGTGTCGCGCGTACTGAACGGGAACTATCCCGTGGCCGCAACCACCCGCGAGCGGGTACTGCGCGCCGTGGACGAACTGGACTACGTCCTCAACGGACCCGCGAGCGCACTCGCCGCGGCCACGTCCGACCTCGTCGGGATTCTCGTCAACGACATCGCCGACCCCTTCTTCGGGATCATGGCGAGCGCGATCCAGTCGGAGGTCTCGGGCCCGGGCGGGCGCGCGGGCGGCGAACGGCTGGCGGTCGTCTGCAACACGGGCGGCTCCCCGGAGCGCGAGCTGACGTACCTCACCCTGCTGCAGCGGCAGCGCGCCGCGGCGGTCGTGCTGACCGGCGGCGCGGTCGAGAACCCGCCGCACCTCGCGGCCGTCTCCGCGAAGCTGCGGCGACTCGCGGATGCGGGGACGCGGGTGGTGCTGTGCGGGCGTCCGCCGGCGCCGGACACCTCGGCGATCGCGCTGACCTTCGACAACCGCGGGGGCGGGCAGGAGCTGACCGAGCACCTGATCGGGCTGGGGCACCGGCGGCTGGGATACATCGCGGGGCCGGAGGAGCGGACGACGACGCGGCACCGGCTGGAGGGTCACCGGGCGGCGCTGACGGTCCACGGGATCGACGAGGATCCCCGGTGGACCGTCTACGGGCGGTACGACCGTCGGTCGGGGTACGAGGCCACGCTGGAGCTGTTTCGGCGGGACCCGTCGCTCACGGCTGTGGTCGCCGCGAACGACTCCGTCGCGATCGGGGCGTGCGCGGCGCTGCGGGAGTCGGGGCGGCGGATCCCGGACGACGTGTCCGTCGCCGGGTTCGACGATCTGCCGTTCAGTGTGGACGCGGTGCCTTCGCTGACGACGGTGCGGTTGCCGTTGTCGGAGGCGGGGGCCAGGGCGGGGCGGATCGCGATGGGGCGCGAGGAGCCGCCGCCCGGGGGGATCGCCACGGTTCGGGGGGAGTTGATGGTTCGGGGGTCTTCGGGGGTGCCTCGGAAGTAGGGGGTTGGGGGGTGCGGGGGTCAGGTTTTTCGCCCCCGCCGCCCCTACCCGTCCCATCCCTGGGGGCTGTGCCCCCAAACCCCCCTACGGCCCTGAACGGGCCTTGTCCTCAAACGCCGGACGGGCTGTGGAGCGCGGAGAAAATCAGGACCGGGCGGCGGTCGCGTTGCCTATATTCCTGTTCATGCCCGAGATGCAGCTGCTCCGTCCAGGCCACGCCGCCGCACTACTCGCCTTCGAGCAGGAGAACCGGACCTACTTCGCGGCGTCTGTCCCGGACCGAGGCGATGACTACTTCGCCCGGTTCGACGAGCGCCACCGTGCCCTGCTGGCCGAGCAGGAGGCCGGTGTCTGCTACTTCCACGTGCTCGTCGGTGCCGAGGGCGAGGTGCTCGGGCGGGTCAATCTCACGGATGTGGCGGATGGCGGCGCCGACCTCGGGTATCGGATCGCAGAGCGTGCCGCGGGCCGGGGGCTGGCCACCTGGGCCGTGCGGGAGTTGTTCGACCTCGCCGCCTGCAGTTACGGGCTGACCGTCCTGCGTGCCGCGGCAACACTCGACAACGCGGCATCGCGGGCCGTGCTGACCCGCACAGGGTTCGCCGTCGTGGGCGAGACGCAGCTCTCCGGTCGCCCTGGACTGACGTACCTCCGCGACCTTACGAATCCCACCGCACCGCCCGGAACACCGGCCGCGCGGTCCCGGTGGAGCACGATGGCAGAGGGGACTAGGCCTCCCTCCTGACCTGCGAGCGCCCCCGAACCCGAGGACAATGAGTCCCGTCGGTCGGACATCGCCCACACACCGAAAGGTGGCGATCACCATGACTGAGCACCCGCACGCAGCCCTCGTACGCAAGGGCTTCGACGCCTTCTCGCGCGGCGACATGGACACCCTGCGCGGACTGATGACGGCGGACTGCACCCACCACGTACCCGGAAGCCATCCCCTCTCCGGGGACTTCAAGGGGCAGGACGCGATCATCGACATGTACCGTCGGCTCACCGAGGAGACGGCCGGGAGCATGCGCGTCGTGCTGATGAACATCCTCGTCGACGGGCGGGGGCACGCGGTCGCAGTGCACCGTTTCACCGCCGAGCGCCAGGGCCGGCAGCTCGACGAGCCCGGCGCCATCGTCTTCCGGATCGTCGGGGACAAGGTCACCGACCTCGACGAGTGCGTCGAGGACATCGACCGCAGCAACGAGTTCTGGGCCTGAGCAGTTTTTTCTGATACGTCCTGATACGGCGCCGGAATGCAAGGCAGGCGCGGGCTTTCGGCGCTGGGGTCCTTTCAGCTCGTTGAGGTCCTTCCAGCTCCTCGAAGCAGGGCCGCCTTCGGGCGAAGCGGCTGGTCGGCGCTCGGACGGTGTGTCATCGGCGTGATGGCGACGCCGGGAGCCAAGGGCGCGTCATAGCTGTGTGGCCGTGCGGATCAGCCCCGCGAGGGCGAGGGAGCGGCTGTGCGCCGGCCAGGCGATGTGGGTGACGACGGGGGGTGCGTCGGTCAGCGGGACGGCGGTGTGCCCGGTCCACAGCCAGCTGGGCCGGCTGTGTCTGGTCGCGGATCTCGGGGCCCGGGCCGGGCGGGTACGTGCCGTGGCGGGGCCGGCGGGCGGGCGGAAGGCCGGGGACGTCGCTGATGTCGGCCAGGGACAGGGTCCTGTGCGCGGCGAGGGGGTGCCGGCGGGCAGGACGGCGATCTGCCCCTCGTCATCAGTTCCTCGTGGCTGGGCTGGCGTACTACGTTGCCGGGTCTTGAGGAACACATCGCCCGGGCTCTACCCTCGAAGCGGCAATATCTCTGACTGAGTCAACTGTCCGTGCCCCAGTCGTCAGTCGCCCCCGAGGTGGTCCATGACCGTGCAGGACATCCGCTCCTTCAACCGCTTCTACACGAACGTCATCGGCGCCCTCGACTACAGCAGCCACCTCTACGCTCCCTACACCCTCACCGAGGCCCGCGTCCTCTATGAGCTCGCGCACTCCACCCGTACCGACGCCGCCGATCTCCGTGCCGAACTCACGCTGGATGCCGGGTACTTGAGCCGCATCCTCAACAAGTTCGAGCAGGACGAGGTGATCGAGCGGGCTCCCTCCGAGCGGGATCCCCGGCGGCGACGGGTCACGCTCACCGTGCGCGGGCGGGAGACCGCCAATCTGTTGAACGAGCGCTCCTCGGAGGCCATCGCCTCGCTGCTCGCCACCGTGCCGGCCGCCGACCGGCCCCGGCTCGCGGAGGCGCTGCACACGGTCCGCTCGCTCCTCTCCGACGGCCGTCCCCCGCGCCGCGAGGACGTCGTGCTGCGTGAGCCCGACCCCGGCGACCTCGGCTGGACCGTGCAACGCAACGCGGCGCTCTACGCGGCGGAGTACGGCTTCAACACCGACTACGAGGGGCTGGTGGCGAGGATCGTCGCCGACTTCGCGGAGGACCACGATCCGCATCTGGAGCGGGTGTGGATCGCCGAGCTGGACGGACGGCCGGTCGGGTGCGTGATGTGCGTACGGGACGAGGCACCCGGAACGGCCCGGCTGCGGCTGCTGCTCGTCGAGCCGGAGGCGCGCGGGCTCGGTATCGGCGACCGGCTCGTCGCGGCCGTCATCGGCTTCGCCCGGGAGGTCGGCTACCGCGAGCTCGTCCTGTGGACCAACGACGTACTCACCGCCGCCCGCCACATCTACCGGCGGCACGGCTTCGTCCTCGCCACCGAGAAGCCCCACCGCTCCTTCGGCAAGGATCTCGTGGGCCAGGACTGGCGGCTGGATCTGCACGGAACGACGGAACGGTGAAATCGCGACGCGACGGGTAGGGTCCGTGAGCATGAAACTGGCGTTCTCCACCCTCGGCGTCCCCGGTCTCCCCCTCCCCGAAGTCCTGCGGCTCGCGACCGCCCACGGCTATCACGGTGTCGAACTGCGCACGCACCCCGAAGAACCCGTCCACCTCGGTCTCGGCCTCGCCGAACGGGCCGATGTGGCCGCCGAGTTCAAGGCGTCCGGCGTCGAGATCCTCGGTCTCGCCGGGTACGTGCGTGTCGCGGCCCCCGGGGACGACGAACCGGTCCTCGCCGACCTGCGCGCACTCCTCGACCTGGCCCGCGACCTCGGCGCCCCCTTCGTGCGCGTCTTCCCCGGCGGCGGCACGGACCAGAGCCCCGAGGAAGCCGACGCGACGGCGGCCCGGCGGCTCGGGACGGCCGCCGAGTACGCGGCCGACCTCGGCGTACGCATCCTCCTGGAGACCCACGACTCGCATCGCACGGGCGCCGCCGCGATCCGCGTCCTGGGCCCGGTCGGTCACCGTCAGGTGGGCGCGCTGTGGGACGTCATGCACACCTGGCTCGGCGGCGAGCAGCCGTCGGAGAGCTACGCGGCCCTCTCCCCGCACCTCGGATACGTCCAGGTCAAGGACATCGCCTCGCCCGACGACACCACCCCGCTGGCACTGGGCGCCGGCGTCCTGCCGCTCGCCGAGTGCGTCGAGGTCCTGTCCCGGCACAGCTGGGACGGCTGGCTGTGCTGGGAGTACGAGAAGCGGTGGTACGAGGCCGCGGCACCCCTGGAGGGGCTGCTGGGCGCCGGCCGCGAGCACCTCGCCCGGCTGCTCAACGAGTCGGCCTAGGCCCTACCGGAGTACGTCCCTCAACTCGCCGAACGCCTCGTGGAACCCGGGGAACGTCTTCCGTACGCACCCCGGGTCGTCGAAGGTGATCCCGGGGGTGCGCAGGCCGGTCACCGCGAAGGACATGACGATGCGGTGGTCGCCGTACGACTTGATGTCCGTGCCCCCGGCAGGAGCCGTACCGGGCGGACAGGGGTGGATCTCGATCCAGTCGGGCCCGGTCTCCACCCGTACCCCCAGCCGCCGGAGGTTCTCCGCGCAGGCCTCCAGGCGGTCGCACTCCTTCACCCGCGTATTGGCCACGTCCTCGATGCGTACGGGTCCTGAGGCGAAGGGCGCGAGCGCCGCCAGGGTCGGCATGGTGTCGGAGATGTCCCGCATGTTGACCGTCAGGCCCCGCAGTTCACCGGTGCCCGTGACGGTTGTGCGGTCGGCGGCGATCTCCACCCGCGCGCCCATCCGGCGCAGTACGTCGACGAAGCCCAGGTCGCCCTGGAGCGCGCCGGTGCCCAGGCCCGGGACCGTCACCTCGGCGCCGGTGAGGGCCGCCGCCGCGAAGAAGTAGCTGGAGGTGGAGGCGTCGGGCTCGATGGCGTAGGTGGTGGCCCGGTAGCCGCCGGGCGGGACCACGAAGACGTTGCCCTCCTTGCGTACGTCCGCCCCGAACGCCCGCATCATCGCGATGGTGATCTCCACGTAGGGGGCCGAGACGAGGTCGGTGACGTTGATGCGCAGGCCCTTGCGGGTCAGGGGGCCGAGGAGGAGGAGTGCGGTGAGGTACTGGGAGGACTGGCCGGCGTCGAGGGTCACGTTCCCGCCCTGCACGCCCGCCGCCGCGATGGTCAGCGGGTGGTGTCCCTCCGTCTCCTCGTGCCGCAGGTCCACGCCCAGGTCGCGCAGGGCGCGGGTGAGGGGGGCGAGGGGGCGGCGGCGCATCTGGGGGGAGGCGTCGAAGCGGTAGGTGCCGTGGCCGGTGGCGGCGAGGGTCGGGAGGAAGCGGGAGGTCGTGGCGCCGTCGCGGCAGTAGACGTCGGCCTCGGTGGCCGCCGGGCCCTGCGGGCGGCCGTCGATCTGCCAGGCGCCGGGGGTCCGTCCGACCCGGTAGCCGAGAGCGACCAGGCCCTCGGCGAAGCCCTCCGAGTCGTCCGAGCGCAGGGGGCGTACGAGGGTGGTGACCCCGTCGGCTGCCGCGGCGAGGAAGAGGGCGCGCGCGGTGATGGACTTGGAACCGGGAATCTCTACGACGGCCATGACCCTATGCTCGCCCGCCCCGCGCCCCACGCGCCGGAACGTCCGCGAAATGGACCGTGAACGGTGAGCGCCACGAACCCGGTCCCGGCGGACGGGGCTCCCCTGCCGCCCTCCGCGCGGAAGAAGCGGAAGGAAGCGCGGAAGACGGCAAAGGGAGCCCCGTCCTCCAGGTCAGGAGAACAGCAGGCGCCAGGTCAGCGGGCCCGGGTAGCCGTCCGCGTCGCCGCGCAGTTCCTTGCGGGACTTCTGGAAGTCGCGGACGTTGAGCCGGTCGGCCTCGCCCCAACTGCGGCTCGGGCCCACCTTGTAGTGGTCGCCGAAGCCGCGCTTGACGAGCTGCTTGCCAAGCTTGAGAACGTTGTCGTTGACAGCGCCCTCCTTGAAGAACTTGCGGCCCGGATAGGCGGGCACCGCCGGCTTGGCCGGGCTCTTCGGCGGGGTGGGGGTGTCCTTGTCGTCGTCCACGTCCAGCTCGGCCTTGGCGTACTTGACGAGCGTGGCGAAGTCGATCGCGCCCGGGTCGCCGTGGTCGTTCTCCGGGACGTGCATGTGCCCGCAGACGCCCTTGAAGGCGCTCCACTCGGTGAAGGACAGACGCTGGCCGCCGCCGTCGCCGTACGAGGCCGGGTAGGCCGGCCACGACTTCGGGCCGGACAGCGCCACCCCGTGCTCCTCGTGCATCCAGGCCAGGAACCGGGCGACCGACCTGAGTGCCCAGTCGGGGGCATCGGGCCAGTAGAGGTGCGCCTGGCCCGCGGCCGTCCACTTCTTGTGCGTCTTGGGGTCGCAGGTGCCGACCAGTTCCACCTGGGTGACGTTGAGCGTGTTGGTCTCGACGCCGCCCCGCCTGTTGGCGAGGGCCCGGGACGAGGTCTCTATGTCGAAGTGCTGGTACCACTTCAGCTTCTTGGCGGCGAGGTCCGGCACCGCCGTCAGGTTGGGCGCCATGGAGCCACCGCTGTACGTGGGCAGGGTGCGCCCCTCGGTGGTGTGCAGGACGACGACGTTGACCTGCATCGGGTCACCCGGGTAATCGTCCTGGTACCAGTTCGCCCGGCTGGCGCCCGGGTATCGCTGGGGTCCTGTCTTCGTGGTCATCCCACGCCTCCTGTGTCTCGGCTTCTCCCTGGCCGGTCCCCGACAGGCGCTGCTGCGGTGAGGGCACGCAGGGCAGTACCGGGATCATCTCCCAACTGGCTTGGAAAGTAAGGCGGTTGATGTGATTTCAGTGTGTCGGTCAGGTTACGGGGGGCGGCTCGTGGGTATCACTCCCGCCCCGCCGTCCACCCCCGTACCGACTTCCCGGAATCGCCCACGATCCGGGAACCCACCCCCACCCCGCTCCGTCCAACCGCCACGACTGCCGGATGAGTCACCGTTGTGCGGTGTCGGCCTCGCTGCTGGCTGCGATCGCTGACCTACCCTCTCCAACCGCCCGCGGCCGGCAGCGTGCCGTCACCGGTGCGCCCCCCTCCGATGCGCCGGTGACGGCCCCCGTTTCCGGGGCCTTTACGGGGACAATCGGCCATCTCCCGCCAGTGCCCGCCCTCTTGACTGGAAGAAACTTCCCGGTTATTCGTGACTTCTCGGAAGTTTCCTTCACGAGGGAGGAGCGCCCCCGTGCGCGACCCAGCTGAGCAGAAGCAGAACGGGACCAGTGCCCGTCCATCCAGACGCGCACTTCTCGCCGCGACCGCAGGTACCGGCGCCACCCTCGCCCTCGGCGGCGAAGCACATCCGTCCGACCGTCACGACAGCGACACGAGACTCCGTCGACTCATCTCCCGTATGACACTGGAGGAGAAGGTCGGCCAGCTGTTCGTCATGCGGGTGTACGGGCACTCCGCCACCACGCCCGAACAGGCCGACATCGACGCCAACCTCGACGAGATCGGCGTACGGACGGCCGCCGAGCTCGTCGCCAAGTACCGGGTCGGCGGGATCATCTACTTCGCGTGGGCGCACAACACCCGCGATCCGCATCAGATAGCCGACCTGAGCAACGGCATCCAGCAGGCCTCCCTCACCCTTCCCGGCGGACTGCCGGTCCTCATCTCCACCGACCAGGAGCACGGCATCGTCGCCCGCGTCGGCAGGCCCGCCACGCTCCTCCCCGGGGCCATGGCCCTCGGCGCGAACGGGTCGCGCACCGACGCGCTGACCGCCGGCCGCATCGGCGGCGCCGAACTGCGCGCCCTCGGTATCCGCCAGGACTACGCGCCCGTCGCCGACGTGAACGTCAACCCCGCCAATCCGGTGATCGGCGTACGGTCGTTCGGCGCCGATCCGAAGGCCGTCGCCGGGCTGGTCGCCGCGCAGGTCACCGGGTACCAGCGGTCCTCCGTCGCCGCCACCGCCAAGCACTTCCCGGGGCACGGGGACACCGCCGTCGACAGCCACTACGGCTTCCCCGTCATCGAGCACACGCGCGAACAGTGGAGCACCGTCGACGCGCCGCCGTTCCGCGCCGCGATCCGCGCCGGCATCGACTCGATCATGACCGCGCACATCATGGTTCCGGCCCTCGACGACTCCGGCGACCCCGCCACCCTCTCCCGCCCGATCCTCACCGGCATCCTGCGCGGGGAACTCGGTTACGACGGAGTCGTGGTCACCGACTCCCTGGGCATGCAGGGCGTACGGGAGAAGTACGGCGACGACCGTGTTCCGGTGCTCGCGCTCAAGGCCGGGGTCGACCAACTGCTCAACCCGCCGTCGATCGACATCGCCTGGAACGCCGTACTGACGGCAGTGCGGCAGGGCGAGTTGACCGAGGCGCGGCTCGACGAGTCGATCCTGCGCGTCCTCCGGCTCAAGAACCGGCTCGGGCTGCTCGACCGGCCGTACGTCAGCCACGCCGGGGTCGACCGGGCCGTCGGTGTCCGTGGCAATCTCCTGGCCGCCGACCGGATCGCCGAGCGGACCACCACCCTCCTCGTCAACGAGCGGAAACTGCTGCCCCTTTCCCGGGCGACCCAGAAGAAGGTGCTCGTCGTCGGGGCCGATCCCGCCTCGCCGTCCGGGACCACCGGGCCGCCCACCACCGTGCTGGCGAACGCCCTCACCGAACTGGGCTTCACCGCCACCGCCCTGTCGACCGGCACCGCCCCCTCCGCCGCCGTCATCGCGCGGGCCGTCGCCGCCGCCGGGGAGGTGGACGCGGTGGTCGTCGGCACGTACAACCTCAGCGGCACAAGCAGTCAGCGCACCCTCGTCACCCAACTCCTCGCCACCGGACGGCCCGTGGTGTGCGTCGCCGTCCGTAACCCCTACGACGTGGCCCAACTGCCAGCTGTACAGGCCTACTTGGCCACCTACTCCTGGACGGACGTCGAACTCCGGGCCGCCGCACGGGTGATCGCGGGGCGGGTCCGGCCGCGCGGAAAACTGCCGGTGCCGGTGCTGCGCGCGGACGATCCGACGCGGGTGCTGTATCCGATCGGTCACGGACTGTCGTACTAGAGACGGGAGGTAGGGAGGCGTACGTGTCGTACGTCGCACAACCGGCGCACTACCCCCAATAGGCTCAAATCCGCTGAACTTCCGGCGTGGCCCTGGCATCGCGGGCCACGCTGGGCGGGGGTAGTCGGGGGGATGCGATGCGCGAAGTGCGTTCTGTGGGGCCCATGCGTTCTGCAGGGCCCGTGGGAATGGCGTGGGGGCGGGTGTTCGCCTGCGCGCTGTTGATGGCGGTCGTGGTGTTCACGGGGGCCGGATGTCAGCTGTCGTCGGGCAGTTCGGCGGGTGCCTCGTCGGACGGAGCCTCGGGGGCAGCCGACGGTACGGCGGTCGACCAGCGGCCCGCGCCGCCCCGGCCCACCGGCTACGGCACCGTCTTCCTCTCCATCGACGAGTGCAGTTCCTTCGGCACGACCAGTTTCACCGAGGTGCCCTGCACCAGCGAGCGGGCGGCGGCCCGGGTCGTGGCCCGGTACGACGGCAGGGTGACCGAGGGTCCGTCGTGCCCGGCGACCACCGACTTCGTGCTGCACATCAGCGAACAGCGCCCCGCCGCCGACGAGGACGGCGACGGAGCCGTCCCGCAGGGGTACGCCTGTATGCGCAACCTCCAGGCCCCGCACCCCGGCGACCCGGGCGGCGGCGGAGGCCCGCGCACGATCGTCGGCGACTGCGTGTACAGCACCGGGCGCGGAGAGGTGCGCGAGACGGCGTGCGACGGGAAGGGCGAGAAGAGGCCGGAGTACGAGGTGACCGAGGCCGTCGCCAAACGCTTCAACTGCCCCGGTTCAACTGCCCTTTACGTGCAGTTGGGCGGGGAGTCGCCGGTCGGCTGCGCGAAACCGGTATGAAGGATTCCTTTTGGTCGGCTCCATCGGCCGAAAAACGAGTCGCGCTAATTCCGCGGAACAACTGTTGTGATGATTTCGTGGATCGGTAGGCTCCCCCTGTCATGGTGCGGACCACTTCTTTTCGGACAGGTCCGTCAGCACTCACAGGCCGGGGCCTCTGTGGCACTCCACGCACGCACAGCGCAACAGCCGCAGGACCGGGCTCCGAAGCGCCGGATGTCGGTCCGGACCATGCTCCTCGTCCTGGCTCTGGTGCCCTGTCTGGCCCTGGTCGCCCTGGGCACGATGGACTCGGCCCACCTCTACGGCGACTGGCGGACCGTCCATGACCGCAGCATCGAGGGGAAACGCTTCGGCAGCCCGCTCGTCACCGTCTTCTTCCGCCTGCAGGAGGAGCGGCGGCTCAGCGCGGCGGTGCTCGCGGACCCCAAGGCCGACCGGGCCGAACTGAGACGTCAGCGTGAACTCACCGACAGGTCCGTACGCGACCTCGGCGCGCTCGGCGCTCCTCCGAGCGCTCTCGACGAGGCCTTCCAGGAGGTCAGCCTCGGGCTGAAGAAGCTGCAGGGCTACCGGGACTCCGTGGACCGGCGGTCGACCTACCAGCAGCAGACGTTCGACGCGTACACCGGCGTGATCGCGTCGACCATGGAACTGCTCGAGGACTTCAGCGACGTCGGCTTCGGCGAGACGGCCATCCTCACCCGGCCGGCGCTCGACGCGCAGTGGGGCCAGGAGATGATCTCGCGCGAGGACGCGATCATCACGGCGGGAGTGGCGAGCGGCAGACTCAGCGGTGAGCAACGCTTCCAGATCGCCGAGATGATCGGCAGCCAGGAGCACATCTACAGCGACAAGGTCGTACCGCAGCTTCCGGACATACGGGCCGAGGCCTACCGGACCGTACTGACCGGCGACGACTGGAAGCGGAAGACCTCGGTCGAGCAGATCCTCCTGAGCACCGAGGACACCGACAACACCGACGCCGGCGGCCCGACCGCCGTCTCCGCCGCGCTCGGTGTGAAGTGGCGGCAGAGCATCGCGGGGATCACCCCCCAACTGGTGGGGGCGGGCAACGCGTACTCCGAGGACCTCCTCGCCTCCACCGAGGACGAACTCGACGGCCTGATGACCGACATGATCGTCAACAGCGCCGTGAGCACGGCGTCCGTGGCGCTGATGCTGGTCCTCTCACTGCGCCTGACCGGAACACTGCGCCGCCGGATCTCCGGCCTGCGCGCCGAGGCCCTGGAACTCCAGGAGCGGCTGCCCGACCTCGTGGAGCGGCTGCGCAAGGGCGAGAAGGTCGACACCGACGCCGAACTGCCCGAGATCCACCACGGCGACGACGAACTCGGCCAGCTCGGCCAGGCCCTCAACCAGGCCCGCGGCTCGGCCCTGGATACCGCCGTACGGGAGGTCGAGCTGTACCGCGGCTTCGAGCGGCTCCTGCAACGCATCGCCCGGCGCACCCAGTTGCTGATCGGCATGCAGCTGAAACGTCTCGGCGAGATGCAGCGGCGGCACGAGGACCCCGAGGTCCTGGAAGGCCTCTTCGACCTCGACCATCTGGCGGCCCGGCTGCGCCGCTACGAGGAGAACCTGGTCATCCTCGGGAACGGAACCCCGCAGCGCCGCTGGCGCAGGCCCGTCCTCCTGCTGGACATCATGCGCTCCGCCCAGGGCGAGGTGCAGGACTACCGGCGCATCCGGATCGACACCGACGGCGAGACCTGGCTGTCGGAGCGTGCGGTCGGTCCGATGGTGCATCTCCTCGCGGAGCTGATGGAGAACGCGGTGTCCTTCTCCCGGCCGCCGACCCCGGTCGAGGTGACCGCCTCCCGGGTGGGTCGCGGGGTCGCGATCGAGATCGAGGACCGCGGCATGGGCATGGACCCCGAGCAGTACGCCGAGGCCAACGAACTGATGGCCGCGCCACCCCGTATGGACGTGATGTCCCGCGCCGACGACGCCCGTCTCGGCCTGTACGTCGTGGCCCGGCTCGCCGCCAACCTGGGCCTCCAGGTCGAGCTGCGGCCCTCGTCGTTCGGGGGCACCAGGGTCGTCGTCCTGGTCCCGGTGGAGCTGATCTCCGGCGGTCAGCCGGTGCAGGGACAGCCGGTCCCGCTGTCGGCGCCCCCGGAGCCCACGGCTCCCCAGTCGGGCGCCGTCCCGGACCGGCTCGCACTGCGCGCGGCGACCGCCCGCACCGGACCGGCAGACGCCCGTACCCGCCCCGCACCCCCGACGGCCCCCGTCCGGGACCCGCTCACACTCCGCGGCGCCACCGAACACACCGGACCGGCAGACGCCCATACCCGCCCCGCACCCCCGACGGCCCCCACCCCGAACCCACTCACACTCCGCGGCGCGACCGCACACACCGGACCGGCAGACGCGTCCACCCGCCCCGCACTCCGGCCGCGCGCCGCGCACGTCGGCGACCAGGAGGCGTACGCGCGTCCGCTCATCGGCCCCTGGGTCGCCCCCTCGACGCCCTCGGCACCCACGACCCGCCCCGCGCAAACCCCCGCGCAGGCCCCCGCCCAGACACCCGCGGCGAGCCCGAACCCCCTCCCCCGGCGCGTCCGGCAGGCCAGTCTCGTCACCGAACTCCGGGAGGTTCCCCCCTCGTACGCCACCGAAGCACCGCGCCCCGGCCCCACCGCCGCGCAGCCGCTGCCCCGCCGCACGGGCTCCCGATCCAGTGCCACCGTCGGTGCCTTCCAGCGCCAGTCCAAGGCCGCCCGGCGCAGGTCCGACGGCGATCACCGGCCCGCCCAGCAAATCGACCACCAGCCCACCCACCCCTCACCGGGACCAGACCGGGCCCGGAAGGAAGACGGACGATGACTCTGCGAACCACTGCCACCAACTCCGACCTCGACTGGCTGCTCGACCGTCTGGTCGACCAGGTTCCGGGCACCCGGAACGCCATCGTGCTGTCCGACGACGGTCTGGTGGTGAGCCAGTCCAGCAGCATCGCCCGGGTCGACGCGGAACGCCTGGCCGCCATCGCCACCGGTCAGCAGAGCCTGGCCCGTGGCGTCGGCGAGGTCTTCGGCGGCGGGGCCGTCCACCAGGTCATCATCGAGCTCGACGAGCTCTGGCTGTTCGTCAGCGCGGCCGGCCGGGGCACCCATCTGGCGGTCGTGGCGGACCAGGAGGTCGACGCCGAGGTGATGGCCGTGGCGATGGACACCCTCGTACAGCAGGTGGGGCAGCGGCTGGGGACCGACGTGCGGGTCCAGCGCCTGGAGGGCGGGGGGCGTGAGTGAGCCACTGGGCGTACGCGTCGCCGGACGACGATGACGCCGAGGAGAGCCTCGTCCGGCCGTACACGATCACCCATGGGCGTACGGCCTCGGTGCGTGACGATCTCACCCTCATCACGGTGATCGCGACCGTCGCGCCCGCCGAACGGCCCGGCGACCGGGGGCTGCAGCCCGAGCACCGGGTGATCCTCCGGCAGTGCCGGGTGCCGGTGGCCCTCGCAGAGGTCGCCGCCGGGCTGAATCTGCCGGTGGCGGTGACGAAGATCCTCGTCGACGACCTCATCACGCTGGACCGGGTGACGGCCAGGCCACCGCTCGCGGTCGCCGTCGGCCAGGAACCGGACATGACTCTTCTTCAGGCGGTGAAGGATGCCCTACTCAGACTCTGACGAACAGGCCGGGTCACAGCCCGGGGCACAGGTGGCCATGGCCGGGACGCCCACCGCGCCCGCCGCGGTGAAAATCCTGATCGCGGGCGGCTTCGGCGTCGGCAAGACCACCATGGTCGGCTCCGTGAGCGAGATCCCGCCCCTGCACACCGAGGAGCAGCTGACCGTCGCGGGCCTCGGCGTGGACGACCTCGACGGGGTCGAGCGGAAGACCACCACGACCGTGGCGCTGGACTTCGGCCGGATCACGGTGAGCAGCCGCCTCGTCCTGTATCTGTTCGGGACGCCCGGCCAGGAACGCTTCTGGTTCATGTGGAACGACCTGGTGCACGGGGCGCTCGGCGCGGTCGTCCTCGCGGACACCCGGCGGCTGGAGAGCAGTTTCGCGTCGATCGACTTCTTCGAGAGCCGTGGTGTCCCGTTCGTGGTGGGCGTCAACTGCTTCCACGGGGTGCGGGACCGCACGGTGGACGAGGTGCGGGACGCGCTCGACCTCGACCCGGCCGTCCCGGTCCTCATGGGCGACCTCCGGGACCGGCGCGACAGCCGGGACCTGCTGCTGGCCCTGGTCAACCGGCTGATGGCGGGCCGCCCGCCGGCCGCGATCGGCAGCTGATCACACGACGGTGGAGGGGCCCGGTGGCAGCTGCCACCGGGCCCCTCCATCATCAACTACCCGTACTCTCCACGGTCGTTACGGCCGCAGCGTGGGCTCCCGCTCGATGTTGCGCTTGTCGAGCCTGGCGTCGTACGTCGCCAGCGGCTTGGCCGCCGACGGGTTCGACCGGACGGCGGTCGAGGCGACGCCCGCCCACTCCAGGATGCGGGCCGTGGCGAGCGCCTTCTGCTCGGGGACCAGACCCGCGACGTTCGCGCCGTGGTTCAGGCCGGGGGCGGTGAAGACGTACGAGTCCTTCGCGCCCTTGCCGACGTGGAACGGCTCGGAGCCCCACGGGTCGTTCTGCCCGTACACGAACAGCATGTGCTGGGCACGGTGCTTGACCCAGTTGTCGACGTCACGCATCGCCGACGGCTGGAACTTCATGCTGATGTCCCGGGGGACGAAGTTGCGCGGCGGCTGGTAGCCGTAGCGGATGTACTTCTTCTCGATGTGCGGGAACTTGATGTCGGGCGCGCCGAGTTGGGTGCCCGCCTGGTAGTAGTACGGCGTGTACCGCTCCAGGCCCTGGTCGGTGTAGGCGGAGAACCCGGAGATCGTGTCGATCGAGGTCCAGATGTCGTCGTCGGTCGCGTTCTTCGCGTCCGCCGGGATGGACTCGCAGTCGGCGAGCAGGCTGTACTGCCAGAAGCCCCAGACGTAGTCGAGGACGACGGCCTCGTACGCGCGGTCCAGGCTGCCGATGGTGGTGAAGGTGAAGCCCTCGGCGGCGACGACCTCCGCGTACTTCTTCTCCAGCGGCTCCCGGCGGACGAGCGCCTCGCGCTGTACGGCGTTCAGCCGGTCGCGGCACTCCTTGGTGCCGACCTTGGCGAAGAACCGGTCGTACGCCGAGTCCTCCTTGTTCACCACGTCGTTGGGAGCGACGTACGCGACGACGCCGTCCATGTCACGCGGGTAGAAACGCTCGTAGTACGTGGCGGTCATGCCGCCCTTGGAACCGCCCGTGGAGAGCCACTTCTTGGCGTAGATCTTCTTCAGTGCCGTGAAGACGCGGTGCTGGTCGCTGGCCGCCTGCCAGATGTCCAGCTTGGACCAGTCGGCGGGGTCGGGTCGGGACGGAGTGAAGAAGCGGTACTCCAGGGAGACCTGGTTGCCGTCGACGATCCGCGTCGGTTCACTGCGAGTGGGGTTCGTGTTGACGGAGTATCCGCCGGTGAAGAAGACCGTCGGGCGCGAGGCGTCCTTGTGCAGGACGGTGATGCGCTGCTGGAACGTGCCCTTGGACGGGTGCCGGTGGTCGATCGGCTGGGTGTAGTTGAGGACGAAGTACCGGTAGCCGGTGTACGGCTTCTCCTGGATCAGACTCATGCCCGGGATCGCGAGAAGCTGGTCCTTGATGTCCGAACTGGCAGTGCTGGTACCGCTCTTGGTGCTGGATCCGGCTTCCGGCTGAGCGGCGGTGGCCGCTCCCGCCGTACTCATCGTGCCTATGAACACGGCGAGCGCGAGCAGCCATCTGAGCGCCTTGCGCATGCACCCTCCCCTGTGAGACATCTGTGCGCCGGAAGCTATCGGAGCAACTACCGGTGCACCAGGGGAGATAGGGAAATCCCTCGGGCAGGGGATCAGGAATTAGGGGTCCGGGAAGATCCTCAGCACCGAATCCAGCCAGAACTGACCGATCCCCGCCCCACCGCCCCCTTGACCCACACCTGCCGCCGCCCCGCGTGCACGGTCACCGGGCCGGCCCGCTTCGAGAACGTCCCCTCGTCGACGACCGGACGCCCCCCGCGCGCCCTTACGCTCACCGACATCCACTGGCGGGCCCCCGGGCGCTTGGGCATGGTCACCGCGCAGACGTAGCCGTTGCGCCGGTATATGTGCACCTCGCCGGTGGAGAAGGCCAGCGTCCGCGTCTTGCGGCCGGAGCACGCCGGCGCCGCCGAGGCCGTCGAGGCCGTCGACGCCGCTTCGGCTGTGCCCGGGCTCGCGAGGGAGAGCATCCCGGACGCGGTCAGCACGGCCAGTCCGAGCGCCATCCGCCGCCATACCGAACCACCACTCACCGTCTCCCCCTCCAGCCGCCACCCATGACATTAGTCGTGCGTCGTACTGATGTACGGACGCACGGCACCTGTCGAACGGTTGCGCAAGCCGGTGGCCGCCAGACCTACCGGCCCTCAGCGGGATGAGATGACCGGTTCCTCCGGCTCCTCCGCCGCGCCCACGAACGTGCGCCACAGTTCGGCGTACTGGCCGTCCAGGGCGAGGAGTTCCTCGTGGGTGCCGTCCTCTGCGACCCGGCCGTGGTCCATGAGGACGACCCGGTCGGCGCGGGCCGCCGTCGTGAGGCGGTGGGCGACGACCAGGGTCGTACGGCGGCCTGCGAGGCGGTCGGTCGCCTGGTTGACCTGGGCCTCGGTAGCCAGATCCAGTGCCGCCGTCGCCTCGTCGAGGAGCAGGATGTCCGGGTCGACCAGTTCCGCGCGGGCCAGCGCGATCAGCTGGCGTTGCCCCGCCGAGAGGTTGCGTCCGCGCTCGGCGACCTCGTGGAGGTAGCCGCCCTCCAGCGTGGCGATCATGTCGTGCGCCCCGACCGCCCGCGCCGCCGCCTCCACCTGGGCGTCGGTGGCATCCGGCCGCCCGTACGCGATGGCGTCCCGCACGGTCCCCTGGAACAGGTACGCCTCCTGCGGCACCACCCCGAGGCGATGGCGGTACGAGGTGATGTCGAGGGCGCGCAGATCGGTGCCGTCGACGGTGACCCGGCCGCCGGTGGGGTCGTAGAAGCGGGCGACCAGCTTCACGAGCGTCGACTTGCCGGCGCCCGTCTCCCCGACGAAGGCGACGGTCTGCCCGGCCGGAATCGTCAACTGGACGCCGCTCAGGGCCTCTTCGGCGTCATCGCCGGACCCGTACGCGAAGTCCACGCCCTCGAAGGCGATGTCACCACGCAGGGACAGCACATCCAACGGCTCCTCGGCCGCCTCGGTCGAGGTCCGCTCCTGGAGGAGTTCCTGGATCCGGCCCAGCGAGACCGTCGCCTGCTGGTACCCGTCGAAGACCTGCGAGAGCTGCTGCACGGGCGCGAAGAACAGGTCGATGTAGAGGAGGTAGGCGACCAGCGCACCGGTCGTCAGCGTCCCGTTGTCGATCCGCCCCGCCCCCACGATCAGTACCGCCGCTGCCGCGACCGAGGCCAGCAGCTGCACGAACGGGAAGTACACGGAGATCAGCCACTGTCCCCGCACGCGTGCCTGGCGGTAGCTGTCGCTGCCCTCCGCGAACCGCTCGTTGCCCGTCCGCTCGCCCCGGAAGGCCTGCACGATCCGCAGCCCGGACACCGACTCCTGGAGGTCGGCGTTGACCGACGACACGCGCTCACGGGCGAGTTCGTAGGCCTTCACGCTCGCCCGGCGGAAGTAGAACGTGCCGACGACCAGCACCGGGATGGTGACGAACACGACGAACGCGAGCTGGACGTCGATCACCACCAGGGCGGCCATGATGCCGAAGAAGGTGACGACGGAGACGAAGGCGGTGACCAGCCCGGTCTGCAGGAACGTCGACAGCGCGTCGACGTCCGTGGTCATCCGGGTCATGATCCGCCCGGTCAACTCCCGTTCGTAGTAGTCGAGTCCGAGGCGTTGCAGCTGGGCGAAGATCTTCAACCGGAGTGCGTACAGCACGCGTTCGCCGGTACGGCCCGTCATCCGCATCTCACCGATCTGCGCCGCCCACTGGACGACGACGGACACCAGGGCGAGCGCGGAGGCCGCCCACACGGCGCCCAGGGCGAGTTGGGAGACGCCCGAGTCGATGCCGTGCCGGATCAGGATCGGCAGGAGCAGCCCCATCCCGGCGTCCACGGCGACAAGCCCGAGGCTCACCAGCAACGGCCTCCCGAAGCCGCGCAGCAGCCGCTTCAGCCCGTACGACTCCTCGGGCGTGACCGCGCGTGCCTCGTCGATGCCCGGGGTGTCGGCGGCCGGGGGCAACGCCTCGACCTGGGCGAGGAGTTCGGGCGTGGCCGGCATCCCGACGAACGCGGTGTCCTTGGGCTCGCGGTCGCCGTTCCACAGCCTGGGCGTGACCCCGCGCTCGGCGTCGAACTCGGCGTCCAGCTCGTCCCGTACGGAGGTGTCCTCGGGCGGACAGGAGGGCAGGGCGCGGCCGGGCGAGACGCCGCCCAGCTCGTCCGGGTCGGTCAGCAGCCGCCGGTACAGGGCGGAACGGGCCTGGAGTTCGTCGTGGGTGCCGAGGTCGGCGAGGCGTCCGCCGTCGAGGACGGCGATGCGGTCGGCGAGGCCGAGGGTGGAGCGGCGGTGGGCGATGAGGAGGGTCGTCCGGCCCTCCATGACGTGCTTCAACGCCTCGTGGATCTCGTGCTCGACCCGCGCGTCCACTGCCGACGTCGCGTCGTCGAGGACGAGGAGCCGGGGGTCGGTGAGAATCGCGCGGGCGAGTGCGACGCGCTGGCGCTGGCCGCCGGAGAGGGTGAGGCCGTGCTCGCCGACCTTGGTGTCGTAGCCGTGGGGCAGCTCGGCGATGAAACGGTCCGCCTGGGCGGCGCGCGCGGCGGTGAGGATCTGTTCGTCGGTTGCGTCCGGACGGCCGTACGCGATGTTGGCGCGGACGGTGTCGGAGAAGAGGAACGAGTCCTCGGGGACGAGCCCGATCGCGGCCCGGAGGGAGTCGAGGGTCAGCTCGCGGACGTCGTGGCCGCCGATGAGGACGGCGCCGCGCGTCACGTCGTAGAAGCGCGGCAGGAGGAGGGAGACGGTCGACTTGCCGGAGCCGGAGGAGCCGACGACGGCGAGGGTCTCGCCGGGCCGGATCTCGAAGGTCAGCCCGGAGAGTACGGGCCGGTCGTCGTCGTAGCCGAACGACACGTCGTCGAACTCGACGGTGGCCGGGGCGTCGGCGGGGAGGTCCTTGTGCCCGTCGGACATGGTGGGCCGGGTGTCGATGAGCTCCAGGACGCGCTCGGTACCGGCCCGCGCCTGCTGCCCGACGGTCAGCACCATGGCGAGCATGCGCACCGGCCCGACGAGCTGGGCGAGATAGGTGGAGAACGCGACGAACGTACCGAGCGTGATGTGCCCGCCCACGGCCAGCCAGCCACCCACCGCGAGCATGGCGACCTGCCCGAGCACGGGCACGGCCTGCAGGGCCGGGGTGTAGACGGAGTTGAACCGGATGGTCCGCAGCCGCCCCGCGAAGAGCCGCCGCCCGACCTCCCTGAGCTTCCCGGTCTCCTGGTCCTCCTGCCCGAACCCCTTCACCACGCGTACGCCGGTCACGGCGCCGTCCACGACACCGGCGACGGCGGCGGCCTGGGCCTGCGCGTACCAGGTGGCCGGGTGGAGCTTCGTACGGCTGCGCTTGGCGACGATCCACAGGGCGGGGGCGACGGCGAGGGCGACCAGGGTCAGCGGGATCGACAGCCAGGCCATGATCGCGAGGGAGATCAGGAACAGGAGCACGTTCCCGAGCGTCATCGGGAGCATGTAGAAGAGGCTCTGGATCAGCTGAAGGTCGCTGGTGGCCCGTCCGACGATCTGCCCGGTCGACAGCTCGTCCTGGCGGCGCCCGTCGAGCCGGGTGATCGTCTCGAACATCTCCGTCCGCAGGTCGTGCTGGACGTCGAGGGCGAGCCGGCCGCCGTAGTAGCGGCGGATGTAGGTGAAGACGTAGACGAGGACGGCGGAGACGACGAGCGCGCCCGCCCAGAGGGCCATGGAGCGGCTCTCGCCGCCGATGACGTCGTCGATGATCACCTTGGTGATCAGCGGGACCAGCGCCATGAGGGCCATACCGCCGAGGGACGCACCGATCGAGAGCACGACGTCCTTCGGATACCGCCAGGCGTATCCGACCAGCCGCCGCGCCCATCCCGGTACCGGTACAGGCTCCTGTTCCGGTACAGGTTCCTGTACCGATACCGGCTCCTGTTCCGATACAGGTTCGTGTCCTGGCTTCCGCCCCCGTTGCTCTGCCACTCCGGCGCCTTCCGTAGATCCGCGATTCCGCACTCCGCCGGTAAGCACCAACACGGGCGGAAGCGGATTTCATCCCTCCGCAACAGTCGGAGGGCGCGGTCAGGCGCGTACGCGCAGGTAGTAGAAGCGGGTCGTCTGTACGGCGTTCTGGTTGTCGTCGCTGACCAGGAGGACGCGCAGGGATCCGCAGGTGCCGCCAGTGATCACCATGCCCTCGATGTTGTCGAGGAGCAGGTTGGGCTGGGGCTGCTTGGCGGTCGCTCCCAGTGACGGACAGTTCACGATGTCGGCGAGAAGCGTCTTCTTGATCAGCCTTACGCCGCCCTCGACGGTGTCCCCCTGACCGGTGAGGTTCTCGACGCCGCTCGTGTCCGTGGCGTGGCGCGGGTCGGCCAGGTAGAGGCGGACCGTGTTGCCGACGCCGGCGGTGAAACCGCGCTCCAGGACGAGGAGGCGGCCGTCGGGGGTGGCGGCGACCTCGGGGACGCCCAGGCCGGTGTCGGTGCGGTAGGCGTACTGGGCGCCGAGTGCGAACCGTTTCCCGTGCCGCTCCCAGGTCTGGAAGCGGACGATGCCGGTGGAGTCACCGGAGATCGCGTACTCCATGGACGCGAGGAGCGTACGGCCCCCGGGGAGGAGCGTGAGCCCCTCGAAGGTCTGGTTGGCGGTGGCGCGGCCGGCCGGGGTGACACGGAGCGCGTCCGGCACCGGGAGGCGGCCGAGGATGCGGCCGTCGCGGGAGTAACGGCGCACGGAGGGTTCCGTCTCCGAGGAGACGAGCCGGGTGCCGTCCAGGTCGACGACCAGACCCTCGGAGTCGAGCGCGGCGCCCGTCTCGTCGGCGAGGGGGACGACGCTCGTCGGGGTCAGGGTTCTCCGGTCGAGAGTGAAGAGGGAGGAGCGGTCGGACAGGGCGGCGAGGTCGCCGTTCCGGTCGACCGCGAGCGCGGAGAGGTTGCCGACGAACGTGCCGTCGTACGTCGTCTTGTCGAGCGCGTCGGAGAAGCGGTCGATGGAGACGGCGGGCGAACAGGCGGTATCTGTGCGGGAGTTGGCGTTCACCGGTCCGGCGGCGGTGAGGCAGGTGGCCGCCGCCAGACCGGCGGTGACGGTGGCGAGCAGGGTTCGAGGGCTTCGCAGGGTTCGCAGGCGCATGGCCGTCACCGTAGGGCGGGTCGGTGACGGCCGAGAGGCGCTGCGGTGAAGTGCAGCCGGTTCGCGGTCAGCTCGCCGCGAGATCCCGGTGGACGACCTTGGCGACGCCCTCGATCGTCGCGATGCCGTAGTTCCAGGTGCTGTTGCCGTGCGTGAGCACCGTGATCATGTAGTCGTGGCCACGGCCCTTGAACGTACCGATGCTGTGCACCCGCCAGCCGTACGAGGCGCGTTGCAGCCAGCCGTTCTTGACGTGCACGGAGACACCCGAGGGCACGCCCTTCGGCGTACCCCAGCGCTGGGACGCGATGACCTCGCTCATCAACTTCTGTATGTACGCACGGGAGTTGTCGCTCAGGACCCGGTTGGTGAGGGTGGTGAGCATGAGGAGCTTCTGTTCGTCGCGGGCGGTGATCTGGGTGAGCCCCCAGTAGCCGTTCGCGCCGGGTTTGGTCTGGGTCATGGCGGCGGCCGTGAGGAAGCCCTTGATCTTCGTCAGGCCCAGCTGGCTCCACAGCTTTGTGGTCGCGGCGTTGTCCGACTTGGTGATCATGGCCTGGGAGAGGCTCTTCTCCCGGGCGGTCAGGGCGCGTTGGGTCTTCTGGGCGTCCCAGAGCAGGGTCGCCAGGACGGTCACCTTGACGACACTGGCGGAGTCGAAGGCGGTCTGCGCCCGGTACGCGCACGTCGTCTGGGTCGTGCGGTCGTAGACACCGATGCTGATGGAGCCTCGGCGCCCGGCGAGGGCGGACGTGATGTCCCGCTTCAGCTTGGTGGCGAGGCCGGCCTTGGCGGACGTACAACTGACGGCCGCCGGGGCCGCGTTGGCTGGTGCGGCGGTGGCCAGGAGGGCCAGCGCGGTCGTGACGCAGACAGCGGCACCGCCGAGTACGCGAGCACGCGCTGATCTCGCCGATCTGGATATGCGGCGGCCCGCGGATATGTGGTGAGTGTGAGTCATGGAGGTTCCCCATCCCCGTGAAAGACGTCAGCCTGCCCCCGGCACGCTGGTCTCCTTTGACTCACATGCACGTACGAATGGTTGTACGCCTGGCCACACTTCTTTGGGGAGAGCATGCACCACACGTAACGCACTGTTTCCAGAATTCACAGCCGGTCCCCAGGTGCACCACAGTCCCCGCCCACTCCCCGTTCGCACGATTCGCTGGTGACATCTGCCACCGACCCTCACCCCCACGCTCCGGAGACCACCCCCGCTGCCGCCGATCCCGCGGCGCCCGTGGCTCCACCGGCCCCCACCGCGTCAGGCGTGCCCGGCACGCCCGAGAAGGCGCCGCGCTGGTCGCTGCCCGCGCTGCTCGCGATCATGCTGCTGGCCGGGGCCCTGTACTCCTGGAACCTCTCCTCCTCCGGCCTCAACAGCTTCTACAGCGCTGCCGTGCTGAGCGGCACGCAGAGCTGGAAGGCGTGGTTCTTCGGCTCGCTCGACGCGGGGAACTTCCTCACCGTCGACAAGCCACCCTTCGTCCTCATGGTCATGGGCCTGTCCTGCCGCCTGTTCGGCTACGGCACCTGGCAGATGATGGCGCCACTGATCGCGTCCGCGCTCGGCACCATCTGGATCCTGCACTCCTGCGTGAAGCGGGTGTTCGGGCACGCGGCGGCCACCGTGGCCGCGCTGGTCCTGGCGCTCACCCCGATCACCGTGGCCATCAACCGCGACAACAACCCCGACACGCTGCTGGTCTGCCTGATGGTGGCCGGCGCGGCCCTCGCCCTGCGCGCCACGCGCGACGGCAAGCTGCTGCCGCTGATCGGCTCGGCGGTGTGCTTCGGCCTCGCCTTCAACACGAAGATGCTCCAGGGCTACATCGCACTGCCCGCCGTCTTCGCGGTCTACCTGTACGCGGCCAACGTGGGCCTCGTGAAGCGGATCGTGAACCTGCTGCTCGCGGGCGTCGCGCTCGCGGTGGCCAGCTTCTGGTGGGCCACGGCCGTGACCCTCGTACCGGCCGACGAACGCCCGTACATCGGCGGCTCGACGGACGGCAGCGCCTGGAACCTGATCATGGGCTACAACGGCCTCGGCCGCGTCCTCGGCGGCGAGGGCAACGGCGGGGGCGGTGGTGGCGGAGGCGGCGGCTTCTCCGGGACCGCGGGCATCGGCCGGATGTTCAACGAGATCCTCGGCGGCCAGATCTCATGGCTGATCCCCTTCGCGAGCATCGCGCTGGTGGGTGGCCTGGTGCTCTGCGGCCGAGCCCCGCGTACGAACGCGACTCGCGCCGCACTACTCATGTGGGGCGGCTGGACGCTGCTGCACTACCTCACCTTCGCCATGGCCGAGGGCACGATGCACCCGTACTACACGACCGCCCTCGCGCCCGGCATCGCGGCGCTGTGCGGTGGCGGCGGCGTCCTCCTGCTGCGCGCGTTCCGCACCGACAAGCGGTGGGTGTGGGTACTCCCGCTGGCCCTCGGCGTCACCGGCGTCTGGTCGATCGTCCTGCTGCGCCGGAGCGCCGACTGGAACGCGTGGCTGTGGCCGACGATCGCCGTGGTGATGGGCTTGGCGATCACGGGTCTGCTGGTCTTCCGCAGCGGACGGCGAGTGCAACTCCTGGCGGCCTCCGTGGTGGCGGCGATCGTCGCGGCGGTGGCCGGCCCGGCTGCGTACTCCTTCGCGGAGACCTCCGCGACGGGCGGCGGCGGCATGGGCGGCACGAACCCGACGGCGGGGCCTTCGACGGGCGGCGGCATGGGCGGCCCGGGTGGCGGCGGGGGTGGCGGCGGTCGCACGGGCGGCGGCTTCCCCGGCGGCAGCGGCGGACCGGGGCAGCAGAACGGGCAGCAGGGTCAGCAACAGGGTGGCCAGGCCGAGGCCGGTCAGCAACAAGGCGGCCGGCAGGGCGGTCAGATGGGTACGCCGCCCAGTGGCGGTATGCCCAGCGGGGCGCCCGGCGGCACCGGTGAGCAGGGCGGGCAGCCCGGCGGCATGGCCGGCGGCGGAGGTACGGGCGGCGGGGGCGGCATGGGCGGCGGCGCCGACAGCGAGCTGATCACGTACCTGAAGAAGCACCAGGACGGCGCCAAGTGGCTGCTGGCGGTGTCCAATTCGCAGGGTGCGGCGCAGCTGATCGTGAGCAGCGGTGAGCCGGTGATCTCCATGTGGGGCTGGACCGGTACCGACAAGGCGATGACCCTGGCCAAGCTCAAGGAGCTGGTGAAGAAGGGCGAGTTGCACTACATCCAGCTCGGCGGCGGCATGGGCGGCGGGGGCGGCATGGGCGGCTCCAGCCTCAGCTCGGAGGTCACGGCCTGGGTGCAGGAGCACGGCACGGCGGTGCAGGAGAGCGAGTACAGCGGCAGCGCGTCGACGGAGTCGCCCACTGACTCGTCCAACTCGTCCAACTCGTCCAACTCGTCCAACTCGTCTGACTCATCGAGCTCGTCCGCGTCCTCGATCTACCGTCTGGACGCGTCGGACGTCAGCTGACCGAGTGGCCCTTGACCGGAACGCCGGTCAAGGGCCCCCGTTTCGCTCTACGCGCGTCAAATGGCGCCGAAATCAACCGAGTTGCCGGTTTAAGTCACCCAACAGACACGTGCAGTTCATTGCCTGAAACGCATGTCCATGTCACGCTCCCGAATGCCTCCCCCATTCGACACGCGTAGAACGGACACCCCCGATGCCCGCGACGCAGATACGCACCCGCCGTTGGAAGACCGTGGCGCTCGCCACGTCGACCGTCCTGGCGGCCCTCGCCATCCCCACCATGACCGCGACCCCGGCCGGCGCGACAACGACCGCCTACGACGCGACGTACTACAAGAACGCGGTCGGCAAGACCGGCACGACCCTCAAGTCCTCGCTGCACACGATCATCAGCAGCCAGACGAAGATCTCGTACTCCGCGGTCTGGGACGCCCTCAAGGTCACCGACCAGGACCCGAACAACAGCAGCAACGTGATCCTGCTGTACAGCGGTGTCTCGCGCAGCAAGACCCTCAACGGCGGCGACGTCGGCGACTGGAACCGCGAGCACACCTGGGCCAAGTCCCACGGCGACTTCGGCGAGGTGACCGGCCCCGGCACGGATCTGCACCACCTGCGCCCCTGCGACGTCCAGGTCAACAGCACCCGTGGCAACCTGGACTTCGACAACGGCGGCAGCACCGTCACCAACGGCGGCGGCAGCACCGTCGACTCCGACTCCTTCGCGCCGCGCGCCGCGGACCGGGGCGACGTGGCCCGCATGATCCTCTACATGGCCGTGCGCTACGAGGGTGACGACGGCTTCGCCGACCTGGAGCCCAACGAGAAGGTGGGCAACGGCAGCAACCCGTACATGGGCAAGCTCGCCGTGCTCAAGGCCTGGAGCGAGGCGGACCCGCCCAGCGCCTTCGAGGAGAAGCGCAACCAGGTCATCTACGACACCTACCAGCACAACCGCAACCCGTTCATCGACCACCCGGAGTGGGTCGAGGCGATCTGGTAGCCGCACCGTTTCCGACCTGAACGCCCCGCGATCCACGGGGCGTTCAGTGCGTCGGCTACTTCCCGCCGAGGCTTTCGGCGAGAGCCAGGAAGAGGTGGAGATTCGCGACACCGCTGACCTTGGCCGTGAACCAGGGGCTGGACTCGGCGGACTTCATGACGCGGACGCTGCCTCCTATGACGACTATCTCCTGGACGTCGGACCACGGAAGAGCGCGTTTCCCTGTGGCGGCCACGCCGGTACGCGAGACCGAGAAAGCGCCGAAGTCGCTCGTCCCGCCGTCCGACACCGCTTCCAGGACCTTCTGCCCCTGAGCACGGAGTACCGCCTCCTGCATCCAGGGGCCCCAGGTGTCGGGGCTCTCGTAGAACTCCGTGATCTCAGCTCCGCCGAAGCTCGGGGCGACCACGGAGTAGAGGTACTTGGCGGGGGTGGGGACACCGTTGACGATCAACTGAGTGATGTCCTGGTAGACCTTCGCGGAGTCCCAACGGAAGGCGGTCATGCCATCCCCGGACTGCGGTTGCACGATCATCCCGTACTCGAACAGGTGGAGACGCTTGGCGGCCTGCTTCCTGCTGAAGTTGGGGAAGCGCCGCAGCCACCAGAACCACAGCAACCCGGGAACCAGAAAGAACGCCGAGAGAACGAAGAGCATGTTGAGGTACGCGAGGAACATCAGTACGCCGAGCCGCTTGGGGGCGAACGAGCCCTCCAGCACGCCGAGTTGGTGACGCGCGGCCAGTGCGGCGACCTCGGGTGAGAGCGACTGGGGCGTGGGTGCCTTTGTGGTCATGAGCCTCTGCTTCACGAAGGAGTGACGGGGATCGGGCGAGCTACTGCCGTGTCCGGGCGACGAGTTCAGCGAGCAGTTGGGTACGGGGGACCATCGTCGCGATCATCACATGCTCGGTGTCCGCATGCGCACCCCTGCCGACGGCGCCCAGACCGTCCAGCGTCGGGCAGCCCACGGCCGCCGTGTAGTTGCCGTCCGAGGCGCCGCCGACGGCGATTCCCCGCAGTGGCTCCTGGCCCAGTTCAGACGCGATGCGGGAAGCAAGCGCGAACAGTCCGGCGGAGGAACCGGGCTCCATCGGCGGCCGCTTCCTCCCGCCCAGTACGGTCAGCCGGGCCCCCGGTGTCCGGGCGGTGAGCCCGCGCATGAGCTCGTCGACACGGTCCTGCGCCGCCAGGGTCGGCACACGTACGTCCACGGCGATCTTCGCCTGCGCGGGCACGGTGTTGAGTGTGCTGCCGGCCGACACCAGGGTGGGGGTGATGGTCGGGGCTCCCAGTACCGGACATGTGCCTTCGGCTGCAGCGGCGCCACCCATCGAGGCTCCGAGACCGGCGATGGCCAGCACCTGGTGAGCGGCCTCGACCGCGGCGTTGATCCCCAGGTGCGGTTCCAACCCCGCGTGGGCGGCCTTGCCGTGCACCACGACTTCGTACCGTGAGGTGCCCTTGCGGGCGGTCTTGAGTGCGCCCGTTTCGTCTGCGGACGCCTCCAGCACAAAGGCGGCCGCAAGACCGCGCGCGGACTCCTCGATCAGCCCCCGGGAAGTCGGGGAGCCGACCTCCTCGTCCCCGGTGACCAGCACGCACACACCCTCCGGGGACGGCAGGGACGCCAGCGCGTGGAACATCTGCACCAGTCCCGCCTTCATGTCCAGGACACCGGGGCCCCGGGCGACCCCGTCGGCCACCGACCAGGGGTGGGTCTCCAGCGAGCCCACCGGCCACACCGTGTCGTGGTGGCCCACCAGCAGCACGCGCGGGGTGCCGAAGGTCCACCGCAGGTGGGTCACACCGTCGACCACGATCGTCTCCGGCACCGCACCCAACAGCCTCGCGCCGAGCGCGCCGACCACCTCTGCGCTGCGGGCAACGGCCGCATGGTCGGCGGAGAAGGACTCGCAGACCACGAGTTGCTCAAGATCGGCCAGCATGGCGGGCAGAGCACTCACGTTTCCCCCTCGGACTGCGAATTTGCGGCGTCATAAGACGTTACGAAGGGCCAACACATTCCACCAGCGACTAGATTGCATGGAAGCCATGCACTGAAGGAATGCCAGAAGCCAGAAACTTCAGGAACGGGGAGATGTGTTCGGGATCGACGCGCTGCGCCTGCTGGTAGCCGTGGCCGACACCGGGTCGTTCACCGCCGCGGCGACCCAGCTCAACTACACGCAGTCCGCGGTGTCCCGGCGGATCGCCACCCTCGAACAGCAGGCGGGCGGCCCGCTCTTCGAACGGCTCCCACGTGGCGTACGTCTGAACCCGGCCGGCAGTGCGCTGCACCGGCACGCCGTGGACGTACTGGAACGTCTGTCACGGGCGGAGCAGGAGCTGACCGTGATCCACGCGGGCCATGGCGGAATGCTCCGCGTGGGAGCCTTCGCGACCGCCAACATCTCGCTGGTGCCCACTGCCCTACGGGAGTTCAGGCGGGCCAGACCGGACGTCGAGATCGTCGCCGTCGAAGGCCGGAGCGCCACATTGATGGAGCGCCTCGCGGAGAGGGCGCTCGACCTCGCCGTGGTGAGCGACTATCCGTCCGGCCTCCCCTCGGCCGACGGCACCACGACAGCCGTTCTACTGGAGGACGAGCTGTTCGTCGCCCTCCACCGCGAACACCCCCTGGCCGGAGCCGAGTCGATCGATCTGCGCGACCTGCGCGACGAGGCCTGGCTCCAGGACACGTACGGCGACCGCCCCACCATGCTCGCCGACGCCTGCGCCCGGGCCGGCTTCACCCCACGGAAGATCATCAGAATCGCGGAGTGGACAGGCAAGTTCGGCTACGTGGCCGCAGGGCTGGGAGTGGCCCTCGTCCCGTCGCTTGCCACTTGGGCGCTCCCGGCGGAACTGGCCCTGTGCCGCGTCGACGACCCCGCTCTGCGCCGGACGGTCCACCTGGCGTTGCCTGCGGCGCCGCTGCCGGCGGCACTGAAACTGGGGGATCTACTGCGCGGTGCCGCAGGCTGAACCGGCCTTGTGCCGCGCCCGGGCAGGAATGACAGCGCGGGCGCACCCGAGAGGCCGGGTACACCCGCTACCGCCGCACCCCCGCCGACCACACGGTGGTGAACCGGCCGGAGCACTGGGACCCGACTGCTAGACCTTCTGCAGCCGCAGCTGCATCTGGCAGCCGCCGGAGCGTCCGTCGGTGTCAATGCCGATGGTCACCGGGCTGCCCGCGAACGCCGTGTGGTTCTGGTCCGAGGGCAGGGAGTTCACGCACTGGCTGCCGTCGCCGTCCGCGAAGTACCTCACTTCGAGGATGACGTCGGAGCGGCCCGAGACGGTGAAGGTGAGGTTGCAGTAGCCCGGCCTGCCGTCGGCGTCGACCCGGACCGGGGACCCGAAGGTCCGGAACCGCTGAATCGGCATCTGATACGTGCCCGGGTTTCCGCACTGCCCCGCGTCGCCACCGGCACTGGCCTGGAAGCCGTAGCTGATGGACGCACCCCGGAGCGTGTTGTCCGGGTCGAAGATGCCGAAGGACAGCTGACAGCCGCCCGAGCGGTTGTCGGTGTCGAATCGGATCGCCCGGGTGAAGGCCGGATCGGCGCCCCACTGCTGCCCCGACTGCCCGCCGCACTGCCCGGCATCGCCGTCCGGGTTGAACCGGATGCCGATCTCCGCCGGGGCGGCGGTCACGGTGTTCTCCGATGCCTGCGCCGCCGTACCGGTCAGACCGGCGATCAGCGCACCGGCGGCAAGGACACCGGACAGCGCTCTCAGGCGTGAGTTCCTCATACTGTTTCCCGTTGCCGAGACCGTAGTCAGGTCTCAGCATTCCGGACGTTTCCGCCCGGAAGGTCCGTCTCGTCACCAGAGCGTGAGGGCTTCGGCTTGAGTACGGTCTCTCGCTTCCGTCTGCCGCTGGTGCGGCAGGGTTGCGCCACCTGCCCGCCCCGCCTCCGCCTTGCGGCGGGGGCGGGTGGCGCGGGTCTTCTGGTCGGCTCCACGAGGCTTCGACACCGATTGGGTGTCCTGGTCTCCGGCCACTCCGGTACCGGTTGTTGCGGCTGCCGCGAGCGCGGCGAGGTTGAGTGCGGCGTTGTCGTCCCGGTCGATGACCAGGCCGCAGGCGTCGCACAGGTAGGTCCTCACGTGCAGCGGCAGTTTGGCTTTCACCGCGCCGCACCCGGAACAGGTCTTCGAGGAGGGGTACCAGCGGTCCGCCGCGATGGTGCGGGTGGCGTGGCGCTGGCGGGTCTTGTAGGTGAGCTGGCGGCGGATCTCCCCGAACCCGGCGTCGGCGATCCTTCGCGCGAGACGCCGGTTGCGGAGCATCCCGGCGACGTTGAGGTCTTCGACCACGACCGTGCCGTACTCGGCCGCCACGGCGGTGGTGAGCTTGTGCAGGGCGTCCGCGCGGAGGTTGGCCACCCGGTGATGCACCTTGTTGCGGGCGGCGTTGGCCTTCTCCCACCGCTTCGACGGCTTCTGCCCGGTCCGCCGGTCGGGGCCCTGGCGTCGGGAGACGACGCGGGAGGCGCGGCGCAGCTGCTTGCGTGCCCGGTCGTAGTGCCCGGGATTCGCGATGGTGCGGATCTCGCCGGTGCTGTCGGCCATGACCGCGAGGGTCTTCACCCCGAGGTCGATGCCGACCGCCACGTCCGGCCGCGCCACGCGTTCGAGGTCCCGCTTGACCTCGGCCTGGAATGAGACGAACCAGCGTCCGCGCTCGTGCCGCACGGTCGCGGACAGGATCCGGGCCGTCCCGGCCTGGACGCGGGCGAGGAGCTTCACCGTGGGCTCGTGGGTGCGGATCGTGCCCAGCCGGGGCAGGGTGACGTGACGGCCGTCAGCGTCCACGCGGATCACGCCGGTGGTGAACCGGCAGGCAAGGCGCGCCTTGCGCTTCGACTTGAACCGCGGCGCACCCATCCGCTTGCCGCGCCGTTTGCCGTTCTTGGACTTCGCGTAGTTGTCGAACGCGGCCGACGCGTTCGCCAGGCCGGTGGAGTACGCCTCCTTGGAGTTCTCCTCCCACCAGGCGGCGAACCTCGGATCGGTGTGCTTGGCCTCGTTGAACGCCTTCCGCAGCGCGGGCAGCGACCACGGCCGCCACTGCGTCAGCCCGGCCTCGCCAATGCCGTAGGACTCCTCCGCGCGGCGCTGCCACCAAGAGGCGGTCACCCAGCCGACGGCCCAGTTGTAGGCGGCACGCGCCGCGCCGCAGTGCGAGCGCAGAGCATGCTCCTGGGTGGCGTTCGGGTCCAGTGCGAAGCGGTACGCCTGCACCACGAACCCGGGCTGCGGCTGGAACCTCTTCACTCGGCGGCCTCGCCGGTCGCTACGGCCACCGCGCGGGCGGCCCGGTTCTTCGCTGCCCGCCGCCCGTACAGGCGGGCGCACATGGAGGTGAGCACCTCGGTGATGTCGCGTAACAGGTCATCGGCGGTCTCGGTGGGGTCGAGGACGACCAGGCGCCGCCCGGACGCCGACAGCGCTGCCTCCAGGTGCTCGACGCCGAACCGGGCCAGCCGGTCGCGGTGCTCGACCACGATCACCACCGTCTGCGGGTCGGACAGCAGCCGGTGCAGCTTGCGGCGCCGCCCGTTCAACCCGGATCCCACCTCGGTGACGACCTCAGCGACGGCCAGGCCCAGCCCGTTCGCGCCGGACACGACCCGGGCGGCCTGCCGCTGAAGATCGGCTTTCTGGTCAACGGACGACACGCGGCAGTACGCCACCACACGCCCGGACGGCTGGACGGCGACCTCGTCGACCAACCACGTCCCGGACGGCGCCTGGCGAACGGGGACGGGCATCTTCCCGTCCTTCACCCACCGCCAGGCGGTCTGGTAGCTCACGCCCTGCTGACGGGCCCACTCCGAAAGCTTCACGAGACCAAGGTACGTGAGACACACGACTAGGGATGACTATGAATGACTAGACAATCTGTAGCAGCTTTCACCCCTCCCAGGGCATCGTGGGCACACTCGGCCACCGCGTGGCGTGAGTGAACGCGATGGCCGCGTGAACCTCGGCGGCGCCTGGTCAATGGCGCCGCGTTTCCTGCGTTGTGCTGCGGTTCAGGGCGTAACAAGAGCCCCCGTTGTTGCACGGACTCAGTATGGGTTGTCCGAGGTGGGAGCCGTACTGCCGGTAACGGGCCAATCTGCGGAGCGTGAGCACCGACCGGCCCAAACCGGTCGGCCGGTACGTCAGCTGGGTGGCGTTTCGGCAGTTCAGAGCGCACAGGTGGGATACAGCCAACTTCCCTGCGGCGGGGCCATATTCATCCGGCACAGTCTGTTCGCCGCCCGAAGCGGGGAGCGAAAGGGCTTGCATTGATCTTGACGGCCTGGCCCCGGCCGTCCTCCCGCCCGGCCGGCCGTGCTCGAGTGCGGTTTCCCCGCAGGTACGCCTGCACACGGCCGAGGCGACCGGCTCGTACGCCACGCCTCAGCGTCCCCGGGGCGGGGGCGGGGGCGGGGGGCGCCCGGACTGAATCGCAGGCACGGGAGCTGGTGATCCAAGAAGCTGTTCTCGGTGTCAACGCATGCTTGACCACGCATCTGGGCGGGGTGCCAGCACCGCGAAGACCACCGCGTCGGCGGATGCCATGACGTCGGCCATGAAACGAAGGCGCCGGATGCCGAGCCGGCTTAGTCCTGAGCCGTGGTCAGCGGCGACGACGAGGGAGACCGCGAGCAGCAGCAGTCGCCAAAGGACCATCACCAGGTGGCGCACTGGGCGGGGCAGTTCTGCCAGGGAGGCGTGCAGTCGCTCGCAGTGGAACGGGACATGACGCTGCTCGTCGGACAGGATCCGTCCCGCCACATCCGAAGTGAGCGCGTCAGGGGCGCCATCACGTACGACCCGGTAATAGCGCAGCGCCACCACTTCCGCGATCATCAGCACCAGCAGTTCCAGGCGCAGACCCATGAGACGCCGCAACCGTACGAAGACCGTGTCGCTCCAGTGACCGGTCAACGTCGGTACGCCACCCGCAGCCAGCAGCCGAGCGAGCAGGCGGGCGTGGTTCTGTTCCTCGGCGACGAAGAGCCGGACCGCCTGCGCGTAGTCGGCATCGCCGGCGAGGTCCGCTTTGCCGACGAGGTTCGCGCCGTCACCGTCCTCGCCGACCTGGAAGCGCTGAATGCTGGCCCACACCGCAGGATGCAGCGTTGCCCCTTGCCCCCAGTCCGGGTCCCCTTGGGCATGCCGACGCTCCCGCTCGTCCTCGAACCGCTCTGTCCACTTGGCGAAGCCGCCCGTATGCACCCGGTCACCCCTGTCCGGGACACGGCCACCGTGCCCCGGAGAGAGACGACGCCCGGCAGACACCAAACCGTTCCACTGCTGCCCGGCCGGTCATTACCTCGTGCGCACACGACAACTGCCCTGAGACCCTGGCGAATTCGGCCGAGCGCATTGACGCCGGCTCGACCGTCGCCCCAAGCCGGCGCCCAATCAGTTCCCGCAAACACGCAGCTTCCCAAGCTGAGAGCACCCGTTGCTGTCCACGAAACCGCGAGTCAGAGCAGGTCTCTCCAGAAAGGGACCGTCGCTGTGGGGTCCCAATTCTCGTCGACGTCTCCGCGTGCCTCGTCGAACTCCTGGTGCATGTAGTCGACGAGGTCCAGCCCGTAGTAGATGACGTCGGTCTGCCACATCGAGAGCACCGGATGCCCGAAGTTCCCCCGGCCGGCGGGAAGGTAACGGTGGGCGTACACCGGTACAAGCGCCGGCACATCTGCGAGGTGGAGTCGTGCGGTGGCCAGGGCGGCCGTGTCTTCGGACGGCCGCTCACCCCAGGCCTCGTACCAGAACCTGTGTTTCTCGACGCTCAAGAGGACTCCCTCGACCGGCCAGTTGAGCTGTTCGCGCGCCTCGGCCGGATTCTCGTTGCGCCACTCGGGCCAAGGCTTGGACCAGGTCTGCCCCTCCTCGGGCGGAACATTGACAGGAAGACCGGCCGCAAGGAACGCGCGGTGATCGTCCGCGAACTCGAAGCCGTACTCGCGTTCGATGCGCGCGAACTCGGCGTCCGTCAGTCCCGGCTCGAACTCGTAGAGCCCTGTCTGCACCAGCCGACGTGCGGCATCCGCACCCAGGCGCGTCCCCTCTTCACTGATCACCGGCGCACTCTAATGTCAGAGCCGAGCAGTCGCCGCCCATGGCGCCAAGGTCGTTCGTACAGTGGTGGGTTGGGATGGGTGGTGAAGGCACGCTATAGCGTGACCGCATGGATGACCCCAGGATCAAGGTGTACGGCTCAGCAACCGAAATCACCATTGCGGCCAATGCCGCAGGGCTGCGCGACTTGGCTGAGCGACTCATGGGGCTCGCAGATCCCGAACTCAGGGACGGGTACCACGAGCATCTTGAGGGCGGCATCAATCTCGCAGAGGGCTCAGTCAGCCTGATCCTGGCCCGAGACGAAGCGCTGTAGACCCCACGCCGAACCAACACCAGTACCGCTTGGTACACGGCAGACACGCCGACGGATACGTCGAGAAGGCAGAACCGGCCGGATTCGAACCGGCGTCCTCGCGATTTTGGAGACCGCGCGCGACGACCTCTGCGCTACAGCTCCGCCCCGTCCGCCGCCCTAAGGACTCCCGCTGCTGCCGAGACAGCACCCGTGCCCTCCCGTGCCCGTTCGGCCGGGAACTAACGGGGAACCACGGTGACCGATTCTCCTGGTCAGGGACCGTTCATCTGCGGAAGCGGTGAGATTCGACTTACCGGGTCAGCCGCTGCGGGGCGGCACTGGCAATGCGTGCGACTAACTAAGGGAGCAGTCAGCGGTGCAAGATTTCCGGCGCTGTCTGCCCGTGTCGGACGTCCTTGATCAGAACATAGCCCGGTCCCGCTGGCTCCAGGCAGTCCGGACCGTGCAGGTCGAGGTCCTCAAGATCCGTCGGAAGTACGAAATGCTGCCCGACGTATGCCGGATCAAGGGCGAAGCTCACCCGAGTGCCGCTGCCTTCCACCGGATGAAACTCTTGGGGATCAGCACAGGGCCGGATGCCGCTGAGGTCCTGGCGCAACCCGCGCCCCGCGCACCACATCTCAACAGTCACCCGGTGGGATATTGCGGCAGTAGCTGCCAACAGCCACCACTCAGACCTCAGAAGGGAACCGAAGTAACCGAGGTCAGGAGCGTCGGAGACTCCCCAGGCATGCGGCTGATCCATGGCCACCGTGAAGCTGCTGTCGCTGGTGATCGTGACGAGGCCGCGCAACGCGTGCTCCCCGGCAACGCTTGTCGCTGGATGAAGCACGTGCCGCCCCACCGCGGAAAGCAAGTTGGCCGGCAGCTTCGGACTCCCGGGCCCCACCCCGAAGTACATGCCCGGCCATTTACGCACGGCGGCATCGAACTCCAGCACCTCGATGTCTGCCGCGCTGTACCTATGCTCCGTCACAACCACACGCTATCGATCTGGCAGGCCCGCCTGAAGGTACAAATAAGCGGAAATTCCTCCGAGACCCACAGGCAATACGGGGGTATCGACTGTCTTCGCGGACCAGCCCGGAGCTCAGCCGGGCCAACCCAACCGCTCACGGGAATCCACCCCACCAAGAAACACGACCCATGCCGCTGCACCAACCGCGACGGCCATGCCACAGGGGTTCTTCGAGTCACGGACATCGATGCCCGCCGCCCTGAGGCGGACTTCTATGCATTCGCCGTTCTGGCCGCTGTAGCTGCTCTTGAACCAAGTGGTCCGCTGCGACGACATCTGCTGCTCTTCCTTACGAGTCGGTCAGCCCCTCGGCGATCCCCATGATCCGGGACTCGGATTCCATCGCGCTGAGGGCTGCGGCACGGAGGTGGTCGAAGGCGCCGCCCAGCCGAGCCGTGTCCTCCCGGGTCTCCAGGTACGCGTGACTCGCGAAGTTCTCCAGAAGAACCACTTCCAGCCCCGCCGGCGGAGGGAAACTGTAGATCAGGAAGGGATATGGCCCACCCTGGCAGGCTCCTGCCGTGAAGGGTAGTACCTGCAAAGTCACGTTCGGAAGCTGGGCCAACTCAACCAGGTGCAGCAACTGTGCCCTCAGAACGCCGGGCCCACCAACCTGCTGACGCAACGCCGCCTCACCGAGAATCATCCACACCTTGAGGGGAGTTGGATCCGTCCGCGTCAGCGCCTTCTGCCGCTCCATGCGTACGCGCACCTTGGTCTTCTGCGCGTCGTCCAACGGCCCCGGAATCCCTCCCTGGATGACGGCCGTCGCATACGCCTCGGTCTGGAACAACCCAGGCACGATGCCAGGCTGGAAGCCCCGGCACTCGGATACCTCGTCCTCCAGACCGATCAAGTCCAGGAACTCCTGAGGGAGTTGGTCTTCGAGAACCCGCCACCACCGCTGGCGGCGACTCTCCCGCGCCAACGCCAGCCAGCCGTCCCGCTCCGCCGGGTCCTTCACCCCGTAGAGATCGAGCAGCACCTTGAGATCGAGCTGCCGGATTCCGCTGCGCCCCGACTCGATGCGACTCACCTTGGCCGCGTGACAACTGAGCTGCTCAGCCGCGTCCTCCAGGAACAGCCCGCGCTCCTCGCGCAGGCGCCGGAGATTGGTGCCGAGCACCCGCTTGCGCACAGTCGGCCTGTATTCCCCAGCAGTCACATCGCCCCCAGTTGGTGCACCTCTCCGTGCCCATCAGAGTACCCAGCGCCACGTACACGGCAATCGAACTTAGTCGTTTCACTTGCAAGTCGCTCGATGAGCAATCACGCTTACCCACAGCGACACAGTGCACACACAGTGCACTTGCCGACCAAGAGGGGACCCCCATGCCCGAAACCACCCCCAACTCCCCCGCCACCGAAGCCACCTGGCAGCTCCCCCACACCCCGCGCAGCGCCCCCCCGCGCCCGCGAACTGCTCCGCACTCAGCTCACCGACTGGAAGATCGACGGCGAAGTGGCCGAAACGGCGGAGCTGTTGCTCTCGGAGCTGGTCACCAACTCCCTGCGCCACGCCTCCACCCCGCCCGGCCGGGAGATCGGCCTCCGGTTCGCCACGTACGACGGACGCCTGCGCGTGGAAGTCGCCGACGCGAACAACTGTCGGCCCACTCCCCGACAAGCGAGCCCCGAGGACGAGGGAGGCCGCGGCCTCACCCTCGTACAGACCCTCGCGGAACGCTGGGGCTGCTGCCCCCGTCGGCACGGCATCGGAAAGGCGACATGGGCGGAATTGGCGCTTCCATAATGAGCGCCGCCCACGCGACGGTACTGTCGGAATCGCCACACATCACACCGAACGGCACACCTGAGGAGATCCCCCGTGGCCGACGCCCCCGTTCCGCCGCCAGACCACACGGCCCCACCCGAGGATGCCGTCACGGTCACTGTCACCTACACGGGCAGTGAAGCCGAAGCACTGCGCACGCTGGCCCTCCTGGAAGGGCGCACCCCGGAGGAGGTAGCGCTGGATCGCATCGCTCGCCGCGTTCCGCTGTCCTTCTCCTCATCCTTTGGCGAAGACTCCGAAGCGATGGCTGCGCTGACGCGTGCAATGTTCGACGGACCCTCCGACCTGGCGGCCAAGTCCGGCGATGACCTGTTCCAGGAGGGTGACCGTTGAAGCGTCACCAGTTCGCCGTCGCCGACACATCGGTTCTCCTCGCCATCTACAACCGAAAGGACGCTCATCACGAATCCGCCGTACGAGCTCTCTCCCTGGCGGAGCGGCTCGTAGTGTCACCGCTGGTCCTGGCCGAACTGGACTATCACCTCACGACGAAGATCAGTGGCCGGGCAGCCGCAGACGCTCTGGCCAGCATGCGTGCATGGGCGAGCACCGATCGCCTTCAACTCGTCGCCGTGGGGTGGCCGTTGCTGAGCGACGCCGAGCGGCTCATGCGTACATACGCGGATCATGACGCCATCGGCATGACCGACGCGGTCAACGCCCTCTTGGCGTGGACGTTTCGCCAGCCAGTCGTGCTGTCTTTCGATCACCACTATCGGGATGTCATCGCACCCCGCACGGCAGCCGAGAAGCCCTTGCATGTACTTCCGGTTCCCGAGTAGCACCCTGTCCTCGTCAGTCCAGATGCGTCGCCGCGAACATCCGCAGCACCGCCGGAAGAACCACCACCGAAGGCCCCGGTTCCGCCAGCGCCTTCGCGAGGTCCGTCTCCAGTGTCTCCGGCGTCGTCCGTACCCCCGGTACCCCGAACGACTCGGCCAGCGCCACGAAATCCGGCCGCGCCAACTCCGTGCCCGTCGTTTCGCCGAACGCGTCGGTCATGTACTCGCGCAGGATGCCGTAGCCGCCGTCGTCGACGATCAGCCATGTCACGTTCAGGTCGTACTGCCGGGCCGTCGCCAGTTCCGCGATCCCGTACAGCGCACCCCCGTCGCCCGAGACCGCGAGTACCGGGTACGTCGGGTCGGCCACCGCCGCTCCCAGGGCCGCCGGGAAGGCGTAGCCGAGGCCGCCCGCGCCCTGGGCCGAGTGCATGGTGTTGGCGCCGCGCGGGTCGAAGGCCGACCAGGCCCAGTACGACAGGATCGTCATGTCCCAGAAGGAGGCCGACCGGGGCGGGAGTGCCGTCCGGATCGACGCCAACAGGCCCTGTTCGAGAGTGAGTTGCTGCCCTTCAAGGCGCTCCCGCACCCGGTCCAGGACCCCCCGCACCCGATCCCCCGCCGTCTCGTCCTCTCGCACCACCACCGTCTCCAGTAGCGCCTGCAGTGCCAGCCGCGCGTCCGCGTGGATGCCCAGTGCCGGGTGATTGGACTCCAACTTGCCCAAGTCGGCCTCGATTTGGACGACCCGGCCGCGCGGCTTGAACGTGTGGTAGTTCGACGACAGTTCGCCCAGGCCCGAGCCGACCACCAGCAGGACGTCCGCGTCCTCCAGGAAGTCGGTCATGTGCCTGTCCTCCAGCCAGGACTGGAGGGAGAGTGGGTGACTCCACGGGAACGCGCCCTTTCCCCCGTACGTCGTCACGACCGGTGCCTGGAGACGCTCCGACAGCGCCCTCAGCTTGCCCGACGCGTCCGACCGTACGACCCCGCCACCCGCGATGATCGCCGGGCGCTCGGCGTTCGACAGCAAGTGGGCTGCCAGCGCCGTCAGTTCGGGGCGCGGGGGGAGTTCTTCCGGGAAGGCGTCGCCGCCTGTCACCACGGGAATCGGGGTTTCCGCCGTCAGCACGTCCTGCGGGATCTCCACCCACACCGGGCCGTGCGGAGCCGTGAGCGCCGACTTCCAGGCGTCGGCGATCGCCGAGGGGATCTGGGACTGCGTACGGACCGTGTGAACCGACTTCACCACGCCCCTGAACGAGGCCTGCTGGTCCGGGAGTTCGTGGAGGTAGCCGTGTCGGCCGCCGCCCAGCCCGGCCGTCGGGATCTGGCTGCTGATCGCCAGGACGGGGGCCGAAGCCGCCGCCGCCTCCTGGAGCGCCGCCAGTGACGTCAGCGCGCCCGGGCCGGTCGACAGGAGGAGTGGCGCCGCCTCTCCTGTGATCCTGCCGTACGCGTCCGCCGCAAACCCCGCGTTGTTCTCCACCCGTAGGCCGATGTACCGCAGGTCGGAGCGGCGCAGCGCGTCGAAGATGCCCAGGGCGTGCTGGCCGGGGAGGCCGAAGACCGTCGTCGTGCCCAGTCCGGCCAGCGTCTCCACGACCAGGTCTCCGCCGTTGCGGCCGGGGGGCGGATTGAGGGCGGCCTCCGTCTGGGCGGGGGTCGGCTTCAGCACCAGGTCGTGGTCGTGGGTCACTTCGTTTCGCCGTCCTCGTTCTCGCCCTGGTCCCCGCGGGCCTGTGCAATCTGTTGGGTACTGTGTTGGGCGATCTGGCGGGACATGATCGTCGTCAGTTCGTACGCCGTGTGCGACGCCGCGACCGACGTGATCTCGGCGTGATCGTACGCGGGTGCCACTTCCACGACGTCCGCCGAGACCAGGTTGCAGGACGCCAGGCCCCGCAGGATCTCCAGCAGCTCCCGCGACGTCATACCGCCCGCCTCCGGCGTACCCGTGCCGGGGGCGAACGCAGGGTCGAGGCAGTCGATGTCGATGGAGATGTAGAGCGGGCGGTCGCCGATGCGCTGGCGGAGCTGGTCGGCGACCTCGTCGACACCGCGCCGCATCACGTCCGCCGACGTCACGATGCCGAAGCCCATCTTCGCGTCGTCGTCCAGGTCCTGCTTGCCGTACAGCGGGCCGCGCGTGCCGACGTGCGAGAGGGCGGAGGTGTCGAGGATGCCCTCCTCCACCGCCCGCCGGAACGGCGTCCCGTGCGTGTACTCGGCGCCGAAGTAGGTGTCCCAGGTGTCGAGGTGGGCGTCGAAGTGGAGCAGCGCCACCGGGCCGTGCTTCTTCGCCACCGAGCGCAGGAGTGGCAGCGCGATCGTGTGGTCGCCGCCGAGGGTCATCAGCCTCGCGCCCGTCCCCAGCAGCTCGTCGGCCGCCGCCTCCACCGTCTCGACGGCCTCGTGGATGTCGAACGGGTTGACGGCGATGTCTCCGGCGTCCGCGACCTGGGCCAGCGCGAACGGGGACGCGTCCTGTGCCGGGTTGTACGGGCGCAGCAGCCGGGACGCCTCGCGGATCGCGTTGCCGCCGAAGCGGGCGCCCGGCCGGTACGAGACCCCCGAGTCGAACGGCACCCCGACCACGGCGACATCCGTCCGTCCGCCGACCTCGTCGAGGCGTGGCAGCCGCGCGAAGGTCGCGGGACCGGCGTATCTCGGGATGCGCGACGAGTCGACGGGGCCGCGGGGCGTCTCGTAACTGCTGGTCATACCGTTCTGCCTTCTTTCCTGGACCTGGGGACCGGATCGAGTATGGATTCCCATCCATGGATTCCCATCCACGAATACAAGTTCGATGGTGCGCCCGGTGAGCCGCTCTCGCGCCAGAGTAGAGCGGCTGGGGCGCCGCGCGCTCCTCGGAGCTCGTCACCGGGTTGAAGCAGTGCCGAGGTCGCGTGACCTGCGTCCCAGCGGTCGGGACACCGGGGGCTCGCGGTGTCGTCTGCCTCACAATGGGAGGCATGCCGATACCCGCAATTCCCAGCCGCGCCGAGCTTGTCGATCACCTCGTCAGAACCCGCATCGCGGGTGATGTCGCCACGCCTCGCGAGAACAACCTCTCCCACTACCGCAAGCTGGCGAACGGCGAACGGCACTACTGGCTCGGGCTGGAGCTGGGCGACCGCTGGACCGACGAGCAGGACGTGCTCGCGGTGATGGCCGAGCGGGCCGGCGTCAACGACGATCCCGAACACCGGTACGGGCAGGACACCATCGACCCCGAGCTGACCGTCGCCGCGCTGGAGCGGCTGGCGGCCCGGCTGCGCAAGGCGGCCGACGGACAGCAGCGGGTGCTGTTCGCGACCGGCCACCCGGGTGGCCTGCTCGATGTGCACCGTGCCACGGCCGACGCGCTGCGGGCCGCCGGCTGCGAGATCGTCGTCATTCCGGACGGTCTGACGACGGACGAGGGGTACGTGTTCCAGTTCGCGGACGTGGCGGTGCTGGAGCACGGGGCCTCGCTGTGGCACACGCACTCCGGCGAGCCGATGCGCGCGATCCTGACGGGCCTTGAGCGGGAGGGCCGCCCGCTGCCCGACCTGGTCGTCGCCGACCACGGTTGGGCGGGGTACGCCGCACAGCACGGCATCGACTCCGTGGGGTACGCGGACTGCAACGACCCGGCACTGTTCCTGGCCGAGGCGGAAGGCACCCTCCAGGTGGCCGTTCCGCTCGACGACCATGTGACGAGCCCGCGCTTCTACGACCCGCTGACGGCGTTCCTGCTGAACGAGGCCGAGCTGCTCGGCGAGTAGCGAGCATCGGCCGCTGTTCAGGGGGTGCGGGGGACCCGGATGACGCCCTCCTGGATGACCGTGATGGCCAGCTGTCCGTCCTGCGTGTAGATGCGGCCCTGGCCGAGACCGCGGCCGCCTGACGCGGACGGCGACTCCTGGTCGTACAGCAGCCATTCGTCGGCGCGGAACGGGCGGTGGAACCACATCGCGTGGTCCAGGGAGGCGCCCACCACGTCGTTGACCGCCCAGCCGCCCCGTCCGTGCGCGAGCAGGACGGAGTCGAGCAGCGTGTAGTCGGAGACGTACGTGGCGAGGCAGACGTGGAGCAGGGGTTCGTCGACGGCGCCGCCGAGCTTGCCGTTCGTACGGAACCAGACCTGGGAGCGCGGTTCGCGGGGCTCGCCGATCCTGCCGTAGGGCGGGTCGTCGACGTAGCGGATGTCGACGGCTTCGCGGGACTGCAGGAATCTTTCGACGACCGCCGGGTCCAGGTGGTCGTACCCGTTGAACTGTTCCTCCGCCGTGGGGAGGGTCGCCGGGTCGGGGGCGGCGGGCATCGGGGCCTGGTGGTCGAGGCCGTCCTCGTGCTGCTGGAAGGACGCGGAGAGGTGGAAGATCGGCTGACCGTGCTGGACCGCGACGACGCGGCGGGTGGTGAAGGAGCGGCCGTCCCGGATGCGGTCGACGGTGTAGACGATCGGCACACCGGGGTCGCCGGGGCGCAGGAAGTACGAGTGGAGCGAGTGCGCGGGGCGGTCCGCGGGGACCGTGCGCCCGGCGGCTACGAGTGCCTGGGCCGCGACCTGCCCGCCGAAGACGCGCGGGACGATGGCGGGCCGGGACCGGCCGCGGAAGATGTTCTCCTCGATCTGCTCAAGGTCGAGCAGATCGAGGAGAGACTGAAGTGCCTGACTCATGCAGTCATTTCTATTGGGCGGTAATTTCCGGGACCTTCCGGGCCCATGTCCTTACAGGCCCGTGATCCCGCGCCTGCGGATGGACCTAGAGCCCCATGTCCTTGGCGATGATCGACTTCATGATCTCGCTGGTGCCGCCGTAGATACGGTTGACGCGGTTGTCGGCGTACAGGCGGGCGATCGGGTACTCGTTCATGAAGCCGTAGCCGCCGTGCAGCTGGAGGCAGCGGTCGATGACGCGGTGCGCGACCTCGGTGCAGAACAGCTTGGCGCTGGCGGCCTCGGCCGGGGTCAGCTCGCCCGCGTCCAGCGCCTCGGTGGCGCGGTCGGCGACGGCCTCGGCGGCGTCCACCTCGGCCTTGCAGGCGGCCAGCTCGAACTTGGTGTTCTGGAAGGCGGCGACCGGCTGGCCGAAGACGACGCGGTCCTGGACGTACTGCTGGGCGAACCGGACGGCCGCCTTGGCCTGCGCGTACGCGCCGTAGGCGATGCCCCAGCGCTCGGAGGCGAGGTTGTGGCCGAGGTAGTAGAAGCCCTTGTTCTCCTCACCGAGGAGGTCCTCGACGGGCACCTTGACGTCGACGAACGCCAGTTCGGCGGTGTCGGAGGTCTTGAGGCCGAGCTTGTCCAGCTTGCGGCCGACGGAGTAGCCCTCCGCCTTGGTGTCCACGACGAAGAGGGAGATGCCGTGGCGGCGGTCCTCGGCGCTGGGCGCGTCGGTGCGGGCGCAGACGATCATGCGGTCGGCGTGCACGCCACCGGTGATGAAGGTCTTGGAGCCGTTGAGGACGTAGTGCGTGCCGTCCTCGCTGAGCTTGGCGGTGGTCTTCATGCCCGCGAGGTCGGAGCCGGTGCCCGGCTCGGTCATCGCGATCGCCCACATCTCCTCACCGGAGACGAACTTCGGCAGGAACTTCTTCTTCTGCTCGTCGTTGGCGAGCATCTTTATGTACGGCAGGCCGAGCAGTACGTGCACACCGGAGCCACCGAAGGACACACCCGCGCGCGCGGTCTCTTCGTAGAGGACGGCCTCGAACTTGTACGAGTCGATGCCGGCGCCGCCGTACTCCTCGTCGACGCGGATGCCGAAGACGCCCAGCTCGGCGAGCTTGTAGTAGAAGTCGCGCGGCGCCTGGCCGGCCGCGAACCACTCGTCGTAGACGGGAACGACCTCGGCCTCGATGAAGGCGCGAAGGGTCTCCCGGAACGCCTCGTGATCCTCATTGAACACAGTACGGCGCACCGCCGCCTCCTCGACTCGAACACCTAAGCGCTTGCTCAGATCAACCGTACCGGCCAGTACGAAGCCCCGTCCAGGGTAGTTGCCCCGTAACGCTCATCACTCTCCTACTGCCGCGAACGCTCCACGGGCCATCCGGTGCAGCAAGGCCGCCGTCACACCCCGGCCCGGCAGTGCTCCCGGGCGGCCCAGGTGCGGGGTCGAGTTCAGGAGGCCGAAGACGGAGTGGACGGCCGAGCGGGCGGTCGGTTCCGTCAGCTCCGGGTAGACCTCCCGGACCACCTCCACCCACAGCTCGACGTACTGGCGCTGGAGCTGGCGCACCAGCTTGCGGTCACTGTCGCGCAGACGGTCCAGTTCGCGGTCGTGGAGGGTGATCAGGGGGCGGTCGTCGAGGGCGAAGTCGATGTGGCCCTCGATGAGGGAGTCGAGGAGCGCCTCAGGGTCCCCGTGGGCCTCCGACACGCGCCGTTTGCCGCCGGTGAGGAGCTGGCCGCTGATGCCCACCAGCAGCTCGGCGAGCATCGCGTCCTTGCCCGGGAAGTGGCGGTAGAGGCCGGGGCCGCTGATGCCCACGGCCGCCCCTATCTCGTCCACGCCCACGCCATGGAAACCGCGCTCGGCGAAGAGCCTCGCGGCCTCCTTGAGGATCTGTTCGCGGCGGGTCGGGGCGTCGGTTCTCGTGGCCATGCAAATGATTCTAGACACGGAGGTTAGCGGTCGTTAACCTGAAGGGAGTGGGTTAACGCTCATTAACCCGTCGTCCGCTGGTCGACCACGGGATGGCCACCGGACGAACCACTGGGTGAGGGGACCGCAGGATGCAGGAGGCACCGGAGCTGCACAGCGCGTCGGACCCCGCGTCGGAGGCCTGGCGGGCCAACGAGGCGGCTCACCGCGCGCTGGTCGGGGAACTGCAGGACAAGCTGGCCGCGGCCCGGCTGGGCGGGGGCGAGAAGGCCCGGGAGAGGCACACCGCGCGCGGGAAGCTGCTTCCGCGGGAGCGGGTCGACCGGCTCCTCGATCCAGGGTCTCCCTTCCTCGAACTCGCCCCCCTTGCCGCCGACGGGATGTACGAGGGACAGGCGCCCGCCGCTGGTGTCATCGCCGGAATCGGGCGGGTCAGCGGGCGGGAGTGCGTGATCGTCGCCAATGACGCCACCGTCAAGGGCGGCACGTACTACCCGATGACCGTCAAGAAGCATCTGCGCGCGCAGGAGATCGCCCTCGACAACCGGCTTCCGTGCATCTACCTGGTGGACTCCGGGGGCGCCTTCCTCCCCATGCAGGACGAGGTCTTCCCCGACCGTGACCACTTCGGGCGGATCTTCTTCAACCAGGCGCGGATGTCCGGCGCCGGGATTCCGCAGATCGCCGCCGTGCTCGGATCGTGCACCGCGGGGGGCGCCTACGTCCCGGCCATGAGCGACGAAGCCGTCATCGTCCGCAATCAGGGGACCATCTTCCTCGGCGGGCCCCCGCTGGTGAAGGCCGCCACGGGCGAGGTCGTGACCGCCGAGGAACTGGGCGGAGGTGACGTCCACGCGCGCGTGTCGGGCGTCACCGACCACCTCGCCGAGGACGACGCGCACGCCCTGCGCATCGTCCGCAACATCGCCGCCACCCTCCCCGCGCGCGGGCCGCTGCCCTGGGACGTCCAGGCCTCCGTCGAGCCCAAGGTCGACCTCCACGGGCTCTACGGCGCCGTGCCTGTCGACTCCCGCACCCCCTATGACGTACGGGAGATCATCGCGCGCGTGGTCGACGGTTCCCGTTTCTCGGAGTTCAAGGCCGAGTTCGGGCAGACCCTCGTCACCGGCTTCGCCCGTATCCACGGCCACCCGGTCGGCATCGTCGGCAACAACGGCATCCTGTTCTCCGAATCCGCCCAGAAGGGCGCCCACTTCATCGAACTCTGCGACCAGCGCGGCATCCCTCTCCTGTTCCTCCAGAACATCTCCGGCTTCATGGTGGGCCGGGACTACGAGGCGGGCGGCATCGCCAAGCACGGCGCCAAGATGGTCACGGCCGTGGCCTGCACGCGCGTGCCCAAGCTGACGGTCGTGGTCGGCGGGTCGTACGGGGCCGGCAACTACTCGATGTGCGGCCGGGCGTATTCGCCGCGGTTCCTGTGGATGTGGCCCGGCGCGAAGATCTCGGTCATGGGCGGCGAGCAGGCGGCCTCCGTCCTCGCGACCGTCAAACGGGACCAGTTGGAGGCTCGCGGGCAGGACTGGCCGGCTCCGGACGAGGACGCCTTCAAGGACCCGATCCGCGCCCAGTACGAGCGCCAGGGCAACGCCTACTACGCGACCGCCCGGCTCTGGGACGACGGCGTCATCGACCCCCTTGAAACCCGCCAGGTACTGGGTCTCGCGCTCACCGCCTGCGCCAACGCGCCGCTGGGCGAACCCCAGTTCGGCGTCTTCCGGATGTGAGGGGCGCCAGGACGATGAGGGGCTCTAAGACGATGAGGGGCTTCACCACGATGTTCGACACAGTCCTTGTGGCCAACCGGGGCGAGATCGCCGTACGCGTCATCCGTACGCTGCGCGCCCTCGGTGTGCGCTCGGTCGCCGTGTACTCGGACGCCGACGCGGACGCCCGGCACGTCCGGGAGGCCGACACGGCGGTACGGATCGGACCGGCGGCAGCATCGGAGAGCTATCTGTCCGTCCCCCGCATCCTGGAGGCCGCCGCCCGCACGGGCGCACAGGCGGTGCACCCCGGGTACGGCTTCCTCGCCGAGAACGCTTCCTTCGCGCGCGCGTGCACCGAGGCGGGGCTGGCGTTCATCGGCCCCACGGCGGACGCGATCTCCCTCATGGGCGACAAGATCCGCGCCAAGGAGACGGTCCGCGCGGCCGGGGTCCCGGTGGTCCCCGGGTCGAGCGGCAGCGGGCTCACGGACGCCGAACTGGCCGACGCGGCACGGGAGATCGGCATGCCGGTACTGCTCAAGCCGAGTGCGGGCGGGGGCGGCAAGGGCATGCGGCTGGTGCGGGACGAGGCCGAGCTGGCGGAGGAGATCGCCGCCGCGCGGCGCGAGGCCCGCGCCTCCTTCGGTGACGACACACTCCTCGTCGAACGGTGGGTCGACCGGCCCCGGCACATCGAGATCCAGGTCCTGGCCGACGCCCACGGGAACGTCGTACACCTGGGCGAGCGCGAGTGTTCGCTCCAGCGGCGCCACCAGAAGCTCATCGAGGAGGCGCCCAGTGTGCTCCTCGACGAGCGGACCCGGTCCGCGATGGGCGAGGCGGCGGTCCAGGCGGCGCGCTCGTGCGGGTACGAGGGCGCGGGCACGGTCGAGTTCATCGTCCCTGGCAGCGACCCCTCCTCGTACTACTTCATGGAGATGAACACCCGCCTCCAGGTGGAGCACCCGGTGACGGAGCTGGTCACCGGCCTCGACCTGGTGGAGTGGCAGCTGCGCGTGGCGGCGGGCGAGCCGCTCGGCTTCGGGCAGGAGGACGTACGACTCACCGGGCACGCGGTCGAGGCCCGTATCTGCGCGGAAACGGTGTCCGTGCGGGCGGGTGCGCGGGGCTTCCTGCCGTCCGGCGGCACGGTGCTCGCCCTGCGCGAACCCTCCGGTGACGGCGTCCGCACCGACTCGGGACTGACCGAGGGCACGGAGGTCGGTTCGCTGTACGACCCGATGCTGTCCAAGGTGATCGCGTACGGCCCCGACCGCCCGACGGCGCTCAGGAAACTCCGGGCGGCCCTCGCGGAGACGGTCACCCTGGGCGTGCCAACGAACGCCGGGTTCCTGCGCCGGCTCCTGGCCCATCCGGCGGTCGTGGCGGGCGAGTTGGACACGGGGCTGGTGGAACGCGAGGTGGACTCCCTCGTACCGGACGGGGTGCCGGAGGAGGTGTACGAGGCGGCGGCGGCCGTACGCCTGGAGGCACTGCGGCCGCAGGCGACGGGGGGCGGCTGGACCGACCCCTTCGCCGTGCCCAGCGGTTGGCGGCTGGGGGGCACGCCGAAGGCACTGGCCTTCGAGCTACGGGTGACAGGACTTGAACCCGTCACCCACCTTCTGCACGGCACGCACAACACGGTCACCGACGACCAGGTGTCCGTGGTCCTGGACGGTATCCGCCACACCTTCCACCGCGCCGGCGACTGGCTGGGCCGCGACGGCGACGCCTGGCAGGTGCGCGACCACGACCCCGTGGCCGCCTCCCTGACCGGCGCCGCGCACTCCGGCGCGGACTCGCTCACCGCGCCGATGCCCGGCACGGTGACGGTGGTGAAGGTGGCGGTCGGGGACGAAGTCGCCGCCGGTCAGAGCCTGTTGGTGGTCGAGGCGATGAAGATGGAGCACGTCATCGCCGCCCCGCACGCGGGCACCGTCGCCGAGCTGGACGTCACCCCGGGCACGACGGTCGCCATGGACCAGGTTCTCGCCGTGATCACCCCCGCGAAGTCCTTGGCCGAGTCCTTGGCAGAGGAGGAGAAATGACGCTCCCCATGGTCGTACCGGCCCCGGGTCTGCCCGCGCGGGTCAGGATCCACGAGGTCGGCGCGCGTGACGGCCTGCAGAACGAGAAGTCGACCGTGCCGACGGAGGTGAAGGCGGAGTTCATCCGCCGACTGGCCGACGCGGGCCTGACGACGATCGAGGCGACCAGCTTCGTCCACCCCAAGTGGGTGCCCCAACTCGCCGACGCGGAGCAGCTGTTCCCACTCGTCAGCGATCTGAGCGAGCTGAAGGTGGCGCTCCCGGTCCTGGTCCCGAACCAGCGCGGCCTGGACCGGGCGCTGGCGCTGGGAGCGAAGCGGGTCGCCGTGTTCGCCAGTGCCACGGAGTCCTTCGCCAAGGCCAACCTCAACCGCACGCTCGACGAGTCGCTCGCGGTGTTCGAGCCGGTGGTGCGGCGGGCGAAGGCCGAGGGAGCGCACGTACGCGGCTATGTGTCGATGTGTTTCGGCGATCCCTGGGAGGGGGCGGTCCCGCTCCACCAGGTGGTGCGGGTCTGCGCGGCGCTGCGGGACATGGGCTGCGACGAGCTGAGCCTGGGAGACACGATCGGCGTCGCCACCCCCGGCCATGTCCTGGAACTGCTCTCCTCCCTCAACGAACAGGGTGTGCCGACGAACGTGCTCGGCGTGCACTTCCACGACACCTACGGCCAGGCGCTGGCCAACACGTACGCGGCGCTGGAGCACGGCGTCACGACGGTCGACGCGTCGGCGGGCGGCCTCGGGGGCTGCCCGTTCGCCAGGTCCGCGACCGGCAACCTGGCCACCGAGGACCTGGTGTGGATGCTCCAGGGTCTCGGCATCGAGACCGGAGTCGACCTCGGCAGGCTCGTCGCCACGAGCACCTGGATGGCCGACCGACTGGGCCGGCCGAGCCCGTCCCGCACCGTACGAGCCCTTTCTCACAAGGATTCCGAGGAATCCATGGAATCCCAGGAGCAGTGAACAGCGATGGACCACAAGCTCTCCCCCGAACTGGAAGAACTGCGCCGTACGGTCGAGGCGTTCGCGCACGACGTCGTGGCCCCGAAGATCGGTGACTTCTACGAGCGGCACGAGTTCCCGTACGAGATCGTCCGCGAGATGGCCAGGATGGGCCTGTTCGGACTGCCGTTCCCCGAGGAGTACGGCGGTATGGGCGGCGACTATCTGGCGCTGGGCATCGCGCTGGAGGAGTTGGCGCGGGTCGACTCGTCGGTGGCGATCACCCTGGAGGCGGGGGTGTCGCTGGGCGCGATGCCCATCCACCTGTTCGGCACGGAGGAACAGAAGCGGGAGTGGCTTCCGCAGCTGTGCGCCGGCGAGATCCTGGGCGCGTTCGGGCTGACGGAACCGGACGGCGGCTCGGACGCGGGAGCGACGCGGACGACGGCCCGGCTGGACCCCGACACCGACGAATGGGTGATCAACGGCACGAAGTGCTTCATCACCAACTCGGGTACGGACATCACGGGCTTCGTTACGGTGACGGCGCTGACGGGCCGCAAGGCGGACGGCAAGCCGCGTATCTCCGCGATCCTCGTCCCGTCCGGGACGCCGGGCTTCACGGTCGCGGCGCCGTACTCGAAGGTCGGCTGGAACGCGTCGGACACACGGGAGCTGTCCTTCTCGGACGTGCGGGTCCCGGCGGCGAACCTGGTCGGCGAGGAGGGTCGCGGCTACGCCCAGTTCCTCCGCATCCTCGACGAGGGGCGCATCGCGATCGCGGCCCTGGCGACCGGACTTGCCCAGGGCTGCGTGGACGAGTCGGTGAAGTACGCCAAGGAACGGCACGCGTTCGGGCGGCCCATCGGCGCGAACCAGGCGATCCAGTTCAAGATCGCGGACATGGAGATGAAGGCCCACACGTCCCGCCTGGCCTGGCGGGACGCGGCCTCCCGGCTGGTGACTGGCGAGCCCTTCAAGAAGGAAGCAGCCCTGGCCAAGCTGTACTCGTCCACGATCGCGGTGGACAACGCCCGTGACGCGACCCAGATCCACGGCGGCTACGGCTTCATGAACGAGTATCCGGTGGCCCGGATGTGGCGCGACTCGAAGATCCTGGAGATCGGAGAGGGCACGAGCGAGGTCCAACGGATGCTTATCGCACGGGAGTTGGGGTTGGTGGGCTGAGGTCCACCGAGAGTGCTGCGGTGATCGCGGCGGCGTGCCGGTAGGCGCTGTGGGCTGCCGCGACGACCTGGTCCTGTGCCTCCGGGTCGGTGAGTGCCTGGTTCATACGGGCGGTGAAGCGGGCCCAGCGGTCGCGGTCGCCGCTGGTGTAGTAGGCGACGCCGTCCGTGCCGGGCAGACGGTAGGCGGTGGTGACGTACGGGTGGAGGAAGAGGGCGCCGAGCGTTGAGCCCTCCATGACATAGAGGAACCCTATGAGGGAGGGGAGGGAGGGGCGGGTGTGGAGGTCGGACACCGCGGCCCACTGCCGTATCTCCGCGGCGAACTTTTCCGCTTCCTCGGCCGCCCAGGAGCCGGGCGCGGTGCCGAGGTCCGCGAAGTAGACCAAGTCACGCTCGATGAGGGGAAGTTTCACGAGGTCGGGCGACCACACCGACTCGGCGGACGGGCCCGTGACTCGGGAGAGCGCACCTTCCAGAGCCGTCAACACCACCCGATAGGCGGCGAGTTGGCCGACGTACCGCTCGATGGGAAGTGTCCCGGCAATCATCGCGCTCGCGAAGGGGGTGGCTTCCAGCGCGTCGTGCCGGTCGCGGGTGCTCGCACGCAGCCGCTCGACCACCGTGACCGGCGCCGTCGTCATGCGCCGCTCCGCTGCTGAAGCGTCTCGTGGAGACGGTCGATGAGGTGGCCCTTGCGTTCGATGGTGAGGTCGAAGTAGGCCGCGCTGAGGTCGGAACGGCACACGCGGTACACGCTCTCCTTGGCGTCGCGCTTCAGCCGGACCGCTTCGGCGGCGAGAGCGAGGAGCGTGGACTCAAGTTTGGGATGACCGAGGACGTACGACTTGAGCCGCTCCCCCGAGAGTGACAGCTGGGACGACTCCGGGTCGAGCAGTTCGAGGAAGACCCGGTTGCTCAGCCCGTCGTAGTCCTCGTGGATCCTGCCGCCGCCGAACTCGGGTACGAAGTCGGTGAGGTCGTTGAACAGCTGGCTCGCCAGGCCGAGTTGGCGCATGGCGGCGTCCAGGATGTGCTGCTCGTCCTCGACGACACGCAGGCCCGCGAGTGCCGAGTCGAGCGGCATCCGGAAGAGGGTGCCGGTCTTGAGGGCGGCCAGGGACTCCCAGTAGGCCACGCGCTCTTCGAGGGGCGCGGCGATCAGCTCGGCGCGGGTCTGTGCCGTACGGGTGGACAGGTCGACGGCCTGCCCGGTGAAGCCGCTTTCGACGGCGCGCACCAGACTGTCCACGACAGCGGGATCGGCCGCGTGCCGCAGGACGGCCGCGATCAGCCAGGACCCGGTGTTGAGCGCGAGCGGTACGCCATGGGTGACATGGAGCGCGGGTTCGCCGTAGCGGACGTCGCTGCCGTCCTGGATGTCGTCGATCGCGACGAAGGCCTTCAGCATGACCCGTACGGCCACGGCCGCCCGCCGGACGACCGCCAGGTCCGCCGAGAACGCCTCGTTCCCGGTCTCGTGGGGGAAACCCCGGTAGTTGCGGTAGGCCCAGTACACCATCGACGGCCGCAGCGGAGCCCGGTTGCCGCCGGGCGCCCCGGCAGCCGGCGGCAACGCCTCCTGCCCCACCTTGGATCCGACGGCATCGGCGACGGGTTCGTAGAGGGAGCGTCGCAGGGCGGCCTCGTACACGGATCGGACCGACTGCACGGACTGCGAGGAGGCCGCCGCAGGAGCGGTCAGCGAACCGAGAAACTCGGCCAGATCATCCTCCAGCAGAGCCGCATCGCCCCGCACCACCGCCGCTACCGCGTCCACCGCTCCCACAGCCGCGCCAGCACCCTTCTCCGTGGCACCCATACCCGCCTCAGCCTCCGCTTCCGGCTCCCGCCCCCGACCCCCGTCGACACGCAGAAGCGTGATCGCAACTGACGCTCCCCGCAAGGGAGTTCGAGGACAGCGCGGTAGCGGATATGGCGAAATCCAGCCCTCAAGCCCGCTGCATGGGCCTGCGCAGGCCCATGCAGCCTCGCGGCATAGGCCTTTGGCAAATTCCATCGGCAAAATCCACTCGTACGACTGAATACATCGTCTCGGCGCCACGGAAACGCATTCACCCCCATTACGTTCCGTCACATGGTCAGCTCACCGCACGAGGCGATGCACCAGATCTTCAGGGAGGACCCGGAGCTGTTCGCCCGAGCCCTCCCGAGGGCCGGCATTCCCTTTCCCGAACCCACGTCGATCCAGTTCCTGGACACCGATCTCACCGAGATCAAACCCCTGGCACGCCGCGTGGACACCCTGTTACGGATCGACACGGCGGACAACGGCGGCTACCCGCTCGCCTTCGAGTCGCAGGGCAAACCGGACCAGGAGAAGCACAGCAGCTGGACGTACTACTTGGCGTACCTCTACGCCAAGTACCAGTTGCCCCCGATCCTGCTGGTGCTCTGCCGGGACAAGAACACCGCGTCCTGGGCCGCGAACCCGATCCGGATCGGCCTGCCGACCCACACCAGCATCGCGGTCTTCCCTCTGGTCCTGGGCCCCGACAACCTGCCCACGATCATCGACCCGGACGAGGCGGAACAGGACATCCCCCTGGCGGTCCTGTCCGCACTCGCCCACGCCAAGGACCCGGCCCTCCCTGCGATACTGGAAGCTCTGGCGACGGCGCTGGCCAATGTCGGCGGCAATACCTTGGACGACTGGGCGGAATACACCGAAATCGGCCTGGGTGACACCCCGGCCCGCGCACTCTGGAGGAACCTCGTGGCCATGCGTCCCAGCCGCTTCCCCGGCAGCGGCACCATCGTGGAGGAATACCGCATCAAGGGCTTCACCCAGGGCGAGGCCGAAGGCCGTGCGAAGGGTGAAGCCGAGGGCCGCGCCCAGGGTGAAGCCGAGGGCCGCGCCCAGGGCGAGGCCGAGGGGCGCGCCCAGGGCCGCGCCCAGGACATTCTCCGCATCCTCGACCTCCGCGGCATCGCCGTCCCCGAGGCCGCCCGCGAACGCATCACCAGCTGCACCGACCTGGACGCCCTCGGCGTCTGGCTCGACCGGTCACTCACAGCCGCCGACACGGAAGAACTGTTCGCCCAGGAATAGCCTCCGGAGCCAACAGGGGCCGCACCACCCGGATCCGGCCGTCGCTGCTTCGGCCGGGAAGCGGCCACCGGGACCTGGGGGGCTACGTGCGCCGGGACGGCTGCCGCACCAGGTGGGCGGTGCCGGTCTCGTGCGATGCAGGCGCCGCCCCGTCCCAGTCGTCGTCGTTGAGCATCATGTCGGGGCCGAACATGACGATGACGGCGGCGACCAGGAGGACGGTGAGCGGGCCGGCGAGCATGACCAGGAGGAACGACAGCAGGTCGGTGGACGACTGTCCGGTCTCTGGTGCTGTGTTCACACCCGCCCGACTGCGGAAGCAGGGCACGGGGAACCGGGCGGTCAGTTCAAGCCACCTGGCCGAGTTGTACACGATTCAACCACACAAAGAACACACTTCCCATACACAAGGGGCAGTTGTCCGCCGAATCGATACATCGCCGTCTTTTGCTGTAAAACCGGTACACCTTCACCAGCAGCCGGTGGCCTGACGCCGACTTTCGAGTTCTGAGGTGTCGGCACGGCCAGGGTTGTCCGGCGCGCCGTCCCCGTCGACACCGACTGCTGTACCGATGGGCCGAGGGTCCGACCCTCTCCCCTCTGCGACCGCCGGGGCCCCAGCCCACCGAGCGCAAGTACGGCCGCCCGACCCAGAGCAAGAGCCGACCACCCAACGACCAAGACCAGCCGCTATTCCGCACAGGCCCGCTACGCCGCAGCGAGGTCACCCCATACGTACTTGCCGCGACGGCCATCTCTGCTCAGCGGCTGCCAGCCCCACAGGTCCGCGCAGGAACTGATCAAGGCCAGGCCGCGCCCTTCCTCCATGTGCGTGAGCTGCGCCAACGACTCTACCGAGGGCGGCGGCGCGGGCGGTTCGGGGTCGGCATCCCATGCTCCTACGCGCAGGAAGCCGTCGCGCATGCGCAGGCGCAGGGCGACGGGGCCCTTGGTGTGGCGTACGGCGTTGCTGACCAGTTCGGTCGCGAGGAGCTCGGCGACGTCGCTGAGGCGGATCAGGCCGTGCATCGTGAGGATGAGGCGGACAGTACGGCGGCAGACGGTGACGGCGCGGAGGTCGTGCGGGATGTGGAGGACGTACTCCCAGGGTTCGTTCGCGGCGGGGGCGGTTCCTTCGTTTTCGGGCATGGGTTGACTCCGTTGCTGGGGAGATGAGTTGGCTGGACATTGGGTGCGGGCGGTGGCTGTGCCGCAGCCGTCATGGCAGGACGGAGTGGTGCGCTTCCGGGGTCCCTGCGATTCCGCAGCGTGTGCGTTGCGAGACTGAACGTAGTGCAAAAATTTTTCCTCGCGCAAGCCGCTGCACTAACCTGGCACTCGAACGTGGCGCAGCAACAGGCAAGTTCAGACCGGAGGGCACGTGGCACCGAGGAGCCGACCGAGCGCACGGCAGGTGCGCCTGGGTACCGAACTGCGCAGGATGCGGGAAGCCGCCGGGCTGAAGGCCCGCGAAGCGGCGGGGCTACTCAGTTCGACTTCGGCCCAGATGAGCCAGGTGGAGGCCGGCCTGGCCGGAGTGAGCGAGGAACGCGTACGCCGCCTGGCCGCTCACTACGCGTGCGCCGACGATGCCCTGGTCAATGCACTGGTGGCGATGGTCACCGACCGTACGCAGGGCTGGTGGGAGGAGTTCCAGGGCCTCCTGCCGCCGGCCTTCTCGGATGTCGCCGAGTTGGAGCATCACGCGACGTTCCTTCACGAAGTCGTCATTACCCACGTACCGGGCTTGTTGCAGACCCCGGACTACGCCCGCGCGGTCTTCGGCTACATGGTCCCGCGGTTGCCCGAGAGCGAGCTGACTCCGCGAGTCCGGCACCGGATGAACCGGCGAGCCGTCATCGAACGCGATCCCCCGGTTCCGTACAGGACCGTCGTCCACGAAGCCGCTCTGCGCATCCGTGTGGCCGACCGCAAGGTGATGCTGGCCCAACTGCACAAGATCCTGGGCGAGATGGAGCGGGGTCACGTCACCGTACGTGTTGTCCCCTTCGACACGGACGGGTTCGCCGGAGCGAGCGCCGCGATGATGCATCTGGGCGGCCCGCTCCCCCGCCTGGACACGGTGCTTCGCGACTCGCCCAGCGGCACGGCGTTCCTGGATGCCGAGTCCCAACTGGACCGCTTTCGAACGCTCTTCCGTAAGGTGGAGAAGGCAGCGCTAGACCCGGCACAGTCGCGGGACTTCATCCACCGTTTGGCGAAGGAACTGTGAGGCATCAAGCGTGACAAATCCCCTCCCCTGGCAGAAGTCCTCCTTCTCCGAGGGAGGTGACGGGAACACCTGCGTGGAGATAGCGGATGCATGCACCCACATAGCCATACGCGACTCCAAGGATCCGGCCCGGGGCACGCTCACCTTCCCGCCCAGGGCCTTCGCCACGTTCGTTGAGGTACTCAAGAGGGACACTTCAGGCACGGCCACCTGACTCGGTCCGACCGGCCGGGTGTTCCACCAGGGGTGCACGGTCCAGAAGGAGGCCAAGCTGCTGGAGCGGCAGGTTGGTTCCGCCAGGTGCCCGTGAGTCGGTTTACATTCCTGCCTACACTCCCGAGCTCAACCTCGCCGAAAGCGTCTGGTCATTACTCAAGAGTGCAACACCCTGCTATTCGGCGCCCACCTGAGGATCCGCAGTTCTGGCCAAGCGCCGCCAAGTTTTTGTCCTTTGGCTTGTCGCCGACGGCGATGCGCGAACCGTTAGGCGCTATCACGTCCACATCACTGGAACCGACAATTGGTTGTCGGACGAGCAGTCCAGCCTTCCTCGATCACCGGAAGGAGTTGGGCATCGATCCACAGGCTGCCGCGAGAGCATTCCTCACCGAGGCCGCAAGGACTTGGCCCTCTGCAACTCATACTCGTATCCATGACGGTTCTGCGGGATCAGGACAAGCATGGAATTGAAGAAACCTTCCGCAGCCCGCTCGACTGCGGCTGAGAGCTCCTCTTCGGAGACACGAGCGACGCGCTTACCATCACCAGCTTCACAACGGACCAAGAGGTCGGATTTTCCGACCCGCTCAATGGATAGACAGATTGGCTGATCTGGGAACAGCACTTCGGCGCGGCCAGCCTTTCTAACCTCGATGACCAACTGGACGAGATAGGCCCACAACTGGTCGACGTAGTCCCACATGCTTTTATCGATCAATTGCACGCCGTTGACTGTGAGCTCCAGGGCTCCCTCCACATACAATGGGTCTCCGTCGTACGAAGCGATTTCGTCAACTGCGACAAACCCGCCAATCGAATTCCGGAGATACGTAGAAATTTCAATCACGAAGCCACCCCTTCAAATGTGTCGTGTGGTGAAAAAGAGGGTCGGCGCCAGAGGCGCCGACCCTACCCTGTTAAGCCATCCGACTAGTAGGCCGGATAGAACTGCGCCACCCTGCCGTTGTTCAAGCCGACGACATAGCGCTCACCATTGTACTCACCCCTGATCTGGTACGAGCCGGACGCGCCCCCGTTTGAAATCACATCGTCGCGCTTGTCACGAATGATTTGAGTGATCGCGTCTCCCACGCCATCGATCGACATCTCCTTGCCGAAAAATGTCTGCTGTTTCTTCACACTGCCGTCCCAGTACTTGGGGTGGTGGCGCGACAGAATATGTTTCATGCCCGATGAATCCACCAGAATTTTCTCGCCCCCAATAACCAATGAGCGATTCTTCCATTTCGCCATGTCTTGTGTGAGCTTCGCGGGCCTGGACAGCTTCACCGCGTCCTTTATCCGCCTAAGCGCGTTGGGTACCTTGACGGAGTCGCCGAAAGGAAGAAATCCGACGACAGCGGCGGCGATTCCCCATCCGTTACCGTCGTCGACAGCCCGCTTGAGGTCGTAGGCGTCACATCCAGCACCGAGTACAGGAACCCATCCGCACGCGGCAATCCTGACTTCCTTCTGCGCCTCCTCGGGAATAACGGGCACATTGGTGCTATCCCCAAAGTTCCCCTGATATGGGGTTACGCCGCAAGAGGAAATGTTGTATCCGCAGTGGGGGGTTTCACGGCCCTTACCATCGCTGACGGTATCTCCTGTACTACTGGCACTCGCCGTACCGCCGCCCCCCGAAGGGACCACGCCCGTGGTGTCTGCCGTGCCGTCCGACTTGGATCCGTAGCAGTAGATGCTGGCGTCGCTGCAATCGTCTCCTTCATGACCGCACTTGAGGCCACCGCACGGGTCGAGACCCGCGGGATCGGAGAGTGTGGCGGGGTTGTTATTGCCGTAGGTATAGCCGTTGAGCGACTGATGCTCGGCCACGTTGAGCAGCGGGTCGACGCTGATGAACCGCCCGGTCGACGGCTCGTACTCACGCGCCCCCAGATGCGTCAGCCCCGTACCGGAGTCCGCAGACGCCCCGAGGAATCCCTTGTCGTCGGGCCACGGACCGAAGGTCGGCTGGCCCCGGTCCGCGCCGAACGGCGTGCTGTAGCGCTTCGTGATCCCCTTGGTCGCGTTGTCCACAGCGAGGCTGCTCGTGCCGTGGTGATCCGCAGCCAGCCAGGCCAGCTTGTCCGTGCCCGACTTGTTGGTGCGCAGGGCGATCGTGGAGCCGGCGCCGGTGTAGTAGCGCTGGGCCCAGAACTTCGCCGTCGACGTCGACGTGTCGAGGTGGACCTCAGTCGCCCCCAGGTACAGGACCGTCTCACCGGCCGCGTTGCGGCGGATCAGGAGGCTGCCATCGGCGTCGTAGACGTAACCGGTGGTGCTGGTGCCCTCCTTGAGGGTGTCGAGCTTGCCCTCCGCCGACCAGGACAGGGTCTGGCTCGCCGTGCCGTCCGGCCGGGTCGTGGTGTTGCCCGTCGCGTCGTAAGCGTAGGCCGAGGTGACGCCGGTGCAGGTGGTGGTGGCGGTGGTGGCGAGGAGGCGGTGGGTCTTCGTGCTGTCGTAGCAGTACGTCCTGGTCGTGGGCGTACTGCTGGTCTTGGTGACCTCGGTCGCCCGCAGGCCCGAGTCCTTGTACGTGTACGACGTCCAGTACGGGGCCGCGCCGCCCAGTTTGGCCGTCGTGCGGTTGGCCGTGGAGCAGTCCGCTGCCGCCGGGGTCCAGGCGTCGGTCAGACGGCGGTGACCGTCGTAGGCGAAGCACTGGTTGTCCGCGACGCCGGTGCCGCCGAGGGTCATCGGGTCCGAGATGGACGTGACGTTGCCCGCAGCGTCGTATGCGTAGTTCAACTGCTGGAGCGCGTACGCGTGCGTGTCGTCGGTGACGGACGACCTAAGGAGGCGGTCTGTGCCTGTCTCGTACTGGTTGTTGATGTACGTGTTGTAGGTGCCCTCGGCCTCGGACTTGCCCAGGCTGAGCACCTGGGGCTGGCTCAGGGAGGTGTAGCTGGCGTCCAGCAGGTAAGCGCTGGTGCCTTCGGTCTGGGTGTTCAGACCAAGACCGTCGTACTTGTATATGACCTGCTCCGACGCAAGGCCACCGGCGGCGGGTTCCGTGGAGCTTTGCAGAGTTCCGTCGATACGGTAGTCCGCGGTGAAAGTCAGTGTCCTGTCGGCGACGGCCTTCTTGGCCACCAGCGGGTCGCTCTCCGGCAGTTCGAGCTTGGTGGCGGTGGCCCGGTACAGGCTGTCGAAGGCCGTGACCCTCTTCGTGTAAGCACTGCCGGTAGTGACTGCTCCGCCGACATAGCGGGTGGCCGAGTCCCGCTGACCCTTGGCGTTGGCGACCCCGTCGTAGGTGTACGCGGTGAGTTTGTTCGCGTCGACCTTTTCCTCGGCGGTGGAGGACAGGTCCGCCGTGGCAGGGGCCGACCAGGTGCCGGTGGTACGACCCAACACGTCGTAGGCGCTGATGACGATCCGGGCCGCCGCGTCCTTGGTCCAGGAGACCTGGTCCAGAGCCGTGTAACCGGTGGTCGTCGTGCCCATGTCGGGATCGGTGGCGGAGGTCTGACGGCCGAACAGGTCGTAGAGGTACGACCATGAGCTGTCCGGGCCCGCGATTGTGGACTGCTTGCCGTCGCGGGTGTACGTGAACTTCGTGGACGTGTAGGTCGCGCCCACCGTGGCGCCGAAGCCGGTGTCGGCCGGGCTGGCGCCCTCGTACTCGCGGGTTTCCTTGGTGCGGCCCTGGGCGTCCACGATCGTGCGGGCGGCCGAGCCTCCGCCCGGGGCGGTCGTCGCGGTGGAGTCACCCGTGTAGGTGCTGCTGGTACTCCACTTCTCCACACCGACGACGTAGAAGGTACTGGTCACGGGCCGTTCCGCGCCGTCGAAGACAGTCACCGACTGCTTGGGGCTACGGCCGTACGCCACTGCGGAGTACTCGCCGGAGGGAAGGCTCTCGGAGTCGAAGGCATCGGCGTACGTCTGGTAGGCCAGGCCGCGGTCGTTGTAGCGGGTGTCCGTGAGCAGCCGGCCGCCCTGAGGGGTGGGGCTCTGGCTCTGGAGCGGCCTCAGGAGTGAGTCGTAGATGGCGTAGCTGGTGTTGTACGTGGTGCCGTCGGCCTTGAGCGTCGAGGTCGAGGACCAGGAGTTGTCGGAGTTGGTGACCGAGTAGGCGTACGTGTAGTTGGGGCTGTAGTCGCTGGCGCTGGAGCGGTTGGGCAGCCACGTCGCGGTCTGGCGGCCGAGGGCGTCGTACGTCGTCTCAGTGATCTTGTTGTTGATGTCGTAGACCTTGGTCGGCAGGCCTCGGGCGTAGTCCGCGTAGACAAAGGTGCTCTGCGTCTTGGCGTTGGTGACCTTGGTCCGGGTCAGCGGGCCCACTGCCTCGGGGACGTAGAACGTGGCCATCGTGTTGCCGTCGGTATCGGTTACCGTGGCGACACGGCCCAGGGTGTCGTACGTCGTCCTGCTGGTCGTCTGCCATGCGGACGGGTGGCGTTCGCCGTTGGTGGCCGCCGCCGGATAGGCGGTGGGGCGGCCGACCCAGGTGACCTCGCCCTTGGTCAGGGTCTGGGACGCGGACCAGGCGGCGGTCGTGGACGTGCCGTCGTAGACCATCGCGGTGTCGGACAGAACGTCGCCGCGTGTGGCCGATGACGTGGGCAGAGCCAGGTCGGTCTCGGCGGGCGTGCAAGCCCTGCCGAGCACTCGGGTACGGGTGACCAGGGAGTTGATACCGAGCGCGTCGTTGGCCGCGTACCAGGTGCGGGTGCACGTCTCGTCGCCGGTGACGGCCGCGTCGCCCTCGTCGTACACCTTCAGAGGCTGTCCGTAGGCATCCCATTCGGTGGTGGCTGTGGTGCGCGTGCGCCAGGATGCCTTCGCCGTCAGATAGGTGTGCGTGAAGGCCCTTGCCGTACGGACGTAGTAGGCCTTGGTGTTCGAGGCGCTATGGGTGGCCGTGGTGCGGTACCAGGGGTCGTTGACGGTCACGCTGACCGGCGTCGAACCGTTGTAGGTGATCCGCTCGCGCAGGAAGCCCGCGTACGGGTCGCTGTCGGTCTGGTCGGCGACGTCCAGGCCGGTGAAGTCGATGCCGGCGACCGAGGCGGACCGTGTGGTGGCGGTGCCCTTGAGCTTGTCGCCGTGCATGCCCTGCAGGTAGGTGGAGACCGTCTTGCTCTGGGTGGCGCCCGCGATGCCCTTGGTGGACGTGACCTTGCCGTAGCCGCGCCAGACGGACCATGTGCGCTCGGCCTCGGGGGTGAGCGGGTCGTCGTTGTAGTGCCAGGCGGGATCGGCGTAGGTGTAGGCGTTCTCGATGTCCGCGCTCTGGCTGTACGGGTCTGCGCTGGTGACAGCGGTGACCCGGTACTTGTGGAACCAGTCGATGGATGCCTGGTCGGCTCCGTTGATGTTCCAGTACTGCGGGTAGCAGGGCTTGGAGTTGTCGTCCTCGGCGGCCGGCATGTTCGAGCCGCGCACGCACTCCGGGCCGGAGATGGTGACCGTGGTGACGGCGCCCGTCTCGGAGGTGACCGTCCTGATCCGGGGACGGTTGAGGGGCAGGATGTTGTCCTGATCGCTGTCGACCCGGTTCGGCCGCATCTCGTAGGTGAAGGTCACCGGATCGAGCTTGATGGCGGTGCCGTTCTTGCCTGTGTGCTGAACGGACTCCAGGACCAGGCTGTGGTCGGAGGTGTCACCCAGGTCGTTGCCGTCCTTGAAGTCCTGGTCCAGTGCCCAGGAGTCGACGGCGGTGAACGCGCTCGTCGCGGCCGACCAGGCGTGGGTGTTGACGCCGGTCAGGCGCTTGCGGGTGAAGAAGGACGGGCTGGACGCGTCGCAGTCGGCCCCGGAAGCGCAGATCGAGTCGAAGGGGACGTCGGGCCACTTGGGGGCGGAGGAGTCCGTCAGTTCGCCGCAGTCGGAGACCGTGCAGCGTTCGGTGTAGGAGAAGGTGACCTTGTCGGAGGTCACGCCGGAGAACAGGGTGTCCTTGTTCTGGCCGTAGCGGATCTCGGTGAGGTAGCCGCCGCGGGTGTACTTAGCGGTGGCGGTGGCAGCGTCGTTCTGGGCGTAGTAGTTGGTCTCGGGGGTGTACCAGTACGTCATGGCGTTGCCGCGGAGGTCCACGACGTAGTCCAGGTTCCAGCGCCAGGCCTGGGTGAGCGAACGGCCGGCGAAGGCGGAACCCTTGTCGTAGCCAGGCTCGCCGGAGTCGTTGCCGTAGACCGGCACCGTCCATACGGAGTTGGTGCGGTCGGTGGTGGCCGCGCCGGGGAGCTTGTGCTGCCCGAAGACGTACTTCGTGCCGTCGCCGGTGGTGACGGTCCAGTACTCGCCGTCGTCGTCGCCGTTGTCGCCGCCGGTGGAGCGGACGACGGTGGAGGAGTCGTCGGAGCTCAGCCGCCATACGTCGTCGGTCTTGTCAGCGGCATCGACCTTGACCAGCTTGCTCGACTTGCCGTTGAGGACGATCGAGGCGTTCTCGAACTTCCAGCACAGGTCGAACTTGTCGGTCTGCCCGTCCTTGTCGCAGCTGCCGTAGGAGCGCTCGATGTACGAGGACGAGGAGATCTCGAAGCCCTCGCCGACCGGGTTCGACTGGTTGTTCGTCGAAGCGGTACGGCCGTCAACGCTGCCGGAGTCGTAGGACAGCGACAGTGACGGGGACGGTCCGGCCGCAGCGGGCGGCACGGCCATGTCGTACGACCAGGTGAAGGCGCCGGAGGAGCCGCCTGCCTCCCAGCTGGAGGCAGGGGAGAGCGGGCTCGCCGTGTAGTCGCCCGCGCCGGACGTGGAAGCGCCCGCAGTCGCCGCTAGGGCCAGGACGGTCACCGCAGAGGAAGCAGAGGAGGCCGAAGTGGCGCTCTTAGCAGTGGAGTTGGGCGTCGACGAGCTCTTCTGAGCCGTCGGTGCTCCAGGTTCTGCAGCGAGGGATACCTTGGCCGAGACGGTCTGGCCCGAGATGTTGTTGTCGGAGTCGAGTGGTGTCCGCTCTCGGCAGGCCGCCTTGTTCGGCGTCGTCAACGCACAGGCCGGGAGTTGGAACAGTCGCAGCCGACCGGACCAGCCACCGCCGTACGCGGAGGCGAAGTCCGAGTAGTCGACGCTGACTTCGGCGGTGCCGGGGGCGGTAGCCGTCGCGGTCAGCAGTACGCCCTTGATGCCGGCGGCCTCGGTCGCCTTGCGGCTGCGGACCTCGACACGGGCGTCGCCCGAGGCTCCGTCGCGCGTGCCGGTCAGAGTCACCGGGAGACCGCCGGCCGTCAGCCGGGCGGCCTTGCCCTTGCCTGCGAGCCCCGCCTTCGCCGACCCCGCCTTCGGCCAGGTCGCGGTCTGCTCAGCGCGGGCGCGTCTGCCCTGTTCGGCGTTCTCCGCACGGGTCTCGGCCACTCGCGCCCGGGCCTTCTTGGCGCTCTGCCCGGAGAACTCGTGTACCTCGGTGACCAGTTGCTCCGGCAGCTTGGGCTTGCCCAGGCCTCCGACGCTGTCCGCCGCTTGGACGGGGGCCGCGACAACAGTCGACACGACGAGGGTCATCACCAAGGCCGACAGCATGCGTCGACTGAAGACCACACGTCTGATCCTGGCACGGACCCCACGTCTTCCAGCGCTCACAGCACAACCCCCCACGTGATCAAGGCGAACAGAGGACGACCGGACGACGGACGGTCGGTGAGACGAAAGGTCAGCCATCCGTGCCACCCCCGGTGTCGCCGACCTGCTGCCCGGACATGGCCCCGGCCCAGATCCGAATCCGGGGGATTCGGCCTGCGAGGTAGTGGCCCCAGGCGGAGTCGACGAAGCCCGTGCCGACCGCGAAGTCGCCCGAACCCGACATCGCCGTGTATTCGAGGTCCGCGCCGTCCTGGTTGCCACCGATATAGAGGCTGATCGTGCGCGCGGGGGCATCGAACACACCGGTCAGCTGTGTGACGCTGTTGGGCGTAACCATCGCGGCCTCCTCGGAGACCACGGCCGTCCAAGTCCCATTGGTCAACCGGCCGAAGTACCACTTACCCTCGACGGTCTTCGTCTCGGTCTGCGGATCGTCCACACTGGCGGTCTTCTCGAACCACAGGCCCCAGGAGGAACCGTCGGCGCCTCGCTGGCCGACGACCTGGGAGACGTAGCCGTCGGCCTTGCGTGCCATGACTTCGGTGTCCAACTCCACTGCCGTGGTCACTGTGAACGCCCCCGTGTCGTCCACAACTGGGCCCGCAGCGGTGGCCGTGTCGTTCGTGCCGTCGAGCGCGATTGCCTTGCCATCGAGCGAAGCCCCGTTGGAGAGGGTGAGTGACCGCTTGTAGCCACTGACAGCATCTGCCAACGGGCCAGTGCCGACTCCCGCACCGTCCGGATTCCAGTCCGCCACCTGCTCGACGTACGCCTTGTTGTTCACGTCCAGCAGCTGGGCCTCGGTCGCCACGTCGTTGTCGGTCAGCAGCCGCTGCCAGACAGCCATTTCGTCGACACGGCCGCTCATGTAGTTCTGGTAGGTGCCGCCCGAGGTGAACGCGACCCGGCCGACCTGCAGAGCGCCACCCGCGACCATCGCGTCCGACGTGCTGGGCACCGCCACCGGCGCCCCCTGCGGCTGGCCGTTCACGTACAGCCGGATCGCCCGGTTCTCGGCGTCATAAGAGCCCGCCACGTGGACCCACGTGTTGAGTGGTACGCCTGTGGCACTCGCGTTGACGCTCTGATACTTGCGTACGCCGTTCTCGTACCAGCTCCACAGGAACACCCAGCGCTGCACGCCCGACGAGTAGTAGAGAGTGAAGTTGGAGTTGTCGCTTCCCGTCTGGGAGATGACTGTCCGGCTGGCGGACGCGTCACTCAGGTTGGCCCATGCCGAGACGGTGAAGGGGAACCTCGTGTCGACCGCTGCCTCCGAGGTGGCCGCGTATCCCGACTGCCGGGCGGCGTCGTCGGGATCGCCGTTCAACCACAAGGAGTAGTCCGCGTCGCCCCGCCTCGCCAGCAAGGACCAGCCCGCGCCCGCGCCGTGCAACGCCATGGGGTGCCTCGTGCCCTCTGTGGCGGTGTCGGCGGCCGAGAGCTCGGTCGTGGCGGGGTCGGGGGTGTAGTCGTTGAAGTGCCAACGCCCGACTGCCGGTTGGCCCTCGGCGACCTTGAAGTCCACCGCCGCCGTGTCACCCTCGCCGACGCTGTCTCTCGCCTGGACCTCGAGCGTCAACGTGCCTTTCCGGGACGGTGTGATCCACAGAGTCACGGTGTCCCCGGAAAACCATTGCGACCATTCGTCGTCGGTGGAGAGCTTGTAGTGGTAGCCGTTGTTGACCGTGTCGTCCCCGGGGTTCCGGGAGAAGGTGAACTTCCCCTTGATCCCCGGGCCGCCACGCGGGTCGCAGTCGTTGCCGGGGCACTCGATGTACGGACCGCCGAAGGTGATCACCGGCTTCTTCGGACCAGAGGTGTCGATCTTGAAGTAGCACCAGTCCTTTTTGGTGGTCACCGTGCTGGACGACTGTAGATAGCTGGCGTCGTTGTTGTAGAGCGACCGTGTGAACACCGCCAACCGGTATGTCTTCTTATCGGCGAACGCGATAGGCGTGACGGCCTTCACTTGCTCGTTGTCGTCCACGGAACCGCTGGTGGGCCGTACCGGTTCGGTGACCAGTGCCCAGCTGCCGTCGTCCTGCTTCTTCTGGACGTAGAAGTGCGCCCGCAGATGTGCGTAGCGTTCACCGCCTGCTGCGGTCTGCGGTCGTGCCGTCAGTATCGGAGTCGGGTCCGCGACGACATCCGGGACGGCGGATTTCGTCGAGCATCTGACACTGTTGCCCTGCACGATTCCGGGATAAGTCGGCACAGCGGGCAGCCCCACGTACTTGACCGCCAGGGCGGCATCGTCGTCGAACCGCTTCCAGCCATTGGGGTCGCCCTCGTCGTGCGCCTTCAGCATCAAGGTCAGCCGGGAGAAGCCACCGTCCGCGAAGACCTTCACCGTGTGGGTGAGGTTTTGGTAGCTCTTGGCTGGGTCGTCATTGAACTCGATCGGCGCGTCCGGCTGGCTCGGAGAACACGCCGTCCCACGCCCTGCGGCGACCCTTTGGTCGCCCATCACATCCCAGTTCGCCGTCGGGCCCGGCCAGTTGGTCGCCGACGAGATGTTGCCGGTACGGACGAGGTCGACGACCGTCTTGTCGCAGGACATCGAAAAACGTTCGGTCACCCGGAAAGTCGCGTCCAGCACCCGCTTGCCCGCGAGCTGGGCCGACCCGAACTCGAAGTACATGCGCTGCCGGTAGCCCGAGCCGCAGTAGTACGCGTAGCCGCCGGTGACGTACGTGCCGCACAGGCCGACACCCTCACCGTCGTCACCGCCGGCGAAGTTGTAGAAAGTGTCGCCGTCGGAGGACAGCACGGTGCGCTCGGATTCGTTCAGGCCCACGTCCGGGTCGATGTACAGCGGGTAGACCGTGTTCTCACCGTTCAGCAGGCCCGCGTCCGGCACCACGGCCACCGCGTCGTCGGTCAGTTCCACGGGCAGTACAGCGGAGGCGTCACCGTTGCCGGGGCCTTCGGCCGGGTCGGCGGAGATCTCACCATGGCCGTCCACGACGGGTTCGTCGTCAGCGGCGGCGAGCGACATGGTCGTCGTCCCCGTGTCGGCGGTATCCCCTGCCGAGTCCCACATACGTGCGGCCGGTGAACGGAACACCGTGTTGCCGTCCTCGTCCATGGCGGCAAGGCCACCGCCCGCCCGGGTGGCCACCGTCAGGCCTTGCGTCTTGAGGGAGAACTCGATCCGCTCCAGCTCCGGATTGGCGGCTGCTTCGGCGGACTTGACGACCAGCACCTGCCGGACGCCCTCCACCGTCGCCGTCATCCGCAGGTCGACCCCGGGCAGCACCTCCGCGTACGTGGCGGACGCTTCGTCCAGTACCGGTGTCGGAAGACTGCCGGGCCAGCCCAGGCTCAGCGAACGGCCGTCCTCCGCCAGCTTCACCAGTGCCCCGCCGTCACCACCGGCGGAGAGGGAGATGTCGGCCACCGCCGCTTTCGGCCCGATCGAGCCGTCGGCCCGGCGCTCCAACGTCGCGTCCGGCGCCGCCCACGAGCCGTCCGGCCGCGCGACGCGCACGGGGACGGCGGACTGCGTCAGGGTGAACGAGTAACCGTCAGGGTTGGCGTGCGTCGTGGCGTACTCCTCGCGCGCACCGACGACTTCGACCGCTTCACCGGAGGCCGCCGCCTGCTCCAGCGCAGCCGATGCCTCGGACTTCGCCGGCTCCGCATCGTCGGCTCGCGCCACCGACGTGGTGACGCCCAGGGCGGGCAGAGCCGCTAGCAACGCCGTGACCGTCAGACCAGAGACAACCCGTCTCGCACGCCCGACGCTTCCGCGCTGCGGGCAGCGCAAAGAGTCCCCACCCATTCCCCACCCCAGTTTTACGTGATCTTTACGAGCTCCCATATCCAACACAGTTGATCGAGAACGGTCAAGCAATTTCAAAGTGAACACATCGACGCCAAAGACGCGCGAACCGAGCACCAACGCGCCGTCCACCAAGTCCCATTGAGGCTCAAAATCGATGTTTGCCTATGCGTGTCACCCGCCAAGCTGGCGGCTACCGAACCACACTCCCGACAGAGAGCGAGCACGAGTGACTTGAAGCCGACCATCAGATCGCCCCGTACTCAAGTGGCCTCGATCAACAAAAAGGCCCCCATGGGCATCATCCACCTCAGCGGCGGCCGACTGACCGCGACGGCCGCAACGGCGGTACGGGTGGGGCCGGTTACGCCGGCCTGAAGGTACGGAACACCACTGCCAAGGTCCTCGCCGACGGCCTCCTCGTCACCGCCGGGAACGATGACGACGGTTCCCAGGGGGCCTCCCCGGCTCGCGGGGTGTCCGTCGGCAACTCGGCCTGCACTGTGGTCACTTCGGGCTTCGTCGACGGCGTGGAGATCGACTGGCACGACGACGGCGGCAACACGCTCCTCCAGAAGGGGGCTGGGGTCGTCCTGTCGTAACCATGGCTGAAAAGTGCCGTGCCGACGACAGTCCGGCATGCGCACCCGCGCCTTCGCGAGGCTCGACCCTGGCCGGGTCGGGCCTCGCGGCCGTTCAGCGACCCACTATCGAGCCACCTAGACTTCCTTCACCTTCGCGACACAAGAGCCATCTCAACGCTTGAACAATCATCCAGAAGGGCCGCACACCTTCGATCCACAGGTCTTTCACAGAATCAGGTGCATGCCACCCCGCACACCCCACTCCCCCGAACCACCCCCTGGACATCGACTGAGGTTAGGCTAACCTACCTTTCGAATTGTCCGGCGGGCCGAACCGCCCTGTTCGAAAGCAGCCATCTCATGTCCAACGCCCGTGCCACCCAACTCTCCCGCCGCGGCATCCTCGCCGCAGGCAGCGCCCTCGGCCTCGGGGCCGTCCTCGCGGCCTGTGGGGACGAAGACGCGAAAAGCGGTGGCGCGGACCCGGACGCATCGAAGGCCGCCGCCGCTCCCGCCGGGCCCTGGACGTTCAAGGACGACCGCGGCCAGAGCGCCAAGGCCGACAAGGTGCCCGCCGGCATCGTCGCCTTCACCGGTGTCGCCGCCGCGCTCTACGACTACGGCGTCGAGGTCAAGGGTGTCTTCGGCCCGACCACGACCAAGGACGGCAAGGCCGACGTCCAGGCCGGCGACATGGACGTCACCAAGGTGACCGTCCTCGGCAACGAGTGGGGCCAGTTCAACATCGAGAAGTACGCGGCCCTCGCCCCGGACCTCCTCGTCACCACGATGTTCGACAGCGCGGGCACCCTCTGGTACGTCCCGGAGGAGTCCAAGGACAAGATCCTCGCCGTCGGCGCCCCGACCGTCGGTATCTCCGTGTTCGACATCCAGCTGGACCAGCCACTGCAGCGCATGCTGGAGCTGGCCAAGACCCTCGGCGCGGACACCACCTCCGCCAAGGTGACCGCCGCGAAGAAGGCCTTCGAGGATGCCGCCGCCCGGCTGCGCGCGGCCACCAAGGCCAAGCCGAACATCAAGGTGCTGGTGGGTTCCGCGAGCCAGGACATCTTCTACGTCTCCGGCTCCAACCTCTCCATCGACCTGGAGTACTTCAAGGCCCTCGGCGTGAACTTCGTCGAGCCCTCCGCCGATGCCCTGAAGGCGAGCGGCGGCTGGTACGAGAACCTGAGCTGGGAGAACGTCGACAAGTACGGGGCCGACGTGATCATGATGGACAACCGTACGTCGGCGATTCAGCCCGCGGACATCACCGAGGCGACCTGGAAGCAGTTGCCCGCGGTGAAGGCGGGGCAGGTGATCGCGCGTAATCCCGAGCCGATCCTGTCCTACGACAAGTGCACGCCGCTTCTCACGAGCCTCGCGGAGGCGATCGAGAGCGCGAAGAAGGTCGGTTAACACCCGGCGCCTCAATTCGCGCCGTGAGTCAGCTTGTTCGTGGGGAACCGCGCGTCCGCTGTGGCTGGTCGCGCCCCGCGGCGGAGCCGCAAATGTCACAGCCCCGCGCCCCTTCGGGGGCGCGTCGTCGCGCCCTCCGACATCACCTCAGGAGGAGTCATGACGACCGCCACTGCCGCCCCCTTCCGGTTCTTCGCCCTCCAAGTCGTACGCACCGCCCGCCTCGGGCTGTCCCTCGTCCGCGTCACCTTCGCCGGGGACGATCTCGCCTTCTTCGCCTCCGCCGGGCGCGACCAGAGTCTCTCCCTCTTCCTTCCGCACCCGGGGCAGGACGCCCCCGCCGTGCCCGTCGAGCTGGGCGACGGATGGTGGCAGGGATGGCGTGAACTCCCCGATGACGTACGGGCGGTGATGCGCTCGTACACGCTCCGCGCTCTGCGCGCCGACGCCCGCGGCCGTACGACGGAGATCGACATCGACTTCGTACTGCACGGCGTCGAACCCGCCGCCGTCGCCCCCGCCGGACCGGCCTCCCTCTGGGCCTCCCGGGCCGGCGCCGGTGACCGCGTCCTGCTGCTCGGACCGGCGGTCGCCGACAACCGCGCGATCCGCTTCCGCCCGCCGACCGGTACCGATCTCGTCGTCATCTGGGCCGACGAGACCGCCGTACCGGCCGCCTCCGCGATCCTCGAACAACTGCCCGCCGGCACCCGGGCACAGGTCTGGCTGGAGGCCGGGCAGGCCGGGGACATCCAGGATCTGGCGACCGCCGCCGACGCCGAGATCACGTGGCTCGTGCGCGGCGCGGGCGCAGGAACAGGAAAAGGCACAAGCGCAAGCGCACACACAGGCACAGGCGCCCCCACAGCCCTGGAAGCGATCCGGGCCGCCCAACTCCCCTCCGCCGAGCGGCCGTACGTCTGGATCGCGGGTGAGTCCTCCGCCGTGAAGGAGTTGCGCCGGCATCTCGTGCGGGAACGCGGGATCGACCGTCGGGCCGTCACCTTCGTCGGTTACTGGCGGCGCGGGCTCAGCGAGGAACAGCTGCGTGAGCAGCCCGAATGACGGCAGAGGCCTGGATCACAGCTGTGACGGGTGAGGCAGGAGTTCACACGGAAACTTAGGTTAGGCTAACCTAAGTTAGACCGTTCGACGGGTCGAACCTGCACGTGCCCTGCCCTCTCTGTCCCCCGGAGGCTTCCCCGATGCGCTCGCACCTGCTCAATGACACGACCGCGGAGCGGTACCGCCGCTCCGTGACCGAAGGAGTCGAGCGGGTGGCGGCGAAACTCGCCACCACGGACCGTCCGTTCACCGGCGTCACGGTCGACGCCCTCGCCCCCCGCATCGACCGGATCGACCTGGACAGGCCCCTCCTCGACGAGGCCGCCGCCCTCGACGAGCTCGAAGAGGTCTATCTGCGCGACGCGATCTACTTCCACCACCCCCGCTACCTCGCCCACCTCAACTGCCCGGTCGTCATACCCGCGGTGCTCGGCGAGGCGATCCTCTCCGCCGTCAACTCCTCCCTCGACACCTGGGACCAGTCGGCCGGCGGCACCCTCATCGAGCGCAAACTGATCGACTGGACCAACGAGCGCATCGGCCTCGGCCCCGCCGCCGACGGCATCTTCACCAGCGGCGGGAGCCAGTCCAACCTGCAGGCGCTGCTGCTGGCCCGGGAGGAAGCCAAGAGCGACTCCCTCGCCGAACTGCGCATCTTCGCCTCCGAGGTCTCTCACTTCAGCGTGAAGAAGTCCGCGAAACTGCTCGGCCTCGCACCCGACTCCGTCGTCCCCGTCCCCGTCGACCACGACAAGCGGATGCAGACCGTCGCCCTCGCCCACGAGCTGGAGCGCTGCGAGCGCGACGGGCTGGTTCCCATGGCCGTCGTCGCCACCGCCGGCACCACCGACTTCGGCTCCATCGACCCGCTGCCCGAAATCGCCGAACTCTGCGCCCAGTACGGCACTTGGCTGCACGTCGACGCCGCCTACGGCTGCGGACTGCTCGCCTCGGTCAGGCGCCGCGACCTCCTCACCGGCATCGAGCGCGCCGACTCGGTCACCGTCGACTACCACAAGTCCTTCTTCCAGCCGGTGAGTTCGAGCGCCGTGCTGGTCCGGGACGCGGCCACCCTCCGCCACGCCACCTACCACGCGGAGTACCTCAACCCGCGCCGCATGGTGCAGGAGCGCATCCCCAACCAGGTCGACAAGTCCCTCCAGACGACACGTCGTTTCGACGCCCTCAAGCTGTGGATGACCCTGCGTGTGATGGGCGCCGACGGCATCGGCGAGCTCTTCGACGAGGTCTGCGACCTGGCCCAGGAGGGCTGGGAACTGCTCGCCGCCGACCCGCGCTACGACGTCGTCGTCGAACCCTCCCTCTCCACCCTCGTCTTCCGCTACATCCCCGCCGCCGTCACCGACCCCTCGGCGATCGACCGCGCCAACCTGTACGCCCGCAAGGCCCTGTTCGCCTCCGGCGCGGCCGTGGTCGCGGGGACGAAGGTCGGCGGACGCCACTACCTCAAGTTCACCCTGCTCAACCCCGAGACCACTACGGACGACATCACCGCCGTACTCGACCTGATCGCCGGCCATGCCGAGCAGTACCTGGGAGACTCCGTTGACCGCCTCGCGTCCGTCGCTTCCCTCGCGTCCGTCACGTCCATCGCTTCCTGAAGCCGAAGCCATGACGAACACGGACACGAACACGAACAGGGCCTACGACTTCATCGGGATCGGTCTCGGCCCCTTCAACCTCGGCCTGGCCTGCCTCAGCGAGCCGATCGACGAACTCAACGGCGTCTTCCTCGAATCGAAGCCCGACTTCGAATGGCACTCCGGGATGTTCCTCGACGGCGCCCATCTCCAGACACCGTTCATGTCGGACCTCGTCACCCTCGCCGACCCCACCTCCCCATACTCCTTCCTCAACTACCTGAAGGAATCGGGCCGGTTGTACTCGTTCTACATCCGCGAGAACTTCTACCCGCTGCGCGTCGAGTACGACGACTACTGCCGCTGGGCCGCGAACAAACTGCGCAGCGTCCGCTTCAACACCACGGTCACCGACGTGACTTACGCGTACGAGGACGACCTGTACGTCGTCCGCACGGCCGCCGGTGACAGCTATCGGGCGCGCAAGCTCGTCCTCGGCACAGGCACTCCCCCGTATATCCCGGACGCGTGCGCGGAGCTGGCCGGCGACTTCATCCACAACTCCCAATACATACGACACAAGCGGGAGTTGCAGGCCAAGGAGTCGATCACGCTCGTCGGCAGTGGCCAGTCCGCCGCCGAGATCTACTACGACCTCCTCAGTGAGATCGACGTACACGGCTACCGGCTCAACTGGGTGACACGCTCGCCCCGCTTCTTCCCCCTCGAATACACGAAACTCACGCTGGAGATGACCTCCCCGGAGTACATCGACTACTTCCGCGCGCTGCCCGAGCGGACCCGTTACCGCCTCACGCAGGAGCAGAAGGGCCTGTTCAAGGGGATCGACGGCGAACTCATCAACGAGATCTTCGATCTGCTCTACCGGAAGAACCTCGGCGGCCCGGTCCCCACCCGGCTGCTCACCAACTCCGCGCTGAACACGGTGACTTACGAAAGCGGAAGCGGAAGCGGGAGCAGGAGCGGAACGTACACGCTCGGCCTGCGCCAGGAGGAGCAGGAGAAGGAGTACACGCTGGACACCCAGGGCCTGATCCTCGCCACCGGCTACAAGTACGCCGAGCCGGAGTTCCTGAAGCCCGTCCGCCACCGGCTGCGCTACGACACCCAGGGCAACTTCGACATCGCCCGCAACTACGCGATCGACACGACCGGACGCGGCGTCTTCCTCCAGAACTCCGGCGTCCACACCCACTCGGTCACCTCGCCCGACCTGGGCATGGGCGCGTACCGCAACAGCTTCATCATCGGCGAGCTGCTCGGCAGCGAGTACTACCCGGTCGAGAAGTCCATCGCCTTCCAGGAGTTCGCCGTATGACCTCCACGACCACGCTCTCCTTCACCTTCCGTCCGCTCGACCCCCTGCAGGACGCCGAGCTGCTGCACAGCTGGCTCACGCATCCCAAGGGGGCCTACTGGATGATGCAGGACGCCCGGCTCGAAGACGTCGAGCGTGCCTACATGGAGGTCGCCGCCGACGAGCACCAGCGCGCCCTCCTCGGTCTCCACGACGGTGTACCCGCCTTCCTCATGGAGCAGTACGACCCGGTCCACCGCGAACTGGTCGGCCTGTACGAGCCCGAGCCCGGCGACGTCGGCATGCACTTCCTGGTGCCGGCGACCGGCACACCCGTGTCCGGGTTCACCAGAGCCGTCATCACGGCCGTGCTGGCCCACCTCTTCGAGGACCCGCACACCGCCCGCGTCGTCGTCGAGCCGGACGTCGACAACAAGGCCGTGCACGCCCTGAACGAAGCCGTCGGGTTCGTGCCCGAGCGAGAGATACAGAAGCCGGAGAAAAGGGCGTTGCTGAGTTTCTGCACCCGCGAGCAGTTCGAGAGGGCGGTGTCCATATGAGCCTCACCGACGCCACGACCCACCTCTCCCCCGAACGCTGGGAGCAGGCCAACCGCCTCCTCATCCGCAAGGCCCTCGCCGAGTTCGCGCACGAACGGCTGATCACCCCCGAGCCGGTCGGCGAGAACGGCAGCGACCAGAACGCCGGCAACCAGTACGTCGTCCTCGGCGACGACGGCCTGACCCGCTACCGCTTCACCGCCGCCCGCCACGCCCTCGACCACTGGCAGGTCGACGCCGACTCCATCTCCCGGCACCGCGACGGGGCCGAACTCCCGCTCTCCGCCCTCGACTTCTTCATCGAGCTGAAGAAATCACTCGGCCTGAGCGACGAGGTCCTGCCTGTCTACCTGGAGGAGATCTCCTCCACCCTCTCCGGTACCTGCTACAAGCTCACCAAGCCGCAGATCCCCGTCGCCGAGCTCGCCAGAAGCGGCTTCCAGGAGATCGAGACCGGGATGACGGAGGGCCACCCCTGCTTCGTCGCCAACAACGGGCGGCTCGGCTTCGGTGTGCACGAGTACCTCTCGTACGCGCCCGAGACCGCGAGCCCGGTCCGGCTGGTGTGGCTGGCCGCACACCGCTCACGCGCCGCGTTCACGGCGGGCGTCGGTATCGAGTACGAGGCCTTCCTGCGCGCGGAGTTGGGCCAGGAGACGGTTGTCCGTTTCCGTACGAAACTGTCCGACCAGGGCCTCGACCCCACCGAGTACCTCTTCATCCCGGTGCACCCCTGGCAGTGGTGGAACAAGCTCACCGTCACCTTCGCCGCCGAGATCGCCCAGCAGCACCTGGTCTGCCTGGGCGAGGGGGACGACGAGTACCTCGCCCAGCAGTCCATCCGGACCTTCTTCAACCGGTCCAGCCCCGAGAAGCACTACGTCAAAACGGCTCTCTCGGTCCTCAACATGGGCTTCATGCGCGGGCTTTCGGCCGCCTACATGGAAGCGACCCCGGCCATCAACGACTGGCTCGCCCAACTCATCGACAACGACCCGGTGTTGAAGTCGACGGGCCTGTCGATCATCCGCGAGCGCGCGGCCGTCGGCTACCGCCACCTGGAGTACGAGGCCGCCACCGACCGCTACTCCCCGTACCGCAAGATGCTGGCCGCCCTCTGGCGCGAGAGCCCGGTGTCGTCCCTGAGCGACGGCGAGTCCCTCGCGACCATGGCCTCCCTGGTCCATGTCGACCACGAGGGCCGCTCCTTCGCCGCAGCACTCATCGAGCAGTCGGGCCTGACCCCCAAGGAGTGGCTGCGCGACTACCTCCGCGCCTACTTCACCCCGCTCCTGCACAGCTTCTACGCCTACGACCTGGTCTACATGCCGCACGGCGAGAACGTGATCCTCGTCCTGCGGGACGGCACGGTCCAGCGCGCGATCTACAAGGACATCGCCGAGGAGATCGCCGTCATGGACCCGGACGCGGTACTGCCGCCGACGGTCGAGCGACTGCGCGTGGACGTACCGGAGGACAAGAAACTCCTGTCCGTCTTCACGGACGTCTTCGACTGCTTCTTCCGCTTCCTGGCTGCGAACCTCGCCACCGAAGGCGTCCTGGAGGAGGACGACTTCTGGCGTACGGTCGCCGACACGGTCCGCGACTACCAGGCGTCCGCGCCCGAACTCGCCGACAAGTTCCGGCAGTACGACATGTTCGCGCCCGAGTTCGCCCTCTCCTGCCTCAACCGCCTCCAGCTCCGGAACAACAAGCAGATGGTGGACCTCGCGGACCCGGCCGGCGCCCTCCAGCTCGTCGGCAGCCTGAAGAACCCGATCGCGGGCCGGTAAGCAGGGCACCACCCGCTCCCCCAGACAGACGGGCACCTCGGAGTACGGTCCTGCGAGGTGCCCGTCGTCATGGGCATCGGGAACAATCTGCTGCATGGCGGAAATCATCCAGAAGGACGGCACGTGGGTCTTCGACGGTGACGCCCTCCGGCTCACCCCGGGGCGTGACAAGAACGTCAGCCTGCTCCGCAAGGAACTGGGCGAACTCACCGTCCCCCTCCACGCGTTGGCCGGTGTCTCCTTCGAGCAGGGCAGAAAGTCGGGGCGCCTGAGGCTGCGGCTGCGCGACGGCGCCGACCCGCTGCTCCAGGCGACCGGCGGCAAGCTGGCGGAGCCCAACGACCCGTACCAGCTGAACGTCGAGTCCGACCGCTACGGCGTCGCCGAGTACTTCGTGGACGAGGTCCGCAACGGGCTGCTGCTCGACGAGGTGCCGTCCGGTGCCGTCGACCGGTATCTGCTGCCCGGGCCCGCCGTACCGCTGTCCGTGTCGGCCGGGGACGGCACCGTGACCTTCGACGGTGAGCACATCCGGCTGGAGTGGAACTGGAAGACGGAGGACGCGAAGGCCGCCGCCGGCCCCCGTTCCCTCGCCGTCGCCGACATCGCGGCCGTGGAGTGGCATCCGGCGGTGGGCCTGGAGAACGGCTACCTGCGCTTCGGTGTGCGGCACGCGCCGACCAAGGCGCCGCCGAAGTACGACCCCAACTCCGTCGAGCTGTGGGGATTCAAGAAGGACCCTCTGATGGCGCTGGTCGCGGCGGCCGTCCAGGCCCGCCTGCCGCATCCGGCGGCGCCCGTGGCGGACGTACCGCCGCAGAGGCCGAAGGAGATCGCCGCACCGGCCGCCGACAGCACACCCGCCGAACACGACCACGACGCCCAGCTCCGCCGGCTCCGCGAACTCGGTGAGCTGCACCAGACCGGCGTACTCACGGACGACGAGTTCGCACTCGCCAAACAGGCGGTCCTCAAGCGCATGTAGAAACACTCGACACGCGCGGGAGAACCGCCTGTCGGACTCACTCGTGACTCACTCGTACGCCCTGCCTTCGGGGCATACGCGCATGCTCAGCGTACGCGGCGCGCGACCGTGAAGCGGTCGACCTCCTCGCCCGTCTCCGCGATACCGCGCACCGTCAGCGTGGCGAGGCGGCCCTTGGCGGCGGGGGTGACGTCGACGCGGAGGAAGGAGTAGTCGAGGTAGCGCACGCGCGACCAGGTGACCGTCTCGTTGACCTTGCCGTCCTTGGTGTTGATGAAGGAGGCGACCGAGTCGACCTCGTTCTCGTGGCCCTCGTAGGACAGCGGGGCGGTGAACGCGTAGAGGCTGCGACCGGCCGCGCCCGCCGTCACGTACACGACACCCTCGGTCTCGGGGTACGAGGTGCCGCCGATCGGCAGCTTCTTGGTGACCGCGCCGGCCTTGATGACATCCGTCCGCTCGTACTGGTGGTTGTGGCCGTTGATGACCAGGTCGACCGTGTACTTCTCGAACAGCGGCACCCACTCCTGGCGCACGCCCCCCTCCGAGGCGTGCGCGGTGGAGGTGCAGTAGGCGCAGTGGTGGAAGAAGACGACGACGAAGTCGACGTCCTTGGCGGCGCGGAACTTCTTGAGCTGCGCCTCCAGCCACTTGGTCTGCGTACCGCCGGAGATCCCCAGGTTGGCCGGGATCTCGAAGGAGATGTCGTTGGCGTCGAGCGAGATGACCGCCGTGTTGCCGTAGACGAAGGAGTACACGCCCGGGAGGTTCTTCTTGTCCGGGCCGTTGTCGGGAAGGTTCCAGCGGGCGTCCTCGCCGCCGTAGCCGTTGGGCGAGTACCAGGCCTCCATGTCGTGGTTGCCGTAGGCCGGCATCCACGGGACGGACTTGGCGACGGACTCGGTCTGCGCGAGGAACTGGTCCCACACGCGGGAGTCGAAGCCGGTGTCGGCGGTCTTGCCCTGTCCGGCCGGGTCGGCGTACGCGATGTCGCCGGCGTGCAGATGGAAAGCCGGGTTCTGGCCGAGCAGCAGGCTGTTGTTGGCGAGGCCGTGATAGCCGACGCCCTCGTCACCGAAGGCCGTGAAGGTGAACGGCTTCTTGTGGTCCGGGGCGGTGGTGAAGGTGCCGAGCGTGCCCAGCAGATGCGCCTCGGCCGGGTCGAAGCCGGCGTGGCCGACACCGTAGTAGTACGTCCTGCCGGGACGCAGGTGGCTGAGCTTGGCGTGCAGGTAGTACTGGGTGTGGTCGCCGCTGGCGCCGACACCGGCCGGCGTGTAGAGGGTCCGGACCTCGGCCTCGATCCTGCGGGAGAGGTCCCAGGGGTGTGCGCCGATCCGGATGAAGGGCTTCTTCACCGCGACCGGGACCTGCCAGGAGACGGTGATCTCCGTGCGGGGGTCGTTGCCCCAGGCGAGGTGGCGGCCGAAGGGGGCGACGAGCGCGCCGTCGACCTTCTCGGCCTGCGGGTACGTCTGCGTCGGTACGGAAGTCCGCGTGGCGGCCTGGGCGACGGCGCCCGGCACGAACGCACCGCCCGCGACGGCGCCGACAGTGACGGCACCGCTTCTGATCATCGTGCGCCGCGAGAACTTGGCGCGAAGGTACTCGTGCTGCTCAGCCATGCTCATGCGCTCGGCGAGCTGCTCCGGTACGCCCATGCGAGGAGTGTCCATGGCTGAAAACGGTGCTCTGGGCAGCCATCGCCATGCAGGACACAGGGTGAACAGGCCCCGAACAGGGTCCCATAAGAGTTTCAACAGACCGTTGCCCGATATCGGGCAGGATTCTTGCGATTGCCAGCGCTTTACCTCAGGATCGTCGGGTGCACGACGAACTCGTTGATCATCTGACGCGTACCACACCCCTCTCCCGGGGCGAGGCACTGCGGGTGATTCAGGACGTTCTCGCCTACTTCGACGAGACAACCGAGGATTATGTCCGTCGCCGCCACCGCGAACTCCAGGGCCAGGGACTGGTGAACGCGGAGATCTTCGACCGGATCGAGGCGGATCTGAAATACCGCGCGGTCGCACCACCGGAGCTCACCCTCCGTCAGCTGCGCCGCATCGTCTACGGCTAGGGACCAGGTACTTATATATGTGCGGGATTGTCGGATACATCGGCAGGCGTGACGTGGCGCCGCTGCTCCTCGAGGGCCTCCAGCGCCTGGAGTACCGCGGCTACGACTCGGCGGGCATCGTCGTGACCTCGCCGAAGGCGGCCGGCCTCAAGATGGTCAAGGCCAAGGGCCGGGTCCGGGACCTGGAGGCCAAGGTCCCCAAGCGCTTCGCCGGCACCACCGGCATCGCCCACACCCGCTGGGCCACGCACGGCGCCCCCTCCGACCACAACGCGCACCCGCACATGTCGGGGGACAACAAGGTCGCCGTCGTCCACAACGGGATCATCGACAACGCCTCCGAGCTGCGCAAGAAGCTCGAAGCCGACGGCGTCGAGTTCCTGTCCGAGACGGACACCGAGGTCCTCACCCACCTCATCGCCCGCTCCCAGGCGGACACCCTGGAGGAGAAGGTCCGCCAGGCGCTCCGGATCGTCGAGGGCACGTACGGCATCGCCGTCATGCACGCCGACTTCACCGACCGGATCGTGGTCGCCCGCAACGGCTCGCCGGTCGTCCTCGGCATCGGCGAGAAGGAGATGTTCGTCGCCTCGGACGTCGCCGCGCTGGTCACGCACACGCGCCAGATAGTGACGCTGGACGACGGCGAAATGGCCACCCTGAAGGCCGACGACTTCCGGACATACACGACCGAGGGCACGCGGACGACGGCCGAGCCGACCACCGTGGAGTGGGAGGCCGAGTCGTACGACATGGGCGGCCACGACACGTACATGCACAAGGAGATCCACGAGCAGCCCGAGGCCGTCGACCGCGTCCTGCGCGGCCGGATCGACGACCGCTTCTCCACGGTCCACCTCGGCGGCCTCAACCTGGACGCCCGCGAGGCGCGTGCCGTGCGGCGCGTGAAGATCCTCGGCTGCGGCACCTCGTACCACGCGGGCATGATCGGCGCCCAGATGATCGAGGAGCTGGCCCGCATCCCGGCCGACGCCGAGCCGGCCTCCGAGTTCCGCTACCGCAACGCGGTCGTCGACCCGGACACCCTCTACGTCGCGGTCTCCCAGTCCGGTGAGACGTACGACGTGCTGGCCGCCGTCCAGGAGCTGAAGCGCAAGGGCGCGCGGGTCCTGGGCATCGTGAACGTCGTCGGTTCGGCGATCGCCCGCGAGGCGGACGGCGGCATGTACGTGCACGCGGGCCCCGAGGTCTGCGTCGTCTCGACGAAGTGCTTCACCAACACCACCGTCGCCTTCGCCCTCCTCGCGCTGCACCTGGGCCGCACCCGCGACCTGTCGGTCCGCGACGGCAAGCGGATCATCGAGGGCCTGCGCAGGCTGCCCGGGCAGATCTCCGAGATCCTGGAGCAGGAGGAGGAGATCAAGAAGCTGGCCGAGGAGTACGCCGAGGCCCGTTCGATGCTCTTCATCGGCCGCGTCCGGGGCTACCCGGTGGCCCGCGAGGCCTCCCTGAAGCTGAAGGAGGTCTCGTACATCCATGCCGAGGCCTACCCCGCCTCGGAGTTGAAGCACGGCCCGCTGGCCCTCATCGAGCCCGCCCTGCCCACGGTCGCGATCGTCCCGAACGACGACCTCCTGGAGAAGAACCGCGCCGCCCTGGAGGAGATCAAGGCCCGCAGCGGCCGCATCCTCGCGGTGGCCCACCAGGACCAGGAGAAGGCCGACCAGACGATCGTCGTCCCGAAGAACGAGGACGAACTCGACCCGATCCTGATGGGCATCCCCCTCCAACTCCTCGCCTACCACACGGCGTTGGCGCTGGGCCGGGACATCGACAAGCCGCGGAACCTCGCCAAGTCGGTCACTGTGGAATAAGCGCCCACAAGGGCGCGCCCCTTTGGGGCGCGGGGAACTGCGCGAGCAACCCCCACGCACCCGCAGAGGCCAACGAACAGAGCGATCCCCCCGTGCTGCCACCAGACACGGGGGGATCGCCATATTCGCCGGGGGCCGCCCAACCCCCGGCCTGCGCAGCTAACCGGTGGCCGTCACGCCCCGGCCGGCAGCACGTCGCGGAAGAACCGTCGGCCAGTGAGCCAGCGCCGCGGTCGCCGCGTACCAGGCCACGAGCCCACCTGCCGCAGCGAACCACCCACCGACCTTGGCCAAACCGTCACTTGAGCCGAACCGCGCGATGGCGAGCAGCAACATCGCCACGAACAGCAGCCCGTACGCGCCCCGCGTGAGCGGAGCCGACGCGGCCGCACCCAGCGTCAGACTGAGCGCGACGAGCGCGAACAGCAGCAGGAACAACCCCGCCGCATTGTCGGAGACCTGGGCGTCGGCGCCGACACCCCAGGTGAACCAGAACGCCCCGAGCGCGGCGAACGCCGTACCGGTGAACGTGTCACGGTCGCGGAAGGCGAGCAGCCCGGCGATGAAGAGGGCGAGGCCGCCGACGTAGGTGGCGAGTGAGACCGCGTCCGCGGCCGTCACGCCGTCGATCACTTCGGTGTGCCCGAGGCCGAAGGCCAACAGGGTGAGTCCGAGCGCGAGTTGGCCGAGGATCGTGGTGGTGCTTCCCGCGGAGACGTCATTGTCCACGGCGGGCTCCCTTCGTGCATGTACCCCTACAGCTTGTTCAGTGACCGGTATATGCCCTTCACAAGCGCACAAACACCTCTACGCACAAGTAGGTTCACTCAGCGCAAGAAGGCGCCCACAAGGGAGTTCGGGCCGCGCCCGCCACTCATCTCGCGCAGGAGGAGGGGGAGTTACGGAATGACCACGACCGGCCGCTGAGCACGCTTCGCGAGCCGCCCGGCCACCGACCCGAAGATGCGCCCGACGATGCCGTGGGTCGAGCCGACGACGATCGCGTCCGCCTCGTACTCCCGCCCCACCTCTTCGAGTTCGTGGCAGATGTCGCCGCCGCGCTCGACAAGGATCCAGGGCACCTCGGCCAGATAGTCCGCGCACGCGAGTTCGAGCCCGAGGACCTCAGTTCTGTGGTCCGGCACGTCGACGAAGACAGGTGGCTCGCAGCCGGCCCACACCGTGGTGGGCAGCCGGTTGGCGACATGCACGATGATCAGGCCCGAACCGGAGCGGTGGGCCATGCCGATGGCGTACGCGAGGGCGCGCTCACTCGACGTCGAGCCGTCGAAACCGACGACGACACCGTGCTTGAACGCGGGGTCGCAGGACTGACGTGATTCTTCCGCCGCCAAGGGCTCGGCCGCCGTGTGATCGGCGACGGGGCGCTTGCGGTCCGCGGGTTCCAGGAATTCGTGACCGGCCATGGGATTCTCGGCGTTTTGATCCTCGTGGTGGGACGACGTGATGTGGGACGACAGAGTGCGGCGGAGCTGTGTCCGGGAATCATCTTCCCAACCCCATACCCCCAAGGGTACGGCCGCACGCCTCCGTAGCCCATAACCCGCACCTGCTCCGGACGGGTTCCAGGGAGCATGCCCGAGGGTGCGCCCGTAACGCAATGGTTGCTGCCACGTACAGGCTGTTTGCACAGGGTTCGCGTACATCCCACCCAGGTCGATCATGCTCACGCACATCTTCCGGACACGGCGGCCAGTGACCGACCGCTCGAACAAGCGTTGAACCCCGTGACCCATCGTCACAGGGAGCAGCCATGACCTCACCGACCCAGGAGTCCGCGAGCGACCTCATCCGCTGGGCGGCCTTCAGCTGCGTCCTGGTCCCCGTGGTGCTCGTCCTCTACGGCACGTCGCTCGGTGGCGCCGCCGGTACGGCACTGGGGCTGGCGGCTGTGACGGGGGTGTGCCGGGTGCTCCTGCGGCAGTCCGAGCGCGGCGCGGCCCGACTGCTGGCCGAAGAGAGCACCCCGCCCCGGGCGCGGCACGGCAGGACCGGTCCGGGTGCCCACCGGGGCGGCCGGCATTCCGGCGGAACTACACCGGTCGATTGACCTGTTTTCGCGCACGCGCCCGATGCTTTTCAGCCAACTTCCGGACACCGCACACCCCTTGGCCGAACAACCCCCAAACCCCCGTTCCACCTGCACTGAAAGGGTCCAGACGGGTCCGCGCACCCTACGCGGATTGGCCACTAGGACGAGGCGCACTTCCCTACGCGGCCCACTAGTGCAACGCTTCGTGATCGAATGCTTTACGCCAAGTTGCCAAGTCGACAATCTGTCGAGTGACGAACCTGGTCACCTCGGCATCATGGGACACAGTAGATTCGATCTTGACTGTCTACGGCGGGGGACTCGTGCAGGACCGAGGGGAAACGTGCAGGAGCGACACAACCGAGGAGCCGCGACCACCGAGGGGGGCTTAGCAGTATGAGCCACGACTCCACTGCCGCGCCGGAAGCCGCGGCCCGGAAACTTTCCGGGCGACGCCGCAAGGAGATCGTCGCGGTGCTGCTGTTCAGCGGCGGCCCCATCTTCGAGAGTTCCATACCACTTTCGGTGTTCGGGATTGACCGCCAGGACGCCGGAGTGCCGCGCTACCGACTATTGGTATGCGCCGGAGAAGATGGCCCGCTGCGGACCACCGGCGGGCTGGAACTGACAGCACCGAACGGCCTGGAAGCGATCGCGCGGGCAGGCACGGTCGTCGTGCCGGCCTGGCGTTCGATCACCGCGCCGCCACCGGAGGAGGCGCTCGACGCACTGCGCCGGGCCCACGAGGAGGGCGCGCGGATCGTAGGTCTGTGCACAGGCGCGTTCGTCCTCGCGGCGGCGGGCCTGCTGGACGGCCGCCCGGCGACCACGCACTGGATGTACGCACCGACGCTGGCCAAGCGCTATCCGTCCGTGCACGTCGATCCACGCGAACTCTTCGTGGACGACGGCGACGTACTGACGAGCGCCGGCACAGCAGCAGGCATCGACCTTTGCCTGCACATCGTGCGGACGGACCACGGCAACGAGGCGGCCGGTGCGCTGGCCCGCCGACTGGTGGTCCCGCCGCGCCGATCGGGCGGCCAGGAGCGCTACCTCGATCGGTCTTTACCAGAGGAGATCGGCGCCGACCCGCTCGCCGAGGTCGTCGCCTGGGCGCTGGAGCACCTCCACGAGCAGTTCGACGTGGAGACACTGGCGGCACGCGCGTACATGTCCCGTCGTACGTTCGACCGCCGCTTCCGCTCACTCACGGGAAGCGCGCCGCTGCAGTGGCTGATCACGCAACGCGTCCTCCAGGCCCAGCGTCTCCTGGAGACGTCGGACTACTCGGTGGACGAGGTCGCGGGCCGCTGCGGCTTCCGTTCCCCGGTGGCGCTGCGCGGCCACTTCCGCCGCCAGCTGGGCTCGTCCCCGGCCGCGTACCGCGCGGCGTACCGGGCACGCAGGCCGCAGAGTGAGCGCTTGTCCGAGCCGGACGGAGCGGTGAGCGGGGCGCAGGGAGGCCCCGGCATGGGTACGCCGACCACGGCGGGCCAGGGACACGGGCACGGCCCGGGTCACGGCCAGGGCGGCCACGACCGCGCCCTGCACCCGGAGAGCCCGGTCCCGATCCAGGCCCGCCGGACTGCGAGCACGGTCGGCCTGTCGGCGGAGCACGCACGGGATCCGTACGTCGGAAACCGCGCGAGCCTGCCGAGTCAGCGAAGCGGCACGTAAATGCTGGACGGGCTGGGGGTACGTCACCCAGCCCGTCCAACATTTCCAGCCCGGACGGCACCACCCAGCCCGGACGGCACCCTCCAGCCCGTCCGGCGTTTGAGGACGAGCGCGTTCAGCGCGACCGGGGGTCTGGGGGCAGAGCCCCCGGCCGAGGCCCACACCAACACCGGGTGCCCAACCCCCCGCACAACCCCACCGCACCGCTGGTCCGCCGCGCGCCCACTCCCCGTAAGGTGAGACGCATGAACGATCGCATGGTGTGGATCGACTGCGAGATGACCGGTCTCTCGTTGTCCGACGACGCGCTCATCGAGGTGGCCGCACTGGTCACCGACTCCGAGCTGAACGTACTCGGCGAGGGGGTGGACATCGTCATCCGTCCGCCCGACTCGGCGCTGGAGACGATGCCGGAGGTGGTGCGGCAGATGCACACCTCGTCCGGACTCCTCGACGAACTGGCCGGCGGTACGACACTGGCCGACGCCGAGGCGCAGGTCCTGGCGTATGTGCGCGAGCACGTCAAAGAACCGGGCAAGGCCCCGCTGTGCGGCAACACGGTCGGTACGGACCGCGGCTTCCTGCTCCGGGACATGAGCACCCTGGAGGCGTACCTCCACTACCGGATCGTGGACGTCAGTTCGGTGAAGGAGCTGGCCCGGCGCTGGTTCCCGCGGGCGTACTTCAACAGCCCGGACAAGAACGGCAACCACCGTGCCCTCGCCGACATCCGTGAGTCGATCGCCGAGCTGCGGTACTACCGCGAGGCGATCTTCGTACCGCAGCCCGGCCCGGACTCGGACACGGCCCGCACAATCGCGGCGAAGCACGTCCTGCCTGCGGCGCCGTAGCCCCGTACGACAGCCCGAACGACAGCCATTGTCTCCGGCCTCGCGACAGCCCCGAGAAAGCCGGGCGCGAGCACCCCTTCTGACCCTGTACACTTTTTCTCGGCCGGTCAGGAAGACCACTCGGACTTCCCAAGCCGGTCATGGTGGGTGTAGCTCAGCTGGTAGAGCACCTGGTTGTGGTCCAGGATGCCGCGGGTTCAAGTCCCGTCACTCACCCTGAATGATCAAGGGCTGACCCGTGAAAGCGGGTCAGCCCTTAGTCGTATCCCGCCCCTTGGGGACATCGGCTCCCCGGATCCGTCCGTGACCTGGCTCAATCCGCGCCGCACCAGGACCAGGGGTGGGCCGGTGCCGCACCCCCGGCCACAGCGGCCCCCGCCCCCGCCGTCAGGACGACGTACGGGTCATCAGCTCCGTAGGAAGCACCACCCGGCGTCGTTCCAATACCCGGGATGCCGTCGGACGGCGGTCCGCGACCTCCTCCAGGAGGAGGTCGATCATCGCCCGGCCCATTTCCACTATCGGCTGGCGGACGCTCGTCAGGGGCGGGTCCATGTGGCGGGCGATAGCCGAGTCGTCGTAGCCGACGAGGGCCACGTCGTCGGGTATGCGGCGGCCCAGTTCGCGCAGGACCTGGCGGGCGCCCGCCGCTGTCACGTCCGAGCCCGCGAAGACCGCGTCCAGATCAGGGCAGCGGGCGAGCAGGCGGGTCATCGCCCGACGGCCGCCCTCCTCCGTGAAGTCGCCCGGTTCGATCAGGTCCTCGTCCACCTCGTGGCCCGCCGCCTCCAGGGCGTCGCGGTAGCCGTCGACGCGGCGCTGGGCGCCGTACACGTCCAGGCGGCCCGTGATGTGGGCAACCTTGCGGCGGCCCCGGGACAGGAGGTGTTCGGCTGCCTGCCGGCCGCCTCCGTAGTTGTCGGAGTCCACCGAGGTGAGGGTTTCCGCAGCCGACCTCGGGCCGCTGATCACCGCCGGGATCTCCAGCTGGGCCAGCAGGTCGGGGAGCGGGTCGTCCGCGTGGGTCGAGACCAGCAGGACGCCGTCGACCCGGTGGGCGGCCAGGTACTGGGCGAGGCGTTCGCGCTCCCTGTCGCTGCCCGCGAAGATCAGCAGGAGCTGCATCTCCGTGTCCGAGATCGCGGCCCCCACACCGCGCAGCATGTCCGAGAAGTACGGTTCCGCGAAGAAGCGGGTCTCCGGCTCGGGGACGACGAGCGCGATCGCGTCCGTGCGGTTCGCCGCGAGGGCACGGGCCGCGGTGTTCGGGACGTAACCGAGTTCGGCGACCGCCGCCTCGACCGCCGCGCGGGTCGCGTCGCTGACCCTCGGTGAACCGTTGATCACCCGGGAGACCGTGCCGCGGCCCACTCCGGCGCGCGCGGCGACCTCTTCCAAGGTCGGCCGGCCACCGCTGCGGCCCCGCGCTCCGTGGCTTGCCATCTGGGGCTCCGCCCTTCCGCTGTCATCACCCTGGCCTGGAATCTAACAGTCCCCTCCGGGGTCGCCTGCCACCACCGGCGCCGCCCCGGCCCGACTCCCCGCGCTGGCCGATCTTCATCGGTCCGCGTCCCGTTCGTACCGACCCGCCGAGTTAGCTAACGGGCAGATAACTGAACGCACCTCCTCCCGTCATCGCCCTTGACACCCCCGCCCGGACCGACGAACCTTCAACACATCACCGATGGGAGCGCTCCCACGGTACCTGACACATACACATCCCGCACGTTCCCCGCCCGAGCCGCAGCACTGAATCAAGACGAACTAACGGGCCCAACAACGCAGTTGGCCGGGGGGTCGGCACGTCAGGGCAACAGGAGGACGCAATGCGAGCACGTACCCGAACCGCCCGTCGTCAGGCGGTGGTCCTCGCGGCCGTAGCGTCGCTGGGCGCCGGGCTGCTGGCCGGCTGTGCCGACGACGGCGGCGACAGCAAATCGCCGTCGGAGGGTGGCGGTGGCGGTGGCAAGACCACCCTCACGCTTGGCCTCTTCGGCGCCATGGGCTTCAAGGAAGCCGGTCTCTACGCCGAGTACGAGAAGCTCAACCCCAAGATCAAGATCGCCGACAACGTCATCCAGCAGAACGCGAACTACTACCCGCCGCTGCTGAACCACCTCACCACCAACAGCGGCCTGCTGGACATCCAGGCCGTCGAGGTCGCCAACATCTCCGAGATCGTGAGCACCCAGGCCGACAAGCTCACGGACTTCTCCAAGGTCGCCGGAGTGGACAAGAGCAAGTGGCTCGACTGGAAGTGGGCGCAGGCCACGACCAAGGACGGCCAGACGGTCGGCCTCGGTACCGACGTCGGCCCGACGGCCATCTGCTACCGCAAGGACCTCTACGAGCAGGCCGGTCTGCCCACGGAACCCGCGAAGGTCGGCGCACTGTGGGCCGGTGACTGGGCCAAGCTCGTCACCGTCGGCGAGCAGTACAAGAGGAAGGCACCCAAGGGCACCTTCTTCATGGACTCCCCCGGCGGTCTGCTCAACGGGATCATCGGCAGTGAGAAGGAGAAGTTCTACGACGCCTCCGGCGAGATCATCTACAAGTCGAACCCAGCTGTCAGGGCCGCGTTCAAGCTGACCGCGGAGGCCGCCGAGAAGGGGCTGGTCCAGTCGCAGACGCAGTTCCAGCCGGGCTGGAACTCGACGATCGCCAACAGCAAGTTCGCCACGATCTCCTGCCCGCCGTGGATGCTCGGCACGCTGAAGGACAACTCGAAGCCGGAGTCGAAGGGCAAGTGGGCCGTCGCCAACGCACCCAAGGGCGGCAACTGGGGCGGCACCTTCCTGACCGTGCCCAAGAGCGGCAAGAACGTGGCGGAGGCCCAGAAGTTCGTGGCCTGGCTGACCGCGCCGAAGCAGCAGGCGACGCTGTTCAAGGTGCAGGCCAGCTTCCCGAGCGCCCCCTCGGCGTACACCATGCCCGAAGTCACCGGCGCGGTGAACGAGATGACCGGTGACCAGCCGATCGGCACGATCTTCGCCGAAGCCGCCAAGTCCGCCCCGGTCCAGGTGATCGGCCCGAAGGACCAGATCATCCAGGAGGGTCTGTCGGACAACGGCGTCATCCTGGTGACGAAGGGCAAGTCGGAGCAGGAAGCCTGGGACGCGGCAACCAAGACCATCGACAACAAGCTGGACAAGTGACCCGTATGACCACCCGTCACGACACCGCCGTGCCCCCCGTGAAGGAGGGGGGCACGGCCCCGGGCCGCTCGCCCGAGGACGTCTCCCCCGCGGCCGAGAAGAAGCGGGCCCGGCTGTCCCGCCGCTGGCAGCGGGACATTCGCTGGAGCCCGTACGCCTTCGTCTCCCCGTTCTTCCTGTTGTTCGTCGCCTTCGGCATGTTCCCGCTGCTCTACACGGGCTGGGCCTCGCTGCACCAGGTGGAGCTGACAGCGCCGACCGACATGAACTGGGTCGGGCTGCGCAACTACACCCGGATCTTCGACGACGAGTTCTTCTGGAACGCGGCGAAGAACACCCTGACCATCGGCATCATCTCCACCGTTCCGCAGCTGATGATGGCCATGGGCATCGCCCACCTGCTCAACTACAAGCTGCGGGCCTCGACCTTCTTCCGGGTCGCGATGCTCGCGCCGTACGCGACCTCGATCGCCGCCGCCTCGCTGGTGTTCGTCCTGCTCTTCGGCCGCGACTACGGCATGATCAACTGGGCGCTCGACACCGTCGGCATCAGCCCGGTCGACTGGCAGAACGACAAGTGGCCCTCACAGATCGCCGTCTCGTCGATCATCGTCTGGCGCTGGACCGGCTACAACGCGCTGATCTACCTCGCCGCGATGCAGGCCATCCCGCATGACCTGTACGAGTCGGCGGCCCTGGACGGGGCCAGCCGCTGGAAGCAGTTCATCCATGTGACGCTGCCGGCCCTGCGCCCGACGATCCTGTTCACCGTCGTGGTCTCCACCATCGGGGCGAGCCAGGTCTTCGGTGAGCCCCTGCTGTTCGACGCCAACAAGGGCACCTCGGGCGGCGCGGAGCACCAGTTCCAGACGCTCGGCCTGTACCTGTACGAGCAGGGCTGGGTCGCCCAGCACCTGGGCCGCGCCTCGGCGATCGCCTGGACGATGTTCCTGATGCTGATCGTCATCGGCATCATCAACTACGTCATCTCGCGCCGGCTGCGCGCCAGTAGCTAAGGAGTCCCGGCCGTGACGACGACATTGACACCCCCCGACGCCAAGCCGACCGAGAAGGCCAAGCGTCCCCGCCTGCCGAAGTCCGCGCGGGCCGGCGGGCAACTGCACGGCGGTCCGATCGCGTACGCGATCCTGATCATCTTCACGATCGTCTCGCTGCTCCCGCTGGTGTGGACGGCGGTCGCCGCCTCGCGCGACAACAACCGGCTGGCGCAGACCCCGCCGCCGTTCTGGTTCGGCGGCGGTCTCTTCGACAAGCTCGAAATCGCCTGGACGGACGCCAACCTGGGCGAGGCTTTCTTCAACACCACGATCGTGGCGGGCGTTTCGTCGCTGACCATCGTCTTCCTGTCGACGATCGCCGGTTTCGCCTTCGCCAAGCTGCGGTTCCGGGGCCGGGGCGCCCTGATGCTGATCGTGATCGGCACGATGATGGTGCCGCCGCAGCTGAGTGTGATCCCGCTGTACATGATGGTCGCCAAGCTGGACTGGACCGACCAGTTGCAGGCGGTCATCCTCCCCTCGCTGGTGAGCGCGTTCGGCGTGTTCTTCATGCGGCAGTACCTGACCCAGGCACTGCCGGACGAGATCATCGAGGCCGCCCGGGTCGACGGTGCGAGCAGTTGGCGTGTGGTGTGGCACGTGGTGTTCCCGGCCGCGCGGCCTGCGATGGCCGTGCTCGGCATGCTGACGTTCGTGCAGACCTGGAACGACTTCATGTGGCCGTTCCTGGTGCTGACCCAGACCGGCAACCCGACCGTGCAGGTCGCGGTGGCCGCCCTCGGTCGCGGCTACACCCCCGACCAGTCCCTGATCATGGCGGGCGCGCTGCTCGGCACGCTGCCGCTGCTGATCGTCTTCGCGATCTTCGGCAAGCAGATCGTGGGCGGGATCATGCAGGGCGCCGTGAAGGGCTGACCCGCACCCAGAGCATTGGGCTGACCCGCACAAGGACTCTCGTACGGGAACTCTCCTGGGGGCCGGGTCACCGCCGCCTCGGCCCCCTCGCACTTCCCCCCACTTCCCCAGCCGTCTACCCGGCGGCCTCCACGACCTCCTATGGGAGCGCTTCCATGCCTGAACCCGTTACCCCGGTGACCTTTCCTCCCGCCTTCCTCTGGGGCGCAGCGACCTCCGCGTACCAGATCGAGGGGGCGGTGCGGGAGGACGGCCGCACCCCCTCGATCTGGGACACGTTCAGCCATACGCCGGGCAAAACGGCGGGCGGCGAGCACGGTGACATCGCTGTCGACCACTACCACCGCTACCGCGACGACGTGCAGATGATGGCCGACCTGGGCCTCACCGCGTACCGCTTCTCCGTCTCCTGGTCGCGGGTGCAGCCGACCGGCCGAGGGCCCGCGGTCCAGCGCGGGCTGGACTTCTACCGGCGGCTCGTCGACGAGCTGCTCGAACACAACATCAAGCCCTCGCTCACCCTCTACCACTGGGACCTCCCGCAGGAGCTGGAGGACGCGGGCGGCTGGCCGGAGCGGGAGACCGCGCTGCGTTTCGCCGAGTACGCCCAGATCATGGGCGAGGCGCTGGGCGACCGCGTCGAGCAGTGGACCACGCTCAACGAGCCCTGGTGCAGCGCGTTCCTCGGTTACGCCTCGGGTGTGCACGCCCCCGGCCGGACCGAACCGCTGGCCTCCCTCCGGGCGGCGCATCACCTCAACCTGGCGCACGGGCTGGGCACTTCGGCCCTGCGTGCGGCGATGCCGGCCCGCAACACCGTCTCGGTGAGCCTCAACTCCTCGGTGGTCAGGCCACTTTCGCAGACCCCCGAGGACCTGGTCGCGGTCCGGAAGATCGACGACCTGGCCAACGGCGTCTTCCACGGCCCGATGCTGCACGGCGCCTACCCGGAGACCCTGTTCGCCGCCACCTCGTCGATCACTGACTGGTCGTACGTCCTGGACGGCGACCTCCCGCTGATCAACCAGCCGTTGGACGCGCTGGGCCTCAACTACTACACCCCGGCGCTGGTGTCGGCGGCCGAGGAGAAGCCGAGCGGTCCGCGCGCCGACGGTCACGGGGCGAGCGACTTCTCGCCGTGGCCGGGGGCGGACGAGGTCCTCTTCCACCAGTCGCCGGGCGAGCGCACGGAGATGGGCTGGTCGATCGACCCGACGGGCCTGCACGACCTGATCATGCGGTACACGAAGGAGGCTCCGGGCCTGCCGATCTACATCACCGAGAACGGCGCCGCCTACGACGACAAGCCCGAGTCCGACGGCCGCGTCCACGACCCCGAGCGGATCGCCTACCTCCACGGCCATCTGCGGGCGGTCCGGCGCGCGATCGCCGAGGGCGCGGACGTTCGCGGCTACTACCTGTGGTCCCTGATGGACAACTTCGAGTGGGCATACGGCTACGGCAAGCGCTTCGGCGCGGTGTACGTCGACTACGCGACCCTGGCCCGCACCCCGAAGTCGAGCGCCCTCTGGTACGGCCGCGCGGCCCGCAGCGGCACCCTGCCGCCGGCGAACGCCGAGTGAGCCGACGGGGGCGTTGATCGGGGCTTTGACCGGGGGACGGGGCGCGGCACCTGAGGGGGGTGCCGCGCCCCCTGCCTGCCCACTGACTCGACGCGGACCCGGACTCGGACACCGACTCGGGCTCGGACTCCGACTCCGACTCGGGCTCGGGCTCGGACACCGACTCCGACTCGGGCTCGGGCTCGGGCTCGGGCTCGGGCTCGGGCTCGGACACCGACTCCGACTCGGGCTCGGACACGGACACGGGCTCGGGCTCGGACACGGGCTCGGGCTCGGACACGGACACGGGCTCGGACACGGACACGGGCTTCGACCTCTCCGGCGGGTCAGCGGAAGACCGACGGCGGCGGTGCCGGTGAGGCGATCGCCGCCGCGTCCGTGACCGGTACGGCTCCGCCGGTGAAGTCGGTGAGGGCGCGGCCGTGTTCGAGGCGGGCGGGGTGCGGGTCGGAGGCAGTGCGGCGAGTCAGTTCGGCGATGGGCAGCGGGTGCGCGGAGCCGACGAGCACCGCGTTGCCGAACCGTTTCCCCCGCAGCACTGTGGGGTCGGCGATCAGGGCCAGCTCGGGGAAGACGGCTCCTGCGGTGGCGATCTGGCCCCGCAGATGGGCGAGCGGCGGCCCGTCGGCAAGGTTGGCGGCGTAACAGCCGGCGTCGTTCACGACCCTGCGTACGTCCGTCAGGAACTCGACCGACGTCAGATGGGCCGGGGTGCGCGCCCCGCTGAACACGTCGGCGATGACGAGGTCGGCCCAGCCGTCGGGGATCTTCGCGAGTCCTTCGCGGGCGTCGGTGGAGCGCACCCGGATACGGGCGCCCGGATCCAACGGCAGCTCGCGGCGGACCAGTTGGACGAGGGCCGCGTCCCGCTCGACGGCCTGCTGGGTGGATCGGGGGCGGGTCGCGGCGACGTACCGGGCGAGGGTGAGGGCGCCGCCGCCGAGGTGCACGACCTGCACAGGCTTGCCGGGCGGGGCGACGAGGTCGATCACATGACCGAGGCGGCGCTGGTACTCGAAGGAGAGGTAAGCCGGGTCGTCGAGGTCGACGTGGGACTGTGGGGCGCCGTCGATGAGCAGTGTCCAGGCGCGCGCCCGGTCCCGGTCGGGGATCAGCTCGGCGAGCCCGCCGTCGACCGTCTCGACGACGGCCTCGGCGGCCGACTGTCCGCGCCGCGCGTTTCTGGACTTTCCCATTCCCTCATTATCGGGGTGCGCGAACACCTCGGCCCAACCATGACCGTACTGCGACCGTACGGCGGTCGTGCCAGGTCAGCGGCGGTTGTCGGCCGCCTCGATGAGCCGGGCCGCCTCACCGAGGGCCGCGCGGAGCACCGTCGGGTCGGTGGCCAGGTCCGCGTCTCCGGGCGGGAGCAGCCAGTCCGAGCCCTCGACCGGGGGTTCGGGATCGGGCACCGCGAGGCTCAGGCCACGCCCGTTGGTCTCCGTGCAGGTGCTGCCCGGGACGTCCCAGGCCGCGGCGGTGCCCCTCGGGACGAGGAAACCGAGGGTGTCGCAGCCGTCGTCGTGCAGTACGGGGCCGACCGCGTCGCCGGCGCCCCTGCGCAGGATGTCGACCGCCTCCAGCCCCTGCCGCGCCGGAACCGTCACCAGATCACAGTTGGGCACTTTGTTTGACGCGGACGATGCGGGCAACGCGAGTGATGTACGCCCTCTGAACGGCGCACAAGGATCGGTGCTCTGACTGATCTCCATCCCGGCCTCCACTACGGAACCCCTCCTGAAACGAGTGGGTCGGGAGTTCGGGTAGCTCCCGGTCCATCCGGTTCAACGCGTCGGAACGTCAACGGCTACGGCCCAAGACCGCCGCAAAGGATGGCAGTTCATGGCAGATCGTGGATGAGATATCCGGTTTGTAGCCAAACCCCGCATGGCGGGTCGTGCACAGCGGGTACGTTCTTGCCCGCCGGAAACAGGACGTCCGATGGATAACTGTTCCAACTCGTCAGGAATCCGGCACGGTTCGACGGTTCGCAGAGAGGGCCCGGCCATGACGTCGTCAACGGTGACCTCGTCGCAGTCCCCCCGGCCGCCACGGCCGAACCTCGCCTTTCGGCAGTTGCGCGGGCAGCGCTCTCCGGGCGAGTTCGCCGCGGCGGTACGGCGGGCCGCCCGCGAGATCGGGGAGCGGGTCAGCTGTGACGCTCGTTACGTCGGTCGGGTCGAAGCGGGTGAGATCCGCTGCCCCAACTACGCGTACGAGCGGGTGTTCCTGCATATGTTCCCCGGCCGGACCCTGGCCGACCTGGGGTTCGCGCCCCGCGCGTCGGTACGCGGACGCGGAGCGCGCGAAACGGAGGACGCGCCCCCCGCGCACGCCGCGATCCCGACGTCCGGCACCGGTGAGACACCGGGGGCGTACGAGCCGTATGACATGCAGGACGCGCAGGACCCGTACGAAACGCACGACAACTACGAGGAGAGCGACGTGCTGCGTCGCGCATTCATGACGGGTGGTGCCACTGTGGCAGCCGCCTCCCTGAGCCCCTTCGGGCTCGCCTACGAGGCCTCGGCCGCGGACCGTCCCACGCGCCGCGTCGGAGCCGGTGAGGCGAGCGCCCTGGAAGAGGCCGTACGCCGCATCAGACTGCTCGACGACCGGCACGGCGCGGACGGCCTCTACCGACGCGCCGCCGCCCCGCTGCGGGCCGCCTACGAACTGCTCGACGCGGGCGCGGTACGGCAGACCACCGCCGACCGGCTGCACGCGGGCGCGGGTGAACTCGCCATCTCCGTCGGCTGGCTGGCGCACGACTCGGGCCGCTTCGACGACGCGCGCTCGCACTACGCGGAGGCACTGGCGACCGCCCGCGTGTCCGGGGACGCGGCCCTGGAGGCACACGCCTTCTGCAACACGGCGTTCCTCGCGCGCGACGCGGGGCGTCCGCGCGAGGCGGTCAGAGCGGCGCAGGCCGCGCAGCGCGTGGCCCGGCCCCTGGGCTCGCCCCGTCTGATGTCGCTGCTCGCGCTGCGCGAGGCGGGCGGCTGGGCGGGCCTCGCCGACCGCGCCGGCTGCGAACAGGCACTGGCGCGGGCCCAAGGGCTGTACCAACGCGGCCCCTCGGAGGCCGACCCCGAGTGGATGAGCTTCTACGGGGAGGCCGAGCTGGAGGGCCTGGAGGCGCAGTGCTGGTCGACACTGGGCGACTGGCCCCGCGCGGCCCGGCACGCCCGCCGCGCGGCCCATCTCCAGAACCCGCACTTCACCAGGAACATCGCCCTCTACACGGCCGAACTCACCGACGACCTGGCCCGCGGCGGCCACCCGGACGAGGCTGCGACGGCAGGCATGCGGGTGCTGGATCTGCTGGACGAGGTCCAGTCGTCCCGTATCCAGACGATGCTGGCGGCGACGGCGAGGGTGCTTCTGCCTCACCGGCGGGCGGCAGGGGTGTCGGCGTTCCTGGAACGCCACGCGAGTCTGCCGCGCACGGCATAGCTGCGGGGCGGGGCCCTTCAATCCTGCCCGGCTGCGGGCCCGGTGGGGGCTGATCGCGCCCACGCGGCGGAGCCACACAATGTCACAGCCCCGCGCCCCTCTAAGGGCGCCTCAGCCGACGGAGTTCCCACGTGCCGAGCGGCTCGCCCACCTGTCCGGCTGCGGGCCCGGTGGGGGCTGGTCGCGCCCACGCGGCGGAGCCGCACAATGTCACAGCCCCGCGCCCCTGAAGGGGCACTCCAGTCGGCCGGGGTTCATAGGCACCGAAGTGCCGGCCCAGCCACGCGGCTGCGGGCACACGCGGCGCCCGTTCAGCCCGCCCGGCCGCGGGCATGCGTGTCGCTAGGGGCGGCGCCCGTGTCACCGCGAGCGGCACCCCGTAAGCGCCGGGTAGCGAATCGCACCCGCCGTCAGCACCGGCGCCGGGTGCGGTTCGCTACCCGGCCAGGTGCCCCAAGTCGTTCCAGCTCTCGATCGCCGGTTCCCCGTAGGCCCAGCCCAGTATCGACAGCGACGTCGGATTCAGTCGGATCCGTGCCGCGAACTCGAGCGGCAGCCCCAGCCAGCGCGCGCCGATCGACCGCAGGATGTGGCCGTGCGCGAACACCAGCACGTCACGATCCTCCGACCGCGCCCACGCGACCACCTCGTCCGCGCGCGCGGTGACCGCCTCCAGGCTCTCGCCCCCTGGGACCCCGTCCCGCCAGATCAGCCACCCCGGCCGCACGGCCTGGATCTCCGCGGGAGTCATGCCCTCGTACGCCCCGTAGTCCCACTCCATCAGCGTGTCCCACTCGGCCGCGCGCTCACCGAACCCGGCGATCTCGCACGTCTCACGCGCGCGTGCCAGCGGGCTCGTGCGCACCTCGACGCCCGCAAGCCCCTCGAAGGGCGCCCGGTGCAGTCGTTCGCCGAGCAGCTTGGCACCGCGCCGGCCCTCCTCCAGGAGGGGGATGTCGGTCCTGCCGGTGTGCTTGCCGGACAGCGACCACTCCGTCTGTCCGTGCCGGGCCAGCAGGATGCGCGATGACATGAGGAGCCCTTCCGGGGGGAGACGGTAAGCGTGGCGAACAAGGCGAAAGGTGGAGGAAAAGGAGCGCCGAAGCGAATCAGGTGTACCTATTGGCGAAAAACCGAGGCGGAACCCCTCCATCATCGCGCACGCTGTCCGGGGGCAACCGAGGGGCCGATCTTTGCGTCCTGTGTGACAGGGGCGCTTCATGGGGCGTTCACGTACACCGTAAAATCGGGCGAACCGCAGGCCACCGACGACGGAGGCGCAGCTAGACGGGGACAGAGAGTGGGAGAGACGATCGGATGCCGGCGACCGATACTGCACGGCCCGAGACGGCCTCGCCCACCCGCCTCCGCTGGTGGACCGAGCTGCCACTGATCCTGCTGGTCTACGCGTGCTATTCGGCCGGACGCCTGCTGGTGCGGGGCGACGAGTCGACCGCCGTCGAGCACGGCCTGGCGATCCTCAGGTTCGAGAAGTCCTGGTGGTTGAACGCCGAGCACCCGCTCAACCGCCTGTTCACCCGCGAACCCTGGATCGGCATACCGGCCGACTTCTGGTACGCGTCGCTGCACTACCTCGTCACCCCCGCCATCCTGATCTGGCTCTTCCGGTCCCGTGCCGTCCGCTACCGGGCGGCCCGCACCTGGCTGATGACCTCGACCTTCATCGGCCTCATCGGCTTCACCCTGCTGCCCACCTGCCCGCCCCGCCTCCTGGAGGCCGGCCACGGCTTCGTGGACACGATGGCCCAGTACAGCTCGTACGGCTGGTGGGGCGGCCAGGCCAGCGCCCCGCGAGGGCTCGGCGGCATGACGAACCAGTACGCGGCGATGCCGAGCCTGCACGTCGGCTGGGCCCTGTGGTGCGGAGTGATGCTGTGGCGGTACGGCGGTACGCGCACCACCAAGGTCCTGGCCGTCGTCTACCCGTTGATCACGACGATCGTCGTGATGGGCACCGCGAACCACTACTTCCTCGACGCGGCCGCGGGCGCCGCAGTGATGGGCCTCGGGCTGCTGCTGGCACCGCTCGTCATACGGAACGCGGACCGGGCGAGGGTGTGGATCACGGCCCGCGTCGCACCCGTCGCAACGCGCTCTCGCGGCGCAGAGGCCCCAATTGTCAGTGGTGGATGCCAGACTTCCCCGCGTGAGCGAATTCCAAGGCAGCGCGAGTCCGTCTTCGGGCCAGTTCCCGGGCCAGAAGCCAAGCCGGGTGCCGCTTCCGCGGACGCGGGGGACGGCGCTGCGGCAGCGGCTCGCTGAGCTGCGCGGTCCGGCGGTACCACCGAAGGCACTGGACGCGCGCGCCCTCGCGGCCCTCGCCGCCAACCCCGGGTGCAGACGACGCGCGATCCTGGACGGCGCGGGGGTGAACAAGGCGACGCTGGCGAGCGCGCTGGGCTCACCGTCCGCCTTCGGACAGTCCCAGTTCGCCCTGGCGCGCGGCAACACCTTCGAGGCCCGGGTCAAGGCCGACGGCGGCGCGGAGCTGCTCCGGCTGGTGCACGAGAAGCTGGACCCGGGTGCGGTAGCCCCGGCGGAGGCCGAGGTCCCCGACCTCACGGCGACCGGGCCGGAGGGCCGCACGGCACGGACGGCACTGGCCCTGCGCGACGCCACAACCGCGAGGGCCGGCACCGGTACCGGCGGCTGGACGCTCCTCGACCACCCCATGCTCGCCCTCGACGTCGCGGGCTCCCCGGCCTTCCTGGAGCCGGACGCGGTGGTCGTACACCCGGACGGCAGCTGGTCGGTCGTGGAGATCAAGTCCTTCCCGATGCTGGACGGTTCGGCGGACCCCGCCAAAGTGGGCGCGGCGGCCCGTCAGGCCGCGGTGTATGTGCTGGCGCTGGAGGAGGTCGCCGCCCGGCTCACCCAGGGCAGCGATCCGGCGCCGACGGTGCGCCACCGTGTGCTGCTGGTCTGCCCGAAGGACTTCTCCAACCTTCCGGCCGCCTCCGCGGTCGACGTCCGCAAACAGCGCGCGGTGACCGGCCGCCAGCTGTCCCGGCTGACCCGCATCGAGGACATCGCCGAGGCCCTCCCCGAGGGCACCTGCTTCGCCCCGGACCTGCCCACCGCCGAACTGACCGCGGCGGTCGAGTCGGTCCCCGCGGAGTACGCGCCGGAGTGCCTGTCCGCGTGCGAGCTGGCCTTCCACTGCCGCGACCGTTCCCGCGCGCAGGGCGCGGTGACATCCCTGGGCCGTTCCGTACGGTCCGAACTGGGCGCCCTCACCACGGTCGACGACGTGTTGTCGGCGGCCCACGGCCGGTCCGGTGACCCCCAGGACCCGACAGTGGCCGCGCTACGGAGGGCTGCGACCCTGCGCGCGGAGGCGCTGCGCGGCGCCGAACTCGCCGCTCCGGAGCCGGGGTTGGAACCGGAGGGCGCCGTATGTCGCTGATCGCCACCCTCGCCCGCCTCGAAGCCGTCAGCACCGGCCGCGCCCAGCCCGCCGCCACCGTCCGGCACCGGCACCTGTCCGGGCGGCCCCTCGTCCTCGTACCGCTCACCACCGCCGGTGAGGCCGGGGCCCCGCTGGGGGCGCTGGTCGGCGATGACCGGGACGCGCCGCGCCTGCTCGTCGTACCGCAGCCGCGCGACCGCGACCTGAGGTTCGCGTTCCTCGCCGAACTCGCCGACGTCGTCCTGCCGTTCATCGACTCCTACGCCGACGCCGTGGAGGCCGCAGAGCGCAACGAGATCGACCCGGAGACCGGCAAGCGCATCAAGGTCGAGGTCGAACTGTGCGCGGACGCACCCCAGTTGATCGTCCCGAGCCGCGCCGGCATCGACTTCGTACGGCTGCTGGGCCGCTCGATGCGCTTCAGGCGTACGGCGGAACAGGACCCGGAGACACCGCATCCCGCGCCGCCCCGGGTGCCGTTGCTCGGCCGCTGGTTCACGCACTACGGGGAGCGCGCCCGGGTCCCCGGGTCCGCACTCCTCCTGGCGCTGACGGACGTGCTGTCGCGGCACTGGGCCACCGGGCAGTCCACGCTGGAGGACCAGCACCTGGGCGCACTACTGGCCTGGATCGATCCGCCGGACGGCGTGTCGGGCGCCGAGGCTGCGCTGCGGGCCGAGTTGGCGCGGGACGGGAAGGGGCAGCTGCTGTGGCCGCCGGCCGGTCCGGCGACCGACCCCGCGTTCGACAACAAGCTGCTCGCCCCCGCGATCGAGAACTACAACCGCGCGCGGACCGCGCTCGCCGCCGCCGAGGACGGCGAGTCGGCGGACGACCGGCTCGGTGAACTCACCGCCGCCGAGCGGGAGATCCGCGCTCTCGTCGAGAGCCGTACGCGGCCCACCTGGGACGCGGTGTGGCGCGGCCTCGACCTGCTGCGGACACTGCCGGAGGGCGCCCACGCGGCGGACCGGTGGACGCGCGACCGCTGGTCGTTCACCGGCCACCGCGACCGGGTCACCGCGGGCGAGCCCCCGCAGCCGCGCCGCGACGACGCGGTGACGGCAGCCAACAAACTGGCCACGCGCGAGCGTGAACAGGCCCGGCTGGAGGCCCAGGAGGCCCTGGACGACCCGCTGGTGATGGCGGGCCGGCGGCTGTCCGGGGAGGCGTTCGCGGGCGAGGTCACGGACGTCGTCATGACGTACAGCGACGGCAAACGCCCGAGCCCGCGCCCACTGGTCACCGTACGCACGGACGACCGTCCGCAGCTCGGCGAGCGGGTGAAGGTGTACCGCTCGCTGGGCGGCAAGCCACAGGCGGCGGAGTTCGTGGGCCATGAGGAGGGCCACGGGGGCGAGGGGAAGGGCGCCGACGGGAAGGGTGATGAGGGGGCTGCGCTGATCGTTCTTCGGGTGGTCGACAAGATGGGCCGGGGCAAGGAGCCCGAGGTCGGATCGGTGCCCGAGAAGGGGGACCTGGTCTGCTTCACGCTCTTCGAGCACGAACAGCGGGGCGGCGCGAAGCTCCCCGACGCGGACCAGACCCCGTGGACCCACGGCGGACCACCGGGCGAGGAAGCGACACCGGCGCTACCGGCGGCCGACCCGGTGACCAATGAGGACGTGCTGTGAACGCCGGTTCGCGGAGGGGTATTTCGATCGCCGCCGCCCGACAACACCGCCGGGGCCGCCGCCGCACCGAGGCTGACGTCCGGACGACAGCCCGCGCGCACAGGGGCACTTCGGCCTCCGGCGACCGCCGCCACCCCACCCCCGAGGAAGGCCCCCTGTGAACCCCGCTCACCCCCCGCAGGCCGCCTTCGATCCCGGCGCCGCCGCCGGCCGGGCCACCGACGCGATCCTCCATGACACGCTGCACGGCACCCACCGTGGAGTCGTCGTCGACTCGCCGCCCGGGGCCGGGAAGTCCACGCTCGTGGTCCGGGCCGCGCTCGAACTGGCCGAGGCCGGGCGCCCGTTGATGGTCATCGCGCAGACGAACGCCCAGGTCGACGACCTCGTCGTCCGCCTCGCCGAGAAGAACCCCGAGCTGCCGGTGGGCCGCCTGCACAGCAGCGACTCCGACCCGTACGACAAGTCGCTGGACGACCTGCCGAACGTACGGAAGTCCGCCAAGGCCGCCGAACTCGCGGGCCTGGACGTGGTTATCTCCACGGCCGCCAAGTGGGCCCACGTCAAGGTCGACGAGCCGTGGCGGCACGCGATCGTGGACGAGGCGTACCAGATGCGCTCGGACGCGCTGCTCGCCGTTGCCGGACTGTTCGAGCGGGCCCTGTTCGTGGGCGACCCGGGCCAGTTGGACCCCTTCTCGATCGTCGGCGCGGAGCAGTGGGCGGGCCTGTCGTACGATCCCTCGGCCTCGGCGGTCACCACCCTCCTGGCCCACAACCCCGAGCTGCCCCAGCACCGCCTGCCGGTGTCCTGGCGGCTCCCGGCCTCGGCCGCGCCCCTCGTCTCGGCCGCCTTCTACCCGTACACCCCGTTCCGCAGCGGCACCAGCCACGGCGACCGGCGGCTCGCCTTCGCGGTCCCGTCGGACGGCTCGGGCCCGGACCGGGTGCTCGACGAGGCCGCCGAATCGGGCTGGGGCCTGCTGGAACTCCCCGCCCGGCACACCCCTCGTACGGACCCCGAGGCGGTACGCGCGGTCGCCATGGTCGTACGCCGCATGCTGGACCGGGGCGGCGCGGCCACCTCGGAGCGCGGGCCCGAGCCGACGCCTCTCACGGCCGACCGGATCGCGGTCGGCACCGCACACCGGGACCAGGCGGCGGCGGTCCGGGCGGCGCTCGCCGAGCTGGGGGTGGCGGACGTCACCGTAGACACGGCGAACCGCCTCCAGGGGCGGGAGTTCGACGTGACGGTGGTCCTGCACCCTCTCTCGGGCCGCCCCGACGCCACCGCCTTCCACCTGGAGACGGGCCGCCTCTGTGTCCTGGCCTCCAGACACCGGCACGCGTGCGTGGTGGTGTGCCGGGCGGGGGTGACCGAACTCCTGGACGATCATCCGTCGACGGAGCCGGTGCAGCTGGGGGTGACGGTGAAGTTCCCGGACGGCTGGGAGGCGAACCATGCGGTGCTGTCACATCTGGCGGAGCACCGGGTCGCCTGGCGGCCCTGACCCGGCAGTCGTGACGTGCACTCCGGCGGCCGACCGGCAGACGCCCACCACCGGCGCCGCCCAATCGCCGGACGGAGTCCGGCACACCGCCGGAGGCGGCCGATGAACACAGCCCGGACGGCTGGGAGGCGAACCATGGCGAACCATGCGGTGCTGTCGCAGCTGGCGGAGCACCGGGCCGCCTGGCGGCCGTAGGGGCAGATCAGCTGCCCTGTCGGGCGAACCCGGGGCCCACTTGCGCGGGCAGGGGACAATGGACGGTGGCCCGGCTGGACGGCGGGGCCATTTCGACCGTGTGCCGTACATGCCGTGGTGCATGAAGGGCACGTATGAACGGTGCGGACCGTACGAGGAGGAGAAGACATGGCGGAGCCCACGCCGCGTCGCAACGAACCGCGGCTACGCCCCGCGCCCCTGCTCTTCGAGCCCACTCAGGTGGCCGACGACCCCGAGCACTTCTTCGACCTGGAGTCGATCGACGACCCGCGCGCGCTGCTGACCCGCGCCACGGAGCTGACCCAGGCGTTCCGCGCCGCGACCGACCGCGCGGTGGAGTACCAGGCGATGGCGGCGGCCCAGCTGGCCGACCCGCGCCGCTTCGACCGGCTGACCACTGCCGACATCGCGGAGCGGGCCGAGTGGACCGAGGACTACGCGCGGAAGATGGTCGAGTACGGCCGTGAGCTGCTGCGCGGTGGCGGGGAGAACGCCAGCGGGGGCGGCAGCAGCGACCATGGCCACGGTCACGTCGACCCCGTCTGATTCGGTCCGGTCCGATTCGGTCCCGGTCTGATCCACTTCAGTCCGGTCCGATCCAGCCCGGTCCAGAAAGTCCGTGCGGCATATTCAGGTGGGCAAGGTACTCCACCTTGCCCCCTCCCGTCCCGGTTTCCGGCAACCCTCGGAGACCGCATGCTCACTGCCGGTAGATCTAGATGCCATGAGCAGCACACACTCTGACGTATCCGGAGTCACCTCGGAGGGGGCCGTCTGGCTCGCCTCCGCAGGAACGTATCCGCGCAGCACGCTCTCGCTCTGGGCCGAGCGGCCCACCGCCCCGCTCGTCCTGCCCTGCGGCACCGCGTTCGACGTCGTCAACGTGCCCGCCATCTTCGGCCGCAGGATGCTCGACCGCCTCTGGGACGACGGGCCCGGCTCGGGCCCGGTCGCGGCCTACCGGGGCCGGATACTCCTCTTCGCGGCGCTGGGGACGGCCCAGCGGCTGCCGTCACTCCTGAGGTGGGAGGAGTGGGGCTCCGCCAGCGATGTCGGCGAACTCGGTAATGGCACTGATGGCGGTGATGGTGGCGCCGGACGCCGCCGCCTCACGATTCCGCCGCTCCTGTGCCACGGCCGCGGCGACGCGGTGACGGTCCCCTCACTGGTGACCGACGAGCCCGAACACGGGGAGGAAGAGGGCGATCCCCGCCCCGAATCGCGCTGGGTCGTCGCCCCCGACACCAGCCGTCCCTGGCTTCCGGGCCCGGAAATTCTGCTCTGGGCGGCCGTACGAGCGGCCCGTGCCGCGGTCTCCAGTGGGGTGCGGATATCGATTTTTCCTCCCGCCGATCAGGGTGCTAAGGTCTACGACGTCAGCAAGCGCCGCTAGCTCAGTTGGTTAGAGCAGCTGACTCTTAATCAGCGGGTCCGGGGTTCGAGTCCCTGGCGGCGCACGTTGTCGATTGGCGAGGCTGTTCACCAACAGCCTCGCCAACGTCGTTTCAGGACCCCCGGCCAAACCTCTTAGCCGGCTTCCGTGATCTGCACCGTCCACGCCCCCGAGGGCGTACGGCTCTCCACCTCGACGCGGACGTTCTCGCCGGGCACCGTGAAGCTCTCCCCGAGGGCGATGGGCGCGTCCGCGAGGGGCGGGTAGACGGAGTCCTCCCAGCAGGCCTCGGTACGCGGATGGGCGTCGACCACCTCGACCGGGCCACCGCCCGACTGGGCCCCGCCGCGCACCCGGTAGACGAGCACGCCCTGTCTGCAGGTCGCGCTGTCGTTGCCTGTCGCCCCCCGTGCCTCGAAGGCGAGCGCCCGGTCGACCCCGGTGCGCACCACGGCCAGCTTCACCCCGTCGCCCTGCCCGAAGACCGGCGCACCGGCTCCCGTACCCCCACCGCCATCCGCACCCGCACCCGCACCCGCACCCGCACGTGCGTATACGGTCGCAGCCGGATGTGCCCCCAGCGATTCCAGAGTCAGCCGGGTCGATCCTCCCCCGCGTACGCACACCACTTGGCGCGGTTCCAGCCACCCGAGTTTCCACTTGTGCCAGGCGAACAGGTCCGGCGCCAGACCGAACTGGCTGCCCATCAGGTCCCAGTCGCCGACGTACGTGTCCCAGTCGCCCTTTCCGTCGACCGGCCGGTGGTAGAGGTCCGGCAGGTCGAAGACGTGGCCCGTCTCGTGGGCGAGGACGAGCCGGTCCGGAGGGTGATTCTCGAAGACGGTGACGACCCGGCGGATGTCCGTGCCGTCGGCGCGCAGCGGGACGTCCAGGTTGACGACCTTCGTCGCGTCGGAGTCGACGCCGGGAGCGTCCGGGTCGGCCACGAAGTAGACGACGTCGTAGCGCGAGAAGTCGACGTCGCGGTCGGCGGCGGCGAGCGCGTCCCTCAGGTAGGCGGCGCGGTGGGCTGCACTCCAGTCCCGCTGTATGGCGTACGCGGTGGACGGCCGCGGCATCCGGAGCCAGTTCCGGAGCGGGTGCGGGCGCAGCGTGAACTTGCCGTACGAAGCACGGGCGTAGAAGTCGCTGGTGGCCGGGAAGTGGTCGGCGGCGAGTGCGGCGGGGGTGCTCCGCGGGCGCGCGTCCGGGAAGGACAGGAACACCATCACGGCGTCAAGGGCGCGGGACGGTCGCGGATAGGCGGCGTTCCAGGTGTCCAGGCCCTCCGAGTGGTGGGCGTCGGTGCGCTGAAGAGCGCAGGGCTGCGCCGAGAAGGGTTCGGCGACCGAGGGTCCCGCGATGAGAGAGGTGGCGGCGAGGGCAGTCATGGTGGTGAGAACGGCAGCCGTGCTGCGCAAGCGGGGGTGCGCTCCGGCGCACGCGAGCCCCTTGAATCCCGCCAGGGCATCACGGGTGAGCCCCTTGAGGGGGAGCTGACGCGGCACGCAGACCTCCGGGTGCGGATTTCGGGGATACCGCAGCCCAGCCTGTGTGATCTTGCGTTTGTATGCCCTGTTTGTCTGCACCAGAAGGGTGATTGGGCGGCGATCGAGCGGTTGACCAGCGACGATCGGGAGCGGGCAGACGGGTGACCATGCATGTGGGAGCTCACCCTTTGTGGAGCGACACCCCGAATCACTCACGGAACGTCACAACCGATCGCGAGCGAAGGAACCCGTCCAGGCGCGGGCAGAAACGATCTGTCAGAACTGCCGGTCGTTCGTGGACACTGGACAGTGGCTGGAAGGGCTTCGGGCCAGCCTCTATGATCGGCACACTTTCCTGGCACTTCCCTGACACTTTCCTGCACGGACAAGGCCAGGGCGGCGGTTTGCCGCCCGGTAGGCCGTCCGACGGGATCCACATGAAGACCGAGTGCACTGCGGGAGCGAGCGGTGAGCGGAACGTCCCAAGGGCCGGCGCCCGCGGTAGATCTCGTCCGGCCGGCCGTCACAGAGAGTAACTCCGACGTGTCTTCCGCGTCGTCCACGCCATCCATGCCTTCCACGCCATCCGTCTCGGCGACGTCGGCCGCGTCGGCTGCGTCGGCTGCGTCGGCTGCGCGTTCCGCCTCGTCGACGCCCTCTTCCCACGCGGCTGCCGGTACAGCCATGATGCGGGCCGCGTTCGCGGCGGCGCCGCTGGCGATGGCCGTGGTGGACCGTGAGGGCCTGGTCGTCGCGGCGAACGAGTCCCTGGGTGCGCTGCTGGGCATCGACCCGGAAGTGGCGGCCGGGAAGGTGGCCGCCGATCTGGTGGACCTGCCGTCCGACACGCGCGCTTGGCACGCGTACCGCGAGGTGCTGCGCGGCCGGCAGGCACGGCTGCGCTGCACACGACGTCTCAAACACCCGGAGGGGCACTCCCTCTGGGCCCAGGTAACGGTCACCCCGCTGGCGGCGGACACCTCGGAGGCAGGGGAGGAAGGGGCAACTGCGGAGGGGGCGCAGGCAGTTCGGGGATACGGGAGCCAGGGCGTCCTGCTGTCCGTGGCCGACATCAGCTCACGCCGTGAACTGCAGGCGCGGCTGCGGCACTTGCAGATGCACGATCCGGTGACCCGGCTGCCCAACCGGACGCTGTTCTTCGAGCGACTGTCGGCGGCGCTGGAGGCGGAGTCGTACGAGCAGAGCGGGACGGGCCGGATCGGCCTGTGCTACCTGGACCTCGACGGCTTCAAGGCCGTCAACGACACCCTCGGCCACCGCGTCGGCGATCGACTGCTCGCCGCCGTGGCCGAACGTCTCACGCGGTGCGCGGAGGAGGCGGGCCTGGCCCGGCGGAACCCGGGCGCTGTCGCCCCGCTGGTGGCGAGACTGGGCGGCGACGAGTTCGCGCTGCTGATCGAGGACTCGACGGGCACCGACCAACTGGCGGACCTGGCCGAGTCGGTGCTGAAGTCCCTCCAGCTTCCCTTCGACCTCGCCGGTCAGCGGGTGTCGGTCTCCGCGTCCATCGGCGTCGTGGAACGGCATGCGGCGGGCACGACCCCCACCGGTCTGATGCAGGCCGCGGACACGACGCTGTACTGGGCGAAGGCCGACGGCAAGTCCCGCTGGACACTCTTCGACCCCGAGCGCAACGCCCACCGCATGACCCGCCAGGCCCTGTCCTCCACCCTCCGGCCGGCCATCGAGCGGGGCGAATTCGCCCTGGACTACCAGCCGTTGGTGGGCATGGAGGACGGCCAGGTGCACGGCGTGGAGGCGCTGGTGCGCTGGCACCACCCCCAGTTCGGCACACTGACGCCGAATCGGTTCATCGGACTGGCCGAGGAGGACGGCTCGATCGTGCAGCTGGGGCGCTGGGTCCTCGCCACAGCCTGCCGACAGGCCCGCCGCTGGCAGCTCGAACGCCCGGACGAGCCGCCGATCTTCGTGAGCGTCAACGTGGCCGTGCGCCAGGTCTGGGACTCGGACCTGGTGGCGGACGTCGCGGAGATCCTCGCGGAGACCGGACTGCCGGCCCGTCTGTTGCAGCTGGAACTGACGGAATCCGCGGTCATGGGCTCCGCCGGCCGGCCCCTCCAGGCACTCCAGGCCCTCAGCGACATGGGCGTGGGCATCGCGATCGACGACTTCGGCACGGGGTACTCGAACCTCGCCTACCTCAGCCGGCTGCCGGTGTCAGTACTGAAACTGGACGGTTCTTTCGTCCGTGGGTTCCAGTACGAGGGTGAGGGCGTCGCGCCGAACCCGGCCGACGAGATCGTCGTCGAGGCGATGATCCAGCTCGCGCACCGGCTGGGTCTGACGGTCACCGCCGAGTGCGTGGAGACGGCCGCCCAGGCCGGCCGCCTGCGCCGCATCGGGTGCGACACGGGGCAGGGGTGGCTTTATTCGCGGCCGGTGGGGGCGGATCGGATCTCTGTGCTGATGGAGGGGAAGGCTTGCCGGCGGGGGTGATGCCGCTCCGCTGCGGGGGTTCCTTCGCTGCGGGGGGGGTCCCCTTCGCTGCGGGACGCGGGGGAATCTCCTTCGCCGCGGGGTTCCTTCGTCGCGGGGTCTCCGTCAGTTTGTGGGCAATCCGTAGGCGTCCGCTATGAGTTCGTACGAGCGCAGACGCAGCTCGCCTCGGTGGGCGTGGGAGACGAGCATCAACTCGTCGGCTCCCGTGCGCTTTTGGAGGTCGTCCAGGCCGGTGCGGACCTCGTCCGCCGTGCCGTGGACGATGTTCGTCATCCAGGAACTGACGAACTCCCTTTCCATCGGGCTGAATTCGTACGCCTCCGCCTCCTCCGGGGCAGGGAACAGGCCGGGGCGGCCCGAGCGCAGGCGGGCCATGTTGAGGCCCATCGCCAGTACCTGACGGCGGGCCTCGTTCTCGTCGTCGGTGGCGAGAGCCGAGACGCCGATCAAGGCGTAGGGGGCGTCCAGGACGTCCGAAGGCTGGAAGGACTCGCGGTAGAGGTCCAGGGCCGGGACGGTGTTCTGCGCGGAGAAGTGGTGCGCGAAGGCGAAGGGGAGGCCCAGTACACCGGCCAGGCGGGCGCTGAAGCCGGAGGAGCCGAGCAGCCAGATGGGCGGGCGGTGGGTGGACTGGACTCCGCCCGGGGACGTCGACTGGATCGGGCCCGGGATGGCGTGGATGCGGTGGTACGGGTGGCCGGTCGGGAAGTCGTCGTCCAGGAAGCGGGTCAGCTCGGCGAGCTGCTGGGGGAAGTCGTCGGCACCTTCGTTGAGGCGTTCCGTGCGGCGGAGGGCCGCGGCGGTGGCACCGTCCGTGCCGGGGGCTCGGCCGAGACCCAGGTCGATGCGGCCCGGTGCCATGGCTTCGAGGGTGCCGAACTGCTCCGCGATGACGAGGGGGGCGTGATTGGGGAGCATCACTCCGCCGGAGCCCAGGCGGATGCGGTGGGTGTGGGCGGCGAGGTGGGCGAGGATCACGGCGGGCGAGGAGGAGGCTACGCCGGGCATGGAGTGGTGTTCGGCGACCCAGTAGCGGTGGAAGCCGCGGGATTCGGTGAGGCGGGAGAGGGCGACGCTGGTTTGCAGCGCGTCGGTGGCGGTGTGGCCGGAGCCTACGGTGACCAGGTCGAGGACGGAGAGGGGGACGGGGGCGGTGCCCTGTGTCCTGCCTCGGATCTCGTCCGGCGTCGCGTCCGGCGTCGTGGCTGCCGTGGCGTCCGGCGTCGCGTCTGCGGTCACGGTGGGTGCCTCCTGCTGCTGTTCTGGTGCGGTGCGCTGTCCTCGGCGGAGCAACAGGAGGGGGGCTCCGTTTTATTCCCGGGGATGTTTTTCGCCCCCGCCGCCCCTACCCGTCCCATCCCGAACCTGGGGGCTCCACCCCCAGCCCCCCGCCGCGCTGAACGCGCTTGTCCTCAAACGCCGGACGGGCTGAGGGTGGGACCGCGGCGCGTCAGGCCTGGACCAGGGATTCCCTTGTGAAGAGCGTGCCCAGGGAGGGGGCGTTCACTTTGCGGGTCGTCAGCCTCAGGGCCTCCCAGACGGAGACCTGGTTTGCGGTGAGGACCGGCTTCGCCAGGTGTTTCTCCAGGGTCGCGATGTGGGACGCCGTGTGCAGTGCCGTGTCCGGGAGGAGCAGCGCCTCCGCGTCCGACTCGGCGGCGAGTGCCTCCCTGGCCAGCGATGTCAGCTCGTCCTCTCCCCACTCCCCCACTTCCGCCGCCGTGACGATCCCGGCGCTGTGGATCGCCGTCACTTCGATCCCCGCCGCCCTCAGGAACTCCGCGAACAGTTCCGCCACGTCCGCCGGGTACGTAGCCCCGATCGCCACCCTCCGTACCCCGAGTTCCCGCGCCGCGTGCACGAAGGCGAACGACGTCGAGGACGCCGGCATGCCCGCGGCCTGGGCAAGGGTGCGTACCTGTTCATGGGCGCCCTTCCACCCGTACACGAAGCTGCCGCTGGTGCACGCCCACACCACCGCCTCCGCGCCGGACAGACGCAGCGCCTCGACGCCCGCCGCGAGGCGGTCCGCCGAGCCCATTTCCAGGAGCGCGTCCACCCGGTGCGCGTCCTCGCCGATGTCCGTATGGACCAGATCCAGCCGGATGTCGCTGCCCAGAAGCTGCTCGATGCGCTGGTAGTCGTCCTCGGCGGAGTGGCCCGGGTAAAGGAATCCGAGTGCCGTCATGTCCAACCTTCCCGCTCTTGTTCTTCGCGTTCCTGTGCGCGCTCCTGCCGCTCTTCCGGCAGTGCCTGGGCCTGCCAGGCGCGTGCCGACTCGTCCAGCAGCGCCTGATACGGCCCTACCGCCCGGGTACCCACTCGACGCAGCGCTGCCCACATCGTGACCTGGTTGGCCGAGATCACCGGGATGCGCAGTTCGGCCTCCAGCTGCGCGATGACGTCGTACGTGGGGAGGTTCGTGCAGCTGATGAACAGCGCGTCCGTCCGGGTCCCCGCCGTGGCCTGCCTCGCCATGTCCGCCACCGCCCGGTACGGGACCTTCCAGATGTGCCGGGTCAGGCCCATGTACGCGCATCCGGTCACCGTGACGCCCGCCTCGGCCACGTACTCCTCCAAGGCCCGCGTCACCGACACCGTGTAGGGCGTGACGAGGGCCACCCGGCGTACGGACAGTTCCGTGAGTGCTTCCAGCAGCGCCCCCGAGGTCGTCACCGACGGGACCTCGCCCGCCCGGGTCATCGCCTCGCACATCGCCCGCTCACCGGCGATGCCGCCGACGAAGCTGCCCGAGGTGCAGGCGTAGGCGACGATCTCGGGGGCGATGACGTTGAGGGTGCGTACCGCGTCGCCGAGAGTCTCGTGCTCGCTGACCAGGCGGGCCAGGTCGAGGCTGACCTCCACGGGGACATACGGCGTGCGGGTGAGGTGGAGGGACACGTCGTCCGGGACCCAGCGCCACAGCTCGCGGTCCAGGGCGAAATCGAAGGGTGCCACTACGCCTACGCCGCGTTGCGGGCGTGGTCCACCGAGAAACGACACATCCATGACAGGCACCGGCCTCACAGTGAGGAACGAAGGGGCAACGGACCGTACGCACGCCCGTGTTGACGAAGGTAGGTTCGGGTGCGAGCGTGGTCAATCCGCGCATGTCAGACACCCGGCCGCCTGGCCACCCAGTCGCCCAGTCGCCCAGTCGCCCAGTCGCCCAGCAATCAAGCCTCCCCGATCGGAAACGGCTCCCGATGCCCGCGCTCCCCACGCTCCTCGTGCTCGACGCCGACCCCCCGCCCCGCCTCGGCCGGCTCACCGGACGCGCCCGGATCATGCACGCCGACGAGTCCACGCTCGCCGGGCAACTCCCGTACGCCGATGTCCTGCTCGTCTGGGACTTCGCCTCGCACGCCGTGCGGGCCGCCTGGCCGGGCGAGGGGGCGCGCCCGCGCTGGGTGCATACGGCGAGTGCCGGGGTCGACCACTTGATGTGCGCCGAACTCGCCGCGTCCGACACCGTGGTGACCAACGCGCGAGGCATCTTCGACCAGCCCATCGCCGAGTACGTCGCCGCCCTCGTCCTCGCCATGGCCAAGGACCTGCCGAGGACCCTGCACCTCCAGCAGGGGCACGAATGGCGGCACCGGGAGTCGCAGCGGGTCGCCGGGACGAAGGCCTGTGTCGTCGGGTCCGGACCCATAGGGCGGGCAATCGCCCAGTACCTGAAGGCACTTGGCGTGAAGACGGCGATCGTCGGGCGTACCCCGCGTACCGGCATCCATGGGCCCGACGACCTCAACCGGCTGATGGCGCGCGCCGACTGGGTGATCGCCGCAGCTCCCCTCACCGCCGACACGCACCACATGTTCGACACCACCCGCTTCGGCGTCATGCAGCCCTCGGCGCGTTTCGTCAACGTCGGCCGGGGACAGCTGGTCGACGAGCCCGCGCTCGCCGAGGCGCTGTCGAAGCGGTGGATCGCGGGCGCCGCTCTCGACGTGTTCGAGCACGAGCCGCTCACGCCGGACAGCCCCTTGTGGGAGGTGCCCGGGCTGATCGTCTCTCCGCACATGAGCGGCGACACGGTGGGCTGGCGCGATGAACTCGGTGAGCAGTTCGTGGAGTTGTACGAGCGGTGGGAGGCGGGGAAGTCGCTGACGAACGTCGTCGACAAGCAGCGCGGGTACGTACCCGGACACTGACCACTGACCACTGACCCGACCGGAGGGGCGGACGATGACCGAGCTGGCCGAACTCACCGCGACCCAACTCCTCGACGGCTACCGCAAGGGCGAGTTCAGCCCCGTCGACGCCACCCGCGCGGCCCTGGAACGCGCCGAGCAACTCCAGCCCGTCGTCAACGCGTTCGTGCGCATCGATGCCGACACGGCGCTCGCGCAGGCCCGCGAGTCCGCCGACCGGTGGCGGCGCGGTGAGCCCGCCGGGCTCGTGGACGGCGTACCGACGACCGTCAAGGACATCATCCTGCTGCGCGGTGCTCCTACCCTCCGGGGCTCCAAGACCGTTGACGGTGGCGGTGATTGGAGCGAGGACGCGCCTTCCACCGCCCGATTGCGCGAGCACGGCGCCGTCTTCCTCGGCAAGACGACCACCCCCGAGTACGGCTGGAAGGGCGTCACCGATTCGCCGTTGTCCGGTGTCACCCGTAATCCGTACGACGCCTCGCGCACCGCCGGTGGGTCGAGTGGCGGGAGTGCCGCTGCCGTGGCGCTCGGCGCCGGGCCGCTGTCCCTCGGGACGGACGGCGGAGGCAGTGTCCGTATCCCGGCGGCGTTCTGCGGGATCTTCGCGCTGAAGCCGACGTACGGCCGTGTCCCCCTCTATCCCGCCAGCGCCTTCGGGACGCTCGCGCACGTCGGCCCGATGACCCGGACCGTGGCGGACGCGGCGCTGCTGATGGATGTGATCAGCGGCCCCGACTCCCGTGACTGGTCGGCGCTCGGGCCGCCCGTCTCCGGTTCGTTCGCGGGCTCCCTGTCCGGCGGAGTCCGGGGGCTGCGGGTGGCCTACTCGCCGTCCCTCGGTGGTCAGGTCGCGGTGCGTCCCGAGGTGGCCGGCGCGGTTCGGCGGGCGGTGGAGCGGCTCGCGGAACTCGGGGCGTACGTCACCGAGGCCGATCCCGACTTCACCGACCCGGTGGCCGCCTTCCATACCCTGTGGTTCAGCGGGGCCGCCCGGGTCACCCAGCGACTCGGGGCGCGGGAGGCCGAGTTGCTCGATCCCGGGCTGCGGGAGATCCGGGCGCTGGGGGGTCGCATCAGCGCGCTCGACTATCTGGCGGCGGTCGACGTCCGGATGGAACTCGGGCGGCGGATGGGCCTGTTCCACGAGTCGTACGACCTGCTGGTGACCCCCACTCTGCCGATCACCGCGTTCGAGGCGGGAGTTGAGGTGCCCGTCGGTTCGGGGCTGCGGCGCTGGACGGGGTGGACTCCGTTCACGTACCCGTTCAACATGACGCAGCAGCCCGCCGCGACCGTCCCTGTGGGGGTCGACGGGGACGGTCTGCCGGTGGGTCTGCAGCTCGTCGCGGCCCGGCACCGGGACGATCTGGTGCTGCGGGCCGCGCACGCGCTGGAACTGGAACAGGCACTCGATCCCGGCAGGTTCGATCCCCGCGGAGTCAGGCCCGGCGGAAGCTGAGCGTCTCCCCCGCCGCGCCCGAGCGCCACAGGTCGTTGCAGGCCTGAGCCATCTCCGGCAGGCCCTCGACCACCTCGCCCCACACCGTGCCCGGCACCCAGCCCACATCGCCGTTCAGCAGCAGGTTGTTGCGCTCGTAGAACAGGGCCAGGTCCACGAGTGTCGTTCCGGGCCCGACCTCACGGTCGTAGCCGTACGCCTTTGTTCCCAGCTCCGCTCCGGCGAACGCGAAATAGCAGAGATCTCCCGGGATCGGGGTGACTGTCGGGTTCTCCAGCGGTGGTTCCGATTCCGCGAAGGGGGTGAAGAGCGCGTATATCTCGTTGCGCGCGTACTTGGCGTGGTAGACGTCGCCGGACAGCGGCAGGGCGTTCCACACGGTCGCGCAGGTGATCGGGGCGCGGTCGGTCAGGAGTTTCGCCGTGCAGTGGATTTTCCGGGCGGCCAGTGACACTTCGATGTATCGGTCATCACCCTTGTGTTCCATGCCTCCCATGCGTTCCCCGCATTCCCTGATGCATAACTCGTGCACTCTCGGGTAGCCGCGCGGCCATGGTTCCATCAACTGCACCATCACTCGCACCACCCTGTCTCAGACGCCGGTCGCTGTTCGCGGGGGTGGCGGCGCTCGGCGCGCTCGGTACGGTCGGCTCCCTCGGCACCGTCGGGTGCAGCCGGGTGTCCGCCGCCTCCGGTGTCGAGGGCGGTGACCTCCTCGACCGGCTTCGGGCGCAGGGCGTCGTGCGGCTCGGTATCGCCGGTGAGATACCCCAGGGATTCATCGACAAGGACGGCGAGCTGACCGGCGAGGCGCCCGAATTGGCCAGGGTCATCTTCAAGCGGCTGGGGGTGGACCGGCTCCAGCCCGTGCCCACCGAGTTCGGCTCGCTCATTCCCGGACTGAATTCACAGCAGTTCGATGTCGTGGCCGCCGGGATGTATGTCAATCCGGAACGCTGTGAACAGGTACTCTTCGCCGATCCTGACTACCAGATGCTCGATTCCTTCATCGTCCGCAAGGGAAATCCCAAGGATCTTCACAATTACCGGGACATCGTCGAGAAGAAGGCCAAACTCGCGACCGGAACCGGATATGCGCAGATCCAGCACGCAGTCGAGGCGGGATACAAGGAGAGCGACCTGCTCATCGTGCCCGACCAGGTGGCCGGGCTGAACGCCGTCGAGGCCGGGCGCGTCGACGCGTTCTCCGGTACGGCGGTCACCGTCCGTCTGGTCGCGAAGAAGTCCCGCAAGGCGGAGGCCGCCGATGCCTTCGCCCCGATCATCGACGGCAAGCCGCGTGTCGACGGGGGTGCCTTCGCGTTCCGGCTGACGGAGACAAAGCTCCGGGACGCCTTCAACGTCGAGTTGCACAAGCTGAAGAAGAGCGGCGAGGTGTTCCGCATCCTGCGGCCGTTCGGTTTCACGCAGGACGAGATGACCGACCTGACCGCGAAGGAGTTGTGTCGCGGATGACCTCAGGACTCTGGGAAATCGTGCTCAGCGGAGTCTGGGTCACAATCCAACTCCTTCTGTTCAGCGCCCTGTTGGGCGGCGTCGTCGCCTTCGTCGTCGGGATCGCGCGGACCCACCGGCTACGGTCCGTGCGCTTCCTCGCGGGCTTGTACACCGAGGTGTTCCGCGGGACCTCGGCACTCGTGATGATCTTCTGGGTGTACTTCGTGCTGCCGCCCGCCTTCGGCTGGCAGCTGGTGCCGATGTGGGCGGGCACGCTCGCGCTCGGGCTGACCTACGGGGCGTACGGCACGGAGATCGTGCGCGGCGCGCTCAACGCCGTCGAGCCGGCGCAGCGGGAGGGCGGGATCGCGCTCGGGTTCACGCCCTGGCAGCGGATGCGGCTGATCCTGTTGCCGCAGGCGGTGCCGGAGATGATCCCCTCCTTCGGCAACCTGCTGATCGAGCTGCTCAAGGGCACCGCGCTGGTCTCCGTCATGGGCATGGGTGATCTGGCGTTCAGCGGCAACCTGGTGCGGCTCGCGCTGCAGGAGAGCGCGGAGATCTACTCGTACATCCTGGTGATCTACTTCGTGATCGCCTTCCTCCTCGCCCGGCTCATGCGTGGGCTGGAGAAGCGGCTGAAGCAGCCGACGGGAGGTGCCGCGTGAAGTGGGACTGGGGCGCCGTACGCGATTTCATGCCGCAGTTCTGGGAGGGGCTGCTCGTCACCCTCCAGGCGCTGGCCCTCGGGTCGTTGATCTCGTTCACGCTGGGGCTGGTCTGGGCGCTGCTGATGCGGACGCCGACCCGCTGGGTGCGCTGGCCGGTGGGGGTGGTCACGGAGTTCGTGCGGGACACTCCGCTGCTCGTGCAGCTGTTCTTCCTCTTCTATGTGCTCCCCGAGTGGGGCATCGCCGCCTCCGCGCTGACCACCGGTGTCGTCGCGATCGGGCTGCACTACTCGACGTACACCATGCAGGTCTACCGCGCCGGTATCGAGGCCGTGCCGCCGGGCCAGTGGGAGGCGGCCACCGCGCTCAGCCTGCCCGTGCGGCACACCTGGACGGCGGTGATCCTGCCGCAGGCGGTGCGCCGGGTCGTACCGGCGCTCGGCAACTACGTGATCGCGATGCTCAAGGACACACCGCTGCTGATGACGATCACCGTGCTGGAGATGCTCGGCGAGGCGCGGCTCTTCTCGCAGGAGCACTTCCAGTTCACCGAGCCGCTGACCGTGATCGGCGTCGCCTTCATCCTCATCTCCTTTCCCGCCTCCCTCCTCGTTCGAGCTCTGGAGCGACGCCTTGCCAGTTGACACCCCCACCCCAGTGGAAACTCCCTCCGAACTCGTCCGGCTGGACCAGGTGACCAAGCGGTTCGGTGAGCAGACCGTTCTCGACCGGCTGAGCCTCTCCGTCGAGGCGGGGCGGCATGTCACGCTCATCGGTCCTTCCGGGTCCGGCAAGACGACGATCCTGCGACTGCTGATGACCCTGGCCAAGCCCGACGAGGGCACGATCACCGTCGACGGGGAGGCACTGTTCCCGGCGCCCGAGAAGCAGGTCCGCGAGGTGCGGAAGAAGATCGGGATGGTGTTCCAGCACTTCAACCTCTTCCCGAACATGAGCGTGCTGCGCAACATCACCGAGGCGCCCGTCACCGTCCTCGGCCTGCCGAAGGAGGAGGCGGAGGCACGCGGGCGTGAGCTGTTGGAGCTGGTGGGCCTCGCGGACAAGTGGGACGAGCGTCCGTCCCGGCTGTCGGGCGGGCAGCAGCAGCGGGTGGCGATCGCGCGGGCGCTGGCCATGCGCCCGCAGGTGCTGCTGCTCGACGAGGTGACCTCGGCGCTCGACCCCGAGCTGGTCGCGGGCGTCCTCGACGTGCTGCGGGACATCGCCCGCAGCACCGACATCACGATGCTCTGTGTGACCCATGAGATGGGTTTCGCCCGGGACATCTCCGACCAAGTGCTGATGTTCGATTCTGGCCATGTGATCGAGTCCGGTCCGCCGGAGAAGATCTTCAGCGATCCGGAGCAGGACAGAACGCGCGAATTCCTCAGCGCGGTGCTCTGACCGTGCGGAAAAGGGCGCCATGGCGAATTTCGACATGCCAGTGGCATGTGCCAGATGAACAAGGCCCCTGATGAGAGGCCGCAACCCGGGCGACAATCTCGTCAACGCCCCCTCCACATAGACCCCTTGGCGGCTATCGTGGAGGGGATTGGCTGTCCGGATCACGGCTAAAAGCAAGCCAGGGGGAACACCGTGGCTCTCAAGCACGAGCCGACCGCGCCGCACCACTCGACCCAGGACGCCCTGCGCGTCCTGGAGACAGTGGCGCGACACTCCGCCGGTGTCACCGACGCCGAAATCGCACGTCAGACCCGCCTCGGCACAGACCGGCTCACCCCCCTCCTGCGCATGCTGCGCCGCGAGGGGTACGTCGAACAGGCGGCCGACGGTTCGTACATCACCGGCACCGCCCTCAGCCGCCTCGGCTCCGCGCACGGCCATGACCAGGCCCTGCGCGCCCAGCTCCAGCACACCCTCGACCGACTGCGCGACTCGGTGGGCGCGGCCATCTACATGAGCCGGTACGTCGACGGCGAGATCCATGTCACCCAGTGCGCGGACAGCGCGGCGACCCCCGCGGTCAACGAGTGGGTCGACTTCCGCTCGGCCGCGCACGCCAGCGCGATCGGCAAGAGCCTGCTGGGCCAGCTCGACCACAACAGCCGCCGCGACCATCTCGCCCGCCACAAGCTGGCCCGCCTCACCTCGCACACGATCACCAACGAGCGGCTGCTGCTGTCCCGGCTGGAGACCCAGCCGGCCACGGTGCCGGTCCTGGACCTCCAGGAGTACGCGGTCGGTACGGTCTGCGCGGCGGTCCCGATCACGGCCGGCTCGACGGTCGGCTGCCTCGCCCTTTCACTCCCGGTCCGCCACGCCCACCGCCTGCGCCAGGCGGCGGAGCGGCTGAACCGGAGCGCGGCGCCTGTACTGCTCTCGCTGGCCATTTAGCCCGTGATCGAGGCAGGGCTACCTGGTCCGGAGCACCCTCCCGGACCAGGTAGTATTTTCTCTGTCGCCAGCCGCGAGAGCGGTCGGCGAGAGTCATGCGCCGCTAGCTCAGTTGGTTAGAGCAGCTGACTCTTAATCAGCGGGTCCGGGGTTCGAGTCCCTGGCGGCGCACATAAAGAGAGAGCCTCTCGCAGCTGCGAGAGGCTCTTTCGCTGTCTGCTGAGCAGTTCCTCATCTACTGAGCAGCTCCTCGCGCCCCCGCTCCCGGTACCGCGCCACCAGGCCCGTCACATCGTCGGCGGTCAGTCTGCGGTACGTCGGTTCGCCCGGCGGGCGCCACCACACCGGGTCCGGGCAGCGGAACCCCTCGCGTCTGAGGCCTGCCCGGTGGATCTTGTTGGTCGCGGTGACCGGCATCCGCCGCACGACCCGTACGAACCGGGGCGCCATCTTCGTCCCCAGGTCGGGCTGCGCGGCCAGGAAGCCGGTGAAGGCGGCGGGGTCGAAGGTGCCGGCCAGCGTCGCCATGACCTGGTCGCCGGCCACCGGGTCCGGCACCGCGTACACGGCGACGGCCACCGCGCCCTCGTACCGGGCGAGGATGTTCTCGATCGTCGCGGCGGCCAGGTTCTCGCTGTCGACGCGCAGCCGGTCGTCGGCGCGGCCCGCGAAGTACAGGAAGCCGTCCGTGTCCCGGTAGAAGAGGTCGCCCGTCCAGTACCAGCCGTCCCTGCGGCGGGCCGACTCCGCCTCCGGGTTGCGCCAGTAGCCCTCGAAGGGGTTGGCGCCCCGGTTCACCAACTCGCCTATCGCATCAGTGCCGTTGAGCAGCCTGCCCGAGGCGTCCTGAACCGCCGGCGGGCACTCGGCACGGGTCGCCGGGTCGACCACCGCGAGGTCGTCGTCCGGTGCCGCCCGGCCGACGGCGCCGGCCGGGGTCCCGGGCGTCCACCGCACCGCCGCCCCGCCCTCCGAGGACCCGTACCCCTCGACCAGCCTCACCCCGAACCGCCGTTGGAAGGCCGCCGCGTCCACCGCCCCGGCCTCCGTGCCGAAGCCCAGCCGCAGGGGGTTGTCCCGGTCGTCGGGCCGGGCGGGCGTCGCCAGCAGGTACTGGACCGCGCGGCCCACGTACGTGAAGTAGGTCGCCCCGTACCGGCGTACGTCCGTCAGGAAGCCGGAGGCCGAGAAGCGGTGGCGCAGCGCGACCCCGGCGCCCGCCGCCAGGGCCGGTGCCCAGTCCGCGATCACCGCGTTGCCGTGGAACATCGGCATGCAGACGTAGTGCACGTCGTCCCGGCGCACCCCGAAGCTCGCGGCCAGCGTCCGTCCCGCGGCGGCGAGCCTGCCCTGGGTGCAGATCGCGGCCTTGGGGGCGCCGGTCGAGCCCGAGGTGAAGTAGAGGAGGAGACGGTCGGCGGGAGTGGCGCGTGAGGCGTCCGGTTGGGCGTCGGCGTACGGGGCCAGGAGGTCCTCGTACTCCTGCGTGTCGGTCAACAGGAGGCGTACGCCGGGGAGTTCGAGGCCGGTGAGGAGCGGGAGGTGGGTGCGCTCGGTGATCAGGACCGGGCACTCGGTGTGCAGGATGTCGCGGGCCAGTTCGGGACCCCGGCGGGTGGGGTTGATGCCTGCGACGGCGGCACCGGCGAGGGCCGCCGCGCTCAACCACAGGGGATATTCAGGCGTGTTGTCGAGCAGGACGCCGATGTGCGGTTCGGCGCCCGGCGGCAGCAGGTCCGCCAGGAGCGCGGCCCTGGCCGCCGCGCCCGCGGCCACCTCGTGGTGCGTGAGCGTCCGGTCCTCGCACCACAGCCCCGGACGGTGGTCGCCCCACCGCGCCGCCACGAGTTCCGCGACCGTCTGTTCCGTCCCCGACACCATGGCCGCGCACCATAGTTGACGTACCGTCAGATGTGGAGGGTCACGGCGACTCCGTGGTCACTTCCCAGCCCTCGGGAAACCCGTCGACCGTGCCGGAGTCGGTGCCGTAGTCGGTGTCGCTGTAGCCGCTGTCCCCGCCGAAGAACATGTCGTCGATCGGCTCGAAGACATGGCTGTACGTCACCATGAACCCGACGCAGAACACCACGAACATCCCGAGGAATCCGAGGATGCCGGCCAGGGCCAGCCCGTTCCGGACCGGGCTCGGACGGTGCGCCGTGGCGTTGACGCGCTCGCCCTCGCTGTAGAAGACGGTCACGAAATCGCCCTCGAGAATCGTGCCCGAGCCGCCCGACTCCTCGAAGCGGACGGTGCGGCCGTCGCGCGCGACGAACTCGTACACGTGGTGCAGCGTCGTGTGCACGGAGGTGTCGCCGGAGCCGCCACTCGTGGTCGTGTACGTCCGAAGGCAGCGCGCCTCGGCGGTCAGGCCGCTGTTCCAGGCGCGGCGTATCCGCAGCGCCCGGCGGATCACGAACACCGCCACCCCGACGACCACCACGATCATGAGCGTCGGCACCCCGTAGAACATGAAGTCCATGGCCGTTCCCCCGGTCTCTCGTTCGGTACGGCTCCCCGTACGCCGCCTCACCTGGTCCTGGGGGCGTACGGGGAACGTACCCGTGGGGGGCCGTGTATTTACTCAAGGAATGCTCAGAACCTGACGTCCGAGCAGGCGTAGAACGCGTTGGCCGTGTCCGCGATCGTCCACACCGCGACGATCACATGCCGGCCGCTGAGCCCGGACGGCAGTGACCCCGTGTGGGAGAGCGTGGCCGGCGGGCGCTGGCCGTTGTAGGGGACCGTGAGGAACGGGGTGAGGTTGAGGTCCGAACGGGCGAGGGCGTGGTTCTGGTTCCACCCCGGCTTCGTGACGTAGTACTTGAAGTCGGTGGTGGCGTGCATGGCGGTGAACTGCCAGCGGAAGGTGTAGCTCCCCCCGCCCGTCACCGCGGTCGCCGGCCAGGTACCGCCGGACGGGGTCTTCGGCTGGTTGAGCGCGCCGAAGTTGCCGTGGTTCGCCGAGCAGATCTGGCCGTCGGCCGGTCCGGCGGCCGGGAAGCCCTTGGGGCCCTCGACACTCTGCGGCTCCCACTGGATGTCGCCGCAGCCCGTCACGGTGCCGTTCTGGCAGAGCTTCTGCCTGCTGATGGGGAGGTCGGTGTAGCCGTGGCCGCTGGCGCCTCCGGCGGTGAGGACGAGGGCGCCGGTGGTGGCCAGGCCGACCACGGAGGCACACAACTTGGTCTTTTTGCGCATGCTGCCGCTCCTGCTGAACGTGGGGGAGGTTCAAGGAGGTTCAAGTGAGCCGTGCAGGTCTAGACCAAGTCTCAGATTATTACCGCCCCTTGAGCATGTCCAGACCAATCACGGCCCCGGCTCGCCCCGCCCCGCGCAGAACGCGACCGTCAGGTCCTTCACCAGCACCTTGCGTTCGTAGTCGTCCAGTTCGACCAGGCCGCGCAGGGTCAGCCGGGTCACCGTGTCCTCCACCGAGTCCACGACCGACGTGAGCGCGGCGGCCCGGTGCCGGGCGTCCAGGGTGGCGATGTGACGGCGGGTCATCGCGGCGGCGACCTCGGGGGCGTACTCGACCCGGACCGGCAGTACCGAGAACACCTCCAGGCCGACCGGCGCCGTGTCCGCCGCGACCGCCCGGGTCAGCGCGTCCCCCGCCGATTCCATCGCCCGCCGTCCCGCGCCCGGCATCTCCACCGGCACCCGGACGAGCGCCGCCTCGACACACTCGCGCAGATAGGTCTCGTGGTCCTCGACGCCGAGCGTGGCCCGCGCGGTGTCCCGCACCCGCCACACCACGAGGACGACGACCCGCAGCGCGACCCCGCTCGCGTCGGCCGCCGGCATCGGCTCGCCGCGCCAGTGCCGCAGCCGCACGTCGACCCGGGCGCGCAGCAGCAGCGGGTTGACCCACAGCAGCCCGGTACGCCGGACGGTCCCCCGGTAGCGGCCGAACAGGCCGAGCACCCAGGCCCGCCCGGTCCGCCCCCGCGCCAGCCCGCCGAACCCGAACAGCCCGAGGGCGCCCGCCCCGGCGTACGCGGCCCACTGGGCCGGGCCGAGACCGGCGCCCGCGTATGTCGCCGGCAGGCGCAGCGCCTCCACCGCGAGGGGCGGCAGCACGCCCGCCCACCAGGAGGTGAGCACACCCCCGGCCGCCCCGACGGCACCGGCGAGCACGCCCACCGCGCCGGGCAGCACCCGCGCCGGGCGCTCCACCAGGTCGGGGTCGACCGTCGGAACCGTTGGGCGGGGTGTGGCCGGTGCGGGCCTGCGGACGCGCGGCTGCTCGCCCGTCCCCTGCCTGCGCCCCACGACGGCGGGCCTCAGCGGTACCGGCGCCGGGTCGGGTTCGTCGCGGAAGAGGAGGTGGACGGGGATCTCGGTGGTCGCCTCGTTCTGGATGAGCCGGGCGGGCCGGGGGCCGCTGTCCGGGGGGCCCTCGGGGTCAGGTGTCTGTTCGGTCGTCGTACTCATTTATGCCTCCAGCCTCCGCGCCAGATGCGTCATAACAGTGGTTACCGGCCAACAGGCGTGTGCCGGGACGGGCGTTACGAGGAGAAGAGGCGGCGCCAGGTCTCCGGGCCCGGGTAGCCGTCGGCCGCGCCGCCCCGCCAGCCCTGGGCGCGTTGGAAGGCCTGCACCGCGCGCCGGTCCGCCTCGTTCCAGCCGGGGTCGGGCTGGGTCGTGTAGTACCGCCCGAATCCCTTCTTCACCAGCCGCTCTCCGAGCTGGGTGACGTGCGGACTGCTGGCGCCCGGCCGGAACAGGGCCCGCCCGGGGAACTCGGGGACCGCATGCCTGGCAGAGGGCGGACCGGCCGCACCGAGGACCGTGGGAGGGGGCGCCCCCGGGGCTGTTCCCGGGGCTGTTCCCGGATCCGTTCCCGGGGCTGTTCCCGGGGCTGTTCCCGGATCCATTCCCGGGGCTGTTCCCGGGGCTGTTCCCGGATCCATTCCCGGGGCTGTTCCCGGGGCTGTTCCCGGATCCATTCCCGGGGCTGTTCCCGGGGCTGTTCCCGGGGCTGTTCCCGGATCCGTTCCGGGGGGCGTCCGGGCCGTCGCCCCTGCCGGGTTGTCCCCGATGTCGCGGCCCGTTCCGCTCACCAGCAGCGTCCAGGTCCGCGGCCCCGGCAGTCCGTCCGCCGCCGTGCCCGTCCAGCCCTGGGCCTGCTGGAACGCCCGCGTCGCCCTGCGGTCCGCGTCCGACCAGCGCGGGCCCGGACCCGAGGTGTAGTAGCGGGCGCCGCCGCGCTCCACGAGCATCCGGCCCAGCTGGGTGACGTACCCGTTGTTCGCGCCCGGCCCGAAGTACATCCGGCCCGGGAACCGGGCCGCCGCGTCCGAGGAGGCTCCGAGTACCGCGCCCGTCGTACCGTCCGTACCGTCCGCGTCGTCCGTACCGCCGGTGTCGCCCGGGTCTCCCAGGTCTCCCGGGTCCGAGGTGCCGCCCGTGTTCGCGGCGAGGCCCTTGTAGCGGTAGGCCTGATAGCCGTCCGAGTGGCTCCAGTAGGCGAACGGAGTGGCCTGCCTGCGGGCGTGCGGGCGGGTCTCCTCGTAGGCGGTGTAATAGGTGTGCGTGTAGTCCGTCCAGCCGCCGAAAATGACCACGTGCGAGCCCTTTTCCGGGTCCGACTGATTATGGAACAGGAGAATGTCACCGGGTTGCAGATCCTCCTTGGCAATCCGCACCCCGTACTTGTCGAGACTGCCCGTCCATTCGTTCCCGGCGAGGTTCCAGGCCATGGAGACGAAGCCCGAGCAGTCCTGCCGGTAACCGTCTCCCCAATACGTGCCCATGCTGTACGGCACCCGCGCCACGACCCATGCCCTGGCCCGGTTGACGATCTCCGCCCGGGTCGTCGCCCGGAGCTTGTCCGAGGCCGGTTTCCCGGACGGGCCGTGCAGCGGGGCCTGGCCGCCCTGCGGAGTGTCGGGCTCGTCACCTGCGGGTACGCCCGGACGCTGGGGGGCGTGCGGGGCGGCCGCGGCCGGCAGGGCGTGTCCGGCGCCGAGGACGGTGGAGGCCGCGGCGGCGACGACGAGGGTCCGCCTGACCGCCGTACGAGCGGGTCCCGGACCCGTTCCCGACACCGGTCCGGAATAGGGTGCGGCCCGTCGTCGGCGGACACATCCGGGGCATTCGCAGTCACTCGCGGGATCGAATTCCTCGAATACCGGAGTCGCCATACGATTCCCCTCACTCTCCGGGCGATACCTTGCGCGCTTCTCCACGAGCGCAGTTTCTCAACTGTCACCCGCTGTCGCATGTTGACGGTCCGAATGATGTACAGCCGGCCTACGGCCCGGCGCGACACTCCGGGGGTCCGGACCACTCACCGGTGTCGGGTAGAGTTGTCGACGTCACCACGCGCCGCTAGCTCAGTTGGTTAGAGCAGCTGACTCTTAATCAGCGGGTCCGGGGTTCGAGTCCCTGGCGGCGCACAGACACACAGCAGGCCCTCCGCTCCGGCGGGGGGCCTGTTCTCGTGCACCCGGCGACAGATCGCCAAGGATTCCTCGGACACTCAGAGAGACAATAAGTAAACACTCCAGCACCATCCGCACACAATCGGTCACAGTCGCACCAATCGGGCTCAACAGCCGTCACAATGAGCGCGTATGACCGGTAAACACCATGTTTCGCGTCTTGCGATCATGCTGAACGACATAGAACCCTGGGCTTCAAGATGCTGCGGATACGCGGCACTTGGGGGCGGGACCGGTTGCGCTGACACGGGGATGGGGCCCCGTTCATGAACTGACGCCGAGGGGGGCATCATGCAACCGGAAGGGCACTCTTCCATGTCTATAGAGTGTGGATGACGTGGGGGCAGTGGTCCATTACTGATGCGTTTGTGAAGGCCGAGGGGGGCCGAGCAGACGCATAAGAACCGAGAAACACGCGGCTTTTTGCGTGTGGGGGGATGACTCATGACGTCGACGCCGACGGGCGCCCGGCATAACTTCGACGCATCACAGACGGCCCAGCTCAGGCTGCCGTCCAACCGGACCGGCGGTTTCCGCCGGATCAAGAAGAGTCTGCCGAAGTACGACTACGAGCACTACAGCCGGCTGGCCGGACCCCTCACACAGCCCGACCCGACCAAGCCGTACACGGTCAAGTACCGGTCCCTGCTCTCGCAGGAGCCGCACCGCATACGGGCCGCGCTGATGCTGGGCGCCGCACCGCTGCTCTCCGTCGTCCTGCTCGTCTGGCTGCTCCAGCCCGCGCACTGGACCCACCGCGACTACCCGGCCTACGACTTCCTGCCGGCGCTCGACATCGTGATGCTCGTCTCGATCGGTCTGATCGAGCTCTTCCGCTGCCTGAACGTGCTGTCGAACGCGCATGCCACCCTGGTCGCCCGCGACCCGATCCCGGTGGTGCCCGAGACCGGCACAAGAGTCGCCTTCCTCACCTCCTTCGTGCCCGGCAAGGAACCGCTGGAGATGGTGACGAAGACGCTCGAAGCCGCGGTGAGAATCCGGCACCGCGGCCTTATGCATGTCTGGCTCCTCGACGAGGGCGACGACCCCGCGGTGAAGGCGGTCTGCGAGCGCCTGGGCGTGCACCACTTCTCCCGCAAGGGCATCGCGAAGTGGAACCAGCCCAAGGGCCCGCACCGCGCCAAGACCAAGCACGGCAACTACAACGCCTGGCTCGACGCACACGGCGACGACTACGACTTCTTCGCCTCCGTCGACACCGACCACGTACCGCTGCCCAACTATCTGGAGCGGATGCTCGGCTTCTTCCGGGACCCGAACATCGGCTTCGTCATCGGCCCGCAGGTGTACGGGAACTACGACAACTTCGTCACCAAGGCCGCCGAGTCGCAGCAGTTCCTCTTCCACGCGCTGATCCAGCGGGCCGGCAACGCCTACGGCTCGCCGATGTTCGTGGGGACCAGCAACGCCGTACGCATCAGGGCACTGAAGCAGATCGGCGGGCTGTACGACTCGATCACCGAGGACATGGCGACCGGGTTCGAGATCCACCGCCACAAGAACCCGGCGACGGGGAAGAAGTGGCGCTCGGTCTACACGCCCGACGTGCTCGCGGTCGGTGAGGGTCCCAGTGCCTGGACGGACTTCTTCACGCAGCAGATGCGCTGGTCACGGGGGACGTACGAGACGATCCTCAAGCAGTACTGGAAGGGCTGGTACTCGCTGCCGCCGAGCAAGCTCTTCAACTACACGATGATGATCATCTTCTACCCGATGTCCGCCCTCAACTGGATCCTGGCGGCGCTGAGCTGTGCACTGTTCCTGGGCCTGGGCGCCTCGGGTGTGAACATCGACCCGACCGTGTGGCTGATGCTCTACGGCAACGCCTCGGCGCTGCAGATCGGCCTGTACATCTGGAACCGCCGGCACAACGTCTCCCCGCACGAGCCGGAGGGTTCGGGTGGTGTGGCGGGCATGGTGATGTCCGCGCTGTCGGCGCCGCTCTACGCGAAGGCCCTGATCGACTCCGCGCTGCGGCGCAAGAGCAAGTTCGTGGTCACACCCAAGGGCGACTCGGCGAGCCCGGACCGCTGGTTCGGGACGTTCCGGTACCACTGGTACTTCATCCTGATCTTCGGCGGCTCGATCGCGGCCGGCTTCACCTTCGGGCACTCGCACCCCGCGATGATCATCTGGGCGACGTTCGCCACGGGGATCACCGCGACGCCGATGGTCGTCTGGCGGCTCATGCTGCGCCAGGAGAAGAAGAAGCTCGCCGCCCGCCCGGCCGCCGAGCCGCAGGACGCCGCGCCCGCGCCGTACCCGACAGTGCCGACCCAGCCGACGTCACACGCGCCACACACCCCGCCGCACGCATCGCACGCCCCACACGCCCCTCACTCCACCCACGCGCCGCAGCACAAGCCCCAGTGGGCCGCATCGGGTGGAACGGGCGAGGGCAGCGTAGGGAGCGGGGGCAACGACCAGACCATGCAGATTGCCCTTGGTGGACTTGGGGGACGTAAGGAATGACAGACCGTGCAGGCCGCCGCCGCGCCCGTCGACTCGCGATAGGCACGGCGGTGGTCCTCGCGTTGGCGGGGATGAACGGGCCGTGGGTGTATCGCTTCAGTACCGAGAAATATCACGACTACAAGATCAACAGACCGGAGTACAAGGCCGAGAACGGCAAGTGGGAGGTGGTGAACTTCCCGGAGGAATACCGGCAGAACACCATCCACGCGGCCCTGCTGCACACCGGCAAGGTCCTGCTCGTCGCAGGCTCCGGCAACAACGCGGACAACTTCGACGCGAAGAAGTTCGACACCCGCATCTGGGACCCGGTCAATGGCACGATCAAGAAGATCCCGACGCCGAAGGATCTGTTCTGCACCGGCCACACGCAGCTCGCCAACGGCAATCTGCTGATCGCGGGCGGCACGAAGCGGTACGAGAAGCTCAAGGGTGACGTCACCAAGGCGGGCGGCCTGATGGTCGTCCACAACGAGAACCCGGACAAGCCGATCACCCTGCCCGCGGGCACCAAGTTCACCGGCAAGGAGAACGGCAAGACGTTCGTGTCGAAGGACCCGGTCGTCGTGGAGCGCGCGACGAAGGTCTTCGACAAGGCGACGGGCGCTTTCCTGCGCAACGAGCCGGGGCTCGGCCGGATCTATGTCGAGGCGCAGAAGAAGGGCGCCAAGTACGAGACCGGTACGCAGGACAACTACCGCGTGCAGGGCCTGTCGGGCGCCGACTCCCGCAACACGTACGGCATCGCCGAGAAGCTCGCCCTGGACAAGAAGGACTTCCAGGGCATCCGGGACGCCTTCGAGTTCGATCCGGTCGCCGAGAAGTACATCAAGGTCGACCCGATGAACGAGGCTCGCTGGTACCCCACGCTCACCACCATGTCGGACGGCAAGATCCTGAGCCTCTCCGGCCTGGACGAGATCGGCCAGCTGGTGCCGGGCAAGAACGAGCTGTACGACCCGAAGACCAAGACCTGGACGTACACGACCCATACACGGCAGTTCCCGACGTACCCGGCGATCTCCCTGATGCAGAACGGCGAGATGTTCTACTCGGGCGCGAACGCGGGCTACGGCCCCGACAACGTCGGCCGTGACCCGGGCGTCTGGGACGTGGCGACGGACAAGTTCACCAAGCTGAAGGGGCTCAGCGACCCCAACATGCTGGAGACCGCCGGCACGGTGCTGCTGCCGCCGGCGCAGGACGAGAAGTACATGGTGATCGGTGGGGGCGGGGTCGGCGAGTCGAAGCTCTCCAGCAAGAAGACCCGCGTGATCGACCTCCTGGCGGACAACCCGAAGTTCACGGACGGCCCGTCCCTGGAGAAGGGCACGCGCTACCCGCAGTACTCGATCCTCCCCGACGACACGGTGATGATCTCGGGCGGCTCGGAGGACTACCGGGGGCGCGGCGACTCGAACATCCTCCAGGCCCGTATGTACGACGCGAAGACCGGCAAGCTGAACAGGGTCGCCGACCCACTGGTGGGCCGCAACTACCACTCGGGCTCGATCCTGCTGCCCGACGGCCGGCTCATGTTCTTCGGCTCGGACTCCCTGTACGCGGACAAGGCCGACACCAAGCCGGGCAAGTTCGAACAGCGCATCGAGATCTACACGCCGCCGTACCTGTACCGCGACGCGCAGCCCTCACTGTCGGGCGGCCCGCAGACGATCGCACGCGGCGCGTCGGGCACCTTCAAGTCCGAGCACGCGTCCACGATCAAGACGGCCCGTCTGATCCGCCCGAGCGCCTCGACCCACGTCACGGACGTCGACCAGCGCTCCATCGCCCTGGACCTGAAGAAGACGAAGGACAGCATCACGGTGACGGTCCCGAAGAACCGGAACCTGGTCGAGTCGGGCTGGTACATGCTCTTCGTCACGGATGATCAGGGGACGCCGAGCAAGGCTCAGTGGGTGAAGGTGCCTTGACCTCCTGAGAGTCGTACGACCCCGGAATCGACGACGGCGCCCCTCTGAACGAGGGGCGCCGTCGCGTACGTGGAGGTCCGCGACCACGCCGCCACACCTGACTTCGCCGGAGCCGCTCAGCCCTGTGCGCTCCCCTTCTTCCTCGATTTGAGGCGGGCGAAGATCCAGAGCAGCGCGCAGGAGATCAGCACACCCCAGACCGGGTGGATCAGGGCGTCCAACAGTTTCCCGGCGGAGAAGCCGGAGCCGGGGGCGAGCAGAGCGAGAACGGCAAACACGAACTTCAGGACCGCGCCGCCCAGGAGCATGAAGGCCACGAACGCCAGCGGGACCTCACGCCAGCCCTTGCGCGCCTTTTGCTCCTTCTCTTCTTCTCTCGTCATGGCGTTCTTAGATCAGCTGTCGCCTGTGCTCCTCACACCGAGGACGTATGTCGGGGCGAGCATGCCGCACGCGGCAGCCGTCGCCCCGACGCATTCCTGGCCGGATCCGTTAGCTCTGCGCTTTCTGCCGCATCCTGAACCTGACGCAGGCGACGACCGAGACCACAGCGAAAAGCATGACCGTGTCTTCGGCCAGGGTCTCCAGCGCGTTCATGGTGGAGTGCCCGAAGCCCACAGCGGTCGCGAAGTGCGCTATCGCGATGGCGAAAAGCATGAGGGTGAATCGCAGCAGAGAGAACCCGCGCTTCTTTTCGTCCGGTTCACCTGTCATTTCTACCTCTGTCTTCATCCCTGGCCTGCCAGACTTCTCTTGCATTTCCATGATGCTCCAGCCCAGCCTCGACTTGATCACGGCGCAAGGCCCCTGAATCACCAGCGGTACGAAAAGATCGGCGCCCTTCAAGAGAAGGGCGCCGATTGGGCTTTGGCTTTCAGGGATGTGGGCCCGTCTGGTCAGTCACTCGCCTTCGCGAGCTTCAGCGCGTAGTCGACCCACCACTGCCCGGCCTTGGGCCCGCCCTTGCACTCTCCGTCGGACTCCCCGGGACGCTTGACCCACAGATACGCGTCGACAAGCGGATCGGCCGTCTTCACGGTCGGAGACTCCCCGAGCGCCCTCCCAGGAGGGTTGCACCAGTTCTCGTCCGCCTTGCCCCCGCTGTACGGGCCGTTCCCGTTACGGGACGTGTCCACCACGAAGTGCTTGGCCCCCACCTTCGCCGACAGCTCCTTGCCGTACTTGATGGAATCAGCCGTCGAGTAGAAGTTGGACACGTTGACGGAGAACCCGTCCGCCTTCTCGATGCCCGCCCACTGGAGCGGCTCGAAGATCTGGTCGGGATGTGTCCATCCCGCGTTCCCCGCGTCCAGGTACACCTTCGTGTTCTTCAGCGCCGACAGGGTGTCGATCGCGCCGCTCAGCAGGTCGTACCGCTCCTCGTGGAACTCGTCCTGGGTGCAGCCGTCCACGAGGTGGAGGATCGCGTCCGGTTCCAGGATCACCGTGGCCGCACGGTCACCGATGCCCCTGGCGACGCCGTCGATCCAGGCGCGGTAGCTGTCGCCGTCGGCGGCGCCTCCGCTGGAGTACTGGCCGCAGTCGCGGTGCGGGATGTTGTAGAGGACGAGGAGCGCGGAGCGGTCCGCCTTCTGCGCGGCCTCCGTGAAGCCGCGGGCCTCCGCCTCCGGGTTCTCCGGGCTGATCCACTCGCCGGTCGGCTGCTCGGCGATCTTCCGGATCTGCTCGGCGTCCGTGGTCTTGTCGTTCTTGACGTACGCGGCGACCTGTTCCGCCGCGTTGCCGTCGGGGTTCACCCAGAACGGGTTGGTGCCCTTGGGCTGTTGGGTGATCCGGGCTTCCGCTTCCTTGCCCGGCTCGTCGCCGTCCCCCTTGTCGGAGGAGGAACAACCGGTGAGCAGCAGTGCCGCCCCCAGCACCGCCGCGGACGCCCTCCCCCAGGACGCCCCCTTACTGCCGAACATCGAACTCCCCCTCGGGTGCACTGTCCTGGTCCCCCCTGGATGCAGTGGCGTAAGCCTCAATCCTGACATAGGTGGCCGGGCGCCCACGAGGTCGCCCGTGCCTTGTCGGCTAGCTGTTACAGCGTGTTCGGTCGGCTGATTCGCGCGCCCGAGGCCCTGCACACCGAGGTCTGAACAGCGACAGCGGACCAGGTCGTAGAACTATCTATTACCTGCATGGATAACACAGAGCCACCGGACCGGGACTTGGCGTCATTCCGCCTCTAGGCCTGGGCGCACATCCGTTCTACAGTCGTCTCAGACGGCCCCGGCCCCGGCCAACACTTCACCGTCCGCGTTATCCGGGATTTCAGGGTTTTCAGCGGCGGGCACCGAACCTCCCGCGCCGGTCGCCGGGTTACTCCCGCAGCCCGTGCGCCCGCGGTCGAGGACCAGCCCGGTCGACGGCTCTGGGGGGAACGGGTCGTCGACCGGGCAGGGCGGGGGACGCAGAGGACGCGTCAGAGGTTCAGACGGCCGCACCCGTCAGGTACGCCGACACGATCACGTTCGCCGTGTAGGTGCGGGTGACCCGGTCGAACGTACCGCCACAGGTGATGAGCCGGAGTTCCGCGCGGCCCGACTGCCGTGTGCCGTACGCCTGTTGGGCGTCGAAGCGGTCACGGGGCAGGACCTTGACGTCGTCGACGGTGAACTCGGCGACCTTGCCGTCGGCGCGGGTGACCCGGATCGTCGCGCCCGGCCGCAGGGTGCTGACCTTGTAGAAGACGGCGGGGCGGGTCTCGGTGTCGACGTGTCCGACGAGGAGGGCAGTGCCGGCGGCGCCGGGCCGGGTGCCGGATCCGTACCAGCCCACGACGCCCGCCTGGTCGAAGGGCGGCGGATCGATCGCGCCGCGCCGGTCGAGGCCGCGGACCACCACCGGGGCCTGCACGCCCAGTTCGGGTATGTCCACGCGCTGCGGCAGGGCGCCGCTCAACGGCTCGTGCGCGGGCGGGAGTTCGGGGTCCGGGGGGCGGCCGACCGCCGCGACGTCGCCGGTGGTCGGCGCGGATATGCCATGGCGTACGTCGGTCACCTCACGGCCCCACAGCCACAGCCCGAGGAGCAGCAGCGCCCAGGCCACGCCCATGGTCAGGCGCCCGGCGCCGGAGGACCGTTCGCGGTCGTCGTCGGTCATGGCGGCTCAGTCCGTCCCACGGCCCCGGCGGAAACCGCGCACCGCCACGACGACCGCCGCCACACCCGCGAGGACCAGCCCGACCACGGCCTGCCGGGTGCCGGGGCCGGTGCCCCGCGCGTCATGGGCGAGCCGCTCGGCGGCGGCCAGTTCCGTCGCCGCGCCGCCACCACCGGCGGGCACGGGAGCGACGGGTGAGGCGGGCGCGGCAGGCGAGGCGGGCGCGGCAGGCGAGGCGGGCGCGGCAGGCGAGGCGGGCGCGGCAGGCGCACGCGAGGGCTCGGCGGAGGACGGCTTTCCGGCCCCTTCGTGCGTCCCCTTCGCGAAGACGGCGATCGTGCCCTTGACCTTGCCGTTCTGACCGTCGCAGCCGACCGTGACGTCGTACGTGCCAGGCGTGAGCGAGGAGCGGACGCGGGACCCTCCGACGAGCGCCCCGTCCTGCCCCTGCCCCGCGAGCAGCACATCGGCGACGAACGCCTCGGACTTCGCGGTCCCCGTCTTCCCCGTACAGCCGTGCACGACCAGCCGTAGGTCGCTGCCGGGTGCCGGGGATGCAGGGGTCACCGTGATGCCCCCGCCGGCGGCGTACGCCACGGGTACGGCGGTGAGCGCGGCGGCGACCGCGGCACCGGCACAGAGAGTGAGACGTGTGGAACCCATCGTGAACCTCCAGACATCTGGAGACTCCTCCTCCGAACGCCGGTCCGCATCTCCGGAGCGGGTACGGCTGCTCCGTACGGGTGGCGAAGGGTTTGGAGAGGTAGGGGAGGAGGGCCTGGCGAAGAGGGTCCGGCGGGGGGGCTCAGATGCGGTCGACGAGGTCCGCGATGGAGTCGACGATCTTGGACGGGCGGTACGGGAAGTTCTCGACCTGGTCGGGTCCGGTCAGGCCGGTGAGCACCAGGAAGGTCTGCATCCCGGCCTCGATGCCGGCCAGGACGTCGGTGTCCATACGGTCGCCGATCATCGCGCTGGTCTCGGAGTGCGCGCCGATCGCGTTCAGCCCGGTCCGCATCATCAGGGGATTGGGCTTGCCCGCGAAGTACGGCTTCCGGCCGGTCGCCTTGGTGATCAGCGCGGCGACGGCACCGGTCGCGGGCAGCGGGCCCTCGGTCGAGGGGCCGGTCTCGTCCGGGTTGGTGGCGATGAAACGGGCGCCGTTCTCGATGAGGCGTACGGCCTTGGTCATGGCCTCGAAGGAGTACGTGCGCGTCTCGCCGAGGACCACGTAGTCGGGCTCGTGGTCGGTGAGGATGTACCCGATGTCGTGCAGGGCCGTGGTCAGGCCGGCCTCGCCGATGACATAGGCGGTCCCGCCGGGGCGCTGGTCGTCGAGGAACTTGGCGGTGGCGAGCGCCGACGTCCAGATGTTGTCGACGGGCACCTCCAGGCCCATGCGGCGCAGCCGGGCGTGCAGGTCTCGCGGGGTGTAGATCGAGTTGTTGGTGAGCACCAGGAAGGGCTTGCCCGACTCGCGCAGCTTCTTGATGAAGGCATCGGCGCCGGGGATCGGCACGCCCTCGTGAATAAGCACACCGTCCATGTCGGTGAGCCACGAGTCGATGGGCTTGCGGTCTGCCATGTCCGGTCTCCTGCTCCTGCACTGCGTTCTGCGTTGCCGTACACGCGTACGAGATGCCGCGTCCACCCACCCTGTCACAGGCCGGATCTTGGGGGAATGGCCGGTTTATGTCCGTCCCACGCCTCGGACCCGGACGAGCAGCAGCACCCCGCCGCCGGTCAGCAGCAGCACGAACGCGATGCCCCCGAGGCGCAGAGCGGCCTCGCGTCGACCGGTGCCGGCGAGCTCACCGGTGTACGGCAGCCCGTCCTGTACGCCGGGTACGGGACGGGGTGACGCCGGGTCGGCGGAGGCGGAGGCGGCGGAGGTGGGGGCGGAGGTGGGGGCGGAGGTGGAGGCGGGAGCGGAGGTGGGGGCCGGGGCTACGACGCGGAAGCGGTAGTCGTTGGACTGGCCGACCCAGTCGCCGTCGTCGGCGTGCCGCTGGATGACGGCGGCGTTGGCGACGATGTCGTTTGCCACCGCCCCGGCATCGATCGCGAGCCGCACCTCCACGGAGACGGTTCGCCCGGGCCCGACAGTGAATCCGGGAAACCCGTCACCGTCGAAGACCCCGATGGTCTCGTCGGCGTCGGTGGCCTCGAACCGCACAGGGTAGGGGCGGGGGCGATGTCCGTCGTAGAACTCCAGGCGCGGCTGAGTGGTCGTCAGGGCACGGCGCTCGTCGACGAGTACGAGGACGGGGTGGATGTCCGTGCAGGTGCGGGCGGTGTTGTTGGTGAGGTCGAGCCGCCAGGTCCGGTGCTCGCCACCGGCCTCGTAGGCGGTGGGGCCGCCGTGGATGCGGGTGGTGAGGGGGAAGGTGCGGTCGGTGGGGGTGGTGGCGCAGGTGGCCGCGTGCGCGGGGGCGGAGAGGGCTCCGGGTGTGGCGATGAGGGCGGCGGTCATGGTCGCGGTGAGGGTGGTGGTGAGGGTGGAAGTGGCGGTCGCGGTGAGGGTCGCGGTCATACAGGTACACAGTCGCATGAACACATGACCATGCCGGGACGGTGGAGGGGGTGGGCGGCACCGCTCCGGGGAGTGTGGGGCTACGCCCCGAACGGGCTCGCGAATGCGCCCGATCGGCGGACGCGGCGCTTCACGCTTTCCCGTCGGCTCACATTTCCTCGTCGGCGTGGGTGAGACGGCCGTCGGTGAGGCGCCAGTAGTGGAGGTGGTGGGTCTGGCGCCAGGTCTCTGCGTCGGCGAGGCCCTGCGTGATCCAGGCGTGGAGTTGCGGGAGGGCGGCTTCCTTCAGAGTGGCGCGGATGGCGGCTCGATCGGCCGCGTCGATCGGGTGGACGTCCACGTAGAAGCCGACGCTGTCCGGGTGGATGCCCCGGCCGTAGTTGCGGGACTCGGGGGCGAGCCATCTGGCTCCGAGCACGATCGTCCCGCTGCCGGGCCCGTTGAGGAAGCGCAACTCCCGTATCTGGGAAGCGAGTTCACCGAGGGACTCATTGACCTCGGTGGTGGTCAGCGGCCAGGCCCGGTGCCGCGGAAGTCTGCGGGCGAGTCGCTTGCGCCGGTTGCGTGCGGTCATGGACTGAGGGTCGCAAGGTTGGGCGGCCGGTCCCACGGAGTTTTTTCCGAGGGGAGAAGTTGAACGGGCGGGCGGGCGGTGGTCCCGCTACCCGTCGGCCCGTCCGAACAGCGGCGCGAGGAGCAGTTGGGCCGCGCCCTCCGCAACTACGCGCGCCCCGCCGGGGGCGACCCGTACGGGCACCGCCTGGTCGGCGCCCTCACGCCGGGCGCGCCCGGCGAGAACGGCGGCAACCCCTCGTACGAACCGTTCCGGCTCCGCGGCGACGGTACGGCCACCCAGCAGCACCCGGTCGATGTCGAGCAGCCCCACGAGGTTCGCGGCGCCGGCGCCGAGCACCCGGGCCGCCTCGTCCAGGTCGCCGCGAGCCACCGCGCCGAGACACAGCGCCTCGATGCAGCCACGGTCGCCGCAACCGCAGGGCGGACCGTCCAGTTGGATGACCTGATGCCCGAACTCGCCGGCGCCGGTCCTGGCCCCCCGGTGCAGCGCCCCGCCGATCACCAGGCCGGCCCCGAGGCCGGTACCGAGATGCAGGTAGGCGAAGGAGCCGCCCTCGCCCCCGACCGCCAGCCCGAGCGCGGCGGCGTTGGTGTCCTTGTCGACGGCGACCGGCACCCCGAGCCGCCGCGCCAGCGCGTCCCGCAACGGAAACCCGTCCCACTCGGGAAACCCGGTGACCCGATGGAGCACGCCCCGCACGTGATCGAGCGGCCCGGGCAGAGCCACACCGACCCCGAGAAGGGCGACGCCCTGCGTACCCGGCCCGCCGGAGCGACCGGACCCCCTGGACTCCTCGAACCCGCGGGACCCTCTGAACTGCCCAGACCCACCAGACCCGCCGAACTCCCCCGACCCACCAGACCCGCCGGACTGCCCGGACCCACCAGCCCCCTCGAACCCGCCAGACCCACCCGGCCCCCCGCCAAGCGGCCCGTCGGTCTCCCCCGGCCCCCCGCCAAGCGGCCCGTCGGTCTCCCCCGGCCCCCCGCCCGGCAGCACCACAGTCTCGCCCGGCCCCCGGCCAAGCGGCAGCGTCCCGACCTCCCCCACGCCCCCGCCCCCGCCAAGCAGCGCCTCGACCACCCCCGCCACCCCCTCGATCACGGCCTCCGCGCCCGCGCCCAGGTCCAGGGGGGCGCGGCGCTCCCCCACCACGGACCCCACGAGATCGACCAGCACCACCCTCACCTCGTCGCGGTCCAGGTGGACGCCCACTGCGTGGCCCGCCTGCGGTACCAGTCGCAGTACCGTGCGTGGCTTGCCGCCCGTCGAGGCTCGGTGGCCCGCCTGGGTGGCCAGGCCCTCGGTGCGGAGGCGGGCGGTGATCTTGCTGACCGCCTGGGGGGTCAGACCGGTCCGCTCGGCCAGTTCGAGGCGGCTGATGCCCTCGGCGCCGGCCGCGCGCAGGAGGTCGAGGACGAGCGCGGCGTTGTGGCTGCGCAGGGCAAGCAGGTTCACCCCGGGGACCGTGGCGGTGGCGTTCCCGGTCGGGTTCGCGATGGCGTTCGTCCTGTTCACGTGAACTATTGTCCCCGCTGCTTGCACTTTGGCAACAGCGTTGCGAAAGTGGACGGCATGACTGGTACGACTGGCACCCCTGGCCCGAGTGGCACTCCCCTCCGCATCGGCCTCGTCGGCTACGGCCTCGCGGGCTCCGTCTTCCACGCCCCGCTGATCGCCGCCACCGAGGGCCTCGTCCTCGACACGGTCGTCACGGCGAACCCCGAGCGGCAGGCCAAGGCCCGCGCCGGGTTCCGGGACGTCCGGATCGCCGGCGCCCCGGACGAGCTGTTCGCCCGGGCCGACGAGCTGGACCTGGTCGTCATCGCGTCCCCGAACAAGACGCACGTCCCGCTGGCGACCGCCGCCCTCAAGGCCGGTCTGCCGGTCGTCGTCGACAAGCCGGTCGCGGGCACGGCGGCCGAGGCACGTGGCCTCGCCGCCCTCGCCGACCAGCAGGGACTGCTCCTCTCCGTCTTCCAGAACCGCCGCTGGGACCACGACTTCCGCACCCTGCGCAAGCTGATCGCCGAGGGCGAGCTGGGTGACGTGTGGCGGTTCGAGTCGCGGTTCGAGCGGTGGCGTCCGCAGACGAAGGGCGGCTGGCGCGAGTCCGGCGACCCGGCGGAGTTCGGCGGACTGCTGTACGACCTCGGCAGTCACGTCGTCGACCAGGCACTGGTCCTCTTCGGCCCCGTCGACTCCGTGTACGCCGAGACGGACATCCGCCGCCAGGGCGCCGAGACCGACGACGACACGTTCATCGCGCTCACCCACACGAGCGGTGTCCGCACCCATCTGTACGTCTCCGCGACCACCGCCCAACTCGGCCCGCGCTTCCGGGTCTTGGGCTCGCGGGCCGGGTACGTGAAGTACGGCCTCGATCCACAGGAGGACACCCTGAAGGCGGGCGGGCGGCCGGGCGACGCCGGTTGGGGGCTCGAACCGGAGAGCATGTGGGGGCGGGTCGGGTCGGGTGAGTCCCCGCTCACAGGCGGCGGCCGGCCGGAGCCGACGCTGCCGGGGGCGTACGAGAAGTACTACTCTGCGATCGCCGCGGCCCTGCGCGACGGCGGCCCCAACCCGGTGACCGCACTGGAGGCGGCGGCCGCGCTCGACGTGCTGGAAGCCGCCCGGCGTTCCGCGAACGAGAAGGTGACGGTGACCCTGCGATGACCAGTCAGAAGCCCGGCGGCCACAAGGCGAGCGGACAGCCGTCGCTCGGGCCGCGCATCGCGCCCGAACTCACCCCGAGCGTCGAGGAACTCGAAGCACAGCAACGGCACCTGGTGTTCCGGGAGTTCTCGTACGAGGACGCGTGGGCGCTGGGTTCACTGCTGGTGGAGCTCGCGCGGGAGCGGCAGGCGCCGGTGGCCGTCGACATCCACCGCGCCGGTCAGCAGCTCTTCCACGCCGCCCTGCCCGGCTCGACCCCCGACAACGACGCCTGGATCGACCGCAAGCGCCGGGTGGTGGAGCGTTACGGCGCCTCCTCCTACCTGGTGGGCGCCCGCTTCCGCGCCAAGGGCACGACGTTCGAGGACGACTCGCGCCTCGACCCCGACACGTATGCGGCCCACGGCGGCTCGTTCCCGATCACGGTAGAGGGCGTCGGCGTGATCGGCGCGGTGACGGTGTCGGGGCTGCCCCAACTCCAGGACCACCGGATGGTCGTGGAGGCGCTGGGGCTCTTCCTCAAGGTGTAGGAGGACGTGTGGTGCGCCGGGAATTATCCCGAGGGGCCCTCCGGTTGGGACTGCAATGACATCCCTGAAAGAGACAGTCGGTCGGTACGGCATCTTCAGTCTCGGGCTGCGGGCGGAGGACCCCGAAGGCCTCACCGAGCGCGCCGAGGCCGCCGCCGAAGTGGAGGAACTGGGCTTCGGCGCAGCCTGGTTGGGCGGCAGCCCGGGCGTACGGCACGCGGTTCCGCTCGTCGAGGCGACCTCGCGGCTCGTCGTGGCGACCGGCATCCAGACCATCTGGCAGGAAGACGCCACCGAAACGGCGTCCCGTATAGCGGAGTTGGAGGCGACCCACCCCGGTCGCTTCCTGCTCGGCCTCGGGGTGAGCCACGCCGGGATGGCGGAACGGTACCGTCGCCCGTACACCTCGATGGTCGAGTACCTGGACGCCCTGGACGCGGCCGGACAGCCCGCCGAACGCCGGGTGCTGGCCGCGCTCGGCCCGAAGATGCTGGGGCTCTCCCGGGACCGCGCCGCCGGCTCGCACCCGTACCTCGTGACCCCCGAGCACACCGCGCAGGCCCGCGAAGCACTGGGCGAAGCCCCGCTGCTGGCACCGGAGTTGAAGGTCATCCTGGACACCGACCCGGACCGGGCCCGTACGACCGCCCGCTCCGCCCTCGCCTTCTACCTGACCCTGCCGAACTACACCAACAACTTCCTGCGCATCGGCTTCACCGAGAACGACCTCACGGACGGCGGCAGCGACCGTCTGATCGACGCGGTGTTCGCGTGGGGCAGCGAGGACCGGATCCGTGAGCGGATCGGCGCCTTCCACACGGCGGGCGCGGACCATGTCGCCCTCCAGGTCGTCGAGGACCGGTCCAGGGACGCCCTCCCCCGCGACGGCTGGCGCCGCCTGGCCGACCTCCTGAAGTAACCGGGAGCGACGAGCGGGACGTGCGAGACGTGAGCGAGGCGTAAGGGACTGGAGGGGATCTGGTCAGGCCCTGAGGCGGTGGCGTTTCCTCCGGATGTGTTCGGTCGTTTGTCTGCACGTGTCATCGGGCGGGATCCAGGAGCCCGGTGACACGCATGCGAACGGAGAAGTCCCGTGCGATTGACCGATATCCACCGTTGCGAGATCCGGCCCGGACGGCTCGTGACCTGGACCCTGCATCCGACGACCGTCAACAGCGTGGCCGACCTGCCCGAGGACGCCCGCCCACCCGCGTACGTACAGGAGGCTCACGTCCGAACCGCGCGAACCGTGCGCGAGGACGGCCTGTTCGTACCGACGTGGCTCGGCACGGCCTTCGACATCCCCGGGCGGGTCGATCTCGACGTCCTCCAGGAGGCGTTGCGGACCTGGACGCTGCGACACGAGACGCTGCGCAGCGGTTTCCGCTGGGTGGAAGGCCCGCTCGGATCACCGGGCTCTCCCGGATCTCCCGGATCTCCCGGATCTCTCAACGACGAACTGCGGCGCTTCACCCTCGCCGCCGACGCCGTCGTCCTGCACCGCGAGGACGTCGGCGTCTTCGCGGACGGGGCGGCGCTGCCCCGCTATCTGCAGGATCGGTTCGACATCGCGGCGGACGCGCTGACCTGGCCGAACTTCATCTACAGCGCGGTCGTCAGGGACGACAGCACCAGCGTGTACATGGCGTTCGACCACACCAACGTCGACTCGTACTCGATCTTCCGCATCGCCCACGAGATCCACCAGCTCTACACGGCCGGCCTCGACGGCAGGACGGTGGACACGACGCCGGTCGCCAGTTACGTCGACTTCTGCGCGAGCGAGCGTACGCACGCCGACGGGATCGACGAGACGCACTCGATCGTCACCGAGTGGCGGAAGTTCATCGCGCGGTGCGACGGCAAGCTGCCGAACTTTCCCGTCGACCTCGGCCTCGACCCCGAAGGGCCGCTGCCCACACAGAAGTTGATGCGGGAGTGGCTCACCGACGACGCGGACGCGGCGGCGTTCGAGGCGTACTGCCGTCCGTACGGCGGCAGCATGATCGGCATCCTCGCGGCCACCGCCCTCATCGTGCGGGAGATCAGCGGGCAGCAGGTCTACCGCACCGTCGTACCGTTCCACACGCGGGCCAGGTCCGAGTGGTCGGACTCGGTGGGCTGGTACGTGGGCGGCGCGCCGCTCGAGATCCCGGTGGGCCAGGTGTCGGACTTCGACGGCGCCCTGGACCTGGTCCGCACCGCGCTGCGGGCGAAGCGACCCCTGTCGAGGATGCCCATCGCCCGGGTCCTGAAGCTGCTCGGCTCCGACTTCCGGCCCACCTCACCGGACCTGTACTCGATCGTCTCGTTCGTCGACACGCGGGACATCGCGGGCTCGGAGAGGTGGGAGGACCTGAAGGCGTACGGCCTGATCCGCGTGTCCTACGGCGACCAGGTGTGCGCCTGGACCACCCGCCTCCACGAGGGCCTCCAGTTCGCGGCCCGCTACCCGGACACGGACGTGGCCCAGAAGAACATGCGGCTGTACGTGGCGAGGCTGCGGGAGCTGATCACATCGGTGGCGCAGGAGGCGCCCCAAAGGGGCGCCTTCAGGGGCGCGGGGAACTGCGCGACAAGCCCCCACGGGCCCGCAGCCAACGAACTACCCGTCAAAACCCTCACGCGTCCTTGAACTCCTGACGCTGGCGCCCGAGCCCCTCGATCTCCAGCTCGACCACATCCCCGGCCCGAAGAAACGGCTTCGGCTCGGGCGCACCCAGCGCAACCCCCGCCGGTGTACCCGTGTTGATGACATCACCCGGGTACAGGGTCAGGAACTGGCTGACGTACCGCACGACTTCGGCGACCCCGAAGATCTGCTCGGCAGTCGTACCGTCCTGCTTGAGCTCGCCGTTCACCCACAGCCGCAGCCCGAGAGCCTGCGGGTCCGGCACCTCGTCCGCGGTCACCAGCCAGGGCCCGAGCGGGTTGAACGTCTCGCAGTTCTTGCCCTTGTCCCAGGTCCCGCCCCGCTCCAGCTGGAACTCGCGCTCGGACACGTCGTGCGCGACCGCGTACCCGGCGACATGCGCGAGCGCCTCCTCGTGCGAACCGAGGTAGCGGGCCGTACGTCCGATGACGACCGCGAGTTCCACCTCCCAGTCGGTCTTCGTCGACTCGCGCGGCACGAGCACCGTGTCGTACGGCCCGACGACCGTGTCCGCCGCCTTGAAGAAGATCACCGGCTCGGCGGGCGGCTCTGCGCCCGTCTCGCGGGCGTGGTCGTGGTAGTTGAGCCCGATGCACACGATCTTGCCGATGCGGGCCAGCGGTGGCCCGATCCGCAGCCCGGTGGCGTCCAGCGCGGGCAGCTCACCGGCGTCGGCGGCGGCCCGGATCCGGCCGAGCGCCGCGTCGTCGGCGAGCAGCGGTCCGTCGATGTCCGCGACGACCCCGGACAGGTCCCACAGGATTCCCTCGGCGTCGAGCAGCGCGGGCCGCTCCGCACCCGCCGTACCGACTCGCAGCAGCTTCATGGTCGCTCTCTCCCTCGGTTACGTCCTCCGGTCACGCCCACAGTCCCGCCCTCAGTGACGCACTCAGACACCACTGATCATTCATCGGAGGACTGGTCGATCGTCCAAGCTGGGGGTCCGGTCCGCAACACCTGTTCACGTACTGGACTGCGGCGCGAGCTGCCAGCGGTACAGCACCGCCCGCTCGACGGCGGCCCAGGTCGTACTGGTCACCATGTACAGCGCGGCGGCCAGCGGCATCACGGCCACGGAGAACAGCGTGAAGAAGGACATGAACGGCGCGAGCTTGGCGGCGGACGCGAGCCCGGGCACCGCCTCACCGGCGCCGTCGCCGCCAGCGCCACCGCCCAGCGTCACCGGGTTGGCGGCCATCACCAGCTTCATCCGCCGATAGTTGAAGGTGGCGACGGCGCCGACCAGGACGAACAGTCCGAGGTAGACGAGCCCGGCGGCCCCGAAGAGCCCGCCCCCGCCGAGCGCGTCGGCCCACCGTTCGCCGAGCGGCGCGGCGAACAGCCTGTGGGTGAGGAGGCCGTTGGTCCGGCCGCCGATCTCCGAGTTGGAGAAGAGGTGGTAGAGCAGGAAGAACGCGGGCAGCTGGAACAGGCTCGGGAAGCATCCCGACAGCGGCGAGACCTTCTCCTCGGCGTGCAGTGCCATGACGGCCTGCTGGAGCTTCTTGGGGTCCTTCGCGTGCCGTTTCCGCAGCTCCGCGACCTTCGGCTGCAGCGCGGCGCGCGCCCGCTGTCCACGCGCCGCCGCGCGGGAGAGGGGGTGCACGAGGAGTCGTACGAACGCGGTGAACAGGATGATCGCGACGGCGGCCGAGGAGGCCTGGAAGAGGGGCTGGAGCAGGTCGGCGAGCTGCTCGACCAGGCCCGCGAAGGCGGACAGGAAGGTGGACAGGACGTTGGACATGGGTGAGTGAGCCCTCCGAGGGTCTCGTCGTACCGGGATTTCCGTGGATGCGGAGATCGGCATGACGACCCGCGCGGGGATGTCAGCAGCTGTCGGTGCTGTGTCTGCCCTACGCGGTGGTCGCCGGGAGGGCGAGACCGGGGGCGCGGGGGCGGGTGCGGCCACGGGCGTCGGGGTCGCGTTGCGGCAGGAAGGCCGTACGGCGGGCCCGGTCGCGGATGGCCGTACGGACCCGGGTGGGCGGTACGGCGGGCGCGCAGCGCGAGGCGATGAGCGAGCAGGCGGCGAGAGCGGATCCGGCCGCGGCGGTCGCCGCGAGGGCGACGGCGGCGGAGAGGCTGCCGGCGTCGAGCAGCGCGACCTCGATGAGGAGCAGGAACAGTGCGGCGGCGGTACGCGGGTTCACCCGGACCGGACTCCAGCTCCGGATCATGCCCACACCCCCACTCCTGTTGTCCTGCCGTTCGTTATACAGGATGCCTCGGTTTCGGCTCAGCGGGGCCGCACCGACGTGAGCTTGCCCCAGACGACCAGGCGGTAACGGGACGTGTACTCCGGGGTGCAGGTGGTGAGGGTGAGGTAGTAGCCGGGGGTGCGGTAGCCGTACGCCGGTCTGACGGTGGAGCGGGGGACGGCCCTGATCGCGCCGTCGTCGCGGGCGGAGGTCTGGGGAAGCGTCCGGTCGACGGTGTACGAGTACACCGCGTCCGCCGTCTCGACCCGGACGGCGTCCCCGCGTCGCAGCCGGTTGATGTACCGGAAGGGTTCGCCGTGGGTGTTGCGGTGCCCGGCGAGGGCGAAGTTCCCGGCCTGGCCCGGCTGTTGGGTGCCCGGGTAGTGGCCGACGTATCCCTTGTTGAGGACGCGCGACTTGCTGACGCCCTCGGCGACGGGGACGCGGAGACCGAGGCGGGGGATGCTGAGGATGGCGTACGCCTGGGACCAACTGGGTGTGGATGAGCGGGAGTTGGTCTGGCTGGTGCTGTCGGTTCCGGTGCCGGAGCGGGTGGCGGAACCGGAGGAGCCGGAGGGGTCGGCCGAACCGGGGTCATCCGTGGCATCGGCGGGACCGGAGCCGCTCGCGGGGCTTTCCCACTCCCTCTCCAGGGCCCGTACCTCCCGCCGGGCGCCCTGTTCGGCCTGCCGGTTGGTCCACCACAGCTGGTGGACGACGAGGAGCGCGAGGACCGTGCCGAGGGTGACGAGGAGCTCGCCGCAGCTCCACATCACACGGCGGCGGAAGGCTCGCCGACGGAGCGTGCGGTGCCGTACGACTGGAGCCCGAGCCCGCATGCGTACGCCTCCTTCGCGCTCATGGGGACGCCGGGCCGCACGATAGGCCAGACCTCGCCAAGTAACCAGACCTGTCCGTCCCCTCCCTGTGAGCCCCCTTTGTCCAATGGTTTTAGAAAGCGCTGTCACAACTCTCGACAACCTCACCGACCACACCTGATGCTTCCTTCTGGCATGAACGGGGAAGGTCAGAATCCGGACGGAGAAGCCATGATCCGACGCAGATCCCTGCTGGCAGCGGCGGGGGGCACGGTCCTCGGTAGTGCCCTGGCCACGGGCACCGCACGGGCCGACGCGACCATCACCGTCAACCCCGCGACGAAGTACGGGACTTGGGAAGGCTGGGGCACCTCGCTCGCCTGGTGGGCGAACGTGTTCGGCGCCCGGGACGACTTCGCGGACCTCTTCTTCACCACCAAGTCGGTGACGTACAACGGGAAGTCGCTGCCCGGTCTGGGCCTGAACATCGCCCGCTACAACCTCGGCGCGTCCAGCTGGAACAGCGTGGGCGGCACGACCATGGTGGCGTCGGCGAACATCCCGGCGTTCAAGCAGATCGAGGGCTACTGGCAAGACTGGAACAACGAGGACCCCACGTCCTCGGCCTGGAACTGGTCGGCGGACGCGAAACAGCGGGCGGCGCTGACGAAGGCGGTGGCGCGCGGGGCGACGACCGAGTTGTTCGCCAACTCGCCCATGTGGTGGATGTGTGCGAACCACAACCCGTCGGGCGCCTCGGGCGGCGGCAACAACCTCCAGACCTGGAACTACCGCCAGCACGCCTCCCACCTGGCCGCCGTGGCCCTTTACGCGAAGAACAACTGGGGCGTGAACTTCGCGACGGTGGACCCGTTCAACGAGCCCTCGGCGAGCTGGTGGACGGCCACCGGTACGCAGGAGGGCTGCCACATGGACGCGTCGGTCCAGGCCGCCGTACTCCCGTACATGCGAAGCGAGTTGAACAGCCGAGGCCTGACGGGAGTGAAGATCTCGGCCTCGGACGAGACGAACATCGACACGGCCCGCTCGACCTGGGCGGCCTTCGGATCGTCGACGAAGGCCCTGGTGAACCAGGTGAACACGCACGGCTACCAGGGTTCGGGGGGCCGGCGCGACCTCCTCTACACGGACGTGGTGACGACGTCCGGCAAGAAGCTGTGGAACTCGGAGACGGGCGACAAGGACGGGACCGGCCTGACCCTGGCCTCGAACCTCCTCTACGACTTCCGCTGGCTGCACCCCACGGCCTGGGTCTACTGGCAGGTCATGGACCCGACGGCGGGCTGGGCGATGGTCGCCTACGACGCGAACACACTCCAGCCGACGACGGTCCAGACGAAGCACTACGTGATGGCCCAGTTCAGCCGCCACATCCGCCCCGGCATGACGATCCTCGACACGGGCGTCAGCTATGCGGTGGCGGCCTACGACGCGAGCGCGAAGCGCCTGGTGATCGTGGCCCTGAACACGTCCACGTCGGCCCAGACCTTGACCTTCAACCTCGGCAACTTCACCACGGTGACGGGCGGCTCGGGCGGTGTGGTCCCGCGCTGGAACACGGTGACGGGCGGCGGCGGAGACCTCTACACGGCCCGCTCGGACAGGTTCCTGAGCGGCAAGACGGTGGCGGTGCCGTTCGCGGCGGGGGCGGTGCAGACGTTGCAGGTGGACGGGGTGACCATCTGAGTCGCTGAGGAGGGGAGACGCCGGGCCGGGCGTCTCCCCTCCTCAGCGAACCCTGTCATGGACGCCACTCTTCAATGTCGGTCGTCGGCAGTACGGTGATCCCATGCGCCCCGACACGCCTGCGGAAAACGTCGACCACATCGCCGAAGCGGCCCGCCTGGAGCGGACCGCCGGCCTCTATCCCGAGGACGCCGAACACCTGCTCGTGCAGGCCTCGGCCCACTTGGAACTGGCCGGCGACCGCCCCGCCGCGACAGCCCTGTACGACCGTCTGCTCCAATCCCCCGGTTCCCTGGAGAACCCCCATCTCGTCCGCGCCCTCAAGGCGTCGAACCTGTGGGAGTACGGCCACGAGGCGGAGGCCCGAGCGATCATCGACGGCGTCCGCGCCGAGGCCCCGCGCGATCCGGCCCCCTGGGTGATCGTCGCGGAGTCCCTGGAATCGCACGACGAGCTGGAAGCGGCCCAGGAGACGTTCACGGAGGCGACCCGTCTGCTGGTCTCGGACGCGCAGGAACCCCCGTACTCCACCCACCCCTTGCTGTACGGCCGCCACCGCGTACGCCGGATGCTGGGCGTCGCCCACGACGAGTGGGACACCCTGGCGGACACGCTGCACTCGTCGCCGGTGTCGCTGGACGAGCTCCACGACCCCAAGAGGGTCTGGTCCCTCGGCTCGGACAACCCGGCGGAGCTGCAGGCGGAGATCTCCCGGCTGCGGGCGGAACTGGGCGCGTTCCGGGAGGCGCTGTCCCGCCCGTTCCCGGTGGCGGTACTGCACTGGCCGGCGGACGAACTGGCGGAGCTGGTGGCCGCGTATCCGGCCCTCGCGGACGAGTACCCCTCGCACGAGGAGCACCTCGCGACGATAGAGGCGTCACTGCGGGAGCTGGCGGCTTCGGGCACGGCGAACCTGGGGATCGTCACGGGAACGGTGCCTTCCTACGAGGCCTTCGCGGCGTCGGAGCAGGCCTCGCCCGGGGAGGTCGCGTTGCTCCCGCAGTACGCGACGACCCTGGCGGCACGGGGGTTGGCGGTGGCCTGGCCTCCGCAGCGGGGGGTGGCTTGCTGGTGCGGGTCGGGGACGGCGTACGAGGGATGCCACGGGCGGGTGGGAGTGTAGGGGTCTTTCGGGGCTCCCCCAAAGAGACCGGCGTCGTCGCCCGTGACCTGGGCGCCTTCCTGCGGCCGCGACCTGGCGCAGAAACGGACGACCGTGGTTCCGCCCGGCCGGTGAGGGGGTGGAACCACGGTCGTCGAGGTCGGGCTGGTGTTACGGGGCCGTGTTGTAGCGCTCGATCAGGTGGCTGCGGCCGAAGGTCCAGTTGCCCGCGGCGGCTTCCCAGCTGCCCACGGGTGCGTTGAGCCTGCCGTTGCCCTGGGCGGTCCAGGTGAACATCTTCACCCGGCCGTCGCTGTAGCCGTACATGGCGCCGAAGTCGTCCTTGCCGTCGCCGTTGTAGTCGCCGGTGACGAACTTCAGGCTCGCACGCGTCATGTTGCCGGCCGGGGTGGACCAGGCTTGGACGGGCTTGCCGAACGTGCCGTCGGCCGCGGCGGAGGCGACATGGATGGCATCGTGGCCGTCGGCGTAGTCGTACCAGGCGGCCACGTCGTCGCGGCCGTCGCCGTCGAAGTCGCCCGCGAACACCGACGTACGGTCCGCGGAGCCCCAGGTGTCGCTCTCCCAGGAGCCGACCGGGGCGTTGAAGCCACCGTCGGCAGTGGCCGTGAACGTCCACAGCTTCGCGCGGGTGTCGCCGTACCCGTACCAGACGGCGAGGTCGTCACGGCCGTCGCCGTTGAAGTCGCCCACCGCCGGCTTGCCGTTCGTCTGGGTCCAGTTCCCCGCGGGGGTCGTCCAGGACGTGAACGGGTTGCTGAAGCCGCCGTTGGAGTTCGCCGTGAACGTCCACAGGGTGTCGTGGCCGTCGGCGTAGTCGTACCAGACGGCGAGGTCGTCACGGCCGTCGCCGTCGAAGTCACCGCTGGTGAGGTCCATGCGGGCGAAGGTCCAGCCGGACGTCACCGCCCAGGAGGAGAAGGGCGCCTGGAAGGTGCCGTCACCCTTGCCGAGCCAGGTGAACATCTTCACCCGGCCGTCGGTGTAGTCGTAGGCGGCGGCCAGGTCGGCGATGCCGTCGCCGTTGTAGTCGCCGGTGGTGCGCTTCATCTGACCCGCCGTCCAGGTGCCGGCGGGACTGGTCCAGGCGGTGAAGGGGGCCTTCAGCCTGCCGTCGGGCTCGGCGAGGATGGTGAACACCGAGTCGTGGCCGTCGCCGTAGTCGTACCAGCTGGCCATGTCGCCGCGGCCGTCGCCGTCGTAGTCGTGGCGGAGGGTGCTGCCGCTGGCCCACCGGGACGCGCCCTGGGCGTTGCGGATGACGAGGTTGCCGCGGTCCTGGAGGACGAGTTCGCCGCCCGGGGCGGTGGTCCTGGACTCCCACAGCACGGTGCTGCCGTTGGTCCCGATCACGGCGAGGTTGCCGTTGCCGTCGAAGCGGGCGGTGGCACCCGCGTTGCCGGCGGTGCCGGTGGACCACACGATCGTGCCCGCGTTGGAGCGGACGGCGAGGTTGCCGTCGGCCCCCATGGTGAGGCGGGCGGAGTTGGAGACGAGGCTGTCGCCGGGCCGCAGGACGGTGCCCGCGGCGAGCCGGCCGCCGCTGACGGTGTTGTCGAGGCGGGTCGCGACAGCGCCGGTGCGGGTCTCGTCGGAGCCGAAGCAACCAGCTTGCCAGGAGCGGCTGTTGAGGGCGACCAGTTCCGGGGTGCCGTTGTTGACGCGGATGACCGGGCCGCCCGCGTCGCCCTTGCAGACGGCGGCGGAAGCGGTCTTCGGCGCCAGGTTCAGGGTGGTGGTGTCGGAGGCTCCGACGGTGAAGTCACCGGTGTGGAGCTGGAGGGGCACCCACTCGTCCTTGGTGCGGCCCCACCCGGCGGCGGTCAGGGTCTCACCGGCTACGGGAGCCGTGGTGGCGAGCTTGACCGGGGTGATGCCCGTGGTGGGGGTGGCCAGGCGCGCCAGGACCAGGTCGCGGCCCTCACGGGGCACCAGTTCGACGACCTCGCGGACCTGCCCGGCGTTGGTGGCCAGGTCGCTGGTCCCGATGGTGGCAACGGTCTTCAGCGCGGGCCTGCCCGCCGGCACCGACTCCGTGACCGGGTCGGCGACGAAGCAACTGGCGGCGGTGGCGATCCAGCCCGGCGCCACCAGCGCACCGGAGCACGCGCGCTGACCGTCTCCCACGTTCAGACGCGCGGTGAAGGAATAGGTGCTGCCGGAGGCCGCGGGACCGGCTAAGGCCTGCGCCGGGGCGGCGGCAAGCGTGCTCGCCGCGACGGCGGTGATGAGTGCGCCGCTCGTGAGAGCCACGCGGGTGCGTCTGTTGGACACGTTGGCGTTCCTCGTTCCTCGTTCTGTTCGTCAGGTTCTGTGGTGTGACCTGGGTCGTGCGCGGGGAACGGTCAGCCGGTGATGCGGAGTTCGAGGAGCACGGTGGGGGGCTCGTTGACGCCTTCACCGACACCCTTGAAGTCGTTCTTGGGCACGTTGACGGTCTTGCTCACGCCCTCGGCGGTCAGTTCGGCGCGGACCGGGTGGGACTCGGTCTGGATCGCGAAGACATCGGCGAGTTCGAGGGTGAGATAGCCGGTGCTGGAGGTGACCTTGAAGCAGAACTCGCCGGCGCCTACGCGGGTGAGGACCTTGAGCTGGTCGGCGGCGTCGTCGCAGGCGGCGAGGGTGATGCGGCCGTCGCCGCGCTTCAGGGTGATGCCCTGCTCGGCGAGGATCTTGTCGGCGTCCGGGTAGCCGAAGTCCTCGACGGCGTACGGCGGCACGTCGGCGGCCGCGTTCTCGGTGTCCGCGTCAGTGCCGGTGCCGGTATTGGCGACCGCGAAAGCGGAGGCTCCGACGATCGCTGCCGCGGTGATTCCGGAAAGCAGGAATTTACGGGCGTGGGTTTTCAACAGAGAGTTCCTTCCAGGAGGTAAACGGAACGGATCCGGAAGGGAAGATTCAACATGTCGACCCTCACCGAATCTGCCGCCCCGTCGAAATCGCGCACGTCAAGATAGCAAGCGTTCGTTGCAAGTGCACCGGTGTTCCGACGGATTTCCGCGTATGCTCGCCGGGCCGAAATCCGTTACCTGGCAAGCCGGTTGGCGCCAGACCGAGAAATGGATCCTGGTTACTTTGAGACAAAAATTAAGGGCCTGCGCTGATGCAACCAGCCAAAGAAGGTCCGCAAACAGAGTGAAGCGATCAATGCGGGCGATGCGGGCAATCTGCCTTGCTCTCCTGATCTCCCTCGTGGCCGGAATCCTCGGCTCCGCACCGGCTGTTGCCCTCGAAGACCCCGTATACAACGAGGATCTGAGCGACTCGCACATCCCGGCCACGGACCGCGGCAAGGTCCTGACGGCGTGGAAGGCGGGTGGTCCGGGCGTCAAGGCGGCCGCCGAGGCGGCCCTGTTGGGGACGGACGCGGACGTACGCGAATTCCTCGACACCGAGCAGGCGGTGGCCGAGCTCAGTGACGACCGAGTGGCCACGGTGCAGGTCTTCTCGGCCGGCGGCCGTGGCGTGCGCGAGGCCGCACAGCTGGCCCTCGCCGGTACGCCGGCACAGCTCGACACGTTCCTGAAGACCGGCTGGCAGGCGCCGCTGGAACAGGACCAGCGGGTCCGTGCCGCCCAGATCGTCAGCGCCGGCGGCCCCGAGGTCAAGGAGGTCGGCCGGGCGGCACTGAGCGGCACCGCCGCCGACGTCCAGAACTTCATCGTCGACAGCCAGTACGCGGCCCGGGAGAACGACGAACGGGTCCAGGTCGTCCAGATCCTGAGCACGGGCGGCACGGCCACCAAGGAGGCGGCGCAGGCCGCCCTCGACGGCACGCCCGAGGACGTGACGGAGTTCCTGGAGGTGGGTCAGCACATCGCGCGGGCCCGCGACCAGGAACAGGCCACCATCGAGGAACTCGTCGCCCTCGTACAGGAGGCCGGCCGCCAGGCCCGGGTGGAGACCGAGGCCGCCAAGGAGGCGTCGGCCCGCGCGATCGCCGCCACCCGGCTCGCCAAGGAGGCCGCCCAGAAGGCAGCCGCCGAGACCGAGGCCGCCAAGGACGACGCGACCAGGGCGTCCAATGCCGCCGGACGCGCGGCCGACGCCGCCGAGGGCGCGGCCAAGGCCGCGCAGGAGGCGATCAGCGCGTCCCACGCCGCCAACGCCTCGGCCCGGATCGCCGCGAACGCCGCCGCGCAGGCCGCGTCCGCAGCCGCAGGCGCCGCCCAGGCCGCGTCCCGCGCCCGCAGCGCGGCCGCCGACGCGGCGACCGACGCGACCAAAGCCTCCGCGGCGCGCAAGGCCGCAGAGGGTGCGCGTGCCGCCGCCGCGGGCGCCAGGAAGGCGGCCGAGGCCGCCAACTTCGCCGGTGACGCGGCCGACGAAGCGGGCAAGGCCGCCCTGGCCGCCGCCGGCGCGGGCACCAACGCGGACCTGGCCGCGGCCGCCGCACAGGAGGCCAGCGGTCACGCCAACGTGTCCAGCGCCCAGGCCGCGCGGGCCAGGGCCGCGGCCGCGGAGGCCCGCAGGCACGCGGCCGAGGCCACGCGGGCCGCGAACAAGGCGGTGGCGCTGGCCGCCAAGGCCGCCAAGGCGGCGCGCGAGGCCCGCGACGCCGCCAACTCCGCCGCCGTCCACGCCGAGAAAGCCGCTGCCGCCGCCGACGAGGCCGCCGAGCACGCCGGTGACGCGGCCAAGGCCGCGGCCGAGTCGACCAAGCACGCTGCGGCGGCCAAGACGGCGGCCGACACCGCGACCGCCGCGGTCGTCCAGGCCAGGACCACCTTCGACCTGGCCCGTGAGGTCGAGGCCGAGGAGCTGGCCGACCGCAGGTACACCGAGGTCGAGCAGGCCAAGGCCTACAAGATCGCGGACAGCGAGCGTGAGGCGCGGAAACAGAAGGACAGTGAGGCAGCCAAGGCCGCCGACGCGGAGGCAGTGCGCCTCGCGGCGGAGGTGACCCGCCCGGGCGCCGATCTCGCCGTCGCCGCCGTACAGGCCCGCAAGGTCGCGCTGCACGTCGCGAGGACCCGCGGCCCCTGGAGCGTCACCACGGCCGAGGCCGCTCTCGCGGGCTCGGACGCGCTGGTCGTCGAGTACATCAGGGCCGGCTGGAAGGAGGCGGGCGAGCGGGACGAGTACGCCCGCGTCGTCAACCTGGCCTGGGAATCGGAGTACACGGCCGTCCGTACGGCCGCGGAGTCCGCGCTCAACGGAAACACCGCGCAGATCAGCGCCTTCGTCACGACCGGGCAGCACAACGCGGCGAAGAACGACTACCGCGTCGAAACGACCCAGCTCATGGCGAACGCCGGTGCCGCGGTGCGGAAGGCCGGCCAGGAGGCGCTCGACTCCGGCACACCGGACCGCATGAGGGCGTTCATCCACTCCGGCTACTTCACGGCCCGTACGAGCGACGAGCGGGTCAGTGCCGTCCAGTTGAGGAGCACCGGCGGCCCCGAGCTCAAGGCGGCGGCCGACGTCGCCCTTGCCGGACCGCCTCAGGTGCTGCACCAGTTCATCGAGGTCGAGCGGTTCCGGGCGGTACGCAAGGACCGGCTCACCGCCACTCACGTCTCGCGGATCCTGGGCCTGATCTCCGGAGCGGCATCGATCGCCTCGAAGGCGCAGCAGGACGCCGCGCTGGCCGCCAAGGTGGCGGCCGAGGCCCGTAAGGCGGCGGCCGAGGCGGAGCAGTACCGCCAGCAGGCCGCGGCGTCCGCGACCCAGGCGGGCGAGTACGCCAAGCAGGCCGACGCCCACGCCGACGCCGCCGAGAAGTCCGCGGCCGAGGCGGCTGCCTCGGCCAGGTCGGCGCGTGCCGCCGAGGCCAGCGCGAAGAGCGCCGCGCAGGACGCCGACCTGTCGGCGTCCCGCGCGGAGTCATCCGCCGCGCAGGCGCAGCGCTCGGCGAGCGATGCCTGGGCGGCGGCCGACGCCGCGTACGCCTCGTCCATCGCCGCCGGCAAGGACGCCGACGCAGCCAGCAAGGCCGCCGACGAAGCCGGGGACATCGCCTTCCGGAAGCTGCAGGAGGAGATCAGGGCGCACTTCGCTGACCTGGCCGCCAAGGCCGAGGAAAAGCAGGCCCTCGCGGACGACAAGGCGCTCGAGGAGTACCTGAACCAGCTTGAGGAGGTCGACTGGGGCAAGGTCCTATCCGAGGGCGGCCACTTCAGCCTCGACATCCTCGGCCTGATCCCCGGCTTCGGCGAGGCTGCCGACGGCGCCAACTGCGCCTGGTACGCCGGCGAGGGTGCGCTGGTCGACGCGGGCCTGTCCTGCGCCGGCATGGTGCCGTTCGCGGGCTGGGGCGCCGCCGGCGTCAAGTTCGGCAAGTGGGGCACCAAGGCGGACGGTTTCTTCAAGAAACTGTTCGGCAAGGTCCCGGACTTCCCGGTGTGTGTCAGGCGCCTGACGCGGACGGCCCTGGGGGCGACGGCATTCCCCTGCCCGACCAACTTCGCGAACTTCGGCAATGACGTACTCCAGTCACCGGCAGGCCTGATCTACACCAGGAGGAGCGACACGGAGCACTACATCGATCACGTCATGGCCCACACCAGGCCCAACCCCGGCAAGCCCCTGCACGGCGTCTTCAAGCAGAAGAACCAGGAAGAGCTCCTGGCCCTGATCGACGAGGCCTGGGAAAGGGGCGGCACCATCGTGCCCACGAACAACAGCAACAAGGTCACCCGGGTCGACTACGACGAGGCCATCGGCGACAACGGGGAGAAGTACATGTGCATCGTCACCAGTGTCGTCAAGAAGAAGGACAGGGTGCGCACCGTGTTCCCGTCCTCCGATCCCACCTGCCCGAGAAACTAGATTCCGGGACGGCAGGGGCGAGTCCACGCTCCTGACCTGCTGAGGGTGGTGGCCCCGGGCTCCGGGTCCACCACCCTTCCCGTAGGACAACCGACAACCGACAGCAGACAGCAGACAGCAGACAACCGATGGAAGGGCACGACATGCTCCCGCTGGACCGGATCCGGGCGCTCCTGCTGGAGCACGACGATCCCCGCCACCTCGAACGCCCCGCGGACTTCGACCTGGTGACCTCGCGGAACTGCTTCGCCGGGCTGGTGAGCTCCCTTGAGGAACGTTTCGGGCCGTCCTGCTCAAGCGGCCTGGGCCAGGACGCCAGTTTCTACGGTGTCATCGACGTCCCGGCGGACACGACGGGCCTCGGCCGTCCCCTGCACGTCATGATGAGCAACTTCGGCGGCTATTTCGTCACCGCGCGGGTGGTGGCCGGTGAGGGTTTCCCGGACGGCGAGGCGGGCCTGGCCGAGGAATTGGTGACGTGGTTCGACGGCGTCTGTACGGAGCTGAGGTGCACCTTCGTCCCGTCGGAGCTGCTCCGTGAGCCGTACGACGGGCCGTCGGTCCTGCCGGCGGCAGGGGACGTGGAACTGGCGGCGGTGCTCGTGGCCGCGGGCGTGGCCGAGGACGAGGAGGACGACGAGGAGCTGGGAAAGTCGGACTGGAACGACCGGTACTTCGACTACATGTGAGGCTCTCGACGCCCTGGCCGAGGAGACCACCGCCGAGCGCCACACGATCTACGGCGTCGGGTAGGCGGGGTGTCGGCAGCCAGGGCCTGGGGTTTCACCCGGCGTTCGACTGGTCCGGCGCCGCCGGCCTCATCGCGTCCGAGACGGTCTTTACTCCGCCGTGCGCGGTGAGGCCTCCGTCCACGGGGATCTCCGCTCCGGTGATGAAGGAGGACGCGTCGGAGAGGAGGAAGACGACGAGGGGCGCGATGTCGTCGACGGTGCCGCTGCGACCGAGCGGTGTCTCACGGAACATCGCCTCCCGGAAGGCCGGGGTGGCGGCCGCGGTCATCTCGGTCTCGATGTAGCCGGGGTGCACCGTGTTCACGCGGATACCCCGCGGCCCCAACTCGGTTGCCGCGATCTTCGACACCCCGCGCAAGGCCCACTTACTGGCCGTGTACGCCACCGGGTAGTACGCGGTGAGCGCCGCGGACGACCCGACGTTCACGATCGACGAGCCCGGCGGCATCAGCGGCGCGAGGTGCTGGATGCCGAGCAGTGGCCCGGTGGTGTTCACCGACTGCACGTACGCGAAGTCCTCCGGGCGTACGTCGCCGAGTCGGTCCCGCTGGATGACGCCGGCGTTGTTGACGAGCCCGTGGACATGCCCGTACGCCTCGCGGAGTTCGGCGGCCAGGGTGGACCAGTCGGCCTCGTTGGCGACGTCCAGCTTCCTGCAGTCCCCAACTCCGTCCGGGCGTACGTCGGTTGCGATCACGGTGGCTCCGGCGCGGGCCAGGGCCTCGGCTTCGGCGGCGCCCTGGCCTCGGGCGGCGCCGGTTATGACGACGACCTTGCCGGTGAGGGGGTGGAGGTGAGGGTGGGGGGCGTCCGCGTGGTGGGGGGACTGGTCGCTTTGGGGGGTGGGGGTCATGGCGGACAAGGTAGCGGCCGTGAGTAAGAGGGAGACCGGGTAGGGGCGGTCTGCGTCCGGCCCGGTGGACTCGCTTTGTACCTCGGCCGGGATCGTACGGCGAGACATGAACATCCGGACGTCGCCTGTCGGTTCGGTATGGGTGCGGGTGGTGGCGAGGCTGTCGGTGATGGCCGCGCAGAGCCGAGGCCGGTGATCTCTCCTCCGTACGCAGTACGAGTGAATGAGCCGATTGTTCACTTCGGGGCAGGTGGCGAGTCTCCTACGGTCTCTGAATGGATCTGAGGGCTGCAGGAAAGACCCTGCGGGCGGGGACCCATGGAAAGGCGCACCTGATGTCGGGGTCGGGGAAGTCGCCGGACGTGCTCAGGGTCCGGGCAGGCCACTGCCGTCGGACCTGGGCGTGGGCCTGGGGTGCGGTGGGCGTGGCCTGCCTCGCGGGAACAGCGCTGGCTTTCAGCGCGCCGTGGGTGTCTGGGAGCGTGGCGGCGCGGATGGTGGCTTTCGGGCCGTCCATGGGCTGCTGGGGGTTGACGGCCTCCCTGGTGCTCCGTGCGTGGGGGACGAGCGGACGGGTGCGGACGCGGCTGCTGTTGTTGGGGGGTTCGGCGGTAGCCGGGGGTGTGTTCCGGGGCGCGGTCAACGTGCTGTCGGCTCACCCTCCTGGTTCGGGACGGGACGAGCGATCGCTGCTCGGTTCGGTGGTGGTCACCGGAGTAACGCTGGCGGTTGGCCTGGGGATGGCCGGTCTGGTGGTCGCGGCCGATGCGGGCAAAGGGCGGCGCGTGTTGCTGCGGCGCGTGCTTGACGGGGTCGTCACAGCCGGAGCCGTGTTCATGACGGGATGGGTACTGCTGCGGGGGGCCGGTGACGGCTGGCGGCTGGGGGCGGTCGGTGCCCTCTGGACCGCGGAGGTCGTGTTCCTCAGTTTTCTGTTCGCCCTGTGCCGTCTCGTACGGAGCGACCAGAGAGTCACCTTGTGGGTGGGGATCGTCGGGCTGTCGCTCATGCTGATCGGCGACACCCTGCGCGTGTGGACGGTCGGCCCGCACAGCCCTGAGGCGATGTCCTGTCAGCTGGCCGACATGTGCAATACCGCGGGCCTGCTGGTGGTCGCTGTCGGCCCTTGGGTGCCCGGCGGGGCGAGCATCCTGGGCACTGCTCAGCCGACGTTGCGATGGGGGATGGAGGGTGCGGCGGCGTTCATTCCCCTGACGGTCTGCACGGTCACGGCGCTGGGATATGTGATGGCTCCTCCTGCCCGTGACCCGGTGCCGCTGTTGGTCGGTGGGGCGGCGCTGTTGAGCCTCTGGGCACGCCAGACGTTCTTGCCGACCGAGAACACCAGAAACGACGACTGAGCCAGCGGCCGGGAGTAAGAGGGGGGCGGGTGGGGGCAGTTGGTGGGGGCGGACACCGACGGCCCCTTCGGCGCCATTATTTCTTGGCGTTCAATCCAGCGGCATTACCGGCGAGACTTCCCATTACCGTTCTGGTGGCTACGCAATGGGGCGCCCGGCCGTCCCGGGTTGGTCCGACTGGTCGGATCTTCCGGTGGGTCGCGCCGGGACGTTCCGGGCGGCGGCAGAGCCGAGGTTATGAATGCTCACCCGACCATCCATGAGCATCAACCTCAGGAGCCACACGATGCGCCCCATCAGAGCAGCCTGTCTCGGCATGGCCACTGCGCTGGTCACCCTTCTCGCCTGCGCCCCTGTCGCGGCCTCCGCGACGGACACCGGTTCCGCCCACGACAAGGGCGGACACCGGGTCATCACACTCATCGGCCGGCTCGCGCAGCAGACGCGCTTCCCCGTCAACCCCGGCGGCGCCCCCGCCCAGGGCGATCGGACCGTCTTCCGCTCGGTCCTCTCCGACGAGGACGGCAACGAGGTCGGCGAAACCGGCGGCACCTGCGACACCACCCGGGTCGACAACGGCGGAGCGGAGATGTGCGTCGTGACCTACAGCCTCCCGGGCGGCCAGCTCGAGGTGCAGGGGATGGTCTTCGGCATTCTCAACCCGGGCCCTCCCCCCTCGTTCGACAACGGGATCACCGGCGGCACCGGGGAATACGACCGGGCTCGTGGCTCGGTCCACGCCGACACGATCGCTCCGGGCACGAGGCGCTTCACGATCGACCTGAAAAACTGACCGATCCTGCCCCCGCCCGGTGAGAAGGCCGGCCCGTCCACCGCACGGCCCACCGGCTCGATCGGTCCAACTGGCGACGCCGCCACCTGGCTCGACCCCAGGCCATCCGCTATCAGCGACAGGCCGCCCAGACGTGACGATCACGATCTGCAGCTGGAGTATCCACGTCCTCGCGCGGACGCCAGGGAGCAGGTAACCCGCCAATAGGCCCGCCAATAGGTTCAGTTCCGAAGGCGGGAGTCCGGTGGCCCCGAGAAGTTCTCGGGGCCACCGGACTCCCGGCCTGCACGAGCTTCATCGTCCCGTCGACGCCCGGTCCGCCACGCCTTCGCGCTACGCGGCTACCGGTGGTGGCCATCGGCTCGATGCCGGTGCCCCTTCCGCCCCCGCCCATGCCTACGCTGCAACGGTGACGGCTGACCTGTCTCACTTGACCTGCGCAGCGGAAGCCTGCGGGCTACGCGTCGCCGGGGCGGTGAGCGCGCCAGAGGCGTCTGAGCGCTTCGAGTTCGCTTCGAGGGAAGTGATCGCCCCATTCGCCTTGGTAGCCGCTCTCGCCGTACGTCCGATCCACCTCGTCGAAGCAGCGGATCACGGCTCGGGCCAGCGCGTCGATGCCGAGCCGACCCGACCAGATCTCGGTGCCGTCGTTGTCGTGGTCGCGGCCGTGGCGCAGTTCCAGCAGACGGACCCGGACGTCATCGGCCTGACGCTGGAAGATCCAACGGTAGGCGGTGGGTTCGGCCTCGAACTGCGCGCGAGTCTCCGCTTCCCCGTAGAAGAGTCGAGCCACGGCAGTCAGCAGATCCTCTGGCGCGTTGGTGATGTAGGACGCGCTGAGCTCGGCTTTCGCCTGGTGATCCTCAATGGTGCAGGTGGCCCACCCGCATGCGTCGAGTACCCAGGTCATACGCGTACCGGTCGTCACGGCCGCTCCTCACCGAGGAAACGGCGGACGTCAGCCGCGAGCGAAGTCATCTGCTCACCGGCTTCCAGCCAAGTGGTCACGGAGGCAGCCCAGCCGCCCGAGGCTGCCGGCCAGGGGCACAGTGTCCACGTCAGCCCGACGTAACCGCCCGTCCGGAAGACGGCCGACACCGCGAGGTCCGTGTCGTCGCTCCCCCAACTCCGCTCGCCGTTCCACCCTCGGAAGTCCGACGCCAGCGCTTCCAGGAACAGAGCGAGACCACTCCCCCAGGCCCAGGCCACTACGTCGTCGACGCGAGCGGTCAGGCCAGGAGCCCGCAGTTCGACGGCGAAATACACGGCGTCTTCGTCGAGGCTGTGGCTGTACCGCTCGCACAACTCCACGCCGACAGACGAGTTGTCGTGGCAGCGGATGACCACGCCGGGCTCGTTGTCGGTGCCGTCGTCGGGGGAACTCATGAGCGGAACGCTAAGCCAGCGGCCTGTTCGACGTCATTCGGATTCGCTGCCAGTGAGGTGAGGAACGGCAATCCTGGCGGTGCGAGCCAGGCAGCGAGGCGTGCTCCGCACGGATGCGATATCTACGGCGCGGGTGCAAAGTGAGTTATGGGCTTGAGGATCCCATTTGTGGACGGCGGCAGCAGTAACCCGTCCACCGGGATACGTGAACACTCCGCCGTGCACTCTCTCGTACAAAAGCACGGATTCCCCTTCCCCTTCCCCATCGGCGATGGCTGGTGGGGGTACCGCCGACCGATTACCGAGGCAACAGAAGGGATCCCTTATGGCTGTCACCACGACCGACCACTGGGTCAAGCACAAGTCGACCGTTCCCGCCACAGAGAACGAACAGGTCGAGCTCTTCGTGCGCGAACGTGACGGCACGCCTCCCGGTTCGCCCACGAACCGCAAGGCGGTCCTCATGCTGCACGGCAGGAGCGTTCCCGTGCTGGCCGGCTTCGATCTCCAGCACACCTCGTACGGATGGGCCGAGGCGCTGGCAAAGGCCGGTTACGACGTCTTCATGATGGACCTCACGGGCTCGGGCCGGTCGCCGCGTCCCCGGATGGAAGACCCGTGCAACGTGAACCCCAACCAGCAGGTCGAGGTCATGCCCCCGCTGTACGGACCACGCCCACCGAGTTACCCCTACGTACTGACCAACTCCCAGAGCGACCAGGACGAGCTCAGCACCGTCGTCGAGTACATCCGGAGCACGCGCAACGTCTCGAAGGTCGCCTTCATCGGCTGGTCGGCGGCCGCGTTCGCGATGGGACCGTACGCGATCAAGAATCCGGGGAAGGTGGAGAGCCTGTTCCTGCTCGCGCCGATCTTCCCGCCCCTGGGCCCCTCGAACCCGCCGACCCTGCCGGCGCCCGGCTTTCCCACCCACGTGCTCACGCGCAAGAGCTTGGACGAAAGCTGGAAGGCTCAGGTGCACTGCACGAACCAGCGCGAAGCCGACATACTCGACGTCGTGTGGAGCGCCCTCATGGACAACGACCCGATCGGCCGCACCTGGGGAAAGGTCCAGCCGAACGGAAAGCCCGCGGGCGTCAACCGCTTCCGGAACTTCGTCACTTGGGGCTGGAACAAAACCACTGCGGGGCAGGACGGCATCCTCGGCGGCGGTGTGCCCGTACTGATCGTGCACGGCGAGTTCGACACGACGGCCAACACGACACCGCCCAACCCCAACCCCGCGCTCGACTTCCACGTCCCCGCGCTCTATGACGCCATCACGGGGCTTAACAGGATCCTGGTCACGGTGAAGTGCGCCGGCCACTCGATGCCCTGGGAAGGGCAGCACAAGAACCTGCACAACCTGTCGAAGCACTGGCTCAAGCAACTCAAGGTCGAGGGCAAGACCAAGGGCCGCTTCGTCATGGCCGAGGACGGCGTCATCACCCAGGCTCCATAGGCCTGCGGCAACAGCCCGCCCGGGCGCGGGGCCTGTCGCTGCTCGCCGTCAATCAGTCCCCGCGTCAGCAGCATCGCGCTTGTTCGCCCAGTCCTTCGCTGGTGTCCGATCGCGAGAAGAGGCCGGTGAGGCCGGTGAGGCCGGTGAGGCCGGTGAGGCCGGTCCGGAGTGCAGGCTCCGGACCGGCCGCGCGGGTGTGTGGGGCGTCAACCAGCGGTGGGTACGGGGTCACGGTCCGATCCGGCCGCCGACTTCGGATCGGCCGCTTCGAGCGCTTCGGGCACCTCGGCCGCCTCGGCCGCCTCGGCCTCTTCGAGCTTCGCGCTGGGTGCGGGGTCGGCCGGCGGCTGTGGATCACCCTGCGGCTCATGGGTGCGGTCGGTCTCGGAGGCGGCGGCATACGGGATCTCGCCACGCAGGACGGCCCTGGCACGGTCCTCGTCGAGCTGCCCCTCCCACTTGGCCACCGCCAGGGTGGCGACGCCGTTGCCCACGACGCTGGTCAGGGCGCGGGCCTCGGACATGAAGCGGTCGATGCCGAAGATGAGGGCCAGGGCGGCGACGGGGACGTGCGGAACGGCGCTGAGAGTGGCGGCCAGGGCGATGAAGCCGGAGCCGGTGACACCAGCGGCGCCCTTGGAGGTGAGCAGCATGACGGCGAGCATCGACAGTTGCTGGGTGAGGCTGAGGTCGATGCCGAGTGCCTGGGCGAGGAAGACCGAGCCCATGGTCAGGTAGATCGCGGTGCCGTCGAGGTTGAAGGAGTATCCGGCGGGCAGTGTGATGCCCACGACTGGCTTGGAGGCGCCGGCGTGCTCCAGTTTGGCCATCATGCGCGGCAGCACCGGCTCGCTGGACGAGGTGCCGAGGACGATCAGCAGCTCCTCCTTGATGTAGCGGAGGAAGGGCAGCAGACGCAGGCCGTTGAGGCGCATGACCCCGCCGAGGACGACCAGGACGAAGAACAGGGCGGTGAGCCAGAAGGAGCCGACCAGCAGAAAGAGGTGACGCAGGGTGTCCAGACCGTAGTTGCCGATGGTGAAGGCCATGGAACCGAAGGCGCCGATCGGGGCCAGCCGCATGATCCAGCGGATGAGCGTGAACAGGACCTTGGACAGCTTCTCGACGCTCTGGGTGATCCCCGCACCCGCCTCGCCGGCGGCGTTCAGGCCGAAGCCGAACAGGACCGAGACCAGCAGCACCGGCAGGATCTCGTGGCCGGTCAGCGCGCTCGGCAGGGTGTCCGGAATGGTGGACAGGATGAAGGCGGCGACACTCTCGTGGCTCTGGGTCGCCTCCGGCGGCAGGCCTTCGGTGGAGAGGGTGGAGGGATCGACGTGCAGTCCGCTGCCGGGCTGGACGATGTTGACGACGACCAGGCCGATCACCATGGCGACGGTGGTCAGGACCTCGAAGTAGATCAGCGCCTTGAGACTGACCCGGCCCACGGCACGCGCGCTGCCCATGGAGGCGATGCCGTGCACGACGGTACAGAAGATGACCGGCGCGATCATCATGCGTACGAGCGCGATGAAGCCGTCGCCCAAGGGTTTCAGCTCGGCTCCGAACGACGGCCACAGCCAGCCGACGGCAGCTCCGGCTAGGACACCGATCAGGCACTGGACGTACAGCAGGGACAGCAGTCGGCGGATGCGGCCGGGTGGAGCGGTGACGGTGCCCGGGGCGGCGGCGTCGTTGCGGCTCATGCGGGGCGTCCTTCCAGGACGGGAACGAGGAGTTCGGCTCGGGCGATGCGGCGGGCGGCGCGGTGCAACAGCACCGTGGGGGACGTACCGTCCGCCGCGGGTACGGCTTGGGCGGTGATGACTCCGGCGGGGGTGCCCAGGCGCAGCGTGCCGTCGGCGGTCTGCCGGGCGACGCGGTGGGCGAGGGTGCCGGGGGTGGCGGCTGCGGTGGCCAGCGCGACGGCCGAGGTGAGACCGATCGCCGGGTGCGGGGCGTGCATGGAGACCATGCGGACGGCCAGGTCGTACTCGTCCGGTGCGACCGGGGTGCCGTCGGTGGTGCGGTAGGCGGCGGGGCGGGCGACGACGCCGACCTTCGGCACGGCGTGGCTGACGGGATCGTCCTCCTTGACCAGCCCCATGGCCAGGGCGGCCTGCCGGCGCAGCACGGTGAGCGCGGGCACCGCCGCGGCGAACTCCGTCAGGGACTCGGTGCCCTGGAGGCCGAACGCCTTGGCCTCGAACAGCGCGGCCGGGGCTCCGGCGTCGACCAGAGACGCCTCGATCCGGCCGGCCGGGCCGGTCAGGGTGTCCACGGCGCGGCCCGTCGGCAGGGCGCGGCCCGTGGTCGAACCCGCCGGGTCCTCGAAGCCGAGCAGGACCGGCACACCGAGCGCGGCGGTACCGGGCACCGCGGCTGTGCCCTCGTCAGGGGCCGTACGGCCAGGGGTGGGGATGGCGCCGGTCAGGCGGGCTCCGGTGTTGACGTTGCGCATCCGCACCCTGGTGGTCTCCGAAGTGATCGGCACCAGGCCGTTGTGTACGGCGTACAGGGCGACGGCGGTGGCGCAGTTGCCGCAGTTGCTGGCCCACTCCACGCGCTCGTCACCGATGCCGACCTGCGCGAAGGCGTACTCGACGTCGACGCCCGGCTCGGCCGAGGCCCGGACGATCGCGGCCTTGGAAGTGGTCGAGGAGGCACCGCCGACGCCGTCGATCTGGCGGGGGTCGGCGGCGTTGTAGGCGGCGAGCAACAGGGTGTCGGCGTCCACGCCGGTCGCCACCACGTCGTGGTGGTCGAAGATCCAGCACTTGCTGGTCCCGCCGCGGATCATCTCGCCCTGCAGACGCAACACAACAGACTCCTCATGGAAGCCCCGACGGCACTTCCGTGCGGGATGCGATCCACAGTGGAGGCGGAGAGCGTGAAGTACAATCTCGGAAATCTGCACGGGTATTAAGTTGAAATTAACGCTGGAGGTGACGTGATGCTCGACGTCCGGCGCATCCTGCTCTTCACCCAGGTCGCCCGCCGGGGCTCGGTCACCGCGACCGCACGGGCCCTCAACTACACGCCGTCAGCGGTGTCCCAGCAGGTCAGCCGCCTGGAGGCGGAGGCAGGACAGCCCCTGCTGGAGCGCCATGCGCGGGGGGTCACACTCACCGACGCGGGCCGCGCCCTGGCCGAACGCGGGGCGCGGATCGAGCGCGAGCTGACGGCCGCGGAGAACGAGCTCGCCGACTTCGCGGGACTGCGCGCGGGCACCCTCCGGGTCGGCACCTTCCCCACCGTCGGCGCCTCCCTCCTCCCGCGAGCCGTGATCGCCTTCCGCGAAGCGCATCCGGACGTACGGCTGGCGGTGCGCAGCGCCCGTATCGCTGGCCTGTGGGCGTTGCTGGAGAACCGGGAGATCGAGATGTCCCTGATGTGGGACTACGACTGGAACCGCATCGACCGCGAGGACATCGTCGTCACGTCACTCGTCGACGACCCCCCGGCGCTCCTCGTCAGCAACGACCACCCGCTCGCCGGCCGCCCCTTGGCCGCCCTCGCCGACTTCGCGAACGACCCCTGGATCACCCGCGCCGAGAACCACCCGGTGGCCGAGGCTCTCGCCCGCAGCTGCCACGCGGCCGGTTTCGAGCCGCAGATCGCCTACGAGGCCCACGACTACCAGGAGGCCCAGGCCATGGTCGCCGCCGGCATCGGCGTCGCCCTCGCCCCCACCCTCGCCCTGGAAGGCATCCGAGGCGGCGTCAGCATCCTGCCGCTACAACCCCCGGCCCCGGTACGCCGCATTCTCCTCGTCCGCATGAACGACCATGTGCTTACCCCGGCCGCCTTGGCTTTTGCGGGGTTCTTGCGCGATAGCGCGGGGGTGGGGGCGGGGTCCTGAGATGGCGGGTTGTACGTCTGGCGGGGCGACGGCTTGCCTGCCGACCTCTTCGCCGAGATAACCGTGATCAATAAGAGGCGTGAGGCGGACTGCGATGCGCTCTCACCTCCTAGCAATGGCGACTGACGGAGAGGGATGAACTAGCCGCACTGGCGGTGAACCTCACCGCCGCCATCGTCCGCACTCATGCGCTCAAGCGGACCACCTCTGTCCGATCAGGAGCGACGGCCACGACACTCGACGCGATCGGCGCACCACGTGGGTGTGGAGACCCCCCGGAGGGCCTCCACATCCAGGGAAGAATGATCGCTTATTCGGACCACCAGACCACAAACGCCGGCAGAATGCCTCCGTGCCTGCCCCTGACCCGTCTTCTCCCTCCGTCTCCGCCCGCATGAGCCGACAGAGTTCTCGCGACACGGCTCCCGAGGTCGCGGTACGGCGACTCCTGCACTCTGCGGGGATGCGTTACCGAGTGAACGTTCCCGTGCCCGGCGCGGCACAGCGGACGATCGACATCGTCTTCGGCAAGACCAAGGTCGCCATCTTCATGGACGGCTGTTTCTGGCACGGCTGCCCCCAGCATGCAACCCAGCCGAAGGCGAATGCGGACTGGTGGCGCGCCAAACTCGACAAGAACATGGCACGTGATCGTGAGACGACCGAGCTCCTGCGTTCTGCGGGCTGGACTGTCTTGAGGTTCTGGGAACACGAGTCCGCCGAGGATGTCGTGCGCCAGATCGCTGTGGCCGTGGCTTCCAAGCGTCAAACGCTGGGTGGTCCCTGAATCAAACCTCTCGGCCCCGACTCGTCCTCCATGGCGGGCAGGCATCGGCGGGCGCTCCACCGGGAGTTCGCAATCGCCGGCGTGAAAATCGATCGGGGGCGCCGCTTTCCCTTATCCGCACCCAACTCACCCAATAGTGTGTAGGTCCTGTACGAAGGTGACGGGCCGATGAGCACCTCTCAGTGCTGTGCCATCCATGAAGCGATCCTCGATGGCAGAAGTACTCCGGGGTGCGAACGGCTCAGCGAACGAGAGCGGGGAACGGTCGACTCCCATGACCGATGAATTCGACGACATGTATGAGACGTTCAAGGCACTCTTGGACTCGTTTCCTCCCTCGGAATCCGTCAAGCGGCTGGAACAGTTCGGGATCCATCCGGACGTTGTCCAGCGGATCCGCGAGCGCCACGAGCAGCAGACCGTCCGTATCAAGGAACTCGAAGAGCCGCACGCGGTGGTCCTGGGCAACCGCGACACCTGGTACACGGGCCCGCAAGCCAAGGACAAGTGCTGGCCCGCCATCGTGGACCTCCTCGGCAAGGACGGTTGGCCCCGAGAACCCGCGATCAGAGCCCTGGACGACTCCTCCACCCGCGTCGTCTCACTGCTGAACCACCCCAAGGAGAAAGCGTTCTCCACACGCGGCCTCGTCGTTGGATATGTTCAGTCCGGTAAGACGACCAACTTCACCTCGGTCATGGCCAAGGCCGCCGACCGCGGCTACAAGTTGTTCATCGTCCTTGCCGGCATCCACAACGGCCTCCGCCGGCAGACCCAGGCCCGACTGGTTCAGCAGCTGGTGGAGCCGAATCCCTCGATGTGGTCCCAGCTGACCGGGTTGGACAAGGACTTCACCCCGCAGGAGAACCCTGCCTCGTACTTCGGGGGAAGCAACAAGACGCGTGTGCTGTGCGTGGTGAAGAAGAATGCGGCAGTTCTGCGCAAGCTCGCCCGATGGCTCGAAAAGGCGTCGGACTATCTCCAGGACTGTCCGGCTCTGATCATCGACGACGAGGCCGACCAGGCCACCGTGGCCACATCGTCGATCAACCCGCTGATCCTGGACATCATGGGCTGTCTACCGAGGTCCGCCTACGTCGGCTACACAGCCTCGCCTTTCGCCAATCTGTTGATCGACCCGAGTGCCGAGGACCTGTATCCCAAGGACTTCGTCGTCAACCTTCCAAAGCCCCAAGGTCACTTCGGCACGGAGGTCCTTTTCGGACGCTACGCGCTCGACGGTGAGGACCCGGAACAGGTCGACGACGGCTACGACATGATCCGCTCGATCCCCGACGAGGATGTGCCGTACGTGCGCCCGGAGACCCGGGCTGACGTCGAGGGTTTCGAGCCCGTCATCACCGACACCTTGCGGAGCGCGGTTGAGTACTTCTGGCTCGTCACGGCCGCCCGCCGGGTGCGGGGCACGGGCAATGAGCACAGCACGATGCTGGTCCACACCAGCGTCAATACCGCGGTGCACAACAGCTTCAAGAGACCACTCACACGTCTGCGTGAGCAGGCAGCGCTATCCCTGAGGGACGCTGACTTCCTCACTCGACTGCGGGATCTCTGGGCTGGGGAGACCCAGCGCGTCCGGGCCGAGGACTTCGGCGAGGAGAAGGTGCCGTTCGAGCAGTTGCTGCCCGAACTGCGCGGAGTCCTGGACAGCTGCCGCATCATCATGGACAACTCCAGCAGTGAGGACCGCCTCGACTACGAGAACGGTCCGGTCGTAGCCATCGCCGTGGGTGGTAACACGCTTTCGCGGGGCCTGACCCTGGAAGGACTGTCGGTCAGCTACTTCGTCCGCGCCGTCTCGGCGTACGACACCCTGCTCCAGATGGGACGTTGGTTCGGCTTCCGGAACGGCTACGCCGATCTGCCCCGGATCTGGATGACGGACGAGTTGGCCGAGTGGTTCCGGCACCTGGCCACGGTCGAGACCGAGATGCGCCGGGACATCGACACCTATATGACAGAAGACGAAACTCCTCTCACGTTCGCCGTCCGCCTGCGCACTCATCCCTCCCTGCGCGTGACCGCAGCCGCCAAGATGCGTGACGCCGTCACGGCAGCTTCGTCCTACGGCGGCAAGCGGGTCCAGACCCACTACTTCCACACCAACGCCGACTGGTTGGCCGGGAACATCGACGCGGCACGTCGTCTGGTCGCAGCCTCCGCCGCGAGTGCGGCCAAAGTGGAACGGCGCCCCACGGACGGCCGCTACATCTTTCGCAACGTTCCTCATGACCTCGTGATCGGTTTCCTGTCGGCGTACAAGTTCCATGAGAAATCCCCTGAGAACGACGCGGACTTGATCACTGCCTACATCCGGAAGCGAGTCGCCGCGGCCGGGTCACTGCGCCGCTGGAACATCGCGGTCGTCGGCAACCCGAAGGGCGACGGCTTCACTTTTGCCCCCGGTGTGACTGTCGGGCGCAACAACCGTGCCCGACTCGCGGTCAGCAACGCCGACCCTGACTTCGCCGACATCAAGACCCTGATGAGCCGTCGCGACGCGGCGGTGGACCTGGCCGAGGGCACGTCGAAGTTGAACGAGAAGGGAATCATGGACAGGCGCCGCGTCGAGCTTCCGGACACCGGTCTCCTCGTTCTGTATCCGATCGACAGGGTCTCCGAACCGGACCCCACAAAGACAGCACGTGCGCCCTTGAACGCCGAGGAGCATGTGATCGGCGTCGGGTTGGTCTTCCCCGAACCTTGGGACAAGGACAGTGCGGTCGAGAAGTACATCTCCGCGAACCTGTCCAAGGTACGGATCGAGGAGGAGGACTACAGCCTCCTCGTCAGCGAGGACGCATGAACGACGACACTCTCCACGGACTCGTCGAGAAACGCTGGACGGCGCTGGAAGCCGAGCAGACCACGGGTGAACGTCGCCTGCGGGTCTCCCACTTGCCGGTCACCGGCGATCACGGACCCTTGGCAGTCGGCGTGGACCATGGAGGACACCGCCATCTCCTGGTTCCGGTCCACTCACACCGAAAGATCCGTCCCGGCTTGGACGGACCGGTACTCCAGCTGCGCAAGCGAGCGCTGGAGGACGAGGACACCTACCAGACCTATGCCGACCTCGCCTGCCTGCGTGATGACCTCCGTGATCTGTTCACGGAACTGTGCGTGGACGTGCTGGAGGCCTCGAAGGAACTGCCCGAGAATCCGGTGAAGGCGCTCTATCGAGTGCTCGACCGTTGGAGAGCACTCTTTCGAACAGAGGAGGCTCCCCTTGGGCCCGAGCAACTCGCTGGATTGTTCGGCGAGTTGACGTTACTCAACCGCCTGCTTGAGAAGGATTCGAGCGCGCACCGCCTCTGGCGCGGTCCCGAGGGACACTGCCACGACTTCTCGACCGGCGTCACTGCCGTCGAGGTGAAGGCAAGCACCGCCTCTGAAGGCCGCAGACCACAGATCCACGGGCTCGACCAACTCGAAGCACCGGTTGGCGGTGATCTCTGCCTGGTCTGGTTCCGTCTGCAACGCACCACGATGAATGGTTCCGGCACTGCGGTGGTGGAACTGGTGGACCGCACACTTCGACTGTGTGACGACGAGGGGGCTCTGCTCGAACTTCTCGCGCAGGCCGGCTATCGCCCTGTGGACGCCGACCGCTACCACAACATACGTTTCGTGATCAGCGAGGAGCAGTGGTATTCCGTGGGCCCCGGCTTCCCCGGGTTGACGGGCCGAGCGCTCGCCGCGGCAGGCGTACCGATTTCGGTACTGGACGTGGAGTACACCATCGACCTGTCCGGTGAGACTCCGGCACCCATGGAACCCGACCAGATGTCCCGGGTGATCGACTGCTTGATCCAGGAGTCCGTGTGACGTTGCCCAGCTGGTTTGCCCAGCCCTATCCCCCGGAAGGCGCGAGCGCCGCCGAGGGCATCCGCAACCAGCTCGGCCGGCCTGAGCTCGACCTTTTCACCATCCTGGTCCGCGAGTCCGCCCAGAACAGCTGGGACGCCCGCCTCCCCTCCTCATCCGTTCCCGTCGACTTCCGCATCGACATGCGAACAGTCGGTCCCGCCCACTCGGGCGCTTGGCGAGAGCTGCTGCTCCACGGGGCACCCGACAGCGCGGAGAATTTCCCACTGCGCGATACCCTCCGGCGTGGTCCGATCCGGTTCCTGGCCGTCTCCGACCGAGGCACTCGCGGACTCGGAGGCCCCACCCGCGCAGACGATGCCACGGGAACCGACCGTGACTTCGTCTCTTTCATCCGCAACATCGGCGAACCGCGAGACGTTGCACTGGGTGGTGGCACCTACGGCTTCGGCAAGGGCATCTTCTATCTGCTCTCCAAGCCCGGCACTGTCCTCGTGCACTCGCGCTGCCGAACCGCACTGGGCGGCCTCGAAACCCGGCTCATAGGCTGCACCCTCTGGAGGAGTTACAAAGCCACCGAGCCGCAGGGAGACCGCCGTTACACCGGTCGACACTGGTGGGGCGATACCTCTGGAGAGGTAGTCGAACCTCTGATCGGCCAACAGGCGGAGGCGACTGCACAGCGCCTGGGTCTGAGACCCTTCGGTCCCGACGAGACCGGCACGGCCGTTGTTGTCATCGACCCCAACCTTGACGACCTCGCGCCGAACGAAGCAGCCGATTACCTGGCTGAGACCATCACCTGGCATCTGTGGCCAAAGATGATCTCCGTGGGCAACAAGCCACCTGCCATGCGTTTTTCCGTCGCCTGCGACGGCATCGAACACCCCGTGCCCGATCCGCAGGAGACCCGGCCACTGAACATGTTCGTCTCGGCCTACGAGCAGATGACCGGCTCGGCCGGCACCGATCTGGAGTGCAGGAGGCCCAGACGACATCTGGGACGCCTCGGACTGGTCAAGCGGATCATGCCGCCGCTGGAACCGACGCGCGCGTCTCGAATGCTCGACATTGAAAACCTGGTCCACCACGTGTGTCTCATGCGCCCGGCAGAGCTCGTCGTCACCTACCGGCCGGGTCCAAAGCCTCCGAGCGAGAACCAAGGGTATGCCGGAGTCTTCCGGGCCGACGTGAGCATGGACGAAATCTATGCCAAGGCCGAACCACCCACGCACGACGCCTGGAACCCTCAGTCTCTCGAAAGACCCGAGAGCACCTACGTGCAGACGACCTTCAGCCGCATCAACGAGGCGCTGGACAGTCTGCTCTCCCTCGGCGGAATCGCCCGCCCCGGAGCCAGCAATGTCGCTCTGGGAGCGGCCAGTTCAATGTTCTCGGGCTTGGTGGGTGGCGCGTGGGGAATCGGCGGAGCCACCGCGTACACGAAGCCCGGCAGCACGTTCACACGCGCCTCGCGGTCGGAGGAACTGGAGGAGGACACCGTCCCTTCGGCCTCGGCCCTTCCCGTTCCGAAGGCAGCGCCCGGTAAGGAACAGCCCTCAGCCGGTGATGCGGTCGGTTCAGGCGGCTTCGACACCGACCGGCAGTCGTTCGATGGTGTGCCGAAGCACAGCGAAACCGACATGCCACGACGTCGTCCGCGCGTGCAGTACGTCGGCGATCCCTACTTCGACGATCACGACGACGTTTCTGTGCTCGTCCAGGAGTTCCGACTGCCGGTCCTCGGAACCCAACGGGTACGGATCGATCTCGCCGTCACACTTCCCGGTTCGAGTGGACGCGAGACCGATCCGCCGATCGGGGCGAGCATGCCTGTGCTTCTCGGTTGGGAGGACGGCAACGGACTTGTGCACTCCTCAGAGGCGTGTGTGATCGAGGGCGGCGAGGCCGTCTGGCGTGCGCTCGTGCGTCCGGCACCGGACACCATGACCGAGATCGGCATCAAGGTCGAGGCGGTGAGGGCTTCGTGACACGGCGCGCCCTTCCGTATCGCTCTCCTTCCGAAGACGTCGTTGTCGTCGAACCCTGGCTGTTGGTTACCGAAGACGGTGAAATTCCTATACCCGAGGCCCTGCCTGACTGGGATTACCAGATGGACCTGCACCTGCGCAGAACCGTCCGAGTCGATCTGCGTCGGGCTCGCTCGCAGTCCGGCCTTCCGATCGATACGGCGCTCATGCTCGCGGCCGTATGGACCGCCACCGGCTCCAACCTCAGTGGGCCAGCCCAGCACGTGCGGCTGACCGACGACGACACACGCAAAGTGGACCTGGATGTGCGACTGCGTGGTGCCGACCTGGGCGGCTTGCTCCTCCTGGACACCGCCCTCGTTCTGGCCGAACGGCGGAGTGACGCCCGCCCCTCCTCACCACGTCGGGCAGGCTCCGTGCTGTGGAGCGATCGGGACACGTTGCGTCTCCAGGGCGATGCACCCCAGTTCCCGATGGCTGTGATCGACTTCGCCCGCACATCCTTCCCCGACAGCGCGGCCTGGCACCTTCAGATCAGTGGCGGCTTGGAGAGCGCCACCATGGGGTCCCTGCTCCTGCTGATCAACGAGCGCAACACGGTGACGGCAACCGCCTTCAAGAACGCGGGCAAACCTGGACCGGTCGACCGGATCGTGCTCTCCGCGGTGTACGCGGATGCCGCCCGGACCATGATCGAGCACGCGCTCGGAATGGACGACTTCGTCGAAGACTGCGAATTTCCGGACGGTTCGCTGGGCGCGACCCTGGTCAGCCTCTTCGACCAGTTGTTCCCCGGCCAGTCGATCACTGACATTCGTCTGCGTCGACACCAGTCACCTGCCCTTTTCGCCTCGGATCTCCAGGCGGCGGTCAAGATCTTCGAGGTGTCACGATGAGCTTTCTCTACCCTCGTTTGCTCGCCGAGCAGGCGAGACCACTGTTCGAGGCTTACCGGACGCTGTCGATTGCCGAGCTGACCGGTCGAGCAACCGTCTCCCACGAGTCAGCCGTGTACGTGGCCACCGGCGGAGACCGGATCTCCGCCGACCGGCTTCGAGAGCTACGGACGGGTGTTCTCGATCTCGCCGGCCGAGCAGGTTTTCCCGACGACTCCGACCGCACACGCAACGCCGATTTCGACCTCCGACTCGCCGCTCTCCTGCACGCCGAGACGGGCATGGTGCCGGCCGAGGCAGCCTCCCGCGACGTCTGGGCCTTCCTCGCACTCGTCCTGCTCCCGGACGTGGCTTTCTGGCGCTACCCCCAACCGCCCAAGGACCGTGTTCTCGGTACGGACCTCACCCGACACGTGTTCGGTCGGTTGTGGTGGCGAGCTCAGCTCGTACGCTCCCCCGACGCTCCGGATCCGTACAGCGCCCTCAGCATCCTCGGTGAGGCCGCCTTCGACCAGATCTACGCACGCCGGGCCGCACTTGGCGGGAGTCCCCACCTTGTCCGTTCCATTCTCCGCGTCTGGAACGACCTGGACCTTGCAGGGCACAACGAGCGCGACACCCTTCGTGACTTCCTCAAGAGACTGTTGCGGCTCGCCCCGTTCGTGCTCTTCGACGGCGTCGCGGAAGGTGCCCTGGACGACGAGCTACTCGCTGTCGCCCAGGAGTCCGTCGACGCCCAACGACCGGCGTCCTCTCCCCCGGTGGCCGGCACCACGCAGTCCGGACAGTCCGCTCCGGTTGTCGTCGAACCGACTGTCGCCGCATCTCAGGAGGCGGAAGCATTGCCTCCCGCCTCTGCCCCGGTGGTCGAGTCCCGTCGGTTCAGGTCGGTGGAAATCTGTGCCGGAGCCGGAGCGCAGGCACTCGGACTGGAGCGAGCCGGGTTCGACCCGGTACTACTCGTCGACAGCAAAGCGGATGCCTGCTTCACTATCGACCTCAACCGGCCCGCCTGGGACGTGGTCTGCATGGACGTTGTCCAGTTCCACCCGAACATGCGCCAGGAGACGCTGGGCATCGACCTGCTCAGCGGCGGACTCCCGCGCGTGAAGTCCACTGCGACCGTGGGTCGTACCGAGGACACGGAGGAGCGTGGAGTCCTCCGGGCCTCGATCGGACTGGCATGCGCCATGAGGCCGAAGGCCGTGCTGCTGGAGAACGTCCCGGACCTGGTCGAGAGCCCGCATTTCGAGGCCGATCGTTTGTGGATCGAATCCGCCTTGCGGGATGCGGGCTATCGGTCGAGTTGGCGAGTCCTCAATGCGGCGGGCTTCGGTGTGCCGCAGAACCGCAGCAGCGGGTTCCTGGTCGCCCTGCAGGAGCCGTACTTCTCCCGCTTCTCCTGGCCCGAGCCAGACCGGGTGCCTTCACCGACCGTCAGTCAGGTTCTCGGCCCGTCCATGGCCGCACGTGGTTGGCCCGGCGCGGAACGCTGGATCAAGGGTGCGGACAGAATCGCCCCGGCACTCGTCGGCGGCTCCGATCGACGGGGCGGCGCCGACCTCGGTCCCACCGGCAGCAAGAAGGCTTGGGCCGCACTGGGTGTGAACGGCAACAGCCTCGGCGACGAACCCCCGGGAGCCGATTTCCCCTCGGACGAACACCCCAAGCTGACGGTCGATCAAGCCGCGATGATCCAGGCAATCCCGGAGAACTGGCGCTTCTTCGGAGGAAAAACCTCCAGATATCGCCAAATTGGTCATGCTATGCCACCTCCTCTCGCCACTGCGCTGGGCCGTGCCATCGCGGTCGCCCTGGAAAGCTAAGATCGCCGCATGTACAATCGCCGCCCCCTCGACCCCGAACCCATCACCGTCGTCGACCTGTTCTCCGGCTGCGGTGGTTTCACTCAGGGGTTTCACGAGTTCCGTCCCGAGGGTGTAGAGGACGGCGGTCCCGTCTTCCACAGCATCGCGGCAGTCGAGCACAACGCCGCAGCGGTTGCCACGTACTCCGCGAATTTCGGCAGCGCCCGGCCGGACAAAGCCTTCCCGCAAGCCCGCGTCCACTTCGGCGACATCGAGAAGTGGGAACCGACTCCTGAGGCCCTCCACGCCGATGTAGTGGTCGGAGGACCTCCCTGCCAGGGCTTCTCGGCCTTGAACCGTGCCAAGAAGGGCAGCGATCGCAACCGGCTGTGGGAAGAATACGTTCGCATCGTCGCCAAGATTCGCCCAAAGGTCTTCGTCATCGAGAACGTCGACCGCTTCCTCAAGTCCGACGAGTTCGGCAACCTGCTCAGCCAGGTCGAGGAAGGTGGCCTACTGGCCGACTACGAACTCGTCGATCCTCCTGGCCACGAGCCCACCGACACCGACGAGCAGAAGAACAAACGGTATTTGCTCAACGCCGCCAACTACGGGGCAGTCCAGGCGCGTCGACGAGCGATCGTCATCGGAGTGCTCCGCGATGTCGGCAATGACCGCAAAATGACATACCCCTCAGCGACGCGTGTCCGACGTCCGAAGCGCAGCGCGGGGTTCCCGGCCGTTCCGCTCGACGGCGTCGATATGGAGTCCACGTACTGGCGAGCAGTGAAGAGCGTGTTCGAAGAGTCGGCCCAACTGGAGATCAAAGGCACTGAGCTTCCGGACGGCAAGGACCACATCCCCGAAGTGGACTCTGTGATTCCGGGAATCTTCACCACTCTCGATCTGCACTTCGGCCGCAATCCGGAACCCCTCTCAAGAGCCCGCTACCGCGCCATCCCGGAAGGCGGTAACCGCAAGAACCTGCGTGACAAGTGGTACACCGTGGATGAATTCGGCGAAATCCATCTCTTCAATACCCCGAAGCCCGCAGGCGTGAGGACACCGGTCGACTATCTCTCGACCACGAGTTGGGACAATCACAACACCGGCACCGGCGACGTCATGGGCCGGCTACGCATGAACGAGCCCTCAGTCACCATTCGAACCGAGTTCTTCAAACCGGAGAAGGGCCGCTACCTCCACCCGACCGCGCCCCGTCCGATCACCCATTACGAAGCCGCTCGCATTCAAGGGTTCCCGGTCGAATTTCGCTGGTGCGGATCGAAGACAGAGATCGCCACACAGATCGGCAACGCCGTTCCCATCCCACTCGGAAGAGCCATTGCCGAGGCGATTCACACGTACTTGCGCGGATGACCGAGGTCCAGGCGGTGCCCAGCCAATTGAACTCGCGCCAATGCGCCGCCAGGGCGACTACACCCTTGAGCGAGAAGCCAAAACACTAGATCCTGACGGACTTGTGAACCTTCTCCGAGATCGCCGCGAGGTAGCATCTCGCGCCGTGTCGCTCGTCACCCCTCGCCCGCTTCGAAATGCATCTGGGCCCGGTCCAAGACATCATCGGCATCACGGCCGTGCGCCCGGAGCCAGTGGAGAAGGTCGGCAATGGCACCGATGACCGTCTCCTCCGCCGTAACTGTGCTCAGCCGCCCAGGGCCGACTGTAGCCAGCGGCTTCGCTCCGCAGTAGAGACCGAGCATGTGCTCCGCTCTTGTCACGTGAGACGCCCTGCGATGGCCGTTGGGCGAAGTCAGGCTGGTAGAGAGCTCGCACCACGTCACCTTCTGGTCAGCGAGGAGTTGGACGCCCCAGCGGTCAGCAGTGCAGGTGACGAGCTCCATGCCGCGCCCCGATTCGGAGTTGACGTCCTCGCCGAGGAGCGTGGGCAGAGCCCGGGTGTCGGGGTCATGGACCTCGATGCGCAGGTGGGTGCCCTTCATGGAGACCGCGAGGGTGGTGGGGGTGCCGGGACCCACGTGGGTGATCACGTTGGCCACGAGCTCGCTGACGCAGAGTTGGGCCGCGTCGACGAGCTCGTCCAGGCCCCAGAGCCCCAAGTGGACCCGCAGTACACGCCGCAGGCCTGCCACTTCCTCGGGCTCCGCCAGGAAGTGAAGGTCCCACGGCTTCCGTGACATACATGCTTCCCGGATCACGAAGACCCCTCTCGTCGCATGCCGTCTCCCCCGACCCAGCTCGAATCAGCGGAGCGTTACACGCACTCACAATGAGTTGCGTCACTGGAAGGATGGACCGAGCGCATCCCTTCATGCAATGTGCACGGCGGGATTCCCACTTCCGAGTGATTGGCAGGCGGCCCTCTTGGCGCAAGACTGAACGCCCGCTATCCGAAAGAGGGTTGAAGTGGCCGGTTCACCGACGGCGCGCCGTCGCCGTCTCTCGATCGAGCTGAAGAAGCTCCGTGAGAAGAGCGCGCTCACCTGCGCCCACGTCGGCGAAGCGCTGGATTGGAGCGGCTCCAAGGTCAACCGGATGGAGACGGGCAGCGGCAGGGTCCAGCCGTCCGACATCGACGCCCTGTGCCGGTTCTACGACACCAGCGACGAGCTGCGCGAGTTCCTCAAGTCGCTGGCTCGGCAGGCCAAGACACGCGGTTGGTGGCAGGTGCACGGCGCCGGCGTCCCGGAGTGGTTCAACATCTACATCGGCCTGGAGCAGGACGCCTCCACACTCCGCCAGTATCAGTGCGAGTTGCTGCCTGGCCTGATGCAGATCGCGCCCTACACGGCCGAACTCCACACGACCGGCGCACACATGTCCGTCGAAGACATCGACCGTGCGGTGCGAGTACGCATGGAGCGCCAGGCCATGCTGACGCAGGCTGGCGCCCCCGACGCCTGGTTCATCGTGAACGAGGCCGCTCTGCGCAATGTGATCGGCGACCGCGCACTGATGCGGGAGCAACTTGAACACGTGCTGGACGTATGCGAGTTGCCGAGCGTGACCTTGCAGGTCCTGGCCTTCGACTCGGGCACCTACCCGGCCACCGGCTCGTTCACGATGCTCGGCTTCCCTGACCAGGCGGACCCGGACATCGTGTATCGGGACGGCATCACCGACGCGGTCTACCTGGAAGGCGAGCATCATGTACGTGAGTACACCCGGGCCTTCGACGGGCTCAGGGCTGCTGCCTTGAGTCCTCAACGCTCCGGTCAGCTGATCAAGTCCGTCATGAAGGAATACGCAGGATGAGCATTGCGAGATCCGTGATCGACGACCTCCCGACGTGGTTCACGTCGTCGTACAGCAACGGCGCGGGGGGCGAGTGCGTCGAGTGTGCGCTCACTGGTGACGGTGCCCTTGTCCGTGACTCCAAGAGTCGCGGAGGGCCTGTGGTCGTTGTTCGAGGTCAGGCATGGGAAACCTTTGTACGAACGCTGTGCCACGGGAATCTGGAGGGCTGACCAAGAGACAACGCTCTTCCGCCAACGGCTGCTGCGCGGCCCCCGCCCCGCGTGATCCATACCTCGCCGGAAGCTGATCGTCTAAGCCTGTGCCGAGCCCGCTGATGGTGTCCCGCCGGGGACACCGTTGGCGAAATCGGTGCTGTCAGGCAGGGTCCTCTGCGAGTGAAGCGCCAGGTCCCGGCGGGGGCGAGTGGGGTTTTGGTGAGCCCTGGTCGGTACGGATGAGGTCGAGGGCGGCGGCGGTCAGGATGTACTGGAAGCCGGTCTTGTCCAGTCCGCGGTAGCGGGTGCGGCGTAGTCCGCAGCGGCGGAGTCCCTGCGTGACCGTAACGGCCGTGGTGCGGCTTCCAGCGGACGCTTCATTGGTGTCCCACGATGTGGTGTAGGAGTTCTTGGTGCGTGAGTTCTCGATTGTGTCCCTCCAAGGAAACCACTGCTCCACAGCCGTCCAAGAGTCGTCACCGGGGTCGCCGAACCTCCGCCAGAACGTCTTCCAGCAGTCCCGTCACGTTGCGTCCACCGAGGACCAGTTGTCGATCCAGCAGCCGATTACCGGTTTCGCAGGACGTCTCGCTCACGAGCGAACAGCCGTGGCAGGCGGAGAGGTTGAGCTGCGAGGCTCCCTGTCGGTCACTCTCGATACAGACAGGGTCGTTGGAACAGAAGTCCGTATCCTCAAGCGCCGCCACCAGCAGGGGGATGAGCTTCTCCGGGTCCCCGAGCCTGACAAGGCCGCCCAGTGTTCCCTGCGCATCCCCTGCCGCGGTGTAGATCAGGATGCCCGCAGTCTTGTCGGTGCGATCGGAGTTAGCGTAGATGCGCTCTTGCAACGCGGCAGACGCATAGCCACTCGCGAAGGCCAATCGACGGATGAGCAGGTGCGCCAGTGTGTGAAGGGCCACGAACCTGGGCTCCGGCACGTCGAGGCGGCCGGCCAGCGGCGAGTCGGCCCTGCGCGCTTTGAGGATGCCAGCACGTGCCTGCACCCCCTTCTGCGCCTCCCAAGCTGTCAGCTCCGCCTCGTCGAACCGTAGGAAGATGCCCTCTCCAAACAACTCGATCGCCGGATAGACGGGCTCATATTTCTGGTTCGCCCCCAGGTCGACGCCGATCAACTCCGCTTCCGCGTCATGGCGCCGGAATCCTCGCAGAGCACGGACTTCCCGCACCCGACGTACCTGTCCGATTCCGCCGATCCTGCTGATCAGACTCGTGGGCCCAGGAACGCCTTCGAGGCTTCGCCCGTCAACAACGAAGTCACTGCCGCTGCCGTCACGTCCCGCGTCGAGTTTCTTCAGGAACGCCGCCCACTCCCCGTCCTTGAGGTCGAGCAACATCTCACCGGCGGTACTCTCCTCTCCCGCCGCAACGGCCAGGACGATCTCCGGTGTCACGCCGAGATCTTGGGCAATCCACTGAGCCCCCGTCTCCGCCAAGGGACCACCGTTGTCTGCCACAACCTTTGCGAACAAGGCATGTCCACGGATGTTGTCTGCTGCTTCCACGGACGGGGGGCGTTCCTCCGGTATGTCGAGTGCCGAGATGGTCTGGGCGATGTAGTTGCCCGTGGCACCGCGCTGAACGGCGACCAGGTCGTGGGGGCAAGCTTTCTTGACCGAACCCTCCGGCTCCCAGGGCTGACGTCCCTCGCAGCGGATCCCGTCTCGCTTCAGGGCCCCCTTGGCCACCAGTTCCGCGAAGGAGCGTGAATTCCCGCACCCGTAGCACTTGACCACCAGTGACGCGAGGCCTTCGCCGCGCTTGGCCAGCTTGTGGAACCTGAGCGCCTTGTAGTCACGACAGAAGCGAACTGCTTCGCTCTTACTGACCGCAGGTCCCCGGTGCGCCCACTTGAACCAGGGGATATCCCGGACATGGCTGCCTTTCTCGCAGACGGCGATGTATCGCATCGGCACGAGGTCGCCGCCACACTCGCAGGTGTTGCTCCACTTGCCCTTCTTCTTCCCGGTCAGCTTCGTGAGTTTGTCGCAGCGCTCGCAGAACCTCCAGGCCGGAAAGCGCCAGTAGGGCAACGCGGACGTCTCCTTGCCGGCACGGCCCGCATGCGCCGGAGGTTGCCTCAGCTTTCCGGCTCCGAGCCTCGCCATAAGGCGCTCACAGCTGATCTCTGGGGCAAATTTCGTGTCCCACCATGATGTGTCCGGCGCCATGAGGGACTCGCCTCGGATGTCGACAATCGCACCTACGCCGAAGGGTGAGATCGTCTCAGAGAGCCGCAGGTCATGCCTGATCTTCTCCATCGAGCACCTCCTCCTGCGGTTCCTGGACCTCAACTGCCACGCTTGGCTCGACCGACCTCATCGAATCCGCGACGAGCCATCCTTCTCCGGGCTGTCCGAAACTCTTCAACAGAGCTGCCTGTTCATTCTTCGTCCTCTGGTAGTACAGGGGCTCATCCGAGTCCCGAGCCAGTTGCGCCCGACGATCCCAATCCGTCAGAAGGCTCCACAGCGCATGCCTCGTGTCGGTCGCTTCCGACCCGTCGGAACGGTGTACGTAGCCCAGGAACCGGTCCACGATTCCTTCGACCGCGTTGCGAATCCTGACATCGCCGAGGTCGAGCTGACCCGCCTCGTCATTCTGGGAGAGCGGAGTGAATGACTGCCTCAGCAGTGCGACGAGTGCGCCGGCGAGGGACCTGTCGCGTGAGGACAACGACCATGGGGTGACACTCGTGGGCTCCACACTGCGGTACAGCGCCTCGTGATAGCCACGGAAGGTCTCGAAGTGGGACCGGTCGCGGGCTCGACTCGACCTGAACAGCGTGACGACGATCCCGTTGGTATCGCCACGTCCAACCCGGCTGGTGGCCTGGATGTACTCGGCTGTGGTCTTCGGCTGCCCCACCATGAGCATCAACGCGAGCCTCGGGATGTCGATGCCGACGGAGAGCATGTTGGACGAGAGAACCACATCCACGGCATCCGGCGACTCGTCGACCTTGACACGCAGCGCACGTAGATCGTTCGGCAGTTCCTCCGCTCCACGGCGACTCGTAAGCTCGAGGACTTTTCCCGCCCTCACAGGCCGGAGCGGGAAGCCGAATCGCTCCGCGCGAGGCTCGAGCCGGCCGTTGACGTCGTCAACGACCAGCGTCCCTGTACGCCCGAGCTCACGAAGACTGTTGTGATACATGACCAGCGTCCAGTAGGCGTCCCGCGAGGCGGCGGACGAGGCACGGGCGGCCAGCGCTTCCGGCATCTCCACCATGGGGGTGGCTGCGGCGATGACAGCCGACGGTTGGGAGACCGACTGGGGCATCAGGCCAACGTAGAGGCGTCCTTCTTCGTTCTCCACCGGGCGGGAGAAAAAGGTCCGATCGTCATCGAGTCCGGAGGGGGGATACAGCGCGACATCCCGGCCGTAGAGCCCTTGAACCTGTTCCTCGGACGCACGAATGGTGGCCGTCGACGCGACGATCTTGGGACTGGATCCCGTCCGGCTGAGCAGGAGCTGGATCACCGCGTCGAACACGGCGACGGTGGTACCGAGCGGCCCGGAGAGCAGGTGCAGCTCGTCCTGGATAATCATGGACGGCTGCCTGTAGTTGGTCCCCAGGCCCAGAAGCCTTCCTGCTTCGGGCCTGAACTGCAGACGCGCGAACTTGTCGACCGTCGCCAGGAGTATCGTGGGCGGTTCCTCATACAACACTTCGTCGACGACGGCGAGCGGAAGCTCGTCGGCGAATTCGCACGACTCGTCGAGGCAATGGAGCACGACGTCCTTGCCCGTCAGACGCATGCCGTAGCCCTCTGGCTTGTCGCTCCTGAGTTCCGGCACCATCGGCGTCAGGCACCAGGGGCAGCTCTCCACCTGAAACTCGTTCGCCTCCTCAGGACGTGCGGCCTTTTGCAGCCGCTTGAGGGCGTCCCGTGCGTCTCCACGCGTGCGGGGCGTGACTTCGTTGCCCACCCAGAGGCCGATCGAGAACGGTGCCATCCCCTTCACGCGTTCGTCCATGGCGCGCAGTTTTTCCATGGCGCAGATCAACGCGGCTGCGCGTTGGAACTGTTGTGCGGTCAGCAGTCGCAACGTATACCGCGTGATGACGGTGGTCCCTCCGCCAGCGAGACCGTGAGCGAGCCTTCGTCGGAAGATCTCAATCGCAGCAAGGCCCAGGTACGCCTCAGTCTTGCCACCGCCCGTCGGGAACCAAATGAGGTCCACGAGGTCCCGGTGCTCGTGCTCGGCATCGACTGTGGATGCCAACGAGACAAGCAGGAAGCCGAGTTGGAACGGGCGCCATTCCGGCTCCGGCACCTCGTCATCGGGTTCTCCACGGTTGATCCTGGCCTGACGCAACTGAAGGCGCATAGCGGCCATGCCAAGCGAAAATGCCCTTCGGAGTTCCTGCCCATCTGGTGCTCGGAGAAGGTCCAAGCCCTCCCTCATCCTGTCGACCGCGTCCAGAGAACGCCTGGCGATTCGGACGGCCACGTCCTCGTCGTCGCCGAAGGTCTTTGCTCGTTTCATCTGCCGGTCTGCCCAGTTGGCGAAGGCATCGACAAAGGCGTCCAGGCTCCGAATCGCCGCGTCAGGGTCGGAGTCGATCTGCTCGAGGTAAGCCAACTGCAGAGACTTGGCCTCTGCCGTCCCTTTGTCGAAGCCGGTGGTCTCAACGGCAGGAACCACAAACGCGGGCACGGGGTCCAGGAAGACTTTGGCGCAACGGCCCTCAGTGAAGTACCAGTCCGCAGCCATTCCGTGCCCGACCGCGTAGACCTTTCTTTTCCGATAGCGCAGGCGCAGCTCGGCGGCCTCACCATCGGAGTCGAAGGAACGCGTCGTGTCGTACTCCAGAATCTGTGCTTCGGCGGACGGCGTCACCTTCAACTGAAACTGAAACAGCGTCAGAGAAACATCGAGCCGGTCGTCACCGGTGGATTCAGTCAGGTTGCGAACATGCACTGTGACCAACGAGTCGCTTCCGAAGTCACGCCAACGTGCTCCGACCTCGACCTTGACACCACCGACAACCAGGGGCACAGGCGCACCCCCTCGGGGGAGCCCGATTTCGTCTTTGGAGAACCGACTACGCTGCCACCTCGGCGGTCCATCCCCGCTGGCGGGAGCATACGTGCCGCACGAGAAGTCGACGTCGACGGAGTCGCCGTCGGTAACGAAGGAGATCGCGACGGAGGACGGCTTCCAGTCCTCGGCCAGGGGCACCTGGGCAGCGTTCTCCTCAACGTCGCCCTCGGGAACGTCCGGGGAGATCTCCTCGTCGTCCGTGTCCTTGCCGCCAGAGTGCTCGGTTGACTCCTTGACGGGGAAAAGCATGCCAACGGCGTACTGCCGGTGGGGGAGGTTTGCCGTGACCTCCTCGTCTCCCCCCTCCGGCCCGACGTAGGACGCCCGGAGGTGTCGCAAAGCCTCCTTCTGGGCTGCGGTGAGGTTCACTTGCCAACCTGCTCTCGGAGAAGGTCCTGAAGCCGCTTCTTGTCCTCCTTGGAGGCGACCACGTGGAGCGTGACGCGGGCTCTCGTGATGGACACATAGAAAGCGGCCACTCCGCGGTCGTCGTACGCCTGTGGCAGGTCACAGACGATGACGTGTTCTGCTTCCAACCCCTTGGCGAACCGTGGGTTCGTCACCAGGAATCCCGCGTTGCTCCTGAATGGTTCGCCATTCGACGAGACGCTGATGAGCCAGATGTCGTTTCGACCGGCCCCGTTCGCCACCAGTTCCCGGGCCACAGCCTCGGCCTCGGAAACATCGGCCGGTCCGGCCGACCACCGCCATGCCACCCGCTCGCCATTGACTATGGCCGGGTCCCCGACATCTGCACCCAGATATTCCTGCACAACATGGACGATCGCCCGGGTGTTCCGCACGTTGCGGTCCAAGTCATATTGCAGTGCCTCCTGCTGCACTAGCTCGCAGACATCCGGGTCGAATTCGCCATCCACACGCGCCTGGTTGTTGGGGTCGAGGAACATCCTCCACCGACCGCGTTCACGGCCACCGCAGATCACGGAGTCGAGTGCGTCCATGCCTTCGGCGTTCATGAGGTCCTGTGCCTCGTCGACGAAGACGACGTCGTACTGCTTGTCACCGGACAGATCGGCGAAGGGAAGGAGATCGATGTCCCTTCCCTCGATCCGCGGCCCGAAGAAGTCGACGAGCGCTGGCGAGTGGAAGGTTATGAGAACCGACTTCCCCTGCCCGGCCTCCTGCTTCGCGCCTTCCGCGAGCACCAGGGACTTTCCGGTCCCCGCGCCGCCGAAGACGAGCATCCTCGGATTGCGGGAAAGCGCCGCCAAGACCCGGGCTTGGCCCTCCGTCGCCAGGTTCTGCTCCTCTATCACCGCGCCCCGCTGGGCATCGATCACCGGCATGCGCGTGAACTCACCGAAGAGCCGAGCCCGTAGAACCTCAGGGGTCGCGATTCTGGTCCCCCGAGGAGCGGTCCTTGCAGTGCTGGCGACTGTTTGAAAGGCCTCTGTCATCCCGGCGATGCTCATCCGGTCCTTGGCCCACCAATGGCTCTCCTGCCACCCGACGGCTGCAGGAAGGGATTCGGTGTCCGGAGTGATGGCAACCGCCTCGGCCGCGAACCAGCCGACCCGTTCTTCCTGGAGTATCTTGCGCAACGCGTACATGGCCGACTGCGCCTGGTCCATCGGGGACTCGCGCAACCTGTTCCAGTCGCCGCGGCGGTCGATCGTGTACCAGACTCCGTTGTGCTTCCCGACGCCCCCGCCCTTGACCTCGATGAGAATCACGACACCGCCCCAGAGCACGACGAAGTCGGCCTCCGCCTGCTGCTTGGCCTCGTGACTGCGCAGCTTGACGGAGTAGAAGGCGACCGCGTCCTGGGGTCCCTCGACGGCCCGCAGGAGCCGGGCCACCCGTCGTTCGGCGTTGCTGGTGGCTGTCGCCTCTATGTCGGAGAGGTCCGGTATGAGTATCACGCGCCCTGCTTTCGCCAGAGGTCCTCGTAGGCCCTATATCCAAGGGCGTCGTTGACCGCGCCGAAGTTGTCGGCGACGTCCACGATCAGGCACTCGGGCTTGCCACCGTTCGCGAGACCGCGCAGGCCGCGGCCGGCCATCTGGATGTAGGCGTTGGGGCTGAACGTCGGCCTCGCGATGTACAGGGCCCGGACACCGGGGGCGTCGAAACCCTGAATCAACAGGTCGCAGTTCGCGAGAACCCGGATCTCACGGTCCTTGAATTTCTGGATGACTTCGCGCCGCTCCTGCCGTCCGGTCTGACCGCTGACTGCTTTGGCTGTGCGGCCTCGATAGCGAAGCGTCGCCGCAAGCACCTGGGCGGACAACACATTGGGGGTGAAGACGAGGATGGGCCATTCCGGGTCCTGGCTCAGAATGTGGTCGACGAGAATCCTCATGCGCGCCTGGTTCTGGCCGATGCGATCAAGGACCTGGGGCTCGAGCTTGCGCATGGACTGCACCTGGGCGAGTTCGCCCGGCTCCAACCTCACCTCCACGCCGTCCAGCACCTTGTGCTCGACCCGAGCGAGTACGCCGATCTTCGACAGCTCGTCGTAAGGATTGCCGTCGAACGCCGCCATCCTGTGCGTACCGAAGCGAGCCACCAAGTCGTCTGTCTGCCCGGAGTGGACATCCGGCCTGCCCTTGAACGGCGTTGCCGAGATGCCCACGAGCGGGCGCTTCCAATTACGGCCGTCGACCCCGAGCCACCGGAAGATCTTCGTGTACATCGTCGACCCGCCGGCTCGATGTGCCTCATCGACGAAGACGGCGGTTGCCTGACTCAGCCACTCGTACTCAGCCGAGTCGACCAGTACGTTGAGCTTGGCGTCCGTGGCCACGACCACGCTGAACTCGGTGTCGGGCTCATGGACGACGTTGGTGTGCCACAGCCTTCCGATCGTCAAGGGACGCTCGTCGCCGAGCCCACGCCAAACAGTGCTGAACGTCTGCACCGCCTGCTCGCAGAGTTCCTCCGACTGCGCGATCCACAGGACAGTCCCGCGCAACTCACCCTCGATGAAAAGCCGCAGCACGGTTTCGGTGGCAACGCGAGTCTTTCCTGCTCCCGTCGGTAGTTCCACCATGCCCTTTCCGTGGCGCCCCTCCGCGTTTCGAGAGGTGAGAACCTCCCGCAGTTGCCGACTGATGTTCTTCTGGAAGTCGTGAAGAGAGTTGAGCTTCACAGCACCGGGCACGACGAATTCCTCGTCCTGGCGGTGAGTTCGGCGCCCGGCGTACTTGGCTCCGAACCCCATCTTGCGGAGCCAAGCGATCGTCGACGCCCCGCCTGCCCATGTCGTGGGAACGTCCGGGTACCCCTCGGCCCTGAACTCAGCTGCGAGGTACTTGATGGAGTCACTTCCGTAGACGGTCATGAAGAGGTCGCCGACGGACGTCGTCCTGTCCACCAAGCCCTGACTCTTCAGCGCCTGCCAGAGTCCCTTCGGCAAGTTGTCCCTCAATGTGTCCTCGCCGAGAAGGATCTCGAGACGTTCTGCATCACTGGACGCCGCACGTGCCGCCTGCCGTTGCTCCTCGAGCCGCTGCTCGATGCCTTCTTGAAGGACACCGCTCATTTCGGCGTTCGTGAACTGGAGACCGAATGCCTCGTTGAGGATTTCCAGAACACGTCGTTCATCGAGGTCCGCACGAACGACCAGCGTCAACCCGTCGAGATGCCAATCGAGCGACTTGTCTTCGACTCCGTCTTCCGTGGTCACGCGCTTTGCAATGTGCACGGCTTTGGCCACTGACGCGTTCATGACCTTGTCGTCGACAAACATCGAACGGAGCCCGGTGTACACGTCGATGACGCGCTCCGCGTCCTGCCGACCGTCGACCAACAACGAGAAGGAGAAGTTGTCCTGGAAACGGCGGCATCCGACCGCCTCGACGAGCAGCTCCACCTCGTCCTGAGCCGCCCACAGAAACGGCTTGTGCCTCTCACGGAGGAGTGCCCGCTCCTCCTCGGTCGTCGCCAGGTACACCGCGTCGGGCCGCTTCGCCTCGACCGCGCGCCCCACTCGGGCAGGGATCAGCGGAGGATGGGAGTTGGGGTAACCGATCTCCCCGGCGGAGAGGACGAACGCTGTTAGTGTCGGATCCTTGATCGCTGGATTGACAAACTCAGCGTTGAGTGCCTCACACAACACCTCGGCAGAGACGTCCTTCAGCACCTTCGGCAATTCCAGGAGATCCTCGACGCGCCGCGGTCCCCGGAAGAGGGGCAACAGGGCCTCGAACGTGACGAGCGCGGCCGACACCACCTTGCGAGGTTCTCGGTGGCCGCGAGTCGAATTCAGCAGGCCCGCCCGTTCCACGGCCCATCGGACGGGGGAAATCACTCGGTACCTGTTGCCCGTGTCGCTGTCTTCACACGTCCAATAACCGTCCTCCTCGAACCCGAGCAGCTGGACCGACCACGTCTCCCGAATGCTGGGGGCTGCCTGCGCCTCCTCCAACATGAGGAGCACCGAGAACGGACCTGCCCCTTCGTTCTTGTCGAACGCCACCCGCTCGATGGCACGCTCACCAGGCCCGAGTCGCCTGTTGAGCTCGTCCAGGACGTAATCGCCGTACTCCTGGAAGTAGGTCTCGTCCTCGACCGAATAGGACTTTCGCGGCGCGTGGACAACTCCTGCCTCGTGCGCGAGCTGCGCAACGCATCGTGACCGGTCCAGCGTCCGCTCGGGAATGCTGTTGCCAAGGCCATCGATGTCCAGCACCTGCTCGGGCGGCGCCCACCCACCGTCGCAGGTCGGGACCGGGACCCTGAAGCCTCCCGCCTTGCGGCCAGCGACAACCTTCTGCGCCTGCATCACGGGCACTTCCTTGGCTGCCTCCCAAAACTTCGGCAGTTCGTCGCCTTCCGGTTCCGAAGACAGCTTGGCCATCCTGGTCTCGAAGACGGCCATCGGATCGAGGTCCCGGAACCCTCTGTCGGTGAGCTTCTTCTCTACACCGGGGAGAGCGAGGAAGTCCGGGCGGACGAAGCTCGCACCCTCGACATCCTCCTCGAAGCCCCTGAGGAAGACGTGGCCACGGTCCTTGATGGAGCGCATACCGGCGGTCGTCGGAATTACCTTCGCGGAGTTGATGCCCTCGACCTTTGGGTTCTGCACGACGAACTCGAGCGCCTGCGCGGCCGACCGCGCGTCGTTTCCGTCGGCCCACTCACGCAGCCACGTCAGGACTCCCGTTCTGGGGATCTGCTCCAGGGCCCTCATCTCGTCTCTGGACCGCCGGTCCAGAGAATCGGGATCGACGCTGTTGATGTACAACTGGCGCAGACGCGTCATGCGCTGGCTGTTGGTGTAGCAGCGCCAATGTGGCACATCCTCGCGGGTGTTGGGTGACTTGATCCACTCTTCGTGGTCCGCTTCGGACGCGCCGACTCCGAAGTCCAAAGGGCGGAGATCCAGAGCCATGCGCAGGATGCCGGTCGCGTCGGGTACCAGCTCTTCCTTGGCTCCGAGGTGCGGAACATGAGCGCAGAGAACGTCGTCGCCCAACGAGTAGGTCTCACGACCACGCGCTGGCATGTAGTCCAGGTGCGCGGCCGGATCGTCGCCGGAGGAGACCTTGGGCAACATATCGACGAACATCTTCGAGAGAGCCACGAGGATCTCCCTATTGTAATCGTTCTCCAGCAGTGTGGTTCGGTCGTCGTTCACGCTCCAAGGCGCGTTGAAGAGGGCGGACGCAGAAGTCCTGTCCTGGAGCGGGAAGTACGACCAGAACTCGCCCAGCCTCAACTGGGTGATGCGCGCGGGCATGGCAACCGTGACCTTTACCTGGCCGCGCGACACCGCCTCACCGACCTCCATCCGGGCCTTGGGACTGGAGGTGTGCATCCTGTCCTCGACGTACCAGTCGTCGTGGCTGCCCTCCGGACGCTCGATGCGGAACCGGCCGTCGCCCAGGCGGCGTGACACGTGGCTCGTGTCGAAGTCGCCGTCCGCCCCGATCACTCGGAGCCGAACCTCGCGGACCGCCTTGACGAAGAGGAGGAACTCCGAGCGGAACTCCTCGATCTCCTTCCTGAGGCTCTCCAACTTGGAGGCACGCGGCAACCTGACGATCGTCGTCGCCCACTGAGCGAGTTCTCCGAGAATCGAATCCTTCTCGAACTCGGACTTGGCGTCGATTCGCGTAATGGTCCGCAGGATCGGCAACCTCTTGGCCGGCGACCCGATCGAGGCGAACGCCGCCTTCGCGTTGGCGGAGTTGCACTCGAAGGAGATCGATCGACTAAAGACCTGAGGAGCATCGGTGACGGCCAGCACCGACTTGAACCCGAGCCCGAACCGCCCGATCTCGTCGCCCCTCTTGGCACTGAGATGTGCGTGAGCGATCGCAGTGAGACCACTTTGCGAGAAAGGGCGACCGGCGTTCGCGCAGTACAGAGTCTGGTGGTCGAGGTCGAGGACGATTTCGACACGTCCGGCCCCCTCCTCGTGTTCGGCAGCCCCCGACATCGCGTCGGCCGCATTCTGCACCAGCTCCAGAAGCGTGCGGTTGGAGTAGCCACCGACCCGTATGGACTCCTCATGGTTGGCGTGCTCCGTGATCAAGTTCGGATTCGCACGATACGAATCGATCGCCCGCCCAAAGATGTCGTCCACCTCGCGGGCCAACCCCGCGTCGGGAACCCACTCGACACGCTTCCCTGTCACGCCCGCACCGCCCCCGCTGCCGACACCGCAACGCACCACTGCCAGACCTGCACCTACGTGGCTCCTGAACGTCGATCGCCATGTTCCTCAACGATGCGTCACAGCACGCACCATCAACCTGCCAGGGACTGTAGACCTAGTCACCTACATGATCGGCTTATATCACTAGATCGTGTCCCGTCAACGGCCGTTCAGGATTTTCCGGAGTCATACGAGCCAGCCAATACTGCTAGCTGTCGGTGAGACTCATACTCGTCGTGCGACACCGCACGCTCCCAGTTGCTTCGAAGACGTCCCTGCACTACTTCACGATGCCTGGTCGGTTCGCAGTTCCAAGGGTGGCCGCTCCAACTGCCGTTCTCGGAGAATTGGTTGAAGAGGACCTGCGTCCCGTCGAAGATCCACAGGTCGGCGCCCGGCAGCATCACGTCGACCACTCATCGGCGGGACAGCCAGCGCACTTGTTCCCCCCGGCATGCACGTTGACGGCGGTTCCGGCAAGCTCGTACCGGATGTAGTCGGTAACGGGTTCCGAAACAATGCGAGCACGGCGTGCGACGACTCTGCGGGCGACCGCATGGGAGACCATGTCGCCCCCAGGGCTCCCGGTAATAGCTGTGCGGATCGCGCGACGTCGCTCGGGTCTTTGCCACGGTCACCAGTAGGGCCGACGTGCGGCGGTCCGCTCCGCCCGGGCGTGCCAGTGCCGCGATCTGGCGCACCGTCAGCAGTTAAGGAGCCGTGCCTGCGGAATCATGGCCGACCAGCGCTACGCCACTTCCAAGGACGCAGCCACCGGCCTGTGGCTTGTGTACAGCTGACTGCTTCGCCGCCTGACGCGTCTGCCCCCGCAATCCCGGGGAAGGATATGACCTGTTCGACGCGATTCGCGCAATGGCCGATCCGGAGCGTTCTGGAGAAGGGCGTGCAGTCATGGACGTATCCCAGCCCCTGGACCCCCTAGCCAAAACCGCCCTGTGGACCGCATCAATGAGGGCCCGCGAGCACCGCCGCGCTGACCGCCTGTTCGCCGACCCGTTGGCGGAGGCCTTCGCCGGTGACGAGGGGCCGCGGATCATGTCGCAGTTCGAGGGGCAGGTGCAGGCCGGTGTGGAGGACCCGGCGCTCGCGGTGCGGACGCGGTTCCTGGACGATCAGTTGCTGCGGCTCGATGCCGACGGGGTACGGCAGTTCGTGTTCGTGGCCGTCGGGATGGACTCGCGGGCCTTTCGCCTTGAGTGGTCCCCCGGCGTGCTGGTCTACGAACTCGACCGTCCCGCTCTGCTCAGCTTCAAGGAAGATCTCGTACGCGATCTCCACGCGCCGGCCACGGCCGTGCGGGTCCCGCTCGGAGTGGATCTGTTGGACGACTGGACAGGGCCTCTGCTCGCGTCCGGATTCGATCCTCGGCAGCCCACGTGCTGGCTGGTGGAGGGACTGCTGTACTTCCTCGAACCGAACGAGCGCGACGTGCTGTTGCAGCAGCTCACCGACTTGTCGGCAGCCAAGAGTCAACTCCTCGCGGACTATGTCGGCCAGACCATCCTGGACAGCCCCGGGATGACCGCCTGGCGCGAACGCATGGCCGATCAGGGGCATCCGTGGAAGTCGGGCAGTGACCAGCCCAAGGAGCTCTTCGCACCGCTCGGCTGGGAGATCCACGTGTCCGCGTACGGCGATCCGGACGCGGACTACGGCCGCTGGTCGGACGCGGCCGTCGCGCCCGGGCTGTCCGGGACGCGCGGCCGGTATCTCGTGATCGCCGACAAGCAGTGACGGCCCGGCAGCCAGGCATCCTCTGCTCGCCGCGAGCCGCGGCTACTTGTGCAGCCCGACGAAGGACGGGCCGACGCGTACGGTCTTCACCTCGATCGTCTTCCACACGTCCTGAAGGACATACGGCTCGATCTTGAGCCAGGCGTCCAGCTCGGCCCTCGACGGGTATTCGAGGACGATCATGGACCCGATCATCCGGTCGTTCTCGTCGAGGATCGCGGTACCGAAGAGCATGTGGCCTTCGGCGACCAGTTTGTCGCCCAGGGCGATGTGCGCTTCACGTGCGGCCAGGCGGCGGTCCAGGGCGCCTTCGTCCGTGCCGTCGTAGGCGAGGAGCATGAACTGCATGAGGGTCTCCGTAAGTAGCAGTAGTTGTTGTTGTCGGTCGCGCACATGGTGATGGTCGGAGCCTGGGCACGCTCAGATCGCCGCGCCGACGACTGCCTGCGGTGAGAAGCCGGCGGGCCAGCGCGTCGTCTCGTCCCAGGTGGTGGATGAGTCCATGCGGATGTTGTCCAGCAGACAGCCGGTCAGATCGGCGCCGCGTAGCACCGCTCCTCGCAGGTCCGCCTCGGTGAGGTCTGAGTGGGCCAGGTTGGCCCCGGCCAGGTCGGCGGACCGGAGTACCGCCTGCGCCATGTCCGCGTGGTTCAGCTGGGCGTCCTGAAGCCGTGCCCCAGTGAAGTCGGCCATCTCGATAACGGCCTCGGACAGGTCGGCGTTGTTGAAGTCGCAGTCCGTCAAGTTGGCGCGGGAGAGGTTTGCCTTACGGAGGTTCGCGCCGACCAGGTCGGCTCCGTGGAGGTCCTGGCCCTCAAGCACGATGTCGTGAAGGTTCGCGTCCCGCAGCCGGGCTTCCACGAGCGCCCCTTCGGCCAGCCAGCCGCGAACGTCCAGTTCGAGGACGGCTCGGAGGGCGAGTCCGTGGTCCGTGCTGCTCGCTTCGCGTACGAGCTGTTGGCGCAGCCGGGCGGATTCACGCCGTTCGGCCAGGCGGTCGATCATCAGTACGGTGACCGCGACAGCGATGAGTTCCGCACCCACCGAGGTGCCGACATCGCTGACCAGGCCCGACCACGTCCAGCCCTTGGCTGAGACATGGCCGACGACGATGCCTATCAGACCGGTAGCCATGAGCAGAGCGCCGATGACGACCGGGGAGAGAGGGCCACGGTGACTGGACATCAGCCGCTCCAGGGGAGGGGATCGAGGCCGCCCGCCCATGCGGGGTCGGGCTCGGGAACGGTCAGGGCCAGTCGGAAGGTGATGTAGTAGTTGCGATTCGAGGGGATGTGAGCGTTGCGGCACGCGGATCGGGCGTAGCGCGCGCCGAGGTTCCAGCAGCCTCCGCGCAGGACTCGTCTGTCGCCGGCTTCAGGGCCGCCAGGGTCCGACTCCGCGGCGGAATCGTAGAGGGCGTACCAGTCGGAACACCACTCCCAGCACTGGCCGTGGATGTCGAAGAGTCCGGCCGGGTTGGGCCGGAGGATGCCCGCCTCGTGGGTCTTCAGGCCGGAGTTGGCGCCGGTCCACGCGTATTCGTCGATCAGTTGGCGGTCGGAGCCGAAGCTGTAGGCGGTGGTGGTGCCCGCGCGGCAGGCGTACTCCCACTCGGCCTCCGTGGGCAGCCGGAAGCCGGCCCATCCGGGCTGGGTCACCGGGTGGTCGTCGAGGTCGGCGCCGAACTCGGCCGGGGCGGAGCCGGGGACGATCTGAGTCGTGAGCCAGGTTCCGAAGTCCGCCGCTTCGTACCAGGTGGGTGCGACGACCGGTTCGGACGGCTTGTCGCTCCACTCGCTGATGTCCGGCAGGCCCTGCCGTCCGGCCTGTGCCATGAACGTCTCGAACTCGCCTCGGGTGACCTGCGCGTCGCACAGGGCGAACGACCGGGTGAGAGCGGTGGGACGCCTCGGCCCCTCATAGCTGCTGCGTTCCGACTCGTCTTCCGGGGAGCCGATGAGCAGGTTTCCAGGGCGGAACACGCTGAAGGTGAGCCGAGGGCCGAGCGGCGGGGCGCAGGTGAACCAGGTGCGGCGGCCGGTGGGGTCGTACGGCGCAGGGGTCTCCGTACCGTCGATGCGGTGGTTCCAGCGGCGGTCCAGCCAGCGGGCGGCGCTGTGCACGCCGGCGGAGGGATCTGCGTGGTGGAGGTCGAGTACGAGGCGTTCGGTCCTGTCGAACTGCGCCGTGTCGGAGAACGCCTCGGGTCTGTACTGGCCGAGCGCCATCATCAGGTAGTAGCGGGCCTGGGCGTCCGGGGCCTCGGCGAGCAGTCCCGCCAGAGTGTCGGCCGGAACCTCACGCTGTGATGCCTGATGAGCGAACTGGGTGGCGAACTCAGGATCCGGAGCCGTCACCAGCCGCTCCAGGATGCCGTCCGTGTGGGAGAACCGCAGCAGTGTGCAGGCGGCGGCGACGCGGCGGCGACCGAGTTCGACTCTCTCTGTTTCAGTGAGAGCTGGTGGCGGCGGGAGGCGCAGGGTGGATCGGAGTTCGGTCTGTGCCGCCTCGTGGACCGCTGGGATCGGGCTCTGCGCCAGGCGTCTGACGACCTCCGCGTACGCGTGCTCGGGGCCGCCGCTCGCCAGCCGCGCCAACAGGTCGCCGCGGTCGGCCGCGACCTCCTGGAGGACCGACACGGCGGTCTCACGCACGGTCTCCCGTACGGATGTGTCCACCGCGGTCGCTGTCAGGGGCTCCAGCAGATACTCGACGACCGGTCCCAGAGCTGCCAGCCACGCGGGCAGGTGGAGCTGGTCCTGTTCGAGGAGGTCGGCGGCGAGCCGCTGTGCGACACCGCTCCAGCGACCGTCATGGGGAGCGGTCGCCGTTTCCGCGAGGAGTACGGCGGCGTGCAGGCGCGCGACGGGTACGACGGCTTCGGTGTCGAGAAGCGTCCCCCACAACTGGCCTCGCAGTTCCGCGTCGATCGGCGACAGGACCTGCCGGGCCACCGCGAGTTCCCCGGGCGCGATGCCACGCAGGTTGCGGCCGATCCATGCGGCCTCGACGGGGTCCGCCCCGGCGAGGAAGAGCTGCAGCCGCCAGATGTCCTCATGCGCGAGGCCGTTGTCTGCGCCTGCCCGAAGCGCCACCTCACCGCGCAGGATCTGTCGGACCCGCTCGTCGACGACCGTTCGGTGAATGGCCAGTTGGGTTACGACGGCCATGAGTTCGTCGGTTTTCACCGTCAGTAGCCGCTCGACCTGTGCCAGGGCCTGCTGGTGCAGCTCGGCCCTGTGGATGTCCGCACTGTGCCGAATGAACTCCTGGAGGTCGCCGGCCACGGCGTCGCTGCCCTGTGACTGGAGCCATCCTTCGGCCTCGGTGAGCAGTCGGCCATGCAGGACAGTCGAGGCGTCGTCGGGAACGGCGCGCCAGTCCTCGTAGCGGCGGCGGGTGCGCTGTTGCCACAGCAGGAACTGCCGGTCGCCGTCGAGCCAGGTCCGTAGCCTGCCCCAGTTGCGGATCACCGCCTCGTGGGAGACCTCGACTGTCGGCATGGCCCGCTCGTCGGAGTCGGTCACCAGGAGGCGGGCGTCTGTGAGTGCGGCGATGACCTCGTCGACGCGGGCGAGTCCCGTGAGTTCGGCGACCGGAGTGCGACGCCGTGCGTCCTCGCCCTCCTCGCCGATGGGGGCGACCCGTACGAGCCGGGTCAGCAACTGGCGTGCTGTGTCCTGCTGTTGTGGCGAGAGGGTCGAGTACATCTCCTCGGCCCGGGTGGCTATCGCGCCGACGACCTCGCCGACAGCCTCGTACGCCGCGTGCGTGAGCTTGCCCGAGGACTGCCGGTCCCACAGCAGGGTGAGGGCGAACTCGAGGAGCGGAAGGTGGCCGGGTTCGCTGCCCACATCGTCGAGGATGCGGTCGACCAGGCCGTCCTCAAGGTCCAGCTGTCGCGCCCGCGCCGGCTCCACGATGGCGCTGCGCAGTTCGACCCGGTTCATCGGTGGCAGGTTGACGACATGGTCCTGGAGTACGTCGGAGAACCGCCGGTGCGCGATGGCCCGGCCGTAGAAATCGCCTCGAAGCGTGAGGATCACCTTCGCCCGGGATGTACCACCGGGATGTTCCTGAGCGAAGTCGGCAAGGTGGTCGAGGAACTGGTCGATGTCCTGTCTGTCGCGGCTGTGCGTGAACAACTCCTCGAACTGGTCGGCAAAGACAAGGAGAGGCCGGTCGAGACGCCGCACGATCTGTTCGATGAACGAGCCGATGCCGCCGTTTCGCATGCGCTCGGCCATACTGGCGGCTGCCACGGCGTTCTGCTCCACGGTGGCCTCGGGGTGCGCCAGCTCGACCAACGCGCCGGCCAGTGCCGTGTACGGATGAGAGCCAGGCCGGAAGGCGGCGACCGCCCAGTGCTCCTGGCGTCGCAGAGCGGGGATCAAGCCGGCGTGGACGAGGGACGACTTGCCGCTGCCCGAGGCTCCCACCACCCCGGCGAGTGAGGCGTGTCCGATCGTGCGAGCCAGGCGCCTGACCACACTGGAGCGGCCGTGGTAGAGGGGAGCGTCCTGCTCCCGGAAGGCGTACAGACCGCGATAAGGGCAGTCACCGCGGTCCCGTCCCGTGCCCGGCACGGTGGCACCGGCGGCAGCGGACGGGGTGCGCCTGAACTCCTCCCACAGGGCGACAACCTGCTGCGGGGAAAGGCCGACCGCCGCCACGTACTTCTCCAAGTAGCGTTCCGTGGGCGCCTGTTCTCCGCGTTCTACCTCGGTGACGATCTGCCCGGGAAACCCCATCCGGCTGGCGAGCTCAAGCTGGGAGAGGCCGCCGGCCAGACGTACCCTCCGCAGGTGTCCGCCGATATGTCCGGGCACGGGAGCGGAGGCCCGGGAGCGAGGCGTGGAACGGGGGGTCAGGGGGATCAACTCCAGCAGACGAGAGGGCGGCCGTGACGAACGCCGAGGAAGCAGGACAGGCCGATCCGGGCACCCTGCTCCTGCCGGGATACGGCGTGCAGCTTCGTGGCGTCGATCAGGACCAGGTCACCGGCGGTGATCGGCAGGACGCATGAAGGGGGCGGCACGAGAGCTCGGTCGGTCCCGTACTCGCTGTCGGACGCGCTCCATGCGGTCAGTTGCGCTTCGTCCGGCCAGAGGTCCCACAACTGCAGCTCGCCGCCCCTTTCGGGTACCTGCAAGTAGATGTTGGCCGCGAGCTGCGCGTCCAGTTCATGGCCAAGCGGCAGCCCGGGAGCATCGCGGCTGAGCCGGTCGTTGTGCGGGAGGAGTTCGCTGCCCTCGGGGAAGACGCGGCACACCCCGGCGAACATCGGCCGGTCGTCGATGCTGGCACGTTCCAGTCCGTAGAGAGCGTCGAGGTCCCGCCACAGCACATCTAGTGGAGAGGCGTGCGGCGCACAGCAGGTTCGGATCTGCTCCATGAGCGTGTCCGCGTTGCGCAAGTACTCTGCGAGCGCATGGCCGTTGGTGCTGCCGTCAGCGTCATGAGTTTCGTAGTGGCTCTCACCGACGCGGACCAGTTCGGGAGTGTTGCGGTAGGCGGACAAGCTGGAGTGGGCCGCGAGGCGGCGGGCCATCCCGTGTGCCTCTGCCGGGTCCGTGAAGCCGGGTACGTGGATGGCCAGGACGTCTCCGGCCAGCAATGGTTCCAGGCAGCCTTGGGCTAACCCGGCGAGCGTCAGTATCCGGTGGTCACCGGTCATGACCTCGCCTCCCGCGGGGCGTCGGCGGTGGCCGGCTTGCGTACCAGGTGAAGCCGGTCGTCCAGGACGAAGCCGTCGATGCCACGGTCGAGGACGTGCTCGACCAGGTCGGTGGTCCTGTTGATGAAGCCCCGGCCCGGAAGGTTGAGTGACGTGTTGCAGAGCACGCCCGCACCGGTCACCTGCCTGAAGGCTCGTAGCAGACCGTGCAGTTGGGGATTCTGCGCCGAGTTGACGGTCTGGGCCCGCGCAGTGCCGTCGACGTGGGTAACCGCGCGCAGAGACGGGTTACGGACGTTCTGGAAGTAGAGCATGTGAGGGCTGGGCCCGACCCAGTCGAAGTGCTCGCTCACGTCTTCTTCCAGGCACACCGGGGCGATGGGCCGATAGGACTCTCGCTGCTTGATCTGGTTGAGCCGGTCGCGCGTCCGGTCCTCGAACGGAGCGGCCAGGAGCGACCGATTCCCGAGCGCACGCGGCCCGATCTCGCATCGTCCCTGGACCCAGGCGAGAACCCGGCTCTCGGCCAGCAACCCGGCAACCCTAGACAGGTCCAGGGGCTCGTCCGTGAAATGCTCCGCGATCCGCTCCGGACTCCGATCGTGGACGAAATCCTGCCCTCTGTAGACATCCCAAGTGATCTTGGCCTGGCCGGTGAAGTGACGCTGCGCATCGACCGCTGTGCCGATGGCTGAGCCGGAGTCGTTCGGGCACGGCGGCACGAAGACCTCGGGGAAGAGGCCGCAGTCGCGCCACTGCTGGTTCCAGTCGCAGTTGAGGCCACATCCACCGGCGATGAGGAGCGGGAAGCCCTCTGTGAGCTCGCGCTCGGCCACTGCGAGGAAGCGGTCGAAAATGGCCTGGGAGTGTTTCGCGGCGAGATCCTTGAACTCCTGGCTCTCCACTCCTATGTCGTAGAAGGGCGACCAGGCCAGTTTTTCCTTCGGAGCAGTGAGTAGGATCGACGGCTGGTCAAGGATGTACTCGATCAGATCCCGCTCCACCTGCGACACGGCGGAACTGCGCGCGAAGCCGGTCAGCGCCATGAGCTTGCCGGCGTTGGAGAAACGGAATCCCCCGTGCTCCCGTGACGTAGAAGGGTCCGCGAGGGCGAAAATGTGTTGGTACTTGTTTCCCGGGTCCTCCAGCACGGTGGACAGGCGCCTTACCTGAAGGTCCGGTGTGAAGGCGTAGAACGACCCGATGTTGCCTTCCCAGACCAGCGCGTAGCAGGGCTGCCCTGGCTCTAACTCCGACATCCCGTATGCGCTCAGCAGATGGGACCGCTCGTGGGTCGAGCTGAACGTGCGGACAGGGGTACCGAAGAACCGGCTCTCCCCAGTGAGGATGCCGCTCTCGTCGTACCCGAAGTACCCCGCACCCAGCGGAGGATCGACGGAGTGGAACCCCTTGATCCACCCGCTGAGACACACCACGTCCGGCGGTCCGTCCAACCGCTCGGCAGCGTCCAGCAAGGCGGACGGGGTCAGGTCGGTGTAGCGGGGGAAGGAGTCCTTCTCGCTCTCGTGCGAGAAGAGGAGGCGCCCGTCCTCGACAAGGGCGACGGTCCCGTCATGCCCAGGCTTGAACGACAGGATGCGCACCAGGTCCCCCGAACGGCTGTCTTATCCGGCGGATAAACATAACGACGGGCAGTCATGCAGGTCAATGGGCCTATGGGCAGGCTGAGTTGAGCATGAGGACGACTGCGCGCGACCCTACGTGGTGCATGTCCCGGTACTCCTCGGCGCGATGACCTCGATCATGGTCTGGAGTTTCTCTCGCCTGCTGCTGCCAGCCCCCGCCCCAACAGGAGCCCAGCTCAAGGAGGATGTCCCAGCCCAGTCCGACTCCCCGAGGCCGTCGAAATGGGCGTCGGCGTCGCCTCGGCTCCGCCGGCCGCCTCGCGGTCAAGGGCTTCAAGGCGCCCGCGCCCTCCGCAAGACCAGCCGCATCAGGCGGTCTGCTGGTGTCGCGGGCGTTGTGCCGGAGGTCCGCGGCGATCAGCCCCGCTGATCTTGTCGGCGCCGTCGACCGCTTGCTGCACCTGTGGGTGCCGCGTGCCCGAGTGATCCAGGAACTCGCAGGGCACACTGGAGGAGACGCCGGGTTTCACCCGGCAGTGGCAGACCCTGGTGCAGCGCATCCGCAACCAACTGTCCCTTCATACGGTCCGGTTGTTGTGGGGGGACTTCGCAGCGCCCTGAGGAAGAAACCGACACGGGTACTGGTGGGGGACACACAATGGCGATGGGGCCGAGTCCGGAACCGAACGGAGCACCGTGGAGAGGGGGATCCGGCGCATGGCGGATGTGGTTGAAAATACTCATCTCACTTGCGGCGGGCGGCCTGGCGTCCGTCATCGCCAAGGTCGCTGACTCGGAGGCCAAGTGGCAGATCGGAGTCGGCATCTTTGTCGGTGGCTGCATCCTGATCCTTCAGCTCCTGGGCGATCTGATCAATCAGGTGAGGGACTTAAAGGCCGTGCTGCCTCAGCACAACGCGCAGACACAGGAAACGGTCGTGAGGAGCTTCGCCCAGATTAGCGAGGCGACCAAGTTCTACAGCGAGATGGAGAGGCTGCCTTCCGACGGAGTGGCCGCGTTGGCCACCAGTGCGGTGGAGGTGCTTTCTAGGGGTCCCGACATCATGAGGCGCTTCGCCGAGGAGCTGATGCGGCGCCTCGCTGTTGATATGGAGGCGCTCAAGAGCGGGAGTGTCGATTGCGCCGGCGAGAACCACGACTGGCTACTGATCCTTACCAACTGCGCCACGCATTCCATCGATACCACAACCACGCTCTCCTTGGTGGACCGGGACTTCTGGAACAGCGAGCCTGCCACCCGCTATCTGCAGGCGCAGCGCGAGGCGATAGCGAGGGGGGTGACGGTACGGCGGCTGTTCCTCGTGGCCGACTCGACAGACCTCAACTACGACCTGCGCCAACTCAGCGAAGAGCAAGAAGAGTTGGGCATAGAGACACGTGTGATCGTCCGGACACAGCTGCCCCAGACCGTCAGGCGGGGCTTGGTGGATGAATTCATCGTCTTCGACAAGGCGACCTGCTACGAGATCGAACAGGATCAACTTCAGGTCAACACCTCGACGCGGGTGAGAGCGCATGAGGGCCACGTCAGACTGAGGACCCAGCGGTTCGCCGAGCTCTGGGACGCGGGCGTGCCGACGCAGACGGTGGGGACCCCGACAGGTGAGCCAGGGGCGGGCGGCGCGTGATGCGGAAGACGTGCATTAAGGGGCCACGCGTTTTCCGGACAGGCTTCTGACCGTTTATTTCACGCGGCGATTCGCAACTTCTCGTACTCGGCGTGGACATCACCGACCCGGCGGAACTCGCCCTGCACAACAAGGACTTCGGCCTTCTCAGCAACGCCGCCCACTACGGGGCCAATGCCAAGGAACTGATCGACAAGGCCCTGGACTTCTGGAGCAACGAGTAGCGCTCCCAAAGGAGTTTGCGCAGCCTTGCGCGTACCACCCCGCGGTGGGCCCGGCAGTGATCAGGTCCAGTAGACGTCCGCCAGCGGATATCCGCCTGTGTCGAAGGTTTCCTGGCACACCGAGATCCCGAACGCGATCTCCAGGCCCTTGAGGAACCGCTGCTGCCAGTCGGTTATCCAGCCTTCGTTCTGGAAGACCGGGTGCCCATCGACGTAGCGGACCTCAGGACGGCATCCTGCTTCATGCATGGCCCAGTTGAGGAAGGACATCTCCGGCGCGTAGTCGAAGTAGTGGCCGCCGTTCCGTTTCGCCTCTTCGTCGAAGTAGCCGTAGATCTCGTCGCTCCACACCAGCCGACCGTCTTTGAAGTAGAGCATGCAGTACATGCCCTTGGCGGAAATGTTGTAGAGGAGGACGACCCGACCGGTTCCCTGCGGCAGCGCGAAGCCTTGTTGGAAGTGGATCAGGTAGTCGAAGTTCCCGGCGAGGAAGGACCAATCGCCTTCCTTGCCGTAGACAGCTACGAGGGGTTCGTCAGGGACTCGCGTTTGGGGGTGGGTCCGTTCATAGATGGCCTTGGCTTCGGCACTCACCGGCTCAGGGATCTCCCAGGGAACGGCTCCGAAGACCACCGCCAGGTCCTGCGGCGCGATACCTTCCGCGAACACGAGGCCCGCCTGTTCACCAAGGATGGGGTCGGCGCGGTCGCTCGTCCATCGCTCGCCGAGCCATGCGATTCCATCGTCTTCTGCCATGACCAGGGACCGTAACAGCAGGGTCTGACAACGGCGTTCGGGGCGTTGACCAAGGTCAACCGCAGGCTGATTGCCTGTCAAAGGGCTGGCGTTCGGGCGGACCGTACCCCATCGGGGGATGCGTAACTGAGGAGAAGGCACCCGGACGCCGGCCACCACCTGCGCCTCCGATGGCGTTCCATCCCGCCGTGATCCGGTGGAAGTCGTGATCCGTACGCCCCGCCCTCGAAAGGCGCTCCCGATGCCCACACCCAGCCTCCTGGCCGTCTTCGCCCACCCCGACGACGAGTCCCTGTCGGCGGGCGGCACCCTCGCCCGCCACGCAACCGCCCACGCCCGCACCGCAGTTGTCACCGCTACCTGGGCCGCAGACACCCGCCGCGCCACCGAACTCGCCGAAGCCCTCCGCATCCTCGGTGTGGGCGCGCCCCGAATGCTCGGCTACGCCGACTCCCGCGTGCCACCATCGGCCCCGGGCAGGCAGCGCTTCCTCGACGCGCCCGTCGACGAAGCGGTAGGTCAACTGGTCGCGCACATCCGGGAGTTCCGTCCGGAGGTCGTGGTCACCCATGATGTGTACGGCGGACTCACCGGCCACGAGGATCATGTGCACACGCACCGGGTGACCCTGCTCGCCGTCCAGGCGGCCGGACTTGAACGGCTCTACCCGGACGCCGGTGAGCCCTGGCAGCCGAGCGCTCTGTACCTGGCCACGCATCCGCACTCGGCCATTCCGGTGTGGGGCGGACACCTGGCTCCCACCGGCAAGGCCATGTACAGCGTCCCGGACGAGCAGGTCACCGCGACCGTCGACGTCAGCCCCTGGCTGGAACAGAAGATCGCCGCCGTGCTGGCCCACCGTACCGAGGTGGAACGGGGAGCCGCCCCCGGGCTGATCGCCGGGCTCTCCGCCGCCGAGCGGGAGCGGCTGCTCTGCACCGAGTGGTACATCCGCCACAACCTCGTATCCACGGTGGCAGCGCAGACAGAACTCACGGCCTGAGCGTGGCAGCCGACGCCACCGGGGAACGGGCGATCAGCGCCGAGGACAGATGCGGGGTGCGTTCCAAGTACGAACTGGGCTCCGCGCTCACGCCCCGTGCTTGGACCACCAGTCGGTGAGCGGCTCCGCGTGTGCGAGTGCCGTGTTGCGGTAACGGGTGAACTCGGCTGCTCTGCTGGGCGGTAGGACTTCCGAGCCCGGAAACCCTCTCCGCCGTCGTAGCCCATATGGCCAAACTTGATATGCTCTGATCAAAAAATAAGGGGGAGAATCATGCGCAAGATACTCAGCAGCACCGGTGTTGCAGCTGGAGCGGCAGCACTTCTCATGACTGCGACGGGAACCGCGACGGCTGCTCCGGTGAGCTGGAGCATGCCAGGCGGACAGGGCAGCACCTACGGCAGCGTCCAGTTCAACAACCGCTCTGTTGGCATTACAGGCGAGGTCCAGTCGCATATCAGCGGCTGTATCCAGACCACGTTCCAGACTTACCCGGGTGATGGCTTCGAGACGCGCACCACTTGCGACTACAGCACAAGAGGGTTCAACTTCACGATGAGCACGGATTTTCCAGGTGGGGCATCCTGGGTCCAGGTCACCCTCGTCCACATCAACGACAACGGGACCGACGAGTGGCTCGGGGCGAGGACGATGGACAGGCCCTGATTTCTTCCGAGCGCTCCCGACCAGAGTTCTCCGGTGGGTTCCTGCGGATGGGCGGCCCAGTGTCCCGCGGCTAAACCTCGTTTACCGGCGGTCGCTGCGGACTCTAGGGTCGTGAACGTGTTGAGCCCACTGGAGAGTAGGAACTTGGTCGTCGTCGGCGCCGGCATTGTCGGCGCATCGGTGGCCTATCACGCCGCCCGGGCGGGCGCCAACGTGACGTTGGTCGACGCCGGGCGGCCAGGCGCCGGCGTGACGGCGGACTCGTTCGCCTGGATCGGATCGTCCGGCGTGCTCAAAGTTCCGGCCGCCGGGCTGCGGGCCACCGCAACGGCGGAGTACCACCGACTCGGGGCCGAGTTGCCGGGACTCCCGGTGACCTGGTCCGGCTCGCTGAGCTGGAACAGGAAGGACAGTGCGCCGGACGCCGGACCCGGACAGACGCTCGTGGACGCGGCCACCGTGGCGACGCTCGAACCCAACCTTCGGCAGCCTCCGGAGTGGGCTGTCTGGGCGCCGGGGGACGGCGCTGTTGACTCGGTGGGCGTGACCGAGCGACTGGTCGAGGGCGCTCGCGCCCATGGAGCCCGGGTGCATCTGGACACGCCGGTTACCGCGGTCCGCCGGGATACAGCGGGCCGGATTGCCGGGGTTGAGACGACAGCAGGACCCCTCTCCGGTGCGACGGTGGTGCTGGCGGCCGGAGTTGCCACGGCCGCGCTGGGCGCGCCGCTCGGCGTTCGCGTCCCGGTCGAACCGTCGCCGTGCCCGCTGTTCCGGCTCAGCGCCCCGGCCGGTCTGGTCCGCACCGTGGTCAACACCGAGGACTTCGATCTTCGGCAGGTCGCCGCGGACCGGCTGATCGCCGCAGCGGACTCGCCCGAACGGACCCTTGCCGCCGTCCGGTCCACTTTCCATGGCGCCGGGAGCGTCGAGTTGCTCAGCACCCGACTCGGAGTGCGCCCCATGCCGGCCGACGGTGAGCCGATCGTCGGCCCGGTCGCCGAGGTCCCCGGCCTCTACTTGGCAGTGATGCACTCGGCGGTCACGCTCGCCGCGGCCGTGGGCCGCCTGGTCGCACGGGAGTTGGTCGACGGAACCGTTGAGTCGGCTCTGTCAGGTTGCCGCCCGGATCGCTTCTGACGATCCCGATGTGGTGGGCGGTCCCTGCCTGGATCGCCGCGAGCAGTCGCTGTTCTGGCCTGGCAGCCCCCATCGCCGCAAGGCCGCACACGGCTCGCACCCAGGTGGGGCCAATCGACTCGTCGACCCCGCCACTCCGGGCAACGGCGGAGCACCCCCTGACACGGAAGCCCGAGAGCTTGACGGTGTTTCTACGACTTCGTATCCGGCGATTCCTCGTCGTCCGGTTCGAGATTCCAGACGGCCACGCTCACCTTGTGCGCCAGCTCTTCGATGTCCTGGGCGCCCCGGATCACTCGTGCGGTGTCGTCGGTGGCTGTCCACAGCACCACGTCGGCGCCGACTTCCTCGTCGCGCCAGGCGTAGCGGAGTGCGGCGATCACTTCGGGGGTGTCGTCCTGCCGGAGATAGCGGAATGTTCGCAGTCCCTCCCCGAGATGTTCCGTGTGGAAGTGCTCGATGACCGGGGGCTCGACAGCGTCCGGGTCCTCGGCTCCGACGAGGAAGCGCAGCGTCAGCGATGAGTTTTCGGCTTGCCGGCGGTCTGCCGTTCGTACTCGTAGACCGTCTGGTCGGGAGAAACCATGAAGCAAGTCCAGTCAGCCGACGGAACCGCCATCGCGTACGAGCGGACCGGCAGCGGCCCCGCTCTCGTCATCGTCACCGGCGCGTTCTGCGACCGGGGCACAAGTGTGAAGCTCGCGGCCGAACTCGTGGGCTACACCGTTTATCGGTACGACCGGCGGGGGCGCGGCGATTCCGGTGACTCCCCCACGTATGCGGTGGAGCGGGAGGTCGAGGATCTCGGCGCGGTGGTGAGGGCAACCGGTGGGTCGGCGTATGTCTACGGCCACTCCTCAGGGGCCGTACTGGCGCTCGAAGCGGCCGCCCGCGGCCTGCCGGCACGGAAACTCGCCGTCTACGAGCCGCCGTACACCGGCAGCGGGCGGCCGGCCGAGCCGATCGCGGCGCGGCTGGCGGAGCTGGCGTCGACCGGCCATCGTGACGAGGCCGCGGCGCAGTTCCTGTCGATGACGGGGATGCCGGCCGAGGCCATCGAGCATGTCAGGGCCGACCCGGGCTGGCCCGCCATGCGGGCGATCGCGCACACGCTGGCCTACGACATCCTGCTCTGCGGCAACGGCCTTGCCCCCACTGACCTGTTGTCGCGGATTTCGGTACCCGCGCTGGTGATGGCGGGCGGCAACAGCGCTCCCTGGGCAACGAAATCAGCCGAGTCGGTCGCCGCGGCGGTCCCGGATGCTCGCGTACGTATCGTCGAGGAACAGGACCACGGCATCGCCGCCGAGGCACTCGTCCCGTTGTTGACGGAGTTCTTCACATAGAGGGATAGAGGTGCTTCGTGATCAGTCGGTCGAGCGGGGCGTGGTCATCGAGCCGGGACTGGCCGCGGAGCCGGACATCGTCCCGACGCGTTGCCCACCTCTCCGACCGCCGACGCCGCCACGGGGAGATCACCAACCTGGACACAGGACATATGGTTCGCGCATGAAAGCAGCCGTGCACAACCGGTACGGATCGCCGGACGTCGTCCGGGTCGTCGAGGTCGACAAGCCCCCGGTCGGGGACCAGGACGTTCTGGTGAGGGTGCACGCGACGACCGTCAACCGGACCGACTGCGCCTACCGGGCGGCCAGGCCCTTCTTCATGCGTCTCCTCACCGGGCTCACCCGGCCACGGCGTACCGTGCTCGGCACCGAGTACGCCGGAGCCGTGGAGGCGGTCGGCGGCGGTGTCGCGTCCTTCTCAGTCGGTGACCGGGTGTTCGGGTACAACGAGGGCGCGTTCGGAACCCATGCCGAGTATCTGGCGGTTCCGCACGACGGGCCCATCGCGACCGTCCCGGCCGGTGTGACCTTCGAGGAGGCCGCTCCCGGTACCGAGGGCGCGCACTACGCGCTGGCGTTCATCACGAAGTCGGGTGTCGGGGCCGGGCACGACGTCCTCGTGTACGGGGCGACCGGCGGTATCGGCTCGGCGGCCGTGCAGTTGCTGAAGCAGCGCGGGGCCACGGTGACCGCGGTGTGCGACGGGGCACACGTGGAGCTGGTGAAGGGGCTCGGCGCGGACCGGGTCGTCGACCGCACGGCGCAGGACTTCACCCGGGACGAGCAGCGCTACGACGCGGTGTTCGACGCCGTCGGCAAGAGCACGTTCGGGCAGTGCAGGCGGCTGTTGAAGCCCGGCGGGGCGTATCTGTCCTCGGAGTTGGGCCCCGGCGGGCAGAACCTGCTCCTGCCGCTCGTCACGCCGCTGTTCCGGGGCCGGAAGGTGAAGTTTCCCTTTCCCACTCAGGACCAGGCGATGGTGCGGTACTTCGGGGAGCTGATGGAGGCCGGGGAGTTCAGGCCGGTCGTCGACCGGCGTTACCCGTTGGAGGAGATCGCCGACGCCTACCGGTATGTCGAGACCGGTCAGAAGGTCGGGAACGTGGTCATCACCGTCGTACCGCCGGACTGAGCCCGGGCCCGCGCGCCGACGAAGGGTGCGCGGACCAGGGTCGCCAGCCCATGCCTGTCAGCCCATGCGATGTCAGCCCGTGTGGACCTTCAGTGCCGTCCGGACCGCGGATTCGAGTGCGCCTTCGATCCAGGCGGGTTTGATGGAGGTGTGGCAGCCCGCGAAGTGCAGCGGTCCTTCGGAGGTGGGGACGTCGGGGAACAGTTCCGCGTGCTGGCCGGGGAAGAGGACGGAAGCCTCGCCGTAGGCGTAGTGGTCGCGCATCCAGGACTGTGTCCTGCACTTGCCGGTGAAGAAGACCTCGCACCGGCGGCCGAAAACGGCCTGGATTCCGGCGAGCGCGCGCAGATACCGCTCCTCGTCGGCGAACGCGTCCCACTTGAGGGCGTCGTCCGACCAGCTGTAGGAGGCGAGCACGATGCCGCCGTCGCTGCCCTCCATGGGGCTCGCGTGTTCGAAGTACATGAAGCGGTTGGCGTTGTCGCTCACCGAGCCGCCGCCCCGGACATGAGCGGCCTCCGGTTCGCCGCTCAGGCCGAGCCCCGGCCGGAAGACGGTGAAGCACTCCTTGAGTCCTTCGGGGATCGTCACCCCCAGGTTCTTCACCGAGCCGTGCGCGCCGAGGTGCCTGGCGTCCCTGACCGTGCCCGCCCTGTACTTGTCGTAGAGCTTGGGCTCGATGGAGTTCAGCGTCTCCCGCCACTGCTCCTCGGTGAACTCCCACCAGCGCTGGGAGAACTCCAGCAGCACCTTGGTCGCGGCGTCGTAGTGCAGCTCCGTGACAGCCCGGCGCTTGCCGTAGGAGAGCGGCGGGTCGAAGGCCACGTGGCGCAGTCCGGAGAAGGGGACGGTGATGATCGCCTCGTCACCCTCGAAGACCTCGGTGGCACCCCCCTTGCCGGTCTGACAGTCCTCCGAGACGGTGTGCACCTTCACCTTGCCGCCGTTGCTGCCGCCGACGCGTTCGATGCGTACGGCGCGCCGGTCGAGCCTGACCTTTGCCTTCACCGGCGCGTACAGGGCGTCGGCGAGCACTGCCGTACCGCCCTTGAGCTCCCAGAACTTGGTGCTCGGGGCGATCAGCACGCTGGAGAGGAAGCTGTGTACGAAGGAGAGGTGCAGCCGAGAGGTCAGGTTCTGGATGGTGCCGATGAGGTCGATGGTGCGGGTGTCGAGCCCGGCGACCTCGGTGAGATACCGGTACATGGACCAGTGGCCGTACTTCTCCAGGACGGTGATCCACCCGTTGACGAGGGCGGTTCCTTCCTTGTCCTGGACCAGCCGGCGTGCGGGTTTGAGGGCCTCGGTGAGGATGGCGGAGGCGGTCTTCGTGCGGTTGGGTCCTGTGACGCCGAAGGTGTCGTTGATCTTTTCGGGGTGCTTCTCGTAGTCGGCTCGGCGCATGTGGATGCCGTTGACGTGGATCCAGGTGCGGTTGGCCTTCCGGTCGGGGTTGTCGACCTCCACATCCACCAGGTAGAACTCCTGGCGCGCGATGTCGTACTTCTTGATCAGCGCCATGAGGAGCGGGTGGCTGTCGGGCAGGCGCATGGCCCCGGCCTCGGCGTACTGCCTGGGGTCGGCGAACGGCTGCTCGCCGTTCTCATGGCCGCCCTTGCGGAACGTCTTGATACGGCCGCCGACTCGGTTGCCGTTGGCCTCGATCACGACGACCTCGTGGCCCGCCCGGTTGAGCAGGTCGGCGGCGAGCAGACCGGCCGGTCCGGCGCCGATGACCAGGACGCGTTTGGTGGCCTTCGCCCGGCCGGCGGGCAGGCCGTTCTCGATGGCCCTGAGGTAGCCCGGGACAAGGGAGTTGTCGTGCTCGTCGTACACGGCGATGGCGCGGGCGACCGTCCGGTACGCCTGGCGGTCGATGCCGGGCGGTGGCACTTTGGCCGGTGCCGTCGAGGGTGCGGTGACGGGGCTCAACGCGGTCGCGGGCGCGGCGGAGGCGACGGCGAGCCCGGCGGCGAGCGCCGAGACACCGGTCGCGGTGACCACGGCGCGGCGCGAGGGCGGTGCGGGTTGGGCGGTGTGTGAAGCACTCGGAGCGAGTTGCTCTTCGCTTTGCTGCGTGCTCAGGTTCTGTTGCTGCGTGCTCAGGTTCTGGGTGCTCAGGTTCTGTGTGCTCATCACCTTTCACTCTTGGCGCATGGGCCGTACGGAGTAAGCGCATTCACACGGACGAGGACCGCAAACCACTCGAACCACTGAGATCCGCTGGTCACCGGCAGGCGAGGAACGCCTTCATCTCGTCGTACAAGCGACCCGGCTGATCCAGATGTACGTCATGGCCCGCCCCCGGGACGGTGACGGTCTCCGTCCCTGGCCGGCGCTCTCTCATCTCCGTCTGCTCCCGCTCACGCATCGTGCCCGAGCCACCTCGCACGACCAGCGGCGGACAACTCACCCGGCTCCACTCCCCCCAGTAGTCGTGGACGGCCAGTTCCTCGACCGCCGCGAGCATGCTCTGCTTGGCCACCCTCGGATACCAGCCGTCCGCCCGCCGCTCCAGCCCCCTCCCCCAGGCCTCGTGACCGAAGAACTCCGCCCCGGCGGACGGGGATTCGAAGGGCGTCGGCCAGCTGTCCAGCCAACCGGCGATCTCCGACGGCAGGTTGGGGCTCGGGCCATCCGGTCCCGCCTCCACCAGCACCAGGGACCGCACCAGCTCCGGATGCGCCGCCGCCGTCAGCAGTGCCGTCAGACCGCCCAGCGACTGGCCCACCAACGTGACCGGTGCCAGGTCGAGTCCGCGGATCAACGCCACCGCGTCCCGTACGTTCACCGCACGCGTCATGTCCCGCGGGGCGCGCGTGCTCTCGCCGTGGCCCCGGGCGTCGTACGTGATCACGCGGTGCCCGTCCGGCAGCAACAGGCCCAGCAGATCGGCCCATTCGCCCCGGTGACCCGCGAGTCCGTGCAGGAGGAGAACCGGCCGACCCTCGCCGGAAACGGACGGGGAGTGGTCCTCGTACGCCAAGGTTGTACCGTCAGTCGTCCTCAGTACCGGCATAGTCGATCAGCATAATCAGAACATTCGGACAGGACCGGCCTTGTTTCCCCTGCATCTGAACCTGAACCTGAACCGGAATCGCGGTGCGCGGCTCCGTGGGCTCGCGCTCTTCTCCGGCGCCCTCGCGCTCGCGCTGTACTGCTGGGGGCTGTTGCAGGTCTTCGGTGCGGTGCTGGAGGCGGAGGACGGCGGTGCGGACTCGGCGCCGGTCCGGCCCTGCCGTACGCATGCGAAGGGGGCCGAGGCTCTCGACTACCGCATCGACTACGTCCCGCTGCGGTTCGTCTGCGAGACGCGTGGCGGCGGGAGTTACGTCGCCGACCGCGTGCCGGGGTACGTCAATCCCGGCGCGTTCGGATTCGCGCTGGCCGCGATGCTGCTGGCCATCGGCGCCGGGTACGAGGCCGAGCTGCGCGCCCGCCGGGCCGCCACCCCGACCGACGGGGAGCCCAGGATCACGGGTTAGCCTCGCCCCGTAAACCGCACGACACCTCTCGACACCGCACGACCACCGCGCGACCACCGAACGACCGACCCAGCAGGAGGCAGGCCACCATGGCGAAGACGACCAAGGTTCCCACGGCGTTCGTGGCCGCCGGCGGGCTCGTCGGCGGGTACGCCGCCGCCCGCTGGAGCAGGAGCCGGCAGCTCGGCGGGGCCGTACTGGCCGTCGCGGGGACCGTCGCCGCCCAGCAGTGGCAGGAGCAGGCGGGCGGGACGGCCGCCGGGGCGCTGACCGTCGCGTACATCGCCGCCTTCGCCGGATCGCACCCCCTGGCCAAGAAGGTGGGCGCCTGGCCCGCCGTGTTCGGGGTCGCCGGCGCCGTCGCCCTCGCCTCCTGGGCCGTCGCCGACCGGCACTAGACGCTCCGCTGGGGGGCCGCGAGGGGCTGTGAGTTTTGCTGCGGCGCCGTCGTGGCTGGTCGCGCAGTTCCCCGCGCCCCTTGAAGGGGGGGCCTGCGGTCCTCCCTTCAAGGGCGCTCAGTCGGTGGTCTGGAACGCCCTTCGGTACGCGTACGGGCTCGTCCCGACCACCCGTTTGAAACGGTCCCGGAACGCCGTCGGCGACCCGAACCCCGTCCGGGCGGCGATGAGTTCGACCGGATGCGTCGTCGTCTCCAGCAGGTACTGCGCCCGCCGCACCCGCGCCCGGTGCAGCCACTGCAGGGGTGTCGTGCCCGTCTGTTCCCGGAAACGGCGGTTCAGGGTACGGGCGCTCATGCCGGCCTGCGCCGCGATGTCGGCCAGCGTCAGGTCGCCCTGGTCCGCGTGCTCCTCCAGCCAGCGCAGTACCGGTTCCATCGTCGCGCCCGCCGGGGCCGGCGGCTGGGCCTGCACGATGAACTGGGCCTGCCCGCCCTCCCGTTCGAGGGGCATCACGCACATCCTGGCCGCCTGCGCGGCGACCGCCGAGCCGTGGTCGGTGCGGATCATGTGCAGGCACATGTCCAGGGCCGCCGCCGCGCCCGCCGAGGTGAGGAACTGGCCGTTGTCGACGTACAGGACGTTCGGGTCGACGGTCACCTTCGGATAGCTGGCCGCGAGGTCCCCGGCGGCGATCCAGTGCGTGGTCGCGCGCAGGCCGTCCAGCAGGCCCGTCGCCGCGAAGAGGAACGCGCCGACGCAGATCGAGGCGATGCGTGTCCCATCGGCCGCCGCCGTGCACAGCGCCTCGGCCACCCCCGGCGGCAACGGCAGGGTCGGGTCGGCGGTGCCCGGCAGCACGATCGTGTCGGCGTCCGCCAACGCGTCGAGCCCGTACGGCGCCCGCACACTGAACGGCCCCGCACTCACCTCGTCGGCGACCGAGCAGACCCGTACGCGATACGCCTCCCGCCCGTCCGGCAGCCGCGCCCAGCCGAACGCGTCGATCGGCGCGGAGAGATCGAACGGGATCACGCCCTCAAGGGCCAGTACGGCGACGGTGTGCATGGCAGGAGCCTAGAGAACCGGCCTGGCGAGAATCTGTTGACCCCTGGCAAAACCGCCACTTCTGCGTGCCCTCCCCCGCACCTAGCGTCGTCCCGTGACCAAGTTCCTGCTCGCCGTCCACGTCCTCGCCGCGATCATCGCCGTCGGTCCCATCACCGTCGCGGCCAGCATGTTCCCGCCCAGCGCCCGCAAGGCACTCGCGGCGCCCGACGATCCCCGGGCGCTGGAGACCGTACGGCTCCTGCACCGGATCTGCCGGGTGTACGCCGGGATCGGCATCGCCGTCCCCGTGTTCGGGATCGCCACGGCGAGCAGCATGGGGGTGATGGGCGACGCCTGGCTGATCGTCTCCATGGCACTGACGGTGGCGGCGGCGATCGTCCTGGTGGTGCTGGTGCTGCCCCGTCAGGAGACCATCCAGGAGACGGTCGCCGAAGGTGCCGCGAGCGGCGCGGACCGGGCGACGACCGTTCAACTCGCCATGTTCACCGGCATCTTCAACCTGCTGTGGGCCACGGTGACGGTCCTGATGATCGTCCGCCCCGGCTCCACCACCGGGGCCTAGCAGAACACCGCACGCCTACCTGTGACCGGCCGACACCAGCCCCTCCATCGACTCCTCCTCCACCCGGAACGCCCGCCCCACCCCCGCCGCGATCAGCACCCCCGCCGCGATCACCAGCGTGAAGAAGGCCCAGGTCAGGGGCCAGGCGTTGGCGAAGCCGTCGGGTGGGCCCGGATGGGCGCGCAGGGAGGCGTACATCAGGGCCGCCGGAGGGACCGCGATCAGCAGCAGCGGCCAGCCCCGGCTGTCGCGGTAACCGAAGTAGGCGGCCAGGAGCAGCAGCAGGACGCCCAGGGCGGCGACCCCGACGCCCGTCACCGGGGTCGTCTCCTGTGTCGAGCCCGCGCTCTCCGCCCGGTTGCGCAGGTCCCAGGGGACGCAGACGACGTACGACGCCGAAGCGACCGCGACGCCGAGTGCGCGTGTCAGCCAGCGCTCGGCCCAGGGACGTGTCCCCAGCGGCCCGAGCAGCTTCCCGGTGGTGCCGTTCCCCGTTATCTCGGTCATACGTACGAGAGTTACCTGCCTGGAGACGGTCCGACAGAGTACGCGTACTCAGGTACAGGTACCTATCCGCGGACTACACCCCCACCGCCCGCGACACCGTATAGATCAGCAGCCCGGCCAGCGAGCCCACCACCGTGCCGTTGATGCGGATGAACTGCAGGTCACGGCCGATGTGCGCCTCGATCTTCTTCGTCGTGTGCTCGGCGTCCCAGCCCGCGACCGTGTCCGTGATCAGGGAGGTGATCTCGCCCTGGTAGGTCGTCACGACGTACACCGCCGCGCCCTCGACCCAGCCGTCCACCTTGCTCTGCAGCCCGGCGTCGACCGCCATCCGGGACCCCAGCGACAGCAGCGACGCCCGCACGCGCAGCCGCAGTTCGCTGCGCTCGTCCTCGGCCGCCGAGACGATCATCGAGCGTACGGCCGTCCAGGCGGACGCGATCAGGTCCTGGACCTCGCCGCGCCCCAGCACCTCGGTCTTCAGCCGCTCGACACGCGCGCGCGTGTCCGTGTCGGACTGGAGGTCGGAGGCGAAGTCGGTGAGGAAGCGGTCCAGGGCGCCGCGCGCCGGGTGGGAGGGGGCGTCGCGCATCTCGGTGACGAAGCGCAGCAGTTCCTTGTAGACGCGCTCGCCGACCTTCTTGTCGACGAACTTGGGCGTCCAGCCGGGCGCGCCGCCCTGCACGGCGCCCATGACCTCCTCCTCGTGCAGGACGAGCCAGTCGTGGGCGCGTACACAGATCAGGTCGACGACCCGTCTGTGGCCGCCGTCGACGACGACCTTCTCCAGCATCTTGCCGATGCCGGGCGCGATCTCCTGGGCGTCGGCCCGCCGGGTGATGGCCTCGCCGACGACCGCCTGGACGTCGGAGTCGCGCAGGACGGTGAGCGCGCCCCGCAGGGCGGTGGCCAGCTCCGCCGTGACGCGGTCCGCGTGCTCCGGCTCGGCCAGCCAGGTACCGAGGCGGCTGCCGATGCCCACGGCCCGCAGCCGCTGCCGTACGACGTCCTGGGAGAGGAAGTTCTCGCCGACGAACTCCCCGAGGGAGACGCCGAGCTGGTCCTTCTTGGTGGGGATGATCGCCGTGTGCGGGATGGGCAGGCCCATGGGACGGCGGAAGATCGCGGTGACCGCGAACCAGTCGGCCAGCGCGCCGACCATGCCGGCCTCGGCCGCCGCGGCGAGATACCCCGTCCAGGCACCGGCGCCCTGCTCACCGGCCCACTTGGCGAGGACGTACACGACGGCGACGAAGGCCAGCAGTCCGGTCGCGGTGAGTTTCATCCGGCGCACCCCGCGTTGGCGCTCCTCGTCGGCGGGGCTGAAGGAGGTCATGGCCCGGCCGGGGACCGTACCGGCAGGGGCGACGACGGGCGCGGCACGGGTCCGCTGCTGCCCTTCGGTCACGTCGGTCACGTCAGCCCCTTGCTTCCCTCCGGTCCCGTCAGCCCCGCCGGTTGATCCCGTTTTCGTGCGTGCCATTCGCTCCACCGTTCAGTGATCCCCCACACATTGTCCCTTCTTGACCTACTCCCGGAACGGAACAGGAGTTCCCCACGTATATCCGGAGGGGGTCAGTCCGAACGATTCGGCCGACCCTCACAGGCCCATCCCGCATCATGGGCGCAGCCCACCGGAGCCCCCCACGCTCCCCGCCGTACTAGGAGTCACGCACCCCATGACCAGGCGCCACGGTTATGGCTTGTTCGCCGCGATGATCACACTCGTCGTGGCCGTTTCCACCGCCATATACGTCGGGGCGACCCTCGACGACAGCACCCCCCAGCAGGCGAAGTCCCTCAGCCGCGCCCGCGGCGACACGGGCAACGCCGTCGCCCCCGCGTCCGCCGGCGCCTGGGTCGGCACCTGGTCCGCCTCCCCGGTCGACGGCGAGCCCGGCACCGAGAAGCAGGGCCTGGCCGGCCGCTCCCTGCGCAACGTCGTGCACACCGCGGCCGGCGGTACGAGTGCCCGCGTCACGCTCTCCAACCTCTACGGCACGCAGCCCCTGACCATCGCCCACGCCTCGATAGCCGTCGCCGCCGCCGAGAACAGCGCCGCGGCCGACGCCGGCACCATGCGCCGGCTCACCTTCGGCGGCAGCCCCTCGGTGACCATCCCGGCCGGGAAGCAGATCATCAGCGACGCGGTAGGGGTCGTCGTCCCGCGCGACAGCGATGTCCTGGTGACGACGTACTCCGCCATCCCGTCCGGCCCGGTCACCTACCATCCGCACGCCCGGCAGATGTCGTACGCCGCCCGGGGCGACCGCACCGAGGACCCCTTCGCCACCGCCTACACCGAGCGGATCGAGGCCTGGCGGTACGTCACCGCCCTGGACGTCTTCAGCAACCAGGCCAACGGCACGGTCGTCGTCCTCGGCGACTCCCTCACCGCCGGCAGCACGTCCAGCGTGGGCACCAACAGCCGCTGGCCCGACGTCCTCGCCGACCGGCTCCACGCGGCGGCGGAGTCCGGCGCGGACGTGCCCCACTACAGCGTCGTCAACCAGGGCATCGGCGGCAACCGCGTCCTGCAGCCCGGCGGCCTCGGCACGCCGTCGCCCAACGCGAGCGCTCTGACACGGTTCGGGCGCGACGCCCTCGACCGTACGAACGTCAAGGCCGTCGTCATCGACCTGGGCGTCAACGACATCCTGCGCTCCCGCGACCCCAAGGACCTGCAGGCGGCCTCGATCGTCGGCGGGCTGCGTGAGCTGGTGGCCGATGCGCACCGGCGGGGCCTGCGAGTGATCGGGGCGACGCTGATGCCGTTCGGGGGGTTCCACGGGTATTCGGCGACCACGGAGGCGCTACGGCAGTCCGTGAACGCGGAGATCCGGGCGGGGCGCGTGTACGACGCGTACGCGGACTTCGACAAGGCGCTACGGGATCCGTACGACCCTCGGCGGTTCCGGGCGGACTACGACTCCGGGGATCACCTGCACCCGAGCGACAAGGGATACGCGCGGATGGCCGCGGTGTTCGACCTGGAGGAGCTGAAGGGGGCGGCACCGGCTCAGTTGTGAGTGCGGGTGCGTGTGGGGTCGCAGCGTGGCGGGGACGGGGTGAACCCGTCCCCGCCACGCTCGCGGTGTGGGTCAGGTGTTGTAGATGGAGCTGATCCGGTCGTTCCAGCCCGAAGCCCCCGAGGACATGGTGCCCTCCGAGTGCCAGGCGTTGGTGTTGCCCGGGTACCAGTACCCGGAACCATTGGTGTGCTCGGCCAGGTGGGCGTTGCAGCTGCCGACCCGGTACGACGACGTCTGGTCGTTGAAGTTGTATCTGGCGTCGGTCAGGTTCTGCCAGTAGCCGCGGTCGTAGAAGGACAGCTCGCGACCGGCGAACTGGCCGTGCTCGTACAGGCGCAGCGGGGTGGAGCAGGAGGCGGCGGCCACGCTCGGAGTCTGGCGCTGCGCCAGCTTGGCGGCGGTCTGTTCCTGCTCCTTGGCGGTGCGGAAGCACTGGACCCCGCCCGCCGCCTTCCAGACCATGCAGGCCTTGGCGGCACCCCAGTCCTTCGACAGGTCGATCGTCCTGCCCTCGAACTGTGCCTGTACCCCCTTCGTCTGTGCCGCCGAGGCGCCCTCGGCCTGGGCGGCCGGCGCCATGACGAGCCCGGTTCCTGCGATCAAGGTGATTCCGCCGAGCGCGAGGCCGGCCTGGGTAAGCATTTTCCGCATGTCGCAAGGTCTCCTTCGGTCAGTTCGAGGCAGGGCAACCGTGGCTTCTTCTCCATGCCCATGCCACTCTTCCTGACTGACAGTGCAGGGCGGGCCTGCGGTGAATCTGGGGGAAACCTTGAACCGGCTGGTGGCATTCGGACTGCTGGGCAGCGTCGAGGCGCGTGTGCAGGGCCGGTTCCTCGACCTGGGCCACGCACGGCAGCGGTGCGTACTGGCGGTGCTGCTCGTGGAAGCCGGCCGATCCGTTCCGGTCGATGAACTCGTCAACCGGGTATGGGCGGACTCTTCTCCCCGCCACGCCAGGGACACCCTGTACGGCTATGTCTCCCGTCTCCGGCGCGCGCTGGCGGACGTGGACGGCGCGGACATCGTCCGGCGATCCGGCGGCTACGTCCTGGACGTCGAGCGGGCGGCGGTGGACCTGCACCGTTTCCACGACCTGGTGGCCGGTGCCCGGGCGGCCGGACAGGACGACCGGGCCGCAGCCGTGTTCGACCAGGCCTTGGGGCTGTGGCGGGGAGACGCCCTCGCCGGCCTCGACACCCCATGGACCAACGCCCTGCGCACCACCTTGGACCAGGAGCGCCTGGAGGCCGAACTGGAGCGCACCGACATCCGGTTACGGCGCGGACGACACACCGAACTGCTGGCCGACCTCGCCCGCCGCGCGCAGGCGCATCCGCTGGACGAACGACTGGCCGGGCAGTTCCTCCTCGCCCTGTATCGATGCGGCCGCCCGGCCGACGCTCTCCACAGCTACGAGCGGCTCCGGCAACGGCTGGCCGACGAACTCGGCTGCGACCCGAGTCCTCCGCTGCGGCTGCTTCACCAGCGGATGCTCACCACCGACCCCGCGCTCGACCTCCCCGCCGCCGACCCCGTACCGGTCTCCGCCGCCGTGGCCGTGCGGCGCCGCACAACCGTCGGTCGACTGGTCGGACGTACCACGGAACTCGCGCTCGCCGAACGGGCGATCGAGGACGCCGTGGCCGGGACGCCAGGAGTGCTGGAACTTGTCGGTGAGCCCGGCATCGGGAAGACCCGGCTGCTCGTTGAGGTGGGCGAACAAGGGCGCCGACGGGGCCTGACCGTCCTGACCGGGCGGTGCGGGGAGTGGGATCAGGCTCCGTACGGCGTGTTCGTGGACGCCCTGGACGATCACCTCGGCGCGCTGGACGCATCGTCCGGTCTCCCGCTCGGCCTGCTGGGCGCGGTCTTCCCCGCCCTGTCCGCCTGGTGTCCCGACGGACCCAAGCCGGTGACCGCCGAGCGGCACTGGTTCCACCGGTCGGTGCGGGCACTGCTGGAGACACTGGGCGGCGCCGAGGGAATCCTGCTCGGGCTGGACGACCTGCACGGCGCGGACGCGGCGACCGTCGAGCTCATCGACCATCTGGCACGGCACCCGCCGCGCACCCCGCTGCTGCTCGTGCTCGCCCACCGGCCGCGACAGGCCCCGCCACGGCTGATCGCGTCACTGTCCCGGTCGAAGGCCGAGGGCCGGTCGGCCAGGATCGAGATCCAGCCGTTGTCACGGGCCGAGTGCGCCGAACTGTGCGGCGCGGCAACAGGAAAAGAGCAGTTCGACCGGCTGTACGAGGAGAGCGAAGGCAATCCGTTCTATCTGGAGGCGCTGGCCCGCAGCACCGGCACCCCTCCGCCGCCGGCCCCCACCGACCCCGGGCCCACTCCCGACGGACTGCCGCCGTCGGTACGCGCCGCACTCCAGCAGGAGCTGGAAGGCCTGTCGGCCACCGCACGCGCCACCGCGGGCGCCGCCGCGGTGCTCGGCGACACCTTCGACGTGGACACGGCGGCGGCCGTGGCGCGGATCGCGGACACCCGGGCGCTGGAGGCCCTGGACGAACTCGCGGACCGGGATCTGGTACGACAACTGGAGGTCACCCGGCGCTTCCAGTTCCGCCATCCGCTGGTGCGTGCGGCGGTGTACCAGGGCCTCGGCGCCGGATGGCGGATCGAGGCCCATGGCCGGGCCGCCGACAGCCTGGCCTCACGCGGCGCCTCCTTGATCACGCGAGCGCCCCATGTCCAGCGCTCGGCCCGCGAGGGCGACACGGAAGCCGCCGACCTGCTCGTACGAGCCGCACGTCAGGTCCTGACCCTCGCGCCGGTCACCTCGGCCTCCTGGACCGGGGAGGCGCTGCGGCTGCTCGGCGGCCATCATCCGGCGCGACCGGAACTCCTGCTCCAGCAGGCCGATGCCCTGGGTCTGGCCGGACGGCTTCAGGACAGCCGGGACCTCCTGCGCGAGGCCGCTGCCCTCCTTCCTGTCGACGCGCACGGCCTGCAGGCGCGCACGATCGCCTCCCTCGCCCGTGCGGAGTGGCAGCTCGGCCGATACCAGCAAGCCAGGGACCTGCTGCTGCGGGAGCTGGCCAACGGAAACGGGCGGCCGGCCTCCGACATCGTGATCCTGCACCTGGGGATCGCGGCCGTCGCACTGCGCACCTCCGACCTTCCCGCCTCCGTCGACTGGGCCAAACGCGCCCTGCGCACGGCGGAACGCCATCAGGACGCGCCGCGCATCGCCGAGGCGCACGGCCTGCTGGCGCTGGCCCATGTCATGTCCGGGAACCACGCACGATCGACGGAACACCTCGACCTGGCACACGACGCGCTGGACGACACCGGCGACCAGCAGGTGGCCGACCACCTCAACACCCTTGTCACCGTCTGCTGGACACAGATGTTCCAGGGCCGCTACGAATCCGCGCTGCACGGGATCGCACAAGGGCTGAAAGTCTGTCGCCACACAGGCCAGAGTGTCTTCCGCGCCGACCTGCTGGAGACCGCTGCCTACGTCCACCTGTGGCTCGGCCGGTTGGACGACGCGGCGGCGTACGCCGCCGAAGCACTTGAGGCGGCCACGCTGGTCGGGAGCGACGAATCCCGCTCACTGGCCACCGTGGTGAACGCCGCGGTGCTCATGTGGCGAGGAGACGGCGCCGGGGCGCTGAAGATCTGTCAGGAGTCACTGTCCCGGGCCGCCACCGATCCGGACTCACACCGGTCGGCGGTCATCGCGCTGCTCGGTCAGGCCATGCTGCTCACCGGCGACCCGGCCGGCTGTGTCCGCACCGTGGTCGAGGGCGGCGGCGGGCCCGGGCTCACCGGATACGAGGCCCCCATGCGTCCGCTGTGGCTCCGGACCCTGGCCGTGGCAGAGCTGGCGCGGGGCGATGTCCCGGCCGCCGAGCGCTGGGTACATGCCGCTGCCGAGGCCGTGCCTCCAGACGGACCCCCGTCCTGCACGGGCTTCGCCCTGCTCGCCCGCGCCGAGGTCCAGCTCTTTCGGCGGGACGCCGCCGCGGCATCCACCGCGCTGCGAGCCGCCGACGTGTTCCGCGCGGCCCGCATGCCGCTCTACGAGGCCTCCGCCCGGCTGACGGCGGGCAGCGCCCTGTCCTCCTCCGACCGTCCTACCGACGCGCCGGCCCAACTCGTACAGGCAAGGACGCTGTTCACCCAGTGCGGTGCGGACGTCCTCGCGGAATCGGCCCATCAGGCCCATCAGGCCCATCACGAGCACAGCCGCGTCGCCGTCGCGGACATGACGTGACCGGCGTGCTGTCTCCGCTCAGTTCTCGTCCCGCTTGTGCGGGTCGTGCATGCCGTGGTGAAACCCGGAGTCCGAGCCGAAACCGGAGGCGGAGCCACCCAACTCCCCCCGACCGTCCCGCCGCTCCAGCTTCTCCTGGCGCCGTTCCTCCTTCAGGCGCTGACGCTCCGCCTTCGGGAGTTTGCGCGTGACGCCCACCCCGCCCCAGAAGGCGAACCCCTGGATGATCACGCGCGGGGCACCGGGATCCCCCAGCACCCCCTCCTGGCTGTGGTCGAAGCCGCCCATGATGCCGATGCCCCGCACGACGACCTCGACGCCGGGCGGCACGATCACATTCATCCCGCCCATGATCGCGACGCAGTTGAGGACCACCTCACGGTCCGCGAAGTTCGCCTCACGCAGGTCGAGTTCGCCACCGCCCCAGAACGCGAACGAGTTGAACTGGCGCGGCACCGTCCAGCGCCCCCTGCGCTGGAACCCGCCCATGACGGCGACACCCCACCGCGAGGAACCCTCGCCCCCGACAATCCGGTCCGCCCAACTCCCGCCCCCGACAGGCTGCTTGACCATGCTCACCGTGGGCACACTCACCCCGGCCCCGGGCAGGTCACGGGTGATCGGCGTCAACTCACCGTACGTACGCGCCTGGTAGGTCGCATCCAGCCGTTCCTCGAACTCGGCCATGTCGAGCCGGCCCTCCGCGAGGGCGTCCCGCAGTACCTCGGCGACTCGTTCACGATCGGCGTCGGAAGCGCGCAGCTCCGGAAGGTCGTCCGTCATGCGTCGAAGCCTACGAGGTACCCGCGCGGGAGGCTACGAGGCCGCGCGCCCCGACTTCCCGGCCTGCTCGGCGTACATTTTCGCGATGACCGCCTCGATGTCCGGCTCCCGCACCGACAGGTCCACCAGCGGATACTCCGCCGCGATCCGCGCGACCAGCGGAGCCGCCGACTCCGACGCCGGGAACGCCAGCCACTGACGCGGGCCCTCCACCCGTACGACCCGCGCCGACGGCACCTCGATCGGCGGCAGCTCGCGCTCCAGGTCCACGACGAGGGTCCGCTCACTCTCGCCCACCTCGTGCAGGCCGGTCAGCGGGCCGTCGTACATCAGCCGCCCGTGATCGATGACCATCACACGCGAGCACAACTGCTCGATGTCCTGGAGGTCGTGCGTGGTGAGCAGGACCGTCGTGCCACGCTCGGCGTTCAGGTCGCGCAGGAACTCGCGTACCCGGGCCTTCGAGATCACGTCCAGGCCGATCGTCGGCTCGTCCAGGTACAGCACCTCGGGGTCGTGCAGCAGGGCCGCCGCGATATCGCCCCGCATCCGCTGACCGAGGGACAGTTGACGCACCGGTACGTCCAACAGGTCGGCCAGTTCGAGGAGTTCGACACAACGGTCGAGGTTCTCCCGGTAACGGGCGTCAGGGATGCGGTACATACGGTGCATCAGCTTGTACGAGTCGATCAGCGGAAGGTCCCACCACAGCGTCGTACGCTGCCCGAACACCACCCCGATACGCCGCGCGAGACGCGTGCGCTCACGGGACGGATCGATACCGGCGACCCGCAGCCGACCGCCGCTGGGGGTGAGGATGCCCGTCAGCATCTTGATGGTCGTCGACTTCCCGGCACCGTTCGGGCCGATGTAGCCGACCATCTCCCCGCGCGCCACCCGGAAGGAGATCGAGTCGACCGCCCGCACCTCCCGCCGCTCACTCCTCATGAACCCGGTCCGCTTACGCACGTCGAAGACCTTCTCGACGCCGTCCAGCTCGATGAACGACTCGTTGAACGACTCGTTCAAGGAACCGTCCGCAATATGCCCCTCCGCGACCCGACCGTCTGCGAAATGACCGTCCACTTGACTGTCCACGCGCCCTAACTCCCCGTGCTCCGGTACGAACGAAGTCCCGCCCGCCACGCCAACCCGGCGAGCGCACAGCAGCCCGCCGCCACCAGCGGCGGCAGGAACGCCACCCACTGCGGCAGGTCGAGCGGATAGGGGCGGCCCAGCACATACAGCGCGGGCAGCCAGTTGACGAAGGCCAGCGGGAGAACGAACGTCACCCCGCGCACCAGATCCTGCGCGAACAGACCCGGCGGATACTGCAACAACGTGGACCCGCCGTACGTGAACGCGTTCTGCACCTCGGAAGCGTCCCGCGCCACGAACTGGAAGGCCGCGCCCCCGACGAACACCGCGCAGAAGATCGCCCCGCCACTGACCACCATCACCGGCATCAGCAGCACCTTGAGCACCGTCCAGTGAACGTCGTCGAGGGCCGTGAGGGCATAGCCGAGCACCATCAGGCCCTGGGTGATCCGGCCGAGGCGGCGCAGCGCGAACCGGTCCGCGGCAACCTGCGCGAGCACCGGTGCCGGCCGGACCAGCAGCGTGTCCAGGGTGCCGTCGCGAACCCGGCGCCCCAGCCGGTCCATCGACCCGACGACGAGATCTGCGATCCCGAACGCGACCGCCGACAGCCCGTACAGAAACGCGACCTCAGGCAGCGAGTAGCCGCCGAGCCGGTCGATCTGGGAGAACATCAGCATGATCGCCAGGAAGTCGAGGCCGGTCGCCACGAAGTTCCCGATCGTGGTCATCGCGAAGGAGGCCCGATAGGCCATCGTCGACCGGATCCACATCGCGGCGATCATCCGATAGGCCCGTACGCCGTCGAGCACCCGCTCCCTGCGACCGAGCGGCCCGTCGTCCCAGTCGGCGCCGGTCCACCGCTCACCCCGGACACCGCTCTTCACCGCAGCGCCCACTCCCACGCCCACGCCCACGTCACCCACCCTGAACCACCACCCGCCGAGTAGCGACCGTCTGCAACAGACGCCCCACCGCGAGCAGCGCCACCGCCCACCCGGCCTGGAACGCGAACGTGCCCAGCGGATCCGCCTCCCCCAGCAGGATGTCCGCCGGCGCCTGGATCAGCGCCGCCCACGGCAGAGCCCGTACGATCTCGCCGAGCAGCCCCGGGAAGACATTCAGCGGCAGCACCATGCCCGAGCAGAAGACGCCCGCGAGCCACGCCATCTGGATGACGCCCGCGCCGTCGAGGAGCCAGAACGCGGTCAGTGCCACCAGGAACCGGAACGAGTAGCTGACCAGCATCCCCAGCACCACCGCCGCCAGGAACGCCAGCCAGGTCAGCGGCGAGGCCGGCAGCGTCAGATCGAAGAGCCAGGCGCCGACCGCGACCGGGATCAGCCCCCGCCCCAGCAGATGGAACAGGGCCCGGCCCATGTCCTGGGCCAGCCACCACAGCTGAAGGTCGGCCGGCCGGTACAGGTCGATCGCGATGTCACCCGTACGGATACGCTCGATCAGCTCGTCCTCGAAGCCCGTACCCATCACGCACATCGTCGTCAGCAGCGCCTGGCCCAGCCACACATAGGTGAGAGCCTGGGACTGGTCGTACCCGCCGAGGTGCGGTCTCTCGTCCCACAGGGCGATGTACGTGTAGGCCAGGATCACGCCGAAGACGGTGTTGGTGAACATCCCCGCCAGCGTGGCCGCCCGATAGGTGGCATACCGTCGGAAACCCCCGGCCGCGACGGCCGCGTACAACCGCCCAGAACCCACGACACCAGCCCTTCCCGAACGCTCCGGAACGTATTCGGACCGAAGCGCAGGAGCCTAGTCCGCGCCCCTGGCCGCCCGCCACGCGATTTCGGGCCGGAAGCGTGCCGAGGTCAGGGAACTGATCGCGTGGTGCGACAGTCTTCAAGAGGGGGCGTAAAAGACGTTTGAACGCGTGAGAGGTCGTACGGGAACGTGCGACGCGAAACAGGAGTCCGTGCACGACATGAGCGACCAGCCAGAGCCGCAGCAGCCGACGCAGGGCTCGGCACCCAAAAAACCCGACGTACAGCCCGAGAAGACCGCCGTGCAGCCCGCCGTGGAAGCCCACGTGGAACCCGTCGCGCAGCCCGAGGTGGAACCCGTCGCGGAAGCCGAGGAAACCGTCGTGCAGCCCGTCGTGCAGCCCGTTGTGCAAGCCGTTGTGCAAGCCGATGTGGCGGAGGGCGGGAAGCCCACGAACGCCACGAACGCCACGAAGGCCAAGCGTCCTCGGCGCACCGGATGGCGACGACTGATCCCCACCTGGCGGTTCGTGCTCGGCACGTTCCTGCTCGGGATGCTGCTGGTCATCGGCGTGTTCGCGCTCGGCTACTACATGGTGCACATCCCGGCGGCCAACGCCGCGGCCACCAAGCAGAGCAACGTCTACCTCTACGCCGACGGCAGCCAACTCGCCCGCGACGGCGAGGTCAACCGGGAGAACGTGACACTGGCGCAGATCTCCAAGGACGCCCAGCACGCCGTACTCGCCGCCGAGGACCGCGACTTCTACACCGAGTCCGCGATCGACCCCAAGGCGATGATCCGCGCCGCCTGGAACACGGTGACCGGCAAGGGCAAGCAGTCCGGCTCGACGATCACCCAGCAGTACGTGAAGAACTACTACCTCGCACAGGAGCAGACCGTCACCCGAAAGGTGAAGGAGTTCTTCATCTCGATCAAGCTGGACCGGGTGAAATCCAAGGACGAGATCCTTGAGGGCTACCTCAACACCAGCTACGCCGGCCGCAACTCGTACGGCCTCCAGGCCGCCGCCCAGGCCTACTACGGCGTCGACGCCGTCGACCTGACCGCCGGCCAGGGCGCCTACCTCGCCGCACTGCTGAACGCGCCGAGCGAGTACGACGTGATCGCCCACCCCGAGAACAGGCCGGCCGCACTCGCCCGCTGGAACTACGTCCTCGACGGCATGGTCACCAAGGGCTGGCTGACCGAGTCCGAGCGCACGGGCATCAAGTTCCCGGAGCCGAGGCAGTCGATCGTCTCGACGGGCCTGTCCGGCCAGCGCGGCTACCTGGTCAAGGCGGTCAACGACTACCTCTTCGACAACAAGATCCTCACCGAGGACGAACTCCAGGCCGGCGGCTACCGCATCACCACCACCCTGCAGAAGCCCAAGCAGGACGCCTTCGTGAAGGCGGTCAACGACAAGGTGATGTCGAAACTCGACAAGAAGAACAACAAGGTCGACAACTACGTCCGCGCAGGCGGCGTCGCCATCGACCCCGCCACCGGCAAGGTCCTCGCCATGTACGGCGGCATCGACTACACCAAGCAGTACGTCAACAACGCCACCCGCCGCGACTACCAGGACGGCTCCACCTTCAAACCGTTCGTGTTCACCTCCGCCGTCGAGAACGGCTCGGTGACCCAGGACGGCCAGACGATCACCCCGAACACGTACTACGACGGCACCAACAAGCGCCCCGTCGAAGGCTGGAACGGCCCGGAATACGCCCCCGAGAACGAGGACCAGGGCACGTACGGCGACATCACCGTCCGCACGGCGACCAACAAGTCCGTCAACTCGGTGTACGCACAGATGGCCGTGGACGTGGGCCCCGCAAAGGTCAAGCAGACCGCGATCGACCTCGGCCTCCCGTCCGACACCCCCGACCTCAACCCGTACCCGTCCGTCGCGCTCGGCACATCGACGGCCAGCGTCCTCGACATGGCGGAGGCCTACGCCACCCTCGCGAACCACGGCAAGCACGGCACGTACACGATCATCGAGAAGATCGTCAAGGACGGCGAGGAGGGCGCAGTCACCCTCCCCAAGCAGAAAACGAAGCAGGTCGTGTCACGGGAGGCCGCCGACACCACCACCGCGGTCCTGCAGAGCGTGGTGGAAGAGGGCACGGCGACAGCCGCCCAGGAAGCCGACCGCCCGGTCGCCGGCAAGACCGGCACCGCCGAGGAGGACACCGCGGCCTGGTTCGCCGGCTACACCCCCGACCTCGCGACGGTCGTCTCCGTCATGGGCCAGGACCCCGTCACCGGCAAGCACAAGTCGCTGTACAACGCGATGGGCCTCGACCGCATCAACGGCGGCGGCGCCCCCGCCGAGATCTGGGCCCAGTTCACGAAGGCGGCCCTCAAGGGCAAGAAGGCGAAGGAGTTCGACCTCCAGCTCCAGGAGGGCGCCGACGAACAGCCGCTCCCGCCCGTCGACCCCGACCCCGACCCCGACACCGACGCAGGCCAGGACAACGGCGGCACCACCGACGGCACCAACACCACCGGCGGCCAGGAAACCCCGGGCGCCACAAACGGGACGCCTGGCACAGGCGGCCCGACAACGACCGGCGGCCCGACCACGACGGGCGGCCCGACAACCAACACCGGCGGCACGACGACGACCGGGGGGACGACGAACACGGGCGGCACCACCGACACCACCGGCGGCACCACCGACACCGGCGGCACCACAGACACCGGCGGCGGTACGACAGACACCGGCGGCACGACGGACACCGGCGGCGGGACCACCGACACCGGCGGCACAACAGACACCGGCGGCGGCAACACGGGAGGAACGACGCCGGGCGTGACGAGCGGAGCACTGAGCACGTCGCGACGGGACTGACGACAACCGAGCGGCAAGCGGCGGTAGTCGGCCGGCCGAGCGGCGAGCGGCGGTAGTCGGCTCCCCCGAGCACCAGCATGCCGACCACCGCCGCACCAGCCGACCCAGGCCGGTCGCCCCGACGTCAATCCCTCTGCCGACGAGCCTGCCTCACCTCGCGGTCGACAGCCCAGGCATCGGCGACCGGCCCGAGGTGACCCAGCTTGTCGGGGTTGATCACCGAACGGATCGTCTGAATCTGCCCGTCGAGCACATCGAGAGCCAGGATGTGCAGCACCTTGCCGTCCCGGTCACGGAAAACCGCACCGGGCCGACCATTGACCTCGTGCGGCTCGAAAGTCACATCGACCCGGGCCATCCACGGAATGACGGAGGCAAGCAACCGGGCCACATTCTCGGCACCGACAACAGCCCTGGCCAGCTGCGGAGCCTTACCGCCACCGTCACCGACCATCGACACATCCGCCGCCAGCAGATCCCTCAGCCCCACGACATCACCCTCACGGAGAGCATCGAAGAACCGCGCCGCCAGCTCCTCCCGCTCCTGACGGTCCGCTTCGAAACGCGGCCGCCCGGCCTGCATGTGCCGCCTCGCCCGTACCAGCAACTGCCGGCACGCCGCCTCCGAACGCCCCACCGCCCCAGCGACCTCGTCGAAACCGAAACCGAACACCTCCCGCAACACGAACACCGACCGCTCCAGCGGACTGAGCCGCTCCAGCAACAGCAACGCCGCCATCGACACCGAGTCGGCCAACTCCGCCGAACGCGCCGGATCCTGATACGGATCCGAAAGCAACGGCTCCGGGAACCACGGCCCGACATACTCCTCCCGCCTCACCCGCGCGGAACGCAGCACATCGATCGAGATCCGCGTCACCGTGGCGGACAAGAAGGCCTTCGTCGACGTCGGCCGGGTCGCCGAACCGTCGAAGCGCAACCACGTCTCCTGCACCGCGTCCTCGGCCTCACCCACACTGCCCAGAATCCGATAAGCGATCGAAAACAACAGCGACCGCAACTCCTCGAACTCCTCAACCTTGCTCACACCGACTCCCCCTCGCGATCCGCCCACCCGGCCGTACTCATCGTCGCTCTTCGTCGGCGCGGGCACCTTCCGATGGTCACCCGGGTTCAGTTCAGCTCGCTTCAGTGGAACTGCCCCACCTCGTAGTCCCCAGCCGGCTGCTGCGTGATGATGTTCAACCGGTTCGCCGTGTTCATGAACGACACCAGAATCACCAGCGCGGTGAGCTGCTCCTCGTCATAGTGCTCGGCAGCCCGCGCCCAGACCTCGTCGCTGACCCCGCCCGCCGCGTCCGCGACCCTGGTCCCCTGCTCCGCCAGCTCCAGCGCGACACGCTCCGCCTCGGTGAACACCGTCGCCTCCCGCCACGCCGCCACCAGATGCAACCGCACCGAGGCCTCCCCGGCCGCAGTGGCGTCCTTCGTGTGCATGTCGATGCAGACGGCACAGCCGTTGATCTGACTCACGCGCAACGCCACCAGCTCCTGCGTCGCAGCCGGCAGCGGGGACTCCTTGAGCGCCTTGCCCGCCGCCATGAAGTGCTTGAGGGCCTTGCTGGGGTTCGGGCCGGCGAAGTAGTTCAGTCGCGCATCCATCGTGTGCTCCTCCGTCGTCGTCAGTGCCTACACCCCCTGAGACGAGACAGCCCGACACCCTGTGACACGGACCTCGACACTCGTGTCCGGTGAACGTGAAAGAGCCAGAGACAGAGCAGAGACAGCAAAGAGGCCGGCGACAACAGTCGCCGGCCCCACCTACCGATGATTCACAGACACAGGTTCACAGATACAGGCCGGTCGAGTCCTCAGAGCCCTCGAAACGGTCGGCGGCCACGGCATGCAGATCACGCTCGCGCATCAGCACGTACGCAACTCCGCGCACCTCGACCTCGGCGAGATCCTCCGGGTCGTACAGAACACGATCGCCCGGCTCCACCGTCCGTACGTTCTGCCCGACCGCGACGACCTCCGCCCACGCCAGCCGACGACCGACGGCCGCGGTGGCGGGAATCAGGATGCCGCCACCGGAACGCCGCTCGCCCTCGCTGGCGTCCTGCCGCACGAGCACACGGTCGTGCAGCATCCGGATGGGCAGCTTGTCGTGATGGATGCTCTGCTCATTGCTTTTGGCGCTCACACTCCGAACCTACCCGCCTCTTCAGCCCTTGCGCCGCCGGGTGCCCAGAGCGAGCACCCCGACCAGCCCCACGACCACCAGGGCCAGGGGCACGATCCGCTCGATCCGGGGCGCCCCGTCCTCGTCGACGAACTGCCCCTTGACGTCGCCGACAACACGGTTGACGCCGACGTAGGCACGCCCAAGGGTGTGATCGATATGGGAGACGACCTTCGCCTTGGCATCGCCGACGATCGTCTTCGGGTGCACCCGCACCCCGATCTCGTCGAGCGTCTCGGCCAGCGTCTCGCGACGACGCTTGATGTCCGCCTCGATCTGCGCCGGGGTTCTGCTGCTGTCCGAGGTGTCCGCCACCGTACGCCCTCCGAAGTCCGCTGGATGCATTGCTCCGGACAGTCTGTCAGTTCCGCCTCCGGCCGCACTGTCAGCACCCCCGGTTAGGCTCGGACCGGCACCTTTCAAGGACGCACGAGGACGTACGAGGAGATCAGACGGATGAGCGAGCGACTCCAGCCCGGTGATGTTGCCCCCGCCTTCACCCTGCCCGACGCCGACGGCAACGAGGTGTCGCTGGCCGACCACAAGGGCCGCAAGGTCATCGTCTACTTCTACCCGGCCGCCCTGACCCCCGGCTGCACCAAGCAGGCCTGCGACTTCACGGACAACCTCGACGTCCTGGCCGGCGCGGGCTACGACGTGATCGGCATCTCCCCCGACAAGCCGGAGAAGCTCGCGAAGTTCCGCGAGAAGGAGAACCTGAAGGTCACCCTGCTCGGCGACACGGACAAGACGGTCCTGCAGGCATACGGCGCCTTCGGCGAAAAGATGAACTACGGCAAGACGTACGTCGGCGTCATCCGCTCCACGGTCATCGTGGACGAGGAGGGCAAGGTCGAACGATCCCTGTACAACGTGCGGGCGACGGGCCACGTAGCGAAGATCATCAAGGACCTGGGCGTCTGAGGCCCCGTTCCCGCCGCCCGAGCGGCCCGCGCCGGTTCAGGTCCGGCACGGGCCGCTTTTTGCATTTCGGGCGTGACTGTCCGATAAACGGTTCGTTACTCCGTGCGAGGCCACGAACGGGTGGTCGGGAAACGGAGGGGATTCGATGGGGGCAAGTGCGTACAGCAAAGAGCGGCTGGAGGAGGCGGCTCGGGGGGCGCGGACGTTGTCGGAAGCATGCGGGAGATTGGGGGTGGATCCGAAGGGTCAGAAGCGGCGCTACATCTCCCAGCGGATGAAGAAACTGGGGGTGGATGTCCTGCACTTCGAGCGCGAGGGGGCCAAGTGGACGAGGGAGATCCTTGAGCCGGTGGTCGCGGCGTCATCGAGCGTCAACGAGGTTCTACGGCGACTCGGGCTCGAGGTGGTCGGCGGACACCACACGAACATCTCCCGTCGCATCAAGGCTTACGGCATCGACACCTCGCACTTCACGCCGGTGGTCCGCACGGAGCGGCAGCGGTACAACCAGCGCCGTCGGACTGCCGAGGAGATCCTGGCCGGGGACACGTCGGCACATGCCAAGCGGGTCCCGAGCAGTCGCCTGAAGCGGGCGATGGGCGAGCTGGGCGTGGAGGAGCGCTGCGCCCTGTGCGGGATCGAAGGGGTTTGGCTCGGGGAGCCGCTCCCCCTCGAGGTCGACCACATCGACGGCAGCTGGCGGAACAACCGCATTGAGAACCTGAGACTCCTTTGCCCCAACTGCCACTCGACAACGGACAGTTACCGCGGACGCGGCAAGGGGCGCGCCTCATGAACAGGGGCGTGCAGTACACCCGTGAGCGCTTGACCGAGGCAGCAACTCGGTGTTCCGACCTCGACGAGGTCATTGCCTTCTTCGGCACCCAGCCATACGGCTACCTCCGCATGTACCTCACCAAGCGATTCGCCCACTTCGCCATCGATATCTCACACTTCGCCCCATGCGGCCGGTCCGCCCGGCCCATCAGCGACGAGTTACGGGCGGCCGTCGCCGAGTCCACCTCCTTGGCGGAGGTGCTACGCCGCCTCGACCGCACGGACAACGCCACCCAGCGGACAAAGCTGCGTAAGTGGATCGCCGACGATCAGTTGACGACGGCACATTTCCTGGGACAGGCACACCAGCGGGGAAGGCCGTCCCCGAACTCCAAACGGCCTGAGGATGTCCTGGTGCAGCACGAGGGCAAGCAGCGGACGACGACAAAGCGCCTGCGCCGAGCGCTCAACGAGGTCGGCGTAGCCGAAGAATGCGCCAGGTGCGGCACTGGCCCGGAGTGGCTCGGCAAACCCATGACCCTGGAGATCGATCACATCAACGGGGACTGGAGCGACGACCGGCGCGAGAACCTGCGGCTGCTCTGTCCAAACTGCCACGCGATCACTAGCACCTGGTGCAGGGGCGGCAGGAGGCAGCAGACAACATCTCGATAAGAAACCCGCGCTCAACTCCAGCCGCTTGCCCGGTACGATGGCAGGCGGCTAGCGGCGGTGGCGCAGTGGCGACGCAGCAGACTTAGGATCTGTGGCCCTTGATCGGGCTTGAGGGTTCGAATCCCTTCCGCCGCACATAAACGGCCTGCGAATCGGAGGATTGATTCGCAGGCCGTTCCTCTTCTCGGACCTCAGCCCAACAACTCCCGAACCACCGGCACCAACCCCCGAAACGCCTGCCCCCGATGGCTGATCGCGTTCTTCTCCGCGGCGCTCAGCTGTGCGCACGTTCGCGTCTCCCCCTCCGGCTGGAGGATCGGGTCGTAGCCGAAGCCGCCCGAGCCCACCGGGGCGTGGCGGAGTACGCCTCTCAGCCGGCCCTCGACCACCCGTTCCGTGCCGTCCGGGAGGGCGAGCGCTGCCGCGCAGGCGAAGTGGGCGCCCCGGTGTTCGTCCGCGATGTCCGACAGCTGGGCCAGGAGTAGCTCCAGGTTGGCCTGGTCGTCGCCGTGCCGGCCCGACCACCTCGCCGAGAAGATGCCCGGCGCCCCGTTGAGCACGTCCACGCACAGGCCCGAGTCGTCGGCCACCGCCGGGAGGCCTGTTGCCTGGGCGAGGGCGTGGGCTTTGAGGAGGGCGTTTTCCGCGAAGGTGACGCCTGTTTCCTTGACGTCGGGGATGTCGGGGTAGGCGTCCGCGCCGACCAGGTCCATGGGGAGGGCCGCGTCGGCGAGGATCTGCCTCAGCTCGGTGATCTTTCCGGCGTTACGGGTGGCGAGGATCAGGCGTGTCATGGCGTCCAGTATCGCGGGCTCACCCGGGACCGTTCACGCCGATTCCGACGGTTACGAAGGTTACGACGTGCAGACGTTCGTCAGTTCGCCCGCCGCGTCCGTGACGCCGCTGATGTCGGGTGTCTGGTCGCCGTTCTTGATGGCCGAACGGACGTTGTCCACGGCCTTGTTGAGGTCGTCGACCGCCTTGTTGACGTCGGTGTTGTCGGTCTTGTCGCCGAGGTCGTTGAGGTTCTTGTCGATCGAGGCGAGGGCTTCGTCGGCCTGGGTCGGGTCGTTCGCCGCGTTCTGGACGGCGTTCTGGAGGTTGGAGACGCTGGTGGCGATGGCGTCGGCGGTCTGGACGCAGTCCAGGGCCTTGTTGACGGCGTCGCATCCGGTGGTGAGCCCGGCGGTCAGCGCGACGGCCGCCACGGTGGCGGCGACGGCGGTGGCGCGGCGCCCCTGTCCGAGTCGTCGTGCGTTTCGGAGTCGGCGGCTGACGGGCATGGTTCGGGTTCCCTACGTTTGACGGTGGCGGATCGGGCGTACGGCAGCGCACATCGCCGTACGCCCGTGTTTGTGCGTATCCCTGGAGACGCCGTAGAGCGGCGGTGCGGTTGCCCGCGACCGCCACCTTATTTGGTGTGCCCTTTACCTTTCCAGGGTCGCGGCCAGTGCCTTGTGCTGGAGTGCCGCCAGGTCGGTGCAGCCGGCGACCGCGAGGTCGAGGAGGGCGTTCAGCTCGTCGCGGGCGAAGGGCTCCGCCTCTGCTGTGCCCTGGACCTCGACGAAGCGGCCGTCGCCGGTGCAGACGACGTTCATGTCCGTCTCCGCGCGTACGTCCTCTTCGTAGCAGAGGTCGAGGAGCGGTACTCCGCCGACGATGCCGACGGACACCGCGCTCACCGTGCCGGTGAGGGGCTGGCGGCCGGCCCGGATCAGTTTCTTGCCCTGTGCCCAGGTGATCGCGTCGGCGAGGGCGACGTATGCGCCGGTGATGGCGGCTGTGCGGGTGCCGCCGTCGGCCTGGAGGACGTCGCAGTCGAGGACGATGGTGTTCTCGCCGAGTGCCTTGTAGTCGATGACCGCGCGCAGGGAGCGGCCGATGAGGCGGCTGATCTCGTGTGTGCGGCCGCCGATCTTGCCGCGGACGGATTCGCGGTCGCCGCGGGTGTTGGTGGCGCGCGGGAGCATCGAGTATTCGGCGGTGACCCAGCCCTCGCCGCTGCCCTTGCGCCAGCGGGGGACGCCCTCCGTGACGGAGGCGGTGCAGAAGACTTTCGTGTCGCCGAAGGAGACGAGGACGGAGCCCTCGGCGTGCTTGCTCCATCCGCGTTCGATGGTGACGGGGCGGAGCTGTTCGGGGGTGCGGCCGTCGATACGTGACATGGCTACGAGCCTAGCCGTAACGGCGGAAGGGGCCCTTCCTGTGGTGGGAAAGGGCCCCTCGGGGGTGAACGTCCGTGCTGGGTACGGGGGTTCGAGTCCCGGTTCGGATCCGGTTCGGATCCTGGCTCCGGTTCCGGTTCGGATCCGGGGTTTACATCATGTCCTCGATGTCCGCCGCGATCGGGTCGGCGTCCGTGCCGATGACGACCTGGATGGCGGTGCCCATCTTGACGACGCCGTGGGCGCCGGCGGCCTTGAGGGCGGTGTCGTCGACCAGCGCAGGGTTGATGACCTCGCAGCGCAGGCGGGTGATGCAGCCTTCGACTTCTTCGATGTTGTCGAGGCCGCCGAGCCCGGCGACGATCTTCTCTGCCTTGGTGGACATGTCCTACTCCCTGGTCCGAGCCACTTTGTCGCAGTAACCCACAGTTGGCCGATCTTCGCGAGCGATCACGGCAGCGCAACCGTTCGCCGACTGGTCTACACCAGTTTTCAACGACCGCCAAACCGGATCCCATTGCGGGGACGCGGGAGGGAGCTCAGGGCCGGTGAAGGAGCGCAGGAGGACGCAGGCGGAACCCCCTGAGTACCCCGAGCGCCGCCACATCGAAGCGCACCCTCTGGAGCGACTCCCCACAGAGGGTGCGCACGATGGGTCGCGGTCTCCAGTTCGAACGTCTCCATGGTGATGGCGGGTGCGGGCAGCGCGCAGGCCGACGGCCCGCTGGGGCCGCCTCCGCCGCTCTACATCAGTGTGACCATCGGCATGGCGAAGAAGGACGTCGCAGGCGGCGCTGTCACGGCGCCGGGCCGCTCGACCGACTCGACTTCCCCTAACCGTCGGGCGCGGCCGGGAGGACTTCAGCGACCGACCGGTGAACCTTGACGCATGGGATGCGGGGGCCGTCCGATCGTGAACTGCACGTTGCCCGCGATCGGGCCGCATCAGTTCCTGAACGGCTTCGCATGTGATCTGCGGGTCGGGCGGGGACTGGTCGCGCAGTCCCCCGCACCCCTTCGTGGACGACGCCCCGGACCGCGCGTAGAACAGCGGGTTCCTTATCCTGGCTTCACCGTGCTACAACAGGTCTACACCACTAAGTGGTGTAGACCACGCGGCCGATTGCCGCTTTCCCCGAGACGCCGCCCCTTCCCCTGTCTCCCCAGGCGGCGCCTTGCCCACTGGAGGAAGTTGTGTCCACGGCCAGCGCCGCTCCCGCGGCTGCGAAGAAGAGGGGATCCGGCGCGATGGCTGTCCTGCAGCGCATCGGTCGCAGTCTCATGCTCCCAGTCGCCGTTCTGCCCGCGGCCGCGCTCCTGGTGCGCCTCGGCAACACCGACATGCTCGGCCGGGAGTCGTTCCCCGCGTTCATCACCAAGATCGCCAGCTTCATGGCGGCGGGCGGCAATGCGATTCTCGACAACATGGCGCTGCTTTTCGCCGTGGGTATCGCGATCGGCTTCGCGAAGAAGTCCGACGGTTCCACAGCCCTCGCGGCGGTTGTGGGCTACCTGGTCTTCAAGAACGTGCTGGCCACGTTCACCGACAAGAACCTGCCGCAGGTCGCGAAGGCCGTCGATGGCAAGGTCGTCATGGTCGACGCGCCGGTGGACGCGAAGGTCCTCGGCGGCGTGGTCATGGGCATCGTGGTCGCCCTGCTCTACCAGCGCTTCCACCGCACCAGGCTGCCCGACTGGGCGGGCTTCTTCGGCGGCCGCCGTCTGGTGCCGATCCTCGCCGCCTTCGCGGGTCTGCTGATCGGCATCGTCTTCGGCTACATCTGGCCGGTCCTTGGCACGGGCCTGCACAATTTCGGGGAGTGGCTGGTCGGTTCGGGCGCCGTCGGCGCGGGCATTTTCGGTGTCGCCAACCGTGCGCTGATCCCGATCGGCATGCACCACCTGCTGAACTCCTTCCCGTGGCTGCAGGCCGGTGACTACCACGGCAAGAGCGGTGACATCTCGCGCTTCCTGGCCGGCGACCCCACCGCCGGGCAGTTCATGACCGGCTTCTTCCCGATCATGATGTTCGCGCTGCCCGCGGCCTGTCTCGCGATGGTCCATTGCGCCCGCCCCGAGCGCCGCAAGGTCGTCGGCGGCATGATGTTCTCCCTCGCGCTGACCTCGTTCGTCACGGGTGTGACCGAGCCCATCGAGTTCACCTTCATGTTCATCGCGCCGGTCCTGTACGCGATCCACGCGGTTCTCACCGGTTTCTCCATGGCGCTGACCTGGTCGCTCGGCATGAAGGACGGCTTCGGCTTCTCGGCCGGTGCGGTTGACTTCGGCCTGAACCTCGGTATCGCGACCAACCCGTGGGGGCTCGTACTCGTGGGCCTGTGTTTCGCGGTGGTCTACTACGCGGTCTTCCGCTTCGCGATCATCAGGTTCAACCTCCCGACTCCGGGCCGCGAGTCGGACGAGGAACTCGCCGAGCTGCAGAAGGCGGAGGCCAAGTAGCCCAAGGCGCCTCCCCGACCCGCCGAATTCCCCGGCCCGTGAACGGGCTGGGGAATTCGGCATGCCCGGAAAAAAGAACCGAATAAAGGTAAGAGTCCCTTAAGAGCTCTCCTAGAACCGGGCCGGGCGGGCAGCCAAAGCTTGATCAGTAAATACGCCCCGCGTAGGTTCGGGTCAGGCCGAAGCGGCCAAGACCACCAACCAGGGGAATTCGATGAGTCTTCAAGCTCTTCGTGACATGCAGTTCACCGCCCTCACCGACGAAGAGGCGGCCACCTCTTCGGGCGAGGGAAAGCCCAGCCGCGCCCGGTGCGAGTGGATATTCGCGCAGATCGGGAATCCGCTCTCCTGTAGCTACGGGGACTATTACCAGCTCTGGAAGTCACTCGGCTGCGACAAGCTGTAGTCCGGATCGGCGCTCGCCCGGCTGAGGGCGGGCGCCGCCCTTTCCCCGGCCGCGTTCCAGGCCCGACCAGGAGAACTTCGTTGAACTGGCAGAGGTACCACACGCATCAGACGGGCGACACCGACTGCGGCCCTGCCTGTGTCCACGCCGTACTGATGCGGCACGGCGTGCCTGTCGACACCGCGATACTGCGGGAGTCCGTCGGTCTCGGCGAGTTCGGTTCGAACCTTCTGCGGCTGCGCGAGGTCCTGGACGGATACGGCGTCGACAGCGAACTCCTGCGCCTCGACACCGGCCAACTGGCCCAAGCCGTACGGCTGGCGGGGCCGGCGGTCATCCTGCTGGACGAAGAGGGCTACCGGCACTTCGTCGTCGTGCACGAGGTCACCGACCGGGGTGACTTCATCATCGGCGACCCCCTCCTGCACCGGCCGATGCGGGTGGGACCCGAGATTCTCGCCGAGGTGTTCCACGGCGAGGCCCTGGTCACCGACCGCACCCCAGCACGACCGATCCTCGCCCCGCGACTGCGCCGGACACACTCGCAGCACCTGCTCCGGCAGGCGGTCCGCGACCACCGGGGGCGGCTGGCCGTGGTACTGAGCACGACGGTGGTCATCTCCCTCGTGGCCCTGCTGAACAGTCTGTTCGTGCAGATGGCAGTGGACCGCGTGATGCGGGAGGGGTCGCGGGAGCAACTCGCCACCATGTCGGGCATGTTCATCGCGGTGGCGCTGGTGGCCGCAGGCGTGCAGTACCTGCGTGGCCGGGTCATCGTCACGCTGAGCCAGTCACTGCAGCGCGGGCTCTCCGAACGGTATCTGGCCAAGCTTCTGCGCCTTCCCGCCCAGTACTTCAAGAACCGACGAACCGGCGATCTGGTCAGCAGGATCGACGACGTCCAGGAAATCCAGGGGCTCATCACGGCGGCCGCGGTGAGAGCTGCGGTCGACATGTGTGTGGTCCTTTCGGTCGGCACGTATCTTCTCGTGGCGAGCCCGATGCTCTTCCTGTTCCTCATACCCCCCGCGACAATAAACCTGCTCAGCTCGCTACTCCTCTTCCCGCACATCAGAAATGCGGCTGAAGAGGCGCTTCAGCGTGACGCCACCCTAAAATCCGAAACACTCAACGTACTGCACGGCCACACCGAGCTGGTCGGCTACGGAAAGACCGAGTTCGCCTTCAACAGAATGACACGTTCGCTGAACCGGAGAATTGATTCGGAGACCCGGCTCGGCCGCCTCGAGAACTTCAATTCCGTGATCAAGACAGGCAACCAGACCGTGTTTACTGTCGTGATCGCGTGGGCCGGTCTGACACAGATGCTCGGGGGATCGCTCACCGTCGGCGAGGTCTTCGGTTTCCTAACCATGTCGGGCTACTTTCTCGGCTCCATGGACTCCGTCGCCTCTCTGCAGGTCACCGCCCAGCGCACCTCGGCGGCCCTGGGCCGGTACAGGGACGTGGTCCTCCAGCGGGACGACGCCCGCCACGGCCTCCCCGACGCGGAGGCCGAGACACCGCTCGAACCGGCCGACATCTCTGTCAAAGCGCTGGGCTTCTCCTACGCGGGCTCCGGCCATGAAGTCCTCGTCGGCGTCGATCTCGACATTCCCCACGGCACGAGCGTGCTACTGCGCGGCGCGAACGGTTCGGGCAAGAGCACGTTGCTCGCCCTGCTGGCCGGCACCCACCCGGGATACCACGGAAGCATCACCCTCGGAGACGCCGAGATCAGCCGGATCCGCGACGCCGAGCTGCGCCGCCATGTTCTCTACGTCCCCGAGAATCCCGTACTGTTCACCGCTCCCCTCCGTGAGAACCTGACTCTCGGCGTCCCTCACCGCACGGACAACATCCTCGCCGCATGCCGCGTTGCCTGCTTCCTGGACGTACTGGAGAACCTCCCCGCAGGGCTCGACGAGCCACTGAGGGAGTCCGGCGCCGGCCTGTCCCGGGGGCAGATCCAACGGCTGTCCATCGCCCGCGCAGTGCTGCACGCACCCCAGGTCTTCCTCTTCGATGAGACGTTCAGCGGCATCGACCGCGACACGTTCGCCCGCATCTGGGGGCACCTACAAGCCGTCAAGGGAACCAAGATCATGGTTTCGCACGGACACGTCCAGGACGTCGAATTCGACCTGTGCCACTCTCTCGACGCGGCAGACCCCGCTCTGACCGGGTAGATCCGATCCCTTATTCACCCACTCCACCTCTCCACCCCCCGCCTTGCTCTGCTCTGCTCCGAAGGAACCGTCCGTAATGAAGTTCGCGGATCTGCTGGATCTCGTCCGTACGCCCGGCGGCATCCCGTCGTCCCGTCTCAGGGCAGATCTGGCTCTGGTCGGCCCTGTGTCCCCCGATCTGGCGGGAGCAGCCCTTCCGTCGTCCGACCCGGCCGTACTGGCGGCCGACTACGAGCGTCACCGCCCGGCAGCGGTCACCGCCGTCGTACTCACCCGGGACGAGGAGGACACCATCGCGGGCTGCCTCACCGCGCTCGCCCAGGACGTCGACGACTGCCTGCTGATCGACTCCGGCTCCACCGACGCCACTGTCGAGCGGGCCCGCGCGGCTCGCGGCGACGTACGGATCCTGGCGGCGCCGTGGGTCGACGACTTCGCACACCACCGCAATCTCGCCCTGGAGCACATCACCGAGGGCTGGATCGTCCACGTGGACGCCGACGAGGTGCTGCGGCCGGAGCATGCGGGAAGGATCAGACGCTCCCTTGGTCTCTTTGACTTCCTGCTGCCGACAGCGGATTTCGTGGTGTCCCCGGCCATCGTCGACATCGAAGGACCTGTCTACACCAACACACAGCGCATCCTCCGGGCTGGCGGCCCCTTCCGCTTCCGGGGTCGCGTTCACGAGCATCCCTACGACGGCGCGGGCAACGCTCCGGTCCGCGTCCGGATCGACGCCCGGTTCGACCACTCGGGATACCTCCCTGAGGTGATCGAGAAGAAGGGGAAGCGGGACCTGTACGGCCGGTTGAGCCGGCGATGCCACGTTGAGGAGCCGGACAACCCGAAGTGGGTCTACTACGCCGTGCGCGACACCCTGGACTACCGCACGGCGTCCCGGGAAGAGCTGATGACGTCCTTCGCACTCGTGGAGGCGACCGTCGCCGATACCCCGGCCGGGGCACCCGACTACCGGACGGAGCGCGTCGTCGACGCGTGGATCCTGCTGTGCGAACTGGCTGTCCGCTTCGGCGGAACGGACCAGATCGTCACGTACGCGGCCCGACTCGCCGAGGTGGGACGGACGGTGGAGGCAACGTACTACCGCACCGTCATGGAGTCGAGTCGGCTCATCGGCCGTCTGTCCACGCTCGTCGACGGGATCTCGTCCGTCGAGCCCGACGAGGAGCCGGGCAACCGCCATCTCATGGCGCGACTCTTCGAGTTGCAATCGACGCTCGCCCTCGCCAGCGGCAGGTACGAGGCCGTCGTCCCCGCCTACCGACAGGCCGTGGCCCGGGGTGCCGGGCTGAGCGTGAACGAGGACTTCGAGATGCTCGGGCGGGTACTGGCGGGCGTGTGGGACGACGCCCGAGCGGGGCAGGGGCCGCAATAGCACGACGGCTCCCGGAACCAGGGTTTCGGAAGCCGTCGCCGGGATGAGGTTCAGATCACGTACGACACCCGCGGCGCCGCCAGTTCCACCGGGCCCCTGAACACCTCGCGGGCGTCGGCCAGGTTCACCTGCGGGTCGGTCCACGGGGGGATGTGGGTGAGTACGAGCTTGCGCGCGCCCGCGCGTTTCGCCGTCTCGCCTGCCTCGCGGCCGTTGAGGTGCAGGTCCGGGATGTTCTCCTTGCCGTGCGTGAACGCGGCCTCGCAGAGGAACAGGTCGGTGTCGCGGGCGAGTTGGTCCAGCGCGTCGCTGGTGCCGGTGTCCCCGGAGTAGGTGAGTGACTTCCCGGCGTGCTCGATGCGGATGCCGTACGCCTCCACCGGGTGGCGCACCCGCTCGGTGTGGACGGTGAACGGGCCGATGTCGAAGGTGCTCGGCTTGACCGTGTGGAAGTCGAAGACCTCGCTCATGGAGGAGGCGGTGGGGGTGTCGGCGTAGGCGGTGGTGAGGCGCTGTTCGGTGCCCTCGGGGCCGTAGACCGGGATGGGGTCGCAGCGGCCGCCGTCGTGGCGGTAGTAGCGTGCGACGAAGTACGCGCACATGTCGATGCAGTGGTCGGCGTGCAGATGGCTGAGAAAGATCGCGTCGAGGTCGTAGAGACCGCAGTGGCGCTGCAACTCGCCAAGGGCACCGTTGCCCATGTCGAGTAGCAGCCGGAAGCCGTCGGCCTCTACGAGGTAGCTCGAACAGGCCGATTCCACGGACGGGAACGACCCCGAGCAGCCGACGACGGTGAGCTTCATAAAGCAGAAACCTCCGCGGGCGGGGAGCGTCAAAACTAACGTGACGGGGTTCTTGCGGTGCTGTCGAGCGTAAGGCGCAAAACCCCCCGTCGCTCCTCCGTCAAGGGCTGTTGTGGGCGAACTCACCTGTGCTGTCACCGGTTCGGCTGGACGGGATGCGCCGGTAGCGCGGGCGGCGTGGGGGGTGCGCCGGTACCGTCTTCCGTATGGACACGTCATGGTGGCTCGCCCTGGCGGCCGTCGTGCTGCTCGCGCTGGTCGCGGCGCTGGTGGACGGCTGGGGGCGGGGGCATCGGCCCCGGGGTCGTGGGGGCAGGCCGCCGGGGCGGGCCGAGGGGCCGAAAGGGCAGCGGGGGCGGGCGGTGCGGCCCCGGCCCGCGGAGATCTGGTGGGCGAATGTGCCCTTTGAGGACGGTCCCGGGGGCAAGGACCGGCCGTGTCTGGTGCTCTCGGTGCGCGGGCGGCGTGCGACGGTCGCGAAGATCACCAGCAGGTATCACGACGAGCGGCCCGGAGTGATCCCGCTGCCGCCGGGCGCGGTGGGCGATGCCCAGGGCCGGCCGAGTTTTCTGGAGACGGACGAGCTGCGCGACATGCACGTCGGGGAGTTCCGGCGGCGGGTGGGGGTGGTGGACCCGGCCCTTTGGGACCAGGTCCGACACCTCGCGTCGTGATCTTTCGGCCTGTTGGAAGCTTAGGCGCTCACGCCCAGAGCTGGCCCTGCAGTGTCTCGATGGCTTCCTCTGTCGTGGCCGCTGTGTAGACGCCTGTCGAGAGGTATTTCCAGCCACCGTCGGCGACGACGAAGACGATGTCCGCGCTCTCGCCCGCCTTGACGGCCTTGTTGCCGACGCCGATCGCGGCGTGCAGTGCGGCACCGGTGGAGACGCCCGCGAAGATGCCCTCCTGCTGGAGGAGTTCCCGGGTGCGGGTGACCGCGTCCGCCGAGCCGACGGAGAAGCGGGTGGTGAGGACGGAGGCGTCGTACAGCTCGGGTACGAAGCCCTCGTCGAGGTTGCGCAGGCCGTACACGAGGTCGTCGTAGCGCGGTTCGGCGGCGACGATCTTCACGTCCGGCTTGTGCTCGCGGAGGTAGCGGCCGACGCCCATCAGGGTCCCTGTGGTGCCGAGGCCGGCCACGAAGTGGGTGATGGAGGGGAGGTCGGTGAGGATCTCCGGGCCGGTGCCGGCGTAGTGGGCGCCCGCGTTGTCCGGGTTGCCGTACTGGTAGAGCATCACCCAGTCCGGGTGTTCGGCGGCGAGCTCCTTGGCGACCCGTACGGCCGTGTTGGAGCCGCCGGCGGCGGGGCTGGGGATGATTTCGGCGCCCCACATGGCGAGCAGCTCGCGTCGTTCCTGCGAGGTGTTCTCGGGCATCACGCAGACCATGCGGTAGCCCTTGAGCTTGGCGGCCATGGCGAGTGAGATGCCGGTGTTGCCGGAGGTCGGTTCGAGGATCGTGCAGCCGGGGGTGAGCCGGCCGTCCTTCTCGGCTTGTTCGACCATGTGCAGGGCGGGGCGGTCCTTGACCGAGCCGGTGGGGTTGCGGTCCTCCAGCTTCGCCCAGATCCGTACGTCGGTGGACGGCGACAGCCGCGGCAGGCGCACCAGGGGGGTGTTGCCTACCGCGGCCAGCGGCGAGTCGTAGCGCATGGGTGCCAGGGGCCTATCAGGCCATGCCGCCGGCGACGGCCGGCAGGATCGTCACGGTGTCGCCGTCGGCGAGCTTGGTGTTGATGCCGTCGAGGAAGCGGACGTCCTCGTCGTTGAGGTAGACGTTGACGAAGCGGCGCAGCTTGCCGTCGTCCACGATGCGGGCCTGGACGCCTGTGTGCCGGGTTTCGAGGTCGGCGAAGAGATCGGCGAGGGTCTCTCCGGCACCGGGGACGGCCTTCTCGCCGTCGGTGTAGGTGCGGAGGATGGTCGGGATGCGGACCTCGATGGCCATGGCTCGGGGCTCCTGTCGGGAGTGGTAGGTCGATGGGCGCGCGGCGGCGCGAAAAGCGGGTTGGTGCAGGTCATGCATGTGAGGCGCCGCGGCTCACGGCCGTACGGCAGCAGGGGGCAGCATCAACAGATGGCGCTTGCCAGCCTGCACAGGTCGACGTGCAGCCGCGCCACGAGCAGCAGGGTGCCCGGCGTCTTCTCGCTCACGTCGTAGGAAACCATGGGCTCATCGTATCGATTCCCGGTCCGAATCCCGGAAGCCTGTCCCGTATTCTGGACATTTTCGGGCCGCCAGGTGAGATCAGTACGTTTCTACGACGCTGACCTCCTCCTCCGTGACCTCGCCCTCGATGATCCGGAACGAGCGGAACTGGAAGTCGCCGAGGCCGTCTGTGTCGGCCGTGGACACGAGGACGTAGTGGGCGCCGGGCTCGTTGGCGTAGGAGATGTCGGTGCGGGAGGGGTGGGCCTCGGTGGCCGTGTGGGAGTGGTAGATGACCACGGGTTCCTCGTCGCGGTCGTCCATCTCGCGGTACAGCTTCAGCAGGTCGCCTGAGTCGAACTCGTAGAACGTGGGCGACATGGCCGCGTTCAGCATCGGGATGAAGCGCTCGGGGCGGTCCGTGCCTGCCGGTCCGGCGACGACGCCGCATGCCTCGTCGGGGTGGTCCTTGCGCGCGTGGGCGACGATCTGGTCGACGAGGGCCTGGGTGATGGTCAGCATGTTCGCCAGGATAAGCAGAGAGGCCGTCCCGTACCGAGGAGTGGTACGGGGCGGCCCATATGCCGGAACCTGCGGCTCCTCAGGGCATCAGCGTGGAGACGAGGGTCTCTTGCAGCCCGCCCAGCCACAGGTACGCCATCACCATCGGCTTGCGCGGGTCCTCGTCCGGCAGCCGGTAGAGGAGGTCGGTGTCCTCCTCGTCGACGACGTCCAGCCGGGAGCCGATGGCCAGGCGCAGGTCGTTGAGTGTGCCCAGCCACCGCTGGGACTCGTCGTGCGACAGCTTGAGCACCGCGCCCCCGTCGCCGGCCGGTGTCAGCGCGTCCAGGGAGCGGATCACCGCGAGGGCGCTCTCGCGCTTGCCGGTGCGCAGGTCGTTCTCGGTGAACCGGCGGAACTCGGCGGCGTGCTCCCGTTCCTCCTCGGCCTGTCCGGGTGATGACGGTACGTCGACGGGGTCGCCGTAGGCGTCCGGGAACAGGCGTCTGAGGACGGGGTCGGAGGGGGGCTCGGTCGGGCCCTCGGCGAACAGCTCGGCGAGCGGGTCGTCGGAGGAGTCCTCGGCGGGGCCGGGGCCGATCAGCTCCAGGAGCTGGACGGACAGCGACCGGATGATGGAGATCTCGACGTCGTCGAGGGCGATGGCCGCGCCACCGCCGGGGATCGGTTCGAATTGTCCTGGCATGAAGTGAGTTCGCTACTTCCGGTCCTGCTGGAGGGTGGCCCACAGACCGTAACCGTGCATGGCCTGCACGTCGCGTTCCATCTCCTCGCGACTGCCGCTGGAGACCACCGCCCGGCCTTTGTGGTGGACGTCCTTCATGAGCTTGGTGGCCTTGTCCTTCGGGTAGCCGAAGTACGTCTGGAAGACGTAGGTCACATAGCTCATGAGGTTGACCGGGTCGTTGTGGACGATGGTGACCCAGGGGACGTCGGGCTCGGGTACGGCGAAGGTCTCCTCCGCCGACTCGGTGCGTTCGATCTCTACGGGAGCGGGTGACGTCACAAGCCCATGCTGCCACCAGAAGGGGGTCGCGGGCCAAATGGACCTGGAAATCGTCAAAGTGACGAGATGGGGGTAGCATCCTCTCTCATGAACACAGCGGACCTTGGGCTGCCGGTGGACGTTCCCTCGACGGCGCTCTTCACGGATCACTACGAGCTGACGATGCTCCAGGCCGCCCTGAAAGCGGGCACCGCCGACCGGCGGTCGGTCTTCGAGGTCTTCACCCGGCGGCTGCCCGAGGGTCGCCGTTACGGCGTCGTCGCGGGCACCGGGCGGGTGCTCGACGCGGTGGAGAACTTCCGGTTCGACGCGGATGTCCTCGGTTTCCTGCGTGAGCGCCGGATCGTCAACGAGGAGACCGTTCAGTGGCTGGCCTCGTACCGGTTCGGCGGGGACATCTGGGGCTATCCCGAGGGTGAGGTCTACTTCCCGGGCTCGCCGATCCTGCGGGTGGAGGGCTCCTTCGCGGAGTGCGTGCTGCTGGAGACGGTGATCCTCTCGATCCTCAACCACGATTCGGCGATCGCTGCCGCGGCGTCCCGGATGGCCTCGGCCGCCGGTGACCGTCCGCTGATCGAGATGGGCGCCCGGCGCACCCATGAGCTGGCCGCGGTGGCCGCCTCCCGGGCCGCGTACGTCGGCGGTTTCGCGACCACGTCCGATCTGGCCGCCGGTTTCCGCTACGGCATCCCGACCGTCGGGACGAGCGCCCACGCGTTCACCCTGCTCCACGACCGCGAGCGGGACGCCTTCCAGGCCCAGGTGGACTCGCTGGGCCGGAACACGACGCTTTTGGTGGACACGTACGACGTCACCGAGGCGGTCCGGGCGGCGGTGGAGGTCGCCGGGCCCGAGCTGGGCGCGGTGCGCATCGACTCGGGGGATCTGCTCCTGGTCGCGCACCGGGTGCGGCAGCAGTTGGACGAGCTGGGGGCCGAGCGGACGCGGATCATCGTGACCTCGGACCTCGACGAGTACGCGATCGCCTCGCTGGCGGCGGCGCCGGTGGACGCGTACGGGGTCGGCACCCAGTTGGTGACGGGTTCCGGCCACCCCACCTGCTCCATGGTCTACAAGTTGGTCGCCCGGGCCGAGTCGGCGGACCCGAAGGCTCCGCTGGTCCCGGTGGCAAAGAAGTCGAGCGGCGGCAAGACGTCGATCGGGGGCCGGAAGTGGGCGGCCCGGCGGCTCGACCGGGACGGGATCGCGGAGGCCGAGGTGATCGGTACGGGGCCGGTGCCCGGGGAGCTGGCGGACCGGCAGCTGCTGGTGGAGCTGGTGAAGGGCGGTCGGGTGGTCGCCCGGGAGCCGCTGGACGTCGTACGGGACCGGCATGCGACCGCGCGTGCAAACCTGCCGCTGTCGGCGACGCAGCTGTCGCGTGGGGAGGCCGTCATTCCGACGGAGTACGTCGCCCTGGGGGTCTGACACGGGCCCGACACCCTCGCTGCACAGGGGCAACAGGCGTCCGAGCCGGCCGGTTGCCCCGAATGCCCCCTCCCGAAGTGGGGCCGGAGTCTCTAGGCTCGGAAGTTCACATATTCGCACCGGCAGTCGAAGGACACCGACCATGCGCCGCGCCCTGATCGTCGTAGACGTGCAGAACGACTTCTGCGAAGGAGGCAGTCTCGCGGTGGCCGGGGGTGCCGACGTCGCCGCCGCGATCACCGAGCTGATCGGGCAGGCCCCCGCCGGATACCGCCACGTCGTGGCGACCCGCGACCACCACATCGCCCCCGGCGGCCACTTCGCCTCCAACCCCGACTTCGAGCGCTCCTGGCCCGCGCACTGCGTGGCCGGCACGGAGGGTGTCGGCTTCCACCCGAACTTCGCGCCGGTGGTCGCCTCCGGCGCGATCGACGCCGTCTTCGACAAGGGTGCGTACGCGGCGGCCTACAGCGGCTTCGAGGGCGCCGACGAGAACGGCGTCACGCTGGCCGACTGGCTGCGGGCCCGCGAGATCGACGAGGTGGACGTGGTCGGCATCGCGACCGACCACTGCGTCAGGGCCACCGCCCTGGACGCGGCCCGCGAGGGCTTCCGCACCCAGGTCCTGCTCGACCTCACCGCCGGGGTGGCCGAGGGGACGACGGAACGGGCACTGGAGGAGCTGCGGGCGGCGGGCGTGGAGCTGTCCGGGAAGCCGGTGGTGTAACGGCCGGACGGCCGGACGTCATCCGGTCAGTCGCCCTGGACCAGCCACTTTCCGTCGCGCATCAGATCCCGGTCGGTCATCTCGGGCACGGTGCCCCATGCCTGGATGATCTTCGGGGTGACCTGGAACCAGACGTATGAAGGGCCGCTCTCGCGCGGGTCCCAGCCGTCCTTCGCGGTGAAGGCGTCGCCCACGGAGGTGGGCAGCTCGTCGCGGGTCAGCATGCGGGCGGTGCCGTGGATCAGGACGACGTCCCGGGTGTGGCCGAAGCAGAGCCGCGCCCGGCCCGAGGCGCGCAGGTTGCGGCCGGTCGGGTTGGTGTCGCGGGTGGCCAGCCACACCGTCTCGCCGTCCCACCAGAAGGTCAGCGGAACGAGCGTCGGCTCGCCGGTGGCGTCGGCCGTGGCGACCCATACGTCGATGTCCCGGGCGAGCCGATCCAGCGCCTCGCGCCTGCGCTGCTCGATGCTGCGGGGTCCGTCGGTGGGAGTGTCAGCTGCCGTCATGCGCCGAGGCTATGGCGTACGTCGGCCGGTCACATCCGACGGCGGTCCTAGGTCGCAGGGCTGATGGTGGCGGAGGACCGGACTTCCCGGAACCGCCCCTGGACCGTCCTGGACCGGCCCTGGACCGCCCAAGCCGTCCCCGGCTGTCACACCCGTGCCGGCGGCCTCCGCAGGAGGGACCTGATCGGGTGCCACAGCTCCGTGCGCTCCAGTGCGGACGGGACGCTGTTGTCCGGGGCCGCGCGCTGTGCCGCGCGCCATATCAGGCCGTCGGGGTGGTGCAGGACGGCCGTGATCTCGTCGGGGCTCGGCGGGGCCGCGTTGCCCCGGAGGTAGACCGCTCGCAGGCCGAGGTTGCGCAGGCGGGTCAGTGCCCTGGCGCGGTTCCGGGCGAGCACCAGGACGCGTACGTCGTCCAGGCCGACGCCTGTCGGCCGGCCGGTCGGCGCGGTGGGGCTGGGCAGGTTCAACGCCACCACCACGCTGCCACTGGGCAGCTTGCAGAAACCTCCTGCGGCCATGCGGTCACACCCCCCGTGGGACTCGGTGTCAATAAGAAAGCCACAGGAGGCACCTAAACACGATCGGCCGCGACCCGCCAGGGGGTCACGGCCGATCACGCTCTGACCTGCAGTTATGTGGATTACTTCACTGCGGGGCCCACCTGGACCGAGATCGTGGAGCCGTCCTTGGCCTCCTTGACGATCTTGATCTTGGTGTTGGTGTCAGTGATCTTCACGCCCGCGAGCGGGGTCGCCGCGTCGTAGTACGTGGAGGTGCGGTCGTTGAAGATCGGCACGCCCTTCTGGGAGGGGATCTTCGTGAGCACGTCCGCGTTGTGGAGCCGGAGCGCATCCGTGCGGTACAGGCTGAAGGGGGAGTCGTAGGACTGGATGCGGCTGCGCATCAGCGTGCCGTCCGCCCACTTCAGCGGGGTCGGGTGCGCGTCCACCGGAAGGATCTTGCCGAGACCCGGGTGCGCGGTGACGTTGTTGTCGTTCTGGGAGGTGTCCCACTTCCAGATCAACAGGCCGTTCTGGTACGGGAAGTGCTCGACCCAGTCCGGACGGGTCGTCGAGAAGCCGAAGTTGTACGGGCCGACCTTGAGGGTCTTGTCGTACGACACGTACTGGCGGTTCTCGGCGATGTAGTACTGCGGGTAGCTGTCCGTGTAGGACGCGCCGATGCGCGAGAAGCCCTTCGTCTTCCACGCCGCGTCCGCGCTCTCCGCGTTGTCGGCGAAGAGCGTCGCGCCGTCGGCGGTGAGGGTGATCTCGTCGGCCGCGAAGCCCTTCTGGGAGACGCCGCCGTCAGAGGTGTAGCGGAAGCGCAGGTCGAACTTCTTGCCCGCGTAGGCGTCCAGGGAGTACGACAGCTTCTTGTACGCGTCCACCGTGCCGGTGAGCGCCGGCTTGCCGCTGCCGTCACGCGGGATGGCAGCGCCGTCGACCGTGCCGTCGATCGGCGTGAAGGTGACGCCGCCGTCGGTGGAGACCTCGGTGTAGAGGTAGTCGTAGTCGGCCTCGATGTCGTACCAGCCGTCCAGGGTGAGGGTGGCCGAGGACTTGCCGGTGAGGTCGACCGAACGGGTCAGCGTGTTGGAGAGGTTGTTGTCGCTGCCGCTCCACCACTGGGTCGCGCCCTGCGCCGGGGCGACGATCTCGGTGGTGACCGTCTTGTCCGGCAGCTGGACGACGAGCGCCTGCGCGTTCTTGGTGTTGTACTCGGCGACGCCCAGCTTGTGGTTCGACTTCTTCCCGGCCTTCGCCGTGTCGTAGTCGAGCCAGCCCAGCTGGAGTTTGTCCCAGGCGGTCATGTCGCCCGGCAGGTTGCCGATGTTGTCGCCACCGGTGCCGAGCCAGGAGCCGCCCGACATCAGGGTCCAGTAACCGGTCGAGTTCTCACCGGTGTTGGTGGTGTCGTAGTGGTCCGGCAGACCGAGGTCGTGACCGTACTCGTGGGCGAAGACGCCGAGTCCGCCGTTCTCCGGCTGGATGGTGTAGTCGCCGACCCAGATACCGGAGTTGCCGATCTGCGCGCCGCCGAGCCGGTTGCCGGCGGGGCCGGTCGAACCGGCGTCGGTGCCGAACGCGAACCAGCGGTGCGCCCAGATGGCGTCCTCGCCCTGCGCGCCGCCGCCCGCGGACTCGTCCTCACCGGCATGCACGATCTGGAAGTGGTCGATGTAGCCGTCGGGCTCGTTGAAGTTGCCGTCGGCGTCGAAGTCGTTGCGGTCCCACTGGTCGTACGCGGCCAGCTGGGTCTTGATCGCCGCGTCGGTCGCGCCGGCTGCCTTCTGCGCCGCGACCCATGCGGCGACCCCGTCCTGCACCGCGAACCAGGCGCAGTTGTCGGGATCGCACTTGTTGGACCCGTAACGGGCCTCGTTGTAGGGGACCTTGACCCAGTCCGAGACCGTGCCCTCTACCGAGTAGCGGCCCGAGGACTGCTTCTCGTAGTACTTCTTCATCGACTCGGTGTTCTTGCCGGTGCCGAAGTAGAGCTTCTTGAAGTGCTCGGTGTTGTAGTCCGCCTGCCAGGCCGTGCTGTTGTCCTGGGCGCGGTCCGGCTTGGCTATCTTGTTGTGCAGCGGGCCGGGCGTGCCGCCGTAGCGGCTGTCGACCTGGTCGCCGAACTCGACGAGGATCGTGAAGATCTTGTCGGTTCGCTCGCGGCCGAGCTCGACGTACTTGCCCTTGCCCTTGCCGCTCTTGAGCTGCACGACCTGCGAGCCGTTGCGGCTCTGGGCCTTGGCCTCGCCGGAGATGACCTGCCTGAGGGCTTCCTCGCGCTGGGCCTCCTGGGTCTTGCTGAGCGGCCCGTCGAGGTCGTGGTCGGCGTGCTGCTGCTCCGCCGGGTCGTGCCGGTTCGCGGCCGGTACCGCCGAAGCGCCCTTGCCTGAGCCGGAATCGGCCTCGGCAATGGCGAAGGTGGAGAAGGTGGCGGCGGCTGTGGCGAGTGCCACACCGACGGCCGCCGTTCTGAACGTCCAGGGTCTGCTGGTCACTTGAGGGTCCTCCCCCGCGTCCGTCCGCGCGGATGGGGGGTTCCTGGTTCGGAAGCTGTCCGCGGGCGGTATACGCGTGTAGTCAAGTGACGTAATTTGACTAGAGGTTTAGAAGAAAAGACAGACCTTGACTTGGACAGGTCAAATGCATTACCGGCGCGCGGGCGCGTCCACTTGGTGGACGTCATGACTCCGTGCGCCCCCTGTGCTCCGGAGCCGTGTGTTAGGTCACGCTTACTGCGCGTTCCAGTCGGGCATGGACGCGATTAGAGTCGGTTGGCGGAACGCCGGTTGTCCGGTGGAAAACCAGGTCGACACGCTCCCCTCACCCCCGAATCCAACGAGGACTCGATTGCCATGCCTCGTCCGACTGCGCCTCGTCCGACCGTCGCACAGCTCGCCTACGGTTCGTGCACCGTGATTCTCTCGACGCTCGCCATGTTGCTGCTGTCCCAGACGAGTTCGGGCCCGGGGGTCGCGTTGATCGCCCTCGTGGGGCTCGTCCTGGGACTGCTCGTCGCCATGACCGTGCCCCGGCCCAAGCGGGCTCGGGCGACCTCGCAGGTCGTCGCCTCCTCGGCTGCCGCGCCGCCGCGACGCGAACGCGTCCCGGTACAGGCCTCGGCGCAACAGGACTGAATCGAACCACCCCTTCCGCTACGACAGCGGCGGTCGGGTGGGGCCTGCATGACGCAGCCCCCACCCGACCGCCGCTGTCGTAGCCGGAGTTGCTCAACCCGTGCTGACCACCACCGTCTTGGCCACCTTGTCGTGCAGGCCCTGCTTGTACGGCTTGTCGAAGAAGCTCCAGCCGCCCGCGATCGCCGTCCAGACGCAGGCGCAGCAGAACGCGAACGGGATCCACAGCACGAGCGAGCGGACGAGCGTGGTCTGCACGGAGGGCGTGGCGCCGTTGTCGAGGTTGGCGACCCGGAGCTTGAGCCAGGTCTTGCCGAGTGTCTGCCCGGTCCGGGAGATCAGGATCGTGTCGTACGCGATGTAGAGCACGGCGACGATGAGCGACTGGCCGAGCGAGCGGCCGTACTCGATGTCGTCGTTGTCGATGTCGTACTCGTTGACGTTGAAGCCCCAGGTCAGCAGCCAGGCGACGACACCGACAAGGATCATGTCGATGATCCGCGCGAGCACGCGTCGGCCGCTGTCGGCGAGCGGGGGCATGCCCGAGAGGGGGTCGCCGGCGCCGCCGTACGGATCACCGCCGCCGGCTCCGTAGGGCGCACCACCTCCGTACGGCGAGCCGCCGCCTGTCGGGCCTGAGCTGCCGTACGGATCGCCTGCGCCGTACGACGGAGGCGGTGGCTGCTTCCTGAACGGGTCGTCGTCTTCCGGTGGCTGCTGACCGGAGCCGGGGGGCGGTTCGCTGCTCATGGCCCGAGTCGACCGCGAACCACCCGGCTCCGCATCCGGCGAGCGGCCGTCCGGGGGACCGAATCAGCTGATCCGTATGTCGTACCCGGCCGACCATCATCGAACGTACGGTCGACGTACGTCTGTGCGTACGCCTGCGTGTACGTCTGTGGGTACTTCTGTGTGTGCTCAGCCCGCCACGAACGTGTGCGCCGCCTTGTCGTGCCAGCACTGGCGCCACGGGCGGTCGAACAGGCACCACAGGACGCCCACGACGCCGATGCCGAGCAGCCCCGGGACGGCGTAGACGAGCCAGCGGCGCAGGGCCCCGCCGAACGACGGCGGCTCGTGGCCCTCGATGTCCCGGACCTCCAGACCGACCAGCTTCTTGCCGAGGGTGCGACCCCACTTGGCGGTGGGCCACGCCTCGGACAGGACGCCGGCAAGCAGCAGCACGGCCAGCACGATGCCCAGGTACAGCCCGGTCGTGCCGTCCAGCAGCCATACGGTCACGGTCTCGCCGGAGAGCTTGGCCGCGTCGACCTTCTCCGTGATGTGGTCGACGGCCATGGTGCCCAGCGGTACGGCGGCCACGGCGGTGAGGGCGCCGAGGACCAGGGTGTCCACGAACCGTGCGACCAGCCGCTTGCCGAGGCCCGCCGGACGGGCCGACGCCTGTCGGCGGGCGGCGGCCTGGAACACGTCCTCGACGGGCGGCTTCCAGGGTGTGACGCGCGGTTCCGAGCCCTCCTCGGGCGTGGCCAGGCGGTGCACCTGCTGGGCCCAGGAGGGCTGGCCGCCGCCGACGCCGGGGGCCATGGCCGCACCGGCGCCCGGGGCGTTCTGCTGGGGAACGGCCGGGGTCGCGGGCAGCAGGGCGGGGTTCGCGCCCTGGGCCGCCGCCGCACGGGCCGCCGCGGCCTTTCCGGCGCCGAAGCCGCGGCCCGGCGCGGGTGCGGCCGCGGGTGCCGTGACCGGACCCTGCGCCCCCTCCGGGGAGCTCGTGCTCCCCGGCTGCGCGCCGCCCGCCCCGCCTTCGCGCCCCGTGCGCGGGGAGAGCGCACGGAAGGTCATGGTGCCCTCGGAGGGGACGGGGCCACGGGTGCCGGGGACGCCTCCCTCGGCGGCCGGTCCCGGGGTGGGCCGGCGGAACACGAACGTGCCCGACTCGGGCACGTCACCGGCGTCCGGCTCCGCGGGCGGGATCGTCGCCGTACCGTCCGTGCGGGCCGAGAACCCGTCCGGCTGGACCGGGGGCTCGCCTACGACCCTGGGGTCGGCTGTCCTCGGGTCGGCGGCCTGTGCCGGTGAGCCCCAGGAGACCTGGCGGTCCCGGTCGCCGCCGAAGCCGGACTGGTGGGAGCGGTCGGCGCCCCAGGCGGACGCCGGTTCGGGCCGGCTGCCGTGCTGGGCCTCGGCAGGGGTCGCCCGACGCGGCTCTGCGCCCGGCGACCGCGGGTCCTCGTCGAAGAAGTGCGGCCCGGTCTCCTCCACCCGCGCCGCACCGGACGCGTCGTCGGACTGCGCCGGGCGGCTGGTGCCCGGCACCCAGGAGGCACCGTTCCAGAACCTGACATATCCAGGAATGGACGGGTCCGGGTAATACCCTTCGCGGGGCCTGTCGTCACCGGGGGCCGGGGTTGGGGCGCTCATGTCCGTCGTCCCGTATCTGCTCGGGGGTCATTTGGGGTGCCCCACATCTATCAGACCGGCGCATCCCCCATTACCCCTCCGGCCGTACCTACTCCCTTCGTGACAGCTTCTGCCATCAGTCGCGACCGCTCCGACACCGTTCGCAAAAAACTCTCCGAAAAACCTCTCAGAACCCGCGTAATGCTGACGCCTCCCCGCGCTCTCTCCTCGTACGGGCCCGACGTGGGTCCCTGCAACGAGAGGAAGTGCCCGCCATGAGTCACGCGATGAACACCGTGGTGGAACGGGAACTGGAGCTGAAACTCATCCTGTCGCCGGAGCGGAGCATCCCCGTCCCCGCCCGCCTCACCTACCGCGCCAACGATCCGTTCGCCGTCCACATCGCCTTCCACATCGGCTCCGAGAACCCCGTGAACTGGACGTTCGCCCGTGAACTCCTCGTCGAGGGGGTGTTCCGGCCGTGCGGTCACGGTGACGTCCGGGTGTGGCCGACGAAGGTCGACGGGCACAGCGTGGTCCTGATGGCGCTGAGTTCACCCGACGGGGACGCCCTTCTTGAGGCGCCCACCGCTCAGGTGTCGGCGTGGCTGGAGCGCACCCTGCGGGCGGTACCGCCGGGCTCTGAGGTCGAGCAGCTCGGCATCGACGACGGCCTCGCCGAGCTGCTCGCGCCCTTTCCGGCCGATGATCTGTGGCTGCGCGACCCGTGGCCGTCGGACGAGTCCCAGGACGGGGAGGGATACGTATGAACGGGGAGGGACACGTAGGACACGTACCGCCCGTCGTTCAGAACAGCTTGCCCGGGTTCAGGAGGCCCAGCGGGTCGAAGGCCGCCTTGACCGCCTGCTGCATCTCCACGCCCACCGGGCCCAGCTCGCGTGCCAGCCACTCCTTCTTGAGGATGCCGACGCCGTGCTCCCCGGTGATCGTGCCGCCGAGTTCCAGGCCGAGGGCCATGATCTCGTCGAAGGACTCGCGGGCCCGCCGGGACTCGTCGGCGTCCTGGGCGTCGAAGCAGACCGTGGGGTGGGTGTTGCCGTCGCCGGCGTGGGCGCAGACCCCGATGGTCAGCTGGTACTTCTCGGCGATGCGCTCGACCCCCTCCAGCAGCTCGGCGAGTCGCGACCGGGGGACGCACACGTCGTCGATCATCGTCGTGCCCTTGACCGCTTCGAGCGCGACGAGGCACAACCTCCTTGCCTGGAGGAGGAGTTCGGACTCGGCGGCGTCGTCGGCGGGGACCACCTGCGTCGCCCCGGCCGCCTCGCAGAGCACGCCGACGGCGGCCAGGTCGGCGGCGGGGTCGTGGGTGTCGAAGGCGCAGAGCAGCAGGGCCTCGGTGGTCTCCGGCAGCCCCATGTTCGCCAGGTCGTTGACGGCCTTGACGGTCGTACGGTCCATCAGTTCGAGGAGGGACGGCACATGACCGCCCTCCATGATCCGGCACACGGCGTCGCACGCGGCGGCTGCCGACCCGAACTCGGCGGCCAGGACAAGCTGTTGGGGCGGCTGTGGCTTGAGGGCCAGCACCGCCCGTACGACGATGCCGAGGGAGCCCTCCGAGCCCACGAACAGGCGGGTGAGGTCGTATCCGGCGACGCCCTTCGCGGTCCGCCGCCCGGTGGACATGAGCCGTCCGTCGGCCAGCACGACGTCCAGGCCCAGTACGTACTCGGCCGTGACGCCGTACTTCACGCAGCACAGCCCGCCCGACGCGGTGCCGATGTTGCCGCCGATCGTGCACATCTCCCAGCTGGAGGGGTCCGGCGGGTAGTACAGGCCGTGTTCATTGACCGCGCGGGAGAGGGTGGCGTTGATGACGCCGGGTTCGACGACGGCGATGCGGTCGACCGGGTTGATCTCCAGGATCCGGTCCATCTTCACGAGCGACAGCACGATGCAGCCCTCGGACGCGTTGGCCGCGCCCGACAGTCCGGTGCGGGCGCCCTGCGGGACGACCGGGACGCGCAGCTCGGTGGCGACGCGCATGACGTGCTGGACCTGTTCGACGGTGCGCGGCAGGACCACGACGGCCGGGGTGCCCGCCTCGCAGAAGCTCGCCATGTCGTTCGCGTAGGCGGCGGTGATGTCCGGATCGGTGAGCACGGCCTCGGCCGGCAGCTCCGCGAGGAGCCGGTCAGTGAGGTTGCCCTGGGCTTCGTCGGGTGCGGCTTGGATACGGCTCATGATCACAGCGTCGCACCCGGGGCCATCGGTGTGAACCCCGTGTGCGAGGCGCTTTCGGTAGGGGAATCCGGTCGTCGTATTGACGCACAGTGAGCGCCATGGAGATGGAGAAAGTCCGTGTTCGTGTCCTCCCGCGCCCGTTGATCGCCGCACTCGCGGGGTGTGCGGTACTCGGCGGCGCACTGATGCTGCTTCCCCCGGACCGCTCGTCCGCCGTGCCCTCGCCGGGTCCGGCGGCCAGGGCGGAACTGGCGGTGACCGCCGGGTCACCCGCCGCGCTGCCCGACCTGGCGGCACTCATCGGGGACCGTGAGGCATTCGTACGCGCCCATCCGCGTGACGGTCAGGCCTGGGCGCAGCTCGGCTCGGCCTATGTGGAGCGCGGGCGGCGGACGGCGGACGCCACGGACTTCCCGAGGGCGGAACGGGCGCTGCGTACGTCGGTCAAGGTGCGTGCGGGGCAGAACGCCGAGGCGCTCGGTGGGCTGGCCGCGCTGGCGAACGCGCGCCGTGATTTCCAGGCCGCCCGGAAGTGGGGGGAGGCGGCGCTGCGTCAGGCGCCGAAGCGCTGGACGTCGTACCCGCCGCTGCTCGACGCGTACACGGGCCTCGGCGACTACAAGGCGGTCCGGCGGACGCTGGAGCGGCTGCAGGGGCTGCGTTCCGGGGCCGCGGTGCCCGCGGTGTCGGCGCGGGCGGCGGGCGTGTACCGGGACGAGGGCCGGCGTGAGGACGCTCAGGCGGCGCTCGCGGACGCGGCGGCACGGGCCGCGACCCCGGCCGAGGAGGCCGAATGGCAGTACCGGGCGGGCGAGTTGGCATGGGAGCGCGGCGAACCGGCCGACGCGTTGCGGCACTTCGAGGCGGCCCTGCGTCTCGATCCCGGGCTGGGGTCCGCGCGGGCGGGCGAGGGACGGGCGTTGGCGGCGCTGGGCCGTACGCGGGAGGCGCTGAGCGCGTACCGGGCGGCTCTGGCCAGGCAGCCGTCGCCTCAGTACGCGCTGGAACTGGGCGAGTTGTACGACTCCCTGGGCCGGCCCGAGGAGGCACAGGCGCAGTACGCGGTGCTGCGGGCGCGGGTCGCGAAGGAGCAAGTCGGCGGTGTGGACGGGGAGTTGCTGCTCGGCCGGTTCGAGGCGGACCACGGGGACGCGGCCTCGGCCGTACGGCGGCTGCGGGCCCAGTGGGCGCGGCAGCCGGGGCTCGAGGTCGCGGACGCGCTGGGCTGGGCGTTGCACCGGGCGGGCAAGGGTGAGGAGGCGCTCGGCTGGGCGAAGCGGACGACCGACAAGGAGCACGGCGGCGAGGTGCGCAGCGCGCTGTACGCGTACCACCGGGGCATGATCGAGCGGGAGTCGGGGCTGACGGGTCCCGCGCGCCGGCATCTGGCGGAGGCGTTGCGGATCAACCCGTACTTCTCGCCGGTGGGCGGGCCGGAGGCGCAGGAGGCGTTGAACGAACTGGGGGCGTTGTAAGTCTCAACGCCCCCCAGCCCCCCGTACCCCTATTGGGCTGCCTACAGGTTGCCGCGCTTGTCCTGCTCCCGTTCGATCGCCTCGAAGAGGGCCTTGAAGTTGCCCTTGCCGAAGCCCATCGAGCCGTGTCGTTCGATGATCTCGAAGAAGACGGTCGGCTTGTCCTGGACCGGCTTGGTGAAGATCTGCAGCAGATAGCCGTCCTCGTCGCGGTCGGCGAGGATCTTCAGCTCGCGGAGGGTGTCGACGGGGACGCGGGTGTCACCGACCCACTCCCCCAGGGTGTCGTAGTACGAGTCGGGTGTGTCGAGGAACTGGACCCCGGCCGCCCGCATGGTCCGTACGGTCTCGACGATGTCATTGGAGTTGAGGGCGATGTGCTGGACGCCCGCGCTGCCGTAGAACTCCAGGTACTCGTCGATCTGGGACTTCTTCTTGGCGAGGGCCGGCTCGTTGATCGGGAACTTGACCTTGAGGGTGCCGTCGGCGACGACCTTCGACATCAGCGCGCTGTACTCGGTGGCGATGTCGTCGCCCACGAACTCCTTCATGTTCGTGAAGCCCATGACCTTGTTGTAGAAGCCGACCCATTCGTTCATGTGGCCGAGTTCGACGTTGCCCACGCAGTGGTCGATCGCCTGGAAGGTGCGCCGGGCGGGCGGTTCGACGATCGGGGCCGCGGCGGCGAACCCCGGGAGGTACGGGCCGTCGTACCCCGTGCGCTCGACGAGGGTGTGGCGGGTCTGGCCGTACGTGGCGATCACGGCGAGTACGACCGTGCCGTGCTCGTCCTTCAGCTCGTACGGCTCGGCCAGCGGGCGGGCGCCGTGCTCGACGGCGTACGTGTACGCGGCGCGGGCGTCCGGGACCTCGATGGCGAGGTCGACGACGCCGTCGCCGTGCTCGGCCACATGTGCGGCCAGGAAGTGGCCCCAGGTGGTGGCGGGCTTGACGACCGAGGTGAACACGAACCGGGCGGAACCGTTCTCCAGGACGTACGACGCCGTCTCGCGGCTGCCCGTCTCCGGTCCGGAGTAGGCGACGAGCCGCATACCGAAGGCCGTGGAGTAGTAGTGCGCCGCCTGTTTGGCGTTGCCCACGGCGAAGACGACCGCGTCCATTCCCTTGACCGGGAAGGGGTCTGCCTGCCGGGCGGTGTCGGGAGTGAGGTGTGTGGTCTGCGTCATAGCGGCAGCCTCGCCCCGCCACCGCAAGATGCGCAACAGTTTGCGCAGCGGCTGGACATTCTGCTCAGCTGCGAGCAGGGATGGGCGAGCTTTCTGTACAGGATGACCATCCTCGACGACCACTCCTGGGAGGCTGCTGTGGCGATCGACGAGCTGGACGGGCGGATCATCGTGCTGCTCGCGCGGGAGCCGCGGATCGGCGTACTGGAGATGTCCCGGCGGCTCGGCGTGGCGCGTGGGACGGCGCAGGCGCGCCTCGACCGGCTTCAGTCGAATGGCGTCATCCGGGGGTTCGGGCCGCAGGTGGACCCGGCGGCCCTCGGCTACCCGGTCACCGCCTTCGCGACGCTCCAGATCCGGCAGGGGCAAGGTCCCGACGTACGGGCCCACTTGGCGTCCGTACCGGAGGTGCTGGAGCTGCACACGACCACCGGCAGCGGGGACATGCTGTGCCGGCTCGTGGCCCGCTCGAACGCCGATCTCCAGCGGGTGATCGACCGGGTCGTCGGTTTTGATGGCATCGTCCGGGCCGCCACGGCGATCGTCATGGAGAACCCCGTTCCGCTGCGGATCATCCCGCTCGTGGAGCAGGCGGCTCTGGAGGACAGCGACTGATCCGAGACGGGCTGGAGGGTGGTGGCGGTGAGCTTCTGGGAGTACCTCGGAAACCGCCATCAGCAGCTGCTCACGGACGCGCTCCAGCATGCCGGCACCGTCTTCCAGTGCGTGGTCGTGGCGACCGTCGTCGGGGTGGCGCTCGGTGCCGTCACGTACCGGAGCGAGTGGGCGGGGAATCTGGCGACCACGGCGACGTCGACGATCCTGACGATCCCCTCGCTCGCGATGATCGGCCTGCTGATCCCTGTCGTCGGCCTGGGTGTGGCGCCCACGGTCGTCGCCCTCACCCTCTACGGCCTCCTTCCGATCGTGCGCAACGCGATCGTGGGCCTGCGCGGCGTCGACCCGTCGCTGGTGGATGCGGCGAAGGACATCGGGATGTCCCGGGTGGCGCGGCTGACCCGGGTGGAGCTGCCGCTGGCCTGGCCGCCGATCCTGACCGGCATCCGGGTCTCGACGCAGATGCTGATGGGCATCGCGGCGGTCGCCGCGTACGCCTCGGGGCCGGGGCTCGGCAACGAGATCTTCCGTGGCATCGCCTCGCTGGGCAGCGAGAACGCCCTGAACCAGGTCCTCGCGGGCACGCTGGGGATCATCGTGCTGGCGGCTCTGTTCGACGCGGCGTACGTGGTCGTCGGACGGCTGACGATTCCGAGGGGGGTCCGTGTCTGAGACCAGGAGGACCAGTGGTCGCGGCGCCACGATCGAGCTGGAGAACCTCACCAAGAGGTATCCGGGAAGCTCCGGGCCGTCCGTCGACAACGTCTCGATGGAGATCAGGGCGGGCGAGACCGTCGTCTTCGTGGGCCCGTCGGGCTGCGGGAAGTCGACGACGCTGAAGATGATCAACCGGCTGATCGAGCCGTCCGGGGGCCGGATCCGCATCGGCGGCGAGGACGTCACCGACATGGACCCGGTGAGGCTGCGCCGCAGGATCGGGTACGCGATCCAGTCGTCCGGTCTCTTCCCGCACATGACGGTCGCCCAGAACATCGCGCTCGTCCCGAGGATGACGGGCTGGCCGGCGGGGCGGATCACGGCGCGGGTGGAGGAGATGCTCGATCTGGTGGGCCTGGATCCTGGCGAGTTCCACGACCGCCATCCGCGCCAGCTGTCCGGCGGTCAGCAGCAACGGGTGGGCGTGGCAAGGGCGTTGGCGGCCGATCCGCCCGTCCTGCTGATGGACGAGCCGTTCGGCGCGGTGGACCCGATCACCCGGGAGCACCTCCAGGACGAGCTGATCCGGCTCCAGCACGAACTGCGCACGACGATCGTCTTCGTCACCCATGACTTCGACGAGGCGATCAAGCTGGGCGACCGGATCGCGGTCCTGCGCGAGCGGTCGCACATCGCCCAGTTCGACACTCCGGAGGCGATCCTCACCAACCCCGCCGACGATTTCGTGTCCGGGTTCGTGGGCGCGGGGGCGGGGACGGCGCTGAAGCGGCTGAACCTCACCCGCGTACGGAACGTGGAGGTCACCGACTGTCCGACGGCGACCGTCGACGATCCGCTCCAGGAGATCTTCAACAAGCTCCGGTCCAGCAGTACGAACGGGATCCTGCTGCTCGACAGGCGGCGCCGGCCGTACAAGTGGCTGCGGCGGGGCGACCTGATGCGGGCCAGGGGTTCGCTGGCGCGGGCCGGGACGCCGGTGTCCGACACAGCGACCCGGGACGCGACCCTGCGGGACGCGCGAACTCCTGGAGGCCGACCGGCTGGAGGCGGTTCGGGCGCAGCACGAACCGGAGGCGGCGCGGACGGACCGGACGCGTGCCGAGCAGGAGGGGGACAGAGAGGGAGAGGAGGTGCGGGCGTGACGACTACGAGGGTGGATCTGTATGGGGATGCGGATACGAAGGCCGGGACCGGGACCGACGAGACTTCGGCTCCAGTCCCCAAGTCCCGTACATCCCGGCTGAGTTGGCAGCGGATGACACTTCTGCCCGGTGCCCTTCTCCTCGTACTGCTGGTCACCTGGCTGTGGTTCCGGCAGGCCGACCTGGATGCGATCTCCGAGAACGCGCTGTCCAACGGGCAGGTGTCGAAGGCCCTGCGGCAGCATGTGGAGCTGACGGTGATCTCCACGTTCTTCGTACTCGTCATCGCGATCCCGCTGGGCATCCTGCTCACGCGCAGGGCCTTTCGCCGGGCGACCCCGGTGGTGATGACGGTCGCCAACATGGGTCGGGCGACCCCGGCGATCGGTCTGCTGGCGCTACTGGTGATCTGGCTGGGCATCGGCAGAAAGGCGGCGCTGATCGGCATGGTGGCGTACGCGGTCCTGCCCGTCCTGTCGAACACGATCGCGGCCCTGAAGGCCAACGACCCGACGCTGCTGGAGGTCGCGCGGGGCATCGGTATGTCGTCGCCGGGGGTGCTGGCCCGGGTCGAACTCCCGCTGGCGGTACCGCTGATCCTCGCGGGCGTGCGTACGGCTCTGGTGCTGAACGTGGGCACGGCGACGCTGGCCGCGTTCGGCGAGGGAGGTGGACTGGGGGTGCTGATCACGACCGGGATCACCAACCAGCGGATGCCGGTGCTGATGCTGGGCTCGATCCTGACCGTCGTACTGGCACTCCTGGTGGACTGGCTGGCCTCACTGGCCGAACTGCTGCTGCGGCCACAGGGGTTCGTGAAGTAAGGCTTGCGCAGCGGGGGGCTCGACTTGCAAAGAAGTGGTTGCAAAGAAACCCTTGCAACCACTTCTTTGCAACGCTATCTTTGTACGCATGCCGGACCAGCCCGAAGAACTGACACCCCACCAGCTCAACGCCCGCTCGCTGCGCGGCATCGCCCATCCACTGCGCATGCAGCTGCTGATCGCACTGCGGCGCGGCGGGCCCGCCACCGCCTCCCAACTGGCCGCGAAACTGGGCGAGTCGAGTGGCGCGACCAGTTATCACCTGCGGCAGCTCGCCGCGCACGGCTTCGTCGAGGACGCCCCGGAGCACGGCAAGGGGCGGGAGCGCTGGTGGAGGTCGGCCCACGACGGTGTGCAGTTCGACGACGCCCTGCTCAAACACCCCGACCCGGCCGTCCGGGGTGCCGCCGACCTGTTCATCCACGAGGTCGCGAACATCCACACCCGAGAGCTCTCGACCTGGCTCGGCAGTCCGGACGACTGGTCCGACGAGTGGAAGCGCTCCTCGGACCTGAGCGACATGACGCTACGGCTGACACCCGAGCACGCCATGGAACTGGTCCACCGGATGCACGAACTCGTCGACAGCTACCGCGCCCAGGCCCCGGCCGAAGGCACCCCGGACGCCGAGACGGTCCGTGTCCACACGCACGTCTTCCCGATCCACATCACCTGAGAGGCTGCCGCCCGATGAACCCCGAGCCCTACCTCGCCCCCCACCACCTCCGCGCCGCCGATCTCCGCGCCGAGGCTGACGCCCACCGCCTCGCCCTCGCCGCCAAGCGCCCCGCAGGGGACCTGCGCACCCGCGTCGGCTGGACCCTCGTAGAGGTCGGCCTGCGCCTGGCCTCCGCGCCGCCGAGGCCCCAGCTCGCCTGAAACCTAGAGCCTCTTCGGCGGGCGTCCGCTGGACTCCCGCACGACCAACGGCGGGTCCACCTCGTGCAGGACGCGTTCCGTCGAGCCGGGGTTCGTGATCTCGTCGACCAGCAGTCCGATGCCCTCGATGGCCACCGCGTCGAAGTCCTGCGCCACCGTGGTCAGCGCGGGCTGCTGGAAGCGGGCGGCCGGGATGTCGTCCATGCCTACGACGCTCACCTCGTCCGGTACCCGGCGCCCCCGCTCGTGCAACGCCCTGACCAGGCCGATCGCCATGTCGTCGTTGGCCACGAAGACCGCAGTCATCGCCTCGTCGGCCGCCAGTCGCAGGCCCGCCTCATAACCGCTCGCGCAGGTCCAGTCCCCCTCGACGGGCTCGGACCCGGGCAGGCCCGCCTCGGTCAGCGCCGACCGCCAGCCGTCCGCACGGTCGCGGGACGCCCACCACTGACCGGGCCCCGACACATGCCGGATCTCGGTGTGCCCCAGATCGATGAGATGCCGGGTCGCCACATACCCACTGCGATCCGACTTCTCCGCCGACCGGATACGCCGCGCCGCGACCAGACCGGGAAAGCGGCCGATGGTGAGGATCGGGACGTCCAGCCAGACCTTGACGGGACTTCCCTCGTCGACCGCCTCCGACAGCACGATGCCGTCGACGCCCTGTTCGAGGAGGCTGTCGATGGCCTCGGCGGTGCTGTGTTCGTCGTCCTCGGTGGTGTGGGCGACGCTGACCGAGTAGCCGAGCCGGCGCGCCGAGCGTTCGATGGCGACGAGCATGGTCATGGGGCCGTAGAGGCGGGTGCCGAGGGAGATCACGCCGAGGCGCCGGCTCCGGCCCGAAGTGAGGCTGCGCGCGGCGCCGTTGGGGCGGTACCCGAGTTGCTGGGCCGCCCCCAGAACACGCGTCCGGAGCTCTTCACGGACATACGGCTCGTTGTTCATGACGCGCGAGACCGTCTTCTGGGAGACGCCGGCGAGCCGCGCGACATCGGTGCTCGTCGCCGGTGGCCGCGCGACGCCGTCACGACCTTGGGTGCCAGCCACCGAAGCTCCCTTTCTCAGGACTGCGTTCAAGCCCGCGCAGCAAGACTGCGCAGTCAGAAAACCATTGCGATCAGTGTGCGGGCCGACCCTCGGAATCGTCAATCGGAACCGTAATCCCGAGGAAACAGCAGCGACACGAGTCTTGACGTCGGCTCGATCTGGGCCACAGACTCCGGCCTGACTACGCAGTCATGAATGCAGTCGTCGATGCGGTGTCGAGGCAGTTGTCGAGTCCAGTCGGCGCACAGTGATCGGAGCGGTGATGCGGAGAAAGCAGAGTAGACGAAAGCTGGCGAAGGCGCTGGGGAGCGTTGTCGCGGCAGGCGCGCTGCTGGCGGTACCGATGGCCAGTGCGCAGGCCTACAACCCGACCGGCGGAATCCTCTACCAGCTCGGCAACGAGCCGTGCCTGAAGGGCCGGTTCAACTGCGCGGTCTACCCGAAGTCGGCAGAGCTGCCCGGCGGGCGGCTGGTCGCGTCGTTCGAGAAGTCCACCGTCGTGACGAAGTCGGCGAGCGCCGACGGGCAGACCCTCCCGGTCTACAAGAGCGACGACGCCGGAACGAGCTGGCAGCCACTGTCCGAGGTCAAGGCTCCGGCGTACCTCTCCACGGACCCCAAGTACGCCAAGTACACGAGCAACTGGACCAACCCGTACCTCTACGTCCTCCCGCAGAAGGTCGGTGCGCTCAGCAAGGGCACCCTGCTGCTGGCCAGTGTCGTGTCGGGGGACGACTACTACTACAAGGAGCACAAGGCTGCCGACCCCAACTGGACGCCGAACAACGACGGCGACCGCAAGGATCTGGCGATCGCCCTGTACTCGAGCGTCGACGACGGCAAGAGCTGGAAAGTCGTCAACGTCATCGCGACCGCGGGCTGGCAGGGCGGAAGTGCGGGCGCGATCGGCAAGAATATCGCCGCGGCGAACACGAGCCGTCAGGTGGATCCCCTCTGGGAGCCGTACCTGATGGTCTACGGCGGAAAACTGGTCTGCTTCTACTCCGACGAGAACGACTACACCGGCTTCAACGCGACCACCGGCGCCCCGGTCCTCGACCCCGCCAACACCACGGCCACCGACTCGGGCGGCCAGATCCTCGCTCACAAGACCTGGAACGGCAGTAGCGCCGAGTGGAGCACCCCGGTCGTCGACGTCTCCGGGTCCAAGCAGGACATGGGCGGCGGCAAGACGGAGATCGGCGGCGGCAGGCCGGGCATGACCAACGTCGTCCCCACGACGGACGGCAGGTGGCTGCTCACGTTCGAGTACTGGGCCGGCGGGGCCAACACCCGGTATGTGATCTCCGACAGCCCGCTGACGTTCTTCCGCGGGAGCCAGACCGGCATGGACGTCGGCACGCTGCCGGTCGTCGCCGGTTCCCGGCCGCTCTCGGCCGGCGGCAGCCCGGTCGTCATCCGGATTCCCGACGGACGCCTGGTGTACAACGCCTCGAACAGCGGCAATGTCTGGGTCAACGAGAGCGGGCGCAGCGACGGGGTGTGGACGGAGTACCAGACGACCTCGCCGGCCGGCTACAGCCGCAACCTCCAGTACGTCGACAGCACCGGACGCGTCGCGATCCTCAACAACCAGGGCACCTCCACGATCGCCTTCGCGGAGGTCGACCTCGGCGACTCGGCCGGCACCTACTACCAGCTGCTGAACCGGAAGACCGGGCAGGTGATCGGCACCGGCAACAAGACCAACGACGCCAACCTCGGCAACGGGGACGTGCCCGATGTGACCCTTGAGGACGCCGGAGCGGCGGCGAATCCCGACACCCAGTCCTGGCATGTGGTGACCGAGCCGAACGGCGGCACGACGCTGCTGAACAGGTCCGGCGGCCGTGCGGCATCCATCTGGACCGGCAACGCGACGGTCGGCCAGCGCATCGGCCAGTGGGTCGACAACAGCGCCACGGGCAGCTGGAACCTGGTCAAGACGGACGACGGCTTCTACAAGCTCCAGTCGGTCAAGAACACGGCCCTGTACCTGACGGGTGCGACGGCCGGGGCGCCGCTGACCTTGCAGAACGCGACGACGGACGGCTCGCAGGACTGGAAGCTGGTGAGGTGAGGTGAGGTGAGCTGAGGGAGACGGGGCCGGGGGGGACTAACGCGCGCCGACAGGCCGCGCTAGCAATTCGGCACAGTCCCCCGCCCCGTCTCCAACGCCACCAACGCCCCCACCGCCCCCTTCAGCGACGTGACCGGGATCAACCGCAACCCCTTCGGAAGCTCCGACTCCGCGTCCGAACACTCCGCCCGCGGCACCAGGAAGACGGTCGCGCCGTCACGACGCGCGGCCTGCGTCTTCAGGGCGACGCCCCCCACCGCGCCGACCGTGCCGTCCGCGTCGATCGTCCCCGTACCGGCGATGGTGCGACCGCCGGTCAGGTCGCCGCCCTTGCCGTCGCCGTCGAGTTTGTCGACGACGCCGAGGGAGAAGAGGAGTCCCGCGCTGGGGCCGCCGACGTCGGAGAGCTTCAGGCTGACCTTGATCTTGCCGGAGTCCTCGTCCAGGTAGTTCAGGGCCGCCTCGGCCGCCGCGTCCTGCGACTTCTTCATCTCGGCCGCGTTGTGCTCCTCGATCTCCTTGGTGCTGTCGCCGCTCGGATAGACCGAGTCGCGCGGCATCACGGCCTGGTCGCTGCGGAACCAGCCGTCGAGTACGTCACCGAGGCTCACATGGGTGTCCGGGCCGGTCGCCTCGATCGTCGTCATCCGCAGCTCGCCGCGCGTCTCGCGGGTCGTCGCGCCGGTGATGGTGATGACCGGGTCGCCGTTGTTGTCGCCGAGAACGTTCGCCGTCATCCCGGGTTGCGCCACGGCGAACGGCAGCGGCGCGAACGCCGCTGTGGCGAGGAGGGCCACGACGGGCAGGGCACAGACGGCGACGGCCCGGGGGCGCGTGAGGCGAGAGAGCACGGGGTCAATCTAACGTGGGGGCCGATTCCGGCCAGGGGCGGCTGCCCCGCCCTCACCTGGCAGGGACCCGCCCCTCACTACAGGGGCCCAACTACAGGGGCCCGCCGGTCAGCGCAGCGCCTCGGACACTTCGCGGGCCGCGTCCATGACCCGTGGCCCCACCCGCTCGGGCACCGAGTCGGCGAGCATCACGACCCCGACGCTCCCCTCGACACCCGTCACGCCGATCAGCGGAGCCGCGGCCCCGCTCGCGCCGGCCTCCAGCTCCCCGTGCGTGAGGGTGTATCCGGGGTCGGTGGGGGGCTGCTGCCGGGCGGAGAGGATGGCCTTGCCGGCCGCGCCGCGCTCCAGGGGGTGGCGGAAACCGGCCCGATAGGCCACGTGGTAGTCGGTCCAGGTCGGCTCGACGACGGCCACGGCGAGCGCCTCCGTCCCGTCGACCAGGGTCAGATGGGCGGTGGCGCCTATGTCCTCGGCCAGCGACCTGAGCGCGGGCAGCGCGGCCTCCCGTACGAGGGGATGCACCTGCCGGCCGAGCCGCAGCACCCCGAGCCCGACGCGGGCCCGGCCGCCCAGGTCACGGCGTACGAGAGCGTGCTGTTCCAGGGTGGCCAGCAGGCGGTACACGACGGTCCGGTTCACGCCGAGCCGGGTCGACAGCTCGGTGACGGTCAGACCGTGGTCGGTGTCGGCGAGCAGCTTGAGGACGCGCAGTCCCCGGTCGAGCGTCTGGGAGGTCTCCGCGGTCACGACGCCCACTCCTTCACGTGGTGAGGTCGGCAGCTCCCTGACGGCGGATGCGTCGCCGGTCCCGTGGGCGACGCGCGTCAGAGGCGGCCGTTCGGCGGCGGCCGGGGGCTCTCCCGGGCACGGTCGCTTCACGACTGCGCTCCGCGGCGGCGCTGCCACGGGGCGTGTACGTTGCGGGGACAGTAGCGAAGGCAGTTCGCTCAGCGGAAGGCTCCGTCCAGAATCCGGTCACTCCGCGGTACGGACTACTGCGCTTCCTCCCGATATGCACGGCGTGTGTACGGCCGCACACGCCCCTCACCGGACACGCCGGCCGGCGGTGAGGCGATCACCGCATCCGGGTGGCCCATTCCTGCACTTTGGCGATGCGCTGTCGCAACTGTCCCGCGGTCGCCTCCGCGCTCGGAGGCCCGCCGCAAGCGCGCCGCAGCTCGGTGTGGATCACCCCGTGCGGCTTGCCGGTCTGATGGACGTACGCGCCGACCATGGTGTTGAGCTGCTTCCTCAGCTCCAGCATCTCCTTGTGGGAGACCACGGGCCGCCGCTCGGCGGGCAGTTCGAGGAGATCAGCCTCGTCGTCGGGCTTCTTACGGCTGTGCGCGATCTGCCGGGCCTGCCGCTTCTGCAGCAGCATCTGCACCTGATCGGGTTCGAGGAGCCCCGGGATCCCGAGGTAGTCCTGCTCCTCCTCGCTCCCCGGGTGCGCCTGCATGCCGAACTCGGCACCGTCGTACAGCACCCGGTCGAAGACGGCGTCGGACTCCAGCGCCTCGAAGGAGAACTGCTCCTGCTCACCGGTGTCCTCGTCCTCCTCCCGGTTCGCCTCCTCCATCTCCTTCTCGGATTCGGCGTACGGGTCCTCCTCGCCCTCCTTCTTGGGCTTGTCGAGGGCGTGGTCGCGCTCGACCTCCATCTCGTTGGCGAAGGTGAGAAGGTCGGGGACGGTCGGCAGGAACACGGAGGCCGTCTCGCCGCGCCGCCGGGAGCGCACGAAGCGTCCGACGGCCTGGGCGAAGAAGAGGGGGGTGGAGATGGTGGTGGCGTACACCCCGACCGCCAGCCGGGGCACGTCGACGCCTTCCGACACCATCCGGACGGCGACCATCCAGCGGGAGTCGTTGTGGGCGAACTCGTCGATGCGTTCGGAGGCGCCGGTGTCGTCGGAGAGGACGACGGTCGCCTTCGTTCCCGTGATGTCGCGGATCAGCTTGGCGTAGGCGCGGGCCTTCTCCTGGTCGGTTGCGATGACGAGCGCCCCGGCGTCCGGGATGCCCTTCCGCACCTCGGTCAGCCGCTTGTCGGCGGCGCGCAGCACGCTGGGCATCCACTCGCCGCGCGGGTCGAGCGCGGTACGCCAGGCCTGCGAGACGGCGTCCTTCGTCATCGGCTCGCCGAGCCGGGCGGCGATCTCGTCGCCCGCCTTGGTACGCCACCGCATCTGGCCGCTGTAGGAGAGGAAGATGACGGGCCGCACGACATGGTCGGCCAGCGCGTTCCCGTACCCGTAGGTGTAGTCGGCGGCGGACCGCCGGATCCCGTCGTTGCCTTCCTCGTACGCCACGAAGGGAATGGGGTTGGTGTCGGAACGGAAGGGCGTACCGGTGAGCGCGAGCCGGCGGGTGGCGGGCTCGAAGGCCTCAAGACAGGCCTCGCCCCAGGACTTGGAGTCACCGGCGTGGTGGATCTCGTCGAGGATGACGAGCGTCTTGCGCTGCTCGACACGATTGCGATGCAGCATGGGCCGCACGCCAACCCCGGCATAGGTCACGGCGACGCCGTGGTACTCCTTGCTGAGCGGCCCGGCGCTGTACTCGGGATCGAGTTTGATCCCTATCCGCGCCGCCGCCTCGGCCCACTGCTTCTTCAGATGCTCGGTGGGCGCGACCACGGTCACCTGCTGCACGACATGGTGGTGCAGCAGCCAGGAGGCGAGCGTCAGCGCGAACGTCGTCTTGCCGGCGCCGGGAGTGGCGACGGCGAGAAAGTCACGCGGCTGCTCCTGGAGATATCTCTCCATCGCCTTCTGCTGCCAGGCACGCAGCTTGCCGGCGGTGCCCCAGGGGGCACGGCCGGGGAAGGCGGGCGAGAGGTGATGGCTCGAGGCGGCAGTCGTGGCGGCACTGGCGGCGGTGGTAGTCACGGTCTCCGGGGTGGTGGGTCGGGCGGCTCTGCGGCGGCTGTAGCCACAGCGACGGCTGGGGCTACGTATGACAACCGGGCCACCCTACCGGCGGCCCGGTCCTGTCAACGCGCGTACGACGCGGGGTGACCCGGGGATGGGACTCAGCTCACACCGACGGCTCGGCCAGGTCTCGCAGCACCTCGGAGATGGCCTTGACCTCGTCCACGCTGCCGGATGCCACCGCGATCACCAGACGTTCAGCGGCATCGATGTCCGGCCGCAGTTGCACGTCGTTCAGCGCCAGGAAGACGACGCAGGACGTCCATGCAGTGCGCTTGTTCCCGTCGACGAACGGGTGGTTGATAGCAAGCGACTGCAAGAGGGCGGCCGCTTTGTCGAACAGGTCGGAGTACGCCTCCTGCCCGAACATCGAAGCCGACGGACGATGCACGGCCGACTCCAGCAGACCGGCGTCACGGACGACAACTTGCTGATCATCGACAGCGAGTCCGGCGATGTCCAGAACGTCCTCGGCCGACAGATAGATGTACGTCACTTGAGCCGCTCCAACAGTTCGGCCCACTTGACGGTCTGCTCCTTGGCGGCCTTACGGACCAGCGCCTCGTGAGCCGTCCTGGAGAGGTAGTCGTCCACAGCCTTCAGCAATATGGCGTGCATACTCGTGCCCTCCTCCTCGGCGCGCAGCTTCAGAGCTTCCGTCTGGTCGTCGCGAAGACGCAGGTTCATAGCCATACCAAAACGGTACCACCCGATGGGGTCAGACTGGTACCACTCAGGGGTGAGCGGCCCGCACCCTCGTCGTCACCCAAGCCCCCACCAACGCCACCCCCGCCATCGGCAGAAACACGGCGGCGAAGGCGCCCGGATGGGAGCCGTCGGCCGACGCGGCGGAGGCGTGAGCGACCGTCCCCCCGCCCAGCGCGGCGAAGGCCGCACCCCCGCCGGCCAGCAGCAGCACGTTGGAGAGCCCGTCGGAGATCTGCAGGGCGGCGGAGTTGGTGCCGGCCTCCTCGGGAGGGGAGAGATGAAGCAGCAGCACGCTGGTACTGGAGATGACCAGCCCCATTCCGAAGCACCCGAACGCCCACACCACCGCAAGGGTCCACACCGGCACGGCTTCGATCAGCACGGCGGGCGCCGCGGCGATCGAGGCGGCGACCATCACCATCCCGAACGTCATCAGCCGCTCCCGATACGGTTCCATCCGCGCCCGCGCCTGCACGGACGACCCCACCGCCCACGTCACCCCGCCCGCCGCGAGCGAGAACCCGGCCATCGTCGGCGACAGCCCCCGCTGGGTGACGAGCATCAACGGGATGAAGGACTCGGCGGCGATGAACGACCCGGCAGCCACTCCCCGCAGCAACACGACGGACGGCAACCCGCGCGCGGCCCGATACGTCCCCCGGGGAAGCAGTCCGAGCACGGCGGGCACGAGCAACGAGACGCCGAGGAGCCCGGGAACGACCGAGATCCACCTCAGATCCTGGGCGGCGTACTGAAGCAGTCCGGCACCGAGGGAAATCCCAAGGGCAAGCCGAATACGCCGCCGGTCCCCCTGCTCATCCCGCTTCCCCTCCTTCACCGGCCCGCCGGCCAGCCGACGTATCTGGGGCAGCGCGAGGGCCAGCGGAAAGACGACAAGCACCGGTATCCCGACGAACACCCACCGCCAGCCGAGCTGCTCGGTGACGGCACCCGCGGCAAGGGGCCCGACCACGGAGGGCACCACCCAACTGGCGGCGAACGCGGCCATGATGGCGGCCCGCAACCGCTCCGGATAGGCCCGCCCGACCACGACATACAGGGAGACGATCACCAGCCCTCCCCCCAGCCCCTGCACGGCCCGCCCGGCGATGAACAGCCACATGACCCCGGCGGTCCCGGACAACAACAACCCGGCGGCAAAGGCGGCGATCCCGGTGGTCAGCGCCCCCAACGGCCCCCTGCGATCCGACCACTGCCCGGCGAGCACCATCCCGAAGAGGCTGGTCGTGAAGTACCCGGAGAACGCGAACGCGTACAGCGAAACCCCGTCCAGCTCCCGCGCCGCAACGGGCATCGCCGTCCCCACGGCGGTCGCCTCAAAGGCGATCAGCAGCACAACGGAGACGATCCCGACACTGAGCGCCCGATAGGAACGCCCCAGCACCCCCTCACCAGGAACGGCAGCCGAAGAGGTGTCCGTGTCGGCAGAGTCGGCAGGGTCGGCGGCGACGCCGGTGTCGCCCGGTTCCAGGGAGGTCATGAAGGCCAGCGTAAGGGCCGTCCCCCGCCTTGACCCCTGTCGGAGGTAGGGGCCCACCCGAGACCTTGGTCGTACGCCCCCCTGACACCGACCTCCTCCCCCGCCCCGTTCATGAACGGCGTGTGGCAGTCCCATTGCGGCGCGCCCAGTTCTCTTGTTCCCCGGCGGCCCCCGCCCCTACGGTCAAGTCACGAAGTTCGGAACGGACAGCGGAACGGACAAGGGAACGGTCCAAAGACCGCGCCCACTCACCGCTCCCAACCCGGCCGTGTGCCCGAGTGGTTCAGGGATTCGCCTGCAAAGCGAATTACGCGGGTTCGATTCCCGCCACGGCCTCACCTGCTTGAACCTGGCAAATAGATGGGGTGGCCCTCCTGGAGGGCCACCCCATCTGCCGTTCTTCTCGGCGCCCCTTGCCTCTAGGACAGCGACCGGCCTATATCTCGCCTAGCACGGCTGCAGGAACCCGTGTACGCCGAGGCCATGCGCGTGGCTCAGGAGACACTCGACGCCGAGCTCGGCGGTCGGGGCCACGGGCGCAGCAGTACGCCCGTCCGGAAAACCGGCTGACGCGAGCCAAGGAGCGGCAGACTGCCCCGCGTTCAGAGCACCCGGCCCGCCTCGCCGTCGAAGTCGATCGTCTTCGCTCGGCGCAGCAGCCACAGGGTGAAGGCGAGGGTCGAGACGTCCGTGTTCAGGCGGTGCAGGGTGGCCTCGGGCTCGTTCCAGGTGAGGATCGTGCCCGTTCTGCCGTCCAGCACCAGGCTGTTGCCCTCCGCCAGGTGGCCCAGGCGGATCAAGTCTCCTGCGCCTTCCGGGAGTTCGGCCGTCGTGTCCTCGTCCGCGCAGTATTCCGCGAGCGTCGGCAGCGGTATCTCCGTGTCCAACTGGAAGAGGAAGCCGTCCTCCGGGAGTCCCGTGCCGGCCAGGAAGCGGCGCGTCGGCTCGTGGGTGAGCGGTGCCGGGAAGTCGACGTCCTCGAAGCGCGCCACCTTGGCGTGGCCGAACTCCTGCTCAAGGAGCCGCGCGGGCAGGTCCAGGGCGAGGCCCGACTCCGCGCCGGAGGCGGCGATCCGGGCCAGCGGGCGGATCAGGGCGGCCATCTTCCAGTAGGGCAGCACATCACCGCTGGTGCCCTGTGCGAACACCATCAGCAGGTGCCGGGACGTCTCCGCCAGCGTCTGCGGGCCGAACCGGCCTGCGGAGGAAGCCAATTGGCCTCGCGCGGCCGCCATCTCCTCCGTCGCCGCCGAGAACCGCTGCAGCACTTCCAGCTCGGAGGCCGGCGGGCGCCGGTCCATCGGGGCAAGGCGGTTGTGCGGGAAGAGGGTAGTGGGCGTCTCTCCCGTCGAGTCCGCCACCGTCCGCAGGGCCCCGGTCCGCACAGTCCCGGTGCGCAGTGCGCCGAACCTCAACTGGCCCTTGCCGGCCGGAAGCCCTACGCGCGTCAGCAGCTCGCCCCTGGTCAGAGTGATCGTCGTGCTCATGGTTTCCCCCGCGCATGGTTGTTCACGGTCCCCCGGGCGCGACGTCGAAAACGTCCGCTGCCCGGCAGGCCCTCCCACTGCCCAGAACACTACGCGGCACCACTGACAACGACCCCTGACCTGCGACGGAGCATCAGATCGGCCGTCAGCCACTCAGCCACTCAGCCACTCAGCCGAAGTAAACGCCACCCGCGACAACCACAACCGCCGCCACCACGAACAGCAGCACCCACGCCAGCACCTTGCCGGGCGTCGGACCGGGCTCGTAGCGCTGCGGCTCCTCCGGAGTCGGGGCCGGGGTCGGAGACGGGGTCGTCATGTCGCCGTCACCACCGCCGCCTGCGGGCGGATCGGGAGCCGGTTCACCGGGCGGCCCGTCGCCGCGCGTACCGCCGAGGCGATGGCCGCCGGGGACGTCACCACCGGTACCGCGCTCGCCGCCTTCGCGCCGAAGGGGGCGACCACGTCCCGTTCCTCGACCAGTTTGACGATGCGGATGTCGGGAGCGTCCAGGGCAGTCGGGAGGGCGTAGCCCGTGAGGTCGGGGTGGCGGATCAGCCCGCGCGCGGAGCGCAGGTTCTCCGTGAGCGCGATGCCGACGCCCTGGGTGACGCCCGCCTCGATACGGGCCGCCAGTTGGGCCGGGTTGAGGACTCGGCCGACGTCCTGGGCGAGCGCGAGTTCCACCACTCGTACCGAGCCCAGTTCGATGTCGACGTCCACCACCGCGCGGATCGCACAGAACGCCAACCCGACGAAGGCGTCGCCCTGGCCCGCCTCGTCGAGGGGTTCCGTGGGGTGCGGGCGGCACTGTGCCGTGGCCCACAGTTCCTTGCCGTCCATCGCCTCCGTCACCGTGGTCGACAGGACACCGTCGTACGAGGTGATCTTGCCGTCGGTGATCTGGAGCAGCTCCGTGGACATGCCGAACTTGTGTGCCAGGGGCTGGAGGAGCTGGGTGCGGACCATCTTCGCCGCCCGTTCCACCGCGCCGCCCGACACCCAGGTGTGGCGGCCGCGGGCGCCCGGGCCGGCCGGGGGCTGGTCGGTGTCGACGGGAGCCACGTGGACCTCGTCGATGCCCAGCGTCTCCTGGACGATCTGGCGGGCCAGGGTGGTGAAGCCCTGGCCCGTTTCCACTGCCGCGCACAGGACTGTGGCGATGCCGTCGTGGACCTTGACGGTGGCCGTCGAGACCTCGTCCGCGCCCTCGGTGCCGAGCATGTGGACCATGCCCAGGCCGTAGCCGACGCCGCGGCGGACGGCGCCCGGTTCGCCCGCGCCCTCGGGGCCGCCCGGGAGCAGCCACTCGTCCTCGGGGGTGTCCTTGGGGAGCTGGGGCAGCGGGAAGTCCCGTACCGCCTGGAGGAGTTCGGCGACCGGGGCCGGGCAGGTGACGGACTGGCCGGTCGGGAGTACGTCTCCCGTGGCCATCACGTTGCGCAGGCGAAGCTCGGCCGGGTCGATGGCCAGCTTCTTCGCCAGCTTGTCCATCTGGGCCTCGTAGGCCGCGCAGACCTGCATCGCGCCCTCGCCGCGCACATGGCCGGAGGGGGGGTTGTTGGTGCGGACGGCCCAGCCCTCGATGAAGGCGTTGGGGACGACGTACGGGCCGCAGGCGAAGGAGACGGCCGCCGCGAGGGCCTCCGCGGAGGTGTCCGCGTACGCGCCCGCGTCGAGCAGGATCTGTGCCTCGACCTTCACCAGTTTGCCGTCGGTGTCCGCGTGGTGGCGGTAGCGGAGGAGGGTGGGGTGCCTGTGGACGTGGCCCAGGAAGGACTCTTCGCGGGTCGCCGTCAGTTTCACCGGGCAGCCCGTTTTCAGCGCCAGCAGGCCCAGCGGGAGCTGGAAGCCCTGGTCCTCGCGGTCGGCGGTGGCGCCGGGGACTCCGGTGACGACCACCTTCACCCGCTCCGGCTCCAGGCCGTAGCAGGCGGCGGCCGCGTCGCGGTCCCCGTGGGGGTCCGTCGACGCCAGATACAGCTCCACACCACCGTCGGGGCGCGGTACCGCGAGGCCCGCTTCGGCGCCGATGGGGGCCGGGTCCTGGCGGCCGATCCGGTAGAGGCCCTCCACGACGATCTCGCCGGCCGCCTCCGGGTCGCCGTGGCGCAACGGGATGTGCCGGATCAGGTTGCCGTCCGGGTGCAGCGGTTCGGCCTCGAAGGCCTGCTCGGGGTCGGTCACCGGCTCGAGTACTTCGTACTCGACGATGACGGCCGCCGCCGCCATGCGCGCGGTGTCCGGGTGGTCGGCGGCGACGGCGGCGATGGGCTCCCCGTGGTGGCGTACGACCTCGGAGGCGAACATCGGGCGGTCGGCTCTGCCGCGGCCGTGCAGCTCGACTCCCGGCACGTCCTCGTGCGTCACGACGGCCCGTACGCCGGGCATCTCACGCGCGTGGGTGGTGTCGATGGAGACGATGCGCGCGTGCGGGTGCGGTGAGCGCAGTACGGCGGCCCACAGCAGGCCCTCGGCCCACAGGTCGGCCGCGTACGGGAACGTGCCCTCGGTCTTCGCTCGCGCGTCGGCGGCCGGCAGCGACACGCCGAGGCCGTGCGGGAGCGCCTCCCCGTCGGAGGCGGCCTCCGCGGCCGTGGTCGCGGTGGCGGCTTCGTTGCTCACGTCTGGCCTCCGTCCTGGCCGTACGCCGGGTCGTGCGCGTGCGCCTGATCATGCGCTTGCGAGTCATGGTTCCGGGCGGGCTCGAAGCCCGGGGCGTCGAACGCGGAGGGGTTGACGCCGCCCGCGCCCGGTCCGGCCTGGTGCGGGATGCGTGCCTCGCCGTCTTCCCCCTCGGCGTCGGCGGCGTGCGCCTCGCGTTCGACGACGACCTCACGGACCGCCTCCAGGACGCCCCGGTAGCCGGAGCAGCGGCACAGGTTGCCGCACAGGGCCTGGCGCGTCTCCAGTTCGGTCGGGGCGGGGTTGCCCTCCAGGAGGTCGTGCACGGTCATCGCCATCCCCGGGATGCAGAAACCGCACTGCACGGCACCGCACTTGGCGAGCGCCCGTTGTACGTCCGAGGGCTGCCCGTCGGTGGCGAGGCCCTCCACGGTGCGCACCTCGCTGCCGGCGGCGGTGACCGCGGGCACCAGGCAGGAGGCGACGAGCCGTCCGTCCACCTGCACGTTGCAGGCCCCGCACTCGCCCTGCGAGCAGCCGTCCTTGGCACCGGCGAGGCCGAGGCGCTCGCGCAGTACGTAGAGCAGTGACTCGCCGATCCAGGCGTCGGTGACGGGCCGGTCGGAGCCGTTGACGCGCAGCACGTACGAGGCGAGGGGGTGTTCCTCGCCGGGCAGTCCGGGGGCGTCGTCGGCCGCATCGGGCTCTGTGGCGGGCTCCTCAGCGGTCGCCGTGGCACCGGATGCCTCGATGGTCTCGGTGACCGCGGCCGGCTCGCCCTTCACGGGCTCCTCGGCGGCCTCCGGCGAGGTTTCCGGCCCGGAGGCCGGGTCGGGCTCCGTGGCGGGCTCTGCGGGGCCGTCAGGGGCTTCGGTGAGGTCGCGGACGACCGCGGCTGGGCCTTGATCCTCGTCGGCGACCGGGTGACCGGCTTCGGCGGCGGTGTGACCGGAGTCGTCGGCCGGGTGACCGATTCCGTCGGCCGGGTGACCGGCGCCGCCCGTTTCGTGCGCGATTTCGGGCGCGTACGTTGTCCCGGCGCCCATCGTCCGACCGGACTCCGGCTCCTGCTCGGCCGCGGCCGCCCAGGGCTGTCCCGTCCCCTCCGTCGCCCAGGGCGCGGGCGCGCCGCCGGGGAGGGTGGCGGGCGGTGTGCCGCCCCACTGTTCGACCAGTGCCGAGGTACTGAACTCGCCCGATTCGTCCGGAAGGTCGCCATCGGCGACGGGGATCCGCCACTCCCCGGTCACCTCGCGGCCCGCGACGCCGGGTACGGCGGCCTCCGGCCCACCGGTTCCCTGCTCGAAGGCCCACTGCCCCGTGGAGCTCTGGTCGTAGTTGAACCTGTCGTGCCGCGGCGCCTCCTGGGGCACGGCGTTCGGGTCCGGCCACTGGGCGCCCCCGGGGGGCGCGGGCGGCGTCCCCCAGGCACCCGGCGCGCCCGCGGAACCGTCCTCGACCCCGGCGCCCGGCACTGCCTCTATCTGCGGGGGCACGTATCCGTGGCCGGGCGCGGCCAGCGGACTGTCCACAGAGGCCAGGAGCGCGTCGATGCCCCCTTCGGGGAGCTTCACGAAGGCGGTGGCACCGTCGTCGTAGTCACCCTGGGGCAACGGGTCCCAGCGGCCCCCGCCACGGGGCGCGCCGTCTTCGCGCTGCCCCGGTTGGCGGCCTCCGCTCCGGTCTCCGTACTGGTCGTCGCCGTACTGGTCGTCGCCGTACTGGTCGTCGGTCACGACAGTGCCCTCCCCAGTGCTCGCCGGGCCAGCGCGGCGACAGTGCGGCGCAGATGCATCACGGCGGGCGGAAGCGGTGGTACGGAGCCGTCCTCGGCCGGGGCCGGGTCGGGAATGCAGGCCGCGGCGACGTACTCGCCGAAGGCACCCAGTGCCTCCGGGACGATCGTGCGGTTGTTGTCCCAGTCGATGAGCCGGGCGACCCACTGCTCGGCGTCCAGGGGGCGCAGCGGCATGGGCGCTATGGCACCGACGGCGCACCTGACTCCGCGCCGGGCGGGGTCGAGGACGAGCGCGACGGACGCGAGGGCGCGCCCGGGGCCGGTCCGTCCGGTGGCCTTCAGGAAGACCTGGGGCGCGTGCAGCAGGGGCACGCGCACGAAGCCGATGAGTTCACCGGCGCGCAGCAGCTCCACGCCGGCCAGCAGGTGCGACACCGGGATCTCACGGCGGGCGCCGCCGGGGCCCGCGATGATGAGCGTCGCCTCCAGGGCGGCCAGCACGGGAAGCGCGTCCCCTGTGGGGGCGGCCGTGGCGATGTTGCCGCCCAGGGTGCCCGCGTTGCGGATCTGCGGCGGGCCGGCGGCACGCGCGGAGGCGGCCAGGGCCGGGATCAGGGCCGCGAAGTCGGGTCGGCCCATCCGCGCGTGGGTGAGGCCGGCGCCGAGCAGGGCGTGGCCGTCCTGGTACTGCCAGCCGCGGATCTCGCTGATCCGGCCGAGGCCGACGAGGGCGGCGGGCCTGAGCTGCCCGGAGTTGACGGTGGCCATGAGGTCGGTGCCGCCCGCCACAGGAACGGCGGCAGGCATGGCGGCGAGCGCCGCGACGGCCTCGTCCAGCGAGGCGGGCAGCGTCACGGCCTGCGCCGTCTTCGGTGCGTGCGTGGTCAAACCGGATGCCCCTTCCCGCTGCCCCACCTGGTCCCACCTGTGTTGCCGTACGGTACGTGCTGACAGGGCGGACGTGGCAACTCTGGCACATTCTCGCGGGACCCGAACGCGGGGGTCCGCTAGGAGGCATTCGCCCCTCTCGCCAGCAGGATGGTCCGTTTTCGCACGACATCACCGATCAGTTCCGATTCGAACTGATCGGTGACTGTTGAGGACGCTTTACCCGTGGGGCCTCACACGTTCGGGGGCGCACCCTCTCTCGGTTGTCCGGGGATACCCGGCCGCTGCTGCCACGGATGCGGCCCCGCGGGCGGCCGATAACCGACACCGAGGGCGTCAAGTCGCCCGTAATGGGCGGCCATCCGGTGTTCGAAGTCGACGAAGTCCCGTTCGGCGGGCGCGGGCAGGGCGCTCCAGGCGACCTCGGCGAAGGCGGCCAGCCGCGGGAAGGCCTGGTAGTCCACGCGCGCGGTGTCCTCCATCGCCTCGGTCCACAGGTTGGCCTGGGCGCCGAGGACGTGTCGCGCCTCCTCGGGACCCAACTCCGGTGGAACCGGCTCGAAACGGAAGACATCCTCAAGGGTGCGGACGTACCCGATGGGGACGGGTTCGTCGGCGCCGCCGTGCTGACGGTGGTCCAAGTACACCTGCTGCTCGGGGCACATGACGACGTCGTGACCCGCGCGCGCCGCCGTGATGCCGCCCGCGTAACCGCGCCAGGAGGAGACGGCGGCGCCCGGTGCGAGCCCGCCCTCCAGGATCTCGTCCCAGCCGATGAGCCGACGCCCGCGTTCGGCGAACCAGGTGTCGAAGTGCCGTACGAACCACGACTGGAGCCCGTCCTCGTCGCCGACCCCGAGTTCCTCGATGCGGGCCTGCGCGGTGGGCGACTCCCGCCACTGTTCCTTCGCGCACTCGTCGCCGCCGATGTGCACAAACCCTGAGAACTCAGCAAACGCAGTGCCGTGTTCGCCGCCGGCCGGGAACAGGTCGAGGACTTCCTCGAAGACACCCTCGTAGAAGCGCAGGGTGTTGTCAGTGGGGGCGAGTACGTTATGGCTGACCCCCCAGTTGTCCCAGACGGAGAGGGAGGTCGTGTCGATGACGTCTGTGTTGCCGAGTTCCGGATACGCGGCGATGGCGGCCTGCGAGTGCCCCGGTACGTCGATTTCGGGGACCACGCTGATATGCCGCTCGGCGGCGTAGGCGACGATCTCGCGGATGTCGTCCTGGTTGTAGAAGCCCCCGTGCGGCTTCTCCTCCCACAGCGGTGAGGCGTGGTGGCCGAATTTCGTCCGGGCCCGCCAGGAGCCGATCTCCGTCAGCTTCGGGTACCGCTTGATCTCGACGCGCCAGCCCTGGTCGTCCGTCAGATGGAAGTGGAAGACGTTGAGTTTGTGCGCCGCCATCAGGTCCAGGTAGCGCAGGACGCCTTCCTTGGGCATGAAGTGCCGGGCGACGTCGAGCATGAGGCCGCGCCAGCGGAAACGGGGGGTGTCCTCGACGAATGTGCCGGGGACGAGCCACTGCCGGCCGGGGGTGACAGGGGCACGCCGGAAGGCATCGGGGCCGAGCAGTTGACGGAGCGTCTGCGCGCCCCAGAACACACCGGCCGACCCACCGCCGTGGATCGCGATGGCGTCCCCGTCGACGTACAGCTTGTAGCCCTCCGGGCCGAGGTGACCGGCGTCCTCGGGCAGGACCCGCAGCCGGATGGTCTCGCCTTCGGCTCCTGCGCCGGGCGGCAGCGCGAGCCCCGTCGCAGCACCCAGGACACCGCGCAGCCAGCGGGCCGTCGCCTCGGTACCAGGCCCGGCGTCGATCACCGTGGTCTCGTCGAGCACGAAGCCGCCCGCGTTGCCGACGCTCCGCACGGGCGCCGGAATAAGTTCAGTCACGTCAGTCAGTCCTTAACCGCTCCACCGAGCCCCGACACCAGTCGGCGCTGCACGAGTACGAAGAACACCAGCACCGGAATCGTCATCACCGTGGAGGCGGCCATCACGCCTCCCCAGTCCGGGTCGTCGGGCTTGTAGAAGACCAGCAGGGCCATCGGCAGCGTCGACTGTGAGGTGTCGCTGATGATGAACGACTTGGCGAACAGAAAGTCGTTCCAGGCCGAGATGAAGGAGAACACGCTGGTGGCCACCAGTCCCGGGAAGACCAGCGGGAAAAGGATCTGCCACAGGAATCGCGACCGGCTCGCACCGTCGATGTACGCGGCCTCCTCCAGCGCCTCCGGTACCGCCTTCACAAAGCCCCGCAGCATCCAGATCGCGAAGGGCAGCGAGAAGGCGATGTGCGGCAGGATCAGGGCGCCCAGTGTGTTCAGCTGCCCGAAGTCCCGCATGAGGAAGAACAGCGGGATCGTGAGCGCCTCCACGGGCACCATCTGGGCCACCAGGAACATGATCAGCAGGGTGGTCCGGAAACGGAACCGGAATCGGGTCACCGCGGTAGCCGCGAGAAACGCGATCAGCGCCGAGACGACGACCACGGAGCAGGCGACCACAAGGCTGTTGAGAAAGTACCGGCCGAATTCCTGCTGCCCGAAGACACGCCGGAAGGAGTCCAGGGAAGGGGATAGCGTCCAGGGGCGCGGCTCGGTCGACTCGATCTCGCCGGCCGGTTTGAAGGCGCTGAGCACCATCCAGTAGAGGGGGAAGGCGACGACGGCCGCGATCAGCAGCGCCGACACCTCGGCGGCCAGCCGCCAGGGCCGCCGTACGAAGCGGCGTCCCCCTCGGACAACGTTGCCGGACATCACAACTCCTCCCCTTGCCTGCGCAGCAGCCGCAGGTACACGAGCGTCACGGCGAGCAGGATCAGCAGCATCACGATCCCGATCGCCGAGCCGAGGCTGTACTGGGAGGAGGCGAAGGCCTGTTGGTAGGCGTAGACGTTGAGGGTGAGGTTCTGGCCGGCGATGCCGCCCCCGTTGGTCATCACATAGATCTGGGTGAAGACCTTGAAGTCCCAGATGACCGACTGGATGGTGACGACCACCAGGATCGGTCGGAGCATCGGCGCCAGCACCGAGCGCCAGATGCGCAGTTGGGAGGCGCCGTCCAGGGCCGCCGCCTCCAGCACCTCGGCCGGGACGGCGCGGATGCCCGCGTACACCGTGACCATCACGAACGGGAAGGAGCACCACACCACTTCGAGCAGGACGAGGAAGAAGGCGCTCAGGCGTCCGTACGTCCATGAGTGGTCGCCGAGGCCCAACATCCGGTTGACCGGGCCGAAGTCGGGGTCGAAGAGGAACAGCCAGACCGTGGAGCCGGTGACCGCGGGGGTCGCCCACGCGCCGAGCGCCGCCAGCATCAACGCGAGACGCGGCAGGGCACGGACACGGGTCAGCAGGACGGCGAGGGCACAGCCGACGGAGAGCGTGGAGACCACACAGGCCGCCGCGAAGACGACGGTCGCCAGCAGCACCTGCCAGAACTGGGAGTCGGAGAAGATCTCCCGGTAGTTGGCGAAGCCCTCGAAGGTGGCCGGTTCACCGCCGCTGACCTGAGCCTGGGTGTAGTGGAAGAACGAGATCAGCCCGAGCTGGTAAATGGGGTAGAGGAGCAACCCCCCAAGGACCACAAGAGCAGGGGCGAGATACAACCAAGGGGTAGTCCAACCCCCAAAGGGGCGCGGGGCTGTTCTGGATCTGCGGCTACCGCCGCGTGGGCGCGACAAGCCACGATCCACCCGCACCCGCCGACGCTCATCAGCCCCCGAGCCATCAGGCGCTGCCACCTGCGTCACCCCGCGGAGCCAAACGCGTCGTCCATCTTCTTGGCCGCCGCCGCGGAAGCCGCCGCGACATCCTTCTTGCCGCTGACGATCTCCTGGAACATCGTCGGCAGGACCAGTGAGGAGTCGATCTGGGACCACGCGGGCGACGCCGGTACGAACTTGGTGCCCGCGGCGAGGGTCTTCACGAAGGGCGCGACGTACGGCTGCTTCTTGGCGACCACGGCGCGTGTGTCGGCGAACGTCGGCAGGAAGCCCATGGCGTCGAAGAGTTCGGTCTGTGTCTGCTTCGAGGCGAGTTGTTCCATGAGTTCGACGGCGAGCGTGCGGTGCGAAGTGGTCTTCAGCACACCGAGGTTGTTCCCGCCCGCGAACGCCGGTGCCACCGAGCCGGCCTCGACGCCCGGCAGCGGTACGACGGCGTAGTCGCCCTTGACCTTGCCGGCCTCGACGGCCGTGTGGTTGAAGTCGCCGCCGATCGCCATGCCGGCCTTGCCCGCGGCGAAGGCGGTGATGGTGTCGTTGCCGCCCATGCCCGCGCACTTGGCGGCGGGGCAGTTGTCGTCACCGAAGAGGGAGGTGTAGGCCTTGATGCCCTTCTGGGCGGCGGCGGTGTCGATGGCGGAGGCGTACGAACCGCCTCTGCCGGTGGCGAGTTCGCCGCCGTTGGCCCAGATGAACGGCATCGCGCCGTAGGTGAAGGCGCCGCCGACCGCGAGCCCGTAGAGGTCGGGCTTGGCCGCGCGGATCGCATGCGCGGTCTCGGTCAGCCCGGCCATGGTCTTCGGGACTTCGAGGCCGAGTTCCTTGAAGATGTCGGTGCGGTAGTACAGGGCGCGGACGCCGACGAAGAAGGGGGCGCCGTAGACCTTGCCGTCGACGGTGACGGACTGACGGGCGGTCGGGTCGGTGTCCTTCGCCTCGTTCCAGGCCGCGAACTCCTTGCTGATGTCGAGGAGTCCGCCGTCATGGACGTACCCGGCGGTGTCCGTGTTGCCGTACTCGATGACGTCGGGGGCGCTCTTGGGGTCGTTGAAGGCGGCCTTGATGCGCTGGGCGCGGGTCTCGACGGGGATGTACTCGACCTTGACGTCGGCGCCGTCGTGGACCTTCTCGAAGGCGTCGACGACCGACGTGACGACCTTCTCCTTCGGGGCGTTGCCTACCTCCTGGAACAGCCACACGCGCAGGGTGCCGGTCTGCTCGTCCTTGCCGGAGGAGGAGTTGTCCGAGGTCTCGGGGGCACAAGCGGTGGCGGTGAGCCCGGCGAGGGCCAGGGCGGCCATGGAGGCGACCAATCGGGCAGATCGGACAGAGAGCTTCATCTGGCGTTTCCTCCGGTGAAAGCGTTGCAACATGCGCAATGGATGTTTCGCTCTGCACAACACAACGGAGGCTATGAACTACCTGGCCATGGCCACAAGAGGTCTGGACCAGTCTCCACGACTCTGTGACAGGCCGACGCATCCCGTGCAACGACAGACAGCACAAAGGTCCCCAAGGCGCGCCAAATCGCACCCTGAGGACCTTGCGCAGAACAACGACCAGCCGACGCGGCCTACTTCTTACCGTCGCCCTTGCCTTCGTCGCCGCCGGAACCCATGGAGTCGTAGATCTCCTTGCACATGGGACACACCGGGTATTTCTTCGGGTCGCGGCCCGGTACCCAGACCTTGCCGCACAGCGCCACGACGGGAGTCCCGTCGAGGGCGCTCGCCATGATCTTGTCCTTCTGGACGTAGTGGGCGAAGCGCTCGTGGTCGCCGTCGCCGTGCGAGGTCTGCGGCGCCGGTTCGACGAGGGTCCCCGTACCAGTCCCGCGCTGGGGCTGGGTCTCAGGCTCAAGAGTGCTCATAACGGCAAGGGTACTGAAGGTCACACCTCTCAGTTCAGCGAAGGGTCGTCCGGGTAGGTCGCGACCATCGCCAGTTCGCTGCGCTGGCGTCTGAGGACCTCGCGCCACAGGCGTTCCGGGGACGGCGAGGAGATGTCTCCGGGCTCCGACTCGACGACGTACCAGGCGCCGTCCGTCAGCTCGTCCTCCAGTTGCCCCGGGCCCCACCCCGCGTACCCGGCGAAGATGCGCAGCGACCCCAGCGCCTTGGCCAGCAGCTCCGGTGGCGCCTCCAGGTCGACGACGCCGATCGCGCCGTGCACGCGCCGCCAGCCGAGGGGTGTGCGTTCGCCCGACCCGCCGCCGCCGGGGATGACCGCGATGCCGAGCGCCGAGTCGAGGGCGACCGGGCCGCCCTGGAAGACGACCCCTGGTTCGCCCGCGAGTTCAGCCCAGCCCTCCAGGATGTCCCCGACCTCCACCGGGGTCGGACGGTTGAGGACGACGCCGAGGGAACCCTTCTCGTCGTGGTCGAGAAGAAGCACCACCGCGCGGTCGAAATTCGGGTCCGCCAGGGCGGGCGTGGCCACGAGCAGCCGTCCTGTGAGCGAGGACACCTCGGTCATGCCAGACATGATCTCGCATCTTCCCTCTGTGCGGGGGACCAATCGCGGTAGCGGGGTGAGGGCAGGTCAGGGGCTGTACGGAAGCGGGGCGGGCGCGCGCCCGCGCCGGTGACCGCATGTGCCCGGCGGCGAACGGTTCGTGTTGTGGCAAAGCTATGACACGGCTGAGCGGTACTTGGGCTTACAGAAGGGGGGTGTGCGGCGATTACCCTTGCTCTTCGGCTCCTGCGCGTGCCTGTACGACCGCGTCCTGCACGACGGGCCCGCCAACACTCCCCGCCCAACTCATCGGAACGCGAGATACATGACGGTCAACGGCACAGACGACGTACTGATTGTCCACGGCGGCACCCCGCTGGAGGGCGAGATCCGTGTCCGCGGTGCGAAGAACCTCGTACCGAAGGCCATGGTCGCCGCCCTGCTGGGCAGTGCGCCAAGTCGACTGCGCAATGTCCCCGACATCCGTGACGTCCGTGTCGTGCGCGGGCTGCTCCAGCTGCACGGGGTGACGGTCCGTCCGGGCGAGGAGCCCGGCGAGCTGATCATGGACCCGTCGCACGTGGAGAGCGCCAACGTCGCCGACATCGACGCGCACGCGGGGTCGAGCCGTATCCCGATCCTCCTCTGCGGTCCGCTGCTGCACCGCCTCGGGCACGCGTTCATCCCGGGTCTCGGCGGCTGCGACATCGGCGGCCGGCCCATCGACTTCCACTTCGAGGTGCTGCGGCAGTTCGGCGCGACGATCGAGAAGCGGGCGGACGGGCAGTACCTGGAGGCTCCGCAGCGGCTGCGCGGCACGAAGATCGCGCTGCCGTACCCGTCCGTGGGCGCGACCGAGCAGGTCCTGCTGACGGCGGTGCTGGCGGAGGGCGTCACCGAGCTGTCCAACGCGGCCGTGGAGCCCGAGATCGAGGACCTCATCTGCGTACTGCAGAAGATGGGCGCGATCATCGCCATGGACACCGACCGCACCATCCGTGTCACCGGTGTCGACTCGCTCGGCGGCTACACCCACGCGGCCCTCCCGGACCGTCTGGAGGCCGCGTCGTGGGCGTCGGCGGCACTGGCGACAGAGGGCAACATCTATGTCCGCGGCGCCCAGCAGCGGTCGATGATGACGTTCCTGAACACCTACCGGAAGGTGGGCGGTGCCTTCGAGATCGACGACGAGGGCATCCGCTTCTGGCACCCCGGCGGCCAGTTGAAGTCGATCGCGCTGGAGACGGACGTACACCCCGGTTTCCAGACGGACTGGCAGCAGCCGCTGGTCGTCGCGTTGACGCAGGCCACCGGCCTCTCCATCGTCCACGAGACGGTGTACGAGTCCCGGCTCGGATTCACCTCCGCGCTCAACCAGATGGGTGCACACATCCAGCTCTACCGCGAGTGCCTCGGCGGCTCCCACTGCCGCTTCGGCCAGCGCAACTTCCTCCACTCGGCGGTCGTGTCGGGCCCCACGCGCCTCCAGGGCGCCGACCTGGTCATCCCGGACCTCCGGGGCGGCTTCTCGTACCTCATCGCCGCCCTGGCCGCCCAGGGGACGTCCAGGGTGCACGGCATCGACCTGATCAACCGGGGCTACGAGAACTTCATGGAGAAGCTCGTGGAGCTGGGCGCGAAGGTCGAGCTGCCGGGCAAGGCGCTCGGCTAGGCATGTTCAGCCCGGCTGGGGCCCCCTCTGGGGGAGTTCGAGGCCGTTGGTGACAGCGACAACGATGGGGCGGCACCCGGAAGTCCGGGTGCCGCCCCATTGGCGTTGTCACAAGCCTTACGGCGAGTTACTTGCCCTTCGCCGCTTCCTTGAGCTTGGAGCCCGCGGAAACCTTGACGCTGAAACCGGCGGGGATGTCGATCGGGTCACCGGTCTGCGGGTTCCGCGCGGTGCGAGCGGCACGGTGGGTGCGCTCGAAGGTCAGGAAGCCGGGGATGGTGACCTTCTCGTCGCCCTTGGCGACGATCTCACCGACGGTCTCGGCGAACGCGGCCAGAACGGCGTCGGCGTCCTTGCGGGTGACCTCGGCGCGGTCGGCCAGCGCGGCCACCAGCTCACTGCGGTTCATGTTGTTACTCCCGTGTTCTTCTTGCTGTTGAGGCGTGCCCCGCGGCGGAGCCGCATGGGGGGCACAGCGAAGCCGATGCTGCCAGGGTCCTCGGTGGGTCCCCGGACCCGGGTCCGCCGTCGGACCCTCACGCCCGAAGACGCATCCTGCCCCCACCTGCGGCGGGAAAGCCAATCCGGCACCCCTGGGAGTCACACGAACACCCTTGGGAGTCACACGGAAAGCGTCAGCGGCCGGGGCCGACAGGCTGAACCTGGCCGCCACCCTAGAGGCGCCCGGGGGCCGGGCGCCCCCGACGCGCCGGTACGGGCACCCGTGGCAACCGTCACATCATTGCGTGCGTGGGCCCTGAACGGGCCCCGTCCTCAGACGCCGGACGCGCTGTCGGCGGCGGCCGCCGCCTTCGCGGCCTCCCGCACCGCACCCGCCACCGCACCGGCCACCTTGTCGTTGAAGACGCTCGGCACGATGTAGTTCGGGTTCAGCTCGTCCTCGGTGACGACGTTCGCGAGTGCGGTCGCCGCCGCGAGCATCATCTCGGTGTTGACCGTGCGGGACTGCGCGTCCAGGAGACCGCGGAAGACACCCGGGAAGACCAGCACGTTGTTGATCTGGTTCGGGAAGTCCGAGCGGCCGGTGGCCACGACGGCGGCCGTCTGGCGGGCGATCGTCGGCTCGACCTCGGGGTCGGGATTCGCGAGCGCGAACACAATGGCGCCCTCCGCCATCGCGGCCACGTCGTCGCCGTCGAGGACGTTCGGGGCCGAGACACCGATGAAGACGTCGGCGCCTCGCACGGCCTCCTTGAGGGTCCCTGTGAGGCCCTCCAGGTTGGTGTTGTCGGCGATCCAGCGCAGCGGGGAGTCCGGGGCGGCGTTCACCAGGTCCGCGCGGTCCGCGTGGACGACGCCCTGGATGTCGGCGACGACGGCGGTCTTGACTCCCGCGGCGATGAGCAGCTTGAGGATGGCCGTACCGGCCGCGCCGGCGCCCGACATGACGACCCGGATGTCACCGATCGACTTGTTGGTGACGCGCAGGGCGTTGGTGAGGGCCGCGAGGACGACGATCGCGGTGCCGTGCTGGTCGTCGTGGAAGACGGGGATGTCGAGGGCCTCGCGCAGGCGGGCCTCGATCTCGAAGCAGCGGGGGGCCGAGATGTCCTCGAGGTTGATGCCGGCGAAGCCCGGGGCGATCGCCTTGACGATCGCGACGATCTCGTCGGTGTCCTGGGTGTCCAGGCACAGCGGCCAGGCGTCGATGTCGGCGAAGCGCTTGAAGAGGGCCGCCTTGCCCTCCATGACCGGCATGGCGGCCATGGGGCCGATGTTGCCGAGGCCCAGGACCGCAGAGCCGTCCGTGACGACCGCGACGGTGTTGCGCTTGATGGTGAGGCGGCGGGCATCCTCGGGGTTCTCGGCGATCGCCATGCACACCCGGGCCACGCCCGGGGTGTAGATCATGGAGAGGTCGTCACGGTTGCGGATCGGATGCTTGGACTGCATCTCGATCTTGCCGCCGAGGTGCATGAGGAACGTACGGTCCGAGACCTTGCCGAGGCTGACGCCCTCGATGCCGCGGAGCTTCTGCACGATCTCGTCGGCGTGCGCGGTCGAGGTCGCCGCGATGGTGACGTCGATCCGGAGCAGTTCGTGGCCGGAAGCGGTGACGTCGAGGCCGGTCACCGAGCCTCCGGAGGACTCAACGGCGGTGGTGATCTGGGAGACCGCGGTTCCGCTCGCGGGCACCTCCAACCGGACCGTGATCGAGTAGGAGACGCTGGGCGCCGTTGCCATGGCCGACTTCCTTCTGCTTTCACCCTGATGCTTGGTTTGCCGTCCGATCGTCGCACCTACCGCGCGGTAGCTGGTAGCGGGGCCTCGATTGCGAACGTTTTGTTCTCAATATGTTCTTGACGGCAAAGATGGCAGAGACGACAAAGAGGTCCACGTCACCAGGTGACGTGGACCTCTTCATGCTCAGTGGCACCGACCCGCCATGCTCGCCTCGCGGCAAGTGGTCGCTCGAAGCGACGAAGGTTGGGCCCGGGGGCTTGGATCGAGCCGGTGCCACGTCAACGGTAACAAACGATCCCCGTAAGGCAATTCCCATCGGCCACAGACTTGGCCTCAGTCTCGGAGAAGGTCCGGCACCCCTCGTGCATCGGGCTCGTCGCGGTCCGCCGAGACGACCGTGAGCTGCTGGGTGGCGCGGGTCAGGGCGACGTACAGGACGCGCAGGCCGGCGGGGCTCTCGTCGGCGATCTCCGCCGGGGAGACGACCACTGTGGCGTCGTACTCCAGGCCCTTGGCCTCCAGGCTGCCCAGGGCCACCACGCGGTCGCCCAGGCCCGCCAGCCAGCGGGCCGCCTCCTCGCGGCGGTTCATGGCCACGACGACGCCGACCGTGCCGTCGACCAGGTCGAGGAGGCGGGCGGCCTCGTCACGGACCGACTGGGCCAGGGAGCCCCTGACCGGAACGAAACGGGGCTCCACGCCCGTCGAGCGGACCGCCCTCGGGGACTCCGAGCCCGGCATGGCCAGGGCCAGGACCTTGGCGGCCAGTTCGGCGATCTCGGCCGGGTTTCGGTAGTTGACGGTGAGGGTGAAGCGGCGCCGCGGGCGGCTGCCCAGGGCCTCATCACGGGCCTGTGCCGCCTCGTCGGGGTCGGACCAGGAGGACTGGGCCGGGTCGCCGACGACCGTCCACGTGGCGTGCCGGCCACGGCGGCCGACCATGCGCCACTGCATCGGCGTGAGGTCCTGGGCCTCGTCGACGATGACGTGGGCGTACTCGGTGCGCTCCTGGGCGAGCCGCTCGGCCCGTTCGCGCTGTGTCTCCTCCCGTACCGGCATCAGTTCCTCGAGGCCGCTGAGCTGGTCCATGGGGTCCAGGTCGCGTCTCTTGCGGGGGCGGGCCGGGGTGCCGAGGATCGCGCCCAGCTCATCCAGCATGGCCACGTCGTGGACCGAGAGGCCGTCGCGCTTGAGGGCGCGGGCGACCCGGCGGACCTCGCCGGGGTTGAGGATGCGGCGCGCCCAGCGGCCGAGGCGGCGCTCGTCGGACATGGCGGTGAGGACCGACGCGGGGGTCAGTTCCGGCCACCAGGCGTCCAGGAACGCGATGAAGTCGTCCTCGGTCGTGACGTCCTCGTCGAAGGAGGAGCGCAGCTCCGCGGCGAGTTCCGGGTCCGTGTGCCGGCCCTGGGAGCCCGAGCGGGCCCACAGGGCGTCCAGCAGCAGCTTGCGGGCGCGGGGACGCAGCAGGTTGACGGGAGCCGTGCCGCTGAGCGCCGACTCGCGGATGCGGGCCAGCTCCGGGGCCTCCAGTTCGATACGGCGGCCGAAGGCGACGACCCTCAGGCGGGTCGTCACCGTCGGCGAGTCGTACTGCTCCAGGGCGCCCCGCGCGGCCTTCCGCAGCACCGCGAGCATGCGGTACGAGCCCTTGGCTCGGGCCACGGCCGGGGAGTCGTACAGGGTGGCCTCGGCGCCGTCGACGAGGGAGCCGATGGCGCGGATCGCGACCTGGCCCTCCTCGCCCAGGGACGGCAGGACGCCCTCCGTGTACGCCACCAGGAGCGGGGTCGGGGAGACGATCAGGATGCCGCCCGCGTACCGGCGCCGGTCCTGGTAGAGGAGGTAGGCCGCGCGGTGGAGCGCGACGGCTGTCTTTCCTGTTCCCGGCCCGCCCTCCACGTACGTCACCGAGGCGGCGGGGGCGCGGATCACCAGGTCCTGTTCGGCCTGGATGGACGACACGATGTCCCGCATGGTGTGGCTGCGGGCCTGGCCGAGGGCCGCCATCAGGGCGCCGTCACCGATCACGGCGAGCTCGTGGCCGTCGAGGGACGCCTTCAGCTCGGGACGCATCAGGTCGTCCTCGACGCCGAGGACCCGCCGGCCCTTGGAGCGGATGACGCGGCGGCGGACCACGCGGCCCGGGTCGACCGGGGTCGAGCGGTAGAAGGGCGCGGCTGCGGGCGCGCGCCAGTCGATGACGAGGGGCGAGTAGTCCTCGTCGAGGACGCCGATACGGCCGATGTGGAGGGTCTCGGCGATGTCGGCGGTGCCGTCGGGGCGTACGGCCCCTTCCGCGGCCTCCACGGCCGTGTAGGCGCCGTCCGGGCCCTTCTTGCCGTCCATGCCCCGCAGCAGGTCGATACGGCCGAAGAGGAAGTCCTCGAACTCGTTGTTCAGCCTGTTGAGGTGGATGCCGGCGCGGAACACCTGGGCGTCCCGTTCGGCGAGCGCGCCCGGAGTGCCGACCTGGCCTCGTTTGGCCGCGTCGTGCATGAGGAACTCGGCCTCGTTGATCTTCTCCTCAAGACGCCGGTACACCCGGTCCAGATGTTCCTGTTCGACGCTGATCTCGCGGTCGCGGACGGAGTCCTGCACTGAGGAGTCCTCGACCGGAACGAGCGCCGTTTCCTGCTGAGCCTGAGCGGCCACCGGGCCCCCTTCTGACTTGCTGGGCAGCCGTCAACCGTACGCGAAAGAAAGGCCGTGATGCTACGCGTCCGCCCCAGGACACCGTACGAGTCTTCGTACGAGGTGTCCTGGGGCGGTCACGGAGCGGCGGTGAAATGGTTTGTGGAGCAGTTGCTGAGCAGTTGCTGAGCGTCAGGCGTCGACCTCGACGAGCTGCTTGCCGGTGGAGTCGACAACCTCGTAGTGGTCGATCTGGTCGGCGCTGAAGGCGGTTCCGCCGTGGATGTAGAGCGGGTTGCGGGCCGCTTCGGTCGTGGCGTCCTTGATGCCGTAGCCCGGCGTCGGGACGGACCAGTTGGACATGGTCTCGCGTGAGCCGTCCTTGCCGACGACGATCAGGGAGCACTTCAGCGGGCCCTTGACGCCCCCCAGCTCCAGGACCGCGCTGACACCCCAGGCCTTCGGCGTCATCGCCACGGTGGCGGTGACCTTGGTGGTGGGGTCGGTGGCGGAGACCCGGTCGGTCATGCCGGCGAAGTCGTCCTTGGCGGAACCGGTCGTCTTCGTCGTCACCGTCGGCGAGGGCTTGGCCACGCTGGTGGTGTCGCCGCCGGTCGTCGCGAACACCGCGGTCGGGCCGCCGATGATGAGGGCTGCCGCGGCGGCCACCATGTAGAAGCTGCGCCGACGCTTGCTCGCACGCCGTTCCGCGACCTCGTCGACCAGCCGCGTCGCGAGCTGTGGGCTCGGGCGGGCGGACAGCGACTCGCCGATGGCGGGAGTTCCCTGGGCACCGGGCAGGTCCGCGAGGGCGGCCAGCATCGGTTCCATCCCGGCCAGCTCGTCGAGCTGCTGGGCGCACCATTCGCAGCCCGCGAGGTGCGTCTCGAAGGCCGTGGCCTCCGCGTCGTCGAGGATGCCGAGGGCGTAGGCGCCTACGGTTTCGTGTTCGTTCGGGCCTTGGGAACCCTGCATTCCTCGCATGGAACCAGGACTACCCGCTCCGAACCCCCCGTAAATGCTCATGCCGTCACCCCCCGCTCCTCCAGTGCGAGCTTCATCGAACGCAGGGCATAGAAGACCCGTGAGCGCACCGTTCCGCTGGGTATGCCCAGCGTTTCGGCGGCTTCGTTCACGGTACGCCCCTTGAAATAGGTCTCGACCAGGACCTCCCGGTGGGCAGGGGTCAGGTCGTCCAGCGCGTCCGACAACGTCATCAGCCACAACGCCTTGTCGATCTCGTCCTCCGCGGGGATGACCTCCAGCGGCGACGGGTCCACCTCCTGCGGCCGGGCCTGCCGGCTGCGGTGACCGTCGATGACGATGCGCCGGGCGACCGTCACCAGCCAGGGGCGTACCGAACCGGTTGCCCGATTGAGCTGACCGGCGTTCTTCCAGGCACGGATAAGTGTCTCCTGGACGACGTCCTCGGCTCGTTGCCGGTCTCCGGCGACCAGCCTGAGGACGTATGCCAGCAGGGGCCCTGCGTGCTCTCGGTACAGCGCACGCATCAGGTCCTCGTCGGGTTCCGAGGGCTGGGACATGCGATGTCGGGCCCTCGGTGCTCGTTCATTGGCCACGACGGAATCCTTGCGCACGCCCACCTCCGCTGTCCCGGGTTCTCCCGGTCGGTCGCTCCCCCCGAGGTACGGAAGGCGGGTGCGGGATGTTCAACGTGCGACCACAACTTTCTTTATCTGGACGCGACGTGAGGGACAAGAGAGCACATTCCTGCCGCAAGTGCTTTACATTTCCGCCACATTGGCAAGATCGGGGCGATGCCCGCGGCGCGCCGACTGGAAACACACGTGTAACCAAGGTCACTGCAACCTGCGGAAGTTGGTACGCCCGATTTCGGCGAACGGGCCCGCTATGGGCGATCTGTGAACACACTCCGAACGGTCTACGCGCGTGCCAGGGCAGCCCGCCGACGATGCCTCGCGACCCGTTCCCGGTTGCCGCAGATCTCACTCGAACACCATCTGCGCCGCCTGCCCCGGGACGTGTCGAGATAGACGATCGGGCAGTTGTCACCCTCGCACTGGCGCAGACACGCGCGCGCCTCGGGGTCGGTGAGCAGTTCCACGGCGTCCCGGGCGACCGCGCCGAGCAGGCCCGCACAGTCGGGCGGCCCGTGCAACTCCCGTACGAGCGTGCCGTCCGCGGCACGGACGGCGCGGGTGGCCGGGGGCGCCGGGCGGGCGAGTTCGTTCAGGCGGGTGAGGGCGTGGTCCAGGGAACGGGGGTCGGCGGTCGGGGGGTTGTGCACCAGCTGGCCGGTCAACCGGCCGGTCAGGGACCGCAGTTCGCGAAAGTGCGCGACCCAGGAGTCGTCGACGTGGCGCAGCGGCGTGCCCGCCGGGACGAGCCCGGATGCGGCGATCCAGGCGCGGAGCGGCCCGACGGCACCGAGCCGTTCGTCGGGGTGGGCGGTCGCCAGCAGGTCCAGGCAGATCCGCCCGGCGTCGAAACGCAGCTCGTACGAGGCTGTGGCCACGGTCGTCTCCGATGCCATGTGCCTGTCACCGCCTAGGAGTCGCCACCGTACGGGGCACAGGGGATGCCGGTGAGTTGCCGGTGGGATGCCAGTGAGGGGAGTCCGGGGAACCGTTCCCTCTACAGTGCCTGCCCGCTCTCGCAGCCGGAACCCCTCGTGCAGTTCGCTCCGCGGGATACGCGGTTCGTTCGGCACGGTCGGTGAAGGCGCGAAGCCCTGCGGGATAGGGCGGTTCGCTCACCCGCGGGCCGGTGGGGCTCGCTCCGCGGGACACGCGGATCGTTCGCCCGCGGGCCGGTGGAGTTCGCTCCGCGGGACAGGCGGGTCGCTCACCCGGGGGCCGGTGGAGTTCGCCCCGCGGGACACGCGGTTCGCTCACCCGCGGACCGGTGAGGGCACTCCGCTCCGCGGGACAGGCGGGTCGATTACCCGCGGACCGGTGGGGCTCGCCCCGCAGGACACGCGGATCGCTCACCCGCGGACCGGTGGGGCTCGCCCCGCAGGACACGCGGATCGCTCACCCGCGAGCCGGTGAGGGCACTCCGCTCCGCGGGACACGCGGATCGTTCACCCGCGGGCCGGTGGGGCTCGCCCTGCGGGATACGCGGGTCGCTCACCCGCGGGCCGGTGAGGGCACTCCCTCCGCGGGACACGCGGGTCGTTCACCTGCGGGCCGGTGAGGGCACTCCGCTCCGCGGGACACGCGGGTCGCTCACCCGCGGGTCGGTGAGGGCACTCCGCTGCGCGGGACACGCGGGTCGTTCGCCCGCGGGCCGTGGGGGCTGGGCGCGCAGTTCTCTGCGACCCTGTCGGGGCGCGACTCCTCCGAGGCTGCCTGGCGACCCGGCACGGATCGTCGACCCTGCGACGACCGCGCTGGTCTGTCAGGCCCGTGTACTGGTCGTGAGTGGAAGCGGCTACGCGTCGGCGTACTTGGCGTCGGCCGCTGGGTCCAAGGCCAGCCGGTAGCCGCGTTTGACGACCGTCTGGATCAGTTTGGGCGCGCCGAGAGCCGTGCGCAGGCGGGCCATCGCCGTCTCCACGGCGTGCTCGTCGCGGCCGGCTCCGGGCAGCGCGCGCAGGAGTTCGGCGCGGGCCACGACCCAGCCGGGGCGGCGGGACAGGGCCCGCATCAGGGACATTCCGGCGGGCGGTACAGGCCGCAGGGCGCCGTCGACGAGGACGGCGTGGCCGCGGATCTCGACCCGGTGCCCGGCGATGGGCAACGCCCGTGCGCGGGCCGGGAGTTCCTGGCAGAGGAGCTGTACGAGGGGGCCGAGCCGGAAGCGTTCGGGGGACACCGTGTCGACGCCGTGGGCCTGGAGCGGCAGCGCGGTGACCGGGCCGACGCAGGCGGGGAGGACGTCGTGGTTGAGGGCGGCGAGGAGCTCGGGGAGCAGGCCCCGTTTCTCGGCGCGGGAGAGGAGGGACGCGGCGGCGGGGGCGCTGGTGAAGGTGAGCGCGTCCAGGCCGCGCGAGATGGTGGCGTCGAGGAGCCGGTCGACGGGGCCGATGTCCTCCGGCGGCATCCACCGGTAGACGGGCACCCCGACGACCTCGGCGCCCGCGGCACGCAGTGACTCGACGAAGCCGGGCAGGGGCTCGCCGTGCAGCTGGATGGCGATACGGCGCCCCTCGACACCCTCCTCCAGGAGCCGGTCGAGCACCTCGGCCATGGACTCGGAGGACGGCGACCACTCCTCCGTGAGCCCGGCCGCCCGGACGGACCCCTTGACCTTGGGGCCGCGCGCCAGCAGTTCCACGCCGCTGAGACAGGCGAGCAGGTCGTCGCCGAGCCCCCAGCCGTCGGCGGCCTCGATCCAGCCCCGGAAGCCGATGGCGGTGGTGGCGATGACGATGTCCGGCGCCTGGGCGATCAGCTGCTTGGTGGCCGCGAGCAGCTCGCTGTCATCTGCGAGCTGCACGATCCGCAGGGCGGGGGCGTGTATGACGGCGGCGCCCCGCCGCTGGAGGAGTGTCCCGAGCTCGTCGGCCCGACGCGCGGCGGTGACACCCACGGTGAACCCCGCGAGGGGCCCGTGGTCCGGTGGGCCGTGTTCTGGTCGCTGCTGTTCGTCGTACATGGCTCTCGTCCCGCAGTCGGGTCACGTCTGCACAAGCGTGCCGAACGAGCCTGTCAACGGCGCGTGACAGGCTCGGTTCGACTACATGTCGCTGGTGTTACTTAAGCCCCTTTGGGCGAAGGTCACACCTCGGCGTAGCTGAGCTGCGGCTTTGCTTCCGAGGTTGTGGTTTCGGCCGTCTGTGCGGTCGCCGGGCGGCGAAGGTATACGGCCCAGGTGACCAGGAAGCAGACCCCGTAGAAGGCGAGGAAGGCGACGAAGGCACCGGTGCCGGAGCCGACGCTCAGGAACGACTGGCGAAGGGAGAGGTTGATACCGAGGCCGCCGAGCGCGCCGACCGCACCGATGAGCCCCATGGAGGCGCCGGACAGGCGACGGCCGTAGGCCGCGGCCTCCTCGCCCTCCAGTCCCTTGGCGATTGCCTTGGCCTGGAAGATGCCGGGGATCATCTTGAAGGTCGAGCCGTTGCCGAGGCCGGAGAGGACGAACAGGAAGATGAAGGCCGTGGTGAACAGGGGCAGCGACTTCTGCATGGACGCGACGACGATGACACCGGTGGCGGCGGCCATGCCGACGTAGTTGTACAGCGTGATCTTCGCCCCGCCGAAGCGGTCCGCGAGGGCGCCGCCCACAGGCCGGATGAGCGAGCCGAGCAGCGGGCCGATGAAGGTGACGTACGCGGACTCGAGCGGCGTACGGCCGAACTGGGTCTGCAGGACCAGGCCGAAGGCGAAGCTGTAGCCGATGAACGACCCGAACGTCCCGATGTAGAGGAAGGACATGATCCAGGTGTGCGCGTCCTTGACGGCGTCCTTGGCGGCGCCGGTGTCGTTCTTCAGGTGCGCGATGTTGTCCATGTAGAACGCGGCGAGGACGGCGGCGATGAGGATGAGGGGGATGTAGATCCCCAGGAGCACCCGCGGACCGCCGCTCGCCCCGATGACGGCGAGACCGATGAGCTGCACGACCGGGACACCGATGTTGCCGCCGCCGGCGTTGAGTCCGAGAGCCCACCCCTTCTTCCTGAGCGGGAAGAAGGCGTTGATGTTGGTCATGCTGGAGGCGAAGTTGCCGCCACCGATGCCGGCGAGCATGGCGCACGCCAGGAACGTGTTGAACGAGGTTCCCGGCTCCATGACGATGAACGCCGCGATCGTCGGGATGAGCAGGAGCGACGCGGAGACGATGGTCCAGTTCCGGCCACCGAAGAGGGCGACGGCGAAGGTGTAGGGGACGCGGACGACAGCGCCGACGGCCGTGGCCATCGACACGATGAAGAACTTGTCGGCCGGGGTGAGCCCGTACTCCGGTCCCATGAACAGCACCATCACGGACCACAGTGTCCAGATGGAGAAACCGATGTGCTCGGAGAGGACGGAGAAGAACAGGTTGCGGCGGGCAACCTTCTCCCCGGTCGCGTTCCAGAAGGCCTCGTCCTCGGGATCCCAGTGCTCGATCCAGCGGCCTCCCTTGCCGGGTGCGGGGGCTGAACTAGGGGCTGTCATGACGCCTCCACGGTGGTCCGGGGCTCGGGTGGTTCTTTTTGGGGTGCTGAGCGGTGATGAGTCCCGAAGGTAGATAGAGCGCGTTTCCGCACTGTGGCTGTGGGTGACCGGAAGGGAACTTTGCTCTCACCCCGCGAGGAGGTGGGATGAGAGGTTACGCAGAGGGAGGTCACGGCCAGGGCACGGCGGACCCTCGGACCGATGGCCCGGTGAGTGGACCCCGGCGGCCGGATCGACCTCAATAAGTCCCTTTCGCAAGCCAGTTCGATGTGCCAAGATCGCTGTGCCCACGGGGGAAGTGGGGCAAGGAGTGCCGTGCCCGACCAGTACCGCGCACGCTCCCTGCCCGCGTCCGGGCACGTTCTCGCACCTGTTCTCCGACGTACCGTCCATGGTTCCTGCTGCTCTGTGACGCGTTTCGCCGCTTCCCCTCCCGGGCCGATCCTTCAGCCGAGAAGACAGGAAGCAAAGTGCGCAGAGCGTTACTTTCGCGGGGCGCCCCCCGCAGCAGATCCAGATCCTACGGCCCGCGCAAGGGGCTGGCCGGCCTCGCGCTGGCGACAGCGGTGTCCGTACTCACCGGCCTGGTGTACGCCGTACCGGCGAGCGCCGCCCCCGATCCGCTGCCGGACACCGGTGGCAACCGGATCACCTTCGGCGAGGATGTCCGCGCCGACCGCTGCGAGGCCGGCTTCGGCCTTCACATCGGCGGGCCAGCACTGAAGACCGCCGCGTCGAAGGCCCTGGGCGGCACTGACGCCGAGCTGGCCGCGGCCCTGTACCGCAGGGCCAACATCTATCCCAGTGTCCTGGACGACGCGGTGACCGTCGACGTGGCCGGTGTCTCCGACTACGTCGACGCCTCCAACGCGAGCACTGCCCGCTGGGAGGCCGCCAACAGGGTGTACGCCCTGTCCTACTTCGGCGGTGACGATGCCGTCACCCTGCACGCCCCCGAGTTCGACGGGAAGATCCGGGCATTCACGATCGGCCCGCAGTTGCGACTGTACGACCGCTTCGGGGAAGACGGCCGCAGCGTTCCCGGCGCCGCCGCCATCGACAGCGCCAAGAAGCTGAACACGGCCAACGCCGGCAAAGACCCCGGCGACGACCGGATCGCCGACCTGACGCTGTCCCCCAGCTACCTCACCGCGCCGCACAACAGCACCACCGCGAGCGACATCGCGCGCTATCTGCGGCAGGGCGGCTTCCCCCGGCAGGCGCCGACGGAGGACAGCGTCGAGTACCGGCTGGAGGTGGAACAGCTCAAGATCGCCTGGGGCAACTGCGACAGTTGGAACCCCATCGACCCGCGCCGGGTACTCGCCTCGGTGACCGCCACCGCCTATGCGGAGTGGGAGGCGGAGTACGCGGCCCAGGCCAAGCCCCGCGGCGACATCATGGCCGCCGAGGTGACCGCCGCCGCGCAGGTGCACAAGGCGACCGACGCGATGATCGAGGGGATCGCACAGGCCTGGCTCGCCGAGCAGATCCTGGTCTGGCAGAAGTACTGGGCCGGGCAGCCCAAGGACGACATCCACCGTCCCAAGGCCGCCGTCTTCACCAAGGCCACCACCGACCTGGCCAACGCCCGCACCCGGGTCTCAGCCCAGCTCACCCTGGCCAACCAGGCGGTAACCGCGGCCAAGGGCGCCGCCGACAAGGCGGCCACCGCCCAGACCAGCGCGTACGCCATCGCCGACGCGGCCAAGATGCCACGCGGGCGCGGCCTGCTGTATGCCCAGCAGTCGGCGCAGGTCGTGAAGGCCTCGTACGCGGCGGCCCAGGCGGCCGCCAAGGCCACCCAGACCGCGGTGAACGCCGCCAAGGCCACCGTCGCCGACAGTAAGGCGCAGTTCGCGCTGGCGCAGACGCAGGCGCACGCGCTGAACACCGAGTTCCGCCGGGCCGCCGCCGAGGAGGCCGCCGCCCAGGCGAAGGCCGCCGCGACGGCAGCCGACGTACAGGCCAAGGAAGCCGCTGCCAACGCCGCCAAGGCGAAGGCCGCGCAGGCAACCGCCGAGGCCGGCGAGAAGACCGCGAGGACGGGCGCCGCCACGGCCGCCGCCCGGCGCGCCGAAGCGGAGACGGCCCGCGACATCGCGAAGACCGAACACGCCACCGCCACCCGCGAACGCGCCAAGGCCCAGGACGCCGAGACCCGCGCAAAGGCGGACGCGGCGACGGCCGCCACCGCGCGGGGGGCGGCCGAGACGGCGGGTGCCACCGCCTCCGACCGCAGTGCCGCCGCCCTTGAGGCGCAACAGCAGGCCTATGAGGCACGGGACCGGGCCAGGGCCGCTGAGGACGCCAAGCAGGCCGCGCTGTCACGGGCCGCCGCCCTCGAAGCGGCAGCGGCGGCAGCCGCCGGTTCCGCTGCCGCAACCGAGGCCCGGGCCGCCGCCACGGAGGCGCGTGGCGCCGCGAACACAGCGACGTCGGCAGCGGCCAGTGCCCAGCAGAACGCGGCGACCGCCACGACCGCCGCCGTCAACGCCCGCGCCGCCGCCACCCGCGCCGACGCTGCCGCCGCCACGGCCCAGTCCGCAGCCGACGGCGCCACCGCCGCCGCGCTCACCACGCACGCCGCTGCCGTCACCGCGCATGCTGCCGCCGCTACGGCGATCAGTGCGGCGGCAGCGGCACAGAAGAACGCCGAGAACGCCGAGGTCGAGGCCAAGAAGGCAGCCGCTGCTGCCATCACCGCCCGGCAGCAGGCCACGGCCGCCCGCGAAGAGGCCCTGAAGACGGCCACCTGGGCCGCGGTCACCGCTGGCCAGGCGTACGCGGCGAGCGAGGCCGCCAGCGCGGCCCGCGACTCGGCGGCCGAGGTCATCAAGCCCGCCAACGACGCCATCAACATCGGCACCCCCTATAAGGAGACCGACTCCGCCGCCGCATATGCGGTCCTCACCGGCCAGACCTCGCTGACCCTCGCCGAGCAGCAGGCAACAGCGGCCAAGGCGAAAGCCGACGACGCGGCGAAGGCCGCCGCGACCGCGAAGGCGCTGGCTGACAAGGCAGCCGCCGACGCCAAGGCCGCCGCCACGGCGGCCGCCAACGCCGCCGCCGACGCCGCGAAGGCCGCCGCCTCGGTGACAGCCGCTCGTACCTCGGCCGCCGAAGCCGCCAAGGCAGCGGAGGCGGCCAAGAAGGCAGACGCCAACGCCCAGGCGTACGACGCTCAGGCGAGCTCCGACGCCGCCTTCGCCCAGGCCGCGGCCTACACCGCGAAGAGCGAGGCCACCGCCGCGAACAACGAGGCCACCGAGGCCGAACGCGACGCGGCGGGGGCCCGTACGGCGGCCGACGCGGCCAACGCGGACGCCGCTTCCGCGCGCAGCACCGCGACCCAGGCTGAGAAGGACGCCGCCACGGCGGAGACCGCCGCGAAGAACGCGGACAGCGCCGCCAAGGACGCCGACGCGGCGGCAGACAGTGCCGAAGAGGAGGAACGCAAGGCGATCCAGGAGCTGCGCGCTGCCAACGCCACGGGCGCCCCTGACAGCGGCCCCGGTCTGTCCGCGAGCGACGAGGCGCTGCTGTTCACCCAGTGCGGCCAGAGCTGCGTCGACGACTACAAGGCCGCCAAGGCGCTGGCGTCCATGGATGTCATCGACTGGGTGAAGGAGAACGGCGCCGAAATCCTGCTCGAAGTCATCGGCGTGGAGAACCTCAAGCGCTGCTTCGGTACGGGCGACGTCGAGAGCTGCCTGTGGTCGCTGGTCGACGTGGGCACCCTGGCCCTGGCGGTCGGCAAGCTCCCGGCCGTCAGCAGGGCGATCGTCAAGGTCGCCAGCGGCATCGGCAAGTTCCTCGACGACGTGGCTCAGGCCAAACACACCCTGGACCGGCTCCGGAAGCTGCTGGAGACGCTGCGCAAGGGCAGCGCGCCCGCGAAGTGCCTGCTGAGCATCGCGGACGACGTGCTGGGCGCGGCCTCTCTGGCCCCGGCCAAGCGCGCCGCCGCACCTGCCGTCCGGGCCTCGGCCACCGCCGCGCCCAAGATGTGCATGACCTCGTCCATCGGCAAGGACTCGGTCCTGACCAGGCTGGCCCGCAAGGCGACGCAGAACGCCGATGTCCAGGCGGACCTGGACAGCATGTTCAAGCAGCTGGCCAATGGCAACCTGAACCCTGGCATGTACAACAAGTACGACAAGGCGACGGGCGTCAGCTACGCCCGAGCCAAGAACGGCGGCCGGCTGTTCTTCCGGGTGCTGGACGGCACGGTCGAGATCGTCGCCAAATCGGACAAGCGGTTCGAGAGCCAGGTCTTCGACAGATTGAAGAAACTGTATGGAAAGTGACGCTCCCTTCCCGCAACACCGGACCGTCAAGAACGTCGGTACCGCGAAGCTGGAGGTCCTCTTCTTCCTCGGGGACGGCGACGACCTGTCCTCCGTCGACAACGTGGACGCCGTGATCACCGCCCCCGACGGGATGCGGTGGAGCGCGACGCTGCTGACCCGGTCCGCGATCGACTCGGTCATGGATCACTGGGCGAGCACGGGTGAGTGCCTGGGCGGTCAGTACTTCCAGGTACGGGACCTCGTCATCGTCCGGGAGGCCGGGCTGGACTCCATGGCACGGGCGCTGGGTGACATCTTCGACGAGTACGGCCTGGACACGGACGTACTCCCGAAACTCGGCCCCGTCGACGAGGAAGAGGACGGCTGACGGCTGACGCAACAAAAACGGCCCCGAGGAACTGTCGACAGTTCCTCGGGGCCGTTCCCGACCCACCGGGACGGCCCTCAGGCACGTGCCCGCCCGGTCCGCTACCACTGGATGGGCGCCAGGGTGCCGCTGTCGCAGGCCGGGCAGCGTAAGCGCAGGGTGCGGCGGCAGGTGGCACAGCCGTCGTAGCCGCAGCAGTCGGGGCACCAGATGGTGTGGAAGCCGACGCAACAGCCGCAGTAGTCCGCTGTCAGTTCTGCGGTCACTCGGGCCGACCAGCAGCCGAGCCCTCAGCGGTCTGACGTCCACCACGGAAACCGCCCCGCCCTTGCCGATCAGACCGTCCGCGAGGCGCTGGACGATGTCGGGTATCGACGCGGGATACCGGGTCGCGAAATCCAGGTCCTGGCTGAGGCGAGCGACCAGGCCATGAGCCTGTACGGCGTAGCTACAGGCAAGGGCGAGCTCGTAGTCACCGCCCGCGACGAGAGCATCCGCCAGTAGACGGCGGTGCAGCGCAGGCCGCTTCATGCGGTGCCGGGGCGCCGGAGCTCAGGGAAGGCGTCCTCCCACGTTTCACGCACACGGCGCCCCAGCATCTTGCGCAGGATCGGCCAGTGCCGGACGAGGTGCTCGCGGTTGAGGTACCGCACGAAATCATTCCTGGACCCGTTGTTGAGGACGATCCGATACAGCCCCAGCAGCAGCTTCACGTCACCGAGGTCGAATACCCGCAGCCCGGACCAGGCGAGATCCAGCGGCAGTTCGACGGACCCGCTCCCATGGCCGGCCAGCTCGTCGAGCATCACCGGCAGCCGCTCCGTCCCGTAACCCCAACCGGAGGGCGTCCTGCTGCTTCCGTCTGCGGACTCAGCCACTACAGCAGTATGCCGGTACCACTCCGCAAGCAGACCCTGCGAACGAACCCGACTCCGCCGCCGCTGCCGATTCAGCACCAATCCCCTCTTCCGCCGACCTCGAACCACAGCAGCTTCCCGGCGCCCCGGTCGAGCAGGCCGTCACCGAGGGGCCACCCACCCCACGAGCTGGCGTACTCCCGCACCAGCAGTAGTCCCCGCCCGCCCTCCGCATCCTCCGGAGCAGCCGGCATTCGATCCCCCGGCGGCCTGTCGAAGGGCGCCGGAATGTGCGAACTCGAATCCCACACCCCCACCCGCAACCGCCCGCCCTCCAACGCCGTCAGCCGCAGCGAAGCGGGCCCCTTCGTGTGCCGGTACGCGTTCGTCACCAGCTCGGACGTCAACAGCTCCACGATGTCGACGACTTCGTGCATGCCGTGACCGTTCAGAGCGGCCCGTACGGTCATGCGTGCGACGCGTGCAGCTCGGGGGTCATGTGGCAGACGGAGGGCGTACACCCAGGTGGCGGGCAGGACTACGGTGACCATGAATGGCTCCGGAGGGAAGGGGACTTGGACTTGCCCGACCAATGCGTCCGGCGGTGGCTGTGCCTGAGGTAGGCGCGCTTCCGGCTTATGGGCGCGGGCAGTTGGGCGGTATGCGGCTACCATAAGGGAGAGCATTAGAGATCTCTAACGTTTCTAGTTGGATAGCTTCAACCTTCACTCGTGTGAGGGAGAGCAACGCCGCGTCACGGCCTGAAAGGAGACGCTGTGCCGCCCACGAACAACCCCACGCTGCGGCAACGGAGGCTGGGTGCCGAGCTGCGCAAGCTTCGCGAGCGTGCCGGGCTCACGACCACGGGCGCCGCCCCGCTTCTAGGCGTCAACCAGGCGCGGGTAAGCATGGTCGAGACTGGACGGACACCCGTCAGTGCCGACAAGGTCCGTTCCATGGCAGGTGCGTACGACTGCACGGACGACCGTCTCGTCGAGGCCCTTGCCGCGATGACAGGTCGGCGCGTCCGGGGCTGGTGGGAGGGTTACCACGACCACGTACCCGTCGCCCTGAACGACCTGGCCGAGCTAGAACACCACGCCGTTGCCCTGCGTGTGGCGCTCATCGTCCACATCCCCGCCTTGTTGCAGACCACGGATCACGCACGCGCGCTCTTTGAACAAGTGGCTCCGCCCATGCGGCAGTACGAAATCGAGCACCGCCTCACCCACCGCATCAAGCGGCAAGGCGTACTGCACCGGGAGAACCCGCCCCCGTACACGGCGATCATCCACGAGGCCGCTCTCCGCATGGACTTGGGTGGCCCTATTGTCGCTCGTGGACAGCTTAAGCACCTGACCGACATGAGCGAATTGCCACACGTCACCGTCAGGGTGGTCCCCTTCGGGGCGCCCGACTTCCCGACCACCGGCCAGTCCTTCGACTACGTCGCGGGCCCCGTCCCCCAACTCGACACGGTGCAGCTGGACACTCACTACGGCGCCTGCGACTTCCTGGACGCGGAAACCCAGTTGAGTAAGTACCGTGCCGTACTGGACCGCATGGAGTCCTGCGCACTCCGTCCCACCGAGTCAGCCGACTTCATCCACCGCATCATCCGGGACACCTGAGGAGACCAACCGTGCACACCAGCCATTGGCGGAAGTCCAGCTACAGCGGAGACGGCTCGAACTGCATCGAGATAGCCACCGACCCCACCACCATCCACATCCGCGACTCGAAACGCACCGACGACCCCCACCTCACCGTCGCCCCCTCCACCTGGACGACGTTCATCTCGTACGCGGCGTCCCCTCGCCGGACGCCGTAGCAACCTCTCTTTCCCCGTCTCTGCTCACCCCCTCCGTCGCCCTCCCCCACGCTTCGCCCCGTCCGGCCACAGCCGTGGGCTCCGCTTGGCGGCGACGTCCTCGATCCAGCCCAGCGCCAGGATCGTCAGGCCGATCAGGGGCCACACCAGGACGAACATCCAGAGGTTGTACGTCGAGTCCAGCGCGGACGTCATCCCGTCGGTCATGAACGGGAGTTGGTACACACGGTCGATCAGGGGGACCGTGGCCATGATCAGGAGGTTGTGCCACAGGTAGATCGTGACGGCCCTGTTGTTGGACAGGGTGACCAGCCTGTCCCACTTCGCCAGGCGCCCCGGCAGCTCCTGCCACGACGGGGAGTACTGGAGCAGGATCACCACGAACCCGAACGACCACATCGCCTGGGCCAGCGGGATGTCGTTCAGGTCCCAGCCGTCGGGGCCCTTGTGCCCCGAGGCCCACCAGATGCCGAAGGCCATGAGCAGGGCCGCGCAGGACACGGAGACATAGCGCGGGATCTTCTTCAGCAGGCCCTCGTGGTGGGCGAAGCCCAGCACCCAGCAGCCGCCGTACACCGCGAAGTCGGTCACCGCGTTGCCCGTGTCGCCGGGGATCTTCACGAGGCCCGTCCCGACGACCGCCGTCAGGGCCAGCGGAGCGAGCAGTGTCGCCCAGGGGACCCGGCGGAACGCCCACAGCAGCAGCGGTGAGGCGATCACGAACCACAGGTAGGCCCGCAGGTACCAGAGGGGGCCCGCGGCCTGGACCGCCCAGGTGTTCTCCAGGATCCCGGACTTGGAGCCGATGCTCCACGGGTAGGGCGGGGCGCCGATCGGAATGAGGTAGTTGAGGAGTTCGACCAGGCCCCAGGTGCCGCCGTGGTCGGGATCCTTGGCCAGGTCCCAGCCGCCGAGGAACATCAGCGCCAGCGCCACCGCGCTGAACGCCCACAACGGGGGCAGCAGGCGCCGGATCCGGCCCCGGATGACTCCGAGTGCCGGGCGCTTCAGGGAGCGTGCCATCAGGGAGCCCGCGAGCGCGAACATCACGCCCATGGACGGGAACACCACGGTCAGCCACGCCCAGCCGAACAGGTGGTACACCACGACGCGGACCAGGGCGATGCTGCGAAGCAGGTCGAGGTAGCGGTCGCGGCCGGGCTTCCTGGTCCCGGGCGGGAGGGGCCCGGCGGCCGGCTGCTCCCCGGGCGCCGGCTGCTGCGGAACGCCGTACGAGGGTGTGGTCGCCGGGTCGGCGGGCGTCGTGGCGGCCGTAGGTCGCTGGGTCATGCCACGGGCCTCCTGTCGCCGCCGCTCGTCCGGGCGGCCGGTACGGCGTCCGGCGCCGAGCCCACGACTCCGGTGCGCCGGAGTTTCTGCCAGCGCAGGCGGCCGCCGGTGAGCGCGGTGATCCAGGACTGGAGCAGAACGACGTACATGAGCTGGCGGTAGAGGATCTGTTGCAGGGGCAGCGAGATCAGGTGGGTCATCTTCTCGCGGTCGAGGCGGAACGCGTAGGCCGCGCACACCAGTTGGATGGCGAGGACGCCCAGCCAGGCGAAGACGGTCTTCTCGGTCGGGCCGAACACCAGCCCGTACAGAAGGAACACGTCGATCAGGGGGGCCAACAGCGGCGCCACCACCATGAACAGCGACACGAAGGGCAGGCCCACGCGACCGAAGCGGCCCGACGGGCCCCGTTCGACGACCGAGCGGCGGTGCTTCCAGATCGCCTGCATGGTGCCGTACGACCAGCGATAGCGCTGGGACCACAGCTGCTGGACGGATTCCGGGGCCTCGGTCCAGGCGCGCGCGTTCTCCGCGTACACGACCCGCCAGCCGTCGCGGTGCAGGGCCATCGTGATGTCGGTGTCCTCGGCGAGCGTGTCGTCGCTCATCCCACCGACCCGCTTCAGGGCGGAGCGGCGGAAGGCGCCGACCGCGCCCGGGATCGTCGGCATGCAGCGCAGCACGTCGTACATCCGGCGGTCCAGGTTGAAGCCCATCACGTACTCGATGTGCTGCCAGGCGCCGATCAGGGAGTCCTTGTTGCCGACCTTGGCGTTGCCGGCGACGGCGCCCACGCGCGGGTCGCCGAAGGGCTGGACGAGTTCGCGGACGGTACCGGGCTCGAAGACCGTGTCGCCGTCCATCATCACGATCAGGTTGTAACGGGCGTTCGCCACACCCCTGTTGAGGGCGGCGGGCTTGCCGGCGTTGAGCTGGCGCACGACGCGTACGTTCGGCAGGCCCATGTCCTCGACGATGCGGGCCGTGCCGTCGCTCGACCCGTCGTCGATGACGATCACCTCGATGGGATGTTCGCTCCGCATCAGTGAACGCACGGTGGCCTCGATGCACTTGGCCTCGTTGTACGCCGGGACGAGCACCGACACCGGTTCGGTGATCGGCGGGCCCCAGCTGAAGTCGGGGCGGCGGGTGCGGCGGGCGTGGATGACGGAGAGCAGCAGCATCAGGCCGAACCGGGTGAACACGAGGACGCCGATGATCGCGAGACCGACGACCAGTACGTCGGTGATCCCGTCGGAGGCCCGGACCAGGAAGGTCCACGCCTGGCCCTTCGCCAGTTCGACGCCGGCGACCGGCGTGTGGGCGCTGGGCGCGTCGAGGGCCTCGGTGAGGTTCTGGAACTCGTACCCCTTCTTCTTCATGTCGGGCAGGAAGCGGTCGAGGGCCTGGACGGTCTGATGGCGGTCGCCGCCGGAGTCGTGCATGAGGACGATCGCGCCCTTGCCGCCCTTGGGGGTGGCCTCGCGGATGATCGCGTCGACGCCGGGCTTGCGCCAGTCCTCGCTGTCCGTGTTGTTGACGACGGTGATGTAGCCGCGCTTGCCGATGTACTCCGTGACCGGCCACGACTTGTTGTCCATGGCGTCGGCGAAGGAGGAGTACGGCGGCCGGAACAGCGAGGTACGGATGCCCGCCGCACCGGCGAGCGCCAGCTGGTTCTGGGACAGCTCCCAGTCGATTCGTTTCTTCGACTGGAAGGAGAGGTCGGGGTGGTTGAAGGTGTGCAGCCCCACCTCGTGGCCCTCGTCCACCATGCGCTGTACGAGATCCGGGTAGCGCGAGGCCATGGTGCCGGTGACGAAGAAGACCGCGTGCGCGCGGTGCTTCTTGAGGACGTCCAGGACCTTCGGGGTCCACTTGGGGTCCGGCCCGTCGTCGAACGTGAGGACGAGTCGCTGGTCGGGCACGTTCAGGCTGGTGGTCCGGCCGCTTCTGGTGTCGATGACCGGGCCGCCCTCCAGGATCTTGTCCGGCACCAGGTCGGCGGAGGCCTCGGGCTGGATGCGGTGGTCGGCGAGGATTTCGCTGTGCACGTACCCGCGCAGCATCAGCATCGCCATCAGGGCGACCAGGATGAGCGAGGGAAGCAGCAGGCGCATGGGCAGCCGTCGGCGCCGGGCGGCGCCCCCGGCGCCGTTCGGGGCGCCGTGGCGGCGGGTGCGGGATGCCATCAGAAGTTGTTCTCCGGGGACGAGGAGATCAGAACGGAGTCGACACAGTCGGACGGCGTTCTGCTGGGCGGGCTGCTGGGCGTGCAACCGGGCGTGCTGCTGGGCGGAACGAGTGGGCCGGCCTCGGCCGGGAGTCGTCGGGAGCCCTCTACGCCATCGAGGAGACCGACGCCGACGAGGAGGCCGGCTCGCCGGCGGCGACGGTGGCACTCGGTTCGGCCGGGCTCTCGGCGATCGGGGTCGGGTCGGTCGCACCGCCGGCGACCGTGCCGCCGTCCGCGGCCGGGGACGTCGACAGCGATGGCGTCGGCGACGGGTCGGGCGAGGGAACGCTGCTCTCCGACGGGGTCGGTTCCGGCGAGCTGGACACCGACACGGACGGCTCGGGGTCCGGTTCGGGCGTGGTCGTCCCCGGGTCGGGCTTGGCGGCGCCGGCCGAGGGCTTGGGTTCGACGGACGCACCCGGGCTCGCGGCGCTGGGCGAGGCGCCCGGCGTGACGGCGGCGGCCCCCTTCGACGGAGTGACCCCCGCGCTCACCGATGCCTCCGGGTTCGGCGTGGCCTCGGCCGAGTCCGACGGCTCCACCGACTCGACGGGCAGCGGGCTCGTCTCGACCTCACCGGCCGGCTGCTCGTCCTGCTGGCCGGGCACCGGCAGCCAGGGCGCGTTCGAGTTGCCCGACAGGAGGGTGGCGACGATGACGACGGCGTACACGGCGCAGGAGATGCCCACGGCGATGCCGATCCGGCGGTATCGGCGGCTGCGGCGACCGGTCTCGTCGACGAAGACGGGGCCGTCGCCGACTCCACCGGCGTCCTGGCCCTCCTTGGCCTGCCGTACGAGCAGCTCCTCGAGCTGTCGGCCCGCTCCGTCGAGCTGGACCGTCACCTCGTGCGGGTCATGGGTGTGACCGGCCTCGACAGGGTTCTCCCAGGGGCGCTGGTAGGGGACGCCGAAAGAGATGCCGGTTTCCCTGGTTTTTCTGACTTCTCCGGTTTCTCCGGATCGCGTTTCTCCGGATCGCGGCGGAGCGGCCGTATCTCTCTGCCTGGGCACAGGCCAGGAATTACCGGGTCCGATTCTGCCGTTTTCGGAAACCGCTTGCCCCTCCGGCGCGGCCTCGGGCCACGAGGACCCGGCTCCTGATCGGCCGTCAGGCCGAGTGTCGGAACGGGACTCAGGTTGGGCGTTTTCACGCCACTTCTTCACACGCACGCACATCCCCCCACGGGAACCTTTCGGGTGCGCGTACGATTCCGGGATTTTCGTACTACCTATGTTCGAATCGGACCCCCATCCGACTCGAGCGCCCCCATTTGTCACACTGCGCCCGGGCCCCGAATGTAGCGCACGTGGAGGTCTCGTGTGCGCCATGTGTCACCTGTGGGCCGAAATGATGTTGTTCATAAAGTCGTTGTCGATGGCCGGAATCCATCCGCCGACAGGCATCCGCAACCACCCCTCCTCCCTCGCGAGCTGGGCGGCAGCCCGTCGAAGGGCGTCAAATCCCGGATGCACCAGACCCCTCCGCCACACCAACGAAACGGGCGACAACGGAACGGGGTCGACCAGTGGTCGCACAACCGTCCGAGGCATCGCCGGGAAACCCACCACGGCGAGGACCGGGTTCCGCAGCTTGGCCATGATCCGCTGGAACTCCTCGTCGCCCACAGCGAGCGGCGCGGGCGACGCGATCCCGATGCCGCGCCCCTCGAAGAGCTGACGCGCGAGGTCGGTCCACTCCGGGGTCCGGGGGTTCCCCGCACCCGCGTACACGGTCTCCCCCGCCAGCGCGGCCAACGGCACCTCGGGCAGCGCGGCCAGCCGGTGATCCTCGGGCAGGACGACCGCCATCGGCTCGTAGCGCACGGGCTGCTGCTCCAGTTGCGCCCGCAGCACCGGATCCAGGCCCGCGAACCGTCCGAACGACGCGTCGAGCCGGCCCGCGAGCAACTCATCCGCCGCGAAGGTGAGCCCACTCTCGAACCGGGCCATCAGCTCGTGCTCCGGGGCGAGTTCACGCGCCCGGTGCAGCACCCGCCGCCCGGTCGCCAGCCCCGGCGAGTTCAGGTCCACCAGCAGCGGCCGGGCCTCCCCGAACGCGGCCAGCAGCTCGTCATGGGCCGCCAACACCCGCCGGGCGTACGGCAGCAGCCGCTCACCGTCGGCCGACAGCGTCACCCGCCGGGTCGACCGCACGAAGAGATCGGCACCCAACTCCCGTTCCAGGCGCCGGATGTCGCGGCTCAGCGCCTGCTGGGCCACGTAGAGACGGGCGGCTGCGCGGGTGAAGTGCAGCTCCTCGGCCACGGCGAGGAAGGCGCGCAGGAGACGGGGGTCGAGGTGGTTCGGGGCAGACATCCGGCGAACTTACAACAGGAGTGCGTTAATCGGCCGGGATCAGGTGTTGGACCCCGTGATCGACTCCGGGCGACGGTGGATGCATGCCGCAGCCATCACCCCGACCGCGCTCCCGACCGCTCCCCCAGCCGCTCCCCGCCGTCACCCAGGACGCCCTGGTCATCGCCGACTTCCGCCCCCGCGGCCGTACCCGTACGCCGGACGACCACCGCCCACCCGGCCCCTACCGCCGCCTCTTCACCGTCCCCGGCGCCCGCGCCTTCACCGCCGGGAACCTGATCGCCCGGCTCCCCATGGGCATGTTCAGCGTGAGCGCGGTCATCATGATCGCCGGATCGCGCGGCTCGTACGCCCTCGCCGGCGCCGTCACCGCGACCGGGCTCGCCGCGACGGCCCTGGTCGCACCCTGGACCGCACGGCTCGTCGACCGGTACGGCCAGGCCCGAATCGCCGTACCGGCCACGGCACTTGCCGCCCTCGGCTCCCTGGCCCTGCTGCTCTGCGTGCACTACGGCGCCCCCGACTGGACCCTCTTCGCCGCGTACGCCGCCACCGCCACGACCCCCAACACCGGCGGCATGTCACGGGCCCGCTGGGCCCATCTCCTGAACGGCGACGAGAAGGCGCTGCACACCGCCAACTCCTTCGAACAGGCCGCCGACGAGCTCTGTTTCATGCTGGGCCCGGTCCTCGCGGCCTTCCTGTGCGGGGCGTTGTTCCCGGAGGCGGGCACGCTGGTCGGGGCGGTCCTGATGATGACCGGCGTGCTCCTCTTCACCGCCCAGCGGTCGACCGAGCCACCCGTCCGGCGCGTCGAAGCGCTTCTCACCCCGGGTACGTCTCCGCTGCGCGCCCCCGGGATGCGCCCGCTGCTCGCCGTGTGCCTGGCCACGGGTGCCGTGTTCGGGTCGATGGAGGTCGTCACGATCGCCTTCGCCGACGAGCAGGGGCACCGGGCGGCCGCCGGCGCCGTACTCGCCCTCCAGGCGGCCGGATCGTGCGCGGCCGGTCTGCTGTACGGGGCGTTGCGGCCGTCCGGGCCCGCCGAGCGGCGCCACCCCTGGTGCCTGGCCGTGATGACGGCACTGATGACGCTGCCCCTGCTCGCCGCCGCTCTCACCGGCTCGCTTCTCGTCCTCGCGGGCGCGCTGCTCGTGGCCGGGATGGCCACCGCGCCCACGATGATCACGAACATGACCCTGGTCCAGCACCGCACCCCCGAGGGCCGCCTGAACGAGGGCATGACCCTCGCGGTGACCGGCCTCCTCGGCGGCATAGCCGGCGGTTCGGCGGCGGGGGGCTGGGCGGCGGAACAGGTGTCGGCCACGGCGGGGTACTGCGTCCCGGTCGCGGCGGCGGCGAGCGCGCTGCTGCTGTCACTCGCGACGCGCAGCCGCTGTCACTCGCGAGCCGAAGCCGGCTGACCCGCCGGGTCAATTCGCGCGCACCCCATTGACTCGTTTACACGCCACACATACCTTCGCTCGTCGAAGCGCTTCGACGACTCGTGTCGAACCAGTTCGACGACCCTGCGCGACGGGTGACCGAGATCCATCCGACTCCCCTGGAGGCACTGGATGCTGACGGCAAGAAGGAATGGCAGGCGCACGACGAGAACGGCCGTTTCCCTGGTGGGGCCCCTGGTCGGGGCCCTGCTGCTGACCTCCTGCGGCGGCTCGGAGAGCGGCTCGTCCGACGGGAAGACCCTACGTCTCTGGCACTACGAGGGCCCCGACAGCGCGATGGGCGTGGCCTGGAAAGCGGCCGTCGAGGAGTTCGAGGCGACGCATCCGGGCGTCACGGTGGAGTTCGAGGAGAAGGGCTTCGAACAGATCCAGAAGACCGCCCCGATGGTCCTCAACTCCTCCGAAGCACCGGACCTGATGGAGTACAACAAGGGCAACGCGACAGCGGGCCTGCTCTCCACACAGGGCCTGCTCACCGACCTGACCGCCGAGGTGACCAAGCGCGGCTGGGACAAGAAGATCGGCGCCGGTGTCCGCACCACCAGCCAGTACGACACCAACGGCGTGATGGGCTCCGGCAGTTGGTACGGCGTACCCAACTACGCCGAGTACACGATGGTGTTCTACAACAAGGACCTCTTCAAGCAGCACGGCATCGCCGAGCCGACGTCGTTCGACGAACTCACCGCAGCCATGGACAAGTTCGTCGCCGCCGGCATCACCCCCCTCGCAAGCGCGGGCGCCGAATACCCGGCCCAGCAGTACCTGTACCAGCTCGCCCTGTCGAAGGCGGACCGCGCCTGGGTCGACAAGTACGAGCTGTACAAGGGGAAGACGGACTTCCACGACGCCGCCTGGACGTACGGCGCCGAGACCTTCGCCGACTGGGTGAAGAAGGGGTACATCGGCAAGAACTCCAGCAGCCTCAAGGCGGAGGACGCCGGAGTCTCCTTCATCCAGGGCAAGAGCCCGATCCTGTTCTCCGGCAGCTGGTGGTACGGCCGTTTCAAGAGCGAGGCGAAGTTCGACTGGGGCACGTTCCTGTGGCCCGGCTCCGGCCTCACCCTCGGCTCCGGCGGCAACCTGTGGGTCGTCCCCAAGGGCGCCAGGAACAAGGAACTCGCCTACGACTTCATCGACATCACCATGTCGAAGAAGATCCAGAACCTGCTCGGCAACAAGGGCGGGGTCCCGGTGGCCGCCGACCCGGCCGCCATCACCGACCCGCAGGCCAAGTCCCTCATCGCCGACTTCAACACCCTCTCCGGCAGGGACGGCCTCGCCTTCTACCCCGACTGGCCGGCCCCCGGCTTCTACGACGTCCTCGTCTCCGAGGTCCAGAAGCTGATCACGGGCAGCGCGAAACCCGACGCGGTCCTCGACTCGTTGCAGGAGGCGTACGACAAGGGCGTACCCAAGACATGACGGTCACCGTCGAACGGGCCCGGGTCGCCAAAGACGCCCGGCGGCAGGGCGGTTCGCGCCACCGCAAGGACTCGTACACGCTCTTCCTCCTCCCCGGGGCGCTCGCCTTCCTCGCCGTGATCGTCGTGCCGTTCCTGATGAACACCGGGGTGAGCTTCACGGATTGGCGGGGCGTGGGCACCCCGGAGTGGTCGGGGCTCGCCAACTACCGGGCACTTATGGACGATTCGGAGTTCTGGGCGTCGTTCCGGCACAGCCTGTTCATGGTCGTGGCGATGGCGGCCGTGCCCACTGCTGTCGGGCTCGTCCTGGCCGCCGCCCTGTTCGACTACGTCGGCAAGCACTTCGGGAGCCGCTGGGCGGCCGTGCTCCGCGCCTGCTTCTACCTCCCCCAGGTGCTGCCGATCGCGGTCGCCGGCATCGTCTGGAGCTGGATCCTCGCGCCCGAGAACGGCTCGCTGAACGAGGTACTGAGCGCCGTCGGGCTCGGTTCCTGGCAGCAGGACTGGCTCGGTGACCCGGACATCGCGCTCTACAGCGTGATGGGCGTGATGGTCTGGGTGCAGCTCGGCTTCCCGCTGGTCGTCTTCATGGCGGGCCTGCAACGCGTCGACCCGCAGCTCTACGAGGCCGCCGAGCTGGACGGCGCCGGCTGGTGGCGCCGCTTCCGGCACATCACGCTGCCGCAGATCCGCCCCGAGACCTACGTCGTCCTCACCTGGTGCACAATCGCCGCGCTGAAGGTGTTCGGCGCGGTGTACGTCCTGACGAAGGGCGGCCCGGGCGGCGCGACCAACGTGCCGTCCTACTTCTCCTTCACCACGTTCTTCGAGAAGACCCAGGTCGGCTACGGTGCCGCCGTCTCCACCGTCCTGACGGTGATCATCCTCGCCGTCTCGCTCATCGGCCTGAAGCTCCAGACCCGGGCCGAGGACGCCGAGGAGGGGGTACGGGCATGACGACCGCCCTGCGCCGCTACCCGGTGCTCATCGCCCTTGTCCTCGCTGCCCTGTTCATGGTCGTGCCGTTCCTGATCGTCGCCGTCAACGCGGTGAAGTCGCCCGCCGAGTACTCCGCGAACGGCCCGCTCAGCCTCCCCGAGGGCCTCTACCTCGACGGCATCAAGGACTTCTGGGAACGCGTCGACTTCGGGCAGAAGCTCGTCAACTCGGTACTGATCAGCGGGTCGGTGGCGGCCCTGGCGGTCGTCCTGTCGGTGCTGAACGCGTACGCGATCGGCATCGGCCGGATCAGGGGCCGCACCTGGGTCCTGGCCTTCTTCGTCCTCGCGAACATGCTGCCGCAGGAGGCGCTGGTCTACCCGGTGTACTACCTGAGCAAGGAAGTCGGCCTGTACGACACCCGGTTGAGCGTGATCATCGTCTTCACCGTGATCCAGGCGGCCTTCGGTACGTACCTTCTCTCCTCGGTGCTGGGCCAGTTCCCGCGGGAGATCATCGAGGCCGCGCGGATCGACGGCGCGAACAAGTGGCAGGTGCTGTGGCGGATCGTCGTCCCGGTCAGCCGCCCGACTCTCGGCGTGCTCCTCGTCTTCTTCTTCATCTGGACCTGGAACGAGTTCCTGCTCCCCCTGGTGATGCTGATCTCCAACGACAACCAGACGGTGTCGGTGGCCCTCGGCGTCCTCCAGGGCCAGCGCCTGATGGACGCCACGATGACCAACGCGGCTGCCCTGCTGGGCGTGCTGCCCGCCCTCGTCTTCTTCCTCGTCTTCCAGCGAACCCTCACTCGCGGCATCGCCGTCGGTGCGGTCAAGTAATCCGGCCAACCAAGTCAGGTAAGCCAAGTAAGGGGTATGCGTGTGAAGTTCACCGACGGCTACTGGCTGCTGCGCGAGGGCGTCACCGCCGCCCACCCGGTCGAGGTCCTCGATGTGACGGACGCCGACGGCACGCTGGACATCCACGCGCCGACCCAGCCCATCCGCCACCGCGGCGACCTGCTGAAGGGACCGGTCGTGACGATCAGCGCCCATGCCCCGATGCCCGACGTCATCGGCGTCACGTTCACGCACTTCCAGGGCGAGCAGCCGCAGGGCCCCCAATTCGAGGTGCGGCGCGAGGAGCTGACGACCCACACGGAGTACGACGAGGAGCACGCGACGCTGACCTCCGGCACCCTCTCCATCCGGGTCAGCCGCACCAGCCCCTGGCACGTCGACTTCCTCGCCCACGGCCGTGTCCTCACCAGCAGCGGACCCAAGGGCATGGGCATCATGCGGGACGCGACGACCGGCGCCCACTACCTCCGCGAGCAGCTGGGGTTGGGGGTGGGGACGAGCGTGTACGGCCTCGGCGAGCGCTTCGGCCCACTGGTCAAGAACGGCCAGGTCGTCGACATGTGGAACGCCGACGGCGGCACGGCGACGGAACAGGCCTACAAGAACGTCCCGTTCTATCTCACGGACGCGGGCTACGGCGTCTTCGTCGACCACCCCGGCCGGGTGTCCTTCGAGGTCGGCTCGGAGGCGGTGTCCAGGGTCCAGTTCAGCGCCGAGACACAGCAGTTGACGTACTACGTCATCCACGGCCCGACCCCCAAGGACATCCTCCGCAAGTACACGGCCCTGACCGGCCGCCCGGCACTGCCGCCGCCGTGGTCGTTCGGCCTGTGGCTGTCCACGTCCTTCACCACCTCCTACGACGAGGAGACGGTGACGTCGTTCATCGAGGGCATGCGGGAGCGCGAACTCCCGCTCTCCGTCTTCCACTTCGACTGTTTCTGGATGCGCGAGTTCAACTGGTGCGACTTCCAGTGGGACCCCCGGGTGTTCCCCGACCCCGAAGGGATGCTCCAGCGGCTGAAGGCGAAGGGCCTGCACATCAGCGTCTGGATCAACCCGTACATAGCCCAGCGGTCGCCGCTCTTCGCCGAGGGCAAGGCACTTGGCCACCTCCTCCGCCGACCGGACGGCAGCGTATGGCAGTGGGACCTGTGGCAACCCGGGATGGCCTTGGTCGACTTCACCAGCCCGGCCGCCCGCGACTGGTACGCGTCGAAACTGGAGGCGCTGCTCGCGCAGGGCGTCGACTGCTTCAAGACGGACTTCGGTGAACGGGTCCCGCTGGACGTGGAGTTCGCCGACGGCTCGGACCCGGAGCGGATGCACAACTACTACACGTACCTCTACAACAGGACCGTCTTCGACGTGCTGCGCAAGCACCGTGGCGAAGGAGAGGCGGTCGTGTTCGCGCGTTCGGCGACGGCCGGCAGCCAGCAGTTCCCGGTCCACTGGGGCGGGGACTGCGAGGCGACGTACGAGTCGATGGCGGAGTCGCTGCGAGGCGGACTGTCCCTCGGGCTGTCCGGCTTCGGCTACTGGAGCCACGACATCGGCGGCTTCGAGGGCACCCCGAGCCCGGCCCTCTTCAAACGCTGGATCGCCTTCGGTCTCCTCTCCTCCCACAGCCGCCTGCATGGCAGTTCCACCTACCGGGTGCCCTGGCTGTTCGACGAGGAGGCCGTGGACGTACTGCGGCTGTTCACCCGGCTGAAGCTCCGCCTCATGCCCTATCTGTACGAGGCCGCGCGCACCGCCCACACCGAGGGCGTCCCGATGATGCGCGCGATGGTCCTGGAGTTCCCGGACGACCCCGGATGCGCCCACCTGGAACGGCAGTTCATGCTCGGCCCCGACCTGCTGGTCGCGCCGGTGTTCAGCGACGAGGGCGAGGTCTCGTACTACGTCCCCGAGGGCGAGTGGACCCACTTCCTGACCGGCCGCACGGTGACCGGCCCCCGTTGGGTGCGGGAGCGCCACGGCTTCGACAGCGTGCCGCTGCTGGTGCGTCCCGGGTCGGTGATCCCGGTGGGCGCGGTGGACGACCGCCCCGACTACGCGTACGCCGACGGGGTCACACTGCACGCGTACGGCCTGGAGCGCGGCGCCCAAGTGACAGTGCCTGTCGGGGACGTGACGTTCACGGTCGTCCGCGAGGGCGACACGCTGCGGGCGTCGTGCAGCGATCCGTCCGCGCCCTGGGGGCTCGCGGCGGGCAGACGTGAGGTGCGGGCGAAAGCGGGCACCGGGTTCCTGACGGTGGAACTGCCGCCTGCGGAGCCGGGATCGGTGGAGCCGGGGTCGATCGAGTCGGGAGGCGAGTGATGGTGAAGATCACCGATGTGGCACGGCACGCCGGGGTCTCCCCGAGTACGGTCTCGTACGCCCTCAGCGGCAAGCGCCCGATCTCCGAGGAGACCCGCCAGCGCATCGAACGCTCCATCCAGGAACTCGGCTACCGCCCCCACGCGGGCGCGAGGGCACTGGCGAGCAGCAGATCCAACGTCCTCGCACTCGTGATCCCCTTACGGACCGGCATCCACGTCCCGGTCGCGATGCAGTTCGCGGTGTCGGTGGTGACGGCCGCGCGGCGCCACGACCACGACGTCCTGCTCCTCACCCAGGAGGAGGGCGAGGCCGGCCTGCACCGGGTGGCGGACACGGCTCTCGTGGACGCGCTGATCGTGATGGACGTCCAACTGCAGGATCCCCGGCTGCCGTTGCTGCGCTCACTGGACCTGCCGTCGGTGCTGATCGGCTTCCCTTCGGAATCGGCGGGCCTGACCTGTATCGACCTGGACTTCAAGGCGGCGGGCGAGTTGTGCGTGGAACGGCTCGCGGGCCTCGGGCACCGGGTGATCGCCCTGGTCGGCTCACCGCCCGAGGTGTACGTACGCCGGACCGCGTTCGCCCAGCGCGTGGTCCAGGGGTTCACGGCCGCGGCGGACCGGGGCGGACTGTCGTCCTCGGTCCACCCCTGCGAGGCATCGCCGGCCGCGGCCAGGGTGGTCGCGGAGCAACTTCTGCGCGAGCACCCGGCGTTGACGGGGGTCGTCGTCCACAACGAAGCGATCCTGGAACATCTGATCGACGCCTTCGAACAACTCGGCCTGCGCGTCCCCGGCGACCTCTCCGTCACCGCGATCTGCCCGGACGACGTGGCCGAGAACCTGCCCGTACCGGTCACCTCGGTCTCCATACCGTCGGCGGAGGTGGGGGCAGGTGCGGTGGACCTGCTGATGAAGAAGCTGAACGGCACGGGCCACGCCCCGGAGGCGACGCTCCTGCCACCCCGCCTGACGGAACGGGCGAGCACGGTGGCGCGGGCGGCGCCGTGAACCCGTAACCCCGTAGGTCCCGGTGAGCGGCCTAGCTCACCGCCTACTCCACCGTCACCGACTTCGCCAGGTTCCGAGGCTGGTCCACCTCGTTCCCCCGAGCCGTGGCCAGCTCACAGGCGAAGACCTGCAACGGCACCGTGGCGACGAGCGGCTGCAGCAGGGTCGGTGTGGCCGGAATGCGGATCAGGTGATCCGCGTACGGCACCACCGCCTCGTCCCCCTCCTCCGCGATGACGATGGTCCGCGCACCCCGGGCCCGGATCTCCTGGATGTTGGACACGATCTTGTCGTGGAGGACGGACCGTCCACGCGCCGAAGGCACGACCACGACCACCGGCAGGTCGTCCTCGATCAACGCGATGGGCCCGTGCTTCAGTTCACCGGCGGCGAAGCCCTCGGCGTGCATGTACGCGAGTTCCTTCAGCTTCAGCGCGCCCTCCAGCGCCACCGGATACCCCACGTGCCGCCCCAGGAACAGCACCGTGTTCTTGTCGGCGAGCGACCGTGCCAGCTCACGCACGGGCTCCATGGTCTCCAGCACCCGCTCGACCGCACCGGAGATGTCCGCCAGGTCACGCACGACAGCCCGGATCTCGTCACCCCACTTGGTACCGCGCACCTGCCCCAGATACAGGGCGACCAGATAGCAGGCCACCAACTGCGTGAGGAACGCCTTGGTCGAGGCGACGGCGACCTCGGGCCCCGCATGCGTGTACAGCACCGCGTCCGACTCACGCGGGATCGTCGAGCCGTTGGTGTTGCAGATGGCCAGCACCTTGGCGCCCTGCTCGCGGGCGTGCCGCAGCGCCATCAGGGTGTCCATGGTCTCGCCGGACTGGGAGATGGCGATGACGAGGGTCCGCGAGTCGAGAATGGGATCCCGGTACCGGAACTCGCTCGCCAGCTCCACCTCGCACGGAATGCGCGTCCAGTGCTCGATGGCGTACTTGGCGATCAACCCGGCGTGGAAGGCCGTACCGCAGGCGACGACCACAACCTTCTCGACCTCCCGCAGCGCACCCGCGGGAATCCGCACCTCGTCGAGCGTCAGTGACCCGGCCGCGTCGATACGGCCCAGCAGGGTATCGGCGACAGCCTTGGGCTGCTCGGCGATCTCCTTGAGCATGAAGTAGTCATAGCCCCCCTTTTCCGCGGCCGACACATCCCAGTCGACGTGATACGACCGCGCGTCCCCCGCACTGCCGTCGAAGCCCGTCACCGTGACCCCGTCCCGGCGCAGCTCCACCACCTGGTCCTGACCCAGCTCGATCGCCGACCGCGTGTGGGCGATGAACGCGGCGACGTCCGAGGCGAGAAAGGCCTCGCCCTCTCCAACGCCCACCACGAGCGGCGAGTTCCGCCGCGCCCCGACCACCAGATCAGGCTCGTCGGCATGCACCGCTACCAGCGTGAACGCGCCCTCCAGCCGCCGGCACACGAGCCGCATGGCCTCGGCCAGATCGGCGCAGGACGAGAACTCCTCGGCGAGCAGATGGGCGACGACCTCGGTGTCCGTCTCGGAGGCGAGTTCGTGCCCCCGCTCGGCCAACTCCGCCCGCAGACAGGCGAAGTTCTCGATGATCCCGTTGTGGACGACGGCGACGCGCCCGGCGTTGTCGAGATGCGGATGGGCGTTGGCGTCGGTCGGCCCGCCGTGGGTGGCCCACCGGGTGTGGCCGATGCCCGTACCGCCGGCCGGCAGCGGCCGTTCAGCGAGTTCCTTCTCCAGGTTGACGAGCTTCCCGGCCTTCTTGGCACCGGCCAGCCCGCCATCGGCCAGGACAGCCACACCGGCCGAGTCGTACCCCCGGTACTCCAGCCGCTTCAGCCCGGCCATCACGACATCGAGAGCCGACTGCGAGCCCACGTAACCCACGATTCCGCACATGCTGCGCAGCCTACGATCGAAGACGCGCCACACCCGGGCATCGCGTGCCCGATATCGGAAATTCCCGCCGGGGGTACGAAGGCCCCGGCGGAAACGGAATCCCGGTGGATCAGCCGAGCTTGGCCAGCTGCGCGTCGACGATCTCCGTGGGGAAGTCGTAGTCCTTGCCGGTGGAGGCCGAGGCGAAGTTGACGGCGGGCACGTAGACGACGGTGGTGCCCTTACGGACGACGACGGCCTTCATCGGTGCCTTCAAACCGGCGTCCACGGTCACCGTCAGGGCGAGCGCCTCGTCCGCTCCTTCGGGCGCCGCGGTCTTGGTCACCTTCAGGGCGTCGTTCTTCGTGCCGGTCACGGTGTAGGAGAAGCCGGCGGCGCACTTCTCGACGGAGGCGTTCAGGTCCTTCATGGCCTGCTCGGCGCCGCCGTCCTCGTAGGACGCCAGCGTGATGACGGCCTGCTCCAGGTCGAGGGTGGCGAGGAACTGTTCCTCGTCACTCGCCCCGGCGGCGGGCTTCTGGGCGTCGCCCTTCCACGTCCGCTTCACCACGGCCGCCGGCTTGCCGACGTAGGTGGCGGACTGGAGGTACGCGAGCGGCGCGCACGCCGCGTTCTCCGACGTCACCTTGTCCTGCGCGATGTCGTCCTTCGCCGGCACCTTCTCGTTGAGGGTCCCGCTCTTGACGTCCGCCTGCACGAGGGCGGCCTTCGCCAACTCGGCGGCGGTGAGCGCCTTGGCGGCGGTCTTCCCCTCGCCGGCCTTGTCACCACCACCGCCGGCCTTGTCACCACCACCGGCGGCCTTGTCGCCTCCGGCGTCGTCGGAGGAGTCACCGCAGGCGGTGCCCAGAAGGGCGAGCGCGGCGACGGAGGCGGTGAGAGCGATACGGCGAACGACGGTGGTCCTCAAGGGAGAAAGCTCTTTCTCTTTGGGCTTTTCAGGGCTCCTGCTTTGCACGCACTTTACGGAAGGCACCCACCGGACGATCATCGAACTCGCATTCGACACCCACTCGTGACATGACGGGCCATGACCCGCCACGGCCCGGCGTGACGCACTCCACCCCCCACCCCGTCCACACTCCCGTAACAATGGACTGTGATCTCTCCGGTCTCCTCGATGCCCCGGAGCGCCCACCGGCAGCGGCCGGAGGCGACTCCCTACGTCGACCTCACCCGTGCCGAGTGGAGTGCGCTGCGCGACAAGACGCCGCTCCCCCTCACCGCCGAGGAGGTCGAGAAGCTGCGTGGTCTGGGCGATGTCATCGACCTCGACGAGGTGCGGGACATCTACCTCCCGCTCTCCCGCCTCCTCAACCTCTACATCGGCGCCACCGACGGACTGAGAGGAGCCCTGAACACCTTCCTGGGCGAACAGGGCACCCAGACCGGCACCCCGTTCGTCATAGGGGTCGCCGGCTCGGTGGCGGTGGGCAAATCGACCGTCGCCCGTCTCCTCCAGGCGCTGCTCTCCCGCTGGCCCGAACACCCACGCGTGGAACTGGTGACCACGGACGGCTTCCTCCTCCCCACCGAGGAGCTGACGTCCCGTGGCCTGATGTCGCGGAAAGGTTTCCCCGAGTCGTACGACCGCCGGGCCCTCACCCGCTTCGTGGCGGACATCAAGGCGGGCAAGGACGAGGTCACGGCCCCCGTCTACTCCCACCTCATCTACGACATCGTCCCGGACAAGAAGCTCACGGTCCGCCGCCCCGACATCCTGATCGTCGAGGGCCTGAACGTCCTCCAGCCCGCCCTCCCCGGCAGCGACGGCCGCACCCGCGTCGGCCTCGCCGACTACTTCGACTTCAGCGTGTACGTCGACGCCCGCCCCGAAGACATCGAGCGCTGGTACCTCAACCGCTTCCGCCGGCTGCGCGAGACGGCGTTCCAGAACCCGTCCTCGTACTTCCGCAAGTACACGCAGGTGTCGGAGGAGGAGGCCCTGGAGTACGCCCGCACCACCTGGCGCACCATCAACAAGGTGAACCTCCTGGAGAACGTGGCCCCCACCCGGGGCCGCGCCACCCTGATCATCCGCAAGGGCCCGGACCACAAGGTGCAGCGACTCAGCCTGCGCAAGCTGTAGCCACGCCGCAACCGCCGCCGCACACGGCCCGGTTACCCTGCCCCCATGCTCCACCTACGCCTCATCACCCCGGCCGACAAAACGAACGACGTGGTCCACCTGATCGAGAAGACGGTCGGCACCACCCACCTCGTCGTCCTCCCCGGCGCCGCCCGCAACCCCGCCGGGGATGTCGTGATGTGTGACGTGGCCCGGGAGGCGGGCGACGAACTCATCGCCGGACTGCGGAAGTTGGACCTGGACACGACCGGTTCGATCGCCGTGGAGAACATCGATCTGTCGCTCTCCAAGCGCGCCGACAAGGCGGAGAAGGAGGCGCCGGGCGAGGGTGCGGACGCGGTCCTGTGGGAGCACCTCGCGGACGCGACGCACGAGGAGTCGACGCTGTCGATCACCTACGTCGCCTTCATCACGCTCGCCACGATGATCGCGGCCTGCGGTGTGGTCCTCGACAACGCGATCCTGATCGTCGGCGCGATGGCGGTCGGCCCGGAGTTCGGCCCCCTGGCCGGCCTGAGCACAGCCCTCGTCCAACGCCACCCAAGACTGGCGGCCCGCTCACTGACCGCCCTGCTGGTGGGCTTCGCGGTGGCGATGCTGGTGACGGTCGGTTTCAGCGTCTTCATGGACGCCGTCGGCCTGTTCACCGAGGCGAAGCTGGAGGCGGAGCGCCCCAACACCGGCTTCGTCTACGCCCCCGACTGGTTCTCGTTCGTCGTCGCGGCGCTCGCGGGCATCGCCGGCACGCTCTCCCTGACCTCCGCGAAGTCCGGCGCCCTGGTCGGTGTGGCCATCTCCGTGACCACGATCCCGGCCGCGGCCAACGCCGCCGTGGCACTGAGCTACGGCGACATGGGCCAGACCTGGGGCTCCACGAAACAGCTCCTCCTGAACCTCCTGGGCATCGTCCTGGCAGCCGCCCTCACGCTGCTGGCCCAGAAATGGCTGTGGAGCACCCAAAGAAAAGCCGGCCGAACCTCTTAAGACGCGCTGGCACAAACGCGCCCGACAGGGGCGCGGGGAACTGCGCGACAAGCCACAACGAACCCGCAGCCCGCGACGAAACAGATCCCCCACCCCCAACCCGGCACCGCGAACTACCCCAACGCCGACTTCACAACATCCGCCAACCGCCCAGCCACAGACCGAGCCTGATCAATATCCGCAGCCTCAACCATCACCCGAACCAACGGCTCAGTCCCGGAAGGCCGCAACAACACCCGCCCCGTAGCCCCAAGTTCCCGCTCAGCCTCCGCCACCGCGGCCGTCAGCTCCGCAGACGACCCCACCCGCGTCCGGTCAACATCCGGCACATTCACCAGCACCTGCGGCAACCGCTCCATCACTGCCGCAAGATCCCGCAGCGTACGACCGGTCTGCGCGACCCGAGCCGCCAGCAACAGCCCCGTCAGCGTCCCGTCACCCGTCGTGGCGTGATCCCAGATGATCACATGCCCGGACTGCTCGCCGCCGAGCGCGTACCCGTGCTCCTTCATCTCCTCCAGGACGTACCGGTCCCCGACCGCCGTCTGGATGATGGACAGCCCCTCGCGCTCCATCGCCAGTTTGAAGCCCAGGTTGGACATGACCGTCGCGACCACGGTGTCGGCGCGCAGTGCGGACCGCTCCCGCATCGCCAGCGCGAGTACGGCCATGATCTGGTCGCCGTCCACCTCCGCGCCGGTGTGGTCGACGGCGAGGCAGCGGTCGGCGTCGCCGTCGTGAGCGATGCCCAGGTCGGCGCCGTGTTCGAGGACGGCGGCCTGGAGCTTGCCGAGGTGGGTGGACCCGTAGCCGTCGTTGATGTTGAGGCCGTCCGGATCCGCGCCGATGGTGACGATCTCGGCACCGGCCCGGGTGAACACCTCGGGTGAGACCAGACTGGCAGCGCCGTGCGCCTCGTCCAGCACCACCTTCAGACCGTCCAGTCGGTTAGGAAGCGCGCCGACGAGATGGGAGACGTACTGCTCGAAGCCCTCGTCGTACGACCGCACGCGGCCCACGCCCCCGCCGGTCGGGCGGTCCCAGGGAGCGCCGGTGCGGTGCTCCTCGTACGTGGTCTCGATCCGCTCCTCCAGCTCGTCGTCGAGTTTGTGGCCGCCACGGGCCAGGAACTTGACGCCGTTGTCGGGCATGGCGTTGTGGCTGGCGGAGAGCATCACGCCGAGGTCGGCGCCCAGCTCGGCGGTGAGGAACGCGACCGCCGGGGTGGGCAGCACACCGACCAGCAGAACGTCGACGCCCGCGCTGGCGAGGCCCGCGACCACGGCGGCCTCCAGGAACTCTCCTGACGCACGTGGGTCCCGTCCGACCACGGCGACCGGCCGGTGGCCCTCGAACGAACCCGCCTCGGCGAGTACGTGGGCCGCCGCTACGGACAGGCCGAGAGCCATCTCGGCTGTCAGGTCCGCGTTGGCGACACCGCGCACGCCGTCCGTGCCGAAGAGTCGTCCCACTGGTGTCCTCCGAAGGTGCTGGGAATGTGCGCACTGTACATACGGCTCATGCGCTGAGGGGCCTGTGTGTCGTGCGGCTCATGCCGAGTGTCCATGCCGGACCTGGCTACGTATATCCCCTGTGCCTGTTTCCAAGCTGTCGGGATCGTTCCGCAAACCTGCGCCGCAGGCCTGTGATAGGTAGCCATGAGCCTCTGATAAGTAACGTCCCCTGTAAACGAACCGCCCCGACGGCACGAAAAGTGCCGCCGGGGCGATGCGTACGAGACGTATGAAACGTCCGAGAACAGCGGAGCGATTAACGCTTGCTGTACTGCGGGGCCTTGCGGGCCTTCTTGAGACCGGCCTTCTTGCGCTCGACCGCACGGTCGTCGCGACGGAGGAAGCCGGCCTTCTTGAGGGCGCCGCGGTTGTTGTCCACGTCGGCCTCGTTCAGCGCGCGGGCCACGCCGAGGCGCAGGGCACCGGCCTGACCGGAGACGCCGCCACCCGTGATGCGGGCGACAACGTCGTAGCGGTTGTCGAGCTCGAGCACCTTGAAGGGCTCGTTGACTTCCTGCTGGTGCACCTTGTTGGGGAAGTAGTCCTCAAGGGTGCGACCGTTGATCTTCCACTTGCCGGTGCCCGGGACGATCCGGACGCGGGCGATGGCGTTCTTGCGACGGCCCAGGCCGGCGGCCGGCTGCGGGTCGCCGAAGCGACCGTCAAGGGCCTCCGCGTACTCGCCCTCGACGACGGGCGCCTCGGACTCGGTGGTGTAGCTCTCGACGTCGGCGTTCTCGAACTCGACATCGGCGTTCTCGTCGAGCGGCTGCTCGACAGTGGTCTCGGCCACGATTCTCCTCAGAATTCTTTACGTCTTAGGGGGTGGCCGGAACTACTGCGCGACCTGGGTGATCTCGAACGGCACCGGCTGCTGGGCAGCGTGGGGGTGCTGGTCGCCCGAGTAGACCTTCAGCTTCGACAGGCACTGACGGCCCAGGGTGTTCTTGGGGATCATGCCCTTGATGGCCTTCTCGACGGCCTTCTCGGGGTTCTTCGCCAGAAGCTCGTCGTAACGGACGGAACGCAGACCACCCGGGTAACCGGAGTGGCGGTACGCCATCTTCTGGGTCTTCTTGTTGCCGGAGAGGTGCACCTTGTCGGCGTTGATGATGATGACGAAGTCACCAGCGTCGACGTGGGGCGCGTAAATCGGCTTGTGCTTGCCGCGCAGAATGTTCGCGGCAGTGGTGGCCAGACGGCCCAGGACGACATCCTGGGCGTCGATGACGTACCACTGGCGAGTGATGTCGCCGGGCTTAGGGCTGAACGTACGCACTTCGTAGCCTTCGCTTCTTCAGTGGATGGGTCCTGACACATGGCATCACTGAAGCGATCGTGCAGCTGGGGACGACAGTGCCGGGAACAATGCCCGTATGCCGCCCACTGGAAACTGCTCCAGGGAACCTACGTAAGGGCCTCTCGTGTGAGAACGACCAAGCCGATACGCATAACGAACGCCCAGGCTACCCGCGCAGCCCCGGACGGGTCAAAACGAGCCCGGCGGGCACCGGGCGAACGCAAGCAGACGGCCACGTGTAGACCCGCCCAACGACCGCCGCAACGGACAGTACGGGCCGGTGCGTGAGAAACCCTCCTGAACCCCGACCGAACCCCGACCGCGTTGCCCCTGTGGCCCATGAGAAGGCCCTGAGACGCATCGGCACAGGGGTTGCACGGCGTCTAAGATGCGCCCATGAGCTTTGGGCAGGGGGGACCTCAGTGGGATCCCTGGAAACCGAGTAACCCGCAACAACCGTGGGACGACCAGAGCGGCCGGACCTCGCAGCCGTCCTGGGAAGACCAGAACGGCCGGGCCCCGCAGCAGCAGCCGTGGGGCGGTCAGTTCGGCGACCAGGCCCCCGACTGGGCGGCGCTCGCCGACGCGTCCGAGACCCGTAACAGACGCCGCAGACTCCTGCTGATCGTCGGGGCCGCGGTGGCCACCGTCGGTGTGGGCGCGGCCGTCGCCATGGCCGTGGTCAACGCGGACGGCAACAGCGAGGCCTCCAACAAACCGACCTCCGGCCTGCCCCCCACCGCGGCCATCCCGAGCGACACCGCCTCGGCGGCACCGTCGTTCGCACCGACCAGCGCCCCGCCACCGCTGGATCCGAAGGACTTCATATCCAGTGTGAAGAAGGACACGGCGCCCCTGGCTCCGGACGTCCTCTTCCCCGGTACGCAGCTGACGATGGGCGAGCGCCTCTACAAGAAGGGCCCGACCGCCGACACGACGAACTGTGCGTCGGCCGCGAAGAACACCCTTCCGAAGATCCTCAAGGACAACAGGTGCACGCGCTTCCTGCGCGTCACGTACAGCAAGGACGGCATCGCGGTGACGGTCGGCGTGGCCGTCTTCGACACCGAGGCCCAGGCCACGAAGGTCAAGGCCACGGCGGACAAGAAGAGCATCGTCGAGTCCCTGTCCGGTGGCGGTGTCCCGACCTTCTGCCGCGCGGCGATCTGCCGCTCGACGACCAACTCCTACGGCCGCTACGCCTACTTCACGATCTCCGGTTTCACCGACGGCAAGAACGTGACGACGAAGAGCACGCCGGTCTTCACCACCGGCGACGACCTGGCCGAGTTCGCCTTCCGCCAGATCAGACGGCGCGGCGAGGCACAGGCCTCGGCGGCCAGCCAGTAGTAGGTACGCCCCCCGAAATGGCCGACGATCACCGATCGTCGGCCGTTTCGTCACGGGATGACGCGAAACGGCCGCCCCCGCCTACTTCAGGAAGCTCCTCGGTGCACCTCGCCCCGCACCCGCCGAGCCTCAAGCTGGCGCCCGGCAAGCAACTCGTCCGCCGGATAGGCGACCTCCTCCAAGGTCAGCCCATACGGCCGTACGACATGCACGGCACTGTCCCGCACGCGACCGTCGAGAACCTTCCTGGGCCACTCCACCCCCCGATGCCCGTCGCCCACGAACAGCAGCGCGCCGACCATGGACCGCACCTGGTTGTGGCAGAAGGCGTCGGCGCGTACCTCGATCTCGACGATGCCGTCCAGCCGCCGGCGCACCCCGAAGTCGAGGATCTCGCGAACCGTCGACGCGCCCTCGCGCTTCTTCGCGTACGCGGCGAAGTCATGTTCCCCCACAAGGGACTTGGCGGCGGCGTCCATCGCGAGGACATCCAACTCCCAGTCGTGCCAGAGCACATGGTTGCGCAACAGCGGATCCACACCACCGGCCCGATCACCGACCCGGTACACGTAACGCCGCCACAAAGCAGCAAACCGAGCATTGAACCCAACCGGCGCCTCGGCAACACGCCACACCCGCACATCTTTGCCGAGCCGCCCGGCAAGCCGCTTGAGCAACTTCTCCTGGTGCTCGCCCCACAGCTCAGCGGGCAGATCGACGTGGGCGACCTGCCCTCGCGCATGCACCCCGGCATCGGTACGCCCGGCCACTGTCAGTTCGTACGCGGTCTCCCCGGACCGCGTCACGGTCCGCAGGGCGTCCTCGATCTCCCCCTGTACGGTCCGCCGTCCCCCGGCCTGCTTGGCCCACCCGGAGAACGCGGTCCCGTCGTAGGAAAGGTCCAGCCGCACCCGTACGAACCCGGGCTGTACGTCATCGCTCACACGGAGATCCTCTCAGCAACAAAAAAGCGGGCCCGCCCTCGAAAGGAACGGACCCGCTTCTAAGGGGGCGCGGGACTGTGTCCCGCAGACGCTTACGCGTCCTTGGACTCCTCGGCGGCCTCGTCGGCCGGCTTGGCGTCCTCGACGACCTCTTCGGCAGCCTCGGTCTCAACCGGGGCGTCCTTCTTGAGGGTGTCTTCCTTGACGGCACGCTTGGTCGCCGCCTCGGCCTCACCGGTGGCCTGCTGGGCCACGGTCAGGGCCTCCACCAGCTCGATGACAGCCATGGGCGCGTTGTCGCCACGACGGTTACCGATCTTGGTGATACGGGTGTAGCCACCCGGGCGGTTCTCGTAGCGCGGGCCGATCTCGGTGAAGAGCGTGTGGACGATGCTCTTGTCCGTGATGACCTGGAGCACCTGACGGCGGTTGTGAAGGTCGCCCTTCTTCGCCTTGGTGACCAGACGCTCGGCGTACGGACGAAGCCGGCGCGCCTTCGCCTCGGTGGTCGTGATCTTGCCGTGCTCGAAGAGCGACTTCGCGAGGTTCGCAAGAAGCAGCTTCTCGTGCGCGGCACTGCCGCCCAGACGGGCACCCTTGGCGGGCTTCGGCATGATCTTTCTCCTTGTTGTCTGCCCCGGCCGTATCAGGTACCAGAGTCAGTGTCCGAGCAGGCGATCACCTGTCGGAGATCCGGGAGCAGCCCCGAAGGGGCGATCCCGGAAGGGGCGCGGGGCGGTGTCGATATGCGACTCCGTCGCGTGGGGCGCGACAAGCCACAGCGCACCCGCACCCAAAATCAAACCGCGAGTCCCGAGCTCTCAGTACTGCTCGGTCTCCACGAAGCCCGCATCCACGTCATCGTCGGCACCAAAGGCATCGACGGCCGCGGTCGGGTCAAACCCGGGAGGCGAGTCCTTGAGCGCAAGACCCATCCCAGCGAGCTTAGCCTTGACCTCGTCGATCGACTTCGCACCGAAGTTGCGGATGTCGAGCAGGTCCGCCTCGGAACGAGCCACGAGCTCACCCACGGAGTGGATGCCCTCACGCTTGAGGCAGTTGTACGACCGAACGGTGAGCTCGAGCTCCTCGATCGGCAGCGCAAGATCAGCAGCCAGCGCGGCATCGGTCGGGGACGGGCCCATGTCGATGCCCTCGGCGTCGATGTTGAGCTCACGGGCAAGCCCGAACAGCTCGACAAGCGTCTTACCGGCAGAAGCCATGGCGTCCCGGGGGCGCATGGCCTGCTTGGTCTCGACGTCGACGATCAGCTTGTCGAAGTCGGTGCGCTGCTCGACACGCGTGGCCTCGACCTTGTACGTGACCTTGAGAACCGGCGAGTAGATCGAGTCGACCGGGATACGCCCGATCTCCTGACCCACCTGCTTGTTCTGCACTGCGGAGACGTAGCCGCGACCGCGCTCGACGGTCAGCTCCATCTCCAGCTTGCCCTTGCCGTTGAGCGTGGCGAGGACGAGGTCGGGGTTGTGCACCTCGACACCGGCCGGCGGCGCGATGTCGGCGGCAGTGACGAGACCAGGGCCCTGCTTGCGCAGGTACATGACGACCGGCTCATCCTGCTCGCTGCTCACGACGAGCTGCTTGAGGTTGAGGATGAGGTCGGTGACGTCTTCCTTGACACCCGGCACGGTGGTGAACTCGTGCAGAACGCCGTCGATACGGATGCTGGTGACAGCCGCACCCGGGATCGACGAGAGAAGGGTCCGGCGGAGGGAGTTACCGAGGGTGTAGCCGAAGCCCGGCTCCAGCGGCTCGATGATGAACCGGGAGCGGAACTCGTCGACGACCTCTTCGGTCAACGAGGGACGCTGAGCGATCAGCATTTTGAGATCCTTCAGTCATGGACACCCGCTATTTGATGCCCGACTAGTACTACAAGGGTACGGGCGATACGGCTCCAAGGAGCCATACCGCCCGAAACCTCAAACCGCCAAGCCGCAGCCGAACGTCAGATCAGACGCGACGGCGCTTGGGCGGACGGCAGCCGTTGTGCGGGGTGGGGGTGACGTCCTGGATGGAGCCGACCTCAAGACCGGTCGCCTGAAGCGAACGGATGGCCGTCTCGCGACCCGAACCCGGGCCCTTGACGAAGACGTCGACCTTGCGCATGCCGTGCTCCTGCGCGCGACGGGCGGCCGACTCAGCGGCCATCTGCGCGGCGAAGGGGGTGGACTTGCGCGAGCCCTTGAAGCCGACATGGCCGGCGGAGGCCCAGGAGATCACGTTGCCCGCGGGGTCGGTGATCGAGACGATCGTGTTGTTGAACGTGCTCTTGATGTGCGCGTGCCCGTGAGCGACGTTCTTCTTTTCCTTGCGGCGCACCTTCTTGGCAGCGCCCTGACGACCCTTGGGGGGCATCTAATTCTCCTACGGGGAGGTGGTCGGTCCTACAGCGAAGACCGCTGGTGAAGCGTTGTCCGCTGAGGACTACTTCTTGCCCGGCTTCTTCTTGCCGGCGATGGCGCGACGCGGGCCCTTGCGGGTACGAGCGTTCGTGCTGGTGCGCTGACCGTGGACGGGCAGGCCACGGCGGTGGCGAATACCCTGGTAGCAGCCGATCTCGATCTTGCGGCGAATGTCGCCCTGGATCTCGCGACGGAGGTCACCCTCGGTCTTGATGTTGGCGTCCACGTACTCGCGGATCGCGACGAGCTGCTCCTCGGAGAGGTCCCGAACACGGGTGTTCGGGTCCACGCCAGTCTCCGCCAGCGTCAGCTGGGAGAGGGTCCGGCCGATGCCGAACACGTAGGTGAGGGCGACCTCCACACGCTTTTCACGCGGGATGTCAACACCGGAAACGCGTGCCATTCAATGGCTCCAGTTGTCGTTCGGAGGTCTTCCACAAAGCCGTTTCCCAGCCGCCGTATGAGGTACGAACTGGGTCCCCGGCCTCCGACCGGGGGTGTCAGCTCCACTGAACGATGATCGAACTACAAACTACGGATCACCGAACTTCGGACCTGGGCCCTGCGTATGAACATGTACTGCTCGCGTCGCGCGAATTTCTGCGGGTGCAGAAGGTGGGTCGTGCGTCAGCCCTGGCGCTGCTTGTGGCGCGGGTTCTCGCAGATGACCATGACCCGACCATGACGGCGGATCACCCTGCACTTGTCGCAGATCTTCTTGACGCTCGGCTTGACCTTCATGGGATGAGGTTCTCCGGGTCAGTGCCCCACGCCAGGTGCAGACGGAGGGCGAGAATAAAGATCTACTTGTATTGCTGGAGTTACTCTCCAGGATCGCTCCGGAAAGTTTGACGGGTGAGACCTGTCCGGCGACGACCCTCCCGGCCGTCGAGGCGAGTACGGGACTCGCCCAAACTCACTTGTACCGGTAGACGATCCGGCCACGAGTCAGGTCGTACGGAGACAGCTCCACCACGACCCGGTCGTCAGGGAGGATGCGGATGTAGTGCATACGCATCTTGCCGCTGATGTGTGCCAGGACCTGGTGGCCGTTCTGGAGCTCAACCTTGAACATGGCGTTCGGAAGAGACTCGACGACAGTGCCCTCGATCTCGATGGCACCTTGCTTCTTGGCCACGCTTCGCCCTTCGAATCGACTACCTTGATCGACTCCCTTGCGTTCCCCCTGAGGGGCGCATGCGGACATGCGGGTGCACGAGAGCCGACGAGTCAGTCTACGTCAGCACACCCGGAAAGACGAATCGAGGAAGAGTGCCCCACAGGGGTGATCCTTAACCAACAGGGGGCCCCACAACGCCCCAACCACCCAAAAGCGCCCACCGACACAAAGCCGGTGGGCCCCACAGCAGTGCGGCCGGCCGGAGAGCACCCGCTCTCAAGGTCCGACCCCGAAGCCGTGAGCTGGGAGCGCAAGGGGAGACGCCCCGCGTGGGGCACAGGACCGACTCTCGGGACCGGGCACAGGGGCAGCCCCACCGGGACCTCGGTGCGCAACCCCGACCGGGCACACGGGACGCAGCCCCCCACCGGAATCCAGAGGCGTAGCCCAGGCCGAGCACAGGGGACGCAGCCCCGAGGGGGCGCAGGGGACACAGTCCCCGCCGGGGCGCAGGGACGAAGCCCCGGCCCTGACACAAGGGACCCAGCCCCGAGGGGGTTCGGGGGAACACACCCCCGGAGTCAGAGGCGAAGCCCAGGCCGAGCACAGGGGCCCCAGCCCCGAGGGGGTGCAGGGGACACAGTCCTCGCCGGAGTCAGAGCGAAGCCCCCGGCCCTGGCACAGGGGACGCAGCCCTCACCCGGGGTACAGGAGCGCCGCCCCGGGCCTGGCACAGGGGACACACCCCGAGGGGGATGCACCACAGTCCCTCGGGGTCCAGGGACGAAGCCCCGGGCCCGGGTCCAGGGGTGCAGCCCCAGCCGGGGCCAGGGACGCAGCCCCAGCCGGGCGGGGTCAGGGACACAGCCCCGAGCGGGGGGTCAGGGACACAGCCCCGGGCCCGGGTGCAGGGGCGCAGCCCCAGCCGGGCGGAGTCAGGGACACAGCCCCGAGCGGGGGGCCAAGGGCGCAGCCCCGGGCCGGCGTGCAGGGGACGCAGTCCCCGCCGGGGTTCAGGGGCGCAGCCCCAGCCGGGCGGAGTCAGAGGCGCAGCCCCGGGCGGGGGTTCAGGGGCGCATCCCCGGGCCGGCGTGCAGGGGCGCAGCCCCAGCCGGGCGGAGTCAAGGGCGCAGCCCCGAGCGGGGGGGGCCAAGGGCGCAGCCCCGGGCCGGGGTGCAGGGGACGCAGTCCCCGCCGGGGGTCCAGGGGGCTGCGCCCCCTGGCCGGGGCGAAGGGGCGGAGCCCCTGGGGATGGGACGGGTAGGGGCGGCGGGGGCGAAGAAGACCTACGCCAGCGGATCCGGCGCCGCAGTCACGCCATGCTCCGCCAACTTCGCCTTCCCCCCGTCGGGAGACGTAAGCACCAACGGCCCCGCCTCCGTCAACGCCACCGAGTGCTCCCAGTGCGACGACCACGTCCCGTCCGTCGTGATGACCGTCCAGTCGTCCTCAAGCACTGCCGTCTTCGGCGTACCCAACGACACCATCGGCTCGATGGCGAGACAGAATCCGGGGACCAGCTTCGGCCCCTTCCCCCGCTTGCGCTCGACGTAGTTCAGCAGATGCGGGTCCATGTGCATCTCGGTCCCGATGCCATGCCCGCCGTAGTCCTCGATGATCCCGTACCGCCCGCCACCCGCCTTGGGCTGGCGACGGATGTACGTCTCAATCGCCCGCGAGACATCCACCAACCGGTTCCCCAGCTTCATCGCGGCGATCCCCGCCCACATCGACTCCTCCGTCACCCGGGACAGCTCGATCAGCTCCGGCGCATGCCCGGACCCGACGAACGCCGTGTACGCCGCGTCCCCGTGCCAGCCGTCGACGATCGCGCCGCAGTCGATGGAGATGATGTCCCCGTCCTTCAGCACGACCTCGTCGGACGGGATGCCGTGGACGACGACCTCGTTGACGGAGGTGCAGATGGTGGCCGGGAACCCGCCGTACCCAAGGAAGTTCGGCTTCGCGTTGTGCTCCGCGAGCACCTTCCGCGCGACCTGATCCAGATCCTTCGTACTGGCACCCGGCACGGCCGCCTCACGAGTGGCCGCGTGGATGGCGGCGACGACAAGCCCCGCCTCGCGCATCTTGGCGATCTGCTCGGGGGTCTTGATCTGCACCATGGGGACTACGGCCTTTCTTGGACCGATTGGACTGATGAGGCTGACGAAGCGGCCGAAGCCGCCGAAGCGGCCGGAACTGCCGAAGCCGCCGGAACTGCCGAAGCCGCCGGAACTGCCAAGCGAAGAAACACACTCAACGAGTGACGAGCCAACGATACGGCGACCCGCCCCCACGCAGCAGCCGCGGTCCCCTGACAGGAAACCGCGGCTGTCCGACGTAAAAATCCCACGTAAAAACCGGAAGGACTACTCGCCCTCGCCGTCACCCTTCAGCGCGGCCATCGCCTTGCCGGTGACGTCCTCCACCTTGCCGAGCGCCGAGATCGTCACCACGAGGCCCTGGACCTTGTAGTAGTCGATGATCGGCTCCGTCTGGGTGTGGTAGACCTCCAGCCGCTTGCGAACCGTCTCCTCGGAGTCGTCGTCCCGCTGGTACAGCTCGCCGCCGCAGACGTCACAGACGCCCTCGGCCTTCGGCGACTGGTACGTCACGTGGAAGACATGCGCCGAGTCGTTACGGCAGATGCGGCGGCCGGCGATGCGCTTGACCACCTCGTCCTCGGGGACCTCCAGGTCGAGAACCGCGTCCAGCTTCATGGACTCGGCCTTGAGCATCTCGTCCAGCGCCTCGGCCTGCGAAACGTTCCGCGGGAAGCCGTCCAGCAGAAAGCCGTTCACCGCGTCGGACTGCTCCATGCGGTCCTTGGCCATCGCGATCGTGACCTCGTCCGGCACCAGGTTGCCCGCGTCCATGTAGGACTTCGCGAGTTTCCCGAGTTCCGTCTGCTTGCTGATGTTGGCCCGGAAGAGGTCGCCCGTGGAGATGTGCGGGATCGACAGGTTCTTGGCGAGGAACGCGGCCTGCGTTCCCTTCCCGGCACCAGGCGGCCCGACGAGGACGATTCGCATCAGCGGAGGAACCCTTCGTAATTGCGCTGCTGGAGCTGGCTCTCAATCTGCTTCACGGTCTCAAGACCGACACCCACGATGATCAGGATGCTGGTCCCGCCGAACGGGAAGTTCTGGTTTGCATTGAAACCAACCAACGCCATCGTCGGTACGAGAGCGATTAGACCCAGGTACAGCGAACCCGGCCAGGTGATCCGGTTGAGTACGTAGCTCAGGTACTCAGCGGTCGGCCGACCAGCCCGGATGCCCGGGATGAAGCCACCATACTTCTTCATGTTGTCGGCTACTTCTTCGGGGTTGAAGGAGATGGCGACATAGAAGAACGCGAAGAAAACGATCAGCGTGAAGTACGTGGCGATGTAAATCGGGTGGTCACCCTTGGTCAGGTTCTGCTCGATCCATGTCTTCCAGCCGGAGGTGCCGCCGGAGAACTGCGCGATCAGCGCGGGAATGTAGAGCAGTGACGAGGCAAAGATCACAGGGATGATGCCGGCCTGGTTGACCTTGAGCGGGATGTACGTCGACGTGCCACCGTAGGACCGGCGGCCGATCATGCGCTTCGCGTACTGGACCGGAATACGGCGCTGAGCCTGCTCGACGAAGACCACCAGCGCGACCATGACGAGGCCGACGGCGATGACCGTGCCGAACTCGATCCAGCCGCCCGCCAGGTCGCCCTGGGTCTTGATGGCCCACAGCGCGGACGGGAAGGTGGCGGCGATCGAGATGAACATCAGGATGGACATGCCGTTGCCGATACCGCGGTCGGTGATGAGCTCACCGAGCCACATGACGACGGCCGTACCGGCGGTCATGGTGACGACCATGGTGATGGTCACGAAGATCGACTGGTCCGGGACGATCTCGTTGGCCACCTGGCAGCCGCTGAAGAGCGCACCGCTGCGCGCGGTGGCTACCAGGCCGGTGCCCTGGAGGATGGCGAGAGCCACTGTCAGGTAACGGGTGTACTGCGTGATCTTCGCTGTGCCCGCCTGGCCCTCCTTCTTGAGGGCCTCCAGACGCGGGATCACCACCGTCAGCAGCTGCAGAATGATGCTCGCCGTGATGTACGGCATGATGCCCAGCGCGAAGATCGTGATCTGCAGCAGCGCCCCGCCGCTGAACATGTTCACCAGACCGAACAGGCCCTGGCTTCCGCCCTTCGCGACGTCGATACACGTCTGGACGTTCTGATAGTCGACACCTGGGATCGGGATGTGCGTACCCACCCGATAGACCACGATGATGCCGAGCGTGAAGAGCAGCTTCTTGCGCAGGTCGGGCGTCTTGAACGCCCGGGCGAACGCGGTGAGCACGGTGCCTCCTGCGACCCCCGCGCTACTGCGTAGAGGTGACGGTTTTGAGGTTCGACGAATACGTTGACAGATAACTAACAGCCGAGAGGGGTCCGGAGTTCCTCGCGAACAGAACGGACTCGACTTGACAGTGCTGGCCACCTTACCGGCGACCATGCTTCCTAGGAACGACCAACCGGGGATACCCCATTTGTGGGGTACCCCCGGTAGGGATCGCTCAGGTCATCGAGACGCCTGTGGTGTTCAGAGCAGCTCGGTGACGGTACCGCCGGCGGCGGTGATCTTCTCCTTGGCGGAGCCGGAGACGGCGTCGACCGTCACCTGCAGCGCCACGGAGATCTCGCCCTGGCCGAGGACCTTGACGAGGCTGTTCTTGCGAACGGCACCCTTGGCGACGAGTCCCTCGACGGTGACCTCGCCACCCTCCGGGTACAGCGCGCCCAGCTTGTCGAGGTTCACGACCTGGTACTCGGTCTTGAACGGGTTCTTGAAGCCCTTGAGCTTCGGGAGACGCATGTGGAGGGGCATCTGGCCACCCTCGAAGCGCTCCGGAACCTGGTAACGGGCCTTCGTGCCCTTGGTACCACGTCCAGCCGTCTTACCCTTCGACGCCTCACCACGACCCACACGGGTCTTGGCGGTCTTGGCGCCGGGGGCAGGACGGAGGTTGTGGATCTTGAGCGGGTTGTTCTCCGCCATGATCAGTCGACCTCCTCAACCGTCACGAGGTGGCGGACGGTGTGAACCATTCCGCGGAACTCGGGGCGGTCCTCCTTGACGACCACGGTGTTGATCCCCTTGAGACCAAGGGACCGCAGGGTGTCACGGTGGTTCTGCTTGCTGCCGATGTACGACTTCGTCTGCGTGACCTTGAGGCGAGCCATTACGCACCCGCTCCCGCACGCGCACGGAGCAGAGCCGCGGGGGCGACGTCCTCGAGGGGCAGACCACGGCGAGCCGCAATCTCCTCGGGACGCTGCAGGCCCTTGAGGGCCGCCACGGTCGCGTGCACGATGTTGATCGCGTTGGACGAGCCGAGCGACTTCGACAGGATGTCGTGAACGCCGGCGCACTCGAGGACAGCACGCACCGGGCCACCGGCGATAACGCCGGTACCGGGGGAAGCAGGCTTGAGCAGGACGACGCCCGCGGCCTTCTCGCCCGTGATCGGGTGCGGGATGGTGCCCTGGATGCGGGGGACCTTGAAGAAGTGCTTCTTGGCCTCTTCAACACCCTTGGCGATCGCGGCCGGCACCTCCTTGGCCTTGCCGTAACCGACACCGACGGTGCCATCGCCATCGCCCACTACGACGAGCGCAGTGAAGCTGAAGCGACGACCACCCTTCACAACCTTGGCGACGCGGTTGATCGCGACAACGCGCTCAACGTACGCGGTCTTCTCGGCGGCAGCAGCGCCGCCGTCACGGCCCTTCCGGTCCCGCCGCTCGCCGCCACCGGCACCGCTTCCGCGGCGCTGGGGTCCAGCCATTGGATTACCTCTCTCTTTTTCCGCTAGCTACGCTGCGCTGCGACGGTTAAGTCGCGAGCGCGACGGGCGGCTCAGAACTTGAGCCCGGCTTCGCGGGCGGCGTCGGCCAGGGCGGCGATACGCCCGGCGTACCGGCTGCCACCACGGTCGAACACGACGGCCTCGACACCTGCGGCCTTGGCACGCTCGGCGACGAGTGCGCCGACCTTGCCTGCCTGCGCCGACTTGTCTTCGCCCTCGCCACCGCGGATCGAGGCGTCCAGGGTCGACGCCGACGCCAGGGTGTGACCCTGGATGTCGTCGATGACCTGGGCCACGATGTGGCGGTTCGAGCGGGTTACAACCAGGCGGGGACGCTCAGCCGTTCCGTTGACCTTCTTACGGATCCGGATGTGACGCCGCTTGATGGCAGCACGCTTGTAAGCGTCGCCCTTAGCGATCTTCGTACCGTATGCCATGGCTTACTTACCCGCCTTTCCGACCTTGCGGCGGATGACTTCGCCCTCGTACTTGACACCCTTGGCCTTGTACGGGTCGGGCTTGCGCAGCTTGCGGATGTTGGCCGCAACCTCGCCGACCTTCTGCTTGTCGATGCCCTCGACCGAGAACCGCGTCGGGTTCTCGACCTTGAAGCTGATGCCCTCGGGCGCTTCGACGGTGATCGGGTGGCTGTAGCCGAGCGCGAACTCGAGGCTCGTGCCCTTCGCCGCCACGCGGTAACCGACACCGCTGATCTCGAGCTTCTTCACGTAACCCGCGGTCACGCCGGTGATCATGTTCGCCACCAGCGTGCGGGACAGGCCGTGCAGGGCCTTGTTCTGACGCTCGTCGTTGGGGCGGGTGACGTTGAGAACGCCGTCCTCACCCTTGGCGATGTCGATCGGCGCAGCGACGGTGTGGGAGAGGGAGCCCTTGGGGCCCTTCACCTGGACCGTGCGGCCATCGATGGTGACGTCCACGCCGGCGGGAACCGTGATGGGGAGCTTGCCAATACGCGACATAGCTGTTTCCTCCGTTCCCTTCTACCAGACGTAGGCGAGGACTTCTCCGCCTACGCCCTTCTTGCCGGCCTGCTTGTCGGTGAGGAGACCGTGCGACGTGGAGATGATCGCCACGCCCAGGCCGCCGAGCACCTTCGGCAGGTTGGTGGACTTCGCGTAAACCCGGAGACCGGGCTTGGAGATCCGCTTGATGCCCGCGATGGAGCGCTCACGGTTCGGGCCGAACTTCAGCTCGAGAACGAGGTTCTTGCCGACCTCGGCGTCCTCGACCTTCCAGCCCGTGATGAAGCCCTCCTGCTGGAGGATCTCCGCGATGTGCGACTTGATCTTGCTGTGCGGCATACCCACGGTGTCGTGGTATGCCGAGTTCGCGTTACGCAGACGAGTCAGCATGTCCGCGATCGGATCAGTCATGGTCATGAATTGGCCTTCGGCCTCTCTCGCCGGGGTTTCCTGAATGCGCCATCCCTCTCCCCACTCACTCAGTGGCGGGACGGGTGCGGTGCGGGGGACCTACGGCGTAGTAAGTCGTACGGGCGGCAATCAGGCGCCCAACCCTCCAAGCCTAAGCCATGAAAGGGTGGGCGCCTGACACGCCCATTGCTTACCGAGAGCTTCGGGAATCCCTAGAAAACGGGATTACCAGGAGCTCTTGGTCACGCCCGGCAGCTCGCCACGGTGAGCCATCTCACGAAGGCACACGCGGCACAGGCCGAACTTGCGGTACACGGAGTGCGGACGACCACAGCGCTGGCAGCGCGTGTAGCCACGTACGCCGAACTTGGGCTTACGAGCAGCCTTGGCAATCAGAGCCTTCTTCGCCATCTCGCTTACGCCTCCTTGAAGGGGAAGCCGAGGTGACGGAGGAGCGCGCGGCCCTCAGCGTCGTTGGTCGCCGTGGTCACCACGGTGATGTCCATACCCCGGGTGCGGTCGATCTTGTCCTGGTCGATCTCGTGGAACATGACCTGCTCGGTGAGACCGAAGGTGTAGTTGCCACGGCCGTCGAACTGCTTGGGAGACAGACCACGGAAGTCGCGGATGCGCGGCAGCGCGAGCGACAGGGTGCGGTCCAGGAACTCCCACATGCGGTCGCCACGAAGCGTGACGTGGGCACCGATCGGCTGACCCTCACGCAGCTTGAACTGCGCGATGGACTTGCGGGCCTTGGTGACGGCCGGCTTCTGACCGGTGATCGTGGTGAGGTCGCGGATGGCGCCCTCGATCAGCTTGGAGTCGCGGGCGGCGTCGCCCACACCCATGTTGACCACGATCTTGACGAGGCCGGGGATCTGCATGACGTTCTCGTAGGAGAACTCCTCACGCAGCTTGCCCGCGATGTCCTCGCGGTACTTCGTCTTGAGACGCGGAGTGGTGGTAGTCATCAGATGTCCTCACCCGTCCGCTTGGCAACGCGGATCTTGTTGCCCTCGTCGTCGAAGCGGTAACCGACACGCGTGACAACCTTGTTGCCGTCCTTCTCAACGACCAGCTGGACGTTGGAGACGTGGACGGGCGCCTCGGTCGTGACGATGCCGCCGGCCTGCGAACCGCGAGCGGTCGGGCCGGCCTTGGTGTGCTTCTTGACCCGGTTGACACCCTCGACCAGGACGCGGTCCTCACGGGGGAAGGCCGCGATGACCTTGCCCTGCTTGCCCTTGTCCTTACCGGTGATGACCTGAACCAGGTCGCCCTTCTTGATCTTCATGCTTACAGCACCTCCGGCGCGAGCGAGATGATCTTCATGAACTTCTTCTCGCGCAGCTCCCGGCCGACCGGGCCGAAGATACGGGTGCCACGAGGGTCGCCGTCGTTCTTCAGAACAACAGCGGCGTTCTCGTCGAAGCGGATGTACGAGCCGTCCGGACGGCGGCGCTCCTTGACGGTGCGAACGATGACGGCCTTGATGACGTCACCCTTCTTCACGTTGCCACCGGGGATCGCGTCCTTGACGGTGGCGACGATCACGTCGCCGATGCCCGCGTAGCGGCGACCGGAGCCACCGAGGACACGGATGCAAAGGATTTCCTTCGCACCAGTGTTGTCGGCGACACGCAGTCGCGACTCCTGCTGGATCACGTCTATCTCCTGATTGTCTGCCGGTTCCCGGCGAGCTCCGCAAGGGTTCTGCGGAGCTCACCGAGCCTGGCGGAACTGTCCTGCGGGTAGCCCCCGCAGGAATTTACTTGGGCCGCCCGGCGGGCTGCGTAAGTCACTCACGCTGCTTGCGCGCGTGATTCACGCAGCCCATCCGGTTTCCGGCCGGAGTTCCGTAAGTCGACTTACGGACTACGGAACTCCACCCGGGGCGGCGAGTCTGTCTGCGGGGGTTCAGTCCCGCAGGGACTACTTGGCCTTCTCGAGGATCTCGACGATGCGCCAGCGCTTCGTCGAGGACAGCGGCCGGGTCTCCATGAGGAGGACACGGTCGCCGACGCCGGCGGCGTTCTGCTCGTCGTGGGCCTTGAGCTTGCTCGTACGGCGGATGACCTTGCCGTACAGCGCGTGCTTCACGCGGTCCTCGACGGCGACGACGACGGTCTTGTCCATCTTGTCGCTGACGACGAGACCCTCACGGGTCTTGCGGAAGCCACGGGCTTCGGTGCTCTGCTCAGTCACGTTGCTCTCGCTCATCAGGCGCTCTCCACCGTTTCGATGCCCAGCTCGCGCTCACGCATCAGGGTGTAGATCCGCGCGATGTCCTTACGGACGGCCTTGAGCCGACCGTGGTTCTCGAGCTGACCGGTCGCCGCCTGGAAGCGGAGGTTGAACAGCTCTTCCTTGGCTTCGCGGAGCTTCGCAAGAAGCTCCTCGTCACCCAGTTCGCGCAGCTCGGACGCCTTGGTACCGGCCGACATCACGCTTCACCTGCCTCGCGCTTGACGATCCGGCACTTCATCGGCAGCTTGTGGGCTGCGCGAGTGAGGGCCTCACGGGCGATCTTCTCGTTGGGGTAGGACAGTTCGAACATGACCCGACCGGGGTGCACGTTCGCGATCCACCACTCCGGAGAACCCTTACCGGAACCCATGCGGGTCTCGGCAGGCTTCTTCGTGAGCGGGCGGTCCGGATAGATGTTGATCCAGACCTTGCCGCCACGCTTGATGTGGCGGGTCATCGCGATACGGGCCGCCTCGATCTGGCGGTTGGTCACGTACGCCGGCGTGACGGCCTGAATGCCGTACTCGCCGAACGCGACCGTCGTACCACCCTTGGACATGCCACGACGCTTCGGGTGGTGCTGCTTGCGGTGCTTGACCCTACGGGGGATCAGCATTTCGGTCAGGCCTCCGTTCCGGTGCTTTCAGCAGCCGGAGCGGCAGCCGCCGGGGCCTCGGCCTTGGGGGCCTCGGCAGCGGGAGCCTGCTGCGGCTTGCGGCCGCGGCCGCCACGCTCGCCACCACGGCCACCACCACGGGCCGGACGGTCACTGCCGCCACCGGCACCGCCACGGGCCGGGCGGTTACCCGCACGGGCAGCAGCGTTCTCGGCGCGGACCTCGGCGATGTTCTTGACGTCGCCCTTGTAGATCCAGACCTTCACACCGATACGGCCGAAGGTCGTCTTGGCCTCGAAGAAGCCGTAGTCGACGTTCGCGCGGAGCGTGTGCAGGGGCACACGGCCCTCGCGGTAGAACTCCGAGCGGGACATCTCGGCGCCGCCGAGACGGCCACCACACTGGATCTTGATGCCCTTGGCGCCGGCCTTCATCGTCGACTGCATGCTCTTACGCATGGCCCGACGGAAGGAGACGCGGGAGGACAGCTGCTCGGCGACGGCCTGAGCGACCAGCTGAGCATCGAGCTCGGGGTTCTTGACCTCGAGGATGTTGAGCTGGACCTGCTTCTTGGTCAGCTTCTCCAGGTCGCCGCGAATACGGTCGGCCTCGGCGCCACGGCGGCCGATGACGATGCCCGGACGCGCGGTGTGGATGTCGACGCGGACGCGGTCACGGGTGCGCTCGATCTCAACCTTCGAGATGCCGGCGCGCTCCATGCCGGACGTCATCATCCGACGGATGGCGACGTCTTCACCGACGTAGTCCTTGTACAGCTTGTCGGCGTACCAACGCGACTTGAAGTCGGTGGTGATGCCGAGTCGGAACCCGTGCGGGTTTACCTTCTGGCCCATTACCGGGAACCTTCCTTGCTGCTGACGACCACGGTGATGTGGCTGGTCCGCTTGCGGATCCGGTAGGCGCGGCCCTGGGCACGCGGACGGAACCGCTTCAGGGTCGGACCCTCGTCGACGTACGCCTCAGTGATGACGAGGCTGTCGGCGTCGGTGTGGTCGTAGTTGTGTGCGGCGTTGGCGATGGCGCTGTCAAGCACCTTGCCGACCGGCACGCTCGCGGCCTGCGGGGCGAAACGCAGGACCGCCTGAGCCTCCGTGGCATCCATGCCACGGATAAGGTCCACCACACGGCGGGCCTTCATGGGCGTAACGCGGATGTACCGCGCCTGGGCCCTGGCTTCCATGGTTGTCCTTCCAGTGTCTGTCATGGTCGATTCCACCCCGCGTTAGCGGCGCTTCGACTTCCGGTCGTCCTTGACGTGACCCCGGAAGGTGCGCGTCGGCGAGAACTCGCCGAGCTTGTGGCCGACCATCGACTCGGTGACAAACACCGGAATGTGGGTCTTGCCGTTGTGCACCGCGATCGTGTGGCCGAGCATGGCCGGGATGATCATCGAGCGACGGGACCAGGTCTTGATGACGTTCTTGGTACCGGCTTCGTTCTGTACGTCCACCTTCTTTACAAGGTGTCCGTCGACGAAGGGTCCCTTCTTGAGACTGCGCGGCATCTAAACCCGCTCCTAGCGCTTCTTGTTCGTCTTGCGGCGGCGGACGATGTACTTGTTCGAAGCCTTCTTCGGCGAACGAGTACGACCCTCCTTCTGACCCCACGGCGAGACCGGGTGACGACCACCGGAGGTCTTGCCTTCACCACCACCGTGCGGGTGGTCAACCGGGTTCATCGCCACACCGCGGACGGTCGGGCGGACGCCCAGCCAGCGCTTACGGCCGGCCTTGCCCCAGTTGATGTTGCTCTGCTCGGCGTTGCCGACCTCGCCGACCGTGGCGCGGCAGCGCTGGTCGACCAGACGGATCTCACCGGAGGGCATACGAAGGTGGGCCATCGTGCCCTCCTTCGCCAGCAGCTGCACCGAGGCACCGGCGGAGCGGGCGAACTTGGCGCCGCCACCGGGACGGATCTCGATCGCGTGGATCGTGGTACCGACCGGGATGTTGCGGAGCGCCAGGTTGTTGCCCGGCTTGATGTCGGCCCCAGGACCGTTCTCGACGCGGTCACCCTGCGACAGGTTGCGGGGGGCGAGGATGTAACGCTTCTCGCCGTCCGCGTAGTGCAGCAGCGCGATGCGCGCGGTGCGGTTGGGGTCGTACTCGATGTGCGCGACCTTCGCCGGCACGCCGTCCTTGTCGTGACGACGGAAGTCGATCACTCGGTAGGCGCGCTTGTGTCCGCCACCCTGGTGGCGAACGGTCACACGACCGGAATTGTTACGGCCGCCCTTGCTGTGCAGGGGGCGAACCAGCGACTTCTCCGGCGTGGACCGCGTGACCTCGACGAAGTCGGCGACGCTGGAGCCACGGCGGCCCGGCGTAGTCGGCTTGTACTTGCGGATTCCCATTTCTCAGTCCTCGTCCGATATCGGACGATCCGACCCGCTTACGCGGCCGGACCGCCGAAGATGTCGATACGGTCGCCCTCGGCGAGGGTCACGATCGCGCGCTTGGTGTCAGCGCGCTTACCGAAACCGCTCTTGGTGCGCTTGCGCTTGCCGATGCGGTTGATCGTGTTGACCCCGGTGACCTTGACCGAGAAGACCGCCTGGACGGCCTGCTTGATCTGGGTCTTGTTGCTGCCGGGAGCGACGATGAACGTGTACTTGTTCTCGTCGATGAGCGCGTAGCTCTTCTCGGACACGACCGGCTTCAGCAGGACGTCACGGGGGTCCGTGTACGACTTGCTGACCGGCGTGACGACGGTGTTCTTGCCCTCGGCCTCGTGGCGCTTCGCCTTGGCGACGCGCGCGGCCTTGGCGACCTTGGCCGCCTTGGAGGCAATGGCGGGGTGACGGATCGCCATCAGACCTCGCTCCCTTCGGTGTCAGTGGCCTTGGGGCCGGACACGAAGGACTCGAAAGCGGCCTGGGTGAAGACCACGTCGTCCGAGACGAGAACGTCGTACGTGTTCAGCTGGCCCGGGTCCAGGATGTGCACCTGGGGCAGGTTGCGGGCGGAAAGCAGCCCGGCCTCGTCGGAGCGCTCGATGACCAGGAGCACGTTCTTGCGCTCGCTGACCTTGCCGAGGAAGCTCTTCGCGGCCTTGGTGGAGGGGGTGTCGCCCTCGATCACGCCGGTGATGACGTGGATTCGAGCGTTGCGGGCCCGGTCGGTGAGGGCGTGGCGCAGGGCCGCGGCCTTCATCTTCTTCGGGGTCCGCTGCGAGTAGTCACGCGGGGTGGGGCCGTGAACGACGCCACCGCCGGCGAACTGCGGCGCACGGGTCGAACCCTGACGGGCGCGGCCGGTGCCCTTCTGACGGTAGGGCTTCCTACCGCCACCACGGACCTCGGCGCGGGTCTTGGTCTTGTGCGTGCCCTGACGGGCAGCGGCCAGCTGTGCGACGACGACCTGGTGAAGCAGCGGGATGCTGATCTTCTCTACGTCGAAGATCTCCGCGGGGAGCTCGACGCTTCCGGCCTTCTCGCCAGCGGGCGAAAGGATGTCAACAGTGCTCATCGGTACCTCAGGCCCCCTTGGCCGCGGTGCGGACCAGGACGAGGCCGCCGTTCGGACCAGGAATCGCGCCCTTGATGAGCAGCAGACCCTTCTCCGCGTCAACGGCGTGGACGGTCAGGTTCTGGGTGGTGACCCGCTCGTTGCCCATGCGGCCCGCCATGCGGACGCCCTTGAACACACGGCCGGGGGTGGCACAGCCACCGATCGAGCCGGGGGAGCGGTGCTTGCGCTGGACACCGTGGCCGGCGCCGAGTCCCTTGAAGTTGTGACGCTTCATGACACCGGCGAAGCCCTTGCCCTTGCTGTTGCCGGTCACATCCACCTTGACGCCGGCCTCGAAGGTCTCGGCGGTGATCTCCTGGCCGAGGGTGTACTCGCTGGCGTCAGCGGTACGGATCTCGACGAGGTGGCGGCGGGGGGTGACGTCAGCCTTGGCGAAGTGACCCTTGAGGGGCTTGTTCACCTTGCGAGGGTCGATCTCGCCGAAGGCGATCTGGACCGACTCGTAGCCGTCGGAGTCATTCGTACGGACCTGGGTCACGACGTTCGGACCGGCCTTGACGACGGTGACGGGAACAACACGGTTGTTCTCGTCCCACACCTGCGTCATGCCGAGCTTCTCGCCCAGGATGCCCTTGATCTGCTTAGCCATTCTCAGATCACCGTCCCCTAGAGCTTGATCTCGATGTCGACACCGGCCGGGAGGTCGAGTCGCATCAGAGAGTCAACGGTCTTGGGCGTCGGGTCGAGAATGTCGATCAGGCGCTTGTGCGTGCGCATCTCGAAGTGCTCGCGAGAGTCCTTGTACTTGTGCGGCGACTTGATGACGCAGTACACGTTCTTCTCAGTGGGCAGCGGCACCGGGCCCGCGACCGACGCACCAGTGCGTGTCACCGTCTCGACGATCTTCTTCGCCGAGGAATCGATGACCTCGTGGTCGTAGGCCTTGAGCCGGATGCGGATCTTCTGTCCCGCCATGGCTACTCAGTAGTCCTGTCTCTTCGTACGCTCTGGAACCCGGTGTTCCGTACTCACTTCTTCGCCCTGCTTGTCCGACCCACGCGGTCGGGTGTGTCGCGCTCTCACCGACATGGATGTCCCATATGAGACGTCCCTGCACGGGAAGCACGGCCCTTCCGGAACCGCAGGCCGAGGGCGATTGCGCCAAACTTCCTGACGCGAAACCCACCGGGTGCCTGGCCGGCGCCGCACTGACACTTCCCGAAAGATTCCCGTACGTCCGCCCCAGCGCTGCCTTACGACAGATGGGACGACGAGTACTGTGGGACTCGCTTTCGGTCCTCCCGGCGGGAGGCGCGCAGCATCGACAACTCGACCGAGCAACTCGGACAGTCTGCCATACGGGGCATGGCCTCCGCCAATCGAGCCGGAGAGAATACCCCCAGGGTGACGAAGGTCAAACCCGGACAGGGCGTGTCCCCACCCGGGCGCATCCGTAGTACGACGATCAGCGCACGTCGATGTAGTCCTGGCCGCTGGTCGCGGTGCCGGTCGTGGTGTTGCCGTAGAACATCCACCGGAAGAAGCCGTCGGTGGAGGCCGTGACCTGGGTGCGGAGGGCACCCGCACTGTTGGTGGTGACCCACTTGAGCGTCTTGAAGGTGGTGGCACCCTTGGCGCGGAACTGGAGTCTCACGGCGCTGCCGACGTAGGGGCCGTTCTTGTGGGTGGTCCAGTTCGCCCGGGTGAGCTTGCCCGCGACGGTGACCTTCTTGCCCTTGGCGACCGGCTCCGGGGTGGCGTCGGCGGCGGTGAGATTCGCGGCGCGTCTGAGGGAGACGCCTCCGGGCCTTGTCTCGAACTCCTGGGCGACGAGAGTGACCTCGTCGGCCTTGAACAGGCGGAGCGACACAGCGATCTTCCACTTGGTGGCGTCGCTGTTGGAGTCGACCTGCTCACGCGACGGATGGGGATCGATGTACAGGGTGCCCTCGCAACGGGCCCTCTTGGAGCTGACGTCGAAGCAGGTGTATCCGCCCGGCCCTATGTAGCTGTCTCCGGTGTCGGCCGCCTCCGTCAGGCTTCCCCGGTACAGGAAGGGGTGCGCGTCATAGCGGAACGGGTGCTCTGTGCTGTACCCGGGAGGTAGGGCGATATTGAAACTGATGGGCGGTTCCACCACCCTCGACGTGCCGACAACCACCGGCCTGCCGTTGTTGATCACGAGGTCCGACAGGACGATGCCCGTGTCCCTGGCCTGCGCGGCCGGGGCGTTGAGCACCGAGAGTGCGAGGGCCCCGGCTGTGGCGATCACGGCGGCGGTACGTCTTCGGCCGCGTATACCTGCGTTCATGCACACCTCTCCGACAGTTGCTTGATCGGTTGATCAACTGCCGGAAGCGTACGAGATGAACTCGGCCCAGATGGTGGGGGCGAGGGTGAGGCGGGGGCCTTGGGAGGCTTTGCCGTCTGCTCGCGGTACAGCAACTCCACGACTGGCGGCTCCCGTTGGACCCCGCCGAGCATCTCGTCGCCGAACTCGCGGCGAACGTGGTGCCCCACGGCCGCGTACCGGGCCGCGATTTCCGGCTCGGGCTGTACGTCGTCGGCGCCACGCTGCGCATCGAGGTGACGGACACGCGGGGCGACGTGTTGCTGGGGGTGCGGGCGGTGGCGCCGGACAACGAGTCGGGGCGGGGGCTGGTGATCGTCGAGGCGTTGGCGGAGCGGTGGGGGGTGGAGTTGGGCCTCGGCCTCGGAAGACGGTTTGGGCGGAGTGCGGGGTGGGGTGAGGAAGGACTGGACCAGCTGCACACTGCGCGCAGGCGAGTGTCAGCTCAGGAGGTCTTCCGGGTGGTACTCCATGAGCTGGAGTTCGGTGCCGCCCACATCCATGACCATGTCCCTGCTGGAATGACCGAAGAGCGCTTCAACCGCGCTCAGCGCCAGCACCTCGACGCGGAAACAGCCGCACGGGTTCCGCTGCACGAGCGGCAGTTCGGCATCCGGCGCTTGGGCAGCCGCAAAATCTTCGGCGGTTTTCCGTTGAGCCGGCGTGAGGGAATCCAGCGGAACGAAGTCGAGAGGTTCGATGAAATACCGAGTGAGCCGTTCTCGGCTGACGCTACGCAATCTGCACCATGAGCCGTCCGTAAAGAAAATCTTCACATCCTGCGCGGCCTTGAAGTCCCGCAGTTCAACTCTCTCGATGGCGGCCCGAGGGATCTCCCAGAGGATTTCATCGTCAATTCGATAGGCATTCCCCTTTATGTTGGGGAAACCCACGATCACGAGCCGACGGTCAGTGAGGACCGCGTGCGTGCCATAACGTTTCTCGGAGGAGCGGCCGGGGTCCAGTTGCCAGGGCAGAGTACGGGCAATGGTGCCCGGCGCAGCCCACATGACGGGAAAATCATCGATCTCGTCCGCCCGGTCACGCGAGGTGCGCTTGTTCCGCTCCATAGGGCCGCCAAGGTTCCCGCCGTGGGCGGAGAGAAATGCCAGGACAGCGACTCCCGCAGTGATCAGCACGCCCGCGATAGCATTCCGAGCGATCACGCTACCCGTTGAACGTGCCCGGTACTTCCGTCCTACTGGCCAACCAGCAAGCTCGTCCTGTATGTCGTTACGCTGAGGATCGCGAAACCATCGCATTCCGCTGACACGCGTGACCTCGCCCGTAACGAAGGTGATCGGAGCGCGGGCGAGGAGCACCTCGCCCGGTTCAGGCTCCCAGACGCTCATATCGGTGTGAATCTTCCTTCGCTATGACTCCGGATTTAGCTCTACAGATCGCCGGGCTTCGGCTGGGCAGGGGCACCCGAGTCGTCCATCAGAATCGAATGCGTCTCAAATAGGCCCTTTCCCGCTTTCGCGGGGACTCGGGCCTCAACGAGGACGATCCCGCTGGGCAGCCTCGTGTACACGGGCGGCTGCGCGGTGTCGGGGAGATCGGCCACGAAGCGGGAAACCCGCTGGCGTTGAGCGTCGGACAGGGCACTTTCGGGCAGTCCTTGTGCGCTGCCCGAGAGGAACTCAGCGAGGCGCTCGGCAGTGTCGGGGCTGCCCGTGAAGAGACGGATCCAGGACTGGTCGGCGAACGTGATACGTACATCTGCGCCAACCTCGCTGAACTTCATCCGTCGGGCCCCTGCGATCGACTCCCGCGGATACTCACCCAACGCATCGGCCTTGTCGAGGGTGCCGCTGCGAGTGCCGAGGAAGAGCAGTCGCCGACTGGTCAGGGCGAGATCCGTGGTGTATCCCTCTGGGCGCCGCGCGGGATCCAGTTGCCATGGCACCGTACGCGCGAGGGTGCCGTGGGCGGCCCACATCACGGGGAAGTCGTGGACCTCGTTCTCCGGTTCCTCCGGCTTTCCTCGCACCGGTACGTCCCCGAAGGGCGAGCCGGAGGCTCCCCCGATGTTGGCGATGAGGTTCGCGATCAACGGAATACCCACCAGGAAGGCACGGCCGGCCCGGCGAGCGGCCTGGTCGCCCGCCGCGTGCGGGCTGAAGGCTGGGCCGGGCGGCCAACCGGGCAACTCTTCCTGGATGTCGTTGCGTTCGGGGCCCCGGAACCATCTGCTTCCGGAGACGGCCGGAGCCACGCCAGTGGCGAACTTGGCCGTGGTGCGAAGGAGCAGGTCTTCGTCGGCTGCGGGATACCAGTCCATCAGTACGTCTCTCTCCTACGTTCCTGAGTTGTCCCCGTGGGCAAGTTCGGACGAGTCAGCCAGGCTGACCTCTCTGGGCGGGCAATGCGGGGAACTCCAACGACCCAACAATTCCCGCAATGGCGTGCGTGAATTCATCCCATTGTTCTACGGAGGCCGTGTCCAAAGTGATCACGGCAGTAAAGGGGCCTGTCGAGAACGGAACGTGCACCTGGATCTGCCCCATCACCAATTCCTCGTCCTGGCCGCTTTTCGCGTACTGACCGTCCACCACAAGCTTACGGAAGGAGATCACCGAGACCGCTGGACCACAGGGCAGGTCGAGCCACGTCACATCGCGCATAGGGTCGGGGTTGAGAATCGCAAAGATTCCCTGAGCGACGGTGTCCGGGTCCGTCTCTCCGGACTCGAACACCGCCACGGTGAGCGAACAGTGCGCTACGCCGCCGCCATCCCCGATGTCGTACAGGCCGATGCCGAAGAACGAGACACCACCTGCCAGCATTTCCTGTGCTGTCGCGCCGTACAGTCCGCTCATGGCCTCCCACAGAGGCTCCTCGCCTCGTGGGTAAATGTCCTGAACCAACATCCTTACGGCTTCGGTCCGTTCGGTCTCATTCAGGGAGACCTCGATCGCGTGCATACCTTCGGGCAGACGGAGGGCCATTGGCGGCAGCGCCATGCCTTCCACACCCAGCACCTGGCGTTCTTCGGAGTTGTCCATACTGTGACTGTTTCTTCTCACGAGTCGGCGGCGATCACGTACGGACGTGCTCAGTTCCCGTAATCGTTGTTTGCGATGGTGTTGGCCTTGTTGCCGGTGAGCCCTGCCTTGATGGTGGCGTCCAGGGCGCGACCGGCGTTCCCCATCGGCGCGATCACTTCGGCGCTCTTGATGAACGGTAGCTTGGACCCGATCAGGTTGATTCCCTGGGTACCGAGCCATTGCCCCTGACGGACGTTCTGCAGTCCGCTCTCGACGGCGAGAGCCATACGGCTGCCGCCCGCGCCGAGTTTGACGACGGGAGTGGCCTTCAAGGGGCCGAAGAGAACGAACGTCTTGCTGATGTCCGTCACCCCGCGATAACCCGAGCCGAGCTTGGCGGCACGAGCGGTGGCACTGGTGCCCTTGGCGAGCGCCGCAGTCCCAGTGAGCCCCTTCACCCCAGGCAGAATCCCCAGCGCATCGAATCCGATGTCCGCCCAACTCACGTCCGCACCCGCCGCCTTGGCCACCACATGAGTCAGCAGCGCCGCCCCGCTCGTGATCATCGCCGCGGCGGCGAAGATCGCCCCGATCGGTTCGAAGGGGGCCGTGATGATCGCAAGAACACCCAGGGCGCTGCTGACCAGGCTCAGTACGTCGCCGATCTCCTTGATCATGTCGGCGTGGTCCTTGAGCCAGTCGCCGGTGGCACCCCACGCGTCGGCGATGCCCGTGCCGAGCTTGTCCCAGAAGCCGGGCTCGTCAGGGGCGATGTCGGCGGCCTTGTCCAGCTCCCTGCTGATGTGGCCGGCGGCGCGCCGGTAGCGCTCTTCGAGTTCGTGGACCTTCTGGATGACCCCGTTGACGTCGCCGGAAGCCTTGCCGAGCTCGTCGCTGCCGTTGCCGCCTGCCTTCGCCTCGGCGTCCGACTTGGCGTCGAGCTTCTCCTTGGCGGACTTGTCCAGGCGGTCCGTCTCGTCCTGGAAGTCCTGGAGTTCGCCCGCCCACTTGTGCAGCGCACGTGAGGCCTTGTCGAAGGAGTCGTGGCTCTTGCGGATGAGCGGGGTGACGTCCTCGCCTATGTACTCGGTGAAGGCGACCGCGGTCTTGCCCTTCCAGTCGCCGCACTCGATCCGCTCCAACTCCCCCAGCGCGGTGCCGAGTTCGCTCGCCAGCCTGCCGAGCCGCTTGGCGAGGTCGCGGGTGTCCTCGACATCCCCGGGGGTGGGATCCCAACCTATGCTCGGCGGGACGATCCGCTGGCCGGCCACGCTACTTGCCCTTCTTCGAGGCCTTGGCGGCCTTGAGGGACTCGGCCAGCTCCAGGTCCAGTCCGTCGAAGGTCTCGGCGATCTTGTTGATCATCTTCACGGCACCCTGGGTGTGCTTGCCGAGCTGCTTGATGCCGTAGCCCCAGTCGTCGGCGAAGTCCTGCACGTCCTCGACGAGCCCGCTCTCCCCGACGCACGAGGCGTCCGCGCTGCGCAGGCTGCGCCGGGTCGCTTCCATGCGGTCGCTTATCGAGGAGAAGGTCTTCTTGAGGTCCGCGAATATGGTGTCGTCGAGGCGCAGGTCACTCATACCGGATTCCATCCATTTCGACAAAAAACGATCTGGATTTGGATATACCGGACAAAGAACCGCGCTCCACAGTTGACTCCCCGTAAGACATCAGTGCGATCAAGAAATCGACGGTATCGGTGAGATCGGCGCGCCCGCCACACTGAACCCGCTCTTCAGGGAGGGACTTTGTGAATTGTTGTCGGCAATTTTGTATTCACTTGTTCCGGACCACGCCCACTCGCCCACCGACGAAACTCAGATGACTCCCAGCCCCGCCGATCCATACCCTGCTCCGATGGACTCCGTAAGGGTCAGGCTGATGCGAGAAGAGGATCTCTCGTCGACAGAGCAGGCGTCGGCAGTGACGTTCCTCGAGGCGGAGTCCGGCACCAGGCGGGTCAGTGATCCGGAGGTCGAGCCTCGTTCGGTGGCCGCTTCGAAGCAGTGGATCGACCGGATGAGCTACTTCCTGAGCGTGGATCCGGAAGGGTGCTGGATCGCCGTGGAGGAGCGACCTCAGAAGGCCGACCGGACAGTCGGATTCGCCATCTCGCAGAACCGTGACCGCCTCTGGTTCCTCGCGACGTACGGCGTCCTGCCCAGTCACCAGGGACAGGGCATCGGCAGACGTCTGATCGACGCCACCCTCGCCCACGCCGCCTGGCGCCCCGGCATCTTCTCGTCCAGCGTCCACCCCGGCGCCACCCGCCGCTACCGGCTGGCGGGCTTCTCCCTCCACCCTCAGATGCGGATGACCGGCACCGTCGACCGGTCCACGCTCCCCGCAATCAACGGCCTCAGGGAGGGCCGGGCCGACGACGTCGAGTGGATGGACCGACTGGACCGGGACCTCCGCGGCGCGGGCCACGGCCCCGACCACGTCTACATGCTCGCCACCCTGCGACTGGTCGTGTCCGAGGACCGCAGAAAACCGGGGTACGTCTACATCGACGACCTGGGCCGAGCCTCGGTGCTGGCCGCCTCGCACCCGGAGACAGCGCAAAACCTGCTGTGGGAGGCCCTGGCCTCATCGCGGGGACGCACCCTCGTCAACTGCATCACCACGCCCAACCAGTGGGCGGTCGACGTCGGCCTCGCCGCCCGTCTCGACATCGGGCAGGAGGGCTACATCGCCGTCCGTGACATGCCTGCCCCGGCTCCCTACCTGGCCAGCGGACACTTCCTCTGACCCTGACCCTGCCCCTGCCCCTGCCCCTGCCCCTGCCCCTGACACGGTCTCAGGTACGAGTCCCCGGCATCCATCCGAACCCGTCAGTCCCCCTCCCCCAGCCCCTCCCCCACCGCCGCGAACGCCGGCTTCCGCCCGAACGCCTCATCCGTCAGCGTCGCCGCACCCTGCCCGCCGAAGACCCCCGGCACCCACGAGTACTTGTCGCTGAACCCCCACACCATGAACGAGGTGCACCGCCGCGCCTGCACGCACGCGTCCAGCAGCCCCCGGAAGTACGTGGCCTGCGCCGCCAGCTTCCCCTCGTCCACCGGCAGGATCATGCGTACGTCGACCTCGGTGAACGCCGTCTGCATGCCCAGCTTCTCGAAGCGGGCGAGGTTCTCGGCGACCTGGCCCGGGAAGCCGTACTGGATGGCCAGGTGCCCCTGGATGCCGAAGCCCTGTACCGGGACCCCTTGCGCCCGCAGCCGCTTCGCCAGGTCGTAGTAGGCCGTCGACTTCGCGTTGACGCCCTCGACGTTGTAGTCGTTCAGGAACAGCTTGGCCTTCGGGTCGGCCGCGTGGGCCCAGCGGAAGGCGTCCTCGATGTAGGAGGGCCCCAGCTGCTGCAACCAGATCGAGTTCCGCAGCGAGCCGTCCTCCTCGAAGACCTCGTTCACCACGTCCCACTGGTAGATCCTGCCCTTGAAGCGCTTCACCTCCTTGGTGATGTGGTCCTTGAGGATCCCCCGCAGCTCGGCCGCTCCGATCGAGCCGTCCGCCACCCCGGTCGTCAGCCAGCCCGGCAGCTGGCTGTGCCAAACCAGCGTGTGGCCCCGCACCGCCTGCCCGTGCGCCCGCGCGAAGCGGACCAGGTCGTCCGCCGGCCCCCAGTCGTAGGTCCCCCGGCTCGGCTCCACCGACTCCCACTTCATGACGTTCTCGGCGGTCACCGAGTTGAACTCGCGTGCGGTCGTTCTGCGGTACGTCGTGTCGTCGGCCAGTGCCGCCATGTCCACGGCGGTGCCGATGCGTACGCCGGTACCGGCCGCCAGCGCCCTCAGCGGGACGGGGTTCGGGTGCGCCGACGCCGGCTGCGCGCCCGCGCCGGCGATCACCAGCGTCGCGCCCAGTACCGCCGCGGAAACGGGCATGCGGAAGACGTTCATGTACGGTCCCCTCACTTGGTGTGTTGTTGCCTGCTCGTGCTCAGCGAACGCGCCGGCTCTCCAGCGGCCCCAGATACGTCGGTGTCAGCCCGCCCGTGTCGATCACCAGCCGCTGCACGACCACCGTCGGGTCGACCACCCAGAACTTCAGCCGGTGGACGCCCGCCGCGGCCACCGTGTGCCTGGTCGCCGTCACGTTCACGTTGTCGGACGTATGGCGGGCCCACTGCTTGTTCATCAAGCCGTCGTCCGCACCCGTGACCGCGTGGATGTCGACCTGCTTCGGCTCGGCCTCGTCGAACGACACCGCGTAGCGCAGCCCGCCCGTCGGGAGCGTCGGATTGCGCGGCGACAGATACGCCCACACCGTCACCTCACCCGCCGACAGCAGGCTGACCTCGTACTCCAACCGCGCCGAAGCCCCGCCAGAAACCCCGCCAGAAGCCCCACCCGGCGTCCGGCGCGGAGCCGTCACCGGCCACGGCGTCATCCCCGCGCCCGTACGCCCGATGCGGTCCAGGCGCCGCCAACCACCCACCACCCGCGCGTAGTTGTCGGCGTCGATGGCCACATAGCCCCCAGCCTCCACGAACCCCCGCAGCCCCCGCTGCTGCCTACGCGACGGTTTCTCCACGACGCACCCAACCGTCACCGACGCCCCTGCACCCGACACCGTCAGCAACGCATCCGTACGACCGTCCGGCACCCGAGCCCAGTCCACCGTCACCGTCAGCCGCACCTGCTGCTCGACCCGCCCCCTCGGCCGGTCCACCACCAGCCACGGCACCGACGACTCCACCCGGTACTGGAAGGGCGTACGCCCCCGGTTGAACACCTCGACGTACTGGTCGGGCCGCGTCTGATACGGACTGAACACCGGCAGCGCGGCCGAACCGGAGGATCCTCCCGGCCACCACTCGCCCGTGTCCTCGGCGCCGTCGACCGACACCCCCAACTCCGCGCGCACCGGCAGCTCCACCCGCCGCACGGCCGGGAACAGCACATCCGGGAGTGCCACGTTGTCCTTCTCGGGCTGCTGCCAGGGGGCGTTGGGGCCGTACCGTGCCACGTCCCCGTAGTCGATGTGCGGCTGGGTCTGGAAGCCCTCCCACTTGCCGCCCGCCACCTGGTGGTTGAACCGATCGGCCAACGCGAAGTCCCGCTCCAGACCCGCCTCCGCCTCCGCCGCGCGGTCGTTCGTCGCCGCGCGCCCCTGGGCCGCGTACAGGAGGTTCTTGAACTCGGCCTCGCGCAGGCCGTACAGGTTCGCGGTCGCCTCCACGGCGTACCCCACGAGCTCGTACCAGGCGTCCTGCACCCGGGCGGGCAGGCGTCTGCGCACGCGCTCCGCCTCCTTCGCCAGCCCCTGCCACTCCTCCGTCGCCCGCTCCAGCTCCCGGTGGCCGAAGGCGAAGGGGGTCTCCTGGTCGTCGTACACGATCGCCGACTCGTCCTTCGTCGGGTCCTTCGCGGGGTTGAGTGTGATGCGACGGTTGAGGAGTTCCGGTTTGCGGCGGGCCTGCAGCTGCCCGTACTCGGCGAGCACCGACGCGATCGCCGTCGCGTGCTCCGCCCCGAAGTTCTGGCGGGCGTACCGGCGTTCCCACTCCTCCAGGTTCGCCAGATCCCAACGCGCGGGATTCCAGGCGTAGTTGAGGAAGAACTCCATTGGGAGCTCGTTCCCCTTCAGGTCGCCCACGTTCGTCACCCACAGGCCGTGGTTCCCGTACGCGTGGGCCTGGTGGAGCTGGTCCCAGAGGTTGTGGAGGTTGGCGGTGTCCACCCACTTGTAGTTGCGTCCGACGCCCACGTAGTCGAAGTGGTAGTACAGGCCGTAGCCGCCGCTCCTCGCCGGCTCCGCCGGGTTCGGGTGCTTGCGGATGTTGCCCCAGTTGTCGTCCGTCAGGACGACGGTGACGTCGCCGGGGACGCGTAAACCCCGGTCCCAGTAGCGCTGGACCTCCTTGTAGAGGGTCCACACCTGTGGGGTTTCCTGCACCGGCTTCCCGGTCACCTCCGCGATGATCCCGCGCTGCGTCTCGATGATCTCCCGCATCAGCTCGATGCCGTCACCGTCCGGCAGGCTCGTGTCGCCGTTGCCGCGCATACCCAGGGTGACGACGCCCTCGAAGTCCTCGTCGACCATCCGCCGGATGCCGTCGCGCCAGTACGCCCGGACGGCCGCCGCGTTCCTGCGGTAGGACCACTCCCCCGTGCCCCCGTAGGGGTCCCGGCCCGGCGTCACGATGTTCCCCGCGCTGTCGCGCACCGCCGGTACCGCGTGCCGGTTCCACTCCTCGATGCCCCGCATCATCGGCGCCTCGTGAGACGTGCCCATGACGATCCCGTACGCCTTCGCCCGAGCATGGTTCTCCGGGTCGTCCTCGGCGAACGCCCTGCCCCACACGGCTGGCCAGAGGTAGTTCGCCTTCAGGCGCAGCAGCACCTCGAAGACCCGCTCGAAGAAGGCGGCGTTGAACCCTCCGGGGTGCCCCGGGGCCTTTCCGGGGCCGAAGAACCTCGGCGCCCAGGTCCCCAGCGCCGGGTTCTCGTCGTTGACGAAGATCCCGCGGTACTTCACGGCCGGGGTGCCCTGCGTATGCCTCCCCGGCAGCACGTACAGCGCGTCCCGGTGGACCGGCGGTACGTCGTCCCACCAGTACCAGGGCGAGACGCCGATGCCGTACGAGACGTCGTACGCGCCGAAGATCGTGCCGCGCGGGTCGCTGCCCGCGATGACGAACGCCCGGTCGACGCCGGGCATCGGGCGCTCCACGACCGTCTGGAGCGAGGTCTCCCAGCGGCCGGCGATGCCCGTGACGTCCAGCTTGCCGGCGCGGATCAGTCCGTCGATCAGCGGGCTGCGGCCGATCGTGCCGACGAGGATCACCTCGCGGGCGACGGTCGCAGCCGGACGTACGCCGGTGACGCGTTCGATGTCGTCCCGCAGGTCACCGGCGACTCGTACGACTCCGGGGTGGTCCTCGGCGCTGACGACGACCGGCGCCCCGACGACCGCGAACGCACCGCCGGTGAACGAGATGTACGCGCCGGCGTCCGTGCGGCGTACCGCGCCCTCCCCCGCCCGCGCGACCCCCGGCAGCACCGGCACCGCCGCGAGACCGGCACCCACCCCGAGCACAGCCCTCCGGCTGACGGACCCAGACATGACGTAACCCACCCCTCCGCTGAATTTGGTCAGTGGCATGACAAATAGTGGGGCGAGTGCACGGAGTGAACAACGGGTCGTACGCGACGAATAGTTTCGTAACAGCAACCAGGCGTAGCCGACACAGCAAAGAGGCCCGTACGACCGAAGTCGTACGGGCCTCTTCAGGAAGCTCGTGAGAGCTACCAGGTCAGGCTGTCAAGCCAACAAGGACTACTTGTTGATCTTGATGACCTGGCCGGCGCCCACGGTCCGGCCACCCTCACGGATGGCGAACTTCAGGCCCTCTTCCATGGCGATGGGCTGGATGAGCTCAACGGTCATCTCAGTGTTGTCGCCCGGCATGACCATCTCGGTGCCCTCGGGGAGGGTCACGACGCCGGTCACGTCCGTGGTGCGGAAGTAGAACTGGGGGCGGTAGTTGTTGAAGAACGGCGTGTGACGGCCGCCCTCGTCCTTGGACAGGATGTACGCCTGCGCCTCGAACGAGGTGTGCGGGGTGACCGAGCCGGGCTTGATGATGACCTGGCCGCGCTCGACGTCCTCGCGCTTGATGCCACGGAGGAGCAGACCGACGTTCTCGCCCGCCTGGCCCTCGTCGAGCAGCTTGCGGAACATCTCGATGCCGGTGACCGTGGTGGTGGTCTTCTCCTGCTTGATGCCGATGATGTCAACGGTCTCGTTGACCTTCAGGACACCACGCTCGATACGGCCGGTGACGACCGTACCGCGACCAGTGATCGTGAAGACGTCCTCGACGGGCATGAGGAACGGCTTGTCGACGTCACGCTCGGGAGTCGGGATCGCCTCGTCGACGGCAGCCATGAGGTCGAGAACCGACTTGCCCCACTCGGCGTCGCCCTCGAGCGCCTTGAGCGCCGAGACCTTGACGACCGGCAGGTCGTCGCCCGGGAACTCGTACTCGGAGAGGAGCTCACGAACCTCGAGCTCAACGAGCTCCAGGATCTCCTCGTCGTCCACCATGTCGGCCTTGTTCAGCGCGACGACGATGTACGGCACGCCGACCTGGCGGGCCAGGAGCACGTGCTCCTTGGTCTGCGGCATCGGGCCGTCGGTGGCGGCCACGACCAGGATCGCACCGTCCATCTGCGCGGCACCGGTGATCATGTTCTTGATGTAGTCCGCGTGACCCGGGCAGTCGACGTGGGCGTAGTGACGACCCTCCGTCTGGTACTCGACGTGCGCGATCGAGATCGTGATACCGCGCTGACGCTCTTCAGGAGCCTTGTCGATCTGGTCGAAGGCCGAGGCCTCGTTCAGGTCGGGGTACTTGTCGTGCAGCACCTTGGTAATGGCGGCCGTGAGGGTCGTCTTACCGTGGTCGATGTGACCGATGGTGCCGATGTTGACGTGCGGCTTAGTCCGCTCGAACTTTGCCTTCGCCACTGGGGTCCTCCTGCGGAGTGGTTCTGGTACGCCTTACTCATCGGCGCCAGGTGATCTTTGCTGGGATGCCGCCCGCCGGGGTTTTCCCTCCCGGGTTGCCCCGGCGGTCGGTGTCAAGCCTAAAGCGTGTAAACGGGGTGTGTTACTCGCCCTTGGCCTTCGCGATGATCTCCTCGGCGACGTTCCGGGGAACCTCGGCGTAGGAGTCGAACTGCATCGAGTAGCTTGCGCGACCCGAGGTCTTGCTGCGGAGGTCACCGACGTAGCCGAACATCTCCGAGAGGGGCACGAGGCCCTTCACGACGCGGGCACCGGCACGCTCCTCCATGGCCTGGATCTGACCACGGCGGGAGTTGATGTCGCCAATGACTTCACCCATGTAGTCCTCGGGCGTGGTGACCTCAACGGCCATCATCGGCTCCAGGAGCACGGGGCTGGCCTTGCGCGCGGCCTCCTTGAAGGCCTGCGAGCCGGCGATCTTGAACGCCAGTTCGGAGGAGTCGACCTCGTGGTAGCCGCCGTCGAGAAGGATGACGCGGACGCCAGTCATCTCGTAGCCGGCCAGGATGCCGAACTGCATGGCCTCCTGCGCACCGGCGTCCACCGACGGGATGTACTCCCGCGGGATACGGCCACCGGTGACCTTGTTCACGAACTCGTACGAAGCGTCGCCGTCCACGATCGGCTCGATCGCGATCTGCACCTTGGCGAACTGACCGGTACCACCGGTCTGCTTCTTGTGCGTGTAGTCGTGACGCTCGACGGCCTTGCGGATCGTCTCGCGGTACGCGACCTGCGGCTTGCCGACGTTGGCCTCGACCCTGAACTCGCGCTTCATACGGTCGACCAGCACCTCGAGGTGCAGCTCGCCCATACCGCCGAGGATGGTCTGGCCGGTCTCCTCGTCCGAGTGAACGTGGAAGGAGGGGTCCTCCTCCGCGAGACGCTGGATGGCTACACCCAGCTTCTCCTGGTCACCCTTGGACTTGGGCTCGATGGCGACCTGGATGACCGGCGCCGGGAAGTCCATGGACTCCAGGATCACCGGGTTCTTGTCATCGCAGAGCGTCTCGCCGGTCGTGGTCTGCTTCAGACCCATCACGGCGACGATGTCGCCGGCGCCCACCGCTTCGATCTCCTCACGCTTGTTCGCGTGCATACGGTAGATCTTGCCGATGCGCTCCTTCTTGCCCTTGACGGAGTTCAGCACGGCAGTGCCGGTCTCCAGGCGGCCCGAGTAAACCCGGACGAAGGTGAGCTTGCCCAGGTGCGGGTCGCTCATGATCTTGAACGCCAGCGCGGACAACGGCTCGTCCACGGACGGCTTGCGCTTGACGACGACCTCGGGGTCCTTGACGTCGTGGCCTTCGATGGCCTCGACGTCGAGCGGGGTCGGCAGGTAGCGCACGACCGCGTCGAGCAGGGGCTGGACGCCCTTGTTCTTGAACGCGGTGCCACAGAACACCGGGGTGACCGTGATGCCGTTGGACTTGCCGGACGCGATGGTGATGCGACGGATCGCGGCGTACAGCTGCTCCTCGGTGGGCTCCTGGCCCTCCAGGAACAGCTCCATGATGTCGTCGTCGTGCTCCGCGACGGCCTCGACCAGCTTGCCGCGGTACTCCTCGGCAGCCTCGGTGTGCGTGGCCGGGATGTCGACGACGTCGTACATCTCGCCCTTGGCCGCCTCGGCGGACCACACGAGCGCCTTCATGCGGACCAGGTCCACAACGCCCTTGAAGTCCATCTCGGCACCGATCGGAAGCTGCATGATCAGCGGAACCGCACCGAGGCGGTCCTTGATCATGTCGACGCAGCGGTGGAACTCCGCGCCGGTCCGGTCGAGCTTGTTGACGAAGCAGATACGCGGCACGCCGTAACGGTCGGCCTGACGCCACACCGTCTCGGACTGCGGCTCGACACCCGCAACGCCGTCGAACACGGTGACGGCACCGTCGAGGACGCGCAGCGAGCGCTCTACCTCAACGGTGAAGTCGACGTGCCCGGGGGTGTCGATGATGTTGATCGTGTAGTCGTTGTCCTCAAGCGGCCAGTGACAGGTGGTGGCAGCAGAGGTGATCGTGATGCCACGCTCCTGCTCCTGCTCCATCCAGTCCATGGTGGCAGCGCCGTCGTGGACTTCACCGATCTTGTAGCTGACGCCGGTGTAGAAGAGGATCCGCTCAGTGGTGGTCGTCTTACCCGCGTCGATGTGAGCCATGATCCCGATGTTGCGGACCCTGGCCAGGTCAAGTGAAGTGGTAGCCATAAGGCTTCGGTCTTCTCTCGGTCTCGATGTGGGCTGCGACTACCAGCGGTAGTGCGCGAAGGCCTTGTTGGACTCGGCCATCTTGTGGGTGTCCTCGCGCTTCTTGACGGCCGCACCGAGGCCGTTCGAAGCGTCGAGAAGCTCGTTGAGCAGACGCTCGGTCATGGTCTTCTCGCGACGGGCGCGGGAGTAACCGACCAGCCAGCGCAGCGCGAGCGTGTTGGCGCGACCGGGCTTGACCTCGATCGGAACCTGGTACGTCGCACCACCGACACGGCGGGACTTGACCTCGAGGGTCGGCTTGATGTTCTCGAGCGCGCGCTTCAGCGTGATGACCGGGTCGTTGCTGGTCTTCTCGCGCAGGCCCTCCATGGCGCCGTACACGATGCGCTCGGCGGTGGAGCGCTTGCCGTTCAGCAGCACCTTGTTGATCAGCGACGTGACAAGAGGAGAACCGTAGACCGGGTCGATGATGACCGGGCGCTTCGGGGCGGGGCCCTTACGAGGCATTTCTACTTCTCCTTCTTGGCGCCGTAGCGGCTGCGGGCCTGCTTGCGGTTCTTGACACCCTGGGTGTCAAGGGAGCCGCGGATGATCTTGTAGCGAACACCGGGCAGGTCCTTCACACGGCCACCACGCACGAGCACGATGGAGTGCTCCTGCAGGTTGTGTCCCTCACCCGGAATATAAGCGGTGACCTCGATCCCGCTGGTCAGACGCACACGCGCGACCTTACGCAGGGCCGAGTTCGGCTTCTTCGGGGTGGTCGTGAACACACGCGTGCAGACACCACGGCGCTGGGGAGAACCCTCGAGCGCGGGCGTCTTGTTCTTCTCGACCTTGTCTTGCCGGCCCTTCCGGACCAGCTGCTGGATCGTAGGCACTACTTCTCCGGTTTCTGTGTGCCGATGGTGAAGCTAACCTGGAACGACGCCGACCCACGCGGTCGGGTGTGTCGAATACTGCAGATCCCCGCCGCGAGGCGGGAAGGGCGCAGATTGCGGTGGTCACTTACGGCTCCCCGCGCGGTTCGAAGGCACGCACGAGGGCCAGGGCACACCCCAGGCACAAGGTCTGAGCGTACCTACCTCAACGACTTCGGTCAAAACAAATGGAAGCCGGTACGACACGCCGGGCTCCGGACCGCTCTCGAGCCCGCCTTTGACTCCTTGTGGCAGCTTGCGCCAGCTTTTGGTCGTTTGAGAGCCACGGTGGCTGAATCGCGCCCTTTACAGCCCCGTGGACTTGCCCGTTCAGTACCTTGATCCGTCCGCTGCGACGATTCGGGGGCAGAGCGTGATGAGGACGGCCGCGTACTCACTGGACGACGGGGGCCTGGACGACCGGGTGCCCTTCCTCGCCCGCCTTGAACAAGAGGACCGCACGGCCCTCCTGTCCCTGGGCCGCGAGATGAATTTCGCCACCCGGGTGGCCCTGATCCACCAGAGCGAGCCCTCCTCCCACGTCCTCTTCCTCGTCCAGGGCTGGACAAAGGTCACCGCGTCGGCCGCCAACGGCTACGAGGCACTCCTCTCGCTGCGCGGCCCCGGCGACATAGTCGGCGAGTCCGCGGCGCTCACCGGGCGCCCCCGGTCGGCCACGGTGACCGCGCTGGAGGCGGTGCGGGCGGTGGCCGTGGAACACGAACGCTTCAAGGACTTCCTGGGCCGTTCACCAGCAGTTTCGTTCGCCCTGCTGGGCCTCACCGCCGACCGCACCCGCGCCGCGGACCGCCGCCGCCTGGAGTTCGCGTCCATGAACGTAAGGGAACGCTTCGCGATCCTCCTCCTCGACCTCGCCCGCACCCACGGCCGCCGCACCCCCGAGGGCATCGAACTCTCCGTCCCGCTGAGCAAGCAGGAACTGGCGGGTTCGGTGGGCGCGTCGAGGGAGATGGTCCAGCGGCTGCTGCGGGAACTGCGCGAGAAGGAGGCGGTGGAGACGGGGAGGCGGGCGCTGCTGATACGCAGGCCGGACATTCTGCGAAAGATCGCGGCGGCGGAGGGTTGAGCATCTCCAGCCCGTCCGGCGTTTGAGGACGAGGCCCCTTCAGGGCCGAAGCGGGGGTCGGGGGGGGGCGGCAGCCCCCAGGTACGGCGCCCACACCCACTCCCCGCGCCCCGCAGAGCGTTCTGTGTATCCCGTCACACTCCGACTGCGTCATCCGCCCTCACCGCACACGGCCCACACCCACCACGCTGCTGCAAGCAACCCCCACAGTGTCGAAGGGCGACCATGAACGACCCCCTGAGCCGCACGATCCTGCTGCTGGACATAGAGAGGTTCAGCGACCGGGACGACGTCGAGCAGGCATACCTGCGGCGCATGCTCTACGACATCACCGACCGCGCACTCGAAAGCGCCGGTATCGACGAGACCCGCCGCCTGCGCGCCGACCGCGGGGACTCCGTGATGGAGCTCATCGACGCGAACGCCCCGGTCACCGCCCTGCTGCGGGCCCTCCTCGTGGACGTCCCGGCGCAGTTGCGCGTCGTCAACCGTATGGCGTCCAGCTCGGCCCAGATCCGGCTGCGCGGGGTCGTCGCCACGGGGTACGTGGCCGTGGACGAGCACGACGGCTGGGTCGGCACCGACCTGAACAACGCCTGCCGCCTGCTGGACGCCCAGCTGCTGCGCGCCGCCCTGCGCGAACGCCCCCACGACTTCGCGCTGCTCGTCTCGGACGGCCTGTACACCGGCGTCGTACGGCATGACCATCCCGGCATCCCGGCCGACGAGTTCCACCCGGTCGGGGTGGACACCAAGAACGGCCCGATGAGGGCGTGGCTGCACGGCCCGCTGCCCAGCGGCCACAGGGCAGCCCCGGCCGGTACGGCCGACCAGGACCACCGTGGCACGGGGGCGGGGGAGGCGCCGGGCGGTTCGGGGGACCGCCCGGCGCCACAGACCCCGCCGGCACCGGAGGCGACGGAGTCACCGAGAGTCCCCGTGCAGGGCACCTCCCCCGAGAGCCGCCCCGCCCCGGGCCCCGTCTTCAACTTCAACGGTGCCGTGAACATAGGCGGCAGCGTGGTGACCGGCGACCAGCACGGCGTCAGCGGCGGCCAGGTCACCGGGGACGTCAACCTGGGCGGCCGCAACGGGAGTGACGGCTCATGAGCACCCCTGACGCGGCGGAGGCCCCGCGCCCCGGGCCCGCCGCCGACCCGGCAGCCTCCGACGACGGCAAGGACGGCAGAGACGGCACCGCCAAGGACTCCAAGGACTCGAAGGAGTCCAAGGAGGCCGACGGCTCCGAGGGATCGGAGGAGCGCGAACAGCCCCAGACCGCCTGGTCGGCCCGGCGCGACCTGATCGACCACAGCCCCCGGACGATGCAGTTCGGCGGCAGCGCCGGCTTCGGCGGCAGCGCGGTCGCCGGCCACCAGCACGGCGTCAGCGGCGGCCAGGTCACCGGGGACGTGATCATGGGCAGCAAGACGGAGATCCACCAGTGGTCGATACCCGGGTTCTCCGCCCCGTCCGCCGCTGCCTCCGCCTCGGGTGAGGTCCCGCAGACCACGCTCGACCGGCTCGCCGCCTCGTTCGTCGCCGCCGACGAGACCATCGAGGCCCTGCTCACCCGCCTGCGCCGGGACCGCGTCCTCGTCCTGTCGGGCGCCCGCTTCACCGGCAGACACACGGCCGCCCTGATGCTCCTGCACCGGCTCGGGGCGGCGCCCATACACACCCTCGACCGCGACACGAACCCGAGCACCCTGGCGGACAAGTTCACCGCGCCGGACGGCACCGCGGAGAGAACCGCAGACGGAACCGCCACGGGAACCACCGGAGGAGCCCGGGCCCACCCCCGCGGCTACGTCCTCGCCGACCTCGTCACCCGCCGCGACCGCCCCCTCCGCGAGCACCATCTCCTCGCCGCCTGCGACCGCCTCACCGCGCAGGACGCGTACCTCGTCGTCACCGTCGGCCCGACGGCCGTCCTGGAGGACGTACCGGTCGTCAACTGGCAGCCGCCGGACACGGCAGACGTACTGGCCGCCCATCTCCGCACCCGCGTCGCCTCCGCCACCGATGACAAGGAGGCGACGGCGGCGAAGCTGCTCGAACTCCCGGACGTCACCGAGTTCCTGAGCCGCAGTCACCAACTCCGCGAGGTGGCCGCGTTCGCCCAGCTGCTCGGCCGGTACGCGGCCGGCGAGGTCGCCGAGAACGCCGTCGCCCAGTTCTCCCTGATCTCCCTGGAGAACCAGGTCCAGGAGTGGTTCGAGGAGGACGAGGCGTCGATCCATCTGCGCGACAAGGCATTCCTGGTCGCACTGGCCGCGTTCGACGACGGCCCGTACGCCCTCACCGCCGAACTCAGCGATCTGCTCTACCGGTTCCTCCAGCAGACCCAGAACCCGGTGGGCGTCCCCGAGGTCCCCGTCTTCGGCACCCACATCGGCAAGCGCCTCCAACTCGCCCGCGCCGAGCGGTACGAGGACGACGAACACACCGAGTGGGGCCCGGTGACCCAGCAGAAGGCCCGGTTCGTCGACGACCGCGCCTCCCTCGTACTCCTGCGCGAGGTCTGGACGGGCCACCCCTCCGCGCGCCCCGCGCTGATCGACTGGCTGCGCCGGCTGGCCGACGACGGGCGCCCTCTCGTCCGTACCCGGGCCGCGTCCACAGTGGCCGTCCTGGCCCGCACGGACCTGCCCTCGGCCATGGCCCTGGTCATCGAACCCTGGGCGACCTCCAACCGCTTCCGGCACCGCCTGGTGGCCGTCAACGCCCTCACCCTCGCCCATCTCATCGACACGCCGAACATCCCGCGCATCCTCGACGAGTGGTCCAAGGGCGAGGACCGGCGGCTGCGCTGGGTGGCCGTACGGGCGTACGCGCTGATCGGCGCCGAACGCCCCGAGCAGGCCCTCGCCGCGCTGCGCACCGCGGCCCGCGGCCTGTACCGGGACCTCGCCGACCCGGACGACTTCGACCGCGAGATGGCCCGCGAACTCGGCGAGGCCGTCGCCCTGTTGCTCCTCTCCGAGGCCAGCGACCGTGTCCTCGCCGAGCTGCGTCTGCACCTCCCCGACGACCGCCCGGTGCACGACCTGACCATCGGCGGCTTCGTCAGCGCCTGCCGCCACACCCAGGACGACGAGCGGTACGGCCATCCGCTGGTCCTCGGCTGGTACGCGCAGTCGGCCACCGAGGGCTCGGCCGCCGCCCACGGCATCCCGTTCCTGTGGCGGGCGGCCCTGGGCGACCCGAACGCGACCCGGCACGCCCTCGACGTGCTGCGCGAGTGGGTCCTCATCGCCGACCGCTCCACGACCACGGAATGGGCCCTGGCGGCCCTGCTCCCGACCCTGGTCACCACCCCGGCGGAGTACCAGCGCCTGGGCCACCTCCTGCGGACGATGCCGGGCGAGGACGGCGCCGCCCCACCTGCGGTGGCGGCCCGCCTCCTGACGACGCTCCCCGTCCGCCAGTAAGTCACGTCCCCGCTCACCGAGGAGCAACGCACGATGCCCGCCTTCCACCGCCCGCCCGAGTGGCAGCAGTCCGCCGACCGGCACACCCAGCTGATCGACCCGGTGCTCACCGTGCGGCAGCTGTCGCGCTTCGAACTCTCCCTGAAGTCGACGGTCCGCATCGACCACGCACTCGTCTTCGCGACCGCCAAGGGCGGCTACGAGGCCTACCTCCCGCCCCGCCGCCCGACGCGCAGCGAGATCGCCGCCCGCCACTACACGGCGGTGTACGAGGTCGACATGGGCGTGCACCCGTTCTCCGGCACGCTCACGCTCCCCAGTGACAACGACGCTTTCGAGTTCTCGGCCGAGATCGACATGTCCTGGCAGGTCATCGACCCGGCCCGGTTCGTGGGCAGCGGCCACCGGGACGTACCGGGCCTGCTCATCGGCGAACTCCAGCGCGCGGCCCGCCCGGTGAGCCGACGCTTCCCGATCGCGGACAGCGCGGCGGCGGAGGGGGAGCTCCTCCAGGCGATCAACGTCCTGGGCCCGCTGGGCGCCCCGGCAGGACTCCAGGCCACCTGGACCCTGCGCCTGCGCCGCGACCAGGAGAACATCGACCACCAGCGCCGCCTCCAGGCGATCGACCACTCGGCGACCGAGCAGGTGCGGGCGGCCCAGCGCGGCTCCGAGGTCGACGTGGAGGTGGACCGCCGCAACCGCCAGCAGGACGCCCTCCAGATCGAGCGCGGGATGTCGTACGGCGCCCAGCAGCAGCACCTGGCCCTCCAGCAGCAGCGCTGGGACTACGAGCAGGCGGCCCTGCAGAGCAGCCAGCAGCACCAGCTCTCCATCCAACAGGGGCACCAGGAACTGGAGTTGCAGCAGATAGAGGCCCAGAAGATCGCCTTCTACCAGTACCACCTGCAACAGGGCGGCGTGCAGGCCTGGGCCCTCCACCTCGCCCAGCACCCCGAGGACTCCCGCCTGGTCATGACGAGCATGCGTGACGACCAACTCCGCATGATCCAGGCCCAGATGGACCTGGTGAAGGATCTGCTGCACGGCGACAACGCGGAGAAGTTCGAACTGGAGGGCCCCAAGCAACTGGCCCTGCGCACGGTCAGCGACATCCTCAACCAACGCCTCCCCGGCGTCCCCCAGACACCTCCACCGCTCCCGGGCGGCGACCCGGCCCTGGGCGACCCGTACGCGGCGTACGGCCAGGGGGCGCCCGGGGTGCCGGCGCAGCCGGGATTCGTCCCGGGGCAGCCCCTCCCCGGCCGCCTCGACCCCTCGCACGCGCACCCCGGCCACGCCCCCGGCGGCCCCGCCCCCGAGCCCGCCGACCAGCCCCCGAGCGACGCACCCCCGGCCCAGGCGACCCAGCCGCCGGTGCCTCCGACCGCCCCGCCCGGCCAGGCGCCGGCCACCCCCGCCTGGGGCACCCAGCCGCCGACAGGCCCGTATCAGGGCGCCCCGCAGCCCTCCGCGCCCGCCCCCGGCACCGCGGCGCCCTACGGAGCCGCCCCCGCGTACGGCGCCCCGGGCTCCGCAGGATTCCCCGGCGCCCCCACCCTCCCCGCCTACACCCCACCGGCCCCGCCCACTCCCCCGCCGTACCAGCAGGCGTACGCCGCGCCCCAGACCCCGGGCGCCTACGGCACTCCCGCGGCCCCCGCCTGGCAGCCGCCCCCGGGCTACGGCACCACCCCGACGCTCCCCGACCAGCAGAACGCGGCGGTGGACGAGCCGGCCGAAGGCCCCGGTGACGGAACCAAGCAGGACAGGGCAGGCAGCGGCACATGACGACGCTCGACCCGAGCCCCACCCCGGCGCCGCCCCCACCACCAGGCACCCCTGCCGACCCCGCCGACCCCCCGCCCACCCAGCTCTGCGAGCGCCTCCTCGCGGACCTCCGTACGGAGATCGCCCGCGCCGACAGCAAGGCGTCCGTCCTGGTGGCGGCGCTCGGGATGACCGCCGGTGTGTTCAGCGGGCTGCTCGCCGGGCGGAACTGGAACCCGGCCGCGCTCACCGCCTTCGGCACCGTGGTCTGGAGTGCCGGGGCCGCGTCCCTGGTGCTGTCCCTGTTCTCGCTGCTCCTCGCCGTGCTGCCCCGCTACCGTTCCGAACCCTGGACGCCGGGCCAGCCCCTCTCCTACTTCGGCGACATCCAACAGGCCGTGCGCCTCGGCCAGTTGGAGACAGCGCTCGCCGACACCCAGCGCGACCCCACGGCCGCACTCACCTCGGCGCTCACCGAGACGAGCCGCATCGCCGCGCGCAAGCACCAGTGGATCCGTACCGGCCTGATCTCCTTCTGCACCGGCACGCTCCTCCTCCCCGCCTCGCTGCTCATCGGCTGAACACACCGGATCGCTCAGTCACCGTCCCCGGCACGTGAAGGAAGACCATGACCCACCCACCCTCGTCCCGACCGGAATACCCCGAGCCCTCCGAGCAGCCCCTGTTCCCGCCGACGTACCCCGAGCAGCCCGCTCCCACATACCCACAGACCGCGCAGGCCCCGCAGCAACCACCCCAGCACCAGAACCCGGCCCAGCCACCCTCCTACCCGGCTTCCACCCAGCCCCCGGCCCACCCGGGCTCGCCCCAACCACCGTCATCCCCGGACGCGGCTAAACCACCGTCATACCCGGACACCGCCCGGTCCCCGGCCTACCCGAGCGCGACCGAACCGTCCCAGTACCCGGACGCGGCCAAACCACCGTCATACCCGGACCCGGCCCAGCCACCCTCGTACCCGGATTCGGCCCAGCCACCCTCGTACCCGGACCCGGCCCAGCAGCCCCAGTACCCGGGCTTCGCCGAGCCCCCGGCCTACCCAGGTTCGCCCCAGCATTCCCGGCACCCCGACGCCCCCCAACCCCCCGCCCAGCCAGGCTCGCCCCAGCAACCCCAGCACCCGAACGCCGCCCAACCCCCCACCTACCCAGGCGCACCCCAGCAACCCCAGGCCTACCAGGGCGCGACCCCTACCCCGCCCCAGGCGCCCACCTACCCGGGCACCGACCCCACCCAGCCCCCGCCCTACCCCCAGGCCGCCACCGCCCAGGCCGTCCCCCCGCAGTACGCGCCCCCGCAGCAACCCCCGAGCACACCCGCCCCGCCCGACCAGGGCTTCACGCCCCCCACCGCGCCCGAAGCTCCTCCCGCGCCCCCCGCCGAGCACCCCCACCACATCTCCACCGACCGCGGGCGCGTCCACATCTCCGCCCACCAGCGCCGCACCGACGCCACCGCCGTGGGCAACCTCCTCCTCTACCTCCCGAACTTCCTCTGCAGCCTCCTCGTCGTCAGCATGTTCTCCCTCTTCTTCGGCGACCTCGCGTTCCTCGTGATCATCGCCTGGATACTGAGCGGCGCACTCGTCTTCCACCGGCCCACCGAAAGCGCCCTCGCGCGCCGTTTGCTCCACCTGCGCTACCCCACTCCGCAAGAACGAGCCAAACTCGAACCGGTCTGGCGCGAGGTCACCGCCCGCGCGGGTGTCGAGGGCCGCAACTACGAGCTCTGGGTCGAGGACAGCGACGGCCTGAACGCGGTCGCCGCCGCCGGCCACATCGTCGGCGTCACCCGCTTCGCCATGAACGAGCTGCCCAACGGCGAACTCGCCGCCGTCATGGCACACGAGCTCGGCCACCACGTCGGCGGCCACGCCTGGTCGGGGCTCCTCGGCTACTGGTACGCGCAGCCCGGTCGCCTCGCCTGGCGGTTCCTGCGCGCCTTCTCCGTGTTCGTCTTCAAGGTGTCCCGCGCCTTCTCCTGCTTCGGTGTCGGCTTCGTCGTGCTCGTCCTCGGCGGCATCGCCATGGCGACCATCAGCACCCTGTACGGCCTGCCCCTGCTGATCCTCGGGGTTCCGTACGCACTCGCCGCCGTCGGCCGCCGCGCCGAACTCCGCGCCGACGAGCACGCGGCGGCCCTCGGCTTCGCCCCGATGCTGGCCTCCGTACTCGACAAGCTCCACCAGGAGGAGCAGCGGCAGACCGCCGCGCTCGCCGCGCTCAACAACGGTGTGGCGCCCCAGGAGAGCCCGCTGAGCAAGCTGCTCTCCTCCCACCCGGACCACCACACCCGGCTGCACCACCTTCAGCCGTACCTGCAGCAACAACAGCGCTGAGCCCGGACACGCCGAAGGGCGGCCACCCCGCAACCGGGGTGACCGCCCTTCGTACAACCAACTACCAACTGGCAACTACCAACCAGTGACTACCGCTTACTGGTTGTACGGACCGTAGTCGTAGTCCTCCAGCGGAACGGCCTGGCCGGAGCCCGTGCCGAACGGCGAGTAGTCGATGTCGTCGTAGCCGACGGCCGAGTACATCGCGGCCTTGGCCTCCTCGGTCGGCTCGACCCGGATGTTGCGATAGCGGGACAGACCCGTACCGGCCGGGATGAGCTTACCGATGATGACGTTCTCCTTGAGGCCGATGAGGCTGTCGGACTTGGCGTTGATCGCCGCGTCCGTCAGAACTCGGGTCGTCTCCTGGAAGGAGGCGGCCGACAGCCAGGATTCCGTCGCCAGCGAGGCCTTGGTGATACCCATCAGCTGCGGACGGCCGGAGGCCGGGTGGCCGCCTTCCTGGACCACACGACGGTTCTCGGTCTCGAACTTGCCACGCTCGACCAGCTCGCCGGGCAGCAGCTCGGCGTCGCCGGACTCGATGATCGTCACGCGGCGGAGCATCTGCCGGATGATGATCTCGATGTGCTTGTCGTGGATCGACACACCCTGCGAGTTGTAGACCTTCTGGACCTCGCCGACCAGGTGGACCTGGACCGCGCGCTGACCGAGGATCCGCAGCACGTCGTGCGGGTTGGTGGCACCGAAGGTGAGCTTCTGGCCCACCTCGACGTGGTCACCCTCACGCACCATGACCTTGGCGCGCTTCGAGATCGGGAACGCCGTCTCGTCGCTGCCGTCGTCCGGGGTGATGACGATCTTCTTGGTCTTCTCGGTCTCCTCGATACGGACGCGGCCGGCCGCCTCCGAGATCGGGGCGACACCCTTGGGCGTACGAGCCTCGAAGAGCTCGACGACACGGGGCAGACCCTGGGTGATGTCGTCACCGGCCACACCACCGGTGTGGAAGGTACGCATCGTCAGCTGGGTACCGGGCTCACCGATGGACTGGGCGGCGATGATGCCGACCGCCTCACCGATGTCGACCAGCTTGCCGGTGGCCAGCGAACGGCCGTAGCACATGGCGCAGGTGCCGACGGCGGACTCGCAGGTCAGGACCGAGCGGGTCTTGACCTCCTCGACGCCGTGCCTGACCAGCTCGTCGATGAGGACGTCACCGAGGTCGGTGTTGGCCGGGGCCAGCACGCGTCCGTCGATGGTGATGTCCTCGGCCAGCGCACGGGCGTACACCGACGTCTCGACGTTCTCGGTCTTGCGCAGCACACCGGCTTCGTCGCGCTCGGCGATCGCCAGCTTGAGGCCGCGGTCGGTGCCGCAGTCCTCCTCGCGGATGATGACGTCCTGCGAGACGTCCACCAGACGACGGGTGAGGTAACCCGAGTCGGCGGTACGCAGAGCGGTGTCGGCGAGACCCTTACGGGCACCGTGGGTGGAGATGAAGTACTCCAGCACGGACAGGCCCTCGCGGAAGGACGCCTTGATGGGACGAGGAATCGTCTCGTTCTTGGCGTTCGACACCAGACCACGCATACCGGCGATCTGCCGCATCTGCATCATGTTTCCTCGGGCACCCGAGTCAACCATCATGAAGATGGGGTTCGTCTTGGGGAAGTTCGCGTTCATCGCCTCGGCAACCTCGTTGGTCGCCTTGGTCCAGATCGCGATGAGTTCCTGCGTGCGCTCGTCCTTGGTGATCAGACCGCGCTCGTACTGCTTCTGAACCTTCTCGTCCTGGGCCTCGTAGCCCTTGACGATCTCCTTCTTCGCCTCGGGAACGACGATGTCGGAGATGGCCACGGTGACACCGGAGCGCGTGCCCCAGTAGAAGCCGGCCGCCTTCAGGTTGTCGAGCGTCGCCGCCACGATGACCTTGGGGTAGCGCTCGGCGAGGTCGTTGACGATCTCACCGAGCTGCTTCTTGCCCACCGAGTAGTCGACGAACGGGTAGTCCTCGGGCAGCAGCTCGTTGAAGAGCGCGCGGCCCAGGGTGGTGCGCAGGCGGAAGGTGTCCCCCTGCTGCCACTCGGGCTCGTTCTCGTCACGGGCCGGCGGGGTCCAGCCGCGCGGCGGGATGGTGCCCACCGGGAAGCGGATGTCGACGGCCGACTGGAGCGCGAGCTCGCCGTTGTCGAACGCCATGGTCGCCTCGGCGGTGGAGCCGAACGCGCGGCCCTCGCCCTTGACGTCACGCAGTTCACCGTCGGTGGTGAGGAAGAACAGACCGAGGACCATGTCCTGGGTCGGCATCGTCACCGGACGGCCGTCGGCGGGCTTGAGGATGTTGTTCGAGGACAGCATCAGGATGCGGGCCTCGGCCTGCGCCTCCGCGGAGAGCGGCAGGTGCACGGCCATCTGGTCACCGTCGAAGTCCGCGTTGAACGCGGTGCAGACGAGCGGGTGGATCTGGATGGCCTTGCCCTCGACGAGCTGCGGCTCGAAGGCCTGGATGCCGAGGCGGTGCAGCGTGGGCGCACGGTTCAGCAGCACCGGGTGCTCGGCGATGACCTCTTCGAGGACGTCGTACACGACGGTGCGGCCGCGCTCGACCATGCGCTTGGCGCTCTTGATGTTCTGCGCGTGGTTCAGGTCGACCAGGCGCTTCATCACGAACGGCTTGAAGAGCTCCAGCGCCATCGCCTTCGGCAGACCGCACTGGTGCAGCTTCAGCTGCGGACCGACGACGATCACGGAACGCGCGGAGTAGTCCACACGCTTGCCGAGCAGGTTCTGACGGAATCGACCCTGCTTGCCCTTCAGCATGTCGCTGAGGGACTTCAGCGGGCGGTTACCGGGACCGGTGACCGGACGGCCACGACGGCCGTTGTCGAACAGCGCGTCAACGGCCTCCTGAAGCATGCGCTTCTCGTTGTTCACGATGATCTCGGGAGCACCGAGGTCGAGAAGCCGCTTCAGACGGTTGTTCCGGTTGATCACACGGCGGTACAGGTCGTTCAGGTCGGAGGTCGCGAAGCGGCCACCGTCCAGCTGCACCATCGGGCGAAGGTCCGGCGGGATGACCGGGACGCAGTCGAGAACCATGCCCTTGGGGCTGTTGGAGGTCTGCAGGAACGCAGACACGACCTTCAGCCGCTTCAGGGCGCGGGTCTTCTTCTGGCCCTTGCCGGTACGGATGATCTCGCGGAGGCGCTCGGCCTCTTCATCCAGGTCGAAGGACTCCAGGCGCTTCTGCAGCGCCGCGGCACCCATCGAACCGTCGAAGTAGGTCCCGAAGCGGTCGCGCAGCTCGCGGTAGAGCAGCTCGTCGCCCTCCAGGTCCTGGACCTTGAGGTTCTTGAACCGGGTCCACACCTCGTCGAGACGGTCGATCTCGCGCTGCGAACGGTCCCGCAGCTGCTTCATCTCCCGCTCGGCACCTTCGCGCACCTTGCGGCGTACGTCGGCCTTGGCACCCTCGGCCTCCAGCTCGCCCAGGTCGCTTTCCAGCTTCTTGGCGCGGGCTTCGAGGTCGGAGTCGCGGCGGTTCTCGATCTGCTGCCGCTCGACGGAGACATGCGCCTCCAGGGAGGGCAAGTCACGGGTACGACGCTCGTCGTCGACGAACGTGATCATGTACGCCGCGAAGTAGATGACCTTCTCGAGGTCCTTCGGGGCGAGGTCGAGCAGATAGCCCAGCCGCGACGGAACGCCCTTGAAGTACCAGATGTGGGTGACGGGGGCGGCGAGCTCGATGTGGCCCATCCGCTCACGACGCACCTTGGCGCGAGTGACCTCGACGCCACAGCGCTCACAGATGATGCCCTTGAAGCGGACGCGCTTGTACTTGCCGCAGTAGCACTCCCAGTCCCGGGTCGGACCGAAGATCTTCTCGCAGAAGAGTCCGTCCTTTTCGGGCTTGAGCGTGCGGTAGTTGATCGTCTCGGGCTTCTTGACCTCGCCGTGGCTCCACTGACGGATGTCGTCCGCCGTAGCCAGGCCGATCCGGAGCTCGTCGAAGAAGTTGACGTCGAGCACTATGCGTCAATCCCTCTCAGGGTTGTAAGTCATGGGGTCTGATTCGGGGGTCCTGGGGCCGGCGGGCCTTGATCGCTCAAGGCCCGCCGAACTCCCGTCAGACCTCTTCGACGCTGCTCGGCTCACGCCGGGACAGGTCGATGCCGAGCTCCTCCGCCGCGCGGAAGACGTCCTCGTCGGTGTCACGCATTTCGATGGACATACCGTCACTGGACAGCACCTCCACGTTGAGGCAGAGAGACTGCATCTCCTTGATGAGCACCTTGAAGGACTCGGGGATGCCGGGCTCGGGGATGTTCTCGCCCTTGACGATGGCCTCGTAGACCTTCACGCGGCCGGTCACGTCGTCGGACTTGATGGTCAGCAGCTCCTGGAGGGCGTACGCGGCGCCGTATGCCTCCAGCGCCCACACCTCCATCTCACCGAATCGCTGGCCACCGAACTGGGCCTTACCACCCAGCGGCTGCTGGGTGATCATCGAGTACGGACCGGTCGAACGGGCGTGCAGCTTGTCGTCGACCAGGTGGTGGAGCTTGAGGATGTACATGTAACCGACGGAGACGGGCTCCGGGAACGGCTCGCCGGAGCGGCCGTCGAACAGCGGGGCCTTACCGGTCGGGAGCACCATGCGCGAACCGTCGCGGTTCGGGATGGTGTGGTTCAGCAGACCCGCCAGCTCGTCCTCACGCGCACCGTCGAAGACGGGGGTGGCGACGTTGGTGCCGGGGGCGACCACGTCGGCCTCGATGGCCTGGAGGCGCTGCGCCCAGTCGTCCGCAAGCCCGGAGACGTCCCAGCCGCGACTGGCGAGCCAGCCGAGGTGGATCTCCAGCACCTGTCCCGGGTTCATTCGGGACGGCACACCGAGCGGGTTGAGGATGATGTCGACCGGAGTTCCGTCCTCGAGGAACGGCATGTCCTCGATCGGAAGGATCTTCGAGATAACACCCTTGTTGCCGTGGCGGCCGGCGAGCTTGTCACCGTCCGTGATCTTGCGCTTCTGCGCCACGTAGACCCGAACCAGCTGGTTCACGCCCGGCGGCAGCTCGTCGCCCTCCTCACGGTCGAAGACGCGGACGCCGATGACCTTGCCGATCTCACCGTGCGGCACCTTCAGCGAGGTGTCGCGCACTTCGCGCGCCTTCTCACCGAAGATCGCGCGGAGCAGGCGCTCCTCGGGGGTCAGCTCGGTCTCACCCTTGGGCGTGACCTTGCCGACGAGGATGTCGCCGGCGACGACCTCGGCACCGATGCGGATGATGCCGCGCTCGTCGAGGTCGGCGAGGACCTCCTCGGAGACGTTCGGGATGTCCCGGGTGATCTCCTCGGGGCCGAGCTTGGTGTCACGGGCGTCGACCTCGTGCTCCTCGATGTGGATCGAGGAGAGGACGTCGTCCTGCACGAGGCGCTGCGACAGGATGATCGCGTCCTCGTAGTTGTGACCCTCCCACGGCATGAAGGCGACGAGCAGGTTCTTGCCCAGCGCCATCTCGCCTTCCTGGGTGGCCGGCCCGTCGGCGAGAACCTGGTTCTCGACGACCCGGTCGCCCTCGTTGACGACAACCTTCTGGTTGACCGAGGTGCCCTGATTGGAGCGGGAGAACTTCGCGACGCGGTACGTGGTGTACGTGCCGTCGTCGTTGGCGACGGTGACGTAGTCCGCGGAGACCTCCTGGACCACACCCGCCTTCTCGGCCTTGATGACGTCGCCGGCGTCGACGGCGCAGCGGTACTCCATGCCCGTACCGACGAGGGGGGCCTCGGCGGTGATCAGCGGCACGGCCTGGCGCATCATGTTCGCGCCCATGAGGGCACGGTTGGCGTCGTCGTGCTCCAGGAAGGGGATCATCGCGGTGGCGACGGACACCATCTGGCGCGGCGAGACGTCCATGTAGTCGACGTCGTCGCCCGGGATGTAGTCGATCTCGCCGCCACGGCGGCGGACGAGAACGCGGGACTCCTCGAAGCGCATGTCCTCGGAGAGGATCGCGTTCGCCTGGGCGATGACGAAGCGGTCTTCCTCGTCGGCGGTCAGGTAGTCGACGTCGTCGGTGACGACACCCTCGACGACCTTGCGGTACGGGGTCTCGACGAACCCGAACGCGTTGACCCGGCCGTAGGAGGCGAGCGAGCCGATCAGACCGATGTTCGGGCCTTCAGGGGTCTCGATCGGGCACATGCGGCCGTAGTGCGAGGGGTGCACGTCACGGACCTCGAAGCCGGCCCGCTCACGGGAGAGACCACCCGGGCCAAGCGCCGACAGACGGCGCTTGTGGGTGAGACCCGACAGCGGGTTGTTCTGGTCCATGAACTGCGACAGCTGGCTGGTGCCGAAGAACTCCTTGATGGAGGCGACGACCGGCCGGATGTTGATCAGGGTCTGCGGCGTGATCGCCTCGACGTCCTGAGTCGTCATGCGCTCGCGGACGACACGCTCCATACGCGCCAGACCCGTACGGACCTGGTTCTGGATGAGCTCGCCGACGTTGCGCAGACGACGGTTGCCGAAGTGGTCGATGTCGTCGGTCTCGACGACCATCGTCGTGCCGTTGTTGCCAACGGTCTCGGTCTCACCGGCGTGCAGCTTCACCAGGTACTTGATCGTCGAGATGATGTCCTCGACGGTCAGCACACCGGCGTCCAGCGGGGCCTCGCCGCCCAGCTTCTTGTTGACCTTGTAACGGCCGACCTTGGCGAGGTCGTAGCGCTTCGGGTTGAAGTACAGGTTCTCCAGAAGCGTCTGCGCGGCCTCACGGGTCGGCGGCTCGCCCGGACGGAGCTTGCGGTAGATGTCGAGCAGCGCGTCGTCCTGGCCCTGGGTGTGGTCCTTCTCCAGGGTGGCGCGCATCGACTCGTACTCGCCGAACTCCTCGAGGATCTGCTCGGTCGTCCAGCCGAGAGCCTTGAGGAGGACGGTGACGGACTGCTTGCGCTTGCGGTCGATGCGGACACCGACCATGTCGCGCTTGTCGATCTCCATCTCGAGCCAGGCACCCCGGGAGGGGATCACCTTGGACGCGAAGATGTCCTTGTCGGACGTCTTGTCGATGGAGGAGTCGAAGTAGACACCCGGCGAACGGACCAGCTGCGACACCACGACACGCTCGGTGCCGTTGATGACGAAGGTGCCCTTGTTGGTCATGAGCGGGAAGTCGCCCATGAAGACCGTCTGGGACTTGATCTCGCCGGTCTCGTTGTTGGTGAACTCGGCCGTGACGAAGAGCGGCGCGGAGTACGTGAAGTCACGGTCCTTGCACTCGTCGATCGAGTTCTTCGGAGGCTCGAAGCGGTGGTCGCGGAACGTCAGGGACATCGACCCGGAGAAGTCCTCGATCGGGGAGATCTCCTCGAAGATCTCCTCCAGACCGGACTTGGTGGGGACGTCCTGTCCGCTGTCCAGAGCCGCCTCGACACGAGCCTTCCACGCGGCGTTACCGAGCAGCCAGTCGAAGCTCTCGGTTTGCAGCGCAAGGAGGTTCGGAACCTCGAGGGGCTCCTTGATCTTTGCAAAAGAGATGCGCAGCGGGGCAGTGCTGGCGCCGTAGTTCGTATTCGCGGAGGCAGTGCGCGAGGCGGCCAAGAGGGGGTCCTTCCGAGGGCTCGGACTCACTACGCGCGTACCGGCCCCCCACTGGGGCACAGAGACAGGCGCTCCACGAACCAGCCGGGAAAGGCCAGGTCGGAGAAGGTCCGATCGTCGGTGCTCAAGCGAGGGCATGCCCCTGGTGACGGGCAGGAGGCAGCTAACAGGCAGCGCAAAGGGTCAGTGTAGCCACTTGGCCCACTGATGTCCAGTGCGGGTTTTTGAAGACCCTCGTTGTTCTCAACCCCTGCTGCAAGCCACGCCCTCGATGCACATCGATCCTGCCCTCTTCGCCACCGATCCATGCCTCGGATTCGGATCCTTGTGACGACGCGTCCTGAGAATTGCGCGCTGCGTGCGGTTCGTCAAGGCCTCCATACCCAAACCCGGTGCTGCCATCGTCACGTGCGGCACGTCACCAGGGGCGTTCGGAGGCACAACGAAGATCACCTTACTCGCCGTCACCGAGCCTGCAAGGCAGCCACGACCCGACCCCTCGAACGCCGAAGAGCGACCACCCAGATGGATGATCGCTCTTCACAGCTTCAGCGTTACAGGGCTATCGGGAGCCCCTGCTCAGCGTCCACGAGAGTCCTCAGCGGACCCTCGATGGGGTCACTTGACCTCGACGCCCGCGCCGGCGGCCTTGAGGGACTCGGCAGCCTTCTCGGCGGCCTCCTTGGTGACCTTCTCGAGAACGGGCTTCGGGGCGCCGTCCACGAGGTCCTTGGCCTCCTTGAGACCCAGCGAGGTCAGCTCACGCACGACCTTGATGACCTGGATCTTCTTCTCGCCGGCACCGGTGAGGATGACGTCGAACTCGTCCTGCTCCTCGGCGACCTCAGCGGCGGCGGCCGGGCCGGCCGGGGCAGCGGCGACCGCGGCGGCGGCGGTGACGTCGAACTTCTCCTCGAAGGCCTTCACGAACTCGGAGAGCTCGATGAGGGTGAGGGTCTCGAACTGCGCGAGCAGCTCTTCCTGGGACAGCTTCGTCGCCATGATGGGCGATCCTTCCAGTCAATTCGGCAGGTGCCGATGTAAGTGTCGGCGGGCGTACGTTCGGCCCGCGTCGACCACCGCGTCAGGCGGCGGTCAGAGTGCGAGCCGAATTACTCGGCACCGCCCTGCTCGGCCAGCTTGACGCGAAGCGCTTCCGCGGTGCGGACGAACTTCGACGGGAGCGCCTGGAAGAGCGAGGCAGCCTGAGACTGCTTGCCCTTCATGGCGCCCGCCAGCTTGGCGAGCAGAACCTCGCGGGACTCGAGGTCCGCAAGCTTCTTGATCTCGTCGGCGGACAGCGCCTTACCGTCAAGGACACCGCCCTTGATGACGAGGTTGGGGTTGTCCTTGGCGAAGTCACGAAGACCCTTCGCCGACGTCACCGGGTCACCGGTGATGAAGGCAACCGCCGTCGGACCGTTGAACAGGTCGTCGAGCGTCGAGATCCCGGCCTCGTTGGCCGCGATCTTGGTCAGCGTGTTCTTCACCACGGCGTACTGGGCGTCTTCACCGAGCGAACGACGCAGCGTCTTGAGCTGCGCCACGGTGAGACCCCGGTACTCGGTCAGCACAGCGGCGTTCGAGCTGCGGAACTGGTCCGCGAGCTCGGCTACCGCGGCAGCCTTGTCGGGCCTTGCCATAAGCGTGGCCTCCTTCCGGGTGATGAGGACCGCTCAGAAGGAGACTGGGAAAACGAAACGCCCCGGCGCAGGCGCACGGGGCGTGAGCTCGACCAACCGAATTCCGTGAGCGGAGTCCGTCCGGGAGCACATCCACAGTCACCTGCGCGGGTCGTCCGCAATTCAGCGGATCCTTCGGCCACCGCACCTTCTTACGAAGACACGGCAACGACCAGCGGTCTTTGGCTTCTGGACGAGAGTACGTGAACGGCTCACCGACAAGCAAATCCGCCTGTTCGCAGCAGTCCGGGCGTCTCAGCCCTCCTGCGCTCCCTTCATCATCGCGGCCAGGTCAGCGACATCCTTGGCAGGCGGCTCAACGATGCTCACGGGCTTGTTGACGTCGTCGAAGGTGACGGTCATGTCGAGGGGGCCCTTGTCGGCCTGGCCGCGCAGCCGGAACTGCTTGGTGAGCTCGCCCGCGCCGATCCACATGTCCATCGTGAACTTGTCGATACCCAGCTTCTCGAACCGCTCAAGGCTCTTCTCGCGCATCTCGCGCCTCGCCTTGCTCTGGGACTTGATGGCTTCGCGGAACTGGTCGAAGGTGACCGTGCCCGCGTAATGGGTGGTCTTCTCCCCGTCCACGGTCTCCGTGCCGACCTCCTTCACATCCTTCGAGCCGGTGAGGAAGGTGGACTCCTGGGCGGGGTTCCTGTCGGCCTGCCCAGCGGCCCCGAGGGAACCGCCACCGGCGCCACCCGCGCCGCTCAGCGCGGCCATGTCGAACTTGATCCAGCTCTTGCCGTCCATCTCCTTGGCGGCCGCCGCGCCCCCGCCTATGAACATCGCCTTGTCGACGAGACGGATCTCGGCCGTGCCGTCGGCGCCCTTGTCGAGGGCGGTGATCTTCATGCTCATCGCCACGTCGGGCTTGAGGCGCATCTTGGCGTCGGCCTTGACGCGGCCCTCCCCAGGCATCTTGCCGGTCATCCGGTAGCTGAGGGAGGTGATGTCCTCCACGTTCTTCGCCGCCTTCGCGACGGCCGCCGCCGGCGTCATCTTCGGCGACTCCTCCGAGGCGCCCTTGGAACAGGCGACAGCGCCCGTACCGATGAGCAGCACGGCGAGGCCTACACGTACAGAAGAAGCACCCATGATTCCCCCCAAGGAACACTGTGAACACACGGTCGATTCACAGAAACGACCGTGAGCCTAACCCGGTGGGGCGGACGAGGCTTCTGAATTCCCCAGCAGGTCCTTGAAGTCCGCGGTGTCCCCGCCCTCCGGCGCCGCCACCGCCGCCTTCACGCCGTAGGCGCTGTAGTACGCCGTCGACGACATCCGTCCGCTCGACAGCTCGCCCCGCTCGACCTTCTTGACCAGCAGATTCCGGTCGTTGACCCAGATGTCGACGGTCTCGGTGGTCACGCCGGCCTGGACGAGCTGCTCCTTGAGGGCGGAGTCGGCCAGGGCCGCCACCTCCACCGTGCCCGAGTAGTGCGTCGTACGCACCCCGCGCACCGTCTCCGTCCCGGACCTGCGGACGTCACCGGAGGCCAGCAGCAGCTTGACCGGCTGGACGGGGGCGGTGTTGTGCAACTGGTCCTTCAGATACGTCCCCGAGCCGCCGGGCAGGTCCGCCAGGTCGTCGTAGTCGTACTTGATCCAGTGCTTGCCGTGCATCTGGGCAGCGAACTTGTCACCGACCTTGGCGTAGTAGGCGTCGGGCAGCAGCCGGGCCTCCATGGACGAGCTGTTGAGCGCCCGCATGGACTTGGCCAGCTCTCCGCCGGTGTAGGTGATGCTGAGCTTGCCGACCGGCTCACCGGCCCAGCCGAGGACGCCGACCGTCCGCATGGAGAGCAGGTCGCCCATGACGGAGGAGGAGCTGACCCGGGCGGAGCCGGCCCGGTCGGTGGCATTCTCCACGGCGTGCAGCGCGGCGGCCGTACGGGCGTCGGGGCGCCCCGCGCTCGGAGTCGGCTCGGCGCCTTCGTCGTCAGGTCCCCCGGAGAAACTGCACGCCGACATCGCCACGCCCACCGCGACCAGCGCGGCGGTCGCCACGACCGGCCGGACTCCCCGATGTGGGCCCCGTATACCCCGTTCGCCGCTGTCCCTCATCCGTCCCCAACCCCCTCGTACACCCCGTGATCAACACGCTAACCCCTCCGTACGACAACGGACCCCGCACCTCGAAAGGTTGCGGGGCCCGTCGTACGAACGTGAACGCGCGGCTACCGGGGTGAGCGGGAGGCTCAGACGGCGGCCGGGTCCTCCTCGGCGAGGAGGTTGCGGGTGCGGTTGGGGTCGAGCGGAACACCGGGGCCGATCGTGGTGCTGAGGGCGGCCTTCTTGATGTAGCGGCCCTTCGCGGCGGACGGCTTCAGACGGAGGATCTCCTCCAGCGCGGCGCCGTAGTTCTCCACCAGCTTGGTGTCGTCGAACGACGTCTTGCCGATGATGAAGTGCAGGTTCGAGTGCTTGTCGACGCGGAACTCGATCTTGCCGCCCTTGATCTCGGTCACGGCCTTGACCACGTCCGGGGTCACGGTGCCCGTCTTCGGGTTCGGCATCAGACCACGCGGGCCGAGGACGCGGCCGAGGCGGCCGACCTTGCCCATGAGGTCCGGGGTGGCGACGACGGCGTCGAAGTCCAGACGGCCCTTCGCCACCTCGTCGATCAGTTCGTCGGAGCCGACGATGTCGGCGCCCGCGGCGGTCGCGGCCTCGGCACGGTCACCGGTCGCGAAGACCAGGACCCGGGCGGTCTTACCGGTGCCGTGCGGGAGGTTCACGGTGCCACGGACCATCTGGTCGGCCTTGCGCGGGTCGACACCCAGGCGGAAGGCGACCTCGACGGTGCCGTCGAACTTGCTCGTGGAGGTCTCCTTGGCGAGACGGACGGCCTCGAGCGGGGCGTAGAGCTTGTCCCGGTCGATCTTGGCGTCCGCAGCGCGGAGAGACTTGCTGCGCTTGCTCACTACTGCTCCTGTGTGTTCTGAGGAGTCGTGGTACGGACCGAGCAGGTCCTGCCACGCACTACAAGACTTACGAGGTGGGGGCTCAGCCCTCGACCGTGATGCCCATCGAACGGGCGGTGCCGGCGATGATCTTCGACGCGGCGTCCAGGTCGTTGGCGTTCAGGTCGGGAAGCTTGGTCGTGGCGATCTCACGGACCTGCGCCTGGGTGATCTTGGCGACCTTGGTCTTGTGCGGCTCGCCAGAGCCCTTCTCGACACCCGCGGCCTTGAGGATCATCTTCGCGGCCGGCGGCGTCTTGGTGATGAAGGTGAAGGAGCGGTCTTCGTAGACCGTGATCTCCACCGGGATCACCCAGCCACGCTGCGACTCGGTCGCGGCGTTGTAGGCCTTGCAGAACTCCATGATGTTGACGCCGTGCTGACCGAGCGCGGGGCCGACCGGCGGGGCGGGGTTAGCCGCTCCGGCGTTGATCTGGAGCTTGATGAGCCCCGTGACCTTCTTCTTCTTGGGAGGCATTCCGGGTCCTCTATCTTCGTTTTCTTCGGTCTTCGCTGTGCCTGACAGAAGCCAGGCAACCGCACCACGATAAGGGACACCATGGCGAGGCGTGAAACCGAGCAGGTCAGGCCAGCTCCGAGAGCCGACCTGACCTGGACGGAAGCTAAGGGCGTGCTAGTTCTTCTGGATCTGGTCGAACGACAGCTCGACCGGGGTCTCGCGGCCGAAGATCTCGACGAGGCCCTTGACCTTCTTCGAGTCGGCGTTGATCTCGTTGATCGTCGCCTGCAGCGTCGCGAACGGGCCGTCGGTGACGGTGACCGAGTCGCCGACCTCGAAGTCCAGCACCTGGACCTCGAGCTTGCGGGCCGGAGCCGGCCTGCCCTCGGCCTCGGCGAGCTCACGGGCGGCCTTCTCCTCGGCCTCCGGCGCGAGCATCTTGACGATCTCGTCCAGGGTCAGCGGGTACGGGTCGTACGCGTTGCCCACGAAGCCGGTGACACCGGGGGTGTTGCGGACGACGCCCCAGGACTCGTTCGTCAGGTCCATGCGGACGAGAACGTACCCGGGAAGCTTGTTCTGGCGGACCGTCTTGCGCTCGCCGTTCTTGATCTGGGCGACTTCTTCCTGCGGCACCTCGGCCTGGAAGATGAAGTCCTCGACGTTGAGCGAGACGGCACGCTGTTCCAGGTTGGTCTTCACACGGTTCTCGTAACCGGCGTACGTGTGGATGACGTACCACTCGCCGGGGAGCGTGCGCAGTTCCTCGCGGAGGGCCTCGACGGGGTCGACAGGCTCGGCCTCTTCTTCGGCTTCCTCAGCCTCGGCCTCGGCGTCGTCCTCAGCCTCGGCGTCGACGAGCTCTTCGTCCTCGTCGGCGTCGGCCTCGATGACGTCGCCGTCCTCATCCTCATCGCTCTCGATGTGGATGGCGTCTTCCTCGGCGGGCTCTCCCACGGCGGCGTCCGCAGCGTCGACCTCGTCCTCGACCTCGTCAACGCCCTCGACGATGTCGAGCTCGTCATCCACGGACTCGTCCGGCACGATGGCGTCGTTCAGGTTCGGGTCAGACACGGTGGCTGCTTCTTCCTGGATACATGTGGGTGGAACATGCGAAAGGGGCGCCGCACCCGGCGCCCTTCGCTCTTGGCTCAGCCGAAGACGTACTTGGCGGCTTTGTTGAGGCCAAAGTCAATCACAGTCACCAGGCCGATCATGACGATCACAAAGACGATCACCACGGTCGTGTACGTCGTCAGCTGGTTACGCGTCGGCCAGACGACCTTGCGGAGCTCCGCGACGATCTGGCGGTAGAAAACCGCGAGACGCTTCAGCGGGCCCTTCTTGGCGCGCTTACCGCCCTTGCGAGTCTTCTTGTCCGACTCGGGCGCCTCATCCTGGGCATCAGGCATATCGATGGAGCCCACGGCATCCGCCATTCGTCCTCACCTGTTCCCGGGTCGTGGCCGTGCCGCGCCCGGTCTGAGCCGCACGGCGATGCATTGCAGTACGTACATGCGCACACAGCCTGGTGACAGGCGTGTGTAGCAGGGCCGGAGGGACTTGAACCCCCAACCGCTGGTTTTGGAGACCAGTGCTCTACCAATTGAGCTACGACCCTTTGTGGTTACTCCAACGTACCGTACTCGTCCGAGTGCTCGGTGTGCACCGGATAAGCGCGGGCCGGTGAAGGCCAACGAGGTGAGAGTGTACGTGCTTCGGAGCCGGTCGTCGAACAGAAAGCGCCCGCTGGACCGTTGTCGGCGGAAGATCGCCCAGCCCAGGCCCCGGATCCGGACGCTTGTTCAGCCGTCCGCCCGGTCTCGCGCCCTCCGGCGTCCCGTCGGCGGTCCGGTCTGACCAATAGGTGAAACCCGTGTGCCGGGGAGGTTTCCGGTCTGAAACGATGGGCACCATGAGCGCTGCAACCCCTTCCACCGCGCGCCGGGTCTCCGCCCGAGTCGGCGCGATCTCCGAGTCCGCCACCCTCGCCGTGGACGCCAAGGCCAAGGCCCTGAAGGCCGCCGGGCGCCCGGTGATCGGCTTCGGCGCCGGTGAACCGGACTTCCCGACCCCGGACTACATCGTCCAGGCCGCCATCGAGGCCTGCTCGAACCCGAAGTACCACCGCTACACGCCGGCCGGCGGTCTGCCCGAGCTGAAGGCCGCGATCGTCGCCAAGACGCTCCGCGACTCGAACTACGAGGTGGACGCCTCCCAGGTCCTGGTGACCAACGGCGGCAAGCAGGCCATCTACGAGGCGTTCGCCGCGATCCTCGACCCGGGCGACGAGGTCATCGTCCCGGCCCCGTACTGGACGACGTACCCGGAGTCGATCCGTCTCGCCGGCGGTGTCCCGGTCGAGGTGGTCGCGGACGAGACCACCGGCTACCGGGTCAGCGTGGAGCAGCTGGAGGCGGCCCGCACCGAGCGGACGAAGGTCGTCCTGTTCGTCTCCCCCTCGAACCCGACCGGCGCGGTCTACAGCGCCGAGGACACCGAGGCGATCGGCCGCTGGGCCGTGGAGCACGGTCTGTGGGTGCTGACGGACGAGATCTACGAGCACCTCGTCTACGGCGACGCGAAGTTCACCTCGCTCCCCGCGATCCTCCCCGAGCTGCGCGACAAGTGCATCGTGGTCAACGGTGTCGCCAAGACGTACGCCATGACGGGCTGGCGGGTCGGCTGGATCATCGGCCCGAAGGACGTCGTCAAGGCCGCGACGAACCTCCAGTCGCACGCCACGTCCAACGTGTCGAACGTGGCCCAGGTCGCCGCCCTCGCCGCCGTCTCCGGGAACCTGGACGCCGTCGCGGAGATGCGCGTGGCCTTCGACCGCCGCCGCCACACGATCGTGCGCATGCTCAACGAGATCGACGGCGTGGTCTGCCCGGAGCCCGAGGGTGCCTTCTACGTCTACCCGTCGGTGAAGGCCCTCCTGGGCAAGGAGATCCGCGGCAAGCGCCCGCAGGACTCGGTCGAGCTGGCCGCACTGATCCTCGACGAGGTCGAGGTGGCGGTCGTACCCGGTGAGGCGTTCGGCACACCGGGCTACCTGCGCCTGTCGTACGCCCTGGGCGACGAGGACCTCGTCGAGGGCATCAGCCGCGTACAGAAGCTGCTGGCCGAGGCGACGGACTGAACCTCGTGAGGTGAGTGGGCCGCTTCCCTTTGGGAAGCGGCCTTCTTTCGTCCCGCGGTACGAGCGTCAGTGCGAGCAAGACCACGTTCAGGGAAAGCGCTACCGGTTCGGACGGAACGTACGGCAGGATCCGAGAATGGAGCGCGTACGTGATGTCTCTGAACTGCCGAAAGCCCATCTGCACCTGCACTTCACCGGGTCGATGCGGTCAGCGACCCTGCTGGAACTGGCCGACAAGTACGGTGTGCGGCTGCCCGAGGCGCTGACCGACGCCCTCACCAGTGGTGAGCCGCCGAGACTCCGGGCCACCGACGAACGGGGCTGGTTCCGTTTCCAGCGGCTGTACGACGCGGCCCGGTCCTGTCTGCGCGAGCCCGAGGACATCCAGCGGCTGGTCCGCGAGGCCGCCGAGGAGGACGCGAAGGACGGCTCGGGCTGGCTGGAGATCCAGGTCGACCCGACGTCGTACGCCCCTCGACTGGGCGGTCTCATCCCGGCGCTGGAGATCATCCTGGACGCGGTGGAGACCGCGGGTCGGGAGACCGGGATCGGGATGCGGGTCCTGGTGGCCGCGAACCGTATGAAGCACCCCCTGGACGCGCGCACGCTGGCCCGCCTGGCCGTGCGGTACGCGGACCGGGGTGTCGTGGGCTTCGGGCTCTCCAACGACGAGCGGCGGGGCATGGCCCGGGACTTCGACCGGGCCTTCGCCATCGCGCGCGAGGGGGGCCTGTTGTCGGCCCCGCACGGCGGCGAGCTGACAGGCCCGGCGTCGGTCCGCGACTGTCTGGACGACCTGCACGCGTCCCGGATCGGCCACGGCGTGCGGGCGGCGGAGGACCCGCGCCTGCTGAAGCGTCTCGCGGACCGGCAGATCACCTGCGAGGTGTGCCCGGCGTCGAACGTCGCCCTGGGGGTGTACGAGAAGCCCGAGGACGTGCCGTTGCGCAAGCTCTTCGAGGCCGGTGTGCCCCTGGCGCTGGGCGCCGACGACCCGCTGCTGTTCGGCTCACGACTGGCGGCCCAGTACGAGTTCGCCCGCCAGTACCACGCCTTCACGGACGCGGAACTGGCCGAACTGGCCCGGCAGTCCGTTCGCGGTTCGGCGGCGCCGGAGGACGTACGGACCAAACTGCTGGCGGGGATCGACGACTGGCTGGCCTCGTGATCCTGGAGGGTTGCTAGAGGCTGACGCCCACCGTCACCGGTTCGTTGACGAGGGTGACCCCGAAGGCGTCCTGGACACCGGCGACGACCTCGCGGGCGAGGGCGAGCAGGTCCTCGGTGGTGGCCCCGCCGCGGTTGGTGAGGGCCAGAGTGTGCTTCGTGGAGATTCGGGCGGGCCCGGTGCCGTATCCCTTGGCGAAGCCGGCCTTGTCGATCAGCCAGGCCGCCGAGGTCTTGGTGCGGCCCTCCCCCGCCGGGTAGGCGGGCGGTACGGCGTCGGCGCCGAGCCGCTCCGCCACGCGCGCGTGGAACGTCGCGAACTCGGCGTCCGTGAGGATCGGGTTGGTGAAGAAGGACCCGGCTGACCAGGTGTCGTGGTCCTCGGGGTCCAGGACCATGCCCTTCCCCGCGCGCAGCTTCAGCACGGTCTCGCGGGCCGCGTCCAGCGGCACCCGGTCGCCGGGCTCGACACCGAGGGCGCGGGCCGTCTCGGCGTACTTCAGCGGCGCCGACAGCCCGTCCGCGTCCTCCAGGGCGAAGCGGACACGCAGGACGACATGGCGCTCGGGGTCGGCCTTGAAGCGGCTGTGGCGGTACGAGAAGGCGCAGTCGGCGCCCGTGAGGGTGACCGTCTCGCGGCTGACCCGGTCGTAGGCGACGACCTCGGTGATCGTCGAGGACACCTCCTGCCCGTAGGCACCCACGTTCTGGATGGGTGTCGCGCCCGCGGAACCGGGGATGCCGGCGAGGCACTCGATCCCGGCGAGCCCGGCCTCGACCGTGCGCGCGACGGCGTCGGTCCACACCTCGCCGGCGGCCAGCTCCAGCCCCGGGCCGTCGAGGTGGAAGCCGGTCGTGGCGATCCGCAGAGCCGTCCCTGCGAAGCCCTTGTCGCCGATGACCAGGTTCGAGCCGCCGCCGACGACCAGCAGCGGGGTCCCGGACTCGTCGGCCTCGCGGACGGCGGCGATCACCTCGGCGTCGGTCGTCGCCGTGATCAGCCGGTCCGCGGGACCGCCGAGCCGGAAGGTGGTCAGCGGGGCGAGGGGCGCGTCGTGGATTTCCTGCACGCGCCAAGACTACGAGACCTCACTGACAACCCAGGACGACAGCAAGACGGCGACAGGACGACAAGCGGCACGCGCGTACGGCCCCGCCGGTGAGCATCGGGGCCGTACGCGCGCGTGCCGCGGTCCTACGTTCGTTCAGTGGTCGGCCGTCTCCAGGACCGGGGCCGGCTCGGCGGAGTCCGTGACCGGCGCGGGGCGGCGGGCAGCCGGGATCAGCAGGGCCGCGACGCCCGCGAGGGCGACCACTGCCGAGCCGACCACCAGGGCGGGCCGGAGGCCGTCGACGAAGGTCTGGCCGGTCTCGTAGCCGCCCTGGGCCGCGAAGATCGATCCCATGACGGCGATTCCGAGGGCGCCGCCGACCTCGCGCAGGGCGTTGTTGGCGCCGGAGGCGATGCCCTGTTCGCTCGGCCGGACGCTGGACATCACCAGGTTGGCGGCCGGGGCGAAGAACAGGGCCATGCCGATGCCGCTGATGATCAGGCCGGGCAGCTGGATGGCGTAGGAGGCGTCCGCGGTGGCTATGGAGGCCATGTAGCCGAGACCGGCGGCCTGGAGGAAGAGGCCGGTGGCGACGACCGGTCGGCCGCCGATCCGGTCGGAGAGGATGCCGGCGATCGGGGCGACGAGCATCGGCATACCGGTCCAGGGCAGCATCCGCAGGCCCGCCTCGGTGGGCGAGTAGCCGAGCACGCCCTGCATGTACTGGCTGAGCAGGAAGATCGACCCGAACATCCCGAGGAACATCAGCAGGGAGGCCGCGTTGATCCCGGCGAAGGCGCGGGAGCGGAAGAGCCGCATGGGCAGCATCGGGTTCTTCGCGCGGGTGCCGTGGACGACGAAGGCGACGAGGAGCGCACCGCCCGCGACCAGCCCGGTCAGGACGTAGGAGCTGGTCCAACCGTCGGCCGGTCCGCGCACGAGCCCGTACACGATGCCGAAGAGACCGCCGCTGGCCAGCAGGGTGCCGATGACGTCGAGCGGGGCGCCGGTGCCGTGCGACTCGGCGAGGCGCAGCCGGGCGAGCGGCAGCAGGGCGAGGCCCAGCGGAACGTTCAGCCAGAAGATCCAGTGCCAGGAGATGTGCTCGGTGAGGCTGCCGCCGATGAGGGGCCCGGAGGCCACGGCGAGCCCGTTCACGGCGCCCCAGATGCCGAACGCCATCCCGCGTTTGGCGGCCGGGACGGCTGCCGTGAGCAGGGTCAGTGTCAGCGGCATCATGATCGCCGCGCCGACGCCCTGGACCGCGCGGGCCGCGATCAGGGAGTCGATGCCGGGTGCCATGGCCGCGGCGGCGGAGGCGCCGGTGAAGACGGTGAGCCCGGCGAGGAAGAGCCGGCGCCGCCCGAAGCGGTCACCGAGCGCCGCGCCGAACATCAGCAGCACGGCGAAGGTGAGCGTGTAGGCGCTCACGGTCCATTCCAGGTCGCCCAACGCTCCCCCGAGATCCTTGCGGATGGAGGGCAGCGCGGTGGTGACGACGAGGTTGTCGAGGGCCGCCATGAACCCGGCGACGCTGGTGATGACGAGGGCCCAGACGGCTCCGCCGCGTGGTGCGCCGGTCGTCCTCTGCTCTCGCTGCTCTCGCTGCTTGCTCGGCTGCTGTGACATCTCTCCCCCTGGGGATGATCGCTATCGGCAGTTTCGATTACGTAATTAAGTTATTGGTCACTAACTTTGGCGCCCAAGCGAAGAGCACGAAGCCGCGAACACCGACCCACGACCCTCAGGCTTCGACCCGCCCCTTGACCTGCACCGAGGGCCACATCCCCTGCCAGACCCGATGACCAGGCGGAAACCCCATGGCCGCAAGGGTGTTGATGAGCATCCCGTACGCCATGAAAGTCGTCGTCTCCTCCCCGACGGGCACCTCCACGGCGTCCCAGAGCTTCATCCAGCCGGCCCGTACCGCCTCGCCGAACTCATGGTCGCCCTCGGCTTCGGCGGCGGCGACAGCCACGTATGTCTGCATCTGCATCTGCAGCCGCTCGGGATGCTCACTGATCAGCCGCGCGTACGCGTCCGCCATGGAATGCAGGGCCTCCTCGCCCTCAAGCCCCTCGGCCGCCTCCGCCATGAGCCGGCGCACATCACCCATGCACCGCTGGGAGGCAGCAGCGAACATCGCTTTCTTGCCCGGGAAGAGCCGGAAGAGGTACGGCTGCGAGACACCCACCCGCTTGGCGATCGCCTCGGTGGAGGTGCCGTAGTAGCCCCCCTGCGCGAACTCGGCGATCGCCGCGCGAATGACACTCTCGCGACGCTCTTCTGCACTCATCCTGACCATGCGAGTAAGTTAGTACTCAATCACTAACCACGTCAAGAGTGCTCGAAATGAAGTCGGGTAAGGGGCGCCCACCAATGGCGAACGCCCCTTACCCGACTCCGGAATCCCCCGAACTGCCGTACTCAGCCCAGCCGGACGACAGCCCGGGACATGCCCAGCACCTTCTGGCCGGCACACATCGCGAGCAGGTCGACGCGGACCTTGTTGTCGTCGAGCTTGGCCCCGACCTTGCCGCTGACCTCGATGGTGGCGCCCTGGTCGTCGTTGGGGACGACGACCGGCTTGGTGAAGCGGACGCCGTACTCGACGACCGCTCCCGGGTCGCCGACCCAGTCGGTGACGACGCGGATCGCCTCGGCCATCGTGAACATGCCGTGCGCGATGACGTCGGGCAGACCGACCTCGACCGCGAACTTCTCGTTCCAGTGGATGGGGTTGAAGTCCCCGGAGGCGCCCGCGTACTGGACGAGGGTGGCGCGGCTCACGGGAAAGGTCTGGGCGGGCAGTTCGGTGCCGACCTCTACGTCGGCGAAGGAGATCTTCGCGAAATCGTTCGCGGAATTGGCCGTCATGGGGTCAGCCCTTCTCGGCCGCGCGGGCGACGAGCTTGGTCCAGGCGGTCACGACACGCTCGCCCGCCTCGTCGTGGACCTCGCCGCGGATATCGATGATCTCGTTGCCCGCCATGGACTTGATGGTCTCGATGGTCGAGGTGACGGTGAGCCGGTCGCCCGCGCGGACGGGGCGGACGTAGGCGAACTTCTGATCACCGTGCACCACCCGGCTGTAGTCCAGGCCGAGCCGCGGGTCCGCCACGACGTCTCCCGCCGCCTTGAACGTGATCGCGAACACAAAAGTGGGCGGGGCGATCACATCGGCGTGACCGAGGGCCTTGGCGGCCTCAGGGTCCGTGTACGCGGGGTTGGTGTCCCCCACCGCCTCCGCGAACTCGCGGATCTTCTCCCGGCCGACCTCATAGGGCTCGGTGGGCGGATAGGACCGCCCCACGAAGGACTGGTCGAGCGCCATGGGCTCGGCACCTCCTGAATCGCACTGGTTACGCACTGTCGCGTCGCGTGGTTGCGTGGTTCACAGCTGATGTGTCACGTGGTTCGCAGCTGATCTAACGACGCGAGGCCGCCCCCCAACCAACAGGGGACGGCCTCGACGTACGAGCCTGATTTATCGCGTTTCGCGATGCGCTGTGTGCGCATTGCAACGCGGGCAGTGCTTCTTCATCTCCATTCGATCCGGGTTGTTACGCCGGTTCTTCTTGGTGATGTAGTTCCGCTCCTTGCACTCCACGCAGGCCAGCGTGATCTTCGGGCGGACGTCGGTGGCAGCCACAGGAGTGCTCCTTGACGAACGGATGGGACGTTGAACGCATAACAGAGTAGCCGATCGAAGGACCGACCCCGCAATCGGCTACTGTCAGTAGCGGTGACCGGACTTGAACCGGTGACACAGCGATTATGAGCCGCTTGCTCTACCGACTGAGCTACACCGCTGTGATGTGATCGGACCCCGCCTTGCGACGGGGGCCTCTCACACCAGAGCCCCAATACGGAATCGAACCGTAGACCTTCTCCTTACCATGGAGACGCTCTACCGACTGAGCTATTGGGGCGAGCGATGAAGACATTACACGCTCGGCCACCGTTCACCCAAATCCGTTTCGCGGCACCCGCCCCGGCCTGTTCCGGCCCCCATTCCGCGCTCCCTCCGCACCCCTTCCGCGCTCAGAAAACCCCTCCCCCAGCAGCCTCGAAGCCCTCTCCCGCACCCCCTCGCCAGCGATCTTCCCCACCCGGCGGACCACACCGGTACGACTATTGCGCTCCTCCGCAACAGGGCCTGATGCCCGCCCTAGGCTCGACTCACTCTGCGTGATCTTGTGTCCCCGCTTGCGCGCAGCCGCCCCCGAGCACAGGAGCGCGATGCCCGACAGCCAGCCGCAGCAGCCCCACTCCTCGTCCTCGTCGTCCTCATCGGCACCCGCATCCTCCGGGGACCCGGCCGCCCTCCTGCTGTGTGGAGCGCGGCTCACCGACGGCCGGACCGTGGACGTACGGCTGGGTGGCGGTCGTATCGAGGCGGTCGGCACGGTCGGCAGCCTCAGCGCGTACGCCACCCACGTGGACCTCAGCGGCTACCTCCTCCTGCCGGCCCCCGCCGAACCGCACGCCCATGGCGACACAGCCCTGTCCGCCGACGTCGACGGCCCGGTCTCGTACGACCCGCAGGACGTCCAGCGCCGGGCCACCGAGGCCGCTCTGCTGCAACTCGGCCACGGGGCCACGGCGTTGCGCTCGCACGTCCGCATCGGCGACGTACCGGGGCTTGGTGCCCTGGCCGCCGTACTGCAGGCTCGGCGGGCGCTGCGCGGCCTCGCCGAGCTGTCGGCGGTGGCGATGCCACGCGTGCTGACCGGCGCGGCCGGGGCGGACGGTCTGGCGATGCTGCGGGACGCGGTGAAGATGGGCGCGTCGGTGGTGGGCGGCTGCCCGGACCGCGACCCCGATCCAACCGGCTACGTGGAGGCGGTCCTGGAGGTCGCCTCGGAACACGGCTGCCCGGTCGACCTGCACACGGACGGCGACGACCCGGCCAGGCTGGCGCGTCTCGCGGCGATGGCGGGCGGTCTGCGCCCCGGCGTGACCATCGGCCCCTGCGGCGGATTCGGCCGGCTGCCCGCAGAGGTGGCCTCGCGGGCCGCGGACCAGCTCGCCGCGGCGGGCGTGACGGTGGCATGCCTCCCACAGGGCGGCTGCGGGGGCGCGGAACGCCGCGCCACGGCGCCGGTACGGCTGCTGCGGGCGGCCGGCGTACGCGTGGCGGCGGGCAGCGGCGCACTGCGGGACGTGTCGAACCCTGTGGGCCGCGGAGACCCCCTGGAGGCGGCGTACCTGCTCGCTTCCAGGCATGGCCTGCGCCCGGAGGAGGCGTACGACGCCGTGAGCGCATCGGCGCGGGCGGTGCTCGGTCTGCCGGAGGTGCGGGTGGAGGCGGGATTTCCGGCGGAACTGCTGGCGGTACGGGGCGACCGCCTGGCCGACGCGCTGTCGCTCGCCTACAGCCGAATCGTGGTGCACAGGGGGCGCGTTGTGGCACGGACGAGCGCGGTACGGGAGTACTGCAACACGCCTGCCGTGGCGGCGCTGGACCTGCCGCGACAGGGACGTACGGCGCCGTCGTGAGGTGAGGGAAGGGTGCGGCTTCGGCAGAGCGGACGGACACCGTACGGGCTGTGCGGCGAACGGGTTCGGCGGGGCGTACGGGTTCGGCGGGGCGTACGGGTTCGGCGGGGCGTACGGTCGGAGGCATGCGCATTGTCATCGCTGGAGGACATGGTCAGATCGCGCTGCGGCTCGAGCGTCTGCTCGCCGCGCGCGGTGACGAGGCCGTAGGCATCATCCGGCGCCCCGAACAGGGCGACGATCTACGGGCGGCCGGCGCGGAACCGGTCGTGTGCGACCTGGAGTCGGCCTCGGTCGAGGAGGTCGCGACGCTGCTGCGGGGCGCTGACGCGGCGGTCTTCGCGGCGGGCGCGGGCCCGGGCAGCGGGACGGCCCGCAAGGACACGGTGGACCGGGGAGCGGCGGTGCTGTTCGCGGACGCGGCGGTCCGGGCGGGAGTACGCAGGCATGTGGTCGTGTCGTCGATGGGCGCGGATCCGGCCCACCCGGGCGACGACGTCTTCGACGTCTACCAGCGGGCGAAGGGCGAGGCGGACGCGTACGTCAGCGGCTTGGACGCGCTGGACTGGACGATTCTGCGCCCCGGCGCCCTGACGAACGACGCCGGCACGGGCCGCGTACGCCTGGAGGCCGACACGGGGCGCGGCGCCATCCCGCGCGACGACGTGGCCGCCGTCATCACCGAACTGCTGGACACTCCGGCGACGGCGGGCCTGACGCTGGAGCTGATCAGCGGGTCGATGCCGGTTTCGGTGGCGGTGAAGTCGGTGGCGGGGAACTGAGGGCAAGCGGTCGGGGGACCGGCCGGGGGTGAGCCTGGAGCTCGGGCAGGGCTAGAAGAGGGGCAGCTGGCCAGGGAATTCGGGTTGGACGTACCCGTCCAACGACGGCTGGGCCGCCCCGAGTTCCGCCTGCCTCCGCGACCCCGGACACGAAACGAGCTCACCACTCCCCCGGGCCCCCGACGGATCGTGCCGCGCGAACCTCCCGGCGACGACAGCGATCTCCCGCCGGCACTCGGGACAGCTCCGACGACGGGACGACGACACGAACGACGGCCGTGACAGCGATGACATGGGGTCACTCTCCCTCATGGCCTCGGCGTGCGCCCACAACGAAGAGACCCTCTTCTCTCTGCGTAATCGCAGAGAGAAGAGGGTCTCTCACCATGTGGCGGCGCCAGGGTTCGAACCTGGGTAGGCTGAGCTGGCAGATTTACAGCGGGCCGCTCCTCACAGGCCCTCACCTGGCGTTATGCCCGACTGGAGTACCGCCGGGGGACGCATGGGGGAATCGCGCTCTCTGCGCAGCCACGCTTCGCCTGTTCCCCTGACCGAGCCGACGATCAAAGGCCCGTTGAGCAGTTCTTCACGCTATTGGCGGTGAGGACTATACAGACCCGAGATTGTGCGCTGCCGCCATTCCAGTGCCATGCGGTTTCCCGCCATTGGGGGTCCGAGATGAAATACCAGTCTGAGACCCTCTTCCAGTTATACTCGTCGGTCTTGCGCTCCAGCCAGCCTTGGCACCCAAACCCCGAGTACGCCGAGAAGTGCCCTTTGACGTCTGAGTGCGGATTGCTTTCGACAGAATTCTTTATCGATGTGTAACATGCCAGTGTGGAGCCGGCATAGACCTCGGCGAAAAGCTTGCCGTTAGCCGCGTTGGCCGGGGATGCGGTTGCTGCGAGGAGCAGTGCAGCAGCACCGAGCGAGACGGCAATTTTCTTTCTCATGAGGTACCTCCTGTGAGTTTTAGCGGCGCCGCGCTGCGTGACCCGGCCCTGGACCTGAGTCTCAGTTCGGATTGTCCTGCACTGCGCAACGAGATGTTTTGATGTGCTGCGTAGCATCTACGGCGGCGGTTAGCCGTTGCGTCGGCCAGCCGCAGCGCGCCGATGGCGAGGTTCGCCCCGGCGGTAATTGACGCGGCTATAGATCCCCGAGTTCCACGTTGCAACCCCGTTGGTCCCTCTTCGTTTACCAGCCTCAGGGGGGAGATCCTGGCATTCCGTGTGCTCGCTGCCATCCCATGCTGGTATGAGGTGCGGGTAAACCTGTGGCGTACGTATGGGTAAACCTGCGAGGTACGCGTGGCCAGCCTTTGCGGCAGCGCCGCAAAGGCGCGAGGGCGATTTGATCAGGCGGACGGTGACAGACTGGCGACACAGAGAAGCTCCGGACAGTGCAGGCGCCCTGAGAGGTCACCCGCCCCAACCGGAGCTTCGTTGCGTACAGGACGGGCCCAGCCTGCAGGCGTCACACCACCGTCACGTGCGACTCCGCCCCATCATCAGGACCTTGAAACAGCCCTGGCCTGTTCCCCGGCACTCCTGTCAGGGCGCCTCACGCAAGACAGGGCTGTCAGTGGTGGGCTCAGTCGATGGACGGCCAGCGCACGGTGACGACTACGGAGTCTTCTTCTGCCTGCCATGAGTGGTCGATGCCGGGCCCCCACACCACGTAGTCGCCTTGCTTCTCCAATGTGGTGCTACCCACGCTGAGGTCTAGCCGGAACTTGCCGCTGACGAGGAGAAGCACGGTGGTTCGCTGATCATCGGCCACCCACTCCGGCCGCTGCTCGCCGGCCGGGTGGGTACCCCACTTCACTTCCAGTGCCCCGGTCTGACGCACCGCACTATGGGTGGGGTCGATGAAATGCCCGAGAAGCCAGCCACGATGCTGGTCGGCATCGGCGTTCGCATTGCCCGTATACCAGTTGTCAGCCATTCCCTACGACTCCAATTCGATGGACGGAATCCGAACGCGTTGCCCGCCGATCTCGGCAAGCCGTCGGCATCCCTGGGTAAATGCGAAGAAACCTTCGTTACTCCAGCGCGAATCGAGCGCCAGCGACTCCAGCCGCGCAGTGTCTAGGCTGGAGTATCGATGCAGTCCACTCGATTCCCAGTTCGCTCGGACGTGTCCCCCATATTTGACCCACCACTCTTCGTCATCGATAACGATCAGATTCGCGAACTCATAGTTGCCGCTCACAAGGTTGATCCCTACAGTCGTGGACTCCATCCGCCACGCATCGCTCCCCTGCCGGTCCATGAGCCACCGCATCGGGTCAGGCAGGAGACTGGGGTGCATCGGATCGGCGTGGAGCTGCTCGCCTGCGGTGGAGTCCACATCGGTCCGCCCGAAGAGTTCTTCTTCCATCTCTCGCTCGACTGTTGCTGAGAAGCGAGCATCCTCACCGTAGTCAGCCATCGGCCCGTGGAACGCCTTTGGGATGACTGCCAAACGTCGATTCGCGTTGAGCACACTACCGGACCGCTCCTGAATTAGGAGTAGGTAATCAGGGTCATGGCCGCGCCCACGTGGCCGTGCGATTGCGGTTAGGGCCAGCGCTCCGCCTGCGCAAACGCGTCCGGCGAAGTCCAAGACTGTTTCCACATCCGGTAGGAGTTCGTCTCGTATTGGCATGACTGGTGGTCGGTCTGATTCTCCAGTGGCGATCGATCGCATAATCTCACTCTCCAAGAGATTGAGCGTAAGTGCGAACTCCACAAAATCGATGACTCCCACGCTGCCAGAAATAACCCCAGGCTGAATATCCAAAGAATTCAGGGTATAGATCTCGGAGTTGACAATCTGACTACCCCTTTCTCTACGACTGGATGGGAAGGAGGCATCGCCGCGTACCGCGAAGCGCAAGCGGGCCTGCCTGAGTGACGTTCTCGGGTTCGCTGTGGAAGAGCAGTACTTCTCCATGCCGGTCAACCCGATCTCAGCCGTGAAGTGGACCGCACCGAAGTCGGTGGAGGAGGTGGATCCCGAGAGCGTCGCCAACCCTCGCCAGGTCCGCGCGCTACTGGCAGGGGTGCGCGAGCAGGGCCCGCGTGGGCGGCATCTGGAAGCATTCTTCGGCTGCCTGTACTACGCGGCCATGCGCCCCGCAGAGGCTGCCGGACTGCGCGTGAACGACTGCCACCTCCCCGACACGGGATGGGGAATGCTCACCTTGCGGCAAGGAATCGTGCGGGCCGGACGTAACTGGACCGACGACGGGACGGCTCACGAGACACGCCATCTCAAGGCCCGCGCCAAAAAGGACTCCCGTCCGGTGCCCATTCCGCCGCACTTCGTCCGCGCACTTCGGCAGCACATCGCTTCCCATGGCACAGCGCCCGATGGCCGGCTCTTCCGAACCAACCGCGACGGTCTGCTACAGGAGACCGGCTATGGGGAGGTATGGGCCAAGGCTCGGAAGGACGTGCTCAGCGAGAGCGAAACGCCTTCGCTGCTGGCCCGCCGTCCCTACGACCTTCGACACGCCGGCGTGTCGTTCTGGCTCAGTTCCGGAGTGGACGTCATGGAGGGCGCCCGACGTGCCGGGCACAGCATTGCGGTATTGCACAAGGTGTACGCCAAGGTGCTTGACCAGACCCGAGAGCGTGCGAACAGCCGGATCGACGCAGCCTTTCGGGAGTGGAACGAGCCAGAGTGACCATGCTCACCCCCGGGGGACACCTGAGGGACACGCACTGATCAACGGTGGGATATGGGCGGTACGAGGTGAGACACGTCCACGCCCCGTCCACAACGAATCGAACAGCGAGAGGTAAAGAGAAACCCCCTCCAACCAGGCATTTAAGCTGGTCGGAGGGGGTTTCTCTTCCTGTGGCGGCGCCAGGGTTCGAACCTGGGTAGGCTGAGCCGGCAGATTTACAGTCCACCCAGGATCGTGACTCGCGAACCACACTGACCTGCTGAAACTCAGGAGTCCAGACCGAGACGGACTCTGGCCGTCCGCACGTCGTCCGCAGAGGAGAGACGGTCGGCGTCATACGCCTCGGGCAGCAGTGTTCCCCCATGCACTCTCGGCTGAACGGCCAGGCCTGCCGGGCGGCGCTGCCTCTCATGGCTCACTGAGTGTGCGTGGGCAGGGGTGGGCTCACAGTGTGCCGCGATCTCTCGGATGAAACTCGGCGATGACTACCCAGTCCGGTAGGCGTGCTCCGTGCCGTGAATGGTCATCGGTAGAGTAAATCACCCACAGTTCGTGCGTGTCTTGCCGCCGGTTGCACTTCCGATGCTGCCGCTCCAGGTGACGCATTGGCCAGCGGCGGAGATGGTGACGGGGCCTCCCCACGTCGTTCTGTTCTGCTCGCACATGCTCTGACTGGCGCCGTTTTCGTTGGTGATCGACTCGCAAATCTCGATGCCACTGCCTGAAGAGTTCCGAACCGTGACGACGCAGTTCTTGCCGGACGACGAGTTATAGGTGAGGAAGACCGTGCCTACCGTGCCAACGGACGCTGAGTTGACCACGACGTAACCGGAGCCGCAGCCGTTGTTGTACGTTGCGGCAGCGGCGCTGGGCGCGGTGGCCACCGTGGTGGCAATCGCGGCTCCAGCCACTCCAAGCGTCGCGGCCGTACGGGCAACCAGACGGTTCACTTTTCCCCCAAGGGTTGTCATAGCTCGGCTTGATCGCTTCCGGATGCAATCAAGGCGGAATAAGTGAGTCAAGGGAGCCTCTGGCGCGCGGGCGCGTTGAGTAAGCTGAATTAGCCACCCACACCGGGGGGGGAACGGGAGGTTATCGTGTCCTTTATGGCAAATGATCAAAATTGTCTGAATTCTGGAGAGGGTCACTTTCGCGAATTGGCCCACTTCACAGCAATGACAGCACCTGTGCCTGAAACCCCTCCCCTCGATGACATCATTCGTGCTGGCCGTAAGGAGAAGCGACACCTGTGGATCCTCGCAGCGGTTGCCGCGACCTTGGTAGGTGTTACGTTTCGACTCGTTCGCAAGTGCACCAAATGACATCAGGTCACAGTCGCCGTGAGACGGACGCCATCGCCTACAAGGGCGGGGAAGTCTGGGCTGGACAGATGCCAGACGACTTCTCAGAGCGTCTGTTGAAGCGTGAAACAAGGCTGATTTTCGCTGTTGCTGTCTGCGAGGACAGTTGTGACGTCGGCAGGCGCCCTCGGCGCCTGGGCGGAGCCATGTCACCAGGGGCCTTGGTCAACGTAGCGGCTGAGCAACACAGCGGTCGCCCCTCTGGCCATTCGGCCAGAGGGGCGACCGCTGTCTCGGAGCGGCGCACGGCGCCCTCAACGGCGTGGCCGGAATCCGTGTGAAAGCTGGCGGGACCACTGAGGTTCCGTCGAGACAAGACCGGAGGCTGCATGACCCCTGCCCGCTACGCTGGTTTGCACCACCTGCGAACGGAGAGTGCTCAGCGAATGGGACCGAAGACGGCCAAGGTCTACGAGACGCTTCGCGCACGACTCGCCGGCGGCGAGTACGCCCCCGGCGACAAACTCCCGTCAGAGCGAACGCTTGTGGAACAACTTGGCATCGGCCGGACCGCGCTTCGCCAAGTGCTGGCACGACTGGTAGCAGAGGGCGCGTTGGAAGTGCGGGGGCGGAGTTCGTACCGCGTGCCGGGCGCGGTGAGCGTCAGGCCCCCTGAAGGGCTGGAGCCGTGGCGCATCCACGGAGAGCGGGACCTCTACGACAACCAGTGGGTCAAACTCCAACTCTGGGACGTCGAACCGCCCGGAGTGGAGCGCTTCGAACATCACGTCGTGAAGCTCCAACACGTCGCCATCACCGCCGTTCTGGACGACCAGGACCGCGTGCTCATGATGTGGCGGTACCGGTTCGTCCCGCAGCAGTGGGGTTGGGAGTTGCCCGGCGGGATCGTGGACGAAGGGGAGGACCCCGCGACCACGGCACTCCGGGAGGTTGTTGAAGAGACCGGCTGGCGGCCCAAGTCAGTGGACCACGTGGTCACCTATCAGCCCATGGTCGGCATGGTCGACTCGCCGCACGAGATCTTCGTAGCCCACGGGGCCGACCAGGTCGGTTCGCCCACGGATCTCGAAGAGGCTGGGCACATCGAGTGGGTGCCGCTGGCCGACGTACCGGGGCTGATGGCACGCGGTGAACTGATGGGTTCCGGCACCCTCGTTGCCCTACTCCACATCCTGGCAAGCCGCGGTAAGCAAGGGCTCACAGCCGCGCACTGAGTAGGTCGACGCGGCGGCGCTGCCGCACCGAACCGGTGCGGCTCGCCAACAGCCGTGCCTGTCGCAGGTGGGTGTGTGCGTCGTCGTACTCGGCTCGCGCGAGGTGCGCTTGCGCGAGATCGCTATGGAGGCCGGCCTGCGCTCGCACGAAGGTGGGGTCCACCACGTCCAAGGCGTCGTACAGGCTCGTCACCGCATCGCCGTCGCCAAGCAGAGCGAGAACGTTGCCGTGCCACCGAGCGAGGTGGGCACCGTTGAGGAAAATGCTCAACATGTCTGGGTCGCGGTCCTCGGAGCCGGGCGGGATGCTCGCCAGGGCCGCATCGAGCGCGCGTCGGCAGTCGTCGGGCATTCCCGCGTGAGCACACATCTCAGCCTCAGCCGCGTACAGCCATGCCCGGAGACGTGGCGACCCTGCTTGTCCAACCGTGCGTTGCGCATCGCGTACCAACTCGACACCGAGGGACGGCCGGCCAGCCTCGCACAACACGTATGCCTGTTCCGCCATCGCGTGCGCGAGGTACATCGGAGCCTCAGCGTCGCGGGCGGCACGCTTCGCGAGTTCGTAGTGCCGCCAAGCCCGTTCGACCGCCCCCGAGTCGATCGCCTGCCATGCGGCCAGGGTCGACGCCCCCGCGAGCGCGAGCGCCACGGGTCGGCGTGTGGTGGGAAGAACCGCGAAGTTCAGTGCGTCTTCCAGGCGGGCGAGATGGCCCGTCATCTGGTCGACCAGACCGGCCGCGCCCATCTGGCGGTCCATGGTGCGCAGTATCTCGGTCTGGTCGTTGAACGTCTTCACCATGGACTCACTGACGCTGCTTGCTGAATCGATCCTGCTCAGCAGTTCGTCGTACCCGTCCGCCATCGTCGGAACGGGAGCGAGCGAAGCACCCCTCAGCTCCCTGTCGGTGACCCCGAGAAGCTGCCTCAGAATCGCCGCGTAGCGGTCCGACAACGTGCGCTTGCCGTTCTCCCACTCGGACACATACACCCGCAAACTCGCGGTCGTCGCAACGTCGGTGACGTGCTGTCGGGCGTACTGCTCGATCTCGCGAACCAGTCGTTCCTGAGACCAGCCACGCGCCGTCCGCGCGCTCTTAAGTCCTGAACTCACAGGCCACCGCCCGACGTTGGGTCCGCTCACTGACCTTTCCAGCATGCCTCATATCGCCGCAGGTCAACAGGCCTTAACTAGCTCCTTAACAGGCCTGCTGTGAAGCGCTGTTGGCTACCGGCACCCCTACCCGGCGGGGTCTTCTGGAGATGCACCGGGGCGGACAACCACCGCTCGAATCGGCAGAGTCCTTGACTCTGGTGCGCACCAGATGCTTTCCTTCTGGTGCGCACCAGATGACGGACTCGCTCCCGATTCGCCGTGTGCAAAGCACGACCAGGAGCCCCGCATAGGACGGGGGGAGGGCACCGGACAGTCGTCTTTTCAGGCGATCCCTTGGCAGTCCGGATGGCAGAAGGTCTCTGCCTACAACGGGGCCCTAGCGAGCTGTTCCTTGATCCGGCAGCCGTGTCCCCGAAAGAGAGACCACCACCCGCCGCAGCTCGCTGCGGCCGGTTGCCTCCCCCGCCCGTCCGGCCGTCTCGGTCGTACGGGCGGGGTTGCAGGGAGCCGCAATCTGCTGGTTCCACAACGGCGCGCGGCCCCGGTGTTCGAGCACCGGGGCCGCTTTTCGGGCCGTTCCACCCACTAAGGAGACACGACCCATGAAGTTCATCGTTGCTGGTCATGAAGCTGTTACCGCGTCGGAGTTCGCGGAACTGGCGTTCGGTATCGACGTGGAGCTGTTCACCGATCCGGCTGTTGAGTCCATGGATGAGCGGGCAGTGCGGCTGGACGTGGCCCGCGAGGTGCTCGCGGAGCTGCGGGAGTCGGACGTGGAGGCTGCTGCATACGCGGAGACGCTGCTGCGTACGAGCCCGTTGAAGGACGCGCGGTCCGCTGCCCGCCGGCCGCGCCGGACGTCGGTGCGCCGGTCGGTGCGGAGCCACTCCAGCCGTACGGCGGTGGCCGCATGAGCGAGAACCTGACACTGGACGGCATGGCCGTGGCGCTGCGCGCGCTGCGCCTGCTGGCGGTGGACTTCGGGCACCTGCCCGCGCCGCACGTGGACCTCTCGACCATCTTCCCGGACCACGTACAGCTCCACTTCCACTCCGACCTGTCCGCGTTCGAGGCCTGGCGCGACGCGCTGGGGATCGACCCGGACACCGTGGGCTACGGCGAGCAGAGCGCCGGCCAAACACGCGTACTGACGACGAGCGCCGACTTCGCGGGCGCCGTGCTGGAACTGACCGGCTACGGCGACGTACACGTTCCGGCGGTGGCGGAAGCGGGTGCGGCATGAGTGCCGCCACGGTTCGCGTCGAGGCGCCGTTGACGGGCGTCGAAGGCATGGTGACGCCGGTCGGTGTGGAGCGTGCGATCACTGCTCTGGCGAGTGTGCTGACGGTGCTGCTGACGGCGGTGGCGTTCTGGCTGTCGTACGAGCACTTGCAGGAAGTGGCCGCCGCACACGGGATGGCGGAAGCGGTGGCCCGCTCGTGGGCGTGGCCGGCCACGGTGGATCTGTTCATCGTGATCGGGGAGCTGCTGATTCTGCGTGCCTCGCTCGCCCACCGGGTCGACTGGTGGGCGATCGGCCTGGTCACCGCAGGCGACGGCGCGTCCATCGCGCTGAACGTGGCAGGGGTCGGGCAGGATGCCAACGCCCTCAACTACGTCGTCGCGGCAGTCCCGCCGGTGGCTGCGCTGCTGGCGTTCGGCGCGTTGATGCGGCAGGTTCACGCCTACCTCGCAAGCCGCGCGTCGACGGGCGTCAACCCGCCGCCGCCGGGCGTCGAAGCACCGTCGACGCCCGTCACCGTGAGCGTCGACCGCCCGCCGTCCGCACTCCCCGCTGACGCGGTCGGCGAGACCGGTGCGGCGCCCGAACTCCCGGCGCCCGCACCGGCGACCGTGGGGGCGTCGACGCCCGTCACGGTGGAGGCGGCGCCCGTCGACGCGGTGTCGACGGCCGTCGACCTGTGCACGCCGGTCGTCTACGCGAACCGGGTCGATCAGTTGGTCCGCGCGCTGTACGGGACCGACTTCACGCAGCCGAGCACCGCCCGGATGACGCAGGCGATGACGGCGGCGGGGCTGGGCGCGTCGGAGTCGACCGCCCGCACCGCCCGCGGCCGGGTCAAGGCCCGCGAGACCTACCTGACCGACTTCCCCACCGCGATCGCCGGCTGAGCGGGGGACGGTCATGTCCCTCGGCTACGCGAAGTGCTTCGACCCGACGGGCGCCCGCTACGGCATCCCCACCTTCCCGTGGCGGTGCGTCCCGGACGGCTACGCCACCCGCCGACAGTTACGGGCACGCGGTCTGCGCCCGGGTGGTCAGCAGGTGGCCGCTCAGGCACTGCGCCCGCGCTTCCGGCGCGGCCCGCTCATCGCCTACTTCTACCGCCTCGACTGCGCGAAGCCCGTCCGGCCCATGACGCCGGCGAAGTGGCGGGCGCTGGAGTGCGCCAACCGGGCCCGCCGGACGTGCCCGCAGTGCCGCACGGACGCCGGATACGTCATCCCAAGCTCCCTCGGAGTGTGCGTGACCTGCGCCTATCCCGAAGAACAGTGCGCCGCCTGAACCTTCCATCCGAGGAGAAACCCATGGTGCCTCTGAAGGCTCCGACCGCATGGCCGGCGGGCGTGACCGCCCGTTTCCTCACCCTCGCCGGTGAGCTGCTGGCGGATGCGGACGTCACGGTCGACGTGAGCGTCGACGACATCCAGGCCAACGCCCGCTGCACCGCGTGCGGCGCCAAGTCGGCCAGCTACGGCTACTCGGACACGGCGCGGCAGTGGGCGCAGACGCACGCCGCCCACTGCCGCGCGCTGCCCCGCCCGGCCGCGTGAACCACCCCAACATCCGTCTTTCACCTGGGAGTTCTGCTGTGTCCAGCCGTACCCGTACCCGCCGCGTGAAGACAGCCGCGGGCGTCACCACCGTCCGCTTGCCGCGTCAGCGCGGGCGCCGTTCCGCTCAGCCGTTCGTGGTCGTCGTGCCCGAACGCCCCTCCATCGCCCGCGAGTTGGCCGGTTGGGCGGGCGGTCTGCTGTGGCGCTTCCGCCACGCGCTCGCTCCGACCGGTATCGCGGTGGCCGTGTTCGTGGTGACCGCGCTGCTTCACGTTCTGGCCTGGTGGTCGGCTCTCGTGCTCGCCCCCGCGGTGGCTGCGCCGGCCGCGTGGCTGCTGTTCGTCCAGCGCCGCCACCCCGCCCACCGCGCCACGCTCGCGTGGCGTATCGCCACCGCCGTACTCGCCACCCTCGCGTTCGCATGGGCCGCTCTGGCCGCGGGGTTCGGGCCGTTGGCCGGTCCGTTGGAGCTGCTGTGGCTGTTGCTGCTGCTGCCCGCTCAGACCGGTTGGCTCATCGTCCGCCGCACCCACTGACCTGAGGAGATCGCCACATGGCTGACAACGGATCCGCCAACCGGGCGGCCAACCGGCAGTACCGGCAGGCACAGAGCGCGGGCAGGCCGCGTGTCAACGTCAACGACGGCACCACCAACAAGTCCAACAAGTTCGCCGCCGCCGGCGCCGCGGCCGGTGGGTTCGTCGGCGCGATGGGTTCCTCGTTCGTCCCGCCGATCAACGTCACCGTCAACAACAACAAGGGCATGGCCCGTGCCGGCGGTGGCCGGGGGCATGCCGAATCGCTGCTGCCCGCACCGGAGTTCACGTCGCCGGCGCAGGTCCGCAACTACTGCAACACCCTGCGCGCCGCCGCCGTGGCCCTCTCGATAGAGGTGGCCATGGGTTCGGAGATCCTCAAGGGCGTGCTGGCTGCGGTGCCGGACCCGGAGGGCCGCGCGTTCGGCTCCCGCATCCGCGCCCGGAAGGTCGCCCGCAAGATGCAGAAGTCCGCCGACGCCCTGCGCGACGCGGCCAAGAGCGCCGCCGCCACGTACGCGACCTTCCAGCAGGAGTACGAGGAAGAGATCAACCGCGTCCGTCACCGCGCCCGCAAGCCGCAACAGCCCGTCATCAACTGGGCTCAGCAGTAAGGAGGCACGGACCATGGCCCGTGACCAGAACAGAATGACCACCTACGACCACGACAGCATGGGCGGCTACACCCTCGACTCACGCGGCGGCGGCGGGGGCGGTGTCGGTGCCTACCTGCTCAACCGGGCCAAGCCCCACCTTCCCCCGTGGCTCGCAGTCGCCGGCGTCGGCATCACCGGCGCGCTCGGCAACTGGCGGTGGGGCGAGAGCGCCGCCGCCGGCGTCGGCCTCACCCTCGGCTCCGTCATACTGACCGGCGCCACCTGGTGGATGGGCAAGTCCACCAGCCAACAGCGCCGTCTGCACTCCGCTGTCACCGTGGCCGCCGGGTCCGCGTGGCTGACGGCCGCGTGCCTCGCGGGACCGACCGCCGGGCCGATCGACGACATGTATCTGATCGGCGGACCGGTGCTGGCCCTGTCGTGGAACGTGCGCATGGTCCTGCGCCGCAACGACGACCCCGCCGGCGAAGGCTCCGACAAGGGCCTGTTGGCCAAGGTCGGCCTGGCGCGGGCGCAGATCGGTGCGGCGAAGGTGGAACCCAACCGGGTCACCGCGTCGCTCGGTCTGGAGGCGGGGGAGCAGACCAACGAGGACGTCACCAAGAGCCTGTCTAGGCTCGCGTCCGCGCTGGATCTGCCGACGTCGGCCGTGCGCTACCTGCCCGACCCCGGCTCGGCACGGCGCGGCGAACTGGTCATCGTCCCCGAAGACATGCTCTCCGAGGTTGTGGAGTGGGAGGGTCCCTCGAACCTGGGGGGTTCGATCGCGGAACCGCTGGTCATCGGACGCTACGACGACGGCGCCCCGCTGCTCGTCTGGCTTCCGGGCGACCCGGAAGCCAAGCGGAACAGCACGCACATCCTGATCGCGGGCGGGACCGGGTCCGGCAAGGGCGACACCGCCCTGAACGTCCAGACCGAGATCCTGTCCCGCCGCGATGTGGTGCTGTGGCTGTCCGACCCGAAGTCCTTCCAGGACTTCCGTCCCCTGCTGCCCGGCATCGACTGGGCTGTTGAGGGCGGGACCGGCACGGAGATCATGGTGGAAGCCCTCAAGGCTGCCATCCCCGCCCGCACCGGGTGGCTCGGTGCCCACCGCTACCGGCAGTGGACCCCGGAATGCGTCCAGCAGCAGAACGACCCCGCGCACTCCTGCCGCAAGGACGGCACGGCGTGCGGCTGCGCGGGCATGCCCTTCCTGGTCGCGTGGATGGAAGAGGCCGCCAACACCCTGCGCGCGCTCGGGGACGACGTGTTCACCGGCATCGCGCAGGAAGCGCGTAGCGCCGGTATCTCGCTGGTCGTCTCGCTCCAACGCCCGTCGTACGACCAGATGTCGACCAGCACCCGCGCGTCTCTCCCGTCCGTGATCGCGCTGGGCTGCGACCCGCGCGACGAGGGGTTCTCGCTGCCGGACACGGTCATCGACGCCGGCGCGCACCCGGGGGCGTGGGGCAACCGGCGACCTGGCTACTGCTACGTGGTGTCGCCCGGTATCGACGAGTCGCGCTACCCCTCCCCGGGGCGTACCCGGGCGTTCGGGCACCGGGCGGTGCCGGTCATGGAGCTGCTCGCCACCTGGGCTCAGCGCAACGGAGCCACCCCCGACCCGATCACCGACCGCGCCGCCGCCGCGGTGGCCGGACGCGCCTACACCACCCGCCACGACACCGACGACCAGACGGCCGGCGCCGCCGCCGAGGGGGACGACGACATGGAGGAGTACGGGCTACTGGTCGACCCGGAGGACGTCGACATCGACCCGGACGCCGAACTCCCCAACCCCGAAGAGGGCGACGACACCCCGCTGTTCGGGCAGGAGCCCGGACACAAGCCGTCCCCGGACGAGGCACGCCGGCTGTTCGCGGACGCGCTGGAAGAGTTCGAGAACGAGGGCCGGATGGTCGTGGGTCCGAAGGACTTCACCGACTGGTGCGACCGGCACAGCCTGTCGCGTTCGTGGGTGTCCAAGCGGCTCAAGGATGCCGCCCTGGAAGGCCGGTTGGAGCAGACGAACGCCACCGGCCGGTGGCGGATCGTCCCCGCCCTCACACCTGCCTGACACCCGTCACGGTGTGACGCCGCATCACACCCAAACCCCTAGGCACCCGCGCTGTGACGCGCCCTGACACCCGCCGTCACAGGCCCCGTCACACCCACGTCACACCCGCCCACGGGCCCGCGTCACACCTGACGCGCGCCCGCCCGTCTCCCGAGGGAGGACCCGTGCACCGTGACCCGCCGGGCATCATCGCCCCGCACATCCCCGCCGACGACTGGCGCCGCGCCGAAGCCACCGGCGCGGCGATCGTCATCGTCGTCCAGACCACCGACCGCACCGGCATCCCGTGGCAGCGGGTCCTGATCCCGTTCGCCGTCGCGGGCGCCGCCGCCCTCGGAACCTGGGGCCTGGTCGTCGCCCTCTGCGCACTGTTCGACGCCGCCGCCCACGCCGTCACCATCATCGCCGGCGCCACCGGACCGATCGGTGTTGGCGGCATCACCCTCAAGCTCGCCCGCGGCAAGACCCACTAGCTACGCCCGGGGCGACCGCCCGCTCTCGCCAAAGATGCGCGGTCGCCCCGGCCAACCAGTCCACAACAGACCTGTTGGAGGTCTCCAGCATGACCCAACCCACCGACATCCGGCGAGCCCTCGGCTCGCCACCGACGATCGTCGCCCTGTGCGCCGGATACGGCGGCCTCGAAACCGCGATCCGTGCCGGCATCGGCGGCCAGGTCGCCGCGTTCGCCGAGAACGACCCGTACGCCGCGGCCGTGTTCGCCGCGCACCACCCCCAGGTGCCCAACCTCGGGGACATCACCGCCGTCGACTGGCACCGGGTCCGGGACCTGTACGCGCCGGACGTGGTCGGCGCCGGTTTCCCGTGCCGCAACATCTCCAACGCTGGACGAAGGGACGGAATCAGTGGGCAGTGGTCTCGGGTCTGGAAAAACGTCGCTCAGGCTGTGGGCGTCCTTCGACCGCGTCTCGTCTTCCTGGAAAACGTGGCGGCGCTCCGCTCGCGGGGGCTGGACGTCGTCGCCGCGGACCTGGCCGCGCTCGGGTATGACGTCCGGTGGACATGTGTACGCGCTGGTGACCCCGAAATCGGCGCCCCGCACGAGCGCGACCGCTGGTTCGCAGTTGCCCATCCCGCTGATGCCGACCCCCACCAGCTCGGACGGTACTGGCGGCCCCGGAACCTCCCCGAAACGCAAGGGCGGCCTGAACCTGCGCACCGCGGTGACCAGGCTGCCGGCGCCGCCGGAGTCCTGAGCCTGGTTCCCACACCGGCCGCGCGGGACTGGAAGTCGGGTGCCTCCAACCTGTTGGAGCGCAACGCGCGCCCGCTCAACGAGTTCGTCGTCAACCGCCTGCCCTACAGCGGTAGTTGGATCTCCACGGAAGGCACCGACTACGGGCCCGCCATCCGCCGTTGGGAGCAGATCACCGGACGGCCGGCACCGTGCCCGACCGAGCCGGGCACCCGCGGCAACCGCCGGCTGTCCCCGGTGTTCACGGAATGGCTCATGGGCCTGCCCGAAGGGTGGGTCACCGCCGTACCCGACATTCCCCGCAAGGAACAACTGAAGATCCTCGGCAATGGCGTGGTCCCCCAACAGGCCCACCACGCCTACGGCCTGCTCCTGGGCGCCACCGCGACGACGCGGCTCGAATGGAGGACCGCCGCATGACCGAGCACCTCCTCAACGCCGCATTGGCCGCCGCCGCACGCGGCTGGTACGTCTTCCCGCTCCGCACCAACAGCAAGCACCCCGCCCTGCACGGCGCCGACCGCTGCCAGCAGGTGGGCGACTGCGCCAACGGACACCTGAAGTGGGAGCAGCGGGCCAGTACCGACCCTGAGCGCATCCGCATTTGCTGGGAGACCGGCGCGGCGAACCTCGCGATCGCGACCGGCCCGTCCAGGCTGGTCGTCGTCGACCTGGACATGCCCAAGCCCAACGGCAAGAACGGGAAGGGCAGTTCGGACGCGCCTGACGGCGCGGCGACCTTTGCGGCGCTCTGCGAGCGCGCCGGACAGCCCGTGCCCACCACCTACCGGGTGCGGACCGCGAGCGGTGGGCAGCACCTGTACTTCACCGCCCCGGTCGGTGTCCGGCTGGCCAACACTGCGGGCAGTCTTGCCCCGTTGGTCGACACCCGCGCGTGGGGCGGCTACGTCGTCGCCGCCGGCAGCACCACCCCCACCGGCTCCTACGAAGTCGTCGACGAATCCGCGGTGGCTGCGCTGCCCGCGTGGCTGCTGCGGCTGCTCCAACCGGCTCCCGTCCGCCCCGCCGGACCGCTCAGGCTCCCCGCGATCAGCGGCAGCGCCGCCGCCCTGGCCGCGCTGGAAGCGGAGTGCGCGGTCGTGTCCGCGGCGCCGGAATCGCAGCGCAACATCACGCTCAACCGGTGCGCCTTCAAGGTGGGGCGGTTCGTCGCGTGGGGCGACATCCCCCGGCACGTGGTGGAAGACGCCTTCCAAGGGGCTGGAGAGGCTCACGGACTCACCGCTGCCGAGTGCCGCGCCACAATCCGCAGCGCTCTCGACAGCTCCATCCGCAAAGCCCGCCCCCGGGACGCGGCATGAACACCCCACCCCGTAACCCCTTGGAAGGCCAACCCGCCATCACAGCGGGCCCGCACGCCGCCGAACCTGCTGTTCCCCCGGCAGGCGCAGGCGCCCGAAGGGACGTCGCCGTAGGCGCCCCTTCAGCCCTTCTCCCCAACCCGCCACGCGGTGACGGCCGTTACCCCGTGGCATGGCTCCACATCACCGCGCCCCGCGGCGCGACCCCGACCGCCACCTCGACATGCGCGTGCGGCCGTGACCGCAGCGCCGTAGGCCACGAACGGGTGCACGCCCTGATCGCCGACCACGAAACCCACCGCGACACCTGCCCCCTCCGCACCAACCAGGAAGGGAGGAACGCCGCATGACCACCACCGACACCCCCGCGTCGCCCATCGACGGCGCGGCCCTGCTCAACGAGGTGGAAGCCTTCCACCGCCGCTTCAACGTCTTCCCCCGGGAAGCCGCCTACGTCGCCGTCACCCTCTGGGACGCGCACGCCCACCTGCTGGACGCGTTCGACTCCACCCCCCGCCTCGCGTTCCTCTCCCCCGAGCCGGGCTCGGGGAAGTCGCGGGCCCTGGAAGTGGTCGAAACCCTCGTACCGCGCTCCATGGCCGCCGTGGACGCGTCCGCCGCCGCGCTGTTCCGGTCCGTGTCCGGTGTCGACGGCGGTAGGCCGACGATCCTGTTCGACGAAATCGACACGATCTTCGGACCGAAGGCAGGGGAGAACGAGCAACTCCGGGGGTTCATCAACGCAGGTCACACCCGTGGCCGCGTCATGTACCGGTGCGTCGGGGACGGCTCCAACCAGCAGGTACAGGGCTTCCCCTCGTACTGCGCGGTCGCCGTCGCCGGTCTCGGTGGACTACCCGACACGATCATGACCCGCTCGGTCATCATCCGCATGCGCCGCCGGGCCAGGAACGAGACGGTGGAACAGTTCCGTACCCGCATCCACGTGCGGGAAGGCAACCAAATCCGTGACCGGCTCGCCAAGTGGGCGGAAGCCATTCAGGAGCGGATCACGGACGCGTTCCCGGACATGCCCGAAGGGGTCGCCGACCGGCCGGCGGACGTGTGGGAACCCCTGATCGCCATCGCCGACGCCGCCGGCGGCGACTGGCCCAAACGGGCCCGCGAAGCATGCGTGGCCCTGGTCAAAGCCTCACAGGTGAACGACAAGGGCAGCATCGGCATCCGCCTCCTCACCGACCTGCGCGACCACGTGATGATCGGCATCGACCGCCTGCCCACCGTCGCCATCCTCGACCGGCTCAACGCCCTCGACGACGCCCCGTGGGCCGACCTCAACGGCAAGCCCCTCGACAACCGGCGGCTCTCCCGGATGCTCGGGGAGTACGTCACCGCAGACGGCGACCCCGTGGCCTCACGCAACATCAAAACCGCCGGGAGTGTCCTCAAGGGCTACTACGCCACCGATCTCCACGACGCGTGGCAGCGCTACTGCCCCCCAACCCCGGAAAGTCCGCTACTCCCGCTACCGGACACCGAAAACACACTCTGACCAGCACAAATCCGGTAGCGGGTCGCACCATCGCGACCCGCTACCTCCCGCTACGTCATCCGCTACCGCTACCCCCATCCGCTACCTCCGACAGGGCTCTGACCTGCACGGAAGCGGAGGTAGCGCAGGTAGCGGACTTCTGAGGGAGGGGCCCCAACGGGCCCCTCCCTTTGGCAGTCCCTCCTTCCACTCCGAGGGGATCCCCGCATGAGCACCCCCACCCGCCGGCGCCGCGCGCCGAAAGACGAACTGCTGCCCCTGAGTGACGTCCTGGTGGAACTCGGCATCAGCCGCCCGACCTGGTACCGGTGGCGTGATCGCGGTTTCGGGCCGGAAGCGCGCCGTACGCAGTCAGGCCGCATCTGTGTGCGCCGAAGTGCCCTGGACGCGTTCAAAGACGAAATGGAAATTGCGTGACCGAGTGGAGCTACACCGTCAAGTTCTGGGCCATCCGGAAGCGTGACTATCGGAAGCCCTACCAACTCCGCTGGTTCGTGGGCACGAGTTCCCACTCGGAATCGTTCCTCACGTCTGGCCTTGCGAAAAGCCGAGAAGCTCAGCTCATCACCGCAGCCAACGCAGGTGAGCCGTTCGACGTGGAAAGCGGGCTCCCCAAGTCGCTGGTCGTCAAGGAACGGGACATCTCTTGGTACGAGCACGCCCGCAACTACATCGAGATGAAGTGGGACGACGCCCCGGGCTCCACACGGCGGACCCTGGCCGAAGCCATGGCAACCGTGACGCCCGCGCTGGTGAAGGACACCAAGGGCATGCCCGACGTACGAGCCGTCCGTACCGCCCTCTATAGCTGGGCGTTCAACAAGAACCGCTGGGAGGAGGAGACACCGGCTGACGTGGCCAAGGTGCTGGACTGGTTCGAGCGCAAGTCGTTGCCCACGTCCGCACTCGCCGAACGCCTGCTCGTACGAGCCACCCTGAAAGCCCTGTCCAAGAAGCTGGACGGCAAGACGGCAGCACCCGGAACGATTCAGCGGAAGCGCGCCATCTTCCACAACTCCCTTGAATACGCGGTAGATGCCGAACTCCTTACCGAGAACCCCCTCACCCGTATCAAGTGGAAAGCCCCGGAGCAGGTGGGAGAGGAGGTGGACCCCGCCTGTGTACCGAATCCGGGGCAAGCCTCGAAACTCTTGGCCGCCGTACGGGAACAGAGTCCCCGTGGGCGGCGCCTGGTGGGGTTCTTCGGCTGCATGTACTACGCGGCTGCGCGCCCGGCGGAAGTCATCGGGCTACGCCTCTCAGACTGCGATCTGCCGCGCCGTGGGTGGGGCATGCTCCGCCTCAGGGAGACGCGTCCCCGGTCGGGCTCAGCATGGACGGACAGTGGCGAGCCACACGAGCGGCGGGGACTGAAGCACCGGCCGCGAAAGGCGGTGCGGCCGGTGCCCATCCCGCCCGAACTGGTGGCCCTGCTGCGATGGCACGTCACCGCGTACGGCACTGCTCCCGATGGCCGACTGTTCCAGACGCAGCGCGGTGGACTGATCCAGGACACCGGTTACGGCGAAGTCTGGGCTGAGGCTCGGTCGCGGGCCCTGACTCCTGCCGAGCACGACTCGACATTGGCCAAGCGTCCTTATGATCTTCGCCACACGGCGGTGTCCACGTGGCTCAGCTCCGGGGTGGAACCACAGCTCGTGGCCAAGCGCGCCGGCCATAGCGTCGCCGTGCTGCTCCGCGTCTACGCCAAGTTCCTCAGTGACGGAGATGACGCCGCGAACGCCAAGATCTCTGAACGCTTGGGGCGGCATGGCTGAGGGACCCACGGCCGCCGTCCGCGCCCCGTCCGCGAAATCCGAGAGAGAACGTTCGAACACGAGACAGAGTGAGACAGTGCACTGATCTCACGGGCGCATGACAAAGGGCCCGTGACCTGCGATGAACGCAGGTCACGGGCCCTTTGTTTTTCCTGTGGCGGCGCCAGGGTTCGAACCTGGGTAGGCTGAGCCGGCAGATTTACAGTCTGCTCCCTTTGGCCGCTCGGGCACACCGCCAAGGTTTGCTGCCCTTCGAGCCGCTTTTCGGCGGCGCTCCGTGGCAACGACGTAAACGATACCCGATGGACAGGGGTGCTTCGCCACCCGATTGAGCGGCGCTCGGAGGGGAGGGGGTGGCTAGGCTTATGCGGATGCGGCCCGGGACGTACGCCGGGCTCGGCTGCTGCCCCCACGCATGCCGAGACGCATCCCACAGATCCCGATCAGCACCCCATACAAGGAGCCACAGGACATGGCCGACTCCAGTTTCGACATCGTCTCGAAGGTCGAGCGGCAGGAGGTCGACAACGCCCTCAACCAGACCGCCAAGGAGATTTCCCAGCGCTACGACTTCAAGGGCGTGGGTGCCTCGATCGCATGGTCCGGCGAGAAGATCCTCATGGAGGCGAACTCCGAGGAACGGGTCAAGGCGGTCCTCGATGTGTTCGAGACCAAGTTGATCAAGCGCGGCATCTCGCTGAAGTCCCTGGACGCGGGTGAGCCTCAGCTCTCCGGCAAGGAGTACAAGCTCTTCGCCTCGATCGAGGAGGGCATCTCCCAGGAGAACGCGAAGAAGGTCGCGAAGATCATCCGCGACGAGGGCCCTAAGGGCGTGAAGGCCCAGGTCCAGGGCGAGGAGCTGCGCGTCAGCTCCAAGAACCGCGACGACCTGCAGGCCATCATCGCCCTCCTCAAGGGCAAGGACTTCGACTTCGCACTGCAGTTCGTGAACTACCGGTAGTCCACAAGTGGTTGAAGACGGGTGGGCGCCCTACGGTGTCCACCCTTCCCTTCTGCTCCCTTCTGCCGACTGCGCACCGGCTACGCGCTCAGTCGCGTGAGTTGCCGAACAGAATGCGGTACGCGACCAGCAGCACCAGCGAGCCGCCGATCGCCGCCGCCCACGTGGTGCCGTCGTAGAACTGATTGCTGATGGGGTGGTCGAGGAAGCGCGCCGAGATCCAGCCGCCGATGAACGCGCCCGCGACGCCGATGATCGTCGTGCCGATGAAACCGCCCGGGTCGCGCCCCGGCAGCAGGAACTTGGCGATGGCCCCGGCCAACAGCCCCAGGATGATCCAACCGATGATGCTCATGCCCTGAACCTGCCCCTCTGTGCTGTGCTCGAACTGTCCCGGCACTGTGACTTGCGACTTCGTCGACCTCGTCATGCCGGTGCGTTCGGATTGGTGCGTTGTTGGTGCTGTGTTGCTGTACACGACGTCAGCGCGGTGCCTGGCGGTTGCAACGGTCAGTAGGGTGCGGCGCATGACACAGCCCGGTGCGGAATCGTCCGCTGAACTGCGACGCACTCTTGGCGTCGGGGACGCCATGATCATCGGGCTGGGTTCCATGATCGGAGCAGGCGTCTTCGCGGCCCTGGGGCCCGCAGCACGCGCGGCCGGGTCCGGGCTGCTGCTCGGGCTCGCCACGGCGGCCGTGGTCGCCTACTGCAACGCCATGTCGTCCGCCCGGCTGGCCGCCCTCTATCCCGCTTCCGGCGGCACTTACGTGTACGGGCGTGAGCGACTCGGCGGCTTCTGGGGCTATCTCGCGGGCTGGTCGTTCGTCGTCGGGAAAACTGCGTCCTGTGCGGCGATGGCGCTCACCGTGGGCACGTACGTCTGGCCGGATCAGGCGCATGCGGTGGCGGTCGCGGCCGTGGTGGCACTGACTGCGGTGAACTACGGCGGCGTCCAGAAGTCCGCCTGGCTGACGCGGGCGATCGTGGCAGTGGTCCTCGCTGTCCTCGCTTCCGTGGTGGTGGTGTGCCTGGGCTCCGATGCCGCCGACGCCGGCCGGCTGGAGGTCGGGGCCTCCGGGGGTGTGAGCGGTGTGCTTCAGGCGGCCGGGCTGTTGTTCTTCGCGTTCGCCGGGTACGCGCGGATCGCGACCCTTGGTGAAGAGGTACGGGACCCCGCGCGCACCATCCCGCGCGCGATCCCGTCGGCCCTGGGCATCACGCTGGTGGTGTACGCGGCGGTGGCTGTGGCTGTCCTTTCCGTGCTGGGGTCGGGCGGGCTCGGGCAGGCGACGGCCCCGCTGGTCGACGCGGTCCGGGCGGCCGGCGTGCCGGGGCTGGTGCCGGTCGTCCGCGCTGGTGCCGCTGTGGCCGCGCTCGGTTCGCTGCTCGCCCTGATCCTGGGCGTCTCACGGACGGCGCTGGCCATGGCCCGTGACCGTCATCTGCCGGGTGCCCTGGCCGCCGTGCATCCACGCTTCCAGGTGCCGCACCGGGCCGAGCTGGCCGTGGGCTCGGTGGTCGTGGTGCTGGCCGCGACGGTGGATGTACGGGGCGCTATCGGCTTCTCCTCCTTCGGGGTCCTGGCGTACTACGCGGTGGCCAACGCCTCCGCCTGGACACTGAGTTCGGCTCCGGTGTCCCGGGTGGTGCCGGCGGTGGGTCTCCTCGGCTGTGTGACGCTGGCGTTCGCGCTTCCGGGGATGTCGGTGGTCGTGGGCGCGGGCGTGCTGGGCTTGGGGGCGGTCGCGTACGGCGTACGACGGTGGTGGTCGGCTTCGCGGGCGTCGGCCGGACCTCACCGCTGACGGAACTCGCGCGGGCTACGAAGCCTGGGCCGGCGCAGGCGGTGTCGCCGTCGCCCTCGCCGTACGTATGCGGAATTCCGGCCAGGGCTCCAAATCCGTATCGCCGTTGGACTCCTCGTACCAGCCGGTGCCGTCGAGCCAGGTGTGCAGCCACTCCGCGAGGCCCGGGGCGTCGGTGTACCACGCGTCGTCGGCGGCGTCGGTGTTCGGCTCGAAGAGCAGAACGGTGCCTTCCGGTGAGCGGCAGTCCACGCACGCGTACATCCCGCAGCCCCAGTGGGATATCGGCAGGACGCCCTCCGGCCAGGGCCACTCCGGGTCCTTGCGGGCCTCTTCGAGGTTGGCGAGGTACTGGGCGACGACGGGCGGCTCACCGGCGGGCGCGCCGTCGAGTAGCGGCAACAGGCCGTAGGACGGGCCGAATCCGCCGTCTCCTATCCGGAGGTAGAGCTCGGCGAGGAGCGGCGGCAGAGAGAAGCCGAGGGCGGTCTCGGCACGGTCGAGCGTCGCCGCGTCCACGGGGGCTGGGAGTGAAGGCCAGCCCCACGGACGAGTGTTGCGCGCCGCGAAGGCCACCCGTGTCAGCAACTGCTCGATCTCGGTCATGGATTCATCATGCAGGCCGCCACTGACAATCGAGGCGGCCTGTGGACAACCGGCGGGCGGCGCGCTACCAGCGTGAGCTGAACGGCTGGTCCGTCGGCACGATTTCGCGGCCCAGCGGCATCAGCGAGACGGGGATGAGCTTGAAGTTGGCGATGCCGAACGGGATGCCGATGATCGTGACGCACAGGAGAACACCGGTGACGACGTGGGCCAGTGCGAGCCACCAGCCCGCGAGGACCAGCCACAGGACGTTGCCGATGCAGGAGGCGGCACCCGCGTCGCGACGATCGACCGTCGTACGACCGAAGGGCCACAGGGCGTACGCACCGATACGGAACGACGCAATGCCGAACGGAATGCCGATAATCGTGATGCACAACAGCACGCCGGCGCCCAGATAGGCGAGGAACAGCCAGAAGCCGCTCAGGACGAGCCAAATAACGTTGAGAATTGTCTTCACTGCTGACGACCTGCCATCTTTTCGAGCCGGGCGATGCGCTCCGCCATCGGCGGGTGCGTAGAGAACATCTTGGAGAGTCCCTGGCCTGGGCGGAAGGGGTTCGCGATCATCATGTGGCTCGCGGTCTCGATACGCGGCTCGGGGGGCAGGGGAAGTTGCTTCGTGCCCTCTTCCAGTTTGCGCAGGGCGCTCGCGAGGGCCAGTGGGTCGCCGGTGAGCTGGGCGCCCGACGCGTCGGCCTCGTACTCCCTGGAGCGGCTGATGGCGAGCTGGATGAGGGTCGCCGCGAGCGGGCCAAGGATCATGATCATCAGCATGCCGAGGATGCCGGGGCCGTCGTCGTCGTTGGAGCGGCCGATCGGGATCAGCCAGGCGAAGTTGACCAGGAACATGATCACGGAGGCCAGGGCGCCGGCGACGGACGAGATGAGGATGTCGCGGTTGTAGACATGGCTCAGCTCATGGCCGATGACGCCGCGCAGTTCGCGCTCGTCCAGGATGCGCAGGATGCCGTCGGTGCAGCAGACGGCCGCGTTGCGCGGATTGCGGCCCGTCGCGAACGCGTTCGGTGCTTCGGTCGGCGAGATGTACAGGCGCGGCATGGGCTGGCGGGCCTGGGTGGAGAGGTCGCGGACCATGCGGTACAGGGCCGGGGCCTCGAATTCGCTCACCGGGCGGGCGCGCATCGCGCGTAGAGCCAGCTTGTCACTGTTCCAGTAGGCGTACGCGTTCGTGCCGATCGCGATGAAGAGCGCGATCACCAGGCCTGTACGGCCGAAGAAGCTGCCGATGCCGATGATGAGTGCGGACAGTCCCCCGAGGAGCAGGGCTGTCCTGAGCCCGTTGTGCCGGCGGTGCACGGTACGCCCTCCTGGTGGTGCGGCAGGGGAACCCTGGTGTCAGGTCCAGTGGACTCTTCTGTACTGGTCAACGCCAGGCGGGGGTTCGCAGTTCCCTTGCGTGCGCTCAGCGCGCGTGGGCCGACCGGGTGAGGTCCACGCGCGCGTGCGGGCTCCGAGAGTCAGAAGAGGCCGGTGTCGGCGAAGCGCAGTACCAGCTGGGGCGCGCCGGACAGGGCGATGCCGAGGACGGCGGTGAGGGCGATCGCGGCCGTGAGGGGGGCCGGGGCGCGGTGGCGTTCCTCGGCTCCCTCGGGGGTGCGGAAGAGCAGGGCCGTCCACTGAAGGTAGTAGAAGAGCGCGATCACCACGTTGACGGCCATGATCACGGCCAGCCAGCCGAGTCCGGCGTCGACAGCCGCGGAGAAGACGGTGACCTTCGCGAAGAGACCGATGATGCCCGGCGGCAGTCCGGCGAGGCACAGCAGGAAGAAGCCCAGGACGAGCGCCGCCAGGGGGCGGGTGGCGTAGAGGCCGCGGTAGTCGCTGACGCGGTTCAGGGGCTTCGTACGGGCCACCAGGGCCGCCACCGCGAAGGCGCCGAGGTTCACGGCGGCGTACATGAGGGCGTACGCGACGGTGGAGCCGATCGACTTCTGGGCGTCGTCGGAGTACGCGGCGGCGGCGATCGGTACGAGGAGGTAGCCGGCCTGGCCGACGGAGGACCAGGCGAGCAGGCGTACCGCGCTGTACGCGCGCGTGGCCTGCTGGCGCAGGGCGCCGACGTTGCCGACGGTCATGGTGAGCGCGGCCAGAGCGGCGAGTGCGGGGCCCCAGACGTCTGCGTACGACGGGAAGGCGACGACGGTGACGAGGATCAGGCCGGAGAAGCCGACGGCCTTGCCGACGACCGAGAGATAGGCGGCGATCGGCAGGGGCGCCCCCACGTAGGTGTCGGGGACCCAGAAGTGGAAGGGCACGGCGGCCGTCTTGAAGGCGAAGCCGATGAGGGTGAGGACCACGCCTGCCTGGGCGAGGGTGTGGAGTTGTGGGTCGACGTGCTGGATCCGGTCGGCGATCTCGGTGAGGTAGAGGGTGCCCGTGGACGCGTACACGAAGCTGATGCCCATGAGGCTGACCGCGGTCGCCGTCACGGACGACAGGAAGAACTTCAGGGCCGCTTCGGAGGACTTGCGGTCGCCGTGCCTGATGCCGACAAGGGCGAAGGCGGGCAGGGAGGCGACCTCCAGGGCGACGATCAAGGTCGCGAGGTCGCGGGAGGCCGGCAGAAGGGCTGCTCCGGCGGCGGAGGAGAGCAGCAGGAACCAGTACTCCCCTTCGGGGAGTCCTCGGTCGGCGTCCTTGAGGGCGGTGACCGAGAGGAGGGCGGCGAGCAGCGCGCCGCCGAGCACGAGGAACTGGATGACGAGGGTGAAGCGGTCGGCCGTATAGCTGCAGACGTCAGTGCCGCCGGTGAGGCAGAAGGTGGAGCGGTCGCCGTCCAGAAGAGGCAGCAGGAGGAGTGCGGAAACGGTCAGGCCGGCGACCGAGGTCCAGCCGAGGAGTGCTTTTTTGCTGTCGCCCACGAACAGGTCGGCGACCAGCACGGCGAGACCCACGAGGGCCGCCACGGTGGGCGGTGCGATGGCGAGCCAGTCGACGGACTGGACGACGGATTCGGCTGCGGACTGGGCCGGGGAGCTCATCGGGGGCCTCCTGAGAGCAGCTGCTGCACGGCCGGGTCGGTCAGGCCGAGGAGGGCCTTCGGCCACAGTCCGGCGACGACGGTGAGGGCGACTAGCGGGGTCCAGGCGGCGAATTCGTATGTCTGTACGTCGGCAAGCTGGGGGGCGTCCGGCTGTGGGGCGGCGCCCATGCAGACGCGGCGTACGACGATGAGCATGTACGCGGCGGTGAGCAGGGTGCCGAACGCGGCGATCGCCGTGTAGGTGAGGAACGCGGGGCGGCTGAGGTCGTCGGCGGGGTCGAACGCGCCGAACAGGGCCAGCATCTCGCCCCAGAACCCGGCGAGGCCGGGCAGTCCGAGGGAGGCGACGGCGGCGAAGGCCACGAGGCCGCCGAGGCGTGGGGCCCGGCCGTAGAGGGCGGCGCCGGTGCGGTCGGCGAGGGTGTCGAGGTCGGTGGTGCCCGTGCGGTCCTTCAGCGCGCCGACCAGGAAGAAGAGGAGGCCGGTGATGAGGCCGTGGGCGATGTTGGCGAAGAGCGCGCCGTTCACGCCGGTCGGGGTCATGGTCGAGATGCCGAGCAGGACGAAGCCCATGTGGCCCACGGACGAGTAGGCGATGAGCCGCTTGAGGTCGCCCTTCGCGCCCTGCCGAGCGAGGGCCAGGCAGGCCAGGGAGCCGTAGATGATCCCGACGACGGCGAACGCGGCGAGGTAGGGCGCGAAGGTCCGGAATCCGTCCGGGGTGATCGGCAGCAGGATGCGCACGAACCCGTATGTGCCCATCTTGAGCAGGACGCCCGCCAGCAGGACCGAGCCGACGGTCGGGGCGGCGGTGTGGGCGTCCGGCAGCCAGCTGTGCAGCGGCCACATCGGCGTCTTGACCGCGAGCCCGATTCCGATCGCCAAAGCGGCGGTGACCTGCACGGATGTGCTCAGTCCAGGGCCGTTGTCAGTGGCGAGTGCCATGATGTCGAACGTGCCCGCTTTGATCCCGATCAGGAGCAGGCCCAGCAGCATGACCACGGATCCGAGCAGGGTGTAGAGGATGAACTTCCAGGCCGCCCGGGTCCGTTGCTCACCGCCCCAGCGGGCGATGAGGAAGTACATCGGGATGAGCACCATCTCGAAGGCGAGGAAGAACAGCAGCAGGTCGAGGACGGCGAAGGTCGCGAGGGTGCCGGACTCCAGGACGAGGATGAGTGCGACGAAGGCCTTCGGGGAAGGGCCCGCGGGCATCTTGAAGTAGGAGTAGAGCGCGCAGAGGAAGGTCAGGAGCGCGGTCAGGACCAGAAGGGGGAGGGAAATGCCGTCGACGCCGAGGTGGATCCGCACGTCGAGTGCGGGGATCCAGCTGATGTCGGTCGTGGCCTGCATCTTTGACGGGTGGTCGTGGTCGAAGCCGAGCGCGAGGACGATCGCGGCGATGAGCACCACGCCGGTGACGGTCACGCCGTGCCGCAGCACCGCCTGCTCGGGCGACTTCCCCTTCAGTCCGGGCGGTGCCGGCAGGAGAGCGGCGACGGCGCCGATCAGCGGGCCTACGACGAGGAATGCCAGAAGGAACTGCATCACTGACTCGTTGATATCGATCACGCCTGCTCACGCTCCCGTGGCGACGAGGAGAACGGCGACCACCAGGACGACGGTGCCGGCGAGCAGCGCGCTCACATAGGTCTGGACATTGCCGGTCTGGGCGCGCCGTACGGCGGCGCCCAACAGTCGGGGCACGGCGCTCGCACCGCGTACATAGGTGTCGACGACCTCGCGGTCGAGGAACCGGACGAGGGTGGCGGCGGCCTGGACCGGGCGGACGAACAGTGCCGTGTACAGGGCGTCCAGGTGGAAGCCGACGGCCGCGTGGCGGTGCAGCGGGCCGAGCAGGAGGCGTCCGGGGTCCGCCGGGTCGGGTGCGGTGGCCATGTCTCCGTAGGCGGGGGTGTGAGTGGCGATGGCCGCGGCCTCGACCAGGCCGCCGTCCGCGTCCGGGTGGGCCGCGACCGCGCCCAGCGGGACACGGGCCGCCAGGGCGGTGGTGTGGCGCCAGGCTCCGTAGGTGACGAGGCCGCCGACGAGGGCCACTCCCGTGCCGAGGACGGAGGTGGTGAGGGTCGGGTTCAGGTCGTGGCCGTCGAACCAGTCGGGCAGCCTGCCGTAGGCGAATCCGCCGAGGGCGAGGGAGGGTACCGCGAGTACCCAGAGCACCGTGGTCATCGCGATGGGCTGCCTGCCGTGGTCGGGGGCTTCGGCGCCCCGGCCCCGGAAGGTGAGCAGCCAGAGGCGGGTCGCGTAGGCGGCGGTGAGCAGGGCCGAGACCAGGCCGGCGACGAGGACGATCCAGCCCGCGGCGTCCGGGATGCCCTCGGTGTGGCCGGTGGTGACGTGTTCGGCGGCGCCGAGGACGGACTCCTTGGAGAAGAAACCGCTGAAGGGCGGGATCGCGGCGAGGGCGAGGAGCGCCACGGTCATCGTCCAGTAGGCGTCGGGGATGCGGGCGCGCAGGTTGCCCATGCGGGACATGGCGGCCAGCGAGTTGGTGCCGGCGGCGTGGATGATCACGCCGGCCGCGAGGAAGAGCAGCGCCTTGAAGGCGCCGTGGGTGAGGAGGTGGAAGACGGCGGCACCGCGGTCGCCGACGGCGAGGGCGCCGGTCATGTAGCCGAGCTGGCCGATCGTCGAGTAGGCGAGGACGCGCTTGATGTCGTCCTGGGCGAGCGCGGCGAGGGCGGAGCCGGCCATCGTCACGGCGGCCATGACGGCGAGGACGACCAGTGCGGCCGAGGAGGCCGCGAAGACCGGGAGGAGCCGGGCGATGAAGTAGACACCGGCGGCGACCATCGTCGCGGCGTGGATCAGCGCGGAGACGGGAGTGGGGCCCGCCATCGCGTCGGGGAGCCAGGTGTGCAGCGGGAACTGTGCCGACTTGCCCGCCGCGCCGGCCAGGAGCAGCAGGGCGACCAGCGTCGGGTGGTCGAGTCCGCCGCTCGCGACGGTGCCGAGGATCTTCGTGATCCGGAAGGACCCGGCGTCGGTGGCGAGCGCGAACAGGCCGATCAGGAAGGGGACATCACCGAGTTTGGTGACGAGGAAGGCCTTGAGGGAGGCGGCGCGGGCTTCCGGCGTCTCCCAGTAGTGGCCGACCAGGAAGTACGAGCAGATGCCCATGATCTCCCAGCCGACCAGCAGCACCATCAGGTCGCCGGAGTAGACGACGAGAAGCATCGCGGAGGTGAAGAGGGAGACGAGAGCGGCGTACGAGGGGTAGCGCGGGTCGTCGCGCAGATAGGCCGTCGAGTAGATCTGCACGCAGGTCGCGACCAGGCCGACCAGGACGGCGACGAGGGCGGCGAAGCCGTCGATGTGCAGGGCGAGTTCGACGGGGACCGAGCCCGTGGGCGTGAGTTCGGTGGCGGCGTCGATGGCTCGGTCGCCGCCCTGGCGTACGGCGACGACTACGGCGAGGGCGAGCGCCGTGAGAGGCGGCAGTACGGCGAGGGGGCGTACGAAGCCGGGGGCCGTGCGGCCCAGGAGCAGACCGGCCGCGGCGGCCAGGAACGGCAGGAGGGGGACGAGGACGGCGAGGGTGGTCGTGGTCACGCGGTGGCCTCAGCCTTCTCGTCTTCCGTGAGGGTGGCACCGGTGGAATCGGTGGCTTCGTCGGGGCCGTACGGCTCGGCGGTGTCGCGGAGCTTGTCGATGTCCGCGGTGCCGCGGTTGCGGTGGACGGCGAGGACGATCGCCAGCCCGATGCCGATCTCGGCGGCGGCGATGGCGATGGTGAACAGGGTGAGGGCCTGGCCGGAGTGCAGGGTCTCCCGGGCGGTCCGGCTGAGCCAGACGTCGAAGGCGACGAGGTTGAGGTTGACGGCGTTGAGCATCAGCTCGACGGACATCAGGACCAGGATCGCGTTGCGGCGGGCCAGGACGCCGTAGAGGCCGGTGCAGAAGAGAAGGGCGGAGAGTACGGCGGGATAGACGAGGTGCATCAGAGGGCACCTTCCTTGCCGGCTCGGGCGTCCTTGGCAGCGGCTTCGGCGGCAGTGGCGGCGGCGCCTGTCGTGGCTGTCGCAGCGTTCGCCTTGGCCTTGCGGGACAGGACGATCGCGCCGACCAGGGCGGCGAGGAGGAGGACGGAAAGGGCCTCGAAGGGGAGGACCCAGTTCTGGAAGAGGCTCGCGCCGGTGACGGCGGTGGAGCCTGCGGCGGCGCCGTCCAGGTCGATCCACGTCGTGCGGAAGGCGTCGGCGACGACCCAGACCAGGGCGACGGCCGAGGCGCCAGCCACGGCGAGGGCGGCCCACCGGTTGCCGGAGTCGGCGTCCGGGGAGCGGCCGATGGGGGCCCTGGTGAGCATCAGACCGAAGAGGAGGAGCACGACGACCGAACCGACGTAGATGAGGACCTGTACCCAGGCGATGAACTCGGCCGTGAGGAGGAGGTATTCGACGGCGAGGCCCCCGAGAGTCACCACCAGCCACAGGGCGGCGTGCACCAGTTGCCGGGTGGTGACGGTGACGAGCGCCGCGCCGAAGGTGACGAGGCCGACGAGGAGGAAGGCGATCTCGACGCCGGTCGGGGAGAGGAAGCCGTGGCTTGCGGCGGCGAGGGTCACGACTCTCCCTCCCGCGGCTCGGTGGACACCGTGGGCTCGTCCGGTTCGGCCTGTGTGGCCTGTGTGGCCTGTGTGGCCGCCAGCTTCTCCGCCGTCTTGCGGGCGGCGGCGATTTCCTTCGGTTCCTCGGCGGCCGGGTCGAGGGCGGGCGGGGCCGGGACCGTCCACATCCACTCGCGGAGCTTGTCGCGTTCGTGGGTGAGTTCGTGGATGTCGGTCTCGGCGTACTCGAACTCCGGGGACCAGAAGAGTGCGTCGAAGGGGCACACCTCGATGCAGATACCGCAGTACATGCAGAGGGAGAAGTCGATGGCGAAGCGGTCGAGGACGTTGCGGCTGCGCTCGCGGCCGCCGGGGGCGGCGGCCGGGATCGTCTCCTTGTGGGAGTCGATGTAGATGCACCAGTCCGGGCACTCGCGGGCGCACAGCATGCAGACCGTGCAGTTCTCCTCGAAGAGGCCGATGACTCCGCGGGAGCGGGGCGGGAGGTCGGGCTGGGTGTCCGGGTACTGCGCGGTGACGGTCTTCTTCGTCATCGTGCGGAGGGTGACGGCCAGGCCCTTGGCCAGGCCGATGCCGGGGATACGGGACCCGGTGGGCGGGAGAGGCTCAGCCATGGTTACGAGATCACCACCTTCACGATGCCGGTGAGGGCGATCTGGGCGAGGGAGAGGGGGACGAGGAGGGTCCAGGAGAGCTTCTGGAGCTGGTCCTCGCGCAGCCGGGGGTAGGTGACGCGCAGCCAGATCACGACGAAGGCCAGCACTGCCGTCTTCAGGAGGGTCCAGACCCAGCCCAGGCCGTCGGCGGACCAGGGGCCGTGCCAGCCGCCCAGGAAGAGGACGGTGGTCAGGCCGCACAGGACGACGATTCCGGCGTACTCGGCGAGGAGGAAGAGGGCGAAGCGGAGGCCGGTGTACTCGGTGTAGGCGCCGAAGATGATCTCCGAGTCGGCCACCGGCATGTCGAAGGGGGGACGCTGGAGTTCGGCGAGGCCGGCCACGAAGAAGACGATCGCGCCGACGATCTGCCAGGGCAGCCACCACCACTCGAACGCGTCGACGATGCCTGGGAGCGAGACCGTTCCCGCCGCCATCGCGACCGAGGCTGCGGTGAGGAGCATCGGGAGTTCGTAGGCGAGCAGTTGGGCGGCGGTGCGCAGACCGCCCAGGAGGGAGAACTTGTTGGCCGACGCCCAGCCGGCCATGAGCGAGCCGAGGACGCCGACGCCCATGACGGCGAGGACGAAGAAGATGCCCGCGTCGACGACTTCACCGACGGCGCCCTCGCCCGGGCCGATCGGGATGGCGAGGAGGACGAGGAGGTACGGGAGGAGGGCCACAGCGGGGGCGAGCTGGAAGATACGGCGATCGGCTCCGGCCGGGACGATGTCTTCCTTCTGGGCGAACTTGACGCCGTCCGCGACGAGTTGGGCCCAGCCGTGGAAGCCGCCGGCGTACATCGGGCCGAGGCGGCCCTGCATGTGGGCCATCACCTTGTGCTCGGTCTGACCGACGATCAGGGGGAAGGTGAGGAAGACGACGAAGACGATCAGGAGTCGCAGGGCGACGTCGAGCGCGTCGTTCACTGCGAGCCTCCTGGGGAATTTTCGGGGGTCGGGTCATCGGGGGTGGGGCTATCGGGGGTGGGGTCTTCGGCCGGCTCGGGGGCCTTCGCGGGTTCTTCGGCCTTCGTGAGTTCGTCGGCCTTCGTGGGTTCTTCGGCCTTCGTGGGTTCGTCGAAGGCCGGGCGGGCGTGGTGCCAGGGGGCGTCCGCCGCGGGTGGTGGCTCGGGGGACTCGGTCGTCGGTGTTTGCGGGTGCTGGGATGCCGAGCCCTGGCTTGCGCTGCGCGCCCGGCGGGGTGCGGCCGGCGGGGTCGGCGCGGCCTCCGTGGGTGTGCCCTCCGGTGTCGGGGGCACGCCTGCCGGGGGCTGGCCTGTCGGGGGCTGGCTTGCCGTGCCCTCCGATGCCGTGCGGGTGCGGCGTACCGGGCGGTCGCCTGTCGCGCGGGCGGCGGCGCGGGCCGGGCGGGCCGGGGCCGGCGGGAGCTGGCCCTTCAGGGGGCCCCATTCGTTGGGGTCGGGGACGCCGGGCGGGAGCATCTGGCGACGCTTGGGCCCGCCGTGTTCCGATTCCCCCGGTTCCTTCGCGCCCGGCCACGCCTTGGCGACGCGGGCGGCGAGAACGAAGTCCTTGCGGAGGGGATGGCCCTCGAAGGTCTCCGGGAGGAGGAGGTGGTCCAGGCCCGGGTGACCCTCGAACCGTACGCCGAACATCTCGTGCGTCTCGCGCTCGTGCCAGGCGGCGCCCGCGTAGACGTTCACCAGGGAGGGCAGTACGGCGGACTCATGCGGGACTGTCGTCCGTACGAGGAGGCGGCGGACCGGGGAGAGGGCGACCACGTGGGCGGCGACGCGGAAGCCCGTGCCCGGTTCGTCCACCGCGCTGAGCCAGTCGAAGTAGGTGCAGGAGAGGCGGTCGCGTGCTGTCTCCAGTGCCGTGATCCAGGACGTGGGGGGTACGTCGACGGTCAGGACGTCGTACGACTCCTCGGCCGTGGCCTCCGTACCGAAGAGTTCCTCGGTGGGGGCGGGCAGCCAGCCGGTTGTCGTCATCTTCCGGTTCCCTCCCCTGTGGTCGGCGGCTGCACCAGCGGGCTCTGGAGTGCGGCCGGGGTCGGGCGGGTCGCCGCACCGGACGCGTACCGCTCGCCCAGGGACTCCCGGGCGATCTTCTCCTGGAGTTTGAGGATGCCCTGGAGCAGCGCCTCGGGGCGGGGCGGGCAGCCGGGGACGTACACGTCGACCGGAATGATCTGGTCGACGCCCTTCGTCACCGAGTAGGAGTCCCAGTACGGGCCGCCGCAGTTGCTGCACGCGCCGAAGGAGATGACGTACTTCGGCTCGGGCATCTGTTCGTACAGGCGCCGTACCGCCGGGGCCATCTTGTCCGTGACCGTGCCCGAGACCACCATCAGGTCGGCCTGGCGCGGCCCGGGGGCGAAGGGGATCACGCCGAGGCGGATGAAGTCGTGGCGGGCCATGGACGCGGCGATGAACTCGATCGCGCAACAGGCGAGGCCGAAGTTGAAGACCCAGAGCGAGTAGCGGCGGCCCCAGTTCAGGACCACCTTCATCGGCTCGGGGGCCAGCCGGGCGAGGGCGCCCAGGCGTTTCGGCTCCGGCAGCAGAACGGGCATCGACACAGGCACTGGCACAGGCGCCGGCGAATTCGTTTCTGGCGTCACGTCCATGTCAGGACGCCCTTCTTGTATGCGTAGAGCAGGCCCACGGCCAGGAAGCCGAGGAAGATGAACATCTCGACGAGGGTGGCCGCGCCGTAGCCGGGGGCTGCGAACACGGTCGCCCACGGGAACAGGAAGATCGAGTCGACGGCGAAGATGACATAGAGGAAGGCGTAGACGTAGTAGCGGACCTGGGTGTGAGCCCAGCCCTCGCCCACGGGGTCGACACCGCACTCGTACGTCAGGAGTTTCTCGGGGGTCGGGACGACGGGGCGCAGCAGGCGGCCGGCTCCGAAGGCGACCGCGACGAAGAGCACGCCGACCGCGGCGAGCAGTCCGACGACGGAGTAGGACTGGAAATACTCCGACGCCGCGATGTGCTTCGACGCTTCGATGTACTTCGACTCTGCGATGCGTTCCGACGCTGCGATGTACTCCGTCGTGGCTACGGCGGTCGGTACCGGCACGTCCGTCCCTCGCTCCCTGGCCTCGTAGATCTCGCCTCTGGTGTTCGGCGATCTGTACGGACGGGAGTCTAGGGCCTGCTAAAGAGACCGTAAGCAGCCCGTCACGCATGGCCATGTCCGAGATCCTGCGCAAGGTGGGGTTTTCCCCCGGGTCGCCGGGCGGTCCGCCTCATGGCGCCATGGCGCGGGGGCGGGCAGGCTGGCGGGCATGACCGCACGTATCACCGCCACCAGCGCGGAAACCGAGGGCGACCGACTGCCCCCTGTCCGTTTCGCTCTCGACTCGCACACCTGGAAGGAGATCGCTCATCTCCTGACCAACCTGCCGATGGCGTTGTTCGGTTTCGTGTACGTGGTGACCGTGGTGAGCGTGGGTTCCTTCCTCACGCTCACGGTGGTCGGTCTTCCGATGCTCGCCGGCGGGCTCATGGGCGCCCGTCTGCTGGGCCGGTTCGAGCGGGCGCGGGCCAGGGCCCTGCTCGGGGTGCGGGTGGACGAGCCGAGTCCGCTGCCGCTGAGTGGCGGGCGGGGTGCCCGTGGCCGGGAACTCGGGTTCTTCGCGCGGTTGATGCTGGCGTTGAAGGACCCGGTCGGCTGGCGCACCATGCTGTACGACTTCGTCCGGCTGCCCTGGGGCGTGTTCACCTTCTCCATGGTGCTCGTGTCGCTCTTCGTGCTGTGGCCGGTGCTGCCGTTCCTGGCGCGGGGGCTCACGAACGTGGACCGGGTGATGGTGCGCGGGCTGCTGTCGCCCTCCGACGAGCTGGAACGCCGTATCGCCGAACTGGAGTCCGACCGGGGGGTCGTCGTCGACACGGCCGCCGCCGATCTGCGGCGGATCGAGCGCGATCTGCACGACGGGGCGCAGGCCCGGCTGGTGAACCTCGCGATGGGCCTCGGGCTGGCCAAGGAGAAGCTCCTGGAGGGGCAGGCCGACGAACATGTGGCGGCGATGGTCGAGGAGGCGCACGGCGAGGTGAAGCTCGCGCTTCAGGAGCTGCGGGATCTGGCGCGCGGAATCCATCCGGCCGTTCTGACCGACCGCGGACTCGACGCGGCGCTGTCCTCCGTGGCCTCGCGGTGCACCGTGCCGGTGCAGGTGACCGCCGATTTGCCGGCCAGGCCGGCCGCCGCCATCGAGGGCATCGCCTACTTCACGGTCTCCGAGCTGCTCCAGAACGTCAGCAAGCACAGCGGCGCCCGGAACGCCTCCGTCGACGTCTGGCGTACCGATGACCGGCTGCTGATCCAGGTCTGGGACGACGGTCGCGGCGGTGCGCGGCTCGACGGCGGTACGGGGATGGCGGGACTCGCGGACCGGCTGGGCGCGGTGGACGGGCTGTTCGTCATCGAGTCGCCCGAGGGCGGGCCCACGACGGTCACGGCCGAACTGCCGTGGCGGGAACGGGTCGACGCGTAGGTAACGGGTCGAGGCGTAGGTAGGGAAAACCCCCGGGGGAAGACGCCTACGTGCTCCATGGTCCGTGGGGTTCGGGGCCAGCAAGCTGATGAGAGATGAAGGGCGAGCAGGACACCGGCCGGCGAGCACACAGACAGACGAGCCGGCTGGTGACGAGCTGACTAGCAGAACGGACTGGATCGATGGCCATGGAGTACGGACAGGGGTACGGGCAGCAGGGCGGCCCCGGGGCCGGATTCCACGGGACGGCCGACGGGGGCACCGGGCGCGGGCAGGGCCGGCGTCCTCGGTTGCCGGCCGCGTTGCGGGCGCCCGTCGAGGCGCGCAGTTGGCGCGAGTTCGGGTATGTGCTGCTGAGCCTGCCGGTCAGCGTGCTGGTGTTCTCCTACGCCGTCACCCTGGCCTTCACCGGCTCGCTTCTCCTCGTCACCTTCCTCGGGATTCCGGTGCTGGCCGTGGGCCTGGCAGGGTGCCGGGGGTTCGGTGTGCTGGAGCGGAAGATGGCGCGCGGGCTGCTCGGGCTCGACATGCCCGAACCGGAGCCGGTGCGGGCACGGAAGTCCGGGGCGGCGGGCTGGATGGGGGCCGTGCTCAAGAGCGGTACCTCCTGGCGGCACCTGCTCTACTCGGTGCTGCATCTGCCGTGGGCGATGTTTTCGTTCGTGGTCGCGGTGACTTTCTGGGTGTACGGGTGGGCGCTGCTCACGTACCCGCTGTGGTTCTGGCTCTTCCCGATGTACGGCGGACAGGACGGTCTCCAGCTGTACGGCGACGAGACCCACAGCATCTATCTCGACAACCCGTTCGAGATCACAGTGACCGCTCTGGTCGGGCTGTCGTTCACCATGGCCACGCCCTGGATCGTGCGGGCGCTGACCCTCGTGGACCGGGTGATGGTGCAGGGGCTGCTCGGGCCGTCACGGCTGGCGACGCGGGTCGTCGAGCTGGAGTCCGACCGGGGGGTCGTCGTCGACACCGCCGCGGCTGATCTGCGGCGTATCGAGCGGGATCTGCATGACGGGGCACAGGCGCGGCTGGTGGCGCTGGCCATGGATCTCGGGCTGGCGAAGGAGAAGCTCACGGAGGATCCGCGGGCTGCGGCGCGGATGGTGGACGAGGCGCACGGTGAGGTGAAGACGGCCCTGCAGGAGCTGCGGGATCTGGCGCGCGGGATCCATCCGGCGGTGCTGACGGACCGGGGGCTGGATGCGGCGCTGTCCGCGGTGGCTTCCCGGTGTGTGGTGCCGGTACGGGTGGAGGTGGATCTGACGGAGCGGCCGGCCGCGGCGATCGAGGGGATCGCGTACTTCACGGTGTCGGAGCTGCTGCAGAACGTGAGCAAGCATGCGCGGGCGACGGGGGCGTCGGTGGATGTGTGGCGGGTGGAGAACCGGCTGATGCTTCAGGTGGTGGACGACGGGGTGGGGGGTGCGGATGCCTCCGGCGGGTCCGGGTTGGCGGGGCTGGCGGGGCGGCTCGATGCGGTGGACGGGATTCTGGTGGTGGATTCGCCGGTGGGTGGGCCCACTCGGGTTACTGCGGAGTTGCCTTGGCGGGGGTGAGGCTGGTGGGGGGCGGGTTTTTCGCCCCCGCCGCCCTTACCCGTCCCATCCCGTTCCTGGGGGCTCCGCCCCCAGACCCCCGGTCGCGCTGAAGGCGCTTGTCCTCAAACGCCGGACGGGCTGAAAATGCCGGCCCGCGCTTGAGTGGTGCCGTCGGTGTGGGAAAAGCCGGCGACAACAACCCCCTCCTCGTCCGAATACTGGGATGCTGGAACCTCGTGTTCGGACGGGGTGTGGGGGGGCCAGTAATCGTGGAGGACAGGGTGCGGGTGGTTATCGCCGAGGATTCAGTGCTGCTGAGAGAGGGCCTGACCCGGTTGTTGACCGACCGTGGGCATGATGTCGTCGCCGGTGTGGGTGACGGGGTCGCGCTGATCAAGACCATTACCGAGCTCGCCGCGCAGGACGAGCTCCCGGATGTCGTCGTCGCGGATGTGCGGATGCCGCCCACCCATACCGACGAAGGAGTCCGGGCCGCCGTACAGCTGCGGAAATCGCATCCGGAACTCGGTGTGCTCGTGTTGTCGCAGTACGTCGAGGAGCGGTACGCGACCGAGCTGCTCGCGGGGTCCAGCCGGGGCGTCGGGTATCTGCTGAAGGACCGGGTCGCCGAGGTGCGGGAGTTCGTGGACGCGGTGGTGCGGGTGGCCCAGGGGGGTACCGCGCTCGATCCGGAGGTCGTGGCCCAGTTGCTGGGCCGCAGCCGTAAGCAGGACGTGCTCGCCGGGCTCACTCCCCGGGAGCGCGAGGTGCTGGGGCTCATGGCCGAGGGCCGTACCAATTCGGCCATCGCACGGCAGCTCGTGGTGAGTGACGGTGCCGTCGAGAAGCACGTCAGCAACATATTCCTGAAGCTGGGGCTCTCCCCCAGCGACGGCGATCACCGGCGCGTTCTGGCCGTTCTGACCTATCTCAACTCCTGACCATCTGACTTTGACCGCCTGACACCCTGTCAGTGCCACGGGGTGGAAACCCATGACAAATCAGGGCGCCGTACCGTCTCAAAATGGCGTCCATCATGCGATCGGTCCCGGGAAGGCCACCCTTACCGACGTACTGTTGATCCTGGGAGGGTCCGCGGGAGGACCGCTCCCAGGCCGCCGCCTCGAAGGAGGTCCAGTTCAGTGACCAGCCAGGTCAGCAGTCCAGCGGACAGTTCAGCGGGCAGTTCAGCGGAGAAGGCCGGCTCAGACGTCGGAGCCGTCGGATCCGTGGTGGGAGAGCAGCGCAATCCGGCGGGCGTGAAGGACGTACGCCGCCTCGATCGGGTGATTATTCGGTTCGCGGGGGACTCCGGGGACGGTATGCAGCTCACGGGCGACCGCTTCACCTCCGAGACGGCGTCCTTCGGGAACGATCTGTCCACTCTGCCGAACTTCCCCGCCGAGATCCGAGCGCCCGCAGGCACCCTGCCGGGCGTTTCCTCGTTCCAGCTGCATTTCGCCGACCACGACATCCTCACGCCCGGCGACGCGCCCAATGTGCTCGTCGCGATGAATCCGGCCGCACTGAAGGCGAACATCGCCGATGTGCCGCGCGGCGCGGAGATCATCGTCAACACGGACGAGTTCACCAAGCGGGCCATGCAGAAGGTGGGGTATGCGGCCTCCCCGTTGGAGGACGGCTCGCTCGACGGGTACAGCCTGCATCCGGTGCCGCTGACCACCCTCACCGTCGAGGCGCTCAAGGAGTTCGCGCTCTCCCGCAAGGAGGCCGAGCGCAGCAAGAACATGTTCGCGCTGGGCCTGTTGAGCTGGATGTACCACCGGCCGACCGCGGGTACCGAGAAGTTCCTCGCCACCAAGTTCGCCAAGAAGCCCGAGATCGCGGCCGCCAACCTGGCCGCGTTCAGGGCCGGTTGGAACTTCGGGGAGACGACCGAGGACTTCGCGGTCAGTTACGAGGTCGCGCCGGCCTCGACCGCGTTCCCCACCGGCACCTATCGCAACATCTCGGGGAACCTGGCCCTGTCGTACGGGCTCATCGCGGCCGGTCAACAGGCTGATCTGCCGCTGTACTTGGGGTCCTACCCGATCACGCCGGCCTCGGACATCCTGCACGAGCTCAGCAGACACAAGAACTTCGGTGTCCGGACTTTCCAGGCCGAGGACGAAATCGCCGGTATCGGGGCCGCGTTGGGCGCCGCATTCGGCGGTTCGCTGGGCGTCACCACCACCTCGGGGCCGGGCGTGGCCCTGAAGTCGGAGACCATCGGGCTGGCGGTTTCGATGGAACTGCCGTTGCTGGTCATCGACATCCAGCGGGGCGGGCCCTCCACCGGGCTGCCGACCAAGACCGAGCAGGCCGATCTGCTTCAGGCCATGTTCGGCCGCAACGGTGAGGCCCCGGTCCCGATCGTGGCCCCGCGCACCCCCGCCGACTGCTTCGACGCCGTCATCGAAGCCGCCCGTATCGCGCTCACCTACCGCACCCCGGTCTTCCTGCTCTCCGACGGATACCTCGCCAACGGCTCCGAGCCCTGGCGCATCCCCGACGTCGACCAACTCCCCGATCTGCGGGTCCAGTTCGCCCAGGGACCCAACCACACCCTCGACGACGGCACCGACGTCTTCTGGCCCTACAAGCGGGACCCGCAGACCCTCGCCCGCCCCTGGGCCATCCCTGGCACCCCCGGGCTCGAACACCGCATCGGTGGCATCGAGAAGCAGGACGGCACGGGCAACATCTCCTACGACCCCGCCAACCACGACCTGATGGTCCGTACCCGTCAGGCCAAGATCGACGGCATCGACGTACCGGATCTGGCGGTCGACGACCCGTCCGGCACGGCCAACACCCTTGTCCTGGGCTGGGGTTCCACGTACGGGCCGATCACCGCAGCGGTACGCCGGCTGCGGGCGGCCGGGGAGTCGATCGCGCAGGCTCATCTGCGCCACCTCAATCCGTTCCCGCGGAATCTCGGCGAGGTGGTGCGGCGGTACGACCGGGTCGTGATCCCCGAGATGAACCTCGGCCAGCTCGCCACGCTGATCCGGGCGAAGTACCTGGTGGACGCCCACTCGTACAACCAGGTCAACGGCATGCCGTTCAAGGCCGAACAGCTCGCCACGGCTCTCAAGGAGGCCATCGATGGCTGAGACGTCCACGGAAGGCGCCGGTACCGGCTCGATCGAGGCACTCACTCTGGTGCCCAAGGCCGAGGCCAGGCAGTCCATGAAGGACTTCAAGTCCGACCAGGAAGTGCGCTGGTGCCCCGGCTGCGGGGACTACGCGGTTCTCGCCGCCGTACAGAGCTTCATGCCCGAACTGGGGCTGGCGAAGGAGAACATCGTCTTCGTGTCGGGGATCGGGTGCTCCTCCCGCTTCCCGTACTACATGAACACCTACGGGATGCACTCCATCCACGGTCGCGCCCCCGCCATCGCGACCGGGCTCGCCTCCAGCCGACGGGACCTGTCCGTCTGGGTGGTCACCGGTGACGGCGACGCGCTCTCCATCGGCGGCAACCATCTGATCCACGCCCTGCGGCGCAATGTGAACCTCAAGATCCTGCTCTTCAACAACCGGATCTACGGGCTGACCAAGGGGCAGTACTCGCCGACGAGCGAGGTCGGCAAGATCACCAAGTCGACGCCCATGGGGTCGCTGGACGCGCCCTTCAACCCGGTGTCGCTGGCGATCGGCGCCGAGGCGTCCTTCGTCGCCCGGACCGTCGACTCCGACCGCAAGCACCTCACGAGCGTGCTGCGCGAGGCCGCCGCCCACCCCGGTACGGCGCTCGTCGAGATCTACCAGAACTGCAACATCTTCAATGACGGCGCCTTCGAGGTGCTGAAGGACAGACAGCAGGCCGAGGAGGCGGTGATCCGGCTGGAGCACGGGCAGCCGATCCGGTTCGGGGCCGACGGCGGCAAGGGTGTCGTACGGGACCGGGCGACCGGTGATCTGAAGGTGGTGGCCGTCACCGCCGACAACGAGGGCGAGGTGCTCGTGCACGACGCGCACTCCGCGTCCCCGACCACCGCCTTCGCACTCTCCCGGCTCGCCGACCCGGACACCCTGCACCACACGCCCATCGGTGTCTTCCGCTCCGTCGACCGGGCCGTCTACGACACGCAGATGGCCGAGCAGCTCGACACTGCGATCGTCCAGAACGGCAAGGGCGACCTCGGCGCGCTGCTCGCCGGCGGGGACACCTGGACCGTCGTCGGATAGACGATCGGGACAGACGGTTGGCATAGACGATACGAGTGGCTACTGGGCCCGGGTCCTTTCGACCCGGGCCTCGTCGTACGTCCGGCGGGCCTGGTCCACGTCCGGCATGCGTTCCGCCGTCCACACGGCCAGGGCCCGCACCTGGGTGGCGGCCTCGCGGCCGAGGTCGGTGAGCGAGTAGTCGACGCGCGGCGGGATGACCGGCTTCGCGTCCCGGTGGACCAGACCGTCGCGCTCCAGCGTCTGGAGGGTCTGCGTCAGCATCTTCTCGCTGACCCTGCCGATGGCCCGGCGCAGCTCGCTGAAGCGGTACGAGCGCTCCAACAGCTCCATGAGGACGAGCACACCCCAGCGACTGGTGACGTGCTCCAGGACCAGCCGGTACGGACACATCCCCTCGGCGCCCACCGGCTCGTACTTGCCCACGACTTCGACCTCACCGCTTACTGCCGCACTTACTGCCATGTAAGTACCTTACTTGAAAGTGGGTACTTTCCTAGAGTTAGCGCTTCTCCTATGGTTAGTGCCAGCCCGCACCCCACAAGGAGATACGCAATGAGCATCGTCGTCACCGGAGCCACCGGCCAACTCGGTCGTCATGTAGTCGAGCAGCTGCTGGAGAAGGTTCCGGCCGACCAGATCACCGCCGTCGTGCGCGACGCGGAGAAGGCGTCCGGCTTCGCGGCCCGCGGTGTGAAGATCGCGGTCGCCGACTACAACAGCCCGGAGACCTTCGACGGTGTCATAGCCGCCGGCGACAAGGTGCTGCTCATCTCCGGCAACGAGTTCGACAAGGGCCGCGTCGGCCAGCACAAGGTCGTCCTCGCCGCCGCCAAGGCCGCGGGCGCCGCGCTGCTCGCGTACACCAGCGCCCCGGGCACCCTGACGGCCGCGCTCGCCGACGACCACAAGGGCACCGAGGCGGCGATCCTCGAGTCCGGCGTCCCGTACTCGCTGCTGCGCAACGGCTGGTACAACGAGAACTACACCGAGCAGCTCGCCGTCGCCCTTGAGCACGGTGTCACCCAGGCCGCCGGCGAGGGCCGGGTCGCCTCCGCCGCGCGCGCCGACTACGCCGCCGCCGCTGTCGCGGTGCTGACCGGCGAGGGCCACGAGAACTCGACGTACGAGCTGAGCGGCGACACCAACTGGGGCTTCGCCGAGTATGCCGCCGAGGTGGCCAAGCAGTCCGGCAAGGACGTCGCCTACAACGCCGTCCCCGTCGAGGTCTACACCGGCATCCTGACCGGCGTCGGCCTGCCCGAGGGCCTCGCCACCATCCTCGCGGGCGTGGACGCGGCCATCGAGCAGGGCGAGCTGGCCGGCACCCCGGGCGACCTGTCCCGTCTGACCGGCCGCCCGACCACGCCGATCGCGGAGTCGATCGCCGCCGCGCTCAAGGCCTGACCCCCGCGCCCCTCGGGGGCGCGCACTCCCCCGTCACGCCCCCGAGGACGCCCACCCCCGCCTGTCATGACCGTATGCCGATACGAACATGACAGCCGGGGGCGCTCGGCGTTACCGTCGTGGCCGCACGTCCATATGGTCATGTGCTGGTACGAGGGGAGACGCCGGTGGCCGGCAAGCCGACGAGCGAGCAGCGCACAGGTCTGCTGAACGGCTTCGCGGCATACGGGATGTGGGGGCTCGTCCCGCTCTTCTGGCCGCTGCTGAAGCCGTCCGGGGCGGTCGAGATCCTGGCCCACCGGATGGTGTGGTCCCTCGCCGCCGTCGGCATCGCCCTGCTGGTGATGCGCCGCTGGGCCTGGGCGGGTGAGTTGCTGCGGCAACCGCGCCGACTGGCACTGATCACGGTCGCCGCGGCGTTCATCACGGTCAACTGGGGTGTCTACATCTGGGCCGTGAACACCGGGCACGTGGTCGAGGCCTCGCTCGGCTACTTCATCAACCCGCTCGTCACCATCGCCATGGGCGTGCTCCTGCTGAAGGAACGGCTGCGGCCGGTGCAGTGGGCCGCGGTCGGCGTCTGTCTGGCCGCCGTACTCGTCCTGACGATCGGCTACGGCCGGCCGCCCTGGATCTCCCTCTGTCTGGCCTTCTCCTTCGCCACGTACGGCCTGGTGAAGAAGAAGGTCAACCTGGGCGGGTTGGAGTCGCTGGCCGCCGAGACCGCGGTCCAGTTCCTGCCCGCGCTGGCCTATCTGCTGTGGCTGGGCGGCCAGGGCGAGGCGACCTTCGGCGCGCACGGCGCCGGACACGCGGCCCTGCTCGCGGCGACCGGCATCGTGACCGCCCTCCCGCTGGTCTGCTTCGGCGCGGCGGCGATACGGGTGCCGTTGTCGACGTTGGGCCTGCTCCAGTACCTGGCCCCCGTCTTCCAGTTCCTCCTCGGCATCTTCTACTTCCACGAGGCCATGCCGCCGGAGCGCTGGGCCGGGTTCGCACTGGTGTGGCTCGCCCTGGTCCTGCTGACGTGGGACGCGCTGCGGGCGGCCCGACGGGGGGCGCGGGCGCTCAGGACGCAGGCCGACCCGGTCCTCGTTCCGCCGACAGTGGCGACCACGCAGGACGTACCCCGCTGACAGGGGGCGCACAGAGAGCCGTTGTCAGTGCGACGCGTTATAAGTGGTCCCCATGACACAGACCCCCGCACAGGCTCCCTCCCTCTCCCCCTCCTCCGACCCCGCCCCTGTCCCCGTGCACTGGAAACTGGTCATCGACTGCGCGGATCCGCACGCACAGGCCGACTTCTGGGCCGGCGCGCTCGCGTACACGGTCGAGGACCACAGCGCGCTGGTCGAACGCCTGCTGGGCCTCGGTGCCGTACCGGCCGAGCTGACCGTCGAGTCGCACGGCCGCCTCGCCTGGCGGGACCTGGCCGCCGTACGGCATCCCGGGGACCCGTACCAGGAGGAGAGCGGGACCGGGCTCGGGCGTCGGCTGCTCTTCCAGCGCGTTCCGGAGCCGAAGACGGGCAAGAACCGGCTCCATCTCGATCTGCACCCGGGCCCGGACCGGCGCGCGGCCGAGGTCGAGCGGCTGACGGGGCTGGGGGCGAGCGTGCTGCGGGAGGTGCGGGAGGCGGGCGGTGAGTGGGTGGTGATGACCGATCCGGAGGGGAACGAATATTGCGTGCACTAGTCATGTCCATGTCTAAATTCATCCGATATGCGAACTCCCTGTCCAGATAGCGCCCTTGACGAACCGTTAGCCAGAGCTTCACCATCCAGGCACCTATCCACTGTGGAATCCCTGTGATTCCCAAGGAATTCGGAGCCCCCCACATGAAGCTCTCGGTTCCCGCACGCGCCGCAGCCACCGCTGTGGCCGTCACCGTGCTCGCCAGCACCGCGCTCCTCACCACGGGCACGGCAGCCGGCGCGGCCCCCGCCCCCGATTCCGCGACCTCCGCGTCGTCCGCGTCGCTCCTCAAGCTCGCCGCCGCCCCCGACCTGCCCGTGGCCAACGTCAAGGCGCATCTGACCCAGCTGCAGTCCATAGCCACCGCCAACGGCGGCAACCGGGCGCACGGCAGAACCGGCTACCGTGCCTCGCTCGACTATGTGAAGGCCAAGCTGGACGCGGCCGGATTCACCACGACCATCCAGCAGTTCACGGCGTCCGGCCGTACCGGCTACAACCTGATCGCCGACTGGCCCGGCGGCGACACCAACCAGGTGATCATGGCGGGCTCGCACCTCGACAGCGTGACCGCCGGCGCCGGCATCAACGACAACGGCAGTGGCTCGGCCGCCGTCCTGGAGATCGCGCTCGCCGTCTCCCGCGCCCAGTACCAGCCCACCAAGCATCTGAGATTCGGCTGGTGGGGGGCGGAGGAACTGGGCATGGTCGGGTCCCGGTACTACGTCAACAACCTCTCCTCCGCGAACCGTTCGCGCGTCAAGGGCTATCTGAACTTCGACATGATCGGCTCGCCGAACCCCGGCTACTTCGTCTACGACGACGACCCGACCATCGAGCAGACCTTCAAGGACTACTACGCCGGTATCGGCATCGCGACCGAGATCGAGACCGAGGGCGACGGCCGCTCCGACCACGCGCCCTTCAAGAACGTGGGCATCCCCGTCGGCGGCCTGTTCAGCGGCGCCGACTACACCAAGACGACGGCCCAGGCGGCCAAGTGGGGCGGTACGTCGGGCCAGGCGTTCGACCGCTGCTACCACTCGTCCTGCGACACGACGGCCAACATCAACGACACCGCCCTCGACCGCAACAGCGACGCGGCCGCGTACGCCGTGTGGGAGTTGTCGGAGTAACGCGCGCACTCTGTGGTCCAACTCCCCCGTACCGCGCTGACGATGGCACTGTTCGGATGCCAAGATCAGTAATTCGGTACGTCAGTACGTCGGTACGGGGGAAGGAACGTTCATGCGCAGGGCGGGTACGAGAGTGATGGCGGCCGTCGTGGTGGGGCTGGTGCTCGCCGGATGCGGCGGATCGGCGGAGCCCGACAAGGCCACGCGATCCGCTGACGCCGGTGATCCCAAGGGGGACGGTCAACCGGTCGGCCCGCTCGCCGAGTTGACCGTCCCCGCCGCCTACGACGCCGACCGCGGCTGGGACCAGGCGCTGCCCTGGGTACGGGAGGGCGCAGAGACCGCGCCCGTCGCCGTCGCCCCCGACTCGGGGACCGTCGCGTACGTGGTCGCCGACCAGGCCGAGATGTACCTGCAGGTGCGCAGGGCCACCACCGGCAAGGTGCTGTGGACCAGCGCCCCCTGGACCCCGCCGGGGTCACTGGACGACTCCGCAGGCTACGACCCCGCTGCCACCGCGCCCGCGTCGGTGACCGCCGTCGACGCGGGCGGGCGCGAGTACTTCGTCGCGTGGGCGCACGGGCTGGACGGCAAGGACGAGTTGCACGACGGCAAGGAGATCGTCCAGGCCGTGGTGTACGCGGCCGACGGCAACTCCGGGAACGCGGTCGCGCCGCTGCGCACCGTCGACGTCCCCGTGGAGGCCGACAACGGCACCGCCCAGGGCGAGACCGTCGTCCGTGACGGCGGCGCGGGCCAGGCCCTCGTCAGCTGGACCGAGGGGTACAAAAGCCGCGCTGCTGCGATCGACGTCACGAGCGGCAAGGTCACGACGTACGGCGAAGACGCGGGCACAGTCGTCGGACTGAGCGGGCGGGGGCCCGTGACGAACCCCTCCGGCGGCGGATTCGGCGTGTCCGGCAGTTGGGTCGGCACGGATGTGGCCCCCAAGGGCGCCGCCGCCGAACAGTCCGCCGGCTTCGGCTCCGAACTGGCCAACGGCACCGCCCAGACGGTCACCGACGGCAAGGTCGTCGCCTACTGGGCCCCCTCGAAGGACGCCAACGAGGACGGTTCCGAGGAGACCGTGCGGACCGTGCACGACGCCGCGACCGGCAAGGTCCTGCTGAGCGCCGAGTGCCGCGACCGTACGCTCACACAGACGTTCGACAGCGACGACACCGTCCTCGGTGACAGCATCCTGACGTCCGTCTCCCCCAACGGCCGCTATCTCTCGTACGGTTGGATGCTCTTCGACCTCCAGAAGGGCTCCGTGGCCTGTCTCGCCAAGGGCGTGGGCGGGGACGAGGGCCGCAAGGACATGCTGATCGACTCCGTACGCGACGACGGCACGGCGTACGGAACCGTCCCGGGCTCGCACCCGCGCGTCGCCGTCGAGATCCCGGCCTCGACGGGCACGCCGAAGGCCCTGCCGACCGGCACGGAGGTGCCCGCATATACGCCGGCCGGCGTCGGCATCTTCCTCACCTGGATCGAGGGCGGCGGGATCCTGGTCTCCGGGCGCGCGGAGAGTTGAGCCCGGACAGGGGGCGCTTCGCGGATCTCGCGGATCTCGCGGATCTCACGGTCCCCGAGATCGCCGCCGCCGTACGGGCGCGGGAAGTGACCGCCGTCGACGTCGTCACGGCCGCGCTCGCGCGGATCGCCGTCGTGGAGCCGGAGTTGTGCGCGTTCAGGGAGGTGTGGGGCGAGGCTGCGGTGCGGCGGGCGCGCGAGGTCGACGTACGTGTCGCCGCGGGTGAGCGGTTGCCGCTCGCGGGCGTCCCGATCGCCGTCAAGGGCCGGTACGGGGAGCGGGCGGCGGACGCGGTACGGCTGACCGCCGCCGGGTGTGTGCCGTTGGGCGCGACGTCCGTACCCGCGCCCGGGTCCGGAACCCCCTGGCAGACATGGGGACTCGGGGCCGGAGGGCGGACGGTCAACCCGTGGCGGGCGGACCGGGTGCCGGGCGGTTCGTCGGCCGGGGCCGCGGCGGCGGTGGCGGCGGGCCTGGTCCCCCTCGCGACCGGCGCGGACGGGGCGGGGTCCATCCGTATCCCGGCCGCCTGGTGCGGGGTGTTCGGCCTCAAGTCGACGAACGGACGCCTGCCGCATCCCGACCGGACGGGGCTGAGCGCGGCCGGGGCGGTCGCTCGGCGGGCCGTGGACCTGTGGGCGTACTGGCGATGCGTGGCCGGAGCCGGCGGGGGTGGCGGGGGCGCGGTGGATGTGGCGGGCGGGATGACAGACGGCGCCGGCCAGGAGTACGCGCGGCGCCCTCTCATCGCCGTCTGGTCCGACTCCCTCGGTTTCACCCGCACCGATCCGGGGCCCGCCCTCGTCGCGCACGGCGCCGCGCTGCGGCTCGACGGTGCCGGGGTCGTACGGCTGCTTCCGCCGGACGATGCCCCCGTGTGCCTCGACGACCCGGGGCCGACCTGGCTGGCGCTGCGTGCGCCGGGCGCGGATACGGGGGACGGCACAGGCAGCGATGCTGCGGCGTACCCGCTGCGAGCGGTCAACGACCAGCGGCTGGCGGAGCTGTTCACCCGGGCCGACCTGCTCCTGACCCCCACCACGCCGAACCCGCCGCACGGTCACGAGGGCCCGGGCGACCGGTACTCGACCTCGCTCACCTGGGCGTTCAACCTCAGCGGGCACCCGGCGGCAAGCATCCCCGCGGGATTCGGCCCGGACGGCTGCCCGGTCGGGCTCCAGGTGGTGGCCCGGCACGGCGAGGAGGAGGTGCTGCTCCGGGTCATGGCGGAGGCGGAGGAGCGGGCGGGGCTGCGGGCGCCCCGGGCGCGGTAGCGGGGGCTGGCCACATTTGAATGCGTGTGCATATACTGCGTACGCGCATAGTCACCATGCGCGTAAATCCACGGTACGCGCGCACTCGCCCGTACGCCGACCACGCCCGGGGGCCCGACCATGAACCGCAGCTTTCTCTTCCTGCTCGGCAGCAGCCGTAGCGACGGCAACACCGAGGCTCTCGCCCGCAGGGCCGCCGAACAACTGCCCGCCGACGTCGAGCAGCGCTGGCTGAGTCTGGCCGAGCATCCGCTGCCCGAATTCGAGGACCTGCGCCACGACGCGGACCACGTCCGGCCCACCGGAGGCAACGCGGCCCTCCTGCTCGACGCCACGCTCGCGGCCACGGACATCGTGATCGCCTCGCCGCTGTACTGGTATTCGGTGTCCGCTCCCGTCAAGCGCTACCTCGACCACTGGTCGGGCTGGCTACGCACCCCGGGCGTGGATTTCAAGGCCACCCTCGCCGGGCGCACCCTGTGGGGCGTCACCGTCCTCGCGGCCCCGGAGCAGACGGTCGCCGACCCGCTGGTCGGTACCCTCAGCAACTCGGCCGCCTATATGGAGATGCGGTTCGGCGGGGTGCTGCTCGGCAACGGGAGCAAGCCCGGTGACGTACTGAACGACACCGACGCCCTCACCCGCGCGAAGACGTTCTTCGACTCGGGCTTCAGGCCGTGATGTCCTTCGTCGTGAACCGTGCCCAGGCCGCCGAGCCGAACACCGCCGCGTACAGGGCCTGGATGCCGAGGTTCTTCACCAGGTCGTCCCAGTAGACCGGTTCGCGCATCAGGTCGGCGAAGGACAGCCAGTAGTGGGAGAAGAAGTACGGCTGGAGCGCGTGCAGTTGGGGTATCTGGTCGAGGATCTGGATGGTGATGAGCAGCCCCACGGTCGTCGCCATCGCCGCGATGCCGCTGCTCGTCAGGGTGGAGATGAACAGGCCGAGCGCCGCCACGCCGATCAGTGACGCGGCGACGACCAGCGCGATCAACAGCGCCCGCCCGAGGCCCTCCGTGAAGCTGATGCTCGTACCGGAGATCGTCATCAGGTCGCCGAGCGGGAAGAGGAACGCGCCGACCGTGAGCGCCGATATCGCCACCACCAGCGTCGCGACCAGGCAGAACGTCAGCGTGGTCGCGTACTTGGTGAGGAGCAGACGGGTGCGGCCGGCCGGGGCGACCAGCAGATAGCGGAGCGTGCCCGCGTTCGACTCGCCGGCGATCGCGTCACCCGCGATGACGCCGATGGCCATCGGGAGGAAGAAGGGGAGGGTCGCGGCCAGTGCCGTGAACACCAGGAACAGGCCGTTGTTGCTGATCTGCGAGATGAACGCCGGTCCCGCGCCGCCGCCCCCGGGGCCCCCGCCGACGGCTGACGAACCGTCGCTCGTCTCGATCTTCACGGCGATACCGACGACGATCGGTACTGCGGCGAGCACGGCGAGCAGCGCGAGGGTCCGCCAGCGCCGGAAGGTGATGACGAGCTCGCTGCGGAAAAGGCCCAGGGTCCAGAGGGGGTTGGGGGTACGAGGGGCTTGCGTGCGGACCGTTTCCGTATCGCCGGTTTCCGTGCCGATGGTTTCCGTACCGCCCGTGTCCGTACCGCCAGTGTCCGTACGAGTGGTCTCAGCCTGCGACATCGAAGCCCTCCCCCGTCAGCGCCACGAACGCGTCCTCCAGGGAGGCCCGTTCGACGCCGAAACCCCGGACGCGGACACCCGCGCCGACCAACGCGGCGTTCAGATCGGCGAGTTCACGGTCACCTTCCGGCACCTCGCCGGTCAAGCGGTCCTCGGTCACGACCACGTCGCCGACGCCCTGTTCCTTGAGCACCCGGGCCGCGTCCGCCACATCGGGCGTCGTCACGACCAGCCGGCCGCGGGCCCCGGCGGCCAACTCGGCCACCGCGCCCTGGGTGATCAGCCGGCCCTGCGCCATCACGGCCGCGTGCGTACAGACCTGCTCGATCTCGTCGAGGAGGTGGGAGGAGAGGAAGACGGTGGTGCCGTCGGAGGCCAACTCCCTTACCAGGGAACGGATTTCACGCATCCCCTGCGGATCGAGCCCGTTCGTCGGCTCGTCGAGGACGAGCAGCCGACGCGGCTGGAGCAGCGCCGCCGCGAGACCGAGCCGCTGCTTCATACCCAGCGAGTAGGCCTTCGCCTTCTTTCCGGCGGCGGCCGTCAGACCCACTCGGTCCAGCGCCGCCGCGACGCGCGTACGCCGGGTGCGAGGATCGGCGGTCGGGTCGGCGGCGTCGTACCGTACGAGGTTGTCGCGGCCCGAGAGAAAGCCGTACAACGCGGGCCCCTCGATGAGCGCGCCGACATGGGGCAGGACGGCGCGGGTGGAGCGGGGCATCGGCCGCCCCAGCACCCGCGCCGTGCCCGACGTCGGCTCGATCAGGCCCATCAGCATGCGGATGGTCGTCGTCTTTCCGGAGCCGTTGGGCCCGAGGAAACCGAAGACGCTGCCCGCCGGGACGGTGAGGTCGAGAGCGTCGACGGCGAGCTGTCCGCCGCGGTAGCGCTTGGCGAGGGCGCGAGTGACGATGACCGCGTCGTCGTCATCCCGGTTCACCTTCTGCGGCTCCGTGGCGGACGTTTCCTCCATGGGCTCCCTCAATCATCCTTGATCGTCGTGCGTCTACGGCGGTTCTCGTAGGGGCGTTACTGGGCCGCGTTCGCTGCCTTGACCAGGGCGTCCTTCGTGACGGCGCCGACGTAGAGCTTGCCGTCGTCCGTCATCAGGGCGTTGATCAGGCGGGTCTTGAAGACCGTGCCGGAGCCGAAGTCGCCGGAGACCTTGTCGCCGAAGGAGTCGAGGAAGCCGCCGAACGCACCGGCGTCGGGCGAGTCACCGGCCGACGGCATACCGCCCTCGGTCCCCGAGTCGAACGCGGCGATGGAGTTCCAGCCCTCACCGATGACCTTGAAGTCATCGCCGGCACCCTCACCTTCGGCCCCGTTCACCCACCCGTGCCCCTCAGGTCCCTTGAGGTCGCCGTCGAACTCCTTGCCGAATTCCTTGCTGAAGTTCTTGTCGAAGTCCTTCCCGGGCTCCTCCTCGGCCTTGCCCGTGCCCTCCTCGGTGACCTTCGTCCCCTTGGGCGGGGTGAAGTCGAAGGTCGAGGCGGCGGGCTTGGCGAAGTCGACGTCGACAAAACCGGCGTCCACGACGGCGGCGCCGCCGCTCGCCGGGGTGAGCGTGAACTTCAGCGGCGTCCCGGTCTTCGAATCGACGGCGACACTGATCGCCCCGACCGTGGATCCGGACGCCTTCGGCTTGATGACCAGCTTGTACGCGTCCCGGCCGGCGACCTGGGCGGTGCCGTCGACGGTCACGGAGGTCGTGTCGTCGACCGCCTTCAGGGCCTCCTTGGCGAACTCCCCGGGCGTGGCGGGCACGTCGTCGCCGGGCAGGATCTGGTCCTTGCCCTCGCCCTGGTCCTTGCCCTTGTCGCTCTTGCCCTCGGATTCGGGGGCCGTCGCGTGGTACGCCTCGTTCGACGCGCTGTCGTACGCCCACACCTCGTCGCCGTTGTGGATCACGCTGTACTCGGCGGCCTTCTCCAGCAGCGACAGCTTCTGCTTGTCGGGGCCGTCGGCGGCGATACGTACCGTGTGCGTGCCGGAGGCCAGTGCGAGAAGCTTGGCGCTCGGATCGGCGGCCGACCCCGAGTCGCTGGACCCGCCTCCGAGTCCACCCGACAGAAGTCCGCTCTCCAGACCGCCGAGGTCGGGCAGCCCCAGATCCGTGCTGATCTTCACCGTGCCGGACAGTTGCTGTACGTCCGACGCGGCGATCTTCTCGATGAGTTCCTGTGCGCTGATCTTCGGCAGATCGGGGTCACCGGAGCCAGCGAACGCCGGTACCAGCCCGATCGTCGCGACCGTCAGACCGATCACCACTGCCGGGGCGGCGTACCGCGCGGCCTTGCGGCGCCGGGACGGCACGTCCTCGGCCTCGATCTCGGCGTCGATCCGGTTCCCGGCCTTGGCCTCTTCGTACGGTGCCATGTGTGCCTTACCTCCGTCGTCGGCGGCGGCTTTCCGTCCCACACTTGTCCACCCTGAGCCGCCATTCTCACCCGAACCGGTGAGGAGTGGTTGGTTTCCATCTCACCAAATCGGCGATGCGGAATCGTCAGACCTTGGGCTCAACTCATGTACTGCCACGGGATGACATGAGGGGGCGGCACATCCCCTAACCCGTAGGGGTCGTCTCAATTCAGCCCGTCCGGCGTTTGAGGACAGGGCCCGTTCAGGGCCGTAGCGGGAGTCTGGGGGCGCAGCCCCCAGGACCGGGATGGGACGGGTAAGGGCGGCGGGGGCGAAACCCTCACCCAGCCCGATGCACCACCGCATCGCACATCTCCCGCAACGCGGCCTTCGCATCGCACTCCACCAACGGCGCCAACGCAGCCCGCGCCTCCTCCGCATACCGCACCGTGTCCCGCCGCGCCTGCTCCAACGCCGGATGCACCCGCAGCCGAGCCAACGCCTCCGCATGCCGCGCATCGTCACTCAAGTCGGAATCCAGCAACTCGCACAACGCGGCATCCTCGGCCAGCCCCAGCCGAGCCACCCGCTCTCGCAACCGCAGCACGGGCATCGTGGGAATGCCCTCGCGCAGATCCGTCCCCGGCGTCTTCCCCGACTCGTGGGAATCGGACGCGATGTCCAGCACATCGTCCGCGAGCTGGAAGGCGACCCCGAGCCGCTCCCCGTACTGGGTGAGTACATCCACGACACTGTCGTCGGCCCCGGACATCATCGCCCCGAACCGGCAGGCCACGGCCACCAGCGACCCGGTCTTCCCGCCCAGTACATCCAGATAGTGCTCGACCGGATCCCGCCCGTCCGACGGCCCCGCCGTCTCCAGGATCTGCCCGGTCACCAGCCGCTCGAACGCCTCCGCCTGCACCCGGACCGCCTCGGGCCCGAGGTCGGCGAGGATGTGCGAGGCGCGCGCGAACAGAAAGTCCCCGGTGAGGACCGCGACGGAGTTCCCCCAGCGCGTGTTGGCGCTGGGCACCCCGCGCCGCACCTCGGCCTCGTCCATGACGTCGTCGTGATACAGCGTCGCGAGGTGGGTCAGCTCCACCACCACCGCGGACGGCACGATCCCCGGCGCATGCCGGTCCCCGAACTGCGCCGCGAGCATCACGAGCAACGGCCTGAACCGCTTCCCGCCGGCCCGCACGAGATGCTGCGCGGCTTCCGTGATGAAGGGGACCTCGCTCTTGGTGGCTTCGAGCAATCCTTCCTCGACAGCCGCCAATCCGGCCTGGACATCGGCTTCGAGAGCCTGGTCCCGCACGCTCAGCCCGAACGGCCCGACGACGGTCACGAGGGATCTCCTGTCTGCTGTGTCTACTGGCGGTCACACGGTGTGTCGATAGGTCGCTGCCATCACTCAAGTCAGCGTATCCGGTCACGTTTCGATCACCGCGAGCGCCCGCCCGTCCAGGCCAGGCGGTATCGGATCACGACCGGAATGTTTTTGATCAGTCCAAAGCATGGACATTTATAAACATCCCGCGCCCCACCAGCAAGCACCCATACACATACGTCACCTCAGTCCCATCCTCCGCCGCGACCCTCACAACGACAACGACGCGCATCGAGCGAGAGGTTCCGCCCTCACAGCGGACACTCACCCCCAAAAGCCCCATTCACCCCAAACACCTCGCTCGCCGCACCCGCACCACCCCTACCCCCCACCCCGTGATCCGAGTCACTCCACCAATCAACCCGCACCACCCCTCCCCCCGAACTCCCCATTCACGAAAGGCAAGTTACCCTCAACCCACCCTTCACCATTTGCCCGTTTTATCCCTAATGGGTGCACCAAATGGGCAAGTCCTGCATTTCTGCCCCTTGTTCCACCCGTGTGCTCTCGCATACGTTTCGCGCCACACCGGGCGGATCGCCGAATCCTGCCACCGCCCGTAGAGCAGCCACCACCCACCCACACATGACTCACGCAGGCAGGAGCGGGGGACCCAGGTAAGCCGCCGGTCCGGACATTGAAACCGGAGCGGCTAGGGGTGAAGCCGCGCGCCGCAAAACGCGCCCGGCCGGGCATCTCCCGCCCGAACCCGACAGCTCACCTCGCAGGCGCCGGAGAGGACTCACCATGCCCGCACGAGGTCAGCACCCCAGCGCGAGAACCCCCCGTCGCCCGCTCACACTCACGCGCACCCTCGTCATCACCACAACGGCCGCCGCAGCCCTGGCCCTCCCCTTCCTGACCGCGACGACGGCCTCGGCCGCACCGTCGGCCTCGTCGTCGACGACGACGTACTACGCGAACAACCTGGACGGCTGGATCCGCGAATCGCTCGACATCATGGCGCAGAGGGGAATCCCGGGAACGTACGACGGCATCTACCGCAACGTCATCCGCGAGTCGTCCGGCAACCCGTACGCCATCAACAACTGGGACTCGAACGCGGCAGCCGGCACCCCTTCCAAGGGCCTCCTCCAGGTCATCGACCCGACCTTCGCCGCGTACCACGTCGCCGGCACCTCGTTCGACCCCTACGACCCGATCGCGAACATCACCGCGGCCTGCAACTACGCGGCGGCGCGATACGGATCGATAGACAACGTCTTCGGGGCCTACTAGGCCGACCCGGGTCAGCAGGCCGGCCGTGCCCTGCCAGGCCGGCCGGCCGTGGCCTGACACAGGCCGGCCGGCCAGAGGCTACTGCCGGCCGACCCACGCAGACGCAGACGCAGACGCCGACCAGTCCGCCCCCCGCCCGAACAACCGCTCCAGCACCACCGCGATCCCGTCGTCCTCGTTCGAGAGGGTGACCTCGTCCGCCACCGCTTTGAGTTCGGGATGGGCGTTGGCCATGGCGACGCCGTGGGCCGCCCAGTCGAACATCGGGATGTCATTGGGCATGTCACCGAAGGCGATCGTGGCGGACGAGGCCAGCCCGAGATACTCGGCGGCCAGCGCAAGCCCTGTCGCCTTGGTGATGCCGCATGGCTGGAGTTCGACGGTGCCCGGCCCCGACATGGTGACCGTCGCGAGGGAACCGACCGCTCCGCGCGCCGCCGACGCCAACTCGTCGTCGGACAGCGACGGGTGGCGCAGCAGCACCTTGCTGATGGGCGCGGCCCACAGGTCGTCCCGGTGCGGCACCTGTACGGCGGGCAGCGTCGGGTGCGGCATCAGGTACCCGGGTTCGATGAGCGTGAGCCCGTCGACCCCGTCCTGATCGACGGCGGCGTACACCTGCCCGACCTCGGCCTCGATCTTGCCGAGCGCGGTCTCCGCCAGGTCCCGGTCCAGGGTCACCGACCAGAGCAGACGGTCCGCGCCGGCGTCGTACAACTGCGCCCCCTGCCCGCACACCGCGAGCCCCCCGCCACCGAGGTCGTCGAGCAGCGGCCGGACTCTCGGCGCCGGGCGCCCCGTCACGACCAGATGCCGGGCGCCGGCAGCCGTGGCGCGCGCCAGCGCGATCCGCGAACGGTCGGAGAGCGTGTCGTCTGCGCGCAGGAGCGTTCCGTCCAGGTCAGTGGCGATAAGTGCGTATGAGGTGGGAGCGGCCATGATCCAGAGAATACGGATCGTTCGGCACATCGGTCTCCGCCCGAACCGGACGACGTTCGGCATCCCGGCAGCAACAGCCCCCGCGCCTGGGCCAGTTCCTCCGCAGGCACCGGCCCAGGAAGGCATGATCAGCACAACAACTCGGCACAACGAGCCCCTGGTTCACAAGATCGAGCAACGCACGCATCGACCAACCGGATCCGAACCGGAACCCGAACCCGATTCCTGACCCTGCCCTGCCCTGCCCCGTGCCCTACGCGTGCGCCGCCGCCAGATGCCCCGCCAGCCGCGGTGACGCGAACTCCGTGCCGCACACGAACCGCATCACCGGCCCGTACGAAGCGGCCGCCGACAACCCCGTGAAGTACAACCCGGGTACGGAGGACACATACCCGGCCCCGAGCCTCGGCGTCCCCCGGCTCACCGCCAGCTCCGTACGCAGCTCATGCCCGAGGAAGTCCATCGCGGCGATGTCGACGCGGTAGCCGGTCGCGGCTATGACATGGTCGGCCGACAACTCCCGTGTACGGCCGTCGAGTTCCCGCACGGTCAACACCGGCTGCCCAGCGGCGAAAGCCGTCCCGCTCCCCGAACCCTTCGCCTCCAACGCACCGCCTGCGCCCTTCGCACCCTCCGCCTCAGCCGCTCCTATGGCCTCCCTACCCCCCGTGACTCCCGCCCGGACGATCCGCTCGACCTCACTCACCTGCACCTTCCCCTCGAACCGGTCGCGCAGCCACCACGCCCCGAGCGGTCCGAGGACCCGGCGGACAAGGTAGTGGCGGGCCTGAGCCGGGAGGTAGCGGTAGGGATGCGGGTAGTAGGTGAGGGCCCACAGCGACCATGCGTTGCCGAACGGCGACTCGGGCCGCAGCCTGGGCTGGTGCCACGGCGGCGCACCGAATGCGACGCGGCCGGTCCCCCGCGACACCACTCGTACCCGCGCCCCCGCCTCCGCTGCCAGCGCCGCAGTCTCCAGCGCGGACTGGCCCGCACCGACGACTATCAGTTCCCTGCCCGCGAACCGGCTCAGGTCGTGGTGCTGCGAACTGTGCGACACCGGTCCCGTGGGCGAGGGGCCGTCCGGCGCGGCGCCGGACAGCTCCGGGGGCAGTTGCGCGAGCCCCGACAGCCCGGTCGCCACGACTACCGCCCGCGCGGTGAACAACTCGCCCGAGTCCAGCTTGAGTTCGAATCCGCCACCCCCGCTGCCGCGACTGCTCCTGCCCTCGCTGCCGTGACCGTTCCTGCCATCGTGGCCTGTGCCCTTGTGCCGCCGGTCCACGGACACCACCCGCACCCGCTCCAACTCGGGCACCAGCCGCTGCTGGAACCACTCGCCGTACGCGATGAAGGTCTCCACCGGGATGATGTCCTCGTCCGTGACCAGCCGGGACACCCCCGCCGCGTCGCAGTAGTCGACGAGGGTGTGGCCACGCTGCGGGGCATCGATGCTGGAGGCCGCCGGCGTCGACTTCAGGAGCATCCCGGCGGGCATGTGGTCCCGCCAGCTCACCATGGGCTCGCCGAACACTCTCACCGGTATGCCCCGCGCCCGCAGATGCGCGGCGGTGGACAGACCGAACGGTCCCGCGCCGATAACCGCTACTGGATGATTCACGAAGTCCCTCCCCAGGACGCTGCTTCGCCACTTCGTGCTGCTCTGCTGTTCACTGCCCGCCCCGCACCGCACCCGCCGCCGCTGTCAGCCCCCCGGCCTCAGCGACCGCCACCGCCACGACGGCTGGTCCGCCACAGCTGGTACAGGTGCTTCGCGCCCGGCCGCACGAAGCGGGCGAGCATCGTGAGGAACGGCAGCGGGTCGTCACCCGCGAGCCAGGCCAGTTCCGTCCCGCTCGCCCGAGTCGGCGCGTGCGGTGTCGTATAGCCGCTGCGTCGGTAGGCGAGGAGAGCGGGCAGGTCGATGTTCTCCACGATGTACCGGTGCCCGGCGCGCTGTTCCCCCTCCGGAACGGTGCGCCCGGTCAGATCGAGATGCATGGCCCGGACGACGTCCACTCCCGACTCGCTCTCGAAGAGCCGGAACTGGGCGCCCATCCGTGGGTTGAAGTCGAGGAGTTTGTACTGTCCGTCGCGCCGGTCGAAGCGCAGGTCGAGGTCGATGATTCCGGTGAAGCCGATCTGTTTGATGAAACGTGCGGCGAGGTCCGCAAGTTCCGGATTGTCGACGACATATGCATTTGCCGTCATTCCGGCGTGCGGCGGCCAGGAACGGACCTTCACACCCGTGAACAACGCGCGCGGATTCGAGTCCGCGTCGAAGTAGGCGTGCACGATCCAGTCCTCGGCCTCTTCCCGGGGCAGGTACTCCTGAAGGATCACGCCGGGACACTCACCCCAGTCGCTTGCCAGGGACAGCAGCGCCTCCCGACTCGCAATGCGCGTAGTGCCGTTGACGACGGGCCGCGCTCGCCGCACGAACGCCTCCCGGTTCTTGGCCACCACCGGGAACCGGGCCGTCTGCGCGAACCGCTCGATGTCGTCGTACGACTGCGGAAAGGCGGCGGCGGGAGTCGGTATGCCGTACTCCACGCACAACTCGTGCAGCCCCTGCTTGCTGGCGAGCCGACGGGGCAGCCCCGCCTCAACGCGCGGAAAGAGAAACGCGCCCCCGAGCTCCTCCTGCCGCTCGGCGATGAGTACAGCCGCCTCCTCGTCAGTGGGAACGAGGACAGCGGGGCACCCGATCCGCTTCCCGATCCGCAGTAACCCCTCGACAAGCCGGTCCGGTTCCTCGGTCCCGGTGGTCGGCCAGACGAACGCGCGCCGCAGATAGCGCGACGAGGCCGCCGGCGTGTAAGGGTCTTCGGTGATCGCATACATCGGAACGCCCAGCCGCCCCAGGCTGCGGATGGCCCCGACGCCTCCATGGTGCAGCGGATAGTCACCGAACTTCACGATCAGCGCCGGCACGGCATGGTCGGCCGAAAACGGCACACTGCTGTTCCTGGCCACGGGTCCCCCCACGTGTCCCCCCTACGGACCGGACCCACCCCGTCCGTGTCCCCCAAAGGACGCTAAGCCGGAATCACCGACTCCGGACAAGGCTTATCCGGACATTACGAACTCTTTAGACACTGGGGACACTGCCCTGAGCCCGCAACTCACCCGTAACCTGTGGCGCGACCACATGAGCACACGGCACACGAGAGCGAGGCAGCACCCCATGCCCCCCTTCGATGTCCCCGAGGGCGACCCCTTCGGGCCGCACAACCTCCCGTACGGCGTGTTCACCCCGGCCGGCTCCACGGACCGCAGGGTCGGTGTCCGTCTCGGTGACCATGTCCTGGACGCGGGCGCCGCAGCCGCCGCACTCCACTCCCCCTACGTCTCCGTGCTGGCCCGTCCGACGCTCAACCCCCTTCTCGCCGCGGGCCGCACGACCTGGTCCGACATCAGGCGCGCCCTCACCGCCTGGGTCACCGTCCCGTCCCACCAGGAGACCATCGCCCCGCTCCTGCACCCCCTGTCCTCGGTGACACTGCACCTCCCCTTCGAGGTCGCGGACTACGTCGACTTCTACGCCTCCGAGAATCACGCCCGGAACGTGGGCCAGATCTTCCGCCCCGACGCCGCGGACTCCCTGACCCCCAACTGGAAGCATCTGCCGATCGGTTACCACGGCCGCTCGGGCACGGTCGTGGTCTCCGGCACGGAGGTCGTACGTCCGTCAGGTCAGCGCAAGGCCCCCACCGACCCGGCCCCGCTCTTCGGCCCGTCGGTCCGCCTGGACATCGAGGCGGAGGTCGGCTTCGTGGTGGGCGCACCGTCGCCCATGGGCAGCACCGTCGCCCTGTCGGCCTTCCGGGACCATGTCTTCGGCCTCTGCCTCCTGAACGACTGGTCCGCCCGCGACATCCAGGCCTGGGAGTACGTCCCTCTGGGCCCGTTCCTCGGGAAGTCCTTCGCCACGTCCGTCTCGGCGTGGATCACCCCGCTGGACGCCCTGGAGGATGCCCGGGTTCCGCCGCCTGCCCGCACCCACCCCCTGCTTCCCTACCTCGACGACGCCGAGGAGGAACCCGGTGGCTACGACCTCCGTATCTCCGTCGCCGTGAACGGCCACACCATCTCCGAGCCCCCCTTCTCCACCATGTACTGGACGGCCGCCCAGCAACTCGCCCATATGACGGTCAACGGCGCCTCCCTGCGCACCGGCGACCTGTACGGCTCGGGCACGGTCAGCGGCCCCACCGAACGAGAACGCGGCTCCCTCCTCGAACTCACCTGGAACGGCACCGCCCCCATCGACCTCCCCGCCGGCAAGCGAACCTTCCTGGAGGACGACGACGAGGTCACCCTCACCGCCTGGGCCCCGGGTCCGGGCGGCACCCGCGTAGGCCTGGGCGAGGTGACGGGCAGAATCACTCCGCCGAGCTGAGCGAAGCGCCCGGGAACCAGCGGGGGCGTCGCGCGATCCGGCGCCGCCGAGAGAACTCGGCACGCCCCAGCCCCGCCCCGCCGTCCGCGCTCTCCCCTGTATCCAGCCCTCTCCCCCTCTGCATCCAGCCCTCCGGTCTACATCCAGTCCTCCGGCTCGGGCTCCATCTCGGGCCAGTCGTCCGGCCCCATCTGGCCGGACCCCGGCCCGGGCTCCGTACCGCCGCTGTCGCCGCCCGTGGGGCCGGGCCCGGCCGCGGTCCCGGACACCGGCGCCTCGCCCAGCGCAGCAAGCGCCTTCAGCACGCCCTCCCCGTATGTGGCGAGCTTCTTCTCGCCCACTCCGCTGATTCCGCCCAGCTCCGCCACCGACCCGGGCCAGACGCTGACGATCTCCCTGAGGGTGGCGTCATGGAAGATGACGTACGCCGGAACTCCCTGCTCACGGGCCTGTTCACCACGCCAGGTCCGCAGTGCCTCGAACGCCGGCTGCAGTTCCGTGGGCAACTCGGCCACGGCTGCCTTCGCCTTCCGCTCGCCCCGGCCGCCGCCACCGGCCGACCGCGAGGTCGCGGCCTTCTTCGGTTCCTTCCGCATCGGCACGTCCCGCTCGCGCCGTAGCACCGACCCGCTCTCCTCGGTCAGCACCAGAGTCCCGTACTCCCCCTCGACCGCGAGGAGCCCCTGCGCCAGCATCTGCCGTACGACACCGCGCCATTCGCCCTCCGCCAGCTCCTCCCCGATGCCGAACACGGAGAGCTGGTCGTGGTCGAACTGGATCACCTTCGCGGTCCGTCGGCCCAGCAGAATGTCCACGATCTGAACCGCGCCGAACTTCTGCCGCCGCTCGCGCTCCAGCCGCCACACCGTCGACAGCACCTTCTGTGCGGCGACGGTGCCGTCCCAGGTGTCCGGCGGGACCAGGCACGTGTCGCAGTTGCCGCAACCGCCCGGCTCCGGGTCCTGTCCGAAGTAGGCGAGCAGCTGGCTGCGTCGGCACTGGACCGTCTCGCACAGTGCCAGCATCGCGTCGAGGTGTGCGGCGGAGCGGCGCTGGTGCGCCTCGTCGCCGTCCCCGCCCTGAATCAGTTTCCGTTGCTGTATGACGTCGTTCAGTCCGTACGCCATCCAGGCCGTGGACGGCAGTCCGTCGCGCCCCGCGCGGCCTGTCTCCTGGTAGTAGCCCTCGACGGACTTGGGCAGATCGAAGTGGGCGACGAACCGGACGTCGGGCTTGTCGATTCCCATCCCGAAGGCGATGGTCGCCACGACGACGAGACCGTCCTCCCGCAGGAAGCGCGACTGGTGCGCCGCACGCGTGCCAGCGTCCAGCCCCGCGTGGTACGGCACCGCCTCCACGCCGTTGGCGGACAGGAACTCCGCCGTGCGCTCCACGGAGTTGCGCGAGAGGCAGTAGACGATGCCGGCGTCGCCCGCGTGCTCCTCCTTCAGGAAGGACAGCAGCTGCTTCTTGGGGTCCGCCTTGGGCACGATCCGGTACTGGATGTTGGGCCGGTCGAAGCTCGCGACGAAGTGACGGGCATCCGGCATGCCCAGCCGCTGGGTGATCTCCTGGTGCGTCGCGTGCGTGGCCGTCGCCGTGAGCGCGATCCGTGGGACGTCGGGCCAGCGCTCGCCCAGCAGCGACAGCGCCAGGTAGTCGGGCCGGAAGTCGTGCCCCCACTGCGAGACGCAGTGCGCCTCGTCGATGGCGAAAACAGCGATCTTCCCGCGCGAGAGCAGATCCAGGGTCGACTCCAGACGCAGCCGCTCCGGAGCCAGATACAGGAGGTCCAGCTCACCGGCGAGGAACTCGGCCTCCACCGTCCGCCGCTCGCCGAAATCCTGCGTGGAGTTCATGAACCCGGCCCGCACACCGAGCGCCCGCAGTGCGTCCACCTGGTCCTGCATCAACGCGATGAGCGGCGAGACCACGATCCCCGTACCGGGTCTGACCAGGGACGGAATCTGGTAGCAGAGCGATTTTCCGCCACCGGTCGGCATAAGGACGACGGCGTCGCCACCCGTCACCACATGGTCGATGACCGCCGCCTGCTCGCCGCGGAAGGAGTCGTACCCGAAGACCCGGTTCAGCGTGGCCAGCGCCTCGCTGTCCTGCGCCCCGGTCAATCCGGTCACCGCGCTCGCGCCCGGCCCCGCGCCCGCTACCGTCATCACTCCCGACCCGCCCATCACGCTCATCGCGCTCATCGTCGTGTCCCCCGTACGTCGCGCCTCGACCACTGCGTCCACCATAGGGGCCCGCACCGACAGCCCCGGAGTTATCCACAGGCCACCCCGCCACACCTTCCTCTTGCGTCGCTGGCCCCCCCACCGAACCGGGGTGTTCGGCCCAATGGGCTCCTTCGCGTGGCGCCCCCCGAATGCCCCGGGACATGCTGCTCGGGCGAGACAAGGGCAGGCCCTTCGACGGACCGGCGCCCCGCGCGTCACTCGGACCGGCGCCTCCCACGTGCCTCTCCCGCTCAAGGAGTCCCCACATGCCCCGCCGCCAGCTCAAGGCCACCGCCGCCCTCGCCGCGGCCGCCGTCGCATCCCTCTCCCTGGCCATCGGCCCCGCACACTCCGCGACGAGCGATCCCGTCGACCCCACGACGGTCTGGCCCGAGCTGGCCAAGACGCTCCAAGCCACCGCGAAGTACCAGTACGCCCCGTTCGCCGTCGCGGACGGCTACCAGCCCGCCTTCTGCGCAGTCCACCCGACGGACGGCGGGATGGGCTTCCACTACATCAACAAGAAGCTCTACGGTTCACTCGATCCAGCGAAGCCGGCCGCTCTGCTGTACGAGGACCGGACCACCGAGGACTGGATGGACGAGGTGTCCGACGCGAGCTGGGTCGACGACCTCGACGCGCTGGACGGGGACGCCCCCGCTGTCACCGCCCCGAGCGCCACCGCCGAGTCGCGCAGGCTTGTCGCCGCGGAGTGGATCGTGGTCGACAAGGACCAGAATCTGGAGACCGAGGACGACCGCCCCAGTCTGTTCGGCATGCCCTTCGACGGTCCGATGCTCGGCCACGAGGAAGGCATGCCGATCCACTACGACCTGCACGTCTGGCTCTGGAAGAAGAACCCCAGTGGCATGTTCGCCCGCTGGAACCCCACGGTGACGTGCCCCACGCCTTGAACACACGCCGGGCCCCGGCCCCAGAAGGGGACCAGGGCCCGGCGCAATCCGCGAAACTCGCTGCTCAGCGTACGAAGACGCCCGCCTGGTTCGCCAGATCGAGGAAGTACTGCGGCGCCACACCCAGCACCACGGTGACCGCCACCCCCACCCCGATCGTCGTCATGGTCAGGGGCGACGGCACTGCGACGGTGGGTCCGTCGGGCCGGGGTTCGCTGAAGAACATCAGCACGATCACCCGGATGTAGAAGAACGCGGCAATCGCCGACGAGATCACACCGACCACGACCAGCGAGCCGGCACCACCCTCGGCCGCCGCCTTGAACACGGCGAACTTCCCGGCGAACCCAGAGGTCAGCGGAATGCCGGCGAAGGCCAGCAGGAACACCGCGAACACGGCGGCCACCAGCGGCGAACGGCGCCCCAGTCCCGCCCACTTTGAAAGGTGGGTCGCCTCACCCCCGGCATCCCGCACCAGGGTGACGACGGCGAACGCCCCGATCGTCACGAACGAGTACGCGCCCAGATAGAACAGGACCGACGAGACCCCGTCCGGTGTCATGGCGATGACACCGGCGAGGATGAACCCGGCATGCGCGATGGACGAGTACGCCAGCAGCCGTTTGATGTCGGTCTGGGTGATCGCCACGATCGCGCCGCCCAGCATGGTGACGACCGCGACGCCCATCATGACCGGCCGCCAGTCCCAGCGCAGGCCTGGCAGCACGACGTACAGCAGCCGCAGCAGTGCGCCGAACGCGGCCACCTTCGTCGCCGCCGCCATGAAGCCCGTCACCGGAGTCGGTGCACCCTGGTAGACATCCGGCGTCCACATGTGGAACGGCACGGCGCCCACCTTGAAGAGCAGACCCATGACGATCATCGCGGCCCCGATGAGCAGCAACACGTCGTTGCCCATGGTGTCGGCGAGTGCCGGGTTGACGTTCTTGATGGTTCCGTCGACGACCTGGGCGATCGTCCCGTACGACACCGAACCCGCGTAGCCGTACAGCAGTGCGATGCCGAACAGGGTGAACGCGGAGGCGAAGGCGCCGAGCAGGAAGTACTTGACCGCGGCCTCCTGTGACATGAGCCGCTTGCGGCGGGCCAAGGCGCACAGCAGGTACAGCGGGAGCGAGAAGACTTCCAGGGCCACGAACAGGGTCAGCAGGTCGTTGGCCGAGGGGAAGATCAGCATGCCGCCGATCGCGAACAGCAGCAGCGGGAAGACCTCGGTGGTGGTGAACCCGGCCTTGACCGCGGCCTTTTCACTGTCGCTGCCTGGCACGGACGCGGCCTGCGCCGCGAACGAGTCGACGCGGTTGCCGTGCGCCTCGGGGTCGAGGCGCCGTTCGGCGAAGGTGAACAGTCCGACCAGGCCCGCCAGCAGGATCGTGCCCTGCAGGAACAGTGCGGGTCCGTCGACGGCGATCGCGCCCATCGCCGCGATTCCGGCCTTGGTGGTGCCGTACCCGCTCGCCGCGAGCCCCACGACCGCGGCGAACGCGGCGGCGAGGGCGACGACGGACACGAACAGCTGTACGTAGTAGCGGGATTTGCGGGGCACGAACGCCTCGACCAGGATCCCGACGATCGCCGCACCGATGACGATGAGGGTGGGCGACAATTGCCCGTATTCGATCTTCGGCGCGTCGATCTTGGAAATCGGATCGGCCGCCGTTGTCCACAGGCTGTGGACGGCTGATGCGCTCACTTGGCCGCCTCCACCTCGGGCTGGGGGTCCTTCTTCTGGACGTCGGACATGGTCTGCTTGACTGCCGGGTTGACGATGTCCGTCAGGGGCTTCGGATAGACGCCCAGGAAGATCAGCAGCACGATCAGTGGCGTCACGACCACGAGTTCACGCAGTCTGAGATCCGGCATCTCGGCGACCTCCGCCTTCACCGGGCCCGTCATCGTCCGCTGATAGAGAACGAGGGTGTAGAGCGCGGCGAGGACGATGCCGAAGGTGGCGATGATGCCGACCACCGGGTAGCGCGCGAACGTGCCCACAAGGACCAGGAACTCACTCACGAAGGGCGCGAGGCCCGGGAGCGACAAGGTCGCGAGCCCACCGATCAAAAACGTGCCGGCGAGCACCGGAGCAACCTTCTGGACGCCTCCGTAGTCGGCGATGAGCCGCGAGCCGCGCCGCGAGATCAGGAAGCCGGCCACCAGCATCAGCGCGGCCGTCGAGATCCCGTGGTTGACCATGTAGAGCGTCGCGCCCGACTGGCCCTGGCTGGTCATCGCGAAGATGCCCAGGATGATGAACCCGAAGTGCGAGATCGACGCGTACGCGATCAGCCGCTTGATGTCCCGCTGCCCGACCGCGAGCAGCGCCCCGTAGATGATGCTGATCAGCGCCAGTACGAGGATGACGGGCGTCGCCCACTTGGACGCCTCCGGGAACAGCTGGAGGCAGAAGCGGAGCATCGCGAAGGTGCCCACCTTGTCGACGACCGCCGTGATCAGCACGGCGACCGGCGTGGTGGCCTCCCCCATGGCATTGGGCAGCCAGGTGTGCAGCGGCCACAGGGGTGCCTTCACCGCGAAGGCGAAGAAGAAGCCCAGGAACAGCCAGCGTTCGGTGTTCGTGGCCATGTCCAGCGAACCGTTGGCCCGTGCGGCGGCGATCTCCGTGAGCGAGAAGTTCCCGGCCACCACATAGAGGCCGATCACGGCCGCCAGCATGATCAGGCCGCCGACGAGGTTGTAGAGGAGGAACTTCACCGCCGCGTACGAGCGTTGGGTGGACGCCGTCTCCTCGCCGTGCTCGTGGGCCCGGTCCCCGAAGCCGCCGATGAGGAAGTACATCGGGATGAGCATGGCTTCGAAGAAGATGTAGAAGAGGAAGACGTCGGTGGCCTCGAAGGAGATGATCACCATCGCCTCGACGGCCAGGATCAGCGCGAAGAAGCCCTGAGTGGGCCGCCACCGTGTGTTCCCGGTCTCCTGGGGGTCGGCGTCGTGCCAGCCGGCCAGGATCACGAACGGGATCAGCAGCGCGGTCAGCGCGATGAGCGCGACGGCGATGCCGTCCACACCCAGCTCGTACCGCACCCCGAAGTCCTTGATCCAGGCGCGTGATTCGGTGAGCTGGTAGCGGTCGCCGTCCGGGTCGAAGCGCACCAGGACGATCGCGGCGAGCGCCAGCGTGGCGAGCGAGACGAGCAGCGCCAGCCATTTGGCGGCGGTGCGCTGCGCGGCCGGTACGGCCGCCGTGGCGATCGCCCCGAGGGCCGGGAGCGCCGCCGTCGCTGTCAGGAGGGGAAAGGACATCGGTATCAGACCGCCCTCATCAGCAGGGTCGCGGCGATGAGGAGCGCCGCACCGCCGAACATCGAGACCGCGTACGAGCGCGCATAGCCGTTCTGTAGCTTGCGGAGCCGTCCGGAGAGGCCGCCCATGGAGGCCGCCGTACCGTTGACGACCCCGTCGACCAGGGTGTGGTCGACGTAGACCAGGGAGCGTGTGAGGTGCTCTCCGCCGCGTACGAGGACGACGTGGTTGAAGTCGTCCTGGAGGAGGTCGCGCCGGGCGGCCCGGGTGAGCAGCGACCCGCGCGGGGCGAGGACCGGGACCGGACGGCGCCCGTACTGGGCGTACGCGGTGCCTGCGCCGATGACGAGCACGACCATCGTCGACAGGGTGACCGTGAGGGCGCTGACCGGCGGGTTTCCGTGCGCGTGCTTGGTGACGGGCTCCAGCCAGTGCAGGAAGCGGTCACCGATGCTGAAGAACCCGCCCGCGAACACCGACCCGAAGGCGAGCACGATCATGGGGATCGTCATGGACTTCGGGGACTCGTGCGGGTGCGGCTCGTTGCCGTTCTCGTCGGGCTGCCAGCGCTTCTCGCCGAAGAACGTCATCAGCATCACGCGCGTCATGTAGTACGCGGTGATGGCAGCGCCGAGCAGAGCCACACTGCCGAGGATCCAGCCCTCGGTGCCGCCCTTGGCGAACGCCGCCTCGATGATCTTGTCCTTGGAGAAGAAGCCGGACAGTCCCGGGAAGCCGATGATGGCGAGGTAACCGAGCCCGAAGGTCACGAAGGTGACGGGCATGTACTTGCGGAGGCCGCCGTACTTGCGCATGTCGACCTCGTCGTTCATGCCGTGCATGACCGAGCCGGCGCCGAGGAACAGTCCGGCCTTGAAGAAGCCGTGGGTCACCAGGTGCATGATCGCGAAGACGTACCCGATGGGGCCGAGGCCGGCCGCGAGGATCATGTAGCCGATCTGCGACATGGTCGAACCGGCCAGCGCCTTCTTGATGTCGTCCTTCGCGCAACCGACGATCGCACCGAACAGGAGCGTGACGGCGCCGACCACGGTGACCACCAACTGGGCGTCGGGCGCCGCGTTGAAGATCGCCCCGGAGCGGACGATCAGATAGACACCCGCGGTCACCATCGTCGCCGCGTGGATGAGGGCCGAGACCGGGGTCGGGCCCTCCATCGCGTCCCCGAGCCAGGACTGCAGCGGCACCTGGGCTGACTTGCCGCAGGCCGCGAGCAGCAGCATCAGGGCGATCGCGGTGAGCTTGCCCTCACTCGTCTCACCGGTGGCTTCGAAGACCGGCCCGAAGGCGAAGGTCCCGAAGGTGGTGAACATCAGCATGATCGCGATCGACAGGCCCATGTCGCCGACGCGGTTGACCAGGAACGCCTTCTTCGCGGCGGTCGCGGCGCTGGGCTTGTGCTGCCAGAAGCCGATCAGGAGGTACGAGGCGAGGCCGACGCCCTCCCAGCCGACGTACAGCAGGAGGTAGTTGTCGGCGAGGACGAGCAGCAGCATCGCCGCGAGGAACAGGTTCAGATAGCCGAAGAAGCGGCGGCGGCGCTCGTCGTGCTCCATGTACCCGATCGAGTACACGTGGATCAGCGAGCCGACGCCGGTGATCAGCAGGACGAACGTCATCGACAGCTGGTCGAGCTGGAAGGCGACGTCGGCCTGGAAGCCCTCGACGGGAATCCAGCTGAACAGGTACTGCATCAAGGCGCGGTGCTCGGCATCCTTGCCCAGCATGTCGACGAAGAGGACCACGCCGATCACGAAGGAGCAGGCGGCGAGGGCCGTGCCGATCCAGTGGCCGACGGCGTCCAGCCGCCGGCCGCCGCACAGCAGTACGGCCGCTCCGAGCAGAGGCGCCGCCACCAGCAGCGCAATCAGATTCTCCACGATTCAGCGACCCCTTACAGCTTCATCAGGCTGGCGTCGTCGACCGAGGCCGAGTGGCGGGAACGGAACAGCGACACGATGATCGCGAGCCCGACGACGACCTCCGCGGCGGCGACGACCATCGTGAAGAAGGCGATGACCTGGCCGTCGAGATTGCCGTGCATCCGGGAGAAGGTGACGAACGCGAGGTTGCAGGCGTTGAGCATCAGCTCCACGCACATGAAGACGACGATCGCGTTGCGCCTGATCAGGACGCCGGTGGCGCCGATCGTGAACAACAAGGCGGCGAGATAGAGGTAGTTGACCGGGTTCACTTCGACGCCTCCCCACTGTTCGAGCCACTGGCCGACCCGCTGGCCGGGCCGCTGCTGGTGCGCTCCAGGCGGTCCTCGGCGCGCTGCTCCAGGGCCTTGAGGTCGCTGATTGCCTCGGCGGACACATCACGGATCTGGCCGCGCTGGCGCAGCGTCTGCATGACCGAGAGCTCGGCCGTGGTCCCGTCGGGCAGCAGGCCCGCGACGTCCACCGCGTTGTGCCGGGCGTACACACCGGGGGCGGGCAGCGGCGGCAGGTGCTTGCCGTCCCGTACGCGCTCTTCCGCCAGCTCGCGCTGAGTCTTGGCGCGCTCGGTGCGCTCGCGGTGTGTGAGCACCATGGCACCGACGGCGGCGGTGATCAGCAGGGCGCCGGTGATCTCGAAGGCGAACACGTACTTCGTGAAGATGAGGGCGGCCAGGCCCTCCACGTTGCCGTTCGCGTTGGCCTGGCCGAGGCCGGTGAACTCCTTCAGCGAGGCGTTTCCGACGCCCGCGACCAGGAGGATGCCGAAGCCGAGCCCGCACACCAGGGCCAGCCAGCGCTGGCCCTTGATGGTCTCCTTGAGCGAGTCCGCGGCGGTGACACCGACGAGCATGACCACGAAGAGGAACAGCATCATGATCGCGCCGGTGTAGACGACGATCTGGACGACGCCCAGGAAGTAGGCACCGTTGGCCAGGTAGAACACCGCCAGGATGATCATGGTTCCGGCGAGACAGAGCGCGCTGTGCACGGCCCTCTTCATGAAGACGGTGCACAGGGCTCCGGCCACGGCGACGGTACCGAGCACCCAGAACTGGAACGCCTCACCCGTGGAGGTGCCGGCAGAAAGAGTGGCTGCGGCGGCGAGCTGCGCGCTCATGCCCCCACCCCCTTTTCCTCAGGCTTCTCGCCCTTGGAGACGGCGACTTGACGCACCGTGCCGGGCGCGGCCTCGGTGACCAGTCCCCGGTAGTAGTCCTGTTCGTCGGTGCCCGGGAAGATCGAGTGGGGCGAATCGACCATGCCCTCTTCGAGTCCGGCGAGCAGCTGCTCTTTGGTGTAGATGAGGTTGGCGCGGCTGCTGTCGGCCAGCTCGAACTCGTTCGTCATCGTCAACGCGCGCGTGGGGCACGCCTCGATGCACAGCCCGCACAGGATGCAGCGGGCGTAGTTGATCTGGTAGACCGCGCCGTACCGCTCGCCCGGCGAGTAACGCTCCTCGTCGGTGTTTTCGGCGCCCTCCACATAGATGGCGTCCGCGGGGCAGGCCCAGGCGCACAGCTCGCAGCCGATGCACTTCTCAAGGCCGTCCGGATGACGGTTGAGCTGGTGCCGCCCGTGGAACCGGGGAGCGGTGGTCTTCTGCTGCTCGGGGTACTGCTCGGTCAGCCGCTTCTTGAACATGGCCTTGAAGGTCACACCGAAGCCGGCCACGGGGTTCTGAAAGCCAGGCGTCGTCTGCCCGGCCTCCTTGGGCTCCTCAGCCATCGGACGCCTCCTTTCCATCCTGAGATCCGTCACTGCCAGTATCCGACCCACCACTGACAATCAACTCGCGCTCGCGGCGCGGGTGCCTGCGCGGCACCGCCGGCGCCTCCTGTCCCGGCAGTGGCGGTACGGGGAATCCGCCCGCCATCGGGTCGAAGGCGACGGGCTCGGCGTCGGCCGTCTGTGGTGCCTTGCCCCGGTCGCGGAACATGTCGGCCACGAAGGAGAGCAGAAGCAGGGTGATGACACCGCCGCCTACGTAGAGGGCAATGTCGGCGAAGTCGTAGTTCTCGTTGCGCAGGGTCCGTACGGTCGCGACGAGCATCAGCCAGACCAGCGAGACCGGGATGAGGACCTTCCAGCCGAGCTTCATCAGCTGGTCGTAGCGGACGCGCGGGAGGGTGCCGCGCAGCCAGATGAAGAAGAACAGCAGCAGCTGCACCTTGATGACGAACCAGGCCATCGGCCACCAGCCATGGTTGGCGCCCTCCCAGAAGGTGCTGATGGGCCAGGGAGCCCGCCAGCCGCCCAGGAAGAGCGTCACCGACACGGCCGAGACGGTCACCATGTTGACGTACTCGGCGAGCATGAACATCGCGAACTTGATGGACGAGTACTCGGTGTTGAAGCCGCCGACCAGGTCGCCCTCGGACTCCGGCATGTCGAAGGGGGCGCGGTTGGTCTCGCCGACCATCGTCACGATGTAGATGATGAAGGAGACCGGCAGCAGGACGATGTACCAGCGGTCGTGCTGCTGTTCGACGATGGTCGAGGTCGACATCGAACCGGAGTACAGGAACACCGAGGCGAAGGCGGCGCCCATGGCGATCTCGTACGAGATCATCTGCGCGCAGGACCGCAGACCGCCCAGCAGGGGGTAGGTGGATCCTGAACTCCAGCCCGCGAGCACGATCCCGTAGATCCCGACCGAGGCGACCGCGAGGATGTAGAGCATCGCGATCGGCAGGTCGGTGAGCTGCATCGTCGTACGGGTGCCGAAGATCGACACCTCGTTGCCGGCCGGTCCGAACGGGATGACCGCGATCGCCATGAAGGCCGGGATGGCCGCGATGACCGGCGCGAGGATGTAGACGACCTTGTCCGCGCGCTTGACGATCAGGTCTTCCTTGAGCATCAGTTTGATGCCGTCGGCGAGCGACTGGAGCATGCCCCAGGGGCCGTGCCGGTTGGGGCCGATGCGCAGCTGCATCCAGGCGACGACCTTGCGTTCCCACACGATGGAGAACAGCACGGTGATCATCAGGAAGGCGAAGCAGAAGACGGCCTTGACGACGACCAGCCACCAGGGGTCGGTGCCGAACATGGAGAGATCTTCAGCGGCGAGGTACGGACTCATGCCTCCACCTCCTTGGGTGCGTCGGAGGCCAGGGTCGCCGGGCCGATGCGGACGAGTGCGCCGGGCAGCGCCCCGGTGTCGGAGGCGACGCCGCCTCCGGTGGAGTTCAGCGGCAGCCAGACCACGCGGTCGGGCATCTCGGTGACCCTGAGGGGGAGTTCGACCGTCCCGGTGGCACCGGTCACGGCGAGCAGGTCGCCGTCCTTGACACCGGCTTCGGCTGCCGTGGCGGCCGACACGCGCGCGTGTGCGGCGTGCCGCGTCCCGGCGAGTGCGTCGTCGCCCTCCTGGAGCCGCCCCTGGTCGAGGAGCAGCCGGTGTCCGGCGAGCACCGCTTCGCCGGCGGCCGGACGCGGCAACTGGGCGCCGATCTCCAGCGGGTTGGTGGCCCGCGCCCCGTCCCAGGACCCGAGTCGGTCCAGTTCCTGCCGCGCGGTCTGCAGATCGGGCAGCCCCAGGTGTACGTCCATGGCGTCGGCCAGCATCTGGAGCACGCGGGCGTCGGACGGCGCGACACGCCGAGTCATCTGGTCGGGCTTGAGCGCTGCCTCGAAGAGGCGGGCCCGGCCCTCCCAGTTGAGGAAGGTGCCCGCCTTCTCGGCGACCGCGGCGACCGGGAGTACGACATCGGCGTGCTCGGTGACCTCACTGGGCCGCAGTTCCAGCGACACCAGGAAGCCCACTTCGTGAAGGGCTTCACGCGCGCGTGCCGGATCCGGCAGGTCGGCGACCTCGACGCCGGCGACCACCAGGGCCCGCAGCTCGCCTCCGGCGGCGGCCTCGACGATCTGGCCGGTGTCGCGGCCGAAGCGATGCGGAAGCTCGGCCACGCCCCAGGCGACGGCGACCTCGCCCCGCGCGCGCGGGTCGGTCGCCGGACGTCCGCCCGGCAGCAGCGACGGCAGCGCGCCGGCCTCGACGGCACCGCGCTCCCCGGCCCGGCGCGGGATCCACACCAGCTGGGCGCCGGTCGTGGAAGCGGCCCGTACCGCGGCGGTGAGCCCGCCCGCCACAGCGGCCAGCCGCTCGCCGACGACGATTACCGCACCCTCGGTGCGCAGCGCCTCGGCGGCCTTCGCTCCGCTCTCCTCCAGACCGAACCCGCTCCCGAGCGCGTCCAGCCACTCGGTCTCGGTGCCGGGAGCGGCGGGCAGCAGCGTGCCGCCGGCCTTCTCCAGGCCGCGCGTCGCGTGCGTGGCGAGCGAGAAGACCTTCTGCCCGTGTCCCCGCCAGGCCTTGCGCAGCCGCAGGAAGACGCCGGGCGCCTCCTCCTCTGACTCGAACCCGACCAGCAGGACCGCGGGCGCCTTCTCCAGGGAGGTGTACGTGACACCCGTACCATCGAGGTCCCGTCCGCGTCCGCCGACCCGGGCGGCCAGGAAGTCGGCCTCCTCGGCGCTGTGCACGCGCGCGCGGAAGTCGATGTCGTTGGTGTCGAGGGCCACGCGCGCGAACTTGCTGTACGCGTAGGCGTCCTCGACGGTGAGCCGACCGCCGGTGAGAACGCCCGTACGACTACGGGCCGCGAGGAGACCCTGAGCCGCAGCCTCCAGCGCCTCGGGCCAGGAGGCGGGCTCCAGGACGCCGTCGGCGTTGCGCACCAGGGGCGTCTGGAGCCGGTCCGGCTTCTGCGCGTACCGGAAGCCGAAGCGTCCCTTGTCGCAGATCCACTCCTCGTTGACCTCGGCGTCAGGGGCGGCCAGGCGCCGCATGACCTTGCCGCGCCGGTGGTCGGTGCGGGTGGCGCAACCGCCGGAGCAGTGCTCGCACACCGAGGGCGAGGAGACGAGGTCGAAGGGGCGGGAGCGGAAGCGATACGCCGCCGAGGTCAGCGCGCCGACCGGGCAGATCTGGATCGTGTTCCCGGAGAAGTACGACTCGAAGGGATCGCCCTCACCGGTGCCGACCTGCTGGAGCGCGCCGCGCTCGATCAGCTCGATCATCGGGTCGCCCGCGATCTGGTTGGAGAAGCGGGTGCAGCGGGCGCACAGCACGCACCGCTCACGGTCGAGCAGCACCTGCGTGGAGATCGGTACGGGCTTCTCGTACGTCCGCTTCTTGCCTTCGAAGCGGGACTCCGACTGGCCATGCGACATGGCCTGGTTCTGCAGGGGGCACTCGCCGCCCTTGTCGCAGACCGGGCAGTCGAGCGGATGGTTGATGAGCAGCAGCTCCATCACACCGTGCTGGGCCTTTTCGGCCACGGGCGAGGTGAGGTGAGTCTTGACGACCATCCCGTCCGTACAGGTGATCGTGCAGGACGCCATGGGCTTGCGCTGGCCCTCGACCTCGACGATGCACTGGCGGCAGGCGCCGGCCGGATCGAGGAGGGGGTGGTCGCAGAAGCGCGGGATCTCGATGCCGAGCTGTTCGGCGGCGCGGATCACCAGGGTGCCCTTGGGCACGCTGATGTCGATGCCGTCGATCTTCAGCGAGACGAGATCTTCCGGCGGGACCGCCGCGTCGCCCCCTCCGGAGGGAGCGCTCGTGGTCACCGTCATGCGTTCACCTCCGTGCGGTCGGCCCAGACCGTCGACTTGGCCGGGTCGAAGGGGCAGCCTCGGCCCGTGATGTGGTCCTCGTACTCCTCGCGGAAGTACTTGAGGGAAGAGAAGATCGGCGAGGCGGCACCGTCGCCGAGGGCGCAGAAGGACTTGCCGTTGATGTTGTCGGCGATGTCGTTCAGCTTGTCGAGGTCGGACATGACGCCCTTGCCGGCCTCGATGTCGCGCAGCAACTGCACGAGCCAGTACGTCCCTTCACGGCAGGGCGTGCACTTGCCGCAGGACTCGTGGGCGTAGAACTCGGTCCAGCGGGTGACCGCCCGGACGACGCAGGTGGTCTCGTCGAAGCACTGGAGTGCTTTTGTGCCGAGCATGGAACCCGCTGCGCCCACTCCTTCGTAGTCAAGAGGGACGTCGAGATGCTCGTCGGTGAACATCGGTGTCGAGGAGCCGCCCGGTGTCCAGAACTTCAGCCGGTGGCCGGAGCGCATCCCGCCGCTCATGCCGAGGAGTTGGCGGAGCGTGATGCCGAGCGGGGCCTCGTACTGGCCCGGATTGGTGACATGGCCGCTGAGCGAGTAGAGCGTGAAGCCCGGGGACTTCTCGCTGCCCATCGACCGGAACCATTCTTTGCCCTTTTGCAGAATCGCGGGAACTGACGCGATCGACTCGACGTTATTTACAACAGTTGGGCACGCATAGAGCCCTGCGACGGCAGGAAAGGGGGGACGAAGCCGCGGTTGACCCCGGCGGCCTTCGAGCGAGTCGAGCAGTGCGGTCTCTTCACCACAGATGTACGCGCCCGCGCCCGCGTGCACGGTGAGTTCGAGGTCGAGTCCGCTGCCGAGCACGTCCTTGCCGAGGTAGCCCGCCGCGTAGGCCTCACGTACGGCCTCGTGCAACCGCCGCAGCACTGGCACGACTTCACCGCGCAGATAGATGAAGGCATGCGAAGACCTGATGGCATAACACGCGATCACAATGCCCTCGATGAGGCTATGCGGGTTCGCGAAGAGGAGCGGGATGTCCTTACAGGTTCCCGGTTCCGACTCGTCGGCGTTGACAACTAGATAGTGTGGTTTTCCATCACCCTGAGGAATGAACTGCCATTTCATTCCCGTAGGGAATCCCGCACCGCCGCGGCCACGCAGACCGGACTCCTTGACGTACGCGATGAGGTCGTCCGGGGTCATCGCGAGGGCCTTGCGGAGTCCCTCGTACCCTTCGTGCCTCCGGTAGACGTCGAGGCTCCAGGACCTGTCCTCGTCCCAGAAGGCCGACAACACGGGTGCGAGCAGCTTCTCGGGGCTGGTCTCGTTGATCTCGGGTGCCAATGTCATCACTCCCCCTCCTCGGTGACGGGCCCCGCCGGGTGGGAGGGGTCGGAAGCCGCCGTGTCCTGCGGCGCGTCGTGCGAACTGAGGTGCTCGGCGGGCGACGGGTCGTGCGGCGGCGTGCCCTTGGAGGCGCCACTACCCCTGGGGTGCACCACGCGCGCGGGGCTCTCGCCCTTGGCCAGCCGGAGCCCGGTCAGCGAGGCGGCGCCCGCGCTTCCGCTCGCCTCGACGGCCCCGTCCCGGGTGTCGGGGAAGCCCGCCAGGATGCGGGCGGTGTCCTTGAACGTGCACAAGGGGGCACCGCGTGTGGGTTCGACCTGCGCGCCCGAGCGCAGGTCGTCGACGAGGCGCTTGGCGCTGGCCGGGGTCTGGTTGTCGAAGAACTCCCAGTTGACCATCACGACGGGTGCGAAGTCGCAGGCCGCGTTGCACTCGATGTGCTCCAGGGTGACCTTGCCGTCCTCGGTGGTCCCGCCGTTGGCGACGCCGAGGTGCTCCTGGAGGGTCTCGAAGATGGCGTCGCCGCCCAGCACCGCGCACAGGGTGTTCGTGCAGACGCCCACCTGGTAGTCGCCGGAGGGGCCCCGGCGGTACATGGAATAGAAGGTGGCGACCGCGGTGACCTCGGCCGTGGTCAGGCCCAGCACGTCCGCGCAGAACCGCATCCCGGTGCGCGTGACATGGCCCTCCTCCGACTGCACGAGATGCAGCAACGGCAGGAGAGCGGACCGGGAGTCCGGGTAGCGGGCGATGACCTCGCGGGAGTCCGCTTCGAGCCGGGCTCGAACGTCATCCGGGTAAGCGGGCGCGGGCAGTTGGGGCATGCCCAGGCTGACGCCCTCGGGAGTGGTGGTCACCGGTCGACGCCTCCCATCACGGGGTCGATGGACGCGACGGCGACGATGACGTCGGCGACCTGGCCGCCCTCGCACATCGCCGCCATGGCCTGCAGGTTGGTGAAGGACGGGTCGCGGAAGTGGACCCGGAAGGGGCGGGTGCCTCCGTCGGAAACGGCGTGCACCCCGAGTTCGCCCTTGGGTGATTCGACGGCCGCGTACGCCTGTCCCGGCGGGACGCGGAAACCCTCGGTCACCAGCTTGAAGTGGTGGATCAGGGCCTCCATGGAGGTGCCCATGATCTTCTTGATGTGGTCCAGGGAGTTACCCAGGCCGTCCGGTCCCAGGGCGAGCTGGGCGGGCCAGGCGATCTTCTTGTCGGTGACCATGACCGGGCCGGGCTGGAGCCGGTCCAGGCACTGCTCGACGATCCTGAGCGACTGGCGCATCTCCTCCAGACGGATCAAGAAGCGGCCGTAGGAGTCGCAGGAGTCGGCGGTGGGGATGTCGAAGTCGAACGTCTCGTAGCCGCAGTACGGCTGGCTCTTGCGCAGGTCGTGCGGAAGGCCGGTGGAGCGCAGGATCGGGCCGGTGGCGCCGAGGGCCATGCAGCCGGCCAGATCGAGGTAACCGACGTCCTGCATACGGGCCTTGAAGATGGGGTTCCCGGTGGCGAGCTTGTCGTACTCGGGAAGGTTCTTCTTCATCTTCTTCACGAACTCGCGGATGTGGTCCACCGCGCCGGGCGGCAGGTCCTGGGCGAGTCCGCCGGGGCGGATGTACGCGTGGTTCATCCGCAGGCCCGTGATGAGCTCGTAGATGTCGAGAATCATTTCACGATCACGGAATCCGTAGATCATGATCGTGGTGGCGCCGAGTTCCATACCGCCGGTGGCGATGCACACCAGGTGCGAGGACAGCCGGTTGAGCTCCATCAGGAGCACGCGGATGAGCGTGGCGCGGTCGGGAATCTGCTCCTCGATGCCGAGGAGCTTCTCGACGGCGAGACAGTAGGCGGTCTCGTTGAAGAAGGACGTCAGATAGTCCATGCGCGTGACGAATGTCGTGCCCTGCGTCCACGTGCGGAACTCGAGGTTCTTCTCGATACCGGTGTGCAGATAGCCGATGCCGCAGCGGGCCTCGGTGACCGTCTCCCCGTCGATCTCCAGGATGAGGCGGAGCACACCGTGGGTGGAGGGGTGCTGCGGGCCCATGTTGACGACGATGCGCTCGTCGTCGGCACGGGCCGCGGACTGGACGACCTCGTCCCAGTCGCCGCCGGTGACCGTATAGACGGTGCCCTCGGTGGTCTCGCGCGGAGTTGCGTGCTGCGTGCTCATGAGTACGACCTCCGCTGGTCCGGAGCCGGGATCTGGGCGCCCTTGTACTCGACGGGGATGCCGCCGAGGGGATAGTCCTTGCGCTGCGGGTGGCCCGGCCAGTCGTCCGGCATCATGATCCGCATCAGGGCCGGGTGGCCGTCGAAGACGATCCCGAAGAAGTCGTACGTCTCGCGTTCGTGCCAGTCGTTCGTCGGATAGACGGAGACCAGGGACGGGACGTGCGGGTCGCTGTCCGGGGCGCTGACCTCGACGCGGATCAGCCTGTTGTGGGTGATCGAGCGCAGGTGGTAGACGGCGTGCAGCTCGCGGCCCTTGTCGTGCAGGTAGTGGACTCCGCTCACGCCTGTGCAGAGTTCGAAGCGCAGGGCGGGGTCGTCGCGCAGGGTCTGGGCGACGCTGAGCAGGTACGTGCGTTCGACGTGGAACGTCAGCTCGTCGCGGTCGACGACCGTCTTCTCGATCACGTTCTCGGGGACCAGCCCCTGCTCCTCCAGAGCGCCCTCCAGTTCGTCGGCGACCTCGTCGAACCAGCCCCCGTACGGCCTCGCGGAGGCGCCCGGGAGCCGGACGGAGCGGACCAGGCCGCCGTAACCGGAGGTGTCGCCACCGTTGGCGGCACCGAACATGCCGCGCTGGACGCGGATCTCCTCGCCGCCGTCGCCGCGCTGGCCGGGGAGGTTGGAGGCGGCGAGGTCCTTCTCGGGGTTGACCCCGTTGCTGGCCCCGCCTGCTCCGGTGCCGTTCGCGTCGCTCATCGCAGCAGCCCCTTCATCTCGATCGTGGGGAGCGCCTTGAGCGCGGCCTCCTCGGCCTCGCGGGCCGCCTCCTCGGCGTTCACGCCGAGCTTGGAGGTCTGGATCTTCTGATGGAGCTTGAGAATCGCGTCGATCAGCATCTCGGGCCGTGGCGGGCAGCCGGGCAGATAGATGTCGACCGGGACGATGTGGTCGACGCCCTGCACGATGGCGTAGTTGTTGAACATCCCGCCCGAGGAGGCACAGACCCCCATGGAGATCACCCACTTGGGGTTGGGCATCTGGTCGTAGACCTGCCGCAGCACCGGCGCCATCTTCTGGCTGACCCGGCCGGCCACGATCATCAAGTCCGCCTGGCGGGGTGAACCGCGGAAGACCTCCATGCCGAAGCGCGCGAGGTCATAGCGGCCCGCGCCGGTGGTCATCATCTCGATGGCACAGCAGGCGAGTCCGAACGTGGCGGGGAAGACGGACGCCTTGCGCACCCAGCCTGCGGCCTGCTCGACGGTGGTCAGCAGGAATCCGCTCGGCAGTTTTTCTTCGAGTCCCATGCTTAGAGGCCCCTCAGTCCCATTCCAGGCCGCCGCGCCGCCACACGTACGCGTACGCCACGAAGACGGTGAGCACGAAGAGCAGCATCTCCACGAGCCCGAAAACACCCAGGGCGTCGAAGGTGACGGCCCAGGGGTAGAGGAAGACGATCTCGATGTCGAAGACGATGAAGAGCATCGCCGTCAGGTAGTACTTGATGGGGAATCGCCCACCGCCGGCCGGCGTGGGTGTCGGCTCGATCCCGCATTCATAAGCTTCGATTTTGGCCCGGTTGTACCGCTTCGGGCCGATCAGCGAAGCCACGATCACGGAGAAGATCGCAAAGCCTGCCCCGAGGGCTCCCAGTACGAGGATGGGCGCATACGCGTTCACCGCTCCTCGCTCCTCTCAGTCGGCACTGACTGCTGGCGATTGCATCGGGCCCACGCCACCTCGTCCGCCCCCGAACCACGCCCGTCCCGGCGAAGATCGAGAACATGTGAAGCAGGTCACAAGCCCAACTGCCTCGCATCCTATGCCCGGCGGTCTGTGATCTGCGACACGGGGTATTACCCAACCTTTGTGATCTCCACCACCTGACGAAGGATCATGAAGTCGGATGAGCGGTGATCTTCACACCCGAAGCGTCCACGCGATCACCAGAGGTGACATTTTCTCCCGTCGTCGCTGGTCACGAGCGGCGTCTCCATATCAAGAGGCTTCCCTTGCATGCAAATTGGAGATGGACGGGACCACTTGATAGTGGAGCGCATTCACACACCGGACGAAGGTGAGTGGCGAATGTGGACGCCCGCATGTGCGTGCATGCGTTCACGAGCGGGGGCGACCGCCGATTCCCGCGCGTGACGCACCCCGACCGGTGACCGTTCCGTGACCTGTGCCACATGTGTGAAGGACTGTGAAGATCGGGGGTTGGCCACGGACCGCAACCGATGGTAAGCAGCGGGCAATTCGGGCGTACCAATGAAAGTGCATGATCACAGGCATGATCACAGGTGTCCGCAATGCCCGTTACGGCGTCAATAAAGAGTGACGCACAGGGAATTTGGGGGCTCCATTGAACAACTGTGGCGCAGCACACGTTTCTTGAAGGTATGGAGGAGCCCCTGGTACCGCTAGTACCCATGTCCCACACCGCTACCGCTCACATACGAAGCCACCGGAAGCCCCGGCGTGCAGCCAGCTCGTCGCTGGCCATGCGCGCAGGAGTCGCCGGTGGCGTTCTCAGCACCCTGGCAGTGGCGGGTGCGTCCAGTGCGGCGAACGCCGCCGAGCCTGTGACGCAGACACTCGAACTGCCCACCCTCACGGCCGACCTGGCCGCTCAGATCGCCGAGTCCGCGGACGCCACGCAGCAGGCCGCCGCGAACTACGAGCTCCAGGCCGAGCGTGACGCCGCAGCCGCCAAGGCGGCCCAGGAGGCCAGGAAGGACCTCGCGGAGGCCAAGCAGAAGGCGGAGGCCAAGGAGAAGGCCGAGGCCGCCCGCAAGGCCGCTGCGGAGGCCGCTGTCTCCCGCTCTGCCGAGCGCGCGACGCTTAGCGCCTCCAGCTCGTCCTCCGACTCCTCCTCCAGCTCGGAGACGTCGCAGGTGGCCGCCCCCGCGAGCGGCAGCGTCGGGGCCGTCATCGCCTTCCTCAACGAGCAGGTGGGCGACGCCTACGTCATGGGCGCCACGGGCCCCAACGCGTGGGACTGCTCTTCCTTGGTGCAGGCCGCGTTCAAGCAGGTCGGCGTGGACCTCCCCCGGGTCTCGCAGGACCAGTCGACGGTCGGCACGGAGGTCTCGCTCTCCAACCTGGAGGTCGGGGACATCCTGTACTGGGGTGCGAAGGGTTCGGCGTACCACGTGGCGGTGTACGTGGGTAACGGCCAGTACCTGGATGCCGCCAACCCGTCCAAGGGCGTCCTCGTCCAGGACCTGTCCGGGTACCCGGCGTCGGGTGCGGTGCGCGTTCTCTGAGCGGACCGTCGAGGCCGTCAAGGATTCACGGGTGAGGGTCGCTGCCGTTGTCGGGCAGCGACCCTTCGCTCTTCTCCGCTCTCCGTCCCCGCAGGGGATGGCTGTGTGAGGCTGAGGCCTCGGTACTTCCTCAGTACTCCGCACAGCAGAAGGAGAGACAGCGATGCCTCGTGTCTTCGTACAGGGCAGGCCCGTCGACTCGTATCCGCGGCTCACGCCCGAGGCACGGCTTGGGGCCGTGCGGCGGATCACCGAAGTCGGTGAAGAAGTGCTGCACAAGCCGTGCCGGGACGTTACCGAGTTCGGGCCCGAACTCGCCGCGCTCATCGCCGACATGTTCCGCACGATGTATGTGGCCGACGGAGCCGGGCTCGCGGCCAACCAGGTCGGCGTCGGTCTGCGGCTGTTCGTGTACGACTGCCCGGACGACGACGGTGTCCGGCATGTCGGACACATCGTCAATCCGGTACTGGAGCCGCTCGTCGCCGGCGACCGGCGCCTCCTCGACGAGGGCGAGGGGTGCCTGTCCGTGCCGGGGGCCGTGATGGAAGTACCCCGCCCGGATCGTGCCGTCGTGCGCGGGCTCGATCAGGACGGGAACGCTCTTGTCGTCGAGGGGACGGGGTACTTCGCCCGGTGTCTGGAGCACGAGACCGACCACGTCAACGGGCGCGTGTATCTGGACCGGCTCTCCACGCGGGAGCGCAAGGACGCGCTGCGGCAGGTGGCGGACCGTCGCGAGGAAGTGTTCGCGCGACGGGCCGCCAAGCAGGAGGCCCTCACCTCCTGAGAGGGCCTGCGCCGGTCACGCCTTCGGGGCCACCTTGCTCAGGCCGTTGATGATCCGGTCCATCGCGTCGCCACCCGTCGGGTCGGTCAGGTTGGCCAGCATCTTCAGGGTGAACTTCATCAGCAAGGGGTGCGTCAGGCCACGTTCGGCCGCGATCTTCATGACCTTCGGGTTGCCGATGAGCTTCACGAAGGCGCGGCCCAGTGTGTAGTAGCCGCCGTAGGTGTCCTTGAGCACGCGCGGGTAGCGCTGGAGCGCGATCTCCCGCTGGGCCGGGGTGGCCCGCGCGGAGGCCTGGACGATGACGTCGGCGGCGATCTGGCCGGACTCCATGGCGTAGGCGATGCCCTCACCGTTGAAGGGGTTCACCAGGCCGCCGGCGTCGCCGACGAGCAGCAGGCCCTTCGTGTAGTGGGGCTGCCGGTTGAAGGCCATGGGGAGGGCGGCGCCGCGGATCGGGCCGGTCATGTTGTCGGGGGTGTAGCCCCAGTCCTCCGGCATCGACGCGCACCAGGCCTTCAGCACCTCGCGCCAGTCCAGCTCCTTGAAGGAGTCCGAGGTGTTGAGCACACCGAGACCGACGTTCGAGGTGCCGTCGCCCATGCCGAAGATCCAGCCGTAGCCCGGGAGCAGACGGTCCTCGGCCCCTCGCCGGTCCCAGAGTTCCAGCCAGGACTCCAGATAGTCGTCCTCGTGGCGCGGAGAGGTGAAGTACGTACGGACCGCGACGCCCATCGGGCGGTCCTCGCGGCGGTGCAGGCCCATCGCCAACGACAGGCGGGTGGAGTTGCCGTCGGCCGCGACCACCAGCGGGGCGTGGAAGGTGACCTCGCGCTTGTCCTCACCGAGTTTCGCGTGCACGCCGGTGATGCGGCCGGTGCGGTCGTCGGTGATCGGGGCGCCGACGTTGCAGCGCTCGTACAGCCGCGCGCCTGCCTTCTGGGCCTGGCGGGCGAGCTGTTCGTCGAAGTCGTCGCGCTTGCGGACGAGGCCGTAGTCGGGGAAGGAGGCGAGTTCCGGCCAGTCGAGCTGGAGGCGGACGCCGCCGCCGATGATGCGGAGGCCCTTGTTCCGCAGCCAGCCGGCCTCCTCGGAGATGTCGATGCCCATCGCGACGAGCTGCTTGGTCGCCCGGGGCGTCAGACCGTCGCCGCACACTTTCTCGCGCGGGAAACTGGTCTTCTCCAGCAGCAGTACGTCGAGTCCGGCCTTCGCCAGGTAGTAGGCGGTGGTGGAACCGGCTGGCCCGGCCCCGACGACGATCACATCGGCGGTGTTTTCGGAGAGGGGCTCGGTCACGACGGGTTCTCCCCAAGACTCTCAAATCTGCGTGCCGACCGGCACTGGACATGGGCAGTCTATTCAGCAGTACCGATCACCCGGCTGAAGGGCTGCCCCGTGGACCGAGCACTCCCCCCAGTACGCCTCCGTGTTCCCACCGACGAGGACGCCTTCGCCTGGCACCGCGTCTTCGACGACCCCGACGTCATGGAGTTCCACGGGGGCAGATCGGCGGAACTGTCCGTCTACGAGGAGCTCACCGCCCGCCAGCGCCGGCACGACGCCGAGTACGGGTTCTGCTTCTGGACCATGCTCGACGAGTCGGACCAGGTCATCGGCTTCACCGGCGCGCAACCGTGGCCGCAGGACTGGGGCCCCAAGGGGGAGATCGAGATCGGCTGGCGGCTCGGCCGGGCCCACTGGGGCCAGGGTTACGCCACCGCGGCAGCCGAGTTGACCCTGGAGCGGGTGCGCGCGGCGGGCGTGTCCGGCGTGGTCGCGATGGTCAACGCCCGCAACGAGCGGTCCATCGCGGTCACCCGACGGCTGGGCATGCGCCTCACCGACGTCTTCACGACGCCGACGCTGAAGCAGGAGGGGCACTGCTATCGGCTCGATCTATGACCGGGACTCATCACAGACAGTGACCGCCTGACGCGGAAAACCACTCAGCGCTTCCGGGCGGTGCGCGGCCGGGGTTACCCTGCCCGTACCGCTGGGGGTGAAGTCTGTGCGCATAACACCCAACACACCCGAAGTGCGCGTACCGAAGCTCGTCGGCCTGATGGCCGTGGACGCGCGTGAAAGGGCCAGGTCACACGGGGTGCTGCTGGCCGCGCCCGACCGGCCCGAATTCCATCTCACCGTCGTCGACTACGTCGTACGGCAGTATCCGCCGCCGGGCGTCGCGATACCGCACGGTGCCGTCGTCACCGTGTGGTTCGACTTCGGGGAGGGCGAAGGCGGCGGGGGCGCGGGGGTGCGCGAGCCGCGGTTCCCGCAGCCGCCCAGGGGTGGGCTGGAACGTGAACTCGAGCGGCCCGGAGACGCGTTCGAGGCGGTCAGGTGACCGGCAGGAACAGGGGAAGCGGGGAACGGGGAACGGGGGTAAGTGGCGGAACTGGGAGAACTGGGGAACAAGGGGAGGACAGGGACAGCTACTGCTGCTTGAAGCCGCGGTGCAGGGCCACCACGCCGCCCGTGAGGTTGCGCCAGGCCGTCTTCGACCAGCCCGCGTCGCGCAGCAGTTCGGCCAGGGCCGGCTGGTCGGGCCAGGCGCGGATGGACTCGGCGAGGTAGACGTACGCGTCGGGGTTCGAGGAGACCGCGCGGGCGACCGGGGGCAGGGCGCGCATCAGGTACTCCGTGTACACCGTGCGGAAGGGCGCCCACGTCGGGTGTGAGAACTCGCAGATCACGACCCGTCCGCCGGGGCGCGTGACCCGGTACAGCTCGCGCAGGGCCGCGCCGGTGTCCTGGACGTTGCGCAGTCCGAAGGAGATCGTCACCGCGTCGAAGGTGTCGTCCTTGAAGGGCAGCCTGGTGGCGTCGCCCGCCGTGAAGGGCAGCCAGGGGTGGTTGCGCTTGCCGACCCTGAGCATGCCGAGGGAGAAGTCGCAGGGGACGACGTACGCGCCTGTGCGGGCGAAGGGGAGGGAGGAGGTGGCCGTACCGGCGGCCAGGTCGAGGATCTTCTGCGCCGGGCGGGCGTCGACCGCCTTCGCGACCTCCTTGCGCCACACACGATCCTGGCCGAGAGACAGCACGTCGTTGGTGAGGTCGTACCGTTCCGCCACGTCGTCGAACATCGAGGCGACTTCGTGCGGCTGCTTGTTCAGGGATGCGCGGGTCACGTGCCCATTGTGGCAGTACGTACCTCAGGGCCCCCCAGCGGCACGGGCGCGGGCGGGTGTACTTGAGGCGCCCGCCCCGTCGGCACACCAGTCGGTCGGCCGGCTACGGCAGCAGTTTCGGTCTCTTCTTGCCGGCCACGTCCTCCACCCAGCCGCACAGCAGAACGAACACGGCGATCAGGATCCAGCCGATGCCGAACATGAACCACTGGCTCTCCAGCGGCAGGTACTTCTCGAAGGCCGGGACGTTCCAGAACTGGTCGATCAGCGGGACGGCCAGGATCAGGGCGATCTCGTGCCAGAGATAGAGCGTGACGGCGCGCGCGTTGAAGATCGTCACGATCCGGTCGAGCCGCTTGTAGCGGGTCAGCCCCGCGAAGTCGATCTCGAAGTGCGCCTTCGCGTACATCAGCAGCGTCACGAAGCCCGCCGACCAGAACGCCTGAGCGAGCGGGATGTCGTCGAGATCGTAGGAGCCCGTCTCGGCCTGGTGAGTGAAGGCGTACCAGCCGCCGAAGCCGATGGCGGCCAGGGAGAAGAGGACCACCAACGCCGGTTTGAGCCGTTGCAGTACGCCCTCCCGGTGCGCGAAGCCGAGGACCCAGCAGAAGAGGAAGGTGGCCAGGTCGGTGAGGCCGTTGCCGAAGCGGTTGTCCGGGGGCTCCCAGAGGTAGTGGAACACCACGATCGGGGCCAGGGAGAGGAGCAGTACGGCCACCGGGGCCAGGCGGAACGTCCGCAGCAGGAGCGGAGAGAGCAGGACGAACCAGAGATACGTGCGCAGGTACCAGAGGATCTCCCAGGCCTGCTGGCCCCAGGCGTTGCCCGGCGGGTCGCCGAGGGGCACGACCCAGAAGACGATCTGCCAGCCCGGCATCCAGTCGTGGATCATCATCGCGACGATCACGAAGAAGCCCCAGAACCAGAAGGGGGGCAGGAGGCGGCGGACCCGGCTCCTGATCACCTTGAGCGCGGGGCGTTCCAGGGACTTCGCCATCAGCGTGCCGGCGAGGGCGAACATGATCCCCATGGACGGGAACACCATGCCCGCCCAGGCCCAGCCGAACGTGTGGTAGGCGACGACACGCACGAGGGCGATGGCGCGCAGCGTGTCGAAGTAACGGTCGCGGCCTGCCGGTTTCTTCGCCTTCGGCGGGTTCGGGAGGTCTGTCTCCCTGGTGTCGTTGAGGTTCTCCTCGCCATCGACATCGCTATCGACATCGCTATCGCTATCGACATCGCCATCGACATCGACGTCGCCGAGGTTGGTGTCGTGGGTGGCGGCTTCCGGCTCCTCCACGTACCCCGGCACGTATTCCGGCGCGTACTCCGCCGCGTACTCCCGTTGCTCATAGGCGACTTGGCCGTAGTCGACGTACTGCTGGGGGTACGGCTCCTGCGGGTACGGCTGTTGCCCGTACTCGTAGCCGTAGTTGTCGCCGTTGGCATGGTTGTGGCCGTAGCCCTGCTGATCCGTCCCCCAGCTCATCAGCTCGCCCCCGCCGGGGTGCCGACCTCGCCTGTGCGCTTCAGTTTCTGCCAGCGCAGGCGGCCGCCGGTGAGAGCGGTGATGCAGGAGTGGATGAGGACGAGGTACATCATCTGGCGGTATGCCAGTTGCTGCAGCGGCATCATCAGCAGGTACCGGTACTGCTCGCGGTCCAGGCGGAACGCGTAGGCCGCGCAGACGAGTTGGATGCTCAGGACCGCCAACCAGGCCAGGATCGCCTCCTGGAAGTCGATGAAGATCATCGCGTAGACCGTGAAGACGTCGATCAGCGGGGCGAAGACCGGGGTGATGATCTGGAAGATGACCACCAACGGCATGCCCACGCGGCCGAAGCGGCCCGAAGGCCCCTTGTCCGTAAGGGACTTGCGGTGCTTCCAGAGTGCCTGCATCGTGCCGTACGACCAGCGGTAGCGCTGGCTCCACAGCTGCTTCAGCGAACCGGGCGCCTCCGTCCAGGCCTTGGCGTGCTCCTGATAGACGACCCGCCAGCCCGCGCGGTGCATCGCGATGGTGATGTCGGTGTCCTCGGCGAGCGTGTCCTCGCTCATGCCGCCGACGTCGAGGACCGCGTCGCGGCGGAACGCGCCGATCGCGCCGGGGATGGTCGGCATGCAGCGCAGCAGGTCGTACATGCGGCGGTCGAGGTTGAAGCCCATCACGTACTCGATGTGCTGCCAGGCGCCGATGATCGTGTTGCGGTTGCCGACCTTGGCGTTGCCCGCGACCGCGCCGACCTCGGGGTCGGCGAAGGGCTGCACGAGCTGGTGGACGGCGTCCGGTTCGAAAACGGTGTCGCCGTCCATCATCACGACGATGTCGTAACTGGCGCTGCGTACACCGTTGTTGAGGGCGGCCGGCTTGCCCGCGTTCTCCTGGCGGATGACCCGGACGTTCGTCATGCCGAAGGAGAGGGCCGCGTCGCGCGCGATCTGGGACGTGTTGTCGTCCGAGCCGTCGTCGACGACGATGATCTCGATCGGGTGGGTGCTCTTCGCCAGTGATTCAAGGGTGTTGGCGATGCACTCCTTCTCGTTGTACGCGGGCACGATCACGGTCACCGGCCGGGTGACCGTCGGTCCCCAGCTGAACTTCCCGCCCTTGCCGCCCTTGCCGCGTTTCCGGTTGCGTTGCCGGTAGTGGCGGCGCGCGAGGATCAGCATCATCCCGAACCGGCCCATGACGGCGAAGCCGACGACCGCCAGTCCGGTGGCCAGCCCCGGTACAGCCCATTCGGCGACGGCGACGGCCGCGATGAGGGCCTTGCCCTCGTAGAGGGTCGCGCCGGTGGCGGTGCGGTGGGCGGCCTGGAGGTTCGACGTTCCGCCGCCGCGTCCCGGGCCGTTGCCCTGCTGGCCGTTCCCCAACTGGCCGTTGCCCTGCTGCCCGTTGCCCTGCTGGCCGGTCGGCGCGCCGCCGGGCAGCTGGCCCTCGGCGGTGCCCGGAGCACCCGTGGCCGCGCTTGTGCCCGAGCCCGTGCCCGAGCCCGCAGTGGCACCCGTACCCGTACCCGTACTTGTTCCCGTGCCCGTACCGGTGGCCGTCTGCTGCGCGCTCGACTCCTGCTGCTGGATCGCGCCGCTGATGGTGGTGAAGGTGTAGCCCGCCGCCTTCATCTTCTTGATGTACGTCGGCAGCGCCTTGATCGTCTGCGAGCGCTCGCCGCCGGCGTCGTGGAAGAGCACCGAGGCGCCCTTGCCGTCCTCCGGCGTGGCCCACTTGATGATCTTCGAGACGCCGGGGCGCTTCCAGTCGTCGCTGTCGGTGTCGACGAAGACGCTGGTGTAGCCCTCCTCGCCGAGCTTCTTGTAGACGGGCCAGCTGTAGTTGTCGATGGCGTCCGCCTCCGACGAGTACGGCGCCCGGAACAGCGTCGTCGTGATGCCGGCCGCGCCCGCCAGCGCGAGCTGCGTCTGCTGCATCTCGCGGTTGACGCGGGCGTCGCTCTGGTAGGAGAGGTCGACGTGCGTGAAGGTGTGGATGCCGATCTCGTCGCCCTGTTCGACCATCGTCTGCACGATGCTCGGGTAGCGCGACACCATCGAGCCGACCACGAAGAACGTGCCGGGGACGTCGTATTCCTGAAGGATCTTGAGGACCTGGGGCGTCCAGGTGGGGTTCGGGCCGTCGTCGAAGGTGAGCGCGATGGTCTTCTCCGGCACGGACTGGGTCACGGCCTGCCCGTTGCGGAAGCTGAGGATCGGCCCGCCGTCGATGATCTTGTCGGGGACGTCGTTCGAGCTGGCCCCGGTACGTACGCGCTGGTCGCCGCCGACCTCCGCGCGCAGATAGCCGTCGAGCAGCATCACGCTGGTCAGCGCGAGCAGGAGCAGCAGGGCGAGGATGACTCGCGGTTTCTGCAGCGCGGCGGCCTTGCCGGCGGCCCGCTGCACCTTCGAGGGGGCGCGCCTGCGGCCGCGCGAGGTGGTCGTCGTAGTCATGTGGTGGCTGCGTTCCGGTCAGTTGGCGTCCGCGGAGGCGGACGCGGTGGCGGGCGCGGAGGCGGACGCGGAGGCGGACGCGGTCGGTGCCGAAGCGGGCGGCTCGCCCGTGGCGATGCCCGCCGACGGGGTGCCGGAGGGCCTGGCGGGCGGGGTGGCGGCTCCGGTGGGAAGGCCCGTCGGGGCTGCTCCGAAGCCGCCCTGCGGCTGCTGGTTGCTGCCCGGGCCCTGGTTGCCACGAGGCCCGTTGCCTCCGAAGGGCAGCAGTGAGGACGGAGTGAGCGACGTGCCCCAGCCCATGAAGGCCATGCCGAGCACGACGGCATACCCAAGACAGACGACACCGAGGAAGGTGCCGAACCGGCGGAGCAGCTTCGCCCGGCGGCCGGAGTTGTCGACGAACACGGGACCGTCCGCGGACCCGTCGGACCCCTTGCCGCTCTTACGGCGACGGCCGCGGCCGGCGGCTCGGTTTTCGATGGCAGGCTCGGAATGCATTCCCCGGACACTAGGAGGGCTTTATGTGACCGAAACTCTGATTCTCATGTGAGGCTCCCATGAGAAACTCCTTAACCTGTGCATCTTCTGAGAGATTCCCCGGAATCCTGCGCAACCCGCCCCCAATGGAAAGGAGTGGATTGTCCCGCTTACTTGCCCCTATTCACGCCCTTCACGGTGCGCTGTCCATGAACTCGCTGTGTGTTCACTGTCCTCATGAAGGACAGTCTCGTGTGAGACCTTTCCGCTCCGGATCCATTCATGAGAGCGGGTGCATGCGCGATGAGGCGTTTCCTGAGGTCGGCCGCCGGATTCACATGTCTGGTGACACTGGCCTGCGCCGGATGCTCAACGGGCGCGGACAGCGCCACGGACAGCGGCTCCGACGCCGCGTCCGAGGCCCCTTCCAAACAGGCCCGGGCGAGCGCCTCGCCCTCGGCGAGCACGGCCTCGACGACCGAGTTCGCCCCGTACGTCAGCGCCACCGACGCGTCGGACAACGACAGCGCCGGCTCACCGGCGACGTACAACCTGGCGTTCGTGATCTCGGACGGTACGACGTGTACGCCGAAGTGGAACGGTACGACGGCCATCGGCGACTCAGCCGTCAAGTCCCGCACAGCGAAGCTCACGGCGACCGGCGGCTCGGTCCGCGTCTCCTTCGGCGGCGCGTCCGGCAAGGAGCTGGCCGAGGTCTGCGACAGCGCGTCCACGCTGGCCAAGGCCTACGGCGCGGCCCTGGACGCCGCCGGTTCGACCCAGGCCGACTTCGACGTCGAGGGCGACACGCTCACCGACGCCGACTCCGTCGAGCTCCGTTCGAAGGCGATCGCACTGCTGCAGCAGGAGCGCACCGACCTGAGCGTCTCCTTCACCCTGCCCGTGATGCCGACCGGCCTCGACGACGACAGCGTGGCCCTGCTCGACTCGGCCAACAACAACTCCGTACAGGTGTCCACCGTCAACATCATGACGATGAACTACAGCAGCGAGCACACCGGCGACATGGGCGAGTACGCGCTCATCTCGGCCGCGGCGACGCATGATCAGCTCGCCGACATCTTCGGGCTGTCCGAGGAGGGGGCGTGGCAGGGGATGGCGTTGACGTCGATGATCGGTGTGAATGACGTCGACAATGAGACGTTCTCTTTGGCGGACGCGGCGGAGGTGCGGGCGTTCGCGGAGGAGAAGGGGGTTGCGTGGGTTTCTATGTGGTCGACATTTCGGGATCAGGAGTGTGAGGAGGGGGACGCGGAATCTGATGATGCGGCGACCAATTGCAGTGGGGTTTCTCAGGATGCGGGGGCTTTTGGGGTGGCGTTTTCGGGGTGAGAGGGGTTGTTTGTCGGGTGCAGGGCGGTGGGGGCTTGTCGCGCAGTTCCCCGCGCCCCTACGCCCCTAAAAGCAGGTCCGTTTCGCCCTGGCCCGGCACAGAAGCCAGACCCCTATCTGCGTCTATGGACCAGGCGTCCTGCGCAGACCGTCGCCACGCACTGCCCACCCTCGTCGAATACCGCCAGGTCGGCGCGCTCGCCTTCGACGAGGGTCGGAATCCGCGTCCGAGTGAGCACGGCGACATCGTTGCGGGCTGCCGCGGAGCGGAGGTCGGCTGAGGTGACGTACTCCTCCAGCACCGCCACCGCGCCCCCCTTCAGCACGGCATGCACGCGTTCGCGGGGCGTAGGGGCGTCCGGGAGTGGGCCCTCGTGGACGAGGCCGGGGCCGAGCACGCCCGGCCAGCGCCGGACCCGTGCCCCCGGGAATCGCTCCACCACCTCGGTGAGGAGGCCCACAGCGGCGACCCGGTTTCCGTCGACCGCGACGGCGCCGTCCTTCAGGGGCTTCTCCGAGTCCCAGGTGGTACGTACCTCGTCGGCGGCGTGAATCGTCAGCACGGGCGAGCTAGTTGGAAGCCAGGAGCTTCAACTCGGGGTGGGCCGTGCCGCCCTCGATCGCGGTGGACGAGATGTGGGACATGACGCGCTCGTCGACCGGGTCGTTCGCCGGGTCCTCGTGGACGACGATGTGCTCGTACGTCGTGGTCCGCTGGGCGGGGACGCGGCCCGCCTTGCGGATCAGGTCGATGATCTCCATACGGTTGGAGCGGTGCTTGGCACCCGCCGAGGAGACGACGTTCTCCTCCAGCATGATCGAGCCGAGGTCGTCCGCGCCGTAGTGCAGGGACAACTGGCCGGCCTCCTTGCCCGTGGTGAGCCACGAGCCCTGGATGTGGGCGATGTTGTCCATGAAGAGCCGGGCGATGGCGATCATGCGCAGGTACTCGAAGATCGTGGCCTGCGTACGGCCCTTGAGGTGGTTGTTCTCGGGCTGGTAGGTGTACGGGATGAAGGCGCGGAAGCCGCCCGTCCGGTCCTGTACGTCACGGATCATCCGCAGGTGCTCGATGCGCTCGGCGTTGGTCTCGCCGGTGCCCATGAGCATGGTGGACGTCGATTCGACGCCCAGCCCGTGCGCGGTCTCCATGATCTCCAGCCAGCGCTCGCCGGACTCCTTGAGGGGCGCGATGGCCTTGCGGGGGCGCGCGGGGAGGAGTTCCGCGCCGGCGCCGGCGAAGGAGTCGAGACCGGCCGCGTGGATACGGGTGATCGCCTCCTCGACCGAGACCTTCGAGATCCGGGCCATGTGCTCGACCTCGCTCGCCCCCAGGCTGTGGATGACGAGCTGCGGGAACTCGGCCCTGATCGCGGCGAAGTGCTTCTCGTAGTACTCGACGCCGTAGTCCGGGTGATGGCCGCCCTGGAACATGATCTGCGTGCCGCCGAGTTCGACGGTCTCCGCGCAGCGCCGCAGGATGTCTTCCAAGTCCCGGGTCCAGCCCTTGGCCGTGTCCTTGGGGGCGGCGTAGAAGGCGCAGAACTTGCACGCCGTGACGCACACGTTCGTGTAGTTGATGTTGCGCTCGATGATGTACGTCGCGATGTGCTCCGTACCCGCGTACCGGCGGCGGCGAACGGCGTCGGCGGCCGAGCCGAGCGCGTGCAGCGGGGCGTCGCGGTAGAGGACGAGCGCCTCTTCCGGGGTGATCCGCCCGCCTGCGGCGGCACGGTCGAGGACGGCTGTGACATCAAACGACAGATGGTCGGCGTTCTCGGTCACCGGGCGTCCCTTCGGAAGGCGTGTGGCGGACCGTTCCAGCCTACGTCAGTACCCTGCCAGGCCTCACGTCAGGCCGCGTACGCCCCGATCAGAAGCCCGACGAACGCGCCCGCGATCAGGAACGGCCCGAACGGGATGGACGTCCTGCGCCCGGCGCGCCGCGCGACGACCAGGGCCAGGCCGTACAGCCCTCCGAACAGGAATCCGGCGAACGTGCCGAGCACGACACTCCCCCAGCCGTACCAGCCCAGGACGGCCCCGAGCCCGAGGGCGAGCTTCACGTCGCCGAAGCCCATGCCGTTGGGGCTGATGAGGAAGAGCACGAAGTACGCGCCGCCCAGGAGCAGCGCTCCCAGCAGCGCGGTGAGCCAGTCGCCCGCGTGTTCGGGCAGCAGCGCGGCCACGCCCAGCAGGACGAGGGCGGCGGCGGCCAGCGGGAGGGTCAGCAGGTCGGGCAGCCGCTGCACCCGGAAGTCCACGACCGCGAGCAGTACCCCGACGGGCGCCAGCAGCAGCCAGGCCCCGAGCTCGGGCCGGGTACCGGTCGCGGCGGCGAGGGCGGCACAGACGAGCGCGGTGGCGAGGACGAGGAGGGGGGTGCTGGGCCCGTACGACGCGTTTCCGTCGGACGGCTGGCTTTCGTCGTACGAGGTACCGGTCGCGCCCGCCGCGAGGTGCCCGGCATCCGTCCGGTCCTTGGTGGCCGTACCGGCGCAGGTCGCGCACCGTGCCCGGCCCAGCCAGCCGCCGAGCGCGTGCCCTTGCGGGCAGCGGTCCCGCCAGGTCTCCTCGGGCGGGACGGAGAACCGGTAGGCGGCGCGCGGGACGAGCGTCCCGGCCGCCGCGCCCCAGAGGGCGGAGACGGCCACGATCAGCTGGTCGATGTTCATCCCGCAGCGCTCATCCCACGGCCGCGGTGCCGTCGCGCCACGTCGGCAGCAGTTCGTCGAGCAGGGCCTCGGTGCGCGGCGGCAGGCCGCGGGCGCCGCTGCGGTGGATCAGGTCGACGGCGACCTGGTGGAGCTTGTCCGTATCGCCGGTGGTGTGCGTGGCGCGCAGGAGTTCGTGCCACAGTCGCTCGTCGCCGGGGGCGGAGTTGAGTGCGGCGGTGAGCGCCTCGATGGCCCGCTCGGCGCGGTTCTTCACGAGGTGGAACTCGGAGAGCGCGAGCCCGATGTCCGCGACCAGGAGCGGGAGTTGGGCGTCGATGATCTCGTGCGTGAGCCAGCTGTAGCGGCCCTCGGGGCGGTCGGCGAGCAGTGGGCCGCGCACCAGCGCGAGCGCGTCGGTGAGCACCCGTCCGCGTACGACCCGGCTGTCGATGCCCCTGCCCTGCGTGGCCTCGTGGTAGAGGGAGCGCAGCACGTCCAGGTCGGACACGACCGACTTGGCGAGCGTGAGCCGCCCGTTGGCGTCGGTGGCCAGGCGGGGGGTGCCGTCGGGGTCGGTGCCGAGCCAGACGCGCAGCCGCTCGAGAAGCGCCTCGCGTACGTCGTCGGTGACACCGCGCGGCCAGAGCGCCGAGGCGAGTACACGCGGGTGCACACCTTCGCGGTGCAGCAACAGCAGTGCGAGCGCCTCGTGTTGGAGCGGGCTGCGCTCCCCGTCCGGGGTGTCGAGGCCGATGATCTCGTACGGGCCCACGAGCCGGGCGTACACCGCCGGCCGTCCCTGCTCGCTGATGTCGACGAGGAAGGGAGGTGTCGTCGCCGGCCCGTCCGGAGCGTGCTCGGGGTCGGCGGCGACGAACAGCTCGACGATCGCCCGCTGTTGGGCAACGGGCAGTACCTGGGCGTCGAGTTCGAGCCCGAGGAGGGGCGCGAGGAGCTTGCCCTCGCTGGTGATCTCCATCTCCCAGGCGGCACCGGGCAGATCACCGCTCTCGGTGCCGACGAGATATCCGATGCCCAACCGGCTTGCGTCGGCGGCGAGTTCGGCGAGCTTGACGGCATAGTCGGCGGAGGGCTCGGCGGCGAGGAGGACAAGGTGCGGGGCCCAACGGGTGTGCTGGGCGGGCCCGGTACGGCCGGTGAGGACCGAGTCCTGACCGGCGGCGCCGAGCGCACCGCGCCGCTGCCTGGTCTCGGCCTCCATCGTCTCGACGAGAGCCTCGATGTCATCGAGGTGGCGCAGCCGGTTGGGGGCGAGGGGGGTGAGGTCCTGGCCGAACCCGACGAGCGTGATGGTCATCCGGTCCGACCACCCGTTGGTCGCCAACTCGGCGGCGACGGAGGCGAATACGGCGGCCCGGTCGGACTCGCTGCCGCTCAGCGAGACGATGCCGGGCACGGACTCCAGGTTGAGCAGCAGGCGCGAGTCGTCCATGGTCCCGAGGCTGACGAGGCCCGGGTAGGGAGCGGCGGTGTCGACATCCTCGTACCGCTCGGCGTCGGTCCGGGACAGCAGCCAGAAGGTCTGGTCCTGCCCGAGCTGCCACGGGGCCGGAGGCTTCCCGGCGGGCTGCGCGAGCTGGAGGTGCAGGTCGCCGTTGCTGAGCCAGGCGGCGTAGACGGTGGGGAGCGGACGGGACTCTCCGGCGAGGGAGGCGGCGAGCCCGCGCAGCGACCGGTCGAGCAGGCGTACGCCTTCGGGGTCGGCGCCGATGAGGAGCGCGTCCTGGGCGTCGGCGGCGGCACCGGTCGGCGTGGGCGGCTCCATACCGCGCCGCCCGCCGACCGCACCGAGCGCCGACTGCCACAGGGCCTGACGGCGTCGGCGGCCGAGGGCGCCGAGGAGACCGGCGGCGAGAAGGGGGGCGCCGACGAGGGCTTCGGGGAGGCCGAAGGAGAAACCGGCGTCGGCTTCGGCGGAGGTCGCGGTCTCAGTGACCGCGTGCTGCTCGTGGAGTACGGCGGGGGTGGCCTGGGAGCCGGTCGCCGGGCGCTGCTGGGGCAGGCTGATGCGGGTGGTGTTGGTGTCGAGCGAGGCGGTGCCGCCCTGCTGTCCGCCGCCGGCTCCTTGGGCGTGGTCGCCGGTCTGGGCGTACTGGTTGATCTGCTGGGCGACCTGCGGGGTGACGGTGGAACCGGCGTCGGGAGCGGTGATGCCGGTGCCTGTGCCGGCGCTGGGCATCTCGACGAGGTCGCCGCCGCGGGCGTCGCCGGGCATCTGCATGATCCAGCCGGGCCGGATCAGACTGGCCTCGGACAGCCGCGAACCGTCCGGCTGCACACGGTCCTTGTTGAGCTGGTAGATCTCGCTGTACCGGCGCCCGTCGCCGAGGTGCCTCTGCGCTATCTCCCAGAGGGAGTCGTGGTGGCGGCCCTCGGGAGGCTGGATCCGGTAGTACTTCGTGTCACCGGCCTTGACCGACGGCCCTCCGACCTCCGCGTGACTGGCGGCATCCGCGGCCTGCTGGCCGAGCGCGGCGGCGGTGCTGGCCGCCTGCTCCTGCTGCTGCGCGAACATCCCGCTCAGCGAACCGCCGGGCGTGGCCTGCGCGGAGGCGACGGTGCCCCTCTGGTTGTCGTCATAGCTGTTCCCGAGCTGCGAGAGTCCGGGGGTGAGGGAGGCGGCCGTGGCTCCGACCAGCAGCAGCGCGGCGACGAGCTGCCGCGCGAGCAGCTGACTCGGCCCCGCCCCGGGCACCCGCCCCGGCATCCCGACACCGGACAGCGCGGCCTTCACCTCGACGAGCACGCAGGCCGTGAACTGGGCCCAGGCGATCCACACGATGACGCCCAGGACGCCGAGGAACGTGTTGACCGTGATTTCTTCCTGCAGCCAGTCCAGGGACGGCGACCCGTCCGGGAACGGCCAGCCGACAAACACGGCGAGCGCGTAGGGCACCGCGACGAGCAGACCGACGAGGGCGACGAACGCGAGAAACGCCTTGACGAAGTCACCGAAGGTGCGCCGCCGCCTGGGCAGAGGCTGCGGAGTCCGGTTCCTCGGCGCCGGCGAGCTTCCCGGCCCCGACGAACCTCCGGTCCGACTGCCCGTCCGGCTGCCCGACGGGTCTCCCGACGAGCTTCCCGTCCGGTTTGAAGTGCTGCGTCGCGGCATGGCGGGTGTCCTGGGTTCGTGTCGTGTGGGGTGGGAGGCAGATATGGGGGTGTGCTGAGCCTATCGGGATCTTATTTCGGGCGTGGAGGGCTGTGGAGGGCCGGGCGGAGGAGGGGGCGGCCGGGGGTACGGAACTCGTCCTTTATCGCCCACTTAGTTCGAGTTGGCGGCGAGCGGAACGGGCCGGCACCGCTCGACCTCCGGACCGTTCGCAAGCGCCACGACACACTCCTCACAGTCCCCACACAACCCCCTGACGGCACGCAAATGCCCTCTACGCACCCCTGATAGCTTCGTTCTCTGCCGTACACACCAACCCGGGGGAGATCAACCGTGGCCCGCCGCGCCCTGCCCGTCACCGTCGTCACGCTCACCGCGACAGCGGCCCTCCTGCTCACCGGCTGCGGCGGAGGTGGCGATGATTCGTCGCCGGACGACATCAAGGGGGCGGATTCGGGGGCGAGTAGTCCTTCGGCTCATGTCTCGGCTTCGGCTTCGGCGGCGTCTGGCGTCCAGCGCCCGGAGATCAGCATCCCCAGCAGTTTTCAGCTGACCTTCGCGAACTGGACAAGCAGCGACGCCGTCGAACAGGCCGTTCTCAACGACGGCAAGGAACAGCTTCGGGCGGGGTACTCGGCGATCATCGCCAACAACCCTGACAGCGAGGCCCTCGCCTTCTACGACACCAGGGCGGGTCTCTCCCAGGACCGCGAATGGATCAAGTCGTACACGGACAAGAACCTCGATGTCATAGGTGCACTCCCGGTGTTCGACCCCAAGGTCGCGCTCTTCGCCGAGAACACGAAGGCACAGCTCAGCTACTGCACGGACGAGAGCAAGGCAGCTACGAAGAACCGCGAGACGGGCAAGACCGAGAGCAACCCCGCGGGCACCGACCCCGAGGTGTTCTATACCGTCACGATGCAGAAGAGCCCGCAAGGCGTGTGGCAGTCCGTTTCCACCACGTCAAAGAGGGGCGGTTGCTCCTGATGACGTGGCGCAAGAGGGTCCTCACCGCGGCTCTTGTCTCGACGGTGACAGCGGCCCTCACCGCGACGTCAGCTCACGCTTTCGGCGGAGGAAACACCAAGGACGACACCCAGAGCAACACCCACGGTGGCGCCGACACCACCGGCAACTTGTCGGCCTCCGTCTCCAACATCCAGATCACCTACCCGAGTGGCGGGGGCGGCAACGGCAAGAAGGGCAGCCTCGGTACGGTCGACCCCAACTGGAAGCCTCCGGCGTGCTGGTACGAGCCCCAGTTCAACCCCGCGCAGCTCAAGAGGTTCGTGGACACGGACAGTGGCGGCGATGTCGGCATCCACGAGTCGTGGTGGGGCAAGGGGTTGTGGACCGACCACTACAAGGACGGCAAGCCGGCCGACAACTTCGATCTGCACTCCCCCACCAACAGCAGCGCCAAGGGCTACGAGAACTACAACCTCGGCAAGGACGGCTACTTCTGGCGTGGGGTCGCTCCTGACCCCAGCGACCCGGACTCGTGGAACTGCGGTCGCATCATGTTCTGGGTCGACGCGGGCGAGAAACCGAACGACCCGAACATGCCCACCCCGAAGACGCTTGCCGAGTACGCCTACGACAAGATCAAGGTCCCCGAGACCGAGGTCGAGCTGAAGCCGACGGCCAAGTCCACCGTCAACCTGCCCACCTGGGTCTGGCTGGACAAGGGCACCTTCCAGGAGGTCAAGGTCCGCGCCGAGCTCCCCAACACGGGCCTGTGGGCGGAGACGACAGCCAAGCCGGTCGCCCTCCACCTGGCCCCGGGGACGCCCGACGCCACCACCTACCCAGCCTCGGGCGACTGCACGATCAACAAGGACGGTTCGATCGGCACGCCGTACGCAGCGGGCAAGGCATCCGAGCCACCGCCGTGCGGGATCACGTACCTCCGCGCCACCGATGGCAGCCCGTACCAGCTGAAAGCCTCCGTCACCTGGGAGATCACCTGGCAGGGCAGCGACGGTACCGGGGGCAACCTCCCGAACGGCACGTTCGAGACGACGCAGGACATCAACGTCCAGGAGATCCAGTCGGTCAACCGCTGACGCGGATCACGTCCCGGCGGCCGGATCGGATCAGTCAGTCCGTTCCGCCGGCGAACAGGTCCTCCGCGTTCGTCGCGTTGACCGCTCGCTGGGCCCAGATGTCGAGCTGCCCCAGGTCGGAACAGGCCTCCACTCGGTCACGCACGGAGTCCGGAACCGTGATGCCGCGCCAGTCGAGGATCCGGAGGACCATCGATGCGCGTTCCTTCTCGATGCCCTCTTCTCGGCCCTCCTCTCGGCCCTCTTCCCGGACCTTCTCGGCGACCTCGTGCCGGAAGAAGTAGTTGACCGGCATCATCAGTTCCTTCCAGATCTGCTTGGCCTGGGCATCTCCCAGGCATGACTCGACGAACTGCGCGAGCATCCCCGCGCCTTCGGTGTCGGTGGTCTCCAGGGCCGCCGCCAGCGGTTTCAGTATGGCAGCGGCACCCGGGCCCTTACCATGCGTCATCGCGGAGAACGCGGCGAGGAACACATCCCGTTTGGCCTCGGCCTCGTCGGCGATGAGCGGCACGTTCTCCGGGCTCAGCACGAGCGGCCGTACGGTGAGCGAGTGCCAGCCGGGCAGGCCCAGACGGATCGGCCTCGCCGCCCACCGAGCCGTGGACCTGCTCTGGGTCAGGACGATCAGCACCGGCTCCCAGCGGTACTTCGCGTACAAGTAGCTGAGGTAATAGGCCCAGCTGCCCCGTTTCTCCTCGTCCCGCTTGCCCTGCGACTCGACGACCAAGAGGTACGTGCCCTCGTCCGTCTCCGCTCTCAGCAACGTGTCCACGCGGCGCTCGATCGGCTCGATCTCCGTCAGATCCGCGTTCAGCACCGCGAATTCACGCGGCTCAGGGATGGGAATGTGCAGCACACGCTGAAGGGTGCGCGTGAAACCCGCCGGGTCCTTCTGGCAGATCCGATGCAGGCCCTCATGCGACGAGCCGACCATCCGCTCTCCTTTCCATCGTCTGTTCGGTGCGATCAACGAGCTAGGCCGCGACGAGGTCACCCCACACGTACTTGCCCCTGACGCCGCTCCCGCTCAGCGGCTGCCAGCCCCACAGATCGGCGCACGAACTGACCAGCGCCAGGCCGCGCCCCTCCTCCAGGTGCGTGAGCTGCGTCAACACATCTGGCGAGGGCGGCGGTTGGGGCGGTTCGGGGTCGGCGTCCCACGCCCCGACCCGCAGGAAGCCGTCCCGCATCCGCAGGCGCAGGGCGACGGGGCCCTTGGTGTGGCGTACGGCGTTGCTGACCAGCTCCGTCGCGAGGAGTTCGGCGACGTCGGTGAGGCGGATCAGTCCGTGCATCGTGAGGATGAGGCGGACGGTACGGCGGCAGACGGTGACGGCGCGGAGGTCGTGGGGGATGTGGAGGACGTACTCCCAGGGTTCGTTCGCGGCGGGGGCGTTTCCTTCGGTTTCGGGCATGGGTTTGACTCCGTTGGTGGGGAGGGGAGTTGATCGGCCGCTGGGGGGGGCGGGCGGTGGCTGTGCCGCAGCCGTCATGGCAGGACGGGGCGGTGCGCTTCCGGGGTTCCGGTGATTCCGCAGCGTATGCGTCGCGTCACCGACGGTATGGCATGAATTTGTTCCACAGCAACCCGCTGGCGTACCCTGCCACTCGAACGGGGCGCGATTTGACGAGTGTTGAGAACAGGAGAACGTGTGCCGCCGAGGAGCCATCCCACCGCGCGACAAGTGCGCCTGGGGACAGAACTGCGCAAGCTGCGCGAGGCCGCGGGACTGAAAGCCCGCGAGGTGGCAGCGTTCCTCAACTCGACCTCGACCCAGATGAGTCAGGTTGAGGCAGGCATCGCGGGCGTCAGCAAGGACCGCATCCGCCGCCTGGCCGCCCACTACGGCTGCGCGGACGAGCCATTGATCGAGGCGTTGTCGACCATGGCCGTCGACCGCACACAAGGCTGGTGGGACGAGTACCGGGCAGTCCTGCCCCCGGTGAATCTGGACTTGGCCGAGGCGGAGCACCACGCGACGCACCTGCGTGAAGTCCTCATCACTTACGTACCCGGACTCCTCCAGACCCCGGACTACGCCCGAGCCCTCTTCGGATACATGCGCCCGGAGCTGCCCGAGAGCGAGCTGACGCCCCGAGTGGAATTCCGCATGGGGCGCCACACAGTCATCGAGGGCGACGGCCCCACCCCGTACGAGGCGATCATCCACGAGTTCGCCCTGCGCACCCGTGTGGCGGACCGTCAGGTCTCCCGGGCTCAACTCCGGCAGATCCTGGACCGGATCGAGCAGGGACACGTGACCGTGCGCGTCATCCCCACCGACCAGGACGGCTTCGGCGGCGCCGGCGCCTCGATGATGTACATGGGCGGTCCGGTACCCCAACTCGACACCGGGCTACGCGAAGGTGCCACTGACACGGTGTTCATTGACGCGGAACCCCAGCTGCGGACGCTTCGAACACTTTTCCGTAAGGTGGAGGAGGCGACGCTGGACCCCACAGCGTCCAGGGACTTCATCCACCACCTGTCGAAGGAACTGTGAGGCCCATCCGATGACTCAGGCCCTGAACTGGCAGAAGTCCACCTTCTCCGGCGGCGCGGAGGGCAACGCCTGCGTGGAGATAGCGGACCTGCGCATCCGAGTCGCGGTACGCGACTCCAAAGACCCGGCCCACGGCTCACTCACCTTCCCGCCCCGAGCCTTCGCCGCGTTCGTCAAGACACTCAAGGCCGACACTTCACACACGGCCACCTGACCTCAGGTTCGTTCAGGAGCGGCGTCCGTCTCCGAACTCCGCGATGAACGCCGTACGGCCTCGTGAATCCCGTACTCGCCGGCGAGCAGAGGAACGCTCCCTCACTCTCCCGCTGGACCAACCGGCAGGGGCCCAGTCAGGCGCGCAGCACACAGTTCCGTCTTCTGGTATTCCAGCCGTAGACCGTGGCTGAGGCGGTGTTGCCTCATACCCTCCGCGGCTTGCGGGGCTTGCTCCAGTCGCCCTGCGGTCGGTTTCGCGCCTGGGACAGGATCGCTGCGTCGAACTCTGCTTTGCCTGTCACCGCGCGCGGTTCGGGTTCGAGCACGGCCTCGGTCGATCGCCACGGGACAGCAGAGGCCCAGCCGACCAGGGGCATGGTCTCGTTGTAACGGGGGGCGAACTGCGCCGCGATGAGGGCCGGCATCTGATGGTTCAGGCCTCGCACGTGCTCGACGAACTCCTCGGGGAGAAGGACGTGGTGCGTCTCCACGTAGTGCGGGAAGTCCAGACGCCAGAGCCAGGTGCCATCCGTGACTGGTGATGAGCAGCCCAGGGAGTGGCGGTGTGCATTCCCGGTGACGACGTCGTGGCCCGCTTCCATGACGTCGATGAGGACGTGGCCGGCATCCAGGTAGGCCACCAAGTCCGCCTCGTCCGGCTCGCCGACAGGCTGGACGGCGTCGCGGATCGATCCGTTCGGCCGCCCAGGACGGTTGTCAAGTTCGTCATAGAAGCCCAGTAGTCCCAGCACCGAGTCTCCTTCGACGACGGGCCCCACTCCGCATGCCACAGCGTAGCCCCTGCCCGCCGGCGGCCTGACAGGCCGATCAGCGGACCGGTCCGCACGGTGGACGTCGGTGCTGGGTACGGAAGTTGGAGCCGTTGTCGGAGCCTGCTGGAGCACTCCGAAAGCCGTAGTCGAAGGGCGCCCCCAATGAAGGAATCAGGCGGCAGCGAACAGTTCCTCCAGTGCCTGGTCGTACTTCCGAAAGGCTGTTTTCCCGCTCTCCGGCGCGTTCGACTCGGGGCGGAGGATGCCCGGCAGATGGGCGACTCGCCACATCCTGAAGATGTCCACCGGGGCGCTGCCGCCCGTCGCGTCCGCCAAGTCCGCTGCGATTCCGAGGAGTTCAGCGACCTCCGACGCTCCGTGCCGGGGTTCCGTTCCGGTCGCGACGGCGGCCGTGATCAAGGCCTGCAGGAAGTGCGTCAGCTGCAGGTCCGCAGCCATCCGGCACATACGTCGCACCACAGGCGGTTCTTCAAGCTTTTCATGAGGCTGCACAACCCCTGTGACACCCGCCGACCACAGGAGCAGGAACGCCGCAGGCACCTCGTGGTCACGGAACCGGCCCAGCTCCTCGACTATCGCCATGGCCTCGTCGCTGAATCCGCAGACCGATCGGATGCCGGTGAGCAGTCGCTCCACGTCACCTTGTCTGCGCGCCAGAAAGTCACCCACCGAGACATCGGCAAGCTCCCAAGTACCCGTGGAGTTCACCGCACCGACTTCCACCACACCCCCGAGCGGACCGAACACCGCGCGGGCAAGCCTTGCTTCCGAAATGGGGGTGACCTGCTCGGACATTCCGTTCAGCCTCATATCCTCTCAGGTTCTACTCCGGGAGACCGTCCGAGAACGGCTCGGCACAATCTCCCCAACGGAACCCATAGCTTCCCTTCTCCTCGTCAAAGACGGCCCGCAACCCGCGATCGGGCAGGGCGAATTCTTGCCGTAGCCAGCCGTCCATGGCCAGGGCCGCCACTTCCGACCGGAAATGAGCGAGCGGGAACTCAAACGAAAGGACTCGGACGAACATTCCGCGAGGATTCCGGGAGATCAGATCGGGCGCATGGACCGCCAGACCGAAGGACAGCCAGGCCGCGTCCCGCCAGTTGACAACTTGGGGCAGCGAGAGGCGCACGTTTCGATCAACCAGCAGGAAGAATTCGTCACCAGCGCCAGGAGGGGTGCACTCAGCCGTCAGGTCGGCGGCGAGACCGCCGAGAGGGCTGCGGAGACGGTACTTGAAGGTGCTGTTCATGTTGTCTCGATCCTGGATCTTCAAGGGGTCGACGCAGACGGATGCCAAACACCCCTATAGCCGGCCGCATGCCCACATCTCCCTCAGGAGCGACGTCTACGCAGGCCCTTCCATGCGTCCTCGGCCGCGTACACGGACTCCAGCCGCCAGGTCTCCAGCTTGTCCAGCACCTTTGACACGACCTTCCACCACTTGAGCCACAGCGGCAGTTGCCGGAACGGCACGTAGTCGAGGGTGTCGTCGATGGCGAACCCCGCGATGCTCTTGCGGCCGGGGCCCTCCGCCCGCAGCGCGGCGTACAGCTCTGGTGTCAACTCGCCGTTGAGTCGGGCGGCGGTGCCCGCCGCGGTGAACGCGAACCCCCGCTGGTGACGGTCCGGCAACTGCATCGCTCTTACGATGCGTGGCGAGGCCTCGGCCAGAGAGCAGTTGAAGGCAAGCCCGATTGCGGCGGAGCCCAGTGAGTCCTCGCCGCGTTCGTATGCCGCGTCCCACTCGGCGGGGTCGTCAAAACGCAGCAGGCTTTCGTCGCCGTCCCAGTCCCACCCGGCCACCATGTCCGCCTCTCCCGTCAATTATCGGTACCAGTCTTCCCCGCCGCCGCTCCCCAGCGCGCTGCGCAAGTAGCTCCCCAGGCCGGCAGAAACAAAGTTGCGGCCGTCCGTTTCGTGATCCCAGACAAACACGTCGTCGCGTTCCGGTTTCCGCACGAAGGCGAACTGGTCTCCCCCGCCGTTGTCGCCGAAGAAGATGAGCGAGCCGAAGGGCATGTAAAGCTGCTCGAACTGTGTGTCGTTCCGAAAGTAGAGATTGTCGCTCAGGATGCGCTCGGCAGGCCAGACGACGTCGGTGCCGTACGCTCCGACCAATCCGTCCGTCTCCAGCAGGAAGCTGCGGAGGTCTTCAGGGAGTGACTGCCCGAGGGCCTCTTCGATGCGGTCGACGGCACTTGGTTCTGCGGGATCGCGCGGCTCCGCCGAGGTGAACTCTTCGACAATCTCACGCCACATTTCTTGGACCCATCTCCCTGCTTACGTTAACGCCATTATCGGACGCGCGGGTTGTCGGCGTAGATGGCCGTCATGCCGTCTTCGGAGAGGTAGCGGCGGGGGAAGGCGATCCATTCGTCGTGCATTTCGCTGAGCACGGCGGTGACCAGCCGTTCGAGGGCGGCCGGGTTGGGGAAGACCTGGACGACGTCGGTGCGGCGTTGGACGGCTCGGCGGTGGACTGGGGTACCCCCAGCCGCCCGGTCCTCCAAGCGTCACGGGCCGCCTACATCCCGCCGAGCATCTCGTCCTCGTCGAACCCGAGTTCGTCCTCGATGCCCAGTTCCTCCGCCGCATGCCACCTCAGCGGGGCAGGCCATGCGCTCGGCTCGCTCGTGGCGACGTCCCTCAAAAACCGGTTCGCCTCAGGGGTGCCGATCTCCCCGAGCGACTGGATCCCTTTGACGCACAGCGCGTACAGGGGCCCGTCGGAGCCCGTCCGCCCCTGTACGAGAGAGCTGATCGCCTCCACCGCTTCGGGGGCCCGCAGCTCGCCGAGCATGTCGACCAGGTCCTCCGCGTTCACACCCGGTACGCCTGACTCGAGCACCGACGCCAGGATCGGGGCAAGCTCGTCCGGATGCAGGTGCACCGCCACTCCCGCGAGCCGTTCGAACCTCCGCCAGTCTCCGCCGTCGGACAGGTTCCGTAGCCAGTCGAGAATGCGGGTGCGCGCCTCGGGCACCGCCACCGCCACCTCAGCGGCTCTCTCCCGGCCCACGTAACCACGGCCGACGACGATGTCGTCCGCACCCTCCAACAGTCTGTCGTCGGCCACACCGCAGAACCCTTCTCCTTGATCAACATCCGTTCAGGAACGGCGGCCTCGCAGTGCCCGCAAGGCGACCTCGACCAAGTACGTGGACTCCAGCCACCAGGTCTCCAGCTTGTCCCGCACCGTTGACGCGACCGTCTGCCACTTGAACCACGGCGGCAGATACCCGGAACAGCACGAAACGTCAGCGTGTCGTCGATGGCGGTCTCGGCGAGGCCGCGACGCCCCTCCGTACGCAGCGCGGCGTACAGCTCCGGGGTCAGCTCACCGTTGAGCCGCGCCGCGGTGCCCGCCGCGGTGAACGCGAACCCGCGCTGGCCGCCGTCCGGCAACTGCATCGCCCTGACAATCCGAGGCGACGCCTCCTCCAGCGAACACTGGAACGCCAACCCCACCGCCGTACCTAGGTGATCATCACCGCGCTCGAACGCGGCATCCCACTCGTCGGGATCATCGAGGCCCAGCAGCCTCTCGCCACTCTCTCAACCCCATTCGGACGCCATACCCGGCCTTCGTCCTTATCTGTCGTACAGCCTCGCGGTGGCGAACTCGACGAGTTCGTCCAGCCCTGTCTGCCGCGGTGTGCCGTTCTGGTTGTTCCACTCAGCGACGAACCACGCACCGTGCCATTCGGCACGCCACACATCGCCGTGCCGGTTCTCGAACTCGACGAAACTCCCGGTTCCGCCGTCCATCAGCCGAAGCTCCTCGACGAGGCGCGCCGGCTCGGTGAAGCCGCGGCCGGGGTTCGTGCTCTTGCCCCGGGTGCGCGTGTTGGCGTACCGCATCTTCAGGAAGGGGAGGGGGTCGCGGCCGAGATGGTTCAGGCGCAGCATGCGGTACCTGGTGATGGCCTCGTCGAGCGTTTCGTCGCCGGAGAACTCGCAGGCGTACGCCGGAAAGGTCAGCCGGACGTGCGGGGTCAGGTCCGGATTCTCCACGCGGTAGAAGCGGTGGACCTCGGGCGCGATACCCACCACCGCGTCGAAGCGGTGTCCGGCGGGCGGTTCGAAGCCGTCGAGCGCGCCCAGGAAAGAGTTGCGGGCGAAGATCGCGTCCTCGTGCTCACGGGCGAACCGAAGGGTGCCGACGGCCAGGTCCTGGTCGTAGGAGTCGCGGCCGCTCAGCTGGAGCAGCCGCTTCCCGTCGGCGGACAGCGCCCCCGCGAAGTCGATCCCGGGAGCCGGCGACCAGTGCCAGCTGTCGGGCAGACCGGGAAGCGGCTCCGCGCCATGGAAGCCCGTCACTACGGCGCGAATGTCCATGAATCCTCCGTCATCACCGTTGTCGCCGTGATCAGCTGCATGAGTATCCGTCTCCGACTTCCTGGATGAACGTGTCCGTCATACGGCCGCCGCCCCTGGAGTTCTCCCTCAACTCCATCGCTTCCAGGTGCTCCGTGTTGTTGTAGAAGTCGTTGCGTGTGGGGCGGTCGGAGAATCGGCCTTCCCGGTTCCAATGCTGTACCACCGGGTCCAGGTGTTCGTAGGTCACCGTACGGTGGAACGGCCTGGGATTGTCGGCCCGGGGGTCCCAGATCAGCTCGTCGTTGCCGTTGCGCCAGGTCAGCTGGTCCCGGGGGATCCGCGCGCCGTCGTCGTCGCGCGGCACCCCGCTGATCGCACGGCCTTCGTCGGTGTAGTTCTCGACCATGTAGTCGTGGGTGGGCACGCGGTAATCGGACGGGTACTGGTTGTTCCGCGTGTACTCGCGATCCCCCTCCGGAAGATCCGGGTCCCGCCCGAACCGCATTCCGTTGGCCGGGTCCTGCCAGGCCAGTCCGAGCGGGTCGCTCCACCGGTGCGGGTTGGGGACGTACGCGCTGTCGTTCGTGGCGGGTGCGAGGCCGAGGGGGTCGGGGCTGACGTACTGCCCGGTGAGCGGGTCGTAGTGGCGCAGGAAGTTGTAGTGCCAGCCGGTCTCGTCGTCGGCGTACTGTCCGGGGAACCGCAGCGGACAGTCGACCTTGTCGGTGGCGCCGGTCTGCGGGGGTTCGGGCAGGCGGCTGCCCCAGAGGGTTGTCCGCCGCAGCCGGACCACCTCGCCGTCGGCCGAGACGAGTTCGGCCGGCGCGCCGGAGAGGTCGGTGACGATCGCGTGGAAGCGTGTTTCCAGGCCCGGCGCCGCCCGGTCGAGCTGGGTGATCGGCTGATGGGTTCCGGGGACGTAGTCCCAGGTCGTGGCAGAGCCGTCCTGTGTGATCTGTTCGACGAGACGGGTGCCGTCCCACACGAAGAGGATCTCGTCGGCGACTGCTCCGTTCGCGGTCAGCCGCTGCTTCGCCACCCGGCGGCCCGCGGAGTCGTACCAGTACCGCCAGTCAACTCCGTCCGGTGTCGTCGTACCGACGAGCCGGCTCCGGCTGTTCCACGTGTACGAACGGATCCGTCGCTGCCCGTTGAGCAGCCGCCGCACCGTGCGGACGATCCGCCCTTCCCCGTCCCGTTCGTAGCGGGTGCGCCCGGTGTGCTGAATCCGGGTTCCCGCGAAGGCACGGTTCCTGTCACCGTCCTCGACAACGGGGCTCGACGCCCGCGTGATGTTCCCCAACTCGTCGTACTGGTAGGTCTCCTGCCACCCTCGCGCGTCCACAGCGGTGACCCTGCCCCTGGTGTCGAGGGCGAAGTGGCGCGTTCCGGTGGTGAGTTCGTCGACGGAGGTGGGGACGCCGTCCGGGCGGTACGCATAGGTGCGCCGCTGGAGCAGGGCCTCTTCCCCGTCGAGGGCCGCCCTGTCGAAGGCCGCCCTGTCGAAGGCCGCCCTGTCGGGGGCCGAAGTGCGTTCCAGCGTCTGGGCGGCGAGCCTGCCCGTGTCGTCCCAGGAGTGGCTGAGCCGGACTTCGCCGGGGAGGGTCCTGCTCGTCTCACGATCGAGGTCGTCGAAACCGAACACGATGCGGCGGCCGTCCGCTTCGAGCACTGCGGAGCGGTCCGTGTCGTCATACGTCCAGGTGGACTCGATGCCGGTGGGGGTGCACCGCCTGATGCGCCGGCCGAGGACGTCGTACTCGAATGTCGTCGTCCTGCCGTCGATGCTCTCCGAGAGCAACAGACCGTCCACGCTGTAGGCGCGCTCGACGATGGCATCGGGACCGGCTTCCCGGATCGGGCGGCCTGCGGCGTCGTACGTGCAGCTGGTCGAGACACCGTCGTACCGTGTCTCGACCGTGCGGCCGAGGACGTCGCGGAGGAACGAGACAGTCTCTCCGGCGCCGTTGACCCGGGACGCGAGCAGGCCCACGGCGTCCAGTGCGTAGGTGAGCGAGCGCCCGCCGAAGTCGGTCTCGGACACCAAGCGGTTCGCCGCGTCATACCCGTACTGCCAGGTGTTTTCGTGGGGGTCCCTCACCTCGACCAGGTTCAGCTCGGTGTCGTAGGCGAACGAGTGGGCGGTGCCGTCGGCCAGCCTGCGGGCGGCGACCTGGCCGAACGGGCCGACCTCGAACGTGGTCGTACGCCCCAGCTGGTCGGTCTGGGACACCAGGTTGCCCTCGGCGTCCCACACCCAGTGCTCCTGGGACCCGTCCGGCGTCCGGCGCCACACCATCCGGCCCTCGGGCGTGGTCCGCCGGTGCGTGACGCGTCCCCGCGCGTCGGTGAAGCTCCTGATCTGGCCCAGGGCGTCCCGCTGGATCCGGCTGACGGCACCCCGTGCATCGGTGAACTCGACGGGCAGCCCGGTCGCGTCGCACCGTGCCCTGCTGGTGCGCCCGGCGGCGTCGGTGACGGCGACGAGGCCGCCGTGACGGTCGTACTCGTAGCGCGTCCTCGCCCCGGTCGGACCGGTGGTGGCGATGTGGTTGCCCTTGCTGTCATACGCGTGGCGCCACTCCGCTCCGCCGGGGGTCACCGCCCGCACCAGGAGGCGCAGTTCGTCGTACTCGGCTTCGGTCACGGCACCGTCGGGGCGAACGACCATGGTGAGATTCCCGGCCGGGTCGTAGCCGTAGCCGGTGGTGCGGCCCAGTGCGTCGGTCCGGGAGAGCAGACGGTCGTAGCGGTCCCACTCGTTGGCGATGCTCTGCCCCAGCGCGTTGCTCACCGAGACGAGCTGCAGCCTCTCGTTGTGCCGATACGTGGTGGTGCGGCCGAGAGAGTCGGTGTACCGAGTGGTGCGGGTCTCCGTGTCGTATGTGATGGCGCAGTCGAGGACGCCGTCGACACCCTCGCCGCGGATGACACGGTGGGCCTCGTCATAGGTGTAGCGGTACCAGGAACCCGTGCGGTCGGTCCAGGACGTTATTCGGTCGTCCGCGTCGTAGGTGAGCCGGTACGGCAGGTCGCTGGAGTTGACGATCTCGGTCAGGCGGCCGTTCTCGTAGGCGTAACGCACCAGCGGCACAGGGCCGTTGCCGGGATCGAGCAGTCGTAGCCCCGTGACTCGGGCGTCGGCCGAATCGACGGCCACGTGATAGCCGCCGGAGTGCCTCAGGGCGAGCGGCGTGCCGTCTGTGGCGTAGTCGATGTCGATACGGTTGCCGTTGCGGTCCCAGACCGCCTGTATGGGCAGCGTGAGCCCGGTGTCGTGCTCGGCGCACTCCACGGGAGCGAAGAGCCGGGTGATGCCCGACACGGGGTCGGTGACCCTCAAGGCGCCCGGCTGTCCCTCGTCCCAGGACAGCGGCCAGCGGGGCCCCTCCTGAGGCAGGACACCGCTGTCGCCCTGCGGCGGCGGATAGACCAGCACCATGCCGTCCGCTGTGGCGAACAGCACGCCCTCGTCATCGAGTTCGAGCCGTTGGTCGAGCGTGGAGGTCCATGAGGGGCCGAACCAGCGGCCCGAGCGATAGGTGGAGACATGCGTGCGCGCGACGGCCAGCCGCAACACTCCGGGAAGCAGTACGTCCGTCGCGGTCATCAGCATCTCGCCAGAGACCATGTCGATCGGATCGCCGTTCTTGCACCGCCCGCCTGCCGGCTTCCCCTTGGCGACGGCGTTGTCCGCCTCCCTGCGGAGGCCTCGCTTCCCCAGCCCCTCGGCCATGGCCTTGAGGCCACCCTTGCCCAGCGACTTCATGCCCTTGGCGAGACCTCCGAGGGTGGTCAGGCCCTTGCCGCCGGGTATGCAGTCCAGCGCGGCAAAACCCACATCCCACAGAGACGCCTGTCCCTTGGAATACTTGTAAAGCGTGTCCGCGAGCACCACCAGCGCCGCGATCAGCACAATCGCCCCGAGAATCGGCCCGCCAATAATCATCGCGACGACCCCGACCACCGCGACAACGATCTTGCACACCGCGACGATGCTGTCCCAGTTGTCGGTGAACCAGTCCCCGACCTCCTCCCACCAACTCCGGTTCTGAATACCGGCATCGGAGGCCTCGTCGATCTTCCGCTTCGCTTCCCCCGCAGCCTCCTCGCGCATCTTCCGCGCGTCCTCGGCCATCTTCTTCGCCGCGTCGAGGGCCGACTGCGCACCGTTCACGTCCGACTGGGCGCTGTCCTGGGCGGTCTTGGCGTGCTGGGCGTCGCGGGTGGCGGCCCGTACCTTCGCCTCGTCCGGCGGCTCGGCGGCCTTGCTGCCGGTGGGATCGTCCTTGTACTTGTCGGACTCCTTCGTCGCCCGCGTCACCCACGAATCGGCCGAGGAGAGACGGGACTTGGCCGAGGACAGGTCCGCCTGCGCCTCCCGGCCCTTGGCCAGCGCCTTGTCGGCCAGTGCCTGCGCGCGCTCCAACTTCGGCCAGTAGTCCACCAGCGCGTCACCGCACAGGTCGTACGACTTCTTCAGCTTCTTCAAGTTCTTCGGCACATCCGAGAACTCGTCCTGGAACACCTCAGCGGTCTTACCCGCCCACTCCAGCGTCTCGTTCTCCGACGCCATCCCCTTGATGAGCCGCAGCGCGTCCGCGACATCGTCCGCGAAGTCATGCAAGGTACGGGCCAGTTGACGGACACGCTGCGGATCGCCTGGCGTCGGGTCCTTGTCCAGGTCCAGCACATGCCAGTCCGCCGGCCGATACCCCGCCATCCCGCAACCCCCGTCACGTCACATACGCGCCACCGACAACCGTGTGCACACGTGAACCTACTAGGAACGACCGTTCGACGTGAAGGCGGTCAGCCGCTGAACCGGAACGTCGAGGTGATCGCGTCGAAGATGTCGAAGAACGACTCCGCCAGGTCCAGCACCTGGCTGCTGCCCGCCACCAGCGCCACCTTGCCCTCCTGGCCCGGAACCGGGATGAACGTCTGCATCAGCACAGCGCGGATGGTGCGGCCGAGTTCGTCGCCCGGTACGGCGATGTCCTCGACGCCGTACGTACGCGCCGCCGGACCGACGCCCGGGATGTCGACGGTGGTGACCTTGCGCCAGGAGTCGCCCACCCTCTTCGCCTCCTTGACCGCCAACTGGGCCGCGATGGCCGCCGGGTCGTTCGAGAGCGGCGCCCCGTCCTGCGTACGGCCGCCGACCATCGAGACCGTCACGGAGCCGGTGATGGGGGTGTCACCGCCGAAGCTCTCCGCCATGCAACCGCAGTACAGCGCGCCCGACTTCCACGCGTCCGCCGCCGCCTTCTGCAGGAACGCGGTGTACGTGTCTCGGTACTGGGCCAACTCCGTTCGCTGCCGCACCCGTTCGTCGACCATCCGGCGGATGGAGTCGTCCCGGGACTCGGGGCGCACGTCGAACTCCCACCACGACTCGGGCACCTTGATCCGGAACCCACCTCGCTCGACCGTCTGCGCTTCGCTGTAGCGGGCCATGTCCTCACTCCACCCCGTTCACTCGTTCACTCGGCTTCACTCGACATCAATCGACCGCTCGACCGCTCGACCGCTCGTCCGCTCGATCTCCCGTGCCAGCATCGTTCCGTTGTACGGTGCCGATCAGACGTCGGTCAGACTACGAGGCGCTCCTGGGGGACTCGCACATGGGCAAGGGCAAATCCGACCTCACGCTCCCGCTGAGCGAGCTGGAGGAGTACGGCAGCCGGCTGCGCTCCATCAAGACGCGGCTGAATCACACCAAGAAGCTCTTCGAGTCCTACAAGGACGACATCGGCGACGGCAGCGTCAACGACGCGCTGGAGGACTTCGAGTCCAACTGGGAGGACGGCCGCGAGGACATCACCCAGCAGCTCGACGCCCTCGCCGACATGTCCGACGCCGTCGTACGCGAGTTCAAGAAGCTGGACGACGAACTCGCCAAGCAGGTCAACGAGAAGATGACGACCAAGGACACCCGGGGTGGCGGCGGCAAGGGCAACAGCGGCGGCGCCAAGTGAGCTGAGCTACCTCAGCCCACCTCGTTCTCCGCCACCGCCTCGCCCCGTACCGTCACGTCCCCGCCGTAGAACAGCCCCGTAAACACCGGCGAGTACGTCAACTGCACCTCGACCTGCACCTCGTTGGCGTTCGCCGCCACGCAGTGGGACGCGCCCGTGTCCGCGCCGGACATGCCCATTTCCTGGGCGAAAGCCTTCACGCGGGCGTCGCAGTTCTGGAAGTTGATCGGGGCGCCGCCCGCCGCGTTGCCGTAGAGGGCGTCGAGGTCTATGTCCTGGGCGGCGTAACGCGCCGCCTGTTCCGCGATGTCCGCCGCGCGTTCCCGCTTCGAGATGGACATGCCGCCGTCGATCACGAAGGCGGAGAGGGAGAGGAAGAGGAGGGCGAAGATGATCACCGCGCCTGCGCCTGAGCCTCGGTCGTCGAGGCGGGCCCGCCGGCGCTCGGACCAGTCGCGTACGGCAGAGGGCACCCTCGGTGTCAGCGTCACGCCGTCCTCCGGAACGGGTCCAGCGGTGAGCTGAAGCTCCCCGTCAGCGTCGTCGGGATGTCCAGGCCGAGCATCGCCAGGCCTCGTACCTCGCAGCTCACCTCGACCGAGAAGATGGTGTCGGGCTCGAAGCCGGCGCTGGTCTGGGTCACGGTGACCGGGCCCGAGCAGATGTCCGTGAGGTCGGCCTCCGCGGCTCTCCTGGCCTCCGCCATCGCCGTCCCGTGATCCTTCTGGATCGACCCGGCCCGGGCCGCGTCCCGCGCCGCCCCGTCCACCGCCCCGCGCCCGTCGACCAGTTGCCCGAAGGCCACCAGCACCAGGATGAACATGATCATCACCGGGGCGAGGATCACCACCTCGATGGTGGACAGGCCCCGGTCACCGTAATTCCGCACACAGGAAGGCGGGTTCATCAGTTCACCTCATCCCGCACAAACCGCTCCACCGGCCCCACCGACTGCGCGTGCACCGTCAGATCGAACCCGGGGAACACCGTGGGCACCCGTGCCGTGATCTCCACGCCCACCGTGTTCTGCTCCGGCTGGAGCATCGTCACGTTCGGCGACAGGACCAGCGTCGGGCCCAGCTGCTGGATGTAGCTGTCCACCACGTCCTGCGCCTCGCCGCGCCACGCGCCCGGCTGATCGTGCGCCATGGCGCGGGCCTTGCGGGCGCCGGCCTGGGCCGCTGCCTGGGCGACGTGGTCCGCGAAGAAGTACAGCGCGAACTGCACCGTCGCGAAGATCATGAAGAAGAGTACGGGCGTCAGCAGCACGAACTCGATCGCGGTCATGCCGGAGTCGGACGTACGGGAGCCAGACGTACGGGAGCCTGACGTGCGGGAGCCTGACGTACCGGAACCGGACATGCCGGAGTCCGACGTCCCGGCGTCACCGCGGGCGGACGCCGACATCCGTGCGGCCTCCACCCTGCGGCGTACCCATCTGCCTGCGCCACCCACGAGCAACCCCGTCAACTCGACCCCGTACACCCCGTTTTCGTACGTGCGATCAGCAGGTGCCGCTCGCCTTGGCGCCCTTGATGCAGTCGCCGACCTTGTTGGCGCCGTCGCTCAGCGCGGTGTTGATGATCGCGGCGACCACGCCGACGATCGCCACGACGACCGCGGAGATGATGACCCACTCGACCGCGGACGCACCGCGGTCCAGCTCGCCGGAGCGGGCGCGCTGCACGCGGCCCTGCAGGAAGGCGACCAGGAAGTCCATCGCCGGTACGCCGGTGTTGAAGTTCCGACCGTTCATGGTGAGTTGTCCTCTCAAAACGAATCTTGGGGAGTGGCAGTACTGGGGGAAACGACTCAGACCTGGAACACACGCATCGCCGCCGGATAGATCAGGAACACCAGGAACCCGGCACACAGCAGCAGCTGCGCCACGAGCATCGACTGCGACTTCTCGCCCGCGCTGCCCTCGATCTCCGCCAGTTCGCGGTGCCGCATGGTCTCCGCGCGGGAGGCGAGGGACTCGCGTACCTTCGCGCCGTCGTCCGCGACCAGGGCGAGGGAGGCGGAGAGGTCCTTGAGTTCCTCGACGCCCAGTTCCTCGCCCAGTGCACCGAGCGCCTGCCACTGGCTGGTGCCGGTGATACGGGCGTCCGCGAGGGCGTTGCGGATGCGCTGGGTGGCCCAGCCGTCCGACACCTCCGCCGCCGCCATCAGCGCCTCGGGCAGACCCCGGCCGCCGGCCAGGCTCATCGACACGAGGTCGAGATACGCCCCGATCACCCGCCGCAGGTCGCGCCGTTTGTCGGCCGCGTCCCGCCGTACCTCCAGGTCGGGCAGGAAGAAGAAGATCAGCGCGAAGAGCAGCGCCATCCAGACCGGGATGGCCGGGCTCTTGCCGAGGCCCAGCGTCAGGACGATGACGAAGAGGAACGGGCCGAAGAACAGACCGGCCGCACCCAGCAGCACCTTCGTCGCGAGGAAGTTCTCCCAACTCCGGTCCAGGACCGCCAGGTCGGCCCGCAACGAGCGCTGCTCCCAACCCTGCTGGAAGTAGAAGTCCGAGACACGGACGCCCACTTGGGCACGGAACGAGCCGATCCGGCCCGCGTCCTGGGTGCGATGGGCCGACTCGTACGCCGCTCCCCGCGCCCGCATCGCGTCGATGCGCGCGACCTGCGAGACCGCGCTCCGCTTCGACGGCATCAACGCCCGTACGAGCACGTAGATGCCGAGGCCCAGGGTGGCGCCGACCACTACCGGCATGGTCAGGTCGTTCATCGACGGACCCCCTCTTCAGCACCGTAGGGCGGCTGTCCCTGCGCGCCTTGAACTCCCTGGTTCGGCGTCCGTGACGGCCGTACGAACTGCACCGACGGGTCGTCCCGTACCAGGAACCGTTCGGGTGTCTCGATGGTCGACAGCTTGCGCAGCCACCAGAAGCCGAGCGCGAACAGGCCGCAGACTGCGGCGAGGACGACCTGCCCGATCGGCGTACCGTACGGCTCCACGAACTCGCGGTTGAAGATGGCGAGTCCGAGGACGAAGCCCACCGACACCACGACAACGATCTGTACGGACCGACGAGTTGACGACCGCTGCGCCATGACCCGCTGCCGCATGTCGACCTCCTCGCGCGCCGACTTCGCGAGCGCGCCCAGGACTTGACGCAGACCCGGGCCGCGCAGCCGCGCGTTGAGGATGAGCGCGGCGACGATGATGTCGGCGGACGCGTCGTTGATCTCGTCGGCGAGCTGCTGAAGCGCGTCGGGGAGAGGAGTACGGGAGCGGAGTCGGTCGACCATCGCGTCCAGGTGCGGACGCAGTACCGGGGCCGCCGCGCGCGCCGATGCCGGGATCGCCTGCTCCAGACCGACCGCACCGGCGATCGTGTCGCGCAGCGACTCCGTCCAGGAGGCGAGGGCCTCCACGCGCCGCATGCCGGCCCGTTCCTCCGCCGCGCCGCCGAAGAGGCGGTCCCAGAAGAAGACGAGGACGCCGGCCGCGATACCGGCCACCGCCCATCGGGTGAGCACCAGCACGGCGAGTCCGACGAGGGCGGCGAGCGAACCGCGCTGCCCCGCGAACCGGATGAGTTCGTTCGCGCGCTCGCTGGCCTTCTGCTTCTCGTGTTCCGGCTTGGCCGGCAGCCCGCGGATCGCGATCGCGAGCAGCGCGAGCCCGCCGCCGACGGCGACGCCGGCCCCGAGCGAGTACAGGACCTCGATGGAGAACAGTCCGCCCATGGAGCCGAGCGAGCCGGCTGCCGCCGAGTACGTGTGCCCGTACGAGTCCCCGTAGGCATGCATATTGCTGTACGTCGTCATGGTCACCCCCAGTTCCCGCCGGGCAACCGGTACCCGTGCGCGACCAGATCGTCGAGGCAGGAGAGGGGCGCGTGCGGCACGATGCGGCCGTCCGGGGTCTCGGCGAAGACCTCGCTGGACAGCACGCGGCCGTCCACGCCGTTGACCTCGCGGACCGACGTCACCATGCGCTGGAGCCGGCCGCCCGTATGGAAGTTGTTGCGCCGCGTGATGAAGACGACGAAGTTCACGGCGCCCGCGACGAGCATCTGGCTGGCCTCGATGGGCAGCCGCTCCGTCGCCTGGAGCGCATACGTGGAAATACGGTTGAAGACCTCGTGCGAGCTGTTGGCGTGGATCGTGGAGAGCGAGCCGTCGTTGCCCTGCGACATCGCGTTGAGCATCGTCACGATCTCGTCGCCGAGCACCTCACCGACGATGACGCGCGAGGGGTTCATACGCAGTGACCGTCGCACCAGCTCGGCCATCGAAATCATGCCCTGGCCCTCGGAGTTGGGCAGCCGCTCCTCGAACGCCACGACGTTGGGGTGGAGTTCGGGAAACTGGTCGAGACCCAGCTCCAGCGCACGCTCGACGGTGATGAGGCGCTCGTGCGGCGGAATCTCGTTGGCGAGGGCCCGAAGCAGCGTCGTCTTACCGGCGTTGGTGGCGCCCGCGATCATGATGTTCTTCCGGGCGCGCACGGCACAGGCCATGAAGTGCGCGACTTCCGGAGTCACGGTCCCGTTCCCGACGAGGTCGGAGATGAAGACCTTGCCCATGCGCGCACGACGGATGGAGAGCGCGGGACGCCGGGTCACATCCATGACGGCGGACAGTCGGGACCCGTCCGGCAGCCGCAGGTCGAGCTGCGGATTGGCGGAGTCGAAGGGCCGGGAGGAAAGCCCTGAGTACGCGCCGAGCACCTGAATGAGCTCGATGAGCTCCTCGTCGGACTCGGCAACGGGATCCCCCGCCACCTCGCGCCCATCCGAATACCCGACGAAGACCTGGTCGTACCCGTTGATGTCGATGTTCTCGACGTCGACGTTGTCGAGCAGCGGCTGCAGCCGCCCGACGCCGAACAGCGCGGCGTGCACGGCAGCCGCGTACTGCTCCTCGGTCTCGGCATCCAGCGGCGTACGCCCGGCGTTGATCTCCGTGCGGGCGTAGTCCTCGAGGATCTGGGCTATGACGGCCCGCGCGTACTGCCGCTCGTCCTCGCCGGACATCGGCGTGACGTTGGAGGACTGGTCGAGCCGCCGCTGCTCCGCGATACGGTCACCGGCGTCCTGCCGGAACCGCTTGACCAGCGAGTGGTCGACAACGGTCATCGGCCGGCTCCGGCATGGCCGGAGTACCCGGTCTGCTGGCCCGGCTGCTGACCGGGCACGTGACCGGCGGCCTGCTGCTGAACCTGGCTGGGTACGGTCCATGCGGCGCCGTACTGCTGATACAGGTCCGAAGTCACCTTGCGGGCCGACCGGATGAGCATCGACTTGTCGAGCCGCCCGCGCTTACGCCCCGCCAACTGCTCGGCGCCGGCCGGGTCTTCGGCCAGAGTGCCGACAACCCGGGCACCCGTCTGCGCGTGTACGAGCATGTCGTTGACCTGGTTGACCAGCTTGCCCGAGTTGTTCGGGTCGGCGATGAGGATGACCCCGATGAGGGGGGTGGCGAGACTGGCGGCGCCGCGCGGGCCGCCGTGCAGCTTGGTGGAGAGGGCGGCTGCGCGGTCCCGTACCCGGGCGATGGCCTCGGGCTCGGTACGCGAGATGAGCAGTACGAGCGCGGCGTGCGGGAACAGGTCGACGACAGGGGTGTCCCCGCTGATGCGTCCGCAGTCGGCGATGACGTCGGCGGGCGCGTTCGGGGAGTCGGCGAGCTGCGCGAAGGCGCTGCCGAGGGTGGGCCAGAGGCCCGCGAGCCCGGCGGCCTGTTCGGCGATGCCGAGCCCGACGAGCACTTCGAGCCCGCCGCTCAACGGCTGTACGTGGTCCCAGAGTTGATCGGGAACAAGGCCGCGCCGCGCGGTCGCGGCAATCGACAGCATGCCGGTGTTGGGGTTGAGCATCCCGCCGTGCGCGGCGGCACTGCGGTAGACGAGGTCACCGCCGGCCGGGTCGGTCTCGGCGAGCAGGGCCCGCCGAGGCCAGACCGCCGCGAGCGCGACGGCCGCGGTGGTCACGCCGGGTGAGCCCTTGTCGGCGGCAAGAACGATGAGCGCCATGGTTCTGGGGCCGCCTTCAGCTGCTGGGGATGAGCACGAGAGCCACTTGGCCGGCGGCAGCTGCCTGAGCAAGATCGGCGGCCTTGGTGCTGTCGACGGTGAGCGTGACGGGCAGGTTGGTGCTGCTTATCACGTCGCTGTCATCGGCCTTCACCACCTTGGTGACCTTTGCCTTGTCCACAATCAGACTGGTGCCGGCGCCGGACGAGGAGGCGTCACCGGAACCCGTGCTGGAGCCGGTACCGGTGCCGGTGGAGGTGACACGGTAGGCGGCGACAAGGTCACCATCCTTGATGGTGCTCGGGTACTGCCCCTCCTTGAGGGAGAGCCCGACGATGGCCTGCCCGGCGACGAGGCCGGTCTCGCCGGTGAACATCTGCCCGACGGGGACGACTCCCGCAGGGATCGCACTGACGGCCTTCAACTTCATCAGGCCGGTCAACTGCTCCCACGGGATGTAGTCGATGCCGTCGTCGGCCGCAACCAGGACGGACGCCGTGTTGGCCTTGCTGACGGACCCCCCGGCTGGGATCGGCTTGGTCACCTTGACGACCTCGATCCGGTCCCCCGCCCGCAGCACGAGCATCGTCGCGCCCAGCGCACCGACCAGAATCAGAAGCACCGCAAGAGCGGCAAGAGCCGGTTTCCGCTCGCGAGGCGGCGCCGGGAGTCGCTCACCGGACATCGGCTGAGCGGGCACCGAGGAACGGCCGCCGCCCGCACCCGTACGCTCCTGGATCTTCACGCAACAGCTCCCCGTACACCCAAGAAAAATTCTGCCAATTTAACTGCCAAATAGGACACTTCACCCGCGATACGCGTGATGCACACGATCCGCCCTTGCTGGACGCACCGTCCGACCCAGCCAATTAGCCAGCGCTGGAGTGAGTGTCAAGCGATGGCACCGTATCAGCCGTACATAAGCCCCTCAAGGCGCGTTCTGAATCGTGAACAGCGCGGGGCACAACGTTATTCACGTGCAACTACGGCCGTACGGTTCCCCGTTGAGCGCCGCGATCCGGTTACGGCCCCCGCTGTGCACGCGCGAATCTGTTGTCGACCCGACATCCGCAGGTCAGACAACCCGGACCACCGCCCCCACCTTCGTCACGGGTCTCCCATGAGGCCTGCACGATTCGCTCACGCGAGGGGGGCGGATCGATTCCGTCGTACGAGGGACAGCCGCTACTGGCGCGCGCCCTCCCACAGGGTTCCCTCGAAGAGTTCCAGGACCTCGTCCAGGCTCATCTCGCGCTGCCCCTGCTCTCCCTGCTGCTCCCCTGACACGATCCAGCTGCCGTCCCACTCCACCCGCCAGACCTTGCCCAAGCGGTTCTCGAACTCCACGAATCCGCCCGAGGAGTTGGCCAGCTCGGGAATCTCCTGGCGGACGATCCGCGGATAGGTCAGTGCGCGCCCGGGGTTGTTGCTTCCGCCGCCGGTACGAGGATTGTCGAAGCTCATCTTCACGAACGGCACCGACTCGCGCCCGATTTCTGCGGGATGGAGCATTTTCGTGTACCGGGCCTCCGCTTCGGCGAGGGTCTCGCCCCCGGAGAACTCGCAGGCATACGCGGGAAAGACGATGTACGTCACCGCCGTGAGGTCGGGGTTCTGCGCCCTGTGATGGCCGTGGACCTCAGGGACGGCTGCCGCGACGGCGTCGAACTCGTAGCCGGGTACCCGCAGGCCCTCCAGGAAACCGAGGAAACGTCCCGTCCCCATCAGCTCCTGCTCGTGCGCGCGGGCGAAGGACAGCACTTCACGGGCGAGGCTCTCGTCGTGCTTGCCGCGCTGATTGGTCTGGAGGAGCCGCTTTCCATCGTCGGTCAGAGCTCCCGCGAAGTGCAGTACCGGGTTGAGACTCCACCGCCATGCCCCGTCCAGGCCATCGAGGGGGGCGACATTGCGGAAACCGGCGATGGTGGCCTGAAGATCCATGGTTCCTTCCAGGGCCTGTATTGATCGTGGGCTTCGGAGTGTCACGGGTGCGAACCGCAGTGAAGCAGGCAGGTCCGGGCCCATGTACGGGCCCATGTAGGTTCCCTCCCTCCAGCCCGAACCCGAGCCCGAATCGGAGCCCACCGCCCATGGACTGGTACCCCGACCGCGACGAGGATCTCCTGCTGCGCACTGCGGCCACGTTCGCGATGGGCATGGCGTCCCCGGTCTCAGGGCTGCGCTGGTTCCGGGACCCGGAACGGAACGACATCCAGGGTGAGTTGGCGGGCTGGCCGCCAACCCCGGTCCACGCCCCACACCCGACAGGCGACCGCGTGACCCAGGGCATCGGCCACGCCTTCCTGGCCGGAATCCCCCTGATCGGGAACATCATCGCGAACCTCGGAGGCGCCTCCGGCTCACCCTTCGGCGACGTTCCCGTCCGGAGCGGACCGAAGAACCCAGAGGAACCGGAGAACGAGGTCCAGGACTTCCCCGTCATGTGGGCCGCCCCGGACACCCTCGCCCGCACTGTCCCCTGGCAACTGGACCGGGCCAGCCGCCCGAAGGGCTACGTCACCGACCTCGTCCTCACCGACCGCCGGCTGCTCTTCCTGGGCACCCGCCACGGCACCGGCACACTGGAAAAGGCGGACGTACTGACCGAGTTCGCACGGGACGCCATCGCCGGGGCCCGCCGTATGCCGTACTGCGCGACCGGCGCGGACGTACGACTGACCTTCACCGACGAGTCCTGGGTACGCCTGTCCACCGGCCACCAGAACAACGCCGAGCACTTCTGCGCCCTCCTGTCCCTCCCCTCGGAGAACATCAACTCCTAGCAGTGCAGGGCCAGTTGACATCCGATCCGCCCCGCGCGACGGTGAGAACTTCGTCGTGCGCGGAGTATCCGAAGTACCCGAGAGGTACCCGAAGTACCAGGAGCACCCGGAGGTTCGCCCATGGCTTCGCCCGCAACCTCGCACCCTGCCGACGCTTCCGACGCTTCCGACGCTTCCGACGCGGCCGACGGCCTCGTAGACCGCATACGGGCGCTGCGACCGCTCATCCGCGAGCACGCGCCCCGCACGGAGCAGGAACGGCGCGTGACACCCGAGGTGGTCGCGGCCCTGACGGACGCCGGGCTCTACCGCATGAACGTCCCCCGGCGGTACGGCGGTTACCAATCCCCCCTGCACACCCAGGTCGACGCCCTGTCCGAGATAGCCGCCGCCTGCGGCTCGGCCGGCTTCATGGCCCTGATCCAGGCCGGCTGCGCCTACATCGCGGCGCTCTTCCCGGACGAGGCCCAGGACGAGATCTTCACGAGCCCTGACGTACGGGTCGGCGGCACCCTCATCCCCGACGCGACGGCGGTCGCGCGTCCGGACGGCAGCTACGTCGTCAACGGCACCTCCGCCTTCGCCACCGGCTGCCGCGACGCCGACTGGCACCTCCTGACGGTCCGCGTCGAACGCGGTGCCGGTACGGCCGACAACCCGCCCGGACCACCCGGACCTCCCGGCCCACCCGAACTCCTCTGGACCGCCGTACCGATGACCGACCTGGAGGTCCTCGACGACTGGTACGTGTCGGGGCTGGCCGGCAGCGGCAGCAACAGCGTGGTCGCCCGGGACGTCGTGGTCCCCGCGCACCGTGTCCTACCGGTGGGCCCTCTCCTGAACGGCACGATCGCGTCGAAGACCAACGCCGAAGACCCCTTCTACCGCATGCCGGTCCTGCTCCTCTTCTGCGCCTGGACGCCCCCGAACGCCCTCGGCCTGGCCCGCTCGGCGCTGACGGAGTTCACGGAGCGCATCCACCACCGGGGCATCACGTACACCTTCCACGAACGCCAGAACGAGGCAACGGTCACCCACCTCCAGGCGGCCGAGGCGGCGATGAAGCTCACGTGCGCCGAACTCCTGACCACGGACTTCGTCACGACGATCGAGTCAAAGGCGGCGACGGGCACCCCGTACACCCCGGAGGAACGAGCCAGGATCAGGGCCCAGAGCGGCTACACGACCCGCCTCTGCAAGGAGGCCATAGACCTGCTCGCCTCAGCCTCCGGCGCATCCTCCCTGCACCGCGAGGTCCCCATCCAGCGAACAGTCCGGGACATCCACGCCCTCAGCCTCCACTCGTTCGTCAACCCGGCGACCAACCTGGAGCTGTACGGCCGGGTGCTGTCGGGACTGGACGCGGGGACGCCGTTCCTTTAGCCGTTCCTCTGGCGGCAAGCTGGTCGATGGCACCGTCCGACCAGACGATCTCGTAGCTCACCGCTTACGCGTCCCGTCAGCGTTGAGGCCGAAGCGCGCGGCCACATTCGCATGGGACACCCAGAGCGTGGCGCCAGCTTTGCCGTCCTCCGCAGCGGCAAGATCACGCTGGTCTTCGAGCTGCTGGAAATATTCGAGCAGCTCTATCGGGATCACAGCCGCGACGGGAGTGCCGTGATCCGTGATCTCCACAGTCCTACCGCCATGCCGAACTTCTTTGACGACCTTGACCAGGTTGTTCCGGGCATACGTGAGCGTGTAAGAGGCGTCCATGGAACTAATCTTGCAGTTTGTAGGGTACCCAGGAGTGAACGTGTGAAGGTCGGGTTGGGGCGCAGCCCAGTCTCGGTGCGCCGTCCGGATCACCGATAGATCGAAGCGACTCAGATCCGGCCAGCCATGATGCTCGCAGGACAGGAGGTGAGCTGCCGTGACTGTCATGGGTGATCTGGTCGAGCGAGGCGGTATCCCCGAGGGGTACAAGGTCGAGATCTTCGGCGGACGGGTGATCATGACCCCACGGAGCGCGGAGCAGGACTGGACCGCGTCTGACATCAGGGACGCGGCCAAAGCCGCAGGCATCGCGCGGGAGCGCGTCTTCGGCAACGTCCTGGTCACCTTCCCGGGCGAGAACGACGCGGCCCCGGACCTGACGATCGTCGACTTCAACGCCGAGCGCCGGAAGAACAGCTACTCCTGCCTCGACGTACTCGCGGTCGTCGAAGTCCCGTCCGAGCCGGAGGATGAGAAGGACTACGTCCGGAACGTGCAGAAGTACGGGCGGTTCGGCATCGACTTCTACATGATCGCCGACCCCTTCAAGAAGACGGTCACCCTGCTTTCGGAGCCGCACGCCTCCGGCTACGGGCGGACTGTCGAGACTCCGTACGGGGAACCGGTCAGTTTCACGCTGGCCACCGGAGAGCGTGTGAAGGTCGACACCAGCACCTTCCCGACGCGGGAAACGTGAGGGGACAGGCAGTCAGATCTGTATCCGGTTCGGCGTTCTCGGCCTGTGCGCGCCCGAGGTGCGGGGTAGCCCGTCAGCCTTGATAGCCGCCGCGAAGGCGGACGAATGGGGGTGGCCCGGACGCTGCCCCACCACCCCGGGTCGAGGGCGTCCCCGGTGGACACGATCAGGACACAGGACGCATCGATTTTGCCCCCATAGATTCACAAACACCCCCGCTGTGAAGCCAGTCCAGCCTGGCAAGACCACAAGCTCCCCAGATACCGTCAGGGATCTCAGCTATATCGACATCTCACGGGGAGCCCACCTTGAAGCGCCGCTCTTTGCCCGTTGCTGCCGCGCTCACCGCGACCGCAGCCCTACTGCTGACGGCCTGCGGCAGCGGAGACGACAAGTCCACCGACAACGACAAGATCGCCGGCGCCGAACAGAGCACGGCGACACCGACGAAGTCGGCAGAACCCTCGGCAGCAGCGGCGGAGGACAAGCCGGACGGCGTGGACGTCTCCCTGCCCAAGGACATGAACCTGGTCTTCGACTGGACCAAGCCGACGAACAAGAACGAAGCGGCCGCGATGGACGACGCCGCCAACTTCCTCCGCGCCATCTACCGGGGCGTCGACAAGCGCACGACCAAGGACGCGGCCTTGGTGGCCTACGCCACCGGCGACGGACTGCACTACGGGACCGTACAGATCGATAGCCGGATCGACGGCGGCTGGACTTCCACCGGCACGCTGCGCCATTACGACGCCACAACGCAGTCCACCACGAACGGCAATTCGGTGGAGGTCGCGTTCTGCTCGAACTCAAGCAAGTTCTACTCCAAAGAGATCAAGACTGGGAAAATCCTGAAGACCGAAGCCAGCATCGCTGACTTCGATTACTTCAAGATCATCATGGTCAAGTACCCTACGAGTACGGACTTGTGGCAAGCGTCCAAGGTGTTCGTCGAGACGAAGGCGGCGAAATGCCAGTGAGCGCGTCACGGCGTACGCCTCTCGGCGTCAGCACCGCAGCTCTGACCCTCGCCCTCAGCGTTCTTGCCGTCGCAAACACCGCATACGCGGCAGAACAAACGGCTAAAGACCAAGGCGCCAGCACAGACCAGCAGGGCGGAAGAGACGGCACCGGCATCTACGCCGCCGCCCAGGTCCAGTACTCCGGTACTGTCGCCAAGGACGGCAGTACCGGCAACGTGACTTCCTCCGACGTCAATTGGACGCCGCCACCCTGCTGGTATGCCCCCTATCTCGGTGCCAAGGACTTCAAGAAGAAGATGTCCAAAAGCATCGAGGACCAAATGAACACGCCCGGAATGGGCGGCACCGCCGGCACGGCGCTCGGCCAGACGCAGAGCCACTATGAGGACGAGTTCGGCTGGGCCGAAAATCCCGGCTACAAGGACTACAACGTCGACAAAGACGGCGAGGGCATGTTCTGGGCCGGTGTCGAGAACCCCAACGAGCCAAACGTTCTCAAGCGGACCGCCTGCAGCGACCTCCCCTTCTGGGTCGACAACGGCGAGGCCCCGCCGCCCCGGTACGAAGAGGCCATCAGCCCGGAGATCCTCGCCGGCCTCGCCTACCAGCACATGCAGCTCCCCGACACCAAGGTCACCCTCGCCCCTGCGGCCAACACCAAGGTGAACCTGCCGACCTGGGCCTGGCTCAACAAGGCCGTCTTCGACGAGGTCCAGGCGACGGCGGCCCTCAACGCCCCGGGTTTCAACATCCAGGCCACGACCACCGCCAAGCCGGTTTCCCTCAGGCTGGAGCCGGGCACCGAGGATGCCGAGACCTACCCGGCCTCCGGCGAGTGCGTCATCAACGCCGACGGTTCCATCGGCGAGCCTTACGCCCAGGGCAAGTCCAGCCAGACACCGCCGTGCGGGCTCAAGTACCTCCGCTCCTCGGGCGACGGGACGTACAAGCTGAGGGCGACCATCACCTGGGACATCGCCTGGACCGGCACCGGCGGCGCGGGCGGCGACCTGCCCAACGGCACGTTCGGCAGCGAACAGGCGATCACCGTCCAGGAGATCCAGGCCGTCAACCGCTGACTTCAGTACGACAGATCGAACATCAACGGGGGACCTTTATGGCCGACAGAACCAGAGCTGACCTTGACCTCATCAGGGACTGCTCGGACTCCTTGTACAGGATCCATCGCGAGTTCAAGGACAACGGCAACCCTGCCGACGACTACGACAAAGCCCTCGGGAGCGACAAACTTCGTGATGTCTTCGACGAGTTCTCCGATACCTGGAAGAAGACTCGCAAGAAACTGATGGAAGACATCGAGAATCTCGCCAAGTACACGAAGACCGCGGCTGATACGTACGACCAGGTCGACGGCGAACTCGCGAAGGCCCTTCGGGACTCCCGCAAGCAGGCCAAGGGGAAGAAATGAGTTCGCGTCCGAGAGACTGGGAACCGCTGCACGACGGGGACCCCATACCCGGCGATCCCTACGAAGTCGCGCGGCTCGGCAAGCAGTTGCGCAAGATGGCCGACGAGATCGACAAGCAGGCCGAAAACATCAAGGCACTCGCGTCGGTCGAGAGCTGGGACAGCGACGCCGGTCGGGCGTTCCACGAGATAGCCGACGGCGCGTCAGGTCGGTTGAAGCGTTCCTTCGAGCGATACGACGAAGCGGCCAAGGCTCTCGGCACCAAGGTCGTCGACGGAGGTGGCGAATCCTCCGAGTACGCGAGTGAACTCCACCGAGCACAGCAGGTCGCGGACAAGGCTCTGCAGAAATACCGAGACGCGGAGACCGACCTCAAGGGTGCCACCGGGGATCTCAAACAGTACGAAGGCACGGTTCCGAGCCGTGACGACGTCACGGACCGCACTCGGCTTGCGAAGAAGCGCGACGCCGCGATGGATGTCATTCGCGACTGTCACAGCGAAATAGGGCGAGCGAAAATCATTCGCGATGATGCCGCGAGCGCTGCCGCGAAGCACATCAAGAACATCGTCCACCACGACGGTGTTCATGACCCCGGCGGAATCATGAACTTCCTGGCGGACTGGGCGGACACACTTTCCAACCTGTCGGCTATTTTCTCCATTCTGGCCGTGATCTGCGTGTTCGTTCCTCCTCTCCAGGCGCTGGCACCGATCTTCGCGGTCCTGGCCGTGGCCACCAGTGCCCTCGCCCTTGCCGGGCACGTCTACGACATGACGGCGCGCGGCGGAAAATTCAGCGCGTCCAAGCTCTTCTTCGATGCGCTGGGGGTCATGCCGGGACTGGGCGCCCTGAAGGGCTTCCGGGCCATCAAGGGGCTCAAGGGGTTGTCCAAGCTGCGGGGAATCGGCTTCAGTGGCGGTGCGGCGCTCGAAGGCGTGGGCTTCAAGTTCTTCAACGGGATCGCCGTAACCACGGTGAACAAGATCCTGGTCAAGGCTGGAAAATCACCCATTGCTGGAGAGAAGATCACAGCGGGCATCAAGACTGGCAGCTTCGTCAGCGCCATGGTGAAGATCTTCTCCGGGCACAACGGCAAGGCAACCGGCGACCCTGGCGACCTGCCGAAGGCGACCCCGAGCCCGTCTCCTCAGCCGGCTCCCACGCCTCGGTCGGCGCCGTTCCACACCGCCCTGGCCCAGTAGTAACCCCGATCCTCCACAAAGGAGAGCGTCAGAGATGTCGGACGAAGACCGCGAGCCTGGCCCCGGCGAATACCGGGCTCGGGGCAGCATCATCAGGAAAATGGTTCCGGGCGAGGTTCTGGCCTCAGTACCTGCCGCACGGGAGGTGGCCGAGGCGGAGGGTCGTCGACTTCACTTCGATTTCCTCGATGACGAAGCCGTACTGAAGCTGCTTCGCCTCCGTCATCTCGACGAGGCCAGGCTGCACAGCGCCGGAATGAAGTTGGGTGTTCCGTCCGCACTGGCCCTTGTCGCACTTTTCCTCTACTGGGGCGGCTATGTCCAATACTGGGAGTCGTCGAAGTCTCAGACGCTCTACTACGCGGCGGCCGGGGGCGTGGTCGCCCTTATCGTTCTTCTCTACGTCATCACCCTGACCCGGCACTGGGGAAGCCGCCCCCGCCAGAAGGTCCGGGCCCGGGCGGCTGCCTACCGGAAGCTCGCCCATGCCGCGGCAGGTGGCGGCGCCGACCTTCCGGGTTTCTACCCGCACTACGGCCCGTATCCTTTCGCCGCCAATTTCCACGCCGACGCCAAGGACCTCGAGTTGCCCAGTGAGGCAGAGACTCGATGAGCACTGTCACACCGGAGACCGAAGTCGCCTCTGTCGTGGACGGTGAGGCCGTCCACGTCCGCTGGATCATGCCCGAGGGCTTCTTCGAGCTGCCCATGGACGTGGAGTCGATCGATGAACTCGCCGACGAGCTCATCGAGTTGGCGAAGCAGGTGATGCCCAAGGGCACCTCTGACATGCAGTATCAGTGGGCAGCCCTGTGCGCTGGCAATTACGACGCCTTCGTCGAAGGGGGCGTGCAGTACTCCGGCTTCGTCGTCACGGAGGTCGAGGAAACCCGCTGCACAGCCACGGTGCATGTATCCATCACCGACATCGCGGAGGAGGCCCGGTTCAACCCGGTCCGCGCCACTGCCGACGCTTTGAGCGCGCTCGGACAGGGCGAGGTGGCCGAGATCAGCCTGCCCTGTGGCCCGGCCGTGTCGTGCATCGGCGCCCGGCAAGCGACCATCGACGCGTCCCTCGCACCATCAGGTCAGGAGGAGCCCTTCTGGACGTCGTTCATCCAGGTTCACGTGCCGCTGCCCAACGGCACGGTCGTCGTGCTGGAGATGGTGACGCCGTCCCAGGAAGGCTGGGACGTCTTCTCGTCCATGTTCGCGGGCGTCCTCAAGAGTCTGAGCGTTTTCGACGACCAGGGCAATCTCCTGGGACCTTCACGTGACTGAGCCGATGCTCCCGGAAGCACCCGAGGACTACCAACTCCTCGTGCCTCGCGACTGGTTCCGAATCGACCTCTCGCTCGACCGCTGGCGTCCCCAACTGAAAATGTTCGTCGATCAGCAGGCCACTCGTCGGCCCATGCCCGCCGAAGCCAAGCAGGAACTCTGGACAACCCTGCGCAACACTGCGGAGAGCGGTGTCGCGCAGGGAGCCCTGGAACTCTTCCTGCGTACTGAATCCGCCGTTGGCGTGGCCACCCCTGCCACGCTGTTGATCTCGGTGTTGCCGATGCGGGGAGCCCTGAACGCACCACCGAAGGAGCTCGCCGAGACGCTTTCGGCTCGCCGGGAAACCACCGCAGACGTGTCCGTGGTACCTCTCCCCGCCGGAGAAACGGTTCGTGTCGTCACGACAACGACACTGGATCTCTACGTCCAGATGCCAGGGGAGATGGGCTATCTACTTCTTGCCTTCACTGTTCCGCTGAGCGGGATCGAGAGCCCTCTGGGTGAGTTGTGCGAGGCAATCTCGGGCTCCTTGCGATGGGTGTGAAGGATGGCTTGGGATAGGTCGGAGAGACTCATATCGGCAGGTGGCGGCCAGCTGGCCGTGCGTGAAGCGTCGACCTTGAATACCTCGACGAACGCCTTGAAGGCTCCGAAGCGGAAGGCGAGTGTGGCGTCAGCCGGGGCTTTTGAGTCGCGTATGGCTATCTGCGTGGGACGGGGGGCTATCTCCACGCAGTTGTTGCCGTCGGCGCCGCCGGAGTAGGACGACTTCTGCCAGTTGTCGGGGGTGGTCACTGCGCGCCTCACAGTTCCTTCGCCAGCCGGTGGATGAAGTCACGCGAACGCGCGGGTTCGAGTGACACAGCCTCCACCTTACGGAAGAGCGTTCGAAAGGCGCCGAGTTGGGCTTCGGAGTCGATGAAGGCCGTGCCATGGGCGGTGTCGCGAAGCGCCGTGTCCAATTTGGGTACGACGCCACCCGCGTAGGTCATGGTGCTCCAGGCTCCGCCGAAGTCGTCCAGGTCGAAGGGGACGACGCGCACGGTGATGTGGGCCGCTTCCGAGAGTTCCAGGATGCTGGTGAGCTGGGCTCGCGAGGCGGCGCGGTCGCTGACCCTGATGCGTAGAGCGGCCTCATGGATCACTGCTTCATACGGGATGGGGGTGGGACCCGTGATGATCGCCCTACGTTCCATGCGGTGGTCGACGCGCAACGCGAGGTCGTTGTCGGGGAGTTCGGGAACGCGGTACGAGAAGACGCCGCGAGCGTAGGCGTCCGTCTGAAAGAGGCCGGGGACGTGCAGGAACTCGATGTCGAACCGGTAGGTGGCGTGGTGCTCCAGCTCGGCGATGTCCAGGAATGAAACCGGCAGCAGGCCCTGGTACTTCTCCCACCAACCGCGCGTCCGGTCGGTCGCCATTCCCACCAGCGCCTCCGTCAACTCCCCGTCCGTGCAAACGTAGTTGGCGGCAAGGCGACGAACGGTGTCCTCGCTCATGCCGACGACTCCGGACTCGATCTGGCTCAAGCGCGCCGAGTCTGTCCCCAAGGCCGCGGCAGCCTCGCGTCCCTTGAGTCCTGCGGCCTCGCGCAGTTTCTGAAGCTCTGCACCGAGGCGCATCTGACGCGCGGTGGGTTGCCGCCTCCTCGCCATGGGTCTCTCCTCTTCGCAACGGCCCTGGAAGGTGGCCTCGTTCGAGGGCAGATTACGACAACAAGTTGCATGAGACCAATTTTGGTCTCTACTGTCGGTGACGCAACGCACGCACTGCGGAACCCGGAACCCCGGAAGCGCACCACTCCGTCCTGCCATGACGGCTGCGGCACAGCCACCGCCCGAAAACCGCCCCCCTCGCCTCAACTCCCCACACCAGCAACGGAGTTCACGCATGCCCGAAATCGAAACCGGCGGATCCGGCGAAGCCGACGCCCCCTGGGAGTACGTCCTTCACATCCCCCACGACCTCCGAGCCGTCACCGTCTGCCGCCGCACCGTCCGCCTCATCCTCACGATGCACGGCCTGATCCGCCTCACCGACATCGCCGAACTCCTCGCGGCCGAGCTGGTCTCGAACGCCGTACGCCACACCAAAGGACCCGTCGCCCTACGCCTGCGAATGCGGGCCGGCGTACTACGCGTCGGCGCATGGGACGCCGACCCCGAACCGCCCCAACCGCCGCCCTCGCCAGATGTGTTGACGCAGCTCACGCACCTGGAGGAGGGGCGCGGCCTGGCCCTGGTCAGTTCGTGCGCCGATCTGTGGGGCTGGCAGCCGCTGAGCAGAAGCGGCATCAAGGGCAAGTACGTGTGGGGTGACCTCGTCGCGGCCTAGGTGTATTGCCCTGTGACGTCGTGATCAATGGAGGGGCGGGCGGCGAGCTCAGGCAGCGGATCCGTCCACGGCGCAGCCGCAGTCTGCTTGGTGCGGGCCCACCCTTGGGGAGCCCGGCAGGTGCCGCGTCGCCCTCTGGTGCCGCTGCGAGAGAGTAAGCATCATCATGAGCATCCGTCCTCTTGGGGGGTGGCGGCGCCGAGTGGCTGTCGAGGTGCCCGCACTACTGGGCCTGACGGAGGGCAATTCATGGTCAGTGACGGCAGGGACATCAACTGGGCGAGCGTGCTGCGGGCGGACTTCACGATGAAGGTCGAGTCTCTGCAGCAGTACGCATACGCCGCCGGCGCCCGCCGAGACGTTTCACTGCAGCGTCAATACCTGCATCGGGTAGCCCAGTTGGAGGCGTTGCCCAAACCGTGGGAAGGCGGTGCCCGCCTCACCGAGGAGGAGTACGCCGCCGCAGTGCGGGTGCGGGCGTGGGTGTTGCACGAGCAGGAGATCGCCGACGATCTGCTATGGGCGAAGAATCGACGGATGAGCGCCCAGCAGTTGGCGCTGCGGGAGGCCAAATTCCGTGCCAAAAAGCGGTACCACCGCACATCGGATGGTCAGATGCTGTGTGCGGCACTGCGTGACGACGGCAGGATCGCCCTCAACAGCGAGATACTGGGACCTGAGGTGGCCGACCGACTTCGGCAACAGATGCCGCAGCTCGCGCACCTCATCACCTTCTACCTTGACAACCAGGAGGCGGGCCGAGGGTTGCAAGGCGCACCCATCGACCGCACGCCCTTGCCGGGTCCTGCGAGCCCGTCCCCCGAACCACCCGTGGCGGACGGTGCACTGGCTACGGCACAGTCCGGTGGTCGCGACGGCACACCTCAGCGCCCGGCAGCCCCCGCCAAGCGTTGGCGATGGTGGCGTAGACGCCGCCCCTAGGTCGTTGATCGCAGACTTGGCCAGCTCTGCAGCGGTGGTGCACAACGTCCACCTTCTGAGCGAACCCAAACGGTGCGGCCCATCTCGGCGCCTCCGCCGCACCGTCCGGCGTCTCGTGCATGCCGCCGTCCCCCGCCCGAAACCGCGTCAGCCCCGCGCGTCGCCCATGGCCTCGTACTCCCGGTCCCATCGGCTCTGCCGTACGCCGCCCCACGTACCCATCGCCACGGCCGCCACCATGAGATACGCGAGCAACTCCCCGTACGAGGTCGTGTCCAAGTCGTCAACGGGTCGGGCGACGCCTTCGGGGTCGTACCGGACGCGCAAGGTGTCCCCCTCCGACACCCACTCCCTGCAGCCGTCCCCCTCCGAGAGCGAAGGCCAGATCTCTTGCCCGCCGGATGTCCGCACCAGGCACTTGTCGGTCTTGCCCTCATCCTTGTGCACCACCACGGCCTCGGTCCACCGGCCGCGATCCGCGAGACCGACCTGATCGCCCGCCTGTTTGCCGAGGACGCCCAGTGCCACCCCCGCGACCACAGGCACAAGGAACTGCCACGCGACCTTTCGCTGCCTGCGCGGAACCCGGCGCAGCCACAGCAGGGGTACCAGCACCGCCGCGAACGGCAGCACCAACCCAGCCAACAGCAGAGCCGCGCCGCCGAAAGGGTTCCGCAGAGGTGCCGCGGGGACAAGCCAGCCCAGTCCTGCTGAGCCGCCGGCGCACGCAAGGGCACAGAGCGACCAGCGGATCACCGCGCTCCGCCGCCAGGAAACCTCCTCCGCAGGCTCTGGTTGTACCTCGGTCTGGGACACCTTCGCCGCCATGTTCTCCCCCGCACTCGGACGCACCTCGGACGTACTCGGACCAGACCAGTCGACGGTCACGCCCGGTTCAGAACCCCACAGACAGCGTCTTCACGATGTCGGCCGCGGCCTGTTCCATCTCGTCGGCGATTCCCGGCACGGTCCACGACATGAGGAACACCACCGCGCTCTCGGCACCGGTCGGCAGCACGCCGTACATGAGCGTCTCCAGCAGTACGCCCGGGCCGCCGCGCCAGGCAGCGGCTGTAGCGAAGTTCTGGCGGATGCGTACGGCAGGCCCGATGGGTACTTCGGTACGTGTGATCAGTGGCGGGCCGAAGTCGTGGGCGCTGAAGGTTTCCGCCAGCCAGTCCAGGGTGATCCGGGGCACCACCGCATCGGGATGGATGAGGTCGATTTCCAGGGTTGCCAACGCGTTGTCGAAGCCGTCTGGGTAGAGGGCGAAGGCGTAGAAGGGGTCGCGTCGTCGGCTGTCCTCGGCTCGCGCGCGGAGATCCTTCTTCAGCACCTTCGCGTCGAGCTCGTAGCCCGCCGCCCGGCTCCGCTCCCGGAGGTCGGCAGCCGTGCTCCTGGCCCAGCGCTTGACGTTGTCGGTCGGCTCGATCGCGAGCTCCACCCAGTCTGTTGGGCAGACGATTCCACATTCCCGAAGGTCACTCATGCCGCGTCCGTCCAACTGAGAGATCCGGCGACCGCGTCGAAGAGGTCGACCATGGCATCGGCGATCTGGACGAGTGGAGTGGAGAACGTGAGGAGCAGGATCGCCTCGGCCCTCGGTATCTGCACCTGGTAGTCCAGCGTTACGGAAGGGAGCGCGTAGTCCGCGTCCTTCTCCGCGTCCTTCTCCATCTCTGTGGGCGGGCGGTCGCGAGCCGGATCGTATTCCTCGCGGACCCGAAGCGCCGGTCCTGCCGCGAGCTCGACGACCGAGACCTCCCGGCTGTCCTTCCCGTCGGCAGCCAGCCGGCCGGCAAGGTCGTCCAGGGAGGGAAGACGCCCTCCCTGGGGAGGGAGGCCCAGAGCGACGAGCAGCGATGCCGGGACTGTGAGTGGGCCTGCCTGCTGGAGGCTGAGGTAGAGCTCGAGGCCGCCTTCGTCGAAGGCTCTGGCCGCCTGTCGCAGCATGTCCTGTCTGAGTTGCGCCTTGATCTGGGGCGCGTTGTCGATCCCCTTGAACTGCCTCTCCACGAGGGCATCCACCGACTGCTCGCGTCGCTCCGGGGCGATGTGAACCCGGAACCAGCCTTCTGGTAGCAGCAGTTGATAGTCCGCGGGCGGCATGGGATCACTCTGAGGCGTCAAGGTCATGACGTCTCCGAGACAGGAGGTCGGTCCTTGGTGAGGCGGCTGGCGAGCTGATGGGCGATGGCCGGGGCCCACACGGCGATCACCGTCAGGGCAGACAGGGCTCCCGCAACTTGAGCAGGCGCCCTGTCGGAGAAAAGACCGGCCAGGAGGAGCGCGCTGAAGAGGGGGAGCAGGAACACCTCGCTGGTTCCGACCACCGACTCGCCCCAACTGGTCGCCCTGCGCGCAGCCTTGCCTTCCATCGACGACATCTTCCTGGCATCGCCGGCGAGTTCATGGGCTCGATACCAGAGGTCCGGATCGTCCGTGCCTCTCGTGTTTGAGGCAGGCTTGTACTTCTCGTCGGACACGGGGAGTTCGAGGGCCGCCACGAGCTCGGACCAGCGTCGGTCACCGTCCGGACCCGCGAACCACCACCGCCACGGCAACAGCACGCGGGCCTGACCGTCACCGTCCCGCAGTTCAACACCCAAGAGGGCAGCCGTTTTCGGGTTCGTCAGCCGCACCAGCCGCGCGATGCCATGAGCCTCACGCCGCGCATACCACCGCTCTTCTCCCACGGTGTTGGTCAGGACGACATCGCCGGGCAGCACCCGCACGGCCGCCGTTTCGAGGAACCGGCGAGTGGCACCGGCGCCCGATTCAGGAGAGGGCTTGATGACAACGGCACCGGCGAGCGGCGCGTCACCGCGCTTGCGCCACCAGGCGAGAGCACGCACGAGGACATCGCTGCCGGGCACCAGGAAGAGTGAGCCCGCTGCGAAGATGGGGCCCCAACTGCTGGTGCTTCCCAGCGAGATGAAGAGGGCCAGTGAGATGAACCAGCCAGCCATTCCGATACCTCGCGCCCAGCCGTTCCAGACGGGCACATCGACTTCGATCGCCGAGTCGTAGTCACCGCCTCCAGGACTTCCGATCACTTCTCGGCCCCAGGGCTGCGGGCTCTCCGACAGGGGAATGCCGAGACGGTCGGAGAGTTGTTTCAGACCGGTACGGCTGAGGCAGTCCTTCGGACTCAGATCCGCCGTCCCCATGTCCGTCGCCTCGGGAAGCCACTGAGCAAGGGGCACCCGGAGCACGTAGTGCCCCTCGGAATTCTGGAATACGACCACGCCCCACCGCGTCGGGGGACGCTTCATGGCGACCCCCAAGGGGTTGGCCGGCGGGAAGAAGACGGCTTGCCGGATTCCCCCGTCCCCAACGGGATACCGGCGTTCACGCCCGCGCCGATTCCGTACGACCAGACTTTTCCCGTCGGCGTAGACGCGCGCGTTGCGCACGACGTCGAGGCCAGGGCTCCGCATGCTCTTCGGCCGCAACGTCGGCTCTCGTGGTGCCGTAGCACTCTGCAGCTGCTCAGCCATCACTTGTCGTCCACGCATCCTTGATCCCGGTCGCCGACCAAAGACCGTCATCCAGTCCGTCGACGCCGAAGATGTCAGCGATCCCGCCCGTGATCGGGCCCTTGTCCAAAGCGTCCGTCGACGAGGCTATGCCCGTCGCGCCCTGCCAGATTCTCGTCTGTGCTTTGAAGGTGTCGGACAGATCCGAAACCGCATCGCCGGATCGCACAGAATCGCCGATATCGCCGATCTCTCTACTCAGGGAGTCAAGCCCTGCGTCGCCGGGTTTGGGGCGCATGCCGCGCTCCCACGCCTCGGACCAGGTATTTCCCTTGAATAGATCTCCAGAATCCTTGAACGCCTTGAGATCCTTGAAGCTGTCGACCATTTCCTTGCCGATGGCCTTGGGGCTGAACGCCTCGGCCAAGCGCCCAGCACCGGGGAACCACCCCTTGGGAGCACCGGCGATCGCTTCCGCACCTGCCTTGCCGCGCAACGCACCGGCACTCAGCCGGTTTGCTTCTTTCCACGCTGCTTGAACTGCCTTGTTGAACGCGGCAGTCCCCTTCTTCGCGGTCACCCGCGCCATGGCGTTTCGGAACGCGGCCGAGCGGGCGACACCCTTCGCTCCGGCTGCGGCTCCTCGCGCCCCGGCGATGGCGCCCCGGCCGATACCGAATGTGGCCAGACCCACGACGTCCAGCGCGACGTCGAACCAACTCCCCTCCCCCGCGAGGGCCAGCACAATGTGGCCGACCAGGGAGATAACCGTGGCAATCAGCGCGATAGTGCCGAGTACCGCCGCAAGTGCCTGGCCGACGATGGGAATCCATCCGACCAACAAGGACAGAGTTCCGCAGATGGTGGCAACCCAGCCGAGAATGTCGACCAGTTTCTTGATCCAGCCGGCATTGTCGTGGACCCAGTCCTTGAACTTGTCCCAGGTGCCGTCCTTCAGGCCGTCGTTGTCGATCGCGGTCCGAATGGCATCACGCGCACGCTTGACCGCGGCATCGCGGACATCCTTGGCGGCTTCGAGATCCTTCTTCGCCCGCTCCATCGCCGAAGTCGCCGCCTCCTGGCGCTTCTCCAGCTTCTTGCGGCCGGGGTCGTCGTCCGCCGTGTCCTTGGGCAGCCCGTCGATCGCGCCGGTGCTCGTCTTCTGGTCCGCGTCCGCGTCCTGGGCGTCACGGAGCGCCTTGTCAGCCATGGTCTGGGCGTGATGCAGCTCCGAGGCGTACTCCTTCGAGGAGCCGCCTTCGATCACCTTTTCGCCGAGGGCGTCCGCCGCCGCGTCGTACCGCTTGAAAGCCTTCCGCAGCTTCCCTTCGGCTCCCTCCGCCTGCGTACGGAACTCGTCGGCCGTCTTGCTCTTCCAGGCCTCGACGGACGAGAGCGCCTTGATCTCGTCCGCCTGCTTCTTGATGGATTCCGCGGTCTTACGGAAATCGCGGCCGAGCCCGGCAACCTGCTCCGGATCGCCTGGTATCGGGTCCGACGCTTCCCCGATCACAGCCCACTCGTCAGCCCGGGGGCGCGTCACTTCGCTCCCCCTGTACCGCTCGTACCCTGTTTGTCCGTGCCACGGAGGGCCTCGGCGAGTTGGTGATCGATGTCCTCATAGGCCTGGGCCGCGGTGGAAAGGATCTTCGAGAGCTTCTCGATCTCGTCCGTGAGTCGCTCTCGATGGATCTTCCAGTTGTCGCCGAAGTCGTCGAAGGTGTCGACCAGACTCCGGTCGCCGAGCACATCGACACCGAGACCGTCGGCCGGATTGGCGTTCCCGGTGAACTCCCGGTGGATCTTGGAGAGGGATCGTGCGCTCTCTTTGATACGCGTGACATCGGCGGTCTGGTCCGACATGGTCCCCCCTGTTGAGAAGCCTCGCGGAGCGCGACCGGAGCCGGCTTCCCGCGTCTTCCATGGCTGCGTCGTGTGCGTCTCTCAGCCATCCATATGAGCAAGGATCCTACGGGTGGGGTCGTTGGTTCCCAGGCCTGCGCAGCAACAGGATCCCGGCAGTGCGCATTCCGTCCGCATCGGCAAGGAGAGTCCCGACGTGACATCCAGAGGCAAGCAGCGCCTGATAACGGATCGCCTCGGCATCCACGCCGAAGCCGGCGAATGGTGCTGGATCGACAAGATCCCGCAGCCGCCGGCGGACGTGCTCCAGGCTGCGGGCAACCCTCGGCTCCGCCCTGCCAGGCTGCCCCCGTTGGGCATGGTCGGGGCGGTGCTCGGGGCGCCGTTCATGCCGCTCATCATGCTGTTGAGCCTTCTGTCCGATGCGGAGCAAGCCGTCGAGCGCTCCCTCGGTTCGAAGGAGGAGAAGGAGCGGTGGCAGGCCAAGAAGGCGGACGACAAGCGCCGGGACGCCACCATCGCCCAACAAGGCCTCGACAAGGTCTTCGACGGGAACTGGGGCGCCAACGCCGGGCAGTTCCTGCTGCGTTGGTACGGCCACTCCACCCACCACCAGCGAATGCTGCTCGCCACCGAGGACGGGATCGTCCTGGCGGCTCCGCCGAAGCGGGTCAGCATGGGGCGGGAGAAGCGCATGGAGATCGTCGCCCGTCTGCCCGCCACCGAAGCGACCCTCGTCGACCCGTTCTCCGGTGAGTTCGAGACGAGGCTGCTGCTGATCCGTTTCCGGGACGGATCCTGGCTGCGAGTCGAGACGGAAGAGCTCCGCAGCGAGCTTCACATGCACGTGCTCCGCCAGCCTCTCCCCGACAGCTGACGGGGACAGTACGGCTACTGGGCGGCGCCCGCCCGGTGCGTACAGCATCCGCTGCCGCACCAAGCGGGCGCCTCGCAGGCCCTGCCTCTGAACAGCGCCTCTGAACAGCGCCCTTGAAGAGCGCCGCCGAGCTGCGCTTCGGCTACTTCTTCGCCGACTTCGCCAGTTCCTCGTCGATCTGCTCGAACTTGTCCGCGGCCATGGTCAGGTAGTCACCCATGCCGTCCAGACCGTCCAGCGTGTCCTTCGCGCCGCGGGTGAACTCCTCGAAGTTCTCGTCGAAGGCCTTCGACGAGCTCTTCGTGACGTAGCCGGACTCGACCAGGTTCGCGATGTACTTGCGCAGGCCGTCCAGCTTCTCCTGAAGCTTTTCCTTCTCCTTCACGACATGCTTGGCAGCATCCCGCATGTCCTGATATGTGACATCAAGGTCCTTGGCCATGAAGCCGCTCCCTCGTGAAAGTGCCGCAGGGCCAACCCCCGTGGCTTCCCTGTTCCAACTGGCTGAGGCAGCAGCTTACGGGTGTGGCGCGAGTGGTGACATCCCGGTTCTGGAACAGAAATGTTCAACACCGTTCCGTCACCAATTCACCATAGGGAAGGGCCAGAAGGGTCCCGCCCCCCACCCGTTGCCCTTCTGTCATATGGAGCGGATATCGTCACTGCCTACGGTGGCCGGCGTTGCGGAAGCGGCCACGGGGGCCGTTGGGGAGGACAACCGTGCGCCTGACTCTGACCGTCGTCGATCCGTTCGGCGGGGGCACCGCCGACGTCGTGCTCGATGCGGATCCCGAGTCCACCGTCGGGGACATCGCACAGGAACTGGCGAAACAGGTCGGCCACAGCGGTGCCCAGATCATTCCGCTCGGGCATCACGGACAGGTGCCCGCCAACAACTCCCCCCTTGTTTACGTGGATGGGTACGCCGTCGACCCGTCCACCAACGTCGTCGGGTCGCCCCTGCGTGAAGGGGCCGTCGTCAGCCTTCAGGATCCCGCCGGGTGTCTGCCCGGGGAGCCGACCGGGCTCGTCGAGCTGCGGGTCGTGGGCGGGCCTGTCGCCGGGTTCGTGCACCGGCTCGGCGTCGGGCGGTACGACATCGGCAGCGGGCCCGCCTCGTACGTCAGGATCGACGATCCCGAGGTCGACGCCCGCGCCCTCACGTTGTCAGTTGCAACCGATGGCACCTGCCAAGTCGCCGTACATGGGGAGAAGGCCGGGGAGAAGGACGGCGACAAGGACGGGGGCAAGGGGAGCGTCACCCTCGACGGCAAGGACATGGCGGACATCGAGGGGAACGAGTGGCCCCTCGGCGGGCAGATCGCCATCGGCAACTCCCTTGTCGAGCTTGCCCGTTACACCCCGCCCAACGCCGCCCTCAAGTGGTCCGAGGACGGTGTCGGTCTCGACTACAACCGGCCGCCCCGGCTGCGCTCCCCCGACCGGCAGACCAAGTTCCGGCTGCCGTCGCCGCCCCGGGACTTCGAGGCCCGGCCGCTGCCCTGGCTGATGGCACTGACGCCGCTGGTGGGCGCGATCGTGGCCGTGACGATCTTCGGGCGCTGGTACTACCTGATCATGGCGGGCCTCAGCCCGATCATGCTCTTCGCCAACTACTTCATGGACAAGAAGCACGGGCGCAAGTCCCATGCGAAGCAGGTCAAGGAGTACAAGGAGCAGAAGGAGCGGATCGAGAAGGACGCGCAGGACGCCCTCGTCGCGGAGCGGCAGGACCGGCGGCACGCCATCCCCGACCCCGCCACCGTCCTCTCCCTCGGCACCGGGCCCCGTACGCGGCTGTGGGAGCGGCGGCGTACCGACCGTGACCATCTGCTGCTGCGGGTCGGCACCGGGCAGTTGCCGTCCGAGGTCGTGCTCGACGACCCGGAGCAGGACGAGCACCGGCGTCAGGTGACGTGGAAGATCGAGGACGCCCCTGTCGCGCTGTCGCTGCGCTCGCTCGGTGTCATCGGTATGGCGGGGCCCGGGGATTCGGCCCGTGCGCTCGGGCGGTGGGCCATCGCCCAGACGGCCGCGCTGCAGAGCCCGATGGACGTCCAGTTCTACGTACTGAGCGAGAGCACCGCGCAGGAGAGCTGGGACTGGGTCCGCTGGCTGCCGCACACCAGGCCGTCCGGCGGGCAGGACGTCAACGTCCTCATCGGCACCGACGCGGAGACCGTCGGCGCGCGTATCGGCGAGCTGACGCAGATCCTCGACGCGCGCAAGAAGGCCGCCGAGCAGAACAAGGGGCAGCGGGCGTCGTTCAGCGACCCGGACATTGTTGTCGTGTGGGACGGGTCCCGACGGCTGCGGTCGCTGCCCGGTGTCGTCAAGCTGCTGCGCGAGGGGCCTGCCGTGGCGATGTACGCCCTCTGCCTCGACGCCGAGGAACGGTTCCTGCCCGGTGAGTGCCAGGCCTTCGTCGTCGCCGAACCCAAGGCCGAGGAGCACGCCGACCCCTACCAGGTCAGCGGCTCACAGCCTCAGCCGCAGGTCGCGGGCGGGTTCCCGTCCTTCCACGCCTGGCATGCCGCCGACAACGAAACCGACCGGCGCGCCCAGGCCGACAAGCTGCGGCTGCGCGTGGAGGAGGAGAGCGCGGAGGGCGTACGTGACGTACGGCCCGACTTCGTCTCCGCAGCCTGGTGTCTGCGCCTGGCCCGGTCCCTCTCCGCCCTCCGCGACATCAGCGGCGAGACCGAGGACTCGGCGCTGCCGGGGTCGAGTCGGCTGCTCGACGTACTCCAGCTGGAGCCGCCGACGCCCGACGCGATCACCGCGCGCTGGCGCATGGGCGGGCAGTCGACGATGGCGGTCATCGGGGAGTCGTACGACGGCGCGTTCGGCATCGACATCCGCAAGGACGGGCCGCACGGGCTCATCGCCGGTACGACCGGTTCCGGTAAGTCGGAGCTGCTGCAGACCATCGTGGCCGCGCTCGCCGTCGCCAACACCCCCGAGAACATGACGTTCGTGCTCGTCGACTACAAGGGTGGCGCCGCGTTCAAGGACTGTGTGCATCTCCCGCACACGGTCGGCATGGTGACCGACCTCGACGCCCACCTCGTCGAGCGCGCCCTCGAATCGCTCGGCGCCGAGCTGCACCGCCGCGAGCACATCCTTGCCGACGCCGACGCCAAGGACATCGAGGACTACCAGGATCTGGTGCGCCGGAATCCGTCGTCCCACGCTCCTGTTCCCCGACTCCTCATCGTCATCGACGAGTTCGCCTCGATGGTGCGCGACCTCCCGGACTTCGTCACCGGGCTGGTCAACATCGCCCAGCGAGGCCGTTCCCTCGGTATCCATCTGCTGCTGGCCACGCAGCGCCCGTCGGGTGTCGTGTCTCCCGAGATCCGCGCCAACACCAACCTCCGTATCGCGCTGCGCGTGACGGACGGCGGTGAGTCGTCCGACGTCATCGACTCGCCGGAGGCCGGGCACATCTCCAAGAACACCCCCGGTCGGGCGTATGTACGACTCGGGCACGCCTCCCTCGTCCCCTTCCAGTCCGGACGCGTCGGTGGACGTCGGCCCGGAGCGGCGGACCCCGCGGTCCTCATGCCCTGGTCGGGGCCGCTGGCCTGGGAGGACCTGGGCCGGGCCGCGCTGAAGAAGCCCAAGGTCGAGGCGCGGGAGGAAGAGGAGATCACCGACCTCAAGGTGCTCGTCGACGCCGTGCGCGACGCCAACCGGTCGCTCGGAATCCCGCCCCAGCACAGCCCCTGGCTGCCCGCCCTCTCCGAGACGCTGCTGCTCGACGAGATCGAGGTCCCCGCCTTCGCCGACCACGGCACGGGCAAGCTGGCGCCCGTCCCGTACGGCGTCGAGGATCTGCCGGCCGCCCAGGCGCGCCGCCCGGTCGTCGTCGACTTCTCCACCTTCGGGCATCTGATGATCGGCGGCGCCCCGCGCAGCGGCCGCTCGCAGATCCTGCGTACGATCGCGGCCTCCCTGGCCCGCACCCACTCCACCGCCGACGTCCATCTGTACGGGATCGACTGCGGCAACGGCGCGCTCAACGCGCTGAGCAGGCTGCCGCACTGCGGTGCTGTCGTCAGCCGTAACCAGACCGAGCGGGTGATCCGGCTGGTCAATCGGCTCAAGGGCGAGATGTCGCGCCGCCAGGACCTGTTGGCGGAGAAGGGGTTCGCGGACATCGGCGAGCAGCGGGCCGCGTCCGCGGCGGACGAGCGGCTGCCGCACATCGTCGTACTCCTGGACCGCTGGGAGGGCTGGGTGCCCACCCTCGGCGAGGTCGATCACGGTGCGCTCACCGACGAGTTGACCACGATGATGCGTGAGGGTGCGAGCGTCGGCATCCACCTCGTCCTGACCGGTGACCGCACGCTGCTGGTCGGCCGGATCGCGACGCTCACCGAGGAGAAGTACGGGCTGCGGCTCGCCGACCGCAGCGACTTCTCGACGCTCGGTATCCCGCACCGCAAGGTCCCGGAGGAGATTCCGCCGGGGCGTGGCTACAAGAACGAGTCCGGTATCGAGACCCAGTTCGCGCTGCTGTCGGAGGACACGACCGGTCAGGGCCAGGCTGCCGCGATCACGGCGATCGGTGAGGCTGCGGCGGCCCGGGACGCCCAAGTCCCGCGTTCCCGGCGCCCGTTCCGCGTCGACAGCCTGCCGTCGCGGATCTCGTTCGCGGACGCGTGGGGGATGCGCGACCCGGAGACCTCCGGTTCGCGTCTGTGGGGCCTCGTGGGCATCGGCGGCGACGACATCACGGGCTTCGGCCCTGATCTCGCGACCGGTGTGCCGACGTTCGTCATCGCGGGGCCTGCCAAGTCGGGGCGCTCGACGGTGCTGATGAACTTCGCGCAGTCGTATCTGTCCCAGGGTGTACGTCTGGTCATCGCGGCGCCGCGTCAGTCGCCGTTGCGGCAACTGGACGGTGCGGACGGGGTGTTGAAGATGTACACCGGCGACGACATCGACGAGGACGACTTCGAGGAGCTCATCGACCAGGCGTCGCTGGAGGAGCCGATCGTGGTTCTCATCGACGACGGGGAGATCCTGGAGGACTGTGACGCCGCGAGCCAGATGAAGAAGATCGTGTCGCGGGGTGCGGAGCGGGGGCTCGGGCTCGTCATCGCGGGTGATGAGGAGGATGTCTGCAGTGGGTTCAGTGGGTGGCAGGTCGATGCGAAGAAGGGGCGGCGGGGGATTCTGCTGTCGCCGCAGGAGTCTTCGAGCGGGGATCTGATCGGGGTGCGCATCAACCGGAGCATGGTGGGTGGGCAGGTCGCGCCGGGCAAGGGGATGTTGCATCTGGGGGATGGGGAGCTTCGTACGGTGGTCATTCCGGGGTGAGTTGGGGGGTGGTGCGGCGGTTTGTTTCGCCCCCGCCGCCCCTACCCGTCCCATCCTGAACCTGGGGGCTGCGCCCCCAGACCCCCTACGGCCCTGAACGGGCCTTGTCCTCAAACGCCGGACGGGCTGAATGGTGCCGGACGGGCTGGATGGTGCTGGCTGGGCTGGGAGGGGGTGTCGGCCGACACCGGGGGCGGCGGGCGCCTGAGGGTGTCGGCCGGGATTGGGGGCGTCGGCGGGCGCCGGGGGGTGTCGGCGGGGCTGGAGGGGCTGCCGCCCGGGATTGGAGGGGTTGCCGCCCGGGCTGGAGATGCGGGCCTGCACCGAGAAGTTCGAGGACGCCCGGCAATCGTGCCGAGACGGGTGGGTGGGTGGGAAACACGACCTGGGCTGCACCGGCGTTGCCTCTCAGGCACCGGACGAGATGATGTGCCCAGGCCTGTGCTGCAGAAGCGGTGGGGGCGGGTGGGTGGGCAAACCCGCCCGATTCCCTACCCCACCCGCGACATCCGAGCCACCGGATCCCCTGCCTCCGGATTGTCCGTCTCGTACTTCAAATCGTCGCCCACCGGAGTGAGCAGCACCCTGTGCGACCCCGTCGTACACACGTCCCGGTTCGACTTGTCGGCGACCGACGTGACGACCAGCCGGCTCTTCGTGACTTCCTTCAGGAACAGGTCGTCGTCGCAGATGCCGCCGATCTGGTCGGTCTGCCGGAACGTGCCCAACTTGTCGCCCACGGCGGCCTGTTGGACCGTCACCCGGAACGTCCCCATCGGTAGCGTGCCCTCGAGGGCGACGGCCGGCCCCTCCCAGGTGCCGACGTAGGACGCGGGGACGGTCATCGTGCCGCTCACCGGGCCCGGCACCGTACTCGGAGCCGTACTCGATGCGGGGCTGTCGGCAGCCTGGCCGGAGTCCTCGCTCGCCGACGAGCCGATGCCCCCGTCACCGCCCGGCAGCAGGTCGAACACGTACCCCGAGCCCACCGTGACCGCCGCCAGCGCGCCCGCCACCGCGAGGGCCACCGTGCAGCTCAGTTTCCGTCCGCGCCCGCCGGCGACGGGTGCCGAGGTCGCCGCCACGCTCACGGAGACCTTGCCGGGCGTACGGTCGGTCGGCTCGGGCTCGGGCTCGGGCTCCGGTTCCGCGTCCCGAGGCCCCGGAAGCACCTGCCCCGGCATCACCGGTGGCGGCCCGAACTCGCCCAGCCCTGCCCCCGCCCCGGACAGCGCACCCTCCTGAACCTCCAGGTTCAGCAGCGCCACCGCACCCCGGCTGACCCGCTCCACCACCGCCCCCGGCAGCCACCCGCCCGCCACCAGCCGCGCCGCCCCCTCCGGAGCGAGCCGTCGGGCCACCTCGCCGGGCGCCGGTCGTGCGGAGGGGTCCTTCGCCAGGCAGCCCTCCACCACCTCCCGCAACTCACCACCCAGCCCATCGAGTTGGGGCGCTTCGTGAACAACCTTGTACAAGAGCGCTGCCGAGGAGTCACCGGGGAACGGGGACCGGCCCGTCGCCGCGTACGCCAGTACCGCACCCAGGGAGAAGACGTCCGCCGCTCCCGTGACCGGGTTGCCGAGGATCTGTTCCGGTGACATGTAGCCGGGCGAGCCGACCGAGACGCCGGTCGATGTCAGGGACGCCGTGCCGTCCGTGGCCCGGGCGATGCCGAAGTCGATGAGGAGGGGGCCGTCGAGGGTGAGGAGGACGTTGGACGGTTTCACGTCCCGGTGGACGAGGTTCAGGGCGTGTACGGCGGTCAGCGCCTCGGCGAGGCCGGCGCCCAGTGCCCGTACGGAGTCCAGGGGCAGGGGACCGTCGTCCGTGATCGCGGCCGTCAGGGAGGGGCCGGCCGCGTACGCCGTGGCCACCCATGGCACCGGGGCCTCCGGGTCCGCGTCCAGGACGGGGGCCGTCCAGGCGCCGCCGACCCGCCGGGCCGCCTCGACCTCGCGCCGGAACCGGGCCCGGAACTCCTCGTCGAGCGCGAAGTGCGGGTGCACGATCTTGACCGCGACGGTACGGCCACCGGCGCTGCGTCCCAGGTAGACCCGGCCCATCCCGCCCGAGCCGAGCCGCCCGAGCAGCCGGTAGGGCCCCACTACGGCCGGCTCACCGACGTCCAGCGGCTGCATGACGCCCACCTCTCCCCCGTACACCTCGTACCGCGTACCTCGTACGGCCGCATGCGCCCGTAATACGTGCGCCGGTCCCGTCCGCGACCAGCAGCCTACGGCTCCAGCAGGTCGACCTCCACGTCCGCGGGGAAGCCCGTCGTCGGGCCCACCCGGCGGGCGAACTCCCGTACGGCTGCCAGTTGCGGCCCGCCGAAGCGGAAGTCGAGGGTCGTGAAGTAGCGCTCCAAAACCCCTGCGTCGAACTCCTCCCAGCGGGCCGCCTGTTCGGCCACCTTGGCGACCTCCTCCAGGGAGACGTCGCGGGAGGCGAGGAACGCCTCGTGGACCTTCCGGGTCAGGACCGGTTCGCGGGCCAGGTAGTCCTTCCGGGCCGCCCACACCGCGAAGACGAACGGCAGACCCGTCCACTCCTTCCACAGGGCACCCAGGTCGTGCACCTCCAGGCCGTAGCGCGGGCCGTCCAGGAGGTTGGCGCGCAGGGCCGCGTCCCCGATCAGCACCGCCGCGTCCGCCTCCTGCATCATCAGGCTGAGATCGGGCGGACACGTGTAGTAGTCAGGATGTACGCCATAACGCTCGGCCAGGAGCAGCTGCGCGAGGCGTACTGAGGTACGGGAGGTCGAGCCGAGCGCCACCCGTGCGCCGTCCAGGCGGTCCAGGGGGACCTGGGAGACGAGCACGCACGACATCACCGGGCCGTCGCAGCCGACGGCGATGTCAGGGAAGGCGACCAGGTCATCGGCGTTGCGGAGGAACTCGACGAGGGTGATGGGCCCGATGTCGAGATCGCCGCGCACCAGCTTCTCGCTGAGCTTCTCAGGGGTGTCCTTGGTCAGCTCGAAGTCGAGGAGCGTGCCTGTTCTCGCGAGCCCCCAGTACAGGGGCAGGCAGTTCAGGAACTGGATGTGGCCGACGCGCGGCCGGGTGCGAGAATTGTCCACATCGCGAGGCTAACGGGCCTGGAGTCCGGCGAGTCCTCCTGGGGTTGTCAAGGCCGCACGCCGCCCCTCAAACGTCTGAGTGACGTGATCTTGACCTCTATTGCATTCGGGTGCCTGCATGCTAGGCTCGCCGCAAGTTGCAGTTTGGTTTCCCTTGCAGTACAGAGCCTGCGGAGCATCTGACCGCGGGCTCTCGTCGTATTCAGATGAATGCAGTTGTTTACAAGCTTTTGTTTACACCTTGCAGGTTCTGGAGCAGGGCAACCCTTTGGGCCCAAGGAGGGCTTATGGCTACCGGAACCGTGAAGTGGTTCAACGCCGAAAAGGGCTTTGGTTTCATTGCCCAGGAAGGCGGCGGCCCGGACGTCTTCGTCCACTACTCCGCGATCAACGCGAGCGGATTCCGCTCTCTCGAAGAGAACCAGGCGGTTTCCTTCGACGTCACGCAGGGTCCGAAGGGCCCGCAGGCGGAGAACGTCACCCCGGTCTAAGGCGTCGGCTCACCTGAGCCAAATGCTCTGATCCGGAACGTGTGCAGTACCCCAAGGAGCTCCGAGCCGTCACGGCATCGGAGCTCCTGCCTTTCCGGACGCGTTGTCAGTGGGCCCGGCTAGCGTCCCCTCCATGGACACCAGCACTGGCACTGGCACCGGCACCGACTTCGTTGCCGCGACCCGCGTCTTCTACGACGCCATCGCCGAGGACTACTTCGCCCGCTTCCGTTCCACTCTCGCCGCCCAGCCGCTGGAGCGGGCCGTGCTCGCCGCGTATGCCGAGTTCGTACGGGGTTCAGGGGGCGGCAGTGGCCAGGTCGCCGATCTCGGGTGCGGGCCGGGGTGGGTCACCGCGTTACTCGACTCGCTCGGGCTGTCGGTGTTCGGGCTGGACCTGTCGGAGTCGATGCTCGCGGTGGCACGGCGGGAGAATCCGGGGCTGCGGTTCGAGCAGGGCTCGATGCTGGAGCTGGACCTCGCCGACGGGACGCTCGCCGGAGTCGTGTCCTGGTACTCGACCATCCACACCCCGGTCGACCAACTGCCCGCCCTCTTCGGCGAGTTCCTTCGCGTGCTCGCTCCGGGCGGGCACCTGCTGCTCGGCTTCCAGGCCGGGGACGTGCACAAGCATCATGACCAGCCCTTCGGACGCCCCGTGTCCATGACCTTCCAGCGGCGCCGGCCCGACCGGATCGCCGACCTGCTGACGGAGGCAGGGTTCACCCTCGCGTCGCAGACCGTACGGGCGGCGGACGAGGCGGCCGGGGAGTCGTCCCCGCAGGCGTTCCTGATGGCCCGCAAACCGTGACGGTCCGAGGTCCGAGTCTGAGGTCTGAGGCGCGCGGCTTAGTATCCGTAGTCCTCGGGGTCCGGAAGTGGCTGGTAGTCCTTGTACGCCTGCCACTCTCCGGGGCGGTCCTTGATCGTCTGCAACAGATCCGCGAAGACCTTCGAGTTGTACAGCACCCCGCGGATCTCCTGGGGGACACGGACGTCGTTGATCACGGCGGTCGGGGTCCCCGGGCCCTTTCCCGGCTCCTCGCCGACAGCCTCGTACGCGCGCTCGGCGGCGGTCACGAAGGCGCGGTACTTCATCGTCTTCACAGCCGATTCGAACGCGGCGGTGCGCAACCCGTCGACCTCGTCGGCCAGTTCGAGGAGGCGGGCGTCGGTGAAGCCGTCCACCGACTCCTCGGGCTGGTTGGCGTACAGCACCTCGTGGTACTCGGCGAACCTGCCGGCGTCCAGGGCGGCCCGGAGCGCGTTGGCCGCCTTCTTCGAGCCGCTGCCGCCGAGTCTGTCGTCGAGGAAGGAGGCCAGGGTGTACTCGGCCTTCACCTTCCGCCACAGCACGGCCTTCTGGAGTTCCGGGCCGCCGCCCTTCGTCTCGAACTCCTCGCAGTACGGGCAGCGCATGTCCTCGTAGAGGTGCACGGTCACCTCGGCGGTTGGATCGCCGACGAGGATGGTCGTGCCGTTCCGGGCGAGCTTCTCGGGCACCTGCGCCAGCGTGTCGTACGGCTCCGCGTACCGCTGTCCGCATCCCGTGACGAGCGACATGCCCAGTACGGACATGGCGATCACCACCGTCGTTCTTGATACGGCGAAACGCCGCCCCCCGTGCCTCACACGCACCTGTTGCCTCCCCAGCAATCAGCGTGAGACTAGGGCATGTTCATGCCGAACGCACAGGCATATCCCGGCTGCGAGCCCCAGTGGTCCCCCCCTCCGTCAGAGCACCCCCGCCGCCGCCAGTGCCGCCACGTACCCGAACGTCATCGCCGGGCCGATCGTCGAGCCCGCGCCCGCGTAGCTGTGGCCCATGACGGCGGCGCTGGCGTTGCCGGCGGCGTACAGGCCGGGGATCGCCGTGCCGTCGGCCCGCAGTACCCGCGCCCGGGCGTCCGTGCGCAGGCCGCCCTTGGTGCCGAGGTCGCCGGGGACGATCCGGAAGGCGTAGTACGGGGGCAGCCACAGGGGGGCCAGGCAGGAGTTCGGGAGGATGGACGGGTCGGTGTAGTAGTGGTCGTACGCGCTGTCGCCGCGCCCGAAGTCGGTGTCGTCGCCGTTCAGGGCAAGGGAGTTGAAGCGGCTGACCGTGGTGCGCAGGGCGGCGGGCGGGACGCCGATGGAGGTCGCCAGGGCGTCGAGGGTCCACGCCTTGTACGCGGCACCGGAGTTGTACCAGTCGGCCGGGAGTACGAAGGTCGGGGAGATGTCCTTGAAGAGGTAGCGGTTGCGGTAGTTCTGGTCGACGATCAGCCAGGCCGGGATGTCGGGGTCGGTGGCGTCGCCCTCGTACATGGTGTGGACGACATCGCTGTAGGGACCCGCCTCGTTGACGAAGCGGGAGCTCGCCGCGTTGACCAACAGGCCGCCGGGGAGGGTGCGTTCGGCCAGGCAGAAGTACGGCTCGCCGGGCAGCGGGATCGCCGGGCCCCACCAGGCGTCGTCCATCAGGGCCAGGGAGCCCCCGGCCCGTTCGCCCGCCCGGATTCCGTCCCCCGTGTTCTCCTTCGCGCCGACCGTCCACTCCGTACCGATGGGCTGCTGCTGGTACTGGGCGCGCATCGCCGCGTTGTGCTCGAAGCCGCCCGAGCCGACGATCACGCCGCGCCGGGCGCGGAGGAGACCGGGGGCGCCGCCCTGGGTGACGACGGCGCCGGTGACCGCTCCGGACTCCAAGTGGAGGTCTGTGAGAGGGGTGTTGAGCCAGACGGGCACCCCCGCCGACGCCAGCCCCGCGCGCAGTCCGGCGGCGAGGGCCTGGCCCATGGTGAGCGGCGTCTGCCCCTTGAGGGCAGCCTTCGTGCCGCGCGCCAGACACTCGACGGCGACGGCCGCGCCCTTCACGCTCACGGCGGCGAGGGCCAGCCACTTGTAGTCGGTGCTGAAGACGACCATTCCGGCCGGGACGGCGAGGTAGGGCGGGTTGAGGTGGGCGAGTTCGGCGCCCAGGACCTTCCCGTCGAGCTGATCGGGCTCTATGGAACGGCCGTTGGGGAGACCGCCGGGCAACTCCGGGTAGTAGTCGCTGTATCCCTCCATCCAGCGGAATCGGAGGGGGCTGTTCGCCATGACGAAGGAGAGCATGGCGGGTCCGTGGGCCAGGAAGGCCTGTTGACGGGCGGCGGGGACCTCCGGCCCGACGACCGCTGCGAGGTAGGCGGCGGCCTTGGCCGGGGTGTCCGGCACTCCGGCCGCCAGGATCACCGGGTTGTTGGGGATCCAGATCCCGGCACCGGAACGGGCGGCGGACCCGCCGAAGGTGGGTGCCTTCTCGACGACTATGCAGGTCAGCCCCTGTTTGGCGGCCGTGAGCGCGGCGGTCATCCCGGCGGCGCCCGCTCCGACGACCACGACGTCGTACGTCCCGAGGAGGGGCAGGACGGCGGCCGCCCGTGCCTTTGGGGCGGCACCCATGTCCGCCCCGACCGCAACACCGGCCACTGCGGCGGCGCCTGCCAACACGCCTCGTCTGGAGGGGAGTTCGATACGTCTCGCAGAGTCCGATTCTGGGTTCATGGGGCGGGAATGTCGTACTTGGGTCTTGTGAAGTCAAGCATCATGCGCAAGGAGAACCTGGTAAGCCTTCGAGCATGGAGTTCCTCTGCTCACGGAGCACGAGCCGCTCGGTCCTGATCGGGGCAGGTGGCCAGGCGACCGGTCCAAGTTCAATCACGGCGGGGAAACTACCGCACGCCCGCCGGGCGGGAGCCTTAAACGACCGACAGCGGCAGCAGCTTCTGACCCGTCAGCCCGATCTGGATGTCGGTGTCCATGGCTGGGCAGATGGGGGACCCGAAACCGCGCGTGGTCCGATCAGCGAAGGTAGGGGCCCTTCATCGCCGCGTGCTGGGCCTGTCATCGCCGAGCGGCGGGCCCTGACATCACGTATTCAAGTTCAATAGCACTCCAGCAGTTCTTGCGGGGCAAGTCCGACAGGAGTCCGAGCACCAACCGCCGGACCCGGCGACGGGGTTCGACCCGCGCGACACAGCCTGTGATCCGCGCCATCAGCCCCCACCAGCACGATCGCGGCCAGAGCACTGACGGCTTACGAGTCGAACCAGCGCAGACAGATGGGCACGTCCGTCCCTGCGTGCCAGCGGTCGCTTGCCGCACGACGCAGTTCCGGGGTTGTCAGCGGCTCCTCGCGGGTGAGCCAGTCCAGATACCACTCGCCGAAGGTGGCGGGCTGTCCGTCGTCGTTCAAGAGCGGGTTGAGGCGATCGCAGGTCGCGCGTCCGTCGAACCACATGGCGCCACGCATGGGCCCGCTGACCACGAGGAGGGTATAGAAGCCGCAGCCGTCATCGCAGAGAGAGACGGCCCCGGAAGTCCGCGCGTACTCGGCGGCATCGGCCGTCTCCCGCCACGCGTCGTGATCGGCTTGGTAGGCCGCAGCAGAGGCGTAGTCACCCTCCTGGGGTTCCATCAGCCAAATATCTTCGCTCGCTGCGAGAGCGGTCTCGTGGTCCGGGAACGGAACATGCAGGTTCGCACGGTCCTCAGACCGATCGCCGTCCCAGCGCCAGCCACTCTGATCGACCCGGAGCGTGCGAACCCGCCCGCCGGCACTGACACGCAGCAGGTACTGGCGATAGTCGTCGGGAAACACCACACCGAACTGCTCCTCGGCCTGACACACCTGGGTCTCACTCAGGACCGGCGGCAGAACGACACCGGCACCGGCCCTCGAGCCCTGCCGTGCATAGAGAGCGACCGTCCGCTCCCGGACATCGCTCCAGTTCACAGTCTGCATGCCGGGCAAGATAGCCCGTAGGTCAAGGACCATTCAGGCGGCCCTCGGCGGATGCGCCGAGGTGCGGCCGGGGTATCCCCCGCAGTTGACCTTCCATCTCCCGGCGCCAAGAAGATGACCGGGAAGGACCAAGAACACGATCTACCGCTGGAGTACGCCACGGCTGCCGGGCAGCACCCAGCAGGACGCATCATCCTTCTTCGTGCACAGCGGCGGCCCACTGAGGAATTCAGTGGGCCGCCGTTGTACTGGGCCTTGAAGGTGCGGTGTGAGTCAGCAGCGTCGTCGTACGAGGCCGCGAGCATAGGACGCCAGGGAGATCACGTAGAGGATCGATACAGTGATCGCCCATGCGGTGTGGAGTTTCCCGCCGAGGATCAGGGAGCCTTCCAGGAGTGCGACAAACAGCAGGATAATACCGTCACGCACTTCGCTTCTGCTCATTTCTTTCTTCCCATCAGGACATTTATATGTCAAGAGTGGCGAGTAGGAGATTCGGATTGCGGGACAGCCTTTAGAGGGTATCTTCGCGCGGCAGGCTCCCGACGCGGGCGACGAAGTGCCCTCCATCCGCACGACAATGCCACCAGGCTGATGAATCTGCTTCGACCGGATGAGTCCCCAGTTTGTGCGCCGGGCACTCCGGCCAGACAAGCCGAAATCGATCAGCTATCTCACCCTGCACTTCATCCGCAATAGCAACGAGAGCATCCACTGGATCATCCCCAGCAGCTGCGGGAACTCCAGTTCCAGTACTGAGAAGCGACTCCCGCAAGGCGACCCTTGCCCTTGCTCCGTATTCTTCTTCTTCGAACCTCAGGTGCATTCCGTCAAAGAGTCGCCCCCCGGGGAGGTCTGCTTGGACTCCTTGAAGTGCTAGCCGAAGATTGTCGATCCGATGGGGTGCAAGGGTAAATCCGGGATCGAAGCCAATATCCTGGAGAAGTTCCTTCGCCAATCTCACCGAATGAGGTTCCGAAATGTCGGCGAGCCTCGTTTCGATCAACTGACGGACCGCTGGAGTTGTACGACCCCAGTCAAATATGAAGCATGCGAGTTCTTCAGCAAGACTTGCTACCGGTCGCCCCTCTCGAAGGGCGCCATATACTTTGCCGCCGAGGTCGCCCATCGTGCGCTGAAATTTCTCTGCGTCCACGCAGTATCGCCCCCTATAGCGACTTGAGTTGCCGTCAGAGAGGTTAGGGTCTGCCACTTCCCACTTGGCATGGATGGTCGGCCCTCAACGCCCCGGAGCCTCACCGTTCACCCAGCTTCTTGGTCAAAGCACCGACCGTTCGCCTTCCGGCACCGGCGGGAAAGAAGAAAGGATGCCGTGGTCCCGCCTCCACTACGGCCAGCCGCTCGCCGGTCACAGTGACGTGGACTCTTGCGAACCACCGAGCGGGACCTTTCAAAACTATGCCCCAACTCTGGTCGCCCAGAACTATGACGTTGCCGACGCCTGGTACCGACTGCAGTGTCTCCTGGATACCGCGGGAAGCGGATCCGGTCATCGCGAGAGGGATATCGAAGCGCTCGATGCCAAGCATTGAGCGCGCGGAGATACCTGACCCGCTTTTCGCTTCCTTGAGCTGCGAGAGGGTGACTACCACGGCGAGCACCACGCCCGCTGCCGCAGCTCGCTCGAGCGCATGCAGCAATGCCACACGCGCCCCAAAATAGAACATTCCTTCAGCGAAGAGCAGTATCAGGAGCACCAGGTAGCAAAGAACGGCCTGGGCGAGCAGCATCCGCGCAGCGAGCGCGAGCGGATGCGCGTCACGTATACTCACTTCTTTTGGCAATTCTTTCCCCCTACTTCCTCAGGATAAAGCGGCATGTACCCGATAAATACATGACCGAGAAAACGCCATACCGCTGTTCTCCGCGATGAGGGCCGCGCCGATTGGTCGGTGACGCATGGCTGGCCCCCGTAAGGCAGGTACGGAGAAAAGGTGAGCGAATCTTCGCAGTCACCTGCAGAGCCCTTCATGTGGAACCTGATGTTCCGGTAAAAGTGAGATCAAGAAGCACGCATACCGGGAGGTCCGAGACCCTTGAGCGACATCACTCGATGGGCATTTAGTCCCCTTTGGGATAATTTCAGGAGCACGTAAAAAAGTTCACAGCGCGGGCATTCTTTAATGATTCCTGACAGAAATTCATGCCATTCACGCCTAAATAGCCATCTGGAGTCACTCTCGCCGGTGGTGTCACTCTGAGGCATGGCGGGGCGGCCTTGAGGCCATGGCTGGACTCAACTACCGCTTTGGAAACTGGAGATGACCGCTCCGCTGCCTACTTCGTGAGCCCGCAGGGGCGATGGCGTCGAGCGTCCACCAACTTCGACGAGAACGTCAGCGCACCGATCCACCTTTGAGAGGGAGCTCCACCCACACCGTCTTGCCGACGTCCCGCTCCGCCACGCCCCAGGTACGGGCAAGGACCGACACGATGACCAGGCCCCGGCCGGCTTCGTCGATCTCCCACCGGGGCACGATCCGCAGTTGCCGGTCGCCCCGCGTATCGCTCACCTCGATACGCAGGGTGTCCTCCGGGAGCAGCAGGAGGCGGAGTTCGAAGTCCCGTCCCGGTACGCGGCCGTGCGTGACGGCGTTCGCGGCGAGTTCGGCAACGACGTGTTGCGCGACGTCGTTCACGTCGCTGTCGTGCGGGTATCCCCACTCGGCGAGTTGCTGGGCGGTGAGGCGTCTGGCCAGGCGGGCGCCGCGTGGGGTGCAGCTGAGGCGCTGGGCCAGTTCGTCGGTGGGGGTGGAGAGGGGGGTGGAGATTTGTGAGTTCACGTGACTGAGCGTGGTCGCTTCGTCCTACCCTGACCAGGGGCGACGGGTGGACTCCAGGTATCCGTACGGGTGCGGTGGGTTAGGGGTACGGGCTGTCGGCCGTGACCACTATGAGGTGAGGGCGGTGGCGTACGTGACTGAGGATGCGGATCAGAGGCCGGAGACCCCTGCGGAGGAGGACGGCACCTGGGGACTGTTCACCGCGCTGGGCAAGATGCTCAAGGTCTTGCGAGAGCGGGAGGGGCTGACACAGAAGCAGTTCGGGGAGATGGTGGGGTACGGGCCGGATGCCATCTCCGCCATGGAGCGAGGGGTGCGGATTACGAGGCCCGAGCTCCTGAAGAAGGCGGATGAACTCCTCAACGCCGGTGGGTTGTTGACGCAGGCAATCCCTGAGGTCGAGGCCGCGATGAAGAAGGCACGAACTCGTCATCCCGAGTGGTACCGAGGGTACGCAGACATGGAGGCGGAGGCCATTGAGCTCCACCACTACTGCAACCACGCGGTGCACGGGCTGCTTCAGACTGAGGATCACGCCCAAGCGGTGTTCAGCAAACGGCGCCCTTTCCTCAGCGAACAGCTCATCGAGAAGCGCATGGCCGACAGGCTCGACCGCCAGAAGGTCTTCGATCGTTGGCCGGCGCCGATCGTGAGTTACGTACTCGAAGAGGTCGTACTGGACCGGCCGATCGGTGGACGCCCCGTCCACCAGGAGCAGTTGCGGCGCATCGTGCACCTCAACAATATGCGGAACGTTGAGATCCAGGTAATGCCGACCCGGTGCGAGGAACACCCCTGCCTGGGCGGCGCTTTCAACCTGCTCGTGCCCAAGAGCCAAGGGCAGGTGGCCTACACGGAGGCCCAGGGCTACCCGCGTCTGATCACCGATCCCGAAGAGGTCAGGAAGATCGCCGACCGCTATGGGATCATGCGAGCGATGGCGCTTTCGCCTCGCGAGTCCCGTTCGTTGATCGAAAAGAAGCTGGAGGAGCTATGAGCGGCGAGGTACTCAACTGGTTCAAATCCAGCTACAGCGACGGTGAGGGCGGCGACTGCCTCGAAGCCGCCTACACCTGGCGCAGGTCCAGCCGCAGCAGCGGCGGGGGCGGCGAATGCGTAGAGGTCGCCGCCTGCCCCCACGCCATCCACCTCCGCGACTCCAAGAATCCCACCGGCCCCCACCTCACCCTCTCCCCCACCACCTGGTCCGCCTTCCTCCGCCAGGCCGCTGTGTAACAGCTGTGCTGCGTACGCGGCCGAGGCGGACTTACCGGGACCCGCCGCGGTGATGATCAGGACATGACCACGATCACCCGCGCCGCCACAGCGGCAGCGATCTGCGCGGCGGTACTGCTGACCGGCACCGCCTGCACCAGCGGCGACGACGGCCCGAAGACCTCGGCCAAGAAGTCGACCCCGGCGACACCCAAGGCCCCCGCCGCCTCCGCCAAGCCCGTCGCCGACGCTGACGCTGACGCCGTTCAGGAGGTCGACGGCGAGTCCGTCACCAAGGCTCCGGAGATCGAGCGAAAGACCATCGCCTCGTTCGCCAACGGGCAGTTCGGTCGTGTCATCCCCTTCAAGGGCGGCCTCCGTAAGGGAAACCTCGGGATCGCCCTGAACTGCGAGGGCAAGGGCACCGTGAAGGTCGAGGTCCCCGACCTCGGCATGACCTTCATCGAGGACTGTGTGGACGGCAAGGTCGCCAGCATCTACAACGAGTCCGAGGTCAGCGCCGCCCACCCGGACGCGTACGTCCACGTCACCGGCACCTCCGAGGTCCGCTGGTCGATCTCCGCCGGGCAGTGACGCACCCCAAGCGTCATACGGGAGACGCGCCGACCCACCCGCGATAGGCGTCCGCGTCGACATTGCTGCCGCACACGATGGTGACCACGTGTCGGCCGGCGAAGCGGTCGCGGTCTTCGAGGATCGCCGCGACGCCGAGCGCGGCCGAGGGTTCGACGACGAGGCCGGCGTCGTCGAGGAGCATCCGCATACCGGCGATGATCGACGCCTCCTGGACCAGGACGGCGTCGTCGGCGACCAGGAGGAGGTCGTCCAGGACGGCCGGGATGGGACGTCGGCCGGCGACGCCGTCAGCGATGGTGTCGGTCGAGTCGGTGGTGACGACGCGCCGTTCGCGCCACGAGAGTGTCAACGCCGGTGCGCCCAGCGGCTGGACGCAGATCACCTCGACTTCGGGTGCCAGGGCCTTCACCACATGACCCACGCCGGTGGCCATTGCCCCGCCGCCGAGCGCGATCAGGACGGTGTCGAACTCCGGCGCGGTGTCCACCAGTTCCAGGCCGATGGTCGCCGCGCCCTCGCAGGTCTCGATGTCCAGGCTGTCCTCGACCAGCCGGATACCGTCGTACCGCGCGATGGCCGCCGCCCGCTCGCGAGCCATCTCGTGGTCGCCGTCCACCAGTTCCAGCCGGGCGCCCAACGCGCGGATGCGATCAAGCTTGGCCCGAGTCGCGAAGCGGGATGCCACAACGGTCACGTCGAGCCCCCGGCCGCGCCCCGACCAGGCGAGGGCCTGGCCGAGGTTGCCCGCGCTGGCGCACACCACGGCTCGCGAACCATGCTGCTCGGCGAGCAGACTCGCGACCACCTCGGTGCCACGACCCTTGAAGCTGCGGACCGGGTTCGCCGTCTCGAGCTTGATGCTCACCGCGCACCCGAGGCCGGGCTCCAGCGCCTCGCAGCGATACAGCGGGGTGTCGAGAAAGACCGGGTCGATCGCCCGGCGGGCCGCCCGGATCCGATCAATGTCGAGGCGTGTCTCCTGCACGACACAGCAGCGTAGCGCCACCGGCGCCGGTTCCATCAGCAACCGTCAGGAGCTGACCGTGCCCCGGCGGGAAGTTCCGCCGGGGCAGCCACGTGCCACTGAACGTCGGCCTGGCGGACTGCCGGGCCGCCCGGGCTCACGAAGCGACCGGGACCTCCGGCGCGTGCGGGTAGGTGGCCGACCGGTGCTGGAAGGAGAGGATTTTCGGGTTCTGGACGACACCGTCGCGGATCTCGATGGCCTTGCTGACCGTGACGTCGGCGTCCCATGCCGCCGGGCCGCTCATGACCTTGCGCAGGTAGGGCAGGAGCGCCTCGCTGATCTCCCAGGTGGCGGAGTTCCACAGGTGGGACGGGCTGTGGTCGACCCCGTAGTAGTGGCAGCCCGGCCCCACCTTGTACATGGGCTCGCCGAACGTGGTCGGGCGGGCAAAGGAGAAGCCCATGCCCTCGTCGCAGGCCACGTCGATGAAGCAGGTCCCCGGCCGGAAGAGGGCGAGTTCCTCGTCGTTGACGAACATGAGCGGCGCGTCGGTGTCCTGCAGGATGCAGTTGACGATGACGTCGAACCCGGCCAGGTACTCGGCCAGCGGCATGGAACCGGCAGCGGTGACTGCCCGCAGGCGCGAGGGATCGTCGTCCTGCTCCTCGAAGTGGGCCATCACCACCGAGGGCATCGGCGAGGCCACGGCCGCGGCGGCGCGCTGGGTGAGCACCGTGACGTCGGTGACCCCCATGGCGCCCAGGCCCGTGACCGCTCCGCGCGCCGTGGCACCGAAGCTGATGACCACCGCGCGCAGGCGGCGGCCGTAGTGGCCGGTCAGCCCGCCTAGCTGGAGGGCGTGCAGCACCGAGCAGTAGCCGGCCAGCTCGTTGTTCTTGTGGAACACATGGACGCTGAAGGCGCCCGCGGAGGTCCAGTGGTTCATGGCTTCCCAGGCGATCAGGGTCAGCCGTCGGTCGATGCCGATCTGGGTCATTTTCTCGTCCTGCACGCAGTGCGGCCAGCCCCACAGCACCTGGCCCTCGCGCAGCTCGGCGATGTCGTCGTGCATCGGCTTGGGCAGCAGCATGACGTCGCACTCGGCGATGAGCTGCTCGCGGGTGCGCAGCCCGGCCACGAGGGGGCGCAGCGCGTCGTCGGCGACGCCGAAGCGCTCGCCGTAGCCCTGTTCGAGGAAGATCTTCTCGCGCAGGTCCGGTGCGATTCGGTCGAGGTGGCGGGGGTGCAGGGGCAGGCGGAACTCGTTCTCCTTGTGCGAGGAGGCGAGTACTCCGAGACTCATCAGGCTCATGTGGGGCGGCTCATTTCCGACCGGACGCGAGGCGATCCGGCATTGCCGTTCCCCGAGGGCGACGCCGAAACGGCTGACGGCGTGCGAAGTGCGCTCGGTACTGCCACGGTACTCCGGTCCAGGCCTGCGGAGCGCGCGCCGCTCTTTTGAGCCGGCAGGACCGGGACCAGCGACTTCAGCGGCCCAGCGTCGCCGCCACGTCCTCCCATGCCCGTCCGCTCAGGAGGGGCTGGAAGCCGGTGAACCGGGCGAGCAGGTCCGGGCCCCGCTGTTCGCGGAAGAGGGGGTTCTCGCGGGCCAGGTCGAGTTCGTTGGCGGCGGTCAGTTCGGCGATGTCCTGGCGCCGGGCACGGTCCACCGTCCGCGTTCCACCGATGAAACGGTCGTGGAACGGCGAGTCCGGGGCTGCCAGGTGCGGGTAGGTCGCCTTGCGGTCCATGGCGGCGTAGACGTGGACGATCTCCTCCGCCTCCGGGCCGATCACCCTCGCCAGCTCGACGCGGCGATCGAGGGACAGCAGGGCGGTGGGGAAGCCGTCGGTGCCGTAGGCGGCGTGGCAGAGGCCCGCGAGGCGGAGCGCGGGCCGGGCCTCCCAGGCGGCGAGCAGACGGTAGACCCGGCAGAGGTGGGCGAGCAGGGTGCCGCCGGGATGCGCTATCTGTTCGGCGGCCCAGCTGCCTCAGAAATCCCACGGCTTGGGCGGCGGCGGACGGAACGACAGCAGAGGGAGGTGAAGGGGAAGAGGGAAGGGACGAGGGAGGGGAAGCGGACATGGGGTGGCGTCCTCTCGGTGCGCGAAAGGTCGGCACCCGTCCGCTCCCCACCCTTTGGTCCGGACCCCGGCGGGGGCGCGGGACGGGTTGCCGCCTGGGCCCTGCACCGATCGTGACGTACTCGCCCGTACCCAGTCAATCCTAAGGTTCTGTCACCAACTCCAAGTGTTAGCTTGGGTGTTGTGACTCTGGATGACCTGCGCGTCTTTGTGGCTGTGTGCCGGGCGGGGAGCCTGAGCGCGGTCGCCCGTGACCTCGCGTGTACGCAGTCGGCAGTGAGCCAGCATGTGAAGCGGCTGGAGCGGGAGACGGGCGTCGCCCTGTTGGAACGGCACGCGCGAGGTGTCGTACCGACCGAGGCCGGGCGGGTGTTGCAGGCCGCCGCCTCGCAGGGGATCGCCGGGCTGGATCTCGCGCTGCGGCAGCTCAAGGATCTCGTCGACGGTGAGAGCGGGTCGGTGCGGGTCGCCACCGGCGCCACCACTGTGCGGCACTTCATGGCGGAGGCGGTCGTCACCTTCCGGCGTCAACACCCCAGGGTGAGCCTGGAGTTCCGTACGGAGAACTCCAGCCGGGGGTGTTTCGCCGCGCTGGCCGACAGTGAGCTGGATCTGGCGTGGATCACCATCGGGGCGCCGGTGCGGGGGATCGAGCAGCGGGTGGTGATGGAGTTGCCGTGGGTGCTCGCTGTGGGTGCGGGTGAGGGTCTCGCGCGGCGGGCGTATGCCGAGGTCGAGGATCTGCGCGACCTGCGGTTGATCCAACTGCCGCCGAACTCCACGTCTGCCGCGCATCTGGACGCGGCGTTCGCGGAGGTGGGGGTGCGGCCGGTGTTCGATACGAGTGTCGCCGACTGGGATACGGCTTTGTTGCTGGCCGAGTTGGGGCTGGGGTGCGCGGTTGTTCCGGCTGTGCCTGATTTGGTGGTGCCGGGGAGCGAGGGGCCGGTTCGGCTGATCCCGCTGCCTGCGTTGCGGCCGTTGGCGGTGGGGTGGGCTGTGCGGCGGTGGGATGCGCTGAGTCCGATCGCGCGGGTGTTCGCGGATACCGTCGCTGAGAGCTGCCGAAGGTAGGTGGGTCGTACGTCGGCTGCGGGTCGTGGGGGCTGGCCGGTGGGGGCTGGCCGCTCCCCCTCGGCGGAGCCGCACAACGACACAGCCCCGCGCCCCACGATCACAACGCCCCGCCCCTGCCTACTTCTCGTACAACCCCTCCACCTCATCCGCGAAGTCCCGCATGATCTCGAACCGTCGCAGCTTCATCGACGGCGTCAGATGTCCCTCCTCCTCCGTGAAGTCGACGGGGAGGATGGTGAAGCGGCGGATCGACTCCGGGCGGGAGACGAGTTTGTTGGCCTCCTCCACCGCCCGATGGATGACTGCCCTCAAGTCGGGGTCGTCCATGAGGAGTTCGGCCGGTACCGGGTGCTTGCCCTGCATCTGGCGCCAGTGGGTGAGGCCGGGGGCGTCGAGGGTGATCAGCGCCGAGATGTAGGGGCGGCCGTCGCCCAGGACCATCGCCTGGGAGATCAGGGGGTGGGCCCGCAGCCAGTTCTCCATGGGTGCCGGGGCCACGCTCTTGCCGCCGGCCGTGATCAGGATCTCCTTCTTGCGGCCGGTGATCGTCAGATAGCCCTCTTCGTCGAGGGAGCCGATGTCGCCCGTCGCCAGCCAGCCCTCCGGCGCCGCCGGGACGACACCGCCGGCGCCCGGGTCCCAGTAGCCGCGCAGGATCTGCTCGCCCGCCAGCAGTACCTCGCCGTCGGCGGCGATCCGGACACGGGTGCCGGGGAGAGGCCAACCCACCGTCCCCACGCGGGGTTTGAGCGGGGGCGTGACCGTGGCCGCGCCCGTGGACTCGGTCAGGCCGTAGCCCTCGTAGATCTCGATGCCGGCGCCGGCGAAGAACCCGGCCAGGGGGCGGCCGAGGGGTGAGCCGCCGCAGATCATGTAACGGACCCTGCCGCCCATGGCGTTGCGGATACGGCGGTACACGAGCGGGTCGTAGAAGCTGCGCGCGGTGCGCAGCGCACGGCTGGGGCCGTTGCCGATGCCGTGCCGTTGCTCCTCCACCGCCTCGCTGTAGCGGCGGGCCACGCCCACCGCGCGGTCGAAGGACGAGAGCCGCTTGCCCGTCTCGGCCCTCGCGCGGGCCGTGTTGAAGACCTTCTCCAGCATGTACGGGATGGCGAGCAGACAGGTGGGCTTGAATGCGGCCAGGTCCCCCAGCAGGTCTTCCGACTTGAGGCTCGGGGCATGGCCCAGCCGTATCCCCGCCCGGATGCAGGCGATGGCCACCATCCGGCCGAAGACGTGCGACATCGGCAGGAACAGCAGTACCGACGCGTCCTCCTTCGTCCGTTCCCGGAAGACGGGGTAGAGGAGTTCGATGGCGTTGTCGACCTCGGCGAAGAAGTTGCCGTGCGAGAGCGCGCAGCCCTTCGGGCGGCCCGTCGTGCCCGAGGTGTAGATGAGCGTGGCGAGGGTGTCGGGTCCCAGCACCCCGCGCCGTACGGCGACTTCCTGGTCCGGCACGTCCTTGCCGAGCTCCGCGAGCCGGTCCAGGTGCCCCTTCTCGAAGACCCACATGTGCTTGAGGTCGGGGATGCGGTCGCGTTCCGGGCCGAGGGCGGCGGCCTGGGCGACGGTCTCTGCGGCGAGGGCAACGGCGCCGGAGTCCTGGAGGATCCAGCGGGTCTGGAAGGCGGAGGACGTCGGGTAGATGGGTACGGTCACCAGGCCCGCCGCCCACGCGGCGAAGTCCATGAGCGTCCACTCGTACGTCGTGCGCGCCATGATGGCCAGCCGGTCGCCCGGCATCAGTCCCTCGGCTATCAGCCCCTTGGCCACCGCGAGGACCTGCTCGGCGAACTCGGCCGCCGTGACATGTTCCCAGGTCCCGTCCGGCGTACGGCGGCTGAGGACCGTCGCCTCGGGCGCCTCGTTCGCGTTGTCGAAGGGGAGCTCCGCGAGCGAGCCGTACGTCACTGGCGCGACGAACGCCGGTACGGACACCTCCCGCACAGCCCCGTCCAGTCGCCGTATCTCGGGCTCGACCAGAAGCGGCTCGCCGTCGTACCCGACGGCGGTCACTATCCGCTGCGAGGCCGGGGAAGACGGAGAGGACGGGAACGACGAGGACACGAGCGGCTCCTGTGGCGTGCAGCGGCCTTCCGGTGGACGTGCACCTCCGGTGGGTTCACCACAGATGTACGGATTCGGCGGCGCCGCTGTTCAGACACCGGATCGTACGGCTCGCACGTGTGGACGTCGTGCGGGTTCGGGGGTGGTGGAGCGGCGGGGATGTGGAAGCTCAGGCGTCACACAGATTACCGATGGGTCATCTTGCCCTGTCCTGAGCGTTTTTCACGTTAGCACCGGCCGCATACGCCTTCCCAGTCATTCTTCACACTTTCATCAAGGGTGATCTGGGACTTACCTCCGGTAACCTGACTCTGGAGTAAGTAAGGTATCGAGGTGGGAGTTGACCATGGCCGACCGCTCGCTTCGCCCCCTCGACCGGTCCCCGGCCCTGGCACCCCTGCTCGCCCGGGGCGCCCTGCTGTCCCCCTTCAAGAAGGCCGCCCTCAACAGGCCCCACCCGGACACCGACCTCCCGAGCACCCGCCTCGTCCTGCCCGGCGTACGCATCGACCTCGCCCGACTCGCCGCCTACGAACGGGTCTGCGGCTTCCCCGTCGGCGACGACTCCCTCCCCATCACCTACCCACATGTCCTCGGCTTCCCCCTGGCCATGCTCCTGATGAGCGACCGCAGCTTCCCGCTCCCGCTCCTCGGCCTGGTCCACACCTCCGTCGAGATCATCCGCTGGCGCCCGCTCACCGCCACCGGCACCTACGAACTCTCCGTGTACGTCGAGGAGTTGACCCCCCACCGACGCGGCACCGAAGCCTCGGTGCAGACGGAAGTGCGGGAGGGCGAGGAACTGGTGTGGGAGTCGCGGAGCACGTATCTCGCACGGCACCGGCGCGACCTTCCCTCCAGCACGCCCACGGGTGCGACGAGCGCCGCCGACGCCGCCGACGAACGCGAGGCGCTGCCCCTCGTCGCCGAGTGGCGGCTCGGCGAGGACGTCGGACGGCGGTACGCCACCGCCTCCGGCGACCGCAACCCCATCCACCTGCACCCGCTCACCGCCCGCCTCTTCGGCTTCCGGCGCGCGATAGCCCACGGCATGTGGACCGCCGCCCGCTGCCTCGCCGCCCACGGCACGCCCCAATCGGCCCTGGTCCGCGCCGAGTTCAAGGCACCGGTGCTGCTGCCGGGCACGGTGGAGTACGGGGCGGACGGCTTCGGGAGCTTCGAACTGCGGGGCGGACCAGGGCCGGCTGGGGGGCGCGTACATCTGCGGGGTGAGGTGCGAAGCGCTCCGCTGGGGGTGGCGTGAGGGGCTGATGGCTGTCGGTTCGGTGCGGCGCCGTTGTGGCTGGTCGCGCCCACGCGGCGGGGCCGCATATCGATGCAGCCCCGCGCCCCTATCGGGGGCCTGCGGCCCCTTAGGGACACTGCGAACCGTAGGGGACTCGCCGGGCTCGCTCAGCCTTCGATGCCGGCCGCGTCGGACGCGTCCGGCGGAGGTGACCAGGGGCTGCCCGTCATCATGCTGTCCAGGCCCGCCCAGGCGAAGTTCATCAGGGTTGTCGCCGCCTGTTTCGCGGTGACGCCCGGGGTCGTGTTGGCCCAGGCGGCGAGGGACTCGGCGGCGCCGACCAGGGCCACGGCGAGGCCGGCGACCTCCCGTTCGGGCAGCGAGGGGTCGCTGTGGGCCTCGCGGGCCGCGATCACGATCAACTGCGTGACGAACGCGACGAGTTCCTCACGCATCGCGGTGGCCTCGGCCGCGAACGGCTCGCCGTGCGTACGGGCCTGGATGTGCAGTACCGACCAGCCGTCCGGGTGCTGGGCGGTGTGGGTGAAGAAGGCGCGCAGACCGTCCCAGAGCTGGCGATCGGCGGGCAGGGCCGGTTCGACGCCGGCGCGGACGGCTTCGGTGAGCGTCCTGGCCTCGCGCCGGATGCAGGCGGTGAAGAGGTCTTCCTTCGAGTTCAGATACAGGTACACCAACGGCTTGGAGACACCGGCGAGTTCGGCGATCTCGTCCATCGACGCGGCCATGTAGCCGCGCTGGCCGAAGGTCCGTACGGCGGCGTCCAGCATCTGCTGCTCACGGACGGCACGCGGCATCCGCTTGTTCTTCACAGCACCCATGGGGGCAAGGGTAGTTGTGCGGCCCGGTGTGCCGTCAGGTCAGGAGGCCTGGCCCTGAGTCTGGGTCTGGGTCTGGGTCTGCGCCTGAGCGCGTGCCGCCTCGTCCACCGCCTCGTCCTCCTGGCTGCGGTTCGCCTCCAGGTTGGCCTTGACGCGGTCCACCTTCTCGACGATCTGCACCGACGCCCGGTCCCGCTCCTTGCGGAGCGCCACGAAGCTGATCGGAGCGGAGATCACGAGGGAGAGCAGGATGATCCACATGCCGTTGGAGCTGCCCAGGCCGCGCGGTGCGATACCGGAGTGGACGAGGCCCCAGACGACCAGCAGGCAGGCCACCAAGATGCCGAAGCGCATCAGCGTGTAGCGGAGCATCTCAATCCACTCTTCTTCCGGTCCGACGGTCCGAACGTTGCCAAAAACGGGCGTCATCCAGTGAAACATGCCCAGGTCACGATCTTGCAGCGGGGTACGGGGAGCGGCATCGGCATCGGGCACTCAGTGCAGCGGCAGCAGCATCATGATGTCGTCGCGGTCGTCCCCGGGGCCGACCCGTATCGCGCCGGGTACGCGGCCGACCTCCTTGTAGCCGCAGGAGCCGTAGAAGTCCTCCAGGCCCAGTCCGCCCCGGCAGCCGAGTCGTATCGCCTCGATGCCGTCGAGTCCGCGGGCGGCGTCGGCGACGGCCGCCATCAGGTCCCGCCCGTATCCCTTGCCCTGGTGCCCGGGATGCACCATCACCGTGTAGACCCACAGCCAGTGTGTCCGCAGGCGGTGGGTGTTGAAGGTGAGGAACGCGGTCGCGGCGACCCGCCCCTCGGCGTCGTGCCCGACGAGCAGCCGGGAGTCGCCCGCCGCGAGTGTCACGAGCTGTTTCGCCAGCTCGGGCCGTATCTCGTCCCGCGTGACGGGCGCCACGAAGCCGACCGCGCCGCCGGCGTTGGTGACGTCGGTCCAGAGGTCGAGGATGCCGTCGCGGAGGGCGGGGTCGACGACGGGATCAAGGGCGAAGGCAAGCGTCACAGCCGCATCGGCTGCGGCGAGTCCCTGCGCGCCGGGTCCGGGCCGTCGTACTCCCGGATGATCTCGTACCGCGTGTTGCGCTCCACCGGCCGGAACCCGGCGTCCCGGATCAGGTCGAGCAGGTCCTCGCGGGTGAGCTTGTTGGGGGTGCCGTAGTTGTCGGCGTCGTGGGTGATCTTGTACTCGACGACCGAGCCGTCCATGTCGTCGGCGCCGTGCTGGAGGGCGAGCTGGGCGGTCTGGACGCCGTGCATGACCCAGAAGACCTTGACGTGCGGGACGTTGTCGAACAGCAGCCTCGACACCGCGAAGGTCTTGAGGGCCTCCGCACCGGTGGCCATCTGGGTACGGGCCTGGAGCCTGTTCCGTACCTTGCCGTCCTTCATGTCGACGAAGTCGTGCTGGTAGCGGAGCGGGATGAAGACCTGGAAGCCGTTCGTCTCGTCCTGCAGCTCACGCAGCCGCAGAACGTGGTCCACCCGGTGCCGCGGCTCCTCGATGTGGCCGTACAGCATCGTGCACGGGGTCTTGAGACCCTTCTCGTGCGCGAGGCGGTGGATGCGCGACCAGTCCTCCCAGTGCGTCCGGTGGTCCACGATGTGCTCGCGGACCTCCCAGTCGAAGATCTCGGCGCCGCCGCCGGTCAGCGACTCGAGACCCGCGTCGATCAGCTCGTCGAGGATCTCGGACGCGGAGAGCCCGCTGATCGTCTCGAAGTGGTGGATCTCCGTCGCCGTGAACGCCTTGAGCGAGACGTCCGGAAGGGCGGCCTTCAACTCCCGGAGCGAGCGCGGGTAGTACCGCCACGGGAGGCTGGGGTGCAGGCCGTTGACGATGTGCAGCTCGGTGAGGTTCTCGCCCTCCATCGACTTGGCGAGCTTGACCGCCTCCTCGATGCGCATCGTGTACGCGTCCTTCTCGCCCGGCTTGCGCTGGAACGAGCAGTAGGCGCAGGAGGCGGTGCACACGTTGGTCATGTTGAGGTGCCGGTTGACGTTGAAGTGGACGACGTCACCGTTCTTACGGGTCCGCACCTCGTGCGCCAGCCCGCCGAGCCAGGCCAGGTCGTCCGACTCGTACAGCGCGATGCCGTCCTCACGGGTCAGCCGCTCACCGGCCCTGACCTTCTCCTCCAGCTCGCGCTTGAGCCCGACGTCCATGCTCATCCCTCGCTCATCCCTCTCCCAGACAGACTTCGTAAACCGTACTCCCCGGCCCCTACTGCTCTTCCGGCAGCTCACCGACCCTGTTCTCCCACTTCGTGGAGAGCACGATGGTCGTACGGGTCCTGGAGACGCCCGCCGTCCCGCTGAGCCGCCGGATGATCTTCTCCAGCCCGTCGACGTCGCTCGCCCGCACCTTGAGCATGAACGAGTCGTCGCCCGCGATGAACCAGCAGTCCTCGATCTCACCGAGGTCCCGGAGCCGGCGCGCCACGTCCTCGTGGTCGGCGGCGTCGGAGAGCGAGATGCCGATGAGCGCGGTGACGCCGAGGCCGAGCGAGGCGGCGTCGACGGTGGCGCGGTACCCGGTGATGACACCGGCTGTCTCCAGCCGGTTGATGCGGTCGGTGACACTGGGTCCCGACAGACCGACGAGGCGCCCCAGCTCGGCGTAGGAGGCCCGGCCGTTCTCCCTCAGGGCCTGGATGAGCTGCCTGTCCACGGCGTCCATGCGATCGAGCCTTCCGATGAAGAGTCCTGAAGTTTGCTGAACATTTTTGAAGATTGCTGACGATGGCTGAAGGTACTGGGGTTCCTGAAAGTGCTGAGCGGTGCCGCCAGTTGTTGATACGTACGCCGGCTCAGTCGTTATCAGTACGGGACGTACGGAACGGCCCGGCCCCGCCGCCGAGTTCGCCCTCCCAGCGGCGGTACAGCCCGTGCGGGACGCCCGCCGCGTCGAGCACGCGCCCGGCGACGAAGTCCACGAGGTCCTGGATGTGGGTGGCGCCGGCGTAGAAGGCGGGCGAGGCCGGTACGACGCTCGCGCCGGCGTCGTCCAGAGTCACCAGGTGCCGCAGTGTCTGCCCGTTCAACGGTGACTCCCGTACGGCGACGACAAGTGCGCGCCGTTCCTTGAGGGTCACACTGGCCGCCCGCTGCAACAGGTCCTTCGACAGCCCGAGCGCGACCCCGGCCACGCAGGCCGTGGAGGCGGGCACGATCAGCATCCCCTTGGTGGCGTACGACCCGGAGGAGGGCCCGGCGGCCAGGTCCCCGGCGCTCCAGTGCCGTACGCCGTTGATGTCCACGGCGAAGGTGTCGGGCTTGCCGTCGGCACCCCGGGCCAGCCATTCCCGCAGGTCGTCCTGCCAGTGGGCGTCCCGGAAGGAGATCCCGGTCTCGTCGAGCAACGTGAGCCGCGAGGCCCGGCTGACGACCAGATCGACGGCTTCCCCCGCTCCGAGCAGCGCACGCAGCACAGCAGCCGCATACGGCGTCCCTGACGCTCCGGACACCCCCACGATCCAAGGCGTGCGCTGCGTTTCTCCTGCGTTCACACCCTGAGCCTACCGGCGGACGGGACCGTGTTCAGGACAGGGCGCTGTCCTTGGGGACCACGGGGAGACGAGCGGTGGCCTCGGTGAACTTGCCGAGCGGTGACCGATCACTCGATCGAGTCAGATCGTGAGCCCGCGGACGAGCAGATCCAGCAGCGCGCAGACGAAAAGGCTGATCCCGATAAAGCCGTTCGTCGAGAAGAACGCCCTGTTGAGTCGCGACAGATCATGCGGCCGCACGATCCTGTGCTCGTACACGAACGCCCCCGCCACGATCAGCAGCCCCAGCCAGAAGAACGCGCCCGCGTCCGTGACCAGCGCGTACCAGACGAACAGGCCCGTCGTCAGGGCGTGACAGACCCGCGCGCTCCACACCGCCGCCGGGATGCCGAAGCGTGCGGGCACCGACAGGACGCCGGTCTCACGGTCCGTCTCGATGTCCTGGCAGGCGTAGATCAGGTCGAAGCCGCCGATCCAGATGCCGACCGCGAGACCGAGGATCACCGCGTCCCAGGACCACTCCCCCGTGATCGCCAGCCAGCCGCCGACCGGGCCCATGGTTTGGGCGAGGCCCAGGATGGCCTGGGGGAAGTTCGTGAACCGTTTGCCGTACGGGTACACCACCATCGGGATCACCGCGACGGGGGCGAGGGCCAGGCACAGGGGGTTCAGGAGGGCGGCCGAACCGAGGAAGACGACGACGGCGATCAGGGCGCCGGTCCAGGCGTGCTTCACCGACATCGCGCCCGTGACCAGTTCACGGTGGGCCGTGCGCGGGTTACGGGCGTCGATCTCACGGTCGATGATCCGGTTGACCGCCATCGCGAAGGTGCGCAGACCGACCATGCAGACGGTCACCAGAAGCAGTCGGCCCCAGTGGATGTTCTTGTCCATCTGGAACATCGCCGTCAGCGCCGCGATGTAGGCGAAGGGCAGCGCGAAGACCGAGTGCTCGATCATCACCAGGCGCAGGAAGGCCTTGGTGCGGCCCGGCTGGGGCAGTGCGGCGGATGCGGATGCGGAACTCACAGGCCGTATTCCTTCCAGCGTCTGTCGACCTTCGCCGCCGTGTCCGGGTCCGGCAGCACCATCTCGGGCCACCCGCCGTCCCGCGTGTACCCCTCCTCGGGCCACTTACGGGTCGCGTCGATGCCCGCCTTGCCGCCCCAGAACTGCTGGTAGGAGGCGTGGTCGAGGTGGTCGACAGGGCCTTCGACGACGGTCAGGTCGCGGGCGTAGTCCGTGTTGCCGAGGGCGCGCCAGGCGACCTCGTGCAGATCGTGGACGTCGCAGTCCGAGTCGACGACGATGATCAGTTTGGTCAGGGACATCATGTGGGCGCCCCAGACCGCGTGCATCACCTTCTGCGCGTGTTTCGGGTACTTCTTGTCGATCGCGACGATCGCGCAGTTGTGGAATCCGCCGGCCTCGGGGAGGTGGTAGTCCACGATGTCCGGGACGATGATCTTCAGCAGGGGCAGGAAGAAGCGTTCCGTGGCGCGACCCAGCGGGCCGTCCTCCGTGGGCGGCCGGCCGACGACGATCGACTGGAGCAGCGGGCGCCGCCGCATCGTCACACAGTCGATCGTGAGCGCCGGGAAGGGTTCCTGCGGGGTGTAGAAACCCGTGTGGTCGCCGAAGGGGCCCTCGGGGAGCATCTCGCCGGGCTCCAGCCAGCCCTCCAGCACCACTTCCGCCTGCGCCGGCACCTGCAACGGCACCGTCTTGCAGTCGACCATCTCGATCCGCTTGCCCGCGATGAACCCGGCGAACAGGTATTCGTCGATGTCACCGGGAAGGGGGGCCGTCGACGCGTAGGTGACGGCGGGCGGGCAGCCGAAGGCGATGGCGACCGGCAGGCGCTCGCCCTTGCGTGCCGCCACCTGGTAGTGGTTGCGGCTGTCCTTGTGGATCTGCCAGTGCATGCCGATCGTGCGCTTGTCGTGCCGCTGGAGGCGGTAGAGGCCGAGGTTGCGTACGCCGGACTCCGGGTCCTTGGTGTGCGTCAGCCCCAGGTTGAAGAAGGAACCGCCGTCCTCGGGCCAGGTGAAGAGGGCCGGGAGGCTGTCGAGGTCCACCTCGTCGCCCTTGAGGACGACCTCCTGCACGGGCGCGTTGTCCGACTTCACCTTCTTCGGCGGTACGTGGACCATCGTGCCGAGCTTGCCGAAGGCCTCCCGCACACCCACGAAGCCGTGCGGCAGCTCGGGCTTCAGCAGCCCGCCGATCCGGTCACTGATGTCCGCGTACGACTTCAGCCCCAGCGACTTGAGCAGCCGCCGGTCGGTGCCGAACACGTTCATCGCCAGCGGCATCGCCGACCCGCGCACGTTCTCGAAGAGCAGCGCGGGCCCGCCTGCCTTCTGCACCCGGTCGACGATCTCCCCGACCTCCAGGTACGGGTCCACCTCGGCCTTGATGCGCTTGAGGTCGCCCTCGCGCTCCAGCGCCCTGAGCAGGGAGCGAAGATCGTCGTAAGCCATGCGTTCCAGTATCCGTTACGCACTACCCTGGACCTGCCAGCGGGGGCCGGACGCGACCGTCAGTGCGCCCGGACAGCGACTCAAGGGGACCGAATACATGCTGCGGGTGCTGTTGATCCTGGTGCCTCTCGCACTGAGCATCTACGCGTTCATCGGCTGCGTCACCACGCAGGAGAAGGATGTCCGCTTCATGCCCAAACCCGTGTGGGCCATCCTCATCCTCCTGTTCCCGCTGGTCGGCTCCGTCTCGTGGCTGATCATCGGCCGCGACCGTGCCACCTCGCAGCGCCTGGGCAGTTCCTCGGGCGGCCAGTGGGTCGCCCCTGACGACAACCCGGAGTTCCTGAAGTCCCTCAAGGACGAGAACGTCGAGGACTCAGGGCCCGTGGTGGACGACGACGCCCATCTGCGGGACTGGGAGGCCGACCTGCGCCGCCGCGAGGAGGAGCTGAAGCGCCGGGAGAGCGGCGAGGACCCCGAGAAGTAACCGCGTAACCCGTACAAGCTGTACGCCGACGAGCCCCCCGAAGCGGACAATGCGCCCCTGGGCCGGACCTGGTGCGGGCCGGACACTTATTCCGCATGACGACTGCTCCGGCCAGTACTCCTCCCGCGACCCCGGCCCCTGAGTACGGCGACAAGGTCATCGCCGTCGAGACGGCGGGCGCGGATCCCATCCCGGACGCCGAACGGCACGGTGCCCCGCTCCAGTTGCTGTGGACCTGGGCCTCTCCGAACATCGAGTTCGCGACCGTCTACATCGGCGTGATCTCGGTCCTCTTCTTCGGCCTGAACTTCTGGCAGGCGTCCGCGGCCCTGCTGCTGGGCACCGCGCTCGGTTCGCTGACGCACGGGATCCTCTCCCTCGACGGGCCCCGGTTCGGCGTACCGCAGATGGCGATAGGCCGGTTCGCCTTCGGGTACAGGGGGAATCTGCTGCCCGCCGGTGTGAACGCGCTTGTCGCGGGCGTCGGCTGGTTCGCGGTCAACAGTGTGAGCGCCGCTTTCGCGCTCAACACGCTGACCGACCTGCGTCCGCTCCCCTCCCTGCTGCTCGTGGTGGCGGCGGAGATCGTGATCGGCTTCATCGGCCACAACTTCGTGCACGCCTTCGAGAAGTACGCGTTCCCGGCGCTGGCCGTCGTCTTTCTGCTGGCCGGTGTCTGGACGTTCAAGGAGGCCGACCTGAGTGCGCCGGGCGCCGGCGGCGGCATCGGCGGTTTCCTGCTCGCCTTCAGCGCGGCCTGGGGTTACACGGCCGGCTGGAACCCGGGCGCCTCGGACTACTCCCGCTATCTCCCGCGTACGGCGAACCGCTTGCGCACCGCGCTCCACCCGGCCGTGGGCCTGTTCGTGTCCGTCTCCGTCGTGGCGCTGATCGGCGCCGCCTCCGCGACGATCGTCGCTCCCGAGGGCGCGACCCCGACGGCGGCCTTCACGGGTCATCTCCCGGGCTGGCTCAGCGACTTGGTACTGCTGGCGATCATCCTGGGCGCGGTCTCGGCGAACGCCCTGAACGTCTACTCCTCCGCGATGTCGATCACTTCCCTGGGTCTGCGGCTGCCCGTGTGGCTGGGGCGCGGCGCGATCGTGGTGCTGTGCGGGCTGGCGGGTACGGCGGCGGCCTGGTCGTCGCTGTCGGACGCGGGGCACGCGTACGAGGCGTTTCTGCTGGTGATCGCCTACTGGGTGGGGCCGTGGCTGGGGGTGGTTCTGGTGGAGCGGTGGTTGCAGGCGCGGACGCCGGTGGAGGCGCTGAGCGCGCGGCTGTCCGACAGGTCCTTCGCCAACTGGCCTGGAGTGGCTGCCCTGTTGGCGGGCATCGCGGTGTCGGTGCCGCTCTTCTCGAACCAGGAGAAGTACGTGGGCTGGGTGCCGGAGCAGTGGCCGTCCTTCGGCGACATCACGTGTCTGGTGGGGTTCGTGGTGAGTGCGGGGCTGTACCGGGTGTTGCGGAGGGCGGCCTGAGGCCGATCGATCGGCCGGGCGTACATCCCCCACACGCCCGGCACACATCAGTTGCGCATCCCTCCTACGCGTCATGAGCACGTCATTATTAGGCCAAGAGTCGTCCCGTCGCAGCTCAAGATCAGACGGTTCAAACGGGTCAAACAGGCCAGGCGGGTCAGACGCCGCTCAGCATCGGCAGCGCCGAGAGGTGTTCCTCCGGGACGTCGAAGGCCTGCGTCAGGGTGCTGAGGTGCGGGGCGAGCCGGGTCGTGAGGGCGTGCAGGGTCTCCGGCAGAGCGCGTACCTGGTCGGCGGTGAGGGCCTGTTCGGCGAGCAGCAGGCCGCTGCGGGCGCTGACCTGGCGGAGGAGGAAGAGCGCGCTCAGGTCCTCCAGGACGGCGCGCGTGATCGGGTCGGACGCGCGGGCGCAGGCGGCCAGTAAAGCGTCGGCGGCCTGGCCGACCGTGTACGCCTCGACGAGGTTGAGGGCGGCGTCGGACGCGTTGTTCCAGCGGCCGAGGGCGTCGCCGCCGCCACCGCGCCGCAGATCGCGACGGGCGGCGAGGTGCCAGTAGCGCTCGGCGGTGGTGAGGGCGCGGCGCAGCAGTCCCGAGTCGGTCAACGGCTCGTCACCGGTGGGCCGGACGGGCTCCGCCGCCAGGTCGTGCCCGAAGATCATCTCGGCGCCGGCCTTGCACCAGATCGCCACGTTGTCGCCCTCGGCGGTGATCGCGCCGTCCATGTCACCGGCCATGGCGGCGATTCCGTTCACGGGGAACAGCCCCCGGGCGCCGCACCGCTCCCGGCTCTCGGTGGCGATCTCGCGGGCCCGCCAGGTGACCCACCCCTTGGTGACGGCGACCAGGCGCTCGGCGTCCGCGCGGTCCTCGGGCGTGTGGGTGACCCAGCGTTCGGTGGCCGCCCGGTGCAGGAAGGTCATGGCGTAGGCGGTGGCGGTGTGGTCGAGGAGGCGGCTGTGGTGGCTGCGGTGGGCGGCGAGCGGGACGCGCTGCCCGGCGACCGGCCCGGATATGTGCCGGGTGTACGAGTACCGGACGGCGATCGCGAGTGCCGTACGGGCCACCCCGAGCCCGCTGGCGCTCATGCACAGCTTGCCCGCGGTGACGCGGCTGATGGCGTGGATGAACCGCTTGCGGGGACTGCCGACGGAGCTGACGAGGCTTCCGTCGGGCAGGAGTTGTCCGTGGGCGCCCTGGATGAGGGCGGTGCGGGGCAGCCGTACGTTGTCGAAGTTCGTGGCGCAGTGGTCAACCGTGGCGCCGACGCGCTCCGGCAGCAGGGTGACGGTGATGCCGGGCAGGGTGCCGTACTCGTCGCTCAGCGGGGTGAGGAAGAGGAAGGCGCCCAGGTACTTGTCGTCGACGATCAGCCGGGCAGCGACCACCGCGGTCTTGGGGCCGCCCGCCGAGCTGGTGTTGGGCATGTACTTCTGCGCCCCGGGGTGCGGGGTGTGCAGAACGAACTCGTCGCGCTCCCTGTCGTACCGGGCGACGGTCTCCAGCGCCGGTACGTCGTTGCCGTGCGCGCGCTCGGTGCACAGGAACGTCCCCATCCGGGACATGGTGGCGAAGTCCGTCAACTCGCGTGGCGGGGAGACCTTGTCGTCGACGACGCTGCCGAGAAAGAGGTTGTAGTGAATACCGGCGACGGTGACCGTCGCACCGTCCACGGGGCAGGTCCACTCGTGCAACGCCGCGAGTCCGCGCGGGTCGTTGGCGAAGTGTTCGGGCGAGGGAACCTGTTTGTTCAGGGCTCGCAGCCGCTCGTAGGCGAGCTGCCATCGCTGCTGGGTCCCCAGTCCGGGCCGATACCGGAACAGTTCGTCCGAGACCGCTTTGCGCCAGCGGCCGTGGACCTCGTTTCCGTCCGCGCCATCACTGAAGAGGAGGCTGGTGATGGCGGCTTGGTCAAGGACTGGATGGGGCGTGCGTGTCTCCGTGGTCATGATGATCAAGATGCCCATCGCCATTCGGGGATCAACCAATAGTGACCAGGAGCACTTAAGAAATTGACGAATATGCGGCATTAATAGACAGGAATCGGTCGAAGCGCGGCGGTGGCGGTTTGGGTGAATTCGAACGCTCGAACGACCCCCCGCAGGCCCCACCGTGCCTCCTCGGCCCATTAATCGGAATCCAGTTCGAGTCAATTGGAACGCAGGGATTCCAGGGCGCATCTGGTATCCGTATCGCTCATGGGAGCCCCGTAACGCTTTTCGCGTCTCCGCCCAAGAACAGGTGTAAGAGCCACTACGAGCAGACGCGAAGGAGATGCCGGTGGATGGCGCGAAGCCGGAAAGGTTACGGAGTGGGCCCGCCGAGGCCGTGCGGGACCCGGAGCTGTTCGAAGCGTTCTACCGGCGCCATGTGGACGCGGTGTTGCGGTTCGTGGCCCGGCGCGTCGACGACCCCCACACCGCGGCCGACCTGACGGCCGAGATCTTCCTCGCCGTTCTCGACTCGGCCCACACCTACCAGCCGCGCCTGGGCAGCGAGACGGCCTGGCTGTACGGCATCGCGCGCAACGTCGTCTCGTCGGAGCGGCGCCGGGTCGCCCGCGAGGCCGAGCGGGACCGGCGCTTCTTCGGGCGGCGACTGCTGGAGCCCGACGACATAGTCCGCATCGAGGACAAGCTCGACGCGGAGAGCCCCGGGCGGCGCGCCCTGGCCGCTCTCGAACGACTGCCCGAGGGCGAGCGGGCCGTGCTGGAACTGATCGTGGTCGACCAGCTCACGCTCCCGGAGGCGGCCGCCGCGCTGGGCATCCGCCAGGTCACGGCCCGGGTCCGACTGCACCGGGCACGCAAGGCGCTGCGCGGGGAAGCGGGCTCCGGGGCGGCTTCCAAGGCGGATTCCACGGTGGCTTCCACGGCTGTGGAGACGGCGCCGGACACATCACTGCTGTACGTCAGGAGGGGCGAGGCATGAGCCCGAGGACAGCGTTCGAGGACCGGCTCCTGCAGGAGCTGAAGCGGGAGATCGAGCTGCGCGAGGCCGTATCGACAGAGGTCGACACAGGTGAGCGTGGGACGAGCACCTCCGTAGGGCGCCTGGTCACCCCGCGCCGGATCGCCCTCGCCGCGGCGACCTGCGCTGTGGCCGGACTCGCCGTGGTGGTCGTACCGGGTACGCCTGCCGAATCGATGGCGTACGCGGTGCAACACCACGGCGACGACAGGGTCACGCTCACTCTCAAGGAGGCCATCGACATCGACGCCCAGTACGACCTCGCGGAGGAACTGCGCCCGGACGGCATCGAGGTGGACGTGGCGGTGCTCCCACCCGGGTACACCTGCAAGCCGTGGGGCAGGGGGGTGACCCTCCAGCTCCTGCTGACCGGGAAGGACGGAGACGTCACCATCGCTGAACGCGCCAGCGCCTGGACGGCGCCCGCGCAGGTCACCCTGAGCAAGGGCAACGTGCTGGTTTTCGAGAACACCAAGGGCAGCGCCGAGCCGCGGGCGATCCACGCCTACGAAGTCGAGCGCTACGCACTCGACTCCTCCACGACCAAGACCGAAGACCAGTCCGAGCCCTGCGTCCCCGTGAAGCCCACCCCATGACCAGCCCACCGAACGACTCAACGGAACGCCTGGCCAGGCTGGGCTGGCTGGACGCCCTGCGCGGCATCGCGGCGCTCGTCGTCGTGTTCGACCACTCCTCGTACTCCTTCCTGCCGGAGTTCCGGCGGGAGCTGGTGCCCGAGTTCAACACCAGCCGGTACGGCATCATGGTGTTCTTCCTGGTGAGCGGCTACATCATCCCGGCGTCGCTCGAACGCCGGGGCTGTGTACGGACGTTCTGGATCGGGCGGGTGTTCCGCATCTACCCCCTGTGCGCGGCAGCCGTCGCCGCCGTCCTCGCCCTCGGCCTGCTGGGCATCGCGGAGCCACGCACCGAAATCGGCGCCGCCACCACCGCCGTCGCCCATCTCACCCTGTTCCAGGAGTTGTTGGGCACCCCCAACCTCCTCCTCGTCCTGTGGACCCTCTCCTACGAGATGGCTTTCTACCTCCTCGTCGTCGCCCTCTTCACCATCCGCCGGCACGAGAGATCGGCGCCCGTCGCCCTCACCCTGGCCGGGCTCGCCGCCGTGAGCGTGGCGGCGGGGGTCACGCTCCCGCCCTCCGCCCTCTCCGACGCGGTCGGCACCGGCCGACTGGTCGCCCTCACCGCGATCGCCCTGACGGTCGCCATCTGCTGTACGAGCGCCAGATCGCCCCAACTCCGCGTGTTCGGGGGTGGGTTGGGAGGGGCTTTGGCGCTCGTACTGGTCCTCTTCAACGGCACCATCCCGGTGTGGGAGGGCCTGGTGATCCTCGCCGTGATGTTCCTCGGCACGGTCGTCCATCGGGCCGAGCACGGCCGGAGCAGTTGGTGGTACGCGGCCTGCACAGCGGTCGTGGTCGTCGCCTGCGCCGTGGGAAGCGCGTACGGGTACGGCGACGGGGACCACTTCACGCGGCGCGCCTGGATCTCGGCGTTCCTGCTGGCCGTACTCACCTTCGGCGTCGGACTGGCACTGCGGGACCGCCGCGTACCGCGCCTGCTGATCGGGCTGGGCACGATCAGCTACTCGGTCTACCTGCTGCATCCGGTGCTGCTGACGGTGAGCGACGGCACGATCGGCCGCCTGCGGCACAACAGTCCCCTACCGGAGATCGCCTTCTTCGCGGTGCTGCTGCCGCTGTGCGTGCTGAGCCAGCGTTACGTCGAGGCGCCGGGGCAGGCGCTGGGCCGGAGGCTGGCGCGGCGTCACCCGCGCACACCCGGTCCGAGCGGGCCAGGTGTCGATGCCGATGCCGACCGAATACGTTGGCGCGCGACTGTCGGCGAACTCCGCCTCACCGTCGGCGAGTTGCATCTGCTGCACCGCGCACTGCCCGGCGCCGGCCGTCCCGTTCCTGGAAGCCTCGTGAACTACCCTCGCCGGAACGGATGTTGACCGACAGGAGGAGTGCAGGGTGACGCAGGACCAGGTCCACATCGAGGGCATCGACACCAGTAGGCCGCACCCTGCCCGGATCTACGACTACCTGCTGGGCGGCAAGGACAACTACGAGGTCGACCAGCAGGCCGGCGAAACGCTCGCCGCCGCGGCGCCCGAGGTGCGGATCGGTCTGCGGGCCAACCGTGCCTTCATGCGGCGCGCCGTGCGTCATGTGGTCGGCCGCGGCGTACGTCAGATCCTCGACATCGGCACCGGGCTGCCCACCTCGCCCAATGTGCACGAGGTCGCCCAAGAGCTGGTGCCGGAGGTGCGGGTCGCGTACGTCGACAACGACCCGATCGTGAAGGCGCACGCCGACGCGCTGCTGAGCCGCTCCGGCGGCGGGACCAGCACTGTGCTCGCCGATCTGCGCGACCCACGGGCCGTCCTGGACCACCCTGACGTCCGCCGGGTCATCGACTTCGACGAGCCGGTCGCCCTGCTCCTGGTCGCCGTCGTCCACTTCCTGGCCGACGCGGAGAAGCCCGGGGAGATCGTCGCCACCCTGCGCGACGCGCTCCCGGCGGGCAGCTTCCTGGTCCTCTCGCACGCCACGGGCGACTTCGCGGACCGCATCGACGCCCAGGCCGAGTACAGCAGGAAGGCGACCGCCAGTCTGAACCTGCGCCCTCGCGCCGAGGTGGAGCGGTTCTTCGACGGCTTCGCACTGCTCGAACCGGGCCTGCCCCAGGTCCCGTTCTGGCGCCCGGACACCCCGCCGGCGGAGCGGTCCGAGGAGATCGGTATCTATGGGGGCGTGGGCCGCAAGGCCGGGTGACCCTCGCGCCGCGTAGGGCCGCCATCCTGCTGCCCGGCCGGTGCGTCACCCCGGAGGCCGTGTCGAGGGTCTTCTTGCCGGTGCGCCTTTTCTTGGGCTTCTGGGCGCCCTCCTGACCGTGGTGGGCGCTGCCCGGAGGGCGGGTTGTCCGGATCAGCCCGCGGCGGGGACGTCGATGATGTTGCCGTCCTTGTCGAGCGTGTGGGTGCCCCAGTACACGTCCCACTTGTCGTCGACCTCCTTCGGCACCTTGCCCTCCGGATAGCGCGCGGATCCCGCCGGCGGCTCTTCTTTGTCCGACACGCAAGAGCTGCCGGCGCTGCCCACGGACAGAACGGGGTACTCGTCGCTGCCGCAGACTTTCTCTGTGTACTCGAAGCCGGAGCATCCGGTGAGTGCCACGACTGCGGCCGCACTCACGAGAGCACCAGCGGCGATACGAACCCTTGCGGGTCGAAAGGCAGCAGTGGCTCGGCTCGTTCTGCGGGGCAGATACATGATCGTCTCCAGTCGCTCTTGATCCGTCTGCCGCTACTCTCGCCGCCAGGAGCCGCCGCTCCATGAGTACGCGTACTCACCACGGCCCTCGTGGATACTCAACCGCTGTAGTTTCAGGGGGATTTGAAGGGGCAGGCCACCCTGGGCGGGCGGCGGATGTCCGGGCCCGGGGAGACTTCATCGTCGGCGTCGCACGTCCGATGCCCCGGACCTGATCCTCAACTCCCGCATGGCGGACGGTACTTCCACTGCGGGAAATACTGGCGCCATTCGGTGCGAGTGATCGTCGGGAAAACCGTGGCGCAGATCCGGGAGGCGGCGCGTTCGGTGTCGGGGTCCCAGAGCAGGACGGTCCAGTCCTGGCTGCCGGTGGCCAGGGTGCGGCCGTCGGGGCTGAAGGCGACCGACTTCACCGCGCCAGTGTGGCCCGTGAGGACCGACAGCCGGGCCGGGTTCCGTCGGCGGGTGACGTTCCAGATGCTGGCCGTGCTGTTCCGGCCGCCCACGGCCAGGGTGCGACCGTCGGGGGCGAAGGTCACGGAGTCCACCCCACCGGTCAGCCGCAGGGCGGACGGTGGGCGGGGGCGGCGTACGTCCACCGTGTTCCAGAGGCGTACGGTGCCCTGCTCGCCACCCGTCGCGAGGGTGCGCCCGTCGGGGCTGAACGCGAGCGTGTTGACGTAGCCGATCCGGGCGGGGACCGCCTCCAGCGGGCGGGCGTGGCCTGCTCCTCCCAGGGCCCACAGTGACATCACGGTGTGCCCGGCGGGTCTTCCCGCCGGGCACACCGCGTCGCGGCCACTACGTACTGACGTCCCGCGAGGTCAGCGGGACGTGAACGCCACGAACTCGGCCCAGGCGACACGGGTTACGACGATGACAGGGCCGCTGTGCGAGTTCTTGCTGTCACGGACCGGGACGACGCCGGGGAATCCTGGGGCCACTTCGATGCAGTTGCCGCCGTCGTTGCCGCTGTAGCTGCTCTTGATCCAGGTCGCCGTGGTGAGCTCGTGCCTGTGCATGATGCTCGTAACCCTCCATCACGTCGCTGATCAGAGCGGCGGATTCGCGGGCTGACGGAATGTCCGCCCTGAGCACATCATAGGTCTGGCTGTGGCGTGCGTAGTCTGCTGGATCATTGTTGAAGTGCCCCTGGCTCAGCGACTCCGAGTACACCCACCGCTCGTCGGGGAGATCGATCAGGGACATGGAACTCTTGGGTGGCACAAGCCCAAAAAGCCCCGTCGGGACCACCTGGATACGGATGTTGGGGCGCCGCCCAACGCCCAGCAGATGCGCGCACTGGTCACGCATGACCTCCGGGCTCCCCACCGCGTTACGCAGACAACTCTCGTCCAGGACGGCGACGTACAGCGGGCCGTCGTCAGCCAGGAAGCGCGGCTGGCGGCTCAACCGGGCCCGGACCCGTTCCTCCACCTCATTGCCGGTCGAAATCTGCGAGAACAGTGCGTGTGCGTAGCCCGGTGCCTGCAACAAGCCGGGAACAACCTGCTCCTGGTACTCCCGCAGGGCCACCGCCTCCGCGTCCATCTGCGCCCTGCGCGCGAACCAGTCCGGATGCTGCACCTCCGGATACCAGTCCACCTTCTTCCACAGCCGCAGCAACACCCCACCCGTACTCAGCAGTTCATCGCACGCCTTCGCGAACGTGTCCTGCGGGACGCTCGTTCCCGCCTCCACCTTCGCCACGTGGGACCGGTCGCACGGGATCCGTTGCGCCAGCGCCGCCTGGGTGAGCAGCGCGGCCTCGCGGAAGTGGCGCAACACCTCGCCGAACAGGGCGGCGTTGCTGACTCCGGTTCCGGAACCGTCCTCGGCGTTCCGTCGAACCACGCGTCCCCCCTCTGGTGCCAATGCCCCATTCACACGCCGCAGGCGTTGATACGGGCCGTTCCTCTCAGCCACTCTCGATACACCCAGAGTAATCGCGAGCAGTGACGTACGTACGGAGTTGGCACATGACCAAGGAACACCGTTCGGGTTTCGACCTGGTGCCCATCACGACCTACCCGGCGGCCCCCGAGCCCGTGCACGGCTGCGCCACCTGCGACGAGTTGGCCACGTTCCGGGCCATCGCCCGCGCCGAGTGCGACCGCACCCGCGAGACCGACGCCAACGTGCTGCTCCGGCGCCACCAGCGGCAGGCGCATCTCGGGGACGGGGCGAGCACCTCGGCCCGGCGCCGCATCTTCCGGTATGTGCCGTACTCGATCGTCCAGGACGGCTCCGCCGAGCCCGAGTACGAGGCGTGCTGCGTCTCGGGCGACGAGGACAACTGCGGGGCCTTGTCAGGATGGCACCCGGACCCGGCCAAGGTCGAGGAGTGGCAGCGGCGGCACACGCAGGAGACCGGGCACACGCGGTACCGCCGCTGCTTCGCCGACTACTCCGGACTGGAACCGACGGCGTGAGCCGAACGACGACGTCGGTCGACGATGGCGCCTACGGGCGTACGTACGGCCGGGTCAGGATCTCCAGGTTGTGTCCGTCCGGGTCGGCGAAGTAGGCGCCGGAGCCGCCGAAGAGGTGGTTGATGCGGCCGGGCTCGGTGTGGTTGGGGTCTGCGTAGTAGGTGACTCCGACCGCCTCCAGACGGACGATCACCGTGCCGAACTGGTCGTCGGGCACGAGGAACGCATAGTGCTGCGACTGGATCGGCTCGTCACGCTTCTCGTAGTAGTCGAGGGTCACGCCGTTGCCGAGGTCGATGGGCAGGAACGGCCCGAACGGGGCGCCGACCTCCAGGCCCAGGATCGTCGCGAGGAACTCGGCCGAGAGCTGCCGGTCGCTCGCGAAGACGGCATGGTGGTTCAACTGGACGGTGGTGGTGGGCAGTTCGGGGGTACGCGAAATCTGCGACATATGTGGTGTGTGCTCCGTGTCCTGGGTTCGCTGCGATGAGGTGCGCTTGCGATGAGGAAAGACACGAAGGAAAGGGCGGGCTGCGGGCCCGCCTCGGGCTCACGCCGAGGCCGGGCGCCCTGCTCGTATGTGGCCCATGGCCGACCCGGCAGTCATGCGCTCGATCTTATTCGTGGCTACAGGCAGGGTTCAAGAGGACTGTTGCGCTTGTTGTGCATCGGGAACCACTGACCCGGCTCCCGCCAGTGCTCGGTGCGGTACTGATCGTCCAGGGGCTGGCCAACGGAGGCACAGGTCATGTCGAGCGCATCAGCCAGTTTCTTCGGTTGCACCGACTATGGCAGGGCGGTCGGCCCGTCCGGACGGCTCTGCCGCCCCGCGACCATCTCCTGGCTGAGGTCCTCCGCCTCCTGGTCAGGGAAGCGTTCGAAGCCGTCCTCCGTGATCACCGAGACGATCGGGAAGATACGGCGGCCGATGTCCGGCCCGCCCGTCGCCGAGTCGTCGTCGGCCGCGTCGTACAGCGCCTGGAGTGCGGCGAGGGCGGCCTCACGGCGGGACATGTCCTCGCGGTACAGCTTCTTCAACGCGCCCCGGGCGTACGGCGATCCGGAGCCCTCCGCATGGAAGCCGAACTTCTCGTACGTCCCGCCGGTCACGTCGTACCCGAAGATCCGCCCTCGACCGACCCCGGCCCCGCTCCCGCCGGGTTCGTACCCGACGAGCAGCGGCACCACGGCCAGCCCCTGCATCGCCTGATCCAGGTTCTGGCGGATCAGGGTCGCGAGACGGGTCGCCTTCGCCCGCAGCGACATCGGGGTGCCTTCGACCTTCTCGAAGTGCGTCAGCTCGACCTGGAAGAGCTTCACCATGTCCAGCGCCATCCCGACGCTGCCCGCGAAGGCGACGGCCGTGTGGTCGTCGGCGGGATGCACCTTCTCCAGGTCCCGCTGGGCGATCAGGTTGCCCATGGTGGCCCTGCGGTCACCGGCGAGCAGCACGCCGTCGCGGTAGGTCAGCGCCAACACCGTTGTCCCGTGCGGGAATCGGTCCGGGTCCGGACGTACGCCCGCCGGTAGGAAACGGTCGTTGCGGTGCAGCAGCTCCGGTCGGTGAGCTGCCACGAACTCCGTGAACGACGAACTCCCGGGTACGAAGAACTCCGCGCCCAACCGGCCGCCGAGGCCGCCGTGTTCACTCCCCGTCATACCTGCCTCCCCGTCCGCTGCACTCGTACGCGCGGCGCATGACCGACTCCTACCAAGCACCGGCAACAGAGAAACCACCCGAGAAGCCACCGTCATGCCTTCACCCGTACGCCCTCCCGCAGAAACCCACCCGTGCGGGAGCCGCCCCCGTCCGCCGCCGCCTCCGCGACCTGCTCCGGCGTTCCCGCCGCGACCACGAGCCCGCCCCCGGCGCCGCCCTCCGGGCCGAGGTCGACGAGCCAGTCGGAGGCGCGCATGACGTCGAGGTTGTGCTCGATCGTGACGACCGAGTGGCCCGCGTCGACGAGTCGTTGGAGTACGTCGAGCAGGCGCGCGGTGTCGGCGGCGTGCAGGCCGGTGGTCGGTTCGTCGAGGAGGTAGAGGGTGCGTCCGGTCGCTCGGCGCCCCAACTCCTTGGCCAACTTGAGGCGTTGGGCCTCGCCGCCGGAGAGGGTGGTGGCGGGCTGACCCAAGGGGAGGTAGCCGAGGCCCACGTCCGAGAGCCGTTGCAGCCGGGCGGCGATCTGTCGTACGCCCCGGAAGACGGTGAGCGCCTCGTCCACCGTGGCGGCCAGTACCTCGGCGATGTCGTGCCCCTCGTAGCGCACCGCGAGCACCTCGCTCCGGAACCGGCGCCCCCGGCAGCCCGGGCACCGCACGTCCACCGCGGGCAGGAAGTGCATGTGCACGGCGAGCACACCGGCGCCCTCGCACCGCTCGCAGCGCCCGCCGGGCACGTTGAAGGAGAAGGCGGCCGGAGTCAGGCCTCTGGACCTCGCCGACTCCTGCGCGGCGAAGAGTTCCCTGACCGGGGTGAAGACGTCTGCGTAGGTCGCCGCGTTCGAGCGCGGGAGGCGGCTGATCGGCTCCTGGTCGATCGTCACGACCTTGTCGAGGTGCTCCCAGCCGTCGATACCGTCGTACTCCCCCGGTGCCACCGGCAACGCCCTTGCCGCGTCGAGGTGTTGATATGCCGCCCTGCCCAACACATCCAGTATCAGCGTCGACTTGCCCGAGCCGGACGGCCCGGTGACCGTCACAAGCCGCCCGAGCGGAATCCGCACGGTGACATCCCTGAGGTTGTGGGCGCGGGCCCCGCGAATCACCAACTCCGCACCGCCCTCGGGGCGTTCCTTCCGTACGGGGTGCTGGAGCCGGCCCGACAGATACGCGCCGGTCACGGACCCCTCCGTCGCAGCCACCTCCTCCGGCGTTCCCTCGGCGACGACCCTGCCGCCGTCCCTGCCCGCGCCGGGACCGATGTCGACGACGTGGTCTGCGGCCCACAGCACGTCCAGGTCGTGCTCGATGACGAGGACGGTGTTGCCCAGGTCCCGCAGGCGGCGCAGTACGTCGATGAGGCGGGCCGTGTCGGCGGGGTGCAGTCCGATGGTCGGCTCGTCGAGGACGTACAGCATGCCCGTGAGGCCCGAGCCGAGCAGCGCGGCCAGGCGCAGCCGCTGGGACTCGCCCGCGGAGAGGCTGGTGCTCGACTGGTCGAGGGTGAGATAGCCGACCCCGGTGTCGATGAGCCGGCGTATCCGTTCCTCCAGGTCGGCGACGACCGGTTCGGCGAACCGCCACTCGTCCCCGGTGGAGAATGCCTTCAACTCCACTACCCAGTCGGCGAGTTCATCGAGGGGAAGACGGGACGCGTCCGTGATGCCGAGCCCGTGCACGGTGACGGCCCGGCTCTCGGCGCGCAGCCTCGTCCCCTCGCACGCCCCGCAGGGCGCCTTCACCATCGAGCGCTCGGCCTTCTGCCGGTAGTCGGTGTCGTCGATGCGATCGGCGTAGCGGCGCATGAACGCGGTGACGACGCCCTCGAAACGGCCTGCGGAGACGGTGGCTGGGGGCTCGATCCCGATGGCCCCGAGGGCGGGGAGGTGGCTGCGGAACTCGGGCGACTCGACCCCGTACAGGAGCAAGTCCCTTGAAGGTGCTGGTAGTTCGGCTACCGGGACATCGGTGTCGAAGGTGAGGCCGTAGTGGTGGGCGGCGGCTCGCAGCAGGGGCAGGTTGCGCTCGACGAGCTGCTTGGGCCAGCCGCGCACGGCACCGGCGGCGACGCTCAACTCCTCCTCCACCAGGCTCCGTACGTCCACCCGGATGACCTCGCCGAGTCCGGTGCAGGACGGGCAGGCGCCTGCGGGCTTGTTGAAGGAGAAGGAGCCCATGACGAGTTGGGGTACGGGGGCGGAACAGTGCGGGCAGGCCACGGCCTCGCCGTCCGCCACTTCCGTCTCCGTCTCCGCCTCCTGGTCCTCCTCGTCGCCGGCCGGGTCGTGGGCGTACGACGGTGGGATCTCCTCCCCGCAGGCGGGGCACGGGCGTACGCCGATCCGGGACCACAGCAGCCGCAGATAGGTGAAGACCTCGGTCGCGGTGCCGACCGTCGAGCGGGGGCCGCGTCCTGCCGGACGCTGGTCGACGCTGACGGACGGGGAGAGACCGGTGATCGAGTCGACGGAGGGCCGGCTGACACCGGCGGTCGCCACACCCCACGACTCCATGTACTGCCGGTGGCTCTCACGGTGGAGGGTGTCGAGGGCGAGCGTGGACTTGCCGGAGCCGGACAGACCGGTCACGACGACCAGTTTCTGCTTGGGGATCGTGAGCGAGACGTTCTTGAGGTTGTGAAGACGGGCGCCTTTGATGTGCATCACGGGAGTTCGGTCGACCATGCCTGCATCTGTGCCTTCTTCCATGCCTTCATCCATACCTTCAAGTTTTTCATTGAAGTTCCCATTGGGACTTTGAGGCGGGATCACCGCCCGACACCCGCCCGACACGGCTCTCCATTGCCCCTAAGCTTCAAATCCGTGACGAACCATGAGGTACGGCTGCGGCCCGTCGATCTCGCCCGGTTGTCGGGGCTGTCGACGCAGCAGATCCGCAACTACGAGGACGCGGGCGTCCTGCCCCCGGCGGCGCGGACGGAGTCGGGCTACCGCGTCTTCGGGGACGTCCACCGCCGCGCGCTGCTGACGTACCGGGCCCTGCAGCCCGGGTACGGGCCACTGGCGGCGACCGCCGTCATGCGGACCCTGCACGATGGGGACCTGCCGGGCGCCCTCGCGCTCGTCGACGCGGCGCACGCCGGGCTGCACGAGCAGCGGACGGCGCTACGGGCGACGCGCGCGGCTCTGGAGGCGCTGACCGGCAGGCCGGCCTCGAAGGCGACGACCCCTGCGACCGGCCTGCGCATCGGCGAGGTGGCCGCCCTGCTCGGCGTACGGACGTCCGCGCTGCGGGTATGGGAGGCGGCGGGGCTGCTCACCCCAGGCCGCGAACGCGGCACGCGCTACCGGCAGTTCGGCCCCGACGACGTCCGCGACGCCCGTCTGATCCAGACCCTCCGCCGCAGCCACTACCCGCTGGACCAGATCCGTCCGGTGCTGGAGGAGCTGCGGCAGGAGGGCGGCACGGAGGCGCTGAGAACGGTGGTCGCGGCACGCGGGGAGGCCCTGGCGGGGCGTACGCGGGCGATGCTGGCGGGGGCGGGGCGGCTGGCGGAGTACATGGAGTACGTCGAGAACAACTGATGGCGGCCGATCACGGCTGATGACAGCTGATGACAGCTGATGAGAGTCAGGGCATCAGAGACAGCATCACCGCACGCGGCAGCGACGGATTGCCGGCGGCTAGGTATCGAGCGTCTGAGTCCGCCAGACACGCGAGCAGTGCCTGCTGGACCTGCCTCCCAAAGCTTGTTGGTAGTCGCTGTTCGTCGCTGGTCGTTTCCCTGGACATTTGGCGGCGAATTTTGACACGGTGGTGCGAGCCGGCCGGCATTCGAACACACGACCTAACGCATGATCTGACACCTGACCCCCAAGGGAGCCCCGCCGTGCCCTCCGCCCACCCCGGTCTCACCCCGGAAGCCGCCGCCTTCTATCGCACCCAGAGCACCTTCTCGGACCCCGGCGACCTCGCCCGACTGTACGCCGACCTCCCCTCCGGCCCCGCCCAACTCGCCCGCACAGCACGTGACTTGATGATCCACCGGGGCGAGAGCGACCAGTTCCGGCACACGCACCCCACCGACCGGCTGCACCACGACGCCGACGCCCGCTACGTCGACGACATCCTGCGCATCGTCATCGCACGCGACGGCTCCCCGCTGACCCGGCGGCGCGTGGCCGGGGACCGGTTCGTCGGCGTCTGCCGTGACTTCGCGCTGCTGCACTGCTCGTTGCTGCGGCACAGCGGCACTCCCGCCCGCGTGCGGTCCGGATTCGCGGACTACTTCCGGACGGACGGCTTCCACTGCGATCACGTCGTCACCGAGTACTGGGACGACGCGCGCGGCTGGCTCCTCGCCGACGCGCAGCTCGCCGATCCGGACATCACCGCCGCCGGGCGCGTCGACTTCGACCCGATGGACGTACCCCGTGACCGTTTTCAGGTCGCGGGCCGGGCATGGCGGGACATCCGGGCCGGGGACGCCGACCCCGACAACTACGGGCTGTACCCGCCGGAGGACGGGCCGTTGAACGGCGAGTGGTTCGTGGCCGGCAACATACGGCTCGACCTGGCCGCGCTGAACAAGGTGGAGACCCTGCTGTGGGACATCTGGGGGACGGAGTCGGAGGAGGACGGGCGGACCATGACCGAGCCCGTCCGCGAGCTGTACGACCGGGTGTCACTGGTCGTCGCCCCCGATGCTCCCGCCGACGTTCCTTTCGAGGCCGCCCGGCGGATCTTCGCCGAGGAGGACGGGCTGCGGACACCGCAGACCGTGCTGGAGTTGTCCGAGTACGACCCGCCACGCCACGTCACCCTCCGGCCCTTCTGACTCCTCCCCCGCCGACCGCCTACGCCACCGTCCGCAGACCACCCGCCCCCAACCCCAAGCCCGCCCCCGCGCCCGTCCCCCGCACCACCCGCCACGCGCAGGCCGCCGTCAGCAGTTCGCCGAGCAGGTCCGGGTCGTCGATCTCCAGGCCGAGAAGGGACTCGATGCGTTCCAGGCGCTGGTAGAGGGACTGGCGGCCGATGTGCAGGAGGGTCGCCGTGCGCGTCGGTGAGCAGCCGTTGCGCAGGTGGACCTCCAGGGTGCGGACCAGGTCGCTGGGGTGGGCCGCCTCCCAGGCCAGCAGGGGGCCCAGGGTGTGCTGGACCAGGCGGGTCAGGCGGTCGTGGTTGGCGTCGACGCCTCCTCGGGTCAGTTCCCGTTCGAGGGCGAGGGCCCTGGACGACGTCACCAGGGGACCCTGCGGGGCGTTCGGCTCCGGTGGCGGCACCGTCAGTGCCAGTTCCAGCGTCGTACGGGCCGCGCGCAGCGTCTCGCTCCAGCGCAGCCAGCCGCTGCCGGCGTCGACTGCATGGCCCACGGCGACGGTGAGTCCGGGGGCGGCGGCTGTACGGAAGGCGTCCTGTACCGCCCGTACGGGATCCCGTCCCGTCTTCGCCCCCGGCCCCGGCAGCACCGCGACCAGGGCGAGCATGTCCCCCGGGAAGGCGGCCCGCAGCACCGCCCCGCCCAGGGTGCGCGCCGCCCGGTCCACGGTGCCGACGTCGCGCGTGCCGTGCACGGAGACGCCGATCAGACGGGCGCCGGGGCCGGGGTGGAAGCCGGCGAGGGCGGCGCGGGCCTCGACCTCGGGCTGGTTGAGGGCCTGGCCGTCGGCGAGGTCGGCGAGCAGGGCGGCGGTGTGGTCGTCGCCCCAGGGGCGGGCGACCGTACGGCCGGACAGGCCCCGGGCGACGATCGCGCGGTTGGCGGCCTCCGTGATGCGTACGAAGGGGACGACGCGGCGCAGAGCGAGGAGTGGCAGGCCGAGGCGGCGGGCCTCGTCCGTCACCTCGGGCGGCATCGCGGGGAGCGCGCGGCCGATCTCCACCGCGAGGCCTGTCGCGCCCCGGGCGGCCAGTTCGCGGACGTACCGGCGCCGTACCTCCTCGTCCGCGTCGGTGAGGCCGAAGCCGTTGGTCAGCAGCAGTTCGCCGCCGTCGAGGAAGTTCGCGCCCTCGTACACCTCGCTGGAGTGGACCCAGCGCACGGGCCGGTCCAACGCGGCCTCGCCGGTGAGCAGTTCGGGCTCGGCGGCGCGGACCGGGTCGAGGGCCAGGAGTTCACGGAGGGTGAGTGCGGGCACGGGTGCCTCCCAAGGCGCTGACACTTCGTCCTGCTGGGGGATGCCCGGAGAGTACTTTCCGCACGTTGCCCCGGTGTTTCCGCCCAAGGAGAGTGGTCGTATGAATCCGCTGAAACCGCTGGATCCGCTGGATCGGGCGCAGGCGCGTACGTGGCTCGCCGTGGCCGTGGCCGAGGCCCGCGCCGGGCTCGCCGAGGGCGGTATCCCGATCGGCGCCGCGCTCTACGGTGCCGACGGCACGCTGCTCGGGCGGGGGCACAACCGGCGCGTCCAGGACGGCGACCCCTCGACGCACGGCGAGACGGCCGCGTTCCGGAATGCGGGACGGCAGCGCTCGTACCGTGGGACGACCATGGTCACCACGCTCTCCCCCTGCTGGTACTGCTCCGGTCTGGTGAGGCAGTTCGGTATCTCCCGGGTGGTCGTGGGAGAGGCCGTCACCTTTCACGGCGGTCACGACTGGCTCGCCGAGCACGGCGTCGAGATCGTGCTGCTCGACGATCCCGAGTGCGTCGACATGATGCGCGACTTCATCACGAACAACCCCGCACTGTGGAATGAGGACATCGGTGAGTAGTCCCACGTCGGCGAAGTCCGCCGCCCCCCGTATCCCGACCGTCGACCTGCGGCCCTGGCTGTCCGGCGACGCGGAGGTACGGAAGGAGATCGCCCGTACCGTCGACTCCGCCCTCCGGACCGCCGGTTTCCTGCTGGTCACCGGGCACGGGGTCGACCCCGCCCTGCGGGCCGGCATCCGGGAGGCGGCCCGCGCCTTCTTCGCTCTGCCCGCCGAGGTGAAGGAGCGGTACACGGCGAAGGTCGGCGGGAGAGGGTGGCTGGGGCCGGGGGCCGAGGCCAACGGGTACTCGGAGGGTACGGAGACTCCGCCGGACCTGAAGGAGTCGCTGACCTTCGCGACGCATGAGCCGTTCGACGACCCCGCCGTCAACGCCGAGTGGTACGCGCCCAACGTGTGGCCCGCCGAGGCTCCCGAGCTGCGGAGGCTGTGCGAGGAGTATCTGAGGCGGATGGGCGAGCTGGAGAAGGAGCTGCTCACCCTCCTCGGGGACGCCCTCGGGCTCGAACCCGACTTCTTCTCCCGGCACATGGACCATCCGACGTACGGCTTCAACATCAACTGGTACCCGGGGGTCGAGGTCGTCGGCGAGCCGGAGCCGGGGCAGTTCCGGATCGGGCCGCACACCGACTTCGGGACCGTCACCATCCTCGACCGGCAGGCCGGGAAGGGCGGGCTGCAGGTCTACACGGACGAGGGCGGCTGGGAGGACGCGCCCTTCGATCCCGAGGCGTTCACCATCAACATCGGTGACCTGATGGCCCGTTGGACCGGCGACCGGTGGCGTTCGGGCCGCCACCGGGTGCTGCCGCCGCCGGCCGACTCACCCGCCGAGGAGCTGATGTCCCTCGTCTACTTCGGCGAGTGCACCCCGGGCACGATCGTCGAGTCGGTACCGGCGCCGGTGGGCCGGGTCGCGTACGAGGCCTTCGACTCGCACGTCTATCTGCGGGGGCAGCTGGACTCGATCACCGTCGAGTAGGGCTCCGCAGAAAGTTGAGCATCGGACCGATAATTTCGTAACACAACGGACATCCGGCGATCTGGCCGATGCAACTCCCTCTTCTTACACTGGTGTTGCTGTGCTGCACAGCAACATGAAAGGCGCTAAGTCCTAGGGGGAGGGATGCGGTGCTCAGACGGCTGCACGGACGCGGGGCGCTCTTCGACACCGAACCGCCGGGGCTCGCGCCCCGGCTCGTCGGGCTGAGACCGCACCATCACATCGCCGCCCCTCTCGAACATCCCCGCGAACTGCCGTTCGTCGTGCTCACCGCGGGGCGCGGGCTCGGCAAGAGCGCCGTCCTCGGTGAGCTGCGCGGCGCCTACCAGGGGCACACCCCGGTCGCGCTGATCGACTGCGAGGACCGCCAGTTCACCCCGTCACCCGAGCGGCACCCGGCGCAGGCCTGGTCGCCGCTCGCGCAGGCGCTCCTCGTGATCGCCGAGCAGCTCGCCGAACCGGTCACCGGCGCCCGGCGGATCGCCTTCCCGCGGCTGATGTCGGGCCTGATCGCGGTGGCCGCCGGCGGCTGGGGCAACGCCGACACCGAGCGCATCCGGTGGGAGGTCCAGCGGATGCTGCTGCTCAACGAGAGCGGCTCGTGGTTCAACGGCTTCGCCGCGCGCTGGGCCGGCCGGGTGGCCGCCAAGGCGGTCGCGGCGGCCATCAGCGACGACCCGCTGGTCTCCGCGGTCATCGAGGCCACGATGGAGGCGATGACGGAACGTTCCGCGGGTGCGCGCCAGCGCAGGGCGTCCACCTGGTACCGGACGTATCCGAACGCCGGCGACCGCGCCGAACTCGGACTCCGCCTGCTCTCCGACCACTTCAGGGCCGGCGGCACCTCCCGCGAACACGCCGAGCGCTATCTCGTACGGGCCCTGCTCGCCGACCTCACCGACGCCTACGCCGGGGTGCGGGCGCATCTGCAGCGGCTGGGCCGCCCGCTCGTCCTGGTCGACAACGCGCAGGGATCGCCGGGGCGCGAACTGATCGAGCAGGTGCTGCGCGACCGCGCCGAGGGCATCGCCGACCAGGTCGCGTTCATCGCCGCCGTGCGCGGCAGCAGCGACCGGTCCCCGCTGCGCAACGCGGTACGCCGGGACCTGCGCGAGACCGCCCAGCGCTCCCGCTGGACACCGGGCGACACGGTCTCCTCCCGGGCCCTGCTGGTGTCGCTGCCGCCGCTGTCCTCCGACGACACGCTGCACATCGTCGACGCGGTCTGTACGGCCGTCGCCGTACCGGCCGAACTCCCGGCCGCCACCCACCGGTTGACGTGCGGGAACCCGCTGGGCATCGCCCTGCTCGCCGAGTCGGCCCGGCAGAACCTGACCCAACTGCCGCCCACCGCGCCCTTCGGCGCGCTGCTCACCGCCGAACTCGTCCTGCACGAGGACCGGGAGGGCCGGCCCGCCTACCGTGAACTCCTCGACCGGCTCGTCCCCGCCGACCGGCTCGGCGAACTGACCGTGCTGGCCGCCGCCCACGACCACGACTCGGCCTGCGCACTCGCCGCCGCCCAACTCCCGGACCATTTCGGCCCGTCGAGCGTCCGCGCCCTGGAGACCAGCCTCGTCACGGAGGGACTGCCCGCCGTCCCCGGGCAGTTCGTCGGCGACGCCTTCGTCCGCACCCTGCTCCTGCTGCGCCTGCACCACCGGCACGCCGACCACGGCAAGTGGCGGGACGTCCACGAGACCCTCATCCAGCACTACGAGGGCCCCGAGCCGTCGAGGGCCCGTTACCGCCTCCACCACGAACTCGCCCTCGGCGACACCGGACCGGCGGTCGCCTACCTGCGCGACACCTTCCACACCGTCGACACCCGCACCTGGCTCGACACGCTCCTGTTCATCGCGTCCGCGCCCTACTTCCACGCCCACGACGCCGAGGGCCACGACTTCGTCGGCGGCGACCACCAGCGCGCCCGCATCGCCTTCGGCCACACCGACGCCGAACAACGGCCGCCGAACGGCGTGGACGCCGTACTGCATCTTCGGGTACGCCGACTCGTGCACGCCGTCTGGCAGTTGACCGATCCGCTGGTGCTGCCCGACCGGAAACTGTGCGACCGGCTGCGCTACGAACTGGAGCAGCTCTCCAACGACCCGCGCGCGAGCAACGCGCTGCTGTGGCAGGCCTCGCAGGAGTGGCCCGAGGCGGCGCTGGCCGGCCGCCCGCTGCGCACCCCGGGCGACGAGAACGCCGCCGACGACGACCGGAACGACGGAGGCGCGTGATGGCTCGCTCGGGGTTCAGCGGTGTCGGGGCGTGGCTGCGCGAAGGCGTCTGGGCGATCCCGCTGCGCCGCTATCTGGCGTTGCTCGTCACGGCGGCGCTGGTGACCGGGATCGGCTTCGCGGTCAGGTCGCTCGCGCACGACGACCGTTCCTGTGCGGCGGGGGTCGTGCGTCCGGCGGACAGTGACGAGTGCGTGGGCGTCTCGGCGACCGACTACTCCTTCGGCCGGCCTCAACTCGCCGACACGATCCGGGCGATCGACCGCGAGAACGACTCCCTCACGAGCGGCAAGGACGGCTATGTCACCGTCGCCCTCTTCGAGCCGTTCACCGCGACCGACGCGGACAACCTCGGGGATGTGCTGCACGAGCTCCAGGGCGCGTATCTCGCCCAGTGGAAGGTGAACCACGACGCGAACGGCGAGGGTCCGCCGATCCGGCTGGTGCTGGCCAACCCGGGCCGTACGGGCGCCTACTGGGAGCACACGGTCGACCAGCTGGAGCGGATGACGACGACCTCGGACCGGCTGCGCGCGGTCACCGGGATAGGGCTGAGCACCGAGGAGAACACCCTGGCCGTGAAGGAGCTGACGAAGCGCGGTATCCCCGTCGTCGGCACGTCCATCACCGCCGACAGCCTCGCCAACGGCCAGCAGGGCAACCCGCAGGGCCTCAAGCCCTTCCCGGGGCTGGCCCGCACCGCCCCCACCAACACCGACGAGGCCCGGGCGCTCGCCTCCTTCGCCAAGGTGGCGGCCGACAAGGCGGTGCTGGTGTACGACGATCCGGGCGACCCGTACACGCTCACACTCCAGGCCTCGTTCGAGAAGCTGCTGACGGGCTCGCGCTACCAGCCGTGGCCCTTCACCCCGCTCGCCGACCGCACCAAGGAGGGGACCACCGCCAACGACTTCCGGCAGATCAGGGAGCTGGTGTGCGACACCGCGCCCGGCGTGAACACCATCCTGTTCGCCGGACGCCACACCCAACTGCGCCAGTTCATCAACGCGCTGGGCGAACGAGGCTGCCAGCAACGGGAGTTCACCATCCTGACCGGGGACGACGCCTCGTACCTCACCGGCGACAGGAAACTCGACCCCGAAGCCCTCAAGCACGGCATCTCGGTGCGTTACAGCGCCCTCGCCCACCCGGACGCCTGGCTCAAGAACCCCCCGAAGACCGGGGGTTCGGCGGCCGACGCCCAGGATCTGAACGAACTGCTGAGCGCCGCCCAGGCCAACAAGACCGCCAAGAGCGACAGGCCCGCCCCGATCGGCACCATCGACCTGGAGGACGGCCAGCTCATCGTGGCGTACGACGCGATGCGGCTCACCGTCGAGGGCATCCGCGAGGCCACACCCCACGGCCAGAGCGCCCCGACACTCGCCGACGTGGGCGACGAGTGGACGCTCATCAAGGGCTCGTCGGGGCGGGTGAACGGCGCGAGCGGCTGGATCTGCCTGGACAACTACGGCAACCCGTACGACAAAGCCGTACCGATCGTGGAACTGACCCCCGACCGGCACGCCCGCTTCGTCGAGATCGCCTGGCCGACGGGCAGGCCCCCGGAGAAGGACTGCCTGCCCCCGTCGTAACCTCTGTTTTTACGGCTCAGACGCCCGCGTACGAGTGCTTGCCGCTGACGAAGATGTTGACGCCGTAGTAGTTGAAGAGGAAGCACGCGAAGGCGATCAGCGCGATGTACGCGGCCTTGCGGCCCTTCCAGCCGGCCGTGGCGCGGGCGTGCAGGTAGGTGGCGTAGGCGACCCAGGTGATGAACGCCCAGGTCTCCTTGGGGTCCCAGCCCCAGTAGCGGCCCCATGCGTCGCCCGCCCAGATCGCGCCCGCGATGATCGTGAACGTCCACAGCGGGAAGACGGCCGCGTTGACGCGGTACGAGAACTTGTCGAGGGACGCCGAGGCGGGCAGCCGCTCCATGACGGAGGTCGCGAAGGTGCCGGGCCTGCCGCCGGACGCGAGCTTGTTCTCGTACGAGTCCTTGAAGAGGTACAGGATCGTGGCGACCGCGCCCACATAGAAGACGGCACCGCAGAGGATCGCCGTGGAGACGTGGATGTACAGCCAGTACGAGTGCAGCGCGGGCACCAGCTGGTCACTGGCGGTGTACAGGACGGTGACGGCGAGACCGAGGTCGAGGAGCACCGTCGTGACCAGGGGCAGGCCGAGCCAGCGGATGTCCTTCTTCAGCGCGAGGAAGACGAGGTACACACCCACGGCCGTGGTGGAGAAGGTGAGGTTGAACTCGTACATGTTGCCCCACGGCGCCCGCTGCACGGACAGCGCGCGGGCCAGCACCCCGGCGAACTCCACGAGGAAGGCGACCACGGTGAGGGACACGGCGATACGCCCGTACAGGTCGCCCTGCTCGTCCCCGCCGTGGGCGCCGGGCCCGTCCGGCACGTCCCGGGCCCCGGCCGCGGCCCGCACGACCACCTTCGGCCGCTCCAGTACGGCGGTCCCGCCGGCGTTCTTGACGGTCACCTCCGGCGCCTTCGCCCCGGCCGGCTTGGCGGTGAGCGCGGCTGCCGTACGGCTGATCTTGCTGCGGCTGCCGAAGGTCCACTCGGCGATGTAGGTGAAGAAGGCCAGGGTGTAGACGGCCATCGCGGAGTAGATCAGCGTGTTGCTGATGTTCGCGAGGTGCTCGTTGGTCGCGGTGGCGAGAGTCGTCACGTGGGCGAGGTCGGGCGCGGTGGCGAGAGCAGACATTTACTTCTCAGCCCCTTCAGCAGGTACGGCAGAAGTATCGGGGTCGGGGTCAGGGGTTTCGGGATCGGGGGCGCCGGGCGCCTGGTCGTACAGGGTTCCGGCGATGTCGCCGAGTTCCTCGGGCACCTTGGCGGACTCGCTGCGGCCGAGGCCGCCCATCTCGACGACGGTGACGCCGTCGGGGCCCTTCACCGCCCGTACCCACACGCGTCGGCGCTGGATGAACAGTGAGCCGGCGAGGCCGAAGATGGCGACGATCGCGCCGCCGAGCGCCCAGTCGGCGGCGGGCTGCCGGGTGACCTGGAAGTTGGCCCACTCATGGGTGCCGTCGTAGGTGATCGAGCCGGCACCGTTCGGGAGCTTCATGCTCTCGCCGGGCTTCAGGTTCACCCGTACCTGCTGGCCCTTGGCGTCCTTGAACGCCTTCATGTGGGTCTTGTCGAGCTGGTACACGCTCTGCGGGAGACCCGCGTCGACCCCGAGGTCGCCATGGAAGGGCGCCAGGTTCAGCACCGGGTTCTCCAGCGCGGGGAACTGCGAGGCGATCTCGTTGCCCGGCACGTACGTGGGCAGGAAGAAGGCCTGGATGCCGAGCTGTTCCTCGACGCCCTTGGGACTGCGGTAGCCGTCCATGACCTTGATCGCACCGGAGGAGGTGACGTTGGAGTCGAGGGGAAGGAGTGCGACGGCCTGGTCGAAGACGATGTCGCCCTTGCCGTCGCGGACGGTGATGACGGGCGCGTAGCCGTGGGCGGTGAGGTAGACCTTCGAGTCGCCGATCACCAGCGGCTCGTTGACCTTGATGGTGCGCTTCTTGGCCTTGCCGTACGCGCCCACGCTGTAGTCGACGGCGGCCTCGTAGGTGCGCGGGGTGCCGCGGTTGGGGCCGGTCGTCTCGTACGTGCCCTTGAAGTCCTTCAGGTGGAAGCTGAAGGGGTCGAGGTCGTCGGTGTCGAAGAGGGTGCCGGACTTGAAGTCGTCGTACTGGGTGAGCGTGTTGGAGAAGCCGCCGCCTTCGAGGATCAGACTGTTGCCCTCGGACTTGTACAGCTGGCCCCAGGCGAAGGAGGACAGCATCACGATCAGCGCGATGTGGAAGGCGAGGTTGCCGACCTCCCGCAGATAGCCCTTCTCGGCGGCGACCGCGTCCCCGGCGAGATGCGCCCGGAAGCGGCGCTTCTTGAGCAGTACGAGGGCTGCCTCGCGGACCTGCTCGGGCTCGGCCTCCGTACGCCACGTCGTGTAGGCGGGCAGCCGGGTCAGGCGCCGGGGCGCGCCCGGCGGGCGGCTGCGCAGCTGGCCCACGAACTGCCAGGTGCGGGGCACGATGCAGCCGATGAGGGAGATGAACAGCAGAATGTAGATCGCCGAGAACCACACCGAGCTGTAGACGTGGAACAGCCCGAGGTTGTCGTAGAGCCGCCCCAGGAAGCTGTGGCGCTGCATGAAGTCGGCGACCTTGGTCTCATCCGTCCCGGACTGCGGGATCAGCGAGCCGGGGATCGCCCCGAGCGACAGCAGGAACAGCAGCAGCAGCGCGACCCGCATCGAGGTGAGCTGCCGCCAGAACCAGCGGGCCCAGCCGATGACACCCAGGGCGGGCAGGCCCGGCGCTTCCTCCTGGGGGGCGGTGGACAGCTGGGAGCCGGCGGCGAGTTCTTCCTGGTCGTCACCGCTCTCGGGAGCGGGAGCAGAGGCAGGCGTGCTGCCGGTGGTGCTGTTGCTCATCGTTCAGATCCCCACAGTGAAGCCGTCGGACCAGGTTTGCATCTCCTGCACCAGACGGTCCCACGCGCCGGTAAGGAGCAGCACACCGGTAAGGATCATCATCGTGCCGCCGATGCGCATGACCCACACATAGTGGCGCTTGACCCAGCCGAAGGCACCGAGCGCCTTGCGGAAGGCGACCGCCGCGAGCACGAACGGCACACCGAGGCCGGCGCAGTAGGCGACCGTCAGTACGGCCCCGCGCCCCGCGCTGGCCTGGTCGAAGGCAAGGGTGTTGACGGAGGCGAGGGTCGGGCCGAGGCAGGGGGTCCAGCCGATGCCGAACAGGGCGCCGAGCAGGGGGGCGCCGACCAGTCCGGTGGCGGGCTTCTTGTGGAAGCGGAACTCGCGCTGGGTGAGCCAGGGCATCATGCCCATGTAGAAGACGCCCATGAGGATCATGAGGACGCCGAGCACCTTGGACAGCGTTTCCTGGTGCTCCTGCAGCGTCTGCCCGAAGTAGCCGAACAGGGCTCCGGTGGACACGAACACCGCGGTGAACCCGAGCACGAAGAGCGAGGCCCCGGCGACCATCCGCCCCCGGCGGGCCTCGCCGAGGTCGGTGCCGGTGACACCGGTGACGTACGACAGATAGCCGGGTACGAGGGGCAGCACGCAGGGCGAGAAGAAGGAGACGAGGCCCCCGAGCAGGGCGATCGGCAGGGCCAGTATCAGGGCCCCGCTCATCACGGTCTCGTTGGTCTCGGTGATCGAGGCGGCGAGCGTGACGAGGCCGGGCACCTGGGACATCCCGCTCACGTCACTTCTCCGCGAGGACGGGATCGATCATCTTGCGGAGGTTGTCCTCGCTGAGCGCCACGAGCGCGCGGGCGGCGATCTTCCCCTCCCGGTCGAGGACGAGCGTGGAGGGGATCGACTTCGGGTTGAGCGTGCCCTTCTTGAAGCGGAGCATCAGCTTGCCCGTGGGGTCGTACAGACTCGGGTACGTGACGCCGTACTGCTTCTCGAAGGCGACCGCCGGACGGGGTTCGCCGTCGCGGGTGTTGATGCCGACGAACTGCACACCCTTGTCCTTGAGGTCGGCGGAGACCTTGACGAAGTTCTTCGCCTCCAGGCGGCAGGGCCCGCACCACGAACCCCAGATGTTGATGACGACGATCTTGCCCTTGTAGTCGGCCACGTCGAGTTGCTTGCCGTCGATGGTCGCCCCGGAGAGGTCGGGGGCGGCGACCCGCTTGCCCTGCGCCACCGTGGCGATGCCGCCGTTGCCGGTGACGAAGTTGGTGTCGCCGGAACCCCCGGACGTACCGCCGGAGGTGCACGCGGTCAGGGCCAGCGCGGAGGCGGCGGCGACGGCGGTGAGCAGGGCGGCCCGACGGCTACGGGCGTGACCACGGGGACTGTTCGTGCACAGGGGAACGCGGCTGGCGGCACTCATGTGAAAAGTTTCGCATGCCTGTTCCGAGGATCTTGCGCACCCCCCTTGCGGGCGGAAACCCGCATTTCAGGCGGCCTTTCCGGTACCTTCCGTGCCGGCTCCCGTGCCCGCCGTCGCGGTCTTCTGCGTATCGGCCAGGAATCCCTTCCAGCCACCCACCGGCTGCTGCCCGACATCGAGGGTCCGCAACTTCTCCAGCACCTCGGGCTTCTGTACGTCCAGCCAGTCGACGAACTGCCGGAAGGAGACGACCCGGATGTCCTCGCCCTTTTCCTTCTCCTGCGCGATGTGCTTGAGGGCGGCCTCGACGGCGTCCATGTAGATGCCGCCGTTCCAGTGCTCGAAGTGGTTGCCGATGAAGAAGGGGGCGCGGTTCGTCTCGTACGCCCGCTGGAAACCGGCGATGTAGGAACCGGTGGCCTGCTCGCGCCAGGCGGGGTAGTTGTAGGCGGGCGCGTTGGTCGAGTTGATCGACTGGTTGGCGAGGATGTTGTAGTCCATCGACAGGACCTCGAACTTGTGGCCGGGGAAAGGTATCGCCTGGAGGGGCAGGTCCCAGACGCCGCCGTTCTTCGTGGGCCACACCTGCCGGCCGCCGGGCGAGGAGGCGTCGTAGCGCCAGCCGAGGTCGCGGGCGGTGGGCAGCAGGTTGTTCTGGCCGAGGAGACAGGGCGTACGGCCGCCGATGAGCTCCTTGTCGTAGTCGAAGGGGAGCGCGGGCAGGTCGGTCCACCCGGTGTTGGTCCGCCACTCCTTCACGAAGCCCTTGGCCTGCTGTATCTCGCTGTGCCACTGCTGGGGCGTCCAGTTGGCGACCGTGCCGTGGCCGGAGCAGAAGTGGCCGTTGAAGTGGGTGCCTATCTCGTGCCCGTCGAGCCAGGCCTGCCGGACGTTGTTGAGGGTCGCCTTGACGTGGTCGTCGGTGAGGTAGCCGATGTCGGAGGCGCCGGGGGCGTTGTTCGGCGGGAGGTACTTGCGCTTCTGCGACTCGGGGAGGAGGTAGAGCCCGGAGAGGAAGAAGGTCATGTGAGCGCCGTGCGTCTTCGCGAGGTCGAGGAAGCGCGGGAAGAGCCCGTTGCCGACCTCCCCCGCCCCGTCCCAGGAGAAGATCACGAACTGCGGCGGGGTCTGGCCGGCCTCCAACGGCACGGGCTTGCCGGGCTGGTGGGGCTGCTTGCCGGTGAACGAGGTGGAGCCGTCACCGATGGGCTTGGCGGTGGGGGCGGTGCGGCCGGTGGGCGACGGCTTGCCGGAAGGTCGGTCGCCGGTGGAACCTCCGGACCCCTTCGACCCCTCTCCCAGTACGGTCCCGCAGCCGGCGGTACCGAGAGCGGCAGCGGCCCCGAGGCCGAGCCCGAGCGCACCCCGCCGGCTGAAGCCACCGAAGCCGTCACCGTTCTTGCCGTGCATTGGATCCCCATTCGTCGTACCCGCTGGTGCTCACCCACTCAGAGGGCTCGACGAACAGGGAGGTTCCACATCTTGTTACGCACTTCGGAACAAATGCAACAACTGTGTCACTAGTCACTCAAAGGGCGAAAGCTTCCGAAACGTTGGCTGATCCGCTGATCAGGCCCCGAAAGCCTTGTCCTTCCCCTTCACCGGCTTGGCGCCGGCGAGGAGATGGGCCGGGACGAGGTCACGGGCCGGCTCGGTGTAACCGACCGACACGATCTTGTCGCCGCGGTAGGTGAAGGTGGTGAGGGAGGCGAGCGTGCACTGCCGCTTGCGGGGGTCGTGCCAGAGCCGCCGCCGCTCGACGTACGAGCGCACGATCCAGATCGGCAGCTGATGACTGACGAGCACGGCCTCGTGCCCACGGGCGGCGTCCTTGGCGGCGTCCAGCGCCCCCATCATCCGTACGACCTGATCGACGTACGGCTCCCCCCAGGACGGCTTGAACGGGTTGACGAGGTGCTTCCAGTTCTCGGGCCGCTTGAGGGCCCCGTCCCCGACCCCGAAGGTCTTCCCCTGGAAGACGTTCTCGGCCTCCAGGAGCCGCGCGTCGGAGGCGAGATCGAGCCCGTGCGCCTTGGCGATCGGCGTCGCGGTCTCCTGCGCCCGCTCCAGCGGGGAGGCACAGACGTACGTCACGTCCCGGGGGGCGAGGTGCTCGGCGACCCGGTCGGCCATCCGCAGGCCCAGCTCGGAGAGGTGGTAGCCCTCCAGCCGCCCGTACAACACCCCGTCGGGGTTGGCGACTTCGCCGTGCCGCATGAGATGTACGACGGTGATGTCGCTGTCGGAGTTGCTGGAGTTGCCGGAGCCGTTGGAGCTGTCGGAGCTGTCGGAGTTGTTGGAGTTGTTCGTGAGGTCGCTCATGCTGCCGTGGCCTCCGCCGCCGCACGGGCCGCCGCCGGAAGGGCGTCGGCGATTTTCTGGATGGCCCGCTCGTCGTGCGCCGTGGAGACGAACCAGGACTCGAATGACGAGGGCGGGAGATAGACGCCGTTCGCCAGCATGGAGTGGAAGAACGCGGTGAAGCGGAACGACTCCTGCGCCTTGGCGCCCTCGTAGTCGCGCACGGGCTGGTCGGTGAAGAACACGGAGAACATGTTGGAGGCGTTCTGCACGGTGTGTGCGACGCCCTCCTTGCTCAGCGCCTCACCGACGAGCCCCTGGACCTGCGCGGACACGGCGTCGACGGTGACGTACGCCGCCTCGTCGAGCAGCCGCAGCTGGGCGAGCCCGGCGGCGGTGGCGACGGGGTTACCGGAGAGGGTGCCGGCCTGGTAGACGGGCCCGGCGGGAGCGAGGTGGGCCATGACGTCGGCGCGCCCCCCGAACGCGGCGGCGGGGAACCCACCGCCCATGACCTTCCCGAAGGTCATGAGATCGGGCCGGACGCCGTCGATCCCGTACCAGCCACTCCGACTGGTACGGAACCCGGTCATTACCTCGTCGGACACATACAGCGCACCATTGGCGGCGCAAGCGTCCTTGAGCCCCTGATTGAATCCGGGCAGCGGCGGTACGACGCCCATGTTGCCCGGGGACGCCTCGGTGATCAGGCAGGCGATCTCGCCGGGGTGCGCGGCGAAGGCGGCGTGCACGGCGTCGAGGTCGTTGTAGGGGAGCACGATGGTGTCGGCGGCCTGGGCCCCGGTGACGCCGGGGGTGTCGGGCAGCGCGAAGGTCGCGACCCCCGACCCGGCGGCGGCGAGGAGCGAGTCGACGTGACCGTGGTAACACCCGGCGAACTTGATCACCTTGGAGCGCCGCGTGAAACCGCGGGCGAGACGGATCGCCGACATGGTGGCCTCGGTCCCGCTGGACACGAGCCGCACCTGCTCAAGGGGGTCGATACGAGCGACCATCTCCTCGGCGAGAGCGACCTCGCCCTCCCCCGGCGTACCGAAGGAGGTACCGCGCGAGACGGCGTCCTGAACGGCGGCGATGACCTCCGGGCGGGAGTGCCCGAGGATCATCGGGCCCCAGGAACAGACCAGGTCCACGTACTCGCGCCCGTCGGCGTCGGTGAGATACGGGCCACGCCCCGACACCATGAACCGGGGCGTACCGCCCACGGCACGGAAGGCGCGCACCGGCGAATTGACGCCGCCGGGTGTGACACCCGTCGCACGGTCGAAGAGGCCCTGCGAGACGGGTGCTTCGTATGGATAGGGCAACCCACTCGCCATTCCGCTGGCTGCCCCGCTAGACATTTCGCTCATGACCTGCGACTTCTCCGAGTTCTCGGACTCCGGTTGCCAGTGACCCCCTCAGGGTAGGCGGCCGGACAGCGGGGCGTCGGCCCCACCCGTCTGCGAAACTGGGACCGGACACACACTGAGACTCACAGAGACACACAGCTCATTGAGCCGTACATACGGACGATGGACTGACGATGGTGTTCAGAGGCTGCGAAGATCCTGCGGACAGGTGTTTCAACGCACGTTTCGGCGGGCGGACGTGGGGGAGGTCACTGACACGATGATCGGGTTGCGCGACGGGGCTCGCGCGTCCTAGAAAAGCAGTCGGGTGGAGATATGCATCGCGGTGGCGGACTGGGCGAGGGGACTGACGACCTGGGTCCTCGACGTGCCCGGCGGGGAAGGCACCGACGCGACGTGGAGGAAGCGGCGGCAGCGGCAGAAGCGGCACGACAGGCGCAGGCCCAGGCTCAGGGACTGGGTCCGGGGCAAGGATCCACGGGGCCGGGACAGGGCATGGGGCCGGGGCAGGGAATCATGGGTCCTGGACAGAGCACGGTTCCTGGGATGGGTACGGTTCCTGGGATGGGCCCTGGTTCGAACGGTGTGCCCGAGAACGTCGACCGGAGGGTCGAGCGACTCCGGGCAGCGAGCGGGAACGGCGGTCGGAATGGTGGTCGGGTGGGGGTGACGTACAAATACTTCGGCGCGCCTGACGGCGCCACGGCAGCCCGCGTCCCGATCTCGATGCGTCCCGAGGAACTCGGCGGCGACGAACTCGGCATGAACGGCATGTTCACCAAGATCAAGCCCGAGACGATGGCCGCGATGGTCCTCACCGGCATCGAGGGCGTCCCCCTCAACAAGGTGCCCCCGCTGGAACTCGTCGTCCTGCACCCCGACTACGCGGTCGTGAAACTCCCGATGACCGTCGTCGACCCGCTGCGAGGTATCGGCGAGGAGGCGGTGGGCGCGGCGGCGTTCATCTGGTCCACGGTGCCGGATCGCGGGGGGCCTCGGGACGCGTTCAACGTGTACCAACTGCTGCACGAGTGGCAGGACTTCAGCCACAGGTTGCATGAGGCAGGGCATCAGCCTTACTGCCTCGTGTGGCCGTGAGCTGGGGTTTCCTGCGGATTGGGCGGGGTCTTCGGGCCTCGCCCTTTTTGGTGCCGGGGAGGGGCCGTCAGGCGGCCAGGGCACATTGAGGGCACACGGGTTCAGGCGAGGACACTGCTGATGCGCCCTCGGCCTCCGGTGTACCGCAGTCTTCTTCCGTCTCGGCTTCGGCTTCGGCTTCGGCTTCGGTTTCGCTTTCCGCTTCGGTTTCGGTGAAGGCGTTGTCGATCGCCTTGCGGGTGCGTGTCTCGCTGGACGGCAACAGGTGCGTGTACGTACGCAGCGTGAAGCCGGGGTCCGAGTGGCCCAGGAACTCGGAGAGCGCATGTCGTACAGACGCTGCGCCAGGACGTCGGGGCTGCTGTGCTCGGCGTCGGACCGGATGGCGCCGGGGATGATCAGCTGGGCGGCGTGGACGTTCTCGACGGCGAGTGTGTCGTGGAGCATGCGGGCGTAGGCGGTCTCGGCAGCGAAGGCGATGGAGGTGCCGGCGACAACAATCAGCTGCTCGATATCGAGCCTCACACCCGGGGGCAGGCGCGAAAAGCGGAGAAATTCATCCGGGGAGGGGAACATCCTGGGAGTAAATTCTCCCCCCTTTCCTGGGTGGACTCGGTGTCATGCTGGGAAGCATGACCGCCAACGTTCCCCTCAATGAGCTGGGAGAATTCCTCAAGAAACGCCGCTCCGAGCTGAGCCCGCGCACGGTCGGACTGCCCGAGACCGGCAAGCCTCGCCGGGTGGCCGGGCTGCGCCGCGAGGAGGTCGCCCAGCTCGCCAGCATCAGCACCGACTACTACACCCGTCTCGAACAGGGCCGTATGCAGGCATCGGCGCCCGTGCTGGACGTTCTCGCCCAGGTACTCCAGCTGGATGACGACGAGCGGGGCTACCTCTTCCAGCTCGCGGGCAAGACCACCACCCGCACCCGGCGGCCCAGCAGGCAGAAGGTCCAGCCGCAACTGCAGCGCGTCCTGGACGACCTCACCGCCACCCCGGCCATCGTGCAGGGCCGACGCGGAGACATCCTCGCCTGGAACGCGCTGGCCGCCGCACTGGTCACCGACTTCTCCCAGATCACGGAAAAGCACCGCAACTACCCGCGGATCATCTTCACGGAACCGGCAATGCGCACCCTGTACGCGGACTGGAACACCTCCGCCCGCATCGCCGTGGCACAGTTGCGGATGGAAGCCGCGAAGTATCCCGAGGATCCTCGCCTGATCGAGCTGGTCGGTGAACTGTCCCTGCGGGACCAGCAGTTCGCCCAATGGTGGGGCGATCACCGCGTCGCCGCGCGCACGGTGGGCACGAAGACCCTCAACCATCCGGTCGTCGGCGAACTCGTCCTGGACTGGGACACCCTCACCGCCAACACCGATCCCGACCAGAACCTGACCGTCTGGACCGCCGCACCCGGCTCCCCCACCCACGAACGGCTACGGATCCTCGCCTCCTGGGCCGCCGACCAGAACCTGCCGGCCTCCTCTCCCCTCCGCTGACCGCGACGGGCCGCCGCTGCGGGAGCGACCGGTGGATCGTGCCGGTGACGGTGGCCTGTCACAACCGTCCAACGGCAGGCGGAGGAGGTCGGGGAGCGGCCGTCGGGCACGCCCCCGGCGCCGAGAGGCCGGCCGCCGCAAGTGGGGGGATCTCCGGGAGCGGTTCGTTCGGCCGCTTCGGGGAGTAGCGTGAAGTCATCGGGAGCACCTCGCGCACCGGCCCCGCTACCGGTGTCGTTCCTGGTGAGCAACGACACCGGACACCTGCCTGCGCGCAGAGGTCCGGGGACGGGCCCGCACGATGTCCGCGACCACCGACCATCCCCCGCCGCGCGTCTCGCCCCCGGACCCGTGACCCCTTCGGAGCGGTGTCGAACCGGACGGTGCCTGGTGGCCCCGCTCAGGTGACCTGACAAATCGACCGGGTCTCCGGAAGCCTGAACCAGGCTGCCGAGAGGACCAAGGATCCCTTCAGACGGAACGGAAGCGACCCCGATGATGTACGACCAGACACGCGCCCAGCAGCCCGCGGGCCAACCCCGGGGCTCTGCCGAGCGCCGCAGGCCGGGCCCGGAGCCGCTGCTCCCGTCGGACGAACAGGACAAGATCGTTCGACGCCTCCAGCACGCCATCAACACCTTCGCCGACACCCCGCTCAAGGCACTGGAAGAGGCCGAGAGCGCCTACGACGAAGCCATCACCCAGCTCGTGAACGCCCTCGCGGAACGCCGGAGTCTCCTTCGCGCCGGCTGGCAGGAACAGGACCAGGACCCCGAAGCACAGCCCACCGAATCACAGTCCGACGAACTCCGGCTCGCGCTGCGGCAGTACCGGGAGATCACCCAGCGACTGCTCCGTCTCTAGGCGGCCGGCAGCTCGGCGGGAGAAGGTGACGTTCCGGCCCGTGTTGGCAGCCTTCGGCTCGACGAGGATCGCGTCGTCCGGGACCCCGAGGCTGAGGGCGTGCTCGCAACAGTGGATGGCATGGCATCACCACGAGGGACGCGGGCTGGGGTGGTGGGGCTGTTGCCGCCGCTGAACACGACAACCGGGAAGACTCCGGCGCGGTGGAGAGCGGCGGCCGTGGTGGCCACACCGAGGCCGTGACTTCCCAGGCCGATCGTCACCGAGCAGGGCCGCTGCTCGTGGTCCGGTGGTGGTTCCAGATCAGCGTCGCGTCATGACCAGCGGATCTGTACGGAGCCAGTGACCGATTCCCGCGTCATCGGTGATCGTTTTGCGTCGTGCGGTCGCGTTGATCTGGCGGGTGGTCAGTGGGCACGCCCGGCGGGCGCTGACGGAGGTATCCGATGGCGGCTATGCGCGCGTGGCGGATTCCACGAGTCCTTGGATGCCATCGAGTACGCAGGTGAGGCCGAAGGCGAGAGGGTCGTCATCGGTGGGGGAGAAGGCACCCTCGGCAACGGCCCGGGTGAGCGCGGGGAACCGGTCGGCGTACACGGTGAGCTGATGAGTGGTGAGACGTGTCCACTCCTCGTCGCCCTGCTCGTCGCTGTCGAGCGCCTCCTGGGTGAGGTTGCGTACCAGGCTCAGGACGAGAATCGCGGCGTCGTGACGCTGCCTAGCGGTGAGCCCGGTCGGTTCGAGTGCGGCCAGAGCCGTGTCCAGCCAGGCCACCTGGTGAGGGCCCATGGCGTGTCGTCGTAGGCCCGTCGCGGTCAGGATCCAGGGGTGGGCGCGGTAGACGTCCCAGCAGGCGCGGGCCCAGGCCTCGAGCCGAGTGCGCCAGTTGCCTGGGACGCGGCCGAGAACGGGCGGATCGCTGAGCACCGTGTCGACCATCAGGTCGACGAGGTCGGGCTTGCCGGGGACGTAGCGATAGAGGGCCATCGTGGTGACGCCGAGCATCTCGGCCACCCGCTGCATGGAGAGCGCCTCAAGCCCTTCGGCGTCGGCGATCTCGATACCGCGGCGGGCTAGTTGGGCGGGTGTGAACTTCGGCTTCGGTCCTCGGCGCGGACGGCTGTCAGCGTCGCCCCAGAGCAGCGCGAGGCTGGCGCCCGGATCCCGGTTGCTCTCCTTGTTCGCCGGCACGGTACCGGCCTCCTTTCCGCGGACAGGCCACCCAAGGGCGTGAGAGAGGTGTTGCCACCCGCCCAGTAACTGTGTATAAGATACACAGTAATTAACCGTGTAGCACGTACACAGTTTATGGGCTTGCAGCTTCTGGAGGATTCCCATGCTCGCTGCCGTCATCACCGCCGCCGCCTGCACCGCCGTCGCCGCCCCCTCGGCCGGCCTCCTCACGCGCCGCGCGATCGTCCGCTCCCGCAACGCCCGCCGTCTGCGCATCACTGCCGGCCACGGCATCGACGAGCAGTACTTCACGCGGATCGGCGGCCTCGACCAGTGGCTCTCCCTGCGAGGCGAGGAGCGCGCCAACCCGGTCGTGGTGGAACTGCACGGCGGACCCGGATCGTCCAACTCGATCCTGGCCAACGTCTCCCGCGACTGGGAGCGGCACGTCACCCTGGTGCGCTGGGACATGCGCGGCACCGGAAAGACCCTGCGGCGCTCCGGCGCCGACGGTCAGGGGGAAATGACGTTCGAGCGGCTGGTGCGGGACGCCGTGGAAGTGGTGGAGCACATACGGGAGCGTCTCGGGGTGCAGCGGGTCGTCCTGATGGGGTGCTCCTTCGGCAGTGCCATAGCGATGCGCGTCGCGCGCAGCCACCCCGAACTGGTCAGCGCGTACATCGGAACCGACCAGAAGGTCTTCGACGGCGGCCGGGACACTGCCGACTACTACGCCGCGCTTGACCGGCTGGAGGAGGCGGGCAAGAAGAAGGAACTGGCCGCCGTACGCGAGATGGGTCCGGACCAGCGGGCCTGGAGTACCGAGCAGTTCAGCCACTTCAGCCGCTTCGCCTCCGCCACCGATCCCCACACCTTCGCCGCCATGAAGTCCGTGGTGATGAAGTCGCTGTGGTACTCGCCGCTGCACTCCCTGCGCGAGATCATCACCTTCTTCAAGAGCTTCATGGTCTCCGCGCCCGTGCTGCCGGGCACCGCCTCCCTCGACGACTGGGCGGACGGCACCCGGTTCGACATCCCGTTCTTCGTCGTCCAGGGCGCCTGCGACCTGGTGAACACGCCCACTCGTGCCCGCGCCTTCTTCGATGACGTCCGGGCACCGGTCAAGGAGTTCACCCTCATCGAGGACGCCGGCCACTTCGCCGTATACCGGCGGCCCGAGCTTTTCCTCGACATCCTCCTGACCCGCATCCTGCCTGCCCTCCCCAGCGCCGGGCAGGGGGCGTGACACGGAGCCGGCCATCCGGGGCATGGTCCGACAGCTCTCGCGGCAGGTACTCGAAGATCCCGCAGCTCGGACTGCTTGGGGTGCACTGACCACGGTCGCTGCGCTCTGGCAAGGTGCCCCGCGCCAGCGACTTCCGTCAGGGCGAAGCACCTTTCGTCCGTGCTTCGCCCAGACGGAGAGGTGAATCCGACCTTCACGCCAACGCCCGATCTCCTCGGCGTTGATCTGCCGGCCTACCTCGAACAGCTCGGCAGGATGCGCTGTCCGGCGCATCGACGCCTCGCTCGCATCAAAGCAAGGCCGCTCTCCTCTGCGACCTCCTCTGCGACTGATCCCATTTGCGCGATACGGCCGCTCAACCGGCTAGGTACTCGATGTCGAGGCTGTCGGAATGCCCGGGCCAGGAGAGGGAGAACGTCCAGCATCCCGGTTCCGGCATGTCGATGAGCGAGGGGCCGGGTCCTCCGGCAACCGAACGAGTCACCACTTCGTTCGTGCCGGCAAGGCTCGCCTTGATGGTCAACCGGTCATCAGGTCCCATATCGGCGGCACCCTCGGCGTCCTTCGCCACCCAGAGAATCTTGTTCGCCCTGCCCTTGGCCGCCGGCGCGTGGTACGGGTAGCCGAAGAGCACGGCGGCGATCTCGCCCCTGTCCCCGATCATGTGGCGCTGGGAACCGCGCAGAAATCCCTTCCGCGCCCACACGGGAAGCGAGCCCTGCTCCACCGCGGGCCGGCAACTGCCGCTCGCACTCGAAACGGTGGCGGGGCGAGTGGAGGTCGTCGCCTTCGCATCACTCGGACTGCTCTCGGGCCCACTGCAACCGCTTGCCGTGAGTACGGCGGCAGCCAGAAGGGCCAGCAGTGCGCCCGGGACGGCGGACCCATCCGAGTGACGCACAATCAGGCGACTCAGGTGTACAGACATCCCGGCTCCGGTGCATGGCGGCCGCTCGCCGGGGGAAGCCCAGCGAGTCGAGCTTGAACGGCGAATGGCAGATGGTCACTGTTCCACGCGCTTGGGACACGGGGAATGCGCTATCCGGCCAGGCCCACCCACCCTTTTGCTGTCGTGCGGCTCGCCGAAGCGGTCGGGCGGAGGGTCTCGCGGCGCCCCACGACCTCGCGGCACAGTGGGACGGCACCGAAGCAATCCCATCCCATCCGGAAGTCGGCTGATCCGTCCCTCCCGAAGGAGTTCCCCGTGGAATACCCCGACCTGTCGGCCCTGCCTGCGGAACTACGGGAAGCCGTGACCGAGCGCGATTCGCTCAACGTCTTCCGCATGATCATGCACTCGCCCGCACTCGCCCCCGGCCTCCTGCAGCTGGCCGACGCGATCCTGCGGGGCAACTCGCTCCCGGACCAGCTGCGCGAACTCGCCATCGTGCGGGTCGGCCATGCCTACGAAGCACCGTACGAGGTCCATCACCACGAGAACATCGGCCGCCTGGTCGGCCTGAGCCAGGCCGCGATCAGCGCTGCCGCCACCGGTTCCACCGAGGGACTGTCGAAGGAGGAGGCGGCGGTCCTCCGGTGCACTGACCGCCTCCTCGCCCGGCACACCCTGAGCGACGCCGAGCGTACGGAAGCACTGGAGTTCCTGACTGTGGGTCAGCTCGCCGACCTGGTCATCACGGTCGGCTTCTATCAACTCGTCAGCAACTTCCTGAACACCTTCGGCGTGACGACCGAGGGCGAGATCAGCCCGTACTGAGCCACGGCACGGACACGACGTCCGCCACGTCACCGACATGATGTCCGCCCCGACGGGGCCTACCGCGCTGTGGGGAGACCCACTCCGCCCCGGACCGTGAGGTCCGTGCGGCTCGGCGGGGATGACAGCAGCGCCAGGACATCCGCGGGGGCCGGGCCGTCGGCGGTCGGTGGAGCGGCGAGGGCGGCCTGGGCGCTGGCGTCGTCGCGCCAGACCTCGGTGACGTGCACGGTGTCCGGATCAGCCGCGTCCTGGCTGATGAGGTAGATCTCGCAGCCGGGGAATCCGCGCAGGTTCTGCGCCACCCTCAGCAGGACGGCGGCGAGCTCGCCGCCTCGGCCCGGGTGCGCCGTCATGGTCATCAGTCTGCCGATCATGCTCAGACCAGGGTGGTGATGCAGAAGGGATGGCCGGCGGGATCCAACAGGACCCGCCACCGGTCGGGTTGCGGCTGCACGGCGGGCTGGACAGCCCCCAGGGCGAGCAGCCTGGCCTGGGCGTCGTCCAGGTCGTCGACACCCAGTTCCATGTGGGCCTGCTTCTCCTGGGCCGGGTCCGGCCAGGTGGGACGCCGGTAGTCGGCCAGGCGGTTGAACCCCAGTCCGGCCGAGCCCTCCTGACCGAGCATGACGAAGTCCTCGGAGGAGTAGGTGACGGGCAGCCCGAGGGCATCGCCGTAGAAGCGGGCGAGTTCGGCGGGGTCGGGGCAGTCGAAGGTGACTGCCGAGTAGCGGATCGCGGGTGCCGTCGCGTTTTTCACGTTTCCGGTGCTCATGACGAGGACCCTATGCCGGGACCAGGACAGATTCAGTCCTGGTTGCGCGAGATGCCGCACGGCATCGTGCGGGACACTTCTGAGCGTGATCAGCACCTCCGCCCGTCTGCTGCGACTGGTCTCGCTGCTGTGCGCGCGGCCGTCGTGGACCTGCGGTGAGCTGGCCGGCCAGTTGGCGGTCACCGAGCGCACGGTACGGCGGGACGTCGCGAGGCTCCGGGAGCTCGGCTACGGCGTCGAGTCCGACCCCGGACCATGGGGCGGCTACCGCCTCCGGGCCGGAACCCAGGTGCCGCCGCTGATCCTGGACGATGAGGAGGCACTCGCGGTGGCCGTCGGGCTGCGCGAGGCCGCGCTCAGCGGCGTTCTCGGCGGTGACCAGGCCGCCCTGTCCGCCCTGCTGAAGCTCCGTCAGGTTCTGCCACGCCGGATCGCGGAGCGGCTGGGCGAGATGGACGCCGCCTTTGTCCACACCCCGAGGCCCGACGAGCCGCAGATCGCGCCCGGCATGCTGCTGGAACTGGCCGCCGCGTGCCGTCGGGGCGAGCGCAGCCGCCTGTCGTACCGCGACCGGGAGGGAAGGGTCACGGTCCGGGACGTAGACCCGTACCGCCTGGTGCACACGGGCCGCCGTTGGTACTTCGTCGCCCGCGACGTGACGCGCGACGAGTGGCGTACCTTCCGGGCCGACAGGGTGGGCCGGATACAGCCGACCGGACGCCCGGTGGAACTTGTGGACCCCCCCGACCCGGCACTGCTCGTCTCCCGCTCCATCGCGGCCGGCGCCTACCCGCTCCACGTGAGGATCCGCCTCCCTGTGCCCATGGAGCAGGCGCTTCGGATGATCCCCCCGACGGTCGGTACCCACCGCCCGGAAGGCCCCGACGCAACGATCGTCGACATCGGCGGCCCCGACGCGGACGGCCTCGCCCGATACCTCCTCAGCCTGGCCACCCCACTGCGGGTCCTGTCCCCCGACGAGGTACGGGAAGCGCTGCTGCGCCGTACCCGAGAACTGCTGAAGGACCTGGAGGACCCGGAGGTCTTGGAGGACCCGGAGGACCCGGAGGACCCGGAGGACCCGGAGGACCCGGAGGACCCGGAGGACCCGGAGGACAACGCGAACGGTCGGCCCGGGTAGCCGCGTTGGCGCCTCGGCCGCCGCGCTCGGGGTTCATGACAAGCGTCCGTTCCTTCGCCATGCCATGAACCGGCTGTGCCCTGTACACGAATCGGCAGGTTCTGGTCAAAGGACGTCCAAGTGCGGGCCGCCTCTTCCTCCGCCCGTGATCGGGTCCCAGCGACGGCTGTTACGGCCGTCTCAACGCCCGTTCTGGGAGGACCCGGTGTCAGCACCAACCCGTAGAAGACGATGGCTCACGATCTGCGCCATCACCGCCTCCGCCGCCCTCGTCGCGATACCCGCGGGCGCCGCGCCCGGCGCGGGCGGCAGCCCCTTCGGTCCCCGCGTCCTCGGCCAACTCGCCGCGGAACGCGAGCAGTCGGTCGGCGCCCTCACCCCCAGCCTGAAGGGCGACGACGGCGACGGTGACGACGGCAACGAGGCCGACGAGATCGCCGAGGGCGCGGACCAGTACGCCGAGGCCCGCACCTCGCCCGGCGTCGTCGCACCGGGTGCGTACGGCGCCGCCTGGGAGAGTCTGAGCAAGCTGCCCAGCAGTGGGGGCAGTTGGCGGAATGTCACCGATCTCCCCTACAACTCCGACGATCCGCGGTACCGGGACATCGACTCCAACTCCAGTGGCGGCTCGGGCAACGTCACCGGCCGCATGGCGGCGATGGCCGCAGACGACGACGGGTACGTGTACGCCGGCAGCGCGGGCGGCGGCGTGTGGCGGTCCAGGTCCGGCGGCGGGCACTGGCAGGCCATCAGTGACCGGCTGCCCGCCCAGTCCACCGGCGCGCTCGCCCTCGACGGGACCGGGCGGCTGTGGCTGGGCACCGGCGAGGCGACGACCAACGCGGACGCCTACCTCGGCAGCGGCGTCTACGTCCTGACGGACCCGCACCACGGCACGTTCTCCGCCCGCGCCCGGGTCGGCGGCGACGAGCTGGAGAGCACCACCGTCCACCAGCTGCGCTTCGGCGGCGGCAAGGTGTGGGCGGCGACCAGCAAGGGCGTGTGGAGCCACTCCACGAAGACGCTGAAGGGCGCCTGGAAACTGGAGTTCGCCCCCAACCCCGAGTTCCTGCCGGGTGGTTCGGAGGCAACCGACCCCGACGCCCCGTACAAGAACATCGCCAACGACATCGCGATCGACCCGAAGAACCCGAACAAGGTGGTCCTCGCGGTCGGCTGGCGCAGCGGTGACGACTACAACGGCTTCTACACCAAGGGCGCGGGCGGCACCTGGACCCGGATCACCAGCGGTCTGGGCGACCTGCCGGCCGACCCGGACGGCGTCGGCAACGTCACCTTCGCCCGCTCCGCCGACGGCTCCCGCTACTACGCCATCGACCAGTCGCCGGAGCAGCTGAACACCAACCCGGACAGTGGCCTGGAGGGCTTCTACGTCTCCAAGTCCGGTTCCCCGACCGGGCCTTGGACGAAGATCGCCGACTACCAGGGCCTGGCGGCCTCCGGTTCGGCGCTGACGTCCAGCGGCTATATGCCCGGCGTCCAGGCCTGGTACAACCAGTTCCTGACCGTGGACCCGAGCGACCCGCAGCATGTGTACGCGGGACTTGAGGAGGTCTACGAGTCCAAGGACGGCGGCGGCACCTGGTCGACCGTCGGCCCGTACTGGAACTTCGGCTTCTCCTGCTGGAGCATCGACCCGGCCAAGCAGACCGGCGACTGCGACCAGACCACCCACTCCGACCAGCACGGCGTCGCGATCGGCCGCTACCACGGCAAGAGCTTCGTGTACGTCGGCAACGACGGCGGCGTCTACAAGCGACCGCTGGTCGGCCGGCAGGACGCCTCCGGACACGCCACCGACTGGACCTCGCTGAACGACGGGACCATCGACACCCTGCAGTACTACTCGGTCGGTATCGGCAAGGACCTCGACCACGGGGGCGTCTCCGTCACCGGCGGCCTCCAGGACAACGGCCAGTCCGTCCTGCGCAGCAACGACCGGGTGATGGGCTCCAACTTCGGCGGCGACGGCGGCGACACCCTCACCGACCCGGCCAACGGCTGCGACATCGCTGAGGAGTACGTCTACCTCGCCATCCAGGTGACCCAGAACTGCGCGGTCAACGACGGCAGTTGGATCGACGACGCCACCAAGGTCACGTCCTACAGTGTCGCCCCGGCCGACAACGCCACCGGCGAGGCCCGCTTCATCGCCCCGCTCGCGGCGGACGCGAAGAGCCCCTCGACGTGGATCGCGGGCGGCCGTCACGTGTGGGTGCAGACCCACGGGTACGCCATCCGCAGCGGCGACGAGTGGACCAGCGTGTACGACCTCGGCGCCGGCCGCACCGCGACGGCCGTCGCGGCCTCCGGCGGCAAGGTCTACGCGGCCTGGTGCGGCCCGTGCAACAACCAGGGCTTCGCGCGCGGCATCTCCGTCGGCAACGCGGACGGCACCGGCTGGCACGACATCACGCTTCCCGTCGACGGGGCCGTGCCCAACCGCTACCTCAGTGGCTTCGCCGTCGACCCGAAGAACGCCGACCACGTGTTCCTCACGGTCAACGGCTTCTCCCGGCAGTGGACCGAGGGGCCGGGTGCGGGCGTCGGTCATGTCTTCGAGTCCAAGGACGGCGGCACCACCTGGAAGGACATTTCGAAGAACTTCCCCGACGTGCCGGCCGACTCCGCCGTCGTCACGCCGAACGGCGGCCTCGCCGTCGGCACCGACCTCGGCGTCGTCTACCGCGCGCCGGGCCGCACGACCTGGCAGCGCGTCGGGAACCTCCCGGCCGTCGCCGTGCTCCAGCTGAAGCTCGGCCCCGACGGCAGCACCCTGTACGCGGCCACGCACGGCCGCGGCATCTACTCGATCAAGGTGCGGAACTTCGGCTGACGGTGCTGAGGGTGTTGACGGGGAGGGGTGACCCGGCTGATCGCCGGGTCACCCCTCCTTCGCGTACGGCACCACACTCACGTACGGCGTGAAGGGGCCGTCAGCAGCAGCCGCCCGCGATGGCCGGTTCCTTCGCGTCGGTGTCGGACTCCGCGGCGCCGGCGCAGCAGGTGCTGCCCTGCTGCTTGGCCAGGGAGTCGGCGTCGGCCTTGACGACGTACACCTCCCAGGGTTCCTGGCCGGGGCCGTGGACCCAGACCTTGTCCTGGACGGCGTAGCAACAGGTGGTGTCGTTCTCGACGTCGGTGGTCAGGCCCGCTTCGCTCAGGCGGGTGGTGGCGGTGTGGACCGCTTCGGTGGTTTCGACCTCGACACCGAGGTGGTCCATGCGGGTCGCCTCGCCCGCCGAGCCCTCGATGAGGACGAGCTTGAGCGGGGGGTCGGTGATGGTGAAGTTGGCGTAGCCGTCGCGGAGTTTGGCGGGTTCGGTGTTGAAGAGCTGGGTGTAGAAGGCGACGGACGCGTCGAGATCGGGGACGCGGAGGGCGAGCTGTACGCGGGATGACATGACGAACCTCCTTGAGTGGATGGGGGGTTCAGCAGCCGCCGGACGTCGGGGCCGGGGCCAAGGCGCTCGTGCCGATCCGGAGGGTGGTGGGGGCGGCGCAGCATCCGCCGCCGGACTGCTCGGTGTTCTCCGGCTCGTCGAACAGGCCCGCGCCGCCGCACACACCCGTCTCCGGGAGGGTGAGTTCGACGCGCTCGGCGGCCTCCCGGTCGCCCGCGATCGCGGCGGTGATCGAGCGGACCTGTTCGTAGCCGGTCATGGCGAGGAAGGTCGGGGCGCGGCCGTAGGACTTCATGCCGACCAGGTAGACGCCGTCTTCCGGGTGGGAGAGCTCGTTCACGCCGTGCGGGTAGACCGTGCCGCAGGAGTGCACGTTCGGGTCGATGAGGGGGGCCAGGGCGGTCGGGGCCTGGAGGCGTTCGTCGAGGCCGAGACGGAGTTCGGAGAGGAAGGACAGGTCGGGGCGGAAGCCGGTCAGGACGATGACCTCGTCGACCGGGTCGAGGCGGCGGCCGTCCTCGGCAACGAGGACGAGCCGGCCGCTCTCCCGCTCCACAGCCTGTGTACGGAAGCCGGTGACCGCGCTCGCATGGCCGGCCTCGACGGCTTCCTTGGCCCGCAGGCCCAGCGCGCCGCGCGCGGGCAGTTGGTCGGCTTCTCCCCCGCCGTAGGTGTTCGCGCCGATGCCGCGCCGCAGGATCCACACCGCGTGCGTGCCGTCCGCCGTCTTCGCCAGGTCGGCGAGGAGGGCGAGGGCGGTGAAGGCGGAGGCGCCGGAGCCGATGACGGCGGTGCGCCTGCCCGCGTAACGGGCGCGTACGGCAGGGTCGTTGAGGTCGGGGACGCGGTAGGCGAGGTGCTCGGCTGCCGTCTTCTCGCCGAGGGCGGGCAGACCGTCGGCGCCCATCGGGGCGGGGGTGTCCCAGGTGCCGGAGGCGTCGATGACGGCGCGAGCGGTGAGCCGCTCCTCGTGGCCGTCGGCGAGCTGGACGTGCACGGTGAAGGGCTGCTCGTCGCGGCCGGAGTCGACGATGCGGTCGCGTCCGGCGCGGGCGACGCCGGTCACCGTGACGCCGTAGCGGACCTTGTCACCGAGGACGTCGGCGAGGGGCTGGAGGTAGTGCTCGGCCCAGTCGCCGCCGGTCGGAAAGGTGGCGGCGTCGGGGCGGACCCAGCCGGTCGGGGCGAGGAGCTTCTCGCCGGCCGGGTCGACGATCTCGCCCCAGGTGGAGAACAGACGGACGTGCGACCAGTCCCGTACGGCGCTGCCCGCGACCCGGCCGGCTTCCAGGACCAGGGGGTCGATACCTCGCTCGACGAGACGGGCGGCGGCGGCCAGGCCGACCGGACCGGCGCCGATGACTACTACAGTCACGAGATTCCCCATTTCCCTTTGCTTCGACATCCGTCGATCTCTTGCCTTCACCAGACAGCGTGGCACCTATATCGACAACCGTCAACATAGACATTCATCGAATTAACCACGGGACCCCTCCCCCGCTGGTTCGACACATGTCAACATAGATGCATGTCGAATACGAAGCTCCTGCCGCTGCTGGACCCCGCCCCCGGCGAGACAGCGGCGCCCTGCTGTCCGCCTCTCACCGAGCGCCCGTTCACGGCGGAGGAGGCCGAGACGGCCGCGCGGATGTTCAAGGCGCTCGGCGACCCGGTGCGGCTACGCCTCTTCTCGCTGGTCGCCTCGCACGAGGGCGGCGAGGCGTGCGTGTGCGACATCTCCGACGTCGGCGTCTCGCAGCCGACCGTCTCCCACCACCTGAAGAAGCTCAAGGAGGCCGGCCTGCTCACCTCCGAGCGGCGCGGCACCTGGGTCTACTACCGCGTCGAGCCGTCCGTGCTGACCGCGATGGGCAGTCTGCTGACCATCACGCCGACCACCGCCTGACCGACCGGTTCGGCCTCGGCGTCAGCTTCGGCTTCGGCTTCGGCTTCGGCTTCGGCTTCGGCGTCATTCAGTGGATCGGGCGGGTACGAAGACGAACGCGACCAGCGCCAACCCGACCACCGCTCCGACCAGTTGGGCGCCGACGAACCCCGGCACCGACCCCGGCGCGATCCCCGCGAACGTGTCACTGAAGGTCCGGCCGATCGTCACCGCCGGGTTCGCGAACGACGTGGACGACGTGAACCAGTAGGCGGCGCCGATGTACGAGGCCACGGCCACGGGCGCGTACCGCAGCTGGTCGGTACGGGCCAGGCCGAAGATCAGCAGGATCAGGCCGGCGGTGGCCACCACCTCACCCAGCAGCAGATGACCGGCCGAGCGGTCGTGCGTGGACCACTCCACCAGGGGCTCGCCGAACATCGCGTCGGCCAGGATCGCGCCCGCGATCGCACCGGCGATCTGTGCGGGGACGTACACCGCGACCTCGCGCGCCGTGACGCCGTCGCCCCCGCGCCGGGCGGTCCACCACTCGGCCAGCGTGACGACGGGATTGAAGTGCGCCCCGGACACCGGGCCGAACAGCAGGATCAGGATGCCGAGGCCGAAGACGGTGGCGATCGAGTTGGCCAGCAGCTGCACCCCGACGTCCTTCGTCAGTTCGGTGGCCTGGACGCCGGAACCGATCACGACGGCGACGAGAAGGGCGGTGCCGAGGAGTTCGGCCGCGGCCCGGGCTTTCAGCGGGGTACGGGGCGGCGTGGCACCCGGCGCGAGCTGCGGCCCGGCGACGGTCGCGGCCTCCCCGGCCCTGTCGTGCCCGGTGGCCTCGATGGCGTCGGCGGCCTCGGTGGCGGTCAACAGGACTCCTTCGTTGCAGTCGCCATAGCGGCGGAGATCAGGGACAGGACCGCTTGACGTTGTTCTCGGCGGTGGCGCGCGCGGTCTCCGCCAGGTCGGCGAACCGGCTGGCGAGGGAGGCGATGACGTCGGGCCTGAGCCGGTAGTAGGTGAACCGGCCGCAGGGCTCCGTCTCCACGACCCCGGCCTCGCGCAGCACCTTCAGATGGTTGGAGAGGTTGGTCTGTCTGGCCCCCGTCTCCTCGATCAGGTGGGTGCTGCAGAGCGTCTCCTTGGCGAGCAGGGTGACGATCTGGAGGCGGAGCGGGTCCGCGAGAACCCGCATCAGATCAGTGTCGACTGACTTCAGCATGGGCTGATACTGTCACATCACTCCAGACTGATACCAGTCTGGGCTGAGCCTGGGCCCGCACACCCGCACGCGTATCCGCACCCAATACGCGTACGGACTCACGCCTCGATAGGAAGAATCCATGTCCTCCAGCCCGCTCGCCTCCGTGTTGTTCGTCTGTGTCCACAACGCCGGGCGCTCGCAGATGGCCGCCGGTTTCCTCGACCACCTCGCGGGCGACCGGATCGAGGTGCGGTCTGCTGGTTCCATCCCCGGAGACCGGGTCAACCCCTCCGCGGTCGAGGCCATGAAGGAAGTCGGCGTCGACATCGCCGACGCCAGACCGAAGATCCTCACCACCGAGGCCGTCCAGGCGTCCGACTACGTCATCACGATGGGCTGCGGCGACGCCTGCCCGGTCTTCCCCGGCAAGAAGTACCTCGACTGGGCCCTGGAGGACCCGGCCGGCAAGGGCGTCGAGGCCGTGCGCCCCATCCGGGACCAGATCAGGACCCGTATCGAGGCCCTGATCGCCGAGATCGACGCACATAGGGGGGAGTGAACAACGGACAGGCCCTGGCGTATTCGGGCGCCACTTGGCGCGGGGAGGTCGGCCGGAGTGCTCCCGTCGCCGACCGTCAGTGCAGCCGTCGCGGCCTCGGACCGTGGGGCCGGAGCGTTCCCGCCGCCGGTGGGGCGTCTTCCGCTAGAGAACCGGGCCGATCAGTTCGCAGGCCCGGGCTGCGGCCACCAGCGCGCCGGTGCTGCCGGTGGTGGCGGCTACGTCCAGCGCGGTGTCGGCGAACTTCACTACGTGCTCGTCGCCGTGCTCGGCCGCGCGTGCGAAGACTTCCTGTGCGGCGTCCGCTACCGATCCGGCAGGGGCCTTCGGTAGTTCGGACGCCGGAGCGGGGGTGGCTGGTGAGTACAGGGCGGTCACCGCGGCGCTCGCCGTCCAGGCGGCGTTCAGACTCGGTGCCCACAGCGCGGGGGGCAGCGCGGGCAGGGTGCGCAGCACGGCGTTGGGCGCGGTGGCGGCGTGCACCAGCATGATCGGGCTGAGGTGGCCGTGCGTGGCGTAGCGGTACGTGGCTGCCCGGACGAGCTCGGCCAGCACGTCGCGGGACTCCTCAGGCGTCACTGCCGGGCTGAGTGCGGCGGTCGCCGCCGTCCAGCCGGGCGTTGCGGTCAGCTGCGCGAGGCCGTCACGGAAGCCCCCGGTTTGGTCCGCGATCGGCGGGATGCCGTCCAGTGCCTTGCCCGGGCCGGCGGTGCCGCCCGGCGCAGCGACGCCGGGCGTCGGCAGGCTGCGGGCCGCCCAGTAGGCGAGGCCATGGGCCAGTTCTGCGGTACGCGGGTCGGCGCTCGACCCGGCACTCGCGTCGTTGCCGTGCTCGTCGTCGAGGAGGGTGCGGACGGCATGGCCGACACGGATCACCGGGTGGGTGGCACCGGCGGCGATGCCCGGCAGCAGGCGGGGCCACCACTGCACCAGCACCTCGCGCCATGGTCGGTCGGCGGTCTGGCGAACGAAGTGCGCCGTCCAGTCACCGATCCTGCGGGGATCACCCAACGCTTCCCGCCATCCGTCCTCGGTGATCGGATCGGTGGCGCGGGGCAGGTCCTCCAGCTTGTCGCGGTAGTAATCAAGCCAGCGGTGCACGGTGGTCGCGTGACCGTTGCGGACCAGCGCCTCCACCGCCATCGGACCGTGGTTGGACAACCAACCGTCGCGTTCAGGGCCGTAGTCGTGCAGTCGCTGGAGAGCTTCGTCGAGGGCCCCGGTGGTGTCCATGACTCCGACGCTAACGACCGCGACGACCTGACGTAACGGGCTTGAGACCTACACCTGCAGACCTAGGTTCAATGCCGGTGCCGGTGACTTGACCGAGTGATACCGAGTGATGGTGAAGGTGTGAGTGCCGTCGCGGCCTCGGACCGTGGGGCCGGAGCGTTCCCAGGTGTGGTCCTGAAGCGTCGGCTCGGGGAGGTCTCGGACGCCGTACAGGCCGAGTCGCAAAACGGGTTGCCTTTGAAGATCGTGACGCGGAGGCTTCCACCATGAAGATGCACGCCAACCAGCTGACGGTGTCACCTGAGACGGTGCGCACGTTGGTGGAGCAGCAGTTTCCCGAGTGGCGAAGCCTGCAGGTCAGGAGCATCGCCGCACAGGGTACGGTCAACGCCATCTTCCGTATCGGCGATCGGTTCACCGCTCGATTCCCTCTTGAGTCCGCAGATGTCGAGTCGACGCGGCGCGGGCTGGAGACCGAAGCGGAAGCGGCTCGCGAGTTGGCAGGTCGCACGCGTTTCCCCACGCCGGAGCCGGTCGCGCTCGGTGAACCCGGGGCAGGCTACCCGCTTCCGTGGTCGGTGCAGACATGGCTGCCCGGCGTCGTGGCCGCCAACGAGGGCCCAGGCGAATCGTCTGCGTTTGCCCGTGACTTGGCCGATCTCATCGGCGAACTACGCGCGATCGACACGCATGGCCGCACGTTCGCCGGCACAGGTCGAGGAGGCGACCTGCAGTCCCATGACGCGTGGATGGAGACCTGTTTCAGACACAGTGAGCAACTCCTGGATGTCCCTCGGCTGCGCCGTATCTGGGCAACTCTGCGTGATCTGCCGCGAGGTGCAGCCGAGGACGCCATGGCCCATTGCGATCTGATTCCCGGCAACGTGCTGGTGTCCGCCGGCCGGCTTGCGGGGATTCTCGACGTCGGCGGCTTCGGGCCGGCCGATCCTTCGCTGGATCTCGTGAGTGCGTGGCATCTGCTGGAGGCCGGACCGCGGCAGGTGCTCCGCGATCACCTGGGTAGCGGCGATCTTGAATGGGAGCGTGGTAAGGCGTGGGCTTTCGCTCAAGCGATGGGGTTGGTCTGGTACTACGTCGAAAGCAACCCGCCCATGAGCCGGATGGGTCACCGTTCCTTGGAACGCATCCTGGCGGATCAATCGCCCGTATGACTTGCTCGCCTTGGGCAAGTCCATGCCCTGCCGTCACGCACCCGCTGACAACCATGACCGAACCAGCGCATTCCCTGTGGGGAGGCGTGGGCGCCGTTTCAGAGCAACTCCATCGGGTTATCGGGTTCCCTGGACATGGGCCAGGGCCTGTCCGATCGGCGGGGAGGAACACCGGACAGGCCCTGGCGTATTCGGGCGCGACTGGACGCGCGGAGGAGATCGGCCGGAGAGACTCCGTGACCGCCCGTCGGTCAGTCCAGCAGCAGGACCGTGGTGTCCGGCGGCAGCATGCCGTCCTTGTTCAGCGGTCCTGAGGCAAGGAGGGGGCTCCAGGCGTCGGGGAGTGGCATCGGCCGGTCGGCGAGGTTGACCGCGCACAGCAGGGCGTTGCCTCGCTGGAAGAGGAGTGTGTCGGGCGGGCTGTCCAGCCAGCGGAAGTCCTCGCCTCGCAGGTCGGGGTTGGTGCGGCGCAGGCGCAGGGCGGAGCGGTACAGCTGGAGCATGGAGGTCGGGTCGGCCTGGTTGGCTTCGGCGGTGTACGACTTCCAGTCGTCGGGCTGGGGAAGCCAGGGCGTGGCGGACCCGTATGTGCTGAAGCCGAACGGCCGGGTGTCGCCGGTCCAGGGGAGGGGGACGCGGCAGCCGTCGCGGCCTCGGACAGTGTGGCCGGAGCGTTCCCAGGTGGGGTCCTGGAGGGCCTGCTCGGGGAGGTCTTCGACCTCGTACAGGCCGAGTTCCTCGCCCTGGTAGATGTACGCGCCGCCGGGCAGGGCCAGCATCAGCAGGGCCGCCGCCCGTGCTCGGCGGGTGCCGAGGGCGAGGTCGGTGGGGTGGCCCTGGTCGCGCGCCGGGGTTGTGACGCCGGTGTGGGCGCGACCGTATCGGGTGGTGTGGCGGGTCTCGTCGTGGTTGGAGAGGACCCAGGTGGCGGGGGCGCCGACCTTCGCCAGATCGGTGATCGTGCGGTCGATGACCTCCCTCAACTTGTCTGTCTCCCAGGCGCACTTGAGGAAGTCGAAGTTGAAGGCGGTGTGGAGTTCGTCCGCGCGGAGGTAGTCGGGCAGGCGGCTGGGGCGTACGTGGGCCTCGGCGACGAAGACGCGGGGGTTCGGGTAGCTGTCGGCGATGGCGCGCCAGCTGCGGTAGATGGCGTGGACGCCGTCGCGGTCCCAGTGCGGGTGGTTCGGCTGGTCCTCGTCGGCGAGGACGGAGAACTCCGTCAGGCCGAGGTCCGGGAGGGCCGGGTCCTTGGCCATGCCGTGGGCGACGTCGATGCGGAAACCGTCGACGCCCAGGTCGAACCAGAAGCGCAGGATCGACTCGAACTCGGCCCGGACCTCGGGGTTTTCCCAGTTCAGGTCCGGTTGCTCGGGGGCGAAGAGGTGGAGGTACCACTGGCCGTCCGGCGTGCGGGTCCAGGTGGGGCCGCCGAAGGCCGCGTACCAGTCGTTGGGGGGTTCGCTGCCGTTCTCCCCTCTCCCCTCGCGGAAGATGAACCGGTCTCGTTCCGGGGATCCGGGCGCCGCCGCCAACGCCTCCTGGAACCAGGCGTGTTGGTCGGAGGTGTGGTTCGGGACGATGTCCAGGATCACCCGCAGGCCCAGCTCGTGGGCCTCGGTGATCAGCTTCCGTGCCTCGTCGAGGGTGCCGTACGTGGGGTGGATGCCGCGGAAGTCGGAGACGTCGTAGCCGCCGTCGGCCAGTGGGGACGGGTACCAGGGGTTGATCCAGATCGCGTCGACGCCGAGGTCGGCCAGGTACCGCAGACGGGAGCGGAGGCCGGCGATGTCGCCGGTTCCGTCGCCGTCGCCGTCGGCGAAGCTGCGTATGTACACCTGGTAGATGACCGCGGAGCGCCACCAGGAGTCGTTCGGGGGCGAGTTGTTCATGTGGCCCGGTCCTGTCGAAGGGGGTGCAGGGTCCACACCACCCGCTTATTGATCACAACGAAATTCAGGTGCCTCGCCCGGGCTACCCCTTGGTCGCGCCCGCCGTGCCGCCTCGGACGAAGTGCCGCTGGAAGGCGAAGAACACCAGTGCCACGGGGATGGTCATGAGCAGGGCCGCCGCGAGCTTGATCGGGTACTGGTTGCCGTCACCGAGCTGGCCGGAGACGAGTGAGGCGACCCCGGAGGTGAGCGTGTTCAGTTCCGGGCTCTGCCGGGAAACGATGAAGTGCGGAAGCTCGTTCCACGATCCCTGGAACGACAGGATGGTCAGGGTGATGAGGGCCGGCTTGGCCATCGGCAGTACGACGGACCAGTAGATACGGAAGGTGCTCGCGCCGTCGATGCGGGCTGCTTCCTCGACGCTGACGGGGATCGACTCGAAGAACTGTTTCATGATGAACACCCCCGCCGCGTCGGCGAGAAGCGGGACGATCATGCCCGAGTAGGAGTCGTACATCCCGAGTTGGTTGAGGACGAGGAACTTCGGGATGAGCAGGACGACCCCGGGCACGGCCATCACCGCGATGACGGCTCCGAACAGTGCGCCCCGGCCGCGAAAGCGCAGCCTGGCCAGTGCGTATCCGGCCAGGGAGTCGAAGAACACGCGGCCCGCGGTGACGAAGAGTGCGACGACGACGGAGTTCGCGAACCAGCGCGGATAGTCCGCATCGGCGAGCCGGCTGAAGGCCGCCGTCGTGAAGTGGGTCGGCCACAGTGACAGGGGGTGGCTGGTGGCGTCCGCGTCGGTTTTGAAGCTCGTCGCGAGCTGGATGAGGAAGGGATAGATGTAGAGCAGCGCGATGGCGACGAGGGCGGTGTAGCCGAGAGCGCGGGTGAGGCCCCCGCCGGGGCGTGTGCGTTTGTCCGCGCGGCGGGTCGGGTGCTTGTCGCCGGTGTTCGCTGCGGTGCCCGCGTCGGCGGGCTGGTGCTGTGGACTCATCGCGTGCCTCTGTTGTGGACGTCGGCTGTGGCCGCCGGTGCGGCTGCGGTGGTGGGTGCGGTCGCGCCGGTTCCGGGATGTGGGGCGTAGGCACCCGATGCGGCGGTGCGGGGCATCAGATCGCCCCCGTCGTCGGACCGGACCCGGAGCGGGCCGCCTTCGCCGCGCGCCGTGTGTCGGCCTTGGTGCGGGCCTCGTCCTTGTCGCGCAGGACGAACCGCTGCAGGAGCGTCATCGCGACGATGATCACGAAGAGGATGAAGGCGATGGCGCTGCCTTGTCCCCACTCGTTGTTGATGAACGAGGACTGGTAGGACAGGAAAGCGGGAGTCAGCGTCGTCTTTCCGGGTCCGCCCTTGGTCATGACGTAGATCTGGTCGAAGACCTGCCAGGTGCCGATGAGGCCGAGGGTCAGGACGAGGAAGAGCGTCGGCTTGAGCATGGGCAGCGTGACGTGGCGGAACCGCTGCCAGCGTCCGGTGCCGTCGATCTCGGCGGCCTCCTCGACTTCGAGGGGGATGTCCTGCAGGGCGGCGAGGAACATGAGCATGAACGTGCCCGCCGTCGTCCACACGACCAGCGCGATGACCGCGGTCATGGCCACGCTGGGGCCTGAGATCCAGTCCCACAGGGACAGGCCGCCGACGGCGTGGTCGGCGAGCGCGGCAGGCGGTGCGTCGGTGTTCATCCCGAGGGCGCCGAGAGCGAGGTGGATGATGCCGCGTGGATCGGCGAACCAGGCCGGTCCGTCGACTCCGATCTTCGCCAGCAGGGAGTTGACGACCCCGCTGGAGGAGAAGAGGAACAGGAAGACGACCGAGATCGCGACCGAACTCGTCACCGCCGGGAAGTAGTACGCGGTGCGGAAGAACCCCTTGCCCTTCAGCCGTCTGCCGTTGACCAGGAGCGCCAGGCCCAGCGCGAGCACGGTCTGCAGCGGCACGACGAAGAGCACGTAGTACGCGTTGTTGCGCAGGCTCGTCATGAAGTCGCTCTGCGCCAGGCCGGACTTGGTGAGCAGCGGCTCGTAGTTCTGGCCGCCGACGAAGTCCACGCCCGACGAGAAGGGGCTGCCCTGGCCGTTCCAGTCGGACAGGCTCACCCAGAGCGCCATGACGATCGGCACGACCAGGAAGAGTCCGAGCACGACGAGGACGGGTGAGACGAACAGCCAGCCGGCGAGACCCTCCCGGCCCCGGATACCGCCTCGGGAGGCGCGGGTGCGGCGGCCTCCACCGGTTCCTCCACCGGTTCCTCCACCAGTTCCTCCACCGGCTTTGGCGGCGTCGTCCGGACCGGTGTCCTTGACCGGTCCACGCGGCACGGATGACGGGACGCGGTCTTTGGCGGTGCCTGCCGGGCGGGCTGCTGCCGGGCCGCTACCCGGGCCCTGTGCGGGCCCGGGGTTCGGTTCACTCATCGCAGATTCACTCTCACTCCGTCGGTCTCAGGGGTGTCCGGGTCACTGGCCCACGACCGCCTGCGCGTTCTTCTGAAGTCGCGCGAGGATCTGCTTCGGGTCGGCGTCGGGCAGTGACTGGAGGCCCGTGTCGAAGTCGGTGAGCACCTGGTCGATCTTCGGGACGTTCACCGGGGCCTGCGCGTACGTGGCTCCGTCGATGAACGCCTTGTCCTGCGGGGACTGGGCGAGGTAGTCGGCCGACGCGGACTGCCGTGACGGCATCACGCCGAGCGCCTGGGCGAAGCTCAGCTCGGCGTCCTTCGCGGTCATCGCCTTGACGAAGTCGAGGGCTGCGGCCTTGTGCTTGCTCTTCGCCGCGATGCCCCAGCACTGGGTGAAGGCGAGCGTGCCCTTGCCTGCGGGGCCGGTCGGCAGCGGGACCGTCTTGTACTTGACGTCCGGGTAGTCGTTCTTCATCGCGCCGGCGATCCAGTTGCCCTCGATCGTCATCGCGGCCTTCTGCTTGCCGAAGGCTTCGCCCGACCAGCCGGAGTCGAGCTGCTTGGGATACTTGGTCGAGCCGTCGGCGAGCAGCGACCGGACGTACTCCAGGGCCTTGAGGTTCTCGGGAGAGTCCGCGGTGACCTTGGTGGCGTCCTTGTTCGTCACCCAGCCGCCGGCCTGGACCATGAAGGCACCGATCCGGTCACGCGTGTCGCCGAGGACGAAGCCGACCTGCTTGCCCGTGGTCAGCTTCTTCGCCACGGCCGCCAGCTGCTCCCACGTGGTGGGGATGTCGGCGTCCGTCAGACCGGCCTTCGACCATGCCGTGGTGTTGATCTGCAGGCCCAGCGTGGAGAAGTCCTTGGGAACGCAGTAGAACTTGCCGTCGTAGGTGAACGCCTGACGCAGGGCCGGGTAGAAGTCGTCCTTCCCCGGGAAAGTGTCGCCGTACGGTTCGAGGCTGCCCGCGCTGGCGTACGTGGCGAAGAACTTGGCGTCGACGTAGAAGACGTCCGGTGGGTTGTTCGAGGCGAAGCCCTGCCCGAGCTGCTGGCTGATGTCCTGGGCCTGGGTGACGGTCGCCTTGTTGCCGGACTTCGTCGCCCACGCGTCGGAGGCGTCCTTGACGGCCTTCGTCTCGGCGTCGCCGCTGGAGGCGATGAGGACCTTGATCGAGGCGGGTCCGGCCGACTCCTGACTGTCGTCCGTGCCGCTGTCGTCGAACCCGCTGCCCCCGCAGGCCGACAGGCTGAGCGACAGCAGCGCGACGGCTCCAACTGCCCAGCGTGTACGCGGATTTCTCATGATAAATCTCCTTGCGCAGGCCGGCCTGAAGAGCCGGTGGTAGAGGGGAGGGCGCGCCCCGTCGCCGCACTGTGGCTGCGAGCGGGATCGCCGGTGTTGGCTGAGCGGATTACGGAGCCGCTCGGCAGGGGGAAGGAGGGTTCGGGTGCGGCGGAGCGGCTCAGCCGCTCGCGCGGACGACGAGCCGGGGCGGCAGCAGGACAGGGGGCGGCGGGACGGCCGGCGGTTCGGGAGTCGCCAGCAGTTCCTGGAGCATGTTCAGGCAGGCGGCGGCGGCCTCGTCGTACGGCTGCGCCACGCTGCTCAGACCGACGACCGCCGCCGTCGGGGAGTCGTCGAAGCCGACCACCGCGACATCGGCCCCGGGGCGCAGTCCACGCGCGGTGATCTCGGTCCAGGCCCCGAGGGCCAGCGAGTCGCTCGCGCAGACGATCGCGGTCGGCGGGGTGGGCAGGTCGAGCATCGCCCCGGCGGCCTCACGGCCGGTGTCGAGCCCGTCGGGGACGCCCATGTCGTAGCCGGCCGGGACATCGACTCCGGACACGGCGAGGAGGTCGGACCAGCCCCTGCGCCGGTCGTCGCCGACCTCTGATCCTTCCGGTCCCTCCGGCCAGCCGAGGAAGGCGATGCGCCGGTGACCGGCCTCGATGAGGTGCCGGGTCGCGGCAAGGGTCCCTTGCGCGCCGTCGACATCGACCCAGCCGTGCCGCTCGGAGGCCTCGGCTTCGGCCCCCCAGGGCCGGCCGAAGGTCACATACGGCACCCGGCGCTCGGTCAGCCATGCCGTCCGGCGGTCGCCGGCGTGAGTGGCGTGCAGGACGAAGGCGTCGAGGTCATGGTCGTCGAGCAGTTGTTCGTACAGGGTGCATTCGTGGTCGTCGTCCGTGGCCGTGAACACCACGATCCGGTAGCCGGCCTCCTGGGTACGGGCGGTCAGCGACTGGAGGAACTGGGCGAGGACGGCGCCGTTGACGCCGTCGCGCAGCGGCTCGATGCGGGCGCCGATCAGCCGTGAACGCCGGGTCCGCAGCGTCCGGGAAGCCTGGTTCGGGCGGTAGTTGAGTTCCTTGATGGCGGCTTGTACGCGGGCCAGGGTCTCCGGCCGCACCCGATGCGGCGCGTTGATCACGTTGGACACGGTCTGTGTCGACACGGAGGCATGCCGCGCCACGCTTTCGAGTGTTACTCGCGCCATCGCGAAGCCACCTCCACAAAGTTCACTGCGCCGCAGCGTATCGCCGTCGCGGTGGCGCATCGTCAACGCCGTCGCGGTTGGATTTGAACGTTAAATTTAGCGTTCCAATCGGTTACTGTGGCGATCGGCGCCCGGCCTGTCAAGAGTCGGCGCGGTCACAAACCGACCTCACAAGCCACCCCCACAAACCGCCCACGAGACACGAGGGCACCGGACGGAGCTTTCATGACCTCACCCGAGCGGCAGCCGCTCCTGCACGATCTCGCGGTCACCCTCGCCGCCCCGACTGTCGTGCTGTCCGAGCCGGACGGCAACCTCGACGCCGCCGCTCCGGGGGCCGGAGTGCAGGGGCTCTTCCACGCCGACGTACGCGCGGTGAGCCTGCTGCGCGTGACGCTGCGCGCCGACGCCGACGCGGCGGACGGCGACGCCGGAGCGGTCGACGGCGACGCCGGAGCAGCAGGCAGCAACGCCGGACCGGTCGACGGCGACGCCGGAGCGGCGGGCAGCGACGCCCGAGCGGCCGACGGTGAGGAGGGCTGGCTGCCGGTGGTCGCGGTGATGAACGCGACGGACGGTCCCGGTCGCAGCCGTTTCGTCGGCCTGGCCCAGGCGCTCGGCGACGCGGTTCCCGACCCGACCGTCCGGGTCGACCGGCGGCGCATCCTGCATCCCGGCCTGCTCACCGAACAGTTGACCGTCCGCTCCACCGCGACGACGCCGGTGCGTCTCGCCGTCCGGGTCGAGATCGCCGGGGACCTCGTACCGCTGGAGCACGCGAAGGCGGGCCTTGCAGCCCGGTCTCCGCTCCAGCCGACGGGCGAACTGTCGTCCGGCGCCGGTGTGTTGAGCTGGGGAGACGGCACCGTCGCCGTCACCGTCAGCGCCCCCGGCGCGGCCCCCGACGCCGCGCACTCCACGCTGACCTGGACGCTCACGGTCGCGCCCGGCGAGAGCGTCGACCTGCACCTGGCCGTCGAGGTCTCGGAACCCGACGCGGTCGTCACGGCCGCCGACCCGCGGCCCACCTGGCAGCGCCCCGACGTCACCGCCGACGACCGCCGGCTGCCCGCCCTTGTCGCCCAGAGCCTGGACGACCTCCACTCGCTGCGCATGGCCATGACCGTGTCGCCGGGTGACACCTTCCTCGCTGCGGGCCTCCCCTGGTTCTTCACGCTCTTCGGCCGGGACAGCCTGTGGGCCGCGCGGATGCTCCTGCCGCTGGGCACGGACCTCGCACTGGGCACCCTGCGCACCCTGGCCGCCCAGCAGGGCACCCGCACCGACGCGGAGACGGAAGAGGAGCCGGGCAAGATCCTCCACGAGGTGCGGCGCGGCGTCTTCGACGACGGCAAGGGACTTCACCTGCCACCGGTCTACTACGGCACGGTCGACGCGACCCCCCTGTGGATCTGCCTGCTCCACGACGCCTGGCGCTGGGGTCTGCCCACCGCCGACATCGAGCCGCTGCTGCCCGCGCTCGTGGCCGCGCTCGACTGGATCGACTCCGCCGCCCGTGCCGGAGACGGCTTCCTCTCGTACGTCGACCACCGGGGCACCGGCCTGGCGAACCAGGGCTGGAAGGACTCCGCCGACGCCGTCCGCTTCACCGACGGCCGGCTCGCCGAAGCGCCTCTGGCTCTCGCCGAAGTACAGGGTTACGCCTACGAGGCCGCCCTCGCCGGAGCGGCACTCCTCGACGCCTTCGGGCTGCCGGACGGCGAACGATGGCGGACCTTCGCGGCCGGCCTCGCCGACCGCTTCCGCGCCCGGTTCTGGGTCGCCGACCGCCAAGGGCCCTACCCCGCCATGGCACTTGACCGTTCGGGCCGCCCGGTCGACGCCGTCGCGAGCAACATGGGCCACCTCCTGGCCACCGGCATCCTGAACACCGACGAGACCACCGCCGTCGCCGCACGGCTCGCCGCCCCGGACATGTCCGACGCCTACGGCCTGCGGACGATGTCGTCGACGTCCGGCGGCTTCGGCCCGCTGCGCTACCACTGCGGCACCGTCTGGCCGCACGACACCGCCATCGCCGTCACCGGCCTCGCCCGCAGCGGCCACCCCGAGGCCGCCGCCCGGCTCATCGAGGGCATCCTCGACGCCGCGCCGGCCTTCGACTACCGGCTGCCCGAGCTCTGGGGCGGCGACGCCCGTACGGACACCCCCGCCCCGGTCCCCTACCCGGCCGCCTGCCGCCCACAGGCCTGGTCGGCGGCAGCGGCGATCGCCTTCCTGACGGCGCTCACCGGTCTGGACCCCGACGTACCCGCGGGCCGTCTCCGTCTCCGGCCGGCAGGTGCGCTGCCCGTCGGGGCGCTCACGGTCACAGGGCTGACGGTCGCGGGCGAACGGCTCGACCTCACGATCGGTTCGGACGGCCGGGTCGAGTCGGTTGCGGCAACTGCGGGGCTGATCGTCGAGGAAGGCGCGGCGCTGCGGTCCTGAGGATCATCCGGTCGGCCGGGTGCGACGCCGGTTCCGGTGACGGCGGCGGTGACGGCGGCGGTGACCCGGCCGCCGGATGAAGGGCGGCCGGCCTGGGCGCTCAGCCTGCGGAGCGGGGTTTTCCGGCAACTCGGGCTGGGCGACCGGGAGTTCCTCTCCACGGACGGGTCGCCGCCTCGCACTCACCGAGAACATCAGACACCCAGAACACCCAGAACACCGAGCGCACCGAGCGCACCGAGCGCACCGAGCGCACCGAGCGCACCGAGCGCACCGAGCGCACCGAGCGCAGCTGCTCCAGGCTCCTTTCCCTAGACCCCGATTGTCAGGCTGTCCCCGAATATTCAGGCGCTCCGTCCGTCACCAGCGCCGTTGCCCTCGCGTTCCCTCTGCGGAGCGGGCGGTGGAGCCGTCGTCCCCCGCAGAATCAGGTGCGTGGGCAGGACGACGTGCCGACTGCGGTCCGCCTGGTCGTCGTTGATGAGTTCCAGCGCGAGTTCGGCGGCGGCGCGGCCCATGTCCGAGGGGGACTGGGCGACGGTGGACAGGTCCAGCCATTCGGCCATCAGCTGGTCGTCGAAGCCGAGGACGGAGATCCGTTCGGGTACGTCGATCTGTACGGTGCGCAGGGTCGAGATGACGGAGGCGGCCAGTTCGTCCTGCTCGGCGAAGATCGCGGTGGGTGGTTCACGCAGGCTCAGCAGGTTTCCGACCGCCTGGGTGGTGCCGCGCTTGTCACGGGGCGGGGTCGTGACCACCAGGTCGTCGTCCAGAGGTATGCCCGCCTCGGTGAGCGCCTGCTGGTAGCCGAGGAGGCGCTCGCGCGAACTGAAGCTGAAGCCGCGGGCGTTGACCGTGTGCGCGAAGGCGATCCGGCGGTGGCCGAGGTTGATCAGGTGGCGGGTGGCCCTGCAGGCGCCGGCGACGTCGTCGACGTAGATGCTGGGGCGGCCCTCGACGTGCTGGCTGACGTAGATGACCGGCATGCCGAGGTCGTCCAGCCGGGCGGTCTCCTCCTTGTTGAGGTCGAAGCAGAACACCAGCAGCGCGTCCGCGTTGCGTCGGGCCGGCAAGCGGTCGAAGAACGCGGCCCGTTCGGCCAGGTCGGGCACCACGTAGAGGGTGAGTTCCATGCCCGCGGCGCGCAGCAGCGGGCCCAGGCTGGACAGTGCCGCTCCCATGAACCACGAGTCGAGCGTGGGCACCAGTACCGCCATGACGCCGGTCCGGCCGGTGACGAGGCTCGACGCCTGCCGCGAGATCGCGAAGTTCAGCTCACGGGCGGCCTCCTCGACCCGGGCGCGGACCTGTGGCGAGACCGATGTCATTCCGCGCAGGGTGCGCGAGACGGTGGACGAGGAGACGCCCGCCCGTTCGGCGACGTCGGCCAACGTGGGGTGCCGCTGAGCTGGTGACATGAGCGGAAGTTAGCACAGATCGACTCTCCGGAGGGACCCTTCGTGACAGCGCTGTCACGAGCATTCTCGCAGGTTCCCGCAGGGCTCGGCGAGGTTGAATGACCGATAAGTGCCTATAAGAGGGTGGCCTCGATCGCGTGAAGCATCCTTGCTACCGGGAAGTTACGCATTGACTTCCATTGAGAGCACTCCTACGGTGCAAGCGTTGTCTCAGTGAAGTCGAAGCCGTCGTCGTGAAGTCGTCTTTCGTGGCTTTGACCTGCTCTTTTGATCTTTCGAACGCGATGACAGCTCAGTCTCACTACAGACCGAGACTTCGGTTCCGCACGTCCAGGAGAGACATGAACGCCAGAACCACCAGAGTCCTTCAGTGCTCGGCCGTGCTCGTCGCCGCCGGGCTCGTCCTCACCGCCTGCGGCTCCTCCGACGAGAGCAGTTCGTCGGGGCAGTCCAAGAGCCCGTCGGCCTTCACGGGCCGTGGCCCGATCACGTTCGCGGCCGCCAAGGACAGTTCCGGCGTCGTCCAGAAGGTGATCGACGGCTGGAACGCGCAGCACCCGAAGGAGAAGGTCACCTTCGTCCAGCTGCCGGCGGACGTGAACCAGCAGCGTCAGCAAATGATCCAGAACGCCGAGACGAAGTCCGACGCGTACACGGTGCTCTCCCTGGACGCGGTGTGGACCTCGGAGTTCGCCGCCCACCAGTGGATCGACCAGCTGCCCGCCGCGCAGTTCCCGCTGGACGAGATGCTCAAGCCGGTGGTGGAGACGGTCAAGTACCGCGACAACCTGTACGCGGCCCCGCAGTCCTCCGACGGCGGCATCCTCTACTACCGATCCGACCTGCTGAAGAAGGCCGGCGTCAGCGCCGCGCCGACGACGTGGGCGGAGATGAAGGCCGCCTGCGCCAAGGTCGAGAGGCTGCCCGAGGCCAAGGACATGTCCTGCTACGCCGGCCAGTTCCAGAAGTACGAGGGCCTGACCGTCAACTTCTCCGAGGCCGTGAACTCGGCCGGCGGGGTCGTCACCGACGCCAACGGCAAGCCGGACGTCGACACGCCCGCCGCGAAGAAGGGCCTGGACTTCCTCGTCGACTCCTTCAAGGACGGCACGATCCCGAAAGAGGCCATCACCTACCAGGAGGAGGAAGGCCGCCAGGCGTTCCAGTCCGGAAAGCTGATCTTCCTGCGCAACTGGCCCTACGTGTACTCGCTGGCCCAGAAGAGCGAGGTCGCCGGCAAGCTCGCGGTTGCGCCGCTGCCCGGCCTGACCGGAGCCGGCTCCTCCACCCTGGGCGGCCACAACGTGGCCCTGTCCTCCTTCGCCAGGAACAAGGCCACGGCGCTGGACTTCATCAAGTTCTTCACCAGCCACGACAGCGCGACCACGTTCCTGAAGGAGGGCTCGGCCGCCCCGCCGTACGCAGACCTGTACGACGACCGGACGCTGGTCGAGCAGTATCCGTACCTGCCGGTGCTGAAGAAGGCGATCCTCAACGCCATACCGCGCCCCCGGGTGGTCCAGTACGGCGACGTGTCCTCGGCGATCCAGCAGGAGGCGTACGCGGCCCTGAACGGCGACAAGTCCAGTGCGCAGGCGCTGAAGGAACTGCAGGCGGACCTGCAGAAGCTGTCGGCGCAGCAGTGAGAAGGAGGCTCGTGGTGGCCACTCGGACCCCACCTGAGACGGCCGCGAACCGGCACCCCGGCACGGCGCCGCGCCGGGCCGGGCGGTCCGCCGGGCCGATGAGATCGCGGCGCGGCCGGAAGTCGGCGACAGCGGGCTCCGGCCGGATGGCCGCCCTGCTGGTGTCCCCGACGCTGCTGGTGCTGACCGTCGTCGTCCTCTATCCGACGATCATGGCGCTGCGGGAGTCGCTGTACGGGACCAAGGGGCTGGACCCGAAGACCGGTTTCATCAGCGACACCGAGCCGTTCGTCGGGCTCCAGAACTATGCCGACATCTTCGGCGAGGCCGGGGAGCGGTTCTGGAACGCCTTCTGGAACACCACCTTCTTCGCCGTCGTCACGGTGGGGCTGGAGACGGTGATCGGTGTCGCGATGGCGCTGATCATGCACAGGGCGTTCAGCGGCCGGGCCCTGGTCCGCGCGAGCATCCTCATCCCGTGGGCGATTCCCACGGCCATCTCCGGCCTGCTGTGGCGGTGGATCTTCAACAGCGACGGCGTCGCCAACGCGCTGATCGGCCAACAGGTCCTGTGGACCACCGAGGGCTTCCACGCCAAGGTCGCCGTCATCATCGCCGAGGTGTGGAAAACCGCCCCCTTCATCGGGCTGCTGGTCCTGGCCGGCCTGCAGGTGATCGGCAAGGAGGTGTACGAGGCGGCCCGTATGGACGGGGCGAGCCCGCTGCGCCAGTTCTGGCACATCACCCTGCCCTTGGTGAAGCCCGCCCTGCTGGTGGCTGTCCTCTTCCGCTGCCTGGACGCGCTGCGGATGTTCGACCTGCCGTACCTCCTCGTCGGCTCGCAGAAGAACTCGGTGGAAACCCTGTCGATGCTCGCGCAGAACGAGGCGTCCAACGTCCGCTTCGGACCGGCCGCCGCCTACGCCGTGGTCCTCTTCGTCTACGTCCTCCTCATCGCCCTGGGCTTCGTACGGCTGCTGGGCGCGGACGTTGTCGGTGACGCGGGCGGCCCGGGCGGGAAGAAGCGCCGACGGGCCTCGCTGCGAGGCCGTGTGGAGGTGTCGGCATGACCGCGACCGTGAAATGGCGAACCTGGCTGCTCTACCTGGGAGTTGCCGGGGTGGTGGCCTACTGCCTGGCACCCTTCTACTGGATGCTGGTCTCCAGCCTGCGCCGCACCTCGGACATCTTCGACACCACGCTGCTGCCGTCCCCGGTGTCGTTCGAGAACTACCGGGCGGTCTTCAGCCCCTCTCAGGGCTTCGGCCGCGCCCTGCTCAACAGCCTGATCGTCTCGGGCATCACGACCGTACTGGCGCTGGCGCTGGCCACGTTCACCGCGTACGCGATGGCCAGGCTGGAGTTCAGGTTCAAACGACTGATCCTGACTCTGATCATCGCCACCTCGATGTTCCCGGTGGTCTCGATCGTGGTCCCGCTGCTGAAGCTGTTCACCGACATCGGCTGGATCAACACCTACCAGGCGATGATCGTGCCGAGCATGTCCTTCGCCCTGCCGCTTGCGGTGTGGAACCTGACCACGTTCTTCCGGCAGATGCCCGACGAACTGGAGCAGGCCGCGATGATCGACGGCTGTACGCGGGGCCAGGCGTTCCGCAAGATCATCGTTCCGCTGGCGGCACCGGGCATCTTCACCACGGCGATCATCACCTTCATCGCCGCCTGGAACGAGTTCCTCATCGCCCTGTCGATGACCAACCGGCCCAGCATCCAGACCGCGCCGGTCGCCATCTCCAAGTTCTCCGGTGCCAGTCAGTTCGACACCCCGTTCGGCAGCCAGATGGCCGCGGGCGTCCTGGTCACCATCCCCCTGGTGATCATGGTGCTCCTCTTCCAGCGCCGCATCGTCGCCGGACTCACCGCGGGCGCGGCCAAGTAACTCCCGCCTGCCGCACCGCACTTCCCCCACCATCACCATCAAAGGACCCTCAGCACCATGTCCTCCACCACGCCCTCGCCCTGGTGGCGCTCCGCGGTCATCTACCAGGTCTACATCCGCAGCTTCGCCGACGGGAACGGAGACGGAGTCGGCGACATCGCAGGCCTCCGCTCCCGCCTCCCGTACCTCAAGTCACTCGGCGTGGACGCCCTGTGGATCAACCCCTGGTACAAGTCCCCGATGGCGGACGGCGGTTACGACGTGGCCGACTTCCGCGCCATCGACCCGCTGTTCGGCACGGTCGCCGACACCGAGCAGCTCATCGCCGAAGCCCACGAGTACGGGATCCGCATCATCCCCGACATCGTGCCCAACCACACCTCCGACGAGCACGTCTGGTTCCAGGCGGCACTGGACGCGGGCCCCGGCAGCCCGGAACGCGAGCGTTACATCTTCCGGCCCGGCCGCGGCCCCGACGGCACCCAGCCGCCCAACAACTGGATCTCCGAATTCGGCGGCCCGGCCTGGACCCGGCTGCCCGACGGCGAGTGGTACCTCCACCTGTACGCCCCCGAACAGCCCGACCTCAACTGGCAACACCCCGACGTGCACGCCGAGTTCGAGTCCATCCTGCGGTTCTGGTTCGACCGGGGCGTCGACGGGTTCCGCATCGACGTCGCCCACGGGCTCGCCAAGGACCCCGATCTCCCCGACCTGACAGTCGACCAGGTCACGCATCCGCACTGGGACCGCGACGAGGTCCACGACATCTACCGCACCTGGCGCGCGGTCGCCGACCAGTTCCCAGGCGACCGGGCCTTCGTCGCCGAAGCCTGGGCCGACACCCCCGAACGCCTCGCCGCCTACGTCCGCCCCGGCGGCCTGCACACCGCCTTCAACTTCGACTTCCTCATGGCCAGTTGGGACGCCAAGGACCTCCGTACGGTCATCGACGACTCCCTCGCCATGCTCAGCGACGTCGGCGCACCGGCCACCTGGGTGCTCTCCAACCACGACGTCATGCGCCACACCAGCCGCTACGCCCGCCACAGCGTCGCCCGGTGGGTGCCCAACGAGCGTTACCAGCCCCAGGGCCCTGTCGACCTGGACCTCGGCACCCGCCGCGCCCGCGCCGCAGCCCTGCTCATGCTCGCCCTGCCCGGCGGCGCCTACATCTACCAGGGCGACGAACTCGGCCTGCCCGAAGTCGAGGACCTCCCCGTGGACGTTCTCCAGGACCCCATCTGGGAACGCTCCGGCCACACCGACCGCGGCCGCGACGGCTGCCGCGTGCCGATCCCCTGGTCAGGACAGGCGGAACCGTTCGGCTTCAGCCCCGACGACGCCTACGCCGGACCCTGGCTGCCCCAGCCCGCCAACTGGGCTGAGCGCAGCGTGGAGGCACAGACCGGCGACGAGACCTCGATGCTGGAGCTGTACCGCACAGCCCTCCGCCTGCGCCGCGACAATCCCGCCCTCGGCGACGGAACCATGACCTGGCTCGACGCCCCCGCAGGAGTCCTCGCGTTCAGCCGCGAACCAGGCTTCGTCTGCGTCGTCAACCTCTCCACGGAGGCCTGTCAGCTGCCCGACCACACCGCGATCCTGCTGGCCGGCGGCCCCCTCACGGACGGCCTGCTGCAACCCGAACACGCGGTCTGGCTCGCCGTGTAGCGACGACCCGCACCGGGGCCACGCCCCCTCGATCCGCCAGGGTCTGTCCGGTGTCACTCCCCGCTGACCGGACAGACCCTGGCCCGTCCTCTCGCGCGCGTTGCCCGACCACCCGCCCCATACGCCTTCAGCGTCCGCCTTTCACCCGAACGAGGGGCCGCGCACCCGGCACGACTTCACAAGGTGCTACGACAGGCATATGCCACAGCACACGCAGAAGCCCAAGCAGAAGCCCAAGCAGGCGCAGCCGGAAACCCACAGCACCGACGACTGCGCAGGCATACCCTGCATCGTCCGCGCGGTGAGAGCGGGCGACGACCGGCTCATCGGCACCCTCCTCCAACGGTTCGCGCAGCACGCGGAGTTGGATTCGCTGTTCCGGTTACGGGAGGCGCTGGAGCCCGACGCCGACCCGGTTCCGCAGGCCTCGGCATGCGGCGCGGGACGGTGATCGGCCCCCCGTACGGGTCCCCCGCGCCGGCCCTCCTCCCCCATCCCCGCCCGTCCCCCGCGCCGACTCAGCGACCGTCCCGCGTACCCCCGTACTCGGAAGCCAGCAGCCCGAAGAGGACGTCGTCGGTCCACTCCCCCTTGATCCACATGCTCTGGACGAGGTGGCCCTCGCGGCGGAACCCCACGCGCTCCAGCAGCTTCGCCGAGCGGACGTTGCGCGCGTCGCAGCCCGCCGAGACCCTGTGCAGCTGCTCCTCCGCCAGCAGGAACTCCACCGTCCGCGCGACCGCCTCGGTGGCGTACCCGCGCCCCTGGAACTCCGGCGCGAACGTGAAGCCCAGCTCGGCCTGCCGTCCGTCCTCGCTCCGGCACACCCCGACGTCGCCGATCAGACCCGGCACGTCCCGCCGCTCGACGGCGTACTGGAACCACCCCGGACCACGCGGATCCCCGGCCGCGAACATGGCCGCCAGCCGCTCGGCTTCCGCCAACGGCACCGGTGACTCCCAGGACTGATACCGGCTCACCTCGGGATCGGACCGGTACGCCGCCAATGCCGGCGCGTCCGCCGGGGAGAACCTCCGGAGCAGCAGCCTCGCTGACTCCGTACTCTCCGCACTCTCCATACGGTCGTTCCCCTCACCTCCCGCTTCGCGTGACAGGTCAGCGAGTCGCCTCGACGCTCCGGCCTGCCCCTGCCCCTGCCGCTTCGTCGTACCGCCCCCGCATTTCCGAGAGCACCCCGAAGGCCGCCGCCGTCAGCGGTACGGAGAGGAGCATGCCGAGGATGCCGGCGATGGAGGCGCCGGCCGTGAGGGCGAGGAGGATCACCGCCGGGTGCATCTGGAGCGTACGGCTCTGGATCATCGGCTGGAACACGTTCCCCTCCAGCAGCTGGACGAGGGCGACCACACCGAGGACCCACAGCGCGGTAGTGAGCCCGCCGTCCGCGAACGCGACGAGGACGGCGACCGCGCCCGAGAGGAGGGCGCCGAGGTAGGGGATGTACGCGCCGATGAACACCAGCGCCCCGAGGCCGACGGCGCCCGGCACCTGGAGGATCAGCAGGCCGATGGTGATGCAGACGGCGTCGATGAACGCGACGATCGTCGTACCCAGCATGAAGCCCTCGATCGCCTGGAAGGCGCGGCGGGCCATGACCTCCAGGGTCGCGCCCGAGCCGCGGGGCGCGAGCGTGTGCAGCGAGGCGACGGCCCGGTCGGAGTCGCGGAGGAAGAAGAAGAGGAGCAGTATCGCGAGGGTGCCGGTGGCGATCATCTCGGTGAGCAGACTGACACCGCTCAGAACGCCGGAGACCGCGGTGCCGCCGAAGTTGGACAGCAGGTCCTTGGCGTTCGTGGCGAGTTCGTCCAGGGCGTTGCCGACCACGTCGAAGCGATCGCTGAGATCCTTCGCCGCGTCCCGCACGGAGTTGATGATCTGGTCGCCGGTGTCGATCAGGGCGTTCACCACGATGTACGCGGCCCCGCCCATGACGAGGATCACGGCGGCACAGGTCAGCGCCGCGGCGACGGACTTGTTGCACTTCATCGCGACCAGCCGCCGGTAGAACGGCCCGAGCAGGGCCGACAGCAGCAGCGCGAGCAGCACCGGCGTGACAGCGGTCTGGAACGTGATGCAGAACCACACGCCCACGGTGATCACGCCACTCACCAGGAGCAGCAACGCACTTCCGGCGGCGATACGCCTGGCGGGCTCCGAGAGGAGGGGGGTACCGCTACGGCTGTCGGCTCGGACCGGCGTGTTCTTGGGCACACCGGTGGTGCGTACGGTCGTACGCGTCCGGTGTATCCGCGGACCGCGTTGCCCCGGCTGCCTGTTTCTGCTGCCGCCGACTCTCCGAGAGTCTCCGGTAGGGCTGTTCATCCTGTTTCGTCTCCGCTCACCTGCATGGCCGCTCGCTGTACGCGGCGACAGAGTAGACCGGCGCGGGGCCCGCAGGGTTGAGAGCGCAGGCGGAGGACGGGGGAGGTCGGGTGGAGGGGCGCGGCGGCCGGAAAGGGGCACTGAAGCTGTGGGGACCATAAGAGTTTGTGTGACTCCGCCGCCGCTGGGCAGACGCCGTCGTTATGAGCACCCCCACCAACCGGAGCGCGGTAGACGCGGCTGACGCGGCCACGGAGCAGAGTCCGCAGAGCCCACAGAGCCTGCACGGGCGTACGGCGGAACCGCGGCGCAGATCCGGCAACGGGCGGGGCTTTCCGTCGGCGCTGCGTGGTGGTGGGCGGGTGGCGGGGCTGGACGGACTGCGGACCGTCGCGGTGGTGCTGGTGATCGTCTACCACGTGGAACCGGGCCCGCTGCCCGGCGGCTCGGTGGCCGTGGACGTCTTCTTCACGCTCAGCGGTTTCGTCATCACCCGTCTGCTGATCGCCGAGTACGCCCGCACCGGCGGTATCGGCCTGCGCAGGTTCTACCGGCGGCGATGGCTACGACTCGGGCCGGCCCTGCTGACGATGTGCGCGGTCACCGCCCTCCTCTCCCTGGCGCTTCCGCTGCCGCTGTTCGACGGAGCGTGGACGGCGGCGGTGCTGGCGGCGGTGTCGGTGGTCAACCTCGTACGGGCGGGTGAGTCCGGCCCGTACTCGGACCTCACCGCTCCGCTGAGCCACACCTGGTCCCTGGGGGTGGAGGAGCAGTTCTACCTGGCCTGGCCGCTCCTGATCCTGCTGCTTCTACGGCACACCACGGCACGCAAGGTACTTGCCTGGGTGGCCGCCCTGTGCGTCCTGCCGCTGCTCTGGCGCGTAGCCCTCTGGGACCCCGCTGCGGCGCACCGCATCTACAACGGCCCCGACACCCGCGCCGACCAGCTCCTGATCGGCGCCCTGCTGGCCGTGATCCTGGCCCGCCTCCACGCCGACGACCCCCGGCTGGCACTGCTCCGCCGCTGGGCGGGACGCCTGTGCTGGCCCGCGCTCGCGCTGCTGGGCCTGATCGCCTGGCAGATCCCGATCGCGGAGGCGAGCTCGTGGAACCCCGTCTGGTACACGGCCGGCTTCACGCTCGCCGCCGTCCTGTCGGCGACGGTGGTGGCGGCGCTGGATCTGCTCCCGGGGTCGTGGCCGTCCCGCCTGCTGTCCATCGGGGCGCTGGCCTGGATCGGCCGCAACCTCAGCTACGGGATGTACCTGTGGCACTACCCCGTCATCCGTCTCCTCTCCGACCTCGGCGTGGCCGACGACCAGTTGCTGCCGATGGGCATGGTGGCGACGGTGGCGGCGGCCCTCGCGTCGTACGTGCTGGTGGAACGGCCGCTGTTGCGGCGGGGGTGAGGGCACATTCCCCGCCCTTGGCTCACGGAACCCGATGTCAGTGGGCCGCCCTAGACTCCGGCGCACCATGACTGACCACCGCACAGCCCTCGCGCCCGCCCTCAGATCGATGACCGTGCTGGTCGCAGCTGTCATCGTCCACGACAAGGCAAACGACCGCGTCGTCCTTCTCCAACGCGGCCCGCGCGCCAAGTTCGGCCAGGGCATGTGGGACCTGCCCCTCGGCAAGAGCGAACCCGGCGAGCCCATCACCGACACGGCGGTGCGCGAGCTGTACGAGGAGACCGGCCTCACCGTGAAGCCCGAGGCCCTGAAGCTCGCCCACATCGTCCACGGTGCCCAGGGCGTCCAGGCCCCGAACGGCTACCTCACCGTTGTCTTCTCCACCCACGACTGGACCGGCGCCCCCGAGAACCGCGAACCCGACAAGCACGCCCAGGTCCGCTGGACCGAAGTCGACGCCCTCCCGGAGGAGTTCGTGCGCACGAGCGCGGGCGCCCTGCGTGGCTATCTCGACGGCGGTCCCTTGATGACGCTGGCCGGGTGGAGGTAGGTGTCGCGCCGTATCTGAGCCGACCGGGTTCCGGGCGAGCGCGGTGATGCGGTCACCCCGGGTCCTTGTGGGCCGGGATGCGGATGGCCACGGCCCTCCCTAAAGAACCTGGGTAAAGAACCAACCACCCTCCTCCGCCCGCCCGTTCCCCCCTGCGAAGCCCGGCGAAACATGGTTCGTTCACCCTGAGGAGTGACTTGGTTGCGCTGAGTGGCGGCGGAGGGTTACGTTCCCGGAAACAACTCCCACAAAGACGACGGCCCTCGCCAGGACGGCAATCCTGTAACGAGGGCCTGACCAATCAGGAAGAAAGCAGCTTCCCTATGGCTGGAGCGCAGTCTAACGCGCCCTCGCACACCAACACCGGTGCTCCGAACTCACCGACCTCCGGCGTGATTCACGTACGCACCCGCCTCACCGCCGACTTCACCGTGATCTCCAACGCCCTCGCCCAGCGGCGCGGCAGCGCGGTCACCATCGGCGTCGCGGCCTACATCCTCTCCGTCCCCGACGGCGCCCGCATCAGCATCGCCGCGCTGTGCGCCCACTTCGACGAGGGCGAGATCCTGATCTCGCGTGCGCTGCGGGAGTTGGAGGCGGCGGGCTATCTGGAACGGCGGAAGGTGAGGGGGCCGAACGGCAAGGTGCGTACACAGACGTTCTTCTACGACGTACCACGCGGCGCCGCTGACCGGCCGACCCCGCCTCCGCCGCAGCCCACCCGGCCGAGGAAGTCCGCGCCCGCCGAGAACAGCACGCCGGCAGCAGCGCCCGCCACGGACGTTGCTGCTGCTGCAGCGGCCACAGAGGCAGCAACTCCCCCGATTCTCCCGCCCGTTGCCTCTCCATCCCCTCCCCCGCTCGGCCTCGACGAAGCCGACCCCCAGGCCGTCGTCATCCTCGCCTCCCTCCGTATCGTCGACCGCAGACTGATCCTGTCCCGCAGCGAGGTCGCCGAGTTGGCCCCGGCGGTCAGCGAGTGGCTCGCGCAGGGACTCCGCCCCGAGGAAATCACCGGGGCGCTGACGACCAACCTCCCCGCTCCCTTCCGGGCCCGCCCGGCACGCGTACTGGCATTCCGACTGCGCGAGGCCCCGTTCCCTGCGCCCCCGGCTCCGAGCGGCCCACCGCCCGTCACGCCCCTTCCACTCGCCCTCCCCTGGCAGACCTGCGACGGCTGTGAGCGGGCGTTCCGAGCGGCGGGGCCCTCCGCGTGCCGGGACTGCAGGACAGCAGAGGCGGCTTGATGGCCTGGGGAGCCGGTACCAAGGCGTGGCACCACGCGAAGGGCGTATGCCGTCATGGCGCACAGTCGGCAAGTTGGGTGTGCAAGCATGCGAAGCCCGGGATCGACGAGAGGAGGGTCATGGTCGACCGGTTCAGCGACGGGCTTCTGACGCCCACGGAGACGGCCTCCCACCTGGAGGTCCCGTTGTCCACACTCACCAGCTGGCTGAAGGGAACGGCGGCCGGCGCGCCGCTCGTCCACCGCGTCGAACCTGTCCGCAACGGGCAGCCCTCCGTCCCTTTCATCGCCGTGGCGGAGGCTCACGTGCTGCGTTCCCTGCGCTCGCTCGGCCTGCGGATGAGTGAGATCCGGGAGGCCGCCGCGGCCGTACGGAAGGCATTCGACACTCCCTACGGTCTGGTCTCGAAGCGCATCGCGACGGACGGAGTGGACATCTTCGTCGAGCACGGCTTCGGGGATCTCCGCAGGGCCCGGGACGGTCAGGCACCCATCCACGAGGTGGTCGCCGCTTATCTCCGCTACCTGACCTGGGAGGATGACGACGACTACCCGGCGAGCCTACGGTTGAAGCAGTACGGGGCATCGGTTCCTGTCGTCATCGATCCACGGTTCGGACACGGGCTGCCCGTCATCGCCGCCAACCGCGTCACGGTGAAGGCCGTCATCGACCTCTGGGAGGCCGGTGAGAGCGTCGAGGACATCGCCTACGAGTACGACATGACGCCCGAGCAGGTTGACTCGCTCTGCCACGCAGTGGTGCGCCTTGCCGCCTGAGTTCTTTCTCGACCGGAACCTGGGACGCCGCGTCGCCGAGGAGTTGAGGGAGCGCGGCTGGGCAGTACACCGCATCGTCGATGTCTTTCCGGCGGACGCGCAGGACATTCCCGACGAGGAGTGGATCTCGTACGGACTCGACCGGTCATGGGTTCCGCTGTCGAAGGACGGCCGTATCAAGACGCGGGACCTGGAGATCCAGCCCGTCCTTGAACGTTCCGCCGTCCTCTTCTACATCGACAACCAGCAGCTCCGCACCCTGGAGATGGTGGAGCGGCTCGATGCACATCGCAGCGCGATCCACCTGGCCGTCGAGAAAGGCGGACCCGCCGCGTACGCCGTGCGGCTCGGCGGCATCGACCGGACCTGGCCATGACCGAGAACGCCACTCCGCCTCAACAGACCGGGACCGGCTGCGTGACCCCGATCTAGGAACGGTACGTCGGAGTCACCGCAGACGTCCGGTGCCGTCGCCCGGCACCAGTTCCGCGAGATCGCGTTGCACACGTACGACGCCCAGATCACCCTGGGCGCCCCGCAGCCGCTGCCGGATGAGGTGGCAATCGACGGTGTCGACGAGTTCCTGGCCACCTGCTGCGCGACGACGACTCCCCGGCCGCACAGCCCGCCGCCTGCGACTTCCACGCGGCCGAGGGCCGCTCCTGGCGCCTCACGGTCTCCCCCGACGGCGCACGGATCACCCGTTTCCCCACGTCCGACGCATCGTCGGCCACCACCGCCGACACCACCTCGCGGGGCACGGCAAATGAGCTGACCCTGACCCTTTACGGCCGTATTCCGATGGACTCCCTGAAGATCGACGGCGACCGTGGTCTCATCGATCTGCCTCAGGCCTGGTAGGCATAGGAGCAGAACACCAGAACGCCACCAATCCTGAGCCCGCTCGAGAAGCGGCGCTCTCTCACAGCAGGAGCCCACGCACGTTGTCCCAGAAGCCCGAACACCCAGCTCCCGGCGCTGCCGATCTCAGCCTGCGGTCCGACTGCGGCAACTGCTTCGGGCTGTGCTGCGTCGCACTGCCCTTCGCGGCCTCGGCGGACTTCGCGATCGACAAGGACGCCGGGAAGCCCTGCACGAACCTGCAGACGGACTTCCGCTGCGGCATCCATACGCAGCTCCGGCAGCGGGGTTTTTCTGGATGCACCGTCTTCGACTGCTTCGGCGCGGGGCAGAAGGTCTCGCAGGTCACCTTCAGCGGGCAGGACTGGCGGCAGGCCCCGCACACGGCCCGGCAGATGTTCGACGTGTTTCCCGTGATGCGGCAGCTCCACGAACTCCTCTGGTACCTGGCCGAGGCGCTGACGCTGCCGCCCGCACGCCCCATCCACGGCGAACTGCGCCGCGCGCTGGAGAAGACCGAACACCTCACTGGTGGCAGCGCCCAGGAACTCACCGAGCTGGACATGGCAGCACACCGGGCCGAGGTCAACGCTCTGCTGCTGCGCACGAGCGAACTCGTGCGGGCCAAGGTCGCGGGCCGCAAGAAGGACCGGAGGGGAGCCGATCTCATCGGCGCCAACCTCAAGGCCGCCGATCTGCGGGGCGCCAACCTCCGCGGCGCCTACCTCATCGCCGCCGATCTCAAGGGCGCCGACCTGAGAACGGCCGACCTGATCGGCGCCGACCTACGAGACGCCGACCTGAGCGGCGCGGACCTCACCGACACCATCTTCCTCACCCAGCCCCAGCTCAACGCGGCCAAGGGCGACACCACCACGAAACTGCCGCCGGGCCTCACCCGCCCCGCGCACTGGTAGTAGTCAGTTCCCTGACCCGGGGTTCCAGGACAGCCACCACGAGCCGGCGAGCCCAGCGGGGCCAATTTTTCCGACCGACAGACGTCGGCCTGATCCCCCTGTCGCCGAGACTCAGGTCTGCCCAAGCCCCCCATCGCTCTTCAGCAACTGTCCGTTGACCCACTGCCCCTCCTCCGAGCACAGGAAGTCGACGAGGTGGGCCGTGTCCTGCGGAGTGCCCAGGCGGCCCAGCGGGGTGTAGCGGATGGTGTTCGACCTGCCCTCCTCGGACATCCAACCGGTGTCCACCGGGCCGGGGTTGATGACATTGGCGGTCACCCCGAGGTGGGAGAGTTCGTGGGCCGCCGCCAAAGTGATGCGGTCCAGGGCCCCCTTGCTCGCCCCGTACGGCAGGTTGCCCACCGTGTGGTCGCTGGTGAGGCTGACGATCCGGCCGGTTCCCGGGGTCGCCGAGAAGCGAAGGCCGAACTCCCGGATCAGCAGCCAGGTCGCGCGGGCGTTGACGGCGAAATGGCGGTCGAAGCTCTCCAGGGTCGTGTCGAGCAGGCCCGAGTCGACCGACTCGCAGTGACACATCACCAGCGCGGTGACACCGGCACCCGCACCCGCACCCGCACTCGCACCACCCATCCGGCGCCCGACCTCGTCGAAGACATGGGCCGGGGCGTCCGGGTCGGCGAGGTCCGCCTCGATCGCCGTGCTCGCGGCGCCCTGCGCGGCCAGGGACCGGGTGATCGCCTCGGTCGCGCCCGGCTCGGCGCCCCAGGACATGCGTGTGTCGTACGGGGTCCAGTAAGTGAAGGCGATGTCCCAGCCCGACGCCGCCAGTCGGCGGGCGATCCCGGCACCGATCCCGACGGTGCGGCCCACTCCGGTGACCAGGGCGAGCGGGCGGTCGGGGCGAGCTTCCTCGGTATGCGTCGTCACGGTCCGAGATCGTCCAGGACCGGCGTTTGCTCAGCAACTGCTTTTCCTGCAACCGAAGTCGAAGTTGAAGTCGAAATTGAAGCTCAGGTTGGAAGGGCCCATGAGCCCCCCCGTCCCCGGGTCTCCACAGCTCACTCAGTCCAACTCAGCTCGCCGGCCGCCGAATCCGCCCCCCATAGTGCCGCTCCAGCCCCAGGTTCCCCTCGAACCCCCCGGGCACGTTCGCCGACACGTACACCGGCGGACGCTCCCCCGCCTCGATCAGCAGCGCCGCCGTCTCCGCGACCGCCATCTGCACCAGCAGCACGCCGGTCAGCGTGGACAGGGCGCACACCGCACCCCCGCCCGGCAGCTCCAGCAGCGCGTCGCCCGTCGGCGCCTCGTTGTCCAGCACCACGTCCGCGATGTCCGCCAGCTTCTTGCCGCTGGTGTGGCCCGCCGGGACCGTGCGGGTGTGGGTGAGGGAGGTGATCGCGAGGATCTTGTGGCCGCGTTCCTTCGCGTGGAGGGCCATCTCGACGATGACGTTGTTGACGCCCGAGTTGGAGATGATCACGAACAGGTCGGCGGGGTGCGGCGCGGCGAGTTCGTACAGGCGCTCGGCGATGCCCGGCCTGCGTTCCAGGAGCGGGTCGTCGAGGGCGGAGGGGTCGTCGCCGCCGTAGAGGACGAGGTCGGCCATGCTCAGGCGGTTGGTGGGGACGAGGCCGCCGGCTCTGCCCGCCAGCTCCAGGACGAGGGCCTGGGAGTGGCCCGTACCGAAGGCCTGGATCACGCCGTCCGTGCGGATGCAGTCCGCGATCAGGCCGGCGGCGCGGGTCACGGTCTCCTGGACCGGCTCCGACCCGGTGATGCGGTCGAGGACGGCCCGGCTCTCGCGCGCGAATCCCTGGGCGCTGACGGACTCGACGGACACTCGACTCTCCCCACCGGTGGATTGAACCACCCGCTCTATCTCTATCAGTGAATCAATAAATCACAGTGTACGGGCCGCGAGCAACGGGCCCGCGGGCAAAGCCCACCGGGGAGAGCGCTTCCCGGCCCCTCCTGGTCCTGGGATTCAAACTGTCCTACAGACGGTGGCTGATACATTCGTACGTACCGTCAGACAGACAGCCAGTACAGCGCCGAGGAGATCGGGTAACCCCATGGAACGGACCGGATCCGGCAACGGGATGCCCCCGACCGACGTCACCACCCTCATCCGTACGGAGCTGCCGCGCCTCGCCGGTTCCCTGCGGAAGGTGGGTGAGCTGATCCTCGAGGATCCCGCCGCCGTCACCCACTGCTCGGCCGCCGAGCTGGGCCGTCGTACCGGGACCTCCCAGGCCACGGTCACCCGGTTCTGCCGTGCCATCGGCCTCGACTCCTACCAGCATCTCCTCATCGAGCTGGCCCAGGAGCGCGGCCGCGGCGAGGTCTCCGACTGGGGCACCGCCGAGATCGGGCCTGACATTTCCCCCGACGACAGCCTGGAGCGGGTCGTCCAGGTCGTCGGCAGCGCCGATCTCCGTGCCATCCAGCAGACCATCGACCGTATCGACCTCGACTCCATCGAGCGCGCCGGCCAGGCCACCGCCCGCGCCCGGCGCATCGATGTGTACGGCGTCGGCGGCAGCGGTGCCGTCGCCCAGGAGACCGAGACGCGGCTCTTCCGCATCGGGTGCGCGGTGCGCGGCTGGACCGAGGTGCATGCCGCCCTGACCTCCGCCGCTCTCCTCACCCCCGCCGACGTCGCCATCGGCATCTCGCACTCCGGCTCCACCCGCGAGACCATCGAACCCTTCGAACTGGCCAAGCAGCGCGGCGCCACCACCGTGGCCATCACCGCCGATCCGAAGTCCCCGCTGGCCCGCGCCGCCGACGTACGGCTGATCTCCTCCTCCTCGGAGACCAGTTTCCGCACCGAGAGCATCGGCGCCCGCCACTCCGTGCTCGTCCTCATCGACTGCCTGTACGTCCGGGTCGCCCAGCTCTCCTACCAGCGCGCCAGCGCCTCCCTCGCCCTCACCGACCACATCGCCAGGGAGCACGCGGTGAAGTCCCGCCGCACACGCTGAGCAGTCGCAGAACGTCACAGAAGCCGCCTCGGGTCCTTCCCGTCCGAGGCGGCTTTTGCATGGATGAACCACCAAGGAAACTTGACGATGATTGTTTGAACCATCGCAACGGTGCCACGATGACTCCGCCGTTCCCCCTGTTTCCCCGTCCCACCCGAACCACGGACACCGCCGCCGAGGCAGTCGCCCTCGGTTCCGGAACCTAAAAGCAACACGGCACCCCATTGACCTCCGATGAATTCTGGTCCACATTTTCATCAATCGGAGTCGAAGTTGGTGAATCAAACCAGCAGCCAGCATCCGCATCCAGGAGGGCAGCAGCAATGCGCGCAAGAAGACTGACCGGATCCCTGTCCTGTCTCGTCGTACTGACGTTGACGGCCGCCGGATGCGGCCTCTCCGGAGGCTCCGACGACGGCGGCGGCGCCACCGCCGGTGGCTGCTCGGTCGACAAGGGCAACGTCGGCTCCGGAAAGCTCACCGGCGACGTCAAGGGCAAGATCACGTTCCAGACGACGAACCTGAAGAAAGACTTCGGGGGCTACTTCAACGGGGTCATCGCCGCCTTCGAGAAGGCCCACCCGGATACGACCGTCAAGTGGATCGACGACCCGGGCGACAGCCAGTTCACGCAGCGCCTGGTCGCCGACGCGCAGGCCTGCACGCTGCCCGACGTCGTGAACCTGAACGTCAACACGCAGATCGCCCTCACCAAGGCCGGCTACCTCCTCGACCTCGACAAGAAGGCGCCGGGCTCGGGCGAGCCGTTCGGGGCCTCGATGTGGAAGTCCAGCGTGTTCACCGACGCCTCGGGGGCGAAGGTGCACAGCGCGTATCCCTGGTACTCCGGCGGTATCGCCCAGACCTTCAACGTCGACCTGATGAAGAAGGCGGGCCTGGATCCGGCCAAGCCGGCGACGACGGTCCTCGGCATGTTCGACGACGCCCTGAAGATCGCCAAGGTGTCCGACGGCAAGTACTACGCCACCGTCGCCAACCCGATCTGGCGCATCCCGGCCGACTGGCAGCAGATGGGCATCCAGGTCCTGTCCGCCGACGGCAAGTCGTTCACCTTCGCCGACGACCCGAAGACGGTGGCGTGGGTCGAGGCGATGACCAAGATGTACAAGGCGGGCGCGATGCCCAAGGACAGCCTCTCCTCCAACCAGGACGCGTCGACCCTCTACGCCCAGGGCAAGCTGGTCTACGGCTCCACCAACCCCAACTACCTGCGCTTCATCCAGCAGAACAACCCGAGCGTCTACAAGAAGACGGGCGTCGCCCGCTACATGCTGGACGACCTCGGCCACACGGTCGGTGCCCCCCAGTACATATCGGTGGCCGCGACGAGCAAGAACGCCCCGACAGCGTTGTCCTTCGCCCAGTTCCTGACGAACGCGGAGAACCAGCTGAAGTGGGCGAAGGACCCGAACGTGGTCATCTTCCCGTCCACCACCGCCTCTCTGGACGACCCCTTCTTCCAGTCGGTCGAGGGCACGGACCCCTTCTCCGAGGCCCGCAAGATCGTCGCCGAGGACCGCAAGACCGCCACGGCCGACGAAATCGCCCTGTCCCCAGGTGAGTTGAACGCCATCACAGCCCAGGTCCAGCTGGCGATGCAGGGCAAGAAGAGCGCCGAGGACGCCCTCAAGGAGGCACAGTCCAAGGCCGACGAGCTGCTGAAGCAGGGCAGTTGAGAATGACGGCCGTACGTACGATGCCTGACGGCGAGGCGCCCGCGACCGCTCCGGCGGCCCCGGGCGCCCCGGCGCCGCGATCCCCCGGCGGGGTGCGCCGCGTGCTGAAGGCGGTCACCCCGGGGCCGACTCCGGACGCGGGCGGCGCGGCCATCTACCGCCGCTGGTGGCTTCCTTGGCTGTGGATGCTCCCGGCGATCGTCGGAGCGGCGGCCTTCGGCGTCTTCCCGTTCCTGAACACGCTGGTCCTCTCCTTCACGGACGCGAAACCGCTCGGCGGCGCGGCGGGCTTCGTGGGCCTGGACAACTACACCCGCATGCTCGGGGACTCGGACTTCTGGCTGGCGACCCGCAACAGCGTGCTGTACGCGGTGATCGTGGTCCCGCTGATGGTCCTGCTCCCGCTGCTGCTCGCGGTGTTGGTGGAGAAGAACCTGCCGGGCATCGGCTTCTTCCGCTCGGCGTTCTACACGCCGGTGCTGGCCTCCAGCGTGGTCGTCGGCCTGAGCTGGCAGTGGCTGCTGGCGGACCAGGGCCTGGTCAACACCTGGCTGGAGAAGGCCCACATCATCAAGGGGGCCATCCCCTTCCTCTCCGACAGCTGGCTGATCCTGCTGTCGGCGATGGGCCTGACCCTGTGGAAGGGCCTCGGCTGGTACATGATCTTCTACCTCGCCGCCCTCGGAAACGTCCCGAAGGAACTCCACGAGGCGGCCTCGGTGGACGGCGCCGGCGCGGTACGCCGCTTCTGGCACATCACGGTGCCCGGCGTACGTACGTCGATGATGCTGGTCGGCACGCTGACCGGCATCGGTTCACTCCGCGTCTTCACGGAGATCTACATGCTCGGCGGCTCGACAGGCGGCCCCGGCGGCGCCGACCGCACGCTCCCCTTCTACATCCGGGACGTCGGCCTGGACCCCCTGAGCGGCAACGCCGGTTACGGCGCGGCGGTCAGCGTCGCCCTCTTCGTACTGACCCTGGGCCTGACACTGCTCGCACAGCGCCTGACGAAGGAGAACGAGTCGTGACGACCGTGTCCCCGACCACTCCCGGGGCGGACCGCCGACGCTTCTGGCCCCGCTGGCGGGACTACGGCCGCCCGCGCGAACTCGTCGTCCGCTACCTGCTGTTGCTGTTCGTCCTCGGCATCACGATCGGCCCGCTGCTGTGGCAGCTCCTGGCGTCGCTGAAGGGCGTCGGCGAGGACGTCTTCGGCTCGAACGCCTCCCTGATCCCCCACCACCCGACGCTCCGCGCCTACCGCGAGATCTTCGACCAGGTCCCGGTGGGCACGTACATCAGGAACAGCGTGATGATCGCGCTGCTGTCGATAGCGAGCCAGCTCGCCTTCTCGACGATGGCCGGCTACATGCTGTCCAAGCCGGGCTGGAAGGGCAAGAAGGCGGTCTGGGTCCTCCTGCTGGCGTCCATGATGTTCCCCTTCGAGTCCATCATGGTGTCGCTGTTCCTGAGCATCCGGGACCTGGGCCTCGTCGACCACCTGGCGGGCGTCTGGCTCCCCGGCTTCATCGGCGCGATCAACGTCCTGATCATGCGGGCGGCCTTCCTGGCGGTCCCGCGCGAGATCGAGGACGCGGCGATGCTGGACGGCGCGGGCGAGTGGAAGCGATTCCGCTACCTGTACCTGCCTTCGGCGTACGGCGCGATCCTGGTCGTCACCATCAACACGTTCATCAGCGCCTGGGACGACTTCCTCTGGCCGCTGATCGTGCTCCGTTCCGAGGAACACTTCACGCTGACGCTGGGCCTGGCGAGGCTGCAGACATCGTCGTTCGGGTACGACCAGCGGATGGTGATGGCGGGGTCGGTGATCTCTGTGGTGCCTGTGCTGGTGCTGTTCGTCATTACACAGCGGTGGTTCTATCGGGGGGTGGCTTCCGGGGGTGTGAAGCTCTGAGGGACCTGAGGGGGAGAAAGGGGCTCCTTGGCGGAGCCCCTTCCCCAACAGGGTCCTACTTCTGAATGGCTTCCCATTCTTTTGCGTACCGTTCGACGAGCAGCCACAGTTCGGCCATCGTCGGACTCATGTCCTTTCGCGAGGAAAGGTACGTACGCAGGTCCTGACCTGAACGGCGCGCTTCGATGACGTGTGCCAGTACGTCGTCGTCCTCCACGTACATCGCGTATTCGGGCCAGAGGAGCCCGAGGAAGGTGTGGTAATCCACACCGTCATCCCCGGATTCATCCCACTCGTCCCGATAGGTGCCGATGTCGTCGAGTGATGCTCGACCGTTCAGGACGTCCTCGACGAATGTCATGGGTTGATCTTCCGGCCCTTCACTGGCGGCTTGTAGATGTGTCCTCCGTTGGGATCGGCGCTCCCGAGGTGCTTACCGTTCTTGTCGTAGACCTCGATGTCACCATGGGTGTAATCCCATTCGAAGTACCGCTTCTTCGACCCTGATTTACCGTTGCTCTTCGTCTTGCCCTTGTACGGGGTCAGCTTCTTCCAGTACGGGGAGGTCGAAGGAGTGGACTTCGCCGTGTGATGGTTGTGGTGGGCGATCCACACGCCCGCCTTGTAGACGCCGTAGGTCAGAATACCCAGCGCGATCAGACCGGCGACGATCCAGCCGAGGGGATTCCACCAGTCGGCCACGGCGAAGAATCCGAGTGCCGCTACCGCCGCGAATCGTCCGTCGAGGTCGTAGCAGTTGACGGGATCCGCCGTGCAGTAGTCATAGGCGTTCGCGTTGCCACCGTAGAGCGAGTCGACCTGGAGGAAGCGACCTGTCGTCGGGTCGTACAGGCGGACGCCCATGAGGGTGTAGCCGCTGAGTGTGCCGGACGACCGTTGGTACGAGCCGAAGGCACCGTAGGCGGTGGCCGCCGTGTCGTCGAGCGCGTTGCCGAATTCGTCGTAGTGCTGGACGGTGCTGGCGATGCTGGTGTCCAGGGGTTGCTGGACGGTGATGTCGCCGTGAACGTTGGCGAGTTGGAGGACGGTGTCACCGGCGGCCGTCGTTGTGGCGGCCAGGCCGCCGGTCAGGTCGGTGACGTTGCGGACGGTGGTGCCGCCCGTCCTGGCCCAGGTGGGGCTGTCCGACGAGTCGCTGTAGTGGTTGGTCGTCGTGGTGTTGGTCGTCCAGGTGCCGTCGGTGGCCTGGGCCTGGGCGGTCTGGGCGGCGAGGCGTCCGGCGGCGTCCAGGGCCCAGGTGTTGCGGCTGGTGCCGACGGTCTCGGAGGCGACCAGGTCGTTGGTGTAGTAGCCCAGGGTCGTGGCACCGCTGGTGGTGGTGCGGCCGAAGGCGTCGTAGGCGTAGCCGGAGTTCACCAGGCGGTCGGCGCTGTCGTACGTGTACGACGTGGTGGCCGTGGTGGTGTCGGCGGTGCTGCTGTCGCAGTCGTCCGAACTGGTGGTCAGCGACTTGCGGTTGCTGTTCGCGTCGAAGGTGTAGGCGCGGGTGGTGCAGCCGCTGGTGGTGGTGTTGACGGCCTGAGTGAGGTGGCCGGCACTGTCGTAGGTGTAGTCGGCGTCGGTGGTGGTGCCGTCGGTCTGGGTGTGGCCGGCCTGCTGGCCGTTCACCGTGTATCCGGCGGCGTCGGAGGCCACTGTGGTGCCGTTTGACGTGACGTACTCACGGCCGGTCTCCTGACCGGTGGTGTCACTGGTGACGGTCAGGGTGTAGCCGCCGGGCAGGGTCTCGGAGGTGAGGGTGCCGTCGGCGTCGTACGTGCCGGTGAAGGTGCCCGCGACCGAGTCGGTGAGCGTCGTGACGTTGCCCGCGGTGCCGTAGGCGTACGTCCTGGTGGCCGGGACCGAGTCGGTGGTCTTCACCGGTCGGTCGAGGATGTCGTAGGACGTGGTCGTGGTGTTGCCCGCGCCGTCGTCGTAGCCCGTCTGGCGTCCGAGGTCGTCGTAGGTGTAGGCGATGGTCTGGCCGTTCGAGGTCTGGGTGGCTGCCTGGCCGTTGTCCTCGTCGTACGTGACCGTCGTGTCCGGGGTGCCCGTGCCGATGCCGCCGGTCACGGCGGTCCTGGTGACGCGGCCCGCGCTGTCCGTGGTGTTGGTGGTGGTGCGGGTCGTGCTGTTGGCTGTTTCGGTCTTGGTGGCGAACTGCCCCCAGCGGTCATAGGTGTAGACGGTGGTGACCGCTTGGCCGGGGTTGCTGCCGCCGCCCGTGATGGCGGCCGTGGGTGCGGTCCTGCACAGCAGTCCGGCCCAGGCGACGGAGCCACAAGTGCCGGTGTCGCCTGCCGTGTAGTAGGTGTAGTTCACGGTGTTGGCGTCCGAGCCGGTCGAGCCGGCTGTGCGGGTGGTGGACGCCCGCCCGGTGCTGTCGTACGCCGTCACGATGCCGGTGGTGTCATCGCCGCTGCTGGCCTTCTCCTGGCCGGTGGACCAGTCGTAGGTGGTGGTCACCGTGCGGGTGTCGGCGTCGTTCAGGTATCCCGCGACGGCGGCACCGGTCGCTGTGGAGGTGACCAGATCCGAGACGGCGGCGTCGCCGGGCCGGTTCTCGTCGTAGCTGTAGGCGGTGTGGGCGCGGGCCGGGGTCACCGTGCCGGGGGCCAGCGTGGACTCCGTGGTGGTACCGGTGAGCTGCTTGGCCAGGGTGACCTCGTGCAGCGGGCCGTACTCGTCCACGAGCTTCTGACCGTCGGCCGAGTACTGGGAGACGGTGGCCAACTGCCGGGCACGGTCCGCGGTGGACAGGTCGGCCAGGCCGAGGGCGGCCAGTTCGCCGGAGGCTCCCGTGCTGGTTCCGAGGGCCAACTCGCGGTTGGCAGCTGCCAGGTTGATGACCTGGTTGCCGTAGTCGTCGTACCCGGTCGTGGTGATCGAGCCGCCGGGGTTGGCAGTGTTGGTCTCCTCGCCGTTGGCGTTGATGTACGTGATGACGGCCCGGCCGTACGAGGACGACGTCAGGCCGCTGCCGGTGTTGGAGGTGGGGACGCTGTCCGCGGGGAAGACGGCGGTCGCGTCGGTGGGTGCCTCGTCCTGCGCCCAGGTCGCCACGGTCGTGGCGTCCATCTGGTGCGGGGCGGTGGTGCCGGAGAGCGGCACGTCGTAGACGACGGTGGTGGCCGCCGTACCGGACGTGGTGCTCGCGGAACCCTCGGCGAGTGCCGCACGCGATGCCTTGAGCAGCATGCCCGTGCCCGAGGTCAGCGCGGAGCCGGCCGTACCGTAGCTGAACGTCCAGGGGAGTTCACCGGGTTCGGTGAGGGTGGCGACGCGGCCGTCGGAGCCGTAGGTGTACGTCGTCTTCAGCGCGGGGCTGATGCGCGGGTCCCAGACCTGGGTGAGCCGGCCGGAACTGTCGTAGGCGTAGGACTCGACGGTCTCGGCGGTCGAGGCGGAGGCGGCAGGGCTGGTGGCCCACAGCTTGATCGCCTTGACCTGGTTCAGGTAGTCGCCGACCGCGCTGGATGTGGCGGTGGTGGCCGTCGCGTACACGAACTCCAGGACCCGGCAGCCCTTGGTGGCCGGATTGGCCTGGCAGGTCGCGGCGGTGACAGCCGTGGTCGGGGAGATCACGTACTTCGGCCGGGCCAGCGTCGAAGTGCCCGACGTGACCGTCTGCGAGACGGTGGTGAGCGTGGTGTCGTCGACCGCCGACGCCGACGAGGACAGCGTCCAGCTCGCCACACCGGTCGCCGCCTTGGCGAACACCGTGGCGTTGGCGTCGGTGTCGGTCAGGGTGAACGTCGACCCGCCGACCGTGCCCGTCAGGGTCAGTTCCTCGGCCCCCGTCTGGGGCGCCCAGCTGCCGTCCGAGTTCAAGGTGAAGGCGATGGAGCCGCCGTCGCCGGACAGCAGTTCCACGGAGTAGTCCGAGGTCTTGCGGATCCCTGTGTACCCGCTCGCCTCAGCGGCGACGGTGGAGGTCCAGCCAGGGCCGAAGATCTGCGCCTGGCCCTCGGTGTCGGTGGCGTTGGCACGCGAGGAGTACGTCCGCACAACGCTCGCCTCGAACGCCGTGGCGTCGGTGGCCGAGAGGGTGAAGTCACCAGTCAGCTCGTTCACCTGCCCCGGCCCGACCTGGGCGGTGGGCGCGGTGCCCGCGTCGCGGTCGAGGGTGACGTCGGTGGTCTGCGAGTAGCCGGTGGCGCTGCCGTTGGTGAACGCGGCGCGCAGCTGGATCACGCCGTCCTCGGTGAGGCTGGAGACGGTGTTCCAGACCAGCTTGGTGGCGGTGCCGCCGGTGACGGCGACGGGCCAGGCGGAGACAGCGGCGCCGGAGGCGGTGACGTCACCGACGGGCACGGTGTGCCAGGAGTCGGTCTCACCACGCCGGTACTGCCAGGTCACACCCGTGTAGGAAGTCAGCCCCTTGGCGGACAGCGTCAGCCGGCGGGCGGTGGTGTCACCGTCGGCCGGGGAGAGGATCGCGGCCCCGTCAGCGCCAACACCGAAGCTGTAGGCGGTGGTTGCGGTGGAGAGGTTGCCGCCTGAGTCGATGGTCCGCGCATACAGCGTGTGCCAGCCGTTCGCCGGGTTGATGCTGACGGACTGCGCGTCACCGCCGGTGCCGTTGGTGGTGTCCAGCTGCTTGTTCGGCAGGGACGCGTCGTCCAGGCCCCACTGGAAGCCGGCACCGTCCGTGGAGGTCGTGTCGATCGTGCACGACACGGCGGCGGAGACCTTGGCCGTCCAGCCGTTCTCCGTATACGTGTCACACGTAACGGTCGGCGCGACCGGCTTGGCCGTGTTCAGCACGAAGGTCGTGTAACCGGTCCAGGAGCCGTAATCGGTGCCGTCGTAGGCCCGCACCCGGTAACGCAGATGACTCCCCGCAGGGAACGCCGAAGCGGACGGAATGGCCCGCGTCGACGTGGAACCGGAGGTCACTGTCGTGCCGTATCCGGTGTACGTGTACGTGGTGTCGGCGTATGCCGGATCCGCGGTGATCTCGTACTGCGCCTGGGCGTTGGCCCCGTCCGCATCCGTCACCTTCGCCGACAGCGTCGGGGTCAGCGAAGTGACGTACCGCTTGCCGTTGTAGGCGTTGACCTGCGACGGCGCGATCGCCGTCGAACTCGGCACCGCCGGGTAGGAGTTGTACGTCACCGTCAGGTGCGGCTCGGTCGAGCCGTCCCCGGACACGTAGTTCGCGGAACGGTAGCGCCGCCAGGTGGTGGAGTCGGTCTCCGAGGCGCCCGCGATCCGCACACCCTGGTTGGTGGAACCGTCCGCCCACGCCTGCACGATGGCGTCGATGTCGAAGTTCACCGTTCCCGCCGGGCAGGAAGCGCTGTAGCCCTTGGCCGCCGTGCTGGTCACCGCACCGGTCGTGGTGGTGGCCGGCTGAACAGCCCAGGTGATGTCGGAGGAGGTCCACGTCCCGGTGACCCGCCGCACCTCCGTCCCCGCACCGGTGGTGGCACAGGTCGAGGAGTAGTACGAATACAGCGCGAGGTTCGTGTCGGTGATGTGCTTGCCCTTGAAGGCGGCGACATCGAACCTCAGGTACGAACGGGCCTTGGTCGTGCCCGCGTCGTAAGTCCCCGACTTCAGCTCGTCCGAGGACACCTGCGAGTCGGTGTAGTTGGTCGCCACCCACGTGTCCGCGGTGACCGCGAGGGTGGAGGTCGGGTCGACAGTGACGGGATAAGTCAGCTTGTTGCCGGTGAAGTACCCGGCGTCCGGGGTGAGAACGAGGGTCTGTGACCCGTCGGCAGCGGTCTCGACCTTGGTGGCGACCCTGGCCTGGTGCTTCGACTCGCCGGACTTACGGTCCTTGGAGGAGTCCCACATCATCGGCGCGGGCGCCTCGGCGACCAGCTTGCCGGCCGCGTCCTTCAGCAACAGGTGCCCGGATCCGGCCACCGACAGCTCAAGCCCCTTCAGCCGCATCGGGATCCGGTACTCCAGCGGACCCTCCGGCGCCTTGTCCAGGACCACGTTCTGGCTGAAGCCCTGCGACAACGCGGTCACCGTCAGCTTCTGGCCCTCCCCGAGGTCGTAGGAAGCGGTGTCGTCCTTCACGGACGGGGTCGGCAGCTTCTCCTGCCAGCCCATCCCGAACGACCTGGCGCCCTTGGTCACCGACGCCAGCGAGGTGTCGCCGCCGTCCGAGACTGTGATGTCCGCCGCCGCCACCTCCGGCTCCAGAGCCGCACCCTCGTCGGACAACGCGGTGTCGATGTTCCGCCAGACACCGTCCACCCGCTGCCGGATCGGCGCCGCGTACGTCGATGTCTGCAACTGCCCGTTCGCCAGCGCATACGTCGTCGACGACGCCGAACGCTCCGACGACACCTCGATCTTCCGACCCTGCAACCGCGCCATCAACAACGCCGCAGCCGTCGAATCCGCCGACGACGCCGCCGACTTCGTGTCCTTCGATGTCGCCGAGACCTCGGCAGTTACGGAAGCGGCGAACACCGTCCCCGACGCCACCGACACCAGCGCCGTTTCCGCCGCCAGCACCGCGGCCACCGCCAGTGCGGTCCGTCTCAGCGAGATACGCGGCAGTCTCGCCCGCCCCCCTGAACCCGGAACCCATCTCCCCTTGAGCCTCAACACAACCCCTGTCATCACGCTCTGACGCCGAGTGCGCCGCGAGCGGCGTGATCAGATCACAGGAATCTAGGAAGAAGATCACCGGTTTCTTACCTTGGCCGCAAGGTACCTACAAATCGCGCCAACCATCCTGACATTTGTGATAAATCACCGACGATCCCAAGCGACTGCGCTTACAAACGAGGTTCGTTTGACGAGATATCCACCCACATCGGACAACTCAAAGCCACGCGTATGGCTGAAAGTTGTGATGGGGTTGTGATGACGGATGCGCTCCGCCGAGAAGCCGTCCTACGCCTCCAGCGTGGGGTTCAGAACCGGCGGCCGGGTGCTGATCGCCGGGGCCGAGGTGCAGGCCGTCGGCGAGGCAGCGCATTCCGTCCTCCCCCATGGGCGGGGTTGCCGAACAGCGGCGTGTCCTAGGCGAACGCGTCGGTCGTCACCGAGGCGTTCGCCGACATCCTGAGCAGGAAGGAGGCGGTGCCATGATGCCCGCCGACCTTGAGACCGACTCCGTTCGACCGGATCGTGGCCGCCTGCCCCGCCCAACCCGCCCGCTGCCCGCCACACTTGTGACACCCCCGTGACCGGAGCTATGGCCTCCATCACACGCACAGGGTTCACGCCCTGATCAGATAACCGGATGCGCAGACCAGCCCCCCTCCGCCCGGCTCTCGCCAGAACCGCCCCCTTCCTGTCGGCTGTCGCCACGACCGCTCTGCTGCTCACGGCCTGCGGGACGGAGCACGCCGGCGCCAGGAACACCGGCGCCGGCGCGGCCGAAGGGCCATCCGCTACGCAGGTCGACGATCCGGGCAAGGACGGCGTACGCATCACCTCGCTGACCCTCCCGACGGCCTCGCCCTCGCCCTCGTCCACCCACAGCTACTCCGTCTCCGCCGACAGCCTCGCCACGGACTCGGGGGTCAGCGCCGGCTACGAGGTCACCAACGGGAGCACCGAGACCCTGACCTACTCGGTCGTCTTCACCTTCATGAGCGGTGACGGCGGGGCCGTGACCAACCAGACCTCGACCGTGCGCGACGTCGGCCCCGGGAAGACGGTGCGGGGCACGGTCCGAGCCGGGGAACTGCCGCCCGCCGCGCCACGGGTGACGCAGGCCAAGGTGCTCGAAGTGACCAAGGTCCCCGCGAGCGAGGCGCCGGCCGCGCCGGGCACGTGCCCTGCCTCCGGCATCCGGGTCAGCGCCGACGAGGGCGACGCGGCCATGGGACTGCGCGTCGTGGGCCTGCACCTCGACAACTGCGGCACGCGTGACTACACCGTCGAGGGCTACCCAATGCTGGAGCTCCTGGACAACGAGCTCAAGCCCGTCGACGGCGTCGAGATCCTCGACGGCAGCGGCGAGATCACCACCGGCGCCGGGCCCGACAAGCAGCCCCGTCCCATCACGCTCACCCCCGGCGAGTCGGCGACCGCCGGCCTGGTCTGGCGCAACACCACCGAGTTCGGCACGCCGGTGAACGTGCCCTACGTACGGGTCCGGGCGAAGGCCGGCGCCGCCCCGGTGACGGTGAACCCGAACCTCGACCTCGGAACCACCGGAAAACTCGGGGTCCGGCCGTGGGAGAAGGCTGAGCGCTAGGTGTTCTGTCCGGGGAACCGTTATGGACGGGCGAGGTAGCTCCCGGCTCCGGATCACGAGGCGGGCGTCGATCCCCTGGAGGGGCTTCCATCGCCGGCACCGAGTCGGACGGCTTGCGCGAGGCAGCGCATTCGGGCGAGGGCGTATACGGGTGCGCAGTGGATGCCGGTCGCGGCGGCTACGCCGATAACGAAGCCGGGTTGGGGTCGGGGCACAGCAACTGCGGGGTGCCCCGCCCCAGGTGGGGTTGGCGTCCCCACCTCGCATACGTTCAGCACCCAGCACCCAGCCCCTGGTCCGGGCCGGCGCAGGATCCGTATCTTGGCGCCATGGTGGACAAGGAAAAGCCGAAACTGTTCGAGAACCACTGGGTCGACCCGTCGAATACGGACCATCAGGGATCGGAGCCCTACCAGGACAGTTGCTCGTGCTTCGATCAGTACAACGTGCGTCCGCACGCCCGCGTCGATTTCCACGCCGAGCTTCAGGACACCTCCTCGGCAGGCTGGCAGCATCTGCTCGCGCTGATCGACGAGGCGGCCTCCGACGGTCGGGAGGAGTTCCGTCCGCTGGCCGAACTCAGCCCACAGGAACGGCGGCAGATCGTCACTCTGCCTCCGTCCATCTCCAAACTGACAGCGGTCAGACACCTCATGCTCTACGGCAGCAACCTGGTCCGGGTTCCGCCCGAGATCGGTGCCATGACCAGCCTGGAGCAGTTCACTCCCTACACATCGAACCGCCTGCACTGGTTCCCGTACGAGATCACCAGATGCTCTCGGCTGGTCCGCAGCACGGTCAGCACACGGTCGTTGTTCGGCAACTACAAGTTGCGTCCGCAGTTCCCACGGCTCCAGCCGCCTCGGAGCTCCGCCGCGGAAAACGATCTCCCCGATCTGGCCGGCCTGGACCCCAGTCGCTGGGGAGCGACAGCCATCCGCTCGTGCAGTGTCTGTGACCGGCCGATAGAGAAGGGCGGATTCCGCCAGGTCTGGATCTCCTTGCGCGTGGCTACCGACGTCCTGCCCTTGTTGGTCAATGCGTGCTCGTCAGCATGCGTGGCGGCTCTCCCCGGCGGAACCAAGGACTACAGTCCATCGCCGCACCAGGGCGGCCAAGTCGACCAGCCCGCGCCCGACTGGGACTGAGGCTCCCCGGAAACCACCCATCAAATGTTGCGATAGACGTCGCGACGGTCACCGACCCTGACGACCAGGATGACGAGCTCGCCGTCCAGAACCTGGTACGCAACCCGGTAGCTGCCGACTCGGAGCTGGTACAGACCAGTCGGTCCGGTGAGTTTCTTGACGTCGGCGTCTTCACGGTACGGGTCGTCGCCGAGAGCGGTCAGCGCGGCGAGAACTCGCATTGCGGCTGGTCGGTCGATTGCGCGGAGTTGCCGCTGTGCAGCCGTCGTAAACCTGAACGCGTACTTCACGCCGCGCCCGCATCCCGCTCGGTGAACAGGTCGGCAAGCAGCTCGGCCATGGTCACGGTGGGGCCGCCCTCGGCCAGAACGGCTTCCGCCTCGCGCGCGAGCAGTTCGTCCGCCGCGTCTTCCAGTGCGTTGAAGTCGGCGATGGGTACGAGAGCTGCCACTGGTGCGCCATTGCGGGTGATTATCGTCGGGGTGCCCTGCTCGGCACGGTTGATGTGGTCTGCGAGGTGGGCACGGGCTTCGCGTACGGTCACAGCGCTTTCATCCATGACTCCAGTGTACGCGCCTCCGTGTACACAGGCGCGGGGGCCGTGAGGCGACGCCATGACCGGTGGCGGATGCTGGTTTCTCGTCATCGAGCGCCAGCGGGGCGCCCTGGGCTCTTCCGCCTCGGATCGGCCCGTCCGTGCTCTGATGGGGTCCAGCCTGACTCGACCGCCCATCACCTACTCGGAAACCCACGGCCCGTGTCAGCACCCTCCCCTAAAGTCGCCCCGTGACCCACGCGCCCGCTCCCTCCCACCTCGCCGCGATCCGTGATTCGTACGACACCGTCGCCGCCGACTACGCCCAACTCGTCAAGAACCCGGCGGAGTTGGATCCCTTGTCGCGCGCGATGCTGGCCGCGTTCGCCGAAGCCCTGCAGGTGGCTGACCTCGGCCCGGTCGCGGACCTGGGATGCGGTCCCGGCAAGGTGACCGCGCACCTGGCAGCCCTGGGTGTGCCCGCGTTCGGCGTCGACCTGTCCCCGAAGATGATCGAGCTGGCCCGCCGGGCCTATCCGGACCTGGACTTCACCGTGGGCTCGATGACCAGCCTCGCGATCCGGGACAGCGAACTCGGCGGCATCCTGGCCTACTACTCCACGCACCACACCCCACCGGAACAACTCCCCCTCGTCTACGCCGAGTTCCACCGCACCCTCGCCCCCGGCGGCCTCCTGATGCTGGCCGGCCACGTGGGAGACGACGAGTATCTACACCTCCGCCCGACGCAGGCGTACGGCGGCCACCCGGTGTCCTACGAGTCCCACCTGCTCCCGGCCGAGCGGATCGCCGAGCTGCTGAACCGGGCCGGACTGGTGATCACCTCGCGGCTGGTGCAGGAGCCCGACGAAGGCGCGCGCAGGACAGTCGCCACCTTCCTGGCCCGGAAACCCGAACGCTTGTTGGCGCCATAGCCGGAACGAGGAGGACCGCTGTGCCGAACGAAGAATTCTGCGCCCTCATCGACCTGCTTGGTGGCGAAGCGAACCCAGGAAGGAGGCACGGTTCAGGGGGCGAGGTGCCGGCGCCCTTGCTCATCTCGCCCACATCGACATGGAGATGACCTTCACCCAAGTGTCGGCAGCACTGGATATTCCCCTTCCGCCAGAAGTGCCCCGTCCGGCCAATGCCACCCCACCCACGGCTGGAAGTGTCGCCGCACGCGAACGGCTGGCCGAACTGCGAAGACGCCACCGCCCGTAACCGCATCATGCACAGCCGATGTGCCGTCGTCGTGGGCGTTCCGGATGGCAGGCGGGTCTCACTTCTTCACAGCCTCCGCGATCACCAGGGCGGCCTGGTCGGGCGTGAGGTGTGTGGTGTCGATGACCTCGGCCTCGGCGTGCAGCCAGGTGCGGGCCGCCTCGGCGTAGGGCTCGAGGTATTTGAGGCGGAACGGGGAGTCGGGACCGAGGACGGTGTCGTGCGCGATGCGGCCGCGGAGGGTGTCCTGGTCGGCGTGGAGAACGAAGTGCCGTACGGGGATGGCATGTTGGGCGAGGCCTGTGCTGATCTCGCGCCAGTACTCCTCGACCAGGACGGTCATGGGTATCACCAGGGTGCCGCCGGTGTAGTCGAGTACGCGGCGGGCGGTCTCGACGACGAGCGGTCGCCACGGCGGCCAGTGCTGGAAGTTGTCCGTGTCGGGCAGCCCCGGGGTGATGTCCATGAGGGTCTCGCCGACCTTCTCGGCGTCGAACACCCTTGAATCCGGGATCAGTTGCTGCACGAGGGGACTGGTCGTCGTCTTGCCCGCGCCGTGGGTTCCGTTGAGCCATACGATCATGGGACCGACGCTAGCGCTCTGCGGGCCCCGGCAAGGGAGATTAGTGTGGCGCGGTGACAACCCAGATGATCATTCTCAACGGTGGTTCCAGCTCGGGGAAGTCCGAGATCGTACGGTGTCTGCAAGCCGTAATGCCGGATCCGTGGCTGGCGTTCGGGTGCGACTCGTTCGTCGACGCCCTGCCCGCGAGGATGCAGGAGTCGGACGCGGGGATCGGGATCACGGCGGACGGCCAGGTGAGCGTCGGTGAGGACTTCCTGGCGCTGGAGGCGGCCTGGCGGGAAGGTGTCGTGGCGATGGTCCGGGCGGGCGCCCGGGTCGTCATCGACGACGTCTTCCTCGGCGGAGCGGCGTCCCAGCAGCGGTGGCGTAAGGCTCTTGGCGACCTGGGTGAGCTTGGTGAACCGGGCGTGCTCTGGGTCGGCGTCCGATGCGAGAGCGCCGTCGCCGCAGGCCGCGAGGCCGCCCGGGGAGACCGGGCCCGGGGGATGGCCGCGGCGCAGGCGGACGTGGTTCACGAGAGCGTCGTCTATGACCTGGAGGTCGACACGTCGCGCACCGAGTCCCTGGTGTGCGCGCGAACCATCGCCGCCCGCGTACACGACGGCGAGGACCCTGTCGGCTGATCACTGATCCGGCGTCTCCCCGAACCCACACACGGCATCATGCAGGCGTGATCACCATTCATCTCAAGTACGAGATCGACGCCGACAAACTCGACGACTTCGAGGAATACGGCCGCCGCTGGGTCCGGCTCGTCAACCGTTTCGGCGGGACGCACCACGGCTACTTCCTGCCGAGCGAGGGCGACAGCGACATCGCCTACGCCCTCTTCACCTTCCCCAGCATGGCCGCGTACGAGCAGTACCGCACGGACAGCATGTCCGACGCCGAGTGCCAGGAAGCGATCCAACTGGCGCGTGACACCCGCTGCATCAGGCGGTACGAGCGACGCTTCCTCCGGCCGCTCGACGGCCCGTCCTAGTGTGTCCCGGAGTTCATGCCGAACGCCGAACGCCGCAGGGCGCCCTGGGACACTGCCATGACTTGTCATCCTGCCGGGCCGCCCGTGACGATCACCGGTACGGCGTCCAACGCCCCGCGCGCCGACTCCGCGACCCGGATCTCCACGCTCCCCGGCAGTACCGCCCGTTCCAAGTCCCCGTCCACCTGGGCGAGTTGATCCACCCCGAGAGCGAACGTGACCGTACGGCACTCCCCCGGCGCCAGGTCGATGCTCCGGAAGGCGCGGAGCTCCAGGGTCCGGGGCCACACCGTCGTACGCAGCGGGCGGATGTACAGCTGGACAACCGAACGCCCTGCCAGTTCCCCGGTGTTGGTCACCTCGACCGCGCAACTGGCGCCGTCCCGACCGATGTTCGGAGCCCCGTACTCGAACGTCGTGTACGTCAGGCCGTGCCCGAAGGGGTACAGCGGCTCGGCGTCCTCGTCCGCGTACGACCCGTACTCCGTGTCCTTGTGGTTGTAGTGGACGGGGAGTTGGGCCGCCGAGCGCGGCACCGAGACCGGGAGGCGGCCGGTGGGGGCGGTGTGGCCCAGGAGGATCTCGGCGATCGCCTCGCCGCCCCAGGGGCCCGGGTACCAGGCGGACAGGAGGGCAGCCGCACGCTCCGCCGCCTCCGGGACCGCGTGCGGGCGGCCCTGGACGAGGACGACGACCGTGGGTGTGCCCGTCGCCGTCACCGCGTCCAGCAGGGCGTGTTGGGCCCGGCCCAGGCGCAGGCCGGCCAGGTCGACGCCCTCGCCGCAGGTCATTTCCGAGACGATCGTCCGGGCGGCGCCGTTGGCGTCGAACTCCGTGTCCGGGGTACGGGCGCTGCTGCCGCCCAGGACCAGTACGGCCAGGTCGGAGGCGGCTGCCGCCTCCACCGCCTCGGGGATGCCGGAGAGGTCGTCGCCGGTCAGGGCGCAGCCTCGGGCGTGGCGGATCTCCGTCTCGGGGAGGGTGAGGCGGTTCAGGGCGGCCAGGACGCTGGTTCCTGTGCCGGGGCGTTGGGGGGCCGTGTAGTCGCCGAGTTGGTGGGCCGTGGTGGCGGAGTGCGGGCCGACGACGGCCATGCGGGAGACCCTCGCCGGGTCGACGGGCAGGACGCCCGCCCTGTTGTGGAGGAGGGTGACGGCCGAGCGCGCCAGGGCTGTGCTCAGAGAACGGCCGGCCTCGGGCGAAGGGGGCGGCAACTCGGCTGCCGCATAAGGGTGTTCGAAGAGGCCCAGGCGGAATTTCAGGGTCAGGACGCGGGACACGGCCGCGTCGAGCACCGACTCCTTCACCAGGCCCCGTTCCACCGCCTCCGCCAGGTGCGTGAAACCCTCGTCCCAAAGGCTCAGGTCGATACCGGAGTTGAGGGCGAGAGCGCCTGCGGAGACCTTGTCGCCGGTGATGCGGGCCAGGCGGTCCACGGCCAGTCCGTCGGCCATGACCAGGCCGGCAAAGCCCCAGCCGCGATCCCCGCTCCCGCTCCCGCGCAACAACCCGTTCAGCAAAGAGCTGTTGGCCGAACACGGGATGCCGTCCACCTCGTTGTAGGCGGCCATGACCGCCGCGGCACCCGCCCGTACGCCGGCCCTCGCTGCCGGGAGGTGGATCTCGTGGAGTTCACGGGGGCCCAGCTCAGACTCGGCCGAGTTCCGGCCGCCGACGGTCGCACCCTGGCCGGCGAAGTGCTTCAGGACCACCGGAGCCTTGTCCGGGGAGAATCTCCCCTGCTCGTCCACGTCCCCCTGCGCGCCTCTCACCAGCGCCTCCGTCAGACGCGCGGCAAGGTACGGGTCCTCCCCGAAGCACTCCTCCGTACGTCCCCAGCGGGGGTCGCGGGCGATGTCCAGCGCCGAGACCAGGGCCAAGTGGCCGCCCCGGGCGCGGAGTTCGGCGGCGGCGTGGGATGCCGCCCGCTCGTACAGGTCCGGGTCCCAGGTGGCGCCCACCGCCAGGTTGACGGGGAGGACCGTGCCGTCGAGGGCCATGAGCCCGTGCGGTACCTCCTCGACGAACAGGGCCGGGATGCCGAGGCGGCTGCGTTCGAGTACGTGGCGCTGGACCAGGTGGGCCAGTGCCGGGCCCGTCTGCGCGTCGGCGCCCGTCGAGTGGTCGACGCCGGACCAGGCGTCGGCGCGCAGGAGGCCGTACAGGGCGCCCAGGCCTTCGAAGCGGTCGGTCTCCTCGTACAGGGCCTCGGTCAGCTCGAACTCGCCGTCCGGGCGGCGGCGGTAGGCGTCCCAGCCGTACATCCGCTGGTTGAGCTGGCCGACCTTCTCGCGCAGTGTCATCCGGGCCAGGAGGTCGGCGACACGGGCGTCGATCGGGGCGGCGGGGTCTCGGTAGAGAGGGGACACGGTCACTGGTTGTGCTCCGGGTGCGTGTCGGGCCCGCTGTCGTGGGCGAGTCGGGCCAGGGCCACCGCGCCCCGGCTGCCGTCGGGGACCCAGTGCGCCTCCAGGCCGAGGGCGCCCAGCTGCCGGTCCAGGGGAACGGTCAGTGGGCCTTCCGGGCCGAGCAGGCCGCCCGTCACGACCACCGACTCGCCCGGCCTCGGCTCCAACGCCCGTACACAGTCGGCGAGATGACCGGCCGCCTCGTCGAGGATCGCCTGCGCGAGAGCATCCCCCGCCCGGGCCGCCTCGGCGACCAGCGGGGCGAACCGGGCCAGCCGGACCGGCGGTTCCGCCATGACGGCGGGCAGGACGTGCCGGCGGTAGGCCTCGCGGGCCGCACGGGGCCAGGGCCGACCGACGCCGCCCTCACTCCCGCACGCCGATGCCTCACTCCCGTACCTCGACGCCTCACCCTCGTACGCCGATACCTTCCCCTCGTACGCCAACGCCTCGCCCTCGACCGCGAGCGCCGCGTCCGGCACCCCCAACTCCCGTCCCACCAGCACCGCCAGAGCCGTGTCGCCGCCCCGCCGGTCCGCCATGCGCAGGGCGACCCGGACCGCTTCCCGGCCGATCCAGAAGCCGCCGCCGTCGTCGCCGAGGAGCCAGCCGTCGCCGCCGACGGTCTTCTCGCAGTGGCGGGCGGTGATGCGCATCGCGACGGCGCCCGTACCGGCGACGAGGGCCAGCCCGTCCGCCGGGGCGCCAGGGGCGGCGGCGAACGCGGCCTCGATGTCACTGCAGATCCGGATGTCCCGCGCGCAGATGCCGAGCCGCCGCAGGGCTTCCGTCAGCGCGGCCAGGGCGTAGACGCGGCCTGGTTCGTCGGCCGTGCCCGCGGCGCCCGCGAAGCCGCCCGCGACGGCGACGACCCGGGGCCGGTCCGGCTCCGGCACCGCCCGGGTGAGTGCCTCGGCGAGGTGCTCGGTGAGCTGCGGTACGGGGACGGTGAGGGCGTTGCCCGGACCGGCGACGCCCTCGCCGAGCACGCGCCCGTCGGAGGCCGACGCCAGCACGGCGCGCGTACGCGTGCCACCGGCGTCGAGCCCGACCACGAGGGCGTCGAAGGCAGCCGGACCGTCCTCGTCCCGGCCGGGATCCTGACCCGAACCCCGGCCCGAACCCCGGCCCGAATCCCGATCCAGGTTCCCGTCCGAGTCCCTGCCCAAATCCTGGTTCAATTCATTGCTCATCGCGCACTATGGTGGTTCATACATTCGCCGAGGACAAGACCCGACTCGCGGCCCGGCGCAGTCACGCACGTCCGAGGAGGACCCGTGAGCACACCCCCCGCCCTGTCTCCCGCCCCTCGTTTCGGCGTCAACTACACGCCGCGCCGGGGCTGGTTCCACTCCTGGTACGACTTCGACCCGGCCCTCGCCCGCGAGGATCTGGACCAGATCGCCGGGCTGGGCCTGGACCACGTACGGATCTTCCCGCTCTGGCCGCTGCTCCAGCCGAACCGCACGCTCATCCGCGCCTCCACCGTCGACCAGGTGGCGCAGCTCGTGGACGTGGCGGCGCAGGCGGGCCTCGACGTCATGGTGGACGGCGTACAGGGCCACCTCTCCAGCTTCGACTTCTACCCGGAATGGACCCGCAGCTGGCACCACCGCAACGTCTTCACGGACCCGGAGGCGATCGAGGCGCAGGCCGAGCTGCTGCGGACACTGGGCCGCGCGCTCGCCGGCCGCCCGAACCTCCTCGGCCTCCAGCTCGGCAACGAGCTCAACAACCTGGTCGAACACAACCCGGTGACGGTGGCCGACATCGACCACTACCTCGACACACTGCTGGCCGCCGCCCGCGCCGGACTGGGCCCGGCGGGCGCGGCAGGCCTGGTCACACACTCCGCGTACGACGCCGCCTGGTACAGCGACGACCACCCCTTCACGCCGGAGGCCTCGGCCCGCAAGGGCGACCTGACGACCGTCCACCCCTGGGTGTTCTCGGCCGACTGCGCCCGCCGCTACGGCCCCCGCTCCCCGCAGGTCCAGCACCTGGCGGAGTACGGCGTGGAACTGGCCACCGCGTACGCCGAGGACCCCGCCCGGCCCGTCTGGGTCCAGGAGACCGGCGCCCCCGAACCGCACATCCCGGCGGCCGACGCCCCCGGCTTCGCCCGCGCGACCGTACGCAACGCCGTCGACTGCGCCAACCTGTACGGCGTCACCTGGTGGTGCTCCCACGATGTCGACCGCTCCCTCGCCGACTTCCCCGAACTGGAGTACACCCTCGGCCTGTTCGACTCCACGGGCCGCCCGAAGCCCATCGCCGAGGCCCTCGCGGAGACGGTCGCCGAGCTGCGCGCCGAACCCCGCCCCGCCGAACCCCGTACGACCGCCCTGGTCCTGCACTGCACTCCGGGCACGCGCTCGGTGTCGGGGCCCGGGGGTGCGTACTTCGAGGCGTGGATGCGGCTGCGGGCGGAGGACGGCGTACGCCCGGCGGTTGTGCTGGCGGAGCGGGCCGAGGACGAGGCGTACTTGGCCGCGCGGGGGATCAAGGAAGTCGTACGGCCCCTTTGAGCGGGGCGATCAGCGAGTAGAGGAGGGCGTGAGTTCGAGCCGGGCCGGTAGTGACCGGCCTGCTTTCAGGGGCGCGGGGAACTGCGCGACCAGCCCCCACCGGCCCACATCCAACACCCGCCCTCAGACACGCCCCACCAGCACTTCGGCCAACGCCCGCAAATTGACCCGCCCCCGCCCGTACGAACACCACGCGGCGGCGCGATCCGGCAACCCGGTCTCCACCACCACCGCGTCCCCCCGCCCGGCCACCAGCGCCTCCCGCAGCTCCCGCTGCCACGGATACAACCCGGCGTCCGACGTGGCGACCACCAACGGCACCCCGGCCGCCCGCCGCAGAACCCCCTCGACCAGAGCGGCCGGATCCACCGGAGTCTCGTTCAGCGCCATGCCCGAAGCCGTGGGATCCAGCGCGCGCACCGCGCTCAGCAGATCCTCGCCGCCCCAGTTCAGCGCGGGATGCGGCGGCGGAAACAGGTCGACGACATACGCTCCGGGCGCCGCCGTGAACCCACCGGCCCGCGCACCCTCCAGAGTGCCCCGCACGGCCCGCCGGGCCGCCTCCAGGCCGGCACCCGCGTCCCACGGCCCGACCGCGCCCTCCCCCACCGCCCCCGCATACCGCTCCGCCAGCCTCCGCACCCGCCCGGCGGCCTCCCGTACCCGCTCCTCCGCGAGCATGCCCTCCCGCAGCGCGCCGATCACCGCGTCCCGGCAGGCCAGGGTGGTCGTCAGGTCCGGTACCGCCACGATCACCTGGTCGGCGCCCGCGGCGAGGGCGAGCCGGGCGCCGGCCGCCTCGCCGTACCGGTCGGCTATCGCCTTCATCTCCAGGGCGTCGCTGACCAGGACCCCGTCAAAGCCGAGGTCGTGGCGGAGCAGGTCGCCCAGGATGCGGCGGCTGAGGGTCGCGGGCCGTTCCGGATCCAGCGCCGGGTACACCACGTGCGCGCTCATCAGCATCGGCACGCCCGCCGCCACGGCGGCCCGGAACGGCTCGACATCGGCGCGGATCTCGTCGTACGAGCGCCGGTCGACCGCCATCTCGTGGTGGCTGTCGGTCACCGTGCCGCCGTGGCCGGGGAAGTGCTTGGCGCAGGAGGCGATCCCGCGTGCCTCGGTGGCCGTGATCCAGGCGCGGAGGTGACGGGCGGCGAGGCCGGGCTCGGCGCCGAAGGAGCGGGTACGGACGATCGGGTTGTCGGGGTGATGCTGGAGGTCGGCCACGGGGGCGTACGAGACGGTGATGCCGAGCGAGGTGAGGTGACCGGCGAGGGCGTCGGCGCAGCGGGCGGTGAGGTCCGGGTCGTCGACGACGCCGAGGGCGTACGAACCGGGCACCTCGGGGGCGCCCGCGGCGACGAGGTGCCCGATGCCGCCGCCCTCGTTGTCGATGGCGACGAGGAGATCGGGGCGCAGGGCTCGCAGCTCGTCGGTGAGGCGGCGGACCTGGTCCGCGTCGCGCACGTTGCGGGTGAAGAGGATCACCCCGCCGAGGCCCCGGTCGATGAGCCGCTTGAGGGTGTGCGGGACGCCGGTGGTGCCGTCGAAACCGGCGACGAGGCACCGGTGGACGGCTTCGTCGAGGTCGACGGGCAGGTCGAGGGGCAGGTGGGGCTGGGGCTGCTGCATCGACTTCATCGACTTCATCGGGGGGCCTCTGGGGTTCGCGGGCAGATATGCGGATGATAGAAGTCACCAAAACGGCAGCACAAGGTGAATCAAATAACCAAGATTGCGAGCAGCAAGCTCTCATAGCTCTGCGGCTTCGATGAGCTGGAGTGCCGTTTCGGCCGTACTTCCTGCCGTACGGCCAAAGAGGGAACGCACATAGGGATACCCCGTACCCCTATACATTCACCCCGCTAGGATGCCCCACGTGACAGCCCGCGCACAGCGACAGCAGCGCACGCACCCCCCGTTGTGGTGGGCGCGTGCGTTCGTCGTGCTCGGGCTGCTGGCGGGTGTCCTCGCGATGCACGGCCTCGGGCCGGGCGGTATGTCCGTCGGGATGACGGACGCCTCCCACCATGGCCAGCAGGAACAGCGGATGGAAATGCGGGCAGGGCCTGCCGACGAATCCGTCTGCCACGGTATGGGATCGCACGGCGGCCACTCCCAGCACGCCGACGCGACCTGCGCGTCCGGCGCCGTTCCGGCGGGCCATACGTTCCCCGCCCTCACGCCCGACCCGGCCGGCGCCTCGGTCCTGACCGCCCGCGCCGACCGCTCGCTGCCCCGCTCCCCCGAGGGCGCGAGAGCGCCACCGTCTCTCGCCGAACTCCAACTCCTGCGGATCTAGAGGTCGCCGCACGCCACCGGCGTGCCCACGCACCTCAATTCCCTTTCGCACAACAGGAGTTCCAGCATGCGCAAAACCCGCAAGACCCTCCTCGCCCTGACCGCCACCGCCACGCTCGCCCTCACACTCACCGCCTGCGGCAGCGACGACGGCAACAGCGACAGCAGCAGTGCCGCAGGCGCAGGGAGCAGCAGCAAGGCCGAGGACCACAACGCCCAGGACGTCACCTTCGCGCAGGGCATGATCCCCCACCACAAGGGCGCCCTGGCGATGGCGGAAGAGGCGGCCGACAAGGCCTCGTCGGCCGAGGTCAAGTCCCTCGCCGCCCGCATCGAGAAGGCTCAGGCCCCGGAGATCGAGACCATGACGGACTGGCTGAAGACCTGGGGCAAGGACGTCCCGACGTCGACGGAGTCGATGCCCGGCATGGAGTCCATGGAAGGGATGGAATCGATGCCCGGCATGGACCACGCCGCCTCTGGCAAGGAGTTCGACAAGAACTTCCTGACCATGATGATCGAGCACCACAAGGGCGCCGTGACGATGGCCACCACCGAGAAGACCAAGGGCAAGTACGCCCCCGCCACCTCCATGGCCGACGACGTCATCCGCACCCAGAACGCCGAGATCACGGAGATGACCAAGCTCCTCGGCAAGAACTGACCCCGAAACCGCTGGTGAGTCGGCCGACCGCGGCCAGGCCGGCCGACTCACCGCACGACAATCCTTGAAGGACACAGGCCTGACAGGATCGCCTCGTGATCAAAGCCTCGGTAACTATGCGCGAGCTCGTTGTCGGTGACTGGCACGCTGTCCATGCCTTCGCCGGCCTGCCGGAGGCTTGCCGCTACCAGGCGTGGGGGCCGAACACCGAGGAACAGACCCGAGACTTCGTCCAAGGCGCGGTGGATGCCCGGCTGCGGTCCCCGCAGGCGAGATTCGTGTATGCGGCCTGCCTCGACGGTGAACTCGTCGGTATCGGCGAGCTCAAGGTTCGTAGCCTGGCCCACCGCCAGGGCGAGATCTCGTATCTCGTGCATCCTCGGGTGTGGGGTCGAGGCGTGGGCACAGTCATCGGCGGGGAGCTTCTCGGCAAAGGGTTTGGGCTGATGGGACTGCACCGGATCTATGCGACCTGCGATCCTCGCAACGTCGCGTCGGCCCGGGTGCTGGGCAAGCTCGGCATGGCCCACGAGGGCCGACACCGGCACACCGCGCTGATCCGGGACGGCTGGCGTGACTCCGAGGTCTTCAGCATCCTCGACCAGGAATGGGCGCACGGGCCCGGGCCCGAATGATCGGCGTATCGGAGGGCAGGCTCCGGCACCCTCCCTGGTGCTGGAAGGCGAAGAGCCCCGCGCGATCATCCGGAGTGTGAAGTCAAGTTGGGCCCGCGCGGCCTGCTCTGGTTCTGCCCGGTGCGGAATCCTCTGTCGGTCTTTCACATGCCGACGCCGTTGCCGAGACAGGTGACGCCCTATGCCCTGCGCCGACGACCGTCCGCCGTACCCCTGCCCGCCTCGATGCCGATGCACTCACCCCTCCCCACCCACCGTGAACCCGATGACCACCCCGCCCCCGTCCCGCCGGTTCGCGAAAGGTGCCCCGCCGTGCGCGATCGCCACCTCGCGGACGATGGAGAGGCCAAGGCCCGAACCCGGCAGGCTACGGGCGTCGGCGGCGCGGTAGAACCGGTCGAACAGGCGCAGCAGGTCGCCCTCGGCTACTCCCGGCCCCCGGTCCAGCACCTCGACCCGGATCGCGCCCTGGCGCCCGCCCTGCCGCGCCCGTTCCGGCCCGGTGACCGCGATCTCGATCGGCGTCGTGCCGCCCCGGTCGAACTTGGCCGCGTTCTCGACGAGGTTGGACATCGCGCGCTGGAGCGCGGCGGGACGGGCATCAGCGGTCGTCTCACCGCTCGCCCGTACGACGACTTCGCGCCCGGTACGCCGCCGGGCCACCACCGCGACCTCGTCCGCGATGTCGGCGAGATCGATCCGCTGCTTGGGCTCGGCGTCCGACTGGCCGGCCGCCAGATCCACCAACTCATTGACCAGGTCGGTGAGTTCACGCGCTTCGAGGGCAAGGTCGTCGACCAGGTCCTCCCGGGTCGCGGGCGGCAGTTCGTCGATGCGGCGCAGCAACGAGATGTTCGTACGGAGGGAGGTGAGCGGGGTGCGCAGCTCGTGCCCCGCGTCCTGGACCAGTCGGCGCTGGTCCTCCTCCGACTGGGCGAGCCGCCCGAGCATGCGGTCGAAGGACCGGCCCAGGCGCCCCACCTCGTCGGACCCGGTGACCGGCACCTGGATGCCGAGACGGCGGGTGCGGGCGACGTCCTCGGCGGCGGAGGCGAGGATGCGCAGCCGGTGCGTGATCCGCCGGGCCAGCCACCACCCGAACAACCCGGCCGCGACGACGACCGCCGCCATCATAAGGATCGTCCGCTGCTGAAGCTCCCGCAGGAGGTCCTCCGTGTCGCTGAACTCCTGCGCGACCTGCACGGCGCCCCGCCCCTCGCCCCGCTCGCCGCCCAGCGAGACGGTGGCGATGCGGTAGACGTCCTGGCCGACGTCGACGTCCTTGTGCTGCACGGCCAGCCCGGCGACCGGGGACGCGGCGATGCGACGGTCCTCGGCGGTGACGGGCAGCGCCGGACTGCCGCCGTCGACGATTCCTCCCCCAGGCCCGAGCACCTGCACATCGGTACGGCTGGGCCGGACGATGTCGTGCCCCGGCTCGGACGACGAGAAGTCCTGCGGAGTCATCCTGTTGTTCCGCACCTCGTCCTGGAGGTCCTGCACGACCTCGGCGAAGGCGGACTGCTGGTCCACCCGGACCAGCCGTGCGGCGGCGTCGTACGACAGGAACCCGACCAGGACCGTCACCCCGGCCGCGACCGCGGCGAACGACACGGCGAAGGTGGTCCGCAACGAGGCCAGTCCCGCCCTCCGCAGGATCACTCAGTCCTCCCGGAGGACGTAACCCACGCCTCGCACCGTGTGGATCAGCTGCGACGCGCCCGGCTCGTCGAGCTTGCGGCGCAGATAGCCGACGTACACGGCGAGGTTCTTCGAGCCCGGACCGAAGTCGTAGCCCCAGATACGGTCGTAGATCGTGGAGTGGTCGAGCACGATCCCGGCGTTGCGCACGAGCAGTTCCAGCAGCTCGAACTCGGTCCGGGTCAGCTCCAGTTCCCGCGTCCCGCGCCACACCCGCCGGGCCTGGAGATCCATCCGCAGCCCGGCGGCGGTCAGCTGCCGCTCGGGAACAGCGGGGTCCTGCGCCACGTGCGACGCGTGTACGCCGACGGGGGCGCCGCTCCTGAGCGGGCGCTGTTCGCCCGTGCCGGTGCGCCGCAGCAGTGCCCGGAGGCGGGCGAAGACCTCCTCGACGTCGAACGGCTTGACGACGTAGTCGTCGGCGCCCGCGTCCAGGCCGGCGATCCGGTCGGCGGTCTCCACGAGCGCGGTGAGCATCAGGATCGGCGTACGGTCCCCCTCGGCACGCAGCACCCGGCACACCTGGAGCCCGTCGATGCCGGGCATCATCACGTCCAGGACGAGAATGTCCGGCGGGGTGCGATGCGCCTGGGCGAGCGCCTCGACCCCGTCGGCGACCGCGGTGACCCGGTAGCCCTCCAGAGTCAGGGCCCGCTCCAGGGCGTGGCGGATGGCGCGGTCGTCCTCGGCGAGCAGCACGGTTTGTGGCACGCGCCCAGTGTGCCAAGGGGGGCTCTTACTCGCCTCTCACTGTTCGAGCGGTGACGGGTGAGTGGGCGGGAAACCAAGGGTCACTGCAACGCCGCGAGCCGCTCGGCAAACGGCACCACCACAGGCCCGGCCACCCGCACCGAACCCGCCGCCCCCGACATCGCCCCCACCAACTCCCCCGCCGCCCGCTCAATCCGCTCCGCGAGCCCCTGCGCACCCCAGTCCTCCGAGGCCGCGTAGACCGCCGTAGGCACCACCACAGCCCGCAGATACGCGAACAGCGGCCGCATCGCGTGCTCCAGCACCAGCGAATGCCGAGCCGATCCACCGGTCGCACCGACCAGCACCGGCTTCCCCACCAGCGCGTCCTTCTCCAGCACATCGAAGAACGACTTGAACAGCCCGCTGTACGAGGCCGAAAACACCGGCGTGACCACGATCAGCCCGTCCGCCCCCGTCACCGCGTCCAGCGCATCTGCCAGCTTCCGCCCCGGGAACCCGTTGGTGAAGTGGTGCGCGATCTCCACGGCCAGCTCTCGCAGCTCCACGACCTGGATGTCGACGTCCGTCTTCCGGTCCACCGCGGCAGCCAGCCGGTCGGCCAGCAGCCGGGTGGACGAGGGAACACTCAGCCCCGCCGAGACAACGACGAGCTTCATACGCTGCTCTCCTCCTTCGAGGCGCCCTGAGCCGCAGCCAGCAGAGAAGCATGCGTCGGCGCGTCCGGCACATCCGCCGCCCGCCCCTTGGCGAACTCCGCCCGCAGCACCGGCACGACCTCCTCGCCGAGCATGTCGAGCTGCTCCAGCACCGTCTTCAGCGGCAGCCCCGCGTGGTCGACCAGGAACAGCTGGCGCTGGTAGTCACCGGCGTAGTCACGGAAGGCCAGCGTCTTCTCGATGACCTGCTGCGGGGAACCGACGGTCAGCGGCGTCTGGTCGGTGAAGTCCTCCAGGGAGGGCCCGTGCCCGTACACCGGCGCCTCGTTGAAGTACGGCCGGAACTCGCGTACCGCGTCCTGCGAGTTCTTCCGCATGAACACATGGCCGCCCAGCCCCACGATGGCCTGCTCGGGCGTCCCGTGCCCGTAGTGCGCGTACCGGGACCGGTACAGCTCGACCATCTGCCTGGTGTGGTCGGCAGGCCAGAAGATGTTGTTGTGGAAGAAGCCGTCGCCGTAGTAGGCCGCCTGTTCGGCGATCTCGGGCGAGCGGATCGACCCGTGCCAGACGAAGGGCGGTACGTCGTCCAGGGGCCGGGGGGTCGAGGTGAACCCCTGCAACGGCGTCCGGAACTTCCCCTCCCAGTTCACGACGTCCTCGCGCCACAGCCGGCGCAGCAGGGCGTAGTTCTCGACGGCGAGGTTGATGCCCTCGCGGATGTCCTGCCCGAACCACGGGTACACCGGGCCGGTGTTCCCGCGGCCCATCATCAGGTCCACGCGCCCGTCGGCCAGGTGCTGGAGCATCGCGAAGTCCTCCGCGATCTTCACCGGGTCGTTGGTGGTGATGAGGGTGGTGGAGGTGGAGAGGACCAGCTTCTCGGTCCGCGCGGCTATGTAGCCGAGCATCGTGGTCGGGGACGAGGGCACGAACGGCGGGTTGTGGTGCTCGCCGGTCGCGAAGACGTCGAGGCCGACCTCCTCGGCCTTGAGCGCGATGGCGACCATGGCCTTGATCCGCTCGCGTTCGGTCGGCGTACGTCCCGTGGTCGGGTCCGGTGTGACATCGCCGACGCTGAAGATCCCGAACTGCATGGTCGCTCACCCTCCAGGTTGTTTATTCTTCAACTATAGCGTCCGGGTGCGACAACCGCTGCCCTTCCAGAGGTATTCCACCTCGTGCCAGAAAGCAGCAGAGGGAGATTTTCATCTGACGAGAATGAGATTCTTCTCATGGGTACGACGAGTGCGACGATGACGACGAGCACGATGAGAGTTGTGGTGGTCGGCGCGTCGAGCGGCCTGGGCCGTTGCACGGGAATCGACCTCAGCAGCCGGGGCAACCGCGTCGCCCTGCTCGCCCGCAGACACGACCGCCTGGTCGACACGGCGAAGGAGGCGGGCCCCGACGCACTCGCCATCGCCTGTGACGTCACCGACGAGTCCTCGTGCCGCGCCGCGATCGAGGAGGCCGCCGACGGACTCGGCGGCATCGACGCCCTCGTCTACACCACCGGCATCGGCCCCCTCGCCCCCGTCGAGAAGACCGACGCCGACACCTGGCGCCGGATCATGGACACCAACGTGATCGGCGCCGCCCTCGTCACCAACGCCGCGCTCCCCCACCTCACGGCGTCCGCAGGCACCGCCGTCCACCTCTCCACGGTCGGCGCGTCGATCACACCGGCCTGGCCGGGGTTCGCCGGCTACCACGTCAGCAAGGCGGCCCTGGAGAAGCTGGTGGAGGCGTACCGGGTCGAGCATCCCTCCATCGGCTTCACCCGGTTCGTGGTCAGGGACTGCGGCGGCGGCGACTCCCGCACCGAGTTCAACAACGACTGGGACATGACGTACGCCGCCGAGGTCGTACCGGTCTGGCGGCAACGCGGCTACCTGACCGGCGACCTGCTCGACGTCTCCGAGTTCCTCCGCACCCTGGACGCCGTACTGCGCTGCGGCGGCACCATCCCGGAGGTGACGGTGACCCCGCGCGCGAGCACGCCTCAGAAGTAGTACGGGTCCCCGGTGTCCAGCACGAGCACACGCTGCTGGTCGTTGCCCCGGTTGCGGTCCACGACACCGCCGTTCCAGACCGTACCGATCTCCAGCGTCACCTCGGCAGGCGCGCCCCGAAGCCGCATGCTCAGCCCGATCTGCTCGCCCACACCATCGGCGGCCAGCGCCCCCGTACGGCACACGACCTCCCGCGCCCCGAGCCGCGCGCACCCGTCCGGCAACTCCTGCCGGGCGGCCAGCGGCGCCGACCAGACCAGCCGCACCGTCGCGTCGGCGACGGCGGACGGCCCGTGATTGCGCGGGGTCACCCGCAGGTCGATCCGCCCACGGTCCAGCGAGACGGACCCGTGATAGGCGAGATCGGCCTCCGGCCCCCCGGCGTCGGCACCGGCGAACCCCCCGCCCCCGACCACACCGATCGCCACCACACCCGCCACCAGCCCACACACCCAAACCCTCACGCCACCCACTCCTCGCCCTGCAGGGGAACCACCGAAGACCGTCGAATCGATGTATCCCACCTGGCGCGCACAGCAGGCGCCCTCCAACAGGTGACGGTGAACGAGCGTGCGAAGCTGCCCCCATGTCGTCGGTCCCGCGCTCCGTAGCCCTGTTCGTCGTCGCCGCGCTGTTCGAGATCGGCGGCGCCTGGCTCGTCTGGCAGGGCGTGCGGGAACACCGCGGCTGGGCGTGGATCGGCGCGGGCGTGCTGGCCCTGGGCGCGTACGGGTTCGTCGCCACGCTCCAGCCCGACGCGGAGTTCGGCCGCATCCTGGCCGCGTACGGCGGAGTCTTCGTCGCCGGTTCACTGGCCTGGGGCATGGCCGCGGACGGCTACCGCCCGGACCGCTGGGACGTGACGGGCGCGCTGATCTGCCTCGCGGGCATGGCCGTGATCATGTACGCCCCACGAGGCGACTGATGACCGTGAATACGCAGGACGGTCAGGTGAACTCGTCGGGCAGCAGCCCGAGTTGCCCCATGAACTCCATCTGGTCGAAGTAGAGCCGGTAGTCGACGATGTGACCGTCCCGGACCGTCGCGACATCGACCCCCCGGACCCGGACCTCCTTCTGCGTCGCCGGCAGATGGTCGCCGGTGGGCAGCGGGATCGGGCCGGTGTTCCGCCCGCTGAAGTAGCCCTCGTCGACAGCCGTGTCTCCGATCTCGTACGCGTGCACGGACTCGTATGTGGCCTCGGGGATCGCGTCCGTCATCTGCCGCCAGTAGTCGACGATGTTGTCGCGCCCGTGGATCTCCCCGCCGTCGGGGGTGACGGCGACCGCGTCGGGCGCGTAGAGCTCGGCGACGGCCTTGAGGTCGGGCGTCGAGGTGAGCGCCTCCGTGAGCCGATCCATGACGTCACGTGCCTCTCCCATGATCCACCTCCACTGCCGAGGATCACCCACCCCAATTTTCCCACCACCGCCCGCTCCCGGCAGCACGCACCGGCCCACCCTCCGGACACCCCGCCGCCCGCCGGCCCCGCCTGCCTATCCTGGCAGCGCAACCCTCACCCCGAGCACCCCAAGTACCCGAGGAGCAGTCCCATGGCCACCGCCGCCCCGTCCGCCGCCTCCCGCATCGCCGTGGTCACCGGCGCGAGCAGCGGAATCGGCGCCGCGACGGCCCGCCGGCTCGCCGCGGCCGGCTACCGCGTCGTACTGACGGCCCGCCGCAAGGACCGGATCGAGGCGCTGGCCGAGGAGATCAACGCGACGGGCGGCCAGGCGGCCGCGTACCCCCTGGACGTCACCGACCGCACGGCGGTGGACGAGTTCGCGAGCGCCTTCAAGACGATCGGCGTCCTCATCAACAACGCAGGCGGCGCACTCGGCGCCGACCCCGTGGCCACCGGCGACCCGGCCGACTGGCGCCAGATGTACGAGACGAACGTCATCGGCACCCTCAACCTCACCCAGGCCCTCCTCCCCGCCCTCACGGCAAGCGGCGACGGCACCATCGTGGTCGTCTCCTCCACCGCCGGCCACGGCACGTACGAGGGCGGCGGAGGCTACGTCGCCGCCAAGCACGGCGCCCACGTCCTCGCCGAGACCCTGCGCCTGGAGATCGTCGGCACCCCGGTCCGGGTGATCGAGATCGCGCCGGGCATGGTGAAGACGGACGAGTTCGCCCTGACCCGCTTCTCCGGCGACACGGAGAGGGCCGCCAAGGTCTACGAGGGCGTCGCCGAGCCCCTCACCGCCAACGACGTGGCCGAAACGATCACCTGGACGGTGACCCGCCCCAGCCACGTCAACGTCGACCTCCTGGTCCTGCGCCCCCGCGCACAGGCATCCAACACAAAGGTCCACCGGGACGCGTGATGACGGACCCGACGGAGGACCCGACGGAGGACACAGAGGACACGAACGCCAGGGACCAGGAACAACGACTCCTGGCCCTGGAGAAGCAGCGAGAACGCTACGTCTGGTACTACCTCGCGTACTTCCTCTTCGGCATCCACCTCGTGGCGTTCGTGATGATCTACGCGGTGAAGCACGCGAAGTAACACCCTTATGGGGGCTGCCGGTTAGCGCGGCTCGGGGATGCGGCGGAACAACGTGCCGTAGACCACCTGGAGTTCAACACGGGAGACAATTCCCGGACGGGAATCTGACGGTATGGGTCCCGCGGTCGAGGTCACGCCGACCCGTGCGCAAATTAGCCCACCAGAGTGACAATCATCGATCACCCGCACGGCGCTTGAACAGGCGACCTAGGCTCACGCCACAACATCAACACGACGGCCCCCAGCCGGGATCGCACTCCCGGCCAAGGGCCTGACCAGCACGGAAGTGGAGCTTCCCTGTGGCTGACTGCGAGCCTAGCGCTCACCAGTTCATGGACCTCACGGTTCCCGAGTACGCGTACATGTTCGGCTTCCTGCAGGCGGACGGGCATCTGCATCAAGGCCCCGGGCAAAAAGGTCGCCTGACGGTCGAACTCAACGTCAGGGACGTTGATCTGCTGTACAGGTTCAAGCACCTGACGCCGTACAACAGCAGCGTCACCGAGCGAGTACGGTCCACGAACTTCGCCGAATCCCATCACTCAGCGACCTGGACCCTGTGCTCCCTGGAAGCCAGGACAACACTCAACCAACTCGGCCTGCCCTACGGACGCAAGTCCACGAATATCGCCCCACCGCTCGGCGCTTTCTCCCGTCGCGACTACCTCCGCGGCCTCATCGACGCTGACGGATCGATCGGCTACACAGGCCCCGGTCGACCCTTCATGTCGCTGACCACGTCGAGCACGGCCATCGGCACGTACCTGTGCTCCTACGCTCAGGAGAAAGCCGGAGTCGAGCGCGTCATCAAACGCAACACTCGCGACGAGGTCTACAACATCTCGTACGAGAAGGAGGCAGCTCAGACGCTGGTAGCCGACCTGTACTACTCGGGTTGCCTATCCCTCGGACGCAAGCAGGTCAAAGCGGACTCGCTCACTTCTTGGACACGCCCACCTGACATGCGGGTCGTACATTCGCGACGCAGCTGGACGGCCCAGGAAGACCAGCTGTTGCTTCAGTCAGACGACATCGTGGCCATCTCCATCGAGCTCGGCCGTACCGAACAGAGTTGCCGCCTGCGCCTGTGGCGGCTCCGCAACAGCCGAGTGCTGATGCCGAACGACCGCTGAAACGCTAAGCCGTGAGGTCCGGATCGGCAACGTCCCGGACCTCACGGTCAGCCCTTCACACAGATGAACTGCTTCAGCTTCGCCACGACCTCTACGAGGTCCCGCTGCTGATCCATCACCTGCTCGATCGGCTTGTACGCACCCGGAATCTCATCCACGACCCCGGAGTCTTTACGGCACTCCACGCCCCGCGTCTGCTCCTCCAGGTCCTTCGTCGAGAAGCGCCGCTTCGCCGCGTTACGGCTCATACGCCGACCCGCGCCGTGAGACGCCGAGTTGAAGGCCTTCTCGTTGCCGAGGCCCTTCACGATGTACGTGGCCGTACCCATCGAACCCGGGATGATTCCGAGGTCCCCTGCACCCGCCCTGATCGCGCCCTTGCGGGTCACCAAGAGGTCCATCCCCTCGTAACGTTCCTCAGCCACGTAATTATGGTGGCAGCTGACCTCCATCTCGAAGGTCGGCTTCGCCTTCTTGAACTCCTTGCGGATCACGTCCTTGAGGAGTGCCATCATGATCGAACGGTTGCACTTCGCGTACTCCTGCGCCCAGTAGAGGTCATTCCGGTATGCGGCCATCTGCGGGGTGTCCGAGATGAAAACAGCGAGGTCATGGTCGACCAAGCCCTGGTTGTGCGGAAGCCTCTGGGCCACGCCGATGTGGTACTCGGCCAGTTCCTTGCCGATGTTCCGGGAACCGGAGTGCAGCGTGAGCCACACCGACCCCTCAGTATCGAGCGATACCTCAAGGTGGTGATTCCCGCTGCCGAGCGTCCCCATCTGCTTCGCAGCCCGCTCCTCCCGGAACTTCACCGCATCCGCGACCCCGTCGAACCGCCCCCAGAAGTCATCCCACCCCGCAGTGGCAAGCCCATGAAACCGCCCAGGCTCGACGGCAGAGTCATGCATCCCCCGCCCCACCGGAATCGCCTCCTCGACCTTCGACCGCAGCCGGGACAGGTCACCCGGCAGGTCGTTCGCCGTGAGCGACGTCTTGACGGCGGACATCCCGCAGCCGATGTCGACCCCGACCGCCGCCGGGCACACAGCCCCCTGCATCGCAATCACGGACCCGACCGTCGCGCCCTTGCCGTAGTGCACATCCGGCATGACGGCGAGCCCCTTGATCCACGGCAGCGTTGACACGTTCCGCAGCTGCTGCATCGCGCCGTCCTCGACCGACGCCGGGTCGGCCCACATGCGGATGGGTACCTTCGCGCCCGGCACTTCTACGTACGACATATCGTCCTCATTCCCCCGAAAACCTAACAGAAGTCTTTAATCGCAAAACCGACGCCAAGGTCAACGAAAGGGATACCGGACCGGCGTACACGGTGGTGCGTGCGATAGACATTGTCTGCCGGTGACGCCCCCGTGCGGCAAGCGAATAACCAGCGGGGACACTGGAGCGAGCACCGTTCCACAAAGATCGTCCGCATCGTCGAATCGTCGAGAGGAACCTGACCGTGCAGCGGAAGGCCTACGTACCCGGCGTCGCCGCCCTCCTCGCGGCGCTGCTGGCCGGCTGCACCGGCGGCTCGGGCAGCGATGACACCGCCGAGGACGCCAAGCCCGGCGACAGCGGCACCACGACCACCGCGGCCCAGCCGGGCCGGTACCGCACGCTCCCCGAGCCCTGCAGCGCGGTCAGTGACGATGCCCTCGACTCGCTGCTGCCCGGCATCAAGCAGCTCACGGACGAGGATCAGCGCGAGCAGGCGTACGCGGGTGAGCCGACCCTCACGTACAACACGGACCGCAAGGTCGGCTGCCGTTGGAAGGTGGAGTCGACGGATGCCGCCGACCATCTCCTCGTCGACTTCGAACGGGTCGTGTCGTACGACAACTCCGTGAGCGACGACAGCCAGGCGACGGATGTCTTCGCGACCAAGGTGGTGGCCGCCGACCTCCCGGAGCCCATCGCCTCCGCCACCCCCACCCCCACCGGATCCGCGTCCCCGTCCGACATCACCTCCCCTTCCGCCTCCCCTTCCACCTCCGCCTCCGCGACCCCCACCGACGCGGCCTCGGCCTCCGTCTCCCCGGACACCGACACGGACGCCGCCGCCCTTCAGCCCCGCCTCCTCGACGGTCTCGGCGACGAGGCGTACCTCGACGACGAACTGAGCGGCGCCGGTTCAACGGCCAAGCAGCGCACGGTAACTGTGGCGTTCCGCACGTCCAACGTGATCGTGACGATCGAGTACGTCGAGCAGCCGACGACGCTCGGCGCCGTGCCGGACAGCAAGGAAATGCAGGACAGGGTGCGGAAACTGGCCTCGCAGCTCGTCGGCGCGTTCGACTGATATGCGGCCCGTGTCCCGTCGTACGGGCCGTCCCGAAAGGGCGTGAAGCAGGACCGCGCGCCCCCCTCACCGCGTACCGTGGCCCCTCGGAACCGATCCGACCGCAGGAACCGAGAGCCGCAGGAATCACAGCGCGATGAGTGAAGGAACCATGCACCGACCCGCACAGCGAGACCAGCGAGACCAGCGCAGCCGGACCGCCCCGGTGACGCCGAGGCGACGGCAGCGCGCCCGCGCCGCCCTCTTGTCCGTCGCCGCCGTCCCAGTCCTCCTCGTGGCCGTCGGCTGCTCCTCGGACTCGGGATCCGACTCCGGGTCGGGATCGGGTTCCGCCGACAACGCGGCGAAGGCGACGGAGGCCGGCGCGGGCGAGACCGTGAGCGCGTCGCCGACCGTGCAGGCGGCGGCGTACCGGAAGCTTCCGGAGCCGTGTGCGGTGCTGTCCACGAAGACGTTGCAGGAGCTCGTCCCGAAGGGTGTGAAGTCGGGCAAGGAGGGTTCGTCCAACGACACGGCGACGCGCGGCAGTTGTTCCTGGACGAGCCTCGCCAACAACGGTGTGAAGGGTTCCCAGTTCCGCTGGCTGAACGTGTCCCTGCTGCGCTTCGAGTCGACCGCGACGCGCGGCTCCGCCGAGGAGCTGGCGCAGGCGTACTACGAGAGCCAGGTGCAGGACGCCCAGTCGGCGACGGGTGCGAAGAACACCAGTTCGGAGCCGGTGGTCGGGACGGGCGACGACGCGACGTCGGTGCGCTACGACCTGAAGAAGAAGGAAGGGTCCTTCCGGCAGCAGACGGTCGTGGTCCGGGTCGAGAACGTCGTCGTGACCCTGGACTACAACGGTGCCGGGCTCGCGGGCGAGAAGACGCCGAGTGCGGACAGTCTGGCGAAGTCCGCGGTGAAGGCCGTCAAGGAGGCCGTCGCGAAGGTGTCGTCGACGAACGGCGAGGGTGGCGCGGCCACTCCGGCCCCTACCAACTCGCCTAGCTCGTCGGCGAGTTCGTCGGCGAAGCCGAGTGCGTCTCCGTCCGGTTCGCCTTCCTCGTCGGCGTCCAAGTCGCCTTCCTCGTCCGCCTCTCCCTCAGCGTCGAAGAAGAACTGACCTTGTCTCGGCAATACGTACGTCGCACACATGTGCCACCCTGTTGCGCGCAACAACACGCACTGGGAGAGGAGTACGGGTGGCCGCGCCACTGCAGCTGACACGAATGCACCGGGTTCTCATCGGAGTGGTCGTCGCCGGTGCGGTCGTCATCGCCGGGATCGGCTTCGCCGGGTCGTACGCCGCCGTCCGTGAACTGGCCCTCAAGAAGGGCTTCGGGAACTTCAGCTACGTCTTCCCGATCGGCATCGACGCGGGCATCTGCGTCCTGCTCGCCCTGGACCTTCTCCTCACCTGGATCAGGATCCCGTTCCCGCTGCTGCGCCAGACGGCGTGGCTGCTGACGATGGCGACGATCGCGTTCAACGGTGCGGCGGCCTGGCCGGACCCGTTGGGCGTGGGCATGCACGCCGTCATCCCGGTGCTGTTCGTGGTCTCGGTGGAGGCGGCCCGGCACGCCATCGGCCGGATGGCGGACATCACGGCGGACAAGCACATGGAGGGTGTCCGCCTGACCCGCTGGCTCCTCTCCCCGCTGCCGACGTTTCTTCTCTGGCGGCGGATGAAACTGTGGGAGCTGCGTTCCTACGAGCAGGTCATCAAGCTGGAGCAGGAACGTCTCGTCTACCAGGCCCGTCTGCACGCCCGCTTCGGCCGGGCCTGGCGGCGCAAGGCCCCGGTGGAGTCCCTGATGCCGCTGCGCCTGGCGCGCTACGGCGTCCCCCTCGCGGAGACGGCCCCCTCGGGTCTGGCAGCGGCGGGCATCGAACCGGCGTTGCTGCCACCGGCTCCGCAGCCTGCCCTGGAGGCGGCCGACGCGAGCGCGAGCAGCCGCACCGCGGAGGCGGCGCCCGCCGTACAGAACAACCCGAACACGGCGCCCGCCCAGGAACAGCGCCCCGCTTCCGAGGGGAGCGCACCGCCCGCGCAGCCGGCCGTCGCCGAGTCCGAGCCCCAGAATCCGTGGCTCCAGGCGCGGGACCCCCGGACCATCGCGTACCAGGGCGGCTATGACCCGACGTACGACCCCGAGGCCGCGGACGCCCAGTGGTACGAGGAGCAGCAGCGGGCTGAGCGGTACGAGCAGTTCGAGGCACAGCAGCAGTACGAGGCGCAGCAGCGGTTCGAGGAGCAACAGCGCTTCGAACAGCAGCGGTTCGAACAGCGGGTGCTCCGGCAGCAGTTCGAGGAGCCGTCGGCGTCCGCGCCGGAGCCTTCTCCGGAGGACACCGGTACCTTCCCGATCCCGGCCGGTCCGGGCCGTACCCGTGAAATGGGTGCGGGCGGCGGTCCCCCGGAGCCGACGGAGGAGGACTACTACATGGTCTTCAAGAAGTCGATAGACGGCAGTTACCCGACGTCGGGTCAGTTCCGGGGTGATGTGGAAGCGACGTACGGCACCACGCTTCCGCAGCGCGAAGCCGACCGGATGGTGAACCGTTTCACCAACCGTCACACGGCGGAGCTCCAGGACGACCACATCGCTTAGTACTGCGGCATCAGCCCACCTTCTTCCCCCCTTCCTCCCCCTTCTTCCTACTTCTTCCCTGTACGACGGACGGGGCGCCCGGAGTTCACCGGGCGCCCCGTCTGCGTACAGCGACTTCTACCGGGCCGCGAAGCCGAAGCGGTCGCCGGCGGCCGGGAGGCCGCCCGTGCCGGGCTGGTAGGTGGTGACGGCGGCGACGGCGCCACCGGCGGTCACGTTGGAGTGGGGCAGGGCGTACAGGGTGCCGTAGGCGTTCGGGCCGAGGGGCATGCCCACGTACAGCTTGGTGCCGGTGTAGTGGATGCTGCTGCCGAGCTGCTGGCCGGCGCCGGGGGTGCCGGGGATGCCGTCACCGTCGCCCACCTCCAGCCAGCGGTCGTTGGCGCCGGGCGCGCCCAGGAGCGAGAAGGTGTGGACCGCGCCGGCGTTGGCCGCCGTACCGACAGCCTCGTTGGGGTCGCCGACGGCGAGCTTCATCGTCGCCGTGGTGCTGACCGCGCGCGGGGCGGTGTTGATGGCGGACAGCGTGGCGCCCATGCGGTCGCCGGCCTCGGAGCCGCCGGTGACGTCGTCGTCGGCGGTGCCCTGGTTGATGCCGTTGAGCTGGGTGTAGGTGCCGGCGGCGGCGATGCGGAAGGTCAGGACGGTGCCGGTGTCGGCCTTGGCGACGCCGTCGATGTCGAGGTCCTCACCGGGGGCGCCGACCGCGAGGATCGACTCGGTGGCGGCGGCCGCGCCGGAGGGCCGGTAAGGGGCCAGGGCCAGGGAGAGGCCGAACTGGTCGGCTGCCTCGGCGCCGCCGGAGACGGTGTCGAGGTCCTGGTCGAGGCCGAACTTCGGGGTGGGCAGGCCCGCCGAGGTCAGGGTGTGCGAGAACACGGCCAGGTTGCCGGCGCCCGCGTCCTCGCCGATGGCCTCACCGGGTGCGCCGACGGCGAAGAAGTTGGTGTCGGCCGCGACCGAGCTGCCGAAGGCGTCGTTGGCCTCGGCGGCGCCGGGGACGTCGGTGCTGTCCTGGTGAACGATGATGTTGGTGTTGCCGTGGATGTAGAAGGCCGCACCGGCCTTGGCGGCGCCGCTGACGGTCTCACCGGGCGCGCCGGCCACGATGAAGGGTTCGCCGGCCGCGGTGACGCCGGCGGCGAGCGAGTCACCGAGGCGGTCGCCGGTCTGGGCGACGGCGGCCTTGATGGAGCCGACGCCCGAGCCCTCCTCGAAGTGGGTGTTCTTCTTGGCGCCGGTGCCGAGGCCGCCGGGGGCGCCGTGCAGGATGTCGACCATGCCGCCGTCGGCGACGGTGCCGACGTCGTCGGCCGGGGTGCCGACGGCCAGGTCGGTGCAGCCGTCCTCGTCGTAGTCGACGGTGGCGAGGGAGTCGCCGAACCAGTCGCTGGCCTCGGCGGCGCCGGGCACCCAGTCGAGGTCCTGGTTGATCTCGGCGGTGCCCTTGCCGCCGCCGTACACGATCCGTACGACGCCCGCGGCGGCGTCGGCGCCGACGGTGGCGCGCGGGTCGGAGATGGCGATGTCCTCGACGGCGTCGCAGTTGAAGTCGGTGATGCGCACGGCGCCGGTCTTGGAGTTCACCCAGGAGGCGAGGTCGTCGACGCGGGTGGCGATGCCACCGGTGCGGGTCTCGGTGGTGGCGATGCCGAGGCAGCCGCCCTGGTAGGACTGGCTGCTCAGGGCGGCCAGCTGGGCGGTGCCGTTGACGGTGCGCACGAGGGGACCGCCGGTGTCGCCCATACAGGCCGCGGCGCCGTTCTTGCCGGTGACCGTGGCGTTGGTGGCGGTGGACGCGTCCACGGAGAAGGCGCCGGTGTGCAGGTTGAGCGGCGCCCACTCGGTCGTAGTGCGGCCGTATCCGGCGAACTGCAGCTCCTCGCCCGTGGTGGGCGCGGCGGTGGCCAGGGCGATGGGGGCGATGTTGGTGACCGGGCGGTTCAGCCGGGCCAGTACCGCGTCGCGGTCGGTACGGGGTACCAGCTCGACGATCTCGCGGACGGCGCCGCCGGTGCCGGAGAGGTCGGTGCGGCCGATGGTCGCGGTGGTCTTCAGGGCCGGCTTGCCGGCGGGCACGGTGAGGCCGGCGGCCGGGTTGGCGACGAAGCAGCTGGCGGCGGTGAGCAGCCACTCCCGGTCGACGAGGACGCCGGAGCAGCCGCGGTCGTGGTCTCCGACGATCACCTGTGCGGTGTAGGCGTAGGTGGTGGTGGCTGCGGGGACGGCGGGGCCGGTGACTGCGGCGGCGGAGCCGGCGGCGAGCGCGGCGGAGCCCAGGGTCAGGGTGGCGGCCAGTGCGGTGAGGCGCACGGGTCTGGCGTGGCGCATGAAGTGAGTCCTTAGAGAAGCGGAGAAAGCTGAAGGAGCGGAGGGATCGGTCAACCGGTGGGGAACGGGGGCTACTTGGCCGACCGGATCTCCACGAGCATGTGCTCACGGCCCTGCTCGTCGGCGCTCTCACCGACCGCGGTCCAGGTGTTCTTCTCCACGTCGAAGGACTTCTCCTCCGCACCCACCGTCATGTCGACCTCGGTCGCGTAGTCATTGCCCTTGATGGCGTAGACCGACGGGATCTCCAGGGTCAGCCACCCGGACGTCCCCTTCACCGCGAAACAGATCCGGTCCGTCTTCTCCCGCGCCCAGACCTCCAACAGCCCGGACCCACTCGCACAGTCGGCCAGCGTGATGTGCCCGTCCCCACGCTTCAGAACGATGTTCTGCTCCGCCAGGATCTTGTCCGCGTTCGGGTAGTCGAAGGTCTCCACCGCGTACCCCGGGGCCTCGTCGGCGACGGCTTCGGCGGCGGTGCTGTTCTCGCCGGCGGGGGATCCCGTCTGGCTGCCGGTCATCGCGAGCCAGGCCAGGGCGCCCGCGGCCACGGAGGCGGCCAGGGTGCGGGTCACGAGGCGTCTGGTTCTTGACGCGGTGGTGCTGAATGCCTTCATCGCAGTCCTAATAGTCGGTTCCGGCCATATGGCGGGAACGGATTAGAAAACGGGCGTGAAAGCTGCGGCGCGTCAAGGTCCGCATTTCTTCAAAAATTCCAGCACGACAACAAAAGCGCATGCCGACGGATTCACCCCCCGCTCATATCCGCAGCTCCCTGCATACAAAACTGTTTGCGCAAACTTTGTCCATAGGAAAGACCATCGCAAACTGCACACATCCGAAAGATGTCCCGTGAGCTGCATCACCTTGCGGGAGGGTTGTGCGGGTATCGGTGAAGATTCTGAAAAGGAAAGATTTCTGGTGGGTAACGTTCCGTTTTTCGACGGCTCTCCGGCGCTCCGGGAAACGAATAGCGACGGCATTGACCCGGCAAAGAGTCGTCCGTACCGTCGAATCGGCAGGCTCGCCAACTCCCCTAAGGATCACGTGAATTGGGGAGCCATGTCACGTATTCGCAGCCGTATCGCATACGGCTCAACGGGAGGATGCGAACTTTGCAAACGTCATTGTGGAGCAGACGGCGGATACTCACGAGCGTCGCCGGAGTGGCGGCGGTACCCGCCCTGCCCTCGATTCTCACTCTGAGCGCCGTCCCCGCCTACGCCGCCGACCCTGTCGACACCGGCCTGCCGGAAACCGACCGGGGCAAGGCCGTATGGGCGTACAAGACGGGTGGCCGGGCGGCCCGCGAAGCCGCCGCCGTCGCTCTCACCGGTTCCTCGGCGGCCGTATCGACATTTCTCACCGGCGAACTGCCCTTGGCGACCGCGGAGGACAACCGCGTCGGCCTGATCGCCGGCCTTTCCTACGCCGGGCAGTCCACCCGTGAGTCGGCGGAGGCCGCATTGTCGGCGGGGGACGCCGCGGTAGCCGGCTACCTGCTCGACGGCTACAGCCAGCCCCTGACGACGGACCTTCGGGTCGCGGTGTCCACCGTCCTGAACAACAGCGGCACCGCGGTGAAGCGGGAGGCCAACAAGGCACTGAACGACGGCACCCAGGCGGCTCTGCGGACGTTTCTCTCCCTGACCCAGTACACGGCTCAGCAGGAGGACGAGGAGGTCGAGGTCTTCAAGATCCTCAGCACCTCCTCCCCCCAGGTGAAGCTGTACGCGCAGCGCGCCCTGGACGAGGGGACACCCGAGGCGATCCATCAGTTCCTGGTCTCCGGTCAGTTCATCGCCCGCGCCCGGGACGAGGAGGCCGCGACGATCGACCAGCTGGTCGCGGTCGTGGAACGCGAGGGCAAGCGGGCCCAGCTCAAGACGGACCAGGCCGTCGCGGCCTCCGACCGTGCGCAGGAAGCCGCCGAGAAGGCCAAGGCCGCTGCGCTCGAGGCGGCGGCGGAGGCACGCGCCGCCCAGCAGGACGTCCGTAAGTCGGCGGCCGCCGCGAACAAGGCCGCGAGCGCCGCGGAGGGTGCCGCCGACGCCGCCAACACGGCGATCGGTGCCGCTCGCACCGCGCAGGCCGCCTCCAGCCGCGCCGCCCAGGCAGCGACGGCCGCCGCTGCCGCCGCCGCATCGGCCGGGGGCGCCGCCGCCCGTGCCTACAACGCGGCCATCGCCGCCTCCAAGGACGCGTCCAAGGCCTCGGCCGCCCGCCAGGCCGCCCAGGGCGCCCGGGACGCCGCCGCGCGCGCGAAGACCGCCGCCGCCGCTGCCGACAAGGCCGCCATCGCCTCCTCCAGCGCCTCCGCCGCCGGTTCCGCGGCGGCGAACGCCGCGCGGAACGCCGCCGCCGCGGCGAACGCCTCCGCCGACGCCGCAGCCAGCGCGGGCGCCGCCCAGTCCCAGGCCGCGAAGGCCAGGGCCGCCGCCGCGGAGGCCAACGCCGCCGCCGCCCGGGCCACCCAGGCCGCGGGCACCGCACAGACGCTGGCCAACAGGTCGGCCGCCGCCGCCCGCGTGGCCCGCGACGCCGCGAACAGCGCCGCCGCCCACGCGCTGAAGGCCGCCGCCGCGGCCGACGAGGCGGCGGACCACGCGGGCGAGGCGGTCGAGTACGCCAAGCGGTCCACCACGTACGCCAACGCGGCCGTGGAGGCGGCCAACACGGCTGCCGCCGCCGTCAAGGAGGCCCAGGAGGTGGAGAAGGCGGCCCGCGCCGCGGAGACCGCGCGCATCGCCGAGGACACCGCACTCGGCATCCTGGTGGCCCGCACCAGGGCCCAGTCCGAGATCGCCGACGCCGCCAGGGTCAACCAGCAGCGCACCCAGTCGGACATGACCTCCTCGGAGATCAAGGACCTGATCGCCGCCGCCGAGACGGCGTTGAACGGCGGAGACACCACCACCGCCGTCGCGACCGGCCGGAAGGCCGCCGTCAGGCTCCTCGACTCGACCGGCAGCTGGACCCGCGAGGCCGCCGAGTACGCCCTCGCCGGCACCGACGAGGACATCGTCAACTGGATCGGCGCCGACCGTCTCCTCGCCCAGAGTCAGGACGACCGGGAGAACGTCGTCACCATCGCGTCGGTGGCCACCGCCACCGTCGCCGAGGCCGCGCACGCCGCGCTGGCCGGCGACAACCCGAACGCGGTCCCCACCTTCCTCGACACCGGGGTCATCGCGGCGTCGGCCGAGGGCAACCGCGTCCTGCTCTTCCAGATCCTCAACGGGAACCCGGGGGCGGCCGTCAAGTCGAAGGCCGAGGCGGCGCTGGCCGACGGCAGTGCCCGTGCCCTGCACCGCTTCATCAACCTCGAAATGTCGGAGGCGGCGAAGGAGGACGACAACGTCGAGATCCTCCGTCTCCTCAACACCGGCGGCCCGTACATGAAGTCGGCGGCGCAGATCGTGCTGGAGGGCTCCGCCCGCATGCGGCGCGCCTTCGTCGTCCGGGACAAGTTCAACATCGCCCGCCTCGACCAGGACCAAGCCACCCATGTGGCCGCCATCCGTGCCTCCATCGCACACGCCGCGAAGGTCGCCGCGAAGGCCCTGGAGAACGCCGCCCTGGCATCCAAGGCAGCGGCGGAGGCCCGCCAGGCGGCGGCAGAGGCGACCGAGTGGGCGCAGAAGGCGAACAACTACGCCAAGGACGCCGAGAATTCGGCGGCTGAGGCGAAGACGAACGCCGACAACGCGGACAGGTCGGCCGCCGCGGCGGCCCAGTCGGCCAAGGACGCCCTGTCGGCGGCGTCCACGGCGCGCGGCGCCGCCCGTACCGCGAACTACTCGATGCGGCAGGCGGTGTCGTCCGCCAGGCAGGCGGTGAACTCCGCCGCCTCGGCACAGGCCTCCGCCACCTCCGCTGCGGCCTCCGCCACACAGGCCGGCAAGGACGCGACAGCGGCGGCTGCCGCCGCCAGCGAGGCCCGCGTGATCGTCGCCCAGAAGCGGCGCGCCGAGGCCGTCGAGGCGGCCCGCAAGGCGGCCGAGGAGGCGCGGAAGAACGCGCAGAACGGCACCAACCCGTCCCAGACCGCCGACAACGACGACGGCACCGGCGACACCGACTACTGGGGCATGTGGCCCGAGGACATGGGCGACGCCAAGGACTGGGCGTCGGCCACCGGCCACTGGAGCACCGTTTTCGGCGGGGCGGCGGTCGCACTCGGCCTGGGCGCCCTGTTCTTCCCGCCTGCCGCTCCCGTCCTGCTCCCGCTCGCCGGCGGAGCCAGTCTCATTTCCTGGGGTCTCCAGGGAGTGAGCACCATCTTCTCCGGCGTGGGATACGGCTGGGACAGCAGCCAGTTCCAGACGGCGCTCGGCATCACCGTCCTCGGCGGCGTCTTCTTCGGCAAGGGCCAGCTCTTCAAGAAGTTCGGCGTGGCCGAAGAGCTCGGCGCCAAGGTGTCCAACGTCGCCAGTGACGTGACAACCACGGTGATCGGCTGGGTCACCTGGTAGGTACCGTCGTACGACCGGCCGGCGTGGCGCGTGCGCACACATCACGTGGGCACGCGCACGCGCCACCCCGTCCCGTCAGGCCTGCGTCGCCGTCCGCCCGTCCGCCCGCCGACGGGCCCACCAGCTGAAGGAAGTCATGCTGACCTCCCATTTCTCCCGCACCGAGTGGTGGATCGCCGCGATCGTGGCCGGCCTTGCCCTGGCAGCGGCGATGCAGTCCCTGATCCCCGCGAAGAAGGACAAATGGAAGGCTCTGCTGCCGCCCGTGGGCGCGGCCGTGTTCATCGCCCTGAGCACGAGGACGTCCCCGGACGACGGGGAGAACCAGGCACTGATGCTGTTCACGGCGACGGCGCTCAGCCTGGCGATCACCCGGGTCATCTTCACGGGCTTCATCAGACGCCAGATGGAGTTGGCGCGCTCGGGGCAGTCCATGGAGAAGCCGACGCCCAGGCAGACCGCAGTCTTCCTCTTCACCTTCGCGGCCGTCGTGGCGGCGATCGTCGCCACTCTGTGACCGACTGATGCCGACCGTCCTGTGGTTCGTCGTAGTCCTGCTCTCCGACCTTCTCATCACCTGCGTACTGCTTCGCTGGATCCCGGCGAAGCACGAACGCTGGATCTGCGCGACCCCCTTTCCCCTGATCGTCGCGCTGACCCTGACCCTGCGATACGCCGCCGGGGCCCCCTGGCCCGCCGTGCTCGCCGCCTGCGCGGGCTTCGTATGGGGAATCCTGCTGGCCCTGCTGCCGTTCCGCGGCTGGGTGTCGTCCTGGACCCTCCCCGTACCAGGCGAGGCCCGGCTGCGTTGGCGCGAGGTGGCGCTGGTGGTGCCGGGCGTGCTGACACCGCTGTCGACGAAGCGGATGGACGCGGCCATGGCGAAGGCCTTCGCGGTCCGCCAGGTGGTACGGGGCCGCGGCCCCTTCCCTCTCCCCCTGGGCGCGACGCTGCTGGCTCTCCCGGTGACCTGCGCGCTGGCCGCCCGATGGGCGTCACAAGCACTGGGCGGCTGATACGGCGAACAGGGGCCGCCACGACGAAGGGGACGCCCGGCGAAACCAACCCCGGACGCCCCCCACAACATCACATGTGCCACATGCATCACTGCACCACATGCACCACATGCACCACATGCACCACATGCACCACAGGCCAAACGAGCTACTCCCCCAACAGAGCCCGCACCCGCTCCTGCCCCACCGCGAGCAGCAGCGTGGGCAGCCGCGGACCGGTGTCCCGCCCGACGAGCAGGACGTACAGCAGCGCGAAGAACGTGCGCTGGGCGACCTTGATCTCGGCCGGGAGTTCCTTCGGGGTGGCGTCGGCGGAGAACCCGGCCTGGACCTTGGGCACGCCGTAGACGAGATGGGAGAGGCCGTCCAGGGACCAGTTGTCGGCAAGCCCGTCCACGAGGAGCCGCAGCGACTGCCGCCCCTGCTCGTCGAGGGACTTGATCAACTCACTGTCGGGCTCGTCGCGCACGACGGTCCGCTGATCCGCCGGCACCTGCGTGTTGATCCAGGCCTCGGCCTTGTCGAGCCGGGGCCGCACCTCGTCGAGGGAGACCAGCGGATCAGCCGGGTCCAGCTCGCTCAGGATCCGCAGCGTCTGGTCCTCGGCGCCGGCGGTGATGTCGGCGACGGAGGCCAGCGTCCGGTACGGCAACGCCCGTGCCGTACGCGGCAGTTCGCCCCCAGCGGTACGTACCGCACGCGAGTGCGCGGCGACGTCCGCCGGCAGCGCGGAGCCGTCGGCGACCTTGGCGTCGAGCTTGTCCCACTCGTCGTAGAGCCGCTGGATCTCCTGGTCGAAGGCGATCTTGAAGGACTGGTTGGGCCTGCGGCGGGCGTACAGCCAGCGCAGGATCTGCGGCTCCATGATCTTCAGCGCATCGCTGGGCGTGGGCACGCCACCCTTGCTGCTGGACATCTTGGCCATGCCGCTGATGCCGACGAAGGCGTACATGGGCCCGATCGGCTGCTTGCCGCCGAAGATGCTGCCGACGATCTGCCCGCCGACCTGGAACGAGGACCCGGGAGACGAGTGATCCACACCGCTCGGCTCGAAAACGACACCCTCGTACGCCCAACGCATCGGCCAGTCGACCTTCCAGACCAGCTTGCCGCGGTTGAACTCGCTCAGCAGGACGGTCTCGGAGAACCCGCAGGCGGTGCAGGTGTACGTCAGCTCGGTGCTGTCGTCGTCGTAGGCGGTGACGGTGGTGAGGTCCTTGCCGCACCCGCCGCAGAAGGGCTTGTACGGGAAGTACCCGGCGGACCCGGAACTCCCGTCGTCCTCACCGGCGGCCCCGGACCCCTCGGCGGCCTCGACCTCGGCGTCGTCGACGGGCTTCTGGGACTGCTGGGGCTTCTTGCCGGGAGCCTTCTTGGTCCGGTACTGGTCGAGGATCGCGTCGATCTCCCCCCGGTGCTTCATGGCGTGCAGAATCTGCTCGCGATAGACACCCGAGGTGTACTGCGCGGTCTGGCTGATCCCGTCGAACTCGACACCGAGCTCGGCGAGCGCGTCGACCATCGCGGCCTTGAAGTGCTCGGCCCAACTGGCGTGGGCGGACCCCTTGGGCGCGGGTACGGCGGTCAGCGGCCGTCCGATGTGCTCGGCCCAGGAGGCGTCCACACCGTCGACCCCGTTGGGCACCTTCCGGTACCGGTCGTAGTCGTCCCAGGAGATCAGATGCCGGACCTCGTACCCCCGCCGCCGGATCTCGTCGGCAACAAGGTGCGGAGTCATCACTTCCCGGAGATTCCCCAGGTGGATGGGCCCGGAGGGAGACAACCCGGACGCGACGACGACAACCGGAGCGGTAGCGACTGATGTCACAGCGCCGGGGGCTCGACGCTCCGACTCCTCGATGACCTCATCCGCGAAACGGGAGACCCAGTCGGTGGTCTCGGTGCTCTGAGCCACGATCGGCACGTCCTCTTTATCTGAGAGTTCCTCAAGGCCGGCCGGTACGGTCGGACGGCTGACGGCCCCATTCTCCCAGGTGGGCCCAGAACCACGAAAACGGCTTTTCAGCGAGCCTCCTCCGACGGCACCGGGCCCGAGCGACGCTGCTGAGCGTTACTGCCCGAAGCTGACCGGGATGTACTGGTCGTAGGACCGGTCGACGGTGGCCGTGAAGTCGGCACGGGTGACGATGGCGCACTTGACGTCGACGTCACAGACGACGCCGTCCTTGATCTCGGGCCGGAGGTTGAGGGTGGTGAGGAAGGACCCCCCGGCCCGGTACGGCAACGTGATCCCCGGCGTCCCCACGGCACTGTCGGTGATCCGACGCGAGGACCCGTCCTTGTCGTCCCGCCCGGGCAGACAGGGCGTGGGAAGTGAGGTGTAGGTAGCGGGATCCCCCACCTTGACCCCGTCAGGAATCACGCAGAAGGCAAGGAAGATCCCCTGCCCCCGGTTGTACCCGGTCCCGGCAACGTCGACGGTGCCACCGGCGGCGGGGAGGCGGGTGGGTCCGGCGGCAAGCTTGAGATGAAAGACCTGCCCGTCGGCAGCGACAACGGCACGATGGGCAAACCCGAAGGAGGGCCCGCCGGCGGCGGCCCCGGCGGTACCCGAGAACCCGAGAACGAGCCCGGCAGCGGCAACGAGGGCGGCAAAAGCCTTGGTGGGGGGTGTCATGAGCCAATGCCTAGAACATGACTGATCGGTAGGCAACGCGAACCGAAATTATTTACATTTCAAGCACAGCCCCACCACGCACACCACCCCCTCCAACACCGACCCGCACCATTCAGCCCGTCCGGCGATTGAGGACGAGGCCCCTTCAGGGCCGATGGGGGTCTGGGGGCGCAGCCCCCAGGTTCAGGATGGGACGGGTAGGGGCGGCGGGGGCGAAAAACCCCACCCCCACCCCACCCGCGCCCAAGAAAACCCCTTTACCCCCCATGGGATACTGACCCCATCCACACGTACCCACCAGGAGAACGGCACCCACTCCATGGCCCCGGTCAAGTCCCTCACCGCCACCGTCCACCAGCGCCTCGCGGACGCCCTCACGGCAACCCTGCCGGAGGCACCCCCCGCGGACCCGCTGCTGCGACGCAGCGACCGTGCGGACTTCCAGGCGAACGGCATCCTCGCCCTCGCCAAGAAGACCAAGGCCAACCCCCGCGACCTGGCGACCCAGGTCGTCGCCAACGTGACGTCCGCCGACCTGATCAAGGACATCGAGGTCTCCGGCCCCGGCTTCCTGAACATCACGCTCACCGACAAGGCGATCATCGAGAACCTGGCGGCCAGGACCACCGACCCTGACGCCCGTCTCGGCGTACCCTTCTCCACCCACCCCGGCACGACAGTCATCGACTACGCCCAGCCGAACGTGGCGAAGGAGATGCACGTAGGCCACCTCCGCTCCGCGGTGATCGGCGACGCGGTGGCCCAACTCCTGGAGTTCACGGGCGAGAACGTGATCCGCAGGCACCACATCGGCGACTGGGGAACCCAGTTCGGCATGCTCATCCAGTACCTGGACGAGCACCCGCACGAGCTGGACCACAAGGCAAACACCTCGGACGCGGAGACCACCGGCGAGGAGGCGATGTCGAACCTCGACCGCCTCTACAAGACGGCCCGCAAACTCTTCGACTCCGACGAGGAGTTCAAAACACGGGCCCGTCTCCGCGTCGTAGACCTCCAGGCCGGCGACCCCGCAACCCTCGCCACCTGGCAGAAGTTCGTGGACGAGTCGAAGATCTACTTCTTCTCGGTCTTCGAGAAGCTGGACATGGAGATCCGGGACGCGGACATCGTCGGCGAGTCGGGTTACAACGACATGCTGGACGAGACGTGCCGCCTCCTGGAGGAGTCGGGAGTCGCGGTCCACTCGGAGGGCGCCCTCTGTGTGTTCTTCGACGACATCAAGGGCCCGGAGGGCAACCCGGTCCCGCTGATCATCCGCAAGTCGGACGGCGGCTACGGCTACGCGGCGACCGACCTCTCGGCGATCCGCGACCGCGTCTTCAACCTCAAGGCGAACAGCCTCATCTACGTGGTCGACGCCCGGCAGTCCCTCCACTTCAAGATGGTCTTCGAGACGGCACGCAGGGCGGGCTGGCTGAACGACGAGGACGTCAAGGCGTACCAGCTGGCGTTCGGCACGGTCCTCGGCAAGGACGGCAAGCCGTTCAAGACGCGTGAGGGCGAGACCGTACGACTGGTGGACCTGCTGGACGAGGCGGTGGACCGCGCGTCGACGGTCGTACGGGAGAAGGCACAGGACCTCTCGGAGGCAGAGATCACCGAGCGCGGCGCCCAGGTGGGCATCGGCGCGGTGAAGTACGCGGACCTGTCGACGTCGGCGAACCGGGACTACAAGTTCGACCTGGACCAGATGGTCTCGCTGAACGGCGACACGAGCGTGTACCTCCAGTACGCGTACGCCCGTATCCAGTCGATCCTGCGCAAGGCCGGCGAGGTACGTCCGTCAGCGCACCCGGAGCTCGAACTGCACGAGGCAGAGCGGGCGTTGGCCCTGCACGTGGACGCGTTCGCGGAGACGGTGACGGACTCGGCGTCGGAGTACGCCCCGCACAAGCTGGCGGCGTACCTGTACCAACTGGCGTCGCTGTTCACGACGTTCTACGACAAGTGCCCGGTGATCAAGCCGGCCCCGCCGAAGGACATCGCCGAGAACCGCCTGTTCCTGTCCGACGTAACGGCGAAGACCCTCCACCAGGGCATGGCCCTGCTGGGGATTCGGACGCCCGAGCGCCTCTGACGCACGACCGCACACGCACACCGCACCGGAAGCCGGGCACCCCAAGACGAACGGGTGCCCGGCTTCCGCCGTTTCGTGTTCCACGCAAGCCGTTTACGTACCCCCTAGGGGTATGTACGTTGGCATCATGACGAACTCCTCGGAGGAGCACCGCAAAGAGCCCTCGACACCACAGCCCTCAACGCCGGCCCCCCGACCGGGCATCGCACACCACTGGCCCGTTCTGGCCGGCACAGCGGCAGCCGCACTCATAAGCCTCGACATGTCCGCAGGCGTCGACGCGGCCCCGGCCCTGGCGGCCTCCGCGCTCGTCTACTTCGGCGCAGCGACCCTCCGGAAACCCTCATCGGTATGGCCGCTGTTCTTCGGCTCGGTCGTCGTCATCTTCGCCACGGAGCTACTGGGCGGAGGCGACGTGGACCCGACGTGGGTGGTGCTCGCCCTGGCCGTCCCCTTCCTGGCGTACGGCCTGCTCCACGGCCGGCGCACCAACACCCCACCCCCGCACGGCGGCTGGCCGTACCACCTGATCGCCATGGCGGCGTTCGGAGCCGCCGCAGCAACAGCCCTTGGCGTGACGGAGACCGCGGGCGCGTACTTCGTGGCGGGCGGCCTACTGGCGCACGCCGCGTGGGACGCGCACCACTACCGGATCGACAAGGTGGTGACGCGCTCACTCGCCGAGTTCTGCCTGGTCCTGGACACGATCGTGGCCGCGGTCATCGTGATCGTGACGGTGACGGGCTGAACACCGAAAGGCCGCCCGGAAGAAACCGGGCGGCCAAAGCGTGGGGCACGGGGACGATGCCCTCGGTGCGAACGTCAGATGTGCGCGGGGGCGAGCTTCGGGTTGTGGCCGTACTTGTTCTCGCCCTGGTCGCCGTCGAGGCAGTAGAAGACCAGCAGCGTGATCCCGCCGACGAGCGGGACGAGCCCGAAGAGGATCCACCAGCCCGAGCGGCCCGTGTCGTGCAGTCGACGGACGGCGACACCCAGGGCGGGGAGCAGGATCGCGAGGTAGAAGATGATCCCGATCCACACCATGTGGATGGCATAGCCGATGCCGAGCAGCGCGAGGTAGGCGATCCCCGCGAACAGTACGAACATCCAGTATTCCTTGCGGCGCGCACGCCCGCTGAACACCGCGTACTTCTTGAGTGCCTCGATGAAATAGTTCATTGGATCCCCCCAGGGAACGAGATGGGCCCACCGAGCGGATCAGGCCAGATCGAGAAGTTACGGAGCTGGCGGGAACTCGTCAATAGGGTTAGCCGTTGCAGCTCATGGGCAGGAACCAGCTCACCGAACACAACCAACGACAGTCCCTGGCCGTCGATTTCAGGACAGATCCCCGCAAGGTCATCGGTGGTGACGGCACAACCACCGGCCGTTCACGGCGCCGAGGTCCTCCGGCTGCCGAACCATGGCCGATCCATTGCCAGTTCTACGCCAGTCCGACGCAACTTCGAGGCCTCGCCGACACCGGACCGATCTCGAACCGTTGCCCGCTCCCCCTCTCCGAACCCGTCTCCAAACCCCTCTCCGACCAGGCATCCAGGTCTTCGGGGGCCGTTGTCAGTGGCAGGCCCTACAGTCACCGACATGGCGACACTTCCCAACCCGCTGCCCCACCTCGCTGCCGACCCGACCGGCAGCACGCTCGGTCTCGCTCTCCCCTCCGGGAGGCTGATCGACGCCACGGATGAGGGCCCGTGGCACGAGCCCCTCCTCTGGCACTCCGACGCGCCCTCCGCCCCCGGCGACTGGGCCGCGCACCACGACGCGTACCGGGCTGCCGGGCTCGTCCCCGTGGTCATAGAGGTGGGCGGCGGCCAAGGCGGGCCACAGGACTGGGAGTTGATGCCCGCCGACACGTCGTATCCCGGGGACCACGACCCCGAGGAGATCCTCACCGAGTTCTGGGAGGAGTACGCGGCGGAGGGCGAGGACTGGCCCGGCCTGGCCCCCGCCGCCGCCGGCACCGACACTCAGCGGGCCGATGCCCTTGCCGCCCGGCTGGCCGACTCGTTCCTCGCCCCCGGCTCCTCCTACAAGGAGCCCCGCCTCGCCCTCGTCCCGGCCCGCCGTTCCGCCGACGTCCCCGCCGCCATCGGCTGGTCCGGCCCCGCGAACTACGAGAGCGACACGGCCCGCCTCTGCGCGGTACTCCGCTCCTGGGAGGACCGCTTCGGCATACGGGTCCTGGCGCTCACCTTCAACCAGCTGGTGCTGTCGGTGGCAGCCCCGCCGACCACCCTCGCCGAGGCCGAGGCGATAGCCGCCGAGCACTTCGCGTTCTGCCCGGACAACATCACGCAGGGAGCCCACAACACCCTGCGCGCATACGCCGAACACGAACTGCTGACCAACCGGACCTGGTCCTTCTGGTGGGACTGACTGGTGGGACGGGCCGGTGGGACGGGCCGGTGGGACTGACTACCTCAGCCCCGCCCCCAACCTCCGCAACCCCTCCCCGATCTCGTCCGGAGTCTGGGTGACGAAGCACAACCGCATCGTCGCCCGGTCCACCCCGTCCGCCTCACCCGCGTAGAACGGCGCCCCGGGCACGTACGCCACCCCCCGCTCCACCACCCCACGGAACAAGGCACCGGTGTCGTACGCCTCCGGGAGCCGGGCCCAGAGGAACATGCCGCCCTCGGGGCGCGTCCAGGTCGAGCCCTCCGGGAGCGCGTCCCCGATGCCGTCGAGCATGGCGTCGCGCCGCTCCCCGTAGACACCGGCCACGCGCCGCACATGGGCGTCGAGGTCACGGTCGGCCAGGTATCGGGCGGCGGCGAGCTGGTTGACGGTCGGCGTGTGCAGGTCGGCGGCCTGCTTGGCGACGGCACACGCACGCCGCAGCTCCGCCGGTGCCCGCAGCCAGCCCAGCCGCAGCCCCGGCGCCATGACCTTGGAGAAGGAGCCGAGCAGAACCGTACGGTCCTCCGCGCCCGGACAGGAGGCGATCCACGGCACGCGCTCGCCCTCGAAGCGCAGCTCGCCGTACGGATCGTCCTCGACGATCCACACCCCGAGCCGCGCGGCCACCTCCGCCACCGCGGCCCGACGCTCGACCGGCATGGTCTGACCGGTCGGGTTCCGGAAGGTCGGCACGGTATAGAGCAGCTTGGGCCGGTGCCGAACGACCGACTCCGCCAACGCCCCCGGATCGATCCCGTCCTCGTCCCCGGGTACGGCGATCACCCGCGCTCCCGCCAGCCCGAACACCTGAAGTGCCGCGAGATAGCAGGGCGTTTCGACGAGGACGACGTCCCCGGGGTCGATCAGCGCGGTGGCGAGCAGCGACAGCGCCTGCTGGGACCCGGTGGTGACGAGGAGATCGTCGGCGTCGGTGGGCAGGCCGCGCCCGGTGTGCCGTATCGCGAGCGCCTCACGCAGGGTCGGCTCGCCCTCGGTCGTGGCGTACTGCAGGGCTCGCGCGGGCGTGTCCGCGAACACGTCCCGGAACGCGGCGGCCACACCCTCCGCGTCGAACAGCTCGGGTGCGGGCAGCCCGCCCGCGAAGTTGATCACCTCGGGCCGCGCGGTGACGGCCAGGATGTCACGGACGGCCGACCCTCCGACTGCCCGTGCCCGGGCGGCGAGCGCGGGCATGGAAGCAGAAACGGCTCTCACTGGGGCTGTCATGTGCGGCTCCTTCAGACGGGCGGACGGCACGGCTCCTGTCCACACCCTAGGGAAGTGCGTGCCGCCTACAACCGTTTTCCAGGATCCGGACACCTCCGCCGGATTCAGCCCTTGCGGCCACTCGCCCCGTACACGTTGATGTCGGCGTCCGTGACGTCGTTGATGTCGCGGTAGCGGACCTTCTCGATGTCGTCCAGCGAGTCGAAGTACGCGGCCTCGACCGCCTCCGGGACCGGCGCGCCACCGTCGGGACGCCAGTGGTGGGCGGGCACGACGCCCGGCTCGTCGAGGGTGAGCCCGTTCTCCTCGAAGAAGCGCTCCACCTCGGCCCGGGACCGCAGCACGAAGGTGAACCCGCGCTCGGTGTACGTCCGTTGGACCGCGCGGATGTTCTCGGGGTTCAGGTCCTCGGTGAGGTGACTGAGGACGAGCCGACTGCCGGACGGCAGCGCGCCGACCAGCTCACGCACGATGTCGTACGCCTCCGGCTCCGCCACGAAGTGCAGGACCGCCGCGAGGACGAGCGCGATCGGCTGGTCGAAGTCGAGGGTCTTGCGGGCCTGGTCGAGGATCTGGGCCGGGTCGCCCAGGTCGGCGTCGATGTAGTCGGTGCGGCCCTCGGGCCCGCTGGTGAGCAGGGCGCGCGCATGGGCGAGCACGATCGGGTCGTTGTCGACATACACGACCCGGGTGTCCGGGGCGACGCGCTGGGCGATCTGATGGACGTTGTCCTGCGTGGGCAGCCCGGTGCCGATGTCGAGAAACTGCCGGATGCCCTCGTCCGTCGCCATGGTGGTCACGGCGCGGCGCATGAAATCGCGGTTGTGCCGGACGTCCAGGTAACCGCGCGGATTGGCGGCGAGCGCCGCGGCCGCCGCGTTGCGGTCGGCCGGGTAGTTGTCCTTGCCGCCGAGGAAGACGTCGTAGACCCGGGCCGGGTGGGCCTTGGTGGAGTCGATCCTCCTTCTCAGCTCGGCGGGGTCCTGACTGAGAGCATCGCCGCTCATGTGGCCTCTCCCTGGGGAGGTGGTGTCCAAACCTCTTCAACTTCAACGAACAACAACCTAGCTGCCGACCGCAGTTGATATTCGAAAATCGAAAAGAGACCGTCCGACCGTCCCGGAACCCGCTCCCAGCGTCCCGGACCGCCCCCGAGCGGGACGCCATCCCCGCAGGTCAACAAGCCAATGGACGGATGGGCGTCCCAGATTCCCCTCGAAACATGGTGCTGGGACGGATCACGGCACAAGCTGTAGCCATCGAACAGCACCGAACGGCGCCGAACGGCACCGCCGCCCGTTCGCTCCCCTCCCCTCGGATCCCTCGGAAAGGGCACATCCATGTCCGTACGCACCTCCCGTACGCGCCTGTTCGCCGCCACGGCGGTCGCGCTCGTCGCGCTCACCACACTCACGGCGTGCGAGGACGGCGAGGGCGTACGGGACGAGGGCCCGTCATCGTCGTCGGCCAGGGCCCCCTGGACACAACACGACGCACCCGCGCATACACACACACCCGAGCGGGCTCACAACATGCGGGCAGCCTCGGTGGCCCAGTAGGTGAGAATGTTCTGCGCGCCGGCCCGCTTGATGCCGGTCAGGGTCTCCAGGATGGCCCGCTCCCGGTCGATCCAGCCCTTCTCCGCCGCGGCCTCGATCATCGAGTACTCCCCGGAGATCTGATAGGCGGCGACGGGTACGTCCACGGCATCGGCGACCCGGGCGAGGACGTCGAGGTAGGGCCCGGCGGGCTTCACCATCACGATGTCGGCGCCCTCCTCCAGGTCGAGCGCCAGCTCCCTCAGCGACTCCCGAACATTGGCGGGGTCCTGCTGGTACGTCTTGCGGTCCCCCTTCAGCGAGGAACCGACGGCTTCCCGGAAGGGCCCGTAGAAGGCGGACGAGTACTTGGCGGTGTAGGCGAGGATGGCGACATCCTCGCGCCCGATCTGGTCGAGGGCATCCCGGACGACCCCGATCTGCCCGTCCATCATCCCGCTGGGGCCCACCACATGAGCCCCGGCGTCGGCCTGCACCTGGGCCATCTCGGCGTACCGCTCAAGGGTGGCGTCGTTGTCGACTCGCCCTTGCGCGTCCAGGACCCCGCAGTGCCCGTGATCGGTGGTCTCGTCGAGACAGAGATCGGACATGACGAGCAGGTCGTCCCCCACCTCGGCCCGCACATCACGGATGGCGACCTGCAGAATCCCGTCCGGATCGGTACCGGGAGTCCCGAGGGCGTCCTTCTTCCCCTCCTCCGGCACCCCGAAGAGCATGATCCCGGAGACCCCGGCTGCGACGGCGTCCACGGCCGCCTTCTTCAGACTGTCCCGGGTGTGCTGAACGACGCCGGGCATGGCGGCGATCGGCACGGGCTCGCTCACCCCTTCCCGCACAAAGGCGGGGAGGATGAAGTCGGCGGGGTGCAGCCGGGTCTCGGCGACCATGCGCCGCATAACGGGCGAGGTACGCAGCCGCCGAGGCCGCGCACCGGGAAAGGATCCGTACTTCGACATGCCCCCACGCTACGCCCGCCCCAAGTCCCCCTTTACCGACGCAGCGTCGGGCACTTTCAGCCCGTCTGGGGGTCCCCCCTCTGGGGGAGTTTGAGGACGAGCGCGTTCAGCGCGAAAGGGGGGTTCGGGGGCGCAGCCCCCGAGGATGGGACGGGTAGGGGCGGCGGGGGCGAAAAACCCAACGCCCACCCCCACCGCACCCCCGCCGCAACTACGTGGTCCGCCGACGCCGAGCCCCCGGCCGCCGCTCACTCGGCCGAGTAACCGGATCCCCCGACTCCACAGCAGAAGCCCTCCGCCGCAACCCGAAGTCCGCCAGCGCCTCCGCCAACTTGTGCACGGACGGCTCCGGAGCCATGACATCGACCCGCAGCCCATGCTCCTCAGCGGTCTTCGCCGTAGCCGGCCCGATACACGCGATCACCGTCACGTTATGAGGCTTGCCCGCGATGCCCACCAGGTTCCGCACAGTGGACGACGACGTGAAGAGAACGGCATCGAAGCCACCCCCCTTGATCGCCTCCCGAGTCTCCTGCGGCGGCGGCGAGGCCCGCACCGTCCGGTAGGCCGTGACGTCGTCGACCTCCCAGCCCAGCTCGATCAGCCCGGCGACCAACGTCTCCGTGGCGATATCGGCCCGGGGCAGGAAAACGCGATCGATCGGATCGAAAACCGGATCGTAAGGAGGCCAGTCCTCCAGCAACCCGGCCGCCGACTGCTCCCCACTGGGCACCAGATCAGGCTTCACACCGAAAGCGACCAACGCCTTGGCGGTCTGCTCCCCGACGGCCGCGACCTTGATCCCGGCGAAGGCACGGGCATCAAGCCCGTACTCCTCGAACTTCTCACGCACAGCCTTGACCGCATTCACGCTCGTGAAAGCGATCCACTCATAACGGCCCGTGACCAGCCCCTTGACCGCCCGCTCCATCTGCTGGGGCGTCCGCGGCGGCTCGACAGCGATCGTCGGCACCTCGTGCGGCACGGCCCCGTAGGACCGCAACTGGTCGGAGAGCGACGCCGACTGCTCCTTCGTACGCGGCACCAGCACCCGCCACCCGAACAGCGGCTTGCTCTCGAACCACGACAACTGCTCACGCTGAGCAGCGGCTGACCGCTCGCCGACCACGGCTATCACCGGCCGGCCACCGTCGGGCGACGGCAGCACCTTGCCCTGCTTGAACATCTGGGCAATGGTCCCCAGCGTCGCCGACCAGGTCCGCTGACGCGTCGTGGTCCCGGCGATCGTCACGGTCAGCGGAGTGTCGGGCTTACGCCCGGCCGCGACCAGCTCACCCGCGGCGGCGGCCACCGAGTCGAGGGTCGTCGAGACGACCACCGTCCCGTCGGAAGCCCCGACCTCGGTCCAGCACCGGTCCGACGCCGTACGGGCGTCCACGAACCGGACGTCCGCGCCCTGCGCGTCCCGCAGCGGCACACCGGCGTACGCGGGCACGCCCACGGCGGCCGCGACGCCCGGTACCACCTCGAAGGGGACGCCCGCGCGGGCGCACGCCAGCATCTCTCCGGCGGCGTACGTGTCGAGCCCGGGATCCCCGGACACCGCACGCACGACCCGCCTGCCGCCCCGCGCGGCCTCCATGACAAGATGTGCGGCATCCCGCACAGCGGGTACACCAGCGGTCGTTGACGCGCCGTCAACAACCGTTAGTTGAGGCGTGCCTGTGCCTGGATACGTGCTGCCAATAGGCGTGTCCAATTCGGTATCGAGCTCGGCGACGCCTTGTCTGGCGTGCGTGCGTACGACGTCGAGCACCTCGTGCTCGGCGACCAGTACGTCCGCGTTAGCCAGCGCCTCGACGGCGCGCAGAGTCAGTAGTCCCGGATCCCCGGGTCCGGCACCAAGAAAGGTGACGTGCCCATGGTCCGGACCGGCGGGAAGGGTGGTGGGGCTCACTGTGCTCGCTCCCCCATCAGACCGGCCGCGCCCTTGGCAAGCATCTCGGCTGCGAGTTCACGGCCGAGCGCCATTGCTTGGTCGTACGTCTCGGGCACGGGACCGGTGGTGGACAGCTGCACCAGCGTCGAGCCGTCGGTCGTGCCGACGACGCCGCGCAGGCGCATCTCCTTGACAATCTGCCCGTCGGCCAGCAGGTCGGCCAGCGCGCCCACAGGGGCGCTGCAACCGGCCTCCAGGGCGGCGAGCAGTGACCGTTCGGCGGTCACGGCGGCCCGGGTGTCCGGGTCGTCGAGCTCGCCGAGTGCCGCGATCAGGTCAGAGTCGTGGGAGGTGTTCCCCGCTCTGCACTCGATCGCCAGGGCCCCTTGGCCAGGGGCAGGCAGAACTATGTCGACCGACAGGAAGTCGGTCACTTCGTCGGCGCGCCCGATCCGGTTGAGCCCGGCCGCGGCCAGGACAACAGCATCCAGCTCACCGCTGCGCACGAACCCGATCCGGGTGTCGACGTTCCCCCGGACCGGAACGACCTCGACGCTCAGCCCATGGGCACGCGCGTACGAGTTCAGCTGGGCCGTGCGCCGGGTAGAACCCGTCCCGACCCGCGCGCCGGGCGGCAGGTCGGTGAACTTGAGGTCGTCACGCGCCACCAGTACGTCACGCGGATCCTCGCGCTCCGGTACGGCGGCCAGCACCAGGTCGTCGGGCTGCGCGGTCGGCAGGTCCTTCAGCGAGTGCACCGCGAAGTCGACCTCCCCGCGCAGCAACGCCTCCCGCAGAGCGGTCACGAAGACGCCCGTGCCGCCGATCTGGGCGAGGTCCTCGCGGGACACATCGCCGTACGTCGTGATCTCGACGAGCTCGACGGGCCGTCCGGTCTGCCGTCTCACGGCGTCCGCGACCTGCCGGGACTGGGCCAGGGCGAGTTGACTCCGCCTGGTCCCAAGTCTCAGCGCCCCTTGTGCTGGCTCACTCATGCTCGCCCTCGGTTCTCGGCGTTCTGCTCAGAATGGTCAGTGTCCCGGTCGGCCTGGTCCGCCCGGTCCGCCCGGGACACGGAGGTGACCGTCTCCTGGTCGAGGTCGAACAGGGTGCGCAGCGCGTCCGCGTACCCGGCGCCGCCGGGTTCGGCCGCGAGCTGCTTGACCCGTACGGTCGGCGCGTGCAGCAGTTTGTCGACCACGCGCCGCACGGTCTGCGTGATCTCGGCACGGTGCTTGTCGTCGAGCCCGGGCAGCCGCCCGTCGAGCCTGGCGATCTCACCGGCGACCACATCGGCGGCCATGGCGCGCAGCGCGACGACGGTGGGCGTGATGTGCGCGGCGCGCAGGGCGGCGCCGAAGGCCGCGACCTCGTCGGCGACGATCCGCCGGACCTGGTCGACGTCTGCCGCCATCGGAGCGTCCGCCGAGGCCTCGGCCAGCGACTCGATGTCCACCAGTCGCACGCCGGCCAGCCGGTGCGCGGCGGCGTCGACGTCCCGGGGCATCGCGAGGTCGAGCAGCGAGAGCACGGCCGGGGGCCGGTCCACACCGACCAGCGCCTCCGGACGCCGCCGCTCGGGAATCCGCCCGAGGGCGGCCACGGTCAGGGCGAGCGCTGCGATCAGTTCACGGTCGTCGTCGGGCGTACGACGCGCCGCGTCCCGCCGGCCGACGGTGCCGTTGTCCACCCAGGCCGCGTGCTGCTCCAGCGTCGCCGCGTCCATCCCGGCGACGGCGGCCTCGCCCATCACCGAGAACCCGGCCGACTCCTGCACGGCCTGGCCGGCCTGCCCTGCGGACAGGTCCAGCGGACAGCCGTCCTCGGTGCCGAGGCTGGTGGGCGGCAGGGCCGTCCATATGTCACCTTTCGCCGTCGTACGAGGGGACAGCCCGGCCTCGTCCGCCGGCACGCGACCCTCGACGGCCGCCGCGATGATCTCGGCGGTGAGGACGAGCCCGGTCGCACCGGTACAGGAAACGGCTATATCGGCACGTGTCAGCTCGAAGGGCACCGATTCCATCGGAACCGCGCGGGCGGACACGGACGTGGCGCCGCCCGCGTAGCCGTCGAAACCCTCGTACTGACTGCCCTCTCCGTATTCGCTGTTCTCGCTGTTCTCGTTGATGATCTGCGCGAGCCGCTCGGCACGATCCGGTGTGCGGTTGGCGATGACGATCTCGGCGACCCCGAGCCGCGCGAGCGTGGCGGCGGCCAGCGAGGACATGGACCCGGCGCCGATGACCAGGGCTTTCTTGCCCACGGCCCAGGATTCCACCGAAGCCACCGAAACCCCGGCCCCCCTCCCCCCAGCCAGCTGCTGGAGCCCGAAGGTGACCAGAGACTGTCCGGCCCGGTCGATGCCGGTCTCGGAGTGGGCGCGCTTGCCGACCCGCAGCCCCTGCTGGAACAGGTCGTTCAGCAGTCGGCCGGCGGAGTGCAGATCCTGCGCGAGGGCGAGCGAGTCCTTGATCTGCCCGAGGACCTGCCCCTCGCCGACGACCATGGAGTCGAGCCCGCAGGCGACGGAGAACAGGTGGTGGACAGCCCGGTCCTCGTAGTGCACGTACAGATACGGAGTGAGTTCGTCCAGCCCCACCCCGCTGTGCTGGGCGAGCAGCGTGGACAGCTCGGCGACACCCGCGTGGAACTTGTCCACATCCGCGTACAGCTCGATGCGGTTGCAGGTGGCGAGCAGCGCGGCCTCGGTGGCCGGCTCGGCGGCGACGGTGTCCTGAAGCAACTTGATCTGCGCGTCCTGGGACAGCGCGGCCCGCTCAAGGACGCTGACGGGAGCACTGCGGTGGCTCAGCCCGACGACGAGGAGACTCATGCCGGCATCACGGCGGGAACGTCCCCGTCAGGCCCATTGCCACTGCCACTGCCACGACCACCGTTGCCGGTACGAGCGCCCTGCCTCTTGGCCGCGGCCCTGGCTGCGGTGCCGGCCGCAGCGGCGGCGTCGGCGGCGGCAGCCGCGGCGTCGGCCTCCTCGCCCGCCTTGCGCTGCTCGTGGAAAGCGAGGATCTGCAGCTCGATGGAGAGATCGACCTTGCGTACGTCGACACCGTCCGGAACGGTCAGGACGGTGGGCGCGAAGTTCAGAATGGACGTGACGCCCGCGGCGACGAGCCGATCACACACGGGCTGAGCGGCACCGGCGGGGGTGGCGATAACGCCAATGGACACGCCGTTGTCCGCGATGATCCTTTCCAGATCATCCGAGTGCTGCACCGGAATACCGGCGACCGGCTTTCCCGCCATGGTGGGATCTGCGTCGATGAGGGCGGCCACCCGGAATCCACGGGAGGCGAAGCCGCCGTAGTTCGCGAGGGCGGCGCCGAGATTACCGATGCCGACGATCACTACCGGCCAGTCCTGGGTGAGCCCCAGCTCACGGGAGATCTGGTAAACGAGATACTCGACGTCGTAGCCGACGCCACGCGTTCCGTACGAGCCCAGGTAGGAGAAGTCCTTACGCAGCTTCGCGGAGTTGACGCCCGCGGCGGCGGCCAGTTCCTCGGAGGAGACCGTGGGTACCGAGCGCTCCGACAGTCCGGTCAGCGCACGGAGGTACAGCGGAAGCCTGGCGACGGTGGCCTCGGGAATCCCTCGGCTGCGGGTCGCCGGTCGGTGAGTTCGGCCAGTTGCCACGGTGCTCCTGCGGGTAGCGCGGGGCTGCAGGCGGTCACACGTTCCTGGACCGCCCCGTCGAATGCAGGCTATGTCTTTGTGAACGCGTGCACAAAGATGGTGTCCGATTTGCCCGGCCAACGTGACCGGGGTCACGCACCCCCGGCGCACACGTATGGAACCGGCGCACAAGCACCGCCGTCCCTCGCCGTCACAGGCACCGTTCGGGGGCAAAACCGCACACACTCCTCATGAATCCCGCCCCCGAGATCTGAACCGCCCTCGATCCTAAGCGACTTTCCGGACCACTTGGACTGCTCGGTCAGCACTTGGTCAGAACTCGACCACTCGGTAATCGATCGGGAATCTATGTGAGGGCTTTGCGAAGACGTTCTTCGCTGACACGCCAGAAGGTGTGCTGGGCGCCGTCGATGAGCACGACAGGGATCTGTTCCCAGTACTCACGGTTGAGTTCTTCGTCCTGAGTGATGTCCTTCTGTTCCCAGGGCACCCCAAGATCGGCGCACACCTTCTCGACAACTCCTTGTGCGTCATCACACAAATGACAACCGGGCTTCCGGATGAGAGTGACGAGCCGAGACTGGGGCGTACGGCGGTCGACGCGCCGAAACAGAGGACTCATACAGCCATTGTCCCGCGACCGCCGGGAAGGCATCCGGGCCCGCAGGGGAGCGGCGGATCCAGTTCTTTAACTGTGCGGTCGCGGAGAGTTCACAACCTCCAAACCTCTCGACTCCGGAAGCACCGAACAAACTGGCTATGCTCACGCCATGGCCGCTCTCGGATGGCTCACTCCCCGTAGGCGCTCCGCCACGGCGCGGAGCGTGTTGGCAGGCGAGGCCTCGGCGGAGGCAGCGCGCAAATCCTCCCAGGAGCTGGAGGAACTGACGCATGCGCCGGTCCCGCCCGGCACCGAGGAGGAACCGGCTTTCCCCGTCCTCGGTGACGACAAGGCCGCTGCCTTCTTCGACCTCGACAACACCGTGATGCAAGGCGCCGCGATCTTCCACTTCGGCCGGGGCCTGTACAAGCGGAAGTTCTTCGAGACCCGCGATCTCTACCGATTCGCCTGGCAGCAGGCGTGGTTCAGGCTGGCCGGCATCGAGGACCCCGAGCACATGCAGGACGCCCGGGACTCCGCCCTCTCCATCGTCAAGGGCCACCGCGTCGCCGAGCTGATGTCGATCGGCGAGGAGATCTACGACGAGTACATGGCCGAACGCATCTGGCCGGGCACGCGCGCGCTGGCCCAGGCGCACCTGGATGCGGGCCAGAAGGTGTGGCTGGTAACGGCGGCCCCGGTGGAGATCGCCACGGTCATCGCCCGCCGCCTGGGCCTGACGGGCGCCCTGGGCACGGTCGCGGAGTCGGTGGACGGCGTATACACGGGCAAGCTGGTGGGGGAACCCCTGCACGGCCCGGCGAAAGCGGAAGCGGTCCGCGCCCTCGCCACAGCGGAAGGCCTGAGCCTCTCCCGCTGCGCGGCATACAGCGACTCGCACAACGACATCCCGATGCTGTCCCTGGTGGGCCACCCCTACGCGATCAACCCGGACACCAAGCTCCGCAAACACGCCCGCCAACTGGACTGGCGCCTACGGGACTACCGCACCGGCCGCAAGGCGGCGAAGGTCGGCATCCCGGCGGCAGCAGGCGTAGGAGCAGTGGCCGGCGGCACCGCAGCAGCAATCGCCCTACACCGCCGCCGCCGCTGACCCCCACGACACACAGAAGAAGCCCCAACCCCACCCCGACCACTCCCCCTCCGACACGGCCCCACCCCTCACACGTCGACCACCCCCTTCAGCAGGCCGGCCCCTTCATAGGCCGACCCACCGCTCCACACCGGCCGCCCCCCTCCAGCACGGCCCCACCCCTCACACCTCGGCCGCCCCCTCCAGCACAGCCGACCCCCCTCACGCGCCGACCCACCCCTCCACCTCGGCCGCCCCCTCACACCTCAGCCACCCCCTCCAGCACGGCCGACCCCCCTCACACCTCAGCCACCCCCTCCAGCACGGCCGACCCCCTCACACCTCAGCCACCCCCTCCAGCACAGCCGACCCCCCTCACACCTCGGCCACCCCCTCCAGCACAGCCGACCCCCCTCACACCTCGGCCACCCCCTCCAGCACGGCCGCCCCCGCCTCCACCCCGGCCGTGGCCCGCCCCCATGCCGGCCGGGTCTCCCTCCCATGCCGGCCGGGTCCGCCCCTCACACGTCGGCCCGCCCCTCACACACCGGCAATCCCCGCCAGCCCGGGCGGTCCCCTTCGAGCTCCGGCCCGCATCTCCAGCCCGTCCGGCGCTTGAGGACAAGGCCCGTTCAGGGCCGGCGCGGGGGTCTGGGGGCGCAGCCCCCAGGTTCAGGATGGGACGGGTAGGGGCGGCGGGGGCGAAGAAACAACCATTCGCCCAACCGCACCCCCGTAACCCCTCCATCAGTCCCGTTGGCCGTACACAGCCACAACACGCCCCGAGCGGAGCTCAACTCGGCCTTTATCGATCAACAACCTGTCACACTGCGGCACTTGAACGGGCGTCAATAGGTAACAGAAGCGACGTAATCGATGATTTGAGCAACCGGGTGTAGCAGCGCCTGTACGAAGCGTTATTCTCCTCAGACGCAAACCGGTACCCCTCCGTCGCCACGACGGGTGAACGGTCCCGCACTGCACGTGATGGAAGCTCTGCCTCTGGGAGTCCCGTGTACCCACACGTCGGGGTTGACGCCTCGGGCCTGGCTACGCTGCGCGCAACGGTCCTAGACCTGTTGCGCGGCTTCGTCCCCACCGCGTACGCCGTCCCCGCATTCGCCACCGCCGCACCAATCGGCCCGTGCTACGCACTGGCCGACGGCACCGCCGCGGTCGGCAGACGAGGCCGCGCGGCCGGCGCCGGCGCCGCCACCACTCGCCGCCCCGCTGCGGACAGTGACAGCGCCCGCATGATGGACCTTGTCGAGCGAGCACAGGCCGGCGAGGCCGACGCCTTCGGCCGCCTTTACGACCAGTACAGCGACACTGTGTACCGGTACATCTACTACCGAGTGGGAGGAAAGGCCACCGCCGAGGACCTGACGAGCGAGACATTCCTGCGCGCCCTGCGCCGCATCGGAACCTTCACCTGGCAGGGCCGTGACTTCGGCGCCTGGCTCGTCACCATCGCCCGCAACCTCGTCGCCGACCACTTCAAGTCCAGCCGTTTCCGGCTCGAAGTGACCACAGGCGAGATGCTGGACGCCAACGAGGTCGAGCGCTCACCGGAGGACTCCGTCCTGGAGTCCCTCTCGAACGCCGCTCTCCTCGACGCCGTAAAACGACTCAACCCCCAGCAGCAGGAGTGCGTGACGCTGCGTTTCCTCCAGGGGCTGTCCGTCGCCGAGACCGCCCGAGTGATGGGCAAGAACGAGGGCGCCATCAAGACCCTCCAGTACCGCGCCGTCCGCACACTCGCCCGGCTCCTCCCGGAAGACGCGCGCTGAGCACCATACGAGGTACTCCGCGCACACCCCCGGCACCTCTCCGCGCCGCGCCCAGGCCCGACGAGCCACCTGGCGCACCCCGCACCGCATCTCGCGTCGCACCGCCTCCCCCGCACCGCGGCCTCCGCCCCGCCCCGGCCGGCTTCCACCCGCTCGGAATTCGCACACTCCGCGATCGCCAACTCACCTTCGGTGAAAGTCCGTTGAGTTCGCGGTCCGATCATCCGCCGTCCGTAACCCAAGTGCCGCGCCACTCGTTGTGCGGGATACAGGCTCCCTGTGGTCACTCCCTGGCCGTCTTCGATCACCTGATCGACGATGTGGTCAGGGTTGTGCAACCCTCAGGACCCCCTGGGGAGCCGACCGTCATGACGAGAGGAGGTGCCGCCAGTGATCGCGAACGTTTCGGCGCACCGGCGGGCGAACGCCTTCGCCCAGGCCCTGGAGGAGCTGTCCGACCGGGACTCGGCGGCCGAGCAGCCCGAAGGACCGGCACCGGACCCTGCCCCGGAGTCGGCCCCGGCTGTCGCGGAACAGGCCGACCACCGGGCGGACCACCAGGTGGATCCCCGGGCGGAACGGACCGAACCGAGCCGCCTGGTGGCCCTCGCGACCGGTCTCGGCGAGCTGCCCAAGCCGGTGCTCGACCCCGCGGTCAAGGTCGTCCACCGGGCCCAGCTGGTGGCCGCGATGGAGGCCATGCTGCGGGACGGCACCGTGCCGGGAGGCGGGGCGGCGAACCCTTTGGTGCCCGAGCAGCGCTCCAGGGCGAGGGCCAGCCACCGGGCGAGTGGGCTGGGGAAGTTGCGACCCCGTTCACGGCTCACGAAGGGTCTCGCCGCGGGCGGGCTCAGCGTGGGCGTGGCGGCGGGAGCTTTCGGGGGTGTCGCCGCCGCCAGTTCCGACGCCCTGCCAGGTGACTCGCTGTACGGCCTCAAGCGCGGCATCGAGGACATCAAGCTCAACTACCTGGCCGACGGCGACGGCGAGCGAGGCAAGGTCTACCTGGACCAGGCCTCGACGCGGCTCAGCGAGGCGCGCCGACTGATGGAGCGCGACCGCGCCGGCCAGCTCGACCACGAGTCGCTCGGCGAGATCCGCCGCGCTCTGTCCGGCATGCAGCACGACGCCTCGGAGGGGCACCGCCTGCTGCACGACGCGTACCGGCACGATCCGGACTCCCTGGGCCCCATCCAGGCTCTGGACACCTTCTCCCGTTCCCACCGCGAGGCGTGGGGCGCCCTGCGCGAACGTCTCCCGGTGCAGCTCGGGGACGTGAGCCAGGAGGTGTCGTCGGTCTTCGACGCCATAGACCAAGAGGTCGCCCCGCTCCAGTCCCTGCTTCCGCAGCCTCCCTCCCGGAGCGGCGGAGGCGGAGGCGGACACGGTGGTGGCGGAGGCCAACGGCAGAGCTCCGGACCGCAGTCGGGCACGAGTTCGTCCGGTTCCGACCGGTCGGCCGCGCCCAGCAGCCCCGGCGGCGACTCCGTCGGCGGGCGCGAGTCCAGCAGCGGCAACCCCAAGCCGTCCGCCTCGGGCACCAGTAGCGACGGCCTGCTCGGCGGCAACACCGGCGGCCTCCTCGACCCGCCACAGGACAGCGGCACGGCGTCCCCGTCGACGACCACCCCGTCGAGCGCCGAACCGGACGTCACGCTCCCGCCGCTCCTGCCGGGCCTGCTGCCCGGCCTGGGCATCGACAGCGAGGACGCGAGCTAGAGCAGTCGGCGGTACGACGGAAGAACGGCACGACGGAAGAACACGTGCGTCAGAAGAACACAGACCGCCGCTGCACCAGCAGCTTGTAGAGGGTGTGCTGGATCTGTTCCCTGACCTGGTCCGTCAGGTTGAACATCAGCATCGGATCCTCGGCCGCCTCCGGCGGATAGCCGTCCGTACGGATCGGCTCGCCGAACTGGATCGTCCACTTCGTGGGAAGCGGGATCCCGCCCAGCGGGCCCAGCCACGGGAACGTAGGGGTGATCGGGAAGTACGGGATGCCAAGCACCCGGGCCAGGGTCTTGGCGTTGCCGATCATCGGGTAGATCTCCTCCGCCCCGACGATCGAGCACGGGATGATCGGCGCACCTTGCCGCAGTGCCGTCGACACGAAGCCGCCGCGCCCGAAGCGCTGCAGCTTGTACCGATCGCTGAACGGCTTGCCGATGCCCTTGAAGCCCTCCGGCATCACGCCGACCAGTTCGCCGCGCTCCAGGAGCCGTTCCGCGTCCTCGGCGCAGGCCAGAGTGTGGCCGGCCTTGCGGGCCAGTTCGTTGACCACCGGGAGCATGAAGACCAGATCCGCCGCGAGGAGCCGGAGATGGCGGCCCGCCGGATGGTTGTCGTGCACGCCGACCTGCATCATCAGGCCGTCCAACGGCAGCGTCCCGGAGTGGTTGGCGACGATCAGGGCGCCGCCCTCGGCCGGGATGTTCTCGATGCCCTTGACCTCGACCCGGAAGTACTTCTCGTACAGCGGGCGCACCAGCGACATCAGGACCTGGTCGGTGAGCTCGGCGTCGTAGCCGAATTCGTCGATCTCGTAGTCCCCGGTGAGCCGGCGCCGCAGGAAGGACAGGCCGCCCGCGACACGCCGCTCCAGGTTGCCGACGACACCGCCGTCCGGGGCGGGCGACGGGGACTGGTGCCCGGGCTGATCCTGGGACTCCTGGGGCGGCTGTTGCTCTCGTGTCACCTGAACATCATCCTGCGGGCGGGCTCGTCCCGGCAGGGGCTGGACCTCGCGAATCACCGCCGGTTCGCCCTTGCGCCGGCTGCTCCCCGCGCTCCGGCGGCGCGACGGCCGCGCGGCGGTGCCCGCGCGGGACCTGTCGTCGTCGAACGGAATGACCTTGGCATCCGCCATCGTTGATGCGCTCCTCGGTTGGCGCTCTGCGTCGGTGGGCTGTCTCCGTCAGGTCGCTGTTGCGGCTGTCCCGGTCGTCGTGCCCGTCCCGCCTGTCGTGGCCGGGGTACCACCACTGCCCGCGAAGGGTGCGAAGGGCAGCGCGGCGATCCGGTCGACGACCCCCGCGATGGCTGCCGGCGGCAGCAGCCCGGGACCGCGGACACGCGCGAAGTCCTCGAACGTCTCGGCGGTCGTGAACTTCGGCTGGTAGCCCAGCGTCTCGCGCATCTGGTTCGTCGCCACGACCCGGCCGTGCGTGAGCAACCGGATCTGCTCCGGCGAGAAGTCCGTCATGCCCAGCGTACGCACCAGCGAGCCGGCCCAGGTGACCGCGGGCAGCAGCAGCGGCACGGTGGGACGGCCGAGCCGCCGGGAGCACTGCGACAGCAGCAGAACTCCGTCGCCGGCGATGTTGAACGTGCCGCTGTTGAGCGTTCCACGCTCCGGGTCGTGCGAGGCGATGCGCAGAACCTCGATCACGTCGTCCTCGTGCACGAACTGGAGCCGGGGGTCGTAGCCGAACACGGTCGGCAGGACCGGCATACCGAAGTACTGGGCGAGCGGCGAGTCCGCGGTCGGCCCCAGGATGTTGGCGAAGCGCAGCACGGCCACGGCGACGTCGGGCCGCCGCCGCGCGAACCCCCGCACGTACCCCTCCACCTCCACCGCGTCCTTGGCGAAGCCGCCGCTGGGCAGCGACTTGGGCGAGGTGGTCTCGGTGAAGACCGCAGGATCCCGGGGCGCAGACCCGTACACGTTCGTACTGGACTTCACGACCAGCCGCTTCACGGCGGGCGACTTCTGGCAGGCACCCAGCAACTGCATGGTGCCGATGACGTTGGTCTCCTTGACCGTGACCCGGCTGCCAGTGCCCAGCGCTATGCCCGTCACGTCCAGGTGCACGACCGTGTCGGCGTTCGTCTCGGCGAGCACCCGCGCGATGGTGGGCTGCCGGATGTCGGCCTGGATGAAGTCGGCGCCGCCCAGATGGTGCTCGGGCGGAACGGCGTCCACCGCGATGACCCGGTCCACCTGGGGGTCACGCTGGATCCGTCGTACGAACCGGCCCCCCAGTTGACGGGCCACCCCGGTCACGAGCACGACCTTGCCCAAGATCAGCGCCTTCCTTCCAGCCGTGTTTCCCGTGTGGAGCCCAACCTAGCGGGTTGTTGTTGCGCTGTGATGACCACCCGATGCATGAAGTCACGAGGACTCCATACGTATGACCAGACCCAGCCATGTGCCGCACAGGCGTACGCACAAGCTAATACGACTGTGGCCCCCCACCGGAAACCAGTGGGGGGCCACAGCCTTCACACTCTCGCTCGCGCTCTCGCAGCGTCGCGGAGGAGTAGCAGTCCCGATCTCTTGATCGGACCGACTACTTCTTGTTGCGACGCTGAACGCGCGTGCGCTTCAGCAGCTTGCGGTGCTTCTTCTTGGCCATCCGCTTGCGCCGCTTCTTGATAACAGAGCCCACGACTACCCTCGCTCACTTCTCATCACTCGGCGTTGGGCGCCATGGGCCCATACGACCTACAAGGGGCCAGCCTACCCGTCCGAGCGCTGAGGTTGTAATCGAGGGCAATCGAGGAGATCAGAGGAGATCAGGGGGGACCCGGTGAAGCCCTGAGGGTCCCCGACCATCCCCCCTCGACCGCCGTCAGGCTGTCTCCACCCCCACATAGCTCTCGCGCAGGTACTCGTGAACCGCTTGCTCCGGGACGCGGAACGAACGTCCCACCCGGATCGCGGGCAGATGACCGCTGTGCACCAAGCGGTACACGGTCATCTTCGACACTCGCATCACCGAGGCGACTTCCGCCACGGTTAGGAACTGGACCTCGTTCAGAGGCCTCTCGCCAGCTGCAGCCATGACACACCTGAACCTTCCGCACTCGACTGGCCACCGGCTTCCCCTTCCGGTGACTCTTCGTCGCTGCGTGCTCACTCCCCAATGTAGGGGCGGGTGATGCGAGTGGGGAAGAGGTGCACCCATCGGCGGCCTACTGTGACAGACACGCTCGATTGAGTACGTAGCGGGTAATCGGCCGGTAGTAATCAGACCGCACAGCGTCATCAAGTGGAACGACGACCGACACGCGCCCCTCCGCCTCTCCTACGAAGAGTGCGGGATCGTCCGTATCGGCCAGCCCGATGGCCTCGAACCCCAGTTGACCTGCACCGCAGACCCACCCGTGGTCCCCGATCACCAGCTCTGGGAGCGTCCCGCCGGCCTCGACGGCGGCGGCCAGAACGGTCCGAACCGGGAGGGGAGAGTGCGTGTGTGCGCCGGGCTCACGCCCGGCGGCCAGGGCGCCCGGTTCCCGTACGAACGCGACTCCTCGTACGTAGTCAAGGTTGTACGTGCGTAGACCGAACCGGGTCGTTATGTCGACAGAGCTACCCTGCGCCGGGGTGAGGACAGTACATCCCGCCGCCGACAGAGCGTCCGCCAACGCGGCGTAGAAACCGAGCAGTCGGTGCGGGTGACCGGTGCCCAGGAGCACGGGAACCCTGTGCCGGGCGGCTGCGGAGAGTCGCTCGGCGAAGGCGTCGAGGGCCACGAGCGTCCGTTCCGGATCGATCACATCACATCCGGTGACGCACCGCGGATCGGCCGAGACCCCACATCGGTCGGCCATCAACCCGATCAGATCCTGCTGCCGCCAAGTCCATTCGGGATCGAGTCCGATCAGCACCCTGGGATCGCGGGCGGCGAAGAGCCGATAACTCCGCAGACTCTCCTCCCGCGAGGTGGCCACGGGCCCGGCGAGACGGGCGGCCAGCAGATGGGCACGCAACGCCCCGGCACTCAACACGTCAACGATGCTGGCGCAGTCACCCGCCCCGGATGCCCAGAATGCAGGGAACACCCCACAGTTGGCGTAATCACGCGACCCTCGCTCGCCGACGCCCCGGGCGGCGCTCGTGACAACGGTGACACTGATGACGGAACAGTGACAGGAACACCTACAACTCTCCCGGCGACAGCCACGTCTCACAACACGTGCGCACCGAGCGCCAGTTGACCATCACTACAGAGATCATCACCACAGGGGGAACACCATGAAGCTGTCCCGTCGTAGAACCGCCACCAACGCCGCTCTCGCGTCCGTCACCGCTCTCGCCGCCCTCGGCGCCACGTTCGCCACCGCGGCCCCGGCGTCCGCCGCGTCAGCCGGCGGGTACGACGACCTCTGCGGCCCCGGATACAAAGTCGTCGCCACCACGGCGGTCGGCCGCGTCGGCCGGATCTACGTCACCTGGAACGAGGCGGAGAGCAAGAGCTGCGCGGTGACCATCCGCAACACGGCCGGTCCCCGCATCCACATCGGCATCGAGCTCAACGTGCTCGCCGGCCACGAGACCACACCGGTCGCGGACGCCGACGACTACTTCACGTACGCGGGCCCGGTGTACTACGACTCCCGTGGCTACTGCGTGCAGTGGTACGGCGAGGTCGGCGACGTGGAGGCGTCCGGCACGGGCGTGTGCACCTGACGCCAGGCGCAGGACCTGCACAGGGGCCGACACCGGCACCGAGCCCGAGACCGGGGCTGCCGGTGTCGGCCCCCGCACCCCACAGACTGCCGGCGTCACCTACGCCAGCAGTCCCCGCAGCGGAAAGACCGCCTTGCGCGCCGCGATGACCGCCTGATCCAACCGGTCAGCGGGGTCGTATCCCGCCTCCCAGTCCGCCCAAGTCACCGGCCACCGCCCGTCGGTCATCCGCGCCGGCGCCAACTGCCGCGTACGCGCGAAGACTTCCTGCCGCCACCCCTCCGGAATCACGGCCGTGGGCTCGACGGCCCGCCCCGCCGCGATCGCCACCAGGTGCGTCCAGGACCGCGGTACGACCTCCACCACCGCGTATCCGCCCCCGCCCAGGGCGACCCACTTCCCGTCGGCGTACTCGTGCGCGAGGTCGTGACAGGCGATCTGTACCGCCCGCTGCGCGTCCAACGACACGGCGAGGTGCGCGAGCGGATCCTCGAAGTGGGTGTCGGCCCCGTGCTGGGTGACGATCACCTGCGGCCGGAAGTCGGCGATCAGCTCGGGCACGACCGCGTGAAAGGCCCGCAGCCACCCGGCGTCCCCGGTCCCGGCCGGCAGCGCGACGTTGACGGCACTCCCCGCTGCGGGACCCTCCGCCCCTGTCTCCTCGGGCCACCCGGTCTGCGGGAACAGGGTGCGCGGATGCTCGTGCAGCGAGATCGTCAGAACCCGCGGATCCTCCCAGAACGCGGCCTGGACGCCGTCCCCGTGATGCACGTCCACATCCACATAGGCGACCCGCTCGGCCCCCAGCTCCAGCAGCCGGGCGATGGCCAACGAGGCGTCGTTGTAGATGCAGAACCCGGACGCGCCCCCGGGCATCGCATGGTGCAGGCCGCCCGCGAAGTTGACGGCGTGCATCGCCTCCCCACGCCACACCGCCTCGGCGGCCCCCACCGACTGCCCCGCGATCAACGCGGACACCTCGTGCATCCCGGCGAAGGCGGGATCGTCGACGGTCCCCAGCCCGTACGCCGCGTCGGCCGCCCCCGGATCGGCGGACGCGGCCTTGACCGCCTCGATGTAGTCCTCACGGTGCACAAGCCTCAGCGTCGACTCCCCGGCGGGCTTCGCCGAGACCACGTCCACTTCCCGGTCTAGCCCGAAGGCTTCGACGAGTCGCCGGGTCAGGGCGAGCCGGACCGGATCCATCGGGTGATCCGGGCCGAAGTCATAGCCCGTTACTGCCTCGTCCCACATCAGCTGTGCGCGGCCGCTCATGCCCGTCACCGTATCGGGCAAGTCCCGGATCGAACGACCCCGCGTACCTCAACGTCACCAGGACCAACACCATCGGAACCAGCATCGCCCCGCGGTAGTTCCACAGATCACCCAAAGCCCCCACCAGGGGCGAACCGATCAGGAAGCCCACGTAGTTGAATATGTTGAGCCGCGCGACGGCGGCATCCGAGGCCCCGGGGAACAACCGTCCGGCGGCGGCGAAGGTCTGCGGCACGATCACACACAACCCGAGCCCCAGCAACGTGAACCCGAGCATCCCGACCCACGCCCCGGGCGCCACGGCCACCACACCGAACCCGAGCGCCGCCACCACCGCCCCCGCCCGCACGACGGCCACGGCCCCGAACCTCCGCACCCCGACGTCCCCGATGGCCCGCCCGACGAGCGTGGTGACCATGTACACGTTGTACGGGACGGTGGCGAGCTGCTCCGAACTCCCGAGCACGTCCTGCAGATACTTCGCACTCCAGTTGGAGACCGTCGAGTCCCCGATGTAGGCGAACGTCATCACCAGGCACAGCGGCAGCAGCATCCTGAAAACGAGGGCGCCCGAGTCGGCCCCCTCACGGGGCGCATCACTCGGCACCGAGTCAGGCTCCCCCCCGCCCCCGTCCCGCGCATCGACGTACCACCGGCTTCCGACCAGCGCGACCGGCACCAGCACGGCCACCACAGGCAGGTAGGACACGAAGAGGGCGAGATGCCAGTGCGCGCCCGCCCAGGCAAGCGAGGCCCCGATGATCCCGCCCAGACTGAACGCCGCATGGAACCCGAGCATGATGCTGCGCCCGTACGCCCGCTGCAGACTCACCCCGAGCATGTTCATCGAGGCGTCGAGCCCACCGACGGCCAGCCCGAACGCGCCCAGTGCCACAGCCACCTCGGCCACATGGTCCCCGGCGCCGACACCGAGCAGCGCCAGGAGTACGACGGGCTGCGACCACCTCAGTACGAGACTGGGAGGCACCCGCTTGACCAACTGCTCGGCGCAGACACTGCCGACCCCGGCCAGCACCGGCACGGCGGCGAGGAAGAGGGGCAGCATCGCGTCGGAAATGCCGTACCGGTCCTGGATGGCCGGGATCCGCGTCACGAGCAGCGCGAAGGCGGCGCCCTGAGCGAAAAAGCTGAACGCCAGCGAGGCTCTGCCGCGCCGCAGCACATCTGTCATGGCGGCGAGCGTATGGCCCCGGCCTACTCGTGGGTAGACGATATGGAAAATGAATTCTGCTCACCTTTGATCTCACCCCGGAACGACTCCCCGTCAGCGACCCTGAGCTACCACCTGAGCACAACCAGTACGTGAATCCGTAGGGGAACCTGCCGAGGCACCGCCATTCCGACGCAAGGCGACCTCATCGCGAAGCATCCGCTTCATCGGCTCAACGGCAAGCGCACCGCCGACCAGAACGGCCGTCAGCATCGCCCCGACCATCACAAGAGTGCCGAGCCAGACCATGGTGTCGACGGAGAGGACGTAGACCCCCACGATCCGCGCGACGCACTCCCCCAGCAGAGCCACGCCCCACACCACCGAGAAGGTCCGCTCGGCCCGCCGAAACCGCAGGGACCCACTGACCAACCGCTCCCAGGCGGCGGCTCGCTCGACATCCCCCTTGATGAGGAACGGCTTCATCCCCTCGGTCATCATCGGCCGCCCCAGCCGGACCGACACCAACACCCCGATCCCGACGACACTGCTGACCCCGCTGTCCTTCACGAGCATCAGCCGCGCATCCCCGGCGACAAAACTGAGCAGCACCCCGACAACGTTCACCACCAGGATGAGCGCGGCCATCGCATTGACCTTCTGCCCCCGCGCCGCACTCCACCCGGTCCGCACCGCAGGGACGGCACTGCTCCACCCGAGCGCGGCGACGGCACTCATCCCGAGCCCGTCCTTGAATACGTAGTACGACCCGAGAGGCACCCCCACGTCGAGGACCAACGGCAGAAAACTCCGTCGAAGGGAGGCTGAGTTCGTCGTCGTACCCGTCGTAGCTGTTGTCATGCCTCAAGCCTCGCGGTCACCCCCACCCCACCAACAGAAACGATCGTCCATACCCGGAGATGACAATTGTCAGCCGCCACCCATGCTCAACCTCAAACAACCAGCTCAGCCAACTCACCCATGCTGCCGAAGAGTTGAGTGGCCCCGACCAGCCGCTCGGCAGGAGTCATGGCAGTGAACCCGAGCACATCCATCCCGGCCGCAACAGCGGCCCGCACCCCCAACGGACTGTCCTCCACCACCACACACCTGCCAGTCGCCACCCCCATCCGCTCCGCCGCATAAAGAAACAGATCGGGCGCCGGCTTCCCCCGCCCCACATCCTGCGCACTGAAAACCCGCCCACCGTCGAACCACCGCTCGAGCCCGGTACTCCGATGCCCCACCCGGATCCGCTCATGACTCCCGGAGGAAGCCACGCAGTACGGCACTCCGTCAGCAACCAGCTTCTCCAGTACGTCGACCACACCGGCCACCGGCTTCAACTCCCGCTCGAAAGCAGCGAACACCCGGGCATGGAAGACGTCATCGAAATCGTCCGGCAACCGCCGCCCACTCCTCTCCTCCACCAGATCGTGCACGCGGTGCATGGCGGACCCCATGTAGTCGCGAAGGGAGTCCTCGTACGAGGTCGGATGCCCGAGTTCGGTGAGGTAGGCGGCCAGAAGTGTATTGGAGATCGACTCACTGTCGACGAGAACACCGTCGTTGTCGAAGATGACGAGGTCATAGCGCATAACTGGACCCTAAATGACCGGATAACTCTGGAACGCAGAAAAGCCCCGTTCCGGTGTACCCGGTACGGGGCTTTTCGCAATATTTGTTCGGCGGTGTCCTACTCTCCCACAGGGTCCCCCCTGCAGTACCATCGGCGCTGTGAGGCTTAGCTTCCGGGTTCGGAATGTAACCGGGCGTTTCCCTCACGCTATGACCACCGAAACACGGTGAAACACATCAACCGCACCACACCCGTGACCTTGGGTGTGGGGTTGTTCGTGGTTTCAGAACCAACACAGTGGACGCGAGCAACTGAGGACAAGCCCTCGGCCTATTAGTACCAGTCACCTCCACCCGTTGCCGGGCTTCCAGATCTGGCCTATCAACCCAGTCGTCTACTGGGAGCCTTACCCCATCTAGTGGGTGGGAACACTCATCTCGAAGCAGGCTTCCCGCTTAGATGCTTTCAGCGGTTATCCCTCCCGAACGTAGCCAACCAGCCATGCCCTTGGCAGGACAACTGGCACACCAGAGGTTCGTCCGTCCCGGTCCTCTCGTACTAGGGACAGCCCTTCTCAATGTTCCTGCGCGCGCAGCGGATAGGGACCGAACTGTCTCACGACGTTCTAAACCCAGCTCGCGTACCGCTTTAATGGGCGAACAGCCCAACCCTTGGGACCGACTCCAGCCCCAGGATGCGACGAGCCGACATCGAGGTGCCAAACCATCCCGTCGATATGGACTCTTGGGGAAGATCAGCCTGTTATCCCCGGGGTACCTTTTATCCGTTGAGCGACGGCGCTTCCACAAGCCACCGCCGGATCACTAGTCCCGACTTTCGTCCCTGCTCGACCCGTCGGTCTCACAGTCAAGCTCCCTTGTGCACTTACACTCAACACCTGATTGCCAACCAGGCTGAGGGAACCTTTGGGCGCCTCCGTTACTCTTTAGGAGGCAACCGCCCCAGTTAAACTACCCATCAGACACTGTCCCTGATCCGGATCACGGACCCAGGTTAGACATCCAGCACGACCAGACTGGTATTTCAACGACGACTCCACAAACACTGGCGTGCCCGCTTCAAAGTCTCCCAGCTATCCTACACAAGCCGAACCGAACACCAATATCAAACTATAGTAAAGGTCCCGGGGTCTTTCCGTCCTGCTGCGCGAAACGAGCATCTTTACTCGTAGTGCAATTTCACCGGGCCTATGGTTGAGACAGTCGAGAAGTCGTTACGCCATTCGTGCAGGTCGGAACTTACCCGACAAGGAATTTCGCTACCTTAGGATGGTTATAGTTACCACCGCCGTTTACTGGCGCTTAAGTTCTCAGCTTCGCCACCCCGAAGAGTGACTAACCGGTCCCCTTAACGTTCCAGCACCGGGCAGGCGTCAGTCCGTATACATCGCCTTACGGCTTCGCACGGACCTGTGTTTTTAGTAAACAGTCGCTTCTCGCTGGTCTCTGCGGCCACCCCCAGCTCATGAAGTAAATTCAATCACCGGTGATGGCCCCCCTTCTCCCGAAGTTACGGGGGCATTTTGCCGAGTTCCTTAACCATAGTTCACCCGAACGCCTCGGTATTCTCTACCTGACCACCTGAGTCGGTTTAGGGTACGGGCCGCCATGAAACTCGCTAGAGGCTTTTCTCGACAGCATAGGATCATCCACTTCACCACAATCGGCTCGGCATCAGGTCTCAGACTCATGATGTGCGGATTTACCTACACACCGTCCTACACCCTTACCCCGGGACAACCACCGCCCGGGATGGACTACCTTCCTGCGTCACCCCATCACTCACCTACTGCAGGTCTGGTCCGCCGGCTCCACCACTCCCCCTTGCCCGAAGGCTCCGGGGCGGCTTCACGGACTTAGCATCGCCTGGTTCAATGTTTGACGCTTCACAGCGGGTACCGGAATATCAACCGGTTATCCATCGACTACGCCTGTCGGCCTCGCCTTAGGTCCCGACTTACCCTGGGCAGATCAGCTTGACCCAGGAACCCTTAGTCAATCGGCGCACACGTTTCCCACGTGTGTATCGCTACTCATGCCTGCATTCTCACTCGTGAACCGTCCACCACTAGCTTCCGCTGCAGCTTCACCCGGCACACGACGCTCCCCTACCCATCCCAACGGGCGTTGGCCCTATTGCTGGAATGACACGACTTCGGCGGTACGCTTGAGCCCCGCTACATTGTCGGCGCGGAATCACTAGACCAGTGAGCTATTACGCACTCTTTCAAGGGTGGCTGCTTCTAAGCCAACCTCCTGGTTGTCTGTGCGACTCCACATCCTTTCCCACTTAGCGTACGCTTAGGGGCCTTAGTCGATGCTCTGGGCTGTTTCCCTCTCGACCATGGAGCTTATCCCCCACAGTCTCACTGCCGTGCTCTCACTTACCGGCATTCGGAGTTTGGCTAAGGTCAGTAACCCGGTAGGGCCCATCGCCTATCCAGTGCTCTACCTCCGGCAAGAAACACACGACGCTGCACCTAAATGCATTTCGGGGAGAACCAGCTATCACGGAGTTTGATTGGCCTTTCACCCCTAACCACAGGTCATCCCCCAGGTTTTCAACCCTGGTGGGTTCGGTCCTCCACGAAGTCTTACCTCCGCTTCAACCTGCCCATGGCTAGATCACTCCGCTTCGGGTCTTGAGCGCGCTACTAAAACGCCCTATTCGGACTCGCTTTCGCTACGGCTTCCCCACACGGGTTAACCTCGCAACACACCGCAAACTCGCAGGCTCATTCTTCAAAAGGCACGCAGTCACGACTGTATGTGCAAGCACATACAGCGACGCTCCCACGGCTTGTAGGCACACGGTTTCAGGTACTATTTCACTCCGCTCCCGCGGTACTTTTCACCATTCCCTCACGGTACTATCCGCTATCGGTCACCAGGGAATATTTAGGCTTAACGGGTGGTCCCGCCAGATTCACACGGGATTTCTCGGGCCCCGTGCTACTTGGGTGTCTCTCAAACGAGCCGTTAATGTTTCGACTACGGGGGTCTTACCCTCTACGCCGGACCTTTCGCATGTCCTTCGCCTACATCAACGGTTTCTGACTCGTCTCACGGCCGGCAGACCGTGAAAGAGAGATCCCACAACCCCGCACACGCAACCCCTGCCGGGTCTCACACGTATACGGTTTGGCCTCATCCGGTTTCGCTCGCCACTACTCCCGGAATCACGGTTGTTTTCTCTTCCTGCGGGTACTGAGATGTTTCACTTCCCCGCGTTCCCTCCACACACCCTATGTGTTCAGATGTGGGTGACAGCCCATGACGACTGCCGGGTTTCCCCATTCGGAAACCCCCGGATCAAAGCCTGGTTGACGACTCCCCGGGGACTATCGTGGCCTCCCACGTCCTTCATCGGTTCCTGGTGCCAAGGCATCCACCGTGCGCCCTTAAAAACTTGGCCACAGATGCTCGCGTCCACTGTGCAGTTCTCAAACAACGACCAACCACCCGTCACAACCCGCCGAAGCAGATCTTTACCGGGGTCGGCACTGAAGGCAGCCGTTACCGGCCGTACCCTCAGACACCCAACAGCGTGCCCGACCCGTCCCCGCCCGGAGATCATGCTTTCCACGCCCTCTTGCGAGAGCAGTACTTGCAGCCTCCGACCCGTGAAACCGGCCGAATAATCAACGTTCCACCCATGAGCAACCACCGCCGGACGTATGCCGACGTAATGGCCCTGGACCACCAGGACATGCCTGGCGGCCTAGATGCTCCTTAGAAAGGAGGTGATCCAGCCGCACCTTCCGGTACGGCTACCTTGTTACGACTTCGTCCCAATCGCCAGTCCCACCTTCGACAGCTCCCTCCCCGTGAGGGGTTGGGCCACCGGCTTCGGGTGTTACCGACTTTCGTGACGTGACGGGCGGTGTGTACAAGGCCCGGGAACGTATTCACCGCAGCAATGCTGATCTGCGATTACTAGCAACTCCGACTTCATGGGGTCGAGTTGCAGACCCCAATCCGAACTGAGACCGGCTTTTTGAGATTCGCTCCGCCTCACGGCATCGCAGCTCATTGTACCGGCCATTGTAGCACGTGTGCAGCCCAAGACATAAGGGGCATGATGACTTGACGTCGTCCCCACCTTCCTCCGAGTTGACCCCGGCAGTCTCCTGTGAGTCCCCATCACCCCGAAGGGCATGCTGGCAACACAGAACAAGGGTTGCGCTCGTTGCGGGACTTAACCCAACATCTCACGACACGAGCTGACGACAGCCATGCACCACCTGTACACCGACCACAAGGGGGGCACCATCTCTGATGCTTTCCGGTGTATGTCAAGCCTTGGTAAGGTTCTTCGCGTTGCGTCGAATTAAGCCACATGCTCCGCTGCTTGTGCGGGCCCCCGTCAATTCCTTTGAGTTTTAGCCTTGCGGCCGTACTCCCCAGGCGGGGAACTTAATGCGTTAGCTGCGGCACCGACGACGTGGAATGTCGCCAACACCTAGTTCCCACCGTTTACGGCGTGGACTACCAGGGTATCTAATCCTGTTCGCTCCCCACGCTTTCGCTCCTCAGCGTCAGTAATGGCCCAGAGATCCGCCTTCGCCACCGGTGTTCCTCCTGATATCTGCGCATTTCACCGCTACACCAGGAATTCCGATCTCCCCTACCACACTCTAGTCTGCCCGTATCGAATGCAGACCCGGGGTTAAGCCCCGGGCTTTCACATCCGACGCGACAGACCGCCTACGAGCTCTTTACGCCCAATAATTCCGGACAACGCTTGCGCCCTACGTATTACCGCGGCTGCTGGCACGTAGTTAGCCGGCGCTTCTTCTGCAGGTACCGTCACTTTCGCTTCTTCCCTGCTGAAAGAGGTTTACAACCCGAAGGCCGTCATCCCTCACGCGGCGTCGCTGCATCAGGCTTTCGCCCATTGTGCAATATTCCCCACTGCTGCCTCCCGTAGGAGTCTGGGCCGTGTCTCAGTCCCAGTGTGGCCGGTCGCCCTCTCAGGCCGGCTACCCGTCGTCGCCTTGGTGAGCCACTACCTCACCAACAAGCTGATAGGCCGCGGGCTCATCCTGCACCGCCGGAGCTTTGAACCCACCCCCATGCGAGGGAAGGTATTATCCGGTATTAGACCCCGTTTCCAGGGCTTGTCCCAGAGTGCAGGGCAGATTGCCCACGTGTTACTCACCCGTTCGCCACTAATCCACCCCGAAAGGCTTCATCGTTCGACTTGCATGTGTTAAGCACGCCGCCAGCGTTCGTCCTGAGCCAGGATCAAACTCTCCGTGAATGTCAACCCGTAATCGGGTCACACCACGAGAGCGGAACAGTCAAGCGGAATAAGCCCGACCGTTCACAGCGTCCTCGCTGTGTTTACTACTTCAAAGGAACCTCGCCCTCCCGAACGGGAGAGACGGGGTATCAACATATCTGGCGTTGATTTTTGGCACGCTGTTGAGTTCTCAAGGAACGGACGCTTCCTTTGTACTCACCCGAGAGACTCTCTCAGGCTTTCCTCCGGGCAGTTTCCCTTCGGTCTTGCTGTCTTGCGTTTCCGACTCTATCAGACCGTTTCCCGATCCGATTTCCTCGGTGCTTTCCAGGTTTCCGCTTTCGCGTTTCCCTTTCCGGCGACTCCGACTCTATCAGATCCTTTCGGGCCTGATTCCCAGTCAGCGGGGCTTGTCTTCCCGGCTGTTGGGCCGTTCCGACGAGTGAGACTTTAGCGGATTCCTTGTCCCCGAGCTAATCGGGGGTGCGTCCTTTCGAACGCGGATTCCTCATTTCGCAAATACGCATGCCAATGACACGCCACCGGCGCGACGACAGGTCGTCGACCGTTGTTGAGTACCTGCGGAATGGCTGTCCGGGGACCGACCGGAGTCGGCGCTCACGTCGGACAACTCGGAGAACACTACGTAGGGGGCTGAGGTGTGTCAACTCGATGTCGGAGGGGGCCTGGGCGGCGTAGTCTCGTGAACGTGACTACGCATACGTGCACCCAGCAGTGGCGGGCCGCCTGACGGCGGCCGTACACACGTATGTACTCAACGGCCGCCGCCTCGGCGGCCGTTCTTGTTTCTCCCTCCAGAGGAGTCGGCCGGCCGGGTGCGGTGGTCTCGACCAGGAGTGGGGAAGAGATGACGCGGGTCTTCAGCGGGGTCAAGCCGACCGGACATCTGACACTGGGGAACTACCTGGGGGCCATGCGGCGGTGGGCCGCGGTGGACCAGCACCGGGCGGACTCCCTGTTCTGCATCGTTGATCTGCACGCGCTGACTGTGGACCACGATCCCGCGCGCGTGCGGCGACTCAGCCGACAGGCGGCCACACTGCTGCTGGCCTCGGGCCTCGATCCGGAGTTGTGCACCGTCTTCGTACAGAGTCATGTGGACGAGCACACTCGGCTGTCGTACGTGCTGGAGTGCGTCGCCTCCGACGGGGAGATGCGGCGGATGATCCAGTACCGGGAGAAGGCGGCACGGGAGCGGGCGCGGGGTGGGAGTGTGCGGCTGTCGTTGCTGACGTATCCCGTGCTGATGGCGGCGGACATCCTGGCGTACGGGGCCGATGAGGTTCCGGTCGGGGACGATCAGACGCAGCACGTCGAGCTGACCCGGGATCTGGCGGTGCGGTTCAACCAGCGGTACGGGCATACGTTCGTGGTGCCGCGGGCCACGCGTCCGGCGGTGGGTGCGCGGGTCATGAATCTTCAGGAGCCGACGTCGAAGATGGGTAAGAGTGAGGACGTCGGGCCGGGGATCGTCTATCTGCTCGATGAGCCCGATGTGGTGCGGAAGAAGGTCATGCGGGCCGTGACCGACAGCGGGCAGGATGTCGTGTACGACCCGGAGGAGCGGCCCGGGGTCGCGAATCTGCTGGAGATTCTGGCGGCTTGCACGGGTGGGGATCCGGCAGAGCTGAGTGGTGCGTATGAGTCGTACGGCGATGTGAAGAGGGACACCGCGGAGGCCGTGGTCGAGCTGCTCAAGCCCGTGCGGGAAAGGCACAGGGAGTTGTGCGCGGATCCTGTGTTTGTGGAGGGGGTGCTCCGGGACGGGGCCGAGAGAGCGCGGGCGATGGCCCGGCCGACCGTTGATGCCGCCTATCGCGCGATCGGGCTGCTGCCTGCGGCTTCCGGGGCCGAAGCCGTATCTGGGCCCGAGGCCGTGGTGAACACGGCCCGGTAGGCGCGGTGGCGGTCGGGTTCAGTTGTTGTTGCCTGAGGCCAGGGCTCGGCTGCGGTCTCGGGCGGCTTCGAGGGCGGCGATGAGGGCGGCCCGTACGCCGTGGTTTTCGAGTTCGCGGATGGCGCTGATCGTGGTGCCTGCGGGGGACGTGACGTTCTCCCGGAGCTTGACCGGGTGTTCTCCGCTGTCGCGGAGCATCACGGCGGCGCCGATCGCGGACTGGACGATCAGGTCGTGGGCCTTGTCGCGGGGCAGGCCGAGGAGAATACCGGCGTCCGTCATGGCCTCGACCAGGTAGAAGAAGTACGCCGGGCCGGAGCCGGAGAGTGCCGTGCAGGCGTCCTGCTGGGACTCGGGGACGCTGAGCGTCTTGCCGACGGCGCCGAAGATCTCCTCGGCGTGCGCGAGGTGTTCGGCGGTGGCGTGGCTGCCGGCGGAGATGACGGACATGGCCTCGTCGACAAGGGCCGGGGTGTTCGTCATGACGCGGACGACCGGGGTGCCGGTGGCGAGGCGGGCCTCGATGGAGGTGGTGGTGATGCCCGCGGCTCCGCTGATGATCAGGCGGTCAGCGGGGACATGGGCGGCGAGGTCGTCGAGGAGGGTACCCATGTCCTGCGGCTTGACCGTGAGGATCAGGGTGTCGGCGGTCTTCGCTGCCTCTGGGTTGGTGACCGGGGTCACTCCGTAGCGGGTGCGGAGTTCTTCGGCTCGTTCCGGGCGGCGGGCGGTGACCAGGAGATCGGCGGGGTCCCAGCCGGCTCGGATCATTCCGCTGAGCAGGGCTTCGCCGATTTTTCCGGTGCCGAGGACTGCGACTTTCTGGGTCATGGTTGGGGTGCCCTCCGGGGGTTGCGTCGTCCGGGGTCATCCTCGCATTGGGGGCGGTGGGTGGGGGGCGGTGTCCGGTGGGCGGGATGTCCGGGGGTGTTTCGCCCCCGCCGCCCCTACCCGTCCCATCCCGTTCCTGGGGCTGCGCCCCCAGACCCCGCATCGCGCTGAACGCGCTCGTCCTCAAACGCCGGACGGGCTGGATGCGCCGGCCGGCGCTGAATGGTGCCCGCCGGTGCTGGAAGTTGGTCATGGGGTTCGGCGGCGGAGGGTTGCCGCGCCCAGGGTCAGGACCAATAGGGCGCAGGTCGCGACGATCAGGGTGTCTCGTACGAAGGTGGCTGTGATGTCTGTGTGGGTGAGGACCTCGTTCATGCCATCCACCGCGTAGGACATGGGGAGGACGTCCGAGATCGCTTCGAGGACCGGGTGCATGTTGGAGCGGGCGGTGAAGAGGCCGCAGAGGAGGAGTTGAGGGAAGATCACCGCCGGCATGAACTGGACCGCCTGGAACTCGGACGACGCGAAGGCCGAGACGAAGAGGCCGAGAGCGGTGCCCAGCAGGGCGTCGAGCAAGGCCACCAGGAGGAGCAGCCAGGGGGAACCCGTCACGTCCAGGCCGAGGAGCCAGACGGCCAGTCCGGTGGCGAGGGCCGACTGGATGATCGCGAGGATTCCGAATGCCAGGGCGTAACCGGCGATGAGGTCGCCTTTGCCGAGGGGCATGGCGAGGAGGCGTTCGAGGGTGCCTGAGGTTCGTTCGCGGAGGGTGGCGATCGAGGTCACCAGGAACATCGTGATGAGGGGGAAGATCCCGAGGAGGGACGCCCCGATGCCGTCGAACGTGCGTGGGCTGCCGTCGAAGACGTAGCGGAGCAGGAGCAGCAGCAGGCTCGGGAGCACGATCAGCATCGCGATGGTGCGCGGGTCGTGACGGAGTTGTGCCAGGACCCGGATCGCGGTGGCTGTCGTTCGGGAGGCGTTCAGGGCGGTTGTGGGGGTGCCCGTGGGTGTGGTCGTGGGCGTGGGCGTGGTCATTGGGTCTGCTCCTTCTTTTCCTTCTTTGTCGGCGACTTCTTCGCCTCGTCCACCAAGTGCAGGAACGCTTCTTCCACTGTCTCCGTCGCTGTGCGGGTGCGGAGGGCGTCCGGGGTGTCGTCGGCGAGGAGTTCGCCGTCGCGCATGAGGAGGAGGCGGTGGCAGCGTTCGGCCTCGTCCATGACGTGGGAGGAGATGAGGAGCGTCGCTCCCCGGGTCGCCGCGATGGTGTGGAAGAGGGCCCACAGGTCGCGGCGAAGGACGGGGTCCAGGCCCACCGTCGGTTCGTCCAGGACCAGGAGTTCGGGAGTGCCGAGGAGGGCCACCGCCAAGGAGACGCGGCTGCGCTGGCCGCCGGAGAGGTTGCCCGCGAGGGCGTCGGCGCGGGTGGTGAGATCCACGTCGACGATGGCGCGGGTGACGTTCTCGTGGCGGCGGTCCGCGGCTGCGCGGCCGGGGTCGAGGATCGCCGCGAAGTAGGCCAGGTTCTGGCGGACCGTCAGGTCGTCGTAGACCGAGGGTGCCTGGGTCACGTAGCCGATGCGGGTGCGGAGGGCTGCGTGGCCGGCGGGGTGGCCTAGGACCTCCAGGGTTCCGGTGACCTTGGCCTGGGTGCCGACGATCGCCCGCATGAGCGTCGACTTTCCGCATCCCGAGGGGCCGAGCAGGCCGGTGATCCGGCCCCGCGGGACGGTGAAGTCGAGGCCGCGCAGGACTTTGCGGGTGCCTCGTACGACGGCGAGGGCTTCGGCTTGGACGGCGGGGGCGCCGGTGGTCGCTGTTCCGGTGTCGGGTGGACCGGAAGAGTAATTCATCATGTGATGAATAATGCTCCTGCGGGCGGGCGCCGTCAAGCGGGTGCGTTCGGCGGCGCAGGCGTGCGGCGGCGTGATCGGAGGCTGGCGATCCGGTCCGTACGCTTCCGGATGCCTCCGGGTGCCGGGCCAACCGGCTGCGCGATCAACTCCCTTTCCCGACAGCGGATTTCAGTGCGCGGTCATATGCCGCACATGTCGGTCCGCCGTGCCGTCCCCCGGTGCGGCACCCACGCATCTCCCGTGACCGTGGTTGATCGTCTGAGGTGCTTTTGTCATGCGCTACGGCGTACGCAGGGCCGATCTGTTCGCTTCTCTCGTCGTGTTCCTCGTCGCACTGCCTGCGGGTGAGCGGGCCGGCTGCGGGGAGGATGACCGTGCTGGTCTACGAGGCCGTGCACAGGGACGGGGTCGGGACGCTCGGGGTTCTGGTGTTGGGGGCCCGTCTGGTGCAGCTCGGGCTCGGGGTCCTGCACCTCGGGCGGTGGTTCAGGGCCGTGTCGGTTGCCGTGGTGCAGGGGATGCTCGCCGGGATCGGGCTCGTGCTGGTCGCCGGGCAGGTCTACATGCTGGGCGACGCGAACGCGCCCGGCAGCGGCCTGGGGAAGCTCACGGGGCTGGTGTCGCTGCCCGGGCTGGTGGATCCGGTGGCGTTGCCGGTGGGGGGTGCCACCATTGCCGTACTGGTGCTGTGGCCGCGATGGAAGCGCGGGAATCACCTGGTGCCCGTACCGCTGGTCGCGGTCGGTCTCGCGGCGGCGCTGACCTGGGCGTTGGACCTGGAGGTGCGGCGGGTCGAGGTGCGGGGGCTGCTGGACGCCGTACGGCTGCCGGAGGCCGCGGATCTGGGGCGGCTCACGGAATTCGGCGTGATGGGGACCGTGATCGCCCTCGCGCTGATCGCTCCGCCGAGTCGCTTTTCAGTGCGGCGGCAGTGAACCGGCCGCACCGGGGGCGGCGCACCGACTACGACCGTGAGCTGATCGCGCACGGTGCGGGAAACGCGGTGTGCGGAGTGCTGGGGGCACCCCCTTCGAGCGAGTCCGGGCGAGGGCGCGAACCAAGGCATCCCGGGTGCTGTACGGGGTGTGGTTACTGCTCTTCACGGCCGTCGCGCCCGGGGTGCTCGGGGTGATTCCGGTGGCGGCGCCGTCCGCGCTGCTGGTGCACGCCGGGTGCGGGCTCGTGCCGGTGCGGGAGTGGTGGTTTTTGGTGTGAACCGGGGCTCGGCTAGGAGCGGCGGCGCTTCTTCGACGGGTTGCCGGTGCGACGGGTGGAGCGCTTCTCGTACCGCTCGACGGCGGCGTCGTACTCCTCGCGGTGGAGTTTCTCGCCGGGGGCCTCGGTGAGGGAGCGAAAGAAGTAGGCGAGGAGGGAGCCGACGAAGCCGATGGCCAGCAGGCCGTGGAGAGAGGCCTGACGGTCGGGGTCGGGGCGCTTGGTGAAGCCGTCCCAGGTGTGGCGGAAGGCGAGGGCGCCGCAGATCGCGAACATCACGACCATGAGGAGGGTGACGAAGTTGCCGATTTCCGCGATCCGGAGGCCTTGGTAGGCGAAGCGGAGGACGAGACAGGCGACGACGACGGCCGCGAGCGAGCCGGTGGCCGCGGCGATGCGGCGGGCCGGGTAGCCGTTGCCGTGGTCGACCCAGGTCGTGCCGAAGAAGCGGATGGGCTCTGGGCGGGGGCCGGGTGCGGAGCCCGCGGGTGTTTCCCGGATGTCGTGTTCGTCGCTCACGCGTCGATTATGGCTCCGGGCGGGCGCGGGCTCCGCGGGGGATCAGCTGCAGCGACGGCTACGTAGCCGTCGCTGCCGGTGTGCACGTACGTGTCCGAGACGTACTCGCCGTTGTCGATGTTGTCCCAGATGTTCGACGTGCCGTAGGGACCGGTGACCGTCTCGCCCGGCCTCTGGCAGTAGACGGGGACCTTGGCGCCTTCGGCGAGGACGCGCATGGTGTAGCCCGTGCCGGGGCCACTGCGGACGTTGAGGCGATAGCCCGGGGCGGTGTCGTAGACGACGACGGCCTCGGCTTGTGCGGCGCCGACCATGAAAAGGCACCGGCGAGGTCGGCGACCATGACGGATCTGTGCTTCAGGGATGGCATGGGGACCCTCAGGGGTTGGAGGGGGCAGGCCCGCAGCGGTCGGCTGTGCGGCCGACCGCTGCCGGTGTTCACGTAGGCGTCCGAGACGTGCTTGCCGCCGGCTACGCGGTCACGGATGCCGCTCGTGAGAAATCCGCCGGCGGCGCTCGTGAGCAGGACGGATCCCGGGTCCGGGAAGTCACTGGTGGTTCCCTTGGGTGACGGTGCCGGAAATCAGGCGCAGCGTGAGGCGACGTAGCCGTCGCTGCCGGTGTGGACGTAGGCGTCCGAGACGTACTGGCCGTCGTCGATGTTGTCCCAGATGTTCGACGTGCCGTACGGGCCCGCGACCGACTGGCCCGGCGTCTGGCACCAGATCGGGACGCTGGCCCCCTCGGACAGAACGCGGACGACGTGGTACGTGGTGCTGGGGCCGCTGCGGACGTTGAGGCGGAACCCTGGGGCGACCGCGTAGTAGCGCACGGTCGCACTCGCGGTGGCCGCCATGGTGACGGCCTCCTGCTCCGCGCTGCCGTCAACCTCTTCAACACGTTCAACAGACATGAAAAGCCTCCCCCGTCGGATCCCACGGCTGCCGTGGGCCCCGTTGATTCCCCCAAATCACGCCATCAAACACATGTACGCAACTCGTACACGGAGACCAGCAAGCCGCCTCTGTCTCATACGGGTCATCGACTAGGCTCCGGCTCGTCGCGCGCGGACGATCAGCACGGGGGTGGGCCCATGGCGCCACAGCACAACACCGGAGCGGGCCCGGAAGCGGAACTTCCCGAGTACGCCGGTCACTACCGTCTGGAGTCATGTCTGGGGTCCGGCGGCATGGGCGTCGTGCATCGCGCCCGGAGCGGCTCGGGGATGACGCTCGCGGTGAAAGTCGTACATGCCGAGTTCTCCAAGGACCCTGAGTTCAGGGGGCGTTTCCGGCAGGAGGTCGCTGCGGCGCGGCGGGTCAGCGGTGCCTTCACCGCGCCGGTCGTCGATGCCGATCCGGAGGCCGAACGGCCCTGGATGGCCACGCTGTTCATTCCCGGGCCGACCCTCTCCGAAGAGGTGAAGCGGAACGGCCCCATGGCTCCTGCCCAGTTGCGCCGGATCATGGCCGGACTGGCCGAGGCGCTGCGCGACATTCACCGGGTCGGCGTCGTGCACCGGGACCTCAAGCCGAGCAATGTGCTGCTCGCCGAGGACGGGCCGAAGGTCATCGACTTCGGTATTTCTCGGCCAAAGGACAGCGAACTGCGCACCGAGACCGGGAAGTTGATCGGGACACCTCCCTTCATGGCACCCGAGCAGTTCCGACGGCCTCGGGAGGTCGGGCCCGCCGCCGATGTCTTCGCGCTCGGGTCCGTGATGGTGCACGCGGCCACGGGGCGCGGGCCGTTCGACTCGGACAGCCCGTATGTCGTGGCCTACCAGGTCGTCCATGACGAGCCCGATCTGACCGGCGTGCCGGAGAACCTCGCTCCGCTCATCGTGCGGTGCCTCGCCAAGGAACCCGAGGACCGGCCCACGCCGGACGAGTTGATGCGGGAGCTGCGGTCGGTCGCGGCCTCGTACGACACGCAGGCGTTCATACCGGAGCAGCGGTCGGGTGACACGCCGCCGTCCGGGCCGCCTGCCGACGCGCCCGAACAACGGCGCGGGACAGGCCTCCGCAAGCGGTCGGCGGTGCTGGCGGCCGGGGCGGTCGGTCTGATCGTGATCGGCGCCTTCGCCTCGATCCGGTTGACCGGTGGAGACCGTCCGGCATCACCCGGCGCGAGCCCCACGACCTCGGCCACGACCACGACCACCGGGTTCGCCCCATGGGCGGCGAAGCCGGTCTCCGAAGGCGCGGGCGCCCCCCAGTGTTCCTACGGCGCGGGAAAGCTGTTCTGCGCCCAGCCCGGCGAGATCTACGCGCTCTCCCCCTCCGACGGCACCCTCCTGTGGCGCCGCTCCGTCTCCAGGGCCCTCAGAAGCGAACCCCCCGTTGTCTCGGGTGGGCTGGTGCAGATCAGCACGGACGAGGAGCAGCGGGTGAAGGCGCTCGATCCCACGTCGGGAAAGACCCGCTGGCAGCGGGACCTGCCCGCGCACGAAGGCATGGGCTACGCCGGCGGCATGCTCCTGCTCTCCCACTCCGACGGAAGCATCACCGGTGTGGACAGTGCGTCGGACGTCATCAAGTGGAACCGTCGGGTGCCGGGCCAAAGGTCCCCGTTCATCGCCTCGTTCGCCGGCGATCCGCTGATGTACGCGACGACGAGGTCCGACGACGCGTCGAGTACGCGGGTCTCCGCGATCGATCCGGCCACCGGTGACGTGCGCTGGGCGGCCAGGCTGGAGGGAGGGCTCCAGCCTGTCGGCTCCAGCGGCGGGTCCGTCTTCTTCCTTTCCCTCGACAACGTCTACGGCGCCACGGAGGCGGTGGTCCGCTACACCCCGCGCTCCAAGGAGTCACGCCGCGTGGCGCTGCCCATCGCACGTGACGGCGTCCACGCCGGCGTCCACGGGAACCGCGTCTACGTCCTGGCCACGGGTGGTTCGCTGGAGGCGTTCGATCTGGGAACGCGCAGGCAACTGTGGCAGCTCGAGACGTCCGTGCCTCGCGGATCGACACCGGTCGCGGACGGAGACCACGTGTACGTCACCGCCCCTGACGGACGACTGCTCGCCGTGTCCGCCGACGACGGCACACTGCTCGGCCAGACACCGGCGCGACTCGGCGCGAACTCCGACCGGGTCACAGCCTCGCTGCCCGACCCTGTCATCGCCGAGAACCACGTCTACGCCACAGCCCCCGACGGCACGGTGTTCGCCGTACCCGCCCACAACCGTTCCTAAAGACTGAGCGGGCGTGAGCCTGTTCAGCCGCGCGCCCCGAACGGTCTTGGGCGAGCTGGTCCCCGGCGTACTCGACCCCGGGTGGCGACACGCATCGTGTGCGTGGTCCGAGCCCGGGAGGCCCCCGCGGCCGGAGGCCGCTGATGGACACAGCCCTCACGACCTGGCCATGTGGGCACGGCCAGAGGCGACGGGGAGGCCCTGAACCATCCTCTGGTGGAGCAGGGGCCCCGCACACTGACGCCGTACCCGGTGTCCCAGGACGCACAACCACGCTAACCCAAACGGCCCAGGGCACCGCTATCCCGCAAACGGACGACCACACGATCGAGCTAATTCGACCTCGAACGCACTCCATGGCGAGCAGCTAACAACCCCTCCGCCTGGTGACGAGAAAGGGCCGCCCCCGAAGAGACGGCCCCTGCGAAACGCGACCTCAGCCCAGCAGTGACACGTCTCGCACCGCGCCCTTGTCGGCGCTCGTCGCCATCGCCGCGTACGCGCGCAGGGCGGCGGAGACCTTGCGTTCGCGGGCGACGGGGGCGTAGACGCCGTTCAGTGCGTCGCGGCGGGCCGCCAACTCGTCGTCCGGGACCAGCAGTTCGATCGTGCGGTTGGGGATGTCGATGCGGATGCGGTCGCCGTTGTTGACGAGGGCGATGGTGCCGCCGGAGGCCGCCTCGGGGGAGGCGTGGCCGATGGACAGGCCCGAGGTGCCGCCGGAGAAGCGCCCGTCCGTGACCAGGGCGCAGGTCTTGCCGAGGCCGCGGCCCTTGAGGAAGGAGGTCGGGTAGAGCATCTCCTGCATACCGGGGCCGCCCTTGGGACCCTCGTAGCGGATAACGACGACGTCGCCGTCCGTCACCTGCTTGTTGAGGATCTTCTCGACGGCCTCCTCCTGCGACTCGCAGACGACCGCGGGGCCCTCGAAGGTCCAGATCGACTCGTCGACGCCGGCCGTCTTCACGACGCAGCCGTCGACGGCGAGGTTGCCCTTGAGGACCGCCAGGCCGCCGTCCTTGGAGTACGCGTGCTCGGCGCTGCGGATGCAGCCGCCGGCCGCGTCCGTGTCCAGGGCCTCCCAGCGCTCGGACTGGGAGAAGGCCTCGGCGGAGCGGACACAGCCGGGCGCCGCGTGCCACAGTTCCAGGGCCTCCGGCGACGGCGAGCCGCCGCGCACGTCCCAGGTCTTCAGCCAGTCCGCGAGGGACGAGCTGTGAACCGAGTTCACGTCCTCGTTGAGCAGGCCCGCGCGGTGCAGTTCGCCGAGGAGGGCGGGGATGCCGCCGGCCCGGTGCACGTCCTCCATGTAGTACGTGCGGTCCTTGGCGACGTTCGGCGCGACCTTCGCCAGACACGGCACCCGGCGCGAGACCTCGTTGATCTCGTCGAGGCCGAACGGGACGCCCGCCTCCTGGGCGGCGGCCAGCAGGTGCAGGATCGTGTTGGTCGAGCCGCCCATCGCGATGTCGAGGGCCATCGCGTTCTCGAAGGCCGCGAGGGTGGCGACGTTGCGGGGCAGGACCGTCTCGTCGTCCTGCTCGTAGTAGCGGCGGGTGATGTCCATCACCGTGCGGCCCGCGTTCTCGTACAGCGCCCGGCGGGCCGTGTGCGTGGCCAGGACCGAACCGTTGCCCGGGAGGGCCAGCCCGATGGCCTCCGCCAGACAGTTCATCGAGTTGGCCGTGAACATGCCGGAACAGGAACCACAGGTCGGACAGGCGTTCTCCTCGATACGGAGGATGTCCTCGTCCGAGATCTTCTCGTTCACCGCGTCGGAGATCGCATCGACCAGGTCGAGCGTGCGGACCGTGCCGTCGACCAGCGTGGCCCGGCCGGACTCCATCGGGCCGCCGGAGACGAAGACCGTGGGGATGTTGAGCCGCAGCGCGGCGTTCAGCATGCCCGGGGTGATCTTGTCGCAGTTGGAGATACAGATCAGGGCATCGGCGCAGTGGGCCTCGACCATGTACTCCACACTGTCCGCGATCAGATCGCGGGACGGGAGGGAGTACAGCATGCCTCCGTGGCCCATCGCGATGCCGTCGTCGACAGCGATCGTGTTGAACTCGCGCGGGATGCCTCCAGCGGCGGTGATGGCCTCGCTGACGATGCGGCCGACCGGCTGGAGGTGCGTGTGGCCGGGCACGAACTCGGTGAAGCTGTTCGCGACCGCGATGATCGGCTTCCGCCCGATGTCGGCACCCGGTACACCGGAGGCACGCATAAGGGCGCGGGCGCCCGCCATATTGCGGCCGTGGGTGACTGTGCGGGACCTCAGCTCGGGCATCTTCGCTCGCCTCGCTACTTCGGAGAGTAATGACTCCGTCGAGCGTACGCCGGTTATCCACGGATCGGACGTTCGGTCCGGAATGCGGGATGGTTGTCTCGGCTTTCGAGTGCGGGTTGTGGTGGGTTGCTCGCGCCCACGCGGCGGAGCCGCACATGTCACAGCCCCGCGCCCCTTACGGGGCTGTCAGGTGGACCTGTATTACAGGGGCCACCCTCTCGATGATCAGCTCCGGGGCCGCCGAGGCCAGAGGCTCCACCTTGATGACGTAGCGCAGCATCGCGATGCCCACGAGTTGGGCGGCGGCCAGTTCGGCGCGCAGTTCGGCGTCCGGGAGGTCCAGCTGGACGGCGATGCGGCGCAGCAGCTGGGCGGAGATCAGGCGGCGGAAGACGCCTGCCGCGGCCTCGTTGTTCATGGCGGAGCGGACGATCGCGAGGAGCGCCTTGCGCGTGGCCGGGTTCTCCCAGACCCCGAAGAAGAAGCGGGCCAGCCGCTCGCCGACGCCGTCGAGGGGTCCTTCGCCGATCGAGCCGGGGGCGTTCAGGAGGGGTCCGACGGCGACCTCGATGGACGCCTCGAAGACCTGCTCCTTGGTGCCGAAGTAGTGGTGCACGAGCGCCGGGTCCACGCCTGCGGCCTTGGCGATGCCGCGTACGGACGTCTTCTCGTAGCCCCGCTCGGCGAACTCATCGCGGGCCGCCGCCAGGATGCGGTCGCGGGCGGCGGGGGTGTCCGCGGAGTCCGTACGGGAGGGGCGTCCCCGGCGGCGGGGGGCCGCGCTGGTCATGGGCGCGGTCCCCCGCCGGGAACGACTCTGACGGCCGAGGCCAGGTGGAGGCGGGTGAACGCGAGCGCCTCGGCGAGGTCGGCCTCGCGCTCGACGCCGGACATCGCGCGGCGGGTGTTCACCTCGATGACGACATGGCCGTCGAATCCGGTGAGCGCGAGCCGTTCCAGCAGCTCGGCGCAGGGTTGCGTGCCGCGGCCCGGGACCAGGTGCTCGTCCTTGTTGGAGCCGTTGCCGTCGGCGAGGTGGACGTGGCCGAGACGGTCGCCCATGAGGCCGATCATCTCCATGGCGTCGCTGCGGGCCGTCGCGGTGTGGCTGAGGTCGATCGTGAAGTGGCGGTAGTCGTCCTTCGTGACGTCCCAGTCGGGGGCGTACGCGAGCATCTCGCGGTCGCGGTAGCGCCAGGGGTACATGTTCTCGACGCCGAACCGGACGTCCGTCTCGTCGGCCATGCGCCAGATGCCGGTGACGAAGTCACGCGCGTACTGGCGCTGCCAGCGGAAGGGGGGGTGTACGACGACGGTCGACGCGCCGAGCTTCTCGGCGGCCGACTGAGCTCGCTGGAGCTTGGTCCAGGGGTCCGTGGACCAGACGCGCTGGGTGATGAGCAGGCAGGGCGCGTGGATGGCCAGGACGGGGATCTGGTGGTAGTCGCTCAGCCTGCGCAGGGCTTCGATGTCCTGGCTGACGGGGTCCGTCCAGACCATGACCTCGACACCGTCGTAGCCGAGACGCGCGGCGACCTCGAAGGCCGTCGCCGTCGACTCCGGGTACACGGAGGCTGTGGACAGCGCGACCTTCGCATCCGGGATGCGTACGACTGGTTCCGCCACGGGGACAGGGTACGGGGTGTGTATGTGGGGGTGGGTCGGGGGCGCCTGGTCGCCGTTGGGGTTCGGTGGTTCGGCGGGTGCGGGTCCGTGCGTGGCTTGTCGCGCAGTTCCCCGCGCCCCTGAGGTATGTGCAGCACAGGTTGATCGAGAAGTGCCGGAGCTTGTCCCGTGAGAGGGACCTACTCCGTGCCCATGTGGGTGCCCATGTGGTCCAGGCGGCGGAGGATGACGCCCTCCCGCAGGGCCCAGGGGCAGACCTCCAGGGTTTTTACGGCGAAGAGGTCCATCGCCGCCTCGGCCACTAGGGCGCCCGCGACGAGCTGGTTGGCTCGGCCTTCCGAGACTCCGGGGAGGGCTGCTCGTTCCGCCGTCGTCATGGAGGCCAGTTCGGGCACGAGGGCCTGCAGAGACTCGCGCTTCAGTTCGCGCTGGACGTAGAGGCCGTCCGTGGAGCGGGCCGCGCCTGCCAGGCGGGCGAGCTGCTTGAACGTCTTCGACGTGGCGACGACGTGGTCGGGAGCGCCGAAGCGGCTGAACTCGCCCACCGTACGGGCGATCTGGGCGCGTACATGGCGGCGCAGGGACCTGATGTCGTCGGGGTCGGGCGGGTCGCCGGGGAGCCAGCCCGCGGTCAGACGGCCGGCGCCGAGCGGGAGGGAGACGGCGGTGTCGGGCTCCTCGTCGATGCCGTAGGCGATCTCCAGGGAGCCGCCGCCGATGTCGAGGACGAGGATCTTGCCGGCCGACCAGCCGAACCAGCGGCGGGCGGCGAGGAAGGTGAGACGCGCCTCCTCGGAGCCGGTCAGGACCTGGAGCTCAACGCCTGTTTCGGCCTGCACGCGCGCGAGGACGTCGTCGGCGTTGCTGGCCTCGCGCACGGCGGAGGTGGCGAACGGCAGCAGGTCCTCGACGCCCTTGTCCTCGGCGGCCTGGAGCGCGTCCTGGATCACGGCGACGAGTTTGTCGACCCCCTCGGGGCCGATGGCTCCGGCGTCGTCGAGGAGCTGGGCGAGCCGCAGCTCGACCTTGTGCGAATGCGCGGGCAGGGGGCGCGCGCCGGGGTGCGCGTCCACCACCAGCAGATGCACCGTGTTCGATCCCACGTCGAGGACACCGAGTCTCATGGGCGGAACGCTACTGCCAGCCGCGCCCGCATCCGTCGCCGGAGCGGTGCCGAAAGAGAGCCCGGGCGTCTTACCCTGGACGCGTGCCAAAGACGAAAAAGGCAAAGGCCGACAAGTCGGCAACGTCAGCCCTCTCCGCGAAGTCTGCGAAGTCCTCGACGTCCCCGAAATCTGCGAAGTCCACAAAATCTTCGACGTCAGCCAAGGTGAGTGACGAGAAGGGCCTCGACTTCGCGCGCGCGTGGGTGGAGTTCCCTGATCCGGCGGACGCCGAGCAGGTCTTCCGCTGTGATCTGACCTGGCTGACCTCTCGCTGGAACTGCATCTTCGGAAGCGGCTGCCAGGGCATCCAGGCCGGCCGCGCGGACGACGGCTGCTGCACGCTGGGTGCCCACTTCTCCGACGAGGACGACGAGAAGCGCGTCGCCGGACATGTGGCACGGCTCACGCCCGACATCTGGCAGCACCACGACATCGGCACCACGTCCGGCTGGACCTCCGAGGACGATGAGGGGTCGCGGCAGACCCGGCCGTACCAGGGGTCCTGCATCTTCCAGAACCGGCCCGGGTTCGCGGGCGGCGCGGGGTGCTCGCTGCACATCCTGGCGCTGCGCGAGGGCCTGGAGCCGCTGGAGACCAAGCCGGACGTCTGCTGGCAGCTTCCGGTGCGGCGGACGTACGACTGGATCGACCGACCCGACGACACGCGCGTGCTCCAGGTGTCGATCGGTGAGTACGACCGGCGCGGCTGGGGGCCGGGCGGCCACGACCTGCACTGGTGGTGCACGTCGGCGACCTCGGCGCACGGCGCGGGCGACCCGGTGTACGTGTCGTACCGGCCGGAGCTGGTCGAGCTGATGGGCAAGGCGGGGTACGACCGGCTGGTCGAGCTCTGTGAGGAGCGGCTGGCTTCGCAGTTGCCGCTGCTGGCTCCGCATCCGGCTGATCCCGTTCGCTGACGCGGCGGGCTCAGAAGGCCGTCGCGGGGCTCGGGGTGCCGCTGTCGACGGGTGGCGACGAGCCCCCGGGGTCGGCTGGCGTCGAGGTCACCGAGGCCGTCGGGGTGGAGGTCGGGGTGGGCTCCGGGTCCGGTGACGAGGACGGTGGCGGGTTGCTGGGTGGCGGGGTCGACGGCGCGGTGGGCGTCGGGTGCGGGGGCGGGGTGCTCTGGTGCGGCGGGCCGGGGGCCGGTGGGTTCGCCGGGGCCGGGTCCAGGGGTGTGGGCGCGGTGCCGTACCCCTCGATGGAGACGACGGCGGACGCCGGTGCGATCGACACCCGCGCGCTCCAGTGGCCGGCCGGCTCGCGCAAGGGATCGACGTACACCTTGATCGTGAACGACTCGCCGGGCCTCAGCGTTCCCGTCGACCGGCTCGGGTACAGCCAGGACGCCCCGGTGTACGCCGTCCAGCGCACCGGCGTGTGCCCGGACGCGGTGAGGGTGATGAGCGTCGTGTCGCCGTCGCTGGACGCCTCCACGGTGAGCAGGCCCGGGCTCTCCTTCGCGCCGGGGACCGCGCTGACGACCTCCACGGAGACGTCCGGGGTGCCGTGGTCCTTTTTGACGATGCCGCTGTCGGGGCCGGTGCCGACGTTGCCCGCGTTCCCGGCGTTCTCGTAGCCGCCGCCCGTTGCCTCGCCGTCGAGGGTGTCGGGGCGCTGCGCCTCGCTCGCCGTGGCCGACCGGTCCCCGGGGACGCCCTCGCCTGTCACCGGCGCCCCACGGTAGGCGGCCCACAGGGCGAGCACGGGGGCGGCGACCACGGTGGCGACGACCGTGGTCGTGACGGCACGCGCGCGTAGGCGGTCCCTTCGGGCGGCGCGGTCCTTGGGGTCCATCGGGAAGCCGCGCCGGTCGAAGCGTGGGGCGGCGGCGCCCCGCGCGCGCGGGAGGTGCGCCATGGCGACATGGAGGGCCGCACGGGGTGCCTCCAGGACGGGCAGTTCGGCGGGCGTGACCTCGGCGCCGGGCCAGGTGCCGGGGACGGCTCGCTCGGCGATACGGCGGCACCGCGGACAGTCGTCGACATGCCGGACCAGTTCGCGGCGCAGCGCGCTGCTGAGCACCAACTGGTGGTCGCCGGTGAGGCGCGCGACGCTCGGACAGGTGCCGGTCTCGACGACGGCGAGGGCGGCGCGGGTGCGTTCGACCTCGCAGGCGGCGGAGGCGAGCAGTTCACGGGCCGCGGTGGCGTCCAGGCCCAGGACGGCGGCGACCTCGGGGGCGGCGAGCTTGTGACGCACGGCGAGTTCGAGCGCCTCGCGCTGTTCGGGGGTGGTACCGGCGGCCTCCGGCCAGGCGAGCTGGGCCAGTTCACGGCGGTGCGCTTCCTGGGCCTCCGCGGAGACGGGGGCTGGGGAGGAGGCCGCGGAGTCGGGGGCGGCCTGCGGCGCGGGCGTGGCGGACGCCTGCCGCTTTCCGCGCCGGCCGGCCGCGTGCGTGCTCTGACGTTTCTGCTTGGCCTCGGCGAGCTTGCGCAGACAGGACCAGCGGGCGAGGGCGTACAGCCAGGCCCTGCGGTCACCGGCGGACTCCGGACCGCGCGGGCTGCGGCGCTCGGCGAGCGCGAGGACGTCACCGAGGGCGGCGGTGGCCGTGTCGTGGTCGCACAGGACGGACAGGCAGTAGGTGAACAGGCCGTCCAGATACGGCTCGTAGCGCGCGGGCGGGCGCTGGACCAGCGTGCGCCCCGCCGACCGGTCGCGCGCCTCACGGTGCGCCCGGTGTGCACCGGTGCTGCGGGTCGGGGTGTCCGGACTGCTGCTCGTCATCCGTGCGACCGTAGGCGTCTTACGACGACCCCTTCGCCTACCTTGAGCACTTTTAATCCGTACGGGTGAAACGATCCCTCAATGGGGGACAGGAACCCCGGATTCCGTGGCCTGTTCCCGTCCTGACGTGGCTGATTAGCGCGGGGAGCATCGGCTTCCGGCACCCGTCGGCGACGGTGACGACGGTGATGTCAGTGGGCCCGGATACGGTTCGTCTCATGGCTGTCCGTACGAAGACCGCGAAGGACCGACCGTCCTACCGATGCACCGAGTGCGGCTGGCAGACGGTCAAGTGGCTCGGCCGCTGCTCCGAGTGCCAGGCGTGGGGCACGGTGGAGGAGTACGGCGCGCCCGCGGTCCGTACGACGGCACCGGGCCGCGTCACCACCTCCGCGCTCCCCATCGGCCAGGTCGACGGCCGCCAGGCAACCGCCCGCTCCACCGGTGTACCCGAGTTCGACCGCGTCCTGGGCGGCGGGCTGGTCCCGGGAGCTGTGGTCCTGCTGGCCGGTGAACCGGGCGTGGGCAAGTCGACGCTCCTCCTGGACGTGGCGGCGAAGTCGGCGAGCGACGAGCACCGCACGCTCTACATCACGGGTGAGGAGTCCGCGAGTCAGGTCCGGCTGCGCGCCGACCGCATCAAGGCGATCGACGACCACCTGTACCTCGCCGCGGAGACCGACCTGGCGGCTGTCCTGGGCCACCTGGACGCCGTGAAGCCGTCCCTCCTGATCCTCGACTCCGTCCAGACCATCGCCTCGCCCGAGATCGACGGCGCGGCGGGCGGCATGGCGCAGGTCCGCGAGGTCGCCGGGGCGCTGATCCGCGCATCCAAGGAACGCGGCATGTCGACGCTCCTTGTGGGCCATGTCACCAAGGACGGCGCGATCGCAGGACCGCGCCTCCTGGAACACCTGGTGGACGTGGTCCTGTCCTTCGAGGGCGACCGGCACGCCCGCCTCCGCCTCGTCCGGGGCGTCAAGAACCGCTACGGCACGACGGACGAGGTCGGCTGCTTCGAACTGCACGACGAGGGCATCACGGGCCTCGCCGACCCGAGCGGACTGTTCCTGACCCGGCGCGCCGAGCCGGTGCCGGGCACCTGCCTGACCGTCACCCTGGAGGGCCGCCGCCCGCTCGTCGCCGAGGTCCAGGCCCTCACCGTCGACTCACAGATCCCCTCCCCCAGGCGTACGACATCGGGTCTGGAGACGTCCCGGGTCTCGATGATGCTCGCGGTTCTCGAACAACGGGGCAGGATCAGCGCGCTCGGAAAGCGCGACATCTATTCGGCGACGGTGGGCGGGGTGAAGCTCTCCGAGCCGGCCGCGGACCTCGCGATCGCCCTCGCGCTGGCCTCCGCCGCGAGCGACACCCCGCTGCCCAAAAACCTGGTGGCGATCGGCGAAGTGGGCCTCGCGGGCGAGGTCAGACGGGTGACGGGGGTCCAGCGACGACTGGCCGAAGCCCACCGTCTGGGCTTCACCCACGCCCTCGTTCCGTCGGACCCCGGCAAGATCCCCGCCGGTATGAAAGTCCTCGAAGTCGCCGACATGGGGGAGGCTCTGCGGGTGCTCCCGAGGTCGCGTAGGCGAGAGGCACCACGGGACGAGGAGGACCGCCGGTAGACTTTGCGCAGGTCTCGCCCGTCCGTACGAACAACGTGTGCGAAACGGGAGCGCCTAAGAACCTGCGACCGGAGGAGTGCAGTGGCAGCCAACGACCGGGCAGCAGCTCCCGGAAAGTCCGGTGGGAGCTCCGGTGCCGATGGCCTGATGCGCGCCTCACTGAGCGCTGTGGCACCCGGCACGGCGCTGCGCGACGGGCTTGAACGGATTCTCCGCGGTAACACCGGCGGACTCATCGTGCTCGGCTCCGACAAGACTGTCGAAGCGATGTGCACAGGCGGTTTCGTCCTGGACGTCGAGTTCTCGGCGACGCGGCTGCGCGAGCTGTGCAAGCTCGACGGCGGCATCGTGGTCTCCTCGGACCTGTCCAAGATCCTGCGGGCCGGCGTACAGCTGGTCCCCGACCCGATGATCCCCACCGAGGAGACAGGCACCCGGCACCGCACCGCCGACCGCGTGTCGAAACAGGTGGGCTTCTCGGTCATCTCGGTCTCCCAGTCGATGAGACTCATCGCGCTGTACGTGGACGGCCAGCGCCGGGTCCTGGAGGACTCGGCGGCGATCCTCTCCCGCGCGAACCAGGCCCTGGCGACCCTGGAGCGCTACAAGCTCCGCCTCGACGAGGTCGCGGGCACGCTCTCCGCCCTGGAGATCGAGGACCTGGTGACGGTCCGGGACGTCTCGGCGGTGGTGCAGCGTCTGGAGATGGTCCGCCTCATCGCGACGGAAATCGCCGGGTACGTGCTCGAGCTGGGCACCGACGGGCGGCTTCTGGCCCTCCAGCTGGAGGAGTTGATCGCGGGCGTGGAGCCGGAGCGCGAACTGGTGGTCCGGGACTACGTACCCGAGCCGACCGCCAAACGCTCGCGCACGGTCGACGAGGCGCTCGCGGAACTCGACGCGCTCAGCCACGCCGAGCTGCTCGAACTCTCCACGGTGGCCAAGGCCCTGGGCTACACGGGCTCACCCGAGACCCTCGACTCGGCGGTCTCCCCCCGCGGCTTCCGCCTCCTGGCGAAGGTGCCACGCCTGCCCGGCGCGATCATCGACCGCCTGGTGGAACACTTCGGCGGCCTGCAGAAGCTGCTGGCGGCGAGCGTCGACGACCTCCAGACGGTGGACGGGGTCGGCGAGGCGAGGGCGCGCAGCGTGCGGGAGGGGCTGTCGCGGCTGGCGGAGTCGTCGATTCTGGAGCGGTACGTGTAGGTGGGGTGCGTGGAGACGGGGTCGAGGGGCCGAACTGCTCGGCCCTTCTCGGTCCTTCTCCGTCCTTCTGCGTCTTCCCCAGTCCTTCTTGGTCCTTCTCAGTCCTTGTCCAGTACGAAGGACGTCTGGGCCTTCGGGAAGCCCTGGGCCTGTGCCTCCACGAGGTAGGTGTCGGCCGTTGCCGACCCCGCCTTCGGAGTAGCGCACTCAGGGGCGCTCGCCTTGCGGTCCCACTCGAACGTGTACGTGATGCTGTCTCCGGCCGAGACACGGAACAGCAGACCGGACGTGTCCTTCGGGCAGTCGTCCGAGGACCAGATGTCGTCGTCGCTACTCGTCTGCGTGATCGTCACGACCGCCGTCCTGGGGCCGAGGTCGATCTTGCAGTCGTTGGCGGAGGAGTTCTTGGCGACCAGCTGGAAGGTGGGCGTCTCGTCGGGTGCATACGCGTTCTGCACACTGCGCAGGCTCAACTGGACGACACCGGCGGTGCAGTTGGGCAGGGTGGAACCGGCGGGAAGGGTGTCGCCGCTGCCTACGCTGCCGTTGACGCCGTCGTCCGTACCGGCACCGCCGCCACCCGTCCCGGCGGAACCGCTGTCGCCGCCGGAACCGGAGTTCGAACCGCCGGAGCTCGCTGAACCCCCGGAGCCTCCGGAGCCCCCCGAGGCGGAACCGGAGTCCGCGCCGCCGCTGCCCGTGCTGCCCGACTCGTCGCGTCCGCCCGGGGCTTGACTGATCGCGGGCCCCGAACCGGACGGTCCCGGGGTGATCGTCTGCACGGGATCCTTGCCGTTGGCGCCGTCCGTACCCTTGTTGCCGCCTCCGCCGCCGGAAGCGACGATCCAGATGCCCAGCAGCGCCAACAGGGCGAGCACAGACAGCAGAACGGCCCTCCGTCGCCAGTAGATGGAGGAGGGAAGCGGCCCGACCGGATTGCGCATAGATCCCACGGCGCAAACTGTACGAGAGATCAGACAGTTCACTCGCCCCACCCGCCGCCGGGGCACCAACTTTTCCGGATCATCATCCCGGCGAAGGGGGTGGTGACGTGGCTGAACTCCCCCCGGAGGGGAAACCGTTCACACCGGGGCCGCCTCTGCCCACCCGCCCCCACCGCTCCTTCTCAGTCGAGCTGCTCGGCATCCAGTAGTGCGAGGGCGTTGCGGATGCCCTGTTCGAGGAGTTGGTCGGCGAGTTGCTGGTCGGTCAGGGCGCGGGAGAGTTGCAGTGTCCCGGCCATCATGCCGAGGAGGCCGAGTGACTTCAGGCGTGCCGAGGGTGGGTCGTGGGGTGCCAGGCGGGCGGCGAAGCCGTCGATGAGGATCAGTGCCCTGTCGGTGTACGCCTGTCTGGTGCGATCCGTGGAGCGTCCGATCTCGTCGAGGAGGGCGGCGTTGGGGCAGCCGTCGTCGATGTTGTCGCGCTGTTCGGTGGAGAAGTACCAGCGGATCAACTGCTCGAGTCCGGCTCGGCCGGGTGCCGCCTGCGCGACGATGTTCTCGTGCTGGGCGCGCACCTGGTCGGCGACCGCGGTGGCGATGAGTTCGTCCTTGGAGGCGAAGTAGGCGTAGAAGGTGCCGTTGGTCAGGCCGGCGTCCTTCATGAGCGTGGAGATCCCCGAGCCGTCGATGCCGTCGCGCTTGAACCGGCGGCCGGCCGTCTCGACGATCCGCTGCCTCGTCTCCTGCTTGTGTTCTTTCGCGTAGCGCACCATGTGTTCCTCCATGGCAGCCGGGGCCTGCGCCCCGGCTGTCGTCCTGGTCGGGTCAGTGTGCCGCGCCTGCGAGGAGCGCGGGGAAGTTGATCCTGGCGGTCTGTAGTTTCGGGTCGTGGGGGTCGGGGACTCCGCCGTCGGTGATGTAGAGCCGGTCGCCGCGGACCGCGGTCGCGGAGGGCGAGGCGAGACCGTCCGCGCCGGTCAGGACGGGCTTGATGGTGCCGTTGGGGTAGATCACCACGACCCTGTCCGGGCCGTTGTTCGAGGAGGAGCCGTTCTGCGCCGCGAACACCACATCGGAGAAGGGGGTCAGGAAGCTGAGGTCGTCGATGTTGGGCAGGCCGCCCGCGACCTGGCGGACGGGACCGGCCGCACCGGTGGCGGCGATGTCGGGCACATCGGAGATCTTCGGGCGGAATCGATGCCCTGGAAGCCGGACCGGGAGGTCAGGCGGGCATGCGGTTGCTCTTGCGGATCTGCTTGTCGAACACTCCGGCAGGGACCAGGCGGCGCGCGGTGGTGACGCGCGAGGCCAGCGGCCCGGCGGCGTAGCGCAGCCTGGGCTTCTTGTCGGTGGCCGCGGTGACGATCACCTTGGCGACGACGGCGGGGTCGTCGCCGTCCTTCATCGCCTGCGCCATCACCTCGTCGAAGACGCGCCGCCGCTCCGCATACAGGGGCAGCGGGGTGTCGGGCTGCGCGGCGTTGGTGTCGAAGCTGGTCCTGGTGTAGGCGGGCTGGACGAGGAGGACCCGGACGCCGTGCTCGCGGACCTCGTGGTCCAGCGACTCGGTGTAGCCCTCGATGGCGTGCTTCGTCGCGACATAGAGGGCCATGAAGGGCTGGGGGACGACCCCGAGGACGGACGAGACATTGATGACCCGCCCGCCACCCTGGGCGCGCATGTGCGCCAGGACGGCCTTCGTCATACGGATGACACCCAGGACGTTGATGTTCAGGACGTTCTGGGCCTGAGCGACGGAGTTCTCCTCGACGGCGCCCGCCGAGCCGAGGCCCGCGTTGTTGACCAGGACGTCGATGCGCCCGAACCGGTCGATCACCTCTGCGACCGCGGCGGTGGCCGAGTCGTCACTGCCCACGTCGAGATCGATGTACGTCACACCGGCGGGCGGAGTGAGCCCGGAAGTCCTACGGCCGGTGCCGATCACCTCGAAACCCGCCGCGACGAAGGCACGGGCCGTCTCCTTGCCGATCCCCGATGAGGCACCTGTCACGAGCACCACCGGCCGAGTTGTCGCCATCAGGATCTCCCACGCCTTTAAATTACGCTCGTATGTCTTACGTCTGTACGACCATACGGGGATCGTCGATCGATGGCAAGTGGACACGGCCGCCGATTCAGAGAAGGCCCGGCATTCCAGCCCGTCCGGCGTTTGAGGACGAGGTCCCTTCAGGGCCGAAGGGGGGCCTCGGGGCGAAAACAACCCGCCCCGTACCGCACCGCATCGCGCACCCCCGCACCCCCACATGGCAGGATCGGAACCGCCATGACTGCGCCCACGAAGCCCCCGCACCGCGACGACAGCACGCCCGCCGGCACCCCCGTCCACACCCCCGCCGCCGACGGCACCCCCCTCCACTCCCCCGTCATCGACTGGTTCGACGACCACGCCCGCGACCTCCCCTGGCGGCGGCCGGACGCCGGGCCCTGGGGTGTGATGGTCAGCGAGTTCATGCTGCAGCAGACGCCCGTCAGCCGCGTGCTCCCGGTCTACGAGCAGTGGCTCGCCCGCTGGCCCCGCCCCGCCGACCTCGCCGCCGACCCCTCCGGCGAAGCCGTCCGCGCCTGGGGCCGGCTCGGCTACCCGCGCCGCGCCCTGCGCCTGCACGGCGCCGCCGTCGCCATAACGGAACGCCACGGTGGCGACGTACCCACGAACCACGCCCAGCTGCTCGCCCTGCCCGGCATCGGCGAGTACACCGCCGCGGCCGTCGCCTCCTTCGCCTACGGCCAGCGGCACGCCGTACTGGACACCAACGTGCGCCGCGTCTTCGCTCGCGCCGTCACCGGCGTCCAGTACCCCCCGAACGCCACCACCGCCGCCGAACGCAAGCTCGCCCGCGCCCTGTTGCCCGACGACGAGCCCACGGCCGCCCGCTGGGCAGCCGCCTCGATGGAACTCGGCGCGCTCGTCTGCACGGCCAGGAACGAGACCTGCCACCGCTGTCCGATCGCCGCCCAGTGCGCCTGGCGGCTCGCCGGGAAGCCCGAGCACGAGGGGCCGGCGCGCCGCGGCCAGACGTACGCGGGCACGGACCGTCAGGTACGCGGCAAGCTGCTCGCCGTACTCCGCGAAGCCCACACCCCCGTACCGCAGGCCGCGCTCGACCGCGTGTGGCACGAGCCGGTCCAGCGTGCCCGGGCCCTCGACGGCCTGGTCTCCGACGGCCTGGTCGAGCCCCTGCCGGACGGGCTGTACCGCCTGCCGCACAGCTGAGACAGACAGCCGAGACACGCAGCCGGACCCACATGACCTGCAAAGCCGAAACACATGCTCGGCGTCCTGTAACGCCGCGACACACTCCCGCCCCGCTCCCAAATCCCCCCATACCGCCATGATTTACCCTCCCCGCTTACCCCTTCCCCATTTCCGTTACACAACCGACGGACAGCCGCGCGCTCCCCGCAGGCTGGCTCGGACACCCCCGTGACAACGCCTCCGTAGCTTCATCCCTGTACAGACCACAAGGCAGTGAAAGCCGGCCGGAAGACAGGTCGGAAACGGGGAGCGGGAGGCGGTCGACATGGCGCAGCAGGGCGAGGTGCTCGAGTTCGAGGAGTACGTCCGCACACGGCAGGACGCGCTGTTGCGCAGCGCCCGTCGACTGGTCCCGGACCCCGTCGACGCGCAGGACCTGCTGCAGACGGCGCTCGTGCGTACGTACGGCCGCTGGGAGGGCATAGCGGACAAGCGGCTCGCGGACGCCTACCTCCGCCGGGTGATGATCAACACCCGGACGGAGTGGTGGCGGGCGCGCAAGCTGGAGGAAGTGCCCACCGAGCAGCTCCCGGACGCGTGCGTCGACGACTCCACCGAACAGCACGCGGACCGCGCACTTCTGATGGACGTCATGAAGGTTCTCGCACCCAAGCAACGGAGTGTCGTCGTGCTGCGACACTGGGAGCAGATGTCCACGGAGGAGACGGCCGCCGCCCTCGGCATGTCGGCCGGAACGGTCAAGAGCACGCTGCACCGGGCGCTCGCCCGGCTCCGGGAGGAGCTGGAGGCCCGCGATCTGGACGCACGCGCGCTGGAGCATGAGGAGCGGGAGCGTTGCGCGGCCTAGGCACAGGGGCGACCGACTCCGGGATACCCCGGACACGGACGGATTCCGGCACGGGCTCGGACTCGCCCCCGGGCCATGGTCCGCCTGGTGCGGATGCGAGTCCGGGCGCGAGTACCGGTACGGGTTCACGGGGGTGGCCGGAGCATGCTCCGGGGCTGCTCATGGGGCCGTCGGCCCTGTCCGCCCCTGCCCGGCGGGCCTTTCAGGCGGTGATCACGGCGACTGCCGTGCTCGCCGCCCTCGGCCTGTTTGTCTCCGCCTGCGCCACCGGCGGCACCGGCGCCCGTGACGAGGGCCCGGCGGGCGCCGACGCCGTCGCGGGCAAGCTCAAACCCACGACCCCGATGGCCTCCGCGTACGCCACTCCGGACGACGTGGACGCGGTCAGGCTCGTGCTGGACGACCCGGGGGTCGCGCCCTCGGTCAAGCGCGCGCTGCAGCCGTGCGTCGGGGACGAGTACCCGGTCGACGTGTCGTACGGGGACCTGACCGGCGGGTCCGGCGACGACGTCGTCGTCAATGTCATGACGTGCAGCGATGCCGTCGGCGTCGGCTCCTTCGTGTACCGCGAGGCGGGTGACGGGTACCGGAACGTCTTCAGGGCCGAGGAATCCCCGGTGTACGCGGAGATAGACCGCGGCGATCTGGTGGTCACCAAACAGGTGTACAAGAAGGACGACCCGGTGACGAGCCCGTCCGGCGAGAATGTGATCACCTACCGCTGGACGGCGGGCCGCTTCACACTGGAGTACCGCACACACAACGAGTACAGCAGCGCGGTCGACGGCGCCGACGCACCGACGACGGCCCCGAACTGACACAAGACGAGAACTGAGAGCACCCGGGATGGCAGACCAGACCCACGTCCTCTTCGTCGAGGACGACGACGTCATCCGCGAGGCCACCCAACTCGCCCTGGAGCGGGACGGCTTCGCGGTCACCGCCATGCCCGACGGGCTGTCGGGCCTGGAGGCGTTCCGCGCGGACCGACCCGACATCGCGCTCCTGGACGTCATGGTCCCGGGCCTCGACGGGGTCAGCCTGTGCCGGCGTATCCGCGACGAGTCCACCGTGCCGGTGATCATGCTGTCGGCGCGTGCCGACTCGATCGACGTGGTCCTCGGCCTGGAGGCGGGCGCCGACGACTACGTCACGAAGCCCTTCGACGGTGCCGTCCTGGTCGCCCGGATCCGCGCGGTCCTGCGCCGCTTCGGCCACGCGAGCGGCCCGAACGCGGCGGCCGCTGAGGGCAGCGCGCCCGTGACCGGCGGGGTGCTCGTCTTCGGCGACCTGGAGATCGACACCGAGGGCATGGAGGTCCGCAAGGAAGGCCGGACGGTGGCCCTGACTCCCACCGAGATGCGGCTGCTGCTGGAGTTCTCGTCCGCGCCGGGCACGGTCCTCTCCCGCGACAAGCTCCTCGAACGCGTGTGGGACTACGGCTGGGGCGGCGACACCCGCGTCGTCGACGTCCATGTGCAGCGGCTTCGTACGAAGATCGGCCAGGACCGGATCGAGACGGTCCGCGGCTTCGGCTACAAGTTGAAGGCCTGAGCGGGGCACCCATGCGCTCCAGAGAAATACGGTCCAGCCGGTCCAGCCAGTTCAGGCGGTCCAGCCAGTTCAACCGGTTCGCGGGCATCCGCACCGGGCTCCGATGGAAGCTGAGCGCCGCCATCGCGCTGGTCGGCGCGCTCGTGGCGGTCACGCTCAGCCTGGTCGTGCACAACGCGGCCCGGGTCTCGATGCTGGACAGCGCACGCGACCTCGCGGACGAACGCGTTCTGATCGGGCAGAGCAACTACAACCTGTCGGGGCGGCCCAACTTCCCCGGCATCAAGGTCGACGACCCGAACCTGCCGGAGGAACTGCGGGAGAAGGCGGCGCAGGGCCGCCGGGCGACCTATGTGACCGACCGGCCGGACGGTGTGCCGGACATCTGGGCGGCCGTACCGCTCAAGAACGGGCAGATCATGTCGCTGCACACCGGGTTCACCGACCGCAGCACGGACATCATGGCCGACCTCGACCAGGCGCTGATCATCGGCTCGATCGCCGTCGTCCTCGGCGGCAGCGCGCTCGGCGTGCTCATCGGCGCCCAGCTGTCGCGCCGGCTGCGCAAGGCGGCGGCCGCCGCGAACCAGGTCGCCAGGGGCGAGACGGACGTACGGGTGCGGGACGCCATCGGCGGTGTCGTACGGGACGAGACCGACGACCTCGCCCGCGCGGTGGACGCGATGGCGGACACCCTGCAGCAGCGGCTGGAGGCGGAACGGCGGGTCACGGCCGACATCGCGCACGAGTTGCGTACGCCGGTGACGGGTCTGCTGACGGCCGCCGAACTCCTGCCGCCCGGGCGCCCGACGGAGCTGGTCCTGGACCGGGCGAAGGCCATGCGCACACTGGTCGAGGACGTCCTGGAGGTGGCCCGTCTCGACGGGGCGTCCGAGCGGGCCGAGTTGCAGGACATCATGCTGGGCGAGTTCGTGGCCCGGCGGGTGCTCGCGAAGGACCCGGAGATCGCCGTACAGGTGGTGCACGAGTCGGAGGTCACGACGGATCCGCGCCGGCTGGAGCGCGTGTTGTTCAATCTGCTGGCCAACGCGGCACGGCACGGGAAGGCGCCCATAGAGGTCTCCGTCGAGGGCCGGGTCATCCGCGTACGCGACCACGGCACCGGCTTCCCCGAGGACCTGCTGGCGGACGGCCCGAGCCGCTTCCGTACGGGGAGCAGTGACCGGTCGGGACAGGGCCACGGTCTCGGCCTCACCATCGCCGCAGGCCAGGCCCGAGTCATGGGCGCCCGCCTCACATTCCGCAACATACGCCCGCCGGGCGCCCCGGAGGACGTCCCCGCAGAGGGAGCGGTAGCAGTCCTGTGGCTCCCGGAACACGCCCCGACCAACACGGGCAGCTACCCGATGCTGCCGCGCACGAGCCGTTGAGAGCCGGCACCCCCGGCCCGGCCGGCGCTTGAGGACAAGGCCCTTCAGGGCCGGAGGGGGGTTTGGGGGCACAGCCCCCAAGAAGGGATGGGACGGGTAGGGGCGGCGGGGGCGAGAACAAAAGCCGAAGACCCCCGGGGCAGACACCACCCGAGGGCCTTCAACGCCTCACCGTCCCCCCACCACCACGTCAAACCGCCTCAACCGCAGGCCCCTTGACCGAAGGCGATTGCGACCCCGAAGCCGAGCCCGGGCCCGAGCCCTCATCCCCCTTCTCCGGCCCCGCCCCCTTCAACGGAACCTCCGTGACGAACACCGCCGTCACCAGCACCACGACCGCCACCACAGCCCCCAGCAGAAACGCCGAGTGCGTCCCGGAGGACACCGCGTACTGGTACGCCTCCCGCGCCGCCGCAGGCAACTTCGCCAGGCTCGCCGCATCCAGCTGCGCCGACTGCTCGGTCACCTTGGACCCCAGCGCCCCGGCCCGCTCGCTCATGACGTCCTGCACGCGGCTGTTGAACAGCGCCCCCATGATCGCGACCCCGAACGAGGACCCGAGCGTACGGAACAGGGTGGTCGTGGAGGACGCGACGCCCATGTCCTTCATCTCTACGCTGTTCTGCGCGACCAGCATGGTGATCTGCATCAGGCAGCCGAGGCCCGCCCCGACCACCGCCATGTACACACCGGACGTCAGCCGCGAGGTCTCCGTGTCCATCTGCGCGAGCAGATACAGCCCCACGCTCAGCAGCACACCGCCGGCCAGCGGGAACACCTTGTACTTGCCGCTGCCCGTCGTCACCCGCCCCGCGACCATGGACACGATCATCATCGCCGCGAGCATCGGAAGCAGCAGCAGCCCGGAGTTGGTCGCGGACGCGCCCTGCACGGACTGCTGGTACAGCGGCAGGAACAGCACCGCGCCGAACATCACGAACCCGGTGATGAAGCCGATGATCGACATCAGCGTGAAGTTGCGGTTGCGGAAGATGTGGAGCGGGATGATCGGCTCGGCGGCCTTGGTCTGCCAGAACACGAACCCGACGAGCGAGGCGACGCCGATCCCGATGAGCTCCATGATCATGGCGGAGCTCCACGCGTACTCCGTGCCGCCCCAGGTCGTGACGAGCACGATCGAAGTGATACCGACTGTCAGCAGCGCGACGCCCGGGTAGTCGATCCGCGTCTTTGCGCGCTTCTTCGGCAGGTGCAGTACGGCGCTGATGGCGGCGAGCGCCACCACACCCAGCGGCAGGTTGATGTAGAACGACCAGCGCCAGCCCAGGTGGTCCGTCAGCGCTCCGCCGACCAGCGGTCCGCCGATCATGGCGAGCGCCATCACACCGGCCATCATGCCCTGGTACTTGCCCCGCTCACGCGGCGGAATAAGGTCCCCGATGATCGCCATGACGCCGACCATCAGGCCACCCGCGCCGAGCCCCTGCACGGCACGGAAGCCGATCAGCTGTCCCATGTCCTGGGCCATACCGCTGAGCGCCGAGCCGATCAGGAAGAGCACGATCGAACTCATGAAGACGCCCTTGCGCCCGTACATGTCGCCGAGCTTGCCCCAGATCGGGGTGGAGGCGGCGGTGGCGAGCGTGTAGGCGGTCACGACCCACGCCAGGTGTTCGAGCCCGCCCAGTTCGCCGACGATCGTCGGCATCGCCGTACCGATGATCATATTGTCCAGCATCGCGAGCATCATCGCGATCATGAGCGCGAGCAGCACCACCCGCACACTCCGCGGCTGCTTGCCCTGCCCGTCCTGCTCGCCCTGCCCGCCCTGCTCATCCACAACTGCCCGCGTGTCCGCCATCGTCTCCGACCCACTCCCCCAGGAACTCCTACTTACTTGCCGCCCGGCAAGTTGACTACACTGGGGAAGCTAGACCCCTAACTAGCCGGGCGTCAAGTAAGTTTTCTCTCAAGGGCCCCCGAGGGTCTTCAGCAGCAGAAGCAGAAGCCGGAGTAGAGCATGGACCGCACCAAGCAGCGCCGCCGCGGGGACACCCGCCAGCGCATCCAGGACGTGGCGCTCGAACTCTTCGCCGAACAGGGCTACGAGAAGACCTCGCTGCGGGAGATCGCGGAACGCCTCGATGTCACGAAGGCGGCACTCTACTACCACTTCAAGACCAAGGAAGAGATCGTCGTCAGCCTGTTCGAGGACCTGACGAAACCGATCGAGGACCTGATCGAGTGGGGCCGGCAGCAGCCGCACACCCTCGCCATGAAGCAGGAGATCGTACGCCGCTACAGCGAGGCGCTCACCGAAGCGGCCCCGCTCTTCCGCTTCATGCAGGAGAACCAGGCGACGGTACGGGATCTGAGCATCGGCGACATGTTCAAGACGCGCATGCTCGGTATGCGGGAGATCATCATCGACCCGGACGCCCCCCTGGTCGACCAGGTCCGCTGCATCAGCGCGATGTTCACTCTGCACGCCGGGATGTTCGTGCTCCATGACCTCGCGGGCGACGCGGACGAGAAGCGCGCGGCGGTCCTGGAGGTCGCGATCGGCCTGGTGACCCAGGCACACGAGGGCGCGGGACAACCGTCATAGGCCCACCGCCCGGGCTGGACAGCCCGCCGTCCCACCCGTCAGACAGTCACACCCTTGGCCCGCAGAAAGGCCACGGGGTCGACGGCTGACCCGTAGTTCGCGCTCGTACGGATCTCGAAGTGCAGGTGCGGGCCGCTGGAGTTGCCCGTGTTGCCGGACAGGGCGATGCGCTGCCCGGTCGTCACGACCTGGCCGACCTTCACACCGATCCGCGAGAGATGGGCGTACTGCGAGTACGACCCGTTGCCGTGCTTGATGACGATGGCATTGCCGTACGCCGGCCCGTCACCGGCGCCGTTGCCGCCGGCCTTGACGACGGTGCCGCCGTGCGCGGCGACGACCTTGGTACCGCTCGGCACGGCGAAGTCCTGGCCGGAGTGGGTGGACGACCACATGTTGCCGGCCTGGTTGAAGCTGGCGCTGAGCTTGTACTTCTTGACCGGGTCCACCCAGGAGACGGCCTTCTTGGCGGCGGCCTGAACCTGTACGGCACCCGTCGCACCGGTCCCGGCGGCAGCAGCGACCCCGGACACCCCCAGGACGATCGACGCCCCGAGGCCGGCGGCCAGAACCGAGACACGGGAGACACGGGCCGTACGGGAGTCGCGGGACGGGGTGGTGGCGCGCTGGAACATCGATACCTCACGGGGACGGGGACAGAAAAGCCACCCGGCACGAGCGTTCCCGCCGGATGGGCAACCCCTTGGTACCCCTGCCCCCCACCCAACCCCAAACCCCCGAACTACGACACAAGGTAGTAATGGTCCATCAATTCACCCACTTATTGACAAAACCACACCACCAATCGCCTCACACAAACCGTGATCCACCCGCACTGTCACCCACTAATCACCCTAGTAACGGACATTTCACCTGTGCATCATGTCACCGGACCGCAAGATCCAGAAACGCACGACTGTGACGCGTACAACGCGCCGAATAAACCCACTCCGACTACTGGCACCTCGTCGCTACCCGTGAGTAATGTGCCCTTCCCACCCGCGCCACTCACTCCCGCAAGCATGCCCCTGACATCTGCATGCCCGGCCACCGCACGGACCTATGTGAGAGGACCCCCAGCCCCGATGACAAGAGGCTCAAGAGGCACAGCAGGCTCCCGGACGCCTTGGACGCGCCGTATCGGCCTGACGGCGGCCGCCGCGGTCGCCGCGGTGACGCTGGCCGGCCCCGGCACCGCCCAGGCCGCGACCACCGCGACCGCCGCGTCCGTGTCGGCGGCTGCCGCCGAGGACGTCGACTACGCCACCTGGCAACAGGACTGCCAGGCCCTGATGGACCAGGCGCTGCCCTATCTGAAGCAGCGCATAGCCGCCGCCTCCAAGGGCGAGAAGCCCGCGATCGTCTTCGACATCGACAACACCACCCTGGAGACCGACTTCGGCTTCAGCTACCCGTCGCCGGCCAACGCGCCCGTGCTGAAGGTCGCCCAGTACGCCCAGGACCACGGCGTCGCCCTCTTCTTCGTCACCGCCCGCCCGGACATCATCGGCCCCGTGACGCAGTACAACCTCACGCACGTCGGCTACGACATCACCGGGCTGTACGTCCGCAATCTGATCGACCTCTTCAAGAACGTGGCCGACTACAAGACCGCGAAGCGCGTCGACATCGAGTCGAAGGGCTACACGATCATCGCCAACATCGGTAACAGCGCCACCGACCTGTCGGGCGGCCATGCCGAGAAGACGTACAAGCTGCCGGACTACGACGGCCAGCTGTCGTAGGTCGTCAGGGCATGCGAGAGGGGCCGGTGCTGTGAAGCACCGGCCCCTCTTGTTCAGGCAGAACCTTCAGGCAGAACCTTCAGGCAGAACCTTCAGGCACATCCTTCGGGCGAACCCTCAGGCAGAGCCCTTGGACGAACCCCGGAGGGTCACGCCTCCTTGCTCAGGTTCGGTCCGGCACCGCCGGCCGCCTGCTCGATCGGCGGGACGTCGGGCAGCGCCGACTTCTCCTCACCCCGGAAGGTGAAGGCCGCGGTCTCGCCCTCGCCCTCCGTGTCGACGACCACGATGTGACCGGGGCGCAGCTCGCCGAAGAGGATCTTCTCGGAGAGCGTGTCCTCGATCTCGCGCTGGATCGTGCGACGCAGCGGGCGGGCGCCCAGAACGGGGTCGTAACCCTTCTTGGACAGCAGCTCCTTGGCGGCCTGGGAGAGCTCGATGCCCATGTCCCGGTCCTTGAGGCGCTCGTCCACCTTGCCCACCATCAGGTCGACGATCTTGAGGATGTCGGCCTGTGTGAGCTGCGGGAAGACGACCACGTCGTCGACGCGGTTGAGGAACTCGGGGCGGAAGTGCTGCTTGAGCTCGTCCGAGACCTTGTTCTTCATGCGCTCGTAGTTGGACTTCTTGTCACCCGAGGCCGCGAAGCCCAGGTTGAAGCCCTTCGAGATGTCCCGCGTGCCGAGGTTGGTCGTCATGATGATGACCGTGTTCTTGAAGTCCACGACCCGGCCCTGGGAGTCGGTCAGGCGACCGTCCTCCAGGATCTGCAGCAGCGAGTTGAAGATGTCCGGGTGGGCCTTCTCGACCTCGTCGAAGAGGACGACGGAGAACGGCTTGCGGCGGACCTTCTCGGTCAGCTGGCCACCCTCTTCGTAACCCACGTATCCGGGCGGGGAACCGAAGAGGCGCGACACCGTGTGCTTCTCGCTGAACTCCGACATGTCGAGGGAGATCAGCGCGTCCTCGTCACCGAAGAGGAACTCGGCCAGCGCCTTGCTCAGCTCGGTCTTACCGACACCGGACGGGCCGGCGAAGATGAACGAACCACCGGGACGCTTCGGGTCCTTCAGACCGGCACGCGTACGACGGATCGCCTTCGACAGCGCCTTGACGGCGTCGACCTGGCCGATGACCCGCTTGTGGAGCTCGTCCTCCATGCGCAGCAGGCGGCTCGACTCCTCCTCGGTCAGCTTGAAGACCGGGATGCCGGTGGCGGTCGCCAGGACCTCGGCGATCAGCTCGCCGTCGACCTCGGCGACGACGTCCATGTCGCCGGCCTTCCACTCCTTCTCCCGCTTGGCCTTCGCGGCGAGGAGCTGCTTCTCCTTGTCACGCAGAGAGGCGGCCTTCTCGAAGTCCTGCGAGTCGATCGCGGACTCCTTGTCGCGACGCACGCCGGCGATCTTCTCGTCGAACTCGCGCAGGTCCGGCGGAGCGGTCATCCGGCGGATGCGCATCCGGGAACCGGCCTCGTCGATGAGGTCGATCGCCTTGTCGGGCAGGAACCGGTCCGAGATGTACCGGTCGGCGAGCGTCGCCGCCTGCACCAGGGCCTCGTCGGTGATCGAGACGCGGTGATGCGCCTCGTACCGGTCGCGCAGGCCCTTGAGGATCTCGATCGTGTGGGGGAGGGAAGGCTCCGCCACCTGGATCGGCTGGAAGCGGCGCTCAAGGGCCGCGTCCTTCTCGAGGTGCTTGCGGTATTCGTCGAGCGTGGTCGCACCGATGGTCTGGAGCTCACCACGGGCCAGCATCGGCTTGAGGATGGAGGCCGCGTCGATGGCGCCCTCGGCGGCACCCGCGCCGACGAGCGTGTGCAGCTCGTCGATGAACAGGATGATGTCGCCGCGGGTGCGGATCTCCTTGAGGACCTTCTTCAGGCGCTCCTCGAAGTCACCGCGGTAGCGGGAGCCGGCGACCAGCGCGCCGAGGTCCAGGGTGTAGAGGTGCTTGTCCTTGAGGGTCTCGGGCACCTCGCCCTTGACGATGGCCTGGGCGAGACCCTCGACGACGGCGGTCTTGCCGACGCCGGGCTCCCCGATGAGGACCGGGTTGTTCTTCGTACGGCGGGACAGCACCTGCATGACCCGCTCGATCTCCTTCTCGCGCCCGATGACCGGGTCGAGCTTGGATTCGCGGGCGGCCTGGGTGAGGTTCCGGCCGAACTGGTCGAGGACCAGGGACGTCGAGGGGGTGCCCTCGGCAGGACCGCCACTGGCGCCGGCGGTCTCCTTGCCCTGGTAGCCGGAGAGCAGCTGGATGACCTGCTGCCGCACCCGGTTGAGGTCTGCGCCCAGCTTGACGAGGACCTGGGCGGCGACGCCCTCGCCCTCGCGGATCAGGCCGAGCAGGATGTGTTCCGTGCCGATGTAGTTGTGGCCCAGCTGAAGGGCCTCGCGGAGCGACAGCTCCAGGACCTTCTTGGCACGGGGGGTGAAGGGGATGTGCCCGGACGGGGCCTGCTGGCCCTGACCGATGATCTCCTCCACCTGCTGGCGGACCGCCTCGAGCGAAATCCCGAGGCTCTCCAGGGCCTTAGCGGCGACACCCTCACCCTCGTGGATCAGGCCCAGGAGGATGTGCTCGGTGCCGATGTAGTTGTGGTTGAGCATCCGGGCTTCTTCCTGAGCCAGGACGACAACCCGCCGCGCGCGGTCGGTGAACCTCTCGAACATCGTTAATCGCTCCTCAGAGCGGTCAGGCAGTAAGGGGACGCTCCCCTCCCTGTCCTTCCGCAGCTTAGTCCCGCAAGCGGGGACCGCTCATTCCAACTGCCGACACCGGACCGAGAACCAACACAGCCTCCTGACCCCGTACGCCGACATATGCTCCAACCCGATCGTGCGAGACGATGTTCCCGCAGGCCAGGCAGATACCCTCACTATCAGTACGCCGATGGCGAACGTGAGACGGCCTTTTCTGCGTGTCGCCCCCTCCCACTAGGGATGTCTTACCCGTACGGACTGACACTCCATGCCGGATGCACGAGTTCCCTCCGCTACGGGCGAACAACCTTGCGCCGCCGACCAGCTCCGCGCGTCCCGAAATCGGCACTCTGCGCATCCGTCGGGACACCCAGCGTAACTCGCGGCCTCTTGTGACGGTTGGCTTTGGCATGGTCTCCGCTGTCCCCCTTCCTCGTCGTCCTCTTGATACGGGCGACACCACGAGTGGTCTCACCAGTAGCGCCGGTAGCGATGTCCCGAGTGACGTCCCGAGTGATGTCCGGCGTTGGTACGAGAACGAACTGGGGTGGGCGACAGTGCCCGGTTCGGGTTCCGCGACACTTCCGCTGCGGCTGGTCGCGGGCCTGCGCTTCGACGTGCTGGACGTGCCGGCGGAAGCGGGCTTCGCGGCGCTGCGGCACCGGGGACAGACACGGGCGCCGCGTTCTCCGGTGGCCCTGAGCGACGACCGGATGCTGCTGCTGGTGGCCGCGGGCAGCGCGGACGAGTTGCCGGGGCTGCTGGACTGGCTGGAATGGGGCCGGCTCACCCCGGACCTGAGGGCGATCGGAGCGGGCGGTGACATCGAGGCGCCCCTGCCGCTCGGACCGCGGGGACAGCCCGGACCGCCCGTCGCTACGGGCGACTCCCCGGGCCGTACAAATCCGCAGGGGGCCGCTGTCTGGCTGCGGCCCCCTGAATCAGGGTGCGGGACGGAAATCCCGCTGCCGACGATGTCGGCCCTGGGGGGCGTCGGAGGCGCCCCCGATCTCGTACGGCTGGTGGACACGCTGGCGACGCAATGCCATCGGGTCCGACTACGGCGCGCGTGCGCTCAGCCGTTGGCCTTCTCGTAAGCCTCGCGAATGGACGCGGGAACACGGCCACGGTCGTTGACCTCGTAACCGTTCTCCTTCGCCCAAGCACGGATCTGAGCGGTGTCCTGGCTGCCACCGGAAGCGACGCGCGCCTTTCCACGCCCACCCGAAGCACGGCCACCGGTACGACGGCCGCTCTTGGCGAAGGGCTCGAGAAGACCGCGAAGCTTGTCAGCATTGGCAGTCGTGAGGTCGATCTCGTACGTCTTGCCGTCCAACGCGAACGTCACGGTCTCGTCGGCCTCGCCGCCGTCGAGGTCGTCGACAAGAAGGACCTGAACCTTCTGTGCCACCGGATTTCCTTTCATCGATAACTTGGGAGCCGAGACCTGCGGCGTGCGCCGCTGTTTCGCGTCCCCTGTTATATGCAGTACTGCAGTACGTCGGAAAGCAAACCGCTTTTGCCGGAAAAACACAAACCCCCGGGAGAGACCGACCGCCCTTCCACCGACCGGAAACGTGCGCGTTTCGGACATAGGGAACCTGGGCAGGGCGGCTCACAGAAATTGCCGGATGCCGATCACAGATGCAGAAGCATCCGGCTGTTGCCCAAGGTGTTCGGTTTCACTCGTTCGAGACCGAGGAACTCCGCGACGCCCTCGTCATAGGAACGCAGCAGCTCGGCGTAGACATCGGTGTCGACGGGTGTCTCGCCGATCTCCACGAAGCCGTGCTTCCCGAAGAAGTTCACTTCAAAGGTCAGACAGAAAACGCGCCGAACGCCGAGCCAGCGGGCGGTCTGCAGCAACTTCTCCAGCAACTGATGCCCGACACCGGAACCTCTGAGGTCCGGGTTCACGGCAAGAGTGCGGACTTCGGCGAGGTCTTCCCACATCACGTGGAGTGCACCGCACCCCACAACCTCGCCGTTGTCGTCGCGTTCCGCGACCCAGAACTCCTGGATGTCCTCGTAAAGGGTCACCGTCGCTTTGTCGAGCAGGATACGGCCACGGACGAACGAGTCAAGGAGTCCGCGTACGGCCTGGACATCGCTGGTCCTGGCCCGCCGGACGGTGATGGCTTTCGCTGGGACTTCGGGACGCGTCGCTGACATGAGCGGACGCTATCGCCCGGTGGGGCCTTGGACCGAGGCGGGGTTCTCGTAGTCGGTTTGTTCCGCGGCTTCCGCCTGTTCCGGCCCTTCGACGATGCGAACGGCATCCCTGAGGGCGAGCCGCTGTTCTTCGCTCATCATGCCGAAGAAGGCGACGAGAGCGGCGGCGGGGTTGTCACTCTGCGACCACGCGTCGTTCATCAGCGCGGCCGCGTAGGCGGCACGGGTGGAGACCGCCTCATATCGATAGGCCCGGCCTTCCGCCTCGCGACGGACCCAGCCCTTCTGATGGAGATTGTCCAAAACGGTCATCACCGTGGTGTACGCGATGGACCGTTCCTGCCGAAGGTCTTCCAGGACTTCTCGAACGGTGACCGGGCGGTTCCACTTCCACACCCGCGTCATGACCGCGTCTTCGAGTTCTCCCAATGGGCGAGGCACAACTCAGCACACTAGTGGGAGAAACAGTGAATAGCGCGATGAACGTGCGCTTTCGCAGCCAAATGCCTACGAAACGGTGCGATCCTGTCCGGCCTGGCGGGTCTGCTCGGCCCGGGCGAGGGCGGCGTCGACGACGGCGTCCTCCTTGGCCTTGTTGGCACCGCCCTGACTCTTCACCATCGTCACGATCACAGCGATGAAGAGCGCGGCCATCACTACGGGGGGCACGAGCGCGGAGACGTAGTCCATGGGGTCCAGAGTAGCCAGGACCGGAGAAAGGCCCGGGCGGGGGCCCGGGCCTTCGGTGATTCCGGCTCTGTTCAGCCTGTCCGTTCAGCCTGTCTGTTCAGCCTGCGGCGAGCTGCTGCGGGGGATTCGCCGGCGGGGCCGGTTTGCGGCGGGGGAAGACCTCGCCCGGGGTGGGGACGGGACGGTCGGGCTTGGGACCGGCGGGCCGGGGCGCGGGTGCGGGCCGCTCCTGAGGCTGCTTCTCCGCCGGCTTCTCGCCGGGCTTACGGGCGGGCTCCTCGGTGGCCAGCCCGCCGGGCAGGGCCAGCAGGCGGGTACGGGAGGCGGGCACCGTAGGCGCGACCGGTTGACGGCCGGCCACTCTGGCGCCCAGCCGGGCCCGTACATCCCGCTCCGCGTGCCGCAGACAGCGGTCGAGGAGGGCGGTGGCGACCGGGTTCCCCCGCAGGGCCCGGAGGGCGGCGAGGTCATCCGGGTCCGGGCGGTACCCGGCGCCCAGCGCCTCCTCCAGGAGCGTGAGAAAGCCGGCGGCGGTGCCGGGCAGGGCGGCGCGATAGCGGGCGAGGTCGGCCACGAGGAAGGCCCGCAGCCTGACCCCCTCGCGCGCCGCCTCGTCGACGGACTCGGCAAGCCGGAGACAGTCCTGGACGTCCGCTGCGGAGGCGGGGGCGGGGCCGGGGTGGAGGGCGAGGGCGAGGGCGCGACGGAGCACACGCAGCTCCTCCGCACCGAACGCCATGCCGCCGCGAGATCCGAATGGCGTGGGCATGCGGCGACGATACGCGCTAATCAGACAAACTCGGCATTACGGATAGGGCGTGGCGCGCTCTTTCAGCCGGTCCGGCGTTTGAGGACGAGCGCGTTCAGCGCGAACGGGGGTTCGGGGGCGGAGCCCCCGAGGATGGGACGGGTAAGGGCGGCGGGGGCGAGACTCACATACGGGACACGTTCCGCTCGTACACCAGCCTCAGCCCGATCAGCGTCAGCCACGGCTCGTGCTCGTCGATCACCGACGCCTCGCCGAGGACCATCGGCGCAAGGCCACCGGTAGCGATCACCGTCACCTCGTCCGGGTCCTCCGCCAGCTCCTTCGCCATCCGGGTCACCACACCGTCGACCTGACCGGCGAACCCGTAGATGATGCCCGCCTGCATCGCCTCGACCGTGTTCTTGCCGATCACCGCCCGGGGCCGCGCCACCTCGATCTTCCTCAGCTGCGCCCCCTTCACCCCCAGCGCCTCGACGGAGATCTCGATCCCGGGCGCGATCACCCCGCCCACGTACTCCCCGCGCGCGGACACCGCGTCGAACGTGGTCGCCGTACCGAAATCGACGACGATCGCGGGGCCCCCGTAGAGCTCGACGGCGGCGACCGCGTTGATGATGCGGTCCGCGCCGACCTCCTTCGGGTTGTCGGTCAGGATCGGTACGCCCGTCTTCACGCCGGGTTCGACCAGCACCGCCGGCACATCGCCGTAGTACCGCCGCGTCACCTCACGCAGCTCGTGCAGCACCGACGGGACGGTCGCGCAGATGGCGATGCCGTCGATGCCGTCGCCCAGCTCGTCGCCGAGGAGGGGGTGCATGCCCATGAGGCCCTGGAGGAGGACCGCCAGTTCGTCGGCTGTGCGGCGCGCGTCCGTGGAGATGCGCCAGTGCTCGACGATCTCGTCGCCGTCGAAGAGGCCGAGGACGGTGTGCGTGTTTCCCACGTCGATGGTCAGCAGCATGGTCGTACTACTCCGCCGCTCGCAGGTCGAGACCGATGTCGAGGATCGGCGAGGAGTGGGTGAGGGCGCCGACCGCCAGGTAGTCGACGCCGGTGTCGGCGTATTCCTTGGCGTTCTTCAGGACGAGCCGGCCCGAGACCTCCAGCAGGGCGCGGCCGTCGACGAGCGCGACCGCCTCGGCGCACTCGCCGGGGGTGAAGTTGTCCAGGAGGATCAGGTCGGCGCCCGCGTCGAGCACCTCGCGGAGCTGGTGCAGCGTGTCGACCTCGACCTCGATCGGTACGTCCGGGAAGGCCTCCCGTACGGCCTCGAAGGCCTGGGCGACGCCGCCGGCGGCCACCACGTGGTTGTCCTTGACGAGTGCCGCGTCCGACAGGGACATGCGGTGGTTGACGCCGCCGCCGCAGCGGACCGCGTACTTCTCCAGGGAGCGCAGGCCGGGCGTCGTCTTGCGGGTGTCGCGGACCCGCGCCTTGGTGCCCTCCAGGACGTCCGCCCACGCGCGCGTGGCGGTCGCGATGCCGGACAGGCGGCACAGGAGGTTGAGGGCGCTGCGCTCGGCCGTCAGGAGGTCGCGGGTGCGGGTCGTGACGCTGAGGAGCTTCTGGCCGGCCTCGACGCGGTCGCCGTCCTCGACGTGCCGCTCGACCTCGAACTCGTCGGTGCAGACCACGGAGACGACCGCCTCGGCGATCCGCAGGCCGGCGACGACGCCTCCGTCGCGGGCGGTGAAGTCGGCGGTGGCGCGGGCGTCCTCGGGGATGGTCGCGACGGTCGTCACGTCCACACCGTTGTCGAGGTCCTCCTGGATGGCGACGTTGGCGATGTCCTCGACCTCCAGGGGGTCGAGGCCGGCGTCGGCGAGGAGGGTGGCGAGCGCGGGGTCGAGCCCGCACTCCAGGTACACGTCGTCCGTTTCGGCGCCGCAGGCGCAGCCGTCGCCGCAGCCGCCGCTCTGGGCGAGGGGAAGGTCGGGGGTGCTCACTTCTGTCACTGCTCCTGGGGACGGTGCTCCGGCTGATGATGCCGGGTCGGGGGGAAGTCTGCGGTGTCGGTGGTGTGTACGGCCAGCGTCCGGTCGGGATTCAGCCGTACGACGATATGGCGGTGCCAGGTCGTGTCGTCGCGCTCGGCGTGGTCCTCGCGCCAGTGGCAGCCGCGGGTCTCCTCGCGCAGGCGGGCGGCTGCGACCAGGACGCGGGCCACGCACAGGAGGTTGGTGGCCTCCCAGGTGTCGACGCCGGGCTCGGCGGTCTTGCCGTTCTCGTCGAGGGCGTCGCGGGCGTCGGTGTGCAGTTTCTGGATGGCCGCCGCGGCGGTGTCCAGGGAGACGGCGGAGCGCAGCACTCCGGCGCCCTCGGTCATGATCCGCTGGATCGCGAAGCGGGCCTCGGGTGCGAGCAGCGGGTGCGCGGGCTTCTCGGGGTGCGGGACGGGGGCGGGCACGCGTGCGTGGAGGCCGTTTCCGGTGTGGGCCTCGGTGATGTCGGCGACGATGCGCTCGGCGTAGACCAGGCCCTCCAGGAGGGAGTTGGAGGCGAGCCGGTTGGCGCCGTGGACGCCGGTGCAGGCGACCTCTCCGCACGCGTACAGGCCGGGGACGGTCGTACGGCCCCGGGAGTCGGTGCGGACCCCACCGGAGGCGTAGTGGGCGGCCGGGGCGACCGGGACGGGTTCGGTGACCGGGTCGATGCCGTGGGCGCGGCAGGCGGCGAGGATCGTCGGGAAGCGGTGCTCCCACATGTGGGCGCCGAAGTGCCGGGCGTCCAGGAACATGTGTTCGGCGCCCTGTTCCTGCATGCGGCGCATGATGCCCTTGGCGACGATGTCCCGGGGCGCGAGTTCGCCGAGTTCGTGCTGGCCGGTCATGAAGCGCACGCCGTCGGCGTCGACGAGATGGGCGCCCTCGCCGCGTACCGCCTCGGAGACGAGCGGCTGCTGGCCCTCGGCGTCGGCCCCCAGGAAGAGCACCGTGGGGTGGAACTGGACGAATTCGAGGTCGCTGACCTCGGCGCCCGCGCGCAGGGCGAGGGCGACGCCGTCGCCGGTCGACACGGACGGGTTGGTGGTCGCCGAGAAGACCTGGCCCATGCCGCCGGTGGCGAGGACCACGGCGGGCGCGTGGACGGCTCCCACGCCGTCGTGCTGGCCCTCTCCCATGACGTGCAGGGTCACACCCGCCGTACGGCCGTCGGCGTCCGTGAGGAGGTCCAGGACGAGCGCGTTCTCGACCGTACGCATGCCCCGCGCGCGGACGGCCTCGACGAGCGCGCGGGAGATCTCCGCGCCGGTCGCGTCGCCGCCGGCGTGCGCTATCCGGCGGCGGTGGTGGCCGCCCTCGCGGGTCAGTTCGAGTCGTCCTTCGGAGGACTCGTCGAAGTGGGCGCCGGTCTCGATGAGCCGGCGTACGGCGTCGGGTCCCTCCGTGACAAGGATCCGTACGGCCTCCTCGTCGCACAGGCCCGCGCCGGCCACCAGGGTGTCGTCCAGGTGCTGTTCGGGGGTGTCGCCCTCTCCCAGGGCCGCCGCGATGCCGCCCTGCGCCCAGCGGGTGGAGCCGTCGTCGAGGCGGGCCTTGGTGACGACGACCGTCTTGAGGCCGGCCGCCTCGCAGCGCAGGGCCGCGGTGAGCCCGGCGACACCGGAGCCGACGACCACGACGTCCGCGGAGAGGGCCCAGCCGGGGGCGGGGGCGTGCAGCCGTATACCGGTGGAGGTGCCGGCACGGCCGGCGGTGGGGCCTGTGGTGCTCACGAGGCGGCTCCGGGGGTTCCGAAAATGAGAGGGATGTTGTCGATCAGCCGGGTCGTCCCGACCTTGGCTGCGACGGCGAGGACGGCTTCGCCCGTGAAGTCGTCCGGGATCTCGGTGAAGTCGGCGGGGTCGACCAGGGCGAGGTAGTCGAGGACCAGCGGGGGCCGGAGGCGGGCCGCGTCGTCCAGGAGGAGGCGGGCGGCGGCCCGGACGGCGGCGGGACCGCCGCCGGGGACCTTCGCGACGGCGTGCGCGTCGGCGGCGGCGCGGGATTCGCCGATCGCGCTGAGGGCCTGGGCACGCGCGCGCGTGGCGGGCACCTCGCGGGCCCGCGCGCGCAGTGCCTCCTCGGCAGCGTGCCGGTCGCTGCCGGCGAACAGGGCCTGGGAGAGCGCGAGCGCCGTACGGCGTTCCTCCGGGGACAGATAGCGGTTGCGGCTGGACAGGGCCAGGCCGTCGGCCTCGCGGACGGTCGGGACGCCGACGATCTCCACGCCGAAGTTCAGGTCGCGGACCATTCGGCGGATCATCGCGAGCTGCTGCGCGTCCTTCTGCCCGAAGAAGGCCACGTCGGGCCGGGTGAGGTGGAGCAGCTTGCCGACGACGGTGAGCACACCGTCGAAGTGTCCGGGGCGCGTGGCCCCTTCCAGCCGCTCCCCCATGGGGCCCGCGCTGATCCGGACCTGGGGCTGTCCGCCCGGGTAGACCTCGTCCACGGAGGGGGCGAACACGGCGTCCGCGCCCGCCTGTTCGGCGAGCTTGACGTCGGCGTCGAGGGTTCGCGGGTAGCGGTCGAGGTCCTCGCCCTGGCCGAACTGGAGGGGGTTCACGAAGACGGTGACGGTCACGAAGCCCTTGGGGCCGACGTGTTCACGGGCGGTCCGGATCAGGGTGGCGTGGCCCTCGTGGAGGGCGCCCATGGTCATGACGACGGCGTTGTGCCCCGGCACCCCGAGGTGCCCGTGGGCGTCCGCCAGAGCGTCGGTGTCGGACACAAGTCCCCAGAAACGGCTGCTCATCGGTCTCCCCCTTTGCTCTTGGGGCTCTCGGGGCCCGCGGGCGGGTTCGTGCCCTCCGCGAGTACCCCGAGGAGGTCCTCGGCCAGCTCCGGCTTGAGGAGGCCGTGCGCGAGTGCGCGGTCGGCGGTCGCGCGGGCCATCGCCAGATAGGCGGCGACGCTCTGCGGTGAGTGCTTGCGCAGCTCGGCGACATGCGCGGCGACGGTGCCCGCGTCCCCGCGCGCGACGGGCCCGGTGAGCGCCGCGTCCCCGGAGCGCAGCGCGTTGTCCAGGGCGGCGCCGAGCAGCGGGCCGAGCATCCGGTCGGGGGCGTCGACGCCGGCCGCGCGGAGCAGCTCCATGGACTCGGCGACCAGTGTGACCAGGTGGTTGGCGCCCAGGGCGAGGGCCGCGTGGTAAAGCGGGCGGCTCTCCTCGGCGATCCATTCGGGCTCGCCGCCCATCTCGATGACGAGGGCTTCGGCGGCCAGCCGCAGCTCGGGGCGCGCGGTGACCCCGAAGGAGCACCCGGCGAGCCGCTGGACGTCCACAGGAGTGCCGGTGAACGTCATGGCGGGGTGCAGGGCCAGCGGCAGCGCGCCGGCCCGCAGAGCGGGGTCCAGGACCTTCGCGCCGTACCGCCCAGAGGTGTGCACGAGCAGCTGGCCGGGTCGAACGGCGCCGGTCTCGGCGAGCCCCTCCACCAGGCCGGGCAGGGCGTCGTCCGGGACGGTCAGCAGGACCAGTTCGGCGCGCTCCATGACCTGGGCGGGCGATACGACGGGCACGTCCGGGAGCAGCTCGGCGGCCCTGCGGACGGAGGCGTCGGAGACCGCGGAGACGGCCACCGGACGGTGCCCGGCGAGTTGCAGGGACGCGGCCAGCGCGGGGCCCACGCGACCGGCGCCGACCACGCCGACGGTGAGCCGGGCGGGACGGTCCCTGGGATCTGGCTGTTGGAATGTACTCACTCGACGGCGGCCTTCCCGTTCCAGTCCGCTCGGGGTACCGGACGATGTACCGGACGATTTCTCGTCATGTTAACGCGATCGGTCCGAGGGGCGTCCGGTTGTCCACAGGCTGTGGGCGCCCGCACACCGTCCGCGCACGGAGTTCACGGAAATCCGCGTGACCGCCCGATCCCGCGCGCGGCATGATCCGGAGCATGAGCGATACGGCGGAAGACGGCGGGCGACCGGGCGACGAACCCGGCGAAGAGCACGGCAAAGACGAACGGCGGCTGCGGCGCCGGGCCGCGCTCCGGGGCGCCGAACGGGTCCTGGCGCGCCCCGGGTTCCTGGGGACGATCGGGCAGCGGCTGGCCCTGCTCGACGAGGCGCGGGAGTCGTACGACCTGGACGAGCCGTCCGACATCTACGGCGGCGGGATCGTCGAGACCCTGGAGGAGCGGATAGCCGGGCTGCTCGGCAAGGAGGCCGCTGCCTTCTTCCCGACCGGCACGATGGCCCAGCAGGTGGCCCTGCGCTGCTGGGCGGGCCGCACCGGCAATCCGGCCGTGGCCCTGCACGCACTCGCCCACCCCGAGGTGCACGAGCGGAACGCGTTCAGCACCGTCAGCGGACTGCGCCCGCTCCGGGTGACGAGCGAGCCCCGGATGCCGACGGCCGACGAGGTGCGCGACTTCGACGAGCCCTTCGGGACGCTGATGCTGGAACTGCCCCTCAGGGACGCCGGTTTCGTACTGCCCACCTGGGAGGAACTGTCCGAGGTCGTGGCGGCGGCGCGGGACCGCGACGCGGTGGTGCACTTCGACGGGGCCCGCCTGTGGGAGTCCACCACCCACTTCGGCCGCCCCCTGGACGAGATCGCGGGCCTCGCGGACAGCGTCTACGTGTCGCTCTACAAGTCCCTCGACGGATACGGCGGCGCCGCCCTGGCCGGCCCCAGGACCCTCATCGAGGAGGCGAAGGCCTGGCGGCACCGGTACGGCGGCGCGGTCTTCCAGCAGTTCCCGACCGTCCTGTCGGCCCTCGTCGGCCTGGACCGCGAGCTGCCGCGCCTCCCGGAGTACGTGGCCCACGCGCGCGTGGTCGCCGCCGCGCTGCGCGAGGGCTTCGCGGCGGCCGGGGTGCCGTGGATGCGCGTCCACCCGGAGGTGCCGCACACGAACGAGTTCCAGGTCTGGCTGCCGTACGACCACGAGGTCGTCGCGGAGGCGGCGGTCCGGCAGGGCGAGGAGACGAAGACCCTCCTGTTCGCCAACGAATGGGCCCGCGGCGGCCCGGGCCTCGCGGTCACCGAGGTGTTCGTCCGTGCCACCGGCCTGGAGTGGACGGCGGACGACGTGAAGGCGGCGGTGACGGAGTTCGTGGGGCGGCTGTAGGGGCCTGTAGCCGCGTTTTCCGGGGCGTTGTCAGTGGGACCAGGGCGATCAGCCGGCCCCGCCCGCACGCACGAGCCCCGTCTCGTATGCGAGGACGACCACCTGCACCCGGTCCCGCAGGCCCAGCTTGGTCAGGATGCGGCCCACATGGGTCTTCACGGTCGCCTCCGACAGCACCAGCCGGGCCGCGATCTCGCCGTTCGACAGGCCCTGGGCGACGAGGATCATGACCTCGCGCTCACGGCCGGTGAGCCGTTCCAGCTCCTTGTGGTGGGGCTGCTTGCCGGTGCTCGGCAGCATCGGCGCGAAGCGGTCGAGGAGCCGCCGGGTCGTCGAGGGTGCCACGACCGCGTCGCCGCTGTGCACGGAGCGAATGGCGGTGAGGAGTTCGCCGGGCGGCACGTCCTTGAGCATGAACCCGGACGCGCCGGCCTTCAGCCCGGAGAAGGCGTACTCGTCGAGGTCGAAGGTGGTCAGGATCAGTACCTTGGGCGGGTCGTCGCCCTGGCAGATCCGCCGGGTGGTCTCCACCCCGTCGAGCTTCGGCATGCGTACGTCCATCAGCACGACGTCGACCTCGGCCTCCCGCAGCACCTGGAGAGCCTCGACACCGTCGCCCGCCTCCGCCACGACCTGCATGTCCGGCTGGGCGTCGAGCACCATCCGGAACCCGGTGCGCAGCAGCACCTGGTCGTCGACGAGCATCACACGGATGTGCATGGCGGGGTCCTCCGGTCGGTACATATCAAACATCTATGCGTTGATCGAACGTGCACGTGTCAGTGGGCGGGTTTGAGTGGCAACAGGGCGCTGATGCGAAAGCCGCCGCCCGGGCGCGGCCCCGCGTCCAGGGTGCCGCCCACCATGCCGACGCGCTCGCGCATGCCGATCAGGCCGTGCCCCTGTCCGTCGACGCCGCCCTCCTCGTAGTGCTCGTGCGGGGCGCCCTTGCCGTCGTCCTCGACGAGCAGGCCGAGTCCGTCGTCGAAGTAGACCAGGCGCACGCTCGCTCCGGTGTTCGGGCCACCGTGTTTACGGGTGTTGGTGAGCGCCTCCTGCACGATGCGGTACGCCGTCAGCTCCACGCCGCTGGGCAGCGGACGCGGTGTGCCCTCGATCTTGTAGTCGACGGGCAGGCCCGACGTACGGCACTGCTCGATCAGGTCGCCGAGCTGCTCGACATCGGGCTGCGGAACGTACTCGCCGCCCTCCTGGTGCTCGCCGGTGCGCAGGACGCCGAGCAGCCGGCGCATCTCGGCGAGGGCCTGGCGGCCGGTGCCGGAGATGGTCTCCAGTGCCTTCTTCGCCTGGTCGGGGGCGGTGTCGAGAACGTAGGCGGCGCCGTCGGCCTGGACCACCATCACGGAGACGTTGTGCGCGACGACGTCGTGCAGTTCACGGGCGATCCGGGCGCGCTCGGCGGCGACCGCGACCTTGGCCTGCGCCTCGCGCTCCTTCTCCAGGCGGGCGGCGCGCTCCTCCAGCTGGGCGAAGTAGGCACGACGGGTGCGCAACGAGTCGCCGAGCACCCAGGCGAGGGCGAACGGCACCGCCAGGAAGACCACCAGGGCGAGATTGCCCGCGGTGCTCGACTCCCTCTCCGGCCAGCGCATCTGGGCCAGCGGGGACGCGCACAGACCGCCGATCAGCGCGAAGCGCGAGGCCCAGCGGGGCCCGCTCACCGCCACGGTGTAGACGATCACCAGCATGGCGAAGTCGGCGGGCAGCGGCCCGACGTCCAGGACCAGTTGCGCCAGCCCGACCGCGGCGGCCAGCACGAGCATCCGCTCGGGCATGCGCCGGCGCAGGGCGATCACCAGGCACAGCAGGATCGTCAGGATGACGTGCACCGCTGGGGACGCGGCACCCTGAATGTCGTTCTGGAGGGCTCCACTCAGCATGGAGATCCCGAACTGGAAGACGGCCCAGAAGCCGTCGACCCATGTCGGGTGTCTGCGGAGGAAGTCATAGACGCGTTGCACGTAACCCAGCGTAGGGAAGCGTTGTGTGTGCGTGGGTCAACCGGAGGGTCGATCCGCAACGCTCCCGCATACTCCGCAAGGTGGAGACCCCGTCCCCTGGGTAGCCCTAGCCTGACCCCGTGGCGGGAGAGACGGCGGGCGAGTGGCGGGGCTGGCGGGCGGCGACCTGGGAGGCGCTGTACGGCGAACACGGGTTCTACCGTCGGCCCGAGGGGCCCGCCGGGCACTTCCGTACGTCCGTGCACGCCTCGCCGCTCTTCGCCGGTGCCGTGGCACAGCTGCTCTGCCGGGTCGACGAGGCGCTGGGCCGTCCCGCGTCGCTCGGCTTCGTCGACATGGGCGCCGGCCGGGGCGAACTCGTCACCGGTGTCCTCGATGCCCTGCCCGCGGAGGTGGCCGCCCGCGCGCGCGGGTACGCCGTCGAGCTGGCCGACCGTCCCGCGGACCTCGATCACCGCGTCGAGTGGCTGACCGAGCCCCCCGGCGGCGTCGCCGGCCTGCTGTTCGCCAACGAGTGGCTGGACAACGTCCCCGTGGAGGTGGCGGAGGTCGACCCGGCGGGCGTACCGCGCCTGGTCCTCGTACGCCGGGACGGGGCCGAGCGGCTCGGGGAGCCGGTTTCCGGTGCGGCCGCGGAGTGGCTGGCGCGATGGTGGCCGCTGCCGCCGGAGCCGGGGGCGCGGGCCGAGATCGGGCTCCCCAGGGACACCGCCTGGGCCGCCGCCAGAGCCACTGTGGACCGGGGGCTCGCCGTCGCCGTCGACTACGCCCACACCGCCGGCACCCGGCCGCCCTTCGGGACGCTCACCGGTTTCCGGGCCGGACACGGGACGGCGCCCGTGCCGGACGGCTCGTGCGACCTGACCGCCCATGTGGCGCTGGACGCGTGTGCGGGGCCGGGGGCGCGGCTGCTGACCCAGCGGGAGGCCCTGCACGCCCTCGGAGTGGCCGGCGGGCGCCCCCCGCTGTCCCTGGCGTCCACGGACCCCGCCGCGTACGTACGGGCCCTGGCGGGCGCCGGAGAGGCCGCCGAACTGACGGCGACGGGCGGACTCGGGGACTTCGGGTGGCTGGTGGAGTCGGCGGGAATCGCCGACCCGCTCCTCTGAGGACCCTCTTTCGAGACTTCGGGCCCACTCGGCGCTGCCTGGCGCTACTCGGCGCTACTTGTCGATGTCCCCGACCACAAAGAACAGCGACCCCAGGATCGCCACCATGTCCGCGACCAGTGTCCCGGGCAGCAGTACCGCCAGTGCCTGGATGTTGTTGTAGGAGGCCGAGCGCAGCTTCAGCCGGTACGGGGTCTTCTCGCCCTTGCTGACGAGGTAGTAGCCGTTGATACCGAGGGGGTTCTCGGTCCACGCGTACGTGTGCCCCTCGGGCGCTTTCAGGACCTTCGGCAGACGCTGGTTGATCGGCCCGGGCGGCAGTTCGGCGAGGCGGTCGAGGCAGGCGTCGGCCAGGTCGAGCGCGTTGTGCGTCTGCTCCAGGAGGCACTCGAAGCGGGCGAGACAGTCGCCCTCCTGCCGGGTGACGACCTTCAGGGTGTCCTGGAGCTCCCCGTACGCCAGATAGGGCTCGTCCCTGCGCAGGTCGAAGTCCACGCCCGAGGCGCGCGCGATCGGCCCGCTCACGCCGTACGCGTGCACGGCCTCCGGCGAGAGCACGCCCACGCCGCGCGTGCGCCCCCGGAAGATCTCGTTGCCGATCACCAGGTCGTCGAACCGGTCCATGCGGGAGCGGACGGACGAGACAACGGCACGCGCGCGGGTGGTCCAGCCCGCGGGGAGGTCCTCCTTGAGGCCGCCCACGCGGTTGAACATGTAGTGCATGCGCCCGCCGGAGATCTCCTCCATGACGTGCTGGAGTTCCTCGCGCTCCGTGAAGGCGTAGAAGATCGGTGTGATCCCGCCCAGTTCCAGCGGATACGAGCCCAGGAACATCAGGTGGTTGAGCACCCGGTTCAGCTCCGCGAGCAGCGTGCGTGTCCACACCGCGCGCGTGGGGACCTCCATGCCGAGCATCCGCTCCACTGCGAGGACCACGCCCAGCTCGTTCGAGAACGCCGACAGCCAGTCGTGCCGATTGGCCAGCATGATGATCTGACGGTAGTCACGCGCCTCGAAGAGCTTCTCCGCGCCGCGGTGCATATAGCCGATCACCGGCTCCGCGTGCTGGATGCGCTCACCGTCGAGCACGAGCCGCAGCCGCAGCACGCCGTGCGTGGACGGGTGCTGGGGCCCGATGTTGAGCACCATGTCCGTGCTCTCCGCGGCGCCGCCGATACCGACGATGGTCTCTACGGGCTCCGTGGTCTCCGTCATGGGACTCATGGACACAGTCTGTCGTACGTACGCTTGCGGCATGGAGACGGGGAGCCCGGAGACCGCGGGCGAAACGCGAGGCGAGGGGCACGACGAAGGGCACGGCGAACCGGTGTGGACCGGGCTGCCGAGGGACCTGCTGCGGATGCGCCGGCTGCTGCTGGTGGTCTGGCTGGCGCCGCTGACGCTCGGTGCGGGGCTGCTGCCCGGCCTGCTCGCCGGGCCCGCCTGGGCGGCCTTCGCGCTGCTGCCGCTCGGCCTGCTGCTGTGGGGCTGGCCGATGCTGGGCCGCAACTGGGCCTCCTGGCGGTACGCCGAGCGCGCCGACGACCTGCTGATCAGCAGGGGTGTGCTGTGGCGCGAGGAGACGATCGTGCCGTACGGGCGGATGCAGCTGGTCGAGGTGACGTCGGGGCCCGTCGCCCGGCACTTCGGGCTGGCCAGCGTGCAGCTGCACACGGCGGCCGCCGCGACCGACGCACTCATCCCCGGCCTCGAGCCGGCGGAGGCGGAACGGCTGCGGGATCGGCTCACCGAGCTCGGCCAGGCCCGATCGGCGGGCCTGTGACGCCCCCCGGCATCGAGGCGGACGTATCCACGGCGGACGGCAAACAGCCGGTCGCCGAGCAGCGGCTGCATCCCGTCACACCGCTCAGGCGCGCGTGGGCGCCGGTCGCCGTGCTCATCGGGTGGGCCGTGCACGACCCTGACCAGGCGCAACGGCAGCTGACCCGGCTGACGACCACTACCCTGCTGCTCGGCCTCGCCGTGTGCCTCGTCGGCGGTGCCCTGTACGGCTTTCTGACCTGGTGGTTCACCCACTTCGCGGTGACCGACAACGAACTGCGCATCCGCACCGGCCTGTTGTTCCGGCGCACCGCGCACATCCGGCTCGAACGCATCCAGGCCGTCGACATCACCCAGCCGCTGCTGGCCCGGGTCGCGGGCGTCGCCAAGCTCAAGCTCGACGTCGTGGGGACGGACAAGAAGGACGAGCTGGCATACCTGGGCGAGGGGCACGCGCGTGCCCTGCGGGCCGAACTCCTCGCCCGCGCGGCCGGGTTCGCGCCCGAGACCGCGCACGAGGTGGGCGAGGCACCGGCCCGGCAACTGCTGCACATCCCCGCGCGCGTGCTCGCCGTCTCCCTGGTGCTGACCGGCGCGACCTGGGGCGCGCTGGCCGCCGCTTTGGTCGTACCGCCGTTCCTCTGGTTCGTCACCCACAGCCTGTGGACGGTGCTCGCGACCGGCGTCCCGCTGCTCGGCGCGGCGGGCGCGAGCAGCGTGGGGCGGTTCGTCGCCGAGTACGACTGGACGGTCGGTGAGTCCCCGGACGGGCTGCGCATCGACCACGGCCTCCTGGACCGCACCCACGAGACGGTGCCGCCGGGGCGCGTGCAGACCGTACGGATCGTGGAGCCGCTGCTGTGGCGGCGGCGCGGGTGGGTCCGGGTGGAGCTGGACGTGGCGGGCTCGTCGAACTCGGTGCTGGTGCCGGTTGCTCCGCGTGAGATCGCGGAGGCGGTCATAGGCCAGGTGCTGCCCGGGGTGACCGTGCCCGCCTCGCTGTCGCGTCCGCCGCGCCGGGCCGGCTGGTGTCTGCCGTTCTGGTGGCGCGGCTACGGCATCGCCGTCACCGACAGCGTCTTCGTCTCCCGGCACGGACTGCTGCGCCGCAGCCTCGCCCTGGTCCCGCACGCCAAGGTCCAGAGCGTACGGCTGGAGCAAGGGCCCTGGGCGCGCTTCAAAGGCCTCGCGGACGTCCATGTGGACACGGGGGCCAACAAGACCGTCACAGCCGGTCTACGGGACGCCCAGGAGGCCGCGGAGCTGCTTCGGGGGCAGGCCGAGCGGTCACGGACGGGACGGCGGGACGCGCTGCCGGACCGGTGGATGGCGTAACAGGCTCATACACACCAACCCGGCAGGGCGTGCGTAACCGGTGTGACCGACCGTCAGGAAACCGCGCTCCGCAGCCCCTGCAGGTCGATCTGCTCGGTCTCGTCGTGCGCTGTCAGGTCGATCACCTGACCGATTCCGATGCCGCGCGACGCCTCGTCCGCGGGCTTGAACTGCGCCTCGGACTCCGCCTTGTGCAGCGCGAGCGCCTCCTGTCCGACGACGTCGGCAAGGTCCTCGTTCTGTACGGCGTCCAGCGCCGCCGACGCCGTCTCCTTCTGCGTACCGAAGAAGTCGAACCCGCCCTCCGCGGTGGGCCTGCGCACGGGCACGCTGGTCGGTACGACGGCCACCGCGGTCGGGACGGTGTAGTGCCCGGCACCGCGCACGGGCTTGGCGGGCTTCGCCTCGGCGGGAGTGGCGGCGGCACGCGTATGCCCGCGGGCCGCCTCGGACTTCCCCTTCGCCTCGTCCTCCGGCGCGGCCTCCGCCTTGTCGGCGGCCGGGCGGTCGGAGGCCTCGGGGGTCGCCGGGACCGGTGCGGATATCTCCGCGGCGGCCAGGGCCGGTCCGGCCTTCGCCGGAGCCTCGCCGTCGAACCTGGCCAGCGCCGCACGCGCCCGCAGGAAGAGCGAGGAACCCTCCGGCGAGAAGATCGCCGGTGCCGCCGGGGTCTCCTCCGAGTCCGAGGACTCCGCGCCGACCGCGCCCAGCGCCGCCGACACACCTGCCGCCGCCGCGTCCAGTGCGGCCGCGTCGGAGTCGACCATGACTGCCGGGTCTGCCTCGTCCGCCTCCGCCTCGTCCGCCGACTCACCGGCCCCGGCGGGAAGCACCCGCGCCGCCCCCTTGGCAGCAGCCGCCTTCACGTCGACGTCGACGTCCGCACCCGCGTCCACGTCCACGTCCGCATCCGTGTCCAGATCCTGTTCCGAAGCTTCCAGCTCCAGCAGGCGCCGGCCCTCCAGCGCGCTGGCCCGCTCGGTCTCCGCCGTGGCGTACCGGCGCAGCAGCGCCGCGTGCTCGTTGCGCAGCCCCTGGAGCTCGGCCCGCTTCGCGCGCAGCTTCTGCTCCAGCTTGACGCGCAGTTCGCGGGACTCCTCCAGGTCGGTCTCCAGTTCGGCGACGCGCTCCTCGTGCCGCCAGTCGTCGCCCGCACGCGCGCGCGTGAGGTCGGCGACCTGCTTGCCCGCCTCGGCGTCCCAGCGGCGCATGACGGCCGCACCCACGACCGTGATCGCCGCGGCGAACGCGGCGAGCACCCGGAGGATGCCGGTATCCGTGAACACCCATGGCCCCAGGGAACAGACGAGCGAGACGCCCGCGATCGCCGCAGGAGGCAGCAATCTGTGCAGAGGGGGTGAATGGCGGTGACGTCCACGTGGCATGGCCAGAAACTTACCGCGAGTAGGCGAATCTTGGTGCCCCGCCCGGTAAAAACACAGACGCCCCAAACCCTTCACAGGGCTTGGGGCGTCTGCGTCCTCGCCGTTCTCGCCGTGCTCGGCGGCGTCAGCGGTCGGTCAACCGCCGGCTCAGCCACTCCAGCGACGCGGGGATCTCCCGCCGCCAGGTGTTGAAGTTGTGGCCGCCGCTCTCCAGGACGATCGTCGAGATCCTGGTCGGGGCCTTCGCCCTGACGAGATCTACGAACCGCATCGTCGAACCGTAGTTGGCCTCTCCGTGCCTGCTCGTGGTGACCAGCAGAGAGACGTCGGGCGGCGGCATGTGCTTGATGTACCACTCCAGATCCGCTTGGCGCTTCAGCTTCTTGTCGCCCTGGAAGAGGTCTCCCGTGGTGGCGTCGACCGGCGCCTTGTAGTACGGCGACAGGCCCACCGCGGCGGTGTACGCGCGCGGGTGGTGCATCGCGATCTTCAGCGCGCAGTAGCCGCCCGTCGAGTCGCCGATGATGCCCCAGCCGCCGGGCCCTGGACCCACCCGGTAGTGGCCGGCGAGGGCCGTGGGCAGGTCCCGGGCGAAGAACGTCTCCGTCTGCGGCCCGCCCGGCACGTCCACGCACTCGGTGTCCCGGGGCGGCGCCACGGTCGGCCGCAGCATCACCAGGATCATCGGCTGCGCCCGGCCCTCCCTCGCCAACTCGTGCGCGGTGTCCGGGAAATTGAGCTTGCTGACCAGGGCCTTGGCGGTCCCGGGATAACCGGTGAGGACGACGACCACCGGGAAGGTGCGCTTCGCGTACTGCGGCTGGAAGTACTCCGGTGGCAGATAGACGTACGCCGGGGAGGTGATGCCCGTCTTCTTGCCGACGACGCCGATCTTCTGGATCTGGCCACCGACCCTGGGCAGATGACCGCCCGGCACGCTCACCGACTGGGTGGAGAGCACCTGAAAGCCGCCGTGTGCCCCGGTGCTCTGGTCGACGACCACGCCCTGGTCGGTCTCCTTGCCCAGGAGGTCGTCCCAGGAGGCGTAGAAACCGAAACTCTGGTTGACGGCGAGACCGACCGAGACGAACACCGCGACCTGGGTGGCCAGCAGCAGCACCGTCCGGCCGCCGACGGCCCGCCAGTTGCGGCGCGCCAGCCGTGGCCAGAACACGATCGTGCCGATGAACAGCAGGGTGGCGGCCAGGATCGCCAGCGCCAGCACTGTCTTGCTCGTGAGACCCATGACTGCAGTTGCCCACTCTCTCCGCCGACGCCGGCCGCTTCCCTCACGTTCCTTCACGACCGCTTGCCCCGGGCTTTGGTTGTCCTTTGGTATGGCTTTCCGTGGGTGAGTGAACCTCGTCCCCCGAGACACCGTCCTAGAGGGCGCAATGTCACCGGATGCCGGATCGGCTCCGGATTCCAGGTCTCTCGCAGAACTAATGGGATGCGATGTCTGTCAGGATAGATGGGGAAATGTCGGGCGAGGTTCCGGAACGATCACGTCGAGTGCCGCGAGTACTGCGCGGTCCACGTCCCGAGGCAGTCCCCGCCTGGGTCGCCCGGGCCTGTGCGCTCGTGGGTCTGGTCGACATCGCCGCGGGAGTCTTCCCGCGCTTCAGGCACAGCCGGATGCACGCGCTCGCGGAGGTGTTGCCCGGCGCGCTCGGCCCGTTCGCCGCCGCGCTCTCGCTCAGCACCGGCGTCCTCCTGCTGCTCCTCGCGCACGGCCTCAGGCGCCGCAAGCGCCGGGCGTGGCGCGCCGCTGTGGCCCTGCTGCCGGCCGGCGCCGTGGCCCAGTTCACCTACCGGCACTCGTTCGTCGGGCTCGTCATCTCCGTACTCCTGCTGGTGATGCTGCTGCGCAACCGTACCGAGTTCGAGGCGCTGCCCGACCCGCGCAGCCGCTGGCGCGCCCTCACCAACTTCGTGCTGATGAGCGCCGGTTCACTCGCGCTCGGGCTGGTCGTGGTGAGCGCCCACGGGGACCGCATGTACGGCGATCCGAGCCTCGCCGACCGCATCACCCACGTCCTGTACGGCCTGTTCGGCTTCGAGGGCCCCGTCGACTACGACGGGCCCACCTCCTGGACGGTCGGTTTCTCGCTCGGCGCCCTCGGCCTGCTCACCGCCCTCACCACCATCTACTTCGCCTTCCGGCCCGAACACCCGGCCGCACACCTGACCCCCCAGGACGAGGACCGCCTGCGCGTCCTCCTCGACAAGCACGGCCGCCGCGACTCCCTCGGCCACTTCGCACTGCGCCGCGACAAGGCGGTCGTCTTCTCCCCCAGCGGCAAGGCCGCCGTCACCTACCGGGTCGTGTCCGGCGTGATGCTCGCCAGCGGCGACCCGATCGGCGACGTCGAAGCCTGGCCCGGCGCCATCGAACGCTTCATGGACGAAGCCAAAGCCCACTCCTGGACCCCCGCCGTCATGGGCTGCTCCGAGACCGGCGGCGAGGTCTGGACCCGCGAAACCGGCCTCGACGCCCTCGAACTGGGCGACGAGGCGGTGGTGGACGTCGCGGATTTCTCCCTCTCCGGGCGCGCGATGCGCAACGTGCGCCAGATGGTCAAACGCATCGAACGCGCAGGCTACGAAACCCGGGTACGGCGCATCCGTGACCTCGGCCAGGCCGAACTGGAACGGATCCGCCACGCCGCCGACGACTGGCGCGGCACCGACACCGAACGCGGCTTCTCCATGGCCCTGGGCCGCATCGGCGACCCCGACGACGGCGACTGCCTCATCGCCACCGCCCACAAGACCGACGACCAACCGGGCCCCTACGGCGACCTCAAAGCCATCCTGCACTTCGTACCCTGGGGCACCGACGGCGTCTCCCTCGACCTGATGCGCCGCGACCGCTCCGCCGACCCCGGCATGAACGAACTCCTCATCGTGGCCGCCCTGGAAGCCGCCCCCCGCCTCGGCATCGCCCGCGTCTCACTCAACTTCGCCATGTTCCGCTCAGCACTCGCCCGCGGCGAGAAAATCGGCGCCGGCCCCGTACTCCGCGCCTGGCGCGGACTACTGGTCTTCCTCTCCCGCTGGTTCCAGATCGAATCCCTGTACAAGTTCAACGCCAAGTTCCGCCCCCGCTGGGAACCACGCTTCGTCGTCTACCGCACCTCCAGCGACCTCCCCCGCATCGGCCTCGCCGCCATGCAGGCAGAAGGCTTCGTCACCCTGGCCCTCCCCCGCTTCTTCCGCCGTCGCACCTCGTCCCCACGGCCCTGCGCCCACGCGGTGGCGGACAGAGGCACGGTGCGCGCGGTGTGAGGACGTGGCAGAGACAGCCCCACGACTGTCTCCGCCCGAGCCGAGAATGCTTCCCGACCGATCCCAGCCTGCTTTCGCCCGAGCCGAGAATGCTTTTCGACCGAGCCGATTGACGGGCCGAGACGGGCGGGTGGGTGGGAAACAAAGGCCCAAGCCACAACGCACCCGCACCAAAGAACCCGCCCGACCGCCGGGGGCCTACGCTGAACGCATGAACAACCACAGCGGACGCGGCCGCGTCGCCGGCCTCCCGGCCTGGGACCGCTGCGCGGTCATGGGCGTCGTGAACGTGACCCCGGACTCCTTCTCCGACGGGGGCCGCTGGTTCGACACCACCACCGCCGTCAAGCACGGCCTCGACCTGGTCACCGAGGGTGCCGACCTGGTGGATGTCGGCGGCGAGTCCACCCGCCCCGGCGCCACCCGCGTCGACGAGGCCGAGGAACTCAAGCGCGTCGTCCCCGTGGTCCGCGGCCTCGCCGCCGAGGGCGTCACCGTCTCCGTCGACACGATGCGCGCCTCGGTCGCCGAACAGGCGCTCGCAGCCGGCGCGGTCCTCGTCAACGACGTCAGCGGCGGCCTCGCGGACCCCGCGATGATCCCGGTCGTCGCGCGGACGGGCGCCCCCTTCGTCGTCATGCACTGGCGGGGCTTCCTGCAGGGCGGCAACGTCAAGGGCGTGTACGCGGACGTCGTCTCCGAGGTCGTCGACGAACTGCACGCGCGCGTGGACGCCGTACTGGCCGGCGGTGTCGCCCCCGACCGGATCGTCGTCGACCCGGGCCTCGGCTTCTCCAAGGGCGCCGATCACGACCTTGCCCTCCTGGCCCACCTCGACCGTCTGCACGGCCTGGGCCACCCCCTGCTGGTCGCCGCGTCCCGGAAACGCTTCCTGGGCCGCGTACTGGCCGGCCCCGAGGGCGCCCCGCCGCCCGCGCGGGAGCGGGATGCCGCCACCGCCGCCGTCTCCGCACTCGCCGCCCACCAGGGCGCCTGGGCGGTCCGCGTCCACGAGGTCCGCGCCACCGCGGATGCCGTACGGGTCGCCCGCGCGGTCGAGGAGGCCCGCGGCGCCGAAGCGGTCCGCAGCACCGAGGGAGCCCGGTGAGCGCGCCCCACACCGACGTCGAGCAGGTCGAGCTCGCCAACACCGCCTTCTACGAGGCGCTGGAACAGGGCGACTTCGACGAGTTGTCCTCGCTCTGGCTCACCCCCGCCGACCTGGGCGTGGACGAGGAGTACCACGACCCGGCGGAGACCGGTGTGGTCTCCTGCGTGCACCCGGGCTGGCCGGTACTGACCGGACGCGGCGAGGTGCTCCGCTCCTACGCGTTGATCATGGCCAACACTGAGTACATCCAGTTCTTCCTGACCGACGTGCATGTCTCCGTCACCGGCGACACCGCCCTGGTGACCTGCACCGAGAACATCCTCAGCGGCGGGCCGGCACCCGAGGACAGCGACGAGCTGGGGCCGCTGGTCGGCCAGCTGGTCGTCGCCACCAATCTGTTCCGCCGCACCCCCGTCGGCTGGAAACTCTGGTCGCACCACGCCTCCCCGGTCCTCGCCGAGAACGACGAAGACGACACCGAGGCCGACGACACACCCTCCTGACGGCCGCCTGACGTTCTCCTGGGCCGAACGCAGCCGAACACGGCCGAACGTGGTTGGAATCACGAACACGGGGTAAGTGCGGCTACCAGCCCGTGAGCAGCCGTGTTCCCACGGGGAAACACTCGATGAACCCTCCTGGTCATCCCTTGGACGGGCCCCTAGTGGGGCGGGCACTGTCAGTGCTCGCAGGTAGATTCGGAAATGGCTGCCGGGCCGACCGCACCCGGTCCGAAGCGGCCGCCAACGACGATTGCAGGAGTGATTCGCGTGGATCGTGTCGCGCTGCGCGGCCTGAGGGCCCGTGGACACCACGGTGTGTTCCCGCAGGAGCGGGAAGAGGGCCAGACCTTCGTCGTGGACCTCTCACTCGGCCTGGACACCCGCCCGGCCGCGGCCGACGACGACCTGGCGAAGACCGTGCACTACGGCATCGTGGCGGAGGAGGTCGTGGCCGTCGTCGAGGGCGAGCCCGTCGACCTCATCGAGACGCTCGCCGAGCGCATCGCGCAGGTCTGTCTGAAGCACCAGGGGGTCCAGGAGGTCGAGGTGTGCGTCCACAAACCGGACGCACCGATCACGGTCCCCTTCGACGACGTGACCATCACCATCACCCGGAGCCGAGTATGACCGCCTCGTTCACCGAGAGTCACAGCGACCCGACCGTCCAACCGGTGCCCGCCTCGGTCGTGCAGCAGGTGGACGCCGCCGACACCACCCTGCACAACCCGAAGCGCGCCGTCATCTCCCTCGGCTCGAACCTCGGCAACCGCCTGGAGACCCTCCAGGGGGCCATCGACGCCCTGGAGGACACCCCGGGTGTCCGCATCAAGGCAGTCTCCCCGGTGTACGAGACGGAGCCGTGGGGCGTTCCGGCGGGCAGCCAGCCGTCGTACTTCAACGCGGTGGTCGTCCTGAAGACCACGCTCCCCCCGTCCTCGCTCCTGGAACGCGCCCACGCGGTCGAGGAGGCCTTCCACCGCGTCCGGGAGGAACGCTGGGGCCCGCGCACGATCGACGTCGACATCGTCGCGTACGCCGACGAGGTCTCCGACGACCCGACCCTCACTCTCCCCCACCCCCGCGCCCACGAGCGGGCCTTCGTCCTCGCCCCCTGGCACGACGTGGACCCCGAGGCCCAGCTGCCCGGTCGCGGCCCGGTGGCGGCGATCCTGGAGGGCGTCGCCCTGGAAGGTGTCGCTGCCCGCGCAGACCTGGAACTCCAGCTGCCGGAATAGCCGTTAAGGTCATGACGACCACAGGTCGGCGGTCCGGTCCGGGGAGCTGAAGGGGCACCGTGAGAGAGCTGCGCATCAAGATGCTGGCCGGCGTGTTCGTCGTCGCCGGAGTGCTCTCCTGGGCGGGCGCCCGGCTGTGGAACGCGGTGGGGACGCTCCCCAGCGTCCCGCTGGCCGCCCCCGTCGTCCTCGCCCTGATCGCCGTGGTCCTGTTGGCCACGGCCCTCTCCCTCCGCGCCCGGCTCAAGGCCCAGCGCGACCGCCGCCCCGGCGCCAAGGGCGTCGACCCCCTGATGGCCGCCCGCGCGGTCGTCTTCGGCCAGGCCAGCGCCCTGGTCGCCGCCCTGGTCGCCGGAATGTACGGCGGCACGGGCGCCTTCCTCCTGGAGTCCCTGGACATCCCGGCCCGCCGCGATCAGGCCATCTACGCCGGCTTCTCGGTCGTGGCGGGCATCGCCGTCATAGCGGCGGCCTTCTTCCTGGAACGGGTCTGCAAACTCCCGGAGGACGACGACAACAACGCGGGCACGGCCCCGGCGGCATAGCTCCGCCCCTCGACCAGCGACCAGCGATCAGCGATCAGCGATCAGCGATCAGCGGGCCATGATCAGACTCATCGCCTCGTTACGAGTGGCCGGATCCCGCAACTGACCTCGCACCGCCGACGTGATGGTCTTCGCACCCGGCTTCCGGACGCCCCGCATCGACATGCACATGTGCTCGCACTGGATGACGACGATCACGCCGCGCGGCTCAAGGATCTTCATCAGGGAGTCGGCGATCTGCGTAGTGAGTCGTTCCTGCACCTGCGGCCGACGGGCGTAGACATCCACCAGCCGGGCCAGCTTCGACAGCCCCGTGATCTTGCCGTCGACAGACGGGATGTAACCGACGTGGGCGACCCCGACGAACGGCACCAGATGGTGCTCACAGGAACTCAGGACCTCGATGTCCTTCACCAGCACCATCTCGTCGTGCCCCAGGTCGAACGTCGTCGTCAGCACGTCCTCGGGCTTCTGCCACAGCCCCGCGAATATCTCCCGGTACGCCCGCGCCACCCGCCCCGGCGTCTCCCTCAGGCCCTCTCGGTCCGGGTCCTCGCCGACCGCGATCAGTAGTTCGCGTACGGCGTTCTCCGCCCGCTTCTCGTCGAACTCGCCGATCGTGCCCTCGCCGTCCAGCGTCACGGGGTCGGTCATCTGGTGCCTCGTTCCTGTCCCTGTCACGCGTGTGGACCACGCGCCGCACATGCGGACATACCGAAATGCCGCGCCCCCCAGGCTAGAACCTGGGGGGCGCGGCATCCATTCCGGGCCCACTGAGCAGGACGGGGCAGGAGAGGCGGGATCAGCTCTCGGTGCGGTCCTCCGGTGCCGACTCCGTCGCGGGGACGGATTCGGTGGCTCCGGCCTTGGCGGTGATCGCCGGCGCCGAGCCGTTGGTCCCGTTCGTCAGCGACAGCTCCTTGGGGGAGAGCACCGGCGGGCGGGTGGACGGCGTACGCCGGGAGGAGCCGGTCCACGCGGGGCGGGCCGGGCGCTTGATGATGGGAGTGAAGACCTCGGCGATCTGCTCCTTGCTCAGCGTCTCCTTCTCCAGCAGCTGGAGCACCAGCGCGTCGAGGACGTCGCGGTTCTCGACCAGGATCTCCCAGGCCTCGTTGTGCGCGTTCTCGATGAGCTTCTTGACCTCTTCGTCGACGAGCGCGGCGACCTCTTCCGAGTAGTCGCGCGGGTGCGACATCTCCCGGCCCAGGAAGGGCTCGGTGTTGTCGCCGCCGAACTTGATCGCGCCGAGGCGCTCGGTCATCCCGTACTGCGTGACCATCGCGCGGGCCGTTGCCGTGGCCTTCTCGATGTCGTTCGCGGCACCCGTCGTCGGGTCGTGGAAGACCAGTTCCTCCGCCGCCCGGCCACCCAGCATGTAGGCCAGCTGGTCGAGCATCTCGTTGCGAGTGGTGGAGTACTTGTCCTCGTCCGGGAGCACCATCGTGTAACCGAGGGCCCGGCCGCGGGACAGGATCGTGATCTTGTGGACCGGGTCGGAGTTCGGGGAGGCCGCCGCGACCAGGGCGTGGCCGCCCTCGTGGTACGCGGTGATCTTCTTTTCCTTCTCCGACATGATCCGGGTCCGCTTCTGCGGGCCCGCCACGACGCGGTCGATGGCCTCGTCGAGCGACGCGTTGTCGACCAGCTTCTTGTCGCTGCGGGCGGTGAGCAGCGCGGCCTCGTTGAGGACGTTGCTCAGGTCCGCGCCGGTGAAGCCCGGCGTGCGACGGGCGACCGCCGACAGGTCGACGTCCGGTGCGACCGGCTTGCCCTTCTGGTGAACCTTGAGGATCTCCAGTCGGCCCAGCATGTCCGGACGGTCGACCGCGATCTGGCGGTCGAATCGGCCGGGGCGCAGCAGCGCCGGGTCGAGGATGTCCGGACGGTTCGTGGCAGCGATGAGAATCACACCGCCCTTGACGTCGAAGCCGTCCATCTCGACGAGCAACTGGTTGAGCGTCTGCTCGCGCTCGTCGTGACCGCCGCCGAGGCCGGCGCCGCGGTGGCGGCCGACCGCGTCGATCTCGTCGACGAAGACGATCGCCGGGGCGTTCGCCTTGGCCTGCTCGAAGAGGTCACGGACCCGGGAGGCACCGACACCGACGAACATCTCGACGAAGTCGGAACCCGAGATCGAGTAGAACGGAACGCCCGCCTCACCCGCGACAGCACGCGCGAGCAGCGTCTTGCCCGTACCGGGAGGCCCGTAGAGGAGCACACCCTTGGGGATCTTGGCGCCGACGGCCTGGAACTTGGCCGGCTCCTGCAGGAACTCCTTGATCTCGTGGAGCTCCTCGACCGCCTCGTCCGCGCCCGCCACATCGGCGAACGTCGTCTTCGGGGTGTCCTTGGTGATGAGCTTGGCCTTGGACTTCCCGAAGTTCATGACCCGGGAGCCGCCGCCCTGCATCTGGTTCATCAGGAACAGGAACACGACGACGATGAGAACGAAGGGGAGCAGCGACAACAGAATGCCGACGAAAGCGTTCTGCTTGGTCGGAGAGACCGTGTAGCCGTCCGGAATCTGCTTGTTCTGGTATTTGTCCTGGAGAGTGTTCGCCAGGTTGACGCCCTGGTCGCCGATGTAGCTCGCCTGGATCTTCGAGCTGCCCTCGACCTTTTGGCCGTCCTTGAGCTGGACCTTGATGACCTGCTCGTCACCGGTGGTGATCTTGGCCTGCTCGACCTTGTTGTCGTTGATCGCCTGGACGACCTGGCCTGTGTCCACCGTCTTGTAGCCGCCGGACGAGCCGACGACCTGCATCAACACGACCACGGCAAGGACGGCCAGCACGATCCACATGACCGGCCCACGGAAGTATCGCTTCACGTCCATCCATACGGAGCGGTGCCGCCCCGTCCCTCCTGCCATAGTGAGTTTGATAAAGACTGTTCTAAAGACTGCTCTTCGGACGGTACCCCAGCATTGTCACCCGAAGGCGCACGGGCGGGCTGGCATCCCGTCTACGAAAGCTCCAACGGCGCGGAGCCCGTCTGGGTTCCCGGGCGTCCCACAGGACTGGCCCTTTGGCTCAGCAGCCGCAGGGGCCACCGCCTCGGCCGCTGGCTCAGCCGCCGTAGACGTGGGGCGCGAGCGTACCGACGAACGGGAGGTTGCGGTACTTCTCCGCGTAGTCGAGGCCGTAGCCGATCACGAACTCGTTCGGGATGTCGAAGCCGACCCACTCCACGTCGATGGCGACCTTCGCGGCCTCCGGCTTGCGCAGCAGGGTGCAGATCTTCAGCGACTCGGGCTCCCGGGAGCCGAGGTTGGAGATCAGCCAGGACAGGGTCAGCCCGGAGTCGATGATGTCCTCGACGATGAGGACGTGCTTGCCCTTGATGTCGGTGTCGAGGTCCTTGAGGATCCGCACCACACCGGAGGACTGGGTGCCCGCGCCGTACGACGACACGGCCATCCAGTCCATGGTGACGGGGGTGGACAGCGCCCGGGCCAGGTCGGCCATGACCATCACCGCGCCCTTGAGGACGCCGACGATCAGTAGGTCCTTGCCCGCGTACTCCGCGTCGATCTTCGCGGCCAGCTCAACCAGCTTCGCGTCGATCTCTTCCTTGGTGATGAGCACCGACTTGAGGTCGGCACCCATGTCTTTCGCGTCCACCCGCATCACTTTCGGTCGTCGCCATTTCGCTGGCTCGTTCGCCCGACCCCTCCCCGAAGGGGGTGAGATTCAGCCTTGCCGAATCACCAGTCTGCCACCCTGCCGCTGGGCGACCACCCGGCCGGGGAGATTGATGGCCCCCTGGCCGCGCCAGCCGGTGATCAGCCGGTCGACTTCCTCGATGTGGCGGGCGAACAGCGAACCGGCCGGAGCGCCCGCCTCGATGGCGGCGCTGCGCAGGATGCGGCGACGTACAGCGGGCGGCAGGGCGTACAGCTTGGCGCACTCCAGGAGGCCCGCCGCGTCCCGTACGGAGGCCCCGGCCTGGCGGGCCCAGGTATCGAGGGCGTCGGCGTCGTCGCGGGAGAGCTGGGCCGTGCGGGCCAGGGCCTCGACGACGCCCTTGCCCAGGGCCTTCTCCAGGGCGGGCAGGCCCTCGTGACGCAGCCGGGACCGGGTATAGGCCGGGTCGGCGTTGTGCGGGTCGTCCCAGACCGGGAGGGACTGGACCATGCACGCCTTGCGGGCGGTCTGCCGGTCGAGCTGGAGGAAGGGCCGGCGGTAGCGGCCGGGGGCCCCGGGTCCTCCGGAGACGGCCGCCATCCCGGACAGGGAGCGGATGCCGGAGCCGCGGGCGAGGCCCAGCAGCACGGTCTCGGCCTGGTCGTCGCGGGTGTGGCCGAGGAGGACCGCGGTGGCGCCGTGGCGCTCGGCGGCGCCGTCCAGGGCGCCGTACCGGGCGTCGCGCGCGGCGGCCTCGGGGCCGCCCTCGCGGCCGACGGTGACGGAGATCGCCTCGACCGGGGCGAGGCCGAGTTCGGTCAGGCGCAGGACGACCTCGTCGGCGCGGAGGTCGGAGCCGGGCTGCAGACCGTGGTCGACGGTGACGCCGCCGGCGCGCAGACCGAGTTTGGGCGCTTCGAACGCGAGGGCGGAGGCGAGCGCCATGGAATCAGCGCCGCCGGAGCACGCCACGAGGACGAGCGGGGAGGACTCGCCGGGGGTGGCGGGGGCGGGGACGAGGCTGTGGGGCGGGGTGTGGGCGGTGAGGATGTCGTGGAGAGCGCGGCGAACCGCCAGGCGTATCGCCGCGACCGCAGGATGGGGACCCATGTCCGGTTCCCTTCATGAAGTTTTCGGGGGGTGAGCCGAGTCCGGTCACTCAGAGTGTGTAGATGGTGACAGAAACGGGGCGTTCCCCGAGCATTGCACGCCTACCCATGCCCCACGGTCCCTCGGACGGGTGATTGAAGGGGCGTTCACCTGCCGTCGGCCGGATTCGTTCACCACGTACCCCAAGGACTCACGATTCCGCCTTGCGGTGCACCCGCGAGACCCAGTCCGCCGGTTTGGCGATCTCGCCCTTCGTCGGAAGGGTGTTCGGGGAGGTCCACACGCGGTTGAAGCCGTCCATGCCGACCTGGTCGACGACGGCCCGGACGAACCGTTCACCGTCCCGGTACTGCTTGAGTTTGGCGTCCAGACCGAGCAGCTTGCGCAGCGCGAGGTCCAGGCGGGAGGCGCCCTTGGCCCGCCGCTGCTGGAATTTCTCCCGGATCTCGGCCACGGAGGGCACCACCGCGGGACCCACGCCGTCCATCACGAAATCCGCGTGTCCCTCCAGGAGGGACATGACCGCGGTGAGCCGGCCGAGGATCTCCCGCTGCGTGGGCGTCTGCACCAGCTCCACCAGGGAACGCCCCCCGTCGTCCTCCTCGCCCTCCGGCCGACCGCCCGCGAGGGACTGCGCGGCCTCCCTGATGCGCTCCAGGAACGTCATGGGGTCGACGTCGGTCTCCCCCAAGAACGACTGGATTTCGCCCTCCAGGTGGTCACGCAGCCAGGGCACGCCCGTGAACTGGGTGCGGTGCGTCTCCTCGTGCAGACACACCCAGAGCCTGAAGTCGTGGGGCTCTACGTCGAGTTCGCGCTCCACGTGCACGATGTTCGGGGCGACGAGGAGCAGTCGGCCGCCGCCGTTCGCGCCCGCCGGCAGTTCGCGGGTGGCCGGGGCGAAGGTCTCGTACTGGCCGAGGACCCGGGACGACAGAAACGACAGCAGCATCCCCAGTTCGACGCCGGTCACCTTGCCGCCGACCGCGCCGAGCACGGCCCCGCCCGGTGAACTCCCGCGCCGCTCCTGCATCTTGTCCAGCAGCGGCCTGAGCACCTCACGGAACCCGGCGACGTTCGCCCGCACCCAGCCGGGGCGGTCCACGACGAGTACGGGGGTGTCGTGGGCGGCATCGGTTCCCATCCGGGTGAAGCCCCGGACGTGCTCCTCAGAGGCCTTCGCGTGCCGGCGCAGTTCCGAGACGATGGCCCGGGCCTCGTCACGGCTCACTTCGGGGCCCGGCCGTACCAGCCGGGTCGCGGTCGCCACCGCGAGATTCCAGTCGACCATCCCAGCAGATGCGGCACCACCGATGCTCGTCATGCGTCAACCGTACGTGAGGGGCCCCTCCGGGGGCAGGCAGCGAGATGGGCAGGGGCCCGGGTCTGTTGGGTCGGCACCCCCGCACCGCGGCACGGACCGAGCCCCGTAGGGGCGCGGGGAACTGCGCGACCAGCCCCCACCGGGCCCGCGGACAAAGAAGCCGCCGCGCCCAGCGGAGCGCTCAGCAGCCGCAGGCCGCCAGTGCCGTTGCCGTGCGGTCCAGGGCTGCCTGGGCCTCCGTCTTGCTGGTGCTGTCGGCGGCCAGGAAGGCGAAGGCCAGGAGGCGGCCGTCGCGGTCGACGACCGTGCCCGCAAGGGCGTTCACTCCGGTCAGGGTGCCGGTCTTGGCCCGTACGACGCCTGCCGCGCCGTCCGTGTAGCGGGTGCTCAGGGTGCCCGTGAAGCCTGCCACCGGAAGGCCCGTGAGGGCCGCGCGGAGTTCGGGGTGGGACGGGTCGCCCGCCTTGGCCAGGATGGCCGTGAGGAGGTTCGGGGTGAGGCGGTCGGCGCGGTTCAGGCCGCTGCCGTCCGCGAAACGGGCGCCGGACATGGGCAGTCCGAGCTTCGCCAACCGGGTGTGGATGGCCCGGGCGCCGCCCGCGAAGTCGGGCCGGACGTCCGTGGCGATCGCGGTCTGGCGGGCGAGGGCCTCCGCGAGGTCGTTGTCGCTGTTGGTCAGCATGCGCTCGACGAGAGCGGAGAGCGGCGGTGAGGAGACCTTCGCGAGGGTGGTCGCGCGGCCGGTGGCCTTGGACGGGCCGGGGGAGGTCGTCTTGATGCCGTGCTTCGCCAGCAGGGTCGCGAAAGTGCGGGCCGCAGACGCTGCCGGGTCGGTGAAGCGCAGGGCCGTACCGCTGGTCGAGTCGTTCGTACGAGCCTCGTCGGCCATCAGGGCGCTGACCGGGGCGAGGTTCTCGTCGGCCCCGATCGGGTGGAGTTCCGGGCCGGCGTAGAGCGTGGTGTCGTACGACAGCGTCACCTGGCGTACGCCGTGCTTCTTCAGGGCGGCGGCCGTCGAGTCGGCCAGGGTGCGCAGGCTGGCCCAGCCCTCCGGGTCCGTACGGGCCGTCAGGGTGGGGTCGCCGCCGCCGACCAGGACGAGTTCGTTCGTGTCGGGCTCCAGAGCGGCCCTGGTGGTGAGGCGGTGGTCGGCGCCCATGGCGGAGAGCGCGGCGACGGCCGTGGCGATCTTCGTCGTCGAGGCGGGGACCAGCGCCTCGCCTGCCCCCAGGCCGTACAGGCGCTTTCCGGTGCCGACGTCGACGACTGCGGCCGTCCGACGGGTGCCGAGCGCGGGGTTCCTCAGGAGCGGGTCCAGAACGGCCGCGAGGGCCTTTCCGACGGGTGCCGCCCTCAGGGTGCCGGTGGCGCTGCCGAGGCCGGCCAGCACGGAGGGGGCGCTCGGCGCGGGCGCGGGCGCCCCGGCCGACGTACCGGAGGCACCGGACGTGTCGGACGTATCAGAATTACGACCGTGATCTGTGCCACCGGATCGCTCCTGGACGGCGGCCCAGTCCCGCTCGGCCGTACGCTGACCGGAGGAGTCCCAGGGGCCGGCGGCGGTCACCACGCCGGCGGTCAACGCCAGTCCGGCGGTGGCGGCTCCCGCGGTGTACTGCCAGGTCCGCAGGTTCTTCGGCATCGACAGCGGCAGTGTCTTCAGGGGCTGAAGAGTGCTCGGCCTCGGGAGAGCGGCGAGCTTCGGGGCCACCGCCTGTGTGATCCGTGCGACCCGCGGTTTCACGGCGGCTGTGGCTCGTCCGGCTCGTGCGAGTTGCGGTTTCACAGCTGCTGTTGCCCGTCCGAGCTGCGGTTTCACCGTTGCCGTGGCCCGGGTGAGACGGGGTCGTACGGTTCGCGCGAGCCGCGCCATCCGTGGCCTCGCGGCCCGCCACGGCCTCAGCTCTGGCACGACCACCAGCCCCTTTCGCGATCACACACCTGCGTGAGGGACACTTAACCACCAGAACTATGTGTTGATCATGGAGGAGCCACCGGTGGAGTTCGACGTCACGATCGAGATTCCGAAGGGTTCACGGAACAAGTACGAGGTGGACCACGAGACCGGTCGGATCCGTCTGGACCGTCGCCTCTTCACCTCGACCAGTTACCCGGCCGACTACGGCTTCGTCGAGAACACCCTCGGCGAGGACGGCGACCCGCTGGACGCGCTGGTCATCCTGGACGAGCCGACGTTCCCCGGCTGCCTCATCCAGTGCCGCACGATCGGCATGTTCCGGATGACGGACGAGGCCGGCGGCGACGACAAGCTGCTGTGCGTGCCCGCGCACGACCCGCGCGTGGAGCACCTGCGCGACATCCACCACGTGTCGGAGTTCGACCGTCTGGAGATCCAGCACTTCTTCGAGGTCTACAAGGACCTGGAGCCCGGCAAGTCCGTCGAGGGCGCCAACTGGGTCGGCCGCGCCGACGCCGAGGCCGAGATCGAGCGGTCGTACAAGCGCCTCAAGGAGCAGGGCGGCCACTGAGGCCCCCGGATCCCGTTGTGCTCAACGGGCCGCACGCGCACGCGTGCGGCCCGTTCGTGCGTCTGTGCGCATACTGAGGGGCGTACTGGAGGGGCACGCGCAGGGAGCGATACGGAGTGACGGACGAGGACCGCAAGCCGGCATCGGACGAAGCCAGGGGTGTCTACGCCGTTCCCCTCACAGGTGGGGCTTCGGGCGGTGGGGACGGGGACTCGTCCACCACCTCCGAGTTCGCGCTTCCCCAGGGGATGGCCCCGCCCAGGCCCGTCACCGTTGAGTCCGAGACCACCTCCGAGTTCGCCCTGCCGGACGGGCTCGACGCTCCGCAGCCGCCCGGTGGCGATTTCGAGGGGTCGGCCTTCAGCACCCCGCTCACGTACCGGGCGCCCGCGTTCACGCCGCCTACCGGTATCCCTGTGGTGAGTCTCACCAAGGACGTGCCCTGGCAGGACCGGATGCGCACGATGCTGCGGATGCCGGTGGCCGAGCGGCCCGCGCCGGAGCGGTTGCAGAAGGTGGCCGAGGAGGGCGGACCGGCCGTCCCGCGCGTGCTCGACCTGACTCTGCGCATCGGCGAACTGCTGCTCGCGGGCGGCGAGGGCGCCGAGGACGTGGAGGCGGCCATGTTCGCCGTCTGCCGGTCCTACGCCCTCGACCGCTGTGAGCCGAACGTCACCTTCACCCTGCTGTCGATCTCGTACCAGCCCTCGCTCGTCGAGGACCCCGTTACGGCGTCACGGACGGTCCGGCGCCGGGGCACCGACTACACGCGCCTGGCGGCCGTCTACCGGCTTGTGGACGATCTGAGCGACGAGGAGACCGCCACGTCGCTGGAAGAGGCTTACAGGCGCCTCGCGGAGATCCGGCGGAACCGGCACCCGTACCCCGGCTGGGGGCTCACCGTGGCCGCCGGGCTGCTCGCGGGCGCCGCCTCCGTGCTCGTCGGCGGTGACCTGGTCGTGTTCGTGGCGGCGGCGCTCGGCGCGATGCTCGGCGACCGGCTGGCGTGGCTGTGCGCGGGGCGCGGGCTGCCGGAGTTCTACCAGTTCACGGTGGCCGCGATGCCGCCGGCCGCGATCGGGGTCGCGCTGACGGCCGCGCACGTGGACGTGAAGGCGTCCGCCGTGGTCACCGGTGGGCTGTTCGCGCTGCTGCCCGGGCGGGCGCTGGTGGCCGGGGTGCAGGACGGGCTGACCGGGTTCTACATCACCGCGTCCGCGCGTCTGCTGGAGGTCATGTACTTCTTCGTGGGCATCGTCGTCGGGGTGCTGCTGATCCTGTACTTCGGCGTGAAACTGGGCGCCGAGCTCAACCCTGATGCGGCGCTGGGGAGCGTGCAGCGGCCGCTGTGGCAGATCAGCGCGTCCATGCTGTTGTCGCTGACCTTCGCGATCATGCTTCAGCAGGAACGTTCCACCGTGCTCATCGTGACGCTCAACGGGGGTGTGGCCTGGAGCGTGTACGGCGCGATGCACGACACCGGCGACTTCTCGCCGGTGGCCTCGACGGCCGTCGCGGCGGGGCTGGTGGGGCTGTTCGGGCAGTTGCTGTCGCGGTACCGGTACGCGTCAGCCCTGCCGTACACCACGGCGGCGATCGGGCCCCTGTTGCCGGGGTCGGCGACGTATTTCGGGCTGTTGTCGATCGCACAGAACGATATGGACGCGGGGCTGGTTTCGCTGTCGAAGGCGGCGGCGCTGGCCATGGCCATCGCCATCGGCGTGAATCTGGGATCGGAGATCTCGCGGCTGTTCCTGCGTGTGCCCAGCGGCTCCGCCGGGGGTAGGCGGGCCGCCAAGCGGACGCGAGGGTTTTAGCGCCGGGTTCCAGCAGCCGACTTCGCGCGGTTCCTGGCCACGCCGGACTTCCTGAGCGGTGAATTCATTCGGGCATGTTCGGTCATATGTCCGGCCACTCAGTATTCCGTGGTAGTCCCTGCTTGGGATCGATGTATCCCCCGCGCGCGGGGGCCGACGCGGCTACGACTGCCGCGAGTCAGGCCCGGCGGAGGCAAAGACCTGGCGGATGAACCGCCGTTGCCAGGGCACCTCGACCGCACGGGAGTGGTAGTTCCGCCGCACCCAGGTCACGGCTTCCTTGGGGTCCATGCCCTCGAAGACGCACATCGCGGACAGTGCCGTACCGGTCCGCCCGACCCCGCCCCCGCAACAGACCTCGACGCGTTCGCTCGTGGCGCGCTCATAGGCGACGCGGAGCTTGCGCATCGCGTCGCCGGGGTCGGCAGGAAGCCAGAAGTCCCGCCAAGGGACCCACAGGGACTCCCACGCCGGATCGGGTGGCTGGTGATCCGTTAAGTGGACAGCGAGTGTGGGTGTCTGGCCCTCCGGGAGGTCATACCTGAGCCCCCGTCCCCGAATCAGCCGTCCCGAGGGGAGTTGAATCACCCGCGGAGTATCGGTATTCCATTGTTCGGTCATCGTGAATCCCGTTCCGATCGGTCACGTGGAAATGTGTTTCCGACCATTGTGATCATCCCCAGCGGGATCTGGGGAAGTATTTGCTGGGCATGGAAGGCTGGTGCCCAGTTGACCCGGCAGGGTCGGCAGGATGTTGGACACCTCGATCGACAGCAGGATGAGTACCAGGACGGCCGCCGACAGCCGTAGATCGAGGGCTCGGGTGAGGAACGCCGCAAGCGCCACGACCGTGGCGACGACCTGCTCACCGCCCTCATCGACGCCGAGGACGACGGCGACCGGCTCGACCACGACGAACTGGTGGCCCAGGTGGCCATGATCTACGTCGCCGGCTACGAGACGACCGTCAACCTGATCTCCGGTGGGACCCTCGCGCTGCTGCGCCATCCCGACCAGCTCCGGCTCCTGCACACCACGCCCGAACTCGCCCGGAACGCGATCGAGGAACTGCTCCGCTACGAACCGCCGGTCCACCTCGCCCGGCGCATCACCCTCCGTCCCCACCGGGTGGCGGAACACAAGAGATCCCGGCCGGCGCGATCGTCCTCGCCAGCCTGGCTGGTGCCAATCGCGACGAGGATTTCTGGGGCCCGGACGCCGACCGGTTGCGGCTCGACCGCGAGAACGCGCGCCGCCACGTCACCTTCGGCGGCGGTGCCCATTACTGTCTCGGCGGGGCACTCGCCCGGATCCAGGGACGGGTCGCCATCGGGGAACTGGTCCGCCGTTTCCCGGACGTGGAACAGGCGGGCGAGGTTCGCTGGAACGGCCTGCTGAGCCTGCGAGGCCCCGCCCACCTCCCGATCCGCCTCTGACCGTACGGACCGGCACGACCACGCCCGTCGCCCGGACTCCGTTGCTGTGAGGAGCACGGGCCCGGGACGGCGGGCGTGAGAGCGGCTGATCCGGGCGCGGTCGGCTTCGTCTGCCGTTGGCACTCCGCGCAGGTGGTCGACGGGCGAGCCTCCGGACTGTGCCTCGCAAGCCTCCGCTGTCGCTTCGGGCGGCGCCCAGGACAGGTCAGTTCTGCGGGTAGCCGTTGTTGTACGGGTACTGCTGCTGGTCCTGGTGGTCCTGCTGGTAGCCCTGGGGGTATTGCGGGGTGTAGGGCTGCTGGGCGTAGGGCTGGTCGTAACCCTGGTCGTAGCCCTGGTTCTGGCCGTACTGCTGCGGGTAATCGTCCTGCTGCTGTGCCGGGGGGATGCGGCGCAGCTGAGTGGTCGCGTCGTCCATCGGGGCCGGGTACTGCTGCTGGGCCGGGGGCTGGGGCTGCTGGGGCGGGTTCTTCTTGGCCTTGCTGCGGGCCCGGGCGAACTCGATGATGATCGGGACGACCGAGATGAGGACGATCAGCAGCAGGATCGGTTCGATGTTCTTCTTGACGAAGTCGATCTTTCCGAGCCAGGAGCCGAGCAGGGTGACGCCCGCGCCCCAGAGGACGCCGCCGATGATGTTCCAGGTGACGAACGAGCGGTACTTCATGCCGCTGACGCCGGCGATGATCGGCGTGAACGTGCGCACGATGGGCACGAAGCGGGCCAGGACAAGCGACTTCGGACCGTACTTCTCGAAGAATTCGTGGGCCTTGGCGACATTCTCCTGCTTGAAGAGGCGGGAGTCCGGGCGCGTGAAGAGCGACGGGCCGACCTTCTTGCCGAACATGTAACCCGCCTGGTCGCCGAGGACCCCTGCGACACAGATCAGGGCGATCGCGCCCCACAGCGGGAAGTCCAGCGTGCCCGCCGTGATCAGCAGACCCGCCGTGAACAGCAGCGCGTCGCCCGGCAGAAAGAAGCCGATGAGCAGGCCGGACTCGGCGAACACGATCAGGAGCAGACCCCAGATGCCGAACTGGTCCAACAGGTAGTCCGGGTCCAGCCAGCTCGGTCCGAGGGCAAGCGTCGTCACTGTTCCGGGCTCCTGAGGCTTGGCAGAGATGAGGGGGCCAAAGCTATCAACGCAAGGTGACCCCTCCAGGTTCCCTCAGCTTCCATGCGCCACTCCGGGGTGCGCTGTGCGGCAACTGGGACCACCCTGTGAGGTTATGGGCATCGAAGAGTACGGCGGCGGCCAGGGACCTCAGTCCGACGTCCTGGTCGTGACGACGAACGACATCCCCGGCTACCGGGTGGAGCAGGTCATCGGTGAGGTCTTCGGGCTGACCGTGCGGTCACGGCATCTCGGCAGCCAGATCGGGGCCGGGCTGAAGTCGATGATCGGCGGTGAGCTGAAGGGGCTGACCAAGACCCTCGTCGAGACGCGCAACCAGGCAATGGAACGTCTCATCGAGCAGGCACGCGCACGTGGCGCCAACGGCGTGCTGGCGTTCCGCTTCGACGTGACGGACGCGCAGGACGTGGGCACGGAGGTGTGCGCGTACGGGACCGCGGTGGTCCTGGTCCGGGAGTAGCCCCGGACCAGGTCGCCTCTACGAGGTACGTCCACGAGGTGTGTCTACGCGGTGTGCCGGGCCGCGTTCGCCGTGATCGCCTCCCGGAGGTGCTCGGCGAGGCCGGGGCGCATGGAGTCGTAGAACTCCTTGAAACGCTCGTCGGACACGTACATGTCGGCGAGACCCTGGTGGATTTCGTACGTGCATTCGTAGAACCACTTGGTGATGTGCCGCCGGTGTTCCTCGGCCATGGCCATGGCGGCCTCGCCGGACGGGGGCCCACCGGCGGCCATCAGGGCGTCGTAGCGCTCGCCCCAGGAGGTCACCTCGGCCTGCATGCGCTTCCAGTCGTCCTTCGTGTACGAGGCCGCGCGGCGCTGCGACTCCGCGTACGTCTCCGTGCCGCCCCAGCGGCGCTCGGCCTCCTGCGCGTGTGCCTCCGGGTCCTTGTCGCCGAAGACCTCGAACTTCTCCTCGGGTGTCAGGTTGATGCCCATTCTGCGTGCCTCCATGGCGTGCTCCACGGCCGCCGCCATCTGCTGGAGCCGTTCGATCCGGGCGGTCAGCAGCTCGTGCTGACGGCGCAACTGCGCGCGCGGGTCCGCTTTCGGATCGTCCAGCAGGGCGGCGACCTCTTCGAGCGGAAACCCGAGCTCCCGGTAGAACAGGATCTGCTGCAACCGGTCGAGGTCGGCGTCGTCGTAGCGCCGGTGGCCCGCGTGACTGCGTCCGCCCGGCACGAGGAGGCCGATCTCGTCGTAGTGGTGCAGGGTACGCACCGTGACGCCGGCGAAGCCGGCGACCTGTCCCACGCTGTAGCTCACTTCCGCCCCCTTCTCGGTACGCACTCCACACTGCTTCCTCACGCTGCGTTAGGTGCAAGCCCCGCGGCCCGGCCCTACCGTCGTAGGTATGCCACTGCATCGTGGGGACAGCGAAACACCTGACGACAAGGGCGACGGGCGCAGGCTCGCCGTCAACCCCTTCTTCGGGGAGGCCAATCCGGTCGGCGGCATGACCGAGGCCCCGCCCACACACCGGCTCCCGGACGCCCCGCTGCCACCTACGACGGCGTACCAGCTCGTGCACGACGAACTGATGCTCGACGGCAACTCGCGGCTCAACCTCGCCACCTTCGTCACCACCTGGATGGAGCCGCAGGCCGGCGTCCTGATGGGCGAGTGCCGGGACAAGAACATGATCGACAAGGACGAGTACCCGCGCACGGCCGAGCTGGAGCGGCGCTGTGTGGCGATGCTCGCCGACCTGTGGAACGCGCCCGATCCGGCCGCCGTCGTGGGCTGTTCGACCACCGGTTCGAGTGAGGCGTGCATGCTCGCCGGGATGGCGCTGAAACGGCGGTGGGCGGCGCGCAACGCCGACCGGTATCCAGGGCGGGATGTCCGGCCGAACCTCGTCATGGGCGTCAACGTGCAGGTCTGCTGGGACAAGTTCTGCAACTTCTGGGAGGTCGAGGCGCGCCAGGTGCCCATGGAGGGCGAGCGGTTCCATCTCGATCCGCAGGCGGCGGCCGACCTGTGCGACGAGAACACCATCGGGGTCGTCGGGATCCTCGGGTCCACCTTCGACGGGTCCTACGAGCCCGTCGCCGAGCTGTGCGCGGCGCTGGACGCCCTTCAGGAGCGGACCGGGCTCGACATCCCGGTACACGTCGACGGGGCCTCAGGAGCCATGGTGGCGCCTTTCCTGGACGAGGACCTGGTGTGGGACTTCCGGCTGCCGCGCGTGGCCTCGATCAACACCTCGGGGCACAAGTACGGGCTGGTCTACCCGGGCGTCGGCTGGGCGCTGTGGCGGGACAAGGAGGCCCTCCCCGAGGAGCTCGTCTTCAGCGTGAACTACCTCGGCGGCGACATGCCGACGTTCGCGCTCAACTTCTCGCGCCCCGGAGCCCAGGTCGTCGCGCAGTACTACACGTTCCTGCGGCTGGGCCGCGACGGCTACCGGGCCGTGCAGCAGTCCACGCGGGACGTGGCGCGCTCCCTCGCCGGGCGGATCGAGGAGCTGGGCGACTTCCGGCTCCTCACGCGGGGCGACGAGCTGCCCGTGTTCGCCTTCACGACCGGGGCGGACGTGACCGCGTACGACGTCTTCGACGTTTCGCGGCGGCTGCGTGAGCGCGGCTGGCTGGTGCCCGCGTACACCTTCCCGGAGAACCGGCAGGACCTGTCCGTACTGCGGGTCGTATGCCGCAACGGGTTCTCCGCGGACCTCGCCGAGCTGTTCCTGGAGGACCTGGAGCGGCTGCTGCCCGAACTGCGCCGGCAGCCGCGTCCGTCGACGCACGACAGGGACGCAGCCACCGGTTTTCATCACTAGGGCCCCGCCTTACCGGCTCAGGCGCCCGAACCTCCGTACCGCCAGTGGGAAGAAGACCGCAAGCAGGGCCAGGGGCCAGACGACGGCCGCCCAGAGGTGGCCGGGTTCGCCGCCGGGGTTGCCGAACAGGTCGCGTACCGCGGTGGCCGTCTGGGACATCGGGTTCCACTGGACGGCCGTGCCCAGCCAGCCCGGCATGGACTCGGGGGTGGCGAAGGCGTTGGACAGGAAGCCGACCGGCCAGACCAGGATCTGGACCGCCTGCACCAGCTCCGGCTTGCCGGCCACCATGGCCAGCTGGATGCCGATCCACAGCATGGCGAACCGGAAGAGCAGAAGCAGGCCCACGGCTCCCAGGAGGGCCGCCACGCCCCCGTGGGCACGCCAGCCGATCGCGTACCCCACCGCGAGCATCACGGCGAGCCCCAGCGCCGACTGGAGCATGTCGGCGGCCGAACGACCCACCAGGACCGCGCCGTTGGCCATGGGCATCGACCGGAAGCGGTCGATCACGCCCTTGTTGAGATCCTGGGTGACGGCGAGCATCGTGCCCTCCAGGCCGAAGGCCATGGTGAGCACGAGCATGCCGGGCACCAGGAAGTCGACGTAGTCGCCCGCGACGTCCCGCCCGCCGCCGACCAGATAGCCGAACATCAGCAGCAGCATCACCGGGAAGACCAGCCCGACCAGCACCTGGACCGGTTGCCGTGCCCAGTGGGCGAGTTCGCGGCGGGTCATGGTCCAGCAGTCGGTCAACGCGCGCGTGCCCGGTGCCCCCGGTGCCGGGGCCGGAACACCGCTCCTCATCCCGTACGTCGTCACGCGGCCTCCTTCGTCCGTTCGTCGCCCCCGGTGAGGTCCAGGAACACCTCGTCCAGCGTCGGGCGCCGCAGCGCGATGTCCTCGGCCTCGATCCCGGCCGCCTCCAGGGCCCGTACGACCCCGGAGAGCGCCGCCATCCGGTCGGTGACCTGGGCACTCAGGAGCCGCCGGTCGGGGTCCACCGAAACGCCCTCTGCGGGTACGGGCAACAGGGCGACGGCCGCGCCCAGTTGGCCCGCGTCGCGCAGGACGACGTCGATGCGGTCGCCGCCCGTGGCGGCCTTCAGCTCGTCCGGGGTGCCGTCGGCGACGACCCGGCCCCGGTCGACGACCGAGACCCGGTCGGCGAGCTGGTCGGCCTCCTCCAGGTACTGCGTGGTGAGCAGGACCGTCGTACCGCCGCCCACGAGGGAGCGGACCGCGGTCCACACCTCGGTGCGGCCGCGCGGGTCGAGGCCGGTCGTCGGCTCGTCCAGGAACAGCACCTCCGGGTCGGTGATGAGGGAGGCGGCGAGGTCGAGGCGGCGGCGCATTCCGCCGCTGTAGTGCTGGACCGCCTTGCGACCGGTGTCCGCGAGTCCGAAGCGGGCGAGGAGTTCACCGGCCCGCACGCGCGCGTGGCGGGCACCCAGGCGGTAGAGGCGGCCGAACATCTCCAGGTTCTGCCGGCCGCTCAGCTTCTCGTCGAGCGCCGCGTGCTGGCCGAGCAGGCCGATGCGGAAACGGACCTCCCGTGCCTCGGTCAGCACGTCGTGACCGGCCACCTCGACCCGGCCGCCGTCGGGCCTGAGCAGCGTGGCCAGGATCCGGACCAGGGTCGTCTTGCCCGCGCCATTCGGCCCGAGCACGCCGTGCACCGTGCCGCGGGCGACCAGGAGGTCGAGTCCGGCCAGTGCGTGGGTGCCGCCGTACTTCTTGTGTGCGCCTTCGACGGTGATCGCCGCGTCGGCCACAGAATCCTCCTCGCTAGTCAAACTTGATTACCGATCCAAAGTAGCGCGCCCGTGAGCATTGGTCAAACTTGATTAATGTGCGGCTACCGCCAGTCGCCGGGGTGCCGCTCCTCCGACGCGTACGGGTTCTCCTCGCCCTCCGCCAGGATGCCGACGAACGGTTCGCCCTCCCCCGCGAAGGTGTACGCCCCGCCCTCGATCCTGGTGATCAGACCCAGCGTCCACTCGGCCTCGGCGTCGGCCGTGTGGATCCAGAGGTTCATGATCTCGCCGATATGGCCGAGCTGTTCGGGGCCGTCCTCGGGCACGTAGTGCTCGGTGACCGAGGCCCGCCACGCCTCGATCCCCCGGATCCGCTCCTTCAGGAGCGCCACGGCCTCGGCGCGCGGCAGTTCGACCATGAAGCCGATCGCCGCCGACTTGACGTCCATCTTCTGGTCGTACGAGGTCAGCGCCTCGCGCACGAGCCTGAAGCACTCCTCGGTGCCGGCCTCGGTGATCTCGTACTCCGTGCGCGGCGGGCCGCCGGCCGTGGAAGGGGCGATCTCGTGCGCGATCAGCAGGCCCTGCTTGGCCATCTGCTTGAGCGCGTGGTAGATCGAGCCGGGCTTGGCGTTGGACCACTCGTGCGCGCCCCAGTACTCCAGGTCGTTGCGCACCTGGTAGCCGTGGGCCCGCCCGTGCTGACGGACCGCGCCGAGCACGAGGAGACGGATAGCTGACATGCAGGCCACATTAGGACCCCGGCGTCAAGCGGCCCGCTCCCGGTCCGCCAGCTCGAAGGCGGTGGCGCCGTCGAGGGACTCGCGGACGATGTCCGCGTGACCGGCGTGCCGGGCGGTCTCGCGGATCAGGTGCAGCGCCAGCCAGCGCATCGAGACCCGGCCCTCCGGCGGGAACCAGGGGTCCGGCGGCAGCGCGAACGTGTCGTCGAGGCTCGGTACGGAACGCAGGAACACCTCGGTCTCGGCGGCGACCTTCTCCCAGTACGCGAGCTGCGACGCGACCGTCTCCCCTTCGACGAGCACGAAACACTCATGCCAGTTCGACGCGTCCCGCTTGACGGCCGGCGCCTCGCCCCTGGCCCGCGCGATCCAGCCCTGCTCGACCTCGGCGACATGCTTGAGCAGCCCGGACAGGGACAGCTCGCTGGCACTGGGCCTGCTCGCCGCCTGCTCCTCCGTGAGCCCCAGCAGGGCCCGCCGGATACCGCCGCGCTGCTCCTCCAGGAACGCGAGGAGTGCTCCGCGCTCGTCGCCGGGCGCCTCGGAGGGGACGTGAGTGACCATGAACGGCCGCCTTTCATCGGGTCGTTCTGCCTGACACCGATGACGTTACGAGGGCTTTAGGTCAGCTCCTGTCCGCATGGGTGGTCGATCAGAACGGGAAGAAGCTCCGCCCGTGCTGCACCGAGATCCACTTCTGGGTCGTGAACGCCTCCACCGTCGCCTCGCCGTTCAGGCGTCCGATGCCCGAGGACTTCTCGCCGCCGAAGGCGACCAGGGGCTCGTCGTGGACCGTGCCGTCGTTGACGTGGAACATGCCCGTGTCGATCTGCTTGGCGAAGGCGACGCCACGCTCCACGTCGGCCGTGTGGACGGCGCCGCTGAGGCCGTACGGGGTGTTGTTGACGAGGCGGACCGCCTCCTCCTCGCCGTCGAAGGGGACGAGGAGGGCCACCGGGCCGAAGATCTCCTGCTGGAGGATGGGCGAGTCGGCGGGGAGGTCGGTCAGGACCGAGGGCTCGACCAGGTTGTCCGTCGTCGTGCCGTGCAGCAGCGCGGTCGCCCCCTCCGCCAGCGCCCGCCGCACCACGCCCGAAATCGCCTCCGCCTGGGAGGAGTTGATCACCGGACCGATGACCGTCTGCGGGTCGCTCGGGTCGCCGACCTTCAGGGACCTCACCTTGGCCACGAATTTCGCGGTGAACTCGTCGGCGATTCGTCGGTCCACCAGGACCCGGTTCGCGGCCATGCAGACCTGGCCCTGATGGACGTACCGGCTGAAGACCGCCGCGTCGACCGCGTAGTCGATGTCCGCGTCGTCCAGGACCACGAGGGCGCTGTTGCCGCCCAGTTCGAGGACCACGTTCTTGAACAGGGGCGCGCAGACGGCGGCGACATGGCGGCCGACGGCGTCCGAGCCGGTGAAGGAGATGACCTTGGGGACCGGGTGCTCGATGAACGCGTCGCCGATCTCGGCTATGTCCGTGATGACGACGTTCAGGAGGCCGGGCGGCAGGCCCGCGTCCTCGAAGATCTTCGCGACCAGGGAGCCGCCGACGACCGGGGTGTCCTGGTGCGGTTTGAGGACGACGCCGTTGCCGAGCGCCAGCGCCGGGGCGACCGACTTCAGGGAGAGGAGGAAGGGGAAGTTGAAGGGGCTGATCACGCCCACCACACCCACCGGCACTCGGTAGACGCGGTTCTCCTTGCCGTCGACCGGCGACGGGATGATCCGGCCCTCTGGGGTCAGCGCCAGGCGGATCGACTCGCGCAGGAACTCCTTGGCGAGGTGCAGTTCGAAGCCGGCCTTGAGGTGCGTGCCGCCGAGTTCGGCGATGATCGCCGCGGCGATCTCCTGCTCACGGTCCTCGATGATGCGCAGGGCCTTCTCGAAGACCGTGCGGCGGGCGTACGGACTGGTCGCGGCCCATTCCTTCTGGGCTGCGGCGGCGGCGCGGTACGCCTCGTCGACCTCGTCCACCGTGGCGATCGTGATCGAGGCGAGCTTCTCGCCGTCGTACGGATTGAAGTCGATGATGTCCCAGGAGCCGGTGCCCGGGCGCCACTCACCGCCTATGTACTGCTGCGCGAGGTCGGTGAAGATGGACGACGACATGTGATCCCTCAATCCCTCAATCCCGTATCACGGTCTGATCGCACGTCATCGTACGTGCGTTCAAAGGGAGTTGGGGGATCACCAGGGACCCCGGTTACGAGAGTTGCAGCAGGCCCCTCAGCAGGTCCCGGCTCTCGGCCGGCCCGGGGCTGTCCTGCTGCAACTCCTTCATCGCCTTCTCGTACTGGGTGACGTCCTCCGCCTTGTCCAGGTACAGCGCGCTGGTGAGCTGCTCCAGGAAGATCACGTCGGACAGGTCCGACTCCGGGAAGCTCAGGATCGTGAACGCGCCGCTCTCGCCCGAGTGCCCGCCGAAGCCGAACGGCATTATCTGCAGCCGTACGTTGGGCCGCTCGGAGATCTCGATCAGGTGTTGGAGCTGGCCCCGCATCACCTCGCGGTCGCCGTACGGGCGGCGCAGTGCTGCCTCGTCCAGGACGACGTGGAACTCCGGGCCGCCGGCGGAGAGGAGGTACTTCTGCCGCTCCAGGCGCAGTGCGACGCGGCGCTCGATGTCGGCGGGGCTCGCGCCCTTCATACCGCGTGCGACGACCGCGCTCGCATACGCCTCGGTCTGCACCAGGCCGTGCACGAACTGCACTTCGTAGGCGCGGATCAGCGAGGCCGCGCCCTCCAGGCCCACATAGGTGGGGAACCAGCTCGGCAGGACGTCCGAGTAACTGTGCCACCAGCCCGCGACGTTGGCCTCCCTGGCGAGCGAGAGCAGCGCGTTGCGCTCGGCCTCGTCGTTGACGCCGTACAGCGTCAGCAGGTCCTCGACGTCCCGTGTCTTGAAGCTCACCCGGCCCAGTTCCATACGACTGATCTTCGACTCGGAGGCTCGGATCGAATATCCCGCGGCCTCTCGCGTGATGCCCCGCGACTCACGCAGTCGCCTCAGGTGTGATCCGAGCAGCATGCGCCGCACCACCGATCCCGGCTCTCCCGCGCTCACGTTCGTCACCCTCCCCAACCTCTCCAGGGGCCGCAGTCTGCCACTAAAACACTCCGAGCAGTACTCGTCCGGTTACTCAAATGGGAAGACGTCAGAGCGTACGCACAGGCAGAGGTAAGGGGAAGACCGGCCAGAGGTGAAAAGTTGGCGGAAAAAATGACCAAGAAGCGGTACGGGAGGGTCCAATTCAGGCACGTGCACGTGCATCTGCCCTTGCATCCGCCGTGAGCATCGGAAACCATGGTCTCGCGCCACCGCTGCATCGCAAGGACTGCATCGCAACGACCGCGATCTCCCGGGAGTGCCTCGCATGGGGATGAATGGATCGACCATGCTCGAGCCGTTAAGGCAGGGGCTTCCGCCACTGGATCCCTCGACCGTGGCCAACGCGGCGTCGTGTGCGCTGCCCGCCCGCTACGAAGCGGTGCGCGAGGCACGGCAGTTCAGCCGCAGAACACTCACCCAATGGGACATCGGCGACAGCCTCGACGACGTCTGTCTGGTCGTCTCCGAGCTGGTCACCAACGCCCTGCGGCACGCCCTGCCCGCCGACACCCCGCACTCGTCGGCCCAGGAGCCGCTCGTACGGCTGCACTTGATGCGCTGGACCGAGCGGCTGGTGTGCGCGGTGCGCGACCCGAGCCGGGAGAGCCCGGTGGCGTACGACGTCGAGGAGTTCTCGGAGGACTTCTCGGCCGAGTCGGGGCGCGGCCTGTTCCTGGTCGACTCGTTCAGCGACAGCTGGGGCTGGCATCCGCTCTCGGGCACCCTGGGCGGCAAGGTCGTCTGGGCGCTGTTCGGGCTGCACTCCGCCAAGTGAGATACCGCGGCGTTTCTTCGGGCCTCGGTTCTACGCGCGTCACCGTGTGCGGTACGACGATTACGCCCCGTTTCACCCGGCTCGGGGGCCGAGATGTCCGCGGGGCGGTCAGCTCGCTATCAGATGGTCGAACTCGCCGTCCTTGATGCCCAGGAGCATCGCCTCGATCTCGGCGCGCGTGTAGACGAGCGCCGGGCCGTCGGGGAAGCGCGAGTTGCGCACCGCGACCTCGCCGCCGGGCAGCCGCGCGAACTCGACGCAGGATCCCTGCGAGTTGCTGTGGCGGCTCTTCTGCCAGGCGGCGAGCCCGTCCAGCCGCGCGGCGGCCATGCCGTTGTACACGCCGGACTCATCGGCTGCGCCAACGCCGTACACGTCGTGGTCCACAGGTAGCTCCCTGGTGGTGCACTGGCTGGTGAGGCCATTGGTGCAGTGGTCAACTGAGCCGGATCATAACTCTGTTCACGTGCAGACGCATGGACCGATGCATTGGCGTATGCATGGGCATACGCACGGTCAGATGCACGTGCACGCCGGGTGCTCGCTCCGCTACAGACCTTGACGCGCGCGGGGCCCCGCGCGTTCCCTCACACGTCCGCACCCCCGCCTCCTGGGACCTACGGAGACGGGGGTGCGCATGGGGTGCGGAGGGTGGCGCGAAGGGGGCGCGACGGCTACCGGGACACGTACGGCAGCAGGGCCATCTCCCGGGCGTTCTTGATCGCGCGGGCGAGCAGCCGCTGCTGCTGGGCCGAGACCCGGGTGACCCGGCGGCTGCGGATCTTGCCGCGGTCGGAGATGAACTTCCGCAGCAGATCCGTGTCCTTGTAGTCGATGTACGTGATCTTGGCCGCGTCCAGCGGGTTGGGCCGGGCCTTGAGGGGCTTGCGTTCGATCTTGCGGGCCATGGCGGGGTCAGACCTCCAGGAGGGTGTCGAAGGCGGGCGGCAGGCGTTTCCAGGCGGTGCGTCCGCCGGCGTACTCGGCGTCGGTGAGCAGGCAGGACTCCAGGAGCTGGGCGAGCCCGTCGCGGTCGAGGCCGGGCGAGGTGAACACCAGGTGCTGGCAGCAGTCGCCGTGCTCGGGGTGCCAGTCGAGGGCGGCGGCGGCCCGGCGCACGGGCGGGACCATGTCCCAGGCCGCGTCAGGGAGCGAGGCGAGCCAGGGGCCCGCGCTCTCCACGCACAGCGCGCCGCCCGCCGCGTCCCAGTGGAGCAGTGTGTCGGGGTGGTCGGCGAGCCAGAACCGGCCCCGGCTGCGCGCGGCGGCACAGGTCAGGTCCTCCAGCGCCTCGTACAGCCGCTCCGGGTGGAAGGGGCGGCGCCGGTGCCACACGAGGGTGGACACGCCGTGCGCGTCGGCCTCGGCCGGCAGCAGCGCGCACGCCGGGTGCTGGGCAGCGGCGGCGGCCTCGACGTCGAATCCGGCGAGGGCGGCGGAGGCGAGGGCCGAGATCGAGGGTGCCCCGGTCGCGTCGGTCGCGCCCGCCGAGCCTCCTGGGCGACCGCCCGTGACGGGGACCTGGCGGGCTGTCGGGTGGAGCTGCGCGAGCAGCTCACGGTCCTCGTCGTCGGCCTCCGGGGAGTCGACGAGGGCGAGGACGGTGGCGTACTCCAGCTGGCGGGCGAAGGTGTCCGCGACCGTGCGCTGGTCGGTGGCCGCGGCGGCGAGGCCACCGTCGGCCAGATCGTCGCCGTTGCCGAGGTACGGCAGCAGCAGCGCCGGGTCGACGGCGGTGATGACGCCGGTGACCGTGAGGCCGCCGGCCGTCACCACCTCGGCCATCGCCTTGGGCTCGACGGAGTCCCACAGCTCGACGATCGCCAGCCGGGTCTGCCCGGCGTCCGCGAGCCGCCGCAGCTCCGGGACGAGGTCCTCTCGCAGGGCGCAGCACGCACAGTCGTTGACCAGGGGCGCCTCGCCCGCGGAGAGGATGCCGGTGGTGTCGCTGATGGTCCGGACGACCGTGCCGGCCACGGCCGTGGCGAGGTCGTGGTGGAGTACGACGCTGCCAAGCACGTCGGCGAGCAGCCGCGCGACGGTCGCCTTGCGGGCGTCGGCGTGCAGTCCGCCGACGATCGCCACGGAGAGCTCATGCTCATGCACCTGCACGTGTGTTTCCTCAGTCCTTCTTGCCGTACCGGCGCTCGAAGCGCTCCACGCGGCCGGCCGTGTCCAGGACGCGGGCCGTGCCGGTGTAGAAGGGGTGGCTGATGTTCGAGATCTCGACGTCGACGACGGGGTAGGTGTTGCCGTCCTCCCAGTCGACCGTCTTCTCGCTGGTCATCGTGGACTGGGTGAGGAAGGCGTGGTTCGCGGCCCGGTCGCGGAAGACGACGGGCCCGTACGCCGGGTGGATTCCTTTACGCATGGCGGCTGATCAGCGCTCCTCTCGGAAGTCGACGTGCCGGCCGGCGACCGGGTCGTACTTGCGCAGGGTCATACGGTCCGGGTCGTTGCGGCGGTTCTTGCGGGTGACATAGGTGAAGCCGGTCCCGGCCGTGGACCGGAGCTTGATGACCGGCCGGAGTTCGTTGCGAGCCATGCTGGTATCTTACTGAAAACGACTTCCATTTGCATAACCTGATCGAGAGAGGTGCGTCACCTTGTCCGCCCACTGCATGCTGTCCGGCGCCCAGCCTTGCTTCGGCAACAACATCAGCCACTCGCACCGACGTACGTCCCGTCGCTTCAACCCCAACATCCAGTCCAAGCGGTACTGGCTGCCGAGCGAGGGCAGGCATGTCCGGCTGCGGCTGAGCACGAAGGGGATCAAGACCGTCGACACGATCGGTGTCGAGGCGGCGGTCGCCCGGATCCGGGCCCGTGGGGTCAGGGTCTGAAGGTCCGAGGGAGTCCGCACGGCAACAGGCACGGCAACAGGCGCGGAAACAGGCACGGCGACAGGCACGGCGACAGGAGCGGCATGGCGAAGAAGAGCAAGATCGCGAAGAACGAGAAGCGACAGGAGATCGTCGCGCGGTACGCGCAGCGGCGGGCCGAGCTGAAGGAGATCGTCCGGCGGCCGGCTTCGACGGACGCGGAACGGGCGGTGGCGCAGCGGGAGCTGGAACGGCAGCCGCGTGACGCGAGCTCCACGCGCGTGCGCAACCGGGACCAGGTGGACGGGCGGCCCCGCGGGTACTTCCGGGCGTTCGGACTGTCCCGGGTCGGCCTCCGGGAACAGGCGCACGCGGGGTTCCTTCCGGGGGTGCGCAAGTCCTCCTGGTAGCTTGCTGCGGTCGTGTCGTGGGGTCGTGTCGTGCGGTCGTACGGCTGTTGCTCGCGGCTATTTGCCAGCGGCTACTGGTTGGGAGCTTCCCGGTGAATTCGGTGACGTACGCGCGCGTGCTGGTACGCAGGGTTGGTGCGGCCTCGGTGGCCGGGGTGGCTGCGGCGCTCCTGCTTGCCGGGTGCAGTGGTGACGGGGGGTCCGGGGAGGGGGCGGGGACCCCGAGCTCGGACTCCTCGTCGCCGTCGCCCTCCTCCGACTCGGCTGCCGGGGGCAGTGGTGGCAGTGGTGGCAGTAGTGGTACGACCGTTGCCGACAGTCAGCTGGTGGGCAGCTGGTTGACCACCAGCAAGGGCAGCGCCGTGGCCCTGGTGATCAACGGGACGAAGGCCGGGGTGTTCGCCACCGGGGGGACCGTGTGCAGCGGTACGGCGGGCAAGGAGGCGGGGATGCAGATGATCCGTCTCACGTGCTCGGACGGCAACAAGGACCGGGCCGAGGGGATGGTCGACTCCGTCGACAAGACGTCGATGAAGGTCACCTGGGAGAGCGGTCTCGGTACGGAGACTTACACGAGGGCGGAGGGCGGGCAGCTTCCCTCGGGGTTGCCTACGGCGGGGCTGGGGTCCTGAAACCTGGACGCGGGCTGGTGTGAGGGGTTTTTCGCCCCCGCCGCCCCTACCCGTCCCATCCTGTCCCTGGGGGCTGCGCCCCCAGACCCCCCAACGGCCCTGAACGGGCCTTGTCCTCAAACTCCCCCAGAGGGGGGACCCCCAGACGGGTTGAGTGGTGCCGGCCGGTGCTGAAGAAGTACCACTCGGCTGCAGAAGCAGGGCGGACCGGTGTCGCTAGGCGTCCGGCAGGCGTGGGTGGGTGTGTAGGGCTGCTCGGTCCGCTGCTGCTGTGCCCTCTGTCCAGCCCGCTTCGTCCGTCACGCCCCGTAGGCGGGTGGTCGTGGTCGTGGGGAACATCTGGTCCAGGTGGGCGGTGACCGCCAGGTCTCGGGTGGCCAGGACCGGGAGCAGGGGGGCGGTCGTCCGCGTTGCCGCCGCGTCCGCCGTTTCCGCTGCCGCTGCCGCTGCTGCCGCCAGGCGGATGCCCGTCTTGTGGGCGTAGGCCGCCAGGAAGGACTGACGGAAGGTCTTTGTGCGCTTGCGGCCCTTCGCCCGCTGCGCCGCCTCCGCCTTGGTCATCGCCGTCGTGGCCTGCACCAGCAGGGACGTGTAGAGGAGTTCCACCGCCTCCAGGTCGGGTTCGAAACCCACCACCGTGGAGAAGCCCAGGGCCTCGTTCCAGACCGCTCGGCAGCGGTTCGCGTCGGCCACCGCGTGAAGCAGGACCGCTTTCGCCTCCTCGTACGGGGCCTCCACCCCCAGGCGGCACGCGCGCGGGGCGTCGGCCGCCGGGGCGCCGGCCGCGAGCAGAGCCTCGTCGATGCTGTGCCGGGCCATCAGTTCCTGGGCCTTCGCGCTCAGCGCCTCCGCCTCCTCGGGGAACCCCGTCGCCTCCGCCTTCGCCAGCAGCGCGCGGATACGGGGCAGCATCCGGGACTCCGGGTGTTCACGGCGGGCCCCCTCCCCCGGCCTTGCCGACTGCTCGTCCAGGGATTCCAGCGTCGGCAGGGTCAGCAGCAGGCGGTACAGCTCCAGAAGCGTCGTCGCGTGCGTGAAGCGGTCCGTGCGCGGCGGGGCGGGGGTTTCGGTGAGGTCCGTCAGCTGGTCCGTCCAGCGCGGGCCCCGGGGTCGGTCGTTCGGCGCCTGGGCGGTGATCAGCGCCGACACCAGGCGTACGTGTACGTCGTCCAGCTCGCGCCGTACGAGGCGTACGACGTCGGCCGGCTGCCAGCCCCGCCGCCATGCCGACGCCACGAACTCCTCGCCGCGGCGGGCGAGTTCGGCATCCGCTTCCGGGTCGGCGGCGAGCAGGGAGGCGCCCGTGTCGAGGGAGGTGTCCGTGTCGGCGTACAGGGCGGCCTGGAAGGCTCGTTCGACGGTGCCGGGCGGGTGGGGTTTGGCGCTGGTCACCCGTTGATCGTGCCATGCCGCCACCATCGACTGTCAACGTTGGGTTGACAGTCCCCCTACTGACAACCTACGGTTGACACATGACGACCAATCAGCCCGTCCGGGCCTCTGTACGCCTCGACGACCTCATCGAGGCCATCAAGAAAGTGCACACCGACGCCCTCGAACAGCTCCAGGACGCGGTGATCGCAGCTGATCACCTCGGGGAGGTGGCGGATCATCTGATCGGTCACTTCGTGGACCAGGCACGGCGTTCTGGTGCCTCCTGGACCGACATCGGCCGGAGCATGGGCGTCACCCGGCAGGCCGCGCAGAAGCGGTTCGTGCCGAAGGGCGAGTCGGACCTCGACCCGAGCCAGGGCTTCAGCCGCTTCACGCCACGGGCCAGGAACGTGGTGGTCCTCTCCCAGGAAGGGGCCAAGGCCGCCGGCAACGACCAGATCGGCACCGAGCACCTGATCCTCGGCCTCCTCGCCGACCCGGAGAGCCTCGGGGCGAAGGCGATCACCGCGCAGGGCGTCTCCCTGGACAGCGTGCGCGAGGCCGCGACCGTCAGTCTCCCGCCGCGTGGCGAGAACGACCCCGCCCTCATCCCCTTCGACGCCAACGCGAAGAAGTCCCTCGAACTCACCTTCCGCGAGGCCCTGCGCCTGGGCCACAATTACGTCGGCACCGAGCACATCCTGCTCGCCCTGCTGGAGTTCGAGAACGGCGACGGGGTCCTGTCCGGCCTCGGCCTCACCAAGCCGGCGACGGAGGAGTACGTCGTCGCGGCCCTCGCCAAGATCAAGGTGGAGTTCGAGGAGCAGGGCTGAGCTGGGCTTAGCAGGAATGGGCTGAGCCGAGCTGAGCTGGGCTGAAAGCGCTGGTCGAGGGCGTTGTCAGACCCTCCTGCCACACTCGCGGACATGGCAGGCGTGGCGGAGACGGCCGAGCGGTGGGCGCTCGCTCCGGCCGAGGACGGTGGCGTGGAGATCGCCCCCCTCGGTCCGGACGGGCTGCCCGCCGGGCCGGTGCGGCGGGAGGCGGATCTCGGCGCGGCCGTCCGTGACCGGCCCGATGTCACGCGGTGGGTGTGGCGGTCCACCCCCGAGGTCTATCCGCGGCTGCTCGCCACGGGGGTGCGAGTCGAGCGGTGCTACGACATCGAGGACGCCGAGACGCTCCTGCTCGGCCACGAGGGGCGGCTCGGCGAGCCCCGGTCCGCGGCGGCGGCCCTCGCCCGGCTGCGCGGTGGTCCCGTACCGCCGGATCCGCCGCAGCGGTCCGCCGAACCCGGCGCGCAGTCGCCGCTCTTCGAGCCGGGGCCGGTGCATGTACCGCTGGCGGACCTGCTGGAGGTGTACGCCGACCAGCAGCGGCGGCACGACGCGACCGCGCACCCGGACCGGATGCGGCTGCTGACGGCAGCCGAGTCGGCGGGGATGCTGGTGGCCGCCGAGATGAACGCGGCGGGGCTGCCGTGGCGCGCGGACGTCCATCGCGACGTGCTCCACGAGCTACTGGGTGAGCGGTACGCGGGCGGTGGTGAGCCCCGACGGCTCGCCGAGCTGGCGGACGAGGTGTCGGCGGCGTTCGGGCGCCGGGTGCGGCCCGATCTGCCCGCCGATGTCGTCAAGGCCTTCGCACAGGCCGGGATCAAGGTGCGGTCCACGAGGAGATGGGAGATCGAGAGCATCGACCATCCGGCGGTGAAGCCCCTTGTCGAGTACAAGAAGCTGTACCGGATCTGGGTCGCGCACGGGTGGTCGTGGCTCCAGGACTGGGTACGGGACGGGCGGTTCAGGCCCGAGTTCCTCGCCGGCGGGACGGTCACCGGGCGGTGGGTCACCAACGGCGGGGGCGGGCTGCAGATCCCCAAGGTGATCCGGCGGGCCGTGATCGCCGACCCGGGATGGCGGCTCGTCGTAGCCGACGCCGACCAGATGGAGCCGCGGGTCCTCGCCGCCATCTCGCGCGACCCCGGGCTGATGGAGGTCGCGGGGCGGGAGACCGACCTCTACCAGTCCGTTTCCGACCGCGCGTTCTCGGGCGACCGGGCGCAGGCCAAGCTCGCCGTGCTGGGCGCGGTGTACGGGCAGACCTCCGGGGACGGCCTCAAGAACCTCGCCGCGCTCAGACGCCGGTTCCCGAAGGCGGTCGCGTACGTGGACGACGCGGCGCGCGCGGGAGAGGAGGGGAGGCTCGTGCGGACCTGGCTGGGGCGTACGTGTCCGCCGGCGGCGCGCGCCAACGACGACTCGGTGGAGGAGGCCGGCATCCCGCTCTCGGAGGACGAGGCGGGCATCGACCCTGCCGGGAGTGCGGGAGGGTCGGGGGCGCAGGAGTGGGTGCCGGGATACGCCTCCTCCAACTCCCGTGCCCGGGGCCGCTTCGCGCGCAACTTCGTCGTCCAGGGCAGCGCCGCCGACTGGACCCTGCTGCTGCTCGCCGCGCTGCGCCGGTCCTGTGCGGGGATGGCGGCCGAGCTGGTCTTCTTCCAGCACGACGAGGTGATCGTGCACTGCCCCGAGGAGGAGGCGGAGACGGTGGCGGCGGCGATCCGGGAGGCGGGAGAGCTGGCGGGGCGGCTGACGTTCGGGCAGACGCCGGTGCGGTTTCCGTTCAGTACGGCGGTGGTGGAGTGTTATGCCGACGCCAAGTGACGCGCGTCAACCTTGGGCAGTCGTCGGCTCGTCACTCGCCGCCTCGGCCGCGGCCAGTTCGCGTGCGAAGTCCCTGACCAGGTCGTGGGGCGCGTACTGGCCGTACGCGGTCTCCTCCAGGAGGGCCACCTCGACCAGACGGTCCAGGGCTGCACCGGCGCGGCGTTCGTCGGTCCCGGTGGCGCGGGCAAGGAGCGCGACGTCGTACGTGGGGAGGTCCAGGGCGCCGATGCGGCGCAGGGTGAGGGCCGCGCCTCGGTCGGTCTCGTGGGCGGAGGCGTGCAGCGCGTGGTGGGCGCCGGCGAGTGAGCGGCGAACGCTCAGGTCGTCGTACTCCAGATGCGGCAACCTGTTGTCCGTGGCGGCCAGTTGAGCGGCGAGCACATCCGGGGTGAGGGCCCGGCGGGCGGCGAGCCGGGCGGCGACCACGCGCAGGGCGAGGGGGAGGCGGCCGGTGAGTTCGACGAGGGGGTGGGCGGCGTCGAGACCGACGCGTCCGGAGACCGCGCGCAGCAGCTCGGCGCTCTCCTTGGCTGTCAGGGGGGTGAGGGGGAAGCGGCGGGCGCCGTCGAGGGCGGTCAGCGGGGAGCGGCTGGTGACGATCACGGCGCAGTTGGGGCCCGCCGGGAGCAACGGCCGTATCTGCGCGGCGCCTTCGGCGTCGTCCAGGACCATCAGCGTGCGGGTCGGTGCGAGAAGGGAACGGAGTAACGCGGCTGCCCCGTCCAGGTGTTCGGGGATGCGGAGTGGCTCGACGCCGAGGTCGCGCAGGAGTGCGGTGAGGGCTTGGGCAGGGGGGAGCGGGCGCGTGCCAGGGGTGGTGCCGTGCAGGTCGACGTACAGCTGGCCGTCCGGGTAGCGGTCCCGGAGGGTGTGGGCGACATGCAGCGCCAGGGCGCTCTTGCCCATGCCGAGCATGCCGTGGATCACGACGACGGGGGCGGCAGCCGTGACCTCGGTCCCGGGGCGCTTCTCCGGGGCCAGGGTCCGACGCAGGTCGTCGGCGACGGCTGTGCGGCCGGTGAAGTGGGGCGGGGATGGGGGCAGTTGGGCGGGACGCGGCAGGCGGGGCGGCGGTGTTGATGGCGACGCGGGGCGCGATGTGGGGGCGGGGCGAGGTGACGCCGCCCCGGGGTGCGGCCCTGACGCGGGGTGCGGTGACGCGGGGTGCGGTGACGCTGAGGCGGGTTGTGACGCTGGCGCGCGGCGCGGTGTGGGGGCGGGGTGCACTGACGCCGCCCCGGGGTGCGGCGCTGACGCGGAGTGCGGTACTGACGCGGGGTGCGCTGATGCTGAGGCGGGCTGCGACGCTGGCGCGGGGCTCGGTGTGAGGGCGGGGCTCGCCGATACCGACCCGGGACACGGCGCTGACACGGGGCTCGATGTGGGGGCGGGGCGCGGTGACGCCGAGGCGGGCAGCGACGCCGGCGCGGGGCTCGGTGTGAGGGCGGGGCTCGCCGATACCGACCCGGGACGCGGCACTGGCGCGGGGCTCGGTGTGAGGGCGGGGCTCGCCGATACCGACCCGGGACGCGGCGCTGACACGGAGTGCGGTGACGCCGAGGCGGGCAGCGACGCCGGCGCGGGGCTCGGTGTGAGGGCGGGGCTCGCCGATACCGACCCGGGACGCGGCACTGGCGCGGGGCTCGGTGTGAGGGCCGGGCGCACTGACGCCGCCCCGGGGTGCGGCGCTGACACGGGAGCCGGTCGCGGGGCGGAGCCCGACGTCGACTGTGCGGGGACGTAGGGAACCGCCAGGTCGGTGGGCGTCGCAAGGCTGGTGGGCATCGCGAAGCCGCCCAGAATATCCGGATCACCCGGATCACCTGGAACCCCCGGAGTCACCAGACCCGTTGGGCGTCCCGACCACTCTGGGCCTCCCCGCCCCTCTGGGCCCGCCGAGCCTCCCTGGCCCCCCGAACGCGTCGACCCCACCGAGCCCGCCGGACTCCCCGAACCCACCAGACCCACCAGACCCACCGGGCTCGCCGAACCTGCCGAACCCACCCGACTCGCCGAACCCACCGGACTCCCCGAACCCGACAGACCTGCCGAATCCGACAGACCCACCGGCCCCGCGAGCCTCAGTACCTCCATGTGGGCCGCCCGTACCGCCGGGCCCGGTTCCACGCCCAGTTCTTCCAGGAGGCGGGTGCGTAGGTCGCGGTGCACGGCGAGGGATTCGGCGCGGCGGCCGGTTCGGTGGAGGGTGAGCATCAGTTGGCGGTGGTAGGACTCGCGGAGTGGGTGCTGGGCGGTCAGGGCCCTCAACTCCGGTATCAGGGCGGTGAGTCGGGGGCCGCCGGCATGCAGCTCCGCGTCGTACCGCCACTCCAGCAGGAGGAGGTGTGCCTCCTCCAGGCGCTGGGTGAACGCGTATCCGACGGTCTCGCGCGGGAGTCCGGTCAGCGGGGCGCCGCGCCACAGGGCGAGGGCCGACGCGCTCTCGGCCAGGACGCGCGGCCAGTCATGGTTGGCGTGGGCGGCCCGCGCCCGTTCGACGTGGGCCTGAAAGACGTGCACGTCCAACTCGCCCGGGCCGACCCGCAGCAGATAGCCGGGCGGCACGGCTCGCAGCCGCCCCGGATCGTCGAGGAGCCTCCGCAGCCGGGCCACGTGGTTGTGCAGCGAGGCCTGCGCGGACGCCGGCGGCGCCCCGCCCCACAGCGCGTCCTTCAGTGCCTCGACCGGGACGACCCTGCCGGGTTCGAGGAGGAGGGCGGCGAGCAGCGTCCGTACCTTGGTGCTGCCTATCGGCTGGATGGGAGAGATGGAGGGGATCGGCTGGATTCCGTTCCCCGTAAGGCCGTTGAGGGCGTCACCGTCGTACAGAACGGGCGCTCCCAGCAGTCCGAACCGCAGACCGCACCGCATGTTCTCGCCCCACTGCCTTTTCGTTCGTCCGCCGGAAGCCCATGTTAGCGATCTGTTGGTGTGGCCTGATGTGATCACCTCAACGGAGCCGGTCCGACGGCGCGCGCGTACGTCGCGCAACTCGGGGGAGTGACGCCGTCGCGGCCGGGTCCGGATACGCGAGAGGGCCCGGGTCGCCAGAGGTGACGGCCGGGGCCCTCGTATCGCGTGCCGCGTGCCGCAGGCCTGCTCGCGGGGATCGCGCGCGGGTTCAGAGAATGGGCGGGCGGCCCAGCCTGGTCAGTGTCCACACCGTTCGCCACCGCATCGGGCGGCGCTCACCGGCCGGTTCGCGCAGGCCCTCCGCGAAGCCGGCGAACCAGGCCCGCAGTGCCCCGGTGGAGCGGGCGCGCAGGACGGTGATCGCAAGCCATACGCCCAGGTGCACCGGGATCAGCGGCAGCGGCAGCCGGCGGCGGGCCAGCCAGACCCGGTTGCGGGCGGTGACCCGGTGATAGATGGCGTGCCGGGCGGGCGAGGTGCTGGGGTGGCGCAGCAGGAGACGCGGTTCGTAGAGGATCTTCCAGCCGGCGTCGACGGCCCGCCAGGCGAGGTCGGTCTCCTCGTGGGCGAAGAAGAATGCGGCGGGCCAGTCGCCGGTCTCGTCGAGCATCGTCATGCGCAGGGCATGGCCGCCGCCGAGGAACTGGGTGACGTATCCGCCGAGCATCGGGTCGCCGGCGCCGGGCCGGGGGACGTGTCGACGCTGGGTCACGCCGTTCTCGTCGGCGATGCGGAAGCCGACGATGCCGAGTCGGGGGTCGGCGGCGTACAAGTCCCGTACGCGGGTGAGCACATCGGGGTCGATGAGCAGGCCGTCGTCGTCGAGGTCGACCACGACGTCGATGTCGCCGAACTCGCGCAGCCGGGCCAGGGCCACATTGCGGCCGCCCGGGCAGCCGAGGTTCTCGTCGACCTCGATGGTGGTGACCTCGCCGGAGAGGCCGGGGAGTTCGGGAAGCGGACAGCCGTTGCCGACGAGCACGATGCGGTCGGGGGCGAGGTCCTGCTTGGCGATCGACTCCAGCAGCGCGTTCAGCGCGACGGGCCGGTTTCCCATGGTCACCACGGCCACCGCGATACGCGGCTCCACCGCCATGCCACCCACCAGACCCACCTCGTTCCGGCCGCCGACGTCAACCATCGCGGTCGGATGCTATCTGTTTACAGTAAGGATGTATTAAGTACGCATTAAGTACGTCTCTTCTGCATAACACCCTACGACTTGCGGTCGGAGCCGGACTCCAGCCACGTCCGCAGCGCCCACCACCAGTGCACGCTACCCAGTGAACCGGAGGCCATGCCTGGAGAATCGTCCGTCAGTGACTCGCCGGTGAGCTGCTGGAGGCGGGCGAGACGGTAGCGGATGGCGTTGGGGTGGGTGAACAGGGTAGCCGCCGTCCGGTCGAGGCGGCGACCGTGGTCCAGGAACGCCAGCGCGGTGACCACGATCTGACGGTGGAAGCCGTCCCTCAGGGGCGCGGCCGGTGACACCACGACGAGCGCGCCGCCGACGCCCCGTTCCTCCTCCCCTTCCCCCTTCCCCCTTCCCCCTTCCCCCTTCCCCTTCCCACTTCCCACTTCCCACTTCCCCTCCCCTTCCCCGTCCTCGGTCGTCTCGCCCGGCGGCAGCCGCGGGTACAGACCCACCAGCCGTCCGTCCAGCATGCCGAAGAGGCAGCCACAGACCGACCTGTCGGGTCGCGTCCTTGACGCCACCGGCACCCCGGTCCCCGGTCTGTAGACAACACGACCGCGGCCGGCGGGGCAGTCGCCGGCCGCGGTCGTCCGCCGTGAGGCCTCAGAGGATCTGCCCGGCTCAGCTCAGGCCGAGCGTGGAGAGGGCCGTGGTCCAGTCGGTGATGATGGCGTCCTGAGCGTCGGACAGACTGACGGTCCCGGCGCAGACGGCCTTCTTGAGACGGTTCTCGACGGTGTCCTTGTTGCCGGCGGTCTTGTCCCCGTACTGGGGCTCGGGCCACAGGTTCAGCGCGTCCTTGGGGGCGCCGCCGAGTTCGAGCGGGACGAAGTGATCCTCCTCGTAGTCGGAGGTGCTGGTGTCGTCGTAGCCGTACTCCACTATCTGCTTCTTCTTCAGCGCGGTGGTGTACGAGCTGGAGGGCCGCACGGTCGCCGTCCAGCCGGAGACGCAGATCGTGGAGCCGATGGTGTCCTGCGTGACGTCCGGGTTGAGGGCGCCGGGCTGGCAACCGGGGTCGGGGAGGGGCAGATAGTCCTGGCTGCAGGTGGCGGCGTGGGCGGTGCCGGCGGTGACGGCGAGCCCGGCGGCGGCCAGCGCGAGGGCGGAGAGGGCGGTGGCGAGGGTACGCGAAGTACGGGCCGGTGTACGGGACATGGGGGGTCTCCCGACAGGGTGCCCGGCAGGGGTCCGGGCGAACATGCACATGCCAGCAGGCCGGACTTCTATGCGGGTAGACCTCTTGACCAGGAACAGGCCACCTTGGCGGAAAATTGGCCTGCCCCGAGCCCGGACCGGACCAAGTCCTGGCCCGGGCTTGATTGTTGGACCGCGTACCGCGTCAGGCACACATCAGGCACGCAGCGGGTTGGAGCGGGCCGCCGCCAGCAGGTACCAGGCGGTCGCGCCCGTGTGGCGGTACGGGTAGTAGCCGAAGCCGAAGCCCGTGTCGAGGGGGCTGCTCGCCGAGACGACCCCGGCGCGTTCGGGCAGGGTCCGGCTGCCGACGGTCTGGCCGGTGCCGAGGAGTTCCTGGGCCCGCTCGATGGAGGCGACCAGCCGGTGGGCGCGTGCCTCGTCGCCGTGTCCGGCGCGGTCCCGGAGGGCGAGGGCGAGGTGCGCGGTCCCTTCGAACCAGACTCCGTTACGGTCCGGCCTGGGCTGGAACTCGGCGATGGGGGCGTCCTCGTTCGCCAGCAGGCTCGCGGAGCTGAAGGTGACTCCCTCGTACGACTGTCCCGCCGGCACCGTGCTGTTCGTACGGTCGGCCCGGTCCAGGACCGCCAGCTCGGCGGCGGCCCAGTCCAGCGAACGGGAGTAGCGGCGGGAGTCGAGGGCGAGGTGGGTCCAGGTCTGGGTGTCCTCGGGGACCGGCGCCTTGTTGACGGTCACCCCGTCGTTGGTGCCCGTGTAGAAGAACCTGCCGTCGGGCTCCCACATCTTCTCGACGAAGGCCCGCGCCCTCCCCCGCCGCTGCCGCCACACCGGGTCGCCGGTGAGCAGGGCGAGCCGTCCGAAGAGGGCGACCAGGTCGGTGTTGTGCTCGGTCGAGCTGAACGGCAGTTTCGCGTTCGCCCCGTCGACCCCGAACTTGTAGCCGCCGAGGGGCTGGTCCGTACCGCCGTTCACCTCGATCCAGGTGCCGATGCGCACGGCACCGTCGAGGAAGCGGCGCTTCCCGGTCCGGCCGGCGAGGGCGCTGAGCGCGATCCCGGCCCAGGCCATGTCGCCCACGGCGGTTCCGGTGAACCCGAATTGGGTGCCGACGTTGGCGGTGCCGTCGGCCCGCACGAACCCGTCGGGCTGCGCGACGCCGTCGAAGAAGACGTACGGCCCGACGTTGTAGGCCTGCCGGAGCCTGCCGTCGTCGTACACCGGGTCGTGGGCCTGCGCGTACAGCAGGGCGTCCCCGAGGGCGACGGCCCGGCGCCGGCCCGCCTCGGTGCGGGTGGCGAGGTGGGCGAGGATCGCGAGGGCGTTGTCGTAGGTGAACGCCGTGCTGAACAGGCCCGCCTGGTCGGTGTAGCTCTGGGTGAGGCGGAGGTCGCCGTGGTCGGGGTAGCCGTCCATGGCTGCGGCGAGGAAGGCGTGGGCCCGGCGCTGCGCGGAACTCCCGGAGCCGGAACTCCCGGAGCCGGTGAGGGAGCCGGCGGCGCCCGCTGTGCCCGAGGCGGCTGCCGTGAGCGCCGCCGCGCCGAGGCCGGCGGCGCCGATGAGCGTACGGCGGCTGAGCGCGGGGCCTTGCGCGCCGGGCCTGTCGGACGGGGCGGACGGGTCGGACTTGTCGGGCCCGCTGGGCCTTCCGGAGCGGCCGTTCATGGGTCTCCTCTGCCGGACTGAGAGCGCTCTCATGAACGCGCGGGCTCATTCTGCTGGTGCGCCCGGTGCGGGTCAACGCCCTTGAGGTGTACGCAGGTTGGCAGGTCCGGGGGAACGAGGAAACCCCGGGCCAGGAGGGTGGCCCAGGGTTTCGGCAGAGGAGGCGGTCGGCCGGTCAGGGCGTGGACGACGCGTTGCGCAGCCGCGCGAACGACGTGTCCAGGCCTCGCTTCATCAGCCGCGCCAGGGGCGCTTCCACGAACTTGTGCACCAGCCAGCTCAGCACCATGAAGCCGGCGATCACGGACAGCACCAGGAGCCGGGGGTCCATGGTGTCGCGCAGCCGGTTGATGATCGTCGTACCGACGAAGTAGTGCATCAGATAGAACGGGTACGTTATCGCGCCCGCCGTGACCAGCCACTTCCAGCGGATGCGGTCGGTGTAGCCGAGGGCGACGGCGACCATGAACAGCAGGAAGACGGTGAAGATCAGCACGCTTCCGCGCCAGCTGGAGACCCGTTCGATCGTGTCTATCCGATGCCCGATTTCCAGTTGGCCCATCATCCACGACAGTCCGAGGATGCCCCACAGCAACAGGTCCTGGCCGAAGCGGTGCATGAGGTAGAGGGCGAGGCCCGCGATGAAGTACCAGGAGCCTTCCGGGTTGATGATCAGCGTCGCCGGCTGGAAGCCGGCGGCCGGGGCGATCATCGAGGCGGCGCCCCAGAGGCAGCAGAACACCACGACCTTGCGGTACGTCAGCCCGGTCACGACGACGGCCATGAAGAGGAGGTAGAAGCGCAGCTCGGACCAGAGGGTCCAGTACACGCCGTCGACGTTCCCGACGCGGGAGCCGGACTGGAGCATCGTGAAGTTGATCAGCACCTCGCGCGCGCGGCCACGCTCCCACACACCGGGCATGGCGACCAGGGCGGCCGAGGTGAAGATTATGCCGAACCAGTACGCCGGGTAGAGCCGGATCACGCGAGAGGTGAAGAACTGGCGCGGGGTGCGGCCCCAGCACGACATGCAGATCACGAAGCCGCTGATCACGAAGAAGATCTCGACGCCGATCCAGCCGTACGCGGAGAACCGGAACCAGGTCGGCATGATCTCGGACACCGACCGGCCCCAGATCGCGTTGCCCGGCGAGTCGACCCGCCGGGTTCCGGCGTAGTGGTGGAAGGCCACGAAGAGGGCGGCGAGCAGACGGAGCCCGTCGATGGCATAGAGCCGGCTGTTGCCGCGTCCCGGGATGGCGGCGTGCTTCGCGGACGTCCGGGTGGGCTTCTTCGTCGTGCCGTCGGGCCCGGGCGCCTGCTCGGTCGTCGCGAGCGGGAGGGGCTGCCGCGGCGAGGGGATCACCTTGTGCATCCCGCCCGCGACCCGCCCGCCCGTCGGCGGCCCACTGTCCGCGCCCTGCATCGACACCTGATTTCCTCCATCGGAAAGCCCGCCCACGTACCACCCCCCACCCGCACCCCGGAAACGGCAGGAGCAGTCGGCCTGTGGAACGGCGAGCGCTTGCCCAGCAGCGATCACGGCAAACCCGCAAACACCGTAGAACCCCATGGCCCACACACAGGGACTGCTGAGTCTAAGCAAGGGTTGTAGATCGGAACGGTCGAATTTCGACAAGATATGGAAGGTTCGGGTCCTCTTCAGTGCCGAGCGGTAGGAAGGGCGGCCTCCCGAAGAAGGCCGCCCTGGCGGCCGTAGCCGCGTGCCCGGGGTTTCCGGTGTGGGTTCTACCAGGTCCAGCGCTGCTCGTTGCCCGTCCCGCACGGCCACTGGATGACCTTGGTGCCGATCGCGGTGTTGCCGCCGGGGACAGCGAGACACTTGTCACTGTTCAGGTTCCGCAGCCGACCGATGCTGTCCTGGACCCAGATCTGCTCGCTGCCGGTGCTGCAGGGCCACTGGATGGCCTGGGTGGCGTCGTCCGTGCTGGCTCCGGGCATCGCGAGGCATTTCTTGCTGTTGTTGTTCCGCACGAGGTACCGGTCGTTGTTACCGCCCGCGACAGGCTCCAGGCGCCACTGCTGCTCGGTGCCGGTGCCGCAGCTCCACTGCAGCAGGAGGGTGCCGTTGGCCGTGCTGGCGTTGGGGACGGCCAGGCACCTCTGGGTCCCGACATTGGCGAGGGGGCGGAAGCCGTTGACGAAGCCCGACACCCAGGAGGAGAGGTCGTCGATACGGGTGGCGATGCCGCCGGTGCGGGTCTCGGCCGCGTCGATGCCGAAGCAGCCACCCTGGTAGGAGCGGCTGTTGAGGGCCGCCAGCTGAGGAACGCCACCGACGGTGCGTATGACGGGTCCGCCGGTGTCGCCCATGCACGCGGCCACGCCGTTCTTACCGGTGACCGTGACCGTGTTGGCCGTCGAGGCGTCCACGGACAGCGTGCCGGTGTGCAGGCTGAGCGGCGCCCACTCGGTCGCGGTGCGCCCGTAACCGGCGAACTGCAGCTCCTCGCCCGCGGTGGGCGCGGTGGTGGCCAGGGCGATGGGGGTGACGTTGGTCACCGCGAGGTTCAGACGGGCCAGGACGACATCGCGGCCGGCGCTGGGGACCAGCTCGACGACCTCGCGCACCGCGCCCGCGGTACCGGTCAGGTCGGAGCGGCCGATGGTCGCGGTGGTCTTGCGGGCAGGCTTGCCCGCGGGCACCGAGATGCTCGTCGCCGGGTCGTCCGCGAAGCAGCTGGCCGCGGTGAGGAGCCACTGCCTGGCGACCAGGACGCCGGAGCAGCCCCGGTCATGGTCGCCGACGACGAGCTGCGCGGCGTAGGTGGCGTTGGCGGCGGGGGCGGGCGTGCCGGTGACGGCGGAGGCGGGCGTGGGCGCGGCGCCCAGTGCGACCGGGATCGCGAGCAGGGCCGCGGCCAGCGTGGACAGAGGCTTTGGTCTGGTGTGTCGCATGACGGGATTCCTTGGGCAGCTGGAGGTCTGCGCGGCCGGTCCGGAGCCGTGCAGAACGAAGGGCGAGAGGTGAGAAGCGAGAGGTGAGAGGCGCTGGACGGGGGCTACTTGGCCGACCGGATCTCCACGAGCATGTGCTCACGGCCCTGCTCGTCGGCGCTCTCACCGACCGCGGTCCAGGTGTTCTTCTCCACGTCGAAGGACTTCTCCTCCGCACCCACCGTCATGTCGACCTCGGTCGCGTAGTCATTGCCCTTGATGGCGTAGACCGACGGGATCTCCAGGGTCAGCCACCCGGACGTCCCCTTCACCGCGAAGCAGATCCGGTCCGTCTTCTCCCGCGCCCAGACCTCCAACAACCCGGAACCACTCGCACAGTCGGCCAGCGTGATGTGCCCGTCCCCACGCTTCAGAACGATGTTCTGCTCCGCCAGGATCTTGTCCGCGTTCGGGTAGTCGAAGGTCTCCACCGCGTACCCCGGGGCCTCGTCAGCCACCGCTGTCACTGCTCCGGACGCCCGGTTCGCGGTGCTCTCCTCGGCGGGGGCACCGCCCGCCACGGCGGTCCACGCCAGGGCACCGGCGGCCAGAGCCGCCAGACCCGTCCCTATGAGTCTCCCGCGGTATGACCTCGACGGCATGGGAAAACGTCCCTTCATCACAATCCTGACCTTGTTGCTCCGGATGAGGAAAGACAGGCCGGAACGCATTTCGCGCACGGGTGTGAAGGAATACGAGATCGATACGCGCAGCCCCCACTCCCGGCAGAGAAAAGGCCCCTGATTACCTACCGGAAACCGCTTGTGACGCCTATGCAACCTTGCGCTCTCAAGGCTGTCCACTTCATGAACTCCCGCAAATCGGGCGAGACTTGGAGGGCCGATATGGGATCAGTCACACTCGCAAAAGGTTGTACCGACTCTCATGAAGAAATGGTTACGGACAGACGGGGGATCTGTCGGAAATAATGGGCAAAGGTGGCACTTTGAGGCAAAGGGCTGGGGGGAGTTGTCCATGAATCGCGTGTGAAAAATGTAAGGTGCGGTTAAAAGATCGGGCCCGGCGAGCCAGAGGCAATGGCTGCCGTAAATCTTTTGAACACCGAACAAGCTGAACATCAACGGAACGAGGGAGTAACACGTTGAGTATCAGATTGCGGGCCGTGCCAGGATGGCGCGGCTCCGTGGCGATGCTGATAGCCCTGGTGATGGTCCTGGGCATAGATCTGCGTCCTGCCTCGGCGGCCGACGAGGCGCCGGAATTCACGCGAGCTGACGTTCTCATGGAGTGGGAGTACGGCGATGAGGGCGTCCGGCGCGCGGCCGAGGCGGCCCTACTGGGTTCGACCGACGACATCCAGACGTTCATGGATGTGGATCTGCCTGTCGTCCAGTTGGAGGACCTGAGGGTCCAGGTGGCGCAGATCATGGCCATCGGCGGTCCTGGTGTGCGTGACGCGGCCAACACCGCGCTGGGCGGCGGTGAGACGGAGCTGCAGGCCTTCCTGGACGGTGGCTTCACCGCGGCCTACGAGGAGGACCAGCGCGTCCAGGTGGCGCAGATCATGGCCTTCGGCGGTTCGGGCGTGAAGAAGGCGGCCAATACGGCGCTGATCGGCACGGCCGACGACGTGAGCGCGTTCATCGAGACGGGGCAGTACAAGGCGCGGGCCGCCGACAACCGGGTCCAAGTCTCCCAGCTGATGTTCACCGGCGGCGTGAACGTGAAGCTGCTCGCGGGCCAGGCGCTGGACGGCACGGACGAGGATGTCCAGGAGTTCCTGGACGACGGGTGGGCGGTCGCCGCCGCGCGCGACCAGGAGACGCTGACCGTCGCGCAGCTGGCCGTACTGGCCGACACGGCGCAGAAGCGGGCCAAGGAGCTGACCGAGACCGCCAAGGAAGAGGCGGCCAAGGCGGAGAAGGCCACGAAGGCGGCGAAGGAGGCCGCGCAGGACGCGGCAGCGGAGGCGCTGGAGTCCAAGGAGTCGGCCGGCCGGGCGGCAGCGGCCGCGTCGCGGGCGGCGGCCGCCGCGGACCGGGCGGCCCAGGCGGCCCGTACGGCGATGTCCTCGGCGGCGGCAGCGAACGCGACGGCGCGGATGGCGGCCTCGGCGGCGGCGCAGGCGGCCTACGCCGCCGGCCAGGCCGGCAGCGCGGCGTCCGTGGCCAGGTCCGCGGCCGGTGCGGCCGCGGGGGACGCCACGCGGGCGAAGCAGGCCCGGGAGGCCGCGCAGAAGGCGAACACGGCGGCTGCCGGTGCGCGGAAGGCGGCGGTCGCCGCCGACCAGGCCGGTATCGCCGCCGACCAGGCGGCGACCGCCGCCGGTGCCGCGGCCAGCGCCGGGGTGAACGCGGCGGCTGCGGCCGCCGCGGCCGCGGACGCGGGCCGCTGGGCCGGCCAGGCCGGCGCCAAGGGGGATGAGGCCGCCGCGGCGGCGGCCAAGGCCAAGCGGCTGGCCGACCAGGCCACCCGGGCCGCAGGTGTGGCGCAGTCCAACGCCAAACAGGCCGCCACGGCTGCCCGGCAGTCGCGCGACGCGGCCAACGAGACCGCCGCACATGCCGAGGCCGCGGCGATCGCCGCGAACAAGGCAGCCGACGAGGCCGGCAAGGCGGTGGACGCCGCCAAGGCGTCCACCGAGGCCGCGAACGAGGCCACCAAGGCCGCGAACAACGCGATGACGGCGGCCGAGCAGGCCTCGACCGTGGTGGAGCTGGCGCGCAAGGCGGACGCCGAGCGGCTGGCCCAGCAGCAGGACGAGGCGGTCCTGGCGGCCGAGGAGGCCGCCGAGGCCTACGCCGAGAAGGTGGCCTCCTCCCAGTGGGAGATCGGCCGCATCCAGGAACTCGGCGACCGGACCCAGCAGTTGCTGACGGAGGCCGCGGCGGCATCCGACCTGTCGGTCACGGCCGACAAGGGACGCCAGGCCGCGGTAAACCTGCTCACCAGCGGTGGGACGTGGGTCAAGGACGCCGCCGGGGACGCACTGGCGGGCAGCGACGACGACGTGGCCGAGTTCGTGCGCGCCAGGCTGGCGCTGGCCATGGAGCAGGACGACCGGGCCAGCGTCGGCCACATCGCCGTGACCAGCGAGATCCCCGCGCAGCGGCAGGCCGCGCTGGAGGTGCTGGACAAGCCGATCGGCCAGGTGCGCGAGTGGCTGCGCACCCGCGCCTATCCGGGCAAGGCGGACGACGACCGGGTCGCGGTGGCCAAGATCGCGGCTGCGGGCGGTCCGGGAGTGAAGGCCGCCGCGAGCAAGGCGCTGGACGGTACCGCGGCCGACATGGCGGCGTTCCTGGAGACCGGGCAGTACAAGGCGCAGGAGGACGACGACCGCGTGGCGGTCACCCAGGCCCTGTCCACGGGCGGTCCCGAGGTCCAGGCCGCGGCACAGGCCGTACTATCGGGACCGGCGTCCGGTCTGCGTCCCTTCCTGGAGATCGGCCTGTACAAGGCGCGCCAGCGGGACGCCAACGCGGCCGCCCACATCGCCGAGGTCAACGTCCTGCTGCAGGCCGCGTACAAGTCGGCGGCGCTCGCCCAGAAGAACGCCGCCGAGGCACAGAAGGCCGCTGCCGAGGCCCGTAAGAACGCCGCCGAGGCCACCTCATGGGCCAACAAGGCCAAGGCGTCCTCCGACCAGGCGAACACGTACGCCGCGCAGGCCGACAAGTCGGCCGACCAGGCCGCGGACTCCGCCGCCGATGCGGCCGAGTCCGCACGGACCGCCCGGAACGCGGCCGCGGCGGCCCAGGCGGACGCACAGTCGGCGGCCCGCTCGGCGGACCGCGCCCAGCACTCAGCCGCGATCGCCTACGGCTACTCCCTCGACGCCAACAACTCCGCCTATCAGGCCGGTCTTTCCGCGCTGGCGGCGGACGCGGACTCCGCCGCGGCCGCCAAGGCGGCCACCTCGGCCATGAAGACCGCGGCCGACCTTCTGGTCGCGGAACTCAAGGCGCAGATCAAGGAGGAGGCCGCTCAGCAGACCAGCAAGCCGCTCACCGACAACGAACTGCGCGCGGCACTCGAGCGGCGGTTGGTCGACTACCGCTCCATCGTCCTGGAGAACGGGGAACTGAAGCCGGGCGAGACGATCCTCGTCTGTGGTGGTGACGGCGCCGGCGGCATGGGCTGCATCACCTCCACCACTCTCGACCGCCTGATCGCCTGGTACGTCGGTGCCGAGGAGATCGAGGAGTGCCTGACGACCAAGAAGCCCTCGTGCCTCACGGGCCTCGCGCTCAGCGCTCTCAAGCTCAAGATCTTCAAGAAGATCAACTGCGGGAAGAGCAGCTTCACGCCGGGCACCCGGGTCCTGATGGCCGATGGCCGGACCGAAAAGATCGAGGACATCCGGATCGGCGACCAGGTCAGATCCACCGACCCGGAGTCCGGCCGTACCGAGGCGAAGCCCGTCCAGCTGACCATCGGCAGCAGGGGTCAGAAGAACCTCGTGGACATCACCGTCACCAGTCCCGGCGGGCAGTCCACGGGCACGGTGACCGCCACCGACAACCACCCCTTCTGGGTGACGGGTGACAAGGGCACCTGGACCGACGCCGGGCAGCTCGCACCCGGCGACGCACTGCGGACCGACGCCGGTGCGTCCGCCGAGGTCGGCGCGACCAGGGCCTGGGCCACGCCCGAGCAGCGCGTCCACAATCTGACGATCGCCGACTTCCACACCTACTATGTGGTGGCGGGTGAGACCCCTGTTCTGGTGCACAACGCGAGCTGCCCCATCGGCTGGACGCAGGACACGGTCGGGGACGCGTTCACCGATTTGAACAAGGGCGGCGGTCACGCCATGCGACACCTGAAGGATGACGGACTGATTCCCAACAAGGGAAGCGTCGCCTCCCAGCTCGACTACTTCAAGAAGAACTTCTCGCAGGTTCTGACGTCGCCGGACAAGACGTTCGACTGGAAGACTGGTGGCACACAGGCCAAGGCCTTCGCCAAAAAGGTCAACGGCAGGGTGGTGGTGATCATGGTGGCAAAGGAAGGCCCCTACCAGGGCAAGATCATCACCGCGATGATGCCCGGGGCCAAGAGACTGGCGCAGTGGGGCCTCCTGTGAGCGCCCTCAAGGAGGCCATCACGTGGAGTGGCCCCGCGGTCGTCATCCTCTTCACGATCGGGCGGGTCGAACCTCGCCTGGAGAAAGGCGAGTTCGACATCTCCGGCACCTGTCCGGACGAGGTCGGCCTCTATGAGATGACCTCCGAGCCCAGGGAGCGGCAGGCGACCGTCCAGGAGTACGACCTCACCTTCGAGGACGATCGCCTGGACGACCCGGACTTCCCCGGATATCTGCGGGAGTGCCTGCGGAAAGCGGCTGCGCACGCGGAGGGAATCGCGTGGCTGACGTTCGAGGGGGCCTTTCATTTCGACCACCTCTTCACGGACGACATCGCGGACCAGATCTACGGCTACTGCGTGTCGGGGGACGAGCCCGTGGTCGCCTGGGATCGCGAGATCATGACGAGTGATCGATGGAAGCGTGAGATCAGGGAAGTGCGGTCAGTTCTGGACCGCGTTTTCCCGGCGTAACCGAAAGAGAAGGAGAAGGGCTCCCGGCATGTTCCGGGGGCCCTTCGTCGTCGTAGGCCCGGAACACTGAGTGGCGCTGACCGCCCACTCGAAAACGGCGGGCCCGCGTGACGACACGCGGGCCCGCTTCCGTGGTCACCTGACGTGACCTGAACGTCAGATCGGGGGCCGCTCAGCCAGCCCGCGCGACCGGGGACCGCAGGCCGAGCCACTGCTCGGCGTCCCAGGCCTCGAACCGCTCTACCTCGGTGAACCCCAGCTTCGCCGCGAGGCGCATCGAGCTGACGTTGGCGGTCTGGGTGGCGAGCACCACCGGCTCGCCGGGAAGGACGCCGTCGAACCAGTCGAGCGCCGCCGCGCACGCCTCGGCGGCGTACCCGAATCCCCACGCCCGCGGCAGGAACAGGTAGCCGAGATCGACCTTCCCCTCGGCCGCCGGGCGACGGTGCTCCGTTGCTCTTCTGAGCAGGATCAGGCCGATCATCGCCCCGTCGAGATCAACAACGAAACTCCCGGGCCACCGCTCGGGCACCCCGGGCATCTCGCGCTCAAGCTCGTCACGCGGCCGGGGGCCGCCAAGGTAGGTGTGCACCTCTGGCGACGCCAGCAGTTCGATGAACGCCGCACGGTCCCGGGCCTCGGACTCGCGGAGCACAAGCCGTTCGGTCCTTATCGGGGCAGGTGGCCAGGCAACGGGTCCGAGTCCAGTCATGGCGGGCAACCTATCGCGTCGTTGAACCGGTCGTGCTCCCTCGACTCGACGAGCGCGAGCAGTTCGGCGAACCACGGCTGGACCTCCGCGAACGCCGGCCCGGAAACGAACCGGCCGGACCGGCCGGGTCCGGCTCGCAGGACCCGTCAGGTTCCGGAGGAGGACGCCGTCGGCTTGCGACGAGTGCGTCGGCCCCTCGCCATGATGCCGTTGATGATCTCGGAGTGACGGCCCTTGAGCGCCGCGACCGGCACCTCGATGGTCTGGTAGGTCGCGTGCCCTTCCTGCCGTTCTGCCACGCTGTTCTCGTCGTGCCAGCGCAGATCGGTGCCGCCTGCCTCGATGTACGGGATGTCCGGGACGGTCTGGAGGAGCACCCGTCCGCCCGCCGGGACGGGGAGTTCGATCCAGAAGTGCTCGGGGACGCCGAAAGCGCCGTCCATCCGGTAGTGGCACATGATCCAGCCCGCCGGGTTCGCGGCGTCGATCCGCAGGCCGTGGGACTGTACGAAGGTCCGGACCGCCCGTTCCATGAGGGGGCGGATCGCGGCCTCGTCTTTCGGGGCGTCGAGGTTCCCGGGGTCGAAGGCCATGCCCGCGGCCGTGATGTCGCCCCGCAACCGGTCCAGATCGCTTCTGACCACGGGCTCCACCTGGTCCAGCTCCCGTACGTCGTCCTCCTGGCTCAGGCCGATGAGATAGCTCCAGTACTCACCCCGGTCGAGGCCGCCGGAGTCCGCGGCGGCCCGCACAGCCCACTCCCAGCAGGCTGCCTCCTCGGGCGTCTTGGGGAGCTTGCGCCCCTGCCCGCCCGCGTAGGTCTCCTCCCGCCCGGCGGAGGCGGCGATCAGGTTGACCGCGTCCTCGGAGATCTCCTCTTCCGTGCTCTCCTCGCGGGTGCGCTTCACCCGCTGGACGGCGCTGCCGTCGCCCCCGTGCGCGGAGCGGTCGGCGTCGACGGTCCGCGCGACGGGAGGACCGTTCAGCGCGCGCCGGGCGTTGGCCTCGGCCTCCCGTTCGAAGCGGTCGCCGGGGTCGGAGACGGACAGCCCGTCGCCGTTGTCGGTACCCGCGACGGGGCCCTGGCGCTGCTGGATGACGTGGGTCAGCTCATGGGCGAGGGTGTGCCGGTCGCCACCGCCGTCGCCGATGACGACATGGTTGCCGGAGGTGTAGGCACGCGCACCGATCTCGGCGGCGGAACGGCGGGCCTCGGCGCCGGTGTGCAGCCGTACGTCGGAGAAGTCGGCGCCGAGGCGGCCCTCCATGTCGGTACGGGTGGTCGTGTCCAGCGCCCGTCCGCTGCCGCGCAGCACGCCGGGCACCGTCGAACGCTGCACCACCGACTGCGCCGACGGCTCCGACTGTTCTGATTGCCTCGGCTCCTCGGTATGCCCGCATCCGGATCCGTGCCGGTGCCGGTCCAGCGCCCCGGGGTGCCCGGCTCGCCGCAGCAACTGCACCACCGCGGCGTTGCCGATCGCCGGCTGCATACCGAGCGGCCCGGCCGCACCCGCCACCGGCCGCTTCGCGCCGGCCGTCGGCACGGCCAGGAGTTCCCGCTCGCTGTCCCGACTTCTCCGTGCCCGCACGCCGGCTCCTCTTCCTCAGGGGTCCGACCTCCCTGTCTACCAGCACACACGCGCGCGGCACGAGAGACGAACGGGCAGACCCGCCTACCTGTAGGGGCAAGGAGAACCGGCGGGCGGGGGTCAGGAGTTGGAAACCACCACACCGCGCCACCGAGGAGCCCCGCCAGTAGCCCTCCCCGGATACGGGGAGGGCTACTGCGCGACGAGACAAGCTTCAGCCGTAACCAGTCTCCTGAGACACCACACCTAGATCCCGCCACTGACAACAGGCCGGAAACGGACGCTGGCCGACGCAGGTGTCTGTAAGCACTTGTTTTGGGGTCTGGCCCAAGTTGTGTAAGCCGGCTACTCGTTGTAGCTGTTGATCTTTATGGCGGGGGTTCGGAAGTCGCCTTGATTTCGCTCCTCGTATGGCTGAGGTGCTCGACATTCGGTTGCCGTGAACGAAGATCCGTCTCCAGTGCAAGAGTTGTTGTTCCCGTCGAACACGAAGGTCGTGTTCACGTCCGCCGAGATGGACGGCGAAGCGATACGCGTCGAGGTGCGATGCACCGCAAGCGGCGCTTGTTGCCCGGCCTGCGGGGACTGGTCGGCTCAGATCCACGGCTCCTACCTGCGCTTCCCCGCGGACCTGGCCTGTGCCGGACGGCCGTGCGTACTGGTACTGCGAGTCCGCCGGTTCGTCTGCGCGAGCGCGGCATGCCCGCGGCGCACGTTCGTCGAACAGGTGCCGGGACTCACCAGGCGCCACGGCCGGGCCACCGAGCGTCTGCGGTCCACGATGAGCAAGGTCGGGCTGGCACTGGCCGGCCGGGCCGGCGCCCGCCTCGCCACACACCTGGGCATCGTCACCAGCCGCAATACGCTGCTGCGGCGGGTGATGGACCTCCCCGACCCGCCTGCGACCCGGCCGAGGGCGGTCGGGGTCGACGACTTCGCACTGCGCCGCGGGCACGTCTACGGAACCGTGGTGATCGACGCGGAGACGCACCGGGTCCTGGACCTGCTGCCCGAACGGGACGCCGCCACCCTCGCACCGTGGCTGGCCCGGCACCCGCAGATCGAGGTCATTTGCCGCGACCGCTCCGGGGCCTACGCCGACGCGGCTCACACCGCCGCACCACAGGCTCTGCAAGTCGCCGACCGCTTCCACCTGTGGCAGAACCTCGCCAACGCGGCCGAGAAGACGGTCGCCGCCCATCGCCCCTGCCTCCGTGACCTTCCCGTCCCGGCACCTCGGCCCGAACCTGAGTGGGAGACCACGGACGCGCCGGCCCCTGAGGACGACGAGCCGTCCGGAAAGTTCGCCGAACGCGCCCGGGTGCATCACGCGCTCGTCCACGACCTGCTCGCCCAGGGACTGGGGCTCCGGGAGATCGCCCGGCACCTGAGCTGGGGACGGCATACCGTCCAGCGGTACGCCCGCGCCGCCCGCTGGCAGGACATGGTCAAGGGCCGAAAGCGCCAACAGCCCAGCAAACTCGACCCGTTCAAGCCCTACCTGACGCAACGCTGGGCCGAAACCGAAGGGAAGGTGACCATCCTCGATCTCCACCGCGAGATCACAGCCCGAGGCTTCCGCGGTCACTACTCCACCGTCCAGCTGTGGGTCCGCAAGGCCCTGCCCGCGTCGAACGGCACCCCGCCGGCGCCGGCCGCGCCGTCGATCCGCCAGGTCACCGGCTGGCTCACCCGGCACCCCGCAACCCTCACCGAAGAAGAGAAGATCCGCAGGAAGACGGTCCTGGACCAGTGCCCGGAGCTGGAGACGACCGCCCATCTGGTCGGCTCGTTCGCCGAGATGCTCACCACGCTCGACGGCGGCCGGCTCACCGACTGGATCACCGACGCCATGACCGCCGGCCTCCCCGGCGTCAGCACCTTCGCCGTCGGCCTGGAAGCCGACTTCGACGCAGTGACCGCCGGACTGACCACCGACTGGAACTCGGGCCCAGTGGAAGGGGCAGTGAACCGGATCAAGATGCTCAAGAGGCAGATGTTCGGCCGAGCAGGCTTCCCGCTCCTCCGGAAACGCGTCCTCCTCGCGTGACCCTGCGTAGTCGGCCCACACAACTTGGGCCAGACCCTTGTTTTGGCTCCAGTGCACGGAGTTGTTTTGGCTCCACGGCCGGGGTGGATGGGGCACGGACTGGTGTGATTCACGCCCCTGCAGCAAGGTGATTTGGCCCCACTTCGATTGGGTGGTTCCGCTGGCCCGGGTGGGGGTTGTTGGCGGTAGTTTCGAAGCCTCGGTGGACCTCCGTCACGCATCCCCGACAGGTGTGTGGAGGGTTGCCGACCCGGCTCGGCTGAAGTCGCGGACCTTTGGCCTCGAACGTCCGGTCCGGTCAGTTCAGCAGGGCAGTCGTGAACGTCTTGCGGTGGTCCACCAGCCACGTCTGCATACGGTCCCAGCGTTCCCATCCGCCACGCTCGGCCAGCGCTTGGAGATAGACAGGGTCACCGTCGGCCGTGCGGCGGGCAACGAAGGCCCGGCAAACCTCCGTCGCCTGCTCGATGACGCCGGGCAACTCAGTGCGGTCCCCCGCCGAGAGGCCATAGCTGTCGGCAAGGATCCGCAGCCGTGCGGGCGCATCCAGCCCGGAGGGGTGGAGGGCAGCTGCGGATCCGGGATCGAGCATGGGCACCCAATAGCGTGCGGTCATGGCGATGTCCCAGAGGGGGCGGCCCGGGGCCGCCAAGTCGAAATCGATCAGGGCAGCGGCATGGCCGTCGCGGAAGACGACGTTTTCCGGGCACACGTCGTTGTGGCACAGCATCGTTCCCCCCTCCGGGTCGGCCAGGTCCCAGGGCCACTCGGCATGGGTGTCGACCGCCACGGCCGCGCTGGTCTCATGCAAGCGCCGCAGCAGGCTCCCCACCGATTCGAGAGCAGCCTTCGTCATCGCCCAGTTCGGGAAGGGTGGCAAAGCCACGTCGCCTGGGATGAAGGTCAGCTGCTCACGGCCGTCCGCGGTGAGACCGACAGGGGCCGGCGCCGCGTCGAAGCCGTGCTCCTTCAGCGCGAGGAGATAGGCATGCAGGGCGCGTGCGTTGCGCGGCGCCGGCCGCTCAACCAGCGCACCCCGGCGGAAGACCGCCCCCGCGTTCGCCATCCCGCCGAACAGCGCCTCGCCCTCAGCCGTCATGACGATCACGCTACCGCCGGATCGATATGCGGACCCGTCCGCGAACTCGGTGCAAACAAGGGCCCAAGGCTCACACGCAAGATCGGGGCCACCCAAGCCAAGCCAAGCCATGCCTGTCAGGGACACAGCCCAGAGGGACCCCGGGAACCCCCCCAACCCATCCACCCGACCCGCTTCCGACCGCACGGACACACGGCTTCATGCAGACCACGGCAGAAGTCACCCGGTAGAGGTGGCCCCATTCTCATTGCCGATCATGACCCTGCGAAAACAGGCCGAGGCAATGATGTGGAGCGCACGATGCGAAATCCCACGTCGTCGATCCGGAAGGTCGGGTGGCTGCGCCGCCGCACCGACGCCCGGCAGCTCCAGTGCTCGTCGGCCCATCCACCACCACGGAGCACCCGGTAGGCCCCATACACCTCGGCGTCGTAGACGTCCCAGCACCAGTCCCACACATTGCCCAGCATGTCGTACAGGCCCCAGGCGTTGGGCTGCTTGCCGCCGACAGAGTGGATCCGCTCATCGGAATTCCCCTGGTACCAGGCAACCTCGTCGAGCTGGCCGTACCGCGGGCCAGTAGTGCCCGCACGGCAGGCGTGCTCCCATTCGGCCTCGGTCGGCAACCGGTACCCGTCTGCGGAGGTGTCCCACTCGGTCGTCTCGGCGTCGACGCACAGGTGATACGCGGGCGTCAGCCCCTCATGCCGGGACAAGGTGTTACAGAACTGGACCGCGTCCCACCACGAAACGCCCTCAACCGGCAGCCGCTCACCCTGGGCGCTACTCGGCCGTCGGCCCGTGACTTGTGCGAACCAGGACTGCGTGACCGGGAACGCCGACATCTGAAACGGTGCGATCTCGACCGGCCAACTGCTCTGCGTCCGCCGGTCCGACAGCGTCACCTGTCCCGACGGGACCGCAACCATCTCGTTTCCTGCCCCCGCGTCCACAACAGGCCACCCTACCGACGTCTGCCACCGCTCTACCGATCCTTCGACCGACGGTGGAGCCAGATCAACTTCGTACACCGTGGAGCCACTTCTGGTCCGTGCGGTGGTGCCCAAAGAAGTGCCTACAAACACGCAGGTCAGCACTCCTCGCTCAGGGCCTGGAGGACGTAGAGGCGTACGACGTTGTCGGTCGTCGTCCAGTTCGGGGGTCGGGGTGGTGGTTGCTGCCAGCAGTCCTCGTCGGGGAGGAGCAGGTCGGTCGGGTTCTTGTGCCGGTGCCAGCGTCGCCAGCGGGCGTCGCGGGGGCTGGGCAGCGTCCAGACGTACGGGTGCGTGGTGGCTGGGTGAGTTCGGGTGGGGCTGGTGGGCTTGGTGGGCGGGGGCGGAGTACGGAGGCGGGTTGGGTGACCAGTCGGGCCGTCAACCGGAACATGCGGGGGCGACTTCCGGCAGCGGGAAGGTGGCCCACGAGCACTTGGTGAACCGGCGCAGGTCGCATCCCCATTGCCCGGCGAGTGCCGCGAGCACGGCCAATCCGCGCCCGTTCTCGTCGTGTTGGCCGGCGGCACGGGGTGCGGGGAGCTTCTCCTTGTCGGGGTCGGAGACCTCCAGCAGGAGCTGGCTGCCATGGAGGGTGAGGGTCACCTCGATCAGGGCGAAGGTCACTTCGCAGTGCCGTACGGAGTTGCTGACGAACTCCGTGGCCACGAGGGCGACGTCGGCGGCGAGTTCGGTGGGCAGACCCCAGTCGGCGAGGACCTTGCGGACCTGGGCGCGGGCGTCGGGGACGTTTCTGGGGTGCTTGGGGAGGCGGAAGGTGGTGGCTTGGTTGGACTCGGGGCGGGGCTGGAGTGAGGTGGGTTCGGGCATGGCGGAGTACCCCTGACGCTCGGTCACATGCACGCCGGGTAGCGCTGCATGTGCACCTGGAGAGTCCCGAAGATCTGGCGGCTTACGCCAACGCGTACGACCTACTACGCTCGTCAGCACTGACACCGGACGCGAGTGCGAAGCTCATCCGGCGCGTCCTGCGGACCAGCAAGGAAGACGCAACGTGACCCAGTTCATAGGCCCCTTCCGGAAGTCATCGCATTCCATGCAGGAAGGCAACTGTCTGGAGGTGGCTCCCACAGCAGTAGGCAGCCGAGCCATACGCGACAGCAAGGACCAGGCCAGCCCCATACTCACCGTCACCCCCGACGGCTGGCAGGCCTTCCTGGCCGGCGCCAAGGCCGGGGAGTTCGACCTCTCCACGCGGAGCTAACCCTCAGATATGACCAGCCGGCAAGCGACAACGACCCTGTGGCGCCCCACCGGCCCCAAGGAACTGGACCTGGTCCGTGATCTGAACTGGCGTGCGTGGCCACCTCGGCTCCCCGAGCAGCCGATCTTCTACCCCGTCCTCAACGAGGACTACGCGATCAAGATCGCGCGAGACTGGAACGTGAAGCACGACGGTGCCGGCTTCGTCACCCGGTTCGAGGTCGACTCGGAGTTCCTGGGCCGGTATCCCGTCCAGCAGGCCGGGGGGCAGACGATCCTCGAGCTCTGGGTTCCGGCCGAGGAGCTGGACGACTTCAACGCCCACATTGTCGGCGAGATCCAGGTAGTGCACGAGTTTCGCTGAAGCGGGAAGTCCTGCCGCAGCCGCGCCCCCGCGTGCGCTACCCGCCGACCCGTGATCGGATGCTGGGGTGGACCGGCAGCGGGCCGGCGACGAGAGCGCGGGCAAGGGCGAGAGCGAGGCCACCGGTGTGGCGCCGCCGGAGGGCGATCCGGCCTTCTGGCACGCCTGGTCGGCGCGGGTGCACGAGCTGCTGGGTCAGCTCTTCGACGGGACGCCCGCGGCGATCGCCGTCCTCGACACCGAGCTGCGCTTCCGGTACGTCAACGCCACCCTGGCCCACATGAACGGCGTACCGGCCGCCGAGCACCTCGGCCGTACCGTCGCCGAGGTCGTCCCGGGGGTCGAGGCCCGCGAGGACGTACTGCGTGCCGTCATCGCGGACGGTATCCCCCGCGAGACGATCTCCAGCGGCCACACCCAGGCCGACTCCCCGTTGGAACGCCGCTACTGGCACGGCGCCTACCACCGGCTGAAGCAGGACGGCCGAACCCTGGGGATCGTCGGCATCGTGCTGGAGATCTCGGCCGCCCGGCAGGAGCAGCGGGAGCTGGAGCGGGCCCGTGAGCGCCTGGCCCTGCTCGACGAGGCCGCCACCCGTGTCGGTACCACCCTGGACATGGACACCACCTGCCAGGAGCTGGCCGAGTTCCTGGTGGCGAAGCTCGCCGACTCGGCCACCGTGAAGGTCCTCCCGGAACACGGCACCAGCCGGGCGCCCCGCGACGGATCCCTGCGGCTGCGCCGGGTGGCGCTGGCGGCGGTGCCCGAGCTGGAGACCGTGATGCGGCCACTGGCCCGGCCCGGCGAGTACGTCGACCACAAGCCAGGTTCCTCCGTCGTCCGCTGTCTGGCGGCCGGGCGTCCGGTGATCGACAACCTGATGGACGAGCAGGACATCGGCCGCGCCGCCGCCCACACCGGGGACGTCTCCGCCTACCTTGCCGCCGGCATCCACTCCGCCCTGGTCGTGCCGCTGACCGCACGCGGCCACGACGTGGGCACCGTCACCATGATCCGGGCGGGCGGCTCTCCCCTGTTCGACGAGACCGACGCCGTGATCGCCCAGGACCTGGCCGGCCGGGCCGCGATCAGCCTCGACAACGCCCGCCGCTACACCACCGAGCACAACGCCGTCGTGCAGCTGCAGCGCGCCCTGCTGGCCGAGCCGGGCCGCCCGCACCCGGACATCGACGTCGCCTACCGCTACCGGCCCGCCGGGCGGGGCGTGCTCGTCGGCGGGGACTGGTTCGAGACCGTCGCCCTCGACGACGGACGTACGCTGCTGGCTCTCGGCGACGTGATGGGCCACGGACTGGAGGCCGCCGTCGCGATGAGCCGCTACCAGGCGATGCTGCGCGTGGTCGCCGCCCGTGAACCCGGCCCCGACCGCATCCTGCTCGAACTCGACCACCTGCTGCACACCACGGCCGCCGACCGTCCCGCGACCTGCGTGATCGCCATCGCCGACCCCGCCAAGGGCATCTGCACCTACGCCAGCGCCGGCCATCTGCCCCCCGTCGTCTTCCAGCCCGACGGCCGGGCCACGCTCCTCCCCGTCCCACCCGGACCGCCCCTGGGCACAGGGCACAGCCGGTACGTCTCCTTCACGGCCCCCTGCGAGCCGGGCCACACCCTCCTCCTCTACACCGACGGCCTCATCGAACGCCGACACGAGGACATCGACGCCTCCCTGCGCCGCCTCACCCGCGTCCGCGGCTGCCCGGCCCCCGAGGACCTCCTCGACCAGGTCCTCGACCAGGTCGCTCCCGCCGACCCGGAGGACGACATCGCGCTGGTCGCCGCCAGGTACAACCGGGCCGGCGACTAGGATTTCGCGCGGCCACGAGCAGCGACGAGAGTGAGCGGGGAAGTCATGACAGCGGAGCAGACGGAGCGAGCCGATCAGTCGGAGCGAGCGGATCAGGCGGATCAGGTGGAGCGGTTCGAGGTGACCCGTGCCATCGCGGCACCGGCGACCCGGATATTCGGCCTCCTCTGCGACCCCGACGGGCATGTGGCGATCGACAGTTCGGGCATGCTCCAGGCCGCCGACGGCGACGCCGTGCGCGCGGCCGGCGACTCGTTCGTCGTCCACATGGACCGCGAGGCGCTGAACGACCGGCCGATGGGCCGCTACGACGTCACCGTGGAGATCACCCGGTTCGAGCAGGACACGCTCATCGAGTGGACCCCGACGTCCCCCGACTTCCAGCCCTCCGTCAACCACCACTTCGGCTACCGCCTCCGCCCCACCGCGAACGGCACCGAGGTGACCTCGTACTACGACTGGAGCCGCATCCACGAGCGGTACCGGGCCGCCGGGGTCTTCCCCATCCTCCAGGAGTCGGCGCTGCGCGCCACGCTGGGAATCCTGGCGCGGACTGTCGAGCGAGCCGAACGGGGCGAACGGAGCCTTTGACCGGTACGTGGTGCTGTTTGACCGGTACCTGGTTCTGATGGATATGGGGCTGCTGTTAGCTTTGGGGCGCCTTGCATGGGGGACAGCCGGGGGGCTGGAGATCATCCGCAGTACCACTGACGCGCGGCTGTGACCGCGGTCGTCCCGCCACGCTTTCTGCTCTTCCTTGCCCAGGAGGCCCCGCGTTGGCCCGTCGTACCGCCGCCCGTGGCGTCATAGCCGCGCTCGCCGTACTCGCCGTGACCGCCGGTCCCGGTCCGCTCTCCGTCCCGGCCGGCGCGGAGACCGCCGTCGCGGCGGACACGGTCTTCCAGTCGGACCGGTACGTCCCGCGCGGGGACCACCTGTACGCCGCCGGCGCGAGTGGCTATCTGCACGCCCAGGAAGGCAGTTCGGGCTATCTGTGGACGTCGTACGACACCGGTACGACGACTGAACTGGGCGCCCTCGCCCGGCTCGACCTCCCGGCGTACCTCGGCTCGTCGGCCGACACCGTGGCCGATGTCGTCTCGCCCACCGAGAAGGTCGTCCTGCGGGACATGGCCGCCGGTACCAGCACGGACGTCGCGATCACCCACGGCCGGTACATGGCCACGTACGGCGGACACGTGCTGACCCAGGCTCAGGACGCCGACGGCAACCGGGTGTTGTGGCTGTACGGCGACGGAGCGCCCGCCGAGGGCACGGTCGTCGACGGCTGGCCGACCGGCATCACCGCCAACTTCACGGTCCTGGGCGGCGACAGCGGCACCGCCGTCATCAGCTACACGCTCGGATACAAGCGGCACCTGGCGCTGGTGGACCTGGCCGCAGCGAAGGTCGTCGGCGACGTGACGGTGTCCGCCGCTCCGACGGCCGTCGCACTGAGCGCGGACCGGCTGGTCTGGTACGCGTCCGGCCCGACCGCCCACGTCCTGAACCGCGCCGACCTGTCCGCCGCCGAGACGACGGTGAGGCTGCCCGGCACCGAGGGCACCCCCTACCTGGGCATCGCCGGACGCTGGCTCGTGGTCGCCCGTTCAGTGCCCTCGGACCCGCACGACTTCGTCGACATGTCGGGCGAACAGCTCATGGCCGTTCCGCTGGCAGGCGGTGACCCGATCACCCTGCTCCGGCACGCGAACACCTCGGTCACCCCGGCGCCCGACGGCGGCCTGCTGGTCGCGGGCGGTGCCGACGCCGGGCACTGGGCGGTACGGAAGGTCGCCGACACAGGGGCGGGCGCGCCGACAGTGTCGCAGACGACTGTCGTCCCTCCGATGATCGCCAAGATCGACCGGCTGTCGCTGCAGAACGGCAACCTGGCCACCGAGGAGGCCGACAGCAGTTTCATGGGCGCCTTCTACACCCGCCGAGTCTCGACCACCGGGACGTCCTACTCGCCGGGCACACCAACCTGGCGGATGTGGGACGGCTTCGGAAGGACGGGCCCCTACTCCACCGGCGACGGGCGCGCGGTGATGTTCACCGCCGACCCCACCCCCAACGGGCCCGGGTCACGCGTCGGGTCGATCGACAACGCCGACGACGCGGGCACCTTCTTCAACCCCTCGGCCGCCGGAACCGTTCTCGACATCACCGGCCGCTACGCGATCGTCAACGGCTCCTCCCCCGCCAAGCAGTACGTCGGCGACCTCGGCGTCTACACCGACCTCAAGCCGATCCTCACCCGCTCCGTCACCGCCGCCTCCGTATGGGGAACCAGGCTGTGGACCCCGGGCACGGCCAACGGCTACGTCAACGCCCGGGACCTGAAGACGGGCAAGACCACCGACTCCGTCAACACCGGTGCCCCCTGCATCCCCAAGGAACTGCAGGCGGTCGGCCGCTGGATCTACTGGTCCTGCGGTCCGACGGCCTCCGCCGGCGTCTGGGACCGTACGGCGAAGAAGAACATCCCCGTCCCGTCCGGCGAGGCGCTGCTCGGCGACGGCTATCTCGTACGCCACGACACCTCGGCTGGAGCCCTCCTCCTCACCGACTTCGCCGACGGCAGCGCGGCCACCCGGAAGATCGGTGACCTGGCGGTGGGCAACTCCAGCCTGCGCGGGGTGACTTGGACCGTCGACAAGTTCGGCGGACCGGCGGCCTACGTCGACGCGGACCACCGGATCCATCTGGTGCCCAGCGGGGTCGCCGCCCAGCCGCTCGCCGTCACCGAGTCCGAGGTGACCGACAACGCCTGGGAGAGCAGCGCGAGCACCAACCCGTGGTGGCAGTGGCGCGGACTGCTCTCCAAGCCCGCCTCCTCCTGGACGGCCACGTTCACCAGCAAGGCCACCGGCGCCGTGGTGCGTACGCTCACCGGCGGCGAGGTGGACGGCAACCTGACCGCACGGTGGAACCTCCGCGACACCGCTGGTGCGCTCGTGCCCAACGGCGCGTACACGCTCAAGCTGACAGCGCGGCCCGCCGACCGGTCCGGCGCCGCGCTGACGATGTCGCAGGCGGTGAACGTGTCCACCGGGGCCGCCGTACGCCGCGACTTCACCAACAGCGGCACCTGGGCGCCCGACGGGATCGGGGACATCCTCACCCTCTCGTCATCCGGTGTCATCAGCTACCGGCCCGGCACCGGCAAGGGCACCTTCGGCCCTGCCATGGCGGCCTCGGGCTGGCCCTCCTCAGTGACGCCGGTCCCGTTCGGCGACCTGAACGGCGACCGCCGCAACGACATCCTCGTACGGTTCAGCAACGGCGAACTGCGGGCGTACCGGACCATGCGTGGGCAGGCCTTCCTCACCGGCACCCCGCACACCTCCCTGGGCACCGGCTGGAACCAGTACAACCTGCTGACCTCTCCGGGTGACATCACCGGCGACGGCCGCCCGGACCTGATCGCGCGCAAGGCGTCGACGGGCGAGCTGTTCCTCTACAAGGGCACGAGTGCGGGCAAGCTGTCGGCACGGGTGCGCATCGCCGCGAACTGGTCCGGCTACAAGAAGATCGTCGGCGTCGGCGACTTCAACGGCGACGGCCGCGGTGACCTGCTGGCCCAGGACAAGTCCAACATCCTGTGGCGGTACGACGGCACCGGCACCGGCGGCTTCAGGGCCCGGGTGAAGGTCGCCACCGGCTGGGGCTCGAACTACAACACCGTCATCGGCGTCGGCGACATCACCGGCGACGCCAAGGCGGACATCGTCTCCCGAGACACGGCCGGCAACGTGTGGCGCAACTCCGGCAACGGCAAGGGGGCGCTCGGCGCCCGCACGAGGATCGCGACAGGCTGGCAGGCGTACAGGGGCCTGTACTGATCCGCTGCTGAGCTTCTCGTGCCCCTCTGTTCGACGGCGGGACTCGGTACAGTCGTACGGCGAATACGAGAACCTGCTTCGCGAGCAGGAGAACCTGATGCGCGCTGCTGCTTCTTCCTCGGACATCGTGGTGAAGATGCGGAGGGCGTCGTGAAGGTGGGTCACTTGGTCACTTGGACTCGACCTGCCCGAGCGGGTCGGAGCCGGCCGCCAGTTCGTCGCGCGCCGTCTGCCAGGCGGGGTCCCCGGGGTAGAGCTCGGTGCGGAGGTAGGCCCAGGTGAGCCGTTGGACCACGGACACCCGGGCCGGGCTCTCGTCCGTGGTCTCGGCGACGTCGTATCCGGAGATACCGCCGAGGCCGTGCTCCGCGTCGAACAGCGTGAGCAGGGACTTGGGGCCCGGGGCGAGGACGTAGGGGTCTGTGTGCCAGTCCGGGCCCATGACCGTCAGGAAGGCGGAGGCGTCCTTGTCGCCGGCGACCACGAGCGCGGGTGTCGTCATGCGGGAGAAGTCCGTGGTCGAGAAGAAGGGCCAGTTCTCCGTGACGTGCGGGGTGAGGGCGTCGCCTCCCCGTCCGGGCGCGGCGAGCAGCACGCCCGCCCTGATCCGGGGCTCGGTCAGGTTCACTTCCGCCCCGTCGTCCGGGTCGGCGAGCCGGGCGCCCAGCAGCAGGCTCGCGGTGTGCCCGCCCATCGAATGCCCGATCACTGCGACCCTGCCCCGGTCCAGGCGCCCGGCGAGCTGCGGGACGGCGGCCTCGATCTCGTCGAGCCGGTCGAGGATGCGCGTCATGTCCTCGGCGCGTGACCGCCAGTACATGGGCGCCCCGGGGGTGTCGGAGGGCAGGGTCAGCGTCGTCGAGCTGAGATGGGTGGGCTGGATGACGACGAAGCCGTGCGCCGCCCAGTAGTTGACGAGGGGGGCGTAACCGTTCAGCGAGGAGAGGTTGTTGGAGTAACCCTGGCCGTGCGAGAGGAGGATGACGGGCAGTTCGTCCCCGGCCATGGGAGCGGAGACCCGTATCCGCAGGTCCACTGGCCGGTCGGGGGTCGGCAGCACTACCGGAGCGATGGAGAGGACGGGTGTTTCGCTCATGACACGTACTTCCCTTACACTGAAACGCGAAAGCGGAACGTTGCTCCGTTTACGATACGGAGCACTGTTCCGCTTTGTCAAAGGTGGAGAAGCCGGAGGTAGAACAGCGTGGTGAAACCTGCAGGCCAGTCCGGGGAAGTGCCTGCCCGGAGCAGGCGGGCCGACGCCCAGCGCAACCAGCAGACGCTGCTGACCGCCGCCGCCGCAGTGTTCGTCACCTCCGGTGTCGACGCGCCCATCCGCGAGATCGCGGCCCGAGCGGGCGTCGGGATGGGGACGATCTACCGCCACTTCCCGACGCGGGCGGATCTCGTCGTCGCCGTCTACCGCCACCAGGTCGAAGCCTGCGCAGAGGCCGGGCCGGCCCTGCTGGCCGGCGCCGGCTCACCGCTCACGGCACTGGTCCAGTGGGTCGACCTGTTCGTCGACTTCCTGGTCACCAAGCACGGCCTCGCCAACGCGATGCAGTCGGACACCAGCGGCTTCGACGCACTGCACGCCTACTTCCTCGACCGCCTGGTACCGGTCTGCGCACAGCTGCTGGACGCGGCGGTCGAGGCCGGCGAGATCAGGCCCGGTACGCCCGGTACACAGGCCTACGAGCTGATGCGCGGCATCGGCAACCTCTGCATCGGCCATGACAGTGACGCCCGGTACGACCCGCGGCGACTGGTCGAACTACTGCTCAAGGGGCTGGCGAGGGGCTGAGCGCACCTCCGCCGCCCGCCCCACGGGTGGGCCGGGCGGCGGAGGGCGGAGGGCGGAGGATGCAGGGCGGAGCTGGTGACCTGATTCACGGCATGCACAGACACGTCGTGGCCGCCGTGCACGGCAAGCCGCCCGCGTCCCAACCCGCCCAGGTGCTCCTCGACGGGGCAGACGTCGCGGTACGAGGCGTCGGGGATGTACGTATGCCACTGGTCCCGGGACGCCGGGCAACGCCGCGCGGGTCTCCGTAAGGGGCGCGATCCGCCAGGCGGCCAGGCTCAGCAGCTCCAGGCCGCAAAAAACCTATGCCCTGCCTGACCGCGATTCGGAAGTTCACCTTCCGACGCTGACCCGGGTCGGCAACCCGGGTCAAAACCGGTCATGGAATCCGTAAGAAACGAACGCGGAACGGATGGGCAATCTACGTGCGTCACTCTCGGCCTGGTCGTCCGGCGGCAGACAGTCGGCACCGAGCACGGAGGGAAGCGCGATGAGCCTTGTCAGCGAGCGCGGCACGGACCTCCGGTGCCGTGTCCATCAGTCGGCCTGGACGCGCGGACGCGTGGCGCACGGCTCACATCCGACGTCCGAGGGTGCTCCCGGCTGACCTCGTACCGCTGACGCGGCCGGAGTCCTGCCCGGTCCGCGGTTTCGCGGTGTCCCTCCCCGGACCGGCCTGCCGACGCACGCTCTTCCCACGCACCTCTCCTACGCCGTCATCCTGGCATGCACGCCTCATGAGTGCTTGCCAGGCCTTCCGGCCGCGCCAGGAGGAACTCCTGCGAGCAGGCCATCCGCGGGCGTCTGCCGCTCCCGCGGCCGCACCCCCGAACCTCTCCTCGGCCTCCGGCCCCAGGTGGCCGCCCGACCGGAGAACGGCCCGGCAGTGTCCGGGCCTCGCTCCATCCATGTTCTTCATGTCCGCCATGAGCCGGCTCCCACCCGGCCAGTGAAAGGAACTCGCGCCATGACCAGAGGTACGAGCAGTGACGACAGAGCGTTCGCCGCGACCGACCGCCGTCTCTTCCTCAGACGGGGACTGCAGCTGGGCGGTGCCGTGCTGCTCGGCGGCCCGCTGCTCGCCGCATGCGGCGGCTCCGACTCATCCTCCTCCCCGTCCTCCTCGTCCCCCGGTGGCAAGAGTTTCGGTGAGCTGACGCTTCGGCTGTCCTGGATCAAGAACGTCGAGTTCGCGGGCAGCTACATCGCGGACAGCAAGGGCTACTACACGGACGAGGGCTTCTCGAAGGTCACGCTGATCGGCGGCGGCCCGTCCGCGACGCCGATGGAGACGGACGTCGTCACCAAGAAGGCACTCGTCGCGATCAGCGCCCCCGACATCACCGGCGCCGCCGTCGCCAAGGGCGCGCCGCTGAAGATCATCGGCGCCCAGTTCCAGAAGAACCCGTTCTGCATCATGTCGATGGCCAAGAACCCGATCGCCAAGCCGGAGGACATGTACGGCAAGAAGATCGGCGTCCAGGCAGGCAACGAGTCCGTGTGGGCGGCGTACGTCAAGGCCACCGGGCTGGACGAGTCGAAGATAACGAAGGTGCCGGTGCAGTTCGACCCGCTGCCCCTGACCCAGGGCACCGTGGACGGCTGGTTCTCCTTCGTGACCAACGAGCCGAACACGCTGCGTCTGAAGGGCTTCAAGGTCTCGACGATGCTGCTCGCCGACACCGGCTACCCGCTGGTCTCGGAGACCTACTGCGTCCGCCAGGAAACCATCGACGATCAGCGCGACCTGCTCAAGGCGTTCCTGCGCGCGGAGATCAAGGGCTGGAAGGCGAACATCGCCGACCCGGGTCTCGGTGCGAAGCTCGCGGCCGAGACCTACGGCAAGGGGCTCGGGCTGACGACCGAGGAGCAGACCCTCGAGTCCAAGGACGAGAGCAAGCTGATGGTGAGCGCCGACACCAGGAAGAGCGGCCTGTTCACGGTCACACCGGAGCTGATCGAGGAGAACGTCAAGACGCTGAAGTACGGCGGCCTCGACATCACCGCCGACAAGCTCTTCGACCTCTCGATCCTCGAAGAGGTCTACAAGGAGGACCCCAGCCTCGTCTGAGGTTCCGGCGGTACCAGTGCGGCCCCGTCGGCCCGCCGGTACCGGTTTCCCGTACCCCTACCCGTACCTGCACCCGTACCCGCACCGCACACCGCACACCGCACACCGCACACCGAGGTCGCCAACTGATGAGTACCGCAGCCGCTGTTCCCGAAGCACCCGACGACCCCGCACCGTCCGCGTCCGGTGCCGGCACCGGGCTGTCCCTGCGCGGGCTGAGCAAGGAGTTCAAGCTCGGCCGACAGCGCGTCCCCGCACTGGCCGGCGTCGACCTCGACACGACCGAGGGCCAGTTCCTCGCGCTGCTCGGGCCGTCGGGCTGCGGCAAGTCGACCGTTCTGCGGATCCTCGCCGGGCTCGACAGCCCGACCTCCGGTACGGCGCTCGTGCACGGCGAGGACCCGGAGGAGGCCCGCAAACGGCACCACCTGGGCATCGCCTTCCAGGACGCCGCGCTGCTGCCGTGGCGCTCGGTCGCCGCCAACATACGGCTGCCGCTGGAGATCAGCGGCATCAAGGCCGACCCTGCGGCGATCTCCGACCTCATCAGGCTGGTCGGCCTCGAAGGCTTCGAGAAGGCCCGCCCCGCCCAGCTCTCCGGCGGCATGCGGCAACGCGTCGCCATCGCCCGCTCGCTGGTCGTCGACCCCAAGGTGCTGCTGCTGGACGAGCCGTTCGGCGCCCTGGACGACATGACCCGCCAGCGGCTCAACCTCGAACTCCAGCGCATCTGGCAGGCCCGCGCGGTGACCACCCTGCTGGTCACCCACTCCGTCAACGAGGCCGTGCTGCTCAGCGACACCGTCGCCGTGATGTCCCCCCGGCCCGGCCGGATCGTGGAGGTCGTCACCATCGACCTGCCCCGGCCGCGTACCCCGGAGATGATGCGCTCGGCCGAGTTCCACGCGTACGCCGACCGGTTGTCGGAACTCCTCTTCGGCCGCGCCGACACCCCCGCCGACACCGACACCGACGCCGCCGGGCTCGCGGCGGAGGCGTCATGAGTGCCCGGCGCTCCTCCTGGACCGGCGGGGCCGTCGGCCTCGCGGCTCTGATCGGGGCGTGGTCGCTGCTGTCCACCACGGTCTTCGGCCCGGGGGACGGCGTACCCACCCCCTGGGCGGTGGTGGCGAGTGTGTTCGACGACGGCTGGACCTTCTACAGCCCGCATGTCACACAGACCGTGGGCGAGGCCCTGACCGGGTATCTGCTCGGCAACGCGCTGGCGCTTGGCCTGGCGGTGCTGGTGCTGCTGGTGCCCGTACTGGAGCGGGTGGTCACCCAGATCGCGGTGGCCTCCTACTGCCTGCCGATCGTCGCGATAGGCCCGATCCTGTCGCTCGTCCTGGACGGAGACAAGCCGATGTCGGCGATGGCCGGACTGTCGGTCTTCTTCACCACCCTCATCGGCGCGCTGCTCGGGCTGCGCTCGGCCGATCCGGCCTCGCTTGACCTGGTACGCGCCTACGGCGGCGGCCGCTGGCAGCAGATGCTGCGGGTCCGTCTGATCGCCGCGCTGCCCAGCACGCTGGCCGCGCTCAGGATCGCCGGGCCGGCGGCGCTGCTCGGCGCGATCATCGGCGAGTACCTCGGCCGCGTCGACAGCGGGCTCGGCATCGCCATGACCATCGCCCAGCAGCAGCTCGACGTACCGCGCACCTGGGGCATAGCCCTGGTCTCGGGCGCGGTGGCAGGCGTGGCGTACGGCGCGGTCGGGCTCGTCGCCCGTTACGCCCTGCCGTGGTCGCGCACGACGACAGTGGAAGGCGCAGGCGCATGAGCACCGCGACACAGACACGAACGGCCCCCGCGTTGCGCTTCGCGGCGGGCGTGCTGCGCCCGCTGCTGAACGTGGTCGTGACGATGGCGGCCGTCATCGTCCTGTGGATCGTCTTCCTGCAGATCTACGACCTGGACCCGCTGGTGGCCAAGTCACCGGTCGACATCTTCCACTACCTGTTCACGGGCGCGGACGCGGGCGCCCACCGCTCCCTGGTCTCCTCCGGTCTGGGCCGCACACTGCTCGACGCCGGGTTCGGCTTCGTCGCCGGGCTGGTGGCGGCGGTGGCGGTGGCGGTCGTCTTCGTCCTGGTGCGGAGCGTCGAGCAGGCGCTGCTGCCGATGGCGGTCGTCGTGCGGTCCGTGCCCCTGGTGGCGATGACGCCGCTCATCACCCTCGTCTTCGGCCGCGGTCTGATGGCCACCACCGTCATCAGCGGCCTGATCGTCTTCTTCCCCGCCCTGGTCACCATGACCTTCGGCCTGCGCTCCGCCTCCCGCCAGGCGGCCGACCTGTGCCGCGCGTACGGCGCCGGGGACTGGACCATCGCCCGCAAGGTCATGCTGCCCAGCGCCGTCCCCGCCTTCTTCGCCAGTGCCCGCGTCGGCGTCCCCGGGGCCCTGATCGGCGCGATGCTCGCCGAATGGCTCTCCACCGGACAAGGCCTCGGCTACGCCATGCTCAAGGACTCCTCCCTCTTCGACTACGACCACCTCTGGGCCTCGGTCGCGGTCCTCACCGCCGTGTCCGCACTCGCGTACAACGTCATCGCGGCCATCGAGGCCGTCGCCCTGGCCCGCTTCGCACCGAACATCCGGCCGGGCACATGACCATCCTGTCCGTCGTCCGACTGTCCGTCGTCCGACTGTTCGCCGCCCTTCCGCCGGCGGCTCAGGAAGGCGCCCGGAGCGCGTCCACCGGTTCCATCCGGGCCGCGCGCAGCGACGGGTAGAGACCGCCGAGCAGGCCGACGAGGGCTCCGGCGAGCGGGGCGCCGAGGGCGAGGTTCAGGTCCAGGACCGGGGTCCACTCCTTGAACACGCCAACACCCACCACGACGGCGATGCCCAGGGCCGCGCCGACGATCCCGCCGAGCAGGCCGATCGTCGTCGACCTCGGTCTCCAGGGTGAGGCGGCCGTCGGTGATGCGGACACGCTGCACAACCGGTGTGGTGGGGTCCGGGGAGCCCGCCACCGGTGTCCGGTCGACCGTCACGCTTATCTGAGTTCGCGGAGCCGACAGCTGCGCCGGGGAGACTCGCCCTGGCGCAGCTGGAGCTCAGCCCGGCAGTGCCCGGGTGAGCACCTGGAGGACCAACCCCCCGGCACCCGGCCGGAGTTCACCGAGCTCGTCCCAGCCCCACGCCCGGAACGCGGCCCGCGCCCCCGTGTTGGCGGAGTCGAGCAGTACGACCACCAGTTCCGCGTCGCCGGCGGAGAGCAGCCTCTCCTGGAGGCGGCCGGCGATCCCGCGACGGCGGTGCTCCGGCAGCACCATCAACTCGGTGATGGCGAACACCTTCCCGGAAGCAGTGAGTTCCTCGACCTCGTCGGGAACCGCACCGACGAATCCCCGCCACCACGAGCCGTCACGGTGCAGCGGATACCCGTACGCCACCCCCGCGGGTTCGTCGTCGTCGCCGTCCTGGTCGTCGGCCACCACCATGTCGAAGCCCGGCCGCTGGACATCCTCCGCGAGTCGGGCCAGGAAGCGTTCCCGGTTGCGGTATTCCTCGCCCGCGGGTTCCTCGTAGGCAGCCACGTGCAGGTCCGCCAGCTCCTCCCGGTCGCTATCGGCCTGCCACCGGCTCAGCCTGCGGAAGAACACCTCGCCCATACCAGTCCCCTCGCCCGCGACGCCCGGCAGTCAGCCTGCCCCGCCGCCCCCGAGCTTATGCGGGACGCCCGGGTGCCGGCTCCCCGGTCACAGGATGAGGAGGGCGGCCGCCCAGAGGACGTAGAGCACCGTCAGCAGCGGGCCGAGCGGGAGGCCGTGGTCGCGGTCCGGGCTCTCCTCGGTGGGGCGGAGCTCCGGGTGGGCGTGCATGGCGGAGATCTCCTCCGCAGCTCTCACGTACGACGGGCGCAGGCGCAGCCGGCGTTCCATCCAGGGCCAACCCAGGGACGGCGCCCACGTCCTCCCGTCGACGCGGCGTATCTCCAGGGCACCGCCGGTGCAGCCGACCGCGCGCAGCTCTTCCCAGGTCACCTGGCGGACCTTGTACGCCCCGGCCAGCCACAGCCCCGAACGGTCGGCGGTGACACGCCAGTTGAGGAAAATCGCCAGCCATCCCGGCGTCAACGCCCCCACGTCGTCCAGGGCGAACTGGATAACAGCCGCGACGAACACCGCGCCGAGCACCGCCACGCACCGGGTGAACACACCCGGTCCCCAGCGCACCGGTCGGCCGACCGGCCGCATCGACGCCGCGATCCGCTCCACCAGCTCCGGATCCCGCTACTCGACGGCATCCTCCACCGGCCATTCGAGCTCTGGCCCCTGTCCGCCCTTCGGCAACCGCACCGGCCCGGCCGTGAGCAGGACCACTGGGTCCCCGTCCCAGTTGGCGGTGACGATCACCAACTCGCCCGCGTCACAGGGCGGCCCATACAGCACTGCCTCCCGCAGCCGGGTGTCGACATCGGGCCAGTCCTCATCCTCATCCTCCTCCTCGTTCTCGTTCTCGGCTTCGGCTTCGGCTTCGGCTTCGGCTTCGGCTTCGGCGTCGGCGTCGGCGTCAGGGGGATCGTTCTCACCAGCCCTGTCGTCGATGACCGGGTAGGCCAGGCAGCGCAGCAGCGGCGTACGGCCGGCGGTGTCGTCGGCGGCGTAGATCCAGGTGTCGGCGTTGTGGTCCACGCGTTGCAGTATCCGCAGTACGGGAACCGGCGCACGGCGCAGCGCGGCGGCCCGGCGGCGGGCCAGGGCGCCGACGGCGAGGAGCGTCAGTCCGGACAACCCGGCGGCCAGGACGAGCAGTTGCCAGCCGAAGGCGTCGTACGGCTCGGCGGCCAGGCGGTTCCAGTCGCCGTCGGACAGGAGCGTCACGACACTGTCGGTGTCGTAGTCGTCGGGGTAGGCGGCGTCGACGGTGCGCTTCGAGCCGTCCGAGGCGCGGACGCGCAGCGTGTCCTCGCCATGGCCGGTGACGACGGCCGACACCGATTCCGCCTTCGCGGCCCGCTGCTCGTCCTCGTGAACGCCCCGCAGGCCGAGCCCGACCGCCACACCGGCCACGGCGCACAGCACGAGCCCGGCAACGATCGGGACGACTCCTCGCCGCAGCGGACCGATGCCTTCGGGGAGCGGGTGCCGTGCTCCTGCGGCGGCTTGTTCGGCGAGGCGCCGCTGCCGCCGCCGAAGAGCGAGCCGCTGCCAGGACGCGGCCCAGCCGAAGGCGAGGGCGGCGATCACCGCGGCGTTGGCGGCATCGGCGGTCCCGGCCTGAGGGAACTCCTCCACCGCCACGATGACTGCCAGCACCGGTCCCGAGACGAGCGTGAGTTCCGGCAGCCGGAAGTACCACAGCAGTTGCACCACGGCGAGGCCCATCTGGATCATGCCCAGCCAGTCCGGCCCGCACGGGACCGCCACCGTGCAGGACGGCTCCGGTTCCAGGACGATCGCCGCGATCACGGTCACCAGCAGCGCCAGTGCCGGCCACCGGGGCTCCGCCCAGCGCGGCAAACGGGGCTCCGCCCAGCGCAGGGCGTCGTGGGACAGCCAGGCGGGAGCACCCGCAGGTGCGGCTGCGGAGGGAAGGGGAACGGGAACGGGCAGATCGCTCACGCGAGCGATTATGCGGTCCCTGCACTAGCCGTCGCCGGGCGGGGACGGCTGGAGGGCCCGGCAGGATCGGCCAGGTGTCCGCGACCCGACCCGTTCACCGCCGGAAGCGACGGAAAACGGGTGTGGATCGCCGGTGGCCGTGACCAGCGCGTCGGCGCACCCTCTGGTCGGGGGCGCCGTCCACGTCGATCCGCTGCTGGGACTGCCCCGCGAGAGCGCGCCGAGCACGTTGCCCGCCCCGCCGTGCGTCAGGAATACCTTCGCCCAGAGCCTTCACCTGCGGAAAACGGGTTCGGGCGATGCTGTGACAGCGCCGCCGAAGAGGGGCTCTCAAACACCCAGGCCGTCAGCACCCTGGCCGTCAGCGCCCGCCCCCGTTGCCCGCCCGCCCCGGGAGGTCCTGCTCGGCCCAGATGATCTTTCCGGCCTGGGTGTAGCGCGTACCCCAGCGGCGGGTCAGCTGGGCGACCAGGAACAACCCCCGGCCGCCTTCGTCGGTGGTCCGCGCATGGCCCATCCGGGGCGAGGTGTTACTGGCGTCGGACACCTCGCAGATCAACCTGTCATGCCGGATCATGCGCAGTTTGACGGGTGCGGTGCCGTGCCGGATGGCGTTGGTGACCAGCTCGCTGACCACCAGTTCCGTGGTCATCACCAGGTCGTCCAGCCCCCATCCGAGGAGCTGGCGGACGGCCAGCTCCCTGGCGCTCGAGACGATCGCCGGATCCGTCGGCAGGTCCCACGAGGCGACCCGGTCGGCGCCCAGCGCATGCGGCCGGGCCAGGAGCAGAGCGACGTCGTCGGTCTGCGGGCCGGTCAGCAGTTTGTTCACGACCGCCGAGCACAGTTCCTCCGGCGGCAGGCCGGACTGCGCGAGCACATCGCTGAGGCGGGACAGCCCGACGTCGATGTCCTGGTCGCTGGTCTCGATGAGGCCGTCGGTGTAGAGGGCGATCAGGCTTCCCTCGGGGAGGGATATCTCGGCGGACTCGAAGGGCAGCGAGCCGAGGCCCAGCGGAGGGCCCGACGGGAGGTCGGGGAAGGTGACCTTGCCGCTGGGGCTGACCACGGCGGGCGGCGGATGTCCGGCCCGGGCCATGGTGCACAGCTGGGTGACCGGGTCGTAGACGGCGTAGAGGCAGGTGGCGCCCAGTACCGCGGTGGCGATGGGCTCGTCGTCGCCACCCTTCTCCTCCGTCAGGCGGATCACCAGGTCGTCCAGGTGGGCCAGCAGCTCATCGGGCGGCAGATCCATGTCAGCGAGCGTCTGTACGGCGGTACGCAGCCTGCCCATGGTCGCCGCGGCGTTGAGGCCGTGTCCGACGACATCACCGACGACCAGCGCAACCCGGGCGCCGGACAGCTGGATCACATCGAACCAGTCGCCGCCCACCCCTCCCCGTACGTCGGTCGGCAGATAGCGCGAGGCCACCTCCATGGCGGCCCCACCGTTCAGCCCCTGCGGGAGCAGACTGCGCTGCAGGGCCAGCGCCGCGGCATGCTCACGGGTGTAGCGGCGGGCGTTCTCCACCCACACCGCGGCCCGGCTGACCAGCTCCTCGGCGAGCAGCAGATCGTCCTCCTCGAACGGCTGCGGATGCTCCATCCGGATGAAGGTCGCCACCCCCAGCACGGTGCCGCGCACGGACAGCGGCACCCACATCACCGAGTGCATCCCGAATTCCGCGATGCTCCTGGCCCGCGCCGGGTCCTTGGCGACCCACGCGGTGGTGGCCGGGTCCAGGAACGGTTCAAGCACCGCGGTGCCGTTGGCCATGCTCTCGAAGTACGGCGAGGACCTGGGTGCGTCGATCGAGTCGCCGGTGGCGATCACCGACTCCGGGCAGCCCTCGTGGATCGACTGCTGCCCGGCACGCCGCACCAGATACGCGCTGTCGGCCGGCCCCGAACCGGGTTCGTCGCCGTGCAGCACCGCTTCCAGCAGATCGACGGTCACGAAGTCGGCGAGCCTCGGCACCGAGAAGTCGGCCAGCTCCTGGGCGGTCCGCATCACGTTCAGCGTGCCCCCGATACGGGCGCTGGCCTCGCTGAGCAGTGCCAGGCGCTCCCGGGCCCGCCATCTGTCGGTGACGTCCATGCCCATGTAGCAGACGCCCAGCGGGTTGCCGTCCGGGTCGTCGAGCCGAAAGAAGGAGGTGGAGTAGGCGTGTTCCTCGTGCGGATCCGCCCAGGTCCAGCCCCGGTACTCGAAGTCGATGACCGGCATGCCCGACTCCAGCACCCACCGCATCTGCGCTTCGAGCGCGTCGGTGTTCAGGCCCGGCAACGACTCGGACATCCGGCGCCCGAGCCGCTCGCCGCGCGGGACACCGCCGTAGCGCTCCAGGGTGTCGTTCATCCACACGTACCGCAGGTCCGGGCTGAGCACGGCCATGCCGAGCGGTGAGCGGGTGAGGAAACCTTCCAGCACCTCTCCGCTGACCGCCCAGGTCGGGGACTTCGACACATCGATCGCCGATACGAGCCAGGCCCTGCGGTCGTCGGTGTCGGACATCGCGGTCACCCGCAGCCCGACCTCAAGACGGTGGCCGTCGCGGTGCCGGACGCCCACCAGGCCGCCCCAGCTCTCCCGGGTCCCGCACTCCTCGGCGACCTCGGCCGCCCGTGACGCGTCTTCGGGCTGCGCCAGCAGAGTGGCGGCGGAGCGGTCGAGGACCTCCGCCGCGCCGTATCCCAGGAGCCGCTCAGCGGCCCCCGTCCAGCCGATGACCGCGCCCTTCGCGTCGATCACCGCAGCAGCCACATTCGCCATCTCGAACGGTCCATGCGTTCCGTCCGGTGTTACCTCCCTGGGGAGCATCATCACAGCCGTCCCATCTGGCGGATGGCATATGGACGATTCTATGACATATCACCCGGCGCTGCCCCACGCGGACCACCCCTGGACCTCGGACCTCGGACCTCGCCCTAATCCTGCCCCTCGCCGGTGGTGAGCCGGGCGATCATCAGCGCCACGAGGATGATCGCGCCATAGATGGCCTGGATCCAGAAGGACGACACCTGCGCCAGGGTGAGCAGGTTCTCCAACATGCCCAGCAGCAGGACCCCGAGCAGCGCCCCGGCCAGGGACCCCTTGCCGCCGTTCAGACTGATGCCACCGATGACAGCAGCCGCGAACACGGTGAAGATCAGGCCCTGTCCCTGGTTGGCGTTGATCGCCCCGACCCGTCCGGCGATCACCAGACCGGCCAGCGCGGCCAGCGTCCCGCCGATGACCAGAACCCCCCAGGCCACCCGGTCGACCCGGATGCCCGCGGCTCGCGCGGCGGGAGCGTTGCCGCCCACCGCGTACACCGCACGTCCCAGCCGGTGGTGGCGCAGCGCCCACCCGGCGACGGCGAAACAGGCGCCGGTCACCCACACGGAGACGGGGACGCCGAGCCAGTTGTCGGACCCGAGGGTGAAGAACGCGGCGGGGGCGTCGAACAGGGTCTGGCCGGACACCATGCCGACCAGGACTCCGCGCAGCACGATGTTCATCGCCAGGGTCACGATGAAGCCGTTGAGCTGGAGCTTGACGATCAGCAGACCGTTCACGGCCCCGATCAGCGCCCCGGTGAGCGGAATGACCAGCAGGCCGAACCAGGTGGGCAACTCGCTGCCGAAACCCGCCGAGGCGGCCGGGATCACGACCATGAAGCCGAGGACCGGGGCGAGCCCCGCGATCGACTCCAGCGAGAGGTCCATCTTGCCGCTGATCAGGATCATAGCCTCGGCGAGCACCAGCAGCCCGAGCGCCGAGGAGGCGCTGAGCACATTCAGCAGGTTGTCCCGCGCGAGGAAGCTCTCGTTGCCGACCGCACCGATGACCAGCAGCAGGAGCACCGCGGGCAGCAGCGCCAGGTCGCGGATCCGGCCCAGGGCGATCGTGCGAACGGGGCGGCGGACCGCCCTGTCCACTCCGTCCGCCCTGTCTGCTCCATCCGCTCTGTCTGCTTTATCCGCTCTATCCGGTCCGTCGCCGGGCGTCGGGCCGTTCTGCGCGGTGTCATTCATGGCCGGTGCTGACCCCTTCGATCGAGGCCACCAGTTCCTCGTCGGTCCAGCCGACGGTGTACTCGGCGGCGAGAGAGCCGTTGAACATCACCAGGACGCGGTCGCAGGTCCGTAGGTCCGCCAGCTCGTCCGAGACGACGAGCGCCGCGCGTCCCGCGGCCCTGGCCCGGTCGACGACCGACAGCAGTGCCCGCTTGGACTTCACGTCGACACCCGCCGTCGGATTGATGAGCACCAGCACCCTCGGGTCGGTGGCCAGCGCCCGGCCCATGACGACCTTCTGCTGGTTACCGCCCGACAGGTCCTTGACCGGCTGGTCCGGGCCGTCCGTCGTGATGTCGAGACCGGTGATCGTCCGCCGGGCGAAGACGTCCCGGGCCCGGCGCGAGATCACGCCCAGCCGGCCCAGCCGGTCCATGATGGTCATGGAGGCGTTCTCGGCCACCGACAGCTGCGGTACCAGCCCTTCGTGATGCCGGTCGCGCGGCACACAGCCCACGCCCGCCGCGAGCGCCGAGGTGACGCTGCCCGGCCGCGTCGGACGGCCGAGAACCTCGATCCGCCCGCTGTCGGGCCGGTACAGCCCCGCCAGCGCCTCGGCGACGTGATGGCTCCCGGAGCCCGCGAGCCCGGTCAGCCCCACCGTCTCGCCGGACCGGACGGCGAAGCTGACGTTCGTGAAATGCGGGCCGCTCAGCCGTTGCACCCGTACGGCCACGGGCGCGTCCGCCGGCTGCGACCGGATCGCGCCGAAGCCGGGGACCGCATCCGCGCCCCGCTCTCCGGTCATCGCCTCGATGAGTTCCGTCCTGCCGAGCTCGCCCACGGGTGCCGTGGTGATCCAGCGGGCGTCCCGGAAGACGGTGACGACCTGGCAGACGGCGTAGATCTCCTCCAGGTGGTGGGAGATGTAGAGAAAGGTGATCCCGGCCCGCTGCAACCGCCGGACATGGGTGAACAGGCGGTCGATCGCCCGGCTGTCCAGCTGTGCGGTCGGCTCGTCCAGAATGATGAACCGGGTTCCGCGCGAGATCGACCTCGCGATCTCCACCATCTTGGCGTCCTCGACGGTGAGAGCGCCGGCCGGCACGTTCTCGTCGACCTCCACACCCCATTCGTCCAGCAGCTCGCGGGCCGCCGAGCGCATCCGCCGCCAGCTGATCACCTGGCCGTGAACCGTGGGTTGTCGGTTGACGTACAGGTTCTCGGCGACAGTGAGGTCAGGGATGATCGTCGACTGCTGGTAGACGCAGGCGACCCGCCGCTGCCACGCCTCACGGTCCGCCGGGCCGGGCGCGGGTTCGCCGTCGAAGAGGACAACGCCCCGGTCCGGCCGCTGCAGCCCGGTCAGGATGGCCACCAGGGTCGACTTGCCGGCCCCGTTACGGCCGACCAGGGCGTGCGACTCACCGGGCCGGACGGCGATCCGCACGTCGTCCAGGGCCACGGTGGGCCCGTAGCGCTTGCGGATCCCGTGGGCCTCGGCCACCGCGCGGCGGCCGGCGCCATCGGCGCGGGGTTCGGTCAGTGGCGTCTGGTTCATCGCGGTCTCGCTTCCTGGGACCCGGGGAGACGGCTCCCGGGGAGACGGTCTCCCCGGCGATCAGGAGCTCTTGCCGATCTGGTTGCCCCACAGCGACGCGTCGTCGACATTGCCCTCGGTCACCAGCGGTGCCGAGAGCTGGTCCTCCAGGATTCCGCTGGGCAGCCGGACGATGGTGCTGTCGTGGTCGGTCGGGCCCGGCTGGAAGGTCTGGCCCTCCATCGCCTGCTTGATGTAGAAGATGCCGTATTTGGCGTACTGGTCGGCCGGCTGGGAGACGGTCGCGTCGATCAGGCCTTTGCGGATCGCATCCAGCTCCTGCGGGATGCCGTCATTGGAGACGATCACGATGTGCTTGGGGTTACCGGCCGCCACCAGCGCGTCGTGCCGCCGCAGCGTGCTCAGGGTGGGGGCCAGATACACCCCGCCGGCCTGCATGTAGATGCCCTTGATATCGGAGTTGGCGGTGTACAGCGCCTCCAGACCGGCCGCCGCCTTCTCGGCGTTCCAGGCGGCGGGAATGTTCAGCACCTTGATGCCCCGGTAGTTCTTCTTGATGCACGCACTGAACGCCTCCGACCGGTCCCGCCCGTTGATCGACGCCAGATCGCCCTGGATCTGTACGACCTTGCCCGTCTTCACCGCGTCGCCGATCCGCCGACAGGCCTTCTCCCCGTAGGCACGGTTGTCGGCCCTGACCACCATCGCGACCTTGCCCTTGTCCGGCGCCACATCGACGGCGACCACCGGCACGCCCTTGCGCTGCGCGGCGTTCAGCCCGGCGACGATCGCCGCGGAGTCCAGCGGCGAGACGACCAGGCCCTTCGCGTTCTGGGCGAGCAGATTCTGGATGTCGGTGATCTGTTTGCTCGGATCGGCGTTGGAGTTCAACCTCTGAAGCAGGCGAACGTCCTGGGCGGCGGCTTGTTTGGGGATGTAGGAGTTGTACGACTCCCAGAACGGCGAGGTGAGGAAGGGCAACACCACCCCGACCTCGCCCGAACCGGTGCTGGTGGTGCTGCTCGTGCCCCCACCGCAGGCGGTGACGGCCGCCCCGCAGCCAAGTGCGAGGGCTGTTCCGACAGCGGCGATGCGTCGCTTCATGGTGCTCGGCTCCGAGTAAGTGGACGGTAGTCGGTCGGTAGCTGGTCGGTAGCTGGTCATCTCAGCCAGGTCAGCAATGTCAGCAATGTCAGCAATGTCAGTGGAAGGAGTCCGGACGTCTGCGGATGCCCTGTATCCCTCCGTCCACGGCGAGTGCCGTCCCGGTGGTGGCCCCGGCCAGCGGCCCGGCGAGATACGCGATGGCGTCCGCGACCTGCTGGGCGGTGACCAGACGGCCGCTGGGCTGGCGGGCGATGAGAGCAGCGCGTTCGGCCTCCGGGTCGTCGGCATGTCCGAGCAGCCGACGTACCCAGGGGGTGTCCACGGTGCCCGGGTTGACGCAGTTGACCCGGATGCCCTCGCCGATGTGGTCGGCGGCCATCGCCAGGGTCAGCGCGAGCACCGCGCCCTTGCTGGCCGCGTAGAGCGCCCGCTGCGGCAGCCCGGCCAGCGCCGCGACAGAACAGGTGTTGACGATGGCCGCGCTGGGAGACCGGCGCAGATACGGCAGTGCCGCCCGGCTGGTGCGGACGATGCCGAGCACATTGATGTCCAGCACGTGGTGCCATTCGTCGTCGGCGTTGTCCTCCACGGTGCCCAGCGCGCCGATGCCGGCGTTGTTGACCAGCACATCCAGACCTCCGAACAGGTCCGCCACCCGGCTCACGGCGTCGGCCACCGACGCGGCGTCCCCGACATCGGCCTGTACGGGGTGCAGCCGTGCGGGCACGGGCCCAGGCATCCGGTCGAGCACCGCCACGCGGCACCCCCTCGCGGCCAGGGTCTCGGCGGTGGCCAGGCCGATCCCGGACGCCCCGCCGGTGACGACCGCGGCCAGCCCCTGGAATTCCTCCCCGGGGTTCATACCGGGGGGCCTTCGGCCGGGGGCACGTCGTACGGGGGCTGCCAGGCGGCGCCGCCGGGGAACGCGTACGTGGCGAGCGACTGGGGCCGCATCGCCGAGCTGAAGCCGGGGGCGGTCGGGGCCGCGTACCGCCCCCGGACGATCACAACCGGGTCCAGGAAATGCTCGTGCAGATGATCCACGTACTCGATGACCCGGTCCTGGAGGGTGCCGGAGACCGCGAGACAGTCGAACATCGCCAGATGCTGCACGAGCTCGCACAGGCCCACCCCGCCCGCGTGCGGGCACACCGGGATCCCGTACTTGGCGGCGAGCAGGAGGATCGCCAGGTTCTCGTTGACTCCCCCGACCCGGCAGGCGTCCAACTGCAGAAAGTCGATCGCGTCCGCCTGGAGCAGTTGCTTGAACATCACCCGGTTGTGCACATGTTCGCCCGTCGCCACCCGCACCGGCGCCACTTCCCGGCGGATCTCCGCGAGACCGAGGATGTCGTCCGGGCTGGTCGGCTCCTCGATCCAGTACGGGTCGAACTCCGCCAGCCGCCTGATCCACCCGACGGCCTCGTCGACCCCCCAGCGCTGGTTGGCGTCCAGCGCCATCCGCACCCCGGGGCCGATCACCTCCCGCGCGGTACGGCACCGCCGTACATCGTCCTCCAGATCGGCGCCGACCTTGAGTTTGATCTGCCTGAACCCACTGTCCACGGCCTCCCGGGCCAATCCGGCGACCTTGCTGTCCGAGTAACCGAGCCAGCCAGGAGACGTGGCGTACGCCGGATACCCCTCAGCGAGCAGACGGGCCTCCCGGTCCTCCATCCCGTCCCGCGCCCGCCGCAGAATCCCCAGCGCCTCATCGGGGGTCAGCGCGTCCTCCACATAACGGAAGTCGACCAACGCGACCACCTGCTCGGGCGCAAGGTCGGCCAGCAGCTTCCACAGCGGCTTTCCCTCCCGCTTCGCGTACAGATCCCACACGGCGTTCACCACTGCCCCGATGGCCATGTGCACCACGCCCTTCTCCGGCCCCAGCCATCGCAGCTGACTGTCACCGACGAGCGAGCGAGAGAAACCCCCGAGGTCGGACAGGACCTCTCCCAGCCGCAGCCCCACCACATGCGGGCGCAACGCGTTGATCGCCGCCACCTCGACATCGTTGCCCCGGCCGATGGTGAAGCAGAACCCATGCCCCTCCAGCCCGTCCCCGGCATCGGTGCGGATGATCACGTATGACGCCGAATAATCCGGATCGGGATTCATCGCGTCCGACCCCTCGAGCCGACGAGACGTGGGAAACCGGATGTCGTAGGCGTCCAGCGCCGTGATCCGCCCCCACGTCGGGTGGGGCGTCATGGCAGGCGGCTCATCGACGTCATCGGGAGGACTCCAGAGAATCGGGCCTGACGGCAGGGTTGGACACCCAAATGAGTTTATATCCCCCCAAAGCCCCCGCCGCGACCACACGCCTGTGTATCCGAGGGCTTGCCCGAGGGGTTACCCGAGGTCTTGGACCGGCATCCTGCAAGCGGTCCAGGACCGGCGCACACCCTGTTGCACGCACTCTGCGGTACGGAGGGACCAGGTCGTCACCGCCGAGCGGGTCCGGCACCAACTGATGGAATTCGTGCGGGAGATCCTGCCGCCCGGCGGGACCCCGAGGAGGAACGACCGTGACCGACCCCCACACCCTGCACACCGGTCTGGCGCTGGCGGGCGAGCTCGCCGCAAAGGACGACGGCAGCGACTTCACCACCTACTTCAACACCCTGCTCATCGTCGGCATCACGACGATCATCGTCATACGCCAGTTCACCGCCCAGCAGGTCACGAACCGCATGTTCTTCTGGGTAACCGTGCTCATCGTCCGCGGCTGCGTTCCGCCGGGGCCCGCGGAGATGAAGCCGGCGAGCATCGCCCTGCTCGTCCTCTCCCTGCTCGCCTCGGTCGTCTTCGGCCTCCGGCGGGGAGCGGCCTTCCCCATGTGGCGGGACGCCGAAGGACGCGTCTTCCGCAAGGGTGACCGTCGGATCCTCGTCCTGTGGCTCCTGACCGTGGCTGCGCGGCTGGTCTTCGGTGGCATCGGAGCCGTCGCGTTCCACGAATCCTTCAACGCCGACGCGCTCTGGCTCGGCATGGGCGTCACGCTCGCCGTGCAGCACGTGGTCATGACGCGCCGCAAGGCGGGCGCACCGCTGCGCGTCGCGGACGGCGAAGCGGTACCGGCGGCCCGATGAGGGACGCCTGCACTCCCGGGCCCTCGACCACTTCATCGTCGCCGCGGAGCACGGAGGCTCCATGTGCCTGACGGACGTCAGCATGGGGATCGCCGCCGCCCTCACGGCTGTCCGGCTCGCCCAGCACGACCCGAAGGCGGCCCGGGCGATCACCGAACCGGCGTTGTCCACGTTGCGTGGGCTCGTTTCCTGGACGCGGGCCATTGGCCTGCTTCCCGTCGCGGTCGAGTCCGCGTCGGCCTGCGGGCACCGCTTGGCGGCCGAACAACTCGTGACGGAGACCGAGTCCGGTGTTGGCGACCGGGATGCGCCGGCTTCCCTGGCCGAGCTGGAACTGGCCCGGGGGCTGCTCCGCGCCACCGAGCCGGCGAAAGCCGCCGAGCACTTCGCCGAGTCGCAGCGGAGGTGGCAGGAGATCGGCCAGCCATACGAGGTGGCCAAGGCCGCGGCATGCCGGGGGGACGCCCTGACGTGCGCGAAGCCGGAGGACGCGGCCGTACACCTGACCGAGGCCGTGCGCGGCTACACCGGCCTCGGTGCGGTCGGTGACGCCGCGCGTTGCCGGCACCGCCTGCGTGAACTCGGCGTGGTGGCGGTGGGGCGCCGTGGCCGGCGTAGCTACGGGAGCGAGCTGTCTCCCCGGGAACTGGAGGTGCCGAGCTGCTGGCCGGCGGCGCCACCAACCAGGACATCGCCCAGACCCTGTTTCTGTCCTCGCGCACCGTTGAGAAACATGCGGCCCGGGTGCTGACGAAGCTGGGCACGCCGAGGAAAGACGTCCACACCGCCCTGCCGGACTCCGGCGGGCAACCGCTCGGCGGGACACGGCTCGGCGGGACACGGCTTGAGCGTTGGATCTTGCGCGCGACGCCGCCCGTCGGCCATATCTGGCCACGGCGAGGACGAGGAGGCCCCGGCAGCCGTGTACGCCAGTGAGGATCAGGCCCGCCGGCGAGTGCGTCTGCGGCCACTCGCGAGCGCCACTGAGCCCCCGGACGATGTGTCCAGGGGCTCAGTGGCCGAACGGCGGACCGGACGGCCTATGTGGTTGATCGAGCTTCAGCCCCTGCCTGCGATGGGCTAGTCCTGTCGGGTTGCTGTACCCCGCCGGGTCCGCTTCATGACGAAGAAGGCCGAGCCTCCGATGAATGCCAGCGCGGCTGCAATGGCGGCCATGATGCCGGTCTCGCTGCTTGAGTCGGCCGCGGCGAGGTCTGGCGACACCTCCTTCGGCTGCTGGCCGGAGGCGGCGCTCACGGGGTCCAAGTCGACGCTCTTGTCCGTGTGGCCGGAACCGCTGTGGCCCAGAGCATCCTCGAGGCCGCCTGGCAGGAAGTCGGCCCACGAGGGCTTGCTGCCCTGGTCGTGGCCGTCGTCACCGTGGCCGGGCTTGCCGTAGTCGTCGTTGCGACCCTGCTCGCCCTCGTCGCGACCGTGCTCACCCTCGTCGTGACCGTGGCCGGGCTTGCCGTGGTCGTCGTCACGACCGTGCTCACCCTCGTCGTGACCGTGGCCGGGCTTGCCGTGGTCGTCGTCACGACCGTGCTCACCCTCGTCGTGACCGTGACCGTGACCGTGGCCGTGATCGCCCGAGTCACCCTTTTCGCCCTTGTCGCCGCGAGGCCCCTTGGGTCCTGCGGGTCCTGCGGGTCCGGCGGGTCCGGCGGGTCCTGCAGGTCCAGCGGGTCCAGCGGGTCCTGCGGAGCCGGTGGGTCCGGGGCGACCTGCGGGTCCGGCGGGTCCGGGGCGACCTGCGGGTCCGGCGGGTCCGGCAGAGCCGTTGGGGCCGGGGGAACCTGCGGGTCCGGGGGAACCGTTGGGGCCGGGGGAACCGTTGGGGCCGGGAGAACCGTTGGGGCCGGGGCGACCTGCGGGTCCGGCGGGTCCGGCAGAGCCGATGGGTCCGGGGGAACCTGCGGGTCCGGCGGGTCCGGCAGAGCCGTTGGGGCCGGGGCGACCTGCGGGTCCGGCGGGTCCGGCGGGTCCGGCAGAGCCGTTGGGGCCGGGGGAACCTGCGGGTCCGGGGGAACCGTTGGGGCCGGGGGAACCGTTGGGGCCGGGAGAACCGTTGGGGCCGGGAGAACCTGCGGGTCCGGGGGAACCTACGGGCCCGGCGGGTCCGGCAGAGCCGTTGGGGCCGGGGGAACCTACGGGCCCGGCAGGTCCAATGGGGCCAGGAGCACCGGGGGCGCCGGGGCTGCCGGTCGGGCCAGGGGAGCCAGTCGGGCCAGGAGAGCCCGTCGGGCCGGGAGAGCCAGTCGGGCCGGCAGGTCCAGGCGGGCCAACGGCGCAGGCCGCCCTCGTGATGGTGTTCTTGTCCATCGTGACCGCGCCATTGCGCGCCAGGGCACGGCCTTCGATAACGGCGCCGTTATTCAGTGCGATGGATGTCAAGGCCAGGATGTTGCCCTTGAACTGGGAGGTCGTGTCGATGGTGGCGGAGCTGCCCACCTGCCAGAACACGTTGCAGGCATTTGCTCCGTTGATGAAGGCCACGACGCTCGCCGGAGCCGTGATCAGGGTCGAGGGGATCTGGAAGATGAAGACGGCGTCGGGGTTGTTCTGGCCGTCGAGAGTGACCGTTCCGGTGATGTTCAGCGTCGACGAGGCCGTGTAGACGCCGGGCGCCAGCGTTAGTCCGCCGATGTCGGCCGGAGTGGCGGTGCCGGGTCCCCGGCTTGCCGCGTCGTTGTAGGCGACGACGAGGTCGGACTTCGCCTGAGCGGCGGCGGCGTCGGTGATGTGCTTCGTTCCGTTGACGATGCCGGGCGGAAAGCCGGGCACCGCGGTGCCAGGATGGAGCCCCAGGTCTCCGTTGATGACGGTGGGGTTCGTGTTGGTGATCGTCGAACCGGCCAGGACCGCGTAGTTGGTGGCGGTCCCCAGTCCCACGGGGGCTTCCAGGGCTTGAGCGAGGTTTGGGACCCCCAGGGTTGCCGCCGCCAGGAGCGCCGCGGGGAGCAGGACGAGGGCTCCCCGTCCGAACAGATTGCGTTTAGGTCTTCTGTCGGGTGGACCCGACCGGATGACATCCAATGCCATAGCAGGACCTTTCTTGTTGCTTCGGGTCTCAGTCCTCCCGAAAGGGGCTCCCGAGCACCCGCGACGATGACTACTCAGGGCTGCAAGCCCCTCTACCTGCGCCGGTGCGCAGGCTCCCCCTGAGGGGGGACAGAGGCGACTCCCTGCCCGAGGTAGTGATACGCCGTCACACGGGAGTAATCACGCACATTTCACAGCAATAGGCAGAAAATCAGAAAAACTGATCTATATGAGTGACGTGATGTCAGGGACCGGCCGCACGTCCGGGCGAATCCGTGGTGTCGTCAAAGTGGAGAGCGCGCCGACGGCGTCCCCTACCGCCGCGTTGCTGCACCGGCGGACATCCCGTGGGTGACCGCAATCCGCTGGCGAAGTCCGGAGTTCGGCAGGGAAGCCAACTGCTGGTGGGCAAGCACCCCATGGCGGCGGGCCGCCCGTAGGAGGTATGGCGCACCTGCCGTCTTGCCAGGTGGGCGGAGTGCCGCGAACCGTGACGTCGACAGCGTGTGCGGCTGCGGACCTCAAAGCCGGCGTCGGGCGGGACGCGAAAGAGCCCGGCCGGGGTGACTGCGGACCGGCTGGGCTCTGGGTTTGTGGGCGAGTGGGTGCTCTGGTCAGAGGTTCTCGTCGTGCAGGTCCTCTTCGCGCAGCAGGTCGTCCTCGCGGCGGCGCGAGGTCTCCTTCTGCCCCTGCTTCTGCCCCTGCTCGCGGGACGACTTGCCCGGCTGGGGGTGCGCGGGGTCTCCGGGGCGCTGGTGCTCCTGTGCCTCGCGGCCCTTGCCCGACTTCTGGCGCTTGTCCTGCGTACCGCCCATGACGGCGACTCCTTCTGATGCGTGGGTACGGATTCCTCTCAGATCACGCTGACAGGCACATTGACGGTCTGCATCATGTCGACGACGAGGCGGGGCACACGGGTGACGCCGTCCCCGATGCGACGGCATCGGAAGGCGGGCCATCCCTTCAGTGCCGAGATGGGCGCGATCCCCCTCCCGCCTGCTGTCAGGAGCCCGTCTCATGCTGGAGCGCACGCTGCGCAAGGACCGCACGGAGGTCACATTCGTCCTGCCCGCCGACAGCCCACCCGGCCCGGTCAGCGTGGTAAGCGACTTCAACGACTGGCAGCCCGGTGCCCCCTGAGCTGGGCGCCGGGCACGGGCGCGACGCCCTGTATTTCGCACGCGAGGGCTTCACCGTGCAGGCCACCGACTTCAGCCCGGTCGGTCTGGAGCAGCTGCGCGGCTCCGCCCGGGACCAGGGCAGCGTTGCTGCAGGTCAGGCCCACTCGTGAACGGCCCCCGGGATCCTACGACCCAACCACCGTACAGAACACCGAAGTTATTAATCGTCAGCTCCCTGCTAATGCCCTGCGCCGGAATAAGGGCCCACAGGGTCACTGCCCGATGCTGTTGAGCTCTGCGATCGCCTCGTCGGGCAGTTGCAGGTCAGCCGCGGCGATGTTCTCCCGCAGGTGGGCGACGCAGGAGGTTCCGGGGATCAGCACCGTCGACGGCGAGCGCTGCAGCAGCCAGGCGAGCGCCACCTGCTGCTCGGAGGCGCCAAGGCGGCGGGCGACATCGCGCAGGGTCCGTGACCGCAGCGGGTGGAATCCGCCGCCAAGGGGGAAGAACGCGGCGTAGGCGATGTCCTCCTCGGCGCAGCGATCGACGAGGTCGTCGTCGGCGCGGTCGACCAGGTTGTACTGGTTCTGCACGGTGACCACGGGGGCGATGGCCTGGGCCTGGGTGAGCTGGGCGTGGGTGATCCCGCTGAGGCCGAGGTGACGGATCAGGCCCTGCTCACGCAGGTCGGCCAAGGCGCCGAACGGCTCGGCGATGGAGGACCCGTCACCGTCGAATGCGGCCGCGCGCAGGTTGACCACGTCCAGGGTCTCCAGGCCGAGGTGCCGGAGATTCTCGTAGACCTGGTCCTTGAGGTCGGCGGGGTCCAGGGAGGTGATCCAGCCGCCGGCGGCGCTGCGGCGGACGCCGACCTTGGTGACGATGTGCAGACCGGCCGGGTAGGGGTGCAGGGCCTCCTTGATCAGTTCATTGACGACAGTCGGCCCGTAGAAGTCGCTGGTGTCGATGTGGGTGATGCCGAGCTCGACCGCTGCGCGCAGCACGGCGATCGCCTGAGTGCGATCCTTGGGCGGTCCGAAGACACCGGGACCGGTCAGCTGCATCGCGCCGTATCCCATCCGAGTGATGCTCAGGTCGTCGGCGAGGGTTAACGTCTGCAGGGCGGGGTTACTCATCGGAAGGCCTCTCGGGTCTGTTCGCGGCATCGTTGCGGATCGCCGGCGCGTCCATTGGGTAAGTTTCCATATTTGCGGCGGAGGCAGGGATGCGGTCGGGTGGCCAGGGGCGCGAGTCCCTGGCCACCCGGCTGGTAGAAGACGAGCGGGCCTTGATTATTCGTGAACCTTGAGGCCGAGCCTCAGACCCCTCGTTCCTGCACGTCACCGCCGCTTCGTTAGCTGAACTCGACGGGAGTTCAGCCAAGGAAGCTCGCCGTGAGGTACGGCGAGCGGGCTGCTGACGTCAGCCAGTTCGGGCTGCATCGGGCGTGCTGGAAGATTCGCCAGCGTTTGACCGTGGCGATGCCATGCTCGACCGGGTAGCGGAGCCGGGCGTGGGCCCGGTTCAACGACCGTTGCCCGACGCTGAGTTCTTTGCGGGCCGGGCGTCTGGTGGGAACGGCGGCCGTGCCGCCGGCGCCGGTGTACGCCATGTCGGCCAGGGCCGGGATGCGGAGTCGGCCGCAGGTCTTCACGATGCGGTGGGTGCGGGCGGCGGTCAGGTCGTGGGTGCGGTCGGGCAGGGCCCCTGAGATCCACACGAGCTTGCCCGTCGGGTCGGTGATGACCTGGTGGTTCGCGCCGTGGCGGCGGTGCTTGCCGGAGTGGTCCGCGCGGCCGTCGCCGACCTGGTCGCACTCGGCGAGGGTGCCGTCGATCAGGACGTACTCGGCGTCCGCGTCGCGTAGCGCCCGGGTCAGGCCGGGCGCTACGCGGGCGAGCAGGTCGGTGACCTGATGGACGTAGGCGTGGGCTGTGCCGACGCTGATCCGGAGACCGGCCGCGATCTGGGCGAGCGTGTCGTGCTTACGCAGGTAGCCCAATGCGACCAGGGCCCGTTGCGAGGGCCGGAGCTTGCATCTGCGGTCTCCCTCTCGGATGACGATCAGCGTGGTGACCCACTCGACGAGCGCGTACGGCAGGTCCAGTGCGGCGGGACAGGTAACCACCAGGGCTCCCCGGCAACAGAGTTGAGACGTCAGATACCTCACTCAACTGCTCGGGAGCCCTGTCCGCTCTCCCCCCGCCTGCGACCGCCCGACCGTCACCCGATCGGTGGCCCCCCTGAAAAGGCTCCTTCACAGCCGCGCCCAAACCTCCTGAAGCAGCATGCAGATACCAGCGGCACACCGGCGGTTCATGCCACGGACGCTGCCGGATTGTTTCCGATAGCGGCCTTGGCGATGTCATCCTGCGGGGAAGTTCGAGCGACCGTCGCAAAGTTGAACGCCTTGTCGCGAATGGTGATTGTCCACGAGAGTCCAGACCTCTCGCCCACGGTAAGTCCCAGCACGATGATCGGCATATGCCACTCGTACTTCATGAGCGTGCCTTGATCCGCAAGGGTTTCCGAGCCGTCGTGCGCCGATACATTGCCGTAGTTGTTGACGGCAAAGACGTCGGGCGTGGCAATCATCTTCCCGATTCTGGCCTGGCCGGCTTCAATGAAGTCTTCTCGCCGCTCGACGCGAGACAGTAGGTCAATCTGCCGTTGCTCCTCGGCGCGATAGTAGTCACGGATCTGGATTCCCGTGCTTTGCGCGATTACGCTTCGCGGCACCGTCAGAAAGTGAAGCGAGTTGCCAAGGGGCAGCTTCGGCGAGTAAAGACTGTTCTTGAGGACGAACATGTTTGCGCTGTCGCGGTCAAGGAAATCCGCCCTCATTCTTTCCAAAAATGAGCCGATCTTGACCGGCGAGTCACAGCTTTCGGCAAACGTGACGGGGAGTTCCTTGTTCGCACCGGAGGGTGAAGTCTCAACGGGCGGCAAGAAGTCTGCCAGCTCATCAGCCCGGATCCCCAACTCTGCGAGGCCTTGGGTGATCTGGAAGCCGTCCTGCCGAGTCTTCAGGGTCCTCATCAGCGCCTGGTGAAAACGGAAGGTTTTGTATCCGTCTTGCAGCGGAAACGGCACGCACGTAAAGATGCCTTGCCGGTGCGGGTCGGAGCGATAGGTGACGGAAGCGACCAGAAAACTGTCGTAGTAGCTTTCGTACTTTTCCGCAAGGAGCCCTTGGAAGGACGAGAGGGGGAAATCCTCAGGAGTGTCGAAGGTCAGCTCCACCAGGTGGCACTTGGAGAAGAGCGGATTCCCCCGAAAGAAGTGCGTCATGGCCTCCTCGAACTCGGTGAGATCGAAGACCCTGTCAACCTTGTATGTTGAGAGCGCCGGAAAGAACTGTGACGCATCTATGAACGAGAACGTGGTCAGGGAGAGCCGAAGGACTTTGTCGGCGATGGAGAGGGGCATTTGGTTACCTCCATTAACTGGTGTGTGCCGGGAGGCGCCGCCGGCGATTTCCCGTCAAAACGCGCCACATGGTGCCCGGGGTGCACAATATTGTCGGCGGTTCAAGCAAGTACTGGACTTTCAGGAATTTCTCGGCCACGACCATGTCCGTTTCGGCTGCGGCGAGCACCTTGTCCATGTAGGAGTTGATGAGCCGCACGGGAAGTGGTCTCGGGCCTTCGATCTGAGGTAGGGCCAGGTCACTGCCGGTCGCCATCCGCCAGGCGACGCCGATGGGTTTGGCGGCCTTGCGGAAGAATCGTTGCGCGACCTGATCCAGGTCACCGCTCAGCGAGTCACGCAGCGCCATTGCCTGGAGCGAGGCCACCGTCATCCCCTGGGCGTAGATGGGGTTGAAGCTGGATATCGCATCGCCCACCACCAGCAGCCTGCGCGGGAATCGGGTCAGCTTGTCATAGCGACGGCGCACGCTCGCCGGGAACCGGTGCGCAGAAATCTCGCTGAGCGGCTCAGCGTCGCGGATCGCCGCGAAGACGTGTTCGGGAACCAGCGGCCTGGCGAACTCCATCCACCCGGCCGGGTCGGTCGGCGGATGGTGATCGCGGTAACCGATCAGCGTCAGGACCCAGCGGCCGTCCTCTTCCTCGAGGAATTCCGCGCCCATGGGGCTCCCCGGTGCGTGCCCGATGATCACGACCTTCTCACGGCCCATCGAACCAGGGGCCGGCCGCAGATACCGGCTGGTGTACATGATGTCGACGTCGATACGCTCCTCGAGCGGCGGCTCATATCCCATCTCGACCAGCCACTTGGTGGTCCGTCCAGACCGACCGGTTGCGTCCACCACCAGATCGGCGGGAATCACATCCTCAGAGCCGCTGCCCTGGTACCTGACAAGCACACCGGTGACAGTGCCATTGTCCGAGGTGGTCTCGAGACCGGTGACCTGGCACTGGTCGATTACCTTGATTTGCGCAAGAGCCCCGATCCGGGCGCGGAGCCGACTCTCCAAATGCGGCCGGCTCGGCTGGTAGGTGCGGGACAGATCGGCGTACTCGCCGTCCATGCACAACAAGTGCCCGCCCAAGCGCATCCGCAACTCGGCAGGTCCGTCGATTACGGGCGCGCCACCGGCAACGAAGTCGTCGAGTATCCCGGGGAACAGCTCCTCGAAGATCTTCGCACCCTTGGAAAGCAGGCCATGAGCGTGGCGGCCCTGCGGCACACCTCGCCGCTGAGTCCTCTGCCCGTCCGGCAGCTGGTCACGCTCTATCACCGTTACCCGGTCGAATGCCTCGGAGAGCACCCGAGCGGCAAGCAGACCCGAGATACTCGCGCCCAGCACCACCGCATGTTCACCGATACGCTTCACTGGAATTCCTTCTGGTTGGGCAAGTATCTCGTGTGGGTTACGTCATGCAATACATGGGTGATCGCGGCCGATACTCGGGCGATAGTTTCCCGAATCCTTCGATTCGGACATCATCGAGATGTTCGGTGCGCATCGCGAATGTATGTGCTCCATAGGTTTGGCCACCGCACGTGGCGCAGTATTGACTTGTTCGTTCCATCGAGCGCGGCTCGCGTGGCTGAAATTCACGTCGGATGCGAGGCTCCAGCGCGCGCCGGCGACCAGGCCGGCGGCACGTGTCCGGGCACCGGTACCGGGCCGGAGTTCCGGGCTGCCAGTAGTAGTCGCGGGCGTCCCTCGTACACGCGGGCGTCCCTCGTACAGGGGATAGGAGTGCAGGCCGGCCGGTAGGCGGGCCGACTCCCGGACGGCCGACTGGCCGTCGCCCTGAGCCCCGATCGGTGGATCGGGGCTCAGGTGCAGTCGCGCCTGCCATGGAGTCAGGGGGCATTGCCTGATCGCGAACTGACCTGTTTTTTGCCGGGCTTGTTCGTGACGTGCCGTCATGAGTGGCTGGTGGATGGGGCCCTGGAGAGCAGAACAGGCACGGCTCCGGTGATCATGTGGTTGTCGAGACCCATGCGAACCGAGCGAGACCGTGCCTGCCCGAACCTCATCTCCTATCCCCGCACCGCTGGAGCCACTGGCCCGTGCTGTCGTCGTCCTCAGCCCCCGGGAGGTCGTTGACCTGCGCCGTTTCCTGGACCGCGTACCTGATCCGCGCGGCCGGTGCGGTCGGCGCTACCCCGCGGTCACGCTGCTGACGGCCACGGCGGTGCTGGCCGGCGCGCGCTCGTTGGCCGCCGTCGGCGAGTGGATCGCCGGTGCCCCGCAGCAGGTGCGGGCCGCGCTCGGCCTGCCGCCGGACCCGCTCACCGCAACGCATGGAACCCGGCACCCCACGCCGCTACTGAACTTGATTGGGTGATGTCGGAGCTGTTTATCGGAGCTGTTCGTCGGAGCTGTTTGCCTGATTGCGGCGAAGTCGTTGCGGTAGCCCTGGGGTGTGCGGTACGTGCAGGGCGGCGGGTTGACCGACGCCGGGAGGGCTGTCCGGGAGCGGGAGCGGCTGCGGTCCGTGGAACGCTTCGAGGGCGGGGACAAGAACCGGGAGATCGCCGCCGCGTTGCGGGTCAGCGAACGGTCAGTGGAGCGGTGGCGCCGACAGTGGTGCGAGCGCGGCGAGGCAGGGGTCCTGTCGTGCTGGTCTGGGACAACGCCCTCATCCACCTCGTTCCGCCGCTGCGGGCGTTCTCCGAAGCGAACTCGCACTGACTGACGGTCTTCCAACTACCCACCTACGCACCGGATCCCAACCCACAGGAGGGCATCTGATCGCTGGTCAAGCGCGACATCGGCAACCTCGCCGCCGCCGACCTCGGCCAGCTGACCCGAGCCGTCAAGCGCAAGCTCAAGCTCAAGCTCAAGCAGATCCAGTACCGCCCGCACCTCATCGACGGCTGCCTCGCCGGAACCGACCTGATCACGGACAGCTGACCGACATCACCCAATCAAGTTCAGTAGTGCTCCACGCTGATACGTGTTTGACGCTTCGGGATCCGGGACGATGCGGCTGTGGCGAATCGTCCTGCTGCGGCGGGGTCTCCCTCGACGTCGCGGCCCTCGTGCGCACCGTAGCGATCCTGCAACTGGTGCCGTTCGCCATCGGGTTCATCCTGCGCCACTACGCCACCAACACCGCCGTGGCCTGGCACCCCACCCCAGTGAAGGTCTCCAGCGTGACCTTCCTGATCGTGCTGACCGGCATGCTGGTGGGCAACTGGAGCGACGTCGTCGCCCTGGTCGGCTCCCGCGCCCTGTTGGCCGGGTTCGTGTTTCTCGATCCTGGCCTTCAGCGTGGGCACGCTGCTGGCCACCGGCGACCGGGTACGACGTACCACCATGGGGTCGGTCGCCGCCGTCCTCGGCCGCCGCCGCACGCCTCAGTCACCCCGACGTGGTCCACGCTGGAGAGCCGGATGATTCCGAGGTCGATTCCGGTGGCACCAGGCGAAACAGTGCATGCCGCGCAGGCTGAAGATCAAGCTTGGATTGACCTCACGTGTGCCGGTCGTTTGCCGCTCTGGGAAATAGCCCGCAGGGACTCATGGGGTGAGGAGTTCGCACTCCTTGATGACCAGCACTGTTCCGTCCTCGCTGAAGACCCGACATTCTCCCCTGACGGTGACGGTGACGCCCAGGGGGACACTTCGCACAAGCCGGAATGATTCCTTAATTCGGTGGTCAAACGGCAGCACGAAGATGGCGAGGTGGGGGCCTCCGGGGACATCTGACACCTCCACCACCGGCGTACCATATTGACTTTCGCCCGTTCGGATTGAGATTCCCTCGAGAGTGAGGAATTTCCCATAGTAGGCACGCTCGGCGGCGGCGCGGTCCGCGGCGAATTCGTTGTGGAGGTCTCGAATTTTCATTGGTTGCCGCCTTCTCTAGTGTCGCGTGATCCTGCTGGTCTTATTCGAGTTGTCGTCGACCAGTGCTCCGCGCTTGAGATCTTCTTACGGTTGGCCTTCTTGAGGATGCCGTCTGCCGTCTTGGTCCAGGCGAATGGGTGGGCGCGGTCATTCCAGCCGTCGATGTAGGTGCGGAGCTTGGCGCTGAGGTCTTTGCCCGAAGTGTAGGTGCCGCGGTGGATGGCTTGTCGTTCGGCGATGGAGGAATCAGCTTACGACGAGGTTCATCGAGGAACGGGGCAACCGCTCCAACTCGCCACGGTCACCCTCACGCAACACCAACGCCGCAGCATGACGATTCGCCACAGCACATCGTCCCGGATCCCGAAGCGTCAAACAAGTTATCAGCGCGGAGCACTACCTGAACTTGGTTGGGTGATATCGGAGCTGTTTGCCTGATTGCGGCGGGGTCGTTGCGGTAGCCCTGGGGTGTGCGGTACGTGCAGGGCGGCGGGTTGACCGACGCCGGGAGGGCTGTCCGGGAGCGGGAGCGGCTGCGGTCCGTGGAACGCTTCGAGGGCGGGGACAAGAACCGGGAGATCGCCGCCGCGTTGCGGGTCAGCGAACGGTCAGTGGAGCGGTGGCGCCGGCAGTGGCGCGAGCGCGGCGAGGCAGGGGCCCTGTCGAAGGTCCGCCCGGGCGCCCTCGGCTCGGAGATGCTCAGATCGCCAGGCCGGAGCGCGAGTTGGAGCGCGGTCCGCTCTTTCATGGGTGGGCCGATCAGCGGTGGACACTGGCCCGGGTCAAGACGCTGATCGGCCGGCTGTTCCACGTCTCCTACACAGTGGAGGGCACCTGGCGACTGCCTGAAGCGGCACGGCTGTTCGTGGCAGCAGCCGGCTCGCCGTGCGATCGAGCATGACGACGCGGCGGTGGAGTTGTATAAGAAGGAGGTCTGGCCGCGGGTAAAAAACGTCGCGCAAGACCGTACGCGGCTCGCGCACCGCGACGGCCCCCGCGATCCAACTGCCGGCCGCGATGAACACCACGGCGTGGTCCTGGCCCCGCGTCAGATCAGCTCCAGAGCAACGAGATTCCCGCCTTCGCCCCGCTGCTGGACGACCTCGACCTCACCAACACCATGCCGACCACCGATGCCCTGCACACCCAACACGCCCACTGCCGCTACCTCATCCGCCGCGGCGCGCACTACCCGGCCATCGTCAAGAAGAACCATCCCGGCATCCATGGCCAGCCTGCGCAACCTCGCCATCAGCACGTTCCGCCAAGACGGCGACACCAACATCGCCGCCGCCCTCCGCCGCACCGGCCGCGACTACCGCCACCCCCTGGAAACCTTCGGCCTCAGCTGACAGACCAGGACAGATCGCCACATGCAATACCCCTGAGCATGGAGTAGATCCCTCAGATCATGGAGCAGATCCTTCAGACGGTGATACCGGCTGGAATTTTTCGGCCAGACAGCGGTGATCGGCTTCCCGAACCAGCCAGGGTATGAACAAGATTCCGCCTACCCGCCGTGCGCGGGAGGGGGAGTCAACAGAAATCTCATGAACCAATGCATGATTGTGCCCTTTCGGCGTCGTCATGACTGGTTGGGTCTGCCCTTGTGCGCGCGGTGATCCCGCTTTACTTCGGCACTACAGGAAGAGCCAATGGTCGACATCACCGGCACCGCTGAAACCACCGATACGCTGTCGAGGTCCCGCGGCGACGCGGAACTGCGAGCGAGCAACCGTGCGATCGTGGAGAAGTACATGAATACCCGCGGGCAGGATCGCCTGCGTCGGCACCTTCTGTTCACCGAAGACGGCACCGGTGGTCTCTGGACGACCGAAACTGGTCAGCCGATCGTCATCACGGGCAGAGATCGACTGGGTGACCACGGCCAATGGTCGCTCAAGTGCTTCCCCGACTGGGCCTGGACGAACGTCGAGATATTCGACACGCAGGACCCCAACCAGTTTTGGGTCGAATGCGACGGTGAGGGAACGATCCGCTTCCCCGACTATCCCGACGGCTACTACCGCAATCACTTCCTGCACTCCTTCCTGTTCGAGAACGGGAAGATCAAGCGCCAGCGCGAGTTCATGAACCCCTGCCAGCAGTTCAGGGCTCTGGGCATCGCCGTCCCTCAGGTCAAGCGGGCCGACATACCGACCTGAACGCCGTTCGCCGGGCGTCTTCTTATCAATCAATGGAGAAGGTCGTTATGGGAAACATCCTTGCCGACATCGATAGGGCCCAGGCGCGCCATCAGCCCGAATGGGACAATCCCTCACAGGTCGAGCTCGTACGAGCGATGCTGTCATCCGTCACACCGCTGGTGACCGCGGCGCAGGTGGAGAACCTCCGCTCCCACCTGGCCCGCGTCGCCACCGGCGAGATGCAGGTGCTGCAGGCCGGGGATTGTGCGGAGGACCCAGCCGAGTGCACCGCTGGGCACATTCAAGGCAAGACCGGACTCATCGACCTGCTCGCCCAGAACCTGGAGACCGCCACCGGCAAGCAGACGCTGCGGGTCGGGCGGATCGCAGGGCAGTTCTCCAAGCCCCGCTCCAGCCGGGTCGAAAAACTCGGCGATGCCGAACTGCCGTCCTTCTTCGGGCACATGATCAACGGGCCCGAACCTACCCACGAGAGCAGGCGTCCCGATCCACTGCGCATGCTCACGGGCTACATGGCGGCGCGGGAGATCATGATGCAGCTCGGGTGGGTCGGGTCAGCACCTCGGCTTGACGGATCTGTTGTCTGGTCCAGCCATGAAGCGCTGCTTCTGGACTATGAGATATCGATGCTCCGAGAGCTCGACGGCGGTCGGCACTGGCTCGGCTCCACCCACTGGCCGTGGATCGGCGAGCGGACCCGGCAGATCAACGGCCCGCACGTCGCACTGCTCGCCCAGGTGGTCAACCCGGTTGCCTGCAAGGTCGGTCCGTCAATGACCGTCAGCGAGATCGTCGAGCTGTGCGACCGGTTGGACCCGGAGCGGGAGCCGGGCCGGCTTTCACTCATCGTGCGCATGGGCGCCGACCTCGTCGCTGAGAGGCTGCCCCGGCTCGTCGAGGCTGTGCAGTCGGCCGGGCACCCGGTGGTCTGGCTCAGCGACCCGATGCACGGGAACACCGATTGCGCGGCTGACGGCACCAAGTACCGGCTCGTGGAAACCGTCGCCCGGGAAGTCCGCGGCTTCCGGCGGGTCCTGGACCTGGCGGGGGTTCCGGCCGGGGGGCTTCACCTCGAGGCGACCCCCGACGACGTGACCGAGTGCGTGCTGGACACGGCCGAGCTGGGGTCGGGCCCCGTCACCAGCCTGTGTGATCCGCGGCTCAACACCCCCCAGGCCATCAAGGTGGTCTCGGCGTGGTCCGAGTACTGAGATTCATAAAGAGGGAGCCTTGTGATGACGGGAATACCGCCGATCGCGCCTTACAGACTGCCACCGAGGGATGCGCTGCCGGGAAACACCGTGCGCTGGACCGTCGACCCGGATCGGGCGGTGCTCCTCATCCACGACATGCAGAGCTATTTCCTCAAGCCCTTTGAGGACGGCATGCGCAGCGAATTGGTGAGTAACATCGCCGACCTCAAGAAGCGCTGCGGAGCGCTGGGGGTGCCGGTGGCCTACACCGCCCAGCCCGGCGGGATGACGGACCGGCAGCGTGGGCTCCTGAAGGACTTCTGGGGCCCCGGCATGCGCACTGACGAGACCGAACGCGCGGTCGTTCCCGAACTCGAACCCGACGCGGACGACTGGGTGAGCACGAAATGGCGCTACAGCGCGTTCTTCGGGTCGGAGCTGCTGCAGCGCATGCGCGCGCTACAGCGTGACCAGTTGATCATTTGCGGCGTCTACGCGCACATCGGTGTGCTGTCGACCGCTTTGGAGGCGTTCTCCAACGACATCCAGCCTTTCCTGGTCGCCGACGCGCTCGGCGACTTCTCCGAAGACCGCCACAAGATGACCCTCGAATACGCGGCACGGTGCTGCGCCATGGTGGTCCGAACCGAGGACGTGCTCGCATGAGCGCCCTGCTTGAGCAGGTTCTCGCGCTGGAACTCCCCGCCTTCGCGATCATCCACCGTCCCGAAAGCGGCTCCCTCGGCAAGCTGGACATCCTGACCGGCCAGGTGACCGAGTACAAGTCGCTGGACGACATCCCGTTGGCCGACGGCTCCGGGCCGGGTCCCGCGCTCGACACGCTGGTGCTCGTCCCCTACCGGCAGCTGGCCGATCGCGGCTTCGCCGCGCGGGACGACGCCACGCCCCTGCTCGCGATGAGCCTCACCGCTCGCGACACGGTGCCGGTCGCCGAAGCGCTCGCCGGCTTCCCGCAGGTCCCGACGGAATTGGCCGACGGACACTTCGACGTGGACGACGACGCCTATGCGCAGATGGTGCGTCAGATCGTCACCGAGGAGATCGGCACCGGCGAGGGCGCCAACTTCGTGATGAAGCGCTCGTTCGTCGCGGACATCGGCGACTACTCGCTGACCAGCGCCCTGTCGTTCTTCCGGCGGCTGTTGGAGCGCGAGGAGAAGGCCTACTGGACCTTCATCATCCACACCGGCCGCAACACTCTCGTCGGTGCGACACCGGAGCGCCACATCTCGCTCGCCGGCGGCACGGCCGTCATGAACCCGATCAGCGGCACGTACCGGTATCCGTCCGGCGGCCCCAGCTTGCAGGGGGTCATGGAGTTCCTCGCCGACACCAAGGAGACCGACGAGCTCTACATGGTCCTCGACGAGGAACTGAAGATGATGGCCCGGCTGTGCGATGACGGCGGGCGCGTCCACGGGCCGTACCTGAAGGAAATGGCGCGGCTGGCGCACACCGAATACCTGATCGAGGGCAGGACCAACCGCGATGTGCGTGAGGTTCTGCACGAGACGATGTTCGCCCCGACCGTCACCGGAAGCCCGCTGGAGAGCGCCGCCAAGATCATCTCGCGCTACGAGCCGAAAGGACGCGGCTACTACAGCGGGGTCGCCGCGCTGATCGGACGGGACGCGGCCGGACAGCAGACACTTGACTCGGCGATCTTGATCCGGACGGCCGACATCGATCCCGCCGGCCGGATGAACATTTCCGTGGGGGCCACACTGGTGCGCCACTCCGACCCGATGGCTGAGGCCGCCGAGACCCGCATCAAGCTGGCGACCCTGCTGAACGCGCTCAAGTCCGACCGTTCATCCGGCTACGCGGCCAACCCGGAGGTCCGCGCCGCCCTGGAGCGCCGCAACGAGGGGATCGCGTGCTTCTGGCTCCGGGACAAGGCTGACTGCCCGCCGGCCGGGGCCTTGCTGGACGGCATGAGGGCACTGGTCGTGGACGCTGAGGACACCTTCACCGCGATGCTCGACCAGCAGTTGCGGTCACTGGGGTTGTCTGTGGAGGTCCGCCGCTTCGACGAGCCGTACGACGTGGCGGCCTACGACCTGACGGTCTTCGGTCCCGGTCCGGGAGATCCGCGGATGACCTCCCACCCCAAGATCGCCAAGCTGCGGCAGTCGATCGACACCGCGCTGGCGAGTCGTCGGCCGATGCTGGCCGTGTGCCTGAGCCATCAGGCACTCAGCATGAGGCTCGGCTTCGACCTGCACCGCCGCGAGGTACCCAACCAGGGTGTACAGCGTGAGATCGAACTGTTCGGCGTGCACGAACGAGTGGGCTTCTACAACACGTTCGCCGCGCACAGCGCGGTGAGCAAGCGAACCGTCGAAGGGATCGGCGTGGTCGAGGTGAGCCGAGACGAGGAGACCGGCGAGGTGAACGCGCTACGCGGGCCGGGCTTCGCCTCGGTTCAGTTCCACGCCGAGTCGGTACTCACCGTCGACGGCCCGCGCATCATCAGCGAGGCGATACAGGGGGTACTCGGCCGATGAGAGTGGATGTCGTCTGGTGGGACCTGGCCAGGTCCCACCAGACCGTCGAATCCCTGGAGAAGGATCTTCGTGACGGCTCCGTCGAGCCGTGGCGCGAAGTCAAGGGACTGCGCCTGAAGCTGTGGATCGCCGACCGTGAACGCGGCCGTTGGGGCGCGGTCATGTGGTGGGATTCTGACGTTCCGGCAGATCAGCAGCTGCCCCCCAACCGGGCGGCCGAGCTGATCGGGTACGCACCCGACCACCGCGCCGGCTTCGACGTCGCAGCGGTGGCCGAGGGGATCGACTCGCTCGGCCTCGCCTTCTCCGCCGGGCCCTCGGTACCGGCACAAGCCGCGGAGTGCCGATAATGCACCGATACATGGTCGTAGATGCTTTTGCCAGCGAGCCGCTGCTGGGCAACCCGGTCGCCGTCTTCTTCGACAGCGAGGATCTGACCGGTGAGACGATGCAACGCATCGCGAAGGAGATGAACCTCTCCGAGGTCACCTTCGTGCTGCCGGCCGAGCAAGGCGGCGACGCACGGATCAGGATCTTCACCCCGGTGAACGAACTGCCGTTCGCCGGGCACCCGATGCTCGGTACAGCCTTCGCGCTCAGTCGGACCTGGCGACGCGACAGGCTGCTGCTGGAGACCGCGATGGGTGTGATCCCGTTCGAGCTGGGCACCCGCGACGGCGCCGCGTGGGTCCAGATGGAGCAGCCGGTTCCCAGTTCGAAGCCCTACGATCTCGCCACGGAGCTCCTGGCCGCACTCGGGGTCGAGTCATCGACGGCCCCGGTCGAGATCTACCACAACGGGCCGCGTCACGTGTTCGTGGGGTTGAGCGACGTCGAGGCGCTTTCCGCTCTCCACCCGGATCATCGCGCCCTCTCGCGCTTCCCCGACATGGCCGCCAACTGCTTCGCCGAGGCAGACGGGGGTTGGCGGACGCGGATGTTCTCCCCCGCCTACGGGGTGGTCGAGGACGCGGCGACCGGTTCCGCTGCCGGGCCTCTTGCGATTCACCTGGCCAGACACGGGTTCGCCGAGTACGGGCGAGAGATCAAAATTACCCAGGGAGTGGAAATGGGACGCCCGTCGGTCATGAGGGCGACCGCCGAAGGGGTCGGCGAGTCAATCAGCTCGGTCCTCGTCGGCGGGCACGCCGTCATGGTTGCCGAGGGAACAATCAATGTCTAGAGGGGGGCCTTTCATGGACGCAAGTGGATACGAGTCCCTCAGCGGGAAGGTCGACCTCCCCTTCCCCGAGTACGACCAGCCGCCGTCGGAGCCTCTCCAGCTGGTGCGTAGCTGGCTTTCCGAGGCACGGGAAAGCGGAGTCCGCGAGCCCTCCGCGCTGGCGCTGGCCACTGCGGACTCCCGCGGCCGCGCCTCCAACCGGATAGTCGCCATCACCGATGTCACCGACCTCGGTCTGGTGTTCACCAGCCACAGCTGCAGCCAGAAGGGACGCGAACTCGCCGCTACGGGGTGGGCGTCGGGTTTGCTGTACTGGAGAGAGACCGGTCAGCAGATCATTCTCTCCGGTCCGGTCGTGCTACTGCCCGACGCGGAGTCGGACGCCCTGTGGTCCGCCCGGCCGATTCCGTTGCACGCCATGTCGACGGTCACCCGGCAGAGTGAGCCACTGGAGGACGTCGAGGCCCTGGGCGCCAGGGCACGCAGCCTGGAACTGACCGGGTCGCCCCAGCCCCGGCCGGAGTTCTTCGTCGGCTACCGGCTGCAGCCCGACGTCGTCGAATTCTGGTCCGCGAGCTCGGACCGGCTGCACCGCAGGCTGCGCTATGACCGCGACTCGCTCGAGTGGCGTACGAGCCGGCTGCAACCGTAGTCCCCCGCTCCTTCGACGAACCCTCCTGGCGCTCACCGCCTTTCACGGCTTCGGCGGCATCGTCGTCGTGCCCGGACACACCCGACCCTTTCCATGAGGAAGAGACAATGCCTCTTACCGCAGACCAGATCCTGGATCTTCCGTTCGACGTCCAGCCCGATCCGGACGAGTTCATCCGCGCCGCCATGGAGTGGCACTTCAATCCCGAGACCGGCTGCAAGTTCTGGCTGGACCGAGCCGCTACTCTCGGCTTCGATCCGCGAGCCGATGTCAAGACGCACGGGGACCTCCGGCTCTTCCCGAACGTGGCCGCGGAGCTTCGTGACGTCCGTGGCGAGGACCTGATTCCCAGGGGATACGGAAATCAGCCCGACGTGGTCGGGTTCTTCGAAAGCGGCGGCACCACCGGCGCTCCGAAGCGGGTCGTTCTGATGCGGGACTGGCTTGACCGCATGGTGAGTTGGAGCAACGCGAACCTGGACCGCCACGGTGTGCCGCGCGGAGGGAACTGGCTGGGAATCATCCCGACCGGACCGCACGTCGTGGGCACCCTGTTCCGGCAGCACGCCGTGACGCACGGCCGCCACGGCTTCACGATCGACCTCGATCCGCGCTGGGTGAAGCGGCTCATCGCCGACGGTCAGTTCGGGCAGGTCGACGCCTACGCCCAGCACCTCATCGACCAGGCCGCCGAGGTCCTGCGGACGCAGGACATCGGCCTGCTCACCATCACGCCCCCGCTGCTGGAACGGCTGGCCAGGGACGAGAAGCTGGCCGCCCTGGTGAACGAGCGGGTGAAGTGCATCAGGTGGGGAGGCACTCAGATGGACGCCGACTCCCGGCACCTCTTCAAGACCGAGGTGTTCCCCGAGGTCGCGCTGTGCGGCGAGTACGGAAGCACGATGATCATCGGGGTCGCGGGCGAGCGCGCCGGGATCTCCGTCGACGATCCGTGTGTCTTCGACTCGTTCTCCCCCTACGTGACCTTCACGGTCGTCGATCCGAAGAGCCTTGAGCCGGTGCCCTACGGAGAGCGGGGCCGGGTGCTGGTCAACCACGTCAGCAAGTCCTTCCTGCTGCCCAGCAACCTGGAACGTGACCTCGCCACACGGATTCCTCAGGTGAACGGCTTGGTCGGGGACTCGGTCGCCGACATCTCCACGGTCGCGGTCTTCGAGGAAGAGGACGTCATCGAGGGGGTTTACTGATGATCGACCTGCCCGCGCTCGGTGCAACGGGTGCCTACCGCTCCAGGAACATGCAGACGGTCACCGATGTGGCAGGCACTGCCCTCGCGGAACTGAGCCTCGTGCCGCCGTTGTACGTCAACCGCACCATGGCGGCGCTGCGCCGGAGCAGCATCATGCCGGCCGACGAACGGGCCGACGCGATGATCCGTGCGGCCAAGCTCTTCGCGACCGCGACGATCGACGGCCTGACCGTCGAGGAGTATCAATACGCTGTCAGCAGGGTCGGTGGAGTCCCGATCTCCTCCGTCGTCGCGGCGACCACGACGGTCGCCGAGCGGGTGGCGAAGGCTCATGCGAGCGTCCAGTACGCGCGCCCACGGGGGGCGGTCGACAATTGGCGCGATCCGCTGACGCGGACCGGGCGTTCGGTGTGGACACGGCGCGGAGACGTGTTCGCCGTGCACGCCGCGGGCAACCATCCCGGCACCCACAGCATCTGGCCGGAGGCACTGGCGCTGGGCTACCGCGTCGCGGTCCGCCCGTCGAGCCGCGATCCCTTCACCCCGCACCGGCTTGTGGCGGCACTGCGGAGCGCGGGATTCGCCGACGATCAGGTGGTGCTCCTGCCCACCGACCACGCCGGTGCCGACGCCATTCTGCGCGGCGCCGACCTGGGGATGGTGTACGGCGGCGAGGAGGTGACCCGCAAGTACGGCGAGGCCGCGACGGTGTTGCCGCAGGGGCCGGGTCGGTCGAAGATCCTCATCACGGCCGACGTGGACTGGCGCGACCACCTGGACGTGATCGTCTCATCCGTGAGCGGCCACGGCGGGACCGGATGCGTGAACACGACAGCCATCTTCGTGGAGGGCGACCCGACTCCGCTCGCCGAGGCGGTCACGGCGCGGTTGTCCGCCGCGACCCCCTTGCCGCCCGAGGATGACAAGGCCGTACTCCCCGTACAGCCGGTCGCGGTCGCCAAGGCGATCGAAACGCACCTGCTCAAGAAGGCGGCCGGCGCCCGGCCCTGGCTCGGCGGCGACGGCGTCGTGGGCGAACTCGGGGACGGGAGCGCCGCGCTGCTGCCCGCCGTCTTCCAACTCGACGATCCGGCCGCTCCGCAGGCAGGTGTGGAACTGCCGTTCCCGTGCGTGTGGATCGCGCCGTGGACACCCGAGGCCGGCACGGAACCGCTGAAGAACACGCTCGTGCTCAACGCGATGACCCACGACACCCAGCTCATCGACCGCCTGCTCGGCGAGCCGACCATCAGCAACCTGTACCTGGGAAGCCAGCACACCCACTGGATGGATCCCTCGGTACCGCACGATGGCTACCTGGCCGACTTCCTCATGCGGAACAAGGGCGTCATCCGGAACTGACTCCCCGTGCCTGTCAGCCGCCACTGAAAGTGGTTCCGGCGACGCTCACGTTCGCACCGTGAGCGCGGTTTTGATGTCGCCCGCGGCGGCTCGCCACCGGGACGCTCCCTCCAACTCCAACTAGATCGAAAGGGCCATACCTTGTCCCACTCTGTCGAACCGGCCGACGTCCTGATCGTCGGCGGCGGGGCGGCCGGCGCAGTGCTCGCCGCGCGCCTGAGCGAGAACCCCGCCCGGCGCGTCGTGCTGCTCGAGGCCGGGCCGGACTACGGCCCCACCCAGTTCCCCGCCGCGCTGCTCGACGCCAACCGCATCGCCGATCTCGATCACGACTGGGGATACACCTCACGGGGCGGGCGACTGAGCCCCACGATCGCCGCTCTGCGCGGCAAGGTGATCGGCGGGAGTTCCGCCGTCAACGCCGGCGCCGCCCTCCGCGCCCGCGCCCACGACTTCGCCCGCTGGGCCGAGAACGGGCTCGACGACTGGAGCTTCACCGACGTCCTGCCGTACTTCCGCGCCCTGGAAAACACCCCCACCGGCCAGGACGAGTTTCACGGGCGAAGCGGGCCGATGCCCGTGCGCCAACTGGCCGACTCCGATCTGACCGCCGCGCATCGTGGCTTTATCGACGCTGCGGTCGCCCGTGGCCACAAGCGGATCGCCGACTTCAACGGTGCCGAGCAGGGCGGCGTCGGAGCCTTCGCGGTCAACGTCCTCGATGGGATCCGACAGAACACCGCACTGGTCTACCTCACCGCTGAGGTGCGCGCTCGCCCGAATCTCACCGTGCACGGTGCAGTCACCGTCGACCGGGTCCTGTTCCGCGGTGGCAGTGCGACTGGAGTGGTCACCGCCGACGGGGTCGTGCACAATGCCGACGAGGTGATCCTCTCTGCCGGGACCTATGGAAGCGCGGCGATCCTGCTGCGCTCCGGCATCGGCCCCGCCGGCGAACTGGCGTCGCTCGACATCGAGCCCCTCGCCGACCTACCCGTCGGACAACACCTGCAAGACCACCCTTTCTACCCCGCGGTCTATGCACTCGCCCCGGGGCGATCGGAGATGACTCCGGCCCTTGGCGCGCTGCTGTGGACCGCCTCCAGCGAGGCCGCGGACGGTGAACTCGACCTGAACGTCGTCGCCGTGCATCCCAACGGGGCTCCGTTCATGCCCACCGGCGGCGTCATCGCCCTGTCCACGGCTCTCGTGCTCCCCGACGCGCAGGGCACGCTGCGCCTCGCCAGCCGCGATCCGCTTTCCCAGCCCTTGATCGACCACAACTACCTCGGCACCGAGCGCGACCGCCGACGCATGCTCGAAGGCGTACGAATCGCCCGTGATCTGGCCCGTGACCCGGCACTCGCGCCGTCGCTCGCCGAGCTTCTGATGCCGCGCGAACTGCCCGACGAAGCCGAGGAACTGACGCGGGTAATCGAATCCAGCCTCTCCATCTACGGTCACCCCACCTCCACCGCCCCTATGGGTGCCGCCGACTCGCCTCAGGCCGTCGTCGACTCCCGCGGAGCCGTGCACGGACTCGCCGCCCTGCGTGTCGTGGACGCCTCGATCATCCCGTACGTGCCCTCCAGCGTCACCAATCTCACCACGATCATGCTCGCCGAACGCATCGCCCACCTCGTCTACAACCACTGATATCCGTAGGCGGCCGAGAGGCTGGCCACTCACCTTGATTGTTCTGGGGCCGAGCCCCAGGCCCCGCGTTCCTGCACGTCACCGAGCTTCCCTGGCTGAACTCGACGGGAGTTCAGCCAAGGAAGCTCGGCTTGGGGCGCGGCGAGCGCCGCATCCGATGGGTGCGGTGGTTCGGCGCACTTCACGCAGGCCAGGCCACGCAATCAGACCTCTGTTGAGGAAACGAGGCTCACGCTACGAATCTGACTGATGGAGGCTCCGAACCCGCGTCAGGCTGAATTGCTACGTCTGGGGCTGCTGTGCAGGAACGGACTGCAGGTTTTCAGGGTCCTCTGGACAGGACTTGTTTCGAGCATGCGGATGGATTCCAGCGCGCTGAGCCTGTCGGCCAGGTAGTCATGCAGTTCACTGGGACTCTTGCACAAGACGAGGGCCACCAGGTTGGTTGGGCCGGTGGTAGAGGCCAGGAAGGCTAGTTCCCTGTGTTGGATCATGGTGCTCGCTACCTGGTTCAGGTGCGCGGGGGCGACCGACATCCACAGCAGGGCTTGCGTGGTGATGCCGTATACCTCCGCACTGATCTCGACGTCGAAGGTGAGCATGCCGCCGGCCTGCAAAGCAGCGAGTCGGCGCGTAATGGTCGAGGGAGACTGGCCGGTCTCGGCGGCGAGGTCTGTGTAGCTGATGCGGCCGTTATTCTGCAACGCGGCCAGCAGGTGCCAGTCCGCTTGGGTCAAAGACGAGCGGACCTTGGGCTCTTCAGCGTCATCTGACGAGTCGAGTGCTCGGCGCAGTTGTTCCTGCTGCTCGTTGGTGAGAGCGGTAGTGTGCCCCTGCCATGCGGTGGGACCGCCTAGATAGGTGTGCAGCAGACGGTGCGCCGACACCTCGGCGATGTTGGCCACACGAGGGATCTCGCGGAACAGCAGCGTATGGTGCGCCACGGAGTTCGTGACTAAGCATATTTCGGTTCCCCCGGACACGAGCCGCACCCAGGTGGTGTCGTCCCGCCGAGCCAGGCTCTGCGCGACACTCTGAGCGGTGTTCGGGCTGGCCGTGAGCCTCAGAATCCACTTCCCACCCGACGGTTGCCGCGGGTTCACCACCCCGACAACGCGAAGCGCCAGCTCGCTGCTCAGCCGCCCGTAGCGACGGGCGACTGTTTGCGTGGAGACGCCCAGAACCTCGGCGATCCGGCTGAACGGCGCCCGACCGTCGATACGCAGGGCATGAATAATGCAGTGGTCCAATTCATCGACTGTGGGGACCGTTGGCTCAGAAAAATCGCCACGTCTAGGGCCAGGGACGCTCAGCAAGGTTTGCGGCACCAGTTTCCCTCGGATAGCATGGGACAGGACCTCGTCAATGGGACTTGGCTGCCGGCGGACTTGGCGGTCGGCGACGGCGTTTTCCATCACCAGGACCCCGGCGAGTTCCGTTCCATGGTGATGGTCAGTCAGTTCTCATGATCGGTCATGCCTTGCCGGACTCGGCGCGCGCGCATGGAGTCGCATAATCGTGGTTTAAGGAATACATGTTCGGTATCACCAGCCTGCTGACCTCGGCCGCGGGACCCAGCGACCTGGCGATCCGCCAACAGCTGCACTGATCCGCCGAGTACCGGCAGCACGTCCTGGATGACACCTTCGAGGAGGAGCGCCGTCAGGCCCGCACTGCACGCCTGAGCCTCTCCACCCTGCACGACCTGGCATTCCAATGCAGCCGCTGCCACTACACCAGCCCCCCGACCAGTTCATGAGCTACTACGGACCATGACCATCACCACGAAGTGGACATCATAGGTCAAGAGGAACTCGCCGGGGTCCTGACTCATCGCCAGGGCTCGGTCGGCGGGATCCTCTAGGTTCAATCTTCGGGCGAGTGTACATGTTCTTGCTCTTCGTGGGTACGGCGGCCCGCCCAGGGAGCTGACGATTAATAACTTCAGTGTTCTGTGCGGTGGTTGAGTCGTAAAGATTTCGGAAGACACCGTCTCGCGCGGGGCGGCTGAACCGGACGCAGGGATGTCGCCCTCGGTGCGTGTGCGTCGGCCCGGGGCGGGGCGCAAGCGGCTGCGCGAGCACGACCCCGGTCTGGTAGCCGCGCTCTTGGCGCTGGTGGAGCCCGGGAAGCGCGGAGATCCGGAGTCCCCCTCGCAGTGGACGACCAAGTCGACCCGCAAACTCGCCGCCGAGCTGTCGGCTCAGAGGTACCGCATCGGCGCGGACACCGTGGCCGCCGTGCTGAATGAGGAGGGCTTCTCCCTACAGGCGACCTCGCGGACCACCGAGGGTGCCCAACATCCCGACCGGGACGCCCAGTTCCGCTACATCAACGACAAGGTCTGCGAGTTCACGCAGGCAGGCGAGCCGGTGATCAGCGTGGACACCAAAAGAAGGAAGTGCTCGGCGACTGCGCGGTGGCCGGTCGCGAGTGGCACCGCGCCGGTCAGCCCGTGCAGGTCCGCGCACGACTTCCCGGAGAAGAAGGCGGTGCCCTACGGGATCTACGACCTGGCCGCGGACGCCGGGTGGGTCTCGGTCGGCTGCGACGGGGACACTGCGGCGTTCGCCGTGGCCACCCTGCGCCGCTGGTGGGAGGCGGAGGGACGGGGCCCGCTACCCAAACGCGACCCGGCTGCTGATCACCGCGGACGCCGGCGGGGCGAACGGCTACCGGGTGCGGACCTGGAAGAAGGAGCTCGCCGACTTCAGCTACGCGGCCGGCCTGGAGGTCGTGGTCTGCCACTTCCCTCCGGGACATCGAGGTGGAACAAGATCGAGCACCGCCTGTTCTCGCGGATCAGCACCAACTGGCGCGGCAGGCCGCTCGCCAGCCATGTAGTCGTCGTCAACACCATCGGCGCGACCACGACCCGCACCGGGCTCACGGTCCGCGCCGACTCGACCCCGGCGCCTACCCGACCGGCACCACCGTTCCCGACCACGTCATGGACCGGCCCCCCCCTGGAGCCGCACGAGTGGCACGGCACCTGGAACTACAGCATCCGACCCGAACCGCTTGACCCCGAACCCCCGCGCCCGTCACCGGAGTTCGGCCGCTTCCCCACGAGGGACAAGGCCCCCGCATGGCTGCACCATCCCAGCCTGACCGGCATGGAGCCCACCGCCTGGCAGACTCTGCTCGGCCGCTACCGCGACTACCTGGACGAGCACCCGCCGATCATGATCCCCGGCAAGAAGACCGGCCCGGCACCGGCAGCCACCACCTCTCCACCATCGCTCCGACCGCCTCCTGGTCTGCGCCCTCAAGACCCGCTGGTCCCTGCCCCAGCCGCCGCTGGCGTCTTTCCTCAGCGGCTGCAAGGCCATGATCGGCGCCGCCGTCCGCGACGTCGGCCGCGACCTCGCGGCTCTCGGGCACACCGTACCCACTGGTGCCATCACCGTGTCCGCCGCCGAGCAACTCGCCGCCATCGCCGGACACACCCTCGTCCCGGACAGCACCAAGATCCCGAAGTAATTTCCGCCAGCTCCCAGGGCTCAGCCTGGGAGCGCAGAAACATAGCCCAACTCGGTCCGTTACGTCGTGGGGCCGGGTCGATACCGTGCCTCCCCAGCCGTCGTTCTCGCGGGCCATGCGCAGCAGAGCCTCGTGATCGAGGGATGCCGGCGCGGACACCCCGGGTTCTTGCGCCGCGATTTCTCCGCCCAGCGTCGTTTCACCACGGCCCGGTGCCACTTGAGGATTCGCGGCGTTGACGGGAATCCGCAGGCCCGCGTGCCGGGCTCGAGGTATCAGAGCCAGGAACGCGGCGAACAACGCCCGATCCGCCCATGTCAGCTTCGGGCGCGCGGTCACGCGACGTTCGAGCAGCGCGACTGGGTGGCCAAAGAGAAGGATCTCCGCGTCTTTCCAGGCCGGCGATCATCGCCGAACCGGCACGAAAATCGTAACCTGTGCCCTGCGGGTGACCTGCACGGACGGCATTATCGGCAAGCACAGGAGGAGTGAGTCGAGCTTCCTTCGCTGAACTCCCGTCGAGTTCAGCGAAGGAAAAAACATGGTGATTAATCGCGAAAACTCGAAGAATTCGCGAATAATCGAGGTCAGCCGACCGGCGTCTCACCGGTCGAGATGAGCTTGCGGTATTCCTTGGCGTCCAGGACGAGGTCCTCGTCCGACGGGTCGAATATCATGCCGTAGATGGCGTGAAAACCCTGGTAGTCAAGCTGGCAGAACTCCAGCGATTGAGTGACCGGGGCGAGGTACTCCTCGAGGGGCCGTCGGGCGAGGCCTTCCGCGGCGTAGGTCTCCAGGGTGCTGCCGACCGTGACGGCCAGCCAAGCCTTCTTGCCGTGCAGCGCGGAGGGGGAACCGTCGAAGGTGAAGGCGAAACCGTGAACCAGCACCGCGTCGATCCAGGCCTTGAGCATGGAGGTTACGTTGTACCAGTAGACCGGGAACTGGAGAACGACGGTGTCGTGCTCGCGCAGCAGCTGCTGCTCGCGTGCGACATCGATGTTGAAATCGGGGTAAGCCTGATAAAGGTCGTGGACGGTGACGTTGTCCAAGTCCTTGATCTCGGCGAGCCGGGTGGCGTTGGCACGGGATTCCGTGAGGTTCGGGTGGGCGACAATGACGAGGGTGCGATTGGTGGTCACTGACTGTTCCTTTTCTCGTGTAGGACGCGAACCCATGTGCGTCACTGTCAATGTTGGCGAGCGGGTCGGCCATGGCCGCGGGCATGCGTTCTTCTCGAGCGCTTTGAAAGGGCGATCGCTTTCGGAACGAGCGGCTGTGTCTCTGTAAGTAAAGGCGGTCGGTGATCCGGGCGGCGTTTCTCACGCAATATTGACGGACTCGTTCCACCGGCAACCGTCCGGGTGGTGGATATTCACGCGGACCCCCAACGCCCCAGGGCTTCGGCCAGAGGCATTGCATGTTGGCGATCTGTCCTGGTCTGTCAGCTGAGGCCGAAGGTTTCCAGCGGGTGGCGGTAGTCGCGGCCGGTGCGGCGGAGGGCGGCGGCGATGTTGGTGTCGCCGTCTTGGCGGAACGTGCTGATGGCGAGGTTGCGCAGGCTGGCCATGGTGCGGGGTAGCGCGGCGGTGCGGATCGGCCGTCAGCCGCGCGACCGCGGGGTAGCGCCGACCGCACCGGCCGCGCGGATCTTCGAGCGGCTCGTGGCGGCCTCTGGGCTGCCGCCGATCCGGCTGCACGATCTGCGGCACGGTGCGGCAACGCTCATGCTGGCGGCCGACATCCCACCAGACCCGGAACGACTTCCGGGCACCCGCCCGGGACAGGGCAGCACCCCGATGAGTGGCTGGATCAGCCAAGGATCCGAGGAGTTTCGAAGCGGGGAGCTACACACCCGCATTGGGATGAGAAAGGCAACCTGCCCCCTTGACCCGGGGCGGAGCAGATGACCGTTCTCGCAGGTCAGCCTCGCGGAAACAGCGTAGCGGGGTTCAGTCGAACGTCCACAGCCTGTGTGGATCAGACACGTCCCGGTTGCGCCAGGCTCGGCTCATTCGGCTGAACGTCACCAGTTCCGCCACCGGGTAGACCAGGGAAGGGACTTGGCTTGGAGATTGCGGAACTGCCGGCCCGGACATCATCCTGCGCGGCCACCCACTGCACCGAGTTCTTCACGGTCGGCACCCTTGGCGGTGTGCCCGGTCAGCTGCCACGACACCAGCTCCGGCGTCTTCGCCTTCACCGACACGACTCTCGCCATGGGCCTGGGCCCCTGTGGGGGGGGCGACCGCTTTCGCGGTCGACGTCCACCTGTACTGACCCCCTGGCCCCCTCTGGTTCAAGCAGGAGCGCAGCGAGTACCCCATTCGCACGCCCTAACGGGCATATGCGACAACCGGCGATTAGCTTGACCGTTATGGGAGATTAATCCGCCCGTTCGATCCTCCTCCGAATGTTCGTACGGCGGCGCTCCCCTTCCGATCCATCCCACCCCAGCCGGAGTAGCCATGCCCATGCTGCTGATCCAGGGCTCGTTCCACCTCAAGGACACCCAGCCCGACGGAGACACCGTCCATTTCATCGCCGACAACCCGGACGACTGGCAACTCGTCGGGGGCAAGAACCCCGTGCAGCTCACCGCCGCAGACCACGCCAAACTACGGCTGGAGGGCATCGATGCCCTCGAAACCCACTACGCCGGTACACACCAGCCCCTGCAACACGGTCATGCCGCGGCGAGCGAGCTCCTCGACTGGCTCGGCTTCACCAATGTGCAGCGCAAGCCGGACGAAACCGTCACGGCATCGACGCCGTCAAGTACGCCCGGATTCATCCTGACCCGGGGTGCCGACCTGTTCGGCCGCGTGATCGCTCTGGTCGGCCGAGGCAACCCTCCGGGGACGAGCGGCACGGAGATCAGCGTGGGCGTGCCCCTGCTGAAGCAGACGGCCAACCATCACCTCGTCTCGGAGGGGCTGGCGTTCCCGACCTTCTACCGCAGCCTGTTCACGGACCTGCGTGTCGAACTGACCACGGCGGCCCAGCAGGCCCGGGCGGCCGGCAAGGGACTGTGGCCCGATGACGTGACGACGTCCGGGGTGAAGATCACCGGACTGTCCTCCATCACCGACGACGCGGTGATCTTGCCCAAACTGTTCCGGCGGCTGGTGGACTTCCTGAAGCTCGACATGGCGGTCACCTGCTTCCCGGCCTTCCTCGCCGGTAAGGAGGACAAGGTCACGGTCCTGTCCACCGGCGAACGTTTCCCCGGTCTGCACAAGGTGGTCACCATCAGCAACGCGAAAACGGTCCGACTCACAAACCCCGCCGAAGATCTCCTCTTCGACGAAGGATGAGCGCCATGACCGACGGCCCGACTTCCTGGCACTGTCCGAACTGCTGACCGGGGAGCCGTCCCTCGACGCCGCGCTGGCCGACGCCTACCAGCAGCGCCTCGCCCGCGCCTGTCCGGCAGCCCTGCCCGGGCTCATCGCCGCGTACCGGACAGCCGACGCAGCGCCCGATTCCGCGGCCGCCCTGCAGGCGGCCCTGGACGCCGACGCCGCGCTGGCCCGGGTCGCGCGCGAGACGATCGCCGTCTGGTACACCGCTCAGTTCGCCCGGCCCGATGACACCCAGGATCCACCGGAATCCCCCGCGCAGTACCGCGCCGACCTGGTGTGGAAGGTGATCCAGACCCACCCAGTGTCCGCCACTCCCGTCCCACCGTCGCCGAACGGGTACGGCTACTGGACCCACCACCCCTAAGGCAAGGGCACAGGCCCATGGATACCCCGTACGACGTCGTCATCGTCGGAGCCGGTGTGGTCGGCGCGCTGTGCGCCTGTCAGGTCAAGCAGGCCAGACCCGATGCGCGCGTCCTGCTCCTGGACGCCGGCGACAACGCGCCCGAAGCGCGCGAACGGGACAGGTACGTGGACGCCTACCAGGTCTCCCCGGCCAAGAACGTGCCCTCGCCGTACGCGGACCTGCCCAACAACAAGCTGGAGTACGCCCCTTCGTCGGACGGCACCGGCGACGCAGCAGTGATGAACCGCTACTACGAAGAGGCGGGCCCGGACCTGTACAAGAGCGGCTTCCAGCGGATGGGGACGGTTTGGACGAACCGCTGGTGGGCTCCGTACTCACGCCGAGGAGCTTCGCCACTGCGGTGCGGAAGTCGGACATCGTGATGCCTGCGGGGGGTCCGGCTTGCCGGCCTGCCACTCCTTGGGGGCTATCACCGACTTCCCGGACCAGCCGTGCGCACAGCAGAGGGCCGCGCTCACCTTGTGCATCGCTTCCAGCTGGGCTTCCGGCCAGTTCTGGCCGCTGCCGGTGTTGATTCATTCGAAGCCGTAGAAGTGCAGGGTGCCGTCGGTGTCGTGGTGGACCACAACGCCGTGGACCGAGCCCCAGGCGCCCTTGTGGTTACGGTTGTGGATGCGCCAGCTGCCGTGCTCGACGACGCGGACACCGGACTTCTTCAGAACGGCGAGGAACTGGTCTGCGGACAGTGGCTGAGCCACGTCGTGACACTTTCTCCCCCGCGCCTCCGCGCCGTTGGCCTGCCAGGAGCCACCTGACGGTCCCTCGTAGTGCAGCCGCCGGCCATGGGCGGCGGCGGGTCGCCCGGCGCGCGGAGCCTTGTCCATCCAGCGTCGCCGTGTCCCGCGTAGGAGACCCTGTTGCAGGAACGAGAGACGCCCTGCCCCGGTGGTCGGGGCAGGGCGTCACCGGTGGGTCATGAGATGGGAGGCGGCCGTGCCGTCATGCTCGCTCAGGCCATGTCGAGGCCGAACTTGCACGTCAGGGTCTGGTGGTAGGTGTGCCCTGCCTGGGTGTAGTCCGTCTGGCAGCCTGTGAAGGGCTTGGTGATCTTCCCGGTGACCTTGATCCGTGCAACCGCGTACTTGTCGCTGAGCACCGATGGCCCAATGGTGTAAGGGTGCCCGGCATAGTTCGTGTACTTGTCGAGATCCACATCGCCGGCGGTGGGATGCGCGGTCTCCTGGTAGCCCAGCCGGTAACCGGGCGTGTCCTTCACGGAGTAGACGGAGTAACCGAGGACCTTGGCCCCCGCCGGGATGTTGAGGAGCTTGATCCCGGTGACGGAGACGGGCTGCTTGGACGTATTCCTCGTGAGGGGGAAGGCCATGCGGTAGACGTCACCGACCTTGACGTCCGAGAAACCGAGGGCACCGGTTGTTCCCGGCCCCTCCGCTTGCAGCGCCGTCCCCGGGGTGACCCCGCCGCCAGTAGTCGTCCCTGCGCAGCCTGCCGTGAGAGCCAGCAGGGCCGTGACGGTGAGCGCCCGGCTGCGACCGCGCCGACTAGTACGAGTAGATGACACCGGGGTGCCCCGAAATCTTGCCCTTGGCGCCCCAGATGTCATGCTCTTCGCCTCCCGACCCTGCGGTGATCTTCTGGAAGTGCGAGGCACCGTACTCCGTGTCGAGGCTGATCGACACCCCGAACACCTTGGCGGCAGTGCCATAAGTGACCGAGTCACCAGAGGTGATGGTCACGTACTGCTTCTTGCCGAGGACCGCACGATAGGCGGGATTCGATTTCCGGTATGCATCCAGGCCGTCCTTGGAACTGACATCGGCGCCGTACCTCGCCACGGCGCCCCCGGCCGGGATTTCGTAGCCCACTGGAACTATGGAGTACGAATGTGTGGTCTTGCCCTCGGGGCAGGCGTACTGGTGGTCGACGTCCTGGTATTTGACGGGAATCTGGAAGCGCTTGGCCCAGCGGGGCCCCTGGTTCGCGAAGCCGACCGAGTGGCCGGTGGTGTTCTTGCGGGAGATCTTTGAGGTGATGGACCAGTTTTTCCCGTCGACGCTGGTCGCGACCCCCCAGGTGCTGGACAGGGTGTTGTTGTACTCGAAGGCGGCGGTGGTGTCGTAGTAGGCGTGAGCCTCGCCGATGGTGGTGTAGTAGTCATGCTGCTTGATCACGTGCTTGCTGGGTATGCACCCTCCGCCGAGCTTCGGCTTCACGGCGCTGTAGTCGACTCCGTCGACCACGTCCGGTGAGAAGCCGGTGGTGGACGCGCCGTCCGCCGACTGCCAGGTGTTCCCCGACGTGGTGGGAGAGCTATCCGTGTCGTTCGCGCTGTCCGCGTTGTCTGTGGTGTCCGCGCCGTCGACCAGTGTCGAGTCTGCGGGCGTCACCAGCGTCCCGTCCACGTCGGGGTGGATCGCCACGGTGTCCGACGTCTCGGCGCGAGCAGCGACCGACCCCTCCGTGGTCGCGGAACCAGTGGCCATTCCGGCATCCACGTAGTCGGTACCGGTCAGCAGCGTGCCATCCGCGGCTTGGCCGTAGAAGGACGCCTCCAGGGAGAGCACGCCTCCGTTGTTGTCCGCATAGGTCTGCAGCGTGCTCGGCAGGGTCGAGGGCAGCGTGAACGACCAGCTGCCGTCCGAGGCCGTGGTCGCCGTACCCACCGTCGTCGGCGTGATCGTGCTGCCGTCCGCCGGCACCTCGTCCACCGGCGTCAGGGTCACAGTCGCACCGGCCAGCGGTGAACCGTTGCCCAGGGTGAAGACTCCCTTGACCGTCGGCGCTCCGGACACCGCGGTCAGGGTGCTCGGGCTGGGCGCGGCGGTGATCGTCGGACCGCTGCTGGGAAGGGCCGCGGAATCCGTCGGCTTGACGTCGGTCGCCGTCGGCGTCGGCGAGGGCGTGGGGCTACTGGTGCCCGTGGAGCCGCAGCCAGGCGTGTCCAGTGCCGCCGTGCAGGCGGCGTGGGCCGGTGCCGAGATCGCCAAGCCCATGACGGCCGAGGCTGCGACAACACTGAGTGCAGTGGCCAGAGTCAGCCGTCTGCCAGATATTTCGGTCATGAATAAATTCCCCGATTCCCCGATTCCCCGATTTCCCCCTGGAGTTCCCCGTATTTTCCGGGTCCCCGATGGGGCAAGTGAAGCCTCACGAAGCGCGGCTGCGAAATGCGGCGGGGCATGATCGATCGCCTTTGATGCGTTCCTCCGCCTTGCGCCGCGCTGGTCAGGTTCTTTGCGGCTTGACTGGAAACTAACGCGGTAAAACTTAAAGGGTCAACGAGCTTGGGGATCGTTTTGCCATAGAGATCAACTCGCTTTGCCGGTGAGCTCAAATTGTGCTCAAGTCCTGCGGAAATCCCCGGATCCCGCCGCGGTCTCAGGCGCTCTACGCGTCTCGTGACAACTACCGGCCGTCGATCAGCCGCTCGGCGAGGTACGGGGAGAACGTTCCGGCCGGGGTCGTAGGGCCCACGCCACACATGCCGTCCGAGTCACCCGGGACCAGCCGCTCGCCGTACGGTCGAACAGCACCGCACGGACCTTGTCGGCGAGCCACTGCGCCTGGTCGGCCCGCTCCCCCACGCCGGTCACCTGGTGCGTCCGGGCGGCGTCCGCATGCCAGTCGGCGAACGAGGGGCCGAAGAACTGCCCCAGTCCCCAGTGCGTCCCCGGGAGCCGCGTGACGCTCACACTGAAGGCCCTCCGCGATCTTCCACGGAAGGCCTTCAGCGCCAAGGAAAAGCAAAAGCCCCAGGTCACGGCGAGTGAGAATCCTGGGGCTTCGCAGAGCCGCCTTCGGGATTCGAACCCGAGACCTACGCATACGAGACCGTGAGGGATCGTGTTGTGTGGTGTTCCGCCGTGCCACGTGGTGACGTTGTGCCTGATCAGAGCACGTGCAACAGGTTGACCCGTGCCACCCGATGCTGCACCGTCCAAAGGCGTCCGGCCACCGACTGGCCACCGAGTCGGGCACCTAGGTGGCAAGGAACCGGATCACCGGAGTTGTCGGCCCTCCACAGACACCTCTTGCGGGCGGTCGTCCTCGTCCAGCGAACCGCTCCGGAGGAAGCCTCTCCAGCGCAGCCAGTGCCGACCAACCTGGTGGGTTGATCCCTCGACCGGTCGGCCGCGACTGGCTGTGTCTGGGACCGTGGGCGCACACGCTCATGCCTGCCCCGTACGCGCCGTTGATGGTGTCGGACTGGCATTTCGCCGCCGACGGATACCGCGGTAGTTGATCAGGCTGGGAAGGATCAGCTACTCGGTTTACTTGGTGCACCCGATGTTGCTGGCGGTGACTGACTGCAGCACAACCGGCAGTAACGGCTCGATCCGTACCCACAGCCCATCCGGCACGATTTACGGCGACTGCTGACCCTTCCTCATGTACCGGTCAGCAACCCCACAACTACCCACACTCCAGGGCCACTTTGTTGGGAGTTCTTACTGATGGTTTCAGAATGAAATGTGTTGTGGGGCTTGGCAGTTGGGTGTCGTGTCGGCAGGATCTGTTGGGTGCCTGCTGATCTTGTGCCTGATGACTTGTGGGAACGTGTGGCGCCGCTGTTGCCGGCTCGTGCGCCCAGGCGGCAGCGGTATCCCGGGCGGTTGCGCGTGGATGACCGGGCTGCGTTGCGTGGCATCGTCTACGTGCTGTGCAAGGGCGTGAGCTGGCGGGACGTTCCGGCGGAACAGGTCGGCTGCAGCGGGGTGACGGCCTGGCGGCGTCTGCGGGACTGGACCGAAGCCGGCGTCTGGCCGCAGCTGCACGAGGTGCTGCTGGCGGAGCTGCGGGCAGCGGGTCTGCTGGACATGGACCACGCCGCGATTGACGGCTCGCACGTCCGGGCACTCAAAGGGGGGCTGACACCGGACCTTCGCCGGTCGACCGGGCCCGGCCCGGCAGCAAGCACCACCTGATCGTCGACCGGCATGGCACCCCTCTGGCCGTCTCGCTGACCGGCGGGAATCGTCACGATGTCACTCAGCTCATGCCGCTGCTGGACGCCATCCCGCCCATCCGCGGCCTGCGCGGCCGGCCACGCAGTCGCCCCCGACGGCTGTTCGCCGACCGCGGCTACGACTACGACAAGTACCGCCGCCTCATCCGGGCCCGTGGCATCACCCCGAAGATCGCCCGCCGCGGCACCCCGCACGGCTCCGGACTCGGCAAGACCCACTGGGTCGTCGAGCGCACCTTCGCCTGGCTCCACCAATTCAAGCGACTCCGCATCCGCTACGAGATACGCGCCGACCTCCACCTCGGCCTGCTCCAACTCGCCTGCAGCATCATCTGCTTGCGACGACTCCGAACCTCATTCTGAAACGATCAGTTAGCCTTCAGCTATCCCACCCTGATTGGCGGATCCGTCGCAGGGGAACTGGGCAGCCTGCGCACCGTTGACAGTGTCGGCAGATGATCGTCGGCGTCCCCGACTCGGTGATCTCCTCAAAGCACTGCGCAGTGTGTCCTCGACGGCGTACGACTCGCGCAGGAACTCCGGGTTCCAGGCGTCCTCGACCACCACCGGCTGCCTCGACCACCAGGCCGCCCCGCTGCTGCGGAGCACCTTCTCCGACGAGATCGGCTGCGAACTGTTCCCCGTGACCGCCGAACTGTCCCGGCTCGCAGGCTTTGTTGCTGCTTAGACGTCATCTCAATTGGTGGATGACTGTGTAGATAGTCGCTGGCAGACGTGCTGTGGTGGCGGTTGAATGCCTTGGTGAGCGACTACTGGACACCCGCGCATCACGCGGTCGAGCACGAGGATGCCGAGACCCTGGCCCGGTTGCTGGCCCACGGTACCGATCCTGATGAGGCCTTCAGCAACATGACGCTGCTGACGCACGCGATCGACGCCGAGGGCGACGGCTCCCTGCAGAGCGGCCAACCGTTGACCGTGCACACCACTGCCGTGCTGCTGGCCTTCGGGGCTGACCCGGAGCTCGCCGATCCAGACGGTCGCACCCCCATGGACATCGCCAAGCACTACGGCCACGACCTGGCGGTGAAACTGCTGCGGACCCACATCAGCGGCCGAGCCGCCGGTAACAGATGAGGGTGCAGGCGATGCTCGTGAAAGCGAGGAAATGCTCGGCCTTGCGCTCATAACGACGGTGGAGACGGCGGCAGCCGGCGAGCCAGGACATGGTGCGTTCGATCGTCCAACGGTGACGTCCCAACCGCTGGGAGCTCTCAACTCCCTTGCGGGCGATACGGTGCCGGATGCCTCGGCTGCTTAACCATCGCCGCAGGTGGGCATAGTCGTAGCCCTTGTCGGCATGAAGCTTGTCGGGCTTGCGACGTCGGGGTCCCCGGCGGGAGCGGACCGGCGGTATGCCCTTCACGAGCGGGATCAGGGCCTGGCTGTCATGGACGTTGGCACCCGATATTCCCACGGACAGGGGCAGACCGGTCCGCTCCGTGATCAAGTGGATCTTTGAGCCGTACTTGCCCCGGTCGACAGGATTCGGACCTGTCAGGTCCCCCTTTTCAGGGCGCGCATGTTCACTGAGTCGATCGCACACCGAGACCAGTCCAGGTCACCGCGGGAGCCGAGTTCGTCAAGGACAAGGCGGTGGAGCTTCGCCCAGACCCTGGCCTTCGTCCACTCGGTGAAGCGGCGGTGAGCCGTCGCGCCGGACGGCCCGAAGGACGCGGCCGGCAACTGCTGCCAGGTGCAACCGGACGTTGCCACGAACACGATGGCAGCCAGCACTTCACGGTCACCGTGCCGCCGCCGACCACCGCCCTGAGGCCGTGAGGGCGCCTCCGGAACCACCCGCTGAAACAGCGCCCACAACTCGTCCGGCACCAGCCGCTCAACGATCCCCACCACAGCCAAGAGCCTAACAAGCCAGCCAAATGAGATGGCTTCTTAAGCCTGGCGCCACATGTCGGACAGACGCACGCCATGGAGTGTGCGCAAACGCCGCAACTCCCAGCGGGCCAGAAGCACCAGAGACACCGGGCCGGTCAGGCCGAGCAACAGGCGCATCGGCATCGAGACCTTGTCGTACATGGGGTCCCCGAGCGACGGCAGGACAATGGCCAGGACGGTGAAGAAGGGCACTACCGCCGGCAGGGCGTCGTTGATGTCGGCGGCACGCCCTCCGTTGAGGACGAGCAGCAAGCTTCCGTATCCGCCGAAAGAAACAGCCACAGCCCGCAGACGGCGGTACCGGGCGAGGCCGGCGGCCAGTGGGAGAGGCCGGTCTGCATACAGACAATGAAAGCGGTGAGTGTGAGGACGAACGCGAGGAGCGGGCCACGCCACCGGGCAGCCGCAGCCTGCTTGCGGCCCCTGGGTGACAACGCGATCACAAACCATGCCACGTAGAAGTTCAGCTGGACGGCACTGAAGCCGTAGGCGAAGCTCTGGCCGAACTGGCCGGGTATCTCCCGCAGAGGCATCAAGCCGAGGACCCACCACGCGCCGACGGTCAGTACCAGCCCCAGTACCAGCCGCCAGAGCCGGACCCTCCCGATCACAGGGTCCACGACCCGGCCCTGACGGGTCGGTGTACACAACCGGTGTGCGGCGATCACCGGCACCAGCCAACCCAGCCACCACAGAGCCCCACGCCGTGCCCGGGGAACCGTACGGAATATGGGTGGCGGAGCCTGGAGGGGCGGTCTTCCCGCCGCCGGCCCCGCACTCGGTTCCCCCGTGATCGGATACCCCACCGCTACCGCCCCCCGCTCTCGTAGCGGAAGGCCCCTTGGCCGAGACCCGGTACCTGCACCACCGGGCTTCCGGCCTCCTTCGGCGCCGAGGACAGCACGTACTTGTACTGCTTGACCGCGGTGGCCACGTCCCTCCATGCGGTGCAGTAGACGGTGGAACGGCCATCCGCCTTCGTCCCGGCCGTCCGGAAGCCCTGCAGGCAGGCGGCGCCGCTGCCCATCGCCGGATCGGAGCCGCGGCTGGTCTGCTGCCCCTTCGGCGGACCGTCCGTCGGCGCGACGGCGGCAGTCAGCGGGCCGAAGTCGACTTTCGGGCAGAGGTCCGTCAGCGGACGGTAGTCGCCCGGCCCGTTCGTCGGTGCGGCAGCCGCCGTTGGCGTGCCTCCGACGTCGGCTGCCGCCTTCCCGTCCCCGCTGCTGCACCCGGCCGGTGAGCCATGGACGAGCACCGCGCCCGTACCCCATCTCGCCGCACGAATGCCTTTGCCTGTTTGGGACAACCCCATGTTCTCTCCCCTCAGTGGCCGCCCGTCTACGGCCAACGGCGTCACGACCGTCGCAAAGCGCAGTCCCGAATCCATCGGGGAAAGTACGTAATCCTCTACGTAGAGAATGGGACGGGAACCGCCGGGTTGCCTCAGCCGACGACGATCAGCGCCACCAGCAAGGGCCTGCCGTGCGTCAACGTCAGGTGCACCCCGTTCCCGCCGGCCAGGTCGCCGGGCCGCTGGTCACAGCGCAGCACCGCCAGCACGATGGCGGCGATCTTCCCAGCGGGCAGGGCCCGCCACCGTGAGCCGATCTTCTTCAGGTGGCCGCGTATCAGGTCGGCGAGGTAGTTCAGTGTGGTGCTCGACAGCGGTAGGCGGGCGGTGTAGACAAGGCCGTCAGGGCCCTCGGTAAGACCGTTGTTTTTCTTCACACCAAACTCAACTGCCGCCGGGGGAGCGCCAGTTACGGGCTCTGACCGCCATGGCGTCCACGCGGTCACGAGCGGGCGGTGAACCGTCCGTCGGGCCGTTTGTGCAGCCAGCCGCGGTCGGCGAGTTTGGTCATCTTCGCCCGCAAAGGTTCCAGCTTGCCGCGCACCGAGGTGTTCAGGCCCAGCCGCTCGCCGACCGCCCTGACCTGCACCGGGCCGTCGGCCTCCCGCACGATCGCCAGGATCCTGCGGTAGTCGCCGGGCAGCGCCCCCTCGTCGGCCGCGTCGCTGCGGTGCGGGATGAGCAGGACCGCCCGCCCGGCCACCTTCGCCGGTACCGGAGCGACAGCACCAGCGTCGGCCTGAACCTGCTCGGCCAGGCGGTTCAACACCCGCTCCGCGATCGCCAGTTCATCCCGCTCGGCCTGGACCTCCTGAAGCTGCTTGGCCAACTGCTCGGCGAGGGCGTCCAGTTCGCTCCGACGAGCGGTGATCCACTGCCGCTCCTGCATCCCCGCAGCCTCTCACGGTCTCGTGGCGTACCGACCTGCTGACGGATCGTAGGCGGAGGCCGGTCGCGGGCGCAGCCGAACCGGCACTCAGCCGGAACCGGACTCGCCCGATGATCTACACCATGGTCATCGGCCACCGACCAGCGCGAGTGCCCGAGTCGTCACTCACACCAGACCCGTGACCTGCGAATTCACGATGCACACCACTCAGTGGCAGCTTCAGCGCCTCACATGGCGCCACGGATGCAAGGACGCTCAGATCTGCGGCGAACGCCTCCACCGGTTCGAGCCGTGCCCGGCGGATTGCCGGACGCACAAGAACTACAAGCGGGGTTGCCCCAAGCCGTGCCCGAAGGACTGCCGGAAGCACGCCACCGCATGTCCCGAGCGCAAGGGCGGCGGCCTGGTCTTCACGCGCCCGAAGACCAAAAAGAGCACGAACCCCGTACCGATCCCGCCGCCGTTCATCCCCTACCTGTACTCACACAAGGAGCAGCAAGAGGAGATGCGGACCGCCGCCGGCGACGAGTGGCAGGAGTTCGACGCGCTCTTCACGCGGCCGGACGGCCGTCCCCTCGACCCCCGCGCCGACTGGGAAGAGTTCAAGGAACTACTTGAGGAGGCAGGCATCACCGACCGTCGCCTGTACGACGGGAGCCGCCACACCGCCGGCACGATCCTGAACGAACTCGGGGTGGACATGCCCACGATCATGGAGATTCTCCGGCATACCCAGATCAGCCAGACCAAGCGGTACGTGAAGGGCCGATCCCACCTGTCCAAGGACGCGATGCGCCGTATGGGAGATCACTTCATGCCGCAGCCTGAACCCTCAATTGAGACCACAATTGAGACCACGGACAGCAAGGCGGCTCGCGCCATGCGCCGCCGCCGCGTCCGATAAAAGCAAAAGCCCCAGGTCACGGCGAGTGAGAATCCTGGGGCTTCGCAGAGCCGCCTTCGGGATTCGAACCCGAGACCTACGCACTACGAGACCATGAGCGTTCGTGTTGCATGGTGCTTCGTCACGCTGTCCGGTGACGTTTCGCCTGATCAGAGCACGTACAACAGGTTGACCAGTGCCATCCCGTGATGCACCGTCCAAAGGCGTCTGTCCACCGACTGTCCACCGGTGGGGCTCTCACCTACCCGTCAGTGAGACTACCGCTGAGCTGCCAGCGATTCTGTCGACCGGTCGGAGAGACGAGCGAAGATCACTGTCGGACCTCTACAAGCTATCTGCCAGTGGATTCCTCCACGGAAGCCTTCCTGATCCGCGTCAGAGGGTCGCGATTCAGCCGCCGCCGACAGGAGGCCCCGGCGAGCCTGCCGATCGTCCGGCTCCTACTGATGCCTGCATCAGCTACTCCAGGGGGCACACTGAAGGTCGTCTTCTGACGCTGAGCACACCTGGGTGACCGGGTGCGCCTCGTCTACCGCTCGGCGCCGATGGCGCATCTGATGGCGGCCCGGTCGACGACGATGGGGCTGTGGGTGGCGTACATGATCTGAGTGCCTCCTTCGGGCGCGGAGGCTGCCAACTCCTGCCACGATTTCGCGAATCGCTGCGGCGGATGCTGGAAGCGCTCATGTTCCTCGATGACGAGGCGCAAGGGCCCCGTGCCCTCCTTCGGGCGTCGACGATCCGTACTTCGGTCTTCCGCCGTGGACTTCTTCGGCTTCCTCGTAACGTCCGAGTGCCCGGAGGTTCTTCACGAGACGCGAGTGCGTGTGTTTGGTGCCCGAGTGGTCCTTTCCGCCCACGCGCTCGAATCTCGGCAGCAAGCCGGCGTTGACGGCGCGTGCCGTCTCGTAGTCCCCAAGCGTGTGAAGGGTTATGGCGATGCTCGCCTCCGCATTCAGCGTCAGTAGGGAGTTCTCGCCTGACGCACGTCTCCGCCGCTGGTGGATGTCCTGGTACAGGGTCAGCGCGGTCCGGTGCCGCTCCAGTCCGAAGAGGGTGCCCGCGAGGTTCTCGGTGGCCAGGATCGTCGTCTCGTGGTCCTCTCCGAGTTGCTGCTCACAACGCCGTACGGTGTCCTCGTTGAGAAGGAACGCCGCACCGTATTCGCCGAGTTGGGTGAGGCATGCCCCCAGGTTGCAGGCCGCGCGGAGAGTGGCGGGATCGTCGTCTCCGAACTGGCTCGCCTGCTGCTGGTGGACCCGCTCGAACAGCGGCCGAGCCCGTTTCGGCTCCCCTTGTGCGTACAGACACGCGGCGAGCCGCGACGTGGCATTGAGTGTGTCGGCGTGCACCTCCCCGAGCTGTGCCTGCCAGTCGCTGTGGACGAGCTCCGCGAGGAGGACGCCTGTCTTCGCTTTTTCGGACTCGTAGAGGTAGTAGAGGACACGGATCAGCAGGGCACGGAAGTGCTCCGACTCGCCGCTCGCAACGCCGGCTTCCCGCAGGTAGCCGAGGAGCGTCTGTACGTCCGCCGTGATCAGGGCGTACGAGTTCCAGGTGCGCGGATCGTGCGGGTCGAGGACAGGCATCGCCGTGAGCCGGTCCCGGACCGCGCGGCACACCTCGTCCAGTCCGGCCGGATGGCGGCGGAACAGCCCCATGACGTCTGTATGGGCCTGCGCCACCGCGGAGTCGACGGGATGCGTCATGATGCCTGCCTCCTGTCCGCCGGACCGGCGGCTACGAGTTGTGCGAGCCGGACGCCGTCCACTACATCGGGCGCCAGGCCTTCGGGAGAGGTGCAGGCGAGCCCGCGTGCGATGGCCGAGCCGAGGGTGGCCGCCGCGCCGGTGCCCAGTGCGTCGAGCACGGTGTCCGGCGCGTGTTCCAGCAGCCACATCGCGGAGGACCAGTCACTCGAAGCGTTCTCGTAGAACTTGCGGAGGGCGACCGCCGGGGACCGCTCCAACAGGACCGGGAACAGACGGACCACGACATGCCTGCGGATCCACTCATAGAACGGATAGCGGGGGTCGCAGCGGTCGGCTTCGCCCAGGAGGCCGACAGGATCCACCAGGTCACCGAGGACGGGCGACACCGCCAGGGCGACCAGTGCCTCCACACCGATCGCGGAACCGTCACCGGCTTTCGCGATGACCTCCGCGGCGAGCTCGCGAAGCCTCTGCTGGTTCTCCGGCCTGACTTCTGCGGCGAACGCGAGCAGTTCCGCTGCCGCGGGCAGCTTACCGTCGTCGAGCAGCTTCCGCAGGCGTTCGATGAACGAAGGGCTGAGGGGGGCGCCGGGCGCGGGCCTCACGAGGTCCACGGCGGCGGCGTAGACCGGGTTTTCGAAGCGGACCTTCGGCGTGCGGATCCGGTGTCCTGGCACCTCACGGGCGATCCGGTACTCGTGGTACGCGCATGCTGCCGCCATGATCTCGGCCAGATCGCGCCGGCCCAGGTCGTGCTGGAGGCTGAGATTCTCCGGATGGACCTGCGTGAACGACTCATGGGGGCTCCTCCCGTCGATCACGTCCCCGGCGTACGCCTCCGAAACCCACACAGCCTGGGAGAAGTGATGTGCGAAGGACAGGTAGGTCTGCCCCTCAATCGCATCCATGTCGTCCGTACGGCAGCCCAGAGCACGCACGGCGAGCTCGAACCGGACACGGTGGTCGGGACGCGCGTACGCCCACGCCTCCTGCTCCGCGACGTGTGCGTCGGGAACCGTCCACCGGTGGCGGGGCAATTCGCCGAGCGCCCGATCGACCTCCTTGGAGAACACGTCCGCCTCGGGCCAGTGATAGGAGTAACTGCTGACGGGACCGTGCGCGGCCCGGTGCAGTTCCGCGAAACCGATGGCCCGCTCCCCGGGGTCGGCGAGGGAACGTACGACGGCGCCCGCCACGGAGCGGTCCCGGTGCGCCAGCCCCTCCGCCAACCGCCGCACCGCTCTGGCGGTGTTGCCGCTCGAGTAGAGCTCGACCGCGCGGACGACGTCGGCAGGATCGCGAAAGAAGTGATCTCGCACGCGAGCGCCCCAGGCATGACTCAGATTGAAAACGGCCATGAAACCGCCGGTATTCATCCGTTCCCAGTCGTTCCTTGCCGGAGGCTCACTCGACGCCGGCAACGGACTCGCGAAGCTCGCACCGACACCGTCGCCGCCACGAAGCGGTGCGGGCTCCTCCCCGAGCTTCAGCAGTTCCTCCAGCATCTCGGCGGCCTGTCGGGGCTCGCCTCGGGTGACGCGGAGGTGGGCGATGCCCGCGAGGACCGAGTACCGGTCGTTTCCGAAGACCTCCCGGGCCGGGCCCGCGGTCGCGGCCATGGCCCTGTCCCGGTCGTACCAGTCGTCCCTCCAAGTGGTTCGGGCTATACCCCGGGCCATCTGTTCCGCCCGGTCGACGTCGTACTCGGCCATGGTCTTCAGCACGTGAATCAGTGCGTCGTCGCGTTTCCCACTGCGCATTGAGTGCGCCTTCGCATCGGCAGGCGGCTCGGGGAGGGCGGCGTGGATCCGTTCCACGAGCCGCAGTTCCTCCGCCCGGTTCGACTGCCCGAGGGCCTTCATCACATCGAGTCGATCCCAGGCGGCGGCCCGCAGGAAGCCGTGGGCCTGCGCGAGGTATCTGTCGGCGAGAGTCCGCGCGCGCTCGGGCCGCTCCCAGCGGGTCCAGAGCCGCATACCGTCGAGGAGTGAGCGTCCCGGCCCCGTCGCGACCGTGTCCAAACGGGCCAGCAGAAAGCGCGCCGTGGTCCTGTCCACGTCGGCCAGGACACCTGCCGCCTCGGCCAGACAGTCGTCGAGTCGCTTCTCGAACAGTCGGTCTTCGGTTTTCCTCTCCTCGCCGGCCGCGAACACTTGCGCGCGCACCTCGGCGAGCAGCCGCCGACCGGTGTCCGGATCGTGTGCCGCCCACCGGGAGGCCAGCCTCGCCAGCGCCAGGACAAGGGTCACCGGATCCACGGTCTCCAGGGCGGACTCGGCCGCGCGCAGCAGCTCGGGGACCCTTCCGGGATCGGCGCGCTCGGCCAGGTCCAGGTAGTCGGACCAGCGCCCCTTGCTGATCCCGTCGATGAGGGCACGGGCCTTGTCCAGGTCTGGTTCGGCGACCACGGCGGCGCGGTACACGGCGTCCGGCGCCTTCTCGGTGCCGGATCCTCGCGACGCCCCCTCCCCATCGGTACCGGATCCTCGCGATCGCACCTCCTGTCCGTGCTGCCACAGCCGCAGCGCGCGTTCGAGATCGTGCGGTGCCACCAGTCGCGCGGCCGCCTCGGCCGCGGTCCGCGCGTCCCGGGTGCCGTAGAAGCCGCCGCTTTTCGGGATCGTCAGCGCGGACTCGACCAGGAGGTCCAACAGGTCGTCGGGCGAGGGGTCGCCGGGTTTGGGGCGTGCGTAATGCAGGATCTCCGCGAAGGCCGTGAACTGCCACAGCGACGGCTTGTTCCCGGCCGCGTGCTCCAGGGCCTCCCTGAGGCGGCCCGTTCGGGTGAGCAGGCCGATCACCCGGGGCGGGAGCGCACCGCTGAACTGTGCGGCCTGGTGACGTACGACCGCGAGGTACGTCACCGCGGGCAGCCCGGTGGCGACAGGCGCGGTGTCCGCGACGTGGTGGGCGATGCTGTCGACGAGTTCGAGGAACCGGCCCTCGGCTCCGAACTCGACCCTGGCGGCTTTGCGCAGACCGGGGCAGACCAGGTCGACGGCCTCGTCGAAGCTGCCCGGCCCGGTCTTCAGGAGGTGGGCGGCGAGGTGGGCCAGGCCGTAGCGGTCCACCTGCGACCAGTCCACCGCTGCCCAGCTCGGCGCGGCGCCGCGGTAGTGCCGCACGATCCGTTCGTGCCACAGGGTCTCGTCGACCCAGCACTCCGGGTGCTTGTCATGGGCTTCCCGCCCGCCGAGGAACTCGCTGATCGAGGCGTGGAAGAAGGCGATCCGGTCGTTTCGGCGTTCCAGCAGCCAGCGCAGGCCATCGAGGAGCTTCCGGGCGGGATCCGCGCTCACGGGAGTACCGGACAGCGCGGTGAGCTGCTCCTCCGTCAGTGCCTCCCGCGCCACGGTCAGCACGCCGATGATCGGCCGGCCGACCCCTTCCCAGCCGGACGACGGACCGCCCCTGCCCCTCGGCCACGGGGTGAGTTCCTCGCGGACCAATTCCACGAAGAACCCGTACAGCCCGGGCAGATCGCCCGGTACGCCACTGAAGGCGAGCAGCCTGCCGACCATCTCGTCGTTCTGTTTCTCGGCGGCGTCGATCAGCGCCCGCGCGTAGGTGGCCAGAAACAGGAAGTTCCCGGCGGCCCTGTGGACGGCGTACCGCTTGGTGCTGCCCGGGAGACTGCCCCTGGTCCTCTCCGCGGCGATGACGGCTTCCGTCTCCAGGACACGGTTCGCGTATGTGTGGAGGTCGCCCACGACCTGGGGTGAACCGGCGTCGATGACCACGTCGGTGAGACGGTCCTCTCGGGCCGCGCGGAACAGCCGCAGCCCGGAGTGCGGTCGTGAGGTGATGACCACTTTGACGTTGGCGGGCAGTTCTGGAGAGCGCGCCAGCCAGCGCAGGAGCCCCTTCCTGGGCTCGGTCGTGTCGTCGTCGGCTATCTCGTCCAGCGCGTCGAGCAGGATGACGATCCTGGCCTCGGGATCCTGCGCGGCCAGCACCTGCGCGGGCCCGATCAGTGCCAGGTGCGCCAGGTTGTCCGGGTCCAGCAGCCGGGGCTCCAGGTTCGCGGTGCCGATCTCGACGGCGCTGGCCCTGCCCGCCACGTTGCGCATCCGCTGCTCGACTTCCAGGGTGGCGGTGCGGTGGAACGGCGACACCGTGAGGTCGTCGATCTTGATGCCGACCACGCGGCCCTCGGCCGCGACCGAGTCGATGTGCTGCTTGATCACCACTTCGAGGTGTTCCAGGGCGAAGATCTCCGGGCGCACACGGGCGAGCTGGTGCCCGATGGCCAGCAGGAAGGACTGGACGTCCCCGCCGGTGAGCGCGATCCGGCTGTCCCGTCTGAAGAAGTACCGAAGCCGTTCGGGGTGTGCCCGCGCCAGACCGGCGAGCAGGCTGGTCTTGCCCGCTCCCGGCTCGCCCGTCACCAGGACGTACTGGCCCCGGTCGGAATCCAGAGCCCGCTCGATCTCGTCGTACAGCCACTCGCGCTCGACGAAGTCCGCCTCTGTCCGCGCTCGGACGACGTCCTCGAAGGCACGGCCCGCCCCGGCCGCTCGTGCGGTCACTTCTCGTCCCCGGTGGTACGGATGTCCGCCCCGACGAATGTCCCGTCCAGGCGATCGATCTTGGCGGTGCCCTTGATGGTGCCTTCGGGGCGGTCCGTGCGCACCAGGGTCGCGGTCCCCGCTACCTCCTTCGCCTCAACGTCGATCTGCACCAGGGGCCCGCCGCTCTCGTTCATGGGAACGGCGGGCCCCTCAGACGGCCGCGGCGCTTGTTCCGCGCCTCGACCCACTTCGCCGGTCCCGGGCCCTGCGGTGCCCGGCGCGGTCACCTGCCGGACCGGCTCGAGGTCCAACTGCCATACGTCGACGCCCGGGACCCAGATCGAGGCCCGCCCCCGGTATTCCTTCTCCTCAACCTGTACCTGACGGAACTGGTCCGCCGGAATGCTCGTGTACGCGGCCCCGACGACATCGTCGAAGACCGTCGCCGACACGGCGACGGCCAGGCAGGCATCCGGCGCCACGTCCAGAGCCCTGCGCAGGGCCGCGCAGTCGAGGATGCGTCCGGTCTCGACCGGGGCCCGCCCGACGAAACCGTTGGCGCCCAGCGAGGCCGGGCCGAAGTGGACGGCTGCCCTGAGCCTGAGCCGGGCTTGTGCTACCCGGTTCCCGTTGAAGGCTCGTAGTCCCGCGTCCAAAGCTCGCATGAACGTGTCGATCAGGTCGGGCTCGTAAGCCTTCTCGGGCAGGACGGCGAACACGGAGTCACCTCCTTGCTGGGTCACCCATCCCGCACGGTCCAGCCGGGACGTGGCCGCTGCTCTGCCCAGCAGCCGCATGATCCCCTCCTGGAACTCACGCTGCGTCACCGCATCGGCGCGGCCGTATCCCTTCGCGTCGACCGCCAGCAGCAGCCTGCGCTCGAACGCTCCGGCGCCGTTCGTTTCTTCCGTACCGTTCGCTGTCATGACACCTCTCGCTGCACGCACTTGAGGGGGCAGGCCCCGTTTTCACCCAAATCCTTTGCCAGCCAACCGATTTTGCTCCTCGACAGAATGGCGCCCGCTCCCCCCTCGTACGAGCGCCGGTCCTGCAGTCGTACACCCGCGCCTCGGTGTGAACCCTGTGGAAATACGGGATGCCGGGATCTGTGAACGCTCGCGAGGCTCCAGAACCCGCAGAAGTGACTGGTTCGGCCAGGGCTGTCATCCGTTACTGGATGCAGCGCACCCCCGCCGACGGAGGAGACGTCCATGACACCCAGCGTCCAGGCAACCGACAGCCGCTCCGCGCAGTACATGTTCACCGCGCTGCAGACGACCCACCAGCACGCGGACGCGAAGGCCGGCATCCTGGCGGCGGTGCAAGCAGGACTGGCCGGCACGGCAGGGGCATGGAGTCGTGGGGTCGTGCTCGTCTGCGAACAGGGAGGCGCGGCCGGGGCGTTCGCGGGGACGCTGCTAACCCTGTTCGTCTGCGGCCTGATCGGTGGCGCGGTGAGTCTGGCAGCAGCATTGAGTCCGCGGTTGCTGCGAGGTCGGGCCGCCAACCGGTACAGCTTCGTCCACCTTAAGTCGGGCCCCGACATCCTGCCCGCCGAAGACGCGCCCGCGGACGAGGCCGCGGATCGCAGGGAGTTGTCACACACCGTGCGGTTCCTCGCCCACGTCGCCGTTCTCAAGTACCGCTGGTTGACTGGAGCGGTGGCGTGCACGGCCGTCATGGGCGTCAGCGCGGGACTGAGCGTGGCCCTGCAGCCGATGCTGCGCTGACGTCGGTTCGGCTTCGGTCATTCGTCCGCCAGGTCCGCAAGCCGCCTCAGCCAGGGCAGGTTCCTGATGACGGTGGCCCGGTAGCCCGTCTCCACCAGGCACTCTTCTCGTAGTTCGCGCAGTACCTTGTGGATCGTCGTCTCCGCGGCGCCGATCAGCGTTGCAAGCTCCGGCTGCGTCAGTCGGATGTCGATCACCACCCCCTCGGCCCGGGGAGTTCCGTAGGACGCGGCGAGCTCCACCAACACCCGGGCCAGACGCACCTTCGCCGGATACCCCCGAAAGTCCAGACGCCTGCGGTTGGCCCAGCGCAGCCGATCGGCGACGACCGCGGTCAGGGCCATGGAGACCTCGGGGCGGCGCATGAGCAGTTCCCGCAGTGCACCGTCCTGCAACACCCGGGCGGTCAGCGGACCGCAAGCGGTGACCGTCGCCGAGCGCGGGGCGGACCCGTCCATGGCGGCCATCTCGCCTACCGTGTCGCCGCCGGCCCTGACGGCCAGGAGCGAGGTCTCACCGTTCTCCACGACCGCTGTGACCTTCGTGAGACCGGACGACAGCAGTAGTACGTGCCTGTCGTTCATCCCCTGCCGCATCAGCACGGCATCCGCATCGAACCGAACCCCGGTCCCCAGGTCGAGCAGTTCCCGCCGCGCCGGGGAAGACAGCCTCCCCAGCAGACTGCGCGCCGGCCATCCCTCGGCCTCCTTGGGCACCGTCACGTGCATCCACCATCCCTCCACGTTCAGGCATGGTCATCAAGGAGGGCCTCTCCGAAACAACCAGGGGGTCCCGTCACTGTGCCCCTGCAACCGAGGCTCCGAAACCCCGCCCGGACGTGATGCCGTATGTGTTCCTGCGGGCCTCCCGACCTGGCCCGCGGTGGTCCTTGCTTGCTTCTACCAGTAGCGAGATCGCCATGGCGACACCCGCACCCCGGCCGCCACCTCTGTGGCCAACGCGGTGGCCACCAACTCCACTTCGGTCACTCGGGCTCCTTTTGGTTGTGCGGGTTGTGCGATGTCGTGTCCATCACCCTGGTCGAGGGTGCTGCAATTCTGATGAAATTTCGATGACTCACGGGAACGGGGGCTTCACGTGGACGGCGGATCTCCTCAGCCGCTTCGATTAGAGGTGCTCGGGCCGTTACGGGCATGGCGGGGTGGAACACCCCTGGAGCTGGGTCCAGCCAAGCGGCAGGCGGTACTGGCCGCGCTTCTGCTGCGCCAAGGGGCCCTGGTGAGTCATGAGCGGCTGCTCGACGCGGTGTGGGGGACGGAGCCGCCCGCAGGCGGTCGCAAGGTGCTGCCGACTCACGTCAACTCGCTGCGCAGGGCGCTCGATCCGGCAGGCACCCAGCCCGCGGAGTCGGTGATCCGCAGCGGCAAGGGCTGGTATCGCTTCGTCGTCGAGGGGGTCCGGCTCGACACGGCGGAGCTGGACGTGCGGGGTGACGAGGCACTGCGCACCGTCGCGTCGGGCGATCTGGCCAGCGCGGCGGATCAGTTGTCCGCGGCCCTGGCGCTGTTCAGGGGCGAGCCCCTGGCCAACCTTCCGGGACCGTTCGCGCAGGAGGAGCGGCAGCGGCTGGAGGAGCGTCGGCGGACGCTCCGGCTGGAGCGGCTCAAGTGTCTGGTCCTGCTGGCCCGTTTCGGCGAGGCCCTCGGCGGGCTGGGCGGGCTCGCGGCGTTCGACCGCTACGACGAGGCGCTGACGGCCCTGCGCCTGCGGGCGCTGTACGGCTGCGGGCGTCAGGCGGAAGCGCTCAAAGCCTACGAGGACTTACGCGTGCGACTGCGTGACGAGCTCGGAGCCGATCCCGGTGAGGAACTGCGTCGGGTGCACGAAGCGGTGCTGCACCAGGACGACGCCTTTCTCCTGCGTCCGCCGGCTCCTTCGCCGCCCCGGCTCACCAAGCCGCGCGAGAGCGCCGTGCCAGCCGAACTCCCCCACGACGCCCCAGGCTTCGCCGGCCGCACCGACGAACTCGCCCGGCTCCACGCCCTGCTTCCGCCCACGCAGGAGCGGGGGGCTGCGAACACTGTGGTCATCTCCGCCATCGGTGGCGCCGCTGGCATCGGCAAGACCGCGCTGGCCGTGCACTGGGCACATCAGGTCCGCGACCTCTTCCCGGACGGCCAGCTCTACGTCAACCTCCACGGCTTCGACCACGACCGGGAGCCCCTCGAACCCGGCGAGGCCCTTGAACTGCTGCTGCGCAGCCTGGGGCTCGCGGCGTCGGAGATCCCCCCGCACCACGAGGCCCAGGGCCGCGTGTTCCGGACCCTGCTGGCCGGCCGGCGCATGCTCGTCCTGCTGGACAACGCGGCCTCAGCTGAGCAGGTACGTCCGCTACTGCCGTCCAGCCCGACCTGCGGTGTCGTCGTCACCAGCCGCAACCGGCTCGGCGACCTCGTCGCGCACGACGGTGCCCATGCCCTGTCACTGGACATCCTCCAGCCGGACGAGGCCCGCGCGCTGCTGAGCCGCACCCTCGGCGCGGACCGGGTGGCCGCCGACGAGCGCGCGGTCGGCGAACTGATCCGGCTGTGCGGCAGCCTTCCGCTCGCCCTGCGCGTGGCCGCCGCCAGACTGGCGGGCGACCCGGGCCTGCGGACGGCCGACCTCGTCGCGGAGATGGCCGAGGGCAACAGGCTTCAGGCGCTGGAGCCGGAGGGCGAGGCCAGCTCCCCCTTGCGGACGGCCTTTTCGGTGTCGTACCAGGTTCTGGCGCCCGGCGCTCGTCGGCTGTTCCGCCTGCTCGGTCTTTTCCCTGGAGCGGAGTTCACCGCCGAGGCCTCGTCTGCTCTCCTGGACACACCGCTGCCGCAGGCGCGCCGTCTGCTCGGTGCTCTGGCCGCGGCGCATCTGATCGAGTCCGCCACGGCGGGCCGGTACCGGTTCCACGATCTCCTCCGTGAGTACGCGCAGGAGCGGGCTCTGGTGGAAGAGGCGGCGACGGATCGTGAAGCAGCGCTGAAACGGCTCCTGATCTGGTATTTGAACGCCACCCGCGCCACCGCGGGAACCTGGCTCTTCCCGGAACTGCCCCGCGACCTCGGCCACGGCGGTCAACCGGGTCTGCCATCCCCCACCGAAGCCTCACAGTGGCTGGAGGCGGAACGGGCCAATCTGCTCGCCTTCATCAACCATGCCGCCCAACACGGTCCCCGCCTCGTCGCCTGGCACATGGTCAACGCGCTGTTCGGCTACTTCTGGCTTCAGCTACCGCGCGCAGCGTGGCAGGCCATCGCGCTGACGTCGCTCGAGGCGGCCACGGCCGAATGCGACCTGTTCGGCCAGGCAGCCATGCACTTCAGCCTCGGACTGATCCAGTCAGACCGAGGGGATCCCAGCCAAGCCCTGGAGCATCACTCCCGCGTATTGGACATAAGCCGGGAGCTCGGTTGGGCGACGGGCGAGGCAGCGGCTCTCGGCGGCACAGGCCAGGCGGAGTGGTACATGGCGCGTCTCGACAGCGCGCACGAGCATGTCACCGCCGGTATGCGGATCGCCCGTGAAGCCGGAAATCCCTACTTTGAAACATTGGGGTTGGTTGTCATCGGTCTGACCTGCCGGGATCTGGGCCGGCTGAACGAGGCTGCCGAGCAGCTCGAGTTGGCCGTCATCCGAAACAAGCAGATCAGCTGGTGGGACGACAGCCTGGCTTTGCAGAATCTGGGCTGGGTGTACTGGGAGCTCGGCCGTCTGACTGACGGTCTTGGCGTCCTCGTACCCCGGGTGACCGCCGGCGAGGGGGACGGGAACCGTACCGCCCGCGCCACGGTGCTCGACGCAGTAGCCAAGATCAATATCGCACTCGGCCGACACGACGAGGCGCTGGAACAGGCCGAGCACGCCTTTGCCATGGCCAAGGACAAAGGACGGCGCTGGATTCAGGCCAGCATTCTCAACACGGTGGCCACTGCCCACCGAGAACTGGCACATTTCGACCGATCGATTCGGCTCGGCACGCAGTCGCTCGCCTTAGCCCGCGAGTCGAGATACAGACGCCCCGAGGCGGACAGCCTCGTGGGCCTCTCCCTTACCCTCAAGGAGATGGGCCGTAACTCCGAGGCCCGTGCCCACGCCGAGCGGGCCCTAGCAGTAGCACGCGACCACTCCTTCCGCGTGGTGGAGGGCCAGGCCCTGACGGTGCTGTCCGAAACAGCGGACTCCGAGGAAGCACACGTCACAGCCGTCAGGCTCGGCCAGGAGGCCCTGGCGGTACACCGCGAGACCGGCCACCGCCCCGGCGAGGCCCGCACCCTCTTGGCACTCGCCCGTGCTCACCGGAAGACCGACGGTGCTGCCGCTGAGCTGATGAGGCAGCAGGCATGGGACATTTTCTCGGACATCGGGGTGCCTGCGAAGGAGTACAAGGATCCCGCCCGGTGACGTTCCGGCGGCCGTACCCGTCAGGCCCGTTCCCGCCGTGTGCTCCGGCCCGTAGCGGTAGGTGCGGAAGACCGCATTCTGGGCCCCTCGGGAGGATTCCAGGCCCACGCCGGTGCCCCCCGACCTCATCCCCGGCGGCCACTGCGTGCACTCACGGCCAACCATCACCAGGACCCGAGCCGAACGTGAGAATTGTCCGGACCGGACAGTCCCGACGACGCTTCTCGTCCAATCGGAGACTGGTGGATCTCACCCATCACCCCAGGAGCAGCAAGGGTGCCTGATGGAGTGTCACGCACGCCTGTCCACCGTTTGTCCACCGGGACCTCTTGCGTCAGCATGATCCATCACCTAAGAGCAAGGAAAGGAACAGGTCAGAGCGTTAGATCGTCGATCTCGTCACAGAAACCGAACCTCCGACCTACGCATTACGATGCACAGATCACAGGTGCCCGATTTGCCACAGTTCCAAGGTCAATGAAAAGAAAAAACCCCAGGTCAGAGGCTTGGCCTGGGGTTCACCATGGAGCCGCCTTCGGGATTCGAACCCGAGACCTACGCATTACGAGACCATGGGGATTCGTGATGTCTCGTTCCTGCTCGTGCCACCCGGTGCTGTTCTGCCTAATCAGAGCACGTACGGACAGTTCTACAGTGACGCCCTGTATTACCTCGTCCAAAGGCATCCGGCCGCACTGTGGCCGCACATGGCCACACCCACGGGTGTTCCGGGCGGCCGGAACGCCATTGTCACCCTCCTACAGGGCAGCCGCAATGCTCCTGCTCCTGCTCCTGCTCCTGCTCCTGCTCCTGCTCCTGCTCCTGCTCCGAAGTGCCGATAACCGGTGAAAGAGCCCGCACCAGTTGGCGCCAGGGTCTGCTGGGTCATCTCTCGTCGAACCGTTCATCGAGGATCTCGGCAGCCCAGCCACGCAGCCGTCGGCGCATGGCCTCTACCTGGCCACCATCGACGCCGTAGGCCTCGTACTCCCGGTCCGGCCAACGGTCGACCGCCCGCAGCGCCTGGGCGAAATAGCGCGGATCGAACCCAGCATCGTGCTCCGACGCCAACTCCAGCAGCCGACCACCCGAGTACCGCCCGGAAGCAAGCGCGGCATTCACATCGAGGTAATCACGCGGCGCGGCCCGTCCGAACAGCGTGGTCACCTTGTTGGCCACCGCGTCGTCAGGGTGCAGTACGGGACCGATCTCCAAAACAGCAGGCGACCGAGCCCGCCAGTCGCACCCGAGCTCCACCTTCGCCGTGTGTCCCTGTTCGTCAGTAACCGCGAACCGGGCGAACACCCCACCGGACTTCTCCACCTCAACGGTCAGGTCTACCTCCCGGTACGCCGCAGCCACCGCATCGACTGCCTCGGAGAAGGCAACCGGGTCAGCGTTGTCCGTGAACAGGTCGACGTCATCCGACAGCCGCTCCAGAAACCCGTGCACCTGCACCGCATACCCGCCGGCCAGGACAAAGCCGTACCTCGCGGCGGCTCCAAGACCGATACGGGCGAGCCGGGAGTGAAACGGATCCATGCCGACGAATACTATGCAGCCCTGCGGGCCAGCTCCGGGAAGCGCCCCTCCCACATCAGCCGCACCCGCGGCGGAAGCCACAGCCTCTGCCACACGGCTGAGAGAAGCACGCGGTCGAGGAACTGCCGCAGTTCCTCCACATGCATGGCCTCGCGGATGACCGTCTCATAGAGCATCCGCAGGTCAACGTCATCCGACAGGTCGTAGGCACTCTTCGGTGTCCAGTCCAACGCGGTCGGCAAAACCACGACCCCGTCCGTCGGACCGGCCAGCTCATCCAGGGTCTCCGGAACCGTGTACGGCCGGATCTCCGCATACCGCACCCGTGTCTCCATGCGCTCAGTATGCCCAGCCTCGTCCCGGACAGCCACAGCCACCTGCCGTCGATCAGGGCCTGCAGGAGCCGGAGCGGATCCGTCCGGGTCAGGCCAGTGGGTAGCCCTGAGCGAGCAGGGCTTTGCGGAACGCGGGGAGCTTTTCAGCGGGGACGACCAACTGCAGCTCACCGAGGCGGGTGCAGAGGGCGCGCAGGCGGCGGTCACCCGCAAGGAGAGCAGCCAGCGCTTCGTCGGCGCACTCGATGAGGTGGGCCGTACCGGTGTCGCGGACCTTGGGACCTTGCCGAGTGGGTGTTCTGGACCAGCGCACCTCACGGGTCGCTGGTCCTGCGGAGAGCCAGAACAAACCCGGTCCGAAGTCAGACTGCGAGCGGGGCTCGCAGCGCGAGACGTTCCACGCCCAGCACAGCACGCTCGCGCCCGTGGATCGTGCCCATCTGATGCAGCCTTCACCAGTCGATGCCTCCAGTGGCCACCCGGACCAGGAGAGCGAGGGAATCGAGGACGGAAATGTCCTGATCGGCTGCGGTCCGGTCAGGATTTTTGGATCATTGACCCGTGGATGACTGGTCCGGGTGGGACGACCCCGCCGAGTTGCGGATCCGGCTCGACGTCGCGCTCGAGCGGATCGCCGAGCTGACGGAGGAGAACCGGCGGCTCCGGGAACGCCTCGGAATGCCGGCACCCGACACCGTGCCCGAGCGGCCCGAGGCGGTGGAAAGGCCGGCGCCGCCCACGTCGCCCGAGATGCCGTACGGCAGTGGCCTGCCCTACGCCGACGCGGCCTCCGCCCCGCAGGCCAAGGTCGCCCTGTTCCGCGCACTGTTCGTCGGCCGCGCGGACGTATACGCGAACCGGTGGGTGAGCGCGAAGAACGGCCGGACCGGATGGAGCCCGGCCGAGGAGAACCCCTGGGACAAGACCAAGTCGGAAGCCGAGCGGGTGTTCTTCCCGCTCACCGACCAGGTGATCTTCCGGCACCTGAGTCGGCCCGAGCCGGGACAGCGCGAGCTGCATGTGGGCCTGTACCCGATGTTCCCCGACGACACGACCCAGTTGCTGGCATGCGACTTCGACGACAAGGACTGGCAAGGCGACGCCGCCGCCTACGTGGCGGCCTGCACGGAAGCCGGGGTCCCCGCCTTGGCGGAGGTCTCCCGCTCCGGGTCCGGCGCACACGTATGGATCTTCTTCACCGCGCCGGTACCGGCCAGCCTGGCCCGCGCACTGGGCATGGCCTTGTTGCGGCGCGCGATCGACGCTCGCGACGGGATGTCCCTGGCCAGTTACGACCGGCTCTTCCCCGCCCAGGACTTCCTTCCCACGCACTCCAAGGGCGGGGCCCGGTTCGGGAATCTGATCGCGCTGCCGCTGCACGGGGCCTCCCGCACCGCGGGCACCACGCTCTTCTGCGACCCTGCCACCTGGACACCGTACGAAGACCAGTTCGCCTACCTGTCGCACACCGAACGCCTGGCGCCCGGGCAGGTGCAGGAGTTGGTGGAAACGTTGGGCCCGCTGCAGGCCGGCCCCAGCCCGACCACGCCGGTGCTGCCGGCCCGGCCGCGCCGCAGCGCGCTGGGCAAGGCCCCCAAGACGGTCAGGGCCAAGGCAGGAGCGATGCTCCGCATCGCCACCACCGGACTGCCACCGCAACTGATCGCGGCGCTCAAGCACGCCGCGTCCTTCCACAACCCCGAGTTCTACCGACGCCAGAACCAGCGGTTCTCCACCTTCAACACCCCACGCCTGATCTGCTGCTTCGACGCCACCGACCCGAAGTGGATCGCCCTGCCCCGGGGGCTTCGCGACGAAGCCGCCAGCCTGATCGCCGCCGCCGGCGGCACCTTGAAAGTCACCAGCACCTTCCCCGACCAGGCCCCGATCGACGCCCGGTTCACCGGCGAACTCACCGCCGTACAGGCCCGGGCCGTCGAAGCGATGACCGCCCACCCCACCGGGGTCCTGGTCGCCCAACCCGGTGCGGGTAAAACCGTGATGGCCTGTGCCCTGATCGCGGTTCACGCCCGGCCCACCGCGATCATCGTCAACCGGGCAGAGCTGCTGGCCCAGTGGCGCGAGCGTCTGGAGACGTTCCTCGACCTCGGTGAACACGCCGTCGGGTCGCTCGGCGCGGGCAAAGACCGCCGCGGCGGCGTGGTCGACCTGATCATGCTGCAGTCGCTGGCCCATCGTGAGGCCGCCACAGGACTGCTGGACGGCTACGGCCTGATCGTCGTCGACGAGTGCCACGCCAGCGGGGCTCCGGCCGCCGAGGCCGCGATCCGCAAGGTCAAGGCCGAGCGGTGGATCGGCCTGTCCGCCACCCCGTACCGGGCCGACCAGATGGACGCCCTGATCACCATGCAGTGCGGGCCGATCCGCCACGAGATCGAAGACCAGAGCAGCTTCGCCAAACACCTCATCGTGCACCGCTGCCACTTCACCACCGAAGAGCCCGGCACCGACGGCGCTTCCATCCAGGCCATCTACGGGGAACTCGCCGCCGACCAGGCGCGCAACCAGCAGATCGCCGCCGACATCGCCGACGCCTCCTGGCGTGGCCGGTGCAGCCTGGCCCTCACCAATCGCATCGAGCACGTCAACCAACTCGCATCTGCGCTCAAAGAGCATGGCATCGAAGCACGGCATCGAAGCACTGCTCCTGCACGGCGGCCTGCCCACGACCGACCGGGACCGCGTCCGTGCCGAACTGTCCGGCGCCCGTACCGGTCCCTTGGTACTGCTGGCGATCGACAAGGTCGCCGGGGAAGGGCTGGACGCACCCGTGTTGGACACGTTGTTCCTGGCCAGCCCCATCTCGTTCAAGGGCCGGGTGATTCAGCAGGTCGGCCGGATCATGCGCAACACCGAGGCCAAGAAGAGCCACGTCGAGGTCCACGACTACCTTGACTCGGAGGTACCGCTGCTGGAGCGAATGCACCACAAACGCCGCAGGATCCTCGACCGCAGAGGATCACCACCGCGGCCCCGCCACGGTCGGACCCGCAGTCGGGTCGGACACCGCGTCCCGGTGGCGAACCGGGCACGCCCCGCGTTGCCTCCGTAGCCGAGGACCGAGCGCAGGAGCCAACCACCGCCCAGGTCCGCTCGTGGGCCCGAGGCCAGGGCATCGACGTCCCGCCCCGGGGAAAGCTGCGGGCGGCGATCTGGGACGCCTACCAGGCCGCCCACCCCAGGCGCCCGTGAGGATGAACCGTTCCGGGTGCGGTGGACAACTCTGAAAGCAACGGCGCTGGTGCAGCCGAAGCCCACCCAGCCTCATGGCGGGCTGGCCGTGACCTACCGGACCGTGGGCGATCTCGACGCGGCGGGCAGCGGTGCCCAGCTCGCCATCCACCGCATAGCCCAAGAAGCCCGGACCAACACGCTCAAGCACGCCAGCACCGACTCCACCGCCGCAGTGACTGCGGCCGCACACGCCGACCGGGGCGCATCCGCGCGGCCGCCGAGCCGGAAGCCGCGGTCATCCGTTCCGCAGGGACATCAGCCATGCCAGGTCCGCCGTGGCCTGGCTGCGGACCGCCCGTTCACGGGTGAACAGTTCCTGGGTCTTCGTCAGTACCAGCGTGTACGGGCGCCCCTGCCTCCGGGTCTGGTGGCGCACCGGCAGCTCGGCCGAGTCGATCCTGGTGTGCACATGCCGCCGCCCCTCCTTCGCCAGCGGCCATTCGAGAACCCGCCGCGACCGGGACCCGAGGAAGGCGCCGAGGACACCGCACAGCTCGCAGCCGCACCCGTCCCAGGCGACTGACCAGTCGTCAGCAGCGCGTGGCGGCCGCTCGCACACCGTGCGGAGCCGGTCCGCGCTGTCCTGTGCGAGCGCGTCGAGCCCTGCCACGCCCCACTCGGCCGACGTGCTCGCCTCCGCGGCGCGGCGCAGCAGTGGCATCAGGCACTCGAGCACCGTGTTGCCGCGTTCGCGCAGCGCTGCCAGGATCCCGTCCCTCAGCTCTTCGTCGGCCGCCGCCAGGACGTGTCGCAGCGGCAGGGCCAGCTGCTGCAGCCGCGCACGGCGGATCTCGGCCGGCCCGGTCGTGGTCCACGACCGCAGACCACTGTCCACCGCGGCCCAGACCCCGGCGGACAGCCGCCGTGCCACCGCCGGCGCCCGATGGGCACGCAGCGCCGCGCACAGTTCCGGCAACCGCTCGGTCCACTGGTACTGCTCCGGTTGGAGGCGGTCCTCCGATACGAACCAGGCGTCGACGACCCGGCCCGTCCATCCGGTCCCGTACCGCTCGGCTGCCGAGGCCAGTGCGCCCGCGTGCTCCAGACCGAGCGCGCCCGCCCTGAACGGCTCCAGCAGCATCGCTGCGGTCTCGGCCGCATCCAGGCTCTTGGCCACCTGCAGCGCGCAATCCAGCAGCTCGGGTTGCGGACGGGTGTGCTTCCAGAACGGTGCGAGGGACTGGGCCTGGTTGCGCGCCCGGTCCAGGTCGCCCCGCGCGATGCCGACGCGCAGTTCCTCCAGGGCCCACCGCGATCCGGCCTCGCCGCGTACCGCGAAGGCCCGCTCACGCGGCCACACGACAACCGCGGCCCGCCGGTACCACCGGTCCAGCGTGTTGCCGTAGTTGCCCATGTAGCCCTCGTACTGGGAGTCGTAGGGCGTCAGGTCCGCGCTTTCGGTGCTCGTGCACACCTCGTAGTCCTGAACCCGCAACGAGATCTCTTCGCCACCGGTGCCGTCCGGACCGGTCCACCAGCCCAGGGTGATCTCGTCGTCGATCAGCTCCTGGAGGACGTAATCCCCATCCTCGCCGACCTCGCCCGCATCACCGTCCTCGTCCTCGTCGTACCCGTGGTCGTCCCAGGGATCGTCCCCCTCGGGATAGGCATCCCAGGTCTCCTTCACCTCGGCCAGGGCGAGCACCGACTCGCACCCGGCCTGCCCGGAAGCGGCACGCAGCAGAGCGGCACGCCCCGCGTCGGCGCCCTTGAGCCGCTCCCAACTCAGACCCCGCTGGGTGTACTCGTGATCGAGTAGGTACACGAGCCGGGTCGGCGGATCCAACTCACGGGTGTCGTAGCGCGGTTTGGCGGGCGAGCCGAAGTGCCGACCCAGACTGTGTGCCAGCTCCGCCAGCGGTCCGGACGCCTCCGCCGAAGTCCCCGGCTCGGCGAGCAGGTTGAAGGTGAGCGCCACCCGGTACCCGGTTCGGACCGGAGTGACCTGGTGCCGGCAGTCGGCGTAGAAAGCGACGAGGGTCAGATCCGTCTTCGAGGCACGGTAGGCGCACTGGCGCCCGGCGTGTTCGATGACCAGCTCTCCCCCTGTGTGCGCCGAGGGCAGGGAGAGCACCAGCGTGCCCACCATGGCGTCGTCCTTCTCCGAATCCTGGTGCGGAAGGAAGAACTGGCCCTTGCCGTACACCAGCATCGCGTGCGGCTCAGCCCGCAGCCGGGTCGACGACGGGAGACCGAGAGCGCCCCGGAAATGCTCCAGCGCGCCGCTCAGCAGCGACGGCCAGGAAGGACCGGAAGGACCGGCAAGACTGATCTGATCCGGCAGGATCTGCCAGGTGTCACGCACACTGGTGTCGCTCAGCGTCTCTTCGCCCCGCCCGAACAACGCAGGCCGTGCCACCGAGATCAGCCGCTTCACCTGGGGCGCCCGCAGCGGAAGGTTCACCGGCCCGACCCCGGCCACCTCAAGGCCCAGTCCGGCCACAGGTGCCTCCAGCCGGGCACTGAAAGCCCCCGCCTTCTTCGCCCCGCCGAGCAGCCCAGCAAGCCGTTCCCTCGGTGTCACCACCACGTTCCTGCCCTCCGACCCCTGCGGGTACGTCGTTCTCGGCCCGATCCTACGAACCCGGCGACACCGCCAGGACCGTAACCGTGGATGGGCCCCGAACGAGGCATCACAGTCAGGTCCCGTGAGATGAGCCGCAGCACCTGTCGGTAGGCTGCACGGCCGTGAGCGAGTACCAGTACTACGAGTTCCAGGCCATCGACCGACCGTTGAACAAGGACGAACTCGAAGGGGTGCGGGCGCTGTCGAGCCGGGCCCGGACCAGCGCGACGCACTTCGTCAACGAGTACCACTACGCCAACTTCCGCGGCGACGAGCGCAAACTGATGGAGCAGGTGTACGACGCCCACCTGTACTTCGCCAACTGGGGCTCGCGGCGCCTGATGCTGCGCCTGCCCACCACACTGCTGCCCGCCCGCAACGCCGAACCGTACTGCGCGGAAGACGCCTTGACCTGCTGGACCAGGAAAGGGCACCTCCTGCTCGACTTCTCCTACTCGTCCGAAGACGGCGGCGAATGGGACTTCGAGACCTCCTTCTCCCTCGCCTCCTTCACCACCCTGCGTGCCGAACTCGCCGCGGGCGACCTGCGCCCCCTCTATCTGGCCTGGCTCTCCGCGCTCACCCGCTGGGAGCTGGAGGAAGGCGTCGACGAGGACGAGTACACCCACGCCATCGAGCCGCCCGTACCCGCAGGCCTTGCCCAACTCACCGGTCCGCAGCAGGCCTTGGCGGACTTCCTGCACGTCGACCCGCATCTGCTCACCGCGGCTGCCCGCGTCGGCGGTGCCGCCCCTTCCCCGGCGATCGACAAGGACGCACTGGCCGCCTGGATCCGAGCCCTGGCACCACGCGAGAAGGACACCCTGCTGCTGGACGCGGCCCTGGGCACCGCCCCGCAGCCGGGCCCCACTCTGCTGGCCCGCCACCGCGCCGCGTCCCGTGGTACGGCCGAACCGTCCACCGCTTCCCGGCGCCGCTCAGCCGCGGGGCTCCTCGACGCCGCCCACGAGGTGCGCAGCGAGCACACACGACAGCAAGAGCAGGCCCGCGACCAAGCCCTCCGGGCCGAACAGCGGGCTCACGAGAGCCACCTGGACCGCCTGGCCGAGAACGCCGAGCAAGCCTGGCAGGACATCGCCCACCTGATCGGGCAGAAGCAGCCCGGCCCCTACGACAACGCCGTCACCCTGCTGAAGGATCTCCGCGAGGTCCACGACCGGGCGGGTACCCCCGAGGAGTTCGCCCGGCGCCTGCACGCCCTGCGCGAGCAGCACCGCGGCAAGTCCTCGCTGATGCGACGCCTCACCAACGCCGGCCTGACAGCCCGCTGAGGCGCGCTCAGATGGAGGCGGAGCGCCGCGAGGGCGGCCGCGCGGCCAGTCGTGGACAGGGAGATCAGGGCGTCGATGAACCGTTCCGACTCGAGGTAGCCGAGTTCGCAACCGGTGTGCCAGAACCTCCCAGCAGCCGCTCGGTGTCCTTCCCCTCCATCACGGTGCCGTCGCCGTGGGCGAAGCCCGCAGCAAGCACTGGATGGGCCGCTCGTGCCCTGTGCGTCTGGGACGGAGCCTGGGACCAATGGCTCCCGCAGAACAAGATCAGACCCTGGTGCACGGCCTGACCGACGGAACTGCCGTGCTCGTGGCCTCCGTCCTGCGGGAGCATCCCGACTGCGCCCAGCACTTCAGCGGGCCTGGCCGACGATCGATACGCCGACACGGACCTGCGCCTCGCAGTGCAGGAGGGCGCCGATGCACCAGAAGGCCAAAAAGCCCTTGCCTCACCGATCACGCTGGGCGTGAGTTCGACTGCAGCGGCCCAAGCACCTGCCGCACGCAGCTCGACGATCACCTGCGTGCCCACTTGGCGGGTTCGAGTCCATCGGCGTGGTTGTCGAATACCAACAAAGCATCGGTCAACGATGAGCCCAGAAACTCGACCTCCGATGGCCGCTCCGGCACTGTCGCTGCACTCATGGCCGCACACTGGCCGCACATGGTCCTCGATGGCGCCTCAGCCAACGCCATCGTTCCCGCAAAAACCCAGCTCAGAGACCCTGAGCCTAGGCATCACCGCAGAGGCCACACCTTCGACCTACGCATTGCGATGCGCAGACTGCGCGTGTCCGTTTGGCCCGAATCCCAAGGTCAACGAAAAGAAGAAACCCCAGGTCAAAGGCCTGACCTGGGGTTCACCATGGAGCCGCCTTCGGGATTCGAACCCGAGACCTACGCATTACGAGACCATGGGGATTCGTGATGTCTCGTTCCTGCTCGTGCCACCCGGTGCTGTTCTGCCTGATCAGAGCACCTGTGAACAGTTCCACCATGACACCCTGTGTTACCCCGTCCAAAGGCGTCCGGCCGCACTCTGGCCGCACACGGCCGCACACGGCCGCACCTACGGATGTAGTAGCCCTCCAGAACGGCATTGTCACTGTCCTACAGGGTAGTAGCTGGACTCCGTGGGGTGACCGGTGGTTCGACGCGGGACGGTGCGGGGTGGAAGGGCGGTGGGAGCGAGTGCGCTCGTCGGAGGTGAGGTGACCGACCGCGCTCATACTCCTTCTCACACCGGCTCGTTCGCAGGCGTCGGCGAACGCGGCACTCGTATATTGGGCGAACCGTGGTCGCAGTGAAAGATCGCGCCGCCGAGACTGCCGCGGGTCTGCTCGGCCGCCGCCAGGGCGTCAACGACGAGTTCGGCCCGCATATGGTCGGCGATCGCGCAGCCCACCAGGCGGCGTGAGCACAGATCGATGACCGTCGCCAGGCAGATCAGGTCCGCGGCCTTGACTGCGGCCGGGTCCGGGATCGTGGTGCGGTGCTTCTTGCGCAGGCGCAGGCCGGCGAGCCCGATGGTCCGCATGACGCGGGCGACACGCTTGTGGTTCACGCGCTCGCTGTCCTCGCGGAGTTCGGCGGTGATGCGCGGGACTCCGTAAGTGCCGTCCGAGGCGGTGTGCGCGGCCCGTATTCGCCGCGCGAGCTGGTCGTCGGCGGCCTGCCTGGCGGCCCGCGCGGGTGCGGTCTTACGCCAGTAGTAGAAGCTGGACCGGGCGATCCCGATGATGGTGCACAGCCGCTTGACGCCAGCCGGATCCTTGGAACGCGGCGCAGAGCGCGCTCCGGGGCGCCGTCCGTCAGCGGACCGGATCCAGTTGCGCAGCGTCTCGGTGTTCACCCTGAGATCAGTGGCGACCGACTTGATCGTCGCTCCCGGCCTCGAGCGGTACAACGCGACCGCGACCGCTGTGAACTCGGCGGGATAGCGCTTCATAGCCATCTGTGCGGGACTCCATATCCACCCGGACCATCAAGATCCAAGCGTCTCTGGTTCCAAAACCCGGGGTCAGGTCCCCCGCCGCTGCTTCCCCCATTTCCCAGCAGCCGGCAGCCGACTTGGCCAACTCCCCCCGCCTGCAGCCTCACCACACGGCTGCGAAAACAGCAAAAGTCGAGCACCTCCCTCGGCCTCGGCACTCCCCGTCGAACTGGAGGAGCCTGTCCACCACTCGGGGGACAGGCCCTATCCATCATCCTTCACTTGGTGACCGGGCGGCCTGCCGTGAAGATGTGTCGGATCCGGCGGAGGGCGCCCAACTCGGCCAAAGGGTTACCGTCGATGACGATGAGGTCGGCACGCATTCCGGGAGCCAGGACGCCTGTATCGGAGAGTCCGAGGGCGTGGGCGGGGTTTACGGTGGCCATGTCGACGATCTCGCCATTTTCGAAGCCGAGCGAGGCGAAGAACTCGAGCATTCCGACGTAGTCGCCGAACCGCGCCCCCGGCACGCCGGCATCTGTGCCGGCGATGAACCGGACACCGGCCTCCCGCATCTCCTGAATGACCTCGACCATGGCCTTGCCGCGTTCGGGTCCCATCTGCTCGAGGAACAGCTGCCAGTCCCCGGAGATACAGCGGCAGACGGAAATATCGTTGTCAACGATACGCCGAGTGGTCGCTGGGTCGTAGACGATGCCCTCCGCGGTGCGCCAAGAACAGTGTTCAATGGTTCGGACGCCGGCGGCCACACAATGACCAATGGTCTCGGTGCCGTGAGCGTGAGCGGCCACTCCCAAGCTGTAGCGTGCCGCTTCCTCAACGATCAGGCGCAGTTGGCGGGGGGTGAACTGCGCCTCCCACATACGCGGACCATTCGGGGTGAGTGCGCCGCCCGAGGCCATCACCTTGATCACGTCGGCACCGGCTGCCGCGTTGCGGGCGATCTGTGCCCGGATGTTGTCGTCCGTGGTCACTTCACCGCCGAGAAAGCCGCAATGACCACCGTGCGAGGTCAATGGTGCGGTCGCTGCGACGATACGGGGCCCGACTGTGGCCCCGGAGTCGATGGAGGAGCGCAACGCCACGGTGAGCCCGTCACGGTCACCGAGATCCCGTACGGTCGTCACTCCAGCGGCCAGCAGTTGCTGGGCGCGCTCCGCCATGGCGGTGGAGAGCTTGCCCGGGTCGGCGTTCGCCACCGCGCTGATCAGGTCCGGACCCGCATCAAAGGCAAGGTGGACATGACAGTCCATCATTCCGGGCATCACTGTCGCTCCAGGACACCGCAACCGAGGTACTTGCGTATCCACCGACGCGTCCAACTCGGCGGCGGTACCTAAAGAGGCAATGACGCCGGATTCGACGAGCACGGCGCCGTCGACGGTCACCTGATTCGCGGGCCCGGCGATGACACGATCCGCAGTGATCAGTACCTTGTTCACGATTTCCTCTCGCGTAAGGCGTGGGATATAGCGATGAGTTCACGGGCGTCGGCGCCCAAGTCGTTGCTGGCTGGTGACGCGACGCGAGCGGCCGACAACTCGGTGTGCGGGCACTCAGCCCTCGGCTTCAGCGCCAGCGCCTCGGTGATGTGCCGAGCGAGTCGGTCGGCCGGGCCACGGGCGAGATCGGCGTCAGGCGCGACACGCGTCAGGTAGGGGCTCAGGAGCACCAGTCCGTCGCGGCATTCGATGAGCCGACGATAGAACCTCTGCTCGTGGGTACGACGATGCCACTTGGAACCGGCCGGTGTCTGGTTCAGGACGAGTTCCGGGTAGGCGTCGGTGAGGACCGTCCACAGGGGGGTGAGCTCCTGGCGCATGCGGCGGTGGTGCACGGTCGACCGCAGGCGGGTGATCAGCTGCACACAGGCCGAGTAACAGATTCCGATGAGGACGCTTCCCATGGCCCAGTTGGAGATGGACCAGTTCACCGTGTTGAACGCCTCGTGCGACCCTGGTTCGTCGATGCGCAGAACCACCAGGATCATGCGGTTGACCGAGGTGATCGTCAGTCCGAGGAGTCCCAGGGCCATGGTCCGCAAGCCGAGTCGGAGGTGCCGGGACACCCTGCGCCCGTAGCGCAGGGCCCAGAGCGCGGAGGCCAGATAGGCGTAGACGAAGCAGGCATTGCCGATGAGGTAGAACGAGGCGATGGCCGGCTCCGCCATATACGGGGTACCCAATGAGTGACCACGCATCGTCGCAGGTGTGGCGATCATGGAGATCATGAGGGCCATCAGGGCACCGGCGAGGAGGCCGACGTTGATCCGTAGGCTCCGACGATAAGCGTCCGTGCCACGCGTGGAGGAGGCGAAGAACAGGATGAGGGCGAACAGGCCGGACATGTAGATCCCGTTGAATGCCATCTTGCCGACACCGACGGCCGTGGCCGCGTCGATCGCGCCGTTGACCTCGGGAAGGCTGAGGACTTCTCCGCCCAGCAGCATGAGCAGGGAGGCGACAAGGAAGCGCAGTACCCTGCCGTGGGGAGCGCGCGCCAGGTCGATGCCCTTCCACAGCACTCCGATGCTCAGCAGGGTGATCAGAGGTACTTGGAACATCACATCCACCCCCAGTGGGGGTTCAGTGCGGAACGCAGCGGACCGAGAGCCGGGTCCTCGGACGTACGGGGAGTGACGTAGTCGATGACCACCGCCCACTCCTGGATGATCGTCGCCACCAGTTCGGCCTCGCGTTCGTAGTCCTCGGTGTAGCAGGTGCGACGAAAACCCCGTGTGGTCAAGTCGTGGGGAAATTCCGGGCCGAGATCGGGGAGGTCCTCACTTACGTCACCGTCGTCCTGATGATCAGCGAGGATATGACCTATCTCATGCAGGATAATGTGATCCTGGTGAACGCGCGTGGTTTCCTCCTGATAAAAGACCACCTCTTCGTTCGGTCGGGACATCCAGAGTCCGAATGGGCCTGGCACTGGAAGCGCCCAGGGAATCAGTCGGATAGGTTTGTTCAAATGTTGACCGAGTTTGAGGCATAACTCGTCAACGCGCAGGCGCGGTTGAATGTCAAGTTTCCGCAGCAGCTGCCTGCAGTGGCGACGGAGTTCACGTTCGCGTACGGTCATGGTTTCCTTCCTCGTTCTCCAGGGCAGGGATCGGGGCACCGTCCTGATCGAGGATCGCAATCATCTTGAGCAGTTGCTTGCGCATGGCCGGCGTCATCGCGCCCGCCCTCATCGCGATCGCCCGCACCTGGTGATCTGCGAGTCGCTGCCGCAACAGCTCGTCCTCGGGGTCCTCCTGAGCGACCAGCCACTGCACCGTGACCGGCGGCGTCCCCGGTGGGCGGTGGTCGTCGAAGAACTTGGCAAGACCCTCCAGCACGCTCAGCGTCGGGTTGCTGTGTGAACCGTTGCGAAGCATCGTCAGATAGCTCCGGGACAAGGTCGTCGGATGCGACGGGTCAGTGGTGACCGCCTTGGCCACCTCGGCGGTGGAGTACTCCCGTTGCCGACCGTGTGCGTCGACCCATCGCACCATCGCAAACAGCGAGTTCAAACGCTCGGACAATGATTGCTGCCGTTCCCGGTCGCCGTTCGACTCCATGGCCACGCTCCTCGCGCCAGTTCGACCCGTCACGCCTTCGGGATGATACAGCCGTCACACTGCAGCACTTGTTGAACCACATCCCATTTCAGCCCCACTTTGCCACGGATCGGTGCTAATATATTCGACGTCTTGCCAACAAGTGCGCCATTCTCAAATGCGGACAGACGCGGTGATCAAGGTCGCGACTCCGGGGGGGCAGCGCGCATGTACCCCCAACGCGCGGGTGAGGAGGCGCTTCACATGCGTACCAGCAACTCCGTGCTCCCGACGGGGAAGCCGTGGGTGGACTCGCCCTGTTCCGAGTGGCATTCGCCCCGTCATCCCAGAGTTGCCCGTCCCTACGGAGACCCGTCGCCGTGGCGGCACCTTCCAGAAGCCGGGCCCTTGGTGACACGTGTACTCGTCGTACGGTCGGCCCCCACGTACAGAACCGCAAGAGGATGGTCAGGAGTCACGCCCTCTACAGAATGGGGCCCCGGCCTACGTGCTGGTGGGCCCGAACGATGGTGGCGGAAGGTCCAGACGATTTCGTTGCGGACCCGGTGGTCGCCCACCCATTTCCGGCTGCGTAGCCCCTCGGACAGCAGTGAGCCGACGAACTCCCGCTCGGCATCGGACAGCTCATGACGGCGTACCACTCCGACGACTTGGCCGAGCGCTGTCACCGATCACCGCGGCACGTCACCAAGGCCGAGCCGCCCTTCGCCGACACGGCTGCCAAGCTCCGCCGCAGGACCAACGAAACCGCGAAAGTCGATGACGGGCGTGGGCCAGTTACCCCAATGACCCCGGCACGCATCGACTTTTGCTTCATTCCGATGCAATACCGGATCCCCTTCATTCGCCGTTCGCCAAGCATCCGACTGCAGTCGGATTCCGGCGATGCGCGCCCTTCTATTCTATGTATGCATGCATGGAGATGCTTACTCAAACACCATTCTATCGAACAAAGGTGGAGGCTGTCTCGGTATGAAATACCAGTCCACGAAAACGGTCGTGCCGCGTATTCCGCATCGTGCACCCGCAGAATCCGCGCCCACTCGACCGCAGGAGCGGACGGATCGAAAGGCCATACGCGTACTCGCCGTGGAAAGCGAGTCACAGGACGCCGAACTGCTCATTCTGGGACTGCGCCGACATGGGTACAAGGCGGAGCAGGTCCAGACCGGCGCCGAGGCGCTTCAGCAGTATCGGAAGGCCGACCTGCTGCTCATCGACCTGGATCTGCCCGACCTGGACGGTGTGGAACTGTGCCGCAGCATTCGGGCCGTCTGTGACGTCGCCATCATCGTCGTCACCGCCCGTGACACGGAACTCGACAGGGTCCTCAGTCTGCGCGCGGGAGCGGACGACTATGCCGTCAAGCCATGCAGTCTGACCGAATTGGCTGCTCGAATAGAAGCCGTGATGCGCAGGGTCCGGCTGCAGCCATTCGTCCCCGAGGACATCATCGCGGTCGGCTCGCTGCACATCGATCACCGCACCCGGGAAATCCACCTCGACGGCCAGTACATAGAGGTGACCCGAAAGGAATTCGATCTGCTCTATCTGCTCGCCTCACGGCCGGGCAGTGTATTTTCGCGGAAACAGATCATGACCCAGGTGTGGAGCGACCCCAAAGCGAAACCCGGCCGGACGATAGATACGCACGTCAGCAGCCTGCGCAGTAAACTCGGTTCCAGCCGATGGATCACCACGGTGCGCGGCGTCGGTTTCCGTTTTGGACCTTTCTGATTTTTTCGACGGCCCTCGCACGGCTGTTGCCCCGACTGCCGAATCCTCTCCCGGGGCTCCTCCAAGAACTCCGGCACATTCCAGGCCCTGTGACAGAGGATCCGGGACCCGACGATCAACGGCGATCGCGGCTTCCGGGCCGGCACAGCCCCTGGGCCCCGGTCGTAGGCTCCGGACGACGCGGCCGACGACGCGCGGCAAGTGGCCCTCAGCGGCCCGATCGCCCGGCCGTGAGCCGGTTCCAGGAGTGACACCACTTCCAGCGGCCCCAGTAGACCCAGGGACCGTCGATGCAGTGTGCCGCCCCTTGGCGACGCGGTGTCCTTCACCACCTGCTCGATGCCGAGGCGCAGGTCGTCCACGGACGGACCCTCCCGGTCGACCACGATGGAATTGGGGACGGGGACGATGATCTGCGGTACCCGCTGGGTCTCCGCCACCGCGAACGTACCGCTCCGTGGTGCACCACGGCAGCGGCCCCGGGCAGCGGTACGTATCCCGCTGCGCGGGCTTCCTCAGGATGTCCATGAGTGGCAGGCCGCAACCGGGGCCGACCACAGGTTCCGTTGTCGAACCGCTTGTTGAACGCCTGCGACTCGGCGACGGTGCCGGCGGTCGTCCGTCGGCGGTGAAAGCCGCCGCGTATTCCTCGAGCCGACCGGAATCAGCGACGTTCAAGTGCTGGATTCCTCATTGGACATACGCATATCGGCGTCGTCGTTCGCGGGTGGGCGGGGCCGGCTGGCCTCAGATCCACGGCCTGGCATAGGCGTTGAGCCGGGCGGTGGCCACAGCGGTGGCCTGCGTGATGTCGTCGGGGTACCGACCGGGATGAACGCGTGGCGGATCCGGGGACGGTAAGGCCCGTAGGCCCAGGTCTTCTCCGGCCCGCGGCTTCGGTCGGTCCAGAAGGTCGTCGAAATGGCGGCGGGTACGGCGACTACCAGACGACGGGCCGGAGCTGTCAGAAGGCGGTGCCCGCGGATTTCTCGCCGGTCTCCACGGCGCCGCCTTCGCGCTGCCACCGGATGATTCCGCCCTCCAGCGGGTGATCACGCCGACCGCGGCAGATACGTACCGCTGCCGGTCGGTCGACCACCATGCCGAGCATGTAGCGGGTCTGTACCGACAGGCGCTTCATGGCATCGCCACGATCTCGGTCTGGGCCTCGAAACGCGCCCCGAGGTCCCGCAGTCTGCTCTCGCACCCCGCGCGCGTGTGCGCCGACGCGACGGCGCAGGTGAGGAAGTCCGACGAGCCCGAGGCCGCCGGAATCACCTGTCCCACCCGGCCGTAGAGCCAGAAGCGTTCCACCCAGGGGTCGTCCGGGACGGCCGGCAGGGAGCGGACGTGGCCCGGTCGCTTCATCATCAGCACCTGCCCCGCCATGGACAGCGGTCGCGGCCGTGTCCCGTCGCGCCGGCTCGGCTCCAGCAGGGGCAGCGGGAGTCCGACGCCCGCTCGCGTCGCGTACTCGCCGAGGTTGTAGCCGAACAGGGTGTGGAAGACCTCACGGACCTTGGCGCCACCCGGCCGGCACGCGATCTCGCACAGCACGAGACGGTCGTCCGGCGTGTGGAAGATCTCCGCGTGGAAGCCGTGGTCCTGCAACCTGCCGTAGGGCCGTCGCAGGGCGGCCAGCGCCCGGTTGGTCAGGGACAGCAGGCGTTCGGTGAGCGGGTCGTCCGGGTCGAGGGTCAGGTCGACACGGGCGCCCGGGTCCCAGCCGTAGGAGGCCAGGTCGTACTGGTACTCGGAGGGCCAGGCCACCGCGGTGCGTCCGTCACACACGAGACCGTCGACATGGCACATGCGGCCCGGGACGAACGACTCCAGGATCAGGTCATCGCGCGGGGAGTCGGCGAATACCCGCGCGGCGTGGCTCCGCAGCTCGTCCCGGTCACGCAGGATACGCAGGCCGATGGAGCTGAAGCCCGCCCGTTCCTTGAGCACCAGCGGGAATCCGAGCTGCTCAGCGAAGGCCAGGGCTTCCGCGGCGTTCTGCGGCACCGTGTACCGGGCGACCTCGATGCCCGCCTGCTCAAGGCGCTCCTTCATCAGCGCCTTGTCCCGGAACGGCAGCACGTCGGCGGTCCAGGCTCCCTCCAGCGCCCGGCATTCGCGCAGCCAGGCCGCCAGGATCACGTCACCCTCGTGGTGCGCCACGACGTGCCGGACAGCGAACTCGTTCGCGAGCTTCTGGGCCCGTGCGAGTACCAACTCCTCGTCCTCGAAGTCGCCGAGGATCTCCAGGTGCGCAAAGCCGTGGTCCCCCGTCGGCACCTGCTCACCGAACGGCACGAGCTTGTCGTGGGCGGCGAGGACGACGATGCCCCCCGGGTAGTCGGCGAGCCAACGCCCGTACGGGAAGGGCTCGAACGGGTTGCGGTGCAGGATCAGTACGCTCATGCCACGCCCCCTGTGACGGGCGCGAGGTCTTCGGCCTCGGTGACCCGACCGCGGCTGCCACTGCCGTCGGCACCGGCGATCCGGATCTCGACCGTGTCACTGACGAGCTCCGCGCCCCGCCGGATCGTGGCCGTGGCGTCCGGCCCTGTGACGGCCACCAGGCCGAGCCGGTCCCAGTTGTCCTTCAGAGCGCGCACGGTGTCGCCGATCGCGGGTCCCCGCGCGCCGGGCCTCACCTCGGTGTAGCAGACGCCGTCCCTGAGGCCGATCAGGTCGAGGAAACCGCGCACACGCTCACGCACCTCCTCGGCCACGGCCACCTTGAGGCGCGCCGGCACGGCGTGGCCGAGCTCGGCGAAGTGGCGGGGGCCGACGAACTTCTCGGTGATCGCCACGACGACGTGCCGACCGGCGAAGCTGAAGGACTCGACGCTGAACTCGGGTCCGCCGACGTACTCCTCCATCAGGAAGTCCTGCAGGACGAACAGTGTCGAGATCCGGTCGGTGTGCGTTCCGCGCAGCCGTTCCACCTCCGCCCAGACGCGGTCGGCGTCGGCGGGGGCGGCGACCCGGAAGACACCCAGGCTCGCCGTGCCGTCGGCCGGCTTGACGATGAACGGGTAGCCGTGGCCGGCGGCGAAGGCGTCGAGGTCCTCGCGCTTCAAGAGCGGAGCCGCGCCCACCGCCTCCGGGTCCCGCACGGTCAGGTGCAGACGCATGGCCCACCTGTCGCGGATGCGCCTGGCCACCTCGTACCCGGTGCCGCCGAGGCTGAACAGGTCGTTGATCCGCCCGGCGTTCTCCAGCCCCGCTTCGGTGATGGAGAGGGCGGCGGCGAATCCCGGCGACTGCCGCAGCGCCCGGGCGGCAGGCTCGACCTCGGCCCACTCGGTGTAGTGAGGACCCGGATGACGTCCGCGAGTCGCTCCTGTTCGGCACTGAGCTTGCTGGGATGCTGCAACAGCAGGATGTGCAGGCCGAGTTGCTTGGCCTTCCGCACGGTCTCGTCGTCGGCTCCTACAAGCAGCAGTGCGGTGTCCGGGTTCAAGCGGGCCGTTCCTTCCCTGGAAGTGTGTGCGGCAAGAGGGACTTGGGGGCGCCTTGGCCCTGGTCACGCGTCGGCCTCCGCCGCCGGGGCGGGGGGACCAGATGCTGAGGTGGCGCTCGCCAGTGTCGGGCAGGATGGTGACGACGGTCTTGCCCGCGTTCTCCGGGAGCCGGGTGAGCCGCCGGGCGGCGTGCACCGCCGCGCCGGAGAAGATCCTGGCAGGCACGCCCAGGCTGCGGGCGAGCCAGCGGGCCGTGTCCATCGCCTCTCGTCGGAGACGGTCAGTCGTTCGCGTGCTGCCGGGCGTACCGCGAGCTCGGGGTGGCACGGTGCAGTTCCTCGGCCCGGTCGATGGCTCCCCGATGAAGACCCTGCGGCCGAGTTCCGCGCCGGGGTGGATCTCCACGCTGGTGACCGCGTCAACGAGAACCATCAACGCCCGAGTGACACCGACAGCATGAAGTGTGCCGGCGCCGGGGTCGACATCATGAGTACGCGCTACCTGTCTACTCCAAGGGTCAGTGACGATCGCCGGACGGCGGTGACTCGGCGGCGGTCACAACGGCGGGTTGCCGTGCTTGCGGGAGGGCAGGTCGGCGTGCTTGGTGCGGAGCATCGCCAGGGACCTGATGAGCACCTCGCGGGTGTCGGCCGGGTCGATGATGTCGTCGACCAGGCCGCGTTCGGCCGCGTAGTACGGGTGCATCAGCTCGGCCTTGTACTCCTTGACCATGCGGGCCCGCATCGCCTCGGGGTCCTCGGCCTCGGCGATCTGACGCCGGAAGATGACGTTGGCGGCACCTTCGGCGCCCATCACGGCGATCTCGTTCGTCGGCCAGGCGTAGGTGAGGTCCGCGCCGATGGACTGGCTGTCCATGACGATGTAGGCACCTCCGTACGCCTTGCGCAGGATAAGGGAGATCCGGGGGACGGTCGCGTTGCAGTAGGCGTACAGCAGCTTGGCGCCGTGGCGGATGATTCCGCCGTGCTCCTGGTCGACACCGGGCAGGAAGCCGGGGACGTCCAGGATGGTGATGATCGGGATGCTGAAGGCGTCGCACATCTGCACGAAACGCGCTGCCTTCTCGGAGGCCTCGATGTCGAGCACCCCCGCGAGGGTCTGCGGCTGGTTGGCGACGATGCCCACCACCTCACCGTCCAGGCGTGCCAGCGCGCAGATGATGTTGCGGGCCCAGCGCTCGTGGACCTCCAGGTAGTCGCCGTCGTCGACGAGTTCCTCGATGACCTTGGCCATGTCGTAGGGGCGGTTGCCGTCGGCCGGGACCAGGTCCAGGAGCGCGGTGCTCCGGCGGTGGGCCGAGTCGTCGGAGACGGCCGTCGGAGGCAGCTCCCGGTTGTTCTGCGGGAGCATCGACAGGAGGTAGCGCACCTCGGTGATGCAGGTCTCCTCGTCGTCGTACGCGAAGTGTGCGACGCCGGAGGTCTCGGCGTGCACGTCGGCGCCGCCGAGGCCGTTCTGGGTGATCTCCTCGCCCGTCACCGCCTTGACCACGTCCGGTCCGGTGATGAACATCTGGGACGTCTCGCGGACCATGAAGACGAAGTCGGTGAGGGCGGGACTGTAGGCCGCGCCGCCCGCGCAGGGGCCGAGCATGACGCTGATCTGCGGGATGACGCCGGAGGCCTTGGTGTTGCGCTGGAAGATGCCACCGTAGCCGGCGAGCGCCGAGACGCCCTCCTGGATCCGGGCGCCCGCGCCGTCGTTGAGGGAGACCAGCGGCGCACCGGCCGCGATGGCCATGTCCATGATCTTGTGGATCTTCGTGGCGTGGGCCTCGCCCAGCGCGCCGCCGAAGATCCGGAAGTCATGGGCGTAGACGAAGACCGTACGGCCCTCCACCGTGCCCCAGCCGGTGATCACACCGTCCGTGTAGGGCTTCTTGGCCTCCAGGCCGAACCCGGTCGCCCGGTGCCGGCGCAGCTGCTCGACCTCCTGGAAGGAACCCGGGTCGAGGAGCAGTTCGATGCGCTCCCGTGCGGTCAGCTTGCCCTTGGCGTGCTGCGCCTCGGTCGCCTTCTCGCCGGGGCCGGCCAGGGCCGTCGCACGGATCTCGTGCAGCTCGGCCACGCGCCCGCGCGCGTCGTCGAGTTGGTGCCTCTCCTCCGGGCGGTCGTCCAAGACGGTCATCGCTCTTCTCCTCACAACTGTGGCGGGCTCTTGGGCCGCGCCTGTCTCGGCAGCGCCCGGACACTTCCACCGACGAGCACCGCCTGGGGCGGCAGCCGACGCACGACCTGCCGCGGCGCGCCTCCCCTGATCGCGGCCGCGGCGGCGTGGTCGCTGCCGCAGGGCACGTCCACGACGGTCCAGTCGGCGGGCCGTGACGGGGTGTGCGGCCCTTCGTCGCCGATGTATACGTCCGACATCCAGCCGCCGACCCCGACGCCGGTCCCCTTGAGGTACGCCTCCTTGCGGGCCCACAGCCGGGCGAACAAAGCCGGGCGGTCCCCGGGCGCGTGCCCCTCCAGATCGCGCCACTCGCTCGGGTGGAGTGCCGAAGCGCACGCATCGACACGCTCCGGTCGCGGTAGCCGCTCCACATCGACGCCGACCGGTGAGCAGGCCACGCCGATGAGGACGGCACCCCGGCTGTGCGACAGCGAGAAGTGCGCACCGGAGTCGACCAGCACCGGGCGCCCGTGCGGAGCGCCGCACCGAGGACACTCCGCCCGTGCGAAGGCGATGTCCTGCGGCGCCCTCCTCAGGTACGCAGCCAGCAGCCGCCGCAGCGCGATATGGGCGACCACGTACCGCTCGCGGTCGGCGGACCGCCGGAACGCGTCCGCGCGACCGCGCTCGGCTTCGTCCAGCTCGTGCAGCGCGAGCGGACCGTGCAGGCCGACCGTCTCGGGCGCGGGCAGCAGCCAGAGGTCCAGCCTCCCCCGCCGCAGCCGCGGGGCGGTCATGCGGCCCGGTTGCGTACGTCGTCCAGCAGGCGGGCCTGGCACAGCGTCTCCTCGGCCGGAGCGGCGCCGGCGCGCACCGAGGCGACGAAGGCGGCGATCGTGGCCGCCACCTGGTCGTGGGGCGCCAGCCGGATCTCCTCATGGGCCCCGCCCCGGTGCAGTTCGATCACCGGGACGAACTCCGTCGGCGGGGTGAACGCACGGTCCACCGCGATCCGGCCCGTACTGCCCCACAGCTCGTACCGGGAGAGGTACGCGTGCTCGATACCGAAGGTGATCTGTGCCGTGCTCCCCTCGCGTGCGCGCAGGAGGACGGCGCCCGAGGTCTCGACCTCGCGACCACGCCCCCGCGTGAGCTCGGCCCCGACGACCTCCAGTCCGGGGCCGAGGAAGTGCAGGGCCGCGCGCAGCGGGTAGAGGCCGACGTCCGCCAGCGCGCCGCCGCCGAGCTCGGGCCGGTGGCGGATGTCCGTGTCCGCAAGGGCCGGGATGGTGAACGCCGCGTGCAGCGCCCGGAGTTCACCGATCGCTCCGTCGGCCACCAGGCGCCGCACCGCTTCGTGCCGCGGGTGGTGGACGAACATGACGTTCTCCATCAGCGCCAGCCCGCGGTCCCGGGCCAGGCCGAGAAGTTGCCCGGTGCGGGTGGCGTTCGTCGTCAGGGGCTTCTCCGCGAGCACGTGCTTGCCGGCGTCGAGAGCGGACTCGACCCATCGGTCGTGCAGCGAAGCGGGCAGCGGCACATAGACGGCCTCCACCTCCTTGAGGTCCAGCAGTTCGGCGTAGCCCCGCACCGCGCGGCCGCCGAAGCGCTCCGCGACCCGTTCCGCCTTCTCCAGGGAGCGGCTGGCGACCGCGACCACCTCGGTGTCCGCACCGGCCTCGAAGCCGGGGAGCATCCGACGCACGGCGATGCCCGCGCAGCCGATCACCCCGATGCGCACCGGTTCGCTCATCGGGCAGTCACCGTCATCGCGTTGAGGCACGCCAGCAAGGTGCGCCCCTGAACGTTGACGTAGTGGCCGTGCCGGACCAGGGAAGTGAGCTGTGCCGGGGTGACCCAGGTGTAGCCGGGCGGCGGGTCCTGTGGTGCGTCGGCCTCGTCCGCGTCCACGATCAGATAGCGGCTCTCGGCGTTGAGGAAGCGCCCGCCCTCCTCCGAGTGGACAGCCTCGTAACGGATACGGTCTCCGCGCGCACGCAGCACCGTGTCGAGGAAGCGCGGCCGGTCCCGCGCGTCGAGGTGGGCGTAGTTGTCCGGGGTGTACTGCACGGTGGGACCCAGTTCGATGGTGTCGAGGAAGCCTCCCTCGACACGGGCGTGCACCAGGACGTGGGGCACGCCCTCGAACTCGCGGGTGAGGAAGGCGGTGACACCCTGGCCCACCGGTTCGAAGAGGGGCTGGGTCCACCCCGTGACCTCGCGGTTGCCCGCCCGCACGGACACCGCCACCACCCGGAAATAGCGGCCGTCCTCGTGCTCGATCGCGTTCTCGCCGTGCTTCCACCGGGGAACACTCACTAGCGGGACCCGCTCGGCCCGCACATCGTGCCGGGCGCGTTCCCCGGTGATCCAGGAGAACAGCTCGATGTCGCTGAGCAGCGCTCCCGCTCCGGTGTCCGGATGGGGCAGGCAGGACAGCACGGTGCGCGAGTCCATGTTGACGACGTTGTCCCGGGGCAGCAGTTCGCTGATCTGACCGAGGGTGAGCCAGCAGAAGTCGTCGAGCAGCGGCACGTCACCGGTCGCCTCCACGATCATGTTGCGGTTGGACTTCCGGTAGAACCACGAGCCGTGTTCGGACTGCAGCACATCGGCGATGACGCGCCCGCGGCGCGGACCGACGAAGTACTCGATGTACTTCACGTCCGCGCCCTTGTGGGCCTTGGTGTAGTTGCTGCGGGTGGCCTGAACCGTGGGCGAGAGCTGGAGCAGGTTCGGGTTGCCCGGCTCCATCTTCGCCTGCATCAGGAAGTGCGGCACCCCGTCGAACTCCTTGACGAGGATGCCCAGGATGCCCACCTCGGACTGCTTGATGATGGGCTGGTACCAGTCGGCGTACGGACCGTCCCCGTAGGGGCCGTCCTCCTCGGTGACGTGCAGCCCCTCGACGGTGAAGAAGCGGCCGCTGCGGTGCGCGAGGTTGCCGCTGCGCTGGTCGAACGACCAGCCGTCCAGCTCCGCGAACGGTATGCGGTCCACGCGGAACTCGTTGACCCGGCCGCGCTCGGCCAGCCAGGCAGCGAAGTCCCCGGTGCGCAGCTGGACGCCTTCCGTGACCGCCGCGGACAGCGCGATGCGGTCTTGCACACGCACGTCCGCGCGCGCCTGGAGCAGAGAACGAAGGGACGAAGAAGGCATCAGAGGACTCCCTGGGTCAGGTGCGCCGGACCGCGGGGGCCGGACACGACGGCGTGGGTAAAGCGGCGAGAATCCGCCGGTGGTGGTCGGGCCCGAAGCCCGGACTCGCCACCTGCGGCACGAGAGCACGCACCTTCTCGATGGAGATGGCGTGCTGACCACCGGCGTCCCGGTACTCGTGGCGGGCCCGAAGACCGAGTCCGTGCCGCAGGCGGTCGACGATGTCCTGCACCGGGACGGCGTACCCCGCCGCCACGTTGACCGTCTCGGACCGCAGGCCGCGGGCGAGCAGCCGGTCGATGACGGTGGCCACGTCCTTGACGTCGATGAGGTCGCGGGCGGCCCGCTTGTGCACCCGCGTCGGCAGAAGCCGGTGCTCCGGCTGGTCGGGCCCGGCCCGACGAGATGCCCGAGCCGCAGAATCAGGTGGTCGGCCCCGGAGTCGCGGAGAATCTCCTCAAGAGCCGGCTTGTGTGCGCCGTACGGTGTGCACGGCGTCACCGGGGTGTCTTCCCGGCCGGGGTCCTCGGCCGGCCCGTACATGCCGGTGGCAGCGGTCGAGAGGAACAGCATCCGCTGCCCGCCCGCCACACACCGCTTCGCGACCTCGCGCAGCAGCGCCGCCTCGCGCGTGAAGTACGCGTCGGAGGTGCCGCTGGCCCGGGTCGTCCCCTGCCGCGAGGGCCGCGGTGTCCGGATGCCGGCGGGCGCAGGTTCCGCGCCAGGAATCCGGTTCCCGAAATGGCCTTACGTCGTCGTCCCGATCTCCGGGAGGGAAGTGGTCGGCAGGCTCAGCCGTGGGCGGCCACGAACTCTTTGATCGAGGCGGTGACGTAGTCCAGCATCTCGTCGGTGAGCGCCGGATAGACCCCGATCCAGAAGGTGTGGTCGGTGATGATGTCGCTGTTCGTCAGGTCGCCCACGATCCGGTACGGCTGGCCGATGTAGGCCGGGTGCCGGGTCAGGTTGCCGCCGAACAGCCGGCGGGTACCGACCTTCCGGTCCTCCAGGAAGGCCACCAGCTCGGCGCGACTGAACGGCGCCTCGGGGTCCACCGTGAGCACGAAGCCGAACCAGCTCGGGTCGGAGCGGGGGGTGGCCTCCGGGAGCAGCAGACCCGGTACGCCGTCCAGGCCGTCCCGCAGCCGCCGCCAGTTGCGCTTCCTGGCGTCGATGAAGTCGTCCAGCTTGGCCAGCTGGGTCAGCCCCAGGGCCGCCTGGATGTCGGTCGCCTTCAGGTTGTAACCGACGTGGGAGAAGATGTACTTGTGGTCGTATCCGGCGGGCAGGGTGCCCATCTGGTAGTTGAAGCGCTTGAGGCACTTGTCGTTCTCACCGGGCTCACACCAGCAGTCCCGGCCCCAGTCCCGCAGCGACTCCACGATCCGGGCGAGGCTCAGGTTCGAGGTCAGTACGCAGCCGCCCTCACCCATGGTGAGGTGGTGCGCCGGATAGAAGCTGACGGTGGTCATGTCGCCGAAGGAGCCGGTGAGCTTGCCTTCGTACAGCGAGCCGACCGCGTCGCAGTTGTCCTCGATCAGGAACAGGTCGTGTGCCTCGGCGAGTTGGGCGATCTCGGTGACGGGGAACGGGTTGCCCAGAGCGTGCGCGATGATGATCGCCCGTGTCCTCGGGCCGATCGCGGCCGCTACCCGGTCGGCTGTCGCGTTGTAGGTGGTGAGGTCCACGTCCACGAAGACCGGGACGAGGCCGTTCTGCAGGATCGGGTTGACGGTTGTCGGAAAGCCCGCCGCGACGGTGATCACCTCGTCGCCCGGCTTCAGCCGCCTGTCCTCCAGGACGTGCGAGGTCAGCGCCGACACTGCCAGCAGGTTCGCCGATGAACCGGAGTTGGTGAGGTGGGCCTTGCGGCGCCCCAGCCGTCGGGCGAAGGCCGACTCGAACTTGCGGGAGCTCCGCCCGGCGGCGATGCGCATCTCCAGCGCGGCCTCCACCAGGGCTGTCCGGTCCGCCTCGTCCAGTACCGCGCCGGACGGCCAGATCTCCGTCGTACCGGGGACGAACTCCCGTTCCGGGGAGACCTCCTGGTGGTACTTGCGGACCTCTTCGAGTACCAGTTCCTTGCGGTCGCTCACGGGGATTCCTCTTCCATGTCCGGTGCGTTGGCCGTGATACCGAGCGGTGGATGTCCCGGCGGCAGTACGGGCGCGAGCAGATCGCGCAGGGAGTCGTCGAGGGACCGGCGCGGCCGCCAGCCCAGCAGCCGTTCGGCGCGCGCGATGTCCAGCCGTTGCCACGCGACGTCGGTGCGCGAGGGCGGGCGCTCGGGGTCCTCGACGACCGGGACCTCCAGACCGCTGAGCGAGACCATCCGATGGATCAGCCTGCGCATCGGGACCGCCTCGCCGCGGCCCACATTGATCACCCGGCCCGTGACGGCCGCTCCCGGTGCCGTGGCCGCGGCCAGCACCGCGGCGACGGCGTCGGCCGCGTCCACCAGGTCGCGGGCCACGCGCAGCGGCGGGAGCCGCAGCTCGGCGGCCTTCTCTCCGCGCGCGTGAGCGCGCGCGGCCTCACCAAGATGGGCCGCGACCCGGCCGAAGAGACTGCCCTCCGGCACTCCGGCACCTATCACGTTGGCGAGCCGGAGCACCACGCCGTCGACGCCCCGCTCGGACGCGGCGCGCAGGACGGCCCGTGCGCCCAGGAGCTTGGTGCGTCCGTACGCGGTGACCGGGGCGGGCGTATGGTCCTCGTTGGTGGCGGCGTCCAGTGCGCCGGCCCCGTACTCGTGGACGGTGCCGAGCTGGACCAGCCGTACCGGCGGACCGGGCAGCCCGGCGAGCGCCGCGACGAGGCGCTCGACCAATTCGGCGTTACCTGCGGCCATCTGTTCCTCGTCTGCCCGCCAGGCCCGGCCGGCCGCGTTGACCACCACGTCGGCGCCGGTCGAGTCGAGGAGTCCGGCGATCTCCTCCGGCGCCGCCGCGAGCAGATCTAGGCGTACGGGCGTGCGGTCCTGCGCGGAGTCGTACCCACCGGTGCGGGACACCGGGAGGACCCGGGCTCCGAGCGCGGTGAAGGCCTCGCCGATGTGGCGGCCCAGGAATCCGGTGCCGCCCAGGACGACGACCGAGAGCCCGGCCGCCGGACGGGCGTCAGGCCGCACGGCTCGCCCCGTGCTTGACGGCCTTCCACCAGTCGGGGTTGTCCCGGTACCAGGCGACCGTCTCGGCCAGGCCCTCCTCGAAGCCGGTCAGCGGGGTGTAGCCAAGCTGCTCACGGATCTTGGAATCGTCGATCGAGTACCGCAGGTCGTGCGCCTTGCGGTCCGGGACCAGGCGGATCATCTCCTCGCCCGCGCCGGTCAGTTCGAGCAGCTTCTCGGTCAGGGCGAGGTTCGTGTACTCGTTGCCGCCGCCGATGTTGTAGATCTCGCCGGGCCGCCCATGGTTGAGCACCAAGTCGATGCCGCGGCAGTGGTCGTCCACATGCAGCCACTCGCGGGCGTTGCGCCCGTCGCCGTACAGCGGGACCTCGCGACCCTCCAGCAGGTTCGTGACGAACAGGGGGATGACCTTCTCGGGGTGCTGGTACGGCCCGTAGTTGTTGGAGCAGCGCGTGATGGATAGGTCCACGCCGTGTGTGCGCCAGTACGTCCGCGCGACCAGGTCCGACCCGGCCTTCGAGGCGGCGTACGGCGTGTTGGGCGCCAGCGGCCACTCCTCGGTCCAGAAACCCGCCTCGATCGAGCCGTACACCTCGTCCGTGGAGACGTGCACGACCCGTTCCACACCGCTCTCCAGCACGGCGTCCAGCAGGGTCTGGGTGCCCAGGACGTTCGTGCGGAAGAATTCGCGGGCTCCCACCAGGGAGCGGTCGACGTGGGACTCGGCCGCGAAGTGGACCACGGCGTCGTGGCCCGGCACCAGTTCGCGCATCAGGTCGCGGTCGCAGACGTCGCCGCGGACGAACACCAGCCGCTCACGCGAAGCGGGCAGGTTGTCCCGGTTGCCCGCGTAGGTCAGCTTGTCCAGGGCGGTGACCTGGGCGTCCGCCCAGCCGGTGTACTCGTCGGCCAGCAGTTTGCGGACGAAGTTGGAGCCGATGAAACCGGCCGCTCCGGTGACCAGGATCCTCATGCCGCGACCTCCACTCGGGTGTGGTCTCCGACGACCAGGCAGTGGTGGTCCGTGCCTCGGCCGGTGGTACCGACGAAGGCGTTCCGCCCGATCAGCGAGTCGCGCAGGCCATGGACGCCGGTGACCGATGCCTCGTCCAGGGCTATGGAGCTCTCCAGCCGACTGTCGATCACCAGGCAGTCCCTCCCTATCGAGGTGTACGGGCCCACATGGCTCTCCTCCACGACGGTGCCGGTGCCGATGATCGCCGGGCCCTCGACCCGGGATCGCAGGATGCGCGCCCCCGCTTCGACCACGACCTGGCCGACGAGGACACTGCCGGCGTCGACGTGACCGTCGACGCGCCGGCTCAGGCCATCGAGGAAATGGCTGTTGCACTTCAGGACGTCCTCGACCTTTCCGGTGTCCTTCCAGTAACCGTCGTACCGGCTGGCCCGGACGTCCGCGCCGGAGGAGAGCAGCCACTGGATGGCCTCGGTAATCTCCAGCTCGCCGCGGGCGCTGGGCTCGATGGCCTCCACCGCCTCGTGGATGGCGGGCGTGAAGAAGTACACACCGATCAGCGCCAGGTCGCTGCGCGGCTCCTGCGGCTTCTCCACCAGCCGTAGCACCTCGCCGTCAGGGCCGAGTTCGGCGACCCCGAAGGAGCGAGGGTCGGGCACCTTGTACACGACGACCTGGGCGGCAGGGCGGTGCGTGGTGAACTCCTCGGCGATGCCGACGACCCCGTCGGGCAGCACGTTGTCGCCCAGGTACATCACGAAGTCGTCGTTGCCGAGGAAGTCGCGGGCGATGGACACGGTGTGGGCCAGTCCGCGTGGTGCGTCCTGGGGAATGTAGGTGATCCGCAGGCCGAACCGGGAGCCGTCGCCGAGCACGGCCTCGATCTCGGGCCCGCGGTCGCCGACGATGACGCCGACCTCGGTCACCCCCAGATCCCGGACGCCCTGCAGTACGTGGACCAGGACGGGCTTGTTGGCGATGGGGATGAGCTGCTTGGGCATCGAGTAACTGAACGGCCGCAGGCGGGTACCGGACCCGCCTGCAAGCACCAGAGCCTTCATCGAGAGGTCCTTTCGGTTCGCGTGTTCATGCCGGCCGTTCGAGCGCGGTGACCACCTCCCGGGCCTGAGCGTGAGGTGTGACCTCGCCGGGTCAGAGTCGCTCTTGGGCCGTACCGAAGCGTCGGACGATCGGCATCTCCACGTACCGGTACAGCAGCCATGCCACGGTGACTGAGGCGACAAGGGCCGATGCCAGATAGGCGATCACCATGGCCACCGAGTCGAACGGGCCGTGCAGCAGCTTGATGTTGAGGGTGTAGAGCACCAGGTAGTGGCAGAGGTAGAAGGCGAACGACATATTGCCGAGCAGCACCATCGTGCGCGACGACAGGAACGTCGGGCGCCGTGCGATGTCCCGCTGTGCGGCGGCGACGATGAGCAGCACGCTGGAGATGAAGAGGGGTGCCCGCCAGCCGAACAGCAACGGGCTGTAGCTCGCCGCGACGTAGCATGGCACGAACGAGACCAGTACCCATGGCAGGCTCACGCGCGGGAAGCGGCCGGAGGTCACCAGGAGCGCGGCGAACACTCCGGCGAAGAAATCGCAGAGGCGGCCGAGCGGGAAGACGTAGGCGAACCACATCTCGAAGCCGGTCGCACTCGGCGCGCCCACGAGCTCTCCGGTCCCGGCGGGCAGGACGTAGGCAAGGATCGGTACGAGGAAGGCGACCGCCACGCAGAGGGCCAGGCCGGTCCAGGCCACACGGCGGCCCACGCCGCGGAACCACCGGATGACGAGGGGGAAGACCAGATAGAACACGGCCTCCACGGCGAGGGACCAACCCGGCGCCAGGACACTGAAGTTGACCTGCGGGTTCGGTACCCACACCTGGACGAGGCCCGCGTAGGCGAGCAGGTCCTGCCAGCGGACGCCCACGTCCCACAGCAGCACCGCCGCCACGACGCCGACCACGTAGTACAGCGGCAGGATCTTGACGAACCGGCGGCGGTAGAAGCCGCTGGTGCGGTCGGTGGAACGTGCGGACCAGGTAAGGACGAAGCCGCTGAGGGTGAAGAAGAAGCTCACGCCGAGGCCCGCCAGCGCGCCGGCCGCGGCATTGAAGCTCGCGTTGGTCCGCTGGTCGGCGAAGCTGGGAAAGACCAGGCTCGAGGCGTGGCTGACGAAGACTGAGAGCGCCGCGAAGAAGCGGAGTCCGGTGAGCGAGTCGAGCATGGCACGGCCGACGTGGGCGGGCGGCGCCCCCTCCTGGGGGGCTGCCGCCTGCTGGCGTCTCTCTGCTTCCTGTTTCATGGACCTTCCTTCGAAGGAGTACAGCCCGCGGGTCAGCTGCTGTGTCGCGGGTGGGCTGCCGGCTGGGGAAACAAGAAGGGGACGCCGGAAACGGCGTCCCCTTCACCCGACCACCCGGAGCATCGCCCCAGAAGTCAACTGGATTGGATTCTCACGACATCGCGGGCGTGATGTTGTGATTGGACCGGAAAAAGTTGGTCGGGTCGTACTTCGCCTTGATCTGGGCGAGTCGTTCCCCTGTGGCCCCGGGGAAGACCGCGTTCCCGATCTGCTCCTGCGTCACGTCCATGATGAAGTTGACGTAAGCGCCGGAGTCGGACTGCCGCATGGCGGTCATGAACTCATCGACCCAGGCGGTGTGGACAGCAGCCTCGGCCGCGTCGGCGTACATGGCGGACAGAAGCGCCATGATCTTGCTCTGCCGGTGAGCGAAGGCCGTGGCGTCGTTCGGGATCCGCGCCATGGCCCCGCCGAGCACCCGCAGCTGCGCCCCGGCAACCATCGCGCTCGAGGCGGTGACGCGCTCCAGGATGAGCTCGGCGGTCTCGCGGTCGACCTGGTCGATGAACATGTTGCGCGAGACGGAGATGGGGCGCTCCATGGGGTCCGCCGGGGGGAACATCCCTGAGTACGGCATGGCCTGCACCATGTCGGCCAGCGGCGGGACGATCGCCCGGAACCGGCCGATGACCTTCTCGCCCTCCTCGGCGGGGCCGGCGTAGCACAGCATCGCCAGAATGATCGGCTTGCCGTGGTACTCCGCGGGCACGAAGGGGAAGGGGGGTGCCGTCCACACGTTGATGATCGTGGAGAGCTCCTCAGGGGCGGCCACCGCCTCGGCGACGAAGGCCTCGAGGATCTCGGGAGTCACAGGGGTCACCATCATGCCGCCGTACACGCCGTCGAGCTCGTGCAACCGGAACTTGAAGCGGGTCGCCACCCCGAAGTTGCCGCCACCGCCACGGATGGCCCAGAACAGATCGGGGTGATCGTGCTCGTCCACCACCAGCAGTTCGCCGTCAGCCGTGACGATCTCCGCGGCCAGCAGATCGTCGATGGTCATTCCGTGCTTGCGGGTCAGGTAACCGATTCCGCCGCCCAGGGTGATGCCCCCGACCCCGACAAGGCGGCCGTCGCCGAATCCGGTCGCGAGCCCATGCTCCGCGGCGGCCTCGGTGTACTCGCCGGCGGTGATACCGGTCTCGGCCCAGGCGGTACGGGCCTCGACGTCGATCTCCAGCGCCCTCATGTTGGACAGGTCCAGGACGATGCCACCCTCGCAGACACTGTGCCCGGCCGGGCTGTGTCCACCGCTGCGGATGGCCAACTCGAGCCCGGTCTCTCGCGCCAGCGCCACGACGCTCGCCACCTGTGTGGCGTTCCTGGGGCGCAGGATGACGGCGGGCCTGCGGTCGATGTCGCCCGCGTACACGCTGCGCGCCGTTTCGTACTCGGCACCACCAGGCCTGATGACCTGTCCGTACTGCTCATCGGTGAGTTCCCCGACAGATAGGGGAATGCGGCCGAGAGGTGCTGTCACAGAGTGACTCCTTAATATCCGTCGCTGGTTGATTCGCGTCTCCGGTCCACGGGATTCTGTAGACGCTCCGACCCTGTCACCCGAGTCTTTTCTCTGTCAAACCCCAGAGGAAAGTCCCGCTCAATCTCGAGTGACATCGAGTTGCCCATTCCCAGCATGCGGACACGTGCCGTCGCGGCGGATTTCACGCGCGACGGAGGCACTATTTCAGTACGAGGCTCCCGCGCTGCGACACGAAGCGCTTCGCATGTACGCCCTATTCAGATTGCCCTGGCCTCGATGAGGCAGAACCCGGGCCCCCCGAGCTGTGTCACGGATACGACCTCGAGGCCCGCCCGGTGGCACACCTCGTCGAACTCGGCGCGAGTGCGCTCCCTGCCGCCCCAGTTCACCAGCATGTTGATGTCGCCGAGGTAGAGCCCCACGGCATGGGGGTCGACCACCTCGGACAGGACGGGCTCCACGATCAGGACGCGTCCGTCCGCCGGAAGCACCTCGCGGACGTGGCTGAGGATCGTGACGCACCGGTCGTCCGACCAGTCGTGCAGGATGCTCTTGATCAGGTAGGCGTCGGCGCCTTCGGGAACCGACGTGAAGAAGTCCCCCGGCACCACGGAACAGCGGTCCGTGAGGCCGTCGCGCCGCATGGTCTCCGGAGCCTGGGCCAGGCCCTCCTCGGTGTCGTAGAGGATGCCGGTGAGGGAGGTGTGCTCCCGCAGGACGCCGGCGAGCAGGGTGCCGTCGCCGCCTCCGATGTCGGCGACCGTGGTGAAGCGGCCGAAGTCGAAGGCGCCCGGCAGCACCGCCGCGGTGGCCCGAGTCGCCTGGCTCATCGCCTCGTTGAAGCCTGCGGAGCGCTCCGGGTGGTCCTTGAGATAGCTGAAGAAGTCCTTGCCGAAGGCCTTCTCGAACGAGGTGTCCCCGGTACGGAGGCTGTCGGTCAGGTGCTCCCAGCCGGGCTGCATGAGCCGCTCCATGAACCCGGAGGAGGTGACCAGCGAAGCCATGGAGCCGGGGCGCCCCGGGTCGAGGAGGGCGCCCGCAGACGTCACCGAGAAGGCGCCCGGCGCGGACTCCTCGAGGAGGCGCAGGCCGGCGAGGGCGCGGAGCAGCCGAAGTGTGGGCTGCGGGGCCGTGCCGGCTTCCTCGGCCACGTCGGTGGCGAGCCTTTCCTTGTCGCCCATCAGCTCGATGATTCTCAGGTCGATGGCCGCGCGCACGGTGTGCGCCGCCAAGGTCCCGAACATGAGTTGAACGACGTATCCGCGGTCCTCCGTCGTTGCCGCCTGGCCCTCGTCGTGCGCCACAGTGGTTCCCCTTCCGCTCCGCCGGTGCGCGATCCGACCACCAGGGCCGACCCCGCAAGTTAGGTGACCTACGTGCTGGATATGCGTCAGACCGATCTCCGAGTGCAGTCGGCCAGGTTTTTCTCATAGCCGCCCGGGCTATTACACCCGAGCCTTTCCACTGTCAAACGAGAGATGAAACACCCGATCAAATTCAGCCAAAGCGTCGAGCTCCCTATGCCGATGCCAGGGGGGTTATTAATCCACCGCGCAACCTGGAATTAACGGAGAATACAAGCATAGAGAGAGGAGACCATGGGGGTCTGGTGAAACCCTCGGGCCACCAGACCCGTTCCGCGGTGTACGACGAGACCGTCAGGCAGACGCCTTCACGAGGGTGAGCACGCGTGCGCCGTAGGCGAGGGCGTCGGACGCCGAGTCGATCCTCAGACCCGCGGCAGCCGCAAGCTCCTGCCACTGGGCGTACGTGCGTTCGCGCCCCCCGAAGTAGGCCATCATCCGGATGTCGCCACTCGTGAAACCCGGATCCGGCTTGGAAGGCGACTGGTCGGCGCACTCGATGAGCAGCAGAGAGCCGCCCGGCTCCAGCGCCTCCACACAGTTGCGCAGAATCCGCACGGCGTCGTCGTCCGACCAGTTGTGCAGCACGAACGACACCGTGATCAGGTCGGACGTCACCGGCAGCGGATCGAAGAAGCTGCCGTCGACCACGTCGACCTTGCCGGCCAGCCCGGCTGCCTCGAACTTCTCTCGTGCCCTGGCCGCCGGGCCGGGGAGTTCCAGCAGGGTGGCGCTGATCCCGGGCTCCTTCCCCAGCACGGTGGCGATCAGGTCGCCGTCGGCACCGCCCACATCGAGGATGTGACGCACACCGGTCCAGTCGTGTCGTTCCACCGCCTCGCTGAAGATGCGCGTCTGGCCGTGAGCCATCAGGTCGTAGAAGGTGGCGCCAAGGACCGCGTCACCCGAGACGTCGTCCCAGAATTCCTTGCCGTACCGCTTCCTGTAGATGGAGCCGCCGTCGCGGACGGCGTCGAAGAGGTGAACGAGTGCGAGGTCCGCCCGCCCGATCATGTGCGTCGGGTCCAGCCACCCCACCTGGGACACCGGGTGGCCGTGGGCCAGCAACTCGCCGAGGGCGGTGGGCGCGTAGTTGCCCGGCGTGGACTCCGCCAGCACATCGATGGCGACCAGGTGCCGGACCACCCTCCCCAGCGTCTCCTGATGAGAATCGGTCACCTTCGCGAGCGACTCGAGGTCCTGGACGCCGTCCTGCATGTGGTCGACCAGCCGCAGGTTCGCGGCCACCCGCAGCGCCATGGGGGTAACCAGGTCACCGAGCCGCATCAACGTGGCGAACTCCGGGGGGAGTTCAGCGACCACGGAGGGGGACGTCAGTTCATCCTTGGACATGCGATTCTCCGATCAACGTGGGCGATGTCAGGCCTTGTTCGTGTGCGGGGCCGAACCACCTGGTGAGCGCGGTCTTGAGGGCCGCGGTGGCGGTTCCCGGCGTGGCCGAGCCGACGGGGGCGGTGGGCGCCACCCAGGCGACATGGCCGTCGGGGCGGATCAGAACGGCCGCGGGGGCCGGGACGTCGCCGATCACCGGGTACGTCCAGTGATCGTCCTGGCACTCCGCCTCGACGAGGTCCACCCGGTCCGTCCAGCCGTCGAGGGCGGCGCGGAGCTCGGGTCGTCCGGTGAGGTCGAGCAGAACGGGTCGTGCGGTGTGCAGCAGCTCGAAGACGCGTGTCTGCCCCGAGGGTGACTTGATGTCGAGGTCGGGCATCCGGCGGCCGAGAGCCGAATGCCCGTCGCCCACTGGGTAGTGGACGTCGAGCTGGGTGCAGGCGCCGCCCAGATACCGATTGGCGTCCTCGAACCGGACAAGGGCGCCGAACACCTCGCGGAGCGCCTCGGTCTGCGCGTCCGGGCGCCAGAGGACGGTCTGTGCGCGGGTACTGCCAAGCATGCGCTCGGCGGCCGGGTGCCGTTCGTCGTGGTAGCTGTCGAGCAGCTCCTCGGAGGCCTGCCCACGCACGACGGCGGCGAGCTTCCAGCCCAGGTTGACGGCGTCCTGGACCCCCAGGTTCATTCCCTGTCCGCTGGAGGGGAAATGGATGTGCGCGGCGTCCCCGGCCAGCAGGACCCGTCCTTCGCGGTACCTGTCGGCCTGCCGGGCGGCGTCGCTGAAGCTGCTGAGCCAGTGCGGGCTGTGCATGCCGAAGTCGGTACCGGCGATCCTGACGCATGCCTCGCGGAGCATCTCCAGGGTCACCGGGGCGTCTCGGCTCGTGGCCTTGTCGAACTCCATGGTGATCACCCGGTGCGTGCCGGGCTGGTCGGAGTCGAAGATCATGAAGGACCCGTGCTCCCGGCGGCCCTCGGGGCCGAAGACGATCCCGGGGGGCGGGTCGGTGAGCTTGACGTCGCCGAGCAGTGCGGTCACGGTGGCCGGTGTGCCGGGGTAGCCGATGCCGGCCAGTTTGCGTACGGCGCTGCGGCCGCCGTCGCAGCCCACCAGGTAGCCGGCGCGCAGCAGTTCGGTGCCCTGGGCCCCGGCGACCTCCACCTCGATCCCGGTCCCGTCCTGGCGCAGACCGATGACCTCGGCGGACCGGCGCAGCCGTACGCCCAGCTCGATCGCACGTTCCTCCAGGAGTTGCTCGACCCGGGACTGGTGGAGGGCGAGCGCGTACGGATGTCGCGTCGGGAGGTTCCCGATGTCCAGAGGTATGAAGGAGAAGTGTGCGAGCGGGCCCGTCCTGCCGGCCGCGAGGAACCGGTCCGCGATCCCGCGCTGGTCGAGGAGCTCCACGCTCCGGGCGTGCAGGCCGCCGGCCCGTGATTCACCGCTTCGTTCCGCGAGCCGTTCCAGTACCAACACGTCCACCCCGGCGAGCCGCAGCTCGCAGGCGAGCATCAGCCCGGTCGGGCCGGCACCGGCGACTATCACATCCGCCACAGAACACCTCTCTTGTTCCGCCGTACATCTGCATGCAGGCGATGTCGTCGACGGCTCTACGGCAGTCGTCTCGGGGCATGCGGGAGGCCGCCGGCCCCTGACGGCCCCCCGTCGTCCCTACCGGAAGTCGGCCGCGTGATCGGCGGCCCACTGGTCAAACGTGCGTGCGGGGCGGCCGGTGACCTCCTCGACCGTCGGTGAGATCTCCGCCGGCACACCGGCGCGCCCCGCCTGGAACCTGAGGGTCATGTCCGCGAGGTCGGCCGGGACCCGGTTCCGGATCATCTGCTCGCGCGCGACGGCCGGCGGCACCTCCTCGTACCGCACCGGACGTCCGATGGCCTCGCCGATCCGCCGGGCCTGCTCGGTCTGGGTGAGCGGCTCTGGCCCGGTCAGCACGTACTTCGCGCCCACGTGCCCGTCCGTCCGCAGCATGCGGGTGGCGACGTCCGCGATGTCACGCTCGTCGATGAGCGCCATCTCGGCCTCCGCGTACGGCCCGCGCACCACACCACCGGCGCGGATCTGCGGCGCCCACTGCAGGGTGTTGACGGCGAAACCGCAGGGCCGGACGAGAGTCCACTCCAGCCCGGACGTCTCGACCTCGTGCTCGATCTCCTTGTGGTACGCCACGATCGCGTTGTCGGCGCCGTCGGTGGTGTACTCGACGGACGACGACGAGAGCATGACGACCCGGCGTACCCCGCGTTCCCTTGCGGCCCGGAGGATCGGACCCCCCGTGCCCGGCGAGGGGAACAGGAACAGCGCGGAGACGCCCTCCAGCGCGGGCTCCGCCGTCTCCGGCCGGGTGAGGTCGCCACCGACCACCTCGGCCCCCGCCGGCAGGCGGGCTTTCTCCGGGCTACGGGTCAGCGCGCGTACCGACTCGCCCGCGGCGAGCAGTTGGCGAACGACATGACGACCGACGTTCCCGGTCGCTCCGGTCACCAGAAACACGGACCCCTCCCCATCTCCGACCTCTCTGGATCAGCCTCGGCAACGTCATTCCGCACGTGACCGCTCCCTCAGGCCGGCGAAGCGGCCGCCCTGGAAGATCAACGGCCTCGCGTCGGCTCCCAGGGACCAGTCCTCCGCTTCGGCGATCACCAGGTGGTGGTCCCCCGCGACCTGAACCGTCCTGATCCGGCAGTCCAGCCAGCCGAGTCCGTCCGCTGTCACGGGGCGCCCGGCGGGGGTCCGGGCCCAGTCCCGGTCGGCGAACCGGTCCGCGCCGGATGCCGAGAAGGTCCGGCAGATCTCCTCCTGCGTATCGCTGAGGATCGAGACCGCGAAACCGCCCGTGGCCCGGACGGCCGGCCACGTGGTCGAGGTCAGCGCGGCGCAGAACGCGATCAGAGGCGGATCGAGTGACACAGAGGTGAAGGAGTTCACCGCCATGCCGACCGGCCCGCCGTCCGACTCCGCGGTCACCAGCACCACTCCGGTGCTGAAACATCCCAGTACGTCGCGGAAACTACGCTGGGTCAGCACGGTCGCATCCCTTTCCCGGGTGTCAGCGAAAACCGTCGGCGTTGTCGCGCGCCCACTCCGCGAACGTCCTCGCCGGCTTCCCGGTCACCGTTTCGACGGTGGGCAGGGCCTGGGTCTCCGTCAGGGTGGGGCTGCCGAGGAACTCCAGGGTGGCGGCCACGATCTGGGGCGGCATGTGCGCGGCCATCGCCTCCTGGGCCCGCTCCGGAGTGATCTCCTCGTGCCGCAGCTGCCGGCCGATCGCCTCGCCGATCGCAGCCACCTGCTCGACGGGCGTGATCGGCGCGGGGCCGGTGAGCGCGTAGGCCGCGCCGACGTGCCCGTCCTGGGTGAGCGCGGTCCGGGCCACAGCCGCGATGTCACCGGAGTGGACAGCGGGCAGGGCCACCTGCCCGTACGGCGTGCGGACCACGTCGCCCACCGCGAGCTGGGCTGCCCAGGACCGGGTGTTGGAGGCGAACTGGCCCGGACGCAGGAACGTCCACTCCAGGCCGGACTTCTCCACGGCGCTCTCGGCCTCCTGGTGCACCTTGCCGATGAAGGAGTCCGGGCGGGTCTCCACGGCCATGGTGGACAGCAGCACGACCCGCCGCACCCCGGCGCGGGCCGCCTCCTCGAGCACGGCGGTCTCGTTGCCGGACATCATGAGGAAGAGGGACTCCACCCCGGCGAAGGCCGTGGCCAGCGACCGCGGTGTGCCGAAGTCCCCCTCGGCGACGTCCACGTCGGCCTGGAACCTGGCCCGCGCCGGGTCCCGGGTGAGCGCGCGGACGGCGACTCCCTCGGCACGCAGTTGCCGCAGCAGCTCGCCGCCAACGTTGCCCGTGGCTCCGGATATCAGAATCATGACGTCACCTTTCGGAATGTGTTGGTGTGGTCGGCCACCCATTGGGCGAAGGTCAGCCCGGGCCTGCCCAGGAAGGGGTCGACCGGCGAGATCTCGTGCGGGCGGCCGACCATCTTGGCGAACATTTTCAGCCGCGCCTCCACGGCGTGCGGGGGGACTCCGGCCCGGAGCCACTCCTGCCGCGCCTCGTCGTGGCTGAGTTCCGCGAAGCGGACCGGCTCGCCTGTCACTTCGCCGATGATCCGTGCCCGGTCGGCGTAGCTGAGCGACTCCGGCCCGCTGAACAGTGGTGTGTCGCCCGCAAGTTCGTCGGTCAGCAGGGCGCGGGCGGCCACCGCCGCGATGTCGCGCTCATGAACGGGGGCAGTCCACGCGTCCCCGAAGGGGAAACGAGCGACGCCGTCGGTCCTGATCTGCTCGGCCCACTCCAGGGCGGTCGCCGCGAACCCTCCGGCGGGCCGCAGGAACGTCCATTCCACACCGGTCTCCTCGATCTGACGCTCCAGATCCCGGTGCTTCACGCCGATCATATTCTTGGGGTCGTCGTCGAGGACCGAGTAGGACGACAGGGCGACGATGCGGCGGACCCCTGCCGCCTTCATCCGGGCGATCGGCTCCGCGGAGCCCCCGGGGAAGGCATTCATGACGAAGAACACCGAGGTGATGCCGTCCAGGGGCAGATCGGCGGTGGCGGCCACCTCGACCTCGGCGGGCAGGCCAGCCCTGGCCGGGGCGCGGCTGAGAGCCCGTACCTTTCGGCCGGCCGCGAGCAGCTCGTCCACGAGCGGCCTGCCGACGGTCCCGGTGGCTCCGGTTACCAAGATCATTACTGTCTCCTTAGGACGGCCCGACGAGACCCTGAAGATTCATGGTGTAGGCGAGCCCCGCGGGCTCGAACTGCATGACCGCGTGGCTGGCGACCGAGCGCACGTCCCGCCAGTACCGCCCCAGCGGGTGCCCGTCCTCCTGGGCCCTGGTGCCGCCGATCCTCAGCAGCCGATCGGTCGCGCCGACCAGCATCTCCAGCGCCAGCGCGCAGTCCCTGCGGTTGCGGAGCGCGAGCCCCGGCGGCACGGCAGCACCGTCCGCGACGGCGGCGGCCCGCTCCAGCAGCATCTGGGCCGCGTCGATCTCGCCGGCGGCCCGTGCGAAGTCCACCTGGTAGGGCTGGCCGGCCGCAGCCCGGGGACCCGTCGGGGCGACCGCCACGAGCTGCTCCGCGATGGCGAGTGCGGCACGCGCGGCGCCCAGTACGGGAGCGACGAACATCAGCCCGCTCACGGCGGGGTTCGACAGCTGGGTGTAGCCCGGCAGGCCCACCATCACGCCCCGCATCGCGTCCTCGCGCAGGCAGGTGCGGTGCTCGGGCACGAACACGTCGTCCAGGACGACCGTGTGGCTGCCGGTGGCCCGCATGCCGAGGGAGGACCAGGTGTCTTCGTAGGTGTAGTCCTCGCGCGGTATCGCGAAGAGCCTCATCGGCTGCCCGCCGGACTGCGGACCGGGGGCGGGGCCGGTCAACAGCGCCCAGCCGAAGTGCTCGACGCCGCTGACGTAGGTCCAGGACCCGGAGAGCCGGTACCCGCCCTCCACCGGGACCGCTGTACCCATCGGCTTGAAGACGATCGCCGCCATCACGTCGGGACCGTCCGCCCAGATGTCGGCCTGGCCCTGCTCGGGCATACAGCAGATGTACCGGGCGGAGTAGGCGGCGACGCTGGCGAGCCACGCCGTCGAGGGGCACTCCTCTGCGAGCTTCGCCACTACGGCGGTCAGGTCCGTGTGGTTGCGCTCAGGCCCTCCCCAACGGGTCGGCACCCGCCACTGGGCGAACCCGGCGTCCACCATCGCCCGGATGACCTCCGGGCTCACCCTGCGCTCGACGTCGGCCTGCGCGGCCTGCGCCCCGGCCAGCTTGGCGAGCTCGGCCAGCGCCGCCTGTGTCTCTGTCGAAAGTGACATGCCGGTCGTTCCCCTTTCACGCACCGTCGAGGACGGGCGGGATGTTGTGGTTGACACGGAACAGGTTGTGCGGGTCGTACGCGGCCTTCAGCGCGGTCAGCCGCTGGTAGTCCGGCTCCGCGTAGGCCCGCCGGACCCGCTCGGGGTCGGAGTCGTGGTCGTACAGGAAACCCGGCAGCAGCGCGCCGGTGTCCCAGGGCCGCAGCCGTCCCATGACCTCGTCCGCGGCCCGGCGCACCGCGCCCGCCTCCTCGGCCGGGGCCGGCATCCGCAGCCACAGGTGGAACGCCGCGTCCCGGGCGCCCACCGCGTGCGCACGGGCGGGCGGCCGGCTCAGCGCGCCACCGAGGTGGCGCAACTCGATGCCGGGGAACGGTCCTTCGGGCGCCGCCGGATCGATGAGCGAGACCAGCGTCTCGACCGCCGCGTCGTCCAGCTCGTACAGCAGCGCGCTGCGGAAGTGCACCCTGACCGGGCCCTTCGGGTCGTGGTGCATCTCGGTGATCTCCGCGTACGGCATCGCGGCGCAGGTGTCGTTCTCGGGCGTGAGCGCGCGCAACGGTTCCACCAGCCGGGCGCCTGACGCTTCGTCGCCGGTGTAGACGATGTGCACCTGCACGAACGACCGGCCACGCCAGTCCTCGGGCAGCTGTGGCACGTCCGGGAGCCGCAGCAGAGTCACCGAGGACGACATCTCGTCCGGCTGATCCTTGGCCCAGGCCAGGTAGGACCGCATCACGTGCGCAGCGTGCGCGGGGTCCTCACCCGGGTAGTAGAGCTCGCCTCCGTAGACGGTCCGCAGCGGCACCAGGTCGATCTCGGCCGTGGTCACCACGCCGAAGTTGCTGTTGCCGCCCCGTACCGCCCAGAACAGATCCGGTTCCTGGGTCGGCGAGATGGTGCGGACGCGGCCGTCGGCCGTGACGAGCTCAAGGGAGCGGACATGGTCCGCGGCGAAGCCGTACGTGCGGCAGGTCAGCGGCAGTCCGCCGCCGGTCAGGTAGCCCATCACCCCGACCTGGCCGGAGGAACCGCACAGCGGCGCGAGGCCGTGCTCAGCGGCGGCGGCGAGCACGTCGCCCCACCGTAGCCCCGCGCCGATCCGGGCGGTTCGAGCCCGCGGATCGACCGACAGTTCCCGCAGCTCCCTGGTCGAGACGAACACCGCGCCGTCGGCGGGCACCGACTTGCCGTGCCCGGTCGACTCCACCGCGACCGGCCGGTCCGTCGTAGCGGCGAACCGGACGGCGGCGGCCACGTCGTCGGCGTCGGCGGCGATCACGACGGCGGCAGGACGGTGCTCGACGGTGAGCAGCCAGCCGGAGCTCGCCTCCTCGAATCCGTCGTCGCCCCGGTGGAGCGTGCGTCCGCGGATCGGCGCGCCCAGGCTCACGACGTCGTGCCAGGCGGCCGGTTCGTCAGCCACTCGTTCGCCGGCGGACTCGGCCGTGGTGGAGTGCACCATCACGCCGTCGGGGGTGTAGATCCGGGCGGTGCCGACTCCTGTGTGCGTGTCCCCGTCGAGGTGGGCTTCGACGTGCGCCCGGAGGTGGCCCTGGTGGCCGCTCGCCGGGGTGAAGGTCTCGGTGAGTTCGTAGGTGAATCGCCCCTCCTGCCCGGCGGCCCAGGTGCCGGTGCCCACCGTGACGGGGGTACGCAGCGCGATCGTGCCGTCCGGCGCGAACGAGATGGTGTAGGGGTCGGTCTGACCGTCGTGGCGCACCAGACCGGTCCAGACACCCACGGGGGTCTGGACCGCGTCGGCGGCGGAGTTCGTGTTCAGCATGTCAGCCATCCGTCTTCTCCAAGGACTTCGCCGGATCGTCCGTCTCCGCGAGCGGCGGAGGGCCCGGCAACCGGGTGTTGCGCAGCAGGGCCGTGGCCGCCGCGGCCAGCAGCACGGCGAGCACCGCACCGACGATCGCGGTCGTCTGCAGGCCGTGCACGAATGCCTCGCGGGCCACCGACAACAGCCGGGAGCTGTCGGCGGCCGGCAGTTTGTGGGCGACGTCGACCGCGGCGGCGAGAGAGTCCCTGGCCGCCTCGCCGAGGGGGCCAGGGAGCCCCTCGGGGAGCTTGTCGGCCAGGTTGGCCCGGTACACCGCGAAGCCGATGCTGCCCATCACCGCGATGCCCAGTGCGCTGCCGAGCTCGGAGCCGGTCGCGCTCATCCCGGACGCGGCACCGGCGCGCTCGGGCGGGGCGGCGCTGACGATCATTCCGGTGCCCAGCACGGTCAACGGGCCGAGCCCGAGCCCGATGACGGACGTCCCGCCCACCGCGAGGAACAGGTCGGAGGGGCCGCTGACGCGGCTCAGCAGCAGCATGCCGAACGCGGCGACCACCAGACTGCCGGAGAGCAGGGTGCTCAGCTTCATCCGTCCGGCGAGCGCCGGCCCGCTCATGGAGCCGACGAAGACTCCGAAGGTGATCGGCAGCGACCACAGCCCGGCCTGGACCGGGGACAGGCCGCGCACGAGCTGCAGATACTGCAGGACGAGGAACTGTGACCCGGCGGCCAGCAAGGTGGCGAGCACCACCATGCCCAGGGCGATGCCGAACAGCCTGTTGCGGAACAGCGAGAGGTCGACCAGCGGCTGCTCGAGCCGGCGCTGGCGCGAGAGGAAGAGCGCCGCCAGCGCCAGGCCGACGACGACGGCTATGCCCGGCTCGGCGCCCAGGCCGTCCTGGGCGATCCGCTTGATGCCGTAGATCAGGGCGAGCATGCCGATGACGGACATGATCGCGCTGATGAGGTCCGGACGTGCGACCGAGCGGTCCCGGTACTCGGGCAACACGATCGGACCGAAGATGATCAGCAGCGCCATCACGGGAACACCGATCAGGAAGACCGAGCCCCACCAGAACCACTCCAGAAACGCGCCACCGACCAGCGGGCCGATCACCGTGCCGACCCCGAAGAAGCCGGTCCAGGCGCCGATCGCGGCACCCTGCTGCTTGGGGTCCTGGAACAGGACCCGGATCAGCGAGAGCGTGGAGGGCATCAGGGTGGAGCCCGCGATGCCCAGCAGCGCCCGCGCGGCGATGAGCATCGCCGGGTTGACCGAGAACGCCGAGACCACCGAGGCCGCTCCGAACGCGACCGCGCCGATCAGCAGCAGTCGCCGACGGCCGATCCTGTCCCCGATCGCGCCCATGGGGATGAGGAAGCCGGCGATGAGGAAGCCATAGATGTCCACGATCCACAGCAACTCGGTGTTGCCGGGCCGCAGGTCGGCGGTGATTGTGGGCAGAGCCAGATGCAGGACGGTCAGGTCCATGGCGATGAGCATGGTGGGAAGCGCGAGGACCGCCAGCCCCAGCCATTCTCTTCGGGTCGCTCGCGGTGCTGCCGCCCTACCCACGTCGGTACTCAAAGAAAAGTCTCCTTGCGTTGTCATTGGCTGAGCGACGGGACCCGCTCACGTCGGGACGGCGTCACGACCGCACGTCGTTCCAGTCCGCGAGCAACCCCGAGGCGAGCGCCGCACGCACCCCGGGTGCCTTCGCGTCCTTCTCCGACATCAACGGAGGCTCGCCGAACCCCCAGGGGAGCGCCAGGTCCGGATCGAGGGGGTTGATGTCGATCTGTGTGCCGGGCACGTGCCGCGTGGAGACCACGTAGCAGATGCAGGCGTCGTCGGTGAGCGACAGGAACCCGTGCCCGACCCCCTCCGGCACGTACACGCACCGGCCGGACTCGGCGTCCAGCTGGGTCACCTGGTGCGCGCCGAAGGTGGGCGACCCCACCCGCAGGTCGACGACGATGTCGCGGAGCGCCCCGCGCACACAGGTGACGTACTTGGCCTGGCCCGGCGGTACGGCCACCCCGTGGATACCGCGGAGGGTGTTCCAGCGGGACACCGAGTAGTTGATCTGTTCGGGCCGGAAGGGACGCCCGGTGACCTCCTCGACCTGGTCGTAGCGGAACGCTTCGAAGAACGAGCCCCGCTCGTCGGAGATCTTCTTCGGGGTGAACACGAACGCGCCCGGCACCCGGGTCTCGACCACATCCATGTCCGGTTCAGCCCCGGGTGCGGTGCTGCTCGGCCATCCGCTCCAGCACCGGCACGATCTCGCCGGGGCCGGGGGCGGCGGTCATGTCCGCGTACACGGCGGCGGTCCCCCGCCGGAACGACGGCTCGGTCAGCATCCTGGAGAGCTCGCCGCCCACCTGCGCCGCGGTCAGGCCGTCGCTGTGGAGGACCACGCCCGCGCCCTTGGCCTCCAGATAGCGGGAGGTGTTCAGCGCGCTGCCCAGCTCGTCCCTGACGATCATCTGGGGCACGCGGTGCGCGGCCGCCGCGAAGAACGTGCCGAAGCCACCGTGGTGGATGACCGCCGAGCAGGTCGGCATCACCTGCGTGAGCGGTATGTAGTCGAACAGCCGCACGTTGTCGGGGACGCGCACGTCTTCGCCCAGCTGGTCGGCGTTGACCGTGGCAACCACCTCTACGTCCATGTCGGCCACCGCCTCGAAGGCGGCCATGACCCGCGCGTCCGGGCCGTCGTGGACCGTACGCCCGGTGACGCCCAGCGACAGGCAGACCCGGGGCCGCGACGGCGGCTGCGACAACCACTCCGGCATCGGGGCCGCCCCCGTGTACGGCACCCAGCGCATTGGGACCCGGCGCAGTCCTTCGTACCTGGGCAGCTGCGAGGGGATCGGGTCCACGGTGAAGTCGCCGAACACCAACTCGTCGGAGAAGTCGTGGCCGAACCGCCCGAACACCGGCGCCAGGGTCGCGGCCAGCGGATCCGTGTCCGCGCTCACCCCTGACGCCGGGTCATTCATACGTTCGACCAGGCGGCCACGGATCCAGCCGAGGTAGTCGGGGCCCCACATCAGCCGGGCAGACGCGGCCCCGGACTCGCGGGCCGCGACCGAGCCCGCCGGACAGGCCGGATCCCAGATCACCAGGTCCGGGCGCCAGGTCCGGGCGGCCTCGACCAGGTTGTCGGCGAGCTCCTGGCGCCCCTCCTCGTCCGGGTGGTACCGCTTGTTCGCGGCCACCAGGTAGAAGCGGATCGCCCGCCAGAGCTGGTCGAAGTCGGAGCCGGCCTCGAACCCGAGCGCGTCGCTGAAGCGGTCCAGCTCCACATCGGTGACCGGTGCGGGCGGCGAGGTGCGCTCGCCGAGCCCGACCGCCGTGAGCCCGGCCGCGGTGATCTCCTCGACCAGACCGGTGTTGCCGGCCACCCGCACTTCATGTCCGGCGCTCTGCAACGCCCACGCCAGCGGGATGCTGGGGTACAGGTGAGCGGTCAGTGGTGCGACCGCGAAAAGAATCCGCATGTGAATGCCCCTAGCTGTCGTGCACGTCAACGCGGACCGGCGGTGTGCCGCGGGTCCAGACCACCTCGAACGCGAGCCGCGCGAAGCGCCAGCCGGCGTCGGTCCGCACCGCCTCGCCCTCGAAGCGGTCCCCGACTTGGAAGGGCTCGGGTGCCCCGGGTCTCCCGTGCGCCCCTGGCTGCCCGGGCGGCTGTTCAGGTGTCGCCTCGTGGGGGTGCAGGTGGGTGGCGATCAGGCTTCCTCTCACCCGCGCCCGGTCCCCGTCGATCTCGACGAGGTGGCCGGCGGCCACGTGGTGGGTCCGCCGCCACTTGCCCATCATCGCGGCGGTGTACTCGGCCATGCCGGCCACGCCGTCGTGACCGCCCATCATGAACTGGAACCTGCCGTCCTCGGTGAAGATCGACCGCGCCCAGGCGTCGTCGAACTCCGCGTCGTCCAGACCGGCCAGATAGCGGTCGACCAGCTCCTGGACGTCCAGGCGGTCGGCGAGCCGGCGCAGGGGGCCCGCGTCGTCGTACGGCATGTGCGTGCTCCTCCGCTCTCAGCCGACAGGGGTGACAGGGCCCACCGGGGTGGCCGAGGCGCCGAACCAACGGGCCAGCGCGTCGGTCAGCTCCTCCTGCCCGCCTGGCGCGACCCAGGCCACGTGCCCGTCGGGCCGCACCAGCACGGCGTCCACGCGCGAGACCGGGGAATCGGCGGCCGGCTTGGCGGTCACCACGTCCACCCGGTCGGCCCACGGCTGCGCGGACTGCCGTACGGACTCGTCGTCGGCGAGGTCCAGCACGAGGCCGCGCGCCCCGCGCAGCAGCGGGAAGACCGTCGTCGTCCCCGCCTCTCCGGCGAGTTCGAGGTCGGGCATGCGCAGCCCGAGCAGCGGGTGGTCGCCCGGGCCCATCGGGTACCTGATCTCCAGCCCGCTGACCATGCCGGCCAGGTGCCGGTGCACGACCTCGTGGTCGGTGAGCTCGCCCAGCACATCGCGGAGCGGCTGCATCTCGGTGCCGCCCAGGAAGAGCAGCCCTTGGGCGCGGGTGTTGTTGAGCAGCCGCCGGCCCACCGCGTGCCGCTCGTCGTAGTAGGTGTCGAGCAGCGTGCCCGGGGCCTGGCCACGCACCACGGCGGCGAGCTTCCAGCCGAGGTTGAAGGCGTCCTGGACACCGGTGTTCATGCCCAGCCCGCCCGCCGGGAGGTGGACGTGCGCGGCGTCCCCCGCGAGCAGCACCCGCCCCCTGCGGTACTCGGTCGCGAGTCGCGTGGCGTCGCCGAAGGCGCTCACCCACAACGCCTCGCCGTGGCTGATGTCCTCTCCGGTGAGCCGCTGCCAGCCGGCGGCGACCTCGCTGAACGTCAGCGGCTCGGTGCGCCGTCGCGGGGGCGTGCCCCGCTCGCACACCACGACCCGGTCCACCCCGTCACCGATGGGGGCCGACATCGCGACCCCGCCGGGCAGCCACTCGCCGATGAAGCGTGGCCTGATGGCGCACCCTCGGACGTCGGCGAGGAACAGCTCGAGGGTGGCGGGGGTGCCGGGGAAATCGAAACCGGCCAGCCCACGCACGGTGCTGCGGCCGCCGTCGCACCCGACCAGGTACCGCGCGCGCAGCAGCAGCGGCCCGTCGGGCCCTTCGACCTGGGCCTCCACGGTCTCGCCGGTGTCGGTCAGGCCGACGACCTCGTGGCCTCGGCGCAGGTCGCAGCCGAGCTCGGCGACCCAGCCACGCAGCACCGCCTCGGTGTGGACCTGCGGCAGGTTCATGACGCCGGGATGGGCCTCGGGAAACACCCCGAAGTCCAGCGGCAGCCCGCCGAAGTGCCCGCGGGTGGTGGTCTGCACCGGGATGTCCAGCGCGTCGAACCTGTCCACCAGACCGCGCTGCGCGAACACCTCCATGGTCCTCGGGGTGAAGCCCAACCCGCGGGATTCGGTGGTTGGTTCGGTCAGCCGGTCCAGCACGACGACGTCGACCCCGGCGAGGCGCAGCTCCCCTGCGAGCATGAGCCCGGTCGGCCCGGCGCCGACGACGATGACCTCGGCGTCGAATGCAGCATCCATCGGTGGTCTCCTCCTCAGATTCTGGGCACGGCGTGCGACGTCCACCGGCTGCCTCGCTTCATGCCGGACCGTCGACGCGACCGGACCGCGCACAGCGGCCGTCACCCGGTGACTTGACGGACACCGTGGATGCCCGGGCACCTTCACGCATCGCGGGCGACCGCCAACTGCGGGGCGACGGGTGACCCGGTGCCCGCTCGGGGCGTCGCCAGCCCGCGGCGGCCCGGCGCGCCCGGCCAGGCGCGGGAGAGCCGGCCTCCTGGCGCGCCAGCAGCACCGTCATCACGGCGGCCAGTTCCTCGGCCGTCGGGCGCCCCCTCACCACGCGGATCACCGGGGGGAATTGCCGTGTCTGCGCACCGGCGGGTCGGCGTGCTTGTCGCGGAGCACGGTCGGCGATCGGGCCGGCACAGGGGCGACGGCCGTCCCGATCTGCCGACGGACGATTTTCCTTGCGATCTTGTGCATGGCAGGCGCTCTCTCTCGATCACGGGTTCGGGGCGCCGAACCAACGGTGCAGCGCGGCACGGAAATGTGTCGTACCGTCGTCGACCCATGCGACGTGACCGTCGGGGCGGAGCAGGACCGCACGGACGGCCGTGCCGGCGAGCTCGAACGGGGATCCAAGGCCGTGCGGCGTCGCGGTCGACACCATGCGGACCCGGTCCGCCCAGCCGGCGACCGCTCCCGCCGGCAGGCCGGCAGCGGAGTCGAGCAGCACCCCGCAGCCGGTGCGGAGCAGCTCCGCGGTACTGGACGGGCCGGTCTCGGTGGTCAGTTCCCAGTGCGGCACCCGGCCGCCGAGCAGCGGGGCGTCGCTTCCGTCGGGGTAACGGACGTCCAGACCGCTGATCATGCCGGCCAGCTGCGCGATCACCTCGTCGTGGCCGAGCAGCTCGGCCACCATCGCGCGCAGCGGCTCCACCTCCGCGCCGCCAAGCAGCAACGTGGCCTGCGCCTCGATGTTGGTCAGCACACGGCGGCCAACGGCGTGCCGCTCGTCGTGGTAGCTGTCGAGCAAGCCCGCCGGCGCCCGGCCACGCACCTGCGCCGCCAGCTTCCAGCCCAGGTTCACGGCGTCCTGCAGCCCCAGGTTGAGGGCCTGGCCTCCGACCGGCATCTGCACGTGGGCGGCGTCCCCAGCGAGCAGCACCCGGCCGCTGCGGTACCGCTCGGCCAGCCTACGGGCGTTCCCGAACGCGTTCACCCAGATCGGCCTGCCCGCGCCGATGTCCTCCCCGGTGACCCTCGCCCACACGGCCGCGACCTCCGCGAACTCCGGCTCCCCGGCACGTGCCGGGGCGGCCCTGCCGAACTCATGCACCATGACCCGGGTGACCCCATCGGGCCGACGGTGGGCGATGGCCAGGCCGCGCTCGTGGCGTTCGAACCGGCGGTTGGGCACGTCGATACCGGCCACGTCGGCGCGGAGCAGCTCCCGCGTCGCGTCCATGCCGGGGAAGGCGAAGTCCGCCAGCCGCCGTACGGCGCTGTTTTCACCATCGCATCCCACGAGGTAGGCGGCCCGGATCCGGACCCTGCCCCCGGGGCCCGCCGCCTCGGCTTCGACCCCCGACTCGGTCTGCCGCAGGCCGACGAGATCGTGACCGCGTCTGACGACCGCGCCGAGACCGACCGCCCAGCTGCCCAGCAGTTGTTCGGTGCAGGCCTGCGGCACCTTCCACTGGCCCCGGTACCGGCTGTCCAGCCCGCTGAAGTCCAGGCGGATCCCACCGAAGTGCCCGACCATGTCGTTGGGCACCGTCCCCAACGCGTCTAGCAGCCCTCGCTGATCGAAGATCTCCATGGTGCGGGCGTGCAGGGTCGACGCCCGCGACTCGGTGGTGGGTTCGGCCAGCCGCTCCAGTACGGTCACCCGCGCCCCGCCAGTCCGCAGTTCCCCGGCGAGCATCAGCCCGACCGGCCCGGCACCCACGATGATCACATCGGTGTCCACAGAGTGCGCGGCCATGGTCAGCGCTTGCTCTCCGCGTGGTCCTTCGCATGGCCGAGGGTGGCGCGGCTGTTGGTGCTCAGTGCGTTGCGGACGTACTCCCGAGCATCCGCGACGCTCGCCTCGGGGCCGAGCACCCGGGCGATGTTGTCGGTGTTAAGGACCACGGTGTGCTGCGAAGAAGCGGCGACGCCCCGCTCGTTCTCCGTGAAGGTCCAGTAGCCGGTGTGCAGCGTCATCAGGGCGGGCAGGGTGACCTGCTTGTACGCGATCCTGTGGTGCGGGAAGGTCACCCGGTACGACTTGGTGGTGTGCGTGGAACCGTCCTGCGCGCGGGTGTCCATCTCCAGGGTCTGCAGCCCCGGAGTGTCCTCCTCCAGGCGGACGCTCGCCACGTGCGGGAGCCGCTCGGCCCACAGCCCCGCCTCGTTGACGAAGTCGTAGACGTCCTTGGCCTGGCCCTGTATCTGGACGGTGTCCTCGAAGGAGAAGGTGATCTCCTCGGAGGCGTGGGCCAGTTCGACGTTCTGTTTCAGGGAGGCGAGTTCGGCGCGGGAGTTGCGGTCGACGGCCTCGTCGATCCATTTCAGGCTCTCGACATCGTCGTCGATCGCCCGGTAGTCGTGCAGCAGCCGCACCCGGGAAGCCGAGTCGGACAGCGGTTCGACGATCCAGGTGCCGCTCATGGCGGCGACCGGCGGGCTGGAGATCTCCTGCCGGAAGGTGATCCGCAGATCTCGCGGGTCCAGAGTGCGGCGCGAAGTCCAGTTCTTGGCCTCACCGTTGGCGGTGGCCCAGATCCGTATGCGCTCCTCGTCGACGCCCCGCTCCACGTGGTCGACGTGGATGGTGGGCGGGAAGATCCGGGGCCAGTTCTCCACCTCGGCGATCAGCCGGTAGACGGCGGCGGCCGGGGCGTCGACGGTGATCTCGTGCTCGACCATGCGGTTCGTCATCGGTCCTCTTCTCCGCGAATGTCAGAAGTTGCCCAGGCCGCCGCAGACGTTCAGTGCCTGTGCGGTGATGGAGGCGGCGGTGTCGGAGGCCAGGTAGCCGACCAGGCCCGCGACCTCCTCGGGGGTGGAGTAACGGCCCAGCGGGATCTTCGCCTCGAACTTCTGGAGGATGGCCCCCTCGCTCGTGTCGTAGGCGGCCGCGTAGCCCTGGCGGACGCGTTGCGCCATCGGGGTCTCGACATAGCCGGGGCAGACTGCGTTCACGGTGATCCCGGTCGGGCCCAGTTCGTTGCCGAGCGCCTTGGTGAAGCCGACGACACCATGTTTGGAGGCGGAGTACGGGGCACCGAGCACCACGCCCTGCTTTCCGGCGGTGGAGGCGATGTTGATGATCCGGCCACGGTTCTTGTGCCGCATGCCGCCGGTGTTGAGCACCTCACGGGTCATCAGGAACACGCTGTTGAGGTTAGTGTTGATGACGTCGAACCAGAGCTCGTCGGCGATGTCGGCGGTGACCCCGCCACCGGACCGGCCCGCGTTGTTGACCAGCACATCGATCGGGCCGAAGCGGTCGACGGCCTGCTGCACGAAGCGGTGGATGTCCGCCACTGAGCGGACGTCGCAGGGGGCGCCGTCGACGTCGAGTCCCTCGTCGACGAACTCCTTGACGGTACGAGTCACGCTTTCCTCCGTGCGGGCACAGAGGAACACGCGGTGGCCCTGGCGGGCCAGCAGCCTGGCTGCCTCCAGGCCGATACCGCTGGTGGCGCCGGTGACGATGGCGACCTTCGGTTTCTGCTCCGTCATGTTGTCTCCTGACTGCGTCGGTGGGCGACGCCGGGCACGCCGGCCGTGGCACGGCCGTGCGGGAGCGTGAAGTGGAGTGGGCGCGCCGCCGGCCCCGCCGGGGAATCGACGGTTGACCGGTGGGAACCGGCGGTGCGGTCGGGGAGGGTCAGTTGACGCCGGACGGCACCAGCACACCGTTGACGGCCTCGATCAGGGCGCGTGGTGTTCTGGCATCGGTCACCGCGTCGTCGTCCAACATCACACCGAATTCGCGTTCGATGCGGCTGCCGGTCTCCAGCATGGCCAACGACTCGTAGCCGAGCGACTCGAAGTCGGTGTCGAGGATGTCCCCATCGAGGTCGACGCCTTCGTCCGCGCCGGCACCCTCGCGCAGGATGCGCTTCAGGTCATCGACGGTGAACTCGCGGGCAGACATGAATGGTTGTCCTTTCATCTCGGTATGGCGGTCACTGCGGGTGCCGGGCTAGACGGCGCGTGCCACCAGCGCGGAGTTGAAGCCGCCGTGGCCGCGGGCGATCACCAGAGCGGAGCGGACCGTCGCGGTGCGCTCCTCTTCGACGACCAGGTCGAGGTCGTACTCGGGGTCGGGGGTGACTCCGATGGAGGGCGGGATCACTCCGTCGCGCATGGCGAGGAACGCGGCGGCCACGTCCAGCGGTGCCGCGCCCGAGTAGAGGCGTCCGGTCATGGTCTTGGGCGCGGTGACCGGCACGGCGCGCGGACCGAACACCCGGGAGATCGCCTCGGCCTCGACACGGTCCAGTTCGGGGATCGCGGCCGCGTCGGCGAACACCACGTCGATCTCCTCCGGGGCGACGCCCGCGTCGGCCAGCGCCAGTTCGATCGCCCTTGCCAGCCCGGGCGGGCGGCCGCTGCCCGGCCGGGGGTCCAGGGTGGAGCCGTATCCGGCGATCTCTCCGTAGACCACGCGGGCCCCTCGGGCACGGGCGCTCTCCAGATCCTCGAGGACCAGCAGCGCCCCGCCCTCCCCCGGCACATGTCCTCGCGCGGCGGCGTCGAAGGGCAGATACGCCCGCGCCGGGTCCTCACTCGTGCTCAGCCGGCCGCCTGCCATCTGGGCGACCCAGCCCCACGGGCAGATCGAGGCGTCGATGGACCCTGACATCACCAGCCCGGTGCCTTTGCGGATCTGACGCCGGGCCTGAGCGATCGCGTCAAGCCCGCCCGCCTGGTCGCCGACGACCACACCGCTCGGGCCGCGCATGCCGTTGCGGATGGAGATCTGGCCGCTGTTGACCGCGTAGAACCAGGCGAAGGACTGGTAGGCGCTCACGTAACGGCTGCCCTTGCTCCACAGCGCCTGCAGCTCCCGCTGACCGAACTCGAAACCGCCCGACGAGCTGGCCGTGATCACGCCCATGTCGTACTCGGGCCGTTCCCGCGGGTCGACACCCGCGTCGGCGAGCGCCCAGTCGGCGCTCGCCAGGGCGATCCGGGTCATCCGGTCGGTCTGTGGCAGCAGCCGCCCCGGCAGATGGTCCTCGGCGACGAAGTCGTTGATCTCCCCCGCCAGCCGGGCCGGGTACTGCGCGGGGTCGAACCGCGAGATACGGCCGATACCGCTGATCCCCTTGCGAGCCGACGCCCAGTACGTGTCCGTGCCGCAGCCGTTGGGGGCGGCCACGCCCAGACCGGTCACCACGGTCCTGACGGCGGCGCCGCTCATACCGCGCTCCTTTCGGGGCGGGCCAGCACCATCGCGCTCTGGAAACCGCCGAAGCCGCTGCCCACCGAGAGCACGGCGTCGGTCCGCCAGTCACGTGCCGTCAACGGCACGTAGTCCAGGTCGCATTCGGGGTCGGGCGTGTGCAGGTTGGCGGTCGGCGGCACGACACCGTGTTCCATCGCGAGCACGCTGGCCGCGATCTCGATCGAACCGATGGCGCCCAGCGAGTGACCGACCATCGACTTGATCGAGCTGACGGGTACCTGGTAGGCGCGCTCACCCAGGCTGCGTTTGAAAGCGGCGGTCTCGTGCCGGTCGTTCTGCTTGGTGCCCGAGCCGTGCGCGTTGACGTAGTCGACGTCGTCCGGGTTGAGCCGGGCCTCGTCCAGGGCGACCCGGATCGCCTCGGCCATCTCCCGTCCGTCGGGGCGCAGGCCCGTCATGTGGAAGGCGTTGCTGCGCGTGGCGTAGCCGGCGACCTCCGCGTAGACATGCGCGCCTCGTCGTCTGGCGCTGTCCAGTTCCTCCAGGACGAAGACGGCCGCTCCCTCGCCCAGGACGAATCCGTTGCGGGTGCGGTCGAAGGGACGGGAGGCGTGCTCCGGATCGTCGTTGCGCGATGTGGTCGCCTTGATCGCGTCGAAACACGCCACCGTGATCGGTGAGATGGGAGCGTCCGACGCGCCGGCCACCATGACGTCGGCCGAGCCCTCACGGATCAGCTCGGTGGCGTAGCCCACCGCGTCCAGCCCGGAGGTGCAGCCGGTGGAGACCACCGTGGCGGGACCCTCGGCACCCACGGCCCACGCCACCTCGACAGCGAAGGAGCTGGGCACCAGGTAGTTGTAGAGGTGCGGGACGGCGTAGGTGTGGTCCACGAGTTCGAGCCGGCCGCTGTCGCTGACGGTGCGGTACTCCTCGTCCAGCCCCATGGTGGCGCCGACCGCACTACCGATCGTCACGCCGGTGCGGTGCGGATCGAGAGCGGTGAGGTCCAGTCCACTGTCCACCACAGCCTCGTGCGCCGTCACCACGGCGAACTGCGCAGCTCGGTCCATCCGCCGGATCTGCTGGGTGCTCAGCCCGAGGAGTTCGGCGTCGAAGTCGACCTCCGCGGCGACCTGCGAGCGGAACGGGGTAGGGTCGAAGAAGCTGATGCGGCGGGTGGCGGTGCGGCCGTCGGTCAGCAGACTCCAGAAGTTCTTGACGCCCACGCCGCCGGGCGCGGTGACGCCGATTCCGGTGATGACGACCCGCCGACCATGCGGCGCGCTCACCGTTCGGTCCAGTGGTAGAAGCGCTCCGCCATGGCATCGGCGGGAGAGCGCCAGGTGGCCGGGTCGTAGGCGGTGATGAACGGTTGCAGGTCGTTGCTGATGGTGACGAACCGGGAATCGGTCTTCGCCTCCTCGATACGCTCGCCACCGTCTTCGCCGTCGAAATCCTGCAGGTGGAAGTACAAGCCGCGGTACGAGAAGAGCTGCCGGCGCCTGGTTCCCATCCGATGCGGCATCTCCGTCTCGTCGAACGCGCCGAAGAGGCTCGCGACCTCCGCGGCCGAGCGGGGTTCCATCCGGGCCACGATCAACGTGCTGTGCATCCACATCTCCTTGTCCAGACGGTCAGATCGGGAGGGGCCGAACCAGCGCTTGAGCGCTTGGGCAGGGCGTGGTGGCTGCCGGGCGTAGCCCAGGCCACGTGCCCGTCGGGGCGAACGAGGACGGCCGATGCGCCGGCTGCCGGGCTGGAGCCCGTGGGGAGCCGCGGTCGCGATGTCCACACGGTCGGACCAGCCTGACGCCCGGCCGCGGAGGACGGCGTTGTCCTCCAGATCAAGCAGACGCCCCACCCGGCGTGCAGTTCCTGGGCGCTGTTGGTCTTCCGGCTGCCGGTCACCAACTCCAGGTGCGGCATGCGCAGTCCCAGCAGCGGATGGCTGCCGGGGCCGACGTTGTAGCGGATCTCCAGACCCCACACCCTTGTGGCATCGTCTCGGTGTCGGACTGCGGGACGGTCTTTACCGCGCGGTGGACCCCCGAAGTCCACCGGCAGTCCGCCGAAGTGCCCCGCGTCGCTGGTGCCGATGTCGCCGAAGCCGTACAACAGTCAGCACTGGTCGAGCATGAGACCGGCGGGACCCGCTCCGGCGACGATGACTGATGCGTCCATGGCTGCACCTTCGGGGGACGTCGAAATGAGATGGATAGGGCAAAGCGGCGCACCGAAACATGTCATCGGTGCGCCGCACGAGAAATTGCAGTGATTTCACTTCAGGCCGGATGATAGATATCCCCGAATTGGCCTTCGATTATCCCAGCCGGTGAATCGACACAGTGCTGAGGAAGTTAGTGAACAGCTTCTTCGAAGAACTGAAGGATGTCAATGCCGATTCCTCAAAGCAGCGACAGGGCTGAGTCAGAGAATGGTTAAACCCCCCTGCACTGACAGCGCGGTTTCACCTGGCCAGGGTGCGGATGCGACGCGGTATCGCACGCGCCCACATATCCGCTGGAAAACGAGAGCGGGCACGGCGCCGAGGCCGCGCCCGCTCGTTCCTGGAGGACCGATCGTATGCATTCAGAAGCAATGAGCCAGAATTCTGGCGGTGCGTAGTGTTCGCTGGTCAGGTGGGTAGGGGCGATGGGTGGCATCCAGAGGTTGCCGGTGAAGGCGCGGTGGATCGCCTCGAAGGCGCTCATGCCGTGCTTGCGGGCTGAGTCGAGGTAGGAGCGCACGGCGAGCCCGGCCGCGGCACCGGTGTCGGACTGGTGGCAGCCGGAGATCTTGACCTGGGTCTTGACCGGCCGAAGTGCCCTCCCGCCGGTGTTGTTGGTGAAGGGGACCTGTTTCGGGTGGTCGGCGAAGCGCAGGACGTTGTCGGCCTGGTCACGGAGACGTTCCAGGAGGTTGCGGGCCGGGGACTGTTTGCGGCCCTCGGCTCTGCGGTGCAGGGCCAGGCCCGCCGAGACGCCCTGGTGGTAGCGGCGTTGGTAGAACAGCAGGGCCTCGGGGGTGATCTCGGCTGTTTCGCCGGAGCGCACGCGTCGGGCCTGGCGGTTCAGACCGGCCAGGGCCCAGCGGATCTGCTGGGGCCACTTCTGTTTCGGGTGGTCCTGTTCGGCGGCGGTCAACTCGCGGACCAGGTGCGCCCCGCACAGTTGGTGGGAGGCGTCCGGGTAGCCGGCATAGAGCGAGAGCGAGTCGTGGACCAGGGTGCCCCCGGAATCCGGGCAGCACCCGCAGGGAGCTCGCGCCCTCGCGTGAACGCGGGGCCAGCCCGAGCAGGGTCAGGTGCTCGGTGCACGCCACGTGCAGCCAGCGGCGCCTGGACCCGATGCGGGGGGTGCCCCTATCTGTTTCGTCAACCCCGGTGGGGTCGGCTTGTAGGGGTTGATCCTGGTTTTTGGGGACGTCCCGCGAAGCGGGATGTCCCCGGCGGATCGGGTGGCTGATGGGCAGTGCGGTGGCCGGCAGGGCCGCAGTGGCCGTGCCGGTGCGCGGGTGTGATGGGGCCTGGAGGGCGGAGGCGGTGGAGTCGTCAGGCAGCGAGGCCGACGTCGCCCGGGGGGCGTGCTTCGTAGAGAGCCCCGGTGCGGATCATCGCGTGGATGACGTTCACGCGCTGGCGGGCCAGGCGGAGGGTCGCCTGGGTGTGGGTCTTGCCGCGTGCGCGCTGGCGGTCGTAGTAGATCCGGGAGGACGGGTCGGCTTTGCAGCCGATCGCGGCGAACGCGGCCTGGAACAGGGCGCGTTTGAGGAGCCGGTTGCCGCGGTGGGGTGCGTGCTCGCCGCGGATGGAGGTGCCCGAGGACTTCGTGGCGGGCGCGAGTCCGGCGTAGGAGGCGAGGTGTCCGGCGGTGGGGAAACCGCTGCCGTCACCGATCGCGACGATCACGGCGGCCGTGGTCCTGACGCCCAGGCCGGGCAAGGAGGTCAGGAGGTGGAAAAGAGGGAGGGCCTCCAGCAGGGCGGCGATCTCCTGCTCGGCCTGGCGGCGCTGAGTGTGGGCGGCGGCGAGCTGGGCGGCGAGTCCCGGCACGATCAGCGCGGATGCCTCGGTGCCGGGAACGACGAGGGTCTGCTCGGCGAGCGCGTCGAAGATCTCTGCGGTGAGGTGGTGGGCCTTGCGCGAACCGTGCGCCTTGAGCAGGGACTCGCAGCGCGCCCGGCCCAGTTTCTTCAGCCTGGCCGGGGAGCCGTGGCGCTGGAGGAGGGCCTGGATGTAGGGGTAGGCCAGGCGGGGGCCGAGGACGCGTTCGAGGGAGGGATGGATCTGGGAGAGCAGGCCGCGCAGCCGGTTGGTGGTGCGGTTGACCTCGCCGGCCAGGTCGTTGTCGTAACCGGTGAGCATCGTCAGCTCGGCCAGCACCTCGTCGTCGCGGTCCACCGCGCGCAGGGTGTGCGGCATCGTGCGGGCGGTCTCGGCGATCACGAACGCGTCGCGGGCATCGGTCTTGGCCTCGCCGGGAGGCAGGTCGGCGGCCCGCCGCATCGACAGCCCGGGCAGGTAGGCCACCCGGCAGCCCGCCGCGCGGGCCACCGTCAGCGGCAGCGCACCGATGTTCGCGACCTGGTCCACGATCACCAGAACGGTGCCGAACTTCGCCACCAGCCTGGTGAACAGCTCCAGCAGTCTCGGCTCGGTGTTGGGCAGCCGCTTGTCGTGCACGGTTCTGCCGTCCCGGGTCCGGCCGTGGGCGTGGTGGAACTCCTTGCCCAGGTCCAGGCCGAGGAAGAGATCTATCGCGGTCGTGTCGACCATGTGCGTGTGCCTCTCGCCACTCGTCTCCTGAAACTCCCGGCCGTCCCTGCGGCACCACACGCCGGCAACCACGTTACGCAGACATGCCGCCCGGTGAAGCGGCCCGGCATTGCGCCGGACCAGGCGGTCGTCAGGCCCCTCATCAGCGGTCAAGCGGTGCCCCGAAGCCCAGCGGCAACACCCCCCAGGTCATCGCCTTCGACAGGGGGCACACAGCCATACCGGACCCGGGGGCCAGGAACCCCATTGCGGGGCCACGAGAAAGGTAACCTCGGGGTGGTCTCGTCCCCGTGCAGCACGTGCCCCAGGACCAGCAGGGCCCGGATCAGGTCAAGTGAGGGTTGGACCAGCTCGGCGGCCCGGTCCAGGACGGAGGCGGTCCAGCCGGTGGAGACCCTGGCGCCGGTCAGGTCGGCGATCAGCTGGGCGGCGCGCTCGACGGGAACGTGCTGGAAGACCAGGAGGTAGACCGCGAGCGCCCGCAGGTTCAGCCCGTAGGAGGTCGGCGACCCGGCCAGCAGGCCGGGCGCGTCGGCCGCGGTCACATGACCGCAGTCGCACCAGACCTTGTGCAGCCGATGCTCGGTGACCCGCACCGTCACCAGCGGGACATCGCTGACCTGGCGGCGGGCGAAGCCCACCGACAGCGCATCACCCAATGCCTCGCCGCAGTCCGAGCACGCACCCGGCCGGTGGTCCTCGACCCGGTCCAGGTTCTCGACCATCGCCGGTCCGGCACCCGGAGCACCCTTGCGCTTGCCCGCTTACCCATCGGCTTCGGCTTCGCCACCGTCTCGTCCCTGGGCAGGCCGAACACGTCCTGCGAGGGCGGAAAATTGGAGTTCTTCGAGTTGCGGTCCAGCCGCCGCTCCAGCTCTGCCACCCGCGCGGTCAGCCGCTCGTTCTACTCTTCGAGCCCCGCACAGCGTTCAGCCAGCACCACGTTCTGCTCGCGCAGTACAGCGATCAGCGTGAGGAGGTCCTCACGCGACGCAGCAGGCTCGGCAGCGGCAGGCATGATCCCGCAGCGTGCCAGAGAGCACAGCGACCTGTCACATCGTCAACTCGCAACCAGCACGCCAACCTCGTGAATGCTTACGACCGATCCGTCAGGAGCGACCAACAGTGCGCGCTCCGAGAGACCGCAGGACATCCTCCTCGTGGTAGAAGGTGCGGCCCTTGTCGGTGCGCCGCCGCCACCCCTGTTCGCTGGCATGGCGGTACACGCTGCCGGAGGGGACCCCCCACAACAGGGAAATGGCCCGGGCGCTCAGCCACCGCGCCGTCGGCGCCGGGAGCGCCGGGCCGGCCGGCCGCTCCGTCCGGTCCTCCGACGCACCGCGGCTCAGCGCCATCCACTCCTGCGCGGACCAGCGGTGCGAGGGATCCGCGGCGCAGCTGATCTCGACCGGCGGATCGGCCCGGTTGACGCGCACCACGGCCGTCAGCCCGCCCTCGCAGTCCGCCACGACGCACGTCCCGACCTGCATGCCTCGGCCGGGGGGCGGGTCGACCACATACCCCGCCCGGCGTACCGCTCGCGCCACCTCCTCGGACAGCTCACCCGCGGCTTCGTGGGCGGCCAGCCACCCGGCGTGCCGGATCAGGAACTCGACGACGCCGGCCACCGTGTCCCGGGGCGCGGCGACGATCCGCTCCCCGACGACCAGCCCGGCCCAGGAACGCAGCACACCGAGGATCACGGAGCGGGCTTCCGCCGCCGCGGTGTTGAAAGGGAGCCCGCGCAACGAGCCGCCACCGCCGGATGTACGTTCGCGCGGCCGGTCGGTGCCCCCGAGGAGCAGTCCGCACTCGTCGTACAGGCTGGGCAGCCGCGTCAGACCGCCGGTCAGGCGGAGGACGCAGGCCGAGCAGAGCCGGGTTCCGGCCACGGCGAGGCCTCGGGGACGCCCCGAGGCCTCACTTCTGCGACATGTGATGCCCTCGCATGCCGTGAGGTCCGCCACCGCGTAGAGCGCTCGTGTCGTGTCATTGAATTCGCGTGTCATGTTATCCCCGCCTCGAGTGGGGCGAATGTATTTCGCGGATTCAACGACAGGCAAGGGGAAGCCCCGCTTTATGTCAATCCTCTGTAGCGGGCCTTCCGTTTCCCTGATGGAGCTGTCCTGTATATGTCGATCGGCTGAAACCGATCGACGTCCATCACATTTCGGATGGCGCGTGATCGATTTTCAGCCGAGCAGCGATACCGTCAAGGACGCAGTCCAGGCCGATTTCGAACTGCCATTGTGGATCACCCTTGCGGGCGGCCTCTCCGAGGTAGCCCTCGCACATCGGGTAACGGCCGACCTTCATCAGCCAGGCCGCCTGCGAGGCCAGTTCGAAGCGCGCTTCCTCCTGACTGGACCGCCCTCTCGCCCACACCAACTGGTTCAGGCCGATCTCCGAGTCGACGGCGCCCGCACGTCGGAGGCGACGACACCGACCACCGACTGAACGTGGAGCGTGACCGACTACTCCCGAGCGAGGTTCTCATTGGTCACCGGAGTGAAACACCAGTCCGCCAGGCTTGTTCAGATATGGGACGGTGAGGTTCCCCCGAAATGCGGAGTGTGTTGACAGAGGGTCAGATGGGACTCATGAGAGGAACATCGACCATGGCTGCGCCCAGAAAGTACTCGCTGGAGTTGCGTGAGCGTGCGGTGCGGATGTACCGCGTCTCCGAGCCGAAGCCGCAGATCAAGAAGCTCGCCGTCGACCTCGGTGTGCATCCGGAGGCTCTGCGCGGGTGGATCCGCCAGGCCGAGGCGGATGCCGGCGAGCGCGATGACCGGCTGACCACCGACGAGCGAGCGGAGCTCGCCGCGCTGCGCAAGGAGATCCACGCCGGCTCGGGCGGGATCTACGGCTCGCCACGCGTGCATGCCGTGCTCAAGCGCGAGGGCGTCCACGTGGGCCGCAAACGGGTCGAGCGCCTGATGCGCGAGGCCGACATTGCCGGGATCAGCCCACGCCGGGGCGGCTTCACGCGCCGCGATCCCAAGGCCACACTCGCCCCGGACCTGGTCGAGCGGGACTTCACCGCACCGGCGCCGAACCGGCTGTGGGCCACCGACCTCACCATGATCGCCACCGGTGAGGGGCCCTTGTGGCTGTCGGCGATCCGGGACGCGTTCTCCCGCCGGGTGGTCGCCTGGGAGACCTCTGCCCGCGCGGACGCCGACCTGGTCCTGACCACCCTCGAGTACGCACTCGCGAGCCGGGAAGTCGAACCGGGCAAGCTGATCCACCATGCGGATCACGGCTGTCAGTACACATCCGTGAAGCTCACAACTCGACTGTTGAGAGCGGGAGTTGAAGCATCAATGGGCTCGGTCGGGGACAGCTACGACAACGTTCTCGCGGAGAATCTGTGGATGATCATCAAGACGGAGTGCATCCGCGGCCGCGTCTTCGCCACCCGGGCCGAGGCGAATCTCGCGCTGTTCGAGTACATCGACGGCTTCTATAACTCCCGGCGCATCCAGAAGCGGCTCGGCTACCTCAGCCCGATCGAGTTCGAGGAGAAGCACTACGCCGACCAGGCAACGGCCGAACGAACGAACCTGAAACCCCGTCAACCCGCCCTGACCAGCTGATCAGCACCTCCCGCACACCGGGGGAACCTCACTCACCTCCGCACGAGTTCACAGCGCCTCACGGCGCACTGACACCACCCCCCAGGTCATCCGTTCGACAGGGGCAACAGTCGTGCCTGGCCTGGAGGCCAGCGGCCCTCTTGCAGGACCGCGAAGAGCATAACGGGGACGGAAATCCCGGCCGGTCGTGGGGACGTTCACAGGCGGCAGGCGGCAGGCGGCAGGCGGCAGGCGGCAGGCCAACTCCCGCTTGTGGGCCGCAGCAGTGTGGCCTCGGGTGATGCCAGGGCCGGTGCCCCTGCCGCCCTCTGTGCTCCACGTCCAGGGTGCGGGCCGATCGAAGCCGACCTGCGGCACCCTGATGGGCGCCGACCACCTGACGGGTGCCCAATACCTCGTACCGGTTGACACTCCCCCCTCCCGTCGATGTACACCGGTGGCAGAGCAAGGACCGAAAGAACGTGTACGCACACGCAACACCAGGGAGTGAACCGTGACGGAGACACCGGACAACGCATCGGCCGCTGTCATCGCCGAGAGATCCGATGCCGCCCGTAACCGCGCCCGTTTACTGGAGGCGGCGGCACGACTGGTCGCCGAACAGGGAGCCGAACACGTGACGATGCGGGAGGTGGCCGAAGCAGCCGGCCTGGGAAAAGGCACCCTCTTTCGCCGGTTCGGCGACCGCGACGGCCTCCTGCTCGCCCTCCTCGACGAAACCGAAGCGGAGTTCCAGGAGGCGTATGCCTCAGGTCCTCCCCCGCTGGGACCAGGAGCACCTGCGGTGGACCGACTGACGGCGTTCGGCTGCGCCCTGCTCGGGCGCATCGCCACCGATGCGGACTTGGGCGCAGCGCTGGGACGCCAGGTGCCCTACGCCCGCCGCGCTGGCTCGGGCAGCGGCCAGGCCTTCCACCGCCACGTCTCAACTCTCCTGTGCGACATGGGACTTGATGGTGACCATGACATGCTCGCCCACGCCCTGCTCGCCTTCACCAGCTTCGAGGCGGCGGACTACCTGCGTGAGGAGCTCGGGGCGCCCACCACGCGCCTGCAGGCCACGTGGGTCGACCTCATACGGCGTTTGGCCCAACCCGAGGGAACATGAGCGCACATGCCCAGCAGGTGGCGGTCGGCATCCTCAGACGCCGTCGGCCATCATTGGAGTACGTTCGAAATACCATACAATGAGAGGGCCGACGGAGAACAGGCGGCCCTTTCGGCGTACGGAGGAGCCCGTGGTGCGGTACAGCAAAGAGCACAAGCAGGTGACGAGGCAGCGGATCATCGAGACCGTCGGCCGTCGGTTCAAGCGCGACGGCATCGGCGGCTCGGGCATCTCGACACTCATGGCGGACGCCGGACTGACCAACGGTGCCTTCTACGCCCACTTCGAGTCCAAGGACGACCTCGTCGCCACCGCGGTCGCAGACCAGCTGCGCACACTGAACGCGAACGTCGTCGCGCAGGCGGCACCGGGCATCGTCGGACTCAAGCAGATCGTGCGGCAATATCTGTCGCCCCAGCACCGCGACAACCCCGACGAGGGTTGCCCCTCCGCCGCACCCCTCGACGAGATCGGGCGGTGCGGGGACGCGACCAAGCAGGCCTACACCGACGGCGTACTGGCCGTCATGGACAGTGTCGCCGAGCGCCTCGCGCCGGCCGATCCGCGCTCGGTCCGCAAAAAGACCCTCAGCGTCTACGCCATGACGTCGGTACCCTGCAGCTCTCCCGCGCCCTGGCCGACCGGCAGCTCTCCGACGAACTCCTCGAAGAGGGCATCCACAACGCCCTGACCGCCCTCGGCATCGCGGAGTCCCGCTGACTCGCAGCGGCACAACGCGGCAACCGCTCCACGCCACGCCCTCTGAGCTCCGCCGAGCATCTGCCGCGCCGGCGGGGCTCTTCTGGTCCGCAGCGTTGCGACCGCCACTCCTTCCGCGCCGCGAGCCGTTGTAAAGGCTGGTCTCGAGGTGGTCGGAACACAGGGCGGATCACTGCGGGCCCACCCCGCCCACCGGGGTGGCACTCGACATCGAAGTGGTCCACAAGGCGATCGCCGCGGCGGTCAAGGCCCGAAGCCGAAGCCGCGACATGCCGTCGGCCCCACGGCCTCGCGCGTCAGCACCCTGCGCCGTGTCGTCCCCGCCCCCGGCCTTCGACAAGCAGACACGCAAGTCAGCCGAATGGCCGGCTGCCCTCGACTGCGGGCACCTCGACGCCGACGGCTATGTCTTCGTCATGGGCCGCACCAACGACGTCATCAACCGAGGTCGAGGCCGAACTCGTCCAGCTCGTACGCGAGCACGTCGGCGCCGTCGCCTCCCTCAATGAGGTGACGGTCGTGGCCGCCCTACCCAAGACACGCTCGGTAAACCTGTGCAAGACCATGCGCGGCATCGCGGACGTACAAGCGGCTCGCGCCGGACGTTCTGGTGGTAGAGGCGGACTCGGACAACCGAAGATCATGGAGGAAAAGCCCGCCTTCCAGGGCAAGATCGGGCTTGACGGTAACGGCGCTGACCTGGACGGGCAGCTGGGCTCTCTTGTCACCGGGGCCCAGCTGGGTCTTCTCCGCCTCGGAGTTGGGGGGCGGGCACCTCGGTGGCGGCGCCGACGCTCAGCGAACGCGTGCTCACCGCGGCCGTGCCACCCGCCGAGTCCCACATCATTTCGGCCGGGCCCCTGAAGACAGCATTGCCATCCTCGTCGAGGGCGCGCAGACCGCAGCCCGCGCTCGGCAGGACCTGCAGACCCCCACCGGAGGCGCTGAGTCTGACCTGCTCCAGCGTCGGATTGGCCGCCGCCTGCGCCGACTTGACGACGAGGACCTCGCGATAGCCCTCGGCCATGGCGGTCAGCTGCAGGTGCACGCCCTTGTGTCGAGGCAACTGCACTTCTCCACCGCCCACCATCCGCGGACGGGAACGGCCCTTGGGCCCTACTCAGCCAGTACCGCCTCGTCCTCCATGGTGACCCTCACGGCCTGCACCACTGCGGCGCTCTTGACGGCCTCCTGCACGGTCCCGAACCCTCAGCCCTGCGCCGTGCCTGCCCAGGCCCCTGGCCTGGCGGTTTCTGCCGCACAAGACCGGCGAGGATGCGAACGCCCGGCTCGATCTCGGCGGTATCGCCTTGCTCAACCTGGCCTCAGCCCTGCTGATCATTCCGCTGCTCCAGGGCCGGGAACTCGGCTGACCCTTGTGGACCTACCTGTCGATAGCCGGGTTCGATCACCGCACTGACGCTGTTCGTCGTCTCTCATCGGCGCAGCAGCCATCCGGTGATCACCCCTCGCTGTTCCGCAAACGCAGCTTCGTCGCCGGTCTGGCCATTGTGGGCGCCTTCTTCGCAGCGCCGAGCGAATTCCAGCTGGCGTTCAACTTGCTGCTGCAGCTCAGCCTGCACTGGACTTCGCCGCACACCAGCCTCACCCTGATCCCCTGGACGCTCGACAGCGCCGTCGCCGTGGTGCTCGCCAGCGCTGTGCTCACCCAGAAACTCGGCCGCGCCGCCTTGCAACTCGGCCTCGGCATCGCCGTTATCGGCCTGCTCGTAATGTGGTGGACCATCGTCCACCGGGGCGACAGCCTCGCCCCCTGGACACTGGCCCCATCACTGCTGCTGATCGGATACGGCACCGACCTGGCCTTCGTCCCGATCTTCGACTGCGTCCTCGGAGGCGCATCCACCGAAGAGGTCCGCACCGGCGCAGGCATGCTCAACGCTGCCCAGCAGCTCTCCGGCACCATCGGCGCCGCCGCTCTCGGCACCGTGTTCTTCGCACGCCGCAACCACGGCGGAACTCGGTTTTCGACCACGCCGGCGAACTGATCACCTTCGCCCTGGTCTGGCTCCTACCGAAGCACGCCCAGCACGCGGAAAGCTGATCCCAGGCCCGCGATCGGCCGCCGAGCCCGCTTAACGAATTCCGCTGGTCTGACTGTCGAAACTCTACAAGGCATCGGTCAACACTGAGCCCAGAAATGCCGCTCTTGATGGTCATCCCAGCACCGTGGCTGCACGCGTGGCCGCACATTGGCCGCACCTGGTCCTCGACAGAGCGTCAACTGACGCCATCATTGCCACAAAAGACCAGCCCAGGGGCCAGGGGCCTAGGAATCACTACAGAGACCGTACCTTCGACCTACGCATTACGATGCATAGACTGCACGTGTCCGTTTATTCCCAATTCCAAGGTCAATAGAAACAAGAAACCCCAGGTCAGAGGCCCGACCTGGGATTCACCATGGAGCCGCCTTCGGGATTCGAACCCGAGACCTACGCATTACGAGACCACGGGGATTCGTGACGGCTGGTTCCGGCTCGTGCCGCTCGGTGCTGTTCTTCCTGATCAAAGCACATGCGATCAGTTCCACGGTGACACCCTGTATTACCTCGTCCAAAGGCGTCCGGCCGCACTGTGGCCGCACATGGCCATGCCCTCGGGTGTTGCGGACGGCCGGGACACCGTTGTCACCCTCCTACAGGGCAGCCGCAATGACGCCGCTTCGACACCGGGACCGTGGCCTCAGCAACGACATGAATCTCGGAAGCCGGGCGCAAATGTCACCCTCGACTCGTCTGGCCGTCGCGAGCGCCCTCGGTCGGCCGCAGGCCAGGATGTGCCTCGATCCCAACACTCTGACCGCGCGGGACTCACCCGCCGCTCACCGAAGCCCCGCCCCGCCACTGAACGCGTGCCGCACCAGTTCCCCGTCCTTCTTCGGCACCGCGAGGTCGTACGTCCCCGCACCCGTGACGAGTTCATACCGCTCGAACTTCGGAGCCAGCCGAACCTTCCCGCCCGCCAGCTTCAGCCGGAACGGCGCCTGAAGGGCCGCGTCCCGGCCGCCCCGCGCGTCGCTCCAGACCGGTGCCTCACCGACGGCGAGCCGAAGATAACCCTGCCTCAGTCGCGCGACCTGCTTGCCCTTGCCGACCGAGACCTTGACCGTCCCGCCGATGCTCTGCGTGAACCCGACGACCCGCAGCGGCTGCCCACCGTCGAAGTCGGCGATGTCCTGCGACGGCGTACGACGCCGGATCCATGTCCAGCGCAGCAGCACGTCCAGCATGGTCTCGGTGCCGGCGGAACGGCGTTCTGTCGATATGACACGTCCCATCCCCGTGTCCCCTCCCTTTCCTCGTCTTCCCCGTAAATCCTTTCTTCGCTCGCTACGTGCGCTCGAACCGTTGCGGCAGTTCGCCGGAATCCCACAGACGATCGAGTTTCCGGAAAAAGAGATCGCTGTCAGATTCCGTGTCGATCCTTTCCGCACGGGACAGCGCGGCCAGGGGATCCGTAAACCGCAACCCTGCCGGCCTCGGGCCCGTATTCCCAGTGAAGTGCCGACAGGAAGCACACCACGTGTAGCTGATCACGGTCTCCCGGCCGGGCCCGCGATCAGAGGCGTACAAATAGGTGCGAACCGCGAAGTTTCCGCAGACAGGGCACTCCCGTTCCCTCGGTTCGTCGATGAACCGCGGACCGGCGCCCAGCGCCTGGACATGCCCCCAGTCGTACGATTTCACGCGTCACCCCTCACCGATTCCGGGTCGCTTCACCGGCCTGATCTCCTGTTGAAGAGATCAAGCATTCTCAGTCCGTATGCCTCCGCGGCAGACTCCTTGCCACCGAAGTCGGCAACACCCATCGTGGCAAAGCTCTGGTGATGGTAAGCCTCGTGAAAGATCGTGGTGACCGCGGTGTCCATGTCGGCGAGACCCATATCCGAGACCTGGATCGCCGGCCGCCCGCGGGGACCCAGTTCCGGCAGACCTCCCGGGTGCGGGCTGTAGCCGTACGCGAGTAGGCCGTCCGCCGTCGTGATCTCCGGGACATGCACGATGTCGAAGTGGTCCACGCTCATGCCGGCCCGGCCCAGCGCCATCTTGACGTGCTTGACGCTCACACCCGCCCCCTTCTGGCCGCCAGGCGACTTCTGGGAGCTCCCCCGGTATGCGCCCGCCGAGCGGACACCGTTGCTGGCCGTCGACGCCGCGTCCGAACTGGCGGCAGCCGCACCGGACGATGCCGCCGCCTCGGACTTGGCCGCCGTCTTCGCTCCCTTGGCCACGGCCGCGGCACCCAGCCCGGCAGCGCCTGCCGCCCCCGCGATCACCGCCCCGCCTTCGCCGATCACGCCGGCTGCCGCTCCCGTCACCGCGGCCCCCAGGCCACCGATCTCGGCTCCCGCCGTGAATCCCTCGGCGCCCGCCACCAGGACGGCTCCACACACACCCGCGGTCGCCGCCACGCAGGCGACCGCGCCGACCACCACCGCCGTGGCGACCACGGCCGCGATCACGGGGTGCCGTTCGACCTCGTGGTAGGCCTTCTTGGCGTAGCAGGAGAAGGACCAGCCGCAGCTATGGTGCGAGGAACCACCGCCGCCACCGCCTCCGCTGTGCGAGGAAGAAGAGGACGCGGAGGAGGAGGAGGAGGAGGAGGAGGAGGCCGTCGTGGTCGTCGCCGGTGCGGGTGTGCTGCCGCAGTCGATGGCGCACGTGTTCATCGTCGGGTCGTTGTACCAGTCGTCCATACCCGTCGGGTCGCTGCCCGAGATCGGGTTGTCCGCCGCGTACGTGTACCCGTCGATCTGCTGGGCGTCAGTCAGCTCCAGGACCGGGTCGTCCGAGACGAACCGGCCGGTCGTCGAGTCGTACTCCCTCGCCCCCAGGTGCGTCAGACCCGTCGCCGCGTCCTGCACACCGCTCACGAAGCCCTTGTCACCCAGCCATGAACTCGAGCTCGGCTGCGTACCACGGGTGTTGCCGAACGGGTCGAGCCGCCGCCTCGCGATCGTCTGCGTCGTCGCGTCCACCGCCGTCTCCGCGGTGTCGTGCCCGTCCGTGACCTGCCACTGCAGGCTGCCCGTGCTCGTGCGCACCGCGACCGTCTGGCCCGCCCACGCGTAGTAGCGCGTGCCCGTGGTCGTCGTCGCGCCCTTGGCCAGGTGCACTTCGGTGTCGCCCAGGTACAGCGTCGTCCCGGAGTCGTCGCGCGAGAGCAGCCGGTTGCCGTCCGCGTCGTAGAGGTAGGAGGCCGACGTCCCGTCCGCGTTGGTCACCTTGGCCAGGTGGCCCTCGGAATCCCAGTCCAGCGTCTGGGTCCTGCCGCCCAGGGTGCGGGTGTGGGTGTTGCCCGAGTGGTCGTACGTGTAGGAGTTCGTGGTCGTGGTGGAGCCCACAACCGTGCTCGACGACGTCAGCGTGTGCGCCTGGGGCGTGCCCTGGGGCGGGTAGACGAACGACGTCGTCGCGTCGGAACCGCCCGTCGTGGTCGCGTGGTCGGTCTGCGTCTTGCGGTTGCCCAGGTCGTCGTACGCGTAGCTGTGCCAGTACGGCGCCGGGCCGCCGAGGACCGACGTGGACGCGGTGGCGGCGCAGCCGTCGGTCGCCGTCCAGGCCTCGGTGAGCCGGTCGTGGCCGTCGTAGCGGTAGCACTGGACGTCGTCGGTTCCGTCGGCGTGCGTGGCGACCTTCGTCGGGTTGCCCGCGTCGTCGTAGGTGTACGACGTGTCCTGCACAGGCGCCGACTGGGCGTCGTCGGTGACCAGTTCACGCTGGAGACGGCGGGTGCCGTCCTCGTAAGTATTGGTGATCTGGAGCCACTTGGCGGTGTCCGAGGACGAAACCCCCAGCGTGAGCTGGCTGACGTCGCCCTGCTTCGAGTAGTTCGTGTTCTGTACGTAGCCGGTGGTGCCGCTCAGCGTCGTCGGCATGCTCAGGTCGTTGTAGCCGTACTCCAGCGACTCGGAAGCCAGACCGCCGGCCGCCGGGTCGGAGGTGACCTGGACGGTGCCGTCGAGGTTGTAGCCGGTCGTCGACGAGTACGTGCCCGCCAGCGCCTCTTCGCCCGTGACCGACGGGATGACCATCCGGGTCAGCGTCGGCCGGTACAGCGAGTCGTAGGCGCCGACCTGGGTGACGTACGCCGAGCCCGCACTGCCGCCGACGTACCGGATCGCCGACGTCGGCTGACCCTTGGCCACCGAGTCGAAGGTCCATTTGGCCAGTTCGTGCGCCGCGTCCTTGGTCGTGCCGTCGTACAGGTCGGTCTTGCGGCCGAGGATGTCGTAGGCGTAGCTGAGCGTCTTCTCGTCGGAGGTGCCGACCGCGATCGTGGTGGAGGCGACTTGGTCCAGCTCGTTGTACGCCGTGTTCGTCGTCCCTGTGTCGGGGTCGGTCGAACTGGTCCTGCGGCCCATCAGGTCGTAGCCGTACGACCACGTGTTGCCGTCGTCGTCGATGACCTCCTTGAGCTGGCCCTTCGGGTCGTACGTGTACTTGATCGACGTGTAGGAACCACTCGGCGTGCCGTTGTCGTACTGCCGGGTCTCGACCGTGCGGCCGAGCGTGTCCGTCAGTGTCGTGGTCGCGATACCGCCCTTGGGCGGAGTGACCGTAACGCGGTCGCCGCCGTACGCCGTCGCGGTCGTCCAGCGCTTGGTACCCAGCGCGTAGAAGTCCTCCGCCGTCGGTCGGCCGACACCGTCGTACGTCGTCAGCATCTGGGACGGGACAACCGAGGTGATGTTCGCCAGCGCCCCGGACGGTGAGGTCGTGTCCGTGTAATCGGCGTCCGCCTCGACCGCCGTCCCCCGGCTGTCGTACTTGGTTTCGGCGATGACACGGCCGCCTCCCGGCGCCGGGGTCTGCGTCTGGCGCGGGCGCAGCAGCGCGTCATACAGGGCGTACGTCGTGTCGTACGTCGTGCCGTCGTTGTTGAGTTTGCCCGTGGAGACCACGGAGGCCGCCGAGTTGGAGATGGCGTAGGTGTAGACGAGGCTCGCGCTCTGGCCCGAGGACTTGCTGCGGTTGGCCAGCCACAGGGACTTCAGCCGGCCGAGTCCGTCGTACGCGTAGTCCGTGCGCTTGCTGTTGGGGTCGACGACCGAGGTGGCGAGACCGCGCGCGGGGTCGAAGTTCGTCGTCGTCGAGTAGCTCTTGGCGTCCGTGGTGACCGTGCTGGTAAGAGGGCCGCCCGTGGTCGGGGTGTACGTGGTCTTGCTGACCACGGTCTGGTCGGCGTCCTTGACGGAGTCGACGCGGCCCTGGGGGTCGTAGTGGCTCGTGGAGACCGTCTGGTAGACGGGGCTGCCGCCGCTGTACGACGACATGCGCTGTGTCGACGTCTCGTCGCCGAGGGTCGGGGCGGTGCCGTAGGACTGGCTGTCGTAGAGCGTGCGGACGTCGGAGACCACGTCGTCGGGGCGGGTCGGTGTCTCGTCGCAGGCCACGTCGACCGTCTCGACGCGCACCGGGAACGCCATCAGCCAGTTGGTGGTGTTGTTCGCGATCGTGGTGCGGGTGCACTGCTCGTCGCCCGAGATGGCCGTGTCGCCCGCGTCGTCAACGGTCAGCGCCGCACCGGTCGTCGGGTCGTACGTCGTCGAGACCAGTGTGTCGCGTGTGCCGCCGGCGGACAGGTCGGTACGGGCGTGCACCGCCGCCGGGCGGGTGAAGTACGCGCTGCGGGCGCCGTCCGTGGCCGTCTGGTGGATCCACTGGTCGGTGATGGTGCCGGACACCTCGGCGGAGCCATTGTAGGTGACCGACTCCCGGACGCTGCCGGCCAGCGGGTTCGAGTCGGTGACCGAAGTCCCCGTGGAGTCCGTGACCTTGACACTGCGTGCGGTGCCGTCGGACTGTTTGTCGGCGTCCATACCGCGGAAGTACGTCGCGACCGTCTTCGTCCGCGTCGACTGCGCGTCACCCGTGGTCGTGGTGACACTCCCGTAACCACGCCACTGCGACCACGTCTTGCGCTTGGCGAGGGCGGTGACGTTGTCGCTGTCGTAGTGCCAGGCCGGGGAACCGTTGTAGGTGTAATCGGTCTCCTTCAGCGGGGAGCCGCCGGTCGGGTCCGACTCCGTTACCTGCGTGACAACGTACTTGTGGAACCAGTCCAGTTGGGGATCGGTCGTGAACGGCGGCTGCCAGTACGTCGGGAAGCAGCGCAGGGTGTCGGAGTCCGGCGCGCTGGGCATGGTCGTCCCTGCCACGCACTGCGGGTCGGAGTAGTTGACGGTGAGGACCGAGCCCGTCTCCGAAGTGATCGTCCGCACCCGCCATTTGACCAGTGCCGCGATGTCGTCGTGGGTCGTGTCCACCCGGTTGAAGAGCTGCACCCCCGCGAAGGTGACCGGCGGCATCGCCGTCGTCGAACCGTCCTTGCCCGTACGGGTGATGGACTTCAGCCACAGCCCGGCCGAGGTGCCGTCACCCGGATCCGGGAAGGAGTGGGCCAGCGCCCAGGAGTCGACGTCCCGATAGGCAGGGGTGGCGAGACTCGCGTCCCACACGCTCGTGGTGACGCCCGTAAGCCGCTTGCGGGAGAAGAACGTCGGCCCGGTGGCGCTGCACACCTTGCCCGAGGCGCAGATCTCGTCGAAGGGCACGTCGGGCCAGTGCGAGGACGTCGACGAGGTCAGGGAGGAGCAGTCCTCTGTGCTGGTGACGAGGCAACGCTCGGCGGTGGTGAAGGAGACCTTCTCCGGGGCGGTGCCGAAGACGGTGGAGGAGGTGATGCCGTAGTCGATCCGGCTGAGGTAGCCGCCGCGGTCGTACGCCGTGCCGTTGTCGGTCGTGGTGCCGTTCTTGGCGTAGTAGTTGGTCTCCTTGGTGTACCAGTACGACATGGCGTTGCCGTGCGGGTCGACGACGTAGTCCAGGTTCCAGCGCCAGGCCTGGGTGAGCGCACGGCCGGAGAACGACGTCCCCTGGTCGTAGCCCGGTTCGCCCGAGTCGTCGCCGAACACCGGGGCGGTCCAGGTGGAGTTGGTGACCGCGTTGCCGGTGGCCCAGCCGGGCAGGCGGTTCTTGCCGAAGACGTACTGGGTGCCGTCCGGGGTGGTTACCGTCCAGTACTCGCCGTCGTTGTCACCGTTCGTGGCACCTGTGGAGTGGGTGACGCGCTCGCCGTCGTCGGTTTTCGGGTGCCATGCGCCGGTCGAGGAGTCCTTGATCAGGGGGCTCGACTTGCCGCCGAGGACAAGGGTGGCGTTGTCGTTCGCCCAGCACTCGTCGTTCTTGCCGGACTGCCCGTCGTCGTCGCAGGAGTCGTACGACCGCTCGATGTACCCGGTGGTGAGGTCGAAGCCCTCACCGACCCATGAGGGCTGGTTGTTGGTCGAGGGCAGCCGGCCGTCGACGCTCTGCGCGTCGTAGGTGAGGGAAAGGTTGGGCGAAGGACCGCCGTTGGACGGCGGCACCGACAGCGGGTACGACCAGGTGAAGTCACCGCTGGAGCCGCCTGCGTTCCAGGACGCGGACGGGTTGAGCGGGGTCGCCGCGTAGGAACCGGCACCGGACGTGGCGCCGGTGGTCGCCGCCATGGCGGTGATGCCGGAGGCGGCGAGCGGGGCCGTGGCGGTGAGGGTCTGGGCCGACGTGTCGTTGGTCGTGGGCAGCGGGGTTGTCGTACGGCACTTCTTGAGCTTCGGGGTGGTCAGCGCGCACGCGGGCAGGCGGACCAGTTGCAGTCGGGAGGCGTAGTCGCCGCCGTAGGCGTGCGCGAAGCCCGAATAGTCCAGCGTGAGGCGGGCCTTGGCAGCGGCCTTCCTGCCGTCGGCGCGGGTGAGGGAGAGGACTGCGCCATGGATGCCGAGGGCGGTGGCCGTCTGGTGCGGGGCCGTTTTGACGGTGACTTTCGTGGGGGCCGCGCCCTTGCCGGGCGCGGTCACCTTCATGGGGAGACTGCCGACCAGGGTCGACTTGGCAGTGTTCGCCACCACCGGGAGTGTCTTGGCCGAGGCGGTGGGCCAGCTCACCGGCCGGGAAAGGGTCTTTGCCGTACGGGCGGCGGCAGCCTTCGCTGGATCCTTCTTCGCGGCCGTCTTCGCCTTGAAGGCGACCGCTGTGCCGTTCTTGGCCGCCTGCGCCGCCACGGTGTGGTGCCCGTGACGCTGGGTCGCCCACACCGCGGGCGCGGTGCCGAGGCCAGCGGCCACCACAGCGCTCGCCGTGGCCCCGACGACCCATAGCCGTATCCGCCGCAGCGGTACCCGCCGTTGGTGCCCTAGCCCGCCCATGATCGAACTCCCCGTGTGTCGAAGGTTTTTGAAAGCCGTGTCAGGGCTGTCGTCTACAGCAGGATGGGCAGCTCGTTGACGTACATCTGGTTGATGTCGGTGTCGGACACCACACCCGTCCACACCCGTACGTCGTCCACGAGTCCGTCGGCGAAGTCGCTGTACGTGCCGTTGCTGATCCGGCCGCGCCCGATGTTGAAGGTGCCGGTGGCCTGCCAGGGTGAGGTGAACACGATGCCGTCACCGGTGTCGGTGTCCGTGTCCGTGTCGCCCTGCGCGCCCTGGCGCACTCCGTTGACGTACAGGAAGAGCTGGTGATGAGCGCCGTCGTACACGCCGGTCAGCAGGGTCCAAGCACCCGGGTCAACCAGCTGGGCCGAGGCGATACTCGCCGGCGCGGTCACCACCGTGGCGCCACTGCCGGCGACGTCCGCGGTGGTGCGGCCGAACACCCACATGCCCTGCGCGGAGCCCGCCGCCTGGTAGTACCACAGGCCCCACGAGTCACGGACACCGCCGGACTGGGTGGCGATCCGCATGTGGTGGGCCACCGTGGTGTCGGACAGTGAGGCCGTGTCGAGTTTGGCCCAGGCCGCCACCGTGAAGTCGCCCTGTGAGTCCACGATCGGCCCGGTCGCGGTGGCGTTGGCCGCCGAGGTGCCGTTCAGGGAAAGGACGTTGCCCTTGCCGCCGTCGGTGTCGGTGCTCCAGGTGCCGCCGCCTGCGACGGTGGCCGTGTGGCCGTACCCGGAGGAGTCGGCGGCGCTGGTGCCCGAGGTCTCCTCCAGCTTCCAGTCGGCCGCGAGCGCCGGCTGTGCCTGCCCGGTGCCGGCGTCGGTCATCGCCTGGAGGTCGGCGATCTCGTCCTCCGACAGGATCCGGTTCCAGGCGGTCACCTCGTCGACCTGGCCCGGGAAGTAGTCGCTGAACGCGCTGCCGTACTGGCCGCGGGCGATCTGGAGGCCGCCGGTGCCCTGCCAGGGCGTGGTGTAGGCGACCGAGTCACCCTGCGGCACGCCGTTGACGAACAGTTGGATGGTCTGCTCCTGCGCGTCGTACACGCCCATCACGTGTGTCCAGACGCCGACTTCGGGTGTGGTGGTGCCGATCGAGCGGACGATTGTCGGTGCCGCCACGTCCGTGGTGTACCGGTTGAAGATCCACGCGTTGTAGGAGGTCGAGTAGTAGATCGCGAACGTCGATCCGTTGACGCCGGCCTGGGCGACGGCGACCGAGTTGTGGGAGGTGCCGGTCAGCCGGGCCCACGCCGAGATGGTGAAGCTCTTGGTGGTGTCCAGGACCGAGGAGCCGGTCGCCGCGTACGACGACGTCCCGTTGGCCTGGAGGGACTTGCCGAGTCGGGCGAGTGAGGACCAGCCGGCCGAACCGGCCAGCGTCGCCGTCCGGCCGCTGACCGAGTCGGTGGCCGTGGTGCCGGTGCCCTCGTCGAGGGACCAGTGGGCGACGGGGCCCGCGCCGGGCGCGACCTTGAAGGTGTACGTGTAGCTGAGCGAGCCGTTGCTGGCCGCGTCCCAGGTCTGGACAGTCAGGGTGTTGACCCCGCGCGCGTCCGGCGCCAGGGACACCGCGTAGCTGGTGGTGGCGGCGGTGAAGGTCTTGGTCCGCACCGGGTTGTCGTTGAGCTGGTACGTGTACTTGAGCACATCCGAGGCCCCGTTGGCCTTGAGCGTGAACGTCGCGGGGGAGCCCACACCGCCGTAGGCCGTGCAGTCGTCTGGGCTGTCCGGGCTCGCGCACTCCGGTTTTCCGGAGCCGCCTTCGGGATTCGAACCCGAGACCTACGCATTACGAGACCGTGAGGGATCGTGTTGTGTGGTGCCCGGTCGTGCTACTGAGTGACGTTCTTGCTGATCAGAGCATGTGCAACAGTTTGACCCGTGCCACCCGATGCTGCACCGTCCAAAGGCGTCCGGCCACCAGCTGGCCACCACTGGTGACATGAAGCGGGGTCACCGAGATTGTCGGCCTCTCACAGACAGCGTCCCGGAAGCGTTCGACATCACGGATGCTGAGCTGGCACGCGAGATCGTGGCGGCCGAGCGCGAGCGCCTACTCACGGGCGGCTGACGGACGTAAGACGCGGAGGCGCCGAAGTCCGTGAAGCCGGGGGCGACCTCAAGCGGGTAAGTCGCGGCTGCGCCGGGCAGTTGCGGCCAAGGCAGGATGAACAAGCTCACGGGGCGGCTGCGTGCCGTGCCGCGGGGGGCGTCCTGTGAAGGGGCGTCACCCGCAGCACGACCGACGACACGGCCCTGGTCATCGTGCGGTTGTGGGCCCTACCGTCGGTTGATGCCGGGCAGGTAAACGCCGTAAAAATCCAGCATCGTGAGGGTCTGTGCCCGCGTCCGCTCCTTCATGTACGGCCAGGCCGCCTCCACGAGGCCGTGGGCGTTCAGGAGCTGTTCGAGCACCTCGAAGTAGGCGGCGCCTCGGACGCTCTCCAGGGAATGCTCCGTGAGCCGCTCTACGAAGTCCCAGCATCGTTCGAGTAGTTCCGTGTCCGGGGTGTCGCTCTCGAGCTGCGGCATCAGGATGGGCGTCATGAAGCACTGGGCCAGCACCGACTGAATATGATATGGCGCGTCTTCGGTCAGAACGGCTGCTTCCGCCGGCATCTCGTACTTCTCGGTGATGAACTCCGCGGATTCGGGGATGGTGCGCAGCAGAAGGGAGGGAATCTCCTCAAAGGGAACGTCACTCATGTCTTTCCGGTTTCCTGTGCGGTGGTCGCTGGTGCCGGTACGGGGCCCGTCGCGCACGATGCGCGGCGGGCCCCGTACCGAGTGATGTCAAGCGCAGTTCGTCGGTGGGCAGACGGATCCGCCCGCAGCGGGAGGTTCCACCGCCTTGTGCACTCCGAACGGGTCCACGATGTCCTTGAACATCTCCCAGGAACCTCGGCCTACGCCGTACTCCTCTACGTAGGAGGGAGCCTGGGCTGCCGTGGCCAGGCCACCGACCAGTGCGAAGGTCTTGGGGAAACCGCGCAGGCGGGTGGGCTGACCAACGGGCTTCGGGGCCTTGTACGGTACCGGCTCGAACACCTGCCCGGTGAGATCCTTGACTGCGGGCGTCTTTGTCACGGTGGAGAAGCTCCCCTTGATGACACCCTTCATTCTCCCGTCACTGTCGACCATCTTCTTGATGTTCCCCGTGACATCGCGGGAGTTCAACGCATTCCACAGTTCCCGAGCCTCGGACTTGGCGACGGCCAGGTCCGAGTCGCTCAGGAGGTTCTGCGTGTTTTTTCCCATTTCCCGAGCTTGTTGGTCCTTTTGCAGAATGTCAGACAGGCCACTCATCGTCTCCCATCCGTTCTGCATGTGCAATTGGTTCTTGCCGGGGAGCCGCTTCCCGTTGTTGAACTCGTAGATGATCGCCGTCGCTATCTTGCCGTCACCCATGACCTTCTTCGCGACCGGCTTGGCATAGATCTGCTTCAGCGCCCCTTCCAGGTTGGTGTTACTGACCGCCGGCGGATACGCCCGCGTACGGAAGCGGCCCGGGTTCAGGTTGGGAATTCTGCTGAGGACCTTGTCGACGGCCTGCTTCAGTGCTTTGAAGAGGCTGAGGAAGCCGAAGAACTTGCCGTCCGGGTCGGCGTACACCAGCGGGTTGTTGTTGCCGTAGGTGTACCCGTTCATCTGCTGCGGGTCGGACAGCGACATCACCGGGTCGACGGAGAGGAACCGGCCGGTCTGCGGATCGTACTCGCGAGCGCCCAGATGGGTGAGCCCGGTGTCCTTGGTGTCGTCGATGCCGCCGACGAAGCCTCTTGTGCTCGGCCAGGCGGCCGGAGCCGTGCCTCGGGCACCGCCGAACGGGAGGACCCTACGCTGGGTGAGGGCCAGGTCCGCCGCGGCGACGGCCAGCAGGCCGGTGCCGTGGTGGTCGGCGAGGGTGAAGGAGAAGGTGCCGTCGTCGGCGCGGATCGCCTGGTGGCCGCTGCCGAGGTCGATGTAGCGGGTCGCCTTGGCCTTGGTCGCACCCTTGTCCAGGGTGACGTCGGTGTGGCCGAGGTGCAGGGTGGTGCGGGTACCGGTGCGGGAGAGCAGCCGGTTGCCGTTGGCGTCGTACAGGTACTCGGTGACACTGTCCGGCTTGCCCGCGACGGGCTCTGTGACCTTGGCGAGGAGCCCCTCGGCGTCCCAGTCCAGGTGCTGCTTCCCTCTGTCGGTCGTGTTGCCCGTGAGGTCGTACTTGTAGTCGGTCCTGCTGGTCCCGGCCGGTCCCTCGGTGGTCACCGAGGTCAGCGTGTGGGCCGTCGGCGTCCCGGGGGCCGGGTACTCGTACGTGCGCTTGACGTCCTTGGCGGTGTCGCCCCCGGTGTGGTGCTGGGTGTCGGTCAGCCGGTTGCCGGCCTTGTCATAGGTGTACGACTGCCAGTACGGGGCCGGGCCGCCGAGCTTGGCGGCGGACGGTGCGGCGGCACAGGTCTGGTCGCCCTGCGTCCACGCCTCCGTCAGCCGGCGCAGGTAGTCGTAGGTGAAGCACTGGTTGTCCGTGCCGGTGCGCGAGACGTCGTTCAGGGAGAGGACATTGCCGGCCTCGTCGTAGCGGAAGGTGACGTGCTGGTCGACTCCGGGCTGTTCCTCTCGGTCGACGCGGGTGTTCGCCAGGCGCTGGGAGCCGTACTCGTAGGTGTTGGTGACCTGCGTCTTCTTGCCACCACTGGTCAAGCCGAAGCTGTACACCTGCGGTTTGCCGGTCTGGGTGTAGGTGGCCGAGGAGGTCATGCCCTGGCCGAACACCGAGATCGGCCGGAGAGTCTGGTCCTCGTAGGTGTAGTTGACCGACCCTCCCGGCAGGGAGCCGGCCGCGGAGTAGCTGAGCGAGGCGACCAGACCGGACGGCTTGAAGGCGGTGCCGGACTGGTAAGTGCCGGCCAGTGCACCCTCGGCCGCCGGGATCACGGTCGCCGTCTTGGTGGCCCGGTACAGCTTGTCGTACGCGGTGACCGACGTCGTGTACGCGGCGTCGCCCACGTAACGGGTGGAGTCGGCGAGCTGGCCCTTGGCGCCGGCCACCGTGTCGTAGGTCCACTTGACCCGCAGCGCGCCCGTGGCGGAGCCCTCACGCAGTTCGGTCTTGCGGCCCAGTCCGTCGTAGGCGTTGAACAGGGTGCCTCTCGCGTCGGTGCTGGAGATCACCTGGTTGCGGTCGTCGTACTTGGTGTCGGTACGGCCCTTGTCGGGGTCGGTGATGGAGAGCTGGTTGCCGCGCTGGTCGTAGGTGTGACTCCAACTGTTGCCGGCCGGGTCGGTGACCTTCAGCAACTCGCCCGACGGAGTTTGCTCGTAGAGGGTCGTGTCGTAGGCCGACTCGGGCGCCCGCGCCCGGTGCTGGCGCAGTTCGGTGACGTTGCCGCGGGCGTCGGTGAGAGTGGTGACGGTGGTGTCGCCGACCGGCGGGATCACCGTGGTGCGGTCACCGGCGTAGATCGTCTTGGTGGTGCTCAGGACGGTGCCGCCGCCGCCGTCGCCGGCGATCTGCTTCTCCTCGACCGCTCGCCCCAGACCGTCGTAGGCGGTGTGGGTCTGGGTCTCCACGGACAGCGCGTCGGCAGGCTTGAACAGCTCGGTGACGGGGCTGCCGGTGGTGTAGTAGGGGGCGAACGTCTTGGCGGCCAGGCCTCGTTCGTCGTAGAAGATGTCGGAGATGATCCGGCCGCCGTCCGGGCCCGGGGCCTGGGACTGCCGCTCCCGCAGGAAGCCGTCATAGAGCTTGTACGACGTGATCTGGCCGCCCTCGTTGTTGAGCAGCTTGGTGGCGACTGTGACCGGCTTGCCCTCGGTGACCGTGTAGGCGTACTCGTATGTCGGCACGCCGCTGGTGGCACGGTCGGCGAGCCAGACCTTGGTGGAGCGGCCGAGCGCGTCGTAGGCGTAGTTGGTGACGTTGCCGTTGGTGTCGGTCTGCTTCAGAAGCAGACCGCGCAGTGGGTCGAGCTCCTTGGTGACGGTCTGCGCGGTCGAGGGGACGGCCGGGTCGGCCGGTGGCGTGGTGGTCTTGGTCTGGGTGGGCAGTCCGGTGGTCGGGACGAAGGCCGTGGTGGTGGTACGGCCGTCGGTGCGCGCGGTGCGCACGGGGACGGCGTCGCCGGTGACGGTCATGTCGGCCGTCAGGTCGGTGACCGCCAGCGCGCGTCCGTAGTCGTCGTAGGTGGCACCGGCCTCCAGGTAGGTCGCCTTGGTGCCGTTGTGACTCTTGAGGGGCGCGGTGCCCGTGGCGTCGCCCTTGGTCGGCGCCGCGTCGTAGGCGCCGCCGTCGTAGGCGGTGCGGATGTCGTCGATGACGTCCTTGCTCCGGTCGACCGCGGCGTCACAGGCCTTGGCGACGGTCTCCACCCGGGACGGCAGAAGCAGGATGTTCTTGTCGGTGTTGGTGGCATACGTGGTGCGGGTGCACTGGTTGTCGGTCGCCGTGGCAGTGTCGCCGCGGTCGTCGACCTGGGTGACCCGGCCGGCGACGGTGTCGTGGGTGACGGAGCTGGACGTGGTGCGCCACTTGGCGCCGGCGCCGTCGTCCAGAGAAGTCCACTCCTGGCTGCCGGAGACGCCGGTGAAGTCGGCGGTGACGGTGCCCCAGTCGCGAGTCTTCTTGGCCGTCTCGTGGTGCCAGGGCCGATTGACCGTCTTGGCGATCACCTTGCCGCCAGGGCGGTCGAAGGCAACGGTCTTGTATGCGAAGCCCGCAGCCGAGGCGTGGTCGGCGATCGGGTCGCCCTCACCGGAGTCGAGGGAGACGGTCACGGACTTGGCGCCGCCCGTGGTGTCCTTGCGGTCGCCGTCCATGCCGCGCACAAGGTCAACAGAAACAAGAAACCCCAGGTCAGAGGCCTAACCTGGGGTTCCCCATGGAGCCGCCTTCGGGATTCGAACCCGAGACCTACGCATTACGAGACCAGCGGGATTCGTGACGGCTAGTTCCACTTCGTGCCGCCCGGTGCTGTTCTGCCTGATCAGAGCACATGCGAACAGTTCCGCCGTGACACCCTGTGTTACCCGGTCCAAAGGCATCCGGCCGCACTGTGGCCGCACATGGAACACCCACGGATGTTCCGGGCGGGCGAAACGCCATTGTCACCCTCCGACAGAGCAGCCGCAATGGTGCTGCTCCGGCGCCGGACCCGTGCCCCCGTCAGCGGCGACCCACCTCTCGGAACAGGACGGCGCGACTGGCATGCGGAACACACCACGTTGGCGGCAGAGCCCGGTCCGCTGGGGCCGATCGAGGGCGACGGAGGCGAGGTGGACGCGCTTCCCGAGCATGGTCGATCGTGCAGCGCGGCTTCATCGCGGGCACACCCCCAAGCAGGGGATGGATCAGCCGTCGGGAAAGGGCCGCCGCCCGATGGGGTCTCCGTGTGCGTTGCGGGAGGAAGGTTCGGAGAGTGCCGCCTGGCGCAGGTGCTCGGCCAGCGCCGCAATGGCCGTCGGCGACGCCCGGCCCTTGACGCCCCAGGCCAGCAGATGGTGGCGGCGGGCCCAGGGGTCCTGCAGTTCGCAGATGTCGAGTGGCTGGTGGAGGTCGATGGCGCGGCGCGGCACCACGGCGAGCCCGACGCCGGCGACAACGAGGGCGACCAGCACGTTGAGGTTGGCGACGGTGGTGCGGTAACGGACCACCGGAGCGTGTGGCCCCAGGTGCTTCTCGATCCAGCGGCGCAGCGAGGAGTCGGCGTCGAGCCCGACGAGAGGGTGCTCGGCGACCTCGCCGTAGGTCAGCGCGGTCCGCCCGGCGAGGACCCCTCCGGCCTGGCCGATCACGACGAGGGAGTCGTCGCCGAGGGGCTCCAGATGCAAGCCGCAGTCGCGGGCCTCGTCGTCGAGGACGACCCCCAGGTCCGCCTCGCCGTCGGTGAGCATCCGTACGGTCTGTGGGGTGCGGCTTTCGGACACCGTGACGTCGACTTCCGGGTGTGCGCGCAGGAACGAGACCAGGGCCCGCGGCACGAGCCGATGCATCGCGGAACCGCCCCCCAGCAGGATCAGCGGAGCGTTCGGGGACCTTGTGTAGCTCGCGACCGCGCTTTCGAGGCGCGCGGTCCGGACCAGCACGTCGCGTGCATGGCGGGCCAGAGTCGTGCCCGCCGGGGTGGGCCGCACGCCCCGCCGACCGCGGATCAGCAGCGCCACGCCGGCGTGGCGCTCCAGCGAGCGCACCCTGGCGCTGGCCGAAGGCAGGCTCAGGTGCATTCGGTGAGCACCCGCCGTGATGGACCCCTCGTCCACGATGTGGAGAAAGAGCCGCAGGTCGTCCAAGTCGTAGCGCACCATGTCAGCCTAAGGCTTAGCCTTAGGCTGGGTGCGTCGATTACACATTGTGGACCCACTGGTGACGGGTGATGCTCGGCGTGTGCTCGAGATACTGCTCGTCCTGCTGGCCGGTGCCGCCGCCGGAGCGCTGAACGCCATCGGTGGTGGAGGTACGTTCGTGGCGCTGCCCGTTCTCGTCGCGTTCGGCCTGTCCCCGGTGACGGCGAACGCGTTGTCCCGGGTCGCCCTCGTACCCGGGGCCGTGGCCAGCGCCTGGGTCTACCGACGCGAACTCACCCCGGTCGGACCGACATCCACGAAGTCCCTGACGGTGGTCAGTGTGGCCGGCGGCGGAGTCGGTGCCAGCCTGTTGCTGGCGCTGCCTGCATCGTCCTTCGACGCCGCGGCGCCGTGGCTGCTCGCCTTCGCCACGGTGGTCCTCGCCTTCGGCCGCAACCTCTCCAAGGCGTTGGACACCGCGCTCGGGCGCTCGGTCGGCATGAGTTCCCGGGCCGTCCTGATCGGCCAGTTCGTCCTCGCCGTGTACGGGGGATACTTCGGCGGTGCCGTAGGCATCATGATGCTGGCCCTGTGGAGCATCGGCCTCGGCCTCGACGCCGCGGTCAGCAACCCGATGCGGATCGCGCAGCTCGCGGCCATCTATCTCAGCGCGACCGTGCTGTTCCTCGTCGCCTCGGACACGCTGAGTTCTCCGCTTCTCCTCACCGGCATGCTGGTCGGCGCGGTGGCCGGTGGCTTCGCCGGCGCCCACCTCGCCCGCCGTCTCCCCGCCAGGCTGCTGCGGGGCGTCATTCTGGCCACCGCCGTGATCATGACCGTTCTGTACTTCCTGCGCGGCTGACCACGCGGAAAAACCGCGGTGATCAGCCCCCGTCGTCGGAGCTGAGGCTGACTGACATGACCGAAAGTGACACCGGAACCGGCGCACCGTACACGGATGCCGCGCGCGCGAGGCTGGTGATGGCCTACGAGGCATGCGAACTGGCCGAACGCGCACGTGCCGCCGTCCCGATCGGCGAGCACGAGCTGCGACCCGACGGCACCACCCGTTCACCCGGCGCCATGCTGGCCGACGCCGTCCGAGTGCTCGCGGCCGCGCAGCGGTTTTTCGAAGCCGCGGCCGTGTTCGAGCGCGTGGGCGGCGCCGACTGGCAGCTCATCGGCGATGTCCTGGAGGTGTCTCCGCAGACCGCGCGAGTGCGCTTCGCGATGGCCGAGGCCGGCTTCCGGCAAGGACTGCTCTTCCCGGAAGGGATCGGAGCCGACAGTGAGGCGACGCGGTTGCGCGTCTGCATGGCCCAGGAACCGCTGGAAACGGCCCTCGACCTCGACGACTGGGTACTGCGTCACGAGGACGGCGACAGCGAACTCGGCACCACGCCTGTTTCCGGCGGTCTGGTCCGGACGGACCGTCGACGACGGATCGAAAAGCACTCCTGACTCACTGATAGGAGAGACATGGACACATCTTCAGCCGACGCGGCTCGGCTGCTCCGAGCGCTCGCCGTGCGCGCCCTGACCCTCGCACTTCTCGTCGGCATCACGGGCGACGCAGTGCTGACGCTGCTCTTCGCCCTCATCGGTCTCGGGCTGCTCCTGGTACCGGTCGACTCGACGGCGGGTGCCGACCGGGCCGGAACGCGGCGCCCGTAGGCGCCCTTTCGCCTCAGAGCACCAGTTCCTCCACCTCGGCCGAGACCGGTTCGAAACGCACCGGCAGGCTGCTGATCCCGGTGAGGAGGTTGGAGTAGATCCGGCGGACCGGCCCGGTTATCTCGAACCCGGTGGTGAAGTCGCGGAGCGCGAGCAGCACTTCGGAGATCTCCAGCCTCGCGAGGTACGCGCCGATGCAGTAGTGCGGACCGTGCCCGAACGCGATGTGCTTGTTCGGCGACCGGTCGATGAGGAACCGGTCCGGGTCGGCGAAGACCGTCTCGTCACGATTTCCCGAGGTGTTCCACACCGTCACCACATCGCCCTGCTTGATCGGGGTCCCGTGGATCTCCGTGTCCCGTACCGCGGTGCGACCGAAGTGCATGGTCGGTGAGGCCCAGCGCAGTACCTCCTCCGCCGCCGACTTGACGGACACGTCGCCGCGCTTGAACGCCGCCCACTGTTCCGGATTGGTGCTGAAGCTGTGCACGGAGTCGATCATCGTGAGACGGGCGGTCGCGTCCCCGCCCAGGATCAGGCTGTAGCAGTTGAGGACGATCTCGCCCTCGCTGAGGAACTCGCCGTCGATCGTGCTGCCGGCCAGCACGCTGACCGCGTCCTCCCGTGGCGCGGCACGGCGCTCTTCGACCATGCCGAGGAAGTACTGCAGGATGTTGTTGCGGGCGGTGTCGGCCGCGGCGGAGTACTCCGGCTGGTCGTCCGAGCTGATCGCGGACTTGGTCAGGCTGAGCATGTACTCCCGGTCCTCGCTCGGAACGCCGAGCAGGTCGCAGATCGTGATCATGGGAATCTTGCTCGCGATGTCCAGCGCGAAGTCGCATTCACCGCGGTCCACCGCCGCGGCCAGCAGCGTTCGGGTGTTCCGGCGGACCTGCTCGCCGATCCGGCTCAGCACACGCGGCGAGAACGCCTTCAGCAGGACGTTGCGCAGCTCCTTGTGCCGGTGCCCGTCGGTCACCGGCACCATCAGGCCGGCCGCCGAGTCGCCTTCGCCCAGCAGGGTGATCAGGACGTTGCCGCGCTCCGAGGTGAAGGTGGCGTTGTCACGGTAGAGGGCGACGATGTCGTCGTACCGGCTGAGTACCCAAAAGCCGGGGCTGTCCCCGACCGCCGGATGCCGGTAGAGGGGCTGGGTCGCCCGCAGCGTGCGCCAGTAGTCGCTCAGGTCGTAGTCCGCGAACGTCTGAGGATCCCCCAGGTTCACGCGGGCCAGGTCGTCCGGCGTCGCACGGGTGGTCAGGGCTTCCACGGGGTTGACCTCCAGTTCGAATCGGTGGAACGGATCAGAGGGTGAAAGAGCGGGTTCCCGACAGCCGGGGGTTGCCCGGCCGCAGGTGCAGTGCTCCGTTCTTCGCGTCGAGGACGACGGCGGCGACAGTGCGCTCCCGGCGGATGTCACCGTCGTCGCCGACGCAGATCGGCGGCTGGGACAGCACCGCGAAGTGCGCGTCGGGAGCCGCGTCCGCGGGCAGGTCCCGCAGACCGGACTCGGCCGTCCTGAGCCGGCGCAGCGAGGAGTTGCGCGCGAAGACGTTCAGCTCGTCCCGGCTGGTGAAGTCCGGGGCGAGGAAATGGTTGGTGTGTACCGACTCCGGTGCGGTCATCACCCGGTACTCATCGCCGATGACCTCCACCCAGGCGGTTTCGGTGGCATCGGCGAGCACGATCGTGCGGGAGCTGGCGAAGGGCAGCGAGCGCAGCGCGGAGACCGCTGATTCCACCGAGGTCGCGCTGTCGAGGAGGTGGCGAATGGCCAGATACGGTGGCACGCCCGGCCCCCACTGTCCGCCGAGGACCAGGTTGAGACCGACCGCGAGGCCGCGGGAGTTGACGCCGAGATAGCCGAGCAGCCCGGCGAAGCTCAGCACGAGGGCCCTGCGGTCGCCGCGGCCGACTTCGAGGATCGCGATCTGGTCGTCCAGATTCCCGTTGAGGTCCACGGTCTGGGCCAGCACTCCCGGCCGGGCGTAGGTGGTGCAGTCGCCTCGGGTGGGGATCCGCTGGTATCCCATGATCTCGCGGCGCAGTTGCAGCAGGGTGGCCTCGTCCGGGGTCAGCCCGGCGCCGGCCGCGAATCCGGAGAGCTCTTCGGCCAGCCGGGGCGTCGACCGGATGATCTCCGCCCGGTGAGCGGCGATGTCGCCGGACAGACTGTCGACCGACACGGCAGTGGGCAGCAGATGGTTGAGCCTGGCGACACCGTCGTCGAGGAAGGCGCGCAGCCGCTCCTTCAGGGCGGTGCCGTGCGCGAAGCCGATGTCGTACGGCTCGCCGTGGGCGACAACGTGCGCCACCGCGAAGGTCGTTGTCACCCCGCCTCCGCCTTTGCTGTGAGCCGGTCGCGCACCGAGGGCCATTCGCCGCTCAGGACGCTGTAGTACACGGCGTCGCGGCGGGTACCGTCCGGCATCGGGTTGAAGCTGCGCAGGATGCCCTCCTCGGTCGCGCCGATGTTGCGCAGGGCGCGGCGGGCCTGTTCGTTGCGCCGGTCGGTCTTGAACTCGACGCGTTCGGCGCCCAGTCGTTCGAAGGCGTTCTGCAGCAACAGCAACTTGGCATGACGGTTGACGCCTGTGCCGCGGAAGTCCTGACCGAGCCAGGACCAGCCGATCTCCAGCCGGCCGTCCGGTTCGGACAGATTGCCGTAGCTCATCGACCCGGCGGTGCGGCCGGTCGCCAGGTCGGTGATGTGGAAGACGACCCGCCGGCCGGCGGCGTGGTCGGCGATCATCGTGTCGAAGAAGGTCTCGAAGGATGCCTCGTCACTGACCAGCGCCACGAAGTAGCGCCAGATGGCCGGATCCATCGCCACCGACCGGATCGGCTCCCGGTCCCCGGCGGTGATCGGCCGCAGGCGGACAGTGCCGTTGTCCAGTACGGTCGCGGCGCGCTCGGACCAGTTCATCTCAGCTCATCTCCTTGTGACAGGACAGCGCCTCGACGACCTGCCCGAGGGTGCGCATCGCGGCGAGGTCGTGTTCGGTGAAGTGATGCAGGCCGACCTGGGTCCGGTCACACACCGACGTCAGGAACAGCACCTTGTTCAGTGACGTGAGGCCGAGGTGGTCGAGTTCCGCGTCAAGATCGATGGCCTGCGGCGTCAGTTCCTGCGGCAGCACCTCGCTCAGCGCGACGCGGGCCGTTGTCTCGATGGAGTCAGGCACGGATTCCCTCCTCGGGGTCGATGACGAGGCCGCGGTAGCGTGCCTCGATCTGCTTGCGGCGGGGCTTGAACTGGGAGCTGAGCAGCCCGTTCTCGACGGTGAACCGGTCCGCCAGGACTGCCTTGGTGATCTGCTCGTCATGGCCGAGGGCGGCATTGGTCTGCCGCAGCGCCGCCGCGATCGTCTCGGTGTCCACGGGGTGCGACGCCGTGGGCGAGACGATGGCGACGAGTTGCCGCTGCGACGGATTGGTCACCACACAGTCCTCGATCACCGCACAGGCCTTGAGACGTTCCTCGATGGGCCGCACGATGATCTTCTTGCCGTTCTCCAACACGATCACGTCGTCGGCCCGACCGCGCACGAACAGATAACCGTCTTCGTCGAGATGGCCGAGGTCACCCGTGCGTACGATCCCCCCGGGCCGGAACATCGCTTCCGACTCGCCCGGCTCCGCGTGCTCGTAGCGGGTGGCCACGGGCAGCTCGCCGCGGATGTTGATCACGCCGTCCGAGTCGATGAGCACCTCCTTTCCCGGCAGGACCCGGCCGACGCTGCCGGGCCGGTGCGCGCCGGGGTGGTTCTTGGCGACGATGCAGGTCTCGTTGAGCCCATAGCCTTCGAAGATCGGCAGGCCGGCCTCGGTGAAGTAGCGCAACGTGGCCGGGTTCGCCGGTGCGGAGCCCGTCCACAGGTAGCGGATCCGGTCGCCGAAGACCTCGACCGCCACCTCGGGCGGGGAGGCTCCGGTGCGGGCGGCCGTGGCCTCGAGGTGGGCGCGTGTCGTCTCGTAGAAACCGGGCACGCCCATCACCACCGTCGGCCGCGTCGTGCGCAGGGTGGCGAAGGCGGCCTCGTAGGTGCTGATCGTGACGTCGTGACCGAACACGAACGCCGAATACACCCAGTACCGTTGCTGAAGCAGGGACAGCGGCAGGAATACGAAGATGTCGTCACCGGGGCCGTGCGCGAACATGTCCTGCACCGCGGCGAGCGAGCTGTCGATGCTTCCCGCGCTCGCCAGCAGCGACTTGGCCGGGCCGCTGCTGCCCGAGGTGAACTTCAGCGCGGGTGCGTCGCCGTGTTCCCAGACCACCGACGGCAGGTCCGCGTCGGACGGGGGAAGTTCGCGCACCGCGGCCACAGGACGGACCCGGTCGGCCGTCGGGTCCTGGTCGGTGAACAGCACCGCGAGGCCGTAACGGGTGACGAGTTCGGTGCCGCTCACGTCGAACTTGCCGGGGTCGAATCCCGCGGTCACCGCCTTGATCCGCAGTGCGGCCAGATCGAGCAGCACCCATTCCAGCGAGTTCGCCGCGAGTACGCCGATCCGGTCGCCCGGCCGTATGCCGAGGCCGAGCAGGTACCCGGCGACCCGGCCCGACAGTTCCCAGACCTCGGTGAGGTCCCATGACTCGGTCCTGCCGAGGCGGGCGACGGACAAGCGGTTGCCCGGCCGCGGCGGACCGCTGACCAGCTGATTGATCACGCTCATTTCGCCTGGCCGATCCGGGCGGCCATGGCCCGTACGGTGTTCACCCTGACGAGTTCCGACAACGGGATGGTGACCTTGTACCGCTTGCGCACACCGGCCAGGATGCGTGCCGCGGCGAGCGAGTCGGCGCCGATGTCGGTCAGCGGGGTCAGGGCGTCCACTTCGGGCAGTTTGAGCACGCTCGCCCACAGCTCGGCGAGCTCCCGTTCGATGCCTTCCCCCGGTACGGCGTCGCCGGACAGCGCGGTCTCGGCCTCGGGCACGTCGTCCGCGGCGAGGCGGGACCGGTCGATCTTGCCGTTGGCGGTCAACGGCAGGCTGTCGTGCCACACCACGGCCGACGGAACCATGTACTCCGGCAGTTGTTCGCGCAGCGCGGTACGGACCTCGTCCTCCCAGCGCCGCCGCTCGCCGTCCGACTCCGTTGTCTGCGGCTCCTGTTCACTCGGCACCAGGTGTGCGACCAGCCGGTCGCCCCGGCTGCCCGGCCGGCGGACCACCGCTGCCTGCCGGACCCCGGGCAGCGCGACCAGCCGTGTCTCCACCTCGCCCGCCTCGATCCGGTAACCGTTGACCTTGATCTGGAAGTCCGACCGGCCGAGGATGTCGATCTCCCCGGACGGCAGGTAGCGCCCGAGGTCGCCGGTCCGGTAGAGCCGTACGCCCCGTCGTCGGTCGAAGACGAACCTTTCACCGGTCGTCCGCTCGTCCTTCCAGTACCCCCGGGCCAGGCCGGTCCCCGAGGCGTGGATCTCGCCGGTCACCCAGTCCGGCAGGTCCAGTCCGTCCTCGTCGAGCACGTACGCCTTGTTGTTGTCGTTCGGCCGCCCGTACGGGATGCTCCGCGAGCCGTCTTCGTCGGGACCGACCGGATGGACCATGTTCCAGACCGTGGTCTCGGTCGGCCCGCCGAGCGAGACCACATCGAGCCCAGGCAGGCTCGCCCGCAGGGCCGATGGCAGTTCCGGCGGGACACGGTCGCCGCTCATCATCACCAGCCGCAGGTCGGCGAGCGGGGAGAGGCCATCGGCGAGTGCCTGTTCGTGCAGGAGTGCCACGATCTGCGGCACCGAGTTCCACACCGTGACCCCGCTCCGCGCGCACATCTCGAGCCAGTGCGTCGGGTCGGCGGCCCTGTCGTGGTCGGGCAGCACGATCGCGGCGCCGACGGACAGCGCGCCGAACACGTCGTAGACGGACAGATCGAAGCTGAACGCGCTGACCGCGAACAGCCTGTCGCCCGGACCTACATCGAACCGGCGGGTGCAGTCCGCGACGACGTTGGCCACACTGCGGTGGCTGACCATGACACCCCTCGGGGTGCCGGTAGTGCCCGAGGTGGGCAGCACATACGCGAGATCGTCGGGATGCGCCCCGGCGATCGGGCCGGGATCCGGCCAGTCGTCAGGTCCGGTGCCTTCGAGTTCGGTGCCGCAGTCCAGCGCCAGCACCGTCCGCCGACCGTCCGGGTCGCTCCAGCCGGAGTTGGTGAGCACGCACCGCACCTCGCCGCCGTCGAGCAGTTCCCGCTGCCTCCGGGCGGGCAGGTCGGAGTCGACCGGCAGGTAGGCCGCACCCGCCAGGAGCGTGGCCATGATTCCGACGATCTGCTCGGGTCCACGGGTCATGACCAGTCCTACGAGCTCATCGCGGCCCGCCCCGTTGGCGCGCAGCCGGCCCGCGGCGGCGAGAGCCCGCCGATACAGCTCGGCATAGCTCAGCTCACCGGTCGAGGTGATCACCGCGGGCGCCCTCGGAGCGCGCCGTGTCCGGGCCACGAACGGTTGCTGCAGCAGTTCCTGCGGTAGTGGCCGGTCGGTGTCGTTGGCGGCACGCCTGCGCTCTCGCTGGTCGGCGGGCAGCAGGTCGAACCGGTGGTGGTGCCATTCGCTCTCGTCGGCGAGCAGGTCGAGCAGACGCTGGTATCCCCCCGCCAGATCGTCGAGCAGACCGGCCGGGAACAGTTCGTCGACACCGTCGAGTTGGACGACGACCCCGCCATGCTGCTCCATGGCGAACACGTTGAGCCAGGTCTGCGGTGTCTGACTGACCGTGTGCACCTCGGACCCGAACAGTTCGAGGGCGGAGCCGTCCACGTCCGCGAGTGGATAGCCGATGGCGCTGTTGAAGGTGAAGGGCATGCGCGGCTGCCCGCCGCTGCGCAGGCCGAGTTCGCGCAGTACCTCGATGCCGGAGAAGTGCCGGTTGTCGAGGTCGGTCCGCAGCCGTTCCTGCACCGCCTTGGCCCGCTCGGCGAAGGGCACGCCACGATCCAGCTCGACCGAGACGAGCATGGGGTCGCTGTACTGCCCGATCGACTCCAGGATGCGCGGGTGGATCGGCGGCCGGTTGGCCACCGTGGTGGTCAGGGTGAAGCGGGGGCCCGCGCCCCAGCACGCGAGGGTTTCGGCGTACGCGGTGAACAGCAGGCCGGACGGGGTGACACCGGCCGCGGCCGCGTGTTCCTTCAGCGCCGCCCACCGCCGCGCCGGCAGCCGGACGACACGCTGGGAGAACCGTGGTGCGGTGATCTCGGACGGGCTCTTCGCCAGCGGCAGCTCCGGATGCCCCCACAGGCTGCCGCTGTCGAGGCGCTCCAGCCAGTACGCCTTTGCCCGGGCGTAGGGCTTGCGGGTGCGGGCGACCTGAAGACTGGCCACGTACGACTCGAACGCGGCCTCCTCGGCGGCCGGTTGTTCTCCCTCGTACCGTGCCCACCAGTCGCGGAAGAACAGGAACATGCTGATCCCGTCCATGACCAGGCCGTCATGACCGACGTGGAGGACCATCCGGTCCTCGGCGAGGATCGACACCTCGGCCGCCACCAGCGGCGCCTGGGCGGTCGGCAGCATTCGATGGGTCCAGCGTTCGCGTTGCCCGGCGAGGCCGGTGCCGTCGTCGTCACGCAGGTCGACCTGGTTGATCCGGACCTCGACCCGCGGTTGCCGGACCTGGGTCTGCGTCGGCGTGAACCGGTGACGCAGGCAATCGTGCCGGGCGACCACGGCGTTGAGCGCGGCCTGGAGCCGGTCGACGTCCCAGTGGCCTTCGATCTCGTGGTAGACGTAGCTGGCCACGTTGCCCAGCTCGAACACCTCGTCCCGGCCGGCCAGGTAGCCCTGCTGCAACGGGGTCAGCGCCAACCCGGGATCCGGGGTGAGGTGGGCGATGAGCTCCGCCTTGACCGCCTTGATCCGGCCGACCAGTTCGGCGTCCACGCGCTCGCGTGGTCCCTGCAGTCGCAGGTCCTCTCCCGCGGCGACGATGCTCAGGCCCCGGGCGCTGATCTCCTCCAACACCGTCAGGTAACCGCTCACCGGGCCACCGCCTCGGCCAGCTTCTGGCTCAGTGCGGCGACGTTCCGCTCGGAGAGCAATTCCGACATCGGTACGTCGAGATCCAGCCGCTCCAGGATCTGGTACTGCACCGCGACCGCCTGCAACGAGGACGCGCCGAGCTCGCGCAGCGTCCTGTCCGCCACGACCGCCTCCGCCGGCAGCCCGAGTGTGCTCCGGACAAGTTCGGCGAGCCACGGCAACGGGTCCGGCGCGGCTTCCTGCGGTTCGGGGGCCGAGAGCTCGGAGGCCGAGGGCTCGGAGGCGAAGAACACCTGACCGGTCAGGTCCACCCTGGTGCCGGCCGGCACCAGGTCCACGGTGGACGGCCAGCTGGGCTCGCTCTCGCCCAGCAGGGCGGCGAGGCGAGCGGCGAAGCGTGGCATGACCGGTGTGGCGACCCTGGACAGCAATCGGGCCGCCGCCAGTTCCAGCGCCATCGCCGTCCGGTTCTCCGACTGCCACCCGGACGCCCCGGCGAGCACTTCCTCCCGCTCGGCGAACGCGCGCGCGTCGGTGACGATGCCTTCCAGCTCGGCGGTGGCCGCCCGTAAGGAGAACCCGTCCTGGCCGAGGTGCGCGGTCACGGCCGCGAGGCGCCCGCCGAGCCGGGCATAGAACGCGGTGTGTTCGGGGGTCCAGATTCCGGCGTCCGGGATTACTCCCGCGAACCGCGTGTTCAGTCGCCGGCCGAGGGCGTCGAGCCAGCTCTGCCACCTGTGGATCAGCACTTCGCGGACGGTCGCGGTGTAGGCCTCCCGCTCGAAGTTGGTGCGCTCTCCCTCCGAGCGGGTGCGGGACAGGTAGAAGCGCACCGCGTCCACCGTCTCCGGCGAAAGGATGTCCTTCCCCCACACCGCGTGCCGCCGACTGGTGGAGAACTTGCGGTTGTCCAGCAGGTAGAACTCGTTGACGTGGTAGTCGATGTCCGGCTCCCAGTCCGGGAACGCGAGCCGGTACAGCACCGGGTAGAGGATCGAATGGTAGAAGCTGTTGTCGTAGCCGAAGAAGTGGACGATCTTCCAGTTCTGTTCCGGCTTGTCCGGGTGCCACGTCTCGCCGATCCGGGCCCCCAGCTCGGCGATTCCGTGCAGGAAGCCGTACGACATCTCCGGCCACACCCAGATCACCTGGCCGTCGACGCCGCGCGGCGGCACCCCCCACTGCGCCGGGTGGCTCAGCGGCAGTTCGAAGGTCTCCCGCGTGAAGACCCGCTCGGCCAGTTCACGCAGACGTGCGGGCACCCGGCCGAGGCGGTGATGCGCGGTGACGACCTCGCGGAACTCGTGCAACGGCAGGGCGAGCCGCTCCACGCTGCCCGTACGCACCGCGCCCGAGCGGCGGGTGCGCGCCTCGACGAGGTCGGCCGCGTTGTTGGGCTCGCCGCACTCCTCGCAGATGTTGCCGTTGGTGGCGGCCTCGCAGGAAGGACAGGTGCCGGATACGTCGACCTCGTAGAGGTACTGGCCGGTCTCCTTGTCGAACAGCGCGGGCAGTTCACGCCGGGCCACCTTGCCCGAGGCCTCCAGCGCGGCGAAGAAGTCGCGCAGTCCCTCGCGGTATCCGGGATCCGTGCTGGTCACGGTGAACTGGTCGGGCCGGATGTCCATCAGCTCGAGCGTTCTGGTGATCTCCGCGCCGTAGTGTGCGGCGACCTGCTCGGGCGTGCTCTTCTCCTGCGCCGCCTGGGCGACCACATAGCTCTGGTAGTCATCGCTGCCCGTCAGGTGCCAGGCCCGTACTCCGTTCATCCGCTGGAACCGGACGAACGCGTCCGCGCCGAGGTACGGGCCGGACAGGTGTCCGAGGTGCAGGTCCCCGTTGGGGGTCGGCGGGGTGGAGAAGACGAACACCGGCCGCTCGGCGAAGCGCCGCCGACCGGGTCGCGCTGCCACCTCCCCGGCGTGCCGGGGCTCACGCCAGTAGCAGGTCACGAAAACCACATCGGTATCACCGGTGTTGTCGAGGACGTGGGTCTCGAACGGGTCGAACTTGATGACCGTGCCCGGCTGGACCGGATGCCGCGCGCCGTCCACCACGACCTCGCCGCTGCCCGACACGATGACGAACATCTCGATCTCGTCATGCTGGTGCGCGTCGGAACGCGTGCCGGGCGCCACCCGGCCCCAGCTCGCCCCGAGGCCGATCACGCCAAGGAGATCGATCGTGCTCATGTCGATACCGAAGGCGTCGCTGAGCGCCGCGGGGTCGAAGGTGTCGATCCTCATCGCACATTCCCTTTCACGCTCTTCTCGAACAATTGGACGGCCTCAGCGGCGATGGCCGGGGCGAGGCGATAGCCGGATCCGTTGGCCGCGCCCGCGAACACCACGCGGCCATCCGGGTCCAGCCGGCGCACCAGCGGTTGCCCGGAAACGCTGTAGGCGTCGCAGAACACGCGCCCGGACGTACAACGCGGGGCGAGCGAGGGCGCGTAGCGGCTCAGGCATTCCTGGGCCCGCTCCACGTCGCGCGCATCAAGATCGGCGCCCACCTGGTCGGGGTCGACGTCCCAGTCGCGGCAGGTGTAGCTGAACAGCCAGTGCCCCCGGTAGGCCAGGGGAAGCAGGAAGGCGTCCTCGTCGTGGAAGACGAACGCCCGGTCGGTCTCGGCCACTGGCTGGTCGATGTGCAGGGCGACGATCTTCTTGATTCGCGCTCCCATCGGCGCGACCAGATCGGCCCACGCGGGCGCACCCAGCCACGGCCCCGGCGCGAGCACGACCCGGTCGACGGTCAACCGCTCACCCGTGCTGAGCGAGATCCCCACCCCGCGGCCGCCCGGCTCCAGGGCGGTGACACGGACTCCCTCACGCACACCGACCCGCGGCCGCAGGCCGGTGACCACCGCCTGGACCATGCGGTGCACATCGGCGTACTGCGCGCCCCGAACGTCCCACACCGACATGTCAGCTGGTAGGCGGACTTCGGCGCCGCAGGCATCCAGCGCGGCGGGAGAATCGTTTCGACGGACCGGCTCGGTGTAGATCCCTTCCAGGTCGCCCCGACTGGCTTGCGACAACACCGACATACCGACCGCATAGATCGGCGCATCAGGCTGGTCGGCCTTGAGCTTTTCGTAGAACTCCTGGCTGTATCCCGACATCCGACGCACCCGCTCGCTCGCACCGCGCGGGAAGTGCAGTCCGGCCGAGCGCCTGCTGGCGCCGCAGCCGACCGCGTCCCGATCGAGGAGCAACACCGTGCTGTCCGGGTGCTGGTCAACGATCTGCCTCGCCACCAGGGAGCCGATGACGCCCCCGCCGATCACCGCGACTGTGCCCAGATCCATCTCACACCCTCCCTCGCAGCTCGCCGTCCTCGCTGCCCTCGTTCGCCCACTCGACGAAGGAGGAGAGCTGTTCTTCCCGCTGTACACCGCGCAGGCGGTCGACGATGCGCTGGCTGCGCCACGCCAGAAGGCTCAGGTTCTTGTCGGCGAGACCACGCTGCGTGGGGGTTCCGTTCTGGATGAAGATGTTGTGGCCCTCGGGGCCGTCCCAGCGCACCGCGTAGTCCCGGTCCACCGGGTACTCGCCGCCCTCGCGGTCGAGCCGGTCCGCCAAGGGGTCGAGCAGTTCCAGCAGTCCGGTGCGGAAGCCGGTCGACCAGACGATCACGTCGGTCGTCACATGTCGGGGTTCGTCGGGCCGGTCCTTGTTGACCACCGTCAGGTCCCATCCCGCACCGGCCTGGGCCACGCCCGTGATCTCCCGGTTCGGGTACAGCCTGATCAGACCGGGCGAGCGCGCGATGAACCGGTGGTAGTAGGTCCGCTGGTAGATGGCACGAAGCGTCGACTCGGAGATCCCGTCGCTGGACAGGACGTTCTCCTGGTTGATCCGCTCACGGGTCGCTCGTTCCAAGCCGTAGAAGTACTCCGAGTAACACGGCATGTAGAAGTCATTGGTGAACGGTGAGTCGTCGATGGGCAGGAAATTGCGGCGCCGCGAGAACCACGACACCCTGCTGGGAAGTTGCCTGCCTTCACGGGAGATCAGGTCCAGGAAGGCCTCTGCGCCCGACTGCCCGCCGCCGACCACCACGACGCGCTTGCCACCGAGATCGACGGCGTTGTCGACGAAGTCGCACACATGGAACTGGCTGGGCGAATCCCAGCCCTGCCCGGTCGGCGGAATCCACGGCCGGCTGCCGACGCCGACGGAGATGTTGTCCGCGGTGAGCACCCGCTCGTCGGTGCGCACCTTGAACACGCCGTCGAAGTCGACCGACCGCACTTCCTCGCCGAACACGATGTTCTTCATGCGCCAGCTCGCCCACTCCAGGTAGTTGCGGAACTCCTGTCGTGGCACTTCGTCGAACTGGGCGTTGATGAAATGGTAGATCCGCCCCTGGTCGTGCAGGTAGTTCAGGAACGAGAACTTGCTGGTCGGATCGGCGAGGCTGACCAGGTCCTTCAACATCGACACCTGCAGTGAGGTGCCGGGGATCTGCTGGCCGTCGTGCCAGCTGAAGGCTTCCTTGCGGTCGAGGAACAGGCTGGGCAGGTCCCGGTGCGGATACAACAGCGCGGCCAGGCTGAGATTGGCCGGACCCACACCGATACCGAGCACACCGAAGTGCTTGTCGGTCATTCTTCGACACCCCCGTTTTCGGTTGAGGACTCGACGGCCAGCACGCCGGCCGACACCGCCGCCACTCTCCGTCCAGTCCCGCGCGCCTCGTGCCTGAGCCGTAATCGGGTCATTGGAACTGCCCTTTCAGGACGGGGATGCGGGCGTTGGGTGAGGGCCGGTAGCCCTCGTGGGAGGGCACCCCGGTCACTGTGGAGATCACGCCGATGGTGATCGCGGCAGCCACGACGTGACCTGGGCACCGGTGGGGCCCCTGGCCGAAGGTGAACACCTGCGGATCGGCCCGGTCGGGGCGGAACGCGTGGGGATCGAGGTTGGCCAGCGGGTCGCGGTTGGCTGCGGCGAGCAGCAGCAAAATCGCTGAGCCCGCCGGGACTTCGTGACCGGCGATGGTGGTCGCGGTCGCCACGAACCGGCGAGTGTTCTGGATCGGCGCGTCGTGCCGGACCACCTCGGCGACGAACGCCCGGAGATCGTCCGGCTGTCCGTGGCGAGCCAGTGCGAGCAGGGTGTTGCCGACGAGGCCGGCTGTGGCGTCGTAGGTCTGCGCCAGCAGGCCGATCACGTTGGCCAGCAGCGGGGCGGTCTCCTGCCAGTCGTCGCGGACGGCCAGACGGACCAGTTCGCCGATCAGGCCGCCGTTCTCGGCGCGTAGCCGTGGGCCGAGCAGGTCGAGCAACCGGTCGGCCGCGGCGGCCGCGGCGACCTGGTCCTCCGCGGTGGCCGAGGCGGGAAGACACCGGACGAACTCGCCGATGAGCCGGGCAGCCTCGCCAGGGATGTCCCCGGCGAGGCCGAGCAGTGAGGCCACCACTCGTGCGGGCACCCCGAACTGGAGTTCCGCCCAGTCCGTCGACCTGCCCGCCTGCTCCGCGGCCGGCCCGACGACCTGCTCCTCGGTGACCGTGCTGAGCGCCGCGAGCAGGAGCTGCTTGCGCCGCACCTGTGAGGGACCGTCGGTCATTCGGGCCAGCTCGCCGAACACGTCGCCGGCCGGGGTGCCGAGAAGGCCGCGCGGCACCGGCTCGGTGCTCGGCCGGACCCGACAGGCCGGATTGGTGAGCACCTCGGACACCGCCGAGGCCCCGGCCGCCACCCACAGGCCGCTGCCGGTGTCGTAGCCGAACGGCCGGTTGGCCACCAGATCGGCGTAGAACGGATACGGGTCGGGATGGGTGGGCGCCGTAATCGGCGTCGCGGGAAGTGGCTGCGTCATGATGCCCCTCGGTGTGTCCTGTGCGGATCGATCGCCGACGCGATGACCGCCTGCTGCACTTCTGACGAGCCCTCGTAGATCCGCAGCGACCGGATCTGCCGGTACAGCCGCTCCAGCAGGCTGTCGCGGACCAGGCCGGCCGCGCCGAAGATCTGCACCGCGCTGTCCACGACCTCCTGTGCGACCTCGGTGGCGTAGAGCTTGGCCACCGCAGAATCCCTGGCGTAGCGGGGGCCGCCGTGGTCGATCTCCCAGGCCGACCGGGCCACAAGCAGCGCGGCCGCGTCCAGCTTGACCTCCATGTCGGCGAAGGCGGCGCGCACTGTGGGCAGGTCGAACAGCTTCCCGCCCAGCATCGGCCGGTCGCGTGCTCTGGCCAGCGCCGCGTCGGCGGCCCGGCGGGCGAAGCCGAGCGCGGCGGCGCCGACGGTCATCCGGAACCGGTCGAGGACCTCCATCGCGACCGGGAACCCGCCGCCACGCCGGCCGAGCAACGCCTCCCGCGGCAGCGCGCAGTCGTCGAACACCAGGTGCCCGAAGGCACGCGGGGCGATCATCGGCACCGGCTCGACGCGCAGGCCGGGGGTGGTCCCGGGCACCAGAAACGCGCTGAGTCCGAACGCACCTGGCCCAGGACCGGTGCGCGCTATCACCGTGTAGACGTCGGCGACACCCGCGTTGGCCACCCAGGCCTTACCGCCGTTGAGCATCCAGCCGGTCTCCGTCTCGCGCGCGTCAAGACTGATCGCGGCGACGTCCGAACCCGCCGACTCCTCGGACACCGCGAAGGCACCGCACAGCGTGCCCGCTGCCAGTCCTGGCAGATACCGGCGGCGTTGGTCGTCGGTGCCGAAGCGGCGGATCGGGGTGGCCGCGAGGGCCTGGATGGAGAACGCGTAGTCAGCGAGATCGCCGCGGTACGCCAGTGCCTCCCGCGCCAGGCACAACGCGCGGTAGTCGTCAGGGCCGCCGTCGAGGAACGCCAGCCAGCCCGCGTCGCCGAGCGCGTGCAGGATCCGCAGGCCGTCCGCTTCTGGTTGGCCGGCAGCGGCGAGCAGGTCCTGGTGCTCCGCACACCAGGTCACCAGGCGCTGGGCCAGTTCTCGGTGGTGATCTTCATACAGGGGGAGCGACAGAATCCGTGTGTCGAAGGTGCTGGGGGAGATGGTCGCGGTCATCAGATGACCACGTCCACCGGCTCGTTCCGGGTGAGGCCGGCCACCAGCTCGTGCTCGACGAAGTAGGCGAACGAGGCGTAGCCGCGCCAGATCCGCCGCCAGTGCGACGGCACCGCGTCGGCTCCGGACACTTTCTCCACGTCGTGCAGGTAGGCGATGACGATCTCGGCCGACTGCCGAGCGTGACCGGCGGAGAGGTTGTCGATGGAGAGATGCGCTTCCTCGTACGCGACATCGAAGCCGTGGTGACGCAGCTTCTGCATCTCGTGCATGCGCATGGTGCCGAGCCCGAACATCTCGATCCCCAGGTTGTAGCCGAGGATCTCGTCGTAGAGCGAGTCCGGGAACAGCGCGAGGCTGAGCTGGAACAGCGAGAACCCGTAAAGATGGTCGGGGAGTTCGTCCTGGTCGAGGAAGGCGGTGTCCCGGAGGTGGGGAACCTTGATGCCCAGGCTGGCGAGCACCTGGTAGATCAGGGTGATGTGGTTCTTGCCGATGTCACCGCGGCCCATCTCGTCGGCGTAGATCGAGTAGAGCATGCCGTCGCTGCGGCGTGTGTAGCGGCCGGTCGCGCCGATGCGGTGTGCCCATGCGCCGTCGATCATGCTGCCGAGCGCGAAGGTCGTCTGGCCGAAGACCACCTCGTCACGGTCCGGGAGCTCGGTCAGTGGCTGGTAGGGGTTGACCAGCTTGTCCCAGTAGATACGGTCGACGCGCTCGTTCAGCGCCGATGGCGAGTACTCGAACCAGCTGGCGTCGGTGAGGATGCCTTTGTCGCCGTGCTCGAAAAGGATCTCGGCGCGGGCGAGACCCTCCTCGGCGTTCGCGCGCGCGATGGCGAGGGTGTTGGGGAAGTTCTCGATGTTGACGAGGCGGTGGAGGAATTCACGTTCGTCGTCACGGGTGGCGGTGCCGGACTGTATCCCGGGCGGCGTCGCGCGGATCGTTTCCGCGAGTGCGTGCGCGACATCGTCACCGGCCGTGTTCGGGATGAGCTCGATGTCGGGCGGGTCCCCTGCGGCGATCGCCTCGGCCCACCGCTGGAAGGTCGCCGCCTCGCGCTCGTCGAAAATGCCGAACATAGGTCCACCGAACTTGATGGCCCGCACGAACCGGCACCCGCCCTCGCGCGACTTCATCTGGGGTGACGCCCGGAAATCGGCGATGAACGCGGCCAGATCGGAGTCAGGATCAGCGAACCGTTCGGTCAGCGGCCGGCCACCGACACGGACGCTGCGGTGCTGCTTGCCGGCGAACGGAGCGTGCCTGGCCACGATCTGCGCGACCTGCGCGTCCAGCGAAAGACCCGCGTGCCACTCGGCGACGTCGGCGAGCAGTTTCCCGTGCTCCATCTCCATCGCCAGCGTGCGAGTGACCGCGGCGTACAGCCTGCTCCTGACCGGCGGTGAGGCCAGTGCGAGGTAGTCGGCGAGCGTGGCCCGCAACTCCGCTTCGGTGAGCAGGGGCCGTGTGCCGAGCAGCAGTTCGTCGACGCCCAGCGCGGCCATGACGTAGTGGGTGCCGACCACTTCGGGCAGGAACGTCGCCGACAGCTTGGCCAGGCTGAGGCAGTAGGCGCCGTGCCAGGAGGTGAGCGGCCGGGCCTGCGCCTGCCGCAGGAAATCCTGTGCCGTGACATCGGGCAGGAACACGCCCGTTCCTTCCAGCGCGCGCGTGCGCAGCTGCTGCAGCGAACGCCGGGGATTGCCTTCGCCGCGCCAGACGAACTGGTGGCGTACCAACTGGTTCACCACAGTCGCGGGTTGGGTGGCGGGCTGTGAGACCGAGTCGAGCCAGCAGCCCCCGATGAGGGCCAGTGGCGCGCGCTGAGCCAGCACGGCGTCGCGTACCCGGGGTTCGGCTTCGCGCAACGGTTGCAGCATCTCGGTGATCTGCCGGCCCACCTGGGCTGTCCGTTCTGCGATGCCATCGGCCCCCGGCTCACGGGTCTCCTGGGCGGTCGGCGAGCCCGACGCGCCGAGGAAACCATTCAGCACGTGCCGGGCGAGGAGGAACACCACCTCGGACTCCTGATCGCTGACCAACCGGTGGTAGACGGACTCGGGGCCCGCGGCGATCACTTCGGCGGCCAGCGGCCCGGTGGCCGGGTCGAACTCGGAAGTGGACAGGGGTGCTACGACGAAGGTGTCGGGCAGGGTGAAAGCGGACATGGAAAACCTCCGGACGCTGTCCTCAGGCTGTTCAGCTCGTGGCCGTGGTGGGTTGGTGCAGCAGCATCGCGGCGCGGGAACCCGGCACGCTCGCGGCGAGCAGGTAGTACCCACCTGGCTCGGTGCGGCGGTCGGCAAGATTGATCAGCGGGTCGGCGGCGAAGCAGTGGCCGGTCCGGGCCGTGTTGGTGGTGTCGAGTTGTGCGGCCGTGAAGCCGGCCTGGCGTTCCTTCATCACGACGATCGGGGTGTACAGGTTGCTGTGCAGTACGCCGGCCAGATCGTCGGGAGTCAGTCCATGGCGCGTCAGCAGGATGTCGTTGGCCTGGCGCGACAGGTCCGAGCTGATCTCGTTGCCCCGGGCCAGCGTCCGTGTGTCCTGCGCGCCGGCCGACCCCAGGATCTCGTAGTCACCCGGCCGCGCGGTGACCAGGCAGCCGGCGGCGCCGTCGCTGAAGAGAGCGAAGTTCTCCATCCGGTCGGACTCCGTGGCGCAGCGGTCCGCGGTGATCACCAGGACGTTGCGGTACATGCCGGTCCGGACGAAGGCCTCGGCCACGCCGAGCCCGGTCACCAGGTTGGTGCATCGGTTGAGGGTCAGGCCGAAGAAGGGGCAGTCGAGACCGAGGCCGTTCAAGACCGCCTCCATGAACCCGCCGTGGGTGTGTGCGTCGCCGGGGAACTTCGTCGAGCACAACACCAGCAGGTCCACTTCCCCCGAGTCGACGATCTTCTTCCCGGTCTCGACGATCAGTTCCTCCAGCGGCTTCTCGGTGCGGAAGATCTTGCCCCAGCCCCAGAGAGGGGCGTCGGGCTGCATTCCGTACTCGCGGGCGCGCGCGGCGAAACCGGGGATCTCGTGGTGGTCGTGTTCGATCTCGCCGAGCAGATAGCGGGGTGCGGTGAGGTAGGCCGGGATCACAACGTGCCCAGCAGGGCGTTGGATTCGGCATAACTGAGCGCGGACTTGGCGAAGCCGAACGTGCCTGGCCCCGCGAGTTCGGCCGCCGCGTCCAGCACCGCGGTCAGCGCGGCCCGGGGCAGGGCCGAGCCGAGGCTGATCCGGCGGACGCCCAGGTCGGACAGTTCGTCGACCGACCGCTCGAGGACGGGACCGGCGGCGAGCACGTTGACCGGCTTGTCCAGCGAGGAACAGACCGCTTTGATCGCGTCCATGCTCGGCAACGCCGGTGCGTAGAGCACGTCCGCGCCGGCTTCGGCGAAGGCCTGAAGGCGGCGGATGGTGTCGTGGAGGTCGGCACGCCCCTGGAAGAAGTTGTCGGCACGGGCGGTCAGGGTGAACGGAAACGCTTGCGCTCGGGCGGCTTCGGCTGCGGCGGTGACGCGGTCGACCGCTTCGGCGAAGTCACGGATCTCGTCGCCCGGTTCGCCTGTCGCGTCCTCGATCGACGCCCCGACAAGGCCCGCCTCAGCCGCACGTCGGATGGTCTCGGCCACGTCCTCGGGGGTGTTGCCGTACCCGTTCTCCAGATCGGCGGTCACCGGCAGGTGGGTGGCCTCGACGATCGACTTCGCGTTGGCGAGTGTCTCGTCCCGGCCGACGAGCCGGACGCCGTCGGCGTGGCCTCTGCTGAAGGCGAGGCCCGCGCTGGTCGTGGCGAGCGCGGAGAAGCCGTAGCCGGACAGGATCCGCGCGGTTCCAGCGTCCCACGGGTTCGGCACCACGAAGGTTCCTGTGCGGTGCAGTTCGGCGAACGTCGCGGCTTTACTACGTTGGTCGGGCATGCTTCCCTTTCTCGCTCGCTGCTGAGAACTAGATCAGTTCGACCGGCAACGCCTGAGCCGCGCGGCGGATTACTTCGATGACCGGATCCGGGTCGCTCTCGAAATAGAAGTGACCTCCCTCGGACCAGTACGTCTCGGGCTCGCCGACACACTCACGCGACCAGTCCGACAAATCATCGCGCCGCACCAGCGGATCATCCAAACCGTTGGCCAGAGATATATCGAACGGTAGTGCTGCGCCGGGTCTGTATCGATAATCCGCGACCATTCCGAAATCGTCCCGGATGCCGGGGAGTATGAATTCCTGCAGTTCCGGGTCGGCCAGAATCTCCGGCCGCAGACCCCCATAGACGGCCAGCGCCTCGGCCAGGCCCTGCCCCTCGAGCCCCGCCACCTCGACCATCCGTGGGGTGGGATGCAGGCTCGGCGCGACACAGCCGGAGGCGATCAGATGCGCGGGCCGGTCGCCGAGTCTGCGAGCCACTTCGAAGGCGATCAGCGCGCCGAGACTGTGCCCGAACAGCAGAAACGGCCCGGTGCGCTGTGCTGCGATCAGCTCGGCGGCCTGATCACAGAGGGCGTCGATGCCGGTGCGCTCGACCGGCGTGACCGCAACCAGCGCGGTCACTCCGGCCAACGCCTCCTGCCACTCGACGAATGCCTGCGCCCTGCCACCCGCATGCGCAAAGCAGTAGGTGCGGGGCCACTCCGGGGGCACGGCACGCGCCATGGTTAACCATGGCTCCATCGGTGTTCCTCCTTCTGTCACGAAACGGGTTCGTGGTCAGGACGGCGAACTCCGACGACCTCTGATCGATCGACCACAGCCGACCGGCGGATCAACGGAATACCGATTCCATTGTTGGCCACATCACGAACCTGTCAAGACCGGGAGACCCTGTCGGTAAATTCCCGATGAAACTCCCGATCATGAAATTTAAGCCATGACCGAAAATGCGAACGAAAATATCACAGTGAAAATCAAGCCATGATCGGGGAGCTTCCCAGAAAACCCGGAATCACAAATTCCGGTTGCTGTCTGACTCAATATCGACGGGGCGACGGACGCCCGCCGCCGGGCTGCCCACCCCACGCTTCCCGCAGGCCGACCGGAGGACAAACACACCCGACGGCAAGCGCGACGACTCGGCAAGGATGGCCGAGTCGTCGCGCTGAACAGCGGCCCCAAGGGGGCGTTTCAGCCCCACGGGCCTACCGACGTACGAATGATTAGCGCCAGAACGCGGCTGCCGCCGACGCCGCGCGCAGTCCCTGGTCCCGGCCGGCGCGCGCCGCCCCCTCCCGCACCGCGGGGTCGAGCAGGTCCGGGCCGATCGCCGATGCGGCGGCGTCGTCCGGGCGGATCACCGTGACCTTCGCCCCCCGCTCACGCAACGCGGCGACCTGCTCGTCGAGGTCGGTGTTGCCGGGAATCGCCATCACCTGGAGCACGAGAATCCGGTCGCATCCCCCGACAAGATCGGCGTTCTCCGTCGTACGGGTACCGCCGTCGATATAGCGGCGTCCTTCGATCGTGACCGGCGGCCAGGCTCCCGGCACCGCGCAACTCGCCGCCACGGCGTCCACGAGATCGACGCCCGACGCCGGGTCGAACACCCGCTCCACACCGGTCTCCGCGTCCACGGCCACGATCTTCAGTTCCGACCTCGGCCAGTCGTGCGAGGGCAGCCGGGCCTCGATCACCGCACGCCGCTCGGCTTCCGTCACGGTCGGCGCCGTCATCGCCATGGCCCCGATCCGGCGCCGCACGTCGAGGGAGTCGCTGGCGCCGTCATGGGCATCGAGGACCAGCATCAACAGGTCCTCCGGGCCGAGTGCGGGGGCCAACTCGGGGGCCTGGAGCGCCGGATCGACCTGGCGATCGAGCAATTCTCCGAGTGGGGTCCCGCTGGTGATCTGCGCGGCCACCGTGGAGCCCGCGGACGTACCGACGATCACGTCCGCGTCTAGGACGTCGACTCCTCCTTCGACAAGCCCCGCCAGCAGACCCGTCTGCCACGCGGCCCCCGCCACACCGCCGCCGCCGAGTACCAGTCCACGTCGCGTCATCTGCCGATGATATGCCCACGCCAAACGGGACCAGTGGCCTCGACCGGCACCCGCGTCATCTCAACCCTTGCACCGTCAGCCGCAGGCCAGCTTGCGGCGGGCTGCCCGTCCGCGAATGGGAAGAGCCACATGAAGGTCCACTACTACCTCGACTCAGAGGTACCGGCTACTGGAGCGCATGCACCACAAACACCGCGAGGTCTCCGGACTAGCCCGGCGCTGTGGTGCAGCCGAAGCCCAATAGCGGTCCGCTATCTCGACCAGCCGTCCGTGGGGGAGGAGTTCGGCGAGGCGTCGGCCGTGTTCGGGCGGCATCACGCGGCCTCCGCCTGCTTGCTCAGACCACGAGGACGGGGTGCTTGATGCCGGCAGGCGTTCGGCCGCGGCAGGCAGGAAGTTGGTGTCTGCCGCGGCCGCTCGCAGTGTTCGTACGGCGTCGCGGCGGATCTCGGGCTGCTTCATGGCCGGCTTCGTCCACCGAGCGGTGGCGGCGTCTCCGCGCAGGGTCAGCCACCCGAACGCGATCGGGAGCCGCCGGAGCGGCCGCAGCCTCATCTGCTGCATACACAGTCCGAACATCCGGGGCGAGAGCTTGCCGGTGAGCACAAGCGTCTCGCCTGTCAGTCCTGGCAGGAAGTTGTCGAGCGCATCGCATGAGACGAGCACGATTCCTCCCAGGCGTGCGGCGCCGTCGCACATGAGCAGCTGGACGAGTGCTCCACCGGTGTCGTTGCCGACGAGGGTGACGTCGTGCAGATAGAGGCGGTCGAGGAACTCCGCGACCAGCCGTGCCACCCCGGGCAGCGACAGGTCGGCGTCGGCGTGCATCGCGTGACGGTGCGCGCCGAGCGGCAGCGTCGGTGCCACGCACCGGTGGTCGACGGACAGGTCGGCGATGGGTCCGTCCCACAGCGATGAGTCCATCATCAGCCCGTGCAGCAGTACGGTCGTAGGGCCGTCGCCGCCCGTGTCCTCGTATTCAATTGTCCCGGCGGACAGCTCGATCTCCCTCATGTCGGTCTCCCTCATGTCCGTTGGTGCAGCGGGGAATCCTCTGGTGCGCCGGGGAGTCCACGGTGCGGCGACGTCGGTGTCGCGTGGCGGGTGCGTTTCGATGTTCGCGTCGCGTTGGCGATCAGGGCTCCGAACGCGAGCACGGCCGCGACTGTCCGCCGGCCGTGGGCGATCTGCCAGTGATCACATACGGTCGCCCAGTCGACTGGTCGGCGTTGGTGGGCAGGTTACCCACGAATCTCAGGGCGAGGATCCCGACCCACAGGGTGAGCGCCGTCAGCGTCAACCAGAGGGTGTCTCCTCTCGCCTTGAACGTGAAGGTGACGAGGAATGCCGTGGTGATCAGTGCCGGCAGGAGCGTGACGACCGCGAGCTTGTCCAGCGAATCGAGTTCGACCTACCGGACCTGGAGAGGGGCTGCCCTATGCGTCTGGGACGGAGCCTGGGACCAGTGGCGTCCGCAGGACAAGATCAGATCCTGGCTGCGCGCCTGACCTGCGGAGCCGCTGCGCTGGCGGCCTCCGTCCTGCCGGAGCATCCCGACTGCGCCCAGCACTTCAGCGGCCTGGCCGACGATCGATACGTCGATACGTACCTGCGCCTCGCAGTGCAGACGGGCGCCGATGCACCAGAAGGCTAAAAAAGCCCATTTCATACCGATCCCGCTGGGCGTGAGTTCGACTGCAGCAGCCCGAGCGTCGCGCCTGTCGCACACAGCTCGACGATCATCTGCGTGCCCACTTGATGGGTTCGAGCCCATCGGCGTGGTTGTCGAGTACCAACAAAGCATCGGTCAACTCTGAGCCCGGAAACTCTGCTTCCGATGGCCGCCCCGGCACTGTCGCTGTACTCATGGCCGCACATTGGCCGCACATGGCCCTTGATGGTACCTCAGCTAACGTAGTCGTTACCGCAAAAGCCCAGCTCAGGGAGCATGTCCCTGGACATCACTACAGAAGCTGCACCTTGGACCTACGCATTGCGATGCGTAGACTGCATGTGTCCGATTGGCCCGGATTCCAAGGTCAACGAAAAGAAGAAACCCCAGGTCAGAGGCCCGACCTGAGGTTCACCATGGAGCCGCCTTCGGGATTCGAACCCGAGACCTACGCATTACGAGACCGTGAGGGATCGTGTTGCCTGGTGACAGCTGATGCCGCGTGATGTTGTTGTGCCTGATCAGACCACATGCGCAGTATTGAGCGCCGGTACCTCGTGCTGCACCGTCCAAAGGCGTCCGGCCACCGCCTGGCCACCACGGCCGCGAGCCTGCAGAGGATTACCGCTGCAGCTGTCGCTGGGCCTACGAAACCTGCAGAGAGCGGCATCGGCAGGGACAGCAGCAGTCCATTCTCGCCGCACTTCTCCGGTGGATGGACCACTCGCGAGCGCCTGAAACCTCTGGACAATCGCAATGGACCAACTCACGGTGACCCACCACCGGCCACGCCGCCCCGACGTCCGGTCGCCCACCTTGCCGTCATCCGACGCAGAAGCCCCGCCGCTTCCGGCGGGGCTCCTCGCTTTCCATCCCGTGCCCGTCAAGGCCTACGGCCCGACCCACGACCGCACCCTACGACGGCGACCTCGACACCCAAGGTCACCCGGTGAACTTCATCGTCTACGCCTCCGTGAACGGATACCCCGTTTCACGACGACATCGATGGATCTCCATCGATGGAGACGACCACCGATCCCGACCCCTCAGCCAGGTAGTCGTGGTCCGGGTAGTGGTCCACGTGAAGGTGGTCGTCCGCGTCCGCCTCCGAAGCGAAGCCCTCGATGTTGTCGGCGAGGAGAGCCAGGGCCTCGGGTCCGCCTCGCACATCGAGGGATTCGCTGTCTCCGGACGACGAGATCATGACCTTCCCGCTCGCGCGCCGGACGCTCATCCGTGACAACGACCTGTTGTACGGGAAGGGATCGGAGACCTTCTCCAGAGGAATCTCCCCATGTCCCTTCCGCAACTCCCGCCCGAGGGTCAGCAGTTCGGAGCGGGTTCCGGAGAGCTCCAGCTCCCCGGTCGAGTCACCGCGCAGGACCTTCACCGTCACGCCTCTCTCCTCGCCTGGCAAGGCGATCCATTCGTCGCCCGTCTCACAGCCCAGAAGCCCCACCAGAAACAGATTCTGGTGGGGCTTCTGATCATCAGCGAGATGGTTCGTCGCCGGAACCTGTACCACGCGGTAGTTCAGGAAGAGGCTCCATAACCCGCTATCGAACGCAAAGCACCCTCAATCGCATTGCGGAGGTACTGCCGCGCTTCGCCGGCATCAGCCTTCCCAACGAGAATCGAAAGTAGTTCAGGGTCCGGATAGCCGTTCGCCTCTTCGCCTTTCATTGCCAACACCTGCACCCAGATGACAATCATCATCTCGTTGCACGCCTCGGCCTGCCGCGCCCCCTCCCGAGCTTCCAGCATGAAGCATTCCCGTGCCGAGATTGCCAGTCGATGCCCCAAGGCCAGCAGAAACGCCTCCTTGGAGTCTGACGCCAGAGCCGAGAGAACGTGTTGGCGAACGCTCATTCCCCTAGATTCCACCAATCTTCTTCGGACTGCGGGCCACTGCTTCCGTAAGGCTCACGGGGCAACGAGTCCACGTCATACCCTCTGGATCGCAACGTATAGACTCTTGTATTTCCGTTCATGACCACACCGTCGTCCCGCACAATCAAAGCCTCATGCTGACCCGGCCTCAGCGAAGCGACGATATCGTCCGTCGACTGCTTGCTCCAGTAGTCAAGCGAGGCCTTATTGCTCCTTTCCAACGTCTCGTTGGAATGCAAGGCCCTCAGAGGGACGCAGGAGGAATTGTGTACGAGGACTGGAGTTTTTCCTGCCAGCACATAGTACGTGTGGAGGTCGGCGACGGTGAGGTTGTACATGCCGGCTACGCCTGGGCGGGTCCGCACTCCACGCAGCGTGACCTGACTGTCGTCTGCTGCCCTGAGGGTGTGGCCCGGGGTAAGCCGACCGGCCTCGACCCAACTGTGGGCCGTATCGTCCCAGAAGGGGTGGTGCGAGGTTGTGCGGATTGTCACGGCCTTGCCGTCCGGGCCGCTGACCTCGAGGTCGACGAGGTCGTTGTCGCGGTGGAGAAGTTCAGCCGTCACCGATCGCGGACCGCGTTTGCCGGTCTTGGGGTCCGTGGCGATGACCTTGTCGCCGATCCGGACGTCGACGATGGGCTTGGTGGTGCCGTCGGCCATGAGGACTTCGGTGCCCGGGTCGAAGCTGTTCCGGCAGGCGCCGGCCGCCTTGGTCTCGGCTCCCACGGCACCGCCGACGTAGGCCATGAACAACTCGTTGACGACGCCCTCGATGACCCTGCCGCGCGCGACTTCCTTGGCCTCGTCCGAGCACTGGGCCGCGTGGTAGACGCAGTAGGTGGCCGCGATCTCCTTGGCCTTCTCGACGTCCCTGCCGCCGTGCAACACGTAGAGGTTGGCCTGACGGCAGCCCTCGCGCCCATAGCAGGCGGAGGTCTGCCGACCCTTCTGGGACGTCTCGTAGACGGGGTTGTACCAGAACTCGTCCGTGAACTCCCCGTCCATCATGCTGGACCACTTGTCCTGGAGCGTGGCGAGATCGTTCGTGACAGGGGTGAACGACGCCACCCAGTGCTTCTTCGCCGCCTGGGAGCGCTTGTAGATGTTGCCGCGGTGGTAGTCGGACGTGCCGGTCCTGGCGTCGTAGCCGACTTCCTGCTGCTGGTGCTTGCTGCAGTACTTGACGTCGTACTGGCAGGAGTTGGGCCTGGAGCCGATCTCCGTGCCCGCCGGGTCGGAGTAGGTGAGGGGGTTGTTGTTGGCGTAGGTGTAGCCGTTCATCTGCTGCGGGTCGGTGGCCGTGAAGACCGGGTCGACCGACAGGAAACGGCCCGTGGCTGAGTCGTACTCGCGCGCACCGAGGTGCGTGAGACCCGTGGCGGTGTCTGTGGTGCCGCCGACGAAACCTCTGGTGCCGGTCCACGTGGTCGGCACGGTGCCACGCAGCCCGCCGAACGGCAGCGTACGGCGCTGGCTCAGCACCTGGGTGGTGGCGTTGACGGACAGCTGGGCGGTGCCGTGGTGGTCGGCCAGGGTGAAGGAGATGGTTCCGTCGTTGGCCTGGACGGCCTGGTGGCCGCCGCCGAGGTCGAAGTAGCGGGTGCCCTTGGCGGTCGTGGCGCCCTTGGCCAGGGTGATCTCCGTAGCGCCCAGGTAGAGCGTGGTCTCCGTCGGGGTACGGCCGATCAGACGGTTGCCGTTGGCGTCGTACAGGTAGTCGGTGACCTTGTCGCTGCTGCCCTCAACCGGCTGGGTGACCTTGGTGAGGTGGCCCTCGGCGTCCCAGTCCAGCGTCTGGGACGTGCCATTGCCCAGCAGACGGGTGTGGGTGTTGCCCGCGACGTCATAGGTGAAGCTGTCGGTGGACTTCACCGTGCCGACGGTGGTGTCCACCGAGCCCAGTGTGTGCGGCCGGACCGCACCCGGATCCGGGTAGTGGTAGCTCCGGCTGGTGTCCGAGGCACCGGTCGTGGCGCCGTGCTGGGTTTCGGTGAGCCGGTTGCCGACCTTGTCGTAGGTGTAGGAGGACCAGTACGGAGCCGGACCGCCCAACACACCGGTGGTGGGTGCGGTGGCACAGCCGGTGGTCGACTGGGCCCAGGCCTCCGCCACCCGCCCGAGGTAGTCGTAGCCGAAGCACTGGTTGTCGGTACCGGAGCGTGAGGTGTCCGAGACGGACAGGACGTTGCCCGCCTCGTCGTAGGAGTAGGTGTTGAACTGGTCTACGCCAGTGACGTCCTGGCGGTCCACCCGTGAGGTGGCCAGCCGCTGGGTGCCCCACTGGTAGGTGTTGGTCTCGTACGTCGTCTTGCCGCCGTTCGCTGCCAGCGAGTACTGCAGCGGCTTGCCGGTGAGGCTGTAGCTGGTGCTCCCGGTCAGGTTCAGCGGGCCGCTGACCCCGATGGGCCGCAGGGTGGCGTCCTCGTAGGTGTAGGCGACGGTGTTGGCGGCCAGGTCACCGGCCTTGGGGTAGCCGACGCCCTGCACCGTCCCCGAGTCGTTGTAGGTGGTCGCCGACAGATAGGTGCCTGCCAGCGCTCCCTCGGCCGACGGGATCGTCACCGAGGCGCGCAGCGGCCGGTACAGACGGTCGTAGGCTACGACGCTCGACTTGTACTCCTGGCCACCGCTGTAGCGCGAGCTGGAAGCGAGCTGACCCTTGGCGCCACTGATCGTGTCGTAGACCCACTTGGCCCGCAGCGTGCCGGTCGAAGAGGTGTCCCGCAGCTCTGTCTTGCGGCCCAGACCGTCGTAGAGGGCGGCGAGGACGATACCGCGGGCGTCCTTGGTGCTGGTCGCCTGGGAGCGGTCGTCGTAGTCACTGTGGCTGGCGCCCTTGTCGGGGTCGGTCGTGTCGGTGAGCCGGCCCATCAGGTCGTACGTCCACGTCCAGGAGTTGCCCGCCGGGTCGGTGACCCTGGTCGGCTCACCACGCGGCGAGTAGCCGTACGACGTGGTGTCGTAGGCGGCGTCGGCGTCACGGGAGCGCAGGAGGCGCAGTTCGGTTGTGAGGCCGCGGGCGTTGGTGACGGTGGTCTGTGCGGTTCCGCCGACCGGCGGGATGACTGTGGTGCGGTCACCGCCGTAGATCGTCTTCGTGACGTTGAGGACGGCTCCGCCGTCTCCGTTGCCGGCGATCTGCCGTATCTCGGTCGCCCGGCCCAGACCGTCGTAGGTGTAACGGTTCTGGGTCTCCACGCTCAGCGCGTTCTCGGGCTTGAACAGAGTCGTGGAGGGAGCGGTGGTGTCGGTGTAGTAGGTGGCGAACTCCTTGGCCGTCAGGCCGCGTTCGTCGTAGAAGGTGTCCGCCAGCAGTGTTCCGCCGTTCGGACCCGGGGCCTGCGTCTGGCGGGATCGCAGGAAGCCGTCGTAGAAGGCGTACGAGGTGTCCTGGGCACCCGAGTTGCCGATGGTCTTGGTGGACACCACGACCGGCTTGCCGTCGGTGATGGTGTAGCCGAACTCGAAGCTCGGGGTCTGGCTCGTGGTCCGGTCCGCCTGCCACACCTTGGTGGTGCGGCCCAACGCGTCGTACGCGTAGGTGATGACCTTCCCGTTGGTGTCGGTCTCGGTGAGCGGCAGCCCGCGCAGGGCGTCGAAGGCGGTGGTCGACGTCTGCGTGGTCGCGCTGTCGCCCGGCGTGGCGGGCGGGGTGGTCACCGTGTTGCTCGTCGAGAACCCCGTGGTCGGGATGTACGCGGTGGTGGTGGTCCGTCCGTCGGTGCGGGCAGCCCTGGTGAGCGCTCCCGCGGAGGTGACCGTGACGTCGGCGGTCAGGTCGGTGGTGGTCAGCGCCCGTCCGTAGCCGTCATAGGTGGAGGTGGACTCCAGGTAGACCGCGCTGGAGCCGCTGTACTGCTTGAGTTTGGCGGTCCTGGTGGCGTCGCCCTTCGTCGGTGCCGCGCCGTACGCCCCGCCGTCGTAGGCGGTGCGGACGTCGGACATGACGTCGGCCGGACGGCTGGTGGTGGCGTCGCACGCCTTGGCGACCGTCTCGACCCGTGCCGGGGCGTCCACGGGGATGCTTCCGGAGACGTAGGTGGTGCGGGTGCACTGGTCGTCGGCCGCGGTCGTCGTGTCGCCGAGGTCCTCGCTCTGGGTGACCAGGCCGGTGGTCGTGTCGTGGGTGTCGGACCCCGAGGTGGTCTGCCACTTGGTGCCCGCGCCGTCGTCCAGCGAGGTCCACGACTTGCTGGAGGCGGTGCCGGTGAAGTTGGCGGTGACGGTGCCCCAGGTCCGGACCTTCTTCGCGGTCTGCTGGAACCAGGGCCGGGTCACCGACTTGGAGAGCACCTTGCCGCCGGGGGCGGAATAGCCGACGGTCTTGTACGCGAAGCCGGCCTGCGACTCGTGGTCGGTGATCGGGTCGCCCTCACCCGAGTCGAGTGTGACCGAGACGCTCTTGGTGCCGCCGGAGGAACTCTGACGGTCGCCGTCCATACCGCGCAGGAAGTAGGTGTCCGCCTGCGACTTCATCGCCGACGCGCCGCCCTGACCACCGCTACGCACCCGCACATGACCGTAACCGCGCCACTGCGACCAGGTCTTGGACTTCTCCTTGGTCATCCCGTCGTCATCGTCGTAGTGCCAGGCCGCACCGTCCAGGTAGTCGTACAGGGTGACCTGGTCGGGCGAGCCGCCGGTACGGTCGGTCGAGGTGACCGTGTTCACGACGTACTTGTTGAACCACTGGCGGTCCGGGTCGTCGGTCGTGCTGCCGCCGATGTACTGCGGGAAGCAGCGGGTGGTGTTGGTCTCCGGGGTGGGCAGGGCTGCGGCGTCACAGACCGGGGCCGAGTAACCGACGTCGATCTGACCGCCGGACTCGTCCGCGACGGTGGACAGCCGAGACTTGATGTAGGGGGCGTAGCCGTCGCCGGTCGAGTCGAGACGGTTGGCGAGCTGGGTGTAGGCGAGGGTGACCTTCGGCAGCGTGATCGAGGCCGTGCCGTCGTAACCTGTGCGCTCGATGGAGTCCAGCAGCAGCTGGTAATCGGTGTCGGCCATGCCCCACCGGTGGGCGAGCTTCCAGCCGTCGACGTTGCTGTAGGCGCCGGACACCAGCACCTGGGTGGTGACGCCGGTCAGCCGCTTGCGGGTGAAGAACGCCGGGGAGGACCGGCCGTTGTCGCAGTCGGTGGCCGCCTCGCAGTTCAGGTCCCACGGCGTGTCGTACCAGTACTGGGAGCCGGTGGAGATGGACGAGCAGGTGGTCGAGCTGTCGGGGATGCACCGCTCGCTGTTGGTGAAGTTGACCTTGGCCAGTGCCTTGGCCGAGTACATGGCGGTGGACTTCAGCCCGTACTCGATCCGGTCCAGCGTCCCGCCGCGCACGTACGGGGTGTCGTCGGCGGCCTTGAGGTTGCGGCCGTAGGAGTTGGTCTCCTTGTCGTAGTAGTACGCGGCCGCGTTGCCGTGCCGGTCCACGACGTAGTCGAGGTTCCAGCGCCAGCCCTGCTGGCACCAGGACGCCGCGAACGTCGAGGCGTTGCACGGCTCACCGGAGTTGTTGCCGAAGACCGGCACCGTCCACGTCGAGTCGGTGGTCTCGTTGCCGCTCGCCCAGCCCGGCAGCCTGTTGTAGCCGAAGAAGTACTGCGTACCGTCGGGGGTGGTCACCCGCCAGTACTCGTCGTTGCGCGCGCCGTTGGACCGCACGTCGGACGTGGAACCGTAGATCCGGTCGATCTTCGTGCCGTCGTCGTTCTGGAGCTTCCAGGAGTTGGTGCCGTTGGGCACCAACTCCCCGCCGGAGCCGTTCAGCGACAGCGTGGCGTTGTCGTACGCCCAGCACTGATCGCCCGGCTTGTTCCCGTCGGCGTTGGTCGCCCCGTCGTCCGCACACCCCTTGTAGCTGCGCTCGATGAAACCGGGCGCCAGGTCGAAGCCGTCACCGACCCACGACGCCTGGTTGTTGGTGTTCCCCGTCCGGCCGTCGACGCCGCCGGAGGAGTACGACAGCCCGACCTTCGGAGTCAGGCCCCCGGGCACCTTTGGCACCGCCATGTCGTACGACCACGCGAAGGAACCGCTGCTCTGATCCGTGGACCAGGTCGACGAGGCGGCCAGGGACGTGGCTTTGTAGTCACCATTGCCGCTGCTCGCCGAAGCGGTCGCCGCCAGCACGGTCGCGGTGCTCGCGCTGAGGGCGACCGCCTGCGTGGTCAGCGTCTGCTTCTCGGTGTCGTTGACACTCTGGACCGGCTGGGTGGTACGGCACTGCGGTTTCTGCGGCGTCGTCAGCGCACACGCGGGCAGTTGGACGAGGGTCAGCCGTGACGCGTATCCGCCGCCGTACATGCCCGCGAACGAGGAGTAGTCCAGCCCGGCGCGCACCTTGCCGCCGCGCTGGGCACCGCCCTGGCGGGGAGTCAGGGTGAAGACGGGTCCGTCGACGCCCGTCTTCTGTGCCGCCGCGCGGGACAGCGTGCCTACGGTGTAGGTGCCGGTGGCCGCGTCAGCGGACCGCTTGACGCGCGTGTCCAGGGTGAGTGGCAGCCCCTTGACCCGGGTCGCCCCCTGCCTCAGCGTCACCGCCGCGGCAGTCGCCTTGGGCCAGCTGGTGGCCGGCGCCTTGGCGGGCGTCCGGGGCCCCTTCGTCACCTTACGGGGCACCGCCTTGCCCGCCGGGCCACCGGCGACCGGCGACTCGGCCTGCGGCAGCGCGGGCTTGGCCCAGCCCTGCGCGACGGCGGGCACGCCCGACGCCTGGAGCAGGGTCGCGGTCAGCACGGCGGCCGTGGCTATCGCCACCCGGCGCCAAGGCCTGCCTGTTCTTGCTCGTGATCTGGTCTTCATGGGGTCTGTCTTCCTCCCGTTGAGTGCTCCGCGGGCAGTGGGGTATCGCGCACGGCGGAGCGAAGCAGGTGGCCGGGGAACGGGCCGGCCGCAGGTGGCGGCCGGCCCGTTCCCGGTGGCTGGGCAGATTGGATTCAGTCGCCGCTGGGGACAGCGGTCTCCACGCCCGGCATGCCGACGGCGAGGTGATCGATCTGCGTCTCGGTCAGCGCGCCCTGGAAGACCCAGACATCGGACAGCGAACCGGGGAAGTACTGGCCGGACGTGGTCCCGGTCGTGTCACGGCCAAGCTGCAGGGTCTTCGCGGCCTTGTACGTCAGTACGTCGTCGGCCCACGAGACGGTGTCGGTGCAGCTCGCGTCGTCCTGCACCCCGTCGTCGTCGGCGTCGGCGCAGGCGGTCTCTTGGAGCTCGCCGTTGACGTAGAGACGGATCTCCTTGGAGAAACCGTCGTAGACGAGTGCCACGTTGTTCCAGTCGGTGGGGCTGTAGAACATGCCGTTGCCGACGTCGGAGACAGCGGCGGTGTCAATGTCGGAGTCGGGCGTGACGATCCGCCAGCGGCCCGGATCGGTGGCCGGGGTGGCGCTGGGTTCGTAGCGCACCGCGAACGCACTCTTCTTGGCCCCGGGCGCGCTCATCACGGTGACCGGGCTCGTCGGGACGGCGGCGGTCTGGACGAAGGCGCTGACGGTGAAGCTGGCACTGGTGTCGACCGGCACCACGGAGGCCGCGGCGTAGTCGTTCGTGCCGTCGAGGGCGACGGCACCGTCGACCCAGCCCGAGCCGATCTGCGCACCGTTGTAAAGGGTCATGGCGTTGCCGGCCGACGACGCGTCGGGCGAGGTCGACGGGGTGCCGGTGGCCGTCTCGAACTTCCAGCGGCCCTTGACCACCGCGCGCTGCTTGAACAGTTGCTGCACCTCACCGGCGGACACCGGACGGTCGAAGAGCCGTACGTCGTCGATCTGACCGGGGAAGAACGAGGTGGGCACTCCCTGGTACGCGCTGGCGCCGATCTGCACCGCGCCCCCCGCGTACCAGGTCGAGGGCAGGGCGGTGGTGCCGGCCAGGGTGCCGTTGACGTACAACGACAGCTTGTCGGCGACGGTGTCCTGCACGCCGACCAGGTGCGTCCACTCACCACCGTAGGCGGTGGTGCCCTCGGGCTGCAGGGCCCGCACCACAGTGGAGTCGGCGGTGTCGGCGCTGTGCTGGTTGAACACCCAGCGGTCGTAGGAGCTGGAGTAGTACAGCTCCGGTCCTGTCACCACGCTGCCGATCTGCGAGGCGACGGTCGCCGCGTGCGTCGGCTTCGCCTTCGGCAGCTTCACCCAGGCCGCGACCGCGAAGCTGTACGAGGTGTTGACCTGCGGACTTCCCGTGGTGGCGTAGTCGTCGGTCCCGTCCAGGGTCAGCGCGTTGCCGTCCACCCCGACCGCACCCGTCGCGGCGCCGCCCTTGAGGACCGCGGGGCTCACGTCGGCCCGCGCGCTCAGCTCGGTCGCGTCGGCGGGGTCGTCCAGGTGGAAGACCATCCGGGCCGGACGGCCGCCGCTCGTGTTCGAGGTGTAGAGGCTCGACACCTCACCCGCCGTCAGGGGCTTCTCGAAGGTCTTCACCTCGTCGATGGCCCCGGGGAAGAACGACGCGGGCGTGCCGCCCGGGGTGCTGGCGCCGATGAGCATGCCGCGCCGGCCGTTCCACGGCGTGGTGTAGGCCGTGGACCCGACCAGCGTCCCGTTGACGTACAGCTTCAGCAGCTTTTCGCTCAAGGAGTAGACGCCGACCAGATGGGTCCATTCGTTGGCCTTGACCCCGCCCGCGGCGGTCGCCATGGCTCGCACCGGAGTCCCGGAAGCGGTGTCGGCGCTGTACTGGTTGAACACCCAACGGTCATAGGCCTTGGAGTAGTACAGCTCGAAGCCCGGCTGGTTGTTGCCTCGTTGGGAGGCCACGATCGCCGCCTCCGAAGGCATCGCGGACAGCTTCACCCAGGCCGACACCGAGAAGCTGACGTCGGTGTTGACGGTCGCCAGGTCGGTGTCGGCGTAGTCGTCGACACCGTCGAACTGCACGGCCTTGCCGAACCTGCCCTCCACGTTCGGCGTCGGACCCCCGTGCATGACCGCGGGCTCCTCGGGCGCGCTGCCCACCGCCTGAGTCGCTCCGGCCGCCTCGTCCATCGACCAGTCGGCGCGTTCCAACTGCCCCGACTTCACCCGGAACTGGTAGGTGCGGATCTCGGAGCCGTTGCCGGCCGCGTCGAAGGACCGCGCCGTGAAGGTGTTGAGACCCGGTTTGAGAGGCAGTACGGGCACGGTCTTGGCCGCTCCGGCCGAGGTGGTGACCGCGTTGGCGGAGACCGGGTCGCCGTTGACTCCGTACCAGTACTTCGTCACGTCGGTGACGGCCCCGGTGATCACGAAGTAGCCGTACTGGCCCACTCCGTCGTACCAGGGGTCGTCGGGGTCCTCGGGGTTCGAGGCCGGGTAGAGGACGGAGGAGACGGTCGGGGCCTTCGGCACGCTGGTGTCGTACACGAAGTAGCAGCCGGTCGGGTCGCCTGTGTTCGACCACGGCGACCACTGCCCGCCGTCGTAGGAGCGGACTATCCAGTCCACCGTCTTGTTGGCGGGGATGGACGACGGCAGGGTGATCGCGAAGTCCGAGCCGGACTTCTTCGCCGTCGTGCGACCGGACTTCCAGCGGGTGATGACGCCCTTGCCGTCACCGGTGTCCCAACCCGCCCAGAACTCGACGGAGACGGAGTCACCGTCGGGGTCGGTGACGTTGTTGGCGTAGATCTTGCCCAGGGTGCGTACCCGCGCGGCACTGGCGGGCCTCTTGCAGGTTCCGCCGTACTCCATGGTCAGTTGGGACATCTTGACCTGCTGCGGCGGGCGGTTGTACTGCACGCGCAGATAGGCGTCGTCGGAGAACCGCTTCCAGGCGTACTCGTCGGTCTCGCTGGCCGCCTTCAAGCCGAAGGTCATCGTCGACCACTTCTTGTCCGCCGCCAGTTGCACCGCGGACTTCACGTCGAACTCCGCGTCCTTCGCGGCGCAGCCGGTGAATCCGTAGGCGAAGGACGCCGTCTTGAGGCGATCGATCCAGAAGCCGTCCGCGTTCTGCGAGTTCCAGGTGGTCGACGAGGAGATGTCCTTGGTACGCCACAGCTCCACGCTGCGGTCCGAGCAGGACGCCGACCAGGTGTTGCGGACCACGAACTCCGCCTGCAGCACGCTCCGGCCGGCGAACTTCGAGGTCGGGATGCGGTAGAAGAGCCGTTTGGTGTCGTACGGCGCGCAGTACGACCAGCCGCAGTAGCCCATGCCCGCGTCCGAGTCGCCGTTGAACTTCCACTGCGGCGACGACGCCCAGTACTTGGAGGCCATCGTCCACGCCGTGGCCTTCGGGGAGTACCACTGCGGGTCGATGAACACGGGGTACACCGTGTCCTCGCCGGTGAGCACGCCGCTGTCCGGCGTCAGCACCAGCGCGTCCTGCGCGGCGGGGACGTCCACGCCGACCGGCGCGACGTTCCCGGACTCGGCGGCGGTGGCTTCGGGGGCATCCGACCCGCCCCCGTCAGCGGCGGCGGTTTCTACGGCGGTTTCTGTAGCTGCGGCGCTGACGGTGGTTTTTGCTGTGTTCTTGGCTGCGGTTTTGGCTGTGGACTTCGCCGTTGTGTCGGGGGCCTGGGTGCTGGAGTCCCACATCACGGGGCGGGGGGCCTCGAACACAGCGCTTCCGGCGCCCTCGTCGATCGCTGCCAGTCCGCCGTCCGCGGTCTCCTTCACCTGCATGCCGTCGGCGTCCAACTTCAGCCGCAGCTGGCTCAGTTCATCGCTGGCCGCGGCCTCGGCCGACTTGACGACCAGGAGCTGGGTGAAGCCGTCCTGCTGCGCCGTCATCCGCAGATCGACGCCAGGCAGCACGTCCGGGTAGGTGACGGTGCTCCCGTTCAGCTCCGGAGCGGGCAACTCCTCGGGCCAGGACAGCGCCAGTTCACGGCCGTTCTTCAGCATCCGCACCAGCGGTGCCGAACCTCCGCCGGAGAACGTCAGACCGACGGTCGTGACCTTGGGCACCACCGCTCCGTCCGCGCCGCGGGTCAAGGTGGTGTCGATGTCCCGCCACTCGCCGTCCACCCGGGTCCGCACCGGACGCAGATGCTCCCGAGCCTCCAGGTGCCCTTCCGGGGTGGCGTACACCTCGCTGCTTTCACCGCGCAACGAGGTGATCTCCACCAGCTTGCCCGTGCGCGCGGCCTCGACCAGCGCCTTCGCGTCATCACCCGTTCCGTCGTCCGCGCCGGCTGTGTCCGCCTTGCCGGTTCCGGCGGCCTCGGCGGCCAGGGTGTCGGCTCTCTCGTCGGCCACCGCCATGGCGCCGTTGGACACACCCGCCGCAAGCACTATGGCCGCGGAGAACACAACGCCGGCTGCGCGCAGCCGACGTCTCCCCCCGTACGTATTCATATGAACTGCTCCCCCACCAGACCGCGTTGGGCTGCGCCTGGATGTCTTCGATCAAACGGTAAGGCCGCAACATACGGGCAGCGCCAGCTTGTTAACCAGAGACTCACAAGTGGACAAAGCCCACAAGATCCACTAACCAGGGAAAGTCAGGCGTGAATTACTTCACGTTTCCTCTACGAATTTTCCACGGTTGAGCACTCACACCCCTTTTGCCATGCACTCGCCGCGTCAACCCCTGAAAGCAAGAAAATGTCCCCGACTTGCCATGATGTCGTCGTGCGGGGAGGGCAAACTCCAGTGCCGGTGAGGCAGCCGTAGAGTGCGCTGCTGCGGTACTGAGTACGCACAGGCCCTGAATGACAGCAACAACAAGGTCACGGGAATCGGCGAATGCGCGGCGTTGCCCGCGTTGCCACCGGTGAACGTCCACGCCCGCTCGTCGGGCGGAAGCGCGGCAACACGGCCAGCGCGGACGTAGGTGCAGGCGACCTCGGCGAAAAGTGTCCCTTGGGGGAACTGGTCGCCTTCGCCGACGGCGACCAGCAGCAGTGCGGCGGTCCTGACCGCGACCTTCGACATCGAGGTCAGGTGGCTTCGACGGACGGTGGTTCTCCAGCCCGGCAGGCGTGAAGGTGGCCCGGACGAACTCCACCGCTACCGGCTCCAATCGACGGCATGGCTTCGCACGTCAAGGCCATGGCCGCCGAGGTGGGGCAAGGACGTACTTCGGCAGACAGGGTGCTGCCGGGGGCTTTTCCCAGCCCGTCTCGTGGTGGCGAAGCCGTACGCCTCGGATACGGACAGGGTGAAGTCACCGGTCAGCGCCTCGCAGGCCAAATCCGTAGCCAGTCCGCCGCACTGGCCCCACGGGAGCAGACCGGGCAACGGCCCTGCGCAGCCACTGCTGACGAAGAGCCGCCAACGAATCTGATGGAGGGCCAACGAAACCCAACTGGAGTATCAGAGCCGTTGAAGGTCTCTCGCACTCCTGCCGGTCCAGTGGGAACGGCCCAGCGCGATCATGGACTTCCAGGATCTGTTCCCCTTGAAGGGAATCTCGAAGATCCGGGCGAAAAGCCAGGCCCCGATCACCGAAACCGGCAGGGCCGCGATAAGCGTGAACCCGAACGTGGGCAGACCGGGCGATACGAAATGCGGGGCCACTCGGCGGATCACGGCCAGGACGATCGGCAGGTGGATCAGGTAGAGGCTGTAGGAGAAGCTACCGAGACTCCGAATGGGCCGCGCGGTCAGTAGCCGCACGAGGACGGCGGGTCTGCCGGTGGCAACCGCCGCAATCAGCATCGTCATGGCCGGAGCGATGGCGAGATCCACCCAGAAGTAGTGGGTCACCGTCCAGACCGACCCCCGGACGACGCCGAGAGCCACAACCGGCACGGCCGCCAGGACGGCGAACCATCCCCAGGGCAGGCGCCGGACCCTGTCCGACGCCACGACGATCCCCGCGCCCACCATGCCGGCGACGAACACTGGGGCGAGATTTGGAGCGAGCCAGTTGGCGCCCTCCACAGGAGACGCGCCTGCCGCCATCAGGCCACGCCCGATCACCGGAAGAGTCACGACCGCGACCAGGACCGCCGCGCCCCACCGCCGCCGGACGAACAGCAGAAGGGGAAAGAGGAGATAAAGCTCGGCCTCGACACCGATCGACCAGAACGCGCCGTTCGGTGTCGGGGCGGTGAACATGTCCTGAGCGAGAAGGCCATACACCAGAATCGACGAGTCCGTAGGCGGTCCGAAGCGCGAAGCCGGCACCACGAACCAGGAAATGATCAGACTCATGACCAGCGCCGCCCAATAGGGAGGCAGGATGCGCCAGGCGCGTCGGCGCAGGAACTGGGCGACGCCACCCGACCCCCAGCCGTGACGAGCCGGGGAGATCGCCAGCGAGAACCCGGACAGCACCAGGAAGAAGACGACAGCAAGGCGCCCGAACATCAGCCCGTCCAGCCATGGCGGCGCCGAACTGTTCGGATACCCCGGGAACGTGTACAACCAGCAGTGGAACAGCACCACATACAAGGCTGCCAGGCCACGGAGACCGTCCAGGCCCAGCACCTGCCGACGGACATCTGCCCCGCCTGCCCCCTCCTCCTCCACCGGGGCGGCCAAGTCGAGGGTGCTTCTGACCGGACTGCTCGCATCCACTGAAATCGTTCAGCCCTCTATCTGGACACCGCGTCTACAGCGCGCCGCCGACGCCTCGACGGTCGCTGCCGCTACACGATGCAACCTACGACAGACACATGCCCGCCGACCCGTTTCCCTGGTTAGTACGCCGGGCGCCGCGGTGCCGCCCCACAGCGACTGATACGTGACGTCCGGCTGAACAGTTCAACAGACAAACCTGGCACCAACACCGTGACTCTGTTGGTGATCTTGCGCGGGGCAGCTGGTGGGCGAAAACGTCGCCCCCAGATTCTGAACGACAGCAGATTCCAACCCGCCCGAAGCAACCCAGCCCTCGTTGCCGCACGACGAAGGGTCGCGCCGAGCACGCCATCTCTGCCGCGACGACTTCCCCTGGCTCAGGCTCAACCGACCAGCAAATGATTCCAGACGGACGGCCCGGCCCGCTCGCAGCCGAGAACCGTCGCGCCACAAACCATGGGCACACAACACCCGCATTGTCGACCTCCCACAACAACGGCAAGCCCACGGCGACCTCCGCCAACGCCGCCCCGCCCCACTCCATGCACGTACGCTGCACGGATGGCCACCGCTCGGCCACCCAAAACCTCGCCCATGCCGACTCGCGCATCAGCCAATCCCAAGAAACCGCAGGTCAACGCCGACATCTGGCTCGGGAGACCCTTCACCGAACCCAAAGAGCGAACCTCTGACCTACGCATTACATGCACAGCCTCAAGAGGCCCTCAGTACGCACATTCCAAGGTCAAGAAAACAAAGAAACCCCAGGTCACGGCGAGTGAGTCCTGGGGTTCCTCGGAGCCGCCTTCGGGATTCGAACCCGAGACCTACGCATTACGAGTGCGTTGCTCTGGCCATCTGAGCTAAGGCGGCGCGCTGTCCACACCATGGTGCGGTCAGCAACGTCGGCAAGTCTACACAGTTTCCGGGGGTGCTCCGCACACCCCCCGGACGCCTCCCAGAAGCCGCCGCACCGCCGCCCACCGTCCCGCTACGAGCACCGTTTCCCCTTCACCGGAGGGGTCCCCCGGAGCAAGTACGCGTTGATCGTTTCGTCGATGCAGTCGCTGCCCCGCCCGTACGCCGTGTGGCCGTCGCCCTCATAGGTCAGGAGGCGGGCCGAGGAGAGCTGGCCGGACAGGGACCGGGCCCAGCGGTACGGGGTCGCAGGGTCGCGTGTCGTGCCGACGACCACGATCGGGGCCGCACCCTTCGCCTCGATGCGATGCGGCGCGCCCGTCGGCCGGACCGGCCAGTACGCGCAGCTCAGGGAGGCCCAGGCCATAACCTCGCCGAAGACGGGGGACGCCCTCTCGAAGGACGGCAGCGCATCGCGCACCTGCTCGGGGGTGGCGTACGCCGCCGGGAGGTCGAGGCAGTTGACGGCCGCGTTGGCGAACATCAGGTTCGAGTAGCGGCCGTCGGCGTCGCGCTCGTAGTAGCTGTCGGAAAGGAGCAGCAGGCCCGAGCCGTCCTTGTCCCGCATCGCCGAGGTCAGCGACTCGCGCAGTTGCGGCCAGGTGCTCTCGTCGTACATCGCGGCGATCACGCCGGTCGTGGCGAGAGCCTCGCCCAGCTTGCGGCCGTCCGCGTCACCCGTCGGGATCGGCGACGTGTCGAGGCGGTCGAAGAACGCCTTCAGCTTCGTGCCGACCGCGCCCTCTTCCGTACCCAGCGGGCAGTCCGGCTGCCGTACACAGTCCTTCGCGAACGCGTCGAACGCCGTCTCGAAGCCCGTCGTCTGGTCGAGGCTCAGCCGGCTCGCGGACAGGGAGGGGTCCATCGCGCCGTCCAGGACCAGTCGGCCCACGCGGCCCGGGAAGAGACCCGCGTACGTCGCCCCGAGGAACGTTCCGTACGACGCCCCGACGTACGTCAGTCGCCGGTCGCCCAGCACCGCCCGCAGGATGTCCATGTCTCGGGCCGCCTCCACCGTGGACACATGCCGCAGCAGACCGGGCGAACTGCTGCCGCAGCCCTCGGCGAACTCCTTGTACGCGCCGACCAGTTCGTCCGTCTCCCGGGCGTTGTTCGGAGTCGTGTCCGTCTGTGTGTACGCGTCCATCTCGCGGCCGTCCAGGCACTCGATCGGCTCGCTGCGCGCCACCCCGCGCGGGTCGACCGCGACCACGTCGTAGCGCGCGCGGACCTTGGCCGGGTAGCCGATACCCGCGTACGACTGCACGTACCCGACCGCCGAACCGCCCGGTCCACCCGGGTTGACCAGCAGTGAGCCGAGCGGCTTGCCCGCGCCCGTGGCCTTCTTGCGGGAGACGGCGAGTCTGACGTCGCCCGCGGAGGGCGCCGCGTAGTCGAGGGGCGCCTTCATCGTGGCGCACTCGAACCCCGGGACACCGCACGCCCGCCAGCTCAGCTTCTGCTCGTAGTACCGCGCGAGGCCGGCCGGCGTGGCCGACGAACTCACGGCACTCGCCGTATTCGCCGCGCTCGTCGAACTCCCTGTCGAGCAGGCGGACACGAGCAGCGCGGCAACAGCGAGCAATGTCCAGGTCGGACGAGGTGTGCGCCTCATATGCATTCAGCGAGCGTAACCCTGAGGAACCATATGAATACTCTCCGTCCCCGATATGACCCGTACGAGTTACGGGTCATGAGTCACCAGTCACCAGTCACCCGTCGACAGCCACCCGTCGACAGTGGCGAGTTGCCGATGACGACCGTCAGCCCGCTCTCAGCGCCAGCGTCATCGCCTCCACCGCCAGCAGTGGCGCCACGTTGCGGTCCAACGCCTCGCGGCACGCGGCGATCGCGTCGATGCGGCGGAGCGTCGACTCGGGTGAGCCGGCGCGGGCGAGGCGCTCCAGGGTGTCCTCGGCCCCCGCGTTGGCGATCGCCAGGCGGGAGCCCAGCTGAAGGGCGAGAACGTCGCGGTAGAAGCCGGTGAGGTCGATCAGGGCCAGGTCGAGAGTGTCGCGCTGCGTACGCGTTCTCCGGCGCTTCTGGCGGTCCTCCAGCTCCTTCATCACGCCCGCCGTGCCGCGTGGCATCCGGCCGCCCTGGGCCGCGCCCATCGCCTGCTTCAGCTCCTCCGTCTCCTTCACGTCGACCTCCTCGGCGAGCTGCTTGGCATCCTCCGAAGCCGAGTCGATCAGCTCCTGGGCCGCCTTGAGACAGCCGCCGACGTCCTCGACGCGGAGCGGCAGCCTGAGTACGGCGGCCCGGCGCTCACGCGCCCGCGCGTCCGTGGCCAGTCGGCGGGCACGGCCGATGTGCCCCTGGGTGGCACGGGCCGCGGTGTGCGCGACGTCCGGCTCGATACCGTCCCGGCGGATGAGGATGTCCGCCACCGCCTCCACCGGCGGGGTACGCAGGGTGAGGAGACGGCAGCGGGAGCGGATCGTGGGCAGCACGTCCTCGATGGACGGGGCGCACAGCATCCACACCGTGCGCGGCGCGGGCTCCTCGATGGCCTTGAGCAGGACGTTGCCCGCGCCCTCGGTGAGGCGGTCCGCGTCCTCCAGGACGATGACCTGCCAGCGTCCGACGGCCGGTGACAGCTGGGCGCGCCGGACCAGGGCGCGGGTCTCCTTGACGCCGATGGAGAGAAGGTCGGTACGGACGATGTCCACGTCGGCGTGATTGCCCGTCAGGCTTGTGTGGCAGCCGTCGCAGAACCCGCAGCCGGGGACTCCGCCCAGGGCACGGTCGGGGCTCACGCACTGCAGGGCGGCGGCGAAGGCGCGGGCCGCTGTGGACCGGCCGGAGCCGGGCGGGCCGGTGAAGAGCCAGGCGTGCGTCATCTTCGACGCCTCGGGCTGGGGCTCGCTCGCGGCGACGGCAGTGACCAGGGCGTCGGCATCCCGCGCGGCGGCCTCCAGCTGCGCGCTCACCTTCTCCTGGCCCACCAGGTCGTCCCACACCGGCATGGGAGCACCACCCTTCCGTCACGCCATCGCGTCATACCGTCTCGGCACGCCGTTTCGTCACGGCTTGCCTCGCGGAGTCCATTGTGCGGGTCCCCACTGACAACGGGCTCCACGGGCGAACGGGACCCACTGCCGACGAACCCCCTGCCAACGAGCGCCCGCGTCAGCGGCGCCGCCCGCCCCGCCCGCGCCCCTCGTCCCGGTCGTCGTCCGCGTGCGGCCCGAACAGTTCGTCGGCCAGCGTCGGCAGGTCGTCCAGCGGAGTCTCCTCCGCCCAGTCGGAGCGCGGGCGCCGGCGCGGGTTGCCGTCGGCGTCGAGCTGGGGCAGCTCCCGCGTACGGTCCTCGCCGGCCCCGGACGGACCGTCCGCCCGCTCGTCCCGGAAGAACCCCGGCGGCACGCGATCCGCAGGCGCACCCTCCTGCCGACCCGCACTGCCGTCCCGTACGGGAGGCAGCACCGCGGTCTCATCGGCCGCACCCGGCACCACGGGCGGCAGCACAGCCGTCTCGTCGGCCGCTCCCGGGGGCACCGCCGGCAGCACCGCGGTCTCGTCCGTCGCACCCGGCACCACAGGACGCAGCACAGCCGTCTCGTCCGCCGCACCCGAGGGAACCGGCGGCAACACCGCGGTCTCGTCGGCCGCCCCCGGAGGCATCGGCGGCTTCTGCAGCTTGGCCGTCACCTCCGCATCGGAACCGCCGGACCGTCCGCCACCCGCCGCACCAGAACCCGCAGCCCCAACCCCAGTCGTACCACTGCCTGAAGCCGCACTCTCCGCAGCCGCCGCACTCTCCGCAGCCGCCGCGGCAGCCACCGCCGCCGAAGCCGCGGCCGCGGCAGAAGCCGCCGCCTCCGCGACCCGGCGCCGCTCGGCCTCCGCGCGGACCAGGGCCTCCTCGGCCTTCCGCTGCTTCTCCAGGCGCCGTTCCTCCGCCTCCGCGTGCAGCCGCGCCTCCTCCTCGGCCTGCCTGCGTCGGCGGTCCTCCTCGACCTTGCGGCGGGCCTCGGCCTCGGCGCGGGCCTTCTCCTCCGCGAGCAGCCGTACCCGCTCCTCCTCGGCGCGGCGGCGCGCGTCCTCGGCCCGCTGCCGGGCCTCCTCCGCCTGGCGTTCGGCCTCGCGGCGCTGCGCCTCCTCCAGCTCGCGGCGCTTGCGCTCCTCCTCCTCGGCGCGCAGCCTGGCCAGCGTCTCCTGGCGCTCGCGCTCGACGCGCTCCTCCTCGGCCTTGCGCGCGGCCTCTTCCTCCGCCTTGCGCCTGGCCTCCTCCTCGGCCGCCTTGCGCGCCTCCTCCTGGGCCTTCACCTCTGCCTCGGAGAGGGGCAGCATCAGGTCGAGCCGGTGCCGGACGACCGTCGTGACCGCCTCGGGCTCCTGCGCCGCGTCCACGACCAGATAGCGGCCCGCGTCGGCGGCGGCCAGCGTGAGGAAACCGGAGCGCACGCGCTCGTGGAACTCGGCCGGCTCCGACTCCAGCCGGTCCGGCGCCTCCGTGAACCGCTCGCGCGCGGCCTCCGGAGAAACATCCAGCAGGACAGTCAGATGCGGCACCAGGCCGTCGGTCGCCCAGCGCGAGATCCGTGCGATCTCCGTCGGGGAGAGGTCCCGGCCCGCGCCCTGATAGGCCACCGACGAGTCGATGTACCGGTCGGAGATGACGACCGCGCCCCGCTCCAGGGCAGGCCGTACGACCGTGTCGACGTGCTCCGCGCGGTCCGCCGCGTACAGCAGCGCCTCCGCACGGTGCGACAGCCCGGCGCTCGACACGTCCAGCAGGATCGACCGCAGCCGCTTGCCCACCGGGGTCGCCCCCGGCTCACGGGTGACCACGACTTCGTGCCCCTTGGCCCTTATCCACTCGGCGAGTGCCTTCGCCTGCGTGGACTTGCCGGCCCCGTCGCCGCCCTCCAGTGCGATGAAGAAGCCGGTTGTGGCGAGTGCCTGCGCGGGGTCGTCGCCGCCGCGCAGCGCGTCCCGCAGGTCGTGCCGCAGCGGTACGCCGGAACGGTCGTCGGCCTTGGCCAGGACCAGCGCGGCCACCGGCAGCAGCAGCGCGCCCACCAGCATCAGCGTGAACGCCGCGCCGCCGTGGGCGAACACGAACTTGCCGCTTTCCAGGCGGTGCGGCCCGATGAGGGCGGCCACCAGGGGGGCGATCAGCACGGCCAGCGCCACAGACACCCGTACGACCGCGTGCAGATGCTCGGTCAGCCGTGTCCGCCGCTGGTCCTCGGTCTCCTGGTCGAGCAGCGTGTGCCCGGTGTTGGCGGCGACGCCCGCGCCGATGCCCGCGAGGCCGACGATCAGCAGCACCGTCGTCACGTCCGGGACCAGCCCGGCGGCGAGCAGCGCGATCCCGGTGAAGGCGACGGCCAGCGCGAGCAGCCGGCGCCGCGACAGCGACACCAGCACCTTCGGTGCCGTACGGATACCGACGACCGTGCCGCCGGTCAGGGCGAGGACCAACAGCCCGTACATCACCGGGCCACCGCCCAGGTCCTTGGCGTGCAGGACGGCCACGGAGACGGCCGCCGCTACCGCGCCGGAGACGGCCGCGCAGGCCAGCACGAGCAGCGGGATCGCGCCCGTACGGCCCGTGTCGGCGGCCGTGCCGTACTTGGGGCGGCGCAGGCCTTCGAGGGGTGACCGCGCGCGTGGGGTGCGTGCGTCGGGCAGTTCCAGGGCGGTGAGCACGGACAGCGAGGCGGCGAACAGCCCGGCCGCGACGTACGACCCGAAGGCCCCCTGGTGCCGGCCGAACCAGTCGATCCCGGTGCCCAGTAGGTTGTTGACCAGCCCGGCGCCGACGAGCGCCGCGCCCGCGAACGGCAGCGCGATGAAGGTCGTACGCAGGGACAGGCGCCGCAGGGCGTCCATGTGGTCCGGCAGCGGGCGGACCGTCGCCCCCTCCGGGGGAGGCGCGGGCAGCAGCGCGGGCGCCGCGCTCTCCCTGCACACCGTCCAGAAGCGCTCGGCGACGCCCGTCACGAAGGCGGTCACCAGGAGGACGGCAAGGGCGTTCTCCGGCGTCCAGTCGATCCACAGCGGCGCGATGATCATGAGTACGGCGCGCAGTCCGTCGGCGCCGACCATGGTCCAGCGGCGGTCGAGCGGGCCCTCCTGCGAGGTGAGCGACGTGAGCGGGCCGAGCAGGACGGCGCCGAAGAGCAGCGTGGCCAGAACCCGCGCCCCGAACACGGCGGTCACGGCGAGCGCCGCACCTCGGTAGCCGCCGCCGAACGAACCCTCGGCGATGGCCGCCTGGAGGACGAGCACCACCACGACCAGCAGTGCCAGCGCATCACCGACACCGCCCACCAGCTGCGCGCTCCACAGCCTCTTCAGCTGGGGCTGGCGCAGCAGGGCACGGACGGCGCGTTCGCGGGAGTCCGCGACCAACGCGTCGTCGGGGGCCTGGTGGATGGCCGTTGGCTGCTCGGCTGGCGTCATGCTTTCAGCCTATCGGCAGCCACCGACAGCCCGAAGAGGCCGTCCGACGTACGACCGCCCCGACACCTGATGGTGCCGGGGCGGTCGTTTCACGAAGCTCGTGCGAAGGCGAAGTGAAGATCACTCACCGAAATCGGTCGTGACCACTCGCCACCGCTCCGCATCGGCCGGCAGGCTCACCGGCCGACAGGCTCACTCCTCGCCCGTGGCCCTCACCGCGGTCGCCTTCTTGGCCGGGGCCTTCTTCGCGGCCGTCTTCTTCGCGGTGGTCGTCTTGGCGGCCGTCGTCTTCTTGGCCGCGGCGGTCTTCGTCGCAGCGGCCTTCTTGGCGGGGGCCTTCTTCGCCGGCGCCTTCTTCGCGGTCTTCTTGGCGGGCGACTTGGCGCGCTTCTCGGCGAGCAGCTCGTAGCCGCGCTCCGGGGTGATCTCCTCGACGCTGTCGCCGGAACGCAGGGTCGCGTTGCTCTCCCCGTCGGTGACGTACGGCCCGAAGCGACCGTCCTTGACGACCACCGGCTGTCCGCTGACCGGGTCCGTGCCCAGCTCCTTCAGCGGCGGCTTGGCGGCGGCCCGGCCACGCTGCTTGGGCTGGGCGTAGATCGCCAGCGACTCCTCGAGGGTGATCGTGAAGAGCTGGTCCTCGGTCTGCAGGGACCGCGAGTCCGTGCCCTTCTTGAGGTAGGGGCCGTAACGCCCGTTCTGCGCGGTGATCTCCACGCCCTCCGCGTCCTTGCCGACGACCCTGGGCAGGGACATCAGCCGGAGCGCGTCCGCCAGGGTCACCGTGTCCAGGGACATCGACTTGAACAGCGAGGCCGTACGCGGCTTGACGGCGTTCTTACCGGTCTTCGGGGTGCCCTCGGGGAGCACCTCGGTGACGTACGGGCCGTAGCGGCCGTCCCTGGCGATGATCTGGTGGCCGGACTCGGGGTCGGCACCCAGCTCGAAGTCGCCGCTCGGCTTGGCGAGCAGCTCCTCCGCCAGCTCGACGGACAGCTCGTCGGGAGCGAGATCCTCCTGCACGTCCGCGCGCTGGTGGTTCTCGGAGTCCTTCTCGCCGCGCTCGATGTACGGGCCGTAGCGCCCCACGCGCAGCACGATGTCGTTGCCCACCGGGAACGACGACACCTCACGGGCGTCGATCGCGCCCAGGTCGGTCACCAGCTCCTTGAGACCGCCGAGGTGGTCCCCGTCGCCGTTGCCCGCCTCGGCCGCGCCGCCGACGCCGGTGGCGGGAGTGCCCTTCGCGCCCTCACCGAAGTAGAAGCGCCTCAGCCACGGCACGGACTGGGCCTCGCCGCGGGCGATGCGGTCGAGGTCGTCCTCCATCCGGGCGGTGAAGTCGTAGTCGACGAGCCGCCCGAAGTGCTTCTCCAGGAGGTTGACCACGGCGAAGGACAGGAAGGACGGCACCAGGGCCGTGCCCTTCTTGAAGACGTAACCGCGGTCGAGGATGGTCCCGATGATCGACGCGTACGTCGACGGGCGGCCGATCTCGCGCTCTTCGAGCTCCTTGACCAGCGACGCCTCGGTGTAGCGGGCCGGGGGCTTGGTGGCGTGCCCGTCGACCGTGATCTCCTCGGCGGACAGGGCGTCGCCCTCGTTCACCTGGGGCAGGCGCTTCTCGCGGTCGTCCAGCTCGGCGTTCGGGTCGTCCGCGCCCTCGACGTACGCCTTCAGGAAGCCGTGGAAGGTGATCGTCTTGCCGGAGGCACTGAACTCGGCGTCCCGGCCGTCGGCGGACGCGCCCGCGATCTTCACAGTGACCGAGTTGCCGACCGCGTCCTTCATCTGGGAAGCGACCGTGCGCTTCCAGATCAGCTCGTAGAGCCTGAACTGGTCGCCGGTGAGGCCTGTCTCCGCCGGGGTGCGGAAACGATCACCCGACGGGCGGATCGCCTCGTGCGCCTCCTGCGCGTTCTTGACCTTCCCGGCGTACACCCGCGGGGACGAGGGCAGGTAGTCGGCGCCGTACAGCTGCGTGACCTGGGCGCGGGCGGCGTTGATCGCCGTGTCCGACAGGGTCGTGGAGTCCGTACGCATATAGGTGATGAAGCCGTTCTCGTACAGCTTCTGCGCCACCTGCATGGTCGCCTTCGCACCGAAGCCGAGCTTGCGGCTGGCCTCCTGCTGGAGCGTCGTCGTACGGAACGGGGCGTACGGCGAGCGGCGGTAGGGCTTCGACTCGACCGAGCGGACGGCGAAGCTGGTGTCCACCAGGGCGGCGGCCAGGGCGCGGGCGTTCGCCTCGTCCAGGTGGAGGGTGTTCGCGCTCTTCAGTTGTCCCAGGGAGTCGAAGTCGCGGCCCTGCGCGACCCGCTTGCCGTCGACGGCCGAGAGGCGGGCGACCAGCGACGACGGGTCCGACGAGTCCCCCGCGCGGCCGGTCGCGAAGGTCCCCGTCAGGTCCCAGTACTCAGCAGAACGGAAAGCGATGCGCTCGCGTTCCCGCTCCACCACAAGTCGGGTCGCGACCGACTGGACACGGCCGGCCGACAGACGCGGCATGACCTTCTTCCACAGGACCGGCGAGACCTCGTAGCCGTAGAGACGGTCGAGGATGCGGCGGGTCTCCTGGGCGTCGACGAGCTTCTGGTTCAGCTCACGCGGGTTGGCGACGGCGGCCTGGATCGCGGCCTTGGTGATCTCGTGGAAAACCATCCGCTTGACCGGGACCTTGGGCTTCAGAACTTCCTGGAGGTGCCACGCGATGGCCTCGCCCTCGCGGTCCTCATCGGTGGCGAGGAAGAGTTCGTCGGAGTCCTTCAGCAGGTCCTTGAGCTTCTTGACCTGGGCCTTCTTGTCCGCGTTGACCACGTAGATCGGCTGGAAGTCGTGTTCGACGTCCACCCCGAGGCGGCGCACCTCGCCGGTGTACTGCTCGGGCACCTCTGCGGCGCCGTTGGGGAGGTCGCGGATGTGCCCGACGCTCGCCTCGACGACGTATCCGGGGCCCAGATAGCCCTTGATCGTCTTCGCCTTGGCAGGCGACTCGACGATGACGAGTCGGCGGCCGCCCTGTGCGGTCTCGCTGGTCGGGGACAACTTCGCTCTTCTCTCCGGTCGACACTGGGGGTCTCCCCCGGTCTTGCTCCCGGGGTCGGGTCATGCTGACGCTGCGGAGTGTGACGGTACATCCCGCCCCCGTGTCAAACGGGAAAAGCCCGCAACGGCCACTCGAACGGTAACCCGACTACCGCCATTCCTGCCGCCCGGAGTGTCGACCTGCCCCTTCGGACCTATTCGGAGGGGGACCTACCAGTTACCGGCGCGGCCCGCCGTATGCCCCACCCATACGCCTCTCGCGCACCTCACACAAGGGTGAAGCACCATGCGCCGACCCCGAGGGCGACCACCGCGGCGACGCTCGCGAGGACCGCCGATGCGACGGGGTTCACACCATGGGCGACGGGCGCCCCGTGCCGTACCCGGGCCGCGGTCCACACCAGCAGCCCGCCCCCGAACAGGGCGAACACCAATCCCACGAAGATCGCCGGTCCGCTCTCCATACCCCTGCGCGCCCCTTTCCTCCCGCCCGGGACTCCCCGGACCCGGGAGGCTGCCACGCCTGGGAAGCGTCCGCGCGAACCCGAGGTGAACGCCGGGCGGACGGCGGCCACGGGCCCCTCTGAGTACCCGCCCGACAACCCCGGAGCACCCGTGCGAACGGGTCGGCCGACCACGGTCCGTCGCGAACCCCGCCCATGAATCTCACAACTGGTGGCCGGAGCCCGCCCCGGACCGGCCACTCCAACTCGGCGCGAATATGCCGCCCGAACCTCGCCACCCACGCACTCGCCACGGCGACACAGGCGCCGCAAGCGGTCGGTCCGCACCACTCGCGCCACCCGCACGCTTCCCCCACGCCTCGCGCGCCGCCCCTTCGCCTCCCTCCGCCGTACGCCGCAGAGGTACGCGACCTGCCGTACCGACCTCGGCCACGACGCCCCTCTCCACCATGGTCGTCACGGCGTAGACCACAGCCTCACGCCGGCCGAACCGGCAGTACAGCGCCCCACGGCACACCCCCCGGAACGCTTACTCGCCCGACGGCTCCAGGAAGCCCTGCTCCACCAGCAGCCGGATCTGCGCGGGTGTCCGGTCCCGCAGCGACACCGGGTCCTCGCCGACCAGTTGGGCGATGGCGTCCAGAATCCGCCCGGCGCTCAGCGTGCCGTCGCACACGCCCGCGAAGCCCGCGCCGACCGTGTCCACCTTGGTGGCCCTGCGCATCCCGCGGTTCTGGCGCAGCACCACGTGCTCCGGGTCCTCGGCGCCGGGCAGCCCGACCTGCTCCTGCACGACCTCGCCCGCCAGCCTGAAGTGCGCAGCGAGCAGAGCCGCGTCGTCGTGCGCGCGCAGGTAGTCCACGCGCTCGAAGTGCGCCCGGACCGTGTCCCCGAGCGGCTGTTCGACGGGATGCGGCCACTCCTCCACGGTGATCGAAGGCTCGGCCACCCCCGTCCTCCGCAGCGTGATCCAGCCGAACCCGACCGACTTCACCTTGCGTGCCTCGAACTCGTCCAGCCACGCGTCGTAGTGCGCCCGGTACTCCGCCGGGTCGGAGCGGTGGTCACCGGCGTCGCGCAGCCACAGTTCGGCGTACTGCGTGACGTCCTGCACCTCGCGCTGCACGATCCAGGCATCGCATCCGCGCGGCACCCAGGACCTCAGCCTGTCCTGCCAGTCCTCCCCATCCACGTGCTGCCAGTTGGCGAGGAACTGTGCGAACCCGCCCTCGCGCAGCCGCTCGCCCGCCTCCTGAACGAGCGTGCGGCACAGATCGTCCCCGCCCATTCCGCCGTCCCGGTACGTGAGCCGCGCGCCCGGCGAGATCACGAACGGCGGGTTGGAGACGATCAGGTCGTACGTCTCGTCCCCCCGGACCGGTTCGAAGAGGGAGCCCTCGCGCAGGTCGGCCGCAGGGGCGCCGGACAGGGCGAGCGTCAGCGCGGTGATGTGCAGGGCGCGGGGGTTGAGGTCGGTCGCCGTCACGCGCGTGGCGTGCTGGGCGGCGTGCAGCGCCTGGATCCCGGAGCCGGTGCCGAGGTCGAGCGCGGAGGCGACCGGCGTACGGACGGTGATGCCGGCGAGGGTCGTGGAGGCGCCGCCCACCCCGAGAACGACGGCTGCGTCGTGACTGCCGATGCCACCGGCGCCCCCGACCGCGCACCCCAGGTCGGACACGATGAACCAGTCCTCGCCGCCCGGCCCGCCGTAAGGTCGTACGTCGACGGCGGCGGCCAACTCGCGACCGCTCCCGGAGTCCGTACCGACGGCGATGAGCCACCCGCTCGCCACACAGTCGTCGACGGGCAGCACGCCCGCCACGCGCGCGTGGGGCACGGACTGCTGCAACAGGAACAGCCGTACGAGCAGTTCCAGCGGCGTGTCGCCACGGGTCGCCCGGAGCGCGGGCACGGTCTCGCTGCGCGCCAGCGCGGCGTACGCGGGCGCGCCGAGCAGGTCGAGCAGCCCGTCGGCGGTGAAGTCGGCGGCCAGAAGTGCGCCCCGGAGGCGCGCGGCGACGTCAGAGCGGTCGGCGGAGGGCAGGGTGTGCAGGCTGGCGTTACTCACGCCCCCATTGTGTCCGCCCTGCCGCTCCGCCGCGCCCGCCTGTGGACAGACGGGCGCGAAGACCCGTACGCCTTTGGAAAACCTTCGGCGACGCGACGGAGGAAGCGGGTACTCGGCGGAAGGTCAGCTGGCCGTCGAAGAGGCCGCAGGGGAGGCAGAGGTCGACTTGCAGCTCTCCTGCTTGGCCATCGCCTTGCCGACGTCACCCTCCTCCAGAGCCTTCAGGGCGTCGTTTCCGCTCTGGCTGAGCTTGTCCAGCTGGGTGGCGACACCCTTGAGGCCGTCGGCGAACTTCGCCTGGTTCTTGATGTCGAGTCCGTCCACCTGCTTCTTCAGGCTGGCGTAGGAGGCCGAGATGTCGTTGAGTTCCTTGACGGCGTTCGTCTTCTTCGTCTCGCCGTCATCGACGTTCGGCGCGCCTGCGGTGTTCACGGCCGTGCCGATCGCCTTGTAGGAGTCCGCCATGTCCTGGAAGGCCTGCGCGTCGGTCTTCTGGACGGCCTCCGGCGTGCTGTTGTCGGAGGTCTCCTTCTGGATCGCGGCGTTGGCGGCCTCGATCTTCTTCGCCTGCGGTTTCACCGCGTCGCACACCTGCTTGGCCCAGGCATCCAGCTTCTCGTTGCCGTCGTCGCTGCTGCATCCCGACAGCGCCAGTACCAGTACCGCACCGCCGGACAGTGCGACCGCGAGCTTCTTGTTCACCGGATTGGTCCCTTCCATGGCTCTCGGCCCCGGAACATACACGCCAACTGGGCGACAGCAGCGTGACGAACATCCGCTTGATGTGTTATTGCAGCCATTTGCACCAAGAGAGAGAAGGCTCACGAAAATGGCGGGCAACTCATGTCGAGCGGGCGGTCGACGCGTCAAAACACGTCGTCCGCCCGCTCGTTGGCCGGTTCCTGACCAGCCGTAGGACATCGTCGGAGACAAAACCGTGGTGCGCGGAACCCCGCTCGGGCTACGAAACCACCGCGGGATCAGCCGACTTGGCCACTCGTTCCGCCTCCTCCGTCTCGTCGTCCCCGGCGACCCCGCGCCGCTTGGACACGTACACCGCGCCCACGATCACCGCGATCGACAGGATGGCGATGACGACGCGCAGTGCGAGGTTCTTGTCGTCGCCGTAGCTGAACTTGACGATCGCGGGCGCGATGAGCAGCGCGACCAGGTTCATCACCTTCAGCAGCGGGTTGATGGCCGGGCCCGCAGTGTCCTTGAACGGGTCGCCCACGGTGTCACCGATGACCGTCGCCGCGTGGGCCTCGCTGCCCTTGCCGCCGTGATGGCCGTCCTCCACCAGCTTCTTCGCGTTGTCCCACGCGCCACCGGAGTTGGCGAGGAACACCGCCATCAGTGTGCCGGTGCCGATCGCGCCCGCGAGAAACGCGCCGAGCGCGCCGACGCCGAGCGTGAACCCGATGGCGATGGGCGCCAGGACAGCCAGCAGCCCGGGCGTGGCGAGTTCCCTGAGCGCATCCCTTGTACAGATGTCGACGACGCGCCCGTACTCCGGTTTCTCGGTGTAGTTCATGATCCCGGGGTGCTCGCGGAACTGCCGCCGCACCTCGTAGACGACCGAACCCGCCGACCGCGAAACGGCGTTGATCGCCAGCCCGGAGAACAGGAAGACGACCGCCGCGCCGGCGATGAGACCGACCAGGTTGTTGGGCTGCGAGATGTCCATCACGAGGTTCATCGGCCCGCCCTCGCCGACCTTCTCGCCCACGTCGCGCGCCGCGGTCGTGATCGCGTCGCGGTACGACCCGAAGAGCGCCGACGCGGCCAGGACGGCGGTGGCGATGGCGATGCCCTTGGTGATGGCCTTGGTGGTGTTGCCGACGGCGTCCAGGTCGGTGAGCACCTGCGCGCCCGCGCCCTCGACGTCGCCGGACATCTCGGCGATGCCCTGCGCGTTGTCGGAGACGGGCCCGAAGGTGTCCATCGCCACGATCACACCGACCGTGGTGAGCAGGCCGGTGCCTGCCAGGGCCACCGCGAACAGCGCCAGCATGATGGACGTACCGCCGAGGAGGAACGCCCCGTACACGCCGAGGCCGATCAACAGGGCGGTGTAGACGGCCGATTCGAGCCCGATGGAGATACCGGCGAGGACGACGGTGGCCGCGCCGGTCAGGGAGCTCTTGCCGATGTCCCGTACGGGTCGGCGGGTCGTCTCGGTGAAATAGCCGGTCAGTTGCTGGATCAGGGCCGCCAGCACGATGCCGATGGCCACGGCGAGGAGCGCGAGGATCCGCGGATCGCCGCCCTTGGCCGCGATCGCCTCGTCGGTGACCCCCTTCAGATCGGCGTACGACGACGGCAGGTAGACGAAGACGGCGATCGCGACGAGTGCGAGCGAGATCACAGCGGAGATGAAGAAGCCGCGGTTGATCGCGCTCATGCCGCTGCGGTCCGAACGCTTCGGCGCCACCGCGAAGATGCCGATCATCGCCGTGAGCACGCCGATCGCGGGCACCAGGAGCGGGAAGGCGAGCCCGGCGTCGCCGAAGGCGGCCTTGCCGAGAATCAGCGCGGCGACCAGCGTCACGGCGTACGACTCGAACAGGTCGGCCGCCATCCCCGCGCAGTCGCCGACGTTGTCGCCCACGTTGTCGGCGATGGTCGCGGCGTTGCGCGGATCGTCCTCCGGGATGCCCTGCTCGACCTTGCCGACCAGGTCGGCGCCGACGTCGGCGGCCTTGGTGAAAATGCCGCCGCCGACACGCATGAACATGGCGATGAGGGCGGCGCCGAGGCCGAAGCCCTCGAGCACCTTCGGCGCGTCGGCCGCGTACACCAGCACCACACAGGAGGCGCCCAGCAGGCCGAGGCCCACCGTGAACATGCCGACGACACCGCCCGTTCGGAAAGCGATCTTCATCGCTTTGTGCGAGACGTCGGTGAGATCCTTTTCCGGCTCTCCTTCCGCCGGTGTCGCTTCCCGCGCCGCGGCCGCGACACGCACGTTGCTGCGCACGGCGAGCCACATGCCGATATAGCCGGTGGCCGCCGAGAACGCGGCGCCGATCAAGAAGAACAGCGACCGTCCGGCGCGCTGATTCCAGTCGTCCGCGGGCAGCAGCAACAGCAGGAAGAAAACGATCACGGCGAATACGCCGAGCGTGCGCAACTGCCGTGCCAGATAGGCGTTCGCGCCTTCCTGGATCGCCGTCGCGATCTCCTTCATGCTGTCGGTGCCCTCGCCCGCCGCGAGCACCTGGCGCACCAGCACCCCGGCGACCACGAGCGCCGCCAGGGCGACGACGCCGATGACCATCACGATCAGTCGGTTGTTGTCGGTCAGTACCGCGGCTGCGAAGGTTGTGGGTTGGTCGAACCGATGAGGGGTAGAAAGCCCCGCCATTCGTCCTCCTTGACGCTTGGGCTGAGCTCAAGATGTGGACGGGATTGTAGGTACCGGAAGCTGATCAAAACAGTACGCGGAAACGGAATAGATTGCCCCATGCTATTCAGCAAATGATCGGCAGAAGATCCATTGACCCAAATGGCGTAATGGCGCAGACACATTCACACTTGATCAAATCATCGCGCGACCGATCGTGAATATCTTCACTAATTCCGGAAGTCGCCGATAAAAACGCCAAAGGGCCCTGCTCAGCAGGGCCCTTGAGGTTGTACGGGGGTATACGGAGGCGTCAGGGGAGGAGCGTGGCCGGCGGCGCGGTCGGCCAGCTCATGCGGATCGATCCGCCGGTCTCCCCCGCGGTGACCTCCACGTCGTCGACGAGGCCGCTGATGACCGCGAGGCCCATCTCGTCCTCTTCGACATCCGCGTCCACCTCGCCGTCGGCACCCGGAGCGCTGTCGCCGGGAGCCGATCGGGGCGCTTCGTCGCCGACCTCGATGGAGAACAGCTTCTCCTCCTCGGTCAGCGTCACCCACACAGGCTCCGAGATACCACCGCTCTGATGCAGTCCGACGGCACGGGAGCAGGCCTCACCAACGGCGAGTCGCACCTCGTCGAGTACGGCCTCGTCCACTCCGGCCCTGCGCGCCACCGCTGCCGCCACCAGTCGGGCGGTCCTGACGTGCTCGGGCAGCGCGCTGAAGCGGAGCTCAACGGTGGCCATGCATCCCCCTCGGAATACGGGCGTGCGGTCAGGGGGTCGGGTCGCCGAGACCCGAACCCCCCTCGTTAACTTCTTCCGTCACGAACACGCACACGAGTGACCGCACACGCGTCCGACAAACGGCCGTCAGTCGGTGGCCGCCACCGCTTCGTCGACCGAGGTGTGGATCGGGAACACCTTGGTGAGACCGGTGATACGGAAGATCTTCAGAATGCGCTCCTGGTTGCAGACCAGGCGCAGCGAGCCCTCATGGGCACGCACGCGCTTCAAGCCGCCGACCAGCACGCCGAGCCCGGTGGAGTCGAGGAAGTCGACGCCCTCCATGTCGACGACGAGGTGAAAACTCCCGTCGTTGACCAGCTCGACCAGCTGCTCACGCAGCTTGGGCGCGGTATAAACGTCGATTTCGCCACCGACCTCGACGACCGTACGATCGCCGACGGTACGGGTCGACAGGGACAGGTCCACGGATCCTCCAGCACCTTGCTAATCGAGCGGTCATCCCAAGGGACACCTCGGCAGAGTCCCCAGGACGGTTCGCCAGCCGCGATGGCATTCAATCACTTACCGCAGGGCGTGCACGACGCCTTGGCCCCATTGTCCGTCACGCCAGTGACACACTCGATGCCGATGGCCAAGAATCACCGATCCGAACGACCCTCCGCTTTCGCCGCCGCGCGACCCGATCCGGGCACGATCCTGGACCGGCTCGCCTCGGGGCCGAGCCGGGCTTCGCGCATCACTCATACGGAGCACTTGCCCCCACGTGCGGGCCGCCATGCCGTCTGGCCCGACCGGATTCGCCCGGAGGTCATCGCGGCCGTCCAGGCCGCCGGTATCGAACACCCCTGGGCCCACCAGGCACTGGCCGCCGAGCACGCCCTGGACGGCGACAACGTGATCGTCGCCACAGGCACCGCCTCGGGCAAGTCGCTCGCGTACCTCGTACCGGTCCTCTCCCGCCTCCTGGACGGCTCCGAGGCCCCCAACGGCCGCGGGGCGACCGCCCTGTACCTCGCCCCGACCAAAGCCCTCGCAGCCGACCAGCGACGTTCCGTGAAGGAACTTTCACAACCTTTGGGAAACGCGGTACGACCTGCCGTGTACGACGGCGACACTCCCGTCGAGGAACGCGAGTGGGTCCGCCAGTACGCGAACTACGTCCTCACCAACCCGGACATGCTGCACCGGGGGATACTCCCGTCCCACCCCCGCTGGTCCTCATTCCTGAAGGCGCTGAAGTACGTCGTCATCGACGAATGCCACACCTACCGCGGCGTCTTCGGCTCCCACGTCGCCCAGGTCCTGCGCCGGCTGCGCCGCCTGTGCGCCCGCTACGGCGTCTCCCCCGTCTTCCTGCTCGCCTCCGCCACGGCCGCCGAGCCGTCCGTCACAGCCGGCCGTCTGACGGGCCTCCCGGTGGTCGAGGTCGCTGACGACGCCTCACCGCGTGGTGAACTGGTGTTCGCCCTATGGGAACCCCCGCTCACCGACCTGCACGGCGAGAAGGGCGCCCCGGTCCGCCGTACGGCCACCGCGGAGACCGCCGACCTGCTGACCGACCTCACCCTCCAGGGCGTGCGCTCGGTGGCCTTCGTACGCTCCCGGCGCGGCGCCGAACTGATCTCTGTGATCGCCCAGGAGCGACTGTCCGAGATCGACCGCTCGCTTGCCCGGCGCGTGGCCGCCTACCGCGGCGGCTACCTCCCCGAGGAGCGCAGAGCCCTCGAACAGGCCCTGCACTCAGGCGAACTCCTCGGCCTCGCCGCCACCACCGCCCTCGAACTCGGCATCGATGTCTCCGGGTTGGACGCCGTCGTCATCGCCGGCTACCCGGGCACCCGCGCCTCCCTGTGGCAGCAGGCGGGCCGCGCCGGACGTGCCGGACAGGGCGCGCTGGCGATCCTGGTCGCCCGCGACGACCCGCTGGACACGTTCCTCGTCCACCACCCGGAGGCCTTGTTCGACCAGCCGGTCGAGTCGACGGTCCTGGACCCGGACAACCCGTACGTCCTGGCCCCCCATCTGTGTGCCGCGGCGGCCGAATCCCCTCTGGTCGAGGAGGACCTGGAACTCTTCGGCCCCGAGACCGCCGCCCTGCTCCCGCAGTTGGAGGCCGCGAAGCTGCTCCGGCGCCGCACCAAGGCCTGGCACTGGACACGCCGTGAACGGGCCGCCGACCTGACCGACATCCGAGGCGGTGGCGGCAACCCGGTCCAGATCGTCGAGGAGGGCACGGGACGGCTGCTCGGTACGGTCGACGCGGGCGCCGCGCACACCACCGTGCACGAGGGCGCGGTCCACCTCCACCAGGGCCGCACATATCTCGTCCGCTCCCTCGACCTGGCGGACTCGGTCGCCCTGGTCGAGGAGGCGAACCCGCCCTATTCGACGGTCGCCCGCGACACGACGTCCATCGCCGTCCTGGAGACCGACGTCGAGATCCCGTGGGGCGACGGCCGCCTCTGCTACGGCTCCGTCGAGGTCACCAACCAGGTCGTCTCCTTCCTGCGCCGACGCGTCATCACCGGCGAAGTCCTGGGTGAGACAAAGCTCGACCTCCCTCCGCGTACGCTGCGCACCCGTGCCGTGTGGTGGACGGTCACCGAGGACCAGCTCGACGCCGCCCGCATCAACCCGGAGATCCTCGGCGGCGCCCTGCACGCCGCCGAGCACGCGTCGATCGGCATGCTGCCCCTGTTCGCGACCTGCGACCGCTGGGACATCGGCGGCGTCTCCGTCCCGCTCCACCCGGACACCCTCCTCCCCACGGTCTTCGTGTACGACGGCCACCCGGGCGGCGCGGGCTTCGCGGAGCGCGCCTTCCACACGGCCCGTTCCTGGCTGACGGCCACCCGCCAGGCCATCGCCGCCTGCGAGTGCGACGCCGGCTGCCCGTCCTGCATCCAGTCCCCCAAGTGCGGCAACGGCAACGATCCCTTGCACAAACGGGGGGCCGTGCGATTGCTGACGGTCCTGCTGCAGGGGTCGCCTGAGGAGAAGGCTCCGGACGACAGGGGTTGAGGCCAGGGCCTGCCCTTACGGGGGCGGCTCGGTCGGCCTCAGAGGGCCAGGGAGCCCTGGTGGACCCGCCCTCGACCTGACCTCCGCCCCGAACACTCCCCGTCCCGCTGTCACCGTCAGGTCCGACGTCTCGCCCACCAACGCGCACCGAACGAGCCGGGTGCCCTGGGCCGCGGCCACCCGGTCCGCCTGTGCACAGGCCACCGAGGCGCCCTCCGTCCAGTGGTCCGCCGCCGCGAGAGCCGCCAGATCCGCACCGGCGGCCGCCCGATGCCGGGCCACAGCGGCCTGCCCCATGGCAAGCACGACGCCGAACACCACACACAGGACGGCGATGGCACCCACGCTCCAAACGGTGGCGGAGCCACGGTCGGAGCGGATCGAGCGCGCGGAGACAGCTCTGGCGAGCCTGGCGGTCCACCCGCCTCCCAGACGCGTCATGCACCCACCCCCACCGTCTCCTCCGCCAACGCCACCGCTTCGTGCGCCACATCGACGGTCAGCCCACCGAGCCCCGGCGGCTGCGCCACCACCTGCACGCGCACGAGGTCGCCCTCTCTGGTGACGGTGACCTCCGCCCCGCGCGGGGCGGTTCCGCGAGCCACCTCGGCGACCGCGCCGGGCGGGTCCTGCCGGGCGGCGGCCCGGGCACCGGCCCGGGCCGCGTCCACGCACTGGATCTGCGCTGCGGCGACGAGCAGCGCCCAGACCAGCCCCATCGAGAACAGCACCAGCGCGGGCAGGACCACAGCGGCCTCGGCGGTCACGAACCCCCGATCCCGGAACCGCCCCACATCCCGCTCCCGGCCCTGGCGTTCACATTTTGGCATCGAGGGCCTTCTTCACGATGGCCTGCAACTCCGAGCTGACCTGCCCACTCGTCACCACTTTGTAGAGCACCGCGGCGAAGGCCACCGCGGCGATGATGCCAACGGCGTATTCCGAAGTCACCATTCCGGCATCCCTCCGCGCCACCAGCACCGCACGCGTCCTGCATACCAGGGCGCACATCCGCTCCCGTACCACTGTGAACATCTCAACTCCCGTAATTTTCAACTCTGTTGACGACTTGTTGTTGACGACTTGCTGTTGATGAACTTCCGTTGACGACCTGCTCCTGATCAGGCGCCGCTCACGTCATCCGCCACCCCCGCCCAGCAGCCCGTCCGCCAGCCCGATCACCACAGGCAGTACGCCGATCGCGATGAACGCGGGCAGGAAGCACAGCCCCACCGGCGCGGTGACCATGACGGCCGCCCGCCGGGCCCGTTCCGTCGCCGAGCGGCCCCAGTCGGCGCGGGTGTCGGCTGCGAGGCGGGCGACGGGCCCGGCCGCGGGTACGCCCGACTCGTCGGCCCGCTCCAGCAGCGTCGCCAGCGGGCCGGCGCCCGGTATCGACGCCAACCTCCGCCAGGCTTCGGCCGGTTCGCCGCCGAGCCGCACCTCCGCCGCACCCCGCGCCAGCCGCTCCCCGACCGGTCCCGCCAACGCCTCGCCCACGGCCTGGGCCGCGATCACCGGACCGGCGCCGGCGGCGATACAGGCCGCCAGCAGATCGGCGGCGAGCGGGAGTTGCCGTGCCGCCTCGGCCGCGTCGACGTCCTCCGCCGCCGGACCACAGGCCGACCGCCGCAGTCGCCACCGCCACAGCCCGAACCCCGCGACCAGCCCCACCACGACTCCGGCCCCGCCGCCGACCAGCACCCACCCGGCGCTCACCGCACCCGCCACCGGCAGCCACCGACGTACAGTCCCTCGGGCTCCCAACCACCGCCCCACCGGAGCGCGTTCCCGCTCCAGCTCCGGCGCGAGCAGCCGGGCCAGCCTCCGGTGCACCCTGCGTTCACGGCGTACCGTCTCGATCCACCGCAGCAGCCATCCCAGGGCCAGCACGACCCCCAGCGCCGCCCCCAGCCTGTGGAAAACCTCCGCGCTCACGTCAGCTCCCCTCTCCGGCCACCCTCAGCAGCCGCACCGGGACGGCCCCCGTCATCCACTCCGCCGGCCCTCATACCGCTTCCGCTCCCCGCACGATCCGCAGTGCCCACCACAGCCCCACGCCCTCCAGCACCCCGCCGACCAGCAGGCAGCCAAGTCCGGCGCCGGTGTGCAGCAGCATGTGCAGGGGGTCCGCGCCCAGTGCCGTGCCCAGGACCAGGCCCAGCACCGGCAGGCCGGCGAGCATCACCGCCGTCGACCGGGCACCCGCCAACTGGGCACGCAGGTCGGCCCGTTGGTCCCGGTCGGCGCGCAAAGCCCCTTCCAGGCGGTCCAGTCCGGCCGCCAGTCCGGCGCCCTGGTCCACGGCCACCCGCCAGCACGCCGCGAGGCCCAACAGCCCCTCCGCGCCCGGTTGTCGGGCCGCCGCGGCGAGCACCCCGGGTACATCACCGCCGAACCGCGCCGCCGCCAGCACCGACGCCTGCGCCACACCGAGCCCACCGGAGTCGCGTGCCGCCCGCAGCAGCGCCTCCCCCGGCTGCCGTCCGGCCCGCACCTCACCGGCGAGCGCCGCGCACAGCGCGATCACCTCGTCGCCCCGCCGCTCCCGCGCCCGCCGCACCTCACCGGCCAGCCTGACCCGGCGCAGCAACGGCACCCCCGCCGCGCCCAACACCGCCGGTACGACGGAGACGCCCACCAGCGCCACCATCAGCCCGACGGCCACCGACCACCACTCGGCCCGCAACCGCCCACGCAGCCGCCGCAGTTCACCGACCGCCCGTTCCCACGGAGGCGGCCCGGTCCCCACCGCCCCGACCCCGGCAAGCAGCAACTCCGCCCGCCGCGCCCCCGGATACCGCCCGCCCAGCAACCAGCAGACCGCCCCTACGCACACCCCGGCCACACCCATCGCCAACTCTCCCGTCCCCGTCACGCCGGTTCACTCCCTTGCCCCTTGTGACCGCCGGCGCGAAGCAGCCCCCGCAACCGCTCCCACCCCCGCTCGTACGCGAACGCCTCCTCGCCCCACCGCAGCGCCGGAACCGTCACCACCAGCCCTGACGGGTCCCGCTCCAGCACATGCACCTCGGCGATCCGGCGCCGCCCGGCCCGGTCGCGGACGAGATGCAGGACCACCGACAGCGCGGCCGCCAACTGGCTGTGCAGCGCGGTCCGGTCGAGCCCCGCGGCCGTACCCAGCGCCTCCAGCCGGGCCGGTACGTCCGCCGCCGCGTTCGCGTGGACCGTCCCGCAGCCGCTGTGACCCGTGTTCAGCGCTGCCAGCAGGTGCACGACCTCGGCGCCTCGAACCTCCCCGACCGCCAACCGGTCGGGCCGCATCCGCAGCGACTGCCGCACCAGATCCTCGAGGTTGACCAGGCCAGCGCCCTCCTGGTTGGCCGGCCTGGTCTCCAGCCGTACGACGTGCGGATGATCGGGCCGCAGCTCCGCCGAGTCCTCGGCGAGCACGATCCGCTCGCCCGGGCCGACCAGGCCCAACAGCGCGCTGAGGAGGGTGGTCTTGCCGCATCCCGTCCCGCCGCTGATCAGGAAGGACAGCCGAGCGTCGAGCAGCGCCCGCAACACCCGGTCGCCGCCCGGCGGTACCGTCCCCGCGGCCATCAACTCGTCCAGGGTGAACGCGCGCGGCCGTACCACCCGCAGCGACAGGCAGGTGCAGCCGACGGCCACCGGGGGCAGTACCGCATGCAGACGGGTCCCGTCGGGCAGCCGGGCGTCGACCCATGGCCGGGCGTCGTCGAGCCGCCGTCCGGCCACCGCGGCGAGGCGCTGCGCCAGCCGTCGTACGGCGCCGGCGTCCGGGAAGGAGACGGGGGTCAGTTCCAATCCGCCGCCCCGGTCCACCCACACCCGGTCCGGGGCCGCCACCAGTACGTCGGTGACCGACGGATCGGCGAGCAGCGGCTCCAGTGGGCCGGTGCCGACCAGCTCTGACCTCAACCGTTCGGCGGCACCCAGCACTTCGGCGTCCCCGAGCACCCGCCCCTGCTCCCGCAGGGCCTGCGCCACGCGCGCGGGGGTCGCCTCCGCGCCGCTCTCGGCCAGCCACTGCCGTACGCCGTCCAGCAGCCCGGCAGGCGCCCCCGGTCCCTCGTCCCAGCGCACGCCGCTCATACGCCACCTGCCTCGGCCAGCGCCCGCTCCCAGAACACCGTGCAGAACCGGGCCAGCGGCCCGCGTGTTGCCCCTCCTGGCGGCGCCTTGCCCTCGTGCGGGCGCGTCAGGGCCGATTCGACGGGGACCTCACCTGCCAAGGGCAGGTTCAGCAGCCGGGCCACCTCGTGGTCGTCCAGTCCGGGCGTGTACGGCCCCCGTACCGCCACGCGCAGGTCGCGCAGGACCATGCCGACGGCGGACGCCACCCGGCCGGCCGCGGCGACGGCGCGCAGTTCGCCGGGGACTACCAGGATCCCCACGTCCAGTTGGGCGAGGACTTCCGCGACGCCGTCGTCGATCCGCCGCGGCAGGTCGACGACGACCGCGCCGCCGCGCCGTCTGGCCGCGGCGAGCACCGCCCGTACTGCCTGGGGCGGGACGGCCACGCAGTCTCCGCGGTCCCAGCTCAGCACCCTCAGGGAGTGCAGTTTCGGCAGCGATTCCTCCAGGGCGCCGCCGCCGACCCTGCCGCGCGAGGCGGCGAAGGCCGGCCAGCGCAGTCCGTCGGCCGTCTCGCCGCCGAGGAGCACGTCGAGTCCGCCGCCCAGCGGATCCGCGTCCACGAGCAGGGTCCGCAGTCCCTCGCGCGCGGAGGTGACCGCGAGCGCGCAGGCCAGGGTGGACGCTCCGGCCCCGCCCCGGCCGCCGATGACGCCGACGGTGAGCGCGGGCCTGCCGACGCCCTCGGCGACGTCGGCGATCCGGTCGACGAGCCACTGCTCTCCGTCGGGCAGCATCAGGACATGGTCGGCGCCGATCTCGACGGCCCGCCGCCAGACCCCGGAGTCGTCCTGGTCCCGCCCGACCAGTACCACTCCCCGGCGCCGCGCGGCCCCGCGCACCCGCCGTACGGCGTCGTCGCCGACCAGGACGAGCGGGGCAGCCTCCCAGCCTCCGCCTCGCTCCGGCACCCCGTGGTGCACTTCGGGGGTGGCACCGGCCGCCGCGCAGAGCCGCAACAGGTCGTCGAGCAGGTCGGCGTCCTCTGTGACGATCAGCGGTCCGCTCTGCCGTCCCTCGGCCGCGGACTGATCGTTGTCGTGTGTGATGGCTCCTGCCATGTTTTCCGGCCCCCTTCGCTATATGAACGGCCGACAGAAACCGGCCAAACGCGTCCGACAAACGGACCCGGCCATGAACTTGGCCGCGAGCGGGACGCGTTGGAATCACGGTGCAGGGATCCCAGAAATCGTGTGGATCTTGATCGAAATCTGTGGACAACTCGGTGGTTGTGAATATCGCCGCCACCCAAACAGGTGAGTGACGTTCGACTTTCCACAGAGCAGCGCTTCAGTTACCCACAGTGACGAGAGGCGGACATGCGAAAGAGGCGGCCGGAGCCGCCTCGGACGGCACCACGGCCGCGAAGAGTGTTGCTTGGGAGAAAGAAAACCCACCCGGACATGCGACGACCCCCGCCGGGGGGGAGAGCGGGGGTCGTCCCCACGGTTCGACTCGGGGGGGGAGGAGCCGGACCGGGTTAGCACGGTCGCGAACGATCCGTGACTTCCATGGTGTACCCGAGAGCCCTCTCAGGCAAACCCACGGGCCACACCTTACGCCGAATGGTGGGCGCCTATGCTCAGCCTCGTGGAAAACCACTCCTTGCCCCGCACAGCCGCCTTCTTTGACCTGGACAAGACGGTCATTGCGAAGTCGAGCACGCTCACGTTCAGCAAGTCGTTCTACCAAGGCGGTCTGATCAACCGCAGGGCCGTCTTGCGCACCGCATATGCCCAGTTCGTCTTCCTGGCGGGCGGTGCCGACCATGACCAGATGGAGCGCATGCGCGAGTACCTGTCCGCGCTGTGCCGCGGCTGGAACGTCCAGCAGGTCAAGGAGATCGTCGCCGAGACGCTGCACGACCTGATCGACCCGATCATCTACGACGAGGCTGCCTCCCTCATCGAGGAGCACCACACCGCCGGCCGTGACGTGGTGATCGTGTCCACGTCGGGCGCGGAGGTCGTCGAGCCGATCGGCGAACTGCTCGGCGCGGACCGGGTGGTGGCCACACGCATGGTCGTCGGCGACGACGGCTGCTTCACGGGCGAGGTGGAGTACTACGCGTACGGGCCGACGAAGGCCGAGGCGATCAAAGAGCTGGCGGAGTCCGAGGGATACGACCTCGCGCGCTGCTACGCCTACAGCGACAGCGTCACCGACGTCCCCATGCTGGCGTCCGTGGGCCATCCGCACGCCGTGAACCCGGACCGGGCACTGCGCCGGGAAGCGGTCGCCCGCGGGTGGCCGATCCTGGACTTCCACCGCCCGGTCCGGCTGAAGCAGCGACTGCCCGCCCTCTCCGTACCGCCGCGTCCGGCCCTGGTCGCCGCCGCCGCGATAGGCGCGGCAGCCGCCACGGCCGGTCTCGTCTGGTACGCGAGCAGGCGCCGCCCCACGGTCGCCTGATCCGCCACTCCCGCCCCGTCCGGGCACACCAGCGCCCGATTCATTGCTGTTTGAGGATAAAAGTAAAGAAGTGCAGTCAGGGCTTCCGCTTGCTCCGGTCCAGGAGTAGAAAGGACTCAACGGCCCGCGAGACCAAGGACATCCGAAAGGATCACCTTAATAACGCATTTGGCCACACGGACCGCGCATGAAAACCGGGCACCCACGCGACGTCGACCCGTCGATTACGGGCCAGCCGCACCAGGTGACGGGCCAAGTACCCGCCCTGATGGGCAACACTATCGAGGACGCTTGGTAACCGGGTGGACATGCCAGCGGCGGTACGAATCCTCGTACCGCCGCATTCCTTTGCCGGCCCTCCACGGAGGGCCTTTTCACTTCCCTTGTGCCGTCATTTCTTACTTCCCTACGCCGCCCCACGCTGCAACGCCTCGCACACGGCCACCGATTCACGCGCCCCGAGTTCGACTGCCCGACCGCAGTGGGCGATCCACGCCCCCATGCCCTCCGGGGTGCCGGAGACATAGCCGTCGAGTGCGGCCAGATAGGCCGCGCGGCCCGGTTCGGCGTGGCCGACCTCGGCCGGGCACACGGACTTCGGGTCGAGGCCGCTGCCGACCAGGACGATCCGCTCGGCCGCGCGCGCGACGAGGCCGTTGTGGGAGCCGAAGGGGCGCAGCGCGAGGAGTTCGCCGTGCACGACAGCGGCTGTGACCAGGGCGGGGGCCGAGCCTCCCGCGATGATCAGCTCCGCGAGTCCCTCCAGCCGTCCGGACACCTCCGCCGCACTCGGCAGCGGCAGGTCGACCGCCGGCTCCTCGACTGGCTCACCGTCCTGGCGCGGGCGTCCCACCTCGTCGCCCGTGCCCGCGGCGGCGACCAGATGGAGCCGGGCCAGCACGCGAAGCGGTGACTGGCGCCAGATGGACAGGAGTTGGCCCGCCTCCGCGGTCAGCCGGAGGGCCGCGCCGACGACCCGGGCCTCGTCGTCACCGCTGAAGTCGGTGCGCCGGCGCACCTCTTCGAGGGCCCAGTCGGCGCCGGAGAGGGCCGCGGAACCGCGCGCGCCGCGCAGTGCCGCCTCACCGGTGATCTCGTTGCTTCGTCGCCGCATGATGCGATGCCCGTAGACCCGGTCCACGGCCTTGCGCACGGACTCCACGGAGTCGGCCACCCCTGGCAGTGCCCCCAGGGCCGCGAGCGGATCGGCGGTCGCGCCTGTCGTACTCATGAGTACGACCCTACGCACTCCAGGGAGCCCACCCACGAAGGAGTGGACTTCCTCACGCCCCCTGGACACTCTCAGCGCTCACTCCACTACCGTTAGTGAACATGAAAATTGCTTTCGTCGGGAAGGGCGGCAGCGGCAAGACCACGCTGTCCTCGCTGTTCATCCGCCACCTCACGGCCTCCGGGGCGCCGGTCCTCGCCATCGACGCCGACATCAACCAGCACTTGGGCGCCGCACTCGGCCTTCACGACACCGAAGCCGCCGCGATGCCCGCGATGGGCGAGCGGATGGAGCTGATCAAGGAGTACCTCCGCGGCACGAACCCACGCATCGCCTGTGCCGACGCGATGATCAAGACGACCCCGCCCGGCGGAGGCTCGCGCCTGCTGCGGATCCAGGAGACCAATCCGGTGTACGACGCCTGCGCGCGGCCGGTGGAACTCGACGGCGGCGCCGTCCGTTTGATGGTCACCGGCCCGTTCACCGAAGCCGATCTCGGAGTGGCCTGCTACCACTCCAAGACGGGCGCGGTGGAGCTGTGCCTGAACCATCTCGTCGACGGCCCGGGCGAGTATGTCGTCGTCGACATGACCGCGGGCTCGGACTCCTTCGCGTCCGGCCTGTTCACCCGCTTCGACATCACGTTCCTCGTCGCCGAACCGACCCGGAAGGGAGTCTCCGTCTATCGCCAGTACAAGGAGTACGCCCAGGACTTCGGCGTCGCCCTGAAGGTCATCGGCAACAAGGTGCAGGGTCAGGACGACGTCGACTTCCTCCGCGCCGAAGTCGGGGACGACCTCCTGGAAACGGTCGGGCACTCGGACTGGGTGCGTGCCATGGAGAAGGGCCGGACCGCACGGTTCGAGCACCTGGAGGACACCAACCACCGTTCCCTGCGCCGGTTGCGGACGGCCGTCGACGCCAGGTACGAGCTGCGCGACTGGGAGCGCTACACCCACCAGATGGTCCACTTCCATCTGAAGAACGCCCACTCCTGGGCCAACGCCCGCACCGGAGTCGACCTGGCGGCCCAGGTGGACCCCGGCTTCGTACTGGGCGAGCAGTTGGCAGCAACCACCGTCTGAGGTCGGGTGCGCGCAGCGCCCCGAATGGGCGCGGGGCTGTATCTGTCTGCGGCTCCGCCGCGGGCGCGACCAGCCCCCACCGACCCGCGGCCAAAGAATCGCACCCACCCAATCGCTACCGCTTGGCAGCCGGAGCCCCCGGTACCCCCTTCGGGGCCGGGCCCGGCCGCCCCGCCAGGAAGGTCGCCCAGCCCCCCTTCGGCGCCTCACCGACCCCGAGCGTGCGCAACCTCGCCAGGGTCTGCGGATCCTGCGCGTCCAGCCAGTCGGCGAGCTGCCGGAACGAGACACAGCGCACGTCGGCCTTCGTGCAGACGCGTTCGATGACCTCCTCGACGGCGCGCATGTAGACGCCGCCGTTCCACGACTCGAAGTGGTTGCCGATGAGCAGGGGTGCGCGGTTGCCGTCGTGGGCGCGCTCGAAGCCCTTGAGGAGACCGTCGCGGAACTGGTCGCCCCAGTACTCGTGCCGGCCCTTGGCGCCCGTGCGTGCCTGGGACTGGTTCATGTAGAAGTTGTAGTCCATGGTCAGCGTCTCGAAGCGGCGGCCGGGGACCGGGACGAGCTGCATGGACAGGTCCCACAGGCCCTGCTTCTTCGCGGGCCAGAGCTGGTCGTTGACACCGCTCGTGTCGTAGCGGAAGCCCAGTTCGCGGGCCGCGCTCATGAAGTTCTTCTGCCCTTCCAGGCAGGGCGTGCGGGCGCCGACGAGTTCCTTCTCGTAGTCGAAGGGCAGTGGGGACGCCTTCGTCATGCCCGTGGTGGTCTTCCAGGACTTCACGAAACGTTTCGCCTGGGCGATCTCGTTCTTCCAGTCCTCCACCGACCACTCACCGACACCGCCTCCGCTGCCACAGAAGTGGCCGTTGAAGTGGGTGCCGATCTCGCTGCCCTCCAGCCAGGCCAGCCGCAGCTGCTTCACGGTGTCGGCGATGCCCTGCTCGTCGTTGAAGCCGATGTCGGAGCGGCCCGGCGAGTGCCGGGGTGGCCGGTACAGGTCGCGCTTGTCCTCCGGGAGCAGGTACACACCGCTCAGGAAGTACGTCATCGTCGCCTTGTTGGCCTTGGCCACCTTGCGGAAGCGGGAGAACAGCCGCTGGCTGTCCTCACCCGCGCCGTCCCAGGAGAAGACGACGAACTGCGGCGGCTTCTGGCCGGGCTTGAGGCGCTCGGGCCTGGGCTGGTAGGGCTGGGCTCCGGTGTACGCGGTGGAGCCGTCGCCGATCAGCCGGGCCGCGCTCTTGGGTGCCGGTGCCGGGGCCGCCTTCTTCGCATCGTGCGCGCCCCCCTTCGCACCGGAGGAGCCGGTGGTTTCCGCCCCGCAGCCGGCGAGTGAAGCGGCACAGGCCGCGACGGCCATGACACCTGCGGCGATCCTCTTGGTGACGGCCATGTCCGCCCACCTCTTCCTTCGTTCGGGCCGGCGCTTTCGGGCGCGGCGCCGTCAAGGTCGCATGGGACCGAGAAGGAATTAGTACGACAAGCCGATCAAAAGTCCACTTCACTCATTGAGGTGATTCGTTAACCCATTTGCCCCGAAAATACATACACGTCCTTTACCGTGCATTACGATCCGTTTACCGAGCGTTGAATTATCCCGCCGCTTGCACGCCGTGACCCACGGCCGCGACCCGCCCCCCGCGCATCGACGGGGGACCACCTGTTCCGCGACCGCGCTGCCCCGGAGGAGACGGGAAACATGTCTGCCTGCATCCCCACTCGCGCCCCCGACCCGACTCGGACAAAGCGCATGCACCAGCCCCACAGCCCCCCACCGCCGCCGACACCGCCTCGCCGCTTCCGCGTCGCGGGCGCCGATGTGTCGGCCTCGATCGCGGTCTTCCTGATCGCCCTGCCTCTCTCCCTGGGCATCGCCCTCGCCACCGGCGCACCGCTCCAGGCCGGCCTGGTCGCCGCCGCCGTCGGCGGACTCGTCGCCGGACGGCTCGGCGGCTCCCCGCTCCAGGTGAGCGGCCCCGCCGCCGGGCTCACCGTCGTCACCGCCGACCTCATCCAGCGGTACGGGTGGCGTACGACCTGCGCCATCACCGTCCTCGCCGGGCTCGTCCAACTCGCCCTCGGCTGCGTGCGCGTGGCCCGCACGGCGCTCGCCGTCAGCCCCGCCGTCGTCCACGGCATGCTCGCCGGGATCGGCGTGACGATCGCCGTCGCCCAGCTGCACATCGTCCTCGGGGGTACGCCGGAGAGTTCGGTCCTCGACAATCTCCGCGCGCTGCCCGCCCAGCTGGCCGGCCTGCATCCCGCCGCCGTGTCGATGAGCGTGCTGACCCTGACCCTGCTGCTGGTCTGGCCACGGCTTCCCGGCCGGGCGGGGCGCGTTCTGCGCAAGGTGCCGGCCGCGCTCGTCGCCGTCAGCGGCGCCACACTCACCGCCGCGCTCGCCGGGCTGGTCCTGCCCAAGGTCGACCTGCCGTCCTGGCGCAGCCATGCGCTGGCCGGGCTGCCCGAAGGACCCGCGCTCGGCGTCGCCGCCGCCGTGCTCACCGTCACCCTGGTGTGCAGCGTGCAGTCGCTGCTCGGCGCGGTCGCCGTGGACAAGCTGGTGGCCTCCCGGCCCGAGCTGCTGGCCGGACGGGCCACCGGCGGCGGAGCGGCTCGCGTCGGCCGTGCCGACCTGAACCGTGAACTGCTCGGCCAGGGCGTCGCCAACGTCGTGTCCGGTGCGCTCGGCGGACTGCCGGTCGCGGGCGTGGCCGTGCGGAGTTCGGCGAATGTACAAGCCGGTGCCGTGAGCCGGAACTCCACGATGCTGCACGGCGTTTTCGTAGTAGTCGCCGCGTTGCTGATGGTTCCGATCCTGGAGCTGATCCCGCTCGCCTCACTCGCCGCCCTGGTGATGGCCGTCGGCATCCAGATGGTGTCCCTGCACCACATTCGCACGGTGACCCGCCACCGCGAGGTCCTGGTCTACGCGGTGACAACCCTGGGCGTCGTTCTCCTCGGCGTCCTCGAAGGAGTGATGCTGGGCGTCGCGGTCGCCGTCGGCGTCGCCCTGAACCGCCTCGCTCGCACCCGGATCACCTACGAAGTCAGACACGACGAGACAGGGGGAGTCCATTACGTACATGTCCGAGGGCAGTTGACCTTCCTCGCGGTGCCCCGGCTCAGCCGGACCCTGCACCTCGTGCCCCAAGGGGCGGACGCCGTCGTGGAGTTGGACGGATCGTTCATGGACCACGCGGCGTACGAATCCCTGCACCACTGGCAGAGCACGCACACCGCGCAGGGCGGCACCGTCGAGGTGACCGGCCGGGCGGGGACACGTATCGCCGAGCCCTCGAACGCCTCCGACTGCCGCTGTCGGCCCTGGACGCCCTGGCGCAACCACCAGTGCGAAGTCCCGGAGTCCGGACAGGGGCGAGGGGAGACGGCGGCTGGGCCCGGCGGGGCGAGCGGTGTCGCCGGCTCTCCCGGCTCGTGCAACTCTGCCAAATCGGCCCACTCGGCCGACTCGTCGGGCTTGTTCGGTGCCGGCGAGCCGAGCGGGCATCAACTGGCGCGCGGTATCAGCGCGTTCCAGCGGAACACCGCGCCGCTGGTACGCGGTGAGCTGGCCAGGCTGGCGCGCGAGGGGCAGCAACCCTCACAGCTGTTCCTGACGTGTGCCGACTCGCGCCTCGTCACGTCGATGATCACCTCCAGTGGTCCCGGCGACCTGTTCGTCGTACGGAACGTCGGCAACCTGGTGCCGCGGCCCGGCGAGGAGAGCGGGGACGACTCGGTGGCGGCCGCGATCGAGTACGCGGTGGACGTACTGAAGGTGCGCTCGATCACGGTGTGCGGGCACTCCGGGTGCGGGGCCATGCAGGCGCTGCTGAGCATGGAGCCCGACGGGGCACCGACTCCGCTCAGGCGCTGGCTGCGGCACGGACTGCCGAGCCTGGAGCGGATGGCCGCGACGGACCGGCCCTGGACACGGCTCGCCGGGCGGGCACCCGCCGACGTGGCCGAGCAGCTCTGCCTGACCAACGTCGTCCAGCAGTTGGAGCATCTCCAGGCGCACGAGTCGGTGGCCAGGGCGCTGCAGGAGGGCGCGCTCGAGCTGCACGGAATGTACTTCCATGTGGGTGAGGCACAGGCGTATCTGCTCACCGGAATGGTGGGCGGGGACGAGGTGTTCGATCATGTGAGGGCGGCCGGACTGTCCGCCTGACGAGGACGGGTGAACCGGGCGGCCATCGCGTACGTGACCTTGGTTGTCCCCCTCACGAAGAGGCGCGCCGACGGGAGCGACCCGAGGGAGCCCAAAGGTCTAAACCAATTTCTCGTCGGCCCTTGTCAGCGGGCCCCCCGGTCTGATGAGCTGTGGCCTGGGACACAACGGTCGCCCCGGCAAAGCACCGTAAGGGAGATGTCGTGAGCAACGAAAGCCTGGCCAACCTGCTCAAGGAAGAGCGCAGGTTCGCGCCACCCGCCGAGCTGGCCGCAGACGCCAACGTCACGGCGGAGGCGTACGAACAGGCCAAGGCTGACCGGCTCGGCTTCTGGGCCGCGCAGGCCCGCCGGCTGACCTGGGCCACCGAGCCGACCGAGACGCTGGACTGGTCGAACCCTCCGTTCGCCAAGTGGTTCAAGGACGGCAGCCTCAACGTCGCGTACAACTGCGTCGACCGGCATGTCGAGGCCGGGAACGGCGACCGGGTCGCCATCCACTTCGAGGGGGAGCCCGGCGACAGCCGCGCGATCACCTACGCCGAGCTCAAGGACGAGGTCTCCAAGGCCGCCAACGCCCTGCTGGAGCTGGGGGTCGAGAAGGGCGACCGGGTCGCCGTCTACATGCCGATGATCCCGGAGACGGCGATCGCGATGCTCGCCTGCGCCCGTATCGGCGCCGCGCACTCCGTCGTCTTCGGCGGGTTCTCCGCGGACGCGCTCGCGACCCGCATCCAGGACGCCGACGCCAAGATCGTCATCACCACCGACGGTGGCTACCGGCGCGGCAAGCCGTCCGCGCTCAAGCCCGCCGTCGACGCCGCCGTCGAGCGCGTCGACAACGTGGAGCACGTGCTCGTCGTCCGCCGTACCGGGCAGGACGTCGAGTGGCACGAGGGCCGGGACGTGTGGTGGCACGAGGTCGTCGAGCGGCAGAGCGCCGAGCACACGCCCGAGGCGTTCGAGGCCGAGCAGCCGCTGTTCATCCTCTACACCTCCGGTACGACGGGTAAGCCCAAGGGCATCCTGCACACCTCCGGCGGCTACCTCACCCAGGCCGCGTACACCCACCACGCCGTCTTCGACCTCAAGCCGGAGACCGACGTCTACTGGTGCACCGCCGACGTCGGCTGGGTCACCGGGCACTCCTACATCGTGTACGGACCGCTGGCCAACGGTGCGACCCAGGTGATGTACGAGGGAACGCCGGACACCCCGCACCAGGGCCGCTTCTGGGAGATCATCCAGAAGTACGGGGTGACCATCCTCTACACGGCGCCCACCGCCATTCGTACGTTCATGAAGTGGGGCGACGACATCCCCGCCAAGTTCGATCTGTCCTCCCTCCGGGTGCTGGGATCGGTGGGTGAGCCGATCAACCCCGAGGCGTGGATCTGGTACCGCAAGCACATCGGCGGCGATGTGACGCCCATCGTCGACACCTGGTGGCAGACCGAGACGGGCGCCATGATGATCTCCCCGCTGCCCGGCGTGACCGAGACCAAGCCGGGGTCCGCTCAGCGGGCGCTGCCCGGCATCTCCGCCACCGTCGTCGACGACGAGGCGCGCGAAGTGCCCAACGGGGGCGGCGGCTACCTCGTGCTGACCGAGCCGTGGCCCTCCATGCTGCGCACCATCTGGGGCGACGACCAGCGGTTCCTCGACACGTACTGGTCCCGGTTCGAGGGCAAGTACTTCGCGGGTGACGGCGCGAAGAAGGACGACGACGGCGACATCTGGCTGCTCGGACGCGTGGACGACGTCATGCTCGTCTCCGGGCACAACATCTCCACCACCGAGGTCGAGTCCGCGCTCGTCTCACACCCCTCCGTCGCCGAAGCGGCCGTGGTGGGTGCCGCCGACGAGACGACCGGGCAGGCCATCGTCGCCTTCGTCATCCTGCGCGGCACCGCCTCCGAGACCGACACCCTCGTCGCCGAACTGCGCAGTCACGTCGGCGAGGCCCTCGGCCCGATCGCCAAGCCCAAGCGCATCCTGCCGGTCGCGGAGCTCCCCAAGACCCGCTCCGGAAAGATCATGCGCCGCCTGCTGCGTGACGTCGCCGAGAACCGGGAGCTGGGCGACGTGACCACCCTGACCGACTCCACCGTCATGGACCTCATCCAGACGAAGCTGCCCGCGGCGGGCAGCGAGGACTAGCCAGAGGTGGACTGAAAAACCAGGGGGTCCCTCCGGGCGGCGCCTTCCCCGCACCTTAGGTAAGCTAAAGATCGCGTCAACGACGCGACAAGATCCGCGAGGATCGACAAGGTGCGCCGGGAAGTCTGGTCGGCATGTGTTCCGTGCTGCCCACCGTCCGGAGGTCTCCCCGTGGTCGCCCCCCGTACCACCAACCGCAAGCTTCTCGGACGGCTCTCGCTGCCCGAGCGGACATTCGTCGCGGACGCGTTGCGGACCGAGACCGTCGGCGGGGTGCTGCTGCTCGTCGCCGCCGTCACCGCGCTGATCTGGGCGAACACGCCGATCAAGGACACTTACGAGGCTGTCCTCGGCTTCCATGTCGGACCCGCCGCCCTCGGCCTCGACCTCTCCCTCCAGCACTGGGCCGCCGACGGACTGCTCGCGGTCTTCTTCTTCGTCGCCGGCATCGAGCTCAAGCGTGAACTTGTCGCCGGGGATCTGCGCGACCCGAGGGCCGCCGCGCTGCCCGTTGTCGCCGCCCTGTGCGGAATGGTCGTACCGGCGCTCGTCTACACCCTCACCAACATCACCGGCGGCGGGTCGCTCGCCGGATGGGCCGTGCCCACGGCCACCGACATCGCCTTCGCGCTCGCCGTGCTCGCCGTCATCGGTACGTCCCTGCCGAGCGCCCTGCGCGCGTTTCTGCTGACGCTCGCCGTCGTCGACGACCTCTTCGCCATCCTGATCATCGCGGTCTTCTTCACCGACGACCTGAACTTCGCCGCGCTCGGCGGCGCGCTCGTCGGCCTCGCCGTCTTCTGGCTGCTGCTGCGGAAGGGCGTACGCGGGTGGTACGTGTACGTCCCGCTCGCGTTCGTCATCTGGGGGCTGATGTACAACAGCGGCATCCACGCCACCATCGCCGGTGTCTCGATGGGCCTGATGCTGCGCTGCACGCCCCGGACCGAGGACGGGGAGGAGCGCTCGCCCGGTGAGCGCGTCGAACATCTGGTGCGGCCCCTGTCGGCAGGGCTCGCCGTGCCGTTGTTCGCCCTGTTCAGCGCGGGTGTCTCGGTGTCCGGCGGGACACTGGGGGACGTGTTCACGCGGCCGGAGACCCTCGGCGTCGTGCTCGGGCTGGTGGTCGGGAAGACGGTCGGGATCTTCGGCGGGACCTGGCTGACGGCCCGTTTCACCCGCGCCTCGCTCAGCGACGACCTCGCCTGGGCCGATGTCTTCGCCGTCGCCTCGCTCGCCGGGATCGGGTTCACCGTCTCGCTGCTGATCGGCGAACTCGCGTTCGACGGTGACGCCGCGCTCACCGACGAGGTCAAGGCCGCCGTCCTCACGGGCTCGCTCATCGCCGCGCTCGCCGCGACCGTGCTGCTGAAGATACGAAACGCCAGATACCGCCGACTGTGGGAGGCGGAGGAGCGCGACGACGACCTCGACGGCATCCCCGACATCTACGAGGAACACGATCCGGCGTACCACCTGCGCATGGCCGACATCTACGAGGGGAAGGCGGCAGAACACCGGCGCATCGCCGGGCTCAGAGCCGCCGAAAGGGCCGCCGAACTGGAGGCCGCCGAGCGGGACCGGCCTACCGAAGTGGTGGGCGGGGCGGGCGACGTGGGTGGCGGTCCGGCATGATCTGACACGTAGACGTCAGACACGTAGTCAGGTGCGTACGCCAGGCGCGTACGTTCAGACGTCTGAGCAAGGCAACCAAGACAACAGGGAGACCTCGATGAGCGCACCCGACGGCAGCCCGGTCGGCGCCGAACGCAGCATCGGCCAGTTGTTCGCCTCGGCGACGACCGAGATGTCCGCGCTGGTGCACGACGAGATCGCGCTGGCGAAAGCCCAGCTCAAGCAGGATGTGAAGCGCGGCGCGACGAGCGGCGGCGCCTTCACGGTGGCCGGCGCCGTACTGCTGTTCTCCCTGCCGATGCTCAACTTCGCCCTGGCGTACGCCATCCGGACCTGGAGCGACTGGAACCTCGCGGTCTGCTTCCTGCTTTCGTTCGCCGCGAACGTCCTCCTCGCCGTCCTCCTGGTGCTGGTCGGCGTCGTCTTCGCGAAGAAGGCCAAGAAGAGCAAGGGCCCGCAGAAGGTCGCCGCGTCCATGAAGGAGACGGCGGGCGTTCTGCAGAAGGCCAAGCCACACCCCCGGCCCGCCCCGGTGAGTGACGGAGTCGAGGTTGTGGCACGCTCGTCCTCATGACGGACCCCGCCACACCCTCGGCGCAACCCGCCTCGACCCAGCCCTCGTCGCCCCAGCCCTCATCGGCGCAACCCGCCTCGACGCAACCCGCCTCGGTCGTACGGCTCGACCTTCCCGGCGGGCGCGAGGTGATCCACCGGGATGTCGCCGCGAACGGCGCCCGGTTCCACATCGCCGAGCTGGGCGACGGGCCGCTGGTCATGCTGGTGCACGGTTTCCCGCAGTTCTGGTGGACGTGGCGGCACCAGTTGGCCGCCCTCGCCGACGCCGGCTTCCGGGCCGTCGCCATGGACCTGCGGGGCGTGGGCGGCAGCGACCGTACGCCGCGGGGTTACGACCCCGCGAACCTCGCCCTCGACATCACGGGCGTCGTCCGGTCCCTGGGCGAGCCCGACGCCGCGCTGGTCGGCCACGACCTGGGCGGATACCTGGCGTGGACAGCCGCGGTGATGCGCCCCAAGCTCGTACGGCGGCTCGTGGTCTCCTCGATGCCCCACCCCCGGCGCTGGCGCTCGGCGATGCTCGCCGACGTCAAGCAGACGGCCGCCGCTTCCTACATCTGGGGGTTCCAGCGGCCCTGGCTCCCGGAGCGGCAACTCGTCGCGGACGACGGGGCGCTCGTCGGGCGGCTGATCCGGGACTGGTCGGGGCCGCGGCTGCCGGACGACGAGGCGGTGGAGACGTACCGCGCGGCCATGTGCATCCCGTCCACCGCGCACTGCGCGATCGAGCCGTACCGCTGGATGGTCCGCTCGATGGCCCGTCCGGACGGCATCCAGTTCAACCGGCGCATGAAGCGGCCGGTGCGGGTGCCGACGCTGCATCTGCACGGCTCGCTCGACCCGGTGCTGCGTACGCGCAGCGCGGCCGGATCCGGGGAGTACGTCGAAGCACCGTACCGCTGGCGTCTGTTCGACGGGCTGGGGCACTTCCCGCACGAGGAGGATCCGGTCGCCTTCTCGACAGAACTGGTCAACTGGCTGAAGGACCCCGAACCGGACCGGTGATCCGAACCGGTGGCCCGGACCGGTGACCGCGCCGGTACGCCCGGTATCCGCGAATTGAACACCTGTCCTACGAACGGCCAATTGCCCGGCGCATAGGCCAATTCGGGGCCCGTGGGGCGGTTATCGACCTTGGGGCAGGGGCAGACGTCGGGGTATGGGCTGGACGCACGACTACAGTGACGCACCACGCAATCGCCGCTCGGGTCATGGCCTGAGCTCCCACCAAGGAGGTTCCCCGCACATCGCGGGGACGGACCTGAGGGTGGGAATCCCGCGCATCCTGCGCCGCCGGGCCCGCTGGGTCTCGGTGCGCCTGCGCCACCCCCGGCCCTGAGTCTTTACGGGACTCACCCGTAGGGGCGGCTTGCCTCCAGCGGCTCCAAAGGCTCCAGGAACCCGTAGGACTCGTCCGAGGGCCCGTCCCTACCGGCTCAGAGCGCGCAGCTGTCGCTGTCCACCTGCTGGTTGGCGAGGCGCCCCTGGTCGATGTCCTCCTGGATCTCGCCCGCCGTGAGCGCGTAACCGGTCTCCGGGTCGTCGAGGGACTTCGCGAAGACCACGCCGTACACCTTGCCGTCGGGCGTGAGCAGCGGGCCGCCGGAGTTGCCCTGGCGGACGGTCGCGAACAGGGAGTAGACATCGCGGCGCACCGTGCCGCGGTGGTAGATGTCCGGGCCGTTGGCCGTGATGCGACCACGCACGCGCGCGGGACGGACGTCGTACGACCCGTTCTCCGGGAAGCCTGCGACGATCGCGCTCTTGCCGCTGCTCGCGACCTCGGTCGTGAACTGCAGCACGGGCGCGCGCAGATCGGGCACGTCGAGTACGGCGATGTCGCGCTCCCAGTCGTAGAGGACGACCGTCGCGTCGTACTTCCTGCCCTCGCCGCCTATCTGGACGGTGGGCTCGTCGACGCCGCCGACCACGTGCGCGTTGGTCATCACGCGCCGTTGGCCGAAGACGAAGCCGGTGCCCTCCAGAACCTTGCCGCAGCTCTGGGCCGTGCCCACGACCTTGACGATGGAACGCTGGGCGTTGACGGCGACCGCGCTGTTGGCGAGCGCGGGGTCGGGCGGGTCGACGTCCTTGATGGGCTCGTCGGAGAACGGGCTGAAGACCTGCGGGAAGCCGTTCTGCGCGAGGACCGAGGTGAAGTCCTTGAACCAGGTGTCCGCGTCGGAGGGCAGCACCTCCTGCACGCCTGCCAGCACCTTGGAGCCGCGGACCTCCTTGCCCACCGTGGGCATCGTGGTCTGCGCGAGGGCGGCGCCGATCAGCCAGGCGACCAGGAGCATCGCGACGACGTTGACGAGGGCCCCGCCGGTCGCGTCGAGGGCGCGGGCGGGCGACCAGGTGATGAATCTGCGCAGTTTGTTGCCGAGGTGGGTGGTCAGTGCCTGACCGACGGAGGCACAGACGATCACGATGACGACCGCGGCGACGGCGGCGGTCGTGCTCACCTCGGCCTCGTCGGTCACACCGTCCCAGACGACGGGCAGCAGATAGACCGCGACGAGACCACCGCCCAAGAAGCCGATCACCGACAGGATGCCGACGACGAACCCCTGGCGATAGCCCACGATCGCGAACCACACGGCGGCGACCAGCAACAAGATGTCCAGCACATTCACGAACGCCACCTTGTCACGCGCGCCAGTCCAGCGGGACCTGCTTGTTTCTGTCCCAGGGACGCTCCCAGCCCGAGTAGTGCAGCAGACGGTCGATGACCCCGGCCGTGAAGCCCCATACGAGGGCCGATTCGACCAGAAATGCCGGACCCTTGTGGCCACTTGGGTGCATGGCGGTCGCACGGTTGGCCGGATCCGTGAGATCCGCCACGGGGACGGTGAAGACCCGGGCCGTCTCGTTCGGATCGACGACCCCGACCGGGCTCGGCTCGCGCCACCAGCCCAGCACGGGCGTGACGACGAAGCCGCTCACGGGGATGTAGAGCTTGGGCAGTACGCCGAAGAGCTGGACGCCGGCCGGATCGAGCCCGGTCTCCTCCTCGGCCTCGCGCAAGGCGGCCCGCAACGGACCGTCGCCCTGCGGGTCCCCGTCCTCGGGATCGAGGGCGCCGCCGGGGAAGGAGGGCTGACCGGCGTGGGAGCGCAGCGAACTGGCCCGCTCCATGAGCAGCAGCTCGGGCCCGCCGCCATCGCCGCCATCGCCGTCGTTTCCGGTCTTCCCGTCGCCCTCTCCGAAGAGGATCAGCACGGCGGACTGGCGGCCCCCGCCGTCCTCGGGCGGCAGGAAGCGGCTCAGCTGCAGCGGCTCGACCGTCTCGACGGCGTGCACCACCGGATCAAGCCAGCCGGGCAGGCCGTCCTTGCTGAGCGTCGCCTCGCCGCCCTGTGTGTTGCTCGCGCGCGTCACCGCCACCCCCGTTCTGCTGCTTCCAACGCCTGCGGCCACCCCGTTGGTTCCGTCCCGGAGTCCGCCGTACTGCTTCCATGCCTCGCGCAGGCCCTCACCCCGGGCCTCATCCGGCCCCCAGCGGGGGCGCCGGGATGCCGCCCGCGTCGAGGTACGCCTGCGGCGGGTTCAGCCGCTGGCCGGGGAAGCCGCCCTTCTCGTACTTCAGAAGCTTCTGGGCCTTCTCCGAGTCCGTCTCGCCCTCCCCGTACGCCGGGCAGAGCGGGGCGAGCGGGCAGGCGCCGCAGGCGGGCTTGCGGGCGTGGCAGATGCGGCGGCCGTGGAAGATCACGTGGTGCGAGAGCATCGTCCAGTCGCTCTTGGGGAAGAGCGCGCCGACGGCGGCCTCGATCTTGTCCGGGTCCTTCTCCGCCGTCCACTGCCAGCGGTGCACGAGCCGCTGGAAGTGCGTGTCCACGGTGAGGCCGGGGCGCCCGAAGGCGTTGCCGAGCACGACGAAGGCGGTCTTGCGGCCGACGCCGGGGAGTTTGACGAGGTCTTCGAGGCGGCCGGGCACCTCGCCGCCGAACTCCTCCGAGAGGGCTTTGGACAGCCCTATGACGGACCTGGTCTTGGCCCGGAAGAAGCCGGTCGGGCGCAGGATCTCCTCGACCTCCTCGGGGTTGGCGGCGGCCAGGTCCTCGGGGGTGGGGTACTTGGCGAAGAGGGCGGGCGTCGTCTGGTTGACCCGCAGGTCGGTGGTCTGGGCGGACAGGACCGTGGCGACGAGCAGTTGGAAGGAGTTCTCGAAGTCCAGCTCGGGGTGGGCGTAGGGATAGACCTCGGCGAGTTCGCGGTCGATCCGGCGAGCGCGCCGGACGAGAGCGGTGTGCGACTCGTTGCGGGGCGGCTTCGGGGCGACGGTCTTGGAGACGGTCGCTTTGGGGGCAGCGGTCCCGGAGACGGCAGCCTGGCCGGCGCGCTTGGCGGTTGCCGACTTCGAGGGCATGGCCTTCTTGGCCGGGGTCGCCTTCTTGGCCGGGACGGCTTTCTCAGCCGCCGCAGAGGCAGCCTTTTTCGCCGGCCCGGCCGACCGTGCGGCCCTGTCCTCCGGGGCGCTCTCAGGGGCACCCTCCGGGGCTCCCATTTCGGCCGTCCCAGCCACCTCGGTAGCCCCGGTCACCTTCTTGGCGGCTTTCTCCACCGACATCACCTCTGCCGCTTTCTACGCATTCCGGCCCCCACCCGTACCCTGTTCGCCCACAGCGGAATCGCACCCTGCGACCGCCCGCTCAGCCCGCTTGGCCTGTGCTCCCACCGGCGATTTGGACACCCGGCCAGCCTAGAGCCCGGCACTGACATCCGCCCCGGACCCTGAAGATCGGCGCCCAATTGGCCCCCTGCCACACTGATCGGGACACCCGTACGGCATCCTTGTGACAGATCACACTGTTTGGACCGTCCGGCAAGATGGGGAGCACGGTCCCCGGTAACCGGGGAGCAAGATCCCCTGAGCAGGTCGACAAGGAGAGAACTCGTGGACGACGTTCTGCGGCGCGCCCCGCTCTTCGCGGCGCTCGATGACGAGCAGGCCGCGGAGCTCCGCGCTTCCATGAGTGAGGTGACCCTCGCGCGCGGTGACGCCCTGTTCCATGAGGGCGACCCGGGTGACCGGCTGTATGTGGTCACCGAAGGCAAGGTCAAGCTTCACCGTACGTCTCCGGACGGGCGCGAGAACATGCTGGCCGTCCTCGGCCCCGGCGAGCTGATCGGCGAGCTGTCGCTGTTCGACCCGGGCCCGCGTACCGCCACGGCCACCGCACTGACCGAGGTCAAGCTGCTCGGCCTCGGCCACGGCGACCTCCAGCCCTGGCTGAACGCCCGCCCCGAGGTGGCCGCCGCGCTCCTGCGCGCCGTCGCCCGGCGCCTGCGCAAGACCAACGACCAGATGTCCGACCTGGTCTTCTCCGACGTGCCGGGCCGCGTCGCGCGCGCCCTGCTCGACCTCTCGCGCCGCTTCGGCGTGCAGTCGGAGGAGGGCATCCACGTCGTGCACGACCTGACCCAGGAGGAGCTGGCGCAGCTCGTCGGCGCCTCCCGCGAGACGGTCAACAAGGCGCTCGCCGACTTCGCGGGCCGCGGCTGGCTGCGCCTGGAGGCGCGGGCCGTGATCCTGCTGGACGTGGAGCGCCTCGCGAAGCGTTCGCGTTAGCCGGGAGCGTCCGTAAGCGCGAGAGGGGCCCTGCCGCACGGCGGGGCCCCTCTCGCATTCGACGGGTTCGCCGGGGCGGGGGCCACGCGGTGACGAGAACGTGCTGAACGGAACCAAGGGGTGGGTGGGATGCACCAGGACAGAGCGCCCGAGTCGGTCTGGGCGGCGGCGCCGGAGCCCGCGAAGCGCCGGTTGCGCCTCTTCCGCCGGGACCCGGAGGCGCAGCCCCTGTGGCAGTCCGAGTTCGAGCAGCGGGACCTCGGCGAGCCGCTCGGCCTGTGGGCGACGGACGAGGCGGTGGCACTGACCCGCTTCGACCGCGTGACGGCGTACGCACCGGCGACCGGTGAGCCCCTCTGGGCCTGGCAGCCACCGGGCCAGGACGTGATCGTCGGGGTGTCCCAGGACACCCAGGACGGTCTGGGCGTCGTCCTGCACCACGACGACGGCGCACCGGGCGCCACGCATGTCCGCCTCACCGCCCTCGACCTCGGCTCCGGGGCCGTGGCCTGGTCGCGCGAGCAGCCGAAGGACCAGCTGGGACACATCGGCGCCGAATCCACGCGCCACGTGACGATCGGCGGCGGCCGGATCGCGACCGCCCCCGTCCGGATCGCGAACAGCCAGGGCTGGAAGGGCGACGAACCGCCGGTCGTCCGGTGTCTTGACGCGCGCACCGGCGCCGTCCAGTGGGAGCGGTCGCTCCCGGACCGGTGGGGCGACTGGTTCTCCCTCCTGGCGACGGACCCGCCGGTCCTGTCCGTTCGCAACGACGGCAGGCGCTCCCGCCCCCGGCTGTACGTGGTCCGCGAGAACGGGCAGTGGCACGTCGAACTTCCTGACGGGTACAAGGACTTCGGGCCCGCGGTCGCCGTCGTCGGCGACACGCTCACCATCGGGTTGGAACCGGACGAACCCGCCGGCGACAACGAGAAGAGCGCCGACACGCTCCTGCGCGCCTACTCCGTGTCGACCGGCGAACAGCTCTGGGAGTGGCGCACCGACCACGGCCGTACGCTCCATCCGCTGGTCCACCGCGGGTACTTCATGGTGGGCAACGGCTACGGCAGCCGGGTGACCGTCCTCGACCCCGCCGACGGCCGGGTCGTCGCGGAGCGCAGGGTCCCCGGCTTCAGCTACCGGGCACGGTACGCGGCCTGGGACGACCGGCTGGCCGTGGTGTGCCACGCGGTGAGCGAGACCCGCCGCCTGCGCGTGTTCCGCTGGAAATGACGTACGGGGTGACACGACGCCCGGGGCTCGACGAGCACGGGTTCATCGCGCGTGAGGGCTCCCTCGCGCGTGTGCCGCCCGCTTTCCGACCCGTCGTCGGCGCGGCCCGCGACCAGCTCCTCGACGTCTTCGGGGAACGGCTGCACAGCGCGTACCTGTACGGCTCGATTCCACGCGGTACCGCGCGCGTGGGCCGCAGCGACCTGGACCTCCTGATCGTGCTGCGCGAGGAGCCCACGGAGGGGGACCGGACGGCGGCCGGTGCCCTGGACGCGGCGCTCGACAGGGAGTTCGAGCAGATCGACGGCGCCGGCACGCTGCTGGTCTCCCGGGCACAGGTGCTGAGCGACCTGGAGAGGCACGACCTGGGCTGGTTCCTGGCCTGCCTCTGCACCCCCCTCCTCGGTGAGGATCTCGCCGAGCACCTGCCCAGCTACCGCCCCGACTCCCTCCTCGCCCGCGAGACCAACGGCGACCTGGCCCTCTGCCTCCCGCGCTGGCGACGCCTGATCGCCGAGGCGACCGCTCCGGGAGCTCCTCCGGGGGCGGTACGCGCACGCGTGCGGGGCATTTCGCGCCGCCTGGTGCGTACAGGCTTCACGCTCGTGATGCCGCGCTGGGCAGGCTGGACGAGCGACCTGTACGAGATGGCCGAGGCGTTCGCCGCGTACTACCCGGAGTGGGGCCCACGCATGAGGGAGGCGGCGTCCTTGAGCCACGAGCCGACGGACGATGCGGCCGTCCTGCGGTCGTTCCTGCGCTCGCACGTCGAGGAGCTGGGCTCCTGGCTGGCCGAGGAGTACGCGCGCGTGCACGGCGTGAAGGCGCCGAGGCCCGGCTGACAGCGGCTGGGCCTGGGGCTGGGGCTAGATGAGGCCGTGTTCGCGGAGGTACTCCAGCTGGGCGCGTACCGACAGCTCGGCGGCCGGCCACAGGGAGCGGTCCACGTCCGCGTACACACGGGCGACGATCTCCGCGGGGCTCGCGTAGCCGTTCTCGACCGCTGTCTCGACCTGGGCGAGCCGGTGGGCGCGGTGGGCGAGATAGAACTCGACGGCGCCCTGGGCGTCGTCCAGGACGGGCCCGTGGCCCGGCAGGACGGTGTGCACGCCGTCGTCCACCGTCAGGGACCTCAGGCGCCTCAGAGAGTCCAGATAGTCCCCCAGGCGGCCGTCAGGATGGGCCACCACGGTCGTTCCGCGCCCCAGGACGGTGTCTCCGGTCAGGACGGCCCGATCGGCCGGGAGATGGAAGCACAGCGAGTCCGCGGTGTGCCCCGGCGTCGGTACGACCCTGAGCTCCAGCCCGCCGACGGACACGACGTCGCCGTGCCCGAGGCCCTCGTCGCCCAGCCGCAGCGCCGGATCGAGCGCCCGCACATGCGTTCCCGTCAGCTCGGCGAACCGTCCGGCGCCCTCCGCGTGGTCCGGATGCCCGTGCGTGAGCAGCGTCAGCGCGATCCGCTTGCCGGCCTTCCGCGCGGTGTCGACGACATGCCTGAGGTGTGCGTCGTCCAGGGGCCCCGGGTCGACGACGACGGCCAGTTCCGAATCCGGCTCGGAGACGATCCAGGTGTTCGTGCCGTCGAGGGTCATCGCGGAGGCGTTGGGCGCGAGGACGTTGACCGCGCGCGCGGTGGCGGGGCCCGAGAGAACCCCGCCGCGCGGCCGGCCGGGGAGGGCGGCGGCTTCTGTCATGCGGGGGCTCCCCCGATCCGGATGTGCTTGGTGAACTCGTCGTGCCCGGGCCAGGCGAGCACGATCTCGCCGTCCTCCACGCTGGCCCTGGCCAGGACAGGCGCCAGGTCCCGCTCCAGGGACCCGGCGAAGGCCCCGGACACGCTGCCGTACGGCGTCAGTGCTCGTAGCGTCGCGATCGTGGGCGGCATCATCAGCAGCTCGCCCCTGTCGTACGAGGATGCCGCGTCGGCCGGTTCGATCCACACCGTGCGGTCCGCCTCCGTGGAGGCGTTGCGGGTGCGCTGGCCCTTCGGGAGCGCGGCCACGAAGAACCAGGTGTCGTAACGGCGGGACTCGAACTCCGGGGTGATCCAGCGGGCCCAAGCCCCGAGGAGGTCCGACCGGAGCACCAGCCCACGGCGGTCCAGGAACTCGGCGAAGGACAGTTTCCGGGCGACCAGGGCCGCACGGTCCGCCTCCCAGTCGTCGCCCGTGGTGTCGCCGACCACGGAATCGGCGGCCGGGCCCGCGAGCAGGACGCCCGCCTCCTCGTACGTCTCCCGTACGGCGGCGCAGACCACCGCCTGTGCGGACGTCTCGTCGGTGCCCAGGCCCAGCCGGGACGCCCACCACGCGCGCGTGGGGCCCGCCCAGCGGATCAGGTGGTCGTCGTCGCGCGGGTCGACTCCGCCGCCCGGATACGCGTACGCGCCCCCGGCGAAGGCCATGGAGGCGCGTCTGCGCAGCATGTGGACGACGGGGCCGGTGTCGGTGTCCTTCAGGAGCATGACGGTGGCCGCGCGCTTGGGGGTGACCGGGGTGAGGGTGCCTTCGGCGAGCCCACGGATGAGGTCCGGCCACTCCGGTGGGTACCACTGCCCGTTTGCCATGGGCGGAGGCTATCCGGTGGTGGGCGCATGTTCGAGGCCCCGAGGGTTCTCGCCCCCGCCGCCCCTACCCGTCCCATCCCTGGGGGCGCTGCCCCAGACCCCCGTATCGCGCTCGTCCTCAAACGCCGGACGGGCTAAAGATCGCTCAGCTCCACCTGGACCTCGACCTCGACAGGCGCGTCCAGTGGCAGTACCGCCACGCCGACCGCGCTGCGCGCGTGGACGCCCTTGTCGCCCAGTACCTCGCCGAGGAGTTCGCTCGCGCCGTTGACGACCCCGGGCTGGCCCGTGAAGTCGGGCGCCGAGGCGACGAAGCCGACGACCTTCACGACGCGCGCGATCCGGTCGAGGTCACCGGCGACCGACTTGACCGCCGCGAGCGCGTTCAGCGCACACGTGCGGGCCAGTTGTTTGGCCTCCTCGGGCGTGACCTCCGCGCCCACCTTCCCGGTGACCGGAAGTTTCCCGTCCACCATGGGCAGCTGGCCCGAGGTGTACACGTACACCCCCGACCGCACAGCCGGCTGGTACGCGGCCAGCGGCGGCACGACAGCCGGCAGGGTCAGGCCCAGTTCGGCGAGGCGCGCCTCGACCGCGCTCACGCCTTCTCCCTCTTCAGGTACGCCACGAGCTGCTCGGGGTTGTTCGGCCCGGGCACGACCTGGACGAGCTCCCAGCCGTCCTCGCCCCAGGTGTCCAGAATCTGCTTCGTGGCGTGGACGAGCAGCGGCACGGTCGAGTATTCCCACTTGGTCATGGAGGCGACTTTATCCGCTGGCGCCGGGCACCTCGCGCCCACGTTGTCCACAGCCTCCGGCGTAGCTTCGAGCCGGACTGGTTAATCTCGAATACGTGAGCAGGTTCCAGGTCGTCAGCGGTAAGGGCGGGACCGGAAAGACCACGGTCGCCGCAGCGCTCGCGCTCGCCCTCGCCACCGAGGGGAAGCGCACGCTTCTCGTCGAGGTCGAGGGCAGGCAGGGCATCGCGCAGCTCTTCGAGACAGAAGTGCTGCCTTATGAGGAGCGGAAGGTCGCCGTCGCTCCCGGGGGCGGGGAGGTGTTCGCCCTCGCCATCGACCCCGAGCAGGCGCTGCTGGACTACCTCCAGATGTTCTACAAACTCGGGAGCGCAGGCCGCGCCCTGAAGAAACTCGGCGCTATCGACTTCGCCACCACCGTCGCCCCCGGGATCAGGGACGTACTCCTGACCGGCAAGGCGTGCGAGGCGGTCCGCCGGAAGGACAAGAGCGGGCGGTTCGCCTACGACCACGTCGTGATGGACGCCCCGCCGACCGGCCGCATCACACGTTTCCTGAACGTCAACGACGAGGTGGCCGGCCTCGCGAAGATCGGCCCGATACACAATCAGGCGCAGGCCGTGATGCGCGTGCTCAAGTCGCCGGAGACGGCGGTGCATCTGGTGACACTCCTGGAGGAGATGCCCGTCCAGGAGACCGCGGACGGTATCGCCGAGCTGCGGGCGGCCAAGCTGCCGGTGGGACGGATCATCGTCAACATGGTGCGGCCCGAGGTCTTGGACGAGGCAGAGCTGGAACTCGTACGAGCGGCTCCGCGCACCGCGCTCGCGCGGTCGCTGTCGGCCGCCGGGCTCGGCGGGGCACGGCGCGGCGGCCACGCCGAGAAGCTGGTGGACCCGTTGCTGACCCAGGCCGAGGAGTACGCCGAGCGGTATGCGCTGGAGCACGAACAGCGTTCCGTGCTGGGCGGGTTGCATCTGCCGTTGCACGAACTGCCGCTGTTCACCGAGGGCATGGACCTGGCAGGTCTGTACGAACTGGCCAACGAACTGCGGAAGCAGAGGATGTCATGAGCCCGGACCCGCACGGCACCGCTTCCCGCCATGGCCTGTCCCCCGCGCGCGTGCTCGCGGTGGATCCACTGATCGACGACCCGCACACGCGGATCGTGGTGTGCTGCGGAGCCGGCGGGGTCGGTAAGACGACCACGGCGGCGGCGCTCGGGCTGCGCGCCGCCGAGCGGGGGCGGAAGGTGGTCGTGCTCACCATCGACCCGGCCCGCAGGCTCGCCCAGTCCATGGGCATCGACTCGCTCGACAACGTCCCGCGGCGGGTCAAGGGCGTCGAGGGCCCCGGCGAGCTGCACGCGATGATGCTCGACATGAAGCGTACGTTCGACGAGATCGTCGAGGCGCACGCCGACGGGGAGCGGGCCGCCGCGATCCTCGCCAACCCCTTCTACCAGTCGCTTTCGGCGGGCTTCGCGGGCACGCAGGAGTACATGGCGATGGAGAAACTGGGGCAGCTGCGAGCCCGCGACGACTGGGATCTCATCGTCGTCGACACGCCTCCGTCCCGGTCCGCGCTGGACTTCCTGGACGCCCCGAAGCGGCTCGGTTCGTTTCTCGACGGCCGGCTGATCCGGCTGCTGACGGCGCCGGCGAAACTGGGCGGGCGCGCGGGGATGAAGTTCCTGAACGTCGGCATGTCGATGATGACGGGCACCCTGGGCAAGCTTCTCGGCGGCCAACTCCTCAAGGACGTCCAGACGTTCGTCGCGGCGATGGACACCACCTTCGGTGGTTTCCGTACCCGCGCCGATGCCACGTACCAGCTGCTTCAGGCACCCGGCACGGCGTTCCTGGTGGTGGCGGCACCGGAGCGCGACGCGCTGCGCGAGGCCGCGTACTTCGTCGAGCGGCTGGCCGCGGAGGACATGCCGCTCGCCGGACTGGTGCTCAACCGGGTCCACGGCAGCGGCGCCGCCCAACTGTCGGCCGAGCGTGCGCTCGCCGCCGCGGAAAATCTTGAAGAGCCCCGCATTGTCGATCAGGAGGACGGGAAAGCTGGACTTCGTAACTCTCCCGACACGTACGGCAGTTCAGACCATCCAGACCGTCCGGCTCACGACGTGGATGCCGAACACGCCGAAGGCTCCCCCACCACCACCGACAGTGAATCGACCGCCGACCCGAGTGAGCCCACCGTCCAACAACTCACCGCAGGCCTGCTCCGGCTGCACGCCGACCGTATGCAACTGCTCTCCCGCGAGCAGCGCACACGGGACCGCTTCACCTCGCTCCACCCGGAGGTGGCCGTGACCGAGGTCGCCGCGCTGCCCGGCGATGTACATGACCTCGCAGGACTGCGGGACATCGGTAACCGGCTCGCGACCGACCGGCCAGAGCTGCCGGAGCTTGCGGAGGCGAGTGACTGACCGAGACGGCGGCTCAGCCCACCGCCAAGTAGTTCTCGTACACCTCTTCCTCATCGAGAGGCAGGATTCCCGCCCCCCGCTCGTACTCCGTACGCGCTGTTTCGAGCAGCCGGCGCCACGAGGTGACGGTGGGACGCCTGCGCAGCAGTGCGCGGCGCTCCCGCTCCGTCATTCCTCCCCACACGCCGAACTCGACATGGTTGTCGAGCGCGTCGGCCAGGCATTCCGTGCGTACCGGACATCCGGTGCACACCGCCTTGGCCCTGTTCTGCGCTGCTCCTTGAACGAACAGTTCATCCGGATCGGTAGTGCGGCAGGCCGCCTGCGCACTCCAGTCGGTTACCCAGCCCATACCGGCGCCGTCCTCTCCCGAATCGAGGCTCCCCCACGGCGGCAGCGGCATATTCACCGCCGCCAGTTGAGGACGTTACGGAAGGCGGGCACGACGCAACACCCCCTTCGGGCCCAATCTTGAATGGCCCGAACGGACTATGGGTAAGCGGCAGATCACCCGGGGGAGTGAGCGACCGACATGCGTGACTATCCCGGCAAAGCGGGACAGTTCACCTGGGTCACAACGGACACCTCGTGACACACAAGGCGGATCCGGGCACGTTCTCCACAAAAAAAGTTGGGCTACATCCGAAACGATTCGGGTCTCACGGACGTATTGATACGTGACCTCACTGCTGTGACAGTTGTGAGCAGCTTAGGCCAAGGCCTATACGTGTGTCCGGCGAATGAGAACGTAGGCTGCCCTCATGCCAAACAAGCGCTCGGGCGGTGGCCTGTCGACAACACAGCAGGCCGCCAAGTTCCTCGGTGTCAGCGTGCTCGCGGGAGCCGTCATGGCAGGGATCGCCCTGCCCGCCGCCGGCGCGCTCGGTCTCGCGGCCAAGGGTTCGGTAGAGGGGTTCGACGAGATCCCGGCCAATCTCAAGCGCCCGCCGCTCAGCCAGCGCACCACGATCCTTGACGCCAAGGGCGGCCAGCTCGCCACGGTCTACTCGCGCGACCGCACGGTCGTCGAGCTCAAGGACATCTCGCCCTACCTGCAGAAGGCGATCGTCGCCATCGAGGACTCCCGGTTCTACGAGCACGGTGCGGTCGACCTCAAGGGCGTCCTGCGCGCCCTCAACAAGAACGCGCAGAGCGGTGGCGTCGCGGAGGGCGCTTCCACGCTCACGCAGCAGCTCGTGAAGAACGTGTTCGTCGAGGAGGCGGGCGACGACCCGACGAAGGTCGCGCAGGCCCAGCAGCAGACCATCGGCCGCAAGGTCAAGGAGCTGAAGTACGCGATCCAGGTCGAGGAGGAGCTGGGCAAGAAGAAGATCCTCGAGAACTACCTGAACATCACGTACTTCGGCCAGCAGGCCTACGGCGCCGAGGCCGGCTCCCGGCGCTACTTCTCCAAGTCCGCGAAGGACCTCACCCTCCCCCAGGCGGCCCTCCTGGCCGGCGTCGTCCAGCAGCCGACCCGGTTCGACCCGGTGAACGACCCGGCGGAGGCCATCAAGCGCCGTAACACCGTGCTCCAGCGGATGGCGGAGGTCGGTGACATCCCCCAGCAGGAGGCCGACGCCGCCAAGGAGGCGCCGCTCGGCCTGAAGGTCAGCAAGCCCAAGAACGGCTGCATCGCGGCGGTCAAGGGGGCCAGCTTCTTCTGCAAGTACGTCGAGAGGGAGTTCCTCGCCAGCCCGGTCTTCGGCAAGACCCGCGAGGACCGGACGAAGATCTGGAACCAGGGCGGCCTGACCATCCGTACGACGCTGGACCCGCAGTCGCAGGCGTCCGTGCAGGCGTCGATCAAGGAGCACGTGTACAAGTCGGACAAGGTGGCGACGGCGGTCACGCTGGTCGAGCCGGGCACCGGCAAGATCCTCGGCATGGGCCAGTCGAAGCCGTACGGCTACGGCAGGAACGAGACCGAGATCAACTACTCGGTCGGCAACGACCGGGGCGGCTCCAACTTCGGCTTCCCGACCGGTTCGACGTTCAAGCCGTTCGTGGCGGCGGCGGCCCTGGAGGAGGGCCGGCCGGCGATCCAGGAGTACTCGGCACCGTACGAGATGGAGTACCCGAGCCCGGTCCAGACGTGCAGCGGCAATCCGTGGACCAACCAGGAGAAGGCGAAGGTCGAGAACGAGAGCGAGTCGGAGAAGGGCCCGTACCGCCTGCGCAAGGCGATGGAGCTGTCGGTCAACACCTACTTCGTGCAGATGATCTCCGACATCGGCCTGTGCCCGGTGGTCAAGATGACCGACGCGCTGCACGTGAGGCAGGGCAACGGCGACAAGCTGCCCGAGGTTCCCGCCATCGCCCTCGGCTCCAAGGGCATCTCGCCCCTGACGATGGCGAGCGCGTACGCGGCCTTCGCCTCCCGGGGCATGTACTGCACGCCGATCGCCATCGAGTCGATCACGCAGAAGATCAACGGCCGCCAGAAGTCGCTGGAGGTCCCGAAGTCGACGTGCTCGCGCGCCATGTCGGAGAAGACCGCGGACACGGTCAACACCCTCCTCCAGGGCGTCGTCGACTCCGGCACCGGCAAGGAGGCCGGCCTCACCGACGGCCGCGCCAACGCCGGTAAGACGGGTACGACGGACGAGCGCAAGAACGCCTGGTTCGTCGGCTACACACCGACTCTGTCCGGCGCCGTCTGGGTCGGCAGCGCCATGCAGAACGTGAAGATGACCAACATCACCATCGGCGGCGTCTGGAACGAACTCGTCTTCGGCGGCAAGGTCCCGGGCCCCATCTGGAAGGACGCCATGACCGGCGCCCTCGAAGGCAAGGACTCCGGGCAGTTCAACCTCGTCCCCATCATCGAACCTCCCGTCCAGAAGCCGCGCGAGAACGGCGACGGCGACAACGGGGACGACCGGGGCAACAACAACGGCGGCGCGACGGACGGCAACAACAACGGCGCCAACAACAACGGCGGCAACACGACGTTCCCGACGCCGTCCTTCTCCATCCCCGAGGGCTTCATCCAGGGCAACGACAACGGCGGCAACAACGGGAACGGCAACGGGGACGGCGGCAACGGAGGGTTCCCGTAGAGGGCCCGCGCGCGCCTGGGTGGCGTGAGTCCTAGTACGTGAATGGGGGCGCCCTCCTTGAGGAGGGCGCCCCCATCGACGTACGGGTGCGTCGGTGTTCGCGGCAGGTCAGCCGGCGAGGAGCTTCTTCACGGCGGCGGCGACCCGGCCGCCTTCGGCGAGGCCGGCGACCTTCGGGTTCACGATCTTCATGACCTGGCCCATGGCGCGCGGCCCCTCGGCACCGGCCGCCTTGGCCTCCTCGACGGCCTGGGAGACGATCCGGTTCAACTCGTCGTCGTCGAGCTGCTTGGGCAGGTAGGTGGCGAGGAGCTCGCCCTCCGCCTTCTCGCGCTCGGCCTGCTCGGGGCGGTTGCCCTGAGCGAAGGCCTCGGCGGCCTCGCGGCGCTTCTTCGCCTCGCGGGTGATCACCTTGGTGACCTCCTCGTCGGAGAGCTCGCGCTTCTCCTTGCCGGAGACCTCTTCCTGGGTGATGGCGGTGAGAGTGAGCCGGAGCGTCGAGGAGCGGAGCTCGTCGCGCGCCCTGATGGCGGTGTTGAGGTCGTCCCTGAGCTTCGACTTGAGCGTGGTCATGCGAACGATTGTCGCAGGTGCGGGAAGCGGACCGCCCGTGGATTTCCGCCGCCCCTTCCGGCCTGACACGATGGGAGCATGCGCGCGCGATACGGAGTACCCCTGGGAATCACGGCGGTTGCCGCCGCCGGCCTCGTCTACTCGGCGGGTTTCGAGACCCGCTCCTTCCGGCTTCGACGAGTGACCGTGCCGGTGCTGCCCGCCGGTATGCGCCCCCTGCGCGTGCTCCAGGTCTCCGACATCCACATGGTCGGCGGGCAGTACAAGAAGCAGCGCTGGCTCCGCTCCCTGGCGGGACTGCGCCCCGACTTCGTGATCAACACGGGCGACAACCTGTCCGACCCGGAGGGCGTGCCCGAGGTGCTGGACGCGCTCGGTCCGCTGATGGAGTTCCCGGGCGCGTACGTCTTCGGCTCCAACGACTACTACGGCCCCAAACCCCGTAACCCCGCCCGCTACTTGGTCGAGAAGGTCCAGGGCAAGCACGGCCTCAACGGCAACGCGCCCGCCGTCGACGTGGTCCACAACCCGTGGGAGAACCTGCGCGACGGCTTCGACGGGGCGGGCTGGCTGAACCTGACGAACACCCGCGGCACGCTGAAGATCGACGGCATGTCGCTGGAACTGACGGGCCTGGACGACCCGCACATCAAGCGGGACCGATACGCACAGGTGGCCGGCGGCCCCTCCGAGACGGCAGACTTCTCGATGGCCGTCGTCCACGCCCCCTACCTCCGGGTCCTCGACGCGTTCACGGCGGACGCGTACCCGTTGACCCTGGCAGGCCACACGCACGGCGGCCAGCTCTGCATCCCGTTCTACGGCGCCCTGGTCACCAACTGCGACCTCGACACCGACCGCGTGAAGGGCCTGTCGACGCACACGGCGGAGGGCCGGACGTCGTACCTCCACGTCTCGGCGGGCTGCGGCGCCAACCGCTACACGCCCGTACGGTTCGCCTGCCCGCCGGAGGCGACACTGCTGACACTGACGGCGCGGGACTAACCCAGACAGCCCACCCGGATCGTCCCATTTGCCCGCCCGCCCTAGCGTGAGGGCATGACCACCCCGATACCCAGCGACATACCGGACCTCCCCGCGCTCCCGGGTGGCCCGACACTCGTCCCCTCCCCCGTCCCCGCCACGGCGGTGGTGACCCCGGTACGCCGCCCCGTGACGGCGGTCTTCCGCCTCCTCACCGCCGCCGCAGCGGCCACGGCCGTGACGATCGAACTGGTCCTGGGCAGCCCGGCCCAGGTTCTGAGCCAGTTCACGATCCAGAGCAGCATCCTGCTGACCGTGGTCATGACCATCTCGGCCCGCCGCGCCTGGACGACCCACCGCCCACTCCCCGACGCCCTGACGGGCGCCACACTCCTGTACGCCGTCATCGCAGCCCTGGTCCACCACCTGCTGGTGGCCAACCCGTCGAGCCCGTTCACCACACCGTCTCCGCCGACGGGCTGGCACGCCATCACCGACCAGACGCTGCATACGGCGATCCCCATCGCGGCACTCGCGAACTGGCTGCTACTGACCGCCTCCGGCCACCTGCACCTGCGCCAGGCGGCACCATGGCTCCTGTACCCCATGGCCTACCTGGCCTTCTCCCTGGCCCGCGGCGACCTCCTCCTCCCGGGCACACCGAACCGCTACCTGTACGGCTTCCTCGACGTGGAGCAGCACGGTTACAAGAGCGTCCTGGGCAACGCCCTCCTCCTCGGCCTGGGCTTCTACGCGCTGGCCGTCCTCCTCATAACCCTCGACCACATCCGCCCGAACCTCGTCCACCACCGCGCCAAAACCGGATTTCGCCTGGGGCCACCGGTGGGCTAAAGTAAACGACGTCGCCGCGACAAGCAGGTTGAGCAGGACAAGCAGCGACAATCGGGGTGTAGCGCAGCTTGGTAGCGCGCTTCGTTCGGGACGAAGAGGTCGTGGGTTCAAATCCCGCCACCCCGACAGTTAAAACACCAGGTCAGGGCCGGTGCTGAGAAATCAGCACCGGCCCTGATTTGCGTTGCGGGCCCATTTTGGGAGCCATTTGGGAGCCGACTTCGGGGAAAGGCTCCCCGGTGGCTCCCAGCGAGTGGCGTTCCACCTTCGAGCGCGCCGGGCGCCGCATGTGCCCCGGGAGAGTCATCCCCACGGCTTGTGCCGAGGAGCCCGCAGACGGTACGACGATCGCCATGCACCCTTGGTCTCCGTTAAACGACCGGCAGATCGCGCTCCTCACCCGCATCGAGGGTGGAAGCGACCCCGTCACGTCGGACAGCCCCGAGCTCGCTCTTACCGCCCGCGCGCTCAAGGAGCGGCGCCTGATCACCATGCCCAAGCAGGGCGGGAAGTGGCAGGCGGAGATCACTGACGCGGGCCGCTTCTACCTGGAGCACGGCCATCACCCGGACCGGCCGGAACCAGTTCCGCGCAAGCAGCGGTCGACGGGTCCCGAGCAACGGACACGAACAGCCCCTCCAGCGCAGAGGCAAGCCCCAGCCTCATCCACGACGGAGCCAGCGCCGCAGCGCACCGCGAAGCCCTCACGGCCGTCGCCGGCGGAAGTCGGAGCGGCCTTGATCGCGGAGGTACAGCAGGCTGGGCGGTTCCTCCGGATCCCGAATCCCAGCGCCGAGGAGCGGGCCCGCTACCGCAGGGCATTCGACGCAGCCCGGCAATGTGCCCCTGAGGGATACAGCCTGAAGTACAGCGGGCGGGCGAAGGGGGACTTCTTCCTCGGGCTGCTCAGGGTGACCGGCGAGGACGAGACCGAGTGGAACCGGATCCGGCTGGCGCGCAGTCGTGTGATCACCGATGTCCAGGTACGTCCCCAAGCAGCCGGGCCGCCGTACGTACGACTGGCAACGTGTCACCCCAGCCCAGAAGTCCGAGCCGTCCGGCGAGCTGGAGCTGCTGGTCAGCCAGCAATCGGGTTCCAGCTACAGCTACGGCTGGAAGAAGGAGTGGGCCGACACGGCCAAGAAACCGTTGGAGGAACAGATCGGTTCAGTCCTCCGGGCGTTGAAGGCTCGCGCGGAGGAAGAGGAGCGGGCTCGACTGGAACGTGAGGCGGAGCAGCAGCGCCTACGAGAGGAGCGGGAGCGGCAGGAGGCCGAGCGTCGGCGCCTGGAAGCGGAGCGGGAGGAGCGCGAGCGGCGGGAGTGGGAGGCCGCCGTCAGCGTGGCTTCGATCAAGGCGGTTCACGCGGTACGGGGCGAGCATTTCGGCACGGCCCTTGAGAGGTGGCAGGCTGCAGGGGAGATCCGGACGTTCTGCGCCGCTCTGGATGAAGCCGCCGCCGCGTCGGAGGACGCCCTCGAAGCCGAAAAACTGCGAGAGTGGTCGGCTTGGGGCAGGGCGGAGGCCGACCGGCTCGACCCCACCCTGAGCGGCAGGGGCCTGGCTTCTCTCGACTTCCACGCGGAGCCGACGGGAGATCAACTGCGGCCGTTCCTCGACGGCTGGCACCCACACCGGCCGGAGAAGGAAAAGAAGCCCGCTGCACAGCCGGCGCCGCCCAAGGCGGAGCCAGATCCGTGGCGCGGTCTCATCGACGCACGTCAGGATCAAGGCTGGCGACATGGACCCCAAGGTCGCGCTCAATGGTGGAGGCGATGACGCCGTGGCCGCGGTCGCGTAGTGCCTTGACCGCCTTCTCGACCAGCTCTCCGATCCGGATGACCTCGGCGCGTAGGGCAACCAACTCGTCGTAGCGGTCGGCCTTGTCCTGGCCGCACCACGCCCGGACGGTACGCAGGACGGCCGCCTCCGCGTCCAACTTGCGCTCGTCCCGCCGACTGTAGGAGTACCTGGAGGGCTGGGCACGCTCCTGCTCGATGTCCCGCTGCTTACGGTCCACCTCCGGAAGGATCTCGTCGGCGAGTCGGCCAGCCACGTGGCGGGCGATGCACTCGGTGATCGGCCACCCGGCAATGCACATGCCGTGGCGGTTCTCGTACACCATGGCGTCGCTACGGAGCTCGGCCGCGTCGATGCCGGTGAGCGGTGCCGTCTCGTCGAGGCGGCTCAGCTCCAGAACCCCTGCGTCCGCCACGATTCGGCGTAGGCGCAGCCTGTTCTTCGGGCGGACGAACCCGAGGATCATGCGGGCGGCCTCGAACTCCGTGCTGCCCCGGACGTGGCGGGAGGACTCCACCAGCGCCAGCTCCGCCGCGTCGTCCGCGCGGAACGTATCGACATCCACCCACGGTGCTACGAGAGAGCCGGAACTGACCCACTCCTGCAGGCCAACGGCATCGCCTTCGAGAAATCGCACGTGGATCCAACCAGACCTACCAGGACCGCCCACTCGAACGACCTCCACCTGGCGAACCGCGCTGCCCAGATCCTTCGGCCTCGCGCGGTAGGCCCAGTGTTCGCCAATCTCCATGTGCCTATTGAGCCAGGTCTGTTGGCCCCGTCACCGGGTATTTGCCGTAACGGCCGGAGCGAGCTGACCGCTCCATGTTGACGCTGGGCCGGTGAGGCATCGCGGGAGATGGCTGTGCTCCTGGCGGTGACCGCCAGGAGCACAGCAGCATTCACCGTTGGGGCTCTTCAGGCGCATGCGACTCTCTGCGTGCCCGTAGGAAATCGCCGAGTACGCGGACTGGTGACGTGGGGCTCATCGCCAGGCGAGCGTCGAGTGCCGTCTCCCATTGTTCAGTCAGTCCGAGCATGAGGCGCTTGCGCATGCCAGGGGTGACGTGGGCGTAGCGAGCCGAGACCGATCCGTCGATGTGGCCCATGCGTTCGTCCATGAGGACCTTCTCGGTGCCGAGGTCCTCCATCACGGTCCGGTGGGTGTGGCGAAGGCCGTGGGGCGTAAGGCCCTTGGCGATCGGGAGCCAGCAGGCGTCGGCCCGGTCACTGGCGCCACGTCCCCGGGCCGGGATGCCGGGCCGCGGTTCGCCCAGGAGCGGTACGGGGCGGGCATCCTGCGGTGCCTTCCTCGGGTACCAGCCGGAGACCGCCGGAGTGAACAGCCATGTCGCAAAGCCGTTTCGGCGCCAGTGGGCGGCGTGCTGCGCCACCACGCCGCCCCGCACGAACCCCAGGTCCACGATGGCCTGCTCCACCCTCACCCGCTTGGCCTCGGTGACGCGGTCGGGGTGGTTGAGGACGTTGGACACCGTGCCCGTGGAGACTTCGGCACGGCGTGCGACGTCGATGAGCTTCGCACCCTGGTGGCCGCCGGTGCGGGCCGCGCCCTGTCCCCGGAAGACGTAGGTCTTGCCGTGACACGGGCAGGGTTTCGGCTTCGTTCGGGCGACGTGGTTGGCGACCAGGGCCGACAACCAGTCCATCGCATCGATCTTGCGGTAGCTGTCGTCCTTGGGCGGACAGCGCACCAACTCGCCGGTGTCGAGTTCGTACAGCTGCCACTCGACGCGGACGGAGCCTGGGCGGGCGAACTCCGTCTCCAGGCCGACGATTTCGCCCCAGCGCATGCCGGTGTACCCCTTGAGGACGACGGCGACGAACTCGTCGTCGCGGCCGGAGAGCAGGGCGGCCCGTTCGGCGGTCAGCAGGATGCCGAGCGGGTCAGTGATGACCTTCTCCGGGCCGCGGTCGCGGGAGCGGCCGGCGCGCTTGCCGCGTCCGCGCCGCCTGGCCGCCGGGTTGGACGTGATCAAGCCCTCGTCGATCGCGTCCTCGAAGATCAGGTGGAGCGTCGAGCGCCAGGTCTTGACGCTGGAGGCCGCGTACACGGCCTTCTCCTTCTTCTCCCACAGGTCAACGTCCATGCGCAGGACGCCGGCGAGCGCCTTGTCCTCGAAGTCGGGGAGCAGGTGCTCCTCGATGTGACGCTTGTAGTTCTGCATGGTCGAGGCGGCCAGATCCTGGGCCGCGTACCAGCGGTTCGCGTACTCGCCGAAGGTCTCCTGGCCAAGCGACGGGTCGCGCCAGTCACCGCGCCGGTACTTGTTCTCGGCCTCGCTCGCGGCGCGCTGGGCCTCGCCCTTGGTGGCGAACCGGATCGCCTTGCCGTTCTCGTCGGCGACCGTGAGGTGCATGCCGGGCGCGGTCTTGTATCGGCCGCGCCAGTAGTTCCCACGCTTCTCCGCGAAACCCAACTTCCGTCTTCCTCCTTGCTCGTGGCTCGTGGCTGGGTGCGGGCGCGCTACACGACGGTCTCGTACTGGGTACGGCGCGGCGGCCGGGCCCGCAGATGCCCCGTCGTCGCGGCCGTCGTCGGCCGAGAAGACTGGGCGGCGCGAGTTCGTGCAGCGGGAGGACTTGTTACTGCTGGACCGGCCAGCGCACTGTTGAAGGATCGCTTCGGGCGCTCTTCGTGGAGGCGGACGATCTCGACGAGGTGTGCGGCGGTGAAGCGGTAGGCGCGGCCGACGCGGGTGTGCGGGATGAGGCCGCGCCGAGCACGGTCCTTGACCCACCAGGCGGAACAGCCGAGGGCTTCGGCGATTTCTTCGGGGCGGTAGAGACGGGGCAAGGGGGCTCCGCCCTCGGTGCCGGGAAAGCGGCGCACGAGGGCAGGGGATATCTCGGAATGGTGCAAGAAGAGTGGGTCCTAACTCGGTTGGGGTCCTGCTCACTCAGCAGTGCTGGGCGGCCTTCGTCACATGGCGCTCGGTCCCTGCAGCAGCACGAGGGGCGAGACGTGGAGGGCCTGGGCGAGGGCGACGAGGTCGTCGACGTCGCAACGGCGTTCGGCGCGTTCGATGCGGGACAGCATCGTGTTGGACATCGGGCGGCCGAGGGCGGTGACACGAGCGGCCAACTCTCCTTGGGCGAGACGGCGTTCGGTACGGAGGATTTCGATGGTGCGGGCGGCCCGTATTCCGGCCGGACCGATTTCCAGGGATCGTGTTGCCATAGCTCCAATTGGAACTCGCATTCGCCGGTTTGGTAAACCGGCGATCGTCGGCTATGTTGCGCCCGGCCGGGCAAGGGGCGTTGCCGCGGGTTGGGTTCCGGGCAGCCGGCGGGTGGTGGCTTCATCGGTCGGACGGGCGCTCTGACATGGGATGTTGTGTTGTAGCTTGCGCTCCGACGGAGGTCAACGGCTTCCCGATGTGATCCTTCTGGCTCGGCCCCGTGGGCAACCAATTTCGGCAACCGGCAGTCTGGGATTATCATTTAAGGAATGCCCCAGAGCGTGCGTTCGCCGTCAGCTGTCTGAATTCTCGGCGGAATGCTGGACTTCTGCGGCGTTGATGTGACTGTCTTGGCTAGGCGAAGCCACCAGTCCCCACGCCCCTCGGGCCGGGGCTGTACCGCCACTCTCCCCGCGCACTGCCCGACAAGGGCGCGCAACTCCACCTGCCCGTCCTGACCCAGGAGCCGCCGACCCATGAGCCTCGACGCCCGAGAGTGGGTGTGGGACCACAGCCGAAGCAAGGGCACAGCCCGCATGGTGCTCGCGTTGATCGCCGACCGCTGCCGCGACCGGAACTGCGTCGCGTACGCCTCCGTGCCCACCCTGATGAAGCGAGCGAACGCCTCCCGTACCGCCGTACGCGACGCCCTGGCGAAGCTGATCGCCGACGGCGAGCTCGTGGCGCTCGGTGACCACAAGGGGCCACGGGGAGAGACGTATTACCACCTCCCGGAAGCCGCTCGGTTCCTCGCCGAACACGCCGTTGAAGGGGACTGGGAACCGGCCCATCCGGGGGATCGGATTCCGACCCTCGGGGTACCGGAATCCGACCCTTCCGATCCTTTCGAAGAGGAGCCGGAATACGGCCCCGGGGAACGGAATCCGACCCCGGGAGGGTACGGATTCCGACCCGTCGGGGGCACGGATTCCGACCCCCAGAACAGTAGAGAACCAGAGGTGAACGGTAAGAGCAGCAGCTCTGCCCCACTCATCTCCGCCGACCAGTGGCAGATCGACGACGGCACCCGGGCCTGGTTGCAGCAGCACGGCCACCTCGACCGCCTCGGCGAACAAGCCGTCCGATCGGCCGACGAGAAGTGGCGCGTGTACCGGGCCACGTGGCCTCCCCGTACCGCAGCCGCCTGGGCTGCCGACTGGCGCACCTGGATCGCCCGGGAGCACACCCCCACCCCAGGCCGCCCGAACCTCTACGCCCTGCCCGACGGCACGCCCACCCGGGCCCCTGGCATGACGCGCTCCGAGCAGCACATGGCCGCCCTCGACGAACCGACCGGAACGGAGTAACCCGCCCTTGGACTCACGCGAAGTCGCCGCTGTCCTCGCCTACACCGGCCGCCTAGACCCCCGCACCATCCGCACCGGCACGGGCGAAGCCCGTGACCAGATCGCCCAGTGGCAGGAGCTGCTCGACGACGTGCCCTTCGCCACCGATCACGGCTGGGACGTCCGCGAGGCAATACGGGCCCACGTCCTCGACTCCCCGTACCCGATCCTGCCCGTGGACGTCGCCCGCAGATGGCGGGCCCATCGGCGCGACCGCCTTGACCGGCACACCGACCCCACACCGGCTGCCGACCCGGACGATCCTGCCGCCTGGCGAGCCGAGTTGCTCCGCGCCCGCCACGCCGTCGCGGCCGGCGTGGCCCCGCCTTCCACACACCGGCAGATCACCGGCGGTGACCCACAACGCGACATCGATGAGCACCTGCGCGCGATCGGGTCATATATCCCGCCGGCCGTCCGCACCGAGCTGACCCGCTACCGTCCAACCCGCGCCGCACGCGAGGCCGCCGTCACCACAGGTGCCCCCGACGCGCTCAATGTCCGGTGCGAGTGGTGCCACGCGCCCGCGGGCACCCCGTGCCGACAACGGCGGGCAAGCCCGGACGGCACCGCCAAGGGCAACGCGGTACGTGCGACTCCCCACCCGTCGCGCATCGACCTCGCGACTGCCCGGATGGACCGACAGCGGGCTGCGTGACGCGGGCCAGCCTCGCTCCTCACCGTAGCGTCGTAAGTCCCCCAGCCGTCGGGTCCCGGATCGGTAGGACCCGATGGACGAGGACGTCTCGATGAGCACCTTGGGGACCGCGTCCCGGGGACCGAGCCTGCGAAGTTCGGGGACCGGATCTCGGTCCCCGATGGTCCCCGCGATCACGGTCAACTCTTGGCGGGGACCGTGACGTGCGGGAGCACCGCGCGTCGGAATCGGGGACCGTGACGCCACCGAACTGGGGACCGGCTCAGGACCGGTCCCCAGAAACTGCAGCTCAGACGGGCTATCTGGTTGGTCTCCAGAGCGTCCCCGACGACGGGGACCGACCCCGCATCGGCGCACGCGGTTGGGGACCGGTCCCCGCAGTGCAGCAGGACGGGACGGTCCCCCTGACGACGGGTCACGGGGACCGTCCCCGATGAACATCTCGTCACGGTCCCGAACCGTCTGGGGACCGTGTACCGCCGCACGCACGCCGGGGAACCGGTCACCGGCGCACGTCCTTCGACCACGGCTCTCGGCCCGACGGCCCAACCTCAACAGCCCGTCTCAGATCTCGTCCCGCAACAGCCCAAGAGCTGCCCCATCCCTGGTCAATCGGCGCCTTGGCAGTTCAGCTCCCCAACCGAACACACCCCGGAGGACCGCACGTGCACGAACGACACCATGAACGCCTCGGCACCCGTCAGCAGGAGATGCCCGCCACCCCAACCACCAGCGCAGCAAGTTGGAGGTTCGGACACTCCCCCGCAGGGGGAGTGTCCGAACCCGACCCCGCCCCGGGGGTGGCGGGGTCCGTCCGGCGCCAGGGGGCGCCGGACGGGAAGGCTGCGACCGAGGGCGGATCGCAGCCGGGAATGGCCGGTCGCAAGCGCCGGACCAAAATCAAGGGGAAGGCGCGTCCGCGTGACAAGAAGCAGCGTCCTGCCCAGAGTGTCCGCCTCAGTGATCAAGAGCACGCCATCATCCAGGTCGGCGCCGATGCCGTAGGCATGAGTCTGGCCGGCTTCCTCGCCCACTCCGCGCTGGCCGCCTCCCGTGACCAGTCCCGCACCGCCGCCACCATTGCCACCGAACGCGATGTGCTCACAGAGCTGTTCGCCATGCGCCGTCAGCTCGGCTGGGCCGGCAGCAACCTCAACCAGGTGGCCAAGGCCCTCAACTCCGGCGGCGATGTCCCCCACCTCAAGGAGGTACTCGCCGACATTCACTGCGCGGCCCACGCCGTGAAGAAGGCCGCCGACCGGGTCACCAACCGCCAGGAGCAAGAAGGTGAGGCGGCTTGATCCCCAGCATCCACAAGCAGGGCAGCCGTACCCTCGGCCTGCTCCGCTACCTCTACGGCAAGGGCACCCACGAGGAGCACGTCGACCCGCACCTGGTCGCCTCCTTCGACCACATGGCGCCCGACCCCGGCCGCGACCCCTCGGCCACGATGGAGGACCTCAAGCAGCTCCTCGACCAGCCCCTCCATCTGCTCGACGCCGACCAACGGCCCGAGAAGCACGTGTGGCACTGTTCGGTGCGCGCCGCCCCCGACGATCCGATCCTGGCCGACGAACAGTGGGCCGACATCGCCCGCCGCATCGTCGCGGCCACCGGCATCGACCCCGACGACGGCGCCAGCTGCCGCTGGGCCGCCGTCCGCCACGCGGACGACCACATCCACATCGTCGCCACCCTCGTACGCGAAGACGGCCGCCGCCCTGACCACCACCGCTCCGGCAAACGCGCCCAGGCCGAAGCCCGCCTCATCGAAGCCGACTACGGCCTCCACCGCGTCACCCCCGGCGACGGCACCGCCGCGAAGCGCACCACCAGCGCCGAGCGGCACAAGGCCGAACGTCTGGGCAAGGAGCGTGCCTCCCGCGAGGAACTGCGTGAGACCGTCCGCCGCGCGGTGGCCGGCGCCGCTTCCACGGACGAGTTCCTCGGCCGCCTCAAGGACGCCGGGCTTCTCGTCCGCGTCAAGGTCCTGCCCTCCGGTGACCTGAAGGGCTACAAGGTCGCCTTGCCCGACGACCGCAACGAGGACAAGGAGCCGATCTACTACGCCGGATCCACCCTCGCCCCCGACCTGTCCCTGCCCCGCATCCAGCAACGCTTCACCACCGACTCCGCCCCCGCGGAGGCCGCCGACAGCGAGCGGCCGGAACGCCCTACCGCGCCCTCGGCACCCGCTGCGGCACGGCGCACCACCACCCACGCGGCCTGGGCGGCACTGCTCATCCTCGACCACAGCGGCGACGACGGCGCAGCTGCTGCCCAGATCGCCGCCACCGGCGAGGTCCTCGACGCCCTCGCCAAGACCTCCGCCCTCCGCACCCGCAACGAACTGCGCCAAGCGGCCTGGGAGTTCGAGCGGGCCTCCCGCTCCCACACCCGAGCCGGGTACCGCCACGCGCAGGACCTGCGCCGCGCGGCCCGCGACCTTGTCTACGGCGGGCCCGCGTTCGGCCGGGGCGAGGACGGGGCCGGCACCGCGATGGTCCTGGACACGCTGATCTTCCTCGCCCTCGCCGCCGCCCACTGGCACGCCCAGCGTCAGCACGCCCAGCAGGCCGAGGCCGCCCACCGGACCGCCGAGCACCTGCGGGCCGCCTACCAGCAGGCAGCCACCGAACCCCTCACCGTGCTGCGCGAACGGGGCCGCCGTATCGCCCCGTTCCTGCGCCACCACCACGCCACCACCGTGCGCGCCGCCCTGCCCGAACTCGCCGAGACCGTCCTGGCCGAGCCCGGCTGGGACGCCCTGGCCGCCACCCTCACCGACGCCACACAGGCAGGCCACAACCCGCAGGCTCTACTCGCCGAGGCCGCCGCCCGCAGGGAACTGGGCACCGCCGACTCCATCAGCGACGTCCTGGTCTGGCGCCTGCGTCACATGGCCGACCTTCCTGCCTACGCGCCGACGGCCCCGGAACCCACCCAGGGCAGCCGCCTCACGGCTGGCCAGGCCGTGACTCCGCCCATCGCAGCGCCTTCAGCATCACGCGCGCCGCGCCGCTGATCCTGGCACGGGTCCGTAGCCGACCACGCCGCTGACGTCACCGGCTGCGCGTCGCACGACGGGCCCGACCGGTTCTCCCGGTCGGGCCCGCCATCTTCTGACTCGTTCCCCAGGTCGGGCAGCCCTTCACGCCTCCGGCAACTCCTTGTACGCAGACGGCAGGCGCCGTGCGGTGCGGGCCAGGAGCCGTCGGCCGAGGGCTGCCGCGAGCGTGGCTCCCGTCACGGCTCCCAAACTCAGGGCGACTTGGGCGGGGCGGGGTGCCAGGGCCGCCGTCGCGCCCAGCACCGCGACGACCGGGCCGGCGAGGAACAGCACACTGCGGCCGCCGGCCGAGACGCGCCGTCCGGCGGTGTGGCGTGCCAGGGGCGCAGTGCCCGCGAGGAGGGCCGTGAGGGTGGTCAGGAGGAGCGGAAGCCGGGCCGACCCGGTAAGGACTGCCGTGAGGCACAGCGCCCCTGTCACCGCGTAGCCGGCTGTCATCGTCAGCCGGAACGCGGTGGAAGTACCGACGCCGTGGGGTCCGGGCCGCAGGCCCAGCACGATCGCCGTGGTGCGGAGCCCGGCGGACAGGTCCGTCTCGAGGTCCTTGATGTCTCCTCCTGCCACGTCGAACGCGGTGACCACCAGGGCGAGAGCGGCCGCCGCCGCCAGATGTCCGACCGCGGGTGCCGGGGTGAACGCGAGCAGCGGTGCGGCCACGCTGACACCCCAGAGCAGGTCGGACACCGGGGTGGGGACACGGGAGCGCTTCTGCCGCGTGTTGCCCCAGACAGTGAGGGCCAGGGAGACCCACAGGAGGGAAGGGTGCTCGCTGGGCAGGGTGAGCACCGCGAGCGTGAACAGCGCGCCCAGGAGCAGCGACAGGACGACAGCATGCCGGACCGGTACGCGTCCCGAGGTCAGGGGCCGGTTGGCTCGCCGTGGGTCCAAGGTGTCCAGTTCCCTGTCGGCGATGTCGTTGCTGGCACAGCTGAGGCCGTGCAGGGCCAGACCGGCTGCGAACCATGCGTACGCCGTTGCCGGTGAGCCGGTGGGTGACACGGCAAAGCCCAGCAGGAAGGGCGCCGACAGCAGGGGCAGGCACTCCAGCCGCACCAGACCCGTGTAGTCCCAGAGGCGTCCGGCGATCCCCGTGCCGTTACGGCCGGAGATGGCTGCGGCCGGTACGGCGTTGCCGTGCGCGGTCCTGGCGTCCCTCACGGTTCCTCTCGCCCGCCTGGTGCCGCCTCGCTCAGTGCGTCCAGGGCGTGCTGGAGCATCTCCAGGCTCCGCTCGGTTCCGGCCGCGGACAGCGCAGCGGCGGGGATCGGCTCGCCCCGGGCGACCCGGATCGTACTGAACGGACGGGGCACCGACTGGCCCTGGAACTCCCAGGCCCGGTCCGCGCGGACGCGCAAGGGGGCGACCGCCCTGCCGGTGTCCTTCGCCAACGCTGCAAGGGAAGTCCTCACCCTGCCGTCCCGGCGGCCTCCGTCCGTGAAGATCCCGACGGGCCCCGTGCGCTCGCGGAGGAAATCCCGGACCTGCTCGTACGGGCTGCGGTGTCCTCCACGACCGATGCGGAAGACGTCCACTCCAGCGGCCAGAGCGGGCAGTGCTGCCGCGTAGCCGCCGACCGTGTTGTCGTTGACCCAGGCGAAATGACGGAATCCGCGAGCGGCGAAGACCCCGGGGACGAGGTCCCCGTGCGGCATGTAGTAGAGCACCGGGTCCGGGGGCATCACCGTGCGCGGCACCCGCACGGTGGGGCGGAAGAGACCGATGCAGAGGGTGTAGTAGACACCGTAGGTGTGCCCGGTCAGCCGGGCACGGACCGGGGGCTTCACGCGGTCACCCCAGACGAGCATGGGCGCCTGATCCCTTCTCCGCTCGGTCGAGTTGCCCTGCGGCGCGTTCGGCCCATGTGTCGGTCAGTCCGAGGACGACTTCGGCGTCGGTCCGCGACAGCGCGGCGCGTGCCCGCTCAAGGCAGCGCAGTGCGAGTCGCAGCACCACGGCCGCTCCGCCGCTCAGATACAGCGCGTCGAGGAGGTCGTCCGCGGTGTGTGCGGCGAAGGGCGTGAGCGAGGGGTCGGCACTGTCGGGGGCGCTGATGCCCAGGGCACTGATGCCCAAGGAGACGGGGAAGGTGACGTTGCGGTGTTCCCAGTCCTCCCTCAGATCTTGCAGGTCGTCGAGCAACTGGAGTCCGGAACACAGGTCCGTAACGGCCTGGGGAAGCTCCGCGAGGTGCCGCGACCGTCCGCAGCGCGCCGCCACGACGACCAGGGCCAGAATCCCGGGGGCGGCCTTCTCTCCCAGACGGAACACGTCGTCGGGGCTGTAGTCGTCTTCCGGCCGTTCGTTGTGCGCGATGTCCCGCAAGAGCGCCTCGGCATAGGTGGCCGCACCGGCGGCATGGGACACCAGGAAACGCTCGGCTCCGGCCCCGAGCCGTGCCCCGCGCGTCAGGTACAGGGTGAGCGCGGCGTCCATGAGCACAGCTTGCCTGGGGGAAAGCCGTCCCTGGTCGACGAGCTGGTCGTGCAGGACGTAGTACAGGTGCCCGAGGCCGAAGACGGTGGCGACATTCTCCAGCCAGCCTCCGTCCTCCTCCCCCCAGTGCATGGCCTGGGCGAGTGGCATGTAGAAGAAGCCGGAATCGAGGCCGAACACCTTGCGAGGGAGTTCCCGGACCGTTGTGTCGAGCGCGGGTACGGCGTGGGTGATCTCGTGGTGAATGCGAGCGACGACGGTTTCCCAGGGCACGGCGGAGCGCGCCTCATTCAGGGACAGCATCAGGCGATCTTCTCCTGCTCACGGGTAGGGAGGGCCACCAGGCCGCGGGTCAACACGAGCCACACGGCGGTGAGGACGGCGACGACGACCGTCGCGAGGGGTGCCCAGAGCAAGCACGCCACCATCAACGAGAAGAAATTCAAGCCGAGATAACGCTCCCGGCCGTTCGGGTCCACGGCCCGCGCCTGCCGCACCAGCGTCCACAACGAATGGCCGGCCATGCCCTGGAGGACGAGCAGTACGACCGTCGTCACCGCGCGGTGTCCGGCCGGAGACGGCGCGGCCAGGACCAGTGCGAGAAGGGAAGACGCCGAACCGAGCAGCAGAACGCAGAGCAGCAGCAGATAGGAGCGCGTCGGTATCAGCCGGTCTGAATCGGTCAGCCGCACCCCCGCCCGGAGCGCTGTTGTGTCGTCTCCCACCGCCCGGTCGTGTTCGAGGTCCTTGAGATTTCCGGCGACGACATTGAGCAGGACCATGTGGATACCGAAGGCCACGGCCACCAGCCATGCGGGCGTGAGATCACGCGGGGCCGTCACGGCACAGCACAGGACAGCCGGTGCACCCATGTTCACGCCGAACAGGAGGTCCATCACCAAGGGATGGGCGATCCTGCGCTTCTGATAGGTGTTGGAAAAAGTGACGGTCGCGAAAAGGACGGTCATGCCTACGGCGAACAACCACCCGGATTCTCCGGCGACCGCGGCGAAGATTGTCAACGCGACGGCCAGAGCCAACTGAACTCCGAGAGCGATACGCGCCTCGGTAATACTGACAGCACCACTGACCAGAACACTTCTGCGTCGCGCCGGGTTCCGTCGGTCGGACTCCAGATCGGCGAGGTCGTTGACCGTGCACCCATAGGTGTGACCGAGTACCCCGAGGGCCGAGACCGCGATCACCGGAGCTGGGGAGACGTCTCCCCCCGCGGCCACCAAGGGGCCGAGGGGGTAGACGAAGGCCGCCGCGCTCGCGGCATGAACCCTGGTCAGCCGGCTGTACCGCCGGAGACCGGAATCCTTTCTCACCAAGTGACGCCTTCATCGGCTCGCGGTTCGAGAAGCCGTCGGCGTTCTCGTGTGTTGTCCGCCGTCTCCGCCGTACGCCAGTCCTGCTTGATCGAACCCACGAGCTCTTCGAACAATTTGCGATCTTCGATGGTTGCCGAACTGCCTTGCTGCACACCCGCCCCCTTGATCAGTGATGCAAAGTTCCAACAGTGTGACCGCGTACTTGATGAACTGTCCATACGTACGGAGTAGTTCGATTATCCGAGATCGGAAGTGCACAATGATGCGAGAGGATCACCGAAAAGATCTCAATCGCTCACGGCAAACGATCAGAACCGGGCGGGGAACCGGGGAATTCTATGCATGTGTGTTCGGTTCGGAAGTGGTGGACCGCGCGGGTCCGATTCTCGACATCGGCGCAGGCGACTCACCCTTCGGGCGTGAGCGGCTGGATGTCGTCCGGGTCGACCCTGCGTACGCGGACGAGCCCCCGGCGGGTTCGAGGGCGGTCGCCGCGCTCGGGCAGGCCCTGCCCTTCGGTGACCGTACGTTCTCCGTCGTCTTGGGGAACTTCGTCGCCCAGCATGTACGGGACGTCGACGAACTGCTGACCGAGTTGCTCCGGGTGGTACGGCCGGAGGGCTTGCTCGCCCTGCACCCGGTCTGGCGGCCGTCCGCCGGGCGCCGCGCAGTGAGTGAACTGGACGGACATGCCCGCCTGTTGCCGTCTGCCGACATCCGGGCATCCTGGTACGGCGGTCTGCGCCCGCCCCCGCGACGGACGCGGTGGAGGACGCTGCCTTCCTTGGTCCTGCGCCGGCCACCGCACGGGGCGCCGGGGGAACTCGGCCGGATCGCGGAGACGATCGCCCGGAGCCGCACACTTGTCCCCCCTGCCGTCATCGCCGTGCCGGCGCGCTGGGGCATGCGGGCCCTGGTCTGCGCGAGGGGTACGACACGGCTCACTCTTCCCGGTAACCGGGACTCACCTCCCTAATTCCCGGCAGCCTTTGGCGAGTCGGTCTCCGCCTTACGCTGCTGGGCAGCGCCGTGAGCCAGGACGGCGAGCGTCACCGCGGCGCAGGCGATCTGCAACGGCGCGCGCAGCACGAAGCGTGCCACGAGCAGGACATCGGTGTCGCCGCGCAGGTACAGGACGGTCATCACGAAGGCTTCCGCGGCGAACCGTGCCGCCCACAGCAAGGTGAGCAGTGCGTGCACCCGCTTCGAACCCGGAACCCGGAACCGCCATCGCCCGGCGACGGCGCGCAGCACCACGCCGATCAGGGGCCGCCGCAGCGCCACGCTCGCCGACAGCACCACCGCGTAGAGCGCGTCGACCAGAATGCCCGGCAGGAAGTAGTCCTGCGCCCGGCCCGTAAGGGCCGCGAGAGCCACAGAAAGAGCCAGCAAGCCCAGGGCCACCAGCATCTTTCGCGTATGCCCCAGGCGAGAGGCGATCAGCGTGGCAGCGCAACCGACTGCCAGGGCGACGCACGCCGCCACGGCCAGGGACGCCGACGCGAAGCGCCAGGCACCGTACCAGACGAGGGTCGGTGTGCCGACCAGAGCCACCAGGCAGGCGTCGCGGGCCATCACCGAGCGCCGCGACTGCGCCGGCTCCGTCGAATCTGGGGACGTCACGGCAGCGTTGCCCCTTTTCCATCGACTGATGCGTTCCATCCGTAGTCGTGCGGCCTCGAAGGGGTCGGCTACCCGAAGAGCCGAGGAACAGCACGCCCACGATGCCGCCCGCGACGGCTGCCGCCTACGTCCCCGACGCCATGAGCACCGCCAGGACGAGCCACAGGACGAGGAACATCACCGACGCGATCATCAGGGGAATTCGAGATCGCTGGGCTTGGCCGGGCGAGGGCCGGCAGATTCTCGGCGACCTTCGCGACGATCGCGAAGAGGATGATGCCCCCAAGAATCACGCTGACGACGGCCGTGGTCACCGTCTGACTGCCGTCCGCGAGCCGCACGTATTCCACCTAATACGGCCACCCTTCCCCCTGCCGGTCAGCTTCTTGATTCCGGCCAGTGTGGAGGGACCGATTGCCAACTGTCCTGATATCGGAGGCTTGTTGCCCGTTTCGTGACCAAGGAGGGGACGCGAAGCGTTGCCGCAGGGGGCCGCCGGGCAAATCCTGGTACGGGCAACAAGGTAGATCGAGCGTGAGGAAGGCGAGTCTTCGGGCCCGCCTTCCCCACGTTGGCCTGCCGTTACTGATACGGACCTCGCCCTCGATGACGAGCGGCTGCATCCAGCGCATCATCACTCCTCGACATCCTGCCGGGACGGGGCCCACAGATCTGCCGACGGTAAGTCCGGCACAATCGCTTCCGAACTCGACCCAGCCGACGCCGGTGCCTGGACGCTGTCGAACGGCAGTGGCTGCCGCGCGTGCATCCGGATCAGCGCGAGCGCCTCACGCTGGGCCTCACGGAGTTCACGGTCGGCGCGAGCACGCCGTCGGAACACGAAGTCTCCATTTCTGTCATCTGACGGGCAGAGGAAACGTGCAACTCAGGCCAAGCGGCGACGAGCAGCACGAGCCACTCCAGTTCGCGGATCGTCAGCCGCGGCGGACGACGCTGAGCCGGCCCTCGGCGCTCTCGGGCAGCGTGCGGCGAGGCACCGGGTCCGGTGAGGCGAGCGACGAGGCGAACGCGGCGACCAGATCGTGCGGGACGCTCGCGCTGAAGCTGGCACACCACAAATACGGGGCGCGCAGAACGGGTTGCGCCCATGCCTGCCAACCCACCAGGTCGGGACGCGGATCGGCGTCCTCGATCAGCGGCGGCAGCATCTCCAGGGAGACGCTGGAGGCGAACCCGGGGTCGATGGCGGTGGTGTGGGGCCGGTCCACGTCGCGGACCCAGCCCCGCGCGCTGAGTGCGTTGACGACCGTGTCGGGCCCCGCACAACCGACGTCCGGCGCCTCACGGGCGTCGAGCGCGACGAGGAGATCAGCGAGCGCCTCGTACGGGACACTGCTGGTGAAGTATGCGTTCCACTCCGCCATTGTGGAGGCGGCATTTAGGCGGGCACTCAGCTGCCAGGCAACGGGCAGTCCGCCCAGCTCAAACGGGTAGGCCGCCAGGATCCACTCGGCGCCGCGCAGCCCGTCCGGGCTCACGTACAGCAGGGTGTGGCGGGCCGTGGGCCACATGCGCCAGCCGAGGCCGGTCAGGGTGTCGCTGATCCGCTCGGCGAGTACGCCGTCGTCACCGGCCAGGTGGCGGGGAGTGACCCAGTACACCGGGTCCGACGAGTCGGAACGGGAGGGATCGCTGGGGTGGTGCGGGTGCAGGGGCGCCTCCGTGGGCTCAGGGGGTTTTACGCTAAGACGTTGTACGTTGACATGGTTTGCAGCAGCACACCAGTCCTTGCAGGATCTTTCCTGTCTGCCCCGGCGAACTGATGCAGTGGCACCCCACCATCAGCCCAGGCGGTAGACGCGGAGCGGGCACGGCTACCAGTGCCCGCTGGTAGCCATGCCCGCGACTGGGCTGGATCTGGCCGGGTGGATGTTGCGTTGCTCAGCAGCCGACGGAGGCGGGTGCACAAAGAAACCGGTCGAGGGAGGTGCCGAGGCGCTGGCACCCTGGTGCAATGTTGTTCAAGCTCACCGGGTCCAGTTGCTCGGGCAAAACGACGCTCGCCAACGGCACAGCTGGCAGACTCCGGCCGATCGTCGTGCACGACTTCGATGAACTCGGTGTGCCAGAGGGCGCCGACCTTCACTGGCGCCATCGAATGACCGAGATGTGGGTGCGACGCGCGCTGGAGTACCAGGATCGCGGCGTTGACCTTCTACTCACCGGGCAGTCTCCCCTGGGCGAAGTCCTCGCCGTGCCCTCCGCGCCACTACTGGACGGCATCGCCGTATGCCTGGTCGATGTCGCCGACGAGGTCCGGCGCGTTCGACTCGCCGAGCGTGACCCCGGCCGGTGGGACGCTCCGGCGGTCGACGCCTTCATCGGCTGGGCCGCATGGCACCGGAAGCACGCTCTCGACCCCCGTCACCGGCCCGACGTCGTCATCGACAACAGCTGGCCCGCGATGGCCTGGCAGCGCTGGACCAGGTGGCACGCCGATGATCCCCGATGGCGCACTCAACTGCTCGACACCACGGACCAGCCGGTCACGAAATCCGTAGACCAGGTCGAGCGGTGGATCACTGAGCAGCGCGAAATGCATCGGGCTGGCCGACTCGCCCTGGGTCACGACTGGGCTTCATGATCCGATCGGGCGGTCCGGGCGTACAGCTGCCATCATCACCCACGTCCACCAGGCCGGTCGTGGCTCATGTGAACTGCCGACCGAAGCAGTTGCCCACTCGGGACCTGGACACCGCCGAGTCCGTCAGCGACGTCCTCCTCCGGTGTGTGAGTCAGATCGCCGGCCTGTCTGCCGAGCCTGCTGCCCCAGCACACGGCCGCCCCGCCAGTGGCCCCGCCCCGATCACGACAGAAGCAGCACGGACGACAGTCGAGCTTTCCTCCGACGCCGAGATCTTTGCAATCGGGCGATCCGGCAGTAGCCGAAGCAGGTAAACTGGTTCACGGTCGCACGAGAGCGTTCTTGGTCACACTTGGACTGCCTTCGTGCGGCCACTTTCATGCCCTGGCCAGGGACTGCGCTCGGAGAGAAAGTCCGGCGAAGGCAGAGACCCCGGGCCCCTAGAATGGCCGTCGTGACCGACAACACTCAGCGCCCCGACAGCGGGCTAAACAGCTCCCCCGAACTGCCGACTCAGTACGCGCCGGCCGAGGTAGAGGGGCAGCTGTACGAACGCTGGGTAGACCGCGGTTACTTCGAGGCCGACGCAAAGAGTGACAAGCCCGCGTACACCATCGTCATCCCGCCGCCGAACGTCACCGGCTCCCTGCACCTCGGGCACGCCTTCGAGCACACGCTGATCGACGCCCTGACCCGCCGCAAGCGCATGCAGGGCTTCGAGACGCTGTGGCAGCCGGGCATGGACCATGCCGGAATCGCCACGCAGAACGTGGTCGAGCGTGAGCTTGCCAAGGAGGGCAAGTCCCGCCACGACCTCGGGCGTGAGGCTTTCGTCGACCGCGTGTGGCAGTGGAAGGCCGAGTCCGGCGGGCAGATCGCCGGCCAGATGAAGCGCCTCGGCAACGGTGTCGCCTGGAGCCGTGACCGGTTCACCATGGACGAGGGTCTCTCCAGGGCCGTGCAGACCGTCTTCAAGAAGATGTTCGATGACGACCTGATCTATCGCGCCGAGCGCATCATCAACTGGTGCCCGCGCTGTCTGACGGCCATCTCGGACATCGAGGTGGACTACCAGGACGACGACGGAGAGCTCGTCTCCATCAAGTACGGCGAGGGCGACGAGACCCTGGTCGTCGCGACGACCCGCGCCGAGACGATGCTCGGCGACACCGCAGTGGCGGTCCACCCCGACGACGAGCGGTACGCGTCGCTCATCGGCAAGCAGATCAAGCTGCCGCTGACCAACCGCACGATCCCGGTCGTCGCGGACACCCACGTCGACCCCGAGTTCGGCACCGGCGCGGTCAAGGTGACCCCGGCCCACGACCCCAACGACTTCGCCATCGGCCAGCGCCACGGCCTGGAGTCGCTGACCGTCATGGACGAGCGCGGTGTCATCACGGTGCACGGTCCGTTCGAGGGCCTGGACCGTTTCGAGGCCCGCTCCGCGATCGTCGCCGCGTTGCGCGCCGACGGCCGGATCGTCGCCGAGAAGCGCCCGTACGTCCACTCGGTGGGCCACTGCTCGCGCTGCAAGACGACGCTGGAACCGCGCCTGTCCCTGCAGTGGTGGGTCAAGGTCGAGACGCTCGCCAAGGCGGCCGGGGACGCGGTCCGCGACGGACGCGTGAACATCCACCCCGGCGACATGTCCCAGCGGTACTTCGACTGGGTCGACAACCTCAACGACTGGTGCATCTCACGGCAGTTGTGGTGGGGCCACCGCATCCCGGTCTGGCACGGCCCGAACGGTGAGACGGTCTGCGTCGGCCCCGACGAGCAGCCTCCGACGGGCGAGGGCTGGACCCAGGACACGGACGTCCTCGACACGTGGTTCTCCTCCGGCCTGTGGCCCTTCTCCACGCTCGGATGGCCGGAGCAGACCCCCGACCTGGAGAAGTTCTATCCGAACTCCGTGCTCGTCACCGGATACGACCTCATGTTCTTCTGGGTCGCCCGCATGATGATGTTCGGCCTGTACGCCATGGACGGCGAAGTGCCGTTCCGCACCATCGCGTTCCACGGCATGGTCCGCGACGAGTTCGGCAAGAAGATGTCGAAGTCCTTCGGCAACACCGTCAACCCGCTGGACTGGATGGACAAGTACGGCTCGGACGCCGTCCGCTTCACCCTGGCCAAGGGCGCCAACCCCGGCACGGACGTCCCGATCGGCGAGGACTGGGTCCAGGCGTCCCGGAACTTCGCCAACAAGATCTGGAACGCCACGCGCTTCGCGCTCATGAACGGCGCCACGATCGAGGGCGACCTCCCGCCCGTCGAGAAGCTCTCGGCCACGGACCGGTGGATCCTGTCCCGGCTCAACGCGACCGTCGCCGAGGCGGACGCGTACTACGACGACTACCAGTTCGCGAAGCTCGCCGACTCCCTCTACCACTTCGCGTGGGACGAGGTCTTCGACTGGTTCGTCGAGCTGTCGAAGACGACCTTCTTCGAGGGCGGCGAGCAGGCGAAGGTTTCCGGCCGCGTGCTGGGCGAGGTCCTCGACGTCACCCTGCGCCTCCTGCACCCGGTCGTCCCGTTTGTCACCGAGAGCCTCTGGACGACGTTGACCGGCCGCGAATCCATCGTGATCGCCGACTGGCCGACGGACAGCGGATTCCGCGACCCGGCGGCTGAGGCAGAGATCGACAACCTCCAGCAGGTGATCACGGAGGTCCGCCGCTTCCGCTCCGACCAGGGTCTGCAGCCGGGTCAGAAGGTCCCGGCCCGTCTGGACCTGTCGGGCACGCAGCTCGCTGCCCACGAGGCCGCCATCCGCCAACTGCTGCGCCTCCAGCCGGAAGGCGACGACTTCAACGCCACCGCGACGCTCCCCGTCGCCGGCGCCACGGTCGCACTCGACCTGTCCGGCACGATCGATGTCGCGGCCGAGCGCAAGCGTCTCGCCAAGGACCTCGCGGCGGCCGAGAAAGAGAAGGCCCAGGCCACGGGCAAGCTCGGGAACGAGGCGTTTCTGGCGAAGGCCCCGGACAACGTGGTCGACAAGATCCGCACCCGCCTCGCCAAGGCAGAGGAGGACATCGTCCGTCTCCAGACCCAGATCGACAATCTGCCGTCTGCCTAACGGCCAGGCCAGCGAAGAAGCCCCGGACCGTGGTCCGGGGCTTCTTGCTTGAGTGTGCGGCGGCTACGGGATTCCCAGGCACTCGAACGGACTCGACAGGGAGAACTCCCTCTGGCGAGCGACCGTCAGGGCCTGCTCGACGTCGTGCGTGGCCATGCGAATCAGGTCGTCGAGTCGAGAGGGCTTCGACGCAAGGACGTCGCGGGCAATGTCTTCTGCACTGCCGTCGCGCTGGAAGTGGTGCTGGAACAGGTCAAGGTTCTTCTCGACCACGAGGAGGGTCATGTCGAACTCGGAGATCGCGGCGTTGGACACGCGCCGGCCGCGCGAGTGCACCCGGTACTCGTGCAGCGGGCCGGAGATGCACACGATGGCGTTGTGCGCTCCGTTGCGGAAACGCCCGGCGAGGAGGTTCACGGCGAACGCCCAGTCCCCCCACTTCAGTACCTGCGGGTCATACATGCCGCCGTGGATCGCGTCGTCGCGGCGGTAGACGATCGAAGTGGGCACATGGTGCTTGCGCAGCACCAGCTCCTCCCGGCACGGATACGAGGAGATGGTGAGGCCCTCGAATTCGCCGATCATGCGGGACATCGTGTGCACGAAGGCCACGTGGTCGTGTGTCCGGAGGATCTCGACCGCGCGGTCCGGATAGCTGCCGTCTGCGAGGAGTTCCGGAGCGGTGGCGAGGCGGTCGTCGGCATCGAGCTGCATGACGTACTCGAAGCCCGCGGCTTCGACACCAGCATTCCTGGCCGCGTGGTGCCCGCTGCGACCGAGGCAGATTACCCGTACCTCCGGTCGTTCGCCACATGCTGCGATCGCGCTGAGAGTGCTCTCATCGTCCGATCCGTCATTCACGATCAGGACCTCGTACGGGAACACGTGCGGTTGCCCAATGAGGGAATCCACGGCCTCGATGAGGTAATCGCCCGAGTTGAAGCAGGGGATGACGAAACTGATCCCTGCTGGCATGGTCGACTTCACGATGATCTCCCTGTCACTGATCAGGCCGACGTGTTTGCCGCAATGACGGTGGCGCGGACCGCTTCGAAACAGTTGGCCCCGGTTCGGCTGTCTGTCTCGGCGTGCTCATCCCAGAGCAGCGTGACGTCCCACCCGTGGTAGACACGCTCGATGAGGCGCTGGAAAGACTCGGGCGAGTAGCCTGCTTCGCCCTCGATCTGCCGGAGCCGGCCCTCTGCGGATCTGCGGGTGATCGACGTGAAGACCTCAAGGTAGTGATAGTTTTTTGACCGCGCGTTGGCGACCGCGCTCTCCAGCACGGACTCGACGTCGGGTTCTGCGAGGTAATGCAGTACGTCCTTGGCGACGACTATCCCGAAGTTCCGGTCAATCGCGTACTCCTCAACGAGCAACTCACGTACGTCGATTCGCTGGGCCAAGTCCTCCTGCCCGTCCAGGCGCAGCAAGAGCACGCTGCTCGGGACCTGGTCGACGGCAACCACTTTGTACCCTGCCCGCGCCATGGCAATGGTGTAGTTCCCCGCGCCGTATCCAAGGTCTAAGGCCGTCCGCGGAGTCCCTTCCCCGATTGAGTCCAAGACCAGGTTGAACCGCTCAGAGATCGGGGCCTGGAGGTTCTCCGCTGTGTTCCTCCCTCGCTGGATCGCATCCACGTAGAAGGCATGTACGGACGCCTTCGACACCAGGTCAGCCATTGAACTCCTCCTCAGTCGCTGTGAGATGGGCACTGCGAGCCACTAGAACGGGACCTCGATCAGGCGGCCCGGAGTGAGGACCGCCGAGGCGAGCGCCTCGGTCACCTTCATCGGGAGGAGGTGGCTGGCCAGGGAGCTCCGCTCCTCCGCGCCGTTCAGCCAGTGCTCCATCAGCTGACGGTTGCTGTCGCTGTGGAACAGCCCGTCGAACGACTCCTCCGACACGTACTGCTCGTCGCGGAGGAGGGTGGCGTTGGCGCGCGTGGTCACACGGGCGAAGGCGTCGATCCCGTCTGCGCTGGCACCACGAGGGATGTCGTAGCAGTGGACGTGCGTGGAGAACAGCGTCGAGATCTGGGCCTCCATGTCGACGCTCGAAGTCCGGCCGTTCACGTTGTAGAGCTCTGGCGGGAGCTCGTCCCAGTTCCGGATCGACGGAGTGGTCTGCTCGAAGGACAGCGTGCCGAGCGAGACCGTTCTGCCCGACGCGATGTCGACGAGACGGAACGTGGAGGTTACGTCGGTCTCGCCGAACCGGAAGCCGTCGTCGGCGTCATCTGCCCAGAGCGGATCGCAGTCCTGGAACCTCCTCGTGATCGGCCGGGACATCCGCTGATGCTGGTCGATGGGGAACGCGCCGAAGCCGCTGAGCTCCAGTTTGAACTGGAGCTCAGGGAACAGGGCAGAGTTGAGCGAGAGGATCTGCGTCGCGAGATCGACGTAGTGGTACGCGCCGTGCATCATCATCCCGTAGCCGTACTTGTACGGGTGATCGTCGCGGCTCTCGAACTCGCGCTGGAGATTCCATACTCCGCCAGCTGCCCGGAGATGGAAGGAAGTCAGGGGTGCCTCCCATCTCTCCATTCTCTCTCTGAGTGACGCGATGACCCTCTGGTTGTAGATCGGGTGGTACCGACTCAGGGTCATGACCGAGTGCTCCGCCGGAGAGTCGACAGAGACCCCGATGAGCTCCTGCATGGTCTTGGTGATGTACGACGGTTTGAAGCGGCCATCCACCATGGGCGCCAACACGGGCTTCTCAACAAGCGAGTTGATGTGGTTCTCCACGCAGAACCGAAGGTATGCCTCATGCGCCCGTACTTCCGTGGCGATGTATACCTTCGTCGGTATTCCTGGCGTACGGAGACGTCGCACTGCCGCTGCGATGATTTCCTGCGGAGTCTCCCGCACCCTGGCATCGGAGTCCGGGAGGTAGACGATTCCTCGCGGCTTCAGGTCAACAGCCTGTACTCGCTGCTCGATTGCCGACCTCTGGCACTCCAGGTCGATGATGGAGTAGGAGTCGATATGGCCTGACTGGACAGCACCCTTGATGCAGGGAAGGTACTTGTTGGCGACGATCTCATCGAAACCGACCACAATGAGATGATGCTTCGCTATCACGGGACCACCTTTTCAAGTATGCCCAGGAGGCATGGCGAATGCGGTGAGTTTTTGAGCGCACGCCACTACAAACCGAAAGGCTGCAGTGCACGGTTACTGCAAGTTCAGCAGTCGGGAATTCCCTACCTGCGGCCGTTCATCGCTCCCTTGGAAGGCCCGTGAGACGAAGAGAACGGCATTACTTGCGACGACGCGGGCAGCAGATCGACAGCCACGGCGGAGCCCCTCCGATCTCGTACGGATACTGGAGACCGAGGCGGGTAAGCGATCGCCGCGTCGGTGTGACCATGACAGCGGCTCGGGGGTGTGCGGAGTATCACAAGCTGTTGCCGAAGCTGCTCATCAGCAGCTCATGGCCGGTTGGTCTGACTTTTCAACATCCGCTTACACACGGGTTCATGACAGGCAGACTTAAGCTCCGGATCATGACCAGGGATGGGCAGGCGATAGGCGCGGTGGGTAAGAGTCGCCCAGGGTGGCGCCCGGACAAGCTGAGGCAGCAGCGCGAGGCGCACGGCCTGACGCTCGAAGGCGCGGGTGAGCAGGTGCGCGAGGTGGCCAGGGCCGCGGGGCTCACGGTGCCGGCCGCCAACTTTCAGACGCTGTGGCAGCACGAGCAGGGTGAGGTCTATCCCGGGCCGCACTACCGTCGCGCGTATTGCCTGCTGTACCGCGCGACCGAGCCTGAGCTCGGCTTCCGTAACGCTCTGCCCGACGAGGCCACGAAGCTCAAGTTCACCGCGTCGAGCGAACCGCAGAACGGCGCCCATGTCCTAGCCGTGGAACGGGCGTTGCACCAGCTGGCACCCAGCGCGGAGGACGCCGACGGCATGGGCGTCCAGCAGCGGATCATCGATGCCTGGAAGCGGCGTCACACCGGCGGTGATCCGAACCGGCCGACGCTGATGATGGTCGGCGGCTACGCGGGCAGCGGGAAGTCGGAGTTCGCCCGCTTCCTGTCGCAGCTCACCGGATGGCCCGTCCTCGACAAGGACCCGATCACGCGCCCGCTCGTCGAGCGCCTCCTTGTTGAAATGGGCAGCGAGCCCAACGACCGGCACACCGACCTCTACCGGGAGAAGGTCCGCCCGCTGGAGTACCAGTGCCTGCTGGAGACCGCGTACGCGAACGTCGACTGCGCGATCAGCACCGTCCTCTCGGCCCCCTTCATCGCCGAGACCACCGACCCTCGGTGGATGCGGCGCCTGATCAACCGCTGCGAAGCACGTGGCGTCACCGTCGCTGTCGTCTGGATTCAGTGCGACCTCGACACGATGCACGAGTACATCAGCTTCCGGTCCGCCGCCAGGGACAGCTGGAAACTCCAGAACTGGGACACGTACGCCAGCGGGATCGATCTCGAACTGCGCCCCGTCGTGCCGCACTTGGTTGTCGACAACCGGCTCGGCGCCGCGATATCACTCACGGACCAGGTACGCCAGGTCTTCGGGACGATGTTCCCGTGAGGCAGGGCATCCTGCTGTACGGGCCGCCGGCCGCAGGCAAGGACACGATCACGGCCGCACTCACCGAACTCGACGCGCGGTACGTGCCATTCACCCGACTGAAGATCGGGACCGGGAAGACCAAGGGCTACCGGATGGGCACACCGGAGCAGTTGGCCGAACTAGAGGCACGCGGCGATGTCATCTACCGCAACGACCAGTACGGCAACATTTACGTCGTCGACCGGCCCGGCCTCGAACAGGCCATGGAGGGAGGCAGGATCCCTGTCGTCCACCTCGGTCAGGTGGTGGGGACAGAGCAGGTGACCGCCCTCTTCCCGGCGCACTGGGTGCGTGTTCTGCTGTGGTGCTCCAAGGAGACCACCGCCCGACGCTCACCCCAGCGGGGCGACGCCGACACGGCGGCCCGGCTGGCCGCGTGGGACGCCACTCAAGCCGATCTTGCGGCCCATCCTCAGGCTCAGTGGGAGCTGCACGTGGACACGGATGCGACGGCACCCCATGAAGCCGCACAGAGGATCGACGACATCGTCCGTGCCACGTCACCTCAGCCCTGACTGACTCGGCGCAATACACCCTGCTCAACTCAGGTTGTCCGCGTCTCCCCCGACGCGCAGGGCTTCCAGCGCCTCGGCGATATCCAGGCGCTCGTCTCTGTTGCCGTCCCACCGGGCGAGCGTCACAGCGGCGGCATGCATGAGGGAGTCCGGCAGCCCGGCGTCGGCCAGCAGAGCCGCCGCGTCCTCAAGCTCTGGGCCCCAACGCCAGGAACGTGCGGCCGTCTTGGGGATGTAATCGGTCTCCACGAGGTAGCTGCGGGTGCGCTTCGCCGCGATCACTAGCAGCTCGTCCGCGACACCGTACGTGTCCGCCGCCCCGTATGCCACGGCGGCCAACACACGGGAGACCTTCTGATAGCTGGAGTACGCGAGCTTGAGAGCGGAGGCTTTGCCGATGCTGTCGCCCAGAACATGGGTCTGCACGTCGGTGCCGGCGAAGAGTTCGGCGATTCGGTCGGCCTTCTCGCCGGGGCCAGACAGATAGAGCGTCGGGGACTTGCCGCCAACCGGAGGCGATCCGACTACGGCGGCATCGATGACCGGCATCGGGGCCAGGCGGTCGGCGATGCGCTGCACGCGCGATGGCGAGACGGCGTTCGCTTCAACATAGATCGTGCCCGCGTCGGCCAGGCCGAGCTCGGCTACCTGGGCGGCGGTCTCCTCCGCTGCGGCGGGAGGGCACAGGGAGAGGAGCACGTCGGAGCGGGAGACGAGCTCGGGCAGTGCCTCGGGTTCGAGGCCCGCGTGCTCGGCCCGGCGACGGGTTGTGTCACTACGCCCGTCGGGGCACCACAGCACGAGGTGGCCGCGGGCGCGCAGTTGGGCGCCGAAGGCGGATCCCATGCTGCCGGGGTGCAGCAGCCCGACGGTGTACGTCATGTCGTGGTCCTCGTGTCGCCGGCGGAGTGCAGAAGCAGCAGGTCGATGGCGGCGCGTGCGTGCGGCGCCGTGTGGTCGGGCTCAGGGGCGTCCGGCGGCCAGGAGCGGCCGTTGCCGATCCAGATGGTGTTGAGCCCCGCTGAGCGTCCGCCGCCGATGTCGTTGACCGGGTTGTCGCCGACCATCCAGCCGCCGTCGCTCAGCACAGTGCCGCAGCGGGCCGCCGCCAGGGCGAAGTGCCGGGTCTGCGGTTTGCGAGCGTCGGCCTCCTCTGAGACGAAAACGCCGTCCACGCTCTCGGTGATACCGGTGGCCCGCAGCTTGGCTCTCTGGATGTCCACCGCACCGTTGGTCGCCACCCCCACTCGCCAGCCGGCCGCACGCAACTCCTCCAAGCCGTCGAGGACCTCGGCCTGGCACGAAACCAAGGCCGCGATGTCGGTGCAGTACGCACGCCACAACTCCGCAGTCGACATGGGTAGCCGGTACCGAGTGCGGATCACGTCAAAGGTGAACGGATAGGCCCGCTCGGCCACCATGTCTAGGACGTTCGCCTGATCTTCGTCCCCCAGGCCGTGCTGGGCGGTGAACCCTGCGGTCCAGTCGGCGAGCGTTCCCCGCCGGTCCACGAGGGTGTTGTCGAGGTCGAAGAGAACCAGAGGCGGCTGCACATCCCGCACCCTAATGCGCGGCGGTCAGCTGTGTGCTCGGGGCTGCGGGGCGGGTCGAGTGACCCTTCCCGCTGCACTCTGCGCCACGCATCGTTCCTTCTTGCTGCCAAAGTGATCAATCTAGACCGATGGCGCCTACGGCTGCGCCGAGCCCAGGGCGGCATCCTTGTCCCGGCCGGCCCAGCTGTTGTGGGTGCGCCAGAGGAGGTGGACACCGTAGACGGCGAGCAGAGTTTCGGCGGCCCAGTCCTCGGCCGGAGGCTCGGTGAGGACCAGGTAGAGACGGTCGGCGGGGGCTGCCAGGGTGTGGTTGATCTCCAGGAGGCGGGCGGCACCCGAGCGGAGGTCGGTATAGGCGGAGTGACCGGCGCCGAGGATCTCGTATAGGAAGTCGCCATCTTCGGCCGTGCGGCTGACATCTACGACTTGGGATGACGTCGCCTGTTCGTCGGCCTCGAACAAGGCCGACATCAGGGCGTGGCGCACCGCTTCGTGCTTCTTGCACGTGCGGTCGGCGGCCGCGGTGGTCTCCAGCGTGTGCAGAAGATTCGTCGCGGACGGTGTCGTTACGGCGGTGTCCTCGGCGAATGCCATGGGCTCGGCTGCTTCCTGCTCGGGCTGCGGTGCGGAGGGTGTGGGTGCGGTCTCGGCTGTCGGCTCGGTCAAGGTGGTCATGCGGTGCTGAAGCGTCTCCCTGGCCTGGGCCAGAGAGGGGGACCAGTCCGTTCGCGCCAGGTTCTCGCGGAGACGACTCACGTCCAGGCTGTCGTCCTTGAGGGCGCGATTGGTTTCGGCGGCGAGGTCACGCAAGATGTTCAGACGCTGTCTGTCGGGTGAGCCGAGCACTCGTCTTACGTCCACCCAGTCCGCCTGGTCGCGGCGGAGTACGCGGTTGGCCATGCCCTTGAGCTCGGAGAGCCGTTCACGGGCGTTCTCCGGTAGGGCGACGCCGTCGGTGGTCAGTTCGTCGAACACGCCGAGCGCCGCCAGGTAGCGCTCGGCCATCTTCGCCGAGATGGGCTGGCGTCCACGCTGGTCCGTCGTGAGCAGGCAGTGGTTCCTCTCCTGCGCGAAGACCCAGCAGTCCAGCTTCTCGCCGGGGCGGGGCGGAGTCGATCCGTGGCGGACGGTCAGGATCAGCGGGACCTCGACCGGCGGGGAGAGCGCTTCGACCTTGTAGCGGCCGCCTGTACCCCGGTCGAGGACGCGGACACGAATGTCGGTGCCGATCTCGGGGACGTCAGCGGCCGCCATCGACGGCTCGGTGGGGGTGGTTCCAGGCCCGAGAGTATCGGTGGTGTCCATGAGGGCATCCGGGAGCGGGGAGGTGTGCAGGACGGTCAGACTCTGGGTGCTTCGGGTGAGGGCGACGTAGAGCTGGCGCAGCCCAGCCGGTCCGCGGTCGGCGATGGTGGCGGGTTCGACGACGAGGACGTGGTCGTACTCCATGCCCTTCGCGTGGGCGGCGGCGAGAACGGACACGGTGGCACGGTGCTCTTCGGTGAGGTCGGGGGTCTGGTCGAGATGATGATTGATCTCGTCGAGCCAGCCGGAGTCGTCGGGGACGATGACGGCCACGCGGCGCAGGGTGTGTCCGTCGCTGGTGCCGACGAGCCGGGTCGTCTGAGTGACGGTCTCGTCGAGCAGCGTCCACGGTTCGGCTGCCAGGATCCGGACGCTGTCGGCGCCCGCTTCGCGCACCGCCCGCGGGTAGGGGAGCGAGGGGGAGATCGTGCGAGCCAGAGGTGCGACGAACTCCATGATTTCCGCCGGTACGCGGTAACTGGTGTTCAGTTCGGCGACATGCCAGTCGCCGTGGTCGGACAGCAGAGTGCCGAGGCGGTCCCAGTCGGCGTAGGCATGCGGACCCGTGGCCTGGGCGAGATCGCCGAGTACGGTCATGGAGCCGTTGACCGCGATGCGTCGGCGCAGTGAGCGTGCCTGCATGGGGGTCAGGTCCTGGGCCTCGTCGATGACGATGTGCCCGTAGCGTTGTGGAGTCTCTCCGGTGATGAGGTAGCGCAGCTCTTCCAGGCAGACGCGGTCGTCGAGGGTCCAGAGGTCGGCGTCCGCCGTGGCTGCCCTCGGACGGTGAAGGGCTGCCTGCTCCTCCGGGTCGAGGACGCCGTCGGCGCAGGTGCGCAGGAGTTCGGGGGAGTCGTAGAGGCTTCGGAGGGCTTCCCTGTCACCGGGCGACTGCCAGACGCGTTCAATCAGCCGCTCGACCTGGCGGTTGCGTTCCAGGTCCCGGCGGATCGTGTCTCCTTGGCTGCGGCGTGGGGCCAGAGCAACGAGTTCCTGCAGCAGGCGGTCCACGAGCAGACTGCGGAAGCGGTTGCGGCGCTCCCGGTAGGAGCCGTCGCCCTCGCGTGCCTCCTGGAGAAGGACGAGAACCTCGGAACGCGGGATACGCAGAGTGGTACTGCCAGCAGTGACCGCGAGTTCGGGCTTGGCGTCCTTGTATGAGGGCGTAGTGGTGAATTCGTCGATCGCGTCGGGGCGGCACTCGTGTTCCACGCGTCGGCGCAGGACGGCGGCCATGCGGTCGTCGGACTTGACCAGTCGCGCGCGTGGGGTGTCGGTGCCGAGGACATCGCCGTCCCAGAGGCGGTTCATCTGAACCGCGTTGATGTTCCGGGTGCCGAGGGTCGGGAGGACCTGGCCGACGTAGTCGAGGAAGCGCTCGTGCGGGCCGATGACCAGGATGTCCTGCGCCTTGAAGTGGTCGTTGTTGACGAGCCACGTCACGCGGTGCAGGCCGACCGCGGACTTTCCGGTGCCCGGGCCGCCCTGCACGACAAGGATGTCGGCGGGAGAACCGGTGACGAGATCCATCTGATCGCGGCGGATGGTCTCGACGATGTCCCGCATGCTGCCACTGCGGGAGCGCTGGAGCTCTCGCAGGAGGAAGTCGTCGGGCGGCTGTTGTCTCTGCCGATGGAGCTGGGTGACATCGGACGGGGTAGGAGCCGGCGGGGCCGTCGGCGTCTCGGACGCCGCGACCTTGGAATCGTCCTGGACCCCCGCTTCGGGCTCGGTGCCGTCGATGACAGACGGCGTGGTGGGAGAAAAGACGGAGATTTCATCGACGTACGTTTCGACGACGTTCTTCGCGCAGCGCAACTGTCTCCGCAGGAGCACTTCGCCTGGCGCCTCGGGCCGGGCCTCCCCCCACTTCTCCGCCACCGGGGCGGTCCACAGCACTACGACGGTCTCGCGAGTCTCGACGTCGGAAACGGCACGGCGGCCGATGTAGAAGGTGTCCGACTCTTCGCCCGGCTGGACTTTGACGCGGCTGACGACCAGCGACGCGTCCCCGAGGCCAGCGTATTCGGCGGCCTTCTCCTCGGCGTCCTTCCGGTTGGCGACGCTGTCCTTGCCGCTGGCGGAGGCCGTGGCGATCGAGCCGCCGCTCAGTTCGGCCAGTCGCTTCTCGTAGCAGTCGTAGGCGCGGTCCACCGCCTTCTGCTCTTCGGCGATGATCTCGTCGCGCACGGTGGTGCTCATGTACGTCCCCTCCCCCTGCGGCGCCCCAAGAGACGCCGCGCGCCGGGAATATGCCCGGCCCCCCGGCAAAAGACTTACCAGACGCATGGGCCAGCTGTGAATATTCGGTCAACGAGGCAATTCCCGTACCAGTTCGCTGACTTCCGCACGCCATGCGTGGACCTGGTCTCGGGTAGGGCCGATCTCGTACTGGTGGTAGTGGCACCCGAGGCAGAGGTGCGACCAGATGGAGTTGGCCCTGCGGGCGGTGGTCGCGGCGGTGTAGCAGCGCAGGCAGAGCATCTTCGCCCGCGTGGTGATGCCGGCCAGTCCCGGCATCACGGCGTCGAGTGTGCGGTCGACCGCGATCTCCAGGGCGGTCCGCAGCGCGAGTGAGGCTCCACGGTGCCGCCCGGCCGCCGAGGCTTCGATGCTGGGGTCGGAGAGCAACTGGTCGGCTGTCAGCAGTAGTTCGTCGATCGAAGTACTTGCGGCGCCGGTCACTTTGCCACCTCCGTCTTGCGCACCTTCTGCGCGAGCTCGCTGATCTCGGTCACGAAGCGGTGCGCGTCGGCGATGCGGGTTCCCGTGGCGTGGGCACCGCTCTGACACTGCTTGAGGAGGTCCACCGCACGCGGGCCGCAACGGGTGCGGAGCTCCCGGTAGACATCACCGGTGCGGCCGATGTCGCCGAAGAAGGCCAGCGCGGCCATCTTCATGAGCTTGTCCGCGTCGGCGACGGCGGACTGCAGATCGTGCTCGGAGCCCCCGGAGCGGAGGTGCTGGACCCAGGCCGCCTCGACGAAGGCGTTCTCCAGCGCGATCCGGCACAGTGCGGGGAGCACGTGGGTGCGGGCCGCCTCCGGAAGACTCTCGGTGCTGGCGAGAGCCCTGGCATCCGCGATCGCCTGGCGGATCGGATCGGTCACCGCCTTGACGTTCACCTTGGACGCCTTGCCCCGCTCGACCTCGAACACCGTGACCGGCAGCTCCTGGGTCGTGAAAGCGCGCTGAAGCCGGGTGTCGTGGGTGAACACGACCACCTGCCGGTGCTCGCCGAGCTCGTGCAGGACCTGGGCGAGCCCGTTGACCTTGGCCGGGTCCATGGACTGCACGGGGTCATCGATGACGATGAAGCCGAACGGGCTGTCGGCGGTGGCCGCACGGGGCAGGAACAAGGACAGCGCGAGAGAGTGCTGCTCTCCCTGGCTCATGACGCTCAGCGCGGAAGCCTCCTCCCCATCGACGGTGACGTCCATGACAAGCTTGCGGACGTTGGCCCTCTCGCTGCCCTGAAGGCTCACCGACTGGAGGTCGATGTCGCTCTCCTGGCGAAGCTTCTCCCAGATCCGCTGGGAGTGGCCGGTGAAGCCCTCCATACGCCTCTCCCGCAGCTCGGCGGTGAGAGTCTTGACCCAGGTGCGGGCCCTCCTGACATGGCCGAGCCGGGGCTCGGCGTCCGCCGCGGTGCGGGCCATTTCCGTCCAGGTCGCCAGGCGCGTGACGAGCTGGCGCCACCGTTCGTCCCGCTTCTCCAGCTCGCGGACCGCGTTGTCCTTCACGGCGGCGCAGGCGTCGGCCAGGGTCAAGGCGGTGTCGTGGAAGCGATGCACGAGCTGAGCCGGATCGCTGATCGCACGACAGGCGAGCCATTCGTTCCAGGGATCGGTCAGGGCGGCCGGGATCCGCTGAGGCGTCTCGATGAGGTTCTGAGCCGCCCGTGCCGCCGACCGCAGTTCGCTGCGCGCGTCCTCGGCGGTCTTCGCCTCCTGCCGGAGCAGGGTGATCTGGGCATCGGCGTCGGCGGCCCACGCGGCGTCGAGGACCCGTTCCGTGCCGCAGACCGGGCAGGAGCCCTCGTCGGGATGACGGTTGCTGTGGGCCAGGGCCTTCTCCAGCAGGCCGACGCGCTGCAACGCGTCCTCGGCCCCGGTCAGGCGCACGTCCTCGACTCCGGCGAGTGCCTCGCGCAGCCGGTCCACCGCTGCTCCGACCTGCTCCAGGTCAGGTCCCCGCATGTCGACCGCGGCACGCAGTTCGGCGAGGAGACCATCATCCTCGGAGGGCAGGCCCGCCACGAGCCTGTCCAGTGCCTCGAAGTCGGGCCGGCCCTTCGTCTCAATGGCGACGAGCGCCTGGACCGCACGCTCGTCGTCCTCGAGCGCGTACAGCGCGGCCTTGATCTCCGGCAACTCATTCTTCGCCGCCTTAACCGCGTCGCCCAGCACCTTCTCCTGCAGCCCAAGGTGGTTGTACGCGGCGCTCAGGTGCCCGAGTCCGAGGATCGTGGCGATGGAGTCATACATCTGGGAGGGCTTGCCGCTGATCATGCGGCCGAGGTCGACGTACGACAGAAAGGGACGGTAGTCCGTCAGGGCCTGCTTCCACGCCGCCTGGTCGAGGGGGACTGCGCCGTGTCCCGGACGCCGGAATGTGCCCACGCAGTCGGTGATGTCGTGGCCGGTCCAGGCGCGAGTGAGCGTGCTCCGGCCGGAGTCGCCCTCAACCGTCAGCTTGACCTCGATCTCCGTCTTGGCGCCATCGTGCAGGTTGCGCCAGTTGCTGGTGCGCGTCGCATCCTGCCCGAGCCAACGCATGTTCGTGCCGGTGAACGCCGTCTCGATGGCTTCGGCGATGCTGGACTTCCCCGAGCCGTTGCGGCCCACGACGAGCGTGACACCCGGCCGGGGACTAAGGTTCAGCCAGGCACGGGGGCCAATGCCGCGGAAACCTTCCACAGAGACGGAGTCGAGGAAGATCCGGCCCATGGGCGAGTTCCCCGGGGTCTGCGCGCTGCCGAGTGCCTCGGTCAGGAGCGCCTTCACGGGTTCGCCGAGGGGCGCGGCAGCCAGACGTGTCTCCACCAGGTCTACGAGCGGCACGGACTCGGCGGCAGGAGCCTGTGGGGCGGGGGGCGCGGAGGGGGACGCGGCAGGCTCGTTCTGTTCCGAACTGGTCATGGGAGTGCTCCTTGATCCGGTACTTGACTGGGAAGTGGCGCAACAGCTGTGCTGCGGGGGCGCTGGGTTATCCCCTTGCGCCGGTTCCGATGAGCTCGACACCCAGAGATGTCGGAGATGACGAAGTCGACAGGGGCGGCGGTCGGTCGCCGATGGCGTGCGCGCGTCGCACGTACGCCGGTGGGCGGTTCCCCGTGAGCGGTCAGCCGCCGAGGGTGTACTCGAGGCCGTCAGCTCGAAGGGCGGCCTCCGTCCGCGAGAGAGCGCCGTGACGGGACACCTCTCAGGCGGCCAGGGAGGGAGGCTCCTCGACGTCAGCCGACCTTCTGCCAGTCCTGGCAGCCGCTGGTCTTGAAGTACTCGCCCTTGTTGACGGTGACGCGGCCCTGCCCCTGGATGTTGTCGTTGGCGATGATCGCGTCGAACTCGCCGGAGGCGTTCTTCAGGCGCGCCCAGTAGCAGTTGGGGATGATGCTGTCCTTCTCCGGGCCGGAGGTCCGGTAGGTGCCGGCCTGGAGGTCCTCGCCCACGAGGTACTGGCCTTCGCCCGAGGAGCTGCTCGGGGGGCCGGACTTCTTCACCGGCTTCGGCTTGGCGGTGACCGTCGCCTTGACCGTCTCGGTGACAGTCACGGCCGGCTTCGGTTCGCCCGCGGCGGCCTTGGTGACCGTGACGGCCGGGGCGGGACTCGAGGAGCCCGCCGTAGCGCCGGACTCTCCGCCGTCACCGATCGCGGCACCGAAGATCAGCGCGACGAGTGCCGTCGCGCCGTGAGTGAGCCAGACCTTGCGCCGCGAGGGCGTATGCCCGGCGGGCGGCAGGCCCGGCACGGGCGGCTGGGTGAACGTGTGCGGCGTCGGCTGTGGAGGCACCGTCGCCCAGCCGGGGCCGGGGCCCATGCCTTCCGACGGCTGGTGGACGGGCGGCATCGAGGGCATGTCAGTCATGGGGAGACCTCCGGATCGCGACTGCGGCGAGCACCGGGTGTCGGTGCGCCGAACGAGCACCAGAGTGGGACCGGAAGGATCAGAAATTTGTTGGAGATGCTGATAACCGGGGTTATCAGCTTTCCTCTCCTGCCCCTTTCCCCTTCTCGGTAGTGTTCTGCCTGCGTCGGTGCCCGCTGATCGACCGGCGAGGATGCCCGAACAGGACCGGTACGGAAGGGAGAGTGGAGCGAGTGACCAGCACACGCGAAGAGGCCGTGTCGCCCATCGTGCCCGAGCCGCCGGCCTGGCGGATCACGTATGCGGAAATCGCCACCCTTGCCCAGGTGCGTCGGCCCGTCCCCACCACCTGGAGCCGTAGGCACCCCGACTTTCCCGCTCCCGTCGCCCACGAGGAAGGGCGGCCCCTGTTCGACGCCCGCGCGGTCGTCGACTGGCTGACGACGACGGGCCGCGGTAACGCGGACGCCCGCCATCTGCGGGCCGAACTGGCCCTGTACACCCTGGCCGCCTGGCGGACGCCGGTCCTTTCCGCCTCCGTCCTGGTGGGAGCGCTGACCGCGCTGATCTGCCTGCGCCAGCAACTCGACGTCCCTCTCTCGGGCCAGAGCTGGGACGCGGTCCTCACCCAGGCCGACGAGCTCGATCCCGAGGACACGTACGTGTCAGCCGAGTTGAAGGCCGTTCTGGAGCCGGACCGCATCGGTCCCGAGCTGGCCGCGTTGGCCGACGAGCTGACCGAGGCCGCCTACACCCCCGCCGAGGCGTTCGACTGGGTCCTGGAGGCCCGGCGCCGCCTCGGCTCCCACGACCTGGCCGCCGACGAGCCCACCCCAGCCGTGGTACGCGCCCTCGCTGCCCTGTCCGGCGTCAACACCCTCGACGAAGGCTCCGTCGTCGCCACCCCGCACGCACGCTCCGGCGACCTGCTCGCCGCCCTGCACGCCCGGGCCGCCGAGGACTCCGGCCACACCTACCTCGCCGCCGACCCCGACCCGGTGCGGGCCCGCCTGGTCCGCCGCCGGATGCTCGTCCGAGGCGTGAACGAGTTCGACCTCGGCGTCACCGAAGGGGAGGACCTGCCCGTCGACGACTGGGGATATCCCCATCTGCTGGTCTCCGTCCTCCCCTACGAGTCGGGGGAGAACCGGAGCCCACAGGTCGTCCTGGAACAGGTACAGGCACTCACCGACTACCTCGACGAAGGCTCGACAGCCGTCGTTCTCGGCCCCGCCGACGTGCTCGTACGCCCGTTCCCCCGGCACAGCGAGGCCGACCGTCTACGCCGGTCCTTCCTCCGGGACGGTTTACTCAAGGCCGCGGTGAGCCTGCCCGACGGCGCGTTCCCCTACCGTCCCGGCTACCGCACCGCCCTCTGGGTGCTGGCCCGCACCTCGGCGGAACACCGCACGGGCCTGGTCCTTCTCGCCGACTATTCCGCGCAGCCGCTCACTGACACGGTCCTTGACGTGCTTGCCGAGGACATCGCCATCTGGCGCGCCGCCCCCTGGCGCGACGACCGCCGCCACGAACCCCGCCACGCGGTGATCGTCCCCGCGAAGGACCTCGACGACCGGCCGGGCGCCGCCTTCACCACCCAGCACCGCCCGCCCATGGCCCGCTACACCCGGGGCGTCATCGAGCGTCCGGTCCGCATCAGCGCCTTGGAGCAGCGCCTGACGGAGCTGCACGAGCAGGCCCGGCAGCGCGCCGACTTACGCACGGCACTGAGGACCCAGGCCGTACTACGTCCCGACGATCAGCCCGTGCGGCGCACCACCGTCCGCAGGCTCCTCGACGACCGGCGCCTGCGCCGACGCCCCGGGCACCGTTTCGCCGATGAACACCTCACGGCAGACGGCCACTACACCGTGCTCACCCCCGACGAGGTCCTCGGCATCGCACGCCCGGGCGGACGCCGCATCGACCGCGGAGTTCTCCTCACCGGCTACGAACACGCCCTGTTCACCGAGCCGGGCGACATCGTCGTCACCACGAGCCCCCACTTCGGCACCTACGTTGACGAAGCGGGCATGTCCCTGGTGGCAGCCCCGGCCCGCATCCTCCGCGTCACCCCCGACGCCGACCCGCCAGTGCTGCCACGAGTGCTCGCGGTACTGCTGCGGGCGGCCGCCGCCGACTACGCGCGCACCAGCGGTGCGGTGCGGGCCTCGCGAGGTATCGAAGACCTTCTCATCCCTGAACTGAGCAGGCGCGAGGCCGAGCGCTTCGACTCCGTGCTCGCCGAGATCGAGACCCGCGCGCACCTCCTGCGGGAGCAGTCCGCCGCTCTCGACGACCTGGTCCGCCTCACCGCCGCCGGCATCGCCGACGGCACGCTCACCATCCAGAACCTGCCCGGAACCGACGACTGAAGGAGACGGTCTGCCCCATGACTACCGCTGCGAAGAAACCCACCGAACAGGCGGAGTTGTTCAACGCCTCCACCGCCAAGGAGATCCAGGCGATCCTGTGGAAGGCCGCCGACAAGCTGCGCGGCTCCATCGACGCCGCGCAGTACAAGGAGTTCGTCCTCGGCCTGATCTTCCTGAAGTACGTTTCCGACGCCTTCGACGAGCGCCGGGGCCAACTCGCCGCGGAACTCGCCGATGACGGCATCACCGAGGACCGGATGGACGACTTCCTGGAGGACCGGGACGAGTACACCGGCGCCCACGTCTTCTGGGTACCAGAGACCGCCCGTTGGACGTGGATCGCCACCCACGCCAAGAGCCAGGGTGTCGGCAAGCTCCTCGATGACGCGATGGACGCGGTCATGCGTGAGAACGCCTCGCTCACGGGCGTCCTGCCAAAGATCTTCAACCGCGACAACGTCGACCAGAAGCGCCTCGGCGAACTCGTCGACCTCATCAGCGACGCCCGCTTCGGCGGCAGCGGAGACAAGCCCGCACAGGATGTGCTGGGTGAGGTGTACGAGTACTTCCTCGGCAACTTCGCGCGGGCCGAGGGCAAGCGCGGCGGCGAGTTCTACACCCCGCAGTCCGTGGTCCGGCTGATCGTGGAGATCCTGGAGCCGTACGAGGGACGGGTCTACGACCCGGCGTGCGGCTCGGGCGGCATGTTCGTCCAGGCGGCCAAGTTCATCGAGGCCCACGCCGGGCGCGCCCACAAGGCCGACATCTCCGTCTTCGGCCAGGAACTCAACGAACGCACCTGGCGCCTGGGCAAGATGAACCTCGCCATCCACGGCATTGACGGCAACCTCGCCCCCCGCTGGGGCGACACCTTCGCCGACGACAAGCACCCCGACCTCAAGGCCGACTTCGTCATGGCCAACCCCCCGTTCAACATCAAGGACTGGGCAAGGGACGAGGGTGACCCGAGGTGGAGGTATGGGGTACCACCGAAGGGCAACGCCAACTACGCCTGGCTCCAGCACATGATCGCCAAGCTGGGCGAGCGGGGCACGGCCGGCATCGTCCTGGCCAACGGGTCCATGAGCTCCCAGCAGAGCGGAGAGGGCGAGATCCGTCAGGCGCTGGTGGAGGCCGATCTGGTGGCCTGCATGGTCGCGATGCCGTCCCAGCTTTTCCGCACGACGCAGATCCCGGCGTGCCTGTGGTTCCTGGCCAAGGACAAGACCCCGCAGGGCGCGAAGCGCCTGGACGACCGGCGCGGCGAGATCCTGTTCATCGACGCCCGGAACATGGGCGAGATGGTCGACCGTACGGAGCGGGTCCTGACGGAGGTCGACCTCGCGAAGATCGCCGGCGTCTATCACGCGTGGCGGGGAACGGCGTCGGCGCGCGAGGAGGGGTTGGCGTACGCGGACGAGGCGGGGTTCTGCTTCTCGGCCGACCTCGCGACGGTGCGGGAGCACGGGTACATGCTCACGCCGGGGCGGTACGTGGGGGCGGTTGAGGCGGAGGAAGAGGGGGCGGATGCGGTGGCGGAGCGGATCGCTGCGCTGACGGAGGAGCTGTACGGGCTGTTCGACAGGTCGGCGGAGCTGGAGAAGACGGTCCGCGTGCAGTTGGGGAGGGTCGATGTCTGAGTGGAACAGGGTCCCACTCGAATCCTTGTTGAAGAGTGGGGTCTCGTACGGAATTGTGCAGCCGGGATCGGCTGAGGCGACCGGGGTGCCGATCGTACGTGTCAAGGATGTGCGCAATGGAAGAATCGATACAAGTGATCCCCTGCGCGTATCTCCTGACGTCGAGGTCAAATATTCGAGAACCCGCCTACAAGGCGGTGAGGTCCTTTTGACCCTGGTTGGGTCTACGGGGCAGGTGGCAATCGCTTCAGATCGGCTCGCCGGGTGGAACGTAGCTAGGGCAATCGGAGTACTGCGGCCTATCCCGGATATTTCTCCTCGATGGCTGCAGTATTTTATCGAATCCGAGGATGCCCAGCAATACATTCGGGAACGCCTGAACACAACAGTGCAGGCCACACTCAATCTCAAAGATGTGCGTGTACTCCCGGTACCCCTTCCCTCGCGTCAAGAACGCGAAGGGATTATCTCCGTCATTGGGTCACTGGATGACAAGATCGCCGTCAACGAGCACATCGCAGCCACAGCGGACACGTTGGTAAGCGCTCATTACCAGAGCGAACAAGCCGGCCTGCCCGCAGAGTCCGAACACCTTGGTCGGCTGGCCCACGTAGTGGTCGGTGGTACGCCGAGCCGCTCCATTCCGGAGTACTGGTCTGGCGGGACGATCAACTGGATCAATTCCGGGAAGGCCAACGAATTCCGCGTTCTTGAGCCCAGCGAGATGATTACCGAGGATGGGTTGTCTGCAAGCTCTGTGAAGCTTATGCCGCCCGGAGCCACCTTGATTGGGATTACCGGCGCCACGATGGGGCAGGTCTCCCGCTTGGAGATCGTCGCCGGGGGTAGTCAGAACGTCGCCGGGGTTTGGTCCGACGACCCGGCGCTCACCGACTGGCTGTTCTACGACATCAAGGCACGAGTCGCCGATCTCACCAAGCATGCTTCGGGCGGGGCCCAGCAGCACATCAATAAAAGGATCATCGTAGAACTTGAGTGTGGGGTGCCCACCGCCGCGCGGCTCGCGGCGTGGTCGGCGAAGACCTCTCCGCTCCTGCAGATTGCCGCTCACGCCCTCGTGGAGACACGCACCCTCGCCACCCTCCGCGACACCCTCCTCCCCCAGCTCATGTCCGGCCGCCTTCACGTCAAAGACGCCGAGAAGATTGTCGAGGATCACACATGACGCACGACGACGAGAGCGGAAGCAGAAGAGGCCCGAACCACCGCCCCCTGGAAGCCGACTGGGAGTTGCTTGCCCTCGACGAGCTCGCCGAGTTGGCCTGGCTGCCGGCATCCGGCAACGAGTTCGCCCCCGGCTCCGGGCACCGTAAGTCCTGGGACGACCTGATCCTCTACCCCGACCTCCGTGAGGCGATCGAGCGGCTCAACCCCGAGTTGCCCCCGGACGCCGTACGCGACGCCATCGCCGCCGCGGCGACCCCGGAGTCGCAGGACACGTACGAGGAGAACCGCACCGCCCACGGTTACCTGACGACCGGCATCCGCTCCGTCGTCTACACCGACGCCTTCGGTGCCGAGCACAACCCGACCGTCCGCCTCGTCGACCTGACGGACCCGGACGGGAACACGTACCGCGCGCTGAACCAGGTAACCGTCGTCGACGGCGAGAAGCGGCGCCGCTTCGACATCGTTCTGTACGTCAACGGACTCCCGCTCGCCGTGCTGGAGTTGAAGCGCGCCGGCGACGAGAGCGCCACGCTCCAGGACGCGCACTCCCAGGTCGCCCGGTACGTGAAGGAGTTCCCGACCGCCTTCCGCTACAACGCGGTGGTGCTGCTCTCCGACGGCATCACGGCGAAGTACGGCACGCCCTTCACCCCGTACGAGCACTTCGCGCCGTGGAACACGGACGAGACCGGGGCCCGCGTCACCCCGTTCGCCGTGGACGGCGACGGGGTGGCCGACTCGGGTCAGAACCTGGCGCTGCACGGGCTGTTCACCCAGACCCGGTTCCTCTCTCTGTGCCGGTCCTTCATCAACTTCGTGCCGCCCAAGCGGATGAAGCGCATCGCGAAGCCGCACCAGTACTTCGCGGTGACCCGGGCCGCGGAGAAGGTGCGCGAAGCGGCAGCCGGAGACGGGAAGGCCGGTGTCATCTGGCACACGCAGGGCTCGGGCAAGTCCGAGGAGATGGTGCTCACCACGGCGATGGTGATGAGCGATCCGGCCCTGCTGAACCCGACCGTCGTCGTCATCACGGACCGCAACGACCTCGACGACCAGCTGTACTCCACCTTCCTCGAGAGCGAGATCCTCCCGGGGACTCCTCTCCAGGTCGCGACCCGGGCCAAACTGCGGGAGGAGCTCGCTGCCAAGAGGACCGGTGGCATCCTCTTCACCACCCTGCAGAAGTTCGGCAGGACCAAGGAGGAGAAGGAGTCGGGGGCCGACCACCCACTGCTCTCCGACCGGCGCAACATCGTGGTCGTCGTCGACGAGGCCCACCGCAGCCACTACGACAACCTCGACGGCTACGCCCGCCACCTCCGCGACGCCCTCCCGCACGCCACGCTCCTCGCCTTCACCGGAACGCCGATCTCCGAGGCCGACCGCAACACCCGCCAGGTCTTCGGCGGCTACATCGACATCTACGACCTCAAGAGGGCTGCCGACGACGGCGCGACGGTCAAGGTCTTCCACGAGGGCCGGGTCATCAAGCTCGTCCTCGGCAAGGACGTCGACCCGACGGAGATCGACGAGGAGGCTGACCGCATCACCGACGGACTCGACGACACCGAACGCCGCCGGGTCGAGACGGCCGTGGCCACGATGAATGCCATGTACGGCTTGCCGGCCCGTGTCAGGGATCTCGCCGAGGACCTGGTGGCGCACTGGGAGGAGCGGCGCGAGCGGATGCGGCCGTTCGTCGGCGTCTCCGAGAAGGGCGGGGCGGCCGGCAAGGCGATGGTCGTCTGCGCGACCCGCGAGATCTGTGTCCGGGTCTACGACGCCCTGCGCGAGCTGCGGCCGGAGTGGCACAGCGACGAGCCGTCCAAGGGCGCGATGAAGATCGTCTTCTCCTCGAACTCCCGCAAGGACGAGGACCACCTGCTCGTCCATGCACTGCCCGACGGCCAGCGTAAGTCGGTCATCAACAGGGCCAAGGACCCTGACGACGAGCTGGAGCTGCTCATCGTCAACAACATGCTGCTGACCGGCTTCGACGCCCCGCCGGTCCACACCATGTACCTGGACCGTCCGCTCAAGGGCGCCAACCTGATGCAGGCCCTCGCCCGGGTCAACCGCCGCTTCCGCGGCAAGGAGGACGGTCTGCTCGTCGGCTACGCGCCGCTGACGGAGAACCTGCAGAAGGCGATCGCCGAGTACACGGACGCCGACCAGGAGGACCGCACCCTCGGCCAGGACCTCGGCCGCGCGCTGGATGAGCTGCGCAACGAGTACGACATCCTCAGCGACATTCTGCGCGGCTTCAACTGGCGAGCGCGACTTGAACAGCCGACCACGAAGGCGTTCGTCAACGCCGCCGGCGGAGCCGCCGAGTACCTTAGTAACCCGCGTACCCCCGGCAATGACCCGGAGAAGCTCGACGACCCCCGCCAGACCCTCGGCCGGCGCTTCCGCGACCGCTCCCACCGCCTGGAGCGCTTCTACGCGCTGTGCGCCAGTGCCACGAACATCGGCGAGCGTTTCCCGGACCACCCAGCCTGGCGCCGGGACATCCAGTTCTTCGTCGAAGTCCGTGCCTACATGGCCAAGCTCGACGCGCTGAACCGCGAGGCGCGTGGCCTGCCTGTCGCCCGCGACGTCGAGCTGTACCTTGCCCAGCTGACCTCGTCCGTGGTCGAGACCGGCGGGATATCGGACCTGTTCGCAGAGGCCGGCCTGGAGATGGCCGACCTGACGCACCTAAACGACGCGCTCGTCGCCAAGCTCCAGGGCAGCGACACCCCGCACCTCGCGGCGGAGGCACTGCGGCGGCTCATCGAGCAGAAGATGCGTGAGGTCACGCGTCACAACATCGTCCGCCGCACGGCCTTCTCCGACCGTCTGCAGGACCTGATGATCCGGTACACGCGGCAGCAGTACACGAGTGCCGAACTCATCGCCAAGCTGGTCGAGATGGCCAAGGAAGTGGTTGAAGACGCTCGGCGCGGCGAGAAGTTCGAGCCGCCGCTGAACTGGCGCGAGCTCGCCTTCTACGACGCTGTGGCCGAGCACGGCACGGCTCAGGAACTCATGGGCGACGAGATCCTGGCGAGCATCGCCCGTGACCTCGTCGCGGAGGTCCAGAAGAAGCTCAAGCCGGACTGGATCGCCCGCGAGCCGGTCCGTGCCGGTCTCCGCAGCGCCATCAAGCGCCTGCTGGCCCGCCACGGCTACCCGCCGGACCGCCGTGCGGAGGCGGTGAAGCTGGTCCTGAAGCAGATGGAGCACTTCGCCGACGAGTGGGCCACCACCGGTATGCCCGACAGCTGAGCCCGCGCGGCCACGTCGGCGCAAGAGCAGTGCACCTACATCCCGACCGTGTCGTGGCCGAGGTCTCCCGCCCTCGGGAGACCTCGGCCACGGCCCGGCGATCACTCTGCGAACCTCGACCACCTTCGACGGCGAGAAGCCACTGCAGGAGCGGACCATGGACAACGAGATTCAGCTGATCAGCGACGGGGATGGGCTGACAGTCATCGGGAGCGCGAAGGATGTCGAAAACTTCCTCGCTTCGGAGGGACTGCCGTCCAAGAGCCTCGGACCGCGCTGGTACAAGTCCGTCTTCGCCACGGGTGCTGCAGTCACCGAGGCAGGATCGGAGATCGCCGCCAACTCCGCTCACTGGGTGAAGCTGACCCCGAAGTCGGCGCTGCTCCTCAAGAAGCATGGCCTGAGGGAGAGCGCGAAGACAGGGCTCAGCACGGGTGTGCTGAAGGGGCAGAAGGGCCAGATCAAGGGATTCCTCGAGTTCGCGCACGCGCCCCGATCGCTCCTGTCCAACCCGGCGACTCTTGCCAACGCCGGGAAGTTCATGGCGCAGGTTGCGATGCAACAGACCATGGACGAGATCACTGACTATCTCGCCGCGATCGACAAGAAGGTCGACGACGTACTGCGTGCCCAGAAGGACACTGTGTTGGCCCGCATGATCGGAGTGGGCTTCGTGATCGAGGAGGCCATGACCATCCGAGAGAAGCGGGGCAGGGTCGACGAGGTCACTTGGTCGAAGGTGCATTCCGCGCCGGCGACGATCGCGGAGACGCAGGCGTACGCGCTGCGTCAACTCGACGCGCTCGCGGAGAACATGGAGCGTCAGACCAAGATCGGCGATCTCGCCACGATGGTCAAGGAGGCTGAGGGCATCGTTCGAGAATGGCTCGCCGTTCTGGCTCGCTGTTTCCAGTTGCAGGACGCGATCGCCGTACTCGAACTCGACAGGGTGCTGGACGCGTCCCCCGATGAGCTCAACGGGCATCGCCTCGGCCTGAAGGCCGCCCGGCAAGGTCGGCTGGAGCACATCTCTCGGAGCACCGAAACTCTGCTGGCCAGGATGAACGCCGCTGCTGACTCGGCCAACGCGAAGGTGTTGCTCCACCCGACCACATCCCCGGCTGTGGTCCAGTCGAGCAACCAGGTCGCGACCGGCGTCCATGACTTTCACGTGCGGCTCGGAATCGAGTCCGGTGGCGACTCATCTGAGGCGAGGCGATGGACGGAAGCTGCCCTGGAGGTGAGGGACAGAGCGTTGGAAAAAGGAGTAAATGGTGTTGGTGCTGCCCGAAGCCTTGGCAACGAGACCCTCGACCGGGCCAACTCGGTGAAAAACAAGCTCTCCAGCGGTATCGCCGAGCGAGCGCGTCGTCTGCGCGGGAACGACGAGCAAGGCGACAAGAAGACTGAGTGAGCCCCGACCATCCCCGGTATGCCGGACGACTGACGCACCCTCCTGCCTGCCCTACACCAGAAGGACCACCGCCCGGCTCCAACAGCGCCAGCAGGGTGGCAGCGATGGCCTCGGTCGCGACGGCGGTGACCAGGATCTCGGTGTCGGGGTCGATGGAGAGGTCGTAGAAGTGCCGTTGGTAGTCGGAGATCGCGGCGCGCAGTTCCGGGATGACCGGGCCGGGCGGGGACTGGTTGCCCTTCCCCTCCTGCAGGGCGCGGACGGCGGCCTATCGGATCTCTTCAGGGCCGTCCGTGTCCGGGAAGCCCTAGCCCAGGTGATCGCGCCCGTCACTGTCGCCGGTGCCGACATCTCCGCGAAGATCGTCGTCCCAAGTCAGCCCAGCCATCGGTTCAGCAGCGGCCTGGCGTTCATATCTCCACAGTTCTCACGCGGGTGCCTGTCCGCCTCCGGGGACCATCCTGGCTCATTGCCGGTCAGCAGGAGTGCCCTGCTCTTCCGGCTCGGCTGTCGGTTCCCGAAGGACGCCGGCCTTCGCTGAGATGTCACGCAGGAGCGCGTCCCGCATGGTGTGCAGCGTCGCGATCTTGGCGACCAGGAGTCGCGCCATGGCGTGCAGGGGGTCGGCCATCGTGTGGAAGTCGGTGCGCGTGAACTGGTCCGGCCAGGTGACCTCCAGGCGCTTGAGGGCGCCGGCGGAAATTTCCCGGCCGTTCTGGCCCTGTGCCAGCCGTGCGATGTCGCTGCTCCTACTCCTGAGTTCGTGGAGCAGCCACCAACTGTCCTCGTCCTCAATAGGTCGTACGGCCACGACGCCTCTGAGAGGTGTTGCTGGTCGGCTCGGCACAGCGATGTGTGCGCCGTCGGAACGGGTGCTCAGCATCAAGGTGCCCGGAGGATGTACCTCGCCGTCGCCCACTGGGCTGTTCAGACGAAACCTCTGGACGTGGGGCACTGGGAGGTCGTAGAGATCTTTAGGGGCGATTACATCGGTTACGTCGGTGGTGGGTTCTGTGGGCAACGGGGGTAGCGAGCGTTCGGATCCTTTGCCTGTCTTCGGTTTGGCGACCTTCGCAAGCGGTCGGGTCTCCCACGACGGAATCGTCGACGCCCAGTCGTCATGGAGTGCGTCGGCCAGTTCCACGGCCTTGCGCGCGGTCTCTTGGTAGAGGGCGGTCATCTCCTCGATGAGGCCGAAGGCTCGGTGGTATGCGGTGATGACGTCTGGCGGGGGCAGCGGAAACAGCATGCGGTGGAGGGTGTCGAGACTGATGGTGGGCTCGACATGTGCCGTCACGTCCTCGTCGATGTGGGCCTTCGCCGTGGGTGTCTGTAGCCAGATACGCAGCCACCGCACTATGTGCGGTTCAGCGCGGACGATGCCGATCGACCTGGTCGCTGTACATCCCGCATGCTCGGCGGTGACCAGTGCGGAATCGCCCACCCGTCGGACGAGTACGACAGCCAGGTCGCCCTCCCTGAGGGTTGCCCGGTTGGGCGGGGACGCGCCCGGCCGACACTCGTTGGCCCTGGGCGAGAGGATCCTGCCGTCCTGGACGAACGTCGAGCTGACGACTCCTGCAGCCTGATCAGCAGCCGCGTCGTCGAGGAAACCGGAAGTGGTGTAGATGCGCCTGCGGATCCGCTCGATTTTGATGGAGGTCGTCTGCCAAGCCGCTCTACCCGAGGCGACCTGGTCGGCATTGGCTTCCATCAGATCTCCTCCAAGACGTCCAGCAGTCGGAGTTCCAGGTCGCGCATCTGATCGAACTGATCGGCCAGTTCGAGCTTGAGCTGCTCGACCCGGCTCCGTGTGTCCCGCTCGGGGCTGGGAGGCTCCACGGCGTACGAAGTCGGCATCAGGCTGGACTCGCGGTCGGCGATCTCCTTGGTGGAGCAGCTTCGGGACCAGCCAGCTGCGTCGTTGTACGGCGCGGCCGTGACACCGTTCTCGAAGATGCCACGCCAGGCCGCCAGGGTGGCCAGGATCAATGCCGTGTTCTTGTCGCCCAGCCTCCGTGCTCTCGAATCCGGGACCGGTTCGAAGGCTCGCCGCGCGTTGACGAACAGCACCTGCTCGCGACGGTCCCGGACACCCCAGCCGGGGCGCGCGCTCTTGTCCTTGTTGAGCACCCACAGACAGGCGGGGGCCTTGGTGTGACCGAACACGCGAGGCGGCAGAGCGATCACGCACTCGACCAGATCGTCACGCAAGAGGCGTTCGCGGAGCCTTCGGGGGACGGGCTGTCTGCTGTTGGCCACGCTGTCGGCCATCAGGAAGACGGCACGTCCGGCCGGAGCCAGCGCGTGCGCGATGTGCTGGATCCAGGCGGAGTTGGCGGACCCTCGGGACGGCGGTTCCTCCGTCCACCGGGGATCGACAGGCAGCGTGGGAGCCGACCGGCGGGTACTCTGCTCCGTCTTGTCGTCCGGTGCCCAGTCGCGCTGGTTGAAGGGAAGGTTAGCCAGAACGATGTCGTGGGGCTCGGGTTCGGGCTCCGCGAGGCTGTCCCCGGGCGGGAAGACGTGAGCCGTGATCCCCCGCACCGCGAAGTTCATGCGGGCCACCTGTGAGGTGTGGGCGTGCTGTTCCTTCCCTTGCAGGGACATAGTCGGGTGCAGCTCGACGCGTTCGCGGACATAGCAGTAACTCTCGACGAGCAGTCCCCCTGAACCGCAGACCGGGTCCAGCACTCTGTGCCCGTCGCGGGGGACAGCCGCACCGACCATGAGACGCGCCATGTCACCCGGCGTGAAGTAGTGACTGCCGTCAGCCTGGGTCTGGTTCGCCGAGAGGTCACGGAGGCACTGGTCGAGCAGGGGCCCGACCCGCTGGGTGGAGCCGATGGCCTGGATGAGAGCGTGCAGTGATCCTTCGGAACCGGAGGGCGGAACGGGCATCAGGCTCCCCGTGCCCGCGTCGGCGCCCTGTTCATCGGCTGCGGGAAACCAGTGGCTCAGACACTTGCTCACGGCAGCGCGGATTCCCGAATCGCGCCCTGCCGGCTGACCCAGCAACCACGACCACGTCGGTACGCCGGCGCCGGGAGCGGCGTGAGCGGTCCGGCTCAGGTACAGCAGCCCGAGGACGAGGCGAGTCGCGTCGTGGGCGTTCATCAGCCGCGAGAGGTGCGTGCGGTGTCGGCGCACCTTCGCGAGCACCTCGTCGAGCGAGGAGGCCCCCTCGGCCTGCACGTGCCCTCCAAGGGCACTCACGTCACTCACGAGCCCACCACACCCAGGGCGCCCATGACCACGATGAGGAGCGTCAGGGAGCCGGCGAAGGTCAATGCTCCGGTCTTGAAGGCCGCCGCCGGACGCACTCCCTCGAAGATAGTCATGACACTGCCGGCCAGAGCGGCGACAAGCGCCGTGAGGACCGCGATGATCACGTACATCAGCCTCAGTTGCACGTGGTTCCTTCCTGAGGTCGGGGGATCTCCCAGTGGACGAGTGAGCCGGTGATCCCTGGCTTCAGGAAGGACAGTAGAAGACACAGGCCGCGCGCTGCTGGGTGCACGCCATTTGGGATTTCCCATGGCCCAGGCCCAGGATACAAGCACTTCAGGCAAGTGCACGTCGTTTGGGAGTCAAGACAGCGAGTCGGCGAGGAGGCATGTCCGGGCCTTCGACTCACGATCCGAATGGGTAGGCGAAAAAGCCTTGACCCAGATCAGTGGACGCTCTGCGCAGGTACTGCGTCCAGGACACCTCGACGATGCCGTCCCATGACCACCAAAGCGGCCTGGTGCGAGCCGGATCTCGCCTGCGCCGCCTACGCCGCGTCAGCTGCCTCCGTCGCATCCGCAATCTGAAGCAGCCGGGCCAACTCTTCCCGCCCGCGCCTGATCAATTCGAAGGCCACCACCGGATCCGTATCCGGCGGCAGCGGAGTATCGGTGAGGAGATCCGTAAAGGTGTATCTGCCGAGCAGCCACCGTTGCAGTGCGCGCCAGTCGGCACCCCGGTCAAGCGGTAAGCCGTCCGCCCACGGCAATGCCTCGTACCGGGTGCCGTCGATGCCGTTGGCGTGGAGTAGCCCGGAGCGGCGCACGAGGCACGGGAAGCAGATGCCGCAGTTGGCGATTGGAGGGCCGCCGCTTCGGCGGGTTGGCGGCTTGCCGCAGCTCAGGGTGGACTCCAGGGCGGACGGCGTGAGCCCCGCATCACGTCCGGCCTTGCACACCTCGCCTTTCGTGAGCTGCGCCAAGGGGTTGACCACCTGTACCGCGCTCTCCGTGTCACTCACGGCAGTCACCAAGGCGTTGAGACTGGCCAGCGTCCGCGGGTGCACGGAGCGCGTGGAGCAAGCGGCCGAACGTGCTGGTGTCAGCGGCGGATTGAGGGCGAGTTGGCCGTTCTCGGGAATGTGGACGGTACCCACCCCGTGCGCGGTGGCCGCGCGGATCGCGCCCGCCGCATACAGCAGACCACGAGTGCGGGAGGAGGTCTCCAGCCGCGACCCGGAGCCGTCGCCCGCCGGTGTCTGGCTCATCGGTAACAGCAACACCGGCCGTGCTCCGTCCAGTTGCTCGACAGCCTTGTACACGCGCTGCTGGAGACGCAGCAGGCCGATCTCACGGAACATCACGAGCAGCAGCGGTCGGGAGTCATCGGCGCGCGAACGGGTAGCGGCCCAGCTGAGGGAATCCAGTCCGCCGGAGAACAACGCGACTTCCGAGGCACGCGAGTCGTCGGGAGAGACCATCGCCTCTTCGACGTAGTGACCGGTGAGGGGACGGAAGTCCACGTTCCAAAGGTCCCCGGTGAGGACTTGGAGAAGCGCGGTGAGGTGGGTACGGACCGCTGCGCTTGCCCACCGCTCGTGTTCCGTGACGGGCACGGCGAGGCTGATGCGGCGGGTCCACCTGTCCCGTACTCCGGTCCGGCGTACGTACTTGTCGGCGATGAAGGCAGCCCTGGCGACGCGGAACAGATCCTCGGCCCAGTCGGGGACAGAACCGGGCAGATGGTGCCGACCGGTGATGCGGCGCTCCTTTTCCTGGAAGACTTCCTCACCGATCTCCGTCCAACGGTCGCCACGAGGTCGGTCGCCCCGGGTGCCGCGCCACCACAGGAAGTCGTCGGAATCGGTCACGCTGCAGCTCCCTCTTCTCCGATGATCTCCTCAGTGATCAGGCCAAGCACCTTTCCGACCGCCCGCGGTACCAGCAGCTCGGCAATCTTGGGCAGTGCGGCCGAAGGATCCTGCACAGCTCCCACCACTGGCTGCGCGGTATCCACAGCCTGTGCAAGGTCCGTCGCTTCGGCGGACTCCTCACAGGGACTCGGCACCAGGTCCACCACCTTCTCCGCGACCCAGTCGGCGATCCTGCCTTCCGGATCGGTCGCGATGAGCACCGGGACCGCCAGCTTGACGTGCTCGGCGACAACGGACCTGAGGAACTCCCCCACCATGTCGGCGAAGAACACCTGGTAGAGGTCACACAGGATGTCCCAGGTGAAGCCGCCGCCGACGGCACCTCCGCCCATGGCGTCGTCCAGCTCGGGATGTCTGCTCCGGACATCGCGGACGGCCGCGGCCATCCCCCTGCGCACCGCGGCGTCGGCGAGTGTGCCACCGTCCCCACCGACCTCCGAGACGAGACGCGCGACAAGCGCGTCCTCCGACTCCGCGCCCTCTACGGCCAGCGACCCCAGGGCTCCGGCGAGTCGTTCACCGGCCGCGCAAGCCGTGTCGTACAACCCGAAAGCCGATCGATCGGCACGGAGCGTCTCGTGCAGGGCGCTCAGATGGTCCGCCGCGATCTCCTCCAGCCGCTGATCCGCGTTCCGCGAGTCATCCCGCCAGCGCGCCAGCCGCCTCCCTGCGGAGCCCCACTGATCGCCGTTCGGTCCCTTCCATCGCGTGGATGTCCCCACATCGCCCCCAACGATGGTGTCCGAACCAGCACTTCGTCCATGGCATCAGACCGGACGATCCCCAGGTAGGGCGGGACTCGGCCAGGGCCCCGCAGGCCAGACAGGTGCTGAAACAGCCAGGGGTATCACTTGCCGTGACGCCTACACCTAGAAGTGCGACCAGTCGTAGCGCTGAGTCACATACGCCACGCAAGTCCCCATTCAGGGCAGGTAACGGGCTGGCAGGATTGGCCCTTGCGTCGCATGTCCTGTTGTTCATCCCCTCTACAGAGGGGCTCACTGACGGCGTATCAAATCAACAATCGCCGACTGCCCGCACCAGACGACATCAGTCGCTTGAGGGCCGCTTGCGGTCCAGGTCCGGTCACAAGTCTTCATCCGGCACACGGGCAGCCGGCACACAGGGCGGCCACGCCAGCATGGATTCCTCGGTCGTGCACGAGAACACGGTGCAGCGAAGGGTGGAGCCCATGGCCAAGCTCACGGAGGAGCAGAAGCGCCAAAGAGCCGCCAAGCGTGCTCTGCGCTCGGCCCTCGAAGCCGAAACGGATGACCGTCGTCGCCGCGAGCGGGATGAGCGGTGGAAGCGAGAAGGTAAGCACCTCAGCTGGGCGGACTATATGGCCGGTGAGCCCTGTCGGGGCTGCGGAGAGCCTATGCACGACGGCCTGGGGGATTGGTATCCCCTCATGAAGTTGTCCGAGTCGGAGAAGCGCGAGTACGAGGAAGCCAACCAGAGGTACCGCGAGCGGCACGCCGACTGCCGGGATGCTCGGTGGTCCGTCAGCGGTTCTCGGGTGACGCGCTGCTGTTTTTGTTGCCCGCCACCGCCGATGGGGCCGAAGCAGATGGAGAAGCTCGCCAGACTGTTCTCCTCCTGGCCCTCACGGGAGGAGAGCAAGAAGGACCTCGATACTTGGGACCTCACTCTCCGTTGAGACCATATGGTGCCCCACATTCAGCATCGCGAGCACAGCCACGTTTCCACCCACGTCGTCGACTGCCCGGAACGCGGAGAGCGTCGCGGAGTAGTGAGCAGTGAGCGGGTGGGGCCCGCGTACCGCGACGACGGGACCATCCGTGAACGCTCGGCAGCTGATCGAGAGCGGCTCGCTCGGGAACTGGCAGCCGCCGAGGCGAAGCTGACCCGTCAGCAGAAGAGCGCGGCGGCAACTCAACGGCGCATCGCCGAGCTCCAGGGTGAGCTCGGCAGCGAGTCTTGATGAGACGAAGCACAGTCGGCGACGCCGCGTCATTTCTCGGCATCGCTTTCCATGGGCTGCCGGCCGGGAGCCCTCGTGTATCGCGGTGTCAGGACTCAGCGGCCGAATCACGCCTCGGCCAGTGCTTCGGCGGGGCGACGGCCGGGTCCGTGATCCGGAGCCGGTTCTGCCGGGTCGGGTCGATCGATGTCAGGGCGACGAGACGCTGGCCGTCGGCTGTTTCGAGTTCGGACAGGGCGTGGGGAAGAGCAGCGCAGACGGTGGCGATCGCCGTGCCCAGACCGACCAGGCCACCGTGCTTGTTGTTCTGGCGGTACTCGATGCGATGCAGGCCCGACTGTGCGATGGCCACCACTTCGAGTGGCCGGCTGAGTTGCTTGGTGTCATTGGTGATGACGACGTCGAAGTCCTCGGCCTGGGCCCTGGCGTACAGCTCGATGTCCTTCGTGCCCGTCCAGCCCTTGAGGTCATGGACGTGGACGACGTCGTGTGCCTTCAGCAGGATCCGGACGATCTCGGCCATGGGGCGGGGCACGTTCTCGTCGAGCAGCAGTTTCAAGCGACGACCTGCCGGGGCTCGCTGCTGCCGTAGCTGTCGACGTACTCGCTGAAGTCCGCTGCGTCACGGGCGGCCTCAGCCGTCACTCCTGGGTAGAACTCACCGATCTGGTCCGGTGCGACGCCGTCCCTCACGAGGGCTGCGACATCTGACGCGGGGATCCTGGTGCCCTGGATGACCGGTTCGCCGCCTCGGACCGACTCGTCGACTGCGACGTGCTCACGGGGGGTGAGCAGAGCGGGAATGCTGCGGCCGTCCTTGTAGAAGGGAGCGAGAACATCCACCATCTGGTGGATGACCACGTTGCCCCCCTTGATCAGGTCTACGGCGTGGTCGGGCTCGGCCAGATAGATGGTGTCCGGGCCCGCGACGAGTTTGTACGAGGAGAGGTGCTCCCACTCGCCGAGGTCTTCCCGGAGCGTGTTCAACGCACGGCGGATCTTCTGCAGCGAAGCCTCTTCGCGCAGCTGCACACAGATGCGGAGTGCGACAACGTCGCGGAACGAGTAGAGGATCGGCCTCTCGCTGGAGATCTCGGGCACGAGCACGGCGCCCTTGGGCCCGGAGGCCCGGCGCCAGTGGGACAGCTGGCGCAGCGTGGCGCCGGAAAGAGCCGCGGCGAGTTTGGGCTCGTACGACACCGCGTGCCTCCCTCCGCCCCCATAGATACGCGCCTGAACGTACCCCATTCTCCTAGAAGCCACTCGGAACGGAAGTCGATGGACCCGTTCAGGGGGAGCCTGGCACGCTCCGTTGCCACCCAAGCCGCTGTCGCCGGAACCGATACAAGCCCGGTCTCCTGCAACTGAGGAACTGAATTGCCCGAATCCTGACCTGCGGCGCATCAAGGAGAATCTGACAGACCTCGGCCTGGCCGTTGGAACGGTGGTATCCGTCATCACCATCTTGCAGTGCTCGCGGCCTCGGTGGCCGCACTACACGGGTGAGGGCCGACCAGCGGGTGGCAGTACTGGGAGCCGTCTGGGAGCCAACCCGCTCCCCAAGTCCCCTCCGGACCACCCGAGACCACTCCACCCCAACGCTCTGACCAGGCAAAACAGCAAACCACCCGGTGTCGATCTTGACCGAACCTCATTCGGGACGAAGAGGTCGTGGGTTCAAATCCCGCCACCCCGACACAGGTCAGAGGCCCATTCGCTTGATCGCGAATGGGCCTCTGTCGTGCTTGGGGGGCCAAACGGGGGGCCAAACGGATTACGTCAGACCGCCCGCGTCGCCCCCGGCCTGGTCCTCCCGGCTCTCCTCTTCCTGATCTTCAGCGAAGATCTCATCCATGGCTTCAGCCCCCTGCGTGATCACCGGACGGAGCTGTTTGCGGTACACCGCTTCCGTGGTCGCCTGACTGCTGTGACCGACCAACAGCGCGATGCGCTCCGACGGGATGCCATGGTCCGAGAGCAGCGACCAAGCCGGAGATCATGCCATTCCGTGTGTGGGTCAGCAGTGTCGGAACCTCATGCTGACTGGTCGTGCCCGTCCACACGGACGAGCCAACGGTGGCAGATGAGGGCTGCGGCCATGCCCACGAAGGACAGGAAGGGTTCGGCCTTGCGTTCGTAGCGGCGGTGCAGGCGGCGGCATCCAGCGAGCCAGGACACTTGTTCTCTCAACGACCCAGCGGTGTCTGCCAGCCGCCGTTGTGAGGACTCGATGCCTTTGCGGGCGATGCGGTGGCGTATGCCGCCGCCTGCGCAGCCAGCGGCGTAGGCGGTCGTAGTCGTAGCCCTTGTCGGCTACCGGCGGCTATGACACGGAACGCCCTATAGTTCGACGCGTCGGGGGTGAGCGTCTACCCGCCCGAACGCCAGCACTTGGGCCAGTACCTCCCGCATTCGCTCGATGTCCTCGTCCGGTACGTCGAGTTCTGCCTCGATCTCGGCGTCTTCCAGTCCCAGATCGTCCAATGAAGCGGGGTCTAGCGACACGGTGAGCAGCTGGTTGGACAGAGTGATCTCCCGGACGCAGCCGTAGGCCGTTCCCTGGTCCTGCGTCACAAGGCAATGAGTGTCCAGCCCAAGCGACACGTTCTGACGGGACGGTTCGCCGATGTTGCTCATGAACAACAGGATGAAGCCCCCACCGTCCCCGTCCTCGGCGACACCGGCCGTCATCACGTCGTTGTCGGGGTCGATCTCTGCCGCTACTGCACGAGCGGTGAACCTGTACGTCATAGCTGGGTCCTACCAGGAGATCCATGCTTGCCCGGAAGCAGGTCGAGCACCATCAGCAACGCCGTCGTAGAAACCCGCTCCCACGAAAGCGAGATCATCCCCCGTCGAGGTTCTCCCCCAGCGCGGAGCGTGTCTTGACGATCTCGGACTCGGCGAGTTCGCGAGCGTCGTGGGCCCGGTCTGCAGCCTTTTTCCCGATGGCCAGGAATCCGAACAACCCTGTGATGAACCCAACCAGAACTGCGCTGACGCTCGCGACACGGGCGGCTGAGACCGCGTAACGGAGATTCAAACGGGCTGCGACTTGCTGCCCCTGCGCCCATCGTTTCCTCGCGGAGTCGGCAGAATTGGCCGTGCCTACGGCGCAGACCTCCGCGAGAGCCGTGAACACGAAGGCCAACGGGACCAACCCACCAAGGGCGAACAGCACGGCGCCAAGGACGGCTCCGACGCCACCCCCAGCCGCTTGTGGGGCCGTGAAAGCTGCAACGACGCAGTAGGCGGACGACGCGATTAGCCAGACAGTGAGCGCGGTCCAGCCGAGCAACGCCCCGCCGGGCCTCGCCTCGTTCGCTTCTTCCGGTTGATGCCCGGCCAGAGATTCCTTCTCGTTGTGCTGGTGCTCCTGGGACGCCTGGGGCTCGTCATCTCGCCCGTGGTTCGGACGTGACGTCTGGTGGTTGTTGACGTCTCCGTACACGTTGCCCGCGATGAACACGCCGGGCCCGCGGTTGTGCTGCCCGCTCTGGCTCTGAGAGTCAGTTGTGTCTGCCATGCCCCGTGCCGTGGTTGATGGTGAGGCCGCCTTCAACATTCCCGTTGATGAAGGTGCCTGTTCCGTGGTTGTGCTGGTTGACCACGTAAGTCGGGCGGTCCTGCCGGGCCAGAGCCAACAGCTCGGCATACGCGACCGGTTCCGACTCCGCGAGTCGTACGAGCAAGGGAGCCCACGCGACTGCAGCAGCCCGTACGACAGCCTCACGATCACCCGCCGGGGCCTGTACAACAGCAGTCCGATCGCGGTCCAGACGCTCAAGCTGAGCCGCTGCCTCGTCCTCACCGCTGCGTCGGATCAGACGGCCAATGGCCTCACGGGCCCTCTGGTACCCCTCCTGGGTCGCCTGGGTGAGGAAGGCTGCGGCCATGGTGGTCGCCGCAAACGTCACTTCGTCCACTTCGTATTCCCCCCAATTGCTCGCAGCACTGTATCCACGCACACCGCGGGCGGCAGCCGGAACGGTTCATCCCGCATCCCAGGCCGACTCAAGGGGCAAGCGGACTCAACTCAGCAGTCCGCCAATGGCGTTGGCGAGTGCTTCGCCTCCCTGCTGGACTGCGGTGCCCGCAATCAGCGCGGGCAACGCCTGCGCGATCCCGCGCAGTGTGCCGACCTGCAGCTCATCGGGGCTAGCGAGCGAGGTGTCGACGGTGTCCGCCATCGCTCGCAGGACCGTGGCCTGCTGCAAGTCCGCCGCGTTGCGGTCGACGTCCGCGCGGAAGGCAGCGAGGAGGCCGCGAACAGCGTCGATGTCGACAGTGCCCTGCACCGAGGCGGACTGATGAATGTTGGAGATGTTCTGTCCCACCACGTTCTGCAACGGCGCGTTGTTGCTACCGCCGATGCTGATGCCCGAGCCATGGCCCGGGTCCGGTTCGGGACGACGTCGGCCCACAACCATTACTTGCCTCCCTGATTCTTGTTGTCCTGGCCGACGCCACTGATACCGCTGCCGGCGACGTTCTGGATGGGGGCGTTGTTGTCCCCGTAAACGAGGATGTTGTTGGTCACGGTGGCGACCTGCCGTTCGTACGCGGCCAGGTCGATCCCCTGCTCGTCGAGATACTCGGCGACGGTCCGGAAGACGCAGGACTGAATCAGAACGACGTGCCTCTTGGCATCGTCGCCCTGGTGCATGTCCGTGACCTCCTGGGTGGAGTACCGGTCGCGCAGGCTCACCGGGTCTTCTTCCTCCGCACGGCCCTCGGCCTTCTCACCGAGACGGGCGACCAGTCGCCACACGGCCAGGGGGCCCATGGCAGTGTCCAGGAGCGACTGCGCGGCAAGCCACCTGAGTAGACGCACTCCACGTGTCCTGGCCGGCGTGGCGGTCACCCGCAGCTCGTTGTAGAGCGGTGTCATCACGTGTGGACGGATCGTCAGCCGCAGCTCGCCAGCCTCCAGGGCGGCATGCACGAACACGCTCACCACAATCTGTCCGTCCCAGCTGATGCACTGGGCCCGCAGATACAGCCGGTCCGGCACACCGGAAGGGGACCTGCGTCCCAGACCGCTCAGGTCGGACAGCTCCACCTTCGTCTCACGGGTGCGCAGCAGCCATCGGGCCGCCGGAAGGCCGAGTATGCGCTCCATCGAGAACCCGGGAAGCGGATCGGTGATCTCCCTGGCACCGCGGCCCAGTTCGTTGAGGGCGGTGCCCACGCGTCGAAGAAGTTCGGCCTCCCCGAACGGTCTGACCGACTCCTCGGCGTCCTTGGGTTTCAGGGGGATGCTGATGCGAGCGGGCCCCCAGACATCACGTCCGGCACCGACGAACTGCTCCGAGGCGTCGTAGGGCAGCGCCAACTGTGACTGGTCCTTGCTGATGTCCGACATTCGGCGTCCGGCCTTTGCAGCGACCCACGGCAGGTCATCGGACGACACGCCGTCTCGCGCGAGGGCACCCAGCGCAGCCCTTGCCACAAGCCGGTCGGCCGCATACGCCAGTGCGACGACAGCCGCCAGCCCGAAGGGGAGTAAGGCCAGTTCGAGTCGCAGCTCGAACACGTCGCCGTCAACGGGACCGTACGGCAGGAGTGCGAGCAGCCACGGTGTGAGCAGCACGACATACGCCAGGCGCCGCGAAGGCGCCCACCGCGTCAGGCCGACCCTGCGGATCGCGCGGAAGGCAGCCCACCTTAGGAACAAAGCGACGATGACGGCCGCAGCCCAGATCGCGAAAGCCCATGGCACCGCATAGGCGACCAGCCCACACAGGACCAGGATGCATGCGCGCCGTGCCCACCGGCGGCGCCGCGCACGAAGGCTGTGCGCCGTCACCGGAACGAGGTCGAAGCCGTACGACGGCACAGGCAACGGCGGACCGTGCAACACATGGTCGACAACCCACTGCGCAGTCGGTTCCCCCAGGGGCGGACAGTCGTCGCTGCCCTCCAGAAAGATCGGCCGCCTGGTACTGCGCCGAGGCTTCTTGGCCTTCCCCGCTTTGCCCCGGACCCTGCGCCACCACGCCTTCCCGGCCTTCACCCGATCAGGACGCGCATAAACCGCCTGACACAGCAACCGCGTCACTTCGGACGATGTGGGGTCCACCTCCGCGGGGCGGTTGGCCCCAGAGGAAAAATTCGTCTGAACCGGGACAGCAGGCCACCCCGCCTCCTCCGCCCGCGCCCTCCCCCGAGCACGCACGCCCCACCCAACCGCCATCCCGCTCCCCCGTTCATCGACAGGCGGGCATCCTCACGGTGGACAGCAAGAACCGCCAGACCGCAAATGCGACAATGCGCGCAACCTCGCTGGATAGCAAAGGATTGGCCGAAACTGCCTCCGGTTTGCCTGACATGGAGGCCGAGCCCCTGGTGCCGCAGGAGCCTTCAGGACTGAACTTCTCGCCGCAGCTCGAGGGAACCGCAGTTCCTGCCAGCACTCATGGAGGACCTGGCTGCATTGCTGCCAGACTGATCGCATGCAGGACAACTATTTCTCGCTCACCCGCGTCCGGCTGAAGCACTATCGGAGCATCGCGGCAGCCAACGTCGAGCTGGGCAGACTGCTGCTGCTCGTCGGACCGAACGGGTCCGGGAAGAGCAACTTCCTCGACGCTTTGCGGCTGCTCTCGGAGTCTTTGCAGACGTCTCTCGACCAGGCGCTGCGGAGCCGTGGGGGCGTGGCTGAAGTTCGCAGAAGGTCTACCGGCCATCCGACCCACTTCTCGATCGACCTAGAGTTCCGAGGGCCGGAGTACCAAGGCGAGTACGGCTTCGAGGTTGCCGCAGTGAAGGGTGGCGGCTTCCGGATCTCCCGCGAGCACTGCGGCGTCTGGTACGACGCGCGACGAGACGAAGGCACCAGGTACGCCGATGCCAGGTTCCGTATTGAGAACGGCGAACTGACAGACAAGACCGAACCTGTGATGCCTCCAGTGAGCGAGCAGCGGCTGTATCTGGTGGCCGCCGCCGGCCTTGACGCATTCCGGCCCGTCTACGACGGTCTCGCTGGCATCAGCGTCTTCAGTCTCAACCCGGACGTGATACGCCAGCCTCAGACGCCCGACTCGGGAGAGTTCCTGCATCGCGATGGCTCCAATATCGCCAGCGTCCTGCATCGTCTGCAACGCAGCGCCCGCGGCCGGGACGACAAGGGCCGTATTGAGAGCTACCTGCAGCTGATCGTCCCTGGCATGCACGGTGTAGCCCGCTCCGACCTGGGCAACTGGGAAACCCTGGAGTTCGCCCAAGACGTGCCAGGCGCCAAGAACCCTTGGCGTTTTCAAGCACAGTCCGTCTCTGACGGCACCCTGCGTGCGCTCGGCGTACTCGTCTCACTCTTCGCAGGTACAGGCAGCACTCTCAGCACGGTCGGTATCGAGGAACCAGAGAGCGCCCTGCATCCAGCGGCAGCAGGCGTGCTCCTCGACGCGTTGCGCGATGCCAGCGAACGCCGTCAGGTCATCGTCACCAGTCATAGTCCTGACCTTCTCGACCGCCACGACTTCGATCTCTCCGAGTTGCGTGCCGTGCGATCCATCGCCGGCGAGACCAAGATCGGTCAGCTGGATGAGGCAGGGGTCCTCGCTCTCCGCGAGCAGCTCTACACTCCCGGCGAACTCCTCCGAAACGACCAGCTCCTTCCCGCTATCACCGAGGAATCGCAGTCGGGGTTGCGCCGATGACACTCACCCCTGTCGTGGCCCCGATCGTGGAAGGTCACGGTGAGGTCCTAGCCGTACGTGAACTCATCACCCGCATCGCCGCCGAGTTCTGCGGAGCTTGGACAGAGGTCGCACCGCCGTTCCGCCTCGATTCCGGCAAGATGCGCAAACCCGACGAGCTGGCCAAGGCCGTACGTGTCCAGGCTGCCCGTGTCAGAGGGCCCGGTGGTGTGCTCGTACTACGGGATGGTGATGACAGCGACGTCCAGTGCCCGGTCGAGCTTGCCCGTCAACTGGCCCCAGAGCCCAACCTGGTACCTGTCCCTGTTGAGATCGTGATCGCCCGTCGTGAATACGAAGCCTGGTTCCTCGCCGCAGCGGACTCGCTCCGCAGCCACCCAGCAGTTCGCGACGACGCGTCCGCACCAGCGGATCCAGAAGCCAGGCGGGGCGCCAAAAGCCAGCTGGAATCCATGATGTGCGAGTCCTACAAGGAGACCCTCCATCAGGCCAAGTTCTCCGCGTTGATCGACTTGAGCGCAGCGAGGGAGAGGAGCAGATCCTTCCGGAGAATGGTCCACGCCGTTGAGAGTCTGCTGGGGCATGCCCCCCGGTGACGATACTGGGAGCCATCTGGGAGCCGACCTGCTCCCCAAGCCCCTTCGACAGCAACCGGGACCACTCCATCCCAACGCCCTGACCAGGCAAAACAGCAAACCACCCGGTGCCGATCCCGCCCGAACCTAATTCGGGACGAAGAGGTCGTGGGTTCAAATCCCGCCACCCCGACAGTAAAACGCCAGGTCAGGCCCGGTGCTGAGAAATCAGCACCGGGCCTGACCTGTTTCTCGGGGCTTCTCTGGAGAAATCCTGGAGAAGATCTTGGGATTGTCTCCAGCCCTACGCCCTACCGACGAGCCTTCAGCAACGCATCCAGAGCAGCCACGGGCGAGCCGGGACTCATCTCCCGACGCGCGTTCAACGCTTCCTCACACATCCCGGTGAGTGCGGTCATCAGCCTCTGCCGCATGCCAGGCCACCCAGGATGCGGGGACGCCGACGTCCAGTGCGCGGCCGATCATGCGGGCGGCGAGGGCGGGTTTCGTGGCGAAGCCGACGGCGTCGGGGATCCCGGCCGCACGGCAGCGGGCTGTGTCCGCGGTCCAGGAACGCGGCAGATACAGCTCCCGGTCGATCGCCGCGTGTCCGAGCGGGGTGGAGTAGGCGAGGTAGACGGCGACCTGGCTGTTCTCAATGCGTCCCGGCGGTACCGGTGTACTGGCGCTGCACGCCCACCGTGTGCGTGCCCTTCTTCAGGTCGCCGGTCTCGTCCACGACCAGCACCGCGTCCTCGTGGTGCAGTTGCTCGACGACGAAGCCGCGGATGTCGTCGCGTACTGCGTCGGCATCCCACTTGGCTCTCGACAGCCAGGTGCTGCAGACCGTACGGGGTCGCGTCCCCGGCGTGCTCCGCAAGCTTCCAGCAGTTCTTGCGCGGCGGGTCCGACAGCAGCCCGAGCACGAACGCCCGTGCCCGGCGCCGTGGTTCCACGCGCACGAACCGCCCCGCGATACGGCCCATCAGGGCCTCAAAAACTTCCTGCCATCGAGCAGGATCTATGCGTGACCTGCGGCCACCGACTGATCTTCTGTCTTCACACACCGATGATCACCGGGTGGCCGCACCCATTCCCGGACCGCCCCCAACAGCACGGCCACGAACCGCTGTTGGAGCACTCGCGGGTCGGTGGAAAGGGCGAAGGGCCACTGTCAGCGCCGGGTGATAAGAAGCTGGGATGACCCAGACACCTGCCTTCGAAGACCTGCTGGCCCTGATCCAGAACCGCTCCGCCGCCCTGCGCAGCAGCGTCGCAGGTTCCCCCGATCTGGATGTCCGCGTCCCCAGCTGCCCCGACTGGTCGCTCCGCGACCTCGTTGAGCACCTCATTGAGGTGCACCGGTTCTGGGCGGCGGCGGTCGTGGCCGGTCCCAGTGAGAAGCCCCCGACCGTGGCACCGGCCGATGACACGCTGCCGGCCGACCTGCTGGCCCGTTCGACCGCAGCCACCCAGGAACTGACCGCAGCCCTGCGAGCCGCAGGTCCCGCGGTGGACTGCTGGACATGGTGGGGCGACTCCGATGTCCCGACGACGAGTGGTGCCGTGGCGCGCCATCAGGTCCAGGAGGCCGCTGTCCACGCCTTCGACGCCCAGTTGGCCACCGCAACTACCCAGCCCGTCCCGGCGGTTGTCGCACTCGACGGCATCACCGAGTTCATCGGCATCAGCCACGGCACCGCCGGACCCTGGCCGCACGAGCCGGCCCGGATCGGCCTGCACGCCGCCGAGGGCGAGTCCTGGCTGCTCGACCTGACGACATCGGGATCACACCTCATCGACGGCCAGCATGAAACGGACGCCGACCTCCACGGATCGGCGAGCAACCTGTTGCTCGCCCTGCACGGCCGTCTCCCCTTGGACAGCCTGCGAAGCGAGGGTAACCGCGCCACCCTGGAGAACCTCCTGAACTGGCCAGACCTGGGTTGACCTTCCAGCCCGAGAGACCCCCTGCAGGGCGGGGCGCCTACGCTCTGGCCTGCGGCCCCCGCCGGCAAGATCGCGAACTGCCGTCACACAGCCAGTTTCCGCGCCTGTCGCTCTTAACAGAGTGACCGGGCCAAATAGATGCAGGTAGGGCGCCATTCGAGCCATGCGGCTCATTGGAGCGCAGACGAGAGGGCGTGCCGGGCTCTGGAAGGCATCAGTGCTCAGCGGCACTACGGTGTTCGGCAGCGGGGTGCGGGAGTTGCGGGCCGCGGGGGCCGCTGGGCGGCTGGCGCCGGAACTGCGGGCGGCGCTGCGGCATGAGCCGGCGCTGCTCGGCCGGATGGCACGGGTCCTGCTCGACCTGCACTTCCCGCCTTCGCTCCACGGCGACCTGTGCGAATCCGTCGGTCTGGCGCTGGAGCTGGAGCCGGCGGAAGCCAGAGAGCTCTCGGGGCTCACCGGGCCCTTGTCCGCGAGGGTCCGGCGGGCCACTGACCGAAGGGGTCGGTCCCGCTCGCCGAGGCCGACCCGGTTCAGTTCCCGTCCGTCGAGTACTGCTGGAGTCTCGCGAGCGCCTCGTCCTTGGTCGTCCCCGCCACGGAAGCACCCAGACCGTCCTCGAAGGCCACCTCGGCCCCGTGGCGTAGTCAGCGACAGTGGCAGTAGCGGCGGTAGTGGCAGTAGCGGCCGACTGATTCGTAATCGCAAGAAACAAACCCTGCTGACCACCAGTTGCCTATCGTGGAACAGCGCAGCACAGCAACGCTCGGCACCGAGGCAGGCAGGCAGGACATGAGGAAACCGCAGATCGACTACGCGGCGGTCTTCCGGGCCCTGCCCGGCATGGTGGCCCTGCTCACCCCTGAGCTGGTGTACGCCGACGCCAACGACGACTTCGTGCGGCTGTCCGGGCGGACCCGCGAGCAACTGGTGGGCCGTTACATCTTCGACGTCTTCCCCGAGAACCCCAATGATCCGGCCGCGGCCGGCATGCGGGAGACAGAGACGTCGATGCTCCGGACGGTGGACACCGGTGAGCGCGACACGATGGCGCTGCTCCGCTACGACATCGAGGACCCCGCACGGCCCGGCCACTGGCAGGAGCACTACTGGAGTCCGGTCAACGCGCCGATCCTCGGCTCCGACGGGAAGGTCGCACTGATCGCGCACCGGGTGGAGGAGGTCACCGACCTCATCCGCGCCTTCGGCGGTCCGGGCGGTGACAACAGGGCCCGTGCGCTGGAGGCCGAGCTGTACAACCGTGCCCGCGAACTGCAGGAGGTCAATGAGCGGCTGCGCGCGGCGCATGCCCGTGAACGCGAAGTCGCGCTGGCCCTGCAGGCCGCGATGCTGCCTCCGCCGGGTCCCACCGGGACGCATCGTGCGGCCGTGCGTTACCAGCCCGCCGTCGGCGCGCTGAACGTGTGCGGCGACTGGTACGACCTGGTCGACATGCCCGGCGGGAGCCTCGCGGTCGCCGTCGGCGACGTCGTCGGCAACGGCCTGGCGGCCGCCTGCGTCATGGGGCAGTTGCGCAGCGCCCTGAGCGGGGCCACCCGCCTCGCGGGCAGCCCCGCCCAGGCCCTGGACGCCCTCGACCTGTACGCCCGTTCCGTCGAGGGCGCCGAGTCGACCACTGTCGTGACGACCTTCATCGACTGGGACAGCCACACCATCACCTACAGCTGCGCCGGCCACCCTCCGCCGGCCCTCATGCACCCCGACGGCACGGTCATTTTTCTCGACCAGGCCACAGATCCGCCGCTCGGCGCCCGGCCCGAGCGCGCCCCCCGCCCTCAGGCCCGTATGTCCTTCACCGAAGGCTCCATCCTGGTCCTTTACACCGACGGCCTGATCGAACGCCGCGACGAGGACATCGACACCGGCCTGGCCCGCCTCGCCGACTCTCTCGCCCACCACCGGCACACGGCTCCCGAGGCCCTGGCCGACGCACTCCTGACCGACCTCCTGCCGCCCGCCGGCAACACCGACGACACCGCCCTGATCGTCCTGCGCCTGTGAACGTCATCCTTCGTCTGTGAAAACAGGGCCCGAGCGCGACCCCCGCAGCTTGGCTACGCTTGGCCTTGAGTTCGCATAAGGCTCCAATAGGATCAAGTTCCCGATCAAGTTCCCATTGGACGATAATTGGCAATATCGTCCAAAAGTTCTAAGGAACCGAACATGGGTCTCGGTGCCGGTCTCCCAGCCATGAAACGCAGGTTCCTCGCGGTCGCGGTTGCCGCCGGTCTGATTCTGGTCGGGGCCTGCGGCGGCGGGGACGGTGGTGGCAGTGGAGGTGGCGGCGGAGGCGACAGTCTCACCGTCGGGGTCCTGCTGCCCGGAGGGGGCGCCTCTCGGTTCGGGCAGTTCGACAAGCCCCTCATCGAGAAGAAGCTCAAGGAGTTGTGCGCGGACTGCCCTGCCGCGAACGTCGCCGCCACGCCCGATCCGGCGGTTCAGCAGCAGCAGTTCGAGGCGATGATCACCCGGGGTGTGGATGTGATCATCCTCGCCGCCGTTGATCCTCAGCTGATGCGTCCGTCCGTCGAGGCCGCTCACCGGGCCGGAATTCCCGTCGTCGCCTATGACCGGCTCGCGCAGGGGCCGATCTCCGGATACGTCACCTTCGACGGGGCGGAGGTCGGGCGGCTTCAGGGTGAAGGTCTGCTCACAGCCATGGGCAGCAAGGCCGACGGTGGGCAGATCGTCATGATGAACGGGGCCACCACCGATCCCAACGCCGGTTGGTTCAAGGAGGGCGCGCTCGCCGTGCTCAAGGGCAAGGTGACGATCGGCAAGTCGTACGACACCGTCAACTGGCGGCCCGAGAACGCCTACACCAACATGACCGGTGCCATCGCCGCCCTCGGCGCGGAGAACATCGACGGCGTTCTTTCCGCCAACGACGCCATGGCCGGTGCCGTCGCCTCCGCCCTCCACGCTGCCAAGGTCAGGCCGCTGCCCCCGATCACCGGGCAGGACGCCGACCTGACGGCCGTACGGCGCATCGTCAAGGGCGACCAGTACATGACCGTCTACAAGCCCTTCAAGCGCGCGACCGACGCCACCGTCGAGATGGCCGTCGCTCTCGGTCGCGGCGAGGAGGTCGGGGCCATCGCCACCGGCAACGTCGACAGTCCCACCACCAAGGACATACCGGCGGTTTTGCTGCCGTCCGTCTCGGTGACTGTCGGCAATATCGGGGACACGCTGGTGAAGGACGGTATGTACACCGTCGAGCAGATCTGTACGCCTGCTCTCCGGTCCGCCTGCGACCGGGCCGGCCTCACCTGATCGTTCTGATTCGTTCTGATCGTTCTGGTTCTCACCCGGGGAAGGAGGTTGCCCGTGCCCGGTCAGCCCCTGCTGGCGTTGCGTGGTGTCTCCAAGCGGTTCGCCGCCGTACAGGCGCTGGTGGACATCGAGCTGGAGGTGCGGGCCGGGGAGGTGGTCGCCCTGGTCGGTGACAACGCCGCCGGCAAGTCCACCCTGGTCAAGGTGATCTCGGGGGTCGGGCCCCCCGACAAGGGAGTCATCGAGTGGGAGGGCAACGCCGTCCAGATCCGGCGTCCCCAGGACGCCGGCCTCCTGGGGATCGCGACCGTCTACCAGGACCTCGCGATGTGCGAGAACCTCGATGTCGTCGCCAACCTCTTCCTCGGCCGGGAGATCCACCGCTTCGGCGTTCTCGACGAAGTGGAGATGGAACGTCGTACCCGCGAGCTGCTGCACACGCTCTCCATCCGGATCCCCGATGTGCGGATGCCGCTCGCCGCCCTCTCCGGTGGTCAGCGGCAGGTCGTCGCGATCACCCGTTCCTTTCTCGGCTCGCCCCGGTTGCTCCTGCTCGACGAGCCCACCGCCTCCCTGGGCATCCAGCAGACCAACCAGCTCCTCGATCTGATCGAGGAGCTGCGCGACAAAGGGCTCGGGGTGCTCCTCATCAGCCACAACATGAGTGACATCAAGGCCGTGGCCGACCGGGTCGCCGTGCTGCGCCTGGGCCGCAACAACGGCCTCTTCGACGTGAACACCACCTCGCAGGAGCAGATCATCTCCTCCATCACCGGCGCGGCGGACCATGCCGTCGCCCACCGCCCGCCCCCGGACGAGGTGTGGCCGTGAACGTGAAGCCGCGTCTCGTGGCGGGCGCCGGTGCCGTGCGTCGCAGGGTGCGCGAGGGCGGGCTCGGGCCTGCCCCGGTGCTCCTCGCTCTCGCCGTGACCTGGGTGGTCTTCCAGAGCCTCAACGATCATTTCCTCTCGCCGCGCAACCTGTCCGTCCTCAGCGTGGACATCGTCGGGACGGGCATGGTCGCCGTCGGCATCGTCTTTGTTCTGCTGATCGGTGAGATCGATCTTTCCGTGGGTTCGCTCGCCGGTCTGGCGGGCGCGTTGTTCGCGTCGCTGAACGTGAACCTCGGGATGACGGAATGGCTCGCCGTGGTCATGGCGGTGATCTGCGGTACGGCCATCGGGGCCCTCCACGGGTTCCTGTTCGCCCGGTTCCGCGTACCCGCGTTCGTCGTCACCCTCGCCGGGCTGCTGGCCTGGAGCGGTCTGATGCTCTACCTCCTCGGCCCTGACAGCTCCATCCACTTCAGCGAGGACGGGCTGGTCGCCAAGCTGACCAGCCGCTACTTCAGCGCCCCCGTCCTCACCTACGGCCTGGCGACCCTCTGTACGGCCACCTACGTGCTCGTCTCCCTCCACGACCGCGGCCGCCGCGCCGCCGCCGGGATGCCGTGCCGGGCGGTGGGCGAGATCTGGACGCGTACGGTGCTTCTCGCCATCGTCGCGTTCGCCACAGTCTCTGTTCTCGGTCGCTTCGAGGGGCTGCCGCTGGCGCTCCTGATCTTTCTCGGGGTCATCGTCGCCTCCGACCTCCTGCTGCGCCGCACCCCCTACGGGCGGCAGGTCCTCGCACTGGGCGGCGGTGTGGAGGCGGCCCGGCGGGCCGGCCTCGACGTGACGCGCGTACGGATCTCGGTGTTCATGGTGTCGGGAACGCTGGCGGCGATCGGCGGGCTGTTCGTCGCCTCGCGCTTCACCTCGGCGAGCCCGGTCTCGGGCTCCGGCAGCCTCCTGATCAACGCCGTCGCCGCCGCCGTCATCGGCGGCACCAGTCTGTTCGGCGGACGCGGCTCGACCTGGTCCGCGCTGCTGGGGGTGCTCATCATCCAGTCGATCGCCTCGGGCATGGCGCTGCTGGGCGTCGAGACGGCGGTCCAGTTCATGATCACGGGCGGGGTGCTGATCACCGCCGTGATCTTCGATTCGCTGGCCCGTCGCACCCCTGCGTCGCGCGAACGGGCCTGAGAGACGGCGACTGCTACCAGCCAGGACCACTACGACCGCTACGACCACTACTCACTCTTCCGGTACGCCGTCGTCCCTCCACGCCGTCGCGTGCGGACCGAACCTGTTCTCCCTCCCGTACGCCGCCATCCGGGCGTTCCGGGCCTCGGCCTCCGGCCCGTCCGGCAGGTGGTAGACCTCGCCCGCGCTCGCCGAACCGGCCTGCACCCTCGTCGCGGTGGCGAGCCGTCGGCGTACGTACCGGGTGAGCGCGTCCGGGATCTCGGCCGGCGTCGTGTCCGAGAGGCAGTCGCCCAGGACCGCCGCGTCCATGATCGCCTGGGCGGCGCCCTGGGCCTGGAACGGCACCATCGCGTGGGCGCTGTCGCCCAGCAGGGTCACCCTGCCGATGTTCCAGCGGGCGAGCGGGGTACGGGTGTGGATGCCGTACCTGAAGACCCGCCCCGCGCGTTCGAGGGCGGTGAGCACCCGGCGGTCCCAGCCGGCGAACTCGCGGAGTTGTTCTCCGGGCTCTGCCCGGGCGGTCCATGACTCGCGCGCCGCCTCCGCCGTGAACACGGCGACCAGGTTGAGGAGCTGACCGCCGCGCACCCAGTAGTGGACGACGTGCCGGCCCGGTCCGAGCCAGCCCGCGTACTCCGGCAGGTCCAGGTCGGCCACCTCGGCGGCCGGGAGCAGCGCCCGGTAGGCGGCGGTGCCGGAGAAGACCGGCCTGTCGGCGCCGAAGAGCCACTGGCGGGCCGCGGACCGCACCCCGTCGGCGGCCACGACCAGGTCCGCGCCCAGGCGCTCACCGCCGGCCGTCGTCACATAGGCCGCCCGGTCGTCCTGGTCGATGCGGACGACCTCGGTGCCGAGCCGCAACGACCGGAGCGGCACCCCGGCGGCCAGTGCCTGGTGCAGGTCGGCCCGGTGGACCTGCAGGTAGGGCGCCCCGAACTCGTCCTCGGCCTCGGGTCCCAGCACGTAACGGACGATCTCGGCGCCGTCCGACCAGGTGCAGAAGCTCAGTCGGCAGGGGCGGGCGGCCCGGGCGGCGACCGTGTCGAGCAGGCCCAGCCGGCGCAGTACGCGGGTGGCGTTGGGCGCGAGCTGGATGCCGGCGCCGATCTCGGTGAAGCGCTGCGTCTGCTCGACGAGGGTGACCTCGTAACCTGCCGCGCGCAGGCTCAGAGTCGCGGCCAGTCCGCCGATTCCCGCACCCACGACGATCGCCTTCATATCCCGGTCGCCCCCGCCCGGCCCGATGGATTCACAGCGTTGTACTGACCGATCCTCGCCCCACGAAAGCGTGCCGTCGAGAGGGTTCGACACCGGTCGCATGGTCGGATGACAGGTTCTTCAAGAGTTCTTCATCATGTCGGTTCTACCGTCGGGCTGCCCGCCGCGTTCGTGGCCGGGTACGACAGGAGGACGGGGAGAACCGATGAGGACGAATCGGGTACTGCTGGCCGTGGCGGCCTCGGTCATGGCCTTCGCGCTGACCGGCTGCGGAGGCGACGACAGTGGCTCGAAGGTCCCCACGGCGGCGAGCGGGGGAGCGACCACGGCGTCCGGCTCATCGGCCGGGGACGGCTCCGGCGACGATGTGGCCACCTACGTCGCGGCCCAGGGCAAGTACGTGAAGTGTCTGCGGGACAACGGGATCGACGCGCCCGACCCGGACGCGAAGGGGAACATCGACTTCGGCGGCGGCGACAATCTGCGGGCCCTGAAGAAGGACCCGAAGTTCAAGACCGCCTCGGTGGCGTGTGCCGAGTACCTGACGGCCGTCCCCGAGAGCGTCGAGAAGGGCAACCAGCCCGCGCTCACGGCCGCGCAGATCAAGGTGAAGCAGGAGTACGCCACCTGCATGCAGAAGAATGGCGCCGCCGACTTCCCCGACCCGGGTGCCGACGGTCTCGGCCAGGGCGAGTGGGACCAGACGTCGGCCGGGGCCAAGCGGGCCACCCGTATCTGTGGGCCGATCGTCGGCGTTCCGGCGACCGCCGCCCCCGGCAAGGGCTGATCGTGGCGGGGACGGACACCGTGACCCACTTCGACGACGCCACCGAGCCGGCCGGCACCGGGCCGCCCCGCGGGGTACGTGGCCGGCGTACCGCGCTCATCGTCTGTGCCGTGGTCGTCGTGGCGGCCGTCGCCGTGGTCGGGGCTCTCGGGCTCGGCGGCGGCGAGGAGGAGGGCCCGAGCGCACCGCCCCGGGCCGGTTCGGTCGTTCCGGTCACCCGGACGACGCTCACCGAACGCACGGACGTGGACGGGCAGTTGAGCTTCGGTACGGAGATACCACTGCCGGTGAAGGCGACGGGAACCGTGACCTGGCTGCCCCAGCAGGGCGCGACGGTGGAGCGCGGTGACACGCTGCTGCGGGTCGACGACCGTCCCGTGGTGCTGCTGTACGGCTCGATGCCCATGTACCGGGACCTCGGCCTCACCGCCACCATCTCCGATGCCGCCCCCGATGCCGGGGCCGGAGCCTCGGAAACCGGGCAGTCCGACACCGGGACCGGCGCCACCGCTTCACCCTCCCCCACGGGAACGGGAACGGGAACGGGAGCCGGAACCGGAGCCAGTGCGCCTGCGCCGCTCACCGGCATGGACGTCCTGCAGTTCGAGACCAACCTCGCCGCGCTCGGCTACACCGGCTTCACCGTGGACGAGAGGTTCACCGACGCCACCGTCCGGGCCGTCAAGCGCTGGCAGAAGGCGTTCGGGCTGGCCGAGACCGGGACGGTCGGTGTCGGGGACGTCATCTACTCCGCCGGCAAGGTACGCATCGGCCAGCCGGGTGCCCGGCTCGGCGCGGCCGTGGGCGAGGACACGCTGACGTACACCGGTACGGCACGCAAGGTCGTCGTCAACGCCTCGGCCGCGGACGCCGGTTGGGCCGTACGCGGCACGGTCGTCGGGATCACGCTGCCCGACGGGAAGTCCGTGAAAGGCGAGGTGGCCTCGGTCGGGCGGGAGGCGAGCACGCCTGCGGGGGGCAGCACCGAGGGCGAGTCGGGAGCGGGCGCCGCCACCCTGCCGGTGACCATCACCATCGCGGACCAGAAGTCCGTGGGGCGGCTGGAGAGCGGGCCCGTCAGCGTCGAGTACGTGGGCCGCGAGGTCAAGGACGTGCTGAGTGTGCCGGTCGCCGCGCTGGTCGCCCTCGCCGAGGGCGGACACGGGCTGGAGACCGAGGACGGCCGGTTCGTCGCGGTGAGGACGGGACTCTTCGCCGACGGGAACGTACAGGTCAGCGGTTCCGGTGTCCGCGAGGGCATGAAGGTGAGGATTCCCGAGTGAGCGAGTCCGCGCCTCAGGCGGTGGCACCTCCCGCCGTGTCACCTGCGGTCGTGGAGTTCGACTCCGTCTCCAAGACCTATCCCGGTGGGGTCGCCGCCGTCCGTGACGTGAGTCTGCGGATCGGGCGCGGCGAACTGGTCGGTGTGGTCGGCCCGTCGGGGTCCGGCAAGTCGAGCATGCTGCATCTCATGGGGAGCCTGGACCGGCCCTCGGCGGGGCGGGTCCTTGTCGACGGGTACGACGTGGCGAAGCTGTCCGACCGTGAGGTCTCCGCGCTGCGGGCCACCCGGATCGGCTTCGTCTTCCAGCAGTTCCATCTGGCCGTCGGTGTCCCGGTGCTGGACTCGGTGGCGGACGGTCTGCTCTACACGGGGATGCCGATGCGCCGCCGCCGGGCCAGGGCCGCGTCCGCGCTGTCCCGGGTCGGGCTCAGCCATCGCGTCCGGCATCTGCCGCACCAGCTCTCCGGGGGCGAGCGGCAGCGGGTCGCCGTCGCCCGCTCGGTGGTGGGCGAGCCGTCGGTCCTGCTGGCGGACGAGCCGACCGGCAACCTCGACTCCGTGTCGGGGGCCGCCGTACTGGAACTGCTGCGCGAACTCCACGCGGCCGGTACGACGGTCGTGGTCATCACCCACGACCTGGAGATCGCCGCCCGACTCCCCCGCCGTATCGAGATGCGCGACGGCCGGCTGATCAACGACACCCTGCAAGGCACCACCAGCACAAGTTCGAGTACGACGATCGGGGCGCATCGGTGACGGACCCCTTGGACAGGCCCAAGCCGTTGCGCGCCGCGCGGCTGCGGCCCGCCGATGTCGTACGGCTCGGCGGGACCGGGCTGCGGACGCGGCCGTTGCGGGTGTTCCTGTCCGCTCTCGGGATCGCCATCGGGGTCGCCGCCATGGTCGCGGTGGTCGGTATCTCCGGGTCCGGGCAGGCGGAAGTGGACCGGCGGCTGGACGCCCTCGGAACGAACCTGCTGCGGGTCGCCCCCGGCGAATCCCTCACGGGTGAGAAGGCCAAACTGCCGTACGAGGCTGTCGCGATGGTCCGGCGCATCCCGCCCGTGGAGCAGGTGACCGCCACCGGCGCGGTCGGTGCCAGCGTGTATCGCAACGAGCGCATCGCCATCGGGCGGACCAACTCGCTGACCGTGCTCGCCTCGGGCACCGACCTGCTGCCCGCCGTCGGCGGGAATGTCAACAGGGGCCGCTGGCTGGACTCGGCCACGAACAAGTACCCGGCGGTCGTACTGGGCGCCACCGCCGCGCAGCGGCTGGACGTGTACACCCCGGGGACCCGGCTGTGGATCGGTGGCCGCTGGTTCTCCCTGATCGGCGTCCTCGAACCCGTACCACTGGCGCCGGAGCTGGACAGTGCCGCGCTGGTCGGCTGGCAGGCGGCCCGAAGCTATCTGCGTTTCGACGGTCATCCGTCGACGGTGTACGTCCGTGCCGAGGACAGCCAGGTGACCGCCGTACGGTCGGTGCTGGCGGCCACCGCCTACCCCGAGAAGCCGGGCGAGGTGCGGATCTCGCGGCCCTCCGACGCACTCGCGGCCCGCGAGGCCACCGAGTCGGCGCTGACCGGGCTGCTGCTCGGACTCGGCGGGGTCGCGCTGCTCGTCGGGGGTGTGGGCGTGGGCAACACCATGGTCATCTCGGTACTGGAACGGCGGCCGGAGATCGGGCTGCGCCGCGCTCTCGGCGCCACCCGGGGCCAGATCCGGACGCAGTTCGTGACGGAGTCGCTGCTGCTGTCCCTCATCGGCGGGCTGGGAGGGACGGTGCTCGGCACGGTCATCACGGCGGGCTACGCCGTCAGCCGCGACTGGCCGACGGTCGTCCCGGCCTGGGCCAGCTTCGCGGGCATCGGCTCGACCCTGCTCATCGGCATGATCGCCGGACTGTATCCGGCGGTCCGCGCGAGCCGGCTGGCCCCGACGGAGGCGCTGGCCGGCACATGACCACCACCGGGCGTTCTGGCCGGCGCTCCGGTGGTACGGAGCGGGGGCGGCCCCGAGAACCGGGACCGCCCCCGCTGTCGCGCTGTTTCAGTGCGGCGACGGACAGCGGAGCGGCGATGGCAACGGCTAATTCGGCCTCGTACGTACTCCCTGGCGAGCAGCCACTACCCCCTGTATGCGATTCGTCGGCGCCGCGAAAGGCTTTCTGGCCGACACCGCACTCTTACGACCCACCCCACCCACCCCCACCCGCATCCACATCCACATCCACATCCACACCGAAGGGTCACGCCGATGAGTTTCCGGCTCCGGGTCCTGGGCCTGCTCATGCTGGTCGCCCTGGCCGCCAGCGCCGCCACCGGCTGGCTGACGCTGCGGCAGGCGAACCGCCAGGTCCAGGAGACCGTCACGGCCGGGCGGCAGGAGGTCGCCCGGATCACCGGTGAGCTGCGGACGTACGGATTCACCCACGGCACCTGGGACGGGCTGTCGCCCACGGTCGCCTCCCTCGCCCAGGACACCGGCCAGCGCATCCGGGTCGCCACGGAGTCCGACGTCCTGCTCACCGACTCGGACGCCCTGGCCGGACGTACGCCCCGCGAACCCAGCAGTCAGCCCGCGGTCCTGGTGGACCCGCGGCCCGCACTGAAGGTTCCCGCGGGCCAGGTGCGCCGGATCTCGATGAAGCAGGTCGCCTCGGCGATCTCCGACTACCGCACCGAGATGACCTACGCGGCCTGTCTGACCCGGGCCGGAGCCGAGCCCACCGCCCGCCCCGACAACCTGGGCATCCCCCGGATCAAGGCCGACCGGCGGCCCGCGCAGTGCCCCGCGCCGAAGGACTCGGCCGATCCGCTCACCCCGGCGGATCTGATCGCCCTTCAGCCCTGCGAGGCCGAACAGCGCTTCGCCGCCTGTCTGCAGCGGGTGTTCAACCAGCGGATCGGTTCCGTCGCCCCGCCCCGTCTGGAGGTCCGCCTCGGCGTGCGGAACGAGTCGGCGCCCACCCTGGCCGCCGCGCCCACCGTGGCCGTCGCAGCAGGCGTCGCCCTCGCGGTCGTCGCCGGCGCACTGCTGCTGAGCAGGGCCGTCCTGCGTCCCGTACGGGCCATGACAGTCGCCGCGAAAGGGCTCGGCGAGGGCGACCTCGGGCGCCGGGTGCCCGTCTCCGGGCGGGACGAGATCGCGCAGCTCGGCGGCGCCTTCAACCGCATGGCCGAATCCATCCAGGCCGGCGAGGAACGTCAGCGGCGGCTCACCGGGGACATCGCGCACGAGCTGCGCACCCCGCTGGCCAATCTGCGCGGGTATCTGGAGGCACTGCGGGACGGGGTGGTCGACCCGACCCCCGAACTGCTCGACTCCCTCCACCGGGAGGCCCTGCTCCAGCAGCGGATCGTGGACGACCTGCAGGACCTCGCCCTCGCAGAGGCGGGCGCGCTCACGTATCACCCCGCCGACGTCGACCTGCGCGACCTCCTGGAGGCGGGACGGCGGGCCCATCACGCCCAGGCCGAGGCCGCAGGTGTCGCGCTGCGGGTGGAGGCGTCGGCGCCCGTCCATGTCACCGCGGACACGGACCGGCTGCGCCAGGTCGTCGGCAATCTGGTCGGCAACGCGCTGCGGGCCACTCCGGCGGGCGGCTCGGTCACCCTGGCCGTGGTCCCCCGGGGCGAGCTTGCCGTCGTGGAAGTCAGGGACACCGGCAAGGGGATATCGCCGGAGGACCTGCCCCACCTCTTCGACCGTTTCTGGCGCGCGGACGCGTCCCGGGGGCGCGCGACCGGGGGCAGCGGGCTGGGGCTGTCGATCGCCCGCCAGATCGTGACGGATCACCGGGGCACGATCGACGTACGCAGTGCGGTGGGGGCGGGGACGACGTTCACGATCGTGCTGCCGCGCTCCGCCGGGTAGGCAGTTCTTCACCGCGGCCCGGTGGGGCTGGTCGAGTCCGCGCGGCGGAGCCGCATTTCGACACAGCCCCGCGCCCCTTCAGGGCGCTGTCGAACCGTCCGCCAAGCGGTACCCCCGGCCGTACACCGTCTCCAGCAGCCGGGGTTCTCCCGGATTCTCCGCCTCCAGTTTCCGGCGTAAGTTCATGACGTGTGCGTCGACCGTGCGCTCCAGTACATCCCGGTCGTAGCCGAATACGCGTTCGATTATCTGGGCCCGAGTGAAGACGCGGCCGGGTTCGCGGGCCAGGGTCTCCAGGATGTTGAACTCCTTGGAGGTCAGCGCCACCGGCCGACCCGCCATCCGTACCTCGAAGCGTGCCGTGTCCAGCTCCACCTCGCCGACCCGCAGCACCGACGGCTGCGCCGCCGCGCCCGCTTTCCGGGACCGGCGCAGCAACGCGCGCACCCGTGCAGTCAGCTCGCGGGGGCTGTACGGCTTGGTGAGGTAGTCGTCCGCGCCGAGGTCGAGGCCGAGGAGCATGTCCTCCTCGGTGGTGCGGGCGGTGAGCAGCAGGATCGGTACGTCGGACTCGGTGCGCAGGATGCGGCACACGTCGAGTCCGTCGACCAGAGGCAGCATCACGTCGAGCACGATGAGGTCCGGCCGGGTCGAGCGAGCCCGGTCCAGGGCCGCTCGGCCGTCGGCGGCCACCTGTACCGCGTTTCCCTCCCGTTCCAGATAGATCCGGATCAGGCGGGACTGCATCTCGTCGTCTTCGGCGACCAGAATCCGAGCGCTCAACGGTTCTCCCCCAACAAGTCCCTGCGCGTACGGGCACCGTACTGCGCCCACAACGCCGTTCGGCACCGGTCCCTCCCCACGTGGGGACCGGTGCCGAACGATGGACGAGGACCCGGGAGGAGTCCGGACTGTGCCGGTTTCGCGGATCTCGGGCCCGCGTGGTGCGGCCGACACCTCCGGCTGGCGAAATCCGGCGGCATCTGGCCGAGAACGATCGGCGTCCGAGCTGCCCTGGGGATCGCTGCGCTGGTGGTCCGGTTGGACACCACGTGGCTGGTTCTTTGTTGCGTCATGATCCTGCCATCCAGGGCTTCCCGAGAGGAGGTTCCGGTGCCGGGCCGGCGGCTTAACCGCAGGTCAGCCGTATAGAGTGGGTTTTCCGGTCCGGATGACACCGGATATCAGAGGTGGGGAAAGTTAGGGGTGGAGACCTTGAGTTCCGACTCAGGGGCACGCACGGTCTTCGCGGAGCGGCTCTCGCTGTTGTACAAGGAGGCCGGTAATCCCCCCCTCAAACGGGTGGCCGAAGCCGTCGTCCAGCTGCAGCGGGTCGACGAACGCGGCCGAGCTGTGCGGGTGTCCGTGCAGCGGATCAGCGACTGGCGGCGCGCCAAGAACGTGCCCGCCCAGTTCGCCGCCCTCGCCGCCGTACTGAGCGTCCTCGTCCCGCAGGCCCGGCGCACCCGGCCCGTGCCCGTCTCCCCCGGCCTGTACGACATGGTCCAGTGGCAGCGGCTCTGGGAGCGCGCCGTCGCCGACCCGGTCGGCGGGTCCCTGGACGTCGAGGAAGCGCCCGCCGCCGAGGTCGCGGCCGTTCCGGTCGGGGTGTGCCCCTACCGGGGCCTCGCCTCGTACCGCCGGGAGGACACCCGCTGGTTCTTCGGCCGGGAGCGCAGCACCGACACCCTCGTCGCCCAGCTCCGCGCAGCGGAGGCCATGGCGGCCACAGACACCGGCGCAGACACAGCCCCAGCCCCAGACACCGCCACCGGCTCCGGCTCCGGCTCCGGCTCCGGCTCCGGCTCCGGCTCCGGCTCCGGCTCCGGCGGGCTGGTCATGCTCGTGGGCGCTTCCGGGGCGGGCAAGTCGTCCCTGCTGAGCGCCGGGCTGGTGCCCGCGTTGCAGGAGGGGGCGCTGGGCGGCCCGGGGCAGCTGGCCCGGGAGGTCCTTCAGCTCGTCCCGGGCAGTGATCCCCTCGCCGAGCTGACCCGTCGCATACCCGGGCTCTCGGAGATTCTGTCCCCCGCCGGGACATCGGCGGCCGAGCCCGGTACGCCCGAATTCGCCCATGCGGTACGGGAGACGGTCGCCGCCTGGGCCCGCCGCGACACCCCTGGCGCCCCGGATGCCCCGGATGCCCCTGACGTCGCGGTTCCCTCCCCCGCCCGCCCTGTCGTCATCGTCGACCAGTTCGAGGAAACGTTCACCCTCTGCCTCGACGAGACGATCCGCGACACCTTCATCCAGGTCCTCCACGCCGCCGCCTCGCCCCCCGGCCCCGGTGAGCGAACCGGCTGCGACGAGTCGGCCCCCGCGCTCGTCGTCCTCGGTGTCCGCGCCGACTTCTACGACCAGTGCCTGCGCCATCCCGAGCTCGCCGACGCGCTCCAGCACCGGCACATGGTCCTCGGGCCGCTGACCACCGCCGAGCTGCGGGAGGCGGTGAGCGGCCCCGCCAAGGCCGTCGGCCTGGAGCTCGAACCGGGGCTCGCGGAGCTGATCGTGCGGGAGGTGAGCGCCGACGGACCGCGCGGAACGCACGACGCGGGCGTACTGCCGCTCCTCTCGCACGCCCTGCTCGCCACCTGGCAGCGCCGCAAGGCGGGACGGCTGACGCTCTCCGGCTACCGCGCCGCCGGCGGTATCCAGGGCGCGGTGGCCGCGACCGCCGAAGACGCCTGGACCGGCCTCGACCCGGCGGCCCGTACCGCCGCGCGGCTGCTGCTGCTGCGCCTGGTGCGCCTCGGCGAGGACACCCAGGCCACCCGCAGGCGCGGTACGCGACGGCAGTTGGCCGCCGAGTCGACGGACCCCGGCAAGACGGAGGAGTCCCTCGAAGCGCTGGTGCGCGCCCGGCTGGTGACGCTCGACGCCGAGAGCGTGGAGATCACCCACGAGGCACTGCTGCACGCCTGGCCGCGGCTGCGCGACTGGATCGACGAGGACCGGGGCGGCAACCTGCTGCGCCAGCGCGTCGAGGAGGACAGCCGGTCCTGGGAGGAGTCGAAGCGCGACTCGTCCCTCCTCTACCGAGGCTCCCGGCTGGAGCAGGCGCACACCTGGGCGAAGTCCACCGGTGACACCTTCCTCACCCGCAGCGCGGTGCAGTTCCTGGCCGCCTCGGTGAAGCTGCGCCGACGCACCGTCCTGATCAGCCGCGCCGCCGTCGCCGCGGTGGTCGTGCTGGGCCTGCTGGCCGGCGGTGCGGCACTGATCGCCCGGCAGCAGCGCGACGACGCGGTCTTCGAGAACGTGCTCGCCGAGGCGGACCGCGTCCAGTCGACGGACCCGTCGCTGTCGGCGCAGCTCAGTCTGGTCGCCCACGAGCTCCGCCCGGAGGACCTGAGCACCCGCAGCCGGCTGATCTCGATCGTGAACACACCGCTGTCCACCCCGCTGATCGGCCACACCGGCGCCGTCTACCTCACCACGTTCAGCCCGGACGGGCGGCTCCTGGCCACCGCCAGCTACGACAGCACCGTACGACTGTGGGACGTCTCGGACCGGGCGCACCCCAAGCCGCTCGGCAAACCCCTGGTCGCGAACGCGAGTTGGGTGAGCAGCGCGGTTTTCAGCCCCGACGGCCGCACCCTCGTGAGCGCGGGCGACGACGGCACGATCCGCCGGTGGGACGTGTCCGACCCCGCGCGTCCGCGCTCCCTCGGCGCGCCCCTGAACGACCATGACGGCACGATCTATCTGATCGCCTTCAGCCCGGACGGCCGCACCCTCGCCTCGGCGAGCGAGGACCGCACGGTCCGCCTGTGGAACATGGCCGACCCGGCCGGCCCCAGGTCGATCGGCACCCTCACCGGCGCGGACGCCGCGGTGCGCGCGATCGCGTTCAGCCGCGACGGCCGGAAACTCGCGGCGGGCGGCGACGACAACGCGATCCGGCTGTACGACGTCTCGAAGCCGCGCGACCCGAAGCCGTACGCCACGAAACTGACCGGGCATACGGACCTCGTGCACTCCGTGGCCTTCAGCCCCGACGGCCGCACCCTCGCCAGTGGCGCCGCCGACGACACGATCCGCCTGTGGAACGTGTCCGACCCCGCGCACGCCGCCCAGCTCGGCGCACCGCTGACCGGCCACACCGACGCGATCTGGTCGGTGGCCTTCAGCCCGGACGGGAGCATGCTGGCCGCCGCCAGCGCGGACAGCACCGCCAGCCTGTGGAACGTCAGCGATCCGCAGTACCCCTCGCAGGTCGGCGAACCCCTCACGGGCAGCAGCGGCGAGATGTACGCGCTGGGCTTCAGCCCCGACGGCCGTACGCTCGCCACCGGGAGCGGCGACAGCAAGGTGCGGCTGTGGTCACTGCCGACGTCGGACATGATCGGCCGTATCGGCGTGTTCCGCCCGGACGGCAAGCTGCTCGCCACGGGCTCGCGCGACGGCCAGGTCCGGCTGTGGAACGTGGAGCGGCCCAACCACCCCGTGGCACAGGGCAAACCCTTCACGCCCGGGGAGGGCGAGGTACGGACGCCGGTGTTCTCCCCCGACGGCCGCACGCTCGCGCTGGCGGCCGGAAACAGCACCGTGCAGCTGTGGAACGTCAGCGATCCGAAGCATCCCGTCGCCTGGGCGGCCCCGATCCAACTGAAGACCCGGTTCGCGGCCACGGTGGCGTTCAGCCCGGACGGGCGCACGCTGGCCACGGCCTACGAGGACTTCACCGTCCAGCTGTGGGACGCAAGCGACCCGGCCCATCTGCGCCCGCTGGGCTCCCAGCTCACCGGCTACAAGGGCTACGTCGACTCCTTCGTCTTCAGCCAGGACGGCCGTACGCTGGCCGGCGCCAGCGCGGACGGCACGGTCCGCCTGTGGAACGTCACCGACCCGGCCAGGGCCACCCTGCTCGGCAAGGTGCTCGAGGGACACCAAGGTCCCGTCAACGAGCTGGCCCTCAGCCCTGACGGCCGTACGCTGGCCAGCGGGAGCGACGACGGCACGGTTCGCCTCTGGGATGTCACCGACCCGGCAAGGACCCACAGCCTGGGCTCCCCTCTCACCGGGCACACCGAGGCGGTCGAGTCACTGTCGTTCAGCCCGGACGGAGAGGTCCTGGCGAGCGGCGGCAACGACAACGCTGTCCTGCTCTGGAACGTCAGCGATCCGGCGAGGGCCAGGTCCATCGGCCAGTCGATGAACCCCAACGCCAAGACGGGCAACTTCCTGGCGTTCAGCCCCCGCGGCGGCATCGTCGGGGTGTCGAGCGGCGCGGACACGGTCCGGCTGTGGGATCTCGACGTCGACGCGGCGGTCACCCACATCTGCTCGACGACGCGGGGTGTCCTGACGGCGGAGAAGTGGCACGAGTATCTGCCCCGGCTGTCGTACGCGCCCCCGTGTGACGACTAGACGAGTAGCCGAGTAGCCGAACAGGGGCCAAGTGGGGGCGGGCAGGGCCCCCGCTCATCCCGCTTTGCCCCCTTCTCACTTCTCACTTCTCACTTCTCACTTCTCACGCGAAGTCGTACGCGCCCCAGACGGCGATCAGGCGGTAGCCGATGCGCTGGTAGAGGGCGTTGCTGGTGAGGTTGGCCGGGTCCGTGTACAGCACGACGTCCGTGGCACCCGCGGCCAGTGCGGCCCGGGTGACCTCGACCGTCACGGCTCCCGCGTAGCCGCGACCGCGCAGGTGGGCCGGGGTGTAGACGGGGTCCACCCGGACATGGCCGGCGACCATCGGGTTCACGCCCGCCATGGAGACGGGCGTGCCGTCCGGGGTCTCCCAGTAGGTGTAGCTCTTCTCGCCGAAGCGTGTGCCGGCCCAGGTGTCGGCGTTGATGGTGACGACTTCCCCGAAGAACTCCGCGGCCTCACGGCACCACTGCATGAGGTGCTCGTGCTCCTCCTCGCCCACGGGTCGGCCCCGGCCCGCCGGGACCGGCTCCGGCGGGGTGAGCGTGCCGAGGCGGTACAGGTTGATCGGGGTGCGGAGTGTCGGCGTCGCGCCGGTGTGCCGCTGCCAGGCCTCGGCGAAAGCGGTGGCGGTGCCGTGTTCCGCGCTGACGCCCGGGAGGCGGTGACCGAGGGCGGCCAGGTGGGCGGCGAGGGCGTCGGCCTGCTCGGGGGTGAGAGGGGTGAGACTCAGGAGGCTTTTCGGGGTGAGGCGGTAGAAGACGGCACCGACCTCACCCGATCGCTCCAGCCGGCCGAAGACGGGGGCTGGGGCGTGGGTGGCGGGGGCGTGGGTGGCGTGCGCGGCCACTCCGTCCGTCCTCCGCAGTTTCTCGAACGTGGTCAGCGCCGTGGTGTGCAGGGCGGGCCGCGAGCGCAGGAACTCTCCGGCGTGGGCAAGGAATTCGTCGATGTCTTCGGTGAGGTACCAGTCGTCCGAACGCATGCTTCATGATCCCTGAACGACTCGACGGCGGGGAGAGTTTGCTGGACGTCACGTACTCCGTACATGGAAACGGTTGTACTGAGGTATGAGTGAAGAAGAGTGATCCCAGTCACAACTGGTCACCATAGGAGAGCAGTCGACTCCCACTGAGCATGCGGTCTTGTTACCCTTGGCCAGAGCCCGATCGCTGGTGCATCCCCCGTCGCCAGCGGTCGGGTTCTTTTGTGCCCGAAGGGGCGGAACGATCATTTCCCTCGACGAAGTGGTCGAAAGGTGAGCAGTCCGTGTGTCGCCAGGCCCAGGACTAGGCCCCAGCAGGCCGAACCGATCCCGCCGAGCGTGGTGCCCGACGCCGTGGCCAGGAACGTCACCACGGCCGCGTCCCTGCCGGGCTCGTCGGCGACGGCCTGCGCAAGGCTCGTGGAGAAGGTGCCCAGGAGCGCCACCCCGGCGACGACAGCGACCAGGTCCGTCGGCAGTGTGGTGAACAGCCCCACGAGGGTGGCCCCGCAGACCCCGGTCACCAGGTAGAAGAAGCCGCATGCCACCCCCGCGACATAGCGGCGCCGTGGATCGGGGTGCGCCTCCTCGCCGGTGCAGATCGCGGCCGTGATGGCCGCCAGATTGATACCGTGCCCGCCGAACGGCGCGAGGGCCGTAGTGGTGAGCCCGGTGACGCCGACCAGCATTCGGTCGTCCGGCCGGTAGCCGAAGGCGGTGAGCACGGCGAGACCCGGGGCGTTCTGCGAAGCCATGGTGACCACGGTCAGCGGAACCGCCACGCCCACCATCGCCCGGAGCGAGAAGTCGGGAGCGGTGAACACGGGGAGGGCCAGTCCGGGGCCGCCTGCCGGCGCGGGGATACCCGGCCCCACGGCTGCCACGAGTACGACGGCAAGGAGGGCACAGGCCACCGCGTATCTCGGCGACCGCCGCTTGACCACGAAGTACGTGACAAGGGCGGCGAGCGCCGGGAGGGGGCCGCTGTCCAGCGCGGAGAACACGCCGGCCCCGAAGGAGAACAGCACGCCCGCGAGCATGGCGGCCACCACCCCGGGCGGCACCCGCCGCATCGCCCACCCGAAGACGCCCGTCACCCCGATCAGTGCCATGACCAGGCCGGTGACCAGGAACGCCCCGATCACCTCGGGATACGGATAGTCCCCGAGGCTGCCGACCAGGACAGCCGCACCGGGCGTCGAGAAGGCGGTGATCACCGGCATGCGGGTCCACCAGCTCAGGATCGCGCACGTCAGACCGCTCCCGACGCACACGGCCCACACCCACGACGACGTCTGTTCGTCGCTGAGCCGCCCGGCGTCGGCAGCGGCCAGCACGATCAGCAGCGGGCCGGAGCAGGAGACCACGACAGCCACCAGCCCGGCGAGGACCGCCGAGAGCGAGGCGTCACGGACGATTCCGCGTCGCTCACCCCCGGCGGCGTCCGCCCGGCGGTCCTTCTCGGACACCTCGGATTTCTCGGACTCCTCGTGCTTCTGGTCCTTCTCGTGCCCCGTGTGCTCCTCGTGCTTGTGCCGCTCGTGTTCCTTATGCCGCTCGTTCAGAGGCAGCGGCGAGTCGCCGGACACCTTCCGCGAACTCCTCGGGGTCGAGTGCCTGGAACGGCAGGCGCAGGAAGACGGTGCCGGCCGGCGGCGCGCAGTCCGCCGGGTAGAAGGCCGAACCGCGGGTCAGGGCGAGGCCGCCGTCCCGCGCCGCCGCCAGGAAGGACTCCTCGTCGGTACGGACCGGGAGGTGCACGCTGATGTAGTAGCCGCCCTCGGGCACGCACAGCTGGACTTCGCCGAGCGTCTGACGCACCGCCTCGACCGCCGCGTCGTGCCGGGGTCGCAGCAACTCCCGTACGCGCTCGACGTTCTCCTGTACGACGCCGTTCGCGAGCGTCCTCGCGGCGACCGCCTGGAGCAGCGGGGCCGGGGACAGATAGGTGCTCTCGGCCAGGGCCGCGAGGGCGCGGGGGGTGCCGGGCGGGCCGATGACATAGCCGACACGCAGACCGGGGCTGAGCACCTTGCTCAGCGAACCGATGGTCAGCACCCGGGCGCCGTCAGCGGATTCGGCCAGTTCACCGAAGGGCGTGGGCGCGGTGCCGCCGAAGCGGAGTTCCCGGTAAGGGATGTCCTCCAGGATCGTGAAACCGTACTCGGCGGACAGTCGCACCAGTTCGCGGCGCTTGTCCTCGCTCGTGGTCACACCGCTGGGATTCTGGAAGTCCGGGATGACGTAGACGAAGGCGGGCACCTCGGTGCGCAGGCGCTCCTTGAGGATGTCCACGTCGATGCCGTCGTGCCGCAGGGGCACTCCGGACACCCTGGCCCCGTGCCGTTCAAAGATCTGCACGGCGCGGTCGTACGTCGGGGCCTCGACCAGGACCTGCGGCCGGGCGGCGCCGCGCAGCAGGTGGGACGCGAGCAGGTCGAGGGCCTGCAGGGAACCGTTGGTGACGAACACCCGGTCGGGGTCGACCGAGTGGAACTTGCCGAGCTGCTCCCGGAGTTCCTGGTCACCCGTGTGGTGACCGATGGGTGCGTACTGGAAGACCCGGTCGGGCTCCGCGGCGAGGACCGCGGAGGTGTGCTCGGCGATGGCGGCGGAGGGAATCGCTTCGAGCGGGGGTATGCCGCGCGAGAAGTGGACGGTCACAGGTCGTCGTCTCCTTGAGCGAGTGCTGGGAGTGCTGGGAGTGCTGCGAGCGCGGAGGGTGCTGCGAGCGCTGGGTCGTGTCGTCCGCCGAGCCGGCGTACGGGGGTGTTCAGGCCCTGGCCCTGGTCGCGAAGTCGGGGCCGATGTCGGCGAGCGAGTCCGCGCCGAGCTGACGGAGCGTGTCCTCGATCTCGTCCCTGAGCAGGTCGAGGACCGCCTCGACACCCTCCTGCCCGGCGAGACCGAGGCCCCACAGATAGGGCCTGCCGATGCACACGGCATCCGCACCGAGGGCGAGCGCCTTGACGACGTGGACCCCCGACCGGATGCCACCGTCCATCAGGACGAGTCCGCGACCGGACACCGCCTCCGCCACCTGTTCGAGCGCGACCAGGCTGGGCACCGCGCCGTCGAGCTGGCGACCGCCGTGGTTGGAGACGATGACCCCGTCCGCCCCCAGGTCGAGGCAACGTTCGGCGTCCTCGGCCCGCAGAACGCCCTTGACCACCAGGCGTATCGCGGTCCGGCTCCGTATCCATTCGAGGTCCTCCCAGGTCAGGGGGAGGCGTTCGATGCGTGCGCCGTCCGGAATCGCTCCGGTGAGGATGCCCAGCGAGCGCAGATTGCCGAAGTCGACGTGTGCGGGGGTACGGAAGCCCGCGCGTCGGGTGGTGATCCGGCGGGCCGCGTGGCTGGCGTCGACGGTGACCACGAGAGCGGTCGCGCCGGCCTGCTCCGCCAGGGCGATCGTCGCGGCGACGTCCTCACGGGACCGGTAGCAGTACAGCTGGAACCACTGCCCGCCCTTGACGGACCCGGTCACCTCGGGGAAGGCGTGGTGGCTGTCGGTGCTCACGATGGAGAGCGTGCCGGCGGCCTCGGCGGCGCGGGCGGTGGCGATCTCCGCGTCGTCGTGCAGGAGCCGCTGAGGGCTGGTCGGGGCGAGCAGTACGGGCAGGGCGAGGCGTTGCCCGAGTACGGTCACCGAGGTGTCCGGCCGGTCGTTCGCGCTGCCGAGGGCCCTGGGCCGCAGCCAGACGTGGTCGAACGCCTCGGTGTTGGCGCGCACCGTGACCTGGGTGTCGGCGCCTCCCGCGACGTACGCCCAGGAAGCGGCGTCGAGCACGGCATCCGCCGCACGCTCGAAGTCGGGCAGGGTAAGTAGTCTGGACAGTTCCCTTGTCATGCAATCCCCTGTCTACAGTCTCACCCGTCGGTGTTCACCGAGGGTTCCTCTCGGAGATACATAGTTCACTGCGATTTCACTTACGCGAACTGGTCGAATCCCATCTTGATCACCATGGCGGTTACCACGAGCACCAGAACGATCCGCACGAATCCGGATCCCTTTTTCATCGCGGTTCGCGAGCCGATCATGGCGCCGGTTATATTGCCCACCGCCATACCGAGACCGATGGCCCACAGAACATTTCCCTGCCAGGCGAAAACCGCGAGAGCGCCCAGATTGGAAGAAGCGTTGATGACCTTCGCCATGGCCGCACTCTCCAAGAACTGCGTGGCCAGGAGAGTGGTGAAGGAAATGATGAGGAAGGTACCCACACCGGGGCCGAACACGCCGTCGTAGAAACCGATGACGACACCGGCCAGAAGAATGGTCCCGATACGGCGGCGCCGGGTCACGATCCGTTCCGTCTGCTGCACGCCGAAACTCGGCCTGAAGGCCACGAAGAGTGCCACCGAGATGAGCAGAGCCATGATGACGGGCCGGAAATACCCGGTGGGCACACTCGCCGCGGACAGTGCGCCCAGCGCGCCGAAGGGGACCGCGAGCGCCGCGGCCGGCACGAGGACCGACCGGTCCAGCCGGGTGCGGCGCTGGTACATGTACGCGGCGGTCGCGGTCCCCATGACGGCGGCGATCTTGTTGGTGCCGAGCGCCGTCGCGGGCGCGTACTGCGGGAAGGACAACAGCAGCACGGGGATGAGCAACACCCCGCCCCCGCCCACCACGGCGTCCACCCAGCCGGCCGCCGTCGCCGCGAGCAGCAGGCCCAGCACCTCGAACAGATCCACTTTTCCTCATCAGTGTCACGTGTCACCCACCCGCTCAGGAGAAGAACAGGAGGGTAGAGCGGTCGCGGGTGGCGGTCAGACGACCCCGCGGATGTCCGCCATCGGGGGCAGCACGCGCGGATGCCGCATCATCCGCTGAGCCCACAGCGGCGTGGAGCGCAGCGAGTAGAAGCGGCGCAGCCACCGGTCCTGCCCGTCATAGCGGGGCTCGAAGGCGCTGCGGCCGTGCACCACCACGTGGTTGTCCAGGACGACGAGGTCGCCCGGCGCGAGCACCAGATCGCGGCAGACGCTCTCCAGCGCCTCGGTCAGTGCGCGTAGCGCGTGTTCCGCGCCCTGGTCGGCAGCGCGCGTGTTGTGCGTGTTGAAGCGGATGAACGGCCGCTCCTTGGACCCGAAGATCACCGGGTGCGGTCCGGCCGGCGGCCGGGGTCCCTCGACGTCCCGGGTGAAGGATGTCGGGTACAAACTGTGGAACTGCGGTTTCCGCAACTCCGCCACCTGCTCCGCGGAGAGCAGCGGCAGCGCGTCGCGCACGGACGACACGCGTGTGGCGGCGATGCCCTCGTGGTCCCGGCGCAGACAGAGCAGGCCCAGGTAGTCCGGCCGGAGCGGATGGTGCACGTTCTCCGTGTGGAAGTCGAAGGCGACCGATCCGCTGTTCTCGATACGGTTCTCCTCCCCCCGCACCGGATGGACGTCATGGAACAGCGTCCCTGATTTCTCGTCCTGGTATCCGACGAGGGAGCCGAGGAGATCCGCGACGAGCATGAGGGTGCCATTGGTGAAATGGCTGTCGAGGATCTCCGCCCCGTGGACGACCGGCGTGTCCGGTAGATCGTCCACCGCGAGGCCGCGGAGCAGGAAATGCCCACCCGAACCGGTGTCCGCACCGAAGTCGAGGATGGACTTCCGCATTCCTTCGGGAAGGTCGAGCAGCAGCCCGGAAAGGACTATGGGGGGCGAGTTGGAGAGACGAGCCGCGAGACTGGATAATTCACGCGTCTTCGCCGCCTCCAACTCGTTTAATCGGTAGGTCTTCTGCTGTTTGACAACGGTGGTCAAATCCATCTCCTGCCTTCGCATCTGCACTTTTTGAAGACGTGGATCAAGATAGTGGGCGCGAATTCGCTCCGTCAACGAGGGATTTCGGACGGTGACTTTCCGGTAAAGCAAAGGTATAATACTCGTAAAGTTCACTCATCGAATATCAGGGTTGAAGCATGCGGAAAACTCTCAATTCACCCCACGGTCAGGAGTGTTCACGTTGTTGCGCATGACGAATTACCGGCTCTGAGCTGCTCCGATGATCGACAAGGGCGCTGATTCAAGAGGGCCGGCGGGAGCGCGGGCGGGCGCCGCCCCGGGGGCGCACACAGGGGCGCACCGGGCATGGCGATCCCTGCTCGCGGACTGTTTTCCGCCACGAGGCATTCGGGATACCGAACACGCCACGGGGATGTGGCCACCGTCACACCGGACTGAGATGGAGGGGCCCTGACCAGGGAAGCCTGTTGGTCAGTCTTGGGTGACGTACGGGACGAACTGGGCCCAGGTGGTGGGGGCGAAGGCCAGGCGGGGGCCGGCCTCAATGTTCTTGGAGTCGCGGACGTGGATGGTGCGGGGGGCGGTGGCGATCTCGACGCAGGAGTCGCCCTCGCTTCCGCTGCTGTAGCTGCTCTTGAACCACGCCAGGCCGGAGGCGCCCTCTATCGAGGTGTTGCGGTTCATGTATCCCCCAGCAGTTGTTCGATGAAGGCCGCTGAGGCCGCGCCTTCCGGCTCACCGTGTACGTCATCGGCGCCACTTTGCGCATCGAGGTGACCGACACGTGTGGTGACCGCCCGCCGTGTCCTCAACTCCCATCTGACGACGCGGAGTCCGGGCGGGGCCTCGCTCTTGTGGAGGCGCTTGCCGACCGTTGGGGGGGGGTGGGCTCCGGGGTTGCGGCCTCGCAAGACGGTGTGGGCCGAAGTCGAGGTCGCTCCGGAACCCTGCCCTCCGTGTTCCGGTGCGACCAGCGGTCTTTCCAAAGAAACGTAGGGAGAAAGAAACCAACCAAACCCCACCCCTCCCGCCCACCGGAGACGGCGACCACGGCCGCTTCCGCGCAAACTCACTCGCCCGAGTGAACATCGCCAACTCAGGTGGATTTGTGCCCGGTTGCCTGCCTTACGCTCAGCGCAGCAGCACCACCACAGACAACCGCAGACAGCGGACATACGACGGCCCTCGCCGGGAGTGCAATCCCAATGCGAGGGCCTGACCAACAAGGAAGAACCACCTTCCCGATGGACACGCAAAACCCTAGCGCGCCCTCGTGCGCCCAGACCCGTAGCCCGGGCAAAAATCACCCCCACAGGCGCCCCAATTCCGGCGTCTCGGGCGTCATCCACGACAACGCCCGCCACACCACCCGCTTCACGGTGATCGGCAACCACCTCTCCCAGCACCCCGAGCTGTCCCTGCTCGCCATCGGGCTGAGCGTCCACATCCAGTCGCTGCCCGCCGGTGCCCCCGTCGACATCAAGACCCTCGCCAAGAGGTTCCCGGAAGGGGCGGACCGTATCGCCGCCGCCCTGCGCGAACTGGAAACTCACGGCTACCTGCGCCGCTCCCGGGAACGCACCCCCGCCGGTCGCATCGTCACCCGTACGGTTTCCTGCAACCGGCCGGGCCATCACGCGGAGCGCCCTGCCGATGCCGACCCTGATGCCGATGCCGATGCCGACGCCGGGTCCGACCGTCCGACCCGCCCCGCGCACCCCGCCACCCCAGGCCCGCCCAAGAAGCGCGCCCCACGCAAGCCCCTCCCCGCCGTACCGCAGCCCGCGTACGCCGGACCGGGCATCCTCCAGGCCGCCACCGACCTCCTCGCCGGCCTCCGCCGCCTCGACCCCGACCTGCTCCTGTCCACCTGCGACACGGCCCACCTCGCCCCCGGAGTCGCCGCCTGGCTGGAGCGCGACGCGAGCCCAACCGCCGTACGGCATGCTCTGATCAGCGACCTCCCACCCGAGGGCATGCGCCGCCCGGCCGCCTTCCTGGCCCACCGCCTCGCCGCCCAGTTGCCGCCTCCGGCACCCTTCGGGGGCCCTCCCTCACAGGCGGAGACCGTCCACGTCCGGCACCCGCTCCAAAACTGCGACGGCTGTGATCGGGGTTTCCGTGGGCCCGAACCCGGTCGCTGCCGCGATTGTCGGGTTGCCGTTCCCTTGGCCGCCTGACGCACGCCTGCGCACGTCAGCGGCTGCACCGCACGAAAGACTCAGGTCCCACCATGGTCAGCTCGTCGCCCCTGGACAGATTCTCCGCCGACGCGTTTCCCACCTCCTCCCGAGGCTCGCTCGGCCGCCGCCCCGGCTCGATACCCTGGCGACGGCATCCCCAGGAGGACACGATGAGCACCCAGTCTGACCACGGACACGAGCTGATCCCCCGTCCCGAGCACACCCCTGACGCCCTGCGTGCGGCCCTCGCCGTCGTCGATCCGGGGCGTCTGGAGGAGATGCAGGCCCAGAAGGACGAGGCGTTCGCCCTGGCGGTCGAATGGCAGTCCCTCAGGCCCGTGCAGAGCTGGGTCCTGGCCTGGGCCAGGACCATCGAAATCGCGCGTCGCCCCGATCTGTCCGTCCGTTACGCCCATGCACAGAACCATCTGGAGCACGAAGATCCGGTCACTGCTCGGGAAGCGTTGCAGGAACTGAGTTCTGTCCTGGACGAGGCCATGAAGGCAGTCCGCGAGTGAGCTGGAAGTGGGAGTACGCATTCGGTGCGGAGGAAACTGCTCGTACCGCTCCGGCTGCCTGATCGAGGCGGACCACGCTGGGCGGCGCCGGACAGGCTCTGTGGCGCGTCGACATGCGGCCTGGTGCCACGGGCCCCCTTCACACGTTCGATGCCGAGCAGGTGTGGGCGGTGGTGGACGGCGGCGCGACCGTTGAGCTGGAGGGTGAGAAGCACGTCCTGGGAGGGGCCCGATCCGTCGTGCGGATCGGGCCCCTCCCGGTTTCATCTCAGACGCTCAGCGCCGCCCTCACCGTCTGCTCGGACCCCGTTCCGCCGTCCCCGGACGACGTCACCCGGCCCGCCTCCAGCACGTAGTACCGCTGCGCCGCCCGCATCGCGAACCCCACGTGCTGCTCCACGAGGAGGACCGACAGGCCGCCGCGTGCGGCCAGGGTCAGGATCGTCTCCTCTATCTCCGCGACCACCGACGGCTGGATGCCCTCCGTCGGCTCGTCGAGGAGCAGCAGGCTCGGGCGGGTCACCAGGGCGCGGGCCAGGGCGAGTTGCTGGCGCTGGCCGCCCGACAGCAAACCCGCTCTGCGGCCCGAGAGTTCACGCAGCGCCGGGAAGAGGTCCAGCGCCTCGGCGACCGCTTCCTTGCCGTCCGCCCGCCCGTCGGCGACGAGTTGGAGGTTCTCGGCCGTCGTCAGGTGGGGGAAGGACTGCTGGCCCTGCGGGACGTACGCCATTCCGCGCGCAACCCGCTGGTGCGGGGAGAGGCGGGTGATGTCCTCGCCGTTCAGCAGGACCCTTCCGGCGGTCGGTTTCAGGAGGCCCATGGCCGCCCTCAGCAACGTGCTCTTCCCGGCGCCGTTGTGGCCGAGCACGGCGGCCACACCGTCCTTCGGCACCGTCACGGTCACGCCGTGCAGGACGGTCGTACGGTCGTAGCCCGCCCGTACGTCGGTGATCTCCAGCATCGACATCGACGTCACGCCTCCTCTCCCACCGGTACGGGGGCGACAGCGGCCTCGGGCGCCGACGCCCGGCCCAGATAGACCTCCTGGACCCTCGGGTCCGCCTGGACCTCCGTCACCGTGCCCTCGCTGAGCACCTTGCCCGCGTGCAGGACGCTGACGCTGCGTGCGAACGAGCGCATGAAGTCCATGTCGTGCTCGATGACGACGACCGTGTGGTCCTCGCTCACCCGCCGCAGCAGTTCGCCGGTCGCCTCGCGCTCCTCGTGGCTCATGCCGGCCACCGGTTCGTCGAGCAGCAGCAGCCGTACGTCCTGGACCAGCAGCATGCCGATCTCCAGCCACTGTTTCTGGCCGTGGGCGAGTGCGCCCGCCGGGCGGTCGGCGAGTGCCGTCAGGCCTGTCGTCTCCAGGGCCCTGGTCACCGGCTCCGGAACTCCCTTGCGGCGGCGGAGCATCGTCCACACACCGCGTCCGGCGCCCGCGGCGATGTCCAGGTTCTGGAGGACGGTCAGCTCCTCGAACACGGTCGCCGTCTGGAACGTACGGCCGATGCCCATGCGCGCGATCCGCTGCACCGGGCGCCCGAGAAGCTCTTCGTCGCCGAAGCGGACCGAGCCCGTCGCCTTCACCAGACCGGTGACCGCGTCGACGAGTGTGGTCTTGCCGGCGCCGTTCGGACCGATCAGGAACCTCAAGTCCCCTGGCTGTACGGTCAAGTTGACGCCGTCGACCGCCGTGAAGCCGTCGAACGTGACCCGCAGGTCACTGATCGTCAGCGCCTCGCCACCGCCACCGCCGCTCATACCGCTACCTCCGATCCCGAACTCGTCGTGGCCTTACGGCGGTTGCGTGCCACCGTCAACAGGGACGCCAGGCCGCCGGGCAGGAAGCCGACCGCCACCACGAACAACAGGCCCTGGAAATACGTCCATCCGGCCGGAAACGCGTCCGACAGCGTGCTCTGCGCCCACGCGACCGCGACCGCGCCGAGCACCGCGCCCACCAGCGACGCCCGCCCGCCGACCGCCGCGCCGATGACGAACCCGATCGACGGCACGATCCCGATCAACGCCGGGGAGATGATCCCGACGGCCGGGACGAAGAGCGCGCCGGCGAGACCCGCCATACCGGCCGCGACGACGTACGCCACCAGCTTCACGTTGGCCGGGTTGTAGCCGAGGAAGCGCACCCGTTCCTCGGAATCCCTTACGGCGATGAGGAGTTCGCCGTATCTGCTGACGAACAGCTGGCGGGCCAGGGCCATCAGGAGCAGCAGGACCACGGCGATGACGAAGTACACCATCTTCTGGTTGACCGGGTCGTCGAGCGAGTAGCCGAAGAAGCCCTGCATGTCGGTGAGGCCGTTCGTGCCGCCCGTCGTCGCCTGCTGGCCGACCAGCCAGATGGACAGCGCGGCGGCGAGCGCCTGGCTGAGGATCGCGAAGTACGCGCCCTTCACCCGGCGCCGGAACACCAGGAAACCGAGCAGCGCGGCCACCGCCATGGGGAGGATCACCGTCATGGCGAGCGCGAACACCGGGTTGGCGAACGGCTCCCACCACCAGGGGAGGGTGTCCCCGGTGCCGTACAGCTGCATGAAGTCGGGGAGTTTCTCGCCGGTGTCGGCGGCGTCGGCGAGCTTGAGGTGCATGGCCATGGCGTAGCCGCCGAGGCCGAAGAAGACGCCCTGGCCGAGGACGAGGAGCCCGCCGCGGCCCCAGGCCAGGCTGACGCCGACGGCCACGATGGCGTAGCAGAGGTACTTGGCGAGAAGGGCGAGACGGAAGTCGGAGAGCGCCAACGGGGCTATGGCGAGCAGGAGTACGGCTCCGAGGGCGAAGCCGCCGGGTACGCGCAGGCGTTCCAGGAGGGGGGTTCGAGAAGAAGGTTGCGGTGGCGGCGGGGTAACTGCCTCTGCCGGCTTGGTCGTTGTCGTCATGCCAGGCTCCGGGTGCGCAGTGTGTACAGGCCCTGCGGTCGCCACTGGAGGAAGGCGACGATCGCCACCAGGACGATGACCTTCGCGACGCTCACCGTTGTCGAGTATTCGAGGACGGATTGAAGGACGCCGAGTGCGAACGCGGTGATCACGCTGCCCTTCAACTGGCCGATGCCACCCACGACTACGACCAGGAAGGCGTCGACGATGTAGTTGGTGCCCATCGTCGGGCCGATCGGGCCCACGAGGGTGAGCGCGACGCCGGCCACTCCCGCGAGGCCCGAGCCGATGAAGAACGTCATCCGGTCGACCTGGCCGGTCGCGATGCCCGACACCTCGGCGAGGTCCCGGTTCTGGACGACCGCCCGGATCCGGCGGCCCAGCGGGGTCGTACGGAGGATGAGGGTGAGGGCGAGGACGCAGAGGAGGGCGAGGCCGAGGATGAACAGGCGGCTGTTGGCGAGGGTGATCCCGCCGCCCACCGAGACGTTGTCGGTGAGCAGGTCGGGCGCGTGCGTCTGGACGTTCGGGGCGCCGAAGACGTCCCGGGCCAGTTGCTGGAGCATCAGCGAGACACCCCAGGTGACCAGCAGCGTGTCCAGCGGGCGGGTGTACAGGCGCCGGATGAGGAGCCATTCCAGCAGCGCGCCCATCAGACCCGCGACGACGAACGCCACGGGCAGCGCGACCAGCAGCGAGATGCCGGCGCTGCTGATGGACTTCTGCAGGACGTACGTCGTGTAGGCACCGGCCATGATGAACTCGCCGTGCGCCATGTTGATCACGCCCATCTGACCGAAGGTCAGGGTCAGGCCGAGCGCGATGAGCAGAAGGACGGCACCGATGCTGATGCCGGTGAAGGACTGGTTGAGGATGACCGTCACGGAGCGGCTCCTGGTCGGGGACGGGGTGCGGGGTTTCGGTGCGTGGGGGGTCCGAGCGCTCTTCTCGCCCCCGCCGCCCCTACCCGTCCCATCCCTGGGGCTCCGCCCCGGACCCCGCTCCTCAAACGCCGGAGGGGCTGGATGATGCCGGCCGGGGCGTGATCGCGCAGCTCCCAGGAACGGGATGGGACGGGTAGGGGCGGCGGGGGCGGAGAACTTCGCTCAGGAAAGGCCCGACGCCCAGTCGTAGCCCTTGAGGAAGGGGTCCGGCTTGATCGGCTTGCCCGAGTTCCACACCTCGGTGATGAGTCCGTCCGCGCCGACCTTGCCTATCCGGGCGGTCTTGTAGACGTGCTGGCTCGCGCCGTCGACGGTGACCTCACCTTCGGGGGCGGCGAAGGTGATGCCGTCCGAGGCGGCCTTCACCTTGGCGACGTCGAAGGAGCCGGCCTTCTCGACCATCTCCTTCCAGAGGTAGACCGAGACGTACGCGGCCTCCATCGGGTCGCTGGTCGGCTTCCCCTTGCCGTACGCGGCCTGGTAGGCGGCGACGAACTTGGTGTTCGCGGCGCCGGGCGTCGTCTGGTAGTAGTTCCAGGCCGTCAACTGGCCTTCCAGGTACTGGGTTCCGATGCTCTTCACCTCCTCCTCGGCGATGGAGACGGACAGCACCGGCATGCTCTTCGCGGTCATCCCGGAGGACTTGTACTCCTTGAAGAAGGCCACGTTGCTGTCACCGTTGAGGGTGTTGAACACGGCGTCCGCGCCGGAGTCCTTGACCTTGTTGACGATCGTGCTGAACTCGGTGGAGCCGAGCGGCGCGTAGTCCTCGCCGACCACCTTCATGCCCTTGGCCTCCGCGTACGCCTTGATGATCTTGTTGGCGGTGCGCGGGAAGACGTAGTCGCTGCCGACCAGGTACAGCTTGGTCAGGCCCTGCTTCTTCAGGTAGTCGAGCGCCGGGACGATCTGCTGGTTGGTGGTCGCGCCGGTGTAGAAGATGTACGGCGACTCCTCAAGTCCCTCGTACTGCACGGGGTAGAAGAGCAGCGACTTGTACCGCTCGAAGACCGGCTTGACCGCCTTACGGCTGGAGGAGGTCCAGCAGCCGAAGGTGGCGACGACCTTGTCGTCCTTGATCAGGGCCTCCGCCTTCTCCGCGAAGGTCGGCCAGTCGGAGGCGCCGTCCTGGCTGACGGGGTTCAGCTTCTTGCCCAGCACCCCGCCGGCCGCGTTGATCTCCTTGACGGCGAGCAACAGCGCGTTGTGGACGGTGACTTCGCTGATGGCCATCGTGCCGGAGAGGGAGTTGAGCAGACCCACCTTGACCGTGCTGCCAGAGGTGTCGGCCTTGACGCCCGCGTCGGAGGACGTGCCGGAACCGGTCTTGGCGCCACAGGCGCTGAGAGCGGCGGACGCGCCGGCCGCGGACACTCCGGCCAACAGACCACGCCTGCTGAAACTGAGCCCAGACATGCAGAACCGCCCTTGGGGAGAAGGGAACGAGATGGGGAGATGTGCGGTCCACAGCCTGCGAGTTCACTGTTTCCGATGCGTTTCCACGGAATTGATGAGCAGTTTCCAGCGGAACTAAAATTGTTGAATTAATACTTCCGGACGGAAGGATCTAAGAAGGATCGGTCTTCTGGAGTTGGGCGACGACGGTGAAGTCCAGACCGTCCGCCTCCGCGAGGTAGATGCGCTGGCTCACGTGCCGGTCGCGCAGCCGGAGGAGGCCGCGCGGGCCCTCGTACGACACCGCCTCGGCCGCCGCCCCGATCGCGGACACGTCGAGGGTGCGGGCGCGTTCGACGAGGGCCGCGAGCAGCAGCACGCCCTCGTAGCAGGACTCGCCGAGGCTGCCGGGGGCTGGGGCGTCGACGCCGTAGCGGGCGGCGTAGCTGCCGTGGAAGTCCAGGGTGTCCTGGTTGGCGAGGGAGGCGAAGAAGCCGGCCGTGCTGAACAGGTCGCGGGTCGCCTCGGGACCGCTGGCCAGCAGCATGTTCTCGTCCATGAGGGTGCTCAGCCGCAGACAGCGCCGGTCGAGCCCGAAGGCGCCGAAGGCACGGTTGAAACGGACCGCGTCACTGCCCACCAGCAGCATCAACACCCCATCGGCGTCGGCGTGTTCGATACGGCGCAGGACGTCGGTGAAGTCCTCGGTGCCCAGCGGGAGATACGCCTCCCCGCACACCCGGCCCCGGCTCTCGCGCGCGTACCGGCGGGCGGCGCGGGCGGTCTGCCGGGGCCACACGTAGTTGTTGCCGACGACGAACCAGCGCCGTACGCCCCGCGCCTCGCCGATCAGCCGCATCGCCGGCCGCAGCTGCCCGGCGGGCGTCTCACTCGTCAGGAACACCCCCTCGGTGCACTCACCGCCCTCGTACAGGGCCGTGTAGACGTACGGCACCCGGTGCGCGACCCGGGGCGCCACGGCCTGCCGTACGGAGGAGATGTGCCAGCCGGTGACGCCCTGCACCACACCGGTCGCGACCAGCGCCTCGACCTCCCCCGCGACCCGCTGCGGATCGGCGCCCCCGTCGACCTCCAGGAGCCGCAGCTCCTTGCCCAGGACCCCGCCCGCCCGGTTGACCTCCTCGGCGGCCAGCCGCGCGCACGCCTCGCACGCGGGACCGAAGATCCCGGCGGGCCCCTGCATCGGGTACACCAGCGCTACGTTCAGGGTCGAGTCGTCGGCCGTGAACCACTCGGGGGTGTGGAGCCGCTGCATGGGGGTCATGATTGCCTGCTCATCGGCGCCGCCCAAGGAACGGGCCGAATCGAGACCGTTTCGTACAATCACCGGCGGCCCGCAACAGGAACCCAGCAGGCAAGCAACAGGCACGCAGCAGGAACACCGACGGACGGATGAGTGAGAGCACAGTGTTCGAGACAGGGTTCGAATACGAGAAGGACGGCGCCGCGATCTACCGCCAGTCCTTCGCCACCATCCGCGCCGAGGCCGACCTCGCCGGGCTGCCCGCCGACGTCGCGCAGGTCGCCGTACGGATGATCCACGCCTGTGGGATGGTCGACCTCGCAGGCGACCTCGGCTACACACCCGACGTCGTCACCCGCGCCCGCGAGGCCCTGCGCGCGGGCGCACCCGTCCTCTGCGACGTCTCGATGGTGGCCAGCGGCATCACCCGCAGGCGGCTCCCCGCCGGCAACGAGGTCATCTGCACGCTCACCGACCCGGCGGTACCGGACCTGGCCGCGAAGCTCGGCACCACCCGCAGCGCCGCCGCGCTGGAACTGTGGCGCGACCGGCTGGAGGGCGCCGTGGTGGCCGTGGGCAACGCGCCCACCGCCCTCTTCCGGCTGCTGGAGATGATCGAGGAGGGCGCTCCCCGCCCGGCCGCCGTGATCGGAGTTCCGGTGGGTTTCGTGGGCGCCGTGGAGTCGAAGGACGCGCTGGCCGGGCATCCGTCCCGGCTGGAGCATCTGGTCGTACGGGGGCGGCGGGGCGGGAGCGCCATCGCGGCGGCGGCCGTCAACGCGATCGCCAACGAGGTGGAATGAGCGCAGGCGAGCGAGCCGGAGTCCGTGCATCGGGCTTACGCCTCCGCCTCCGCAGGCTCCCGTACCGGATTCGCCAGTCCCGACGTCCACCTCTCCTCGATCCGGCCGACCTTCCACACCACCAGGGCGACGGCCCACGTCGCGAAGAACAGCCCGACGATGACGTACCCGACGATGTTGAGGTCGAGCCCGGCGACCCGGTCCCAGAACGGGCCGTGGAGGTCCGCCTGTTCGGCGATCAGGCCGAGCAGTTCGACCGTGCCGATGATGAGCGCGACGGCGACCGACAGTCCGGTGATCGTGAGGTTGTAGTAGACCTTCCGGACCGGCTTGGAGAACGCCCAGCCGTAGGCGAAGTTCATGAACGAGCCGTCGATCGTGTCGAGCAGCGACATCCCGGCCGCGAAGAGGACCGGCAGGCACAGGATCGCGTACCAGGGCAGCCCCGAGGCCGCGCCCGACCCCGCCAGCACCAGGAGTGCGACCTCGGTGGCCGTGTCGAAGCCGAGCCCGAAGAGCAGACCCAGCGGGTACATCTGCCACGACTTGGTGATCGACCTCGTGAAACGGCCCAGGAGGCGGTTCATGAACCCCCGGCTGTTGAGCTGCTCTTCGAGGGCGTCCTCGTCGAAGTGACCGGTCCGCATCTGACGGAACACCTTCCAGATACCGGCCAGGATGACGAGGTTGATACCGGCGATGAGGTAGAGGAACGTCCCGGAGACGGTCGTACCGATGAGGCCCGTGACGTCGTGCAGACGGGAGCCGTCGTCCTGGACCGGCCCGGCGAGGGCCCTGACCCCCAGCGACAGCAGGAGGGCGAGGACGAAGACGACACTGGAGTGGCCGAGCGAGAACCAGAACCCCACGGACAGCGGGCGCTGCCCCTCGCCCATCAGCTTCCGGGTCGTGTTGTCGATGGCGGCGATGTGGTCGGCGTCGAAGGCGTGCCGCATACCGAGGGTGTAGGCGGTCACGCCGATACCGATACCGAAGGCCTTCCCGCCCACGCTGTAGTGCTCGGGCGCGACGACCACCACGAGCGTGAACCAGCCGATGACATGCAGCGCCACGATGAAGGCGGCCATGCCGCCGACCCTGATCCACTCCTCACGGCTCATCGCCTCACGACGTATCTCCTCACGACGTATCTCCTCACGACTCATCGCCCCAGCCTTCTGCCATAGACAGTTACCTGCAATCAATGTGCAGTAAAGGTCGCGACAGGTTTCGGTCAGAGGGTCGGTCAGCGGTGCTGGGATACCAGCCAGTGCAGGGCCTCTTCCGGGCCGTCGACCACCCGCACGCCCTCCGGCACCGCCGGGCGCCGTACGACGACCACCGGCAGCCCCGCCTCCCTCGCCGCCGTCAGCTTCGGTGCGGTCGCCGGGCCGCCGCTGTCCTTCGTGACGACGACGTCGATGCGGTGGCGGCGCAGCAGTTCGCGTTCGCCGTCGAGCGTGAAGGGGCCGCGGTCGAGCAGCACCGCCATGCGGGCCGGGTGCGGAGCCTCGGGCGCGTCGACGGAACGCACGAGGAACCACAGCTCGTCCAGCGCGGCGACGGCGAAGGCGGCCAGGCCCAGGCGCCCGGTGGTGAGGAACACGCGTCGGCCGAGCGCGGGCAGCAGCGCGGCGGCCTCCTCCAGGGAGCCTGTCGCGTGCCAGTCGTCGCCCTTGACCGGGACCCAGCCGGGGCGCCGGAGCGCGAGCAGGGGAACATGGGCTGCGGCGGCGGCCCGTGCCGCATGGAAACTGATCGTGCCGGCGAAGGGATGGGTGGCGTCGATGAGAACGTCCACCCGGTGCGCGCGCAGCCACTCGGCGAGCCCCTCGGCCCCGCCGAAGCCGCCCACCCGCACCTCGCCGGGCGGCAGCCGGGGCGTGGAGACCCGTCCGGCCAGTGAGTTCGTCACCCGGAGCGCGCGCAGGCCCGGCCGCGTTCCCTCCGCGGCCAGGAGCTCGGCGAGGCGGCGGGCCTCGGCGGTTCCGCCCAGGATCAGTACGTGCAGCACGAGGACCGGGTTCCCTTCATGAGCGGCAGCGAGGCCAAGGGCGGGCGCGGCGCCCAACTCAAGCACACCGGCCTGCGCCCCGGCTGGACCACCGGCGCCTGTGCGACCGCCGCCACGACAGCCGCGTACACCGCCCTGCTGACCGGGGACTTCCCCGACCCGGTGACGATCACCCTGCCCAAGGGCCAGACACCGGCGTTCGCGCTGGCCACCGAGGAGCTGACCAGCTCGTACGCCATGGTGGGCATCGTGAAGGACGCGGGCGACGACCCGGACGTCACCCACGGCGCACTGGTCCGGGCGACCGTGCGCCTCCTGCCCGCCGGGTCGGGCGTCGTCTTCCGGGCCGGTCCGGGCGTCGGCACGGTCACCCGCCCCGGACTGCCGCTGCCGGTCGGCGAACCGGCGGTCAATCCGGTCCCCCGGCAGCTGATGCGCGACCACGTCGCCCGGGTGGCGGCCGAACACGGGAACGGGAACAGGAACAGGAACGGAGGCGATGTCGAGATCACCGTCTCCATCGACCACGGCGAGGAGATCGCCCGGTCCACCTGGAACCCCCGGCTGGGCATCCTCGGCGGGCTCTCGGTCCTCGGCACCACCGGGATCGTTGTCCCCTACTCCTGCTCGGCGTGGATCGACTCGATCCGGCGGGGCGTGGACGTCGCCCGGGCCGCCGGACACACCCACGTCGCCGGATGCACCGGCTCAACCTCGGAGAAGACGGTCGTGGCCGCGTACGGACTCCCCGAGGAAGCCCTGCTCGACATGGGCGACTTCGCGGGGGCGGTACTGAAGTACGTACGACGGCATCCCGTCGACCGGCTCACGATCTGCGGCGGGTTCGCGAAACTGTCGAAACTGGCGGCCGGTCACCTCGATCTGCACTCCGCGCGTTCCCAGGTCGACAAGGGCCTCCTCGCCGAACTGGCCCGGCGCGGCGGCGCGAGCGAGACGCTGGCCGCCGAGGTCGCGGACGCCAACACGGGCCTCGCGGCACTGCAGTTGTGCACGGCGGCCGGGGTCCCGCTCGGCGACCTGGTGGCGGTGGCCGCGCGCGACGAGGCCCTCGCGGTACTGCGCGGGGCGCCCGTCGCGGTCGACGTGATCTGTATCGACCGGGCGGGGCAGGTGGTGGGCCGCAGCGGTGTGGCCTGAGGATCTGATGACCTGATGACCTGGTGACCTGACGGTTTTGATCGTTCGACGGGCCCCGGCCTGCAACCAGCCGTCCCGGTGAGGCAGTCTTTTCCCTCGTGGCGATCCTGGGGAACCTTCCGAGTCAGAGCGGGCCGAACGGGCCGAGTACGGCTGATCTCGCCGCTCATATGATCGTGTGCGGCGACGACGGGCTCGCACACCGGCTGGCCCACGAACTCCGCAACGTGTACGGCGAGCAGGTCATGCTCGTCGTCCCGCCCTCGGAGCGGAACGTACGGCCACCGGTGGTCGTCCGGGCCGCCGGGACCGCGTCGGCGCTGCTCGACAGGATGACCGCCGTCGTCAACCGGGCGGCGGGAAACGGAACCACCGGTGCGGACAGTGGTGGTGAACCCGGGCTGCGAGAAAGGGTGTTGGAGGCCGTCGAACTGACCGAGGCGGTTCTCGCCGAGGCGGGTGCGGAGCGGGCCGCGGCCCTGGCCCTCGTGTACGACGACGACGAGACCAACATCCGCGCCGCGCTCACCGCCCGCCGCCTCAATCCACGACTGCAGCTCGTACTACGGCTCTACAACCGGCGGTTGGGCCAGCACATCGGGGAACTCCTCGACCAGGCATCGGCGTTGGCGGCAGTGTCCGACAGTACTGATGACGGCGGCAGCAGCGGTTCGGGCAACCGCTCCGACGCGTCGACCACCGTCCTGTCCGACGCCGACACCGCCGCCCCCGCGCTCGCCGCCACCGCGATCACCGGTACCAGCAAGGTCGTTCAGACCGACGGGCTGCTGCTGCGCGCGGTGGAACGGCTGCCGCCGGCGCCGGGTGAGGTCGCCGACCCGGGCCTGTACACCCTCGCCCTGCTCTCCGCCACGAGCAGCGACCCGGCCGGCGCCGACGGCTCGGAGAGCAGCGGCGACCAGGGACCCCGGCTGCTCCCCGACGAGGCGGCGGTGGCGGCGGCGACCGGGCGCGGAACGGTCGTGCTCCAGCAGGTGGCGTACGCGTACTCCGGGACGTCGATGTCGGGCGGGCGGGGGCGGGGCGTGGTGCCGCCGTTCGCCTCGCTCTTCTCGCGGCGGCTGCGGTGGTCGCTGGCCGGGATGGTCGGGTGCGTGATCGCCCTCGCCGTCGCGCTGACGATCGCCACGGGCGACCATCCCCTCCACGCGACCTACCTGACCCTGCTCGACCTCTTCGCGATCAACGATCCGGCGATCGGGTCCTCAATGCCCCGCCAGATCCTCCAACTCCTGTCCGGGCTGGTCGGGTTGCTACTGCTGCCGGTGCTGCTGGCCGCCGTGCTGGAGGCGCTCGGTACCTTCCGCAGCGGGTCCGCGGTACGGAGGCCGCCACGTGGGCTGAGCGGGCATGTGGTGCTGCTCGGGCTCGGCAAGATCGGTACGCGGGTGCTGACCCGGCTGCGCGAACTGAACATCCCGGTGGTGTGCGTCGAGGCGGATCCCGAGGCGCGCGGGCTTGCTACGGCGCGGCGGCTGCGGGTGCCTGTGGTGCTGGGTGATGTGACCCAGGAGGGCGTCCTGGAGGCCGCGAAGATCAACCGTGCGCAGGCCCTCCTCGCCCTCACCAGCGCCGACACGACCAACCTGGAGGCGGTGCTGTACGGGCGTTCCGTACGGCCCGACCTGCGCGTCGTCCTGCGCCTGTACGACGACGACTTCGCCACCGCCGTGTACCGCACCCTGCGGGCGGCGCACCCCGGGGCGACCACCCGCAGCCGGAGCGTTTCGCATCTCGCGGCGCCCGCGTTCGCCGGGGCGATGATGGGGCGTCAGACGCAGATCCTGGGCACGATTCCCGTCGAGCGGCGGGTGTTGCTGTTCGCGGCGATGTGGGTGGGCGGCCATGCGCAGTTGGAGGGGCGGACGGTCGGGGAGGCGTTCCGGGCGGGGGCGTGGCGGGTGCTGGCGTTGGACACGGGGGTGAGGGCCGTCGGGGAGGACGGTCGTCCGTCGGGGCTGGTGTGGGATCTGCCGGCGACGTATGTGCTGCGGGCGGAGGACCGGGTGGTACTGGCCGCTACGCGGCGGGGGTTGGCGGAGCTGCTGGGGAGGCGGCGGGGTGAGCGGGCGGGGGTGTAGTTTCTTCGCCCCCGCCGCCCTTACCCGTCCCATCCTGTCCCTGGGGGCTGCGCCCCCAGACCCCCGCTTCGGCCCTGAAGGGGCCTCGTCCTCAAACGCCGGACGGGCTAAAAATCCAGCCCCTCGATGGGACGGGTAGGGGCGGCGGGGCGAAGAACTCCTAGGCCCCCAAATGCCGCTCCACGAACTCCATTTCCAACCGCACCTGCTTGATCCGCTCGTCCACGACCAACGACCCGTGCCCCGCGTCGTACCTGTACACCTCGTGGACCGCGCCCCGCTTCTCCAACCGCTTCACATAGTTGTCGATCTGCCGGATCGGGCAGCGCGGGTCGTTCACCCCGGCCGAGATGTACACCGGCGCCCTCACCGCGTCGACGTACGTCAACGGCGACGACGCCTCGAACCGTTCCGGAACCTCCTCCGGTGTGCCGCCCAGCAGCGTCCGGTCCATCGCCTTCAGCGCTTCCATCTCGTCGTGGTACGCCGTGACGTAGTCCGCGACCGGCACCGCCGCAAGGCCCAGCGCCCACGCGTCGGGCTGGACGCCGAGGCCGAGAAGCGTCAGGTAGCCGCCCCAGGAACCGCCGGTCAGGATCAGCCGGTCGGGGTCCGCGAGGCCCGAGGCCACCGCCCATTCCCGTACCGCCGCGATGTCCTCCAGCTCGATCAGACCGACCCGGTGCTTGAGGGCGTCCGTCCACTCACGTCCGTACCCGGTGGACCCCCGATAGTTGACCCGCACCACCGCGTACCCGTGGTCGACCCACGCCGCCGGTCCCGCCGCGAACGCGTCGCTGTCGTGCCAGGTCGGTCCACCGTGAATGTCGAACACGGTGGGCAGGGGCCCCGCCGCCCCGGCCGGCTTCTGGACGAGGGCGTGGATACGGCCCCCCGGCCCGTCCACCCACACGTCCTCCACCGGCACCGAACCCGGCGACTTCAGCCCGGGCGGGTCCAGGACCACCGCTCCCGTCGTCGAGCGCACCGACGACGGTTGCGCGGACGACGACCACAGGTACTCCACGCTGCCGTCGGGCCTGACCGTCGCCCCGGAGACCGAACCGGCGGGCGTCGGCACCTTCACCAGCTCGCGCGAGGCCAGGTCATAGCGGAACAGCTCGCTGCGCGCCTCGAAGCTGTGGGCGATCAGGAGTCCCGAGCCGTCCGGATACCACTCCGCGCTCACATCGCCCGGCAGGTCGAGGGCGAGGTCCGTCTCCTCGCCGCTCGCCACGTCCCACACCAGGGGCTCCCAGCGGCCCCGGCGCTGATGACCGACGAGCAGCCGCGAGTCCCCCTCGACGGGCGCGAAGCCCAGCACCTCCAGGCCCAGTTCCTCCGCGCCACCCTTGGTGTCGTCGAGGTCGGCGACCGTCGTACCGTCCGGGCGCAGGACACGCAGCGCCGAGTGCATCGCGTCGCCGTGCTCCGTGTGCTCGATCGCGATCAGCGAACCGTCGTGCGAGAGGTCGCCGACGCCCGCCGACTCGCGGTGCCGGTAGATCACCGCCGGGGGCGCGTCCGCCACCGCGAGGTGGATCGTCGTACCCTCCTCGTCCGTCGAGCGCCCCACGACCGCCGTACGACCGTCCCGGCCCAGTGCCAGCCCCGCCGGGTAGGAGGCCTCCAGGCCAGGGGTCGCCAACTCGTCCTCGGCGCCCTCCGCCCCTCCCCCGAAGGGCTGCCGGCGCCACTTGCCGAACTCGTCGCCGTCCTTGTCGTCGAACCACCAGATCCACTCGCCGTCGGGCGACAGCACGCCGTCCGTCGTGCCGTTCGGCCGGTTGGTCACCTGGCGCTGCTCGCCCGTGGCGCGGTCCCAGGCGTACAGCTCGTACGTCCCCGTCGCGTTGGACACGAACAGGGACCGGTCCGGCGCGTCCTCCGCCCAGTCCGGCAGCGACACCCGCGGCGCCCGGAACCGCTTCTCCCAGTCCGGCGTGGTCGTGTTCGGGGTGGACCCGTTGCTCTCAGTCATGGCCCCATACTGCCCGCCTCGCAGGACAATCCGCCGCGGAGGTCCCCAGCCTGTGGAAAACTCCTCGGGGGGTCAGACATATCCACAGGTCAGAGCCGATTGTCAGTGGCCGGGTGCAGACTTCCCGCATGACCAACACGCCTGACGCGACCGATGTGGCCGATGTGGCCGACAAGTCCGCTGCCCCCGATCTGCGCGAGACAGTCGAGAGGTTCTGGGCGACCGCCGAGGCCAGGGACTGGGACGGGTTCGCCGACACCCTCGCCGACGACGTCGTCTACACCCTGCCCCAGACGCGGGAGCGAGTCAGCGGCAAGGAGCGGTTCGTCCGGTTCAACCGGGAGTTTCCGAGCGACTGGCACCTGCGGACAGAGCGCGTGGTCGCCGAGCCGGGGCACGTCGTCACGTGGCTCCGCTTCACCGTGGGCCCGGAGGAGATGCAGTGCATCTCCTTCTTCACCGGGGATGAGAAGGGGATCATCACGTCCATGACCGACTTCTGGCCCGAGCCGTACGAGCCCCCGGCGAGCCGGGACCACCTGAGGGAGCTGACGGAGCGGTACTGACCCGGCGACCCCGCGGACCCGGCACCGACCGCCGCCCCGTACCTTGGAAGGCGTGTACCGGTTTCTGCTGACGCCCCGTTGGTGGGGGATCAACGTCTTCGTGCTGCTCGCCATCCCCTTCTGCGTGTTCATGGGGTCGTGGCAGCTGAGCCGGTTCGAGGACCGGGTGCAGGACCACAGGACCGCCACCGAGGAGGTCTCCGCCGAGAAGGGGGAGGCCGCCCGGCCGCTCGCCGAGCTGCTGCCCGTCGACAAGAAGACCTCCGGGGACCGCGTCACCGTCAGCGGGCGGTACGGCACGCAGCTCCTCGTCCCCGGCCGGCAACTGGACGACCGTAACGGCTACTACGTACTGACCCTGCTGCGCACCGACGAGGGCAAGGCCCTGCCCGTCGTACGCGGCTGGCTGCCCGGTACCGCCGACCCCGCGAAAGCCCCCGCCCCGCCCGTCGGCGAGGTCACCGTCACCGGTGCGCTCCAGGCGTCCGAGACGCCGGGGTCCAACGGTGTGAGCGCCGCGGGCGGCCTCCCGGCCGGGCAGACCGGCGCGATCAGCGCGGCCTCGCTGGTGAACCTCGTGCCGTACGACCTGTACGACGCCTGGGTGACCCTCGACAAGGGCGACTCGGGGATGAGGGCCGTACCGGCGACCGCGCCCGCGGACACCGGGCTCGACCTGAAGGCGTTCCAGAACCTCGGCTACACCGGTGAGTGGTTCGTCTTCGCGGGGTTCGTCGTCTTCATGTGGTTCCGGCTGGTGCGCCGCGAGGTGGAGTTCGCGCGGGACGCGGAACTGGGGCTCGCGCCCATCACCTCCGACACCCCCGACACCTCCGCCGCATCCGATGCTCCCGGCACGTCCACCGCGGAAGCCGCGCGGGAAGGCGCCACCGCCTGACCACCGCCCGGCCCGGGCTCAGGCCCAGGCCCAGGTGAATGCTGCCGGTACCCGGTACTACGTGGTCTCCGCCATGACCCCGGTCTTGTACACCGTGCCCGCGCACGCGTTCGACACCGTCGCCGTCACCGTGGGCGAGCCGGCCTCCGTCGTGTAGGACACCGCCACGCTGCCGTCATCCGGGGTGCCGTCCTCCGTGACCAGCTGCGGCGTGGTGCCGGTGCCGGTGTCGCCGCCGGTGGAGGTGGTCGTCGACGAGTCGGGGCTCTCGCTCGGTGTGGGCGACGGCGACTCGGTGGGGCCGCCCGTGGTGCCGCCGTCGGTGGTGCCGGTCGTGGGGCATGTCTCCGAGGGCACCCAGGCGAACTGCACCGTGTAGGCCGCGCCCGGCTGCAGCACGAGTCCGCTGACCGAGAGGGACGGGTCGGGCAGACCGCCGGCCGCGTCACCCGCCGTGTGGTCGGTGCTGGTCACCTTCGCCGGGTCGGCCGCGTCCTGCGCCAGCGTCGTCACGGTGCCGTTGCCACTGACCGTGCACGGGGTGGTGGAGACGTTGACGACCCGGAACGTGCCGTAGACGGCTCCGGTGGCGTCGGGGTCGCCGACCGACCCGGTGGCCGAGCCCAGCTGGGTCGCGTCGCAGGTGGCCGGGGGCTGGGGGGTGACCATCGGATCGGTGGCCCCGGTCGTGTTGCCGCCGGTGCCGCCCTTGTCCGGGTTCGTCGCACTGCCCGAGGGGCTGCTCGACGGCTTGGTCTCGACCGTGCCGGAGGTGCCCCCGGAGGTGCTCTCGCCGCCGTCCGGGTCGTCCTTGCCCGTGCCCTTGTCCTCCTTGGTCTGCGAGCCGTGGCCCGCGATGACGGAGGGGTCGGCCTCGGAGCCGGTGACGTTCGAGACGTGCAGCAGGGCCGGGACGGCCGTGCCGATGAAGAGCGCGGCGGCGGCCATACCGATGGCGGCGTGGCGCTTGCGGGCCCGGCGGGCGGGCACCGCGCGTCGAAGATGGTCCAGCACGGCGTCGGTCGGCTGGATTTGGCCCACCGCCTGATGCAGCATCCTCCGCAGTGCCAGCTCTTCCGAGTCGAGCCCGTCCAGGCTCTGGTCGTCGGGGCCGTGGTTCACAGTTCCGTTCCCAGCGTGCGATTGCTTGTGCTCTTGCTCGTGGCGGCTTGGTCCGTGGACTCCGGCCGGCCAACTCCCGTTGGATCGGGCCCCGTTGGAAACAACCTTACCGGCCCGGAATACCTCGGTCCGGAAACCGCCGGGCCCTGAGCCGGCACCCCCGTGCTGCTGGCTGCCGCCGGTTGCCGAGCCCTGTCCCTCGTGCCCGCGAGCCTGGCCCTGTTCCTGACCTCGGTCCCGACCCTGGTCCTGGTCCTGTTCTCGCTCCGGCGCCGGATCTCGCTCCCGTTCCTGACCCTGGTCCTGGTCGCTCATGCCGGTTCCTCCATGGCGATACGCAGCGCGGCGATCCCCCGCGAGCCGTACGCCTTCACCGAGCCGAGCGATATGCCCAGCGTCTCGGCGACCTGGGCCTCGGTCATGTCCGCGAAGTAGCGCAGGACGAGGACCTCGCGCTGGCGGCGCTGGAGGCCCTTCATCGCCTTGATGAGGGAGTCGCGCTCCAGCAGGTCGTACGCCCCCTCCTCCGCGCTCGCCATGTCCGGCATCGGCTTGGAGAGGAGCTTCAGGCCGAGGATGCGGCGGCGCAGCGCGGAGCGGGAGAGGTTCACCACCGTCTGGCGCAGATAGGCGAGCGTCTTCTCCGGGTCACGGACGCGCTTGCGCGCCGAGTGGACCCGTATGAACGCTTCCTGGACGACGTCCTCGCAGGAGGCGGTGTCGTCGAGAAGGAGCGCGGCGAGGCCGAGGAGTGAGCGGTAGTGGGCGCGGTACGTCTCGGTCAGGTGATCGACCGTCGTCCCCGCCGCCGCGCTCTCGTCGACGCCTTCGCGCTGGTTGGGTATGCGGGCCGGCCGCGCTGCGGGCATCGGCGCGATCACCGGCATGCCGCCGGGCGCCCCGGGCACGCGGAGTCGGCGCGGTGGACGCAGGGCTGTGCCACGCGTCGCCGCTCTGAAGTCAAGTACCTCTGCCACGCATGTTGGACACCCGTCCCCCCGTCAGGGTTGTACGCATCCGGCATCATTCTTGCGTCGTCCGACACAGCCACCCTCATGCGTCCCGCTCTTCCCCTAATTCCAAGGTGACCGCGCGTCCCCACGCATGGTCACGGCGTCCCCACGCCCCGGAAGGACGACCGCAAAGACGCTCCCCGCCCCCCGCATGGTTGCGGAGGGCGGGGAGCAAAATCCTCGAACGCCGAAGGGCCCGGATCACGGATGCGGACCTTTGTCCGGCCGCACCACAGTTCTCACCTAGATCCTACAAACGTTTTATGCCATCACCGGCGTGATTTCCGACAAGATCAACAGACTGGACGTCGTCAGGCCCACTCGGCCGCCACCAGCTCGGCGATCTGCGCCGTGTTGAGCGCCGATCCCTTGCGCAGGTTGTCCCCGCAGACGAACAGTTCCAGCGCGGTCGGGTCGTCGAGCGCCCGCCTGACCCTGCCGACCCAGGTCGGATCCGTGCCGACCACGTCGACGGGGGTCGGGAACTCCCCCGCCTCCGGATTGTCGAACAGCACGACCCCGGGCGCGGTGGCGATGATCTCCCGGGCTCCGGCGACGGTGACCTCGCCCTGGAAACGGGCGTGGACGGTCAGCGCGTGCGCGGTGACGACCGGCACCCGTACGCAGGTCACGGCCACGGGGAGTTTCGGCAGCCCGAGGATCTTGCGGGACTCGTCCCGTAGCTGCATCTCGTCCGACGACCAGCCGTCGGCCCGGACAGAACCGGCCCACGGTACGACGTTCAGCGCGACCGGCTCCGGGAACGGCCCCGTCCCCTCGCCCACGGCCCGCCGTACGTCTCCGGGGCTGGTCCCCAGTTCCGTACCGGCGACCAGGGACAGCTGCCGGCGCAGGGTGTCCACACCGGCCCGCCCCGCCCCGCTCACCGCCTGGTACGTGGAGACCACCAGCTCGCGCAGGCCGTACTCGGCGTGCAGCGCGCCCAGGGCGACGATCATGGACAGGGTCGTGCAGTGCGGGTTGGCGATGATCCCGCGAGGGCGCTGCCGTACCGCGTGCGGATTGACCTCGGGGACGACGAGCGGCACGTCCGGGTCCATCCGGAAGGCGCCCGAGTTGTCGATCACGACCACGCCCTTGGCGGCGGCGAGCGGCGCCCACCGCTCGGCGATCTCCTCCGGCACGTCGAACATCGCGACGTCGACGCCGTCGAAGACCTCCTCCGACAGCGCCACCACCTCGACCTCCTCGCCGCGCACGGTCAGCTTGCGGCCGGCCGAGCGCGGGGAGGCGACGAGACGGATCTCGCCCCAGATGTCCGCGTGCTGGGACAGGATCTGAAGCATCACGGCACCGACGGCACCGGTAGCCCCGACGACCGCGAGCGTCGGCCGCACGGTCGCCCGGGACACAGCCGACCCGGCGACCGCCAATCCGGTCGCGGCCGACCGAGGCGCGGCCGATCCGGTCGCAGTCGCCCGAGAACCGACGGGCCCAGGCCCGGAAGCCAACCGGGCCCCAGCCGACCGAGGACCGGACCATCCGGCGCCGACAGCTGATCCGGGCGCAGTCGATCCAATGGCCGCCAACCCGGTCGCGGCCGACCCAGAACCGACCGGCCCAAACCCAGCAGCCAACCCGGCTCCATCCGGTCGAGAACCGGACCATCCGGCGCCGGAAGCCGATCCAGGCGCAGTCGATCGGGGCGCGGCCATCAGCGGCCGGTGCCTCCGTAGACGACGGCTTCGTCGCTGTCGGAGTCGAGGCCGAAGGCCGAGTGCACGGCGCGGACGGCCTCGGGGACGTCGTCCTGACGGGTGACCACCGAGATGCGGATCTCGGAGGTCGAGATGAGCTCGATGTTCACACCCGCGTCGGACAGCGCCTGGAAGAAGGACGCGGTGACCCCGGGGTTGGTCTTCATCCCCGCGCCGACCAGCGAGATCTTGCCGATCTGGTCGTCGTAGCGCAGCGAGTCGAAGCCGATCGCGCCCTTCGACTTCTCCAGGGCGTCGATGGCCTTGCGGCCCTCGGACTTGGGGAGGGTGAAGGAGATGTCCGTGAGACCGGTCGAGGCCGCCGACACGTTCTGCACGATCATGTCGATGTTGACCTCGGCGTCCGCGATGGCGCGGAAGATCACCGCGGCCTCGCCCGGCTTGTCCGGGACGCCGACGACCGTGATCTTGGCCTCGGAGACGTCGTGGGCGACTCCGGAGATGATGGCGTGCTCCACCTGCTGGTCCCCTTGCGACTTGGGATTCTCGTTGCTGACCCAGGTGCCCGGCAGTCCGGAGAAGGACGAGCGCACGTGGATCGGGATGTCGTAACGACGGGCGTACTCCACACACCGGTGGAGCAGCACCTTGGAGCCGGACGCGGCCAGCTCCAGCATGTCCTCGGAGGAGATCCAGTCGATCTTCCGGGCCTTCTTCACCACGCGCGGGTCGGCGGTGAACACACCGTCGACGTCGGTGTAGATCTCACACACCTCGGCGTCCAGCGCGGCGGCGAGCGCCACAGCCGTCGTGTCGGACCCGCCGCGCCCCAGCGTGGTGATGTCCTTCTTGTCCTGGCTGACGCCCTGGAACCCGGCGACGATGGCGATGTTGCCCTCGTCCAGCGCGGTCCGGATGCGGCCCGGCGTGACGTCGATGATCCGGGCTTTGTTGTGGACCGAGTCGGTGATGACGCCTGCCTGGCTGCCGGTGAACGACTGGGCCTCGTGGCCCAGGTTTTTGATCGCCATGGCCAGCAGTGCCATGGAGATCCGCTCTCCGGCGGTCAGCAGCATGTCGAACTCACGCCCGGCAGGCATCGGAGACACCTTCTCGGCGAGATCGATCAGCTCGTCCGTCGTGTCGCCCATCGCGGAAACGACGACGACCACTTGGTGGCCGTTCTTCTTCGCTTCCACGATTCGCTTGGCGACGCGCTTGATGCCCTCGGCATCGGCTACGGATGAGCCTCCGTACTTCTGCACGACAAGGCCCACGTGCGCTCCTCGCTCAGTCCGTCTCGGTCCGTCTGCGGTCAGCTCAGTCTAACGAGCGGCCGAATTCCCCCTTCGGGGTATCGCATGGTGAGATGTCCCGCTCACCACAGCGATCTTCGGCCGCTCAGCGGGGCTCCTGCCCACCCACGCATGGGATACGCGTTGCCGCTGTGAATTAAGTTTCAAGGACTAAGGTTCGGCTGTGCGCGTACTCCTGGTGGAAGACGATGAACCGGTGGCCCAGTCCCTCCGTCGCGGCCTGGTGCGCTACGGCTTCGAGGTGGCGTGGGTGTCCACGGGAGGCGCGGCGCTCAGCCACACCGAACCGTACGACGTCGTCCTGCTCGACCTCGGCCTGCCCGACACCGACGGTCTGGACGTCTGCAGGGCGCTGCGCGCACGCGGTGACGTCCCGATCATCGTCATCAGCGCGCGCAGCGACGAGACGGACCGGGTGGTCGGCCTGGAGCTCGGCGCGGACGACTACGTCTCCAAGCCCTTCGGCGTACGAGAGGTCATCGCGCGCATAAGAGCAGTGATGAGGCGCGTCCAGCCGCGCGCACAGGCCGCCGAGGCCGGGCCCGACCGGTACGGCACCCGCCTGACGATCGACCGCAAGGCCGCCCGCGTCCGCCTGGACGGCGAGGAGATCGCCCTCGCCCCCAAGGAGTACGACCTGCTGGCCTTCCTCACCGAGGAGCCGGGCGCACTGATGTCGCGCGAGCAGATCATGGAGGCGGTCTGGGACGCGAACTGGTTCGGCCCGACGAAGACGCTGGACGTGCATGTGGCGGCGCTGCGGCGGAAGCTGAAGGGCGCGATCGCGATCGAGGCGGTCCGGGGGGTCGGCTTCCGGCTGGAGATCGCCAAGGACGACGACAGTGGCGACCAGGGTCCGGGCGCCTCATGAACCGCCAGCTCATCCGCAGTTACATCATGCTCGTCGCGGTCGCCATCTTCCTCTTCACCGTGCCGGTCGCCTTCACGCTCACCAAGCAACTGCGCGACGACACCAAGGTGTCCGTCCAGCGCGAGGCCCAGACCATGGCGCTGCTCCTGGGCAACGGCGACAGGATCTCGTGCGACGCCCTGGAAAAGGTGGCCGATGCGTACGACGGGGAGACCCTCGGCACGGTTCAGGTGACCACCAGCAGCTGCGCCCCGAAACTACCGAGGCCCGATGCGGACGCGGCCCTGACCCGGGCCGTACGGGACAACAAACGCACGACCGACTGGGGTTCCGACTTCATCTGGGGCAAGCATCTGACGGTCACCGTCCCCGCTCGGGGGGACGCGGCCGTGCGGATCGTGTACTCGACCTCGGACATGACCAAGCGGCTGTGGAGCATCTGGGGTTTCCGGGCGGGACTGGCCGTGCTCGTCCTGGCCGCCGCCGCCGCGATCGGAGCGTATGCCGCCCGCCGGATCACCGCTCCGCTCCGCGAACTCAACGGCATGGCAAGCAAGTTCAGCGACGGCGACCTGACCGCGCGCTCGCGGGTCACGGGCCCGCCGGAGACGCAGACCCTTGCCCGCACCCTCAACCAGGGTGCGGAGCGCCTCGACACCCTGGTCGCCTCGCAGCGGATCTTCGTGGCGGACGCCTCGCACCAACTCCGTACCCCCCTCACGGCGTTGCGCCTGTCGCTGGACAACATCGCGGACGGCACCGACGACGAGTTCGTACGGGAGGACGTGGAGCAGGCGACCGCGGAAGTGGTCCGGATGAGCCGTCTGGTCAACGGGCTGCTGGTGCTGGCCCGGGCCGAGGCGAAGGTCACGGCGGCGGAGCCGCTGTCCCTCAGGGACATCGTGGACGAACGCCTGTCGATGTGGAGGCCGGCCGCCGACGAGCGCGGAGTCACCATCGCGCTCAGGGGGAGTGGGGGTGCCGACGGCCGGCTGCTTGTTTTGGCCAGCCCCGGTCATCTGGACCAGGTGCTGGACAACGTTCTGTCGAACGCCCTGGAGGTCTCACCGGACGGCGGGACGATCACCGTACGGGCACAACCTCGGGGCGACGAGATGGAGTTGACGGTCTCGGACGGGGGTCCCGGCATGTCGGACGCCGAGAAGTCCCGCGCCTTCGACCGCTTCTGGCGCGGCCAGGGCCTCACCGGGCGCTCCGGCTCGGGCCTCGGCCTCGCCGTCGTCAAACAGCTGGTGACGGACGACGGCGGCACGGTGACCCTGGCGGACGCGCCCGGGGGCGGGTTGTGCGTGGTGATCAGCCTGCGGGCGGCGACTCAGAAGAGCACCGGCTGACCCGGCCGATCGAGACCGGTCTGGTTCTGTCCGGTCTGGTTTAGTCCGGTCTGGTTCTGTCCGGTCCGGGCTGATCAGCCCTCGGGCATCATCGAGGAGTGGTGGTTGACGATCAGCCACTTGCCGCCCCGCTTCTCGTACTCGTACGTGTAGCGGGCGTCGACCCTCTTCTTCTCGCCGGTCTTCGGGTCGGTGAGGATGAAGTAGTACGAGCCGGTGTCGATCGCCGAGTTGTTGTCCAGGATGTTGATGATCGTCTTGGTCTTCTTGCCGACCGGCTTGTTCTCCAGGAAGTGGTGGAAGTAGTCCTCGATCTCGGCGTGGTTCGTCCGGATCTTGTTGGAGACCGTCGGCAGCAGCACCGCGTCGTCCGCGTACCGGTCGGTGACCTTCTCCGCGTCGCCGGTCTTCAGGGTCTTGTTCCAGCCGTCGAAGAGGGCGGCGATCTGCTTCTTGCTGGGCTTCGCCGACTTGGAGTCGCCACCCGCCGCGCTGATCCCGACCGTCACCGTGGCTGCGGTGACGAGGGCGGTGGCCGTGACGAGGGCGGCGCGTATGCGGGTCTTGCGGGTCATCGCAACTCCTGTACGGGTGAGGTGGTTTACCTCCTCCGCATCTCCTGCGGTGGAAGTGACTCCAGCCTCGCTTTTCGCTGGTTAGCGCCCGTGCAAGGGACGTACAGGGGTCGGGAAGGACGTTTCCAATTCACGTACGGTGACGGGCGATCACGTTCTGGAGCGGCGTCCGATGTGGCGGGCTCAACGGGGACAGACAGGGGACAGACACTGACAACGACACTGATACTCACCGCCACAGTCACCCTCGCCTCGTGCGTGCAGTGGCTGACGGGGATGGGCTTCGCCCTGGTCTCGGTACCCGTCCTGATCCTGCTCCTGGGGCCCGCCGAGGGTGTCGTCCTGGCCAACTGCGCGTCCGGGGCGATCTGTCTGGTGGGCCTCGCGGGCGGCCTGCGACACGTCCGCCTGCCCGCGATGGTGCCGCTGTGCGCCGCAGCAGCGTGCACGGTACCGGCGGGCACCTGGCTTGCCCGGCGCCTGCCCGAGCCCGCGCTGCTCGCGGCGATGGGCGCCCTGGTGACGACGGCCGTCGTACTGGTCCTGCGCGGCACCCGGGTACCCGCCCTGCGCGGCAGTGCAGGAGCGGTGGCCGCGGGCGCGGCGGGCGGCTTCATGAACTCGGCGGCGGGCGTGGGCGGTCCCCCGGTATCGCTCTACGCGGTCAACGCGGGCTGGACGGTACGGGAGTTCGTACCGAACGCCATGTTCTACGGCGTCCTGGTGAACGCCGTCTCGGTCGCGTCGAACGGCCTCCCCCACCTGTCCCCGCCCCTGTGGGCGTCCTCGGCCGCGGCCATGCTGACGGGCGCCCTGCTCGGCAGAACCCTCGCCGGCCGCATCCCGGAACCCCGGGCCCGCCTGCTGGTCCTGCTGCTGGCGCTGGCGGGCGGGGTGACGACGCTGGGGAAGGGGTTGTGGGGGATGGTCATGGGGTCCTAGGGCTCTGGAGCCCCGGGTCGCTGCATAAGGTCGCCGCATGGGTGATGTGCGGGTGGTGCTGATCGGGGGCACGTCGAACGTCGGGAAGTCGGCGGTCGCCCGGGTCGTGGCGGAACGGCTGGGGTTCGCGTGCCGGTCGACCGACGCTCTGGCACGGCATCCGGGACGGCCGTGGCGTACGCCCGGGTGGGAGGTGCCGGGGCATGTCGCCGAGCACTACCGCACGCTCACCGTCGACGGGTTGATCTCCACGGTACTGGACCACTACGAACGGCTGTGGCCTCGGGTCGAGGAGCTGATCGCCGAGCACGCCGCCGGGCTGGGCGGTGGTGGGATGGGCCTGGTCCTGGAGGGCTCCGCACTCTGGCCTGCGTACGTGTCGACACTGACCGTCTCCCGTACAGCCGCCGTATGGCTCACGGCCGAAGACACCGTCGTACGCGCCCGCGTGCACAGGGCCGGCCGTTACGCGGAGGCGACGGCCGAGGAGCGGCACCTGATGGACAAGTTCCTTGCCCGCAGCGCGCGTTACCAGTCGCTCATGCGGACCGAGCTGACCAGACTGGGCCTGGACACGGCCCGCGTCGTGGACTCGGGTGACGGACGGTCCGTGGCGGAGGTGGCCGACGCGGTCCTGCGCGCCGTGGACGCGCAGGGCGGGGGCCGGAGGGTCAGTCCACGAACTCCTTGAGGGGCTCGGTGTCGAGGGTCATGCTCACCGGGTCGGGGAGCTTGACGGTGGCACCGAAGGGCAGCTTCTCCTCGTGGCGATAGCGGCCGTTCTCGGGCTGGTTGAACACCACGACCGAGCCGTCGTCCCGGTCGATGAGGAGGTAGACGGGGATGCCGGCGGCCGCGTAGCCGTCAGGCTTGTCGACCCGGTCGCGCTGGTGAGTGTCGGAGTCGTACGACGTGACCTCCACCGCCATCAGGGCGCCGTCGGCCTCGGACCACTCGCCCTGCCCCTTGAGGCCGCCCACCGGGACAAGTACCCCGTCGGCACGCGCTCGCCCTTTGCGGTAATGCTCCGTCTTCAGGCCGCTCTCCGCATGCAGCCACAGGTCAGGGCGATGCTGCATGCACATTCGTTGCAGCCAGGCGATGATCTCGCGATGGTTGCCGTCCGCCACGGGCTTGACCATGACCTTTCCATTGATGAACTCCAGCCGCACGGTCTCCGGGGCATGGCGTTCCAGCTCCTCGAAGTCCTCGACGGACATCTGCGGCCGGTGCTCAGTGGTCCTTGGGGTCATGGCGTCGCCTCCTCGACTCCATGGTGCCCTGACCGGGGCGTCCTGCACGCTCATACACCGCTCCTGTCCAGCGGACCGCCCTGTCGAGGGTCGCTGTGGTCGCCGTCAGCAGGTTCGAAGAGCCGCCCGGTCCGCGCGCCGGCCTGCACCCGCTCCACCTCAGTGAAGAGTCCGCGTTCCGCCTCGTACGCCCGCATGGCCGCGAGCCCGGCGGCGCGCCGCACCTGCTCGTGGTTCGGATGCGTGCCGAGGTCCACGGACAGATGCCTGGCCTCTACCGGCTCGTTCACCTCCGGCTCCCCAGCCTCGCCGCGCGGCGCAGTGCGTCGACGCGGTCGGTGATGTCCACGACCTCGTCGGCACCCGGCAGGCCACCGCCGCTGCGCGGGCCGGGGAGGAACGTCTCCGGGACGGGCGTGAACACCGGCCCGTCCAGCTCGCACTCCGCCAGGCATTCACGGCACAGTCCGCTGACGATCTCCACCGTGCGCTCGTCCGCGTCGCACAGACCACAGGCCATGATCACGCGGGTCACACGGGCGCGGCGGTCGGCCTGCTGTCCCGGCTTCGTCTTCTTCGGCGGCATCTTGCTCTCCAATCGCTTGCGGGCGAATCCGCCCGGGTTGGTGACGTCGGGCGGGAGGCCGTCGGTCAGGGCTCGGGTGATGTCGTCGGTGCTCGCACCACGGGTCAGCCACTCCATGGCGAGGGATTCGAGGGAACGGCAGTCGCCGTCGGACAGGGGCATACGTCCGTCGGCGGCGCGGAGTTCGGCGAGTGCCTGGTAGGCCGCGCTGGGCTGCTCCGCGGGCTGTTCGGCCGCCTCTTCGTCCGCCTCCGACCGCACGGCTTCCGGGGCCTGCGCCTCGGTTGCCTCGGTCTCTTCGGACGCTTCGGTCTCCTCGGTCTCCTCGACACGGGCCAGCCCCGGCTGATAGCGCCCGGTCACGTCCCTGCCGCGACGCTCCCGTACGAACTCCGCCCACCACTGCGCCGACCTGCGGGTACGCGACCAGTACGTGCGTGTCACCCACCGCATCGAGTTGTCCTCGGCGGTGATGTGCTCCTTGATCCAGCGCAGGTGTCCGGCGAGAGTGATGCGGCCCATCGAGACGCGTACGGCCTGCTGGCCGTAGCGAGGGTGCTCCACAGCGATGGCCTTGTAGCCCATGGCGTGACCGTCTTCGAGGTGGTCGACGAAGAGGGCGATCTCACGGTCGCGGGGGCACAGATGCGCGAAGTCCGGGTCGGCGTGCGGGTCTTCGTCACCCGTTGCGCGTTTTCCGTAGCCCGTATTGGCCATGGGGTGCGACGGGGACGGCAGGGCAGGGCTAGGGTTGGCGTAAGCCACCATCGAAGGCTCTTTTCGATGCGTAGGTCTAGGCCCTGGCATTGGTGCTCTAACACCGGCCGGGGCCGATCTATTTGCTTGTTTGCCGTGAACCTAGGGTGGCTTTACGTTCCGGCGCAAGCCGATCACGGAACGTCACCCGTTCAGGCTAAGCCGCCTCAACTCACGTACAGAATTGGTTGGTTGGGTAGGTTTTCACCCATCCCAAAACCCAGAAGAAGAGCTCGAAGCCGGAGGCTCAAGCTCCGGGCTGAGCTGCGGAAACGAACGCCGTCCAGGCGGAGGCGGTGATGCGCAGTTCGGGGCCCGTGGGGTTCTTGGAGTCGCGGAGGTGGACGGTTGTTCGGGGGGCGGGGAGGGCGACTTCGACGCAGGCGCCGCCTTCGGAGTCGCTGTAACTCGACTTGAACCAGTCGAGAGCGATCTCGACGCAGGCGCCACCCTCACCGTCGCTGTAGCGCGACTTGAACCACTTCAACTCGTCGTTCATAGCTCTGCCACCATCCGCTCGATGAAGCATGCCGACTCGTAGGGGTCGAGGGCCATACTGCGGATCATGCTAAGCCGCTCCGCCTGAGCACTCACCACCTCAGGGGCGGCGGTCAGATAACTCGCCGACGGCGCCTCCGTGTACGCGACGCGCTCGTGGTCCTGGGTTTCCAGCAGCACCATCACGCCGTGCAGGGCGGCAGCCATCGCCCTGCTGAAGGGCAGCACCTGGATCGAAATGTTGCGCAGCTTGGCGACCTCCAGGAGGTGCATCAGCTGATCCTCGTCCACGTACGGGCTACGCAGCGCCGCCTCGTACAGCACGTAGCTGCACCCCACCGGTGGCTTCCGGGTATGGATCTGCTGGCGCTCCACCCGCGCCGCCACCCGCTCCTCAATGGTCTCCTCGTCCAGCGGCGGGACGTGATCGCCGATCAACTTCCTTGCGTACAACTCCGTTTGCAGGGGGCCCGGGATGAGAACAGGCTCGTACCAACAGAGGTTGATCGCCTCTTTCTCGTACTGCATGAAGTCCTGCGCCCGAGCCGGAAACGGCTCCCTCTTCACGTACTCCTTCGCCGCACTCAACAAGCCGTCCGCGCGGCACAGCTCATCGGCCGCGTCGAGCACGCGTGGCGTCGGCATTCGTACGCCCTGCTCCATGGACTTGATGGTGTCCGGCGAGTAGTTGGCGGCGGCGCCCAGTTCCTCACGGGTGATGTTCGCCTTCGTGCGCCAGCGTTTCAGCTGGTTGCCGCTGTAACGCCAGGTGCCCGGCGACGGCTGCGAGTTGGTGTTGGAGTTGTACTGGACTGACACAGCGGCCACCTCCGACTGATACACCCCGGTGTGTATCACCTCAGTCACTACTGAGCGTAGCCCCGCACACGTCACCGTGTGACCATGACGAACGCAATCCCCCACTACCGCCCCGACTGGGTCCCCCTCGCCGGCCACCACCTCCGCCTGTCCGGCGTCCACTTCGACGCGATCCGCATCCAGGGCGTACGCGGAGAACAAGTCGCCGCCGACCTCATCGAGGCGGCCGACGGGGACGCGGGGCCCGTCGTCTGTGAACTGACCGGGTTCCGCTGGATGTACTTCCTGCTCGCGCCCGGGGAGGTACGGAAGAACAACTGGCCCTTGGGCGTACAGCGGTTCGGCGAGAAGGGATCGCGCACCGTGACGTACATCGGGATCCCGGCGCTGGACGGCAACACGTGGCCGTTGCGGTGGTACAGCGAGCCGACGGCTACGACGCCGTTCGTGGAGGCGGGGCGGTTGCGGAGGCTGCTGAAGGCGGTGGGGGCGATGGAGTCACCCGCCCCACTTCCCCCACCAGACCCGGCCACCTGAGACTGCGCCGGACGCCTCGGGCTGGTTCTCCCGCATCCGGCGCTTGACCTCTGCCCGACCGCTCAGCACAACCTGCCTGATGCCTACTTCACCGTGCGCAGCCCCAGCGGCTCCGCGATCTCCTCCACCATCACCTTGCCGGCCTCCTCCGCCAGGGTCTCGTCGCCGAGCTCCTGGTCGGTGTCCAGGCCGTCCAGTTCCGCCAGGGGCTGGTTCAGGCGGACGTGGGCGACCAGGGACTGCAGTGCGCGCAGGGTCGCGGACGCCGTCGAGCCCCAGTTGGAGAAGTACGAGAACTGCCACCACCACAGGGCCTCCGTGGTGCGGCCCGCGCGGTAGTGGGACATGCCGTGGCGGAGGTCGGCGATGACGTCGGCCAGGTCGTCGGAGATACGGGCCGGGACCGGGGCCTTGCGGGGCTCGTAGGGGTCGAAGACCTCCGAGTAGACGTCCACCGGGTCCAGCATCAGCGCCAGCCGTTCGCGGATGTCGTCCACGTCCGGTTCCGGGCCCAGGTCGGGCTCGTAGCGCTCGTCCGGGAGGATGTCCTCGTGGGCGCCGAGGCGGCCGCCGGCGAGCAGGAGCTGGGAGACCTCCAGGAGGAGGAAGGGCACTGCCGAGTCCGGCTCGTCGCCCTTCGCCACCTCGGTGACGGCCACCAGGAAGCTCTCCACCTGGTCGGCGATCTGGACCGCGAAGTCATCGGGGTCCTGTGTCGTGTTGTGCAGCGTGGCGTCAGACATCTAGGAGTCGTCTCCCCTCGAAGGCGCGGCCAAGGGTCACCTCGTCCGCGTATTCCAGGTCGCCACCCACAGGGAGGCCGCTGGCCAGGCGGGTGACCTTGAGGCCCATGGGCTTGATCATGCGGGCGAGGTACGTCGCTGTCGCCTCGCCCTCCAGGTTCGGGTCCGTGGCCAGGATCAGTTCCGTGATCGAGCCGTCCGCCAGGCGGGCCAGGAGTTCCCTTATGCGGAGGTCGTCCGGGCCCACCCCCTCGATCGGGCTGATCGCACCGCCCAGGACGTGGTACTTGCCCCGGAACTCACGCGTCCGCTCGATCGCCACGACGTCCTTGGGCTCTTCGACGACGCAGATGACCGTCGTGTCCCGGCGCGGGTCGCGGCAGATGTTGCACAGCTCCTCCTGCGCCACGTTCCCGCAGGTCGCGCAGAAGCGGACTTTCGCCTTCACTTCGAGAAGGGTGTGCGCGAGGCGCCGTACGTCCGTCGGCTCCGCCTGGAGGATGTGGAAGGCGATCCGTTGCGCGCTCTTGGGACCGACGCCGGGGAGCCGCCCCAGTTCGTCGATGAGGTCCTGGACCACGCCTTCGTACAACGGACTGCCTTTCCTGGTGCTTCAGCACAACGGTTCACGGTTCATGGTTCCGTCCGGCCTGCTGTACGTACCGTAGTTGGCCACCACCCACCTGAGGAAGGCAGGACGGGGGGCGCGCGGTGCGAACGTCAGAACGGCAGGCCCGGGATGCCGCTCCCGCCGCCGCCCAGACCCTGGGCCAGCGGGCCCAGCTTCTGCTGCTGAAGCTGCTGCGCGTTCTCGTTCGCCGCCTGTACGGCCGCCACGACCAGGTCGGCGAGAGTCTCGGTGTCCTCGGGGTCGACCGCCTTCGGGTCGATCTTGAGGGCCCTCAGTTCGCCGGCGCCCGTCACGGTCGCCTTGACCAGACCACCACCCGCCTGCCCGTCGACCTCGGTCCGCGCCAGCTCCTCCTGCGCGTTCGCCAGGTCCTGCTGCATCTTCTGGGCCTGCTGGAGCAGCTGCTGCATGTTGGGCTGGCCACCACCGGGGATCACGATCAGCTCCTCGTTGTCCGTAGTCGTCCGGACCAATGTCCGGAACCAGTGTCCGGAACCATGTCCGTACAAAAATCTTCGTTCAGCACGAGCCTACGTGGTCCGGTCGGCCGTCGCCCCAGCACTCTTTCGAGTGAGCCGGTCCTCTGGCCTATACCTGATCAAGGACCTCTTCCGAGCGGAAAAGAAACGAAAGCCGGTTACCGCCACCCATTGGGCGGTAGGAAGGGGGCGGCACGACAGCTTTACAACAGCACCAGACGTCACGCGGGCACACGTACGGTGTCACGCACCGTGATGATTGTGGTCAGTTTGCCCAGTTGTTCAGCAGCTCAGTTGCTAGTTGCTCAGTTAAGGGAGTGCCGGGTGAGCCAGCCGGAGATGCAGCCCGAGGGGCCGCCCCAGAGACCGCCCCACGAGGTGCGGAGCGAAGGTCCCCCCGGGTTGGGTTTCGCCGGGCTGCGGCCCGGGGACCTCACCGGCCGGCCCTTCCCCCTCGGCGACTGGGGCGAGCCCGCGCCGCGCCTCGACGAGCTGTACCGGTGGGTGGAGCAGGGGGCCCTGGAGACGGCGGCCTGGTACCTCGCCGACCGGGTCTGGAAACGGCGGGGCGCCCGGGCACTGCGTACGGGCGCCGCGCTCGGGGCGGTCGCCGGGGCCGCGCTGCCGCTGCTCGATCTCACCGGGGTGATGGGCGGGGTCGCCCCCTGGGGGTATCTGGCGCTGCTGATCGCGGTGTCGTGCGTGGCCGTCGACCGGTTCTTCGGGGTCACCTCGGGGTGGATAAGGGACGTCGCCACCGCGCAGGCCGTGCAGCGGCGGCTACAGGTGCTGCAGTTCGACTGGGCGTCGGAGAGCGTCCGGGAGGTACTGGGCCCGACGGAGGGAACAGCGGGCGAGGCCGCTGACCGGTGCCTCGGGGTGCTGCGGAGGTTCTCGGAGGACGTGACGGAGCTGATCCGGGCGGAGACGGCGGACTGGATGGTGGAGTTCCGGACGGGCTCCGCGCCGCTGGGGATCCAGTCGGCGGGGATGCAGGTGCCCCGCCAGGACGCGACGGTGCACCAGGGGCGCTTCGGGGTCGCCCCGGGGGCACGGCCGAACATGCCTCGGCAGCGGCCACCGGAGGCGCGGTGAGGTAGGTGGCTGCGGCCGAGGAAACCGCCCCCGCGAACAGCGACTTCACAATGCACACCGCTCACTGATGACCGGGGTGGTCCGGCGGATACCGGGAGCGGCCAGGCAGCGTCGCCGACTTTCCGCGCTTCGTGCACGTCTCGTACAGCTGTCGGAGGACCCTGGCGCCGATTCCTTCCTTTGCCAGCGGCGACAGACCTTCCAGGCTGCGTAGTGCCTTGAATGCGTCCTCGAAGCCGATGCCGGTCTTGGCAGTGGCGTCGAGGGCCTTGACGGCACGCGCGATCGGGGCGAGCAAGCCTTCGACCGGGACATACGTGGCGAGGCTCCAGGCGCAGGCGGACTTGCTGCCGTGCCAGCAGTCCATCAGGTCCTCGGCGAAGAAGGAGAACAGAATCGATCCGGCCACATCACCGAAGAGGCTCTGCCATCCGGCGCAGACGATGTCCTTGCCGGAGAACTTGTGCGTCCAGCCGTCGATCTTGATGTTCTTCAGGGTCGCTAGCGGGAGGAACTGGACGGAGGCCAGCGAGTCGCCGGCCTACGGGTGGTGGCCGCGATCGAGGAGGCGCATTTCTGGAGGAGGCCGAGGCGCGAGCGGAGTAGCGCCCCGACACTGTGCAGTGGCGGGGCGCTACTCGTTCAGGCTGGCTCGCCGTCCGCCTACGCCTGCGGGCGACTACTCCAGATGACGCTGCGGTCTTCGCTGTCGAAGTCGGATCCGACGGGGTCTTCTCCGCCGCGCGTAGCAGTAACGCTTCGGCACAGCACGAATCCGGATCCGCTTCTGGACCGAAGGACGACAGGCAGATGCAGCTTTCTGCCGGACGGGCTGATTCCAGAGAAACCGAGAATCTCTTCGGCTTCGGACTTGCTTGCGGAGCACAGATCAATGGACTTGTACTGCTGGACCAACTGCATGGCAGTCACACCTTCGAAAAGGAGGTCCAGGCAAGCAGTTTCCGTACTGTCGGGAACTGCCCGAAGGAGCAGTTGGGAGTGTCCGACCCCATAACGCCAGACTCTGAAGGTCCGATCGGATGTGAACATGACGGCGGAACTTGCGCGATCATTTGAAGGGGTTGTCATCTACCCGACCTCCCTTGTACCAGGTGATTCTGTCCCACGCCTGCGGAGACTGGCCGATTTTGTAGAGCTCCCAGTTCGTCAAGCCTTCGAATCCGGACGGATCGACTGTCTTCCCCGCACGGGCCGCGGCGAGGGGGTCAGTGATTCCGTCCAGGTTGAACGAGATCTTCGTCGTGGATCCTGAAGAGAGATACGCTTCGAACTTCTTGTACCACGGGCCACTCCCAGGCCAATCGTGGTATGTCAAAGCATCGCGTTCCATGGCGAACTCATCGAGGGCCATTACGTCGTCATCCACCGTCTGCAGGCCGAGCGCGATGTGTTCGCACACCGATGCCGAGTTGTGGACGAGGACCGACGTACTACCCGCCAGGACGTAGTAGGTGTGGAGGTTGTCGACGGTGAGGTTGTAGGCCGAGTGGAGCCGGTGGTAGGGGTGGACGCTGGCCACGGTGACGGTCCGGCCGTCGTTGGTGCCCAGGGTCTGGCCGGGCTTGAGGTCGCCGGCGTCGATCCAGCGATGCGCGCTGGGCGACCAGAAGGGATGGTGCTGGGTGGCGGTGATCCGTGCGTTGCCAACGCCGATCGTGATGTCGGCGAAGTCGGTGTCGTCCGGCGTGTAGATGGTGTCGGTGACGGTGTGGCCTTCTGTGCGGCCGCTTTCGGGATCGGTGGCAAGGACCGCGTCGCCGACCCTGACGTCCTGGATCCGCTTAGTCGTTCCGTCTGCCATCAGCACTGGTGTGGTGCCGGGGAAGCTGTTGCGCTCGCACGACTTGCCAAGGATTCTGCCGATCTTGGCTGCGATGCCGGCGAGGGCCTCATTGGACAGCCCGTCGAGGGCGCGTAGTGCCTTCCAGGCGTCCGCATAACCGATTCCGGTCTTGGCAGCGGCGTCGAGGGCCTTGACGGCACGCGCGATCGGGCCGACGGCGCCTTCGAGCGGGATGTATGTGGCGAGGCTCCAGGCGCAGGCGGACTTGTCGCCGTGCCAGCAGTCCATCAGGTCTTCGGCGAAGACGGAGAACAGGATCGCTCCGGCCACATCGCCGAAGAGGTTCTGCCATCCGGCACGGATGATGTCCTTGCCGGAGAACTTGTGCGTCCAGCCATCGATCTTGATGTTCTTCAGCGTCGACCGCTGGAGGAAATTCCACGCCTGCTTCGGGCACCCGTCGGCCGTGGCCTCGGCCTGGTCGTCGGTGCACAGGTAGAAGTCGGCCTCGTAGGTGACGACCAGGTCGTACTTCGCGTCGCAGCCCTGGAAGGCGGCCTCCGGCATTCCAGGGCAGATGCCGATCTGCTTTGAGCTGACGATCTCGACGGTGGACTCGTCCGGAACGGCGAACACACCGGGAATGCCCGTACCGGACCCCTCGGAGCGTTCCTTGTTGGCCTCCGCCCGTTCAGTCCGGTCGGCGGCGTCCTGCGCCTCCTGCGCGTACTTCAGCGCGTCCTTCGCCGCCTGTTCCGCTTCGGTGGCGGCGGCGTCCGCGCGGTCGGCGGCGGCTCGGGCGTCCCTGGCGGACTGTTCCGCCGTGGCTGCGGCGTCGCGGGCTGCTGCCGCGTCGAGGGCTGCCTGGTCGGCGGCGGCGCGCGCGTCCTTGGCGTAGCCCTCGGCGCGTCCGGCTGCCTGGTCGGCGGCGGTCGCGTCGGTGGTGGCCTGGCGGTCGTACTCGATGGTGCGGGCCAGGGACGACGATGCCTGTGAGGCCGCCTTGGCGGCGTCGGCCGCGTAGCCGAGGGCCTCCTTGGAGTAGGTGCGGGCGTTCGCAGCATGGGTGGCGGCGTTGGCCGCGTACTGGTAGGCGATCTTCGTGTCGCCCGTCGCCTGGTCGGCGAGGTTCTTGGCCGCGGATGCCTCCGCCTGCGCGTTCTTGGCGTGGGCGTCGGCGACGGCCTTCTGCTGTTCGGCGATCGACTTCGCCGCCTGACCGGCCAGCACGACCAGGCCTGCGGCCGAGTCGGTGGTGACGTAGGGGGAGCCGAGCTCGATCGCGTCGTTGGCCGGCTTGGCGACCTGGGATGCGGCGTTGCCCGCGTCGACCGCGGCCCGCGCGGTGACATGGGCGAAGCCTGCGGCCTTCGCCGAGGCTGCCAGGGCCTTGGCGGCCTCCTTGTTCGCCTCGTCCGCCTGGGACTTGGCGGTCCTGGCCAGACTCTCCGCCTCGTCCGCCAGCTCGACGGCCGTCCTGGCCTCGGAGGAGGCGTGCTGGGACGCCGTGATGGCGTCGGCCACGGCGCTGGTCGCGGTGGCGACGGCGGCGTCGGCCCTCAGCTTGGCGGCCTGCGCGGCGTCCGCGTTCGAGCGGGCGCGCTTGGCGGCCGCTTCGGCGCGGGTGGCCGCGGCGTCCGCCTCGGCTGCTGCCTGGGTGGCGGCGTCCGCTGCGGCCCGGGAACGGCCGGCAGCGGCCTCAGCGTCATCCGCGTGCGCGGCGGCCGCGTCCGCTGCCGCTCTGGACTCCCCCGCGTCGCTGTCGGACTCGTGGGCCTGGGCGAACGCCTCCTTCGCGTCCGCCTTCGCACGGGTGGCGTCCGCCTTCTGCTCGGCGTCCCAGGCGTCGTCCCGCAGATCGCGGGCCTCGTCGCGGGCCGTCACCGCGTCGTTCTTCCGGGCGACCGCGGTCGCCTCGGCGGCTTCGGCCTTCTCCTTGGCGTCCTTCGCGTCAGCGGCCTCGGCCTGCGCGGTCTGCTTGTGCTGGTTGGCCTCGATCTGCCTGGCGGTGGCGGTGTCCTTCTCCGCCTTGGCCGTCTTCTCCTCGGCCTCGGCCGCGAGCCGCTTGGCGCGCGCGTCGGCGGCAGCCGCCTTCGCGTCCGCTTCAGCCTTCACCGCGACGGCGAGCTTCGCCTCCGCCGTCTCCTTGTCCTTCTTGGCGTTGTCCCGGTGCAGCTTGGCCGCGTCCGCCGCGGCCTTCGCCTGCAACTCGGCCGCGTGCGCGGCCTCCTTACGGAACTCCGCGTTGACCTGCGCGGCCTGGGCCTGAGCCCGCTGCGCGATCGTCGCGCTGTCACCCACCGCAGCCCTGGTCGCGGCCTCGGCCGTCTCACCGGCCTTCACCGTCGCCGTCAGCGCCGCCACCGTCCCCTTGGTGACCTGCGCCTTCTGCTGACCGACCAGAAGCCCACGCCCCCGCGGCGCGCCGGCCGCATCCGCGATGCCGTACGCGGCCTGCTCGGCGGCGTCGGATGCGGTCGCCGACTTCTTGGCGTTCTCCAACTGGGTCCTGATCGTGGCCAGTTGCTTCTTCGCCGCCGCCTGGGCGTCGCTGACGATCTTCTTCGCCTTGTCGAACTCAGCCTTGTCCGGGTACGAGGGGCTGTCCGTGCCGTTGTGGCCGGACGGCTTGATCAGGAACTTCTGCGAGGCGGCGGCGTTCTTGCAGTCCCACAACCGAGCGTCCGTGCTCTTCGCGAACGCGCTCAGGTCCAGGCACTTGCCCGTGGTGACGCTCTTCAGGGGCGAGGCGGCACGGACGTCGCCCTTCCACGACTGCCCTGCGGACTTGTAGCAGTCCGATATCTGGATCTTCGTGCCGTTCGCCGCCGCGTTTCCGGCTACGTCCAGGCACCTCAGCGAGCCGACATTGCGGAGGTGGAGATCGCCCTCTTTGCCCTCGAGCGTCCACTGCTGGGACGCGCCGCCGTTGCAGGTGTAGATCTGGACGGGTGTGCCGTTGGTCTTGCCGTTGCCCGCAACGTCCAGGCAGTTGCCCCTCGCGCCCGGGACCTCGATCGTCACATAGCTGTCGTCGATCCAGCCCAGCCCGCCCGCGGACCAGTAGTCCTGCCAGCGGGTGGAGTAGTTCGCGAGCCATGACTGGCCGAGGATCTGCCCCAGGGCGAACGTGCCGTCCCGCAACGCGTTCGTGGCGTTGAGGCCGGCAGCGAGGATCTGTTGCCGCTGCGGTGCCTGCGCGGCGATCTCCTGCTGCCACTCGGCGGAGGCCTGCGCCACTTCCTTGCCGAGAACCCGGTTCGGGTCGATCGGGGCGTGCCACGCACACGACGCGAAGCGGGCCTTCAGGTCCTCGACCGCGATGCGGAACTCCGGGGTGCCCGGGGCCGGGGCTGTGCGAGGGAAGCCGCCGGAGGCCAGGAAGATACGGGCGTCATCGGCGAACACCCTGGGAACGAACAACACATTGGGTTCGATCTTCCCCGAGTTCTTCTTCCACAGCTTCCACGCCTGCTGCTCCTCCGGATTGCCCCCGGTGGTGTACAGCGGGTCGCCGATCGCGAGCGCGGCGGCCTTCGTCCTGTCGTCAGCGGTGGGCGACGGATCGTAGAACGGGGAGAACAAGTCGATCGAGCTGCTGTACGACTGCCACACCCACTGTTGCAGCCCGGTCTGCTCGTAGACCTTGAACTCGTCGTCGGGTTCGCCAGGGAAAAAACTCAAGCCGCTGACGGCGTTGGTAAGCGCGAACTCCTGGGCGAACATCTTGTCGTCCCACTGCGTGCTGCTGGCGCCGTCCGCACCGAAGGCCTGGTGCAGTGGGGTGTTGGCGTCCGAGGGATCCCGGCGGAGCTTCTGGTGGAGCTGATCGGCAGGCAGTCCGACGGCGTTCTGCGCGAGGGCGAACAGGTTGGGCCCGCCCTTTCGCAGGGCATCGACGGCCACACACTGATCCTCGCGCAGCTGCTCGGCCGCTTTGGAGTCGAAGCCGTCGTACGAGTCGCCCGCCGCAGCGACTGGTTGTGCGGCGTCCCGGTCGAGCAGGCCTGGCTGGACGACCAGACCGCCGAGGACGGCCAGGGCGGCTATGGACGTGACGGCGGAGGTGAGTGTGGCGGAGGCTCGTGCTCTGGGGTTGAACAACCCCGGTCTGAAGCGCAAAAGCAAATCCTTCGTAGCAAGCGAAGCGAATGAGGGCAGGCAGGAAGGGGTGACCGCCCGAAGAGGCGGGTGGGACACGCGAGGGTCAGCCCGCCGTCCCGTTGCGGGAACAGGGGCCGCAGACAGCAGCGGTCAAGTAGGCGTTCACAACGAGCCGGCATCGCGGCATGACGAACCAATCCCCCCGTGGCGGTACAGTCCCCCCGGCCGCCGAATGATGTGCGCGCGACACAACAGGGTGGTCAGATCCCTGCCGTCAGCGCGGCGCTCACCATAGCCATAGGCCAACAGGGCATGACAAGAGCTGCCTTCGGAGTCCGGATCGCGGATCGGGAAAACCACTTGCCCGGCGATTCACTGCACGCCACGTGCAAACGCCGTGCTCACAGCGGGAGTTACATGTGTGTGACCCGTGAGGAAAGTGTGCGTGTAGTGCATGATCTCGGCCATAAGTTGACCAGAAGTCACCTGCTTGTCGACGTGCAGGTTCAGCTCTTCTTCTCGTACGTCAGCTTTCCGCCACCGCCCGCTGTCGCCCGCTCCAACGTGCCGTCCTTGCGTAGGGTCAGCGTCGAGGCGGCGCCCGGAGTGCAGGCGGAGGGGGGTTCGCCGGTGGTGATCTGGGACGGGGAGATCCTCAACAGGGCTTCGTCGGTGGGCCGTTCGGCCAGGGGTGCGGCGAACACGCAGTGGTAGGTGGGGCCGTCGGCGACCAGGGTCAGCACTCTGTCGCCCGCCTCGCCCTGCCTGATGGTCAGCCGACGCGTGTTGTGGCCCGTGGAGTTGTCGATCGAGGCGGTCCAGGTGCCGAGGAAGCCGGACGGTACGGCGGCACCGGCCGGCGCCGAGGTCGGCGTAGGGCTCGGGGGCACGGTCGGGGTGTCGTCGTCGCCGTTCAGCAGGGTGGTGACGATGGACGCGCCGGCCCCGAGGGCGACGACCAGGGCGGCGGCGCCGAGTGCCACCGACAGGCGGGACCTCCGGGTTCGCGCCTCCCTGCGTTGCGCGCGCACCACGGTGTAGGGCAGCGGCGTGACAGCGGGCGTCGCGCTCCACTCGGCCGGTAGGGCGGGCTCTTCGAGCGCCGGGTCCCCGGGCCAGACAGGGGAACGCTGGCTGTCGCCGGGGGCGGCGGCGAAGGGCTGCGGATGGTGCTGGGGGTGGCCGTGGGCCGGATCGGCGGGCGGGCCGGTGGGTGGGGCGTGCTCGGGCGGGATGTCGTCCGGCCTCTCCACGTCGGCCTCCGCCACTGCCTCCTCATCCGCTGCCTCATCCGCCTCCGCCTCTGCCTCCGCCTCAAGCAACTGCACCGCGTGTCGCCCCAGTTGGGCGACCAGTGCGCCCGGCAGCCAGGTGTCCCGCTCGTGGCCGGCCGCGTCGGCGTCGGCCGACACCCCCGTACTCCCCGTAGGCCCTGCACTCCCCGTACTCCCCGTACGTTCCAGGATCTGTTCCGGTGTGGGTCGCTGGGCCGGGTCCTTGTGCAGGCAGTCGCGGAGGAGGGCGGCCAGGCCCTCCGGGACGCCCGTCAGGTCGGGTTCCTCCTGGGCTATGCGGAACATCATGGCGTGGGCCCCGCTGCCGACCGCCCCGAACGGCAGGGCGCCCGTGACGGCGTACGCCAGGACGGAGCCGAGGCAGAAGACGTCGGCCGCGGCGGTGATCCGGTCGCCGCGTACCTGTTCGGGCGCCATGAAGCCGGGTGAGCCGACGAGCGCGCCCGCGCGCGTGAGGCCGCCCTCCGTGACGGTTTCCAGGGCGCGGGCGATGCCGAAGTCGATGACGCGGGGCCCGTCGATGGTGACCAGGACGTTGGACGGCTTGAGGTCGCGGTGGACGATCCCGGCGGCGTGGATGTCCTGGAGCGCGTGCGCGAGCCCGGCGGCGAGGACGCGCACCGAGTGTTCGGGCAGCGGCCCGTGGTCGTGCCCGACGACCTGTCGCAGGCTCGGCCCGGCGACGTACCCGGTGGCGACCCAGGGCACGGCGGCCTCGGTGTCGGCGTCGAGCACGGGCGCCGTCCAGTGCCCCCCGACGCGACGCGCGGCGGCGACCTCCTGCCGGAAGCGGTCCCGGAACTCTTCCTGCTCGGCCAGCTCCCGCCGAACGAGCTTGACGGCGACCGTACGACCCCGCTCGGACCGCGCGACATACACATGCCCCATGCCGCCCGCGCCGAGCCGCGCGAGCAGCCGGTACGCCCCGATCCGCACCGGATCCCCGTCCCGGAGCTTGTCCATGCCTGCGCCGCCTCCCCCTTCTCCCCTCCCCCGCACCCCCCTACTTTCTCATCAGGACACGCGACAACCTGTCGTGTAAAGCGCCAGACCGCAGACAGGACGCCGATATCCCGCCGTTACCCAGGACACCTACGCTCCCCCGCATGACCCCTCAGCCCAACCCCCAGGCCGGCGCGGCCGTGAAGGCCGCCGACCGTGCGCACGTGTTCCACTCCTGGTCCGCGCAGGAGCTCATCGACCCGCTCGCCGTCGCCGGTGCCGAAGGGGCGTACTTCTGGGACTACGACGGCAGGCGGTACCTGGACTTCAGCAGTGGGCTGGTCTTCACGAACATCGGGTACCAGCACCCGAAGGTCGTCGCGGCCATTCAGGAGCAGGCCGGGCGGATGACGACCTTCGCGCCCGCCTTCGCCGTGGAGGCGCGGTCGGAGGCCGCTCGGCTCATCGCCCAGCGGACCCCGGGCGATCTCGACAAGATCTTCTTCACCAACGGCGGCGCCGACGCCGTCGAGCACGCCGTACGCATGGCCCGGCTGCACACCGGGCGGCCCAAGGTGCTGTCCGCCTACCGCTCCTACCACGGCGGCACCCAGCAGGCCGTGAACATCACCGGCGATCCCCGCCGCTGGCCCTCCGACAACGGCACCGCCGGGGTCGTGCACTTCTGGGCGCCCTATCTCTACCGGTCCAAGTTCTACGCCGAGACCGAGGAGCAGGAGTGCGCGCGGGCGCTTCAGCACCTTGAGGACACCATCGTCTTCGAGGGCGCCGGCACCATCGCCGCGATCATCCTGGAGACCATCCCCGGCACCGCCGGCATCATGATCCCGCCGCCCGGCTATCTCGCCGGGGTGCGCGCACTCTGCGACCAGTACGGGATCGTCTTCGTCCTGGACGAGGTCATGGCCGGGTTCGGGCGGACCGGTGAGTGGTTCGCCGCCGACCTGTTCGACGTCGTGCCCGACCTGATGACCTTCGCCAAGGGCGTCAACTCCGGCTATGTGCCCCTCGGCGGTGTCGCGATCTCGGGTGCCATCGCCGAGACGTTCGCCACTCGCCCCTACCCCGGCGGCCTCACCTACTCCGGGCACCCCCTCGCCTGCGCCGCCGCCGTCGCCACGCTCACCGTGATGGCGGAGGAGGACATCGTCGGGCAGGCCGCCCGCACCGGCGAGAACATCATCGGCCCGGCGCTCAGGGAGCTGGCCGCGCGTCACCCGAGCGTCGGCGAAGTCCGCGGCACCGGTGTCTTCTGGGCCCTGGACCTCGTACGGAACAAGGAGACCCGGGAGCCGCTGGTGCCGTACAACGCCGCCGGTGAGGCCAACGCGCCGATGGCCGCGTTCGGCGCCGCCGCGAAGGCGAACGGGCTGTGGCCGTTCATCAACATGAACCGCACCCATGTCGTCCCGCCCTGCAACGTGACGGAGGCCGAGGCCAAGGAGGGGCTCGCTGCCCTGGACGCCGCGCTGGCGGTCGCCGACGAGTACACCGACAACCACACCGCATAAGGGCGAATACCCGGGCAAGTCGGGTAAGCGCACGGGAAAGTATCCCTGGAACCCGAACGCGTAAGGTGACGTGCTCGTAGACATATGCGAGTAGTCATCCACACGCGTGAAGGGGGAGGGCCCGGACATGCCCGCCAGCAGCGGCAACGGCGCCGTGACCCGCAGCACCCTGCGACAGCAGATCGCGGACGCGCTCCGCGACGAGGTGCTGGCCGGCCGTCTCCAGCCGGGCCAGGAGTTCACGGTCAAGGAGATCGCCGAGCAGTACGGCGTCTCCGCGACGCCGGTCCGCGAGGCCCTGGTCGATCTGTCGGCCCAGGGCCTGCTGGAGGCCGACCACCACCGTGGCTTCCGGGTGCACGAGTACTCGCTCGCCGACTTCCGGGGCATGATCGAGGCCCGCGGCCTGGTCACGGACGGCATGTTCCACGGCTTGGCGAAGGGTCTGGCGGCCGGTCCTGCGGGTGGTGGAACAGGCAGAGGTGCAGGCGGTCGCATGGGTGGGTTCGCCAGTGACAGCCCGGGGCCGCGCGGTTTCTTCGTCCGCGTCGGCGACCCCCGCGCCGCCGCCGCGCTCGCCGGTGTCCGCCGCCGGGGCGAGGAGGCGCGCCGCGCCGCCACCGCCGGTGAGCTGAACATCCTCATCGGCTACGACCTGCGCTTCTGGCGCGAACTCGGCGCCCTGTTCGGCAACCAGTACCTCACCGACTTCCTGCACCGGCTGCGCGTCCAGTCCTGGGTGTGCGCGGTGCAGCACCTGCGCCGGATCGCCGATCTGCGCGGGCATCTGTGGTCCGACCACACCGAGGTCGTCGACGCGCTGACGCGCCGCGACCTCGCCGAGGCGCACCGGATAGTGGACGCGTACGACGCGCACTCCCTCGCCCTCATCGAAGGCCTGGCGAACGGCCCCGCCGGTCCCGCCGGCCACTCCGACCTCGCCCCCGACGGAGGCGAGGACAAGGAGAAGAAGCAGAACGAGAACGACAACGAGAAGGACGACGGCGTCACGGCGGCCGCGGGCGACGGGGGCAACGGGGGCACGGCCGGATGAGTGCTCCCACCCGTACCACCGGCACCCTCGACCTGACCGTCGTCGTTCCCGCCTACAACGAGGAGCAGCGGCTCGGCCCCACCCTCGCTGCCATCACCGGTCACCTCCAGGAGAACGAGGGCCGCTGGGGCGCCTGGGAGGTGGTGGTCGTCGACGACGGTTCCACGGACGGCACCCGCGACCTCGTCACCGGCCTCGCCGACCCCCGCGTCCAGCTCGTCACCAGCCCCCGCAACCGGGGCAAGGGCAACGCCCTGCGCCTGGGGGTCGCCGCCTCGCGCGGCGCCCGCGTCCTGGTCACGGACGCCGATCTGGCGGCGCCCATAGAGGAGCTGGAGGTACTGGACGAGGCGCTCACCGAGGGGCACGCGGCGGCGATCGGCTCCCGTTCCGTGCCCGGCGCGACGATCGAGCACCACCAGCACCGGGTGCGTGAACTCCTCGGCCGGGCCGGCAACTTGCTGATACGCAGGGTCGCCGTCCCCGGCATACGGGACACCCAGTGCGGCTTCAAACTGTTCGACGGCGACCGCGCCCGTACGGCGTTCGCCGCGTCCCGGCTCAACGGCTGGGGCATCGACGTCGAGGTCCTCCAGCACTTCCGCCGCGCCGACTGGCCGGTCGCCGAGATCCCGGTCCGCTGGGCCCACCAGTCCGGCTCGAAGGTACGCCCGCTGGACTACGCCCGCGTCCTCGCCGAGCTGGCGGCACTCAAGGCGCGCGCGCTCCGCCCGGCCGACCTCCTCGCGGTCACCCTGTTCCTCCTCATGGCGGTCGCCCTGTACGCGGGCCGCTGGGTCGACCCGGCGGGCCGCTACCTCCCGGACTCGCTCCAGGACCAGAACCAGTGGGAGTGGTTCTTCGCGGTCACGGCCGACAACATCAGCCACTTCCGCAACCCGCTCTTCACCGACCTCCAGGGCTTCCCCGACGGCGTGAACCTCATGGCCAACACGGTCATGCTCGGCCTCTCCGTCCCCTTCGCGCCGATCACGCTCCTCGCCGGCCCGGCGGTCTCCCTGGCCCTGGTGATGACCCTGGGCCTCGCCGTGACCGCGACGGCCTGGTACTGGCTGATCGTGAAAAGGGTCGTACGGCAACGGGGTGCGGCCTTCGCCGGAGCGGCCCTGGCGACCTTCGCGCCCCCGATGGTCAGCCACGCCAACGCGCACCCGAACTTCGTCATCCTCTTCATGATGCCGCTGATCATCGACCGCGCCCTGCGGCTGTGCGAGGGCGCGCGGGTCAAGCGCGACGGCGTGATCCTGGGCCTGATGGCGGCGTACCAGATCTTCCTCGGTGAGGAGCCGCTGCTGCTGGCGGCGATGGGGATGGGCCTGTTCGCCCTCGCCTACGCCGTCGTACGCCGGGAGGTGGCGAAGGCCGCCTGGCGCCCGTTGCTGCGCGGCCTGCTGATCGGTGGCGCGGTCTGCCTGCCGATCGTCGCCTTACCGCTGGCCTGGCAGTTCTTCGGACCGCAGAGCTACAAGAGCGTCCTGCACGGCGACAACGCGGGCAACAGTCCGCTCGCGCTGCTCTCCTTCGCCGAGCGCTCCCTCATCGCGGGCGACCGCGACCGGGCGAACGCGCTCTCCCTCAACCCCACCGAACAGAACGCCTTCTACGGCTGGCCGCTCGTCCTCCTGGCCTTCGCGATCGTCGTACGGATGTGGGAGCGCACGGCGGTGAAGGCGCTCGCCTTCACGGCGGTCGCCGCCGCCTTCCTCTCCCTGGGCCCCGAGTTCCGCATCCCGCTGACCGACACCGTCCTGCCGGGGCCGTGGGCGCTGCTCGCGAAGAAGCCGCTGTTCGAGTCGGTGATCGAGGGCCGGGTCGCGATGATCTGCGCACCCGCGCTGGGCATGCTCGTGGCCATCGCGGTGGAACAACTGGCGGCCACCCGCCGCCTGTCCACGCAGTACTTCGGCACACTGGCCGTCCTTCTCGCCGTGCTGCCGATCGTCCCGGCCCCGCTGAAGTCGGTGGAACGCACCGCCGTGCCCCCCTTCATCGCGGACGGCGGGTGGAAGTCGTACGTCGGGAAGGGCGAGTCGCTCGTGCCGGTGCCGTTGCCCGATCCCGGCAACGCGGAGTCGCTGCACTGGCAGACGGCGGCCGACCTCGGCTTCAAGCTGCCGGGCGGGTACTTCAACGGGCCGTACGGCGAGGAGCGCGTCGGTATCTACGGTGCCTCGCCGCGCTTCACCTCCAACATGCTGCGGGACGTGCGTTACACGGGCGTCGCGCCGACGATCGGCGCCAACTGGCAGGCGCAGGCGAAGAAGGACTTCGCGTACTGGCGGGCGGGCGTGCTGGTGCTGGCCCCGCAGACCAACGACGGGGTGCTGCGCGAGACGCTGGAGAAGCTGACGGGCAAGCCGGGTAAGTGGACGGGCGGGGTGTGGGTATGGGACCTGCACGACGGGTCGTGAGCCGCCGGGAAGCGGTCGGCTTCCTGACCTGTTCCTGACCTGTTCCTGTCGGTGTCTGGCCAGTCGTGCAGGGGACCGACCCGCCCCCGACCCATTACGCTGCCCTGACTGCTTTGCCCACGGTGCCTGACCGCCGCCTTCGACGATGCGAGGAGTCCTCCTTTGGCCTGTGACCTGTGGCTGGTCCCACTCGTCGACGTGCTGTGTCACACCCCCGACAACCCCTTCGCCGAGGAACTCGCCCTCTACGACAAGGTGCTGGGCGAGGCAGGACTGCCACCTGTGCCGGTGTACTCGTACATGCCGGGGCTGTCCGGCGACGTGGCCCCGATCGCGGGCTTCGACTACGACGCGCTGCACTTCCTGCGCCGTGCGTATCTCCTCCAGGTGTGCGGTCTGCCGGTGACGCCGGTGGGCGAACTGGGCGGCGACTACGAGCAGTTGCTGGAGATGTTCGAGGCGACCGCCCAGCAGTCGCACCTGGTCTGGCACTACGACCACGCGGGCGCCTACGTCCCCGTGGACTTCCCGCACCCACTCTCGAGCGACGAACTCCTGGCAGGGGGCGGCCCGTTGGGCTCGTCCCAAACCCTGCTCCGGGAGCTGGAGTTCGTGGCCCCCTCGCTCGGCATCAACCCGGCGAACCCCCCGCTGGCCCCGGCCCCGCCGCTGACCCCCACGTCACTGGAGGAACCGGCGGCACCGGCCCCGTTCGACGACAGCCCGTTCGCCCGGGAACGGCATGTGTGGCTGGGCCTGAACGCGGCGGCGACGCGGAGCCTGGCGCAGGGGTCGATGATCGTCTTCAGCTGAGCGGCGGCAGCCGGCGCCGCGCTCGGCGGAACCGGGCGCTCAGTGGATCTGTGCGTGCGCTCAGCGAATCTGGGAGAGACCCTTCTGCAGGTCGTCGGCGTTCATGATGGGCGTGAACGAGACCTTGGCGTTGAACTGGGTGAAGAACGGCTCGGCGGTGGGCGGGATGTCGGAGCTGTCCTTCATGTCGACGACCAGCCAGCAGGTCCGGCAACCGTCCTCGGGCCCGAAGTACGCGGCCTCCGGCTTGAGGTGGTCCAGGGTCTCCTTCATCAGCTCCGGCAGCTTGCCGCTGCGTATGGCCTCGTTGGCCTTCTCCGTGTCGAACTGCGCCTTGATCATGACGCGCATCGCACTCACCTTCTCCTCGCCTGGCACCTTGAGCGCGCATTTTGTGCTTTTCCACCCTATGCCCGGTATAGGCGGTTGTCGCGCACACGCCCGAGGCCCGCACCCCCCTCGGGCGCGGGCCCCCTGCCTGGAGCTACCTCTGACGCGGCAGCCTGAGGGTCCGCACGAGAGGCATATCCGCGTACAGATCGGGGTCGACGGTCAGCACGCGCCGCCCGTTCGGCCAGTCCACCGTCGGGCGGGACAGGTGGACCGCGTGACCGAGCCGCCACTCCACCCCGTCACGCAGCAGCGCGCCCACGGTGGACGCGCCCGCGAAGTCCAACTCGACGATCTCGACAGCCGGCAGGGCGCCGATGTGCTCGGCCAGCCCCTTGCGCATGCCATCGGCGGCGGCGAGGCAGAGGGCGGGCACGTACACGTGCCGGGTGGGCCCGTGCTCGGTGTTCGACACGAACTGCGAGGCGAGCGAGTTGCCCGACCCGAGCGCCAGCAGCGCCGACTCGTCGAAGACGACACCGGTCGATCCGGCGGGTCCGGCGGGACCGGCGGCTCCAGGACTTCCGCCTCCCTTTGTGGCGCTCACAGGCTCTCCACCTCCTGTCCGGCCTCCAGGTCCTGCCACACCTTCTCGACCCTGTCGTGGTCCTCGTCGGTGAGGGTGACACCGAAGTGCGTCTCGCAGTACGCCTTGGTCTCCTCGTACCGCTTCCGCAGCTCCTCCTGCGTGGGCGTGGCCCCCGCCAGCTCGGCGATCAGGTCGCGCATGGTCATCCCGCGTTCACGGGCGAGCACCATGAGGCGGTCACGGACTGCGGGGTCGACCTTGACGGTGGTGTCAGCCATGACGACAGTATACCGCCGGTATACCGTCGTAGGCCGCTCAAGCAATGCGGTCATCCTGTTTCCTTCCGGGTGGGTTGACCCGGCCACGCGGACGCACGGCCGGGAGTCTGCGTGCGCCTACGCGGGCGCGGGCCGCCCCTGCAGCAGCGCGCGGGCCAGCGCCCCGCCGCGTCGCGCGGCCTCGCGGTAGCCGCCGGAGGCACCTGGCTTGCGGATCTCAACGGTCGTGACAGGCACGGCCGTTGACCCAGCCGACTCACCAACGGCAGCGGCTGGATCTGCCGGAGCGGCCGGAGCAGCCGGGCACTTGCGGCGCAGGCGGTCCTCGACGATGGCGCGGGGCGAGTACAGCGGCGACGGCAACCCCTGTGTCAGGGCTGCGCGGACCTGGGCGCTGCTCGCCCCGGCCGCCCACCACTCCTCGACCAGCGGCGCGAGCCGCAACGCCTCGGCGGCACCGAGGGCCAGCCGGGGATCGGTGCGCCTGAGCGAGCCGAGCAACCGCGCGGCGAGCGCGGTGCGTTCGCCGGGCGGAGCCTCGGACTCGCCGGGTGGCACTTCGGCCCCGGCCTCGGTCCCCGCCGACGGCGCGTCGGCCGACGGCGGGGAGGGAGGTTCTTCTTCCCTGGTTTTTTCTCCCGAAGGGAGAGCTCCCGAGGCCACGGATTCCGACTCACCGGAGGCCCGGTTCTGAACTTCTTCGGATTCACCCGCAGGGGGCTCGTCCTCGTACGGAGTGTCGAACACCTCGTACACCGTGGAGAATTGCCCGGACTCCTCGTCCTTGCGCACCACCCGCCGCAGATACCGGGATTCCTCCAGCTCATGCAGGGCGGCGGCGATCCGAGCCCGCCCTTCCTTGCGCTGCTCGGCGAGGGTGCGGATGGTGGCGCGGGCGCCGTTCGGAAGGCTGAGGAGGTACGTCAGTACGCCTACCGCACACCAGGAGAGACTCCGGTCGCGGAGAAGGGCGTTGGAGAAGACTGAAAAGGCGCGCGTGGGCGTCGTACGATGAATCCGCATGGGGAGGTGCAATCTCTCGGTGCCGAGCCCCCGGGTGTTGGCGCACCGCGGGGGTCTTCTTGTTTCCGTGACTCTAAGGGCACGCAGAGCGACGAATGCAAGCTGAACGGGCTTTTCCCGGGCGGAAGTTCGCGTTCTTCACTCTTCGGGGTGAAGCGCCGCCTTCAAAAGCAACGCGTGTACGAAGTGATCTCTCCCCGTCGGCCGATAACGCCAAGTCAGCGGCCATGTCTGGCCGTTGAGCGCCGGGACGGGGATGTAGGCGATGCGGCCCGGACCGGACGCGAGACGGGTGACCCCGGGCGGCCAGATCCGGTGGGACGTCGCACCCGCGGGCACGAGGAAGTAGACGGCACGATTCCCGTTCGCCTCCTCCACGACCGGCCCGGGCGCGCCGCCGGTCATCCGCGCCAGCCGGTCCGCCGCCGCCCTGCCCTCGTCGCCGTCCACCCGTACCGCGTCGAACTGGACGCCCGCCTTGCGGAGTTGGATGCCGGTGGGCGGGACCCAGTCGGGAATGTCAGGGATCAGCAGGGGTTCGTCGAGGTTTACCTCGTCACTTTCCGTGTTCATGGGAACAGTTTGAGTGGCCGGGTCTAGCTTTTTCCATAACTCTGTGTCGAGCATACGTAGCTGTCGGAATTCGGCGCGGGTCGGTGGTGACCAGTTGAGTTCGGTTGAGTTCGGGAGTGACCGGATGGCGAGTTCGGGCAACAAGGTGGAAGCGGGCGGCACGGCACACATGGTCGCCGCCCTCGCGAAGGCCCTGCGCGAGCAAAAGGGGTACACGCAGGAGGAGTTGGGCAAGCTGATCGGCTACACGGCATCGGCGATCAGCGCGATGGAGACGTGCGCGCAGCCCGCCAGCGACAAGATGCTCGTCAAGCTGGAGGAGGTGCTCGGGGGTGGGCTGGGCGTCTTCGAGAAGGCACGTAAGTGGATGCTGCTGGAGAAGTATCCGGCTCGGTTCCGGGGAGTCGCGGGGCTGGAGCGGGGCGCGGTCACGATCTCCTCGTACGAGAGCTTCGTCATCGACGGCATCTTCCAGACCGAGCCGTACGCCCAGGCACTCATCCGGGGCGGCTTTCCGACGGTCTCCGATCAGAAGCGCGACGAACTCGTCGAGGCTCGGCTCGCCCGCCGGGCACTCTTCGACCGCGACCCTGCCCCGATGATCGAGTTGATCCTCGAAGAGACCGTGCTGCGGCGGCCGTTCGGCGACTGGGACATCATGCGCGGGCAGTTGCGCTCGCTCGCCGCGGACGCACAGAGGGAGAATGTGTGTCTGCAAGTACTCCCACTGGACCGCGGCCTGCGCGGATCGCATGCTGGTGCCCGTGGCCCTATGAAACTCCTCGTCACTGAGGACCACGACCACGTCGTCTACATGGAGATCGAGGACCAGGGCATCCTGGTCAGCGATCCACCCGAGGTGGCCCAACTCGCGCACCGCTATGCGAAGATCCGATCACAGGCCCTGAGTCCCGACGACTCACTCAGCCTCATCGAACGGTTGGCAGGAGAGGAACCATGAGCAACGCCAATGCACTGCGGTGGTTCAAGTCCAGCTATAGCGACGACGGCGGCGGTAACTGCGTCGAAGTCGCCTACGCCTGGCGCAAGTCGACGTACAGCGACAGCGGTGGCGGCAACTGCGTGGAGATCGCCCCCTGCCCCCACACCCCCACCGCCGCCATCCACATCCGCGACTCCAAGAACCCGGCCGGCCCGAACCTCACCGTCACCGGCGAAGCCTGGTCCGCGTTCGTCGCCCGTACCGCCTGAGCCACGGCAGCGTTGCTAGGTTGCCGGCATGTCTTCTGCACTCGTTGTCGGTTACGACCCGCAAGCGATACCCGGCGTCGACGGGAAGGCGCTTCGTACGGCTCTCGACGCGGAGTTGGCCCGGTTCGGCGAGCATGGCATCGACGCGGCCATGACGCTGGTCGTGTTCGATGAATCAGCCGAGTCCACTCTCGTCACATCGCTGACCGAGCGCCCGTGGGATGTCGTGGTCGTCGGAGGCGGAATCCGCAAGGCCGAGCAACTGCTGCCGCTCTTCGAGCAGATCGTGAACCTGATCCGCCGCCATGCGCCCCAGGCCGCCATCGCGTTCAACACCAGCGGCGGGGACAGCGTCGAGGCGGCACAGCGGTGGCTTTGAATTCCGCCTGTCCGACTGGCCGGGTTCGTTCTCAACACAGCGGCCGACCTGCTCTGCGATTACCACCACGCCTGGATCGGTGGTGGGAAGTGGTTGTCAGGCCGTTATCTGGACCTCTTGCGAAGATCACCCGGGCTGATCTGGTCTTCTACCTCGCTGACAGTGTCAGCACGGTATGCATTCAGCAGGAGTTCAACTGCTGCCCCCGGGGCTCCTCGGCAGGTCGGACGCGACCAGTTCGGCAGCGCGCGCTGGGTCGCCGTCCGCGCACTCGAGCAGAGCCTCGACGGAGTAGCCCGAGGACCCGAGGGTGGCGGCGAGGCCGAGGGACAGGCCGTAGTCGAAGCGCTCCATGTAAACGGCGGCGTCCAGGTCGGGGCGGAGGCGGTGGAGTGCGCACATCAGGTCCCAGGCAGAGGCGTCCAAGTGGGCCCGCCGCATCGGGTCGCAGGCATTCACGGCAGCGGTGACTCCGGCGTCTCCGGGCTCGTACCTCAGCAAAGCCGGCAGTAGTTCGGGGATGCCCATGATCGCGGCCGCGCTGAACGTGAGGACGTGCGCGCCCTCGGGGTTGTCCAACAGTTCCGCCAGCAGCGGGACGACGCGCAGGTCGTGTCGCCGGGCGAGTCCGCGGATGCCTTCCTCGCGGGCATCCGCATTCTCGTCGGTCGTCCGTTCCCAGAGCGCGGTGCGGATCGCGGGGCTGTCGACCTCGGCCTGGAAGCCCAGCGTGAACGTCGCCCAGTTGCGGACCTCAGGGTCGTCGTCGCGGGTCAGTGTGATGAGTGCGCGGATGTCCGGCCCGTCCGGCAGTCCGGTGGTGACCCCCGCAAAGGAGCTGGCCACTCGCTGGCGGACCTCGGCGTCGGGGTGGCCCGCGAGGGCGGCGAGGACAGGGACGGCGCGCTGGTCGTACGTCCTCTCGATCGCGCACACCAGGGACGACAGCACGCGGCCCTCGGTCTCCCGCTCCGCGAGCGCGACCAGCGCGGCCGCCGTCTCGGCGCGGACCCCTTCGTTTTGATCGCTCGCGTGGCCCAACAGGTCACAGCCCGTCTCACGCTCGGCCGGGTCATCCGAACCCATCAGCTCCAAGCCGAGCGGCAGCGACCTCACCCCGTCAACTGCCGCCCGCCGCAGCAGCGTCCCGTACTCGTCCCAGTCATCCGTTTCCTCGGCAACACGCGCCGCCGCCAGTGCCTGACCGACCAGTTCCGCCACCGTGCCCGCTTCCATCCGGGCATTCTGGCGCACGAGTCACGAATACGCGCGGGAGTTGTCACCAGCTCAGTCCAGCCGCCGCGCCAGCACCCCGACCGCGGTCTCATCCGGGAGGGCCAGCAGGGCATCCAGCTGACGCGGCGTCATCGCTGCCGCCAGTGGATACAACATGTTGTTCGCAAGATGTTGTTCGCAAGATGTTCGAATAGTGCTTTCCAGCGGCCCGTACGGCGTCACATAATGTTCTGCTGCCGACGAGTGATCGCTGGGGCCTGGCATCTGGGGCGCTGCGCACGGCGTGTGTGCGCCGGGGTGGCGTATGGGCTGTACACCAGTACGCCGTGATGTGGCGCGCGGGCCGAGACGCTCGGTGGCAGATAAACCATCATTCTTTGGGGGGCTTTCCATTGAGTTCTCGCACGCGCCGCAATCTCGCGGCGCTCACGTCGGCTGCCTCGCTGGCGGCCGGCCTGCTCGGTGCCGTGGCACCGGGCGCGCAGGCCGCGACCGGTGGTGTGACGCCCGGTCAGATCGGTCTGTACGGGGGTAGCACCGGCATCGCGATCGTCAACCCGGACGGGAGCGGCCTGCGTTCCGTCCCCAACATCCCGAACTACGGCTACACCCCGAACTGGGCGCCGGACGGCAGCCGCCTGGTGGCCGGAGAGAGCCAGTTGGTCACCGGCCGGGTCACCGGCAGCACCGCGCCCCTCACCCTGCCGTGGGCGACGGGGGTGCGCCCAGGTAGCGCGCCCTACGCGGACCCGACGTTCTGGCAGAACGGCCGGTACGTGGTGTTCAGCACCGGCGGCCAGCTCGTCTACGGGCCGTCGGACGCCTCATGGGCGCCGGAGCCGTTGCTGACGAACGCCCAGGAGCCGTCGACGGTCTGCGACGTGCACCCGACGGCAAGCCCCACGGGCACCCTGGCCTTCGAACGGCGCAACAACTACGGCTGCTTCACGGACAGTCCGAGCATCTGGAAGTTCGACCCCGTCACCAAGACGCTGAAGAAGATCATCACGTCCGGTTCCTCACCGGTGTTCTCGGCGGACGGCAGCAAGCTGGCCTTCACGCGCGTGGTGGACGACTGGACGCAGCTGTTCACGGCCGAAGCGGACGGCACCAACGTCCAGCAGGTGACCACCGACGCGTCCGATCACCTCGCCCCGAGCTGGGACCCCGCCGGCGGGCGGATCGCCTACGAGGCGCACAGCTCGCACGCCGGCTGGTCCGACGATGTGCAGACGGTGCGGATCCTCGACCTGGGGAGCGGGACATCCACCCAGCTCACCGGGGCGGGCAAGGGCAGCAAGCCCGCGTGGCAGCCGCTGCGGAAGAACATCCTGGCCCGGATCTACGGCACCGGCTCCATCGGTATCGACGGGGCCGCGTCCCGCTGGACGTTCGACAAGTCGGGCGGAACGCATGAGCCCGACCTGATCACCGCCCGGTCCGCGGTTCTGGTCAACAAGGGCAATGCCACGTACTCGGCCCCGGCGATCGCGCTGGCCGCCGAGAAGCAGGGTCCGGTCCTGCTGACCTCCGGGGGCCGGCTGGACTCCACCGCGGCCACGGAACTGAAGCGCTCGCTTCCCAGGGGCAGCGCCGTCTACCTCAACGGCGGCACCCGCGTCCTCGCCTCCAACGTGGCCAACCAGGTGCAGGCGCTCGGCTACAAGCCGGTGCGCCTCGACGGTACGGACCTCTCCGGATTGTCGGTCAGGGTCGCCAAGCAGATCACGACGGCCCCGAGCTGGATCTTCGTCGCCGACGGCAAGGAGTACCACGATCCGATCGCCGCCTCCGCGGCCGCCGGGTCGCTGGGGTACCGCGGCAAGGGCGTGGTCCTGCTGACGAACGGGCAGAGCGTTTCCGCCTCGGTCAGGAACTACCTGAACGCCCTGAACCCGAACACCACGGGGCTGGTGACGGTCGGCTACAACGCCGGCAAGGCGATCGAGAACGTGACCCTCAACAAGGTCTGGAACTTCTGGAAGATCGGCGGCAAGACGCACGAGGACGTCGCCGCCAACCTGGCCCGCTTCTGGTGGACCTCGCCGACGTGGGCCACCGTCCAGGACACCTGGTCCTGGCAGAACGCCGTCGCAGGCAGCGCGGTTTCCGCCGGCTACGGCCCGGTGCTCTGGTCCGCCCGGGCCACGCTCTCGGCGCCGACCGCGTACTACCTGAGCCAGCGGGCCGCGAGCATCTCGGTGGTGCAGACCTTCGGCGGCAGCACGTCGTACCCGCCGGCCAACCGCACCGGCATCGGTTCCGCGATCGCGGCGAGCAGCGCCTGGACGTCCACCATGTGGGCGGCGGGCGGTGTGGTGCCGGCGACGGCTGCCACGGCGCGGTCCTCCCGGGTTTCGGCCCTGGCCTCCTCCGTCGACAGCGCCCGCCCGACGACCACCCCCACGGTGATCCCCGGCGAGCACCTGCCGACACCCGACGCGCACAGCGCCCGCTAGGCCGACAGGGCCTGGTCAAGGCCTGGTCAGGGCGGCGACGACCCGAACACGCCCAGGAGCCCGACGGCTCCTGGGCGTGCGGCGCGTCCAGGGGCCTCGCCTCGATCCTGACCCGCTGGACCGCGGCAACGCCGACCGGGAACTCCTTGAGTGCCGCAGGGGGCAACACCGGCCTCGGGGCTGGTGAGTTCGCATGTTGAGGTGTCAGTGCTCTGTGTCATTATGCGGACGCGTCCCAGGGGAGCGGGCCGCGGTCTACTGATTGCCAGGGGGTTGGGGATGGGCGCGGGTACGGGTACGGGGCCGGACGGCTCGTCCAGGTCCGACGAGGAGTGGGAGCGGTTTCTGCGGGAGTCGGTGGCGGGTGCCGCCGACGCCCCCAAGGAGCCGTCGGCGCGGGCCCGCGACGTGGCGAAGCGGCTGCACGCGGAGCCCGACCGTGGCCCGGAAGGTTGGCGCAGCTACACGCCCGCGCAGCCCAAGCGGCGCACGGGCTGGTACGTGGTCGGGCTGCTGGCCTCGCTGATGCTGCTCGTGGTGGCGCTCGCGCCGGGGCCGATACTGGACCTGTTCGCCGGCGACGACCCTGCCTCCCCGCCGCTGGCGGCCGAGACCGCCCGCCCGACCCAGGCGCCTCCGACGGAGGCGGCTCAACGCCCCACTGTGGACAGGCCGTTCCGCGGTTCGCCGGCGGAGAGCTGGGCGAGCGGAGCAGCGGGGATCACCGTGCCGAAGGCCAAGGCGGTCGGCTGGATGAGCGCGGCCGAGGTCGAGCGGGCCCTCGCCCGCAGCCGGGACTTCCTCGTCGCGTCCAACCTGGACCGTGGGGTGCTGCGGGGTGAGCGCCCCGAGACGGCGATCGCGCTGATCAACCCGCACCAGAAGGACGTCCAAGACCTTCTGAAATCCGCTTTCCGGGCCCCGAGCGAGGAGAACGACCCCCTCCTCCTGGTCAGCCGCTTCCAGCCCTCCCGTATCCGCCTGGTCGGCGATGTCGTGAAGACGCGGGGCCTGCTCAGCTACCGGGAGGGCAAGCGCGGCGCGCTCCAGGTGACCGCCGACGTCACCTTCGTCTACCCGGTCACCCGCGCCGTCGCGGGCGGCGACGGGGACGAGATCGTGCGCACCATCGTCCGGCGCGAGCTGATCCTGAGCTGGGACGACCCTGACAAGGTGATCACCGAGCCGGGCACGTTCTCGATCGTCTCGTACAAATACGACATGACCAACGGCGGCTGCGGCACCACCACGGGCTACCTCACCCCGCCCTTCGGCACGGACCGCCAGGTGGAGGAGACCGGCACGGCGGTCGACCCGTACGACCGCAGCGCGCCGATCAGGCGGAGCGAGTCCGCTGGGGACGAGTGCGGGACGGCGACGCGGTCCTAGCGCGGCCTGGCTGGTGGCTGGTTGCCGTCCGCGCGGCAGCAGGGTGTTGGCGTCGGGGAGGGGGCGCCGCCACCAAGTCGGCCACGACGGCTGGGACGACAGGGACGACTGGGACGGCTGGGACTCACTGGGCGGGCCTGTCCACGCGTATCAGCGTCTGCTGCCCGTTGGCGACGAGCTTCCTCTCACCGCCGCCCCTGCCTCCGTACACCTCCAACTGGCAGACGGTCAGGGTACGTCCGGACTTCAGCACGGTCCCGATCGCCTCCAGGTAGTCGCCCGCGGCGGGGGCGAGCAGGTTGATCTTGTACTCGACGGTGAGGATGTCGGAATCCTCGGAGACCAGCGTGAGCGCGGCGTAGCCGCCGGCACTGTCCGCGACGGCGCTGGTGGCGCCCGCGTGGACGTAGCCGTGCTGCTGGGTCACCTCAGGGCGGGCCGGGAGCACGATGTGTACGCGGCCAGGGCCGATGTGGGTGAGGCGTGCGCCGAGGTGGGCCATGAGGCCCTGGCTGTCGAAGCTGTCCTGGACGCGCTTGCGGACCGTGGGGCTCACCTGTTCCTGCTGCGTCTGGTCTTCCACGTACGCGCTCTCCTTCGGGTCCGTGTCGGGTGGAGGGGGCGGGTTCCTCAGCCGGCCAGGCGTTCCACCAGCAGGAACCCACCGATGGCGATCATCATGGCACCGCTGCTGCGGGTGACGACCCGTGCTGCCGAGGGCCGGGCCTTCAGGACCGTGCGCGCGAGGACGCCGACGGCGAGGTGGACGACGGCGCACGCAGCCAGGTGCATCGCGCTGAGCAGGACAGGCCACCGCCCGAGTAGGCCAGACGAGCAGAGCCGTCTCTCCATACGTCGTCTTGTATCGAGCATTTGACACAAGATTCCGACCGAGGCATCTTGTACCCACCGCTTGATACAAGATGATCTGGGGGGATCTCCATATGCTCGACATGCTCGACACCGTCCCGCTCCAGTCCCGGTTCCTCGACCATGCCGAGTACTACGCCCGCTGGTCCGGTCTGGCCATCGGCATCGTGGTCGCGCAGGCCCTGTCCACGCTGGGGGACATCGAGTTCGAGCAGCGCGTCGTGTTCTGCATCACAGCCTTCGGCCTGTGCGCGGTGGCCGGTGTCCTGCTCGCCGACGCCCTGACCCTGCGCCCCCAGGAAGCCGTACGCACCGCGAGTCTCGCCCCGCGCCTGGTCAGAAACCATGTGCCGCCACGCATGGGCCCCCTGATCGCCCTCCAGGGCGTCTCCCTCGTCGCCCTGCTGGTGATCACGGCCGCCACGGCCTCCGTCGACCCCGACCGCATATTCAGCACGGGCAAGGTCGCCCACGTCACCTGCAACGGAATGCGCGCGGCCCTCGGCCCCTGGCCCGGCCTGTACTACAGCCTCCCGATGTTCGGCGCACTCGCCGTCGCCACCCCCACCTGCGTCTGGGCCCTGCGCCGCATCGCCGACGGCCCGGGCGAGGAACAGCAGCGACGCGACCGCGCGTGGGCGGTCACCGGGGCCTGGGGCCTGCTGGTGTCGAGCCAGCAGCTGTACGCCGTACTGATGGTCTCCGTCTCGCTGACGGAGACGGGCTGCGCCGGCGGGCTGGGTGCCCTCACCTTCTGGGTGTTCTACCCCCTGGCCCTGCTGAACCTGTTCACCGTCGGCTGGTCCCTGGTCACCGTGGTCGCCCCCCGCGCGGTCGAGGACGAGACGGCCAAGGGCGGGACCTACAACGATGAGTGACCCCGCCGTCCGCGTCGACACCACCAGCCAGGTCCCGCCGTACGAGCAGATCCGCGCCCAGCTCGCCGCGCTGATCGTCACCGGTCGGCTGACCGAGGGCGAACGGCTGCCGACCGTGCGCCAACTCGCCACCGACCTCGGTCTGGCGCCGGGCACCGTGGCCCGCGCCTACCGCGAGCTGGAGGCCGCAGAGCTGATCCGTACCCGCCGTGGCGCGGGCACCCGGGTCGCGGCGCTCCCGTCCGAGCCGCACCCGCACAATGTCGACCAACTCACCACCCTGGCCCGGGACTTCACCTCCGCCGCCCGAGCGCTCGGCGCCGCCACCGAGGACATCCTGACCGCCGTCCGCGAAGCCTTGGACCCGGGGCCCGCCTCCTCGTCGGCCACCGTCGGCGGCGGAGCGGGGGCCCCAAGAAGGCCGACGTCGGCGCAAGTCGCGGGAGCGAGGAACAGGCCCGATTAGCAGGCCGAGGCTCGCCCTCACCGGCAAGACCTGGGCCGCCGCGTTCCTCCCCGTACCCGTCCCTCGATCCCGACCGCCCGAACCACGGTTCCGCCGGTTCAGAGGCTGCGGGCGGTGATGTCGCCGTAGCTGGTGGTCGCCTGGATGTTGAGCTGAGCGGCGGCGCCGTCGGTGTTCTGGAGTGCGTTGCTGATGCGGCCGTAGGAGGTGCCGGCGTCCAGGGTCGCGGAGACTCCGCGGGCGGCGCCGACCGTGATCTCGCCGGACTCGGTGCGCAGGGTGACCGTGCCGCGTACGGCCTCGGTGATGCGGAGGTCGCCCTTCAGGGTGCGGAGTTCGCCGGGGCCACCGAGGCGGCCGACCGAGATGTCGCCGGCCTGGAGGGTGAGGCGGGCACTGTCGGTCTCGTCGAGCTTGACGGTGCCCTGCGCGCACTCGTAGGTGACGTCGCCGAGGCGTCCCACGCCCCGGAGTTCGGCACTGGCCGCCTTCGCCTCGACGCGGGAACCGGCGGGCAGCTGGACGGTCACCTCGACGGATCCCGACTGGCCGAGGATGCGGTTCTTCGCCGGGGCGGCCTCGATCCGCAGGACGCCGTCGTCGTAGGAGACCGCGATCTGCTCGGCCGCTTTCACGTCGCGGCTCGACGAGGCGCTGGAGGGCAGGACCTCGACGGTGGCGTCGGTGCGGTCGGCTGCGATGAACCGGATGCGCCCGGCGGGGATGTCGAGGACGGCGGTGATGGGGGCGGTGGTGTCGAACTTCTGCATCGTGCGCTCCTTGGGCTGGTTGGCCGGCCGATCGGCCGGCTTCACTCCGTCGTTTCGAACAATGGAAAAGCTACGTTGCATTCGAAGATCTAGCAACGAACTCGTTGCGCATTATTGGCATCATTGCAGCTCAAAGCCAGGATTTCATTGCAATGGTTTCCGGTTTAACGCAACAACGGAGGTCGCACTCGTTGCAATGCAATGGAGGTGAACGCTATGGTTGAGGCGCCATCGACCAGCAGCGACCACAAAGGAGACCGCGATGCCGGGAGGCAGGCTCAGCCAGCCCGAACGTCAGCAGATCGCGCTGGGGCTGGCCGACGGCCTCGCCTACGCGGAGATCGCCCGGCGCCTGGAGCGTCCGACCTCCACCGTCACACGTGAGGTGATGCGCAACGGCGGCCCCACCGCCTACCGCGCCGACCTGGCCCACCGCGCCACCGAACGCCGCGCCCACCGGCGCAGGACCACCACACCCCGGGGGCCACAGGCACCGACGCCTGCCTACGGACGTGACGCCGAGGCCGTACGGGAGTACGAGGAGGTGTTCACCACCGTCCTCACCGCGTCGGGCATGCCCACGATGATGTCCCGGGTGATGACCTGCCTCACCCTCACCGACTCCGGCAGCCTCACCGCGTCGGAACTCGTCCAGCGCCTCGACGTCAGCCCGGCGTCCGTGTCCAAGGCGATCGCGTTCCTGGAGAGCCAGGGCATGGTCCGCCGGGAACCGGGCGAACGCCGCCGCGAGCGCTATGTCGTCGACGACGACGTCTGGTACGAGTCGATGCTGGCCAGCGCCCGCGCCATCGCCCAGATCGTCGGGATCGCACAGCAGGGCGTCGGCGTCCTCGGCTCCGGCACCCCGGCCGCCGCCCGCCTGGAGAACATCGCCCGCTTCCTCGACTTCGTCTCCGAGAGCACCGTCCGCGCCGCCGAACAGGCCCGCGAGGTCCTCCACACGAAACCCGTAACGGCCTCGGGCGGCAGCACCGAGCCACCACGAGAAGACCGGTGACGAAGTCCCGTCCTCAGGCGCTCAATTGCCCTGTCCTGCCTATCGAGTGACGAGTCGTCAGCCATCCGCTCGCGCCCGGCCCGAGACGGACCTCACTCGGGCCGCGGAACCCAAGGGACCGCAGTTGGTCCCCGTGACGGGGGGACATCGTGATCGCGACGGCGGTCGCGGCCTCGTCGTCGACGGCGCGCAGGCCCGGGGCCAGCAGGTCGGCGGCCACGGTGTGGTCCCAGGCGCTCGTGTCGTCCAGCGCGCCGACGATGAACACCTTCCAGTGCGGCAGGTCGGGGCCCACGTCCTTCAGCCACATCGGCAGGACCGGGCAGTCCTTCGGGTCGGCGGCGAGTTCACGGGCGAGCAGGCTGCTGAAGCGGGTGTCAGGGGGCTCGGACCCGACGCCGGGCGGCAGCCAGACGGCCGCCGCGAGAAGCCCGCCGTCCGGCCGCTCGGCCACCCATATCCGGCCCTCTTCGAGGGCGTAGTGGGCCAGCACCAGCCGCATGGCGCTCTGCGTCCGCGCCCAGTCCGGAGCGACGAAGTCGCCCGAGGGCGAGGGCGAGGGCCGAGGCGACGCGATCATGCGCACGACTGCGGGCACGTCCACCAGTCCCGCCGCGCGCACGGTCCTCCAAGGACGCAGTTGCAGAGTCGCCGTGGCCGGCAGGGGCGCCATGGCAGGCGGAGTCGTCACGTCGGTCACAGTCGGTGCGGCGGTCAGCGTCGTCACGGCAGTCACAGTCGGCGTGGCGGCCAGCGGCGGCACGGCGGTCAGGGTCGGCATGGTCGTCGCGGTCGTCATCTTCGTGTTCTCCATTTCAGGCCGCCCGGCTGGTGCCGGTGAGAATCCGGGTGGGTCGCAGGTGCGGTACGCGTACGTCGAGGCGGACGGGACGATCGTGCCGCGACCCGGACTGGGGCTGGGACGGGGACTGCGGCTGGGGCTGGGGCTGGCTGAGCAGCACCACACCGCGGGCGGCTGTCACCGCGCCCGCCAGAGCGAGCAGGGTGCCGGTCGCTCCGTATTGGAAGCCCTCGCCGAGCAGGGCGACGCCGATGGCGGACGCGGCGACCGGGTTGACGAGGGTGAGCAGGGCGAGAGGGCCGCCGAGGCCGCTGCTGTACGCCTTCTGGGAGAGCAGCAGCCCGCCCGCGGCGAACCCGACGGTGAGGACCACGACCACCGCCGCGCTCCACGACAGCGTCGCCCCGACGGCGAGCTTCTGGGCCAGCGTGGAGCCGACCCCGGAGGCGATGCCGGAGGCCGCCGCGAAAGCCAGGCCGGCAAGGGAGGAGCGGCCCGAGGCCAGCCGTATCAGCGTCGCGATGAGGGCGGCGGCGGCGAGCGCGACCACCAGCACCTCGGTCGTACTCAGGGTGCTGTCCGGCCCGCTGCCCGAGGCGGTGACGGTGAGCAGTGCGGTCAGCCCGAAGAGGGTCAGGGCCATACCGCGCCACTGCGTGCCCGACGTCCGGCGGCGGGCGACCAGCGAGCCCAGGGGCACCGCCACCACGAGGGTCAGTACACCCAGCGGTTGTACGAGGCTCAGCGGGCCGTATCGCAGGGCGACGACGTGCAGCAGCGCGCCGCCGGCGTTGAGGAGGACCGCTCCCCACCACGAGCCCCGGGCGAGCGCCCCGCGCAGACTCGCCGTTCCGGCCGCGGTCCGCTCCTGGACCACGGCGGCCGTGGCGTAGCAGAGCGCGGAAACGAGGGAGAGAGCGACAGCCAGGAGCACTGGAGAGGTCGTCATCACATATTCCCATCGATACGAAACGGTTTCGTACCGACAAACTACGGGGGTCTCGATCGAAACGCAAGCGTTTCTTTAGTGCCGGGAGATCCCGGGAGGTGTCGGGAGATCCCGGGAGGACGACGGGAGACGGAGAACTGGCTTGCTGCTTACCGCTGTGTCCAGACGGGGGTCCAAGCCTCGCTGCCAGAGCGGCCGGACTGTGTGGAGCCGAGGTAGTCGCGGAGTGCGGTGAGTGCGGGGTGTGGATTGTCGCGGCGCCAGATCAGTGAGTGCGGGTAGACGGGCGTCGGGTCGGTCACCGGGATACGGCGCAGGTCGTGGCCGGCGGGCCAGACGAGACGGGTCTGCTCCCCCATGAAGGTGGCCAGGGCCGGGGTGTCGGCGACGGTGTCCAGGAGCGCGTCGGAGCCGAAGTTGGGGCCGGTCGCCTCGATGGTGAGACCGAACTCGGCGACGAGGTCGTCGTAGTAGGCGGCCCACTCGGTACCGGGGACGATGCCTGGCATCCAGATCCGGTGCCCGGCGAGCTGAGCGACGGTCACCGACCGGGCGCCCGCGAGCGCGTGGGCGGGGCCGGTGAGGAGCTGGAGCGGCTCGTCGAGCACCCGGACGGACTCGATGTCCTCGGGAAGGGGCCTGCCGGGCACGCCGACGGCGCGAAAGGACGCGTCGATCGCACCGGACCGAACGGCGGCGACGGCTTTCTCGATGTCGAACAGCCACACCACGTCGAGTTCGATCTCGGAGTGCGCGCGGTGGAAGCCGCGCATCAGACCCGACGCCGCACTGCGCGAGGCAAGCACGTCGACGCGCAGCGGACGGCTCCCGGTACGTACGGACGCGACCGCGCGCTCGGCGACGCGCAGCAGCTCGCGCGCGTGGGGCAGGAACGCCTGCCCGTCGATGGTGAGTTCGGCGCCGCGCGCAGTGCGGGTGAACAGCCGCACGCCGAGGTTGCGCTCCAGCGCGGCGATGCGCTTGGAGACAGCCTGCTGGGTGACCGCCAGCTCGGCGGCGGCTTCCTGGAACTGCCCCGCGTCGGCGGCGGCGACGAAGGTCCGGGCGGTGTCGATGTCCACGCCAATGCACCCTAGTGCACAACGTTTGGTTGTGACTCCCCAGCAGATTGGTTGTTTGACCTGCTGTTGTGCCGCCAGCTTTGCTCTTACCGGTCAACGTCGGTTCGTGCGGTCGGGACATCAAGGGGTGCGCTGAACGTGGTGGGCAGGAGACAGTTGGGCCGGCAGTTCGGGTGGCTGTGGGCGGCGTACGCGGTCAGCACGTTCGGCACGCGGCTCGCGTTCGACGCGTTCGCTCTGATCGCGATCCTTGTGCTGCACGCCGGGCCGACCGCGGTGTCGGGGCTGGCGGCGACAGGGCTGGCGGTGGGGGCCGCGGTGGCGGTGCCGCTCGGGCCGTGGGTGGAGTATCGCCGCAAGCGGCCGGTGATGGTCACGATGGACCTGACCCGGTTCGCGGCACTGCTGAGTGTCCCCGCCGCGTACGCACTCGGCCTGCTCAGTTTCGTCCAACTCCTGGTTGTGTCCGTCGTCGTCGGTGCAGCCGACATCGCCTTCAACGCGGCCAGTGGCGCGTATCTGAAGGCGCTCGTGCGACCGGAGGACCTGCTCGTCGCGAGCGGACGATTCGAGTCCACGGCCTGGACCGCCACCGTGCTCGGACCGCCGGCCGGCACAGCCGCGATCGGGTTGTTCGGCCCGGTGATGACCGTACTGGCCGATGCGGTCAGCTATCTGCTCTCGGCCGCGGGGATTCGTGCGATCGGCGGCCATGAGCCGCCCCCGGTGCGCACCGGTGCGCACCGGGGGCGGCTCCGGTTCGGCGACCTGCTCGAAGGGTGGCGGTACATCCTGGCCCATCCGGCCCTGCGCCCCCTGTTCTTCAACACGGTTCTGGTCAGTGGCCTGATCATGGCGACCTCGCCGCTGCTCGCCGTCCTCATGCTCGGCGACCTCGGGTTCGCCCCCTGGCAGTACGGCCTCGCGTTCGGCCTCCCCTGCGTCGGGGGCATCATCGGCTCACGGCTGGCCCCCCGACTCGTCACACGGTTCGGACGGCACCAGGTCATGCTCACCGCCGGGACACTGCGTGCGTGCTGGTCGCTCGGGCCGGCCTTCATCCGCCCCGGCGTGGCCGGGCTCGTGCTCGTCATCGCGGTCGAGTTCGGACTGATCACCTGCATGGGCGTGTTCAACCCGGTGTTCGCCACCTACCGGCTCGACCGGACAGCGACGGACCGGATCGCCCGAACCCTGTCAGCCTGGTCCGTCACCAGTAAGGCAACTGTCGCGGCCATGACCGGGCTGTGGGGCCTGCTGGCCGGCATCACGGGCCCCCGCACCGCAATCGCCGTCGCCGGCCTTCTCATGCTGGTCACCCCCTTCCTGCTCCCTCGACACGACCACACGCCGCACCACGAGCGAGAGTTGGCCCGGAGCCCAAGCCCAACGTGACACGCCGCCACCCGCCACCCGCCACCCGCATATCGGTAATGAGGCGTCGGCCGGTTCCGCAGGCGTGGAATACCGGGTTACGGGCAGGCCCCGACGGCCCCGATGCCGGGCCGCCCGAGCCACCCCACTCCCCTCCCTCAGGCGGGGAAGACCGCCGTCCCGCCCTGCGTCAGCTTCCAGTTGGTGACCGCGAAGTCGGCGGGGTTCAGGGTTCCCTTCGTCGTCACGTAGTCGATCATCAGCTGGCGGATCTCGTTGGTGGAGCTGTACGCGATGTCGGCGGCGGCGATGTGCGGGTAGCCGCTGCCGCCGTTGGCGCGGTAGTTGTTCACCGCCACGACGAACACCTGGTCGTCCGTGACCGCGTTGCCCTTGTAGCTGAGGTTCTTGATCCGGGCCCCCTCCGCCGCAGCGATGTCGATGTCGTACTCGACGCCCGCCGCCGTGTCGTACATGTAGTCCCAGAAGTTGTTGGCGTTCGTCAGCGTCGCGGTGTCGACCGCCGTGCCCGCCGGCACCTGGTGGTAGTACTTCGCCGCGAACTCCAGGTAGTCCTTGAGCTGGGCGCCGGTCAGCTTCTTGCCGTACAGGGTGTTGTCGTAGATGTAGAGCCCGGCCACGTCGCGGATGGTGACATCCCCCTTGGGGATGTCCGCGCTGCGGCTGAAGGGCGCGGCGACGGAGATGAGCGGGAGGGCGGCGTCCGCGGTCGACAGGCCGGTGGCCACGGTGGCCATCTGGACCTGGTGGATGAAGTCCATGACGGGTACGTCCTTCCAGCACGCCTCCGCCGCCGACAGGTCCGCCGTACACGTACCGACGGCGGTGTTGACGTACTTCACGACGAGATCGTGGTCGGCCTTGAGCAGCTTGGTGATGTGCTCGTCCTCCTCGACGCCCTTGGGGTCGAGGGTCTTCGCCTTCGTGCTGGTCACCTTCCACTGGCCGCGCTCGAGTTCGAGCTCGAAGTCGAAGACGGTCAGGCGCATGCCGTAGCAGTACGGCTCGGAGAGGATCACGTCCTTGCCGGTCGCCTTGTTGGTCACCGTGTAGGAGGACACTTCTGTGTGCGTGTGCCCGACGAGGATCGCGTCGATCCCAGGCACCTGCTCCGCCACCAGGTTCGACGCGTTCTCGACGTACGGCAGCTCGTTCCCGTACGACGAACTGCCGTCCAGGCCCGAGTGATCCGTGAGGAAGACGACGTCGCAGCCGAGGGCACGCATGCGCGGGACGTACTTCTTCGCCTGCTCGACGAGCCCCGTGAACGACATCTTCCCGGCGACGTTGTCCTTGTCCCACAGGGCGATTCCGGGGTTCGTGAGGCCGAGGATGCCGACCTTGATGTCCGGTGCCCCGGGGACCCGGATGTGCTTGACGGTGTACGGCTGGAAGGCGGGCCGGAGCGTCTTCGCGTCGAGCGCGTTCGCGGCGAGGAGCGGGAAACGGCACTGGCTCTCGAACTTACGGAGGGTGTCGATGCCGTAGTTGAACTCGTGGTTGCCGAGGGCGGCGGCGTCGTAGCGCATGGCGTTCATGGCGACGGCCATGGGGTGCTCGGGGGCCTTCTTGCTGGTCGCGCTGCCCGTGATGGGGTCCACGCGCGCGTAGTAGTACGCCAGTGACGTGCCCTGGATGATGTCGCCCGCGTCGACGAGCAGGACGTGGTCCGCGCCCTTCTCCGCGCGCTGCTGCTTGATGAGGGTGGCCACACGGGCGACGCCGACCGAGTTGCCGGCCTTGTCGGTGTAGGCGGCGTCCGTGTAGTAGTCCCAGTCGAAGACGTGACTGTGCAGGTCGGTGGTACCCAGGATGGAGAACGACCAGGTGCGGGGCGGCTTGCAGTGCGCGCTGTCGACACGGTCGGCGGCCTGCGCGGGGGCTGCCGCGACGGTCCCGGCGGCGGCCACGGCGGCACCGGTGACGGCCGACTTGTGCATGAACTGGCGGCGGTTCAAGGGCGAGATGGGCATGGGGGAGCTCCTGAGCAGTCGGTGGCTACACGCGTAGATCGTGGCGGCACACCGGCCCTCCAGGAACCAAGAGCAGGCCATGACAGGCCATGTCCCGGTCAATTCGACCGAAGGGGAGCGAAGGAGGCTCCGCTCAGGGGGCCTGCTCTGCGGGCACCCCTGCAGGTTCCCACCCCTCTTTGCTCATACGGTAGCCACAACAAGAAATCTTCACTCTATTTCGCAACTTCGCACATTCGCTAATCACCCAGTAGCCACAACGCGCTTTTCGTACAGGAATCCATGAGCCCGAATGGCCCCTAGATACCATGCTTATCCAGGTATCCCTTCACCCGTTTCGCCGCACATCCGTTGCAGCGAAACGACGTTAGTCGGGATATGACCGAGGCAACCATGGAAGGGCACCGCCATCCTCTCGCAGTACAAGAGAGGGAGAGCCGGACGGCCAGTAAGACGACGCTGGGGCCCTACATCTACATCCCTGCCCCCATGAACTCATCAGCCGCCACGAACGGCACTCTGACACGAGGTGGGTTTCGGGTCACCCTAGCGGTCACTGAGTCTCTTGTGCGGGAATTCCTGGACGTGATGAGCACACTGGAAGATGATTTCACTCGTCGATGGGCCACATCCCAAGGTCTGTACGCCTTCCCGGGCGGGGAATAACCAGGCTGCGTCATGCACGACGAAGAAATCGATCATCTCCGAGTGCGCTCCGCCGATGACCTGCGGATGCCCAGCAGCAGAGCCCCGGGGCGACACCGACACCGGCCCACGGCCGAGGCTTTCTCGGCACCCTTGGTGCCACCGGATGCGGGCTGGGATCCGGTCGAAGAATTGGCCTGGATGCTCCAGGACTCCATGGCGGATCAGTTCCCAAGAATCCCTGCGGCCCGCGACGAGACAGCAGTCACCATCCCGACCGCCGACACGTCCCTATGGAACCTCCAGGAAATCACGGCGGAAATTCCGCCCTTTCAAAAAATTAGCCAAAGTCACCGTAAGGTTCGTGAGCGCAATCGCCCGGGCACGCTCCAGACCGCCAGCTTCCTCATTGCCACGCTTACGGCGATCATCGCCTCCGCAGTGAGTTTTTTCAGCGGGATGGCCGCCTACGACCCTTTGCGCGTCATGGCCATGTCCCGCATGCAGGGCGGCATCGTGGCATGGTGGCCGCTGCTGGTGTACGGACCTTGGCTGGTCGCGTCGCTGTCCGTCCTTCGGGCCGCACTGCATCAGCGCCGCACAGTGCACTCCTGGTGCATGATCCTCCTATTTTCGTCGATTGCCATCCTCTTGTGCGTCGATCAGGCGCCCAAAACCTTCCTCGACACCACATCAGCAGCCTTGCCCGGACTCTCTGCTCTCGCGTGCTTCCAGCAAGCCGTCCGCCAGATCACCCTGACACGGGCACCCCGCCGAACGATGCGCCGCCATCGTTCGACTCGCTCCCCACTTCATGACCCCTGTGACGAAGAACCGACGGACACCGACGTCCCAGCACCATGACGTGTGCGGGACGCCCGTCGGGGTTGCCGTGGATTCCCGGGCCGCCGAAGGGTACGAGTCGACTGCGACCCGTGGGGGCGACACGTTCCTGTCCGTGTCGCCCCCACGGGTCGCAGTCGGCTTGCGGCAGTCGGGCAGCTTGGTGGACACCGGCGTGATCACCGAGGCCGTCGCGTCATCGACGCACAGCAGAGCTGGACGTGCAGGACCTCTGCCTCGGTGGGCGTGAGGCACAGAGCGAGGCCGGTCCCGAACCCGCAGTCCCTGGTCAACCAGAGGTCCATGGAGTTCTTCGGCCCGCCGACGGAACTCCGCGCCACGCAGCAGGCGCAGGACGGTTTGGTCCGGCAAGACCGGCACCGAAGCCGGTGTCACGGTGTGGACGGGGAGCCGACGGCCGTCGGAGAGCACCGTCTCGCGGGCTGCAGCGCGCTCCGCCTCGGCATCCTCGGGGGCGACGAACGACAGTTCCTGCTCGTCGCGCGATGAGCCGGACGTCGGCCACCCGAAATCACAGCAGCACCCTGGCTGCTTCACAGCGGCCAGATCAGCCGGACCGCCGGGTCTGCGGGGCGGGTGCGCGGCCCTGGTGCACGTCCGACGGCCGGCCCTGAAGCAGGCCGACCGCCGGAGGGCGAAAGGAGCGGTCAGATGAACGAGTTGATCTCGATCGTCTCCGTGCGCCCCGGGCCGACACCGATCGCCGAGATCGGCGCCCCGGACATCTCCTCCAGTGCCTTCACGTACGCCTGGGCGTTCTTCGGGAGGTCCGAGAAGGACTTGGCCTTCGTGATGTCCTCCGACCAGCCAGGCAGGGTCTCGTAGATCGGCTTCGCGTGGTGGAAGTCGGTCTGTGAGTACGGGAGTTCCTCGACGCGCTTGCCGTCGATCTCGTACGCCACGCAGACGGGGATCTCCTCCCAGCCGGTGAGGACGTCGAGCTTGGTGAGGAAGAAGTCGGTCAGGCCGTTCACGCGGGTCGCGTAACGGGCGATGACCGCGTCGAACCAGCCGCAGCGCCGGTCGCGGCCGGTGGTGACGCCCCGCTCGCCGCCGATACGGCGCAGCGCGGCGCCGTCCTCGTCGAAGAGCTCGGTGGGGAAGGGGCCGGCGCCGACGCGGGTCGTGTACGCCTTGAGGATGCCGATGACCCGGCTGATCTTCGTCGGGCCGACGCCCGAGCCCGTGCAGGCGCCGCCCGCGGTCGGGTTGGACGACGTGACGAAGGGGTACGTGCCGTGGTCGATGTCCAGGAGCGTGCCCTGGCCGCCCTCGAAGAGGACCACCTTGTTGTCTTCGAGCGCCTTGTTGAGGACCAGGACGGTGTCGGCGACGTACGGTGCGAGCCGGTCCGCGTAGGTGAGGAGTTCCTCGACGATCTGGGAGGCCTCGATCGCCCGGCGGTTGAAGACCTTGGTGAGGAGCTGGTTCTTGCCGTCCAGCGCCGCCTCGACCTTCTGCGTCAGGATCGACTCGTCGTACAGGTCCTGGACGCGGATGCCGACCCGGTTGATCTTGTCGGCGTAGGTCGGGCCGATACCGCGGCCCGTCGTCCCGATCTTGCGCTTGCCGAGGAAGCGTTCCGTCACCTTGTCGACGGTCACGTTGTACGGCGTGATGATGTGAGCGTTACCGCTGATCAGGAGCTTGGACGTGTCGACGCCTCGCTCGTTCAGCCCGTTCAGCTCGGAGAACAGGACCGACGGGTCGACGACGACGCCGTTGCCGATGACGGGTGTGCATTCAGGTGTGAGGATTCCGGAAGGGAGGAGATGCAGGGCGTACTTCTGGTCGCCCACGACTACCGTGTGGCCGGCGTTGTTGCCGCCCTGGTAGCGCACCACATAGTCCACAGACCCACCAAGCAGGTCGGTAGCCTTCCCCTTACCTTCGTCACCCCACTGAGCACCGAGCAGCACAAGTGCGGGCACGCGCGTACACCCCTTCCGGGCGGGGCATGTCCAAGGCCAGGGGCGTACGCGTCAGAGCTCACGGCTCATGCCTCGTACACCAGCGACCATCGTCGGCCGCAACCCATCGGACCCGGATGCCCCGGAATAGACCAAGCCCCTGGCGCAATAGCGCAAGGGGCTCTTGCACAAAGATGCTACCCGAGGAAGCGAGGCATGACCGAGGTGGCGACTTCCGACCAGCTCCTCGTGGTCATCGACCCGGTCGCCCGGCAGACGGACGGCGAGTCTGTACGAATCGCGAAAGACGTGCTCAGCGCGGGTGCGAGGACAAAAGTGTGTCTCCCGGAAGGGCCCGAGGAATTCGCTCGGGCACTGGCGAGGAGGGGCTCCAGGAGGCCGGTGGTGATCGGCGACGACCGGGCCCTGCTGCGTACGGTGGCCCTGCTGCACCGGCAGCGGGAACTGGCCGGATGTGCACTGTCGCTCGTCCCGGTGGGCGCGACCGGAGTGCTCTCCCTCGCCCGTTCGCTGGGCGTCCCCATGGGCGCGGTGGCCGCGGCGAGGGCGGTCCTGGAGGGCGCCGAACGCCGTCTGGACCTCCTCGTCGACGACAGCGACGGGGTGGTGGTGGGCGCGGTGCGCATTCCGGCGCTACGAGGGCCGGCCCACGTCGCCGGCCACGACGGCCACGACGGCATGAATGGCTCCGGGGAGGTCGACGCGGATCCGGGGGCTCCGGCTCATCCCTGGCTGCGGACCTGCCAGTCCCTGGTACGGACCCTGGCGACCCGGCCGGTACGAGGGGCGCGGGGACCACGGGTGGCCCCGGCACCGGGCGGCCACGGGCCCTCGCGGCTGCGTGTCGAGGTGGACGGGGTGACCCTCGTGGACCTCGACCAGCCGGTGGAGGCGGTGACCCTGACGCCGGGGGTGTCCGGGGGCGCCCGGGTGGAGATCCGCCCGGTGTCGGTGGGCGCGGAGGCGTCTCCGCTGGGAGCGGTGGGGCTGCGGGTGACGGTGTCCGGGGCGGACTTCCGGTACCGGGCGGATGCGGGGCTGGTGAGCGGGCCTGTGCGGCGGCGGACGTGGGTGGTGCGGGAGGGGGCGTGGGGGCTCACGTTGCCGGGGTGAGCCCCCGCTGTCCCTGGGGGCTGCCGCCCCCAGACCCCCGCTTCGGCCCTGAAGGGGCCTCGTCCTCAAACGCCGGACGGGCTGAAAGATCCAGCCCCTCCGGCGTTTGAGGAGCGGAGGTTCGGGGGCAGCGCCCCCGAGGATGGGACGGGTAGGGGCAGCGGGGGCGAATCCGACTCGTCCTTCAGCCCCACCCCCGTCAGCCCCAGTTCCCGCGCCCTCCCCATCAGCGTCGCCAGTTTCGACGCCGCCGTCTCATAGCTCAGCCCCAGTGGCGGGCGGATGTTGGACAGGCAGTTGCGGTCCGCGTCCGTGGTCGTGCCGGGGCGCGGGGCGTACGTCAGATACGCGCCCAGCGAGTCCGCCGCCGACATACCGGGGCGTTCGCCGATCAGGACGACCACCATCGCGGCGCCCATGGCGTGGGCGACGTCGTCGCCGAGGGCCACCCGGGCCTGTTCGGCAAGGATCACCGGGGCCACCCGCACACCCGGGTCCAGCAGTGCCGTCGTCGCCCGCACCATCGGCGCCGCATGTTCGTGCACCGCCCGGCTGGACAGGCCGTCGGCCACCACGAACACCAGGTCCCAGTCACCGCCGGGCAGATGCGCGCGGTCGATGTCGTCGAGGCGGCGCCCCAGATCGGGACGCTGGAGGTAGGTCAGGCGGTCGCCGGCGGCGCTGCGTACCCGTACCGTCGGTTCGCCCGTCAGGCCGGCCGCGACGACCTCCGGTTCGAAGGGCGAGTGCACCGCGTCCCGGGCGGCGGCGTGCGCGGCCTGCAGCTCCAGGCGGTGGCGGGTGGGGAGGGCGGAGCCCGCGCGGCCCAGGCCGATGCGGGCCTGCGTGTGCCGCCGTAGCGCCGCCCACATGGTCAAGTCATCGGCCAGAGGCGATAGTTGACGATCCGTCATGCCGCCAGTTCCTTTCCGATCGCCGTCAGCGGATGTGCCGTACCGGAGACGTCCCGGATAGCTCCCCGCTCGTCCAGCAGGCCGATGCCGTCCAGCCACGCCTCGAACTCCGGTGCCGGGCGCAGCCCGAGGACCTCGCGGAGGTACAACGCGTCGTGGTACGAGGCGGATTGGTAGTTGAGCATGATGTCGTCGCCGCCCGGTGTGCAGATCACGAAGGACGCGCCCGCGACTCCCAGCATCGTCAGCATGGTGGCGATGTCGTCATCGTCCGCGTCGGCGTGGTTCGTGTAGCAGATGTCCAGGCCCATGGGCAGGCCGAGCAGCTTGCCGCAGAAGTGGTCCTCCAGGGCGGCGCGGAGGATCTGGCGGCCGTCGTAGAGGTACTCGGGGCCGATGAAGCCGACCACCGTGTTCACGAGCAGGGGGTCGTAGCGCCTGGCCACCGCGTACGCCCGTGCCTCCACCGTCTGCTGGTCCACCCCGTGGTGCGCGTCGGCGGACAGCGCGCTGCCCTGCCCGGTCTCGAAGTACAGCGCGTTGTGCCCGACCGTCCCCCGGTTCAGCTCCCCCGCCGCCGCGTACGCCTCGTCCAGCAGCCCCAGGGTCACCCCGAACGAGGCGTTCGCGGCCTGCGTACCCGCGATGGACTGGAAGACGAGGTCGACCGGCGCCCCGCGTTCCATCAGGTCCACGCTGGTCGTGACATGGCACAGCACGCAGGACTGCGTGGGGATCTGGTACCGCTGGATGACCCCGTCGAGCAGCTCCAGCAGATCCCGTACCGCCTTCGGGCTGTCCGTGGCCGGGTTGATCCCGATCACCGCGTCTCCCGATCCCAGCAGCAGACCGTCCAGCAGCGCGGCCGCGACGCCCGCCGGGTCGTCGGTCGGGTGGTTGGGCTGGAGGCGGGTGGCCAGCCGGCCGGGCAGCCCGATCGTCGACCGGAAGGCGGTCACCACCCGCACCTTCCTTGCCACCGCGACCAGATCGGCGTTCCCCATCAGCTTGGACACCGCCGCCACCATCTCGGGCGTGAGCCCGGCCGACACGGCGGCCAGGGTCTCGGCATCCGCCGCCTCCGACAGCAGCCACTCCCGGAAGCCGCCCACCGTCAGCGCGGCCACCGGCGCGAAGGCGGCCAGGTCGTGCGTGTCCACGATCAGCCGGGTCACGTCGTCGTCCTCGTACGGAATCACCGGTTCGGCGAGGAATTGAGCCAGCGGCACGTCCGCCAGCGCCCAGCGTGCCGCGACCCGTTGCTGCGCGGAGTCCGCGGCGAGGCCTGCCAGTCGGTCGCCGGAGCGCTCGGGGCTCGCGGCGGCGAGCAGGCGCGCGAGGGAGTCGAAGCGGTAGCGGTGGCCGCCGAGGGTGGAGGTGTACGTGCTCATGGCGACGACCGTACGAGCCACGTGTTGCCGCCAGATTTCTAAAGGTCTGGTTGACAAACATTTAACGCCCCGACACCCTTTACCGACTCATTCGGACTACAGAGTTCCACCCCACCGGCAGTGCGCGGCAAAGCAACCAGGAAGGGGCCACCCGATGGCAGTGGACGAGGGCGTAGCCCCGGCGGACAGTACGAGTACGGGCGCAAGTCCCGGTGACGAAGGCACGGTTCACCGGCTGAAGCCGAACGCGATCGGCCTGCTCGGCGTGGTCTTCATGGCCGTCGCCACGGCTGCGCCGATCACCGCGATGACGGGCAACGTGCCCTTCATGGTGTCGTCAGGAAACGGCATCGGCGCACCCGCGAGCTACCTGGTCGCAATGGTCGTCCTGGCAATCTTTGCCGTCGGCTTCACCTCGATGGCGAAGCACATCACGTCCACCGGCGCCTTCTACGGCTTCATCTCCTACGGCCTCGGCCGCACGGTCGGCCTCGCCTCCGGACTGCTCGCCACCTTCGCGTACGTCGTCTTCGAGCCCGCCCTCATCGGCATCTTCTCGACCTTCGCCACCGAGACCGTGAAGGACCAGACGGGCGTCAGCGTCCCCTGGTGGGTGTTCGCGATCGTCATGCTCGCGATCAACGCCACGGGTACGTGGTTCGGGGTGTCGGTGGCCGAGAAGCTGCTGATCGTCCTGCTCGGCACCGAGGTGACGATCCTCGCCGCGATGGCGATCTCGGTCGCCTTCCACGGCGGCGGCCCGAACGGCTTCACCTTCGGCCCGGTCAACCCGGTCAACGCCTTCCAGGGCACCAGCGCCGGCCTCGGCCTCTTCTTCGCCTTCTGGTCATGGGTCGGCTTCGAGTCGACGGCGATGTACGGCGAGGAGTCCCGCGACCCGAAGAAGATCATCCCCAAGGCGACGATGATCAGCGTCCTGGGCGTCGGCGTCTTCTACGTCTTCGTCTCCTGGATGGCCATCACGGGCAACGGCGAGGCCGCGGCGGTCAAGGCGGCCTCGTCCTCGAACCCGCTCGCCCTGTTCTTCAACCCCACCGAGCAGTACGTCGGCCACTGGGCGGTCGTCGTCATGCAGTGGCTGATGATCACCGGCTCGCTGGCCTGCGGCATGGCCTTCCACAACTGCGCCGCCCGCTACATGTACGCCCTGGGCCGCGAGGGCGTACTCCCCTCTCTCAAGCGGACCATCGGCCGCACCCACGCCGACCACGGCTCCCCGCACATCGCGGGCCTCGTCCAGACGATCATCAGCGCCCTCCTGCTGATCGGCTTCTGGGCCGCCCACAAGGACCCGTACACGGGTACGTACGTCCTGCTGGCCATCCTCGGCACGATGGCGATCCTCGTCGTCCAGGCCGTCTGCTCCTTCGCGGTCCTGGCCTACTTCCGCAAGCACCACCCGGAGAGCCGCCACTGGTTCCGGACGTTCACGGCCCCGCTCATCGGCGGCGTGGCGATGCTCGCGGTGGTGGTGCTGCTGGTGTCCAACATGGGGGTCGCGGCGGGCACGGAGTCGGGCTCACTGGTGCTCAAGTCGACGCCGTGGCTGGTCGCGCTGATCGCGGCGGGCGGCATCGGCTACGCCACCTACCTGAAGCACCGGGCCCCCGAGCGGTACGCGCTGCTGGGTCGGACGGTGCTGGAGGAGACCAAGGAGCGTTAGCCGTACGGGAGTTGAGAGCGTGAGTTGAGCACATCCTTCGGCCAGGGCCTCCGACGCACCGCACCGCTCGTGCGCGTCAGGAGTCCTGGCCGAAGGTCTTGGCGCGTTCCTCCCGCCACCGGTCCATCAGGTTGGTGAGCTCGCCCTCCAGATACTCGAAGAAGGCGAGCGTCTCGGCGATGCGCTGACCGCCGGGGCTCTCGACACCGAGGCTGTCGACGCCCACGCGCAGGGTCTGGGCCCAGCGCTTGAGGATGGCGTCGCGGTTGGTCAGTGCCTCGTACCACTGGTCGCTGTGCACCCGGTACCGCTCGCGCCGCGAGCCGGGTTCGCGCTCCCGCGAGACCATGTGCACCTGGGACAGATAGCGCACGGCGCCGGAGACGGCGGCCGGGCTGACCTGGAGCTGTTCACCGAGCTCGGCGGAGGTCAGGGCGCCGGCGTCGGAGGCGAGGAGCGCCGCGAAGACGCGGGCGGCCATGCGCTGCATCCCGGCCTCGACGAGCTGGGCGGCGAAGCTCTCGACGAACCTCGACACCGCCTCGGAGTCCCGCCCGCTCCCTGCCACACCCGGTTCCGTCATACGTAAAGCGTAACCGTCATTCATACACTTCCTTAACTTCACAAATTTCTGAAGTAAGCGTACGTTCGGAAACATGACGAAGGCCAGCCCCGCTGTCGAGGTATCCGGACTCCACAAGTCGTTCGGGAAGACGCACGCCCTGGACGGTCTCGACCTGACCGTCGAGGCCGGCGAAGTGCACGGCTTCCTAGGCCCCAACGGCGCCGGGAAGTCCACGGCGATCCGCGTCCTCCTCGGCCTGCTGCGCGCCGACTCGGGCGCCGCGCGGATCCTGGGCCGGGACCCGTGGGCGGACGCGGTCGAGGTGCACCGCCGGATCGCGTACGTCCCCGGCGACGTCACCCTGTGGCGCAACCTCTCGGGCGGCGAGGTCATCGACCTGTACGGCCGGCTGCGTGGCGGCGGACTCGACAAGGGGCGCCGGGCGGACCTGATCGACCGGTTCGAGCTGGACCCGACCAAGAAGGGCCGCACGTACTCGAAGGGCAACCGCCAGAAGGTGGCGCTGGTGGCGGCGTTCGCATCGGACGTCGACCTGCTCATCCTCGACGAACCGACCTCAGGGCTCGACCCGTTGATGGAGGAGGTCTTCCAGACTTGCGTGGAGGAGGAACGCGACAGGGGCCGTACGGTCCTGCTCTCCTCCCACATCCTCAGCGAGGTCGAGGAGTTGTGCGACCGGGTGAGCATCATCCGGAACGGCCGAACCGTCGAGAGCGGCTCACTGGCCGACCTGCGCCACCTCACCCGGACGAGCATCACGGCGGAACTGGCGGGCGCGCCGAACGGGTTGGCACGCCTGCCCGGTGTCCACGACGTGGATGTACAAGGAAGCCGAGTCCAACTCCAGGTGGACACCGACAAGTTGGACGCGGTGCTGCGTTCGCTCACAGAGTCGGGCGTGCGGTCGCTGAGGTCGACGCCACCGACGCTGGAGGAGTTGTTCCTGCGCCACTACCAGGGCGAAGCGGTGACCCGATGACCGCCATCACGTCAGCCCTGGCAGTACGGAGGACCGTCGGCTCACGTCAACTGGCGGGCACCGGAACGCTGTTGAGGTTCAACCTGCGGCGCGACCGGGTGATGATCCCGGTGTGGGTGGCGGTGACGGCCCTCATGGTCCTGTCCCTCCCGGGCTCCCTGGAGAGCGTGTACTCGTCGCCCGCCGAACGCGCCGACATCGCCCGCCAGATGCTCACCAACAGCTCACTGCGGGCCACGTACGGCCCGGTGTTCAGCGACTCGATCGGCGGCCTGACCGCCTGGCGCATCGGCGGTTACGCGGCGATCCTCGCCGGCGTCATGAGCCTGCTCGTCGTCGTACGGCACACCCGCGACGAGGAGGAGAGCGGACGTCAGGAACTGATCTCGTCGGCGATGGTGGGCCGCCGGGCCCCACTGACTGCGGCCCTGCTCACCGCCCTGGTGGCCAACGCCGCACTGGCGCTGCTGATCGCGGGCGGCCTGGCGGGCCAGGGCGCGTCGGGTGCGCTGGCGTTGGGTCTGGGCATCGGGGGCGTGGGAACGGCGTTCGCCACCCTGACGGCGATCGTCGCCCAGTTCACGGAGAGCGCGCGGCTGGCGAAGGGCCTCACGGGCGGCCTGCTCGGCGCGGCGTTCGTGCTGCGCGCGGCGGGCGACTCGGCGACGAACGACGGTTCGTCGCCGCTGACTTGGGCCTCACCGATCGGCTGGCTGGAGAACGTACGGCCGTTCGCGGACGAACGGTGGTGGGTGCTGGGGTTGTTCGCGACTGCGGCGGTACTACAGGGCTGGCTCGCCTACGAGTTGGCGGGTCGCCGGGACGTCGGGATGAGCTTCCTCCCGACCCGTCCCGGACCGGCGACCGGCCGCCTGGGCACGGCGGGCGCGCTGGCCTGGCGGCTGCAACGGGGCGCTGTCGCCGGCTGGAGCATCGGGTTCTTCACGGCCGGGGTCGCCTTCGGCGGGCTGACGAAGGGCGCGGCCGACCTGGTCGGCGACAACGCGAAATCCCGGGAGATCATCGAGCGGATGGGCGGCCAGTCGAGCATCGAGGACGCGTTCCTCGCCACGATGGTCGGCATGTTCGGCATGGTGGCGGCGCTCTACGTCGTCTCGTCGGTACTCCGGCTGCACGCGGAGGAGACCTCCCAACGGGCCGAGCCGATCCTCGCCAACGCGGTGGGCCGGTTGCGATGGGCCGGGGGCCACCTGGTGATCGCCTTCGGCGGCGCGGCACTGATCCTGCTGCTGAGCGGCCTGGGCCTGGCACTCGGGTACGGGGAGGAACTGGGCCCGGTCGTCGGGGCGAGCCTGGTACAGGTCCCGGCGGTGTGGGTGCTGGGCGGACTGGCGGTACTGCTGTACGGGGTTTCGCCCCAACTGGCGGTGGGAGCCTGGGGTGTTGCCGGGTTCGCGCTGCTGGTGGGGTGGATCGGGCCGGCGCTGGATGTGCCGCAGGGGGTGCTGGATCTGTCGCCGTTCGGGCATCTGCCGAAGTTGCCGGGCGGGGGGATGAGCTGGGGGCCGGTGGTGGTCCTGACCGGGATTGCGGCGGGGCTGGTGACCGCGGGGCTGGCGGGGGTGCGGCGGCGGGACCTGAGTACGTAACACCGGCGGTGCTCCGCGCCGCGCAACTCGTCAGCCCCGGTGAACGGGGACGAGGCCCTGCAGCGTCGTCGTCCTCTCCAGGGGCCGAGGCTGCTCTGGGAGGCGGGGCGTCAAGGTGCGTGTGCTGGACCGTCCTGGAGGCTTGCTTTCCGTGAAGATGAGCCATTCGGGCTGGTGGGCTGCGGGACCGTCACCGCGACCCTATGGACACGGCCCCGGCCGGCGCGTGCTGTTGGGCCGAACGGGCACGGATGGGGCTTCGCCTGGGGCCGCAGGATCGCCACCACGTTCGACCGGTGATGGCCCGAGACCACCGCGTTCATCGCCATCGGCCACAGCGAGGCGAAGAGCGAAGGCATCAAGCGAGTGATCAACCTGGTCGCCTGGGCCGCCCAGGGTTTCCGCAACCCCGCCAGCCAGCTGTCCCGTCTCACTCAGCCAAGTCGTTTTCGCAACGAACCGAGTCGTTCAGCTTCGGCCTCAGCGGGGCCAGTCGCGCGGCTGAGTGTGCTGAGCGGTACTGGGCGACGGTATCGGGCCGCCATCGACCACCCAGGTTGAGCTCCCCGGCCCGGCGACGGACTCGAGCAGCGCTGCGACCGCAGCAGGTACCACTCGGGCCGCCGGAGAAAGTCAAAAAGCGCCCGCAGCCAATCTTCCTGGCTGCGGGCACCTTGTCGGGCGTCAAGCTGTGCGCACGTCAGCCCTTGAGCGCCTTGAGCGCGCGGTTCAGGAAGTCGGGAACCGTCTCCGGCGGCACGATCCGCATCGCCACATATGTAAGGACCAGGATCAAGATCCCGGTCAGGGCGAGGCGGAGGACCGCAAGGACATCACCCTCCGGAGCCTTCTCCATGGCACTCCGGATAACCAGTGCCAGGATGACAAGGGCGAGCAGGACCAAAAGGATCATGGCAGTGCGGTTCCTTCTTCTGGCTGGAGCAGGACGGTTCTCCCGCGGGTGAAAAGGAGCCTCCACCCGCTCAGGGGGCGCGCTGCCGAGCCGAAATGCCATGAGAAGCCACCTGCTGCGGCTTGCTGTTGTCCGCAGGCTTGAGACAGGGTTGGACGTTATTGGACGTAGCCCGGGGGAGGGCCATGGCACGCGCAGGACGGCTTAAGAAACCCGAACTGACAGGGCAGGCACACCGCGCCCTCAACGACGCCCTCCACCAGCTGCACGCTTACGCGAAGTACCCACCGCTTACGTCTCTGGAGGGGGCTCTGGCGCAGACCGGTGTCCCGTACGCCTCCCGGGCCACGATTCACAATGCCTTCTCCAGCACGCGGTTGCCGCGAGTGGGGCTCGTCGATGCTCTTGCGGTGGAGCTGGCGAGCAGGGTCCGGAACACTGACCCGGAAAAGATCGACGCGGTGAGCATCGCCTTCGACAACCTGTGGTTCCTAGCAGATCTAGAGGACCGGCAGCATCAGGCGGGGGCGGAGAAGATGGCCGACTCTACCGAGAGCAGTCCCAGCGCCGATGAGGGCAATTCTGGTGCCGCCAGTCTCCCGGCGCTGACGCTCGCGCCGTCGACGACTATCGCACTGCCGAGCGCAGAGCAGCCGGACATGAGCGTGCGGCTGCGCCTTCTCGACGTACCCGATCAAGGACTGCTGCGCAAGCTACTCAAAGAGCCCGAGTTGATGACGCGTCTGTGCCTGGAGACCGTGCGCACGATAGTGACGCTTTGGTGAGGGAGCCTGCGACGTGACCGTGCGGGAGGATCACGAGGTAGCCGTCTGGTCGGTTGGCCCTACTCATGTCACGCGAGACCTCGACCCGCACGGCGATGAAACCTGGGATCTCGGTGAACGCCACGCCCCAATATGGTGGATCGATGACGTCGATCAAGAAGTTCCAAGTCACCTTCGACTGCGCAGAACCTGAGCGCCTCGCTCGTTTCTGGTGCGAGGTGTTGGGGTATGTCGTACCGCCGCCACCGGAGGGGTTTGCCACCTGGGACGACTTCAAGCGCTCGCAGCCACCTGAGCAGCGGGATTCATGGTTCGCCTGCAGTGATCCCTCAGGTGTGGGCCCGAGACTGTACTTCCAGCGCGTCCCCGAAGGGAAGGCAGCCAAGAACCGGCTGCATCTTGACGTGCGAGTCGGCACCGGACTCGTGGGTGAAGAGCGCCTCGCCGCACTTGAGGCCGAATGCGCACGACTGGTCCCGCTCGGCGCGGTACACGTGCGAACGCTGTATGACGGCAATGATTCGTGCATCCCGATGCAGGACATCGAGGGCAACGAGTTCTGTATCGACTGAGGCGCCGCGAACCTGTCCGCGTTCAGGCCCCATGGACCGAGACGAAGAACCCGCCCCCCGACCTGTCAGGTCGCTGTGACAGCCGCAGCGACGTCTCGTACAGGTCTCGGTAAGTAGCGGGACTTCGCCAACCGTGCACCGTGACGGCGGGAACTCATGAGTTGTCAGAGGCATGAGTGAGGATCACGGGCATGACGGCTAATACCACCGACTACCTGTGGTTCGAGGAACGTTTCCCGGACCTAGCAGAGGCCTACTGCATCACCCTCGTCCACGGGGTCTCCCCAGTGGAGCTGCTACGTCGGCTTGGAGGCCAGGCCGAACCCGCGCATACCGGAATCCCGGAACTGGTCGAAGCCGCCTATGACTTCTACGCCCCGTTCAGCGGCACGCGGACACTGTTCGGCATGACCTCAATCGGCCCGTGGACCCTCATGGTTGAGCCCAACGGCTGGCACGGCGTCAACGAGGAGAAGGCGCTGCCGGCCTCGCTGGGCACCCGCTGGATCTCCCACTACGACAACAGCAACGCCAACAATGACGGCTCGTTCCTCTGGGCCGAGAACACGGACCGGCGCCTTCAGTTCGACCTCCGTGACGCCGGCTACCTCAATGGATCCCGCCCGGATGAGCTCCTGGATGTCATCCGCCGGCTCGGCTTCGAGTTCCCAGAAGAGCCCACCACGACTGACGATCTCGACACCGACCGGGCCATCCCAGCGGCCTTCGCCCTCGCCGAGCACCTCACGCAGATCCGCCTCATGCCGGCCCATCTCCAGGACACTGTCTTCGTCTGCGGCAGCGCAGAGATCAAGTGACCAGCCCTTGCGAAGCTGTGGAGGCAGACCAGATCAGTTGAGAACAGTGATCCGTACACCTGGGACCAGGCCAACCGAGATCCTCGACGTTTCAGCGTCTCAGTTCTTCTGATCGTCGCAGGTCACCGGCATGGCCACCGGGTGGGATGGATCGAACGCCGCATGACGGATCGTCGACCGAAAACCCATATCGCAGTCTGCCGGTCGCCCTTGGCGGGAACAACACCCAGCTGGGAGGGTGGCCGGCCGCCGGGGATGCAAGGTGAGCACCGATCCGTCTGGTCCTTGCTGGCTCCTACGGCGCGACCACCGATGGCGGTGTCGGCGACCTCGACACAGTTGCTCTCCGTCCCGGAGAACGACGACTATGGTCCCGCTTACATGAAGGTCAGCCCTGCGCGGAGTGGCCGAACTCCCCGGACTTAGTGCCTGTCAGGAACGTCTGCCAGCCGCCGAGTGCGAAGGTGAGCACGGGTCCGCTCTGGTTCTTGCTGTCGCGTACGGCTCGGCCGCCGGTGACGGTGTCGGCGACCTCGACGCAGTTGCTCTGTGTCCCAGAGTGCGATGACTTCCGGAAGGGGCCTACAACCTCGGTCACGATGTGTCTTCCTTGGTGGTCCGCAGTACACGCCGGATGAGCCTCGTACTCGCGTCCGGTGCCAGTGCTGCCGAGCGTAGTAGGTCGTACGCGTTGGCGTAAGCGGTTAGATCCTCGGGCCCTTCGAGGACCGATGTGCCCCGCAGGTTCTCCAGGGTCACGGCTTCGACTGTTGGTTCCGCGTCGAAGCTGAAGGTGGAGAAGGCAGAGGTCAGGGCGGCCAGCGCGCCCGCGCTGAACGGCAGTACCTGCACGGTGACGTTCTTCCGCTTCCCGATCTCCAGGATCGCGGACAACTGGTCCCGGTGAACCTCGGTGCTCACCAAGGGGTGTGTGATGACGCCTTCCCAGAGGATGGCGCTGTACGTTGCGCCGCCCTCCTCGATCTTGGCCTGCCTCACCTTTCGCACCTTCAGCAGGTCAGCGACCAGTTCTGGGGCAACGTAGTTGGGGTCGGCCGCAATGTTCCCCTCCGTGTAGGCCGGAATCTGCAGGAGCCCCGGCACCAGGACCGGCTGCCACTCACGGATGTATGTGGCGTCGTCCTCCAGCGCGATGTGGTCGAGGTAGTCCGGACGCAGGTGCGCGGCATGTTCGAGCCACCAGCCACGCCGGTTCGACTGTTTGGCCAACTCCTCCAGTTTCACGCGCACTTCGGGTTCGTCGGCGCCGTACGCCTTTAGCATCGCCCGAATCTCGATGGGGCGAGCGATGACGTGTCCTGTCTCGATGCGGCTGACCCTGGTCTGGTGTGCAGCAATCACCTCAGCTGCTTGCGGCTGGTCGAGCCCGGCCGCCAGCCGATACCTCCTGAGCGCCGCCCCAAGTCGCCTGCTGCGCACGGTCGGTCGTCCCCCTGCGGGCATCCCAAACCCCTCTCCATCGCAAGCCCACTGTAGGGCAGCACGGGCGTCGCACATTAGTAATACCGCATACATGCGAGCTTTTAGCTTGCGGATATTTCTCTTGCGGCCCTAACCTCAGTGCACACGCTCCACTACAGAGCGCGACGACAATCGAGCGTCAGGAGGTACTCCGCCATGCCCGAACCCACCTCACTCCAGCCCCGCCCCGAGTCCCACCAAGCCACCACCTTCCGCCTCCCCAAGCACCCCAGAAACGTCCCCGACGCCCGCGCCCAGGTCCGCAAAGCCCTCGCCGACTGGGGCCTGCCCACCGAACTCGCCACCGACGTCGCCCTCGTGGCCACGGAGTTCGTAAGCAACTCCGTACGGCACTGCGAAGTGACCTTCGCCCTGATCGAGGTGACCCTCACCCTCCAAAGCGACCAACTGCTGCTGGAGGTCTCCGACCCCGACAAGGAACGGCTTCCCGCACCGCGTGCCGCTGGCCAACAGGACGAGGACGGGCGCGGGTTGGCAGTCATCGCAGCCCTGACCAGCCAATGGGGATGCGACCTGCGCCGGTTCACCAAGTGCTCCTGGGCCACCTTCCCGCTGCCGGAAGTCGCCCCCGCATGTTCCGGTTGACGGCCCGACTGGTCACCCAACTGGCCGCCGCACTCCGCCCCCGCCCACCAAGCCCACCAGCCCCACCCGAACTCACCCAGCCACCACGCACCCCGGACCCGTACGTCTGGACGCTGCCCAGCCCCCGCGACGCCCGCTGGCGACGCTGGCACCGGCACAAGAACCCGACCGACCTGCTCCTCCCCGACGAGGACTGCTGGCAGCAACCACCACCACCCCGACCCCCGAACTGGACGACGACCGACAACGTCGTACGCCTCTACGTACTCCAAGCCGAGGAGATCAAGAAGCCGTACCCGCAAGGGAGTTGGTGACGGGAACCTTCGGCCGCGCGGCCGCGTCCCTCGCAAGCATGGGACAACGCGCACAGGCCGCCGCAGGATGTCTGACCGCCGTCCTCGGGGCGGGCGTCGGGCTGGTCGTGTGGGCCATCAGGGCGCAGGGGCGGGTCCGTCGCTTCGAGCAGGGACCCGACTGGAGCGTCCTCTACGCCGAACTCCCGTTGCTGACCCTCGCCGGCACCGCCGGCGGCCTGGGAGTCTGGGCGGTCCTGCGGGGCATCCGATCCCGGTGCAGGTCCCGGCTCAGGGCTCGACTCACAGCTCGACGCGCAGCCCCTCCAGCCCCCTGATCACGAAGTTCGGCTTCCGGGCAGGCTCCGCCGCCAACCTCAGCGTCGGCGCCCCCTCCAGCAGCGCCCCCATCGACGCCGCCAGCTCGATCCGGGCCAGCGGAGCGCCGATGCAGTAGTGGATCCCCGCACTGAACGAAATGTGCGGGTTCTCCGTCCGCGTCAGGTCCAGCGCCCCGGGATCGGCGAACACCTCCGCATCATGGTTGGCCGAGCCGAAGAGGAGCGCCACCTCACTCCCCCGCGGGATCACCATCCCGTCGATCTCGATGTCGTCCAGCACCCAGCGCTCGAAGAGCTGGAGCGGGGTGTCGTACCGCATCAGCTCCTCGACAGCCGAGGGGATCAGGGAGCGATCCGCACGCAGAGCCGCCAGTTGCCCCGGGTTGCGGAACAGCGCCCACCAGCCGTTCACCGTCGCGTTGACCGTCGCCTCGTGGCCCGCGTTGAGCAGGAGCACGCACGTCGAGATCATTTCCTGTTCGGTCAGGCGGTCGCCCTCGTCGTACGCGGCGATCAGGCCCGAGATCAGGTCCTCGCCGGGCTCCTTGCGGCGGGCCGCGATCAGCTGCCGCAGATACTCCGTGAACTCCTCCGACGCCCGTACCGCCTTCGCCGCCGTCTCCTCGGACGGGCTCAGCTCGTACATGCCGCAGATGTCCGCCGACCAGGGGCGGAGCGGGGCCCGGTCGCTCTCCGGGATGCCCAGCATCTCCGCGATCACCGCGACCGGCAGCGGCTCCGCCACGTCCGTGAGCAGGTCGCCGCCGCCCGCCTTCACCAGCGCCGACACCAGCTCGCCCGCCAGCTGCTCCACGTACGGCTTCAGGCCCTCCACCGTGCGCGGAGTGAACGCCTTCGACACCAGGCGGCGGATCCGCGTGTGGTCCGGCGGCTCCAGGTCAAGCATGCCGTGGTCGTTGAGGGTGTGGAACGGCTCGTGTTCCGGCGGGGGTGCCGTGCGGCCGAAGTCCTCGTGGGTGAAGCGGTGCTGGTAGGTCCGGCCGAGGCGGCGGTCACGCAGCAGCGTCGAGACGTCCGCGTGGTGCGGGACCAGCCACTGGTTCGTGGGTTCGTAGTACACGACCCGTCCCCGGGCGCGCAGTTCGGCGTACGCGGGGTACGGATCCGCGACGAACGCCGGGTCCCAGGGGTCGAAAGCGAGGTCGGAAGCAGCTGCCATGCACGGACGCTAGCCCGAGCCGCCCCCATCTGACCAGGGACGTCTCACCGTACGGCGGGCTGCCGACAGCCGGAGTTCGTGTGGGCGCAGTTCACTGCCGTGAACTCTTGACCTGCCCGGTGATCCCGGGCTTACGGTGGCCGCCCCGAACAGGAGTACCCCACCCATGAGCAGCCTGTACGTGCGGGAGATCACTCGCGAGGAGCATCTGGCCCATCTGCGGCAGCATCCCGACGCGAGCCACCTCCAGATCCCCGAGTGGGGTGGCGTGAAGCCCGACTGGCTGCCGGAGAGCATCGGCTGGTTCGAAGGCGAGGCGACCAACCAAGCGGTGGACGACGCGATGGTCGCGGCGGCGCTCGTCCTGTACCGGCCGCTGCCCGGGGCGCGGCGCTACCTCGCGTACCTACCCGACGGGCCCGCGATCGACTGGCGGACCCCGCGTCTGGAGCGCTGGCTGGACCCGCTCGTCGCCCATCTTGAGCGGATCGGGGCGTTCTCGGTACGGATAGGGCCGCCCCTGGTCGTACGTCACTGGGACGCGGCCACCGTGACGGCGGGCCTCGCCGACCCCGGCGTACGGCATCTGCGCGAGCTGCCCGCCGCCGGCATCGACGGCCACGCGCTCGACGCCGCGGAGCGGCTGCGGCGGCTCGGATGGCGACCGTGCGACGAGGTCGACGGCAACGGTTTCGGCCTCGGCCAGCCGCGCTACGGCTGCCACATCCCGTTGGCCGGCCGCTCGGAGGCCGACCTTCGCGCCGCCCTCGCCCCGCACTGGGAACAGTCCCTGCGCACCTCCGAGTCGGCAGACGTCCGGGTCTCGTGGGTGTCGGACGCCGACCTGCCCGAGTTCCACCGCCTGTACACCGCGACCGCCGCCCACGACGGCTTCAAGGCACGCCCGTTGGACTACTTCCGGCGCATGTGGCAGGCCCTGAACGCCGAGGACGACGACCGGCTCCGCCTCTACGTCGCGGAGTACGAGAGCGAGGTCCTCTCCGGAGCCCTCATGATCAACGTCGGCTCCCGGGCCTGGCACTCGTACCCCGCCTCCGGCCGTCGGGGACGCCAACTCCGGCCCAGCAGCGCGCTGTTGTGGCGCATGCTGTGCGATGCGCGGGCGTCCGGCGTCGAGACGTACGACCTGCGCTCCATCACCCCGGCCCTCACCGAGGACCGCCTCCTCGGCCGGCTCCACTTCAAGACGGGGGCCGGCGGCCGGCCCGTGGAGTACCTCGGGGAGTGGGAACTACCGGTGGGCAGCCAGGGCAGGATGCTGCAACGGGCGTTGCGGGTCTACCTCGGCCGCAGATGACCCACCGCCCCGTACTCCACCGTCCCGTACTCCACCGCCCCTCACCCGGGCGTCACCAGTCGCGCCTCGTACGCGAACACCGCCGCCTGCGTACGGTCCCGCAGGCCCAGTTTCACCAGGATGCGGCACGTCAGTCCTTGTCGGCACCGGACAGCGCTTCGCTGACCATGCGGGTGGCGAAGTCGGGGTCTTCGGTGATGCGGTCAGACGGCCTGGTCACCTCGCCCGCGCCTGCCGGCCGACCGGGCCCCCGACCGCCTCACGCTCCCGGTCGACCGCTTCATCCCCGTCCGGGGGGGGACAGCGCACCTGGACCAGCCCTGGACCCTAGTCCAGTTCGATCAGGCGTGAGAGCGTGTAGGCGGCGAGGCCCTGGCCTGCGGCGACGGCGTCGCTGTCCTTGTCGCCCGCCGCACCCGAGTTGGGGCCGGCGACCGTGCTGTAGAGGTAGCGGCCGTGGACTCCGTGGGTGACGGCGCAGGAGACCTTGCCACAGAAGTCCGGGATGCCGGACTTACCCGTGAGCGGCCTGAGCCTGCCCGTGAAGGCGGCGGCCGCGGCTTGGGCGTCCGCGACGCTGGGGAAGGCCATGACGCCCGCGGTGACCGTGGCCGTGCCCGAGGTGTAGGTCGCGAGTGCCACATCGGAGCAGTGGTTCTTGTTCAGGACCGGGCCGAGACCGCTCTCGCTGGCCTTCCAGCAGGGGCTCTCGTGGGACGTGGTCTTCCGTACGAAGTCGCGTCCGTTGACCGGGAGCTTGGTGGCGGTGAACATGTCGCTGCCGCGCATGGTGGGGGCCGGGCTGCCACTGGCGGTGCCGCTCGAAGAAGGGCTGACCGACGGCGTCACGTCGCCGCTCTGCTTCGCGACAACGTCGGTGCCAGGGTTGTCGTTCTTCTTGCCGCTAGCAAGGTTCGCGGCGACGAAGACAGCGGCCGCGATGAGCGCGGCGCCGCCGACGATGGAGCCGATGATCACCAGCCGCTTCTTGCGCCTGCTCCTGCCCTCCTGCTGTTCCGCCAGCGCCGACCAGTCGGGCTGACCGAAGGTCGGGGCCCAGGGCGGTGGCTGCTGCGGAGACCGCGGTGGGTAACCCTGCTGCGGGGACTGCGGTGGGTAACCCTGCTGGTGAGACTGCGGTGGGTAACCCTGCTGGGGCGGAGGATAGCCATAGCCATAGCCCGGCTGCTGGGGGTCCTGGGGTCCCTGTGGGGTACTCATGGCCTGGAGGCTTCGCCCTTCCGATCACTCATTTGGGTGAATGTTAGCGCCGAGTGTGTACAAAGGGCAGTAGATCCATCACTGCGTGACGACCTAGGCGAGCGGCCACGAGCGTAGGTGCAGCGAGTCGAGTCCGTGCCGGAACGCCGCCTTCGTTGTCGGATTGATGTCGAACCGGTAGTCGTACTGCCCCCCTTCGTCCACGCTGTGCTGGAACCACACGAAACCGATCACGTTGGGGGTCGCCTTCAGCCAGCGGAACAGGTCGGCGGTCCAGCCGGGCTGCTGCGACCCGGGCGACGACCCGGTCTCCGTGAGCAGAACCGGTTTGTCGGAGAACTGCCTGACTTCGTCGAGCGTGGGCTGAAGTACCTCGGTGGCCGTCGTCTCACCGAAGCCGTACCCGTCGATGCCGACCCAGTCGACGTAACCGTCGCCCGGGTAGAGCGGCTTCAGTGCGACACCCTTGGCCCCGCGGAGCGCGTTCGGGCTCCAGATCCAGATCACGTCGGTCGCGCCGACGGCCTGGAACAGGTCGTGGATGTGCCGGTACGCCTTCACGTAGTCGCCGGGGGAGTTGCCGCTGTTGACCTCCGACCAGGGGTACCAGTCCCCGTTCATCTCGTGGGCGAAGCGCAGCGCCAGGGGCCGGCCGGTCGCCTTGACGTCGCGGGCGAACTCGATGATGTACGAGTCGTAGTACCCCGAGGTGATCCGCTTCAGCGAGTACTGCGGCTGGTCGCGGGCCAGGTTCGCACCACGGGGCTCCCAGGTCAGGAGGGGCAATGCGCCCTGCTTGTAGCTGAGTTCGGCGTCACTGGCCGAGAACGACTGCTTCCACCCCTGGTAGTACGACAGGATTCTGGGATGCCGGCCCGACGCCCGGTACGCCGCCGCCGTGGTCGCCCGCGCCGGAGCGTGGAACGTGGAGACGCCGAAGTATTGCCCGTCCGGGTGCAGATACGTTTCCTTACTCTCCGCCTTGATCTCCGTCCCCGGCGCGGACGGGGACGGAGACGACGAGGACCTGTCCCAGACCTGGACAACTGCTTCGTCGCCCCCGGAGGAGCACGAGACGAGTCCCAGGAGCAGCAAACCTGTCAACACGCCCGCCCGGACGCGTCTGCGACTGGTCCGCCACACGGTGAGGGGCTTCATTCCCGTCCGTTCTCTCATGTCGGCCCAACAGCATCTCATCCCGCGCTGTTACGGCCGTCCGAGTGCCCGGTATGTCCAGCCGGCCGCGCGCCATCCCTCGGCGTCCAGGATGTTGCGGCCGTCGATGATCCGCGTGTGGGCGACGACTTCGGCCACGGCACGCGGGTCAAGGGCCCGGAACTCGGGCCATTCGGTCAAATGCAGGATCAGGTCCGCGCCACGGACGGCGTCGAGCGCGCCGACGGCGTAGTCCAACTCCGGGTACTTCTTACGGGCGTTGTCCACGGCCTTGGGATCGTAGACGCTGACCGTGGCTCCGCGGCGGTGCAGCCGCTGGGCGATGTCGAGCGCGGGCGAGTCGCGTACGTCGTCCGAGTCGGGCTTGAAAGCGGCGCCCCACACCGCGATCCGGCGCCCCGTCAGCTCACCCGCGCACAGTTCGTCGGCGAGGGTCAGCACCCGCTCGCGGCGGCGCAGGTTGATCGCGTCCACCTCGCGGAGGAAGGACAGGGCCTGACCGACGCCCAGTTCTTCGGCGCGGGTCATGAACGCGCGGATGTCCTTGGGCAGGCAGCCGCCGCCGAAGCCGACCCCGGCGTGCAGGAAGCGCCCGCCGATCCTGGTGTCGTACGACATCGAGGCCGAGAGCTGGGCCACGTCCGCGCCGGTCGCCTCGCAGACCTCGGCCATCGCGTTGATGAAGGAGATCTTGGTGGCCAGAAAGGCGTTGGCCGCGGACTTGACCAGCTCGGCGGTGGGAAGGTCGGTGATCACCAGCGGGATGTCCGCTTCCAGCAGCGAGGCGTACACCTCGCGCAGCAGGCGCTCGGCGGCGGGGGCGCCCGGGCTGATGCCGAAAACCAGCCGGTCCGGGCGCAGAGTGTCCTGGACGGCTATGCCCTCGCGCAGGAACTCCGGGTTCCAGGCGAGCTCCGCCTGTGCGCCGACCGGGGCCAGTTCCGCGAGCCGGGCCGCGAGCCGGGCCGCCGTGCCGACCGGCACCGTGGACTTGCCGACCACGAGGGTGGGGCGCCTGAGGTGCGGGGCGAGCGATTCGATCACGGCATCGACGTACCGCAGGTCGGCGCCCATGCCGTCAGGCCGCTGCGGGGTGCCCACACACGAGAAGTGCACCTCGCCGAACTCGGCGGCCTCCTCGTACGAAGTGGTGAAGCGCAGCCGTCCGTTGGCCACGTTTCTGGCCAACAGCTCAGCCAGACCCGGTTCGTAGAACGGGACCTGTCCGGCCTGGAGCGCGGCTGTCTTGTCCGGCTCCACATCGACCCCGAGGACGTCGTGGCCGAGTTCTGCCATGCATGCGGCGTGGGTGGCACCGAGGTAGCCGGTGCCGATGACGGTGAGGCGCATTGCCGATGACCTTCCGGGGTGCTGGGAGCTGACCGTCAGTCCCGTGGATTCGGCGAGAGTAGCCCGAAGGGCACCGGATTCACGCAACTGTTCGTCAGGCCTCAGCAGCCGGGAGGCTTGACTGCGCAAGCATCCTCGGCCTAAACGCACTGCATGTCACCAGCAGGTAAAACCTGTCGATCTTATGAGGAGATAGTGAAGATAATCGGATTTACGCCTGTTGCACCCAGCTACAGTCCTTGCAGCATGCCGCATCGTGGCGGCCCCTAGGGATCGGTACGACACAAGACATGCTGGCGTTTCTGCTCGAGCTACGCGAGTTCCGGCTGAACGGGGTTGTTTACCCCTTCGCCGTCTTCATGGCACTCATCTGGGTCCTGTGGGTGATCAAGGTGGTCCTCGCGCGCCGGTACAAGCCCTGGAAGCGTACTCACGAAGCGACCACCTCGGTGATCATCCCGGTGGTCGACGAGCCCGAAGATCTCTTCCGTGAGGTCGTCGGCCGGATCATCGAGCAGCAGCCGACCGAGATCATCGTCGTGATCAACGGCCGGCGCAACGAGGCGCTCGAGTACATCTGCGACGACCTGGGTGTCGTATGGCACTGGACGGCCATCCCCGGCAAGCGAAACGCCCTCAAGGTGGGCCTGGAAGCGTCGACCGGCGAGATCGCGGTACTGGTCGACTCCGACACCATCTGGACCAAGAACACCCTCAGTGAACTGCTGAAGCCGTTCCGCGATGCCGACGTCGGCGGCGTGACGACCCGTCAGCGCATCCTCCAGCCGAGCCGGACCGTGCTCACCCGCTGGGCCGACTGGCTGGAGAGCGTGCGCTGCCAGTACTCGATGCCGGCCATGAGCGTGCTCGGCACCGTCGGCTGCCTGCCCGGCCGCACCATCGCCTTCCGCAGTCACATCCTCTTCGACTGCATGGACGCCTTCCTCGGTGAGAAGTTCCTCGGCGTCTTCCTGGAGGTGAGCGACGACCGCACGCTCACCAACTACACGCTCAAGGCCGGGTACCGCACCGTCTACCAGTCGACGTCGCTGGTCTACACCGACGCCCCGCTCGAGCTGAAGAAACTGGCGAAGCAGCAGTTCCGCTGGGCCCGCGGCTCGCAGTACAACACCCTGCGGATGATGCCGTGGATGCTGCGGCACGCGAAGATGCTGGCGCTGTTCTACGCCGCTGACGTCGCCGTGCCCTTCGTGCTGCTCGGGACCTTCGCCTCCTGGGTGGTCGCGGCGTTCCACAAGGGCCGTCCCGGCATCTACCAGGACCTGCCGTTGCCCAACGACCCCGCCAAGTCCCTGGTCCTGCTGGTGGCCCTGGCGGCGCTGATGTCCCTGATCTCGATCATGATCCGGTTCGGCCGGCACTTCGCGTACCGGCCGCAGGATCTGCTCTTCCTGCCCACCTTCATGGTGATCAACACTTTGCTGCTGCTGCCGGTGCGTCTGCTCGGTTTCTTCCGCTGTGCACACAACGCGAGCTGGGGCACGCGCGCGGACAGTTTCGCCGGGGAGAAGTCCCGCACTCCGCTTGTACTGGTGCCGTATCTGATTGGGGGACTCATGCTCGGGGGGTCGGTGATGATGAGTGTCTAGCGTCAACGGGCGACGGAAGAAGAGCCAGAAGAAGCTGCACTGGTGGAACCGGGGCAGCGGGATCCGGCTCAGGGTGTGGATGGCCGTCAACGCGGTGCTGCTCGGCACGCTGTCGTACGGCGTGTACGCGGCCGTGACCTCCAACGCGGAGAGTGACGGCTACACCGGACTGGGCTCCGACGTGAGCGACCCCGGGCTGATGAACCGGCTCAAGGGCGATAACGGCGCCACCATCCCGAGCAAGAACCAGTTCCTGCACCCGGACGGCGTCTACTTCGGCGCGGCCACCGTCAAGGCCCCCTACGACGCCAAGGAACTCGCCGGCTTCACCACCGACTCGGGCGGTATCCAGCCGACAATGGCCTCGTACTTCCTGACGTGGGGCCAGAAGTTCAACGCGTACTCGATCACGGCCGCCTACTCGCACGGCACACTTCCGGTGCTGACCTGGGAGCCCTGGAAGGGCGGTGTCCAGAACCCGCCGGGCGGCACCATCCTCGACACGAACACCGAGCAGCCCCAGTACCGGCTCTCCAACATCATCAATGGCAGGTTCGACAGCTACATCACCGCCACGGCCAAGTCCGTCGCCAAGGCCAGGATGCCGCTGGTGCTGCGCTTCGCCCACGAGATGAACGGTGCCTGGTACCCCTGGTCGGAGAAGGTGAACGGCAACCACAAGGGTGACTACGTCAAGGCGTGGCGGCACGTCCACGACCTGTTCGAAAAGGCCGGCGCCACCAACGTGATCTGGGTCTGGTCCCCGAACATCATCCGTCCGGTACCCGGTACCAAGCTCAAGCCGTTGTACCCGGGTGACGACTACGTCGACTGGGTCGGCATGACAGGTTACGGCGTTCACGAGAAGTCGCCGGAGATCACCTTCGGGCCGACGATCAAGCAGGTCCAGGGCTTCACCCGCAAGCAGATCATGATCATGGAGACCGGCGCGCAGATCGACGATGAGCAACTGAGCTGGGTCAACGCCTTCTTTCCCTGGCTGAAGAAGAACCCGGACGTCATCGGTTTCATCTGGATGCAGAAGGACCGTGACACCGGCGCCCGGGCGAACTGGCGGTTCACCTCCAGCACGGCGGAACAGCAGGCGTTCCAGAGTGGCCTGGCCGACCTCGACCTCGCCACCGGAGAGTCGGTCGGCGCGTCGAGCAGCGCCTCCAGCAGCGCATCGTCACGGGGCAAGCCATGAGCGACAGACATGCCGGCGACGGTCACGTCACCGACGAATACGTCACGGACCAATACGTTCTGGGCCCCGAATCCCCTGACAACACCGTCCCGCTCCGCATCATCCCGCAGCCGCGCCGCGAGCGAGCCGAACACACGGATTCCGGCGCTCCCGAGCCCGGCCACCGGCGCCGCCAGAGCGGCATGGGCCCCGGCGTGACCATGCTGCCGCCCACCCTGGTCACTCTCGGCCTGGGCGCGTACCACCTGGCGACCACACAGGTACGGGAGGACGAGTCGGCCACCTGGTGGGCCACCCATCTGTCCTGGAGCGACCTGGGACGACTGCTCGACAACACGGACGTGGTGCTCGCCCCCTACTACGTGCTGATGCACCTGTGGGTCTCACTCGTCGGCAGCTCCCCCGAGTCCCTGCGGCTGCCCTCGCTGCTGGCGATGGCCGCGACCGCGGGCCTGCTGGCACTGCTGGGCCGCCGGATGTTCGACGCGCCGACCGGACTGGTCGCCGGAATGGTCTTCGCCGTCCTCCCGGTCACCACCCGCTACGCGACGGATGCCAGGCCGTACGCCCTGTCGGCCCTGGCCGTGGTGATCGCGGCGCTGCTGCTGTACCGGGCGCTGGACCACAAGGGCGCGGACCGCTGGGGCGGCTATGCCTTCGGCATGCTGCTCACCGGGCTGTTCCATCCGGTCGCCGCCACCGTGGTCGTCGCCCACCTCGTGCTGACGATGACCAACCAACGGCAGCGCCTCGGCGCCTGGTTCGCGGTGACCCTGGTGCCCGTCGCCCCCCTGCTCGCGGTGCTGATACTGGCCCGGGGCCAGAACCACCAGGACCCGGAGAGCGGGACCGGCATCGAGTCGCTGCTGCACCTGCCCCAGGATCTGCTGGGGTCCTCGCACGCCGCCGCAGCCGTGGGCGCACTCGCCGTCCTGGGCCTGCTGATGGGCCGGAAGACCGGACTGACACTGCTGGTGTGGGCGGTGCTGCCGCCGCTGGCGCTGTTCGGCCTGCGGCCGTACGTCAACCTGTTCACCCCTTCCTACTTCGTCTTCACCGTGCCCGCCGTGGCCCTGCTCGCGGGCGCCGGGCTGTGCGGACTCGCCAAGGCGCTGCCCGGCCGGGAACAGAGAGTCCCGACGCGGCAGTTGGTGGCCGGCCTGCTGGGCGCTGCCGCCGTCGCGGCGGTGTCGGTGCCTGCCTTCCTGCCGCTGCGCACCGACGTGCAGGCGGGCCGGCCGGACTTCCGGTCGGCGGCGGTCTATCTGCTCGGGCAGCAGAAGACGGACGACGGCATCGTCTACGGCGGCGACAAGGCGTCGTTGATGCGCGCCCTGGCGTACCAGCTGCGGAACGTCCCGAGCCGGCCGCGCGCCGTGTACGTCATGGTGTCTCCGCAGCAGGACGGTACGTACACCGGACGGCCCTGCTCGGCACCGGTGGTCTGTACCGAGGGCGTCAACCGGATCTGGCTGGTCACCACCGCGGACACCGCCGACCCGTACGCGGGGATGACGAAGGCGGAGGCGGAGTACCTCCAGACCCATTACGCGGTGGCCGACGCACGGGAGTTCGACGGTGAGCTGCGGGTCGCGCTGATGCGACGGGTGTCGGCGAAGGCCGGCGCGTAGATCCACGATGGAGAGATCGATGTCCGACGGCACCGGCCGTACTGACGGTAATGACCAGCACGACGACACCGACACCGACGCCGAGCAGGCGTCGGGCAGCGTGACGGGGCGGGTGAAAGTCGCCGTCGCGGGTGTGGTCGCCGCCCTGGTGATCGGCGTGGGCTCGTACGAGCTGGGCAGCGGCGGGCAGAACGTCGCCGGCCCGACCACGAGCGATCCCGGCAGGAAAGTGAGCCTGGCTCTGCCGACCCCGTCGGTCGTCATCCCGAGCAAGTCCTCGCTGCTGGCTCCGCCAAAGGGGTCGAAGTACTTCGGGGTCTCCGCCCCTCACGCGCCGTGGCGGTCCTCGGCCCTCTCTGCGACCAGCACGGCCGCGGGCGGGGTCACCCCCAACATGGTCCAGTACTTCATCAACTGGACCAAGGGCTTCGATCCGGGAGCCGTGCGAGCCGCCTATGGCCAGAACGCCCTCCCGGTGATCACCTGGGAGCCCTTCGAGGGCCGGGCCAAGGGCACCGAGCAGCCCGCGTACTCCCTCGCCACCATCATCGACGGCAAGCACGACACCTACATCAGGACCTTCGCCAAGGCCGTCAAGGAGAACGGCTGGCCGGTGGCGCTGCGCTTCGGCCACGAGATGAACGGCCACTGGTATCCCTGGGCCGAGCGCAACGGCGTCAACAAGCCCGGCGAGTTCAAGGCCGCCTGGAAGCACGTGCACGACATCTTCCGCCAGGTCGGCGCGGACAACGTGATCTGGGTCTGGGCCCCGAACACCCTGCGCGGCGCCGACCCGGTGAGCCTCAAGTCGCTGTACCCGGGCGACGCTTACGTCGACTGGGTCGGCATGTCCGCGTACGACGTCACCGAGTGGACGGCGAAGGACTTGATCGACCCGACGCTCGCCGACATCCGCACCTTCACCGAGCGGCCGCTCCTCATCACCGAGACGGGCTCCCAACCCGGCGCGCAGAAGGCCGCGTGGACCGCCAGCCTCTTCCCCTGGCTCAAGAGCCACCCGGACGTGATCGGTTTCGTCTGGTTCCAGTACACCCGCGCCCAGGGCGGCGGCGCCGACTGGACCTTCAGCTCCACCACGGCCACCCGGGACGCTTTCCGCAAGGGCGTCAAGACACTCGAGCTGACCAAGGTGCCGGGCGGTCACTAGATGCCGCCGAAGTCGGGGATGGTGACCGAGCCGTCCTCGGCCAGCGGGAACCCGGGGTCGGTAGCTGCTCGCCAAGGGGTGCGGACAGGGCCGAATTACCTCGATCGTGTGATCGTCCGCGTGCGGGCTTGCGTCGGGCTGGGCTGTTCGGGTTAGCGTGGTTGTGCGACCTGGGACACCGGGTACGGCGTCAGCGTGCGGGGCCCCTGCTCCACCAGAGGATGGTTCAGGGCCTCCCCGTCGCCTCTGGCCGTACCCACCTGGCCAGGTCGTGAGGGCTGTGTCCAACAGCGGCCTCCGGCCGCGGGGGCCTCCCGGGCCCGGACCACGCACACGATGCGTGTCGCCACCCGGGGTCGAGTACGCCGGGGACCAGCTCGCCCAAGACCGTTCGGGGCGCGCGGCTGAACGGACTCACTCCCGATCAGTCCACAGGAACGGTTGTGCGCGACCTCCCACGCGTGGCCGTCCGGATCGACGAAGGCGCCGGAGTAGAAGCCGACGGCGTTGACGGCCGCCGGTTTGGTGATGGTCCCGCCCGCCCGTTCCGCCGCCGCGAGCAGCTCGTCGGCCTCCGCGTCGGAGCGGACGTTGTGCGCCAGGGCGATCCCGCCGAAACCACCTCCCGCCGCCTTCTCCCCGGGCTCCCCGGGCTCCAGGCCGCAGTCGGCCGCGAGTTCGTCGCGGCCCCACAGGACGAACCCCAGGCCGCCCGCCTGGAAGAAGACGGTTTCCTCGACCTCCTGTCCCCGCCGGCCCAGGGCCTCGTAGAAAGTCCTGGAGCGGGCGAGATCGGAAACACCCAGCGTGATCAACGTGATGCGCTGCTCCATGTCTCAACCGTAGCCCGACGCCGTACGTGGCTCACCCGGGCGTCACCAGCCGCGCCTCGTACGCGAACACCGCGGCCTGGGTGCGGTCCCGCAGGCCCAGTTTCACCAGGATGCGGCTGACGTGCGTCTTGATCGTCGACTCGGCGACCACCAGCCGCCCCGCGATCTCCACGTTCGACAGGCCCTGCGCGATGAGCACCAGCACCTCGGTCTCCCGATCGGTCAGCTCGCCGAACGCCGACCGCGCGCCCGCCATGACCCGCGGCGTCTCGGCGAGCTTCGAGAACTCCGTAATCAGGCGCCGGGTGACCGAAGGGGCCAGCAGCGCCTCCCCGGCCGCCACCACCCTTACCCCCTCGGCCAGTTGGCGTGCCGACGCGTCCTTCAGCAGGAAGCCCGACGCGCCCGCCCGCAGCGCCTGGTACACGTACTCGTCCAGGTCGAACGTCGTCAGCACCAGCACCTTCGCCGTGCCGTCCGCCGCGACGATCTCCCGGGTCGCCTCGATACCGTTCAGTTCGGGCATCCGGATGTCCATCAGGACGACGTCCGGGGCGAGTTCACGCACCCGCTCCACCGCCTCGCGGCCGTTCACCGCCTCGCCGACGACCTCGATGTCCGGCATCGCGTTCAACAGCACGGAGAAGCCCTCGCGGACCATCATCTGGTCGTCCGCGATCAGTACGCGGATCGCAGGGGCGCTCATGCCTCTCCCGCTCCGTCCTCGTCCGTGACGCTCGCGACCGGGAGGAAGACCGTGACCTCGTAGCCGCCGTCGGCCGCCGGGGCCGTCGTCATCTCGCCGCCGAGCATGGAGACCCGCTCGCGCATCCCCGTGAGACCGTGCCCCGCGCCCTCCGTCGGCGTCTGCTTCACGAACGACACCTCCGCCACAGGGCCGTTGACTATCCGCAGACCCAACCCGCCGAGCACGTAACCGATTTCGACCCGTGCGCTCGCACCCGGGGCATGCCGGAGCGTGTTGCTCAGCGCCTCCTGCACGATCCGGTACGCCGACAGCTCGACGCCCTGCGGGAGTTCACGTACCGCACCCGTCACCACCTTCTCCACTCCCAGGCCCGCCTCGCGCACGTTGGCGAGCAGACTGTCGAGGTCGGCCAGGGTGGGCTGCGGGGCGTCGGGAGCCTCGTAGTCCTCCGCGCGTACGACGCCCAGGACCCGGCGCAGTTCGGTGAGCGCGGCCACCGCGTTCTCGCGGATCGTCGCGAAGGCCTTCGTCAGCTCCTCGGGCGGGTTCTCCACCCGGTACTGCGCCGCCTCCGCCTGGATGGCGACGACCGACATGTGGTGCGCGACGACGTCGTGCAGCTCACGCGCGATGGTGGTGCGCTCCTCCAGCAGGGTGCGCTTGGAACGCTCGTGCGCGGTCACCGTCAGCTGGGCGGTCACCTCCTGCTCGGCGGCCCGGCGCACCAGCACCACGGTCACCACGAGCAGCGCCAGCGCGGAGAGGAAGAGGAAGGGCAGGGCGTTGCTGCTGAAGTAACGGTCGCCGGAGAGGATCTCGGCGCCCATGGCGTACGCCGCCGTCAGCGCCCACATCCAGGCGGCCGTACGCGGCCGGGTCCGGGCGGCGACGACCGTCAGCACCACCAGGTGGGCGACGAAACTAGCGGGCGGCCAGGGCCAGTCGCCGGACCCGTAGTCGCGGGTCTCGTCCGCGCCGATCGCGGCGACGGCCGGGATCGAGGCCAGGGAGAACCAGAAGGCCCCGACCGGCCGGACCAGCGTCAGCAGGATCGGCCCCATCGAGAAGAAGGTCATCGCCAGCGCCACCAGCACATCCCCGCGGCTGGTGGCGAAGGAGACGAGCGCGGCCAGCATCCCGGCCGCGCCCACCAGGGCGTGCGGCGACCAGACCGCGTACGGGCGCAGCCGCCAGGGCAGCATCTGGGCGATCCCGCCGGGCTTGTTCCTCGGGGGCAACGGGCGGTAGGTGAGGGCGTTGTCCAGCAGGTCCGCGCGCAGCCCTGCCAGGGCGTCCATGGTCAGCCGGAGCTCGGGGCTGCGCGACAACAGCCCGTCGCCCGCCTGCCTCGGCTTGGGTTTCGTCTGCGTGTAGGTCGTCTCAGTCACATACAGAACGGTAGGAGGCGGGCGAGTCGCGGTCGTCAGCAGTGAGAGGGGTTCTTCGCCGTCCGTCTCAGGTACTACGACGGCTGCCACGAGTACGACCTCACCACGCGAGCTGGGCGATCTCCTCCGCGACCACCGCGCACGCGTCCGCCACCGGGTCGATCAGCGGGAAGTGACCGACGTCGGCCAGCAGCGTCACACCGACCACCTCACCGGCCTTCGCCGCCGCGTCCGCGTACGACTCGGCGACGATCTCCGGTACGACGGTGTCGGCGCGCCCCTGGACGAGCGTGGTCGCGATGCCGGTGGGGAGCAGGAGCGCCGGGTCGGCGTAGGGCTGCCGCTCGGCGAACTTCCCCTCCCCACCCAGGAGTTGGCGGGCGGCGCCGGAGCAGACGTCCAGCTTCTCCGCGACGGTGAAGTCCGCGATCGGGGCGAGGGCGACGACGCCGCGCAGCGGGGCGGGACGGGCCAGGAACCAGGGCGCGTCGGCGGGGAGCAGGTGCCGGGCGGAGACCCACAGAGCCAGGTGCCCGCCCGCCGAGTGCCCGGTGACGACCATGCGGCGCGGGTCGGCCTGCGGAAGGTGGGCCGCCGCGAGGGCGGGCAGGGCGTCGAGCGCCGCCGCGACGTCGTCGAAGGTGTCGGGCCAGCGCCCGGCCACAGTGGGGTCGTCCTCGCCCCGCCGGTACTCCACGTTGGCCACGGCGAACCCGCGCCGGGCCAGGAAGGCGGCGAACGGCGTGATGTGCCGGCGGTCGTACGGCGCCCGCCAGGCACCCCCGTGCAGCACGACGACCAGCGGCACGCTCGCGTCGTCCGGCAGTGGCACGGGGCCCTGCGGGGCGTAGAAGTCGATCACCTGGTCGGGGTGGTCGCCGTACGAGGCGGTGGCGTCGGGGTCGACGGGCGGGTGCGAGAAGGCCGACTCCTCTTCCGCCGCGCGCGCGGCCGCGGCACTGGCCCCCGCGGCGCCGTGCTCACGTGCTACGGCATCGTCCGGCATGCTCCAACCTCTCAGCGACGATGGGGGTACCTCCCAGGCTTTCGGCCCTGGGGGAGGAATTGGCGGACCTGGAGAGAATTCGGCCGTCGCCGGGACGCTATCAGGCCCCGTGACGTGCGCCGACACGCGGAATTGACGCTCGGTGAAGGTACTGCGCTCTCCCTGGGCCCATATGTCCGATGGGTCCGGCCCCGGCCGGGCGGGGGTTCGCGCAGCGGTGACGACCGGCGTGTACATCACGCCGGTCGTCACCGCTCAAGACTCATCCGTCACCGCTCAAGACTCATCCGTCACCGCACAGGGCTCAGCCGTCGCCGAACAGAACTCAGCCGGCCACGACCTCGCCCAGCACCCGAGCCGCCCGCTCCACGTCCGCGAACCCGACGTACAACGGTGTGAACCCGAACCGCAGCACATCCGGCCGCCGGAAGTCACCGACGACGCCCCGCTCGATGAGCCGCGCCATCACCTCCCCCGCGTCGGAGCACCGCAGCGCGATCTGACTCCCGCGCTCGGCATGCGCGGCCGGCGTCACCGACTCGACCCGCCCCTCCGGCACGTACTCGTCGACGCATTCCAGGAAGAAGTCGGTCAGGGCAAGGGACTTGGCCCGTACGGCGTCGATGCCGACCCCTTCCCAGACCTCGAGGGCCGACTCCAGGGCGAGCATGGAGAGGATGTCCGGCGTACCGACCCGCCCGCGCGTCGCACCCGGGGCGGGAGCGTATTCGGGCCGCATGCCGAAGGGGTCTGCGTGCGAGGTCCAGCCGGGCAGGGGCGAGTCGAACCGCTCCTGGTGCTCCTGACGGACGTACAGGTAGGCGGGCGAACCGGGCCCACCGTTCAGGTACTTGTACGTACACCCCACGGCGAGGTCCACCCCGTGCTCGTCCAGCCCGACCGGCAGGGCGCCCGCGCTGTGGCACAGGTCCCAGACGGCCAGGGCGCCGGACGCGTGGATCGCGGCGGTGAGGGCGGGCAGGTCGTGCAGCCGGCCGGTGCGGTAGTCGACGTGGTTGAGCAGCACGGCGGCGGTACGGTCGCTCAACTCCCCCGGTACGGCGCCCGGTTCGAGCGCACGCAGGGTGCAACCGGTCATCCGGGCGGCGGACTCGGCGATGTAACCGTCGGTGGGGAAGGTGGAAGCGTCGACGAGGATCTCGTCACGACCGGGCCCCGCGAGCCGCACGGCCCCCACAAGTGCCTTGAAAACATTGACACTTGTCGAGTCGCCGACGACGACCTGCCCGGCCGCGGCGCCCACCAGCGGAGCGATGAGGTCACCGATCCGCTCGGGCGCGGTCCACCACCCGCTCTCGTCCCAGGACCGGATGCGCAGCTCGCCCCACTCCCGGCGCACGACATCGTCGAGCCGGCCGGGGACGGCTGCGGGCAGCGCGCCGAGCGAGTTCCCGTCCAGGTAGGTGACGCCGAAGTCGAGCACGAACTGCGCGCGAACCTTGGCGAGTTCGTCGCGCGAGTCCAGTTCCCGGGCCTGGTCGTCCTTGGCAGGCAACAGCTCAGACATGGGACCTCGCCGTCCACAGCTCGGGGAACACGTTCTTCTGGGCCCGCTTCTCCAGCCAGGCCACGCCGGCGGAGCCGCCGGTACCGGCCTTGGCGCCCATGGCCCGCCGGGTGGCGACGAGATGGTCGTTGCGCCAACGCCACACCAGTTCGGCGACGTCCGTCAACGCCTCGCCGAGACGGGCGAGTTGATCCTCGGAGTCGCCGGAGTAGAGGAGGGTCCAGACGGCCTCGACCTCGGCCGAGGGCTCGTACCGCTGGGACACGTCCCGGGACAGAACGGCGTCCGGGACGGCGTACCCGCGCCGGGCAAGGAGCCTCAACACCTCGTCGTACAGGCTCGGTTCATGCAGCGCCTTCTCCAGCTCGGCGTGCACGCGCGGTGCCGCCCGATGGGGTACGAGCATCGACGCGGACTTCTCGCCGAGCAGGAACTCCATCCGCCGGTACATCGCGGACTGGAACCCGGAACCCTCGCCGAGGGCGGCCCGGTACGAGTTGAACTGGGCGGGGGTGAGCTGGGCGAGGGGGCGCCACGAGGCGTTGAGCGCGTCCAGCTCACGCACGGAACGCTTGAGCGCGGCGACGGCGGTGGGCACGTCGTCCCCGCGCAGGGCGTGCGCAGCGGTCTCCCACTCGTGCACGATGACCGTGAACCACAGCTCCATGACCTGGGTGGTCACCAGGAAGACCATCTCTCCGGGGTCGTCGGAGAGGGTGTGCTGGAGGTGGGTGAGGACGTCGGCCTGGACGTAGTCCTCGTACGGGGTGGTACCGGCGAAGTCGAGATGCGGGGTCTCGGGCTCCGAAGCCTCGGGGGGCTGAGCCTGGAGGGACATCGCTGTCTCCTGTTGTACTCCGGGTAGCGGTCCGCCCCTGCCGAATTCCGACACGGGGGCCCCGGTCCCCGGGGCATTCAACACAATCGTCCCCCGAGTCCGCAAGGCCCGCCTGTTCACAGGCGGGCCTTGTTGTACTTCGGCGTTGTACTTCGGCACGTCTCGAAGCCGGTCGGCCGCCTCAGTCGGCTGCGGCGCGCGCCTTGTTCGGCCGCGCGTTCCGTACGGCATTCAGCAGACTGTCCCAGGACTGCTGGAACTTCTGGATCCCCTCGGTCTCCAGGACCTGGGCGACATTGCGGTAGGAGATCCCCAGGCCGGCGAGGGTCTCGAAGTCGGAACGGGCCTGCTCGTAGGTCCCGGCGATGGTGTTGCCGCTGATCTCGCCATGGTCGGCAGCGGCGTCGAGGGTGGCCTCCGGCATGGTGTTGACCGTGCCCGGTGCGACCAGCCCGGTGACGTAGAGGGTGTCGGGATACGAGGGGTCCTTGACGCCCGTCGAGGCCCACAGCGGGCGCTGCTTGTTCGCCCGGGCCCGGTCGAGGGAGGCCCAGCGGCCGGAGGACTGTGTCGATCCGTCGGTCGAGCCGAACACCTCCTCATGAGCCTGGTAGGCGAGGCGGGCGTTGGCCAGAGCGGCCTTGCCGCGGGCCTCCTTGGCCTCGGGAGTGCCGATCGCGTCGAGGCGCCTGTCGATCTCGGTGTCGACGCGGGACACGAAGAAGGAGGCGACGGAGTGAATGCCGGAGAGGTCCAGGCCGCGCTCCCCGGCCTTCTCCAGGCCGGCGAGATAGGCGTCCATCACCTCGCGGTAGCGCTCCAGCGAGAAGATCAACGTGACATTGACGCTGATCCCGAGGCCGATGACCTCGGTGATCGCCGGGAGACCCGCCCTGGTGGCCGGGATCTTGATCAGCGTGTTGGGGCGGTCCACGAGCCAGGCCAGCTGCTTGGCCTCGGCCACGGTCGCGGCCGTACCGTGCGCGAGACGCGGGTCGACCTCGATGGAGACCCAGCCGTCACGGCCGCCGGTGGTGTCGAACACCGGGCGCAGGATGTCCGCCGCGTCCCGGACATCCGCCGTGGTGATCATGCGGACCGCCTCGGAGACCGTCACACCGCGCAGCGCCAGTTCGCGGATCTGGTCGGCGTAGTCGTCACCCCTGCCGACCGCCTGCTCGAAAATGGTGGGGTTGGTGGTCACGCCGACCACATGCTTGCGCTTAATGAGTTCGGCGAGACCGCCGGAGGTGATCCGCTTGCGGGACAGGTCGTCCAGCCAGATGGCGACGCCTTCTTCGGAGAGCCGCTCGAGTATGTCGTCGGACACGGAAGTCTCTTCTCCACTGGTGCTCGCGTTGCGGTTGCCGCCCAGGGCGGTGAGGGAGTCACGAGCTGCGGCTGCGACGTTCTCGGCGGTGAAGCCGAACTCGCGGAAGAGGACCTGGGCGTCGGCGGAGGCGCCGAAGTGCTCCAGGGAGACGATGCGGCCGGCGCCGCCGACATACCGGTGCCAGGTCAGGCCCACCCCGGCTTCGACCGCGACCCTGGCCTGCACCGAGGGCGGCAGGACACTCTCGCGGTACTGCGCGGACTGCTCCTCGAACCACTCGACGCAGGGCATCGACACCACACGCGTACCGGCCCCCTCTGCTTCCAGCCGCTCGCGCGCCTCGACGGCCAGGCGCACCTCGGAACCGGTGGCGATGAGGATCACCTCCGGTGTCCCGGCGGAGGCCTCGAACAGGACGTAACCGCCCTTGGCGGCTTCCTCGTTCGGCTCGTACGTCTGCACGCTCTGACGGGTCAGCGCCAGGCCGTGCGGGGCGCCCTTGCCGAACTCCTTGGTGTGGCGCCTGAGTATTTCGCGCCAGGCGATCGCGGTCTCGTTGGCGTCGGCCGGGCGGATCATGTTGAGGCCCGGGATGGCGCGCAGCGAGGCGAGGTGCTCGACCGGCTGGTGGGTGGGGCCGTCCTCGCCGAGGCCGATGGAGTCGTGGGTCCACACGTAGGTCACCGGCAGGCGCATCAGCGCGGAGAGGCGCACCGCGTTGCGCATGTAGTCGGAGAAGACCAGGAAGGTGCCGCCGTAGACGCGGGTGTTGCCGTGCAGCGCGATGCCGTTCATCTCGGCGGCCATCGAGTGCTCGCGGATACCGAAGTGGATCGTGCGGCCGTACGGGTCCGCCTCCGGCAGTGGATTGTCCGCCGGGAGGAAGGACGACGTCCTGTCGATCGTCGTGTTGTTCGAGCCGGCCAGGTCCGCGGAGCCGCCCCACAGCTCGGGGATCACCGCGCCGAGCGCCTGGAGCACCGTGCCGGACGCGGCCCGGGTGGCCACCGCCCTGCCCGGCTCGAAGACCGGGAGTTTCTCCTCCCAGCCCGCCGGCAGCTCGCCCGCGGCGATACGGTCGAACTCGGCCGCCCGCTCCGGGTTGTCGCCACGCCACTCCTGGAACGACTTCTCCCACTCGGCCCTGGCCTGACGGCCGCGCTCACCCAGCGCCCGGCTGTGTGCCAGCACCTCGTCGGCCACCTCGAAGGACTTCTCCGGGTTGAGGCCCAGCACCCGTTTGGTGGCCGCGACCTCGTCCTCGCCCAGCGCCGAGCCGTGCGCCGCCTCGGTGTTCTGCGCGTTCGGGGCGGGCCAGGCGATGATCGAGCGCATCGCGATGAAGGACGGCCTGTCGGTGACCGCCTCGGCGGCCCTGACCGCCGCGAACAGGGCCTGCGGGTCCAGATCACCATTGGCCTTGGGCTCCACGCGCTGCACGTGCCAGCCGTACGCCTCGTACCGCAGCGCCGTGTCCTCGGAGACGGCCGTCTCGGTGTCGCCCTCGATCGAGATGTGGTTGTCGTCCCACAGCAGGATCAGATTGCCGAGCTTCTGGTGGCCGGCCAGCGAGGACGCCTCAGCGGAGATGCCCTCCTGCAGACACCCGTCGCCGGCGATCGCGTAGATGAAGTGGTCGAACGGGGAGGCGCCCTGGGGAGCGTCCGGGTCGAACAGACCGCGCTCGTAGCGGGCGGCCATCGCCATGCCCACCGCGTTGGCCACACCCTGCCCCAGCGGCCCGGTCGTCGTCTCCACGCCCGCTGTGTGCCCGTACTCCGGGTGCCCCGGGGTCTTGGAACCCCACGTGCGGAACGCTTTCAGATCGTCCAGTTCCAGACCGAACCCGCCCAGGTACAGCTGGATGTACAGCGTCAGCGAGGAATGACCGGCGGACAGTACGAAGCGGTCACGGCCGGTCCAGTCCGGATCGGACGGGTCGTGACGCATCACCTTCTGGAAGAGGGTGTACGCCGCAGGAGCGAGGGTCATCGCCGTGCCGGGGTGGCCGTTACCGACCTTCTGTACGGCATCGGCGGCCAGGATCCGCGCGGTGTCGACGGTCCGCTGATCCAGTTCGGTCCACCAGGAGGCGGCAGCGGTCAAGGGCGGGTTCACGCGTGAAAACTCCTATGTCTGTGGGAGGGCCCCTCCCGCCGGGGAGGAACGGGAGGGGCGTGCGAGGGCCGACGATGCCGCCTACTTGCCCCAGAGCTTCCGGTACGCCTCGCGATATCCCTTCGGGTCCCAGGAGGAGCCGCCGGCGCTGTTGGCCGCCGTCGTGATGTGCACCGGCGCGATGTAGCCGCTGGCGGGCTGGCCGGCGAAGGCGCGGTTGAACTCGTCGACCATCTGCCAGCCCTGCTCGGACAGCGGCTCGGGCACGGTGGCCGACTGGAACTGCTTGCTGTTGATGCGCTGGAAGGCCGAGGGGTCGCCGTCGCCCGCGCCGATGTTGAACGGGGCGCCGTCGCCCTGCTTGCCGCCCGCCCGCAGCGCGGGCGCCGCGTCGGCGAAGTACAGGTCGTTGATGGCGACCGAGTGCGTCCACTTGGTACCGAAGCGGGACAGCAGCGCGGAAACCTCCTGCGGGGTGCGGCTGCTGGCGTCGGCGATCGGGATGTTGGAGGTGGACAGCACCTTGATGTCGGAGCAGGTGGCGAGTTCCTTCTCGATCAGGTCCGACTTGCCCTTGGCGAACGGGATGGAGGCATCGGTGAAGACCACCACGCCGGCCCGGCCGTTGGACTGGCTGATGATCCAGTCGGCGCTGATCTTCGCGACGTCCTCGACCTTGGTGGTGATGTTGCTGAAGAGCTTCGGGTCCTTGCTGGGTCCGGGGGTGCCCACGGCGTGCCAGCCGATGAGCGGGATACCGGCGGCGTCGGCCTGGGCGACCTGCGTGGCGGTCGACTTGGGGTCGAAGCCGGACAGGACGATGCCGTCGGGCTTCACGGCGACGGCCTGGCTGACGGCGGCCTGGATACCGGCCGGGGTGCCCTGACCGTCGATGATCCTCACCTTCCAGCCGATGGCCTTGGCGGCCTCCTTGACGCCTTCGGCGGCGCCTGCGACACCGGGGTTGGTCATGCTCTGGGCGACGTAGACGATGGTCTTGCCGGCGACCGCCTTGGGGCCGGTGGCCGGTCCGCCCCAGGGGGCGTCGACCGACTCGGCGCCGCTGACCGCCTGCTTCGCCGTCGCCAGGACGGCCTGGCAGCCGGCCTTCGAGGACCCGCCGACGGCGGTGGAGCCGGCACTCTCGGAGCCCCGGCTGCAGCCTGCGACGGAAGCGGTGAGTACGGCCAGGGTGGCCACGGCTCTGAGGGTTGCCTTGCGGGTGGGGTGGTACGACACAGCGGTGCTCCTTGAGGGCGTATGACAAGCGGAGGGCGAGGCACGAGGACGAGGGAGCGGGGGGACGGGGATACGTCGGATGTGCGGGGCGGTGCGGGGCAGTGCGGGGAGAGACGTGCGGGGAGAGACGTGCGGGCCACGGCCGTCATGAGGCGCGGCCCTGCCGTTCGGCCGCGGTCAGGGGGTGCGCGGTGCGTCACCATCGGTCGAGCCGGTGCCGGCGGGCGTCGGCTGCTTCGTCGCGGGTTCCGTCCCGGGTTCCGTCCCGGGCGCGGCCATGGAGCGGTGGGTGGCACTGGCGCCGGCGCGCAGCCGACGGCGGGCGGAGTAACCGGCCAGGCCGACCGCGAGGAGCAGCGTGCCGCCATTGAACAGGGGGGTTGCCCAGAACTCGGCACCGAGTTGGCCGATGCCCGCGAGTCCGATGGCGAGGATGGTGACAGCGACCACGGTTCCGGCGGCGTTGGCGCGGCCCGGTTTGATGGCCGTGGAGCCGAGCAGGGCACCGACGAAGGCGGGCAGCAGGTAGTCCATGCCGACGCTCGGGCTGCCGATCTGCTGCTGCGCGGCGAGCAGGACGCCCGCGAACCCGACGACGAGTCCGGAGCCGGCGAAGGCGTAGATGCCGTAGCGGCGGGTGGGGATGCCGACGAGGTCGGCGGCGCGGGCGTTGGAGCCGATGACGTACAGGTAGCGGCCGAGGGGCAGGCGCTCCAGCAGCAGCCACAGCAGCACGGCGAGCGCCAGGACGTAGAAGGCGGGGACGGGCAGGCCGAGGAACTTGGAGTTGTACAGGTCGGTGAAGGCCGGGGGCAGCCCCTGCGGGCCGGGCACGATCCGGGCGCCGTCGGTGATCCAGCCGGTGCAGGCGTACAGGAGGCTGCCAGTGCCGAGGGTGGCGATGAAGGAGTCGATCTTGGCGAACTCCACCAGCAGACCGTTGAGTACGCCGACGATGCCGCCGCCGATGATGACGACGAGACAGGCCACCGGCCAGGGCCAGCCGTTGTTCACGATGAGTTGCATGGCCAGGACGTGGGCGAAGCCGAGCCCGTAGCCGACGGACAGGTCGAACTTGCCGGTGACGATGGGGATCATCGCGCCGAGCGCGAGTATCGCGGGGATCGACTGGTTGGACAGGATCGACGAGGCGTTCTCCATCGTCGGGAAGGTGTCCGGCAGGGCCAGCGCGAAGATGACGAACAGCAGGACGGTCAGGCCGAGCAGGCCGTAGGTGCCGATCAGATGGCCGCCGCGCAGCCGGGCGGCGACTCCACCGCCGTCCGCGCCCTTGTCGGCGCTGCCGGGTGGCTGCCTGCTCGACCCGCGGGGTGTCCCGTTGCCGGCGCTGTCCCCGGCGGCCCCTTCCCCCTGTGCGTTCTTGTCGCGGTCGGCCTGCCGACGGGCGGATTCGGTCTCGGTGGCCATCAGTTGTCCGCCGTTCCGGTCAGCGCCGGCATGGCCGACGCGGCGTGGGTGAGTTCGGTGACGGTGAGGGCTTCGCCGCTGAGTTCGGCGGTCACGGTGCCCCGTACGAAGACCAGGGCGCGGTGGCACACGTCGGCGACTTCCTCGAAGTCGGTGGAGATGAGGAGGACCGCGAGTCCCTGGGCGAGCGCGTCGTCGAGCAGGCGGTAGATCTCCGCCTTGGCACCGACGTCGACTCCCGCGGTCGGCTCCTCAAGGATCACGACGCGCCTGCTCAGACGCAGCCAGCGGCCGATCATGACCTTCTGCTGGTTGCCGCCGGAGAGCGTCGCGATGGGTGCCTCCGAGTTGGCCGGCCGTACGCCGAACCTCTCGACCAGCGATGTCGCTTCGGCGCGCTCGCGCGACGGGCTGATCCAGCGCCACGGAGAACGGCTGTCGGCGCGCGGATTGGCCAGGAAGTTCTCCCGTACGGTGAGTTCGAGGGCGCAGCCCTCCTCCTGGCGGTTGCTGGTGACGAAGCCGATGCCCGCGTCGACGGCCGCAGCGGGCGAGCCGGGCCGGTAGGGATGGCCGTCGAGCAGTGCCTCACCGTCCTGGATCGGCCGGGAACCGGCGAGGGCACGGCCGAGGTCCATGTGGCCGGCGCCGGTGAGGCCGACCATGCCGAGGACCTCCCCGGCGCGCAGCTCCAGGTCGACGGGGCCCGCACCCTCGGTGGTGACGCCGGTGAGGCGCAGCACGGTCGGGGCCTCGCCGGTGGGGGCCCTGGTGGCGGGCTCCGTGCGGTGACTTTCCGGTTCGTGGCCGACGATGTCGCGCACGATGCGGTCGGGGCCGTGGTCGGCGAGGCGGCCCTCGCTGATGAGGTGGCCGTCGCGGAGGACCGCGAAGCTGTCGGCGACCTGGTAGACCTCGTCGAGCCGGTGGCTGACGTAGACGATGCCGTGCCCGCGGTCGCGCAGGGTGTGCAGTACGTCGAAGAGCCGGGCGCAGTCCGCGGCGGGCAGGCTCGCGGTGGGTTCGTCGAGGACGATGAGCCGGGCCCGGGTGGACAGGGCGCGTGCGATGGCGACCAGGGACCGCTCGGCGCGGGTCAGGTCGGCGACCGCCGCGTCCGGGTCGAGGTGACCGGCGACGATGTCCAGCGCCTGGGTGCTGCGCTCGCGGACCTGCCGCCAGGAGACAAGACCGGCGCGGCGCGGGTAGCCGGTACCGAGGGCGATGTTCTCGGCGACCGTCATCCATTCGACGAGGCCGAGGTCCTGGTGGATGAAGGACATCTCCGCGGAGGCGGCATCGGTGCCGAGTGGTTGACCGGCGACGGTGACCTCGCCCTGGTCCGCCCGGTAGACACCGGCAAGGATCTTGATAAGGGTGGATTTTCCCGCACCATTGTGACCCAATAGGGCGAGGACGCTGCCCGGGTGGATGTCGAGATCGACATCGGCGAGGGCGAGAGTGCCGCCGAACCGCTTGCGCAGCCCGCGGATGCTCACCAGGGGGCGGTCTGCAGCCCGGGGGGCCGCCGGCGGGCCGGGGGCCGGATCGGATGCTGTGTCAGCCGTGTCGGCTGTGTCAGCCGTGTCATCGGGAGCGTCATTCACGGACTTCTCCGAAGGGATCTGCCAGCCGAGGGTCACTCCATCGGCTCGACCAGAATCCTGTACGCCTCCCAGTATTTTGGTCAATAGCTCCGCGAGCATTTATTGCCCCAAAGTTACGGCGGCCGTACGGAGAGATCTCCGTACGGCCGCCGTGGGACAGCATCGAAAGGGCCGCCGACCAGCCCCTGAACGTCAGCGGGTGCCGGCCGGCACCCCCTGCGGGAGCATGGGGTTCTCCAGCCCCGCCGCTATGACTCGCAGGTCCTTCAGCAGCGCCTCGCGGAACTCGTCGTCGAGCCGGGCCTTGAGCACGGTGACACTGATCGCGAACGGCGCCGAGTCCGTCCGGAAGCCGTTGACCGGCACGGAAAGGCAGAGGATGCCCGCCGTGGCCTCCTCGTCGTCGATCGCGTAGCCCCGCTCCCGGATCTGAGCCAGGTCCGCCATCAGGGCCGGTACGGAGGTGATGGACCGTTCGCTGAGCGCGGGCAGGGTGCGGCCGCGCAGCCGGTCCTCGGCCACCGCCGGGTCCAGGGTGGACAGGATGGCCTTGCCGGTGGCCGTGCAGTTCGCGGGGAAGCGGTCACCGATGTTGGCGGTCAGCCGCAAGGGCTGCGTGCCGTCGTAACGCCCCAGGTAGAGGACGTCCAGGCCGTCGAGTACGGCGACCCGGGCGGTCTCCCGCGAGATGTGGGCGCTGCGCCGGCACAGCTCGTAGAAGTCGCGCAGCTGATCGACGGTGGCCAGGTAGCGGCCGCCCAGCTCGACGAGCTTGCGCCCCAGGCTGAAGCCCGAGCCGTTGCGCGTGATCATGCCGGCCGCCTCCAGCGAGGCACACAGATTGCCCGTCGAGGACTTCGGCAGGCCGAGGGCGCGCGCGAGCTCACTCACCGACAGCGGGCGGCCCTCCGCCTCGCCAAGTGCGTCGAGGATCGCCACGGCCCGCGTCACGGCGGGGACGAGACTGCCCGGGTCACTTGCGCTCACCAGTATCTCCACCCATCATTCTGTTCGTCGTACAGCATATTGGCTATTGTCTCTCGTGTGCCCCCGAACGACAATGCCGTCGGCGCACGCTTTGCCGTCGAGATTCTCCGCATCCCCTCGGGACCACTCGACCGTAGCGCGCCTTCCGGGTCGGCCGACGACATCCTCCGAGCCTTGGAGCGTTGAGCAGCAGATGACCAGAAACCCGCATGATCCATCTCCCAACGGCCCCCCGATGTCCCGCGAGGAGTTCGACGCGCTCTTCGACGAGCTGAGCACCTGGGGCCGCTGGGCCCCGACCGAGGCCGACCGCGGCGCGTGGAACCGGGTCACCCCCGAGCACGCACGGCGCGCCGCCGCACTGGTCCGCACCGGCACCACGGTTCCCACGGCCCTGCCGTGGAACACGGCGCCCGGCCCCGACAACGGCAAGCCCGCGCTCCACTACATGTCCGACCTCGGCGACGTCGAAGCCCCCGAACCGTCCTGCCACAAGGACTTCATCGCCGTCGACTACCACGGCAAGGGCGTCAGCCATCTCGACGCGCTGTCCCACATCGCCTACCGGGGACAGCTGTACGACGGCCGCGTCGCACGCGAGGTCGTCGACGCGGGCGGCGCCCGCTTCGGCTCCGTGTCCGCGCTCGGCCCGCTGGTCACCAAGGGCGTACTGATCGACATGCCCGCCGTCCTCGGCACCGACTGGCTGGAGCCCGGCCGCGCCGTGCACGCCGAGGAGGTCGCCGACGCGGAGAAGGCCCTGGGCGTCACCATCGGCGACGGCGACGCGGTGCTGCTGCGCTCCGGCCACTTCCGGCGCCGCGCCGAACTCGGCGCCTGGAACCCGGACAACGCCAGCGCCGGCTTCCACGTGGACGCCATGCCGCTGTTCGCCGAGCGCGGGATCGCACTGCTCGGCGGAGACGGTGACAGCGACGTACGGCCCTCGCCGGTCGAAGGGCTGCACTCCCCCGTGCACGCCCTCGCGATCACCGCCATGGGCGTACCGCTGCTGGACAACCTCGACCTCGAAGCGCTCTCCGCCGCCTGCGCGCAGGCCGGCCGCTACGAGTTCCTGTTCGTCGTGGCCCCACTGAACGTCCCCGGCGGCACGGGTTCGCCCGTCAACCCGATCGCGGTGCTGTGATGGCCACCGCATCAGCCGCGGAGTTCAGGGTCGGCGTCAGCCGGGACTTCCTGGACGCGGACGGACGCAACGTGTGGGGCGACATCCGGCTCGGCGAACTCGACGCCGCCGGGGTCGACTGGCACTACCTGCCACGCGACACCGGGGAACTCCTCGCGACCGACGTCGACGGCCTGGACGCCGTCCTGTTCGCCGGCCCCGCCGTCACGGCGCGCACCTTCGAGGGCGCCGCCCGCCCGCCGCTGCTCTTCGCCCGCTTCGGCGTCGGCTACGACGCCGTCGACCTCGACGCGTGCACCCGCAACGGCGCCCTGGTGACGATCACCCCGGACGGTGCCCGACGCCCGGTCGCCACCGCCGCCCTCACCCTGCTCCTGTCCGTGCTGCACAACGTGACCGCCAAGGACCGGCTGGTGCGGGAGGGGCGCTGGACCGAGAAGGAACAGTGGATGGGCCTCGGGCTCACCGGCCGCCGCATCGGGCTGATCGGCCTGGGCAACACCGCCCGCGATCTGGTCGGACTGCTGCGGCCGTTCGAGGCCGACATCGTGGCGTACGACCCGTACTGCCCGCCGGAGACCGCGGCCGCGCTCGGCGTCAGGCTCGCGGACGTCGACACCGTGATGGCTCAGGCCGACGCCGTGATCGTGATGTGCGCGCTGACGGAGGAGACCCGTCATCTCGTCGACGCGCGGCGGCTGGCACTGATGAAGCCCACGGCGGTCCTCCTCAATGTCGCCCGCGGTCCCATCGTCGACGAGGCCGCGCTGATCGAGGCGCTGCGCGTACGGCGCATCAGGGGTGCCGGACTGGACGTGTTCGAGAGCGAACCACCCGCCCCCGACAACCCGTTGCTGGGCATGGACCAGGTCGTGCTCAGCCCGCACGCCCTGGCGTGGACCGACGAGATGTCCGCCGGGAACGGCGGCAGCGCGGTCCGCGCCGTACTGGAGGTGGCGGCGGGCCGCGTACCGCCCTTCGTCGTCAACCGGGATGTGGTCGACAGTCCTCGACTGATCGGCCGCCTCGCCGAGTTGACGGCCCGTCAGATCACTCCGGCGGGAACCGGCGCATGAGCGTCGCCGACATCGGCACCGGCACCGTCGGCTTCCTCGGTCTCGGCGCCATGGGACTGCCCATGGCGGTGAACCTCGCCCGGGCCGGTGTCGACGTGCTCGCCTGGAACCGCGGCCGGACCCCGCTGGAGGCCGCCGTGGCCGCCGGCTGCCGCAGCGCCGACAGCCCGGAGGAGGTGGCCGCCTCCGCTCCGGTCGTCCTCACCATGCTCCCCGACCTCCCCCAGGTGATCGAGGTGCTGGACGGCCCGGGCGGACTGCGTTCCGGTCGGCCTGTCATGGACACCCTGGTCGTGATGGGCACCGTCTCCCCCGTCGCGGTGCGCGCCCTCGCCGGGAAACTGCGCCCCCAGGGCATCACCGTCATCGACGCCCCCGTCAGCGGCGGGGTGACCGGTGCCCGCGACGCCACCCTGTCGATCATGGCCGGGGGCCCGGCGGAGGCGGTCGCACGGATCCGCCCGTGTCTGGAGGCGATGGGCTCGACCGTGCGACGCCTGGGGGACACCGGCGCCGGTTCCCTCGCCAAGGCCTGCAACCAGCTCGTCGTCGCCGGAACCCTGGTCGCGCTCGCCGAGGCCGTACTGCTCGGCGAACGCGGCGGCCTCGAACCCGCCGCGCTGCTCGACGTACTGGCCGGCGGCCTCGCCTCCTCCGAGGTACTCGCACAGAAACGGCACCACCTGGCCGAGGGCGACTTCACCCCGTCCGGCCCGGCCCGCTACCTCCACAAGGACCTCGGGTTCGTCCTGGACAGCGCCGCCGACGCCCACGTCACGCTGCCGCTCTCCACGACCGTCGCGGAGCTGTACGCGGCCGTCGAGGCCAGGGGCCTCGGCGACCTGGACAACAGCGTCGTCCTCGGCCTGCTGCGCGACGGCTCGCCCCACTCCCCCGATCACCACACGTCCCCCGCTCACCACACGAAGGACTGAGGACACATGCAGGTAGGAATCGTCGGCCTCGGACGCATGGGCGGCAACATGGCCGCCCGCTGGCGGGACCGCGGCCACGAGGTGCTCGGCTACAGCCGTACCTCCCCCGACCGCGACGCCGGCTCGCTGGAGGAACTCGTCGGCAAGCTCGCCGGGCCCCGCGTGGTGTGGCTGATGCTCCCCTCGGGGGAACCGACCCGCCAGGCCCTGCGGCAGCTCGCGGAACTGCTGTCCCCCGGCGACGTGATCGTCGAGGGCGGCAACTCCCGCTTCAGCGACGACACCGAGCACGCTCTGATGCTCGCCGGCCACGGCATCGGCTACGTCGACTGCGGCGTCAGCGGCGGCGTCTGGGGCCGCGAGAACGGCTACGCCGTGATGTGCGGCGGCGAGGACGAGCACGTACAGCGCGTCTGGCCGCTGCTGGAGTCGCTCGCCCCCGACGAGGACGGGCTGTGTCACGCGGGCCCGGTGGGCGCCGGTCACTACGCCAAGATGGTCCACAACGGCATCGAGTACGGCATGATGCAGGCGCTCGCCGAAGGCTACGAGCTGCTGGAGGCCGGCGAGTACGTACCGGACGTACCCAAGGTGCTCGCCTCCTGGCGGCACGGCACGGTCGTCCGCTCCTGGCTGCTCGATCTTCTCGTCCGCGCCCTGGAGGAGGACCCGGGCCTGGCCACCCTCTCCGGCCGCGTCGACGACTCGGGCGAGGGCCGCTGGACGGTCGAGGAGGCGGTACGCCTCTCCGTGTCCGCCCCCGCCATGACCGCGGCCCTCTTCGCCCGCTTCGCCTCCCGCAAGCCCGACGCGGCCCAGCTCAAGGCCCTCGCGGCGATGCGCCGGCAGTTCGGCGGCCACGCGGTGCACGGCGCCGACGCGGTCACCGCAGCCAGGGCGTGAGCGGGGGCGGCCGGAAGGACGAGGAGGAGAGCCGCCGAGGGCGGACGCCGCCGGTCACCGGGGCCTTCTTCCTGGAGAACCCGGACGGCGCGATCACCTCGCCGGCCGCCCCCGCACATGGCCGCCTCCTTCAAGGGGCGGCCGGCCGACCTCGGCACCGCCATGACGGGTCGCGGAGGCGGTGCGGCTGTCACCACGGCTGCGGCGGGATGCCGCAGCCGTGGTCACCGGTGCGGCGCCTGGACCCCGCGCAGGAGCTGGTAGAGCTGTTCACCGAGCCCCCGCGTCTCTGCCAGCCGCCGCGCCGCCGTCGGGTCCGGGGTCACGGTGCGGTGGGCGCGTGCACCCGGCACCGGGGCGGTCAGCGAGGGCAGGTCACCGAGCGCGTGCCGGGCAAGCAGCGCGGCACCGAAACCCGAGCCCGCGGCGTCGTCGGTGATCTCCAGCGGCATGTCGAGCGCGGCGGCGACGATCTCCGCCCAGAGCGAGGAGCGCAACGCGCCCCCAGTGGCCCGTACCGAAGTGATCGGGGCGTCGGCGGCGAGCAGGGAGTCGCGCACGAGGGCGAGTTGCTGCCCGACACCCTCGATCATGGCCCGGGTCATATGGGCCCTGCCATGTCCGCGGCGCAGCCCGATCAGGGCGCCGCGCGCGTCCGGGTCCCACCAGGGTGCGCGTTCCCCGAGCAGGTGCGGCAGGGCGATCAGACCCTCGGCGCCGGGCTCCACCTGGGCCGCCTCCTTCAGCAGATCGCCGACATCGACGCCACCGAAGGACTCGGCCGCCCACTGGGCGACGACCCCGGCATTGCTGACCGCGCCGCCGAGCACCCACAGCCCGTCGGCGAGGTAGTAGCAGAACACCCGGCAGCGTTCGTCCACGCCCGGCCGGTCGCGTACGACGCGCAGGGCGCCGCTGGTGCCGAGGGACAGCGCGGCGGTGGCCGGCGCGGTGGCCCCGACGGCGAGATTGGCCAGCGGGCCGTCGCCCGCGCCCGCCACCACCGGCAGCCCGGCGGGCAGCCCCAGCGCGGCGGCGGCTTTCGGGAGCAGTGTGAACACGGCGGTCGGCGGCACCAGTTCGGGCAGCCGGTCGGCGCTCACCCCGGCGATGTCCAGGGCGGGGCCGTGCCATCGAGCGGTGCGCATGTCCAGCAGGCCGGTGGCGGAGGCGCAGGACAGATCGGTGACCAGCCTGCCGGTGAATTGCGAGAGGACGTAGTCCTTCAGACCGCACCAGGAGGCCGTACGCCGGACGAGTTCCGGCTCGTGTGCCGTGAACCAGGCGAGTTTGGTGAGCGGGGCCATGGAGTGCACGGGGGTTCCGGTCGCCCGGTGCAGCGCGTCGGCGCTTCCGGCTGCCCGCAGACCTCGGGCGATGTCGGCGGCCCGGGTGTCCGCCCAGCTCAGCGCCGGGGTCAACGGTTCTCCGGCGGAATCCAGGGCGAGCAGGGTGTGCAGGGCCGCGCTGAAGGACAGGGCGGCCACCGTGAGACCGCGCCCCGCGCAGATCCCCGTGCTCTCCCGTACCGCGTCGACGACCCCGGCCAACACCGTCTCCGGGTCGTGGACGGCTTCCCCGTACCGGCCCGTGCGCAGGGGTGCGGGTCGCTCGACGGTCGAGACCACCCGGTAGGCACCGTCCACCGCGACCACCTTGGTCGCGGTGGTGCCCAGGTCGATCCCGAGCACTACCTGGGTTTCGTCCTTCATCACCGTCTTGACCTCCGTTCCATCTCCGCGGACCGTAACAGCATGTGGCACGCGAGCCAATATGCTGGACATTCGTCGGAGTTATTGAACTTTTCCACCATCCGTGTTCAATATACTGTGCTGAGTACAGCATTTGGTTCAGGAGGTAGGTCTGAGTGTCAGGACATCCGGAGGTGGGCGTCGCAGGGCTCGGAGTGATGGGGTCAGCCATCGCCCGCAGACTGCTGCGGCGTGAACGCACCGTGCGGGTCTACGACGTCCGCCAGGACGCGGTGGCGGAACTCGCCAGGGACGGGGCGCAACCAGTGGACTCGGCGGCACGGCTCGCCTCGTCCTCCGTGGTGATCCTGTCCCTCAACACCGCCGACATCGTCGAACAGGTGGTCTTCGGCCCCGAAGGGGTCCTCACCGCCACACCCGAGGGCGTACTCGTCATCGACATGTCCAGCATCGATCCCGGGCGCACCCGCGCCTTCGCCGAACGGGCCGCGAAGCTCGGCGCCGGCTGGGTCGACGCCCCCTTGTCGGGCGGCGCGCCGGGCGCGGAACGCGGTGAGCTGACGCTGATGCTCGGCGGTGAGGAGGAAGACGTGGAACGGGCACTGCACGTGCTCGGCGCGCTCTCCTCCCAACTCACCCACATCGGCCCGCCCGGCTCCGGGCAGCTGGTCAAGTCCGTCAACCAGGTTCTGGTCGGCTGCGGATTCGCCGCCCTCGCAGAGGCCGCCGCGCTGGTGCGGGCGGCCGGTCTGCCGCCACGGCAGGTACAGGCGGCGCTCACCGGGGGCAGGGCCGACTCGGCGCTGTTCCAGGAGTTCTTCGTCAAGTTCGCCGAGGTCGACCTCACGCCCACCGGGCGGGTCAGCAACATGGTCAAGGACCTGGAGGCGGCCCGCGACTACGCGCGCTCGGCGGGAGTGCCGTTGCCTGTCACCACCGCCGTCTCCGAACTGCACCGCTGGCTGGCCGCAGCCGGTCACGGCGAGGCCGACAACGCCGCGCTCATGCACTACTACGAAACCGGAACCGGAGTCGGAACCGGAGACAGGACCGGAGTCGGAACCGGTCGGACGGGAGCCCGGTCATGACGGTCTCAGCCAAGGGTCCTGCCCTGTTCGACCTCTCGGGGCGGTTGGCCCTCGTCACCGGTTCCAGCAAGGGCATCGGAGCGGCCCTCGCCGCCGGACTGGCCGAGGCGGGCGCCGAACTCGTCCTCAACGGCCGCGATCCCGTGGCCCTGGAACGAGCCCGGGGCGAACTCGCCGAACGCACCGGGAACAAGGTGCACGCCGTGCCCTTCGACGTCACCGACGAGGCGGCCGTACAGGCAGGGGTCCAGGAGATCGAGGACCGGCTCGGCCCACTGGACATCCTGGTCAACAACACCGGCGTACAGCACCGCGAACCACTCCTGAAGGTGTCCGCCGAGAACTTCGAGCGGGTCCTGCACACCAACCTCACCAGCGCCTTCCTGGTGGGCCGCGCGGTGGCCGCGGGCATGGTCGGGCGCGGCCACGGAAAGATCGTCAACATCTGTTCCGTACAGACCTGGCTCGCCCGTCCCGGCATCGCCGCCTACGCGGCGTCCAAGGGCGGTCTCGCGATGCTGACCCGGGGCATGTGCGCGGAGTGGGCCGGATCGGGGCTGACGGTCAACGGACTGGCGCCCGGCTATGTGATCACCGAACTGACCCGCCCGCTCGTCGACGACCCGGCCTTCGACTCCTGGATCCGGGGCCGCACCCCGGCCGGACGCTGGGCCTCGGTCGAGGATCTCGTCGGAACGCTGGTGTGGCTCGCCGCCCCCGCGTCGGACTTCGTCAACGGCCAGGTGATCGCCGTCGACGGCGGCCTGACCGCGGTCATCTGAGAAAGGACGGGACCGAGGACATGAACTCAGCGAACTCAGCGAACTCAGCGACGATGCGAGCGGTCGTGGCCCACGGGGCGGGGGACCTGCGCCTGGAGGAGCGGCCGGTGCCGCAGCCAGGGCCCGGCGAGGTGGCGGTCGACATCCGTTACGGCGGGATCTGCGGCTCCGACCTGCACTACTGGCGGCACGGCGCGGTCGGCGACTTCCGGCTGCGCGAACCGCTCGTCCTCGGTCACGAGATCGTCGGCCGGGTACGCGCGGCGGGCCCCGGTACCGAGGCCCCGCCCCCCGGGACCCCGGTGGCCGTGCACCCGCTGGCCTCCTGCGGCAGGTGCCGGCAGTGCCTCGCCGGACGGCGCAACACCTGCCTGGACACCGGCTATCTGGGCAGCGCCGCCCGCAACCCCCACGTCCAGGGCGGCTTCGCGGAGGTCCTCGTGGTGCCCGCGGACCGGGTGCTGCCCCTGCCCGAGGGCCTGGACATGCGGCTCGCCGCGATCGCCGAGCCCGCGGCGGTCGCCTGGCACGCGGTACGGCAGGCCGGTGACGTGCGCGGGAAGCGGGTGCTGGTCACCGGCGCCGGACCGATCGGCTGCCTGGTGGTCGCGGCGCTGCGAGCCGCCGGCGCCGGTGAGATCACCGTGACCGACGTCCACGAGGCCCCGCTGGCCGTCGCCAGACAGGTGGGCGCCACCTCCACCGTACGGATCGGGGCCCCAGCGACCGAGAAGAACGAACTGGAGGAACTGAAGGATCTGGAGGAACTCGCGGCGGACATCGCCATCGAGTCCTCGGGCAACCCCGCCGGGCTGCGCACCTGCGTGTACGGAGTGGACCGGGGCGGCCTGGTGGTGGGCCTCGGCCTGCTCCCGCCCGGGGACACCCCGGTGGCCGCGAACGCCGTGATCACGAGGGAGCTGCGGCTGGTCGGCTCCTTCCGCTTCGACACCGAACTCGGCGAGGTGCTCCGGGCGCTGGCCGACGGCCGCCTCCCGGCCGACCCGGTGGTGACCTCCGTACTCCCCATGGCGCGAACTGCCGAAGCCTTCGAACTGGCAGCCGACCCGGCACGCTCCTGCAAGGTGCTCCTCGACTTCGCGGATCCGACGACACCCTGACGCGGATCGTCACGCGGGGTGGTACCGGCGAAGTCGAGATGCGAGGTCTCGGGCTCCGAAGCCTCGGTACGGCTCGTGCTCCCAGGAGGGCCCTGCGCACTCTTGCCCCGGAGGCGGAGGAGGTGTTCGCCGGGCATCTGGCGCGGGTGGCGGAGCCGCCGTCGGGACGTGCCGGCGAGGGCGGGGTCGAGGCACGCTGACTCCGTCTGTCCCCCTGTTCACCGAACCACCCACCCACTCCTCCCCTACTTTTGTACGATCACCGCACGCAAGGCGGGGGTGCCGAGGCGGAGGGGCGTGGATGGACGACAACGCAGGCAGACGCAGGGCGACTTGGCGGCTGAGGACCATGACGTCGGTTGCCGCAGCGGCCGTGCTGCTCGGCGGCTGCGGTGCCGGGGACGAGAAAGCGGCCGGACCCAGCCCTTCGGCGTCCGGCCGGTCCGCGACTCCGACCGCGTCCGGCTCTCCCTCAACTCCGTCGTCACCGTCGTCTCCGCCGTCACCATCGTCTCCGCCGTCCACGAGTGGTGACGCGTCGTCGCTGACGCCGTTCCAGGCGGACCCCGCCCAGGTGCCCCGGACGAAGCAGCAGGCCGAGAAGCTGGCGACGACTGTCGCGCTGCAACCGGCGGCGTGGGGCGCGGACTTCCGAGCTCAGCAGCCGGCGGCGAGCACCCCCGGCACCGTCGCCGTGCTCGACGAACAGTGCCGGTGGGAACGCCGGGCTCTCCCCAAGGGTGTCCTGGCCTCGCGGTCCCTCTACAGCGAGATTCCCAGCAGCGGAGCCAAGGGCGAGGTCAGGGTGACCGCGGCGGTCACCGTGCACGCCACAGTGCTCGACGCCGACGACCAGTTGTCCACCACGCTGGAGGAGCCGTTGCGCTGCCGGGAGCAGCAGGTCCGTACCGATGAACGGATATCCGAGCTCATGTCGGTCGGTATCCCCTACGGCCAGGGCACCAACACCTACGCGGACGACCAGGTCGTCGAGATAGGCAAATACCTCACCGGGAACAGCGAGCAGACATACCGCTGGGAGGTTGCCCGGCTCGGCACGGTGATCGTGACCGTGTCGCTGAAGGGCGCCAAGGGTTACTCGGTCGACGAGCTGTCCCGGTACTCGTCTCAAGCCCTCAACACGATGCTCGACCGCGTGAAGTTCGAGCTCGGAGGGCAGAACTGATGGAGCCGCTGCGTTCGTCCGATCCCGCGCGTATCGCGGACCATCGCCTGCTCGGGCGGCTCGGCGCCGGAGGCATGGGCGTGGTGTACCTGGCGCGCACGCCGGGTGGCGCCCTGGTGGCGCTGAAGGTGCTGCTCGCCGAGTACGCCGAGGAGCCGGGCTTCAAGGATCGGTTCCGTCGCGAGGTCGAGGTCGCCCGACAGATCGACAGCCCCTGGTCGGTGCCGCTGGTGGACGCCGACGCGGACGCGGAGGCACCGTGGCTGGCGACCACGTACGTACCCGGCCCGTCCCTGGGCGAGGCGGTGTCCGCGTACGGGCCCCTGGCGGAGCACGGGGTGCGGCTGCTCGGCGCCCGGCTGGCCGAGGCGCTGAGCGCGGTGCACCGGGCCGGGCTGGTCCACCGGGATCTGAAGCCGGGCAACGTGCTGATCGCCCACGACGGGCCACGGCTCATCGACTTCGGCATAGCCCGGGCGCCGGAGGACACGACACTCACGGCGACCGGGGTGGTGGTCGGCACGCCCGGCTATCTGTCGCCCGAGCAGGCCGAGGGGCGCGGTGCGGACGGCGGTATCGGGCCGGCGAGCGACGTGTTCTCCCTCGGGTGTGTCCTGGCGTTCGCGGCGACCGGCCGGGCGCCGTTCGGCAGCGGAGCGGTCGACGCCCTGTTGTACCGGGCCGTGCACGATCCGGCGGACCTCGAAGGGGTACCGGCGGGGCTGCTGGAGGTGCTGGGCCGCTGTCTGGAGAAGGATCCGGCCCGGCGGCCGGATGCCCAGGAACTGGTGCGGGAGCTGGCCGCCGACAGCGACGCGCAGGACGCGCAGGACGCGGAGACGTCCGAGTGGCTGCCCGAGCCGGTCACCCGGCTGATCGCGGAGCGATCGGCCGCCGCGCTCGCGCTGCCGGACATCGAGCACACGCTGGCGCCGTCCGACGCGCCGCCGGATTCCGGGCCCGCGGAGCCCGACACACGCGAGACGTCCGAGTCGCCGGAGCCACAGGACACCGGCCCGGCCAGCCGGCGCCGTCTCCTCCTGCTCGCCGGTGGCGCCGTGGTGCTGGCGGCGGGCGCGGGCGCGACCTGGTGGGCGGTCGCCCGGGACGACGACTCGGGAGACGACAGCCCTGCCGCCGCCGCGTCTCCTCGGCGCCCGGTGCACACCGTCGCGCTGCACGGTGACCTCACCGGCCCGCAGCGGGAGACGGGCAAGGCCCAGGAGCGCGGACTGCGGCTGGCCGTCGCGGAGTTCAACGCGCGCGACGACGCCCCGTTCACCGTGAAGGTCAGGGTCGTCGACGACGCGGGCGATCCGGTGACCTCGGCACGGCTCGCCACGGAACTCACCGACGATCCGGCGGTCCTCGCCGTGGTCGGCCCGACCACCGACGCCACGGCGCAGGCGGCGCTCGCGAAGTACGACGCCGGGCTGCTGCCGGTCGTCGCCGTGTCTCCCGGCGGGATGAGCCTCCTCATCCAGGGGTTCCGTTCGTTCCTGCTCGGACGGCTGCCCGACTCGGTGCTTCCCATCTACGTCAGCAACTATCTGCGTGGGACGGCCCGTTCACGCAAGGTCGGCATCGTCCTCGACCGCCCGGCCGGCAACTACGGTTCGGACCTGGTCGGTTCCCTCAGCAACGAGCTCAACAGAGTGCAGCAACCGTCGGTTCCGGAAGTGGTCAGCGCGATGCGCCGCGACTTCGGCAGCACGGTGGACTCGATGCTCTCCGCCGGCGCCGACTCCGTGTTCTTCGCCGGTCTGCCCGACCGGGGGGCGTTGATCGCCGAGACGTTGGGGAAGCGCGCCTTCAAGGGTGCACGCGTGTCCGGTCCCGCGCTGCTCGACGGGCGTTTCCTGACGGAGGCTCAGGAAGCGGCCGAGGGCTGGGCGATGGTGGCTCCGGTCATCGACGCGACCCTGAAGCCCGAGGCACAGAAGTTCGCCGCGGCCTACCGCGAGCGCTGGAAGGAGGCACCGCCCCGGTACGCGGCGGAGGCGTACGACGTGACCGGGATGCTGCTGAAGACCCTGGCCGGGCTGCCGGCAAAGGACCGTACCCGGAAGAAGCTGCTCGCGGCCGTGCGGGCGGGGAAGTACGAGGGCATCACGAAGGCGTTCGCCTTCCAGGCCACCGGCATGATGGTCATCGACGGCACCGGCGGCTTCCTCTGGCGGGTCGAGCAGGGCGACTTCGTGTACGGCGGCCCCGCGCCGCTCACCGTCTGATGGAGCCGCTGCGCACCGGCGACCCGTCCCGGCTGGGCCGCTACCGTCTGCTGCGGCGACTGGGCGCCGGCGGCATGGGGGTCGTCTTCCTGGCCCGTGCGCCGGGCGGAGCGATCGCCGCGGTGAAGGTGGTGCGGTCCTCGTACGCCGAGGAGGCGGGCTTCCGGGCCCGGTTCCGCCGTGAGATCGAGGCCGCCCGGCAGGTGGACAGCCGGTGGGTGGTCCCGTTGCTGGACGCGGACGCCGACGCGGAGACTCCGTGGCTGGCGACCTCGTACGTGCCGGGACCCTCGCTCGCCGAGGCGGTGGACGCCTTCGGACCGCTGTCGTCGGCTTCCGTGCGGGTGCTGGGCCTGCGGCTCGGCGAGGCACTGGAGTCGGTGCACGGGGCCGGTCTCGTGCACCGCGACGTGAAGCCGGGCAACGTCCTGCTGGCACCGGACGGGCCACGGCTCATCGACTTCGGCATCGCCCGCGCGCCGGAGGCCACCGCACTCACCTCCAGCGGCGTGATCGTCGGCTCGCCCGGCTTCCTGTCGCCCGAGCAGGCGCAGGCGCGGGGCGGCGAGATCGGCCCGCCCAGCGACGTGTTCTCGCTGGGGTGTGTGCTGGCGTTCGCCGCGACCGGCGTACGGCCGTTCGGCGGCGGAGGGGCCGCCGGCATGCTGCTGCGCACCGTCTACGACGAACCGGATCCGACGGCGATCCCGGACGACCTGACGCCCCTGGTGAGGGCGTGCCTGCACAAGGATCCACCCGCTCGGCCCTCCCTCGCCGCACTCCGTGAGGCGCTCGTGGAAGGAACGGCGCCCGACTCCGCCCAGCGGTCGGGCTGGCTGTCCGCGCCGGTCACCCGGCTGATCAACGACCGGTCCGCCGCCGTGCTCACCATCGGCGCGATCGAGCCGACCCAGGTGTCCGCGTCGTCAGCCCCGTCAGCGTCGGCGAGCACGGTGTCACCGGAGGCCGCGACCCTGACGGCCGTCACCGCCACCCGGCCCACCCCCCGCGCCGTCGACCGCCGCGGCTTCCTGCGCCTCGGCTCGACGGCGGGCGTCCTGGCGGCGGGCGGTGGCGGCGCCTGGTGGTGGAACACCCGCCCGAAGAAGGGAGCAGCCACACCGTCCGGGACCGGTCGTCCGCGCCCCGAGCTGGTCGTGGCGTTCCACGGCGACCTGACCGGTGCCCAGAAGGTGCGCGGGAACGCCCAGCTCAACGGAGCCCGGCTGGCCGTAGAGCAGATCAACGCCAAGGGCGGCCACCCCTTCCGGCTGAAGCTGCCGACGTACGACGACGGCGGCGACACGAAACGGGCCGGCGAGCTGGCCGGCCAGCTGGTGAAGGACACCGCTGTACGCGCCGTGCTGGGACCCACCACCGACGCCTGCTTCCTCGCGACCGAGGTCACCTACACCAAGGCGGTGATGCCCGTCGTGTCCGTCTCGGTGGGCGCCGACACCCAGAACTCGGCCATCGGCACGAACGTCTTCCACTCGCACGCGGCGCTGCGCGTCACCGACGGGCTCCTCGCCGCCCCCTGCGTCCGCTACCTCAGCAACCACGTCGACTCCCGTCAGGTGTTCCTCGTGGACGACCGGGCGCAGGGCGACTTCGCCTGGAGCCTGTGCGACCAGATCGGGCGGGCACTGCGGCAGCTCAACCGGGACTCCACGGTGACCACTGTCGCCGCCGGAAAAATCGACTACGCGTCGCTCGCCGCCCAGGTGGTGTCCGCCCGCGCCGACGCGGTCATGTTCACCGGCGACGCGGCACGGGCCGCCGGACTCGCATCGGCACTGAGCACCGCCCGGTTCAAGGGAACCCGGGTGGCGACGGAGCGAGCCTTCGACCCGCAGTTCCTCGAATCCGCCAAAGCCGCCGCTGACGACTGGGTCTTCGCCACCTCCTTCACCGACCCGACGGCCCGCCCATCCGCCCGCGCCTTCACCACGGCCTACCGCGCCCGCTTCGGCACCGGCCCCGGCTGGTACGCGGCGGAGGCCTACGACGCCGTGATGTTCCTGGCAGAGGCCTGCACCAAGGACGGCTCGGCGGTGACGGAGCGGGGTGCCATCGCCCGCCGGATGCCCGAGATCACGTACTCCGGCATCAGCCGGACCATCAGATACGAGAAAGCGTACGGCTACAACCACGACGCGATGTTCGAGTTCCAGGCCGTCGGCGGCGCGTTCCGGTACCTGGGGCAGTATCAGGAGGCGGCAGTTTCCTGAGCGGGGACCTCATGGGGTGTACGAAGCGACAGAACCGACAGAGGCAAGAGGCAACTGACAGACTGCGGGCATGAACCTTCACGAGAACCTGCTCGGCGGACCGCCCCCCACCCACCTGCCGGAGAACACTGAGGCGTACCGGATGCTGGAAGAGAAATCCGCCTCACCCGCCGAGGTCGCGGCCGCCCACCCCACCTTCTCGCTCGCCTGGGCCATGCTCGCCGAGGACGCCTTCGAGGCCGGGCGGACCGTGGAGTCCTACGCGTACGCCCGCACCGGATACCACCGGGGGCTCGACGCGCTGCGCCGCTCGGGATGGAAGGGACATGGGCCCATCCCCTTCAGCCACCAGGCCAACCGCGGCTTCCTGCGCTGCCTGGCCGCCCTCGCCCGCGCGGCCGACGCCATCAGCGAAACCGAAGAGGCAGCGCGCTGCTGGCAGTTCCTCAAAGACAGCAGTGCCGAGGCGTACACCGAGCTGAAGCGGTAGTCACCGCAGCTCAGACGTCTGTGCCCCCGGCGGGCGAGGAAGCCGGATCCACGGCGGCATCTTCAGCCCGTCCGGTGTTTGAGGACGAGCGCGTTCAGCGCGAAGGGGGGTCTGGGGGCACAGCCCCCAGCGGACGGTCACCCTCCTCCACCGTGCCCACCCCCTCCAGCGGCGGAGCCGTGACGCACCCGTGCGTCCGGCACTCCGGCGTCGCACACCCCACCCCCGGCCTCCGCACCGTCAGGAACGCCAGCACCGACCCCACCACCAAAACCCCCGCACACACCACCATCGCCCGCCCGAACGCCGCATCGAACGCTGCCGCCGACCGGTACGCCTCCGCCCCCATCCCCGTCACCAGCGGCAACGCCGCCACCGCCACCAGCCCCGCCGCCCGCGCCGCCGCGTTGTTGACCCCGCTCGCCAGCCCCGCCCGCTCCGTCCCCACCGACGCGAGCACGCTCGCCGTGAGCGGCGCGACCAGCGACACCAAGCCCAGCCCGAGCACCAGCACGGCGGGCAGCACATCCCCCACGTACGACGCCCCGGCACCCACCCGCAGCATCAGCAGCATCCCCGCCGCGCACAGCAGCGGCCCGACCGTCAGCGGAACGCGCGGGCCGATCCGCTCCGCCAGCTCGCCCGAGCGCGCCGACAGCAGCAGCATCAGGGCGGTGGTCGGCAGCAGAGCCGTACCGGCGCCCAGGGCCGAGTAACCGGCCACCACCTGGAGCTGGAGCGCGGAGAGGAAGAAGAAGCCCCCGAGGGCCGCGTACACGCACAGGGTGACCAGGTTGACGGCCGTGAACTGACGCGAGGCGAAGATGTCCAGCGGCATCATCGCGTCCCCGGCGCGCCGCCGCTCGACGGACACGAAGGCCACCCCCGCCGCGATCCCCACCACTGCCGCCACCACAACGGCCACGGAGGCGGACCTCGCCTCGATCAGCGCGTACGTCACCATCGCGAGCGCGAAAGCACCCAGGGCCGCGCCGAGGACGTCGAAGCGCCCGTGCTGCGTACGGCCGTCGCCGGACTCGGGGACATGGCGTACGGCGATGGGGACGCAGAACACAGCCACCGGGACGTTGATCAGGAACACCCACCGCCAGCCCGGACCGTCCACCAGCCAGCCGCCCAGAAACGGCCCGACCGCCGCGCCGATACCGCCGAAGCCGGACCACAGCCCGACCGCCCGCCCCCGGTCGTCGGGGTGGAAGGAGGCCTGGATGATGGCCAGGGAGCCGGGGGTGAGGAGCGCGCCACCGATGCCCTGCAGGGCGCGGGCCGCGACGAGGACGCCGGCGTTCGGGGCGATGCCGCAGAGCAGCGAGGCGACGGCGAACCACACCACCCCGATCACGAAGACCTTGCGGCGGCCGTACCGGTCCCCGAGCGAACCGCCCAGCAGGATCAGACCGGCCAGCGTCAGCATGTACGCGTTGACCGTCCACTGGAGGGCGCCCAGATCCGCGTCGAGGTCACGGCCGATGCGCGGCAGCGCGACGTTCACGACCGTCGAGTCCAGCAGGGCCATGCTGGAGCCCAGGACGGTGGTCAGCAGGATCCACTTGCCCTGGGGCGAGGCGACGCGCACGTCCGACATGCCCCAGGTATACAGCGAGCCCGGCGCCGTAGACAGACGCCGAGCTCGCAAAGGTCCGCGGTCCGGTGGGCCGGTGGACGAACCAGTTGGCCAGTCAGCCACTGAGCCGGTGGGCCACTCGACCAGTGGGCCAGTCAGCCACTCGGCCAGGCCACTCGGCCACTCGGCCACCGAACCACCGAACCACCGAACCAGTAGGCCGGCCCAGTGGACCAGTGGCCGAACCAGTGGACTACTTGATCTTCGTACCCGCCGACCGCAGGTTCTGCGTGGCCTCGACGACACGCGCGGCCATGCTCGCCTCGGCCAGCTTGCCCCACGTGCGCGGGTCGTAGGTCGACTTGGAGCCGACCTCGCCGTCGACCTTCAGGACGCCGTCGTAGTTGCGGAACATGTGGTCCGCGACGGGACGCGTGAACGCGTACTGGGTGTCCGTGTCGAGGTTCATCTTCACGACGCCGTTCTCCAGCGCGGTGGCGATCTCCTCCTCGGAGGAACCGGAGCCGCCGTGGAAGACGAAGTCGAACGGCTGGGAGCCGGCCGGCTTGCCGTACTTGGCGGCGATGCCCTCGTTCAGCTCCTTGAGGAGGTCGGGGCGCAGGACGACGTTGCCCGGCTTGTACACGCCGTGGACGTTGCCGAAGGACGCGGCCAGCAGGTAGCGGCCCTTCTCGCCGAGACCGAGGGCCTCGACCGTACGCACCGCGTCGTCGACGGTCGTGTAGAGGGAGTCGTTGATCTCGTGCGAGACACCGTCCTCTTCCCCACCCGTCGGCGTGATCTCGACCTCAAGGATGATCTTCGCGGCGACGGCGCGGGCCAGCAGCTCCTGCGCGATGGCGAGGTTGTCGGCGAGGGTCTCCGCGGAACCGTCCCACATGTGGGACTGGAACAGCGGGTTGCGGCCGGCCTTCACGCGCTCCTCGGAGACGGCGATCAGCGGACGTACGTACCCGTCGAGCTTGTCCTTCGGGCAGTGGTCCGTGTGCAGGGCGACCGTGACCGGGTACTTCTCGGCGACGATGTGCGCGAACTCGGCCAGGGCGACGGAGCCGGTGACCATGTCCTTGCTGTACTGGCCACCGAGGAACTCCGCACCACCCGTCGAGATCTGGATGATGCCGTCGCTCTCCGCCTCCGCGAAGCCGCGCAGGGCAGCGTGCAGGGTCTGGGTCGAGGTCACGTTGATGGCCGGGTAGGCGAACTTGCCTGCCTTTGCCCGGTCAAGCATCTCGCTGTAGACCTCAGGGGTTGCGATGGGCATGTGTCCGCTCCTCGTGATGTGCGGGTTGGCGATCTGTAGATCTGCAGATCTGGCGTACTGCGTACCTGCGGCCCTGACCTAGACCCGGTCGCGAGACCTGGGAAGCGACGTCATCGTCGGCCCCATCTTTCCAGACGTTTCGCCCGGTACCGAGTCCGGTGTTCGTCAGGTGGGACGCCCGGTACTCAGTCCAGGCCCAGGTCGCTCTTCGAGTACGCGAAGAGGTACGGCACCCCGGCGCCCTGCTCGATCTTCTCGGCGGCGCCCGTCGCCCGGTCGACGATGGTCGCCACGCCCACCACCTCGGCGCCGGCCTCGCGTACGGCCGCCACGGCGGTGAGCGGCGAGTCGCCGGTCGTGGACGTGTCCTCGACGACCAGCACGCGCCGCCCGGCGATGCCCGGCCCCTCGACGCGCTTCTGCATACCGTGCGCCTTGGCCGCCTTGCGCACGACGAACGAGTCGAGGCGCTGCCCGCGAGCTGCGGCGGCATGCATCATCGCCGTCCCGACCGGGTCGGCGCCCATGGTCAGCCCGCCCACGGCGTCGAACTCGAGCCCCGCCTCCGCCGCGAGATCCAGCAGCACCTGCCCGACGAGCGGGGCGGCCTGGCCGTCGAGGGTGACGAGGCGGAGATCGATGTAGTAGTCGGCCTCGATCCCCGACGACAGGGTCACCTTGCCGTGCACGACGGCCTTGTCCTTGATCTGCTGCAGCAGCGCGCCGCGTACGTCTACGTCACTCATGGCAGCCAGCGTAGACGTCGCGTCGCTAGAGGCTCCGCCAGCTCCAGGTCGTCGTCGCTTCGAGCGGCTCGATGGGCGTGACGAGCCGCGGGAGGGTGTTGAGTCCGTTGGGCGGACCGGTCTGCGGCTCCACGCACACGGCGGCGTCCTGCTCGTCGTACACGACGACCCATTCCTCGGGGCTGGTCACCTTCAGCTCCAGGCGCTGCGGCCAGGTGAGGGTGACATCCACGCCGCCGGGCATGCCGAAGCAGTCGTCCCAGGGGCCGGGCTTCGGGTCGATACGGTTCCCGGTGGGGAGGTGGTCGTCGCCGCGCTCCTCCTGCCAGGCGGGCGTGAAGGCGACCTGCACCTCCGCCGGTGCGTCCGCGCCGCCGAGGTTCCGGTTGAACCAGGGGTGCCAGCCGATCTGCGCCGGGAACGAATCGCCGTACGTCTCCACGGACATGGTGAGCGTGAGGGCGCCCGGGGTCAGCGCGACGACCTGTGTGACGCGCCCGGCGTAGGGCCACGGCTCCACGAGGTCGTACGTGATCACCGCCTCGTCGGCGGTGGTGTGGGCGACGCGCCAGGCGCCGTCGCGGACGGTGCCGTGGATGGCGTGCGGCGGGGAGTTGAGGGGGAGTTGGCGTACGGTGCCGCCGTCGAGGAAGCGGCCGTCGCGGGTGCGCCCGCACCAGGGGACCATCGGGAAGCACCCGAACCGCTCGCCCTGCCTCAGCAGTTCGACCCCGCCGACGCGCAGCCCTCCGACCCGGCCGCCGTTACCCGGCTGCACGGTCACCTCCGCGTCACCCGCGGCCAGCGTGATGTCATCGTTACTCACGCGTCGACCCTACCGGCCCCCGCGCGTCCCCCCTCGCCCGGCGTTCACAGTCGAGGTCGCTGCACCCCAGGCCGCGTTTCCCAACCCGCCACCCGTTCACCGCAGCTGTCCAGCCCAGGACCGGGCCCGGGCATCCCAGCCCGCCCGGCGACCGAGGGCAAAGCCCTTCCCACGCCCCCCACGGCCAAAGCGATGTGGCGCGCCGGCAGCTACCGGACCTCGCGCCCTCGGTGGTGACCACCCTTCAGGGTGCAGCCGGGCCACCCACCGCCACGCCTTCTCCCGCCGCCCGCTGACGGCCCGTCGGTGAACACGCGGTCCATCCGCTCGATCCAAGCATGGGCATCGAGTGGCCGGCCGAGGCACCGCTGCTCTCCGACAGGGACGCGGCAACAGGTGTGCCTGGCGCACAGCGACTCACCGGCCAGGTAGTGGCCACCTCCGCGGTGACACCGCCGCCGGCCTCTGCCGCGGCTCGCATTCCGACCGGCAGTCACTCCGCCCGGACAACCCCGTACGCCAACGGAATGAAGTACGGCGATATTCCGGGACGGCGCAGACCGTATTCGGCATAACTGCAGTACGAGTACGCCCCCACGCCGTCGTGTGACTCTCCGGTGTCAGCGCGCGGTACGCCTCTGTGTAACAGCACTGCGCACCAATGAATTCGGTGCATGACCGCGCACTGGCTTCCGGCTTCCGGCTCCATAGGAGGGTTGAGCGATGAGGCGTCAGTCGCTTCGCAAATCATGGGTCCAGGCCGCCGCCATGTTTTCGGCCGCGGGAGCATTTGGCCTGGTCGCCAATTTCGCCTCGCCGACGACCGCTCTGGCCGCTGCGAGCGAGAACCCCGGTGTCGATTGCCCTTTCACGCTGCCAGGCCCGAATGGCGCACTAAGCGTCGACCCCGATCTCCGCCCGTGGCTGATGCCCAATGATGACTGGGACGAAATAGGAAACGCTCCCTGCGGAAACGGCAAGCACCATGACCATGACTATGACCACCAAGGTCCGCAGGGCACTCAAGGCAACCAGGGCGCCCAGGGCGATACGGGCGCTCAGGGCACCCAGGGCGACACCGGCACCCAAGGCACCCAGGGCGACACCGGCACGCAGGGCACCCAAGGCTTCCAGGGCGACACCGGCACACAAGGGAACCAAGGCGACACCGGCCCTCAGGGCACGCAGGGCGATACAGGCACCCAAGGCTTCCAAGGAAACCAAGGCACCCAAGGCGACACCGGCACGCAGGGCACCCAGGGCGACGTCGGCACGCAGGGGAACCAGGGCGACACCGGCGCGCAGGGCACCCAAGGCTTCCAAGGAAACCAAGGCTTCCAGGGCACGACCGGCACGCAGGGCTTCCAGGGGACCACCGGCACGCAGGGCACCCAGGGCTTCCAGGGCGACACCGGCACGCAGGGAAACCAGGGCGACACCGGCCCCCAGGGCACCCAAGGCTTCCAGGGCGACACCGGCACGCAGGGAAACCAGGGCGACACCGGCCCCCAGGGCACCCAAGGCTTCCAGGGCGACACCGGCACACAGGGAAACCAGGGCGACACCGGCCCCCAGGGCACCCAAGGCTTCCAGGGCGACACCGGCACACAGGGAAACCAGGGCGACACCGGCCCCCAGGGCACCCAAGGCTTCCAGGGCGACACCGGCACACAAGGGAACCAAGGCGACACCGGCCCCCAGGGCACGCAGGGCGATACAGGCACCCAAGGCTTCCAAGGCGACACCGGCACGCAGGGAAACCAGGGCGACACCGGCCCCCAGGGCACCCAAGGCGACACAGGCACCCAAGGCTTCCAGGGGACCACCGGCCCGCAAGGCACCCAAGGCTTCCAGGGCGACACCGGCACACAAGGGAACCAGGGCGACACCGGCACACAAGGAAACCAGGGCGACACCGGCGCTCAGGGCACCCAAGGCTTCCAGGGTGACACCGGCGCTCAGGGCACCCAAGGCTTCCAAGGAAACCAGGGCTTCCAGGGCACCACCGGCACCCAAGGCTTCCAAGGCACCCAGGGATTCCAGGGCGACACCGGCACGCAGGGCTTCCAAGGAAACCAGGGCACCCAAGGCGACACCGGCGCTCAGGGCACCCAAGGCTTCCAAGGAAACCAGGGCTTCCAAGGCACCACCGGCACGCAGGGCTTCCAAGGCTTCCAGGGCACCCAGGGCTTCCAGGGCACCACCGGCACCCAAGGCTTCCAGGGCACCCAGGGCTTCCAGGGCACCGCCGGCACGCAGGGCTTCCAAGGAAACCAGGGCACCCAAGGCGACACCGGCACGCAGGGCACCCAAGGCTTCCAAGGAAACCAGGGCTTCCAAGGCACCACCGGCACCCAAGGCTTCCAAGGCTTCCAAGGCACCCAGGGATTCCAGGGCACCACCGGCACACAAGGCTTCCAGGGAAACCAGGGAAACCAAGGCGACACCGGCACACAGGGCACCCAAGGCTTCCAAGGAAACCAGGGCTTCCAAGGCACCACCGGCACACAAGGCTTCCAAGGCTTCCAGGGCACCCAGGGATTCCAGGGATTCCAGGGCACCACCGGCACACAAGGCTTCCAAGGAAACCAAGGCACCCAAGGCGACACCGGCACACAAGGCACCCAAGGCTTCCAAGGAAACCAGGGCTTCCAAGGCACCACCGGCACACAAGGCTTCCAGGGCGACACCGGCACACAAGGGAACCAAGGCGACACCGGCCCCCAGGGCACGCAGGGCGATACAGGCACCCAAGGCTTCCAAGGCGACACCGGCACGCAGGGAAACCAGGGCGACACCGGCCCCCAGGGCACCCAAGGCGACACAGGCACCCAAGGCTTCCAGGGGACCACCGGCACCCAGGGCTTCCAAGGCTTCCAAGGCACCCAGGGATTCCAGGGCACCACCGGCACACAAGGCTTCCAGGGAAACCAGGGAAACCAGGGCGACACCGGCGCTCAGGGCACCCAAGGCTTCCAGGGAAACCAGGGCTTCCAGGGGACCACCGGCACCCAGGGCTTCCAAGGCTTCCAGGGCACCCAGGGATTCCAGGGCACCACCGGCACACAAGGCTTCCAGGGAAACCAGGGCACCCAAGGCGACACCGGCACGCAGGGCACCCAAGGCTTCCAAGGAAACCAGGGCTTCCAAGGCACCACCGGCACACAAGGCTTCCAAGGCTTCCAGGGCACCCAGGGATTCCAGGGATTCCAGGGCACCACCGGCACACAAGGCTTCCAAGGAAACCAAGGCACCCAAGGCGACACCGGCACACAAGGCACCCAAGGCTTCCAAGGAAACCAGGGCTTCCAAGGCACCACCGGCACCCAAGGCTTCCAGGGCGACACCGGCACACAAGGGAACCAAGGCGACACCGGCCCCCAGGGCACGCAGGGCGATACAGGCACCCAAGGCTTCCAAGGCGACACCGGCACGCAGGGAAACCAGGGCGACACCGGCCCCCAGGGCACCCAGGGCACCCAAGGCGACACAGGCACCCAAGGCTTCCAGGGGACCACCGGCACCCAGGGCTTCCAAGGCTTCCAAGGCACCCAGGGATTCCAGGGCGACACCGGCACCCAAGGCACGCAGGGCTTCCAGGGGACCACCGGCACCCAAGGCGACACCGGCCCGCAAGGCACCCAAGGCTTCCAGGGCGACACCGGCACACAAGGGAACCAGGGCGACACCGGCCCCCAGGGCACCCAAGGCTTCCAGGGCGACACCGGCACACAAGGCTTCCAGGGCGACACCGGCACACAAGGCACCCAAGGCTTCCAAGGAAACCAGGGCTTCCAAGGCACCACCGGCACCCAAGGCTTCCAAGGCTTCCAAGGCACCCAGGGCTTCCAAGGGACCGCCGGCACGCAGGGCTTCCAAGGCTTCCAAGGCACCCAGGGCTTCCAGGGCACCGCCGGCACACAGGGCTTCCAAGGAAACCAAGGCACCCAAGGCGACACCGGCCCGCAAGGCACCCAAGGCTTCCAAGGAAACCAGGGCTTCCAAGGCACCACCGGCACCCAAGGCTTCCAAGGCTTCCAAGGCACCCAGGGCTTCCAAGGGACCGCCGGCACACAAGGCTTCCAAGGAAACCAAGGCACCCAAGGCGACACCGGCACACAAGGCACCCAAGGCTTCCAAGGAAACCAGGGCTTCCAAGGCACCACCGGCACCCAAGGCTTCCAAGGAAACCAAGGCACCCAGGGCTTCCAGGGCACCACCGGCACACAAGGCTTCCAAGGAAACCAAGGCACCCAAGGCGACACCGGCACACAAGGCACCCAAGGCTTCCAAGGAAACCAGGGCTTCCAAGGCACCACCGGCACCCAAGGCTTCCAAGGCTTCCAAGGCACCCAGGGCTTCCAGGGCACCACCGGCACACAAGGCTTCCAAGGAAACCAAGGCACCCAAGGCGACACCGGCACACAAGGCACCCAAGGCTTCCAAGGAAACCAGGGCTTCCAAGGCACCACCGGCACCCAAGGCTTCCAAGGCTTCCAAGGCACCCAGGGCTTCCAGGGCACCACCGGCACACAAGGCTTCCAAGGAAACCAAGGCACCCAAGGCGACACCGGCACACAAGGCACCCAAGGCTTCCAAGGAAACCAGGGCTTCCAAGGCACCACCGGCACCCAAGGCTTCCAAGGCTTCCAAGGCACCCAGGGATTCCAGGGCACCACCGGCACACAAGGCTTCCAAGGAAACCAAGGCACCCAAGGCGACACCGGCACACAAGGATTCCAGGGCTTCCAAGGCGCGAGCCCCGGGTCACAGAGCACCGTCGTCACGGCTACCAGCGGCACAGGCAGCGTCACGGTCTTGTGCCCCGCCGGCAGGTTCGCCATCGGTGGCGGCTACCAGGCTGCGGGGTCCGTCGCCAACGAGATGCTCGTCAGTCGTCCCATCGGGGGCTCTCCGGCGACCGGTTGGCAGGCCGTCTCCGCCATCGGTCGCTCAGTCACCGTCTACGCGGTATGCGCGCCGTGAGTCCCCGTGCCTCGGTCCTCGCTGGGCCGGCCCGGCGTTCACGGGTGGGTACACCGAGTGCCGTCCCTCGGGGGACGGCACATATACCCGCGCTTGTCCGTCTCGGCCCACTCAGTCGCGTTGCCGGATCGATGAGGTAGAACCCGTGAAAAAACGGATGGGACTGTGGACCGCACTCGTCGCCACAGTCGTGGTCTCCCAGGCGATGACCGGGTGGGTGCAATTTCCCACAGCGGACTACAAGACCACGCCTGCGACTGGAACAAAGCCCACAGGACCGGCGGCCAAGCTCGTCCTGAAGGCGGAGAAACTGCTCCAAGCAGGCATCAGACAGGGCGAGAAAAAGGACTTCTCTGGGGCGACGAGTAGCTTCCGTCAGGCCCTGGACCTGGATCCCGCCAACAAACTCGCCTGGTACAACCTCGGCGTCATCGCCCAGGAGAACCACAGGACGGCTGACGCGCGCGCGGCCTACGACAACGCACTGAAGATCGATCCGGATTTCAAATCGGCCCTGTACAACAAGGCAGTCCTGCTCGAGTCGAGCGACACCGACGAGGCGATCGCTCTTCTGGAACACATCGTGGGCACCGACCCACAGTCAGCCACGGCCTATCTGCACCTTGGAAAGGCGCTGGCGAAGGAGGGCCGTGACGGCGAGGCCGAGGACGCCTTCGGCTTTGCCGTCCGCGCCGACCCGTCGCTCCAACAGTTCGTCCCGGAACAGTTCCGCGATTCCACGACCGCAGCATCGACAGGCACTCAGGCAGGTACCAGCAGATGACGTCTTCCCCAACCCCGAAATTCTCTGTCTTCACTCCCAGCCACCGATCGCGTTTCCTCGACGAATGCCTCACCACGCTGCAGGCGCAGACCCGCTCCGACTGGGAGTGGATCGTGCTCCTCAACAACGGCACGCGATGGCGGCCCGAACACCCCGACGACCGTGTCCGGGTAGAGGTCGCGGACCACATTCAAGGGGTGGGGGCGGCCAAGCGCCGCGCCTGCGAACTGGCACGCGGAGAGATCCTCGTCGAGCTCGACCACGACGACCTACTGGCGAAGGACTGCCTGGCAGAACTGGCGAACGTCTTCGACGAGCGTCCCGACGTCGTCTTCGTCTACAGCAACACCGCTCAGATCACCGAGGACGGAAGCCGGGACGACACGCGGTTCAACGAGGCGCACGGCTGGCAGTACGAGGAGGTCGATGTCGACGGCCGCCGGCTCCTGCAGGCTGTCTCCATGGCACCGACACCGCACAACGTGTCGTACATCTGGTATGCCCCCAACCACGTGCGGGCGTTCCGCAAGGACGCCTACGAGCAGGTCGGCGGATATGACGCGACGCGCGCCGTGTTGGACGACCAGGATCTGATGTGCCGTCTCTTCCAGGCGGGTGATTTCCACCGGATCCCCAGATGCCTGTATCTGCAGCGGATGCACCCCCACAACACCCAGCGCGACACTGAGATCAACGCGCACATCCAGCGCGAGACGGTAGCGCTGTACGACAAATACATTGAGGCCAACGCTCTCGCCTGGACCAAGCGACGCGGTCTGCTCGCGCTGGACCTCGGCGCCGCTCACCGCAAGCCGCCTGGCTATCTGGGCGTGGACCAGTACCCAAGAGACGGCGTCGACATCGTCGCGAGGCTGCCCGAGCCACTGGACCTGCCTGACGACTCGGTCGGCCTGCTCCGGGCAGTGGACTTCCTGGAGCACGTACCCGCGAAGATTCCGCTGATCAACGAGCTGTACCGCCTGCTGGCACCGGGCGGCATGCTCCTCACCCAGACTCCCAGCTCCGACGGTCGGGGCGCGTACCAGGACCCGACGCACGTCGCCTACTACAACGAGAACTCGTTCTGGTACTACACCGACAACCAGTACCGCGCTTTCGTACCCGAGATCCAGGCTCGGTTCCACCGTTCGCGGTTGGTCACCTACTACCCGACCGACTGGCACTCCAGGAACCACATCTCCTATGTGCAGGCCAATTTGATCGCCGTGAAGGAAGGCGCCGAACGATGCGGTGGTCCGCTGCTGGTGTGATGCCTCTGAGGGGCTGACGAGTATGTGACTGGGAGGACGCCCGAGCCCAGGAGCAGGGGGGAGAGGACGGGACGGGTAGGGGCGCCGGGGGCGAGAAGCCCTCACCGCATCAGCGCCGCTTCCTCAGCACCCGCCCCACCACGATCGCCGACGCCACCACCAACGCCGCAGCCGGCGCAGCCCACCTCAGCGTCATGTTCGCCACCACCTGCTCCGGCGGCGGCACAGGGGCGTACCGGCCCCGGGGCGGCGCATGGTCCACTTCCTCCGCGCTGCGCCCGATCATCGTCCGTCGCGCATGCGCGGCCTCGGCGGGCGGCTCATCGGCGGCCACGAACCGCTCGGGCACCTCAGCGCCCTCGTTGATCTGATCGTCGTCGAGCCCGCCGGGAACGTCAGGAACATCGGGAACGTCGGGAACGTCGGCGTCGGGAACCTGAATCTCCGCAACCGCCGGAGGCTCCTCGCGCTCCCCCGCGACCTCCCCCAGGTTCTCCCCGAACCGCCGCAGCAACCGCACCCCCGCCGCAGCCACAGCATCCGCGGGAAGCTCGCTCACTCGCCCGTCCGCCGTCACCGTGCCCCCGAACACCAACGCGGACCCGCCCTCACCTTCCCCCGCGTCCGCGTCCGCGCTCTCAACTCCCCGCACGCGCAACGTCAGCGCCAGCTTCACCGCGCCGCCCCCACGCGCCTCGACGGCGTCGCCCTCCACGACGTACGCGTACTCCCCGTCGTCCTGGCCGCCCACGACAGCGACCCGCAAGGACCCGCGATACGTGATCGTGTGCCCCGAGATACGCACCTTCAGCCGCCCGGCGACCCCGGAGGCGGCAGGTTCGGTGCCCGCGTCCTGCTGGAGCCCGGGGACCGCACGGGCGATGCGCGCGGGGTCGGCGAGTACTTCCCTCAGCCGCTCTACCGGAACCGGAACGAACACCTCATGGTCCATGAAACCCGAGAGTACCCAGCGTGACCCGGGCCACACCCACGCATCCGGGGATTCAGACGGGATCCCCAAGGATCCACACCCGCGCGGCCCCACCACACACACCCCCATAGGTGCCCATAGGCACCTATAAACCACCACACCCCCACACCCCCACAGGAGCCCTCCCCCCTCTCAGTACCGCGGATGCACCAACGTCGAAGCCCGCAACCCCGCCACACGCATCCGCGCGGCGGCCCGCGCGTCCGCCGCCAGCGCCGCCTGGGTGAGTGTCCGCAGCCGAGGCCCGGTCGCCCCGTCCAACCGCAGCCGGGGGGCGGGCGGCCCGGCCGTCGCCAGCACGAACCCCCAGTCCCGCGGGGTCCGCGCCGCCCCCGACGCCGTACGGTCCGGTCCGGCCGCGAAGCCGGCGGCACGGCCGGACACGCGGTAGGGCGCCGTGTGGAGTCCTGCGGCCCGGATGGTCGTCTCGACGGTCCAGAACGCGCGTGGCCGGGAGGAGACCGGCCCGCCGTGCACGACCAGCCGGCCGCCGTCGGTCAGCACCTGCCGGGCCAGCCCGTAGAACTCCTGCGAGTAGAGCTTCGTACTCGCCGTGATGCCGGGATCCGGCAGATCCGAGACGACCACGTCGTACGCGGCCCGCGCGCCGCGCAGCAGCCCGAAGGCGTCCGCCGTCGTCACATGGACGCGTGGGTCGTCGAACGCGTGCGCGTTCAGGGCGGCGAGGGCCGGGTCCAGGCGCGCCAGCCGCACCACGCCCGCGTCGAGTTCGACGACGTCCACCCGCCGTACGCCCAGATACCGCAACACCTCCCGCGTGGCGAGCCCGTCGCCGCCGCCGAGGACGAGCACGCGCGCGTGCGGGCCGTTCATCGCGGGGTGGACGAGCGCCTCGTGGTAGCGCCGCTCGTCGCGCCCGCCGACCCGCAGCCGGCCGTCCAGGAACAGGTTCAGCGGCCGGCCGTCCGTGCCGCCGGTGAGAACGATCTCCTGTACGCCGGTCCGCAGCGCCACGCGTACGTCGTCGCCGTACACCGCGTGGCGGGCGGCGCGTTCGAAGTCGTCGACGAGTACGGCCGCGGCGGCCAGGATCGCGATCACGGTCACGTTCGCCACCACCAGCAGCCAGCGTCCGCGCCGGGTGAGGTCCCGCCGGAACAGGCCGAGGACGAGGGCGCCGCCGACCAGCGCGTTGACCGAGCCGGTGAGCAGGGCGCCGGTGAGCTGGCCCAGCCAGGGGAGCAGGAGAAAGGGGAAGGCCAGCCCTCCGACCAGTGCGCCGACGTAGTCGGCGGCGAACAGGTCGGCGACGGCGCCGCCCGCGTCCTGTCGGCGGATGCGCTGGATCAGCTCCATGAGCAGCGGCACCTCGGCGCCGATGAGCAGCCCGATGGCGAGCGAGAAGGTCACCAGCAGCACCCGGGGGCCGTTCGCCCACAGGCCGCCCCAGTCGCCGGTCCACGCGAACACCGCGTACAGGGCCATCGCGCTGCACCCGCCGACGAGCGCGAGTGCCGCCTCGACCGCGCCGAAGCCTGCTGCGGCGCGGCAGCGCAGGCGCTTCGCGGCGAGCGAGCCGATGCCCATCGCGAACACCATCACGGAGAGGACGACGGACGCCTGGGTGACCGAGTCGCCGATCAGGTACGAGGCGAGCGCGACGAGTTCCAGTTCGTACACCAGTCCACAGGCCGCACAGACGAAGACCCCGGCGAGGACCAGGAACCGGCCGGTGCCGGGCCGGACGGGCAGCCGCGCGGGGCTGTCCCAGGACGAGGGACTGCCCCAGGACGGGGGGCTGCCCGGCGGCGCCGGCACGTGCGGTTCGATCACGCTGGGAACGCTACGTCACACTCTCTGTACGCTTCGTCACCCACACGTGTGGTCTCTGTTTACGCTGAGAATCTCGGTGTGGCCGCCGCCCGGGCTCCGCCCCGGCCCCTCGGAGAAGCCGCCGCCACCCGTACCCCCACCCGCGTCCTGGTCGCGACCAGCTGCCCGTCCTGCGGATAGGCGTGCCAGGTCCGCCAGTGCACCTGCCCCTCGTGCCGCTGGGCCAGCATCGCGGTGAAGGCGTGCGGACTGCCGGGGAAGACACCCGCCAGGCCGTTCGGATGGTCGGCTACCAGGGCCAGCAGTTCCTGGGCGCGTCCCGCGAACGACTCCGGCGACAGGACCTCGACTCTCGCCGCGAACTCGTACTCCCAGTTCCCGACCCGTTTGGCCACGCCGAGCGGGAGGGGGGTGCTGGAACCCGGGATACACGCGACCGTCTCCGAACAACTGCTCTGTCGCTCCTCCAGGAGCACCTGGTGGGAGGCGCCGAGGAGTCTCAACTGGAGTTTTGCGTCCGCGAGTTCGAGGTCGAGGGTGGCGAGGGCGGGCAGCGGCTCCCGGCCCAGGGCCCAGGCGAGGTCGGCCGCGCGCGTGTCGGTGTAGGCGGTGTTGAGGGTCGTGAGCATGGATCGGCTCCGCAAGCACGCAAAGGGAGGTGTGAATGAGCAAGGTGTGGCTGAGCAAGGTGTGGGTCCGGCGCGCTCCGGTCGACACGGGTCGACGCCGGGAGATCAGCCCAGTCGAGGAACGTCCGGGGACAGGGGACGTCCGAGGGGCTGTGTTAGTGATTTAGAGGGAATCATGAACAGTGGCGCCGTCACAGTGTTTTTACCCAACTTCGTGGGGTTTCCATCCCTCAGAGGGCTTCACAGCTCAACTGTTCAACCCCGGCGTACGCCCGAGCGTGCGAAGAACGCCCACAAGCGGGTCGTACGAGCGCCCGCCGGGACGACGTGGATGTACGCGTCGTCCCGGCGGGCGCTCCCCCCGTTGTCCGGATGCGGTTCCCCCTATTGGAGCTCAGCTGCCCCGTGTCAGCTGCCTCCGCCGCATCCGCCCCCGCCTCCCCCGCAGGAGGACCCGCCGCCGCACGACGAGCCCCCTCCGCAGGAAGAACTCGAACCGCACGACGCGCTGCTCCCCGAGTCGCCGGTGCTGCTGGAGCCCGCCGCGCCGCCGGCCCACCAGCTGTCCCTGGTCCTGTTCCTGCTGCTGCTTCCCCGGCTCCTCAGCGAGGGCCTCCGTGCGGCCCGGGCCGTCGCGGTCACGGCGATGAACATGCCTGCCAGGATGACAAGGGCGATGATGGCGAAGGCCATGACGTCACCCTCCTTTCGTTCCCCCGAGGCGGCCCCCCGTGGGCGCCTCGCCGTCTTGCGTGACGAGGGGATGCCCGCGTGTCTCACCTGCCAAAGCAGAGTTGAGGAAGTCCAGAGCTTCGGCGCAGGATGACGACCATGACCAGCAGCGAACGCCCCCTCCTCAACCGCCGGCTCGCCGAGTTCGGGACGACGATCTTCGCCGAGATGTCGGCGCTCGCCGTCGCCACCGGCTCGATCAACCTCGGCCAGGGTTTCCCGGACACCGACGGCCCCGAGGAGATCCGCGAGGCGGCCGTACGGGCGCTGCGCGACGGCCGCGGCAACCAGTACCCGCCTGGTCCGGGCGTCCCCGAGCTGCGTACGGCGATCACGGCGCACCAGGAGCGCCGGTACGGGCTGTCGTACGACCCCGACCGCGAGGTGCTGGTGACGGCGGGCGCGACGGAGGCCATCGCGGCGGCCCTGCTGGCCCTGGTGGAGCCCGGTGACGAGGTGGTCGCCCTGGAGCCCTACTACGACTCCTACGCGGCGTGCATCGCGATGGCGGGCGGCACACGCGTACCGGTCACGCTGCGCCCCCACGAGGGCGCGTTCCGCCTCGACCTGGACGAGCTGCGGGCGGCGGTGACACCCCGAACCCGCCTGCTCCTGATCAACACCCCGCACAACCCGACGGGCACGGTCCTGACCCGCGAGGAGCTGACCGCGATCGCGCAGCTCGCCGTGGAACGCGACCTGCTGGTGGTGACCGACGAGGTGTACGAGCACCTGGTCTTCGACGACGCCGGACATCTGCCGCTGGCCACCTTCCCGGGGATGCGCGAACGGACGGTCTCTATCGGGAGCGCCGGGAAGACGTTTTCGTTCACCGGATGGAAAGTGGGCTGGGTCACATCGACGCCGGAGCTGGTCACGGCGGTGCGCTCGGCGAAGCAGTTCCTGACGTATGTGGCGTCCGGGCCCTTCCAGTACGCCGTCGCGGAGGCACTGGCCCTCCCGGACACGTATTTCGAGGCGTTCCGTGAGGACATGCGGGCCAAGAGGGACCTGCTGTCGGCGGGCCTGAAGGCGGCGGGCTTCGAGGTCTTCAGCCCCTCGGGCACCTACTTCATCACCACCGACATCCGCCCCCTCGGCGCTGTGCTGTCCGAAGGCGGCGACGGCTTCGCCTTCTGCCGCGCCCTGCCGGAACGGGCCGGCGTGGTCGCCATCCCGAACGCGGTCTTCTACGACCACCGGGAAGAGGGCGCACCCTTCGTCCGCTTCGCCTTCTGCAAGCGGACGTCGGTGCTGGAGGAGGCCGTAGGGCGCCTGAAGCGGCTGGGGTGATCCCGGAAACGGCGAGAGCCCGGCCTCCGTGGCCGGGCTCCTCCGCGTACAGGCAGAACTACGGGGACTACGCCTCGTCGTCCTCGGGCTTCTCCGCCTCGTCGATCTCCTCTTCGAGGCCGAGCTGCTCGACGAGCCACTTGTCGAACTCGATCGCGGCCCGCACCCAGCTCACCGTCGACGACACGAAGTGCTCCAGGCTGACGCCGGTCCCGATCAGCATCTGCGCCTCGCCGATCAGGCGCACGGTGCCGTCGTCGTGCGTGTGGCTGTAGACCTTGGGCCACAGGGTCCGCCGGTTCCAGTCGTCGATCGACTCCAGAAGCGCGGGCTTCACCTCGATCTGGTGCGGCCGGTCGTAGAAGGTCCGAACCGAGAAGACCTGCTGGTCACCCTCACCACGGAACATGAAGTACGTACGGAACTGCTCCCACGGCGCCGCGAGGTCACCCTCGTCGTCAAGGACGTACTTCAGCTCCATCTGTTCGAGGAGCTGCTTCACAAGGTCCTGATCCGGGACGACGGGGCCTGTCGGTCCCTGCTGCGGCTCGGGCTGGCCCCCGAAGTTAGGGATCGAGGACGGGTCGATGGTCATACGTGAACACTCCTGCAGTCGTCTGGCTCGTCCGGCCATCGCTGAGACCAGACGTACACTCCCCACCCTCTCTTGCTTCGCCCCCGACCGGCAACAGCCGCCCTCGTGCGCCGACCGTGAGCGTCCGAAAACAGCGTGCCGCAGCCAGTGGCTACAGCGTCTTGCCCGTGGTCGGCCCCACGATCAGCCCGTCCCCGAAGGCGTCCACCCGTACCGTGTCGCCATCCTTGACCTCGCCCGCCAGGATCTCCTTGGCGAGGCGGTCGCCGATCGCCGTCTGGATGAGGCGGCGGAGCGGGCGGGCGCCGTAGGCCGGGTCGTTTCCCTCCTCGGCGAGCCAGGCCAGGGCGGCCGGGGTGACGTCCAGGGTGAGACGGCGTTCGGCCAGACGCTTGGCGAGGCGGTCGATCTGGAGGCCCGCGATGCGCTCCAGCTCCTCCTTGTTCAGGGCGGAGAAGACGACCATGTCGTCCAGGCGGTTCAGGAACTCCGGCTTGAAGGAGCTCCGGACCACCTCAAGCACCTGCTGCTTCTTCTCCTCCGCCGACGTCAGCGGCTCGACCAGGAACTGACTGCCCAGGTTCGACGTCAGGACGAGGATCGCGTTGCGGAAGTCGATGGTCCGGCCCTGGCCGTCCGTGAGGCGGCCGTCGTCGAGGACCTGGAGGAGGACGTCGAAGACCTCCGGGTGGGCCTTCTCGACCTCGTCCAGGAGCACCACGCTGTAGGGGCGGCGCCGCACCGCCTCCGTCAGCTGGCCGCCCTCCTCGTAGCCGACGTACCCGGGCGGGGCGCCGACGAGGCGGGCGACGGTGTGCTTCTCGCCGTACTCCGACATGTCGATGCGGACCATCGCCCGCTCGTCGTCGAAGAGGAAGTCGGCCAGTGCCTTCGCCAGTTCCGTCTTGCCGACGCCTGTCGGACCGAGGAAGAGGAAGGAGCCGGTCGGGCGGTCCGGGTCCGCGATGCCCGCGCGTGTCCGCCGTACGGCGTCCGAGACCGCCTGGACCGCCTCCGACTGGCCGATCAGGCGGCGGCCCAACTCCTCCTCCATGCGCAGGAGTTTCTGGGTCTCGCCCTCCAGGAGACGGCCGGCGGGGATGCCGGTCCAGGCGCCGACCACGTCCGCGATGTCGTCGGGGCCGACCTCCTCCTTGACCATGGTGTCCTTGGAGGCCTCCTCCTCGGCCTCCGAGGCTTCCTCCAGGTCCTTTTCCAGGGTGGGGATCTCGCCGTAGAGGAGCTTGGACGCGGAGTCGAAGTCGCCGTCGCGCTGGGCGCGTTCGGCCTGGCCGCGGAGTTCGTCGAGCTTCTCCTTCAGCTCACCGACCCGGTTGAGGGACTGCTTCTCCTTCTCCCAACGGGCCGTCAGACCGCGCAACTCCTCCTCCTTGTCGGCGAGATCACGGCGCAGCCGTTCCAGGCGCTCGCGCGAGGCCGGGTCGGTCTCCTTGTCCAGCGCGAGTTCCTCCATCTTCAACCGGTCCACGGCGCGCTGGAGTTCGTCGATTTCGAGGGGGGAGGAGTCGATCTCCATGCGAAGGCGTGACGCCGCCTCGTCGACCAGGTCGATCGCCTTGTCGGGGAGGAAGCGGGAGGTGATGTAGCGGTCGGAGAGGGTCGCCGCCGCGACCAGCGCGCTGTCGGCGATGACGACCTTGTGGTGGGCCTCGTACCTGCCCTTGAGGCCGCGCAGGATCGCGATCGTGTCCTCGACGCTCGGCTCCGCCACCAGGACCTGCTGGAAGCGGCGCTCCAGGGCGGGGTCCTTCTCGATCCGCTCCCGGTATTCGTCCAGCGTGGTCGCGCCGACCATCCGCAGCTCGCCGCGGGCCAGCATCGGCTTCAGCATGTTGCCGGCGTCCATCGCGGAGTCGCCGCCGGCGCCCGCGCCGACGACCGTGTGAAGTTCGTCGATGAAGGTGACGATCTGGCCGTCGGAGTCCTTGATCTCCGCCAGGACCGTCTTCAGGCGCTCCTCGAACTCGCCCCGGTACTTCGCCCCGGCAACCATCGCACCGAGATCCAACGACACCAGCCGCTTGTTCTTCAGGGACTCCGGTACGTCGCCCTTGACGATGCGCTGGGCGAGGCCCTCGACCACGGCTGTCTTGCCGACGCCGGGTTCGCCGATGAGGACCGGGTTGTTCTTCGTCCGGCGGGACAGCACCTGGACGACCCGGCGGATCTCCTGGTCACGGCCGATGACCGGGTCGAGCTTGCCCTCCCGGGCGGCGGCCGTGAAGTCCGTACCGAACTTCTCGAGCGCCTTGTACTGGCCCTCGGGGTCGGCTGTGGTCACGCGACGCCCTCCCCTGCTCTTCTGGAACGCGTCCAGCAGCTTCTTCGCGCCGGCGCCCTGCTGGGAGAGTACGTCCCCGGCGGGGCCGCCCTTCGCGGCGATGCCGATGAGGAGGTGCTCGGTGGAGAGGTACTCGTCGCCAAGCTCCTTCGCCCGTTCGGCCGCATCGGCGATGACCGAAAGAAGTTCCCGGTTGGGCTGTGGGGGTGCGACGGTCGAGCCGGTCACGCTGGGCAGGCTCGCGAGGACGCGCTCGGCGCCCGCGCGTACGGCCGCCTGGTCGGCGTCGGCCGCGGCCAGCAGGTCGGTGATGTTCTCGTTGTCCTCACCGGCGAGCAGCGCCAGCAGCAGGTGCGCGGGTGTCAGGTCCGGGTGCCCCCCGGACACGGCCCTGCTGGTGGCCGCGTTGATCGCGTCCCGGCTCCTGTTGGTCAGCTCGGCGTCCACGGTCGCTGTCTCCCTTCCACTTCGTGACTGACACAGCCAACGTACACAAAGTTGAGTCTATTCCACTCAAGGTGCGAGTGGGGGTACGGCCGGACAGACGGAAAACCGCCCATCCTGGATGACGGATGGACGGCGGAAACAGCAACGGGGAACGGCTACTTTCAGCCAAGGAGATGGGTGCATTACCCGTGCCGAGTGGCACCCAAACCCCGATATTTCACCAGAAATAGCAGCGGCGTCACCGTGTTCAGGTCACGGTGACGCCGCTACTGGGGGGAAGCACCTGAGCGATCTACTGCGACGGGGGAATCGCGTCAGGCACTGCGGGGGGTGGCTGAGATGGTCTGTACGTCCTGGATATCGGGGATATCCGGGATGTCGGGGTGGTCCAGCCGGTGATCGCGCTGATCCAGGTTCACAAAGATCATTCCGTACCGAATCGCACACCGTACGGGCTGCGGCGCCCCCCGAGGCCGCCGCAGACACCGGTATGCCCTCACGTCCTCTTCGTCGTCCCGCGTCACGACGACCGGCTCTCCGAACACGGTCACCATCAGCGAGTCACCGCTGTGGGGGACGGCGGTGACCAGGTCGATGAAGTGCCAGCCGGAGCGGTAGGCTGACGCCATTTCTCGACGGAAAGAGCGATCGTCCGGAGGGGTGGTCATACGTCCGCTTCCACCGGAGTCGAGTCCCAGCCACTGTCTGCCGGAAACACCGAACTCGCGGCCTGTACGGAGTCCCAGCCACTGTCTGCCGGAAACACCGGATCCGTGGCCTGTACGGAGTCCCAGCCGCTGTCAGGCGGAGGGACCGCCGGATCGGCCAGCCCTGAACCTCCAAGAGCACCGACAGCCACTGCGACGGAGAAGACGGTGGCAAGTACTGAACCAAGCAATCTCACGCGCATAGTCGGCTTCGTCCTAACTCGATCGAATCTTCTCCCCCGTCGCAACAAGACGATGGCTTATTCAGGCACGTCAATGCCACAGGAGCGATGCATCATGTTCCTGCACGTTCAGGACCCTGGGGGGTGGAGAAATGACAACTAAAGACACCAAACCGGCACATTCCCACGCTGTCACTGAGTTGTGCGACGAAGGGACGCGGATCTACGCCAGCGCTCTGCGCTCAGGAAAAATCACCCGCGGAGAGGTGGAACCAGCTCCGTGCCTGCTTGAGTTCGCGCTGCTCCATCCTGATCCGGATGACGCGAACTGGCTGCGTCCGGTTCCGCCGGCTGTCGCCCTCGCGCAGCGACTGCATCCACTGGAGCGCGAGATCCAGGAGACCCGGCGCCATACGGTCGAGCTGACCGATGCCTTCGACCCGTTTATCGCGATCAGTACCCAGAGCCAGGCGAGTATCCACGCCATCACCGTGCTGGAAGGCTTCGACCGGATCAACACGGCGCTGGACTATGCCAACGCCGAGTGCCATACCGAGATGCTCACCATCCAGCCCGGCGGTGGCCGGCACGCCGACACCCTGATGCAGGCCCTGGAGCGCGACAGGCCACTCACCGACCGCGGGGTCAGGATGCGCACCCTTTATCAGCACACCGCCCGGCACAGCCAGAGCACACTGGCCTACATCGAGCACATATCCGACGGCAAGATCCAGGTCCGTACGCTGGAAGAGCTCATCGAACGCCTGATCATCTTCGACCGGACAGTTGCCTTCATCCCCGCGAGTGACGACCGGCGTGTCGCTCTCGAACTCCGACACCCCGGACTCGTCATGTACCTCAGCAAGGTCTTCGAGCAGCTCTGGCAGCGCGCGGTCCCCTTGACTGAGAACGTCCCGAACGATGTCGACCCCAACGGCATCACCCCCGTCCAGCACTCCATCGCCAAGCTCCTCATCGAGGGCCACGTCGACGAGGCCATCGCACGCCGCCTCGGAATGAACGTACGCACCTGCCGCGCCCACATCGCCAAGCTGGCCACCTCCCTGGGCAGCGGCAGCCGCGCCCAGCTCGGGTTCCTGATCGCGCAGTCGGGGATCCTGGACCAGGACCGCTGAGGAGAGCCACGACGTGACCTCGGCCACCCACCCGGACCACGGCCTGGAAGAGCTGTGCGAACCGGCATCGATGCTTTACCAGCGCGCCCTGCGAGAAGGCCACGTACCGAGTGCCGACGCGGGCGACGCTCCTTGTCTGGTCGACCTCGGGCTGCTGCACCCGGTCGTCGACGACCTGAGCCGGTTGGAGCCCGTCGCCCCGTCGGTCGCCCTGCACCGGCTGCTGCGCGGCGCGGCGGAGCGCATCGCCGACGATCAGCATCCTTCTCAGCAACAAGCGGACCAACCAGGCCATCACCGAGGCCATGGCCGCCGCCTCCCGGGAACTTCTCTCCATCCAACCGAGCATCGAGTACGGCAACGAGAACAGCGGACGGGCGCATGTCGTCGCCATGGACCGGGACCAGGCCCTACTCGACCAGGGCGCCCGCATTCGTACTCTCTACCAGGCTACGACGCGCCACCAGCCCCTCGTCTTCGCCCGCTACGAGAAGCTGAGAGGGGACGCGGAGGCCCGCTATCTGGACGAGATCACCGACCGCATCCTCATCATCGACCGGACCGTCGCCTTTATTACCGACCGGACGCGCCCGACAGACTCCAACGTCGCCCTCGAAATCCGCCAGCCGGCGATCATCGCGTACTTCGTGAACACCTTCGAACGGCTGTGGCAGTTGGCCACCCCGATGTACCCCCAGGCCGTCCAACGCCCGTCCCTCAACGGTGTCACCCCCCGCCAACGGACCATCGCCGCCCTCCTCGTCGAGGGCCACACCGACGCCGTCATCGCGAACCGCCTCGGCTTGAACGTCCGTAGCGCCCGCGTCCACATCGCCAAACTCGCCACCACCCTCGGCAGCGAGAGCCGCGCCCAACTCGGCTACCTCATCGGGCAGTCGGGGATTCTGGAGCCGGAGCTGGGGCCGGAGTCGTCGGTGGAACCGTCGGCGCCGGAAGGCTGAGCGTCGCGTCGCCGCCCGGCTCGGCGACGGCCGGCGGCCTGTCCAGTCCCGCCTGTGCGATCCGCACCCCCAACTGCGTCCGGCTCGCCGCCCCCAGCGTCTCCGAGAGCCGGGCGATGTGTGCCCGGCAAGTCCGCACGCTGATGCCCAGCCGCTCCGCGACCACCGCGTCCTGGTGGCCCTCCGCGAGTAGCGCGGCAATCGACCGCTCTCGGTGCGAGATGCCCTCGATGCCCGTATCGGGGAGCGGGGCCGTCAGCGGGATCGCCAGGCGCCACAGGCGGTCGAAGACCGTGCCGAGGTAGCGCACCAGCGCCGGGTGGCGGATCTCCAGCGCGACCGTCCGCTCCGCGTTCGCCGGGATGAAGGCCACCGTGCGGTCGAAGAGGATCAGCCGCTCGACCACCTCGTCGAGGGTGCGCGCCTCGGCGGCTCCACCCACCAGTTCGAGGTAGTTGAGCAGTCCCTGTCCGTGCCGGGCCACATGGTTGTACAGGCCCCGCATCCGTACGCCGCGCTCGCGCAGTTCGAGCGCCCGGTGCAGGCCCTCCGAGAGTTCGTACTCGCGGCGGATACCGCCCGGCTGGACGGTGAGCACCTCGGTCGTGCACGCCTGGGTCGCCGCGTCCATCGCGGTCTGGATACGGGCGAGACCGTCCAGGACGCGCAGGGCCGTGCCCTCGCCGAAGCCGGGGCCACCGCCGGTCCCGGAACCGGAGCCGGCGTACTGGCTCTCCTCACGGAGGGAGGTGTACCGCTCGAACGCCTCGACCGCCGAGCCCACGCGCCGCTGGCTCGCGCTGACCTCGTCGTAGACGCCGCGCAGCAGCCGGGTCATGACCTCCTGCGGGGAGGTCGGCACCAGCCAGGCCATGTCGTCGGGATCGGGGTGCAGCAGGGCGAGTTCGAGCAGGCACGGCACTGTCTCGGCATCCCGGCGCAGCACACGGCCCCGCCGTACGGCCCGGGAATATATGCGATCCCCGGCCTCGCACAGTCGGTCAGCACCGTGTGGATGCTCGTCCGTCCCGTGCCCGGCCATCGCCCCGTCCCACCACTGGATCCAGCACTTCGCAGCGCCACTATGCGCGGCCCGGACGTGGTCCGCAACACGGCCAGGTCCCTCGCGCGTCCCCAATCCCCTTACTATGTCCGACTTTCGACCCTCCTCCGCCCGTGCTACTGCAACAAGCTGACGGTGGTGGGACGTTACTCGTGGGGCCATTGTTGGAAGCGCTTCCACGGGCGGGACGGGGGCGCCATCGGCGCAAACGGGGGAAACGTCCTGCGCGATCCGATACTCACAACATTTTCCGCCTGCGCCAGACTCTTCGTACGCAAGAGAGCTGACATGTGCACTACACCTTTGGGGATTCCATGCACCGCAGAGCCAACGCCACTCTCGTCGCCCTTGCCATCGCAACAGGATCTGTCATGTTCAGCGCGCCGACCGCCTCGGCCATCTCCTACTGTGACAGCTCTGGCTACAGCGAAACCAGCGAGCCCATGGAGCGGTGCACCTCGCTGTCCAACGGCCTTCTGGGCATCCACCAGGCTTCGAACGGCGTCGTCGGCGTCGAGTACACCAAGTCGGGCGGATCTACCATCTCTGCCAAGCTTGGTTACTCGCGCTCGGGGACCAACCACTACGCCAGCGCCGTCTCCATCGCTGTGGGCCAGACGAAGAGGTCGACGTGGTCGCTGGGGGCCAGCGCCTACTGCTCGAACATGATAGGCCTGCTCAGCTACAGCGGCGGCACGTACCAGACGCCAACCTCGCACTGCTGAACCAGAACCCCACAGGCCCCGTCTACCAAGGCGGGGCCGTCCCTCTCCCGGTCCCGCTCTCCTCGACATGACCACGCAAGGAACCGAGCCGTGTTCTCCGCCATCTTTCAACACCATGTCGGCTATCTGGCCGTGTGCACACTGGTCGGCCTCGTTCTCGGCGGCGCAGCATGGACACTCGCCCGCAAGCGGGGGAACCCTCACGGGGCATGGTGGTCCGGGCTCACCTTCACTCTCACCGGCGTTCTCGGCGTCACTTTCATGGGCGGCGGCTCGGCCAGCGGCGTATGCGTCCTCAACCATCAGTTCGCCGAGCCTTTCCACACCACGCAAGGGTTGTGGAACCTCGCCATGATGGTGCCCGTCAGCGCCTGCGCACTCCTGGCCATCCGCCGCCCGCTGCCTGTCCTGGTCGGTGTCATCGCGCTGCCCCTGGCCATCGAATTCACCCAGGCCACCGTCAACGGCCTGGGGCGCGTGTGTGACAGCTCGGACGCCGAGATGAACATCATCGGCGGGTTGATTGGGCTCACCGTTGTCGCGGTTGCGCTTACAATCCGCCACTCGCTCGCCTGGCAGGCAGGCATTAAGGGCGCTCTGATCGCTTTCGCGGCGCTGGTCCTCCTGGGCTCGGGAGTGGCGCGTCCGATGCTCGCCTTCACGAACGTGGATGGCAGCAGCCTCGCCGACGCAAGTTCCGGCCAGAAGCAGGCCGTTGAGGGCGCCGTCAAGGAGGCGTTCGGTGACCGATACAAGATCGGCAAGCAGTACGAGCAGCCGTGTCGTGACTCCCCATGCACCAACATCATCTTCATCCTGCACAGCCGTGAAGCGGGGCACTCCGAAGACTTCGGTACCGGCAGCCTTTCCTGGCCGGACAAGAAGCACCTGAATGTACAGCTGGAGAACAGCGACCGGCCCACTGCCATGGGATACCCGGTGGGCGGCGCGAAAGCCCCGTCTACCGATGCAGCAGCCTCTCGAATTGCGAAGTCGTACGCCCAGCGACAGTACCCGTGGGCGCTGGGTGCGACCATGAGCGAAACGTCCGCTGTGGGCACAAAGGCCGAACTTGGCTGGATTACGAACTGGAGATGGACTCACAACGACGTTCTGATGCCCAGGATGCTGGACGTCCAGGTAGACAGGGCCGGGCGTGTATCTCAGATTGACGTCACCCTTGGTCCGACCCGGGCAAAGCTTCCCAAAGCCAAGCTTGACGCCGAGCAGGCCGAAAAGGCAGTAAACAAGGCGGTAGCGGCACAACTCCAAGCCAATGGAAACGCTGGCGCAGAATTCCATACCAAAGCAGTTACTGTAAAAGCGGTCGAGCAAGACGGTAATTGGCAGCCGAACTGGCTTGTGAACGTGACATGGCCCAGCAACGGAAAGGGCGATGATTCACAGGAGCAGGCAGCGGTTGAGATGTACCGCGTGAGCGCCGTGACTGGGCAGGTATACGACGCAGCCGGGCAGCCCCTCAAAGCCAGCTGACGCCCACCATCGGCGTGTTGCGATCCTGGACCGTGACGAGTTCGTTCCCGGCAGTCGCCAGGAAGCTCCCCTGCGCCGGCTCCCACGCATTCCTCCTGGGACTGGCCGCGGGCAAAACGCCTCATCGGCCGGAACACCACGAGCCGCTCCCAGTTGATCAGGATCACCGCCGCAGGACTGGCACTGGGAGTCCCCGGCGCCGTCTTCTCCGCCGCCGCCTCACAGGGACCGCTGGACGAAAGCTGGCAGTATCTGGTACTCGGCGTGGGGATGCTGACGGCTCCGGCTCTGTCAGCCGCATACGCCTCCGCGCTCCTACTCCTGCTGCGCTCCTCGTGGGGTGAGCGGACCGAGAGACTACTCACCCCGGCCGGCCGCTTGGCGCTGACGACCTATCTGACACAGTCCGTGGTCTGACCGTCGCGGCCACGGCATACGGACTGCGCCAGGGCCGCGCCGAGTGGCTGCTCTGTGCGCTCACCCGGGCGCGACTCCCAGGTGGTCGTGCCCGATCATGACAAGGGTCCCGACAGGGGATTCACCCGCCGGGATCACATCCCGCCAGGATCACGGATCACGTACCGCCGGGAACGCTTACCACCAAGCGCCTGGAAGAACGGCTGCACGGTCGCCCCGCGAGGTGATGAACCCTCACCTGCCTTACCACGAGGCGCCCGGCCTCATGTGAGCTGCCGGAAACGTGACTACTCAACCTGCGAGGCCCCCACCGGTGGAGATGAAGCGAGCGGGTACGGCATCTCGGCGTCCGTCACCGCGGCAGCGTCGCGCGCACGCTGTAGGGCTGCGCGCAGAACGACGGCTTCCGGACAGTCACGTCCCAGAGTGCGGCATTCCTTCGCGCACTTCCGTACGTGTTTGGCCCACGCGAGCCATTCCGTCGCGTCCGGCAAGTGGATCGGAGTCACTTCGTCGCGGGGGTCCTTGGTCATTCTCGGTGCCTTCCAGGTAGCCGGTCGACGTACGGCCGGGCCGGGTCGCATGGGTCCCCAAAAGGCGCCATCCGTTGGACGGCCCGTTGTACGGGGTGGGGTACCTGCCATCCGTCCCCGTCGCCCCAGCGCTCCCACTCTTCCGCGAGGAGCGGTAGCGGGTCCGGCCCGAACATGCGGGCTTGCGCTCTGTCCGACCATCGGCGCCAACGAGCGTCACGGGGGTTGGGCAGGCGCATCACATACGGGTCGGGGCGCCTGGGCGCCCGGGTGACGTCGAGCGTCCGGCGCGCGTGTCTGTCTCCCTCGCGCGAGGGTTGCGGGAGTAGCAGTAAGAATCGCAGCAAGGCGACCAGCCGAACGGTAAGGTTTTTCATCGTCAATGGCCCCTGTCCAATTAGCTGTTGACGCTCGCCCCGCAACGGCGCTGCATGCCGTGTTGGGGCGCTGTTGAACGCAGGCGCCCAGATGTGTAGTTGCACCTGGGCGCCTGCAGAGGCTCGACCAGTCATGTGCACGGGGGATGGGGGAGCCTCGAACCTGTCACGGACCGCCCCGGCCAGTACGCGTATCACTTACGCGTGCGAGGCGTACTCCTCGATCTTGCTGTTATGCGTCAACCGGTACGCGGGTCCCTTCGGGGACAGAGAACTCGGCCCATACGCATTTGGTGAACGGCCGCAGCTCGTGCCCCCAGTGCTCAGCCAGGCCGGCGACCAGGACCAACCCCCGCCCGCTCTCTCCCTGGTCGTCTCCCAGGCAGAGCGCCGGAACCCTGCCCCTGTCGGGGTCCGACACCTCGACCAGTAAGCCGTCACCCCGCATGCAGACAGTGACCTCGATCCGGGCGTACGTCACCCGGCAGTGCTGAATGGCGTTGGCGACCAGCTCAGTTGAGACAGCGGCAACATCGCAGGCGAGTTCGCTGTCGATGCCCCAGTCGCTGAGGATCTTCCGCACCTGTGACCGTGCGTCCGGCACGCTCTGCTTTCGTTTCGGGACGTGAAACGTGTCTCTGCGCTGGTGTGTTGTAACAGCGGTGGGCATGACGGCTGTACCCCCTGACGCCTAGTCAAGATCGCACCGTGTAGCGGTGCGTGCACTCTGAGGTTAGGTCCTAGACGTGCCAACCCGCAACTGAATCAAAACAGCAAGACTTGCAACTTTCTCTCTGCTGCGCCCACAGGCCATACAGTGGAGCCCGATGACAGCTGTCACAGGAGAGGGGAAGCGCGATGCCCACAGGGGGACGGCCGACCGTGCGCAGCAGGCGACTCGGCGCCACGCTCAGGAGGTACCGGCAGGCCGCCAAGCTCGACCAGCCGCAGGCCGCAGATGTGCTCGGAGTGCACCCAACTCGCGTCAGCCGCATCGAGAGCGGGCTTGTGACAGCGCGCGTCATTGAGATTCGGGCGCTGTTGAGCGCATACGGCGTAGCTGATCCGCAAGTCCGCAATAGGCTTGAGGACTTGGCGAAGCGTTCCAAGCATCGCGGGTGGTGGCTCGAACACTCAGCGCACCTGCGAGAGGATCATATCGATCACATTTCGCTGGAAGATGACGCCACTTACATTCAAGAGTGGGGTCCAGCTCTTTTTCCGGGGCTACTGCAAACGTCTGCCTACGCGGAATCCGTCTTTACCTCCGGGCCAAATTACATCGACCCGGAACGCGTACCCCAACTGGTCAAGGTTCGCGTGGCGCGACAGGCGAAGATTGAAGAGGGCGGGGCAACCTACACGGCCATCGTCTGGGAGCCAGTGATCACTCACCCCTTGGTGAGTACCGGCATTCACCACGAGCAGCTTTCTCACATTCTCGAAGTTGGCGGAAGGCAGAACGTAACCATTCAGGTTCTCCCTCAAGGCTCGGGCACCCTGGCGGGGGCAATCTCCGTGTTCTCATCCTTTGCCTTCGGCACGGAACCGATCGTGGAAGCCGTGACACTCGACAACCTTCGAGGGGCATCAGTCCTGGAGGGCCAAGAGGATCTGGCGGCTTACGCAAACGCTTTTGACCAACTACGATCGTCGGCGCTGGCACCGGGTCAGAGCGAAAAGCTCATCCGGGACAATCTGCGCAAAATAGAGGAAACTTCATCGTGACCCCTAAAGTTGTTGCCCCCTTCCGGAAGTCGTCTTACTCACAGCAAGAGGGCGCCTGTATTGAAGTTGCCGTGTCGGTTGGGGACGGCCGCGCGGTACGGGACAGCAAGGACACGACAGGGCCGGTCCTGTTCTTCAACTGTGCGGAGTGGAGCGCCTTCCTGATGGGGGCGAAGGACGGAGAGTTTGATCACTGAGGCTCGCTCCGCAGTCGCAAGGCCTTCGTGACCTGACAAGGGCTCACCCAAGGGGCGCCACCGGCGCACGGGGGAACGCCTGAAGCGGCCCCGGCGGGATGGCCCCATCCGGCCGGGGCCATCGGCGTGTCCGAATGTCCGACGCGGCACGAACAGAGGTACGCCGGAGAGACCCAGGACGTACGCCGGAGGGAAAGCGCTCACCACAACTTTCACGCAAGCTCCCGGAAACCACTCGGAGATCGTCCCGTTACGTCCCGCCCCTACCGTCAGGCCATGGCGGACATATTTGACGCATACGCGTTGGCCGACGCGTGGGACGAGATGTTTGTGCGGCCGGGTGAGGTCAGGACCGCCTATGAGCCGGTACTGGCGGCGCTCCAGCCCATCGAGCCGACCGAACTGCGCTTCCGGGCCGACCAGATGGCCCGGGCGTTCACCGACCGCGGGGTGACCTACGCCTTCGCGGGTGAGGAAAGACCCTGGCCGCTGGACCTCGTACCGAGGATCCTCGACGCACTGGAGTGGGATCTCATCCAGCGCGGGGTCGCCCAGCGGGTGCGGGCCCTGGAGGCCTACCTCGCGGACGCCTACGGGCACTGCCGGGCCTTCGAGGACGGTGTCGTGCCGTGGCGGCTGCTGCTCAGCTCGCCGCACTTCCACCGGGCCGCCCAGGGCATCGAGCCGCCGGGCGGGGTACGCGTCCATGTCGCCGGCATCGATCTCGTCCGGGACGAGGCCGGGGACTTCCGGGTCCTTGAGGACAACGTCCGGGTGCCGTCCGGGGTGTCGTACGTCATCGAGAACCGGCGGGCGATGACCCGCATCTTCCCGTCCCTCTTCGCCGAGCAGCACGTCGTCCCCGTCGACGGCTACGCGCAGCGCCTGCTGGCTGCCCTGCGCGCCGCCGCGCCGGACGGGACCGCCGATCCGCGGGTCGTGGTCCTGACCCCCGGGCCGAGCAACGCCGCCTACTTCGAACACGCGCTGCTGGCCCGGCTGATGGGCGTGCAGTTGGTCGAGGGGCACGATCTGGTGTGCCGTAAGAACCGGGTGTGGATGCGGACCACGCGCGGTGAGGTGCCCGTCCATGTCGTATACCGACGGCTGGACGACGACTTCCTCGACCCGCTCCATTTCCGGCCCGACTCGGTGATCGGCTGCCCCGGCATCCTGAGCGCCGCCCAGGCGGGCACCGTCACCCTCGCCAACGCGGTCGGCAACGGCATCGCCGACGACAAGCTGCTCTACACGTACGTACCCGATCTGATCCGGTACTACCTCTCAGAGGAACCGATTCTTCCGAACGTGGAGTCGTTCCGTCCGGACGAGCCGGGCCAGTTGGAGGCCGTGCTCGACCAGATCGACCAGCTGGTCATCAAGCCGGTCGACGGCGCCGGCGGGCAAGGCATCGTCATCGGCCCGAAGGCCGACCGGAAGACCCTGGAGCAGTGCCGGGCGGCGGTGGCCGCCGATCCCCGGGGCTGGATCGCGCAGCGCCCCGTCGCGCTCTCCACCTCCCCCACCCTGGCCGGCGAGCGGATGGCGCCGCGCCACATCGACCTGCGCCCGTTCGCCGTGAACGACGGCAACGAGGTCTGGGTCCTGCCGGGCGGGCTGACCCGCGTCGCCCTCCAGGAGGGCAACCTCATCGTCAACTCCAGCCAGGGCGGCGGCTCCAAGGACACCTGGGTGCTCGCCGAGGGGCCCGCCGAGACCCCGGACCCCGAGCCGGCCGGCGCACCGCCCGAGGTCGCCCCGCGCCAGCACGGACCCGACGCCAACCTCACCCTCGTACAGGAAGGGGCGCAGCAGCAGTGAACGACGTGATCCTCTCCCGGATAGCCGAGGCCCTGACGTGGACGGGCCGTTACGTGGAGCGGGCCGACGCCACGAGCCGCATCCTGGACGCCTATCTGCACCGGCTGCTCGAGGACCCCTGGCGCGACGAGGACGCGGCCTGCCGCTGCCTGTACGCCATCCTCGGCGTCGACGCCGGCAGCCAACCCGTGGACATGCAGCAGGTGTTGGACCAGCTCGCCTTCGACGCCCGCTCGACGTGCGCGATCGAGGGCGCGCTCGGTGCGGCCCGGCTGAACGCCCGCAGCGCCCGAGAGGCCGTCTCCTCGGAGATGTGGGAATGCCTCAACTCCACCTGGCACGCCCTCGCCGACCAGCGCCTCGCGGCCCGACGCACGGGCCCCTACGCCTACTTGGAGCTGGTACGCCGTCGGGCGGCCCTCTTCTTCGGCCTCGCGGACTCCACCATGAGCCGGGACGACAGCTGGCGTTTCGTCGTCCTGGGGCGCAGCCTGGAGCGGGTGGACATGACCGTACGGCTGCTGTCGGTACGGGTGTTGGACGCCGCCCACGCCCCGGACTGGCCGACGCTGCTGAGCGCGAGCGGCGCGGACGAGGCGTACGCGCGGGTGTACAGCGGTTTCGGCGACACCCCGAGAGTGGCCGAATTCCTGCTCCTGGACCGGGACTTCCCGCGCTCGGCACTGCACGCGCTGACTACGGCGGAGGAGTGCCTCGCGGCTCTGGGCCGCCCGCGCCAGGATCCGGCACGCCGCCCGATCGGACGCCTGCGCACCAGACTCGAATACCTGGACTCGCCGGCCATGGAGGACCAACTCCCGGTGCTGCTGAAGGACTTGCAGACCGCCTGTATGGCGTCGGCGGAGGCGGTCGCGGAGAGGTTCTTCCCGTACCAGGGGCCCGTGGAGTGGGCTCAGGAAGGAGCGCGAGCAGTATGAGCAGCAGCATGAGCGGTGGGGCGAACGGCGGGGCGAGCGGCGGTATGGCGGGGAACGCGCCGATGACCCGCCGGCTCCGTATCCGGCACGTCACCCGGGTCGCGTACGCGCAGGCGGCGGTCTCCTCGCACAACGAGGTCCGGATGACCCCGCTGACGCTCCCCGGCCAGACGACGCTGGACGCCCGGGTCACCGTGAACCCGACGACGCCGACCTGGTCGTACTGGGACTACTGGGGCACACAGGTCACCGGGTTCGACCTGATGGACCCGCACGCCGACCTCACGATCACCGCGCAGAGCCTGGTGGAGACGGCCCCGCCCGGCCCCTTGTCCCCCGCGCCGAGCTGGGCGGAGGTGGCCGACCGGACCGCGAACTCCCGGCTGTTGGAGTACGCGACGACGACGGTACGTACGACGGTGCCGCCCGAGCTGGTGGAGCGGGCGCGGGAGGTGGCGGCGGGCCTCGACCCGCACGGGACGGCGACGGCGGTGTCGGCGCTGGTCGCGGACCGGGTGTCGTACCTGCCGGGTACGACGGGCGTGAACACGTCGGCGGCGGAGGCGTGGGAGCAGGGCGCCGGCGTCTGCCAGGACATCGCCCATGTGACGATCGCGCTGCTGCGGGGCCTGGGCCTGCCCACCCGCTATGTCTCCGGCTACCTCCACCCCGAGCGGGAGGCCGAACTGCACCGCCCGGTGGAGGGCCAGTCCCACGCCTGGGTGGAGTACTGGGCGGGCGACTGGTGCGGCTACGACCCGACGAACCGGACGCGCGCCGACGAGTCCCATGTGGTGGTGGGCCGAGGGCGCGACTACGACGACGTGACACCGCACAAGGGCGTGTACCGGGGCGTGGCCGGTGGGCCGCCGGAGGTGACGGTGGAGTTCACGCGGGTGGCGTGAAACGTCCCGTACAGGGCGTGCGAGCGGTGTGCGAGGGGTGCGTACCTCGGGGCGGGTCGGTGCCCCGGGGTACGCGTGCGTGCCGGCCGGCGGAGGGCGCCTACTTCAGCCCGAGGGCCGCGCAGTCGTCCTCGAACTTCTGCGTGCAGATGTCGGACACCTTGTAGATGCCGTCCTCGATGACCGTGCTCCTGATGTTGGCCTTCGTCAGGGCGACGACGCTCACGAGCTGGGCGGGGACGTCCTTCTGCGTGGGGCTGTCGACCTTGTCCCGGGTGAGGGCGTCGAACTGGATGTCGCGGCCCTGGATGCGGGCGACGGCCATCTCGGCCGCGGTCTGGGCCTCCTGCGGGTACGACTTGTAGACGCTCATGTACTGCTCGCCGGAGATGATGCGCTGCACGGCGGCCAGTTCGGCGTCCTGCCCGGTGATCGGCGGCAGCTTGGTGACGCCTGCGGCCTGCAGGGCGTTGATGATGCCGCCCGCCATGCCGTCGTTGGCGGAGTAGACGGCGGCGATGTTGTCCTTGCCGATGGCCGCGATGGCCTTCGTCATGTTCGCCTGGGCGTTCTCGGGCTTCCAGTCCTTGGTGTCGAAGGACTGCGCGATCGTCACCTTGCCGTTCAGCTCGGCGAGGGCGCCCTCCTTGAACTGCGCGGCGTTCGGGTCGGTCACCGACCCGTTCATCATGACGACCTTCTTGGACTCGTCGACGTCACCGCCGAGGGCCTCCAGGAGGGAACGTCCCTGCACCTCGCCGACGAGTTCGTTGTCGAAGGAGATGTACGCGTCGATGGGGCCCTCGGCCAGCCTGTCGTACGCGATGACCGGTATCCCGGCGTCCTTGGCCTTCCTGACCTCGCCGGCGATGGCGTGCGCGTCCACGGCGTCGAGGAGGAGGACGTCGACCTTGTTGTCGATCATCTTCTGGAGCTGCTGGCCCTGCATGATGGCGTCCGCCCCGGCGTTGGCGTACTCGACCCTGCCCTGGCCGTTGGTGAGCGACTCGACCTTGTTCTTGATGATCGGGTAGTCGAACTTGTCGTACCGAGTGTTCGCCGTCTCCGGAAGCAGCAGCCCCACCGTGATGTCGTTGCCCTTGGCCGGGGTCGCCTCAGCGGTCTGCTGATCGGCGTCGAGTACGCCGCAGCCCGCGGCAAGAGATACCGCGACCGTGGAGGCGGCCACGGCGATGGCGGTACGACGCAAACGAGCCACACGACTCATGCGAGTCGGACGAACCGGACGAGTCAGACGAAACATTCGGGCGCTCACTTCAGGTGCTTTTGGGACGTGGGTGCAGCAGTGCGACCCATGTGTCCGAAAGCCAACGTCGACGAGCCCCCGGGCGTCAAGCGGAACTACTCAACGGGAGGGCAACATCACACTCCGCTGCGCACGTGAAGGAGTGGTGGAAGCCTGCACAGACGGCCTGCGCACACCCTCCATCAGGTGCCCGGTCCGGGTGCACGGAGACCACGTCAACATCCGTACAACCAAGCGCGTCCCTCACCAGTCCTGATCATCGGCGGCTCATTCCGCCGTTCTCGAACGGACGCGACCGGATGCGAAGGACCGAATGATCTCAGCCAGACGTACGACGGCCAGGGGGCCCGCGAGGGCCACTGCCGCGACCTCTGTCGTACTCGCCACCGCCGCCGGACTGCTCACGGCGGTCACCGCCACGCCCGCGTCGGCGGCCACGACCTGCGACTCCCCCGCCTACAAGCGGCAGTTCTTCTCGAACACCACCTTCTCCGGCACCGCGAAGCGGACCGACTGCGATGCGTCGATCGCGGAGAACTGGGGCGCCAAAGCCCCCGCCACGGGCCTCCCGAAGGACAACTTCTCGGTCCGCTGGACGCTGACGAGGGACTTCGGCTCTGGCGGCCCCTTCGCCCTGGCGGCAGCCGCCCAGGACGGGATACGCGTCTACGTCGACGGCAAGGCCCAGGTCAACCTCTGGAAGAACGTGTCGTCGACGGTGAAGAAGACCGTCAACCTCACCATCCCCACCGGCAAACACACCCTCCGCATCGACTACGCCAACTGGAACGGCAACGCCAACGTCAACTTCGCCTACACGCCCCGCACTTCGGCCACCGTCGACAAGGTCAAACCCCTCACCCCGACGGCGCCCTCCGTCACGTACGACAAGACGACGGGCAAGACCAAGCTCACCTGGGCGAAGAACAAGGAGATGGACCTCGCCGGGTACAAGGTCTACCGCCGCCTGAACGGCACGTCGTTCGGCGCCACCGCCCTCGCTACGACCACCGCCACCACGTACACGGACTCCACGCTCCCCAAGACCGGCCAGACGTACGCCTACGAGGTCCGCGCCCACGACAAGGCCGGCAACCAGTCCACGGGCACCGCCGACCTGACCGTGACGACGGTCGACAAGACGCCTCCGGGCCAGGTCACCGAGGTCGAGGTGAGCGTGGGGGCGTCGACTCTGCGGCTCGACTGGAAGGCGGTCGGCGATGGGGAGTCGTACCGGGTCTACCGGGCGACAGCACCCCAGGGCCCGTATCGTCTGCTCGCCGGCTCGCTCGGCGACACCTCCTACACCGACCTCACGGGCGACATCAGGCAGCGCGCGTACTACCGGGTCACGGCCGTCGACAAGCTGGGCAACGAGTCCGTCCCGTCCACGACCGTCGACCCCGGCGAGCCCGACACCACGGCACCCGCCCAGGTCACGGGCCTGACGGCGACGGGCACCACGGCGGGCAACGCGGTCCGCTGGGAGGCGTCCTCGGCCGACGTGGAGTACTACCAGGTGTGGGCGTCCACCGAGGGTCAGTCCGACGCCGACGGCCCGGACACCGTCATCGGGACGTCCTTCAACGACATACGCACGGAGGACGGCGTCCCGGTCACCTACAGCATCCAGGCGGTCGACGCGTACGGGAACGTCTCCCCGGTGTCGGAGACGGCGACGGCGACCCGCCCGGCGCCTGGGGAGTCGGCGGCGCCCACGGGCCTGACGGAAACCCTCCGCGACAGTGACACCCAGCTCACCTGGGTCTACTCGGGGGACAGCGGCCACTTCGGCTACCGGATCTATCGCCGTGTCGGTACGTCCGAGGCGTGGACCCGCATCAACGACCTCGCGGTGAGGGCAAACCGCTACGACGACCGGACGGCCCCGGTCGGGCCCGCCTCCTACTACCTGGTCGTACTGGACAGGTACGGCAACGAGTCGGTTCCCTCGGAAGCGATCACTGTGGACCGGGCGACGCCGGCCACACAGACCTCGCCCAAGCCTCCGACAGCCGAACTGTCCGCCCCGTACGAGATATGCAGCTCGGGCAGCTGCGTGGCGCGTGGCCGTGCCGGTCTCCCGCTCACCGTCACCCTGACTCCGAACCCGGAGCGACTGATCGGCGGCTACACCTACAGGTTCTCCAGCGACACCGGCGTGACGAGCACCACGGACAGCAGGATCACCTGGACGCCGCCCGATTCCGGCACCTTCACCTTCGATGTCGAGGCGGTCGACTACTACGGCCGCGGAGGCCGCACACTCAGAATCAGGTTCCTGGTCGCCTGATCCCCACGAGTCCCGCTCACCCCTCCCTCACCCCTCTTGACCTCTCTTACCTCTCGAACAAAATCACAACAGCCGTACAACCAATTCACACCTTCGCAAGTCCTGATCGTCAACGGCCCACTCCTCGCCGTTGACGATCAGGACTCGAAGGATCGCCTTGAACCCAGCCAGACGCACGACGCAGGCAGCCACCACCGCCCTCGTGCTCGCCACCACCGGCGCCCTGCTCAGCACCGCGGCCCCGGCCGCCTCCGCCGCGACGACGTGCACTTCGCCCGTCTACCAGCGGCAGTTCTTCGCGAACACCACCTTCTCCGGCACGCCGAAGAAGACCGACTGCGACGCCTCCATCGCCGAGAACTGGGGCGCGAACGCCCCCGCCACCGGCCTCCCGAAGGACAACTTCGGCGTCCGCTGGACGGTGACGCGGGACTTCGGGTCCGGCGGCCCCTTCGCCCTCACCGTCGCCGCGCAGGACGGCATCCGCGTCTACATAGACGGCAAGGGCCAGGTCAACCTCTGGAAGAACGTCACGACGACCCAGAAGAAAACCGTCAACCTCACCATCCCCGCCCACAAACACACCCTGCGCATCGACTACGTCAACTGGACGGGCAACGCCAACGTCAACTTCGCCTACGCTCCCCGCACTTCGGCGACCGTCGACAAGGTCAAGCCCCTCGTCCCGACCGCGCCCTCCGTCTCCTACGACAAGGCCACCGGGAAGGCGAAGCTGACCTGGGCGAAGAGCCAGGAGATGGACCTCGCGGGTTACCGCGTCTACCGGCGCACCGGCATCGGTTCCTTCGCCACCAAGCCCGTCGCGACGACCACGGCGACCTCGTACACGGACACCACGCTCCCCTTGACCGGGGACAAGTTCGCCTACGAGATCCGCGCGTACGACAAGGCCGGCAACGAGTCGGCCGGTACGGCGGACCTGGCCGTCACCACCGTGGACCGCGTCGCCCCGGGCGTGCCCCAGGACGTGACACTCGTCGACGCCACGGCGTCGGAGGGGATGCGCATCGGCTGGAGCGCGGTCGAGGGCGCGGCGTCGTACCACGTCTACCGGGCACCCGAGGTGTCCACGGACACCGGCTACGTGCCCGGCACGTACACGAGGATCGGCAGCACGACCGGGCTCTCCTACCGGGACACCTCGGCTCTGGAGACCGCGGGCTACTACTACCTGGTGACGTCCGCCGACGCGGCGGGCAACGAGTCCGGGAGGTCCAAGGCCGTGATGGGCCGCCTCTGGGACGACGTCCCGCCGCCCGCTGTCACCGGCCTGACCGTCACCCCGACCGAGTACGGCTTCGAGGTGAACTGGGACGCGAACCCGGCCGAGGACCTCGCGTGGTACAGGCTCTACCGGGGCACGTGGGGCGACTACGACGAGGACGGCGCGGAGGAGTGCCTCCTGACGGTGGCCAGGGAGTACCTGCCGGTCGGCAGGACCTCGCTCACGTACACCGCGGTCTCGGACTCGTACAAGTACACCGCCCTCCTGGACGGCGAGCAGGGCTGCTTCCTCCTCGACGCCGTCGACGACTTCGGCAACTCCTCCTTCAAGTGGACGGGTGAGGGCAAGGTCGTACTGGCCACCGAGCTCGACATGAGGCCGGGCGTGGCCACGCCCGAGGGCTCCCCGCTGGAGCTGACGACGACGGGCGGCGAGGGCGACGAGGGCAACCGCCTCGACTGGTCCTGGAGCGCCGCCTCCCAGGAGACGACCGGCTACCGCGTCCACCGCTGGAACCCCGCCACCGAGGCGTACGAGAAGATCGCCGACCTCGGCAGCGACATCACCGACTACTACGACACCGACGCCCCGCGCGGCACGACGTCCTTCTACTGGGTGACCACCCTGGCCGCGGACGGCACCGAGTCCGTACCGGCGGGCGCCTGGGCGGTCAACACCCCTGCGGCGTAACGGCGTACGAGACCACACGACAGAGCACGACAGAGAAAGAAGCGGACACAGAGTCGTATGAACATCGCCAGACGCACGACCACCTCGGCCGCGACCGCCGTCGTACTCGCCACCGCGGGCGGCCTCCTCACCGCGGTCGCCGCCACGCCGGCCTCCGCCGCGGCGAACTGCAACTCCCCTGCCTACAAGCGGCAGTTCTTCGGCAACACCGCCTTCTCGGGCACCCCGAAGAGGACCGACTGCGACGCCTCCATCGCCGAGAACTGGGGCGCGAAGGCCCCGGCCCGCGGCCTCCCGAAGGACGGCTTCGGCGTCCGCTGGACGGTGACACGGGACTTCGGCTCGGGTGGCCCCTTCGCCCTCACCGCCGTCGCGCAGGATGGCATACGCGTCTACGTCGACGGCCGGCGCAAGGTCGACCTGTGGAAGAACGTCACGTCGACGCGCACCAAGAAGGTCAACGTCACGATCCCGTCCGGCAGGCACACCCTGCGCGTCGACTACGCCAACTGGACCGGCAACGCGAACGTCAACTTCGCCTACGCGCCCCGGACTTCGGCGACCGTGGACAGGGTGGCGCCGCTCACCCCGGCCGGCGCTGCGGTGGCGTACGACAAGTCCACCGGCAGGGCCAAGCTCACCTGGGCGAAGAACAAGGAGCTGGACCTCGCCGGCTACCGCATCTACCGCCGCCTGAACGGCAGTTCGTTCGGCGGCACACCCCTGGCGAGAACCACCTCCACCTCGTACACGGACACCACCCTCCCGGTGACCGGCGCGAGTTACTACTACGAGGTCCGCGCCTACGACCGCGCGGGCAACGAGTCCGGCGGTACGGCGGACAAGGGCGTCGTCACCGTCGACCGCACCGCTCCGGCCGCGCCCCAGGGGCCGACGGTCATCAACGAGTCCGAGCTGAACGGGCTGCGGGTCAACTGGAGTTCGGTCGAGGGCGCCACGTCCTACCGGGTGTACCGGGCGATCGGGGCGCAGGGCAGGTTCTTCGAGGTCGGCCGTCCGAACAAGGCCTCCTACCTGGACACCTCGGTCGCCGAGGACCTCGTCTACCGCTACCGCGTCTCGGCGGTCGACGCGGCGGGCAACGAGTCCGCCCGTTCCGTCACCGTGGACGGCACGCACGACGACCACACCGCGCCGCCCGCGGTCACCGGCCTGAAGGCGACTCCCACCGAGTACGGCTTCAAGCTGAACTGGGACGCGAGCCGGGCCTCGGACTTCGCGCGGTACGGGGTCTACGCGGGCGAGTTGGTGGACGCCAAGGACAGCACGGGCGCCCCGACCGGCGAGAAGGTGTGCTCCGCCGGCCTCCTGAAGTACGTGAACGCCGGCACCACCTCGTACTCCTACACCACCCGCCCGAACGGCGAACAGGCCTGCTTCTTCGTCGACGCCCTCGACCGCGCCTGGAACTCGGTCTACACGGAGACCGGCTCCGCCCCCACGGTCGTGGCCACGGAGCTGAACACCACCCCGAGCGTGGCGACCCCGCCCGGCTCACCCCTGCACGTGACCGCGGTCCCCGCGGAGGGCAACAGGGCCAACCAGATCTTCTGGAGCGGCCTCGACGCCAACTCCCCGCAGGCAGCGAGTGGTTACCGCGTCTACCGCTGGAACGCGGCGGCTTCGGCCTACGAGAGGATCGCCGCCCTCGGCAAGACGGCCACCGTCTACGTCGACACCGCCTCGAAGCCCGGCACGACGTCCTACTACTGGGTGAAGGCTGTGGCGGCGGACGGCACGGAGTCGCTGCCGGCGGGGGACTGGGCGGTCAACGCCCCCACGACCTGACCGCACACCCAACTCGGAAAGAGCAGCCGCAGAACCGTATGAACATCACCAGACGCACGACCGCCACTACCGCGACGGCCGTAGCGCTCGCCACCGCAGGCGGCCTCCTCGGCGTCGTCTCCGCCCCGAGCGCCTCAGCGGCCACGGTCACGTGCAACTCGCCTGCCTACAAGCGGCAGTTCTTCGCGAACACCACCTTCTCCGGCACCCCGAAGAAGACCGACTGCGACGCCTCCATCGCCGAGAACTGGGGCGCCAAAGCCCCCGCCACCGGCCTCCCGAAGGACAACTTCGGCGTCCGCTGGACGGTGACCCGCGACTTCGGCTCCGGCGGCCCCTTCGCCCTCACCGTCGCCGCGCAGGACGGCATCCGCGTCTACCTCGACGGCAAGATCAAGGTCAACCTCTGGAAGAACGTCTCAACGACCCAGAAGAAGACCGTCAACCTCACCATCCCCGCCCACAAGCACACCCTGCGCATCGACTTCGCCAACGTCACCGGCAACGCGAACGTCAACTTCGCCTACGCGCCCCGTACTTCGGCGACAGTCGACAAGGTCAAGCCCCTCGCCCCGACGGGACCCGCCGTCACGTACGACAAGACGACGGGCAAGGCGAAGCTCACCTGGGCGAAGAACAAGGAGATGGACCTCGCGGGGTACAAGGTCTACCGCCGCCTGAACGGCACGTCGTTCGGCGGCACCGCCCTCGCGACGACCACAGCCACCACGTACACGGACTCGACACTTCCGAAGACCGGCGAGACGTACGCCTACGAGGTCCGCGCCCACGACAAGGCCGGCAACCAGTCGACAGGCAGCGCCGACGTGACCGCGACGACGGTCGACAAGACGGCGCCGGCGAAGGTCACCGGGCTGTCGGGACAAGGCACCACGGCAGGCAACTTCCTTACGTGGAACGCCTCCTCGAAGGACGTGCACCACTACGAGGTGTGGGCCGCCCCAGTGGGTCAGAGCGACCCGGACGGGCCGCAGCCCGCGTTCAGGACGTCCTCGGCGGACCAGTTCGCGGACGCGGGGACGCCCTACGCGTACCGGGTCCAGGCCGTCGACGGCGCCGGGAACATCTCCCCGGTCTCCGAGACCGTGACGGTGACGCGCCCAGTGGCATCCACCACGCCCGCTCCGTCCGCCCTGGAGGGCACGCCCACCGACGCATCCACCCATGTCACGTGGACGCCGTCGGAGGACGGTACGGTGACCGGGTTCCACGTCTACCGCCGCGCCTCGGCCAACGGAGTCGGGACCCTCGTCGGCAGCGTCGACGGCCCGACAGCCTCGTCGTACGACGACACCTCTGCCCCCAAGGGCACCGCGTACTACTACGTCACCGCTGTCGACAACACGGGCGCCGAGTCCGTGCCCTCCGCGCAGATCCCCGTCGCCCGCCTCACCCCGGCCACCGCGACCGGCCCGGCGGCACCGAAGCTGACCGTGGTCTCCACGGGCGGCACGCGCTCCCCGATCATCGTCCAGGCCAAGCCCGGCGCGGGCGACGAGGGCCGCTCGCTGAAGGGCTACTCCTGGTACTTCGACGGGTACGGCTCCCCAAGCGGCCAGCAGCTGACGACGACGGGCCGAATCGAGTTCCGGCCGCAGTACACCGGCGTCTACATGGTCACCGTGCGGGCCGTGGACGTCTACGGCCGTGAGAGTGAGCAGGTGTCCTCAGCAGAGGTCCTGGTCAACCGCTAACCGTTCGACACGCAACAGCTTCGGTACACGTGCGCCCGCGCGGGAGGAACCGGGACTCGTCTCCCGGTCCCTCCCGCGTTCCTTGTGTGCGTCATTCCTGCTGAGCAGGCCGGGACGATCCTCAGCCTCGCCTGGGGCCCGTGATCGCCTCACCGATGACGAAGCCCTTGGCCGGGCCCTCCGGAACCACGGCCTCGGTTCCGTACGGCACGCGATGCTCGTCCTCGTAGCGGGCGTGCTCGGCGCGACCCATGCGGCCTCTGCGTCACTCTCCGCCATCGTCAACGTGCAGTTGGACGGCTGGTCGCCCGCGGGCACGGAGGACTTCGCGAACGTCCCTCTGGTACCAGGTCGTCGGCGTCCGCGAGGACGGCACCACCTCACTGCCCGTCCTGGTGAGCGTGGTCGTACCGCCGGTTTCCTGACGGAACGTGAAGGGGCCCGGAGGTTCAGATCGAACCTCCGGGCCTCCGGGCCCCTTCACGTCTCAGCCTGCCTAGTCCTTGGCCTTCTTCGGCCGCCAGACCACCAACGCACTGGTCTGCTGAACTTCCTGGTACGGCACCAGATCCCGCCGATAAGAAGCGTGCACCGCGGCCTCCCGCTGCTGCATCGCCGCGGCGGCGCCGTCCAGCGCGGACTCCATCTCCGCCACCCGCTGCTGCAGCGCGGCGACCTGGTTCTCCAGTTCGATGATCCGCTTGATGCCGGCCAGGTTGATGCCCTCGTCCTGCGACAACGCCTGCACCGCGCGGAGCAGTTCGATGTCGCGGGCCGAGTAGCGGCGGCCCCGGCCGGCGGTGCGGTCGGGGGAGACCAGGCCCAGACGGTCGTACTGGCGCAGGGTCTGCGGGTGCAGGCCCGAGAGCTGGGCCGCCACCGAGATGACGTAGACCGGGGTCTCCTGGGTCAGTTCATACGGGTTGCGTCGACGACCGTCCATCTCGGTCAAGCTCCCTTCGCTGCCTCGAACAGCTCCGCCCGCGGATCCTCGTCCACGGTCGCCTCGCGATACGCCTCCAGTGCGTCACGAGCCTTCCCCGTCAGGTCCGTCGGGACACTCACCTCGACGGTGACCAGCAAATCGCCCCGGGTGCCGTCCTTGCGGACCGCGCCCTTGCCCCGCGCGCGCATCGTGCGCCCGTTGGGCGTGCCCGGGGGCAGCTTCAGGGTGACCGGCGGGCCGCCCAGGGTCGGGACCCTGACCTCGCCGCCGAGTGCCGCCTCGACGAACGTCACCGGCACTGTCACCGTCAGGTTGTCGTCCTTGCGGCCGAAGACCGGGTGGGCGTCGACATGGACGGTGACGTAGAGGTCACCGGCCGGGCCGCCGCGCTCGCCCGGTGCTCCCTTGCCGCGCAGCCGGATCCGCTGGCTGTCCGCCACCCCGGCCGGGATGCGCACCTGCATCGTCCGGGACGACTTGGCGCGACCCGAGCCGCTGCACACCAGGCAGGCGTGCTCCGCGATCAGGCCCCGGCCCTTGCAGTCGGGGCAGGGGTCCGTGAGCGAGAACCCGCCACCCGAACCCCTCGCCACCTGGCCGGTGCCGACGCACGTCGGGCACACGCGCGGCGTGCCGTTCTTGTCACCGGTGCCCGAGCACGCCTTGCACGGTGACTGGGACGTCATGCGCAACGGGACCGTCGCGCCGTCCACCGCCTCCGTGAAGCTCAGCGTCACCTCGGTGTCGATGTCCTGGCCGCGCCTGGGCTGCGTACGGGTGGTCCCGCCGCCCCGGTTGAACAGGCCTCCGAAGACATCTCCGATGCCGCCGCCGAAGCCGCCCGCACCGGAACCGCCGGGGCCGCCGCCGCCCTGGGCGCCGCCTCCGAAGAGGTCACCCAGGTCGAAGTTGAAGGAGCCGCCGCCGGCGCCCGGCCCCGGGCGGAAGCCGCCGTTGCCGAAGAGGGCGCGGGCCTCGTCGTACTCCTTGCGCTTCTTGGGGTCACCGAGGACGTCGTTCGCCTCGGAGATCTCCTTGAAGCGCTCCTCGGCCCTGGCGTTGCCCTTGTTGGCGTCCGGGTGGAACTCGCGGGCGAGTTTCCGGTACGCCTTCTTGATCTCGGCCTCGGTGGCGTCCTTGGGGACGCCGAGGACCTTGTAGAAGTCCTTCTCGATGAAGTCCTTGGTGCTCATCCCCGACGTCCCTCCTTCCCGGAGTCTTTGGCGTCTCCAGCGTCAATGCTCACGTCAGCCCTCTTCCGGGCCACCGTTCTCCTTGCCGTCCGCCGCGTCGCCCGACTCCGGGGCCTGCGCCCCGGGCTGGGGCTCGGCCACCGCGACCCGCGCGGGACGCAGATTGCGCTCGCCGAACCGGTAGCCCGGCTGCAGGATCGCCACGCACGTCGTCTCCGTGACGTCCGGCGCGTACGAGTGCATCAGGGCCTCGTGGATCGTCGGGTCGAAGGGCTCGCCCTCCTTGCCGAACTGCTGCAGGCCCATCTTCGCGGCGACGGTCTCCAGCGACTCGGCGACGGACTTGAACCCGCCTACCAGTTCGCCGTGTTCCCGCGCGCGGCCGATGTCGTCGAGTACGGGCAGGAGTTCGGACAGGAGGCTCGCGATGGCGATCTCCTTGACCGTGATCCGGTCCCGCTCGACCCGGCGGCGGTAGTTCTGATACTCGGCCTGGAGCCGCTGGAGGTCCGCGGTGCGCTCACCGAGCGCCGTGCGTACCTGGTCCAGCTGTGCCGTCAGACCGGCGACCTGTGCTGCTGCTGCGTTTGCGTCCCCGGCCGGGGACGCCCCCTCCGAAGAGGGGGCGGCCTTCGGCTCGGCGTCGTCGGAGGTGGCGCCGGAAGGGACGTCGGGCTTCTCGTCGAAGCCCGGAGTCTCCTCCGTCACGCGGCACCGTCCTTACGCTCACGCTCGTCATCGACGATCTCGGCGTCCACCACGTCGTCGTCGGCCTTGGGGGCCTCGGCGCCGGGCGCCTCGTCACCGGCGGCCTGCGCCGCGGACGCGTCGGCGTACATCGCCTGGCCCAGCTTCTGCGAGACGGCGGCGACCTTCTCGGTGGCGGTGCGGATCTCCGCCGTCTCCTCGCCCTTGAGCGCGGCCTTCAGCTCCTCGATCGAGGCCTCGACCTCGGTCTTGATGTCGCCGGGGACCTTGTCCTCGTTGTCCTTGAGGAACTTCTCCGTCTGGTAGACGAGCTGCTCGCCCTGGTTGCGGGTCTCGGCGGCCTCGCGGCGACGGTGGTCCTCGTCCGCGTACTGCTCGGCCTCCTGGCGCATACGGTCGACCTCGTCCTTCGGCAGCGAGGAGCCACCGGTGACGGTCATCTTCTGTTCCTTGCCCGTGCCGAGGTCCTTGGCCGTGACGTGCATGATGCCGTTGGCGTCGATGTCGAAGGCGACCTCGATCTGCGGCACGCCGCGCGGGGCCGGGGGCAGGCCCGTCAGCTCGAACATCCCGAGCTTCTTGTTGTACGCCGCGATCTCGCGCTCGCCCTGGTAGACCTGGATCTGGACGGACGGCTGGTTGTCCTCGGCCGTCGTGAAGATCTCGGAACGCTTGGTCGGGATCGTGGTGTTGCGCTCGATGAGCTTCGTCATGATCCCTCCCTTGGTCTCGATACCGAGGGACAGCGGGGTGACGTCGAGGAGCAGGACGTCCTTGACCTCGCCCTTGAGGACACCGGCCTGGAGCGCGGCGCCGATGGCGACGACCTCGTCCGGGTTCACGCCCTTGTTGGCGTCCCGGCCGCCGGTCAGCTCCTTGACGAGCTCGGCGACGGCGGGCATACGGGTCGAACCACCGACGAGAACGACGTGGTCGATCTCGCTCAGCGCGATTCCGGCGTCCTTGATGACGTTGTGGAACGGCGTCTTGCAGCGCTCCAGCAGGTCGGCCGTGAGCTGCTGGAACTGGGCGCGCGTGAGCTTCTCGTCCAGGTGCAGCGGACCCTCGGCGGAGGCCGTGATGTAGGGCAGGTTGATCGAGGTCTCGGTGGACGAGGACAGCTCGATCTTGGCCTTCTCGGCGGCCTCGCGGAGGCGCTGGAGGGCCATCTTGTCCTTGCCCAGGTCCACGCCGTGGCCGGTGCGGAACTGCTGCACCAGGTAGTCCATGACGCGCTGGTCCCAGTCGTCACCGCCGAGGTGGTTGTCACCGTTGGTGGCCTTCACCTCGACGACGCCGTCACCGATCTCCAGGAGGGACACGTCGAAGGTGCCGCCACCGAGGTCGAAGACGAGGATCGTCTGGTCGTCCTTGTCGAGGCCGTACGCGAGAGCGGCGGCCGTCGGCTCGTTCACGATGCGCAGGACGTTCAGGCCCGCGATCTCGCCGGCCTCCTTCGTCGCCTGACGCTCGGAGTCGTTGAAGTAGGCCGGGACGGTGATGACCGCGTCCGTGACCTTCTCGCCCAGGTAGGCCTCGGCGTCGCGCTTCAGCTTCTGCAGGATGAACGCGCTCATCTGCTGCGGGTTGAAGTTCTTCCCGTCGAGCTCGATCTTCCAGTCGGTGCCCATGTGGCGCTTGACCGACCGGATGGTCCTGTCGACGTTGGTGACCGCCTGGCGCTTCGCGACCTCGCCGACCAGCACCTCACCGTTCTTCGCGAAGGCGACGACGGACGGCGTGGTCCTGGCACCCTCGGCGTTGGTGATGACGGTGGGCTCGCCGCCCTCCAGAACGCTGACGACGGAGTTAGTCGTGCCCAGGTCGATGCCGACCGCACGTGCCATTTCAATTCCTCCAGCAGCAATGACTTAAAACAATGACTTGAGTGGAACAGGCTCAAGTGTGCATCACTCCCGCCGCGCGGTCAACAGAGCTGAGTCGACCCCACTCAACTCTTATCCGTTCCTTACACGCAAGGTCGCTCTGACCTGCGCCGACTGCACGGCAGGAGGCCGCCGAGGCCCGTACACGGAAACCCTCAGCAGCCCCAGTACGACCATCCCCACCACCCCCGCCACCCACCACAGCCCCGACTCCCCGACCCACCCGCCGTGCGCGAGCACCCCCACCAGCACCGCCCCGAAGGCCCCCGCACCGAGCAGCACGGCCGCCCCGCGGGCAGTGAGCCCGAGCCGCCGCAGCCGGTGCGCGAGATGGTCCGGACCCCCACGCGACAACGGTCGCCCGGCCAGCCGCCGCGAGACCACGACGAGCACGACATCCGCCCCCGCCACCGCGGTGAGCGCGAACAACACCCATGCACTGGAGGCCAGTTCGTACCCGGTCCGCACGACCACCGCCGCCGAGGCCAGCACGAACCCCGTGAACAGGGACCCGCACGCGCCCAGGGCGATCCGCGCGGGATGCCAGTTGTGCATGAGGAACCCGGTGAGCGCGGCGGCCAGGACGCTGAGCAGCACGGCGAGCCCGTCGAGCACCTCGACGGCGGCACACGCGGCCACCCCGAAGGCGGTCAGCACCCCGACCGTCCCCACCAGCCCGTCGGCATGGTCGAGGGCCCGGAAGGCGACGGCCACGAACACGATCCAGAGGAGGGCGAGCAGCCCGACCCCGAACCCCAACTCGCGGTACGGCACGACGAACCCGGCGGCAACGGCCGTACCGACGACAAGGAACCGCGCCTTCACCCGCCGCACGTCGGCCACGAGCCCGAGCAAGCCGACGCCGGACCCGGCGACGAGCAGCTCACCGACGCCGTCCCCCAGCGGGGCGTACCCGGTCCACTCCCCCGCTCCCGCGACCAGCCCCGTCGCGAGCACGACCGCGAGTCCGCCGAGCAGTGGCAGGGGACGCGCCCGGCGCCGGTCGAGCACCCCGAGGCGCAGGGCGAGGGTCCGCAGGAGAGCGGTGAGGACGGCGGCGAGGAGTAGGGCGGCAGTGGCGGCGAGAATCCCGTAGAGCACGGGTTCACGTTAGGCGCAAACGTAACAATTCCGTACGAATAACACGACCTGACATCGTCTGATCCGACCGGTTTCGATCCACCACTCAGGTAAGCCTCAGCGATCCAGATCACTCCGCCGCTGACTACAGTGCGGGTCAAGATATGGGTAGTCTCTGGCAGACTGCCTAAGTTACCGCTTAGTAATACAGCTCTAGTGCAGCTCTAGTAGCAGCTCGCAGGCCTGAGGAGCCCCGACATGCAACTCGCCGCGATCATCGTGTCGCTGGTCCTGACCGTGATCGGCGTCGCGCTGCTCGCACGCGCCATCGGTCAGTTCGTCCGGTACTTCAAACTGGGCCAGCCCATCCCGGCCGGCCTTCGAACGGACAACCCCTATCAGCGCAGTGTGACGCTGGCGAAAGAGTTCCTCGGCCACACCCGGATGAACCGGTGGGGCATCGTCGGCTTCGCGCACTGGTTCGTGGCCGTCGGCTTCCTGACTCTGCCGCCGACCCTCGCCCAGGCCTTCGGCCAGCTCTTCTCGGCGGACTGGACGCTGCCGGTGATCGGCGGCTTCCTGCCGTTCGAGCTGTACATCGAGTTCATCGGCGTGATGACCATCCTGGGCATCGCCGTCCTCATCGTGATCCGCCTGCTGAACCTGCCCTCACGCCCCGGCCGCAAGTCCCGCTTCGCGGGCTCCAAGGCAGGGCAGGCGTACTTCGTCGAGTACGTCATCCTCACCATCGGCCTCGCGATCTACGTGCTGCGCGGCCTGGAGGGCGCGATCCACCACGTCGAGCACTACGAGGCCGCGTACTTCGCCTCGTACCCGCTCGTCCTGGCCTTCAAGGGCCTGAGCGCTGCGACGCTCCAGAACCTGATCTACCTCACCGCGATGGTGAAGATCAGCACCTCGTTCGTCTGGATGATCGTCGTCTCGCTGAACACCAACATGGGCGTCGCCTGGCACCGCTTCCTCGCCTTCCCGAACATCTGGTTCAAGCGCGAGGCGACCGGAGGCACCGCCCTGGGCGCCCTCCAGCCGATGACGTCCGGCGGCAAGCCGATCGACTTCACCGACCCCGGCGACGACGACGTCTTCGGCGTCAGCCAGGTCGAACAGTTCTCCTGGAAGGGCCTGCTCGACTTCTCCACGTGTACGGAGTGCGGCCGCTGCCAGTCGCAGTGCCCGGCCTGGAACACCGGCAAGCCCCTCTCCCCCAAGCTGCTGATGATGTCGCTGCGGGACCACGCCCACGCCAAGGCCCCGTACCTCCTGGCGGGCGGCGGCAAGGACATGGAAGGCAACGAGAAGGCGACGCCCGAGCAGCTCAAGGACGTCCCCGCCGCCGCTCTCGCCGAGGCCGAGCGCCCGCTGATCGGCACCCTCGAAGAGAACGGCGTCATCGACCCGGACGTCCTGTGGTCCTGCACCACCTGCGGCGCCTGCGTCGAGCAGTGCCCGGTGGACATCGAGCACGTCGACCACATCGTCGACATGCGCCGCTACCAGGTGATGATCGAGAGCGCGTTCCCCTCCGAGGCGGGCACGATGCTCAAGAACCTGGAGAAGAAGGGCAACCCCTGGGGCCTGGCGAAGAAGCAGCGCCTGGAGTGGCTCAAGGAGCTCGACTTCGAGGTGCCGGTCGTCGGCAAGGACATCGAGGACCTGACCGAGGTCGAGTACCTGTACTGGGTCGGCTGCGCGGGCGCCCTGGAAGACCGCGCGAAGAAGACGACGAAGGCCTTCGCCGAGCTCCTCCACATCGCGGGCGTCAAGTTCGCGATCATGGGCGGCGACGAGAAGTGCACCGGTGACTCGGCGCGGAGGCTCGGCAACGAGCCCCTGTTCCAGGAGCTCGGCATGGAGAACGTGGCCGCGCTGAACATGGCGTTCGGCGAGGATGACGAGGACGAGTCGACGAAGAAGCCGAAGTCGGCCAAGAAGATCGTCGCGACCTGCCCGCACTGCCTGAACACGATCGGCAACGAGTACCCGCAGCTCGGCGGCGACTACGAGGTCATCCACCACACCCAGCTGCTCCAGCACCTCATCGACGAGGGCAAGCTGCTCCCGGTGACCCCGGTCGAGGGCCTCATCACCTACCACGACCCCTGCTACCTGGGCCGCCACAACAAGATCTACACGCCCCCGCGCGAGATCATGTCGGCCGTCCCGGGCCTGCGCCAGCAGGAGATGCACCGCCACAAGGAACGCGGCTTCTGCTGCGGCGCGGGTGGCGCGCGGATGTGGATGGAGGAGCGGATCGGCAAGCGCATCAACAACGAGCGAGTCGATGAGGCGCTGTCGCTGAACCCCGACATCGTGTCGACCGCCTGCCCGTTCTGCCTCGTCATGCTGACCGACTCGGTCAACGGCAAGAAGAACGACGGCAAGGCGAAGGAGTCCATCACCGTCGTGGACGTCGCCCAGCTGCTCCTGGAGTCCGTGAAGACCCCGGCCGACGACGAGCCCCCGGCGGGCGAGACGGAGACGGAAAGCGCGCCGGAGCCGCAGCCGGTGAAGTAACCGGCCCCGCTGTTACGACCGACAGCCCCCTGCCCCTCGTACGGGCACGGGGCTGTCGCGGTATCTCGAACACGTGCATCATTACTGAGTCGTTGCCAATGGGGTCAATGATCCGGACGAGGTGCAGGGTGCGGATGCGGGTGCGAAGAGGTGGTTGGGGTACGGCGGCCACCAGCGGCTTGGCGGCCATCGGCGCCCTGGTGGCCCTCACCGCCTGCGGCCCCCTGTCCGGCGACGACCCGGCAGCCGCCGGCCAGACCCCCGTCCGGGTCGCCAAGGCCCCCGCCCAACGCCCGATACCGCAGGGCGACGGCAGCAAGGTCGCCGACGACTTCAACGGTGACGGCCACCGTGACCTGGTTCTCAACGACCTGGTCAAGGACCAGCTCCACACCGACGACGCCGGTATCGGCATCGTCTACGGCTCACCGGGCGGACTCGTCCCCGGCGCCCGGCAGTTGCTGAGCCCGACGCGTCAAGCGGCCCGTACGAAGGGCCAGTTGCCGGCGGTCTTCGACGCGGAGGCCGGCTGCGACCTCGACGGCGACGGCTTCACCGACCTGGTCGTGTCGACGGACCCGCCCTACGACGGCCAGGGCCGGCCCCCGGTACCCCTCCAGCTCCTCTTCGGCTCCCCGGACGGCCTCACCGGCCGCGCGGTCACCCTCGCGATCCCCGACCAGGCCCGTGCCGGCAACGACTGGCCCGACCAGCCGGTGTGCGGCGACTTCGACGGCGACGGCGCCCAGGACCTCGTCGTCCACGCCTCGAACGTCCAACTCAGCTATCTGCGCGGCCCGTTCTCCCGCAAGGGCGCCCCACGCAAGGCCGGTGCGCCGATCACCGCTCCCGGCAACGTCCCCACGGGCCCGGCGGCCGACGTGAACCATGACGGATACGACGACCTGGTCGTCCGTACGGCGGACGGCACCGCGAAGTCGGCGGTCGTCCTCGGCGGCCCGAACGGCCCGACGCGCACCGGGACGGTGCTGCCCGAGGGCATCGACGTCGCCCTCGGCCGCTTCGGCAAGGGGAAGGACCTGGACGCGGCGGTGGGCGCGATGGGCGAAACGTCACTGCGCTACGACCTCCCCGACGCGACCTCCGGCACCCTCGCCTCCCCCGGCTCGATGCTCGACACCGGCGACTTCGACGGCGACGGCCGCGACGAACTCGTCTCCAGCGGCTCGCGGCTGCGGGTGTTCCGGGCGCCGACAGCGACGGCCGGTCTCTCGGCGACGGGCATGGTGACCGTCGCGCCGCCCACCCGGGGCACGACCCGGGTCCTCACGGTCGGGGACTTCGACGGGGACGGCCGGGCGGACCTGGCGGTGCGGACGTACCGGGGGGAGACGTGGGACGAGGTGGCTGTCTATCCCGGGGTGAAGCAGGGCCTGGTGGCGGCGAAGCCTTCGGTGACGTTCTCCAGCTCGGAGTTCCTGTGATCGGAGCCCTGTGATCGGAGTCCCCGTAGTCCGTACGCCCCACGCGTCTCAATAATTTACTCAAATCCCGTACAACTCTTGCCCCTTGCTGTGGGTCTCCTGTTCGCCGGCCGCTTCCCCGGGGCCGATCCCCGCCTGCCTTCTTCCCTCTTCCTCGTGGAGATCCAGCCTTGCGCAAGCGCACCCTCCTCCTGGCCGCCACGCTCACCACCGGTCTGCTCACCGCCCTGCCCGTCACCACGGTCACCGCGGCACCCTCCCGGCCGGCCGACGACTTCAACGGCGACGGCTACCGCGACTACGCCGAGTTCTCCTACGGCGCCGAGTACGAGCTCCCGGGCGGCGCCGTCAAGGTCACCTTCGGTACGGCGAACGGGCCGGGCACCAAGGTCCAGTACGTCAGCCAGAACAGCGCCGGAGTCCCCGGCTCCGACAAGGCCTACGACGAGTTCGGGTACGTCCGGGCCGCCGCCGACTTCAACGCCGACGGGTACGGCGACCTGGCCGTCGCCGCCACCGGCAAGGAGGTGTCCGGGCGCACGGACCAGGGCACGGTCACCGTCCTCTGGGGCAGCAGGACGGGCCTGTCCGGCGGCACCAGCATCCCGGCCAGGGTGAACGATTCGTACGCCCGGATGGGCTCGGACCTCGCGGTCGGCGACTTCAACGGGGACGGCAAGAAGGACCTGGCCGTCGTCGCGGGCGGCAAGGCGTATGTCTACCGGGGCGCCATCTCCCGCTCGGGCGTGGCCGGTTCGGTGACGACTGTGGACAAGGACGCCTTCAACGCCACCGCCCTGATCGCGGGCAACGTGACCGGCGACAACAAGACCGACCTCGTCGTCATCGGCGACGTCGCCACCCCCACGTACATCGCCTCCGACGCCTGGTTCGTCAAGGGCGGCAGCACCCTCACCCCCGGCCGCACGCTCCGCCTGGAGCGCGTGAACGGCAACGGGGGCGAGGCAGATCGCGGCGGCGACGGTGTCATCGCCGACTTCAACAAGGACGGCAAGGGCGACATCGCCATCGGCACCCCGCTGTTCTCCAAGTACCGCGGCCAGGTGAGCATTTGGTACGGCGCCGCCGCGGGCCCCGCCAAGTCCGCCCGCTTCACCCAGAACACGCCCGGCATCGCGGACAACGCGGAGACATACGACTCCTTCGGCGCCCACATCGCCGCCGGCGACATCAACGGCGACGGCCGCCAGGACCTCGCGATCAGCGCGGACGGCGAGACCCTCGGCGGCAAACCGTACGCCGGTGGCGTCCACGTCCTGTACGGGCGGGCCGGCGGCCTCACGGCCACCGGCTCCCAGTGGCTCGCACGCAGCACGGCGGGCATCCCGGGCGACGTCACCGGCGACGACTCCTTCGGCCTGAAGGTCCGGCTGCGCGACGGCAACCGCGACGGCAAGGCCGACCTGTACGTGTACAGCCTCTCGGGCTCACTGCGACTGCTCGGCTCGGCGTCGGGGATCAGAACGGCCGGGGTGACGTCGGTGCCGGAGGGGCTGATCGACGGGATGCTTCCCTGACGCGTCGCTGAATAAGTTCCCTGAATACTTCCCCAGGGAAATGTGCGGGCTCCCTTAGAGGACCCCCTTAAGGGATGTAACAGCTGGGCAGCAAAGCGGTGTCCGGAAGCCCGGGCCCCACCCGTCACTCTCCGGGACCAGGTACGTTCGATGACGTGGCTGGATTCAGGATCGGACGCGGCGACCGCAACAACAACCGCGCCCCGCAAGCGCGACCGCAACAACAACCGCGGCAGCAGCCGTACGGCCAGCAGCCCCCGCAGGGCGGCCCGTCGTACGGCTACCCCTCCGCGCCGCAGCAGCAGCCGTACGGAGGCGGACAGCCGTCGTACGGCGGCCCGGGCGACGCCGGAGGACGGCCGTGGCCCCCGCAGGCGAACGCCGGCGGCGGTTACGGCGGCCAGGGCGGGCGCGGCAGTGGCGGCGGACATGGCGAGCCGGAGTACTTCGGCGACGACGGGCACGGGGGGCGCGGACACGGGCACCCGAACGCCCCCGTGGACCCGTACGCGGCCAACAACCCTGGTCACACACAGGCGTTCACGGTCGGCGACGACCCGTACAACCAGGGTGACACCTACCGCGCCGGCGCCGCCTCGGCCCCGCCGGCCGGTCCGCGGCTGCGCTGGAAGGAACTGCTGCGGGGGATCGTCACCGCTCCCGACCGCACGTTTCTCCAGATGCGCGACTACTCGGTGTGGGCGCCGGCCCTCGTCGTCACGTTCCTGTACGGCCTGATCGCCGTCTTCGGGTTCGACGACACGCGCGAGGACACGATAAACGCCACCCTCAACAACGCGATCCCGATCGTGCTGACGACGGCCGTGGCGATGGTCCTGAGCGCCTTCATCCTGGGCGTGGTCACCCACACCCTCGCCCGCCAGCTCGGCGGCGACGGCGCCTGGCAGCCGACGGTCGGCCTCTCCATGCTGGTCATGTCCATCACGGACGCCCCCCGCCTGCTCGTCGCGATGTTCGCGGGCGGCGACGCACCCTTCGTACAGATCCTCGGCTGGGCGACCTGGGTCGCCGGGGGTGTACTGCTGACCATCATGGTCCGCCGCTCCCACGACCTGCCGTGGCCGAAGGCCCTGGGTGCGTCGGCGATCCAGCTGATCGCGCTGCTGTCGATCGTGAAGCTGGGGACGTTCTAGGGGTTCCCGACACACAGACCAAACATGACGGGAGGGGGTTTCCGGCCGCGGCCGGAAACCCCCTCCCGTCATGTTTGGTCAAAATACCCCCAAGAGGTCTAGTCCATCCTCGATCCACCGGTGTTCACTGCGGCGCATGACGATTCTTCGTACTCGCGGCGCCCGAAGAGCGGGACGGACGATCACCGTCGTCTCCGCCGCCCTCGGCCTCACCCTGACGGCCCTCACGACGGCCGCCGGGGCCGCCACCACGGTCCCGTCGGAGTTCGGCACCGACTACCACGACCCGGTGACGGCCGCCCCGCCCATCCCCACACCCCACACCAGATCCTGCGAAGTGACCGTCGCCCAGGCGAAGTTCAAGGACTTCACGCCCTACACCGGCACCTACACCCCGCCCACCGCCTGCGGCACCCCGGGCCGCTGGTCGAAGGTGGTGCTCCGCCTCGACGGCAGCGTCGCCGGCCGCCAGTACGACCGCCTCGGCTACCTCGACATCGGCGGCGTCCAGATGCTCCGCACCTCGACCCCCGAGCCGTCCCAGGACGGCATCGACTGGTCGGTGCAGAAGGACGTCACGCGGTACGAGAAGACACTGAGCAAGGCCCAGTCCGTGGACATGCTCATCGGCAACGTTGTCAATGACACCTACACGGGCATCCTGGACGTCAAGGTCACCCTGACGTTCTACGCCCCGGAGCACAGCCCGGCGAAAACCTCCGCCCCCGACCAGGTCATCCCCCTGAGCGACGGCAACAGCGTCACCACGGGCGCGAAGCTCACCACCCCGCGCAACGCCGAGCGCATCCTCGCCGAGGTGTACGCGACCGGCTCGGGCGGCGGCTGCGAGGAGTTCTGGTACTCGGCGGTCACGCCGTCCGCGTCGTACTCCTGCCAGGGCGGCGACGACGGCCCGTACCGCGAGGTCCAGGTCACGATCGACGGGAAGCTCGCCGGGATCGCCTCCCCGTACCCGAACGTGTGGACGGGCGGCTGGTCTCCGTACCTGTGGAGCGTGATTCCCTCCCCGACCGCCTTCGACGTACGCCCCCTGGAGTTCGACCTCACCCCCTTCGCCGGTCTCCTCAACGACGGCAAGGCACACACGGTCGACGTGACGGTGGCCGGCGTCCCCGCGGGCCAGACCGGCTGGAGCGCGCCGACCAACATCCTGGTCTGGCAGGACGCCCACAAGTCAGTGGTGACGGGCGCCCTGACCTCGTACAAGGCCACCGACCCGGCCGTCACGAACACGTACACGGACGGCGCCACCCGCACCCTCGACACGAGCGGCAAGCGCCGTCTGACGGTGAGCGGCTACCTGAACACCTCGCACGGCCGAGTGACGACGACGGTAGACCGACGCCTGACCACGGCCATCACCCACACCTGGACCCCGGACGAGACCACCGACAACCAGCAGGGCCGCTGGACGGACGACCAGACGGTCCGGCGCGGCGGGGTGACATCCCGTACCGACCGCACCTACACCCTGGACGGCCGCTCCACCATCGACGCGGACAACCGCCTCCGCGTGATCATGTCCTTCGGCGACCACGCCCGCATCGACGACGTCCGCCTGGACGACACGTACAACGGCGACGCGACCTTCACACTCGGCGTGGCCCGCGAGCAGCGCCACGCGATCGCGACGACCACCGAGCACTACCGCCTGCGCGGCCCGGGCCTGTGCTACGACCGCACGCTGGGCACGGAGCAGGGGGTGCTGACGAAGGACGAGTAAGGACGCTGACGGGTCTCAGAGCGCATCCTTCGAGGGAGTGACCGGCTCCCCCGACCTCCGTACGGGAGGCAGCACGCTCCACGGGAAGTTGATCCAGTCATCGGTCCGCTTCCAGACGTACTCGCACTTGACGAGGCTCTGGGACTTCTCGTAAATGACGGCCGAGCGCACCTCGGCGACGTGGTCGAGACAGAAGTCGTGTACGAGCTTCAGCGTCTTGCCTGTATCGGCCACGTCGTCGGCGATCAGCACCTTCTTGTCGGTGAAATCGATCGCGTTGGGAACGGGGGCCAGCATGACGGGCATTTCGAGCGTCTGACCCACGCCGGTATAGAACTCGACGTTGACCAGATGAAGATTTTTGCACTCCAGGGCGTACGCCAGCCCGCCGGCCACGAACACACCCCCGCGCGCGATGCTGAGCACGACATCGGGCTCGTACCCGTCGTCGGCGATGGTCTGCGCGAGTTCGCGGACGGCGACGCCGAACCGTTCGTAGGAGAGTTCCTCGCGTATGACCGTCATACCTGCGTCCGGTGGAAGTTGAGGAAGGACCGGGAGGCGGTGGGCCCGCGCTGCCCCTGGTAGCGCGAGCCGTACCGCTCGCTGCCGTACGGGAACTCGGCCGACGAACTCAGCTGGAACAGGCACAGCTGGCCGATCTTCATACCGGGCCAGAGTTTGATCGGCAGCGTCGCGAGGTTGGAGAGTTCGAGCGTCACGTGGCCGGAGAACCCGGGGTCGATGAACCCGGCGGTGGAGTGCGTGACGAGCCCGAGCCGCCCGAGCGAGCTCTTGCCTTCGAGGCGGGAGGCGAGGTCGTCGGGGAGGCTGATGACCTCGTAGGTCGAGGCGAGCACGAACTCCCCGGGGTGGAGGATGAACGGCTCGTCACCCTCGGGCTCCACCAGCCGCGTCAGATCCGCCTGCTCGATGGAGGGGTCGATGTGGGGGTAGCGGTGGTTCTCGAACACCCGGAAGTAGCGGTCGAGGCGCACGTCGACGCTCGACGGCTGCACCATGGATTCGTCGTAGGGATCGATCCGTACCCGCCCGGAGTCGATCTCGGCCCGGATGTCCTTGTCTGAGAGAAGCACGCCCCGAGGATACGCAAGGCGCGCGAACCCGACACCATCGGCCGGTTCCGCGCGCCTACTACTGCCTCTACTGCTACGTCACATGTCTGCTTCTGCTTCTACTTCTGCTCTTCTACTTCAATTACTGCTGGTGCTCCGCTGCTGCTGCTCCAACGTCACGGGCACCACACTGCGGAGCCGCGCGCAGCGCGGACACCGGACCAGCCGGCCGGGGCCGAGCCGCTCGGCCTGCTGCATCGGGAACGAAGCGGTGCTGAACACGTGCCCTTCGGCACAACGGACGACGGTGCGCTCGATCAAGTCCTCAGAGTCCCTTCCCCAAGAGCCGTCGCCGGTCACTGTCGAGACCAGCGAGGAAAGCCACATTACGGGACGAAAGGGGCGGCCCTCCAGGCGGCACTCCGATCCCGCCCGACCCCTCTTCCGCGCCCCCACCGTACGCCCCAACTCCGGGCGCTCGCAGCGGGGTCGCGTCGCGAACATGGGTCCGGAGGCCATACGGAACTCACTCGGAACGCACCCGGAATCCGCCTGAAATCCGCCAGGGAAAGGGGCAGGCTCCACGGCTCGGCGCCGGGGACCTGGCATGGGGTAGAGTGACTGAGCGTTGTGACGCCGGTTCGGATCGGCGTATTACGCGGGTGTAGTTTAGTGGTAGAACATCAGCTTCCCAAGCTGAGAGTGCGAGTTCGATTCTCGTCACCCGCTCTTCTTCAGGCCCCAGGTCAGCGACCCGGGGCCTGTTTCATAGGGGTGTCGTTGCTGCGGTTTGCGAGTACTCCCGCACCCCGAGACTGGGACCCGCGCAACGGTCGTCGCGCCCAGACGGTAGAGATGCCCGGAAGCGCTGGCCAGCTTCGGGCAGCATCCCTCCGGACGGGGACTACTCGCCATCACCACGTGGCGTGCCCTGTCGGCCTACCTGGTTCGCGACAGCGTGCAGACCGACCAAGGAGTACGGCCGGGACGGAAGGTGATCCCTAGTTAGTGCCGCCGAGCGCCATCCCGTCCTGGCCCAAGATGAGGACCTGGGGGCTCTCCTGCGACCTGTCATTCCTCGGCATCTCCATGCCGCCATTCTCTCGCACGCATGCTTTCCCACACGGTGTGCCCCTGGACGAGGGTGGATCACCCTCGTCCAGGGGCACGGTCCGGCAACGGAGGCTCAGTGCGCGGCGCGGCGGGCCAGCGCCCCGCGCGAGCGGGTCACCAGCGCGGCCAGCAGGGCGGCGCCGAGGGGCACGGCCACCAGGAGGGCGGCGAGTGTCTCCCAGGGGACGACGATCGGCACGTACGGCGGGGCGTCACCGGCGCCGACCCAGCCATTGTCGAGAGCGTCCTGGTAGAAGCGCATCTGCTCGCGCTCCTCGGTGAGCCGCAGCCCGACCGCGGGCAGGACACCGGCAGCCGAGCCGAGGACCACACCCATCGCGGCGACCACACCGCACTGGAAGCCGCTGAGCGTGCGGCGCACCCGGGGCGGGGCGCCGACCGCTGCGAGCGTCTTGAGATCGGCCTCCGCGTCGGCCTGGGCGAGACCGGTGGCGATGCCGGCCGCACCGATGGTGACCAGGCCGGCGAAGACGGTCAGCGCGAGCAGGACGAGCCCGTTCTCGTCGACCCAGCCCTGCTCCACGGTCAGCTCGACGTTGCTGCCGAGCTTGGCGATCTCGGCGTCGAGCTTCTGCCGCTGCTCGGTGCTGGGCATCCGGTCGGTGCTGAAGAAGGCGCCGAGGGGGACGGTGGTCAGTCCGGCGGCCTTGGCGGCGGCGGGGCTGAGCACGCTCTGCACTCCGTAGGAGTCGGGCGAGCCGGGCACCTGGTAGGCGGGGAAGGACTTCAGCTCGCCCGGGACCGGCTTGTTCTGCTCGGCGGCGCGGTCGGCGGCCTTCGGGTCGGTGATCAGCTTGATGCCGACAGCGCCGTTCCTGTCGACCTGGGGCCTGTGGAAGCTGAGGAGCTTTCCGTCGGCGAGGGCCTTGGCCGCGCCCGGGTCGTCGATGCCGAGGACCTTCAGGAGCGGGGCGTCGGCGATGAGGAGACCGCCCTCGACGTAGATGCCGTTGCCGTCGCGCGAGAGGCAGCGCCAGTCCTTGGCGAGCGCGCGCCGCTGCTCCTTGGTGTACTTCTCCGCCGGGTCGGAGCCGTCGGGGGTGCTGACCCACAGCGGGCACTCGTTGGCCGGCGGGGTGACGACCTCGAAGTGGCCACAGCCCTCGCCCTCGCCATATGGGGCGCAGCCGGGCTTGCCGACGGCGATCCGGAACACGTCGGCGCGGACGTCGACGGGCAGCGTCCGCTGCACGGCGTCGCGGACCTCGGGGACGTCCCGGCCGCCCTCCTCGGTGACGAGCGTGGCGACGGCCCCGTACGGCAGGCTGGCCCGGTACTCGGCCTGACTCTGGGCGTCCTGGCTCGCGGCGTACGTCGAGACGGCGACGGTGCCCGCGACGGCGGCCAGAACGGCGGCGACAGCGGGTGCCGTACGGCCCCGGTTGCGGACGGCGTCCCGCAGGGCGAGGCGCGGCGAGAGCGGCAGCCAGCGGCCGGCCCGGCCGAACAGGCCGACCAGGGCGGGCGTCATGGCGACCACACCCAGCTCGGCGATGGCCGAGCCACCCGCGACCAGGACGAACTGGTCGGAGACGACCGAGCCGTACAGGGCGATGGCCGCGCCGAGCAGGAAGGCGCCGAGGCCGATCAGCGGCAGCACGCGGTTGCTGCGGCGCACGCCGCGACGGCCGGTGAGGGAGGCCAGGACGGTCTGCCGGGAGGCGGTGACGGCCGGGACGATCGCGGAGAGCAGGCCGATGAGGACGGCGAGCGCGGCGATGGCGAGCAGTTCCAGCGGCTTGACGGTGAAGCCGCCGAACCGCTGCCCCATGTAGTCCTCGAGGAGCGGCCGGAGGGCGAAGGTCAGGGTCAGGGCGAGGACCGTGCCGACCAGGGCAGCCGCGACGCCGATGACGAGGCCGCCGCTCAGCATGATGGCCCGGATGTGGCTGCGGGCACCGCCGTTGGCGCCGACGAGGCCCAGCTGGCGGCGGGAACGACGGGCACCGACGGCGAAGGCGGGACCGGCGAGCAGGCAGATCTCCAGCATAGCCAGACCGACGACCGTGCCCACGGCGGCGAGATCGGCGGCGTCGGCGGCCCCGCTGCTCTCGTAGTTGGCCCAGCCTTCCTTCTGGTAGAGCGGCACCTCGGAGTCGGCGGGCGGGTCGAGGGCCACGGCGCGCGAGGTGACCAGGACACCCTTGACGTTGATCGCCTGGACCGTGTTCCACGTGAAACCACCGGACTTCTGCACCAGGTAGGTGGTGGAGACGTCGGGCTTCGGCAGTCCGGCCTTCTCGACCGCCTTGGCGTACGGCGCGAGGAAGGCCCCCGGCAGGGCGTTGACCTGCTGTGCCGTGAGCTCGCTGGGCAGCTCGTACGAGCCGCTGATCACATAGGTACGGTCGAAGCCGCGGGCGGTGAGGGTGGAGCCGACGGACAGCCCGCTGCTCTCCAGGAACCGGGTGGTCGCGGCGATCTCGTCGTTCTTCTCGGGGAAGTGGCCCTCCTGCAGCCGCATGATGCCCCGGGCGACGGGATCTGCGGCGGCCAGCTCACGGACCTCGGCTTGGAGCAGGCCGTACCTGGTGGTCAGCTTGGCGCTGCCGCTGCTGTCGGTCAGCACCGTCGAACCGGCCGGGATGGTCCTGGTGACATCGGTCGGGCCGTCGGGCCAGGACTTGCCCGGCGAGTCGTAGTCCCCGGCCGGGGTGTGCTGCTCGCCGATGGGGTCCTGCAGGATGGCCACGCCGGCCGTCCCGGCGTCGGAGAAGCGAGCGTCGGCGGCACCCAGGGTGCGCTCCATCCGCTGCGCGGGGGTGAGTTCGGCGCTGCGCACGGTCAGGTCCAGGGCGCTCACGCCCATGATCGGCAGCGCGATCATGGCGAGGACGAGGAAGCTGCGGCCCTTGGAGCGCCAGGCGTCACGGCGGGCGATGCGGACCGCGACCCGCCAGGAGTGGAACCAGGTCGTCACCGCTGGGCCGCCCGGCCGGTCAGGAGCGACTCGGCGTCGCTGCGTACGGTCTGGTCGACGACGGCGCCGTCCCGCAGGAAGACGACCCGGTCGGCCCAGGCGGCGAACCGCGGCTCGTGGGTGACCATGACGCCGGCGGCTCCGGCGTCGCAGCGGGAGCGCAGCAGGGCCAGCACGGACTCGCCGGTCTCGGAGTCGAGGGCGCCGGTGGGCTCGTCGGCGAGGACGAGCCGGCGGTCGCCGACGAGGGCGCGGGCGATGGCCACGCGCTGCTGCTGGCCGCCGGACATCTCGTCGGGGAACCGGTCGGCGAGATGGCCGAGGTCCATCTCGCCGAGGGCGGCGAGGGCCTCGGTGCGGGCCTTGCGGGCCGATATGCCGTCAAGTTCGCGGGGCAGGGCCACGTTCTCGGCGGCGGTGAGGGCCGGGATGAGGTTGTAGTCCTGGAAGACGTAGCCGATGCTGCGACGGCGCAGGGCGGCGAGCCCCTTGATGCCGAGGGCGGTGACGTCGGTGCCCTCGACGAAGACCTGCCCGGAGGTGGGGTTGTCGAGGCCGCCGGCGATGGTGAGCAGGGTGGACTTGCCGGAGCCCGACGGGCCCATGACAGCGACGAGTTCACCGGGGTGGACGTCGAGGTCGATGCCGCGCAGGGCGTGCACCTCGGTGGCGCCGGAGCCGTGGACGCGGGTCAGGTTCTGCAGACTCAGCACGGGCTGCTGCTGTTGTGTGGACATGGTTCCCCCTCGGGCGTACGCCGGCGAGCGGCCGGACGTCGGTGCGACGGACGGTCGTTAGCGGCGCCGTGCGTACGGTATGGGTCTGGTTGGGTGGTTCGGAGTCTTCAGGTGCTACGGGTGGGTCGGGTGGAGCCGGTGGACTCGGTCGGCCCTGTGGATCCGGTCGTTCGGGTGCTCAGGGCCGGTCGTGAAGGGCGGGCATCACGGGCGGTGGCGTGCGGCCCTCTCTGCCCCGGCCCCCCGCGCCCCCGTCCCCGCCGCTGCCGCCCCCGGCGAGGCCGGCTCCGGCCCCGCCGCCGGGGCGGTCGACGAGAGACGGATCAGCCGGGACTCGCAGTGGTCGAGCCAGCGCGCCTCGGCCTCGGTCTGGAAGATCAGCTGCTCCAGGACGAGGAGCCAGGCGATGTCGTCCCGCTCCCGGGCCCCGTTTTTCTCCACGGCGGTGAGGGCCTGCGCCTTCAGCCGGGTGTAGTCCTGCATGGCCTTCACGGTGTGCCGGCGCTGGGACTGGATGACGTCACGAATGTCGACCCCGGGCGCCCCGACGGCCATGGCCAGCTTGATGGCCAGCTCGTCACGGGCCGGGCTGGTGCGGTCGACGGGGTTCTCGAACCAGCTGCGAAGTTCGACGCGACCGCTGTCGGTGATCGCGTAGAGCGGGTGGCCGGCCTCGTCCTCGCCGTCCTGCACGACCATGCCGTCGCGTTCAAGCCGGCTGAGCGTCGTGTAGACCTGACCCACGTTGAGCGGCCAGGTGGAGCCGGTGCGGGACTCGAACTCCGTACGGAGCTGCGAGCCGTAGCGCGGGCCGTGTTCGAGGAGGGCGAGAAGCCCGTGGCGGATGGACATACTGAGTATGTATACCGAGTAAGTTCGCGTGGACAAGCGTCCTGAGGCGGACGCCGGAGGTCCGACTCAAGGGGGACCCGGGCCGTCGCGAGCCGCTCAGCGGCGGCGCATCCGCACCCCGAGGAAGCCGATGCCGAGGCCCACCAGAGCCAGCCCCACGCCCAGTGTGAACACGGGAATCCGCCGGTCGGAGAGGTTCGAGGGGGGCCTCGGTGCCGGTCCGGTGAGCGGCCACCGACAGCTCCGCGGGCGAGCTCTCGGCGACCGGGGCGTCCGTCTTGGGTACCGCCTCGACCCCCTCGTCCGACTCCTCGGCGGGCTCCTCCTCTGTTGCCGTTTTAGTACGAGGGGGCTTCACCGGGCTCGTGGAGGACGGCGAGCCGGAGGGGTCGGCCGGGCCGCTCCCGGCCCTCCCCCGCCGGCGCCCCCGAGGGAGTCGGAGTCGCTGGGCGCGGGCGCGTCGGGCGGCCCCGACGGCTCGGGGGCCGCCGGACGGCCGGGTCCGGCGGGTCCGGCGGGTCCGGAGGAAGGCGACGCCGACGGGGCGGACGGGCGATCGGGCGGGTTGGGTGCGGCGTTCGTGGCTGCGGAACCGTGGGCGGTGCGGGGGAGACCGTCGCCGGGCGCGAGGGGGCTGGCGGGCGCGGGACGGACGGGATGGTGGGCGGCCCGGAGCGGTGCCTCACGGCGGCGGCCTCCGGCCGGAAGGCGCTGGCGCTCCGCGCGGCGCGGGGCACGCCCTCGCCCTCGTGCGCATCGGCCTCGTGCGCATCGGCCTCGTGCGCATCGAGGCCCAAGGAGTCCTCAACTCGCAGCAGGATGCTTGATGCGCGCCACTGCATCCGAAAGACGCCATGTGTGCAGTCGCGACGGCCTCACTCGGCTGCCGTTCGAGTCGGAGCCACTCCCGGTCTCTCGCAGCCAACCGGAGGCCCTGATCTCCCCCATCCCTGCGTCGCGCCCATAGCGTGCCCTTCAGAGCGGACAACCACGGTCAACAACGGTGCAACCAGTCCCTCACACCTGCCGCCTGACAACGAATCTGCCCAGTTCAGCTGCCCTATGGCCACGCAAGCGCCGTAGCTTCCCAAGCTGAGAGTGCGAGTTCGATTCTCGTCACCCGCTCTTTTTGAAGCCCCAGGTCAGCGGCCTGGGGCTTGTGTGTTGGTGGGGTCTTTCGGGGTCGTTTCGGCAAGTGGAACCTGGGGAGATCGGGCACGCGAAGGGCACGTTCTCCGGGGGCATGTCGCAGAGCCAGCCAGCGGGAGTCGCTTACCTGCGATGTTGCTCGAAGAATCGGCACGCTCGCCGGCGAAAGCCCTCAGTTTGCTGTTCCCTCGACGAGACCAGTCGGCATGTGTGCTGACAGCAGGAGGAGCAGCCGGGCGTGGGGTGGCCCGGCCCGTGCCCGCGCTACAACGGCGAGGGCGACGGCACGTTCACGGGCCGCGTCAGGTGCTGTCGAACCGGGGCGGCTCGTACAACGCGGTCGTCGGTGTCGGCGGCATCAACATCACGGACGACGGCAGGCCGGACCTGGTCTTCCGCGACACGCAAGGGCTCGTTCGGTCCGCGGGCTCAGGTCGCAAGCGCCTGAAGCGGCTACAAGGTCCTTTCTTAGGCGGTGAGTTCGGCCTTCCAGGGCGCCCGGGGGACTTGATGTCATCGGGCGCCTCTGCACTTCCCGCCTTGTGCTGGCGCACAGTTGACGCTCCTGGAGTGGCGGGGTTCATGAGCAGACGGGGCGGATCCGCGTTCGGCGTCGTCAGTCCGGTCGCGGGACGTTGCTGCCGGTCGTCAGATCCGGATTGCCCGGACGGGAGGGCTCGGGCGGTGCGAGCGCGTAGCCGGCAACCAGTCCTCCCACGCCCAGAAGGCAGTCCAGGTAGACCCCCGTCGACTGCGCGGTGCCGTTGACCACCATGATCAGAACGATCCCGGTTACAAGCACGGCAAGAAATGTCATGTAGTGGCGGCGGAGCGACATCCTCGGGTCGATCGGCATGCTTGCTCACCTTCCCCGTCTTGTCCTCGGTTGGAGACATCGGTCATTCGACCAGCCGCCCCTCCACCTGGTCCACGGATTCCTGCACAGTCCGGCATTCTCGGAATGCACCGGAGGATTTCAAGCTTCTTCGGCGGGATTCGGTGATGTTCGGCGGGTGCTCGGCGAAAGTGGGACGATCGCGGTCATCGGACCCGGCGAGGCTCTTGGAGAGGGACCATGGACGCCCACCCACGCGGCGCACCGTTACCTGTGCGGCAATTCGCATCGGAGCTGCGCCGATTGCGCATCTCCAAGGGCAACCTTCAGATAAGGACGATCGCCGCGCGGGCGCAGTGCAGTCCCGCGACGGTCTCTGACGCCCTCAACGGGCGTCGCCTGCCCGGCGAGATGGTCACCCGCCGGCTGGTTGCCGTGCTGGGCGGGGACTGGACCCAGTGGCAGCCTCTGTGGCGTGAGGCCAGAACGGAACTGGACACGCTCAAGCGGGAGGGACCTGAGGCACCGGCGGAAGCGCTGCACGCCGACATGGTGCGCTATCCGGACCCGCCCTCCTTCTACCGCGCCTCCGCCGACCGGATCCGCACGGCTCGCCGCGAGATCCGGCTCACTTACGTCCGGCTCCACCCGCCTGGTCACTGGGGAGCGGCGGAAGTGGCCGAGTACTACAGCACGGTGTTGCAGTGGGCCAGGGATCACTCCGGTGAGGGTGCCAGTGTCCGGCGCATCATCGGCGTTCCTGAACGCGACGGAGCACCGCGGGCGGCCTACTTGCAGTGGCTGCGCGAACACCAGGAGGAAACGACGGACATATACGCTTACGAGGCGCGCGTCATGCCCTGGACTGCCTCCTGCGCCTGGCACAACACCGGCCTCGTGGACGACTCCGTCACTTTTCTGTCCTTCTCCGGTGCCGGCCGTCAACAGCTGACGGGATTCAGCGTCGAGGGGCCGGCCTTCCTGGCGTACTTCGCGGACAGCTTCGACCAGGCGTGGGGCGCACTGGAGCCACTGGAGCCACTGGAAGCGTACGTGGCACGCTACTGTCCTTAGCGTAAGGCTGTCGGCAGCCCTAGGGCGTGTGCTTCCGCAATGGCCACTGGCCGACCGATGGTCGCGCCCAGAGCCGGGCGCCCCTCTGCCAACGTGCAGGGGCTGCCTCGTCCCCCGTTCGAGCGGCGTGCCCATGGCGTGCCCTTCAGAGCGGACAACCACGGCCGGCAGCGGTGTCAACAGATCCTCGCCTCCGCAGCGCTATGACGAGTATGTACAGGTCAGCGACTGCACGGCCGACCAAGCGCCGTCGCTTCCCAAGCTGAGAGTGCGAGTTCGATTCTCGTCCCGCTCCAGAATTGCCCCCAGGTCAGTGGCCTGGGGGTTGTTTGTTGTCTAGTCCAAAGCGACCTACCACACCTTCAGCATGGCGTGCCAACTGGTCCTCTGCGGCGAGGTCTTGAAGGCGAATCCCATGCGTCCACGTGACGCGGAACCTGCCATGACTGTCAAGAACCGCAGGCCGGTCCTACACCCACGTGGTGCTGTCCACAGGGCGGTTCATGGGTGCTCGGCGGACGGAACCACGGGCTCCTGCCTGCCCACGCTGACCAGCCCTGTCTCGTAGGCGGCGATGACGGCCTGGACGCGATCACGCAGTTGGAGCTTGGCGAGGATGCGGGAGACGTGGGTTTTGACGGTCGTCTCGGCCAGGTGCAGGCGGTCGGCGACTTCGACGTTGCTCAGCCCTTGGGCCATCAGGCCCAGGACTTCACGTTCGCGCGGGGTGAGCGAGGCGAGGTCGCGGTGGATCGCGATGGTCTGGCCGTCATGGCCGTCCTGTCGCGTGAATCGCTCGACCAGGCGGCGGGTGACGGCCGGTGCGAGCAGGGCGTCGCCGGAGCGGATCGTGTGGACCGCGGAGATCAGCTGCTCGGGGGTGACGTCCTTGAGGAGGAAGCCGCTGGCGCCGGCTGAGAGTGCCGCGTAGACGTACTGGTCGAGGTCGAAGGTGGTCAGGATGATGACGCGGGGTTCGCCCGGAGTGCCGGTGAGAATGCGGCGGGTCGCCTCCAGGCCGTCCATCTCGGGCATCCGGACGTCCATCAGGACCACATCGGGCCGGGTACGACGGACCGCGTCGACGGCTTCGAACCCGTCGGTGGCCTCGGCGACCACCTTGATGCCGCCGGAGCGCAGGATCATCCGGAATCCGGAGCGGACCAGGGTCTGGTCGTCGGCGAGCACCACGCGCAGCGGCGGCTCGGTCACGGTGCCTCCAGGGGGATGAGTGCTTCGACACGGTAGCCGCCGGTGAGGCGCCGGCCGGTCTGCAGGGTTCCGTCGTAGACGGAGAGGCGCTCGCGCAGGCCGAGCAGTCCGCGGCCGTTTCCGGTGGCCGCGCCCGGGCCCGGAGGGCCGCCGGTGTCGGAGACTTCCACCCGCAGCCGGTCGGGGGCGTACTCGACGGAGACCGTGGCATGCGCCCCGGACGCGTGTTTGACCGTGTTGGTCAGTGCCTCCTGGACCACGCGGTAGGCGGTGAGGCCGATGCCAGGTGGCATGGTGCGGGCCGCTCCGGTGATCTTCAGGTCGACCGGAAGGCCGGTGTCTCGGACCCGCCCGATGAGTGTTTCCAGTTGCTCCAGACCTGGTTGTGGGGTCAGGTTCTCGGCGCGGGGCGCATCCTGGTCGCCGCTGTCCATGGTGAGCAGCCCCATGACGTGACGCAGCTCGGTCATGGCGGCCCGCCCGCTCGCCTCGACGGCGAGCAGTGCCTCGTCGGCCTCGTCGGGGACGGCTCTCATGACCCTGCGAGCGGCGCCGGCCTGGATGACCATGACGCTGACATTGTGGGTGACGACGTCGTGCAGTTCGCGGGCGATTCTGGCGCGCTCCTCATCGACGGCGCGACGCAGCGACTCCGCCTGCTCGCGTTCCACGGCGGTCAGCCGCGCGTGGCCCTCGTCGGTACGCACCCGCCAGGTGCGCAGGCCGTTGGCGGCCATCGCCAGCGGCCCGAGGACCCACAGGACCACGTACTCGTTCGGAACGATGCCCGGTTGATACGGGTAGACGTGGGTGGTCGAGGCACCCGCCGTATAGATCAGGAGGACTGCCGTCGGCACGGCCGCCAGCGTGGGAATCCTGTAGGGGCTGTAGGCCGCGGCGCTGTAGACGGCGACGACGAGGGGGTAGAAGGTCAGCCGCGCAACGTCCTCCGGGGTCAGCAGCGCTGCGCCGGTCACGATGAACAGCACGGCGAGCGGGTAGCGGCGGCGCCATACAAGGGCACCCGAGGTGACGAGCGCGAGGACGCTCAGGGCGACCCGCGCACCCGTTCCCGACGGGTGGATCGCCATGCCCACACCGGGGAGGACCTCGCGAATCTGATTGTCGGCGACATCGTTGGCGTAGTACACGGTGCTGACGGCGAAGGCCACTGCCACGACCAGGTCGAACTGCCAGCTGCGCCGGGTGAGTTTCGGCGCCGGTCCGGTCGGGCGCAGCGCATGGCGGGCTGCCTCTCGCAGCCGGTCCACCGCCGTCGTCCCGTTCGTCACCGGCACATTCTCGCTGTCCTCCCGTCCTCGTGGGATCCATCTCTGCTATCACTCCTCGCACACCGCGTACATCAGCCGACTACATCTCAGGGAGGACACCCGCAGGATCCTCGTTCCGTCGGAGGACCGGAAACAGCTCGGGCGAAGGACGTGTCCGGGGCAGGAGGCCGCCTAGCGTCCAGGGCGCCAGATGCGCGGACCCTAGGAGCCCTTCATGACTGAGCCGGTGATCGAACTGTGCGACGTGAGCCGCAGATACGATGACGGACCGCCCGCACTGCGGGAGGCGTCGTTGACCGTGCGGCCCGGTGAGGCCGTAGCGATCCTCGGGCCCTCAGGGAGCGGCAAGTCCACGCTGCTCAACCTGATCGCGGGCCTGGACCGGCCGGACACAGGGACCGTCACCGTGGACGGCGTACGGGTCGACCGGTTGGGCGAGGCGGCGGCGGCCCGCTACCGGTGCTCCAAGATCGGCATGGTCTTCCAGTTCTTCAACCTGCTCGACGACCTGACCGTCGCGGACAACGTCGCGCTTCCCGCGCAGCTGGCCGGCACAGCCCGGGACGACGCGCATCGGCGGGCCGCGGAACTGCTCGAAACCCTCGGCATCGACCGGCATGCCCACGCCTACCCAGGGCGGTTGTCGGGTGGTGAACGTCAACGCGTCGCCGTGGCCAGGGCGTTGATGAACCGGCCGCCGCTGATCCTGGCGGACGAACCCACCGGCGCGCTCGACACGGCCGCGGGTCAGGACGTCAGTCGCCTGCTCAGGGACCTCAACGCCGAGGGCCAGACCCTGGTCGTCGTCACGCACGATCTCGCTCTGGCCCGCTCGTGCACCGACCGCACGCTGCGGATCGTCGACGGCCGGATCGCCGAGGACGTCAGCGCGGAGGTGGCTCGATGAGCGCGCTGGGCCGGGTGGTGCGCTCGGGCGTGGGAAGACGCCGGGTGCAGACGCTGGTGATCGGCCTGACCGCGATGATGGCGGTCGCCGCGTCCGTCCTGGGAGGCTCGTTGCTGGGGGTCTCCGGCGCGCCGTTCGACGACGCCTTCGCCCGACAGCACGGCGCGCACCTGTCCGTCGACTTCGACGCCGCCCGCACCAGCGCCGAGCAGGTGAAGGTGACCGGGCGCGCCGACGGGGTGGCGGCTGCGGTGGGCCCGTTCCGCGCGGTGTCGGTCACCCCACGCCTCCGCGGCGGCGCGGACGCGTGGCCGATGGCCGTCGTCGGCCGCGCCGATCACGACGGAGCGGTCGACGACCTCACGCTGACCGCCGGGCGCTGGGCCACTCGTCCCGGCGAGATCGTGCTGAACACGGACGCCTCGCTGATTCCGACCCTCGGTCTCGAACTCGCCTTCCCCGGCCTGCCCGGTGGCCCCCTGAAGGTGGTCGGCGCGGCCCGCTCGGTCACCGGGAGCGCCGACGCGTGGGTGACACCGTCCCAGGTCACCGAGCTCACCACGCCCGACCGCCCCGGCAGCTACCAGATGCTCTACCGCTTCACCGCCGCCGACACGGCCGCACGGGTCTCGGCAGGCCGCAAGGCCGTGACAGCGGGAGTCAAGGCGGTGACGGGGACGCAGTCCTGGCTCACTGTCAGGGCGTCCGCCGAGCGCGACACCGCGCTGTACGTACCGTTCCTCCTCGCGTTCGGCGTCCTGGGCCTGGTCATGTCGGTCCTCATCGTGGGCAACGTGGTCGCCGGCACCGTGGGTGCGGGGCTGCGCCGGATCGGCATCCTCAAGGCCATCGGCTTCACCCCGGCGCAGGTCGTGCGCGCCTACGTGGGCCAGGCCCTGATCCCGGCGGCGGTCGGCACGGCACTCGGCGTCCTCGCGGGCCACCTGCTGGCCGTACCGGTGATGTCCGAGACCGAGGACGTCTACGGCACCACCTCCCTGGCCGTCGCCCCCTGGGTCGACGCGGCCGTGATCGCCGGCGTACTCGGCCTGGTCGTGGCGACCGCGTGGGCGAGTGCCTGGCGGGCCGGACGCCTGCGCACGGTCGACGCGCTCGCCGTCGGGCGTACCGCGCGGACGGACCGCGGCCGGTGGGCGGCACGCCTGGCCGGACGGCTCCCCCTGTCCCGGCCGATCGCCCTGGGGCTGACCCGCTCCTTCGCCCGCCCCGCCCGTGCCCTGAGTATGGGAACGGCGGTCCTGTTCGGCGCCGCCGCCATCACCTTCACCGTCGGCATGGGGGCATCGCTCGCCGCGGTGACGAAGGCCAAAGCCCACGACACCGCCGACGTCACCGTCGCCGCACCGCTGCCGGAACCCGGCCCCGACGGTCCGATCGGCGCGACCCGCACCGAGCCCGATCCGGCCGCCGTCGCCGCCGCGATCGACGCCCAGCCCGCGACCCGGACCTACTACAGCACCGCGACAGCCCGGGCCACCGTCCCCGGCGTCGCCGGCACCACCGCGGTCGTCGCCTTCACCGGCGACGCCTCCTGGGGCGGCTACACCATGGTCTCTGGCCGGTGGATCGCCAAGTCCGGCGAGGCGGTGGTGCCCACCGGCTTCCTCACCTCCACGGATACGCACATCGGGGACACCGTCACTCTCGACGGCCTGGGCAAGGCGGTCACGGTCCGGATCGTCGGCGAGGTCCTCGACCCCCGCAACGACGGCATGCAGGTGTTCACCGACGACACGACGCTCGCACCCGCGCACCCCGACCTGACGGACACCACACAACACATCGTGGTGAAATCCGGTACCGACATGGCCACTTACGTCGACGCGCTGAACAAGAGCCTGAAACCGCTGGGGGTCACCGCCCGGATCGGCCAGGCCGAAGGCGGCAGCGACATGGTCGTCACCCTGAACGCACTGTCCGCGCTCCTGACGCTGATGCTCGTCGCCGTCGCCGCGCTGGGTGTGCTCAACGCGGTCGTTCTCGACACGCGCGAACGCGTGCGGGAACTCGGCGTCCACAAAGCCCTGGGCATGACCCCCCGACAGGTGATCACGATGGTCGTCACCTCCGTCATCGTGACCGGACTGGCCGGCGGCGCCCTGGGAGTTCCGCTCGGCATCACCCTGCACGGCTGGGTCATCCCCGCCATGGGCCACAGCGCCGGCCTCGACCTCCCCGACTCCGTACTCGCCGTCTACCACGCGGCCGAACTGGCCCTGCTGGTCCTGGGCGGCCTGCTCATCGCCGTCCTGGGCGCGCTGCTGCCCGCGAGTTGGGCCGCCAGGGTCCGCACCGCCACCGCCCTGCGGACCGAATAGTGGTCCCTGCGCTGATGCCGTGCCTGGGCGGCAGTGATCAGCTTGCCGATGTCGGTGGCAACACCGGCCGCGCAGACCCAACTCATCCCCTGCTGGACTGGCCGCCTCCGTTCCGGTTCGACCAGACCTCGATCCAGGCGCTTGCACACGGAACCAACGACAACCGCGAGGACGTGACGACGGAGGTGGCCTGAGCCCGGCGGAACGGGTGAGGCAGGCGCCTTCGGAAGACCTGGGGTGACGTCGATAGATCGTCGACCCTTGGCACCGGTCCTCATCAGCATCGCCGCCGCCATCAACCCGCACATGCCGATGTCCCGTGGCCGTGTGTGCGGTCGCGATGCCCCGCTCAGTTTTCCTGTGCGCTGAGCCCTCTCGAGCCTCGAAGGCACCTCCCCGACCACCATCGGCTCATCCATCACAGCGCCGTGCCCATAGCGTGCCCTTAAGACCGGAGAACCACGGTCAACAGCGGTGCGATCGCGCGCTCCCGAACGCCAGCCAAAAACACATGGTCCCAGTTCAGAAGGCACACACCTCCCCAGGCGCCGTAGCTTCCCAAGCTGAGAGTGCGAGTTCGATTCTCGTCACCCGCTCCATGCGAACCCCCAGGTCAGAGACCCGGGGGTTCTTTGTTGTCTAGACCGGTGGGCTAGGTGCGCACCACAACCGCACCATTAGCTCTCTTGCAGCCTCCTCGTTGTGGTGCGCGGGGTCGTCCCTGCGGCGCTTCGCATGCTCGGTGTGCACCAAGCCGTCAAAGCCGGCCGCGACCTCGTGCTGCCGTTCTCGTCGGAGTGCTGATAGATCAGCGCGGCGGTCTCGGAGGACCTGGCCGCGCGAACCATCGTGTGCGTGAGGGTGGCGCCCGAGCGGGGGGCGGCTCGCCGCTGGAAGTGACCTCCCGGCGAGCGCCGGCAAACGTACGGAGAGTTGTCGCCGGATCTGGCGCGCCGCCCGTGGCCCGTCGCTGCGGATCGTGGTGCCTGGACGGGCTCCCACCAGCCCCCGACTGCCGATCACGGACGGTGGCCAGTACTCCACTGAGACAGGTGCCGCTCGGCGACCAGGACAACCAAGGGTGAAAGGTAGTCGGCAAGACATGCATCAAGCCGCCGAGAGAGCACATCTGCCTTCCCGGCGAGGAGTGCATCGCCGACATCCGCGTACGGCACGAGCGCCTGGCCACGATCCAGCGGGCGGACGGAACACCGTCATCGATGCACACCCTTCCACGGCCCGAACTCTGGCGGCAGGTCGTGCCAGGGCGATCCGGTGTGGCACTTCCACGCGATCGCCTCGATCACCAGCCCCGCTGCGGGACCCGGTCCGGAAGCAATGGCTCGATACGCACCCCGCCGGCAGCAACATTCCTGCGTGAGTCGGGAACCTCCGGACGCCCGACGGCGTTCGTGTCACTGACGGCCGGACGAGCCGAGCCGTCGGCTCACAGTGCTCAACTGCTGACTCCGTACGACGACTTGACCGGGGGGCAAGAGGCGTGCAGCAGCACCGCGCACACCCGACGCGCCCGGCCGCCGTCGTGCTCTCCGCGCTGCTCGCGGTCCTGACCTTCCTCCTGCCGGTGTCGGCCAAGGCGATGCCGACGTCCCGCCCGTCCTCGACGGGCACGGCCGCGGCGGCGACCGCGCAGGCGTCCGCGACCACCGACGCGCAGCGACCCGTCACCGTGGCGCACTCCGTGCTCGGCCACGCCGACGCCGTGCCGTACCCGTACCACCCCTTCCTGGGTCCTGGCGCCGGGGACGCAGCCCCGCACCGCGCTGTCGGTGGCCCCGCCGTGGCCGTGGCGGCCGCGGCTGCAGGAGCGAGCCGGGGCGCCCACGCGTATCGCCCGCGCGGCCCGCCGTCCCGATGGAGCACCGAAGTCCGTATCGACGCCTGACCGTTCGCCTCCGCGCCCGGGGCAGACGTCGACTCCGTCTGCCTGCCCATCGTGGAGAACTCATGTCTCGCGCGCCCATGTGGCGGGCGATCGTCGCCCTAGGTGTGATCGCCGCCTCGCTCTTCTTCGCTCTCACCCAGTCCGCCCGCCTCGGCCTCGACCTGCGCGGCGGCACCCAGATCGTCCTGGAGACCAAGGATTCACCCCTCGTCAAGGCCAATGCCGAATCGACCCAGCGGGCCCTGGAGGTGCTCCGCCAGCGGGTCGACGCGCTCGGCATGTCCGAGCCGAGCCTGTACCGGTCCGGACAGCAGCGGATCTTCGTCGAGCTGCCCGGCGTACAGGACCCGCGCGAGGCCGCCGAAGTCATCGGCCGCACCGCGCAGTTGACCGTCCACCCGGTGCAGGGCGCGACGGACAAGCAGGACGAAAACAAGGGGAAGCCGGCCAAGGACGGCTCGCGCACCCTGGCCGACCCCGACCAAGAGGGGGCGTTCCTCAAGCTCGGGCCCACCGTCCTCACCGGCGAGGGCGTCAAGGACGCCGAGGCGGTGCTCGACCAGCAGAAGATGTCGGGCTGGATGGTCAACCTCACCTTCCGCGGGCAGGCAGGCAAGGACTGGGCACGGGTCACCGGTGCGGCGGCCTGTGCCCCGCAGGGCGCCCCCGAGCGGCGCGTCGCCATCGTCCTGGACGGCAAGGTCCTCTCGGCGCCCGGCGTGAACGCGGATGTGGCGTGCCAGGTCGGCATCTCCGGCGGCTCCACGCAGATCACCGGCGGCTTCGGCCGGGAAGAGGCCCGCGATCTGGCCGCGCTCGTCAAGGGCGGTGCGCTGCCGGTGCCCGTAGAGGTCGTGGAGCAGCGCACCGTCGGCCCCACGCTCGGTGCCGATGCCATCGCCGCCAGCACCCAGGCCGCGATCATCGGGCTCGCCCTGACGGGGCTGTTCATCATCGTCGTCTACCGGCTCCTCGGCGCCCTGGCCACCATCGCGCTCGCGCTGTACGGGCTGATCTCCTACGCCGTACTGATCGCTCTGGGCGCGACCCTGACACTGCCCGGACTCGCTGGTTTCGTCCTGGCGATCGGCATGGCGGTGGACGCGAACGTGCTGGTCTTCGAGCGTGCCCGCGAGGAGTACCTGGGAGCCCGCGCCCTGAAGTCGGCCTCGGCGCGCCTGGACAAGCCGCTGAGCATCGGCTTCAGCAAGGCATGGAGCGCGGTCGTCGACTCGAATGTGACCACGCTGCTCGCGGCAGGGCTGCTCTTCTTCTTCGCCACCGGACCCGTCAAGGGCTTCGGTGTCACGCTCTCCATCGGTGTCCTCGTCTCGATGATCTCGGCCCTGGTGATCACCCGGGTCCTCGCCGACTTCGCGATCCGGCGCCGCTACGTGCGGGGCCGGCCCGGCCTGACCGGGATCACCTCCACCGGCCGGGTACGTGCCTGGCTCGCGCGCCGCAAACCCCGCCTGGTGCACCACCGGCGCCGCTGGCTCGGCGTCAGCGCGCTACTGATCGTGGTTGCCGTCGCCGGAATCGGCCTGCGCGGCCTGGAGTTCGGGGTGGAGTTCACCGGCGGGCGCCTGGTGGAGTACAGCACCAGCAGGCCCGTGGACGTGGACGCAGCACGTACGGCGGTCACGGACGCCGGGTTCCCGCGCGCGGTGGTGCAGGAGTCGGGGGACGGGGACATCTCGGTACGCACTGGCGAGCTGAGCAACGACCAGCAGCACACGATCAGAACGGCGCTGGCGAAGGAGGGCGGTGAGGTCACCGTCGAGCGGGACGAGCTGATCGGCCCGAGCCTCGGCGACGAGCTGCGCCGGCACGCGCTCATCGCGCTCGGCATCGCCGTCGCGACCCAGCTGATCTACCTCAGCGTGCGGTTCCGGTGGACGTTCGCCGCCGCGGCGGTGTCGGCCATGATGCACGACGTGCTGCTTGTGGTGGGCCTGTTCGCCTGGCTCGGCAAGCCCGTCGACAGCGTCTTCCTGGCGGCCCTGCTCACGGTCATCGGGTACTCCGTCAATGACACCGTCGTCGTCTTCGACCGGGTGCGCGAGGCGCGCCGCCGCGATCCGGCGGCGGACCTGGAAACCACCGCGAACAAGGCCGTCATCCAGACGCTGCCGCGCACTGTGAACACCGGTATGGGCGCGCTGTTCATCCTGGCAGCCCTGGCCGTGCTCGGCGGTGACTCGCTCGCGGACTTCTCCGTGGCGCTGATCGCCGGCGTGGTGATCGGTATGGCATCGACGGTGTTCACCGCCGTGCCGATCGCCGTGCAGCTTGAGGGCAGCCGCCCGGCGCCGCCAGTGCGCCCCAGGCGCAGCAAGGACAGCGGGGCGCGCAGTCCGCTGGAGCGACGCGGGCGGGCGCGGGATTCAGGCGCTGTGGTGTGAGGGCGCGCGGAGGCTCGTGGGGAAGACGCGGACAGCCGGGCGCATCCCCCTATCCGGCTGTGCAACGTGCAGCATGCTCCTCGTTCGACGCCCGTACCCCTACGCCTCTATGGCGACAGACCCACGTTTCCTACAAGTGGCTCGACAATGTTTCCGCAGGCTGATCAGCCGGAGGCGGTCCGCCTGGATGAAGAACGAAGGGCCGGCACGGTGGTGGGCGTTTTCCTCGCCCACCACCGTGCCGGCAGACTCCTCGGGGACCGGCTGCGCGCAGGCTGCGTAGCCCGCGCATCCCCGGCGCCGCCTGGCACCGGGCCGACACACTGATGAGACGCCATGGTGACCGTGCCTTCCTCCTGGCCCGCTTCCTGCCCGCGGCATCGGGGTGGCACTCCTGCGGCGCCGCTCCGGGGTCCGCAACGTCGTAACAGACGCCGACCTCCGAGCGGGACGGGCCCGGCATGAATCGCTCCGTGCCGATGCCCGGCCGCGCGGCTCTCGACGGCATGCCCACAGCGTGCCCGTAAGACCGGTCACCCACGGTCGACCACGGTGCGATCCTGCACCTCCGGGCACCACGCCCGGCTGCATATGCCCAGGTCAGGAGCCATCCGGCCGCTCAAGCGCCGTAGCTTCCCAAGCTCAGTGTACGGACGGTGCTGACGCAGACGATGCAATCCGATACGGTCCCGAGCCATGGCGAATGGCAACAGTGTGCCGGAGAAGGTGGCGTGGATCCTGGTTCGGGACGACCGGGTATTGGTGACGCGTAGTCACGGCAGAGATCGCTTCTACTTCCCGGGCGGTCATCGCGAGCCGGGCGAGTCCGACGGCGAGACCCTGGTGCGGGAGATCGACGAGGAACTCCAGGCGGCGATCGACCCCGGTTCCATAGTGCACTTCGGCACTTTCGAGATCGGCGAGGGCCATCCGGATCACGGCCCTTTCCGGATGATCTGTTACACCGCTGATCACCGCGGTGAGCTGACCCCGTCGAGGGAGATCGCCGAGAAGGCATGGTTCCGCTACGCCGATCGGGACCGGGTCTCGGCCGTCGACGAGATGGCTTTCTACGCGCTTCACGAGACCGGGCGGCTTTCCTGATCCCGTGACCGCGCTTTTACGGTCGCTGCTGCGGTCTTCTTCTACGTTACGGCCGCACCACAACCGCACCAGATTGGGCGGGGAGCAGCGGGGAAACACGGGGAAGGAGCACCGGATCGAGGAAGCCGTCACACAGCCGTTCACGCAGGTCAACGCTCCAAGTAGCCGCAAATGCCCGCAGCTTCCCAAGCTGAGAGTGCGAGTTCGATTCTCGTCACCCGCTCCTCTTGAAGCCCCAGGTCAGACCTGGGGCTTTTATTGATGGGTCATTTCGGCGCTTTGCCTGCGCCCCCGCGCCGGAAGACTGGGCACGCGGAGGGCACGAGCGCCTTGTGGGTGCAGTCGGCTCACGTTGCAGCACGGCGCTGGCCTGCGATTTCGCACGGCCATCAAGGGAGTTCGCGCAGTGAGAGCACTCAGCCCGCCGTTCCATGACGGCTCCGCACGCCCCTGGATCACACTCCGGCAGTCAGGAACAAAGCCCCTTGCCGGTGCGCGCGCTTGGCCACAGATGATCTCGTGTCAGAGCGGGAGGTCGTCGGGTAGTACCCGGAACGCCTTGTGGCGGCCCAAGGGCCGTACGGCCCGGAAGTCCCGCCGGTCGAGGGTGAGGATCGCGTCGGTGTCGTAGTCGGCGGCGAGCGCCACGTTCACCGCGTCGGCGAGGTCCAGGTCGAGCGCGCCGTAGCGGACTCGGACGGACTGCGCGGCGCCCAAGTGGTCTTCCGTGATCTCGGGCATGACGATCCGACCCCGGCCCATCCATCGCCGCAGGTCATCGATCGCGCTGACGGACGCTGCGCGCCCCAACTCGCGCGTGGCCACGTGATCGAGTTCCGCCAGCAGGAGCGGGGACATCACCAGGAGACCGGCCGCCATGATCGCCTCGTTCGCCGTTCCGTGTTCCGGGTGCGTCGAGTCGAGAGCTGCCAGGAGGCCTGACGTGTCCGCAATGACGATGATCACGCGGCGGTTCCGGGATCTGTCTCGTGGCGGACCGCATCGGCGACCGCGTCACGGACCTCAGCCTTGGTCGGCGTACGCCCCGGCCCCTCGAACGTCCGCGAGAAAAGCGGCTCGTCCCAGACCCGGTTCGCCATGGCCGCGAGATGGATCCCCTGTCGGATGATCTCGGCCTCGCTTATGCCCCTCCGCTTGGCCGCCTCCTTGATGATCGCCAGGTCTTCGGGGTCGGCATAGACGTTCGTACGCTTCATGGACATGTACCAAGAGTAGTCCATGTACTGGATTGATGTATCCCACGCGATGGGCAGCCTCACGGCGATCCCTCGCACGCGGCTGATCTCTACGCACCCCGAAACGCTCCAGATGCAGGCGCAGCAGGGCTACGCCGCCGCGGCAGCCACCGACGTGCGGGGCGATCAGCTCAGGCAAGTGGCTGCTGTTGCCGTGAGCGGGCCGGGCAGCCGGCTGCCTCACCAAGCGGCGACGACGATCGCCTTTCTGCTCGGGAAGAGTCGCAAGAGGTACGGCTGCGTGAGACCGACATGCCTGGCCATCGCCTCAGTAGAGGGGCCGCAGTGGCCCTCGAGTGCGAACTCGGCGATCGCAGCGGGGATGACGCTCTCACGCCTGTTCCGCCTGCTCACCACGCCCTGCCGCCACGCCCGCGGGCAGGGGTCAGGCCCATCTGAAGACAGCCCGTGACGTGTGCCCAGGATCAGTTCCCTGCTTGAGCTTGTGCATTGGAAACCGATCGGTTTACAGTGGAGGCAGATGGAAACCGATCGGTTTCCGCCAAGAGTTCGGGAGTTCATGATGACGACAAATCGGCCGGTGGCCCTGGTGACGGGGGCGTCATCCGGCATCGGGAAGGAAGCCGCGCTCGCGCTGGTCGCGGCGGGGTTCGAGGTGGCCGGCACAGGCCGGGACACCTCGCGTGTCGCCCCGCTCGGCGGGGTGACGTTCTTCGACCTCGACGTGGTCAGTGACAAGTCGGTCACCGCAGCGGTCCAGCAGGTGATCGAGCGGTTCGGGCGGATCGACGTCCTGGTCAACAACGCCGGCGTCGGCTCGATCGGTGCGGCCGAGGAAACCTCCGTCGCACAGGCCCAGGGCGTCTTCGACATCAACGTCTTCGGAGTCATGCGCATGGTGAAGGAGGTTCTGCCGCACATGCGCTCCCGGGGACGCGGGCGCATCATCAACCTCTCGTCCGTGCAGGGGTTCATCCCCGCTCCCTACATGGCCGTCTACGGCGCGTCCAAGCACGCGATCGAGGGCTACTCCCAGTCCCTGGACCACGAGGTGCGGCAGTACGGCGTCCGGTCGCTGCTCGTCGAACCCGCCTACACCAGAACCGGATTCGAGGCCAACAGCACGAAGCCCGACACGCCCCTGCCGGTCTACGCGGACCAGCGGCACGTCTTCGACCGTCTGATGACGGAGGCGATCAAGGGCGGTGACGACCCCGCCGTGGTCGCCAAGGCGATCGTCACGGCAGCGACCGACACGAAGCCGAAACTGCGCTACGCCGCCGGCCCCATGGCCGGACGCGCGCGCCTCCTCCGTTTCGTTCCTGCCTGGGTTCTGGACAAGCAGATCCGCACGATGAACAAGCTGGCCGGCTGACCCCCGCCGCCCGCCCCGCCTGTAAACCCCGTCGCGCCGTTGATACCGGGAGAGACCCATGTCCGAGACCCCACACTCCGCCGCCGCTACCGTCGCGCGCTGGCGCGCCGCCGAGGAACGCGGTGATGTCGACGCCGCGGTCGCGTGCCTGAGCCCGGACGTCGTGCTCAGCTCGCCGCTCACCGACCAGTTTCGCTTCGAGGGAACTGACCAGCTGCGCGACTTCCTGACCTCGGCGTTCGCGGCGGTCAAGGACGTCCGCTACCACACCCAGACCGGCGAGGGCGACACGTACGCCCTGGTCTACCGGGCGCGGGTGGGTTCCCAGTCGTTCGAGGAGGTGCAGATGCTGCGGCTCGACGACGAGGCAAAGATCAAGGAGATCACGCTCTTCGGGCGTCCGATGCCGGCCCTCACCGCCCTGATGCACCTCATGGGTCCCGCGCTCGCTCGCCAGCAGGGCCGCCGGGGACTCGCGGCGCTCATGAGCGTCAGCACCGTGCCCATTCACGCGATGGTCTCCTCGGGGGACCGCAGCATGGTCGCGAAGACCCGCCCGGCAGCCCGGCAGACCTGACAGCACCAGATCCACGGTCCACTGGGCGTCCGACCCTCGTTGCCCTTCCAGGAGTTGGCGGCAGCCGCAGGCGATGTCCCCGGCGGACAACCTCAGGTCGCAGGAACGCACGAGGCACCTGCCGTCCAGGTGCACTTCGGCTCGCCCTGACCACACGGGCGAAGCCGACTCCCCGAGAGCGGCTACCGGAGGCGACGTCCTCCACCGGCCACGGCAGCGTCCGGACTATCCCCCCACGCGAGGTGATGCGGCAACTCGCCGCGCCCTCCAGCGACTTGACCCTCCAGGAGACGCCCCCATGCAACGACGTACGTTCCTTACGGCGACCACCGTTTCGCTGGCCGCCACCCAAATCGTCGGACCCGCCTACGCCTACGCCGCCCCCTCCCACTCCCCCTCCGGTTCAACTGCAGCCGGTCACTACGAGGTCGTTGCCCGCTTCTGGGGCGCGATGCCGACGGGTGTCACCGTCTCGCGCCGCGGCCGGGTCTTCGTCAACTTTCCCCGCTGGGGCGACGACGTCCCGTTCACCGTCGCCGAACTGCGGGGCGGCAAGCCGGTGGCCTACCCCGACGCCGAGGTGAACCGCGAGGACGCCTCCGACCTGGCCGGGCACTTCCAGTCGGTGCAGAGCGTCGTCGTCGACCCGGCCGACCGGCTGTGGATCCTCGACACCGGAAGCCCGCTGTTCGCCGGGTCCTCCTACGGCGGTCCCAAGCTCGTGGCCGTAGACCTGCGCACCGACCGGATCGTACGGAAGATCCTCTTCCCGCCCGAGGTGGTGCCGGCGAACAGCTACCCCAACGACGTGCGCTTCGACCTGCGGCGCGGCGCCGAGGGCATGGCGTTCATCACCGACTCGGGCGGCTCGAACGGCATCATCGTGGTCGACCTCGCCACCGGCCGCTCCTGGCGGCGGCTGGCCGGGCATCCCTCGGCGCTCCCGGACGGGCAGTTCCTTCCGGTCATCGAGGGCGAGCCCTTCATGGTCCGCCCCGCGGGCGGCGAGCCCATCCACTACGAGACCGGCTCCGACGGCATCGCTCTCAGCGCCGACGGCACGCGCCTGTACTACTGCCCGCTCTCCAGTCGCCGGCTGCACAGCGTGTCCACCGACGCCCTCGCCGACCCGGACGCCACGGACGCCGAGGTGGCGGCGACGGTCGAGGATCTCGGGTTCAAGCCGATGGCCGACGGCCTGGAGAGCGACGACAGGGGGCGGCTCTACGGCGGCGACCTGGAACACAACTCCATCTGGCGCAGGAGCCCGAACGGCACCTACCGGACCCTCGCCCAGGGGAGCGACCTGCTCTGGGTCGACACCCTGTCCGTCGCCTCGGACCGGCACCTGTACGCCATCGCCAACCAGCTCAACCGGCTGTCGCCCTTCCACGAGGGCAAGGACCTGCGCCGCAAGCCCTATCTCCTGGTCCGCCTGCCGATCGACGCCGGACCGGTCAGGCTCGTCTGACCTCTCCGGCTCGCGTCATCCGGCTGCGACACTCCGGACGGCGTCCTCAGTCTTCACCCGATCGCTGGAAATGCGTTCTTCGCAGTCAGTATCCGAGGTAGCGCACATCGCGACCGACGTCATCATCGCCATCATCAACAACAACGCCGGCGTCCTACTGCCGGTGCCCCGCACCCGCCCAGAGCGGCGAACACCAGTTTCCTGAGACCGGAGAGGTATTGGCAATGAGTACGAATTCACAGAAGAAGAAGTTTTACGCCCTGAATATGTTTGACGTGGTTGATTTGGAGAAGTACCTCGCGTATTTCAGTCGTTTGCCCGAAGAGGCTCCGCGATATGGCGGTCGAATGGTGGCGTTCGGTCGTTTCCGGGACAACGTAGCCGGTGACCTCCCCTCACGGCAGGTTCTGTTTCTCGTTGAATGGGAGTCCGAAGAAGCGTTCAACAGCTTCCGGGACGATCCCGACCTGGCCGACTTGCATCCGCTGCGGGAGAGCGGGACGGCGTCCTATGTCTGGCAGACGTTCGATGGTCTGGATATGAGTGACCCCGCCAACGTTTCGCTCGACGATGTACTGGCAGTGCTCAAGCCCTGAAACCCGCATCGCTACAGAGCCGGATGAGCCGGCCGACGAATCGTCGGCCGGCGAAGGAAACCTCCGGCCAGCGCGGACTCCATTCGGCGGCATGCGGATCGCGTGCTTCGCGACCAACACGCCTGACCGGCCGATCGCCGAGTTGGAGCTCCGTCACCGGTTGCGGGTCCGGGTCGAGGACCGGGTTGACGAGCGCTCGGCCGGCTCACACCTTCAGCACCAACCGCTCTCCTTCCGGTGCACGCGAGACGCAGGGCAGCATGGCGCCGGCCGCACGTTCGGTGGCGGTGAGCCGACGGTCACGGTGATCGACACGGCCATGAGCCACCCGTACCCGGCAGGTGCCGCAGAACCCCTGGCGGCAGGAGAACGGCAGGTCCGGCAGGGCCTCGTGGAGCACGTCCAGGGCGGAGCGGTCGTACGGCACTGGCAGAACCCGTCCGGTGTCGCCCAGCTGAAGTTCGAAGGGACGGCCGTCCGTGATCGGGGCCGGGGCGAACCGCTCGAAGTGCAGGGCTGACGCGCGGCTGCCACCGAACGCGCGCCGAACGCCGTCGATCATGGGCGCGGGCCCGCAGCAGTACACGGCACCCGTCGCCGGGATCGAGCTCAACAGATCGGCTGCTTCGGGCACTCCGGACTCGTCGTCAGGACGGATGGAGACCCGGCCCGGGGCGGCGGCCGCGAGTTCGGCCAGCTCCGCCGCGAAGGGCATCGAACCGCGGTCGCGGCCGGTGTGGACGAGCCTCCAGTCCAGCCCGCGTCGGGCGGCTTCCCGAGCCATCGGCAGGATCGGGGTGATTCCGATGCCACCCGCGATGAGCAGGATGGATGCTTCGGCGGCGAAGGGGAAGGCGTTCCGGGGCCCGGTTACGGCGACCCGCATACCGTCTCCGAGGGCATCGTGCACCTCGGCCGAACCGCCTCCGCCGTCGGCGATACGGCGCACCGCGATGCGGTACCGGTACCGGTCGGCAGGGTCGCCGCACAGCGAGTACTGCCGCTTGCGGCCGGAGGGCAGGTGCAGTTCGAGGTGGGCGCCGGGCTGCCAGGGCGGGAGTACTCCCCCGTCGGGTGCCGCCAGCCGCAGGGAGACGACATCGTCGGCCTCTTGGCGCTTGCCAGCGACCACGAGTTCCCGGATCACGGGCATCTCGGTGGCCGGCGGGCGCCTGGGAGGAGTACGAGGAGTGCTGCGCCGCGCGAGGCGCGTGACCGCGTTGTCGCTGAAAGCCGCCAGCTTCCGCATGAAGGCGTCGCTGCGCGGTCTGCCGTACAGGTCCGGCGGCCGGGTGACGGGTGTGCTGATGTCCATGGGATGCCTTGCTGGTTGCCGGGTCATTGGGCGGCCGCCCGGGCAGCGGGGGACGCCGCCAGGTAGGCGACCGCCTGCTGGGTCGAGCCCTCCTGGGTCGGGTGGTAGCCGGGGCGGAAGTAGCGCAGCACCGAGCGGGCGAACGCGACCGGCCGGGGCAACAGGTCCTTGCGGGCCGCGGCCTGGTAGTCGCGGAAGCGGACCTTGACCCGGTCGTCCAGTTCGGGGTCGGCGCTCATCAGGAAGCGGACTCCGCGAATCCACAGCCGGATCAGCACCGGAGCGGTGACGAGCATGCCGACCAGTCGGCGCCGGTACCGGGGATCGAGGTGCACCAGCAGGTCGAACGCGACCGAACGGTGTTCGACCTCCTCCGCGCCGTGCCAGCGGAACAGATCGAGCATCGCGGGGTCCGCGCCGGCCTGGTCCAGATGCCCGTTGCTGAGAATCCAGTGACCCATGTACGCGGTGAAGTGCTCGAAGGCCGCTATGAGGGCGAGCCGTTGGAGGAGGTGCGTGTGCGCGGCGGCCGGCGTCAGCTCCGGCCGGTCCCCGAGCACCCTTCGGAAGATCCATTCGGACTGCCGGGTGTACGGAGCCGGGTCCAGCCCCTTGGCGAGCAGGTGCTCCAGGACCTCCTGGTGCGCCTCGGCGTGCATCGCTTCCTGGCCGATGAAGCCGCGTACGTCCTCGCGCAGCCGGTCGTCGGTGATCAGGGGCAGTGCCTGCTCGAAGGTGCGCACGAACCAGCGTTCGAGCTCGGGGAGCATGAGGTGGAGCACGTCGAAGGTGTGGGTCGCGAAGGGCTCACCCGGCAGCCAGTGCAGCGGGGTGGTGCTCCAGTCGAAAGTGACGTCTCGGGGTTGCAGCACCAGGTCGTGGTGGTCGATGGGCTCGGACGGACGTTGCAGGTGGGCATGTGCGGCTCGGAACATGACAGGTTCCTCCTCCGTCGGCGATCGGTGTGTCCGAAGGGGCGTTCAGGCAGTCGTCGGCCAGGCAGTCGTGCAGTCGTGCAGTCGTCCAGTACTGCTGGGCTGTTGGGCTGTTGGGCTGTTGGGCTGTTGGGCTGTTGGGCTGTTGGGCTGTTGGGCTGTTGGGCTGTTGGGCTGTTGGCTGTCAGATCGGGTGCGCGGTGTGGTCCGGACTGCGGAGAGAGCCGTCGTCTTCGACGCGGTTGGCGAATTCCGCGATCCGGGACGCGATCTCCTCGGGGTGGCTGAGCTGTACCCAGTGCCCGGCGTCGATCGGGTGCCGTTGTATCCGGCCCGTCCAGTGCTCCACTCCGTACGACAGCACCGGGGTGACGCAGAAGTCGCGGGTGGGGACGATGAGTTGAACCGGGACGGTGGTCGGCCGGTCCCGGGGACGCAGCAGGCGGGGCAGCATGTTGGCGCGGTACAGCGCGGTGCCGGACACGGCGTCGCGGGCCAGCGTCGGCGCGGGGTAAGAGGTGTGCCCGGGCATGCCTTGGGAGCCGGTGAGGAAGGTGCGCCAGCGGTGTCCCAGTGCTCGCCAGGTCAGGGCGGGCAGGAGCGGGAAATGGAAGTAGGCGATGTACCAGGACCGTGCGGCCTGCCGCAGCATCTTCGGCAGATCCGGATGCCGCGGCCGAAGGCGGGCCCGGATCAGGTGGCCGACGTGGTCCAGGCAGGGTCCGGAGATGGAGGTGAACGAGGCGATCCGCCCGGCCAGGCGGGTGCCGGTGACCGACTCCCAGGAGTGGATCGATCCCCAGTCATGGCCGACCAGGTGCACCGGGCGGTCGGGGCTCACGGCGTCGAGAACCGCCGCCAGGTCGGCTTCCAGGCGGGACATCCGGTAGGCGCGCAGACCCCTGGGCCGGTGGGATGCACCGGCTCCCCGCACGTCGAAGGCGGTGACATGGAAGCGGTCGGCCAGGCGCTCGGCGACGGGGTGCCACACGGCGCTGGTGTCCGGGTAGCCGTGGACCAGCACCACCGGAGGAGCCGTGGACGCTCCCCATTGATAGGCGGCCAACTCCACGCCGTCCAGGCCGTCCAGGCCGTCCAGGCCGTCCAGGCCGTCCAGGCTGCCCACGCTGCCCACGCTGCCCACGGCGATTCGGCGGGCGGCCGGGCCGGTCATCGGCCACCACTGGCAGGCGTCAGTTCGCCGTAGTTCAGGCCGCCGTGGAAGAAGCTGGGCAGCACCGGCCACTGCCGCTTGAAGGGGGCCAGTTCCGAGGAGGGCAGGATCTGCAGCCAGCGCGGATCGCGCCGGCTGGGGTCGGCGAGGGTCTTCTCCTTGACCATGGAGTCGTACTGGTCGAGAGAGTCCTCCAGGGTGTTGGCGTTGGGGACCACCTCATGGCCGTAGAACGCGGCGTGGCGGCGCACCCCGGGGATACGGGAGAGCTCGGGCTGCCAGTTGTCGGCCGAGATGCCGTTCTCGGAGGACACCCACACCCCGTCGGGGGTGTTCAGCACCAGGGAGTGGTTGCCGTCCGTATGGCCGGGGGTCCACAACAGGCTGACGCCGACGCCGAGTTCGATATCGCCGTCGAAGGCGGTGACGCGCTCGGGCGGTACCCCGTCCATGCCTCCGTCGACGTACCAGGCCCACTGCATCGGATGCATCGATTCGAAGGTGCCCAGCTCCCTGCGGTGCACCAGCAACCGGGCGCGCGGGAACAGCGCTTCGCGGGGCGCCTGTTCGCCCGGAATCGTGCTGGTACTTCCCATGATCATGCGCACGTCCTGGACGTGCAGATGATCGAAGCTGACGAAGTCCACGTCCTCGGGTCGCAGACCGCAGGAGGGCAGGACGGTGTTCGGGTCCTGGTAGAAGCGGGCGAAGACGTGGTCGGTGAGAAAGTCCCCCGCCAGCCGCTTGAGCTGGGCGTAGAACGGCGCTTGAGCCGTTCCGGCGGCGACGGTCGGCTCCCACACCAGTGTTTTCGGCTCACCGTCGAAGCCGTCGAACTGCACGACGAGCATCCGGTTGACGATGCTCACGAACGGGTTGACGGCGAGCGCGGCGCCGTGGAAGCCGAACCGGGTCGGGTACGGGGCGGCGGCGATGTCGAAACTGCGGACGGCGTGGATGCGGCCCTGCTGGACGAACCGCTCACGGTAGGCGGCCGCGGCGCCGCGCACGGCGCGCAGCCGGTCACCGCGGGGCCATACGTCGTGGACACCCTCGAACTCGGGGATGGGACGCGGAGCGGCGGCGTCCTGGGCCTTGTCCTGGGCCATGTCCTGGGCCTTCTTCGCGCTGGGCGCCGGCTTGGGCGTGGTGGTCACGGGCTCATCCTTCGGGCAGGCGGGCGGTGCGGGTGCGCTGCTCGTAGGCCGCGCGGACCGACCTGTCGGACAGGGCGGCGAGCTGGTCGGGGACAAGGAGGTGATGCAGGGCGTCGCGGGCACGGCCCGGCAGCAGCGCGGCCAACCGGGTCAGGGCGGCTATCTCGCGGGGGACGAAGACCTCGAACCGCGGGCGCAGCACGACGTCGAGCACCGCGTCGGCCACCTGGTCCGTCGTCAGGCGTCGGGTGGGGCCGGTCGCGGTGCCCACGGCCAGCTCGGTGTCCACGACGCCGGGCATCACCAGGGACACGTGCACGCCGGTGCCGCGCAGTTCGGCGCGGACGGCTGTGCTGTAGCCGTGGAGGGCGTGCTTCGTCGCCGCGTAGGTCGCCTCGCCGGCCGGGGCGACCTTGCTGGCGGCGGAGGCGATGTTCACCACGTGGCCGCGACCGCGTTTCCGCATCCCCGGGATCACGAGTTTCATCCCGCGCAGTACGCCGTGGACGTTGACGTCGAACTGGCGCAGGGCGGCTTCCTCCGGTTCCTCCTCGAAGGGGCCCACCCACATGATTCCGGCGTTGTTGATCAGTACGTCGATCGGCCCCAGCTCGGTCTCGACGGTGCGCAGGAAGTCTTCGCAGGACGGTGTGTCGGTGACGTCGAGAGACAGCCCGAGCAGTCGGCCACCGGGATGCGCGCCGATGGCGCCGGCCGTCTCCCTGGCGAGCTCCGCGTCGAGATCGCCGATCGCCACGGCGGCTCCGGCCGCGGCGAGCCGGGCTGCGACGGCACGCCCGATTCCGCGGCCCGCGCCGGTGACCGCGATCACTCGGCCGGTCAGCGGTTGTGTACGGGAGAGCCTGTCGCGGTCGCGCTCTCTTCGGCTGAACGTGTACGGATTCCTGGGCGGTGCTGCCACGGTCGAGCCCCTTCCTTGCCCTGGGCACGAGCGGACCGCCGAGCGGCAGGCGGCCCCCACGCATTTCTGACACGATGCCATGTCAGATGAACTGACAAGCTAGAGTGTCAGTTCGGAGCACACCGGTGTCAACACCTCTGCGAAGGGGAAAAATGACCGGCACACAGACCGCCGGGCGGCGCTACGGCGGACGCGACGCAGCGCAACGCCGGCAGGAGCGCCGCACCCGCCTCATCCAGGCGGGCCTCGACCTGTTCGGCACGGTCGGATACGCCTCGGTCTCCGTCAAGCAGGTGTGCTCGCATGCCGGACTGACCGAGCGCTACTTCTACGAGTCGTTCCGCGACCGCGAAGACCTTCTCGCCGGGGTCTACAACGAGCTGATCGCGACGATCAGCGCCGAAACCGCGCAGGCCGCAGCCGCCGCCGCACCCGATGTCGACGCCCAACTACGCGCCGGCCTGGAGGTGTTCATCCGCACACTGGCCGGCGACGCCCGCATGGCCCGCCTGGTGCTCATCGAGGTCGTGGGCGCCAGCCCCCGTCTCGAAGTACGCCGCCGTGAGGTCCTGCACGAATTCGCCGCGATGGTCGCCGCCGTCGTCGGACCACTCCCTGGCGGCCCGGAAACCCCCTCCAGTCGGCTCACCATGACCGCGATGAGCCTCGTCGGCGGAGTCAACGAACTCCTCGTGGACTGGACCCTCGGCCACCAGAACGCCACCGTCGATGAACTGGTCGACCTGTGCCACACCCTGTACATCGCGGCCTACCGAGCCATCAGCGATCAGCCCTGACCACGAGGGCCCGGATCCCCCTGGTCCCGCTCTCCGCCGAAGCCGACGCGACCGCTTCGGCGCCCTTGCCTGCCGACGCGACGAGTCGGCAGGCCCTCCCACCGCTTTCCGTCAGGCCGGAACCACACCCACCACGGGCAGGACGATGCGGGACGGCCGGGCGGGGTCGTGGAAGACCTGCTGGCGGGCCACTCGGGCCGTGGTCGCGGCCTCTTCGGCGACCTCGGTCCGGATTTCCGTCATGTACTGCTCCTCAGGTGTGGTCCCAGTGGCCTCGGGGCGCTCACGCCGCCGCGGTCAACAGCTCGGTCGGCACGTCGGGCCGTTCCAGGGCGATGAAGTGGCCGGCCTTCGACACCTGTCTGAACTCGCCGGCTCTCTGTCCTACTTGGCCAGTTGGGCGTACAGCCCTGCCAAATCCCCGGCCAGGCCCGCCTTGACCTGCTGTGAGATGTCGTCCGCGAGCACCTCGTACGCTCCCGTCTCGACACCGTCGAGGGCGAGTGCGGCGACGTCACGCGGGTCGGACTTGGGCGCGTCGACGCCCACCGTCAGGTCCGTGTCCACGTATCCCACGTGCAGTCCGGTGACAGCGATGCCGCGCGGTTGCAGCTCCAGGCGCAGGGAGTTGGTCTGCGACCACAGAGCGGCCTTGGATGCGCTGTAGGAGCCGCGGAGCGCGATCCAGGAGAGCGCGGAGTGCACGTTGAGGAGGTGGCCGCCGCCGTTGCGCTCGATGACCGGCACGAAGGCGCGGGCGAGAAGCAGCGGGCCGTAGAAGTTGGTCTCGAACTCCCTGCGCACGTCGTCCACCGGGGAGTCGAGGAAGGACGCGCCGACCGAGCCACCGGCGTTGTTGATCAGCACGGTCACGTCTTGCGCCTGCGCGGCGGCGGCTACCACGGAGGCCGGGTCGGTGACCTCCAGCGCCACCGGGACGGCGTCGGGGTGCGTCACGGTGCGCGGGTCGCGGGCCGTGGCGTACACCTTGGCCGCGCCGCGCGCGTACAGCTCTTCCACCAGCGCCTTGCCTATGCCTCGGCTGCCGCCGGTGACGAACACGTTGGCGCCCTTCAGAGCGGTCATGACTGCCTCCAGAAGAATGAGAAACCGATCGGTTTCAACTAAGGTAAACCGATCGGTTTTCCGACGCAAGCCCGCCAGGGTTGCCCGGCTTCACCGGGGCGTTCCGTACCCGTGGATCCCTGGGACGACGAGCTCTCCACCTGTCTGTCCCGCCTGGTCGATGTCGGCGTCGTCCAGGCCGAGTCGGAGCTTGAGGCCCAGTTTCCCGAGCGTGTCGTAGAGCCACTCCGGGACGGTGTCGGGCGTGAGGTGGAGGCGAAGGACCGGGGGCAGGGGAATGCCTTCGACGCCTGAGAGAGTGCCCGTCAGGCTCTCGACGTACATGGTGATGCCGGCGCCCCGCAGAGTGGACGTCGAGCGGGGCGCTCCGTCGATGTGCTGGATCTGCGGGCCGTCGGGCACCGCCATCTTGAGGTCGCGGATCGTGACCGTCGCCGCGGAGAACTTGAGCACCCGCTTGGGCCCGGCGGCCGTGTCCACGGTCACCACGCCGCCGAAGACGAGGTCGCGTAGTTCGAGGCGGCTGCCCTTCATGTTCCAGGACTCGGCGGCGAATCGACCGGCGCTCGTATCCTCGGGCGCCTTGAGATCGCTGATGTCACAGGTGCGGGCCGCCCCGGTGGCGGGCGCCGATCGGGATGCCGGCTCAGTGGTCCTACGGCCCGGGGTGGGTGACGCGTGCGGTGCGGCCGGTGGCGGGTCGGATGGTTCCGCGGCCGTCGCCGTCGCTGTTGGCGTCGGCGTCGGCGCGGCCAGGCTCGGCGAGGGGCTCGTGTCGGGTGCCGGACTCTGCTGCTCGGTGTCGCCCTGGAAGAGGGAGCCGAGGATGTCGGCAAGGCCGGTGGTGGCAGTGGTCGCGCTCGGTGAGGCGGTCGGCGCCGGGGCTGCAGCCGGGGCCGGGGCTACAGGCGGAGCCGGGGCAAGGTCTGTTTCCTCGTCGGCCGGGTGCTCCGACGGTATGACCGGCTCACCGCTCGCGGGGGCACTTGGTGTGCTGGGAGCAGCGGAAGGAGTGGGTGCCGTGGCAGGAGGTGGCGTGGCAGGAGGTGCCGTGTTGTCGGGGCGGGCACAGTCGACGCCGTCGCCGGGCGCCTCTGCGCGAGCGGTATGGGCCGCAGTGGCGCCCGTGTCGACCGTGGGCGGACGCTGACTTCCCAGGACGAGGACGGTCGGCAGCGCGGTCAGTGCGAGAGCCCTCCCGAGCGGCAGGCGCAGGCGGGTCAGCGCGGACGTACGGGGAACGGCGTGGCGGCCTCTCGTCGGCCGGGCACAGTCGGGTCCTACGGCCTCGCCGCGGAGGTCTGGCGACTGGTTGGTCATTCTCCGGCCCTCCCCGACGGCTCCTCGGTGTCGTCGGAGGTGTCGCCGGACGCGTTCACCGGGCCCCACGCCAGGGCCAGAAGTCCACCCGTGGCCGCGCACAGCGTGCCGACGAAGAATCCGCCGAAGTTGGAGATGGGCAGCGCCAGCACACCGAGGAAGACGGCCACGCATCCGGCGAAGAACCTGATGACCGGCTGGAACCACAGAAGTCCGCCGAGGACGATCAACGTCAGGCCGATGACCAGGGATCCCGCCCCCGCGGTGGTGGACATCGCCACGGACAGGGCGCCCAGGGAGAGGTTGAAGTACGGGAAGTAGATGATCGGCGCGGCGGCAAGGATCACCAGCAGGCCCGCCCAGAAGGGGCGGGTGCGCCGCCAGTACCGGAAGTCCCGGCGAACACGGGCGAAGCCGCTGCCACTGCGGGGGTGCGCGGGTGCGCCGGCACTCGTCATGTGGAGGTTCCCAAATCGTCAGCGGGCGGAGGAGGTTGGGACGTGATCAGAAGCAGTCGTCGCGGCCGGCCACGATGCCCATGTGCAGGCCCGCCAGTTCGAACGTCCCGGCAGAAGTGGCCCAGACCCTCTGGTGGGCGTCGATGATCTCGATCGAGTCCGCCTGCTGGGCGTAGCCGTCGGGATCGACGTGATCCTTGGGGTTGACCTGGCCCTTCGTGATGGAGCCGGTGGCGACGCCGATGTCGACGTTCCTGAAGGTGCCGGACTTGGCCTGGAGGTCGGTCATGTCGATGTACAGGTCCTTGGCCTTGACAGCCGTACCCGATCCGCCGGCCTTGAGCGTCATCGTGTAGGTCCCGAGCACGGGAATGTCCACCGGAACGGACTGGCACATGTCGGTGATCTTCGCGTTCTCCAGCGCCGAGACGGCGACGGGTACGCGCTTGCCGTTCCTGGCGACGTCCACCGTCGCGTAGTTGGCGAATCCGGTGCCGCTCAGGGAACCGGCCGAGACCTTGAAGTCGGAACCGGAGATGCTGAACGAAGCGGCCAGCGCGCCCTGGGCCATGGAGACGGCGACAGCCGCCGTGGCGACCACCGTCGGCACCGCACCGATGGCGAAACGCTTCCAGTGGGTTCTGCCGATTCGCTGGGACATACGTGGCCCTCCGTTGTCGAGGTGTACGAGGAATGCGAGTAAGCGAGGAGTACGAGGTGAGTCGAGGTGTGCGAGGTGTGCGAGGTGTGCGATGTGTGTCGAGGCCGGGCGCACAAAGAAGGCGCACCGGCGAAGCACTCGATAGCTCCACTACCGGGTGCCGATAGTGGCACTATCGGGCCAGTGGGGCAACCCCCGGTAACGCGATACTGGAGGGACAGTTGAGCGTGAGGGAGCGCATGAGGATTTCAGAGCTCAGCCGACGGTCCGGGGTGCCGGCGGCGACCATCAAGTACTACCGACGGGAGGGACTGCTCCCCGAGGGGCGTGCGCTGAACCCGACCACGGTCGAGTACGACGAGGAGCACATCCAGCGGCTCCGTCTGATCCGTTCCCTCATCCAGCTCGGGGGGCTGTCCGTCGCCCGCACCCGGGAAGTGCTCGAAGCCGTCGAGCGTCCGCTGGACGCGTTCGAGACCCTGGCGGTCGTCCACCACGCCCTGCCCGTTCCTTCCGCGGAGACGAGCGGGAAGGACGGCGAGGGCCGCGAAGGTGGCGAAGGTGGCGAGGGTTCCGCCGACGAGGCGGCATCCGGCGGAGCCGCCGCGAGGGTCGAGGCTCTCATCGAGAACATGGGCTGGCAGATCTCCGACGCGTCACCGCACCGCCCGGCACTCGCCGGAAGTCTCGCGGCGCTGAGTCACCTCGGTACGGACTACACGGCCGACGACCTCATCCCCTACGCACGGCTCGCCACCTCCACCGCGGACCTGGATTTCGCGCAGCTCGAAGGGATCGAGGACCAGATCGCCCTCGCCGAGCGGGCGGTGGTCCTCAGTGTGCTGTTCGAGCCGGTCGTCAGGCTGCTGCGGCGCCTGGCTCAGGAGGACGCCAATCATCGTCGCCACCACCGTCATGCGTGCGGGCGGGGGGAGCAGCCGGCGGAGTGAGTTCCCCGGCGGGGTGCCGACGGGTGACAGTGGCAACAGTGGTGGCAGTGGTGCCAGGCAGGGGTGGCGCGGCAGCGAGGAGCCGGTCGCCGGGCTCGCGCAGGTGACGTGATCCCGGCCAGGTCGCGCCCCTCGACTCGGGCTTGCGTGCGGAAACCGATCAGTTTACAGTTGTGAAACTGATCGGTTTCTCGCTGTGAGGGCGAGTCTCGACCCGAATCCCCAGGAGTACGGATGACTGCCGCGCGCGACGCCGAGGGGCAACCGACGGCCCTCGCTCCCAGGCTTCCGACGAAACGCCCCGCGTCCACCGACCGAGAGACACGTACGTCATGAGTGGCATTCACCCCTTCCGCGTCCTGCGCGCCAAGCCTCTGTGGATCGCGAACGGCGTCATCACGGGCGTACTCGCGCTGCTGTTCGCCGTGTTCTACGTCGGCGCGAACATCGATCCGGCCGATCACCTGACCAAACTGCCCGTCGGCCTGGTCAACGCCGACAAGGGAGCCGCTGCCGGCGGCAAGCAGGTCAACCTCGGGGCGCAGATCACCGAGTCGATCAAGAAGTCGACCGCGAGCGGGGACAGGATCGACTGGAAGGTGATGGGCGAGAAGGAGATGAAGGACGAGCTCGGCGAGGGCAAGCTGTTCGGCGCGCTCGTCGTGCCCGCCGACTTCACCTCCTCCGTCACCGCACTGACCGGTACCGCGCCCACCGGGACCCCGGCCCGCCCGACACTGACGGTGCTGACCAACCAGTCCGCCGGCAGCCTGGGCTCCGGCCTGGCCCGAACGGCGACGACCCAGGCGGCCGAGAACGCCTCGCTCCAGGTGGGCAGGGAGCTGACCGCCCAGATCGGGACCGCGCAGGCGAAGCTGCCCGCCGCCGCGCGCGTCCTGCTCACCGACCCGGCCACCGTCACGGTCGAGGACGGCCACCCCCTCGACTCACACAGCGGCCTGGGTTTGACGGCGTTCTACTACGCCCTCACCCTCGTGGTCGTCGGCATGCTCTCCGCCAACGTCATCAGCGGCCAGGTCGACCACGCCCTCGGCTACACCCACAACGACATGGGCCCCCTGCGCCTGCACCGCCCGCTGATCCGGGCGACCCGGGTGCAGACCCTCACCATCAGCAGCACCCTCATGGCCGGCCTGTCCCTGCTGATGGGAAGCCTGGTCATGGCCGGCGCGGTCGGCCTCATGGGCATGGACGCCTCCCACCTGCCACTGCTGTGGCTGTACTCGGTGTGCGCCATCGCAGTCACCGGGATCGGCGCGCTCACCCTCCTCGCGGTCTTCGGCACGCCCGGCATGCTGGTGGTCACGCTGGTCTTCATCGGGATGGCGGTGCCCACGGCCGGCGCCACCACCCCCATCGAGGCACTGCCCGGCTTCTACCGCTTCCTCTCGGAGTTCGAGCCCCTGCGGCAGATCACCGGCGGTATCCGCTCGATCCTCTACTACGACGCCCAGGCCGACGCAGGGCTGACGCGGGGCTGGGTCATGATCGCGGTCGGCCTCGTGGCGGCCGGACTGTTCGGCTTCGGCGTACTGGGGTGGTACGACCGCAGGGGACTGCACCGCATCCCGGCGGAGACGAAGCCCGAGAAGACCGCCGTCCCGGCGTAACGGCAGGTCACCCAAGACGGGCCATTACTCGGAGTGGCCCCGGTGTGTGTCGCCCTGCCGGGGACGACAGGCACGCACACCATCGTGGCTCGGCGACGGTCTTTACCCCAGGCCGTCGCCGAGCCCCTGCCTCTGCCTCTGCCCCTGCCCCTGCCCCTGCCCCTGCCCCTGCCCGGAACCCCCTGGAAACCGATCGGTTTTCATTTCGTCCGCTTCGGGTTAACCTCGCGGTATGACCACCGAAATGAAACCAAGCCCCAGGGAGCGACTGCTGGAGGCTGCGGCCACGCTCACCTACCGAGACGGTGTCGGCATCGGCGTCGAGGCACTGTGCAAGGCGGCGGGGGTGTCCAAGCGCTCCATGTACCAGCTGTTCGAGAGCAAGGACGAACTGCTGGCGGCGAGCCTGAAGGAGCGTGCCGCTGCCTTCGTGGCGAGCCTCCTGCCCCCGGCGGACGACGGCCGGTCACCCCGCGAGCGGATCCTGCACGTCTTCGCGCAGGTGGAATCGCAGGCAGGGACGCCTGATTTCCGAGGCTGTCGTTACCTGGCCGTGCAGATCGAGCTCAAGGATCAGAGTCACCCCGCGAGCCGGGTGGCCCACCAGATCAAAGCGAACCTGACGGCCTTTTTCCGTGCCGAGGCCGAACAGGGTGGCGCGAGCGATCCCGACCTGCTGGCCCGGCAGCTCATCCTGGTCTTCGACGGTGCAAGCGCCCGCGCGGGAATTCAGGCCGACAAGCTGACCGGACTCGTCGCGCCCACGGTGACCACCCTGCTTGACGCGGCAGGGGTGCGCTGACGCATCGCCCGTCCATCCATCGGCTTCCTCGTTACGCCCGAGCGCCCGGAGGTTCTCCGCCAGACGACTGCGGGCGCGTGCTGTGCTCGAGTGGTCCTTTCCGGCCAGGCCTCGAATCTCGGCAGCAAGTCTGCGCTGATGGCGCGTGCCGCCTCACAGTTGCCCAGTTCGTGCGGGGTCTTGGCGATGCCGTCTCCGCGCCGAGCGTCTCGAGGGAGTTCTTCGTCCGCGAGCCGCCGTGTTCAGACCTTCTCGGCCTGAACCCGCGGGTGGCCGGCGGTGAGCAGTCCGACATCCTCGACGTCCGAGGTCAGGATCGTCACCCGGCCGGGATGCTGCAGCGCGGTCGCGCACAGCATGGCATCGATGGCGTACTTGTGACCGTGGAGCCCGGCGGTCCGCAGCAGGGCGGCGGCAGAGTGCGCGACCGTCTGCGTGACCGGCTCCACGCGAAGCCGGGACAGCGTCCACTTCAAGGCGGCGCCGTTGATCTTTGGATGGATGACCTCGACGAGCACCGCCGCGGACGTGACAACGGGCAGGTCCGCTTCACGGGCGGCCGTAAGCCACTCGTGAACCTCCCGGTCACGCTGCACGGCCTTCGCCAGGCCCTCGCTGTCCAAGACCAGGCAACCGGTCACGCGGCCGCCCCGGCGTCCGCGGTACTGCCCGTGAGCCGGGCACGCTTGGCCGCCACCGCCTCCGGATCGGCCGGGCCATGCACCGTCTCGAAGTCGGCGATCAGCTCATCCAGATTGTCCCGCTCTATCTGCCGCTGGGCCGCCTTCTCCAGGTACGCCGAGACTCCACGCTTGCCGACCCGCTCACGGATTGCCTGCAAGGTGCCGGCAGTCAAGGTGACGGAGATGCCATTGGTGGGACCGGCACCGGGGGGGAAGTCGTCGTCATCAGCCATGCTACCCATCATGCCATTTGAAGTGCTATTCAGGAGTGGGTTTCACTGCTCCTTCATCGCGAAGGCGGGCGCATCGCGAAGGCTCAGACAGTGGACGGGAAGCAGACGCACGCTCCGCACAGAGCCGCTGTCGGGCCTCCTCGGAGTCGAGACAGCCACCGGCAGGCGGGGCCACTCTACGTACGGCTGCGGGCGGCGGCCCAGGCGGAGTACGACCGCCGGAGCCGCGCCCGTCGGCCTGCCACGGACGGGCCGGCCGAGCAGTCCTCGTAGAACCGTTCGCGGTTGGCGTCGGGTCAGCTTCGTTGGAAGAACTCCACCTCCGCGAGGGCCAGTTGACGGCCCGGAGTCAGGCCGACGGGTGAGCGCAGGGTCAGGCGTACCGTCTTCACGTCGCTGATCCCGGTGGGGTTCGGCTGGAAACCCGGTTTGTCGCCGAGGGTGAGCTGCTTGTTGTGCCGCTCGCCGTCGGACGTCGTCACCTCCACGTCCACTTGGAGTGCGCGTGCCTGACTGTGGTAGTCCTCCGGGTTCCTGGACGGGCCGTTGGTGATGAGGATGTCGACCATCCGGAACGGCTTGCCGAAGGTGTAGGTCACCGAGGCGCCGGGCGCGGGCGCGCCCCAGTAGCTGTTGCTCAGTCCGTCCGTGGTGTTCGTCGCCGGGTGCCCGGGGACCTGGGCGCTCGCCCTGATGCTCACCGGGGTCACGGCCTTGGGCTTGCCCAGTTTGTCCCGGGTGTCCTCGAACAGGGCGCGTCCGGCGGGGAGCAGCAGGAGAGCGCCGGCGCACAGCGCCACGACCACGGCCAGGATCACCAGGAGTCGCACCGCCCTGCCCGAACTCGCCCGCACCCGACGGCGGAACGGCCACACGGTCCGCCACCACGGCAGCGGTTCGGGCTTCGCGGCGGGGTTCAGCGCGGTCGCGCAACGTCGGCAGAACCGGCGGCCGGGCGGGTTGGGGGTGCCGCAGGAGGGGCAGGGGGCGCCTGCCACCTCGTCGGGGACCTCTGCGGGGCGTACGACCGGGCGCGGGGCCACCGGCTTCGCGGGCTGTACGGGCTGGATGGGCTGGATGGGGGCGGGAGTTGGCGTGTCGGGGGTGGGGCCGGCCGGGCGCCGGGGGCCCGACGAGTTCTGAGGGGCCGGCGAGTTCCGAGGGGCCGGAGCCGGTGGAGTGGGCGGAGCAGGAGGGGTGACCGGGGCTGCTGACGCCGCGCTCGTGCGGGGGGCGGGAGCGGAGGGCTCGGCGTCGGCGTCGGCGGGGCTGGGCCGGGGTGCGGGGTTTGTCGTCTCCCCGTGCCGGCCGGAGGTGGTCCCGGAGCCTTCGCCCTCGGCCGACGCCGTGCTGGCGCCCCGCTCCTCGCCTCGGCCGCGACCCGTCAGCCGGGTGCGCAACGACGAACCGCGGGCGGGTGCGGCGGACGCCGGTTCCTCGGCCGGGGGCGACGAGGGCGCCGGAGTGGCGGCCGACGGGGCTGCGTCGGGTTGGGGGGCGTCGGGTTGGGGGGCGTCCGGCGCGGCCGGGGGTTCGGCAGGTGTGCTCGGGGCCGAGGGTGCCGAGGACGTCCCGGGGGCCGGCGGCTCCGCGGGCGTACCCGAAGGCGACGCACTCGAAGGCGACGCACTCGAAGACCCCGTACCCGAGGCCGCCGTACCCGAAGACCCCGTACTGTCCGACCACCCCAAGTACGCTCCGCAGTTGCCGCAGAAGTCGTCCGTGGGGCCGTTGGACGCCCCGCAGGCGGGACAGGCGCGCATGGCGTCACCTCCCTTCGTCGATGGGCGGGCCGGGCAGGAGTTCCACCCGGCAGACGGTGTGCACCGGGCACATGGCCCTGACGACCTCCTGGACCCTGGCCGGGTCCACCCGGGCCTCGCCGTCCGGCCCGTCCGGCCACACGCGGACCAGGACCTCGGCGGGGGGCTCCGGCGGCAGGTCGGCGCCGGGGGTGCTCGACCACACCGCGCCGCCGTCCCCGGTGACCTCGGCGTGGACGCCGAGCGCGAGCCGCAGGGCCTCGACCATGCCGCGCCGGGTACCGCGCCACCGGTGCAGTTCCACCGCGCGGGCGACCGCCTCGCGGCGCCGTTCCACCGGCCACTGCGGGTCGTCGGCGACACCCACCCAGGACGCCAGCCAGGCGAGGAAGTCGGCGGGGGTCACCCGGGGGTCGAGATAGGCGGGCAGATTGTCGAGGGTCGCGAACACCGGGGCGAGGACGGTGTCGAGTCCGGCGGTGAAGCGCTGCGCGAAGTCGTCCTCGGCGTACAGGGCCGGTAGTTGCTCGCCGATGGGGTGTCTGCTCGGCAGACCGGGCACGGCCGCGCGGCTCATCCCCGTGCCTCCGGCTCCATGGCCGTGACGACCACCTGGTGCTGGTGCGAGAAGACCAGCGCGCCCGCGGCCACGTCGATGCGGTCCGTCGGTGCGCCACGTCGCCCGGTGATCGGGTCGGCGGGGAACAGCAGGATCTCCTCGACCAGCGCGTTGCCGGTGGCGCGTTGGAGGACGCCGAAGACGTCGCCGTACTGGACGGGTCGTCCGAAGGGCCAGCCGGTGCCGTCCGTGCCGCCGACCAGCGGGTTGAGGTGGCGGAACAGGGCGGCCAGGGCCGCGTCGCGGACGCGGTCGGTGTCGGCCGGGGCCGCCGCGAGCCGGGCGACCACGGTGACGCCCTGGTAGACCGGCGGCTCGACGATCAGGCGGGTGCCGATCAGGCGGCGTTCGTCGAGGCTCGTGGTGATCGCCCGGAAGACCTGGTCGGAGGGGATGAGCTGTTCGAAGCGGAGCCGGTCGTCGGCCTCGTCGGCCACCGCGTCGGGCACGACCAGGACGCGTACCGCGCCCGCGCCTTCCGCGGCGGGCAGGCAGCGGACCCGGCGTACCGAGGGGGCCGCCTGGCGGGCGATGATCTCGTAGTCGTCGGCGGTGACGGCGCGTTCCTGCATGCGCAGTGCGTCCGGCGCCCGCAGTCTGGCGTTCGCGACGGTCTCGCCGGCGGCGCCGCCGCTCGCCGACTCCCGGTTGACGACCCGTGCGATGTAGGGGACGGAGCTGCGCAGTACGGAGATCGCGCCCCGGGCGACATTGCCCGCCGGGCCGCCACCGGTGCGGTAGCGGGCCACCCGGATCTGGGCGCCCTTGGGCGGCACCGCGCCGCACTGCCGCAGTGTGCCGTCCGGTTCGCGCAGCGCCGGCGGGAAGGTGAACTCGCCGGTGGTGGCGTCGACCTGGACATGGCGGTCGGCCGGGCCCGAGCGGCCGAAGTGCTCGACCACGTCCCAGCGCTGCCAGCCCTCGGCCGAGGACACCTCCACCACGGGGGGCTCCCCGTCGAGGAGGACCGGTGGGCGGCCGAGCCGGAACGTCTGCCCGGCGACGCCCTCCGAGGTGCCGAGCGGCACGTCGGTCTCGCTCTCGGCGTGCTCGACGGCCATGGTGCCGCCCACGGTGAACACGGCCGCCTCGCGCACCGTCGGGGACCCCGAGTAGAAGGGCTGGCCCGGCGCCGGCTCGGTGACCCGGCAGCGCAGCCAGCCGGCCCGGGTGCCGCCGATCACCGACGCCGTGTGTCCGGCCGGTACGTACACGATGACCTCGCCGGGCCGGTTCAGGCCGCCGGTGGAGTCCTCGCCGGTCTCGCACACCTGCCAGCCGCCGCCGTCCCACGCCTCCCACACCAGCGGGGGCTGGCGCGGGTCGACGCCGATGCCCTCCACGCGGCTGTCCAGGTTCACCGCGACGATGCAGCGCGGCACCGCCGTCGGCAGGCCGAACAGCAGCGCGTCGCCGGGCTGGGGTGCCGCCTGGAAGGCGGGTATGTCGTGGCCCTCGGCGAGCTCCCCGGTCCGGTCGTTCTGCTCGCCGGTCCGGGACGCGGTCACCAGGCGGGTCAACTCGCTGGGCACGATGCGCAGTTCGCCGGTGGTCGTGAACACCACGGCCTCGTCGGCCTCGCCGCCCGCGGTGGTCACCTCGGTGCCCGGGGTCAGTGTCACCGTGTCGGGCTGCGGCGCCGACAGCCAGAAGTCGACCTCGGCCATGGCCGCCGCCGGCGGGAACAGGCGGATGCCGAGCAGGTCCAGGAAAGCGATGTAGTTCTTGTCCGGGACCCGGTTCAGCCGGTACAGCAGCTGGTCCACGAGGTAGGCGAACGTCTCGATCAGGGTGACGCCCGGGTCGGAGACGTTGTGGTCGGTCCACTCCGGGGCGCGCTGCTGCACGTACCGCTTCGCCTCGTCGACGAGTTGCTGGAACCGCCGGTCGTCAAGGTTGGGGGAGGGCAGGGCCATCAGGCGGCGCCCCATTCCTCGGCCCCCTCCTCGGAGGGGATCGTGTAGAAGGGAAAGACCAGGTTGCGCTGGTCGTTGGTGGAACGCAGGGTGTAGTGCACGTCGATGTAGAGGGTCCCGGCCTCGACGGCGTCGAAGGCGACCACCACGTCGTCCACCGCGATGCGCGGCTCCCACCGTTCCAGGGCCTCGCGCACCTGCTGTGCGATACGTCCGGCGGTGGCGCCGTCGCCGGGCGCGAAGACGTAGTCGTGGATGCCGCAGCCGAAGTCGGGGCGCATGGGGCGCTCACCGGGCGCGGTGCCGAGGACCAGGCGGATGGCCTCCTCGATCTCCTGCTCCCGTTCGACCATGCCGATCCCGCCGGTCGGCCCGACCCGCAGCGGGAACGCCCAGCCGCGGCCGATGAACCGGTCGCTCATGACACGCTCCCGATCCGGACGCTCGGAGCACCGGGCAGGACCATGCCACCGCACGCGGGGCGCCCGACCCGCAACGGGTGCGAACAGTCACGCCGATTCGACCGCTCGCTCATCACACGCCCCCGATCAGGACGTTCAGGGCGCCGCCCGAGATCATCGCGCCGCACGTGGTCTGGTCGCGCATCCGCGCGGCAGGCAGCCCGCCGATGAGGACCTGGCCCCGGGCGAGCCCCGCCGGGTTGGGCATGATCACGTTGCCCGGTCCCAGGGCCGCGTGCGGGGGCATGACGCAGGTGTGCAGGCTGCCCACGACGGCTGCGGGACGGCCGCCGATCAGCACACGCGCCACCGCCGCGGCGGCGCCGGGCGGCGGGGTGGCGATCACGCCGCCGTGGTTGGTGGGGTCACCGGTACGGGCTGCGGCCGGCATGGGATCTCCTTGGTGGGTGTCGGGGAGACAGTCGTCATCGGGGACAGCGGTCAGTTGATGTGGACGAACGTGCCCTTGAGGACAGCCAGCGCACCACCGTCGACGGTGACGTCCGCCGAGCCGTTGACGCTCACCTTGCGGCCGCCGATCGTCACCCCGACCTTGGCCTGGATGTCCACGTTCCGGCCTGACACCTTCACGTCGCCGCGCCCCGCGTCCAGGGTGATGCCCTTCTTGTCGAGCACGACGGAGGTGAGGGGCCGCCGGCGGTCCTTCTGGGCGTACACGATCAACTCGATCCGGTCCCGCCGGTCGTCCAGGAACACTTCGAGGCGCTCGTTGGCGGTCGTCAGCCGCACCCCGGAGCGACCGGGTGCCCTCGTGTCCAGCAGCTCCATCCGGTGCCCCGAACGCGACACGATGGAGCGGCGGTTGACCTTCCCGGTGGTCTCGTCGATCAGCGGGACCTTGGCGTCGTGCGGCGACGGCTTGTCCACACCGTTGTAGAGCCCGCCGATGACGTACGGGCTGTCCAGCAGGCCCTGTTCGAAGCCGACCAGGACCTCGTCGTTGACCTCCGGGCTGAACACACCGCCACCGCCATTGCCGCCCCACTGCACGGTGCGCACCCAGTCGGTGACGTAAGTGTCGTCCAGCCAGGGGAACTTCAGCCGTACCGCGCCGGTCTGGGCGCCGCCCTCTTCGTGTACGTCCGTCACCACACCGATCGCCAGACCGGGCATGCGCGGGCCACGGCTCGGCGCGTTCGCTCCGGTCACCAGGCCGGTCAGGGAGCGGTCCGGGCTGGCGCTGACCCACACCGTCGTCCGGTATCCGCCGTGCGGCTCCAGGACGTGCCGCACCGCCGTCGCCGTGTACTTCCCCGAGAACGCCTGCCCGACGTTGCCGAGCGCCACGGGTTTGCCCGCCCGCAGCTTGGGGTTGCCCTCGACCACTGCCTCCAACTCGGCGAATCCGGCGCTTACTTGAGCGGCCGTGGCGTCCGCGACCGCCTTCGTCTCGGCATGAGTGCGGTACGGGGTGTCAGTGACGGTCAGCTTCGACTTGCCGAACCGGGCGGCGAACGCCGGGCTCAGCCCCGGCACCACCGTCTCGCTGTTCACCGACGCCTTGGGGGCCACCAGTGGCCGCTTCGTGGTGACGTCCCAGCCGCGCACCTCCACCTGCTGCGCGCCGTCCGCGGCCGACAGTGAGGCCCGCAGCGCCAGCAGGTTGCGCCCGTACTCCAGCACCATGGGGTTGCGGGTGGCCGAGGTCGACGGCGCCGGCGCGGCGGACGCCTTCTGCGGCTTGGTGAACTGCAGCAGCCCGTTGTCGTCGACCTGCACCTGCGCGCCGCTCTCCCCCGCCAGGAACTGCAAGAAGTCCCAGTCGGACACGTTCGCCTGCGACAGCTGGTCGTAGGTGACCGGCGCGGCCTCGACCTTCCCGCAGGCCAGCCCGGCCCCGGCGGCCACCTTGCGGACGATCGCCGCCGCCGTCATGTTCCGGTACGCCACCACCTTGCGGCCCCGTTGCAGACGGTGCGCCTTGGAGTAGGCGCGCACGACCGTGAACGAGCCCGTGCCGTCCCGGTCCAGTTCCAGGGCGGTCACCTCGCCGCTGAACAGCAGCTCGCGTGCCTTCCCGGACACGGTCACCACCGACACCTTCAGCGGGGTGCCGATGGTGATGCCGGTCGCCTGCAGGAACTCGTGGTCGGGGTCGCGGAAGCTGAGGACCGCCGCGTCCGGCAGGCCCATGTTCTCGTCGACCACACAGCTCACCAGCTGGGCGGCCCAGATCTGCGGGAGTTCGGCGGGCGTCTGGATGATGGGATCGGCCGCGAACGACCGGCCGCCCCGCGCCTCGGGTGTGGTCACTGGTCCTCCTCTGCGCCCGCGTCACGCAGCCCCGGCACCACCAGTTCGGTGCCGGGTACGAGAGCCATCGGGTCGTCGATGTCGTTGGCCTCCGCGATGACCCGCCAGGCGGTCGCGTCTCCGTACTCCCGCCAGGCCAGCAGGGCCAGGCTGTCGCCCGTCACGACGGTGTGCGTGCTGCGGGCGGTGCGCGCGCCGGACGTCGGGTTCTGGCCCGCCGGGTCGACGCTCGCCTCCTCGATGGACAGCGCGCAGGTGGCCCGCAGCGGCTGTCCGTCCACGTCGAACAGCGTGTACGACACCGACAGGCTGGCGAGCACCCCGTCGAACGACGTCGTCCGCGCCGTGCCCCACTCGAACCGCACCCACGGGCTGGCCGGCTTCTTGCGGCCCAGGCTGGCCGGGGTCGGCACGCACCCCTTCATCAGCTTCTCCACCGCCAGTTCCACGGAGTTGTCGTGGGTGGCGGTGGCGTCCAGGAACACCTCGAGGCTCAGCGAGCGCGGGCCGCTGCCGACGAACTCGGGCAGCGCCGACTGCCCCGCCATCCGGGACGGGGTGCGCCGCCACTCGGTGGTCTTGCGCAGCTCCAGGGTCGAGGGGTTGAACTGCAGGTTCAGCTGCGCGATCGTCCCGCCGGGCTTCGCCCCGACGGAGGCCGGGGGCTCCTTCAGGGTCAGCTGAGCCCTGGCTCGGCTGGAGCGGGCCGCTGAGGACATGCCGGGACTTCCTTTCGGGGACGGGACGGCTGTTGAGTGCGGTTTTCGTGAGGTGGCTTTCGTAAGGCGGTTTTCGTGAGGGCGGGTCAGGCTGGGCGCAGGCCCTGGTGGGCGATCTCCAATGTCTCCACCGCCGCCTGGGAGTTGGCGGGGTCGAAGGACGGCCCCTGCCAGCGCACCGGAACGATCCCGAACACCTGCCAGCTGATGATCGGCGTCAGATCCGGTTTCAGCGCCACGATCTCGCCGTCCTTGGGCTCCACCCGCTTCAGCGTCTCGTCGAGCCAGCGGGCGATCTTCGCCGTGTCGGCGGTGACGGGCCGGCTGAGCGTGATGTTCGACCAGGTCACGCGGCCGGGCAGCTGCCAGGTGAAGCCGTTGTTGCCGCCTTCGGCGTACGTCTCCATCTCGACTTCGGCGCCCATGCCGGAGCAGGTGTGGAAGGCGCCCAGGTCGTTGCCGCCGATCGCGAGCCGGAAGAACACGCTCGTCGCGAAGATGCTGTCGGTCATTCGTCCGTCACTCGCCCGTCAGTCGTTCGTCAGTCGTTCGTCGTCCATTGCGTGCCCTCAGCGGCGTCCGTCGTAGGGGCGTCCGGTGCGGTCCCGGCCGCGGCGCAGCTCGGTGCGCAGCAGCCGGGCCACCGGGTCGAGCAGGCGGCGCGAGAGGTCGTCGAGGTCGAGGCCGGGGTCGCGCCGGAGCTCGATGCGCATCAGCCGCGAGACCGGGTCGAGCAGGCGGCGCGCGAGGTCGTCGAGGTCGGGGCCGGGGTCGTCCTGGCGGGTCTCGGTGCGGCGGGCCGCGTTCTTGCCGGAGGCGGCGGACGACGTGGCTGACTCGGAGGCCGCGGAAGACTCGGAGGCCTCGGAGGACACAGAGGACACGGACGACGACCGCTTCCGGCCGGGTGCCGGAACCTCCTTGGCCAGTGCGCCTGTTGGCGGCGCGGGGGGCGCGGAGGACGACCGCGGGCGGCCTCGTGCGTCGCGCTGCACCGCGAGTGCCGCCTCGCCGGTTCCGCCGGTTCCGCCGGCCGCCGTAACGCTCCTCGGCCGGACCACGGGAACGGGTCCCCCCGGTGCCGTAGCCGCCGACGGGCGGTCCGCGAGCGGCGGCGCCTGCGGGGCGGTCACCGGCAGGGGCTTCGCCGGTACGGCTGCGGTCGCGCCGGCGGTCGGCAGGCGGGGCGGCGCGGGACGGACGACCGGGACACGCTGAACCGGGGCCGGGGAGGCGGTCGTTCGTACGCCTGCGTCCTTGCCCTGCGGTCCGGGGTACGAGGTCGTGGCTCGCTGGAGCTGCGGTGTGGCCTGAGTGGGCGCGGACGGGCCGAGTGCCGGGCGCGTGGGGGCCCCGAAACCGCCCGGGGAGCCGCCCGGGGAGGCGGCCGGTGTGCCGAACCGGCGCGCGGGCGCCCCGGTGGGTGGCGCGGTGGGTGACACGGTGTCCCCCTGGGAGGCGCCCGGTGCACCGGGCCAGCGCGCCGCCACCACGGGACGGCTGCCGGAGCGGGCGGCGGCGGGTGGTGCCGCCCCTTCCGGGGTCCGGGTGGTCAGGGTGAGCGGGCGGGCGGCCAGCAGCGAGAGGGTGCGGTGTGGCGTCGTAGCGGAGTGTGCTGCGGAGCTGGTGACGGTGAGGGGGCGCGCACCTGCCGAGCCGGCGGGCCGGGTACGTGCGGTGCCTGGGGTGCCTGCGGTGCCTGCGGTCACGGCCCTGGCCACGACTACCGGGCCCGAGGCGGCGGAGTGTTGGGGCCTTTGCCTGCGGGAGCTCGGGGCGTCCGCTCGGGGTCTGCCGGAGGTCGGTCCGTCAGCGCGCGATCCATCAACGCGGGATCCGCCCGAGCCCGGCCCGCCGGCGCTCGCCCCACCGGGCGCCGCGGCGGGGCGTCGCTCTTTTCCTGCCGCGCCTTCCGTGGCTACGGGGGCGACAGCCGGGGGCGGCGTCACCAGTGGTGTGGCGGGCCCGTTCGCGTGGTCCGCGGGAACGGCCTTGGTGGTGCCGCCGGTGGTGGAGTGGTCCGCGAGGCTGCGCTGGACGTCGGCCGTCCCCAGCAGCGGGGCATCCGCTCCCGGAGCGAGGGGCGCGGCCCCGGTGGGCGGCACCGGAGCGGTTGCGGAGCTCTGGCCCGGACGTACCGGAGCGCGCTGGACGTCCGGGCCGGGCGTCGTCGTACGAGACGCACGGGGCGCGGCGGAACCGGGCAGTTCGGCGCTCGGCGGCAGCGCGGGCAGCGGAGCTCCCAGGCCACCGCGCGCGCGGGCGCCCGTGCTGCCGGGGCCGGGGGCGGGCGCGGGGGTCCGGCGCGGGGCGTCGGCCTGGGCAGCGGGTGCCGTTCTCTTCGTGGCGCCCGTACCGCTCGTACCGCTCGTGGCGCCCGTACCGCTCGTACCGCCCGTACCGCTGTCCTTCGCCCCCGAGGTGTCGGCCTGGCGTTGGACGACGGGCAGCGTCGGACCGGGTGCGGATCCGGTGCCGGACGCGGGGGTGCTCTGCGTCAACGGTGTTGCTGTGGAAGGGAGTTCGCTCAGCGGGGCGCCGAGGGGCGCGCGGCTTCGCGCGGGCGTGGCGGTGCGTTGTACGGGGGCGGTGGAGCCCGTGGTCGTACTGGCCGGTGTTGTGGTGGCAGAGGCGTCAGGCGTTGGGGCGGTGTCGGGCGCCGGAGGGTTGGCGGGCCGCACGGCGGCGATCCGGCGCGCGGGTCCGGCCGGGCGACGGGCGACGGTCAGGCGAGGCCCCGACGGGCTGAGCCGGACAGCCGGGTGGGACCCGTCGGCGCCGGAAGTACGGGATGCCTCCGGCTGCGGCCCGGTCGCCTCCGTCACGGCGCGCTGGACGGCCGGGCCCGAAGACGTACGACCACCGGAAGCGGTCCAAGTCGCAGATGTGCGGCCGGAGTTCGCCCCAGAAGCAGGTCGGGGCGCAGCCCCGCCGGGGGCTGCGGGCGGCACGACGACCGCCACACGTCGCACGAGCGGGGTCCTGGGAACGACCGGCTGCTGGTGGCCGGTGTCGGCGGGGGCCACGGCCGGGCTCGCGCCCGGCTCGACGGCCCGTTGGACGGAGGCAGGTGACGAGGAGAGGACGGCGGGGGAATCCGAGGACGTGAGGCCACGGGACCGAGGAGCGCCGCCGCCCGAACGCCCCTCCCCCGCAGTGGGGTTGTCTCCGGTACCGCTACCGGAGGGCCGTACGGCGGATGCGCTCGAACCGGAAGCCGCCGAGCCCGACTTCCGCTCCCTCGGACCCGTCCGGCTCGCAGCCTGAGGTGTCCGGGCGGCCGTCGGTCCGTCCAGGGTTCCGTCCCCCGAACCGTGCGCCCCTTCCGGCCGCAACGCCCTCAGCAGCAGCGGCCCTCCGGCGGTGTGCGTGGGCTGCGAGGCGGCAGGGCGGGTGACACCGCGTACCAGGCCGGTCGGAGCGGCGGGCAGCAGCGCGTGCCCGAGGCCGCTGTCGAACGACGGGTTCTGCCAGGCCGCCAGGCCCGCGCGGAAGGCGAGGCCGTCGCTGACGCCGAGCGGGGCGCGGGACACGGTGAGTTCCGGCGCGGCGGTGCGGCGCCAGCCCCCGTCCCAGTCGCCGGGCAGCGAGGAACCCGGGGCAGCGGGCGCGGACGGCGACGGGTCGCCGGGCGCGCCACGGTCCTGGCCCGCGTCGGACGGACCGTCCCCCGAGACGCCGGAGCGGTCCGCGGCGGCCCGGCGGCGCAGCCTGTCCCGCCATGCCATGTGCTCAACCGCCTTCGTTCACACGGGTGTTGATACGGGCGATCTCCGCCACCCACTGCCGGCGTTCGCCGTGGGTCAGGTCGAGGATCTCCTCGCGCTGCCAGTGGAAGTGATAGGCGATGTACGCGATCTCCTCCCGGAGCCGGGGAAGGGCGTACGTCACGATTCCCCCAGGCGCCCACCCGAGAGGTCGACCTCGAAGCCGCCCTCGCAGTGCGGGCAGGTCACCGCGGCGCGGGTGTGGCCCTCGCTGTTGACGCGACGGTAGAAGTCCTGGAGGAAGGCGACGTCGGTGGCGTACATCCGCTCCACGATCCCGGCGTGCACATCGGTGATCGAGCCGATCCGGGTGATCACCTGGCTCAGCAGCACCACGCTCAGGTACGCCGGGTTCTCCTTGACCCGCAGGTCGATCTGCGGACGCAGCTCGTCACGGGCGGTGGCCAGGCGCATCGCGCCGTGCCGGTGCACCGTGCCCGTCTCGTCCACGTAGCCGCGCGGCAGCTCGAACTCGAACTCGGTGCGCAGCCCGCGGTCCTCCCGGGGCGCCGGGGCGGCGGGGGCGGGGGGCGGTGCCCCCTGCTCCGGCCCGGCGGCGGGCGTCGTGGCCTGGAGGATCTCCTCCAGGTTGCCCGCCGTGACCGTACGGCGCCTCATTCGACGATGATCTCTTCGAACACGATCGTCACGGACTCGGTGGCCGCGGCCGACTCGCCCGCCTTCAGGGACGGGCCCTCCCACTTGGAGGCCCAGCCCTGCATCAGCTGGATGCGGCGGACCGTGTTGCCCTCGGTGTCCTTGATCTCGATGGTGAGGTTCTGCCGCGCGGAGTTCACGGCACCGTTGTTCAGGGTCTCCTTGATCCAGCTGGTGAACTCGCTGCTCTGGTCGAGTCCCCGGGTGATCGTGATCTCACCGGCCTGCCGGGCGCCGGGCTGCTTGCGGATGATCTGCTTGCCCTCCGCACTGACCTGACGTACCTCGACGACCTCCTCCTCGACGGTCAGCCCGCTGATCTCCTGGATCGACTCGACCAGGTATCCGCCGAGCTGCACGCCGAAGACGTGAGTGGAAAGAGCATCGCCCGTTGACATGACTGTCTGTCACCTTCCGTTGTTTAACCCACAGGTCACTCGTCTGCTTGACCCGTAGGTCAGTCGTCTGCTCGACCCGCAGGTCACTCGTCGATGAGGCTGGTGCTGTCGGAGAACTGGGCCAGCCGGAACACCACGAACTCCGCGGGCTTGACCGGCGAGACGCCGATCTCGCAGATGACACGGCCCTGGTCGATGGACTCCGACGGGTTGTTGTCGCGGTCGCACTTGACGTAGAACGCCTCCTCGGCCGTACGGCCGAACAGTGCGCCCCGGCGCCATTCCTCGGTGAGGAACGCGGTGACGTTGCGCCGGATGCTGGACCACAGCCGGTCGTCGTTCGGCTCGAAGACCACCCACTGGGTGCCCAACAGGATGGACTCTTCGAGGTAGTTGAAGAGGCGGCGCACGTTCAGGTAGCGCCAGGCCTGGTCGGAGGAGAGGGTGCGGGCGCCCCAGATGCGGATGCCGCGGCCGGGGAAGGCCCGTACGCAGTTGACGCCGATCGGGTTGAGCAGGTCCTGCTCGCCCTTGCTGAGCCGGAGCTCCAGGTCCACCGCGCCGCGGATGACTTCGTTGGCGGGCGCCTTGTGCACACCGCGCTCGCCGTCGCTGCGCGCCCAGACGCCGGCGATGTGGCCGCTCGGCGGGACGGTGGTGTTGCGTCCGGTGGCCGGGTCGAAGACCCGCACCCAGGGGTAGTAGAGGGTGGCGTAGCGGGAGTCGTAGCCGGCCTCGTCGTTGCGCCAGGTGCGCACCTGCTGGGCGCCCAGGCCGGGCGGGGTGTCCAGGATGGCGACGCGGTCGCCCATCTGCTCGCAGTGCGAGATCACCGCGAGCTGCACGGTGCGCACGCCCTCGGCGTCGATGTCGCCGCGCTGGTAGGCGCTCATCAGGTCCGGCACCGCGACCATGGTGATCTCGTCGATGGTCTCCAGGCCGCCGAACCCGGTGCGGGCGGCGGTGTCGCCGACGTACTCCGCCGGGTTGAGGCGGGCCACCTCGCCGGAGCTGTTCGTGGCGGGCGCGGCCGGGGCGTCGGGCACCGCGAGGGTCTGGGTGGCGGGCCGGGTCTGGGCGGCGGACTGCTGCTCGGTGACCTGGATCAGCTTGGAGGCGCGGGCCTGGTTGACCAGGTATCCCTTGACGTTCTTGCGGGTGGAGGCCTCGTACGTCTCCGCGACCTGGTCGCCCTGGCGGACCAGGACCTTGAAGCGGTCCTCCGGCGGGTTCTCGCCGTCCGCGTCGGCGACCTCGACCGACACCCCGGTGACACCCGGCTTGGCCGCGACGAGGAAGCCGCCGAGAGCCACCGGCTCCGCGGCCTTGTTGCCGCGTCGGCCGCCGTCGGCCGACGGGGCGGAGGCGTCCTCGGCCTGGCCGCCGATCCGCACGATGTACGCGGCGCCGCCGCCGTTGGAGAAGTAGCCGTGGACCGAGAGAGGCAGGTAGGCGCCTTCGGTGAAGCCGCCGAACGTCTGGGTGTACTGGTCCCAGCTGGTGACCAGTGTCGGCGTGTGGAACGGGCCGTTCTCGGCGAACCCTACGAACGCGGCGACGGCGGTGCCGACCCCTTCGATCGGTCGGGCACCGGACTGCACCTCTTCCACGTACACGCCCGGGGTGAGGTACGTCGGCATGCTCGCTCCTTCGCGTCCTACGGGTGGGTCACCTGTGTCCAGGGCGAGTCTGCGCGGACGCCCGCCGGGACGACAGGGCCGCGGGGACCTGACCAGGGGCAAGATCACTGCCTTCGTTGCCCGCTCCAACTGTCCGGCCACCGCCCCGGCTTGCCCTCGCTCTGCCCGTACGGGCCTGGACATCCCGTTCGCCCGGGCGGTCCACTGGGGGCAGCAGCAGGAGTGCGCCGACCAGGAGGCAGTGAATTGCGGACGTCCGGGGCGCACGCCGAGCAGAACGAGACCCGGCAGGCCACGCGCGGCCCGGCCACCGCCCGCCGGGAGACGTCCGCAGGCAGCGCCGTACCGCCCCCGCTCACCGCCGACGCCCTCCGGGCGGCGCAGAGCGGCGCGGGCAACGCCGCGGTGACCGCGATGATCGCCCGCCGCGCCCGCCCCGCACCCGCCGTGGAGCAGCTCGACCACGGAGTGGACGAAGTCCTGGGCTCCGCGGGCAAACCCCTCGCCGCGCCGGTGCGCCAGGACATGGAGTCCCGCTTCGACACCGACTTCTCCGACGTACGACTGCACACCGGGGCCACCGCCGCCCGCTCGGCCCGCGCCATCGGGGCCCGCGCCTACACCTCCGGCAGTCATGTGGTCCTCGGCGACGGCGGCGGCGACAAGCACACCCTCGCGCACGAGCTCACCCATGTCGTCCAGCAGCGCCAGGGGCCCGTCGCCGGAACCGACAACGGGGCGGGACTGAGCGTGTCCGACCCGTCCGACCGGTTCGAGAAGGAGGCGGAAGCCAACGCGAAAAGGGTCATGAGCACGTCGGCCCCGTCGGCCGGTGCCGGCCTCCGCTCGTCCGGCGGCCACGAGATCGCCCGTTCGGTGGACCACCGGGCCCTGAGCGACGATACGGCCGTCCAGCGGGTGACGGACGTACAGCGCCAGGAACTCGACATCCAGGGCGGGAACGAAGGGCCCACGACGATTCGCTCCGCGTCGGACCTGCTCGTGTGGCTGGTGGGCCACCCCGTGCACCCCGCACCCCGCAACTACGCCGAACCCGCCATCCTGCAAAGGGTCCTGGCGAGGCTGGAGCGGTTGGAAGACCCGGTCGGCCACGACGCGGTGTGGAACGCTCTGCGGGAAGTCGTCGCCGCCCGCCAAAGGGCGCAGGAGGCCGACAGCAGCAGCAGCGACAGCGGAAGCGACGGCGGCTTCTTCCGCCCATCGAGGGCCCAGAACAGCGACGACAGCAGCAGCGACGAGGAATCGGAACGCTCCAGTGTGGCCTCTTCGGAATCCCTTACGGGGGAGAACTGGGACGAGGGCACGTGGGGCGAGGACGAATTCGGTGTGCCGGAGCCGTTGGAATTCCGGCGCGACATGCCCGAAGACGCGCTCGAGGAACACCGGCAGGCGCTGAACGAGAGTCTGTCCGGCTACCGCCTGGTCGGCTTCCACGGCACCCACATCGAAAGCGTCGGAAGTCTGATCACACACGGGCCTGATCTGGCCAGGGCCGGTATGGCGAACGGCATAGGGAAGGGCGTGGGGTTCTACGTCGCTCCGGTGGTCGGGCCCCAAGGGGTGAAGGCGTCCGGCACGGCCGCCGCGAAGAAGGAAGCGAAGACCTGGGGGAAATTCCTGGTCGCGGTCTATGTGAAGAACGGCGTCGATGTGCAGAAGGCCTTGGACGACGAGGAGGGCGGTGTCGGGTTCGAGAGCGACAGCGATTCCGGATCCGGGCCGGTCATGACGTACCACGGTTCCGATGAACTCGTCATCCCTGCCGAGCTGTTCGACAGCATCAGACTGGTCCGTAATGCGGACGACGTCGCGATGACGTCCGACCCGAGTTTCGCAGCGGAGGAGTACGAGGACGGCGTGAGCCAGTACAACAAGGCCTCGGAGAAGGGGAAGCCGAGGCGGTGAAATCCGCTCAGGCCTCGGTGGCCGCCGCCAGATACGGCCCGAACTCGCTCTCCAGGAGCAGCCGCCCCAGCTTGCGGTACTCCTGCGCGACCGCCGTCACCAGCTGCCGCATGGTGAGCGGGCCGGCGGACTCGGCCGCGAGGTAGGCCGCGGTCACCGCGCAGGCGCGGATGGAGCCGCCGGCGAGTTCGAAGCGGTCGGCACAGAAGGCGAGGTCGAGGTCGGTGGCGCGGGGCAGCCGGTCGCCCAGGCAGCGTTCCCACAGGGCGAGGCGCTGGCCGGCGTCGGGCACCGGGAAGTCGGCCACCACGTCGAGGCGTCGGGTGAACGCCTCGTCGAGGTTGGCCCGCAGGTTGGTGGTCAGCACCGCGATCCCGTCGAACGACTCCATGCGCTGCAGCAGATACGCCGACTCGATGTTGGCGTGCCGGTCGTGCGCGTCCTTCACCTCCGAGCGCTTGCCGAAGATCGCGTCGGCCTCGTCGAAGAGCAGCACCGCGTTGACCGCGGAGGCCTCGGTGAAGATCCGCTCCAGGTTCTTCTCGGTCTCCCCGATGTACTTGTCCACAACTGTGGACAGGTCCACCACATACAGGTCCATGCCCAGGTCGGCGGCGACGACCTCGGCGGACATCGTCTTTCCGGTGCCCGACTCGCCCGCGAACAGCGCGATCACACCGCGCCCCCGGCCGCCGCCGGGCCGCATCCCCCACTGCCCGAGCACCTGCTCGCGGTGGCGGGCGCGCAGCGCGAGTTCGCGCAGCCGCCGGTCCGTGGTGGGCGGCAGCACCAGGTCGTCCCAGCCGACGCCCGGCTCCACCCGGCGGGCGAGCCGGTCGAGCCCCGCGCCGTTCTGGGCGCGTACGGCGGTGCGCAGGTCGTCGGCGCGGACCGGACGGCCGTCGAGGGCGGCCGTACGCACCGCCACGTCGGCGGCGCGGTGCAACTGCCCGGAGTCCAGGCGGTGCGCGGCGACCGCGTCGGCGAGCACGTCGACGTCGCCGATCGCGAGGCCGGCACCGGAGGTGTTGTCGGCGGCCCGTTCGAGGGCGTACCGCCAGCGCGCGGCCTGCCGCTCGGGCGAAGGCGCCGGCACGGTCAGGGCGACGGGCGTGTCGGCCGCCCACTCCGGGGCCCAGCCGACGGTCCCGTGCGTGATCAGAGGGATGCCCCGCAGCGCCGCGCACAACGCGCCCAGCGTGCGGGCCCGTTCGGCGGGCTCACCGGGAAGCGCTTCGAGCGGGCCGAGGACAACTCCGGCGCCGGTCAGGCGGGCTTCGAGGGCGGCGATCCGGGCGAGCTCCGGTACGTCGCCTGCGCGCCGGGCGAGCGCCGTCGCATCCAGGACGAGCGGGCGCAGCCCGGTCGCGTGCAGGGCCGCGGTGGCCAGCCCCGCCGCGTCGCCGCCCCGGCTGCGCAGATGGACGAGGCCGACGCCGGTGCCGGCCGCGGCCGCCGTCCGGTGGACGTCCGGTGTCTCGGCGGTCGGGTCCTCGCGGGCCTCGCCGAGCACCCCGGCGAGCCGGGCATCGGGCCGCGCGCTGCCCAGGAGATGCCCGGTGACCCGGTCGGGGACCGTCAACACCCGTGACAGCGGCGGCCGTTCGGGCTCGGTGACCTCCACCAGGCCCCCCGCGATCAGCGGCGAGCCGGAAGCGAGCCGGAACCGGGCGACTGCCGCACCGGCCAGCCCGCACAGCTCCAGGGCGAGCCCGACCGTGGGCCGACGGCGGGTCAGGTCGTCGTTGAGGTAGCCGTAGAGCCGCTCGAACCGTGCGTCGAGGTCGGGTGCCACCGCGACCAGGAGCAGGTCCAGGTCCAGCGGGGACAGCCCGAACCTTCGGGCGAGGCCGTCGAGGACGGAACCGGCGGGCGGCTGCCAGGGCTCGTGCGCGGGCATGTCGAGGCCGCCCGGCTCGTCCAGGATGCGGGCGACGGCGTCGGGGGTGAGGTACTGGCCGCGGTACGGGTCGTCCGGGTCGGGGTCGGCGGAACGGCGGAGGGCCACGGCGTGCCGTACCCGCTCCTCGACCAACTGGAGCCGTGACCAAAGGGGTTCTACGTCAGTGGGGAGGGGTTCGGCGTCGATGGACACACGGTCGGCCACGACGACGGGTTCGACGGTGTGTGTCACGGCTGGCGGTCCCCCCGGCGGCGACGGGTGGGGGCGGGGACCCGTTCGCGCGGGCCTGCGAAGCCGCCGTCCGGGCCCGGGTCGGTGGTCTCCTGGTAGCGCAGGCGGCGGCCCGGCGTCGCCTCTCCGCCCTCGCTCCGGGTGGCGGTGCGCACGACGAGGCCTTCGGTGACCGGCGGTGCGGTCTCCGTGGTCACGCCGGCGAGCGGCGCGCTCACCCGTATCTGCAGCGAGGCCTTCAGCTCCCCGCCGAGCGCCGACCACACGTCGGCGGCGGCCGGAGCGTCGAGCCCGACCCCGCCGGCGTCGAGTCCCACCGTCAGGCCGAGGTCGGCGAGGGTGCCGGTGAGCAGGCGGGCGGGCAGGGTGCCGCCTGCCACCAGCGTCGCCAACACCTGGGAGAGCAGGCGGTGTTCGTCCTGCGGGCGGGTCGCCCACGCCGTGACCAGGTACGTCAGCTCGAACCAGCGCGGCGGGGTGCGCCGCGCCACCAGGTGGCCGTCGGCGTCGTACACCTCACCGGCGCCGCTGCCGCGCCGGGTGGCGTCCTCCCGGATGTCGTAGAGGAAGACGCAGACGGTGGGGGCGCTGCGGCGCGCGGCCCAGTCCCGGGTGGGGGCGTCGAAGGCCACCTCGACGCCCGACGCCTCCAGGCCGGACTCGCCGAGCAGCCGGCGCAGCCCCTCGTCGACCTCGTGGATCACCGGCGGATCACCTCGCCGGGCGGCTGGATGGTCCCGCTGACCACCAGGAAGTCGGTCGTCACCGGCGAGAACCCGCGGCCCCTGGCGGTGATGACGCGCGGTCCGGTCTGGTCCTTGGCGAGGATGAGCAGCTGGCCGATGAACGTGCCGTCGCGGCCGGGGACGGTCGGCGCCGCCGCCGCGGTGATCCCCGGCTTCCAGGTGAACCTCACCGGCACGCCCGGCGGGAAGTCCTTGCCGCGCACGGAGGTGACGAAGCCGGGCTTGCCGATGTTCGGCACCGCCACGATGCGCGGCTGGAGGATCCGCAGCCGCTGCCGGGCGGTGTTGTCGCCCTTGTCGGCGTCCGTGCCGGTGGTGGTGAGAACGCCGGTGACGGTGCCGGTCAGCGCCTTGTCCGGGCTGAGGACGACCCGGACCACGGTGCTCGCGCGCGGCTTCAGGTCCGGCAGCGCGCACACCCAGGACGTGTCGCAGCCCGCCGGCGACCCGTTGTTCGGGATGCCCTTGGGCAGGCCGATGCGCAGCCGCAGCCCGGTCGCGAGCGCGTTGCGGCCGTTGCGGACGGTGTAGGTCACCACGACGCGTCCGCCGACGTAGCCCGGGTTGGGCTGGGCGTTGACCTGCACTCCGGGTCCGGCGTCGGGAGCGGGCGGCTCGGCGGGCACGGGCGGCTCGGCGGGAGCTGTGGGCGTCGGGGTCGGTGGGACGGGCGTCGGAGTGGGCGGGACGGGCGTCGGGGTGGGTGTCGGGGTCGGGGTGGGTGTCGGGGCCGGGGGGGCCTCGCGCACCGGGACCACGGTCCGGCCGGCGTTGTCGCTGGGCTCGGGGTCCAGGACCGTGCCGGTGACCGACCAGTCGACGGGCTGGTCACCGGGGGTGAGGCCGGTGAGGGTGACGCTCACCGTGACGGTGATGCCGGGCTGCACCACGCCGACGTTGCACTGGAGGGAGGCGGCGTCGCAGGTGCCGCCGGGCCAGGTCACCTTGGTGACCTGTACGCCGATCGGCGGGACGACGGTCAGGGTGGTGCCCGGGGAGGCGGCGGGCCCGTTGTTCACCAGGCCGACCTGGACCGTGGTGGTCTTGCCGACGGTGACCTCGGGCGTGGTCCCGGGCGCCTGCACCGCGAGGTTCACGGACTGCTGGACGCTGGGTTCCTTCTGCCGGCCCGCGAGGGTGCTGGTGAGCGGGGTGAGGTCGCCGGAGTCGACGTCCAACAGGCTCAGCTTCTCGGGGCTGTTGACCGCTGCCTCGGCCCGCGAGCTGATCACCAGGCTCTTGCCGTCGGCCGTCCACGCGGCGTCGCGCGGCTGGAACGGTCCGGTCGCCGAGGTGTCCGGCAGCGGCCGGCCGCAGGCGCCCGGCAGGTCGAGGTCGGCGGGCGTCAGCACCCGGCAGTCGTCGCCCGTGAGGGACGTCAGGAGAATGCCGCCGCGCTCGTCGACCACGCCGCCACCGCTCTTGCGGTTGAAGGCGATGCCGGTGCCGTCCGGCGAGAACGCCGGGCTGTCGTCGATGACCGCGCAGCCGCCCGGGCAGATCGTGGCGCTCAGGTCGCGCTGCTGGTCCAGGCGATCCACGGGCACGGTCCAGATGTGCTTGTTGCCGCCGTTGCCGTCGATCACCTCGTTGCGGGTGAAGGCCAGGGTGGTGCCGTCGGAGGACCAGGTGGGCTGGGCGTCGCCGCCCGTCTGCTCCCCGGCCGGCGGGGTGATCTGCCCGGTGATCGCGCCGGTGGCCACGTCCGCGACGAGGATGCGGCTGGGACCCGCGGCCTCACCGACGCCACCCGGCGAAGTCCGGGTGAAGGCAAGGGACTTGCCGTCCGGGGAGAACGTCGGGTCGGTGTCCCAGTCCGCCGCACCGCGTCCCGCGAGCGGCAGCGGCGCCGCGTTGGAACCGTCGGCGTCCGCCATCCAGATCCGTTCGATACGGCCCTGGGAGCCGTCCTCGAAGCGGGTCAGCACGATCCGGCGGCCGTCGGGCGTGTAGTTCTGCCGCTCGGTCCACGGGTCGAACCCGGCGGCGGGCTGGAACAGCGGGTCCTTGGTGGGATCGGTGTTGGTGTCGGCCGCCGGGTCCTCCTTGAGGATCGTCAGCCCCAGATCGCGCGGGTCGGAGCCGTCCGCACGCGCGTCCTGCAGTGTCACCACGTGCGGGCCGGCCGCCGAGGTGCGCTCGACCACCGCGCCACCGCCGACGAGCGAACCGGACCAGGTGACCGAGGAGACCTCCCGGTCCTCGTTCAGCACGAGCGAGGGGACCTCGTCGACGTGGGCGGTCGCCCGGAACACATGGTCCCAGTCGCCCTCGCACTCACATGTGATCTCGGGGCTCAGGAACACCAGATCGTCCCCGTCGGGCAACCACGCTGCCCCGTGGGCACGCCACTGTGCCCGCGCGCCCCCGAGCAGTGGTTCGTCACCGTTCGCGTTCGCGTTCGCCACCCGCAGCCGGGGCAGGCTCTGCCCGTCGACGACGGTCGTGGCGGTGTACGCGATCCAGTCCCGGTTCTCGTCGTCGTTCACCGGGTTCCACACGGGTTCGGTGCCCGTGCCGTTCGCGGGGGAGGTGATCCGGGTGGCGGTGCCGCCGTTCAGGGGCCGTACGTAGATCTGCTCTCCGGCCGACGCGTCGCTGTCACTCACGTACGCCAACCGCTGCCCTTCGGGGGAGACCGTCGGGCTCTGTTCGTTCGCGGGGGTGTCCGTGAGCCGCGTCAGGCCGGTGCCGTCGGTGCGCACCAGCCACAGGTCGCGCTGCGTCCCGTCGCCCAGGCCCACGGACTCGGCCGCGTCGAACACCACGGACGTGCCGTCCGCTGTCAGCCGGGGGTGCGCCGCGTCCATGCCGCTGGTCAGACGCCGTACGGAACCGTCGGCGGACCGCAGATAGATCTGCGGGGTCTCCTCGTCGCGCAGGCTCGCGAAGACCAGCTGGTCGCCGAGGGCGGACGGCTGGACGTCGTAGTGGGCCGGTCCCGCACCGAACAGCGGGGTGCTGGAGGTCGCGGTGGCCGCCTGGCCGAGACTGCGGTGCCGGGTGCCGGCGTAGGCCATCCGGGTGCCCGTGATGTCAGCGGCCGCGGCCCGCGTCTCGGTTTCGGCGCTGCCCTGCCCGGAGGCCACCGTCACCCCGAGCAGCGGGACGAGCAGCAGCAACGCCATGCCGAGTCTTCCCGGGCGGTACCGCCCACCAGGGCCGGCGGTTCGCATTGAGGGTCCCCTTCGCGGTCTGGTGCGGCACGTGGATGTGCCCCGCCCACCTTGCGACGACCGCGCACGACGCGGCAGGGCGACGGGGCCGTACCCGGGGGAAACGTGCGGTGCGCTTTCGGGCAGCACCGGCGTACCCCGCTGTCGTCACTGTCGTCAGATGAGTCCGTTCCGCAGCGCATAGCCCACCGCGTGGGCCCGGTTGCGCAGTTGGAGGCGGGTGGTGATCTCGTGCAGGACGTTCTTGACGGTCCGTTCGGAGTACGCGGTCTTGCGGGCTATCTCCGCGGTGTCCAGGCCCTCCGACACCAGGCGCAGCATGTCCGCCTCCCGGGTGGTCAGCGTGGACAGGGACAGGCCCTGCGGATCGAGCGCCGAGCGTTGCAGGCTCCCGACGTGGGACAGCAACTGGCCGAGCAGGTCGCCGGGAAGCACTCCCTCGCCGTTGGCCGTCGCGAGGACCAGGTGGACGAGCCGGTCCTGGTCGGCCTCGGCACGCCGCAGCACCGCCGAGACGCCGCACTCGATGACGCGTTGCAGCGCGCCGGAGCCGAGGGTGCCGACCACGAGGCCCACGCGGGTGGCGGAGTTGAGCCGCAGCCGCTGCAGCAGGGCGGCCACGTCGTCGCCGACCTGGTCCACGACCACCAGCGACACCTGGGCCCCCTCGGCTTCGGCGTCGACATCGGCGAGGAGGTCGACCTCGGGGCGCTGGCGTAACTGCTGGACGACACCGACACGCAGGATCGGATCGGCGGCGTAGACGGCCACGGTCACCCGCTTCGGCTGACCGGTGCGGGTGACCCGGTGCCCGGAGCCGGCGGTGGCGTGCTCGTAGGACGTGGGGGCAGACATGGCAGGGGTGTTCTCCTCTGCGCAGGGCATGGGGGGGGTACCTGTTCGTGAGTTCGTGGGGGAGGATCGCTGGGGCGGGACGAACACGGGAAGGCGGCGCGCGGGCGGCGTCGAGTGACATCAACAATCCGCTGCTACGGGCGAGTTGGCGGTGACTTCGCGGGCACCACGACTGCCCGGGTGTTGCCCTCGCGCCCCTCGCCTCACCCCTGCGGGCGCTTCTACCGTGGTGGCGTGACGCCTTCTGCAGCCTCTTCCGTTCCCGGTGCGCCCGGACTTGACATCCCGGTCGTGACAGTGGCCCCGGGCGGCACTGCCACGACCAGTCTGACCGTCCGCAACGACAGCGACATCGTCGAGGCCTACAGCCTGGAGGTCGTCGGGGACTGTGCCTCCTGGACCACCGTGGAACCCGCGCGGGTCTCCCTCTACCCCGGCACGTCCGAGACGGTGACGATCCTGCTGGCGCCGCCGCGCTCCCCGGAGATCCGGGCCGGCGAGCTGCCCCTCGCGATACGGGTCCTGCCGATCGAGCACCCCGACGCGGTACGGGTTCCCGAAACCACCGTGCACATCGAGGAGTTCCACGAGCTGCGCACCGAGTTGCAGCCCCGCCGCCGACGCGGCTGGCTGCGCGGACGCTACCGGCTGGCGGTGCGCAACGAGGGCAACACCCCGGTGCAGGTGGGCTTCACCCCCGGCCAGGCGGGCGAGGAGCTGGCGTTCGCCTTCAACCCGGCCGAGCCGAAACTGGAGCCCGGCGAGTCGGTCGAGGTCGGGCTGCGGGTCCGTACGGGCAAGCCCGTGTGGTTCGGCTCCCCGGTGGTGTGGCCGTTCACCCTGGCCACCGCCGAGACCCGCAACCAGGACGACGCCCAGCCGGACGAGATCACCGACCGGCCGCCGCTGGACGCGGAGTTCGTCCAGATCCCCATCTTCCCGAAGTGGCTGCTCGCCGTGCTCGCGGCGCTGCTCGCGCTGCTGCTCGCCTGGTTCATGCTGGTCCGCCCGGCGGTGCGCAGCGCCGCGAAGGAGGCGGCCACCGAGGCGGTCCAGCCGCGCCCCACGCCCCCAGGAGAGCAGGGCGTCAACGGGCAGACACCCGGCAACGGTTCCGGCGGCGCGAGCCCCTCGCCCGACGGCCAGGGCCCGGGTCAGGGTCAGGCCCCCGGAGCGGGCGGCGGTGGCACCTCGCCCGGGGACGGCACCACCATCGGGGGCGGCACCACGGTGGGCGGCGGTCAGCAGAGCTCGGAGACCATCGACCTGAAGACGTCCAGCGGGCAGACCGCGCCCGGTACCTACAAGGTGCCCGAGAAGACCGTCTTCGGTGTGACGGACATCGTCGTCGCCAACTTCCAGGGTGACGAAGGGGTGATGACGATCAGCTTCGGCGACCGCAAGATCACCACGATCGCCCTGGAGACCTTCCGCAACCAGGACTACCACTGGGTCACCCCCATCAGGATCCCCGCGAACAAGACCGTGACCATCGAAGTGACCTGCACGAAGCCGGGCACTCCGGCCACCGGCCGCCGGGCGCAGGGATGTCACGAGGTCCTGAACGTGAGCGGTGTGGTCAGCCGCACCGAGTAGTGAACCGGACCTCAAGCGTCCGATCATTTTTGATGAGTGCCGACTGCATCTGTAAAGAGTGGCAACTGTTTCTGTCCAGAATCCGATAACCCTGGTCTCAAAACCGGCATCCAGCCTCAGACGGCACACACCACAGCCAGACCGAAGTCAGGGTGTCTTCGTAGCGGACCGCTTCACGCTTCTGCTTCTTTTGGTGCCCGTACCGCTGTGCCCTGGCTTGGTGGCTGTGGCCACCCGCTTTCGCGTTGTCGGCCACTTGAGCTCGATCTCCAACTCGATCTCCCCGTTACCGATCTCGACCTCGATCTCGCTGTGAAGGTCGTCGGGGATCCGCAGGCTCAGCGTTCCCGGGCTGAGTTCCAGTTCCGCATCCCCACCTTCCCGCAGCGCGGCTGCGAGTGCTGTGAGCTGGTCAGCCGCCTCAAGGCGTGACAGCGAGCGCTTCTGCTCGAACTTGAGGTCCTTCATGGTGTCTCCGATCCGGATAAGAGTCCGTTTCGCCGAGCAGCGGCAGACCAGGACGGTGGGCGCTACACGAGTTGCGGGGCAAAGGGGAGCAGCTCGTCCCCTTCGGGCCGTACAACGCCGTAGCTGCTCTCGGGAACCTCGTTCCAGGCGCCGGGGAGATCGCCCAACGGCTCGGACACGATGAGGCGGGTCTCGTCGGAGACCTCCCGCAGGAACGCCATGTCGGGGTGGAGTGCCCGCAGCGCCTCCACCTGGGTGCTGTAGTACAGCGACCGGGAGGTTCCCTGACTGGAATAGCGGAAGGCCCACGTCTGTTGCCCGTCGGTCACGGCGACCGTCATCTGTATGGGGAACTCCACTCCGTGCTCATGACCGACCCGTTCCACCAGGCCGACCATGCGGGCGACGGCACCCGGCGGGTCCTTCTCCAGACCGAAGGTGAGGGCCAGGTAGAACATCATCTCGGAGTCCGTCGATCCCTCGATGTCGAGGAAGAGTTCCGGGTCGACCGCCAGGGCGAGATCGCGCCGTATCCGGTGGAAGTCGGTGATCCCGCCGTTGTGCATCCACATCCAGCGGCCGTGGCGGAACGGGTGGCAGTTGGTCTGCTGCACCGGGGTACCGGTCGAGGCCCGGATGTGAGCGAAGAACAGCGGGGAGCGGACGTGGTCGGCGATCTCCCGCAGATTGCGATTGCTCCATGCCGGGCCGGTGTCCCGGAAGACCGCGGGGGTGCCGTTGTCCGGTTCGTACCAGCCGACGCCGAACCCGTCACCGTTGGTCGTCTCGACGCCCATCCGGGAGTGCAGGCTCTGGTCGATCAGCGAGTGGGCCGGTTTGTAGAGCACGGTGTCGAGCAGGACAGGAGTTCCTGTGTAGGCGAGCCACCGGCACATCGGCCATCACCTTCCTGGTGTTCGGAACCACGCCGCAGTGGTCTCGTGTGTCGTCTGTCGTCCCTCCGACGGAAGGCGCGGCGACTCCCTGCTCCGTCAGGGTGATCTCCACTGTGGGCCCGCCGAGCGCGGTTCCGCATCACCCGGAACAGGTGAGTGCCGGCAGCCGTCCTTCCGGCCGTCGCCTGGCCTGCGACGAACCCGACGGCGCGAAGTACAGGGCGTCCGTACGGGTGAGGGGCTCGGTGAAGCTGCCGGGTGTGGCCCGCTCCAGCAGGAAGTACGAGGCGGCGAGGAGCAGTACGAACAGGGGGCCGACGGCGGCAGCGACCCCACGGCCCGCGCCCCGGTCCGGCCGACACACGGATCGCCCTCGCCACGGCCGGCAGGGTCGTGCGAGAGCCGGTTCCCGCACAGTCATCCGCCATGTCCTGCGGCTCTCCGGATCGTCGTCACCGCCAGCCGCCGCACCCGGCGCCAGTCCATCGGGGGTCTGCCGCGCGGCACGCCGGGGCGGTCGCGGGGGACCCGTACACGCAGGGCGCGCGGGCGGATCCGGCACCGGACCGGGGTCGGCAGGGTGAGAGCCTCGCCGTCCACGCCGACCGGAACCGCATCCGCGTCGGCATCGACGACGACCTCCTGAGCGGTCAGTTGCGCGAGCCCGGACGACCGGTGCCCGCGGAGCATCCCCGCCGCCTGCGCCGCGCTGTCGACCTTCACGCCCAGCACCCCGAGGACGCCGGAGTCCAGCCGTTCCCGGTGGCCCAGCCCCGCCGGGTCGTCCGTCCGGTACGGGTTGTTGCTGACCAGTACGGCCTGCGGCTGCTCGACGGTCACGCCCGCTGCGCGCACCGCCAGGCGCGGGCCGTACTGGTGCGTCAGCAGATCGGGCAGCATCTGCAGGATGGTGCGGGCCTTGTCGTCGCGGTACGCGGGGCTCTGGACGACGGACGCGTAGGCGCCGAACGACGCGTTGTTGACGAATACCCGGTCGTTGATGATGCCCAGGTCGATGCGGAGTTCGACGCCGTCGGTGAGTGCGTCGAGACACTTCGACGGGTCGTCCCTGTCCAGCCCGAGGTCCAGGGCGAAGTGGTTGCGGGTGCCGGCGGAGATCACCATGAACGGCAGATCGCGCTCCGCGGCCACGGCCGCGACGAGGGCCTGTGTGCCGTCGCCTCCCGCGACACCGAGCAGGTCCGCGCCCGCGTCGGCGGCCCGGCGGGCGAGCGCAGCCACGTCCTGCTGGTGCGTGACGTCCAGGACGCAGACCTCGGCGCCGAGTGCCTCGGCCTTCTCCCGCAGCCGGAACCGGCCGACCTTGCCGCCGCCCGAACGCGGGTTCATGATCAGGTAGGGGTGCCGCGGCGGCGCAGGAGTGCGTTCCGGGGTCCGTGCCGGGGTGGTCTCGGCGCCTGCCAGCGCGACCCGGCCGCAGAAGACGGCCAGGACCCACAGCGCGAGCGAGACGAGCACCACCCACAGCAGCCCGGCCACCACATAGAGCACGGCGACGGCGACGGGGGCGGCGCAGGCCAGCACCCCGGCCAGCACCCTGACCAGGCCGGTGTGGACGAGCGCCCACCACACGCCCGCCGCCGTCACCGCCAGCCCGGCAGCTCCCACGAGGACGAGCAACAGGCTGTCGAGCCCGGCGAACAGCAGCAGTACGACGATCGCCCCGATGCCCGCGAGCACGGCCACGCGTGCGGCCCAGCGGGGAGCGAGCGCGGAACGGCTACCGGACATGTCGACCTCCCACAGGCGGGGTGCGCTCGGTCCTCCATGCCACCGCGCCTCCACCGGGTCCGGCATCACCCGCTCGGGGGGATCCTCCGGACGGAGGCCCCTCGCACAGGCGGAGCGGTCCTACGACGATCACCCCTTCCGGGTGAGGCGGTCCGCGGCAGGCCCAGCTCTGATGAAGGTGCACGACACCACCCACCACCATGAAGGGATCTTGAGCCATGGCCCAGAAAGTGACCGGCGGAGAAGGCGTCGCCGCCCTCGCCGAAGCGAACGCCCCCGTATTCGAGACGATCGTCCAGATGACCCTCAACACGTTCGAACGTTCCGGGCTGGACGAGGAGACGTACCTGCTGGCACGCATCGCCGCCCTGGTGGCCATGGATGCCTCCGCCCCCTCCTATCTCCTCAACATCGGCACCGCCGCGGAACTCGGCGTGCCGCTGGAGAAGGTCCAGGGAACGCTCGTGGCGATCGCCCCCGTGGTGGGAAGTGCCCGGGTGGTGTCCGCGGCCCACAACATCGGCGAAGCCTTCGGACTCGAAATCAGCGCCGAGGACGCATAGACGAACAGCAGCAAGGCAACCGTGACCCGGAGGAGAAGCAATGAGCGGCAGCGTGAACCTGGCCTACGACTTTCCCGTTCTGGGGGCTTTCTGGTCGATCATGTGGTTCTTCTTGTGGATCATGTGGTTCGTCCTGCTCTTCCGTGTCGTCATGGACATCTTCCGTGACGACGACCTGAGTGGATGGGCCAAGACCGGATGGCTCGTCTTCGCGATCGTCCTGCCCTTCCTGGGCGTCTTCGTCTACGTCATCGCCCGTGGCAAGAACATGGGCAAGCGCGAACAGCGCCACGTCAGAGCCCAGCAGGAGCAGACGGAGCGCTACATCCGCGAGACCGCAGGCAGCGCCGGCACCAGCGAGGCGGACGAACTCGCCAAGCTCTCCGAGATCCGCGCCAGGGGCGACCTCACCGACGAGGAGTACCGCCGGGCCAAGGAGAAGGTCCTCCACTGACCCGCACGTGCACGCGCCCGCACAGGACACTCTGGGCGCCGCCCCGAATCGATCGAACTCGCCGGTGGCGCGATCCGGACATATGTTGTAAATGACGCCTGGTCGGCCTGGCGTGACGAGGTTGAACCGTCGGCTTCGGCAACCGGTCGGCTCCGAGTTCGGCGTCAACCGCAGTGCCCACGCCTTCGGTTGACATCCGTGCCGTCAGCGTCGGCTTCGTTCCGAGCATGCGGAGCGGTCGACTCCCTGACGTCGGGCAACACCTCAGGGAGGGTCCGCAATGACCGAGAACCACCTTTCCGGCGTCGACACACGACACCTCACCCCGCAGGAGCGGGTCGCCCGCGGGAAGGCCGCACGCGCCGACGCACCCCGGTCCAGCCACGCGGAGTTCGTACCGCCGCCGAAGCGTACGGACCCGGTGGAGATCATCGAGAAGCAGTCCGCGACGCGCGTGCCGGAACTCGTACCGATCCGCTACGCCCGGATGAGCGAGGCGCCGTTCCGCTTCTACCGCGGGGCCGCCTCCATCATGGCCGCCGACCTCGCGGAGACACCGCGCAGCGGGTTCAGGGTGCAGTGTTGCGGCGACGCGCACATGCTCAACTTCCGGCTGCTCGCCTCGCCTGAACGCCATCTGATGTTCGACATCAACGACTTCGACGAGACCCTGCCCGGACCGTGGGAGTGGGACGTCAAACGGCTGTCGGCCAGTTTCGTCATCGCGGGCCGGGCGAACGGCTTCAGCACCAAGGAACGGGCGTCCGTGGTACGGGCCGCCGTGGAGTCGTACCGCGAACGGATGCGGGCCTTCGCGGGACTCAGCAATCTCGAGGTCTGGTACACCCGCTTCGACGCGGACGAGCTCCAGCAGCAGTTCGCCCCGCTGCTGAGCGCGGGAACGCGCGATCGCTTCGACAAGGCCCGGGAGCGGGCCCGTGCTCATGACACGCTGCAGGTCTTCGACAAGCTCACTCACTTCGTCGACGGAAGTCGTCGGATCGCTCCCGATCCGCCACTGCTGGTACGGCTCCAGGATCTGCTGCCGGACACCCAACGCGGCGAGCTGGAGAAGCTGCTCGGCCGGCTGATCGAGCGCTACAGCCAGACCCTGCAGACGGACCGCCGGTTCCTGCTGGAGAGCTACCGGGTCGCCGACATGGCCCGCAAGGTCGTCGGGGTGGGCAGTGTGGGAACCCGCTGCTGGATCATCCTGCTGCTCGGCAAGGACGACGAGGACCCCCTGTTCCTCCAGGCCAAGGAGGCCGACGAGTCGGTTCTGGCGCCTTACGTCGGCAGCAGCACGTTCGCCACCCAGGGCGAGCGTGTCGTCGCCGGCCAACGGCTCATGCAGGCCACCAGCGACATCTTCCTGGGCTGGGAACACGTCACGGGCATCGACGGCAGGCAGCGGGACTTCTACGTGCGCCAGTTGCGGGACTGGAAGGGCATCGCCGTGGCCGAGAGCATGTCGCCGAAGCGGATGGCCCTGTTCGGCCGACTGTGCGGTGCCACACTGGCCCGCGCCCACGCCAGGTCCGGAGACCGGATCGCGATCGCCGCCTACCTGGGCGGCGGCGACGCCTTCGACCGTGCGCTGGTGACCTTCGCCGAGCTGTACGCCGACCAGAACGAGAAGGACCACCAGGCTCTGGTCGATGCCATCCAAACGGGACGGGTCCCGGCCGAAGCGGTCTGATGCGCGGTGCGTGAGGCTGAGTTCCCGGCCGGGCCGGTACCGCGTCCCGGCCGGGCAACCAGTTCGCTCTGCCCGGCGTCGGCCGATGGCAGCTCTTCCGCCGCACCGGGCCAAGGCGGAACCTCAGCACACGTATGAGTCCCCGCCGGAAGGCTGAAGGCCGGCGGGGACTCATGTGTGCAAAAGCGGTCGTGCCGTGTGGGGTCAGCTGCAGATGGCGTAGACCGTAATGGTGGTGAGGGCACCCGCCGTCGCGACCACGGTCCAGTGGTCTGTGTTCGGGAAGGTCTGCCCGATGACGGTGGCGAGGCCAGTGGCGGACAGTCCTCCAGAGATGGGAACCGTACCGACCGGGCAATCCGGGGAGTCGTAGGACGCGTTGACGCCGATCAGGACGTTGTAGTCCTGGGAGACGACCGTCGCATTCAGCGGTCCGGCGGGGCCCGTGGCGCCGGCAGGGCCGGTGGCACCCACGGAACCGTCGACGCCGGCAGCGCCGGTGGCACCCGTCGCGCCCGTGGCACCGGTCGCACCCGTGGCACCCGTCGCGCCGGTGGCGCCCGTAGCACCGTCGACGCCGGCAGCACCGGTCGCGCCGGTGGCGCCCGTAGCACCGTCGACGCCGGCAGCACCGGTCGCGCCGGTGGCGCCCGTAGCACCGTCGACGCCGGCAGCACCGGTCGCACCCGTGGCACCCGTCGGGCCGGTCGGGCCGGTAGCACCGTCGACGCCAGCAGCACCGGTGGCGCCCGTGGCACCGTCGACGCCGGCAGCACCCGTCGGGCCGGTGGCGCCCGTAGCACCGTCGACACCAGCAGCACCCGTCGCGCCCGTGGCACCGTCGACACCGGCAGCACCGGTCGGGCCGGTCGGGCCCGTAGCACCGTCGACGCCAGCAGCACCCGTGTCACCCGTGGCACCGTCGACGCCGGCAGCACCCGTCGGGCCGGTCGGGCCGGTGGCGCCCGTAGCACCGTCGACGCCGGCAGCACCCGTGTCACCCGTGGCACCCGTGTCACCCGTCGGGCCGGTCGGGCCGGTCTCGCCGTCAGCGCCCGCAGGGCCGGTCGGGCCGGTCTCACCGTCGGCTCCCGCAGGGCCGGTCGCACCCGTCGACCCCTTGGGGCCCTTGGGTCCGGTGTCGCCCTTGGGGCCCTTGGGCCCGGTGTCGCCCGTGGGGCCCTGGCTTCCCTCGTCGCCGTAGTCGCCGTGGTGACCCTGGTTGTCGCAGTTGCCCTCTCGGCATGCGTCGCCGCCCGAGCGGGTAGCAGAAGCTATCTGAGCGACCGTCTTCGTGTGCTCCATGGCGAGAGCCGGGCTGGCCATGCCCGTGAGTACGAGAGCGAGGGATGCAAGGCTGCCCCCCGCAATCCAAGTGCTCCGAGTGGGGAGCGGGAGCGGTCCGAGTGAGGAACGTGTCCTGGGGTCAGGACTCATGCGGTCTCCTGATTTCGCGAGGTCGGATAGTCACGCCACCCCGGCAGGGGCAACATCCACATCATTACCATGTGCGACGGTTCGCGCACTTTGTGTGATGCCGTTGCCCTCCATCCGAGCCACCTGTACTTCTATTGCCATGTACATGGCATTCCTGGCCGACTTCGACGTCCGCCGGTCTACCGGCATCCGCCCGCTTCCCGCCGCCCCGCCCCGCCCAGCTCGCTCATAACAAGAATCGGCGTTGCGCCGACAATCCCTGAGTCGAAGTGTCTAAAGTGATTACGGAGACTTCCCACTCCCTCCCACGCGATTCAGGCTTTTATCGTCACGCCCGATCGGAAACTCGAAGGTAGGGCCAGAACAATGAAACCGACCATCTGCCTCTGCATGATCGTAAAGAACGAATCCGCCGTAATTGAGCGGTGCATCGCCTCGGTACGCGACATCGTCGACACCTGGATCATTTCTGACACAGGCTCGACGGATGGCACCCAGGATCTGATTCGAAAAGCCTTTGATGGTGTCCCCGGCGAGCTGCACGAAGACCCCTGGGTTAACTTCGGGGCCAATCGCACGCTCAACATCGAACGCGCCCGCGGAAAAGCCGACTACCTGCTTCTGATGGACGCCGACATGACCATTCGGCAAGAAGGGCCGCTGCCTTCGCTGTCCTGTGAGTCCTACATGATCCCGCACGCAGGCAGGCTCGCCTACCGGATCAAGCGTCTCGTCCGCGGCGATCTGCACTGGCGCTACGAAGGCGTGACACACGAGTACCTGACTGCCGACGAGGACCACGAACAGGAGAACCTGGACGCCCTCGTGATCGAGCACTTCGCCGACGGCGGCTCCCGGCACGACAAGTTCGAACGGGACATGGCCCTGCTGAGCGCGGAGCTCGAGCGCGATCCCACAAACGCGCGCAGCGCGTTCTACCTGGCCCAGACCATGCGTGACATGGGTCGTACCGAAGAGGCGATCGCCCTTTACGAACGCCGTGCGGAGATGGGTGGCTGGGGAGAGGAGGTCTACTACGCACTCCTGCAGGCAGGGATCCTCAAGGATGAGTCCGGTGACTGGCCGGGAGCCATGGATACCCTCTCGCGGGCATGGGAGCAGCGGCCGCAGCGCCTTGAAGCATGCTTCGAATTGGCCTCACGGCTGCGGAAGCGTGGAAACTATCGTGCCGGGCATGCCTTCGCGTGTGCGGGGATCAATCGCGCGGAGCCCGACGACATTCTCTTCACTCACCCATGGGTCTACAAGTGGGGTCTACTCTTCGAGTATTCCGTCGTTTCTTACTGGGTGGGGGATATGCGGGGTTCCCTCGAAGCGTGCGACCGCCTCCTGGCCATTCCTGACCTGCCGGAAGCACATCGTCTACAAACACTACGGAATCGCGATTTCGCCATCGCCCGCCAAGCCTGAAAATCGATCCTGCAATCGATGTCGTGGCAGTCATTCCTGGAGCGGGGCCCTGAATCAATTCCGGAACGTGCCTTCGCTCATTGGCGCCGTTCGCGCGCACGCAGCTCAGCAATCGGTGAATCGCGCAGCGTAGTTGTTGTTCGTCGGCCTGCCGCATCCGGGCGGGAGCCGACCGGCCGCGTGAGGACGAGCCCGCGCTCGTGTGACGCAAGGCGGCGCGGCGGCCAACTGGCTTCCACAGCCGATGTGTTGCTGTGTCACGGCTGCGCCACAGCGGCGTCCTGAAGGGAAGACGGGCGCGACCTGCGGGCCCTGGGAGACCTCATAGTGATCACAGAGCGGGAAACGGTGGGAACGCCGTCGCCTCCCTGCCACCCCGCCCCCGGAAGGAATCCTCCCCGTGATGAACCGCCACCTGCGCCAGGCCATCGTCGTCGCCGCCGCCCTCACCGCCGGACTGCTGATGACGGCCTGTCAGAACGGCACAGACGACAGCTCGTCCAGCAAGAGCCCGGCGGACACGGCAAGCCCGGTTTCGGCCGCGGAGAAGGCGTCGGACTCCAAGAACGCCAAGAACTCCAAGGGCGTCAGCGGCTCGTTCAAGAACGGCAAGGTCATCTATCTCGCCCCGGGCAAGTACATCGTGTCCGTACCGGGCAAGGACGACCAGCAGTTCTGGGTCGCCGACGACACCGAGGTCTACGGCGGCGGCACGATATGCGGCGACGCGGGCTCCAAGGTGGACGCGCCGTGCACGCTGGACCAGCTGGAGGCGGCCCTCAAGAAGGGTGCCGTGAACGCCGACGTGGAGATGAAGAACGGCGTCGCGACCCTGGTGATGGAGCGCCGCGCCGCCCAGCAGGACTCCGGGTCCGACTCCGACAGCAGCTCCGCCCCTGACTCCGGCTCCGGCTCCGACGGTGGTTCCGACTCCCGTGAGACCGTCGTCGAGGGCATCAACGAGGGCAAGGGCGTCAACGGAACCTGGTTCGGCAACGTCTCCTACCTGGCGCCGGGCAAGTACACCGTCTCCGACATGAAGGGCACCGAGCAGCAGTTCCTCGTCGCCGATGACACCAAGATCATGGGCTACGACGACATCTGCGACGCCGTGAACACCGGGCCGGGTGGCGAGGGCGGCGTCGAGTGCACCGAGGCCCAGCTGGAGACGGCCGCCAAGAAGGGCTTCTCCGCCGAGGTCAAGGTCAGCAACGGCATCGCGACCACCATCACCGACGACCACTGAGCCACGGGCCGGCTGAGTCGCCCGGGTGGCGACATGACCTGAACGACTGTCCCTGAGCGGCCCTCGGCCGGTCAGGGACAGTCGTATGTGAGGTGGCTGACGACCGTGCGGTCGACGGGGGAGATGAGGCGCAGTTCGGCCTGGGCCTCGTAGTGGCCCTTGCCCTCAAAAGTCCACAGCAGGTGCAGATGTGCCTGTCTCTGGCCCCGGGCCATCTCTTCCCGCAGGACGCCCGAGGCCGTGCCGTCACTTCGGGTCCAGCGGTACGTGAGTGTGCCCGGGCGGCCGTTCGTGGCGACGAGGCCGACGATGTCCGCGGTGGCGTCGCACCCCAGAACCGTCGGCCGGGCAGTGGCCTCCACCGTGCGCACCGCGACGGACGGCCCGAGGCGCTGCCAGGCGAGGAACGCGATGACAGCGATCAGCACCAGCGCAGGCAGGGCATGTCTGCGCAGACGCCGGCGGCGCGAGGGCGCGGGAGTCGGCGGCAGGGCGGGCAGCGTCCTGTGGGTACGGTGCGCGACGGCGGCGGTCACTCCCGGGCCGAAACGCAGCACGGTGCCTTCGGCGCGATCAGGCAGCGTCGGCGGTGTCTGCGGCGTCGACAGGACCTGCGTGGAGGGCGGCCCGACGAGGGTGTCGTCCGGCTCGGGCCGCTGGATCCAGTGGCTGCCCAGCACGGTGGCGCTGTACTCGTCATCGGCGGAGCCTGGTTCGTCGCTGGGGGCTTCGTCGCTGGGGGCGTACCCGTCGGCGGGGCCGAGCACCCGGGTGGACTCGCCGTCCTCGGCAGAAGCGGGAGCCGGGACTGTGCGGTCGTTCTGAGCGGTCATCGGATGTCACACCGCCTGGTCAGAAGCTGTTGCGAACCGCCGCCGTCGGCGGAGGCCGGAGTGGTCGTGGCCTGTACCGTCCAGTAGCAACCGTTGTTCTGGAAGGTGTGGTCGGCGGTGAGGGTGTACTGGGTGGCACCACTGCGCTCGAAGGTCTGCGACGCACCGTCCGGGGTGCCGAGCCCTCCCGCGGTGTCGCTGGTGAACCACGAGACGGTGATGGAGACCGGCCCGGTGCCGTCCGTGGTGATGTCGACGGTTGCCGTGGCGGTCGCGGAACCCGTCTGACGGAAGCCCGTCACCGCGACGTCCTTGACAGCGGGAGCGGCCGGCGCGGTGGGAGAAGCAGATGCGGTGGGGGAAGCCGTCGTCGGCGTTGCCTCGGTGGTCGCCGCGCCGGGCGTCGTCGTGTCCGGAGCCGGAGCCGTGGTGGTGGGCGCCGAGGGCTCGTCGGTACCGGCGGTCGCCGGGCCCGCGACCGACACGCTGGGTGACGCGGTGGACGTCGAGGACGGGGAGGAGCTGGGCGACTCGGACGGGGAGGAGCTGGGCGACGCCGGCGGGGGCGTCGGCCCGCCCGGCCCGCCCGGCTCCACCGCGAGTTGGGCACTGGTGGTGGCCAGTGCCTGCGCCGCCTCCTGCGGAGCCGCTCCCGGGGCGTGCTGGATGCCGTAGGACAGGAGGACGCCCAGGAGCACGGCCGCACCGGACACGAGCATCCCCGGCCGGCCGGGGAGCCACAACTGCACCCAGTGGCCCGGTGCCGGGCTCAGGACGGTGCGTGCGGTGTCCGTGGTGGTCCGCGGGGCGCTGCGGGCCGAGGGCAGCAGCAGTGGCAGCAGTGCCACCAGCGCGGCGAGCCGGCCGCGGCCGCGTTCCTCCCAGTCGGGCCCGTAGGCGGCGCCGGCGGCCGCCTCCAGTTCCGCGACGAACGCCTCGGCGTGTGTGGGGCGCTCCGCCGGGTCCTTGGCGAGACCGCGCCGCACCAGCTCCCGCACCGCCTCGGGAACCTCGTCGGCGGGGATGGGCGCATCGACGTGCTGCAGGGCGAGTTCGGCGAGATTGTCACCCGAGTACGGCCTGTGGCTCGTCAGGCATTCGAAGAACGTGGCCGTGGCCGCGTACACGTCGGCGGCGGGCGAGGCGGGTGCGCCGGTCCACTGCTCCGGGGCCATGTAGGAGGGGGTCCCCGCCGCGCCGGCGCTGGTGCCGGCGTCCACCGCGATCCCGAAGTCGACGAGCCTGGACGATCCGTCCGGCACGACCAGGACGTTCGCCGGCTTGTAGTCGCGATGGACGACGCCGACGCGGTGCGCGTCGGCCAGACCGAGCAACGAGCCCTTGAGGACCACCAGCGCGGCCTCGGGGTCGAGCGGGCCCTGACTGGTCAGCAGGGTCCGCAACGAGACACCGTCCACCAGCTCCATCACGATCGCGGCGCCGTCCGGGCTCTCGACGTACTCGTACAACTCGGCGACGTACGGGCTCTCCAGTCCGCCGAGCAGCCGCGCCTCCGCCCTGAACCCGTGCACGAAGCCCGGTCTGGTGCGCAGTGACTCGCTGAGGTACTTGACCGCGACCGCAACGCCGGTCTCCTCGTGCACGGCCAGTACGACCCGCCCGCTCGCTCCGGCCCCGAGTTCCAGTGACTCGTTGTATCCGGGCACTGCCCAGGTGTTCATGCCCATCCCCCCTCCAAGGCGGCCGTGCGGGCGGATTCCACCCCTGCGGAGCATCGGGCCACGCGTTGGGAGACACATTTTCGGCCACTGCGGTTGCGGTGCGGCACCACGGTCCCCGTTCCAGGAAATCCCCCGGCCGCCGGCGACGCCCGTGCCCATGGCGTGCCCGTGGGGGCGTGCGACCACGGTCAACGGCGGTGCGATCCTGCGCGCCGAGCCCGCCCCACAGCACATATGAACAGCTCGGAAGCCATCTGGCGACGCAAGCGCCGTCGCTTCCCAAGCTGAGAGTGCGAGTTCGGTTCTCGTCACCCGCTCGATAGCGAAGCCCCAGGTCAGCGGCCTGGGGTTTCGTTATTGTCCAATCCAGGTGGCGTTGATCACGAACGCGCGGACATCCTGGGGGCGAGCAGTTCCAGCACTTCCTCCCAGCGGTAGCGGTCGGCCCCGCCGCCGGCCTTCGGCCGGTGAGGTTCGTACGAGCCGATCAGAATGCCCATCTCGCGCAGCCGTTCCAGGCTCTGGCGGTATGCGAGGTGGGCGGCCTGGGCGGAGTTCAGGTAAGGCAGCACGGCGACCGGGATGTCCATGGCAGGTGCTTCGCACAGGATGCCCAGCGCGAGGTTGTCGGAGATCCCAGCGGCCCATTTGTTGACGGTGTTGAAGCTGGCCGGGGCGACGGCGATCGCATCCGCAGGCCGAGTCGGGCGCGGTTCGCCCGGTGATCGCCAGGCCGAGCGGATGGGGCGGCCGGTCTGGGTCTCGACCGACTCCACGTCGAGGAAGCCGAGTCCTTGGGGGGTCGCGATGACGCCGACGTCCCAGTGCCGTTCATGTGCTGCGGTGATCAGCCTGCAGACGTCGGCGACCACACCGGCCGCGCAGGTCACGACCTGCAGAAACGGCTTGTCGGGCTGGTCACTCACGCGGGCACTCCCAGTTGGCGGCTGAAGTGGTGCAGTTCGGGCAGGGCCCGGCGGCGGTCGCGGACTGCCCTGTCGGCTACCAGTTCGCGTACGGCCGGGCGGCGGATGTCCTGCGCCGCGCAGCTCTCGGCGATGCGCAGAGCCTGGTAACCGTCGGCGAATCTGCCCTGCTCCTGCGCAAACAGGAGATACGGCACGACGGTGGGGAGGTGTTTCTCCTTTGCCGTTCACCAGAGGAAAGATGGTGCCGACGGCGACGACCGGGGTTGCCGGTCGGCGCAGCCACGGCCCTTACGGGAGTTGCCCCGCCGGTCGGCGGGGGCCGGCCGGCTGTGCGCCCTGGGACTCAGGCCGTTCCGTGCGGCCTGACCAGTCCGCTCTCGTACGCCAGGATCGTGGCCTGCACCCGGTCCCGCAGGCCCAGCTTGGACAGCAGGGCGTTCACATGGGTCTTCACGGTGCCCGTGGTCACTCCCAGCGCGGACCCGATCTCGGCGTTCGTCAGGCCCGACGCGACGTGCAGCAGCACCTCCCTCTCGCGCGGCGTCAGGGAGGACAGCGCACCCGTCACGGACGGCGGCCGCGGGGCGCCCTGCGCGAAGGTGTCGATGAGCCGGCGGGTCACGGTCGGGGCCAGGATGCCCTCTCCGGCGGCGACCACACGGATCGCGGACAGCAGGTCCTCGGGCAGGGCGTCCTTGAGCAGGAACCCCGAGGCCCCGGCGCGCAACGCCTCGTACAGATAGGCGTCGAGGTCGAAGGTGGTCAGGACGAGGACGCGCGGCCGACGCTCCTGCGTGGTGATGAGACGGGTCGCGGTGAGCCCGTCCATGCCGGGCATACGGATGTCCATCAGGACGAGGTCGGGCGCCTCGGTGGCGGCGAGCGACACCGCCGACGCCCCGTCACCGGCCTCGGCGACCACCGTCAGATCGGGTTCGGCGTCCACGATGGCGGCGAATCCGGCACGGACCACCGCCTGGTCGTCGACGACCATCACGCGTATGGCGACGGGGACACCTCCTGGACGGGCGCCGGACTCGGCCGGGTCGACAGCAACACCCGTACGGTACCGGCCTGTTCGAGAGTGATACGGCCGATCCCTGTCGTCCTGGTCCCCACCTGCACCTGCAGGCGTTCGGCCACCGGACCGGTCACGGCCAGCGGCACGCCCGACACCGTGACGCGCAGGGTCGCCCGGCGTCGCGTCAGCGTGACCCGCGCCGGCCCTCGGTCGCCCGCGCCAAGCGCCGCCTCGACGATCCGGTACGCCGACAGTGCCACCGCGGGCGGCAGGTCCCGCGCGGCCTCCGGCAGGCCCCGCAGCATCACGTCCCGCCCGGTCGCGCGCATCGTCCGGCACAGCGTGTCGAGGTCGGCGGCGGTGGGCGCCGGGGCGAGCCCCCGCCCGGGATACTCCGAGTCCTCCGACTCGCCCAGGCTGTGCAGGAGTTCACGCATCGCGGCGAGTGCCGACCGGGCCCCGGCGGCCACCTCCTCCAGCCGCCCCTGCCTGGCCTGTTCGACCAGTGCCGCCGTGGGATGCAGTACGGCGTCGCGCAACCTCGACGCCAGCCGGTGCCGTTCGGCGTCCGCGGCCCGTTCCGCGTGCCACAGCGTGCCGGCCAGCGCGTAGTCGTCCCAGGCCAGGGTCCGCAGCCGGCGGCGCCGCACGGCGAGCCCGGCACCCCACAGGCCGGCGAGCACGGCGGCGAGCACCATGGCCAGCGGTACGAACATCACCAGGGCGGTGGGCCATATCGAGTCCTCGCCCAACAACTCGCCGTCCGTGCCCGCCGTCGCGACCAGGGTCCCGGAGAGCGAGACCGCCGCCGCGCACCACGCGGGCCACGTACGAGCGGCTCCCCGGCCGTAGACCGCCACGGCGTACACCGCCAGCAGCTCCACGAGCGCTCCACCGGCGAGGAACTCGAACACGCGCGACGGCAGCGCGGCCCAGGCGACCACTACCGGCCACAACCAGGACGTGGCCAGCACGCCGAGGAACGCCGGCCACGGAGCGCGCCGCCGCCACAGCAGCGGCACCGCGTGAGCGGTCAGCAGCACGGTCACGACGAGCAGGCCGGGCACCGCGGCGCGCAGGCTCGCACCGGTCCACTCCTCTGCGGTGACCAGGACGAACACCAGAGGGAGGAGCGTCGCCGTGCACACCAGCGCGGGGTCTGCCAGCCGCTGCTCCCGCAGCACGTCGCGCCGGCCCACGCCCTCGGGCGGACCCCACGGCCCCGTGACGTCGGGCAGTGTGGCCCGGACCCGCCAGCCACCGCCGGGTGCGGGACCGGCCGTCAGTTCCCCGCCCACGGCCGCGGCCCGCTCCCTCATCCCCGCGACGCCACGCCCCGACCCCAGACCGTCCACGCCGTCCACTCCGCCGACTCCGTCCGGCGCCGAGCCGCGCGGTGGAGCGTTGTCGACGCTCAGTTCCAGGACGCCCTCCCCGCGCAGGACGCTGACGTGCGCGGCGGAGCCCGGGGCGTACCGCAGAGCGTTCGTCAGGGCCTCGCGGACGATTCCATGGACCGCCTCGGCCGCCGGACCGGCCAGGTCGGCGGGGAGCACGGCATCGATGGGACGCCCCAACCGGCCGAATCCGGCGATGAGTTCCTCGATCCGCGCGGTCATCGGACGTGGGTCAGGACGGTCGACGTCGCGCAGCAGACCGACGAGCCGTTGCAGCGCCGTCAGGGTCTCGGTGCCGGTCCGCTCGGCGAACGACAGCGCCTCGGCCGTCAACTCGGGCCTGCTGCCGCCGAGTCTGCGCGCGGCGTCGGCCGTGATGACGACGGAGGTCAGGTGATGGGCGCTCACGTCGTGCAGTTCGCGGGCCAGCCGCCGCCGTTCGGTGTCGCCCGCCCGGCGACGGGTCTCCTCCGCGCCGGCCAGTCGACGGGTTGCGAGCAACCTCCCCTTGAGCCACTGCCGTCGGGCCTCACCGAGCCCCACGCAGACGACGTACACGAGCGCGCCGAGCACCAAATCCGAGGCGAGCGCGGGCCGGACCCCGACCTGGACGAGCGACAGGAGCCATTCGACACCCACGGCAGCGGCGACCGCGCGTACGGTCACGGGCACGGCGCAGCGGACCGCGACCGAAAACAGCGCGATCGGCGCACCCATCCCCAAGTAACCGTCCTGCCACGCCAGTTGGCCCACCAGCAGAGAGCCGAGGGACCAGGCCAGGGCGAGGACCGGCGCCTGCCGCCGTCGCCCCAGCGCGACCGTCTCGACGACCACCGCGCCCAGGACGGCGACCAGTGCGGCCGCCCCGGGCACCTCCGCGCCGGCCAGGTCGGCTACGGGCCACACCCAGGCGATCTGTGCGGCCGCGAGCAGCGCGGGGAGCAGCCAGTTGCGTGTCGTCTCCATATGGGCACGAGCGTAGGGCGGGGTGCGACGTCGCGTCACCGGCCCCAGGTACGAGGCCGCTCTCTACCTTCCGACAGAGACGCCGTTCGTGCCCGCGGCCGATGTGGGGACACGGGCCCGCGGCGAGGCTTGTCTCCATGACGAATCCACTCGCCGCCCCGATGCCCGCGCCACTGCCCGAGCTGCTCCCCTACCACCGCATGGCCCGCGTCTCGGTACGCCATCGATGGTGGCGGCCCGTGCTGGGCACCGGGTTCGTGGCCGTGGCGGCCACGATCGTGGCCGGAATGCTCTACGGCGTCGGCGACGCCCTGGGAGCGGCCAAGGGGTATCCCGAAGCCCCTGACGGAACAGTCGAGTTGGGCCCCGTCACGGGCACCGCCCTCGATCTGCTGGCGATCGCCTCCGCCATACCCGTCGTCCTGCTCGCGGTGCGCTGGATCGGCCGCCGCCCTGCGGGCACGGTCTCGTCCGTGACGGGCGGACTGCGGTGGCGCTGGCTGGGGCTGTGCGTGCTGGCGGCCCTCCCGGTCCTCGCCGTGACCACCGGGGTCATGCTTCTGCTGCCCACGGACGGCGGCCCGCCGTCGCGGTGGGCGGGGTGGGAGGTCTTCGGGCCGGCCCTCGCCATGCTGGTCGTCCTGGTACCGCTGCAGGCTGCCGCCGAGGAGTACGTGTTCCGGGGCTGGCTCACGCAGGCGGTCGGCGGCTTCCTGCGCTCGCCCTGGTTCGCGCTCGTGCCCCAGGCCGTCCTGTTCGCCGCCGCCCACGGCTGGGGCACCCCGTGGGGCTTCGCCGACCTGGCGGTGTACGCGGTGGTCGCGGGCTGGCTCACCGTACGCACCGGCGGACTGGAGGCGGCCATCGGGCTGCACGCCGTGAACAACCTGCTGGCCTTCGGCATCTCGGCCGCCGTCGTCGACGGCCTCAAGAGTGACGACACCGCCACGGACGCTCCCTGGCAGTACGTGGTCCTCGACCTGGCCGGCATCGCCCTGTACACGGCGGCCGTCCTCTGGCTGGCGCGCCGCCGCCCGCCGACCCGCGCCGTTCCCGCACCGGCACCGGTCCCGCCGCCGCTGCCTTTTCCTGCCGCGTATCCCCAGGGTCCCGGTGCGTATCCCTGGGCTCCCGCCGCTCATGTCCCTTTCCCCGGCGTCCCGGTTCCGTACACCGAACGCACGGACGCGCCAGATCTGCCCCTGGGGGCAACTCCCTCCGCTCCCCCGCCCGGTGACGACGGCCGGACCCCGCGCTGACGGCGCAAAGCCCGTTCGCGCACGCGCTCTGCTGGCCGGTCTTCGCAGCCGTGCCCTTGGCGTGCCCGTGAGCACGGACAACCACGGTTAGCATCGGTGTGAACAGCACTGATCACGACTGCGCGGACACCCGGGGAGCGAGCAGTTCCAGTACCTCCGCCCAGCGGTAGCGGTCTGCTCCACCGCCGGTCTTCGGCCGGTGAGGTTCGTACGAGCCCATCAGGACGCCCATCTCGCGCAGCCGTTCCAAGCTCTGGCGGTACGCGAGGTGGGCGGCCTGGGCCGAGTTCAGATACGGCAGCACAGCGACCGGTACGCCCATCGCGGGTGCTTCGCACAGGATGCCGAGCGCGAGGTTGTCGCAGATCCCGGCGGCCCATTTGTTGACGGTGTTGAAGCTGGCCGGGGCGACCGCGATCGCATCCGCAGGCCGGGTCGGGCGCGGCTGGCCCGGTGATCGCCAGGCCGAGCGGATGGGGCGGCCGGTCTGCGCCTCGACCGCCTCCACGTCAAGGAAGCCGAGTCCTTGGGGGGTCGCGATGACGCCGACGTCCCAGCGCCGCTCGTGTGCCACGGTGATCAGCTTGCCGACGTCAGCGGCGACACCGGCCGCGCAGACCACGATCTGCAGGAACGGCTTGTCGGGCTGATCACTCACGCGGGCACTCCCAGTTCGCGGCTGAAGTGGTGCAGTTCGGGCAGGGCACGGCGGGAACCCGATCTTCCGGGCTCACGCGGATCACTCTGACACACAGCTTGCCCACTCGTCTATACGAGTATGCCTGTTGGGGTGTACGCGTTCGGAGAAGGATCCATCCCCTCCGATCAAACGGCCTGTCAGACCTGTCCGGCACGATCTGCTCATGCTGATTGCGACGAACGCCCAAGGACACGTGGTGAAGCGCGCCTCAAAGCCGGCCATAGGCACCATGCTCGCCAACCTGCGACGCGCCAACGAACACATGGTCTTGGAGAGGCAGGACGAGGACCGAGAAGGCAGTTGGTACATCCAGGTTCTGCTGTGCGACAACAACACCTACCAACTGGAGTACCGCGATGGTGTCGCTGCGGAGCATCATCAGACGCGCACCGTTTCGCAGGGCAAGGTTCTCGATGCACTGCTCGGCTGGGCAGCCGACAAGCCAGGCTGGCGAGACGACTTCATGTGGAGCAACATCGGCTCCTTGTTTGAACCATCGGTCAGTGACACATCGGAACGGCCCACTGCGTAGCGACAACTCGCAGTCCGTTCCACTTCGTTGGTGCAGGACACCACCGCCGATCATGCGGTCACGTCGCCGGGAGCTGGTACGACAGCACGTACGCATCCGCCGCCATCACGGTGTCGCACACCTCCACGGCCCGCCCCTCGGTGTCGTACGCGGTACGGATCAGGTGGATCACGGGCACACCGGAGGCCAGCCGCAGCGTCTTGACCTCAGTCGGCGCAGGCATCCGGGCCCGGATCTCCTCCTCGAAGTGGTCGAGGCGGTGGCCGAGTTCCTCAAGACGGGCGTAGATGCCGCCGGGGCCCGGGTTGGGCTCGGCGATCGCCGTACCGCGGGCGATGTCGAGCGGGAGGTAGGAGGCGGCGAACTCAACCGGCTTGCCGTCGAGGAGATACCGGCGCCGCCGGGCGAGCACCCGACGTACCGAGCCGAGCCGGGCGGAGATGTCCTGACTGGCCTTCTCCTCCTTCACCTCAAGACTGTCGACCTGGGGGTGGCTGCCGGCCGCGTCGGCCTCGACGATGAACGCGGACCTTCCTTGCTCTCTGTGCCGCCGGGCGAACCGGTCGGAGGCGAGCCGTCGCACGGGAGGCCGGGGCCGTACGAACACGCCCTTCCCGTGCTCGGCGTGCACGAGTCCCTCCCCCTGGAGGACGGAGAAGGAGTTGCGGACGGTCATCCGGGAAACGCCGTAGTGCTCGACAAGCTCAGCTTCGGAGGGCAGCTTGGCGCCCTCGGTGAACCGCCCACGGTCGATGGCCTCGCGCAGCTGGTCAGCAATCTGCCGGAACACCGCACGATCGCTCGTGGGGTCGAGATCACCGAGCAGACCGGCGTACGGGAGTGAACTCACACGTACTCCTTTAGATATCTAGACGAGTGGGTGAGTGCTGTTGCTACGGTGATGAGCCTAGCCATCCGGGAGGGCCGAGGAACGTGACCGCAGAACGCCCGCACTCCGTGAGCGTTGCCGGAGTCATCGTCGACGACCAGGGCCGCGCTCTGTTGATCCAGCGCCGCGACAACGGCCAGTGGGAACCCCCGGGCGGCGTCCTCGAACGCGAGGAAACCATCCCCGAGGCCCTGCAACGCGAGGTCCTCGAAGAAACCGGCATCAAGATCGCAGTTCCGGCGTCCCTCACCGGCGTCTACAAGAACATGACGGGCCTGATCGTCTCTCTGGTCTTCCGCTGCGAGGCCGACAAGGGCACCCCCACCACCGGAACCGAGACCCGCGCGCTGCGTTGGGCCACCCGTGAAGAAGTCTCCGAGCTTGCCGACGAGGCATATGCGATCCGCGTCCTGGACGCACTCGACGCCACCTCCCCGCCGGCCGTCCGCGCCCACGACGGCGTGAAACTCGTCTAGCCCGAACCCGCTGCACATGGCGGTCTACCAGCACGAAGGAACTTGTATGCACGAGTATACGAGCATGGCGCGGGTCTGGGGACTCACTTGCCCAGGATTCCCAGAAGAGATCAGCAGAGCCCGCCGCTGGACCCGCGACATCCTGCACGGCTCACCACTGGCCGACGACGCCGAACTGATCGTGAGCGAACTGAGCACGAACGCCGTTCTCCACACGGCCAGCGGCCTGGAGGCGGGCAGTTTTCATCTGGCGCTCGCAGTCTCGGCACAGGTGATCGCCCTTTCGGTCACGGATGACGGGGGCACGGGCACGGCCCCGAAGGTCGAGCACCGGGGCCAGGAGGCGGAGCACGGCCGGGGCCTGGGCATGGTCAGCACACTCGCCCACCGGGTCGTGGTCCACGGCAGTCAGGGCGGCTACACGGTGACCGCGGAACTCTTCACGGACACGTGCCCGGGAGGCCACCCGTGCTGACCGACTGGCCCCGCCGGGGCTTCTGGTGCGAGTGCTGGACCGAGGACCTTACCGAGGCGGAGCCACCTGTACTCCGGGGATCCTTCGACGCCTACTCCCCGCCCCAGGCCGACAGATGGATCGCCATCGCCCTGCGGACCATCTCACCGGCACTCGACTCGGACGCCTCCGACGAGGCATGGGCCTGGCTGTACGAGGGCCGCATCGAAACCAGGAGAGCCCTCCTGCACGCGAAGCCCTGCACGGTGTCAGTCACCCACGCCGATACCCGCATCACCTGGACGGTCCGACCGGCGCTCTTCCTGCCCCTCGCACACCGTCAGGGAGCCGAACTCCCAGCCTGCGCACACGAGTTCAAAGCCCCCACCAGCCACAGAACCAAGCCCCAGCAGACCGTGTCGAGTCTCAGTTGATGGTTGACAGGATGGCGTCGGGTGATGCTTGACGTCTGACCTAGACATCGTGGCTTACTGGCTGCCATGGCGGACCGTTTCTCTGAGATCACCTCCGTTGAGGAGTTCATCCGGCTGCGGGAGAGCGAGGACCCGGCGGAGTACAACCGCTCGGCGTGGGCAGCCATGCCGCTGCCCGTCTGGTGGAACCTGGTGCGTAACCATCCCGACATGCGTTTCTGGGCTGCACATAACAGGACGGTGCCGTCGGAGATCCTGGCCGAGCTGATCAAGGATCCGGACTGGCGGGTTCGAGACCGGGTGGCCAGTAAGCGCAACTGCCCGCCTGAGCTGCTGGAACGGCTGGTCGACGATCCGCATGACGCCGTACGGAGGCTCGTCGCAGGCCATCCGCAGTCGCCGCGGTCGGCGGTTGTGCGTTTGGTTGATGACCCGTGGCCGGTCATTACGCAGGAAGCCCGCGTCCGGCTGGCCAACTGGCCGTCCGTGCAGCCGTCCGAACCCTCCTGACGCAGCGATCACACGATCTTCCGGCGGTTGTGTTCGCCGGACTTGCCGACGACCACCTCCTTCCTGGTGACGCGGGGGACGGTGGTGATCAGCTCGGTTCCCTGGAAGATACGGATGCTGGTCTCGTCCAGGTGGGCGGTGACGACCTGGCGGGCATGACCGCGGCCGAGTTGGATGCGCTGTCCGGCGACCATGAAGCCTCCGGTGCTGCTGACCGTGCGCTCGGCGATCTGCTCGCCGGGCGGGGGCAGCAGTGGTGGCGGTCCGGCCGGACGGCCGCCCTGCAGACGGCTGCAGGCCGAGGGCGGCAGCGGGCTGGGCAGGGTGGCCTTGAGGATGCGGTGCTCGTCGAGGACCTGCAGGACGCGTCCGTCCAGCCGCAGGGTGACTCGTTGTCCGGCGAACGGCCAGCCGATCAGGACCTTGTCGCCGCCCAGGCCGACGTAGCCGACCGCGTTGACAGTCCGGTCCACCTCCACTGCCCCACCCGTGTTCTGCGCCGGGCCGGGATCGTCGTGCCAGGGCCCGGCGGGCCGGGCATCACCACTGGCCAGCAGGGCTTTGAGGTCCCGGCCGGACAGTTTCGAGGGCAGGGTCTTGTGGCGGGCGCCGCCGATCAGGACGTGCAGCCGGTTGACGTCGACGCGCAACGTGACCGGGGTGCCGGCCAGGGCCGGGCCGAACCAGATCTGCTGCCCGCGCAGGCTCAGGTTGCCCGAGGCGGGCACCTGTCGTTCCACTTCGATGGCACCGATCTCGCCCTCGGCCAGCGGCCAGGCTGCGGGCGCCGGTTCAGGCGGCAGATCTGGCGGTGCCGCGGGGCCGACCAGGTCGAGGCGGGCAGGCAGGATCACCGGCAGTGCTTCCTGCTCGGCTCGCGGCCTGGGAACGAATCTGCTGGCCGGGACGGCCATGTCCAGGGACTGATGCGGCCGCATCCGGTTGTAGTCCTCCAGCCAGGAATCCACCGCCGCCTGCGCTGCCGCCAGGTCTGCGAACGGGGCGCAGCCGTCGAGGAGTTCACGCCGCAGCGTCTGGTGGAACCGCTCGATCTTCCCGGTGGTGGTCGGGGACCGGGGCTTGGTGAGCCGGTGGGCGATGCCGTTCTCCCGGCAGATCCGGTCGAACATCGTCTCCCCAGGCCTGCCGGAACCGAACCGGGCGGTGAACTGCTTGCCGTTGTCGGTGAGCACCTCCTCGGGCACTCCGAACCGCAGCAGTGCCTCCCCGAAGGCCAGACACACCGCGCGGGCCGTGGCCCGTTCCACCACCTTCGCGATCACCATGAACCGTGAGTGGTCGTCGATCCCGGTGACCATCTTGCACTCGCCACCGCCCGCGAGCAGCACACCGCCGACGATGTCCATCTGCCACAACTCCATCGCCGCATCCCGCTCCCACCTGCGGTAATCCGACCTGCGCCGCCTGCACCCCCCGGGCTCGACCAACGCGTTGCGCACCAGCACCCGGTAGACCGTCGCCCGCGAGGGAACCGGGGAGATGCCCCTGCGTTCCAGCTCGTGCACCAGCCTGCGCGGACCCCAGCCGGGATGCCGGCGCCGCAGCTCACACACCACCGCCTCCACCTCCCCGGCGATCCGGTGCGGACACGAGACCGGACGATGCGACCGGTCCGCCAGCCCCGGCAGGCCCAACTGCTCGTACTTGCGCACCCATGCGTGCACCGACTGTCTGGAGACCCCATACCGGGCCGCGACTTGAGTGACCGGCACTCCCGCGGCGACCTCCATCACCGCGTGATACCGCTGCTCGACCACGCTCAACTCCACCAGCACGGCCCCAGCCCTCCCCATACGCCACATCCAGGCGCACAGCCAAGCCGAGGCAAGCGGTGTCAAGCATCAAGTGAGGCCACAGCGTCAAGCATCAACCGAGACCGGACAAGCCCCAGCAGACCGACTGAGTTACAACTTTCTCTACTGGTTCAAGGCGGCTCGCTCCGCTCCCCGCGCGCGGCCCGGCCCCCGGCCGGGCCTGCACTCCTGTCTCCGCCCCGCTCCAGCCCGGCCGGCGCCCGTGCCGCACACACAGCAATCAGCCACGTGATGCCAGATAAGGGCTACGTCGCGGCTGGGACGCGCAGGCATCTGGGGCCACCTTCTCCCCATCGCAGCATATTCCCGAGGGCGGATTTAGCCGCCCCTCAAGCACCGTTGGGCGGCACCTCTCTGACAATACTAAGAAATTCCTCTGCGTTGACATGCAAGTTTAGAAGAGTCATGTGCGGCAAGCTCGCCCGTCCAAATCTGCCGCCCCTATGCAGTCGACTGATATCAACCACTGTTTGCATTGAGCGTGCGCCATGGTAGTACTTCTCAACCCGCAGGAAGGCCCTTACCACGCCCATGTCGACGTCGAGCTTTCCCGCCTCTTTTCCTATCCCGGCATCATTCAGGAAATGATTTAGAAGTAGTGCACGATGGAACATCCAAGCAGCCTTCTCCTTATTTCGATTTTTCCCTGGGTTAGGACCTACGACGTCCAGGTATCCCTGCAAACGGCTAGCGAAGTCGGCCGCCTTCGAGTTAGCATCGACCCCTTTAGCCATCTTAATGAACTGGTCGTACCGGTGACAGGTACCGCCAGCAAAGACGAATATGGCGCGTCCTATAGGATGCACTATCTCACCCTGCTGAAAAGTTCCATCCTGCATCGGTGACAGGAAGTAAGAGAGCCATCCCAGTTGGGCTTCTCTAAAATTAGAGTCGAATTCGTCCCAGAAGACCAGTGGAGCCTCTCCCTGAAGCCCCCTGTCCCTAACTTGATGCAAGGCATTAGCCAGGTCGGCGACAGATTGAAACTGGGACAGATTGAATGTTAGCCCCTTATCTCGGTTAGGGTAGAGCGAGGCCACAACCTCTCGCACTGCGAATGACTTCCCGTCGCCAGGTCTGCCGAACACGCCGATCGATCTCGGTTTCTTCTTTTCTGGACTATTTATATACTCTGCTATTAGATTCTGCACTACGCGCAAGCCCTCTATTTCGTGCCAATCGGCCGTTATTAGATCATGGAAATGTGCTATAGGCACCCCCTTAAGTTGTCCACACCCTCGGATGGCTACCTGAACGGCTTTATCCTCCAGGGATTCTGAAGGTTCTGCTGCAAAGGATGCAAGACTTGACCAAGTGGGCAGCTCGGACCCGGACCTCGGTTCTGGAACCTGGGTAACTTCCAACTCCTCGAGGTACTTCTCTTTTGAGTCGGTGCCTTCTATCATGCACTCAAGTGGAAAGTGCATTTCTCCTGGCTGTCGTCGGCCTTCTGCTTTGTCGAAACCCGAGTTTGCCTCAAACCCCAGGTCATACAGCGCCCGCATGGCCACTAGTCCGTTTCGGGTCCCCTCGGCAAGGGCCGTCGAAACAGAACGCTTACTTCCCGAATCGACGCGTTTCAGTAGCGAGCTTCCAATTGCTGCTGTTAGGGCCTGGGTGTAGCCAAACATACCCCCGTGGTCATGCTTCCCCCATGTGGCTTCCGTAAATTCCCGATGGAAAAACAGCTGATGCCGAGATTGCCTAGAGGTATGATCAATGATGAGCACTCCTGAGGGGCCGAATGAAACAATCAGCCGCTTATGCTTAGCAAGGTCACTGAGAGCTGATTTCTCATCCCGCTCGCCCAGTTCGAGTTCCGCCAGTACATCTTGAGCCGACCGCTCCCAGGAAAGTCCCCTACTTACAGCAGCGCCAATTTCTCGCAGGCTCGGGGCAGTGACGATTGGGATAACATGGTCATGAACATCAGGCGACTGACTTAGACTCCGCCAGAGCTCGCTATTACCTTCTAGTGCCCTCGTTCCAAGTTTTACAAGGATCCACGGGTCTCCCCTTCTGGCCAGTTCATTCGTGCTCCGGCATAGCTCTCCGTTCTCTCCGAACCCGAAACCCGCGTCGTCGAGAAGCAAGAGTGACAGGGATTGGCCACTTTTCAACTTCGGTTGAGTGAGGGGCTGGAGTTTCTCCTGAACGTGAAACCCAAGAAACTCTCTAACTCGAACCTTCCTGTCCGTTTCAGGTTTTCCCCCTTTTTTATCGTCCGACAATGGCAAGAATTGCAGAGTGTTGTACGAGTGGTGGAATCTGAGGTCACCCCCTGATGGGTAATCGGCTGGTTTTGACCACTCCTGGCTTCGGACTCGGTCGGGTTCGGGCACGACACAGCGCATCAGCTCGTAGAGACCAATTGCACCACCCCAGTGCCAGTGAGTGGTTGCCGCAGAAGTTAGCCGCTCTTCGACCGTTGGGCATCGGTGGTCAGGCAGCAGTACGCCCCAGTCGAGAGTTGGATCACCGGTGACAGCAACGAGATTCAGTGAGTTACTTGGCGACATGTCAATCACCCTCAAGACATGGTTCCAAGGAGCGCGGCTCAGGGGAGATGCTGCGGTTCGGACACTCGCAGTTCGCTTGGATTCCCCTCGCGTCTTCGCACGTCCAGATTACATTGAGTGCGGCTCCCTCGCTCGTCGAGGACTCGTACGAGGAGCGGAACAGCGTTGCCGCGCGCCAGGTTGTTGGCCTCGAAGGTGCGAGGGGTCGAACACCACTACGCCGCAGGTCAGCGCGGCGACTGCCGCCACGAAACCAAAGCATCCCAAGCTGAGGGCTGCGGCCGTCGTCACGGGGTGGCCATGGCCGCTAGCTCTGATCGACGACAAACCCCGGTAGCGTGGCTGAGGCTGGTGGGGGTGCAGCGAGGCACACGCGTGCGTGGTCGGTCGACGTACCCACCGTCGTGGCTGACTGTCGTCGGCTGAGGTTCGTGCCACTGCCGTGCCAGATTCAAGGTTCAGCCACGGTCAACGAGGGTGTCTCGCGGCCGAGTTCTCGGCAGCCTGACCAGGTATCGAAGCCCCAGCTCAGCGGCGCGATCCCTCAGCCTCTCTCCTAGAGCGGGTGTCGCAGGTTCGAACCCTTCCCGCCGTAGTAGCGCCCTCCCCCCAGCACGCCGACGTCCCATGCTCGATCTGATGGAGACGGTGCCGACCGCTGGGTATCGGCATGTCTCGGATGGGGTGTGCTGGACCTGCTGTAGATGGTTTGCGCGTTTTGGTCTTACGGGTGCCAGCTGTTTTCTACGCTAGTTCCTTTCGCAACCGTATGATTGGGGGATCAAGTGAGTGCGGACATCGTGCAGTTGGTAGAGCAGGCGGGGCCGTATCTGACCACCGCTGTCGGCGCGTACGGCGTGGCTGTGTTCACCCGGATGGAAAGTGCAGCCGCGGACGCCACAGCAAACCTGGGTCGGCGGATTTTGCAGGCAGTATGGCGCCGGCGTGACGACCAGGGCCGGGCGGAACTGGAGGTCGCCGTCCAAGAGGCGGCCGAAGCACCGGACGATGAGGACATGGCGGCGGCTCTGCGTCAGCACATCAAGCGTGCTCTGCGTGACGATGCCGAGCTGCTGGCGGAGCTGGCCCGCATACTGCCTGCAGCTGGTGAGACGGTACATGTGACGGCGTCGGGTGAGCGGTCCATCGCCGCCAAGACGATCGGGACGGCCGTCACCGGGGACAACACAAGGGTCAACCTATGACGGACAGCGCGATGCCCCAGGGAGGCGGTCCGCAGGCAATTGGGCTGCGGTCCATGGCGGTGGGTGGCGATGTAGGTGTGGCAATCACCGGCGACGGTACCCAGGTGGTGATGCTGCCAGCCGAGGCCGTGGGCTGGGCTAAGGGGACGGAAGCGCCACCGGGGTCCGGGAACCTCCCCAATTCGGCATCCGGCGTGTTCGTCGGACGAGAGAGCGAACTCACCGAGCTGCGCCGCCTCCTGGCAGCCGAGGGCGAGGCTGCCGTCATCCAGGTGCCCGGTACGCGGGCCATCCACGGGCTGGGCGGTATCGGCAAGAGCACCCTCGCCCTGCATTACGCCCATGCTCACCGGCGCACGTACACGCTGGTGTGGTGGATCAACGCCGCGAGCACCGAGCAGATCATCACCAGCCTCGCCAGCCTCACCACACGACTGTGCCCGCAGTGGGCCGCCACCACAGGCGTACATGAGCGTGCAGCGTGGGCGATCCTTTGGCTGCAATGGCATCCTGGCTGGCTGCTCGTCTTCGATAATGTCGATCGCCCAGACGATCTGCGCCATTACCTTGGCGCCCTCCCGGACGGGCATCACCTGGCCACCAGCCGCACCGCGACCGGATGGCACGCCATCGCTCCCACCATGGCCCTGGGCCTGCTCGCCCCCGAGGCAGCCATCGCACTGCTGTGCACCCTCGCTTTGGGAGAAAGTCACGGTCCCACGCCTACACAGCGCCAGGACGCCGCGGCCCTTGCAGCCGATCTCGGCCACCTTCCCCTGGCACTCGAACAAGCTGGCGCCTATCTCTTCGAGACCGGCACCTCACTGGCCGACTACCGGGAGATGCTGAGCGACGTAATGGACACGGCTGTGGGAGGGATCGATCCCGAACGCACCATCGCCCGCGTCTGGCACCACACTCTGGCCGCCATCGAACAACGCAATCCGCAGGCCATCACCCTCCTCAGCGCTATGGCCTGGCTGGCACCCGACGACATCCCCCGCAGCCTGCTCGCCCCCCTCTGCCCCGATCCGCGCACACTCGGCGAGGCCTTGGGCGCTCTACACGCGTACAACATGATCTCCCACAGCGCCGACCGCCAGGCCCTCAGCATCCACCGCCTGGTACAAACCGTATTGCGTAAATCCGGATCGCAGGATAGCCCGCCGCATGGGAGACGTGAGGCCGAACATGTAGTAGGCCGCCTCCTGTACCCAGATGGTGCCGACGAGGCGGCGCCTTTGGAGCAGTGGGAGCAGCTAATCGAGCACGTGATTGCTCTCGCTTCCAGCACTCCTGCTGGCTACGCTTCCAAGCAACCTTCCAAGTTCTACCAACCTGTCATCACTCATCTACATGAGCAGTGTCAGGACGCACGCGCCATCCCTCTTCATGAGGCCATGCTTGCCCGATGTGAAGAGGTTCTAGGCGACAGCGACCCCTACACCCTGGCCAGTCGTGGAAATCTTGCCTATGCCTATCACGTGGCTGGGCATCTGCGCCGCGCGATCAGCCTGAATGAAAAAACTCTTACTCAACGAGAGCAGGTCCTGGGGGAAACTCACCCCTCGACCCTAGCCAATCGCAATAGCCTCGCCTACGCCTACTCTGCAGTGGGAGAATGGGAGCGGGCTATTGCTTTGTTTGAGATCACCTTATCTCAGCGAAAAGAAGCACTAGGCGACGAACACTCCTCTACTCTGGCCAGCCAAAACAATCTAGCCTACGCTTACGAGGCAGTAGGAGATCTAGGGCGGGCCCTCCCTTTGTTCGAGGATTCGGTGGCTAAGCACGAGAAGATTCTTGGTCATGCGCACCCCCAGACGCTCTACAGTCGCAACAACCTTGCGCATGCGTACGAGGCGAGTGGGGACCTGAAACGTGCCACATCCCTCTACGAGGTTACTTTGACAGATCGTGAGCGCATTCTGGGTGCCACTCACCCTCACACCTTGCAAAGCCGGAACAATCTCGCCCACGTATATCAAGGGTCGGGACATTTTGCGCGGGCCATCCCGTTGTTTGAGACCACCCTGGCTCAACGCGTACAAGTCCTGGGAGATACTCACCCTGACACCCTGATCAGCCGCAACAACCTCGCCTTCGCTTACAAAGAGACAGGGGATTTCGATCGGTCCATCCCCCTCCTGGAGAGCGTCATCGCCCAATGGGAACAAGTCTTGGGAGAAACCCATCCCGACACCCTAAACGGCCGCAATAATCTCGCCACCGCTTACGATGCATCGGGGGACTTGGAGCGGGCCCTGCCTTTGTACGAGGCGACACTTGCTCAACGCGTGGAAGTCCTGGGAGATACTCACCCCGACACCCTGATCAGCCGCAACAACCTCGCCAGCGCACACTTTGATAGCGGCGACCTAGCCCGAGCCATCCCGCTGTTTGAGACAGTCGTTGCCCAAAGCGAGCAGGTCTTGGGCAACATGCATCCCTATACCCTGCTCAGCCGTAGCAACCTCGCGAGCGCTTATGAGTCAGCGGGAGACTTGGAGCGGGCCATCCCTCTGTTTGAGGCCGCCCTCGTTCAACGCGAGCAAGTCCTCGGGGAGACCCACCCGCACACACTGACTACGCGCAACAACCTGGCCGGCGCCTACTTCAAGGCTGGCCAACTGTACCGGGCAATCGTTTTGTATGAGCTCACCGTTGCTCAAAGTGAACAGGCGTTGGGCGACACCCACCCCGACACTTTGACCAGCCGCAGCAACCTCGCCCACGCACGCCACGCGACCCAGGCAAGACAGCAAGGAAGCACGGTATCGCCTACGGGCAAACCCGATCGCCAGCGCCCTCACGCAACCGGCTGAGGTGAACCGTGGCCCTCCTGAGTGTCTACGTAACTGCTTGACAACGCCGACGCACACCCGCGAACAAGCGCGGACGCCTGCGGACGATCCACCCAGGTGAGAGGCGCCCCATCCCGAGGCACGGGTGAAGCCCAAGTTGCTTCGGGACGAAGCAGTCGCTCGGTCGAGGCATGAGTGCTCGCGATGGGGACCCAGCTCGTCCAAAACCCACTCACACCGAGGCTTCTGGTGCTGGCATGCTGGCAGGTCCGAGTATCGGACCGCAGCCCCAGGGGGACAGCGTGATCGTGAACCGGCGTATCGGCAGCGAACAGCCTGATGAGTACGACGAGCTAGAACAGCACCTCACCCAGAAGCTCAACGTCCCGCTCGACTGGCCCGAAGATAGCGGCCTCACTGTCAGCCACGTTGCCAAAATCGCTGCTGCTGCAACCTGTGACACCGCGTACAGCCAAGCTGCCAACGGTCACTTGATCGACCTGTTCGCGGCGCTTCCGTTGCCGGGAACCACAGAAGGGAAGGACTTCTGGGAGCGCATCCGCTACACCGTAGGCAGCGCAGCCTGGAACATCCACCCTGCCAACATGGGCGGGCCCTTCTTCGACCGTATCCATGACGGCAACGAGGGCGGCATCGCCTCCCGCGTCCTGAGCTTCCTGGAGGAGCTGACGCCAGCTCAGCGCACGGCTGTGGCAGAAGCCATCGGCTCAGTCCTCGACAACGGCACCATTGGCGTTAGTGGTCGCTACGGGGGCGAGCTGTGGCTACGGGACGCAGAGATGAGCGCATGGCGCGTCGCGCTGGCCAGCCGGCGGGAGTTCGAAACGGCACAGGACCGTGAGCGATTCTTCGAAGCATGGCGCCGCCCCTGACCGCCTGGCGCACCTCAAGTCGCGTACAGCAGAGAAGTACCGCAACCACAGCAACCAACCCCGTCTAACAGGATCCGCCCATGGCTCCTCAACGACCGGTCTGACCCTCACTGACCGATCCACATAGAGCTACGGATCAGAAGGTGCCAGCGCCCTTACCGTGCCCGAATACCGGGAACTGGCGGGGAACCACGGGGGTTGACGGACAGTGCAGAGGAGAACGGCCCCCGACCGATTTACCTAGCTAGGGGCCGTTCATCTGCGAAGGTGGCGAGATTCGAACTCGCGGTGATATCGCTGCCCGGGTCGACTCGCCCATTGAGACTACACCGAATTCCGACTTCCACCATAGTACGGTTGAATCGAGCACTCGCGGCCATGGCCAGAGTCGTCGGATCTTTGGGGGCTATTTGAAGGGGGTCTGCGGGAAGATACAGTGCAGCCTCCTGTCAGCTTTACGATCTACTTCACCAACTTCGCTTCACTGTCGAGGGACAGCTTAAAGTCGGCAAGGATGGCGAGTCCTCCAGACTTCACCTCCTCTGGCACATCAACCTCATGTAGAGACTCGCCACTCTTGACTTCAATTTCGACTGGCGAATATTCGTTTGCCGGGTTGATCCTCGCGGCAGCCTTAATGTTGCCGTACTTATCGGCGACAACCTTCATTTTCGTCATTTTATCGCTCCAGTCAGGGGGTAATGACCATCGTCGTGATCGTGAAGGGCGTCATGATCTGAGGATCAGCCACTTGAACCGTCACCCAGTGCCCGATGAACCGGTGACCGGGAAATTCGCCTCCCGTGGTACCACCTGTTTCAATTCCGTGAGAGACCGTCCAAAGGGACTGCTTTCCTCCGCGGGGCTTGCTCGGGAATGCCTGCGAGAAAAGTGGAAACCCTCGCACCCCTTGCGGAACGGGGAAACCGAATGCCCGGGGCTCTCCAGGACTTACGAATAGCTCTTCAGAGTCCTGAAGAGTAACTGACGTCATCTCGCCCTCCAGAGGTTACGCTCGGGTGCATGCATCTGCTCGACCAGGCGACGCTTCACCGTCGCCGTCAAATCAGTTCCACCGCAATGGATCGCTGTAACAGCGCATGCCACAGAGCACTCATTTGGGTCACCTCAGCGCTGCCGCAAAGGGAATTGCCAGGAGTACTCGTGGTACGGCAGCGAAGTGCAGCCAAGCACCATGACTGCAGCCAACCGTCAACGGCACTCGACGGTCGACTGAGCAGCCCACCAGACCTCAATGCCCCCAACCGAGAATTCGGGACGAAGAGGCCGTGCCAGGATCGTGCCAGATCGTGCGGGGAACCACGGGGAACAGCGGGGACTCGCCACGGGTGCGACCACACTCCGGCCCTACTCCGCCGCAGGTCAGTGCACCAACTGCCGCCCAAGAACCCGAGCTTCCCAAGCTGAGAGCACGACGTACTCACCATCCGCGCCGGGACGGCCTCCATGTAGAGCACTCATACCGTCTCTCCCTGCCTACTGACGGCATGACGGGGCATGCCACACAGTGGCGATAAGTTGGTCACAGATACGCAAACCCTCACCTCAGCAGCTCCAACAGCTATGGGATGTCACTTCCGGCCCTCACACGATGTCCGTGTTGTCGAGCCGCACCCTTGGGGCTCCTACTCCCGCAAAGGAACTACGAAGATGACTCAGCCCGGAGCAGTGGTCCTGACCAAGGCCTCGCCTACGGTCTCGTTGGACAAGCACGGTGTGACTTCGGGGCTGATCCGGGTCAACCTCAGCTGGACCTCACCGCGGGCGACGGCAGAGCGGGAAGCCCAGGAGGTAAGCGGTGGTTGGTTGCGGAGGATGCGGGCCTCCTTGCGGGCGAACGCGGCCAAGGATGTAGATCTCGATCTGGGCTGCATGATCAGATGCAGCGACGGCAGCAAGACCGTCGTGCAGGCCCTCGGCAACGCATTCGGCGCAGTGGATCGCTTCCCCTACGTCGCATTGGACGCGGACGATCGAACCGGCACCCGAGCCGCAGGCGAGAACCTGGTGATCAATCTCGACCACCAAGCTGAGTTCTCAAAGCTCTTGCTCTTCGTCTACATCTACAGCGGTTCGGGGGACTTCCGCGGGCTCGACGCAGTAGTGACCCTCACTTCTGATCGCGGCGACCGCTTTGAGGTGCGCCTTGATGAGTGCCCACCGCAAGGCCATGCATGTGCGATCGCCTTGATCAAGCGCCAAAAGGCGGAGCTCGTCGTGGAACGCGAAGTGAGGTGGTTTACCCCGCAGGATGGCCCCGCCATCCACGACGTGATCTCGCGGGCCTATCGGCTCGGCATGAAATGGACACCCGGCCGGAAGTAGCTCGCCAGACGTAAGGCCCTCCGCAACGGCCTGCGTCCGTCTCAATTTCCGTCTCATTCAGCCCCGTTCACGACCGTTCAGGCGAGACCCGAAGCCGCCCGAGCGCCGGCAGCCGGTCGCTCATGAACGCAAGTGAACGGCCCTGCACTCAGCCGAAGCCCCCACCACCACAGTTGGAAAGCGTGTTGGGAGTGGGCCGGGCCGGATCCAGCAAGCAGGTTCCGCCGAGCCGTACGTCGAGTTCGGCTACTGAACTTGCTTCGACGCGTAGTCGACGAAGTTTCTGATGGCTGCCTTGGCGACGTCGTCCAACTGGTTACGCTCGCTGTCGTTCGCAGCGCCCGAAACTGAGCGTGTCTGTTCCAGAGCCGCCTCAGCGTGGGCCACGAGACTGGCGTCGTTCGTGACCAGCTTGAGGCGGTAGAACGCCTGCCACGCGGTTGTGCGCAGGCGGTGACCCTCCTGATACGCCAATCGATACGCTTCCCCGCCGGGATTTCGTTGCTTGGTGAAGTAGCGCTCGGCCTGCCCCCACCGGAAGTCCTCCACGGCAGAGGCGAACGCGGTGTACGCGGCGATCCGCTCGTCGCGCAACGTCTGCTGCTTGGCTGCAAGCCGCTGAAAGGGATAGGTGGCAACGGCGCCCAGCAACGTGCCGGCCACCGCCACAACACTGGTCCATATCGGCTCCATGTCCACAGAGAAGCATAGGCGTGCCTCTGTATCGGAGACTCGTCCTGATCTTCATTGAACGTCCCCATGCGGAAGAGCCATGATCCAGGATGAGCATGCAGCCGCTTGTCGCATCCGGCGGTTCGTAGGACACCGACAGTAAGCGAGAGCAGTTGCTGTACAGCAACGAAGTACAGCAGCCCCAGCAATCGACCGTGACCAACAGCCACTCCCAGGGAGCCAACGGCGGCCTCTATGACCTCTAATGACCGATCTCTGTCGAGCTACGGATCAGAAGGCATAATCTGTTGAGCGGTGAGGTCGTCCGCACGGTAAAGGCCGCGACCCGGGGTGCGACAAGGGTCGGCTGCCTCACCGCTCAGAGCCGTGCCAGTTCCGTGGCAGGTGAAGCGGGGACCACGAGGAATGGCGGGTACTGAACCGCTGACGTGAAGCAGTTCCGCACAGTCGGCCGCAGGTCAGGCGCCCAGCAGGCCCTTAAAAACCTCAGCTTCCCCAGTCGAGGTCCCCTCGTGAAAGCGAGGCTCGCTGTCAGACCTGCGCTGTACGGTCCGTCCCATGGCCGAGAGACCAACAACGAACTGGAGCGAGGGCATAGCCCAAGAGGCCGCGGAGCTTGCCGCCGGCACCCTGGATCCCGACTGCGCGTGCATGAGCGAACTGTTCCCCGACGGGCTCTTGCTGGAGACCGACGCCGCCCTCGACACGTTCGAGGCTGAGTTGCCCACGCTCACCGAAGGGGACGACGCACAGACCTTCGCCATAGTGGAGCGTGTCATCCTGGCCCTGAACGCGGTGAACGAAGCTCACGACGAATCCGCCTTCGAGACCGACGAACGCGAGCAGTTGTGCGCCTACATCGACGAGGCCCTTACCGAGCAAGGAATCGACGTTGCAGCCCTGACCGCCAGGCACGGGATCGGTCGGTACGCGCTCACTGACCGGTGGCGAGACTGGTGAACAACCCCTCATCGCGAGTCAGGTTGGCTGTGGTCCGTCTCAGTTTCCGTCTCATTCAGTCCAGTTCACCGACGTTCAGCCAAGACCAGAAGCCAAGACCTGCCTGACGACGGACCACCAATGAACGCAGGTGAACGCCCCCGTACGAGCGCCAACACCCCACCACCACAGTTGGAAAGCGTGCTGGCCAGCTGTCGCATATTGCCTCGCCGGACGGCCCCCGCCTCCGTATGGTCTGCGCCGGGGACGAGGTTGGGCAACGGCACGAGCTGCGCGGGGAGCAGGGGGACGGTGAGCAGGAGACGCTATGTTGCCAGAGGGGTGTCGGGCGGCTATCGCATCTGGGACAACCGAGGCCGTCGGTGGTGGGGCGATCTCTACGAATTGTGCCCCGACGACCTCTTGGCCGAGCTCAATGGTCAGGCGGACCCAGCTCGAATCACCGCGCTAATGAAGCGTTACCGAGCGCAGAAGCGATAGACAGGACCGAGTACTGGACGACGAGGGCGCGCACTACAAGCGCACCAGACCGAGCGGGGCTTGTCGACGCTCCTCTTCCACGACGCGGGATGCGACCGCTCCCAGACCGTCGAGGCCCTGCGCCAGATCCTCCCCGGCTCAAGGAAGAGGGCTACACCTTCGGCTTCCCGGTGCGCTGAGCCCCTCCTGAGCCGGATCCCGGAGCCGGATCCCGGTGTCAGCTCACCGGCGTGAGAATCACCGCCTGGCCGCCCGCGCTGGTCATGGTCACGTTGAGGGTGGTGGCGGAGGTGACCGTCCGGGTGCTGACGACGGTGGGGGTCGAGTGGGGGGTGCTGCCCGCCGTGCCGTCGGCGTAGAGCGTGGCCGTGTAGGACGTGCCGCTGTCGAGGAAGTCCAGCGGGACCGGCACCGTGCGCGCCGCCTCGTTGTTCATCGCGCCGAGGAACCAGGTGGTGCCGCTACGGCGGGCCACGGCGACGTACTCGCCGAGGGAGGCCGCGACCGTGGTGCTCTCGTCCCAGGTGGTGGGGACGGCGTCGAACCAGGCGAGGCCCGGCCAGTTGGCGGTGGTGGCGTAGGCGGAGGGCTTTGAATACCAGTAGAGGAAGTTCAGCGGCTGGTAGTAGACGGCGGCCATCGCCAACTGGTGGTTGTTGGTGGTCTGGTCGCGCGACTGGCCGTAGCAGATGGTGTAGTCCATCGGGCCGCCGACGTTGCGGGCGAAGGGCAGGAGGACGTTGTTGGTGGCGGTCGGGAACTGCTCGTTGCCCCGGACGCCCTCCAGGCTGATCCAGTTGGGGTAGGTGCGCTCGTAACCCCAGGAGCGGACGTCGTCGTGCATGTCGATCAGCAGCTCGTGCTTGGCGGCGGTCTTGGCCCAGCTGATGATCTGGTTGGTCATGGCCTGGGTGCCGTCGTTGATGAAACCGAGCTTGATGCCGGCCACGCCCCAGCTCTTGTAGAGCGCGAACAGGGTGTCCGGGTCGGTCAGGGCGATGCGGTTGACGTAGAGGAAGACACCGATCCCGTTGGCCGTGGCGTGGTCGATCACGGTGGGCAGGTCGATGGCCGCGATCGGGGTGGTGGCGTCGGGCGTGCTGAACTCCGGGCCGTACCAGCCGGCGTCGTACTCGATGTAGTCGAGGTTGCGGGCGGCGGCGAAGTCCACGCCTTCGGTACCGGCGGCGGTGGTCAGTTCGCAGCGGAACACCTTGCCCGGTTTGATCCAGGAGGTGTCCGGCAGGGCGCAGGCCGGGGCGAGGTTGAGTACGAGCTCTGCGTTGTCGATCAGGTCGCCGGCCTCGTCGCCGAGCACCAGCACGCGCCACGGTGTCGCGAACGGCGTGGTGACGGACGTGGTGTTCTGGGCGGTGCCCGCGGAACGGGCGGACTTCTTCATCAGGTACGTCTTGAGCGTGCTGTCGGCACCGGTGACCGAACTGACCATCGACCGCGGGTAGTTGACCCGGGAGGATTCGCAGACGGTGGCATACACGCCGTTGTCCAGGGTGACCAGCAGCGGCAGGTCGCTGAGGTTGCCGTTGTCGGTGCTGGAGGTGCCTGTGTACGGGATGGCGGCCGGCGCGATCGGGCTGTAGGCGTCCTCGTCCCGGGCGCTGTAGACCGTCGTGTCGGCGGGGAAGGACCAGGTCGTCAGCTCGTCGGAGATGGTGGCGCTGCCGGAGTCGAGCAGGACGTGGCGCAGGGCGACGCCGGTGTCGTAGGCCCGCAGCTGGACGGAGAAGTTGACGCCGCTGGTGTTGTCCCGGAGGTTCCAGCGCATCTCCTGGTAGTGGTCCCGGATCGTCGCGTTGCGGCCGTAGACCGGGGTCCAGGTGCTGTCCTTGGTCCAGTGCTGATAGTTGGTCACCGACACGTTGCCCGTGCCCAGTTGGGTGCCGTCGCTCAGCGTCAGGCCCAGCGCCGAGGAGTTGAGGACGGTCCTGGCGCCGCGCTTCACCGACCACTGGAGCACCCCGCCGAGCAGGGACATCGTGATCCTGTTCGCGCCGTCCGGCGAGGTCGCCGTGATCGACGAGTCCGCCGCCCGGGCCATGGGCACCATGCCGAGGCCCAGGACCGCGCCCCCCGTGGTGACCGCCGCCCCCTTGAGGAGCCCTCGTCGGGACAGCCCGGAAGCTTCCATGGCGTGCGCACCTCTCCCAGTCGAACAAAACCCACCAGTAACCAACCGTGACGACTCGCAGAGGTTGTTCTACTCGTCAATCTTCTGACTGGTCAACGGGTCGTTCGTAAAAACCAAAAAGAAACAGAACCCAACGCCGATGCCTTGACAGAGCCGGTGGCGACAGTTGTCATTAACCGGCCGTACGGCGGACAAATATGTCCGCCCGTCAGGAAAAGGTGGCGAAGCATGTCCCAAGGAACGTCTTCCGGCCGGAGCGGCGGCCACAGCCGCCACAGCCTCAGACCGTGGCGCACTGCCGCCGTCCTGCTCCTGACCCTGCTGGCAGGTGTCGCCGCGCTCCTGATACCCGTCTCGGCCGCCCAGGCCGCCACCGTGACCTTCACGACCGGCGCGGCGCGGACCGACACCAGCGGCAACGCCCTGCAGCTCCACGGCATGGGCATCATCAAGGTCGGCGACACCTGGTACGGCTTCGGCGAGAACAAGACGGGCGTGACCTCGTCCGACACGTCCTTCCAGGCCATCGCCTGCTACAGCTCGACCGACCTGGCGAACTGGACGTACCGGGGCGACGCGCTGTCCCTGCAGAGCAGCGGTGACCTCGGCCCGTCCCGGGTGGTCGAGCGGCCGAAGGTGATCTACAACGCCACCACCCAGAAGTACGTGATGTACGTGCACATCGACAGCCTCAACTACTCCGAGGCCAAGGTCGGTGTCGCCACCAGCAGCACACCCTGCGGCGCCTACGACTACCGGGGCAGCTCTCGCCCGCTGGGCCAACTGAGCCGTGACATCGGCCTGTTCCAGGACACCGACGGCACCGCCTACCTGCTGTCGGAGGACCGCAACAACGGCCTGCGCATCGACCTGCTCTCCAGTGACTACCTCACCCCGGTGAGCACGGTCGCCATCCTGGGCAGCGGCGGCGGCGCCAACAGCTTCGAGTCACCCGCGATGATCAAGGCCAACGGGATCTACTACCTGCTGGCCTCGCACCTGACCGGCTGGAGCCTGAACGACAACGTCTACTCCACCGCCACCTCCGTCAGCGGCACCTGGTCGGCGATGCGGAACTTCGCCGCCCCGGGCACCAAGACGTACGGCAGCCAGACCGCCAACATCATCACGGTGGCCGGCACCACCGGTACGACCTACATCTACGCCGGTGACCGCTGGAACGCCTCCGACCTCGGCGCGTCCCAGCTCATCTGGCTGCCGCTGACCATCAGCGGTACGACGGTGAACCTCGGCCAGTACCCGACCTGGTCACTGGATGCCGCGGCGGGCACCTGGACGCCGAACAGCGGCGTGCCGAGTGCGGCGGCCCACACCCTGACGAACTCGGGCAGCTCCATGCTGCTCGACGTCACCGGCGCCTCCACGGCCACCAACGCCAACATCATCCAGGCGACCGGCACCGGCGGGGCGGACCAGCGGTGGACGCTCACCAAGGTCTCGGCCAACATCTACACGCTGAAGAACGTCAACAGCGGGCTGTGCCTGGACGTCCCCAGCAAGTCGACCGCCGAGAACCGCCAGCTCATCCAGTGGACCTGCAACGGCGGCACCAACCAGCAGTTCTTCTTCGACCTGGTCGGCAGTTACACCGGCAGCGTCTACATGCTGGTCGCCGTGCACAGCGGCCTGAATCTCGGGGTGCTGAACAGCGCGACGACGACCGGAGCGGCGGTCGTCCAGCTCACGGGCACGGGTGCGACGAGCCAGAAGTGGACCGTCGGCTGACGCCCTCCGGGTGAGGCGACGCGAGTTCGGTTCTCGTCGCCCGCCCACACCCACACCCACACCCACACCCACACAACGAAACCCCAGGCCGATGCCTGGGGTTTCCGTGTTCATCCATCCGGCTGCGTCCCGTGTCGGACGACCGCCCAGCGCCTGAACACCATCCCCGCCCCGCCCGCCGCTCGGCTCAGTTGTCCGGGAACCACACCGGGATTGTCCTTGATCGGTAACGGACGCATCCTGTGGCCGCCGTTGCTCGTCTGGTCAGTTGGTCGCGAGGTGACCAGGGGTCGGCGAGGAACTGCGGGAAAGCGGGGCGGACATGGCACGGGCGCGGCACAGCGGCGGGCGGGGCTGGTACGGCAAGGTGCTCGGCGCGGCGCTCGGGGTGACATTGCTCGCCGCCGGTGCGTCGGTGTGGACCGCGCAGGCGGGTGCCGTGGGCGGCTCGTCGCCGAAGGAGCCCGCGTCCGCCAGGCAGGCCAGGGCCGTCAAGCCGGTCGCGGTGACCATCGTGCACGCCTCCGACAAGGGTGCGCGCGGCGTCAACATCACCATCGACGACGGACCCGACCCCGAGTGGACCCCCCAAGTGCTCGACGTGCTGCGGGAGTACGGGGTGAAGGCCACGTTCTGCATGGTCGGTACGCAGGCGCAGGCCCACCCGGACCTCGTGAAGAAGGTGGTCGCGGCCGGGCACCGGCTGTGCGACCACTCGGTGTCGCACGACACCACCATGGACAAGAAGTCCGAGGCCTACCAGTCGCAGCAGATACTCGACGCCGAACGCATGATCACCGAGGCGTCCGGGGGCGTACGACCGATGTACTACCGGGCGCCCGGCGGCGCCTTCACCCCGTACAGCCGCAAGCTCGCCGCCTCCCGCGGCATGCGCCCGCTGGGCTGGAACGTGGACACCAAGGACTTCGAGCGGCCGGGCACGGACGCCATCGTCGCCACCGTCGAGCGGGAACTGCCCAACGGGCCGACACTCCTCTTCCACGACGCGGGCGGCGACCGCTCCCAGACCGTCGAGGCCCTGAGCCGGATCCTCCCCCGGCTCAAGGAACAGGGCTACGCCTTCGGCTTCCCGGTGCGCTGAGCCCCGGCCCCGGTTCACCCCAGGCTGCCGCGCGCGCGGGCCGGAGGGCTGGGATGCTGGGTGAGGAAGCGATGCCCATGGCATGACCCCGATGAACAGGGGTGGTGAGTACCTTGGCGGGGAACGCCGAGAACACCGGGCACGCCGGAAGCGCTCAAGGACCGCCCGTACCAACGGCTTCCACGGTTGCGGCCGCGTCGGCCGTTCCGTACGCCGATCCCCTGGGGGATCCGTTTCTGCGCACCCGGTTCGCCCTTCCCGCGAGGCCCTCCACCTTTCTGCGGCGGCCGCGGCTCGTACGGCATCTCGACAAGGCGCTACGGACACCGTTGACACTGGTCAACGGCTCGGCCGGGGCGGGCAAGACCATGCTGGCCGCCGACTGGGCCGCCGGACTGCGGCAACCTGTCGCATGGCTCACCGTCGAAGCGGGGGACCAGCGTCCGGGCGTTTTCTGGGCGTACGTCCTTCAGGCCCTGCGCGCCTGCGGTGTGCCGGTTTCCGACGCGGTGGGGGGCCCCGCGGACGCGACCCGGGTGGACCACAAACTGCTGGCGCTGCTCGCCGCCGAGCTCGACGACCGCGACCGGCCCGTGGTCGTCGTGCTCGACGAGTACGACCGCGTGACCGCTCCCGAGGTCGCCGAGCAGCTGGAGTTCGTCCTGCACCACGCCGGGAGGGGCCTGCGCCTGGTCCTCGTCACCCGCACCGAACCGCTTCTTCCGTTGCACCGTTACCGGGCGGCCGACGAGCTGACGGAGATCCGCGCCGCCGAGCTGGCCTTCACCTCCGAGGAGGCCGGGGCACTGCTGGAACTGCACGGTCTCAGCCTTCCGGTGCACGCCGTGGACGCCCTGGTGGACCGTACCCGGGGCTGGGCCGCCGGCCTGAGCCTGTCCGCGCTGACCGCCCGGGAGAGCGCCGACCCGGAGCTCTGTCTGAAGGAGTTCGAGGCTGACCGCAGTACGGTCGCGGACTTCCTGACGGCCGAGGTCCTCAAGGGGCGGTCGGAGGAGGCGCAGGACCTGCTGCTGTGTGTCAGCGTCCTGAACCGCTTCTGTCCAGAGCTGGCCGACGCGCTGACCGGGCGAAGCGATGCCGAGCCGATTCTCGCCGGGCTGCACCGCGAGAACGCGTTCGTCGAGCACCTCGGACACTCGTGGTACCAGCTCCATCCGTTGTTCGGGGAGATACTCCGGGCCCATCTGCGGGTGCGTCTGCCCGGCCTTGAGCCGGAACTCCACGGGCGGGCCGCGCGGTGGCTGCGCCGTTCCGGGTTCCTGCAGGAGACACTCGCCCACGGCGCCGCCGCGGGCGACTGGGACTTCGCCGCCGGTGCCCTCGTCGACGACCTGGCGATCGGCCAGCTCTTCACCGGCCTGCGCTCGGGCGAGCTGACCCAGTTGTTCTCCGGTATGGGACCCGAGGCCAGGAGCCCCGCGACGGACCTCGTACGGGCGGCCCGCGATCTGTCCCGGTGCGACCTCGACCGCGACCTCGCCCACGGTCTGGCCTGCCTGCGCCGCGCCTCGGAGCAGCTGGACGGGCAACGGCTGAACGGGGAACGGCCGAACCGCGACGCGCCCGGTCTGACGGCCGCCCGGCTGAGCTGTGTGCTGCTGGAGGCACTGGCCGCCCGGCTGACCGGTTGTCCCCCACGGGCCGAGAAGGCCGCCGAGGCGGCCGCCGGACTGCGACGGGAGGTCCCTGAGGGGCTTCTGGACGATCACCCCGAACTCACCGCGCTCCTGCTGACCCATCTTGGTTCGGCACGTCTGTGGGCCGGGCGTTTCGAGGACGCCCGTGCCGCCCTGACCACCGTGGCCGGCACCCCTGGCGGAGCCTCCACCGCGCTGCCCAGGGAGGACTCGATGGGGCACCTGGCGCTGCTCGACTACCTGAACGGCTGGCTCAGCAGGGCGGAGCGCAAGGCCCTGGCGGCGGTGTCCGAGGCGGAGCGGGCCGGCCTGCCCCAGCCGTCCGGCTCCGGCATCGGACGGCTGGTCCTGGCCGGTGTGGCCGTGGACCGCCATGAACTGGACCGGGCCCAGGCCCTCCTCGACGAGTCCGCCCCCCTCCACCAGGGAAGGCGTGATCCGGTACCGGCGGCGGGACGAGCCCTTGTCACCGCTCGTCTCCTGCTGGCCAGAGGCGACACCCGAGCCGCCGTCGAGGCGGCGGACCCGGCGGTGACCGCCGCCGTGGCCTCCCCCTGGGCGGCGGGCCACAAGGCGCTCGTGGACTCCGCCGCCCACCTGGCCGAAGGACAGCCTCGGCAGGCCGTCGACGCGCTCCAGTGCGTGTCCGGCGACCAGCCTGTGTGTGCCGTCCAGGCCGCGGCGATCCTGCTCGCCGCCGACCGTCCCGGGGATGCGATCGACCTGCTCGACAGCGTCCGCGCCGAGGGCCGTAGCGGTCCGGCGGTGACCGTCCGGGCGGCACTGGTGAGGGCACGGGCCGCGGCGGAGACGGGGGACGCCACCACCGCCGGCAAGCTCGTGGCGCAGGCGCTCCTCGACGCCCGGCGCGAGCGGCTGCGGCGTCCGTTCCTCGATGCCGGCCCATGGCTCCGGCCGCTCCTGGCCACGGCACCGCTCCAAGAGCTGGCCGCGGGCTGGCTCACGCCCGTGCAGCCCGTGCAGCCCGCGCAGCCCGTGCAGCAGTCCTCGCGGCAGTCCTCGCGGCTCGTCGCGGTGGAGCTGAGCGCACGCGAGCGCGACGTCCTGCGGCGGCTGGCCCTGATGATGTCGACGGAGGAGATCGCCGCGGACCTCTTCGTGTCGGTCAACACGGTGAAGACCCATCTCAAGAGCGTCTTCCGCAAGCTGGGCGTGAGCCGGCGGGGCGACGCGGTGCGCCGCGCCCGCGACCTCCGGCTGCTGTGACGTTCCCCCAGAACGGGTGAGGCGCGGACCGGGTGGCCGGGATTCGATGAGAGCGGCGGCGGGGTATCCGTCGGCCGCCGGTATCCCGAGCCGACCCGACTCAGCGAGGTGGACACCGTGAAGCACTGGCGGGCTCTGATCGTTCTCGGTACGGCTCAGTTCCTGATGGTCCTGGACACCGCTGTCATGAACGTGTCCATCAGCCAGCTGGTGGAGGACTTCGACACGGAGGTCACCGCCATCCAGGCCGTCATCACGCTGTACGCGCTGGTCATGGCCGCTTTCATGATCATCGGCGGTCGGTTCGGGGACATCCTGGGACGTCGCCGCATGTTCCTTCTCGGACTCGTCGTCTACGGCACCGGGTCCGCCCTGACCGCCGCGGCACCCACCCTCTGGGTCCTCGCACTGGGCTGGTCGGTCATCGAGGGACTCGGCGCCGCCATGGTGCTGCCGGCCATGGCCGCGCTCGTCGCGGAGTCCTACCACGGGCGGGACCGGGCCGTCGCCTACGCGGTCCTCGGTGGGCTCGCCGGCGCGGGGATCGCGGTCGGCCCGCTGCTGGGCGGCTGGGTGACGACGTATCTGACCTGGCGGCTGGTCTTCGCCGGCGAGGTCGTGGTCGTCCTGGCCGTCCTGTTGTGCCGCCGGGTGATCCCGACGCCCGCCCCGCCCGCGCGGCGCCCCCGGCTGGACTGGGTGGGTGCCGTGCTCTCGGCGGCCGGACTGGGAGTGGGCGTCCTCGGAGTGCTCCAGAGCAGCACCTGGGGGTGGGTGCAGCCCCGCAACCCTCCCTTCACCGTCTTCGGCTTCGCCCCGACCCTGTTCGTCATCGCCCTCGGGGTGGTCGTCCTGGCCGGGTTCCGGCACTGGGAGCGGCGGCGCGAGGCCCAGGGCACCGATCCCCTCGTACACCTGTCCCTGCTGGGCCGACCCGTACTGCGGTCCGGCCTGCTGACGCTGCTGAGCCAGAACCTCATCCTGCTGGGGCTCTTCTTCACGATCCCGCTGTACCTGCAGGTGGTTCAGGGGTTCAACGCCTTCGAGACAGGGCTGCGGCTGCTCCCGGTGTCCGTCACCATGCTCGTGGTCTCGCTGTGCGGGTCCTCGCTGGGTCGGGTGATGGGGCCTCGGCGGGTGGTCCGGCTGGGTCTGCTGACCCTGGCGGGGGCCATCGTGTGGCTGCTGGCCACCATCGACCCGGTCATCGACAACGCGATGTTCGCCTGTGCCATGGCCCTGCTGGGCGTGGGTGTCGGCCTGCTCGCCTCGCAGCTGGGCAACGTCGTCCAGTCGAGTGTCGGCGAGGAGGAGCGCAGTGAGGCCGGAGGGCTCCAGTTCACGGCACAGAACCTGGGTTCCGCGCTGGGCACCGCGCTGATCGGGTCGATCCTCATCGGCGCGCTTGCCCACGCCTTCACCTCGCAGGTGGACGACAACCCGCAGCTGTCCGAGGAGACCCGTCAGCAGGTCGGTGTCTCTCTCGAGTCCGGGATCAGCTTCGTCTCCACCGACCAGGTGCGCTCGGCGGCCGAGCAGGCCGGGCTGCCGTCGTCCCAGGTCGACGCCGTCGCCGATTCCTACGCCTCCGCGCAGCTAGACGGCCTGAAAGCGGCGATCCTGGCCACCGGCGGCATCGCTCTCGCCAGTTTCCTGGTCACCTCGCACCTGCCGACCGGCCGGGAAGCCCGCCGACGGCAGCCGGACACCGACGCTCCGGCCGGAGCAGGCAGTGCCACCGGAGCCGACGGTGCGACCGGTACGACGCGCTGAGCGCCGGGCCCACGCGGACTACACGGGCGGGGTGTACGGATCCATGCTCGCGGCCTCCGTGGTGATCGGCGCCGGCGAACTGGGCCGGTTCCCCCGCGGGGAGCTGGTGCTGCTGTTGTTGCTCACCGGGGCCACTTTCTGGATCGCGCATGTGCACGCCCAGTTGTTCGGGGCACGTCTCGCGCAACAGCCTCCGGACCGCCAGGTCGTGCTGCGCGCGTGCCGCGACGAGTGGCCGATCGCCAAGGCCTCCGTCCCGCCGGCTGTCGCGGTGGCCGTCGGCCCGCTCCTCGGCCTGGACCTGCGGGGTTCCCTGTGGCTGGCCGTCTGCGTCGCCGTTGCCGGGCAGGTGGGCTGGTCCGTGGCCGCGGCACGCCGCGCCCACGCCTCCAAGCGCCTTGTGGTCGCCACCGCCTCGGTCAACCTGCTGATCGGCCTGCTGATCATTTCGTTCAAGCTCGTTCTGACGCACTGATCCGTGTCGTACGGCGCCTGGCGGCGGTCACCTGCACCGGGTGAGGCCCGAAGGGAGCACCGGGGCGGACGATCGCAGAGTAGAAGTTCCGCCCACCTGTGCCGGACTGTTCCAAGGAAGGACAGCTCGTGCGCTACGAGATCCGAGTCGAGGGACACCTGTCGGAAGTGCTGGCCAAAGCCTTCCCGGAGCTGAGCCACGTCATGATGTCCGGCCAGACCGTCCTGTTCGGCCCCGTCGTGGACGAGGCGCACCTGTACGGGCTGCTCGCCCGCTGCCAGTCGCTGGGCCTGCGCGTGGTGGAGATGCGGCAGCTGCCGGAGTGACGGGAAGGACGGGGGGACGGGCGGACGGGCGGACGGGCGGACGGGCGGACGGGCGGACGGGACATTCAGCGGGTGGGCGTCCCCGCAGAGCTGCACCTGGAGCCCGGTGCTGGTCAGGGGCGCCGGATCCGCCGCCATGATCGCTGCCCCGTCTCGTACCAGCCGTGGCACGAACGCGACGCACGCCGACGCGCGTCCCTGAGTACGGTCACGGTCCGGCCTCCTGGTCCGGGGGCCCGGGATCAGTACCGGAACGCGACTGCGTCGACGACTCACGGCCCTTGCGGCGCAGCCCCGCCTGGACCGCGCCCGCCAGCACCCGTGCGGCGACGCCGACGAGCAGCAGCCCTCCCGCCATCTGCACCATCGTCAGCAGACGCCCCGTCTGGGAGCGTGCGGTGATGTCCCCGAAGCCGACGGTGCTGAACGTGGTGAGAGCGAAGTACAAGGCGTCCGTCCTGGTCAGGGGCTCGCTGAACGAGCCCCGGGCGGAGCGTTCCAACAGGTAGTAGGCACTGGCGAAGAGAACCAGGAACAGCACCAGCGTGGCGGCCAGGGCCTCGACGGCCTTCAGCCGCGGGTGGGTCGAGCGCACGATGCTGCGCACCTCCCACGAGAACACCAGCAGCACCGCCACCAAACCGCACACGAGCAGCGCCGTCGTGCGGGCCGTGCCGCGATCGTCAAAGGGCAGCAGGTAGTAGCCGGCGACCAGACCGACGGCGATGAGCACGGCGCGGGCGAGGGCCGCGAACGCCGCCCACCGGCCGCCGCGCAGCCGTCGGTGCCGCCGAGGCTCGCCCGGTTCGGACCCGGTGCGATCCGTGCGGGCAGCGCGGGCATCGCTCATCTTGGCTCTCTCCGTCCGTCCGTCGGGTCGGCCGGCCGTTGGACAGGACGCGGTACGTCCGGTGCGCCGGCAGGTTCCACCTCATCTCCGTGGCGGGCCCGACGGATCACCCGTCGCGGGTGATCCAACCCCCGGCCATGGGCGGGACTCTGGAGCGGCCAGGTCCTGGTGCACCGCCTCGTCGGCGGTACCGGAAGCGAGGACCCGATCACGCGAGGAGAAGCCATGACCATGCCGCGCGGTCCGGCATCGCGTACCGAACCGGAACACCTGCCCGACAAGGCGGCCCTCGATCCGATGGGCGATCCCGCGCGGGCGCTGGCGAGGGTCGGCCGGTCCTGGACCTGGATCATGGGCTCGGCGGTCGCGACGCTGGTGCCGGGTGTCCTCGTGCTGGTCTGGCCGGACGAGACCCTGCACGTCCTGGCCGTCCTCTTCGGCCTGTACCTGCTGGTGATCGGGGCGTTCCGGTTCGTGGCCGTCTTCGCCCGGGAAGGGCACGGCGAACGGCTCCCGGAGCTGCTGATGGCCGTGCTGTACGTCCTGGCCGGGGTGCTGTGCCTGCGGAACCCGCTGCAGACGATCGCCGCGCTCTCCCTGATCGTCGGGGTCGTCTGGCTCGTGTCCGGCGTCCTCACCCTCTACACGGCCCTGGCCACCGAGAACCTGCCGCACCGCGGCGTCGTCCTGGGCGCCGCGGTGCTCGGCATCGTCGCGGGGATCGTCGTGCTCGCCCTCCCGGCCGAGTCGGCCCGTGCCCTGACCCGGCTGCTCGGCCTGTGGCTGGTCCTGCTCGGCCTGGCCGAGGCGGCGGTCGCCCTCGCATGGCGGGCCGCGCTCCGAAGAACACCCGCCGACGCACCGCCCCGCCCCACCGAAACCGGCTGACCCCTCGGGCCCGAGGGGTCAGCCGCAACGGCCCGACCCCGCGAGCCGCCGCTCCGGCGGTGGACGCGGCCGAGCACGGCGGTCGTGGCCGGCCCGGCGCACACCAGGAGCCGCACGACGCGCGCGACGAGAGGAGCACCCATGAACCCGGCCTCGACCCCCGCTTCACCGGACCCCGGCGGAGCCGCGCCTCCCGGCCACCACATCCTGAGCGCCGAGGAGAAAGCGGAGTACGAGCGACTGCGCCGGGCCGCGAAGGTGCGTCACCGGGGACTGCGCCGCACCGGCGCCTCGGTGCTGCTCCTGCTGACGTTGGTGCTCGCCCCGCTGGCCGTCGTCGCGGCCTGGGTGCAGGCCACGGTCTCCGACACCGACAGGTACGTGGCGACCGTCGCGCCGCTCGCCTCCGACCCGGCCGTGCAGGACGTCGTGATCAACCGGCTCACAGACCGCGTGGTGGAGAACGTGGACGTCCAGGCGGTGACGGATTCGCTCACCAAGGTCCTCAAGGACGCCGGGGCACCACCCCGCGTCGTGGCGGGGGCGGACTCCCTCACCGGTCCCCTGCGCAGCGCGGTCAGGTCCGTCGTCGACCGCGCCGTCACCCGCGTGATCACCAGTGACGCCTTCCAGCAGGTGTGGGAGGGCGCCAACCGGCGGTCGCACGCCGCGGTGGTGAACATGCTCACCGGTGACAGCAAGGGTGCCGTACGTGCCCAGGGCGACACCATCAGCCTGAATGTGGGAGACGTCGTCGACCAGGTGAAGAAGCGTCTCGTCGACGCGGGCTTCGAGAAGGCCTCCGCGATCCCGGACACCGACAAGACGGTCACGCTGTTCCACACCGAGAAACTGGCCAAGGCACAGGACGCGATGCGGCTGCTGGACATCCTCGGCACCTGGCTGCCCGTCCTGACCATCGCGATGGCCGCGCTCACGGTATGGACGGCTCCGTCGCACCGGCTGATGCTGATGATCACGGCGATCGGTATAGGCGTGATGATGGTGGTGGTGCTGGTCGCGCTGGCCGTCCTGCGCCGGGTCTATCTGGACTCGGTGCCACCCTCGGCACTGCCCCCGGACGCGGCCGCGGCGATCTACGACACGTTCATCCGCTTCCTGCGCAACAGCACCCGCACTCTGCTGATCATCGCGGTGATCACGGCGCTGGCCGCGTACCTGTACGGTCCCAGCCGCGTCGCCCGCGCCGTCCGCTCGACCGCGGACCGGGGCACGACGGCCGCCGGCCGGGCACTGGGCCACACCCGAGTACGCACCGAACCCGTCAGCCACTGGCTGGCCGAGCACCGCAGGTGGACCACCGGCATCGTCATCGCGGCGGGAGGACTGTGGCTGCTCCTGTGGAACTACCCCACGGTCGCCTCCGTGGCACTCGTCCTCTGCGTCGTCCTGGCCGCCCTGATCCTCCTGGCGATCCTCGCCGCCGCGGGACCGGCCGACGGCACGGAGGCCGAGGCGGAACACGGCGCGCCGAACCGGGCGACCCCATAAGCCATGGCCGGGACATCCGGCCCCGGCCCGTCGCCACGCGGACATCCGGCAGGACACAGGCATACGACCGGGCCCGGGCGCACGCCGGGACGCGGGCGCCGCGACCCGCCCCGCCGTACCGACGAGCGTCGGCGCACGGCGAGGCGGTTCGCGGCGAGGCTGCGCTCCGGAGCCCCGGCCCGGATGCTGACCCGGCTGACGGCACTCAACCTCGTGGAGGGCTCCGTACGGCTGGCCGCGCAGGCGTTCCTCACCGTGCTCCCGCTGCTGATGACCATCGCGGCGTTCGCCCCCGACTGGATGCACGACCTGCTGGCCGACTCCCTCAGCGCGGTTCTGGGAGTGCACGGCGACACGCTCGACGAGGTGCGTCAGGTCTACTCCGCCACCGGCCCCACCCGGAACTCCGTCGGGGCCGTGGGCGTCGTGGTGACGCTGCTGTCCGCCACAGCCCTGAGCCGGGCGCTGCAGGCGGTGTGCGAGCGGTGCTGGCACCTGCCGCGCGCACCGCTGCGGGCCGTGGTCGGACGCTGGCTGCTCTGGCTGCTCGTCTGGCTGGTCTACCTCCTGGTCCAGGCACCGCTGCGTGACGGGTTCGGCGGGGGCGCGGTGACCGGGCTGGCGCTGTCGGTGTTCTCGGCGTCGCTGCTGTGGTGGTGGTCCCAGCATCTGCTGCTGGGCGGCAGGATCGGCTGGTGGGACCTGCTGCCGGGAGGAGTGCTGGCGGGCGCCGGCACGGTCCTGCTGAGCCGGGCCGCCCGCCTGCTGCTGCCCACGGCCATGGAACGCAGCCTCGACGAGTTCGGCGCCCTGGGCCCCGTCTTCACGTTCCTCTCCTGGCTGATCGCCGTCTTCCTGGTAGCCGTCTCGGGCCTGGCCCTCGGCGAGTACGTCGCCTCCACGTCCTGGTACCCGGCGGCGCCCGCGCCGCGCGCACACTCACCCGCGCCGGGTGAGGCCGACCGGCAGGTGCCGCGGGCACGCTGAGAACGCCGGACAACCGCTCCCGCGAAGGACGCGACGGACGACCGAGGACGGACCACGGAGGACGGACCACGGAGGACGGACATGACCGCACAGACCTACCTGGCGTACGACTATCCGCTGCTGAGCGCCTTCTGGACCATGCTGGTGTTCTTCGTGTGGATCATGTGGTTCGTCCTGCTCTTCCGGATCATCACCGACATCTTCCGCGACGACAGACTCAGCGGCTGGGCGAAAGCCGGCTGGCTGGTGTTCTGCGTCCTCCTGCCCTTCCTGGGCGTGTTCGTCTACGTCATCGCCCGTGGCAAGAACATGGGCCGCCGGGAGATTTCGCAGGCCCGTGCGCAGCAGCACGAGTTCGACGCCTACATCAAGCAGACCGCGGGCGGCGGTCCCAGCAGCGTGGACGAACTCGCCAGGCTGTCCGAGATCCGCGCCCACGGCGACATCACGGACGAGGAGTTCCGCAGGGCGAAGGAACTGGTCCTGACCGGCAACGCGCCGGCCGGGCACTCGGGTCCCGCCCCCCACGCCTCCGGCCGCTGAGCAACAGCATCCGCAACAGCAACAGCCGGACCGTCCGGACCATCCGGACCACACGAATCGAGGCACGAGATGACCACGACACACACTCGGCCGGCACACACGGCGAAGCAGGAATGGGCAGGCGGTCTGACGGCCTTCGCGGCCGTGATGCTCTTCCTCGTCGGCGTGCTGGGCATCTTCCGGGGCATCATGGCGATCGCCGAGGACGACATCTTCGTCACCACACGCCAGTACGTGTTCGAGTTCGACCTGACCGGCTGGGGCTGGGTCCACCTCGCCCTGGGGGCGGTCGCCGTGATCGTCAGCATCGGGCTGTTCGGGACCGCGACGTGGGCACGCGTCATCGGCGTCGCCATCGCCGGACTCGTCGTCATCGCCAACTTCCTCTCCCTGCCGTACTACCCGGTCTGGTCCGTCGTGATGATCGCGCTCTCCGCCTTCGTCATCTGGGCCCTGTGCGTCGTCCAGCGCGACCCCTACCGCTCGGCCGAGAGCATGCCGGACGACAGGTGAGAAACAGGAACACGAGGGGAGCCGGCGAGGCGGAGACCACGGCCCGACACGAAGGCAGTGCCGGGCAGGGCCCGGCTCGCCGCTGCGTCGGGCGGTGGATGGGGCGGGTGCGGAGCCGCTAGCGCGGAGGGAGCGGGCGGTCGTAGATGTTGCCGGGGGTCACGATCTCGGTGACAGCGCGGGCGACCAGCGAGGACGGCTCCTGGCCGTCATATGTGATGTCGGTGTTGAGCAGCACCACCAAGGTCGCCTTCCGCGAGGGGAGGTAGACCGTCACGCTCTCGTAGCCCGGGATGGAGCCGTTGTGCCCGATCCAGCCGTCGCTGTCGAAGATGCCGAGGCCGTAGCTCGTACCGGGGTGGCCGGTGGGCAGCATCTTGAGCCGCTGCTTCTGGGTCTCCGGGCTGAGCAGCGTGCCGGTGGCGACGATCCTGGCCCAGCGGTGCAGGTCGTGCAGGTTCGAGATCATCGCCCCGGCCGTCCAGCCCCAGCTGGGGTTCCAGTCGGTGGCGTCCTCGATCTCGCCGCTCAGCGTCTGGTTGGTGTAGCCGCGCGCGTGCGGCTCGGGGAACTCGGCGCCGCTGGGGAACAGCGTGTGGTCGAGGTGGGCCGGGCGCAGCACCTGCTTGTCGATGAAGTCGGCGGCGCTGAGACCGCTGACCTTCTCGATCACCAGACCGAGGAGGACCAGATTGGTGTTGGAGTACTCGAACTGCGTGCCCGGCGCGAAGGTGTTGGGGTGCTTGAAGCCGTACGCGAGCACCTCCGGCGGGGTGAACGAGCGGCTCGGGTCGCTCAGCAGATCGTGCACGAAGTCCGGGTCGGCGGTGTACGGGAACAGGCCGCTGCGCATCTCGGCGAGGTGGCGCAGGGTGATCCGGCGACCGTTCGGCACGCCGTCGACGTAACGGGAGATCGGGTCGTCCAGCCGGATCCGCCCGTCGTCGACGAGCTTGAGCAGCGCGGTGACCGTGAAGGTCTTGGTCTCGCTGCCGATCCGCGTGTACAGGTCGGTGGTCATCGGCTTGCGGGTGGCGGTGTCGGCGACCCCGGTCGCGCGGACGTAGTTTCCCTTGCCCGGCATCCAAAGCCCGACGACGACACCGGGGATGCCGGCCTTCTGGCGGACGTCCTCGATGGCCTTGTCCAGCCGGGCGGTCAGCTCACGGCCGAGACCGTCCGGCGGGCAGTCGTCCTTGTCGTGCCGGTCGACGCCCGCGAGGTGGACCGCGGTGGCGGCACTGGCGGCACTGGCGGCAGTGACAGGGGTCGCCGTCACAGGGGCCAGTACGGACGCCGCGAGCAGCGCGGCGACGAACAGGCGTCGGGAGGGAGTACGTCGCATGGAGTGGCGCCTCTTCCGGATCGGGGCTGAGGAGGCAACGCCACCATCCGGAGCGTGGTGCGAGGTCGTCGTGCGGTACGCGTCCTCGCGAGTCCACTCGATCAGACCGCAGGGGGTGTACCGAGGTGTGCCTTGGCGGGGGTGAGGCCCCCAGACCCCCTCTTCGCGCTGAACGCGCTCGTCCTCAAACGCCGGACGGGCTGGGAGTGCGGGCCGGTTCCCCGCGTGGATGGTTTCGCCGTGCAGCTTCAGTTCTCCAGGGTGATCGCCCGAGAGGGCTCCCGGATCCAGTGGGCCAGGGCCCGTTCCGCTCCCGGGAGGGCCCGGTGACCGGCCGACTTCGCGCGGAGGGCGTCGACCAGGGCGGACAGCAGGGCCGCGGCCTGTTCGGGGGATCCGGCGGCACCGGTCATGACCGCGTGGTTGCGACGGACGTCGATGCTGAAGTCGTCGAGCGGGCCCAGGACTTCGGCCGCGTCCCGGGCCAGGTCGGCCAGGAAGTCGACCAGTTGAGGCAGGCTCGCCGGGTCGGGCACGGGGGTGGCGGGTGACGGCTCGGTGAGTTTCTTGAGCCGTTGGGCGAAGGAGGCTCGGGCACGCAGTCCCGCCGGTGTCCGCCGGGTGCCGTGGGCCGGGTTGACCGCCAGCACGATGTGGCCCGAGCGGTCGACGGTCTGCTGGTGGGGCGCGGGGTATCCGGTGGGGATGATGCCCGTCTGCGGTGCCGGGGTGGTCGGCAGGACCACCGCCAGCCGGTCGTAGAGGTCGGACAGGCCGAGATGGCGGGGCCCGTCGGGTATGCCCTCGTCGAGGATCCCGAGCAGCGCCCCGGTGAAACCGGTGAGTGTTCCCTCAGGCGGGAACAGGGCCTTCTGGGTGGGGCCGCACGCGGTGAGCAGATGGATTCCGTGGCCGTCCGGGCCGAGGGCGCGGCCGGAGAAGCAGCAGTCGAGAATCGCGACCTTGTGCCTCGCCCGCGACTCCCGCATCAGACTGGCGACTTCGGTGAACGGCAGCGACGGGCTCGGATCACCCCCGCCGCCGTACTGGCTGGAGGGGGTGAGCGCCAGACAGAGACGGTCGTCCCGGCCGAGCAGTCCGTGACCGCAGTAGGCGAAGAGCAGCAGGTCGACGTCCGGTTCCCGGACCATACGGCGCAGGGGGTCCAGCACCTGCCGGGTGTCGGCGGGCTCCGGGATCACCGTGGTTCGCCGCGCGTCGAACACCCCCCGTTCGCCGCTGAGGGCGGCCCCGAGGGCCCGTACCGCCGTCACGGCCTGGGGCATGGGGGACAGCGAGCTGGGGCGGACATGCCGGCCGGTGCCGACGAGCAGCGCGCACGCGGCGGTGGGGCGCCACCCGGCCCAGGTCATTCGTCCGCCCCGGGCGGGGCGACGGCGAACGCGGCCAATTGCGCCATGACCGCGGGCAGTTGGTCCTCGTCGTCGACCGCGCCACTGACCCGGGTGCCGTCGGGCCGCACCACCTCGAACTCGATCCGCCGGTAGGCCGGCCGCCGTTGCTGCAGCCAGAGGAAGAACGCGTTGGTGACCGCAGCGACCACCGCCGCGGAGGCGTTGATGATGTCCACGGCGGCGGCTACGTCGCCCTGTTCGCCGGGGGCGGGCGGCTCGGTGCGCAGGCTCGCCGTGCCACCCAGCTGGTCCGTGTCGTTGATCCACTCCGCCAGATCCCGGTTCAGCGCGTCGGCTTGAGCCTGTGACCCCGGGAAGGTGAAGGTCAGGGCGTTCTTCGGCGCCTGGGACGCGGATACGGATACGGATGCTTCGGGCATGTCCGGTGGATCCTGTTCGTCGGTCGGTCGGTTCGTTTGTCGGTCGGTTCGTTTGTCGGTCGGATGTTTGTCGGTCGGATCGTTGCGGGACCGGGATTCGGCGGTCGGTCGGTCAGATCCCGGGGCCGAAGTCGGTCCAGCCGGTGTCGGTGGCGCCGGCGGGTGCTCCTCCGCGGCTGGCGGTGTTCGGCGCCTGCCGCTTCAGCACGAAGAGTCCGGGCTCCCCGGGCTCCTCGTGGGGCAGACGGAAGACGGCGGCCGCCTCGTCGGCGTCCACAAGATCGGCGAGGGCCGTCACCGTACCCGGATCGCTCAGCCACAGTTGCCCCTCGGACGGCGTCCGCAGGAACGCGGGGACCCCCTGCCAGTAGGCCTCCCGCTGCCAGTCCCGGTTGACGCCCAGCAGGTTGCCGCAGGCCACCTGGTGTTCCTCCCGGCTCTGCGGGCGGACGACGACCGCCCCGGAGCTCGTCGGCGCCACGGTGTGGCCGATGAGACCGGTCAGTACGTCGGACACCGGTGCCTCGCCCTCGACGGCGACCGAGACGCGCGCCCGGTGCAGCCGCCCGGTGTAACGTCGCGCGGCTGCCTCGTACAGCCCTTGTGCCTCCTGGGCGAAGGGGTCGCCCGGCACGGGAAGCCCGTACATGGGGTCCGGTGGTCCCGGCACGGCGAGTGTCCCGAACACCTGCGCTCTCATGGTCAGGCCCTCGGCGAGTCCGTTCGGAGCGGAGCACGGTTCGAGGCACACGCTGACGACCGTCCGCCGTGGCTCCGCGGCCAGTTGGACCCATATCCGGTCCCAGGAAGGGTCACGGGCGTCGAGTCGGGAGACCGCGGTCGCGATGCGTTCCGCGCCCCAGACGCGGGTCAGGGTCCGGCAGGTGATGCGTTTGCGGATCTCGGCGATCGCGCCCGGGCCCGGTACGAACGGGGCGAGCAGCCGTGCGATCTCCTCGGTGTCCTCGATCCGGGTTCCCGTCACGTGCGCGGGGAACCGCGCCAGGGCGGGAAGCGCGTCCCGCACGGCCCGGAGCGCGGCTGCCTGGTCGGCGCCGTACAGCTGGGCGATGACGACGGTTTCGATCCGTCCGCTCACCGGATCGCTGATGAACCGCAGATCCCAGCGGGCGGTGTTGCGATCCGTCCAGAGCGCCGCGAGCCAAGCCCGCTCGGCAGCGACCCGGTCGGCTCTGCGCCGGGCTTCGGAGAACTCCGGGTAGAGGCCCCCGGACAGCGGGGCGGGACTCAGCGAGAAGGCGACATAGGCCCAGCTCTCCCCACTGGGGGCACCACGCAACAGAACACCCCGCGCACCCTCCGGAGCGCCTTCGGCCATCTACTCTTCCCCTCGTGGTCCCACCGGCCGTTCCTGGTCCCGCCAGCCCCGCCAATCCCGTTGGCCGCCCTGATCCCGCCAGCCCCGCCCAGGCCCGCCAGTCGTTCTGATCCTGCCAGCCCCACCCAGGCCCACCGGCCGTTCCTGGTCCCGCCAGTCCCGCCAGTCCCGCCAGGCCCACCGGTCGCCCTGATCCAGCCAGTCCCGCCCAAGCCCACCGGCCGTTCCTGGTCCTGCCAGTCCCGCCCAAGCCCACCGGTCGGCCTGATCCAGCCAGCCCCGCCAGCCCCGCCCAAGCCCACCAGTCGGCCTGATCCAGCCAGCCCCGCCAGCCCCGCCCAAGCCCACCAGTCGGCCTGATCCAGCCAGCCCCGCCAGCCCCGCCCAAGCCCACCAGTCGGTCTGGTCCCGGGCCAGGCCCGCCGGGCGTCCCGGGCCCTTCGTTTCCTTCACGGCCGGCCGTCGGCTCGCGCCGCGCGTGGCGGAGTGAGTCGGCGAAGGTGGGCGTCGGCTCAGGTACGAGGTTGCGGACCGCCCGCAGGGGGGTCGCCCGCGGGCGGACCCCAGGTCCCCGTGGGATTGACGCCCGGCGTCGGCGCGGACCTCGCGTGGTCGGCCTGCACCGGAGGCAGCCCCTGCGGGAAGGCGTAGGCGACGGGCACCACGACCTGGTCCACCGCCGTGGCCAGTCCCTCACGGCACGCCGCGTGCACCGCCTCCCGCATGGCCCGCACGCCCTCGGTACGCATCATGGTCCGCTCGGGGCTCAGGCGGCCCGTGATGGACGCGATCAGGTCCGACACCCACCCGCCGATCAGGGCGTACCCGCGGCGCGAGCGCCACATCTGCCACCCCAGGTAGAGGCTCGTACCGTACGAGAAGACCGAGACGTAGGCCTGGCACTTGCCCTCCGACAGCACCAGGCGACTACGGACCTGATCCCGGCCCAGTCCGGTGGCTATGACCCGTTCGGCGCGGTCGACGGGGATGTAGCGACGCGCGAGCGTGCCCGCGATGGACACGTACGCCGAGTCGAGAGATCCGCTGCGGTCCGCCAGCAGCACCCGCCATTCGGCGATCGGTTCGACCAGACGCACCCCGAGCAGAGTCACCCAGAAAGCGGCGCCCGAGGCGATGTACGCCAGCACGAACATGGCGGCGAACCCCTCGCCGCTGCCGGCGACAAGGAGGAGGAGCCCGAAGAAGAAGAACGGCAGGAACGCCAGGAACGAGGCCAGGAACGCGTAGACGAACAGCTGGAGCAGCAGCCGCCAGCTGACCGAGTCGTCGAGGGAGGTCTCCACCGGGAAGTGCCGCAGGTTCTTGTCGAGATACGCGGCGTTGGCGTCGCCGCCTCTCCATCCCGGCAGGCTCGTGAAGCTGTCGTCGGTCATCTGGCTGTCCCCCTGGGCCGTCATGGATCCGAGGTAGCCAAAACTACCCACCGTCGATGGGCGGTCACACACCTCCAGGGGTATCGAAGTTGCGACAATCCAACTGGATAGAGGGAGATGTTTCGGTCGTACGGTGAAAAACGGCTCGACACGCGCATGCACTCGGGCCCCGGAGGGCACCCGGCAACCGGCGTATCCACGTCGGGGCCGTCGCACCACCGCCGGAGCGCGCAGACAGGGAGCAGCGCATGATCCGTTCAGCCGACATCCGCGAGTGGCGCAACCACGACGTGATCGACACGAAGCAGCGCAGGATCGGCATGCTCGAAGCGGTCTACGTGGACACGGCCACCGACGAACCGGCGATGGCGACCGTCCGGACCGGACTGCCCACGCGCCACCGGCTGGTCTTCGTCCCCCTCGACGACGCGGTCCTCGGACCGGACTACGTCCAGGTCTCCTACTCCAAGGCGCAGGTACGCAACGGCCCCTCGATCGGGACGGACGACGTACTGCCGGCCGAGCAGGAGGAGGAGATCTTCCTGCACTACGGCATGAAGTACCAGCCAGGAGAAGGAGGCGAACGCCAGCTCGCACGCCGCTGAACACACGGCATCCAACCCCCGTCACACACGGCACAGAGGAGATGGTCCCGGTGATGGCGTTCTTCCTGCTGGTGGTCCTTGTGGCCGTCATCCTGGGAATCATCGGTGCGACAGCCGACGGCCTCGCATATCTCCTGGCCATCGGCGTCGTGATCTTCGCCGCCGACCTGCTCTTCTTCGGGGCGCGGCTGTCCCGGCGAGCCAGGCGACGGCCCCTCCGCTGACCGCGAAGCCACGCAGAACCCCCGGGTCAGCAGACCTGAGGGTTCCTTGGCGCGGTGGCGTCGGCGTCGGCTGTGTCTGTGTCTGTGGCGGCCAGGGCGAGAAGGCTCGGCAGGAGCGACCCCCGTCGGTGTGGACGGCGGTGCGCCTCAGCCCGTGCCGTCGCGGGGTGGCGGGGCGGTCGAGTTGCGCACCACGAGCTCCGTACCCACCTCCATGTGCTCCATGAGCAGTTGCTGTCCCTCGATGACGGACAGCAGGGCGCGGGCCGCCTTCTGGCCCATGTCGTGCAGTGGCTGACGCACGGTGGTCAGTCCGGGGAAGCTCTGCGCCGCCTGCGGAAGGTCGTCGAAGCCGACGACGGAGAAATCGGTGGGCACGGTGAGGCCTCGCGCCCGGGCGGCGTCGATCGCGCCGAGCGCCATCAGATCGGCACCGGCGACGATCGCCGTCGGACGGTGGTCGTCGATCAGCCGAGCGGCCGTACGGAAGCCGCTGGCATAGGAGAAGTCGCACGAGGCGACCAGCTGCTCCTCGACCTCCAGGCCGGCGAGCCGCATCGCGTCCTCGAAGCCCTGGAAGCGGAGGGACGTGCTTTCCAGGTCCTCCACGCCGCGGAGGTAGGCGATGCGGGTGTGCCCCAGGTCGATGAGGTGTTGCGTGCCCTGCCGCATCCCCTGGTAGTTGTCGACGGTCAGCCGGGGCAGCGGTACGTCCAGGCGCCGGGGATCGATGATGACGCAGGGCAGCTTCTGTCTGCGCAGCAGTTTGACGGTGTCGTCCTCCAGGACGGGCGCGATCATGAGCACACCATCGACGAGTCCGTTGGCCAGGAACTCGATCCGGTCCTTCTCCCGCACCGCGTCGTGGTACGTGGCGTTGACGAGCAGTTCCTGCTCGGCACTGGCCAGTTCGTCGGCGACGCCGCGCAGGATCTCCAGTCCGTACTGACTGGTCAGGTCCAGCGCTATCAGACCGATGAGTCCGCTGCGGCCGGCCTTGAGGTTGCGGGCCGAGACGTTCGGCCGGTAACCGAGTCGCCCGGCGACCTCCATGACCCGGCGACGGGTCTCCTCGGAGGCCCCCGGCTTGCCGTTCACGACATTGGACACGGTCATCGCGGAGACGCCGGCCTCCTCGGCCACCTGCGCGATGGTCACCCGCCCTGCCACCCGAACTCCTTCTGCCCGTGAACGTGAACGCTCAGGAAACTGTAACGATAAGGCAGTGAGCGCGTAAACGAAACCCCCCATGAAACGGGAGCTCCTGGGCACCCAGGCCGAGTCGGTCGACCACCCAAAGTTACTTATAGATGTCAGCTAAGTTTTGCGTTACAGTCCCCGCCATCGGCAGTAACGATCGCCGCAAACGCGGGTCGACCGGTCCTTTTCCGGATGTAGCACCTTCCCCCACACGGAAACCGACCACCCCGTTCACATCCCTTCAGAGATGACAAGTCGGTCCGAACCGACGATGGGTGAGGTATGCAATGAAGCGTTCTGGGAGAGGTCTCACGATCGCCACCGCGGTCGCCGCCATGGCGGTGTCGCTGGCCGCGTGCGGGGGCGGGTCGTCCGGTGCCTCCGCAGACGGCAAGGTGACCCTCCACGTGCAGGCGTGGAAGGGCGGCGGCGCGGAGCCGGCGAACGTCGCGGAGATCAACAAGGCGTTCGAGGCGGCCCACCCCGACATCAAGGTCGACTTCGAGTACATCACCGCGAACGACACCTACGTCCAGAAGCTCCAGCCCGAGCTGCTCGGCGGCAAGGCCGGCGACGTGATCATGGTCGACACGGACAAGATGAAGAAGTGGGGCGCCTCCGGCTACCTGGCCGACCTGTCCGGGGAGTCATGGGCCGGCCAGATCGCCCCGGACGCCAAGCCGTTCGCGCAGGCCGACGGCAAGACCCTCGCGATGCCGATGGAACTGATCGGCATCGGCCTGTACGCCAACATGGACCTGCTGAAGAAGGCGGGCGTCACCGAGGTCCCCGCCGACTGGCCGACGTTCCTCGCGGACCTCGCCAAGGTCAAGAAGGCCGGCATCAACCCCATCGCGCTGCCCGACAAGAGCGGCTGGACCGGCAGTTCCGTGTTCCAGGCGAGCGGTTCGACCCTCGTCTACAACAAGAACAAGCAGTGGGACGCCGACTTCCTGGGCGGCAAGGCGTCCTTCGACCCGGACTGGAAGGGCTCGCTGGAGCAGTTGAAGACCCTGGAGGACAAGGGGTACGTCAACTGGAAGAACGAGCTCGGCGTCGACGAGTGGGCACAGGGCCCGCAGGACTTCAGCGCCGGCAAGAGCGCCTTCTGGTACCAGGGCGCGTGGCAGGTCTCCAACATCAAGAAGGCCGGTTTCCCGGTCTCGTTCGCGCCCTGGCCGGGCGGCGACACGGGCACCAAGCCCAACAGCATGCTCTTCGCCGGCACGATGTGGGGCGTCAACTCCCAGTCGCAGCAGGGTGACGCGGCACGCGAGTACGTCAAGTTCTGGTCGCAGAGCGAGAACCTCGCCAAGTACCTCGACGCCGAGCACGCGGAATCGCCCTTCACGGGCGGCACCACGCCGGAGAGCACCGAGACGACGCCCTTCACCACGGCCTTCAAGGAAGGCCGTTACCGGATCCTCCCCTCCAACTCCTGGTACGCCGCGGCCGCCGAGACCGACACCGGCTCCAAGATCCAGGCGTACCTGCTGGGCCAGGCGTCCGCCGCGCAGACGCTCAAGGACATCCAGACCGCGGCGTCCGCGAAGTAACCCAGCCAGCCACCCACCCCTGGTCAGCCGTGGTGGTGGAGCCGGGGGCGGTCAGCGGCTCCTGACCGCCCCCACCCCACCCCCACCCCCACCCTCGCCACGGCCATCCGGGCAAGAGGAGGATCCCCCGTGTTCCATCGACGGCGTGCCACCATGGCCGCCTTCCTGCTGCCGGCGATCGTCATGTACGGCGTGTTCATGCTGTATCCGCTGGCCCGCGGCGTCTACCTGAGCATGACCGACAGTCTCGGCGGCCCCATCGCCAACTTCGTCGGCACCGACCAGTACCGTGCCATGGCCGACGACCCGAAGGTCACCGCCGCCCTGTGGCACACCGTGCTGTACGCGGCCGTGGTCGTCGTCGTGCAGAACGGCCTCGGGCTACTCTTCGCGAGCCTGCTGTTCCGCCGCCCCAAGGTCCGCAAGATGCTCAGCGTCGTGCTGCTCACGCCGGCGCTGATCTCCCCGGTGATGGCCGCCTTCATCTGGTCGTACCTGTTCGCCCCGACCGGCGGCATCAATGCGCTGCTGGACCTGATGGGCCTGCACAGCCTCAACCACGTCTGGCTCGGCGACACCTCCACCGCGCTCTACTCGGTGGCCGCCGTCAACATCTGGATGTTCACCGGTTACTCCTGCGCGATCTTCCTCGCCAGCTATATGAGCATGCCGACCGAACTGCTGGAGGCGGCCGCGCTGGACGGCGCGAGCGGCTGGCGTCGCTTCGTCAGCATCGAGTGGCCGCTGCTCGCCCCCGCGCTCACCGTCAACGTGACGCTCAGCCTCATCGGCTCGCTGAAGGTCTTCGAGTTCCCCCTCGTGCTGACCAACGGCGGCCCGGCCGGCGCCACGGACACGCTGACCCTCCTCGTGTACCGCAATGTCTTCGGCGGCGGGAAGTTCGCCTACGGAGTCGCGCTGTCGGTGGTCCTCCTCGTGACCGTGGTCGTCCTGTCCAGCGCCACCTCCTCCTTGCTCCGGCTCCGCGAACGACGCATCTGACGGCACGGACAGGAACACGAACACGAATCACGAACAGGAAACTGACGGATCGCGCCATGACTTCAGACATCTCTTCGCCGCCCGTAGGAACCCGGCCCGCTCTCACGGGCGCGGCCTCGCCCCACCCGCTGCGCCGCCTCGGCGGCGGTCTCGGCACCGTCCTGCTCTGCCTGGGGACCCTGCTGTTCGTCCTGCCGTTCCTCTTCACGGTCGTCACCTCACTGCGCACGGCGGCGGACGTGGCCCGCTCCCCCCTGGGCATCCCGCACTCACTGACCTTCAAGAACTTCACCGACGCGTTCAACCAGATCCACTACGGGCGGAGCACCCTCAACACCCTGCTCATCACCGGGCTTTCGTGTGTGGCCATCACCGTGATCGGCTCACTCGCCAGCTATCCGCTCGCCCGGATCACCCAGCACTGGTCCACCACGCTGTACCGGCTGTTCATCCTGGGGACGTCGATCCCGGTGTTCGTCGTGGTGGCGCCCCTGTACCTGCTGATGCGCGACCTCAACCTGCTGGACAGCTACGCGGGCGTGGTCTTCATCTACACGGCCCTGTATCTCCCGGTCGCCGTGTTCTTCTACACCAGCTTCATCCGCTCCATCCCGGTCGACCTGGAGGAAGCGGCCTCGCTCGACGGCTGCGGAGCCTTCCGTACGTTCTTCACGATCATCCTGCCGCTGCTGCGGCCGGTCACGAGCACGATGCTGACCTTCGTCGCCCTGCAGGTCTGGAACGACCTGGTGGTGCCCCTGGTGTTCCTCCAGAACCCGGACAAGCGGACCGTCATGGTCAACGCGTACTCGTTCATCGACCCGCACACCGTGCAGCCGACCACCTTGTTTCCCGCGGCCCTGCTCGGTGTCCTCCCGTTGCTGCTGATCTTCATCTTCCTCCAGCGCCAGGTGGTCGCCGGCATGTCCGCCGGAGCGGTCAAGTCATGAGCCCGGGCACCTCCGGGTGCTCCGGGTTCCCCGGGTCCTCCGCGTCCTCCGGGTGCTCCGCGTCCTCCGGGTCCTCCGCGTCCTCCGCGTCCTCCGGGTTCCCCGGGTTCCCCGGGTCCTCCGAGTGCTCTGGGTGCTCTGGGTTCCCCGGGTGCTCTGGGTCCTCCGGGTCCTCCGGGTCCTCCGGGTCCTCCGGGTCCCTCACGTCCATCGAGCAGCACGCGCCCTCGCGGGCGGCCCACTGGCTCAGCCACTGATCCGGTCAGCCACTTGGCCACTCGGCCACTGGCCCACTCAGCGGCAGCCCACTGGATCAGCCACCCACCCAGTCGGCCACTGATCCGGTCAGCCACCCACCCAGTCAGCCACCCACCCGCTCAGCCACTGACCCACTGACCCACTGAGCCAAGCAGCCACGCTCCCCACCCGGCGTCCTCGACGCCCCGGCGCTCAACCGGCCGGCCCGGTCGCCCCGTTCCCCTCGGCCCTCGGCCCTCGGCCCTCGGCCCTCGGCCGTCCGCGCACCCGATCCCGCTGATCCGCGGCCTCCCAGCCGCCCGACCGACCTCAACGCCCAGGGGCACCCGCGCCCCGACGTCCCGGAAGGACCATCCCACCGATGTACGTGGTCTCATACTTCACCGACGCCGACGAGGCACTGCACCTCGCCTACAGCCACGACGGCGAGGAGTTCGCGGCGGTGAACGACGGTCGGCCCGTTCTGCGGGGCACGGTCGGCACCGGCAGACTGCGCGATCCGTTCATCGGAGTGGGCCCCGACGGCCTGTTCCATCTGCTGGCCACCGACGGGTGGACCAGCCCCTGCATCGTGCACGCCACGTCGGCCGACCTGCTCACCTGGTCGGCCCAGGAACTCATCCCGGTGATGTCCTCCGTGGAGGGCGCCCACAACGCCTGGGCCCCGGAGTTCTTCCTGGACCGCGGAACCGGGCTGTACCACCTCATCTGGTCGTCGGTCGTCGATGCCGGGAGCACGGCCGAGGGCCGCGACTACGAGCACATCGGCCAGGACCACCGCATCTGGCACTGCAGCACCGAGGACTTCCGGACGTTCTCGGCGCCCGGTGTCTTCTTCGACCCCGGTCACTCGGTCATCGACGCGACCGTGTGGGAGGCGGACGGCGGCGGATTCCTCATGGCCTTCAAGGACGAGCGCGGCACCAATGACCTCGCGACCGCCCACAAGGACATCCACCTGATCACCTTCGACACCCCCGGGGGGCCGTACGCCGCCTCCGTGGGGCCGGTCACCCCCTCAGTGGTGGAAGGGCCGTCGATCTTCCGCCGCGAGGACGAGTTGGTCATGATCTTCGACCACTTCCTCGAAGGGCGATACGGAGCGGCCCGCAGTAAGGACGGCGTGGAGTGGGAACCCGTGTCCCTGGCGCTTCCGCCGGGCATGCGTCACGCCTCCGTCCTCGAAACGTCCCTCCTGGCGGCGCTCCCCACACCCTGAAGGCGCCCTGCCACAGATTCCGGGCGTATCCGCTTCGGCCGGCCCGCCCGGTACCGGAAGACCCGCGTCGCATCCCGCGACCCGGAGGACACATTCACCCAGCAAGGAGCGCCGCAATGAAGCGTCGCAGATCGGACCGCCCCGGCCTCAGGGCGTCCCGCGTCCTCACCCTGCTCGCCACACTGGCGGGCGCCCTCCTCCTCCCGGCCCCTGCCGCCATGGCGGCGGGCAGCACCTACTACGTCAACTGCTCGGCCGCGACCAACGGCAACGGCACCCAGGCCAGCCCCTGGAACTCCGTCACCGGCGTCAACAACACCACCTTCGGCGCGGGCGACAACATCCTCTTCGCCACCGGCACCACATGTTCCGGCCAACTCACTCCGCAGGGATCGGGCACCTCCGGCAGCCCCGTCACGATGGGTTCCTACGGCACCGGCGCCAAGCCGGTCATCAACGCGGGCGGCGCCACCGGCCCCGTCATCCACCTGCTCAACCAGCAGTACTGGGAGATCGGCGGCCTGGAACTCACCAACCCGGCCGCGTCACCCGCGTACCGCTCCGGTGTTCTCGCCGAGAACAGCTCCGGCGGCGTCCTGCACCACATCCGGGTGCACGACATGAGCATCCACCACATCAGCGGCTGGTCCGGCGGCTGGTACGCCACCAACGCGGGCGTCGGTGTCCAGACCGACCACACCACACCCGTCTCCACGTTTGACGACGTGGTGGTCGAGAACAACACCTTCGACCACGTCGACCGCATCGCCGTCGCCGTCACCCCGGACGGGGACGGCCAGGGCACCGGCCAGACCACAGGCACGGTCATCCGCGACAACACGATGACCTACGACGGCGCGGACGACATCCTCGTCGTCAAGAACGACGGCGCCCTCATCGACGGCAACAAGGCCGGCTACGGCGGCGCGAAGGCCAACTGCCCGCCCTCCGGCCAGTACTGCAACGGCGCCTCGGCCGGTATCTGGATGTCCGGCAGCAACGACACCGTCGTCCAGAACAACGAGGTGTACTGCCACGTCAACGGCGCCGACGGCACCGGCTACGACGTCGACTGGGGCAACCACAACACCACGTTCCAGTACAACTACAGCCACCAGAACCTCGGCGGCTTCATGCTGATCATGCCGCCGTTCTCGATCGCCAACGAGCCCACCTCGACCGTCCCCAGCGACGGCACGGTGATCCGCTACAACGTCAGCGAGAACGACGGCACCAACGCGGGCTGCCCCGCCGCCGGCACCCCGACCCACGGCACGGGCGTCTTCCACCTCGTCGGCAACGTCCCCAACAAGAGCGGCAGTTCGGTCGCCGTACCGCTCATCTACAACAACAGCATCTACGTCAACAAGAGCGGCCTGAACACCCCGATCCTGTACTCGCGCCGGGGCGGAAGCATCACCGGGACCCTGTCGTTCCGCAACAACGCGGTGTTCAACTACGGCACCGGCGGCTACTTCACCACCAGCGCCGGCTCCGTCTACTCCAACAACCTCTTCTACGGCGCCCACCCGGCCTCCGAGCCGGCCGACTCGGCGAAGGTCGTCACCGACCCCGAGTTCCGCAACCCGGGCAACGCGGACACCTCCTCCTCGTACACCGGCACCGGCGCCTACCAGGTCCACCCCTCCTCCCCCGTGATCCGGGCCGGGGCGGTCATCAGCGGCAACGGCGGCAAGGACGCCTTCGGCAACACGGTCTCCGCGACGGCGGCGCCCAACATCGGCGCCGACAACGGCACCGGCGGCAACCTCGTCTCCAACGCCGGTTTCGAGACCGGCGCGATGAGCCCCTGGACCAACAGCGGCGCCGCCCCCTCCGTCACCTCCTCGGGCGCCCGCACCGGCGGCTACGCGCTGACCACCCAGGCGAGCGGCAGCGGCGCCAACCAGAACCTGACCGGCCTCAGCCCCAACACCACGTACCTGCTGACCGGTTGGGCCAAGGTGGCGAACGCCGGAGAAACCCTCGCGATCGGCGTCAAGAGCTACGGCGGTACGGAGACCTTCACCAACGTCGCCACGACGTCGTACTCCCAGGCCGCGGTGCTGTTCACCACGGGCGGCTCCAACACTTCGGCGCTGATCTACTGCTGGAAGAACACCGGCGGCACCGGCACCGGCAACTGCGACGACCTCGCGGTGGAACGGATCTCCACGCCGGCCAACGTCCTGACCAACGCGGGCTTCGAGACCGGCTCCCTGAGCCCGTGGACCCGTAGCGGCAGCGGCGCCCAGTCCAACGCGGTCGCCTCCAACGCCCGCACCGGCACCTACTCCCTGCAGACCGGCGCCGCCACCAGCGGTGTCGAGCAGTCCGCCACGGGTCTCGCCTCCAGTGGCACCTACCTGCTGGCCGGCTGGGCCAAGGTCGCGACCGGCGGCGAACAGGTCGCCGTCGGCGTTAAGAGCTTCGGCGGCACCGAGACCTACCTGCGTACCGCCGGCACCGCCTACGCCCAGCAGCCCGTCTTCTTCACCACCGGGAGCACCAACACCTCGGCGGCGGTCTACTGCTACAAGGACGCCGGTTCCGCGGCCGGTTACTGCGACGACTACACCCTGATCAAGCTCTCCTGACGGCATCCGGCCTCCCGGAAGAAAGGTTTCTCCACAGCGAGTCGCAGCGGGCACGGCGGGTTCGATTCCCGTCCCCCGCTCCACGCGAAACCCCCAGGTCAAAGACCTGGGGGTTTTGTGCCGCGGGCGGGCCGGTGTCGTGTCAGTCGGAGGCAGTCGCCGCCGGGCGGGTGCCCGGGACGGCTCCGTATCCGACCAGCCCGGGGATGTCGCCGTCCCCACCGAGGACCTGCACCCGGTAGTACGAGGTGGCGCCGGCCGGTGCGGCGGTGTCCAGGTAGGACACGGCGCTGCCGGGCAGGGTCGAGGTCAGCTCGTCCCACACCTGGGTGGTGGTGTTCCAGCGCTGGATCGTGACCGAGGACGGTTCCGGGCACCAGTCGCTGTCGCAGGACCACGCCCAGTTGAGCAGCACACCGTCCGCGGAGCCGCTCGCGGCCAGGGTCATGGAGGCGCCGTAGCCGTCACCCACCCACGGGAGCACCGCCGCCTCGGAACGGACGCCGGCGGCGTCCACGGCGATCACCGCGTAGTTGGCGTTGGAGGAGGGGAAGAGTCCGTTGGTGTCGGTCACGGTGGTGGCCGTCACGGGCTGGTCCTGGATCAGGGTGCCGGGGCTGGTGGCGTCGTTCCAGTACCGGTAGACCAGGTAGCCGGTGGCGCCGGGGACCGGCTGCCAGGACAGCGTCACGTGGGCGCCGTCCTGCCGTCCGGCCAGTCCCGCGGGCCGGGCGGGACGCGCGACGTCCTCGGCGTACGGGCGCACCGTGCAACGGTCCTCGGAGAAGTCCGAGCGGGCCCCCTCCGCGTTCACGGCGACGGTCCGGTAGCAGGTGGGCACCCCGGCCAGGGCGCCGGTGTCGGTCCAGTCCGGGGAGGTGGTCGCGGGGATGTCGGCGACCTTGGTGTGCGCGGCGTCCGTCTCGGCGCGGCGCCAGACCTCGTAGCGGGCCGCGGTGCGGTCGTTGACCTGCCAGGTGAGCCGGATGCCGTCAGTGGTGGCCACCGCGGTCGGCCACTCCGGGATCTGCGGGGCGGGGCCGGGCTCGTCGGACACGTCGATCCAGGCGGGGTCGCTGTAGTTGCCGTCGAAGTCGCGCACCGTCAGGCAGTAACGGGCTTTGCTGTACGGGTCGGTGTCCAGGTAGTACGAGTTTGCCGTCTCGAAGGTGAAGGCGTTCGTGTCACACGCGCCGCCGTAGGTCGTGCGGTACAGGTAGTAGCGGTAGACCTCGGGCAGCGGGTAGTCGTTCCAGTCGAGCAGGAGGCCGCCGTTGTCGCGGGTCGCGGTCAGCCCGGTGGGTGCCGACGAGGTCAGGCGCTTGAGCCGCACGACGGTGCCGGAGGAGCGGTTGCCCAGCTGGTCGACGGCGACGACCCGGTAGTACGGGCTGGCGTCGGCGTCGATCAGGTCGTCGGTGAGGGTGCAGCGGACCTGGATCTCGGTGCCCGGCACGGCCTGGCACTGGGGTCTGGCGGGGCTCCCGCTGTCGGTGAACGGGCCTGCGGCGTTCGCGCTGCGGGTGATCTGGTAGCCGGCGAAGTCCTGCGAGTAGGCGGGCCAGCCGTCGGAGGTCCAGGTCAGGGTGGCGGTGGAGGCGCCGACGGGTGCGGTGACCTCGGGGGCGTCGGGCGCGGCGGGCGGGGTGGTGTCCGGCGGCAGCGGGCGGCTGACGGAGACCGGCGCGGTCCAGGCCGAGTACGTGCGCGGCGTGTCGGCGTCGACGGTCTTGCCGACGGCGCGCACCCGGTAGTAGCGGGTGCCGCCCGCGGGCAGGCCGGTGTCGGTGAACCACGGCGAGGTACGGGGGGTGTCGGCGCCGGCGAGCAGGCCCCAGGGGCCGGAGACCGAGGAGGCGGACTGCACCTGGTAGCCGGCGGTCAGGCCGTACACAGGGCTGCCCCACGGGTTGCTGGTCCAGTCCAGCACGGCCTTGTCACCGCTCGACGCGCCCATGAGCCCGGTGGGCCGCTGCGGCGGGTACAGCCCGGTGTCGGGGCGGAGCGCGGAGGCGACGTTCCGGGCGTACTCACCGGGCTCGGTGGTGGCCGGGGCGGACTCGTTGCCGGCAGTGTCGACGGCCGTCACCCTGTAGTACGCGGTGATGCCGATCGGGGCGCCCTTGTCGGAGTAGCCGTTGTCCTGGACCACGCCGGCGTCGGCGCTCCGGATCCTGGTCCAGGGGCCGCCCGGCGCGGTGGCGCGGTAGACGTGGTAGCCGGCGAAGGAGTCCGCGGTGCTGAAGTCGTCGTCCCAACTCGGGCCCCAGGTAAGGAAGTTCTCGCCGAGGTCGTCGCCGGAGTCGGGTACGCCGTTGCCGTTGAGGTCGATGTCGCCGTAGCCCTCGGCCCCCAGGACGTCCGGAGCGCGCGGCGGGGTCTTGTCGGCCGGGACGGCCGAGACATTGGCCGACGCACGGGACTGGTTGCCGGCGCGGTCCACGGCGGTGACGGCGAACCAGTACTTGGTGCCGTTGCGCAGCCCGGTCGAGGTGAACGAGGTGCCGGTCAGCGGATTGGCGCCGCTGATCCGGTGCGCGGTGTCGATCGCCACGGGGGTGCTGGTGGAGCGGTAGACCCGGTAACCGGCCAGGTCCGCCTCGGCGTTGCGGGCCCAGCTCACGGTGGCCCGGGCGTCACCGGGGACCGCTTTCGCGGAGCCGGGAGCCAGCGGGGCGGTCCTGTCCGGCGTGGTCGGGGCAAGGCTGACGGCGACGTTGGCCGAGCCGGTGACGGCCGCGTAGTCGATCCGCACGGTGTGCGTCCCGGCGGGCACGGTCACCTTGACGCTCGCGCGCTGGGTGGAGGCGTAGTCGCGCCACAGGTCGACGTGGCGCTTTCCGTCGATCCAGACCCGGATGCCGTCCTGGGCGGCGGTCTTCAGCAGGAACGGGCCGCCCCCGCCGAAGTTGCGGCGCATCGTCCAGCGGACGCCGAAGCGGTCGTTGGGCAGGGAGATACCGGCGGGGTGGCCCGTGCCCCAGTTCTCACCGACGGCCTTGTCGCACAGTGACTTGCGGGGTGTGCCGGTGAGAGTGGTGTTGGGGTAGTAGTCCGCCTTCCACACCCCGTCGGCACAGCTGACGGACGCGACCGGCGCCGCGTCCGGCCGGGCCTGGGGCTGCGGCGGGGCCTGCACCGTACTGGCGATGAGCGCCGCTCCGGCGGCGGCCGTGGTGACCGGCCACAACAGCCGGTGCGACGCCCGGACTCGGGACTGCGGGGGAACGGGTCTGCCCATGCGGGGCGTCATCCTTCCTCAGGCCCGGGGCAGCACCTATGGCATGACGGCTCGGCATGACGGCTCGGCATGACAGCTTGGATGGTCCCCCGGGTGATCACTTCTCCTGCCCCGCGATGATGCCATGCGAACAGTTATTCGTGTGCGAAACCGTGCGGAACCCGGACACCCACTTGTTTTCTCATCCGGAAGACCGTTCGCAGGCGACGTCAGTGGGCGGCAACTGGCCGGTGGCGAGGTAGGTGTTGACCGTCGTGTCGGCGCAGGTGCTGCCGAAGACGCCGTACACGGCGTGCTGGTCCGCGCCGCGGAGGGTGACCAGGCGGGAGGAGGGCCACATGCGGCGTACTGTCCGCGCGCCCTCGTAGGTGGTGCGCGGGTCGCCGGTCGCGTTGACGAGCAGGGCCGTCAGGTCGCCGCGGATCGTGGTCGGGCGCTCGCGCGGCGGGTCCCAGAACGCGCACGGGCCGATGGAGTTCGTGACGGGACCGAACAACGGGTCCTGCGCGCGGGCCCGTTGGACGTCGCGCCAGTACGTCTCGGGGTCACGCGGCGCGGCCGCGTCACCGCACAGGATCGCCGACTGGACACTGCCGTAGGAGGAGTCGGCCCCGGTCAGCATGAAGTCGAGAGTGGCGGCCAGCCAGGGCGTCGGGGTGACCGTGTGTCCGTCAGCGGCACGCCGTAGGTCCCGTACGGCCTGTGCGAAATCGGCGTACGCGGTGTCGTTGTCCTGCGAGAGGCCGCTGAGGACGACAACGGGCAGCACCTGCTCGTCCACCCGGTGGTCGCCGATCGGCAGCGGCGTGCGTCCGGCGGCCGCCTGGATCCGGTCCACTGCCGCGAGGACCGCGCCCCGGGTGCGACCCAGGCCGTACGTGGTGTGGCGGCCGGCGGCCCAGGTGGCCCAGCCCTCAAGGGCGTGCCGGTTGGCGGGTTCCGTGCCGCGCAGCAGCCGGGGGTTGTACCTGTCGGGGGAGAGCACGCCGTCGAGCACGACCCGGTCGGTGCGGCCGGGGAACATCGTGGCGTACACCTGGCCGAGGTAACTGCCGTACGAGTAGCCGAGGTAGGAGATCCTGCGCTCGCCGAGCGCGGCGCGGATCACGTCCATGTCGCGCGCGGTGTTCCGGGTGGTGACGTACGGCAGGACGTCACCCTCGTACGTCCGGCAGCGTCGGGCGAGGTCCTCGGCGAACGCCGTCGCACGGTCGAAGCCGGCCCGGTCGTTCCCCGAGCCGCGGATGGAGGAACCGGTGGGCCAGTGGCAGTCCAGGGGTGTGCTGCGACCGACGAAACGGGGATCCACGCCCACCACGTCGTAGCGCTCACCGACCTGCCTCATCGACGTGCGGATCCACGGCGGGTCGCCGATCGTCTGTCCGCCGGGGCCGCCGCCGTTGAGCAGCAGCGCGCCGACGCGGTGGTGTCTGTCGGTGGCCCCGATACGCGAGATCGCGACGGTGATCGTACGGCCGCCCGGGTCGTCGTAGTTCAACGGGACGGTGACGTCGGCACATTGGGCGCCCGCCTGCTGGAGTTCCTTGCCGGTCGCGTCGTCGGGGCCGAGCAGGCAGCTCTTCCAGGTCAGGTTCTGGTGGTGGTAGCGGGCGAGGAGGTCCGTGGTCGCCGCGGCGCGGGTTGGCTGGGCCGCGACGGGCGACGCGGCGAGGGTGAGCGCGCCCACGAGGGCCAGGGCCGCCCCTGCCGCGGTGCGCGACACGAGCCGGTGCAGGGCGCTGCCGGGGGCCGGGCGAGGTGGGGAAGTCCGTAAGAAGGTCGGCATGTGACACCACGTTAGGCAGGGATCGCCGCGTGATCACTCCGGCAGGCAGGTGCCTCGGAGCTGAGGCCAGCCCATGCTGAAAGGGGGAGCGAACCCCCTCGACGGCTGCCCCTTCCGCTGCTAGGCGCTCCGCTGGAGGGTGGCGATGGGGCGGCAAGGGGGCGGCGAGGTGTGTTGGTTCGCTGCGGCGTCGTCGTGGCTGGGCGCGCAGTTCCCCGCGCCCCTTTGGGGCCCCTTCGGGCCCCGTTCACACCAGTTCGAGTCGCCGGTCCGGTTGGCGGGTCGGTGCGGGTTCCGGGTTCCACTTTCTGGTGGTCCGTATGTAGCCGTCTATCACCGAGAACATCGCCAGCATGACGAGGGGTCCGGCCACCCACGGGTGCTCGGCCATGTCCGTCGGCAGATAGCGATACGACACGAGGAGCGCGGCGAAGACCGTCACACCGTGCGCGACGAGCCGGACTCCTGACCGGTCCCAGCCGCGTTCGAACGAACGCATGGCCGCCTCGACCGTGAGCGCGAACACCACGCCGGCGACGAGGTCCGCGCCGTAGTGGTAGCCGAAGCCGAGTGTCGCGGTGAGCGTGGCGACCAGCCAGAACGTGCCCGCGAACCGCAGGAACCGTGGGCCCTTGCGGGAGTGGATGAAGATCGTGGTGGCCCACGCCGTGTGGAGGCTGGGCATGCAGTTGCGGGGCGTGATGTCGTCGTACGTCATCAGCTGCGGGGCGGTGATCGGCAGTGGCGTGTCCGGCCACAGGTTGGCCACCGCCCAGTGGCCGCCGCCGGTGCCGAAGGCGCCGTCGCCGTAGGCGAAGACCGGTCCGACCACCGGGTAGATCATGTAGATGGCCGGCCCGAGGACGCCGATCGCCAGGAAGGTGCGCACCACATGGTGGCGCGGGAAACGGCGCTCGGCCGACACGTTGCGCAGCTGGTACAGCGCGACGAGGACCGCGGCCACCGCGAGCTGGATGTAGACCCAGTCGAGCAGATGGGAGCCGACGGGGCCTGTGGCCCTGACGATCCGGCCCATCAGCCACGACGGGTCGCCCAGCGCGTGATCGGCGACCGCCACGTACTGGTCGAGCACCACCGGGCGGGTCTTCGCCGTGATCAGCAGCCAGGCGTCGCCCGCCTTTCGGCCGGCCACCAGCAGCAGGCCCAGCCCGACACCCTTCAGCAGCAGGACGCGTTCCTCACCGGTGCGGCGCGTGACGGCGATGACCGCCCAGCCCAGCATCACCCACAACGCGCCGTTGCCGAAGCAGTGACTGCCGGCCACCCCGACGCCGGTCGCCCACCGCACCAGCAGGAAGACGACGTCGATGCCGATCGCGACACCCGTCGAGATGAACCGCTGCCGCCAGGTGAGCACCACCATCATCAACGCCATGCTGGCGTACAGCAGAGGCCCCGATTTGGGGGCGAACACCACTTCTTGCACCTGGTTGGTGATCGGCCCCGGCAGGCCGTAGTGACGAGAGGCGATCTCCAGCGTGATCAGAAATCCAAGAGCCACCACAGCCGCCGCCACGGCCCAGGGTCTCGCCCATGCTCGATGCCATGGGGAGACCGCGGTTTCGTCGTTCGTCAGCGAAGATATTCGTGGCGGCATGTGTAACTTTCAGTAGATTTGCCGGATTTCTATTGATCAGTTGGTCTCCCGGCATAGGAAGATGGATGGATAACCGTACGGGTTCCGGCATGCGCCGGTCACTTGCCGGTCACTTCAAAAAAACTCGCGTGGCATGACGTTGGTGAGCGGGAGGCCCAGGGGGCATGGGGCGCATGGGGGGCAGGCGGGGCATGCGGGGCATCACCTGTGCCGCCAGGGGTACTCGTGGGTGCGCTGCCGGCTCGTGTCCGCGCAGCCCCTGAGGGGGCTCCCATGACAGTCGAATCTCTCACCACCGCCCCCCGGCTCCGCTGCTGGGTGCCCCGGGGCGTGTACGCACCGCAGACCGACACCCGGCTCCTGAGACAGGCGATACGCCGCGAGGGCATCACGGCACAGACGGACGTACTGGATCTGGGCACCGGAAGCGGTCTGCTCGCGGTCGAGGCGGCCCGGCTCGGCGGCCGGGTCACCGCCGTCGACATCTCCTGGCGGGCACTCGCCACCGCCCGGCTGAACGCCCTGCTGAACGGCGAGTCCCTGCGTGTACGCCACGGCGACCTGGTGTCGGCCGTGCCAGGGCGCCGCTTCGACCTGGTGATCACCAACCCGCCCTACGTGCCCGCCCCGGACACCGCGCCGCCCCGGGGCCTCGCCAGGGCCTGGGACGCCGGAAGGGACGGCCGCCGGCTGATCGACCGCATCTGCGACACCGCGCCGGCGGTCCTCCGGCCGACGGGGATCCTCCTGATCGTGCACTCGCACCTGTGCGGCGTCGACACGACGCTGGCCCGCCTGGAGAAGGCCGGGCTACGCCCGGAGGTCGTCGACCGGGCCCTGCTGCCGTACGGGCGTGTGCTGCGTTCCCGGCTCGCCTGGCTGCGGGAACAGGAGCTGACGGCCGACGACGACGGGACGACGGAGGAGCTGGTGGTGATCCGTGCCGAACACACCTGAACGCCCCCGACGTGTCCGCGTCCAGCGAGACGGGCCCCTGCTCATCGAGGGGCCGGTGGAAGTGGTCGGCGAGGATGGCGAGGTGACCGTCTCGGACCGCTTCACCGTGGCGGTCTGCACCTGCCGCCGCAGCCGCGAGTTCCCCTGGTGCGACACCAGCCACCGCTGCCGCCGCCGCAAACCGTCCGGCAAGGACGGCCAGGAAGGCAAGGACGGTCAGGACGGCAAGGACGGCAAGGAGGGCAACTCCTCATGACCGGCGCCCCCTCCCCCGCCCTCTCCCGGCAGCAGTTCCGGCTCCGCGCCCCGCCGCTGCCAGAGCCGCGCGGCCCGCTCTCGGCCGCGGTGACGGACCTGCTGCGGGGGTCGGGCAACGGAGGTGTGCCGTCCGCTGTGCAGTCCGTCAACGGCTGTGAGGACCCTTACGGCGACGACCTCCAACTCGCCCTCTACGTCCTCTACGAGCTGCACTACCAGGGCTTCCAGGACGTCCCCGACAGCCTTGAGTGGGACGGCGGTCTGCTGGCCTGCCGCGGTGCGATCGAGGACCGTTTCCTGGACGCACTGCGCAGGGACGTGCCGATCGACGCCACGGAGACGGTCGAACAGTCGCTGGACGAACTCCAGCTCGAACCGGTCGGCGACGACGGCACCGGCGTCTCCTACTTCCTCCGGGACGAAGGCACCCTCGACCATCTGCGCGCGTACGCGGCGGTGCGCTCGCTGTACCACCTCAAGGAGGCGGACCCGCACGCCTGGGTCCTCCCCCGGCTCCACGGCCGGGCCAAGGCGGCCATGGTCGCCGTGGAGTTCGACGAGTTCGGCGGGGGCCGCGCCGACGAGATCCACGCGCAGCTGTTCGCCGACCTCATGGCGGACCTGCGGCTGGACACCACGTACGGCCATTACGTCGATGCCGCGCCGGCCGAGGCACTCGCCACCGTCAATCTGATGTCCCTGTTCGGTCTGCACCGCGCGCTGCGCGCGGCGCTCGTCGGGCACTTCGCCGCCGTCGAGGTGACGTCGTCCCCGGGCTCGCGCCGCCTCGCCGAGGCGATGCGCCGAGTGGGCGCGGGCCCGGCGGCGGTGCGCTTCTACACCGAGCACGTGACGGCGGACGCGGTGCACGAGCAGGTCGTACGACACGACGTCGTCGGCGGCCTCCTGGAGGGCGAACCGCACCTGGACGCCGACGTGGTGTTCGGCATCCACGCGACCACCCACCTCGAGAACCGCCTGTCGGACAGCCTGCTCGGCGCCTGGCGCGAGGGCGCCACGGGGCTGCGCGGGAACTGGACCGAAGGTCCGGCAGCGGGCGACAGCCGCCCCTCGTCTTAGGGCCGCGAACAGCGGCTACGTCAGCTCCAGGCCCCGCTGAGCTGGGCCGACTATCTGGGCGCCGCCGATTTCTGGAACCGCACGCTGCAGAACTGGCAGTCCGAACTGCTGGCCGTCGCCTCGATGGCCGTTCTCTCGATCTACCTCCGCCAGCGAGGTTCCCCCGAGTCCAAGCCGGTCGGCGCCGCGCACGGCGCCACCGGCGTGGAGGGCTAGGACCCGACGGTCAGGGATCAGGGGTCGGGGTCAGAGGTGGGGGTGCGGGAGTCAGAGGAGCGGACCGGGAGTACCGGGGGCTCCGGGAGTACCCGGGGTACCGGGGGTGCCAGGGGTGCCCGGCATCCCACCGGGGCTGCCGGAGGGACCGGCACCGGGGGTGCCGGAGGCGCCCGGGTTCTCGGGCCGGATGCGGCCTCGCCAGGCGCCCGTCTCGGCGCCGTGCTCCTCGATGTAGTCCTTGAAGCGGTGCAGGTCTCCCTTGACCCGGCGGTCGATCATGCCGAGCGCGTCCGCGCCCTTCTCGGCCATACCGGTGGGCTCGACCTCCATCGTCAGTTCCACGCGTGTGTGCGTGTCGTCGAGACGCTCGAACCGCACGGAGCCGCGCTGCGTGGTGTCGCCGCCGATGGACCGCCAGGCGATCCGGTCGTCCGCCATCTGGTCGACGATTTCGGTGTCGAACTCGCGCTTCACCCCACCGATCTTCGTGGTCCAGTGGTTGTGCCGCTCGTCCAGCTGCCGCACCTCCTCGACACCCTCCATGAACTTCGGGAACTCCTCGAACTGAGTCCACTGGTTGTAGGCGGTGTGGACGGGAACCTCCACCTCCACTGCTTCCTTCACCGTGCTCATGTTTTCCTCCTCATCTGAGGCATTCGACATCGTTCGCGGCATTCGAGATCTTTCCGCACGACCTCGGGTACCCAGACCGGAGAAATGAAGACCTCTGTGGCGGCGCGTATCGGTCACGACCGGGGGCACTCGGCCGCCATGAACCCCAAAACCGGAATCCAGGGCTCCTACTGGCTGGAGACCGCGCCGCCCGCCGCCCCCGCTCCCCCGCCCTCCGGTGACCTCACCGTGGACGTCGCCGTGGTCGGCGGCGGCATCGCCGGCCTCAGCACCGCCTGGGAACTGGTCCGGCAGGGACGCGAGGTGGCGGTGCTGGAGGCCGACCGCCTCGCCGCCGGGGTCACCGGCCGCACGACGGCCAAGCTGACCGCCCAGCACACCCTCATCTACGACCACCTGCGCCGCACCCGCGGCCCCGAGGGCGCCCGCCTGTACGCACGCTCACAGTCCGAGGCGATCCGGCACGCCGCCGGGATCGTCGACGAACTCGGCATCGACTGCGAGTGGGAGGAGGCGGCGGCCTTCACCTACGCCGAGGCTCCGCGGCGCGTCAGGGAACTGCGGGCGGAGGCCGACGCCGCGCGCGAGGCGGGACTACCGGCCGAGTTCGTGACCGGAACCGACCTGCCCTTCGCGGTCGCCGGCGCGGTCCGAGTGAGCGGACAGGCCCAGTTCCACCCCCGCAAGTACCTGCTGGCGCTCACCGCCGACCTACGCCGACGCGGCGGCACGGTGTACGAGGGGACACGCGTCGTCGGTCTCACCGAGGGCGAACCCTGCGTCCTGCGCACCGACGCAGGGGTCTCGGTGCGCGCGAACGAAGTCGTGATCGCCACGCACTACCCGGTCTTCGACCGCGCCCTCCTCTTCACCCGCCTCAGCCCGCGCCGGGAACTCGTCGTCGCCGCGACCATCGACGAGGACCATGCCCCGCGCGACATGTACATCACGCCGGAACGGAACACACGCTCGGTGCGCAGTGCCCCGTACAGCGACGGCAAGCGCCTCCTGATCGTCACCGGCGAGCATTTCGTCCCCGGCGCCGCCGACGTCGAGGAAAGGTTCGCCCGGCTGTCCGCCTGGGCCGACGACCGCTTCCCCGGCCTCACGTTCACCCACCGCTGGGCCACCCAGGACAACGACTCCACCGACTCCGTACCGCTGGTCGGACCGCTCCACCACGGCAGTCGGCACACCTACGTGGCCACCGGGTTCGGCGGCTGGGGCCTGAGCGGCGGCATCATGGCGGGCCGCCTCCTCAGCGACCGGATCAACGGCCTCCCGGCCGACTGGAGCGGCCTCTACGACCCGCGCCGGCTGGCACCCGTGGTCCGCGAGGGGATGTCGTTCCTCAAGCACCAGGCCCAGGTGGCCCGGCACTTCGTCGGCGACCGGCTGCCGGCCATGACACCCCCGACGCCGGGTGACATCCCGCCGGGCCACGGCGCGGTGCTGCGCCTGGGCGGACAGCAGTGCGCCGTCCACCGGGACGAGAACGGCTCGCTCCAGGCCGTCTCGGCGCGCTGCACCCACCTCGGCTGCATCGTGGCCTTCAACGACGCGGAGCAGGCATGGGAGTGCCCGTGCCACGGCTCCCGTTTCGCCCCGGACGGACGGATCCTCCAGGGGCCCGCGGTACGCCCGCTGAAGCAACGCGACATCCCGCAGTCGTCAGCGGAATAGCTGCCAGGCACAGGGCCCAAGGCACAGGCGGTCAGCCAAGCGTCCGGATCTGGTTGTCCCTGCGGTTGCATTCCGCCAGTTGGATCGCGGTGCGGTCGTCGGTCGCTCCCCCAGCCACGGTCATGCACTTGCCCGCTGATCGGACGGTCCCGGATCCGGTCAGCCACTGCTGAGCCGCCGAGCCGTCACACGCGGCCTGGAACAGCTGCGTTCCGTCTGTCCCGTCGCCACTGCTCAGGCACTTCCCCGAGGCGGCGACCACCAACGTATGGCCGGTCTGGGCGGTCGAGGAGCCGGATTCGCTCGTCATGGGTGCGTCCTCGGTTCCCGGCTTCGCCTCGGTGGCGATCCCGAGAGAGCCTGCGTTGGAGCCCGACAAGCCGATCCCGAACGGCCGGAGCACGACCAGCCCCATGGGCCCTTGAGCCCTTGAGCCCTTGAGCCCATGAGGCACGGCGTCACCAGGACAGGGCGTCACCCATGTCCGACTGCCAGTACGAGACCGTGATCGAGCTGTCGACGTACACGCCCTTGGTGGGCAGGGACGGGCGGGCGGCGCTCGTGCTCTGCGAGTTGAAGTAGACCTCCAGGGTCTTGGCCGTGTAGCCGTCCGAGCCACTGCCGTCCGCGGCCGAGAGCAGGACGCTCGCGTACCCCGACTCACCGGGTGCCAGCGTGACCACGGCCTGCGGCTTGGAGTCCTCGATGGCCGGCGGGACGGACTGGGCCTCCCCGAACCGCACGGCCGGGTAGCCGACGAGGTTGCAGTTCTTCGAGCCGGTGTTGGTGACGGTGAGGAGGACGTGGTTCAGCGGGCGGGAGACCTCCGTGGCGGTCGTCCTGGTGGAGGTGGGCGAGCAGGGGGTGAAGACGGCCCCGAAGTCGGAGCCGGAGTCGGAGGCCGAATCGTTCGAGCCCTTGGAACCAGTGGAACCAGTGGAACCCGAGGCGCCTGTGGAGCCCGTCGTCCCGCTTGAACCGGTCGTGCCGGTCGTCCCGGTGCCGCCCGTCGAGTCCTTGGAGGCCTGGTCGGCGGCGCCGCCGACCTGTCCCGCTCCCGTGGACGTTCCCCCACTCGCCGTGGGCGACGAGTCGGACGCGGAAGCCGAGGAAGACGAAGCGGAAGAGGATCCCGCCGAGTCTCCCTCGTTGCGGGCGCCCTCCGCGCTGTTGCACGCCGTCAGCGTCAGAGTGGCCACCGTGAGTGCGGCGGCGGCGAGCAGGCGGGTGCGGGCGGTACGTGCGGACATGAGATTCCCCTGGTGCGATGCGATACGGATCGGTACGCAGGCCGCTCGACCGGGTGCCGGAAGCGGCGTGCTTGGATGACCAGAGCTTGTGCGGTGATCCGTCCCGGCCGCCATATTTGACGGTGCATCCGGAACGCTGGGACGCCCACAACGCTCTGACCTGGGGGAATGGTGTCCGCCTGGAATGGCGGTCCGGGACGCGGAGAGAGGGAGAAACAGTGACGGGGGATGAGTTCCCGGAGCTGCTGGGCCAGTTGAAGGAGCGGTCCGGGCTCAGTTACGGAAGTCTCGGGAAGCGGCTGCACATGAGTGCGTCCACGCTTCACCGGTATGTCAACGGGGACGCCGTACCGACGGACTACGCACCCGTGGAGCGGTTCGCCAGGCTGTGCCGGGCGACGCCCGAGGAACTGGTGGAGCTGCATCGGCGGTGGATCCGCGCGGATGCCATGCGAGGGCAGAAGGCGAGTGGAACTCCGGCGGAGGAAGCCACGCGCAGCACGCCAGCCGTGCCCGCGGTGCCTGCGGTGCCCGCCGTGGCCGCCGTGGCCGCCGTGCCCGCCGAGGAGGAACGGCAGGCGCCGGCAGCGGAGTTGGCGGCCGGGGCAGTGGGAGCTCCCTCGGCGCGGCGTCGGCGTACCGTCGTCCTCGCCGGTGCCGCTGTGGTCGCCGCAGTCGCCGCGGCCGCGCTCGTGGTGAATCTCGTGCCCGGCAAGGGGGATGACGACCGGAGCGGGAAGCAGTCCGTGGGGGCCGCGGGCTCCGGGTCGCTCGGCAACAGTCCCGTCGCCTCCGCACCGACCGGCGCGAAGAGCGGATCGCCCACACCCTCCGCCGCGCGCGACACCGGTCCCACCACTTCCCCCTCCCCGTCCCTCTCCCTCTCCCCCTCGGTCTCCCCTCCCGTCTCCGCCTCCCGGAGCCGTGGGGTCGGAGCGGCGCAGGGCGACGGGCCCGAGGACGGGGCCGGCGCACCCAACGTCGCCGTCAATCCGTACAAGTGGGAAGAGCCGTGCAGCCCGCACTACCTGATCGACCAGAAGCCCGAGCAGGTGCCTCCGCCGCCGACCGAGCCGGACGCCCGCGGGTGGGTCACCGCGCTCGGTGGGGTCACCGGCGGGCAGCAGATGCTCGCGCTGACCGTGCAGGGCACCGGGAAGGCGACGGTCGTCCTGAGGGCACTGCATGTGCGGGTGGTGGAGAAGAGCGCCCCGCTCGCCTGGAACGACTTCGTGATGGGCGTCGGGTGCGGTGGCGGCGTGGAGACGGCGGCGTTCGACGTGGACCTCGATGCCGGGCGGCCCGCGGTCTCGCCCAGGGCCGGGCAGCGCGACTTCCCGTACAAGGTGAGCGAGTCCGATCCCGAGGTCTTCTACGTCTTCGCCGACGCACGGGCACACAACGTGAGCTGGTACCTGGAGCTGGACTGGTCCAGCGGCGACCAGCAGGGCGTCGTACGTGTCGACGACAAGGGCAACCCGTTCCGGACGAGCGGGAACGTGGGGCGGCCCGCGTACACCTATCCGCTCGGTGACTCCGAGTGGGGGCGCGACCCGTACGAGCCCGACATTCCCGGCTGACAGTGGAGTCAACTACACCAGCAGCCGGGGAGTCCGCTCCCTCGTGAGAACGGCTTTCACGACCCCGGTGCATGCCGGCCGCCTTCGATGCCACGCGCCGACGGGTCGTCAGACGCCCAGGGCGCCCCGTACCGTCTGCGCGAGTTCGCCGACCGCGACGACGAGCGGGGTCACCGGTTGGACGAACTCCGTCAGGCGGTCCAGGGCACGTCGCAGGACCGTCGGCTGTGGCTCCTCCTCGTCGAGTTCCTCGCGCAGGCGTCGCAGTTCCCGGGTGGTGGCCTCGGGGTCGGCCAGCGCCGCGCGGTGCTCGGACAGCAACTGCTCCACGAGCACGAGGAGTTCGGCCGTACGGGCGGCGGCCTGCTCGGCGTCCTGCGGCTGGAAGCCGACCGAGCCGGAGAACGCCTGGGCGCGGTGGCCGATCGCCTGGTTGCCCACGTACTGGGTACCGCCGTTGATCACGAGGCCGTTGTTGACGGGCGGATCGGGACGGCCGACTTCACTGCTGCTGCTCATCGCGTGATCCTCACCTTCTGAAGCTACTTCTGGCCGCCGGCGCCGGCGCCGGCGCTGGAACCGGCGGCGGCGCCGGCGGCGGGGCTGGTCTTCTGCGCGACGTTCTGGGTGGCGCTGGCACCCGTGCCGATCGCCTGGTTGCCGATGATGCTCGTCCCGCCCTGCTGGATGACACCCTGGTTGAGGATGCTCTGCTGCTGGGCGCGGAAGTCGGTGGTGTCGTAGCCGCGTGCGTCGAGGAACTCCCGGATCGCGGCGAGAGTGTGGCGTTGCACCGCCGAGGTGACCCGGTCGGCGTCCACGACCTGGAAGTAGTTCTGGTAGACGGGGCTCATCGCGATCTCCCGCATGCTCATCCGGGCGCCGTAGTCGAAGACCGGGTCCTGCTCCATGGCGGTCAGTTCGTCCACCATCCGCCGGGTGCGCCGCACCTCGAAACGGGCCTGGCGCAGCGCGCGGGAGGGCGCGCCGAAGAACGCCGGGCCGGTGCGGGGCAGGGAGTCCGCCAGCAGCCCGCGCTGCCGCTCGGGGGTGAGCGGGTCCCGCAGGCGGTCCACGACGTGGTAGACGGCGCCCACCGGACCGAGCACATGGTTGCCGCAGTGCAGGTGCAGGGTTCTGCCCTCGGTCGAGAAGTGCAGGAACACGCTCGGCACCACGTCGTCGCCCCACAACGGCACATGGACCGCCAGATGGTGGCGTACCGCGCCCGTCGGACGCAGCATGATCTCCTCGACCGCCTCGGCCGACAGCCGCATGGCCGGTGTCAGGCCCGCGGTCGCCATGAACCGGGAGTCGTCGCCGATGGCCGTACCGTTCACGAAGACCCGGTCCTCGATGGTGAGAGAACCGAGGGATTCGGGCGATCTGGGAGATGCGGGGGACGCAGGGGACGCAGGGGGCTTCGGGGACCTGGGGGCGTTGTCCGCGATCCCGTCGCCTGCGCCGTCGCGTGCGGCGACCGTACGGAGGTGTTCGCGTACGTGGCCGATGAGTTCGACGACCGTGAAGGCGTCCGGCGCCCCGGGGCGCGGGCCCTTGCCGACGCGGTCGACGCGGTCGTCGGAGGGCAGCAGCGGCACGGCGATCGACCAGTTGGAGCCGGCCGCGGAGTAGCCGATGAACGGTGAGTACCCGCTGTAGACGGTGACGTTTCCGTCCCGCGCCTCCTTGACGACCGCCATCCGGTTGACGATCCACTGCTTCAGGGGCAGTGCCGGCAGCCGGCGCCGGGCGAACGCGGCGCGGGTCATGGTGGTGCGCAGCAGTTGGTCGATGCCGAGGTCGTGGCGTACGACTGTCACGTACGCGAACACCACCGCGCCGACGGACGCGAGCACGGCCGGAATCCCGGCCAGGTAGGCGCCGAGCAGCCAGCTCATGAACCCGGACACGGGCAGGGACGCGATGGCGGCGCCGAGGGGGAAGGCACAGGGCACCGCTACCGCGGCGGTGACCACCGTACTCACCAAAGCCCTGTTGCCCGGCTGGCGTTGGCCACGGGTGGCGAGGCTGGCCCGGGAGCGGCCCACGCTCGCGGTGAACGACAGGAACAACGCGCTGAACAGCAGCCACAGCGGCGCGAACAGCGCCACGACCGCGAACGCCCCCGCCAGTCGCAGGTCGCGGTGGCGGCGGATCTCCTGTGCCGCCAGGCAGTGGTGGGCCACCGCCACCAGGTCGACGCCGGGCGAGGGCGCCACGGCGCTGACCTCGTCGGCGAGCACACCCTCCACCACCCGGTCGGCGAACTCCTCATCGACGTAGGCCGCGGCGCACAGATACCGGGTGACGTCACCCGGCATGCTCCCGACCGGCATGTGCGCCTGCGGGGTCGTCATGGCGGCACCTCCCTTTCTGGGACGGAACAGCGCCTTGGTGGCGCCGGTTGACCCGTTGATGCGTATGCGCGGCAGTCCGACGGTCAGAAGGGCGAGCAGGACACCGGCCATCAGGCCGAAGGAGAGGGCTGCGTGCAGGAGTTCGATGCGCAGTCCGGCGGACGACAGGCTCAGTCCGTCGACGAAGTTGTCGAGCATCCACCACCGCAGCAGGGCGACGATTTCCGACACCAGCACACCCGCGACGAGACAGCGGCTCCAGCCGGCCGTCCCTCGGGTCCGCGACCGTGACATCACCAGGGCGAGCGCCACGAGGAGCAGTACGACGCTGATGTTCTGCACGGCCAGCATGTTCGAGCCGGCATAGTCGATGTATTTGTCGGAGGTGAAGTCCCACCTCGGGACGAACGCCCCCTCGACCAGCCAGCGCGTGGTCTCGCTCCCGAAGTGGTCCAGGTAGAACTCCTCCACGCGGTCCTGCCCCCAGGGGCTGCCCATGAGGAGAAGAATCAGGCAAAGCAGCGTGATGCGTCCGCGTGCAGGTGATCTGGCCCCGGACACACTCCATCGAGACATGAACACGTGGCGTTCCCCCCGTCGCCGGCCCCCGCGACCTGTGGCCGCACCCTATGGCTATCCCCGCTCGCGGTGCATGGGAACCCGCGAACGCGCCTGTCTCACGCGGCAGTTGGGAAACGGCAAGGAGTCCCGTTCGGGGCGGTGGTGACACCGCCCCGAACGGGACTCGACGCACAGTCCGGAGAGCTACTTGGTGGTGAGGTAGGCGCGCTCGATCGTCTGGACCAGCGTGTTGCCGGCCTTGTCGGTCAGCTTGGCCCGCAGTGAGACGGAGCCCGCCGTGGCCGGGTGGGTCAGCGACAGATGCGTACCGCCGACGGCCTTGGTGGAGTGCCAGGTGGCGCCCTCGTCGTACGAGACCTCGAAGGCGAGCTTGGCGGGCCGCTGTCCGGCCGCCGCGCCCCCGATGGTGAAGGGCACGTCGAACCGCTTGCCCGCCTTCGCCGTGCTGGACAGGCTCAGTTTGGGCGAGAAGTTGACCACCGACAGCGGGAGTTCGGTGTTGTCGTCCTCGGGGGTGGTGGCGGAGCGGAAGGTCCACTCCGTCCGGACGCGGGTGCTGACCGGGAACACCGCGGGATCACGTGAGGCGTCCACGGTCAGTTTGTACGCGCTGTCCTGGGCCGGAACGGTGTACTCGGTGAGGTCGATCGGCGAGTAGCCGTAGTCGTCGGGTATCTCCTTGCCGTCGGCCTGGAGCGAGCTCGTCACCGAGGTGTAGTCGCTGAGGCCCCAGTGGCCGGAGCCGTCGCCGAACAGCGGCGTGAAGGCCCTGATGACGTTCCCGTAGCGCACGACTCCGGGGAGTCCCCGCTCCGGTCCTTGGTCACCCGCGGCGGGCATGGTCGGGCCGAAGACGCCGACGTTGAACCGCTCGGTGTAGCTGTGTCCGGCCTGCCAGGTTCTCGGCATCCGCATCAGGAAGTTCTCCGAGACCCGGTCGCGGCCCTCGCCGAACATCTGCCAGCTACGGAAGGACCACTTGACGCCGTTGTCGAGGACGTACTCCGTGGTGTGCAGCGGCAGGTCGGCGCGCAGGTCGTCGTAGCTGAGGACAAGGCTTCCGTCGGGTGCGTGCGCGGTCGCCTCCATCTGGACGCCCCTGCCCTTGACGGGCACGCCCACCTGGAGGTCGACCTTGGCGAGCTGGTTCCGCCTGATGTCGGCGGTGAAGCCGTCCAGCCGGCCGGCGCGGTTCCAGGCCAGGTGGTAGGTGACCGGCCGGCCCGCGTCGTCCGTACGGGTCCAGTCGCCGGCGAACACGGCGGACATGTCGCCCGCGGCCTCGTCGGATCCGAGCTGCCCGAACCGCGTGCCCTGGAAGGTCGGCACCAGGAACTCAAGGTTGCCCGGGCCCAGTTCACCGCCCCGGTCGTAGGTGTAGACGACCGTGGCCTCGGTGTTCTTCGCCGCCGCGTCGGGCACGGTGATGTCCACCGGCCGCGCCTGCCGGGCGTCGATGACGACGGTGGTGTCCTTGTCCAGGTTCAGCATCGGCTGCACCAGCACGGCGTGCGTGGCGGCGTCGTACGCGGGGTGGATCACACCGCTCAGGGTGTAGACGCCCTTGGGCACCCGCACGGTGAGCTCGCCGTCCTGCTCGTCGGCGAGGTCGGCGTAGAAGTCGCTGTCGATGGCGCTGATCTGGGTGGCGGCGTCGCCGATCGGCGCGCCGTTCTCGTCGAGGTGCTTGACCGTCAGGTCGTACGACTCGACCTCGCGCTCCACCCCGACAGCGGTACGCACCTGGATCTTGCCGTCGGCCGAGACAGCGGCCACCGAGCCACCGAAGGAGCCGTCGGCGCTGCCCGCGCGGGTGTCGGCGGTGACGGAGGCGGTCGCGGTGCCGCCCGCCGGGACGGTGAGCTGCGCCGGCGACACGGCGAACATGCCTGCGTCGGCGGGCTTGCCGTCCACCGTGAGGGCGTCGACGGACAGGCCCAGGGTGACCGGCTCCGTACCGAGGTTGCGGTACGTCACCTGCTTGGTCACCGGGGTGTCGTCGCCGTGCGGCCACTGCTGGGTGCCGAAGCCGATCGACTGCTGCTCGGTGACGACGCTCTGCTCCAGCGCCCGCACCAGGTCGGTACGGCCGGTGCCCTGCTGGAAGGAGCTGTACGCGCCCGGCTTCGCGGAGCCGGTGAGGATTTCCTTGATCCGCTCACCGGTCCAGTCCGGATGCTGCTGGGCCAGAATGGCGGCGGCGCCCGCGACGTGCGGGGTCGCCATGGAGGTGCCGTCGAGGGTGAGATAACCGGGTACGTCGGAGGGGTAGTCGGCCTCCAGGATGCTGCCGGCGGCAGCGGCGGCCGTGATGGCGGCACCGGGTGCGGTCAGGTCGGGCTTGACCCCGCCGCCCCCGACGAGCGGGCCACGGCTGGAGAAACTGGTGAGCGCGTCCGCCTTGTCGACCGCGCCGACGGTGAGCGCGGCGTCGGCGCTGCCGGGCGAACCGACCGTCCGCTCGCCGAACTCTCCGTCGTTGCCGGCCGCGATGACGAAGAGCGTGTCGCTCTCGGCGGAGAGCCGGTTGACCGCCTCCTCCATCGGGTCGATGCCGGGCATGTCGGCGCCGCCGAGGCTGAGGTTGACGACGTCGGCCTTCTGGGCCACCGCCCACTCCATGCCCGCGATGATCCCGGAGTCCGAGCCGAAGCCGCTGTCGTCCAGGACCTTGCCGTTCAGGAGCTTCGCACCGGGGGCGACACCCTTGTACTTGCCCCCGGCCTTGGCTCCTGTGCCGGCCACGGTGGACGCCACGTGCGTGCCGTGGCCGAACTTGTCGCCGGGGCCGGTGGAACCGGAGAAGTCCTGCTCCGCGATCACCTGGCTCGCGAGATCCGGGTGGGACGTGTCGATCCCGGTGTCCAGGACCGCGACCTTGGTGCCGGTGCCGTCGTAACCGGCGGCCCAGGCGGTCGGCGCGCCGATCTGCGGCACGCTCTTGTCGAGGCTCGCCTTGCGCCGGCCGTCGAGCCACACCTTCTCGACTGCGGTCGAGGAGGTGAACTCGGCAGCCTCGTCACCCTTGTCGGCCGTACCGGTCACGGCGTCCCAGAACTCGGCGCCACGCTTCTTCACGGAGCGCACCGCCTTGCCGTTGACGACGGGCAGCGCGCGGCCGATCTTCGCGCCGGCCCCGGTGAGCGGGGTCATCGAGGGCGCCTTCTTCCCCCGGAAGGTGACGATCAGCGGTACGTCGCCGCGGCCGGCGTCGTCGTAGCCGTCGGCGACCAACTGGGTCACGTCGAACAGCCTGGCGTCCAACTTGCCCTGCGCCAGCAGCAGTTCGGCGTCACCGGGCACGACCTGGGTATGTCCGGCGACCACCCGGACGGAGAACGGCACCTTCTCCCGGCCCTCGGCCCGGACCACGCCGGTGACCTTTCCGGCGCCGTCCACCATCACCTGGTCACCGGTGACCAGGGTCACGGTCTTCACTGCCTTGGCCGTACCGGACGGCTTGGCCGTACCGGACTCCTTGGCCGCGTCGGCCGTGGTGACGGTACCGACACCGCTCGCGTCCTGGGCTTCCGCGCCCGGAACACCGGCCAGCAGAAGGGCCGTGGAGGCCACCCCGGCCGCCACGACCGCACGTTTTGGTCTTGCGCGTAACTCCACCTGAGCTCCTTGCACTTCGCCATCGGACAGTGGCCGTCGCATGTCGAGCAGGTGCTCCCGACGGCTCGCGCCTAGAGACGGACGGGGGCGGGTTCGGGTTGGAAAAAGGTCCGACTCCTTTCTGACGGGAGATCAGTGTGCGGCCCTCCGCCGAAGCCCGTCCTCCACCGTTCGGCCAGTACAGAGGCGGTCCCGGTCCATGGGTTCTGGCCGTTCGGCCGAGGCGGTGCTGCCCTCCGGGGCAGGAGATTGGGCTGCCGGGCCCCGCGAAAGTGCGCGGGGCGACACGGGCAAAGAGGGAGTCGGCCATGGCGAGGGCACCGCTGCGGGGATCACGGACCAACCGGCATCTGGCGCGGGTCACGACACTGGCCGTGGCCGCGCTGATCAGCACGCAGTGGCTCGCCTCGGCGGCAGGCATCGGCGCCCACTGACAGCGACGTACTCAGCAGGCACGACGGCAGCAAGGAGCGGGGCGGCATGGCAATTCGGGTGGTCGTCGTCGACGACCAGGACATGGTGCGCTCGGGATTCGCCGCGCTGCTGTCCGCGCAGAGCGACATCGACGTCGTGGGCGAGGCGCCCAACGGCCGGCTCGGTGTCGAGGTCAGCCGTCACACCCACCCCGACGTCGTACTGATGGACGTACGGATGCCCGAGATGAACGGACTGGAGGCCACCCGGCAACTGCTGGACCCGCCGCGCGGCGTCGTCCACCGGCCCAGGGTGCTGATGCTGACCACCTTCGACATCGACGACTACATCTACGAGGCGCTGCACGCCGGTGCCAGCGGCTTCCTGCTCAAGGACGCGGCGGTCGCCGAGCTCATCCAGGCGGTACGGGTGATCGCCGCCGGTGACGCACTGCTCGCACCCTCCGTCACCCGGCGCCTCATCGAGGACGTGACCCGGCGCCGCCCTGCCGCGCCCCGGGCCGCCCGGCTGCGCCTGAACGGCCTCACGCCCCGGGAGACAGAGGTGCTGTCGCTGGTGGCACGGGGCCTGTCGAACACCGAGATCGCGGCGCGGCTGGTGGTGGCCGAGCAGACCGTCAAGACCCACATGACCCGCCTGCTCGCCAAGCTCGGCGCCCGCGACCGGGCCCAACTCGTCGTCCTGGCCTACGAGTCGGGGCTCATCGTGCCCGGGGCTTCGCCCGCCTGACCGGTCCGCCGGTCGCCGTGTCATGCCCGGGCCTCATACCTGGGTGCGACACCCGAGTTGGCACCCGGGTGTGATGTGCGACCCCTTGTCCACCCTCCAGCATCACCGCATCCCGACCACGGAACGGTTTCGCAGGAGCGTGACGCATGCACCAGCCCATCAGCCACCAGCCCCTCGACGGCCGGCCCGACAACCGCCGGCCCCTCGACGATCAGCCCGACAACCGCCGGTCCCTCGACGGCCGACCCATCGACCTCGACCACGTCAGCCGCCTCTACCGCACCTTCGCCGAGGACCTCGACCGGGCCCGCGAACGCCAGCGCACGCTGCTCGCGCCGCCCACCTCCATGAAGGCCCAGCTCGACGACATCGAGGCGGAGATCACGTATCTCCTCCTGCGCGAGGCCCGGCCGGAGACGGTCGTGGAGATCGGCACCTTCCACGGCTGGTCCACGACCTGGATCCTGCGCGCCCTGCGCGACAACGGCACCGGGCACCTGTACTCGCACGACATCGTCGACCACGTCGTACGGGAGGTGCCGGACACCCTGTCGGCAGGCCGCTGGACGTTCACTCAGGGGGACGCGCGGGAGAACCTGGAGAAGATCCCCGCCGGCGCGGACTTCCTGTTCATCGACGCGGCGCACTCCGCGAGCTTCGCCCGCTGGTACATCCGGCACCTGTTCCCGCGGCTGCGGCCGGGCATACCGGTGTGCGTCCACGACGTCTTCCACGGGCGCAGGGCGCTGCCGTTCACCGAGGGCGCGGTCGTGCTGCGCTGGCTGGCCGAGCGGCAGAACGCCTTCTTCACCGCCTCCCGAGCCCACGCTCCCGAGATCCACGACCGGCTGAAGGACGTCAAGCGGTCCCTCGCCCTGGGCCATCCCGTGCGGGAGAGCAGCGACAACCCGATGATCTTCTTCACCCTGCGGTGAGGTCCGTCCACCACCCCCTACCGGGGTGCTACCCGGAGGTTGGCTCCCCGGTGTGACGCCGGCCGGTAGCCCCGCTCCCTACCTTCCGTCCACCAGGTCGCCCACGGAAACGCGGCCGACGGCAACAGAAGCACGGAAGCGGGGAGACACACCATGAGGCGGTTCAAGCGCACGCTGGCCACCTGCGCACTGGTGCTGGCGACGGTCGCGGGGTCGGTGGGCTGGGCAGCGGGCAGTGTGCAGACCGCCGTCACCGGCCCGCCTCCGGGTACGGCGGCGTGGACGGCCGACCAACTGATCGGCAGACAGCTGCCGGACCCGGCGTCGGCCACGCCCGCACAGGTCGCGCGGTTCTTCGCCGGGCTGACGGCGGCAGAGCGGACGGCTTTGGCCGCGCGTCACCCGCTCGTCATGGGCGGCCTCGACGGCGCCCCGCCCGAGCTCCGGTACGCCGCGAACGCACGCGCCCTCACCGCCGGACGCGACCGCGAACTGACCCGCGCCGCCGACCCGGAGCAGCCCGAGGGCGCCCGGCGGCAGGCCCGGATGCGGGCGGCGACGTACGCCGGCCTCCTGGCACCGGGGCGCCACGTCCTCGCCTTCGACCCGCGGGGCCGGGGGCAGGTCGCCGAGGTGTACGGGGATCTGCGGACCGCCCGCCGGGTGGCGGTCGTCGTACCGGGCTCCGACACGGACCTGGCCTCGTACGACGCAGCGGCCCGGATGGCCCGGAACCTGCGCGCCGAGATGACCCGGCTGGCGCCGGCGGACCGCCCGGCGGTCATCGCGTGGGTCGGCTACACGACGCCGGTCGGCGTCGGCTGGGACGCCGCCACCGGACGCCTCGCGGAAGAGGGTGCCCCGCGCCTTCTCCGCTTCCTCGACGGCCTCGCCGCGACAACCCACCCGGTGACCCCGCCCTCGGTGTTCTGCCACAGCTACGGCTCGGTGCTGTGCGGCGCCGCCGCCCACCGGCTGACCGGGCGACAGGTGTCCGACCTCGTGGTCGCGGCCTCACCCGGTATGCGTCTCGACCACGCCGGTCAGGTGCCCGTTGGCGCCCGGGCCCGACTGTGGGCGACCGCCCGGGACGCGACCGACTGGATCCGCCGGGTCCCTCCCGTCGAGCTGTTCGGCCTCGGCCACGGCGCAGACCCGGCCGACCCCGGCTTCGGCGCCCGCGTCGTCGCCTCCGACCGGGCCGACGGCCACACCGGCTACTTCACCCCCGGCACCGCCTCCCTGCGCAACTACGCCGACATCGCCACCGGCGACTACAGGGACGTGACCTGCGCCCACCCCGCCCCGGACACCTCGGAGGACTGCCGCCATGACCTGCCGTGACCTTCCCGCGCGGGTCGCCGACACCGAGAATCCGCTGCCCGCGACCTCGCACCCCCGGCGGGTCCCGGCCCGCCCGACGGACCCGCCCTGCCTGCTCGGCCTGCCTACCGGCACAGGGCCGACAGCCGGGCACCCTGCGACGACGCGCATGCGTCCGCCCGCCGGACGAACGACACGGGCGGAGCAGGCCGACCGGGCCGCGCAGATGGACCTGGCGGAGCACACCGCGCAGACCGCGCAGGCGGGGCCGACCGCCCGCGCCAAGCCGACCACGCAGGCCGGGTGGGCCTCGGCCCGTGAGCGGCTGCGCCACGCGACCGCCGCCACGGCCGCCCTCGTCGAGCAGCGCACACCCGCCCACCGCGACCGCGCCCTCGACGGACTGCGCGCCCTCGCCCTGCTCGCCGTCCCCGTGGGCCACTGGCTCCTCGGCGGCCTCACGCTCGGCTCCGAGGGCGCGCTGCACAACACGAGCCCGCTCGCCGCCTTCGGGCTCCTCGCCCCGGTGAGCTGGGTGCTGCAGATGCTCGGCATCTTCTTCCTGGTCGGCGGCTGCGCCTCCGCCCTGTCCCTGCGCCGCTCGGCCGAACGCGGAGTGCCGACGGGCGACTGGCTGCGCGGGCGGCTGGCCCGGCTCGGCCGTCCCGTCCTCGGCGTCGCGGCGGTGTGGGCCGTGCTCCTGCCGGTGCTGTACGCCGCCGGGGTACCGGCCGGGACACTGCGCACCGGGGTGGTGCTGGTAGTCCAGCCGCTGTGGTTCGTCGGCATATACGTGCTGGTGACGGCGCTCACGCCCTGGTGCGTGCGCGCCGCGCGGACATACGGCGGGTGGGCCGCCGTACCGCTGCTCGGCACGGTCGCCGTCGTGGACCTGCTGCGGTACGGCCCCTGGGCTGACGCCATGCCGTCCTGGCTGGGTCTGCTCAACCTCGGGCCGGGCTGGTTGTTCGCGTACCAACTGGGCGTCTGCTGGGGCGAGGGGCGGCTCGGTCGGCGCGGTGCCCGGCTGATGCTGCTCGGCGGCGGGGCGCTGTTCGCCGTACTGCTCCTCGCCTTCCACTATCCGGCGAGCATGGTCGGCGTGCCGGGCACAAACCGCACCAACTCCCACCCGCCGTCGCTGCTCGTGCTCGCGCTGGCCTGTGTGCAGTGCGGGGCGGCGATCCTGCTGCGGGACCGGCTCGACGGCCTGCTGCGGCGCCGGCAAAGGCTGTGGGCGGCGGTCGTGGGCGTCAACCTCTCCGCAATGACGATCTTCTGCTGGCACCAGACGGCCCTGCTCACCCTGGCGATACCCGGTTCGCTCGTCGGCGTCCCGGTCCCCGGGCTCACCACTCCCCCGGACACCACCGTCTGGATACTCGCCCGGCTCGCCTGGCTGCCGCTCATCGCCGCCACCCTGTTCGCCCTGGGCCGCCTCACGCACCGCTTCGAAGCGCCTTGGACCGGAATTCGGGGGTCCCGCCGAGCGGCGGTCGCGGTGCTGGCCGGGGTCTTCGCCTGCTATGCCCTGACGGTCGTCTGAGCCGCCGTTCGTAGGGATTCTTATGCGGCGCCTGCCGGGCCGCCGTCGGAAAGTGCCGGCGGCCCGGCCGACTCACATCACCATCACCCGAATACCTGCACCCAGGAACCGCTGGCGTAATTCGGGTCGATGTTCCCCGAGTCGTATCCCATACCGGTCCTGGTGTAGCCGCAATTGAGGATGTTCGCGCGATGACCGGAGCTGCTCATCCACCCGTAGGTCGCGTTGTTGACTACGCCGTTCGGGTCGCCCTGGAATCCCATCGCTATGTTCTCGCCGACGCCACCCCGGGTGTACCCGGCGTCCTTGGCGCGGTCGGTGGGCGACTTTCCGGCAGCCGAGGTGTGGGAGAAGTTGTGGGTCCGCACCATCTCGGCCGCATAGTCGTGGGCGGCCTTCTGCAGGCTGTCGTCAATCACCAGTGCCGCACAGCCCTTTGCGGTCCGCTGCGCGTTGACGTTGTCGAACGCCTGCTTCTCCAGCGCCGTCATCGCCCCCGTGTCCGCCGGTGCGGCCGGGTCGACTCCGCTCCACTGTTGGTTGCCGCCCCCGTTGCAGGACCACAACTGGACCGGGGTGCCGTTGGAGACGCCCAGCTCGGCCGCGTCCAGGCACAGGCCCAGCCCGACGTTCTTGACGGTCCCGCCGGACACGACGTCCCACTGCTGGGTGGCGCCGCCCGTACAGTCCCTTATGAGGACGGGCGTGCCGTTGACCGTGCTGACGCTGTCGCTGTCCAGGCACTTGTTGCCGTAGACGCCCAGTGCCTTGGTCGCGGTGTCGTACGACCACTGCTGGTTGCTGCCGCCGTTGCAGTCCCACAAGGTGAGTTTGGTGCCACTCTCGGTCTTTCCGCCGGGGACATCCAGACATCGCCCGGAATCAGCACCCCGAAGGGCGGCGGTCGAGACCGCGGCAGATGCCGTCGGGGTGAATATCGCGGCCCCCGCAGTCACCAGGCCCAGCGAAACCATTACCAAACCGTATCGCGCGGCCCGCGATTTGTACCGGCGAATAGCCATTCACAACTCCTTGACTCAGAGCGACCCGGAGAGCGGCTCGAAGAGCATCTCGCGCCTCTCTCGTCGGCCCAGACTAAGGCATGTGTTGCGGTTGGCGACTCGTCGGCAGAAATGCACGGCACATACAAATGACCAAGCGTTACGACCCGCTCGCGGAGACAGCTCACCGATGGGTCGGATTCACCGATAGGGGGCTTTATTCCCACTAGTGCATTTTATTGTGGCCCGGCAATACCTATTCCCGATGTATTCCCAGGTCAGGAAGGTTGCATTCCGCCAGACGGAAGGCGGCCGACCTTCAGGCACAGGAAACTCAGCAGGCAGAGGCCGCAGGCGCCGGCGATCACCAGCCCGGCCGAACCGGTCGGACAGCATCGCGTTCCGGGGGATGGCGAGTTCCTGTGGGCCGCACGAGAGGGTACTCCTTGAAGACCGGGGACCCGGAGACCGTCGAACGCACCCACAGGCCGACCGCGACCAGGGACGGTGCCGAGCAGGAACGGGATGCGCCAGACCCAGTCGGCGAAGCCCTCCACGCCCACGAGTTCAGGGTACGTACAGGGCGTGGCGTAATTGGGGCGTAGGGGGCACTTCCGAATCCTGAGCGCGAAGGGGACTCACCCCAATCATCGAAATTCAATTTCGACAACGGTCCATTCACAGTGGGGGCAGAACGCCCCAACGCGCATAGAGCGTACGAACAGTACGTCCAGGCACAGTCAACCCCACGGAACCTATCAATCCCCTGTCAATAATCATGCTGCATGCTGTATAAAAATTTACCGGTGGCTACGTCTTGCCAACGGGCGGTCACGCGAGAATGCTCATGATCGGTTAACTTGAAAGTTCTACAACCATCGATTTTCGGACACGGAGAATCGCAACGGAATGTCGTGATTCGGCTTTCTCAAATGCGGCCCGCGGGCCGGGAAGGCTCATTACCCATGCTGAAATCCGGCAAACAATTACGCTTGAGAAGACTTTCGCTCGCGGGTGACGACCGGCATCTGCTCGTCCCGCTCGACCACAGCGTCTCGGACGGTCCGATCGTCCCCGCCGACAAGTGGGACGACCTGCTGCGGGCACTCGTGGCCGGCGGGGCCGACGGCATCATCGTCCACAAGGGACGCGCCCGCTCCTTCGCGCCGGACATCCTGAAGAGCTGCGCGCTGGTGGTGCATCTGAGCGCCAGCACTTCCTGCTCCGCCGACGTCCACGCCAAGGTGCTGGTCTCCGATGTCGAGGAGGCGCTGACGCTCGGCGCGGACGCGGTCAGCGTCCATGTGAACATCGGCTCGGACACCGAGGCGCAGCAACTGGCCGACCTGGGGGCGGTGGCCCGCTCCTGCGACGCGTGGGGCATGCCCCTGATCGCGATGGTGTATCCGCGCGGCCCCCGGATCGAGGACCCGCGCGATCCGGCCCTCCTCGCCCACCTGGCCAACGTCGCCGCGGACCTGGGCGCCGACATGGTGAAGACCTCCGTCGCCCTGCCGATCGAGCGCATGGCCGAGGTGGTGGCGAACAGTCCTATCCCCGTGCTCGCGGCCGGTGGTCCACCCGACGGCTCCGACCTCGTCGAATACGGCACCGCCGTGATGGCCGCCGGCTGTCGCGGCCTGGCCATCGGCCGCCGGATCTTCTCCTCCCCCACGCCCGCCGCACTGGTGTCCCGCCTCTCGGCGGTCGTCCACGGCGGCGGCAGCAACGACATCACTGATGGCATGCGCATGGCTAATTACTCGACGATCGTGGCAGGAGTGGCATGAGGTTCGCATGGATCGACCTGCGTGAGGTCCCCCGTCCGCAGCTCCAGGCGGTGGTGGACGCGGCAATCCACGCCCGGATGGCGGGTGTTGTGGCGGCCGACGCCGAGTTGCTCGGGACCCTGCCCCCGACCGTCACCCGGGTACTGGTCTCCGAGGGCGGCGCCCCGGTCACGGCCGTTGCGAAGAAGCCCGGCGACAAGGAGGGGAGGGAGGCGAAGGAGACGAAGGCCCCCGACAAGGAGGCCAAGTCGCTGGCCAGTAGCGCCAGTTCACCGTCCGGCACCGTATTCGACGTACTCCTGCGGAAGTTCGGCACCCAGGACGAGCTGGACGCCCTCGCCGCCGACCACCGCGCCGGCACTCGCACCGGTGGCGCCGCTGGCACGCCGGTCTCCGGCTTCATCGACGTACGGGACGACCGCACCCTCCAGCTGTCGTGCGCGGGCGCCATGGTGCTGCCGTACACGGTGATCCACTTCGCCGACCCGACGAAGATCCCCCTGGAGATCGTGCTCGCCGCAGCCGAGTCCGCCGAGGGCAAGCTCGTGACGGTCGTCGACGGCCTGGAGGAGGCGGCCATCGTCTTCGACGTGCTGGAGCGCGGCTCGGACGGCATCCTCTTCACGCCCCGCAGCGCCGACGAAGTGTTCGCGCTGGCCCGGCTGCTGGAGGCGACGACGCCCCAACTGGAGTTGTCCACCCTCACCGTGGAGAGCATCCGGCACGTCGGACTCGGCGACCGGGTCTGCGTGGACACCTGCTCGCACTTCGAGGAGGACGAGGGCATCCTCGTCGGCTCCTACTCCTCCGGGTTCGTGCTGTGCTGCAGTGAGACCCACCCCCTGCCCTACATGCCGACCCGCCCGTTCCGGGTCAACGCGGGCGCCCTGCACTCGTACACGCTCGGCCCCGACAACCGGACCAGCTACCTCAGCGAGGTCGGTTCGGGCAGCGCGCTGCTCGCGGTCGGCGCGGACGGGCGCACCCGACGGGTCGTCGTCGGGCGGGCGAAGCTCGAATCCCGACCGCTGCTGGAGATCCGTACCCACGCCGAGGACGGCCGGCTGGTCAGCCTGACCGTGCAGGACGACTGGCACGTACGGGTGCTCGGCCCGGGCGGGAAGGTCCTCAACGTCACCGAGTTGCAGACGGGCGACGAGTTGCTGGGCTATCTGGCCGCTGACAAGCGCCATGTGGGCCTGCCCATCGGCGAGTTCTGCAAGGAGGTCTGAGGTTCGATGGGCGAACTCGAAGACCTGGGGTCGGATCTCGCCGCCCTGGTCCAGGGGCTGTTCGACGCACGCGACGACCGGCTGCCATATCTGACACACCAACAGGAGACAGTTACCCGCGGCGAGTTACGCGAACGAGTGGGCAAGCAGGCCGCCGTCTTCGCCGGGTACGGCATCGGGCCGGGCTCCACCGTGGGCCTGCGGACTCCGCCCAGCTTCACGCAGATCGAGGTGCTGCTCGCCCTGTGGCGGCTCGGCGCTCAGGTGATGCTCTTCGACTTCCGGCTCAAACCGCCCGAGGTGGCGGCGCTCTGTGTGTCCTGCCGACCGCAGTTCATGGTCAGCGCCGGCTCCAACGTCCGGGCCACGTTCGGTTTCCGGTCCGAGTACGAGGTCGTCACCGAGCGGAGCAGAACCGGCCTCCCCGCCACCACCGGGCACCGCCTCGTCCAGTTCAGCTCGGGCTCCACCGGACGGCCGAAAATCATCGGTAGGACAGCCCGATCGCTCGCCGCCGAGGTCGACCGGTTCGCCGGGGTCCCCGGCATGCCGGTCGAGGGCGACCGGCTGCTACTGCTCAGCTCGACGGCCCACAGCTTCGGTCTGATCGGCGGCCTGCTGTACTCCCTCGCCGCCGGTGTCTCCGTCGTCTTCGCACCCCGCGTCTCCGCCCGCGACATCCTGCGGACCGCGCTGGAGCACCGGATCACCGCCCTGTTCGGGGTGCCGACCCACTACGAACTGCTCGTCGCCGCCATCGATCCCCCGGCGCTGCCCGACCTGCGGATCGCGGTGTCGGGCGGCGAGATCATGCCCCCGCAGGTCGCGGCGCAGTTCGCGCAGCAGTACGGCGTCGGGGTCGGGGAGGCGTACGGGACCACGGAGACCGGCATCGTCGCCATCGACGTCGGCGGCACCCTGCGCCCCTCGGTCGGCCGGGCGGCGCCGGGGGTTTCGGTCCGGGTGGCGCGGGACGAACTGGACGTCGCCCTCGACGAGTCGCCGTACCTCTTCGACTCGGGCGGCACCCAGTACGCCGACGGCTGGCTCCACACCCGGGACCGGGCCGCGCTGGACGTCACCGGCGCGGTACTGGTGCAGGGGCGCACCGACTCCCTCGTCGTCATCGGCGGCCTCAAGGTGGACCTCACCGAGGTCGAGAACGTACTTCGCGAGCACCCGGCCGTCGAACAGGCGGTCCTGGTTCACGAGGACGTGACCGAGGGGTACGTCGCGGTGCGGGCCGGCGTTGAACGCCCGTCCGCCGAGGAGCTGTTGCGGTGGTGCAGGGAGCGCTTGGCCGACTACAAGGTGCCCCGCGTCATCCGACTGCTGGATGCGCTGCCGCGTACGTCCAACGGGAAGTTGGTGCGGGAGGTGGCGACGTTGCGCTCCGCTGGGTAAGGCGGGTGCTTCCGGCTGTTGGTCGTGTGCGGGCCGGTTGTGGCTTGTCGCGCAGTTCCCCGCGCCCCTTCGGGGCGCTCGACTCCCCCCCCTGGAGATACTGATCATGAGTACGTCGACCCTGGAAGACGAGATCCGCGAGTTCGTCCTGACCGCGGTCATCGACGAGATGAACATCCTGCTGAGCCGCGACGGCATCACGGACGACAGCCCGGTGACCGTCGGCGGGCTGGATGTCGACTCCCTGAGCCTGATCGAACTCACGCTGCGCCTGGAGTCGCGGTTCGGCGTCGAGATCCCCGACACCGATATCGAACCCCTGGCCACACTGACCCTCGGCGGGCTCGTCGCCGAGGTCGTCCGCCGCGGTGCGAAGGCATGAGTGCGAGCACGGGCGCCACCGGAACGGGTGCCGACACCGACATCACCACCGACTCCGTACGGGAGCTGCTGTCGGACCGCAAGGTCTTCCCCGGCCTGCCCGACGACCTGGCCGAGGACGCCGAACTCGTCCTGGACTCCCTGGGGTTGGTGTGGCTGCTCCATGTGGTGGAGGAGCGGTACGGCCTGATCGTCGAGCCCACCGACGAGGACATCGCCGGGCTGACCTCGCTCCGCCGGCTCACCGAATATCTGCGTACCGCCCAGAAGGGTGGCGCCCGGGATGACACGTGAAGTGACGGTGACCGGATACGGCGTACGGACCGCGTTCGGCGAGGGCGCGGAAGCCCTGCGGCGCGGGGTGTTCGCGGGGGTGCCGGCGTTTCGGCCCACGACGCGGTTCGATACGGGGCCGTACCGGACGGCGGTGGCTGCCGCCGCGCCCGACGGTGCGGATGGTGTCGACGGGGTCGACGCGGTCGAGGGGTGGGCGTTGCGGGACGCGCTCCGGCGGTGTGGTGACGAGGCGCTGGGTATGGCGGGGTTGGGCGCCGGTGCGGAGGCGGCCGTGCTTTTGGGGGTTGCCGGGGATCATCGGAGCGTTACCCGGTATTGGCGGGGGGCCGGGGAATCTGTGGCCGCCTCTCCGGGGGGATTGCCGTCTGAAGGGCGCGGGCCGTCTGTGGCTGATCGCGCCCACGCGGCGGAGCCGCAAATGTCACAGCCCCGCGCCCCTAAAGGGGCGCTGTCCGCACCGGAGTTGGAAGGTCTCGCCGATGCCGTGCCCGCTCAGCTTGCCGAGGTGCTGGCCGAGGGGCTCGGGCTGGCCGGGACCCGGCTTGCCTTCACCAATGCCTGTGTGGCGTCCGCTGCCGCGATCATTCATGCCTGCCGGCTGATCTCCTCCGGGCGGATCGACGTCGCCGTCTGTGCGGGCGGGTATCTGGTCGAGGAGGAGACCTTCGGCAAGTTCGACTCCGGGCGGGCGTTGTCGCGGGACGGCATGGTGCGGCCGTTCAGTGCCGACCGCAGCGGGCTGCTGCTGGGCGACGGGGTCGCCGCCGTCGTACTGGAGTCCGCCGAGCACGCCCGCCGGCGCGGGGCCCGGCCGCTCGCGTCCGTTGTCGGATGGGGCGCCGCCACCGACGCCCACCACATCGCCCAGCCGCACCCGGAAGGCGCCGGTCTCGCCCTCGCCGCACAGCAGGCGTTGCGGCAGGCCGGCGACCCGGACGGGGCATCCCTCGACTACATCAACGCCCATGGCACCGGCACCAAGTACAACGACGGCGCCGAGACGCGGGGCCTGCGCGCCGCCTTCCCGAAGTGGGCCGAGTCGATACCGGTCAGCTCGACCAAGAGCACCACCGGGCACCTCCTGGAAGCCGCGGGCGTCGTGGAGTTCGTGATCACGATGCTGGCCCTGCTGGACGGCGTACTCCCGCCGACCGCCGGATACGGCACCCCCGACCCGGAGTGCGACCTCGACTACGTACCGAACGAGCCACGTCGCGCCGACGTGCACCGCGCCCTCACCATCAACGCCGCCTTCGGGGGCGCCAACACCGCACTCGTCCTGGAGCGGCCGTGACCACGACCCGCGAGACCGAGCTCCGTTCCTCCCCTTCCTCTCTCGGCATCCTCGCCACCGCCACCGCGACCCACAACACCGGCCGGGACGACGACATCGCGCTGCCGAAGCTGCCCGGCTTCGTGGAGTCGGCGTTCAGTCCGCTGGCGTACGAGGTGAGCAGCAGGTGTCTGACCGCGCACCCCGGTGACGGCGCCCGTACCGCCGTGGCGCTCGCCAGTCTGGCGGGTGACACCACCACCGCGGATCTGGCGAGTCGTCGCATGGTGTCCGGACGGGTCCACAACCCGCTGCTGTTCATGCAGGCCACCGCCAACTCCGTGCTGGGGCACCTGAGTCGGGAGTTCGGGATCACCGGCCAGATGTTCAGCCTCTCCACCCTCTCCGACCCACTGAGCGAACTCCTGTCCATGGCCGACGTGTTGCTGGAGGACCCGGAGCTCGACCGGGTCCTGGTGCTGGGCGTGGAGCTGGGCGGCAGCGAACGCGTTGCCGCCGTACACCGCGAACTGGCGGCAACCAGCGGGCGTCCGGTCCCGGCCCTCCCCGCGTCCGCGGGCCTGGCAGCGGCGGTACTGCTCGGCCGTCCAGGCGACGCGGCCGGGCCGCAGGTGTCGATCAGGTCCAAAGGATCCACAGGGGCGGCCGCGAGACAACTCGGCAGCATCCAGAGCCTGTTCGAGCTGGCCGCCGTCCACGCCGAACCAAGTACCGAGGCCGAACCAAGTACCGAGACGGAGACCCATCCCCATGCTCATCAGTAGGCAGGAGCGGGCCCGGATCTGCTCCGACACCGAACTGGGCGCCGGCAACGTCCTGGCCCGCCTGACGGCGTACGACCGTCCACGCGACGAGGTGGTACTGCGGACGGACGGCAACTGGCGCGCCCCCGACGGCAGTTACCCAACCCAGCTCACCCTCGGCGAGTTGCAGGAGACCGTCGAGACCTACGCGGGCTGGTACGCCGCCCAGGGGGTCCGCCCCCGCGACCCCGTCGCCCTCCACTCCCACTCCAGCGCAGACTTCGCGGTGAACTTCCTGGCGCTGACGTCCCTCGGTGCGATCCCGTCGTTCGTCAACGGCAACCTCCCGCCCGACATCGCGCGGGAGTACGTACGACGGCAGGGCGCCGTAGGTGCCTTCACGGACGGCGAGCACCATGACGTACTGGCGTCGGCGGCCTCGGACCCGACCTCGCACTCGACGCCGGGCCTCGCCTTCTGCGCGACCGCCGCCGACATCCGCCCCGAACACCGCGCCGCGCTCCCGCCCTCCTACCCGTACCGTCACGACCCCACCGACCCGGTGCTCATCTCGCACTCGTCCGGAACCACCGGGATGCCCAAGGGAGTTCCGCACACCCACCAGACCCTGATGTACGCGCAGTTGCACCGCCTGCGCTACTCCACCGGCACCGACATGGAACGCACCCTGGTCGGACTGCCGGGCGCGCACAACGCGATGGTGGCCACGCTGCTGTACTGCCTGCTCCTGCGCACCGACATAAAACTCCTCTCCAGTCAGCGCGGCACCGAAGTACTGGACGCCATCGAGGAGTTCAGGCCCACCACCGTGCTGGCCTTCGCCGGGACCTTCGGCGAGATGGCCGCCGAGGATCTGACGTCCCGCGACCTGTCCAGCGTGCAGGTGTGGTTCAACACCGGGGACGCGGCCCACGAGGCACACATCCGGGCCCTTGTGCAGCATGGCAGCCACCAGGCGATCGGCAAGGACCTGCGGCGCACCCGCGTCGACGGCTCCGTCTTCGTCGACGGTCTCGGTTCGTCCGAAGCCGGATACTCCGTCTTCCACAACCGGCACACCAAGGACACGTCGGCGTACTCGCGCTGCGTCGGCAGGCCGATCAGCTTCGCCGAGGCCGCCGTACTCGCCGAGGACGGCACCCCGCTGCCGCCCGGCGAGATCGGCCGCCTGGGCCTCAAGTCCCCCACCCTCACGCCCGGTTACTGGAACGACTCGCTGACCTGGAACCGGATGCGCCTCGGCGGCTACTGGCTCACCGGCGACCTCGCCCACCAGGACGAGGACGGCAACTTCTACCACCTCGACCGCGCCCCGGACGCCATCCGCACCAGCGCCGGCGTCGTCTTCAGCACCCGCACCGAGGAACTCCTGCTCCGCGAACTGCCCGAACTGACCGACTGCACGGTCGTCGGAGTAGCCGACGACGGCGTACGGGCGGACTGGGACGGCGACGGAGTGGCGGAGGCGTACGCGCTGCTGCAGCTCGCGGACGAAGTAGGTGGCAGCGACGAGGAGTTGACCGCGTTGGTCAATACGGCCCTCAAGGCATCCGCGTTCCCCCCGGTCACCCGTGCCCTGCGCATGAAGCCCGACGACGTCGCCAAGGGCGCCACCGGCAAGGTCCTCAAACGAGTGATGCGCGACCGCTTCGCCGCTTCGTCGGCAAAGGAGCAGGCATGAGCACGGGTACGGATGCCGGGGACGTCAACTACCGCGCCCGGGCGAGCGAGGCGTACCGGTTGTGGTGGCAGCACGACGCGAACTGGTACCAGGGAGTGGCGAGCCGGTTCGGGCAGGAAGCCGCGAACGAGCTCAACGCCGAGGCGCTGCGCAAGGTCGCGACGCACGTCGGACAGCGCGTCGGCCGCCTCTCCGGCCCGCTCCCCTCCACCGGCGACACCCACAAGGACCTGGAGGAACTGCGCCGCCGGTACGACGACTGCGGCGACCGGATGTTCCCGCCGGAACTGCGCAACGCCTCCACCGAGGTCGAGGACGCGACCGATGACGAAGGTCTGATCGTCCTCACGCTCCGCCGGAGCTTCGCCGTCACCATGGTGCGGATGGCCGGTTCACTGGACGGTTACCGGTGCCCGTGCACCGACATCCACGCGGGCTGGTCCGAAGGTCTCGGCGTCACCCTCACGGAGAACCGCGCCGAGGCGTGCCTGCGCGACGGTGACAAGGCATGCCGCCTGCTGATGCGCGTACGCACACCTCTTACTCATGCTCACGACGATACGAAGGACTGAACGCCATGCGGATAGTTGTCGCGGGATCCACCGGAGTGGTCGGCCATCCCCTGGTGGGCGCGCTGCGGGCGCGGGGCCACCAAGTGAGCGCGCTGGTACGGGAGGAGTCCCGGGCCCGCGCTCCGGAAGCGGACGCGGTCCTGGTCGCCGACGTCCTCGACCGGGAAGCGCTGCTGGCCGCTGTGTCGGACGCACGTCCTGAGGTGGTCGTCCATCAGTTGACGGCGCTGCGGCTGATGGGCGACGACCCCGCGGGTGCCTTCGCCCAGACCGCGCGACTGCGCACCGAGGGCACCGCCAACCTGGTCGCGGCGGCCCGCGCGGCCGGTGCCCGGCGGCTGGTCGCGCAGTCCATCGCCTTCGCCTCCGCGCCGACCGCGGACACGCTCGTCGACGAGGACGTACCGCTGTACGTGGACGCCCCGGACCCCGGCTGGGCGGCCACCGTACGGGCGGTCGCCGAGCTGGAGGCACAAGTGCTGGGCGCTTCCCCGGAGTTGAGCGGCGTGGTGCTGCGGTACGGGTCGCTGTACGGCCCCGGCACCGCGTACGCGCGTAGCGGCGGCGGGACCGCGCAATTCGTACTGGCGGGGAAGTTCCCGCTGCCCGAAGGAGGGGCGGGGGTCACCTCGTTCCTGCATGTGGAGGACGCCGTGGGGGCGGCGGTGGCGGCCGTGGAGTCGGAGGCCACCGGCGCCTTCCACATCACGGACGACGAACCGGCCCCCGCCGCCCAGTGGTTGCCCCACTACGCCCGGGCGCTGGACGCTCCGCCGCCGCCCGCGATCCCTGCGGAGATGGCACCCCGGCTGCTCGGCTGGTACATGGCCCACCAGCTCACCGCGGCGGCCGGCGCGTCGAACGCCCGGGCGCGTACGCAACTTGGCTGGAAGCCGCTGCGGCCGAGCTGGCGCGACGGGCTGGGCCAGGAATGACCGGACCCGAACCCGGACCCGGACCCGAATCTGAACCCGAACCCGAACCCGAACCAAGCCATTCGGGTGACACTCGCGATGCCGTCGTCGTGTGCGTGGTCGGCGCCGGTCCGCGCGGGCTGTCGGTCCTGGAGCGGCTCTGCGCCAACGCGGGCGAGGCCGGCCGCCCGGTCGTGGTCCATCTCGTCGACCCGTACCCGCCGGGCCCGGGCGCGGTGTGGCGCACCGACCAGTCACCCGAGCTGCTGATGAACACGGTCGCCTCCCAGGTGACCGTGTTCACCGACGACAGCGTGCCGTGCGCGGGCCCGTCGATACCGGGCCCGAGCCTGTACGAGTGGGCGCGCACCCTGGAACCCGGGGCGTACCCGCCCCGGGTCCTGGCGGAGGCCCGCCGCCTCGGCCCGGACACCTACCCGACCCGCGCCTTCCACGGCCACTACCTGCAGTGGGTCTTCCGGCACCTGTTGCGCACCGCACCGCCCGAGATCACGGTCCACACACACGGGACGACGGCGATCGCGCTGGCGGAGGACGACCGGTCCCCGGACGCCCGCCAGACCGTCACCCTGGCGGACGGCGACCGGCTCATCGGCCTGGACGCGGTCGTACTGGCCCTGGGACACGGCCGGTTGACCCCGAGCCCGGAGGAACGAGACCTGCGCTCCTTCGCCGCTCGCCACACCACAGACGTCGGCGCCGGTGTGTCCTACGTGGGCCCCGCCAACCCGGCCGACGCAGACCTGAGCGGAATCCGCCCCGGCACCCCGGTCGCCCTGCGCGGACTCGGGCTGAACTTCTTCGACCAGCTGGCGATGCTGACCGAGGGCCGCGGCGGCACGTTCAAGCAGGGCGATCAGGACGGCCAGGGTGCCGGCCTCGTGTACATCCCGAGCGGCAACGAGCCGGTGCTGTACGCCGGTTCGCGGCGCGGAGTGCCTTACCACGCACGCGGCGAGAACGAGAAGGGCGCGCTGGGTCGCCACCACCCACGCTTTCTGACCCCGGAGGTCATCGCGGGACTGCGGCGGCGTCCGGTCGGCTTCCGTTCCGACATCTGGCCGCTGATCGACCGCGAGGTCCGGACCGTCTACTACGAGGCGTGGCTCCGGGCCGCCCAAGGCCCCTTGGCGGCAGCGGAGTTCGTACGGTCCTGCTTCGCGGGCCGCGAGGCCGAGTCGGTCCTCCTCGACCGGTACGACATACCGCCGGACGAGCGATGGGACTGGCGGCGCGTTGAACGCCCTTACGGAGACCGGCATTTCACGGATCGCGCCGACTTCCGGCACTGGCTGCTCGCCTACCTGCGGCGTGATGTCGCCGCCGCCCGCCTCGGCAATGTGAACGGGCCGCTGAAGGCAGCGCTGGACGCGTTGCGGGACCTGCGCAACGAGGTCCGGCTGGTGGTCGATCACGGAGGGGTGTCCGGTGAGTCGTACCGGGCCGAACTGGACGGCTGGTACACGCCGTTGAACGCGTTCACGTCGATCGGCCCGCCCGCGTTCCGGATCGAGCAGCTGATCGCGCTGATCGAGGCGGAGGTACTGCATGTGGTCGGACCGGGGATGCGGGTGTGTCCGACGGACGGTGCGGGCGGTCTCCGTGGGCCCGGTTTTCTCGTGGACGCGGAGGGGGTGTCCCAGGCGCCGGTGCTGGTGAGGGCGCTCGTCGAGGCGCGGCTGCCCGACATCGACCTGCGGCGCAGCGCCGATCCGCTGCTGCGGGGGCTGCTGGCGGAGGGCGGGTGCGTCCCGTATCGGCCGGGCGGCCCGGAGACGCACGAGACGGGCGGGATGGCGGTGAGCGACGGTGCGCCCCGGCTGCTGGACGCGTCGGGGCGACCGCATCCGCGCCGGTTCGCGTTCGGGGTGCCGACGGAGGGGGTGCGCTGGGTGACGGCGGTAGGCATCAGACCGGGCGTGGGCTCGGTGACGCTGGAGGACTCGGACGCGATAGCGCGGGCGGTACTGGGGCTGGGAGTGGGGCAGGGAGTGGGCCTGGAGAAGCACGTACTGCCCCTACAGACAGCCGTGTTGACGGCTACTCAGATATCCGGCGCAGGGAGTCGATGAGCATGAACGGGAGGAACGCCCCTGCGTCCGTCGGCACCGACGCGGGCCTGCTCGCACCCACGTGGGCGGGCACGCAGGCAGCGGCCGAAGTGACCGACGAGGCATGGCTCCAGGCCATGATGGACGTGGAAGTCGCTCTGGCCCAGGCCCAGTTCAAGGTCGGCCTGACACCCGCCGCAGCGCTCGCGTCGATCGCCTCCCAGGCCCACGCGGACCGCCTGGACCTGGTCGCCCTGGCGCACGCGGCCCGAGGCGCCGCCAACCCGGTGGTCGCCCTGGTCGCCGCCTTCACCGAGGTGGTCGCCGCGAAGGACCCGGCCGCCGCCGAGTACGTACACCGGGGTTCGACCAGCCAGGACATCCTGGACTCGGCGGCCATGCTGATCGCCCGCCGCGTACTCACCCTGATCGCCACCGACCTGGAACGCATCGCCACCGCCCTGGCGGTACTCGCGGACACGCACCGCCACACCGTCCTGGCGGCCCGCACCCTGGCCCAGCACGCGGTACCCACCACCCTAGGCCTGAAGGCAGCGGCCTGGCTCCAGCTCGTCACGGACGCCCTGACCCGGGTACGGGCGGTAGCCAGTGAGCTGCCCGCCCAACTGGGCGGCGCGGCAGGCACGTTGGCCGCCTATCGCGAGTACGCGACCTTGGACGGCGGGGAGGGAAGGTCGCCCGAGGGCGGCGAGGGCGGAATCGAGTTGCTGGCCCCCTTCGCGAAGGCCCTCGGGCTGGCGGAGCCGACGCTGCCGTGGCACACCGTACGCACGCCGATCGCCGAACTCGGCGCGGTACTTCAGCTGGTCACCGGGGCGCTCGGCAAGTTCGCGCTGGACGTGCAGACGCTGTCCCGTACGGAGATCGGCGAGCTGAGCGAGCCGGCGGCGGCGGGACGCGGCGCCTCGTCGGCGATGCCGCAGAAACGCAACCCGGCCCTCGCCACCCTCATCGTGTCGGCCGCCCGCCAAGTCCCCGCGTACGCACTGGTGTTGGCCCAGTGCCTGCTGGCCGAGGACGAACGCCCCGCCGGGGCCTGGCACGCCGAGTGGCAGCCGTTGCGGGAGGCACTGCGGCTGACGGGCGGCGCGGCGCACACGGCGGTGGAGCTGGCGGAGGGCCTGATCGTCCACCCGGAACGCATGCTGGCCAACCTCGAACTGACCGGTGGAGCCATCGTCACCGAGCGCCTGGCGGTCGTACTCGCCCCGGTACTCGGCAAGGCACACGCGAAGAAACTGCTGTCGGCAGCCTCGGCCGAGGCTGCCGACACGGGGCGGACGATCGGCGAGGTGCTGTCCGGTCACCCCGAACTGTCGACCCGTTTCACCCCCGCCGAGCTGTCGGAACTACTCGACCCGGCCCGCTACACGGGCGCGGCCGACGCGCTGGTCGACCGGGCGCTGCGCGTCCACAAGACACGACAAGGCATGACAAGGCACGACAGGAAAGGAAAGGAAGGAAGGGCACGATGACTCAGGCAACGCCCCGCTCGGTCCTGGTGACCGGGGGAAACAGGGGGATCGGGCTGGCCATAGCCCGCCGCTTCGTGGCGGCCGGGGACCTGGTCACGGCGACCTACCGCAGTGAGGCACCACCCAGCGACGAGGGCTTTCTCTCCGTACGGTGTGATGTGACGGACAGTCAGCAGGTGGACCTGGCCTTCAAGGAGGCCGAGTCGGCCCACGGTCCGGTCACCGTCCTGGTCGCCAACGCGGGCACCACCCAGGACCGGCTGCTGGTACGGATGAGCGAGGCGGACTTCACCTCCGTCATCGACACCAACCTCACCGGGGCCTTCCGCGTCGCCCAGCGCGCGGTGCGCGGAATGCTCCGGGCACGCCACGGCCGTATCGTGCTGATCTCCTCCACATCGGCACTGCACGGCGCCGCCGGGCAGACCAACTACGCGGCGGCGAAGGCGGGTCTGGTCGGCTTCGCACGGTCACTGACCCACGAACTCGGCCCCCGGGACATCACCTGCAATGTGGTGGCTCCCGGCCTGACCGAGACGGACATGACCCTTGCGCTCACCGAGGACCAGCGCCAGGAGCTGCTGCGGCAGACCCCGGCCGGACGGCCGGCCCACCCCGACGAGATCGCCGACGCGGTGGCGTTCCTGGCCGGTGCCGGTTGTGTACGCGGCGCCGTGATCCCGGTCGACGGAGGCGCCGGACTGGGGCACTAAGGGCCGTCTCGACGGAATAAAACAAAATAAAAGTGCACAATTTTATCCTATGGGAAGTGAAAATTGTGAACCCGATCACCACGTTGCGCCCATCCGCCACCACCGTGGAGCAGTACTACAAGGAGGGCGTCTGGCGCGCCGACAGCATCCTGGACGACCTGGCGCGGTGGCGTGCCGAGACTCCCGACGCCCCCGCCCTTCTCGCGTCGGAGGCCGGCCGGGGCCTCCTACAGCTGAGCTACGCGCAGTACGCCGAGTATGTGGACCGCTTCGCCGGCGCGTTGCACGCGCTGGGGGTGCGCAGCGGTCAGGTCGTCGCGATGCAGTTGCCGAACCGCTGGCAGGTCGGACCGCTGGTACTGGCCTGTGCCCGGCTCGGGGCCGTCGCCGCGCCGATCATGTGCGCGTTCCGCCCCCGTGAGCTGGAGCGGATGCTCCGCCGGCTGGATGCCGTCGTCTGCGTGACCATCGATCGGTGGGACAACTTCGGGCACGCCGCGGCGCTGGCCGAGATGGCACCCCGGCTGCCCGCACTACGCCACCGTGTGGTGCTCGGCGAGCGGCCCACAGACGGGCACGGGCACGACGGGGACGACGGGGACGACGGGGAACTCGACTTCCGCGAGTACTTCGAGCACACAGAGCACGGCACCCTGCCGGATCTGTCCGTCGTGGACCCGGACCGGGTCTCCTTGGTGCTGTTCACCTCCGGTACCTCCGGCGAGCCGAAGGCCGTGCTGCACACCCTCAACACCTCGTACGCCTGGTACGCCCCCCTCGCAGCCGCCGACGGCATCGGCCCCGACAGCCGCGTCTACTCACCGAACGCGGCGACGCACATCGTCGGCCTCACCATGGGGCTCCTCATGCCGCTGCACCGCGGGGCCTGCGCGGTCATGACGGACCTCTGGGAGCCGGAGGCCGTCATCCCCTTCCTGGCCCAGGCCCACGTCAGCTGGATAGTCATCGTCCCGTTCTTCCTCTCCACCCTGATCGACGCGATGGAACGCACATCACTGCGACTGCCCACCGTGCGGGTCATCCGCGCAGGAGGCACCATCGTCCCGCAGCCGCTGTTCAGGCGGGTGACCGAGACCTTCGGAATCCCGCTGGATGTGGGCTGGGGGATGACTGAGGGCGCCAACATCTTCACCCGCTCCGGAGAACACGCGGACCTGGCCGGCCGCACCATCGGGCGCTGCGCCCCGGGCCAGGAGATCGACCTGCGGGCCGACCACCCGATCAGCGACGACAGGCCCGGGCGTCTCTTCGCCCGCGGCCCTTCACTGTGCCTGGCCACCTGGGGGCGGGACGACGGTCGATTGACCGTGCTCGCCGAGCACAACGACGGCTGGTACGACACCGGTGACCTCGCAGCACCGGACGGCCACGGCGGCATCCGGCTGCACGGCCGTGCCGAAGACCGGATCGGCGACATCATGATCCCGGTCAGTGACGTCGAGTCGGCACTGCTGGACCACCCCGACGTACGGGATGTCGCCCTGGTCGGCTACCCGGGCAGCCACGGCGGCGAGCTCGCCTGCGCGGTCGTCGTCCCGGGGGAGCGGACGCCCACCCTCGAGGGCCTGCGCGACTGGCTCGGCGGGCTCGGCATGAGCGAATGGTGCCAGCCGTCCCGCCTGGAAATCCTGCCCGAACTGTCGCGCAACGTGATCGGCAAGGTGCAGAAGAATTTGCTCCGGGAACGGCTTCAGCTCGGCTCAGCCGACTGAGAGGTTCGGGTCGCCCGGGAGAATTATCAGAATCATCCCCGGGCGACCCGACTCCTTGGTGAGCAGCTCCGACTCCCTGTCCACCGCGTGTACCAGACCTTGTACCAGACCCTAGGAAGCCAGGCGGGCCGTGGTGACGAAGAAGGTCGCCGTCGCGGTGAAGGCGTTCCGGCGAGAGAGATCGCTCAGGTCGTCCTTCCACCGCGCCGCCGCCTCCTCGCTGACGGCGCCTTTGGCGAGAGCCGCCGTCAGGGCCGGCTCCAGTACCACGTCGAACGCGGACGCGTGGTCGGTCAGGGCCGCCATGACGGGGACGACCTCGATGTCGGTGAAGCCCGCGTCGGCGAGGTGGTAGGCGCTGTGGGTGCCGGCGTGGGGATTCGGGACGGCCGAGCAGAACGCGTCCTTGACCGCGGCGGTCGTCTCCGAGAACCGCGAACTCACCGCCATCGACCCGAGATCGGGGTCCGCGAGAACGATCGTCCCGCCCGGCCTCAGCACCCTGCGGGCCTCGGACAGCGCCTCGGCGGGAGCACCGAAGTGGAGGAAGGTCCGCTCGGACCGGTACCACGACAGTTCACCGTCCTCGAACGGCAGCTCGAAGGCACTGCCCCTGACGACGCGACAGTGCGGGAATCTGGCCATGGCCGCGTCGACCATGGCCTGGCTGCTGTCGACCCCCACGGCGTCCTTTCCGAGCCGTACGAGATCCGCGACGGCGCGGCCGGCGCCGCACCCGATGTCCGCTCCCTTGCCCTCGGCGGCCTCCACGGCGCGGTAGGTGACCTCCCGCACGGCGCGGCCGCTCTCGCTCTCCTCCATCTTCCGCAGATAGGCGATGAAGTCGTCGGGGACGCCGGACGAGTCGACGTCGTGGAAGCGTGCGGCAAGGCTTTCGGCGGTGCGTGGTCCGGTGGTGTCCACGTGCAGCTGTCTCCCGTCAGGGGGCCTGATGCTTCAGTGCGGGTGGCGCATGTCGGTGAGCCAACTCAGCTTATCAGTACGGGAGTTGACGGAGCGTCTGGACCGGCTGACCCCATCCGGCTGACCGCTGTCATGGGCGGTGAAGACGAAGGCCGAGTGGTCACCGTCGAGGTCGATGGTCAGCGACGCGTCCATGGCCTTCGCCAGGCGGGCGAGCAACGGCAAGGTGGGCAAGGAGTCTCCGCCCTCGATGACCCAGCGCCGTACGGCGGTCATGGACGGCTTGGGCGAGAGCGAACGCGTAGCCGGCCTCCACGTACGCAGAACTCTCCGCAACCTGCTCCCCCAGGAGCTTCCGCGTCCGGCGGGTCTTCCACTCGGAGTGGTTCACTGCTCCTCCTCGCAAGCAGCGCTCAGCGCCTCGCAGAATATAGAAGTACACTTTATGAAAACGTACTTCTACATTCTGGGAAGCCAGTGGACAAGCCCCCCGAGATGTTCGACCGGGACTACGAGTGGTCGGCGCTGAGTCGGTTCATCGCCGACCCCCAGCCCGGCGCGACCCTTGGCGTGGTCTCCGGACGGCGCCGCCAAGGCAAGACCTTCCTTCTGGACGCCGCCTGCCGGGCCACCGGAGGGTTCTACTTCGGTGCCACCGAAGCCACCGACGCCGAGTCGCTGCGCCGGATCGGCACCGCGTTGACCGCCCACGTGCGCCCGGCCAGCCCTTTCCACTTCGCCGACTGGTCGGAGGCCGTCGACGCGCTGCTTGCGCTCGGCTCCGAGCGGCCCGTCCCCGTGGTGATCGACGAGTTTCCCTACCTCGCGAAGGCCAACCCCGAACTGCCGTCGATCATCCAGGAGGCGCTGCGGACCCTGCGTGACCAGCGCACCGCCTCCCGTACCCGGCTCCTCCTGTGCGGTTCGGCGCTGTCCTTCATGGGTCGGCTGCTGTCGGGCAACGCACCCCTGCGTGGGCGCGCCGGCCTGGAACTGATCGTCCGCCCCCTCGACCACCGCCTCGCCGCGGAATTCTGGGGCATCACCGATCCTCACCTGGCAATGAAGGTGAACGCGATCGTCGGCGGCACCCCGGCCTACCGGCGCGAGTTCGCGCGCGGCGACACCCCCGAGGGACCGGACGACTTCGACGACTGGGTGGTCCGTACCGTCCTCAACCCCGAAACCCCCCTCTTCCGCGAGGCCCGCTACCTGCTCTCCGAGGAACCCGACCTCCGCGACACCGCCCTGTACCTGTCCGTCCTGGCCGCCGTCGCCGACGGCAACGCCACCCGCGGTGGCATGGCCGGCTACCTGGAACGTAAGGCCGTCGACATCGCGCACCCCATCAACGTCCTGGAAGACGCCGGACTGCTGCACCGGGACGCCGACGCCTTCCGCGAGAACCGGCCCACCTACCGCATCGCGGAACCGCTGATCGCCTTCCACCACGCGATCATGCGCCCGGTCTGGGACCAGCTCGAACGCCCCGGCAGCGCGGCCCGCGTCTGGGCAGCCAGCCGCCGACGCTTCGTCAGCAACGTACTCGGCCCCCACTTCGAGCAGGTCTGCCGCGAGTGGGCTCTGCACCATGCCGACCCCGAACTGCTGGGCGGCCTGCCCGCCCGCGTCGGTCACGGCATAGTGAACGACCCGAAAACCCGCACCAGCCACGAGGTCGACGTGGCGGTCATCGGCATCGCCGACGGTCACGCCAAGCCACCGCTCCTGGCGATCGGCGAGGCAAAATGGAACGACACCATGGGCGTGGCCCACATCGACCGTCTCCGCCACATCCGCGACCTCATCACCCGGGCCAACCGCTACGACACGAGCGGCACCCGGCTCATCTGCTTCAGCGGAGCGGACTTCAACAACAAGGCCCAGGCGTCGTCGGAGGCGAATCCCGACGTCCAGCTGATCGACCTCGCGGCCCTCTACAGCTCCGCCTGACACAGGCTGCCCCTCGGCGACCGTGCTGGTGACTGGCCGGCCAGGGCGACGATGGAGGAGGTGATGGAGGAGGCCACGTTCATCTGCGGCACGCTTCCCAAGCCCTTCAGCCCTTTCAGCCACTCCGCCGATACGCGCCTGGTGCTGCCCCGTGGGTGCGCTTGAAGGCGTGGACGAAGGCGAACTCGGAGGTGTATCCGACCTGGGCGGCGATGGATCTCAACGGCGCGTCGGACATCCGCAGCAGGCGCGCTGCCGTGGCCATCCGCCACCAGGTCAGGTAGCCGAGGGGTGGTTGGCCGACCAGCATGGCGAAGCGCCTGGCGAACGGTGCCCGAGAAAGACCTGCTTCCGCAGCAAGTCCGGCCACTGTCCATGGTGCTGCTGGATCCCGATGGATGGCGTGAAGGGCGGCGGTGACCGGCGGGTCGTTGAGTGCCGCGGCCCAACCGGTGACGTTGCCCGGGCCGGGCTGTTCGTTGAACCACGCGCGCAGGATGTACAACAGCAGCGTGTCCAGGAGAGCGGGGACAGCCGCGTCCGTGCCCAGGCGCGGGTTCTCCACCTCGGCGGCCAACAGCTCCACAGCTGAGCGCAGCTCAGGGCGGTGACTCCCGTGGACCGGCAAGTGGATCAGGTCCGGCAAGGTCAGCAATAGCGGGTGAGTGCGGGACAGTTCGAGTTGGTACGCGCCGCAGAGCACCACGGTGACCGGACCGCCGTCTCCGCTCCGGTCGACGCTGTCCGACACGTACGACCGGGACAGCCGGGGATCGTCCGGGCCGCAGGCGGGTGCCGTCACCGTTTTCGGGCTGTCTGCCAGAGCGAGCCCCGTGCCATGAGGCAGGAACACCACGTCGCCCGCGCCCAGCCGGACGGGTTCCGCGCCCGGAGGCAGTAGCCAGCAGGAACCCTGCAGGATCACCTGGAAGCCCGCCGACCCTGGCACGGAGGCGAACTCCTGTCCCCAAGGGGCATGCCACCGCACGTGCGCCGACCGGGGTCGGCCAGTCCGCGTCACCGCGATCACGTCACTCAGTACATCCATGCGGTGAGAGTACGTTCGCGAGACGTACGCGCATGAACGGGTCACTGTGACGTATGGATCGTCTTCGCGTGCGGTCGTAGGTTCGCGGCATGAAGACGATGAAGGCCGCACGTGTCCACGAGTACGGCGACGCGTCCGAGATCCGCTACGACGACGTCCCGCGCCCTCGACCCGCCTTCGGCGAAGTCCTTGTTCGGGTGGCCGCGACTTCGTTCAATCCCACCGAGGCGGCGTTGCGTGCCGGACTGCTGCAGGCGTTCCTCCCGTTGGACCTGCCCTACACACTCGGGTGGGATGTCGCCGGCACAGTCGCCGAGATCGGCACGGGGGCACAGGGGTTCACCGTCGGCGACAGGGTCATCGGGCGACTGGACAGCGCGGGTGCCGCTGCCGAGTACGTACGGGCGCCTGTTGCCATGCTGGTCGCGGCGCCGGTCTCCGTCCCTCTCGTGAATGCCGCGGCCCTGCCGCTGGCCGGTCTGACCGCGTGGCAGGCGGTGTTCGACCACGGAAAGGTGGCCGCCGGTCAGCGGGTACTGATCAACGGTGCGGGCGGAGGCGTCGGCGGCTTCGTGACACAGATCGCCAAGTACGCCGGAGCCGAGGTGATCGCCACAGCCGGTGTTCGAAGCGCCGAAGCCGTACGGCGCCAAGGGGCGGACCAAGTGGTCGACTACACCTCGATGCCGGTGCACGCCGCGCTCGACGGCCCGGTGGACGTTCTGCTCAATCTGGTACCGCTGAACCCGCCGGACGCCGCAGCTCTGGCGCCTCTGGTGCGACCGGGCGGGCGGATCGTCTCGATCGCCACCCCGATCGAGCCACCTGCCGACGCAGGGGTGACGGCGATGCACATGGTCGCCCGCAACGATGTGGCGCATCTGGCGGCACTTGTGGAACTCGTCGACGCGGGCGCGGTCACCATCGACATCAGCGAATCACACCCACTGGCCGCCCTTCCGGACGTCCACCGCCTCAGCGAGGCCGGCTGGACCCGAGGCAAGGTCATCATCATTCCCCCAGGTCCAGGCGGCCACCTGTCGAACGCTCTTTCAACGACCTAGCATCGGCGCATGCGTTTATGGCGGAGTCATGACACGGTCGCGTCCCTCCCCCGCGACCCCCGGGCCGACGAGTACCCGATGCCATTCGTTCCGTACGGCTGGTACGCAGTACTCCGCAGCACCGAACTGCGGCCTGGCAAGGTCGTCAGCCTCCACTACTTCGGACGGGCGCTCATCGCCTTCCGAGGCACCGACGGGCAGGCGACCGTCCGGGACGCGCACTGCCCGCACTACGGCGCGCACCTGGGCGCCGGCGGCAAGGTCGTGGACGGCACCGTGGTGTGCCCGTTCCACGGCTGGCGGTTCGGCGCGGACGGCAAGTGCGTCGAGGCACCGTTCGCCACCCGCACCCCCAAGGTGTCCCTCGGCGGCTTCCCCGTCCGCGAACACAGCGGACTCGTCCTCGTCTACGCCGGGCCGGGCGAGCCTACGTGGGAGGTACCGGAAATCCCCGAGACGGAGTCCAAGGACTACGCCGCCCCGATCGACGACACCTGCCGGGCGCGCATCCACGTCCAGGAGATGCGCGAGAACATCGTCGACGAGTCCCACTTCCACTTCATCCACGGACAGAGCGAACCCCCCGTCCAGGACTGGAGCCAGGACGGCCCGTACGCCGAGGCCCGCGGCCGGATCGCCCGACGCGTTCTGCGCTGGGACATCAACAACACCTTCGACGCGTTCATGTACGGCCCGGGCATCATGGTGGTCCGCGTCCACGGCCCCGTCCTGTCGGTGACAGCGGTCGCCCTCACCACCCCGGTCGACGACCGCACGAGCGAACTCCGGATGCTGTACTACCTGCGCAAACCGGCCCGGCTCCCGCTCCGGTTCCTGACGCCCGCACTCAAGCTCGTCTTCCGCGCGGAGGCCCTGGGCGAGGTACGGGAGGAGGTCGAGATCTGGGACCACAAGATCCACCAGGCGCGCCCGGTGCTGCTTCCGCACGAGAAGGGGATCAGGGCGCTGCGGCGGTGGTACGGGCAGTTCTATCCGTCGGAGGTGACGATCCCGGGGGCGCGCCAGCCGACGCTGTCGGCCGAGACGGTGGCCGGGACCGGGACCGGGACCGTCGGGCGGACGGGTAGCGACGAGTCGGTCCGGACGGGGACGTAAGGGGGGCGGTGCTTGATCGCCCCGGCCCCAGCCATGTGCACCTCTGCCGGGACACCCGTTACTGAACCGCCGGGCCGCCTCCCCGTCGCTGGCCCCGGCCGTCCATCCACGCCGGCGCCGACAGCGCTGCCGCGTTCCTGCGACGGGGAGGCGGCACCGCCAAGTGTTCGAACAGTGAAGGGATTTCAGCGGTCGACCCGGCGGTCGCCGCCGAAAGCGCACACCGCTCAGGCCCGGTGTGCCCAGTGTAGAAATTCCGTGAAACCGGATGGAACTCAAGGCTTCAAGATTCTCTTACCGAACGGTATCGGGTGAGATGAGCTACAGGGGGACGGCCTGGCACCATCGACCATCACAGAGGCCTTGTTGATCCAGCATCGAAGAAGCGCCCGGAGCCTCGGACTCCTCCGGGCCCTTCCTCTCACCCGCGTTTTGGCTCCGACCGCCACGGCCAAGGCATCCCCGAACGCCCCGCTGCCCGACAGCGGCTTCGACCCGCACCACCCGATGTCCGCGCCGCTGCCGAAGCCGCGTCCCGACGCCGTCGTCATCGATGCTCGCGGCCATCGTGCCGGACACCCGTGGACGGCCGGGCGGTTACGACCTGGTCTCCGGTACGTCCTGTGAGCGATACCTGGGAGCCGTGGCGTACGGCGACGGGTCCACGACCGCAGGGCCGCACGATGCTGACGCCGACCCCGTAGCCCAGACGGGCACTGCCCCGCCCGGGACAACCGTTCCGGGCGTACGCCGCACCGCGGTCACTCCCGCACCCCCCGCCGCCGACCATCGGCGCCGGGGCGCCTTTTCATGCTCCTGAAAAAGGATTCACCTTTATCTCGCCGCTGAATTAGCGTAATGCGAGGCGATGTTGAAAGGTGCTAGCTTTATGGCGCAGCCGACGGTCTGTCATGTCGGCCAAGTTTTCTCCCCTTTGAGGTTCCCTGAACTTCCGTGGATCCAAAAATCCACAACCCCCCACCACCCCCCACAACTCCCCGAGGAGTTCCTTCCGTGTTCAAGCACAAGCGCAGGGCGTCCGGTAAGAAGAAGGCGACGATAATCGGTGTTGCGGCGACCGGAGTCGCGATCGCCGCGGTCGTCGCCGCAACGTCTTCGCAGGCCATCGTCGGTGGCCAGCCCACCGAGGTCAAGAAGAACTCGTTCCTGGTGGTGATCCAGTACGGAGACACGCTCTGCGCCGGTACGGCCGTATCATCAACGAAGATCGTCACCAGCACCGCGTGCCTCCGAAACGCAGAGCAATTGTCGGACATCCAGGTGGTCGCCGGCCGCGACAATGCACTTGACGAGAAGCAGGGCGTAAAGCGGACGCCCGACGGCGTGTGGATCCCCGCGAAGTACAGCGACGCCGGCTGGAGCGACAACAAGGGCCAGTTCACCAACGTGCCCACCAACGACATCGCCGTTCTCCACCTCTCCAAGCCCCTGCCCAGCGACTACAAGACGGTCGACTGGATCCCGTCCGGCTTCAAGTACAAGGCCGGTACCCAGGCCCGCATCATCGGCTGGGGCACCACGTCCGAAGAGCAGGAGGAAACAACGGGCGAGTTGAGGGAAGGGAACATCGAGATCCTGCCCAACTCCGGCTGCCAGAGCGTCTACAAGGACGACTACAAGTCCGGCAAGATGGTCTGTGCCGGAAAGCCGGACGGCGGCGTCGACGCGTGCAGTCACGACGGGGGCGGACCGCTGCTCATCTCGGACGGGAAGGAAGAGCGCCTGGCGGGCGTCGTCTCCTGGGGCGACGGATGCGCTCGGGCGGACGGCCCCGGCGTCTACACCAAGGTGTCCACCTTCGCGAAGAAGCTGGCGGAACTGCCCAACTAGCGGGCGAGGCACGGCCGATGCGCCCCCGGTCGTCGCCTAGTAGTGCTTCGTTAGGTTGTGGGCGGTGCCCCCCGTTCACCCAGACCGGACTACGCGGTTACGCGGTGATCCGCCGGGCGTACACCTCGATCTCGATCTTCATGCGGGGATCGGCGAGGCCGCACATGAGCATGATGGCGGCCGGCCGGACCTCTCCGAAGGCGCGACGCAGCACCGGCCAGCAGGGCTCGAAGTCGGCCCGGTCGGGCAGCAGATAGCGCACCCGCACCACGTCAGCGAAGGTGCACTCCGCTTCGGTCAAGGCGGCCTCGATGTTGCGCAGGCACTGCTCGGCCTGCTCCACCACGTTGTCCGAGATCGTCATGGTGGTGTAGTCGAACCCGGTCGTCCCGGACACATGAACCCAGTCACCGTCGACCACGGCGCGGGCGTAGCCGATCTGCTCCTCGAACGTCGAGCCGCTGAGGATGGAACGTCGCTCTGTCATGCGCCGAACGCTAAGTGACCAGCACCGATACGTCTAATACACTTTTGAGCATGGAGTGATATCTCTATGCGTATGAAGCGCCCTGAACTTCCCCTCCCGCAGCTGCACGCCTTCGTCGTGCTCGCCGAGGAACTCCACTTCGGCCGCGCCGCCACCCGCTTGGGCATCGCCCAGCCGCCGCTGAGCCAGCAGATCCGCCGCCTGGAAGACAAGGTCGGGTACGCGCTCTTCAGCCGCGAACCCGGGAATATCGGCCTCACCCCGGCCGGCCGGGAACTCCTGCCCGCTGCCCGGCATGCCCTCACGGACCTGGCAGAGGGCCTGACCGCAGCCAGAGAAGTCGGCAGCGGCAGAGCTGGCCGCGTGCGGATCGGCTTCGCCGCCTCCCTCGCCCTCACTGTCCTCCCCGGCCTGCTGCGTACCTTCCGGGAACGGTTTCCCGCCGTGGACCTGGACATCCAGGAGATGACCACCACACCGCAACTGGCCGCTCTGCGCGAAAGGACGATCGACATCGGCCTGTTGCGCGAACCGCCCGCCCATGACGCGGACCTCGGATTCAAGACCGTGTTGACCGAACCGTTCGTGGCCGTTCTGCCCTCCTCACACCCACTCACGGCACAACGGACCGTCAGAGTCGAGCAGTTGGCAGGATGCCCCTTCGTGCTCCTGCCCCGCGCCGTCGGCCCGCCGCTGTACGACCAGATCACCAACCTGTGCATCGCTGCGGGCTTCACCCCCCAAGTGACCCAGCACGCCGTGGAATGGCAGACCGTCTGCGCCCTGGTGGAAACCGGCCTGGGCGTATCACTGGCCCCGGAGAGCATCCGCCGCATCCGCCTCAAGGGCGTCGCCTTCCGCGGGATCGAGCCCGGTACCGCGCGCACACGAGTCGCCGTCGCGTGGCGCAAGAACGATGCAAACCCCCTGGTCCTACGCCTATTGGCAGCTCTCCATCAAGATCCGCCGGACAGGCCCTAATCACGTTCGGTCGAGATACGGCTTCTCAATCGGTCGACCCAGCGGCCAAGCCCCCGCCGTGATCGATGAGGACGCGGCCGAAGCAGTCGACGTCCCCCCTGCCGCCGGGTTCGACGCCACCCATCCCGACCCAAGCCGATCTCACTGGCGAGTCGTACCAGGTCGACTCCAGGAACGGGCCGACCTGGTGCTCCAGTCACGGGCAAGCGCCGCGGACGGACGGGCGGGACACCCGTGACAGTCATCGGACTCGGACGGATGGGCCAGGCACTCGCCGGCGCGTTACTGAAGGCCGGACACCCCACAACCGTGTGGAACCGTACGGCTTCCAAGGCGGACCAGTTGGTGGCCGAGGGCGCACTGCCGGCACCGGCGGTCGGCGACGCGCTCAAGTCAAGTCCCCTGACGATCGTCTGTGTCACCGACTACCAGGCCATGTACGAGCTGCTCGGCACGAGCGATGTCGAGCTGGGCGGCACGACGCTGGTCAATCTGACCTCGGGCACCTCGGCCCAGGCCCGGGAAGCCGCCCAATGGGCCGAGCAGCACGACGCCCACTACCTGGACGGCGCCATCATGGCCGTCCCATCGGCGATCGGGACCGCCGATGCGGTGATTCTGCACAGCGGGCCTCAGGCGGACTTCGAGGCGCACAAGTCAACGCTCGACGCGCTCGGCACCGTCACCCACCTCGGCGCGGACCATGGGCTGACCTCCCTGTACGACGTGGCCGGTCTGGCCATGATGTGGAGCGTCCTGAACGCCTGGCTCCAGGGCACCGCCCTGCTCAGGACGGCCGGTGTCGACGCAGCGACGTATGCGCCGTTCGCGCAGCAGATCGCTGCCGGTGTGGCCGAATGGCTGCCTGCGTGCGCCGAGCAGATCGACAGCGGCTCATTCCCCGCGGAGGTGTCGGCCCTGGAGACCGACGCGCGTGCGATGGCGCACTTGATCGAGGAGAGCGAGGCGGCGGGCGTCAACGCCGAACTGCCAAGGCTGCTCAAGGCGATGGCCGACCGCTCGATCGCCTCGGGACACGGTGGGGAGCAGTATCCGGTGCTGATCGAAGAATTTGGCAAACCGCGCGGTGACTGACCGTCCTGGAGCGGCCGTCGGTTCCACTCCACGGCGATCGGACGCGTTCCCACTGCGCGCTCCGTCGGCGCCTCGAGGTACGCATCACTCGGGGTTCAGGATGCCGGAGCTGCCTCAGCCGTGATGAGTTCGACCTGGATGGCCAGCGCTCCGAGCATCTCCTTCTCCAGTGAGTAAATGGCGCGGATGTTGGTGAGCTGCTGTTCGCGGGTGGCGGTCGGGTTGATGTCGGCCGGTCCCTCGCCGTCGAGCAGGGCTTCGAAACCCTCATACTCGGTGACCCGTTTGACCTCCACGTCGCAGGTCTCGTCGGTGCCCTTGATGCGGAAGCGGATGATGTCGCCTGCGGCGAGGTCGGCGAGGTGCGGGTATTTCACCCGTACCTCAATGGTCTTGGTGCCCGCAGCAACGAGATCGAAATACTGGCGGTAGAGGTTGAGTTCGCGGACGCGGGCGCGCGCGGTGGCATCGGTCATGGGGACGGGAAACCTCCTGGAGGCGGGTGCGGTCATCGTGCGACCGATCCCCATGGCCGAGTACGAGCGGAAGAGTGGCGGGGATCGGGACAGCAAGGTATCGGTCATGGCCCAGGCGCTGATCGAGGTACTCAGTGACGGTGCCAGGCCATAGCCGGGTGTCGAGCAACCAGTTGGACGCGACCACTCAAGCGGCGTCCTCATTCCGGACCCGCGCCGCGCCCTGCTCCGCCAGGACGTGGTGGTCAGCCCGCCCTGCCCGGCTCCGCCGGGTTGGCGGCGGCGGTGCTCGGACCGGCTGGATTCGGTGTGGGAACAAATTCGAGCGGCGGCGGAGCAGATCAAACTAGGCTCTCAGCATGTCTGGTCCGACATTGGTGATCGAGTTGGCGGAGCCGCTCTCCCCGTCTGCGCTGCGGGAGTTCCGCGCGTTGATGGTGGGGCTCTCCTCCCCCTTCGCCGAGAAGCGGCCCGGGTTCTTCGACGTCAACGTGCCCGCAGAGCGACTGGGTGTCGAGGACCGGCGAGAGGAGGACTGGCGAAAGCCGTTCCCGCTTCCGCTCCTCGGCAACACCTCCGCGGACGAGGAGCTCACGGCCCTGGTGGGATTCAATCCGCAGCGCGAGGACTGGCGCCGGCCCTTCCTGGTCTACTTGATGGGGCCGGGTGTGGGCGATGAGAGCACCTTCGAGGCTGAGCACGCGGACGAGCCCGAGGTGGAGGCCATCCTCGGCTTCAGGCCGACCCATGCTGTCAATGTCAGCGCCTGCTGCAATCGCGAGATCGACCACGTGGCCACGGCCCTGCTGACCGCCGCTGTCATGGACGTCATCGGGGGCGTGGCCAGCGCCGAACTGCTGGACGGACAGGCGTCGGTCGTCGCCGGCCTTCCGGGGGTGGTGGGGATCACGGACGACGACTGGACGGCGCTGGGAACAGCGGAGTTCCTGCGGGCCTGGGTTGGGGACCCCGCCTTCCGGCTGGTCAAGTAGCCCAGACAGATCCACGGCGGAGGTGGTGCTGTGACCGGAACGGTTCGCTATGTTGCCGGTGTTAAGCATGGAAGAGGGAAATCGTGAGCCGACCACTCCTGTTCCTCGACGTGGACGGGCCCCTCAACCCTTATGCGGCCAAGCCTGAGAAGCGTCCCGACGGCTACACCACGCTCAGAGTGCCCCGAGACAGCGGGACTCCGGAGGACCATCGAGGACTCTCGCTCCGTCGGGGACCTCTGCGGGTCTGGCTCAACCCGGAGCACGGGCGAGCCCTGCTCCGGCTCGGCTACGAGCTGTGCTGGGCGACCACATGGATGGGGGAGGCCAACCGGTGGATCGGCCCGGTGCTCGGCCTTCCTCAACTACCGTTCGTCGACTTCGGCGACGTCTTGTTCAAAGAGCGGCCCGACGGAGTTCACTGGAAGACTGCCCCTCTGGTGGAATACGCCAACGGCCGTTGCTTCGCCTGGGTGGACGACGAACAGGGGGACATGGACCAGGCGTACGTGACCGCCCACCATCGCGCACGTGGACTTCTGCACCACGTCAACCCACGGATCGGCCTGCGCGAGGACGACTTCCGGGCTCTTGCCGACTTCGAGCGATCTCTGGGTACTTCACAAGCCCCCGGCTGAACCTGTCCTCAGCGTCTGACTGTTCTGCCAGCCGCACCCGGTGCTGCTTCCGCACGAGAAGGGGACCAGGGCGCTGCGGCGGTGGTACGGGCAGATCTATCCATCGGACGTGACGATGCCGGCGCCGCCTCGACCGACGCTGTCGGCCGAGGCCCGGACCGGCGAGCGGACGGGGAGCGACGAGCCGGTCCGGATGGGAGCAGGCCGGGGATCAGCTCGCTCCCGTACCAGTCGACGTCGCAAGCGGCCTCTTCCAGACCGATGAAGAGATCGAATCCGTCGGGGTTCACATCGCCGTACGCGTGCCACCAGCCGCGCGCCTTGGTCTCCTTGGCGAGTCCCATGAGTGCGTCGCGCAGATCGTCGGGCGCTCCGTAGACCTTGCACATGGCCTCGACGTCCAGACTCCGCAAGGACGTCTGGCCGGTCTCGATCCGCCACATCTTCGCCTCGGACCACTCCAGTTTTCGCGGCGGCACGAACCGTGAGGCGTGCCGCCGCGCCCTACTCCTCGGCCCGGGGTACGTCCGCAACGAACGAGCCCTGCCCCAGCACCGTACGGAGCCTGCCCTCCGCCCGGAGTGCGGCCACGGCCTTCTGAATCGTTGACGCCGCGACGTCGAACTCCGCGGCGAGGTCCACCACGGCAGGGAAGCGCGCACCGGGAACGTAGGTACCCGCATCGATCCTGCGCCGCAGCTCATCGCCGATCTGGGTCCATACAGGCTTGCCCCGGTCGAGATCCATGCCTCGAACGTATGCGTCTTCGCGAAACCGAGCGACCGCGAATGCGCGAATACGCGTATTCTCTCTTTATGGCAGACCCCCGCGACGCGGCGAACGTCCGGGGGCGTGGCCCACCAACTGTTAGGAGTTGATGAACATGGCCGAGCGTAGCGCTGCTGCGCTGCACTGGCTTGTGGTGACCCTGGTTCTCTGGAGCCTCACCCGCCTGATCCCACCGACCGGCACCCGCCGGAAGACTGCGTCGACGACGCACACTGCCCTGACCAGGAAAAACTCACGAGAACTTGCCGATCGGACAGTACGGGCACCTGCTGTGCGCCGGTCGCCGTACAGCACCGACCAGGGCCCGCTGGACGGTTCCGCATCTCGACTCTCACGGCCCTACTTGCCCGCCGCGCTCGCGGACTCGCCGCCAGAGACGGACGCCGTCACGACAACCCGTACGGCCACGGTTCACGTACGTCCCAACTGCGCAGCGCGTGAACGGGCGGTGCGGTTGCGCCGCCGAGCGATCACAGTGCTGGCCGTGGACTTCGGCATCGACGCCGACACCCGGGACATCCACGCCGAACTGAACGCGGTGAGGGCTCGATGACCGGCGCTAGGGGCACGAGGGTCCAGGCTGCCGTAAAGCAGGCCGAGTTGCCCATGCTGCGCGCCTACCGGCTCTGGTTCGAGCACGCCCGCAAGTGCGACGACTGCAAGCGCGTGAACAAGGCACAGGACGGGTGCGCGAACGGGCAAGGGCTCTGGGACGGCTACCGCCGTGTGTACGACGGAGGCGCCGGATGACCACCAACCCGACCGTCACGTGCGGGACTGTCCGCGCCTCGCTGTTCTACGGGGCGCCGATCTTCAGCGAGAGCGGCGCCTGCATCCTGCCCAAGGGCCACGAGGGAGACCACATGGATGCCAAGGGCGCACGCTGGTACGTGATTCCGCTGGTCGGCGGCGCGGACCTCGACGGCCAGAGGGGCCGGCGATGACCCACGCACACGAACCGGCCTGGACGCCGGAACCCCCCTTCCGCTCCCCCCGCTGCGTCCTGAGCCGGCACCCCCAGTGCCAGGACTTCGAACCCCGCGACACCGGCGTACCCGGAGTCCACTACCTCGTATGCACCTGCACCTGCCACCACCCGCCCCCAGCGACGGGAGCGCAGGCGTGAACTTCCCCGACAGACGATGACCGTCCACGAAAGCGAGGAACCCCAGCCGACGCACGGCTGGGGTTCCTTGAGGCGGTGATCGCGATCACCGTGGATCAGGCGGGTCAGCGCTGCAGGGTGAGCAGACCCGGCCGGTACGGCAGTTTCAGGTAGTCGGTGCCCTCCGGTGTGTTGGTGGAGAAGCCCTGGTAGAGGAACTGCAGGTTGCAGGGATCGATGGTCATGGTCTGGTCGGGGTTGTTGCGGACCAGGTCACCGTGGCTGACGCCCTTGGCCCAGGTGGAACCGCTGTTGGCCTGGCCCGCGAAGGGGCTGCTCTCGCTGCCGGCCTGGACGGTCCACGGACCGTTCAGGCTGGAGGCCGTGAACGAGCGGAAGTAGCGCCCGCTCGCACCCATTGCCTCAACGATCATGAGGTACTGGTTCTGGCCCTGGACCTTGTAGACCTGCGGCGCCTCGAACAGAAGGTCCCTTGTGTCGCTCATGACCGTCGTGTACGAGGAGCCGAAGTTGCCCGGGAAGTTCCCGAGCGGCATGCTCGCCCGGTAGATCTTGCCGTTGTCAGCGGCGAAGAACAGGTACATGTTCTGGTCGTCGGCGATCATGGTCGGGTCGATCGGGGCATTCTTCTGGTTCGGCCCGGGGCCGTCGGGGAGGCTGCCGGTGAACAGCGGCTGCTTGGCGGACCAGCCGTTGGGGTTGGTGGGGTCGCTGGACGTGCGGTAGTAGAGCGGCCACTGACTCCACTGGGACACCAGCACCCAGACGTTCTTGGGCGCGAAGTAGAACACTTGGGGCGCCACCGCGGACTCGTTCATCTGGGTCTGGCCGGCCGTCGCCATGTCCGACCAGTTCGTGAAGGCACTGAACCCCATCGAGCCCCACGACGTTCCGTTGGAGGTGGTCCCGTAGACCAGGTGCTTGCCGTTGTACGTCACGGTGGTGAAGTCCTTCAGCGCGACCTGCCCGTTCGCCGGCTGCGCCAACGGACCCGACGACGACCACCGGTACGTCGACGGCAGGGCACACGTGCTGCCCGTCGACGCGGGCGTTGTCGAGGACGGGGTCGGGGTCGAGGACGGGGTCGGGGACGGGGTCGCCGTCCCGGTCACGCCGGTCCACTTCTGGTTGCTGCCGGACCAGCAGGAGTACAGCTGGATCTTGGTGCTGTTGGCGGTGCCCGCGCCGACGGCGTCGAGGCACAGTCCGGACTGGACGCCGGCGATCGTACCGTCGGTCTTGATGTTCCACTGCTGGCCGGCGCCGCCGTTGCAGTCCCAGATGACCACCGCGGTGCTGTTGCTGGTGCCCTTCGCGTCCAGGCACTTGTTGCCGTAGATCATCAGCTGCTTGCCGGCGGTGTACGTCCAGCGCTGGTTGGTCTGTCCGTTGCAGTCCCACAGCTGCGCCTGGGTGCCGTTGACGGTGGCGAAGTTGTTGATGTCGATGCAGCGACCGGAGGGGACGCCCTTGATCGCTCCGATACCGGTCCCGGTCCCGGTCCCGGCGGTCGTCCCGCCCGTGGTCGTGGCCGTGCCCTCGGTCGGGGTCGCGCTGGTCGCGGTACTGGGGGTGGCCTTGAGGGCGTTCATGACGGCGGAGTAGGCGGGCTTGGGGTTGCCGTTGCTGTCGAACAGCAGGGGGTTCTCGCTGCTGCGCCAGGAGTCCTTGTCACGGATGCCCCATACCGTGATGCCGGTGCACCGGGCCACGGACAGGCAGGCGTTGACCGTGTTGGCGTAGTTGGTGGCCGACGCCTGGGCGATGTCCAGCTCGGTGATCTGGACGTCAACGCCCAGAGCGGCGAAGTTGGCCAGGGTGGTCCGGAAGTTGGACGGCTGGCCGCCGGTGCCGAAGTGGCTCTGGAAGCCGACACAGTCGATGGGCACGCCGCGGGACTTGAAGTCCTTGACCATCGCGTAGACGCCCTGGGTCTTGGCGTCGGTCCAGTTCTCGATGTTGTAGTCGTTGTAGCAGAGCTTGGCCGAGGAGTCGGCGGCCCGGGCGGTGCGGAACGCCTCCTCGATGAAGCCGTTGCCCAGGATGTTCTGGAACACCGAGCTGCGGTGCTGGCCACTGCCGCCGTCGGCGAACGCCTCGTTGACCACGTCCCAGGCGTAGATCTTGCCCTTGAAGTGGGTCATCTCGGTGGTGATGTGGTTCTTCATCACGCTGCGCAGCGTGGCCGCGTCGGTGATGGAGCTGACCCAGGTCGGGAGCTGCGAGTGCCAGACCGTGGTGTGGCCGCGCATGCGCTGGCCGTGTGCCAGGGCATGGTTGACGATCTGGTCGGCGGGGCCGAAGTTGAAATTGCCGCGGGACGGCTCGATGGCGTCCCACTTCATCTCGTTCTCCGGGGTGATCATGTTGAATTCCCGGTCCGAGATCGCGGCGTACGTCGAGTCGCCGAGCCTTCCGGCGGCCACAGCGGTGCCGAAGTACCTGCCCGAGGGGGCCGCCTCGGTACCCAGGGTCGCGGCTCCGGCGGAGCTGGGAAGGAGCGTCACGACACCGGCCAGTACCGCCGCGGCCGACACTCCTATCGCCAGTGTCCGGGGACGCCGGCCGAGCCGGTGCAGGCCCTTCATGATTCTCCTCGGGTGCGTCCGTGGGTGTGTCGCGTCATGGGAGGGGCTTTCTTCAGGGGATACGTCAACGGAGGAAGTCGGGGAGCCTGCCGCGCCGGCACGTCATGGTGAGCGGCGGGAAGTGCACCCCACGAAGAGGAGGCCTCCGTACCCGCGGTCTCGTAACGGAAAAGTCGCGCCGTCCGGACGATTGCTCAGTGATGCATCTCGCAGGCAAAAAGCGTTATGCCGAGCCCCGCCGTCCGGCCGTCCCTGCTGAAAGGGTGCGCACCGCCGGGTTGGGAGCGGTTCTCAAGGAGCGGTTCTCAAGGAGCGGTTCTCAAGGAGCGGTTCTCAAGGAGCGGTTCTCAGGCCCAGGCCCCGCGCATGATGAAGGAAGCCTGGCCGGCGAAGGCCCGAGTGCCGTCGGAGCCGTCGAGCCGGATGCCGCCGTCGCGGTGGCGCAGGACCGAGCCGGGATAGTTGTGCGCGTGCAGGGTCACCGACCCGGCGACCGACCCGGGGCGCGGGCAGAAGGTGGCGTCTTCACGGAACAGTTCGCTGCCGTCGTTGCTGCTCAGCCGTAGCCGCAGGTCACGATGGCGCAGATAGCGGCCGTCGGCGGCGCGGAAGGTGACACACCGGGTGTCGGCCAGCCCCCGGACGACCGTGAAGGTGGCCCGCTGCCGGCTCTGCGCGCTGCTGGACGCGAAGACCCGGCCGAGCGCCGCGAAGTCGCCGGCGTACGTGAGGTACAGGGCGGGCTCGTCCACGGACTCCAGTGACCGCGCGCCCAGCGGAACAAGGTCCGCGACGGCGGACGGACTCACCGGGGCCGGTGCGGCCGGCGTGCTGTTTCGCGACGGGATCGGCGTGGTGTTTCGGTCGGCCGTGGGAGCGGCGGTGACGCCGGGCACCCGATGCGCCGGTTCGGGCCAGGCCGCGTAGGTGGCGGTCCCGGCGATGAGCACCGCACCGGTGGTGAGGCCGACCAGCGGATGAGCGCCCATCGCGGAGAGTTTCCCGATCAGCGAGCCGTGCAGACCGCCAGCCCCAGCCCCAGCCCCTGCTCCGGCCCCCGCTCCCGCCCCCGAAGCCGCCGCCGCTGTGCCGACGCCGACGCCGACACCGACGTGTGCCGTGGCCAGCCCGGCGGCGCTCATGGCCGTACCCGACACCAGACCCTTGGCGGCCAGCGCGGCGACGAGAGCGGCCGGGACGGCCAGCGGCGCGAGGCTGAGCAGCAACAGGTCGGCCGACACCCGTTGCGTCGTCGTCGCCGTGCAGACCGGGCAGCCCCGGGTGTGCCGCGCGATCCGCTTGCGCCACACCGACGTACGAAGACCGTCCCAGCCGACGACGGTCTCGGCCAACCCCGGACAGCGCGGGTCGGCCGCCAGCGCGGCGACGATCGTCCGGCTCAGTTCCAGCTGCTCACGCATGCGCTGCAGGCTCACTCCGGCGTGGGCGACCGTGAGCCCCGTCGCGGCGGCGATGTCGTCACGGCTCACCGATCCGGCGCATTCCTGCCACCACAGCGACAGCAGCACCTGGTGGTCCGGGTCGAGCCACCGGCCCGCTTCGACGACCTGACGGCGCTCGTCCGACACATGCAGACGCAGGATCGTCAGGTCCTCGGGTACGGCGCCGGCGTCCGGTACATGGTGTGCCTCGTCGATGACCGTGGTCCGGCCGACGAAGGCGCGTTGCCGCTGCCGGTGGTTACTGATCTGGCGGAGCGTGATCGACACCAGCCAGGACCGGAAGCTGTCCGGGGCACGCAGGGCAGGCAGGTCGCGCACCACGCGCAGCAGGGTCTCCTGGACGACGTCGTCGACGTCGGCATGTCCGCTCAGCGCTCGCCCGACGACGTTGTAGAGCAACGGCAGGTACGCGCCGATCAGCTCCTCGCGCGCTCGGTCGTCCCCGGCCTGCGCCGCGACGACCAGCTCCGCGTGGTCCGCATCCATGAGCCTCATTCCCACCTCCCCCTCCCCCAGGGGACCGATCCGCCGGGTACGGCGCCACACCATAACCTCGGCACCTGCACACGGCCAGATCCCGTGTGCTGGGTCACGTCGGTGGGGTCGGTGACGCCGAGGACGTGGGGCGGCAACCGAAGAGCCTCGCAGACGCGGCGGCGCGAGCCGATGTCATCGAGGGCGCGCTTCCCCAGCTCCAGGGCGGAAATGTAGGTCTTGTCGTAGCCGAGAAGGTCCCCGAGCGCGGTCTGGTTCCGGCGCGGCGGCCGACGGCCCGGCGCGCACGCCACGGGTGGGTGGCGTTGCTGCCGGGCCGTCAGTCACTCACGCGGTCTCACTTCCCGTGCAAAGCCCTGCGGCGACGTCCGCGAAGCACCAGCATGCCGCCGGCAGCGATGACCACCAGGCCACCGTAGGCGCTGTACGTGACAGCGCTGCTCGCCCCGGTGGAAGCCAGGGGGCCGGACGCGCCGTTAGGGGTCGGCTGGCCGACGGGTGCGGCGCTGATCTTCGCCTCCGCCTGCGCCCGGGTGCCGGTCGTGCCGAGGGCCGAGACAACCGGCGCGGGGGCGGCCGGCGTGGCGGCGGTCTGCGTGGGGAGGGGTGACGGCTTGTCAGCGGCAGCAGTCCCCGACGCGGGCTTCAGCTGAAGAGTCGTGATCGAGTACGGCGGCAGCGTCTGTGCGACCGCCGTGCCCCGCTTCGCCGTCGTCAGGGCGGTGTCTCCCTTGCCGTACGAAACGGTCGTGACCGCCCCTGCGGCCGGGGTGAATCCGGCGTACGAGAGCGACACCTCCGCCGCGTTCTCCGGGCTCTTGTTGGTCAGCATGACGTTCAGACCGCCGTTGCCGCTCCGCACCGCGTGCACAGTGACCGACGAGTTGCCCGAGGACGACTTGACGATGGTGTCGCCAGGCTGCGCCAGTGCGGTCAGCGAGCGGATGCCCCAGTAGGTGGGGAAGGTTGTGTCGCGCGCCGGTTGGCACTTTCCCCCGGCGCAGGTGCCGGCGGAGAGAATGCCCCCGTCCTGGTAGTCGGTCTGGCCGTGGACGGTGGTGGGTGCTTGGTCCGTGCCGTTGTGCAGGTTCCACCAGTCCACGTGGGTGGCACCCTGCTCGAACCAGGTCATGTAGGTGTCCGGCGCGAACAGGGCCGCGGCCTGGCTGGTCAAGGCGGGCGAGCCGACGCCGTCGGTCTCGGTGACCGCGATCTCCACCGAAGCGGCGCGCGAGCCCGTGTACTTGGCGACCAGCGAGCGCAGCTCGGACGTGGTAGCGGCGATCTTGGAGGGGGTGTTCAGCAGGTCGTCCGTGGTTTTGCCGCCCGGATACCAGTGGACGATGACGAAGTCGATCGAGCTTCCCGCGATGGAGAGCACCGTGTTGTTCCAGTCGGCGGTGTCACCGGGAGCCTTCTCCTTGTCCGGCCAGCCGCCGGGGGTGGTGAGCACCGCTCCGATCTTCACCGTCGGGTCCACGGCCTTCATCGCCTTCGAGTAGGCGACCAGGTTCTTCCCGTACTCCCTCGGGCTCTTGTCGGCGTGATCGTCTCTTTCCCAGCCCTTGCCGTTGCCGTAGTGCCCGTTGCCGTAGACCTCGTTGCCGATCTCCCAGTACTTAACGCCGTAACCCTTGTCGACGTTGGAGTACTTGACCCAGTCGGCGGCCTCCTGGACGGTGCCGGAACCGTAGTTCGCGGTCAGGATGGGCTGGGCGCCGACCTTCTTCGCGATGGTCATGAAGCTGTCGAAGTTGGTGTTGGAGGGGATCCAGCCCTTGCCGTCGCCGGAGGTGTGGGTCTTCCAGTGGTATTCGTCCGCGCCGGAGCCGCCGGGATAGCGCAGCTGCCGAACTCCCGCGGCCTTCATCAGCGAGGTCACATTGGCGTCCCCCATGTGCTCGTCGCCGAAGCCCAAGTTGAGGCCGACACCGCTGCTGGGCACCGTGCCCAGGGAGGTACCGGCGTCCACCTTGATGCCGACGGTCTCCGCGGCGTCCGCGCTGGGCGCCAGGGCGCCGACACCGGCCGAGGCGGCGAGCACCGCCACCGCCCCCGCGACAAAGCGCCGGCGCATCCGGCTACGGCGGGGCGTGCGCTCCCGAGGCATCTGCTGTTCGGCGGATCTCGGGTTGTCTGGTGACACGTGGGGCTCCGATCGGGGGGTGCTGACACAGAGGGCGTAGCGCCGCTGACCACGGCTCGCCCTCGTCGGTACACCCCTGAGTGGCCAGTCAGAGCGAAAAGGTTGCCGTCTCAATCACTTTTTTCGCTGCCACCATCCACAAACGGCGGTGATCAGTCCTCTGACCTGGTGGGTTGGGGCAGTTCCGGCGTGCTCGTCGCCTCAGTGAGTGCGAGGCGACCACCCTTGAGTTCGGGCACGTAGTTGCAGATGGTGTTGCGGGAGACTCCGAGAAGCTTGGCGATCGAGGTGACGGTGTTCTCCGGACAGGCGAGCAGGTCGCGGGCGTGACGTACCTGTTCGTCGGTCATGGCCGACGGGCGGCCGAGTCGGGCGCCGCGGGCGCGGGCAGCGTCCAGGCCCTCGTTGGTGCCCTGCACGATGAGTACGCGGATGAACTCAGCGAGGCCGGCGAACACGTGGAAGACCAGGCGTCCACCGGGTGTGGTCGTGTCGAGCAGGCAGGCTGAGCACCGCACTCGTCGGGGTTCACATCGCCGTACGCGTGCCACCAGCCGCGCGCCTTGGTCTCCTTGGCGAGTCCCATGAGGGCGTTGCGCAGATCGTCGGGCGCTCCGTAGACCTTGCACATGGCCTCGGCGTCCAGACTCCGCAAGGAGGTCTGGACGGTCTCGATCCGCCACGTCTTCGCCTCGGACCACTCCAGTTTTCGCGGCGGCACGAACCGTGAGGCGTGCCGCCGCGCCCTACTCCTCGGCCCGGGGTACGTCCGCAACGAACGAGCCCTGCCCCAGCACCGTGCGGAGCCTGCCCTACGTCGGATGCCCTGAACGTCAGGGAGGTGGCGACTCGTGATGTCCCACCGAGTCCGCAGGAAACGCCTGGAGTCATGGGTGTGGACACTGGCCCTCATGGCCATGTCCGAGGCGGCGGTCCTGCTCATCCTCGACGTCCTAACTTGATCTTTAACCAGTGCGGCGTGGTCGTGGGGTAGTTGACTTCTTCGTCCGCTGTTTCGCAGGTTGTGTCCTGTGGGGTGTGTGCACGTCGTGGCGGGGAGTGGGCCGGGTGTTCTTTTGGCCCGGCGGCCGTCCGGGGCCCGGACGAGAAGGTTTCGGTGCTTGGGCTGGGCAGACCGCTTGTGGGCGGATGTGCCGGAAGTCGCGGCGGACTCGGGCGGGGGTGAGCCTGTCCGGGGAACTGGGTTTCTCCCAAGGGCGACGCCGGTCGGCTGCGAGTGGGCGGGCGAGCCGAAGTTGGGTGTAGGCAGCGAGGATCAGCCAGGTCCATCGGTCGGCTGCCTCGGGGGTGCGGATCTTCGGGGAGGTCCAGCCCAGGGTCTGCTTGAACAAGCGGAAGGTGTGCTCGATGTCGAAGCGTCGCAGGTATGCCTGCCAGAGACGGTCGGCGTCCGCCGGGGTGGCATCGGTGTCTGACCACCACAACCAGACCGGCTTCGGTGTTGCTCCGCTGGGCAGGTGGTCGATGTCCAGGCGGATCACCGTCCCCTCGACGATCGGGAGGGTGCCGTCGGTGGCTGCCCAGGAGGAGCGGTGGGTCAGCTTGGGGTGCAGCCGGTTCCAGGACCGGGCCCTGGCGGTTCCGTAGAGGCGTGTGTCGGTGACCGTTTCGGTGTCCGGAGTGCCCCAGGTGTCGGACTGCCCGAAGACGAACTCGCCGCCGTGCCGGGGCGGGCGGCCCTGGGTGTGCGGCAGTCGGGGCGGGACAGCTCTGCGCAGGACGCGGTCGGATCGCATCCTGGCCAGCACCTGGACCGGCAGGTCTTTGAGGAGAAAGCCGAGGCGGGGTGCGTCGTATCCGGCGTCCGCGACGATGAGGATGTCGGGGTCACCCGCCTGCCACTGCCCCGCTGCGATCAGTCGCTGAAGCAGATCGCGCAGTTGCCGGGCGGTGACGGTGGCGGTGTCGTCCCCAGGCGTCAGACGCAGTGCGTCCAGGGGTGCGGTCCATGAGCTGCGGCCGGGTTCGAGTGCGCAGATGATCGAGTAGGGCCAGCCGGGGACGGGGATGTGCTGATCCTTGCCTCTGCCGTACGTGTGGCACAGGATCCGCTGCGGTGAGGTGTGGGCGTCGGGCCGCAGCCAGCAGGTGACGTCGATGGCTAGGACCAGCCGCCCGTCGGCAGCCCGCGGCAGCGGTACTTCGGCCAGTGCCCGCCGCAGTCGGCCGGCATCGATGCTTCCACGGGCCACCGCGGCATAGAGCCCTCCATGGCCTCGGCGGTGCTCACCCACCAGTGACAGCTCGGCCAGCGACCTCACCGGCCCGTCGCCGCACAGAACAGCATCGGCCAGCTCGAACAACGCGTCCGAACGAGCGGTCAGGCAGGCGTAGAACTCGCCCCGGAAGCATGACAGTTGCGCCAACGGCTCTCGCCGGGCGTCGTGCTGCAGCAGACTCATCCTCACGGCCTTCGTGCTGAATGTGTGTGTTCCTTGGTCGGAGCACATGTTCAGCCGAAGGCCGCCTCCGTGTATGGCAGTTACCGAACCGGGTGATCAAGTTCGACGAACCATTCGACGTCGGACGTTAAAGATCAAGCTAAGGCCTGTTGTGAAAGTGCCGACGGGCCGGACCAAGTGATGCCCAGGTCCGGCCCGTGCTCTCGCCCCTACAGGTCGAGCTGGTACTGGAGTGTCGTGTGTGTGGGCACGTAGCCGAGGCTGTCGCTGATGTGTCTCATGTGCGTGTTGCTGTCGGCGGTGTCGGTCAGGAGGCCGCCGAGGTCTGGATAGCGCCCGTGGGCTTGTCGGATCGACTCGGCCTTCATCCATCGGCCGAGGCCGTGTCCGCGGTGTTCGGGCAGCACGCCGGTGCCGTAGTGCTGGCCATCTCCCGTGCCGTTGCCGGGGACGACGAGTTCTGTGAACCCGGCGATCGAGTCGTTGGAGGTGTCGATGGCAACGACCGTGTGCAGCTGGTCGCCGCGATCTTCAACGGCCTTCGCCGCGGCCCGGACCCGGTCCACGTCCCAGACCACAATGCCGTAGTCGGTGTCGTCCATGGGCATGTCGTCCATGGCCCGGCGTGAGGCGGCAAACGTCTGGGCGAGGTCGTCAGGGACGGTTCCCTGCCATGACGCCAGCCGGTAGCCGGGATGCGGACGCCCGATGACCTCGGCGAGGGCGGTGGCGTCCACGCCGGTCAGTGGCAGGCGGGCGAACCTCAGGGTGAGCACCTTGCGGAAGCCGCGGGCCGGCAGGAAGTGATCGCCGGGCGATCCGGCCTCGGCCTGCGCGACAACGCAGCGCCGGGCGTTGTCCCGGGCGGCGTCCACGGCAGCGTCGAGAAGCCGGGCGCCGACGCGCTTGCGCCGCTCCACGGGGTGGACTTGGAGGGTCAGTTCGGCCAGGTGCTCTTGTCCGCCATCGAACAGACGCAGAAAGGCCGTCCCGACGGGGATGGAATCGGCGTCGGACGCCAGCCATGCAAGGCGTCGGCTGTGCGCCCCGTGAGCGGGGTCGGTCAGTGGGGTGATGCGGAGCGACAAGGTGTCTCCGTCGTGAGGAGGTGGCAAAGGGCAGTACGCGGGCTCAACTGCTGGGCGCTCCTGCGCATGTGCTCCACACCTCCTCGTCGACAGTGCCGGTCCGGAACGACATGGACGGCTGGGCGAACCTAGCTGGCCCATCGGTTCCTCGGCAAAGGGTTAACTGAAGGCCGGTGCGACCAGGCCGGCCACAGCCACTCCCTCGCCGTCAAAGAGAAGGCAGAAGTCTGGGTTGATTTCGGCCATACTCCAGCCGTAGATCGTGATCTCGATGGTGAGTGGCGCCTCTCCGCCTACCCGAGTTCACCGAGACGGAGGGCGTCCCTTATCTCGCTGAGCTTCGCGGTTGTCGCCGGGGTCCGTTCCTTCGCCTGTTCGCCGAGACGGAGGGCGTCCTCAATCTCGCTGAGCTTCGCGGAGGACAGGACGCCCGCCCGCTCGATCAGGTCGTCCTGGGACACGGTGGTCAGCCACGTGCAGGGGGTAAAGCCCGGGCGCGGGAACGCGAACCGCAGCACGCCTTCAAAGGGCAGTCCTTCCATGGCACCTACTTGCACTTCGACGCCCAGACCGCTGATGTCGACGCCCGCAGGAGTGACGACCTGCATCGCCCGGATCCTGGACGCGTCGTCTGCCGCCAGCAGTACGACCAGCCGCCGCTCGTCGAACTCCACCCACCAGACTTCGCCACGTTGCACATGTCCTCCTGACTCAGGACGGCAGGCGGAACTGCGCGACCCTGACGCGTTGTGGAGACGGGTGCGGCCACCGTTGATCATCGTGAGTTGTGTGGACTGACGAAGAGACGATGGCCGCAGGTCACAGCATAGAACCCACCCGTTGGCGGGACGCGTTCGAGGGCCTGATGGGCCGGATCGCGGGGCGCTTCGCCCGGGTCGAACCCCGGCGCAGGGCGGCGCGGTTGGTGCTCGGTCTGTTGGCCGATCTGCCGCGCAAGAACTGCTGGACCATCGCCGAGTGGGCCGGCGAGACCACTCCGGACGGCATGCAGCACTTGTTGGGCAGGGCCAAGTGGGATGCCGATCAGGTCCGCGACGACGTGTGCGGCTACGTGGTGGAGCACCTGCACGACGACCGGGCAGTGCTGGTCGTCGACGAGATCGGCGATGTGAAGAAGGGCACTGGCACGGTCGGCGTCCAGCGCCAATACACCGGTACTGCCGGCCGGATCGAGAACTCCCAAGTCGCCGTCTACCTGGTTTACGCAGGTCAGCGCGGCCACGCCGCAGTGGACCGGGAACTCTACGTTCCGCGCTCCTGGACCTCCGACCCCGACCGCTGCCGCGCCGCGGGCCTTGCCGAGGACACCACCTTCGCCACCAAGCCGGAGCTGGCCACTCGTATGGTCGCCCGGTTCCTGGACGCCGGCAACCAGGCCGCATGGGTTGCCGGCGACGAGGTCTACGGCGGCAACCCGAAGCTGCGAACCGCACTGGAGGAACGCGGCACCGGCTACGTCCTCGCGGTGGCCTGCTCGCACGAAGTCACCACCGGTGCGGGGAAGTTCCGTGCGGACATCTTGGCCAAGAAGGTGCCCAAGCGGGCCTGGCAGGCAGCACTCAACCTGATCAAGGTTATTCGGCGCCGGTCTCGCCCTTGTTCAGCATCTGCGCCACCAGCAAGGCACCCCCGGCCGCCGCCCCCACCGCTCCCGCGGCCAGGAAACCGCGGGAGGAGCGCCAGGACAGCACCGACCACCGGGACTGCGCGGAGAACAACGATCCTGTGCTGAGCCACGAGCCGGTGGAGATCAGCGACAGGGCGGACCCGATCGAGCCGACCGACAGAGCGCTTCCGATCGAGCCGATCGACAAGGCCGAGCCGACGGATCCCACGGACAGGACCGATCCCACTGAGCCGATCGACAACACGGAGTCCTGTGACCACAGCGACAGCACCGAACCAGAGGAGGCACAACCGGTCGACCGCTCGGGCGTATTTGTCATGAGGCCATCCTGCCCGATGGTCGATGGTCACCCTGTCTGGCCTGTCCGGCCCGCCGTCCTCAGGTTCTGACCGTCAGGTACAGCCACCCACCCCAAGTACTCACGTTCGTCGTGTCCTTGGCGCTCCGCACATACTCCGCCCGCACCCGGAACTTCTGGTTGACCGCGTTGGTGAGGCTCAGTGAAGTCACCGCCATGCTGTTCGCCTCCAGCGAGAAGCAAGGTGACGTGGTGAGCGTGTGCCAAGCGCCGCTGTAGTACTCCTGGGCCTGGAACACCGAGCACTGGCCGGACTTGTTCGGGGTCACCGTGGCGGACACCTGGGGCTTGGCCGTGTGGTGGTAGACGCGGTACGTCGTGCCGCTGTACGTCGTCGTGCCGTAGTAGCCGCCGAGCCTCGTCGCGATACCCACCTGGTCGTGCACCGTCCGCGTCGCCGAGACCGGCGCGTACCGGTAGTCGCCCCCGAAAGATGCCGTGAACGTCGTGTTGTGGGTCAGCTTGTACGTCGTCTTCAGGTTGCCGCTGCTGTCCACGGCCGCCGACTTCACCAGCGTCTTCTTGCCGCCGGCCGGAGTCGCCCAGATCGACACCGTACGGCTGTTGTACGTCGCGCCCAGGTGAGCCGTGACCGTGGCCGTCGCCCCGTAGGTGTAAGTGGACGCGTTCGTCGCCACCGAGACCGTCGTCGCGACCCTCGACACCTGCACGATCGCCGAAGCCGTCGCCGCCTGGTGCGAGGCGTCCCCCGGATAGCTGACCGTGTACGTGTTCGCGCCGCCGATCGTCGGCGTGTCCTTGATCGTCAGCTTGCCGTCGGTACCCACAACGGCCGTCCAGCGAACCGGAGTTGACGTGTGGGCCGCGTCAGTGCGCGTCACCGTCACCGTCTCGCCGCTCGCGTACGGGGCGTCGGTCAGCGTGCCGGTGAAACTCAGCGCGGCGCCCCGCGTTGCCGTAGCCGGCGCCTTCAGGGTCAGGGCCGGGGTGTACGGCGAGACCTGGATGGTCGCGTCCGAGGATGTCGCCTCGTGGGTCGCGTCGCCCGCGTAGGAGAGGTGGTAGGTGAACCTGCCCGCAGCCGCCGGGGCGTCCGTGACCTTGAACTCCTGGGTGGCCGGGTCCACTTGGACCGCCGGGAGTTGCGCCGTTGTCTGCGTGTCCTCGTTCGTTCGCGAGACCTGGACTGTGGTGCCCTGGGGGAGGCCGCCCAGGTTCAGGGAGCTTGTCAGCGAGCCCGTGAGCGCGACCGCGCCCGGCTGCGCCGAAGTCACCTCGGGGAACGGGATCGTTGTCGACAGCTTTGCCACGTACACCGTCAGCGAGGCCGTTGCCGGGCGGTGCGTCGCGTCGCCGGGGTACGTCACCTCGTACGAGTACGCGCCCTCGTCCGGGCGGGTGTCCGTGACCGCGAAGGTGCCGTCCTTGTTCAACGTGGCCGTGGCGTCCGGGACTTCGTCGCCGTCCCTGGTCACCTTGAGGCTCGCGCCAGTTGGCAGCCAGCCCTTCGTGCTCAGGGTTCCCGTGAACCGGAACTGCTGCGTCGGGACCGCGTAGCGCGGGGCGTCCAGGGCCAGTTCGGTGTCGGTGAGTTTGGCGGTGGTCAGGACGTTCAGGGTGTACGCGCCCGTCGAGTCCTTCGTGACCGCGTACAGCGTCGTGCCGTCCGCTGCCCACTTCAGGCCGTCCGGGGACAGGGTGCCGGTCGGGAAGGTGATCTGGTTCTCGGCGAGGCCCGAACCGGCGTACATGTACAGGCCCGGGGCCGAGCCCGATGTCGAGCCCACGGCGATCGTGCCGTCCGTGTCGGCGGCGACGGAGTTCGGGGCCGAGTTCACGCCGCCCGTGTAGTACCCGGGGCGGGCTGCGGGGAGGAGGTCCGTGGTGCCGTATGCCTGGAGGGCCGGCTGCTGGGGGGCGGCCAGCAGGAGTTGGGTGCCGTCGGCCGATACCTGCAGGCCCGTTGCCGTACCGCCGTGGACGAACGTGTTGGCCTTCGTCGTCGCCGTCCCCGAGGAGACGTCGTAGGTGGCCACGTGACTGAGGCTCTGCTGCGGTTCCTCGGCGGCCAGGACGCCGCCGCCCGCGGCGAGGAGCGGGGCGACCGACCAACTGCCCATCGTGGACTGAGGAGTTGCCGCCGGGTCCGCTGCCGTCGGGTCCACCGAACCGATGGCGCCCTTACCGTCTGACGCCGGGTCCGTGTAGCCGTACCAGACCTTGCCGCCCGCCACCGCGACCGAGACCGGGGCGCTGCCCGTGCCCGTCGGGATGCGGGTGGATTCAGCCAGCGTCGTCGTGTCGATCGCGGCCAGCGCGTCGCCGTCCTTCAGGGCCGCGTACAGCGTCCCGCCGTCCGGCGACAGGGCCAGGCCCGTGGCGCCCTGTTCGTCGGTGATGGTGGTGACCGGGGTGCCGGACAGGTCGGTCACCACGATGCCGGTCGAGCCGGTGCCCTGACTGAAGAAGATGTGCTGATGAGCGGTGTCGACCAGCATGTGCGCGTACTGGGACAGCGGCAGCGCGGCCGTACTGTCCGCCCAGGCGACGGAGCCCGTGAGACCGGTGAGGCCAATGGTGACGGTCGTCAGTCCCGCGACGACCGATATCGCCGTCGTGAGGGAGAGCGAGACCTGCTGGGGACGGCGGCGCATGGAGCTCCTGGAGCAAGAAAGGTGAACGAGCAGATCGGACAATAGCTCCCCCTGCCGACCTGCCTGACGTCGGTGTCTTCCTGAATCCGGTAAGAAGCCGACGCGGCCGAGAATCGATACTGGAGGGCTCCCCTCGCGGGCGGCGCTGCCGAAGTTGTGCACCACGGTCGGTATCCGCAGCAGGGCCCCGACGAATGGTGCGGTGGCGTGCACGAATACGTCCGGCCGCCAGGCCTCGGCCAGCCGGAGCAGATCGCCGAGGGCGGACCGGCTGTGCTCGGCGTAACCGGCCATTCCTTGCTGCGCTTCTGGGCAACGCGTCGGCGTTGTTCCAGAGCTTTGACACATCGAAACGGCCCGCCGGATGAACCGACGAGCCGTCACGAAAGGTCTACGCCAAGGCGTCAGGGACCACTCTCAACAATCGCCCACCCACCATGGGGGGTTATCGCAGAAGGAGGGAGGGTCAGTTACGACTATGTCGCCCGGTGCTGGGTCCGCGTGGGCCTGCGTCGGCACGAGAACTGCTCCCAGCGCGGCGGCCAGGACGGCGGCCATCACTGTCGTCCTCCGGAACCGGTCAATGACGGTACTCATATGCATCTCCTTGAGTGCTCGATGTTCGGTGTGACACCTTCAGAACAAGGGCGTCAGGGGTACGGATCAACCGCCACATTGGACTTCCCACGGATGGTTCTGGCAGTAGGTGGGAGAACCAGGCGGGTTAACCGACGCCGCGTGGGCCTGCGTCTGCGACACGAAGACTGCTCCCAGTGCGGCAGCCAGGACGGCAGCCATCACTGTCGTCCTCCGGAACCGGTCAATGACGGTACTCATATGCATCTCCTTGAGTGCTCAATGCCGACGGTGGTCGGGACGGTGTCGCCCCGGGAGACCGGGGCGTGGAGCAGGTCGCCAAGCAGAAGGCTGCCGGTGGCTGCCGGGGCCGGGAGCGACGTCGGCGCTGCGGCCGAGGCGGCGGCGCCGGCCGGGGTGTTGCTGAGACACAGAGTGCCCCTTCCCCCTGCGCATGCGTGAGACAGGCATGCGCATGAAGTGGAGTGGTCAGTTCCCCGAGATAACAGCCATCTTGCTGCCAATAAGGCTACTTGGGAAGAGTCAAATGCTTGATAGTCGAGCAACTGCACAACTTCTCCACGGAGCTTTCGGACCACGGCCATCTGGGACGGCGAAGAACTGCCCCTGACCGGCCGAAGCAGGTGCAGGCCTGCCCTGTGGCGAACAGAAAAACGGGGGCTGTTCCACCGCGGGTGCGGCGGAACAGCCCCCAGTTCCTTTCCTTACCAGGCTGACCAGCCTGCCTACCTGACCGTCCGGTAGGCCCGGTGGATCGTCTGCTTCAGCGTGTTGCCGGCCGCGTCGGTGAGTGTCACGCGGAGCGAGACGGTGCCCACCCTGTCCGGGTGGCGCAGGTCGAGACGCTTGCCGCCGACCGCCTTCGCCGGGTGCCAGGTCCGGCCGTCGTCGTAGGAGACGGAGAAGGCCAGCTTGCGGGCGGTGCGTGCGGTGGCCGCGCCCTCGACCGTGAACGGCACCGAGAATCGCGTACCCGCCTTGGCCGTGCTCGCCGCGCTCAGCCGGGGCGTGAAGCGGACCACCGACAGCGGCAGCCGCTGCCCGACGCCGGTGACGTGCGCGGAGGTGAAGGTCCACTCGGCGGCGACCCGGGTGCTCACCGAGGACAGCGTGGTGGGTCGGGAGACGTCCGTGGTGAGACGGAACGCGCGCTTGGCGGCGGGGAGTTCGTACGAGACGCCGTTCAAGGGCTCGTCAATGGCGAAGACTCGTGTGCCGCCGTCCGCGTACAGGGTGCTCCTGGCCTTGCTGTAGCGGGAGTCGCCGATGTGGCCGGCGCCGTCGGAGAACAGGGGGAGGTAGGCCAGGAAGGTGTCGCCCATACGGACCGCGCCGGGGCGGTCCTCGCCGTCCGTCAGCGGGCCGGTGAGGTGCGGGCCGAAGACGCCGGTGTTGAACCGCTCGGTGTACTCCTTGCCCGCGCTGTACGAACGGGGCTTCGCGATCCACTGGCCGGCGTCCCACACCGGTTCGCCCTCGGCGTCCTTGCCGCCGTCCTGCGAGACGGAGTACCGCCACCGCACGCCCGGCAGGACGTACTCGGTGAAGGCGCCCGGCAGCGAGCGCGTGTCGGGGTAGAAGTCGAACGACGAGCCGCCCGGAGTCATCGGCGCGGCGACGAGCGACGCCGTCTTGCCCCTGGCGGGCGCACCGGCGGCAAGCGTGACCTTGGCGAACTGCCCGCGCTTCGGGTTCGCGGTGAAGCCCGACAGATCGCCGGTACGGTTCCAGACCGGCCGGTAGTGCGTACTGCCGTGCGTCCAGGTCCCGTTGTACTGCGCGAACGCCTCGCCCGCCGGAAGCCGGGCGCCGAACTGACCGACGCGCAGCCTGCCGAAGTCGCCCATGAGGTACGTGGAGATGCTGTGGTTCCCGCCGATGTCGAACCCGTAGTTGAGGGTGGCGTCGGTGTGCTTCGCGTGGCTGTCCGGCACGGTGATCCGGATCGGCTTGGCCTTGCGGGCGTCCATGACGAGGGTGGTGTCACGGGTGAGCGAGAACTTCGGGTTGAGGAGGAGGGCCAGCTCCCCGGAGCGGTCTTCGGGGGTCGCGCCCGTGTCGATACGGCCTTCGAGGCTGTAACGGCCCCTGGGCAGCCGTACGGTGAACTCACCGTCCGTGTCGTCGGAGAAGTCCCGCCAGATCTCGTTGTCCAGGCCCTGCACCCCGGTCTCCGAGCGGGCGGCAGGCTTGCCCTTCAGGTCGAGGTGCTTGACCGTCAGGTCGTACGACTCGACCTCGCGGTGTACGCCGATGCCGGTCCGTACGGTCGTACCCGCCCCGTCCGTCGCGGTGACCGCGCCGCCGAAGGAACCGTCGGCCGTGCCCGCGCCGCTGTCGGCGGTGACCTGGGCGGTCGCGGTGGCGCCCGCCGGGACGGTGAGCTGCTTCGGCGAGACCTCGAACATGCCCTCGGCGGCGGGCTTTCCGTCCTCGCCGTACGCCTCGGTGGTCAGGTCGAGGGTGAGGGGGCGGTCGCCGTCGTTGCGGTAGGTGATCGTTTTGGTGGTCGGCCGGTCGTCGGTGTGCGGCCACTGCTGGGCGGGGAAGCCGACGGTGGCCGGGGTCGTGGTGAGCTGCTGGTCGAGGGCGCGGACGATGTCCGTACGGCCCGTCCCCTGCGCGAACGCCGAGACACCGGCGGTCGGCTTGGCGGATGCGGTGAGCGCGGCCTTGATGCGCTCGCCGGTCCAGTCGGGGTGGCGCTGGGCGAGGATCGCGGCGGCGCCCGCGACATGCGGGGTCGCCATCGACGTACCGCTCATCGAGACGTAACCGTCGGCGGCCGGGGCGCCCTCCGTGCCCTCGGCGGCCTTCGCGGCGACGATGTCGACGCCGGGGGCGGTGAGGTCGGGCTTGAGGGAACCGTCCGCCGTCGGGCCGCGGCTGGAGAAGTCGGCCATCGCGTCGGCGCGGTCCACCGCGCCGACGGTGAGCGCGGCGGCTGCGCTGCCCGGCGAACCGATGGTGCCGGCGTCGGGGCCGTCGTTGCCGGCCGCGATCACGAAGAGGGCGCCGGAGGAGGCGGACAGCTCGTCCACCGCCTGTTCGAGGGGGTCGTCACCGGGGCTGTCGGGGCCGCCCAGGCTGAGGTTGATCACCTTGGCGCCCTGCGCGACGGCCCACTGCGCGCCGGCGATGACCCCGGACTCCTCGCCGTCGCCGCTGTCGTCGAGCACCTTGCCGCTGATCAGCCGGGCGCCCGGCGCGACCCCCTTGTACTTCCCCCCGGAGTGCGCGCCCGAGCCCGCGACCGTCGAGGCCACATGCGTGCCGTGGCCCACCCGGTCGACGGTGTCCGCCGCCTCGGAGAAGTTCTTCGCCGCGTCGACACGGCCGCGCAGATCCGGATGCGTGTCGTCGACCCCGGTGTCCAGCACGGCGACCTTGACGCCCTTGCCGTCATACCCGGCCGCCCAGGCCTCGGGGGCGCCGATCTGGGCGGTGCTCCGGTCGAGGGCCGCCTCGACCTTCCCGTCCAGCCAGATCTTCTCGACCCGGTCGGCGGCGGCCGATCTCGCCCGCGCCGTCCCCCCGCTCCCGGTGAGCGTCTGCCACAGCTCGGCGCCCTCGGACTTACGGGCCTTCAGCGCGTCCCCGTTGACGCTGGGCAGGTCCCGGCTCACCCGGGCACCGGCGGCGGACAGCGCCCTCGGCGCGAGGCTGCGGCCCTTGGCGTACGTCACGATCAGCGGGAGGTCGGGGCGGGCCGCGTCGTCGTACCCCCACTTCACGAGCTGCGTCACGTCGAACAGGCGCCGGTCGGCGGTGCCGTTCGCGAGGAGTCGCTCGGCGTCACGCGGGACGACGTAGGTGCGGTCGCCGTTCCGGGCTATGCGGAAGGTCGTGCCTTCCCGGCCCTTCGCGGGCCGCACGCCGGTGACCTGGCCGGTGGCGTCCAGGGTGACCCGGTCACCGGTGAGGAGGGTGACGGTCCTGGTCTTGCCGGGGGCGCCGGCCGTCGCTGCCGTACCGCTGACGGTCTGTGCGGCCTGGGTTCCCGGTGCGCTGAGCAGGGTGGCGGCAAGGGCGGCGGCGGTGAACAGGGCGAGAGCCGAAGCCTCACTCGCCCGCTTCTTTCGGTGATTCAAGACATGCCTTTCTCTCCGGCTTTCGGGCACGGCGAAGCAGCCCGGCGGACGGGACAGAGAAACAAGGAGGGAAAGAGGCGCCCCTTTGGAAAGGGGAAGGGGGAAAGGGGCGCGGGGCGTGCGGCCTCAGACGAGTCGCTTACGGCCCCAGAAGAAGAGGAACGCCACGACCCCGGCCGTCAGGGCGAAGAGAATCGAAGCCCCGAGCCACTGCATACCGTTCATCTGCGACATCGGGAGGTAGTCCACGGACCAGCCCACGACGCCCTCCTTCTTCAGGCACAGCTCAAGCGCCTGGTCCGTGTTCGTGTTCCTACAGGTGCTCCAGCCGAGCAGATCCCCGCCGGCGGTGAGGTACGACTCGTCGAGCTGAAGCGCCGCCTTGGGCAGGTCCGGGAACGCGTTCTCGGCAGTGACGCCCTTGTTCGACGTGACCGTGACGACCTCGCCGAGCGACAGCCGGAAGTAGCCCCAGACGAGCTGGACGGCGACGGCGAATCCGAAGGTGACCACCATGGCCATCAGCGTGCGGCGCAGCACCACGCCGATCGCCACACCGCCGACGACGGTGAAGAGGGTGAGAGCGACGGGCACGGGTCCCGTGATGTCGAAGGCGGAGCCGGAGCTCCAGTCCAGGACCGTGTTCTGGTCCTTGACCGGGTTCCACCACCAGCCGAACACCGCCGACAGCGCCCCCGTGCTCACCACGACCACCAGTCCGGCCAGCCCCAGCTTCGTGGCGAGCCAGCGGGTCCGGCTCATGGACTGGGCGGCGACCAGCTTGGCCGTGCCGTTCTCCAGGTCGCCCGCGAGCAGCGGGGCACCGAGGAAGACACCGAGCAGGATGGGTATCCCGCTGAGACCGGTGGAGACGTAGGAGAACGCGTTGACGTACTGCTGGAAGTGCTCACCCACCTCGTCGAAGCTCTTGCCGGGATAGCCGTAGCCGTCGAGGAAGTCCATCATCTGGCCGCGTTGGTAGACCATCCAGGCCAAGGAGAGCGCGGCAGCGGCGAGGATCGCCCAGAACCCGGCCCGGTGCTGGCGCCAGACCAGCCAGGTCATACCGCTGAGGCGGGGGCGCCGGGTGGCCTCCGTGGTGGTCGCGTTCATGGTCCCGTTCTTGCCGTCGGTCGGGGTGCCGGTCGTGCTGCCGGCCGGGTTCGAGGCGCTGGTGAAGGTGCTCATGCCGCCACCGTCCCGGTGCCGAACGACAGGCCCTGCCCCTGAACCTGGGCGGTGGGAGTGATCAGCGGCGGTGCGTCGGGTGAGCGGAGATAGGAGAGCAGGAGTTCCTCCATGTTCGGGACGTTCGTCTCCCACGGGCCGGTGACCGGGCCCTCGGGGCGGATGAGCGCCGTGAACTGCCGCCCGCTGGTCCGGGACTCGACGAGGGTGTGGTGCCCGAGGCCGGCGGGCAGACCGCCCTCGCCCTCCCTGGCCCCGGTGACCAGGGTGTGCACGGACATCAGCTCGTCCACGTCACCGGCGAGGCGCACTCCGCCCCCGGAGACGACGACCAGGTAGTCGCACACGTTCTCCAGCTCGGCGAGAACGTGGGTGGACATCAGCACGGTGGTGCCGCGCTCGGCGGCCTCGGCGAGGAGGGTGCCCATGATCTCGTGGCGCACGACCGGGTCGAGGTCCGACATCGGCTCGTCCAGCAGCAGCAGGTCGGGGCGCTTGCCGAAGGCGAGGGCAACGGCGACGCGGGTGCGCTGGCCGCCGGAGAGGGTACTGATCTTCGCGTCGAAGGGGACGTTGCCCGCGCGGACGATCTCCTCGGCGGCGCGCTGGTCCCAGCCCGGGTTCAGTTCGCGCCCCAGCCGCAGGGTCTCCGCCACGGTGAAGCGGCGGAACAGGGGCTTCTCCTGGGCGAGGAACGCGGTGCGCCGGCCGGACTCCGCCGAACCCGGTGCTTCGCCGAAGAGGCTGATCGAGCCCTGAGTCGGCTCCAGGACATGGGCCGCGATGCTCAGCAGCGTGGTCTTGCCCGCCCCGTTGGGTCCGACCAGCCCGCAGATCCTGCCTGCCGGAAGCCGGAAGGAGCAGTCCCGCAGCGCCCAGCCCCGCCGGTAGCGCATCCCCAGTCCATACGCCTCAAGCGCCGGCTCCCCCGCGTACATACCGTCACTCACCTGTGCTCCTAGTTGTCGTGGCCCCCGTGGACCCCGTTGTCGTGAACCCCGTTGCCGTGGACCCGGTGGTCGTGGCCCCCGTCGCCGCCGTGGTCCCGGCGGCGTACTGCTTCTCCATCGCCGACGCGACCAGCGCGGTCACGTCGTCCTGCTCCAGACCGGCCCCGGCCGCCTTCGACATCCACGCCACCAGCTCCCCGTACAGCGGCGAGTCGGTGCCCGTCTCGGGGCGGCCCAGCGTGCGGCGTACGAAGGTGCCCTGGCCCGGCCGCGGTTCGACCAGACCCTCGCGCTCCAGCTCGCGGTACGCCTTGAGGGTGGTGTTCGGGTTGACCGTGCTGACCTCGGCGACTTCCTTGGCGGTCGGCAACCGGTCCCCCGGCACCAGTACGCCCAGCCGCAGGGCCTGCTTGGTCTGCTGCACGATCTGCTGGAAGGCGGGGACCCCGCTCCGCCTGTCGATGCGGTACTCCACGATCACCACCACCATTCCACTACTTGATTAGTGGAATGATGATGGAGGGGTGCGAGGGCAGTTGTCAACGAGGGGCCGGGTGCGACGAGTTGGCGCTGCCGGTGTCCATAATTGCCTTGCCGCTGGTGTCCCAGGCAGGGCAGGGTCTGGATCATGCTTGAACTGCGCACTTTGGAGTCAGACGACTGGTCGATCTGGCGGGAGCTGCGACTGGCGGCACTTGCCGAGGCGCCTTACGCGTTCGGATCGACGTTGGCAGAGTGGAAGGGAGCCGGCGATCGCGAGGAACGCTGGCGTGCCCGCCTGGAGATTCCTGGTGCGCGCGATGTCGTAGCGGTCCTCGACGGTCATCCGGTTGGGATGGCCAGCGGAGTCCCGGCCGAGGAAGACGCCAGTGTTGAGCTGATCTCGATGTGGGTCAGCCCCGTGGCACGTGGCCAGGGAGTGGGAGACCTCTTGATCGGGGCGGTGGAGATGTGGGCTGTGGAACGGCACGCCAAGACGTTGCGTCTGTCGGTGATGCCGGACAACGGCAAGGCGATCGCCCTCTACGAACGCCACGGTTTCGCAGACATTGATGAGCTGGGCGATCTCCTGCCCGATGGCGTGCGTAGAGAACGGGTCATGGCGAAGAGCCCGGTCGGGTGAGTGCTCCAGGACGTGCTCGATGCGGTCGAGTTTGGCGTCGTATTAGGGGTCAGCGGACTCCTTCCACGTCTTGGTGCGCTGGAAGGTGACGCCGCGTCGGGCGAGCAGGCAGCGCAGGGCCTCGCGGCCGATGCCGATCTCCCGATCCGGGACGGTGTGCAGATAGCCGGCGAGTTTGCGGATCGACCAGCGGGTGAAGGGCTGACCCAGACGGGTCGGTCGCGTCTTGGCCGTCGCGACGACGAAGTCCTCGTCGTCAGGAATGAGCAGGCGGGGACGGCCTCCCGCCCACCGAGGGTCCAGCGCGGCCAGGCCGATCTCGTTGAAGCGGTGGATCACATCGCGCACCGTGTCCTCGTCCACTTGCACGAGTTGGGCGATGACCGGGACCCGGTTCCCGCCGGCCGAGGCCAGCAGCATCATCACCCGCCGGTAACGCACCGAACTCGTACTGCCCCGGCGCACGATCCGCTGTAACTTCTGGCCCTCTTGATCACTCAGCCTGCGGACTCCGACTGGTTCCGCCACCACGCCTCCACACATTGGATGGGATGTCAGACCCCCATCCAACCGGCCCCAGCCCCGTCCCGGACGCAAACCGGTGAACCTAATTCGTTCTCAGCGGCCCACACAACTTGAGCGGGCGGCGGGGCAGCGGGGGTGAAACCAACCACCGCTGCCCCCTCACCCCGCCACCCCCGCAGCCACCCCGCATCACCACACCTCCATCACCTTTTTCGAACCGGAAACCCGATTTTTCGCCAAGTACTCCGCATCCGACCGGTTCCTTGCGTTGTTACGGACGGTCGTTCGAGTGCTGGGGCTGACCTGAGGGTCCTGTGGGGTGAACCCGGTCCGGGTGGGCGGGAGCGGGAGGTTGCCGGCAGGGGCGCCGGGGGCAGAGATCAGGGGGCGCGGGCGGTTTACGTGCCCATACATGAAATTACCGGGTGGTACACCCGAAGTGGCGTAATTCACTCAGCCCAAAGCTTCGCTCTGTCACCATCAACGCCATCACAAAACCTGGTTCCGGAACGCGGCGGGGGGCGTGGAATGGGGCTGCTGGGCAACGAGCTGGCGTTCGCGCAGTCGCTGACCGCGCAGGAACGCGAGGGCGTCATGGCCCTCGGCAACCCGAAGCACTTCGCGGCCGACGCCCATCTCCTCACCGAGGGCGACCGGTCCAGCCATGTCCTGATAGTCGTCAAGGGGTGGGTGACCGTCTCCGTCGCGACGGACCGGGGAGCCACCCGGCTGATACTCGGGCTGCGCGGTCCCGGTGAACTCCTCGGTGAGATGGCCGCGTTGGACCCGCATCCGCGCAGCGCAACCGTGCGGGCACTGGGGCCGACGCAGGCCCAGGTCATATCGGGGGACGCGTTCCGCAGGTTCCTCGCCGAGCATCCCCGGGTGAGCGGGCTGGTGATACGCCAGCTCACCTTCCGCCTCCGCAGCGCCGACCAGGAGCGGTCCGCGCTCGCTTCCCTCACCGTGCTGCAGCGCCTGGCCGGCCGGCTCACCGAGCTGTCGGGGTCGGGCGGCGCACCCCGTGGCCCGTACGCCCGTACCGCTCCGTCCAGTTCATCGGTCGTCCAGCTCGCCCAGGACGAACTGGCGGCCAGCATAGGAGCCACCCGGGAAGCCGTCGCCAAGAGCCTGCGGCTGCTGCGTAATCAGCGGATCGTGCGGACCGGCAACCGCGTCGTGGAGATCCTCGACCCCGAACTGCTCGCCCTCCTCGCCGACGGCCATGACGGTCATGACGGTCGTACGGACGCGGAGGGGCAACCCGCGTAAAACCTGCCGCCCGTCGTGTGTAAACGGCCACAGACGGCCCCCGTCCCGGGCCCGACCCTGAGGGGACGACCGAACGACAGGCGAACGACGACCGAACGACGATCGAACGCACCAAAGGGGGCAACGGGGTGGACCGCGACGCCATGGATCTCACCGAAGCGCACTACGAGTTGGTGATCAGCGTCGACGCCCGGCGTTCCGGGGAGTACGACGACATCGACAAGCCGCGGATGCGTGCCCGGATATACCGGGTCGTGGAGACGGCGTTCACGCACGCCAAGGTGGCGCGGGACGCCGTCCACATGGAGGACCGCGGCGACGGCGTACTGCTGTCGGTGTCCGCGCGGGTGCCGGTGACCCGGCTGCTCGGGCTGTGGATGGTCGAGCTGCACGAGAGCCTGCGCGACGAGAACCGTTCACTGCGGGTGCCGTTGGGGCTGCGGATCGGGATGCACGTCGGGCCGGTACGCCGCGACGCGCACGGGATCAGCGGGCGCGCCGTCGACCTTGCCTGCCGGCTCGCCGACTCCTCCGCCGCCCGGGAAATGCTCGACGCCGAGACGGTGCGAGCGCCGAGCGGGTACGAAAGTTCCTGACCGGTCAGGTGCCGTAGAACCGGGAGCAGTGCCCGCTCCCACGGTTGGATCGCCGCCCGAGCGGATACTCGTGCGGAATGCTACGCATCCTGAAACGGCATGGACACCCTGCCGAGCCCGGCGGGCACAACGGGCATGGCGGGCACGATGAGCACGGCAGGCACGCAGCGGCCGACGGGACCGCCGGGGCCGCCGGAGCCGCGCGGGCGCCCGAAGCCGAGCCGGACGAGCGGGTGGAGCGGCGGGAGCCGGACTCTCCGACCGACCTGCCCAGGTCCTCCTGGTGGGCGGTGCTGAAAGGCACTGTCAAGGAGTTCAAGGAGGACGAGCTGGTCGACCGGGCCGCCGCGCTGACCTACTACGCGATCCTGGCGTTGTTCCCGGCACTGCTGGTGCTGGTCTCCCTGCTCGGGATCATGGGGAAGTCGACGTCGCAGCGGCTGCTGGACAACATCCAGGAACTGGCCCCGGGCGCGGTGCGGGATGTCCTGCGCAACGCGGTGCAGCAGATGCAGGGCACCGCCGGGATCGGCTCGGTCATGGCGATCGTGGGCCTGGTGCTCGCGGTGTGGTCGGCCTCCGGCTATGTCGCCGCGTTCATCAGGAGCGCCAATGCGGTGTACGACATCCCGGAGGGCCGCCCGGTGTGGAAGGTGCTGCCCGTCCGCGTCGGCGTGACGGTGGTCCTCATGGTCCTGGCCGTGGCCAGCTCGGTGATCGTCGTGTTCACCGGCGGCCTGGCCCGGCAGGTGGGTGGCGTACTGGGGATCGGCGACACGGCGCTGACGGTGTGGTCGATCGCGAAATGGCCGGTGCTGGTGGTCCTGGTCACGATCATGATCGCGCTCCTGTACTGGGCGACGCCGAACGCCAAGGTCCGGGGCTTCCGGTGGATCACTCCGGGCAGTTTCCTGGCGCTGGTGATCTGGATGGTCGCCTCGGCCGGGTTCGCGGTGTACCTGGCCAACTTCGCCTCGTACAACAGGACGTACGGCACCTTCGCCGGCGTGATCATCTTCCTGGTGTGGCTGTGGATCACGAATCTGGCGATCCTGCTGGGACTGGAGTGCGACGCGGAGCTGGCCCGCCAACGCGCCGTCGCGGGCGGCCACCCGGCCGAAGAGGAGCCGTACGTACAGCCGCGGGACACCCGGAAGTGGGACGCGGAGGACCGCCGCCGGCTCGAATCCTGAGCCGGTGGAGCAGTGCGAGCTCCGGCGGGGTCCGGCGGGGTGACGCGGGCATGCGGGGGTACTCGCACAGCCGACCGATCCGACCGATCCGACCGACGGGCAACGATCGCCTACGAAGGACAGGTGAGCACCCATGACAGCGACAGCAGAGGGCTCCCACCGCACGGGCAGCGCAACGCAGGAACCGGTGGGTGATCTGGTCCAGCGTGCCTCGCAGCAGTTGTCACAGCTGGTCCGCGACGAGATGCGGCTGGCTCAGGCGGAGATGACCGAGAAGGGCAAGCGGTTCGGCAAGGGCGGCGGCCTGTTCGGGGGCGCCGGCCTGGGAGGTGTGCTCACCCTGCAGGCACTGGTGGCCACCGTGATCGCCGCGCTGTCGCTCGCCATGGACGTGTGGGCGGCGGCGCTGATCGTCACCGGCGTCCTGGCCGCCGTCACCGCGCTGATGGCGGCACTCGGCAAGAAGCAGTTCAGCAAGGGATCACCGCCGAGGCCCGAACGGACGATGGACAGCGTGAAGGCCGACGTAGCCGCGATCAAGGAGAGTGCACACCGATGACCGAGAACAGGGCCGAGAACAAGGCGCAGCCGGGCAACGACACGACACCGTCCTCCGAGGAACTGCGCAGGCGGGTCGAGGCGACCAGGCAGGGACTCGGCGAGACCGTCGAGGCGCTCGCGGCGAAGGCCGACGTCAAGGCACGGGCCCAGGAGAAGACGACGGCCGTCAAGCATCAGGTCGCGGAGAAGACCGCACATGTCGGGGCTCAGCTTCGGGACAAGGCCACGCACGCGGCCCACGCGGTACAGGACAGGACCCCCGAGCCGGTGCGGGCCAAGGCCGCGGCGGCCGGTGGGCAAGTCCGCGGCAAGGCTGTCCACGTCGCCGAACTGGCCCGGGACAAGGCCCCGGAACCGGTACGCGAGAAGGCCGGCCAGGGCATGCGGGTGGCGCGCGCCAATCGCGCCCCGCTGCTCGCCGTCGGCGCGATCATCGCGCTGCTGATGGTCCGCCGGTCGAGGAGGCACCGGTGAAAGCCTCGAAGATCGCTTACAAGCCGGTCGGCATGGCCATGGGCGCCCTCGGCGGCATCCTGGCCGGCGCGTTGTTCAAACGGGCCTGGAAACGGCTCGCGCACGAGGACGAGGCCCCGGACGCCACGGACGAGTTCCGCAGCTGGCGCGAGGTGCTCGCGGCAGCCGTCGTTCAGGGCGCGATCTTCGCCGGAGTCAAAGCCGCCGTCGATCGCGGGGGCGCCACCGTCATCCGGCGCGTGACGGGCAGCTGGCCGGGCTGAACCGCCGGTGAACGTCCTGGGCCGCGCGGCGTAGCGCCGCGCGGCCCAGACGTTTCACGGCAAAGATCAGGCGGTGGTGATGTTCTCCGCCTGGGGGCCCTTCTGGCCCTGGACGACGTCGAACGTCACGGCCTGGCCCTCCTGGAGCTCACGAAAGCCCGAGGAGTTGATTGCGGAGTAGTGCGCGAAGACGTCCGGACCGCCGCCGTCCTGGGCGATGAAGCCGAAGCCCTTCTCCGCGTTGAACCACTTCACAGTTCCAGTTGCCACAGTCATGCCTTCCAGTCGATGAACGCCTGCCCCTTCATGGGGCAGACGGAGGTGATCGCCCTGGTCCCTGCGGCACAGCACAGCAAAGCGCCCACACCAAAGGCGTGGGCAAGGGGAAATCCGAACCACGACAGCTCACACAGACGCTACCCGTCCGCACCCGCTATCACCACAGAAAACTCCGCTCAGTATTCCAGCCATGCTCGTGGGTGATGGCCCGCCGGGGCGGGCACGCTCACTTCAGGACGCAGCCGACGGTTTGGACGACCCCTCGGTGCGGCGGTATTCGGCGTTGATGCGCTGAGCTTCCTCGAGCTGGTCCTCGAGGATGATGATCCGGCATGCGGCCTCGACCGGCGTACCCCGGTCGACGAGCTCACGCGCGCGGGCGGCGATGCGCAGTTGGTAGCGGGAGTAACGGCGGTGTCCGCCCTCGGAGCGCAGCGGTGTGATCAGCCGTGCTTCGCCGAGGGCCCGGAGGAAGCCGGGAGTGGTACCCAGCATTTCGGCGGCCCGGCCCATCGTGTACGCGGGGTAGTCGTCGTCGTCGAGACGGCCTAGCGACTCGTCTGCTGTCATCTCACCTCTCTGTGGAACGCGTCGAGGGGCCTTGGTGCCGAACGGCACCAAGGCCCCGAAGGAACAGCAAACACCATCTGCCGGCCCTACTGCTGCACCGGCCTTCTTTTTCCGCACAGCCGCCCGATACGTCGGCCGGGGTGCGGGGATCGCGGATTTATGACCGGAGACCACCTGCCTATCGATGTCCTGCGGTACCCGGGCTCAGATTTCCGCCCGGGCGATCCTGATGGCGCTCCACTCCTCCGTTCTTCCCTCTGGATCAATCACTTGCCTAACGGGAACTGCAAACTGCGGGACTGCAAACTGCTGGTACTGCTCTGTACTGCACGGGTACTGCCACCGCGTCAACCGCGGTCCTGCTCACGGCGGCCCCTCATCACTGCGGGCCACCCGGTCCGGTCGTCAGTCCCGTCGCCGTCATGCAACAACCAGGCTTCGACACTCCACCACCGCACCGTCCTGCGTGTACTGCTGCCCGCCAGTTCGTGTCTGCCGGGCCTCGCTCGATCTCGGCTACGAGAGAAACAGTAACGACCGGGATCCCCAATGTCTACTCCAGCAAGCATAGATTTTGGTGTGCTCGACGATGAGGTATCTGCGTCGGCCGGCCTGCGGATGTCTGGGACCGTCCGCAGCGCGCATACGGGCCGGTGCATAGAATCCGGTCCCATGTCGAAGCCTGACGAGCTGATCGTTGACGTCGCCGCTCTTGTGGAGTCCGGGCGGAGCAACCAGATGTCCCTGACCGTGGTCACCGGTGGGGCCGTCATCACCGGAAGACTGGCCCCCGAAGCCGTGTGGAGGCAGAGAGTTTCGGAGGTGCTGACGGACTCCGCCCATCTGGGCGAGTTCTCCGCCGTCTTCGAAGCGCCCGCCAAGAAGGACGGGCCGCCCACGCATCTGCACTTCCATGTCGCCCGGATCCTGCAGGGCACGGTGGGGATCCCGGAGACGGGCGGTATGTACCGCATCGCGATCGAGGACGTCAGTGCCTGGACCGTGGGCGACTTCCGCTACTCCGACCACTGACCCACCACACCAGTCATTCACCGCGCCCTCGACCCACCTGCCCACCGACCCACCGACCCACCCCGCGCCGATCCCGGCACGGCACGACACGACACGCAGTGAGGGCCCGACCGGCGTGTGCCGGTCGGGCCCTCACTGATGTTCGGCTCACGCCGTTGCGGTCGGTCAGACGGCCACGGGGGTGCCCAGCAGCTCGGAAGCCAGCTGGTACGGGCTCTCGACAGGCTCCGGGACGGCCTTGGGAACAGTGCTGCAGGTGAAGCCGAGCTTGGCCATGGCCCGCGTGACCTCACCCGCGCTGAAATCGCGGGGGTCCTGTCGGGTGACGACCTGGCCGACCTGCTTGACGGGGTAGTGGCGTCGTCCGATGATCACGGACTCACCGGTGATCGGCTCGGGCTTGATGCCCTTCATCGACTCCAGCACGCCACTCTTGGTCAGGTCGAACGGGAAGCGTGCGATGACACAGCGCATGATGCCTCACAGGGAGAAGTCGAGACGGGAGAAGTGGGACGGAAGCAGGTCAGGACGGGGCCGACCACGGTGAAGCGGTTCAGCGGGAGAGGGCGAGGACGCCCGGCGCGCTGCCGTGTTCGGTGAAGAGCCCGCTGCCGTCGGTGATGTCACTCAAGCGAATCTGATCCGTGTAGCCACGGCTGTCCCGAACGGCGGCGAGCCGGGCCCGGGTGACGAGGCCGACGTACTGGCCGTCCTCGTCGCAGAGGACCAGATGCCCCGTGCGGGCGGCGGCCGTGACCGACAGTGCCACCTCGACGGTCATGTCGTGCCAGACCTGCGGTCCGGCCGCGTCCATGGCGTCAGCCGCCGTGCTGTGCACGGGGTTGGCGCCTGCCGGGCGGTTCTGCATCTGGACCAGCGTCAAGAGTGCCTCCTACGGAGAGCGGAGATGGGTCGGCTTCCTGATCACGAAGGTGCTCAGCAGCTCCGCGGGACATGCGGTTGGTTCACCGCGGGCCGGTGGGGGCTGGTCGCTCCCCCGCTCTCGGCGGAGCCGCAGATCGATACCGCCCCGCGCCCCTTTCGGGGCGCGAGGGGCATCCGGCTTCACCAGGGCAGCTTGCCGCTCAGGCCGCCGCACTCGCGGTGGACGGCCGTGCGGGCGTGCGGTGGGCCGCCGACGCGGGGCGGCGTCGGCCGCGTGAGGTGGCGCCGCCTCGCTTCGAGGTGCCGCCGCGCTGCTTGGGGCGTTCGACCACCGGTGCGGTGATGACGACCGGGACGCCCGAGGGGGCCTGGGCACCGGTGATGGCGTGCAGTGCCTCTTCGCCGGCGCGAACGCGGGTGGTCTGCGGGACGATGCCGGCCGCTGCCATGAGACGGGTCATCTCGCGGCGCTGGTTCGGGGTGACCAGGGTGACGACACGGCCTGACTCGCCGGCGCGGGCGGTCCTGCCGCCGCGGTGGAGGTAGTCCTTGTGGTCGGTCGGCGGGTCGACGTTGACGACGAGGTCGAGGTTGTCGACGTGGATGCCGCGAGCCGCCACATTGGTCGCCACCAGCACGTTGACGTGCCCGGACTTGAACTGCGTCAGCGTGCGGGTGCGCTGCGGCTGCGACTTCCCACCGTGCAGCGCGGCAGCCCGTACCCCGCTGTTCAGGAGGTGCTCGGTGAGCCGGTCGACGGCGTGCTTGGTGTCGAGGAACATGATCACGCGGCCGTCGCGCGCGGCGATCTCGGTGGTGGCCGAGTGCTTGTCGGCGCCGTGGACGTGCAGCACGTGGTGCTCCATCGTCGTGACCGCGCCGGCCGAGGGATCGACGGAGTGCACGACCGGGTCGCTGAGGTAGCGACGCACGAGCAGGTCGACGTTGCGGTCGAGGGTGGCGGAGAACAGCATGCGCTGGCCACCGGGGCGGACCTGGTCGAGCAGGGCGGTGACCTGCGGCATGAAGCCCATGTCGGCCATCTGGTCGGCCTCGTCGAGGACGGTGATGGAGACCTGGTCCAGCCGGCAGTCGCCGCGGTCGATGAGGTCCTTGAGGCGTCCGGGGGTGGCGACGACGACCTCGGCACCGCCGCGCAGCGCGCTGGCCTGCCTGCCGATCGGCATCCCGCCCACCACAGTGGCCAGCCGCAGCTTCACGGCGCGGGCGTACGGGGTGAGCGCGTCGGTGACCTGCTGCGCCAGCTCACGCGTCGGTACGAGGACCAGGCCCAGCGGCTGCCTGGCCTCGGCGCGCTGCCCGACCGTACGGGCCAGCAGCGCCAGCCCGAAGGCGAGGGTCTTGCCGGAGCCGGTGCGCCCGCGGCCCAGTACGTCGCGGCCGGCGAGGGAGTTCGGCAGGGTCGCGGCCTGGATCGGGAAGGGGACGGTCACGCCCTGCGTGCTGAGCGAGGCCAGCAACTCCTTGGGCATGTCGAGATCGGCGAAGCCCTCGACAGCGGGAAGCGCGGGGGTGATCGTCTCGGGCAGGGCGAACTCCCCCTGGACCGCGGCGGATCGACGGCTGGAACCGCCGGAACCCCCGTAGCCGCCGGAGCCGGAACGGCTCGGCGCGCCGGACCGGCCGGCGCTCGACGAGCCGAATCGGCCGCCGCTCCTGCCGGAGGCGGCACCGCCGTTACGGGTGCGGGCGGAGCGGTCGTTCGTACGTGTGCGGTTCATGCGGAACCTTCCTCGATGCGGCTCACATCTAGGAATTTCCGCAGCACCGAGCGGCGCGGAGAATTGCAAGAATGGGCCGATGAAATGCGAAAGCGAATCTGGCCGGCAGTGAATTCGTGCGGGCTCAGGTGGGGAAATTGGTGACTCGTTACGGATGCGATATCCGGGGCATCTACCACGCCCACGGATTGCTCGAAGTACTCGAAGCCCTCGGAGTCGTGTTCTCGCAGGTGACACCACTGCGAAAAATGCATGCAGCTGGGGCCCGTACCCCGAGGGATGCGGGCCCCAGCTGCACAGTACGCGTCAGCGTCAGGCAAGAACGATGTTCTCGGCCGTCGGGCCCTTCTGGCCCTGCGCGATGTCGAAGGTCACCTTCTGGCCCTCAAGCAGCTCGCGGAAGCCCTGGGCGGCGATGTTCGAGTAGTGGGCGAACACGTCCGGGCCGCCACCGTCCTGCTCGATGAAGCCGAAGCCCTTTTCCGCGTTGAACCACTTCACGGTGCCAGCAGCCATGTCATATCTCCTTTGGGGGGCAGTGCATACGGAGTCCACACAGCGCAGACTCCGCGTCGCCGCGATGATCACCCCGCCGGAAAAGACCGGAAATTTAATTTCGGGAACCACACCTGCAACTTAAATCAACAGTAGCACACCACAACCACGCCGCACGCGCCGACTAATCCCCCGCTATTTATTACCGCAAATAACCTGTCCGCACGTTCCGTCAATATCTCAGCTTGCGGCCACAGATATTGGGGCGTACTCAGGCAAGCAGTGGATCCCCGAACGAGGCATCGACCGGGAGACACGGCCGACCCTCGGGGTGGGCGGCGGCCGCCAACCCCCGGCAGGCGCTTCGGCGTGTCGCTACAGGCTGTCCAGGAGCTTCGTGCGCCGGTCCCGGTGCGCCTCGTCCTTGATCGCGCCGACTGCACGCAGCGGACTGGCCGGCACCGGGCCGGCTGACGACCACTCAGCCCCCGAAACGACAGAAGCCCCAGTCCAGATGTCCTCTGAACTGGGGCTTGTCCGTAGACCCTGTGGGACTCGAACCCACAACCAATGGATTAAAAGTCCACTGCTCTGCCAATTGAGCTAAGGGTCCCCGCGATGTTGCATCCCCGAGCATAGCCGGACCCGGCCAGGACTCCGATCGGGTATCGGAGACACGGCCGGGTCACTCCGCAACCAGGGTGGCAACCCACGGAGCGAAATAGGCGTCCTCGCTACGGATCGACCGGTTCGGGCGCCCCCTTCCGAGCCGCCTCCCGTGCCCGGGTCCGCGCGTGTTCCGGGTTCAGGAACCAGTACCGCGCCGAAGCGACCCACCACAGCGCCGCGAACCCCAGGACCACGAGGACGGCGATCGGGGCGTAGTTGAAGTTCTCCCAGGTGACCGGCGCGAGCTGGGGCAGCATGAACAGCACCGTGATCACAGCCACCCAGATCACCGACACCACCCCGATGGCCCGTGACCACCGGCCCAGATGCCATGGCCCGCGCTGGAACTCGTCGCCCTTGCGCAGCCGCAGCAGTGTCGGGATGACGTACGCGATGTAGAGGCCGATCACGGCGATCGACGTCACGGCCGCGTACGCCGTCACGTTGATCAGGTAGGGCAGGCCCAGGACCAGTGCCCCGAAGGCCGCCAGCCAGACCGCCGCGACGGGGGTACGGGTGCGTGGGCTGACCGTGTGCCAGAGGTTGGAGTAGGGGAGGGCGCCGTCGCGTGAGAAGGCGTAGATCATGCGGGAGTTGGCCGTGACGGACGCCATGCCGCAGAACAGCTGGGCCCCGATCACCACCAGCAGGAACAGCTTGCCCGCGGTCGCGCCGAGCGCGTCGAGGAGGATCTGGGCGGGCGGTACGCCGGTCGGGGACGCGAGCGTGTCGTTGTACGACTGGATGGCGAAGGTGAAGCCGAGGAGGAGGACGAAGCCCGCTATCCAGGACGTCCAGATCGAGCGGACGATGCCTTTCGGGCCGGCCGTGGACGCGTCGTGGGTCTCCTCGGTCATGTGTGCGGAGGCGTCGTAGCCGGTGAAGGTGTATTGGGCCATCAGCAGGCCGAGGGCGACCACGTAGACGCCGCTGCCCCACCCGGTGTTGTTCACGAACTCGGTGAACACGAAGGAGACCGACTGGTGTTCGTCCGGTACGAAGGTCAGTGCCCCGACGATGACGGCCACACCCACCACGTGCCACCACACGCTGACGCTGTTCAGCAGACCCACGATGCGTACGCCGAAGGTGTTGAGGAGCCCGTGCAGGACGAGGATGCCGGCGAAGAGCAGGATCGTGCGGCCCGGGGTGACCTCGAAGTCGAACTGGAGGTTCAGGTAGGCGCCCAGGAAGGAGGCCGCCCCGAAGTCGATGCCGGCGGTCACCGCGACCTGCCCGAGCACGTTGAACCACCCGGTGAACCAGGCCCAGGCGGCGGCTGTACGAGGGGGAGCGAGCCGGTGCGCCCAGAAGTACAGGCCGGCTGAGGTCGGGTAGGCCGAACAGATCTCGGCCATCGACAGCCCGACGAAGAGGGTCATGAGCCCTACGGCGACCCAGCCCCACATGATCACGGCCGGGCCGCCCGTGTTCATGCCGAACAGGTACAGGGTCAGGCAACCCGACAGGACCGAGATGATCGTGAAGGACACCGCGTAGTTGGAGAACGCCGACATACGGCGGGCGAGGACCTGGGTGTATCCGAGCTGGGCAAGCCGTTCCTCGTCCGTCAGCCCAGTCGTCATGGCGTCATCTGTCATGCCCCCAGCAATGCCCTCGCTGGGGGTATGACATGCGTCACAGGCGGACTCATTTGGCCGAAAACATATCTGTCCCGGCCACGTTGTCAGACGTCCGTCGCGCCGATCTGCAACTGAGCCACCTGCGTCGCGCTGAGCACGCCCGCGTAAACATGCACCTCGTCGACCGCTCCGTCCAGGTAACCGCCCCAGCCGTCCACGCCGTCCACGCTCTGCGAGCGGCCGATCTGCAAGTCACCCGTCGCCGTCCAGCCGGGCCGGTACGACTCCCTCGCCGACAACTGCCCGTCGGCGTAGAGCAGGATCTCGTCGGTCTCGTCGTCGTACACGAGCGCCAGGTGATGGACATCGTCAGGCGAGGCCCACGCGCCGCCCGCGGTGAGCGTGACCGGCGCCCCGTTCGCATCCGTCAGTCCCACCTCCCACTGCTGCGAGGCCCCCGAATAGCGCACCTCGGCAAGGGAGTTGTCCGCACCCGGCACCGACAGCACCGTCATCGGCCGGTCCTGCGCCGCCGAGTCGATCCGCACGTGCGCGGCGACCGAGAAGCTGTCCCCGGTGGCGATGGACTGGCCGTCCGTCGCGGCGAAGTCCCCGTCGCCGTCCAGCAGCAGGTGCCCGGAACCGAAGATGGGGGACTGTCCCGGCAGGCAGTCGGGGTCGAGCCAGTCGCAGGGGGCGTCGTCGCGGTAGATCGCCGCGTCCCCGCCGAGCGTCAGTGGCCGCCCGCCGTCCCGTTCCGGGCTGCTGCCGCCGGTCGCCTCGTCGAGCGCCCAGTACCCCTCGCTCACGGTGGCCCGCTTCGCCGCCCCGGCGGCCTCGGCGGCGACGACGATCCGGTCCCACACCCGTACGCCGGCCAGCGCCCCGCGCCAGTTCCCGCTCGTGCTCGCGTTGTCTGCCGCGAGCGTGCGCCCGATCTGGAGGTCTCCGGACGCCGAGGTGCCGGTGACGTTCTCGGCCGTGCCGGCCTCCCGCCCGTTCACATACAGCCGGGCCGTACCGGCGACCGGGTCGTACACCCCGGTGAGATACGCCCAGTCACCGGTCTCCGGTACTCCACCCCGTACGACCGAGCCGCCCACCGAGAACGACCAGGCACCGTCCTCCGTCCCGAGCCCGAATCCGGCCGCGCCGCCCTGGCCGGCCGCCGTCATGTTCCCGCCGGTGGCATCCGGTCGCACCCAGGCGCTCACGGAGAAGGCCCCGCCGGTGTCGACGGCAGGTGCGCCGCTCGTCAGATACGCGGAGTCCGACCCGTCGAGGACGACGGCCCCCGTCAGCGAGGTCCGCGAGGGACCTGCCGCGCCGAACGCGACCCCGCCTCCCGCCGTCGCGATCCTGCCGCCCGCTTCCGCCGAGGCCTCGTTCGCCCCGGCCGCGTCCGCGAGCGTCCAGGCGGCGACGGGCGTACGGCCCCCGCTCACCCGGAACTGGTAGGTGGCGGGCGCGCTCGTGTTACCCGCCCGGTCGACAGCCTGGACGTCCAGCCAATTGCGGCCCGCCGACTGTGGCAGCCAGCGCAGGACCACCGGCCCGCCGGGCTCGTCCGGTACGGCCGTCAGCTGCGGCCCGCCAAGGAAGTTGTAGCGGTACGACACCGTGTCGTCCGACGTGGAGTCGACGGTGAACGCGCCGTACACGCCCACCCCGTCGTGCCACAGCTCGGTGTCGTCCGGGTACTCGGGCGACGACACCGAGGGCTTCGCGGGCGCCTCGGTGTCGTACACGAACTCGCACGACCCGCTGCCGCCGTCGGAGCTCCACGGCCCCCACAGCGTGCCGTCGCTCGCCCGCACCCGCCAGCTCACCCCGGTGAACGTCGGCACGTCGGTCAGCACGGTCCAGCTGAACGACGAACCGCTGGACGAGGCGGTCGTGTCGACCGTACGCACCTGTCGTGCGCCCGAGCCGTCCGTCCAGGACACCTCGAACTCGGCGCTCACCCGGCCCCCATCGGGGTCACGGAGAACCGCCCTGAGCGTAGGCCGCGTACCGACGTACGGCCGGTCCGCACCGCCGACGCACGCCTTGCTCCCGGTGGTCAGTTCGGACAGCGTGGGCCGGGACGGTGGTGGTTCTCCGCGGCGGAAGCCCCCCATGGCGCTGCGACAACGGCCGACGCCGCGAGCACAACGGCGACCCCGCAGCGTGCGAAGGCATGACGATCCAACGGATTCAACGAATTCCCTCCCCGTGGATCCGGCTCATCGCCGGATCATCGATTCCGCGCCGGAGCGTAACAGCCGCTACTGACACGCGAGTTGGGATTTTTTCGGCGTGAGGAACGTGCCGAATGCGGCAACGCCGAAGGGCCCGTACGACCGAAGCTTGGGTTCTAGTGGTTGTCGCAACACCCCAGTTCAGGGGATGCGATGGACTTCAAGGTCCGGGACCGGTCCGTTGTCCAGGGGCGCCGTCCCTTGTCCGAGGAACGGCGCCTCTACCTTCAGCTCATGCAGCAGGGGTACAGCAACACCGAGGCATGCCGGATCGTCGGCATCAACGAGAAGACCGGGCGGCGCTGGCGTAACGGCCGGGCGCCGTCCGGCAGGAACGTCGGGGCGTCACCGGTCACCGTGGTGGCGCCTCCTCCCGGTCCCTCGCGGTATCTGCGCGAGAGCGACCGCATTTACATCGCCGACCGGCTGCGGGAGAAGGCCACGGTCCGTGCGATAGCCGTCGAGCTGGGCCGCAGCCCGTCCACGGTCAGCCGGGAGATCCGCCGCAACCGCCACCCGGTCAGCGGCCACTACCGGCCGCACGCCGCGCAGGCCCGTGCCGATGCCCGCCGACCCCGACCCAAACCCGGGAAGATCGGCCAGAACCCCCAGCTGCGGGACTTCATCCAGGACCACCTGGCCATACGGTGGAGCCCTGAGCAGATCTGCCAGGCTCTGAGGGCCCAGTTCCCGCAGCGGCCGGAGATGCACGTGGTCCACGAAACGGTCTACCAGGCCCTCTACGTCCAGGGCCGGGGTGAGCTGCGCCGCGAACTGGCCCGCGCCCTGCGCACCGGCCGCGCCCACCGCAAACCCCGCCGCCAGGCCCAGCGGCGCCAACCCCGATACGCCACCCCCATGGTCATGATCAGCGAACGCCCCGCCGAAGCGGAGGACCGGGCCGTGCCCGGTCACTGGGAGGGCGACCTGATCATCGGCAAGGACGGGAAGTCGGCCATCGGCACCCTGGTCGAGCGCGCCACCCGCTACGTCATGCTGCTGCACCTGCCGGCAGACCATGGCGCCGAAAGCGTCCGGGACGCACTGGTCACAACCGTCCAGACTCTGCCCACCCACCTCCGACGGTCCCTGACCTGGGACCAGGGATCAGAGATGGCCGCCCACGGCTCCTTCACCGTCACCACGGACGTCCCGGTCTACTTCTGCGACCCGGCCAGCCCCTGGCAGCGCGGATCGAACGAGAACACCAACGGTCTGCTCCGGCAGTACTTCCCCAAAAGCACCGACCTGGCGGCCCACACCCGCGAACACCTCGACGCCGTCGCCACCGAGCTGAACGGCCGCCCACGCAAAACGCTCGGCTGGGAAACCCCAGCCGAGCGCCTGCATAAACTACTCACGGCCTGATCAACACGACCACGTGTTGCAACGACCCCTAGAAACCGCCAAGTCGTACGGGCCCTTCAGCGATCAGTGATCAGCCGTTGCGCTTCCAGCGCGGCTTCTCGTCGCGGCGGCCGAAGGACGAACCCGAGCCGGAACCCGACCCCGTGCCCGTGCCCGTGCCGGTGCCGGTGCCGCGGTGGTCGTCACGGCGGCTGTACGGGCGGTCGTGGCTGCCCGAGCGGAAGCCGCCGCCGGTGGGGCGGTCGCCCTGGCGGTCGCGGTTGAAGGGACGGTCGCTGCCACGGTGGCCGGTGGCCGGGCGGTCGTCGCGGCGGAAGCCACCGCCGGTGGGGCGGTCGCCGCCACCGTCACGACGGTCATCGCGACGGAAGCCACCACCCGAGGGACGCTCGTCACGACGCTCGAAGGAACGACCACCACGGTCGTTGTCACGGTTGAAGCCACCCGACGGACGGTCGTCGCGGCGGAAACCACCACGGTCACCGCCACCGTCACGACGGTCATCGCGACGGAAGCCACCACCCGAGGGACGCTCATCGCGACGCTCGAAGGAACGACCACCACGGTCGTTGTCACGGTTGAAGCCACCCGACGGACGGTCGTCGCGGCGGAAACCACCACGGTCACCGCCACCGTCACGACGGTCATCGCGACGGAAGCCACCACCCGAGGGACGCTCATCGCGACGCTCGAAGGAACGACCACCACGGTCACCGTCGCGGTTGAAGCCACCAGAGGGGCGCTCGCGGCGCTCGTAGTTGCCCCGCTCGTCACGGCGCGGACGCTCCTCGCGCACCGGCGCCTCCGCGGCGGCCTGCGCCTCGGCGGCCTCCGCGACGACGACGGCTGCGGCGGCCTCGGCCACCGCGGCCACGGCTGCCTCCGGGTCCTCGCCCCGCTCGCGAGCCGCACGCGCGGTCAGCCTGTCGGCCTCCTCGCGCAGTTCGGACGCACGGCGCGTGGCGCGCTCCAGTTCCTTGGTGAGCTGCGAGACCTCACGCTCGGCCTGCTGCGCGGAGTTGCCCGCGGACTCGGCCTGGACCTCGGTCATCGAACGGGCGCCGGTGATCTCGGCGACGTCCGGCTCGAAGGCCGCACCGCCCTGGATGATGTGGCGCGAGGCGTCGACGCCCGCGTCCTCCATCAGCCGGAAGATCTGGCGGCGCTGGTGCGGCAGGGACAGCGACACGACCGTGCCGGAGCGGCCCGCGCGGGCCGTACGGCCGGAGCGGTGCAGGTAGTCCTTGTGGTCGCCGGCCGGGTCCACGTTCAGGACCAGGTCGATGCCGTCGACGTGGATACCGCGGGCGGCGACGTCGGTGGCGACGAGCGCGTTGACGTAGCCCTTCTTGAAGTCCTCGAGCACGCGGGTACGCGCGCCCTGCGTCATACCGCCGTGCAGCGCGTCGGCCTTCACACCGGAGTCGCACAGCTGCTCGGCGATACGGTCGGCGCCCAGCTGGGTGCGGACGAAGATGATCGTGCGGCCCTTGCGGGAGGCGATCGCGGCCGTGACCGGCGCCTTGTCCTTGGGCTTCACGATGAGGATGTGGTGGGACATCGTCGTGACGTTGCCCTGGGCGCTGTCGACCTCGTGCGTGACCGGGTTGGTCAGGTAGCGCTTGACCAGCGTGGAGATCTCGTTCTCCATCGTGGCCGAGAACAGCATGCGCTGGCCGCCGCCCGGGATCTGGTCGAGCAGCTCGGTGACCTCGGGCAGGAAGCCCAGGTCGGACATCTGGTCGGCCTCGTCGAGGACGGCGACCTCGACGTTCGCCAGGGAGCAGGCGCCGCGGTTGATGATGTCGCGGAGGCGGCCGGGCGTGGCGACGAGGACGTCGACGCCGCGCTCCAGGGCGTAGATCTGGTTGCTCATCGACGTGCCGCCGCAGACGACCTTCATCTTCAGGCCGAGGACGTCGCCGTACGGCTGGAGGGCGTCCGCGACCTGCATCGCGAGCTCACGGGTCGGCGTGAGGATGATGCCGCGGGGCTTCTTCTTGTCGGTGTGGCCGCCGGACAGCTTCGTCAGCAGCGGCAGACCGAAGGAGAGGGTCTTGCCGGAGCCGGTACGGCCCCGACCGAGGATGTCCTTGCCGGCCAGGGCGTCCGGGATGGTCGCGGCCTGGATCGGGAAGGGGCTGGTCACACCGTTCTGCGTGAGCTTGCGCACGACGCCCTCGGGGAGACCGAGATCGGTGAAGGTGATCTGCGGCTCGCCGGACTCGGTGTCGGCGGTGTCAGCGGCGTCGGTGTCGGCAGCCGTCTCAGCGAGGTCGAGGTCGATGGCCTCGTCGTTCTCGTTCTCGGGCACGACGATGTGATCAGTACTGGAAATGGACATGCGAATGCGAAACCTTCCGGAGTCTCGTCGGCACGCGCCCGTCAACTCCGTGATTTCGCAATTCGACCGCCTCAATGCGGTCAGCCACGGCAAGGGAGAGTACGCGCCACACGCGGCGCGTCTCTTCAAGGCGCCAGGCAATGGGATCAAACGATCTACTACCATACGCACCCATCACCCACTTAGGCAAATTGGGTACCGTCCTCGCAGGTCAGCACCCTTTCGGGCCCTCCCGTAGCCACCGTCAGGCGGGCGACCCGGCCTCCGGTGCCGGCTCCCGCGTCACCAGCTGCGGCTCGGCCTGCGGCTGCACAGAGGACGACGGTTCCGCGACCGGCGACGAGGGCGGGGGCGGCGGCGGAGGGGTGGGCGACTCCGCCGGCGGTTCCGGCTCCGGCTCGGCGGTCTTCGTCGGCGTCGGAGGCGCCTTCGTCGGCGTCGGCACACCCGGATCGACGGGCCCGGCACTGGCCCCGCCCGGCCTGGCGGGCGCCGACGCCGGGGCGCTCCGCCTGGCGGACGGGGAGGCGCCCGGGGACGCGGGCGCCCCGCCGGCCTCCTTCGCGCCCCCCTTGGCCTTCCCGTGCCCGCGCTTGCCGTCGCCCTCGGAGCCGCCTGCCCACCCGGTACCGCCACCGCCGGTCACCGCGGTCCCTCCGTCGGGCGCCTTCCCGCCCTTCTGGCCGACGGAGTGGGAGGGCTTGACCCGGGCGGCGTCGTCGTCACCCACGCTCATACAGCCGGCGGCAGCGGCGACCGCCACGACCGTGGCGGCCAGACGGACAGGTACATGCAAGGGGCGCACGGGCAGCCACCTCCGGTGGGGAGTCGAGGAGTCAACGTGCTCAACTCCCGTCGCCCACAAGAAGACACGCGCCCCTCAGCAGCCTCCGCGCGCCCGGCCCCGTAGCCCCACCCCCTGTAGCCCCAGGGCCCGTCAGCCGTAGCCGAGCGCGTGCAGCCGCTCGTCGTCGATCCCGAAGTGGTGGGCGATCTCGTGTACGACGGTCACCTCGGTCTCCGCGACCACGTCGTCCCGCGTATCGCACATCCGCAGGGTCGGCCCCCGGTAGATCGTGATCCGGTCGGGCAGCACCCCCGCGTACCACTCCCCGCGATCGGTCAGTGGCGTCCCCTCGTAGAGCCCGAGCAGCTCGGGATCGTCCGTCGGGGGCTCGTCCTCGACGAACACCGCGACGTTGTCCATCAGCCGCGTCAGCTCCGGCGGAATCCGGTCCAGGGCCTCGGCGACCAGTTCCTCGAACTCCTCGCGCGTCATCTCCAGCACACGCCCATTGTCCGGTACGGGCCACCCGTACGGGGGTCATGGACCCGGGCTCTCCGGAAAGCCGTACCCACAGCCACCCCGCATAGCCGCGCCACGCATTGGGCATACGGGACCAATGGCACGCGTACCCGCCAACACCCCGCGCCCCGAAAGCACCCGCACAACCCCTGGTCGCCTCACCCGCCCCTTGACCGCCCTCACCGGCCCGTACCGCGCCCGGCGCGCGCATCCGGCCGCCGAGCTGGTCAATCCGCCGCACCCCTGGACCCGCGCCCTGGGCCTGGTCGCAGTGGTCCTTCTGGGTGCCTGGCTGGGTCTGCTGATCGTCGGCAACGTACGCGCGCCGGTCGGCCCGATGAACACCACGATGACCCTGCGCCCGTCCCTCACCGGCGGCACGAAGATCAACGTCTCCCCGCTGGGCGCCCTGGAACTCAGCAGCCACACAGCCCCCGTCCGCCTCGACGTGAACGTCGACCAGCTGGACCCGGTCCGCGCCCAGGCCCTCGTCGACCACCCCGAACGCCTTTCCGGCCTCCAGGACGAGGTGGCCCAGGACGTCGGCCACGGCACCCTCGACCTGGCCGTGCGCTCCTGCGTCGCCGTCGTGTCCGGAGCCACCGCCCTCGGCCTCGCGGTCTACCGCCGCCCCCGGCGGGCGCTCGCGGCCGGCGGCCTCGCCCTCACTCTCCTGATGGCGTCGGGAGCGACGGCGTACGCGACCTGGAACCCCAAATCGGTCCTGGAACCGAAGTTCTCCGGACTTCTCTCCTCGGCCCCCTCGCTGGTCGGCAACGCGCGCAACATCGTCACCGAATTCGACGTCTACCAGAAGGAGTTGGCCCGCCTGGTGACAAACGTGACGAAGCTGTACGACGTCACGTCCACACTCCCGACGTACCAGCCCGACCCGGCCACGATCCGCGTCCTGCACGTCTCGGACATCCATCTCAACCCGGCGAGCTGGAAGATCATCGCGTCGCTGGTGGAGCAGTACGACATCAATGTCATCGTCGACACGGGCGACACGATGGACCACGGCACGGCCGCCGAGAACGGCTTCCTGGACCCGATCAGGGATCTGGGCGCCCCGTACGTCTGGGTGCGCGGCAACCACGACTCGCGGCTCACCCAGCGCTATCTGCAGCGCATGAAGAACGTGCACGTCCTGGACGACGGCCGCGCGGTCACCGTCGGGGGGCTGCGCTTCGCGGGCATCGGCGATCCGGCGTTCACCCCGGACCGCTCGGCGGGCGAGCAGGACGGCGGCCCGGCCCAGGAGCTGGCCGGCGACCGGCTGGCGTCGGCCATCCTCGACCAGCGGACCCTGGGCACGCCGGTCGACGTCGCGATGGTCCACGAGCCGAAGGCGGCGCGGCGGACGGACGGCGTGGTCCCGCTCGTGCTGGCCGGGCACCTCCACCACGAGGAGATGGAGGTCATGAAGAACGGCACCCGGCTGCGCATCGAGGGCTCGACGGGCGGCAGCGGACTGCGCGCCCTGGAGAAGCGGTACCCGGACCAGATCGAGGCGTCCGTCCTCTACCTGGACCGCGACACCCGTCGCCTCCAGGCCTGGGACGAGATCAAACTGGGCGGCCTCGGACTGACCACGGCGGAGGTGAGCCGCCATCTGCCGAAGGAGAACCAGCCAGGCGCGACACCGGTTCCCTCACCGCCGCCCTCACCTTCGCCTTCTCCCTCGCCCTCGCCGTCTTAGGTTCCGAGCCCATAAACCGTTCCCGTAAACCGTTTTGGCGAAGCTCCCCGGCATCACCTATGCTTCTCACGTCCTCGCCCCCATCGTCTAGCGGCCCAGGACGCTGCCCTTTCAAGGCGGTAGCACGGGTTCGAATCCCGTTGGGGGCACAGGTAAGTACGGTGGCGGCATCCCGCATCAGGGGTGACCGCCATTTCGTGCGTTACGGACGTTGCGGAACGCCAAGAAGGCAACGGTGAAGATCAGGCCGTCGGCTCGTCGGGCACAGGGTGCTCGGGGCGCCGGCTGCCGGAGTGCGGGGCGCCGCGCCTGCCCGTACCGGCTTCGTCCGTGTCGGGGACCTGCGGGTCGGGCCGCTCCTGCGCCTCCGCGCCCGCCGGGTTGTCATCGACCTCCCAGGGGTCCCCGTCGGCGCCCGCCTGCTGGTCGGGCATGTCCCTGGGGAGGGGCTTCGGCCGGGAGTCCGGGTCCTGTGCTCCGTCTCCGTCGTCCCCGGGGGTGTTCATGCGGTGGTCGTTCACAGCACTGTCCCTTCGTCTCGTCCCGTCTCGTCCTGACGGCGGGACCGGTCGCACACGCGGGTACCCCGGAGGGCGCCCGCCAAGGCCCGCCGCCTCGATCTCGCCCTGCGTGGCGGGGTGCCCGAAGGACGCCTCGGCGCCCAGTCGGTCGAGGGCGGGACGACGGTCCGGCCCTGTTCGAAGAGCTCGACCGTCCGCGGCACGGTGGCGTGCCAGGTTCTGGAGTCCTTTGCCGGTACACGAAGAGCCGGGGCCGCCGCCGCTGCGGCGCATGAGCGAGCACAAGGCACGACTCAGGCGCACAGGACATCCCTGACACCACTCCATGTCCCCTACCGACTACGGGAGGGCGGGAAGCACGCGGAGACGACGCTCAACGCCTCACTGGTCGTCCTCCGAGGCTCTCGCGTGCGGGGCCGTCGACTGCAACTCGCGCTGACCGTCGATGTGTTCGACATCGTGCCGAGCGAGGAGAGACAGCAGTTCCGCCACACTCAGCCCCTCGTCGGCGGGATGTCGCAGGATGGTCCCGTCCTCGATGCGATACGCGTTGGAGCGTCCGCGCCGGGTGTGGGTGAGATAGCCGGCCGTCTCCAGATCCGAAACGATCTTCTGTACGGCACGCTCCGTGAGCCTGCAACGTGCGGCGATGTCGCGGATGCGGGTGGTGGGGTCCTCCGCGATGGCAGCCAGCACGCGGGAGTGATTGGTTAGGAATGTCCAACCGGTGTGTGATTCGGGTACTCCACGCATGCAACCCAGGATAGGCCCATCGATTCACGTATTCAAAAGGCCGAACTCAGTTTCATGTATCGCTTGACGTACGAGACCCTTGGGAGCGAATCTGGAGAGGGCGTGAATTGCCGGATGTCTACGGAGTGGCCGCGATGTCAGAACAAGCAGTTACTACGCAGCTCACAGGGCCGGACCGGGTCCCCAAGACCCCGCCCGCCCGTACTCGAAGCGACGGCCGGTACGGCCAGGACGACCAGATGGCACTACTGGGGATCGAGACCCACCCTGCGGGCCACGAAACGCTGGTCGTGGTGTCCGGTGCGATCGACATCGTCACAGAGCAGGCACTGCACAACGGTCTACGCCAAGCCCTTGTCCGCTCGGACCGCGGCATCGCCCTCGATCTGAGCGGCGTGGACTTCTGTGACTGCTCCGGACTCAACGTTCTGCTGCGCCTGCGCAGGCACGCACTCGAACAGGGCAAGTACCTCACCGTTCGGGCGGCCGGCGCCGCGGCACTGCGGCTCTTCTCGATCACCGGCACACTGCCGCTGTTCACCGCCAACGGCCATCCCGACGGAACCGCCGTCACGAGCGTCATGAGCGTCACGAGCGAGGTCGACGGAACCGACCGGCCCGCGGAGGCACCCACGGCCGTGGCACTTCCCCTCGGGGCGGACATCCCACTGGGCGATACGAACCAGGACCTGCGGGTCGAAGTGGCTCAACTCCGGCGGGCCATGCAGACGCGGCCCGTCATCGACCTTGCCCGCGGCGTCCTCATGGCGTCTTTCGGGCTGAGCGCCGAGGACTCCTGGCAGGTGCTGGTCAGGGTCTCCCAGAACACCAACACCAAACTGCGCGAGGTGGCCGACCACCTCGTCAGCGCTGTCACAGGCGACCCGCTCGCCGAGGTGTTCCGGCAGCAGATCGCCGAGACGGTCGCCGGCCTGCGGGCACTGTCGGAGGCCCCGGAGCCCCCTAGTCCTCACCCCTGACGATGTTGCTCTCCTGACCGGAGCCCTCCGACTCACGCTCGCCGACACCTCGACGCTGCCGAGGGCCCGGCGGCACTCTCGCGTCTCGCGTCGACCCGGCCGCCGTGAGGGTGTCCCTTTCGAGCACCCGATACGCCCTGCCCAAACCGACCTCGCACCTGTCGGCCGACGTGGGGTGGGGAGCCCGGCCGTGCCGGGCTCCCCACCCGCAAGGACTTGTCGGACTCGCCGAAGGTGGAACTCGTCGAAGGGATACGCCGAAAAGCTCAACCGCGATCCCGCATGTCCGAGGGCGCGGCCTTCTCGGCACGTTCCTGAGCCTTTCCCCTGATCTTCTTGGCCTCGCCGCGAGCCTGCTCCAGCTTGCCTTCCAGCTCCTGCTCGTGATCGCTCGTGGCCTTACCGGCCACCTCCTTGGCCTTGCCCTTGATCTTGTCGGTCCGGCCCCTGTCCACCATGGCTCCTCCTGGGTTGGGGGTGGCTCGCCCGCTGAGGCGCCGGCATCTCGGGCTCCGGCATCGCGACCGCAGCGGCGTCGGCCCCGCGGGCACTGCTTCATCCTGTTCCTGCTGTTCCTGCTGTTCCTGCTGTTCCTGGGTGATCTCCGCAGCAACACTCCTTCGCGGATGGCCCACGGGCAGATGGTGAGCGTCTTGATCCCCGTGAGCTTCATCGCCGGGTGCCCCACCACCGCTCCGGCCAAACTCTGCAGGGCCCGCGGCGCGGAGATCCCCTCGGGTCGGGCGCCGCGCCACGAACAAACCCTGGCGACCGGGTGCGGCACCGCACAGCCGGGCCAGCTGCTGGAAGGTCCGCCGGCCCGCGCCGAGCGGCAGAGACACCGCGAAGTCGGGCAGCCTGCCACCACGCCCGCAGGCCACCTCCGGCGAGCCGCCCCGATGTCGAACAGCGCGAGAGACCCGGCGCGCCGGCCATCCACCGCCGGGCACCGAGAAACGTGAGCTCGACCTCGGCCTCGCCCGGCAGCGTGCACAGTCATACGCCCGTCTCGGTCCGCACGGTCCGCACGGTCCGCAGTACGTCGAGCCGGTTCGGCGCGGAGCGCACGGCCGCCGTCGCGAAGGCCGGCGGCCCTCCCGCGCCCCACCGCTGAGCGGTCTCGGCGGCCCACGCGACCGCCTTCACGAGCCGCCGCACGGACGCCTCCGCATGCGACCCGGAGTACCGAGCACCGCCCGCTCCAGTCCCTCCGATCTGCCCCAGGGCTGCTCGCAAACCGGACGGAATAGCCCTCGACCTGCACTGTCGCGCGGGCAGAGCACCCCCCGTGGTCTGATACGCTTTTCCAGCGACATCGGCCCGCCAGCCAGCCTCAACCGGTCACTCAGAACCACCAGATCGGCGAGAGCGAGCAGGCAGTCCGGGTTCGCAATCAGTGTCGGTTCACGACGGGAAATCCCGTTGGGAGCATGCGACACGGTGTGCAAGACTTACGTCGCGCACAACAGCAAGGTCCTGTGGAGCAGTTTGGAGTGCTCGCCACCCTGTCAAGGTGGAGGCCGCGGGTTCAAATCCCGTCAGGACCGCTGAGGTTGCATGTTTCACGTGAAACCTCGTGGCTGGGTAGCTCAGTTGGTACGAGCGATCGCCTGAAAAGCGATAGGTCGCCGGTTCGACCCCGGCCCCAGCCACATCCCGAAGGCCCCGTCCGTTGGACGGGGCCTTCGTCGTGCCCACGCCGTGTCTTCAGCGGGATGGGACGGGCAGGGGCGGCGGGGGCGAGACAAAAGGGTTCGCCAGTAATTTGGCCGAGGTGAGATCCTGGACCGCGTATGTCTACGCAACCCGCCTCCGCCCCCGGCCCCGGCGCTCCCGCCCTCGGCGATCTCGCCCCCCGCCTGACCGAGCTGTCCCTGCGCGACGCGCACCGGCTCGGGCGCAGGCTCGAAGGTGCGCGCAGGATCCGCAAGCCGGAAGCCCGTACCGCCGTCCTCGCCGAGATCGAGGCGGAGGTGGCCAAGGCCGAGCTGCGAATGGCCGAGCGGCGCAGCCGTGTGCCCTCGGTCAGCTACCCCGAGCAGCTTCCCGTCAGTCAGAAGAAGGACGAGATCGCTGCCGCCATCCGCGATCACCAGGTCGTCATCGTCGCCGGTGAGACCGGGTCCGGGAAGACCACCCAGATCCCGAAGATCTGCGTGGAGCTCGGACGCGGCGTACGCGGCATGATCGGGCACACACAGCCCCGTCGTATCGCCGCCCGTACCGTCGCCGAGCGGATCGCCGACGAGCTGGACACGCCTCTCGGGGAAGCCGTCGGCTGGAAGGTCCGGTTCACCGACCAGGTGAACCAGGACGCGACGGTCATCAAGCTGATGACGGACGGCATCCTGCTCGCCGAGATCCAGACCGACCGCGAACTGCGCGCCTACGACACGATCATCATCGACGAGGCCCACGAGCGGTCCCTCAACATCGACTTCCTGCTCGGGTATCTGGCGCAACTGCTGCCCCAGCGGCCTGACCTGAAGGTCGTCATCACCTCGGCGACCATCGACCCCGAGCGCTTCTCCAGGCACTTCGGCGACGCACCCATCGTCGAGGTCTCCGGCCGTACGTACCCGGTCGAGGTCCGCTACCGCCCGCTTCTGGAAGAGGACAGCGAGGATTCCGACCGCGACCAGATCACCGCGATCTGCGACGCCGTCGAGGAGCTCCAGGGCGAGGGCAAGGGCGACATCCTCGTCTTCCTCTCCGGCGAGCGCGAGATCCGGGACACGGCGGACGCGCTGGGCAAGAAGAACTACCGGTTCACGGAAGTCCTGCCCCTCTACGCCCGCCTCTCGCACGCCGAGCAACATCGCGTGTTCCAGCAGCACACAGGACGCAGGATCGTTCTGGCGACCAACGTCGCCGAGACCTCGCTCACCGTGCCCGGCATCAAGTACGTCATCGACCCGGGCTTCGCCCGTATCTCCCGCTACAGCCACCGCACCAAGGTCCAGCGGCTGCCCATCGAGGCGATCTCCCAGGCCAGCGCCAACCAGCGCAAGGGCCGCTGCGGGCGTACGTCGGACGGTATCTGTATCCGGCTCTACAGCGAGGACGACTTCGAGGCCCGCGCGGAGTTCACGGACGCCGAGATCCTGCGGACGAATCTCGCCTCCGTCATTCTCCAGATGACGGCGGCCGGCCTGGGGGACATCGAGAAGTTCCCCTTCATCGACCCGCCGGACCACCGCAACATCCGCGACGGCGTCCAGCTCCTACAGGAGCTCAACGCGCTCGACCCCACCGAGAAGGACCCCCGCAGGCGGCTCACCGACACCGGGCGCAAGCTCGCGCAGCTGCCGGTCGACCCCCGGCTGGCCCGGATGGTTCTGGAGGCCGACAAGAACGGCTGTGTCCGCGAGGTCATGGTGATCGCCGCCGCGCTGTCTATCCAGGACCCGCGCGAGCGCCCCGTCGAGAAGCAGGCGCAGGCCGACCAGCAGCACGCCCGTTTCAAGGACGAGACGTCCGACTTCCTCGCCCTGCTCAACCTCTGGCGGTACGTCCGTGAGCAGCAGAAGGAGCGCGGCTCGTCCTCGTTCCGGCGGATGTGCAAGCAGGAGTACCTGAACTTCCTGCGCATCCGCGAGTGGCAGGACATCTACACCCAGCTCCGTACCGTCGCCCGCCAGATGGGCATCCACACCGACGAGACTGCATCCGATCAGGGTGCTCCGCCCCCGGGCGCCCCCGAGCAGAGCATCCACATCTCCGTCCTGGCCGGCCTCCTCTCCCACATCGGGATGAAGGACGTACCGAAGTCAACGAGCGGCGGAACCGGAGCGTCCACGACGACCGGCGACAGCGCCCGCAACACCTCGGGCAAGAACGAGTACGTCGGTGCCCGCAACGCCAAGTTCGCGATCTTCCCCGGCTCCGCCCTCTTCAAGAAGCCCCCGCGCTTCGTGATGTCGGCGGAACTCGTCGAGACGTCCCGCCTGTGGGCCCGCGTCAACGCCAGGATCGAGCCGGAGTGGGTCGAGCCCCTCGCCGAGCACCTCCTCAAGCGCACCTACAGCGAGCCGCACTGGGAGAAGGACCAGGCGGCCGTGATGGCGTACGAGAAGGTGACGCTGTACGGCGTACCGATCGTCGCGCAGCGGAAGGTGAACTACGGGCGCATCGACGCGGAGGTGTCCCGTGAGCTGTTCATCCGGAACGCGCTGGTCGAGGGCGACTGGCGGACGCACCACAAGTTCTTCGCCGACAACCGCCGGCTCCTCACCGAGGTCGAGGAGCTGGAGCACCGGGCCCGCCGCCGGGACATCCTCGTCGACGACGAGACCCTCTTCGACTTCTACGACGAGCGCGTCCCCGAACACGTCGTGTCGGGCGCCCACTTCGACTCCTGGTGGAAGCACAAGCGAACCGAGGAGCCCGAACTCCTCGACTTCGAGCGGGCGATGCTCATCAACGAGCGCGCCGGGGACGTCAGCAAGGACGACTATCCGGACGCCTGGCATCAGGGGCGGCTCAAGTTCCGGGTGACGTACCAGTTCGAGCCGGGCGCTGACGCCGACGGTGTGACCGTCCACATCCCGCTCCAGGTGCTGAACCAGGTCACCGACGAGGGCTTCGACTGGCAGATCCCGGGCCTGCGCGAGGAGTTGGTGACGGAACTCATCCGCTCCCTGCCCAAGCCGATCCGCCGCCACTACGTCCCGGCGCCCAACTTCGCCAAGCGCTTCCTGGACACCGCCACCCCCCTCCAGGAGCCCCTGACCACCACCATGGCCCGCGAGTTGAGGCGCATGGTCGGAGTCCCCTTCACCGCAGACGACTTCGACCAGGACCGGGTCCCCGACCATCTCCGCGTCACCTTCCGGATCATCGACGAGCGGCGCCGCAAGCTCGCCGAGGACAAGGACCTGGAGGTACTGCGCCTCCAGCTCAAGCCGAAGGCCCGCCAGGCCATCTCCCAGGCCGCGGCGGCCACCGCCGAGCGCGCAGGCGGCGAGTCCCTGGAACGCACCGGCCTGACGGACTGGTCGATCGGCACCCTGACGCCGCTCTTCGAGACGCGCCGGGCCGGCCAGCCGGTGAAGGCGTACCCGGCGCTGGTCGACAACGGCGACACAGTCTCCGTACGCCTCTTCGACACGGAGGCCGAGCAGCAGCAGGCGATGTGGAAGGGCACCCGGCGGCTCATTCTGCGCAACATCCCGGTCAATCCTGCGAAGTTCGCGTCCGAGAAGTTGACGAATGTTCAGAAGCTCGCGCTGTCGGCGAATCCGCACGGTTCGATCCAGGCGCTGTTCGACGACTGCGCGATGGCCGCGGCCGACAAGCTGATCGCCGATTTCGGGGGCCCCGCGTGGGACGAGGAGTCGCACCGGAAGCTGTACGAGAAGGTGCGCGCGGAGATCGTCGACACGACGGTCCGTACGGTCAACCAGGTGCAGCAGGTGCTGGCCGCCTGGCAGGCCTGTGAGCGCCGCCTGAAGGGCGTACGCAGCGCTGTGCTCCTCCCGAACCTGACGGACGTACGCAAGCAGCTGGACGCCCTCGTACGGCCCGGGTTCGTGACGGCGGCCGGTCTGCGGCGCCTGCCCGACCTGATGCGCTACCTCGTCGCCGTGGACCGGCGCCTGCAGCAGATGCCCACCAACGTCCAGCGGGACACCACCCGTATGGAGAAGGTGCACGAGATGCAGGACGAGTACGCGTGGCTGCTTGAGCAGTTGCCGCAGGGCCGGCCGGTGCCGTCTGCGGTGCTGGACATCCGCTGGATGATCGAGGAACTCCGCGTCAGTTACTTCGCCCACGCGCTGGGCACGGCGTACCCGGTGTCGGACAAGCGGATCGTGAAGGCGATCGACGCGCAGGCGCCGTAACGACCTCTGCACGTTGGGTGAGTTCGCCCCCGGGCTCACCCTCCTGTACAGTCTCTTTTCGCAGCACAGCGCAACATCAAGTGCCGCGAAACCTGGTCCTGTGGAGCAGTTTGGAGTGCTCGCCACCCTGTCAAGGTGGAGGCCGCGGGTTCAAATCCCGTCAGGACCGCAGTGAAGAACGAGAGGGCCCGAGTCTCACGACTCGGGCCCTCTGGCGTTGCCGTCTTCTTGACGGAGTCACCTTCCCCCGGTACCCAGAGAGCAGGGCCCTCGATGCCCTGTCCCCCTTCCGGAGGTGGCGTATGGCGGCGACCGTGCGACGGCATGAGACGCGTGCTCTGCTTCGGGCCCATCTGTCGGCCGCCAGCGGGTACCCGCATCTCACGCGGCACTGTCCGATCTGCCACCGGTTACAGAGGCTCGCCATGGAGCGCTGCACCGACGCCGACGGGGACGTCGAGAGCGACAGGGCCGACGAGGCACCGCGTGCCAACAGCAGCTCCCTTTAACACTCGTGCAGCAGCGTCAACAAGGCGCGCGGTGTGTGACGGGTGTCACTGCATGAGTTTTTAAAATGTGGGTTCTTACCCCTCACCTACAACTGGTCAATTTAATATGTGCAATTGCACCAGCCTCAGCAGGCTCCCACAGCGGATCCGACACCCCTCCCCAGACTCCAACAAGCCCGCTCACAGCACCCCGTGCCACCCCCGACCGCGGGCACAAAAAAGATCGCGCTGGACCCGGCGGAGTCCAGCGCGATCTCTACGACGCACCCTTGAAGCTGTGGAACTGCCTTGGGCGTCAGGCCTGTTGGGGCAGACCCACGTCGCTTGAAGCTGTTACTGGTGGAGCTGGTGACTCTGGCGTTGCTGGTGACTCTGGTGTTGCCAGTCGGACGACTCGGCCGATAGTTGGGGGACCTGCCGGTTCGTTCGACTATTCAGTTGGTCAGGCCTCGCTGCGCTGCTGCGGAATGCCCGCAAGCAGGGCGCGGACCTCGGCCTCGCGGTAACGGCGGTGTCCGCCGAGCGTGCGGATGGACGTGAGCTTGCCGGCCTTCGCCCACCGCGTCACCGTCTTGGGGTCAACACGGAACATGGTGGCGACCTCAGCCGGGGTCAGCAGCGGCTCGGCATCAGGGGTGCGAGCGGTCATGAGCGGCCTCCTCGGGAGAACCGAACCTTCTCGGTTCATTCCTCTAAATTCTGCACCTTGACCCGCGTTGCCCGAAATGGCGGATGCGGGTCGAGTCGGTTATAGGACGAACGGCTTGTCCTCGGCACTACAACTACACCATCTGTCCAACCGCGTAGGCCAAACCGATGGAATTGCCCTCCCAGGCGTCCATCGGCGACGGAAGCCAATGGACCATGCCATAGCGGACAGTCACGCCACTGTGACGATCAGTCACAGTGGCGATCAGGAGTCACGAGACCCCCCATAGCGTGCAATGCTGAGATTCCACCCATAGCTGGGCAGATAGAGCCTCCCCCGGACTCCTTGTCCTATTTTGGCACGAGGAGGGGCAAGGAAGGCAAGCCACCTGTACGTGCGGTCCGTCACGCTTGACACAAACGCCCGGATCGGGACCTACGTCCCACGGCAGCCCCAAGAGCGTCCCACAAAAATGGAACTCACGTTCCAGGGAGTCTTTTTTTGATGAACCGTCAGTTGGCCGACCGTCGGTCCAGCACCGCCCGCCACCGCTCCACGAGCCGCCCGTACGCCTCCCCGGCCGCCTCGCCGTCCCCGTCACGCAGCGCCTCGATCCCCGCCGCCACGTCCGCCGCCGAGTGGTCGCCCGCCAGATCGCCGGCCGGCAGCACATGCACGAGCCCGCCGTAGTCCAGCTCGACCAGTGAGCGCGGATGGAACTCCTCCAGCCAGCGCCCGACGTCCAGCAGCCCGTCGATGAGCGGCCCTTCGTCGAGGCTGTCCCGCAGGGTCCGCAGCCCCCGCGCCACGCGCCGCCGCGCCTGCACCATGGGCGTCCGGTAGCGCAGCACGGGCGCCGCGCCCCCGTCGGCTCCCGAGCCCTTTTCGTACTCGCGCTCCTCGTCGGACACGAGCACGAACCAGTTGAGCGGCACCTGCCAGGTCGCCGTACGGATCCAGGGCCGGGCGTCCGGGTTGCGGGTCAGCCAGCGCTCGTAGTCCTGGGCGGCCTGGTGGCGCACGAGGGGCGGCAGGACGGCGTCCAGGACCGAGACGGGCAGTTCCTCCCCGAGGTCACCCAGCGCCTGCCAACCGCGCAGCCGGGTGCGCCAGGGGCAGACGCACAGCACCCCCTCGACCTCGGTCACGAACGCGTCGGCACTCTCCTGCACGGGCACCGCGACCGGCGGCGTGGGCAGCAGGTCGGCCAGGGAACGGCGCAGTTCGTCCTGGTACGAGGGCCGGTCGGGCCGCCGGGCGTAGCGAGCCCAGTGGCTGCGTTCCGGCTCGGGGAAGGCCGCCAGCGGCTCGTAGACGCGCAAGTAGGACGCGTACGGGACGATCACTGCGGACACCTTGGGCACCTTGGGCACGCCTGCTCCCTCCCCCGTGGACGACCTGGACAACCCGTGAAAACAGCACACAGCAGCACGGGAAAATTATGCAAACCGTCGTACGGTTCCACGCCACCGGTGGGTGATCCTTGGCACTGCGGGGACGGTTGGCATACGGAGGCCGGGGAGGAGCTTTACTCTCATGCCCACGGAGGCCCGCCACCCGTACGGGCTCCAGCCCCACCCGCCGCTACTTCCCTGGAGTCACCACAGTGACCGACGTAACCGGCGCGCCTGCTGATGTACTGCACACCCTGTTCCACTCGGAGCAGGGGGGTCATGAGCAAGTCGTGCTCTGCCAGGACCGGGCCACCGGCCTCAAGGCCGTGATCGCCATCCACTCCACCGCTCTGGGCCCCGCGCTCGGCGGTACGCGCTTCTACCCGTACGCGAGCGAGGCGGCGGCCGTCGCCGACGCGCTGAACCTCGCACGCGGGATGTCGTACAAGAACGCCATGGCCGGTCTCGACCACGGCGGCGGCAAGGCCGTGATCATCGGCGACCCGGACATCGTCAAGAGCGAGGAACTCCTCCTCGCGTACGGCCGGTTCGTGGCCTCACTCGGCGGGCGGTACGTCACCGCGTGCGACGTCGGCACGTATGTGGCCGACATGGACGTCGTCGCGCGCGAGTGCCGCTGGACGACCGGACGGTCCCCGGAGAACGGCGGCGCCGGCGACTCGTCCGTGCTGACCGCCTTCGGCGTCTACCAGGGCATGCGGGCCTCCGCCCAGCACCTGTGGGGCGACCCGTCGCTGCGCGCCAAGCGGATCGGCATCGCGGGCGTCGGCAAGGTCGGGCACCACCTCGTGGAGCACCTGGTGGCGGAAGGCGCCGAGGTCTTCGTCACGGACGTGCGCGAGGAAGCCGTACGACGGATCACCGAGCGGCACCGGAACGTAGTGGCCGTCGCGGACACGGACGAGCTGATCCGCCTCGACGGACTCGCCGTCTACGCCCCCTGCGCGCTCGGCGGAGCCCTGAACGACGCCACCGTGCCCGTACTGACCGCCGAGGTGGTGTGCGGGGCGGCCAACAACCAGCTCTCCCACCCGGGCGTCGAGAAGGACATCGCGGACCGCGGGATCCTCTACGCACCCGACTACGTCGTGAACGCCGGTGGCGTGATCCAGGTGGCCGACGAGCTGCACGGGTTCGACTTCGAGCGGTGCAAGGCGAAGGCGGCGAAGATCTTCGACACCACGCTGGCCATCTTCGCACGTGCGAAGTCAGACGGGATTCCGCCGGCCGCGGCGGCCGACCGGATCGCCGAGCAGCGCATGGCGGAGGCCCGCCGGAACCGGTAGGCCGGCGGAGCGCGGAGGTACCTGTCGGCGGGGTGTTGGAGAGAACTCTCACTCCCGTCGGCGGGTCGGCCGCGAAGAAGTGGTTAAAATCGCGGTTGACCAGCGAGTACAGGGCACCTCGCGGGTTCTGGGCACCGCCACGTCCTGTGGGCGACGTACCGTATGGGCGTGGGCTCAGGTACCGTGGAAGCCCTACGGACCGGTCTCTCTGCGGAGAGCCCGTTCCAGAACATGAACGCGTGTCAAGACTCTGGGGCCACCGAGCCCCGTATCCGAGGGGGTCGAGCCATGGGGCGCGGCCGGGCAAAGGCCAAGCAGACGAAGGTCGCCCGCCAGCTGAAGTACAGCAGCGGCGGGACTGACCTCTCGCGTCTGGCCAATGAGCTGGGCGCTTCGACTTCGAGCCAGCCGCCGAATGGCGAGCCGTTCGAGGACGACGACGACGAAGAAGACGACCCGTACGCTCAGTACGCGGATCTGTACAACGACGACGATGAGGACGAGGACGATCAATCCTCAGGTCCCGCGTCGTCTCAACAACGCCGTGGGGCTTGACGTCTTACGTCTGCTGCGGCGCGCTGAACAGGTTGCACATTTCCTGTAGGGCATCAGCTGCACCTCACCCGGTCCGGGCGATCCAAGCGCCGGACCGGGTTTCGTGCGTTGCCGCTCCGCTTGGGTTGGGCGGGGGGCGCCTAATAGCTCGGGGCTGCTGTTGTTTGGCGGGTGCGGGTGCGTTGGGGCTGGTCGCGCAGTTCCCCGCGCCCCTGACGGCTCGGCGGCTGCGCCGCCTTGCCGTCAGGCGCGGGCGTAGTCGCCTACCAGTTCCGCGCCCGTCGCGTAGTCGCCTCGGTCGGTGATCTCGCCTGCCACCCATGCCTCCACGCCTCGGTCCGCCAGGGTGGCGAGGGCCACGTCCGCCGAGTCCTCCGGGACGATGGCGATCATGCCGACGCCCATGTTCAGCGTCTTCTCCAGCTCCAGGCGTTCGACGGAACCCGTCTTCCCGACGAGGTCGAACACCGGGGCCGGGGTCCACGTGGAGCGGTCGACGATCGCGTGCAGGGTGTCCGGAATCACCCGGGCCAGGTTGGCGGCCAGACCGCCCCCGGTGACGTGCGAGTAGGCGTGCACGTCGGTGGTGCGGGTGAGGGCCAGGCAGTCCAGGGAGTAGATCTTGGTGGGGACGAGGAGCTCCTCGCCGAGCGTGTGCCCGAACTCCTCGATGTGCGCGTCCAGGGCCAGCCCGCCCTGCTTCAGCAGCACATGCCGGACAAGCGAGTACCCGTTCGAGTGAAGCCCGGAGGCCGCCATGGCGATCACCGCGTCACCCGTACGGATACGATCCGCGCCGAGCAGCCGGTCGGCCTCCACGACGCCCGTACCGGCGCCGGCGACGTCGAAGTCGTCCGGACCGAGCAGACCCGGGTGTTCGGCCGTCTCGCCGCCGACCAGAGCGCATCCGGCCAGTACGCAGCCTTCGGCGATGCCCTTGACGATCGCGGCGACGCGATCGGGGTGGACCTTGCCGACGCAGATGTAGTCGGTCATGAACAGCGGTTCGGCGCCGCACACCACGATGTCGTCCATGACCATGGCGACCAGGTCGTGGCCGATGGTGTCGTACACGCCGAGCTGCCGGGCGATGTCGACCTTCGTGCCGACACCGTCGGTCGCGGAGGCGAGCAGCGGGCGCTCGAAGCGCTTGAGGGCGGAGGCGTCGAAGAGGCCGGCGAAGCCGCCGAGGCCGCCGAGGACCTCGGGGCGCTGCGTCTTCTTCACCCACTCCTTCATCAGCTCGACGGCGCGGTCGCCCGCTTCGATGTCGACGCCGGCGGCCGCGTAGGAAGCGCCGGAGGCAGAGTTGGTCGCAGACATTGCCTGGGATCTTTCGCGTTGATGTGAAGCGGAGGGCTTACGGGCGACGGATCGCGTCGGCCGCGGCCGTGGCGGCGGGCCCTGCGGCCAGCTCGGTCTCCAGGAGCTGCTTTCCGAGCAGCTCGGGGTCCGGCAGGTCCATCGGGTACTCGCCGTCGAAGCAGGCGCGGCACAGGTTCGGCTTGGCGATGGTGGTCGCCTCGATCATGCCGTCCAGGGAGATGTACGAGAGGGAGTCGGCGCCGAGCGAGGTGCCGATCTCGTCGATGGTCATGCCGTTGGCGATCAGCTCGGCGCGGGTGGCGAAGTCGATGCCGAAGAAGCAGGGCCACTTGACCGGCGGCGAGGAGATCCGGATGTGGACCTCCGCCGCGCCGGCCTCCCGCAGCATGCGCACGAGCGCCCGCTGGGTGTTGCCGCGCACGATCGAGTCGTCGACGACGACCAGGCGCTTGCCCTTGATGACTTCCTTCAGCGGGTTCAGCTTCAGCCGGATACCGAGCTGGCGGATCGTCTGGGAAGGCTGGATGAACGTACGTCCGACATAGGCGTTCTTGACGAGTCCGGCCCCGAACGGGATCCCGGAGGCCTCGGCGTACCCGATGGCGGCCGGGGTGCCCGATTCCGGGGTCGCTATCACCAGGTCGGCCTCGACAGGGGCTTCCTTGGCGAGTTTCCGACCCATCTCGACGCGGGAGAGGTACACGTTCCGGCCGGCGATGTCGGTGTCCGGGCGGGCGAGGTACACGTACTCGAAGACACAGCCCTTGGGCTTCGCTTCCGCGAATCGTGAGGTTCGCAGACCGTTCTCGTCGATGGCGACGAACTCGCCCGGCTCGATCTCGCGCACATAGGCGGCGCCGCAGATGTCGAGGGCGGCGGACTCCGAGGCGACGACCCAGCCGCGCTCCAGCCGGCCCAGGACCAGGGGGCGGATGCCCTGCGGGTCGCGGGCTGCGTACAGCGTGTGCTCGTCCATGAAGACGAGGGAGAAGGCGCCCTGGACCTGCGGAAGAATCCGCGCGGAGGCCTCTTCGATGGTCAGCGGACTGCCGTCGTCGTGGGTCTGGGCGGCCAGGAGGGCCGTCAGCAGATCGGTGTCGTTGGTCGCCGCGACGCGCGGAGTGCGGCCGTCGTGCTGCTTGGGCAGGTCGGCGACCATCTCGGCGAGCTGCGCCGTGTTGACGAGGTTGCCGTTGTGGCCGAGGGCGATGGAGCCGTGGCCGGTCGCGCGGAAGGTGGGCTGGGCGTTCTCCCAGGTGGAGGCGCCAGTGGTCGAGTAGCGGGCGTGACCGACCGCGATATGACCCTGGAGGGCGCCGAGCGAGGTCTCGTCGAAGACCTGGGAGACAAGGCCCATGTCCTTGAAGACGAGGATCTTCGAGCCATTGCTTACCGCGATACCCGCGGATTCCTGGCCTCGATGCTGTAGGGCGTAGAGCCCGAAGTAAGTGAGCTTGGCGACCTCTTCGCCGGGGGCCCAGACCCCGAAGACGCCGCAAGCGTCCTGGGGGCCTTTCTCGCCGGGGAGCAGATCATGACTGAGTCGACCGTCACCACGTGGCACGCCACCGAGTGTAGGCGAGATCGACCACTGGTCCGAATTAGGGAATGCGACTGTGACGTAAGGGTGCTGTGGGGCCGTGGACTGCGGTAGGGGCTCAATTGGCGGCGGTCGCGCTGACGGTGGTCCCGTTTGCGCTGGTCAGAGACAGGGCGCGGTGATCGATCTTGTACGCCGTCTTCCCGTCGAAGATCTTCAGCAGCGCCTTCTCGGTCTCCATGAGTGAGCCGTCGCACATCCTTCGGGTGGTCGCCGGGCTGCCGAAAGTGATAGTGCCGTCGCTCACCGTCGCCTCGGCAGAAACGTTGTTGCAACCAGCCTTGCCGCTGACGGTCCCCTTCTTCTGGTCGAGGACGAGATAGGCCTCGGCGCCGGAGGGAAGTGGGGAGACGCTGCCGGCGTCGGTCTCACCGACTGTCGTGATCGTCCACTTGGTGCCGTAGAGGGCGGCGGCCTTGTCTTCGGTGAGGTGGATGGTGGCGCCGGTCTCGGTGGTGAGGGTGAGCTTCCGGAGCTTGTCGTTCTTGGCGTCGGCTTTGGCGTCCTCCCCGGCCTTGGCGGTGAGGGTGCCGTCGGCGAGTGCCTTGGCGAAGCTTGTCTCGAAGGTCATCCGCTCTTTCCCGCAGCCCATGTCGGTCTGCTGGGCCTGTCCGATGTCTATGGCGTCGCCGTCGACCGTGGCGGTGGCTCCGAAGCCGTTGCAGCCGTAGTTGCCGCCGACCTCGCCGTTCTTGTCGATCTTCAGGTAGGCGCCGGCGGGGGCGGCGCTCTTCTTCCCGTCGACGGTGAGGTCCTCGACGGTCCAGCGGACGCCGGTGACCTCCGGTGTTCCCGATCCCGACCCTGTCCCGACGGTCTGGCTGCCGCCACCGTCCTTCTCAGTGCCGCAGGCTGCGGCCAGGGGGAGCACGGCCAGGGTCAGAAGGCCGAGGCTCACGCTCGTCAGTCGCTGCTTTTTCATACCGGTGGGACGGAAGGGGCGGGCGGGCGGTTCCCGTCCGGCCACTTTTCGGAGGAGGCTGCGGATTCTCCGTACGGGGGCTGCCGTCAGGCCATGAGGGGCAGTAGCCCTCCGAGGTCGGCGCGTTCGCCGCTCGCGCTGACCTGGGCGTCATCGAGGGCGTCGGCCCACTGGACCCGGCCGGTGGCCAGGCGGATCCAGGTCAGCGGGTCGGTCTCGACGACGTTGGGCGGGGTGCCACGGGTGTGCCTGGGCCCTTCGACGCACTGCACCACGGCGTACGGCGGGATCCGGACCTCCGTCGAGCCGCCGGGTGCCTTGGCGGCGAGGGTGTCGGCGAGGAGGCGGGTGCAGGTGGCGAGGGCTTGGCGGTCGTACGGGATGTCCAGGCCGAGGATCGCCGCGTTCAGGTCGTCGGTGTGGACGACCAGTTCGACGGTGCGGGTGACCAGGTAGTCGGCGAGGGTCATGGCGCCGGTGCGGGTGCCGAGCCGGCGAGTGCCGGGGGCCGTGGCCAGGCGTTGGGTGAGGCGCTGTTCGGTGAGGGCGTAGAGGGCGTTGAGGGAATCGGGGTCGGGGTGGGCGGCGGCCAGCTCGCGGGTGCCCCCGGCGATGTCTGCGGCGCGGGCGGCGGTGGCGAACGGCCAGTCCAGCAGGGCGAGTTCGGCTTTCTCCGGCTCGTCCCGGTCGAGGTTGCGGCTCACGGTCTCCACGGCCATGGTGACGTGCGCGGCCAGGTCCCGGACGGTCCAGTCCCCGAGGCGGGTGGGGAGGGCGAGTTGGGCGGGGGTGAGGGTGAGGACGGCGGTGCGGATGTTGGCGTACTGGGTGAGGACTGCGGTGCGGGTCTTGGCGGGGTCGTAGGTGCGGGTGCGGGGCTTTGGTTTTTTGGCTGGGGGCATGTGGAGGGGTCAACTCCGGAGGTGGTCGAGCAGGGCGGCGAAGGCTTGTGGGGGGAGGAGGAGGGCGGGGCCTTCGGGGAACTTGGAGTCGCGGACAGCCACCTGGGCTGAGGTGAGGGTGGCTGTCTCGACGCAGCTGCCACCCGCGTCGCTGCTGTAGGAGGATTTGAACCAGGCCGATTCCAGGTCAAGTTCACAGACATCTCGGTGGGCGCTCATCTCTGTTCCATCTCTCGTGCTAGCTGTTCCAGAAACCCAGGAGTTTCCATTGGCGCGGACGCCCCGGCTGCCATGGCGTGGAACCTGCGGGCGTACCGCCAGAGTTCCGTGTCCTTGTCCGTCAGACTCACCGTGTCCAAGGTGTCGATGCTGACCACGCGCGGCAGCGGCGGGTCGAACTCCATGAGGATGAAGTTGTCCGCGGCCCGGTAGACCGGCTGGGACATCGGCAGGATCTGCACGGTCACATGATCCAGTGCAGCAAGTTCCGCAAGGTGTACGTACTGCTCCCGCATGGTCTCCGAGCCACCGTAGACACGCCGCACCGCCGCCTCTTCGAGAATCGCGTGGACCTCGACGGGACGCTCGCTGCGCAGAATGGCTTCCTTACGTCGCATGCGGATCTCAACGTTCCGTTCGACAAACTCGGTTGTCCGCTCGTCGATCGGCTTGGCGATCTCGAACTGTGCCCGCGCATACGCCTCGGTCTGAAAGAGCCCGAACATCCTGTCCGGCTGGTAGACACGCAGGATCTTGGCATCGCCTTCCAGCCCCACACTCATGCCGAACCCCGAAGGCATGAGACTCCGGTACGGCGACCACCAGCCTCGGTGCAACGAGTTCTTGTGGACCTCCAACAGGAACTCCACGTCGTCCGGGTCCGTGACCCCGTACCGGTCGAGGAGTTCCTTGAGGTCCTGGACCTTGGGCAGGCCGGTCAGCCCGTTCTCGACGCGGTACAGCTTCGACTCCGTGAAGCCGAGTCCCTTCACCGCCTGCGCCAACGTCATGCCAGTGCCGTCACCGTCATCCCGAAGGGCGTTCTGACGCAGCCTCCGCAGCTCCTGACCGAGTTGCATCCGCCGGATCGTCGGCCCTGTCTTCGTCGCCACCGTGTCCGCTCCCTCTGCGGTCATGCCCGCCAACAGTACGTCCATGCCTGCCACTTGACGCCTCGTGTCCACCAAGTCACGGAACGTGCACTGAGTGTGGCAGCACTTGCCTGCCTTGCGCAGCCACATGCCAACTTTCCGGCATTTGCCAGTTCTCATGGAATTTCTACGTTCGATTGCCTAGCCGATGGAGCGAAGGAACCGTTGTCCCCATGACCACTCCTCCACTCCACCCCCAGCGCCTAGCCCGCAACGACGGCCCCTTCCTCGTAGGTGACCGAGTCCGCGGCACCACCTACGTCCCGCCCGACCTCCGTAAACGCGAGGCGCCCGAACCCTTCGAGGGCGTCGTCGTTCAGGTCGGGTCCGGTTACCCGAAGGTCGACACCGAGGGTGACTTCCTCTGGGTACGGCTCGCCGACTGCACCGAGCGTCAGGCGCTCACGACCGACACGGAGCCGAACCCGTGACCGGCGTCGAGGCGGACCCCCTATGCGACATCTGCAAGGTCGGCCGCGCCCCGTTCCTGCGCTACGGGACCCTGGAGAACACCGGCCGCATGTGCTCGGCGTGCCTGCACCGGACCCGCCTGTGCGCCATCTGCCAACAGCCCACCAGCACCCCACTGGTCGCCCTGCCCACGGTCGACCAGGCCACGGGGCCAGGTCGGACTACGTACGCGTGCCTGGACTGCACGGACCTGAAGGTCGTGGGAACGTGACTGCCATGGCCGAGCGCACACCCGAGATGTCGGTGGAGGAGTTCGAAACGATCGCCTCCGCCGCCCCCGAGACCGTGACGTTGGAGTTCGTCGGCGGACGCATCAGCGTCAAGAGAACACCGGACGGGGACCGCAGCACCGTCGTCGCCTGGCTGGCTCGGCGCTGTATGCAGGCCAGGCCCGACCTGGATCTGTACCGGGGCAAGGGGCTCCGGGTGGAGACGTACCGCGAGGGCAGAGCGAAGCCCGATGCCGTGCTCACGCCCGAAGCTCACTTCGCCGGGCACGGCGAGTGGGCCGACCCGGACGGGGCGCTCATGGCCGTTGAGGTCACCTCGTACGACTCCGACACCGACCGCCGGGACCGCCACGAGAAGCCGGCCGCCTACGGCCAGTCCGGCATCCCGCTCTATCTCCTGATCGACCGGGACTCCTGCACCGTCACGGTGCACAGCTCCCCGGACCGGAAAGTCGGCGGCTACCGCGACATCCACACCGCGAAGTTCGGCGAGAAGGTACTCCTCCCCGACCCGATCGGCATCGAGCTCGACACGGAGATCCTCAAGAACTACGTGCGTTGAGCCGAAGAAGTCCCGCCCGAACCCGGACGGGACCTCAACCTCGTACAGCCGAAGGACGGCTACAAACAACTACGCCAGCAGCGCCGGAATCGTCGCCTCGTGCGCTTCGCGCAGTTCGGTGAGCGTCAGGGTGAACTCGCCCTGGAGCTCCACCTCGTCGCCGTCGACGACGCCGATCCGCGTCACCGGCAGCCCCCGCGCCCCGCACATGTCGTTGAAGCGCAGCTCCTCCGAGCGCGGAACCGCGACCACCGCGCGGCCCGCCGACTCCGAGAACAGGAGGGTGAAGGCGTCCAGCCCGTCGGGTACGACGAGACGCGCGCCCTTCCCGCCCTGCAGCGCCGACTCGACGACCGCCTGGATCAGGCCGCCGTCGGACAGGTCGTGCGCGGAGTCGATCATGCCGTCACGGGAGGCGGAGATCAGGATCTCGGCCAGGAGCCGCTCCCTCTCCAGGTCGACCTTGGGCGGCAGGCCACCCAGGTGGTCGTGCACGACCTGCGACCACGCCGAGCCGCTGAACTCCTCGCGCGTGTCCCCGAGGAGGTACAGCAGCTGCCCCTCCTCCTGGAACGCGACCGGCGTGCGACGCGCCACGTCGTCGATGACGCCCAGGACTGCCACGACCGGCGTCGGGTGGATGGCGACATCGCCGGTCTGGTTGTAGAGGGAGACGTTGCCGCCGGTCACCGGGGTGCCCAACTGCTGGCAGGCGTCCGCGAGTCCACGTACCGCCTCGGCGAACTGCCACATCACCGCCGGGTCTTCGGGCGAACCGAAGTTCAGGCAGTCCGACACCGCGAGGGGCTTCGCACCCGTCGTCGCCACGTTCCGGTACGCCTCCGACAGCGCCAACTGGGCGCCCGCGTACGGGTCGAGCTTGGCGAAGCGGCCGTTGCCGTCCGTCGCGATGGCGACGCCGAGGCCGGTCGTCTCGTCGATGCGGATCATCCCGGAGTCCTCGGGCTGGGCCAACACCGTGTTGCCCTGCACGAAGTGGTCGTACTGGGAGGTGATCCAGGACTTCGAGGCCTGGTTGGGGGACGACACCAGCTGGACGACCTGCGCCTTCAGCTCCTCCGAAGTCGCGGGCCGCGCAAGCTTGTTGGCGTCGTCGGCCTGGAGGGCGTCCTGCCAGTCCGGGCGGGCGTACGGGCGCTCGTACACCGGGCCGTCGTGCGCGACCGTACGCGGGTCGACGTCGATGATCTTGCCGCCGTGCCAGAAGATCTCGAGGCGGTCGCCGTCGGTGACCTCACCGATCACCGTGGCGATGACGTCCCACTTGTCGCAGATGGCCAGGAAGCGGTCGACCTTCTCCGGCTCGACCACCGCGCACATGCGTTCCTGCGACTCGCTCATGAGGATTTCCTCGGGCGAGAGGGTCGAGTCACGAAGGGGTACGTCGTCGAGGGTGACGCGCATGCCGCCGGAGCCGTTCGACGCCAGTTCGGACGTGGCGCAGGAAAGACCCGCCGCACCGAGGTCCTGGATGCCGACGACCAGCTTCTCCTTGAAGGCCTCCAGGGTGCACTCGATGAGCAGCTTCTCCTGGAAGGGGTCACCGACCTGGACGGCGGGACGCTTCGACGGCTTCGCGTCGTCGAAGGTCTCGGACGCCAGGATCGACGCGCCGCCGATGCCGTCACCGCCCGTACGAGCCCCGTACAGGATGACCTTGTTGCCCGTGCCCGACGCCTTCGCCAGGTGGATGTCCTCGTGCCGCATCACACCGATCGCACCGGCGTTGACCAGCGGGTTCCCCTGGTAGCAGGCGTCGAAGACGACCTCGCCGCCGATGTTGGGGAGACCGAGACAGTTGCCGTAGCCGCCGATGCCCGCGACGACGCCCGGCAGGACGCGCTTGGTGTCCGGGTGGTCCGCCGCACCGAAACGGAGGGGGTCCACGACCGCGACCGGGCGGGCGCCCATCGCGATGATGTCGCGCACGATGCCGCCGACGCCCGTGGCCGCGCCCTGGTAGGGCTCGACGTAGGACGGGTGGTTGTGCGACTCGACCTTGAAGGTGACCGCGTAGCCCTGGCCGACGTCGACGACGCCCGCGTTCTCGCCGATACCGACGAGCAGGGCGTCCGACTGCGGGGCCTTCTCGCCGAACTGGCGCAGGTGCACCTTCGACGACTTGTAGCTGCAGTGCTCGGACCACATGACCGAGTACATGGCCAGCTCTGCGCCGGTCGGGCGGCGGCCGAGGATCTCCACGACCCGCTCGTACTCGTCCTTCTTCAGACCGAGTTCGGCCCAGGGCAGCTCGACGTCGGGGGTCTCGGCCGCGTGCTCGACCGTGTCCAGAGGCGTCCGGCTCATGCGTTGACCAGCTTCTTGAGGATCGAGGTGAAGAAGGGGAGGCCGTCCGTACGGCCGCTGCCGATCAGCGGCTCGACCGCGTGCTCGGGGTGCGGCATGAGGCCCACGACGTTCCCGGCGGCGTTGCTGATGCCGGCGATGTCCCGGAGAGACCCGTTCGGGTTGCCGTATCCATCAGTGGCTTCGCCACGGGCGACGTACCGGAAGACGACCCGGCCTTCCGCTTCCAGCTCGTCGAGCGTGTGCTCGTCGGCGACGTACCGGCCGTCCATGTTCTTCAGCGGGATGTGGATCTCCTGGCCGGCGGCGTAGTCGGCGGTCCAGGCGGTGTCCGCGTTCTCCACCCGCAGCTTCTGGTCACGGCAGATGAAGTGCAGGTGGTTGTTGCCGAGCATCGCGCCCGGGAGGAGGTGCGCCTCGGTGAGAATCTGGAAGCCGTTGCAGATGCCGAGGACCGGCATGCCCGACTTCGCCTGCTCGATGACCGACTCCATCACCGGCGAGAAACGGGAGATGGCGCCCGCGCGCAGATAGTCGCCGTACGAGAATCCGCCGGGCAGAACCACCGCGTCGACCTGCTTGAGGTCCTTGTCCTTGTGCCAGAGAGCTACCGGCTCGGCACCCGCGAGGCGGATCGCGCGCTGTGTGTCCCGGTCGTCCAGGGAACCCGGAAAGGTGACGACTCCAATACGAGCAGTCACTTCTCTTCCCCCACCATCTCCTCCACCTTCACGGTGAAGTCCTCGATCACGGTGTTGGCGAGGAAGGATTCCGCAAGATCATGGATGCGGGCGAGCGCGGCGTCGTCCACCGGTCCGTCAACTTCCAGTTCGAATCGCTTTCCCTGACGTACATCGGAGACACCCTCGAAACCGAGACGCGGCAGTGCACGCTGCACCGCCTGGCCCTGGGGGTCGAGGATCTCCGGCTTGAGCATGACGTCGACTACGACGCGTGCCACTGGCACTCCCGGTGTGTGGTGCTGAGCAGGTTCCTTCAGACTACCCGTACAAAATTTCTACGCGGGTAGATTCGTAGGAATCTACGGGAACCAAGGAGAACGGCATCACGATCCGGTATCGGAGCGGTGCCAGCATGAAAAATTCTGGGAAAGATCCGGGTTCGCATCCAGGATGTCTATTGCGGGGAGACACGCGGACAGATTTAGTCGGGCTTCCCATTGCAATGCCGGGCACTGTACAAAGGAAAAGGCATTAGCCGATACTTTGCCCAATAACAGTCGGACAACCGAGATCTCCCGACACCTCCCGGCGTCTTCGCACGTCGTGGTCGAGGTGTCGCACGAAGGGACCGATATTCGTGGCTCAGCGTGTCGTGGTCACACTCTCCGACGACATCGACGGCTCGGAAGCGGCGGAAACGATCGCCTTCGGACTCGACGGCAAGTCGTACGAGATCGACCTGAATCAAACCAATGCCAAGAAACTGCGTAGGGCTCTGGAGCCGTACGTGGACGCCGGCCGCAAGCGCTCGCGCTCCGGCAAGGCGTACAAGCAGACGGAGATCGCCCCCGACCCGTCGGCGGTCAGGGCCTGGGCCCTCGCCAACAAGTTCGACGTGCCGACCCGCGGACGCATCCCCAAGAAGGTGTACGAGGCCTTCAACGCCGCCCGGTAGCGGCCGGGCAATGCCCCAGCCGCCCCCCAGGAGCCCCTCGGCGCAACCGACTTGCGTTGCCCCCCTGCCGATCAGCTAGAGTTCGGAGCACGCCGAGGGGCGAGGCCAAAAGGCCCGGCTCACGGAGGCTTGCGGGTGTAGTTCAGTAGCAGAACATCCCCCTTCCAGGGGGAAGGCGCAGTGTGCAATTCCTGTCACCCGCTCTGCATCGCCGGTCTGACCACTCTTGTGGATCAGGTAGGCTGGTGCCCGCGCCAGTCGGTGAAAGCCGACTGGAGGCAATGCGGACGTAGCTCAGTTGGTAGAGCGCAACCTTGCCAAGGTTGAGGTCGCCAGTTCGAACCTGGTCGTCCGCTCCAGATCAAGGCCCCGGTCATTCGACCGGGGTCTTCTTCGTGTGCCCCTTTCATGTTTCTCGGACGCCTGACATTTGTCATGCCGGGTGATGACACCACGCACTGCCTCCCCCTCCTTCCGGCCGGGATGCTGAAGGCATGGAAACCAACGAACACGGACACGTGATTGAGGTCACTGACCTGCGGCGTGTGTACGGGGGCGGGTTCGAGGCGGTGCGCGGGGTGTCGTTCTCTGTGGGCCGCGGGGAGATCTTCGCCCTGCTGGGCACGAACGGCGCGGGCAAGACGTCGACCGTCGAACTGCTGGAGGGGCTGGCGCCACCGAACGGGGGGCGCGTGCGGGTGCTGGGCCATGATCCGTACACCGAGCGGGCCGTCGTACGGCCGCGTACCGGCGTGATGCTCCAGGAGGGCGGCTTCCCGTCCGAGCTGACCGTCGGCGAGACCGCGCGGATGTGGGCCGGGTGCACGAGCGGGGCACGGCCCGAGGCGGAGGCGCTCGCGCTCGTCGGGCTGGAGCGGCGGACCGACGTACGCGTGAAGCAGCTGTCCGGAGGTGAACGGCGGCGCCTCGACCTCGCGCTCGCGCTCCTCGGCAACCCCGAGGTGCTGTTCCTCGACGAACCGACGACCGGCCTCGACGCCGAAGGGCGCCGCGCCACCTGGGAGTTGGTACGGGAACTGCGCGCCGGCGGTACGACCGTGCTGCTCACCACGCACTACCTGGAGGAGGCCGAGGATCTCGCCGACCGCCTCGCCATCCTCCACGAGGGGCGCATCGCCGCCGCCGGTACGCCTGCCGAGGTGACCGCCTCGCAGCCGTCCCGGATCTCCTTCGAGCTGCCCCAGGGGTACTTCGTGGGCGATCTGCCGCCGCTCGGCTCGCTCGGGGTGAGCGGGTACGAGCAGGAGGGGCGCGTCGTACGGCTGCGTACCCATGAACTCCAGCGCGCTGCAACACGGTTGCTGGTGTGGGCCGAGGGGGCCGGGGTCACGCTGCGGGGGCTGGATGTGCGGTCGGCCTCGCTGGAGGAGGCGTTTCTGCGGATCGCCCGGGAGGCGTCGGCAGGCGTGGAGAGTTCCGTTGTCACTGAGGAGCGTGTCGCGTGAGCGCGATTGTCGGTACTGGCAGTACGACCACTCCCGCCGGGCGGATGCGGGCGCTGGCCCGGGCCGAGTCGACGTTGTTCCTGCGGAACAAGGGGACGCTCGTCGCCGCACTGTTCGTGCCGCTGGTGCTGCCGGTCAGTGTGCGGTCGGCCATCTCGGAGGTGGACCTGAAGGAGGCCGGGCTCAGCGTCGGGACGCTCGTCGTGCCCGCCGCGGTCGGCTTCTCGCTGCTCTTCGCCGTGTACGCCGCCCTCATCGGCGCCTTCGTCGCCCGGCGCGAGGAACTCGTACTCAAGCGACTGCGCACCGGTGAGCTGCGCGACATCGAGATACTCACCGGGACGGCACTCCCTGCGGCCATGACAGGCCTCGTACAGTGCCTGCTGCTGGCCGTCGGCTGTACCGTCCTGCTGGACCTCGAAGCACCCTCGGCGCCCCAACTCGCCGTCATCGGGCTGCTGTTGGGCCTGGTGACATGCGTGGCGCTGGCCGCTCTCACCGCCAGCTTCAGCCGGACCACCGAGAGCGCGCAGGTCACCTCGCTGCCGCTGATGCTCCTCTCGTTCATCGGCTCCGGGATCACCGTCCCGCTGGAGATGCTGCCCGACCGGCTCGCCTCGTTCTGCGAGCTGCTCCCGCTGACGCCCACGATCACCCTCGTACGCGGCGCCTGGACCGGCGACCTCTCGGCGTACGAGGCCATGGGCGCCGTACTGACCGGCCTGGCCTGGACCGTCCTGTCGGTGTTTGCTGTACGACGGTGGTTCCGCTGGGAACCGCGGCGGTAGGAGACGGGGGATCAGGAAAATGCGCAGGCCCGGGAACTGGTGGGGGCGCAAGAGCACTCCGGCGAAGGTGGAGACGTACACGCGCTGGTCGTTTCATCTGTTCCCCTTCGTCGAGGTCACCGCGATCGGACTGCCCCTCCTCGGGCAGGTGGGGGCGCGGCTCGCGCCCTGGCTGTTCCTGCTGGTGTGCGCGCACTCCGTGCTCTGCGCGGTAACCGCGTCCCGGGCGCTGGACTGGGTCCGCGGGACCCGGGAACAGCCCCTGCGACTGCTGGCCGTGCTCGGCGCCGTCACCGCGGCGACCGGGGTCGTGGCTCTCGTCCTGGCCACCCACGGGCCAGGCGGCGAGGATACGAAGACCGCCGCCGGGAGCCTGTTCGGCGGGGTGATGTCCTTCGGCGCCGGCACCCTCACCCTCGGTCTGCGCAGCAGACTGCGCATGCTGTCTCTGGTGGCCGGGCTGGCTGTGGGCTCGGTCGCCGTGGCCCTCCCGCTGGGCCTCCCGGTGGCCGCGGCCTTCGGCACGGGGCTGGCCGTACTCCTCGGCGCCGGGTTCATCTCGTTCACCTACGCCTTCTCCGTCTGGCTGCTCAGAGCCGTGTACGAACTCGACGAGGCCCGCGAGACCCGGGCCCGGCTCGCCGTCGCCGAGGAACGGCTGCGGTTCGGGCGTGATCTGCACGACGTGATGGGGCGGAACCTGGCGGTGATCGCCCTCAAGAGCGAGCTGGCCGTGCAGCTCTCCCGACGCGAGCGGCCCGAGGCCGTCGACCAGATGATCGAGGTACAGCGGATCGCACACGAGTCGCAGCGGGAGGTACGGGATGTCGTACGGGGGTACCGCGAGGCCGACCTCGGTGCGGAACTCCTCGGTGCGCAAGGGGTGTTGACCGCCGCGGGGATCTCGTGCGAGGTGACCGGGGAAGCGGTCGGGCTGCCTGGTGAGGTGCAGTCGGCGCTCGGGTGGGTGGTGCGGGAGGCGACGACCAACGTGCTGCGGCACGGGGATGCCGGGTGGTGCGGGGTGGAGGTTCGGGTCGGTGACGGGCGGGTGGTGCTGACCGTGGAGAACGACGGGGTCGGCGGTGGGGGTTCCGGTGGGGGCATCGGGTCGGGGACGGGGTCCGGGCTTGTCGGGCTGCGGGAACGGTTGTCGGCCGTCGACGGGCGACTGGAGGCGGGGGTGGTCGGTGCGGGCGAGGACCGGTTCCGGGTGGTCGCCACCGTGCCCCTCCCCGCGGGTTCGGGCTCGGGGTCTGGGTCTGGGTCTGATGCAGGGATCGTTGTGAGTGGGGTCACTTCATGAGCGGTGTACGGCTGCTGCTCGCCGACGACGAGCACCTCATCCGGGGTGCGCTGGCCGCGCTGCTCGGCCTGGAGGACGACCTCGTGGTGGTCGCCGAGGCTGCCACCGGGCCCGAGGCGCTGGCCATGGCCCGGGCGCACCGGCCCGACGTCGCGGTGCTCGACCTTGAGATGCCGGGCGCGGACGGTGTGAAGGTCGCCACATCGCTGCGGGCCGAACTGCCCGAGTGCCGGGTGCTGATCGTGACCAGTCACGGCCGCCCGGGGCATCTGAAGCGGGCGCTTGCGGCGGGTGTGCGGGGGTTCGTCCCCAAGACCGTCAGTGCCCAGCGGCTCGCCGAGATCATCCGTACCGTGCACGCCGGAAACCGTTACGTCGACCCCGAGTTGGCCGCCGACGCGATCTCCGCCGGGGACTCCCCGCTGACCGCGCGCGAGGCCGAGGTGCTCGAACTCGCCGCCGACGGCGCACCGGTCGCGGAGATCGCGGAACGGGCCGCGCTGTCACAGGGGACCGTACGGAACTATCTGTCGTCGGCCGTCTCGAAACTCGGGGCGGAGAACCGGCACGCGGCTGTGCGGCTCGCACGGCTTCGGGGTTGGGTATAGTTGGTCTCGCGCCACGGCACGTACGGCATGTATGACACGTACTGCACGTACTGGGACGCGATGCGGACGTAGCTCAGTTGGTAGAGCGCAACCTTGCCAAGGTTGAGGTCGCCAGTTCGAACCTGGTCGTCCGCTCCAGATCAAAGCCCCCCGGCTCCGGCCGGGGGGCTTTGTCGTGCGCGGGCGCCGTCGCTACGTCCAGCTCAGGCCCGTCAGGCGCTCGTACGCCTCGATGTACTTCGCGCGGGTCGCGTCGGTGACGATCTGCGGGAGCGGCGGCGGCGGCTGCTCGCTGGCGCGGACCCAGCCGGACTCCGAGGACGTGAGCCAGTCCCGTACGAACTGCTTGTCGAACGAGGGCTGCGCGTGGCCCGGCTCCCACTGGTCGGCCGGCCAGAAGCGGGACGAGTCCGGGGTGAGGACCTCGTCGGCCAGGATCAGCCTCTCGCCGCTCTCGGTGCTCTCGTACCCGAACTCGAACTTCGTGTCCGCGAGGATGATGCCCCGGTCGCGGGCGATGTCGCGGGCGCGGGAGTACACGGCGAGGGTCGCCTGGCGAAGCTGCGCGGCGGACTCGGCGCCGACCTGGCGGGCGACCTCCTCGTACGACACGTTCTCGTCGTGCTCGCCGACCGCGGCCTTCGTGGCCGGGGTGAAGATCGGGGCGGGGAGCTCGGAGCCGTCGGTGAGGCCCTCGGGGAGGGCCAGGCCGCAGACCGTACGGGAGACGTTGTACTCGGTGAGGCCGGAGCCGGTGAGGTAGCCGCGGGCCACGCACTCCACCGGCATCATGCGCAGGGACTTGCAGATCAGGGTGCGGCCCGCCCAGTCGGCGGGGGCGCCCGGCGGGAGGTCGGTGCTCAGGACGTGGTTGGGGGCCAGGTCGGCGAGCTGGTCGAACCACCAGAGCGAGAGCTGGGTGAGGACGCGGCCCTTGTCGGGGATCTCCGTCTGCAGCACCCAGTCGAAAGCGGAGATGCGGTCGCTGGCGACCATCACGAGGTCGCCCGCCTCGTTCTGGTACAGGTCGCGCACCTTGCCGGTGTGCAGATGCACCAGACCCGGAACCTGAAGGGGCTCGGGCTTTTCTACGAATCCGGACACGGTTCCTCCCCGTGGTGATGACCAAGTGGCTCGATTCTCCCGTATGCGGAGCACTCGTTCTCGCCAGGGGCAGGAGGAAGGCGGCTCAGTCCCGTTTGCAGATGCGGTCCAGGAGGTTCGCGGTGGCCCGCTGGACCCTGGGGTCCACGTGGCCGGGGCGGTCCAGGGACGGGGACCATGCGAACGTTCCGGACGCGAAGACCAGGGAGCCGGAGGGCGCCCTGTAGAGGGAGGTCTCCTGGTGACGGAGGGCGCCTTCGCTGTCGGCGTACGGGGAGTGCGCGAGGAGGATGCGGTCGTCGTGCTCGGGGAGCTGGGTGCGCGGGAAGTAGCGGTCGGCCTCGCCGGCCACCATGCCGTCGATCTCGTCGCCGTCGTGGGCGCCGGTCGCCTCCCACATCCAGTGGTCGGCGTTGCGGACGACCAGGGGAGTGGGCTCGGGGACCCGGCCCGCGTACTGGATGCCGATCAACTGCTGCTCGGGGCGGTCGATCTCGCGCCACAGGGCCGACTTTCCGGGGCCGCGCCGCTTTCGGCAGGTGAGGAGGCGGTCCGGGACGCCCGACGGGGACGGGCCCAGCTCCACCTGCCAGTACATGGTGTTGGCGGAGAGGAAGACGAGGGATGTGCCGTTCTCGCGGGCGAGTTCGGTGGTGCGACGCATCGACGTGGACCAGTACTCGTCGTGGCCCGGGAAGACCAGGCCCCGGTAGCGGGTGGGGTCGACGCGGCCGGCGTGCAGGTCGCGGGCGTCGGCGTAGGCGAGGTCGTAGCCGTAGCGCTCGGCGAAGCGGATGAAGTCGTAGGCGTGGCCCACATGGAGAGGGAGGCCCGCGCCGGCGTACGGGCGGTCGAAGGAGACGGTGGTCGCGGCGTCGGCCTCGCCGAGGAGCCGGCCGTCCTTGTCCCAGGCGTGGTAGAGACTCGCGCCGGTGCGGCCGTCCTCCGGGTAGAGGTTGTACGCCTGCCAGGTGATGTCCGGCAGGAGGAGCAGCAGGTCCGCCGGGTGGTTGTCGCGGACCGTGAAGGGGATGTGGGAGCGGTAGCCGTCGACAGTGGTGAGGACGGCGACGTATGCCCCGATGTTCCAGTACGTCGGGATCTGCAGGCGCCAGGACAGCCACCAGTGGTGGCAGGAGACGGTGCGGTCGGCGGTGAGCGGCGGGGGCTGGACGATGCCCGAGAGGCGGGGGCTCGTCGTGATCTTCGCAGCGCCGTCTCCGCCGTAGTGGCCGATCCGGTAGATGTCCACGGCGAACTCTTGCGGCGGATCGACGGTGATGTGGAAATCGATCGATTCGCCGGGGGCGGCCGGGCCGGTGGAGGCGAACCCCTTGATCTGACGGTGCACGTCGTCGGCGGCGCGGGGGCCGCCGGTCGTGGGGGGTGCGGTGCGGGGGGCGGGGACTCTGGCGGTGCCTTGGGCTCGGGCGGTGGGGGCGGGTGTGGGGTCTAAGGGGTCGACATACCAGGGGACCACGTGGCCGGTGTCGTCGAAGTAGGTCTCGCTGCCTCGGAGCCAGGGGACCGGGCCCAGGCCGAAGGGATCCGTGACGGCGTGCGCGAGTGCTCCCGACTCCCAGCGTCGGATCGGCTGCGACCCCATGACACCCTCCCTGGCTCCCCCGTCAGCTGCCTTACGTCCCGTGTCCTATGTCCCGAGCGATTGCCATGTGCGTGTTCGGTCCCAGCACATCACATTACGCACGCAGTCCGTCACCATTCGTCGCGAATTGGCCATAAGCGGAAGGGAGGGGTCCGACCGGTTTCTTCGCCCCCGCCACCCCTACCCGTCCCATCCCGTTCCCGGAAAGGCCTCGGGGTCAGACCAGGCGTACCGGCTTCTCCGGGCGTACCCCTGTCGTGCGGAGCCATGCCTCCAGGGGGGCCGGGTCGCCCGTTTCTATGAGGGTCAGGACCTTTGGGCCCAGGTCGGCCGCTCGTTCGCCGTGCAGGAGGAGGGAGGGGCCGTCGAGCCAGTCCAGGCCCGGTGTCGCGCCCGCCGTGTCCATCGCCGCGCAGCACACCATCGCGGTGACGTGATCGGCGAGCAGTTCGCGGCCCGTGCGCGGGGGCTGCAGCGGGAACAGGGGCAGCGTGCCGTCGTCCCAGAAGGCCGCTTCCGAGCCCTGGCTGCTCAGCCCTGCGGGGGCCTGTTGCCGGCCCGCCGGCGCCGCCGCCTCCTCCTCCCGGGCCACCTCCGCACTGAGCCCGGCGGCAAGAGCCTCACCGCGCTCGCTTCCCACCCGTTCGTCGTCCCCGTCCCCGTCGACCTCTCCGTCGACATCCCCGTACTCGTACTCGTCCTCTGCCGACTCCATCGCCGTCGTCGTCGCGGGGGTCTGGGGCGTCGCCAGGTGGTTCATCACCCGGGACAGGGTCGGGGCGACGGGGGCCTGGGGCGTGGGTGTCGTGGTGCGGTGGACTCCGAGGGCGTCCAGGACTCGGTGCAGGCGGGCCGCATCCGTACGCCACTTGCGGTCGACCACCTCGTCCGGGTACTCCTGCCAGTCGACCGGCGCCCAGTCCGGGCCGGACTCGGCCGGGCCGCCGTGGAACAGGCGGGCAGCCAGCAGTGAGGCCGCCTCGTCGACCAGGCCGGGCTCTTCCAGCAGGTCGCAGGCCGGGCGTTCGCCCAGACGGGAGGTGAAGCCCTCGGCCAGCCGATCGCGGCGGGACAGTTCCGTGAGCGCCGCGACGACGCCCGCGTCCAGCCGGGCCGGCCAGCGGCCCATCCGCCAGGCGGGAAGCGCGACCCGGGTCAGCAGCCGGTCCCAGCCCGCGTACGCCAGGCCGACCTGCTCCTGTGCAACGATCCGCAGCCCGTAGTCCACAGCCTGTGCACGCTCGGCGGCGGCCGACGCGACCCCGCGCTCCATCTCGGTCGCATGCACCCGACAGCTGCGCAGCAGCAGCCTCGCCACCCAGCCGACGCCCGCGAGCGCCGCACGGGACACGGGGCCGCGCTGCGGCGCCGTGGCCACGGCCACCGCCGCGTCCAGGCCCCGTACGAAGCGCCGGGCCCCCGCTATGTCCGGATGCGCCGAGGGCCCCGTACCCGCGACGACCGGGGCGAGGACCGCGCGCAGCTCGGCGACGCGCATCCACCACAGGAACGGCGAGCCGATCACGAGGACGGGGGACGCGGCCGCCGTCGTACGCCGGCGCTGCCCCTGGAAGGCGGGGCGCAGGCCTCGTACGCCCGATATCTCGTCACGGCCCGTCGGCGGGGGCGGGGCGTTGGCGGGGTGGGTGCGGTCCTCCAGCCAGCTGTCGCAGTCCGGGGTGAGCGCTATCGCGGAGGGCGCGGGGACGCCCAGGCGGTCGGCCAGGTCGCGCACCAGGTGGTAGAGGTCCAGGGCCGATTCCTCGGCGATCGGGACCGTGGGGCTCATCGCGGGGCGGGCACGGGCGACGACCAGGGCGATGACGGCCGCTGCGAGGAGTACGACGACTGCGGCGGCGCTCGTGATCAAGCGGGCCAGGTGCCAGCCGCCGCCCACGAGGTGGTCGGTGGAGCCGCCGGCCCAGAGCACTACGGCGAGGGCTGCGGGCAGCAGGGCGACGGCCAGAGCCCTGCTGCGGATGCGCAGCACGGCGAGGGCCCGGGAACGCGCGACCTGCGCGCCCGCCTCCACACCCATACCGGTCACGACCGGATGTCACCCCCTACCTTTTCCGCACACACCTGACATTGCTCACTCCCCCACTGTGGCACCCGGCACTGACATCGCAATGCCGGTGGGCCAAGTGCCGGAACGCTTGCGCCGCACCATAGTTGGGGGCTCGGTCGTCGTCAGCCGGATGGGGGATCGGTCACTCGATGGAATGGCTTTGGGGAGAGGTGGATGACACACGGCGACGACAAAGTTGCAGTTGGGAGAGGTTCGAGAGCCCCGCGGACGCGTCACAAAGACTCTCGGGCCCCGCATCCTTAGACGGATGCGGGGCCCGAGAGGTTCATCGCCGTGTGTCCGGACTACTCCCCTGCTGCCGCCTTCGCCGCGATGTCCGTGCGGTGCTGGGAGCCGTCCAGGTGGATGCGGCCGAGGGCGGTGTACGCGCGGTCGCGGGCCTGGCTCAGGTCATTGCCGGTCGCTGTCACGGAGAGCACCCTGCCGCCCGCGCTCACGACCGCGTCGCCGTCTCGCTTCGTACCGGCGTGCAGGACGTACGCGTGCGGGGCGTCCTCGGCGGCCACGTCGGCGAGGCCGGTGATCGGGTCGCCGGTGCGCGGGGTGCCGGGGTAGTTGTGCGAGGCGATGACCACGGTGACCGCCGCGTCATCGCTCCAGCGCAGCGGCTCCAGGTCGGCGAGGGTGCCGTTTGCCGCCGCGAGGAGGATGCCCGCCAGCGGGGTCTTCAGGCGGGCCAGGACCACCTGGGTCTCCGGGTCGCCGAAGCGGGCGTTGAACTCGATCACGCGGACGCCGCGCGAGGTGATCGCGAGGCCCGCGTAGAGGAGACCGGAGAAGGGGGTGCCGCGGCGGCGCAGTTCGTCGACCGTCGGCTGCAGGACCGTCTGGAGGACCTCCTCGACCAGCTTCGGGTCGGCCCAGGGGAGCGGCGAGTAGGCGCCCATGCCGCCCGTGTTCGGGCCCTCGTCGTCGTCCAGCGCGCGCTTGAAGTCCTGGGCGGGCTGGAGCGGGAGGACCGTCACGCCGTCGGTGATCGCGAAGAGGGAGACCTCGGGGCCGTCGAGGAACTCCTCGATGACGACGCGGTCGCAGGAGTTCGCGTGCGCGGCGGCCTCTTCGAGGTCGGCGGTGACCACGACGCCCTTGCCGGCCGCGAGTCCATCGTCCTTAACGACGTACGGGGCGCCGAAGGCGTCGAGGGCTTCGTCGACCTCCTCCGGCGTCGTGCAGACGTACGAACGGGCCGTGGGGACGCCGGCTCCCGCCATGACGTCCTTCGCGAAGGCCTTGGAGCCCTCCAGCTGCGCGGCCTCCCCGGAGGGGCCGAAGACCGGGATGCCCGCCTCACGCACGGCGTCGGCGACCCCGGCGACGAGCGGCGCCTCCGGCCCCACGACGACCAGTTCGGCGCCCAGCTCCAGGGCCAGCGCCGCTACGGCCTTGCCGTCGAGGGGGTCGACCTGGTGCAGCTCGGCGACCTCGGCGATGCCGGCGTTGCCGGGGGCGCAGTACAGCGCGGTGACGTCGGGGTCTAGGGACAGGGAGCGGCACAGGGCGTGTTCGCGGGCACCGTTACCGATGAGGAGGACCTTCACGGAGGTCAGCTTAGTGGTCGGGGTGGAGTGCTTGGCGGTGTCGGTGCGGGGCTCGCTGGGGGCTGGGGGTCAGGGGCCAGGGGGCTGGGGGCTGGGGGCTGGGGACTGGGGACTGGGGGCTGGGGGGTGCCGAAGGGGTTCCGGGAGCGAGTGGTGGGTGAACTACTCGTTCGAGAACTCCTCCACCACCGTCGCCCCCAGTTCACGCACGATCAGTTCATGGCCGGAGAGGGCGGACTCGTCGAGGTCGGGGTCGTCGTCCTCGGCGGTGTCGTCCTCGGGGGCGATGGGCGGCGGGGGTTCCGGGGCCGAGGGCTGCGGGACCGGGGCGGAGGACTGGGGGCGGGGAGCGCCGGATGCCTGGGAGGCGGCCGGTGCGGGTGGCGGGGGGGCCGGCTGCTGGTGGGAGGCAGGCGTCGTAGCCGCGCCGCCGTAACCGCCACCGCCGCCTCCGCCGCCGTAACCACCGGGGGCGCCGCCTCCGCCGTAGCCGCCGGTCGCCGGGGCTGCCTGGCCGCCGCCCGTCGGGTCGACGACCGCCTCGATCCTCCACTGGACGTTGAACTGCTCCGCCAGCGCCTGCTTCAGCACCTCTTCGCTGCCGCTGCTGGAGAAGTTGTCCCGCGCGCCCGCGTTCATGAAGCCCAGCTGGAGAGTGGTGCCGTCGAAGCCGCTGACCTGGGCGTTCTGGCTGAGCAGGATCCAGGTGAACCGGCGGCGGTTCTTCACCGACTCCAGGATGTTCGGCCAGAGCATGCGGGGGTCGAGGCCGCCGGGCACGGGGGCGCCGGCCTGCGCGGCGGGGACCTGAGCCGGACCCTGGGCCAGGGATTGGGGCTGGGGCTGGGGCTGGGATTGGGCATAGGCCGCTGCCGGAGCAGGCGCGGCGGATGCCGGGGGCTGTCCGCCCCCGGCAGGTGTCGCCGTGGGCCAGCCACCGGGGCGTCGACCACTGCCCGCGGTCGTCGCGGTGGGCCAGGCGCCGGGGGCGGGGGCGGCCTGGGCGGGGGCCGGCGCAACCGGAGCCTGGGCCTGGACTTGGGGCTGGGCTTGGGGGGGCTGGGCTTGAGGCTGGGCCTGGGGTTGCGGGGCAGGCGCTCCGCCCGTGGCCGCCGTACCGGGTACGCCGACCGGACCCTGCGTACCCGGCATGCCTGATTCACCGGGCATGACCGGCGCGCCCGGGGCATCCGCCCCCCTCGCCGCCGCCCGCGCAGCCGCGACCCCGCCGCCCGCCGGAATCGGCGCGCCCGCAGGACCACCGCCGGGTACCGATCCCTCGTGTACCGGGGCCCCGCCATGCGCACCGGGTCCCGGCACGTACCCCATGGGGATTCCGGCGCCTCCCATGCCCGCCGCTGGGCCGCCGGAGAAGTTGACTCCGCGCTCCAGTTTGTCGAGCCGGGCCATGACCGAGCGCTCGTCGCCGTACGCGGCGGGGAGCAGCACGCGCGCGCAGATGAGCTCCAGCTGGAGTCGGGGAGAGGTCGCGCCCCGCATCTCCGTGAGTCCGTCGTTGACGAGGTCGGCGGCGCGGCTGAGTTCGGCGGCGCCGAAGACGCCGGCCTGGGCCTGCATACGCTCCACCACGTCCACGGGGGCGTCGATGAGCCCCTTCTCCGCCGCGTCCGGGACAGCGGCGAGGATCACCAGGTCGCGCAGCCGTTCGAGCAGGTCGGCGACGAAACGGCGCGGGTCGTTGCCGCCCTCGATGATGCGGTCCACGACCTCGAAGGCCGCCGCTCCGTCCCCGGAGGCGAACGCCTCGACCACGGAGTCGAGCAGCGAGGCATCCGTGTAGCCGAGCAGGGAGGTGGCCATGGCGTACGTCACGCCGTCGGCACCGGCGCCGGCCAGCAGCTGGTCCATGACGGACATCGAGTCTCGTACGGAACCCGCACCGGACCGGACGACCAACGGGAGCACGCCGTCCGCGACCGGGATGTTCTCGTGCCCGCAGACCTCCGCGAGGTACTCGCGGAGCGTGCCCGGCGGGACCAGCCGGAAGGGGTAGTGGTGGGTCCGGGAGCGGATCGTCCCGATGACCTTCTCGGGTTCCGTGGTCGCGAAGATGAACTTGAGGTGCTCCGGCGGCTCCTCGACGACCTTGAGCAGCGCGTTGAAACCGGCCGGCGTGACCATGTGGGCCTCGTCGATGATGTAGATCTTGTAGCGGCTGCTCGCCGGCCCGAAGAAGGCCTTTTCGCGCAGGTCACGCGCGTCGTCCACACCACCGTGCGACGCGGCGTCGATCTCGATGACATCGATCGACCCCGGCCCGTTGCGCGCCAGGTCCTGGCAGGACTGGCATTCGCCGCAGGGCGTCGGCGTGGGCCCCTTCTCGCAGTTCAGGCAGCGCGCCAGGATGCGCGCGCTGGTCGTCTTCCCGCAGCCACGCGGCCCGCTGAACAGGTACGCGTGATTGACCCGGTTGTTCCGCAGCGCCTGCTGCAGCGGGTCGGTTACATGCTCCTGCCCGATGACCTCGGCGAACGACTCCGGGCGATAGCGGCGGTACAGCGCAAGGGACGACACGCATACGACGATATCGGGCCCCACTGACAGTCGACCCCGCTCGCCCGGCTCACCCCGTGCGGGACGCCTCTGACCAGGCACACAGAAGACCCCCCACGCACCCGCCAGAGCCAACCTACCCTTGCTGCCTTCCGGCCCTGGGGGAGTTCAGTCAGATAGCGCCGCGTGAGGGGCTGAGGCCCAGCGTACCTGATCGCAGGGGGTCCGAACGAGTTCGCAAGCACCACCCACGGTCATGTAATGTTCGCGTCGGAGGATTCGCCTAGTGGCCTAGGGCGCACGCTTGGAAAGCGTGTTGGGGGCAACCCCTCACGAGTTCGAATCTCGTATCCTCCGCCAGTGCCTCACCGGGCACGATGTCGAAGGGCCCCACCGCTCGCGGTGGGGCCCTTCGCTGTGCGCTGGTTGCAGTTTTGGTTGCGTTTATGTACGCCCATTAAGGATATTTCGACAGCGGGTAGCCCGCGTCTTCTTCTGCCGCCGGGCACCTCCTGCAGGACGAGCCCGGCGGGGGAGGTGCCCCGGACTCTGTCTTCGTACGGCATCCGCGGATCATGGAACTGCGCCATCCTTGACCATGGCGCCGAAGCGGCTTCGGCCCGCCCGTGACGTTCCCTGTCTGTCGAGGTGCACCCTCATGAAGTCCCGATCGGCGCTTGCGACTTGGCTGAGCAAACTCGACGGTTCCCGCCTGGCACGCGTACTCGCCATGCGGAAGGACGCAGCCTCCTCTCCGGAACCGCGCTCGGTTGGGGAACTGGCGGACCGTCTCCAACGGCCGGGGTCCGTGGCACTCGCCCTGCCCCAACTCACGCTGCCGTGCTTGCAGGTCGCTGAGGCGCTGGCAGCCCTGGGAGCACGAGCGACCCGGGACAGCCTCGCGGAGTTGCTCGGCTCGACATCTCCTGCGGCGGTACACGCGCTGGACGCGACCCTGGAGGCGCTGTCGGATCGGGCGCTCGTGTGGCACGACGGCAACGAGGCACTCCGCATGCCCCCGCCCTTGCGGCAGGCGTGGAGCACGCCCCTGGGACTTGACGCTCCGCTGGAAGAGCTGGCGGCCGGCACCACCTCGGAGGAACTGCGCGGCATGCTGGCCGTCCTGGGTATCAAGCCACCCGGCACCAAGCAGCAGCGGCTCGCGGCTCTGGTGGAGCATCACAGTGACGCGGAACGGGTCGCCGCGTTGGCGGCCGAGGCACCGGCGGCCACACGGAAGTTGCTTGAGCAGAGTGCCAGGTCCACGCCGCGTCAGTCGCTGTTCATGGTGTTCGGGGCTCCTGGCCGCGACCGCCGGCCAGGCGCCCGATGGGCACTCGACCGCGGGCTTCTGCTCCAGGACCGTCACCGGTACGGGCCCGTCCGGATGCCGGTCGAGGTGGCCTTGGCTCTACGGGGCCCCGATTGGCACGCTCCGTTCGAACCCCTGCCGCCCGTCACACAGTTGGTGCCCATCACCTCCTCGGAGGTGGAGCGGGAGGCCGCCGTGGCCGCCACCTCGTTCGCGGCCCAAGCCGCCTCCGTTCTCTCGGCGTGCGCGACCACTCCACCGACCCGGCTGAAGTCGGGCGGGATCGGCGCGCGTGAACTGGCCCGGCTCGGCAAGGCAGCCCAAGCGGACGACGCCGTCGTACGCATCGTTCTGGAGACCGCGTACGCCGCCGGACTGCTGGCCCGCGACGGCGATGGTGTACCTCCCACCGAGGCGTACGACGCCTGGGCCGAGCAGGAGCCCGCAGAACAGCTCGCCGTACTGCTCCGGGCATGGCGGGACCTGCCACTCACCCCCACCCGGGCGCGCGACGACGACAAGGCGCTTCCCGCGCTCGCCGGTACGCCTGACTGCGGCGGCTGTCTACAGGCCCGCCACGGACTGCTCACCGCGGCTGCGGAGCTCCCGGCAGGACAGGGAGTGAAGGTCGCTTCGGAGCTGGGGCCGCTCGTGGCCTGGCACCGTCCGCTCGCCGACGACGTCTCGCCCGAGAACACGGCAGCGTTCAGCGCCGTGATCCGCGAAAGCGAACTGCTGGGCGTGCTGGCGCGGGGTGCGCTGTCCCCGCTCGGCGTCCACCTGGCCGCCCACGCCGACGAAGAGCTCGACATCACGGCCCGGCGGCTGCTGCCCCCCGCGACCACGACCGCCCGGATCGGCGCCGACCTCACCGCCGTCGTCACCGGCACCCCGTCCGCTCGACTCGCGGCGCTGCTGGGTTCGACGGCCGACCGGGAGACCAGTGGCACGGCGTCGGTATGGCGCTTCAGTACCGGCAGTATCCGCCGGGCTCTGGACGCCGGCCGCACCCCCGACGACATCACGGCCGGCCTGGCAGCCGCCTCCGCCACGGCCCTGCCACAGCCGCTGACCTATCTCATCGCCGACACCGCACGAGGTCACGGACGGGTGCGTATCGCCCCCGCGGCCTGTGTCATCCACGGCGACGAACCCGCGCTCCTGGCCGAACTCGCCGCCCACCGCGCACTGTCCAAGCTCGCCCTGCGGCGGCTCGCCCCGACGGTCCTGGTCAGCGACAGCCCACCCGCGACGACTCTCGCCACGCTCCGTGCCGCGGGCTACGCCCCGGTCGCCGAGACCGCCGGGGGAACGGTACGCATCGAAAAGCGCCTGCCTCAGAGGGCCGCCGCTGCCGTCCCGCCCCCGCGAGGGAACGTCGGGCGGCGCGGCCCCCGGACCACCGCGACCCACGCCTCGAAGATGCCGATCGACGCCGGGACGGACGTGGACGTCCTGGCCGACCGGTTGCTCAAGGCACCGCCGAACGCCCCGGAACCCGACCCGTTCGGCAGCGGGGTGCCTTTCGCGACGGACACCGAGGAGATCGTCGCCGGATACGCGAAGCACCTGTCGTACAGCGACGTCCGCCAGGTCGCCCATGCCATCGACGTCGGTGCGGCCATCACGGTCGAGTACATCGCCGCCTCGGGCAGCCGGACCGTACGCACCCTCAGCGACCTCGAACTCGACCCGCCCTACCTCAACGCCTGGTGCCACCTGCGCGAAGCGGAACGCGTCTTCACTCTCTCGCGCATCCATGGCGTAATGCCCGCCTAGGACTCGGCGGCCAGGGTCGTGTGTCCCGGCGAGCCACCCCCACGGTCACCTCTTGAGATATGCCTGACTCCACATTTGATATCAGGAGGCGTACATGACTCGGACAGTTATCGACCTGGACGACGACCTGGTCGCGGACGTGGCGAAAGCCCTCGGGACGAACACCAAGAAAGAGACCGTCAACACCGCTCTTCGCGAGGTGCTGGAGAGTCGGCGTCGCGCCCTGGCACTCGCCCGGCTGCGGGCCTCGGCCGGGGACGGCGCATTCGATCTGGAGCTGTTCGAGAACAAGGGGAACTACCGTCGGTGAACGCGGCCCAGCTCCTGATCGACACCAGCGCGCTCGCTCGATTCATGCGCGAGGACGCGGAGCAGTACGGCTGGGACCAGGCTGCAGCCGCCGGGCTCATCGCGACCTGCCCGATCACCGAGTTCGAGTTCTTCTACAGCGCACGGTCGGCCGCCGACCGGGCGCGCCGCATCGAGGACATGCGGCTGATCTTCGGCTGGGTTCCCGTCGACGACCGCGCCTACGACCGCGCCTGGCAGGTCCAGGAAGCCCTCACCAAGCAGGGGAAACACCGAAGTGCCGGAGCTGTCGACCTCGTCGTCGCGGCGACCGCTGAGCTGCAGGGACTCACCCTGCTCCATCGCGATCACGACTTCGAGTGCATCGCCGCAGTGACCGGGCAAGCCCTCCAGTGGTACGGCCCAGAACACGGCAAGTAGGTCAGCAGTGGTTGCGGTTCTGGTTGCGTTCATCGCCGTACGACATCGTTCAGAAGCCCCACCCGAGTCGGCTGCACCGCAGGTCAGAATGCTCCCGCACATCCCCGAACCCCCGGACGAACATTTGGAAAGCGTGTTGGGGGCAACCCCTCACGAGTTCGAATCTCGTATCCTCCGCCAGTGCCTCACCGGGCACGATGTCGAAGGGCCCCACCGTTCGCGGTGGGGCCCTTCTTCGTTGTCCGTCTCAGTTTCCGTCTCATCCGAAAATGGAGGGTTCGGAAGGCGTGCGTCATCAGCCCGTGGGCGTGGTGCCGGCGGGCGGGCGGTGTCGCTGTCACGCAGTGGGGGCGAGAGTGACCTCGAAGCCGAGGGCTTCGAGGTGGCGAATGTGCTGGCGCTTGCGACGTTCGGGGTCGATGCGGGCCTCGTAGTAGTCGGAGCCCAGGTCGTGGAAGCGGGCATCTGGGGCCGACAGCAGGTGCCAGATCACCACCAAGAGTGAGCGGCCGACCGCGACCAGGGCCTTCTTTCTTGCCCCGCCGTCGCCCGATGCGCCGGTAGCGTTCCCCGAGGAAGGTGTCGGTCTTGCCGGCGGCGGTGGCGCAGTTGCCGAGCACGCGGGCCAGGTATGAGTTGCCGTGACCGGTGGTGCCCCGGCCCTTCTTCTTCCCGGCGGACTCCTTGACGCCGGGGGCGAACTTCGCCCAGGAGGCGAGGTGGGCGGCGGTGGGGAACCGGGTCATGTCCAGGCCGATCTCGGCGATGATGACGTGGGCGGCGACCGGGCTGATGCCGGGGATCTCGCTCAGCCGGGCGATCGCGTCGGCGTAGGGGGCGACCTCCGAGCCGATCCGCGCATCCAGCGCCGTGATGTCGGCGTTGATGGCGTCGATGCGGCCGAGCATCTGGATGAGCAGGAACGCGTGGTGGTCGGTGAAGTGGCCGGTGAACGCCTCCTCCAACTCGCTGAGTTTGGCGCGCAGACGCCGACGGGCGTACTGGGCCAGCACTTTGGGGTCACGCTCGCCCGTGATGAGCGCGGCGAGCATGTCCCGCCCGGACGGGCCGAAGATGTCGGTGGCCACCGACGTGACCTTGATCTGCGCGTCCTCCAAGAGTTTCTCCACCCGCTGCTTCTCGCCGGTGCGCGCGTTCACCAGGTCGGTGCGGTAGCGGGTCAGGTCCCGCAACGCGCGAATCTCGCGGGGCGGTACGAAGCTGGGGCGGATCATCTGCCGCTCGGCGATCTTGGCCAGCCAGACCGCGTCGAGCTTGTCGGTCTTGGGCCGGCCCGGCAGGTGCTTGACGTCCCGCGCGTTGACCAGCCACACCTCGAAACCGGCCGCCCCCAGGATGTAGAACGCCGGCCGCCAGTAATCCGAGGTGGCCTCCATGACCACTCGTATCACCCCAAGGCAACGCAGGTGGCCGGACATGCCCAGCAGCGAGCGCGTCATCGTCGGGTGGGTAGTGACCTCCTGCATGCGCCGCCTCGCGGGCCCCTCGCCCGGGACCCGCGTGCAGCACACGACTTCGGCCTTGCCGATGTCCAGCGCGGCGACCCGTTCGATGACCTCCTCGGTGTCCTGCGTCTCCACCAGCACAACTACCTCCTCAGTTCCCGGGCGGTTGCTGCCTGTGGGAGCCAAGGGGCTGGTGGAGGAATCTCATCCGCGTGCTCGAAGCGACACCGAAGGCGCCCGGTGGCTGGCTCCCTGCACCCGGCTCAGTTGCGACCTCGAAGATCACAGACGAATCGGCGTCAACAGACAGCAACCACACCCATTTTCCGCCCGGAACGGGCGTCGCCGCAGGGGATCCGATGGGCTCAGTTGATGGTTGACAGGATGGCGTCGGGTGATGCTTGACGTCTGACCTAGACATCGTGGCTTACTGGCTGCCATGGCGGACCGTTTCTCTGAGATCACCTCCGTTGAGGAGTTCATCCGGCTGCGGGAGAGCGAGGACCCGGCGGAGTACAACCGCTCGGCGTGGGCAGCCATGCCGCTGCCCGTCTGGTGGAACCTGGTGCGTAACCATCCCGACATGCGTTTCTGGGCTGCACATAACAGGACGGTGCCGTCGGAGATCCTGGCCGAGCTGATCAAGGATCCGGACTGGCGGGTTCGAGACCGGGTGGCCAGTAAGCGCAACTGCCCGCCTGAGCTGCTGGAACGGCTGGTCGACGATCCGCATGACGCCGTACGGAGGCTCGTCGCAGGCCATCCGCAGTCGCCGCGGTCGGCGGTTGTGCGTTTGGTTGATGACCCGTGGCCGGTCATTGCGCAGGAAGCCCGCGTCCGGCTGGCCAACTGGCCGTCCGTGCAGCCGTCCGAACCGGGCCTTGACCCGGAATCTTGGACACGGGTTATGCGGCTGGGGCCAGGGTAGTTGCTGTTGAGTCGAGTGCTGTCTCGTAAGCGATGGGGCTACGTTGTCCGAGGCGGGAGTGACGGCGTCGGGTGTTGTAGCGGTTGAGCCAGCCGAATGCGTCGAGGCGGGCCTCGCGTTCGTTGGACCAGGTCTTGCGGCCCTGGAGTGTCTCGCGTTTGAACGTCGCGTTGAAGGACTCGGCAAGCGCGTTGTCCGCGCTGGAGCCGATCGCGCTCATGGACTGGCGGACGCCGGCTCTGCGGCAGGCGTCGGCGAAGGCCCGGCTGGCGTATTGGGCTCCGTGGTCGGTGTGCAGGATCGCCCCGGCGAGGCTGCCGCGGGTCCGTTCGGCGGCGGCCAGGGCGTCGGTGACGAGGTCGGTGCGCATGTGGTTCGCGATCGCCCAGCCGGCCAGGCGGCGTGAGGCGAGGTCGATGACGGTGGCCAAGTACAGGAACTTCCCGCCCTCCAGCGGGAGATAGGTGATGTCACCGACGTACTTCGTGTTCGGCTCACTCGCGGTGAAGTCGCGGCAGACGAGGTCCGGGGCCTTCGCCGCGGCCGGGTCCGCAACAGTGGTGCGATGTCTGCGGCGCAGGCGAACGCCTGCCAGACCGGCGCCCCGCATCACCCGCGCGATCCGCTTGTGGTTGATGCGCTCGCCCGCCTCGCGGAGCTCGGCGGTGATCCTGGGGACGCCGTAGGCGCCGTCCGACTCGCGGTGCACGGCCCGTATCCGGGCGGCAAGGCGGGCGTCGGCCGCCTGCCGGGCGGCCCGCTCTGCGGCCGTCCGGCGCCAGTAGTAGAGCTGGAGCGGGCGATGCCCAGGATGGTGCACAGCCGCTTCACGCCGTAGCGGCGGTGGTGGTCGGCGACGAACTGGAAGCGGTTCAGGACCCGTAATTTAACTACTGCCGGATTCGGGCCGATACCTCGCTGCTGCCATGCAGTTGGGCTGTTGTGGCGATTCCGGATGAAGTCCTGGCGGTACTGGACGCGAAGTTCGCGGTGGTGCTCCCGCATCTGGACGAGCGGCAGCGCCGTCTGTATCTGGCTTCCGAGGCCGAGGCTCTGGGGTACGGCGGGATCACGGCCGTGGCCAGGCTGGCGGAGGTTTCGGAGTCGACTGTCGCACGAGGGCGCGAGGAACTCGCGGGCGGAGCAGAGGCGTTGGGGCGGGTGCGCAGACCAGGCGGCGGGCGCAAGTGCGCTGCCGAACGCGACCCTGGTCTGGTGGCGGCTCTCGAGTTGTTGATCGAGCCGCGTGCAGTGGGTGATCCGGTGTCCCCGCTGCGCTGGACCACTGCCTCACTGCGGGACTTGTCCCGGGAGCTGACCGATGCCGGGCATCCGGTCAGCGCCCCGGTGGTCGGCAGCCTCTTGCGTGCCATGGGCTTCAGTCTGCAGGGCATGGCCAAGACCCGGGCCGGCAGCCAGGTGCCCGACCGGGACGCCCAGTTCCGGCACATCAACACCGCCGCCGAACACTTCCTGGCGCGGGGCCTGCCCGTGGTGAGCGTGGACACGAAGGCGAAGGAGCCGATCGGTGACTTCGCCCGGCCCGGCCGTACCTACCGGCCCAAAGGCAAGCCGATCACTGCCCCGGACCACGACTTCATCGACCCGGATACCCCGTTCGCCATCCCATATGGCATCTACGATCTGGGACGCGACAGCGGCTGGGTCAACGTGGGAACCGACCGGAACACCGCCGCCTTCGCGGTGGAGTCCCTGCGCCGTTGGTGGAAGATCCAAGGGCACCTCGACTACCCCGGTGTGGACCGCTTGCTGGTCACCGCAGACTCCGGAGGAGCCAACTCGGCCGACTCCCGTCTGTTCAAGATGGGCCTGGCCGATTTCGCCGACGAGTGTGGGCTGAGCATCACCATCATGCATTTCCCGCCAGGTACTTCAAAATGGAACAAAGTGGAACACCGGCTGTTCTCCCGAATCACCCACAGCCTGCGTGGGCAGCCTCTGACCACCTACGAAGTGCTGCTGGAGACCATCTCTGCCACCCGCACCAGCACCGGACTGACGGTCCATGCCGCACTGGACGAGAACGCGTACCCCACCGGCCACGTGCTCACCCGGGCCGAGCGCAAGAACGTCGACCGGCGGGTCAAACGCGACGAGTTCCACGGCGAGTGGAACTACACCATCGCCCCACAGGACCCCGACCAGCAGGTTCCGGAAGACCCACTCGACGAGTCGGGACCTCCGGTCCCGGCCGAGGCCACCTTCCTCCTCACCCACCCCGCACTCACCGGCATGTCCCGTGAACAGTTCGAACAACTCGTGCTCCAGCTCGAACCCTGCCAACAGATTCTCACCGAAGCCGAACGACAGCGTGAAGGCAGGGACGGTCGTGGTCGCAACCCCGGCTTCGGCGTTCTCGATCACCGCCACCGCGTCCTGGCCGCCGTGCTCCGCAGCCGCAACACCGTCACCTTGACCCTCGCGGCCGAGCTGATGGGACGCACGCGCAACATGCTGAGCTACCACGCCGGGAAGTCCAAGCCAATGCTGGCCTTCGCCGGGCCCGAACTCGCCAGAGTCCTCGTCTTCCGCCGGACCCACCCTCCCCGCACACTCGAAGCCCTGAAGCGCCTAACCGAGCACCACGACAGCGAGATCAACTCCGGCAGTAGTTAAATTACGGGTCCTCACCAGCGCGTCTCCCCGGCGAAATACTTCGCCGCCTTGCGCAGGATCTCGCGTTCTTCCTCCAGCTCGCGGACCTTCTGGCGCAGAGCGGCGTTCTCCGCCTCCAATGGCATCGGCGGCTCGGTCGCCACCTCCGTCCGGCGTCCCCGCGGCCGGCTCGCGCCGACTGCCCGCACCCAGTTCCGCAAGGTCTCGGGGTTGATTCCCAGATCGGCAGCAACCTGCCGGATCGTCGCCTCGGGCCGCGACTGGTACAGCGCGACCGCGTCCGCTTTGAACTGCGGCGGATAGTTCTTCATGACCACGAGATGTCCGTTCTCAGATCCTCAGGATCCAGTGTCTCGTGTATCCAGGATCAAGAGTCAAGGCCCTACGCCGGGCACACCCAGAAAATGATCAACCGGGACCTGAACGCCCTGCAGGATATGAGCCTGGTGCACCGGACGCGTTCGGGGGTGCAACCTGCCATCGATCAGATGCGAGCTTTCTTGCCCCTGAGGGCGGCAGAGAACCACCAGCCGGGTAAGGAGTAGGACTGTGCAGCACCACCGCGGACCGAGTGTCTAACTGCGTGACAAGGCCGACGTACAACGACGGACATCCGGGCACACGTGTGGACTACCGCAGCAGGTGAGAGGGCGATCAGCCCAAGGTCGAGCGCCCTCATAAGTTGATTCGGGACGAAGAGGTCCCTGCCAGCTGGGGTTGGAACCAAGCGGTGCTCCGGCATGGCTACAGTCCCAAGGCGAACCCGAACTCGCTAGCCGAGTGCCGCAGTCGGGTCGTCCAGGGCAAGGCTTGCCAGCCGGCGGAACTCTCTCATGTCTTCTCTGGCGGATGACGTAATTGTTGCTCGCGGAGGAAGTGGGGGCGGAGCGTGGCGCAGCCGTGGGCGCGGTTCGTGTCGATACCGCGAATCGCTGATCCACTGTTGCAGGGAGCGTGTCAGCTTGGTTGCCGCCGCTGCTACGTCCTGCGGCCCTTCGACTGCGACTACGGCAGCAGCTTTCGCAAGCGAACTGTCGAGTTCCGCCGCTTGGTCGAGGAGGTTCTGCAGCTCCTGGCTCCGCGGTCCATCTGCCTGGGCGAGTACGGATGCACGTGCGGCAATTGAGCTGTAGTCGGTAGCAACGCTGACGAATGCGGTGTAGGCGTCCCTTCGACCTTGCCGACGCCAGTGTTCGTGTTGGCTGCTGCGTTGCGTGCGGCTGTTGTGTCTGGCCGCGCGCACAGCACCCCAGGCACCCAGTGCGGCAGCAACTACGGCTGCTGCAGCGGCAGTTAGGGCCGTACCCCCAATATTCATGGCACGTATTGTGTCAGGGCTGAGCTAGCGCTTCGGGAGGGCGCTCCTCAGCGCCGTTCTCCTCAGCGAGAAGAGCGATCCGGCCGCCGCTGGCGGAAGCTAGTCTCCCTCGTCGCCTTGTGACCACCAGCTTTCACGACGGCCGTGCCAGACCCGTGCCAGATCGTGCGGGGAACCACGGGGAATGGCAGGGACCAGGCCGCCAACCAGTCAGGCGCCGTAGCCGTTCCGCCGCAGGTCGGTGCAGCCATCGCCCCTGGAAGACCCAAGCTTCCCAAGCTGAGAGTGCGAGTTCGATTCTCGTCACCCGCTCCATGCGAAACCCCCAGGTCATAGACCTGGGGGTTCTTTGTTGTCTAGACCAGCAGGCGGGGCGTGCACCACAACCGCACCACTATGGTCGACCGCACCACATGGCTAGTTCACTGGAGGCAGGATCGGAGCCAACCCGAGTTCCCTCGCAACCGAGCGCAGGAACTTCTTGCGCGGCTTCCCGTTGATCATTTCGTCGAAGGCACGGCCCGCCCAAATTAGGCACATGGCGAGAGTAACCTCCACCAAGGAGGCGGCACTCTCCTTGGGCTGGGTCCGAAGGCTAGGCGGCTCGGTCGTCCACTCGACAAACTCAGAGGCGCTGGTTGCGCTGGGGTGCGCATAGCCACACAGGAAGCGGTACACGGAGTACAGCTCCCGCTTGGGAGCTATTTCATCGCACTGCGCCTGAAATTTGCGGAAGATCTCGCTCTCGTCGGTCTTCTCGGCCGGCGCACCCTTGATCGAGTCGATGAGATCCTGCGGCACATTGAACCCCTTCTGCATGTCGTCAGCGGCAGCTCGGTTCAAGCGGGTTCCCTCGGCAAACACTCCGAGCGCACCAGCGTCACCCTTCTGCGAGAGCCAGTGCAGGCTGATGGTGGTCTCGAACATGGTGCGGAGAAGAATCAGTGCCTCATGGCCGTAGCCCCGATCAACAAGATGCAAGGACGCCTCCGCAAGACGGTGCACCTCGTTGCACCAGCCATGCCCAATGAGGACCGATCGGTACCTGCGCTGCTTCGTCTCGATCGGTCCGGCCGCCCGATAGTCGGCGACCATCCTCTCGACGGCCTCACGGTACTGCTGCGGAGTGACGCTGCTCATGAGCCTTCCCGTCTCGAATGGGAGAGTCAGGCTACTTGAGCACGAACAGACTGGTTCACGAATTTCCTCCTCCCCCGCCCCCGTTATGTTTTCCGCGGTCCTGCAAGAGGGCCGCTGGCCTCCGGGTCCGGCATGACTGTGTCCCCCTGTCGAAGGCATGACCTGGGGGGTGGTGTCACCGGGCCCGGGAGGTGCCGTCGGAGACGCTGATGAGAGGTCCGGCCGCCGCCCGGTCCGGCGCAATGCCGGACAGCTCGCGGGCGGCAGGTCTGCATAACGTGGATGCGCGCGTACGACACCACCGCCGGGGCCGGCACGTTCAACCCGCCTGGAGGGGCGCGATGTTCGACACCGAAGACGTGGGCGTGTTCCTCGGCCTGGACGTCGGCAAGAGTGCTCATCACGGCCACGGGCTCACGCCGGCGGGGAAGAAGGTCCTCGACAAGCAGCTGCCCAACAGCGAGCCGAGACTGCGGGCCGTCTTCGACAAGCTGACCGCGAAGTTCGGCACCGTCCTGGTGATCGTGGACCAGCCTGCCTCCATCGGCGCCCTCCCGCTGGCCGTGGCCCGGGACGCGGGCTGCCAGGTCGCCTACCTGCCCGGCCTGGCGATGCGCCGGATCGCCGACCTGTATCCGGGCGAGGCGAAGACCGACGCGCGCGACGCGGCGGTGATCGCAGACGCGGCCCGCACCCTGCCGCACACCCTGCGCTCGCTGGAACTCACCGACGAGATCACGGCCGAACTGACCGTCCTGGTGGGCTTTGACCAGGACCTCGCGGCCGAGGCCACCCGCACCTCCAACCGGATACGCGGCCTGCTCACCCAGTTCCACCCCAGCCTGGAGCGCGTCCTGGGCCCCCGCCTCGACCACCAGGCCGTCACCTGGCTGCTGGAGCGCTACGGCTCCCCCGCCGCGCTGCGCAAAGCCGGCCGCCGCAGGCTCGTCGAGCTCATCCGGCCCAAGGCCCCGCGCATGGCCCAGCGGCTGATCGACGACGTCTTCGAGGCGTTGGACGAGCAGACCGTCGTGGTCCCGGGGACCGGCACCCTCGACATCGTCGTGCCCTCCCTGGCCCGCTCGCTCGCCGCCGTCCACGAACAGCGCCGGGCCCTGGAAGCCCAGATCAACGCCCTGCTGGAGGCCCACCCTCTTTCCCCGGTCCTGACGTCGATGCCCGGCGTCGGCGTCAGGACCGCCGCTGTCCTGCTGGTCACCGTCGGCGACGGCACCAGCTTCCCCACCGCCGCCCACCTCGCCTCCTACGCCGGCCTCGCCCCCACCACCAAGTCGTCGGGCACCTCGATCCACGGCGAACACGCACCCAGAGGCGGCAACCGCCAGCTCAAACGCGCCATGTTCCTCTCCGCCTTCGCCTGCATGAACGCCGATGCCGCCTCCCGCGCCTACTACGACAAGCAACGCGCCCGCGGAAAGACCCACACCCAAGCCCTCCTCCGCCTCGCCCGCCAACGCATCAGCGTCCTGTTCGCGATGCTCCGCGACGGCACCTTCTACGAACCCCGAACCCCCGCCGTCACCCTCGCAGCATGAACGCGATCAATGCCCTCAAAACGACGGCGTGGCCTTGACGAAGGACATAGAGGCACCCCCCCCGCCTCAGGCCCCTACCGTCCGCCAACTGGCGTGCGTGAGGGAAAGTTTGGAACCTTCCCTCACGCGTGATGCGAGGCCTAACCTCGGCATTTCATGACGGCTCGTCGGTGCAACTGGCGGGCCGTCATGAAATGCCGAGGCTAGACTCCCGGTCGTGGCATATGAGCTGCACTCCCTACTTAGCCGCCTCGTCGGCTTCCGGTTGTACTCGGTGCAATTTGTCTTGGACTATGTCCAACTGCGGTTCGACGGCCCGACCGACGAGAGGCCCATGCTCACATCCGACGTGCTGCCCACCGTCACACTGTCCGGACAACGGTTCTCGCCGACGGAGACCGGCTGGACCGACGCACTACGTGGACTCATCGCCCAGAGTGTGACCTCCACTCACGAGAAGACCGGCATCGGGGTCAAGGTCGACTTCGTGACCGGCTGCATCCAGTTTCACCCAGCCCATGGCGAACTCGTCGGTCCAGGATCGCGACGCTCAACGGTTTCGATGATCGCTCCTGGATGACCTGGCGGCCCGGCGAGGACGCCTTCAAAGACCTGTAGCCGCAGCTACAGCAGCCCGCACGGCCCGCAGCCACACGTCGAATGCGTGTCGAAGGTGACGGGCAAGGTACCGTCAGGCCGCACGTACCCCGCCAGCCCGTGGCGGAGATGAACAGCGACGCACCGAGTGCGTAGATGTCGGCTTCCTGCGTCGGCTCCGCTTCCCCGTGTCGAGCACACTGCGCTCGATCTCCGGTGCCTCGTAATGGACGAGGCAGCCGCGGAACGGGAAGTCGTACTCCTTGGGTACCTGTCCGCCCTGGGCCAGAGCAAGGTCGATGAGGTGAGTTCGTTCCGGCTCGCTACGCCGAATCAAGACGGGCCCAATCCCGCGTTCGCCATGCGGCGTGTGTTTACGGCGTAAACCCGGAATCGCTTTCCCTGGCTGCCTTGTACGCCAGCCCGTACGCTCGACTGAGCTCACGGACAGAACTCACTAACGAAAAAATCGAGAGCAGTATCGCCGCTGCGTACAGTATCCAGTATTGATGGTAATCCCGAAGAACGGCTTGCAGGCCGAGCATAAAAGTTCCAAGGAGCAGAAGCCCTACCGTTAGCTGCATGCTCACCACACCAAGGCGGCCGAACCAGTGATCCCCCTGCCGCGTGGGCGCGACTGCGCTTTCCTCAAGGTAAACGGAATCCCCCAGAATTCCGTTTAGCTTTTCCTCCAAATACTTTTTATGCCCGGCACGACTCAGACCTTCCGCGTTGAGCGAGAGCAGGTAGCCTACGATAACTGCCAGAGGGAAGGGCACAACTGCCATGACGATAAAGTGTCCTTTCGTCAAGGCAATACCCGCACCTCCCACGGAAAAAACGAGTGCAAAGTTCAACATGCGATCGAATGCGAAAATCAAGGTTTCGCAACTGGCGCGTAACTCCGAAATTTCTGAACGCAGAGCGGCGACAATCTCTTCCTCCATCGAAGGCAAGTTGCTACCACCTATCCCATGCCCATTTTTTCAAATCGTCGGCAAGATCGTCCGCCCAAGCGACGGAAAGCATTTCATTGGTAAAAGAGAAATCGTCACGCAAGGCCGACTCCGAACCTGCGTAGTGCTGCACCACCGCTGGCACTTCGATCGGGCTGACCCGGCGTCCCACCCGGGCCTTCTCGGCGAAGGAGCAGTTCCCCTCTTCCTGTCCGGGAACAACATCGACGATTAGTGTGGGGCGATGGGCCGAAATCGCCTCGTTCAAAGTCAACCACCCCGCCTTACCGACAACAAGATCACATGCCGCCAGCATAAGCGGGAAGTCTGAGGAAAATCCGGTGACCGTGCAACTGGTTCCCGAAGTGCAAAGATCGGTGAAATCATTGAGCAACTCGGCATTTTTGCCCGCATTCAGTAGCAATTGCACGTCAGTTCGTGCCGCGACCAGTGCGCGTGCGGCTTCCAGAATGCCTTTCCCAAGGCCCAAGCCGCCCCCGGTCACGAGCACCGTGAAGCGGTCTTCAAGCTTAAGATCTCGACGGGCTTGTTCCTTAGCTATCACCCCGCCCGCCGATATGGGCGGACGCACAAGGGAAACACGCTCACTTTCGACATCGCAGAGCATGGCCACGGAATAGCTACCGGAATCGGGCACAATATGTCTGTCGATCGATCCGTAAAACCAAATACGGTTGACCGGTCCGGCATCTGTTACGAAAGAGACCACAGGAGCTCTCCCGCTCTCCCCCAGGAGATATCCGAGCAGCGAGAAGGTCGAAATGAAAAAGTCCACGGGCCCAATGGAATTCAACCACGCTTTGAAGCGCCGACCAAACACGATGTTGACGATTTTAGAAACGCTGGCCGGGTGACGGTCCGCAAGTCGGTAAAGGGCAACATGGACAGACCCATGCCTCCAGTTAACCGCAAACCGGTACAACCAACGGAGCGCTCTGGTCAGCGGGAACAGAGAGCACAGGTTTTCCGAAGGGTCGTACACCGAGGCTTGGATGCCATCGCTCCGCAGAACGCTCGCGATGACATGGGCGGCCGCCGTGTGACCGTTCCCGAGCGGCAGGGTCAAAATAGCTACCCTCCGAAGCCCGGGCGCAGGTCCACGCACCTTCTCAGTTCTGCGCTGTGACACGGGAACTTTCCAGATCCTGTCGAGTAAACACCAATGGCTGCCCAACGATATGGCCAATCATCAACGGTGCGCGCCCTTACCCCACATGTTTTTGATCCGATCTGAGCCACCGGCGCGGGGCGGGCTGGGGCTCTGCTCCGCCATGGTGTCGCGCGTGTCAGGGTGGCGGGAGCGCGCGGCGCCGGCCATACGGCAGCAGGTGGTTGTTATCCCGCAGGCGCAGTGGCACATGACCGTCTGGTCAGTACCTGCGGAGGACGTTGATGAGAACGCGCGTGGAGCTCGTGGCGGAACAGGCGGCGTGACCCCCATGAGAGCTGAGCGCGGCGGCCACGAGGGACACGTGATCACCAACCTGAGCAGGCAGGGTCGAGGATCCCCGGCTCTACTCACGGTGTGCTTCCCGATCCTACGGATCAGAAGGTCGAGCGTCCCTTGAGGCGGCCCAGCCACAGGCCGAGCCGTCTCAGTTTCCGTCTCATTCAGCACCGTTCACGGCCGTTCAGACGGGACCGAAGCCCGTAGCTACTTCCGCGACCGCCCGCCGATGAACGCAGGTGAACGGCCCCGTCCGAGGCACCAGAGCCCACCACCACAGTTGGAAAGCGTGTTGGGGGCAACCCCTCACGAGTTCGAATCTCGTATCCTCCGCCAGTGCCTCACCGGGCACGATGTCGAAGGGCCCCACCGTTCGCGATGGGGCCCTTCTTCGTTGTCCGACTCAGCCGCAGGTGCGTTCCAGGGGCCGGACCACCTTGCGCGGGCCGTCGTAGGGGCCGGAGAAGCTCAAGCGGGCTGCGCAAGCTCGCCGCCGGGCGGGGCGGGGCGGGGCGGGGCGGGCAAAGGTGAGGGCCTTCTTCGCGAGGAAGAGTGACCGGTGAGCGGCGTCTACCGGTTCGTCCGCGCGGAGAAGGCCCACTTCACCGTCGTGCTGCTGTGCGTCGGCCGATGTCAGCGGACCGGGTTCCAGCCGTCGGTGCCGGCCAGGTACTTCTGGGCGGTGTAGTCGGCGGCCTCGGCGTCGGTCAGCTTCGGTGCGTTCGAACCGATGCCGGCTCCCTTACCGATGTTGTGGTACTCCCGGAACCGGGCCTGCTGCCAGTGGTAGTCGGGCATCATGTCGACCCAGGGCTGCGTTTCCTTGATCATGTAGTCGAGATCGGTGTCACGGATCACAGCCTGGGGCCAGGCGTCCGGCGAGTTGTGCCACGGCCGACCGAGGTAGTAGGAATCGTTCGGCACGCCACTGGAACCCACCTGGCTCCCGGTGATGAGGATTCCGTACTTCTTGCGGCGGTCGGTGTTCGGCGCCACGATCGTGCCGCCGGGCCAGTCGTACACCTTGAGGATGGACCGGTCGATCACCGCGGTCGCGTTACCGAAGATGAAGTCCACCGTGCCCTCGATGTAGCAGTCGTGGAAGTACTGCCGGGCCTGGTCCGTGGGTGCGTTCCCCTTGACCAGCAGGGTGTCCTGGCGGCCGATGATGTCGACGTGGTCGAACACCTGGCGGTCGCCCTTGGCGGCCACTGCGACGGCCTGGGTCTCGAACGGGCCGATCTCCGGGTGGTCCTTGGCGTTGAACTGGTTGACGATCTCGACGTCCTGCACGGTCAGGTCGTTGGCCTTGAACGTGGCCGTGGCGCTGCCTTCGGTGCCGTACTTGGTGCCGTCGGGCCTGAGCGTCCCGTGGGCTCTGTTGTTGTAGATGTAGACCTCGTGGGTGACCCCGGTGGCGCCCTTGATGGTCAGGTGGGTCTTGTCGCTCGGGACGGTGATGGCCTCGCGGTAGATGCCCTTGTCGATGACGATGGTGTGCGCGACGCCGTCCGCGGGCACGGCGTTGATCGCGGCCTGGATGGTCCTGTAGTCGCCGGAGCCGTCGGGCGCCACGATGAACGTACGGTCCTGGGTGAGCTGCCTCCTGGGCTTGCTGTATCCGTGGAACGTGTTGGCGACGTACAGCACGCTCGCGAACTGGTACGCCCAGCGAAGCGTCTGCTCGACTATGTCCCCGCGGGAATTCCGGGTCCACACCCTCATGGGGGTCTCGGCGGGGTCGAGGCCCGCCTCGTTGCCCTGCGCGGCGGCGAAGTGGGCGCTGAGGGTGCCCCAGACGTTCTCCTGGGCGACGAGGTGGGAGTCGATGGTGGTGTGCATGTCGTACGACTCCCAGTCCTCCTCACCGAACGCCCGCTCCTCGATCCAGTCGCCGATGTCACGGAGACGGGTGGCCTCGGAGACGAACTGCGCGAAGTACACCACCGCCGCAGCCGCGCGCCGTCGCCCGGCTTCGGTACCGTCGGAGTTCCACAGGCTCATGGCGTGGTTCTCGGTTTCCACCCGGCCGTACTTCAGGGTGTCGCGGGTCACGTTCCCGAGGCCCTCGAGGTCGCCGTAGCTCGGGGTGCCGACCAGCAGCCGAGGGTCGAGCTGAAATTCCGCCGGGACCTGCGCCTCGTCCCGGGGACCGAGGTAGTTGTAACGGCCGTCCCGGTCGAACCAGCCCACGAGGTACATGTCGCTCACCCGGAACCGGAGGCGCACCTCATGGCTGTCCTCGGTGATGATGGTGACTTCGGTGAAGGTGGAGTTCGCGGGGTTGAGGTGCTCGACGGTGAGGTCCGTGCCCTGGACCCGGCCGTCCACGGGCGTACCGTCCGGAGACGTCCCGTGATAGGCCACGTTGGCGCGGAACTGGTCGAGGAAGCGGCGGTAGCCGGCGCGCGTGGCGGTGGAGCCGTCCAGTCTGAAGACCGGCGTCGTGTGATCGCCGTCCGCGGCGCTCACGTTCTGCACCATGCCCAGCGGGCCGAGCAGGGTGGCGAAGATCGACAGCACGATCGTGGTGACGATCGATACGACGGTGAACTCGCCTGCGCGGCGACGGCGCGGTGGCGACGGCGGCTGAGGTACCCCCTGGTCGGGGAGCGCCTTGGTGTCGGTGAGGGGCATGCGCTGTTCTCCGGGTGACTCGGTGTGCCAGGGGTCCGGGTTCGGACTGACGTGACCGAGGCTGGCAGCGCCCGCGTTGTTGCTCACCCCCGTCTCATCAGGGAAATCAATCCCGCCCGGCGTCGCCGGGTTGATTCGCGGGCCGGTCCCGGGACTGTCATCAACGCCACATCTCGGCGGAAAGCGGTGACTTCAGACCGGCGGGAAAATATGTTTAGCGGCCTTACGAATCCCTTTCACCGTTCTGCGGTACCTGTCCGGAAGTGGGTGAGCCTGTGGCGCGGCCCGAGAGACCCCTCGATCCCGCGGCCGGCCCGGCGCAGCGCTTCGCCCATGCGCTGCGGGATCTGCGCCGGGCCGCGGGCAGCCCGGCGTACCGGACCATGGCCGACGCGGCGGGGTTCTCGGCGGCGACCCTGTCCAAGGCGGCGTCCGGGACACGGCTGCCGTCGCTCGCCGTGGTCCAGGGATACGTGCGCGCCTGTGGGGGCGACCCGGGCGACTGGGAGCCTCGCTGGAAGGAGGCCGAGGCCGAGGCCGCGGGGCAAGCGCGTCAGGACGCCGAGGGCGCGACACCGCCGTACCGGGGGCTGGCCCGTTTCGAGCCCGGCGACCGCGATCTGTTCTTCGGCCGGGACCGGCTGGTGGAGGAGTTGCAGGAGCTGGTGTGCAACCGCCGGTTCGCGGTCGTGTTCGGGGCGTCCGGCAGCGGCAAGTCCTCGCTGCTGCGGGCCGGGCTGATCCCCCGGCTGCAGGAGAAGATCGCGGACCTGGGGTACCCGGCGGCGCTGCGCATCCTCACCCCGGGCCCACGGCCTGCCACCGCGTACGGGCACCTGCTGGCCCCGGCCGAGGGCGATCCGGAGAGCTGGGTGGTGGTGGACCAGTTCGATGAGGTGTTCACCCTGTGCCGGGACCGCAAGGAGCGGGACAGGTTCATCGACCTGCTGCTCGCCTCCCGCGACCCGGACAGCCGGCTGAAGGTGCTCATCGCCGTACGGGCTGATTTCTACGCCCGCTGTGGCGAGCACCGGAACCTGGCGGACGCTTTGCGTGGCGCCGGCCTCCTGGTCGGCCCGATGACCGCGGACGAGCTGCGCCAGGCGGTCGTCAAACCGGCACAGGCGGCCGGCCTTCTTGTCGAGCGGGAACTGACCGCGCGGCTCGTCGAGGAGGTGCTCGACGAGCCCGGCGGTCTGCCGATGCTCTCGCACGCCCTGCTGGAGACCTGGCGGCGGCGCCGGGGCCGGGCGCTCACCCTTGCCGGATACCAGGCGGCGGGTGGCGTGCGCGGCGCGATCGCGGCGACCGCGGAAGCGGTGTTCGGGCAGCTGTCACCGGAGCAGGCCCGCACCGCCCGGCACCTGCTGCTGCGGATGGTCGAGCCGGGCCAGGGCACCCCCGACACCCGGCGCCCGCTCACCCGGGCCGAGACGGAGGAGTGGGCCGAGCCCGACGTACCGGTGGTCGTGGACCGGTTGACCCACGCCCGGCTGCTGACCGCCGACGAGGACGGCGTCCAGCTCGCCCACGAGGCGCTGATCACCTGCTGGCCGCGGCTGCACGGCTGGATCGAGGAGGACCGCGAACGGCTGCGCCACCACCGCCGCCTGGCCGAGGCCGCCCACGCCTGGCTGGAGCACGACCGTGACCCCGGCGCCCTGTACCGGGGCGCCCGGCTGGCGCGCGCGGAGGAACTGTTCGCGGACGACGACGGCATGCTCACCTCGGCGGAGCGGGCCTTCCTCACCGCCGCACTGGACGTCCGCGAGGCGGAGCTCCGCGCCGCCGCCCGCTCGGCGCGGCGGTCCCGGGCGCTGCTGGCCACGCTCTCGGCCGTCCTGGCCGTGGCCCTGGTCACCGGCCTGACCGCCTGGACGGAACACCACGACAACCAACGGCGCCGTACCGACGCGGCGGCCCGCCGCGTCGCCGCCGTAGCCGACGCCCTGCGCACCACCGACCCACGCACCGCCCAACTGCTCGGCGTCGCCTCCTGGCGAACCGCCGAGTCGCCGGAGACCCGCCGTGCCCTGCTCGGCGCCCTCGGCCAGCCCGAAACGGACACCTTCACCGACCCGACGCCCGGCAGCGGACCCGCCCGCTTCCTCACCCGTTCCGGCCGCACACTGCTCAGCGCCGACGACGGCAGCTGGCGCACCTGGGACGTGGCCACGCACCGCCCGCTCGCATCGGGCCGGCTGCCGGACGGAACGGTCGTCGGAGCCGGTCCCGACGGGCGGCTGCTCGCGATCGCCCGGGACGACGGCGTACGGCTGTGGGACACATCCACCGGGCAGTGGAGCGGCGCCCCGGCGCCGGCCGACGTCACCGTGGACTTCGGCCCCGACGGCCGCAGCTACGCGGAGCGCAGTCCGTACGACGACCGGGTGCGGCTGCGCTCGGCCGTGGACGGCACACCGCTGCTCGCGACCCGGGTGACCGGCCTCGCGAACATCGCGCCGAGCACCGACGGCCGGCTGGTCGCCGGCTGTCCCGCCGGTAAGGCCCCGCAGGTGTGGGACACCGCGCGGCACCGCATCCTGCCCGGCGCCTGGGAGGACGCGGGTGCCCTCTGCGACAACGAGCGCTCGATGCTGGTGTTCGGCGGCCCGGGAGGCGCCGCCGACCGGTTCGCCGTGGTCTCCCTCGGCGGCGTCCACGTCTGGGACACGGCATCAGGACGCCGGATAGCCGACCTCGCGGACCCGGGCGTGCGCAGCGTCGCCTTCAGTGCGGACGGGACCTTCCTGGCGACCACCGACGGCAGCGAGATCAGGGCCTGGCGCCTCACCTCGTCCACGACGGACACCCCCGCCCCGGTGTTCCGCCATCCTCTGAACAACGAGCACCTCCACGGCGGCCTCGCCTGGGACCCCGACCGGCCGCTGCTGCGCTACCTCGAAGGCGGCACCGTCCACACACTGAACCTCGCGAACGCCGTGACCTCCGCCTGGCGCGACGACCCCTTGGACGCCGTGCTGCTCAGCCCGGACGGCCGTACGCTCGCCACCGCCGAAGGTACCGGGGCCACCGGCTACCGCTTCCAACTGCGCGACACCCGCGACGGGCACGTGCTGCGGACGCTGCCGCCGATACCCCTGCCTGTCTCGCGCGACCCCGACGAGCCGGTCGTCGCGCAGGACACCCTTGCCCTGATGGCCTTCAGCCCCGAGAGCGGCACCCTCGCCTACGGCGTTTCCGCATCCGCCCACCTGGCCGCGCCGCAGCGCGTCGCGCTCTGGGACCTCGCCGGAGCCCGCGCACGGACCACGCTGGACCTGGCGACGCCGGCATCCGACGGATCGGTGGTCACACTCGCCCTGGGCCCCGGCGGCGACACCCTGTACGCCACGCGCACACCGGGCTTCGGTGAGCTGAGCAACGAGGTGTGGGACACCGCGCGGCACCGGCGAACCGCCGTGTACCCGGACGCGGCCGGCCCCGAGCTGACCGTCCGCCCCGACGGACGGCTCCTCGTCGCCGCCGACCGCGCTGTGCGCCTGCCCTCCGACGGGGGTCCCCCTGCTCGAGCGAAGCCGGGGGTGGAGGAGGCCCGCGTCCACGACCTTGTCCAGGGTGACGAGATCGGTGCCCTCGCCTTCGCCCCCGACGGCTCCCGGCTCGCGGCGGGAGACCAGTCCGGGCGGGTCACCCTGTGGGACGGCACCCTGGAATACCGCGCGGGCGTGCTGCGCAACGTCTTCCCCAGCCCGCTCGGCGAAACCGCCGAGGCGGTCAGCGCCCTCGCCGTCAGCCCTGACGGCCGCACCCTGGCCGTCGGCGGCGACGCCGGCGCCCTCCAGCTGTGGGACATCGCCACCCAACAGCCCCTCGGCGGCCCGCTGACCACCCCCGGCGATGCCATCGCCTCCCTTGCTTTCAGCCAGGACAGCACCACACTTCACGCGGCCGGCACCCACGCGGCACTCCAGCGGTACAGCATCGACCCCGCCCAGGCCGTCACCCGGATCTGCGCCCGCACCGGCGAGGCCGACCCCACACCCGCCCAATGGCACGCATACGTGCCCGACCTGCCGTATCGCAAGGTGTGCGGCCACTGAGGCCGGGGCGTCACAGCCCGCCGGGAGGAACGTGTGGTCGTCGCGCCGGCGTGTCCAGGACCGGGTCGGTCGGCACGGCAGCCGTGGCAGCGGCTCCGCCGACCGAGGAGATCGGTACCTCCACCACGGCCATCGGCTGAGGACTCCCCGCACCAGGGGCGAGCAGGCCAGGGCGCCGTGAACCACGGGGGGCCGGGGACCGGTGACACGTCGGCGTCGGTCGACCACTACAGCACGCTCCGGTACACCGGCCGGGTGCAGCCGCTTCCGGCTGCAGATCCCTGGGCCGTTGGGCGTCGGATGAGTTGATTCCTGCCTTGGACGGGGTTGGTCAACAACTCGCGTCGCCAAAAGACTGCTCGCAGCCGACTCACGGCTAGCGACCGCCCGGCCTCATACGTGTGGTCTCGCATCCAGTGCAAGGACGTGGGAATCGTGCCAACCATCAAGAAGTGCCTCCTGACGGGCGCCGCCTTCGTTATGGCGATCGGCGGCCTGACCCTCGGCTCCGCCCCGACCGCGATCGCATCGACGGACGTCAACGGCGTACACGACTGGCTGCTCCCGAACATGTGCCAGGACGGCTCCAACCGGAGCGGCCAGAGCGTCTGGTACTACAACGTCGACAGCAAGCGGCTGCTCGACAGTCGCCATGGAGGCCTGGGCAACCTGCCGGTCTGGCGATTCATCAGCGGCAGCAAGGCGGGAAGGGTCTTCGCCATGAACCCGGGCTGGCGTGAGATCAAGGGCCACTGCTTCTACCCGGCGTCGTCGTCCTGGACGTACGAGGGGAGACAGACGGCGTACTCCGACCAGGTGACCAACTGCTCGTGGGGAGGCAACGTCAGCCAGAGGGTCGAGCAGAACTACAGCACGACGACGACCACCACGAAGACGGTGAGCGGCAGCCTCAGCGTCTCCCCCAACGTCAGCAAGATGTTCGGTGTCGGCCTCGGTGCCGAGTTCTCGTACTCGTGGGCCTACGGCAAGACCGTCGGCTGGAACCGTTCCGTCTCCATAGACGTCCCGCCCGGCAGGACCGCATGGCTCACCGCGGCGCCCATCAAGCGCGTGGTGCGCGTCAACCCGCACTTCTGGATCGACGAGTACAACTGGTACGACGGGACCCAGAAGAAGGGCCACGACAAGTGGGGCATCTACGGCACCCAGCGAGACATCGTGGACTACGACTACTACTACGACGGAACGTCCGACGAGCTCCGCAACGGGCAACCGGCGTTCAGGTTCTACAAGCACGACCGTCCGAACGGGCGGAGTGAATGCCTGCGCTGAGACGCCGCCGCGCACGAAGACCCTGAGTGCCCGAAGACCTGAAGCCGACGGGCGCTCCGAAGTGTGAACCGACCCAGTCCGGTCTCAGTTCTGGTCTCATTCGCTCCCGTCCGGCGTCGTCCGGAACCTCCACCACGGGCACGATGTCGAAGGGCCCCACCGCTTGCGGTGGGGCCGTTCTTCGTTGTCCGTCTCAGTTCGTTTTCGGGAGCTCCCAGAGAGCGTCGCCGACTTGCTGCGCGACCTTGCGGAGCATGGTCCCCGTCACGTGCATGTACCGGGCGCGCATCCGGGCCGCTCCCCCGGGCTCCCAACCCATGATCGAGTCGATCACGACGTCCGGGACGCCGAGGATCAGGAGAACGGTCGCGGCGGTGTGGCGAGCGTCATGGAGACGGCGGGGGTGGGACCGGAATGCGAGCGAAACGTGCCACACGCCAGCGGTCAGGACGTCACGGGCACGAACCGGTCTCGTAGGCGGTGGCGAGGACGTCCGCCGACTCGAAGAGACGACAACGCGGACACTGAGGTTGTTTCATAGGTGGTCGCTCGTGAAACACGGCGACGGTCGCCGATCATGCTGGGGTTTCACGTTTCATGAGTTGTTGCAAACGCCTGGAAGGCTGAAGCACCCTTCCCCCTGGACGGCCGCCGCTTCTACCTCTCCGAGACCGTGACACGGCGGGGGTGATCCGAAGGTCTGTTACTGGCCCGACAGTGCGCTGCGGCCGGGTCGGCGTGTCGTCAGGGGGCGGTGTGCAGCTTCGCGGCAGTGACCGCTGTGATGGCCTCGGCCGTGACGCCGGGGGCGGTCTCGACGAGGAGCAGGCCGTTGTCGGTGACGTCGATGACGCCGAGGTCGGTGATTACGCGGTGGACGCAGGCCTTGCCGGTGAGGGGCAGGGTGCACTCGTCGAGGATTTTGGGGCTGCCGTCCTTGGCGGTGTGTTCCATGAGGACGATGACGCGCTGGGCGCCGTGGACGAGGTCCATGGCGCCGCCCATGCCCTTGACCATCTTGCCGGGGATCACCCAGTTGGCGAGGTCGCCGTGCTGCGAGACCTGCATGGCGCCGAGGACGGCGGTGTCGATGTGGCCGCCGCGGATCATGCCGAAGGAGAGCGCGGAGTCGAAGAAGGAGGCGCCGGGGAGGACGGTGACGGTCTCCTTGCCCGCGTTGATGAGGTCGGGGTCGACCTCGTGCTCGTGGGGGTACGGACCGGTGCCCAGGATGCCGTTCTCGGAGTGCAGGACGACGTGAACTCCCGGCGGAAGGTGGCCCGGGACGAGGGTGGGCAGGCCGATGCCGAGGTTGACGTGACTGCCGTCGGTCAGTTCGGCGGCGGCGCGGGCGGCCATCTGGTCGCGAGTCCAGCTCATGCGGGTACGGTCCCTCGTGTCGAAAATGCGGAAATTCGAAGGTGCTCTATGCGCTTGTCGGCGGCCTGGGCGGGGGTGAGGGCCACGACCCGCTGCACGAAGATGCCGGGGACGTGGATCGCGTCGGGGTCGAGGGCTCCGGGCTCGACGAGTTCCTCGACCTCCGCCACGGTGATGCGACCGGCCATGGCGGCCAGCGGGTTGAAGTTGGCGGCGGCCTTGTTGAAGACCAGGTTGCCGTGGGTGTCGCCGCGCCAGGCGCGGACGAGGGCGTAGTCGGTGGTGATGCCGTGTTCGAGGATGTGGTCGCGACCGCCGAAGGTGCGGGACTCCTTCGCCGGGGAGGCGACGGCGATGCTGCCGTCGGCCGCGTAGCGCCAGGGCAGACCGCCGTCGGCGACCTGGGTGCCCACGCCCGCCGGGGTGTAGAAGGCCGGGATGCCGGCGCCGCCGGCTCGCAGCCGCTCGGCGAGGGTGCCCTGGGGGACGAGCTCGACCTCTAGTTCACCGCTGAGGTACTGGCGGGCGAACTCCTTGTTCTCCCCGACGTAGCTGCCCGTCACGCGGCTGATGCGGCCCTCGGCGAGGAGGACGCCCAGCCCCTGGCCGTCGACGCCGCAGTTGTTGGAGACGACCTTCAGGTCGGTGGCGCCCTGAGTGCGCAGGGCGCCGATGAGGGTGGCCGGGATGCCGGACAGGCCGAAGCCGCCGACTGCCAGCGAGGCCCCGTCGGGGATGTCGGCGACCGCCGCGGCGGCGCTCGCGCTGACCTTGTTCACGTAGGGGGTCCTTTCGGTCGGAGGTCAGTTGGCGGTCAGTCGGAGGCAGGCCGCAGGGCGTCGGAGATGGACTTGGCGCCGCCGTGTGCGGTGAAGCCGCCGTCTACGGGAATCTCCGTGCCGGTGATGAAGGACGCGTCGTCGGAGAGGAGGAAGACCACCAGCGGGGTGATCTCGTCGACGGTGCCGGTGCGGGCCAGCGGCGTCTCGCGGATGTTCGCCTCGCGGAAGGCGGGCGCGGCGGAGGCGGTCATCTCGGTCTCGATGAAGCCGGGATGGATGGTGTTCACTCGGATGCCCCGGGGGCCCAGCTCGACACAGGCCGCCTTGGACAGGCCGCGCAGCGCCCACTTGCTGGCCGTGTACGCGACCGGGTAGTGCCCGGTGAGCCCGGCGGAGGAGCCGACGTTGACGATCGACGAGCCCGGCGGCATCAACGGCGCCAGGTGCTGGATGGCAAGGAGCGGGCCGGTGACGTTGACGGCGTGGACGCGGGCGAAGTCCTCGGGCGTGACCTCGTGGAGTCTCGCGCGCCAGGTGATGCCGGCGTTGTTGACCAGGCCGTGGACCTCTCCGTACTGGCAGCGCAGCTCTTCGGCGAGCGCCGCCCACTCCTTCGCGTCGGTGACGTCCAGGCGCCGACAGCCCGGAGCCTGAGTCACATCGGTGGCGACGACCACCGCCCCCGCGCGGGTCAGCGCCTCGGCCTCGGCCGCGCCCTGCCCACGCGCGGCTCCGGTGACGATCACGACCTTGCCGTCCAGCCTGTTCACGGCCCCGCCGTTCACGGGCGCAGCCGCGGGCGCTTGCGGGCCCGGGGGACCAGTACCGGTCCAGCGCCGGGCACGACGGTGTTGGTGACGGTGCCGATGCCCTCGACGGTGAGGGCGACGGTGTCACCGGGCTTCAGCGGTGGCGGATCCTGGCGGCCGCGTACGCCCCACAGCTCGGCCAGGCAGCCGCCGTTGCCGCAGGTGCCGGAGCCGAGCACATCGCCGGGACGGACGTATGTGCCGCGCGAGGCGTAGGCGACCATCTCCTCGAAGGTCCAGCTCATGTTGGACAGCAGGTCCTTGCCGACCACATCACCGTTGATCTCCGCGGTCAGTGCCAGACGCAGGAACCCGTCCGTGTCCCGGTACGGCTCCAGCTCGTCGGCGGTGACCAGGTAGGGGCCGAGGGTGGTGGCGGTGTCCTTGCCCTTGCAGGGGCCCAACCCGACCCTCATCTCGGCGGACTGAAGGTCACGGGCGGACCAGTCGTTGAAGATCGTGTAGCCGATGATGTGGTCGCGGGCCTGCTCGGGCGTCAGGTCGCGGCCCTCGACGCCGATGACGGCGGCGACTTCGAGTTCGAAGTCCAGGACCGAGGAGCCGGGCGGCACGGGCACGTCGTCGTGCGCGCCGATGACGGCGTACGGATTGGTGAAGTAGAAGGTCGGCGCGTCGTACCAGGCGTCGGGGACCCCGGCCGTGTTGTCGATGCTGCGTCGTACGCCCTCGACGTGTTCCTCGAAGGTGACGAAGTCCCGTACGGACGGCGGCTGGAAGGGCGGCAGCAGTCGCACCTGCGAGACATGCGGGCCACCCGGCACGGCCTGCGTGGCGTTGCCCGCCTCGCGCAGCGCCGCGGGGCCCGCCCCGAGCAGGTCGAGCAGCGAGGCACGGCCGGGGAAGGGGTGGAGGGTGCCGTCGTCCCCGACGGTGGCGACGCTGTGGCGGCCGTGGTGTTCGTACGTGGCGAAGCGCATGGCATTCCTGAAGTCCGGGGGCCGGGGACGGGGGCGAGTCAGGGCATGGACCGTTCCGCGCCCCCGGCGCCGAGCCGAGAGGGATCAGACCGGCGGGGCGACGAAGACACCGCGGTCGACGTCGTTGAAGGACTCCTTGGCTACCAGTTCGTTCATGGGGTTGGCGGTGCCCCACTGGTCGGTGACTTCGGGCCGGGAGAAGTCGTAGACGTGCGGATGCCAGGTGTCCTCGTCGATTTCCTCCAACTCCGTTGTGTACTCGACGGTGTTGCCGTGCGGGTCGAGGAAGTACGTGAAGGTGTTGTCGCCGGCCATGTGCCGGCCCGGGCCCCAGATCTTGCGGGCACCGGAGCGCATCACGCGTCCCGAGCCGCGCATGTACTCGTCCAGGCCGCGCATCTCGAACGAGACGTGGTGCAGGGAGGTGTGTGGCCCCTTGGCGAGGGCCATCGAGTGGTGCTGGTTGCTGATCCGCATGAAGTGCATGACCTCGCCCATGTGCGGGGAGCTGAGCGTGTCGGACAGCCGGAAGCCGAGGTGGCGCTCGTACCAGGCGCGGGTGGCGTCCAGGTCTGGGGAGTTGAGGACGACGTGTGAGAGGCGGACGGGGATGGCCTCCTTCTCCTCGATACGCCGGTGCTGCCGGGCCTCGACCTCCGCCGAGACCTCGACGGTGCGGCCGTCGCCGTCGAAGAAGCGGAAGCCGTAGCCCCCGCCGGGGGTGTCGACCTTGCCCGGCTGCGAGATCAACCGCACGCCCTCCGCGAGGAGTTGCCCGGCGAGCGTGTCCACGTCGGTGGCCGACGCGGCGCCGTAGGAGACGAGGTCGAGCCGCTTCTCCTCGGCCTTGCGGAGCCGTACGACGTACTGCTCGGGGCTGCCCTCGGCGGCCAGGAAGGAGATGCCCGAGTCCTCGGCGACCTTGGTCAGGCCCCAGACTCCGGCGTAGAAGTCGAGCTGCTTGTCGTAGTCGGGCACGGCGAGGTCGACGTGCCGCAGGTGGGTGAGCAGGCGGTTGGACGAATCGTCGGTCATGTCGGGGCTCCTCAGGAGAGGCGCAGCAGCGCTGCCGCGTTGCCGCCGCGTACGGCGTGGAAGTGGGGGTCGGGCAGGTCCGCGGCGGCGCGCAGCGCGCCGACCGGATCCTCGGTGCCCATGTCGAAGGGGAAGTCCGAGCCGAGCAGGACCCGGTCGGGGCCGGCCACCCGGATCAGCTCGCGCAGGACGTGCGGGTCGTGGACGAGCGAGTCGAAGTACAGCCGCTTGAGGTAGCTGCTGGGCTCGGACGCGCAGCCCCGCGTGTCCGGTCTGGTCCGCCAGGCGTGGTCGGAGCGGCCGATGTGGGTGGGCAGGTAGCCGCCGCCGTGCGCGGCGATCACCTTCAGGCCAGGGTGGCGGTCCAGCACGCCGGAGAAGATGAGGTGGGAGAGCGCGACGGCGTTCTCGGTGGGCTGCCCGACCGTGTTGGACAGGTACCAGCGGTCCAGGCGCTCGTCGAGCGTGCAGCCGAAGGGGTGCAGGAAGAGCACGGCGCCGGCCTCCTCGGCGCGCGTCCAGAAGGGTGCGTACGCCGGGTCCGACAGCTCCAGGCCGGGCGCGTGCGAGGAGATCTCCACACCCAGCAGCCCCTGCGCGAGGGCGTGGTCCAGCGCCTCCACGGCCAGCACCGGATGCTGCAGCGGCACCAGACCGAGGCCGAGGAGCCGTTCGGGGGCCCCCGCGACGTGCGCGGCGGTGCCGGAGTTGGCCAGCTCCCACACCGTGCGGGCCAGGCCCTCGTCGGCCCAGTAGTGGTAGTGCGAGGGGGACGGCGAGACCAGTTGGATGTCGACGCCGGCGGCGTCCATCGCGGTGAGCCGGGCCTTGACGTCGGTCAGTCGAGGGATGCGGTCGCGGACCATCGGGCCGCTGACGGCGAGCGCCTCGGGGCCGTTTCGGCGGGCGTCGAGGCTGCGGGCGGCGGCCAGCCCGGGGTGTCCGGCGACTGCCTGCTCGACCTGTGGAAGCAGGACGTGCGCGTGGACGTCGATGGTGGGGGTGGCCGGGGTCGTCACGGGGTCTCCTTCAGGACGGACATCGTGCGGCCGATCAGGCCGGGCACGTCGGCGTCACGGACGCCGTCCAGCTGCCACTGGCCGAGCAGCACCGAGGCCTCGACGACCGTGCGGACACGGTCGATGCGGCGCTCGTGGTAGCGGGTCAGCAGGTCGTCGAGGGTGTCGAGGGAATCCCACGACTCCTCCGCGCTCAGCAGCTCGGCCAGTACGGAGGCATCCTCCAGCGACATGGCCGCGCCCTGCGCGAGGGTGGGCGGGCAGGCATGGGCGGCGTCGCCGACCAGCACGACCCGGCCGCGGTGCCAGGAACCCTCGACGAGCAGCCGGTCGAACCAGGTGTAGTTGACCTTCGCAGGGTCGGTGATGCCGGCGGCGATCTCGGGCCAGGCGCCGCCGTACGGAGCTGCGAGGCGTCGCATCTCGTCCGCGTACGAGGCCGGGTCGATGGAGGCGCGGTCGCGGTTGGCCTCGACGAGATAGGCGTAGATGGTGCTCTCGCTGGTGGGGCAGTAACCGGCGATGTAGCAGGGCCCGCCGTAGGCCAGGTCCGTGCGCTCCACGCCCGCCGGGCGGGGTGCGGCGACGCGCCAGATGGCCATGCCGGTCGGCTCGGGTTTCTCACTGATGCCGATCATCGCGCGGGTCAGGGAGTTGAGACCGTCGGCGGCGATGACGAGGTTGTAGCGGCCCTCGGTGCCGTCGCTGAAGCGGGCGGTGACGCCGGCCCCGTCCTGGACCAGCTCGTCGGCGGTGGTGCCGAGGCGGACCGTCGCACCGCTCGCCCGGACCGCCTCGCACAGGATCTCCTGGAGCCGGGGCCGCCGCATGCCGATGGTCGCGGGCAGGTCGTCGCCGCCGGTACGGATGTCCTGCTGGACGTGGAACACATGGCCGTCGGGCGTGGCCAGGCCCACGGAGTCGAAGGTGTAGCCGCTCTCCTGGACCTTGTCCCACACGCCCAGTTCGCGCAGTACGCGCAGCGCGTTGCCCTGGAGGGTGATGCCGGAGCCGAGGACGTTCCAGTCGGGCCTGGCCTCGATCAGGTCCACGGTGATGCCCGCTCGCCGCAACAGCACGGTCACGGCGTTGCCGGAGGCGCCACCGCCGATGACGAGGACGGTGCGGGGGCGGGGGTCGGTCATGGGATCTCCCTGCGGTGGGGCCGCGCGACTTCGAGCGGCAGGGGTGGTGGTGCGAGCCGGACGGGTGCGGCTGTCGGGGCGGCCCACTCCGTCGGTCCGGGGCGTTACTTGACGGCGATCGGGTTCACGGGGGAACCGACGGCTCCGGTGATGGGCAGCGGAGCGGCGGTGAGCCAGAACTCGTACCGCCCGTCGGCCGCACAGTGCTCGGCCAGCGCGTCGAGGTCCCACATCTCGCCGATGAGCAGGCCGATGTTGGGGATGGCGACCTGGTGCAGCGGCTGGAAGGCGTGGTCGAACTCGTTGGGCCGGACCTCGAAACCCCAGGTGTCGGTGGCGATCCCGGCGATCTCGCTGCCGTGCAGCCAGCCGGCGGTGGTGAAACTCAGCCCGGGCGAGGGACCGCCCGCGTACTCGCCCCAGCCGTCACGCTTGGCGCGGGTCAGCCGTCCGGTGCGGACGAGGACGAGGTCGCCGCGGCCGACGGTGACGCCGTGCGCCTCGGCGCTGGCGGTCAGGTGCTCCTCGGTGATGGCGAAGCCGTCGGGCAGTTCGCCGTTCTCGCCGACGACCAGACCCACATCGAGGAGGACGCCCCTCCCGGCCACGTACGGCGCCATGTGCTCGATGCCCGTGACGAGGTCGCCGTCGGAGGTGACGACCTTCTCGGCGGCTCGCCCGTTCCATGCCTTGCCATGGTCGAAGATGTGACCGAGGCCGTCCCACTGGGTGGAGCACTGCAGCGGCATCGCGATCACGTCGTCGGCGCCGCCGATGCCGTGCGGGAAACCCTGGTTGCCCAGGGCGGCGTCGGTGCCGGTGTCGAGCATGGTGTGCACCGGATTCGTACGTCGCCGCCAGCCCTTCTGCGGGCCGTTCATGTCGAAACGCTGGGAGAGCGAGAAGCTGACCCCGTCGCGGACGAGGGCCGCGCCCTCGCGGCGCTTTCCGGCGTCCAGGAAGTTGAGCGTGCCGAGGACGTCGTCCTCGCCCCAACGGCCCCAGTTCGAGTACGCCTTGGCGGCCTCGGCGATCGCGCCCTCGGCGTCTGCCGCATCAGGCACGGTGGCGCTGCCGCTCACGACGCCTCCTCCGCGACGCAGTGGGTGCGCTGGGCACCGAGCCCCGTGACGGATCCGTCCATCACGTCGCCGTCGCGCAGCAGCCGGCCCCAGTGCATGCCGTTCCCGGCCGGGCTGCCGGTCAACACCAGGTCACCGGGAAGGAGTTGGGAGGTCTGGGAGATGTACGAGACCAGACGCGCCACGCCGAAGATCATGTCCTTGGCGGACTCGTCCTGCATGGTGTCTCCGTTGAGCTTCAGGGTGACCTGCAGCTCGGACGGGTCGGCGACGGACCCGGCGGGGACGATCCAGGGGCCCAGCGGGGTGAAGCCGGGAGCGTTCTTGCAGCGCAGCCAGTCGGTGCCGATGGCGGGCATGTCCCGGCGGAAGACGGTGGCCCGGTCGGTGAGGTCGTTGGCGATGGTGTAGCCCGCGACGTGGTCAAGGGCCTCTTCCACCGTGACCCGGTAGGTGGGGCGGGAGATCACCGCGGCCAGCTCCAGCTCCCAGTCGGGCTTCTTGGCCCAGGCGGGCAGTACGACGTCGTCGTAGGGGCCGGTGATCGTGGTCGGCAGGCCGATGAAGACGTACGGGAGATCCTCGGTGGCCCGCTTGTCCATGATCGCCGCGATCTCGGCGCGGGCCTCCTCGGCGGTGCGCGGGTCGTCCGGGGAGCGGTGCGCGACCTCCAGGTCGATCACGTGCTGCCGGTAGTTGGCGCCGGACTGGAAGATCTGCCGGGGCTCGACGGGCGCGTGCACGGACAGGTCGTCCAGCGGCAGCCAGTCACCGGCCGGCTCGTCCGCGAGGCCGCGCAGGCGAGGCAGTTCCTCGTCCCAGCGCTCCAGGAGAGCGAGGGTGGTCAGGGCGGGTTCGTCCAGTGCCGTACGCAGGTCGAGCACGCGGCCGTCCGGCAGCACGAGGCCGGGGAACGCGGCCCCGCCCGGAACGGAAAGAGTGCCGATGGCCAAGGGGCCGGCGAAGAGGGGCGCCGACGTGGCTGCGGATTTCACGGAGATGTCCTCCCGATTGCGAGGCCACTAATCTGACCCGTAGATTGCGATCAGGGAAATAGATTCCTTGGATGCCAGGCATCCAGGCGGCGAATACTCACGCCACCGTCTCCTGCTCCGTAAGGGATTTCGCGTGAACCTGGCCAGCCTGGACCTCAACCTCGTCGTCGCCCTGCGGGCCCTCCTGGAGGAGCGCAACGTCACCAACGCGGGCCGGCGCATCGGGCTCAGCCAGCCCGCCATGAGCGCCGCCCTGGCCCGGCTGCGCCGCCACTTCGGCGACGACCTGCTCTCCAGGGTCGGCGGACACTACGAACTGACCGCCCTCGGCCTGGCCCTCCTCGCCCGCACCGCCACCGCCTGCGACCTGCTCGAACGCGTCTTCACCAGCCAGGCGGTGTTCGACCCCGCCCGTGAGGAGCACGAGTTCACCCTGATCGCCTCCGACTACGCGGTGGCCGTCTTCGGTGCCGAACTCGCCCGCACCGCCCACAACGAGGCGCCGGGGATCAGGCTGCGCTTCAGGCAGCCCCCGACGGACCTCACCGAGAACACCGGGGCGCTGCTGAGCACCGCCGACGGGCTGCTCCTGCCGCACGGCATCATCGGCGACTTTCCCGCCGTGGAGCTCTACCGGGACCGCTGGGTCTACCTCGTCGCCGACGACAACCCCGAGGTCGGCGAGCAGCTCACCCTCGACGACCTGGCCCGGCTGCCGTGGGTGACGTACCAGCGCACGTACGACGCACCCGCCGCCCGTCAGATCGGCATGCTCGGTATCGAGCCGCGCGTCGAAGTCTCCGTCGACAGCTTCCAGTTGATGCCCCTCCTGGTCGCGGGCACCCGCCGGGTCGCCCTGATCCAGGGGCATCTCGCCGACCGGCTCGACGGACTCGTCCCCGTACGGGTCATGGAACCGCCCTACGACGCCGTGCCGCTCCGGGAAGCCCTGTGGTGGCACCCGGTGCACACGCACGACGCGGCGCACATCTGGCTGCGGGAGACGGCGGCGCGGGTCGCGGAGGCCATCCACGGCAAGGATGATCGCGATCCGGCAGATCGATCGGACAGAGGCTAGGCAGGGCTGGGCCGCTCACTCATAGTCGACCCCAGTTCCTCCGCACGCTCCTCTTCCCGGGGTGTCTGTTCCCCGGTGGCGTGCCGTCCTCCCCAACCACGCCACGTGGAGTTCCCGCATGCCCGCTTCCGTGCCTCCGCCCCCGCCCGCTTACGTGGAACCAGTGCCGCCACCCGGTGCGATCCTTCCGACGTCCGGTGCCGCGCACCGGCTGCGCGTCGCTCTCCTCATGGCCGGCAGCTGCCTGCCGATCCTCGGGGCCGTCCTCATCGCCCCCGTGCTGCCCAAGATGCAGGACCACTTCGCCGACGTGCCCGGCGCAGGCGCCCTGGTCCCGATGGCCCTCACCGTCCCTGCCCTGGCGCTGGGCCTGCTGGCACCCTTCGCGGGCGTCATCGTCGACCGGCTCGGCCGCAAGCGCCTGCTGATCGCCGCGACCGTGCTGTACTCGATCTTCGGCACCGCCCCGCTGTGGCTGGAGTCGCTGGGCGCCATCGTGGCCAGCCGCGCCCTGGTAGGTGTCGCCGAGGCCGCCATCATGACCTGCTGCACCACGCTGATCGGCGACTACTACAGCGGTCGGGTACGGGACCGCTACCTCGCCCTGCAGACCATGTGCGCCTCCGCCTCCGCGACCGCGTTCTTCGTCATCGGCGGTGCCGCGGGGTCGGTCGGCTGGCGGGCCCCGTTCTGGATCTACGCCGTCAGCCTGCTCATCGCCCCGCTCATGGCCATCGGGCTGCCGAAGCCGACCGCGGCCACCGGTGCCGCCGCCGAGGACGGGGACGGGGAGAGCACGGACACCACGGTCGTGCCGAAGCGCTCCTTCCCCTTCCGGCAGCTGGCCGGTATCTGCGGACTCACCGTGTTCGGGGCCCTCGTCTTCTACACCGTCCCGGTGGAGATGTCCTACCTGCTGGACGACCTCGGCGTGACGGCGACCAGCGTGATCGGGCTGGCCACAGCGATCGCCAGCGCCGCCACCGTGGCCGGCGCGATCACCTTCGCCAAGCTGCGCGGGGCCCCGGGGCCCCGGCTGCCACTCGTCTTCGCCCTGTGCTCGGCCGGGTTCGCGGTGATGTGGCTCGCCAACAGCGCGCCGCTGCTGATCGCCGGCGCCGTACTCAACTGCCTCGGCACCGGTCTCCTGCTGCCTTCCCTGCTCACCATCGCCATGTCCAGGCTGGACTTCGCCGACCGAGGCCGTGGCACCGGCCTGTGGACCGCGTCGTTCTTCATCGGCCAGTTCATCTGCCCGCTGGCGCTGATCGCGGCCGAGTCCGCCCTCGGCACCCTGGCCTCCGCCGTCGGCCTGCTCGGCCTGACCTCGGCCGTCGTCGCGGCAGGCCTCTTCCTGACCGCCCGGCGCAGGGCCGCGGCCGTCGCACCGTTGCCCCAGTAGCAGGAAGCCGCCCCGGACCGTACGCACCCTCAGCGACCTCGAACTCGACCCGCCCTGCCTCAACGCCTGGTGCCACCTGTGCGAAGCGGAACGCGTCTTCACTCTCTCCCGCATCCATGGCGTGATGCCCGCCTAGGACTCGGCGGCCAAGGCCGGGTGCCCCGGCGAGCCACCCCCGCGGGCACCTCGCGAGACATACTTGACTCCACGTTTGATATCAGGAGGCACACATGAGTCGGACGGTCATCGACCTGGACGACGACCTGGTCGCGGACGTGGCGAAAGCCCTCGGAACGAACACCAAGAAGGAGACCGTCAACACCGCTCTTCGCGAGGTGTTGGAGAGCCGGCGTCGCGCCCTGGCTCTCGCCCGGCTACGGGCCGCGGCGGGCGACGGCGCATTCGATCTGGAACTGTTCGAGAAAAAGGAGAACTACCGCCGGTGAACGCGGCCCAGTTCCTGATCGACACCAGCGCGCTCGCGCGGTTCATGTGCGGGGAAGCGGAGCAGTACGGCTGGGACCAGGCCGCCGCGGCCGGACTCATCGCAACCTGCCCGATCACCGAGCTCGAGTTCTTCTACAGCACACGGTCAACTGCCGACCGAGCGCGCGGCATCGAGGACATGCGGCTGATCTTCGGCTGGGTTCCCGTCGACGACCGCGCCTATGACCGCGCCTGGCAGGTCCAGGAAGCCCTCACCAAGCAGGGGAAACACCGAAGTGCCGGAGCTGTCGACCTGGTCGTCGCCGCGACCGCCGAGCTGCAGGGGCTTACTCTGCATCCATCGCGACCACGACTTCGAGTGCATCGCCGCAGTGACCGGGCAAGCCCTCCAGTGGTACGGCCCGGAACACGGCAAGTAGGTCAGCAGTGGTTGCAGTTCTGGTTGCGTTCACCACCGTACGACATCGTTCAGAAGCCCCACCCGAGTCGGCTGCACCGCAGGTCAGAACACTCCCGCACACCCCCGAACCCCCAGACGAACAGTTGGAAAGCGTGTTAGGGGCAACCCCTCACGAGTTCGAATCTCGTATCCTCCGCCAGTGCCTCACCGGGCACGATGTCGAAGGGCCCCACCGTTCGCGGTGGGGCCCTTCGACGGTTTCCGTCTCAAAGCCGGAGGGCTGGTCGCTGCTGTCCGCCAACGCGGTCGGCGACGCCTGGCGGGCTCTGCGTGGTCGCCGCCGGCGCTGAACGCAGTGCGCGCCGGGAGAGCGCGCGTCCACCTGCCTCCGCCCGGTTGACCTTTCCATCGGACGACCGTGACCTGTAAGTTCGCGTGTGCATACGGTTGTTGGCGGGCTGTCTGTGACGGGGGTTGCGTGGTGGCGGGTTATCGGCCGACGGACTGGCATGTGCTGGACCTGGACAAGGATCCGACGCCGGGGGATCCGGACCGGGTTCGGTCGCTGGCAAGGCAGCTGCATGACTTTGCCGATGATGTCGCCGATGCGCTCCGCCTTGTCAAAGGGATGGCGGAGGAGGATGCCGTCCTGACATCGGTGGGCAAGACCGCCGATGTGTTCCGGGACGAGTTCTCCAGTGTCCCGAAGAATCTGAAGAAGCTGAAGAAGTCGTACGACCTGGCCGGGGATGCGCTGGCGGCGTACTGGCCGAAGCTGGAGCGGGCTCAGGCGCTGGCGGACAGGGCGCTGGCCAACGGGCGGGACGCGCAGGCCGACCTGTCGTCGGCCAAGTCCCGTCTGTCCACGACCGATTCGTGGGTGACCCGCGCCAATAAAGAGGCCGACAAGTACAAGGAAGCGGGCAAGGACGTCCCCAAGCCGGACGAGTCCAAGGTCCGCGCCACCACCCGGGACGCGCAGAACGCCGAGTCCGCGCACACCTCCGCCCAGTCGGACGTCACCTCCGCCTCGAACGCGCTGGCCGCGGCGAGGAAGATGGCCGAGGACGCGCGGACGATGCGTGAGGAGGCCGCGGGGGAGATCGAGTAGCCGAGGGGGATCTCACCCCTCGGCTCTCACAGAACCGTGCGTAAAAGTCTCCCGTTACACGGCTCTTGTCGTCCTGATCTTCAGATCGTGCAGGCGTCGGTGGAGAGGCTCCAGTGAGCGAACATCCGTGGGTACCGCTTGGCGATCTCCACGAGCTTCGCGTGGGCCCTCTTCGTGCCGTCGAGCCGTTTGTACTTCCGGCGGATCCAACGCACCAGGTAGGCGTTGATGCGCATCAAGAAGGGCAACAACTCCCACGGCCGGAACCGGCCGTAGTAGTTGATCCAGCCCCGAACCGCAGGGTTGATCCTGCGGGCGAGGTCTGCGAAGGAGATTTCGGTGCGGTAGTGCAGTTGCCAGGAACGCACCTCGCGACCAATCCGGGTCAGGGCCTGTCTGCTGATGGCCGGCTCGAACGACAAGAACTGCTTGCCGTGCCGATTCCGGCTCTTCCTGGGGCGAAACGTGTACCCGAGGAACGTAAACGACGTGTGCTCGTAGGAGCCACGCCGGTCCGAGTCCTTGCAGTAGACGATCCGGGTCTTGTCCGGGTGCAGCTGCAACCCGACTTCGACCAGCCTGTTCCTGAGCGCGGCCAGCACATGACGGGCCTGGCGCTCGGTGACGCAGTGCAGCACCGCGTCGTCCGCATAGCGTTCGAACCAGACGCTCGGGAACTTCCTGGACATCCAGGTATCGAACGCGTAGTGCAGGAACAGGTTCGCCAGGACGGGAGACACCGGGGCCCCTTGCGGGGTCCCGCGTTCCCGTTCCAGCCGCGAGCCGTCGGGCATGACGAGCGGGGCAGCGAGCCACCGCCGCACGTACAAGTTCACCCAAACGGCGTCGGTGTGAGTCTCCACCGCCTTGACCAGCAGGTCCCAGGGCACGCTGTCGAAGAACTTGGTGATGTCGAACTCCACCACCCAGTCCCGCTTCCAGCAGCGCTTCCGGCACCTTTCCACTGCGTCCAAGGCGGACCGTCCAGGCCGGTATCCATAGCTGTCCGGGTGGAATACAGGGTCCACCCTTCGCATCAGATGCCGGGCCACGACGGTCTGCGCCACACGATCGGCGACAGCAGGAATGCCGAGCAATCTCATGCCGCCTCCGTTTGGCTTCGGGATCTCCACCGCGCGCACCGGCGGCGGGAAGTACGAGCCCGATGACATACGGTTCCAGACCTTGTAGAGGTTGCCCTTCAGGTCTTTCTCGAAGTCGTCGATGCTCTGCCCGTCCACGCCGGGTGCGCCCTTATTGGCCTTGACTTCCTCCCACGCCTCCTTGACTTCCCACTTCGAGATATCAAACGACTTGATCTGAGACTTCAACTGGCCCATCGCACTCCTCCCGGGCTGCTGCCCGGTTGATGTGATCAACTCAGTCACGAACGACCCGGCCCCTTCGCTCCACCCCCGTTACAGGGGCTTCGTCACTACTACGGGCCGGTCTGCCAGCAGGGTCCGCATCGGTACTCGACCCCTTGCGGTGTCCACCGCTTGGGGCACTCCCTCTCCCCCGACGGTGCGTCAGGGCGTATCGGACCTGCCTTCTCCTGTTCCATGCGAGAGCCGCAGACCGGACTCACGTCGCCTCCATGCCGGACACCACCTGGCCAATAGACGGGCACCCGCCAGGCTCATCCCGGAGTTCTTGACACACCCCGGTTTCGATGTCGTCTGCTTTCCTTACGACACGTCAGCAGCGATTCACTTGCGTTCGTCTTTCCGGTCCCTACCTGACGCCTCTAACGACGCCTTTTCCTCATCGCTCACCACGACAGTCTTCAGCTAACGCAGCATGAGGCGGTTTGAAGCCTCCCCCCGCAGGGCGGCTCCGAAGGGCCACAAAACCTTCATCTCTCGCACAGCATCACTTCTGGAAACTGCTCCTACAAACAACTTCCTTCCATGTTCAGGACACACGCCAAGCGGAAACTCGACGAGGCGTCCGACGCGGGCATTCAGAACCGCAAGTGGTACGAGGAGGTCGGTGACTGGGTCTCCGACAACTGGGACACCATCGTCACGGTCTGCAAGGTTGTCGTCGCAGTTGTCGGCATCGTCGCGATGATCATCGGTGGGCCGATCCTCGGCGCAATCGTCCTGATCGCCGCGCTGGTCGTCCTCGCCGATACGCTCAACAAATACGCCAAGGGCCAAGCCTCTCTGTGGGATGTGGCGTTCGCCGCGCTGGACTGCATACCCGGTATGAAGGGCCTGACCACCCTCGGCGGACTCGCCAAGGGCCTCAAGGGCATGGCGGCGATGAAGGGCGGCCTGAAGGGTATGGGGCTGGCGGCCCGCGGCCTGGGCAAGAACGCCCGCGGCGTGGTCGCCGACGGCGCCAAGGGGGCCTACAACCGGGCCAAGAACCTCGTCCGCTCCAAAGGCAGCGACCCCGTCGACATGGCCACCGGCTCCATGTACCTGCCGCAGACCGACGTGGAGCTGCCGGGCCTGCTGCCGCTGGCGTTCACCCGTCGGGTCGCCTCCGACTACCGCTGCGGCTGGTGGTTCGGCCCCGGGTGGGCCTCCACCATCGACCAACGCCTCGAAACCGACGAGGACGGCATCGTCTTCGTCACCGAGGACGGCCTGCTCCTCGCCTACCCGCACCCCTCTAGTGCGCAAGTCCCCGTCATACCCGAGGCCGGTCCCCGCCGGCCGCTGACCCGCCTGGACGACGGCGGCTACCGCATCGACGAACCGCTGACCGGCCACACCCATCATTTCACCCGCCCCGCCGCCGATGGCATCGCGCTTCTGGCCCGCATCACCGACCGCAACCAGCACACGATCACCTTCGACTACGACGAGCACGGCACCCCCCTTGCGATCCGCCACTCCGGCGGCTACCACCTCAAGCTCACCACCGACGGAGGCCGCGTCACCGCCCTGAGCCTGGCCGGGGCGGCCGAAGACGGCATGGACCTCGTCATCAAGCGCTACGGCTACACCGACAGCAACCTCACCGCGGTCACCAACTCCGCAGGACCGCCGCTCAAGTTCACCTACGACGAGCGACTGCGTGTCACCTCGTGGGAGGACACGAACCGGGGCCGCTACCACTACGCCTACGACGACCAGGACCGCTGCATCGCCGAGGGCGGCGAGGCCGGGCACATCACGATCACCCTCGCCTACGACGAGACTGATCCCGCCCGGCCCGACTGCCGCATCACCACCCTCACCACCGCCGAGGGCAACGTCCGCCGTTTCGTCATCGACGACCGGTGCCTGGTCGTCGCCGAGACCGACCCACTGGGCGGCACGGTCACCACCACCTACGACGCCCATCGGCACGTCACCGCGACAACGGATCAACTCGGGTACAGCACAACCTTCGTGAACAACGAGGTGGGGCAGCCGGTCAAGGTGACTCGGCCCGACGGCTCGATCGTTCGCGTCGCCTACGACGAGCAGCGTCTTCCTACGGCCATAACCCTGTCGGACGGCTCCTCCTGGCAGTACGCCAACGACGAGCGCGGAAACGTCACCGCCATCACCGACCCCGTCGGCGCGACCACGCACTTCATCCGCGGAACGGACGGCAGCCTCATCGAGGCCCTGGACGCATCCGGCCGTACCTCCGCCTATGCGAACAACGCCGCCGGCCTCCCGCTGGCCGTGACCGACGGCCTCGGCAACACCACGCGCTACGCGTACAACGCCTTCGGCCTGACCACTGCGGTGACCGACGCGCTCGGCCACGAGACCTGCCTGGAATGGACCGTCGAGGGCCTGCTCGCCGGCCGCACCGACCCGGACGGGTCGTGCGAGAGCTGGGAGTACGACAGCGAGGGCAACTGCGTCCGCCACGTCGACGCCGTCGGTCAGGTGAGCACGTTCGAGTACACCCACTTCGACCGGCTCAGCGCACGCACCGGTCCGGGAGGCGAGCGCGTCACCTTCACGCACGACGCCGAGCTCCGCCTCGCCCAGGTCACCAACCCTCAAGGACTGACCTGGAGCTACACCTACGACGCGGCGGGGCAACTCCTCACCGAATCCGACTTCGACGGCCGCACCACCCGCTATGCCTACGACGCGGCGGGCCGTCTCGCCACTCGAACCAACGCTCTCGGCCAGAGCATCCGCTACCAGCGGGACGCTCTGGGGCAGATCACCGCCAAGGACGCGGACGGCACGACCACCGTCTACACGTACACGGCGAACGGTTCGCTGACCAGGGCCGTCGGCCCGGACAGCAGCCTGCACGTGGAACTCGACGCGGCCGGCCGTCGCATCAGGGAGACCGTCGACGGCCGAACCCTGAGCTTCGCCTACGACGCCTCCGGCAACCGGACGCTGCGCACCACCCCTTCGGGCGCACGCAGCAACTGGGCGTATGACGCCGCAGGACGCACCTTCCAGCTGGCCACAGCAGGTCACACCATCGACTTCGTGCACGACGCGGCAGACCGCGAAGTCATCCGCCGAATCGACGGCGCACTCACCTTCACTCGCGGCTACGACAGCCTCGACCGGCTGATCACGCAGGAGAGCACGGCTCCCGGAGACCACCGGATCGCAGAGCGCTCCTACAGCTACCGCCCCGACGGCTACCTCACAGCAATCCAGGACTCCCGCACGGGCAGCCGACGCTTCGATCTCGACACCCAAGGCCGCGTCACGGCGGTGCACGCGGCGGGCTGGAGCGAGCGCTACGCCTACGACTCCGCGGGTAACCAGACCGAGGCCGCGTGGCCCGCGAAGCATCCCGGCCACGAGGCCGCCGGGTCGCGCGAATACGCAGGAACGCGGCTGACGCGAGCGGGAGGTGTTCATTACGAGCACGACGCCCAGGGCCGAGTGGTCATGCGCCGCAAGACCCGGCTCTCCCGCAAACCCGACATCTGGCGGTACGAGTGGGATGCCGAGGACCGGCTCACAGCCGTCATCACACCGGACGGCAGCCGCTGGCGCTACACCTACGACCCACTGGGGAGACGGACCGGAAAGCTCCGTCTCGACGCCGACGGGAAGACTGTCCTGGAACGCACCGTCTTCACCTGGGACGGCAACACGCTGTGCGAACAGACCACCGAGCGGGGCGACACAGGCGGGCGCACCACGCTCACCTGGGACCACGACGGGCTGTCTCCCCTGAGCCAGGCCGAACGCATCTGGGCAGCCGAAGCGCCCCAGGAAACCATCGACGAGCGCTTCTTCGCCATCGTGACCGATCTCATCGGCACCCCGACCGAACTGGTCTCCCCGGACGGAGAGGTCGCCTGGCACACTCGGTCCACTCTCTGGGGAACCACCGCCTGGAACCATGACGCGAGCGCGTACACCCCGCTGCGCTTCCCCGGCCAGTACCACGACCAGGAGACCGGTCTCCACTACAACCATCACCGTCACTACGACCCCGAGACGGCTCGCTACGCCAGCCCGGACCCCCTCGGCCTGCTCCCGGCGCCGAACCCCGTCACTTACGTTCACAACCCCCATAGTTGGTCCGACCCGCTGGGTCTCGCGCCTTTGTGCCATCAGCACGGCGGCGACACCGGCAGCCCCGACGGCCTCGGGCTTCTCCCTGGCCCTGCGCCACAACACGCTGTGGACATGCTGAACAACGTCAACGCCCGGCCCGGAGGCATCGGAAAGGTCGACGGCTACCATGGCAACGCGAACTGGGGTAACAACAAGTCCGTCCTGCCAGGGGGCAAGTACAAGGAATGGGACGTCAACGCCAAGGTCGACCTCCCCCAGTGCAGCGCGCCAGGCTGTGGCAAGGAAATCAGAGGCCCCGAGCGCCTCTTGACTCCGAAGGACGGCCCCGGCCCTGCGTATTACACGCCGGACCACTACGGAACTTTCTACTACGTTGGCGAATTCACAGGGTGATCCAGGAATGACCAGTTTCGACATCACAGGGACCTCGGAACCCTGGGTCGTCTTCGTTCCCCAAGGGGTGGCCGAGGTTCATCGGCAACTGTCGAGGCTGGAGGCGACAGGCGGGCGTGTCTGCCACTTCGACTCTCGCGATCTGATGACCGAGCAGGGAATCTACCGTTCGTTCGCGGAAGCCCTGCAGTTCCCCGGTTATTTTGGAAGAAACTGGGACGCCATGGTGGACTGCCTGGACGACTTGTGTGGTGCTGTCACCGGTGGAGTCGGGGTTGTGGGCATCATCCATGATGCGGATCGACTACTGGAAGCGGAACACTTCCCCCTGTTCGTATCCGTCCTCTGCCAAGGGGCGGACCGTGCGAATTCGGCGGTAGACCTCGATGGATTCCCCCTGGATCGGCCCGCCATTGCCGAACACTTCGTTCTCGAATTCCGTCAATTCGATCGTGAGAAGGTCGCACGCCGGGTCGGACAGCCTGACCTGACCGTCACCACGGGGGACGGATTTGTCGCTGCCGCTCTCAATCCCGAGGAATGGCATTGAGCTTCTCGATCGAGACGAGTGCGGCACGGGCAACCCGTGGGTGATCCCTGCATCCATGGCATCGCCGAGCGGCGTTGACAAGTCCGTGGGCGCGGGCGCAGGTGGCATCGTGCCGGCCCGGGCGAACCGTGGAGACCCGCAGCGGCCAGCCGTCCGGAGGCGGAGATGACCTGGACGTTCTCGCCGTGATGCTTGCGCGTGCCGCGTGTTTTCCGGACCACCACAGATCCACGCCATTGGGGCCGCGGCGACGCGGTCAGTGCGGATAACGGTGCCATCCAGGCTGAGATGGGTGTACCACTCTGCCGCCGCCCGTTCCAGCCCGATGGACGGATCCGGTGCGTGGTCGGCGAGCACAGACAGCTCACGGATTCGAATCTCGTATCCTCCGCCAGCGCCTCGCCGGGCACGATGTCGAAAGGCCCCACCTTTCGCGGTGGGGCCCTTCGCCGTGCGTGGGTTGCAGTTTTGGTTGCATTTATAGGCGACATTCAGAACATCTCGGCAAACGGGCAGGCGCACGCCCCTCGACCTCCAGCGGGCAGTCGGCACCAACCTGCACCGCGGATGGCCTACGGAACTTGGCGGTAGATGTCGCGGCGGTTGCCGACGGCCAGGACCCACACGATCAGCTGACCGTCCTCAACGGTGTAGACAACGCGGTAGTCGCCGACCCTGAGCCGCCAGCGGGCGCTGTGCCCCTGGAGGGCTTTGATGTCGAACGAGGCGGTGTCGCCGACGTCCAGCGCCTTCTGGAGTTCGGCGAGGCGGTACAGAATGCGCAGGACATCCGGGCGTGGGACCTTGAGCATGCTCCGCTGGCAGTGCGGCGTGAAGCGCGTGACGTACCCCATCAGGTCAGCCCTGATCGGCACGCAGCAGGCGGGCCATCTCTTCGAGCGAGACCGAACCCTCCGCCCCCTCGGACTCGGCTTCGTCGGCCAGCCGGTTGAGCCACGCCTCCTCGGCGTTCTCCGCGATCTCACGCAGGCGCTGGTACTCCTGGATGTCGATCACGACGGCCTCCTGCTTACCGCGCCGAGTGATGATCGTCGGGGTTTCCTCCCGCCGGGCGCGATCAATGACGTCAGCGAGGTGACTGCGGACATCCGCCATGGATTCGATCACCGGTTCACTCATGTCATGAATGTAGCAGATGTACATAAAGGCAATACCGGGCGGCCACGGCGACATCGATCTCCGCGGCGTTCTCACCCCACAAAGAGCCTCGCGAGATACCGATCACCGAGCTCGAGTACTTCTACAGCGCACGGTCGGCTGGCGACCGGGCGCGCGGCAGCCGGGAGAGGTGCTCCTGCTGTACACCGACGGTCTGGTCGAACAGCGCCGGATGGACATCGATGCCTCACTGCGGCGCCTGACCGACCTCAACCTGGACGTGGAGGGCCCGCTGGAGGACGTGCTCGACACGGTGCTCGCACGTCTGGTGCACGGGCTCACCGAAGACGACGTCACCCTGCTCGCCGCCCGCCTGCGGGCCGCATGACGCGGGCTCGCGGACGCGGGTCATCCGGCGGACCAAACTTCCGGATCGAGCCTTCGAATCCGGGCGCCTTTCGCCATGGTTCGCGGTACTACGGCCGCCCCTCCTCGACAGCATCTCCCTGACGAAAGGACCAGCGAGCCACCTTCACACGCACCAGGAGGTCACCCGAGCCACCACCGCTGCGATGCTTGACTCCGCGGTCCGGCAAGCGGAGCACTCGACCGGACCGAATTCCACAGGGGATGCGGATCGTCTTGGTGCCGTCCAGAGTCTCCACCGGGACCACTCCCCCGGACATCGCGATCGCACGAGGGATAGTCACAGTGCAGTGGAGATCGTCGCCGCGACGCTTGAGCACCGGGTGGGGGCGTTGCCTTACTTCGACATACAGGCTTCCCGGCGGGCCCCCGCCGTAGCCGGCCTCTCCTTCACCCGCCAGCTTGATCTCGGAGCCGTGTTCGGTACCGGCCTGAATCCTGACGGCGAACGTGCGCTGCGAGCGGACTCGTCCTTCGCCTGCGCACGATGGGCACTGGACCACCAGGACGGTGCCGTAGCCATTGCAAGCCTTGCACTGCCGCAAGTACTTGGCGCACACCATCTGGCCGTTTCCACGGCAGGCTGTGCACACCTGCTCCACCTGCTCCGCCTGATCCGCCTGATCCGCCTGATCCGCCTGATCAACCGTGGCCCCACCGCCCGAGCACGAAGTGCAACGCACCATGGTCTCGATCCTGATGTCTTTGGAGGTGCCCCGCACAAGCTCGGCAAGATCCAGATCCAGTGGGACGACGACGTCCTGTCCCCGCCGGGCATGCAGCCGCAATTTCCTCGGCTGCGGCCGGTCGGAAGGGGCCCTCATGGTGCCGGACGAGTCTGCAGGGACCGCTCGCACAGAGCCGTCAGCCAAAGGCACAGGGGTTGGCGCCCCGTCCGCCCCAGGCGAGGGCGTTACCGTCGAACGGCGCGTGTCCACGGAGAGGGGCGGCCCTTCCTGTGTACGCGGACATGACCCTGCCACCTTGGCGAGTGTGACCTGGTAGTCCAGATCCGCCCACATCCGCGGCCGCTGTCGGACCCCCGCACGGTGCAGTGACTCGCAGACGTACTCATACAGATCAGTGGCGGTGATCCGGCCGTCGCCGTTGCGATCGGCCACACCTGTCCGCAGCCCCTCGATGAGTGCCCCGGTGAAGCGCGAAGGCTGTGGCACCTGGGACTCCAGGCGCTCGCCCTCCCAGGCGTATTCGGTGCGGCTGGTGGCGGTCAGGACCACACGGCCATGGCCGCCGAGTTCATCCTGCACGTGGACGACGTCATCGCCCTTGGCCCCGGCCAGGAAGGCTCCGCTATAGCAGCAGTCAAGGAGGACCACGATGCTCCGAGCACGGCAGCGCTCCATCCGTTCGCGCAGGAACGCGGCGGACATCGCCGTGGAGGCCAGAAGGGAGCGGTTCGTATCCCGCGCGGCGAAGTGCAGGTTTCCGTCGTCGTCTTTGATGCCATGGCACGACACATGGAGGAGGAGAAGATCGCCACGGCTGCGGTTCTGAAAGAACCGCTCCACGGCCTGCATCACCTCATGGGCCCGGGCGTCCTTCAGTTGGTTGGTGTGGAAGTTCCCGATGAGTGGATTGGCAAGCACGTCGACCAGCCCTGCGCAGTCCTGGTCCGGTGAGCGAAGTGCTTTGAGTCCTGTGTCGTCGTACGTGCCGGTCGCGATCAGCAGCGCGTCCCTGCCACCGGGGCCGGAGTTGGGGTCGGTCATACGGCCATTACTCCCGAGCGGACGGTTCTCCGCTGGAGGATCCGCCGCTCGAATCGGCAGATCCTTCCGGTGTCAGGTGGGCATCGGAACGGGTCTGTTGGTGAGTGACAAATGCCTCGAGCAGACGTCGCCGATCTTCCTTGGAGGCGCTGCCGAGATCGATGCTACGACCGTCCAGTTCGACCCTGACGGAACGCACAGGCCGGTTCTGCATCCAGGTCTCAACCATGCGAAGGGCGGGACGCAGCACGGCTGGTGCGAGGGTTACGACGAGCACTCCGAGTGATACAAAATGCCCCGACTTGGCACCCTCGGGCACCTCGCCATCGACTTGGCCCGGACGCACGTCGTCCACGTCCAGTTCAAGCAGGAGCCTCTGCAACTGGCCAGTCAGCGCATCAAGTTCCTCCGCGTCCACATCCGTCTGGCCTGATACGACCAGCCGCATCCCGCAGCCCATGACCATCCCGCCCCCATGCACACCGAATACCTCGAATCAGCATAGCGACGGATACCTTGGCATTGATCCGGAACAGCAGACTTTATGGGTTATCGACACCCTTGCGAGTGATCTGGCTATTGGCCGCCTTCTCCTCGTGGGCTGTGAGTTCGCGGACGCGGCCCAGGAGGCCGTACAGCAGCTCAGTTGTTGTGAGGGGGCGGGGGCGGATCTCGGCGAACGGTGATCCGGTTCACGGTGACGGTCGGTCCTCGTCAGCGGATTCGGCGGTCCAGGTGATGCGCGGTGGCACGATCCGTGCGCACAGGGGTCCGCCGCGCGCGTCGGTCAGTCCGAGGCGGCCCACCAGCAGGCCGGTGAGGGTGGCGGCTTCGAGTGTCTCGGCGGGCACGGCGTCGAGCATGAGTTTGGCGCGGCGGAACATCGTGAAGGTGCCGGAGTCTTCGACGGTGCCCCACGTCAGGTAGACGAACCGGCCTCCTGGACGGCCCTGAACGTGGGGTCCTTTCACATCGGTGCCGCCGGGTGAGGCCGCTGTGGTGCACTCCAGGGTCCAAGCCGCCGAGGCGGCGTCGCCGGGCTGGGGATCGAGGAGTTCGGCCGGACGATCACGGCGTTGCACGGCGACGTGGATGTTGCGGTACTCCGGAACGTCGTCGCCGACGAATGCTCCGGGTGGACAGGTGCGGCCGGGAAGGTCGACGGCCTCGATACGGATGCGCATGTGAGCCATCATCCGCGTGGGGCGTACATGACGACGGTCATACCGGGGCTCCGATGGGGCAGCGAACCTGCGGCCATCGCCGCCAGGTAGATCGCGACCTGGTGGTGTTCCATCCGCTCGACCAGGGCCCGCGGTCCCTGCTGCTGCGGCACCCGAACTGCTCCTTCGCACATATCAAGGGCCGTCGGCAGACGGGACCCGCCACCTCAGCGCCCGCTCTCCGCCACCTCGGACTGGTCCGGACCCTGGCCGAGGGTGGGTATGCCGAGGTCGGTGGGGACCGGAGCCGTGCGGCAGGCCGCGTTCCTGCGCCGCCGTCGGAGCATGAGCATGCCGAGTCCGGCAGCCACGGCCGGCACCGCGAGGACGGGCATCCACAGCGCCCCGACCCTCCCTGGACGGCGAGGAGCGGTCCCGCGCAGCACACCGCGCAGGCGGCGAGCGCGGCAGCACCGGGCGGGGAGAGGAGAGGAGGGCGTGGTCGTGTGGTCACTCCGAACGGGTCGGTCAGCATGCCGGCGGCGCTCTCGGGCGCGGACATCCAGCCGGAGAGCGCGTCCTCGTCGGCAGGCCCAGCTTGCGATGCTGCGAGCCGGTCGCCACGATGACGGCCTGGCCCGGTCTCGCCGAGGGCCGCGGTGAGGCAGGTCGCGCCTGTACGTCGTTCGCGTTGAAACGCCGGCGTCTGGAAGGCCGAGCGGCCGTGTCGGGAACAGCCGGTCCGGCCGGCGCGGTTGCATCGAGCGAGGGACCGGCGGCGCACGGGCGGGGAACACGGAGGCCACAAGGTCGTCCGCCCCACCAGGATCCGGGCCCCAGGATCGCGGTACGCCCGCCGCGCACTCGGACCAATACGTATTTCTGCAGGAGGACTGTTTGATGACTGACCGGCCCTTGACGCTCATGGCAGTACACGCCCACCCCGACGACGAGGCCACCGGAACCGGAGGAGTCCTCGCGCGGTACGCGGCGGAAGGCATCCGCACGGTTCTCGTGACGTGTACCGACGGCGGTTGCGGTGACGGACCGGATGGCGTCAAACCGGGTGATCCCGGGCATGATCCGGCAGCGATCGCCTTGATGCGCCGTCAGGAACTTGAGGCGAGCTGTGACGTCCTGAAGGTCAGCGATCTGGAGATGCTGGACTATGCCGACTCCGGGATGATGGGCTGGCCGAGCAACGACGCCCCCGGATCCTTCTGGCAGACCCCCGTGCAGGAAGGCGCGGCCCGACTCGCGGAACTCATGCGGCACTACGAGCCTGATGTGGTCGTCACCTACGACGAGAACGGCTTCTACGGCCACCCCGACCATATCCAGGCCCACCGCATAACGATGGCGGCGCTGGAGATGACCGCGCTGAAACCGAAGGTGTACTGGACCACGATGCCCCGCTCGATGATGCAGCGGTTCGGCGAGATCATGCGCGAGTTCCATGAGGACATGCCGGAGCCGGATCCTGCCGAGGCCGCCGCGCTGGCCGAGATCGGCCTCCCCGACGACGAGATCACCACCTGGGTGGACGCCACCGCGTTCAGCGGTCAGAAGTTCGACGCGTTGGCCGCGCACGCCAGCCAGGGCGAGAACATCTTCTTCCTCAAGATGGGCAAGGAGAGGTTCGGTGAGTTCATGGGCATGGAGACCTTCGTACGTGTCCAGGACGCCACCGGCGCGGCCGTACCCGAGAACGATCTCTTCGCCGGACTGCGCTGATCCGGCTGTCCGACCTACCCGCACTGCCGGCCCGCCACCGCGCTTGTCCCCAGACCGCTCGGGCCGGGGGCAGCGGGCACGATGAAGGGCCCCACCGTTCGCGGTGGGGCCCTTCGACGTGGTGGCCGGCGTCAGAAGGCTCAGTACAAGGCCTTGTAGCCCTGCCAGCCGGTGGCGATACGGGTCTTCCTGCCGAAGGTGGCGGACGCTGTTCCGTTCCAGCGCCACAGGGCGCCCGCGCGGTCGCGGCCGAGGAGGTCGGGGCGGCCGTCGCCGGTCAGGTCACCGGGTACGACCAGGGCGTTGACGTTGATCCCACCGGCGATCCGGACCCGGCTGCCGAAGGCGCCCCTGCCGTTGCCGAGCCACCGCCACAGCACGCCCGCACGGTCCAGGCCGACCATGTCGCCGATGTGGTCACCGTTCAGGTCACCCGCGCCGACCAGCCGGGTGTAGCCGCCCTGGCCCGCGACCAGCCGGACGCGCGCTGCCAGGCCGCCCTTGCCGTCGTCGGAGTAACGCCACAGCACACCGGCCTTGTCGCGGGCGATCAGGTCGGCGCGGCCGTCACCGGTCAGGTCACCGGGGGAGGTCAGCACGTTGTACCCGCCGAAACCGGTGCCGATCAGGCGGTGCGGGGTCCTCGGCGAGAACCAGGAGCCGTAGCGGGCGTCGTACCGGGTCAGCCGCCCGGCGGAGTCCCGGACGAGGAGGTCGTTGCACCATTTGCCGCTCAGGTTTCCGAACGGCACGAAGGTCGACGAGGTGGGCCAACCGCCGCCCAGGGCCTTGTGCGCGGTGTCGATGGTGCCGCGCCCGGAGCCGGGCTGGACCGCCACCCGGCCGGCACTGTCGAAGGTGATCAGATCGCCGATGCCGTCCTGGCCGAAGTCGTGGCGCTCCACCGACCGTACCGGCACCTGCTTGTCGTAGAGCAGCGTGTCCGTCGTGCCTTTCACGGCCCGGGCGGTCAGTTTCATCCGGTAAGTACCGGTATGGGCCACCACTCCGTTCTCGTCGCGCCCGTCCCAGGTCGCGGTGAGTTTTCCTCGCGCAAGGCCACCGGTGATGGTCCGTACGGCGGCGCCGGTGGAGGTGGTGACGGTCAGCTTCCAGCTCTCGGCCGGCCTGTTCAGGTGCCAGACGCCCTGGAAGCCGTTGCCCTTGCGCAGGTCGGCGGAGGCGGGGTCGGGGGCGTCGATCGCCGCGAGCGGGGAGGTGGTCACCTGCGGCCATTTCACCGTCACGTCACCGGACGCCGTCTGATAGGCGACCGGACCGCCGAACCGGTCGACGTTCCAGAACCGACCGCGGCGGTCGGCTGGAGGGTACGGCGAGGACGGCAGCGGGCCGAGCTCCTCCGTACCGCTCCAGCCGTCGGGAGCCGCGCCCCTGAGGTAGGTGATCAGCAGCTTGTCGGCCTCGTCGTCCTGGGAGACCAGGTAGCCGTCTGCCAGCTGCGCGTAGCCCTTCGGTACGGTCTGCCTGTCTCCGCTTTGCTGGTCGATGACGCCGGCTTCCGTGTCCGGGCCGCAGGACCAGTAGACGTACCGGCCCACCACCTGCAGATCGGACAGGGGGCAGCCGCCGAGCCACTGTGACTCGCTTCCCAGTCGCCGCATCGACGGCAGGGAGAAGCGTTCCAGCAGGGTCCGGTCACTGTTCGTCGCGTCGGTCTTGGCCGTCCACAGCGTGTTCCCCCACAGCGCGGCGGCCGACCAGGAGCCGGTGGCCAGCACCTTGTTCTCCCAGCCCTGCAGCCGTACCTGCAGGGTGTCCTGCTTTCTGATCACCCTGTACGGGCCGGACGCCGCCACAGCCGGCGGTTCCTCGTTCCACGGGTAGGAGATCGAGCCCTCCCCGTTGCCGGTGAGCCGCAAGCACTCCTCGTAGCAGTAGACCTGGTAGGGCCCGTGCTCGGAATCCCACCCTGTGTAGTAATCGAGTGCGTTCACCCGCTCCGGAGGCGAGGCGGTCAGCGTGCCGTCGGCCGCCAGGGAGAGCGCGGAGGAGGTGAGATCGGTGCCGTCGTCCGGGACGGACGCGGCCGCCCGCTCGGTGCCGAGCAGCAACTGTCCCTGGTCGACCACGACACCGCCGGCCTCGTACACGGAGACCGGGGGCAGTGGCACCAGTGGCTCGACGGCCGGAGCCCCGTCCGCGCCCAGGGTGACGCGCTGGACCGCCCAGTGCTCCGCGTCCGTACCGCCCTCGATGGAGAGGCTGCCGTCACCGCCGTCGACGAATGTGCCGGTCGAGGCGGTCAGCAGTGTCCGCTCCGGGCCGCCGGTCACCGACACGGCACGGATCGTGTTCTGGCGGGTGTCCGGGTACAGCACCCAGTCGCCGATCGCGCGAGCCTTGTAGCGGACGTCTCTCGGAACGTCGACCAGGTGACCGGGGACCTCCGGACGACTGCGGTCGATGCTGTACACGCCCGCGCTCTGCCGGTCCTTGTCGTAAGCGTGGAAGAGCACTTTGTCGCCGGCCAGGTGGGGGTCTCCCAGGGCACCGAAGCCGTCGCGCGGCACGTACGTCACCGCGGCGGTGTCGAAGTCGAGCAGCACGGTGCGCGAGGGAGTGCCGACGGCCCCGGACCAGTAGGTGAACGAGGCTCCCCGCGCGTCCGACGTGTCGTCGTACAGGTCCCCGTTGAAGGTGTCCTCCACGCCGGTCACCGGCCGGTCGGCCGGTTGTCCGCCGCCCGCCGGCATCTCCAGCAGGCGGAGCGTCCACTTTTCGTCGACCTTGCGGGCGACCAGCAGGCGGTTCTCGGCGAAGACTCTGGTAGCCCGGTCACCGGCCCGCAGGTAGAACCGCGTCACCTTGCCGGTGGCGAAGTGCCGGATCTGGATGATGTTCGTCGTGTTCGGGACTTCTTCCCGCCCGAAGCCGCCGTTGTTGTAGGTGTACCAGCCGCGCGGGAGGACCCTGGTCGAGCCGTCGCGGCCGGTCCACACCGCCGGGTAGCCGGACGGCCCCCGCCTCGGCACGGACAGGTACCCCGTGCCGTCGGCGGCGGTCATGAACGCCTGCCGCGGCGCGGCCCGGTGCGGGCCGGTCAGTGTCACGGACGGCATGTCCGCGCCGTCCGCCGCGACAGCCGGCCCCGATGCGAACTGCAGCAGCCCGGCCACCACCGCCAGGGCCGCCGCGACCGAGACCGCCCCGGTCATCGGCCGTTTTTTTCTTGGCGCCGTACGCAAGGTCGTGCGTCTCACGCGTCCTACCCCCATCGGTCATCCCCTGAAAGTGCGCCGGCAAGGTGCTGCGACCCCCGTCAGGAGCGGCCGCCAACGCCTGTCGCCCTGTCAGACTCGCGTCGCGGCAAACAGTTGTACGGGGGAGGAGTGGTTCAGGAGGACTGGGCGAACGACGTCGCCGTGAACGTCGGCAGGTCGAGGGGCGTGCTGATGCCGGGGAGTGGACGCGCAGACGGGCAGGACGGCGTTCACGGAACAGTGACCGCGCGCACCACGGAGTGTCTGCGTCGCCGGTCCCGTACCGGCCAGAACAGGACGTACGCGGTGGAGACGGTGACGAAGCCCAGGCGGACCAGGCCGCGGGCCGCGTCGTCGGGGACGGCGAAGACGCTGCCGTACAGGGTGATCAGCGCGATCCAGCTCCACCAGGGCACCAGGCGCCGCTGGCCGATCACGTCCCAGAGCAGGGTGCCCAGCAGGACCGAGGCGGTGTAGTACGTGTAGACGCTGGGGTCCAGGACGATGCGGGCGTTGGCGCCGAGCAGTACGACGGCGGGCCAGCGTCCGCGCCATACCGCGACGCAGCCCAGGGCCACGCCCGCCGCGGCCTGGGCGGGGCGCACCCAGGGCGGGGTCACCGGGTCGCCGACGCCGAGGCGGCGCAGTGCGGACGCGGGCTGGTTGGGGATGACGAACTCGGCCGCGGCGAACGAGTGCGGGGCGCCGAGGAAGAACGGCAGCCAGACGACCGCGACCAGGCCGGCGCACCACAGTCCCGCGCGCAGCCACTGTCCTTTCGGCAGGGCGAGCAGGAGGGGGAGGAAGGCGATCGCGGTCGGTTTCGAGTCGACGGCGAGGGCGAGGAGGACGCCGGTCGCCGCCGCGTCGCCGCGTGTGAGGGAACGTACCGCCAGGGCGGTGAAGAAGAGGGCCAGGACGTCGTCGAGGTGGCCGAAGCGGACCGCGACCTCGATCCACATCGGGATGAAGGCGAGACCCGCGATCAGCACGCGCTGGCGCAGCCGCTGGTGGTTGGTGCCGGTGCCCAGGAAGTACTGGGCGGCGCTGCGTCCGGCCAGCACCAGGATCATCAGGCCGAGCAGGGACATCACGGCGGCGGCCAGGAACTGGCCCACGTGCTCGGGGAAGGGGTTGAGCAGGCCCGCCGCCAGGAAGCTGACGGGGCCCATCTGGAGTTCGGGGTGGTGGGCGTAGAGGTTCAGCCCGCCGTCGGGGCTGTCCGGGCTCTCGTAGATCAACTCCCCGCCGGTGCGCAGATAGTGCCAGGAGAACCCGCCATGCGGCTCGACCAGGGCGAACCACAGGATCGTCCAGGCAGCGAGCAGCACGAGGTGCGTCCGCTGGCCTATGACCGGCACTTCTCTCCTGGCTCCTTCTGCTCACTCCCCCTCCTACAGAGGGTCGAACGGGGGTGCGGGTTCTCTCCGGAACCTGTGATTCAGCGCGATTCGCCGTGATTCGCAACTATTCCGACGCGAACCGCTGCAAATCGGGTTTCCGGTACAACCTCCGTGCCGGGCCCGCTGTCTAACGGGTAATCAGAACCCACGGCACCACTCCCGCGAAGGGGCTGCTCGGCATGCGTACACCCAGAAGGATCGCCACCGCGACAACCACCGCTCTCGCCCTCACCTGCGCCCTGGGCGCGGCCACACTCGCAGCCCCCGCCGCCGGGGCGGCCACACCGGCCGCGGGTACGCTGCGCGACGTCGCGCGCTACGGCGAGCACGACCTCTGGTACAAGGACGACGTCGGCCGGACGAACCGGCTCAGCGTCTCGATGAAGTTCGAGAGCCGCGACGGCGGGAACGACGCCTACTACATCCTCACCTTCCGCGACCGCGCCCCCATCACCATCGACAAGAGCGCCGCCGAACACTACGAGTGCGTGCACCCCTCGGCCACCGACCGCACGATCGCCCGCTGCGCGGTCCACATCCCGGTGGGCACCGACTTCACCGACGACTACTACATCGACCTGGGCAACGGCGACGACTCCGTGGCGATCCAAGCCGACAACTACGCGTACGCCACGATCTACGGCGGCAAGGGCAACGACGTGCTGGTGGGCAACCGCCAGACCGAGCTCTACGGCCAGGACGGCAACGACCGCACCGTCGGTGGGGGCGAGCAGCGGGGCAACGGAGCGCGCGGCGGAGCCGGGAACGACGTCCTCACCGGGTGCTATGCGTGCTACGGCGACGCCGGCAACGACTCGCTCACCGGCGACGCCACCGGCAACCTCCTGGACGGCGGCGACGGCAACGACATCCTGCGCGGAAACTCAGGCGCCGACGACCTCTATGGCGGCAGGGGCAACGACCGCCTGTACGGCGACCGGGGCAACGACCGTCTGTGGGGCAACAGCGGCAACGACGTCCTGTACGGCGGCCCGGGCAACGACACCCTCTCGGGCGGCCCGGGAACCGACAAGGTCTACCAGAACTAGGGCACACTCCAGTGTTTCAGGGGCGCGGGGCCGCGACATCTGCGGCTCCGCAGCATGGCCGCGACCGGCCCCCACCGGCTTCAGGGGCGCGGGGAACTGCGCGATCAGCCCCCACCGCCCCGCAGAGACCCAACTACCGGACAAGCGAGCTCAGTTCAGATCCCCAAGCCCCCGCAACTCAGCGATGTCCTCGAACTCCCCGGAGTTCATGAACATCAACTCCAGCGCATCCTCCGGCCCATCCCCCCGCCCACCCTCCGGAGGATGCAACGCCTGCTCCGTCCAGATGCACTTGCCGGTAGGCGTGTAACGCGTCCCCCACCGCTGCGAGAGCGCGGTGATCAGCTGCAGCCCCCGACCGCCCTCGTCCGTCTCCGTCGCCCGGCGGATACGCGGCATCGTCAGGCTGCCGTCGAAGACCTCGCAGATCAGCTCTGCGCCGTGCAGCAGGCGGAGTTGGACGGGACCCTTGGCGTGCCGTACGACGTTGCCGACAAGCTCGCTGGCCAGGAGTTCCGTGGTGGGCGTGAGGTCGTCCAGGCCCCAGGCGGAGAGCTGTTCGCGGACATGGCGGCGGGCCTGACCGGCCGCCCTCGGGTCCTCGGGCAGCGGCCAGGAGGCGACCCGGTCTCCGGTGAGGGCGTGCAGACGGGCGACGAGGAGGGCCGCGTCGTCCGCGCTCGGCTGCTCGGCGGGGAGCAGTCCCGCGGTGATCGTGTCGCAGATGCCTTCGAGGTCCCCTTCCGCTCCGGCCTCGTACACACCCCTTAACAGGCGGGCCAGTTGACCCATGCCTTCGTCGATCTCCCGCTTCGACGACTCGACCAGTCCGTCCGTGTACAGCACCAGCAGGCTGCCCTCGGGAACCTTCAACTCGACGGTCTCGAAAGGGGGTTCGGCCGCGCCGAGGGGCGGGTCGGCAGTGAGGGCCGGGAAGTACACGGTGCCGTCGGGGTGGACGACCGCCGGCGGGGGATGGCCGGCGCGGGTGATGGAGCAGGTCTGGGTGATGGAGTCGTAGAGGGCGTACAGGCAGGTGACGTACGACTCCTCGCCCATGTTGCCGACGATGTCGTTGAGGTGGCTCATGATCTCGTCGGGGGGCAGTTCGAGGTCGGCGAGGGTATGGACGGCGGTGCGCAGCCGTCCCATGGTGGCCGCCTGGGGCAGGCCGTGGCCCATGACGTCGCCGACGACGAGGGCGACCTGGCCGCCCGAGAGCGGGATGATGTCGTACCAGTCGCCGCCGACGTCCACGCCCTCGGCGGCGGGAAGGTAGCGGGCGGCGGCCGTGCAGGCGGGCAGGTCGGGCAACTCGCTCGGCAGCAGAGCGCGTTGGAGTTCGCGGGAGCGGCTGCGCTCGTCGTCGTAGAGGCGGGCCCGGGCCAGGGCCTGGGCGACGAGGGCGCTGATCGTGGTGAGGAGGGTGCGTTCCTCGTCGGTGAAACCACGCGGGCGGTCGAAGCTGACCGAGCAGACGCCGAAGGTGTTGCCGGAGGCGGTCAGCGGCAGGAACGCCCAGGCCTGTTTGCCGCTGCGCCCGGGCAGGTCGGCGAGCGCGGGATAGTGGGCGGCGAACTCCTCCGCGGACGCGAAGAACGCGGGGGTCTCGGTGATGATCACGTCGCAGCTGGGCCAGCCGGGCGTCAGTGGGGCGTCGCTGATCTGGCTGAGGAAGTCGTCCTGGTAGCCGATGGCTCCGACGTTGCGCAGGCGGTCGTCCTCGATGGTCTGGACGATGAGGCCGGCGGCGGCGAACGGCGGCAGTACGCGCCGGGCGACCGCGTCGACGACGTCCCGCGAGGTCGTCGCCTTGGCGAGCGCGGCCGTCAACTCCGCGATACGGGCGGCTCGTTCGGACGCGGCGTACTCGTCGGCCCGTCGTTCCTCCTCGTGCCGGCGCTTCTCGGTGACGTCCTGGAGGTAGAGGGTGCGGCCGTCGGGGCCCGGCACCAGCCGCAGGTGGTAGCGGCGTCCGGTGCCGGGCACGCGTATGTCGAAGCCGACCGACTTGTCCTCGGCGGCGGCCTTCCGGCAGCGCCTCTCCAGATCGGGCAGCTCCCGCACGGTCGGCAGGTCCCACAGCACCCGCCCGAACAGCTCCGCCTCGGAGAGGCCGAGGGTGCGTTCGGCCTCCAGGTTGGCGAAGGTGACCCGCCAGCTGTCGTCGACCGCGAGGAACCCGTCGCTCATGTGCCGCAGGGCGCGGCTGAGCGCGTCCCGGGCGGTCCGCGACTCGTTGCTGTCCCAGCCCATGCCGATCATCCGCAGGGGCTCGCCGTGCTCGTCGTACGTCGCCCGGCCGCGCGCCTGGTGCCAGCCGTACGTGCCGTCGAAGGCCCGTACGCGGTACTCGGCCTCGAACACCGAGTGGCCGCGGATCGCCTGGTCGACGAGGGCCAGGGTCGGTCCCAGGTCATCGGGGTGGACGCAGCGCATCCAGTTCTCGACGCGGGCGGTGTACTCCTCGGGACGGGTGCCGTACAGCTCCATCGCGGCTTCGTCCCAGATCAGTTCACCGTTGGCGATATGCCAGTCCCACGACCCGACCCGCACCTCCTTCAGTGCCTGGCGGAGCCGGTCGCCGCTCATCTCCGAGTGCACGGGACCGGCCGGCAGGGGCGCCTGGACCATGCGTTCCTCGGTCCAGGCGACGACCGCTCGCAGGAACTTCCAGTGGCTGGGCGTGGGTTCACCGTGGTCACCGGTGATGACGGTGAGGGCGCCGATGCTGCGTTCGTCGCGGATGACGGGCACGGCGGCGAGTCCGCTGCCGGGGATGGGCGCGCTCGACGGGCAGATGGGAACGGTGGGGTCGACGCGGTCGGCCGCCACCCCGGGTATCCACACCCCCCTGCCCGCGTGGTCGCCCTCGTGCAGGGCGCGGGCGGGGGCCAGCGGGCCCTCCTGGTCGATGATCTCCCAGGGGCCGGTGAGAGCCGTGGGCAGACCGGTGGCCGAAACCAGGCGCAGGGCCGACATCGGGCCGCGCAGGTGAATCGTTCCCCCAAGCGCGCCCAGCTCGGCCACCGAGTGCTGGAGAGCCAGCCGGAAGACCTCGCTCTCAGCGACACCGGTGTCCACCGAGCCGAGCAGTGCCAGCCGTGCGTTCATACTTGAAGTTTTACCGTTCGAATGGCACCTCAAGCGAGACTTTGCAGGAAACTCACGTCCACCTCTGTCCACCTTCACCAGCTCTGATGGCATCAACGCACGTGGTTCCAGGGCAGGTTGTGTGACATTTTGCCGTCATCGGGGCCATGTAGCGTGCGATTGAAGGACAGTTGAGATTTGAACGTAACTGACTGTCGAGGACTTCACATCTGAGGGTCCGTCCAGAGGATCTCTCCAAGGAGTGGCATGGACATCGGCGTTTTCATCCCCATCGGCAACAACGGCTGGCTGATCTCGAAGAGTTCGCCCCAGTACATGCCGAGCTTCGACCTCAACAAGGCGATCGTGCAGAAGGCGGAGGCCCACGACCTGGACTTCGCCCTCTCCATGATCAAGCTGAAGGGCTTCGGCGGCGACACGGAGTTCTGGGACCACAACCTCGAGTCGTTCACCCTCATGGCAGGCCTGGCGGCGGTGACGGACCGCATCAAGCTCTACGCCTCCACTCCCATCCTGGCCCTGCCCCCGGCGATCGTCGCCCGGATGGCGGTCACCGTCGACTCGATCGCCCCCGGCCGCTTCGGCATCAACATCGTGACCGGCTGGGCCCCCGGCGAGTACTCCCAGATGGGCCTGTGGCCCGGCGACGACCACTTCGGCAACCGCTACGCGCGCGCCGTCGAGTACGTCACCGTGATGAAGGACCTGTGGCGCGACGGCGTCAGCAACTTCAAGGGCGAGTTCTACGAGATGGACGACTGCGTCCTCTCCCCGCGCCCGGCGAACGGACACATCGACATCGTCGCGGCAGGCCAGAGCGGCACCGGCATGAAGTTCGCCGCGGACCACGCGGAGTACAACTTCATCCTGGGCACGGGCGTGAACACCCCGACCGCCCTGTCGGGCAGTACGGCGACGCTGGTCGAGGAGGCGGAGCGCACTGGCCGGGACGTGGGAGCCCTCTCGCTCTTCATGATCATCGCAGCGGAGACCGACGAGGAAGCCCAGGCCAAGTGGCAGGACTACCACGACAACGCGGACCGCGCGGCGCTGGCGTACATGGCGGGCGAGACGGACGCGGACACGACGTCCACGGGAACCTCGACGGCGCGGACGATCGCGCTGCCCGAGGGCGCGGTCAACTTCAACATGGGGACGCTGGTCGGCTCGTACGAGAACGTGGCGAGGATGCTCGACGAGGTCGCCGGGGTCGAGGGCACCAAGGGCGTCATGCTGGTCTTCGACGACTTCCTGGAGGGCCTGGAGAACTTCGGGACGCGCATCCAGCCGCTGATGAAGTCCCGGGCAGGGAGGGGGAGTTCGACGTGAGCCCGGCCGACGGCAGGGCCAGGGAGGGGGATCCGGAGCAGGATAATCCGGAGATGAATCCGGAGGAGGATTACGAACGCGCCGGTCTGGGTGGACAGTTGACCCCTGGCGCCTCCCCCGCCCTCCTCCTCGTGGACCCGGCCCGGGCGTACGTCGATCCTGCCTGCCCCCTCTACGCGGGGGCGGGTGCGGAGGAAGCCGTCGAGGCGATGCGAGAACTGCTGTCCGTCGCCCGCCGGGCCGGTATCCCGGTGATCGTGACGCGCGTGGTACTGCGCCCCGACGGCAGCGACGGAGGCGTCTTCTACCGCAAGGTGCCGAGCCTGCGGGCGTTCGTTGAGGGCAGCCCGTACGGCGACTTCATCGAGGGACTGGCGCCGAGGGACGCGGAGTTGACGGTGACGAAGCAGTACCCGAGCGCCTTCTTCGGCACGGCCTTGTCCGCCTATCTGACTTCGAGCGGCATCGACACCCTCCTCATCGCCGGCCTGACGACCAGCGGCTGTGTACGGGCGACGGCGCTCGACGCCATGCAGCACGGGTTCGTTCCGGTGGTGGTGGAGGAGGCGGTGGGGGACCGGGACGCGGGGGTCCACGCGGCGAATCTGTTCGACATCCGGCACAAGATCGGTGAGGTTTGGGGCGCGGGTCGGGTGACCGAGTACCTGTCCCCGGGCGGGATCTGACAGGGGACACGGGAGGGGGCTGGTCGTGGGCGGCGATGGTGGGCCGGGGTCGGTGTTCCTGACCTCGGGGCAGCGGACCAGTACGTCGGCGCTGCTCGCGGAGGCGGCGGCCGGGCGGGGGATGGAAGTGCGGTCGCTGGACTCGGCGTCGGCCTTGACGGGGCTGGCCGGTTCGGGGGACCGGCCGGGGCTGTCCGGTTCGGGGTACCGGGCGGGACCGGCCCGTCCAGGAGACCGGGCGGTGTATTGGTACGGGGGCCCGCTCGCGTACGACGTCCGGATCGCCGGTGTCCTCGACCTGGGGTTGCTGGAACCGTCCGACGGCTGGCTCGCCGAACTGCCGGAGGAGTTCACGGGACGGCGCGTGCAACTGACGACCCTCGCGGAAGCGTGGCAGGTCGGGCGCCCGGTGTTCGTCAAGCCGCCGAGCGCCAAGTCGTTCCCGGCGGCGGTGTACGCCGACGGTTCGCGGCTTCCCCGTACGGGGAAGGACGTGGGCCCGGACACAGCGGTGCTGGTGTCGGACATCGTCACCTTCGCGGTCGAGTACCGCCTGTTCGTACTCGACGGGCGGGTGGTGACCGGGAGCCGGTACGCGGTGTACGGGCGGCTCGATCCGGCGCCGCTCGACGGGGACGGGCGGGAGTCGGAGGTCCTCCGGTTCGCGGATCAACTCCTCGCCGCCGAGGGGCACTCCCTCCCGAGCGCGGTCACCGTCGACGTCGGCCTCGTCCAGGATCCCGACCGGGGAGGGCGCGAGCGGTGGGCGGTGGTGGAGGCCAACATGCCGTGGTTCTCGCACAGTTACGGGGCGCGGGTGGAGAGAGTGCTCGATGTCGTGTTGCGGGCGGCGGGGCCTCGGGGGTGGGTTGCGGCGGCGGACGAGGGGTTTCTGCGGGTACTGCGGGACGGCTGACTCCGTTGCCCAGACGGGGACTTGAGACGATTGCTCAGGTGGACGCCGGACTGGATTCCCCACCGCCGTCTTCGACGACACCTGCGGCAACCTGATCCAGATCGCGAAGCAGCCGCAGCCGCAGTAGGCGATCGACCACCTGCGGGGCCTGGCCTGGCCTGGCCACAGCGAGGTTCGAGGCCGGCAGGCAGCTCACCGAGTTCCTGCGGGTTCTGCTGGATCCAGTGGCCGCAGCCGTCCACGTACCTCACCTCCAACGGCATCGACGCACGAGTACGACGACGCTGGGGATTCAGGGGATCGGGCGTGCACTGGTCATTCGATGTGTCCGGTGTCAGGGTCGACCTGCGAGAGGAAGTCACGGATGGACTCCTCGAGATCGGCCCTGCCGGCCTGCACCGGAGGGTGGGTGCTGAACCCGAACCCGTACTGGGGGTCGGGCCCGGTCAGCCAGGTGAAGTGGTAGCTGCCCGGCTTGCCGTCCGGCTGGCTGACCTCGAACTCCTCACCGTCGACCGACATCCGCCACGGCTCGTTCGCCGCCATCACGGCCTGCCTTCCGTCAGCCCCGGAGACCGGGGAGAGCCGGGGCGGAGGGCGCACCCGGCGCCCACCGCGCATCCGCCACGATCACATGTACGTGTGCACATGCGGATCACGCCACGGTGAAGTCCGCGGCCTTGGTGACCAGCTTCGTCTCGCCGTCCTTGGCGGTGGCCAGGACAGCGACGTGCCACACACCGCGCGGGGACGCCTCGGCGTCGACACCGGTGACCTTGACGGTGTAGGTGCAGCGCGCCGTGTCCCCACCGGACGGCTTGCACACGGCCGACTCCACGGAGGCCATGTCCTTGGCGGTCAGCCCCTTCTTGGCGAAGGACGAGTTCGCCGGCCAGGCCAGCACCTTCAGGTCCTTGACACCGGAGGACGCCGTGACGTCAGTGGTGAAGGTCAACGAGCCGTCGCGCTCACCGACGGGGGCCGCGTAGCGGGCGGCGCTGTGCGCCACCGAGGGAGGCTGCTCCCCGGCGTAGGCGAGAGCGAAGGCTCCGGCACCTCCGAGAACGACGACACCAGCAGCCACGGCCAGAACGGTACGACGCGCCATGAGAAATTCCCCCAACAGACTCAGCAGGATCAACCCGGCGCGCTTGGCTGCGCCGTTGCACCCATCCTGGCCGCGCAACAGCCACCGGGTATGAGCGCACGTACTCAACTCGGGCCTGAGTAGAGGCTGTTCGACAGTGAGGAGAGGAAGCAGACGTAAGGCGGGCAGCTGCAATAGACGCTGAATTCCCTTACTTGGAAAGGGAATTGAGCCACCCGGTCAGGAGCGCGTTGGTCTCCTCTGGACGTTCCTGCTGGATCCAGTGGCCGCAGCCTTCGAGGATGTGGGAGCCGGTGAGGGCGGGGAGGGTGACCCTGTGGGCGCTGATCGCGTCGGCCAGCCAGGTGGTGGATGCGTCCATCGAGCTGCCGATGAACAGTGAGCTTCTTCAGCGTTGCCGCTCCAGGGTGAGGACGGCTTTGGCGATTGACGTCATGCGGTTGGGGCTGCATCGGGATCTGCGGAAGATCCGCCAGGACTTCAGCCGTGCGACGCCGCGTTCGACCGGTGCCCGCGCCGCGGCCAGCGCCTCGTTGAGGGTCTTTTCGGTGGGGGTGAGTTCCTGCAGGGGCCTGCGCTTGATGCCGGTGGTCAGCCAGGGGCCGGCGCCCGGTAGGCGAGATCGGCCATGATGGGGACGCCCTGCCGCTCGCAGATGCAGATGATCTTGTGGGTGCGGGCGGCGGTCAGGTCGTGGGCTCGGCCCGGCAGCGCGGGTGAGAGCCACAGCAGCCGGCCGTCCGGATCGGTGACCACCTGCACGTTCACCCCGTGGCGGCGGTGCTTGGCCGAGTAGTCAGCCCGACTGTCGCCGACCCTGTCGCACTCGGCGAGCGTACCGTCCAGCAGGACGAACTCGGGATCTGCCTCGCGCAGGACGAGCACATCGAGCTGTCCCTCCGGCCCGAGCTGCGGGGCGACGTGCAGCGACTGCAGGCCGGTCCCCGGGCCGATCTCCAGCATCCGCTCCCCCGGTCGCGGCCACAGTACGGCGTCCATCCTGCCGGCAGTCAGGAACGGCAACGGCACGTCGAGCAGGCCGCGTTGGGCGTACGGATAGGGCGCTGTGTCGCCCAGCCACCAGGCGGCGGCCAACGCGGCGCCCGCGCCGGGATCGGGGCGACGGGGGCGGTGGTGATGCGGTGCATGGGTGTTCTCCGGTGGATCGATTCGGTCCGTGGTACGCAGTCGGGCGGTCGGCGTCACGCGGGCCGGCTCAGCGTCCGCAGCGCCAGCCGGCCGCACAGCGCGGCGAGCGGCAGCTCGGCGCCGAGCGCCATGGCGACCGCGGTGGCGAAGTCGCCGCCCGGGGCCGCGGTCGTGGTGTCGAACCAGGCGTCCACCACAAGCAGCGCCGCGGTCGCGGCGGCTGCCAGGGCGTGCCGCCGGTCGCCGCGGGCGGCGAGGAGGCCGGTGGCGATCAGGCCGAGCGCCTCCAGCGCGTCGAGCCCGACCCAGGCGACCGGCCAGTGCGCCGCGGTCGCGGTGGCCGGCAGGCCGGTGGCCAGCACGTACAGCCACGGCAGCAGGGCGAGCCCGCAGGCGACCAGCAGCCACCCGGCCCGCCGCATGCCCCGCGCCGGGCGCGGCTCCTCCGCCTCTTCGTGGAGCGGGATGACCTCGGCGCGGTCGGAGCCCTCGGCACCGGCCACTTCGTCATTGCACAAAACCAGTTGACGCATCGTCTTCTCCCGCTCCCCGCCGGCTCTCCCCTTCATGTGCTCCACCCTCCGCCGCACACCAGGGCGCCGTCAGTCACGCAGGGTTCCGACCCGGGGTGGAGATAAGTGCACCCCCGAACCGGGCGGGAGCGTCATGGCACGGGGATGGCCTGCGGCTTTACCGTTTGACGCATGCAACTCACGACGTGGCTGCAGCTGGTGCTGGGCCGACCGTTCCGCAGGGCGGGACAACGGACCGCGCTCGTCGCCGCCGGCCTGCCGCTCCACCTCGCCGTGGTGCCACTGTGGCTCTGGCTGCTCGGCACGATGGCGGCGTTGGTGCCGGCCGTGACTCCGCTGCCCGTGCTGCTCACGCTCGTGGCGCTGCCCGTGCTGCTCACGCTCGTGGTGACACCCCTGCTGACCGTCGGGCAGCGGCGGCGCTACCGGGCGCTCGTCGGCAAGGACCTCCCGCGCCCCGCCGTACTCGGGCCGGGACGCAACTGGAAGTCGGCGGTGCGCCGGCTGACCACGCGGGCCTTGTGGCGGCAGGTCTGCTACCACGCCGTGGCGGGTCCACTGCTCGCCGTCCTGGACCTCGCCGTCCTCGCCGTCTGGGCCGCCGCTCTCGTGGCCGCCTCCATCTACGTGTGGATCTGGGCGCTGCCCCCGCAGTGGCGGGTCACCGACCTCGGGTACACCACGCAGGCCGCGTACATCACCGCCGGCGGCCTCGCCCTGTTGTTCCTCGGGCCCCGGCTGACCGGCGCTCTGGTGCGGCTGGAGACCCGTGCGGCCGAGGTCCTGCTGGGCCCCAGCCGCACTGAGAAGCTGGCCCGCCGGGTCGCCGACCTCGCCGAGAGCCGGGCCGGTGTGCTCGACGCCGCCGACGCCGAGCGGCGGCGGATCGAGCGCGACCTGCACGACGGCGCGCAGCAGCGCCTCGTCTCACTCGCCGTCAACCTGGGCCTGGCCAGGGCCACCCTCGGCGACCTGCCGGCGGATGCCCGCAAGGTGATCGACGAGGCGCACCGCGAGGCGAAGGAGGCGATCGCCGAGCTGAACAACCTGGTGCGCGGCCTGCATCCGGCCGTCCTGGAGGACCGCGGCCTCGACGCCGCGCTGTCCGGGGTGGCCGCCCGCTTCCCGATCCCGGTGCGCGTGGCGGTGGACCTGCCGCAGCGCCCCTCACCCACGGTCGAGGCCGTCGCGTACTTCGTGGTCTCCGAAGCCCTGACGAACGTGGTCAAACACGCCCAGGCGACCCGGGCGGACGTGACCGTGGAGCGGATCGGGGAGACACTGCTGGTGGTCGTTGCGGACGACGGCGCGGGCGGCGCGGATCTCGCGGCGGCCGGCGGTGGCACCGGGCTCGCCGGGCTCGCCAAGCGCGTCGCGTCCGTCGACGGCACGTTTTCCTGCCGCAGCCCCGCCGGGGGCCCGACTGTCATCACCGTGGAGCTGCCGTGCGCGCCGTGATCGCCGAGGATTCCCTCTTGCTGCGCATCGGCGTGGTCAAGGTGCTGGAGGCGGCTGGCTTCGAGATGTGCGCGCAGGTCGCCGACGCAGAAGGGCTGCTGGCGGCTGTCGAGGAGCACCGGCCCGACATCGCCGTGGTCGACGTGCGCATGCCGCCCGGCTTCACCGACGAGGGAGTGCGCGCCGCGCTGGTGATCCGCCGCCAGTACCCCAGTACCGCCGTGCTCCTGCTGTCGCAGTACGTGGAGGAGCGGTACGCCGTCGATCTGCTCGCCGCCAACACCTCGGGCGTCGGCTATCTGCTCAAGCAACGGGTCGCCGACGTCGAGGAGTTCGCCGAGGCGGTACGCCGGGTGGCGGCCGGCGGCACCGCGCTCGACCCGCAGGTCGTCGCGCAGCTGCTGGTGCGCCGGCACAGCGGTCCGCTCGACCGGCTGACGCCGCGCGAGCGGGAGGTGCTGGAGCTGATGGCGGGCGGTCGGTCCAACTCCGGCGTCGCCGCCGAGCTGGTGGTGAGTGAGAGCGCGGTCGCCAAGCACATCAACAGCATCTTCACCAAGCTCGACCTGCCCAAGGCCGACGCCGACCACCGCCGCGTCCTAGCGGTGCTGCGCTTCCTGGGCGTTGTGACCGCATAGTGCGCGATCACGCCCGCATACCCAGTCGACAACGGTGCTGATCGGCGCCGGTGTGGCCGCCGTTCGTCAGGTCCTCCCAGTCGCGGTCCATGTTCCGGTAGCGGGCGAGGGCGCCGGTCATTCCGGTGCGCTCGAACTCCTCTGCGTATACGTCGAGTTCGCGTTCGGGGAGCCAGGCCGGCCGTCGGTCGTGGGGGAAGCGGTCGCGCAGGGTTCCCTTTCCGTCGCGCGTCACGAAGTGCGGGGCCGGGGCGCCGGGTTCGGGCATGGTGTCGGCGGAGAGGGCGGCGTAGAAACCGGCCAGCCAGCCGCGTACGTCGGGTTCGATCTCGGCCTCGGCCCGGCCGGGTTCCTGGAAGTAGGAGACGTAGAACTCCTCTTCCTCTCCACCGATGTGCGCGAAGACCTCGCTGGGCCGGGGGCCGCCGGGTGGGCTGTACGGAACGCTCAGCAGGGCGACCGCACGGAACACGTCCGGGCGGACCAGGGCGGAGGTCGCGGCGATCGTCGCGCCCCAGTCATGGCCGACCAGCACCGCGGAACTCTCCCCGAGGGCGTGTACGACGGCGACGTTGTCGTCGACCAGGTCAAGCATCCGGTACGCACTTGTCGGCTCGGGGCGCGAGGAACGGCCGTACCCGCGTACGTCGATGGCGACGGCACGGTATCCGGCGGCGGCCGGGGCCGGGAGCTGGTGCCGCCAGGAGTACCAGGACTCCGGGAACCCGTGCAGCAGCAGGACCAAGGGGCCCGTGAGACCAGGTGGATGCGGCCGGCGGGGGAGGGGACGAGGCGGTGGGTGAGGGGGTGCGGGTGGGGCACGGGGCCTCCGTACGTCGTAGGCGGGCGGCCGTGTCGGCAGTCACCGGCCATCGTGCGGTGGGCGCGCGGCGTACGCGAGGTCTGTTGCCGGTTCGGCAAACGGGTCCGCCGGAGCACGGAGAGGTGCGTTCCGGTGACGTGTGCGCAGGCGGGCCCCGCGCTCTTCCAAAGAAACACGGGAGAGAAAGAAACCCACCAAGCCCCACCTTCCCTCCCGTTCGCCGGAGACGGCGACCACGGCCGCTTCCGCGCAAACTCACTCCCCCGAGTGAATATCGCCAACTCAAGTGGATTCGTGCCCGGTTGCCTGCCTTACGCTCAGCGCAGCAGCACCACGACAAACAACCCCAGACATGCGACGGCCCTCGCCGGGAGTGCAATCCCAATGCGAGGGCCTGACCGCCGAGGAAGAAGAAGCTTCCCGATGGATACGCAAAACCCTAGCGCGCCCCCGTGCGCCCAGACCCGTAGCCCGGGCAAAAATCACCCCCACAGGCGCCCCAATTCCGGCGTCTCCGGCGTCATCCACGACAACGCCCGCCACAACGACCGCTTCACGGTGATCGGCAACCACCTCGCCCAGCACCCCGAGTTGTCCCTGCTCGCCATCGGCCTGAGCGTCCACATCCAGTCGCTGCCCGCCGGTGCCCGCGTCGACATCAAGACGCTCACCGCCCGCTTCCCTGAGGGGGCGGACCGTATCGCCACCGCCCTGCGCGAACTGGAAACCCACGGCTACCTGCGCCGCTCCCGCGAACGCACCCCCGCCGGTCGCATCGTCACCCGCACGGTCTCCTGCAACCGGCCCGGACACCACGCCACACCCACGGCGGACGACGCGTCCAAGCCCCCCGCCCGCCGCGCCACCCCGGCCCAGAAGCCCCCACGCCGCGCCCTGCCCGACGTACCGAAACCCTCGTACCCCCACCCCACCCTCATCCAGCAGGCCACCGACGTCCTCTCAGGCCTCCGCCGCCACGACCCCCGCCTGCTGCTCTCCGCCACCGACGCGGAACACCTGGCCCCCGGAGTCGCCGCCTGGTTGGAACGCGACCTCACCCCCACCGCCGCGCAAGAAGCCCTGGCCACGCACCTGCCACCCGAGCCCCTGCAGCGCCCAGCCGCCTTCCTGGCCCACCGCCTCGCCGCCCAACTGCCGCCACCGCCTCCGCTCCGCGCACCCGCCGGGCCACCCCCCGTCCGGCACCCGCTCCAGAACTGCGACAACTGTGACCGCGGGTACCGCGGCCCGGAGCCGGGCTGCTGCGGCGAATGCCGCCGCCTCCACAGCTGACCGGCTCCCGGAGACCTTCACCCTCCAGGGTGAAACATCGCCAACTTGGCTACTTCCAACCTGCGTTGGGCTCCTATGCTCACAGCGGGATTCACTTTGGCACATGCCACAGGCAATTCCTCTCCGTACGACTCGTACCACCTCACACTCACAGGGACCCTTATGGTCGTCGCGCCCCACGAGGCGATGCACCGCATCTTCCAGGAGTACCCGGAGCTCTTCTCGCGGGTCTCCGAGGTGCTGGGCGTCACCTTCACCTCACCCATCTCGACCACCCTTCTGCCCACCGACCTCACCGAGACTCAGCCGGTCGAACGCCGCGTCGACACCCTGTTACGGCTGGAGACAGAGGACGACGAGCCGCTTCTCCTCGCCATCGAGTCCCAGGGTGAGAAGGACCCCCGCAAGCCCGCGAGCTGGACGTACTACGCCGCCTACCTACTCGCGAAGTACCGGCTGCAGCCGATGCTGCTGGTCGTCTGCCAGGACCGCGCGACCGCCGAGTGGGCAGCCCGCCCGGTCTCCTTCGGCCCTCGCCAGTGGCCCCTTCTCACCCTGCGCCCACTCGTCGCGGGCCCGCACAACATGCCGGTGATGACCAACCCCGCCGAGGTTCGCAAGGACCTCCCGCTCGCCACGCTGGCCGCGATCACCCATGCCAAGCATCAGGACATCGGGGCCATACTCAAAGCAATGACGACCGTTCTGCAGGACCAGCCGGACGCCGTCAAGAATCCCGTCATCGAATTCATCTCACAGGGCCTGGGCAAGCTGCCCGCCGCAGCGCAATGGAGGACACTGGTGGCCGTGGACCTTTCTTTCTACAAGTCGCCCCTCTTCGAAGAAGTCCGCGACGAAGCGCGGACCGAGGGCCGGACAGAGGGCCGGACAGAGGGCGAGACGCAACGCGCCGCCGAGGACATCCTGATCGTCCTCACCGAGCGCGGTATCGATGTCCCCGAAGACGCCCGTGAACGCATCACTGGCTGCAGTGACCCCGAGACCCTGAACCGCTGGCTTCGCCGCGCCGTCACCGCCTCGTCCGCCGTAGAGATCTTCGAGGCCGAGTAGCGCAGACGCGGGCCCTTCACCCCGCAAGAAGGACGCCTTGGAACGGCTCTGGGACGAAGCATTCCGCCGTGGGCAAGCCCAAGGCCCACACCCATGAGGTCATGGGAAACAAGTAGCCGGAAACAGGCAACCGGACCAAACGGATGCCCTGGTCTTTGCGGGCCGGTGGCCCTCACGGCCAGTGCACGCCTGGTGAAGCTAAAGCCGCGCCTCCCGTACGACCGCCACCCCACCCGGCAGAACCCGCACCGAACCGCCGACCACCCGTTCCCCGGTGAGGAGTTCGGTCGCCCCCTCCGCCACCGCGACCTGCGCCCCGTCCCCCGCATGGTCGATGAGGAAGAGATAGTCGGCATCCGGTCCCCGCCGAACCACCGCCTCCACCCCCACCGGAGTCGCCCGGACCCCCTCGACACCGGCCTCCGCGCACATACGCCCGAGCAGCGCACCCAGCGTCGACGGGTCCGGCCGGGTCGCCAGATACCAACCGGCGCCCGTGCCGACCGAGTTGCGTGTCACCGCCGGGACCCCGGCCAACGGACCGTCCGTGTACGACAGCACCGCCTCCGCCCCCGCGCCCTCCAGCCGCAACCGCTCCGACCAGAGGGTTCCCGTGCCGTCGCCGCCGCTGAGGCCGACCGACTCCCCCGGCAGCAAGGGGAACAGCTCGTCCGCCCGCACCCCGAGGGCCTCTCGGAACGCGCCCGGGTAACCCCCGAGCCGTACATGGCAGTTGGCGTCCACGGCACCGCTGTGGAACCCGACGGCCAGCGTGCCGCCGCGCTCCGCGAAGCCCGTGAGGTTCCCGGCGCCCTCGTCGTCGATCAGGTACAGGCTCGGTGCCAGCACCAGCCGGTATCCGTCCAACTCCGCGTCCGGCCGTACGAAGTCCACCGCCACGCCCGCCCGCCACAGCGGCTCGTACCAGTCCCGTACGAGATCCTGGAAGCGGAGTTCGCTGTTCGGCTGCGAGGGGAGTTCCAGGGCCCAACGGGCGTTCCAGTCCCAGACGATGGCCACCGAAGCCGTGCCCGAGCTGCCACGCACCTCCGCCAACGCCCTTAGGTCCGCGCCCAGTTGGACCACGTCACGCCAGATCTGGCTGTCCGTGCCGGCGTGCGGAAGCATCGCCGAGTGCCACTGTTCCGCGCCCGCCTTCGCGGCCCGCCACTGGAAGTACGCGATGCCGTCCGCGCCGTGGGCGACATGGGCGAGGGCGTTGCGGCGCAACTCCCCTGCCGTCTTCGCCCTGTTGACCGGCTGCCAGTTCACCGCGCCGGTGGAGTGCTCCATCAGGAACCAGGGGCCGCCCGCGAGGGACCGCATCAGGTCGCCGCTCAGCGCGATGTCGATCTGCGACTCGGGGTCGGTCGAGCGGAGGTAGTGGTCGTTCGCGACGACGTCCAGCTCCGGCGCCCAGCGCCAGTAGTCCAGCGCGTCGAAGTTGTACATCACCATGAAGTTGGTGGTGGCCGGGAGGGAAGGGGCCGCCGCCCTCAGCACGTCCCTCTCCGCCTTGTACAGCGACAGCAGCTCGTCGCTGCAGAAGCGGCGCCAGTCCAGTTGGTGGGTGGGGTTGGGGACGGCGCCGGTCGCGCGGGGCGGGATGATTTCGGCCCAGTCGTAGTACCACTGGCTCCAGAAGGTGGTGCCCCAGGCGTGGTTCAGTGCCGCCAGGTCGTTCCCGTACCGTGCGCGCAGCCAGTGGCGGAAGGATTCCGCGCTGTCGTCGCAGTAGCAGGCGGGGTTGTGGCAGCCGTACTCGTTGTGGACGTGCCACATGACGACGGCCGGGTGGTCGGCGTACCGCTCGGCCAGCGCGCCGGCGATCCGCAGGGCGGCCTCGCGGTAGGCGGGGCTGGACGGGCAGAACGTCTGGCGGCTGCCGTACGAGAGTCGGCGGCCGTCCTTGTCCACCGGGAGTGCCTCGGGGTGGGCGCGGAAGAACCAGGCGGGCGGTGCCGCCGTCGGGGTCGCGAGGTCGGCGGCGATGCCGTTCTGCGCCAGCAGGTCCAGGAGTCGGTCCATGCGCGTGAAGTCGTAGACGCCCTCGGCCGGTTCGAGCAGCGCCCAGGAGAAGATGCCGACGCTGACCATGGTGACCTCGGCCTCGCGCATCAGACGCATGTCCTCGGCCCAGACCTCCTCGGGCCACTGCTCGGGGTTGTAGTCGCCCCCGTACGCGATACCGGGGACCGCGAGTTCGCGCTTCATCGGTCAACAACTCCACTCGGTCGACACTCGGTCGACACTCGGTTGGACGCGGGCGTCAGCCCTTGTTTGCGCCCAGGGTCAGGCCGCTGACGAACTGCCGCTGGAGTGCGAAGTACACGACCAGGGTGGGGATCGCGGTCAGCAAAGCGCCCGCGGCGACCAGGTTGGGGTCGGTGAAGTACTGGCCGGAGAGGTTGTTGAGGGCCGAGGTGATCGGCATGTTCTCGCCGGTGGAGATCAGCACGATCGCCCAGAAGAAGTCGTTGTAGATCCAGATGGAGAGCAGGGTGGCCAGAGCCGCCATCGCCGGGCGGCACAGCGGCAGCACGATCTGCCAGTACATCCGCCAGACGGAGGCGCCGTCGACCAGGGCGGCCTCGGTCAGCTCGTGCGGGAGCATCCGCATGTAGTTGGCGAGCACGAACGCGCAGAAGCCCGACTGGAAGGCGATATGGATGAGGACCAGGCCGAGCGCGGAGTCGTACAGCTTGCCCGAGGCAGTGATTCCCGGCAGGTCCACGAGCAGGTAGAGGCGGTACAGCGGGGTGATGATCACCTGCTGCGGAAGCAGGTTGCCGGCCGTGAACACCAGTAGCAGGGAGATATTGACCCGGAAGTCGAAGCGGCTCACGTAGAAGGCGACCATCGACGACAGGAACAGGGTCAGCAGCACTGCCGGTACGGCGATGATCAGCGTGTTGCCGAAGTAGTGCAGCATGTCCGACTGCGTGAACGCGTTCGTGAAGTTGGCGAAGCTCAGCTTGTCGGGCCAGGAGACATAGCCCTTGTCGCTGGTCTCCGAGTAGGGGCGCAGGGCCGCGAACATGGCCCACAGCAGGGGCGCCAGCCAGGCCAGCGACATGAGGACGAGGAACACGTGCAGCAGCACGCGGGCGGGGCGGACGGGGGCGCGCTGCCCCTTCACGGAGCCCTTCACGGGCCCCTGCGCGGCCAGGGTGGGAGCGCTCATGCCCGCCGCTCCTTCCGGAAGGTGCTGATCAGATACGGGATGATCACGACGAGCGAGATCACCAGCAGGACGACGGCGATCGCGGACCCGTAGCCGATACGGCTGGACTCGCCGATGATGTTGTTGGTCACGAGGATCGACAGCAGTTCGGTGCCCTGGGCGCCGCCGTTGAAGACGTACACGAGGTCGAACGCGCGCAGCGACTCGATGATCGTGACGACCAGGACGATGGTGTTGGTGGGGCGCAGGGTGGGGAAGATGACGTTCTTGAACGTCTGCCACTCGTTGGCGCCGTCGAGCGAGGAGGCCTCGCGCAGCGACGGGTCGACGCCCTTCAGACCGGCTAGGTAGAGGATCATCATGTAGCCGGTGTGCCGCCAGCAGGCGGCGACCAGGACGGCCCAGAGGTTGAGGTCGGGGTCGCCGATCCAGTCGATGTAGTGGCCGGGCTTGTTGGCGCCGATGAGGCTGTTGATCAGGCCCGTGTCCGGGTTGTAGACCAGCTGCCAGACGAAGCCGGTGACCGCCAGCGACACCACGACCGGCAGGAAGAACGCCGTCTGGTAGACCCGGGTGAACCGGATGTTCTTGTCCAGCTGGACGGCCAGGAACAGGCCCAGCGGGGTCGGGATCGCGATGAGTACGACGAACCAGATGACGTTGTGCTGGACGGCCGGCCAGAACTGCGGGTTGCTGTCGAAGAGTTCGCGGAAGTTCTGCAGCCCGACCCACTTGATGGAGTCGAAGCCGATGCCGTCCCAGGTGGTGAAGGCGAGCACGACCGAGGCGAAGGCCGTCACCCACACCAGGGCGACGTGCAGGAACGTCGGCACACCCGCCATGAAGCCCAGGGCGACCCGGTCACGGCGGGTCAGCAGCCGGCGGTGGCCCGAGGCCGGCTTGCGGCTCTGCGGGGAGGAGGGAGTGCCGGTACCGCCCGGGGGCGGCTCGTCGGCCGCCCCCGGGACCACGGGGATCGAATCGAAGGTGCTCATGAGGAGGCGAAGATCGCCTTCTTCTGGCGCTCGATGGACACGAGCAGGCTGTCGATGCCCTTGGGGTCACGGATGAACTTCTGCAGCGCGGGCTGCATGACCGTGGAGGTGAAGTCCGGGCGGCTGTCGCGGTCCATGAACTGGGTGAGGTTCTTCGCGCCGCTGATCATCGCGTACGCCTTCTTCTGCAGGGGGCTGTACGAGGAGGTGTCGGCGGTGGTGGAGGCGGCGACGACGTTCGGGTCGGCCTTGAGGTAGATCTCCTCGGCCTCCGGAGTGCCCAGGAACTCGAGGAGCTGGACGGAACCGGCCTTGTTCTTGGGGGCCTTGCTGAGCATGAAGCCGTCGGTCGGCGCCTCGACCGTGTCCTGCCCGAAGGAAGGGTCGATCTCCGGGAAGGCGAAGAAGTCGAGGTCCGCGAGATCGGTCGCGTTCGTGAACTGCTGGCCCACGAAGGTGCCCAGCAGATACATGCCGGCCTTCTTCGAGACGAGCGTCTGCGCCGCGTCCTGCCAGGTACGACCGGTCGATCCCTCCTGGCTGTAGGGGAGAATTTCGGCCCAGTTGTCGAACGTGGCGCGAACCTTCGCGTCGGTCCAGGATGCCTTTCCGGCCATCAGCTCGACGTGGAAGTCGTAGCCGTTGGTACGGAAGTTGATCTGGTCGAAGGTGCCGAGCGCGGGCCAGGCGTCCTTGTCGCCGAAGGCGATCGGGACCAGGCCGTCCTTCTGCATCTGCTTGCACAGCGCGATGAACTGCGCCCAGGTGGTGGGCACCTCGTAGCCGTGCTCCTTGAAGACGCTCTTCCGGTAGAACATCGCCCAGGGGTACGTGTACAGCGGCACGAAGTAGTACTTGCCGTCCGCGCCCTTGCTGAGCTGCTTCATCGGCTCGGGGAAGTTGCTCCCGATCTTCTGCCACACGTCGTCGATCGGGCTGGCCAGGCCCTTGCCCGCGAAGAACTGCATGCGGTAGCCGGCGAACCAGGTGAACACGTCGTCCGGGGTGCCCTGGAGGTAGGAGTTGATCTGCTCCTGGAACGTGTTGTGGTCCTTCGTGTTCACGTCGACCTTGATGCCGGTCTTCTTCGTGAACGCCGCATAGATCTCGGCGAAGGCCTTCTTCGGGACGGCGTCCGACGAGTTCGAGCCAAGGGTGACGGTCTTCGCGTCGGAGCCCGAGTCGCTGTCGCCGCAGGCGCTCAGCAGCGGCGCGGCAGCGCCGAGCGCCGCCGCGCCGCCGATCCCGCGCAGCAGGGTGCGGCGGCTCGGACCGGGGACGGAGAGGCCGGAGGGGGTGTGGTACATGACGGCTCCTGAGGACAGACCCCCCGAAACGGGGAGCAAGGTCGCGACTACGCTGGGTCCATGCTGATCTAAATCGACCAGAAATCAACTTGACCGAACATTGTGGCGGTAATAAGAGCCGCTTGTTCGGCCAGTCGTCAAGAGCTGGCTTCCGCCGTTCCTGAAACGTGATGGACATCAGAACGTGAAACTTTGCTAACAGATAGATGGCGAACACACGACGCAGACGCCTCCCTCGGCCGTTCGGCCGAGGGAGGCGCCCCTCCGAGCACGAAAGGTGACCTTTCGGCCGAGGCGGGCGGACCTGGGGCTCGCGCCGGCGGGCCGGCGGAGCGGTTCCGGTCGTGCGGCCGGTGTCGCGGCCGGGCTGGCGATGGGCGCCGCGGCGGCCCTGAAGTGGACCGCCTGGCCACTGCTCCCCGTCGGTCTCGTCCTGATCGCCGTCACGGCGGGCCGCCGCACGGCCGTACGGACTACGGCGACCGCTCTCCTGACGGCAGCGGCGGCGGTCGTACCGGCCGCCCTGGCCGACCCGCACGCCTTCGTCGAGCACGTGGTGCTGTTCCCGCTGGGCGGGGGCGGCGTCCACTCTCCGGCGACGAGCCCGCTGCCCGGGCACCTGCTCGCCGAGTACGTCCCCGGCGGCTTCGTTCTCGCGGTCGCGCTGCTGGTCACGAGTGCCGTGGCGGTGGCGGCGTCACTCGTGGTCCGGCCGCCGCACACGGTCCGGGCGGCGGCGGACCGGCTCGCCGTCGGCCTGGGGCTGGCGATGTGCCTGATGCCGGCCACCCGGTTCGGCTATCTGGTGTACCCGATCGTCCTGGCGGCGTGGTTCCGCACCGGCCCGACGGCTTCGGGGACCGCGGCGGCTCCTGCCGGCAGGGCGGTTCAGCGACCGATCTTCACCTTCCGCGACACACTCACCTGATCCACGTCCGAAGTCCGGACCGTGACCTTCATGGTCCAGGTGCCGGCGATCGGCAGGTTGAGGGTGTTGGTGCCCCAGTAGCCGCCCTGATCGGTGAGTTCGGCGTTGAGCGGGCCGATCTCCTTGCTGGGAAGGGAGAAGGAGAGGCGGAGTTCGGGGACGATCGCGAAGCCGTCGTCGGGGCCGAACACCACGGCCTGCACGGTGTTCTCGCCGACCCTGCCGGGTTCGAGGGTGATCTGCACCTTGCCGTGTCCGCCCGGCGTACCGACGTCGAAGGGGATCGTCGTCGAGGACGCGCTGATCACTCCGGGCACGGGCGCGTCCTTGGCTGCCTCAGCCGCCTCGGCGGCGGCCCGGCCCGGCAGGGTGGTCGTCAGGACGGTCGTGATCACCAACACCGCGATCCCGACGGCCACTTCGGCCAGCACGGAACGCCGGAGCCGACGACGGTAGGCGTCGGAGAGAGAGCCGGGAGAGACGGGCGAGGAGGAGCCGTCCTGGCGTACGTCGCCGGGAGTGTCCGGGCGTACGTCGCCGGGAGCGTCGCCGTCGCTCCCCCCGCCCGGCGTCGCCGGACCGCCGACCGTCTCCGGCACCCGCTCCACGACCTTGGCCTCCGCCCCCGCCTCCGCTGCCTCCGGCGCCATCAACTGCCCGGTCCAGCGGCGCGAGAACCCGGCCGCCACCAGCAGCAGCGCCACCGCGCACAGCTTGGCGATCAGGATGCGGCCGTACGACGTACCGGTCAACGCGTCCCAGGAGCCGAGACCGCGCCAGGACTGGTAGACGCCGGTGACGGTCAGGACGGCGACGGAGACGAAGGCCAGCCGGGAGAAGCGGGTGACGGTGGACGCCGGGAGCGGCTCCACCGTCTGGAGCAGGGTGAGCAGGGCCGCGAGGCCACCCAGCCAGACGGACATGGCGAGCAGATGCAGCACCGAGGACGCCATCGCCACCGGCACCTGGATACCGGCCGACGCGTGTTCGGCGGCGGCCCACGTCAGTGTGAGACCAACGGCGAGCACGCCGCCTGCGCCGAGGAGGACCGGACTCCCACGGTCCGGACTCCCGCTGGCCGGATTCCCGCTGCCCGGATTCCCGCTGTCACCACCCGGCTCTCCGTCGACGCGCTGCCGTCGGCGTCCAACCACCGTCAGCAGTACGGCCGTTGCCGCCAGCAGAGCGAACCGGGCCAGGAGTGCCAGGCCCGGCCTGCTGGTCGCGGTCCGTTCCAGGGTCGACAGGTCGAAGGCGCTGCCGGGGGCGGTGCCGGCCTCGTAGGGGCCGCGCAACAGGAGCAGGGCGACGGTGGCAACGAGGAGGGTCCACCAGCCCGTCAGGACCAGCCTGCGCAGAGGGTCCGTGCTCGACGGACGGCACAGGAGAACGAAGACGATGGTGCCGACGAGCAACGCCAGGGCCGCGTACGCCAGATAGCGGACGATGTCGTAGAGAGCGCTGGTGGCCGCGTTCTCGGTGGGGCCGGTGTCCACCGCGGCCGGGGTCGCGGAGGGTTCGCCGATGGAGAAGGTGAAGGCGCCCGAGATGGGGTGGCTGTCCGCCGAGACGACCCGCCAGGCCACGGTGAACGTGCCCTCGCCGAGCCCCCCGGGCAGGCTGACGCGCACCGCGTCGGAACGCCCGTCCACGTGCTCGGCCTCGCCGGTGCTCACCCGCCGGCTGTCGGGATCGAAGACGCGGAAGGAGTCGTCGAGCAGTGCCACGGACTCGGTGAAGGTCAGAGTGACCTGTCGGGGCGCGGAGTCGAGGACGCTGCCGTCCCGGGGGTCGGTGTCGCGGAGGGCGGCGTGCGCGGACGCGGTGCCCGCCCCGCCGACGAAGAGGAACAGGACCAGCATGGTGCCCAGCAGCACCAGCCTTTGAAGTCCCCTTCTCCTGGACCCGGGATGCTCTCCTCCTCCGGCTCGTCGGTGGTCGCGCCCTTCGTTCCGTAGTCGGCCCACGTACCTTCTCCGTCTTCGGGACTTTTCGGCTCTCGTATACGTACGCACGATCCTGGCGCCCCGCTCACCCCCGCCGGAACCGGATTCGCCGTGGCCTTCACCACGTGGGCCGGGCGGACACCCCTCCGTCCACGACCAGGTCGTGCCCGCTGATCCAGGACGCCAGCCGGGAGGCGAGGAACACGCACGCGTCACCGATGTCCTCGGGCCGCCCCAACCTCCCTACGGGCGCCGCCTGTTGCCACCGCCGCACCCCCTCCGGCCAGTCGTCGGCCAGTCCTTCCCGGTCGACGAGCCCGGGCGAGACGGTGTTGACGCGGATGCCGTACGGCCCGTACTCCAGAGCCGCCGACCGGGCGTGCATCACGACCGCCGCCTTCGAGGCGCTGTAGTGGGCGTGGCCGGGCGCCGGATGCGCGGCCTCGATGGACGCGACGTGCGTGACACTGCCGCCACCCCCGCCCGCGCCCCCGCCCCCGCTCTCTCCCTCGCCGTCCCCCCGTCCCTCCTGCTCCCGCATGACCTCCGCCGCGGCCTGAGTGCAGGCGAAGACGCTGAGTACGTTCGCGTCGACGACACCCCGCCAGTCCGCGACCGTCATCCCGGCCAGCTCCTGGACCGGCTGCACACCCGCGTTGTTGACCAGCGCGTCGAGCCGCCCGCCGCCCCACTCGGCGGCCTCCCGCACCACCCGCCGGCACTCGTCCTCGCCGGTGAGATCGCCCCGCAGTACGACGGCCCGCCCGCCCGACTCCTCGATCCGCGCGACCACTGCCCGCGCACCCTCGTCCGACGTCCGGCAGTGCACGGCGACAGCGGCCCCCTCCGCCGCGAACCGCAACGCGACCCCGCGCCCGATCCCGCCGCCGGCGCCGGTGACAAGGGCGACCTGACCGGCAAGAAGACCCGCAGAACTCATGGATGGTGATGGCGTCATGGGCGACACAGTTCCCCAATGCGAGCCGCCTCGGCCGGATAACGCGCGGCCAGCTCGTCGGCGTCACCGTGCTCGTAGCCCTCGTACGTGAACCCGGGCGCCATCGTGCACCCGAAGAACGTCCACGCGCCGCCCTCGACGACCCGCGCACCCATCCAGGTACCGGCGGGAACGGTGAGCTGGGGTTCCTGGCCGTGCAGGAGACCGGGCCCGAGCACGACCGTCCGGGAGGTGCCGTCCGGCGCGAGGAGCAGCAGTTCCAGCGGATCGCCGAGATAGAAGTGCCAGACCTCGTCCGACGGCAGCCGGTGCAGCGCGGAGAAGTCGCCGGGTGCGGAGGTCAGCAGCGCGACGATCGCCGAGCCCTCCGGCCGCCCGTCGGCCCGCTCGGGCCCCGCCCACGTACGCCGGAACAGCCCGCCCTCACGCGGGATCGGCTCCAGGCCGTAGTGGGCGACCAGGTCGTCGGGCGTCACACGTCCACCGGAGTTCGAGTTCACCCGGGAAAAGCTACCTCCCGGGGAAGAAAGGCCGGTTGAGCGCGATTCCCCGGCAGCTACAGGTACGTCTGGATAGCGCCCGCGCTGGGGTACTGGCAGCCGTAGCGTGCGACCAGGCATCCGTGCCGCTCTCGGGGCATGATCGACCCATGGACGTCACTCTCCACCTCGCCCAGGACTCCGAAGCCGACGCGCTCCTCGGCCGCAGCCCACTCGCGGCGCTGACCGGAATGCTGCTGGACCAGCAAGTGCCGATGGAGTGGGCGTTCAAAGGACCCGCGACCATCGCCCAGCGCCTCGGCGCCGACGACCTCGACGCGCACGAGATCGCGTCGTACGACCCCGAGGCCTTCGCCGCGCTCCTCTCCGACAAGCCGGCCGTGCACCGCTACCCCGGGTCCATGGCCAAACGCATCCAGCAGCTGTGCCAGTACCTCGTCGAGCACTACGACGGAGACGCCGAGGGAGTCTGGCGGGACGCGGCGACCGGCCAGGAACTGCTGAAGCGCCTCACCGACCTGCCCGGCTTCGGCAAGCAGAAGGCCCAGATCTTCCTGGCGCTCCTCGGAAAGCAGCTCGGCGTCCAGCCCAAGGGCTGGCGCGAGGCGGCCGGCGCGTACGGCGAGCCGAAGTCCTTCCGCTCCGTCGCCGACATCACGGGCCCCGAGTCCCTGATCAAGGTGCGGGCGCACAAGCAGGAGATGAAGGCGGCGGCGAAGGCCGCGAAGGCCTCCGGCAAGTAAGCGTCACCCGGGCGACCCGTACGCCGAGCGGGCGGTTCTCGCCGGCCTGGGGATGAACGACGCACTCCGCACGGGGAGACAAACCCCGTGAGCACCGCCGCACCACGAGCCCTCGGTCACGCCCGTCAGCGTGCCTGGCTGCGGGCGTTCGTCCTGCTGCTCGCCCTGAGCGTGCCGGGCACGCACGCGTGCGCGCATGCGGTGCCCCTCTCCATGACCTCGGCCGAGAGCGGTTCGGCGGTCGCCGAGTACGACGTCCTGGACACCGTGCTGCGGCCGGTGACCAGGGGCATCGGCCGTCCCGCCGTACCTCTGCGGCCCGCACCCTTCTCGATCCCGACCACGGACCCCACCGCCCCGCCCACCCGGTCCGTGCCGCCACGCACCCCGCGTTCCCTGCAGGCCCTGCGCTCGGTGGTCCTGCGCTGCTGACAGGACGGCTTCCCCGGTCCATCAGTCAGCACGCCCAGTACTCCCAGTACTCCGCACGGGACGAGGAACACCGACATGGCGATCGACCCTTACGCGATCCTGCGCGCCCTTCTGCGCGCCGAGGCCGTACGCAACGCACCGAAACCGCAGGTGAAGGAGGCCGAGCCGCAGCGACCCCCGAAGGAGCAGGCCCGCTGATCCACCGGCCGGAGGCGGAGCCCGGTGGCTACCGCCTCCGCCGTGCCGTACCGAAGACGGAACGCGTGATCTCCCGCCCGATCTGCGTTCCCAGGGAACGGGCCAGGGACTTGAACACGCCGCTGCCCACCACCTGTTCGACCACAGAGGAGTCCTCCTTGGACTCCCGCTTGGACTCCCTCTTGGACTCCCTGGGCTTCGCGGACTTCATCTCGTCCGGCCCCTTGGCTCCACCCGCTCCACCGGAGGTCCGCGCGGCCGTCAGTTTCTCGTACGCCGACTCTCTGTCCACAGCCTGTGCGTAACGGTCGTAGAGCTGCGAGGACCTGACCGCCCGGTCCAGGACGGCCGCGTCGACCGGGCCCATCAGGGACTCGGGGGCGCGGAGGCGAGTTGCGGCGACGGGCGTCGGGGCACCCTTCTCGCTCAGGACGGTGACCACCGCCTCGCCCGTTCCGAGGCCGGTGAGCAGTTCCTCCAGGTCGTAGGCCGAGTTCGGGAAGGTCTTCACCGTGGCCCTGAGTGCCTTCTGGTCGTCCGGGGTGAAGGCGCGCAGCGCGTGCTGGACACGGTTGCCGAGCTGGGCGAGCACATCGGAGGGGACGTCTCGCGGGGTCTGCGTCACGAAGAAGATGCCCACCCCCTTCGAACGAATGAGGCGGACGGTCTGGGTGATCGCGTCCAGGAAGGCCTTCGACGCGTCGTTGAAGAGCAGATGCGCCTCGTCGAAGAAGAAGACGAGCTTGGGTTTGTCGGCGTCGCCGACTTCCGGAAGGTCGTGGAAGAGGTCGGCCAGCAGCCACATCAGGAAGGTCGAGAACAGTTGCGGCCGGTCTTGTACGGCGGGCAGTTCGAGCAGCGAGACCACGCCCCGGCCGTCCGCCACCGTGCGCAGCAGCTCCGCCGTGTCGAACTCCGGTTCGCCGAAGAAGTCCGCCATGCCCTGTGCCTCGAAGGCGGTGAGGGAACGCAGGATCACCCCGGCCGTCGCCGTCGACAGCCCGCCGATGTTCTTCAGCTCGGCCTTGCCCTCGTCGGAGGTGAGGAACGCGACGACGGCCCGCAGGTCCTTCAGGTCCACCAGATCGAGCCCCTTCTGGTCGGCGTAGTGGAAGATCAGGCCGAGCGACTGCTCCTGGGTCTGGTTGAGCTGGAGCACCTTGGACAGCAGCACCGGGCCGAAACTGGTGATCGTGGCCCGCACCGGGATGCCGTGACCGAGACCGCCGAGGGCGTAGAACTCGGCGGGGAAGCCGGTCGCCGTCCACTTCTGGTGCACCTCGGCGGCGCGGGACCCGACCCGGTCGTTCCTGGTGCCCGGCGCCGAGATGCCGGAGACGTCGCCCTTCACATCGGCCAGGAAAACGGGCACACCTTGGGCGCTGAGCTGTTCGGCGATCAGCTGGAGCGTCTTGGTCTTGCCGGTGCCGGTGGCCCCCGCGACCAGACCGTGCCGGTTGAGCATGGGGAGGGGAATACGGATCTGGGCGTCCGGGAGGCATGTTCCGTCCCACAGAAGGGCGCCCAGATCGAGCGCCGGGCCGGTGAAGGCGTATCCGGCGGCGATCTCCAGCGCCGGCTGGGGGAGCGCGGGGGCGCTCCCCGGCGTACGGGGTGGTGAGTCGGGCGCGGTTGCCGGTGGCAAGGGCTGCGGGGTGGCCTCCGCGGTGGCCGATGGCACGGTCTCGCTGTCGCTCATGTCGGACCCCTCTTCCCGTTTGCCCCGTTTTGCGGCATCTTTTCCAGCGTCGCACTCCGTCTCCATGGCTGCGCCCGGAACGTCTGGACCGGTAGGCTTTCCGTGTGATCTTCAAGCGCATCGGAAACGGCCGGCCGTACCCCGACCACGGCCGGGAAAGCACCCGGCAGTGGGCGGACGTCGCGCCGCGCCCGGTCCGCCTCGATCAGCTCGTGACGACCAAGGGCCAGCTCGACCTGGAAACCCTGCTCGCCGAGGACTCGACGTTCTACGGCGACCTCTTCGCGCATGTCGTGAAGTGGCAGGGCGACCTGTATCTGGAGGACGGTCTGCACCGCGCTGTCCGGGCGGCCCTCCAGCAACGGCAGGTACTGCACGCCCGCGTCCTCGAAATGGACTGACGGCCGTCCTCGCGACGCTTATTGGCCCTTTCGGGTAGTACTGCGGCCGGGTCAATGATCATTTAGTAGGCATCACCGCCCGGGCGCACTACGCTGCGCCCATGAGCATGCTGACTCCCCCCGGAATGGGCGGCCAGTACCGCATTACGGGGGACAAGTACCCGCGGATGCGCCGACCCCGGGGTCGGCGCAGGCTGGTGCTCGGACTCGTGGCCTCGGTCGCCGCCCTGGGCCTGATCGGCTGGGGCACACTGCAGCTCATCGACGTCTTCACCGGCGGCGGCAGCAAGGCCACGGCCGCGGGCCCGAAGGCGGACTGCGCGTCCAAGGTGAGCCCCTCGCCCACGGCGACGCCGGCCGCCAGAGCGCTGCCCAAGCCCGGCCAGATCACCGTCAACGTCCTGAACGCCACGCCGCGCAGCGGCCTCGCCAAGCAGGCCGCGGACGAGCTGAAGAAGCGCGGCTTCCGCATCGGCGACGTCGGCAACGCGCCCAAGGCCTACGACAAGAAGATCGCCGGAGCCGGAATGGTGCTCGGCGCGACGTCGGCCGCCGAGGCCGCCCTGCCCGTGCTCGGCACCCAACTCGCCGGCGCCCAGCTGAAGACCGACACACGGCCGTCGGCCACCGAGGTCGACCTGCTTATCGGCACCACTTTCACGGCCCTGACCAGCAAGAAGGACGCCGACCAGGCCCTGGCCGCGTTGGCCGGTCCGGCGCCGGCGCCCTCCAGCAGCCCGCAGAGCTGCTGAGCCTCACGCTCCTGGCTGTACGGGTGGCTGTACGGGCGCTGCTGCTACTCGGCCGCGCCGTACAGCCGGTCGCCCGCGTCTCCGAGGCCCGGGACGATGTAGCCGTGCTCGTTCAGGCGCTCGTCGATCGAGGCCGTCACGACCGTGACCGGGGCGTCCGCCAGCTCGCGTTCCATGATCTCGACGCCCTCGGGGGCGGCCAGGAGGACCACGGCCGTCACATCGTCGGCGCCGCGCTTGATCAGCTCCCGGATCGCCGCGACCAGAGTGCCGCCGGTGGCGAGCATCGGGTCGAGGACGTACACCTGGCGTCCGGAGAGGTCCTCCGGCATGCGGGTCGCGTACGTCGACGCCTGGAGCGTCTCCTCGTCGCGCACCATGCCCATGAAGCCCACCTCGGCGGTCGGCAGCAGCCGGACCATGCCGTCCAGCATGCCGAGGCCGGCCCGCAGGATCGGCACCACCAGCGGGCGCGGGTGGGACAGCTTGACGCCCGTGGTCGAGGCGACCGGCGTCGTGATGTCGACCTGTTCGGTACGCACGTCGCGCGTGGCCTCGTAGGCGAGCAGGGTGACCAGCTCGTCGGCGAGACGGCGGAAGGTCGCGGAGTCGGTGCGCTGGTCGCGCAACGTTGTGAGCTTGTGGGCGACCAGAGGGTGGTCGACGACGTGGAGACGCATGGCCCTAACAGTAGCCGTGGTGCCGTACAGCGGCTCTGCTCCCCCGTACAGCGGGCCCATTCCCCTCTACAGCGGTTCCGCTTCCCCGTACAGCGGCTTCGCTCCCCCTCACCCTTCAGGTGGCATCAAACCGCCCGACGGAGGGAAGGTGGGAGGGACGCACCGACTGGGGGTGTCTGCCCATGCCAGACCGTGAACCGGACCGCGAACCCGCCCGGGAACACGCCCGGGAACGGGACCAGAATGCGTCGGAGACCGAGGCCGAGCGGCGTCGGCGCCGGGCCGTCTTCCTGCGCGAGCTGACCGAGGCCCGCGAGTTGCGCGACCGTGTCCAGCCCCGCCGCGCCAAGGCCGCCCGCCTCCGCCACGCCATGCGCATGCGTACGTTCCGCTGGTAGTACGCGCGTTGAAGGGGTAGCCGTGCGGGGGCCGCGAGGGAAGCCGGTTACGATCCGCTGGTGGCGGCAACGAGAGCGCTGCTGAAGGGCTCGGATGACAACCGATCAAAAGAGCCGGACACAGGGTGCCGAAGACGTCCCCTGAACGCTCCGTTTCTGCCACGATTCCCAGTGGGTGAGGCTCGGCGCACAGCCTTCCTCGCCCGTAACCTCCGCCGGGGGGACCCCCAACCGGCACGCCTAGGAACAGTGGGAGAGTCACGGTGTACTTCGCCGCACTGCTCGCGCGCACCGAAGACGGGTGGGAAGCGAGCGACACAGAGCTCGACGATGTGGAGACCCTGTCGGACCTGGCCGAACTGGCCCGTGAAGCCTCCCCCGAGGACGACACGGTGCTGGTGCTCATCGAACAGGAGGACGCCTGGTTCGGCGTCGTCCGCATCGACGGCGAGGACGACCCCCGTATCTACGTCTCGGACGCCGCCGCCGCTGCCCGTAGTTCGTACGGTGAGATCCTGCTCACGGCCGAGCTGCTCGGCCGAGATCCGGACGCCGACGAGCCGGATCTCGACGCCCTCGACCTCGACGGAACCGAGGACGGTGAGTCGGACTCCGATCCGGACAACGACGCCGACTCCGCCGACGACGAGACCGGCGCCCCCGCCGACGCGGTGCCGCACGGCCCCGTGGGGGACCCGGTGATCCTCGACGACCTCGGCATCGGCGAGAAAGAACTGCGCGCCCTGGACGCCGACGACGCGCTGGGCGCGATCGCCGAGGCCCTGGGCGCGTCGGAGGTCCTGGAGACGGTGCGCTGAGCCAGGAGGGCCTGACCGGCGAGGGGCCGCCCGACCCCGTACGTGATCCATGGCGGGCCGCGATGCGGCTCGCCCTGGCCGAGGCCGGGCGGGCCGTCCCTGGCGGTGACGTGCCCGTCGGTGCCGTCGTGCTGGCCGCCGACGGTACGACGGTGCTCGCGACCGGGCACAACGAGCGCGAGGCGACGGGCGATCCGACCGCGCACGCCGAGGTCCTCGCGATCCGGCGGGCAGCGAAAGACCTCGGCGAATGGCGGCTGTCCGGCTGCACACTCGTCGTGACGCTGGAGCCCTGCACGATGTGCGCGGGCGCCCTCGTACAGTCGCGGGTCGACCGGGTGGTCTACGGCGCCCGCGACGAGAAGGCGGGCGCGGCCGGCTCCCTCTGGGACGTCGTACGCGACCGCCGCCTCAACCACCGCCCCGAGGTGATCGCCGGCGTCCTCGCGGACGACTGCGCGCGCATCCTCACCGACTTCTTCCGCCACGACCGCTGACCGCGGTTTCACCGGCGGAGAATCAACGAATACTGATTTCGGAGCTCGCCGCACCTTGCTGTAAGGTCTCCCTCGGTAGCGTGTCCGAGCGGCCGAAGGAGCTCGCCTCGAAAGCGAGTGTGGCGCAAGTCACCGAGGGTTCAAATCCCTCCGCTACCGCTGTAGAAAGGCCTCGCCGGATTGGCGGGGCCTTTCGTGCGACATCAGTCGGGTGTGATCTGGTCGGGTCTGACGGGGAGGCCGCCGTGGCGGTGAATGCGAAGAAGATAGCCGTCTATGCCCTCGTGGTCTTCGTGGCGTACGTGATCATCACGGACCCCAGGGGGGCGGCCGACTACGTCGGGATAGCCTTCGAAGGCATCTCGAACGCGGCCAGCGCCATAGGCGATTTCATGACGTGGGTCGCCGACGGCGCCAAATAAAAGCCAGCTCACAGCCCAAGTAGCAGCCGGGGAGTACGTGTGATCCGCCATCTGGTCCTCTTCAAGCTCAACGAGGGCGTCCAGCGCGACGAACCGCGGGTCGTGGCCGGCGTGGAGGGCTTCCGTGCCCTGCCCGGCCAGATCGACGAACTCCGCTTCTGGGAGTGCGCCTGGAACATCACCGACCGCCCCATCGCCTACGACTTCGCGATCAACTCGGCGGTCGACGACACGGACGCTCTGAAGCAATACCTGGAACACCCGGCCCATCAGGCCGCTGCCGCACCGTGGCGCGAGTTCGCCACGTGGGTGATCGCCGACTACGAATTCTGAACCGTACGGCCACACAGACGGTCCCGCACCGGAACGGTGCGGGACTTTTCGTGTCTTATGCGCCAACTCTCCTTCAACACGGTGTTATGGGGTGCTTGCACACAGTGCACATGTCTTGTGATGCTATGACCGCTTTTGACGGATGAGTTGACCGATGAAGAGGTGGCGTTGACCGTGTCGGCCAGTACTGCGCCACCCCAGGTAGCCGTTGCCCAGGTAGCCGTTGCCCAGGTAGCCGTTGCCCAGGAATCCACCACCCAAGAAGCCGCACCCCAGGAACCTGCCCCCCAGCGGAGCAGGGGCGCGGACACCCGGGCACTCACCCAGGTGCTCTTCGGCCAGCTCAAGGTGCTGGAGCCGGGTACGCCGGAGCACAACCGCGTGCGGGGGGCGCTCATCGAGGCCAACCTCCCGCTCGTGCGCTACGCGGCCGCCCGCTTCCGCTCCCGCAACGAGCCGATGGAGGACGTCGTCCAGGTCGGCACCATCGGCCTGATCAACGCCATCGACCGGTTCGACCCGGACCGGGGCGTGCAGTTCCCGACGTTCGCGATGCCGACCGTCATCGGCGAGATCAAGCGGTACTTCCGGGACAACGTCCGCACGGTCCACGTACCGCGCCGGCTGCACGAGTTGTGGGTGCAGGTCAACGGGGCGACCGAGGACCTGACGACGGCGTTCGGGCGTACCCCGACGACTGCCGAGATCGCCGAGCGGCTGCGCATCAGCGAAGACGACGTGCTCTCCTGCATCGAGGCCGGCCGCTCGTACCACGCGACCTCCCTGGAGGCCGCCCAGGAGGGCGACGGCCTGCCCGGCCTGGTCGACCGCCTCGGCTACGAGGACCCCGCGCTGGACGGCGTGGAGCACCGCGACCTGGTCCGCCACCTCCTGGTCCAACTCCCGGAACGCGAGCAGCGCATCCTGTTGCTGCGTTACTACAGCAATCTCACCCAGTCGCAGATCAGCGCGGAACTCGGCGTCTCCCAGATGCACGTGTCCCGGCTACTGGCCCGTAGCTTCGCGCGGCTGCGCTCGGCGAACCGCGTCGAGGCGTAGTCCGAGGCGCAGTCCGAGGTAGTCCGAGGCGTATCGGATACAGGATCGAGTCGTCACCTGGGAGAGCGAATCGCTCAGTGGCGCACTTCCCGGCAGTTCTGGGGTGAAAAACCGTCAGACCCCCTTTTTCCAGGGCGGATTCGCGTCCCACATGTCGACATGTCACTACAGCGTGTTGCCGACATGTGACATTCTGCCGGAAGAGCGTTTGCCGTGGCTTCGGCTCCGGTATTCAGGTGAAGGCTGCGTTCCTCAGATCGGGAACGTCCGCCGCGACCGTCCGCGACCCAAAGGGGGTGGCATGTCCGCAGACCAGGGCAGCTCCAAGGTGCTCACGCTCACAAAGAGCGAGTCGGCGCCCGCCGAGCTTCACGACGTCCCGGCCCTCGTAGTGGAGGTCGAGGCAGAGGCAGCCCCGGCCGTCCAGGCCCTCCCGGCCGCTCCTCCGGCCACGGGGCCCATCGACACCCGCACCCTGTCCCGTTCCCTGTTCCTGCGGCTCGCCGCCCTCGACGAGAACAGCCCCGAGCGTGCGTACGTCCGGGACACCCTCATCGAGTTGAACCTCCCCCTCGTCCGGTACGCGGCGGCCCGCTTCCGCTCCCGGAACGAGCCGATGGAGGACATCGTCCAGGTCGGCACCATCGGCCTGATCAAGGCGATCGACCGCTTCGACTGCGAACGCGGCGTCGAGTTCCCGACGTTCGCGATGCCGACGGTCGTGGGCGAGATCAAGCGCTTCTTCCGCGACACGTCGTGGTCGGTGCGCGTACCGCGCCGCCTGCAGGAGCTGCGCCTGGCCCTCACCAAGGCCAGCGACGAACTCGCCCAGAAGCTGGACCGCTCCCCGACCGTCGCCGAACTCGCCGTGGTCCTGGGCGTGTCGGAGGAGGACGTCGTCGACGGCCTCGCGGTCGGCAACGCGTACACGGCCTCGTCCCTGGACTCCCCGGCCCCGGAGGACGACGGCGGCGAGGGCTCCCTGGCCGACCGCCTCGGCTACGAGGACACGGCTCTGGAGGGCGTGGAGTACCGCGAGTCCCTGAAGCCGCTGCTGGCCAAACTCCCGCCGCGCGAGCGCCGGATCATCATGCTGCGCTTCTTCGCCAACATGACGCAGTCGCAGATCGGCGAGGAGGTCGGCATCTCCCAGATGCACGTGTCCCGCCTCCTGACCCGGACCCTGTCCACGCTCCGCGAGGGCCTGATCTCCGACTGAGTCCGACGGCCGCCGGTCCGACAGCTGAGCCCGATCCCCGTCCGAGGGTTCTCTTCTGACGGGGTATCAGCGAAGATGTCGCGATGCTTCGACCGACGCGCACGCATGACCGCCGGGGCACCATCGCCCTGAGCACCTCGGCGGCCGTCGCAGCCTGCGCCGCCCTGGCAGGGGTGTTGGTGGCCTGCGGGGGCGGCGGGCACGACGAGGGGTACGTCGCCGTCGAACGACCGCCGGCGGTCGGAGGTACGGCGATTGCTCCCACCGGGGAGGTGACGTTCGTACCCCTGGAGGGACGGAAGCCGGAGACCCCGGCCCCCAATCCGGCCCCTGTACAAAGGAGTCGGCCGCACACGCCCGCAAGGACGCCCGGAACACCGCTCCTTCAGACGCAGGGCGCCAACTCGGCTCCTACGAGCACGAATTCGGCTTCCCCTGCGCTCCCGCCTGCGCCGGCACCGACGTCCACTGCAACGTCGACACCGGCTCCGGCTCCGACACCGGCTCCGACTCCGACTCCGGTGCCGTCACCGTCCGCCGGTCCCGCGCACCTGATCACGGGCGAGCTGGTAGGCGAGTCCACGGACAAACGCTGGTGCGAGAAGGTGACGCTCACCTTCGCCAACACCGGTGCCACACCGGTGCGTTCGGGCACCGTGACCTTCGGCACGCACATCATCGACGCCATCGGTATCGACTGGGCGACAGTCGAGTCGAGGGTGCCGCTTCCCACGCCGATCGGGGCGGGTAAGAGGCGGGAGGAGAGCTGGACGGTGTGCGTGGAGGAGTGGCGCGTGCCTTGGGGGATGCGGGTGGAGACTCGGGTCGTCGGGGTGGAGTGGGCACAGGCCGAGTAGCTGTGAGTGCTGTGTTCACCAGCTGATTCCGGCGGCGACCGGCAGATGGTCACTGCTGGTGGCCGGCAGCACCCGCGAACTCTTCGGCTCCACGCCGCGGACCAGGATCTGGTCGATCCGCGCCATCGGGAACTTCGCCGGCCAGGTGAAGCCGAAGCCGTCCCCGGCCGCGTCCTGGGCAGAGTGCAGCTTCGAGGTGATGCCGGCCAACGCGCGGTCGTCCAGGGTGCCGTTCAGGTCGCCCAGCAGCACCATCCGCTTGTTCTGCTCGGCGGCGACGGCCTTGGCGAGCGCCCGCGCGTTCCTGTCCCGCGTGTCCGTCCAGAAGCCCACCCTGGGATTCACGCGTACGGACCCCAGGTGGGCCACATAGACCGCCAGCGGCCCGTGGTCCGTGGTCACCGTGGTGCGCAGCGCCCGGTTGTAGGCAAGCTTGACGTCGGCCGGCTTGGTGTCCGCCAGCGGCCCGGCGTCCATCGCGATGTCGACCGGCCGGGTGTCCGAGAGCGGCAGCCTGCTCCACAGCCCTACCGTGCCCTGGACCGTGTGGTACGGATACACCTTCGCCAACTCCCTCTCGTACGTGCCCCTGGCCTGCTCGTCCAGCTCCTCCAGCGCCAGCACGTCCGCGCCGGAGACGGCCAGATCGCGGGCGGTGCCGACCGGGTCGGGGTTGTCGGCGCCGACGTTGTGGCTGGCCACGGTGAGGTCGCCGCCCGGGTGGGACTTGTCGCTGAGCAGCCCGCCGAAGAGGTTCAGCCACACCGTGACCGGGAGCAGCAGCGCGGCCACCGCGGCGGTGGAGCGGCGCCAGAGCGCCCCGGCCAGCAGCACCGGGACGAACAGGCCGAACCACGGCAGGAAGCTCTCCACCAGGCTGCCGATGTTCCCGATCCGGTTCGGGATCTGCGCGTGCAGCAGCATGAGCAGGCCGAGCAGCAACGCCAGCGCCGCGAGCACGAGGCCGCGCTTCCAGGGCCCCGGCCGGGACCCGATGCGGATCACCCGGCGGATGCCCGCCCGCCAGGACCCGGGGCCGGTGTCCCGGCGGATGCCGACGTGCCGGGTACCGGAGTCGGCGGCGTCCCGGTGGCCGACGCCGCCCTGTCCGGTCTGCGCCCTGTCCGACGTCTTCGACGTCTCCGCCGCATCCGCCGCATCCGCCTGTGGCGTCATCATCGGTCGTCGCTCGCCGGCGGTCACCGCTGCGTCCTCGGGTCATGGGTGGGGTCGGCATGCATGCGCGGGCAATCGCGAACACCCACATCGGTGCGCATTTCGCAGTTCCGGGGTTCGTTCCCGCAGATCGAGCGCAGCCCGTACTCGGCACCGCGGGTCGGTGTTCGTGCTGATGGTGGGGTTCGGGTCATACCGCCAGTCAAGGCAGCGCGGTGTTGCCGGCACGTATGTGGTTTTCGATATGCCCGCGATATGCGCCGGCTCGTAGCCTCGAACCATGCGTGTGCTGATTGTCGAGGACGAACCCTTTCTGGCAGAAGCCATCCGCGACGGCCTACGCCTGGAGGCGATCGCCGCCGACATCGCCGGTGACGGCGACACCGCCCTGGAACTGCTGAGCGTCAACGCCTACGCCGTCGCCGTCCTCGACCGCGACATCCCCGGCCCCTCCGGTGACGAGATCGCCAGACGTGTCGTCGCCTCCGGCAGCGGCATGCCGATCCTCATGCTCACCGCCGCGGACCGTCTCGACGACAAGGCCTCCGGGTTCGAGCTCGGCGCCGACGACTACCTCACGAAGCCGTTCGAGCTCCGGGAGCTCGTGCTCAGACTCAGGGCACTCGACCGCAGGCGCGCGCACAGCAGGCCACCCGTGCGGGAGATCGCCGGTCTGCGACTGGACCCGTTCCGCAGAGAGGTGTACCGGGACGACCGTTATGTGGCGCTGACCAGGAAGCAGTTCGCCGTGCTCGAAGTCCTCGTAGCCGCCGAAGGCGGTGTCGTCAGCGCCGAGGAGCTGCTGGAACGCGCGTGGGACGAGAACGCCGACCCGTTCACCAACGCCGTGCGCATCACCGTCTCGGCACTGCGCAAACGGCTCGGCGAACCCTGGATCATCGCCACCGTGCCAGGCGTCGGCTACCGCATCGACACACAGCCAGAGGCCGCCGGACCCGAGGGAGGCGAGGGTGGATAGGGCACCTGGGTTGAGCGTTCGCGTCAGACTCACCCTCACCTACGCCGGGTTCCTCATGCTTGCCGGTGCCTTGCTGCTCGCCGCCGTGTGGGTGTTCCTCCTGCGTTACGTCCCCGATCGCGCGACGCTCATCGTCCCCAACGGCCTCTCCACCGGCGGTGTCTTTCCCGTCCGGTCCACGCTCCTGCGCCTTTTCGCTCCGAGGGCAGCCGCGGTGTTGGCTTTCCTGCTGGTGTTCGGCCTCGTGGGGGGATGGATCCTCGCCGGTCGCATGCTCGCCCCCCTGACCCGGATCACCGAAGCCACCCGCATGGCCACGAACGGATCGCTCTCCCACCGGATCCGGCTACCGGGCCGCAGGGATGAGTTCCGCGAACTCGCCGACGCCTTCGACACGATGCTCGTGCGGCTCGAAGCGCACGTCGCCGAACAGCAGCGATTCGCGGCCAACGCCTCGCACGAGTTGCGTACCCCGCTGGCGATCTCGAAGACGCTCCTCGACGTGGCCCGCACCGATCCGAACCACGACGCCGGTGAGGTCATCGACCGCCTCCACGCCGTCAACACCCGGGCGATCAACCTGACCGAGGCACTGCTCCTGCTCAGCCGTGCTCAGCAGCGGTCCTTCACCCGAGAACGCGTCGACCTGTCCCTCATGGCGGAAGAGGCAACCGAAACACTCCTGCCCCTCGCGGAAAAGCATGGCGTCACCGTCGAGACCCGAGGTGACATCACTCCCACGATCGGATCGCACGCGCTTCTTCTGCAGCTGACGACGAACCTCGTGCAGAACGCGATCCTCCACAATCTGCCCGACCAGGGCGTCGTGTGGGTGAATACCGGCGTCCGCCGCAACAGTGTGGTGCTCACTGTCGAGAACACCGGCGAGGACATCTCCCCACAGCTCGCCTCGACACTCACCGAAGCATTCCAGCGCGGCACCGAACGCGTGCACACCGACCACGCAGGCGTCGGCCTCGGCCTGGCGATCGTCAAAACCATCACCCACGCACACGACGGAACGCTCACCCTCACCCCGCGCTCCGCCGGCGGGATCCGCATCACTGTGGAACTACCCGCGGCATCCCCGCACACCGACAGGTGAACGCGTTCCTGGGTGCGGACGCGTGCGCGGAGACGCATGGGCCCTCAGCGGCCCCTGGAACGCGCAGGCCGCATCGCCGGCGCGTTCCCCGCCCGTCCTACTTCAGTGCCAGCCAGGCCACCGCCGCGACGACCAGTACCGCGACGACCACGCCGACGATCAGGCCGATGCGGGGGCCCGCCGGGGCGGGTGCCTGACGGCTGGCGCCCTGGGGGGTCTCGTCGACGAATGCTCGGAACATCTGGGTGCTGCCCGCGGGGTCGTAGTTGCCCTCGGGGCCCTGGGTGCTGGGGGTGTTGGCCATGGTGCGAGACCCTAGCGAACCTGGCGCCGCCCGCCCAAGTGGGCCCTCTCCCTCACTGCCCCCACCTGTGCGTTTACGGTCGCCAATACTTGCCTTTGCCAAGTTTTTAAGCCACCTCCTCCCCGATTAATTTGCCTGTAGCAACCATTCTTTTCTATGGTTGCATGGTTGCCCCAAGCAACGAATAAAGGGTTCTGAAGCATGACGCAGAGGGTGGGGGTGCGATGGCCGAGCAGGCGCAGTACGAGGAGTTGGTACGTCAGTTCAGTGCCTTCGGTGCCGTGAAGCGGGAGATGGGGCGGATCATGCCGCCCGAGTGTCCCGGCGGTTCCGCCACCGTGCTGACGCTGCTCGACCGGCACGGGGACATGCGGATGAGCCGGCTCGCCGAGCTGCTCGCCGTCGACATGTCCGTGACCAGCCGCCATGTCGCCCACGTCGCCGGACGCGGCTGGATCGAACGGCTCCCCGACCCCGCCGACAAACGCTCCCGCATTCTGCGGCTGACCCCGTCCGGGCACGCGCAGATCGGTGAGCTGTCCCGGCGGTCCACCGAACTGCTCGCCCACCGGCTCGCCGACTGGAGCGACGAGGAGGTCGGGCAGCTCGCCCGGCTCATGGGCCGGCTCCGGGACAGCTTCGGCGCACATCAAGCGACGTAGCAGGCAGCGCAGATGGCGGCGTAAACGACGACGCAGACGACGACGCACAAGACACAGAAGACGCAGCACAGACAAGGAAGCTCAATGGCAACGACCACACCAGCCGGTGTGCGGGCGGCACACGCCAAGCACGGGGGAGGCTCCCACGGTTCCGCCCCCGACGGCGCGCCGATGTCGCACCGGCAGATCATGGAAGCGCTCACCGGGCTGCTGCTCGGCATGTTCGTCGCGATCCTGTCGTCGACGATCGTCTCCAACGCCCTGCCCGACATCATCAAGGACCTCGGCGGCGGCCAGAGCGCCTACACCTGGGTCGTGACCGCGTCGCTGCTCGCGATGACCGCGTCCACGCCGCTGTGGGGCAAGCTCGCCGACCTCTTCTCCAAGAAGCTGCTGATCCAGGTCGCTCTTGTCATCTTCGTGCTGGGGTCGGCTGCCGCCGGGCTCTCGCAGAACGCCGCAATGCTCATCGGCTTCCGTGCCGTGCAGGGCATCGGCATGGGCGGGCTGTCGGCTCTCGCCCAGATCATTCTCGCGGCGATGATCTCCCCGCGTGAGCGCGGACGCTACAACGGCTATCTCGGCGCGACCTTCGCGACCGCGATGGTCGGGGGCCCGCTGATCGGCGGTGTCATCACCGACACCAGCTGGCTGGGCTGGCGCTGGTGCTTCTACGTCGGCGTGCCCTTCGCCGTCGTCGCCCTCATCGTGCTGCAGCGGACCCTGCACCTGCCCGTCGTGAAGCGCCAGGCCAAGGTCGACTGGACCGGCGCCTTCTTCATCACCGCGGCCGTCTGCCTGCTGCTGGTCTGGGTGACCTTCGCCGGCGACAAGTACGACTGGGTGTCCTGGCAGACGTACGCGATGATCGGCGGCACGGTCGCGCTGCTCGGCGTCTTCGTCCTCGTCGAGTCGAAGGCCAGTGAGCCGATCATCCCGCTGCGGCTCTTCCGCAACCGTACGATCACCCTCGCCTCGCTCGCGTCGCTCTTCGTCGGCGTCGCGATGTTCGCGGGCACCATCTTCTTCAGCCAGTACTTCCAGCTGGCCCGGGACAAGTCGCCGACCATGTCCGGCGTCATGACGATCCCGATGATCGGCGGTCTGTTCGTCGCCTCCACCGTCTCCGGCCAGGTCATCACCCGTACGGGACGCTGGAAGGCGTGGCTGCTCGCGGGTGGTGTGCTGGTGACCGCCGGACTGGGCCTGCTGGGCACCCTGCGCTACGACACCGCGTACTGGCACGTCGCCATCTACATGGCGCTGCTCGGCCTCGGCGTCGGCATGATGATGCAGAACCTGGTGCTCTGCACCCAGAACCAGGTCTCCCCCTCCGACCTGGGCGTCGCCAGCTCGGTGGTCACCTTCTTCCGTTCCCTCGGCGGCGCGATCGGCGTCTCCGCGCTGGGCGCGGTTCTCAGTCACCGGATCGCCGACCACCTCAAGGACGGTCTGGCGACCATCGACCCGAAGTACGCGTCGGGGCTCTCCGGGTCCACCTCCAACACCATCCCCGACCTCGACGCGCTGCCCGCGCCGCTGCGCACGGTCATCGAGGGCGCGTACGGCCACGGCATCGGCGACGTCTTCCTCTACGCCGCCCCGGCCGCCCTCCTCGCGCTCGTCTTCTCCGTCTTCATCAAGGAGGTCCCGTTGCGGACCAAGGGCGCGTTGGCGCAGGCCGCGGAGGATGCGGGTGCTCCTTCGACTCCGGTCTCAACTCCGATCTCAACTCCGGTCGCGGATACGGCCGTCCAGTCCGCCGGCGCCGTCGCCACGGTGACGGTGGAGGAGTCGGCCGATGGCAGCGGTGGTGGCGGGATTCCGGTACGCGGTCACGTGCGCGGTGCCGAGAGCGCGCCCGTTCCGCAGGCCGCCGTCACGCTGATCTCCCTCTCCGGACGTCAGCTGGGCCGCGCGGTCGCACAGGGCGACGGCGGCTACGCGCTGGACGCGCCGGGCACGGGCTCGTACGTCCTGATCGCCTCCGCGGACGGATTCCAGCCGCAGGCCTCGACCGTCGTCGTGAACGGCGAGCCGGTCTCGTACGACATCCTGCTCAGCGGCACGAGCGGGCTCAGCGGACTGGTGAGGGCCACCGAATCCGGGTCGCCCGTCAAGGACGCGATGGTCGTCGTGACCGATGTGCGCGGGGATGTTCTGGCCACCGGGACCACCGGTGAGCAGGGCGAGTTCACGTTCGCCGAGCTGGTGCCGGGTGCCGTGACCGTGGCCGTGAACGCCGTCGGGTACCGGCCGCGGGCGCTGCCCGTCGAGGTCGGCGGTACCGGGGTCACCCGGGTCGAGGTGGAACTGGCGTCCGGGGCACACGTCCAGGGTGTCGTACGGGCGCCGCACGGACCCCTCGGGGACGCGCGGGTCACGCTCGTCGACGCGGCGGGCAACGTGGTCGGCACGTCGACGACCGGGGCGGACGGGGCGTACGCCTTCACCGATCTGGACAGCGGCGAGTACACGGTCATCGCGACCGGCTACCCGCCGGTGGCCACCGCCCTGACCGTCACCGGCAACGGAACCGACGGCCACGACATCGAACTCGCCCACCCGGGCGGGGAGTAGCGGGACATGACAGCCAGCACAGGCGTCACAGGGCTGAGCGCGCGGATTCGTACGCGGGACGGTTGGGCCGTGTCGCACGCCGTCGTCACCGTGACCGACATGACCGGGCAGCAGGTGCTGCGGGCCGGGGCCGACGCGGACGGGGTCGTGCGCGACGCGACCCCGCTCGCGCCCGGCGCGTACACCGTGATCGTGACGGCCGTCGGATACGCGCCCACCGCGTCCAGTGCCATCGTCACGGTGAGCGGGCGGACCGAGGTCGGGACTGTCACCCTCGCCCGGCTGGGCGGCGGCGCCGAACTGCCGCCGCCGGGGGCGTGGACCGTCGACCCGGCCCACTCGTCCGTCGGCGCGGTCGCCCAGCACCTGGGCATCTCCAGCGTGCACGGCCGGTTCACGGACTTCACGGCGACAATCGAGATCGCGCCGGACGAGGTCGCCAAGTCCCGCGTGGAGGCGGTCATTTCGGCCGCCTCGATCGATACGGGGAACGCGACACGGGACGATCATCTGCGGTCCGCCGACTTCCTGGACGTCGAGCGGTATCCGGAGGTCACGTTCCACTCGACGGGGCTCACCCCGGCCGCCGGAACCGACCGCTGGACCGTCCACGGCGAACTGAGCATGCGCGGTGTCGTACGGCCCGTCGACCTCGACCTCGCCTACCTCGGCACCGGCGCCGACCCCTGGGGCGGCACACGCGCCGCCTTCCGGGCGACGACCGAACTACGGCGCGAGGACTTCGCCATGAACTACAACCAGGTGGTACGGGCGGGGATCGCGGCGATCGGTACGACGTTGCGGGTGGAGATCGACATTCAGGCGGTGCAGGGGCATGCGCTGCCGACGGCGTGACTGACTAAGACGGGCTACAGCAGGCGCAGCAGACGGGGCGGGACGAAAAGGTGCCGGACTCGGTGTTCCTCGGCGTTCATCACGGCCGCGGGCATCCGGTCGGGCCGTCCCTCCGCCTTCGCCAGGGCCTCCTGGCGTTCGGCGCAGGTTCCGCAGGCGGGATCCCACGGGGGCAGCAACTCGGCGTGCGCGTCGGCGAGATGACGGCCGAGCCTGATCTGCGTTCCCAGAACGCTGTCGGTGAAGTCCCAGTCGACGGAGGAGTCCTCAGCCGTCAGCCCGGCCACTTCGGCCTGTACGTGGCGCATCTCCTCGTAGAGCCGGACGCAGTCGGCGCAGTCCCACATCCAGTCGGGGAGAAGGGGCCACTGTTCTGCGGCGCCGTCGCTCTCACCGTTGCTCGTACCGTTGCCCATACCGCTCCCCGACCCCAGGCTTCCGTTGTCCGTTGTCCGTCCGCTCGGATCCTTCTCCAGAACCGGCCGGTACCACTCACCCGCCCACCTCGAACCACAGCAACTTCCCGGCACCGCGATCCAGCAGACCGTCCCCCAGAGGCCAGCCGCCCCAGGGCTACGACGGTGCGCGGAGAGCTTCGGCCGGTTCCATGCGGGCGGCGCGCAGGGACGGGTAGAGGCCGGCGAGCAGGCCGACCAGGGCTCCGGCGATCGGGGCGCCGAGGGCGAGCCGCAGGTCGAGGACCGGGGTCCAGTCCTTGACGACGGAGACGCCCACCACGACGGCGATGCCCAGGGACGCCCCGATGACACCCCCCAGCAGGCCGATGGTCGTCGACTCCAGGAGGAACTGGCCCGCGACCTGCCGTCGTGACGCGCCCAGCGCCCGCCGCAGCCCGATCTCCCCGACCCGCTCCATCACCGTCACCAGGGTCACGTTGGCGATGCCGATCGCGCCCACCACGAGCGAGACCAGACCGAGGACGAGGAAGAGACCGTTGACGTCGTTCTGGACGCCGTCGCGGGACTTGGACAGATCGGGCGGCGCCACGACGGTGAGCGCGTCCTCGTGCCCGGGCGCCAGGGCGATCGGCGCCTGGCGCGCCACCTGCCGGGCGGCGCCGAGCGAGGTGTTGACCAGTACGCGTGTGACGTCGCGCAGACCGAGCCGGTCCGCGGCGGTCGTGGGCGGGAGCAGTACGGCCGTGGACAGCTGCCGCTCGCGCTTGATGCCGCCGAGGATGCCGATGACTGTGTACGACTGGCCCTGGAAGAAGACCGCCGGGGCGTCCTCCACCCGCCGGATGCCGAGAAGTTCCGCCGCCTGGTCGCCGAGCACCGCCACCTGGTCGTGCCGGTCGATGTCACCCGAGTCGAAGAACCGCCCGGCGGTCATCGCACCCCGTACGGCGTCCGGCAGGCCGGCCGAGGCGGCGACCACACCGAGGGTCTGGCTGGAGGTGTCACCGGGCGCGGTCACGTCGTTGGACCGCACCTGGACACTGTTGGTCGTGGCGGAGTCGGCCACGGCCGCGACCGACTCCACACCGGCCAGCCGCCGGACCGCGCCGGTTCCCGACCAGTCCACCAGGGGGCCGGTGTCGTCCGAGCCGGGAAGAGCCTGCGGCACCGTCACGGTCACCGAGGTCGCGGTGAGCGCGTCGAACCGGCCGACGATCTGGTTGCCCGCGGTGGAGGCCACGCCGATCGTGATGACGAGCGTGGTGATCCCGAGCACCGTGCCGAGCGTGGTCAGCGCGGACCGCACCGGCCGGGCGAGAACGCCGGCGAGGGCTTCCGTCCACAGGTCCCGCGGGTCCAGCCAGGGCCGCTCGACCCGCGTCGACCGGGCGGACAGAGCGGACAGAGCGGAGCTGATGGACCGGATGGACCTGGTCGACCCGCGCCTCCTTGTCTTCCTTGTCTTCCTTGTCTCTTCTATCTCCCTTGTCTCCGTACGTGTCACCCGGCCTCGGCCTCCGTGGTGAGGCGTCCGTCGGTGATCCGGACGCGGCGGGCGGCCCGGCGGCTGACCGCGTCGTCGTGGGTGATGACGACCAGGGTCACGCCCTGGGCACACAGCTCCTCGAAGAGTTCCAGCACGGAGACCGTGTTCTCGCTGTCCAGGTTGCCGGTCGGCTCGTCACAGAGCAGCAGCGCCGGATCACCGAGCAACGCCCGTGCGATGGCGACCCGTTGGCGCTCACCGCCGGACAACCGGTCGGGCCGGAAGCCCGAACGGTGACCGAGCCCCACCCGCTCGAGTGCCTCACGGGCCCGGGTGCGCCTGCTGCCGCGCCCGCGACCGGGGCGCGGCCTGCGATAGGCCTCGGCCAGCATCACGTTCTCGTCCACCGTCCGGTACGGCAGCAGATGGAAGGCCTGGAACACGAACCCGATCCGGCTGCCGCGCAGCGCGGTGCGTTCGAGGTCGCCGAGCCCGGTGGTCTCCACCCCGTCCAGCCGGTACGAGCCCGAAGTGGGCCGGTCCAGCAGGCCGAGGGTGTTGAGCAGCGTCGACTTCCCGGAGCCGGACGGCCCGACGATGGCCAGGTGCTCCCCGCGCCGCACGGTCAGATTCACTTCGCGCAGCGCGTGCACGGGCGGCTCGGAATCGAAGGTCCGCCGCACGTCGGTGAGTTCGATGACGGCGGAGGCATCGGACGAGTCGACGGCATCGGACGAGGCAAGGGAGGGGTTGGTGGTGTAGGAGGGACCGGGAGTCACTTGCCCACCACCACCTTGTCGCCCTGCTTGAGTGTGCCGCCGGCGGGCTTCACCTCTACGAGGCCGGCCGCGGAGAGCCCGACGGTCACGGAGACATCGCGCACCTCGCCGTCGCGCTCGACCTGCACCCGGGCCTTTCCGTCGGCCGAGGTGCGGATCGCGGCGAGCGGCACCGTCAGCACCTTGCCGTCCGAGGCGCCGACCCCGATGGTCACCTTCACCGAGGATTCGGCCTGCCCGGCCAGCGGTCCCGGATCGGGGATGGAGATCCGCAACTGGACCGGACCGGGCGCGCCTGCCCCGGTGGCGCCGCCCGTACCGGCCGTGTCGGCCGCATTGGCGTCGGCGCCGCCGCCGGACGCGTCCGAGGCATCCGCGTCGCTGCCCTCCGACGCCGCCTCGCCGACGCCGCCCGTCGTACCGGACGACGCGGCGGCGGAACCGATCGCCTCCACCTTGCCCTTCACCTTCTCCCCGCCCGTCGTCGTCACATCGACGGGCATACCGCGCCTCAGCAGTTCGGCGTCCTCACCAGGCACGGCCGCCTCCACGATCAGCTCGGAGCCGGTCACGGTGCCGACCGGGCCCGAGGGCGCGTCTCCGGCCTTCACGGTCACCTTGTCCAGCCGTACGGGCAGCTCCGGGAAGAAGACGACCTCGCCGGCCGGGACCTTCGTCCCGTAGGTGGCCTGGAAGGTGCTGAGGGCGCTGTTCGCCATGTCCAGGGACTTCTGCGCGGACTTGAGCTGTATCGCCTGGACCTGCCGGTCGATGCTGGACTGCGCGTCCGTACGAGTCCCCGAACCGGTCTCGGTACCGGTCTCGGCACCAGTGCCCGTACCCGTCTCCGTACCCGTCCCCGCTCCGGTGCCGGAACTGTCGCCGGTGTCGGTACCGTCCCCGGCGTTCGCGCTCCGCGTCGTGAGCAGCGCCTCCTGCGCGCTGGACACCGCCTGCTGGAGCTGGCCCAGCTGCTGCTGGTCCTCCGCGCTCGGCTGCTGGGCCTCGTACCCCTTGTTCCGGTACCAGTTGGCGACCGCTGTGGCCGTGCCCTGGCCGAACGTGCCGCCGACCGACCCGGGGTCGAACCCGAGCCGCCGCAACGCCTTCTGGAGCTGCTTCACGTCGTCACCGGTGCCTCCGGGGCCCATCGCCCGGTACATCGGTACGGATCCGGCGAGCGCGAGCACCGGGCGGCCGTTGACCATCATCAGTACGTCGCCCTCCTTGACCTTCGTACCGGCGACCGGTGCCTTGGTGACCCGCTGCTCCGCGCCCTCGCCGGACGGGCTCGTGACCGCCCCGGTGCCGACCGAGCCGGCCAGCGAGAGCGGCCGGGGCGCGGTGAACGCCACCGTCCCGGTCGCCACCACGGTCGCGGTGAGCGACCGCCGCTCCACCTCCACGGTCACCGGGCCGGCCTTCGGCGCGTTGTGCGAGGCGGCGGCGTCGGCGGGCGAGCGCACCTGCGTACCGGCGAACCAGCCCCCAGCGCCGACCAGCGCCACCGCGCCGACCATGGCGCCCAGCTGTCGGCGGCTGCCGAGCCGCTTCACGCGCCGTCACCCCAGTACGGGTTGGCCTTCTCCTTGGGGAAGTACGCCGCGCGGAACTTCTTGCCGCACTCCAGGTCCTTCAGAGCGATGTCGATGTCCGCGGTGAGCAGCGGCATCGCCTGCTCCTTGGTCCACTTGCTCCCGTCCTCCGGGAGCTTGCCGGCGAGGTCGATCCGCACCATGTGGGCCATGCCGGTCGGCTGGGTGGTGGAGACCGGGATGCCCTGCGCCTTCAGACAGGTGGCGTACTGCTGGGCGAGCTGCACCAGTTGGGTGTCGCCGTTGAGCGCCAGCCCGTTCTGACGGTTCTCCTCGGTCTTGGCGTTCTGCTTCTTCTTCTCCGCCGCGGCGCTCAACGGCGCCCCGTACGCCGCGGTGTTCCCCTCCAGGGTGCAGCCGGCGTCCTGCTCCTCCCCCTTGGACTTGGCCGGAGGACCGTACAGCGCGGCCTCGTACGCCTTCATCTGTGCCGGGGTCAGCCCCTTGGTGTCGTCGTCCACGGGGTCCAGGGTCTTTCCGCCGACCTTGCCGCCCGCGTTGCTGAAGGGGACATTCGGGTCGTCGGGGTAGGCGGCCGCCGCGTAGGTCCCGAAGCCGTACTTCTGGCGGTACTTCTTCGCCGCCGCGTAGTCCTCGCCGTCACCGTCGGTGTTGACGTCGGCAGGGGGCGTCTCTGACGCGTGCGGTGTGTAGGTGAACCCCTCCTTCTTCATACAGGCTGCGATGGCGTTCTCCCGGATGTACTCCTTCTTGGCTTCGGCGTTCACGCCCTCCGGGATGTTGAGCTGCGCGGCACCGTCGGCGTTCTTCGTGCCGCCGCCCGCCGCGGAACTCCCGCCGCTCTTGCCGTCCTCGTCGCCCGAACCGCCGCCGCAGGCGGCCAGCAGGGGGAGCATGCCGACCGCGAGGGCCGTGATCAGGTGACTGCGCAGGGTATTTTTGGACATGCCCATGACATCACTCCATTCAGGTAGGGTTCTGTTCTTGCCGGGTCTGGTTGTGCTCTTGCCTGTCGGTTACGGACCTGTCAGCCGCTGGTCTCCTTGACGGCGTCGAAGAGCCGGGGGTCGGTGGCCAGCCGGTACAGCGTCTGGCGGACCGAATCCGTGTACTCCTGGCCGCTCCTGCGGTTCTCGCCGGCCTCGCTCGCGATCGCCTGCACGGTCCAGCCGCCCGAGGTCACGTAGGCGACGCCCATCGCGTAGTCGTCGCTCGCGTCGCTCTTCGGTTCGGGCAGCTCCTGCTGGCTCACGTAGTACTCCAGCAGGTTGTCTCCCTCTTTTCTGGGGACGACGTGGCACTTCGTCAGCCGGCCGCCCCATGGGGTCGTGAGTGTGCGGCCGACACCGTCCCGGCACCCCACGTCGCCCGACGGGAGCAGGGACTGACCGGTCGTGGACCGCTCGACCGACACGTACAGATAGCTCGGACGACCGGACGCGTCGATCCAGCGGAAGTAGCGCTGATCCCCGTCCGGACGCTTCGGATCCGCCGGCTCGACCGTGCCGGCCTTCGCCGTGACGACCGACCGCAGCAGCCCCAGCGAGGGGTACCAGACCGTCGGCTCCGCGGCGGGCGGCGCGGGCGTACGTTCCACCGGCGACGGGATCACGGCGGCCCCCCCGACGAACACGGCCGCGACCGCCGCCACGGCGCTCAGCGCCACCCCGATCCTGCGCCGACGGCGGATCCGCCTGCCGCGCACGGTCGCGCCCGGCACCAGATCCGGCATCGGCGGCTCCGCGTCAGGACTCAGCCTGCCCAACGCGTCGACGAGGGCGAACTCGTACGCGTCCCCGCTTCCGTTCCCGTTCCTGTTCCCGCGCCCGCCGGCGCCGGACTCCCCAGCCATGCTCACCACCCCGCCCTCAGATATCCGTTGCCCGGGTCCATCCCCGCACCGCCACCACTACCGCCACCGCTTCCGGGCGGTGACGGCGCCAGTGGCGTGTCGCCCAGGATCCGGCGCAGTGCGGCCAGCCCCCGGGAGGTCTGGCTCTTCACCGTGCCGACACTGCATCCCAGTGCCGTCGCGGTCGCCTCCACGCTCTGGTCCTCCCAGAACCGCAGCACCAGCACCGCCCGGCTGCGCGCGGGCACCTGCCGCAGCGCGGCCAGGAGCGTCAGCCGAAGCTCCGGGTCCTGCGCCGGGGCCGCGACGTCGAACTCGTACGCTCTCGGCCGCTCCCACCAGCGCCGCCGCCGGGTCTCGTCCACGAAGGTCCGGAACAGCACCTTGCGGGCGTAGCCATCGGGACTGTCCAGCCGCACCCGGCGCCATGCCGCGTACAGCTTCGCGAGCGCCGTCTGCGTCAGGTCCTCGGCCAAGTGCCAGTCACCGCACAGCAGGTACGCCGTACGGCGCAGTTGCGCCTGGCGGCTGCGCGCGAACTCGTCGAAGTCGAGCCCGACTTCGACCGCGCCACCGGCGTCGGAGACGTCCTGTTCGTCCGGCGTCCGGATCACAGGCCCCCTCCGCCCGGCACCGCAGCGGAGCGCGGTGAGAAGTGCTTCATGCCGTACATACGGACTGGGCGACCCGGCAGGTTGTCACCGATCCGAAAAAACTTCGAGGACTTGCGAACAGGCACCTTCGGCCGCGCTGTCGGTGGTCGTGGTGGTGGCTCCAGACCCGTGACCTGCGACTTCACGATGCACACCACTCATTGCCTCAGCGCTGTGACATAGGCCCAACGGGGACAGGCCCTACAGCCCTCCTGCGCCTAGGCTGGCACCATGGCACCGAACATCGCTACGAACACCGCCGTGTCCCTGGACGAGCTGCTCGACTTCGTACGGCCCCGCCACCGGGCGATCCTCCTCACCCGGCGCGCGGACGGCTCCCCGCAGGCCTCGCCGCTGACCTGCGGGGTCGACGACTCGGGGCGGGTCGTCGTGTCGACGTACCCCGAGCGCGCCAAGACGCGCAACGCCAAGCGGGACGAGCGCGTCAGCCTGCTGGTGCTGAGCGACGACTGGAACGGGCCCTGGGTCCAGATCGACGGCACGGCCGAGGTCATCGACCCTCCCGATTCCGTCGAGCCCCTCGTCGAGTACTACCGGAACATCGCCGGTGAGCACCCGGACTGGGACGAGTACCGCGCGGCCATGCTCAAGCAGGGCAAGTCGATCATCCGGGTCACACCGGAGAAGTGGGGGCCCGTGGCTACGGGCGGGTTCCCGGCACGGTTGGTGGCCGAGGAGGCGTAGGGGCACGAGGAAGGGAAATGGGAGGTAGGAGGTAGGAGGCGGGCGGGAGGCGTTCAGGCCCTCGCCACCATCGCCTCGATCCCCGCCACCAGCAGCTCCAGCGCGAAGTCGAAATCCCGCTCGCGCATCTCCTCCACCGTGCCGCCGCCCCGCGCCGCCATCATGTCCGCCGACTCCTGGATGAACCCGGCGGTCTCCGGGGCGGCCCCGACGGCGCTCATGGCGTGCTGGAAATAGGCGTCCTGGGTCATGCCGGCGTCCGCGCAGCGGGCGATGAAGTGGCCCTCGACCGTGCCGAACCCGTACACGAACTGGAAGACGGCGGCGATGGCGCCCGTCAGCCCCCGCGGGGGCAGGCCGGTACGGCGGATGACGCGCTGTACGGCACGTGAGAAGGCCTGCGAGTGCGGGCCGATGTTGAGGTAGGTCCCGGCGAGCGGCGACACCCAGGGGTGGCGGACCAGCAGGGCGCGGTACTCGGCGGCCAGCATGCGCAACTGGTCCCGCCAGTCCTCGCCATCGGCCTCCGGGTCGGGCAGGCACAGCTCGGCGGAGGCCGCGTCGAGGGCGAGTTCGAGCAGGTCGTCCTTGGTGTCGACGTACCAGTACACGGACATCGCTGTGACGTTCAGCTCGGCGGCGAGACGCCGCATGGAGAACTTGGCCAGCCCCTCCGCGTCCAGCAGACGAACAGTCACCTCGGTGATCCGGTCCCGGTCGAGCCCGGACGGCTGCGCGGCTCGACCTGCACCACTCCGGCGCACGGCTTTACCGTCCAGCCACACGCTGGTCCGCGCCGGCCCCTCGGCTGCCCTCACCATGGCCGTACCTTTCGTCAGCTTTCGAACGCAGGTCATGCTAGGCGCCCCTATAGGGGCGCGGGGCTGTGACATTTGCGGCTCCGCCGCGTGGGCGCGATCAACCACAGACCGCCCGCAGCCGCACACGCACCGTTCCAACCGAGCTACTGGGCGACTACATCCACCTCGGAGCCTGCCCGCTCAGCCCTGCGCAACAACACCGCCGCGACAAACCCCCCTAGCAACACCGCCCCCGCCCCCACCAACTGACTGGCCTCCAAGCCGGAGGCAAACGCATCCGTAATACGCGCCCTCTCCGCAGCCGACCCCGCCTCCGCCAACGCCCCCGGCAGGGACACCGCGGCGACAGAAATCAGCGCCGCGAACCGCGAGTTCAGCACAGCGCCGAGCACCGCGACGCCCAGCCCCTGCCCGAACTCCGCCACCGTGCCGTTGATCCCCGCCCCGACGCCGGCCTTCTCCGGCGGGATCGAGCTCATGATCGCGTGTGCCATCGCCGGGCTGGCCACCGCGGCCCCCGTCCCGATGAGCAGCAGGCCGAGCAACGTACCCGCGTAACCGCCGGAGGCAACCGTCGCGATGGAGACCAGGCCGCACGCCATCAGTGTCATGCCCAGCCCGATGGCGAGCGGAGTCCCGAGCCTCGCCGCCCATTTCGCCGACACACCGGTGAAGTTGAGCGCCACGATCGCGAGCGCGAGCGGTGCCGTACGCAGCCCTGCCTCCAAGGGGCCGTAGCCGAGCACGAACTGCATGTGCTGGGTGAGCAGGAAGAGCGAGCCGCCCATCCCGAACGTGATCAGCACCGCACCCGCGACCGCTCCCGTGAACCGCCGGTTCCTGAAGAAGTGCATGTCGAGCATGGGGTACGGGATCCGGCTCTCCCAGTACGCGAAGGCGCCCAGCACCACGACCGCGACGGTCGCCGGCACCAGCACCCGGCCGGACGTCCAGCCGTGCTCGGGCCCGGAGATGATCGCGAACACGAGCGAGGACATACCGATCGTGGAGAGCAGGGCGCCCAGGAGGTCCGGGCGCTCGCCGGTCGGGTTTTTCGACTCGGGTACGAGGGCCACGGCCGCCACCAGTCCCAGTACCGCGACCGGGATGTTGACGAGGAAGATCGCGCCCCACCAGAAGTGGTTCAGCATGAATCCGCCGATGAGCGGACCGGTGGCGAACCCGAGCGAGTTGACCGCGGCCCAGATGCCGATGGCCTTCGGCTGCTCCTCGGGCGTGAAGATCTGCATCGCCACGGCGAGAGTGGTCGTCATCAGCAGCGCGCCGCCGACGCCCATCCCGGCGCGCGCCGCGATCAACTGGCCGGTGCTGTCGGCCAGTCCAGCGACCAGTGAGCCCACGCCGAACAGAACCAGCCCCGCGATCAGCATCTTCTTGCGGCCGTAGCGGTCGGCGGCGCTGCCGGCGGTGAGCAGCAGGCCCGACTGGACCAACGAGTACGCGTTGATCATCCACTGGATGTCCGAGGTGGAGGCGCCCAACTCCCGGGTGAGGGAGGGGATCGCGACGTTCAGGACGGTGTTGTCGAGCAGCACGGTGAGCTGCGCGAGACAGATGACACCAAGGATCAGCCAGCGCTGGGGGTGGCCCTGGCTCCGAAGGTCGCTCTGGGGGGACGTAGACATGCTGTACACCGTAGAACAGTTCCTATACGGCGTACAACAAATAACAAAGTGGTGGCCCGGAGCGAGATCACTCCGGGCCACCACCAGGGAAAAGAACCTCAGTTGACGCCGATCAGCTGCTGCTGCTCGTCGGCTGCGTCAGGTCGTAGAAGGTGGCCGAACCCACCGTCACCTCCTTGAAGTTGCTCTCGACCCACGAGCTGATCTGGGACGACGTACTCGTCGTGCTGCTGCCGCCGCCCATGCCACCGCCGCCGGAGCCGCTGGAGATGAAGTAGTGGATCTTGCCGTCCTCCACGTACTTCTTGAACTCGGCCAGCGTCGGGGACGGGTCGGTGCCGTTGAAGCCGCCGATCGCCATCACCGGGTCGCCGGTGGAGAGCTGGTAACTCGCCGCGTTCTGGGCGCCGATGGCCGCCGCGGCCCAGGTGTAGTCACTCGCGTTCTTCTCCAGCAGGGCCTTGGCCTCGCTGCCGACACTGGCACCGTTGAGCAGACCACCCACGCCACCGCCGCCGCCCATGCCGCCACCGTCACCGGTCTGCCCGCCAGGGCCACCCTGCTGGGTGTTGCCGTTGCCCTGCTGCTGATTCTGGGTGTTGCCGTTGGCACCGCCGGGGAAGCCACCCGTCGGGGGCTGGCCCATGCCGCCACCCTGCTGGTTGCCCTGGGTGTTGCCGTTGCCGTTCTGCTGACCCTGCTGGCCGCCCGTACCGCCACCGAAGCCACCGCGCATACCGCCACCACCGCCGGGACCACCACGACCGCCCGCCACGGACGGACCCGCCGTGATGATCGAGCCGGTGTGACCCTCGTTGAGGGTGGTGAGGGAGTACGCGGTCGGCCCCGCCAGCGCCGTGACAAAGCTCAACCCGACGACCGCCAGGGCCAGTTGACGCCCAAGCCTGTTGACGAAGATGAGACCCAGCGCGGCCACGAGCCCGCCCACCAGCACGAGCCACTTCAGCCAGGGCAGGTAGTCGGAGGAGCGGTTGAGGAGGACGTACCCCCAGACCGCGGTGGCCGTCGTGGCACCCGCGAGCGTCAGCGACGCCCACGTCTTGTCCCGCTCCTGCCAGAGCAGGGCCGCGCCCATGCCGACCAGCGGCGCGATGTAGGGGGCGAGGGCGACGGTGTAGTAGTCGTGGAAGATGCCCTGCATGTAACTGAAGATCACCATGGTGATCAGCAGCGAGCCGCCCCAGAGGAGGAGCCCGGCGCGGGCGGTGTCCGTGCGCTTGGCCTTGCGGCCGGCCCAGATCGCCGCGACGAGCAGGATCAGCGCGGCCGGGATCAGCCAGGAGATCTGGCCGCCGCTGCTGGAGCTGAACATCCGGTCCCAGCCGGTCTCGCCCCACATTCCGGTGCCGCCTCCGCCGCCACCGCCACCGACGCTGCCGGTCTCGTCGCCGTTGATACGGCCAAGTCCGTTGTAGCCAAAGGTCAGTTCGAGGAAGGAGTTGTTCTGCGAGCCGCCGATGTAGGGACGCGAGGACGCAGGCCACAGTTCGACGATCGCGACCCACCAGCCGCCCGCGACGATCATCGCGAGCCCGGCGGCCAGTACCTGTCCGATGCGCCTGCGGACGCTGGTCGGCGCGAAGATCACGTACACCAGTGCCAGCACCGGCAGGATCAGGAAGGCCTGGAGCGTCTTGACCAGGAAGGCGAAACCGATCGCCGTACCCGCCCAGACCAGCCACTTCGTCTCGGCCTTCTCCATGGCGCGCTGGGTGCAGTAGACCGCGGCGGCCATCAGGAGCGCGAGGAGCGCGTCAGGGTTGTTGAAGCGGAACATCAGCACGGCGACGGGCGTCAGCGCGAAGACCGCCATCGTGAGGAACCCGGCCGTGGCGCTGAACCGACGCCGCACGGACGCGTACAGCACACCCGCCGTGGCGACGGCCATCAGAACCTGCGGGAACAGGATCGCGAAGGAGTTGAGGCCGAAGAGCCGCACCGACAGCGACATCGGCCAGAGGGAGGCCGGGGGCTTGTCGACGGTGATGGCGTTGGCCGAGTCGAGGGACCCGAAGAAGAAGGCCTTCCAGGACTGGCTGCCGGCCTGAACTGCCGCGGAGTAGAAGGAGTTGGCGTATCCGGAGGCGGTCAGATTCCAGGTGTACAGCGCGCCGATCACCAGCAGCGTGGCGAGGAACGCGGGCCGCACCCACCGGTGGTCCTCGGGCCGCCCGCGCCACAGTCTGCCTACGAAGGGCTGCTTGGGCTCACCGGAAGAAGGCGCCGGCACAGCCGTCTCGGGAACCACCGTCTCGGGAACCACCGCCTGCTGTACGGCTGTTGAGTCCGGCGGCGGATACGAGGGGCTCGCACCCCCCGGACCCGAAGGGCCTGAATGTGTCGTCTGGTCGAAGTGAGTGGTCATCGCGGGTTCCTCGGATCCTGGCTGTCGTGCGGGCGCACCGGCTGGAGCCGCGTGGTCGCGTCCCCCCAGGTGCGGTCCGCGACATCACCGGCGCGGAACTGGTCGGTGGGGTAAGGGGAGTTGCCGTACGAAGCGTTGTTGTGCGACGCGTTGTTGTGCGACGCGTTGTTGAGCGACGCGTTGGCGTACGGGCCTGTGGTGTACGCCTGGTAGACGGGCGAGCTCGGCGTGTGCGAGGCGACCACCGTCGACGAGGAGGAAGAAGAGAAGGACGAGGAAGTCGGCTCGTCGTCCTGGTCCGGGAACACCCAGGCCCTGAAGAGCAGGAACCGCAGCACCGTCGCCGCGAGGTTGGCGGTGATGAGCACCGCCAGTTCCGTGGAGTGCCCGGGGTCGCTGGTCGCCGCGTTGAGGGCGGCGAGCGAGCCGCTGGTGAGGGCGAGTCCGATGCCGAAGACGACCAGACCCTGCGCCTGGTGACGCACGGCCCCGCCCCGGCCGCGCACCCCGAAGGTCAGCCGCCGGTTGGCCGCGGTGTTCGCGACGGCGGAGACCAGCAGCGCGAGCGCGTTGGCGGTCTGCGAACCGGCGAAGCCCCGGAAGGCGCTGTAGAGCACCAGATAGAAGAGGGTCGACATACCGCCGACCACACAGAACCCGACGAGCTGGCGGGCCAGCCCCTTCGGTACGTCCTTGATGTCACGGTCGCGCGGATCGTCGCCGAAGGGCCGGGTGAGCCGGTCCAGCGGCAGCGAGCCGGTGGCAAGGGCCTTGCCCACGCGCAACACCCCCTTGAGGTCGTCGGTCGCCGTCTTGACGATGTGGACGGTCGAGTCCGGGTCGTCGACCCAGTCGACCGGCACCTCGTGGATGCGCAGGCCCGCGCGCTCGGCCAGCACCAGCATCTCCGTGTCGAAGAACCAGCCGGTGTCCTCGATGAGCGGCAGCAGGATCTGGGCGACATCACGCCGGATGGCCTTGAATCCGCACTGCGCATCCGTGAAGCGGGCCTGGAGCGAGCCACGCAGGATCAGGTTGTACATCCGGCTGATGAACTCCCGCTTGGCACCGCGCACGACGCGCGAGGAGCGGGCGAGCCGGGAGCCGATCGCGAGGTCCGAGTGGCCGGAGATCAGCGGTGCCACCAGCGGCAGCAGGGCGTTCAGGTCGGTCGACAGGTCGACGTCCATGTAGGCGAGGATCGGCGCGTCCGACGCGGACCACACGGTCCGCAGTGCCCGGCCGCGCCCCTTCTGCTCCAGCCGGAAGGACCTGACCTCCGGCAGCTCCGCCGCCAGCCGCGCCGCCACCAGGGGAGTGGTGTCCGTGGACGCGTTGTCCGCGACCGTGATGCGGAACGCGTACGGGAACGTGCGCTTGAGGTGCTCGTGCAGTCTGAGCACGCATGGCTGGAGGTCCTTCTCCTCGTTGAAGACGGGGATCACTACGTCCAGGACAGGCGTACCGGCTGCCGCGGCCGGGAGGTGCTCCCGCGCCGGCAGGGTGCCGGGAGAAGAGTCGGTTCGCATAGGACCGACTTTCGTCAGGCCCCCTGTTGCACCCATGTGGTGGCACTGTGCTGTGCCTGTGAGTCCGATTGCCAGTTTGTTTCGGGTGCCGCTTCGGGGGCGAGGGCCGGCAGATGCACCGTGAAGACGGTCTGTCCGGGCACACTGTCGACGGTCACGGCGCCGCCGTGCGCGGTCGCGACGGCCTGCACGATGGCGAGCCCGAGCCCGGTCGACCCGGTGGTGCGGGAGCGCGCGGTGTCGCCGCGCGCGAACCTCTCGAACACATGCGGCAACAGGTCGGCCGGGATGCCCTGCCCGTCGTCCTGCACGTCCACACACAGCCACGGCCCGCGCCGCTGCACGCGCGCAGTGACGGTCGTCCCGGGCGGGGTGTGCGTACGGGCGTTGGCCAGCAGGTTCACCAGGACCTGTTGCAGCCGGGCCGCGTCCGCCGAGACCAGCGCGGGCTCGTCGGGCAGGTCGAGCCGCCAGTTGTGGTCCCGTCCGGCGGCGCGCGCGTCGCTGATGGTGTCCACGACGAGCGGTACGAGGTCGGTCTGGTCGAACTGGAGCGGGCGGCCCGCGTCGAGGCGGGCGAGGAGGAGGAGATCCTCGACGAGCAGGGTCATCCGCCCCGCCTCCGACTCGATCCGCCCGAGCGCGTGCCGCGTGTCCGGCCCGGTCTCCTCGCGTCCACGTCTGGTCAGCTCGGCGTACCCGCGAATGGAGGCGAGGGGCGTCCGCAGCTCATGGCTGGCGTCCGCGACGAACTGACGTACGCGCATCTCGCTCTGCTGGCGCGACTGCAGGGCGCCGTGCACATGATCGAGCATCCGGTTCAGCGCGGCGCCGACCTGGCCTACCTCGGTGTGCGGGTCGGTCTCGGACTCGGCGACACGCTCGTTGAGGGTCACCTCGCCGGTGTGCAGCGGGAGTTCGGAGACTCGGGTGGCGGTCGAGGCGACCCTGCGGAGGGGGCGCAGGGCCACACCGACGAGCACGGAGCCCGCGATACCGGCGGCGACGAGGCCTGCGGCGGTGACGCTGATCTCGACAAGGATCAGGGTGCTGATGGTCGAGGTGACGGACTCGGTGGGCAGGGCTACGTAGAAATTGCCCCGGTCACCGGAGGCGTACTTGACGCGGTACTCGCCGAGCCCGGTGAGGGTGACGGTGTGCAGGCTGTCGTCCCGGGGGATGGCGGCCAGCTCGGCCATCTGCGTCTCATTCAGATCGGCGGCCGTCATGTCATCGGCGACGTCGCTGTCGGTCGTGTCCGACTCCAGCTTGGCGATGACCGCCTTGGTGACACCGCCGGTCGTGTCGACGGCGGCGGCGATGGTGTCCTCCTGCGTCCCGCCCCTGGTGGCGAAGTCCGCGAGCCGCTCCTCGACGGTGGGGGTGGGAGCGCGCGTACCGGTGGAGGCGGTGCTGCCGCCGTTGGAGGACGCGGAACCGGTGGAACCTGTGGAACCGGTGGTGGACGAGCCGGTGGTGGACGAGCCGGTGCTGTCCGGCAGCTGGCCGGGAGGATTGCCGTTGCCACCGCCCGGGCCCACCGTCCCCTTCGGGGGACCTACGGCGCGGTTGGCGGCCTCCTTGACCTGGTCGTTCAACTGCGTGTTGAGGTGCTGTTGGAGCGCGATGGTCGTCACCGCGCCCATCACCGCGCACACCACGGCGATCAGCGTGACCGCCGAGACGACGAGCCGCGTACGCAGTGTCCGCGGCTTGTTCCGCCGCTGCTGCTCCTTCTGCTGCGACCTGCCCAGCCTTCGCTGCCCGCCCGCTCTCCTCTTACTACTCACCGTGCTGCCCCTCCTGCCGGGCTCGACCATGTCTTCCGGAGCGGCACCACCAATGACACGGGGTCAGCCGGCGGGCTTGATCAGATATCCGGCGCCGCGCCGGGTGTGGATCATCGGCTCGCGCCCGGCGTCGATCTTCCGCCGCAGGTAGGAGATGTACAGCTCGACGACGTTGGCCTGGCCGCCGAAGTCGTACGACCACACGCGGTCGAGTATCTGCGCCTTGCTGAGCACGCGCCGCGGGTTGCGCATCAGGAAGCGCAGCAGCTCGAACTCGGTCGCGGTGAGGTGGATGCCGTCCCCGGACCGCGACACCTCGTGGCTGTCCTCGTCGAGGGTGAGATCCCCGACGACCAGCATCGAGTCGGAGCGCCGGTCGGCGGCACCGGAGCGCCGGATCAGACCGCGCAACCGCGCCACGACCTCTTCGAGGCTGAACGGCTTGGTGACGTAGTCGTCGCCACCGGCGGTGAGGCCGGCGATCCGGTCCTCGACGGCATCCTTCGCCGTCAGGAACAGCACGGGTACCTCGGGCAGCTCGCGGCGCAGCCGGCCCAGGACGGTGAGGCCGTCCATGTCGGGCAGCATCATGTCGAGAACGACGGCGTCGGGCCGGAACTCTCGCGCGGTCTGCACCGCACCCGTTCCGTCACCCGCGCTGCGTATCTGCCAGCCTTCGTAGCGAAGGGCCATGGACAGCAGCTCGGTGATCGACAGCTCGTCGTCCACCACAAGCACTCGGACGGGGCTCCCGTCCGGCCTCAGCAGTTCGGTGCGCCCCTGGGGCGAGGTCGTGGTCATAGCGGAAACCATGTCGGTGCCCTCTGAGAACAAGCTTTCCGGAACCTGTGATTTTCCTGAGAAACACACAGGCACCTCTCAGGGAACCCCTGCGTTTTCTCAGCCCGGTAAGCCGGAGGAGCGGAGGTGCGGCCAGCTGCCGAGAAGCGCCGAATACCCATCCGACCTGCATGTTCCACGACCGCGCAGACAGCCTGGCCTACTCCCGGAAAGTCCCTGAGACCGCCATCGGGCATCCTGTGCGTCTCCTGGGCGAACCTGATCCGAAGTTACGCACCCCACTCCCGCCCGCCCGATTTGTCACCGCTGACCGTGCCTTCTCACCTCGAACTCATGCCGGTGTCAGACCCTCCTCATCCGTACGCGTCACAGCCCGAACAGCCGCGCCCCGTTGTCGTGGCACACGGCCCGGAGCCAGTCGTCGCCCAGGTCCAGGCGCTCCAGGGCGTGCAGTTGGTGGGCGTACGGATACGGGATGTTCGGGAAGTCCGAGCCGAGCAGGACGCGGTCGCCGAGGTCCGCCAGCCGGGGAAGCGCCGACCGGGGAAACTGGGCCATCCGCTCTGCGAAGTCGGTGAACGCCATCGTCGTGTCCAGCCGCACCTCGTCGTACCGCTCGGCGAGGCCGATGAACTCCTCGTACTCGGGCAGGCCCATGTGCGCGACGACCAGCCGCAACCGGGGATGCCGGGCCAGTACGCGCCCGATCGGTTCGGGCCCGGTGTGCTTGCCGGGTGCCGGACCGGAGCCGCAGTGGATCACCACGGGTGTCCCGGCCTCGGCGAGCAGTCCCCAGGCCGGGTCGAGGAGTTCGTCGGCCGGGTCGTACGCCCCCACCTGGACGTGCGCCTTGAAGACGCGCGCGCCGGACTCGACGGCCTCCCGGACGTACCCCTCGACGCCCGGCTCGGGGAAGAGGGTGGAGGTGTGCAGACAGTCGGGGGTACGGCGAGCGAAGTCGGTGGCCCACTGGTTGAGCCACTGGGCCATTCCGGCCTTGTGCGGGTAGAGCATCGCGGTGAAGGCCCGCACGCCGAACTCCCGTATCAGCGCGAGCCGTTCGTCCTCCTCCAGCCGGTAGGTGATCGGCCACTCGACGCCGTTGTCCGTCGACCCGACGGCGTCGAAGTAGGCCCAGACCTTCCGCAGGACGCGCTCAGGCATGAAGTGCGTGTGCACATCGACAAGGCCGGGCAGCCCGAGCCGCGTCCAGAACCGCCGGACCTCGGTCACCTCACGGTCGACGTCGGCGTCCCCGTCCTCCGAGGCTTCCCTCATGCCGTCCACTGTCACCCCTCTCGTCCCTCTCACCCTTCTCACGGTGAATCGCCGTACGGCGTCGCATGGAGTCGAGGCTCAGAACAACCCGTCCTGCACGCCCGCCGACTCCTTCGACCCCTTGAACTCCCGCACAGGAACGGTGAGTCCACCGCTCCCCACGGGCACCAGCTCCCACCCCGTCATCAGCCTCGTATCCAACACCACCACTCCCCGCCCGTTCCCCCGCCCGTCCTCGACCGCGAGATGCAGATCGGGCCCGGCCGCCGCCACCAGCTCACCCCCGACGACACCCCCCGCCACCAGCTCGCTCACTGCCCCCAAGGCCGGTGCCGGCCCCGTCAGCCCCGTAAGCCCCGTAAGCCCGAACACCCCGACATGGTCGACGACTTGGCAGGACGCGCGCTCCAGGGACTCGGGCCAGCCACCCAGCCCCACCGCCCGGGCATGCAGTTCCTCGACCTCGACGGCCCGCTCAGCCGCCGACCCCGGCAGCGCGGCCCGCACCGCCCGCTTGTCGGCGTACGGAATCCGGTCCGGGACACCGAGCGCGGCGCGCAGCAGCTCCTCCGTACGCCGGGCGGCCATCAGCGGGCCGGCCCCCAGCCAGCTGAAGACGACGGCCCCCTGCTCAAGCAGCCGCGCCGAGCCCCGCTCCAGCGCCGTGATGCCGACCTTGGTCATCCCGGGCCCGAACCACGCCAGATATACGTGATAGGGCCGTGGATCGTCCGCGATCGTGTCGGCGGCGACCGAGTGCGCCCGGTCCAGCCGCGCACACTCCTCGCACCGCGCCCCCGTACTCCGCCCCGACACCCCCGTCCGTATCGGACAGGCGTTCCCCCGCGCTCCCACACATGTCCGTACGCCCCCTTCCGTGACCCCGAAGGCCACCCTCTTCCCCCAGGTCAGCGCGCTAACGCGCCCACCGTCCCATCGCAGCACAGGACCGTCCGCCGACCACCGCAGCCCCGAACATCTCCACGCCTGTCCCATCCCTTGCGAGATTACGGGGTACCACTGACAACGCCTCGTCGGACGACAAAGACGCAGGTCAGACGGATCAGGCGCGTTCCGGAACGACCTCGGTGGCCGCAGCAGGAACGCTCGCACCGCTGCCCCTGCCCGCCAGTCGGCACCCCACGCACCCCGGATGCCCGGCCCGCGCCGAGCGGTCCCGGTCCCGCATCCGCCACTCGCCCACCGGCCGCACGCCCGGCGACTTCCCCCACCCCGCGAGATGCAGTGCCCAGGTGACCAGGACGGCGACCGCCAGCACCGCGGTGCCGCCTGCCACCGCAAGGGCCGAGGTCGTGCAGACCCCCAGCCCGAGCACGCAGGACCCGACGGTCGCGATGGCGGTGCCGGTCCAGCCGGCGACGGTGTGTCCCTCGTCGTATGTGCTCACGTCCGAGCCCCCCGTAGAATCGAGAATCCCTCACTCCGTAAGCAGTTTAGACACAAAATATCTCACGAGCTAAGGCAATTCGCGATGCAAGGCACTCCCGGCCCGCCCCGCCCGCCCGCGACCCCCGCCCACATGCTCAAGGAGATGGACCACACCATCGCGACACACCTGCTCAGCCAGCAGGAGATGGCGCGTCGTCTCAACCTGAACGTCACCGACCTCACCTGCTTCGCCTACGTCCTGGAGGCAGGCGAGGACCTGCTCACCGCCGGTGACCTGGCCGAACGCGCCCACGTCACCACGGGCGCCGTCACCGGAATCCTCAACCGCCTCGAACGCGCGGGCTACATCACCCGCCGCCCCGACCCCAACGACCGCCGCCGGGTCCGTGTGGCCGCCGAACCGGCCGCCGTCGCCCGGGCCCACGCCCTCTACGGCCCCTACTACGCCCGCCTGGCCACCCTCATCGCCGACTACTCCCCCGCCGAAGTAGCCGTACTGGCGGACTGGTTCACACGTCAGGGCCGACTGGCCCGGGAGTACATGGCCGAGATCCGCGAGGCGGACAAGTAAGCGGCGGACAAGCAAACAGGCAGGTCAACGGATATTTAAGAAAAGCCGCTCACTGCTGCCGCACCGGCAGAACCACCGCCGACGGACACCCGCGCGCACGCAGCACGACCACCTGGAACCCACCTTCGGCCAACAGCCGTACGGAACCGTCCCCTTGAGCCGCTGAAGGAGATGGAAGGAGATGGAAGGAGATGACTATGCAGGCTCATCGACAACAGCCCCCGACCGCACGCGGCGCAGGACCTCAACACCATCGGGTACGAAGGCCAGTTGTCGGGTCAGCTCCCACAACTCGCCCTCGCTGACCCACCCGTGCCAGGCGATCTCCGCCGGATCGGGAGAGACCTCCTCGGCGATGACAGCTTCGTGAACGCCGAGCCAGTACGGGCTGATGGCGCCCCGGCAAAGGAACTTGAAGGCGAGCCGCACATCCACCCGCACCCCCAGTTCCTCGGCGAGTTCACGAACGGCGGCCTCTTCCCAGCTCTCCCCGACGTCGACGGCGCCGCCCACCAGCCAGTTGTACTGCCCGGGAAACCGCGCGAGCCCGTCGGCCCGCCGATGCACCAGCACCCGCCCGCCCGCATCCCGGCACACAGTGGTGGCGACCCGGTGCAGCCACCCACGCCGAACGGCCTCCCCGCGCTCCACCACCCCGAGGACCTGATCCTGTTCGTCCACCCGTTCAACCAGCTCCACACGCCCCACCGGATCGGCCATGGGCCAACGGTGACACAGAAGAAGACCGAAAAAGGGAAGGAGAAGGGGAAGGAGAAGAGGACGAGAAAGAGGTCAACTCCGCACCGGCTGCCGCCACACCAGCGTGTACCGCCAGAAGAGCCGCCGCCGTACCCGACACCCGGGCAGCACCCGCCGCGCCTCCCTCACCACCTCGGCGAACCCCATCTCCGCCCCGCGCGTCCGCGCGGTCATGGCAACCGGCCGCGCCGCCGGCCGCCCCCGGTTCTTCACCCAGGCCATGACGACGTTCGCCGGAATGGCGGCACCCCCCAGCAAATGATCAACGAGGCTCTCGGCCCGAGACAACCCCACCACGACCAACGTCCCGCCGGGCGCCAGCCGCCGCCGGAAGAGAGTGAGCGCGTCGGCGTACGGAAGGTGGTGGACGACGGCGACGCAGGTGATGACGTCGTACACACCGTCCGGGCCGTCGGGAAGGCCGGTCATCGCGTCCGCAGCGGTGAACGTGATCGGGGCGTCGGGGGAGGTAAGTTCCCGCGCCCGATCGACGATCGCAGGGTCGGAGTCGACACCGAGCACCGACGACGTACTCCGCCCGGCCAGCAGCCGCACCAGGTCGCCGCTGCCACACCCCACGTCCAGCACACGGCCGTACCGCCTCGGCAACTGCCGCATGATCCACGGGTGGTAGTGGGCGTTGTGGTCCCAGGGGTGGGCGGCGTGAAATCGCTCAAGTGCGCGCAGCACGGATGGCGGCAAGATCGTCACACCTGAACGCTAAAGGCCCCCTGGAATTCGCCGCCGACCGGGGGCCTTTGGCCTGTGCGCACTCGGCAGGATTCGAACCCGCAACCTTCTGATCCGTAGGAGCGGGCGGCAGTCGGACCGAAGCTTCGTCTTCGTCAGAACGGATTGCTGACCGTGGTGATCAACAGGCCACATATGCCGCGGTGCTCCGAAGAGTGATGGCCCTGGCCGTCACCTCACCGTCCACGACCAGGACACGCTTCCCTCCTCGATGTCTCCAACAGCCGGCCAGCGGAGCAGGGCCACTGCCCCTGATCGGTATCAAACCGCGAAAGCCAAGCTGCCGGCCCTCCGTGCGGAGGGCCGGCAGCTTGGCGACGTCGCCCGGGTGTGCGGGAGTGATCCTCATGGAGGCTCATCCTCGCTTCGGACGGTCAGACCGTCGATCTCACGGTTCACCCGACCGGTTCGACCGCCGGCCTCGCGTTCCCGCGACGGGCGTAGCCACCGGTCACCGGCCATCAGCCGGCCGGGGTGAATCAGCCGCGGTGGTCGCCAGCGCCGCGGTGGTCGCCGCCGCCGCGGTGGTCGCCGCCGCCGCGGTGGTCGCCGCCGCCGCGGTGGTCGCCGCCGCCGCGGTGGTCGCCGCCGTGGTGGCGGTCACGGCCGCCCCAGGAGCTGTCGTCGACGAAGCGGCCGTGGTCGTTGCGCAGGGTGGCCGTGTCGGAGCGGTTGTCCCAGAACTCGCGGCGACGGTCCTGGAACAGGTCCCGACGACTGTCACGGCCCTCGCCGGTGTGGACGCGGACGGTGGCCCGTCCGTCCAGGCGGTAGTGGTCGAAGGTGTAGGTGTGGCCGTCCTCGTCGGCCAGCGTCCACCCGTCCAGGTTCACGCCGTGGCGGCTGTTGTTGGTGATCTCCACCCACTCCTTGTTGAGGGAGCGGTTCGAGTTGTCATTGCGGCCCGGGGCGTCGTACTGAACATCACTGATCTCCACGTTCGACCGGTGTGAGCGGTGGTCGGCCGCAGACGCCGGCAGCGTCACCGTCCCAACCAGTGCGCCGGCTGCCAGCGCGGCGGCGGCCAGACTGCGGGCGGTTACGATCTTGGAAACAGGCACAGGTTCTCCCTGCTCGGTGCACGCACAACTCCGCCTGTGGCCAGTCGACCGACGGGATGTGCGGTGTGCGAGTGGCGACCGGTCGGCCGCACATCCACACCGTGGACCCGATGTGCCGGAAATGCGGATGAGACGTGAACTACGTTACGAATCATCCACATCACTGCAACTCTCCCATGTATCACCCATCTATGAACCGTATGCACCAATTTGACGCCTTGGTGCGACGGCGGCCCATACGCCCGTTGCCCCCGGACATTCGCCACTCCTGCCACGCCACCCCACCAACGCATGCGACGCCACCCGAAAGTGAGTAACAAGCGCCGCCCAGCCGACGCCTCAAGACAGGCCGGCTGCCACCCCCCGTTGATCACGCGGCATCTCGGCACACCAGCCCACCCCTCACCCCGGGGCACTGCCGCCAACGCAAAAACCAGAGGCCCCGTGGATTCCTCCACGGGGCCTCTGGTCTGCTGTGCACTCGGCAGGATTCGAACCTGCAACCTTCTGATCCGTAGTCAGATGCTCTATCCGTTAAGCTACGAGTGCTTGTGTTTTCTGTTGTGTTTGCTCTTCCTTCCGGGCTTTTCGACCCGGTCGGCGTTGCGGGAACAACATTACATGACTGGCGGCGTGCAGTGAAATCCGTTTGCCGCACCCTGCCTGACCTGCGAAAACGACCGAAGCCCCGGTCATTGGCGACCAGGGCTTCGGGATGAGGTGCGGAGGCGGAGGGATTTGAACCCTCGATGGGATGTAAGTCCCAAACCGCATTAGCAGTGCGGCGCCATAGACCGGACTAGGCGACGCCTCCAGCACAACCGCCCGCGCGAGCGCGAGTGGTGCGTGCAGATGATGACACAGACGAGCGCGGTGTCACCAATCGCCTCCCACGGTACTAGGCAGGCGGGGCGCAGGGCAAAGCCGTTGTTCCTGCCGATGCCGCGTGATGCCGTCTGTGCTGCCCGGTGACCCGTCGGCCCGCCGGTCCGGCTCGCGCAACGTCCTTGGGCGTCAGGCGTTAGTCAGGTCATGTTCAAGGTCATCTCGCATGCCACTCATGCCCCTCATGCCGCCCGCGCCGCCCGCTCCCACGCCACCCTTCCCCCCGGCGCCCTCCGTCGCCTCGTGTTCGCCGCCACCGCCGGCGTCTCCCTCGCCGCCGCCTCCTTCTCCGCCGCGCCCGCGGCCGCCTACGCCGACGAGGCTCCCCAGACCCGCCCCCTCACGCCACTCACGCCCTTCGCACCCCTCCTCGCTCCCATGGGACGCGCCTCCGACCACCTCACCGTCACCGTCCGCCGCACCGGCGGGCGTGGGGACGGGCGGTTCGAGCTGGCCTGTCATCCCGGGAGCGGGAGTCATCCCGACGTCGAGGGGGCCTGTGGGTCGCTCGACCGGGGGGCTCGGTGGGGGAAGGATCCGTTCGCCCCCGTCTCCCCCGACAGCATCTGCACGATGATGTACGGGGGTCCGGCGACCGCTCATGTGACCGGGAACTGGGCCGGGCGTCCTGTCGACGCCACTTTCGACCGCAGCAACGGGTGCCAGATGGCGCGCTGGGACCGGCTCGTACCGCTGCTTCCTGATCTTCGGTGAGCCGCCCGACCAGCAGAACAACGCCCCCAAGGGCCCTCACGCCACAGGCACAGTGGCCCCGTACCGCATAAGTAGTGTGAAAGGCGCCGTCACAGCCTCTCTGTCACTTCGTCGTGCGACCTCCCTCTCATCCGGCGTCGCGAGCGCAACCACTGCCCTTAGACTCCCTCGCGTGACACGTTGCGGGACGGTTGGCAAGATGGCGCCCGCGGTCGGCAAGGTGCGGTAACAGGGAGGAAGCGTCTCGTGAGCAGCAGGCCATCCCGAGGCGCTGCTCGCCTCGCAGCCATACTCGATGCGCTTCCCGATGCGTTGGTGCTGGTCAACGCCAATGGGACCGTCGTCAACGCCAATACGATCGCCCTCGCGGCCTTCGAGACGCCGGGCACCGCCCTCGTCGGGCGCGGGCTGCTCGATCTGCTGCCGCAGTTCGACTCGCGGCTGATCCCCGGCACCATGCGGCGCCCCGATTCCATGGACCCGCACGGGCAGACCAAGCCGACCCGGATGATCGCCCGGCGGACGGACGGGAGCGAGTTTCCCGTCGAGGTCACCAGTGCGAATCTTGAGAACGGCCAGCAGGCGTACGACAGCTACGGCTACGCCAATGACGAGCTGCTCATGCTCGTCGTACGCGATCTGTCCGGCACCGTCGACACCGAGGCCGAACTCGCGCGTTCGCAACGTCAGACCGAGATGATCCTGCGTGCCGCCGCAGAAGGAGTCGTCGGGACGGACACCGAGGGGCGGGTTGTACTCGTCAATCCCGCCGCCGCTCAGATACTGGGTTACCGGGCCAGCGACCTCGGCGGGCGCGAGCTCCACACGCTCGTCCTGCACTCGCGCGCCGACGGCGAGCCCTTCCCGTACGGCGAGTCCCCGCTCGCCGACACCCTGCGGTCCGGACGCAAGCACCGGGTGCGCGGGCAGGTGCTGTGGTCCAAGAGCGGGGACCAGGTCTCCGTCGACCTGACGACCGCGCCCGTCCGGGACGGCGACCAGCTCGTGGGCGCCGTGATGACCTTCACCGACCGGCGTCCGTACGACTCCCTCGCCGAGGAGAAGGACGCCGCCGACAAGCTGCACCAGGAGGAGCTGGAGCGGGCCGCCGAGGAGCACGCGTCCGAGCTCACCGCCCTGCGCCAGCAGCACGTCACCGAGATCGAGCGGCTGCGCGAGGAGCACGAGGAGGAACTCGCCGCCGGTGAGGACCGGTACGCGGCCCTCGCGGAGCGCGAGAAGGACCGGTACGAGGCCCTGGCAGGCCGACAGGAGCAGCTGCTCGTGCTGCTCGGCCGTTCCCTGCGCGGCCCCCTCGACGAGCTGCGCCGCGAACTGGCCGCCCTCGCCGCCGACGACGCCGGGCAGCTGTGGCCCGAGGCCAACCAGGTGCTGCATCATCTGTCGGCCGGTTACTCGCGCATCACCACATTGGTCGACAACGTCCTGTCCTACCAGCGGCTCGACACGGGCGTCGACTCCGTCACCCGTACGAAGGTGATGCTCGACGCGGTCGTCGCCGCCGGGGTCGACGGGGCCGTCGAACTGATCGGGCCCGGGCGCGTCCAGTTCGCCGTGCACGCGCCGCCGATCGAGGCCGAGGTCGACCCGCAGCGCCTGGCCACCGCCCTCGCGCATCTCGTCGCGGACGTCGCCGGCGTCGACGCGACCGGCAACTCGCCCGCCTCCGCGGGCGGTTACATGGACAACACGGTGGTCGTGGCCGCCGCGCAGCGCGGAGAGGTCGTACGGATCGAGGTGCGCGGGCCGTATCCCGGGGGAGACCCGGTGCACGAGCCGATCGTGCGCGGGATCGTGCGAGCCCACGGCGGCGTGCTCCAGACGCACGAGGTGCCGGGCATGAGCGGCAGTGCGTACGTCCTTGAGGTGCCCATCGGGGGCGGGGCCGGCGCGGTGGTGGCCGAGGTCGGGGTCGAGGACGCGGAGACGGGTGTGGGCGCCGAGCTCGCCGTGCCCGAGCAGGTCGTGGACAACCAGGTCGTGGACAACAACGGCGACGGTGGTGTCAGCGGGCGGCGCCGGGCCCGGCGGTCCTCCGTGGACGCCTTCCTGGAGGGCGACGTTCCGGAGGACGCCGCCGAGGCCGAGGTCGAGGCCGATGTCGAGTCCGGTGCCTCCGGGAGCGAGGCGGTCGCGCCCACCGGACGGCGCCGGAGGCGGGCGGTCGAGGAGGCCGCCGCCGCTTCGGGCCCCGCTCCTCAACCCTCCGCCGATGGAGACAGCGGTACCGGGCGCCGGCGTGGCCGGCCCAGCCCCGTCGAAGGTGTTGACGCGGGTGCGGGCGACGATGGCGGCGTCTCCGAAGGCGCCGTCGTCATGGCGGGCGAACACGGTGCGGGCACCGCTGCCGCGGGGACCGGTCTGGGCGGGACGGTGCCGCCCCAGGGTGTGCCCGGCGCTCCGGCCCGGCGCGCCGGAGGCGAGCAGCACGCGTTGCCTCCCGCCCTTCCCGCGGCTCCTTCGGGGGCCGCAGGTGCGGAGGGCGCCGCTGACGACAGCGCGGGCGGGCAGCCGACCGGGCGCCGGCGCCGGGCCCTCGCGGCTGCGGCCGAGCGCGGCAACGCGCAAGAGACGGGCCCCCGTCCGGTGTTCGCCCTGCCCCCGGCCGAGGCCGACCGGACAGACCAGGGCGCCGCCGAGGCGCCCGCCGGGCCTGTCGGCGACCGGTTCGACGACGGTGGCCGTCATGACGGGCTCATGCACGATCCCGACGACGACCACACCCCGCCCCAGCCTCACCCGACGTCCACCCCGACCGGCCGCCGCCGTGCGCGCCAGGCCCCGGAACAGCCGGGGACCGTACCGCCGGGCGGGATTCCCGGACAGGCGGTTCCCGCACAGGCTCCCGTGCAGGCAACGGTCGCCCAGGCCGCCGCTGGTCCGCAGGGAGGCGTTCCGGGGCAGGGGCAGGCCGTGCCCGCACAGGGCATGCCTGGACAGGCCGCTCCTGCGGCTCAAATCGCGCAGGTCGCGCAGCCCATGCCCGGTCAACCTGTCCCGGCGCAGGGCATCCAGGGTCAGCAGGTTCCCCAACAGGCCCTGCAGCAGGCCCCTCAGCCCGTTTCCCAGCAGGTTCCGGCGCAGGGTACGGCGCCCCAGCCCGCCCTCGCCCAGGGCCTCGCCCCCGGCCAGGCGATCCCGGCCCAGGCCGCCCCCGTTGCCCAGCCCCAGCCCTGGCCCGCCGCCGACGACGAAACCCCGGATGTCGGCACCCACAACCTGAACGGGAACGCCCCGGCCGTCGCTCCTGCCCCCCTCCCCGCGCCCCAGGCGGCAGCCACCCCGCTCCCTCCTGAGCGTGTCGCGCCGCCCCGGCTCGGGCAGGCCCTGGCTGCCGAGGCCGCCGGCGCGCCGGTCGACCCGAACTCGACGCAGGGGCGCGCGATCAGTGTGCGGACGCTCGGGCAGGGAGTGCCGTTCAGTCGGCAGGCGGCGCAGGTCCAGACGCCGGGCCAGCCGCAGCCCGCGACGCCTCCGAACGGCACCAACGGCTCGAACGGCTCCGGTCGCCGCCGCAAGCTCGGTACCCGCCCGGAGCCCGCCGCCGGCCAGCCGGAGACGGCCGCCCGTCCCCACCCGCAGGTGGGTCAGGCCGCCACCGCCACGCCTCCGGCGGCACAGACCGCGCCCACCGCACCGGCCCCGGCCCAGCCCTCCTTGGCCGGACAGGCCCCCCTGCCCGGTCAGCCCTCCCTCGCCGGCCAGGTACCGCTCGCCCAAGTGCCGTTGCCCGCGCAGCCCTCGCTCGCAGGGCAGACACAGCTCGCCCCGGGTGCTCCGCGACTGCCCGGGTTCACCGAGGGGGCCGGCCGCTCGTACGCCATAGGAGCACCGGACGAGAACGCCGACGAAGGGCCGGAGCCGCTCGACGGGCCCGGCGGGGCCGTCGAGGTCTCCGACCAGCCGCAGCCGCGGCCGATGGACGACGAGCTGCCGCCGGAGCCGCTGGACAATCCGCGTCGGCTGCTGGTGTGGCCCGCGCCGGACGTCACCACGCAGCAGGCGCTCAGCGACCGTGGGTACCGGCCCGTCATCGTGCACTCGCGCGAGGAGGTCAACGCCCAGATCGCGGCCTTCCCGGCGGCGCTGTTCGTCGATCCGCTGACCGGACCGATCACCCGGACCGCCCTCCAGTCGCTGCGCCAGGCCGCCGTGGCCGCCGAGGTGCCGGTGCTGGTGACGGCTGGACTCGGGCAGGCGACGCGTGAGGCGGCGTACGGCGCCGATCCCGCCGTACTCCTGAAAGCGCTCGCGCCGCGTGACAGTGACCAGCATCCGCCGCGGGTGCTGCTCATCGAGGAGCATGCGGAGATCGCGCTCGCACTCACCGCGACGCTGGAGAGGCGCGGGATGCAGGTCGCGCGGGCCGCAAGTGACGCCGACGCGGTCACGCTGGCCTCACAGTTGCGGCCGAACCTCGTGGTCATGGACCTGCTTCAGGTGCGGCGCCGCAGGGCCGGCATCGTGGACTGGCTGAGGGCGAACGGGCAGTTGAACCGCACTCCGCTGGTCGTCTACACGGCCGCCGTCGATCAGGCCGACCTGCCGAGGCTCGCTTCGGGGGAGACGGTGCTGTTCCTCGCCGAGCGGTCCACCAGTACCGAGGTGCAGAGCCGTATCGTCGATCTGCTCGCGCGTATCGGTACCAACTGAGCGGGGCTATCGACACATTCGGTACGAGGGTCGGGGCAGTGTTTCACGTGAAACATTGCCCCGACCCATAGGTCAGCCCACGGCGGCCGTCAGAGCTTGGTGACGTCCAGCTCGCCCTCCGCGTACTGCTTGCGGAGGACCTTCTTGTCGAACTTGCCGACGCTCGTCTTCGGTACGGACGCGATGATCGTCCAGCGCTCCGGGAGCTGCCACTTGGCGATCTTTCCCTCGACGGCGAGGAAGGCGCGCAGGGACTCGAAGTCGGCGGTGGAGCCCTCCGACAGCACGACTGTGGCCAGTGGGCGTTCGCCCCACTTGTCGTCGGGGACGGCCACGACGGCCGCCTCCATGACGTCCGGGTGGGCCATGAGGGCGTTCTCCAGGTCGACGGAGGAGATCCACTCGCCGCCGGACTTGATGACGTCCTTGGCGCGGTCGGTGAGCGTCAGGAAGCCGTCGGGGCTGATGGTGCCCACGTCGCCCGTCTTGAGCCAGCCGTCCTCGCTGAACTTGTCAGCGGGGCGCAGGGGTTCACCGTCGGGGCCGTTGTAGTAGGCGCCCGCGATCCATGGGCCGCGCACCTCCAGCTCGCCGGCCGATTCGCCGTCCCAGGGGAGCCGTTCGCCACCGGGGCCGCTCAGCCGGGCCTCGACGCTCGTCGGGAAGCGGCCCTGCGTGAGGCGGTATGCGAACTCCTCCTCCGTGCCCACCACACGGGCCGGCGGGCGGGCGATCGTGCCGAGCGGGGAGGTCTCCGTCATGCCCCAGGCGTGACAGACGCGCATGCCCAGCTTGTCGAAGGCCGCCATGAGGGAGGGCGGGCAGGCGGCGCCGCCGATGGTGACCTGGGTGAGGGACGAGACGTCCCGGGGGTTCGCGGTGAGCTCCGCGAGCAGGCCCTGCCAGATGGTGGGGACGGCGGCAGCGTGCGTCGGCCGTTCCTTCTCGATCATCTCGGCGAGCGGGGCGGGCTGCAGGAACCGGTCCGGCATCAGCATGTTGACGCCGGTCATGAAGGTCGCATGGGGCAGTCCCCACGCGTTCACATGGAACTGGGGGACCACGATGAGGGAGGTGTCCTGGTCGGTCAGGCCCATGGACTGGGCCATGTTGACCTGCATGGAGTGCAGGTAGATGGAGCGGTGGCTGTAGACCACGCCCTTGGGGTCACCCGTCGTGCCGGAGGTGTAACACATGGCCGCGGCCGTACGTTCGTCCAGCTCGGGCCAGTCGTAGCCGGTCGGCTTCCCGGCGATGAGGTCCTCGTACTCGTGCACCTGGGCGTGCGACCCGGCGAGGGCGGAACGGTCACCGGGGCCGGAGATCACGACGTGCTCGACCGTCTTGAGGTGCGGGAGCAGCGGGGCGAGCAGCGGCAGCAGCGAGCCGTTCGTGATGACCACCTTGTCGGCGGCGTGGCTGACGATCCAGGCCAACTGCTCGGGGGGCAGACGCAGATTGAGGGTGTGCAGGACCGCGCCCATGGAGGGGATCGCGAAGTAGGCCTCGACGTGCTCGGGGTTGTTCCACATCAAAGTGGCCACGCGGTCGTCGCCGGTGACGCCCAGGTCGTCGCGCAGGGCATGTGCGAGCTGTGCCGTCCGGGCCCCGATCTCGGCGAAGGAGCGGCGCCGCGGTTCGGCCTCACCGGTCCAGGTGATGACCTGCGAGTCGCCGTGGATCGCCGACCCATGGGTCAGGATCCTTGAGATCAGCAGCGGTACGTCCTGCATGGTGCTCAGCACGGCGTCCTCCCGGGGCTTCATTGCCTACTCGGTGGTAAAGGTTGTGCTGATTCTGCGCACATACCGAGCGGTACGTCACTAGGAGAGAGTGATCGATCAGATCACGTCCCGCCTCGGGAACTACCGGGGATCACCACAGGTTCCCACACGGGAACCAAAGGGCGGAGCTGTCGGCGGACCTGCCGGAACTACCGGGCGAGCACCAGCTCGGGATCCTCGCGCAGTTTGCCCAGCGCCCGCGAGACAGCCGACTTGACCGTGCCCACCGACACCCCGAGCACCTCGGCCGTCTGAACCTCGCTCAGATCCTCGTAGTACCGCAGTACCACCATCGCGCGCTGCCGCGCCGGCAGCTTCATGATCGCGCGCCACATCGCGTCGTGCAGCACCTGGTGTTCCGCCGGATCGCCGACCGGCGTCCCCTCGGGCTCCGGCAGTTCGTCGCAGACGAACTCGTCGACCTTCCGCTTCCGCCACTGCGACGTCCGCGTGTTCAGGAGCGCCCGGCGGACATAGCCGTCGAGCGCACGGTGGTCCTCGATCCGCTCCCAGGCGACGTACGTCTTGGTGAGCGCGGTCTGCAGCAGGTCCTCCGCATCGCTCGGGTTCGCGGTCAGCGACCGGGCGGTGCGCAACAGCACCGGGCGGCGGGCCTTCACGTACGACGAGAACGACGGGTACGAGGTATACGACGCGAACGACAGGGTCTGCGTCGCCGGCGTAGCCGCGTTCGAAGCGCTGGTGCAGACGAGTGTGGTCATGGCTCTACGCTAGGTTCGACCCCTACTCGGGCGGATCGGCCGCAGGTCCCGAAGCCGCGTCCCCCTCAGGTTGTAGGAAGGGGGCTGTCTCCACCTCCTGAAGGTGGAGACAGGGTACGGGGCTATAGGGGTTCGACCCTGAGGGGTCGTACGGGGGTAGTACGGAGGCTGCTCCTCCAGTAGTAGGGGCAGCCGCGGGCTCAGCGGCCGACCGACCGGGCGCGCTCATCCGGCGGCCTCCAGTACCAACCCCGAGGTCGGCACCCCAGTACCCGCCGTGACCAGCACCCTTTCCACGCCCGGCACCTGGTTCACGGAGGATCCGCGAAGCTGCCGTACCGCCTCCGCGATGCCGTTCATGCCGTGCAGGTACGCCTCCCCGAGCTGACCCCCGTGCGTGTTCAGGGGCAGCCCCTCGGCCGCGACGAACTCCGCCGCCTCACCCGGGGCGCAGAAACCGAACTCTTCCAACTGCATCAGCACGAACGGTGTGAAGTGGTCGTACAGGATGGCGACGTCGATGTCGGACGGGCCCACGCCTGCGGTCCGCCACAACTGCCGGGCCACCACGCCCATCTCGGGGAGTCCGGTGAGGTCGTCGCGGTAGAAGCTGGTCATCTGTTCCTGGGCGCGGCCCGCGCCTTGGGCCGCCGCCGCGACGACGGCGGACGGGTGCCGCAGGTCGCGCGCCCGTTCGACGGAGGTGACGACGACCGCCTGGCCGCCGTCCGTCTCCTGGCAGCAGTCCAGCAGCCGCAGCGGCTCGGCGATCCAGCGCGAGGCCGCGTGGTCGGCGAGGGTGATGGGCCGGCCGTGGAACCAGGCGGCCGGATTGGTCGCCGCGTACTTCCGGCCACGGACGGCGACCTGCCCGAACGCCTCCGCCGACAGTCCGTACGTGTGCAGGTACCGCTGCGCCGCCATCGCCACCCAGGAGGCGGGCGTGAGCAGCCCGAACGGCAGCGACCAGCCGAGCGCGACCCCTTCGGCCGACGGCTCCCGCCGCTGCACCCCCGACCCGAACCGCCGCCCCGACCGCTCGTTGAACGCCCGGTAGCACACGACGACCTCGGCCACCCCGGCCGCGACGGCGAGCGCGGCCTGCTGCACGGTCGCACAGGCGGCGCCACCGCCGTAGTGGACCCGGGAGAAGAAGGACAGCTCCCCGATACCGGCGGCCTGCGCGACGGTGATCTCCGGGCTGGTGTCCATCGTGAACGTGACCATGCCGTCCACGTCGGCGGGCGTAAGCCCGGCGTCGTCGAGCGCGGCCCGCACCGCCTCCACGGCCAGCCGCAGCTCGCTGCGCCCCGAGTCCTTGGAGAACTCGGTGGCCCCGATGCCGACGATCGCCGTACGGCCGCCGAGAGCGTCGCGCGCGTGCAGGGTCACGGGGTGCCTCCCGAAGCCGAGGGGAGTACCGAGACGGTCACCGTTCCGGACACGTGCCGGCCGATCCCGTTCGCCCCGAGGACGCGTACGACGGCCGTGTCACCGTCGAGCTCCTCAATGCGGCCGGTCAACACCATGGTGTCGCCGGGGTAGTTGGGGGCACCGAGGCGGATGGCGAGCCTGCGCAGGACGGCAGCGGGCCCGAAGCAGTCGGTGACGTAGCGTCCCACCAGCCCGTTCGTGGTGAGGATGTTCATGAAGATGTCGGGGGAGCCCTTCGCCAGCGCCAGCTCGGCGTCGTGGTGGACATCCTGGAAGTCGCGGGACGCGATCGCGCCTGCGACGATCAGCGTGCGGGTGATCGCGATCTCCAGCGGCGGCAGCTCGTCCCCGGCCCTCATCCGCCCACCTCCGCGGGCAGGTCGCCCCGGAACACCGGAAGCGCCGACTGCCCCTCCTCGTACCGCACGAACTCCAGCCGCACGGGCATCCCGATCCGCACCTTGTCATAGGGCACGCCGACCACGTTGCTGATGATCCGCACCCCCTCAGCGAGCTCGATCAGCCCGACCGCGTAGGGCGGGTCGAAGGCCGGGAAGGGCGGGTGGTGCAGGACGACGTACGAGTAGACGGTGCCGTCGCCGCACGCCTCGACGGTGTCCCAGTCGCCGCTGCCGCAGGCGTTGCAGCCCGGCAGCCAGGGAAATCGGAGGGTGCGGCACCCGAGGCAGCGTTGGATGAGGAGCCGGTGGCGGTCGACACCTTCCCAGAATCCGGCGTTGTCACGGTTGATGACCGGCCGGGGGCGCGTGGGGGTGGCCTGGGGTTTCTGCCCCGCAGGCGTCTCAGGGGCGCGCGAGGGAGCGTACTTGCGTACCGGCGCGTACTTGAGGATCCGGAACCGATGGGTGCCCACCGGCTCACCGTCCACTCGTACATCCGTCCGGGTCGTGACGAAGTACCCGGTGCCGAGCTTGGTGGTCTTGGGCCCGGAGACGGACTCGACGACCGAGTCGAAGGTGACCCGGTCCCCCGGCCGCAGGGGCCGCAGATACTCCTGCTCGCAGTCGGTGGCGACGACCGAGGTGCAGCCCGCGCCGTCGAGCAGGGCGAGCAGTTCGTCGTACGCGGCCGAGCGGCCCGGATTCCCGGAGAGGCCGCCCATGGTCCACACCTGGAGCATGGCGGGCGGCGCGACGGCGTCCGGCCCGGCGTACGCCGCACTGGTGTCGCCCAGCGCCTCGCACCAGTGCCGGATCATCGGCTCGTTGACGGGATCCTTGCCGACACCGCCGACCACGGCGGGGCGCCCTTCGAACGCGGCGAGCCGCTCGGCGAGTTGATCACCGGGCGGATCATCAGGTCGACGGCCGGGCCGATGACTGGCCCGATGACTGGGTAGGTGACTCACAGTTTCTGACTGTCCGTCAGATACTGGAGAGTGTCAAGGGTACGAAAACGTCTGCGGGCACGTCTGCGCGGCGGCACGAAATACGTGCCGCCGCGCAGACGCATTACCACCCCATGAAGCGCTCCCCACAAGGGAGTTCAGGACCGCCGGGGACCCACACCCCCGCCGGCCCACGGCTCACCAGAGGTTGGTGAAGTTGACGACGGCGTTGGACTGGTCGATGGCCGTGAAGGCGGAACCATTGACCTGCGCGGTGTTGTTCTGGTTCGAGGCACCGGAGCCGACCGCCTGCTGCTGCGAGGTGGACGAGTTGCCGTTGTTGTCACCGGCCACACCACTGCCGATGACGCTGGCGACGGCCGCGTTCGATCCGTCGTCCGCGAAGGCGCCGCTGTCGGCCGCCGCGACGCCGCCGAACAGCGCGGCGGCGAGGGGCAGGGCCGAAACGGCGGCGAGAACGCGGGCGGTACGGCTGCTTGCCATGTCTGTTCCTCCAGAACATGTACGCCCCGGCTCCGTGCCGGACCGTACGAAGTACGTGTGGTGCGTAGCGCGTATTGCGTAGTGCTTGGTGCTTGGTTCGTGATGCGTGATGCGTGAACTACCTCCGACTCCAAGGCAGTTGGTCACCGCCTCGGTGCTGTGTCACCGCCGCGCACTGCGCCGCGAGATCAGAGTTGCCCACCGAATCCCCGGCGAACCACCCCGGAACCGTTTATTCCCCCTGAAGCGTGACGACAAGTCGATAAACCCTCTCCACATCACTGAAGCCGCAGGTCAGGACGATAGGGGTGATTCACGCCAAGCCGCCACCGGGACATCCCAGGGGACACAAGGACCGAAGCGTTCCCGCACATTTCCAGCCATTCCGTCAGGACGACCCCGGCGGGCCGCGCACCCTTCCCTTTTTCGAACATGCGTACGAAAATGGAGCCATGGCCACCACAGACCGGCAGGCCACGACGCTGGCCCTCGCCCACGCCCTCTCAGCCGCCGAGCGCGGCCTGGCCGTCATCCCCCTGTCCCGGACGAAACTCCCGGCCCTGCGCTCCCCCCACCGCGACGACCCCGCCCCCTGCCACGGCGAGTGCGGAGGCATGGGCCACGGCGTGTACGACGCCTCTACCGACCCGTCCCGCATCCGTGAACTCTTCGCCGCCGCCCCCTGGGCCACCGGCTACGGCATCGCCTGCGGCCTGCCCCCGCACCACCTCATCGGCATCGACCTGGACACCAAGTCGAGCACGGACTCCTCCGCGGCCCTTCGCGAACTGGCTCTGCGCCACCTCTTCACGATCCCCGAGACGGTCGTCGTCCTGACCCCGTCCGGCGGCCGCCATCTCTGGCTGACCGGCCCCCCGGACGCCGTCGTCCCCAACTCGGCGAGCAGGCTGGCCCCCGGTATCGACATCAGAGGGGCCGGCGGCTACCTGGTCGGCCCCGGCTCCCGCACCGAACACGGCGTCTACGGCACGGCCCCCGGCACGGCCCACCTGACCCCGGCCCCCTGCCCACCGTCCCTCCTGCGCCTCCTCCTGCCCCCGCCCCGCACACACCGCTCCGCGTCCCCCGCATCGGGCGAACACGGCCAGGGCCTGGTCCACTTCGTCCTCGCGGCCCACGAGGGCCAACGCAACACCCGCCTCTTCTGGGCAGCCTGCCGCGCTTACGAGAACGGCCTCGGGCCCGCCCTACTGGCCCCCTTGGTCGAAGCGGCCGTCCAGACGGGGCTGACGGAACGGGAAGCACGGGCGACTGTGGCATCGGCAGCACGGATGACGGGGTGGCGGGGGTGAACCGCCGGGCTCGGGCTGCGGGCCTGCAGGCCCGCGGGGCCCAACACACAGGAGGGGCGCCCCGGTGTCGGGGCGCCCCTCTGATCAGCAGTCGATCCAGTAGAGAATCGGGCAGCACCGCCCGAGCGGCGGAGCCGGCCCGCGTCGTGGCGACGTGTTACGGCCCGTAGCACTGCGGGACGCCGGGCAGCCAGTTGTCCGGGTGCGAGATGTAGTAGCTCGCCATCCACCCGTCGAAGCCCCGGGTCCGGTTCTCCACGAAGACCCAGTACGGGTTGCCGCCGACCGTCTCACCCCGCGTCTGGCACGTCACTTCGAGCTGGTCGCCCGGCTGCGCCTTGCCGATCACCCGCGGGCAGTTGCCGGGCGAGGGGAACTCGGGGCAGCGGAAGCCCGGGGCCGAGTCCTTGCGGACGTTCACATCCGTCGCCCAGGTGGTGAACACCGAGCCCGCGGGCCGCTGTTCGGCAGTCGCCTGGGCGGGCGCAGCGCCCACCGTCATGGCGAGCGCGCACAGCACCGCCGCCGCGCCGCCCAGTCGGGCGCCGCGCCTCGCTGACTTGTTCAACATGTCGTCCCCTTCGGACCGTTCGGACGCGTGCCCGTCTCGGGCTCGTGGTCGGTCAGGTGCGTTGCCCGCACCACCGGGTGGACGGGCGCACACGCCGCGCCGTATGAGGACGGGGCGAAGAGACATTTGCTGCCGGGACGGTCATACACCGAGGCGCCGAGTTCCGTCTGTGAGGCGGAAACGGATGCCACCGGGCCGCGAGCGACGAGCCCGGTTCTGGCCTGACGAGGAGTCCACCATGTTCAAGCGCAATGCCCGTCTCACCGCCGCCGGTCTCGCGGTCGGTACCGCCTTCACCCTGTTCGGCGGGGCCGGTGCCTCCCAGGCAGCCCCCAGCACCTCCCAGCCGGCTCCCAGCACCGTCCAGTCCTCCTCGATCCTGCAGCCGAACAGCAACATCAGGACCGGACCCGGTACGTCGTACAGGATCCTCAACACCAGCGGGCCGGAAGGAGCCCCCGGAGTGGTGAAGTGCTACGGGCGCGGTGAACGCGTCACGGCTGGCGGTTACACCACGGACGTCTGGTACCAGGTCAATGTCCAGTTCACCGGACATTCGTACTACTTCGTGTGGGCCTGGGGCGGCAACGTCAACGTCGGCGCCGACCCCGCCCCCGGCGTCGAGGTCTGCCCCTCCTAACCTCACCCCGTCACGCACTTCGCGCACTTCGCTACAGCAGGGTCCTCGATCCCTTCGGCTGTCGAGCTCGGACTGTGTTGGTCAACCGCGCGGCACTCGCCGCGCCGTTTGCGTTGCCCGTGCGCACAACGCAGCACGGGCGTTCCATCCTCCTGGAGGTGTTCTCCTGGGCGGCGGTGAACCTCTCACGGCCCGAAGTCCGCAAGGATCGGCACTGGTTTGACCTGGGGGTCGGGCTGGACTGGGCCAGTGAACAGCTTCAAGGGCGGATCTACGAGATTGACGGTGAGGACGGCACCGCCGAGCGGTAGAGCAGCAATGCCAAGCCGTACTGGCGGTCAGGCGGATACATGACGCCGTAGCCACGCTTGACGGGGAGGAGCGGTCCGAACCTCAACTGGCGAGCAACTCCGGCCTTCCGTTCACCGTGCAACCAAGGCGGTTCCGCGAACAGCTCTGGGGAGTTTCAGGGCTCTGACCGGAATTGCGGGAAGCCCAGCCCGGGTGGCCGCCTTCGTTGGTCGCTCGCGGGCCGCGATTCTATTCTGACCGGGTGACGAAGCTGGAGGGGAACCTGGTGCCGCGTCGCAGCGCGCGCGTGGTGTTGCTGGACGACGCCAATCGGCTACTGCTGTTCTCCGCCGTGAACGAGGTGGAGCGTTCCGTCCGATGGTTCACCCCTGGAGGCGGGCTCAAGCAGGGCGAAAGCCACGAGCAGGCGGCCCTACGGGAGTTGCGGGAGGAGACCGGGCTGATGAATGTCTCGCTGGGTCCGGAGGTCTGGCGAGGGCGTCCGTGGACAGCGGTCCGGGGCGACGTCGCCTATGAGGTTCGCCAGCGTTACTACATGGCTCGGGTTCCTGCGTTCGAGGTCGATACCTCGGCTTTCAAAGAGATCGAGAAGGCCGCGATCAGCGGGCACCGCTGGTGGACCGCAACAGAGCTGGCCGCGACCTCGGACGTGCTGCGGCCAGCTGAGCTGCCGGAACTACTGGCGTCCTTGCTGACGGACGGCCCACCGAACCGGCCGATCACGGTGGCCGGCTGAGCGTTGCTCCCAGAGAAGAGCGCGACCTTGCAGGGCCCCAGCGCGGCGTGGACCGTCGTCCACGCCTGGTCCACACGCACTGATCAACAACGCGACAGAGCCGCGTCAAGGTGAGACACCCACATGCAGAAGGGGCGCCCCTCACCGAGGGACACCCCATCTGACCTGCACACTCTCCGACCTGGCGGAAGCGGTGAGATTCGAACTCACGGTGACATCGCTGCCACGACGGTTTTCAAGACCGTTCCCTTAGGCCGCTCGGGCACGCTTCCCCGCGCCGGGCGTGATCAGCTCGGCGCGGGACAAGAGTAACGGGTCCTCGCGTGCACGTGTGGGTCAGCTGTCGCCCTCGCGGGAGCCCAGGGTCAGTTCGACCGTCTTTGCCTTGCCGTCGCGTTCGTAGGTGATCTGGACCTTGTCGCCGGGCTTGTGGGTCCAGATCTCGCCGATCAGGGTCGGGCCGCTGTCGATCACATGGTCGTCGAGCTTGGTGATGACGTCGCCGGGCTTCAGGCCCGCCGCAGCCGCCGGGCCGCCCGCCTCGACGGGGGCGGTGGTGTCCGTGGTCTTCTGGCTGATCTGCGCACCGCCCGTGCCCTCGGTCAGGGTGACCGAGGCGCCGATCTTCGCGTAGACCGGCTTGCCGGTCTTGATCAGCTGCTGGGCGACGTACTTCGCCTGGTTGATCGGGATGGCGAAGCCCAGGCCGATCGAGCCGGACTGGCCGGTGCCCAGGCCACCGCTGCTGGAGGACTGGATCGCCGAGTTGATGCCGATGACGTTGCCCGACGCGTCGAGCAGCGGGCCACCGGAGTTGCCCGGGTTGATCGACGCGTCCGTCTGCAGGGCGCTCATGTACGACGGCTTGCTGGTGGTGCCGCCGTCGCTGGAGGCCACCGGGCGGTTCTTGGAGCTGATGATGCCCGTGGTCACCGTGTTGGAGAGGCCGAAGGGGGCACCGATCGCGATCGTCGAGTCGCCCACGGCCACCTTGTCGGAGTCGCCGAGGGTGAGCGGCTGGAGGTCCGACGGAGCGTTCTTGAGCTTGATGACCGCCACGTCGTAGCCCTGCGCGTGGCCGACGACCTCGGCGTCGTACTTCCTGCCGTCGGGAAAGGTGGCCGTCAGCTTGCCGCCGTCGACCGCGTCCGCGACGACGTGGTTGTTGGTGACGATGTGGCCCTGGGTGTCGAAGACGAAGCCCGTCCCGGTGCCGCCCTCACCGCTGGAGCTCTCGGCCTCGATGGTGACCGTGCTCGGCAGCGCCTTGGCGGCCACGCCCGCGACGGTGCCCGCGTCCCGCTTGAGGTCGCCGCCGCTCTGCTGCGCGGCGGAGACGGTCGTCGACGTGGTGGACTCGTCGTTGCCCTTGGCCAGCGTGTAGCCGAGGCCGCCGCCCAGGCCGCCCGCGACCAGCGCGGCCACCAGCACCGCCGCGAACAGCCCGCCGCGCCCGGACTTCGGCTTCGGCTGCTGGTCGTACGTTGCGCCCCAGGGCGGGTGCGCGTCGCCGCCGCCTCCGCCGTCCATGTACGACGGTGTCGCCGGCGGCTGGGGCGGCGGCCAGGCGGCCGCCCCGGGGCCAGGACCGGCGCCCTGGGGCGTCTCGGGGGCTCCCGCCGACGCGTACGCCGGTACCTGACCCGCGTGCGCCAGTTCCGGCTCCGGTGCGCCCGGGGCGCTCGGAGGTACCGGCGGGAGCGGAGTCGTCTGGGCCTCGGGCGCGGTGGCCTGCGGGGAGGCAGCAGGAGATTCCACCGGCACGGGAGGTGCGGACGGGGCCGGGGGTACCGCAGTGCCCTCGTTCTCGGTGCTCACAGCTCTTTCTCCTCGATCCACGGCTGTCCTTCTCGGTCGCACTCGGTCACGTCCGATCACATGCGTGTACCCGTTTACACGGGTACACGGTCGGTACGTTTCAGCTGTGCGTGTCCTTTTGTATGCCGTCAGCTTTTCCCACAGGCCGTCAGGGCACCATAAGCGGTACCTGTGGGTCCGGGGCCATCCTTTATATCTGACAAATCACACACCATGAATGGCCGTTACGCGCGCGGGGGCACCCACAGCGTCACAGCCACCCTCCGACGGTGACACCATGACGCAGTGACCCACGCACGACAGCACCCGATCCAGGTCGTCGCCCACCGCGGAGCCTCCGAAGAGGCGCCCGAGCACACGCTGGCCGCCTACAAGAAGGCGATCGAGGCCGGCGCCGACGCCCTGGAGTGCGATGTACGACTGACCGCGGACGGCCATCTCGTCTGTGTCCACGACCGCCGCGTCAACCGTACGTCGAACGGGCGCGGCGCGGTCTCGGCCCTGGAGCTCGCCGACCTCGCCGCCCTGGACTTCGGTTCCTGGAAGACCGGCGACGAGGCCCCCGACTGGGAGCACCGCCCGGAGGACCGCGAGGACACCTCCGTACTCACCCTGGAGCGGCTGCTCGAACTCGTCGCCGACGCCGGGCGGCCGGTGGAGCTGGCCATCGAGACCAAGCACCCCACGCGCTGGGCGGGCCAGGTCGAGGAGCGGCTGCTGTTCCTGCTCAAGCGGTTCGGTCTGGACGCCCCGGCGACCCCTGCCGTTTCCCAGGTGCGGGTCATGAGCTTCTCGGCGCGCTCGCTGCAGCGCGTCCGGGCGGCCTCGCCGACGCTGCCGACGGTCTATCTGAACCAGTTCCTCTCGCCCCGGCTGCGCGACGGACGGCTGCCCACCGGCGTCCGGATCGCCGGCCCCTCGATCCGTATCGTGCGCAGTCACCCGGCGTACGTCGAGCGGCTGAAACTCGCCGGCCACCAGGTGCACGTCTGGACCGTGAACGAGCCGGAGGACGTCAGCCTCTGCGTCGACCTCGGCATCGACGCCATCATCACCAACCGTCCGGGCCCGGTTCTGCGGCAACTGGGCCGCTGACCAGCCGCGCTCCCGGAGCCCCGGAACCCCCTGCCGCGAGTCGCCTCTTACTCGACTCCGACCTCGGTTCGCTCCCGGACTCTTGACCTGGCGGTCCACGTGAGGAAACCTCCACCTTCGGCCATATCGTCGAAATCCGGCCACTCGGTTACAGGGAGTGCACCGGCGCGTTCGGTCCGCGTTCGATCATTACGAGTGCGTCACCGAAGGCGGAAGGGACGGTTTCCGGTACAGGCCAATGGGGCATTCACACCGTGGCGTGGGGCAAAGGAGGTCTCGGGGGTGGCGTTGGTGGTGGCACAGGAGGTGCCCACGTCGTCGAGCATGGCCGTTCCCCATGGCCCTGCGGGCGTGGGGAAAGCAAGACACCGGATGCGCGATCAGTTGCGCACGGGCGGTGTGTCGGAATCGGTCATCGACGACGCTGTGTTGATCCTGTCCGAACTCTTGAGCAATGCGTGCAAACACGGTCGGCCACTGGGCGAGGCCCTGGCCGGTGACGGCGACGTCAGGGCCGCGTGGCGCGTGGACTCCGGCGGCAGGCTCATCGTGGAGGTTACGGACGGCGGCGGCCCGACCCGCCCGGTTCCGGCGACCCCTTCGGTCACGGCGCACGGCGGTCGCGGGCTGAACATCATCACGGCGCTGGCCAACGACTGGGGCGTCCGGGACGACACGCGCGGCGAGGTCACGGTGTGGGCAGTCGTCGACGAGGACGTCCACAGCCCGGACTCGGGCCACCGGCGTACGGACTTCGCCACCCGCATCACGGCTCGCTCGATGTCCGCGATACCCGAGCTGGACTTCGCCGACGCGTTCGACGACATGGACTGACAGGAAGCCGGCGGATCCACTGACAGAACCTGCCAGAACCTGGCAGATCCGGTGACGACCGTTGTCCACAGGGTCCCGTCGTCCGTCGTACGAGCGGCTAGGCTCGCGCGGGTACGAGACGAGCCGTAACCGGGAGACACCCACGATGGCCAAGAAGCGACCCCAGACGAAGGCCTCGCGGCCGCAGCTGTCCGAGGGAGAGATCCCGGTTGTCGGCGCCCGCGAGCCCTGCCCCTGCAACAGCGGCCGGCGCTACAAGGCCTGTCACGGCCGGGCCGCCGCGCACGCGGTGACCGAACTGGTGCACCGGCCCTTCGAGGGCCTGCCCGGCGAGGGCGACTGGGTGGCCCTGCGCGAGCTGGTCCCCGCCGCCACCGTGGAGCTGACCCTGAAGGCCGGCCTCCCCGAGGGCGTTCCCTCGGTCACACTCGCGACGGTCCTGCCGATGGCCTGGCCCGCCCTGCGCCGCGACGACGGCTCGGTCCTGCTCGGGCTGCAGAACGACACGGCGTCCGGAGACATCAGCCGCGACCTCGCCGACACCCTGCAGCGCGCGCTCACCGCCGAGCCCGGCACGCCCGTCCAGGGCCGCCGCGCCCCGGCCGAGGGCCCGCGACTGCAGGACCTGCTCGACCCCGAAGGCGCGTTCGAGCCAGTTGTGCACACGGGCTTCGAGTTCTGGGTCCCGGACGCGCAGAACGCGACTGCGGACGTCACCGCTTCCCTGGAGCGGGCGAACGACGCAGCCATCCCGACCGTGAAGCTGACGGGCGTCGACGCCGCGTACTGGTGCGAGACGCCGGACAAGAACCACCTGCGCTGGGTGATGCCGCACGGCGAGGAGCAGCTGCTCGACGCCCTCGCGCGTCTCCACGCGGCCGGGCAGTCCAGCCTGGGCGAGGGCACCCGTCTGGTGGGTTCCTTCCGGGCGCACGGCCTCACCGTCCCGGTCTGGGACCTGCCGACCGGCGTCACCGCGGAGGACATCGAGAAGCCGGCCGCCGAGTTCGCCGAGCGCCTCACCACCGCCCTGGCCTCGGACGCTCCCCTCACTCCGGAAGAGCGCCGCGCCCGCGGCGGCCTGACCAACCGACAGGTGACTCTCAGCTGACGCACAGTCGGGCTCGCGGACTCCGAGCCCCGTGACTCCTGTCACAACTCCCCGTGAGAACAACGGAATCGGTGTCCGAATAGCCGAGATCGAATTTGCGAACAGCCGATCTCTTGTTAGCGTTGCAGTAGCCCGGTTGCTGGTGCATCCCCCGTCGCCAGCAGCCGGGTCTTTCTGTGCCCGGACTTCTGTACGGACCAGGGCCGCGCGTCAACTCCCGTCAAGCGCACCGGAGTTGCTCCCCGAGCGCAGTAGCAACGGCCCCGCACTCCCCGCGTCCGACGCGAACTCCGCGACCGCCGTGTACGCGCCCGGCTCGCCCTCAGTGCGTTCCCTGGGCGTCTCGCACAACCCCGGTTCGTCCTCGGCGCCCACCGCGCACCGCAGTTGCACAGTGTGGGCGTCGGGCCCCATGAGACTCAGCACGGACGTGAGTCCATGGCCGGTCGCGTTGCGGTAGTAAGTGCGCGCCCAGGTCTCCTCCCCCTGCGACAGCACACAGGTCTGCGCCTCGATGCCGTCGGGGGAGGTGAGTTCGGGACCGCAGCTGGCGGCCGTGGCGAGACCGAGGCCCAGCAGCGGGGAACCGGTGGGATCGGCGGAAGGATCGGCGGCTTCTCGCGCCTTGCCGTCCTCAGGGCCCTCCTGGGGGCCCTCTTCCGGCGTCAGGGAAAGGAGGGCGTCGCGGTCCGCGTCGCCCACGGGCCCCGCGGATGCCACGGCCAGCGGCAGCGCGACCGTGAGCGCCACGACGCCCGCGAGAGCGAGCAGACGGAGGTTCATGGAGGTGAAGATAACGACAGGGGACGGGCGCCCGGTTGCCCGCGCGCCCGACACCCCTACAACTCGGGCGCGCTCACACCCGTACGAGTGAGAGCCTCGACCACGGCGTCCACCACGGCCTCGACATCGGGTACCCAGGGCGAGGCAGAGCCGGGCAGCGGCGCGCGCTCCCAGCGGATCTGGCCCTGGCCGGTCTCGGTCGGAGGCAGGGCGATGTAGCCGCCCTCACTGTGGAAGCGGAGGGAGCCGGGCACGAAGTCCTGCGCGTACAGCAGTTCGCCCAGCTGTTCCATCGTGTACGGCTTCACGAGCAGCGACCAGCGGGTGGGGGCCGCGACGACCGGGCCCAGACGCATGCCCTTGCGGTCCAGTGCTTCGAGGGCGCGGGCTGCAGCCGGGGCCGGCAGGCTGACCGCGCACGGGGCCGCGCCGCCGGTGGCGAGGATGATGGGGGCCGTCGGCCTGTTGGTCCACCACCAGCGCACCATGCGCTCGTCGGTGGTGGCCGCGAGCAGGCCGGGGTCGAACGGGTGAGCGCCGGGGACCGTGCACTCCGGGTCGGGGCAGCCGCAGCGTGCGCGCCCCTGTGGATCCGGTGCCACGCCCGGGAGTACGGGCCACTGCCATCCGGTCGCGAACGTCAGAGCCGCGCCGAGCACTTCAGGCTTCCCGCCGTTACGCCGGGACAGGAGCCTGCGTCGCCTTCCGAGCCTTCCGAGGATCTCGCGCATGAGCGCTCGTTCCTTTCCGTTGCACGCCTGGCAACACCGTGGGCCACATCACGTCATGTGCAGATCACTTCACTGTGCGTACCTTCTGGCGCATCCCATCTCGTGGGAAGCAAGGGGCAGCCCCCCTGTTGTGCGCCGAGCGCCGAGCATTGGCTACGTCCGCATCCATACCGGGTTCATCAAAAGCATGGGCATGGCGCGGGGTGGCGGAGTCTGGCGTTTTGCCGTCCCGCTATTTCTCTCCGCCTCCGCCAAGGGAGGATGGGGCACGGTCGTCGATGGTTAAGACGCCCGGGTCCGTCGCCAGGTTCCGGGCGGTTCCACAACCACCCCTGGCCTTCACCGAGTACGTACCCATCAAGACCGCTGTGACGCTCCGTCGAACCAGGCCAGTCGACCGCAATAACCCGCTACCCGAGTCAGTTTTAGGCCAACTTCACCTTTTCGCAAGGGGACCCCGGTAAACCCACGGACACCAGGAATCCCGGCAGGACAATGCTGGACATCTCCTCACGAGTGCGTGTACATGTGGAGACACTGCTAGCGGCGCAGAATCACATGGGGGTTTGCGATGCTATTGAGCAATAAGCACCGGTCGGAAGGCCGGACGCCATGAACGCCCCTCACCTCCCGAAAGTGGCTGGAATCGATTCAACGGTTCCCTCGCCCGCACACACTGTCGCGCCCGCGCCCGCAATCCCGGACGCCTCTGCGGACACACCCTCGCTGACCTGCCCGAACGGCCCCGGTGCCCTCCTTCAGGACCGTCTCGCCGGCTGGGTGTCCGACCTCACAACGCTGCACGAACTCACCGAGCGCCTGGCGCGCACGGCGGCACTCGCCGACGCACTCGAGGAACTGCTGCACGCCGGAGCCGCCCTCGTGGGGGCCCGGCGCGGTCTCGTCGTCCTCGAACCGGGTGACGGCCTGGGCCCCGACACCACCGTTGGCCTGGGGCTGGCCCGCGCGGACCTCGGACACATCGAGACGATCCCGCGCGGCGTGATGCCGTACGGGCAGCTCCTCGACACGGCCGCCGGGCTGCCCGGCGGCGAGAGCGAAATCACACACCCGGACCTCCTCGCCGAGGACGGTCTCGACCCCCGTCACCGCGAGGTGGCCGCCCGCCTCGGCTACGCGGCGAGCTACTCGCTCCCCCTGTCCACCGAGTCCGCGGGCCGCCTCGGCGCGGCCGTCTGGCTGTACGACGAGCCCGCGGAGCCGGTCGAACGGCAGCGCCACCTCGTCGGCCTGTACGTGCGGTACGCGACCGAGCATCTGGCCCGGCTGGTCGAACTTGAACGCACACGCGCGTGCGTGCAGACGATCGCCGCGGAGCTGCTGCCCGCCCGACTGCCCCGGACGGCCGGTGTCCAGCTCGCCGCCCGGCACCGCACCGGCCCGCGCGGCGGCGGCGACTGGTACGACGCGCTGCCGCTCCCCGACGCGGCCCTCGGCCTGGCCGTGGGCGCGGTGACCGGCTCCGGGCCCAGCGCGATCGCCGCGATGGGGCGTCTGCGGGCCTCCCTGCGCGCGTACGCCGTGATGGAGGGCGAGGACCCGGTAGCGGTCCTCTCCGACCTGGAGCTGCTTCTGCGGCTCACCGAGCCCGCCCGCTGCGCCACCGCCCTGTTCGCTTACTGCGAGCCCGCGCTGCGCAAGGTCACGCTGGCCGGTGCCGGGCACTGCCCGCCTGTGGTGATCGGCGAGCGGCGCACGGCGTTCGTGGAGACCACCGTGTCGGCACCGCTCGGGATGCTCGCCTGCTGGGAGGCGCCAAGCGTGGAGTTCCGGACAGAGCCCGGAGACACGGTTCTGCTCTACACCGACGGGCTGCTGCACCGTACCGGCGACCCCGTGGACCGGGCCTTCTCCCGGCTGCACGCGGCGGCGGCGAGCGTGCCCAGGCAGCTGCGGGACGATCCGGGCGCGATCGCCGACCACGTCCTGCGGAGCATGCTGCCGGACGAGCTGGACGCGTCGGACGGTCAGGAGGACGTCGTACTGCTGTCGGCGCGGTTCGAGTGAGCGGCCGGTCACTCGCCCGGTCACCTGGTGGATCGCCTTTTGTACCTCTGGGCCCTGTCCCGTACGACCGTACGATGGACGGGGTCCAGTGCCGTATCTAGGAGGATTACCGTGGCGGACGAGCTCAATCCGGCGACCCCGGAGACTGAGACCGAGCCCGAAGAGCCCATCAAGCAGCGGAAGAACGGCCTGTATCCGGGCGTCTCCGACGAGCTTGCCGAGAGCATGAAGTCCGGCTGGGCCGACACCGAGCTGACGGGTCTCGAGCCCATCGCGCAGGCCGGGCACACCGCCGCCCGCCGCGCCGCGCTCTCGGCGCGCTTCCCGGGTGAGCGCCTGGTGATCCCCTCGGGCAATCTGAAGACGCGTTCGAACGACACGGAGTACCCCTTCCGCGCGTCGGTCGAGTACGCGTACCTGACCGGTAACCAGACAGAGGACGGCGTGCTCGTCCTGGAGCCGACGGCCGGTGGTCACAAGGCGACGATCTACCTCCTTCCGCGTTCCGACCGCGAGAACGGTGAGTTCTGGCTCTCGGGGCAGGGCGAGCTGTGGGTCGGCCGCCGGCACTCGCTCGCCGAGGCCGAACAGTTGTACGGCATTCCGGCATCGGACGTGCGCGAGCTGGCCGGCAGGCTGACGGAGGCCACCGGGCCGGTGCGGGTCGTACGCGGGTTCGACGCCGGTATCGAGGCCGCGCTGACCGACAAGGTCACCGCCGAGCGCGACGAGGAACTGCGGGTCTTCCTGTCCGAGGCGCGACTGGTCAAGGACGAGTTCGAGATCGGCGAGCTGCAGAAGGCCGTCGACTCGACGGTGCGCGGTTTCGAGGACGTGGTGAAGGTCCTCGACAAGGCCGAGGCCACCTCCGAGCGGTACATCGAGGGGACCTTCTTCCTCCGCGCGCGGGTCGAGGGCAACGACATCGGCTACGGCTCCATCTGCGCGGCCGGCCCGCACGCCTGCACGCTGCACTGGGTGCGCAACGACGGGGCCGTGCGCTCCGGTGAACTGCTGCTGCTGGACGCGGGCGTCGAGACGCACACGTACTACACGGCCGACGTCACACGGACGCTTCCGATCAACGGCACGTACACCGAGATCCAGAAGAAGATCTACGACGCGGTGTACGACGCCCAGGAGGCCGGGATCGCGGCCGTGCGGCCCGGGGGCAAGTACCGGGACTTCCACGATGCGGCGCAGCGGGTGCTGGCCGAGCGGATCGTGGAGTGGGGGCTTGTCGAGGGGCCCGTGGAGCGGGTGCTGGAGCTGGGGTTGCAGCGGAGGTGGACGCTGCACGGGACTGGGCACATGCTCGGCATGGATGTTCATGACTGTGCTGCGGCGCGGGTGGAGTTCTATGTCGACGGGACGTTGGAGCCGGGGATGGTGCTGACGGTTGAGCCCGGGTTGTACTTCCAGGCGGATGATCTGACCGTGCCTGTGGAGTATCGGGGTATCGGGGTGCGGATCGAGGACGACATCCTGGTGACGGATTCCGGGAATCGGAATCTGTCGGACGGGCTTCCTCGGCGGTCTGACGAGGTCGAGGCTTGGATGGCTCATCTCAAGGGTTGAGTTTCGACTGCGGGTAAGTCGTGGCTGGTCGCGCCCCGCGGCGGAGCCGCAGATCGATATCGCCCCGCGCCCCTAGGGGGTTGGTGTGGATCTGCATCTAGAAGTGATCGCCGCTGAAGGGCGTCGCGCGGGGATCGAGCGGGCCCTGCGTGACGCCGTCCGGGACGGACGGTTGACACCCGGCGCCTTGCTGCCCGCCACTCGGCGGCTCGCGACCGAACTCGGTGTGTCCCGGGGGACCGTGAAAGCCGCCTACGACCAGCTTGTCGCCGAGGGATATCTGACCGCTCGGCAGGGAGCCGGTACGCAGGTCGCCGCCTTGCCCTCCGTCGGCGCCGAGCCGCCGGAGGCCGCCGCACGCGCGCGTGTGCCCCTTTTTGATCTGCGGCCCGGGAGTCCGGACGTCGGGACGTTTCCGGCGGCGGCCTGGGTGCGGGCGCTGCGTCGGGCCGTCGCGACGGCGCCCTCCCTGGCGTACGACTACGGCGATCCGCGCGGCCGGATCGAGCTGCGGACGGCGCTGTCGGGCTACCTGGGGCGGGCCCGCGGGGTGCTCGCGCCGCCCGAGCGGATCGTGATCACCTCCGGGTACGTACAGGGGCTCGCGCTCCTCACGCGTGTGCTGGACGGCGCCGCGATCGCCATGGAGGACCCGGGGCTGCCCTTCCACCGGGAGGTCGTCCGGCAGGCCGGCGGGCGGGTCGTGCCGGTGGGCGTCGACGAACGCGGCGCCCGCGTCGAGGAGCTGGCGGGCCCGCATGACGTCTCCGCGGTCGTCGTCACGCCCGCCCACCAGTACCCGACCGGCGTGACCCTGCACCCGGAGCGGCGGCGGGCGCTCACCGACTGGGCACGCGCGCGTGACGGGCTGATCGTCGAGGACGACTACGACGGGGAGTTCCGCTACGACAGACAGCCCGTCGGCGCTCTTCAGGGCATGGCTCCGGGGCAGGTCGCCTACATCGGCACCGCTTCCAAGACGCTCGGGCCGGCCCTGCGCCTCGGCTGGATGGTGCTGCCGCCCCACCTGGTCGACGCGGTCGCCGACGCCAAGCTGCACAGCGACCACCACACCGAGTCCATCGGCCAGCTGGCCCTCGCCGAACTGATCACCAGCCATGCGTACGACCGGCACGTGCGCGCGTGCCGTCTGCGCTACTGGCGCCGACGGTCCGGTGGGCGCGGCTGTCAGGCAGCCCGTGTCAGTGAGCTGACCGGCAGCGAGTCCAGGAACAGGGCCCCCGCGAAGAGGCCGGCGCTGCCGCGGGGGCTCCACGCGCGCGTGTGGAGGTCGTCGTCGAAGGCGGTCAGTGCCATGGCGCCCGCCTCCGTGGACGTGCCGCCCGCTTCCAGGATTCCGCGGGCGCCCGCCTGCACGTGGCGCAGGCCGTGCGGGCCCGCCGTGTAGAGCAACTCAGTGTCCTGGAGCGTCGACATGACGGTCAGCAGGGCGTCCAGGCGGGCTTCCTCCTCCGTCGCACCGTTCGAGCGGGCGGTGGCCAGGGCGTCCAACGCCCGCCGTACGTGCGGGAATCCGGCCTTCGCCTCGCCGCGGGCGCCGGCCGCGCCGTACTTCGCCGACACCGAAGAACCCCGGGAGGGTCTGCGCGGGGCGCGTTTGTCGGGGTGGGAGGCGATGCGCTTGGCGGCCGCGGCGACGTCGAGCGCCTTGGCTCCGGGGGCCAGGGCGGCCGCCGCGACCAGCAGCCCGAGCGCCCACAGGGCGCCCCGGTGACCGCCGCCCGCGAGTGCCACCGAGTGCTCGGTGGACCGGCCGATCGCGCCCAGTTCCGTACGGAGCACGGGTGTCGGTTCGCCGGTACGGCGGGCCGCGGCGGCCATCGCCGTGAGGCCTGGCGCGAGCGCCTTGGCCGACCAGCGCAGGGCAAGTTGGTCCTTGCGCGTGGCGCGGGCGTCGAGATCGCGCGGATCGGGCAGGCCCGGCTTGGGAGCCAGCGCCAGCTGCCCGGTCAGCGCGTCCACGGCGGCCAGCGCCAGCGCCTCGTCCTCACGGCTGCTCATGGCCGTACCTTACGAGGACGCCGAAGCGGAGGGGGAGGCGTTGTCGGTCGGGGCGTCCGCCGGCGGCTCGCCGCTCGGGGGCGTACCGCCACCGCCACCGCTGCCCGCGCCGGTGTTCTCGGCGTCGGGGTCGATGCCCAGGGTGATGAAGCCCTTGTAGCCCTTTGAGACGTCCTTCTTGTGGACCGGCGTCAGGGTGAGCAGACCACTGGAGGCGCCGCCGCCGTCGTACACCATGTCGTTGTCGAGGGTGGTGTAGCTGCCGGTGTGCTGGGAGTAGGGCTCCAGGGTGAAGATCGCCTCAGCCGCGTCGTCCGGGAAGAACAGCTGGCCGGTGTAGTTGACCTTGCCGCCCTCGTAGGTGCCGTCCTCCTTCTGGCCGCCGGTGTGGACCTTGAGGTGGATGTGGCAGGTGCGTGGGGTGTACCAGCCGGGGAAGATCGTCTCGAACTTGACGACCCCGTTGGCGTTGGCGACCTGGTAGCCGCGCAGATAGGTGTTGTCGTCGGCGGTGGAGCCGTCCTCGCTCTCGGCGGGGGCCGAGCCGCCGGGATTGGCGGTGGTGTAGCCGGAGTAGTAGCCCCAGGCGTCGCAGTGCCAGATCTCCACGGCCGCGCCGGCCACCGGGGCGCACGACTCGGTGGTGTCCTGGACGGTGATGCGCAGCGTCAGCGGGACACCGGACTTGCCCTCGGTGATGTCCTTTCTCACGAGCGCGTTGTCGAGGTAGTACGGCCCCTCCGTGACGCTGGACATGAGCACGCAGGTGCCGCTGCTCTCGCTCGCGGTGGCGGACGCCGTGGCATCGGCCACCGCTGTGGCCCTGCTGGTCGCCTCGTCGGCGAAGGCCGACTGGTAGCCCGCGACCGCGAGTCCGCCGGCGGCGACCGTGCCTCCGGTCACCGCGAGAGCGCGGCGCCGGCTGATCGATGTGTCCTTGTGGTTTCCCGTCATGATCAGGAAATTAGGGACACCGTCCGTCAGGAACGTGAGCGTGGGCTGAGAGCTGCCTGTGAAGCGTGAGAAACGTCAACTGCCGGGCGCTGAGGCGCCGGGCTTGCACAACGGGCGTCACTGGCGGTGATGCGTCGTTTGCGTCCAGCCCCGCCCCGGCCGTCTGGCTTCGGGGGTGGAGCAGGGGCCGTTGACCGGGCCCCGCGTCGCCACAATTCCCACGCGCGAGCGCGGATGTTGCGGGAGCCTCCCCCACTCTCGGCTTCGCTCGAGCGGGAGGTGCCCCCATCGGTCTGCGTGGTCAACGAATCCGCAGTTCCGGCACGCGAACCAGGCCTGCGAGACCCGGTTCGCTTTGTCGATGTGGCCGCATTCGGCGCAGGTGCGGGAGGTGTACGCCGGATCGACGTACACCACCGGCACTCCCGCACGGCGGGCCTTGTACGCGATGAAGCTGCCGAGCTGGGCGAACGCCCAACTGCAGATGCCGGCTCACGACGGCACGTCCGCCGACCCGAGCGCGAGCAAGGAGACACTCATGGCCACACGCCGATCCGCACCCAATACAGCACGGATCATTTCATCAGGCCAGAGACCTGAACCTCACCATCTGAGCGCATCGGGCAGCGCTACACCGCCATCAGCGGCGAGTCCTTCTGCCACTTGAGGATCTTGTCGAAGCTGACCACCGCACCGCCCCTGCCCGGCTTGTTGCCGATGGTGACGTGATCGGCGAGTTCCTCGATCAGCGACAGGCCCCGCCCGTGCTCCGCGTCGTACGGGACGGCGGCCACGGGCACCGGACGGCGCGGGGCCTCCTGGACCGCCGGACCCGCCGGGAAGCCCGGCCCCGAGTCGGCGACCTCGATGCGGCACTTCTCCCCGTCGAGGTACGCGGTGACGCGATAGGCCCCGCGTGAGTCGCCGTGCCCGGTGTCCCCGCCGTGCTCGACGGCGTTCGCACAGGCCTCCGTGAGCGCGACGGAGAGGTCGTAGGAGATGTCCGGGTCGACGCCCGCCGTCTCCATGGTGCCCAGCAGCAGGCGTCTGGCGAGGGGAACGCTCGCAGCCTCTCGCCGAAGATGGAGTGACCACCAGATGCTCATGCTCCAGCCTCCAGGCCGCGGCTCGACATACCTGTACGTATTGCCGCGAGTGGCGGTGTGTAAGCACGCCATTGACGTGATGCCGCCCATAAGGGGGATGTACCGAGGGCTGCAAACGGTGTATGTAGTGCATCAACTGGCAGAAGTGACCTTCCGGTTTTACATCTTTTTACTCGCCCTTATGGGGTGGTACCTGGCTGCTCGCCACCTTGCGGACCTGCCGTACGGGTGCCATGGGGCCAGTGCGATGATGAGCCCGCCATGACTGCCCGCCGCAGGCGCACAGCGCCCTCCGGAAGCGCTCTCCGGATGCTGAGGGCCGCGGTGTTCGCCGCGGTCTGTGTCGTGCTGGCCGGAGCCGGCCACACCCTCGCCTCCTGCGCCTCCGTTCCGCTGTGGACTCTGGGCGCCGGTTTCCTCGGGGTCCTCGCGTGCGCGGCACCGCTCGCCGGGCGGACCCGCTCGCTGCCGGGCATCGTCGCTCTGCTGGCCGTCGGCCAGACAGTCCTGCACACACTGTTCGGACTGGGGCAGCACACCATGTCGTCGACGGTGGCCTCCACGGCCGCCACGACGGACACCGCCCTGGTCGCACGGGCGGCCCGGCTGCTGTGCGGTGTGCCGCTCGCGACGATCAGCCCGGCGCAGGCCCAGCGGATCCTCGCCGACGCGCGGATCAGTACGGGCGGTACCGGGGCGGGTGGTTCGGGGGCGGGCGCCGGCATGGACATGGGGTCCATGAGCCACCCTGCGGACGCCCTCGCCTCTGCCGGGTCGTTCACCTCCCTGTTGCCGACACTGCCCATGCTGCTCGGTCACGTCCTCGCGGCCGTCGCCACCGGCTGGCTGCTGCGCCGGGGCGACCTCGCCCTGCTGCGGCTGATGCGGCTGTCGGCGCACGGGGTGGCCGAAGGGGCGCTCGTACGATCCCTGCGCGGGGCGCTCGCTCTGGCGCGCGCACTCCGTACGGGCCTTCCGGGTACGCCCGGTATGGCACCGCACGCACCGCGCGCGTGGACCCTCGTACCCCTCAGGCCGGCCGCCACCGCGCTCCAGCACACGGTGATCCGGCGTGGGCCGCCGGCCGCCCCGCTCGTGCTCGCCGCCTGATACGACGCGACCGCTCCCCGTCGGGTCCCCAGGGTCTTCTGACCCGTGGGTCCGAGGGTCCGGGAGAGGGCCGCCGTCGTGCGGCACGCGCGCGTGTGCACCGTTTCGCACGCACGTCCCTCTTCCTCTCCGACCTGCCGGACTCTCCGACCCGTCGGACCTCACTCGAAGTGGAGCACCTTCCGTCATGAAGGTTTCCCGTATCGCCGCCACCGCCGCTCTCGCCGGTGCCACCGTCCTCGTCCTGTCCGGCCCCGCCTTCGCGCACGTCAGCGTGTCGGCCGAGGGCACCGCTGCCAAGGGCGGCTACGCGACCGTCAACTTCAAGGTGCCGAACGAGCGCGACAACGCCTCGACCACCAAGCTCGAGGTCAGCTTCCCGACCGAGCACCCGCTCGCTTCGGTGATGCCGGAAGTGATCCCCGGGTGGACCGCCAAGGTCACCAAGTCCAAGCTGGCCAAGCCTCTTGAGCTGCACGGCGAGAAGATCTCCGAGGCCGTCTCCAAGGTCACCTGGACCGCCGACGACGGCAAGGGCATCCAGGCCGGCTTCTTCCAGAAGTTCCCGCTCTCCCTCGGCCAGCTGCCCGAGGACACCGACGAGCTCGTCTTCAAGGCGCTCCAGACGTACTCCAACAAGGAGGTCGTCCGCTGGATCGAGGTCCAGAAGGACGGCGCCGAGGAACCCGACAACCCCGCTCCGGTGCTCGCACTGTCCGCCGCCACCGGGGACCACCACGGCAGCTCCGCGGCCTCGCCGGAGCCCGCCGAGCAGGCCGCCGCGAAGACCACGACCACCGCCGCCGCCGAGCCCGCCGACAGCAGCGACACCACCGCGCGCGTGCTGGCCGTCGTGGGCATCGTCGTCGGTGTCGCGGGCGTCGCATTCGGCGTGCTGGCCGGCCGTCGCCGCACCACCACGGTCTGACACCTGCTCACCTCCGGTGCGCGCCGGGGGCGTGCGGTTGTCCCGTACGCCCCCGGTGTCCCGTACACCCCCTTGGGCGCGCACCGAACCTTCCACGAACAACACCTTCGGGAACTCTCCTTATGCGCAAGAAGCTGTTCGCCGCGTCCGCCCTGCTCGTCGCGGCCACCCTGACCCTCTCCGCCTGCGGCAGCGGCGACGATTCCAAGCAGTCCGTCGCCGATGTCTCCGTCGAGGCCGGCTCGGACAAGGCGGCCACGATCCTCGACCAGCCATTCGAAAAGCCCGACCTCGTCCTCACCGACACCCAGGGCAAGCCGTACGACTTCCGCGCGGAGACCAAGGGCCGGCCCACGCTCGTCTACTTCGGCTACACCAACTGCCCCGACGTCTGCCCGCTGACGATGAGCAACATCGCCGTCGCCAAGAAGCAGTTGTCCAAGGCCGATCAGGACAAGCTCCGCATCGTGTTCGTCACCACCGACCCGAAGCGGGACACCCCGGCCGCGCTCGGCAAGTGGCTCAAGGGCATCGACCCCCAGGTGGTCGGCCTGACCGGCGACTTCGCCACCATCCAGGCCGGCGCCCGCACCCTCGGTATCTCCATCGAGCCGACGTCGAAGAACAAGAACGGCAAGACGATCTCGATGCACGGCACCCAGGTCATCGCCTTCTCCCCGAAGACCGACGGCGGCTATGTCCTGTACGGCGAGGATGCCACCGTCGACGACTACATCAAGGACCTCCCCAAGATCATCAAGGGGCAGAACCCGTGAGGCCCACGACGCCCGCGAAGTCCGTAAGGGTCGCGACGTCCGCGAGGCGTCTCTCCATCACGACGGCCGCGGCGCTCGCCGGGGCGATCGCCCTCACCGGGTGCGGGAGTTCGGACTCCGGGGACGGCGCCGGCCTGTCCGTCGGGTCCGCCTACATGCCCCAGCCGGTCTCGGACTCCATGGCGGCCGGATTCCTCGTCATCACCAACAAGGGCGCCGCCGGTGACGTACTCACCCGCGTCACCAGCGAGGTCTCGGGCGAAGTGACCGTGCACAAGACCGTCGGGCAGACCATGGAGGAGGCCGAGCGCCTCGACATCCCGGCCCACGGCGAACTCGTCCTCCAGAGCGGCGGCGACCATCTGATGTTCGAGCAGCTCAAGCGCAAGCCGCGAGAGGGCGAGAAGGTCTCCGTCCAGCTGCACTTTGCCAAAACCTCGCCGATCACCGTCGAGATGCCGGTGAAGTCTGCGACGTACAACCCGAAAACCGGACACTGAGACCGAGGGAGGGATCACCGTGACACACACCATCGCCCCCCGCGTACGGCCCCTGGTGCTGCTGTTTCTCGCGGTCGCCGCCGCACTGCTCGCCGGGCTGGCCGGCGCCGCGCCGGTCTCCGCACACGCCGCGCTCACCGGCAGCGCCCCGCAGCAGGGTGTGGTGGTCGACAAGGCCCCGACCCAGGTGACGCTGACCTTCTCCGAGAAGGTCGCGCTCGCCGACGGCGCGTTCCGCGTGCTCGACCCCAAGGGCAAGCGCGTCGACACCGGCAAGGCGACCGAGCTGAGCGGCACGACATACGGCGTCCCGCTCCACTCCGGCCTGCCCGACGGCACGTTCACCGTCGCCTACCAGGTCGTCTCGGCCGACAGTCACCCCGTCGCCGGCGCCTTCACCTTCTCCATCGGCGCCCCCTCCGTCACCTCCGTCTCGGTCTCCGACCAGACGGCGGGCGGCGGAGTCGTCGGTGCCCTCTACGGCTTCGGCCGGTACGTCTCGTACGCGGGCTTCATCATCATGGTCGGCGGCGCCGCCTTCGTACTCGCCTGTTGGCAGCGCGGCTCCGGCGTACGGGCGCTGCAACGGCTCGTCGTCTCCGGGTGGCTCGCGATGACCGCGGCCACGCTCACGCTGCTGCTGATGCGCGGCTCGTACACCGGCTCCGGCAAGGTCGGCGACATCTTCGACCTGGGTCTCCTCGGGGATGTCCTCCAGACCAAGACGGGCGCCGCTCTTGTCTCCCGGCTGCTGCTGCTCGCGGCCGGCGCGCTGTTCATCGCGGTCCTCTTCGGGGCGTACGCCCGGCCCGAAGAGGATGAGGACGACGGGGCGGAGGCCGAGGAGGGCGAAGCGGCGGACGACAGCTCCGCGAGGCGGGACCTCACCTTCGGGCTCGGCATCGGCGGCAGTGTCGTGGCGATCGGGCTGGCCGCCACCTGGGCGCTGGCCGAACACGCCTCGACCGGCCTCCAGTCCGACATCGCGATGCCCGTCGACGTGGCCCACCTGCTGGCCGTCGCCATCTGGCTCGGCGGCCTCTCCGCACTCCTGGTCGCGCTGTTCCGGGCGCCCGCGGACACCCCGATCGAGGGTTCGGCCGTACGCCGCTTCTCCCGCGTCGCCTTCGGCAGCGTGCTGGCACTCGTCGCGACCGGCGTCTACCAGTCGTGGCGCCAGCTCGGCTCCTGGTCGGCACTCACCGACACCTCGTACGGGCAGCTGCTGCTCGTCAAGATCGGCCTGGTGATCGTCCTCGTCGGCATCGCCTACATCTCGCGCCGCTGGACCGCCCAGCTGCCGGAGACCGCCGCGACCGAGACAGCGGAGCGTACGGAGGACCAGGCCGCCGACGCCGAGAAGGAACCGGTCGCCGCCGGGGCCGCCGGGGGCTCGGACACCAAGAGGGCCGCCCAACTCGCCCGGCAGCAGGCCGCCGTCGACACCGCGCGGCTGAAGCGGCTGCGCGACGCCGACCCGCTGCGCTCGGGGCTGCGCCGCTCGGTGCTCGCCGAGGCGGGCGTCGCCGTCGTCCTGCTCGCCGTCACCACAGTGCTCACGTCCACCGAACCGGGCCGTACGGAGGAAGAGGCCAAGGCCGCCACCTCGGCGTCGTCGTCCTCGTCGTCCTCTTCCTCCTCGGACTCGGACGGGACGGGCGCCCTGACCCTGGACATGCCCTTCGACACAGGCGGCCAGGACGGCAAGGGCCTCGTGCGGCTCGACATCAACCCCGCCCGCGTCGGCGGCAACGTCATGCACGTGTACGTGGAGCGCCCCAACGGCAGGGCGTTCGACGTGCCCGAGGTGAAGGTCGCCTTCACCCTCACCGCCAAGAACATCGGGCCACTGCCCGTGAACCCGGACCGCGTCGCCACCGGACACTGGACGGCGAACGCGGTCCAGATCCCCATGGCCGGCGACTGGAAGATCGCCGTGACCGTGCGGACCTCCGACATCGACCAAGTGACCGTCGACAAGAACGCGCAGATCGGCTGAACCGCACCATGGCTGACCAGTCCACCAAGGAAAACAACAAGGAAAGCAACGGGGAAACCGCCGTGGAGAGCGCCGAAGCGTACGGCGAGCAGGGCATCTCCCGTCGGCGGCTGCTCGGTACCGCCGGCGCCACCGGGCTCGTGCTCGGTGCGGCGGGCGGGGCCACCGGCTATGCCGTCGGCTCCTCCGATTCCGGCTCCACCGGCTCCACCGGTCAGTCCCCGGCGCTCACTTCGGTGGGCGCGGACATGGCAATGTTTCACGGGAAACATCAGCCGGGCATCACCGAGGGCCTCCAGGCCAGCGGCCACCTCGTCGCCTTCGACCTGGCGGCGGGCGCCGGCCGCAAGGAGGCCGCCGCGCTGCTGCGCCGCTGGTCCGACACCACCCAGCGGCTCATGTCCGGCGAGGCCGCGGCGCACGACGACACGGATGTCGCCCGGGACGCGGGCCCGTCGTCCCTGACGGTCACCTTCGGTTTCGGCTACGGCTTCTTCGCCCGCACCGGGCTGGAGAAGCAGCGCCCGGTGGCGCTCGACCCGCTGCCTGAGTTCTCCTCCGACCACCTCGACAAGGCCCGCAGCAACGGCGATCTGTGGGTGCAGATCGGCGCGAACGACGCCCTGGTCGCCTTCCACGCCCTGCGCGCGATCCAGAAGGACGCGGGCAGCGCGGCCCGCGTCCGCTGGCAGATGAACGGCTTCAACCGGTCGCCGGGCGCCACCGCGCAGCCGATGACCGCCCGCAACCTGATGGGCCAGATCGACGGCACCCGCAACCCCAAGCCGTCCGAGGCCGACTTCGACAAGCGCATCTTCGTGCCCGCCGCCAGCGAACCGTCCTGGATGGCGAACGGCTCCTATGCCGTCGTGCGCCGTATCCGCATGCTTCTCGACGACTGGGAGCAGCTGTCGGTCAAGCAGCAGGAGGACGTCGTCGGGCGGCGGAAGTCGACTGGGGCGCCGCTCAGCGGCGGGACCGAGACGACCGCGATGGACCTGGAGAAGGTCGACGCCAACGGCGATCTGGTGGTCCCCATCAACGCGCACTCCCGGATCACCCGCCCCGACGAGAACGGGGGCGCGGCCATCCTGCGGCGCCCCTTCTCCTTCCACGACGGCATCGGGGCGGACGGGACGCCCGACGCGGGGCTCCTCTTCGTCTGCTGGCAGGCCGACCCGCTGCGCGGGTTCGTCCCCGTCCAGCGCAAGCTCGACCGGGGCGACGCGCTGTCCACGTTCATCCGGCACGAGTCGAGCGGGCTGTTCGCGGTGCCGGGCGGGGCGGGCGAGGGGGAGTACGTGGGGCAGCGGCTGCTGGAGGGGTGACTCGGCGGTTCCCGGGACGCTGTCCGGGGAGGTGTCCGGGGTCGGGGTCACCCTCTGGGGCGGCGGGTCCGGGAAGCGTGCGCCGGGTTCGGCAAGGGCCTGTCCGGCGGATCAGGTCGGGGCAGAGCGGCGGCGCCCTATCGGCGCACGTGCGCCCCGCGTCCCCGGCATGGGCCGCCGGACAGCCCTAGGGGCCATTAGGGTGAGGGCATGCCAGCCAGCTACGCGTATCTCGGCCCCGAGGGCACCTTCACCGAGGTTGCCCTGCGCACGCTTCCGGAGACGGCCACCCGAGAGCTGATCCCGATGGTGTCCGTGCCGGCCACGCTCGACGCGGTGCGCAGCGGTGAGGTCGAGGCCGCGTTCGTGCCGATCGAGAACTCGGTCGAGGGCGGTATCACCACCACGCTCGACGAGCTGGTCGCGGGCTCCCCCTTGATGATCTACCGCGAGGTGCTGCTGTCGATCACCTTCGCGCTGCTGGTCAGGCCGGGCACCAAGCTGTCGGAGATCAAGACGGTCACGGCTCATCCGGCGGCGCAGTCGCAGATCCGCAACTGGATGAAGATCAACCTGCCGGACGTGGTCTGGGAGTCGTCCGCCTCGAACGCGGACGGTGCCCGGCTGGTACAGGAGGGCCGGTACGACGCCGCCTTCGCGGGCGAGTTCGCCGCCGCCCGGTACGGTCTCACCGCACTGGAGACCGGCATCCACGACGCGGAGAACGCGCAGACACGGTTCGTCCTGGTCGGCAGGCCCGCCCGGCCCGCGGCACCGACCGGCGCGGACAAGACGTCCGTGGTCATCTGGCAGCGCGACGACCACCCCGGTGGACTGCGTGATCTGCTGGGCGAGTTCGCGGTGCGGGGCGTCAACCTGATGCTGCTGCAGTCCCGGCCGACCGGGCAGGGCATCGGCAACTACTGCTTCGCCATTGACGCCGAGGGCCACATCTCCGACCGGAAGGTCGCCGAGGCGCTGATGGGGCTCAGGCGGATCTGTCTCAAGGTGCGGTACCTGGGTTCGTACCCACGTGCGGACATCGCAGTGGAGGACGTACGCGCTCCACTGCCGGGGACGTCCGACGAGGAGTTCGTAACGGCCGCCGACTGGGTGGCGCGCTGCCAGGACGGCCGCTTCTAGCCGGTCTGTCAGTCCTTCCGGCCAGTCCTACCAGCCGATTTCCGTTATCCACAGAAGTTATCCACAGGCTGGCTTCTCGACCTGGGGACAAGTCGACAACGGAAGGCCGACCTGTCGATAAATCGCCCTACAGGCCGTCGACCCGTCCACAGCCCGGCACCCCACCCTTCGTCCACTCGTTTCCTTGGCGTAACTCCCCGGGGTTACGCATTTCCACCCGAAAGTGGGCGTGACGGTGGTTTGCTTCGGGAATTGGCCATCTCGCGGACACCTTTCGAAACGATCACTTCCGTAATCCACAGATCTTTCGCACAGCCTGTGGATAACTTTCCCCGGGTGTGGATTACTGTGGACGACCCCACCCCCAAGTCCCCTTTCCCGCAAGGGATTCGGGTCAACCGGGCGCTACCGCCTGACCCTTTCCAGGGGAGTCGGCCGCCTTTCTTGACGCTCTTCGGGTAGGTCGACATTTCAGGCAAATGGCGACACAAGGTGTGTATGGAAATACCGAGTCGTGAGTGCCAACCGCGCACCGGTAGCCTTGGAGGGTGATTGACCTTCGCCTGCTCCGTGAGGACCCCGACCGTGTGCGCGCTTCGCAGCGCGCCCGTGGAGAGGACGTCGCGCTCGTCGACGCTCTCCTGTCCGCCGACGAGCGGCGCAGGTCGTCCGGCGTCCGCTTCGACGAGCTGCGTTCCGAGCAGAAGGCGCTCGGCAAGCTGATCCCCAAGGCCTCGGGCGACGAGAAGGCCGAGCTGCTGGCGAAGGCCGGGCAGCTCGCCGCCGACGTCAAGGCGGCCGACGCCGAACAGCACGAGGCGGACGAGGAAGCCAAGAAGCTCCTCCTCCAGCTCGGCAACCTGATCCACCCGGACGTCCCGGTCGGCGGCGAGGAGGACTTCGTCGTCCTGGAGACGCACGGCACGATCCGCGACTTCGGCGCCGAGGGCTTCGAGCCCAAGGACCACCTGGAGCTGGGCGAGGCGCTGGGCGCCATCGACGTCGAGCGCGGCGCCAAGGTGTCCGGCTCGCGCTTCTACTACCTCACCGGCGTCGGCGCGCTCCTTGAGCTCGCCCTCGTCAACGCGGCGATCGCACAGGCCACGGAGGCCGGCTTCATCCCGATGCTGACCCCGGCACTGGTCCGCCCGCGCGCGATGGAGGGCACCGGCTTCCTCGGCCAGGCCGCGGAGAACGTGTACCACCTGGAGAAGGACGACTACTACCTGGTCGGCACCTCCGAGGTCCCCCTCGCCGCGTACCACATGGACGAGATCCTCGACGCCGACAAGCTGCCGATGCGCTACGCCGGTTTCTCGCCGTGCTTCCGCCGCGAGGCCGGCACGTACGGCAAGGACACGCGGGGCATCTTCCGCGTCCACCAGTTCGACAAGGTCGAGATGTTCTCGTACGTCGACCCGGCGGACGCGGAGAACGAGCACCAGCGTCTCCTGAACTGGGAGAAGCAGTGGCTGACCGGCCTCGAACTGCCCTTCCAGGTCATCGACGTGGCCTCGGGCGACCTGGGCGCGTCCGCCTCGCGCAAGTTCGACTGCGAGGCGTGGATCCCGACCCAGGGCAAGTACCGCGAGCTGACCTCGGCCTCCAACTGCGACAGCTTCCAGGCCCGGCGCCTGTCCGTGCGGATGCGCGACACCAGCGGCGGCAAGAACAGGGTCCAGCCGCTCTCGACGCTGAACGGCACGCTGTGCGCCGTACCGCGCACGATCGTGGCGATCCTGGAGAACCACCAGCTGGCCGACGGTTCGGTGCGTGTACCCGAGGTGCTGCGCCCGTATCTGGGTGGCCGGGAGCTGCTGGAGCCGGTCGCCAAGTGACCGACGCCGCTGGATCGTTCCCCTACCGGCTCGTCGCGACCGACCTCGACGGAACGCTTCTGCGCTCCGACGGCTCGGTCTCGGCGCGCACCCGCGAGGCACTCGCCGCGGCCACCGCGGCGGGCGCCGCGCACATCGTCGTCACCGGCCGCGGGGTGCGCTGGACGCGACACATACTCGACGAACTGGGCTACGAGGGACTCGCGGTCTGCGGCCAGGGTGCACAGGTGTACGACGTCGGGGCGCATCGTCTGCTGACGTCGATCACCCTGGACCGGCAGCTGGCCTCACTCGCGCTGGCGAAGATCGAGGCGGAGGTCGGGCCGCTGTTCCTGGCGGCGAGTCGGGCGGGCCTCGACGGTGAGGTGCTGGTCGGGCCGGGCTACGCGGGCGTGGGCTCGCTCCCCTTCGTCCCGCTCGCGGACCCGTCGGAGCTCTGGGCCGAGCCGCTGGGCAAGATCTACATCCAGCACCCGACCCTGTCCGCCGACGAGCTCACCGAGGTCGCCGCCCGGACCGCGGGCGGCTTCGTCACGGTCACCATGGCCGGCGAGGCGATCGTCGAACTCCTCCCCCTGGGCCTGTCCAAGGCGAAGGGCCTGTCCCTGGCGGCCCGCCGGCTGGGCCTGAAGTCCGCGGACACGATCGCCTTCGGCGACATGCCCAACGACATCCCGATGTTCACCTGGGCGGCACGCGGGGTGGCGATGGCCAACGCCCACGCCGAACTGCGGGCGGTGGCGGACGAGGTGACGTCGTCGAACGACGAGGACGGTATCGCCGTGGTGCTGGAGCGGTTGCTGCCATAGGCGGGTATGGGGGGCCTGGGAGGGCGGCCCGCGCGAAGTGACTCGCGCGCTCGAAGTGGCCGCCCCGGGCAGCTCCCCCAGCTGAGCGGCCCCCCGGAGGTAGTGACTGCTCCGGAGCCCGCCGTGGGCTGCCCTGAAGGAAGCCACGCGGACTGCCGTGCATCGGCGTCGCGCGGCTCCGCTCCCAGAACCCGGCCCAGAACACCGGACAGATCCGGCGTACTGGACACAACTACTGTGCCTGTATGCCGAGTCGGGCGCCACTGAATAAAACTGGTGAACGGGCTCCCTGGCGGCCTCGCCGCTCTACTTGCGGCGCCACCTGCGGCGACGCGACTTGCTGAAGAACCAGCCGGCCGGGGGCTCGTCCGACCGCCACGGCTGCGGCTCCGGCGCCTCGGCGCGCCACCGCGCCGCGAGCATCCGGGCGCGGGCGGACGGTTCGGCGGTTCCGGCGGAGCGTATGAAGTCCTCGTCGAGAACCAGCTCGTCCCAGGCCTCCTCGGAGACCTCCCCGGATTCGGCCGGGCCGTCACCTTGGCCCTGGCCCTGCCCGTGGCCCCGTACTGCCTTCCCTGCCATCCCCGTTCCTCCTCGCCCCGCGTCCCCGTTTGTCCAGTGTGCCCGGACCCGCGTGAAGTCCCTGTCAGAAATCCCTGTCAAGACCGGTCGGCACCCGGGGCCGGTACGGCCTACTCCTCGCCGGTCGGTGTCAGCGTGCGCAGCTTCTGGCCGGCGTACCAGGTGGCGAGGACGGTGACCGCGATCAGCAGGACCGTCGCCGTGGTCAGGCCGACGTCCGAGGTGACCAGGTCGCCGCCGGTGACCTTGTGGCCGATTGCCAGTGCCCACTGCTGGACGCTCAGCGTGCGCGCCCCGGGCACCAGGGAGCCAAACAGGGCCTCCCAGACCAGCGCGTAGACGAGCCCGAAGACCACCGCGTGCCGGGACACCGTGCCGAGCAGCAGAAAGAGTGCGGCGTAGGCGATGGAGGCGACCAGCGCCGCGACCGTGTAGGCGACGGCGACCTGCTGGCCGTTGCCGTTGAGGATGAGGCCGGCGATGAACGTCGGCACCGCCGAGAACGCCATGGTGACGCCGATCGCGACGATCAGCTTGGTGTAGATGATCTTGGGCCGCTTGAGCGGCTTGGAGAGCAGGTACACCACGGAGCCGTCGTCGATCTCCGGGCCGATCGCGCCGGTGCCCGCGATGACACCGATGATCGGCACCATGGTGGCGAGCGCGAGTCCGCCCAGCACGTCCGCCGCCGTCTGGTCGTCGGCACCGACGAGGCCGCGTACGGCGACGGCGATCACGATGAGCAGCAGGGGCAGCGCGCCGAGGATGAGGGCTCGGCGGCGGCCGAGCAGGGCCCGGTAGGTGAGCCGGGCGACTGTGGGGTCGTACATTTTCGGCCTCCTACGCGGCGACGAGATACGAGAACACGGATTCGAGGGACTCGTCGGACGGCGAGACCGTGAGCAGCCGGATGCCGTGATCCCTGGCAACGCGGGGCAGCAGGGCGGTGAAGCGGCCGAAGTCGACGGCCTGGATGCGCAACGCGCCCTCCGCGAGGTCCACTTCGATGCCGGAGGTCGACGGGTCGGCGATCAGCGCGGCGGCGAGGGCCCGGTCGTCGCTGGAGCGTACGAGGTAGCGGTGCGGGCGGTCGGTCATCAGACGGCGGATGCGGCGGAAGTCGCCGCTGGCCGCGTGCCGTCCGGCGACGACGACCTCGATGTGGGCGGCCAACTGCTCGACCTCTTCGAGGATGTGCGAGGAGAACAGGACCGTGCGGCCATCGGCGCCCATGCGTCGCAGCAGGTCCATGAGCTGCATGCGCTGGCGCGGGTCCATGCCGTTGAAGGGCTCGTCGAGCAGGAGGAGCGACGGGTCGTGGACGAGCGCGCTCGCCATCTTCACGCGCTGGCGCATGCCCTTGGAGTACGTCGAGATCTTGCGGTCCTGCGCGTACTCCATCTCGACCGTGGCGAGCGCCCGCCCGGCCGCCTTGGCGCCCAGTCCGTGCAACTCGGCGTTGGCGACGACGAATTCACGGCCGGTGAGGAAGTCGTACATCGCCTCGCGCTCGGGGACGATGCCGATGTGCTTGTAGATCTGCTCGTTGCGCCACACGGGCTGTCCGTCGAGGGTGACGGTGCCGGTGGAGGGGGCCAGGAAGCCGCCCATCATGTTGATGAGGGTGGACTTTCCGGCGCCGTTGGGGCCGAGAAGCCCGGTGACACCGGGGCTGATCGTCATGGTGATGTCGTTGACCGCCACCACGTTGCCGAACCAGCGCGAGACGTGGTCGATGTTGAGCGTGGTCACAGTCCGACCTTTCGGTAGCGGCGCATCATGAGGCCGTAGCAGCCGGCGACGAGACCCAGGACGGCGAGGAGGAAGACCACGCCTTCGCCGGTGCTGGGGCCTACCCCTCCGGGGTAGGCGGACGTCGCGCCCAGGAAGGCTGTCTGCACCCCGTCGATGAGGGTGATCGGCGAGAAGAGGCCGATCCAGGGGACGGCACTCCCGCTGCCCTGCGCGTCTGCGATGGCCTGGAGCGTGGACACCGCCCCGTAGGAGATGGTCAGTACGGCGATGACCGCCGCGATACCGAAACCGCGGCGCGGGGTGACCGCCGAGATGACGAGGCCGATACCGGCGAACAGCAGCGAGAGCAGTGCCACGGAGACGAGCCCCTGGAGGAATCCCTTGGTCTGGTCGGTGAAGTCGAGCTTGGCCAGCAGGGCGCCCGCGTAGAGCACGACCAGCGGCACCGCGGTGATGAGGAACAGGGCCGAGGCCAGCGCCGCGAACTTCGCCCGGACGTAGTCCGCGGTCTCGATCGGGCGCGAGAAGTACAGCGGTACGGTCTTGAAGCGCAGGTCGCGGGAGACCGCCTGGGGTGCCTGGGAGGCGACGTACAGGCCGATGACCGCCTGCATGAGGATCGCGTAGTTCGTGTACTCGACGGGCAGCTTGTTGGCCTTGGTGGCGACCGTGACCGCCACCATGATGGCCGCCGGGACGCACATCACGGCGAAGAGCAGCATCGGCAGCACCTTGGACTTGACCGAACGGCCGAGGCCGTAGGCGCCGCGCAGGGACTGCGAGTAGAGCGAGCGACGGGCGTACGCCCGGCCCAGCCTCGGGCCGTCGTACGAGCGGTAGCCGATGTTGTGGATGCGGGACTGGGCGCCCGCCTGTGCCGGGGTCTGCTCAACCGCCATGGCCGACCGCCTCCTTTCCCGCGCTGTGCTGTGCGGTGCTCTGTGGTGTGGCGTTCTGCGCGGCGTTCTGCTGGTCGTCGCTGTCGGTGAAGACCTCGGAGATGTGGTGCCTGCGCTGTTCCATGCGCACCAGGCCGAGGCCGAGGTCGGCGACCGTGTCGCGCACCAGGTCGTAGGTGTCCTCGCCCTGGGCGGTGAGCAGCAGGATGCGTCCGGCGCCGGGCAGGCCGCTGCCGTCGTGGGTGTCCACCCCGCGCGCGTGGAGCGCGTCGCGCACCGCGGCGGTGCCGTCCGGGTGTTCGTCGGTGTCGGTCACCTCGATGGCGAGGATGGCCGTGGACTGGGTGAAGTCCGTGGTGGAGCTGGACCGCAGCAGCTTGCCGCCGTCGACGACCACCACGTGGTCACAGGTCCGTTCCAGCTCGCCCAGCAGGTGCGAGGTGACCAGGACCGAGATGCCGAAGTCTGTGTGGATACGGCGGATCAGGCCGAGCATCTCGTCGCGGCCGACCGGGTCGAGGCCGTTGGTCGGCTCGTCCAGGAACACCAATTGAGGGTCGTGGACCAGGGCCTGGGCCAGCTTCACACGCTGTTTCATGCCGGTCGAGTAGCCGCCGATGGGGCGGTAGCGCTCCTCGTACAGGCCGACATGGCGCAGGGTGTCCGCGGTGCGCTCGCGGGCGGCGGCCGGCGGGAGCCCGGACATGCGCGCCATGTGCACGACGAACTCGGTGGCCGAGACGTCGGGTGGCAGGCAGTCGTGCTCCGGCATGTAGCCGACGCGCTCACGGATGGCGCCGCCTTCGGTGGCGACGTCGAGTCCGAGCACAGTGGCCCGGCCCTCCGTGGCGGGAGACAGACCAAGCAGGATCTTGATCAGGGTGGACTTGCCGGCGCCGTTGGCGCCGACGAGTCCGGTCACACCGGGTCCGATATCCATGGAGAGCCGGTCGAGCGCGGTCACCCGGGGGAACCGCTTGCTCAGGCTTTCGGTTGCGATCACAGTCACGTCCACGACGGTAGTGGCGTACACCACAGCGGTCGTCAACCCGAAGAGCTGTCTCGGCATCCACCTTCAGTCGTACGGGCCCGTAGGGGTCCCCCTCAGGTCGAACAACCGACTGCGGGTTGTCCACATCGGCGCCCTTGTCCACAGACAGGCGTTCGACTGTTGACGCGGGCTCTAACAAGTGTCAGATTCGCAAGGTCAAGTTACGGGCACGTAGCGCGGTCGATGGGGACGGTGGACGGCGGCAATGGCGACGGCGGAGGCGGGCGAACTCGCCGCGGAACTGGCCGGATTCAGGCGGGTGCAACGGCTGGCGTACGAGTGTGCGGAGGCTGTGGCGGCACGGCTCGAACCGGGGGTCACCGAGCGCGCGGCGGCCCGGATGCAGCGGGAGTGGCTGCGCGAGCAGGGCGTGCGCGACTGGTTCCATCTGCCCTTCGCCTGGTTCGGGGACCGCACGGCGTTCGTGAACTTCCGCATCCCGCTCCAGTTCTTCCCGACCGGCCGCCGGCTGGAGCCGGGGATGCCGTTCATCCTGGACCTGGCCCCGGTCCACCGGGGTTTCGCGGCGGACATCGGCTACTCCGGCTCGCTGGGCGCCAACCCGGTGCAGGAGAGGCTGATGGCCGATCTGGAGGTGCACCGCGAGCTGATCCTGCGCGAAGTGCGCGAGCGGCGCCCACTGCGCGAGATCTACGAGGACGTGGACCGGCTCATGGTCCGCCAGGGCTACGCCAACCGGCATCGCGCGTATCCCTTCGGGGTGATCGCGCACAAGGTCGACCGGGTGCGAGAACGTCCCTGGTCACCCAGGCTGTTCGGGTTCGGCACGCAGTCCCTGAAGGGGCTGGCGGGCGACGCGCTGCGCGGCCACCGCGAGGGCTGGTCGCCCCTGTGGTCGCCGTACCGCTTCTCCGACCACCCGCCGCAGCCGGGCCTGTGGGCGGTCGAGCCGCATCTCGGATTCCGGGGCACGGGTGCGAAGTTCGAGGAGATCCTGGTCGTCACGGACTCCGCGGACCCGCAGGAGAGCGCGTTCTGGCTGGACGACGATCTGCCGCACGTGCGGCGCTGGGCGGAGGCGAAGTGACGGTCGACGGGGCGCGTGAGTGCCGGGTGCGGACGGGCGGGATCGAGCTGTGCGTCGCCGAGTCGGGGGACCCCGCGGACCCCACGGTGATCCTCGTGCACGGGTATCCGGACACCAAGGAGGTGTGGTCGGAGGTCGCCGCGCGCCTCGCCGACCGCTTCCACGTCGTGCTGTACGACGTGCGGGGCCACGGCCGTTCCACGGCACCGCGTCCGCTGCGCGGCGGCTTCACCCTGGAGAAACTGACCGACGATTTCCTGGCCGTCGCGGACGCGGTCAGCCCGGACCGGCCGGTGCACCTGGTGGGGCACGACTGGGGCTCGGTGCAGTCCTGGGAGTTCGTCACCGTCGCGCGCACTGAGGGCCGGATCGCGTCGTTCACGTCGATGTCCGGACCGTCCCTGGACCACCTGGGCCACTGGACGAAGGGACGCTTGAGGCGGCCCACCCCGCGCGCCGTCGCCCAACTCCTCGGCCAAGGCGGCAAGTCCTGGTACGTGTACGCGATGCACACGCCCGTGCTGCCCGAACTCGCCTGGCGCGGCCCACTCGGCAAACGCTGGCCGAAGCTGCTGGCCCGCCACGAACGGGTCTCCACGGATGGTTACCCGACCGACTCCCTGCGCGCGGACGCGGCCAACGGCCTGTGGCTGTACCGGGACAACGTACGGTCCCGGCTGCGCAGGCCGCGCATGGACGCGTACGCACACGCGCCCGTGCAACTCATCACGCCCCTGGGGGACACGTTCCTCTCCGAGCGGCTGAACGACGGACTTGAGCGATGGGCGCCCCGGCTGGTGCGCCGCTCGCTCGACGCCAAGCACTGGATCCCGCGCACCCGGCCCGACCAAGTGGCCGCCTGGATCGGGGAGTTCGTGACCGCCAACGAGGGCGGACGGCTCCCGGCGACGGCAACAGGCGCGTACGCACAGCGTTTCGGCGGGCAGCTCGTCCTGGTCACCGGGGCGGGCAGCGGCATCGGGCGGGCCACGGTCTTCGCGTTCGCCGAGGCGGGCGCACGCGTGGTGGCCGTCGACCGGGACGCCGAAAGCGCCGCCCGTACCGTCGAGTTGGCCCGTCTGATCGGCGCCCCCGAGGCCTGGGCGGAGCCTGTCGACGTCACGGACGAACAGGCGATGGAGAAGCTCGCCGAGAAGGTCGCCACCGAGTACGGCGTCGTGGACGTGCTGGTGAACAATGCGGGGATCGGGCTCTCCGGGTCTTTCTTCGACACCACCCCGGAAGACTGGAAGAAGGTCCTGGACGTCAACTTGTGGGGTGTGATCCACGGTTGCCGGCTGTTCGGAAAGCAGATGGCCGAGCGCGGACAGGGCGGCCACATCGTGAACATCGCCTCCGCTGCCGCCTACCAGCCCTCCAAGGCGCTGCCCGCGTACAGCACTTCGAAGGCCGCAGTGCTGATGCTCAGCGAGTGTTTGCGCGCCGAGCTTGCGGGCCAGGGCATCGGGGTCTCGGCGATCTGCCCCGGCTTCGTCAACACGAACATCACAACGACCGCGCGCTTCATGGGAGTCGACGCCGAGGAACAGGCACGCCGACAGAAGCGGACGGCACGTCTGTACGGGCTGCGCAACTACCCTCCGGAGAAAGTCGCTTCGGCGATCCTGCGCGCGGTGGTCCGCAACGAGGCGGTCGCACCGGTGACGCCGGAGGCTCGGGGAGCGCATCTCATGTCCCGCTTCATGCCAGGGGCGTTGAGGGCGCTGGCACGGATGGACCCGCCGCTGTGACCAGCGATTCCAAACAGGAGAAAATACGCTTAAGTTGACCAAAAGGCCTAAAACAACGGCCGGTTGTCCACAGTTTCTTCAATTCCCCTGTGGATAACTGCACTTGGCTGTGGATCAAACCTGGCGAACAAAATCAGGTGCGTGATCACCGTCTCGCCGCCCACTCTTACGGGATGGATGAAAGACGCACCGTGAAGGTGTCGAAGTACCTGTCGAAGCATCTGCGGCACCAGCCGGAGCGGATCGGGCTCGCGCTCGACGAGGCCGGCTGGGTCGAGATCGACACGCTGATAGCGGCGGCGACGGCCCACGGCTTCCGGTTCACCCGCGACGAACTGGATCACGTGGTCGCCGCCAACGACAAGAAGCGCTTCGCGATCGACGGAACCCGCATCCGCGCCAGCCAGGGCCACAGCGTCGAGGTCGACCTCGGGCTGCCCCCGGCCACCCCACCGCCGTACCTCTACCACGGCACGGTGGACCGCTTCCTGGACGCGATCCGCGCCGAGGGCCTGCGGCCCATGAACCGGCACGCCGTGCACCTCTCGGCCGACCGTGAGACCGCGACCCGGGTCGGCGCCCGCCGGGGCCGCGCCGTCGTGCTCTCGGTGCACTCGGCCGCCATGCACCACGATGGCCACCTCTTCCACGTGAGCGCGAACGGCGTGTGGCTCACGGAGGCCGTACCGCCGCGCTATCTGCGGTTCTCCGGCCCGCACTGACGCCGCACGGCACCGGCCCCGGCATGATCGAGGCCATGGACCACCTGCCCACCACCGAGGCCGCCGTCACCGCCCTGCCCGCCCTCGCCGCCGAGTACGCCCATGAGATCGAGGTCGGCCACGACATCGGCGCCGACCAGACTCCCGGCGCACGGCCGCGGGCATCGGCGTCACCACGGACCCGGACGGCTCGCTCCCGCACGAGGCCTTCGCCGAGCTCGGCGGAGTCCCCCGGGTGACCGCCCGTCTCTTCCCCGACGACGACGCGCTGATCACCATCGAGGGCGTCGAGTGCCCTGACATCCCGCTGCTCGGCCTCACCCCGTGGCTCAGCAGCCGCGTCCGTGACCCCTCGGCGAGTCCCCGGTGACTGTTTCACGTGAAACATGAACGGCGCCTAGGCTCTCAAGCATGAGTCTGCACCTGAGCACCGTGATCCTGCCGTACCGCCGTTGGCACGAGGGCGGCCGTTCGACCTGGCAGCGCGCGGAGCAGCTCGGTTTCCACACCGCTTTCACCTACGACCACCTGTCCTGGCGCACCTTCCGGGACGGCCCGTGGTTCGGTGCCGTGCCCACGCTCACGGCCGCCGCCGCTGTCACCGACCGGCTGCGCCTGGGCACCCTGGTGACCTCGCCGAACTTCCGGCACCCGGTGACCCTCGCCAAGGAGCTGATCTCCCTCGACGACGTGTCGAACGGACGGATCACCCTCGGCGTCGGCGCGGGCGGCACCGGTTTCGACGCCACCGCGCTCGGCCAGGACCCGTGGACACCCCGGGAGCGTGCCGACCGGTTCGGTGAGTTCGTCGCGCTCCTCGACATGCTGCTGGCCGAGGACGGCAAGGACGGTGTCTCGTACCGGGGCGACTACTACTCGGCCCACGAGGTGCGCAACATCCCGGGCTGTGTGCAGCGCCCCCGGCTGCCCTTCGCGGTGGCCGCCACCGGGCCGCGCGGGCTGAAGCTCGCCGCGCGGTACGGGCAGGCGTGGGTGACGACCGGCGACCCGCGGTTGTACGAGAACGGCACGCCCGAGCAGTCGGTCCAGGCCCTGCGCGGGCAGACCGAGAAGCTGGCCGACGCCTGCGCCGCGATCGGCCGGGACATGAACGGGCTCGACAGGATCCTGCTCACCGGGTTCACCCCGGACCGGGGGCGTCCGCTGGAGTCCGTGGACGCGTTCGTCGATTTCGCGGGCCGGCATCAGGAGCTGGGCTTCACCCAGATCGTGATCCACTGGCCCATCCCCGACTCCGACTTCGCGGCCGACGAGCGGGTCTTCGAGCGCATCGCCACAGAGGCACCGGCGCAGCTGCGCTGACGCGGGACCGTGGCGGCCACTCACCTGTGCGGGCTCCCGCACGGGCGTGCACGCACATACGCGAGAATGGCCGGGTGACCTCAGCGACCAGAGAGCCCGAGACCCCCGCCGCCGCCCTTCCCATCCGGCTGATCGCCACCGACCTCGACGGCACGCTCCTGCGCGACGACCAGTCGGTGTCCCCACGCACGGTCGCCGCCCTGGCCGCCGCCGAGGCAGCGGGTGTCGAGGTCTTCTTCGTCACGGGCCGCCCGGCCCGCTGGATGGACGTCGTCAGCGAGCATGTCCACGGTCATGGTCTGGCGATCTGCGGCAACGGCGCCGCCGTGGTCGACCTGCACGGCGGCCCCGGCGCCCACCGCTTCGTGAAGGTGCGGGAGCTGGCCAGGGACAACGCGCTGGACGCCGTACGACTGCTGCGCGAGGCCGCGCCGGGGACCGTGTACGCCGTGGAGCAGACGTACGGCTTCCACCAGGAGCCGGAGTATCCGAAGCTGCACATGGAGGTGCCGGACAATCTGGCACCCGCGGAGAAGCTGCTGGCCCCGGGCGGGCCGAGCGACGGTGAGCCCGTGCTCAAGATCCTGGCCTACCACCGCACCATCGACCCCGACGCGTTCCTCACCACCGCCCGGCTCGCGATCGGCGACCGTGCCACCGTCACCCGCTCAAGCCCCAGCGCTCTGCTGGAGATCAGCGGCCCCGAGGTCTCCAAGGCGAGCACCCTGGCCCTGTGCTGCGCCGAGCGGGGCATCTCGGCCGAAGAGGTCGTCGCCTTCGGGGACATGCCGAACGACGTCGAGATGCTCACCTGGGCGGGCCGGTCCTACGCGATGGGCAACGCGCATCCCGACGTCCTCGCGGCAGCCTCGGGGCACACGGCGCCCAACAACGAGGACGGGGTGGCCGTCGTGATCGAGCGGCTGCTCGCGGAACGCCTCTGAGGAAGCCGTCGTACGGGGACCGCGTCCTACAACTGCACCCCGTGCGCCATCAGCCACGCCGCCGGGTCCACCCCCGACCCCAGTTCTGGTGTCACGCGTACCTCGAAGTGCAGGTGCGGGCCGGTCGAGTTGCCGGTCGTGCCGGTCTGGCCGATCCACTGGCCCGGGGTCACCCGCTGCCCCTGGTCGACGGTGACGGCGGCGAGGTGCGCGTACTGCGTGTAGTAGCCCCCGGGGTGCTCGATCACGATCTCGATACCGAAGGCTCCCCCGCACGACACCGACACCACCGTGCCGGCGCCGACCGCCCGCACCGGGGTGCCGATCGGTACCGCGAAGTCCTGCCCGGTGTGCCCGTTGGCCCACCGGTCGCCGCCGCTGCCGAAACTCGCGGAGAGCTCGTAGGTCTCCACGGGCGTGACGAACTCCGGCATGGTCCCGGGGTCCGGCTGGTCGAGCCGGACGGCGCCCCGGCACGAGCCGGCCGCGACCGAGGCGTCGGCCCGGCCCTGCAGCGTCCAGCGGGCCTCTTCGAGTTTCGCCTCGATCGTCCGCTTCAGCTCGGCGATTTCACTGTTCCGCCGCTCCAGTTTCTGCCACTGCGCCGCAGCTTTCGCCTCGTCGGCGGCCAGCCGGGCCTCCGCGCGCCGACTCTTGCCGATCGCGTTGTTGACGGCGAGATCGGCCTGCCACACGGCTCGCTGACCGCGCATCAGCTCATCGGGGCTGTCCGCGAGCAGCATCTGCGCGGTGAGAGGCAGGCCGCCGCCACTGCGGTACTGGCCGCGTGCGATCCGGCCCAGGTCCTCGTGCAGGACCGCGATGTCGCGCCGTTCGCGGGTGAGGAGTTCCTCGTACCGTCGTGCCCGGGCCCCTTCCGCCTTCGACTCGCGCCGTCCGGCCTCGTACTTCTGCGTCACCACGGCGGCATCCGCGTAGAGCCGGGTCACCTCGGCGCTGAGGCCCGAGTCCGTATCGGAGTCGGATCCGAAGTCCGCGTTTTCGCCCGAGGCAGCCGTGGGCCGGGCGACGAGGAACGCGAGCGCGCACAGCAGCGCCGGAACAAGCAGTGGATGACGGCGATGTGAGCCCATGTCAGCGATCGTGTACCGCAAACCGGGCCGGTGGCCTGTTCAAGTCGTACGCCTGGGGGACTCCTTGCCACGAACGGCTCAGCAACGGGGTCCACGGCAGCCTCAGTACGGGTCGGCCGTCCGGCAGGGCACGTTCGCGTCGACCACGACATCAATCCAGGACGCGGGCAGGCTGAAGGCATTGGACAGCCCCTCCCGTAGAGCGGCGACGAGGTTCTTGATCGCGGTGCGGATCTCCTGGATGGTGACGTCGAGTTCGTCGACGGCCCTGCCGACGCCGTTCCGCACCTCGGGCGCGACCGACCCGCGCTGGGCGCTTTCGAGCATCATCCCGGTGGCGAACATCCGTTGGATGACGAGGTCGTGCAGGCCACGGGCGATCCGGCCGCGGTCCTCGAACACCGAGAGCCTCGGAGGGCCGTTCCGCGTCCATGGCGACGATCTTCGGGCCCACGAGACCAATCAGCGCTCTTTGTCATCGAAAGTCGAGATACCTGAAGGCCGAGTTGGAGAGACCTCCTGACGAGCAGGGGACTAACGCACCGCCGCCACCAGCGCCAACCGCTCGGACTCCGTCTCCCGCTCCGCCATCCTCCGCAGCGCCCCCTCGACGGCGACCAGCTCCACGTACGTCCCCCGTTGCACGACCTGCCCCCCGTCCAGCACGATCACCTCGTCCACGGCGTCGAGGCCGGCCAACCGGTGGGTGATGAGCAGCGTCGTACGGCCTTCGGTCGCGGCCAGGAGATCGGCGGTGAGCGCGTCGGCGGTCGGCAGGTCGAGGTGTTCGGCGGGCTCGTCGAGCACGAGCACCGGGAAGTCGGCGAGCAGCGCCCGGGCGAGCGCCAGCCGTTGCCGCTGTCCGCCGGACAGCCGCGCCCCGTGCTCGCCGACCAGTGTGTCGAGCCCATCGGGCAGCGACTCGGCCCAGTCCAGCAGTCGCGCCCGCGCGAGGGCGCCGCGCAGGTCGTCCTCGGTCGCGTCCTTCTTCGCCAGCAGCAGGTTCTCGCGCACGGAACTGTCGAAGAGGTGCGCGTCCTGGGCGCACAGCCCGATCAGCCGCCGTACGTCGTCGCTGTCCAGGGCGTACGCGTCCACGCCGCCCAGCGTGTAGGAGCCTGCGCCCACGTCCAGGAACCGCAGGAGCACCTGCGCAAGGGTCGTCTTGCCGGACCCGGACGGGCCGACGACGGCGATCCGGTGCCCTTCGTCGAGGGTGAGGTCGAGGCGGGCGAGCGCGTCCCGGTCCTGTCCGGCATGGCGGGCGGCCAGGTCCTTGACGACGACCGGGAAGGGCGACAGCGGCGCAGGGCGCGGCTCTTCGGGTTCGCGTACGGGCTCGGGCGCGTCCAGGACCTCGTACACGCGCTCGGCGCTCCTGCGCACCCGCTGCCGGTAGCGCGCGGCGAGCGGCAGCCCCAGGACGGCCTCGAAGGCGGCCAGGGGGATGAGGACGACGACAGCCATCACCACTCCGTCGAGCCGCCCGGCGGCGACTCCTTGGGCGCCCACGAGGGCGGTGGCTGCGACGGTCAGGCCGGACAGCAGCGAGGTGAGTCCGTCGCCGAGCGCGGTAGCTGTGGCGGCGCGCGAGGCTATCCGGGTGAGTGCGGAGTCAGCCTGACGTACCTGCTCGGTACGTCCCTTCAGGGCGCCCGCGACCGTCGACTCGGCGGTTCCGGTGAGCAAGTCGGCCACGCGTGTGGCGAGTGCCCCGCGGGCCGGGGCGAGCCGGCGTTCCGCGTGCCGGGTCACAGCACTGGTCACGAGGGGGACGCCGACGCCTGCTGCGAGCAGCCCGGCGGCGAGCACGGCCGCGGCCTCCGGCAGCAGCCACGCCGTGAACCCGACGGAGGCGGTGGAGACGACAAGAGCGGCCCCGGCGGGCAGCAGCCAGCGCAGCCAGTAGTCCTGGAGGGCGTCCACATCGGTGACGAGCCGCGACAGCAGGTCGCCGCGCCTGGTCGTCCGGAGTCCGGCGGGCGCCAGCCGTTCCAGGCGCCGGTAGACGGCCACTCGGGTGTCGGCCAGCATCCGCAGCACGGCGTCGTGCGACACCAGCCGCTCGGCGTACCGGAAGACGGCCCGCCCGATCCCGAAAGCACGCGTGGCCGTCACCGCGACCATCAGGTACAGCACGGGCGGCTGCTGCGAGGCCCGCGAGATGAGCCACCCGGAGGTCGCCATGAGCCCGACGGCGCTGCCGAGCGCGAGACTCCCGAGGAGCAGCGCGAGTCCGAGCCGCCCACGCCGGGCCCCGGACATCGCCCGCACCCGCGCAAGCACACCGAGTCGCCCCGAGGAAGCACCGGGCACGAGTTCTTCCTCGTCGAACACAGGGAGTTGTGCACCCTGCGGACCGCCCACGAGAAGTCCGTCACCGCCGAGGGAACCGCCGACCTGCTCGGAACCAGGCAGGTGAGCGGCGCGGACAGCCTCCTCCAGCCGCACCACCCGGTCCGCCACCCCCAACAACGCCGGTCGATGCACGACCAGCAGCACTGTCCGGCCGACAGCGAGGCGCCGTACGGCGCCCACGACCTCGGCCTCGGTGTCCCCGTCCAGCGCGGCCGTCGGCTCGTCGAGCAGCAGCACAGGCCGGTCCGCGAGGAACGCCCGGGCCAGCGCGAGCCGTTGCCGCTGCCCGGCGGAGAGCCCTGCGCCGTCCTCACCGAGCACCGCGTGGACGCCCTCGGGCAGCGCGTCCACGAACTGCATCGCACCGGCGTCGGCCAATGCCCTCCGTACGGCGGTGTCGTCGGCGTCAGGCCGAGCGAGCCGTACGTTCTCGGCGATCGACCCGGCGAACAGATGGGGCCGCTGCGGCACCCAGGCCACCCGCGAACGCCACTGCTCCAGATCGAGGCCGGCGAGATCGGTGCCCCCGACCGACACCCGCCCTTCCGTCGGCCGTACGAACCCGAGCAGCGCGTGCAGCAGCGTCGACTTGCCCGCGCCGCTCGGCCCGACGAGCGCGACCGTCTCGCCAGCCTCGACAGCGAAGGACACGTCCGCCACCGCGTCCACCGACCGCCCGGGATACCGGACTGTCACACCCTCGAAGGCCACCCCGCCCTCCGGAACCGCCCCGGTCCCGGATTCCGGCACCGGCGTCTCCAGCACGGCGAAGATCTCCTCGGCCGCGGCCAGGCCCTCCGCCGCCGCGTGGAACTGGGCGCCCACCTGCCGGAGCGGCAGATACGCCTCGGGCGCGAGGATGAGAATGACGAGCCCGATATAGAGGTCCATCTCGCCGTGCACGAGCCGCATGCCGATGGTCACTGCGACCAGCGCGACGGACAGCGTCGCCAACAGTTCCAGCGCGAAGGACGAGATGAAGGCGATTCGCAGGGTCCGCATCGTCGCCTGCCGGTACTCACCGGTGATCCGCCGGATCGACTCGGCCTGTGCCTTGGCCCGGCCGAACACCTTCAGCGTGGGCAGCCCTGCCACGACATCGAGGAAGTGGCCCGACAGCCGGGACAACAGCCGCCACTGACGGTCCATGTGGGACTGTGTGGCCCAGCCGATCAGCACCATGAAGACCGGAATGAGCGGCAGGGTGCCGACGATGATCGCGGCCGACACCCAGTCCTCGGTGACGATTCTCGCCAGCACGGCCACGGGCACCACCACGGCGAGCCCCAACTGCGGCAGATAGCGCGAGAAGTAGTCGTCGAGCGCGTCGACTCCCCGAGTCGCGAGGGCGACCAGCGATCCGGTCCGCTGCCCGCCGAGCCACCCGGGGCCGAGCGCGACGGCCCGCTCCAGCAACCGCCCGCGCAACTCCGACTTCACTGCCGCGCTTGTCCGGTGCGCGGCCAGCTCGGTGAGCCAGGACACCACCGCCCGGCCACCGGCGACGGCCACCAACAGCATGAGGGGCGTACGAAGTTCAGAGACCGGCAGTCCGTGCTGGAAGCCGCCGACCACCACCTCGGCGATGAGCATGGCCTGTGCGATGACCAGCCCCGCGCCGACGGCACCGAGGCCGACGACCGCCAGCAGGAAACGGCGCGTGGCACCGGCGTACCGGAGGAGCCGCGGATCGATTGGTTTCACGTGAAACATGCCCTTCGGTCCAGAGAGGTGGTTTCGCGAAGTTTCACGTGAAACATCGCGAAACCACCTCCCCCAGACAGAGATAACGCAGACAAAGACGGCTCAGTGCGCGGCCTCGGCGAGGTGCTGTGTGCCGATCCGCTTGCGGAACACCCAGTACGTCCAGCCCTGGTAGAGCAGGACCATCGGGGTGGCGATCCCCGCACACCACGTCATGATCTTCAACGTGTACGGGCTCGACGAGGCGTTGGTGACCGTGAGGTTCCAGTCCGGGTTGAGCGAGGACGGCATGACGTTCGGGAAGAGTGTCAGGAACAGCATCGCGACGGCTGCCACGATGGTGACCCCGGAGAACGCGAACGCCCAGCCCTCACGCCCCTTCCGCGCCGCCCCCAGCGCGACCACTAGGGCGAGCACGGCCACGATCGCCGCGGCCAGGGAGCCGCCGTCGCCCTTGTCGGCCTGGGTCCAGCTCAGGAACCCGAGCGCGACAACAGCGGCCACGAGTCCGACGCGGACCGCCAGCTTCCGCGCCCGTTCCCGGATGTCCCCGACGGTCTTGAGACCGACGAACACCGTGCCGTGGAAGGTGAACAGCGACAGGGTGACCAGGCCGCCGAGCAGGGCGTACGGGTTGAGCAGGTCGGCGAGATTCCCGACGTACTCGAAGTCCGCGTCGATCTTCACCCCGCGCACGATGTTGGCGAAGGCGACGCCCCAGAGGAACGCCGGGAGGAGTGAGGTCCAGAAGATCGCGGTCTCCCAGTTGCGCTGCCAGTTCTCCTCGGGGCGCTTCACTCGGTACTCGAAGGCGACGCCCCGCACGATCAGACACACCAGGATGAGCAGTAGCGGCAGATAGAAGCCGGAGAAGAGGGTGGCGTACCACTCGGGGAAGGCGGCGAAGGTCGCGCCGCCCGCCGAGAGCAGCCACACCTCGTTGCCGTCCCAGACGGGCCCGATGGTGTTGATGAGGACCCGCTTCTCGGCCCGGTCGCGGGCGAGCAGCTTGGTGAGGACGCCGACCCCGAAGTCGAAGCCCTCCAGGAAGAAGTAGCCGATCCACAGGACGGCGATGAGGACGAACCAGACGTCGTGAAGTTCCATGGCGATTCCAGCTCCCTGGGCCTAGTAGGAGAAGGCCATCGGCTTGTCGGCGTCCTGGGAGTCGCCGCCGATCTTCGTGGGCGGGTTGAGGTCGGCCTCGGTCAGTTCGGGCGGCCCGGCCTTGACGTACTTCACGAGGAGCTTCACCTCGATGACGGCGAGAATCGCGTAGAGCGAGGTGAAGACGATCATCGAGGTGAGGATCTCGCCCTGCGAGACTCCGGGGGAGACCGCGTCCCTTGTCTGGAAGATGCCGTACACGACCCACGGCTGACGGCCCATCTCGGTGAAGATCCAGCCCCACGAGCTGGCGATCAGCGGGAAGCCCAGGGTGAGGATCGCGATGCGCCAGTACCACTTGGTGAGCGTCGGGCCGAGCACCTTGCCGGGGATCAGCGAGAGGTGGGGCACCTCGTCGTCGCCGACCCGCAGATGCTGCGGCAGCATGAACTTCTTGCGGGTCAGCCAGAGACCGGCCAGCCCGATCGCGAAGGACGTCATCCCGAAGCCGATCATCCAGCGGAAGCCCCAGTAGGCGACCGGGATGTTGGGCCGGTAGTCGCCGGGCCCGAACTTCTCCTGCTCGGCCTTGTTGACGTCGTTGATGCCAGGGACGTACGAGGTGAAGTCGTCGTTGGCGAGGAAGGACAGCAGGCCCGGGATCTCGATGGCGACCTTGTTGTGGCCCTTCTCCACGTCGCCGTAGGCGAAGACCGAGAAGGGCGCGGGCGCCTCGCCGTCCCAGAGGGCCTCGGCGGCGGCCATCTTCATCGGCTGCTGCTTGAACATCACCTTGCCGAGGGTGTCGCCACTGACCGCGGTGAGCAGACCGCCGATGACCACGGTGACCAGGCCGAGCCGCAGCGAGGTCTTCATCACGTCGATGTGCTTCTTGCGTGTCAGATGGAAGGCGGCGATGCCGACCATGAAAGCGCCGCCCGTGAGGAAGGCCGCGGAGAGGGTGTGGAAGACCTGGGTCAGCGCGGTGTTCTGGGTGAGGACCAACCAGAAGTCGGTGAGTTCGGCGCGACCCTTCTGCTCGTTGATCCGGTAGCCGACGGGGTGCTGCATCCAGGAGTTGGCCGCGAGGATGAAATACGCCGACAGGATCGTGCCGATCGAGACCATCCAGATGCAGGCCAGGTGGATCCGCTTCGGGAGCTTGTCCCAGCCGAAGATCCACAGCCCGATGAAGGTGGACTCGAAGAAGAAGGCGATCAGTGCCTCGAAGGCGAGCGGGGCACCGAAGACATCGCCGACGAAGCGCGAGTAGTCGGACCAGTTCATGCCGAACTGGAACTCCTGCACGATGCCGGTGACGACACCCATCGCGATGTTGATCAGGAAGAGCTTGCCCCAGAATTTGGTGGCCTTGAGGTACTTCTCCTTCTCCGTGCGCACCCAGGCGGTCTGCAGGCCGGCGGTGAGCGCGGCAAGGGAGATCGTCAGCGGGACGAACAGGAAGTGGTAGACGGTGGTGATGCCGAACTGCCATCGCGCCAGAGTCTCCGGCGCCAGAGCGATGTCCACATCTCCTCCTTACAAGGCGTGATCATTTCGGCGGTCCGTCCCGGTCGCCGACCCGCACGAGAGGGACAAACGGGAAGCGCTTGTGAACGCGTTCACATTCACAAGCAATTATGGCGCATCCCCGTTCGACCCGGGAGACGCGGGGTGCCCAAACAGCCTCCGCCTGCCCCGGAGCGAGCGATTCAGGACCTCCAGGGCAGCAAAACGGCACGTCACCCGTGGTGAGTGACGTGCCGCACATGGCCTGCCGGACAGGCTCCGGAACCGTCCTAGAACTCCTTGTGGAACATCTCCGCGGTCTTCAGGAAGATGTCGTTCGCCTCGGTCTCGCCAACCGTCACCCGAACCCCCTCGCCCGGGAACGGCCGGACGACCACCCCGGCCCGCTCGCACACCGCCGCGAAGTCCACCGTGCGCTCCCCCAGCCGCAGCCACACGAAGTTCGCCTGGGTCTCTGGCACCGTCCAGCCCTGGCCGCGCAGACCGTCGACCACCCGCGTGCGCTCGGACACCAGCGAACCGACCCGGCCGAGCAGCGCGTCCTCGGCCCGCAGCGAGGCCACCGCCGCGTCCTGGGCGAGCTGGCTCACCCCGAACGGCACCGCCGTCTTGCGCAGCGCCGCCGCCACCGGCTCGTGCGCGATCGCGAACCCGACCCTGAGCCCGGCGAGGCCGTACGCCTTGGAGAAGGTCCGCAACACACAGACGTTCGGCCGGTCGCGGTAGAGCGTGACGCCGTCCGGCACCTCGATATCGCGAACGAACTCCTTGTACGCCTCGTCTATCACCACCAGCACATCACCGGGCACCCGGTCCAGGAACCGCTCCAGCTCGGCCCGCCGGACGGCCGTTCCGGTCGGGTTGTTGGGGTTGCAGACGAAGATCAACCGGGTGCGGTCGGTGATCGCGTCCGCCATCGCGTCGAGGTCGTGCACGTCCCCGGGAGTCAACGGGACCTTGACCGACGTGGCGCCACCGATCTGCGTGATGATCGGATAGGCCTCGAAGGACCGCCAGGCATAGATCACCTCGTCGCCGGGCCCGCTGGTGGACTGCACCAGCTGCTGTGCGACGCCGACCGAGCCGGTGCCGGTGGCGACATGGGAGACCGGCACGGCGAAACGTTCGGCCAGCTCGTTCATGAGCTCCGTACAGGCCATGTCCGGGTAGCGGTTGAAGGCCCCTGCCGCGGCCGTAACGGTCTCCAGCACGCCGGGCAGCGGCGGATACGGGTTCTCGTTCGAGGACAGCTTGTAGGCCACGGGGCCGCCGGCCGCCGCCGGCCTGCCCGGCTTGTACGTGGGGATACCCGCCAGCTCGGCGCGCAGCTTGGGGCTCGTCTCGCTCACCGCAGTCCTCCTCATGACCACCACCGGCTCAACACGGCCACCCGCTGCCGGTTACCGGGTACCAATGCTTCTCACCTTATGAGGATTCGGCGCCGCCGCGTACGGGTCGGTCGGTCCGAGACACGTCCGACGCGCTCCGCGCGCCCACCCCACCCACCTCACCTGCCCCACGCCCATCACGGGTATCACCGTGCAAAATTGCACGAATCAGGGGGCGCATCACACTTCTCAGCACGCGCCGGTGGCTCACGCCGTGGCGCGCATCCCTCGTAGAGGTGAGTTGAGACCTCTTCGAAACATCAGTCACTTGGCAGGCCTATGCGCGCCGACAAGTCACGTAGGGCAGTAATATCGTTCAACTGACTTTCTTTCTAAGGCAGTTGATAACAATTGACCATGCAGAAACGTGCCTGTCAACGGCTGCATATGCGTCCGCACTACCCCACCGCATGAGCCCTACTATCGGCTCGCCATGACAGCAGCAGGGAAGCACCAGGTGAGCCGCGCGGAGACAACCCGACGGGCCAGTCGGCCGGAGCGGGCAGGCATCAGAGACGTGGCCGCCGCCGCGGGGGTCTCGATCACGACCGTCTCCGACGCCCTCAACGGAAAGGGCCGGCTCCCGGACGCCACCCGACGCCATGTCCGTGAGGTCGCCGACCGGCTGGGCTACCGCCCGTCGGCCGCGGCCCGAACCCTCCGTACCGGCAAGTCCGGGCTGATCGGTCTGACCGTGACGACGTACGGGGATGAACCTTTCACCTTCACCGAGTTCGCGTACTTCGCGGAGATGGCGAGGGCCGCCACCTCGGCCGCGCTCGCCCGGGGCTACGCCCTGGTCATCCTCCCCGCGACCTCACGCCACGACGTGTGGTCGAACGTCGCCCTGGACGGCACGGTCGTCATCGACCCGTCCGACCACGACCCGGTGGTCAGCGAACTCGTACGACAGGGGCTGCCCGTCGTCTCCGACGGCCGCCCGGCCGGCTCGCTCCCGGTCACCGCATGGGTCGACAACGACCACGAGGCGGCGGTCCTGGGCATCCTCGACCACCTGGCCGACGCCGGCGCCCGCCGCATCGGCCTTTTGACGGGAACCTCGACCGACACCTACACGAACCTCTCCACCACGGCGTACCTGCGCTGGTGCGAGCGGGTCGGCCAGGACCCGGTGTACGAGGCCTACCCGGCCCACGACCCGTGCGCGGGCGCCGTGGCCGCCGACCGACTGCTGGCCCGCCCGGACCGCCCGGACGCCGTCTACGGCCTCTTCGACCCGAACGGCACCGACTTGTTGGCCGCGGCCCGCCGCTACGGCCTGCGCGTCCCGGACGACCTCCTGCTGGTCTGCTGCAGCGAGTCCACGGTGTACGCCAACACGGAGCCGCCGATCACCACCCTCTCCCTGAAGCCGCGCCGCATCGGCACGGCGGTGGTCCAACTCCTGATCGACGCCATCGAGAACGTCGACTCGGACCTGCCGGTCGAGCAGGTGATACCGACCGAACTGATCGTGCGGACGTCTTCGCAGCGCCGTCCGCCGCGCACGACGGTCAGTCCGCCGCGGTCGCCCGAGGAAGGGTGATCCGGGGACGGTGGTGAGGGGCGGGGACAGTGGGCTTGTGCGGGGCGGGCTCCCGAGGAGCGGGGCCGTACGAGGGGTCGGCCCCGTAGGGGAAGCGGGAGCCCGGCCCCGTGCAGGAACGCGGGTCACCGGCATCGGGACGGTTCACAGGAGCCGGTGTCATGATCGTACGAAGCGTCGATGTCCGAGGCACGAAGTAGGGAAGTTCACGCCGGGTCCGTACGGGAAAGCCCCTCCGAATCGGGGCGAAAGCCGCGGTGAACTGGCTCCTTCGCCGATTCACCACCCCTGGGTCATCACATGGCGCGATCCGCATTCCTATGATGGGCCCACGACACCGCGGGCCGCTGCGACCAGGCAGTCCGATGCGGTGCAGATGCGGCGCGATGGTGGAGGGGTCGATGACTCAGGGGGCCGGTCAGGGACCCGAGGTGACGCGGACGGCGACGTTGCGCGACTTCCGTGTGCCCGCGTACGTCCATGAGACCGGTCCGTACGCCGACGGCACGGCACCCGGCGACGTCACCGCCGGGGCAGCCGACACCGAGGTCCAGGAGACCCCGGAGGACACGCAGGCGCCGACGGACCTGGAGGAGTACCCGGACGGGTACACACCCACCCAACGCGACCTGCCCGTCATCAACCGCGATGACACGCTCCAGGTGACCATCGACCCCGCGGCCCTGGCCGCGGACGGCCCGGGGCCACTGTTCGTCGTCGGGGACGTTCACGGCTACCTCGACGAACTGGTGGGCGCCCTCCAGGAACAGGACCTGATCGACGGCGCGGGCAACTGGTCCGCGGGCACCGCCCGGCTCTGGTTCCTCGGCGACTTCACCGACCGCGGTCCGGACGGCATCGGCGTCATCGACCTCGTCATGCGGCTGTCCGCCGAGGCAGCCGCGGCCGGCGGCTACTGCAAGGCCCTCATGGGCAACCACGAGCTGCTGCTGCTGGGCGCCAAGCGGTTCGGTGACACCCCCGTCAACTCGGGCGCGGGCACGGCCACCTTCCAGGCGGCCTGGCTGCTGAACGGTGGCCAGAAGACCGACATGGACCGGCTTCAGGACCACCACCTCCAGTGGATGGCCCGTCTCGACGCGATCGAGGAGGTCGACGGCCACCTACTCGTGCACTCGGACACCACGGCCTACCTCGACTACGGCGACTCGATCGAGGCGGTCAACGACACCGTCCGCGAGACGATCACGCGCAACGACGCGGACGAGGTGTGGGATCTGTTCCGCAAGTTCACCAAGCGCTTCTCCTTCCGCGACGAGGGCGGCGCCGAGGCCGTACGCTCCCTCCTCGATACGTACGGCGGCGCCCGCATCGTTCACGGCCACAGCCCCATCCCGTATCTGGTGGGCGATGTCGGCGCCGAGGACGACGGTGAGGACAATTCCGGCCCGAACATCGAACATCCGCATGTCTACGCCGACGGACTCGCCATCGCGATGGACGGCGGCGTGACCATGGCCGGAAAACTGCTGGTCCAGGAGCTTCCGCTGGAGCTCTGACGGATACTCGGGCGTTTCCCGGGCAGGCGCTCCCCGACGACGTACCGCACCGGACGGGGGACAGTCAGACGGCAATTTCTTCAAACCCCCTGTCACCGCGCGCCGTCGCCGCTCTACCATCGGCTTATCCGTAGCAGGCTCCCCTCCGTTTCTGCCCGACGGCTCGTCAGCATGCCGAGCCCCAAGCCCTACGGAGCATCGGGGGATGCACATGAACAGCGTTCCGCAGCACCTGCTGAACGAGGACCGCCAGGAATACGAGCGGATCCTCGATGAGGCGCTGCGCTCCGCCCCACACCGCCCGGAACTGGCCGCCGTCGGTCAGCGGCTGAACCCCGAACAACTGCGCACCATGGCACTCAACGCCACCGCTCTCATCACGGTCGCCGCGGCGACCGAATACCAGCACTACGTGAAGGTCCGCGACGAAATGCGCCACCCGGCGCCGTCCGCCCCAGCGTCCGCCCACGAATCCGGCTCCACCGAGTCGGGCACGAGCACGATGGGGTTCGCAACCACCCTGGGCGAGGCCGCCACCGAGACCGCCGGGGCGGGCGCCGTCGCCGTCGTCGCGGTTCTGGCTCCCGTCCTCGCCGGCACGGCCGCGGCGATCTTCCTGCTCGTGGGCTACATCCTCAAGATGCTCGACCCCGAGCCGGCGTTCGCCCAGACCATGCTCACCACTGGATGGGTGTTCGGTGCGGTGACCGCAGCGGCGATATTCGTCGCCGCGGTCGGCCTTCTTCTCACCGCCCTGCGCAACAGCCCGGAGGCGGAGGAGACCGGAGCGTACGGCGAACTGACCGGGGAGGTGGCGCAGGCCAGGGAAGCCTGGCGCGAGGCCCTGTTGGAGCGCGGCATCCTGCCGTTCCTCCGCGAGGCCCTCGCCGACCCCGGTACAGCGGCCATGAAGCGCAAACCGGCCCCGGAACCCACCACGGGACGTATGCCCCAACTCGGCTACAACCGGCCCGGCTTCAGCAGCCCCGACGGCGGTCCCACGACCAGCCACCATCGCCCCAGCTTCACGAGCCCGGACTTCAGCAGCCCGGACTTCGGAGGGCCGGACCACCCACCGGAGTGACCGGCCGGCCCGGATGCGGGACCCAGGACTCAGGTGGAGCGGGCAGCTACTGAAGCCGCCTGACCACCTGGGCTTCCGCCCGCTCCACCTGAGTACTGCCGTGCACATGGACCATCGCCAGGTGGCCAGGGCCGGGGCAACCCGAAGCTGCAACTTCCGGATGCTCGGCCAGGGCCGTCCGGGAGATGTCGAACGACTCGACCGCGTGACGGACGCTGTTCCACATGTGTGTCCGCCCCTCTGCCCGCAGCCGCTCGTTCTCCACCTCGATCTCGTCCAGCCGGCCGGCCATCTCCTCGGGGAGCGTGACCTCCTGGTCGACCTACCGCGTCTCCGAGGCGCCCTGACAGCGACTCGGAAGCCGCTCGCACCCAGAGACGCGATCCATCATGAACCGGCGTCAACCGGCACTGGGAGTCGGTGTCAGTCCGCGATCGGCAGGTAGACGCGGTTGCCCGCCTCCGCGAACTCCTTCGACTTCTGTGCCATGCCCTGCTCGATCTCCACCGGTGTACTGCCGTGCTCGCGGCGGATGTCCTGCGAGATCTTCATGCTGCAGAACTTCGGCCCGCACATCGAGCAGAAGTGGGCCGTCTTGGCGGGTTCGGCCGGCAGGGTCTCGTCGTGGAACTCGCGTGCCGTGTCCGGGTCGAGGGCCAGATTGAACTGGTCCTCCCACCGGAACTCGAAGCGGGCGTCGGAAAGTGCGTCATCCCAGTCCTGCGCACCTGGGTGCCCCTTGGCGAGGTCGGCTGCGTGGGCGGCGATCTTGTAGGTGATGACGCCGGTCTTGACGTCGTCACGATTGGGCAGACCCAAGTGCTCCTTGGGTGTGACGTAGCAGAGCATGGCCGTGCCCCACCAGGCGATCATCGCGGCACCGATGCCGGAAGTGATGTGGTCGTACGCCGGCGCGACGTCCGTCGTCAGCGGGCCGAGCGTATAGAACGGTGCTTCAGCACAGATCTCCTGCTGTAGATCGATGTTCTCCTTGATCTTGTGCATCGGGACATGGCCCGGGCCTTCGATCATCGTCTGTACGTGGAAACGCTTCGCGATCGTGTTGAGTTCCCCGAGCGTCCGCAACTCCGCGAACTGTGCCTGGTCATTGGCATCAGCGATCGATCCGGGCCGCAGACCGTCGCCGAGGGAGTACGTCACGTCGTACGCGGCGAGAATCTCGCACAGTTCTTCGAAATTCTCGTACAGGAACGACTCCTTGTGGTGTGCCAGGCACCATGCCGCCATGATCGAGCCACCACGCGAGACGATGCCCGTCTTGCGGTTCGCGGTGAGCGGCACGTACGCCAGGCGGACACCCGCGTGCACCGTCATGTAGTCCACACCCTGCTCGGCCTGTTCGACGACCGTGTCCTTGTAGATCTCCCAGGTGAGTTCCTCGGCCCTGCCGTCCACCTTCTCCAACGCCTGGTACAGCGGCACCGTGCCGATGGGAACGGGGGAGTTGCGCAGCACCCATTCACGGGTGGTGTGGATATTGCGGCCGGTGGACAGGTCCATGACCGTGTCGGCGCCCCAGCGCGTCGCCCAGGTCATCTTCTCGACCTCTTCCTCGATGGAGGAGGTGACCGCGGAGTTGCCGATGTTGGCGTTGACTTTCACCAGGAACCGCTTGCCGATGATCATCGGCTCGATCTCCGGGTGGTTGACGTTCGCGGGCAGTACCGCCCGTCCCGCGGCAATCTCCTCGCGGACCACCTCGGGGTCGACGTTCTCCCGGACGGCCACGAACTCCATCTCGGGGGTTGTCTCCCCGCGGCGGGCGTACGCGAGTTGCGTCACCGCCTCTCCGCTCCGGCTCCGGCGTGGCTGCCGGGGCCTTCCCGGGAACACCGCGTCGAGGTTCCTGAGCCCGCCACGCGGCGACGTGTGCTTGATCCCGTCGTCCTCCGGGCGGACGGGACGCCCCGCGTACTCCTCGGTGTCACCGCGGGCAATGATCCAGTTGTCGCGTAGCGGCGCCAGCCCCCGGCGGACGTCGGTGTCGACCAGCGGATCGGTGTACGGGCCGGAGGTGTCGTACAGAGTGACCGACTTCCCGTTGGTGAGGTGCACCTGACGGACCGGCACCCGCAGGTCGGGGCGTGAGCCGCCGACATACCCCTTGTGCCAGCCGACGGACTTCCCGGCCTCCGGGGACTGGCCGCCCTCAATGGGCTGTTCGTCCTGGTCGGAGGCAGGCGTGCGTGCGTCCTTGATGGTCATGAGACCTACTCCCTACGCCGGCATTACCCGGTAACAGGTTCAGCGGTCGACGCAGCGGATTCCGTCTGCCGACGTTTCATGTGAAACATCACTCGTTCCACATGTTCCACGTGAAACATCGCTAAGACGGAGGTCAGCGCCCTCTCAGCCCGGTGCTCCGAGCTCCCGCGTGTGCAAAGGTGCCTCTACGCTAGCGTCAATTTGGGCGAGGTGAACAGAGGGCCCCTGTCGTTCTTGCGATGATCGGGCGGTGACCACGACGCAAGGATCCCCGTACCCGTCCTCCGAGCCACCGCGCGGAAGCGGTGCCGAGCGCGGCTCCGGGCCGGGCAGCAGAAACGGCGGCGACGGCGGGCCAACCGAATCTACTGGCGGTCCCGGATATGGGCCCGGCCAGAGGATCGACCGCGGCTACGGGCCCGGAGCGGGGGCGGGTCAAGGGGGCCGCACAGGCCCGGGTGGCCATCGAGGCCCGGAATTCGGGCACGATCACGGAACAGGCCTGGGACAAGGCGTCGGCCATGGCCACCAAGGACACGGGAAGGGCCCCGGCGACGGTGATCGTGGCGGACCTGGCGGCAGTTCTGGTGGTGGGCACGGCCCCGGTGACGGGCACGGGCACGGGCACGGGGACGGGAACGGGCGGGGGCCTGGTGACGGCCACGAACCTGACGACAATCACGGTCACTCGCACGGCCACAGCCACAGCCATGGCCCGGCCGCCCCTGTCTCCATCCACTTGCGGAAGATCATCGGGGCGATTCTGATCCCCTTCGCCGCAGCGGTCGTGGTCGGGCTCGTGGTGCTGTGGCCCGGGGGTGCCCCGGCGCACGAGCGCACCGGCGTCGGATTCGACCGGCAGACCCAGGAGGCCACGGTCACCAAGGTCGTCGCAGTGGACTGCAAGTCCGTCAACGCCTCGGGGGACACCCCGACCGGCGACACGTCCACCGCCGAGGGATCCTCGGCACAACAGCAGGCGACCGGCGACTGCAAGAAGGCGACGATCCGGGTCGACACCGGTGACGACAAGGGCCGTACTTTCACGGAGATCGTCCAGCCGGACCAGTCACGGCAGTTGCACCAGGGCGAGAAGGTCGTGGTGGCCTACGAGCCCTCGGCGCCGAAGGACCTCCAGTATTCGGTGGCCGACGTGAACCGCCGGTTCCCCATGGCCCTGCTGGCCGGTATCTTCGCGCTCGCCGTCGTGATCGTCGGACGCATGCGCGGTGTGATGGCACTGGTCGCACTGGCCGTCAGTTTCATGGTGCTGACCTTCTTCATCCTGCCGGCGGTCCTCCAGGGCTCGAACCCGCTGGTCGTGGCAGTCATCGGAGCCAGCGCCATCATGCTGATCGCGCTCTACATGTGCCATGGCCTCTCGGCACGTACGTCTGTGGCGGTGCTCGGCACCCTGATCTCGCTGGTGCTGATCGGCATCCTCGGCTCGTCGTTCATCGACTGGGCCGCGTTGACCGGCAACACGGACGACAACACGGGCCTTATCCATGGCCTGTATCCGTCCATCGACATGAGCGGTCTACTGCTCGCGGGCGTCATCATCGGTTCACTCGGCGTCCTGGACGATGTGACGGTGACGCAGACATCGGCGGTCTGGGAACTCCACGGGGCCAATCCGACGATGGGGTGGCGCGGACTGTACCGCGCCGGCATCCGCATCGGCCGCGACCACATCGCGTCCGTCGTCAACACCCTCGTCCTCGCCTACGCCGGGGCCGCGTTGCCGCTGCTGCTGCTCTTCTCGATCGCGCAGAGCAGCGTCGGGGCGGTCGCCAACAGCGAACTCGTCGCGGAGGAGATCGTACGGACCCTCGTGGGCTCGATCGGCTTGGTCGCGTCCGTACCGGTGACCACGCTCCTGGCTGCCCTGATGGTCTCGGCCGACCGCCCGGGCACGGCGCCGCTCACCGCAGGAGGGGCCGGACTCGGAACAGGGACTGCGGCGGGTGCAGGGGTGAGCACGGGGTCGGCCCACTCGGGCCAGGCCCGCGCCGGGAAGGGCCGTCGCCGCAAGCACTGACGGAGTCGGGACACACCGGCTACGCGCCTGGGCTGAAGTACGGCGCCCGCTTCTCCTCCGTCCAAGGAGAAGCGTTACACCACCGGCGAGAGCTCTGGCGGGACTCGCTCAGCCCGCGCTCTGTTCCTCCGCCAGAATGCGGTCCAGGGCCTCGTCGAGGTGCGCGTCGAAGTCGGCGAGGGAACGCTCCTGCCCCAGCGGCACAAGCTTGTCCGTGCGGTCGAGGAACGCCACCAGCGGCGCCGCACCGGAGCGGAACAGCGCCTGGTCGCCGCCGACCTGAAGCCGGATCAGCACCTCGCCCAGGACATCCGGGTCGGCGGGCGAGATCCGCACATCCCCGTCCCCGCAAGGCCGCCCCACGCCGTCGATCAGCAGCTCACGCCCGAAGGCCCAGGTCACAGGCGCGTCACCGGGCAAATGGAAGGTCAGCCGGACGGCATAGGGATCACAGGTCTCGTAGCGCAGCTCCACCGGAATGCGGAAGGAGAGATCCTCCGAGACAAGAAAGTTCATCATGACTTCTGCCTGCACCGACTCGCGCATCGCCTATCCCTGTCACTTCCCGTGGACTGGCCTGGAATCATCGCTCTGATACTGCTCGAATCTTGCTGAAAGTACACGTTGAATCACAAGGAGTGAGTTTTCAGATACTGATAGAGATCGCGAGTGATCCCAGCAGTCTTCCGACCTCTGTTTGCAACTGCTGTGCCGCTACTAGCAGTCGATCGGCCTGTTGGGAAGGAAGAGAAATGGCCAATGTGGCGGCCGTGGAGCCGATGGTGATCGGAATCGCCGCACAGACCGTCCCCAGCGCGTACTCCTGCCGCTCCACGACCAGTTCCATGCGTCGCATCCGGTCGAGGCGGCGCAGCAGCGAGTGGCTGTCGCGCACGGTGTAGGGGGTGACCGCCTGGACGGGGTGACGGTCGAGATGGTCCCGGCGGTCCTGCTCGTCCAACTGTGAGAGCAGGCACTGTCCGACGGCATGCGCGTGCCCGGTCTCACGGAAGTCCGCCCATTCCTCGACCGCCGGGTTGCTGGGAGTGTCTGAGACGCACATGACCTCGATCTCGCCGTCGCGGTACACCGCGTAGTAGACGGGTACGCCGATCGTGTCCCGCCAGTGCGCGAGTGCGTCGACCAGAGTGCTGCGACGTTTCTGCCTTGCACCGCTGCTGCCCAGCCGCTCGGCTGCCTCACCGAGGAAGAACAGCCCTTTCTCGCGCCGGAGATAGCCCTCGAAGACAAGCGTTCGCAGCAGGTGGTAGGCGGTCGGGAGAGCGAGGCCGGTCTCGCGGGCCAGCTGTTTGGCAGGGGCTCCGTGCTCGTGCGCCGCGACGGACTCCAGCAGATGCATCGCACGCTGTACGGAGCCGATGAGGGTCGCCGTGGGGTGCTCGGCGGGCGGCACGAGCACGGGAGCAGGTGCCGGGACGTGCTCGGGTACCGAGGCCGACACGGGTCTCTCGGCAGACCGGACGCGAGTCCCTGGGGAGAGCGCGGTCCGCTGCTCCGGCCGGCGCTGTACGGGTGGAGCCTGTGGTTCCGCGGGTGCGGTGTCGACCATGACGAGGGGTCACTCTCGAAGGCGAGGGGGCTGCCCGTGCGGAAGGACACGGGAGGAGGGGGTACGCCGTCCGCGAGGTCGTCCCCGCGTCGAATTCCGGACTCTAACCGCCTGTCACCGCGCGCAGACGGCCCGTACGTGAAACTTCCCCCGCCCGAGGGAACCGGCGTTTTCTGTTACCGGCGCCCGCGCCGTCCCGCCCGTCGCCTCCCGTGCCCCCCTCGCCCCACCGCTCTCACCAGTCGCTGCGCGACGACGAACTCGACATGAACTTCCGTACGACGTAGATGAGTCCGCCGACCAGGGCGACGAAGACCAGCGCCTTGAAGAGCAGGCCGATGACGAAGCCGACGACAGTGGCTATCAGCCCGCCGAACACGACGAGGGCGATGACCGGCACCGCGACCCACTTCACCCACCACGGCATTCCCGCGAAGATCTCTCGCATCGCCCTTTTCCTTACGTCTCCGCCCGTCGCATCCGCACGGGGCCTGTGCCCTTCGCTCGTGCCGGGACATTCGATGTTCCGCCTTCGATGCTAGGGCCGACAGGGGCACGGCGGGGGCCTCGCATCCCTTGTCCTCCCCTGATCGATCCCCTAGGGAACCCTGAGGCAACAGGTCAGCTCTCAGGCGGAGAGAAGACCACCATGACCCGCAGATCCTCGCTGATGTGGTGGAACTTGTGGGCCACCCCGGCCGGCACGTACACAACGCTGCCGCGCGCAACCTGGGTCGTCTCCATGCCTACCGTGATCGCGGCACGCCCGCTCACCACGAAGTACACCTCGTCCTGGCGATGGGGCTGCTGCGGGTCCTGCTCGCCCGCGTCCAGCGCGTACAGGCCGACCGACATGTTCCGTTCGCGCAGAAACTGCAGGTAGGCGCCGTCGTTGGCGGCACGTTCCGCCTCCAGTTCATCCAACCGGAATGCCTTCATCGCCCTCGCCCACGCTCGTAACCGATCTCTTCTGCCACGATCAGACACATGAAGAATTTCGTAGTCAAGACGATCGCCAACGCGGGCGCTCTCGGCGTGGCCGTATGGATACTCGACAAGATCACCCTGACCGGTGACAGCACGGGCAAGAAGATCGGCACACTGGTTGTCGTCGCGCTCCTGTTCGGCCTGGTGAACTTCCTGGTCAAGCCGCTCGTGAAGGTGCTCACCTTCCCGCTGTTCATCCTCACGCTCGGCCTGATCACCCTGGTGGTCAACGCCCTGATGCTGCTGCTCACCTCGTGGCTGGCCGACAAGTTCGATCTGAGCTTCCACGTCGAGGGCTTCTGGACCGCCGTCCTGGGCGGCCTGATCATCTCGATCGTCTCCTGGGCGCTGCACGTCATCCTGCCCGACGAGGACTGAGGACACCCGATGCCCTACTGTGTCTGCTTTGTCTGCACCGGCAACATATGCCGCTCCCCGATGGCGGAGTCCGTCTTCCGCGCGCGCGTGGGGGAGGCCGGGCTGGCCGGCCTCGTCGAGGTCGACAGCGCCGGCACGGGCGGCTGGCACGAGGGCGACGGCGCCGACCCGCGCACGGTCTCCGTGCTGGAGGCAGCCGGCTACGACGGCGATCACGCGGCCCGCCAGTTCCGGGCCGCGTGGTTCGCCCGCCTCGACCTCGTCATCGCTCTCGACTCAGGCCACCTGAAGGCTCTGCGCCGCCTGGCGCCCACTCCGAAGGACGCGGAGAAGGTACGCCTGCTGCGCTCGTACGATCCCGCCGCAGGCGCCGATCTCGACGTCCCGGATCCGTACTACGGGGGTATGGACGGCTTCGAGGAGTGCCTTGAGATGGTGGAGACGGCGAGCGCCGGTCTGCTCGCCGCAGTACAGGCGGAAGTGGAGAGACGGGCGGCATGAGCGATTCAGATGGGGACAAAAGTTCGAGCGGGCCTGCGAACTCAGGTTTGGGTGACAGCACGCGCGCGGTGCGGGCGGGGCTGCCCGAGCCGGTCAAGCACGAACCGGCCCTCCCCGGCCCGGTGTTCGCCGCCCACTACCACCTGCCGGGCGCCCCCACCGGCCCGTACACCTACGGCCGCGACGAGAACCCCACCTGGACACTGCTGGAGCGCGCCATCGGCGAGCTGGAGGCGCCGGACCAGGACGGCGTCGAGACACTCGTGTTCGCCTCCGGCATGGCCGCCGTCTCGTCGGTGCTCTTCTCCCAACTGCGCACCGGGGACACAGTCGTCCTGCCCGGCGACGGCTACCAGGCGCTGCCCCTGGTCCGGGCCCAGTTGGAGGCGTACGGCATCGAGGTGCGCACCGCTCCGACCGGCAGCGACGCTCAGCTGGACGTTCTCGACGGCGCACGGTTGCTGTGGATCGAGACCCCGTCGAACCCGGGACTCGACGTGTGCGACGTACGACGGCTCGCCGCGGCGGCACACACACACGGCTGTCTCGTAGCCGTCGACAACACCCTGGCGACACCGCTCGGCCAGCGCCCACTAGAGCTCGGCGCCGACTTCTCCGTGGCCAGTGGCACCAAGCAGCTCACCGGGCACGGCGACGTGCTGCTCGGTTACGTCACCGGTGCGAACGCCTCCGCGATGGCCGCCGTGCGACGGTGGCGCAAGATCGCCGGGGCGATTCCCGGGCCCATGGAGGCCTGGCTCGCGCACCGGTCGATCGCCACGCTCCCCTTGCGCGTCGACCGGCAGGACGCCACCGCGCTGACCCTTGCCGAGGCTCTGCGCGGGCGGCCCGAGGTGACCGGGCTGCGTTATCCGGGGCTGCCGGACGATCCGTCGTACAAGATCGCTTCGCAGCAGATGCGGCACTATGGGTGTGTCGTTTCGTTCGTGTTGCCCACGCGTGCGCGTGCCGACCGCTTTCTCAGCGCCCTGCGGCTCGTGGACGACGCGACGAGCTTCGGTGGAGTACGTTCCACGGCCGAACGGCGCGGCAGGTGGGGCGGGGACGCCGTGCCGGAGGGCTTCATTCGGTTCTCGGTCGGCGCCGAGGATCCGGGGGACCTGGTGGCGGATGTGCTGCGCGCGCTGGAGGAGTCGACGGACTGACCAGTCGAGCCTGACCGAGATGTTGTCCGCGGTGCGCGACGGCGGCCCGAACCTCCCCCCTCGTGGCTCGGACCGCCGCGGTTCGGCACGCGAAGAACCGCGCACACAAGGCTAGTTGACTCTGTGTCAGTGTCCAATCACTGTAGCGACAGGGTCCTATCGACTTATTTATAGTTGGGCGCGGCCGGAGGGCCGGAAGAAAGGCGGAGAAGGGAGATGGTGCGCCATGGACCTGGCCTTGCTGCGCACCTTCGTGACAGTCCACCGAGCTGGCTCCTTCACTCGTGCCGCCGCTCTGCTCGGCCTCTCGCAGCCTGCTGTCACCTCACAGATCCGGACCCTGGAACAGCAACTGGGACGCCCCCTGTTCCTGCGCCAGGCCCGGGGCGTGACCCCCACGAGCATCGGCGACGAACTGGCCCACAAAGCTGCGCCGCATCTCGACGCGCTCGTGGAGATCACCGAGACCGGACTGAACGAGGACTTCTGGGTACGCACGCTGCACCTCGCCGGGCCACCGGAGTTCACCGCGGAACGCGCCCTTCCCGCGCTTACTGAGCTGACCGGGGACGCCGGCCAGGGCTTCTCGCTGCGCGTCTCCTTCAGCAATGCCGAGGAATCCATTGAGGGGCTGTCCGCCGGGCATCACGATCTGGCCATCACTACGGCCCGGCCGCGCGGCGCCCTGCTCACGGCGACTGCGCTCTGCGACGAGGAGCACGTCCTGGTCGCCGCTCCGTGCTGGGCCGCCGACATCGGCCCCGGGAAGCTGCGCCGCAGGGGTGCGTCTGTTTTGGAGAACCTCCCCGTGGTGGAGGTACACGAATCACTGCCCCTCGTCGCCCGCTACTGGGCCTCCGTCTTCGACTCCCGCCCGGCCGCCTCAGGCACCGTCATCGTGCCCGACCTGCGCGCGGTGCTCGCCTGCGCGGCCGCGGGCGCGGGGCTCGCGGTACTGCCCCGTTATCTGTGCGCGGCCGCCTTGGAGCGCGGGGAGGTGGTTACTCTGCACGATCCGGCGGTGCCCCCACTGCGGACGTACTTCTTGGTGGTCCGCACCGGCACACTCGCGATGCCGCACATCGCGCGGGCGCACGAGTGGCTCCAACACGCGGCGGCCGACTGGAGCTGAGCCTCCATAGATCTGCGACGTTTCACGTGAAACACCCCATTTCGCTCCCGAGGTCCCGGCAACTTTGCTTCGCCGGGAGCCCTTCGCAAGGAGCCGACATGTTTCACGTGGAACCAGCCGGGCCACATTTCTCCCATGACCGTCCGACCCGTGGTCAAGCGCACCGCACGCGCCATCCTGCTCGATGGCGACGACCTGATCCTCATCAAGCGGACCAAGCCGAGTGTCGATCCCTACTGGCTCACTCCGGGCGGCGGGGTAGAAGCGGACGACGCGACCGTCGTCGACGCCCTGCACCGTGAAGTGCACGAAGAACTGGGCGCCAAGATCATCGATGTGGTGCCCTGCTTCGTGGACACCGTCGAGCACATCGGCGCGGACGGCGGTGCCACGGGCGTAAAGGTGCAGCACTTCTTCGTCTGCCGTCTGGCATCCATGGATGCCTCGCTTCGGCACGGCCCCGAAATCGACGAGCCCTGCGGCGAGTACGAGATCGTCCGCATCCCCTTCACCCGGGTCGGCATCGCCTCCGTCCACCTCGTACCACTGTCGCTGCGCCACTATCTGGACGGGAACATCGAGGGCGTACGGGCGATGCACGCACCTGACCTGGGCTGAGAAGGCGCAGGCGGGTCAGCTCCCGGTGACGACCAGCTCCTCCACCGAGTCGTGGCGGATCCGCTCTGCGGGAAAACCGGCGCTTCGCAAGGCCTCTACTCCGCTGCGGATCATCCCGGGAGGTCCCGACAGATAGGCGTCGTACTCGTACCAGGGCCCGTACTCCCGTACGGCGTCGGGGAGCTGGAGATGCGCATGTTGGTCGATGACCGCGCGCACCGCGAGCCAGGGGTGGCTCTGCTGGAGCCGCAGCATGGTGTCGATGTCGTAGAGATCGAGATCCGTACGGGCGCCGTAGAACACCTCGACCCGCCGCCGGTCACCGTGCTCGGCAACGTCCTCGACCAGGGCCTTGATGGGGGCTATGCCGGTGCCGCCGCCCAGACAGAGCAGGCCGCTGTTGGTGGTGTGATCGACGGTCATCGTGCCGGCAGGCGGGCCGAGCCGGACCACGTCACCGGGCTGCGCGCGGTGCACCAGCGCGTTGGAGACCCAGCCTGCGGGCACCGCCTTCACGTGGAACGCCAGCAGCCCGTCGGATCGGGGCGCCGAGGCGAAGGAGTAGTGCCGCCAGATGCGGGGCCACCACGGCGTCTCCAAGCTCGTGTACTGCCCAGCGAGGAACGGGTACGGCTGGTCGGGCCGGACGGTGATGACGGCGATGTCCGGGGTCCTGAGGTCATGCGAGACCACCTCCCCGTACCACCAGGCTGGAGCGCGCAGTTCGTCGACGGCCGCCGCGTCGATCATCACCTGCGACATCGTCGTGTACGCCCGTACCCAGGCCGCTTCGGTCTCCTGGTCCCAGATCGCGGCGGCGTACCGGCTCAGCGAGCCGATGAGGCATTCGCCGACGGCCGGATAGTGCTCGGGCCGGGTGCCGTACTTGCGGTGACCGCGGCCGAGGTTCTGCAGATACGCGACCAGGACCTCGGTGTTGTCAATGTGCTCGGCGGCGGTGAGGAGCGCCTTGAGCAACCGGTCCCGCTGGGTGTCCATCGCGGCCGGGAATAGCGAACGAAGTTCGGGGTGACGAACGAAGAGGAGCGCGTAGAAGTACGAGGTGGCCTTGTCGGCTACAGGACCGACCACCTCCATGGTCCGCCGGATGAGCACTGCGTCCGGGGAGGCCCCATGGAGCGGCTCGGAGGCCGGGGCGGGCCGCTGCACGGGAACGCGCGTGTCGGAGTGCGGCGCCGGGGGTGTGCGGGAAGCCTCGGAGGTGGTTGGCGCAGGGTTCGGCTCCGGAGCGACGTGGGACGCGGGGGGAGCGGACTCGAGTGCGTCGGCCGACGTGGCGAAAGCCGGGGGTACGGAAACCTGTGGCTCAGGGGCGAAGGCTGGGCGAATCGAGGGCCCGGTGACCGAACGCGCGGGAGCGAAGGGCGCGGGAAGCGGCGACGCGGGAGCGAGTGGCAGGGGAGGCAATGGCGCGGGAGTCGGAGGCGTCGACGGGAGCTCAGGGGTCGACGGCGCGGGTATTCGTGCCGGATCGGGCGGAGGCTCGGTCACAGTCGGACGGTCACTGTCGTCCGGCGAGGAACGCGTTGCACCGCCTGTAGCCGGCCTTCCCACGGGGCGCAGCGCGGCCAGCCGGCTGCCTTCCATTGCCTCCTGCTCGCCGCCTGGGGGCGCCTCCGGCTGCTTGCGCGGCTTGAACCAGCCGCTCCCGCCGCTGCCGCCAGAACTGCCGTTGTCGGCCGACGTGGTGGTCGGAGCGTCCATGGTCTGCCTCGCCTCGAACATCTTTCGGTCGGTCTGCACATTTCCTCGGTCGGAATGTGCCCGCGTCCCCCACTGACGGCTTACTTTTCCCCTTCGCCCCCCGTCCAATGCGACCGCATTCAACCCGGATCACCACTCCGTACGGACAAGTAAGGCCAGAGTGTGACATTGGCCGCACTGCTCTCATCGCAGCGTCCCACCGTGGACGAACACCTCCACCGTGTAACCGGAAATGCGAGTCTTCGATCTCTCCGTCCCGTTAGGCTGCATTGCCCTGACTCTTGCCGCGTGTGCGAGATACGCACCCCCGATGCGGACAAGAACCGGAGTCGACCATACCGGCCGTCGCCACGCACACAAGTCCGGCCCTTCCACGCCACGAAAGAGCAAAGGGCGAACCATCGGTTCCCTCAATTACCTGGCGCCGCACACCAATTCATAGGCATCCCACAAATCCTGCCCCGAGTAGGTGTGCGTAGCGAGGCCCGCCAGATGCTGGTCGGCGTTGACCGCGACAGAGACCGGTACGGCCCCGAAGAGTTCTGCGTCAGAGAGCGAATCGCCGTACGCGACACAGTCAGCCCGGGTCAGCCCGAACTGTCCGCAGAGCCGCTCCGCAATCTCCACCTTGGCCGTGGGCGTCAGGATTCCGGTGGGATCCAGTGGCTCCGTGAAGGGCACCGCGGGGAAGCGAGAGCCATACGCCGCATGAGCGCCCCACCCCCTCAGCCGTTCGACGAAGAACGAGGGCGACAGGGAGACTACGGCGCAGTACTCCCCTCGAGCCCTGATCTCAGCCCAGGTCTCCCTGATCCGCCGCAGCCAGGGCGCTTCCGCGAAGGCCGCGTCTACATGGGCAACGGTCAGCTCTGCCCAGAGGAGGTGCACCTGCCGGGCGTACTCCGCAGGCTCGACACGGCGCGTCACGAAGGCCCGTTCCAACTCGACTATTTCGCGGTCGAGCCCCAGTTGCCGGGATATCTCGACGGGGGCAGCAGAGCCATGCAGCAGCGTTCCGTCGAGGTCGAAGAGATGCAATCGCGTCATGTGTGCCGAGGCTAGGGCCTGTCGCCCGATGACCGATGCTCAGCGTTTCACGTGAAACATCTGTCCACACGCTGTACGGACCGGCACGACATGGCCAAAAGAGCGTGCGTTCGACCGCAAACAGGTGGACGCCGGGGGCGTCGGTCGGACAGCCTGACCTGCGTGCCGACTCCTTCTTCCCCTGTCGATCTGCCCATCCGTCGTCTGACGCATCGTGATCTCACCGCCTGCGCCGACTTGTCCGAGGACCGGGGTTGGCCCCGCGAGGAACACAAGTGGGGTCTCCTGCTCACTGCCGGGAAGGGCTACGGCATCGACGACCCCGGCGGCGGGCTCATCACCGCATGCATCGTCACCGAGTACGGACCGTACGGAAACCCCGAGTTGGCAGCCATCGGCATGGTGCTGGTCGCCGAGCGGCATGCCCGCCAGGGCGTCGGACGGCGGCTGATGCAGCACATCATCACCGCGATGGGCACCACGCCCCTGACACTGCACGCGACCCCGAACGGCCGCCCGCTCTACGAAGAACTTGGCTTCAAGGTCACCGGCAAGGCCGAGATGGTGCGCGGACGCTTCACACCACACGGGCCGGAGCCCAAGGTCGGCACCCGCGCGGCCACGGCCGAGGACCTCGTCGGCATCATCCGGCTCGACGAGGAGGTGTTCGGCACCGACCGCACACACATCCTCACCCGGCTGCCCGCCTTCGCCGACCAGTTGCGCGTCGCCGAGGAGAACGGCCGGATCATCGGCTACGCGGCGGCCTGGCCCAATATGGACACCCATGTCGTCGGTCCGCTGATTGCTCGTGACACGGAGACAGCGAAGGCACTCCTCGCATCACTCGCCGCCCACAGCGACCGTCCGCTGCGTACGGACATCGACGTGCGGCACGAGGAACTGCTGGCCTGGGTAAAGGAACGCGGGCTGGCGCCGCTGAGCTTCAACACCGTGATGACGTATGGGATTACCGAGCTGCCAGGTGACTGGACACGGCGGTTCGCGCCTCTGACCGTGGCCGCGGGCTGAAGGATTGCGGCGAGGGACATCCACATCGGCGTCCGGAGGGCGCACTGGCTGCCCTGACCGCCGACAGGAAGGCGAGCCGTAGAGGGCGTTGCCGAGGTTGACGGCAACCGATGTTCGTGTGCGGCACCGCTCGCCAGTAATTGCATGCGCTTGCTATGCGTGCCAGCCGACTATCGCGCCTGTGACCTATCCTGAAGTCAGCCGCTCCAGGACAGAGGAGACAGCCAATGCCGGCGATGGTCCCCACACGCACTGCCCTGTCCCAGAGCTGGTGCGCCCTTTCCTTGTTGCACGGGAGGATCGAGAGTCGCATCGAGCGCTCCCTGCAGAGCAAGCACGGGCTGAGCGTGCGGGAGTACTCGCTGCTGGATGTCCTCAGCCGACAGCACGACGGCCTGGGCGGCCATCTGCAGATGAAGGAGGTCGCCGACGCGGTCGTCCTCAGCCAGAGCGCCACGACACGGCTGGTCACCAGACTTGAGGACCGCGGGCTGCTCGCGCGCTATCTGTGCCCCACCGACCGCCGAGGGATCTACACAAACGTCTGCGAGGCAGGGCTCAAGCTGCTCGACGAGGCACGCCCCACCAATGACACCGCCCTCCGCGAGGCCCTCGACGAAGCGGCCAAGGACCCGGAACTGGCTCCGCTGGTCCGGGCCGTGGAGTCGGTGAACCTGCCCGCATAGGCTGCGATCATGGGAGATCTTGAGATACGCCCCGCGACAACAGAGGATGTTCCCGCGATCGTCGGCATGCTCGCTGACGACCCGCTGGGCGCGCAGCGCGAATCACCGGACGACTTGACCCCATACCTGGGCGCGCTGGATCGTCTGACCGCCGACCCGAATCAGCACTTGGTCGTCGCGGTCCGCGAGGGCCGCGTGGTCGGCACGCTCCAACTCACGATGGTTCCCGGGCTGTCCCGCAAGGGCGCGACCCGGTCGATCATCGAGGGCGTGCGTGTCCACGCCACCGAACGCGGCAGCGGCCTGGGCACTCAGCTCATCGAGTGGGCCATTGCCACGTCACGCCGGGAGAACTGCCAGTTGGTCCAGCTGACCTCGGACGCCTCCCGTACGGACGCCCACCGCTTCTATGAACGGCTCGGTTTCAGTCCTTCGCACGTCGGCTTCAAACTCCAGCTCTGAGCACTCGTAAATGCGTCATGTTTCACGTGAAACATGACGCATTGTCGCGGCCGGCACCTACCTGATCCCGCGCCACCCTTCCGGATCCACCCCGCCTGGCACAGACGCCCCCTCGTCGTACGGCTGACGCACGAAAACAAACGACCCTAGGTCCAGGTGGTCCACGGCTCCGTTCGGCCGCCGTACGGCCCGCAGAAGCTCTCCGGCGAAGTATCCGTCGAGGCCCGTCCAGGTGCCGTCACCGTTCGCCCTGAAGCGCGAGCGGCGGCCGACGCCGGCCAATGGCCCCAGCGAGACGCCGCCATCGACCGACAACCGCAGGGCGTAGGGGGCGGTCCCCCAGTACCACTGGCCCGCCAACTCCAGTACAGATCTATCGACTTCGGGCAACGGGCGCCACGGCTCGGGAATCCTAGGCTCGGCCCCTGCGACGATCTTTACCAGGTCGGCGGCGACCGCGGACACCAGCGGGCCAGAGGTGCAATTGGCCAGGACGACTGCCGCGAGGTCGTCCGCCACACCGATGGTGAGGCTCGCCAGGAAGCCGGGCAGCGACCCGCCGTGCCCCACCAGCAGTCGGCCGTCCCGGTACTGGATCTGCATACCGAGGCCGTACGCCGAGCCGGCGGCCACGTCCTCCAGTTCGGCCGGAGCAGCCGGCGTACGCATCTCCACGACGGACGCAGCGCTCAGCACCCGGTCGTCCCCCTGGGCGAGGAAGGCAGCGAAGCGCGCCAGGTCTCCTGCGGTGGACCAGAGTTGACCGGCCGGTGCCATCCGACCGAGGTCCTCGGTCGGCTCCGGCAGCAGCACATCGGCCCAGGGATGCACCGCCCAGCCACCCGCGTGCGGTGCCTGCGGCTGTCCGCTGGTCCGTTGCAGCCCCAGGGGTTCGAGCACCTCACGCCGCAGCACGTCCTCCCACGGAGCGCCACGCAACTCCTCGATCAGCGCACCGAGGATGCTGTAGCCAGGGTTCGAATAGTGGTGACGTCGACCAACGGGATGCAGCAACGGCCGCTCCCCGAGTACATCGGCCAGCTCCGGTCGGAGTGATCCAGGTGTCCGCTCCCACCAAGGCGCGGGCGACTCGGCCGCCAACCCACCGGTGTGCGCGAGCAGTTCGGCAATGGTGGCCTCCCCCGCACCGGTACCCGGCAGGTGTTTCTCCAGCGGATCGACGAGATCAAGTAGCCCCTCGTCGCGCAGCCGCATCACAAGTACAGCGGTGAAGGTCTTGGTGATCGAACCGATCCGGTACTGCACGTTCGCATCCGGCGCATGCCCGTCCACCGAGCTCCGCGCCCCTGTCCACACTGTCTCCCCGTTCCTCACCACCGCCGCGACCAACGACGGCGCCCGCCCTTCACTCTGGGCAACAGCGATCCGATGCAGCAACGCCCGCCGCGTGCCGGGAAGGAGTTCGTCCTGAGGTGTTGTCATGGGGCAAGTTCAGCGGGCGGGCGGCGCCGCGTCGAGCGGGTTTCCCCTCCGCCGTGGTCACCGCTCTACGTCTGGGCCATGTCCACGAACCGCGAATAGTGCCCCTGGAAGGCGACCGTGATCGTCGCTGTCGGGCCGTTTCGGTGCTTGCCGACGATGATGTCCGCCTCGCCCGCGCGCGGTGACTCCTTCTCGTATGCGTCCTCACGGTGCAGCAGGATCACCATGTCCGCGTCCTGCTCGATCGAGCCGGACTCTCGCAGGTCGGAGACCATGGGTTTCTTGTCCGTACGCTGCTCAGGGCCACGGTTCAGCTGCGACAGCGCGATCACCGGCAGTTCCAGCTCCTTGGCCAGGAGCTTCAGGTTTCGCGACATGTCGGAGACCTCCTGCTGGCGGCTCTCGGAACGCTTGCCGCCTGACTGCATCAGCTGGAGGTAGTCGATGACCACGAGCTTCAGGTCCGCGCGCTGCTTGAGTCGACGGCACTTGGCACGGATCTCCATCATCGACAGGTTCGGGGAGTCGTCGATGTACAGCGGTGCGGCTGAGACGTCCGGCATACGGCGGGCGAGCCGAGTCCAGTCCTCGTCGGTCATCGTGCCGGAGCGCATGTGGTGAAGGGCCACGCGTGCCTCGGCCGACAGCAGACGCATGGCGATCTCGTTACGGCCCATTTCGAGGGAGAAGATCACGCTGGGCATGTTGTGCTTGATGGAGCAGGCACGAGCAAAGTCCAGCGCCAGTGTCGACTTACCCATGGCGGGGCGCGCCGCGATGATGATCATCTGGCCAGGGTGCAGACCGTTGGTGAGCTGGTCGAGGTCGGTGAACCCGGTCGGCACACCGGTCATCTCCCCCGAACGTGATCCGATCGCCTCGATCTCGTCGAGCGCACCCTCCATGATGTCGCCGAGCGGTAGATAGTCCTCCGTGGTGCGCTGCTCGGTGACCGCGTAGATCTCCGCCTGGGCGCTGTTGACGATCTCGTCGACGTCGCCGTCGGCCGCGTATCCCATCTGGGTGATGCGGGTTCCGGCCTCGACCAGACGCCGCAGGACCGCCCGCTCGTGCACGATCTCCGCGTAGTACTCGGCGTTCGCCGCCGTCGGCACCGTCTGTACCAGCGCGTGCAGATAAGGCCCGCCGCCGACCTTGGTGATCTCGCCCCGTCTGGTGAGCTCGGCCGCCACCGTGATGGGGTCGGCCGGCTCACCCTTCGCATAGAGATCGAGGATCGCCTGGTAGATGATCTCGTGAGCGGGCCGGTAGAAGTCATGGCCCTTGAGTACCTCGACGACGTCGGCGATCGCGTCCTTGGAAAGGAGCATGCCGCCGAGGACGGACTGCTCGGCGTCGAGGTCCTGCGGCGGTACCCGCTCGAAAGACGTGCTCTCGCTTTCCCACGCACCGGTTTCGCGACCGCGGTCGTGCTGTTCGTCGCGACCCCGGCCCCCTTCGCGACGCTGCCGGGAGGGGGGCAGACGATCACTGGGACCGCTGTCGGCCCATGGATCGTCCAAGGGCTCGGAAATACTCACCGAGCCACCTCCTCCCGTCCGCGGAGCGGACCTCGCCGTGCCCCTCTTTTCTACGGCACGGCACTGACAAATAAGAGGCCCAACTCCGGTTCTGGCGCGTCGGCTTTGTGACGTTTCCGAGGCCGTAGAAAGGAGTGGGCGTCGGACCACCGTAGGCCTGTCTGCACCGTCAGCCAATCTGGTTATCCACAGGCCATGTGGACGACGACCCGGATGCTGTGGAGAACTCGGCAAAACCTGTGCACGACCCGGTGGACAGCCCTGTGAACAAGCTTTCGCGACTTCCCATGCACCACCGCTGACCAGCAGTTATCCCATCCACCGGCTGTGCAGAAGAAAAACTTTCCCCATCGGGCCAAGATCTCCAGCAGCGGCACACGGCAGCGCGCACCTCAAGTCGAGAAGTAATGGTCACTAGCGCATTGCATCTCTTACCTGTGGAAGATTAGATTGGTGGTCATGACACAGGCTCCCGCTGAACCCAGGACGACCCGGCGCCGACACGATCGAGAGATCGTCGCACTGGCTGTTCCTGCCTTCGGCGCACTCGTCGCCGAGCCCCTCTTCGTCATGGTCGACAGCGCGATCATCGGCCACCTGGGTACAGCTCAACTGGCCGGACTCGGCATCGCCTCCGTCCTGCTGACCACAGCCGTCAGCGTCTTCGTCTTCCTCGCGTACGCCACCACGGCCGCCGTCGCCCGACGCGTCGGCGCAGGCGATCTCCAAGCCGCCATCCGTCAGGGTGTGGACGGCATCTGGCTCGCCCTCCTGCTCGGCGCTGCAGTCATTGCCGTCGTCCTGCCCTCGGCACCCGCACTCGTGGACCTCTTGGGCGCCTCAGACACCGCGGCTCCATACGCGGCCACCTATCTGCGGATCTCGGCGCTCGGCATCCCGGCCATGCTCGTCGTCCTCGCCTCCACCGGCGTTCTGCGCGGCCTCCAGGACACCAGAACCCCTCTGTACGTCGCCATCGCGGGCTTCGTCGCCAACGCCGCCCTGAACGCGGGCCTCGTCTACGGCGCGGACCTCGGCATCGCGGGTTCCGCCTGGGGCACTGTCATCGCCCAGTGGGGCATGGCCGCGGCCTATCTCACGGTCGTCGTCCGCGGCGCGCGCCTGCACGGCGCCTCGCTACGCCCCGACATCGCGGGAGTACGGGCCTCCGCCCAGGCGGGTGCGCCGCTTCTTGTACGTACGCTCTCCCTGCGCGCGATCCTGGTGATCGCCACGGCCGTCGCCGCACAGCTCGGGGACGCGGAGGTCGCCGCACACCAGATCATCCTGTCCTTGTGGAGCCTGCTCGCCTTCGCCCTAGACGCGATCGCCATCGCAGGGCAGGCCATCATCGGGCGTTACCTCGGCGCGAGCGACATCCAAGGTGCCCGAGATGCCTGCCGCCGCATGGTCGAGTGGGGCATCGCCACCGGAATCGTGTTGGGCGTGCTGGTGATCGTCAGCCGTCCGCTGTTCCTGCCTCTGTTCACCAGCGACTCCACGGTCAAGGACACCGCATTGTCGGCACTGTTCGTGGTCGCGTTGTCCCAACCGATCTGCGGGATTGTCTTCGTCCTCGACGGCGTACTGATGGGCGCAGGTGACGGCCCGTATCTGGCCTGGGCAATGCTGATCACGCTGGCCGCCTTCGCACCGGTGGCCCTGCTGGTGCCAGCCCTCGGCGGCGGCCTCACCGCCCTCTGGGGAGCGATGACACTCATGATGATCGTCCGCATGCTGACGCTGTGGCTGCGAGCCCGTTCGGGCCGCTGGCTGGTCACGGGTGCCGTTCGCTGAATGCGCTGGGAGCCCCGAGGGTGCGCTCTACTCGCTCCGCCTCCCTCTGTTTCACGTGAAACATCGACCAGATACCTGCCGTTTCACGTGAAACATCGGCCCGCTCGGCTCCCACGAAACCAGGGCACCACGTCCGCGCTGCGTCCCTCGCCCCACGGACCAACTCACGCAGAAGGGCCGCACCCCGGAGGATGCGGCCCTGGAACTGCTTCAGCGAGCGCGGCGCTTAGGCAGCGACGACCTCGATGTTGACCTTGGCGGCAACCTCGGGGTGCAGACGCACGGACGTCTCGTGGGCGCCGAGCGTCTTGATCGGCGAGCCCAGCTCGATGCGGCGCTTGTCGACGTCGGGGCCACCGGAAGCCTTGATCGCCGTGGCGATGTCGGCCGGGGTGACGGAACCGAAGAGACGACCGGCGTCGCCGGAGCGGACGGCCAGACGGACCTTGACGCCTTCGAGGCGGGCCTTGATGTCGTTGGCCTGCTCGATGGTCTGGATCTCGTGGATCTTGCGAGCGCGACGAATCTGCTCGACGTCCTTCTCGCCACCCTTGGTCCAACGGATCGCGAAGTTCCGCGGGATCAGGTAGTTGCGAGCGTAGCCGTCCTTGACGTCGACGACGTCGCCCGCGGTACCGAGGCCGGAGACCTCGTGGGTAAGGATGATCTTCATTAGTCGGTCACCCTTCCCTTATCGCGCGGTGGACGTGTAGGGCAGCAGCGCCATCTCACGGCTGTTCTTGACAGCCGTGGCGACGTCACGCTGGTGCTGCGTGCAGTTGCCGGTCACGCGGCGGGCACGGATCTTGCCGCGGTCGGAAATGAACTTCCGCAGCATGTTCGTGTCCTTGTAGTCCACGTACTGGACCTTGTCCTTGCAGAAAGCGCAGACCTTCTTCTTAGGCTTGCGCACAGGCGGCTTCGCCATGGTGTTTCTCCTGTGTGATCAAGAAGTGTGGGTACGGCCCACCCTCGGCCCAAAGGCCTAGAAGGGGGGCTCGTCCGAGTAGCCGCCACCGGAGCCGCCGGCGCCGCCGGAGTTTCCACCCCAGCCGCCACCACCGCCACCGCTACCGCCGCCCTGGTTGCCACCGGCGGGAGCGCCGGTCGCCCAGGGGTCGTCGGCCGGAGCGCCGCCGCCCTGCGGAGCGCCGCCGGAGTTTCCACCCCAGCCGCCGCCCTGCTGGCCGCCACCGCCACCGCTACCGCCGCCGTAACCGCCCTGGCCACCGCGAGCGCCGCCGGCGGTCTTGGTGACCTTTGCCGTGGCACTGCGCAGGCTGGCGCCGACTTCCTCGACGTCCAGCTCATAGACCGTGCGCTTGACGCCCTCACGGTCCTCGTAGGACCGCTGCTTCAGCCGGCCCTGCACGATGACGCGCATGCCTCGCTGGAGCGACTCCGCGACGTTCTCCGCCGCCTGACGCCAGACCGAGCAGGTCAGGAACAGGCTTTCGCCGTCCTTCCACTCATTCGTCTGACGGTCGAAAGTGCGCGGGGTGGACGCGACACGGAACTTCGCGACCGCCGCACCGGAGGGGGTGAAGCGCAGCTCGGGGTCGTCGACAAGATTGCCGACGACCGTGATGACGGTCTCGCCTGCCATAGGGGAACCTCTCGGCGGGTTTGCTGCTGGCTGCTTTTGGTGCTGCTACTCGAAATCCCGAGATCAGCTGAGCGGGAAGCTCAGTGGGTCTCGGGGCGGAGGACCTTGGTCCGGAGGACCGACTCGTTCAGGTTCATCTGGCGGTCGAGCTCCTTGACGACCGCAGGCTCGGCCTGCAGGTCGATGACCGAGTAGATGCCCTCGGGCTTCTTCTTGATCTCGTACGAGAGACGACGACGGCCCCAGGTGTCGACCTTCTCGACCTTCCCGTTGCCCTCACGGACGACGGAGAGGAAGTTCTCGATCAGAGGGGCGACAGCGCGCTCCTCCAGCTCGGGGTCGAGGATGACCATCACTTCGTAGTGACGCATGTGGAACCCACCTCCTTTGGACTCAGCGGCCACGGTCGTTCCGTGGCAGGAGGGTTGTTATGCGTACGCAACGGTATCGGCGGCCACTGACAATCGGAGGTTCCCGAGGGGATTCCTTGCCATGGCCTGGGCAGACACCGGTGCAGACGGTACAGACTACCCGCACAGCGGCTTCGGGTTGTAATCAGGCCCCGTTGAGCGTCAATCTGTACACATCGGGTGTGTATGGCGCTACGATGCGCCGCCTTCCGCAGGAGGTGCCACATGGCACAGGCATTGCGACCCAACACCGCCGGTTCTCTCTTCGCCACCGACGGCAAGCCCCATCCGCTCCAGGACAGCCTGCTCGCTGTGACACTGGTGCTCGGAGTAACGGCCTTCGTCACGGCGATGTTCCACAGCCTGCATCTGCTCAGCTCCTGGACCGGCCTGGTGGGGATCCTCACAGGCGCGTACGGACAGTTCGTCTCGGAGACGACCCGCGAACGCTTCGGACTGATCCTGGGCCTCGGCGCCGCAGCGGTCGGCTTCTTCCTGGGCATGGCGCACGGCGGCCTCTTCGGCGGCGTGATCGGCTGACGCGGACCACCCCCTGGTGCCTCGGCCGACACAGGGCCGGGGCACAGGTGCCATACGGCCAGACGAGGCGCTCGCAGGGCGCAGTAGGCTTCGGCGCGAGAGCCGGAGCCCCTGTACCCATGGGGACACACCAGCCCGAGGAGCGCCCCGAATGAGCCTGACCCTGAGGACGATCAGCCGAGAGCAGCATCTGGCGTACATCCAGAGCCTGCCGTCGGCGAGCCACATGCAGGTTCCGGCCTGGGCAGATGTCAAGGCGGAGTGGCGCTCCGAGAACCTCGGGTGGTTCGACGACCGGACGGGCGACATGGTCGGCGCGGGCCTCGTGCTGTACCGCCAGTTGCCCAAGATCAAGCGGTATCTCGCATATCTGCCCGAGGGCCCGGTCATCAACTGGTTCGCGCCGAATCTCGACGACTGGATCCAGCCGATGCTGGCGCACCTCAAGCAGCAGGGCGCCTTCTCCGTGAAGATGGGCCCACCGGTGATCATCCGGCGCTGGGAGGCCACGTCCATCAAGGCAGGCATCCAGAGCCCGGACGTGAAGCGGCTGCGCGACATCGAGGCCGACTTCATCGAGCCGCGCGCCTTCGAGGTCGCCGACAAACTGCGTCGTATGGGCTGGCAGCAGGGCGAGGACGGCGGGGCCGGCTTCGGCGACGTACAGCCTCGCTACGTCTACCAGGTGCCGCTCGCCAACCGCTCGCTGGAAGAAGTCCTCAAGAACTTCAACCAGCTGTGGCGCCGCAACATCAAGAAGGCCGAGAAGGCCGGCGTCGAGGTCGTCCAGGGCGGCTACCACGACCTGGAGGAATGGCAGCGGCTGTACGAGATCACAGCGGTGCGCGACCACTTCCGGCCCCGCCCGCTGTCGTACTTCCAGCGCATGTGGACGGCCCTCAACACCGAGGACCCCAACCGCATGCGGCTCTACTTCGCCCGTCACAACGGGGTGAACCTTTCGGCCGCGACGATGCTGATCGTCGGCGGCCACGTCTGGTACTCCTACGGCGCCTCGGACAACATCGGGCGTGAGGTCCGCCCCTCGAACGCCATGCAGTGGCGGATGCTGCGCGACGCCTATGCGCTGGGCGCCACGGTCTACGACCTGCGCGGCATCTCCGACTCGCTGGACGAGACGGATCACCTCTTCGGCCTGATCCAGTTCAAGGTCGGCACGGGTGGGCAAGCTGCCGAGTACCTCGGTGAGTGGGACTTCCCGCTCAACAAGCTGCTCCACAAGGCACTCGACATCTACATGTCGCGCCGCTGATGTACCGGAATTTCCGTTCATACCCTTGATGCACCACAGCTACGAGAAAGGTTCCAGGTCCCGGCCATGGCGCTCACGCTCTACGTCGACACCGCGCGCTGGCGTGCGCACCACAAGCACGTGTCCGAGCAGTTCCCGGGGCTCGTCCCGGTCTGCAAGGGCAATGGCTACGGCTTCGGGCACGAGAGGTTGGCGGAAGAGGCCACTCGGCTGGGCTCGGACATTCTGGCCGTCGGCACGACGTACGAGGCCGCGCGGACCAAGGACTGGTTCGGTGGTGACCTGCTGGTGCTGACGCCCTTCAGACGGGGCGAGGAGCCTGTGCCGCTGCCCGATCGCGTCATCCGCTCGGTGTCATCGGTGGACGGGGTGCACGGTCTCGTCGGCGCCCGTGTCGTCATCGAGGTCATGTCCTCCATGAAGCGTCACGGTGTGACCGAGCAGGAACTGCCCCAGCTGCACGCCGCGATAGAGGACGTGCGGCTCGAAGGCTTCGCGATTCACCTGCCACTGGACCGTACCGACGGCTCGGACGCCGTGGAGGAGGTCATCGGCTGGATGGACCGGCTGCGCGCGGCCCGGCTGCCCCTGCACACCATGTTCGTCAGCCACCTCAAGGCCGAGGACCTCGCACGGCTGCAGCAGCAGTTCCCACAGACCCGCTTCCGCGCCCGTATCGGCACGCGGCTGTGGCTGGGGGACCACGAGGCCACGGAGTACCGCGGCGCGGTCCTGGACGTCACACACGTGGCCAAGGGCGACCGCTTCGGCTACCGGCAGCAGAAAGCGGCCTCGGACGGCTATCTGGTGGTCGTGGCGGGCGGTACGTCGCACGGGGTGGGCCTGGAGGCCCCCAAGGCCCTCCACGGCGTCATGCCGCGCGCCAAGGGCGTCGCCCGCGCCGGCCTCGCCACGGTCAACCGGAATCTCGCCCCGTTCGTCTGGGGCGGCAAGCAGCGCTGGTTCGCCGAGCCGCCGCACATGCAGGTCTCGATCCTCTTCGTGCCCTCGGACGCCCCGGAGCCGAAGGTCGGCGAGGAGTTGGTGGCCCATCTGCGGCACACCACCACGCAATTCGACCGGATCGTCGACCGCTGACCACGTAGCTGAGGTTGCGCGAAAGGCCGTACACGGGCTCCGTGTACGGCCTTTCGCATAACCCTTCACGCCGCGTTCGCTCAGAGCGAACGCTCGTCGTCCTCCCGCACCGGCTGGCTGCCCCACTCCACCTGCGGCCCGTCGAAGTGCGCGGCGTGCCGCGGCGGATGGGCCGCAGGGCCGAGTACGAAGACGTCCTGTGCACCGTCGAGCACGCCCCCGGACGGGTCGTCTCCGCCGGCCCGGCGCACCACGTCCCGCTCCGGCATGAGGATGTCCCGGACGACCACGGCGCACAGGTACAGCGTGCCCACCAGATGGGCGGCGATGGCGAACTGATATCCCTCGGTGGGCAGGCCCTTGTGGGCGTCACCGCTGGTCGTGTAGGCGAGGTACATCCAGATCCCCAGGAAGTACGCGACTTCGCACGCCTGCCAGATCAGGAAGTCCCGCCATTTCGGGCGGGCCAGGACGGCGAGGGGAACCAGCCATAGGACGTACTGGGGTGAGTAGACCTTGTTGGTGATGATGAACGCCGCGACGATCAGAAAGGCGAGCTGGGCGAAGCGCGGCCGGCGCGGGGCGGTCAGTGTGAGTGCCGCGATGCCCGCGGCCGAGACCAGCATCAGCAGCATCGCAAAGGTGTTGACGGTCTTTGTGGTGAACGGATCGTCCGAGTGCTGGGCGAGGACCAGCCAGAAGGAGCCGAAGTCGACGCCCCGTTCCTGGCTGAACGTGTAGAACTTCGACCAGCCGTCGAAGGCGAAGTACATCACCGGAAGGTTCACCGCGAACCAGGCGACGACTGCTCCTCCGAGCGCCTTCCCGAACGGCCGCCACTTGCCCGCGCGCCAGCACAGCAGGAGCAGGGGTCCCAGCAGCAGGAAGGGATAGAGCTTGGCGGCCGTGGCGAGCCCCAGCAGGACGCCGAAGGCGAGTGATCGGCCACGAGACCACATCAGCATCGCCGCGGCCGTCAGAGCGACCGCCAGCAGGTCCCAGTTGATGGTGGCGGTAAGCACGAAGGCGGGCGCCAGAGCGACCAGGAGACCGTCCCATGGGCGCCGCGCATGCGTGCGCGACACGCATACGACGATGATCGCCGCGCACACCATCAGCATTCCGGCGTTGACGAACCAGTACCACTGCTCCTGGTGCTGGATGGTGCCGCTGCCGGGCGTGAGCCAGGCGGCCACCTCCATGAACACGCCGGTCAGCACCGGGTACTCGAGGTACTCCATGTCGCCGGAGATCTTGTCGAAGTACGGCACGAGTCCGTCGGCGAATCCGCGGCCCTGATAGAGGTGCGGAATGTCGGAGTAGCAGGCGTGCGTGTACTGCGAGCTGGCTCCGAAGAACCAGCCGCCGTTGTAGCAGGGCGCCTTCTGGACCAGGCCGAGGGCGAACATGCCGATCGCCACGAGCGCGACCACCCGTACCGGAGTCCACCAGGACGTCCCCAGCAGGGCACGCCGTCCGATAGGGCCGCCGATCAGCTCACTGCCGGCCACGGCGATCTCGTCGTCCTTGGTCGGCCGTACCGGCTCCGGCTCGCGCACGCTCGCTTGCGTCGTCTCTGCACTGGGCATGGGCCACATCCTGCCGTACGCACTTAGGAACACGCCGAGGGCCGCCGTACCTGGTCGGTACGACGGCCCCATGTTTCACGTGAAACAGTGTGAAACGGATCGGTGTTTCACGTGAAACACCCGTGCCGGGCGCTGCTCCGGCCAGCCGCACGATCAGCCGAAGATGCCTCCGCTGTCGTTGCCACCGCCGTTGCCGTTCGCGTTGCCGTTGCTTTCTCCGTCGCTCTCTGTGGGTGTTGGACTGGATGTCACTCCACCATCGGTAGTGCCTTCGTCCGCGCCGCCCGTCTCGGTTCCCCCGGTGTCTTGGCAGTTGACTTGGAAGGGGCCGCAGGACTCACTCGGTGAGGGCGATGGCGATGGCTCGATCTCAACCTCGCTGCGCGTCGGCGTCGGAGTCGGCGTCGGCGTCGCTTCCTCGCTCTCGGTGACAGACGGGGTCGGACTCGGCAGCGGGTCCTCGTCGACAACCTCGCCGTAGGGCTCGGGAGTCGGGAAGTCCTTCGGCTGCGTGCCCTTGAGCGCCTGCTCCATGTAGTCGTGCCAGATCTCCGCCGGGAACGAAGCGCCGTGGATCTTCTCCTGGCCGCCCGTGCCGTACATCTCCAGGAACTCGCGGTTCTTCTTGGTCTCGTCGTCGTCCATCCGGAACATGCTGATCGCGGTGGACAGCTGCGGGGTGTAGCCGACGAACCAGGCCGACTTGTTGCCGTCGGTGGTACCGGTCTTTCCGGCCACCTCGCGGCCGGGCAGCTGGGCCGCCGTACCCGTTCCGTCGTCGACCACGGTCTTGAGAACGTCGGTGACGTTGTCGGCGACCTGCGCGGTGAAGACCTGCTTGGCTTTGGCGATCTTCTCGTGCTCGAAGACCACGCCGTCCCTGTTGGTGACCGACTCGACCGAGTACGGGGTGTTCTGCTTGCCACTGGCCGCGAAGGTCGCGTAGCCGCCGGCCATACGGATCGCACTCGGGCTGGAAGTACCGATCGAGAACGAGGGGAAGTCAGCGCTCGCGAGGCTGCTGTCGAGGATGCCCGCGTCGGTGGCGGACTCCCTGACCTTGTCCAGGCCGACGTCCATGCCGAGCTGAACGTAGGCGGAGTTGGAGGAGACCCGCATCGCCTCACGCAGATCGATCCGGAAGCTGGGCGCGTTGTACGACTCGTCGCCGTCGTTGCGCTGCAGCCACTCCTTGTCGTCCTTGTCCTTCCAGACCGTGTTGTCGTAGTTCTTGATCTTCAGTTTGTTCTTGCCGCTGTAGATGCTTTCCGGGGAGACCTGGGTCCGCTCGTCCTGTGCCTGCGTCGGCCCCAGATCCGGATCCCGGACACCCCACTTCATCGCTGCGGCGAGTACGTACGCCTTGAACGTCGAACCCACCTGGGCGCCCGTCGTGTCGGCGTTGTTGGTGAAGTGCTTGGTCGCGTCCTCACCGCCGTAGATGGCCTTGATCGCGCCCGTCGCCGGTTCGACGGAGGCTCCGCCGAACTGGACGTACCTGTCGGTCTTCGGGCGCTCGTTGGGCTTGATGTTCGCCTTCTCGACCTTCGTGACCGCCTTCTCCAGCGCCTGGACCTTCTTCTTGTCGAAGGTCGTGTGGATCGAGTAGCCGCCCTGCTGCAGTTGGTCCGCGGTGATCCCGGTCTTGTCGGTGTTGTTGATGAGGTAGCCCTTGGCGAGGTCGACGAGATAGCCGACCTGGCCGCTCAGCGCGGTGTTGGAACGCGGGTTCTGAGTCTTCGGGAAGGTCTTGTACTGGGCGCGCTCGGCCGCGGTCATGCGCCCGTCCTTGACCTCCTCGTCGAGGATCCACCTCCACCGCTCCACGGCCCGCCTGGTGTTGGCCTCAGGCTTGGCGTTCACGGGGTCGACAGCCACGTTGCCGGCCGGGTCGTAGTACGTGGCGCCCTTCAGCACCGCGGCCAGGAAGGCGCACTCGCTGGCGTCCAGGTCCTTGGCGTCCTTGTTGAAGTACGCGCGGGAGGCTGCCTGCATACCGTAGGAGTCACGGCCGAAGTAGGCCGTGTTCAGGTAGCCGGCCATGATCTCCCTCTTGTCGACATTGGTGCCGACCTTGATGGAGATGAACAGCTCCTTGAACTTCCGCGTGAGCGTCTGCGACTGGTCGTCCAGGCGGGCGTTCTTCACGTACTGCTGGGTGATCGTCGAACCACCCTGCGTCTGACCGCCCTTGGCCATGTTGAACAGGGCCCGGGCGATGCCCATCGGGTCGACACCACTGTCGGTCTCGAACGTCTTGTTCTCGGCCGACATCACGGCGTACCGCATCGCCGGGGGAATCTGCTCGTAGCCGATGATCTGGCGGTTCGTCTCCCCACCGGTCGCGACCATCGGGCTGCCGTCGGCCCAGTAGTAGACGTTGTTCTGAGCATTGGCGGCCTTCGCGACATCCGGCACGCCCACCAGGGCGTAGCCGATGCCGGCCACCGCCACCAGGCTGCCGACGAAGCCGATGAACAGTCCCGTCACCTGCCGCCACGACGGCATCCAGCGTGCCGCTCCGTACTTGCCCGCGCGCGGGTAGTCGATGAAGCGCTTCTTGGGCGGGGGGCCGGCTGCACGGCCTCTGCCGCGCCCGTTCGGGCCGCTGGGACCGCCGCGGCGTGCGCCGCCCTCGGTCTCTCTGCGACGTCCGCCAGTACTTCTCTGGGCAGCGCGCCGGGCGTCGGCGCGACCTCCGGACTGGCGCTCTTCACCTTCCGCTCCGTAGGGACCCAACCCGTAGGAACCCGATCCGTAGGAGTCGGAAGGAGACTCGGTTGCGCCTCGCGGTGCCGCGCGGCGACCGGAGGACGAGCCGGACTGGCCGCGTCGGGCCGCGGCACGTCCGCCTCCCTGCGGCTGCGGCGGTTTGCGACGGTGCTCGCTCATCGAACGATTACTCCTTGGGCAGGCGCACCCGTGCGCGCCTGGAAACGGCGGCTGGTTTCCGGTCCCCCCAAGGTACGGATGCGGCCGTGTTCGCATTCATCCGTACCGCATCGAGCACGACGACGTCCCCAAACGTCACTCGGTTCCCGGTGGACTGCATGGCCCACAGACTACGCACCGTCAAAACCTGTCTAGCCCCGAAGTTCACCCCAAATCAGGCAACTTGCCTCCTGCGAATCGGTGATGTGATCCCGTTCACGACCTCCCCTCTTGTCGCAGCTGCAGGGCCGTTCTATCGTCTAGATGTATCGAGTCGATACATCAGCCCGGCATAAACAGTGCCGGAGACCGTCACGGTCGGACCGTGGGAGAAAGGAGGCGACGATGAGCCGGCGTTCCGGGATCCTCGAGTTCGCCGTCCTCGGCCTGCTCCGCGAGTCTCCGATGCACGGCTATGAGCTGCGCAAACGACTCAATACGTCACTGGGTGTGTTCCGCGCCTTCAGCTACGGCACGCTGTATCCCTGCCTCAAGACGCTGGTCGCGAGCGGCTGGTTGATCGAGGAGTCCGGGGGTGCGTCGGAGGACGCGCTCGCCGCTCCGCTCACAGGGCGCCGCGCCAAGATCGTCTATCGGTTGACGGCGGAAGGTAAGGAGCACTTCGAGGAACTGCTCTCACAGACGGGCCCGGACGCGTACGAGGACGAGCACTTCGCCGCTCGTTTCGCCTTCTTCGGACAAACGTCCCGCGATGTACGCATGCGCGTGCTCGAGGGTCGCCGCGGCCGGCTGGAGGAGCGTCTGGACAAAATGCGCACTTCTTTGGCACGTACGCGGGAGCGCCTCGACGACTACACCCTTGAGCTCCAGCGCCACGGAATGGAGTCCGTGGAGCGCGAAGTGCGCTGGCTGAACGAGCTCATCGAGAGCGAGCGGGCCGGGCGGGACCTCAAAGGTGCCGTTTCCGGGGAACCCGCCTCGCAGGACACCACATCTGGAGCGCCGGGCGGCCTGCCCCGGTCCCGGGAGGACGACTCCCGGACCGGTCCGTCCGACGACACCGCCACGTGAGGGCCGCTCAGGTCCCCACTCGTACACACAGGGAGCAACCGAATGGGTTCCATTCGCGTAGCCGTCGTCGGCGTGGGCAACTGCGCCGCGTCGCTGGTACAGGGAGTCGAGTACTACAAGGACGCCGATCCGGCGGCCAGGGTCCCGGGCCTCATGCACGTGCAGTTCGGGGAGTACCACGTCCGTGACGTGGAGTTCGTCGCCGCGTTCGACGTCGACGCGAAGAAGGTCGGTCTCGACCTCGCGGACGCCATCGGCGCCTCCGAGAACAACACCATCAAGATCTGCGACGTCCCCTCCACGGGTGTGCAGGTCCAGCGTGGCCACACCCTCGACGGGCTCGGCAAGTATTACCGCGAGACCATTGAGGAGTCCGACCAGGACCCGGTCGACATCGTCCAGATCCTCAAGGACAAGCAGGTCGACGTCCTCGTCTGCTACCTCCCCGTCGGTTCCGAGGCCGCGGCGAAGTTCTACGCCCAGTGCGCCATCGACGCCAAGGTCGCCTTCGTCAACGCCCTCCCGGTCTTCATCGCCGGCACCAAGGAGTGGGCGGACAAGTTCACCGAGGCAGGCGTCCCGATCGTCGGCGACGACATCAAGTCCCAGGTCGGCGCCACGATCACGCACCGCGTCATGGCGAAGCTGTTCGAGGACCGGGGCGTGGTCCTGGACCGCACGATGCAGCTGAACGTCGGCGGCAACATGGACTTCAAGAACATGCTCGAGCGCGAGCGCCTGGAGTCCAAGAAGATCTCCAAGACGCAGGCCGTCACCTCCCAGATCCGCGACCGCGAGCTGGGCGCCGACAACGTCCACATCGGCCCGTCCGACTACGTGGCCTGGCTCGACGACCGCAAGTGGGCGTACGTCCGCCTTGAGGGCCGCGCGTTCGGCGACGTCCCGCTGAACCTGGAGTACAAGCTGGAGGTCTGGGACTCCCCGAACTCCGCCGGTGTCATCATCGACGCCGTGCGCGCCGCGAAGATCGCCAAGGACCGCGGCATCGGAGGTCCGATCCTGTCCGCGTCGAGCTACTTCATGAAGTCCCCGCCGGTCCAGTACTTCGACGACGAGGCACGGGAGAACGTCGAGAAGTTCATCAAGGGCGAAGTCGAGCGCTGAGAGGAGTCCAGCGCCGGTCAAGCCCCAACAGGCTTGTCGCTCCTGCCCGTCGAGGGTCCCCGGGTCATCCGCCCGGGGACTCTCCTCGTATGTGAAGCTGTGCCCCATGGCTGTCGCGCGTGACCTGCGGGTTCTCCTGCGCCTGAGGAACTTCCGGCGCCTGCTCGCCGTACGGCTGCTCTCTCAGGGCGCCGACGGCGTATTTCAGGTCGCACTCGCCGCGTACGTCGTCTTCTCACCGGAGAAGCAGACCTCGCCGACCGCGATCGCTTCCGCGATGGCGGTCCTGTTGCTGCCTTACTCCCTGGTCGGCCCTTTCGCGGGCGTCCTGCTGGACCGCTGGCGACGTCGACAGGTTTTCCTGTACGGCAACCTGCTGCGCGCCCTGCTGGCATGCGTGACGGCCGTCCTGATTCTGAGCCACGTCCCCGACTGGCTCTTCTACGTCTCCGCCCTCTGCGTCACCGCCGTCAACCGCTTCGTCCTGTCCGGGCTCTCAGCGTCCCTGCCACGTGTGGTCGACGACGACCGCCTGGTGATCGCCAACTCGCTCTCCCCGACAGCCGGCACGCTCGCCGCCACAGCGGGCGGCGGACTCGCCTTCGTCGTACGACTGGCGGCCTCCGACTCCGACGCCGCAGTGGTCCTCCTGGGCGCGGCCCTGTACCTATGCGCGTCCCTCGCCTCACTCCGCCTCGACCCGGAACTGCTCGGCCCCGACCCTGAGTTGGTGCAGCCCCGGCTGGGGGCTGCGCTCACCGGCACCGCTCGCGGCCTGGCGGCAGGCGTACGGCACCTGGCCGAGCCGGCGCGCCGGGAAGCTGCCTGGTCGTTGGCCGCGATGACGCTGATGCGGTTCTGCTACGGCGCCCTGACGGTCATGGTGCTGATGCTCTGCCGGTACGCCTGGTCGGACGGCTCCGACGACGGGCTGGCCATGCTGGGCCTCGCTGTGGGCGTCTCCGGGGCGGGTTTCTTCGTCGCGGCCGTGATCACGCCGGCGGCGGCTGGACGGCTCGGTCCCGGCGGCTGGATCGTGGTGTGCGCCGGAGCGGCGGCGGTCCTGGTACCCGGGCTCGGCCTGGCGTTCACCGAGGTGCCCATGCTGATCGCTGCGTTCGTCCTTGGCCTCGTCACACAGGGCTCGAAGATCGCCACAGACACGATCGTCCAGTCCTCCGTCGACGACGGCTTCCGCGGTCGGATCTTCTCGGTGTACGACGTGCTGTTCAACGTCGCCTTCGTCAGCGCGGCAGCGGTGGCGGCCCTGATGCTGCCTTCCGACGGCCGCTCGGTGCCCCTGTTGGTCACAATCGCCGTTATCTACGGGGCAATTGCAGTGGCTATGGCCCGCTTTGAACGCCGGTAAGTGTCACATGAAGGCCACAGAGAGCCGCTGAGGTACAGAGTTGTCAGTGGGTCCCGGTAATTTACGTGCGTCTTACTTCGCACTAAGCGCACCCATACCCAAGGGGGACCCCCGAGTGACCACTCCGCCGCAGGACCAGAACCCGAACGCCCCTGTGCCCGTCGAGCCGACGGCGCCTCAGCAGCCGTACCCGCCGCACCAGGGTGCCCCGTTCCAGGGAGCTCCGGTCCCGCCGCCCGCGCCGACCAACCGCTTCAGCAAGAAGCTGCTGCGCATAGGCGTGTTCATCGTCGTCGCGATAGCCATCGCCGGCGGCAAGTGGTACTTCGGTCAGAGTGACGCCGAGACGACGTCCGTGGGCGCCTGCATGCACAACGACGGTACGGACACGAACGCCGACCTCAACGAAGTCGACTGCACCTCCAGCGACGCCCAGTACAAGGTCGTCGAGAAGTTCGACAACACCAGCGACTCCAACAAGTGCGAGGCCGTCACGGAGTCGACGATCGCCTACATCCAGCAGGGCGGCAACCACGACGTCGTGCTCTGCCTCAAGGAAGCCTGAGCAGGGAGTTGGCGCGCTCGCAAGCGCCATGGATGCCGCGGATGACCTTGTTGTAGGTCTGCTGGGCCTCGGTCAGTTCGCTTCCGGCGGGCTTCTTGTACGGGTGGCGGAAGCCGTCGCCGGCGTTCCCCTAGCCGAGGTCGACCAGGGTCGGTCTGTCCAGTTCGGCGGCGATCCGGTCGAGGGCGTCGACCAGCCCGTGGTGGCGGGCGCAGGTGGTGTCGTGCTCTCGGCCTGGGCGGACTGGTGAGACCCAGATCGGCCAGTTGTCCGGGGTGGCGAGGACCTGCACGTTCCCGCCATGGTGCTTGTGTTTTCCGGACCACCAGAGGTCTGCGCCGTTGGGGCCGGGGGCGGCGACGCGGTCGGTGCGGATGACGGTCCCGTCGAGGTTCAGATGTGTCAGCCCGGCCGCCTTCGCCCGCTCCAGCGCCGTCGCGAGGTCCGGTGCCCCGGCCGCCAGGACGGTCAGCCCCTCGTGGAGACAGCGGTAGGCGGTGGAGGCCGACAGGCCGTTGTCGCAGGCAAGTCGGGAAAGCCGGGTGCCGTCGAGGATTCAGCGCAGGATGGACACCGCCTGCGGAAAGCAGCCCAGCACACGTCTGCCCTTCCGGCCACGATGCGGTGATCGCGCAGAAGCCGGGCCAGGTGCTCGGCGGTGGATCGCTTCACATCGAGCACGGCGGTGTATGTGACACTGATCGACACGTGAGGCCCCTCGGTAGAACAATCCGTCGCAAGATCGTTCTTACCAGGGGCCTTACGCCTGCCCGGACTTGGGGACCGCACGGGCCGCAGCGTCACCTTCGCGATCACAGCGAGCGACGGACGCTTACCGGAAAGACTCAGTACGACCCCCCTGCGGCGTGGCAACACTTGGTCGCGCCGGTCGCGGCCGCACCCCGGTCAGCGCCGGGTGAGTACCGGGAACCAGCGGCCCTCGTCGTGCAGATTCGCCGTCCGGAAGCCGGAAAGCGGAGTGACCTTGCCGTCCAAACCGACCAGGAGCAGCTGGTTGCGGAACTCACCTTCGCCGGGGCTGCAGCGTTCGGGAGCGCACCGCCAGGCGATGAGGTGACGGTTGTCGGCCCACGCGAGCAGCTGCTGGCCGGGGATCACCGCAGCCCGCTTGCCGGTCTTCGCATTCCTTATCTCGGAGACGATCTCGTCGCCCTTCCCAACGAAGGCGCCAGTCACCAGGTTTCCGTCGGGAGACAGGACCGACTCCGGGTAGGGCAGACGCGTCTCCGGATCCGGGGCAGGCATCCTCTTGCCAGTCACGCCATAGTAGATCTTGCCCGTTTCATTGTTGCCGGGTTCCCACACCAGCTTCCCGTCACGGCTCCACTGGAAGTCCTGACGCCCGCCGCCTGGGATCCCCTCCCTATTCTTCTTGGTCGGGCTCTCGGCGAAGTCCGCTTTGCCGGAGGCGACATCGATCACGTAGAAGCCGGTGCGGCTCTGCTTCGGCCCCGGCACGCTCTTGCCGTTCAGACTGTAGGACGCGTCCTTGAACAGACCGTCCGGGTTGAGGCGGTACGCCGTCGCCAGCAGGCGTTTGCCGTCCGGTGAGAACTGCACACTGCCGACGCTCCTGTCGACCTTGATCCAGCGCTGAACCTTGCCCGTGGCCAGGTTCAGCAGCCCGATCCGGTCGACGGGCAGATCCCGCTCAAGCACCGCCGCGGTCTGCATCTCGGGGGCCACGTCCAGCCAGGCCCAGTCGGCCTTCTCGTACCGCTCGGTGGCCGTGTTGAGCAACCACCACTCATAGGTGCCGATCGCGTTCCCGTTCAGCAGCCTCACGAGCTTGATCGTGTAGTACGCCGACACAGCACTTCTCCCCGCAGCGATCAGCTCTCGAGGAGGCGACTGATTCGGGTGCGCCGCCACGCTCGTGACATCGGTCACGCCCGCAGGCCCCTCCTGCGCATCACCGCCGCCGCGCCGGGCGAGCGACACCGCGAGCCCCGCGACTACGATCGCCGCGACGACGGCAGCCAGCGCGAGGCGTCGAGGCTTGCGACGGCGCAACAGCGGTTGTGGCCGTTCGGCAGATTCCGCGGCCGGTCGCGCCACCGAGGAGGACACCTTGAACGCTGTGCGGGCATGCGGGTCGGAAGTCATACTCATAACTCCACGGGGAAGACGATTGGGCCGGGGATCTGGTCGGCAAGTGTGAAAGACAGCGAAGTAGTCCACCGCGTGCACAGCCCCCTGTGCCTACGAACAACGAAGGGGGCTGCTCCCGCAACACCGGAGCAGCCCCACCGCAGTAGTTCTCAACCCACGACCAGATCAAGCAGCAAGACGAGTACACGGGGTGAGAGCTAACGCACCCGCAATTTACTCGCGGAACCAGTCGGAGTAGTACCACTTCGAGAGGTTGCCATCCCACCAGACCTGCATCCGGACCGCGCGGATGCCGACGTCATATCCCTTCTTGGCGCAGCCGTCGTCGGTATTGTCCTTGAGGGTGAACAAGCCCGCGTTGTCGGCATTGAACAGATTGCCGCTCACGCCGTATCCATCGGCTCTGGTGTCACAGACCGAGAACACATCGCCGTCGTCGTGGAAGTGCATGTAACCACGGTCATCCGGAAGGTAGACGGTCTCGTTGGTGATGGCCTGCGCCGAGGAAGACATCCCCACCACCAGGGCGGCGGACGCACCGACGACCAGCGTTGCACGAGCGAGCTTTGACTTGATCACGATTCCCCAGCTATATGAAGCGGTGCACCACTGGTGTTACCTGCGATGCCACAGTGATCCAAACACTAGGGCCCCGTCGCATGCATATCCACATCAAACCGGCCCCGCCGGGCATGACAAGGGCTGCTCAGGAGCGTGGCAGCGCCTCGAGGCGGTCGAGAAGCTCGATAACAGCAGCGACAAGAACAAGTGCAAGACCGTCACGGAATCCACCATCTACTACATCCAGTCGGGTAGTGGCCATGACGTTGTGCTCTGCTTGAAGGAAACCAAGTAAGGCACACCCACGCTGTTATGCCGAGGGGCGGTGTTTCACGTGAAACACCGTCCTCTGTGCGTTCCCGTGCGATGTTTCACGTGAAACATTGCACCGTTTCACGTCTCAGCCCTGCCCTGCCCACCACTCTTTGAGCGCCCCCACCGCCGCCTCCTGCTCCATCGGCCCATTCTCCAGCCGCAGTTCCAGCAGAAACTTGTACGCCTGCCCGATCGCAGGACCAGGTCCGACGCCCAGGATCTCCATGATCTGGTTGCCGTCGAGGTCGGGACGGATCGAGTCCAGCTCCTCCTGTTCCTGGAGCTGGCCGATGCGTTCCTCCAGACCGTCGTACGCCCGCGAAAGCGCCGTGGCCCTGCGCTTGTTCCGCGTGGTGCAGTCCGAGCGGGTCAGTTTGTGGAGACGGTCGAGAAGAGGGCCCGCGTCCCGGACGTAGCGGCGGACGGCCGAGTCAGTCCACTCTCCGGTGCCGTACCCGTGGAAGCGCAGGTGGAGTTCGACCAGTCGTGAGACGTCCTTCACCAGCTCGTTGGAGTACTTGAGCGCCGTCATCCGCTTCTTGGTCATCTTCGCCCCGACCACTTCGTGGTGGTGGAACGAGACCCGCCCGTCCTCCTCGAAGCGGCGCGTGCGCGGCTTGCCGATGTCGTGCAGCAGCGCGGCCAGCCGGAGAACGAGGTCGGGACCGTCCTGCTCCAGCTCGATCGCCTGCTCCAGGACGATCAGCGTGTGCTCGTAGACGTCCTTGTGCCGATGGTGCTCGTCACGCTCCAGACGCAGGGCCGGCAGCTCGGGCAGGACATGGTCGGCGAGGCCGGTGTCCACCAGCAGCGTCAGGCCCTTGCGCGGGTGCGTGGACAGGATCAGCTTGTTCAGCTCGTCCCGTACCCGCTCCGCCGAGACGATCTCGATGCGCCCGGCCATGTCGGTCATGGCGGTGACGACCTCGGGTGCCACCTCGAAGTCGAGCTGGGCGGCGAACCGCGCGGCCCGCATCATCCGCAGCGGGTCGTCCGAGAAGGACTCCTCAGGCGTGCCCGGCGTACGCAGTACCCGCCTCGTCAGGTCCTCACGTCCGCCGTGCGGATCGATGAACACCTTCTCCGGAAGGGCCACGGCCATCGCGTTCACCGTGAAGTCACGCCGGACGAGGTCCTCCTCGATGGAGTCGCCGTACGACACCTCGGGCTTGCGCGAGGTCCGGTCGTACGCCTCCGACCGATAGGTCGTCACCTCGATCTGGAAACCCTCCTTTTGCGCCCCAACCGTCCCAAAGGCGATCCCGACCTCCCAAACGGCGTCTGCCCAGGGCCGGACGATCTTCAGTACGTCGTCGGGTCGGGCGTCGGTCGTGAAGTCCAGATCATTGCCGAGCCTGCCCAGTAGCGCATCCCGGACGGAGCCGCCGACCAGGGCGAGCGAGAACCCGGCCTCCTGGAAACGGCGGGCAAGGTCGTCGGCGACCGGGGCCACCCGCAGCAGCTCACTCACCGCGTGGTGCTGCGCCTGGCTCAGGTCACTGGCATTGTCTTCGTTGGCGTTCGACACAACAGAAAAGGGTACGTGGCCGGGGCCACGGCCCGCGCCTCCATAAAACGTCCACGCACTCCGCCGAGGACTCCTCCATCAATACACGCACATAGAGGACACCCGACCGGTGTTCCACGATCTTGTGGAGCAGTCCGCGGCACTTCCTCTCAGCGCGCATCGTTACCATGCGTGGACGCACATTCCGACGACCACTGACGACTAGGGACGGGCGAACGCGTGGCCGAGGCGGCAGACTTTCCGGGGCTGACTCCCTCTCCCGCGCGCCGGTGGTTCCGGCGAGCCGGGGTGCTGCTCACGGGGGCGCCTCTACTGGCCGGTCTGCTCCAGCTTCCCGCCGGAGAGCCCGCGTACGCCGCCGAGTCGGACCCGGTGGTCGTCTCCGTCGACTCGCTCACCCCCAGCGCCCCCACCGACGGGGACACGCTGACCGTGTCCGGCACGGTGCTGAACAAGGGCAAGCGGGCGGTCACGGCCGCCCATGTGGACCTGCGCGTGGGACAGATGCTGACCACCCGCTCGGGGATCGACGACGTCGCCGCGCGCACCGACTACGTACAGGGCGCCGACGGCACGGAGGTCGGCGGCAAGTACGTCGAGAAGTTCGCGAAGCTCACCCCGGGCGTCGCCCAGCCGTTCACCATCTCCGTACCGGTCGACAAGCTGGATCTCGGCCAGGACGGCGTCTACCAGATCGGCGTCTCGCTGTCCGGCGAGACCTCCGCGGAACCGTACGAGCAGGTGCTCGGGATCCAGCGGACGTTCCTGCCGTGGCAGCCCGAGGAGGCTGACACGAGGACGCGGACGACGTATCTGTGGCCGCTGATCTCCACGGTCCACATGACGGCGGAGACCGGCCCGGGCGAGCAGCAGACGCCCGTTTTCCTCAACGACGACCTCGCCGCGGAAATCTCCCCGGGGGGACGCCTTGAGCAGATGCTCTCCCTGGGCAGGGACCTCGACGTCACCTGGGTGATCGACCCCGACCTGCTGGCCTCCGTCGACGCGATGATCGGCAGCTACGGCATCCAGGGCGAGAAGGGCACCAGCACACCCGGCACGGGTCAGACAGTCGCCAAGCAGTGGCTCGCCGAACTCCAGGACGCGGTCGCGGGCAAGGAGGTAGTCGCCCTCCCCTTCGCCGACCCCGACCTCGCCTCCATCGCGCACAACGGCAAGAACGTCACTGGCACCCTGAGCCATCTCAAGAGCGCCACGGACGTCGCCGCCAGCACCGTGGAGACGATCCTCCACATCACGCCCAGCACCGACTTCGCGTGGCCGGTGAGCGGTACTGTCGACCCGTCGATCGTCAAGATCGCCACCTCGGCGGGTGCCGACAAGGTGATCGTGCGCAGCGACAGTCTGAAGGAGACCGGCGACCTGCCGTACACGCCCTCGGCGGCCCGCCCCATCGGCGGTGGCACCACGGCGGTGGTCGCTGACATGCGGCTGTCCACGGCCTTCCAGGGCGACATGACGAACGCCGACAGTTCCACGCTCGCGGTGCAGAGGTTCCTCGCCCAGAGCCTGACGGCCACCCTCCAGACCGACAAGCAGCGCACCGTCGTCGTCGCCCCGCAGCGCATGCCGTCCGCGAGCCAGGCCCAGACCATGGCGAAAGCGATCACCGACCTCCAGAACTCGAACTGGTCCCAGCCCCAGGAACTCACCGCGACCGCCGACACCAAGCCTGACCCGGGCGCCAACACCAAGGTGCCTTCGGCATACCCGTACCCCGCACTGCGCAGCCAGCAGCTGCCGCCGTCGGCGTTCACAACGATCGCGCGCACGCAGAGCAGTCTCGACAAATTCAAGATCATCCTTACTGACAAGACCCGCGTGGAGACCCCCTTCGGACGGGCCATCAACCGTGAGATGGCCACGTCCTGGCGCGGCGAATCCACTGCGGCCAACAGTTTCCGCGACGGCGTGAGGTCACACCTCGACGAACTGACCGAACAGGTCAAGCTGATCAAGAAGTCCGAGACGAAGCTCTCCGGCGGCAGCGCCAAGATCCCGGTGACCGTCCAGAACAACCTCGTCCAGCCCGTCGACAACCTCGTGCTGCGGGTCACTTCGTCGAACCCGACCCGGCTCAAGATCGGTGACGACGACTACCAGGAGCGGCGGATCGCGGTCTCGGGCGGGCACAGCCAGTCGGTGAAGTTCACCACGTCGTCCAACGCCAACGGCCCGATCAAGGTGACCGCCCAGCTGTATACGAAGGACGGTCAGAAATACGGAGATGCTGTCTCCTTCGATGTGAGGGTCACCGAGTTCACGGCCATGGCGATGCTGGTCATCGGCGGCGGCTTCCTGCTGCTCGTACTCGCCGGCCTGCGCATGTACACGCAGCGCAAGCGCGCCGCCGCCCGGCGCTCCGAGGAGCCCGGCAACGAGGACGAGGGCACGGAACAGGACGCCGGCACCGGCGACGACCACGACGGCCCCACGAGCCGTCCGCAGGGAGAATCGGACCCGGCGTCGCGGGCAGACGCCCCGGAGCAGCCGAGTGACCCGACGCCGGACACCGCTCCGGAAAGCGCGGACCCATCCGGGACGGGTGAGAGAGTGGACCGTTGAGCGATGTCGTGGCCGGTGGGCCCGGTGAACGATGAGGTGGGGTAACCATGAACGCGCCGTACGACAGTGACCGCGGTCAGGGCGCGGACGACTCGGGCTACCCCGAGGGCCCGCCGCCCGAGCACGGCCAGGTGCCGGCGCAGCCCCCCGCGGACACGTACCTCCAGGACGCGTACACCCAGGACCCGTACCGGGCCCAGGATCTCTCCACCCAGGACCCGGTGGCCGAGGCGCTCTACGACCGCGCCGCGCACCCCCCGCCGCCCCCCGGCACGTATCAGCCGCAGCCCCCGCTCTACGGACAGCCCGCCCAGTCGCCGTACGCACCCGACCCGCACGTGTGGGCCCAGACCCCGGCCCCGGAGCCGGACGGAGCCACGCAGTACCTGCCGTACGGCGACAACCCTGGCACCACTCAGTACGTGGGCGTCGACGCCCTGGTCTCCCAGGCCGGGGAACAACGGCATGAGCCGGACGCCTTCGCCCACCTCTTCCGGGACCAGCAACAGGGCGGCGGACAGGGGCCCGTGGAGCCTCCGGCAGTGCCCGGTCCCTCCCCCTCGCCCGCCCCGGGCCACGGCTCCGTCCCGCGGGCCCAGGCCCCGGCATCCGACGCCACGATGCAGCTCACACCCCAAGCGGTACCCGCCCCCGCAACAGCGCCGGCGGCCGCCAAGAAGGGCGGACGCGCTACGGGCCTGCTGAAATCGAGCGCCGTCATGGCGGCGGGCACGATGGTCTCCCGCCTCACCGGCTTCGTCCGCTCCGCGCTGATCGTGTCGGCCCTCGGCCTCGGCATGCTGGGCGACTCGTTCCAGGTCTCCTACCAGCTGCCCACCATGATCTACATCCTGACCGTGGGCGGCGGCCTCAACTCCGTCTTCGTCCCGCAGCTCGTGCGCGCCATGAAGGACGACGACGACGGCGGCGAGGCGTTCGCGAACCGTCTGCTGACCCTCGTCATGGTGGCCCTGGGCGTGCTCACCGCGCTCGCGGTGTTCGCCGCGCCCCTGCTGGTCCGCGCCCTGTCGGTGGAGATCGCCGACGATCCGGCAGCCAACGAGGTAGCCGTCACCTTCACGCGCTACTTCCTGCCCACCATCTTCTTCATGGGTATCCACGTCGTGATGGGGCAGATCCTCAACGCGCGCGGCAAGTTCGGCGCGATGATGTGGACGCCGGTCCTGAACAACATCGTCATCATCGTGACCCTCGGCATGTTCATCTGGGTGTACGGCAGCGCGGCGGACTCCGGCATGGAGGTCACCACCATCCCGCCGGAGGGCCAGCGGCTCCTCGGCATCGGCGTGCTGCTCGGCCTCGTCGTCCAGGCCCTCGCGATGATCCCGTATCTGCGCGAGACCGGCTTCAGGATGCGGCTGCGCTTCGACTGGAAGGGCCACGGCCTCGGCAAGGCCGCGCTGCTCGCCAAGTGGACGATCCTGTTCGTCCTCGCCAACCAGGCGGGCGCCCTCGTCGTCACCCAGCTGGCCACCGCAGCCACCGGCAAGAACCCGAAGGTCCAGGGCACCGGCTTCGCGGCCTACGCCAACGCCCAGCTCGTCTGGGGCCTGCCGCAGGCCATCATCACGGTCTCCCTGATGGCCGCCCTGCTGCCCCGGCTGGCCCGCTCCGCCCACGAGGGAGACGGCGGCGCGGTCCGCGACGACATCTCCCAGGGCCTGCGCACCACCGCCGTCGCGATCGTGCCCATCGCCTTCGGCTTCGTGGCCCTCGGAATCCCGATGTGCACCCTGATCTTCGGGTCTTCGGGCACCACCGGGGCCACCAACATGGGCTTCATGCTGATGGCCTTCGCCCTCGGCCTGATCCCCTACTCCGTGCAGTACGTCGTCCTGCGCGCCTTCTACGCGTACGAGGACACCCGCACGCCCTTCTACAACACGGTGATCGTGGCCGCCGTCAACGCGACGGCCTCCGCCCTCTGCTTTTTCATGCTCCCGGCCCGCTGGGCCGTGGTCGGCATGGCCGCCTCGTACGGCCTCGCGTACGCGATCGGTGTCGGCGTCGCCTGGAACCGCCTGCGCAAGCGGCTGGACGGCGACCTCGATGGCACCCGCGTCCTGCGGACGTACGCCCGGCTGGGCATCGCCTCGGTACCGGCCGCACTGCTCAGCGGCGCGGCCTGCTACGGCATCGGCCACACTCTGGGCCAGGGCGTCGGCGGCTCGTTCGTCTCCCTGCTCGGCGGCGGTGCCGTCCTGCTCGTCGTCTTCTACGTCGCCGCCCGCCGTATGCGCATTGAAGAACTGAACTCGTTGGTGGGTATGGTGCGCGGGCGACTGGGGCGGTGAGTCTGGGGAAAGCGCACAACCATCGTCCGCCACCGCGTGTCGTGCAGAGCGACGGACTGTGGGCACAATTGGGTTTGGCGTCGGAGAGCTCGCACAGGATGGGGAGGCAGGAACGACGGTGGCGGAACGGAGCACGGCTGCCGTCGACGTGGCAGCCAACAGCGGCGACGAGCCGCTGACCGCGCAGGCGGACGAGTCCACGGCCGACGGCGCGGCCCAGAACCGGGAGCGGGACACGGAGAACGACGAGGCACAGGGGAGCGGCGGGACCGAGAGTCCCGGAAAGGCCTCACCGCCCGAACTGCACAGCGGCCACAAACTCGCCAGGCGCTACCGCCTGGAGGAATGCGTCACCCGTCTGGACGGATTCAGCAGCTGGCGCGCGGTCGACGAGAAGCTTCGTCGCGCCGTCGGCGTGCACATCCTGCCTGCGGACCACTCACGGGCGCGTTCCGTGCTTGCCGCGGCCCGCTCCTCGGCCCTTCTCGGCGACCCCCGCTTCGTGCAGGTCCTCGACGCCGTCGAGGAGAACGACCTGGTGTACGTCGTCCACGAGTGGCTGCCCGACGCCACGGAGCTGACCGCGCTCCTGGCCGCCGGCCCGCTGGAGGCGCACGACGCCTACCAGATGGTCAGCCAGATCGCCTCCGCCATGGCGGCCGCACACCGTGAGGGTCTCGCGCATCTGCGCCTGACCCCGGGCACCATCCTGCGGAGTTCGTCCGGCCAGTGGCGCGTACGCGGCCTCGCGGTCAACGCCGCGCTGCGCGGCATCACTTCCGACACCCCACAGCGCACCGACACGGAGGCGATCGGCGCCCTGCTGTACGCCGCCCTCACCCAGCGCTGGCCCTACGAGAACGACGCGTACGGCCTGTCGGGGCTGCCCAAGGGCGTCGGTCTCATCGCGCCCGACCAGGTGCGGGCCGGAGTCCACCGCGGCCTGTCTGAGCTGGCGATGCGCGCGCTGGCCAACGACGGCGCCACCGCCTCACGCCACGAGTCCGCGTGCACGACGCCCGAGGAACTGGTCAAGGCGATCGGCGAGATGCCCCGCATCCGCCCGCCGGAGCCGGTGTTCACGGCCCCGCCCGACTACCAGCGCACCACGTACCAGCAGGGCTCGTACGGCCGTCAGGCACCCCGCCCGGGCGTCACACAGCCCCTGCCCACCCCGCCGCCCCCGCTGCAGAGCCGCACGGGCAAGGCCCTGAAATGGGCCGTGTCGGCGCTACTGATCGCCGCGCTGGGCCTGGGGAGTTGGCAACTGGCGGACGCGCTCATGGATCGGGGCGGCTCCGAGGACACCAAGCAGACCCAGACGCCGGACGACAACGACAAGGGCACAGACAAGGCCAAGCCGGTCACCACACTGAAGATCCAGGGTGCCGAGGAGTACGTCGCGAAGGGCAGCGCCCAGCACCCGGAGGATGTCGAGGAGACGTACGACAACGACAGCTCGACGTACTGGCGGACCTCGAGCTACAAAGACGGCCCCGACATGAACCCGGCCTACAAGCCCGGCGTGGGTATCGTCTACGACTTCGGCTCGGCCCAGGAGGTGTCGGCCGCTTCGATAGGGCTCCTCTTTGGAGGGGACCACACAACCGTCACGCTGTACGCGACGGACTCACCCAGTTCGTCGGTCCCTCTGACCTCAATGACGAAGCTCGGTACGGTGACAACCAAGGGCACCACAGCCAAGGTCACGGTCACTAAACCGGTGAAGAGCCAGTACGTGCTGGTCTGGTTCACCGCCCTGCCGTATGCACCCGGTGACTCCTTTAGCGACCCGGGCTTCAAGCAGGCCATAACGGACCTCAAGTTCACCGGCTGACGATTCACCGAAGGGAAGGGGGCCCATGGCGGAAGGCGCCGCGTTCGACGGAGTGAGCGATCAGGATCTTCTCGCCCGCCATGTCGACGGTGACCCCGACGCCTTCGGTGAGATCGTGCGCCGGCATCGTGACCGGCTCTGGGCGGTGGCCCTGCGGACGCTGGGGGACCGCGAGGAAGCCGCTGACGCCGTCCAGGACGCCCTCGTCTCCGCCTACCGGGCCGCCCACACCTTCCGGGGCCAGTCGGCCGTCACGACCTGGCTGCACCGCATCACGGTGAACGCCTGCCTGGACCGCGCGCGCAAGGCCGCCTCCCGCAAAACCTCACCGGTCGACGACACCGAACGGCTGGAGCAGCTGCTCGAGCCGCACGAGTCGGCGTCGGCCCCGGCCGAGCGCAACGATCTGCACCGCCAGCTCATCGAAGCACTCGGCACCCTCCCGCCGGACCAACGCGCCGCCCTCGTCCTGGTGGACATGCAGGGCTACCCGGTCGCGGAGGCCGCACGTGTCCTCGACGTGCCCACCGGAACGGTGAAGAGTCGCTGCTCCCGAGGCAGAGCCAGACTGCTGCCACTGCTCACCCATCTGCGGCCGGAAAACTCCGGTGACGGCAAGGAATCGAGCGACGGACGGAACCGGGCGGAGGGGACATCCGTCCCACCCGCAGCGGGACGAACGGATGCAGGGCCAAGCGATTCAACTGCTGTGAAGGGCGGAGGTGGGCGAGCGTGACATCCACGACCGACACGGCTGGGCACCCGGACGTCATGGAGATCTCCGACCTCACCGAAGGCCTGCTCACACCGTCCCGGACCGGGGACGTACAACGGCATCTGGACGAGTGCGATCTCTGCGCCGACGTGTACGCCTCCCTGGAAGAGATCCGCGGCCTCCTCGGCTCGATGTCGAGTCCGGTGCGAATGCCCGACGACATCGCCGACCGTATCGACGCCGCCCTCGCCGCCGAGGCTCCGGTGTCGGTGGGGGCAACCGGTGCCGTGTCCGGCGAGACCGAGGGCGCTCATGTTTCACGTGAAACATCGGCTCCCGCCGAGCGACTCACAGACCGTCCCACTGGACACGCTCACGCGGCTACCGGGCCGGGGCGCAAGGACCGCGCACGACGCGGGCGACGCCGGACCATTGTCCTGGGCACAGTCTTCACGGCTGCCGCCCTGGGGCTCGGCTCGCTGCTGGTCTCATCGCTGGGCGATGACACCAAGCAGCCCGAGGCTGCGAGCACGTTCGCCGGGCAGAAGGTCGAGAACCAGGTCGCTGAACTCCTCAAGGGTCAGGGCGGCAAGAAACGCTCCGAGATCGAAGGCATGCAGTCCACGGGCCGCCCCAGCGTCAAAATCGTTCCGACGTCGGTCCCCGCCTGCGTCACCAAGGGCATCGGCCGCAGCGACACGCCCATCCTCGGCGTCAAGCGAGGCTCCTACGACGACACCGACGCCTATCTCGTAGTGCTGCCCGCAGCTGGCGACAGCACCCGCGTCACCGCCTACGTCGTCGACTCGGCCTGTGCCAAGCAGCCCTCGCCTCCTCCTCCGGGCGAGGTTCTGCTGACGCGGTCCTACGCGCGTTCCTGAGCGCCGACGCTTCGTACTGTTCTCTCCGCGGTATCCCGTACCGAGTCGCGCCCCCTGTGTACCCGGACACAGCGGGAATGCGGGCCCCGTAGGATCCGTTGGGTGGGGTGAGAGTTCTGAGAGAGGCTCCCACCGGTCGTACGAAGCCGTCCAGAAACGAGGAAACACGCCGTGAGCGACGTCCGAAACGTGATCATCATCGGCTCCGGGCCCGCCGGCTACACGGCGGCGCTCTATACCGCACGCGCGTCGCTGAAGCCGCTGGTCTTCGAAGGCGCCGTGACCGCTGGTGGCGCGCTCATGAACACCACCGAGGTGGAGAACTTCCCCGGTTTCCAGGACGGCATCATGGGCCCTGAGCTCATGGACAATATGCGCGCCCAGTCCGAGCGCTTCGGTGCCGAGCTCGTCGCGGACGACATCGTCGCCGTCGATCTGACGGGTGACATCAAGACCGTCACGGACACCGCAGGCATCGTGCACAAGGCGAAGGCCGTCATCGTCACCACCGGCTCGCAGCACCGCAAGCTCGGCCTGCCGAACGAGGACGCCCTGTCCGGCCGCGGCGTCTCCTGGTGTGCGACGTGCGACGGCTTCTTCTTCAAGGACCAGGACATCGCCGTGATCGGCGGCGGCGACACCGCGATGGAGGAAGCGACCTTCCTCTCCCGCTTCGCCAAGTCCGTGACGATCGTCCACCGCCGGGACACCCTGCGCGCCTCCAAGGCGATGCAGGAGCGCGCCTTCGCCGACCCGAAGATCCGCTTCGTATGGGACAGCGAGGTCGCCGAGATCCAGGGCGACCCGAAGCTCTCCGGCCTGAAGCTGCGCAACCTCCAGACCGGCGAACTGGCCGACCTGGCTGTGACGGGCCTGTTCATCGCGATCGGCCACGACCCGCGCACCGAGCTCTTCAAGGGTCAGCTGGACCTCGACGAAGAGGGCTACCTGAAGGTCGAGGCGCCCTCGACGCGGACCAACCTGAGCGGTGTCTTCGGGGCTGGCGATGTGGTCGACCACACCTACCGGCAGGCGATCACCGCGTCCGGGACCGGCTGCGCCGCCGCTCTGGACGCCGAGCGCTTCCTCGCCGCACTGGCGGACCACGAGGAGCAGGCCGAGCCCGAGAAGACCTCTGTCTGACCCCCATCCGCCCCACCGCAGCATCGAGTTAAGGAGCCCCCTGTGGCCGGCACCCTGAAGAACGTGACCGACGACTCCTTCGACGAGGACGTCCTCAAGAACGACAAGCCCGTCCTGGTGGACTTCTGGGCCGCCTGGTGCGGACCATGCCGCCAGATCGCGCCGTCGCTCGAGGCGATCGCCGCCGAATACGGCGACAAGATCGAGGTCGTCAAGCTCAACATCGACGAGAACCCGGGTATCGCCGCCAAGTACGGCGTGATGTCCATCCCCACTCTGAACGTCTACCAGGGTGGCGAGGTCGCCAAGACCATCGTCGGCGCCAAGCCGAAGGCCGCGATCGTGCGTGACCTCGAGGACTTCATCGCCTAGTAGTCGACGCAGTAGCGTTTCACGTGAAACATCGAGTGGGCCGGTCCGAAGGGGCCGGCCCACTCGCGTACATCAGCCCCTACAGCGGCCGAAGCACCGGTTCCTTCTGTACTGCTCCCAGCAGCCGGTCGAGCGCCAACTCCACGTCTTCCTTCCAGGACAGAGTCGTCCGCAGCTCCAACCGAAGCCGAGGATGCACGGGATGGGGCCGCACAGTCTTGAAGCCCACGGCCAGCAAATGGTCGGCGGGCAGGACACAGGCCGTCTCCTTCCAACGGGCATCCCCGAAGGCCTCGATCGCCTTGAAGCCCCGGCGCAGAAGGTCCTTGGCGACCGTCTGCACCATCACGCGCCCCAGTCCCTGCCCCTGGTACCCCGGCATGATGAAGGCGGTCATCAGCTGGACGGCGTCCGGCGAGACCGGGCTTGTGGGGAACGCCGTGGACCGGGGAACGTAAGCCGGAGGAGCGTAGAGCACGAACCCCACCGGATTGTCGTCGACGTAGACGACACGGCCGCAGGAACCCCAGTCGAGAAGAACGGCCGAGATCCACGCTTCCTTCTCCAGCGCGGGTGTCCCCGCCTTTACCGCGGCTTCCCCGCTGACGGGATCCAGTTCCCAGAAGACACACGCGCGACAGCGCTTGGGAAGGTCCTGAAGGTTGTCCAGCGTGAGCGGTACGAGCCGACGCCCCATGAAGGCTGTTCCTCGCTTCCTTCGCCCGCAGCATCGCGGGCGGCTGTCAGAACACTCCGTTCCCTGAGCAGACTGCCGACGAACCCGCCGACGGCGCCCAGTCCCAGACCCGCGCTCACCAGTCCGCTGCGACTCACCGTTCGCATGGCCCTCGCCTCCCCAACTCCGAGGTGCTGCCAGGTGGATGCGCCATACCCGAACGCATCGTATCCACGAAGCGATTACATCGATACCGACTGAAAGCAAAGAGCGGGCCGTGTTCCGGTACCCACCGGACACGGCCCGCTCTGGCCGCCGGTCGAGCGGAAACCGCCCGGCCTGCCGAGGACTCAGTCCTCAGAGTGCTCGGAGTCGTCGTCCAGAAGGCTCTTCTGAAGGACCGGCCCCTCGCCCGGGGCGAGGGAGCTGAGAATGCGCTCAAGGTCTTCCATCGAGGCGAACTCGACGGTGATCTTGCCCTTCTTCTGCCCGAGGTCGACCTTCACCCGCGTCTCGAAGCGGTCCGAGAGACGGCCGGCGAGATCGTTCAGTGCCGGAGACACCAGGGCACCGGCCCGTGGCCCCTTGGCCCTCGTAGCCGTCTTCGGCCGCGAGCCCATCAGGGTCACGATCTCCTCGACGGCCCGCACCGAGAGCCCCTCGGCCACGATCCGGTGGGCCAGCCGGTCCTGCTCCTCCGAATCGTCCACGGAGAGGAGCGCACGAGCGTGCCCTGCGGAGAGGACTCCGGCAGCGACACGGCGCTGGACCGCCGGCGAGAGCTTCAGCAGACGCAGCGTGTTGGAGACCTGCGGGCGGGAACGCCCGATCCGGTCCGCCAGTTGATCGTGCGTGCAGTGGAAGTCCTTGAGCAACTGGTCGTAGGCCGCCGCCTCTTCCAGCGGGTTCAGCTGAGCCCTGTGGAGGTTCTCAAGCAGCGCGTCCAGGAGGAGCTTCTCGTCCTCCGTGGCCCGCACGATCGCCGGAATCGCCTCAAGGCCCGCTTCACGGCAGGCCCGCCAACGCCGCTCACCCATGATGAGCTCGTAGCTGGTGGGACCCACCTGCCGCACGACGACGGGCTGGAGGAGGCCGACCTCCTTGATGGACGTGACCAGCTCCGCCAGCGCGTCCTCGTCGAACACATCACGCGGCTGCCGAGGGTTCGGCGTGATGAAGTCGATGGGAAGCTCGGCGAAGTGGGCACCGATGGGAGGCGCCGGAACCTCCCCGAACTCGTTCGAGAGCGCATCCTCTGTTTCACGTGAAACAGGCGACAGCGTCGCCACCCTCGCCGCGGCCACTCCACGCTCGGCCGTGAGTACGGGGACCGCCGCCGGTGAGGTGGAGGCGCTTCCCCCCATCGCGGGTGGCGTCGGCCTGTCTCCGGTTGGTGCAGCTGGGATCAGTGCGCCGAGACCACGGCCCAACCCCCTCCGTCGCTCGCTCACTGGATACCCTCCACGATGCTCTGTTCGCTCTGTGCGCCGATGTGGGCGTGCTGTGCGTCATAGCTGACGCCGACACCCTTCAGCGCGATTTCCCGGGCCGCCTCAAGATAGGACAGGGCACCGCTCGATCCTGGATCGTAGGTGAGCACCGTCTGTCCGTAGCTCGGCGCCTCGGAGATTCGGACCGAGCGCGGAATGCTCGTCCGCAGCACCTCGTCGCCGAAGTGGTTGCGCACCTCGTCCGCGACCTGGGACGCGAGGCGCGTCCGGCCGTCGTACATGGTGAGCAGGATCGTCGTTACCTGAAGGTCGCGGTTGAGGTGGGCCCGCACCAGATCGACGTTGCGCAGCAGCTGGCCCAGGCCCTCCAGGGCGTAGTACTCGCACTGGATCGGGATGAGGACCTCGGCACCGGCGACCAGCGCATTGACCGTCAGTAGACCGAGCGAGGGCGGGCAGTCGATGAGGATGTAGTCCAAAGGCTGCTCATACGCCTGGATCGCGCGCTCAAGCCTGCTCTCTCGTGCCACCAGTGACACCAGTTCGATCTCCGCACCGGCGAGATCGATGGTGGCGGGTGCACAGAAAAGGCCCTCGACGTCAGGGACTGGCTGAACGACTTCCGAGAGTGGCCTGCTGTCGATCAACACGTCATAGATGGAAGGAACATCGGCGTGATGGTCGATCCCCAGTGCAGTGGAAGCGTTGCCCTGAGGGTCAAGGTCCACGACCAGGACACGAGCCCCGTGCAGGGCCAGCGAGGCGGCGAGGTTGACGGTTGTCGTCGTCTTCCCTACTCCGCCCTTCTGGTTGGCGACCACCATGACTCGGGTCCGCTCCGGCCGTGGCAGGCCTTCGCCGGCCCGCCCCAGAGCCTCCACCGCCAATTGGGCAGCACGACCGATGGGAGTGTCGTCCATCGGGGGCGGTGTTTCACGTGAAACATCCGCCCCGATCGACTCGGTACGGGGACCGGGGACCGGATCGGTCATCGGTCCCGCGATGTTGGCGTTGGACCGCAAGGATTCACTCTCCTCGACTTCAGGCTCGCAATGAACAGAGCCTGCCATGTCTTCGGGGTCGCGAACCAGTGAGGCCTGGTGTTCTGTGGAGAAATCCACCTCTGTGGACAACTCCGTTACCTCTCCGGGTGAACGGAGAGGCTTTCGGTCGCGGGGTGCGGCCGCGGCCCGGCCGCGGCTGATGATGCCGTGCAGGAGTGAGCGACGTTTCACGTGAAACAAGATGCCCAGCTGTGGGCTCCCTGGCTGCGCGACACTCCGAGATGTGTAGGTTTGACAGCTTGTGTGGAGTACGGCTCTTCGTCAGGACGGATCAACGAACGTGACGAAAAACTCCCGCCAGCCCGTCCGGGCTCAGCGCCGGCGCCGCACCCGGCCCGTCCGGGCAGCCTTGGCCCGCTTCGCCGCGAACCGCACTCCGCCGGGGCTCTCTCCGACCTCGACCCGTACGACGGTGGACAGCGGGTCCACCACGCCCTCACCCACATGCAGGATGGACGTCTCGACCGCCCCGAGCTTGCTCAGCGCGGTGGCCGAGGCCTTCAGCTCCTCCTCGGCGGTGTCCCCCTTGAGCGCGAGCATCTCCCCGTACGGACGAAGCAAAGGAATACCCCAGGTGGCCAGACGGTCCAGCGGAGCCACGGCACGCGCCGTCACCACATGAACCGGCTGGAGCGTTCCCATGACCTCTTCGGCCCGGCCACGGACAACCGTCACATGGTCCAGGCCCAGCAGCTCCACGACCTCGGAAAGGAAGTTGGTCCGCCGCAGCAGGGGTTCGAGCAGCGTGATCTTCAGATCCTCCCGAACCAGCGCCAGCGGAATACCGGGCAGACCCGCGCCCGAGCCGACATCGCACACCGTCACGTTCTCCGGCACGACCTCGGAGAGCACCGCACAGTTCAACAGGTGCCGCTCCCACAGCCGGGGCACCTCGCGCGGGCCGATCAGACCGCGCTGCACACCCGCCTCAGCAAGCAGTTCCGCGTATCGGACCGCGTCCGCGAAGCGATCGCCGAACACCTGGCGCGCCTGCTCGGGCGCCGGGGGGAGCTCCGCTGCCTCCGTCACGGGGGACCGTCCTTCCGTACCGCATGAGCGCACTGGGCGCTGATCACCAGGACTATCAGGGACTGGAGCTGTCGAGGACCGCAAAGGGACGAACAGGGGGCCAACAGCTGCCGGGAACTACAGGCTGACAAAGTTCGGCCCCGTCTGCGCAACAGACGGGGCCGAGGGACGTATGTACCGATCAGGCGGGAAGGACGACGACGAAGCGCTGGGGCTCCTCGCCTTCGGACTCGCTGCGCAGACCGGCGGCCTTCACCGCGTCGTGCACGACCTTGCGCTCGAACGGGGTCATCGGCTTCATCTTGACGGGCTCGCCGGAACTCTTGACCTCGGCCGCGGCCTTGGCACCCAGTTCCGAGAGCTCCTCACGCTTCTTGGCGCGGTAGCCCGCGATGTCGAGCATCAGCCGACTGCGGTCCCCGGTCTCCCGGTTCACGGCCAGGCGTGTGAGCTCCTGGAGGGCCTCCAGCACCTCGCCGTCCCGGCCGACCAGCTTCTGCAGGTCGCGGCTGCCCGCGTCGCTAATGATCGAGACAGCGGCGCGGTCGGCCTCGACGTCCATGTCGATGTCGCCGTCGAGGTCTGCGATGTCCAGCAGACCCTCGAGGTAGTCCGCCGCGATCTCGCCCTCCTGCTCCAGGCGGGACAGGGTGTCGACACCCTCGGCTGCGGCGGAGGTGGTGGTGCCTTCCGTCACGGGATGGACTCCTTCTTACTTCTTGGACGGGGACTTGGGACGCTGCGGACCCTTGCGCTGTCCGGACTGAGCCTTGCTCCGGCCACCGGAACCGGGCTTGGAGGCGGCCTGCTTGGCGGCCCCTCCGGCCGGCTTGGCGTCCTCGGGCTCGTCGGACTTGCTCAGCGACACCGTGGAGGTGTCCGGCTCGACACCGCCTGCGGGCTTGGCGCCCGACTGCCGCTGGGACTTGCTCTGACGCTTGGGCTGCTGACGCTTGGCGGTACCGGTGGCGGGCGTACCGTCCTCGGTCTCGGTGACCTCCGGGTTCACGCCCGTCGTCACCGTGCCGTCGGGCTGGGCCGCCAGGCCCGCCTTGTTCAGACCGTTGATGAACTTGCGCTCGAACTCGTTGCGGTCGCGGCCCTTGGTGACGATGGCCTTGACGATGGCGCGCTCACCGCGGCTGCGGGTCTTGCCGTGCTGCGTGACGTGCTTGTGCAGGCGCTCCAGGTAGGCGGCCTGCGCCTTGCTGCCCGGAGTCGGGTTGTTGCGGATGACGTACATCTGCTGGCCCATGGTCCACACGTTGGTGGTCAGCCAGTAGACGAGGACACCGACCGGGAAGTTGATGCCGAAGACGGCGAACATCACCGGGAAGACATACATCAGCATCTTCTGCTGCTGCATGAACGGTGTCTTCACCGTGGTGTCGACGTTCTTCGTCATCAGCTGGCGCTGCGTGTAGAACTGCGACGCCGACATCAGGACGATCATGATCGCGGTGACGACGCGGACATCGGTGATCGAGGCACCGAGCGCCTCCACCTTCGACGCACTCTCGGTGAACTTCGCTGCCAGCGGAGCGCCGAAGATGTGCGCCTTCTGCGCACTCTCCAGCAGATCACCGTTGATGACGCCGATCTGCTCGTTCGACGCGATGCCGTTGAGCACGTGGTAGAGGGCGAAGAAGAACGGAGACTGCGCCAGGATGGGAAGGCACGAGGAGAGCGGGTTGGTGCCCGTCTCCTTGTACAGCTTCATCATCTCTTCGGACTGGCGCTGCTTGTCGTTCTTGTAGCGCTCCTGGATCTTCTTCATCTCGGGCTGCAGCGTCTGCATGGCCCGGGTCGCCTTGATCTGCTTCACGAAGAGCGGGATCAGGCAGATGCGGATCAGGATCACCAGGGACACGATGGACAAGCCCCAGGCCCAGCCCGTGTCGTCGCCGAAGATCGCGCCGTACACACTGTGGAACTGGACGATGACCCAGGAAACGGGTGTCGTGATGAAGCTGAAAATGCTGGCGATCGTGTCCACTAATCATGCTCCTTGGACATGGGACGGGGTCTCGGCGGCCGGACTCGAAGGATTCTGTCCCTCGATGGCCGCGCCGGCGGCGGAGGTCCCGCCCTTGCGTGCATGCCAGGTGTTGCGCAGCATTTCGTGCCACCGCGGGCGCTTGCGCGGCGGGACATGGTCCACACCGCCGAGCGACCACGGGTTGCACCGCAGGATGCGCCAGGCGGTGAGTGCCGTCCCCTTGACCGCACCGTGCCGGTCGATGGCCGTATGACCGTAGTGGGAACACGACGGGTAGTACTTGCAGACCGGCCCGAGCAGCGGACTGATCGTCCACTGGTAGAGCTTGATCAGAGCCAGTAGCGGGTACTTCATCGCGCGCCCCCTCCCAGCAGCCGCTGCAGAGCGGCGTCCAGGTCTCGGGCCAGCTGTGCATGGTCGGCATCGCCCGCACCGGGCAACGCTCGTACGACTACCAGGCTACCGGGGGGCAGCTCGGCGACTCGGTCGCGCATCAGGTGGCGAAGCCTGCGCTTCACCTTGTTGCGGACAACCGCACCGCCCACTGCCTTGCTGACGACGAAACCCGCACGCGTCGGGGGAGCGCTCTCCCCAGGCGCGTGCGGGTCCGTGGTACCGCTACGAAGATGGACGACGAGGAGCGGGCGGCCGGCCCGGCGGCCCCGTCGTACTGCGGTCGCGAATTCCTCGCGCCGCCTCAGCCGATGCTCGGTAGGCAGCACGACGTCATGACCTGATCAGGATCAGGCGGACAGGCTCGCGCGACCCTTGCCACGGCGGTTCGCGAGAATCGCGCGACCGGCACGGGTACGCATCCGCAGGCGGAAGCCGTGGGTCTTCGCGCGGCGACGGTTGTTCGGCTGGAAGGTGCGCTTGCTCACTCGGGGGCTCCAGAAAGAATCGGTAGATACCGGGGTGCCGTCTTGGCTGTCACCGTGCGCCCACGAGTAGCTCGCTTACGCCCGAGTGCACCGCTCCCGATCACTGGAAGGTGCCCTGGTAGGAGCACTGTTCGTGATCTATGCCCATCGGAGGCAGGCGGCAGCAGCCATCGACAACTCGACCTGGTCACGGTACGCGGGGCTACGCCATCCGGTCAAACCAGCACCCAGGGCGAGACACTATCCACAGCCTGGGGACAACAACTTGAACCGCACCCGTCGCCCTGACTACCGTGGCCGGACTCCCATTCGCCCGTCCCACCCGAAGTACATCCCGATACGTCCCAGAACCACACGTTCGTGGGACCCCGTGAGAGAGCGTGCCCTGTGGCTGACGTACCTGCCGATCTTGCCGCAGTGTGGCCACGAGTGCTGGAACAACTCCTCGGCGAGGGTCGCGGACAGGGCGTCGAGGTGAAGGACGAGCGCTGGATCAGGCGCTGCCAGCCGCTGGCCCTGGTCGCGGACACCGCACTGCTCGCCGTACCGAACGAGTTTGCGAAAGGCGTCCTCGAAGGCCGCCTCGCACCGATCGTCAGCGAAACGCTCAGCCGCGAGTGCGGCCGACCGATCCGCATCGCAATCACCGTGGACGACTCCGTCGGCGAGCCCTCCCCGCCCGCACCCCCTGCCCCTCCGCAGTCGCGCTACGAGGAGCCCGAGCTCCCGCCGACCCGCGACCAGTACCAGGGGTACGGCCGCCACCGCGCCGACGACCACCTCCAGAACCGCGACGGCCAGCAGCCCTCCCACGCGGACCAGCTCCCCACCGCCCGCCCCGCCTACCCCTCCGAGTACCAGCGCCCCGAGCCGGGCGCCTGGCCCCGGCCCACCCAGGACGACTACGGCTGGCAGCAGCCCCGCCTCGGCTTCCCGGAGCGCGACCCGTACGCGTCACCGTCCTCGGACTACCGCCCGCAGCCGCCGCGAGACCGGTCGCCGTACGAACAGCAGCGGTCCGGGTACGACCAGCCGCACTCGGACTACGAACAGCAGCGCGGCGACTACGGACAGCAGCGCTCGGAGTACGAGCAGCGCGACGGCCGCCGCGACCTGTCGGAGTCGTCGGCAGGCGGCCACGCACACCGAGGCGGCCCCGGAGGCTCCGTGCGCCCCGGCGGCGGCGCCCCCGGCTCGCCGGCTTCGAGGCAGACCCCGGCACCGGGCCCCGGGGAACCCACCGCACGCCTGAACCCCAAATACCTGTTCGACACGTTCGTCATCGGGGCGTCGAACCGTTTCGCCCACGCGGCCGCAGTCGCCGTCGCCGAAGCACCCGCGAAGGCGTACAACCCCCTCTTCATCTATGGGGAGTCGGGCCTCGGCAAGACGCACCTGCTGCACGCGATCGGGCACTACGCGCGCAGCCTCTACCCCGGCACGCGCGTGCGATATGTGAGCTCGGAGGAGTTCACCAACGAGTTCATCAACTCCATCCGCGACGGCAAGGGCGACAGTTTCCGCAAGCGCTACCGCGAGATGGACATCCTGCTCGTCGACGACATCCAGTTCCTCGCGGACAAGGAGTCGACGCAGGAGGAGTTCTTCCACACCTTCAACACGCTCCACAACGCCAACAAGCAGATCGTGCTGTCCAGCGACCGGCCGCCGAAGCAGCTGGTCACGCTGGAGGACCGGCTGCGGAACCGTTTCGAGTGGGGCCTGATCACCGACGTCCAGCCGCCCGAGCTGGAGACCCGTATCGCCATCCTCCGAAAGAAGGCGGTCCAGGAACAGCTCAACGCCCCGCCGGAGGTCCTGGAGTTCATCGCCTCCCGCATCTCGCGCAACATCCGCGAGCTGGAGGGGGCGCTGATCCGGGTGACGGCGTTCGCGTCGCTCAACCGGCAGCCGGTGGACCTCGGTCTCACGGAGATCGTCCTCAAGGACCTGATCCCGGGCGGCGAGGACTCGACACCCGAGATCACCGCGCCGGCCATCATGGCGGCGACCGCCGACTACTTCGGCCTCACGGTCGAGGACCTCTGCGGCAGCTCACGCGGCCGCCAGCTGGTGACGGCCCGCCAGATCGCCATGTACCTGTGCCGAGAGCTCACGGACCTCTCGCTGCCCAAGATCGGGGCGCAGTTCGGCGGCCGCGACCACACGACCGTCATGCACGCCGACCGCAAGATCCGCGCTCTGATGGCCGAGCGCCGTTCCATCTACAACCAGGTCACCGAGCTGACCAACCGCATCAAGAACGGCTGACAGCAGCGGAGTTACGGCACCGAGGGCGCCCCGGGACGAGTTCCCGAGGGCGCCCTCGGCGTTTCCGGCGCGCATCGGCCGTTGCCGTGCCGCAACCCACTGTTCGAATGCGGGCCGGGTTACGGCCACCCTCCACAGATTTGGTGACTTTTTCGCGTCCACACCCTGGGGACCGGGAAGTTGTCCAGACTGTGTCCACAGGCAGAGCTGGTGATAGATCATCAGACCAGGTCAGGTGGCTGTGGATTGGTGGACAAAAGATCTCCACAGGCTGTGGACAAAGAAATGATCCACAGGCTGTGCACGGAGTTGTCCACCGGCGGCCCACAGGCTGCGGCTCGTTGTCCCCAGCGATCACCAGCTTCTCCACACCCCTGTCCACTGTTCGGCAACTCGACGCGCCTCCTCACCACGTCGAGTGAAAGGCGTCACACCAAGGTGTCTGGTTGGGCTGTGGGAAAGGTGGGTAAAGCTGGGGACGGCCCTGGGGAGAAGTAGCCCCCGTCTGTGCATGGGGTGTGCAGAACTTTCTGTTCTCCACAGAGAGGGCTGGTTATCCACCGCCTCCACCCACAGGGTCAGTGGACAAAATCTTGCCCCTGAGCTGCGAAAACGGGGTTATCCACGGTATCCACAGCCCCTACTACTACTGACAACTAGAGAGAGCTGGGAATCCGTTTCGAAGTGGGTCCTGTGCACAACTCGCTCTTGGGAGCCCGGCTGCCCCTCGTCACGACTTGACCCGACGGGCACCTACTGTCAGTGCTGTGCGTCAGACTGTTCCCCGGCGTCCTTCCCAGCACAGGGACCGACGACACCGAGACAGACGACGAAGCCAGGCAGGCCGAGAAGCGCCGGCAACAGCAGGAGGCGGCAACAGTGAAGATCCGGGTGGAACGCGACGTACTCGCGGAGGCAGTGGCCTGGGCGGCGCGCAGCCTCCCGGCCCGTCCGCCGGCCCCTGTCCTCGCCGGCCTCCTGCTGAAGGCCGAGGAAGGCCAGCTGAGCCTGTCGAGCTTCGACTACGAGGTCTCGGCGCGGGTGTCGGTGGAGGCAGAGGTCGAGGAGGTGGGCACGGTCCTGGTGTCCGGCCGGCTTCTCGCCGACATCTGCCGCGCTCTGCCCAACCGTCCGGTGGAGATCTCCACAGACGGTGTACGGGCGACGGTGGTGTGCGGCTCCTCCCGCTTCACCCTCCACACACTGCCTGTGGAGGAGTACCCGGCGCTGCCGCAGATGCCGACCGCGACCGGCACGGTGCCCGGTGAGGTCTTCGCGTCCGCCGCCGCTCAGGTGGCCATCGCGGCCGGCCGCGACGACACGCTGCCCGTCCTCACCGGTGTGCGCATCGAGATCGAGGGCGACACGGTGACGCTGGCGTCCACTGACCGCTACCGCTTCGCGGTCCGCGAGTTCCTGTGGAAGCCGGAGGACCCGGAGGCGTCCGCGGTGGCGCTGGTACCCGCCAAGACGCTCCTGGATACCGCCAAGGCGCTCACGAGCGGCGACAGCGTGATCCTGGCGCTGTCCGGCTCGGGCGCGGGCGAGGGCCTCATCGGTTTCGAGGGCGCCGGCCGTCGCACGACGACGCGTCTGCTGGAGGGCGACCTCCCGAAGTACCGCTCGCTGTTCCCGACGGAGTTCAACTCCATCGCCGTGATCGAGACTGCTCCCTTCGTGGAGGCCGTCAAGCGTGTGGCCTTGGTGGCCGAGCGGAACACACCGGTGCGGCTCAGCTTCGAGCAGGGCGTGCTGATCCTGGAGGCCGGTTCCAGCGACGACGCACAGGCTGTGGAGCGGGTCGACGCCCAGCTGGAGGGCGACGACGTGTCGATCGCCTTCAACCCGACGTTCCTGCTGGACGGCTTGAGCGCGATCGACTCCCCGGTCGCCCAGCTCTCCTTCACGACGTCCACTAAGCCCGCGCTGCTCAGCGGCAAGCCGGCCATCGACGCCGAGGCGGACGAGGCGTACAAGTACCTGATCATGCCGGTCCGCCTCAGCGGCTGACCCTTTTCGAACGGCTGATCGCCTCCGACGGAAACACCGCAGGTGGGGGCATACGTTTGAGCGCGTATGCCCACAGGTGTGCATGAGCGTCCGGGTTTAGGCTCGGACGTGGGCACGAGCAACAGGAGTGCCCTCATGCCACGTCGCAACCTAAGGAACAACTGATGGAGCTCGGTCTCGTCGGCCTCGGCAAGATGGGCGGCAACATGCGCGAGCGGATACGCCGCGCAGGTCTCACCGTCATCGGATACGACCGCAATCCGGACGTCGCCGATGTCCACAGCCTCAAGGAGCTTGTGGGCAAGCTCAGCGCCCCGCGTGTGGTGTGGGTGATGGTCCCGGCCGGCGCCCCGACCCAGTCCACCGTCGACGAGCTCGCCGAGCTCCTGGAGCCTGGTGACGTCGTCGTGGACGGCGGCAACTCGCGCTGGACGGACGACGAGAAGCACGCCGAGGAGCTGGCGGCCAAGGGCATCGGTTTCGTCGACTGCGGTGTCTCCGGCGGCGTCTGGGGCCTGGAGAACGGCTATGCGCTGATGTACGGCGGCGACGCCGAGCACATCGCCAAGGTGGAGCCGGTCTTCGAGGCCCTCAAGCCCAAGGGTGACTTCGGCGCGGTGCACGCGGGCAAGGTGGGCGCCGGGCACTTCTCGAAGATGGTTCACAACGGCATCGAGTACGCGATGATGCAGGCCTACGCCGAGGGCTGGGAGCTCCTGGAGAAGGTCGACTCCGTCACGGATGTGCGCGAGGTCTTCCGGTCCTGGCAGGACGGCACGGTCATCCGCTCCTGGCTCCTCGACCTGGCGGTCAACGCCCTCGACGAGGACGAGCACCTGGACAGGCTGCGTGGGTTCGCGGCGGACTCCGGGGAGGGCCGCTGGACGGTGGAGGCCGCGATCGACCACTCCGTGCCGCTGCCCGCGATCACGGCGTCGCTGTTCGCGCGGTTCGCGTCCCGGCAGGACGACTCCCCGCAGATGAAGATGATCGCGGCGCTGCGCAACCAGTTCGGCGGCCACGCGGTCGAGGCGAAGTAATCCACAGGGCCGCCCAGCGGTCCACAAGTCCGGGGGAGGTCGGCGACGACCATGCACGTCACGCATCTGTCGCTGGCCGACTTCCGCTCGTACGCCCGGGTCGAGGTCCCGCTCGACCCGGGCGTCACCGCGTTCGTGGGCCCCAACGGGCAGGGCAAGACCAACCTTGTCGAGGCGGTCGGTTATCTCGCCACGCTGGGCAGCCACCGGGTCTCCTCGGATGCCCCCCTGGTCCGGATGGGCGCCGACCGGGCGATCATCCGGGCACAGGTCAAGCAGGGCGAGCGGCAGCAGCTGGTCGAGCTGGAGCTGAACCCCGGCCGGGCGAACCGCGCCCGTATCAACCGGTCGTCGCAGGTCAGACCCCGTGACGTACTGGGGATCGTACGGACGGTGCTGTTCGCGCCCGAGGATCTCGCCCTGGTGAAGGGCGACCCGGGTGAGCGGAGGCGGTTCCTCGACGAGCTGATCACCTTGCGCTCCCCGCGGATGGCGGGCGTGCGCTCCGACTACGACCGGGTCCTCAAGCAGCGCAACACACTTCTCAAGTCGGCGGCGCTGGCCCGGCGGCACGGCGGCCGCACGATGGACCTGTCGACGCTCGACGTGTGGGACCAGCATCTCGCGCGCGTGGGGGCCGAGTTGCTGGCCCAGCGGCTCGACCTGATCGCCGCGCTCCAGCCGCTGGCCGACAAGGCGTACGAGCAGTTGGCGCCCGGCGGTGGTCCGCTGGCCCTGGAGTACAAGCCGTCGGCGCCGGGTGAGGCACACGCGCGTGAGGAGCTGTACGAGCAGTTGATGGGGGCCCTGGCCGAGGTGCGCAAGCAGGAGATCGAGCGGGGCGTCACGCTTGTGGGACCGCATCGGGACGACCTGCATCTCAAGCTCGGCTCGCTGCCCGCCAAGGGATACGCGTCCCACGGCGAGTCGTGGTCGTACGCGCTGGCGCTGCGGTTGGCCTCGTACGACCTGCTGCGGGCCGAGGGGAACGAGCCGGTGCTGGTCCTCGACGATGTGTTCGCGGAGCTGGACACCCGGCGCCGGGAGCGGCTCGCGGAGTTGGTGGCGCCCGGCGAGCAGGTGCTGGTGACAGCCGCGGTCGACGACGACGTACCGCACGTACTGGCGGGGACGCGGTACTCGGTGTCGGACGGGGCGGTGGAGCGCGCATGACGGCTGACCGGTCCGTGTCAGGGGAGAGCCCCGATGAATCCTCTGCATCCTCTGCGTCCCCCAAGCCGATCCCCGAGCCCTCCGGGGTGGATCTCGCGCGGGTGGCGCTCAGGGCGGCGAAAGAGGCGGCACGCGCGCGTGGGGATGCGGCCCAGCAGAAGAAGCAGGCGCGGCGCGGGGGCGGTCTGCGCTCCGGATCGGGCCGTGACGGGCGTGACCCCATGGCGCTCGGTGCGGCGATCAACCGGCTGGTGACGGAGCGCGGGTGGGAGGCGCCGGCCGCGGTGGGCGGGGTGATGGGCCGGTGGCCGCAGATCGTCGGCGAGGACCTGGCCAAGCACTGTGAGCCGGAGTCGTACGACGAGGACGAGCGGGTGCTGACCGTGCGCTGCGACTCGACGGCCTGGGCGACGAATGTGCGGCTGCTCGCGCCGCAGCTGGTCGCACGGCTGAACGAGGACCTCGGGCAGGGCAGGGTGCGGTTGATCAAGGTGCTCGGTCCCAATGGTCCGGCCCGCCGTTTCGGCCCGTTGCGGGCGCCGGGGAGCACGGGTCCGGGCGACACCTACGGGTGAGCCCCAGGATTCTCTGTGGGTGAGGTGTGTCACATGGAAAGTGCGTCGGGGGCGGACGTGCGGTGGTGCGCGCGTTTGCGAATCCCTACGTGACTCCCCGGTAGCCAAGGGTTGACACCCGGAAGCGCTGAGTGCCTCTCCAAGCCTCTTGGAGCCCCGCTCCGCATATGGGGACTCGGGAGAGACCGGTTGAGGGCGGCACATGCGGACTCAGGTACCGGCAAACCCCCATCACTGTCGGCGCTACCGGTAGACTGGAAGACAATCCCGCCCCATTGGAGGGGACCACCGGGAAATGGTGTGCACCGCTGACTAAGGCTTACCAACGCAACACGCCGCAGCCGCTCCGGCCAACCGTCGGGAGCTTGGCTTGTGCTGTGCCAGAAAGGGCGCTTCGTGGCCGATTCCGGCAACCCCAACGAGAACATCCCGTCCACCGACGACGCCGGCGTCATTGCCGAGGTGAAATCCTCGAACGGCGAGGTCACTGCCTCGTACGACGCCAGCGCCATCACCGTCCTCGAGGGTCTGGACGCGGTCCGCAAGCGACCCGGCATGTACATCGGCTCGACCGGTGAGCGTGGTCTGCACCACTTGGTGCAGGAGGTGGTCGACAACTCCGTGGACGAGGCGCTGGCCGGTCACGCGGACACCATCGACGTGACGATCCTGGCCGACGGTGGCGTACGCGTCATCGACAACGGCCGTGGCATCCCGGTGGGCATCGTCCCGTCCGAGGGCAAACCGGCCCTCGAGGTCGTGCTGACCGTGCTGCACGCGGGCGGCAAGTTCGGGGGCGGCGGTTACGCGGTCTCCGGCGGTCTGCACGGCGTCGGTGTCTCCGTCGTGAACGCCCTGTCCAGCAGGGTCGCCGTCGAGGTCAGGACCGACGGCTACCGCTGGACGCAGGACTACAAGCTGGGCGTCCCCACGGCTGAGCTGGCCCAGCACGAGGCGACGGCCGAGCACGGTACGTCGGTCACCTTCTGGGCCGACAGCGACATCTTCGAGACCACCGAGTACTCCTTCGAGACGCTCTCGCGGCGCTTCCAGGAGATGGCCTTCCTCAACAAGGGCCTGACGATCAACCTCACGGACGAGCGTGAGGTGGCGAAGGCCACGATCGGGGCGGACGAGGCCGGCGCCGACGAGAAGGACGAGGTCAGGACCGTCTCGTACCACTACGAGGGCGGCATCGTCGACTATGTGACATACCTCAACTCCCGCAAGGGGGATGCGGTGCATCCGACCGTCATCGACCTGGAGGCGGAGGACAAGGACAAGAGCCTGTCCCTCGAGGTCGCGATGCAGTGGAACAGTGGTTACACGGAGGGTGTGTACTCCTTCGCCAACATCATCCACACGCATGAGGGCGGTACGCACGAGGAGGGCTTCCGGGCCGCGCTGACCTCGCTGATCAACAAGTACGCGCGCGACAAGAAGCTGCTTCGTGAGAAGGACGACAACCTCACGGGCGACGACATCCGCGAGGGTCTGACCGCGATCATCTCGGTCAAGCTGGCCGAGCCGCAGTTCGAGGGCCAGACCAAGACCAAGCTGGGCAACACGGAGGCGAAGACCTTCGTCCAGAAGGCGGTCTACGAGCACCTCAACGACTGGCTGGACCGCAATCCGGTCGAGGCTTCGGACATCATCCGCAAGGGCATCCAGGCGGCCACCGCGCGCGTGGCGGCCCGAAAGGCCCGTGACCTCACGCGTCGCAAGGGTCTGCTGGAGACGGCGTCGCTGCCGGGCAAGCTGTCCGACTGCCAGTCGAACGACCCCACCAAGTGCGAGATCTTCATCGTCGAGGGTGACTCCGCCGGTGGTTCGGCCAAGTCGGGCCGCAACCCGCAGTACCAGGCGATCCTCCCGATCCGCGGCAAGATCCTGAACGTCGAGAAGGCGCGGATCGACAAGATCCTGCAGAACCAGGAGATCCAGGCGCTGATCTCGGCCTTCGGTACCGGGGTCCACGAGGACTTCGACATCGCGAAGCTGCGCTATCACAAGATCATCCTGATGGCGGACGCCGACGTCGACGGCCAGCACATCAACACCCTGCTGCTGACCTTCCTGTTCCGCTTCATGCGTCCGCTGGTCGAGGCCGGGCACGTGTTCCTCTCCCGTCCCCCGCTGTACAAGATCAAGTGGGGCCGGGACGACTTCGAGTACGCGTACTCGGACCGCGAGCGCGACGCGCTGATCGAGCACGGCCGGCAGAACGGCAAGCGGACCCGGGACGACTCGGTCCAGCGCTTCAAGGGTCTCGGCGAGATGAACGCCGAGGAACTGCGCATCACGACGATGGACCAGGAGCACCGGGTCCTCGGCCAGGTCACGCTCGACGACGCCGCGCAGGCCGACGATCTGTTCTCGGTCCTGATGGGCGAGGACGTCGAGGCCCGCCGCGCGTTCATCCAGCGCAACGCCAAGGACGTCCGCTTCCTCGACATCTGAGTCGGTCTCAGCTGACCGCACCAGGAAGGATCTTGACCAGCAATGGCCGACGAAAACACTCCCAGCACGCCTGAAGAAGGCGGCGAGATCACTCTGCGCGTCGAGCCCGTCGGGCTCGAGACCGAGATGCAGCGCTCGTATCTCGACTACGCGATGTCCGTCATCGTGTCGCGTGCGCTGCCCGACGTACGGGACGGTCTCAAGCCCGTCCACCGCCGGGTGCTGTACGCCATGTACGACGGCGGGTACCGGCCCGAGAAGGGCTTCTACAAGTGCGCCCGTGTCGTCGGTGACGTCATGGGTACCTACCACCCGCACGGCGACTCCTCGATCTACGACGCGCTGGTCCGTCTCGCGCAGCCGTGGTCGATGCGGATGCCGCTGGTGGACTCCAACGGCAACTTCGGTTCCCCGGGCAACGACCCGGCCGCCGCCATGCGGTACACCGAGTGCAAGCTGAAGCCGCTGTCCATGGAGATGGTCCGGGACATCGACGAGGACACCGTCGACTTCACGGACAACTACGACGGCCGCAACCAGGAGCCGACGGTTCTGCCGGCCCGCTTCCCGAACCTGCTGATCAACGGCTCGGCGGGCATCGCGGTCGGGATGGCGACCAACATCCCGCCGCACAACCTCCGTGAGGTCGCGGCCGGCGCCCAGTGGTACCTGGAGAACCCCGAGGCCTCCCACGAGGAGCTGCTCGACGCCTTGATCGAGCGCATCAAGGGCCCGGATTTCCCGAGTGGTGCCCTGGTGGTGGGCCGCAAGGGCATCGAGGAGGCGTACCGCACCGGTCGTGGCTCCATCACGATGCGCGCGGTCGTCGACGTCGAGGAGATCCAGAACCGCCAGTGCCTGGTGGTCACCGAACTCCCCTACCAGGTCAACCCGGACAACCTCGCGCAGAAGATCGCCGACCTGGTGAAGGACGGCAAGATCGGCGGCATCGCGGACGTCCGCGACGAGACGTCGTCCCGTACGGGCCAGCGCCTGGTCATCGTCCTGAAGCGGGACGCGGTCGCCAAGGTCGTGCTGAACAACCTCTACAAGCACACCGACCTGCAGACGAACTTCGGCGCGAACATGCTGGCGCTGGTGGACGGCGTACCGAGGACCCTGTCCCTGGACGCGTTCATCCGGCACTGGGTGACGCACCAGATCGAGGTCATCGTCCGGCGTACGCGCTTCAGGCTGCGCAAGGCCGAGGAGCGCGCGCACATCCTGCGTGGCCTGCTGAAGGCCCTGGACGCCATCGACGAGGTCATCGCGCTGATCCGGCGCAGTGACACGGTCGAGATCGCGCGCGAGGGCCTGATGGGCCTCCTGGAGATCGACGAGATCCAGGCCAACGCCATTCTCGAGATGCAGCTGCGCCGCCTGGCGGCTCTGGAGCGCCAGAAGATCGTCGCCGAGCACGACGAGCTCCAGGCGAAGATCCGCGAGTACAACGCGATCCTCGCCTCGCCTGTCCGTCAGCGCGGCATCATCAGCGAGGAACTCGCCGCGATCGTCGAGAAGTTCGGCGACGACCGCCGCTCCAAGCTGGTCCCGTTCGACGGCGACATGTCCATCGAGGACCTGATCGCCGAAGAGGACATCGTCGTCACGATCTCGCGCGGTGGCTACGTCAAGCGCACCAAGACCGAGGACTACCGCTCGCAGAAGCGGGGCGGCAAGGGCGTACGCGGCACGAAGCTCAAGGAAGACGACATCGTCGACCACTTCTTCGTGTCGACCACGCACCACTGGCTGCTGTTCTTCACCAACAAGGGCCGTGTCTACCGCGCGAAGGCGTACGAGCTGCCCGACGCCGGACGTGACGCGCGTGGACAGCACGTCGCCAACCTGCTGGCCTTCCAGCCGGACGAGGCGATCGCGGAGATCCTCGCGATCCGCGACTACGAGGCGGCGCCCTACCTGGTGCTGGCCACCAAGGGCGGTCTGGTGAAGAAGACGCCTCTGAAGGATTACGATTCCCCGCGTTCGGGCGGTGTCATCGCGATCAACCTCCGTGAGACGGAGGACGGTTCCGATGACGAGCTGATCGGAGCCGAACTCGTTTCGTCCGAGGATGATCTGCTGCTGATCAGCAGGAAGGCGCAGTCGATCAGGTTCACGGCGACGGACGACGCACTGCGTCCGATGGGCCGGGCCACCTCGGGTGTCAAGGGCATGAGCTTCCGTGAGGGAGACCAGCTGCTCTCGATGAATGTTGTTCGACCCGGTACGTTCGTGTTCACTGCTACCGACGGCGGGTACGCGAAGCGGACCGCTGTCGACGAGTACCGCGTCCAGGGGCGCGGCGGCCTGGGTATCAAGGCTGCCAAGATCGTCGAGGACCGCGGTTCTCTCGTCGGTGCGCTGGTGGTCGAGGAGACCGACGAGATCCTCGCCATCACGCTCTCCGGCGGTGTTATTCGAACACGGGTGAATGAGGTCAGGGAGACGGGCCGTGACACCATGGGTGTCCAACTGATCAACCTGGGCAAGCGCGATGCCGTTGTCGGTATCGCACGTAACGCCGAGGCGGGACGTGAGGCCGAGGAGGTCGACGGCGAGGACGCCGTGGACGACTCGGCCGAGGGTGCCGCGACCATCGGCACGGACGAGGGCGATCAGTCCTCGCCGGAGTAGCGCGAGGAGTGAGTCATTGTGAGCGGAGCCACGGGCGCCGGTTCGTCCGGCAGTTCGTCCGGTCCCCAGACCGGTACGGGCAATGACGGCGGCGGTCGTGGCTCCGCCGCGCGTGCGACCGATGCGCAGGGTGCGAGGGACTCGCAGAGTGCGACAGATCCGCACACGACCAACCTGCAGGCCATCAAGCCGCGTACGACCGGCAAGCGCTCGCCCGACACACATGGATCCCAGGGGGGAACTGTGACGGACGCCAGAGGTCCGCAGACCCAGCAGTACGGGGCGGGTGCGGGCCCGGCCGCTCAAGGAGCGCCCGGTGCCATGCCGGTGGGGGAGGCCGCCGCGCAGCGCGCCGCGGCGCCGCCGCAGCAGGGGTCGCCGTTGCCCGGCGAGCGGCAGCCGCAGCAGTCCGCGGGGCCCTATCACCCGCCGCAGGCCTACCCGTCGGCCGCTCCGGCGGGTCCTCCTGCCGCCCCGGTTCAGGTGCGGTCCGGCGGTCCGGCGGGGGCCGTACGGCGCCCGCGTACGGGGGCGAGCACTCTGCCTCGTACGCGCAAGGCGCGTCTGCGCGTGTCCAAGGCCGACCCGTGGTCGGTGATGAAGGTCAGCTTCCTGCTGTCGATCGCGCTGGGCATCTGCACGATCGTGGCGGCGGTGGTCCTGTGGATGGTCATGGACGCGATGGGCGTCTTCTCGACGGTCGGCGGCACGATCTCGGAGGCCACGGGTTCGAACGAGTCGAACGGCTTCGATCTCCAGTCCTTCCTGTCGCTCCCCCACGTCCTGATGTTCACGTCGGTCATCGCGGTCATCGACGTCGTCCTCGCGACGGCGCTGGCGACGCTCGGCGCGTTCATCTACAACCTCTCCGCCGGCTTCGTCGGCGGCATCGAGCTGACGCTTGCCGAGGACGAGTGACCGGGTGAAGCGCAGGTGAAGTGCCGGTGAGGCGCGGTCCCAAACGTCGCCCGGCTATCGATTTTGGGACTGGCCGCGTCGTGCGCTAATCTTCAGAGGTCAGCGCGCGGGACATACCCCGCAGAGCGCGGCGGGGCTATAGCTCAGTTGGTTAGAGCGCATCCCTGATAAGGATGAGGCCACAGGTTCAAATCCTGTTAGCCCCACAGTGAAAAGACCCCCAGCCAGTGATGGTTGGGGGTCTTTCGTCTGTCCCGGTGTTTCTCCGTGTGGCTTTGTACGCAAGTTCGCCGCTACAGGGGGAGGGGGATCACAGGGGGTCGTGCGAGGGGGTCAGGAAAGCGGCTGTGCCGCCGTCTCCGCGTCCGTGTCGGTCTCCGGGTCGGCTTCCGACTCCGCGTCCGTGTCCGCGGGTGAGCGGTGGCGGCAGCTCGGTGAGGAGCCATGGGCCTCGGCTCCGATGCGCTGCTTCATCGTGGGGGGCAGGGACCGGGCGAAGGACCAGGCCAAGGCGGCTGTCGCTGGGAGTGCTGCGGATGCGGTGCAGTTGCGCACCGGGCGGCTCTCGGCTACCGCCGCAGTGGTGGTCGTCGTGATCAGGCCGAGCGTCGTGCACAGCGCCAGGAAGGCGGTGACGATGGCGGTCCACAGCTTCATGACCTTGTTCTGGGCCATGGCCCCTCACTTTCGGGTTGGGCGATTTGCGTACTTTCCTCATGATGTGTATGGCGGCCGGGAAGTGGTGGACCTACGCCCATGGCGCGTCGATCTTCTGATGAACACCACTCGAATGGCCGCAATGAGGCCGAAAAGCGGGAAAATAGTGGAGGAAGGGGAGGAGTGTAGCGAAAAATCACCGTACGTGGAGATGTGATCACCCTCCGATCGGAGCGGTGTCGTCCGCTTCTACTGCGGTGTTCCGGGCGGGAGTTGGTGACCGGTGTAGGTCACCGATCGGTCTCGGCCGGAGGGTATAGTCGGGCCTCAGAGGTCCCCTACGTCAAGGAAAGACGAGGTCGCACGGTGAAGAAGCTTCTCCTGGTCGCACTGGCCGCCATCGGCGGGCTCCTCGTGTACCGCCAGATCCAGGCGGATCGCGCCGAGCAGGATCTGTGGACGGAGGCGACCGACTCCGTGCCCACGGGTTCGTGAGTATCGACACCAGTCTGTGAACAGACCCCGGCCGCCGACGCGGTCGGGGTTTTGTGTTGTCCGGGACGGTGCGGCGGGATGGTCTCGCGGGACGGTGGGTAGTTCGCCGTCGTGAAGGAAAGCCTTGCTCGGGCAAATCGAGGTGCCTCAAGGACAGCTGTTTCGGACCGTCGTGCGAATTGCGCGGTGGCGGGGCGGTCGGCGGGGCAGGATGAGCGGCGGTCCGGGCAGAGATCGTGCCCGGACGTCACAGGGCCGGTGGACGGTTCGGGCGGCGAACAGACGAAGGGTGGCGCGTGATGGGGCGGCGCACGGTGCGGGGCGCGGTCGTGGCGGCGGTGCTGTGCGCGGTGGTGGGCGCGGGTGCGGGCCCAGGGGCCGGCTCCGAGGCGGTCGCCGCGCCGGATCCGTACACGTACGACTTCGCCGAGGGTGCCCGGGCCGTCGAGGGGGCCGCGACCACCACGGACGCCGTGGGGCTGGAGCCCGGCGGGACCTACCGGAGCACCCTCCCGGTCAACGGACGGCTCTACTTCCGCCTGGCACTCGACGCCACGTCGAACGCGTACGTCTCCGCCACCGCCGTCCCCCGGCAGGGCGCGACGGTGGCCTCCTCCGACGGCGTCAAGGTGTCCGTGCAGGACGCCGACGCCCGTTCCTGCTCCTACGACAGCACACGCTTCGGGCCCTCCCGCAGCCCGCATCCCGTCGCTGCCTTGGCGTCGCGCGTGACCGACGGCGAGACGACGGCGTGCCGACAAGCCGGTACGTACTACGTCGTCGTGGACCGCGTCGACGTGGCGGGCTCGTCGTCGGACGACTGGGACCTGGAGCTGACGTATGTGTCGGAGCCGGGCCTCGTGAACAAAGGCGCGACGGTCGCGCCCGAGTCCCCCGAGTCCTGGGACTCCGCCTCGCCCGACCCTCTCACCGGCGACGCCGTCCGCCGTGAGGGCGGCGCCGGCTTCGCCACGGCCGCCCCGGTGGGGAACGGCGTCTGGGGGGACGACATCACGCCCGGTCAGACGCTGTTCTACCGGGTCCCCGTCGACTGGGGGCAGCAGCTTTACGCGGTTGCCGAACTGGGCAGTTCCAGCGGCGGTTCCAGTGGTGGCGGACGGTCCGTCAGCTCGGCGCTCGTCATGTCGCTCTACAACCCCGCGCGCGGGTACGTCGACGACGAGGGCCTCTTCTACGACGGCCGCCAGACCTCGGCCGCCCTCGATCCGCTGCCCCCGGTCGCGTACGCCAACCGCTACGGCTCCGGCGACCGCGTGAGCGGGATGCGGTTCGCCGGCTCGTACTACCTCGTCGTCCATCTCGGCGAGCAGATGACGGAACGGTTCGGCGCGGGGCCGTACGGGCTGACGCTGCGGGTGCAGGTGACCGGTACGGCGCAGGACGCGCCCGGGTACCTGGGGCGGTCCGTGCCCCGGGACACGTTCACGGTCACGGATCAGGACCGGGAGGCTGCCGCCGGGTGGACGGGCGTTGCGGGAGCGGACGGGAGCGTCGCTGCGGCGAGCGGCAAGAGCGGTGGGAGCGGGGGCGGCGACGCCGCGATGCGGGTGGTCGCGGTGAGCGGGATCGGGACGGGAAGCGTGTTGGTGCTGGGGCTCGGGCTGTGGACGGTGGTCGCCCGGCGCCGGGCGGGCCGCGCGTAGTTCAGATGCGGAACAGGGCCCAGAAACCTACGGCGTAGCAGGCCAGGGCAAGGAACAGGACCGGTATCGCCACCTTCGCGGGCGGCCCGGGGCGACGCTGGCGGCGTCGGGCACGGTGCTGCGGAACTGCTTGTGGGGAGAGCGGAACCTGCGGCGACCGCGCGGTGTACGAAGAAGTAGAGACGTACGCGTCCTGGCGCACTGTCGGAGTGGGAGTCGCGGTCGGGGTCTGCGTCTGCGTAGCGGTCCGGGGCGGGTGCGGCCGGAGGGAAAGCACCGGCGTGGGCTCGAAAGGCTGGGCTTCGAAGGACGGCACTTCGAAGGGCGGGGGTACGTGGACCGCGGCCGGCGCCGGGAGCGGGACAGCTGTGGGGGGAGTGGAGGGCTGCTCCGGCTGGTGCTGTGGTGGCGCGGAGGGGGCGGTGAGCCGGGGAGGGGGCAGATGGAAGCTGCCCGTGTCCGACATGCTGGACGGCTGGGGCGGGACCACTGCCGGGGGATGAGTGGGGCGCGGTGGTGCGGCGTCCGGCCGAGGCGGGATGCCGTTGTGCCGAGCCGGGTGTGCCGGGTGTGCCGGGTGAGTCGACTGAGCTGGTCGAGCCCGCTGAATCTGCCCGGGAGCGCTGATGGCGTCCGGCATGGAGGGTATGGCGCCCGTGCCCGGTCCGGAGGGTGGGGAAACGTTTCCCGGGGTCGGCACGGGATCCGGTATCGGAGTGGGCATCGGACCAGGGAACGGACCCTGCATCGGGCTGAGCGCCGGTCCCGTGTGCGTGCCGCCGGTCGCCGGGCCGGTGGGCGTGCCGTCCGAGTTCGGTTCGCCGTACGGATCGTATCGGCGGGCTGCTCCCGGGCCGGTGCGTGTGCCGGTGTGGATGCCCCCCGGCTCGCCGTGCCCGGCGCCTGCGGCCTGCCCGCCCTCTGTGCCGGCGCCCGTAGCCGCGCCGGTGCGCGCGCCGCTCGTGGTCACGTCGGGGGACCGTTTGAGGGGGCCGGTCGGGGCGAAGCCTCTTGGGAGGGGGCCGAGTTGGTCGAAGATCTCGATCAGCTCGTCGTCGGGTCCGGGCTCGGGCAGGAGTTCGGCGGCCTGGGCGAGGGCCTTGCGCGCGCCCGTGGCGGTGCGGAACCGCGCCTGTGGGTCCGGTTGCAGCAGCGTGGCCACGACCTGCCAGAGCGGCTCGGGTATGCCCTGTGGGGCACTGGGCGTGCCGTGTTCCGCGAAGTACTCGATGAGGGCCTTGGAGTCCGGTTTGGCGCCCTCCAGGAGATAGAGGGCGACCAGGCCCACGGCGAACAGGTCGGAGGGGAAGTCGGGATCCGCGCCCAGCATTTGCTCGGGGGCGAAGTAACCGGGTGTACCCACCACGTAGTCGGTTTCTGTCAGCCGTGGCTCGCCCAGCCGCATCGCGATGCCGAAGTCGGACAGCCGTAGTCGCGGGCGGCCCGTACCGGTCGCTTCGAGCAGCACGTTGGCGGGCTTGATGTCGCGGTGGACGACGCCTTCCGCGTGTACGGCGGCGAGGCCCGAGAGGAGCTGGTCGAGGAGGGTGCAGACGAACGCGGGCGGCAGGGGGCCGTAGTCGGCGATCAGATGGACGAGGGAGCCCCCGGCGACCAGGTCCATGGTGAACAGGACCTTGTCGTCGTCGGCGGCCCAGCTGGCCGGGGCGAGGACATGCGGGTGGTCGATCCGCAGTGCCTGTTCGCGGACGAAGCGCAGCAGTGAGTGGGCGTCGCTCTGCTGGAGGACCTTGGCCGCCACGTAACGGCGGCGTCGGTGGTCCCAGGCGCGCCAGACGGCGCCGACTCCCCCGCGCCCGATCGGGTCGGCCAGTTCGTACCGGCCGGCGAAGACCTCACCCATGGCTCTGCGTCGATCCCCCTTCGGATCCCCGCTCGGTCGGTTCCGGACCGGCGGGTGATACGGCTCCTCCTACCCCGCTCGGGAGCCCGCTGTCACCCCGCTCACCCAGAACCTGTCTCCGTACCTGTTTCCCTGCTTGCTTCCTTACGTGTTTTCCGTCCCCCGCTTCACGCCGTGGCCCGCGTCCTTCGGGTTGCCCGAGCCTGTCGTGCTGTGTGTCTGTCCCTGCCCTGTCCCTGACCCTGCTGTGCCCTGAGCTGTAGCCCGGCCGCCGAACCCCCGGTCGGCGGCCGGGCCGGCGGCTCAGTTCTGGTGGGACTGGTAGTGCGTCACGGCGTCGGACGTGCGGCCCGCGCCGTACACCCGGAGGAACTCTGCCAGTTCCGGGTGGGTCGGGGCGAGAGTGTCAGCCGCCTCGATGATGTCTCCAGCGGCGGCCACCGAGCGCAGCAGCGACTGGATCTCGCGGACCACCCGCTTGACCGTGGGCGCCCCCGAACTCGTCGTCGACTGCGTGGTGTTGCTGAGCACCGATCCCCCCTGCGACTTCTTGATCTCGTCCATCCGCTCGGTCGCCTCGGCGGCGCTGACGCTGCCGTCCGCGACCTGACCGGCCAGATCCTGCAGCAACTGCACGCGCTGCACCACTGCCGGATTGCCGATCTTGGCCCGCTGGCCGCTCATCAGCTGTGACAGCATCGGCGCGGACAGCCCCAGTACCCCCGCGAGACGAGCCTGGTTGAGTCCAAGATCGTCGATGAGCTTACGGAAGAGCGCCCCCAAAGGCTCCCCGTACCAGTTCCGCTGAAGCTCCCGCGCTCTTGCGGTGGCTTCCTGCTGTGCGGCATCCATTGCGTCTCCCCATCGCTTCCCCAAATACCGCGGTTCGCTGTAGCGAACCACGACCAGCATCTTACGGAGAGTGGTCGTCCACGGGGACCCCAATCCTTTTGCGAGATACCGGGGATGACCCGGTACTCTGGTCTGCAGCGCCCACCAGTACCTGGTTGTTCTGGGCGGACGCCTTCGTTCGGGGCCTTAGCTCAGTTGGTAGAGCGCTGTCTTTGCATGGCAGATGTCAGGGGTTCGACTCCCCTAGGCTCCACTCCCGAAATGCCCTCTGAACTGCGGAAACGCAGTCCAGAGGGCATTTTTTTCGCCTGTCGGTCCGATGGGCGGTCAAACGGCCGGGGTGACGCCCGCGGGTGTTGCGTGGAGCGGGCCTGCCTCTGCGGCGGCACCGATGGGGGCCAATGGGGGGGGCCGATGAGGGATCGGTCGTGCGGGCGGCGCTGTTCGATCCGCAGGGCGGCGGACCCTTTCTGCGTCTACACGCCGGCCGTGTGAGTCGAAGACGTGCTGCGCCGTTGGATCGCGTCGGCCACGCGTTCGTGGAAGATCACACGGTCTGCCTCGGGCATGGAGTAGATTCCGGGGACTGTGTTGATCTCGTTGAGTACGAGACCGCGCTCGGAGCCGAACCAGTCGATGGCGGCGAGATCCCAGGTGAATCCCGCCAGCAGCTTCTCGCAGGAACTCATCAGCTCGCGGGCCTCGGGCAGGTCGGTGTCCAGGCATGACACCGTCACGTCACTGCCCTGGCCGACCCGGGGGGTCGCCACCCCGATGAACTTCGAGTGATCGCGTCGGCGGTCGTAGATTCCCAGCAACTCGCCGCCCGCGTAGAAGCATCTGACCTCGCGACCGCCCGATTCGATGAACTCCTGGACGAGGCAGGACATTCCGGAGGCCGAGTAGAGCTGGAGTGTCGAGACCAGCAGATCCCTGTCCGTCACCTTGATGACGCCGAACCCTTTCATCGTGCCCCGGGGTTTGACCACCAGCGGGTACGACAGCTCGCCTTCGACCGTCGAGACGACGTCCGGAACGTTTCTGCCGGTCGGCTTGGCCAGGAGGGTCTTCGGGGTGGGGATTCCGAGGCTGCGTGCCCGTTCCAGCGCGAAGTGCTTGTCACCACAGGTCCAGGTGAACTCGAAGCTGTTGAGGACGGGATAGCCCGCTTCTTCCAAGGCGCGGGACAGAGACAGCAGATGGGTGTCCAGCGGGTCGCCGCTCAGCCCGAAGTGGATCAGGAACGCCTCGGCGCGCTCGCGCAGTGCCGTCCCTCCGTAGCTGAACTCTCCGTGGCCGAGGCGCCCTGAGGGCGGGGCCCAGATCACGTCTTTGGCGACCAGGTGCTCATAGGTGTACGGGCCTTCGTCGATGACTCCGGCATCCGTGTCGGCATGTTTGGCAAGCGAGACGATTCCGAGGTGGGGCTTCTTCGGCAACATGGCACGGGACTCTTTCGGGCTCTGGATCGGGGTGGGGGGAGGAGAGGAGGGAGGAGAAGGCGCTGTTCGGCCAGAGCGGGGGTTCCTATCGAGGGCCGCTGTTCGTGGCCTCTTCCTCGGTGAGGGGTTCCTCCGCGCGTGCGGAGGCCGGTGGCGTGGCCGGGGAGAAGCGTGGCCGGCCGGCCAGCAGAGCGGCCGCGACCGTCAGCACAGCCGCCGCGGCGGCCATGACGACCAGGGTGTTCCCCGCCCCGGCCACCGCGGCCGCCGGGCCGATCGCCGCCAGACCGAGAGGGCGCAGGCCGAACGACACGAACCCGTCGAAGGAGATGACGCGGGACAGCCGGTCAAGGGGCACGTTCGCCTGCACCGCGGTCTCCCAGAGGGTGTCGCCGACGCTCAGGGTCATGCCGTACAGGACCAGTAGTGCCACCAGTGACCAGAGCGGGATGCCGGCCGCCATCGCGAGGAGGGCCGGAACGGTCCCGAGGACGACTGTGTACGCGGTGCGCAGGGGGTTCGCCGGCCGCCAGCGCATGGCTGCCATGCCGCCCAGGAGGTGTCCGACCGACATGCATGACAGCAGGACCGCCCAGCCGCTGTCGCCGCCGTAGTGGTCCAGCGCGGTCATCGGCCCGAGGACGGCGACGGCGCCGACCACCAGCACCTGGAAACCGGCCGCGTGCACCAGTCCCAGCAGCAGCCAGCGGGAGTTGACGACTTCACGGAATCCCGTGGCCAGTTCCTTGCGCCAGGAGCTTCTTTCCCTCCTGTCTGCCGATTTCTTCTCGGATTTCCTGCCGGACGTGCTTTCGGTGACCGCAGGGAGGTCGGGAATTCTTCCCAGGAGCAGGGCTCCGATGAGGAACGAACCGGCGTCCAGAGCGAGCGCGAAGGCCGGGCTGGTGAAGGCGAGCAGAACGCCCGCGAGCAGGGGGCCGAGAATGGCCGCAGTGCTGAAGGCGGTTGAGATCAAAGCGTTCGCGCGCTGCAGATATTCCTTGTGCAGCGCGCGCGGCAGGATGCTCCTGGATGCCGGGAAAACAAAAGCCGAAGCGGCGCCCTGTATCGCCTGCAGGGCCGCCAGCAGCAATATGGGCGCGTGTCCGCTGAAAAGAATCGCCGCGGTCAGGCCCTGCACCGCCGTACGTACCGCGTTCGCCAGGAAGAGGATGCGCTGGGGGGAGAACCTGTCTCCGACGATCCCGGCGGGCAGCATCAGGAGTGCGTACGGCAGCGCTCTGGCCGCCAGAACCAGTCCGATGGCGGTGGCGCTGTCGTTCCTGGCCAGGATCGCGAACGGCAGCGCCGCCTGGGTGAGCGCGTCACCTGTGGCGGACACCCCGGTCGCGGTGAAGACGCGGCGGAAGGCGCGGTCCTTGAATATGTGCGTGCCGGTCGCCTGGTTCATCGGCCGGTGACCGCCGGATCTGCTTCGGATTCGCCTCGCGTTGCCTTCTCTGTTTCGCCTTCTGTTTCTACACGGAACCTCTTGGCCACGTCATGGCACAGCTGGTCGTACGCGTCCTGCGTCTCGGCGCCGAGGACGACGAAGAAATACCATTCGGACGGGTGACTCAGGCGGGCTTTGCCGCCCACCTTCCTGAGGTGTTGCCAGTCCAGTACGCCAGGAAATTCGGCCAGTTCGGTGTCCGCGGGAATGCTGGTGATGACTCCAGGGCGTTCCGGCCCCAGATGGACGGCGCCCACGTACGGATATTCGGGGGTGGGGTCCGGGCAGAATCCGGTCAGTTCCGCCTCGGCGATCGACTGCCATACCGAGCGCCCGAAGTGAGCGCTCAGCATGCGCGGCACCCAGGCTCCCCCGATGCGCGTTCCGATCTCGGAGAAGAAGATGTCTCCGTCGGACCTGACGAAAGCCTCCAAGTGGGTTGCGCCGTCCTGGATTCCGAGCCCTTGATTGACCCGGTCGTGCAGTGCTCGCAGGCGGCGGTAGAGGCCGGGGTGGTCCGCCTCGGGCAGGATGTGGGAACCGTCGAGCGGGCGTGCCGCGGCGCCCTGTGCCATCAGCGTGATTCTGTTCGCGTAGTACTGGTGCACGACGAAGGTCAGAGCCTTGCCGCCGGACCAGATGGCGTCGACACACAGTTCCGTGCCTTCGACGAACTCCTCCACGATGAGTTGCTTGCTGCGCAGCAACGGCTCGAAGGTGAGTTGTTCGACGACGCTGGGCAGGTCGTCCGGGAGGTCGACGCGGACCGTGCTCATCGTCCCGAAGCCGGAGGCGGGTTTCACCACCACGGGGAAGGAGAGCCGCGCCGCCGCGGCCGCGACCGCCCGCGTGTCACTCGCGTCGGACAGGGATTCGAAGCGGGCCACCGGCGTGCCCGCCAGCGCCACCCGCTGCTTCATCAGCCGCTTGTCCCGGAAAGCGACATGACGCATCGGGTCCTCGTCGTTGCCGAGCAGCAGGTCGAGGTAGCCGGCGCCGTACTGGCTGAACTCGGCGTGACTGATGACCTTGACGTTCTCGACGCCGCGGAGCCGAAGATCCACGGCGACGGCCGCCAGCTCCTCGATCGAGTCGAAGTGGCTCACCCGGTAGACGTGGCGCATCCGCGCCAGCACCTCCGGGTCCGGCCGCAGCTGCTGCGCGTCGAAATCATCGAGGATGATGTACAGCTCGGGGGTCAGATCCAGCAGGGCCGTAGCCAGTTGGGGCTGCCATTTGCACAGGACCACAGCGTCCGGGTGCGATACCGCGTTCGTATTCACCGGGTCGGACACTGAGTTGGACATCGGGTCGGACATTGTTTTTCGACTCCCCATTTTCACGCCGTTCTTCTACGGGAATTCAGGACGGGCCGGCGACAGCGCGCCGCGGACCGGTGTGAGCGACGGACCGGCCCGCGGCTCCGTACAGGGCGTCGAACATGACCGATTCCTGCGCCGGGCCGAAGACCTCCCGCAGCCGGCCGTTCTCGTACACGCCGATGTGGGGCAGTGGGAAGGCCCACAGCTCCGCGTACACGCTGGTGTAGGCGCCGCAGTTGAGTACCGCCAGCCCGTCCTGCTCGACGGTGACGGGGAGGTCCGCCGACCGGCACAGGTGGGAGGGCGCGCAGGTCGCGTCACCGACGTGCGCCCGCTCCCACGCTGTATCGGGGGACAGCCGGAGCGGCAGCGGATGGTAGGCGAGGTCGGGCAACGGGATGAGGATGTTGGAGGAGAGATCGGAGATCAGCCAGGTCTCCTGGGAGTTCACCTTCTTCCCGATCACGTTGCTGAAGCCGATGGCCGCGTCCCCGACGGTGTACCGGCCGGGCTCCAGCACCAGAGAGGGCGGCGTCGCAAGGATGGCCAGCGCGTCCCGGGCTGCGTCGGCGAAGTCGTGAGCGGTGCTGCCCGCACGTTCCAGCAGGAAGCGCGACTCCAGCCCGCCGCCGAGGTTCAGGACCGGGAACGGCCGGTTCGGCGGGGCACTGTGCACCGCGAGTTCGGCCAGGCCCCGGACCATGCGGTAAAACATCCCGGCGTCGGTGCAGTGCCTCAACTGGTGCGCGTGCAGGGCCGTCACCGAACACGAGGGCGAGGACAGGGCCCGCTCGATGAGTTCGGCGGCACCGTCGAGGTCCGCGCCGAGCTTCGAGCCTGCCGAGAAGAACGCGCCCGGTTCGTCGAGGGTGTTCACCCGCAGGGCGATGTTCGCCACCCGGCCCTGGGACCGTGCCTCGTGCTCGACGCGCTCCAGTTCCTCGACGCTGTCCACACCGATCAGGCCTGCGCCCGCGGCGACCAGTTCGCGCCGGTGACCGACCGTACGGGCCGGGCTGTTGGCCACTACCTGCTCCGGAGCGAAGCCGAACCGGCGGGCCAGGCGCCACTCCAGGCTGCTCATGACCTCGACGCCGTGTCCGTCAGCCCGGAGAGCGGTGGCGATGGCGGGGACGTAACAGCTCTTGAGCGGAAAGTGCAGGGAGACGTCGAAGTGGCGTGCGAAGGCGTCCCGCAACGAGCGGGCGTTGTCGCGTGCGCGGCCGGGCAGGTAGACCAGCCACGGGTCCTCGGAGTCCCAGAGCTGGTGGAACGGGGTGCCCTCGACCGTCAGGACCCCGTCTTGGTGTTCGAGCCAGGGGATGAGGCCACCGATATCCTCCAGTTCGCCCCGGCGCAGGCCGAACAGGTTCTCCTGAGATGGTGTCGGGTCAGTGGGCACAGGTGTTCTTTCTCGTCATGGGGCGCAGGGCGGGCGGGCGGCGGGACGGTCGTCAGCCGAGGATGCGCGGATCGAGCCGGGCACCGGCCCAGGCGCCCGGCAGGCCGGCCAGGACGGTGCCCGGGGGAGGGCTTTCGCCGTCCCTGACGGGTTCGGTGTCGGTGAGCGCATCGCCGAGTCGGTTGCTGAGCAGGTCTTCCTGGGTGGCCCGCAGCCGACGGTCGGCCAGTGCGACCACGTCGGGGAGCGACCGGTCGCAGGGGTGCTCGATCCGGTAGTCCTCCAGGAGCAGCCGGTAGCTGTCCCGTGAAGGGTTGTGGAGGACGGGGGCCAGGCCGTCGATCGTGGGCGGCTGGACCGGCCGTCCGGAACGGTCGCCCACGGTGACGTGGCTCGTGCGCAGACCCGCGGTCCGGGAGAGCGACCGCTCCCGGAGACCGACGTCGTCCGCTCCGGCCGCGCGCAGGTCGATGGCCACCTGGGTGGGAGTGACCCCGCTGCCGAACACGGCCGCACGGGTGTTCTGGAGCTGCGCGGCGAAGGCCAGCACCCTGCTGGTGATGCCGATCTCGAACACGCTGACGTCCGGGCGGCCCAGGTACGTGTCGAAGTCCGGACCGAGCTCGTACGCCAGCATCCACGGCTCCAGCAGACCCTGCGGCGAGGGCAGTACGGCTGCCACGGCACGCCGCGCGTAGTGGGCCGGGGCCCGGCGTTCCACCAGGAGGCCGGGGACGCCCACCGCCTGGGCCACCTCCGCCACGAGATCCAGGATTCCGCGCCAGGCTTCGGTCCGGCCGGCGGTGTGGGCGGCGATGTGGACGCCCAGGGACGGCGCGATGAACTCGTCCCGGATCAGTGCGCTTACGTCGGCCACCGGACGGTAGACGCCGTCGCTGGAGGCCACGGCCCGGGGCAGCGGCTGCTCGCCGGTCCCGCCGATCCGCTCCCGCAGCCAGTCGAGGTGCGCCAGGTTGGTGTCGAACCACAGGTACTCCTGCGGAGCCAGCTCGTAGCAGTCGAACGCGGCCGACATCTGCTTGGCGAACCGCCAGGTCGCGTCGGACCGGCAGAGCGGCGGATGGGCCACCAGTTCCAGGTCCCAGCGGCGGCCGGCCCCGGCCGTCATGGCGGCGATGACCCGGTCTGCGAGGTCCAGCCCGGCGCCGGTCAGATTGGTGACACCACGGGCCAGCCGGAACCGGCTCATCATTCCGGCGGCGACCAGACGCCGCTGGTAGGGCAGGAACCCCTTGCCCACGTCAGTCAGCATGACGGGGCCTCCAGGCGGCCAGCCGGAACCGGATCAACTTGGTGTCGATCTGCTCGACCCGATGTTCGAGACGCGCGAAGTACCGCTCCAGTACGCCGGTTGTGGGCTCCGCCGCGAACGTACGGGTGCGTGCCCATGCCTCGGCCAGCAGTACGTCGGAAACCAGGTCGTCGCCGTCCAGCGCGTGGGCGAGGGAGTAGAAGTGCTGGTCCACCCCGGCCCGGCGCAGCCGCACGCGGCCCACGAGCTCGAAGTCCAGGTCCAGTGTGCGCAGCGTGAAGGTCCGCGATCCCATGGCCGAGGTGGCCCGGCGTTCGGTGCTGAAGGCGACTCCGGGTGGCACCGAAGCACCTCGGTAGTCGGCTTCGGGACCACTCACCGGGAGGGCGAATGCCGCGGGCATGCGCTCCCAGCCGATCCCGCGCATGCTGTCGAACAGGTCGCGCCGCCAGGTGAGTTCGATCTGGGAGACCGGCAGCAGGTGGGCATTCCGGTTCACGGGAGCATCCCCCTCGTCTCCTCTTTCTCTCTGTTGTCTCTGTCGTTCCGTAGGTGTGTTCCTGCGTGACCCGCGACATGAAGGCGCAGTGGATCGGTGTTCACGTCCACCTCGGCACCCAGCGGCAGGGACAGCCGGGGCTCCGTGTGGCCGAAGTCGACGTCGGCGACCACGGGCATGGAGGTGCCGTCGAGCAGGTGCAGCAGCGCGTCGTCGAAGTCGGCGTAGCCGCCGGGCGCCGCCGAGGCTCGGCCGCGCCGCCCCAGGACGAGGCCGGCCAGCCGTTGAAGACGCCCTGAGTTGTGCCACTGCGCGAGCAGCGAGAGAAAGCGGTCCGGAGCCATACCGAAGTCCTCGAGGAAGAGGACTTTGCCGTCGGTCGGCGGCATGTGGGGCGTACCGAACAGGCTGGTGACGGCCGGAAGGCACCCGGCAAGCAGGCGGCCCCGGGCGTGACCGTGCTGTATCACCCGCCAGGGGGACGCGGGGGACGTCCGAAGAGCGCGTTCGTCCTCGCGGTCCCACCAGGGGTTGTCCTCGGTCGAGTGGGTGGGGGGCCGCAGCACACCGCCCGTACCCGCCAGCGCGTTCCGCAGACCGTCGAGGGTGTAGGGGAACGGGCCGGTGAAATGACCGAACTCCGATACGAGCATGGGCCCGTGGACCGCCGGTATGCCCTGGGCCGCGAAGGCCCACAACAGCACCGAGACGTCGCTGTAGCCGATCAGCGGCACCTGGGCGGCGCGCAGCAGGCCGAAGTCGAGGTACGGCAGCACCAGGCCCGCCGTCCAGCCCCCGGCAGAGGCGAGGACGGCGTCCACACCGGTCTCGACGAGCGCGTGCAGTTCGGCGGCGAGTTCGCGGGGATGTGCGGCACTCGCCCGGCTCACCCCCGCGAAGCTCTCCGCGGCGCGATGGTCCCAGCCGGCGTGCCGGAGCGCGGCCAGGGCGCGTGCGGTGCGGCGCGGGAACAACGCCGGGGCCGGCGAGGACGGCGTCCACAGGCCCAGGGTCCGTACGGGCCCACGTGTGAGGGGCCGTACGGACGACTTCTGTACCTGGGGTTCCGGCGTCGTCATGTCGGCACCGGCACCGGCACCGGCACCGGTCGAGGGCGTGGGGCGAACATCTCGCGGCACGTGTCCAGGCCCTCGATGCCGATTCCCCCGTCGCGCGGAGCGGTCAGCCAGGTGTCGGCGGCCAGCCGGTGGCGCAGCCAGCGGACGGGGCTGCCCCGGCGCAGCCGCAGTTCGAAACCGTCGTCCTGGTAGCCGTGGTACCGGTTCACGGCGATGGAGGCGGGGTTGTCCTCGAAGACCTGGCTGGTCGCCCAGCGTGCGCCGAGGCCGGCGAACGCGAAGTGGAGCACGGCGGCCCGCATCTCCTTGCCGAACCCCTGCCCCTGGAACTCGCGGCCCAGCCAGGAGCCGGTGGAGAACTCGCCGAGAGCGCCGAAGTCCGTGGCCCACAGGCCCTTCATACCGATGGGCCGGCCCTGGTGGTACACCGCGAACTCCAGGTGCCAGGCCTCCTTCGACCACGACGCCCGCGTGCTCCACAGGAACTGGAAGGCGTTGCGGCGCAGAAGGTGAGGCGGGGCGTCCGTCCAGTCCACGGCGAAGGGCGTGGTGCCCGGATCGTGGATTCCGTCGACGGCGACGTCGCAGACCGCCTCGTAGTCGGTGTCCGTGGGCACCCTCAGCTCCAGCCTCGGGGTGCGGACCACCAGACCGAACAGCGGCCAGTGGCCATGCTGCTGTCCGGCCTGCGTGGCAGACGGTTGCGCGGTCATCGGGACAGGGCCGTGCCCGGGACCGGCGCGGAGGCGTGCAGGATGGGGAACGTGGTCGGCGCGCTCTTGCGGTAGAGAAGGATCGCGTAGCGGGCGTATCCGAGGTTCTCGTTGAACAGGGTGTAGAAGTAGTGCAGCCGGCGGCCGGCGGCCTCCTTCAGCTCCTGGCCCATGTCGTCGTTGCAGGGCTGGGCGAGGACCGCGGCGACGTAGGCGTCGATCTGCTCCGGGCTCAGGTCGAGGTACTCGTACTCCTCCGAGAAGAACAGTTCGGAACCGGGGCGGCCGAACATGTCCTCCCAGTCGGCGCGGCTGAAGCGCGGAAGCGGGGCTCCGATCGCCTGTTCGACCTCGGCCAGCAGTCGGGCCGGGGGACGGCGGTGGTAGAAGATCGGCACCGCGGCGAGCACGCCGAAGCGCTTGAGGACGCGATGGTATTCGTCGATGGCACGCCCGCGATCAGGGATGAACGACGTCACGTTGCTGGCGAAGAGCAGGTCGAAGTGCTCGTCGGGGAAGGCGATGCGCGTGCCGTCCCCAACGTCGAAGTGGGCGTTGTCGAGGCCGAGAGCGGCTGCCTTGTTCCGGGAGAACCGGACCGACGACTCCTCGATGTCGATGCCGTGGACGTCGCACTTGGTGGCACTGGCCATCTCCAGCACGGAGAAGCCGGTGTTGCTGCCGACCTCCAGGATCCGGTCGCCGACGCCGAGACCGGGGACGCGGTGCAGTACGGACCGGATCGTGGCGGCACCGCCGGAGCACATGTTCGGCTCGTTCACGAGGCCGACGGTCTGCGAGAAGTTGAGGTGCTGGACCTCGTCCGGGGAAAGGGTACGGACGGGCGCGGCGGTGGTCATGGGAACTCCTGTGGAGAAATGCCGGAAGCATCACAAAAAGGACGCGAAAGAGATGCGAAAGGGACGCGAAGAGGCGCTGAAGGGGTGCTGAAGGGGCGCTGAAGGGGCGCGAAACCGAACGGGAAAGGGCGGTCAGGGAACGATGTTGTGGCCGTTGCGGCGCGGCAGCAGCTGGAAGTCGCGGATGTCGTCGTGGTCGAGCACCCACATCAGGAAGCGCTCGATGCCGAGCCCGAATCCCGAGGTGCGCAACGGCGCGAAGTCCCGCATCTCCAGGTACCAGCCGTACGCCTCGGCATCGACCTGGTGGAGATCGAGCGCACGGCGTACGTCCTCGGCCGTCACATGGCGTTCTCCCGCGCCCACGACTTCGCCCATCCCGAACAGCAGATCGGCGTTGAGGGCGGTACGGCCTTCGGGGTCGCCGAACGCCTGGTAGAAGGGGACGGCGAGGTGGTCCCAGTGCGTCACCCAGAGGAATTCGCCGAGCTTGTCCATGAGCAGCCGCTCCCCCTCCCTGGTGAGGGTGCGCCAACCGCCCTGGTCCTCGATGCCGGCCCCGCCGAGGAGTTCGGCCGCCTCGTCGAAGGTGATCCGCCTGAACTGCTGCCCGGAGGCGAGCCGTTCGAGCCGGGTCAGGTCTCCGCCGCAGCCCTCGACGACGCTCGCGTCGCGCTCCAGCAGACCGGCGGCCAACTGGCGCAGGTAGTCCTCGACCGTCGCCATCATCTCGTCGAGGCCGCCGACGATCTCGGCCTCGCTGTGGAAGAACTGGCACAGGTGGGTGGCGTCGGCGTCCTCGCCCCGGAAGGACGGCATGACGTAGTAGGCGTCGGTTCCGGTCAGCCGGCAGCCGAATTCGAGCATGAACTGCATCGAGTCCGCGAGGTAGGTGGGTGCGCCCATCAGGTCGACGCTGACCGGGAGCGAGTCGCTGCCCCGTCCCATGGGGCTGGAAATGGAACCGGTGGTGACGGGCAGGTGCAGGGTCTGACCGCCGCGGGCCCGCCAGTAGTCGAGGGTGAGTTCGCTGATGCTGTTCTGCAGCCGGGCGACCGCCCGGTACCAGGGGTTGCGCAGCACTTCGAGGTGGTAGTTGCTGGTGTTCTTCCAGACCTGGGAAGGAAGAGTGGACATGGTGAGATCTCCCAGTTGATGTTCATAGTGGGATCGGTCCGGGCGCGGCATCGCGACGGATGTCCGGTGGGAAGCGCGGAAAGCGGTGAACGGCCGGCGGCGTGCCGTCGGGCGGAGTCAGTCCCAGCCCCAGCTGTCCGGTGCCGTTGTGGTTGTCGTCGCCTCCGTCACCGTGCCGGTGCCTGTGGCCTCCGGGATCACCTCCGCGGTGCCGAACACCGCGACGAGAACGGTGCAGGGAATGATGAAAAGGAGAAAAGTGCGGCGCATCGGATCCTGCCTCAATTGAACTGAAGGCCTCAATGACCTCGATGGCCTTGACGGCGTGGACGAAATTCTGCTCATAACTGCGGCCGGAGGAAATGTCCGAGTGGACTTTTCTGCTTCCTGGCCGCTGAGCAATAATTTGTCAGCCGTCGATCGGTGAGGCAAGCAAATTCGGTGGCATCAACATGCACTGGCATGAGCTGGCCATTTCGCAGCCACACGGGTCCGTGAACACGGAGACGACCCCGTGGCACAGTCCTGGCCGTCGGCCGGGCGCCGGAATGTGGAACTTCGACCGGCCGGTGCGACGGGTGCCCGCCAGTAGCTCGCGCGTCGCCACCAGCACCCCGGAGCCCGCGGCGGCGGCGGACTCGGCGGTCAGGAAAATCGCCCCGAGATTAGGTGCCTGGTGGTGCCGGGCCAGGTGGACATGTTCGATCCGGCATGTGGAGACCCTGGGGACGAGTGCGGCGACTTCGCAGAGATTGATCCAATTTTGCCCGAATTTGCAATGGGGGGTTTCCAGGTGAATGGCATACACGCTCCGAGGATCGCACCCCGGGTGGCTGACTTTGTGTGAACCATTGGCAGCTTGGCGCCATGGCCATAAACGGCCACCGTGGGCGGTATAGGATTCACGCGAGATTCCCTTCCCGGGAGCCTGGCGAGACCTCTTCCGTAGGGGGCGGAGCCACGGTCACTGTTCATCACGCAAAGGCAAAGCAAAAATGAGCGAGAATACGGCGGACTCCGCCGCGTTGATCCAGGACAAATGGCGTGACGTATGGGAGAAGTCGGGTGTCTTTCACGCCGACGGCCACACGGACCGCGAGCGGGCATACGTCCTTGACATGTTTGCCTATCCGTCCGGTGACTTGCACATGGGGCACGCCGAGGCCTTCGCGTTCGGTGACGCGGTGTCCCGCTACCTGACGCAGCGCGGCTACGACGTCCTGCACCCCGTCGGCTGGGACTCGTTCGGGTTGCCTGCGGAGAACGCGGCCATCAAGCGCGACCAGCATCCGGCGGACTGGACGTACAGCAACATCGACACGCAGGCCGAGTCGTTCCGCCGGTACGGCGTCTCCTTCGACTGGTCGACCCGGCTGCACACCTCCGATCCCGAGTACTACCGCTGGACGCAGTGGCTGTTCCTCCGCTTCCGGGAGAAGGGGCTCGCGTACCGCCAGGCCTCGTCCGTCAACTGGTGTCCCAAGGACCAGACCGTGCTCGCCAACGAGCAGGTGGTCCAAGGGGCTTGTGAGCGGTGCGGCACCCAGGTCACCAAGCGTGACCTGACCCAGTGGTTCTTCCGGATCACCGCGTACGCCGACCGGCTGCTGGACGACATGGAGCTGCTGCGCGAGGGCTGGCCCGAGCGGGTGCTGGCCATGCAGCGCAACTGGATCGGCCGCTCACCGGGAGCGCACATCGACTTCCGGGTGGCGGGCCGGGAACGCCCCGTACGGGTCTTCACCACCCGTCCCGAGACCTTGTACGGAGCCACCTTCCTCGTCGTCGCCGCCGACTCGCCGCTCGCCGCCGAACTGTGCGCACCGGAGCAGCGCGCCGACTTCGACGCGTATCTGGAGCGGACCCGGAGGCTGTCCGACATCGACCGTCTCACGGCTGGACGGGAGAAGACCGGAGTGCCGCTGGGCGTCCCGGCACTGCATCCGCTCACCGGTGAGCCGATTCCCGTCTGGGCGTCGGACTACGTCCTCGCCGGATACGGCAGCGGCGCGGTGATGGCCGTACCCGCACACGACCAGCGCGACCTCGACTTCGCGCGCACGTTCGACCTCCCCGTCCGGGCGGTGGTGGCGGCCGACGGTGACCCCGCGGTCACCGGGGAGGCGATCGCCGCGGACGGCCCCTACGTCGACTCGGGGCCGTTGAACGGGCTGGACCGGGAGGCAGCCGTCGCCCGCGTCCTCGCGGAACTGGAGGGTGAGAGTGCCGGCGGCGCCGGGGTGCAGTACCGGTTGCGCGACTGGCTGGTGTCCCGGCAGCGGTTCTGGGGCTGCCCCATCCCGATCGTCCACTGCGCCTCGTGCGGTGAGGTCCCGGTGCCCGACGACCAACTGCCGGTCCGGCTGCCGGACCTGCGGGGCGCCGACCTCGCGCCGGCCGGCGTCTCACCCCTGGCCGCGGCCGAGGAATGGGTCAACGTCCCGTGTCCGAGCTGTGGCGACCCGGCCCGCCGGGACACCGACACCATGGACACGTTCGTCGACTCGTCCTGGTACTTCCTCAGGTACTGCTCCCCGGACTGGACCGAGGGGCCGTTCGACCCCGAGGCGGTCCGCCGCTGGATGCCCGTCACCCAGTACGTGGGCGGTGTGGAGCATGCCATCCTGCACCTGCTCTACGCCCGCTTCTTCACGAAGGTGTTGCAGGACCTCGGACTGGTCGACTTCCCCGAGCCGTTCCTGTCCCTGCTGAACCAGGGGCAGGTCCTGCTCAACGGCTCGGCGATGTCCAAGTCCAAGGGCAACATGGTGGACCTCGGCGGACAGATCGCCGAGTACGGTGTCGACGCCGTACGCCTGACCATGGTGTTCGCCGGTCCCCCGGAGGACGACATCGACTGGGCGGACGTGTCGCCCGCAGGTTCGGCCCGCTTCCTCGCCCGGGCGCTGCGCCTGGCCGACGACGTGCGATCCGACCGCGGGAGCGCACCGGAGGACGGCGACGACGCATTGCGCCGGGTGATCCACCGGACCGTCGCCCAAGCGACCCACCTGGTGGAGACGCACCGGTTCAACGTGGTCGTGGCACGGACCATGGAACTGGCCAACGCGCTCCGTAAGCACATCGACGCGGGTGGTGCCGCTGACCCGGCGGTACGGGAAGGGGTGGAGGCCGTGGCGGTCATGCTGTCGATCTTCGCGCCGTACACCGCCGAGGAGATGTGGGAGCGGCTGGGCCACGAGCCGAGCGTCGCCCGCGCGGGCTGGCCCGAGGTGGACCCGGCCCTTGCCGCGGAGCAGGACGCAGTCTGTGTGGTTCAGGTCAACGGCAGGATGCAGGGCCGGATAGAGGTCGGCGCCGACATCGGCGAAGACGAACTGGTGCGCCTCGCAAAGGACCGGGCCGCGACCGCCCTGGACGGCCGACAGGTGGTACGAGTGATCGCGAAGCCTCCCAAACTGGTCAACTTCGTCACCGCCGACCCCCGGAAGTGACCTGACCCCACTCAGGCAGGCCGGTGCACGACCCCGTGCCACCGGCCTGCCGGCTGCTCTGCCCAGCAGGTCGGCCACGCCGTCCCGATTCCGAACAGGTCGGAGGTGTCGCAGCACACGGCCTGCCAGTACGGTCCCTTTTCAGCGAACCGAGACGGCCCGCCCACACTGGCCGAGGGCCCGGTTTCGGTTGCGTGGGCCGGAGTTACAGCCAGCCCTCGCGGGTGGCGAGGACCGCGGCCTCGAAGCGGCTGCGTGCCCCCAGTTTGGCGGTGATGTTTGCCATCAGCCGTCGCGTCGTACGCAGCGACAGGCCCAGCTTGCGCGAGGCGACTTCGTCCGTCTGCCCCTGGGCGAGCAGCTTCAGCAGGGTGACTTCCTGCGGGGTGGGGTCGTCCGCCGCGTTCGCCCGCTGCACACCCAGCGGCGACGCGCGGTCCCACACCATGTCGAACAGCGACACCAGCGCGAGGAGTACTCCGGGCGCGTGGACGACAACGGCACCGGCCTTGGTGTCCTCGGGGTCGATGGGCAGCAGTGCGACCGACCGGTCGGCGATCAGCATGCGCAGGGGCAGCGACGGGGCGGTCCGGATCTCCCCACCGAGTTCCGAGAGCCAGCGCGCGTACTCAGTCGTCGCCCGGTCGTTGCGCACGCTGTCCAGGTAGATCGTCCGCAGCGTCACACCCGCGGCCAGGCTCGTCTCGTCGAGCGGACGACTGGCTTCCAGCGCCTCCCGGCTATGAGCTCCGCCCGGCATGAAGGCGAGGAGCTCGGACGTCGCCTGCCGGGACAGCTCGGACAGCCGTGTCCGTACGCTGCTGACGCCTTCCAGGCGCTCCAGGCCCGCATTGCTGTGCCGCGTCCGCTGAGCCGCGAAAATGGCGGCCAGATCCGCGGTGACGGCGCGCATGGATGCCAGTTCCATCTGCTGGGCGCGGATCTCCACTTCCCGCCGGTGGATGTAGGCGGCGAGACCGACTTCGGGATGAACAGCTACCACGTCGTCCGCCTCGTCGGCGGGCCCGAGCATGGAGAGATCAGCCAGTTTGCTCAGGGCCGCACGGACCTCGGACGCTCCGACATCGAGTTCCTGGGCGATCGCCGACACACCCCAGCGCGGTTGCATGATCACGAGCCGGTACACCTCGATACAGGTTCTGTCCTGTCCGGTCAGTGCCGCCAACGAGTCTGTGCCGTCGTCCGCGGGTATGGCCCGTTTCGCATCTATTGCCTGTGTATCGACATAGCTGCTCACGATGGTGTCCCCCGACGTTGCTGAACGATCTTGCGACAATATCCCGCGGGCTACTGGCGAAGTATGCGAAGAGAGCGCGTGAGCTGGGTATTTGCCTTTTCATGACAGAACGCGGGCCCGGTATATCGAATCTTGAGACGCCTTTAGTAGTGCCTCCCGGACCCTGAAGGTGGGGCTGGCTACACCCCCGGTTCGGGAGTACGCGTCATCGTTTCCCTCGGCGCGCGACGGCATCGTTGAACCCACTTGGTCCCCGTGATCCACAGAGGTTCACAGCTCGCCGCCCGGAAGGAAAACGCCGTGAAGTCGCTGCTCCCGTCGAAGCCCAGGACGACCGGGGCGGCGCCGCGTACGGAGGCGGCCGTGGCGACGGGGACAACCGGCGCCGCTGCCGCTCCCGGGCCGCTCGCCTCTTTCGCGCGGTTCGTCCTGTGCGGCGGTGGTGTCGGGCTCCTCTCCAGCGGAGCCGTGGCGCTGCTCGCCGCGACGATGCCCTGGGTGCTGGCGAACGCGCTGATCACGGTCGCCTCGACCATCCTGTGCACCGAACTCCACGCCCGCTTCACCTTCGAGGCCGGCCGGCGCGCCGGATGGCGCCAGCACTGGCAGTCGGCGGGCTCGGCCACCGCGGCCTACGTCGTCACCTGCCTCGCGATGCTCGTCCTGCAGCTGGCCCAGGCCTCGCCCGGCATGCTGACCGAACAGGTCGTCTACCTCAGCGCCGCCGGCCTCGCCGGCACAGGCCGTTTCCTGATCCTGCGCCTGTTCGTCTTCTCTGCCGACCGGAACAGGCCCGTCCACCGCACCATCCGCCGGACACCGGCCCTGAAGGGCATCGGCGGCCTGAGGACGAGCCCGCGACTGGCCGTCTCCTGACGAGGTCAAGAAGCACCGGTGACACCGGCGCGGCGGGTGTTTCACGTGAAACACCCACCCCCGGAACGAATGAATACCGCCCCGTCACGTTTCACGTGAAACATCACCGTGGGGCGGGAGACCTTCAGGCCTCCCGCCCCACAGCAACCTCAAAACGACACAACGCGGAAACCGTCAGCGGCGGTTCTCGCCGTCCTCTCCCGCCTCGGACTCGGCCTCCTTCGCCTGGACCTCGGGGTCCAGAACCGACTGACCGGTGCCGTCAACCGACGTCAGACGGCCCGTCTCCGGGACCTCGGTCGCGGCGGGCGGCTCGACCAGCCAGTCAGGGTTGGCCTGCTTGTCCCACCACTTCCATGCGGCAAAGGCACCGCCCGCCAGGATGCCCAGCGCGGCCAGCCCCTTGGCGAGCCGGCCGGCCCGGGCCCGCCGCTCGTGCTTGCGGGCCAGCTTCTTGATCTCCTTCGGAGTGATCTGACCCCGCAGCGCGGCGAGCGCAGCGGCACCACGTGCGGTGGCCTCCTCTCGTACGGGCCCAGCCGCCGCTACCGCCCGCTCCACACGCGGCGCGGTGTAGTCGGCGGCCTGCCGAGCAGCCTTGGCGGTACGGGCGGCGGCTTCATGGGCGGCATGGTCGACCTTCGGCGGCACATGCGTACGGGCCTGCTCCAGCCGCGGCACGAGATGCGCGCCGTACTGGACACGGGCCTGCTCCGCAGCCTGGGACACCCTGGGCGCAAGCCGTACGCGTGCCTCGTGTGCGTACTGCGTAGCCCTGTCCTTGGCCGTGTCGGCGTAGGGCGCCACCACGTCCGCGGCGTGCAGCACGCTGTCCTTGGCCGAGCCGGTAGCAGCACGCACGCTTTCAATGCGGGTCACGGGATCCTCCTCCTCGGTGGCGTACGGTATTCGACTCTCCACGCTTTTACGGATCATGCCCCGCAATACGCCGCGAGGCATGCGAGGGCGGGCATCCGGGTCATGGACGGCCGTCACGCGGGGCTGACGGCACCGAATCGATCACATGTCGAAGCGGATGACGATCACATGCAATAGCGATGAATACAGGGCAACGGGAGCTTGTCGTCGACAATGCCACGGATCGCCACCCCGTGCCCCCATCCCGTGGCTACTGGACCGGTTTTCTCCGAAGCGGCGGAGCGCAAGCGGAAGTGCCGGATTTTCGCTCGGAGGAGGGTGCCGGGCGACGCACGGCGTGGACCGTGCGAGGATCGGGGAGTCACAAGAGGACAACGGAAGGCAGATCGTGGCTGAGCAGCTTTACGCCACCCTGAAGACCAATCACGGCGACATCGAAGTCCGGCTCCTGCCGAACCACGCGCCCAAGACGGTCCGGAACTTCGTCGAGCTCGCCACTGGCGAGCGTGAGTGGACCAACCCGGCGACGGGCAAGAAGTCCACGGACAAGCTCTACGACGGCACGGTCTTCCACCGGGTGATCAGCGGTTTCATGATTCAGGGCGGTGACCCGCTCGGAAACGGCACTGGTGGTCCCGGCTACCAGTTCGAGGACGAGTTCCACCCGGACCTCCGCTTCGACAAGCCGTACCTGCTGGCCATGGCCAACGCCGGCCCGGGCACCAACGGCTCGCAGTTCTTCATCACCGTCTCCCCGACGGACTGGCTGACCCGCAAGCACAGCATCTTCGGTGAGGTCACCGACGCGGCCAGCCAGAAGATCGTGGACGCCATCGCGACCGCGTCGACCAACCCGCGCACCGACCGCCCGGTCAACGACGTCGTCATCGAGTCGGTCGTCGTCGAGACCCGCGAGGGCTGAGACCCGGGAGCCCTCCCGCAGGGAACCAAACGCCCCGCCCATCCGTAAGGATGGGCGGGGCGGTGCGTTGCATTGCACACGACGACGGATTGACGGACTTAGGGGACCTCATGGATCAGGCGCCAGGCAGCCCACAGGGCCCGCAGGACGCCCAGAGCCTGCCCACCTGCTACCGCCACCCGGACCGCGAGACAGGCATCCGCTGCACCCGCTGCGAACGCCCGATCTGTCCCGAGTGCATGGTCAGCGCCTCCGTCGGCTTCCAGTGCCCGGAATGCGTGCGCAACGGCTCCGGCACAGGACACGCGCCGAGCGCCACCACCCCCCGCACCCTCGCCGGCGGCACCATCACGGCAGACCCCCGACTCCTCACCAAGATCCTGATCGGCCTCAACCTCGCCCTCTACCTGCTCCAGCTGGCGGTCGGCGACCGCTTCACGGATCGCTTCCAACTCCTCGGCAGCGCCTACGTACCGAGCCTCGGCTCGGTGGAGGGCGTCGCGGAGGGACAGTGGTACCGGCTGCTGACGTCGATGTTCCTGCACGCCAGTCCCATGCACATCATCTTCAACATGCTCAGCCTGTGGTGGATCGGCGGTCCTCTGGAAGCCGCTCTCGGCCGCGCCCGCTACCTAGCGCTGTACGTGGTCTCCGGCCTCGCGGGCAGCGCGCTGACATATCTGATCGCCGCACAGAACGAGCCTTCGCTCGGCGCCTCAGGCGCCATCTTCGGTCTCTTCGGCGCGACCGCCGTCCTGATGCGCCGCCTCAACTACGACATGCGGCCGATCCTCGCCCTGCTGGTGATCAACCTCATCTTCACCTTCGGGATGAGCAACATCGCCTGGCAGGCCCACATCGGCGGGCTGGTCGCCGGCGTCGTCATCGGCTATGCCATGGTCCACGCCCCGCGCGAGCGGCGCTCCCTGGTCCAGTACGGCGTCTGCGCGGTGGTCCTGGTCGCGGTGGTCGTCATGACCCTGATCCGCACGGGCCAGCTCATCTAGCCCGTCCGAACTGGCAAGAACTGGCATCCAGCTCCTCCGATCCGGGCATGGCCTGTCACTGAGTGCCTGTTGTCCACAGTCCGTGGCGCTACCTGTGCACAGTGTGCGAGAACAGCTGCGCCCCCTGTCACCGACCGGAGTTTTCCCAGGTCAGACAGGGGGCGAACAGGCTTGCGAATGCCGGTGTGTCAGTCGTACCGGCGTCAACTCTCGATGAGTTATCCACAGATCGTCGTCTTTTCCCCAGGCGGGGTGTGGAAAATCAATCACAGCTGTGGATAACTCAGCGGAAAGCCCTGGGTAGAGCCCCTACTTCCACTGCGTGGAGACACCGAATCCGGCAGCGATGAAGCCGAAGCCCACCACGATGTTCCAGTTGTCCAGTGAGTCGATCGGCAGCGTGCCGTCGGTCACATAGAAGAGGACGATCCAGGCCAGGCCGATGAGGAACATGGCCAGCATGACTGGCGCGACCCAGCCGCGGCTGTTCAGTTTGATGGCCGTCGCCTGCTTGGCGGGCGGCGGCGTGTAGTCGGCCTTCTTGCGGATACGTGACTTCGGCACGAGGGTCTCTCCTGTCGATGCGCTGCGTGGCCGCGCAGGGAACTGGGTGGGGCTCCGGAGCAGCGTACAAGGGGACACTTAGTACTCCCCCGGGCGTCCGTTAGCGTAGTGCTTCCGCGGCGCCGAAGGAGATAAGGGTACGTTGAGCAATTCTGCCGACTCTCCCGGGACGGCTTCCAGTCCTCCCCATAACCGCCGTTTCCGCCCGGTGCGGGTGCTCACCGTGGGGGTCTTCGCCCTCGCCGGGCTGATCTTCTTCACGAGCTTCGACACGGCCAAGGGCACGAATATCCGCACGGACTCCTCTCTGCTGAAGCTCTCGGACCTCATCCAGGAGCGCAGCCACAAGAACGGGCGGCTCGACGAGTCCAACGCGACCCTGCGCGACGACGTCGAGGCGCTCGTCGAGCGCGACGACGGCAGCACCGAGGCCGAGGACGCCAGGCTGGCGGCGCTGGAGAAGGCCGCGGGCACCCAGAAGCTCAAGGGCGAGGCACTCACGGTCACCCTCAACGACGCCCCGCCGAACGCCACCGCGAAACTCCCCGGCTACCCCGAGCCACAGCCCGACTACCTGGTCATCCACCAGCAGGATCTGCAGGCCGTGGTGAACGCCCTGTGGCAGGGCGGGGCCAAGGGCATCAAGGTCATGGACCAGCGCCTGATCTCCACCAGCGCGGTCCGCTGTGTGGGCAACACCCTGATCCTGCAGGGACGCGTCTACTCGCCGCCGTACAAGATCACGGCGATCGGCGACCCGGAGAAGCTGAGGAGCTCGCTCACGGCGTCCAAAGCGATCCAGAACTACATGGTGTACGTCAACGTCTACGGGCTCGGCTGGCAGGTCGACGAGGACGGGACGGTGACTCTGCCCGGCTACTCGGGCACAGTGGACCTGCACTACGCGAAGCCTGTGGAGTAGCTGGAAACAGCAGCCGAAGCAGCCGGTAGCTCACCGCTGGGGGGCCTGTGTCGGGGCGCTTGATCATCAGAACGGTCAGCGAACTGTGCGTCACGGTGGGCACGGTGATCGTGCTCTTCGTCGTGTATGTGCTGTTCTGGACGGGCGTGAAGGCCGACAGCGTCATGGACGACCAGATCGACCAGTTACAGGAACAGTGGTCGAAGGGCACGGTGACGCAGCCACCGGAGACGCCGGCCGCCCCCACGAGCACCACCAACCCGGCAGACCCGAAGCCACCCGGGCCCTACACCTCGGGCAGGCCCTTCGCGATCATGTACATCCCGCGGCTTGGTTTCACGTGGAACAAGCCCGTGCTCGAAGGCACGAAAACGAACACCCTGAAGAAGGGCCTCGGCCACTACGCCACCACCGCGCGGCTCGGCCAGGAGGGCAACTTCTCGGTCGCCGGCCACCGGCGTACGTACGGCGATCCGTTCAAGGACTTCCCGAGGCTGCGCCGCGGGGATGCGGTGGTGCTGACGGACGGGACGACGTGGTTCACGTATCGGATCGACAAAGGGCCCTACAAAACCGTGCCCACGGACATTGAGGTGATCGATCCTGTGCCACGTAAGAGCGGGTACACGCGTTCGGGTCGTTATCTCACGCTGACCACGTGCGATCCGGAGTGGGGACACAGCCATCGGCTGATCGTCTGGGCGCACCTGGACTCCACACAGCCTGTGGAGGCCGGGAAACCTGCGGCGCTGCGCCGTTAATCTGGTGAGGTACGGCGTGAGTCCGGTGCCGCGAGGCGGGTGCCGTGGGCGACGGAAGGGACGGCATGTACGGCTGGATCTGGCGGCATCTGCCAGGGAACGCGTGGGTGAAGGCGTTGTTCTCCCTCGTGCTGGCGCTGGCGGTTGTCTACGTGCTCTTCCAGTACGTCTTCCCGTGGGCCGAGCCTCTTCTCCCCTTCAACGATGTGACGGTGAACGACCAGTGAGCGCACGGATTCTCGTCGTCGACAACTACGACAGCTTCGTCTTCAACCTGGTCCAGTACCTGTACCAGCTGGGCGCCGAGTGCGAGGTGCTGCGCAACGACGAGGTGTCGACGGCGCACGCGCAGGACGGCTTCGACGGTGTGCTGCTGTCGCCGGGCCCGGGTACACCGGAGGAGGCCGGCGTCTGCATCGAGATGGTCCGCCACTGCGCGGCGACGGGCGTCCCCGTCTTCGGCGTGTGCCTGGGCATGCAGTCGATGCAGGTGGCGTACGGCGGTGTGGTGGACCGTGCCCCCGAGCTGCTGCATGGAAAGACATCCCTCGTGGAACACGAGGGCAGGGGCGTCTTCGCGGGCCTGCCGAGCCCTTTCACGGCGACCCGCTACCACTCCCTGGCGGCGGAGCCGGAGACGGTCCCGGCCGAGCTCGAAGTGACCGCCCGTACGCACGACGGCATCATCATGGGCCTCCGACACCGCGAACTCCCGGTCGAGGGTGTGCAGTTCCACCCCGAGTCGGTGCTGACGGAGCACGGTCACCTGATGCTGGCCAACTGGCTGGTGGAGTGCGGTGACCGGGGTGCTGTGGCGAGGTCGGTGGGGCTCGCCCCGGTGGTGGGCAGGGCCACGGCGTGACCGCCCTGCGCCCCGAGCGCGAGTCCGGCTCCGCGTACGGCGGAGACACCGGCGACCAGGAAACCTCGTACGGGCAGCAGCAGCCGTACGAGGCGCCGGGCGCGTTCGAGGCGGCGGTGGACGGCCTGGTGGACCCGCTGAGCGACCCGTTGCCGGGGCAGCGCAACGAACCGCCTCCGCCGCCGGCCCGCGGGCGGGGGCGGCGGAGGCGGAGCAGTCATGCGCGGCCCTACGACGCCTCGGCCGAGCGCGGGGCGGCGGAGCACCGGGACCCCGGACCCGAGTCCGGGTACGACTCGCGGGGGTACGCGCAGGACTGGCAGGTGGGGGTTTTCGACGAGCAGGTGCCTCCCGCGCCTCCCGCGGCTTCTCCGGTGACGCCTCCCGCGCCCCCGGCTGCCGTTCCTCCCGTGGTTGTCCCGCCCATCGACCAGGAGACGGTGGCGCTGCGGCTGGCGGACCTGCCTCCCGATCTGCGTCCCGAGGCGCCGCGAATAAGCGACGAGGCCCGGACGTCCGCGACCTCGGCCGGCACAGGGGCCACAGGCGCCTCTGAGGGCCCTTTTGCGGCCGGTGGGCGCGCAGCGCGCCGCAGGGCCGCCAAGGCCCGCCACGGGCGTCCTGGGGGCCCGCAGGAGGCGTCGGAGGACACGACCGCCGAGTCCGGGGCGATCGGAGCGCCCCTCTCGCGGGTGGCGGCGCGGCAGGCCGCCCGGGCGCAGAAGCCGGGCATGGCGGTGATGGCGAGCCGTGCGATCGGTGAGGTGTTCATCACCACCGGTGTACTGATGCTGCTGTTCGTGACCTACCAGCTGTGGTGGACGAACGTCCGGGCGCACGCGCAAGCCGGGAACGAGGCGAGCAGCCTCCAGGACGACTGGGCGAGCGGGAAGCGCGCGCCGGGGGTGTTCGAGCCGGGGCAGGGCTTCGCGATCCTGGACATCCCCAAGCTGGACGTGGTGGTGCCGATCGCGGAGGGCACCAGCAAGAAGAAGGTGCTGGACCGGGGCATGGTCGGCCACTACGCGGAGGACAGTCTGAAGACGGCGATGCCGGGTGACGCGACCGGCAACTTCGGGCTCGCGGGCCACCGCAACACGCACGGGGAGCCGTTCCGGTACATCAACCGGCTGAAGAAGGGCGACGCGATCGTCGTCGAGACGCAGGACAAGTACTACGTCTACAAGATGGAGGCGATCCTGCCGGTCACGTCGCCGAGCAACACGAGCGTGCTGAACCCGATTCCGAACGGCTCGGGTTTCACCGGGCCGGGCCGCTACATCACCCTCACGACGTGTACGCCGGAGTTCACGAGCAAGTACCGGATGATCGTGTGGGGCAAGATGGTCGAGGAACGGCCGCGCAGCAAGGGAAAGCCGGATGCGCTCGTGCAGTAAGGGCAGATGAAGAGTGGCAGCGACGACGGACCACGACGAGCAGACCGCCGACGCCCCGGTTTCCCCGTCGCAGGCCCACCCGCGGAGGAGGGGCGGCAAAGTGGCCACCGCGGTGAGCCTTTTCGGCGAACTCCTCATCACGGCGGGCCTGGTGCTGGGCCTGTTCGTCGCGTATTCGCTCTGGTGGACGAACGTCGTCGCGGACCGCGAGGCGAGCAAACAGGGTGATCAGGTACGTGATCACTGGGCCGACGCGGACACGGGCCCCGGCGCTCTGGACACCAGGGACGGCATCGGCTTCCTGCACGTCCCGGCGATGAGGAGCGGCGAGGTCCTGGTCAAGAAGGGCACGTCGTCGAAGGTCCTGAACGACGGCGTCGCGGGCTACTACATGGACCCCATCAAGTCGGCGCTTCCCCAGGCCAAGCAGGGCAATTTCACGCTGGCGGCCCACCGGGACGGCCACGGCGCCAAGTTCCACAACATCGACAAGCTGAAGAAGGGCGACCCGATCGTCTTCGAGACGAAGACGGACTGGTACGTCTACAAGGTCTACGAGACCCTCCCGGAGACCTCGAAGTACAACGTCCAGGTCCTGTCCCAGATCCCGAAGGAGTCGGGAAAGCGGAAACCCGGCCGCTACATCACCCTGACGACCTGCACACCGGTGTTCACGTCGGAGTACCGGTACATCGTGTGGGGGGAGCTGGTGCGGGTGGAGAAGGTGGACTCCAAGCGGACGGTGCCTGAGGAACTGCGCTGACAGACTCCCTTGCAGGGTGTGGTCGTGTCCCGCCTCGTGGTGTAAGCGACCTTGCTCGACGCGTTCCGGTAAACCGCGCGTTCGGCCACCTGATGGGCAACGGCTCCCGCGTCGCGCACGGCTGACCTGCCGTCATTGCCTTGTCGGCCCTGAACCGCGTCAATGCCGCGATGACCTGCGCATTCCGAGTACTTGATCGGCTACACCACCTGGCGGGACGCGATCCAGGGTGTCTGTCGTTAGCATGACGAAGGCCCGAAGCCGCAACTTTCCCTTGCGGCTTCGGGCCTCGCTGGTCCCCTGGCTGTGGATAACCTCTTGGTTAGCGCGACAGGGTGTCTCGCTAACTTTCTGTAGTGAGACGGCGCGGCTGGGTTGTTCCAGCAACTCAGATCTCTACCGGCCCTTTTCGTACCTCGCGGTCTCAAGCCTCCGCAGCCGTGCGTGATGCTGCCGGAGCCGCCGCTCGATGTGCTGGACGCCTGTCCGCAGCGCGACCAACTCCCTCTTGTGCTCGCCCGACGTCTCGATCAGGGCGTTGAACATCGGCACGACGGTGTGGGCGAGGACGTGGGTGATCCGTTGGTCGATGCGCTGGGCGATGTGGTCGGCGAGGGAGAACGTGCCTGTACGGACAGGGTTGTCCACAGGTCGGGTGCGCACCAGGTACTCCATGTCGAGCAGGTACACACGCACCTGACGTGCGACTTCGCTGTCCCGGAGCAGCATGGCGACGTTCAGGACGGCTCGGCGGGAGAAGAGAGCGAGAGAGCGGGTGCGTGACTGAATCCGACTGAGGTCCTTGAAGGACCTCAGTTCTTCGCCGACCAGCAGACGATAGCCGTTGCCCTCCAACTCGGCTCGGTGGTCCTTGACGAGCGACTTGATGGCTTCGACGCCCACCTCGAAGTACACCGCCACCATTGCTGTCGTCACGTGCATCCCGTCCGGCAGCAGTGACAGAGCTTTGACCTTGTCGAGCACATCTGTGCGTCCCACCGCGCTGTCGCGTAGAATCTTCGATTCCAGCAGAACCGCTTCGTTGATCACGTTCTGTCTCCTCAACTCGTCGGGTTTTTCTTCACCCGTCCAACGAGTTCAGACATATGAAGTTGTGGTCGGATTTCGTACACCGGTATGAGGGAACCGGGCGACGGCTCAGTCGACCTGGCCGAAGGTCGGGTTGTTACGGTGTTGCAGATAACTCCCAGATCAGGAACTCAAGTTGAGTTCCTGATATTCGGGCCGCTCCGGGCCGTGAAGCACCCACAGACCGTTGGAGTCCAGCTGCTTCGGAGTCGGTTGCCCTCTTCTGCGGCTACTCGGAGACGAAGTATCGGGTGCTCACCCGCAGGTTCCTTGCGAGTGCCCGCAGTTGGTCCGTGCGGCGTACCGTGGAGCTACGACGCAATCCACCTACGAGGCGGGTACATGAGCGCACTGTCGTGCATGTCCGTTGGGTCAGGTTCCGGTTCCCTCATACGGTCGCTCCTACGCAACGACCGGAGGAGGAGCGCGAAGTGGCGCACGGAGCGGATGAAGAACGGCAACACCAAAGCATTTCTGACAACGCGTCAACGATGGTGCGCCTTTTGCCGTGGCCCTCACCGGAGGGCAAGCCCTGCTTCTTACGTACGGACTGTCACGGGGGTTATCTCTCCCGTCTCGCTGACGACATGGAGGCCGTCCAACTCGCCATGGGTGAAGAGGTACTTGCTCACTCCCGGGAAGTGATCGAGGACTCCAAGGCGTCAGCGCCCGAGCTGCGGTATGTGGCTGCGCAACTCGGCGCGTGCCTGAGTGACGCCCTCCGAGTAGCGGAGAGCCGAGGCATGCGCTTGCCCGCTCCGGCTGGAGACGAGACAGACGGAGCGGACGAGGACCCGCCTGCCGCGAGCCCAGTCATCGAGGTCCCCGCGGAGGTGTCCGAATGAGCCGCGTAACCATTAGGTACGTCCCGCACACGAGATGGTGTCCCGCCAGGTGGTGTAACAGCGATCTCCGTATAGCCGCTGGCCGCGGGGCGTCCATCGCGCAACTCTCCGAGTAGAGAAGCTCGTTGAAGCGAGAGGGTACTGCGTACGGCGGACGGAATCGAGTTGATCAGAGTCCTGGCCCAGAGGGTCCTGCGGGAACTCATCGAGGCCGAGGCCACCACGCCAATCGGTGCGGAGCCCGGGGAGCACTCCGAGGCCCGCACGATGATCCGTAACGGGCACCGGGAGAGGGTGCTGACCACGCAGGCCGGTGACCTGGACCTGGCGATCCCCAAAGGTCCGCACCGCTTCTTCCCCAGCCTGCTGGAACGCCGGCGCCGCATCGACCAGGCCGTCATGGAGGCATACGTCCAGGGCGTCTCCATCCGCAGCGTGGACGACCTGGTCAAGGCCCGCCGCTCCGTGGGGCGCCACGAGAGACTGGAGAAGATGGCGCTCGTGAGCCGCTCGGGGACAGTCTGTGGTCGCCGTCAGCACGGGAACGATCCACCTGGACGCGGTCGCTGCCGAACTCGACAGCTGCTTGCACAACAGGCTCGACTGAGAAACTCCAGCCGAGCCTGTTGTCCAGACTACTTACGGTCTGATCGAAGCACCGCGCGTTGCAACGATCCCGCGGATCTGTCGCGAGCGGCGTCAGCAGCGTTCGCTGCTGGAACCAGTCCCCTGGTGGTTGCCAGAGGAAGAGGTGCCGTTTGCGTTGGTCACGTCAAGGAAGCCGTATCCGACCGTACACGCACTTGCGGTACTGGCGGCGCCCGACCAGATCTCCGTGACGTTGTTATCGCCCTGACTGGCGTGGTTGATGTTGTCGCTCGTCGTCGAGACGCCGGCCGAGGCGAACCAGTGCGCGTGCGCGTCGCGGAAGCTCTGCCACACAAACACGTAGCCGTAGTTCCTGTTGCAGCTCGGCGAGTAGTACTGCTTGACCGAGGCGGCAGTCGCTCCGTCCACAGTGATGTAGCCGGTGCTACCGATCTGGTAAGCATCGCTGCAACTGGGGCCCGTAGCAGCCGTTGCGGTGCCCGTCGTGGCGACGACCGTCGCGGCGGTGAGCGCGAACGTGGTGAGAGCGGCAGAGGCAATGCGCTTCATGATTCCCCCAAGGGATGGGATCAGTGACGATCACATTCCATCGGGTGTACGACGCAACGACAAGATCCATGATCTTGAAATGCCGGACATCTGACCTGGTTGGAAAGTGATGTACCTCACGCAGTTTTGCTGAGAGGCAGCCGAGAGAGTGCAGGTCCTCCCACCACAGCGAAGTGGTGGGAGGACCTGCACTGCCGGGTTGACGGAGTGCCTTCGATGACAGGGGAACCAGCCTGCGGGTCCTGGCTGAACACGATGGCAGCGTCGTTTCGGTCAGCCGAAGATGCCGCCGTTGTCGTTGTCGCCGTTGTTTCCGCCGTTGTTGCCGTTGCCGAAGTTGACGGTCTGGAGCGTGATCTCGGTGTTGCCCGGATCGTCGACCTCGTTGCCGCCCGGCGGATCCTGGGCGATGACCAGCGCGGTGTCGCTCTGGTCGCTGCCGTTGGCGAACTGGATGTTGGTGAAGCCCGCCGCCTGCAGGATCTGCCTGGCCTCGCCGACCGTCTTCTGAGTGACGTTCGGGACTTCGGTCTTCGGCTGCTCGGCCTTCTTGCCGATCTGGATGATCACCGTGGACCCGGGGTCGGCCTCCCTGTTGGCCTGCGGCGAGGTCGAGATGACCTTGCCGACCTGGTTGTCGTCGTTGGTGTCGATCTCCGTGCACTCGCCGACGAGGCCGTTGACCTGCATCTGCTGCTTGGCGGTCTCACAGTCCTGGCCGATGACCTCCGGGACCGTCGACTTCTCTTCCTCCTTGGCGACGGTGAGGGTGATCGTCGTGCCCTTCTCCACCTCGTCGCCGACGTCCAGGGACTGTTCCAGGACCTTCCCCGGCTCCTCGGGAGACTCCTTGGTCACCGTCTTGACGTCGAGCTGGTACTTGTCGCTCTCAAGTTCCTTCGTGGCGTCGTCGACCTTGTCGCCGAGCACGCTCGGTACGACCACCTTCGGCGCCCCGGTGGACAACACCAGCGCGATCGTGTCGTCCTTCTTCACGTCGGCACCGGCCACAGGCACCTGGGAGCAGATGTTGCCCTTGGGCTCGTCCTCGCAGGCCTTCTCGGTGAACGTCAGCTTCAGGTCGGAGTTCACCGCCGCCTTTTTCGCATCGTCCTGGGTCAGGCTCACGAAGTTCGGGTTCTTGAAGGCGTTGTCGTTCACAGCCTGACCGTCGAACACCCACTTGCCGATCAGGATCGCGCCCACCAGCACCAGGGCGCCCGCCACGGCCAGCAGGATCGTCGAGGTGTTCGACTTCTTCTGCTGGCGGCGTCGGGGGCGGTCGTCGTAGCCGTAGCCGCCGTCGTCCGGGCTCATCGGGGGAAGCATGGTGGTCGCGCCGGCGTCGGAGCGCAGGGCGGTGGTGGCCTGGTCGTCGGGGTAGCCGTAGCCGCCGTAGCCGACCGAGCCCATGGCTGCCGTGGCCCCCACGGGCTGGCCGTCGAGGCAGGCCTCGATGTCGAGGCGCATCTCGTCGGCGGACTGGTAGCGGTAATCCGGGTCCTTGACCAGGGCCTTCAGGACGATGGCGTCCATCTCGGGCGTGATCTCGGGGTCGAACACCGACGGGGGCTGCGGTTCTTCCCGTACGTGCTGGTACGCAACGGCGACCGGGGAGTCCCCGATGAACGGCGGGCGGACCGTCAGGAGTTCGTAGAGCAGGCAGCCGGACGAGTACAGGTCGGACCGGGCGTCGACCTGCTCGCCCTTCGCCTGTTCCGGCGACAGGTACTGGGCCGTTCCTATGACCGCCGAGGTCTGCGTCATCGTCATGCCGGAGTCGCCCATCGCACGGGCGATGCCGAAGTCCATGACCTTGACCTGGCCGTTGCGCGTGAGCATCACGTTGGCCGGCTTGATGTCGCGGTGGACGATGCCGCTTCTGTGGGAGTACTCCAACGCCTGGAGGATCCCGATGGTCATCTCCAGCGTCCGCTCGGGCAGCAGCTTTCGGCCCGAGTGGAGGAGCTCGCGGAGGGTGGAGCCGTCCACGTACTCCATCACGATGTACGGGATGGACGTCCCGTCGATGTAGTCCTCGCCGGTGTCGTACACGGCGACGATCGCGGGATGGTTGAGCGAGGCGGCCGACTGGGCCTCCCGGCGGAACCGGGCCTGGAAGGAAGGGTCGCGCGCGAGGTCGGCGCGCAACGTCTTCACTGCCACGGTGCGGCCCAGGCGGGTGTCATGCGCGAGGTATACCTCCGCCATGCCACCACGGCCGAGCACGTGACCCAGCTCGTACCGGCCGCCGAGGCGACGCGGCTCTTCCATAGCTTCCTACCAGCCCTCTCCGTCGGTCCCGACCGCACCTGTGTGCGGTCCGGCTGTGCCGTCCGGGCATACGGTACCCGGGTTCATTTGTGTGACCTGGCTTAGCCCGTCAGCCGATACCGGACCGGTATCGCAACGTGCACCGATGTGAAGGGGACGTGACGGGGCTCTCACTGCTTGCTCTGGATGACCGCCTCCATCACGCTCTTGGCGATGGGCGCGGCCAGGCCGCCGCCCGAGATGTTGTCGCGGACGGCGCCCTCGTCCTCGACGACGACCGCCACGGCGACCGGTGAGCTGCCGTCGGCGAGCTTGGCGTAGGAGATGAACCAGGCGTACGGCTTCTCGCTGTTGTCGACGCCGTGCTGGGCGGTGCCGGTCTTGCCGCCGACGGTGACGCCGCTGATCTGGGCGTTCTTGCCGGTGCCGTCCTTGACGACCGTCTCCATCATCGACTGGAGTGTCTGGGCGTTCTTGGAGGACAGCGGCTGGCTCATCTCCGCGGGCTCGGTCTGTTGGAGCACGTCGATGTTGGGGGCCTGGAGCTTGTCGACCATGTACGGCTTCATCAGCTTGCCGTCGTTGGCGATCGCGGAGGCGACCATGGCCATCTGCAGCGGGGTCGTCGCGGTCTCGAACTGGCCGATCGAGCTGAGCGCGGTCTGCGGCTTGTCCATCTTCTCGGGGAAGTTGGAGGCGGCGGCGCGGACGGGGATGAACTGCTCGGCGTTGAAACCGAACTTCTTGGCCTCGTCGAGCATCTTGTCCTTGCCGAGGTCGGCGCCGATCTTGCCGAACACGGTGTTGCAGGAGTACTGCAGGGCGACGCGCATGGTCGCGTTCTTGCAGGGGATGTTCCCCTCGTTCTTCAGCGGGGTCCTGGTGGTCGGCAGGTTGTAGGGGAGCGGCGAGTCCGTCTTCTGGTCGGCGTCCGTGTACAGGCCGTTCTCGAGGGCCGCCGCCGCCGTCACGACCTTGAAGGTGGAGCCGGGCGGGTAGATGTCGCGCAGGGCCCGGTTGAGCAGGGGGTCGTTGGGGTCGGCCTTCTTCTGGAGCTTCTGCCAGGCCTCCGAGTCCTTGTTCGAGTTCCCGGCGAACGAGGAGGGGTCGTACGAGGGGAAGGAGGCCAGGGCCAGGATCGCGCCGGTGGACGGGTCGATCGCGGCCACCGCGCCCTTGCCACGGCCCTTGAGACCGTCGTACGCGGCCTTCTGGGCGGCGGCGTTGAGGGTGGTGACGACGTTGCCGCCCTGCTTCTTCTTGCCCGTGATCATGTCGAGCGTGTTGCGGAAGAAGAGCCGGTCGTCGTTGCCGGTGAGGATGCCGTCGTCGATGGACTCGAGCTGCGTCGCGCCGAACGCCTGCGAGGCGTAGCCCGTGACGGGCGCCCACATGGGGCCGTCCTTGTAGGTGCGCTTGTACTCGAAGTCGCTGCTCTTGGACGTGGTGGAGCCGGTGATCGACTCGCCGTCGACGATGATGTTGCCGCGGGGTGTGGCGTAGCGCTCGATGGCGACCCGGCGGTTGAGCGTGTCGTCCTTGAGGTCGTCCGCCCGGACGTACTGGATCCAGTTGTCGCGGATGAGCAGGGCGAGCACGAGCAGCCCGCAGAAGATCGCGATCCGGCGCAAGGGCTTGTTCACGGTCGGACCACCTGGGTCATCTCGGCGTCGGGGCTGGGCGCCGGGGCGGGCGCCGGACGGCGTGCGGTGTCGCTGATTCTGAGCAGGATGCCGATGAGGGCCCAGTTGGCGATGACGGAGGAACCGCCGTACGCCAGGAACGGCATCGTCATACCAGTCAGCGGGATCAGGCCCATGACGCCGCCGGCGACGACGAAGACCTGGAGTGCGAAGGCACCGGACAGGCCGATGGCCAGCAGCTTGCCGAAGGGGTCGCGGGCGGCGAGGGCGGTGCGGACGCCGCGTTCCACGATCAGGCCGTAGAGGAGCAGGATCGCCATGACGCCGGCCAGGCCGAGTTCCTCGCCGAAAGTGGCGAGGACGAAGTCGGAGTTGGCGGCGAAGCCGATGAGGTCGGAGTTGCCCTGGCCGAGCCCGGTGCCGAGGGTGCCGCCGGAGCCGAACGCCCACAGGGCCTGCATCGCCTGCTCGGAGTGGAGGATGCCGTCGCCGGTGGGCCCGGCTTGGCTGAGCTTGTACTCGCGCAACGGGTCCAGCCAGGCCTGCACACGTGTCTGGATGTGCGGCTCGAAACTCGCCACGCCGACCGCGCCGACCGCCGACATCAGCAGACCGAAGACGATCCAGCTGGTCCGCTCGGTGGCGACGTACAGCATGATGATGAACATTCCGAAGAACAGCAGCGACGTACCGAGGTCGGTCTCGAAGACCAGGATCAGGATCGAGATGATCCACACCACGATGATCGGACCGAGGTCGCGGCCGCGGGGCAGGTACAGGCCCATGAAACGGCGGCTGGCGAGGGCGAGCGCGTCGCGTTTCACCATCAGGTAGCCGGCGAAGAAGATCGCGAGGGCGATCTTCGCGAACTCGCCGGGCTGGACGGTGCCCAGGCCGGGGATGTTGATCCAGATCTTGGCGCCGAAGATGTTGACACCGAGGCCCGGGACCAGCGGCAGGACCAGCAGGACGATGGCTCCGGCCATGGAGATGTAGGTGTAGCGCTGGAGGATGCGGTGGTCCTTGAGGAGGATCAGCACCGCCACGAACAGGGCGACGCCCAGTGCGGAGTTCAGCAGCTGGCGGGGGGCCGCCTCGAAGAACTCCCTCCTCTGCTGGAGCTTTTCGGACTGGTCCAGCCGCCAGATGACGACAAGGCCGACACCGTTGAGCAGCGTGGCCAGGGGCAGCAGGAGTGGATCGGCGTACGGGGCGAACTTGCGTACGACGAGGTGGCCGACGCCGGCGATCAAGCCGAGGCCGAGGCCGTAGCTGAGGAGGCCTGCGGGGATCTTGTCGTCGATGGCCAGGCCCACGTTGACGTAGGCGAAGACCGGGATGACGACGGCGAACACCAGCAGTGCCAGTTCGGTGTTGCGCCGGCTCGGAGTGCCGATCGCGCCGATCGTGGACGTGTGGTGCTGCGAAGCGTTGGTTGTACTGCTCATCGTATGAAGTGGCCCCTCACGGCTTGCCTACTGCTTACCGCACAGCGAGACCAGCTTCTGCTCTTCCTCGGAGAGGCTGGGGCCGGGTGTGGGAGTGGGTGCGGTTGTGGACGGGGACGCCGATCCGGACGGCGTCGTCGGGCTCGGGTTCGGGCTCGGCGTTGCCTTGGACGCGGCGGCGGTACGGGTGGTTCCCGTGGTGCCTCCGGCCTCGCCCTCGCCGGTCTTGGCGTTGTTCGCGTTGTCGGCCGCGCGCCGTGCTTCCTGCTTCTTGCATGCGGAGGCCTGGGTGGCCAGCTCGGAGATCTTCGACTGGGCGTCCTTGAGGCCGCCCTCCGTGATGGTGCCCTCGACCTGCTTCTGCTGGTAGGCGGGCAGGTACTTGAGTTCGATCTCGGGGTGGTCCTTCTCGACCTTCGAGAGGGAGATCCAGGCCAGGTCCTGGTTGATGCCCCGGTAGAGCGCGACGTGATCGTCGCTGGCGCCGACGTAGTACTGGGTCTGTGTCCAGCGATAGCCGCCGTACAGGCCTCCGCCGATGACGGCGAGGGCGAGCGTGATGTAGAGGGTTCTCTTGAACCACTTGCGGCCGGCGCTGGGTTTGACGAAGTCGTCGTCGGTGTAGCCGCCGAAGCTGCCGGTCTGGACGTAGCCGGTGGTGTCGCCTGAGCCGGGCGGGCCGAACTCGCCGCCTCCGCCGCCGTGCGCGGGCCGCTGCCGGCCGAGCCCGGAGGCGCGTCCGGCGGGCGTCTGCATGGCGCCGCCGTCGTGCAGGTGGTGCTGGTTGTGCTGGTTCTCGGCGACCGCGCCGACCACGACGGGTACGTCGGACAGCTGTCCGGCGAGGGTGTCCCCGGTGTCGAGGTCCAGGACGTCGGCGATGATCACGGTGATGTTGTCGGGGCCGCCGCCGCGCAGCGCCAGCTCGATGAGCTGCTGCACGGTCTCCTGGGGGCCCTGGTAGCTGGCGAGGGTGTCCTCCATGGTCTGGTGGGACACGACGCCGCTCAGCCCGTCGGAGCAGATCAGGTACCGGTCGCCGGCCCGGACCTCACGGATGGAGAGGTCGGGCTCGACATGGTCACCGCTGCCCAGCGCGCGCATGAGGAGCGAGCGCTGCGGGTGGGTGGTGGCCTCTTCCTCGGTGATGCGTCCCTCGTCGACGAGGCGCTGCACCCAGGTGTGGTCCTGTGTGATCTGCGTGAGGACGCCGTCCCGGAGGAGGTACGCACGCGAGTCGCCCACGTGTACGAGGCCGAGGCGCTGGCCCGTCCACAGGAGGGCCGTGAGCGTGGTGCCCATGCCCTCCAGCTGGGGGTCCTCCTCGACCATCATCCGGAGCTGGTCGTTGGCCCGCTGCACGGCGGTGCCGAGCGAGGTGAGGATGTCGGAACCTGGGACGTCGTCGTCCAGGGCGACGATCGTGGAGATCACCTCGGAGGAGGCGACCTCACCGGCGGCCTGGCCGCCCATGCCGTCGGCGATCGCGAGGAGGCGGGGACCGGCGTAGCCGGAGTCCTCGTTGCCCTCGCGGATCATGCCTTTGTGCGATCCGGCGGCGAAGCGCAGTGACAGACTCATGCGCACCTCGCCCGTCGGCTCCGGGTACATCCGCACGGTGCCCACCCTCCGGTCGGGAGCGCGCCGGGGCCCTTCGCATGGACCGCCGCTGCGTGCTCGCTCCGCTCGCGCCTATTCATGATGCAGCACTACTTCCGCAGCTCGATGACGGTCTTGCCGATGCGGATCGGCGCGCCCAGCGGAATCGGGGTCGGAGTCGTCAATCGGGTCCGGTCGAGATAGGTGCCGTTGGTGGACCCGAGGTCCTCGACGATCCACTGGCCGTCCCGGTCCGGGTAGATCCTGGCATGCCTGCTGGAGGCGTAGTCGTCGTCCAGCACGATGGTCGAGTCGTGGGCCCGGCCGAGCGTGACGGTCTGCCCCTGGAGGGCGACGGTGGTGCCCGTCAGCGTGCCTTCGGAGACCACCAGCTTGCTGGGGGCGCCCCGGCGCTGCCTGCCGCCGCCGGAAGGCGGCTGCTGCTGGCGCTGCTGCGGGGGCGCGGCGGTCTGTCGGGCGGCCGCCTGCTGCTGGCGGCCGCTGTCACGCCTCGACCCGCGCTGGGTGACACGCGTACCGAACAGGTCGCTGCGGATGACCTGCACGGCCACGATCACGAACAGCCACAGTACGGCCAGGAAACCCAGCCGCATGACCGTGAGGGTCAGCTCTGACATTGCCCCCGCTTCACCCTTCGGCTTGCCGGTAAATGATGGTGGTGCTGCCCACGACGATCCGCGAGCCGTCGCGGAGCGTAGCGCGGGTGGTGTGCGTTCCGTCCACCACGATGCCGTTTGTGGACCCGAGGTCCTGAACGGTCGGGGGCGTGCCGGGACGGATCTCACAGTGCCGGCGCGAGACACCGGGGTCGTCGATCCGCACGTCGGCCTCGGTGCTGCGGCCCAGCACCAGTGTCGGGCCGGAGATCTGGTGGCGGGCGCCGTTGATCTCGACCCAGCACCGCGTCCGGCCCGCGCCCGCCGTCGGCCGATGCCCCATGGGCGGGCCCGCCGGGGCGGCGCCGGGGCGTCCGCCGGGCGGCGGTGCGGCCGGCATGGGTGGTGCGGCGGCCGGCGGATAACCGTAACCACCTGCGCCGGGCCGACCCCTCGGCGGGGCCGCGGGTGCGGCGGCGCCAGGGCCGCCGGGTGCCTGCTGGTTGGTGGAGGAGGCGAGCGTACGGCTGCGCACCCGGTACAGACCGGTGTCCAGGTCGTCTGCCTTCTCCAGGTGCACCTTGACGTTGCCCATGAAGGTGTACCGCTGCTGTTTGGCGTAGTCCCGCACCATCCCGGCGAGTTCGTCGCCGAGCTGTCCGGAGTAGGGGCTGAGGCGTTCGAAGTCGGGCGCGCTCAGTTCCACGATGAAGTCGTTGGGTACGACGGTCCGGTCGCGGTTCCAGATGGTGGCGTTGTTGTCGCACTCGCGCTGCAGCGCACCCGCGATCTCCACGGGCTGGACCTCTGACTTGAACACTTTGGCGAAGGTGCCGTTGACCAGACCTTCGAGACGCTGCTCGAACTTCTTCAGGACTCCCATGGGGCACCTCCTCCAGGTTGCTGCTCTTGTCTGAGCCTTGCGTGCCTTGCCTGCCGTGCTTGGTGCTGCTCGCTGATCGTATCCACGCGCCGGGAAATCGGCTGGTTCCCCCTGTCAGGCCGGTCGACGGGTGTCGACGCCTGACGAAGTTCCCTGTGAAGCTCTCCTTCGAACTCCTTCAGCCGTACCCAGATCGTAGAGGCGGCGCCAAACCAGTGTCCCGCACCTGACTGTGCACCTTGCCCGCCTCCATAGGAGATGGGCTGGACCGGTACGAGGTTGATACGTGAACAGGCACGTGTTGATACGTAGTCGCAGCCGGTCCGGGTCGGTCGGGGCGGGTCGGGGCGGGTGCGGGGGCGGAGGGAAAGGGATGTGAACCCACCATCTCCAGCGTGCTAATCTTCTCGATGTCGGAAGGCCCCAGCACCGCAGGGAGCAGGGCCTGAGGACACACCAAATGCGCGAGTGGCGGAATGGCAGACGCGCTGGATTCAGGTTCCAGTGCCCGCAAGGGCGTGGGGGTTCAACTCCCCCCTCGCGCACAAGGGAGCACCGACGAAGGTGCTCTAGTTGCACCGACGGAACGGGCGGCATCGTGATGACGATGCCGCCCGTTCTGCTGTGTGTGCTCAGAAACACGTGGACCGCCGACGGCTTGGGGCCGTCGGCGGTCCGTTGTGTTCAGGTGTGGATCTTCGGTTGCTCTGCCGCGGGCTGATTGTCTTGCCGAGGGTTACTGGTGGCTTGTGAGGAAGGTCTCAGGGCTGGGTGACGTAGCCCTTGGGGGTCCAGGTGCCCAGTGGCCTTGGTCTTGCGGCGGCGAGTGGGTCAACGGTGTGGCCGGTCACCGTGGAGTGCGGTGGAGTCTGCCCAGGCGGTGAGTTTGCGGCGGTTGGCGTGGGCCAACAGGAACCCACCGCCACGGCATACTCACCCACCACCGCCAGCCGGGCCTTCGCGGCATGATGCGCGGCGACGAGGCCGTCTTCGACGAAGCCGAGTTCGCCCAGTATGACGTGGTGCTCGATCCCGGTCAGTGCTCACTCCACAACATGCTGGTGGTGCACGGCTCGGGTCTGAACAGCACTCCGGAGACACGGGTCACTTTCGCCGTCGACTATCTGGCTACTTCGGTACGTCCCGCCGACGGGATCGACTCGGCCCTGCTGGTCCAGGGCCAGGACCGGCACGGGAACTTCGTCCTCGAAGAGTCCCCTCGGGACGACCTTGGCGACGACGCCATGGCCGTGTGCAGCGAGGCCGTCCGCATCCGCATGCTCCGGCTGCAGGCGGCCGAGGCGGAGCGGAGGAAGGCAGGGATCCTCACCTGGGCAGGACGTGCCCGAGCGCTACCAGTGGGTCAGGTCGAACACTTCCGAGCAATAGGGGTCCACGGCGTCCGAGGGGTTGTACTGCAACTGGTCGCCGGCGATGAGCGAGGGCAGGGCAGCGGCCAGGCCTGTGATGCCCACGGCCACGGCTCCTTCTTCGTCGCGAAGTGGCACGTCGAGACCGACCGTGGCGGACAGCCCCTCGCCGGTCACGTAGAGACGCGCGCTGTGCTGGTCGAGGAGGAGGAAGCCGAGCAGACACAGCTTCCCGGCACGCTCGTGGCCCTCGGACGGGGTGATTCCTGCGGCTGCCGCGTGGAGAGCGTCCGTGAGGTCGAACTCCGGACCGTCCTCCAAGAGCCGCCCCACGTTCTCCGCGGCCACGATAGGGATGCCGTGCCCCTCACGGTCGTGGCCCGCTGCGGTCCGTGGATCGTCGGACGCCTGCCGTACGGCCTGCCGCAGAGCCGCTGCCAGTGCGGAGGCGGGGATGTTGTCGCCGTGGCGGTCCACCAGAGGCAGGTCGTAGGCCACCGAGGTCCGGGTGTCGTGGCCGTCCCAGACGGCCACTCTCCCCACGCCTCGTTTCGTCGGGACGGGGAGCACGCCCCGGACGACAGGGCCGTCACCCAGGGGTGCCGCCGTGAACCGGAGCATGCCCCGGACGAGGGCGGTTTGCAGCCGGGCCAACCCTTCGTTCTCCCACCGCTGCATCGGCGCGGACTCCTGACTGCCGCCGGTGAGCGGAGACGTCATGTTTTTGGGATCGTGAATGTTGTGCGGTCCTGAGAAGTGCCGCCAGCCGAACTTGGTGTTGCCTTCCCGGGTCGGGATGTTCTTCCCTTCGCCGTCCTTGCTGACGAACTTCACCACGCTCCAGTGACTGACCGACAGGACAATGCCGGCACTTGGCGAAGGCGGACTCACCCGGGGCGGCTTGGGGGCCGATTCGACCACGGGTCCGTGCCTTGATCAATGAAATAGGGATGATTCACCCGTAATCGGTAATGGGTGACTGTATGCAGGTCCCGGCGGCGCAGGCAGTGCCATCACGTGTTCGTCCTTGCCCCTGGCGAAGATGTGAGGTCTCTCTCATATGAGGTGCGTCCCACCGAGTGCCCGACTTATCCACAGGGTCTGACCTGATGCGGTGTGTGGCGGTACGGTCGTCGCGAGTTGATGTTGGCGGCGGTGAGTGGAGCGGGGGAGGCGGTCGCGATGACCGAGGTCGGTACGGAGTCGGCGGGGGCCACGGTGGCGCGGAGCCGGGCGCGGGAGCTTCCTCTGGTGCGCGGGTTCGCGCAGTGGCAGGCGGAGGGCTCCCCCAAGGACGAGGGGAAGGCGCTGCGGAGGCAGGTTCCGCGCTCCGCGCACGCCTCCTTCGACACCGGTGCGGACGGCTCCCGTCCGGATGCGGAGGCTGCGGTCAGGGAGTCCAACCGCGGTCGTATCCCCGAGTTGACCCCGATAAGGGTGGGCAGGATGGCGGCCACCCCGTTTGCCTTCCTGCGCGGTTCGGCGGGCCTGATGGCGTACGACCTGGCCCGTACCCCGATGACCAGGATCAGTGCGCAGATCTGCGGCGACGCCCACGCGGGCAACTTCGGTCTCTACGGTGACGCGCGCGGCGGCCTGGTCATGGATCTGAACGACTTCGACGAAACCGTTCAGGGCCCCTGGGAGTGGGACCTCAAGCGGCTCGTCGCCTCGCTGGTGCTCGCGGGCCGGGAGGCGGGCGCGGACGAGGACATCTGTCGCAAGGCGGCGCACGGCGCGGTCGGCGCGTACCGCCGGGCGATGCGGCTGCTCGCGAAACTTTCGGTGCTGGACGCGTGGAACGCCATCGCGGACGAGGAGCTCGTCTCCTACACGGACGCGCACGACCTGATCGGCACGCTGGAGCGGGTCTCCGAAAAGGCGCGGGGCAACACCAGCGGGCGCTTCGCGGCCAGGTCGACGGTGGTCACCGAGGACGGCGGGCGGCGCTTCGTGGACGCCCCTCCGGTGCTGCGGGGGGTGCCGGACGCGGAGGCGGCGGCGGTGACGGCGTCCCTGGAGGATTACGTGAGCACGCTCTCGGAGGACCGCCTCCCGCTGCTGGCCCGCCACTCGGTGCACGACGTGGCGTTCCGCGTCGTCGGCACGGGGAGCGTGGGCACGCGGTCGTATGTCGTCCTGCTCCTGGACCACAAGGGGGAGTCCCTGGTCCTCCAGGTGAAGGAGGCCCGTCCTTCGGCGCTGGTCCCGCATCTGGCCACCGCCGGCTGGGATCCCGTGGAGGCGGCGGGCGCGGTGCACGAGGGGCGCCGGGTGGTGCTCGGGCAGAAGCGTATGCAGGTCGTCAGCGACATCCTCCTCGGCTGGACGACGGTCGACGGACTGCCTTTCCAGGTACGGCAGTTCCGTAACCGCAAGGGCAGTGTCGACCCGGCCGCCCTCTCCGCCGACCAGATCGACGACTACGGCCGGATGACGGGCGCCCTCCTGGCCCGCGCCCACGCCCACAGCGCCGACCCGCGCCTGATCGCCGGGTACTGCGGCAAGAGCGACGAGCTGGACGAGGCGATGGCGACGTTCGCCACGGCCTACGCCGACCGTACGGAGGCGGACCACGCGGATCTGGTGGGGGCGGTGCGGGCGGGGAGGATCGCCGCGGAGATGGGCGTGTGACGGCTGTGGTGTCACTTCGCGGGTCTGTTCGATGACCCTGGGTGGGCGCGTGAGCCGTGGCCTACGCTGGGCGGGTGACAACCCCGGAAGCTGAGCAGTCCTCGTCCGTGCCCGAAGCCGAAGGGCCGCGGGAGCCTCTTGACGCGCAGGCGGCGTCCGGCGCGTCCGGTGGGTCCGATCAGGCTGAGGGCGGGGCTGCGGGGCCTCGGCCCGAGGAGCGGTTGGAGCGGGCCGTGCGGGTCGCCGAGCAGGCGCTCATCGAGTACGAGATCGCGGTCGAGACCTTCCGTATCGAGGTCGAGAACTTCTCCCGTCTGCATCACCAGAAGCTCGGCCCGATGTACGCCCGCCTCGACGAGCTCGACGCCGAGATCGCCGAGGCGAGGGCCGCGCGCACCGGCGACCCCGAGGACGTGCGAGCGGCGCAGGAGGCGCGGGCGCGGGTCATGCCGATGCCTGGCGTCGAGGAGCTGTTCCACGGCTGGATGGACTCGGAAGGACTGTTCCCGGAGGCCGCGGCCATGCTCACCGAGCAGCCGGTACGGCCTCCGCAGCGGGTCCGCCCGAGCGACGAGGCCCGCAAGCTCTACCGGGAACTGGTCCGTAAGGCCCACCCGGACCTGGCGCAGGACGAGGAGGAGCGGGCGCGGCGCGACGAGTTCATCGCCCGGGTCAACACCGCGTACGGGCGGGGTGACGAGGCGTTGCTGCGGGAGCTGGCCGAGGAGTGGGCGGCCGGCCCGGTGCCCGCCGAGTGGCAGCCGAGCCACAGCGAGGAGCTCTACGCCCGCCTCGAATGGCTTTCCCAGCGCAAGGAACTGCTCACGCTGGTCGCCAGCGAACTGGAGGAGGGCGCGATCGGCGCGATGCTGAAGCTCGCTCCGGACGACCCGGACCGCCTCCTGGAGGAGATCGCCGAGCAGCTGCTGGCCCAGGTCGCGCAGCGCGAGGAGGAACTCGCGGCGCTGCTCGGGCTGTGACCTGGGTATCGTCGGGGTATGAGTTTCGGTTCTGGTGTTCCCACGGTCGAGGTCACGGACCTCAAGGACGGCGACTTCCTGCTGGATGTCCGTGAGGACGAGGAGTGGCAGGCGGGGCATGCCGAGGGGGCGTTGCACATCCCCATGAGCGAATTCGTCGCCCGCTACGGCGAGTTGACCGAGGCGGCGCCGCAGGACGGCCGGGTCAACGTGATCTGCCGCGCGGGTGGCCGGTCGGCCCAGGTCACGAACTATCTGGTCCAGCAGGGCATCGACGCCGTGAACGTCGGTGGCGGTATGCAGGTGTGGGAGGCGGCGGGCCGCCCGGTCGTCACCGACGAGGGTGCGCCGGGCTTCGTCGCCTGAACCTGGGTACTCATGGTCCGCCGCGTCGGCTTCAGCCGAGTTGGTGGGCCGCGAGCAGGTCGCCCAGCATCTCCTCGTGGGCTGGCGCCGGGCCGAGCGACAGCTCCAGGTGTTTGGCCCAGGCGTGGTACCGGTGCAGCGGATAGTCGGTGTCGGCGCCGAAACCGCCGTGCAGGTGCTGCGCGGTCTGTACGACCCGGCGTACGCCTTCCGCGGCCCAGATCTTGGCGACGGCCACGTCCCCGGAGACGGGCAGGGCGCCGCCCGCCCCCGTGCTGATCCGCCACGCCGCCTGCCACAGCGTGGCCTCCATCGCACGCAGGTCGATGTACCGGTCGGCGGCCTGGACGGCGACGGCCTGGAACGTCGCCAGGGGATGCCCGAACTGTTCCCGCTTGCCGGTGTAGTCGCTGGTCATGCCCAGCACCGCCGTACCCAGACCGAGCGCCAGCGCGCAGGTGCCGACGGTCAGCAGATCGCGCAGCCACGGCCAGGCACCCTCGGTGCCGAGGACGTATCGGTCCGGCAACCGCACGGAATCCAGGCGCAGTTCGCCGAGCCGTTCGCCGGTGGTGGATATCTGCTCGGCGAGTCCGACGCCGTCGAGCGGGACGCCTTCGTGGACGCGGGGGACAAGGGCGAGGACGGTCCGGTCGGCGCTTGTGCGTGCGGGTACGAGGAGGAAGTCGGCGTTGTGTGCCCAGGGCACAGCCGTCTGTGTTCCGTCGAGCATCCAGAGGTCACCGTCCCGGCCCGCGGTCACCGCGAGTTCGGCGGGGTCGTGGCCGGTGCGGCCGTGCGCGGCGACGGTGAGGACCAGGTCGCCGGACCCGGCCCGGCGCAGCACCTCGTCCCGCAACTCCCCGCCCCCGTAAGCCTGTACGGCCGCGGCGGCCGCGCAGCTCTCCAGCAGGGGCACTCTGGCCAGTACCTTCGCGGACTCGCGCAGCACGAGACACAGGGCGATGGCGTCGAGGCCGGCCCCGCCGAACTCCTCGTCGAGCAGCAGGCTCAGCAGATCCGCACCGGCGAGCCTCTCCCACAGCGCCCGGTCGAAGTCGTCCGCGACGGCACCCGGCACGAGCGCCGGACTGGGCACCCCGTCCGGCGCGACCCCGCCGAACACCGCCTGGGCCGCTTCGACCGCCGCCTGCTGCTCCTCGCTGAACCTGAAGTCCACGGTGCTGTCCTCTCGGCCCGGGGGCGGGTGACCTGACGGGGCGTCAAGATAGAACAGGTTCTAGAAGAAGGGAACGGATGGGACGGGAGGGTGCGCGATGTCGACCGATCGTTCGGTCTGTTCGAATGGGTGCTCCAGTGGTGGGTCGTAGGGTGTCAACGGCTGTCCGGGCACCGTGCACAGGTCGTGCAGGTGTGCGCAGGGGGCTGCGCCGGGCGGGCGGCCCTGAGTACCGTGCCCGTGCGCACGCCGCAGGCGCGATGGGACCGGGTATCGGGAGACGGGGCGCAATGGACGCGTACGAGGCAGGCTCGGCCGCCCGGCACGGGCGCGACGAGCCCGGCGAGGCCGAGGGCTCCCCGCCCGACGGTCCTCAGTTCGACGGTCCCCAGCCCGGGCCGCCGGACGACAGCGCCGCACCTCACCCGGCCCCCGGGGAAGCCCCACGCCCGACCCTGGCCGCCCTCTCACTCCCGTACCAGATAGGCGCCGCTCTCGCCGTCGCGGTCGTCGCCGTGGCCGCGTGTGTCCACCTCGGGATGGTGTTTCTGCACGTCGCGCCCTCGAACACGGTCACCAAGGAGCACTCCCGGACGATCGACGACTGGATCTACCCGGAGTTCGAACAGAACTGGAAGCTCTTCGCCCCCAACCCGCTGCAGCAGAACATTGCCGTCGAGGTCCGCGCCGATGTCCGTACCGCCGACGGCGGGGCCCGGACGACCGGCTGGTACGACCTCTCCGCGCTGGACGGCGAGGCCATCGACGGCAATCCGGTGCCGAGCCACACCCAGCAGAACGAGCTGCGCCGGGCGTGGGACTTTCTTGTCGGCTCGCACGACGCCCAGAACCGTCCCTCGGGTCTGCGCGGGGCCCTGGCCGAGCAGTATCTGCGCCGCATCGTCGTCCTGCGCCTCGACCGCGAGGACGCGGCCGGTCCCGGCGGCACGATCGACCGCGTCCAGGTCCGCTCCCGCAGCACGAACGTCCGACCGCCCGACTGGAGCCAGGAGCAGGTGCCCGAGAAGCCCACGTACCGCGTACTGCCCTGGTGGCCCGTCCCTGACGACGAGGCGGCCGAGGCGGCGGGCACCGCTGATGCGACGAAGGCGGACGGCTCATGACCCGCCTCGCGCCCGCGGCGTCCCGGTCGCTCTCCAGGTCGGTCTCCCAGGCCATCGGCCGCGTCACCGAGACCGCACTGGGCCCCTACCAGAGTGCCGTCGTCCGTATCGGCTTCTCGGCGACCTGGCTGCTGTTCCTGCTGCGCGAGTTCCCGCACCGGCAGGAGCTGTACGGCCCCGACGGCCCCTGGAGCTGGGATCTCGCCCAGCAGCTCATCGCGGAGAACGGCGCCTTCACGGTCCTGATGTGGTCCGGCAGCCAGGTCTGGTTCGAGCTCGTCTATGTGCTCGCGGTCCTCGCCAGTCTTCTTCTCCTGCTCGGCTGGCGCACCCGCACCCTGTCCGTGGTCTTCATGGTCGGTGTGCTCTCGCTCCAGAACCGCAGCATCTTCGTGGGCGACGGCGGCGACAACGTCCTGCACCTGATGTCCCTCTATCTGGTGTTCACGCGCTGCGGCCAGGTGTGGTCCCTGGACGCCCGGCGGGCGCGCAAGGCACGCGCACGCGTGCTCTTCGACGCCGCTCCGGACCGGGTGGGCCCCGCGCTCTGGGCCGTCCTCGGGACGCTCCTCGTCGCCGGTACCGCAGCCGGCAAGCTCGACGGTGACCTGCTGGTCCCGGTGATCCTTTGGGGCATGTGGCTGGCGCAGGGCGTGTGGTGGGCCGTGGCGCGCCGGGAGCAGGGCGGCGAGCCCCGGATGCTTCTCGACATCGTCGGCAACCTCGTCCACAACGCGGCCCTCTTCGTGATCATGGCCGAGGCCTGTCTGATCTACGCGACGGCCGGCTGGTACAAGATCCAGGGCTCGCGCTGGCAGGACGGCACCGCCGTCTACTACCCGCTCCACCTCGACTACTTCTCCCCGTGGCCCGCCCTCTCCGACCTGATGTCGTCGAGCGGCACGATGGTGATGCTGGTGACGTACGGAACGGTGGTCGTGCAGGTCGCCTTCCCCTTCACGCTCTTCAACCGGAGGGTCAAGAACGTCCTGCTGGCCGTGATGATGACCGAGCACGCCGTGATCGCCGTCGTCCTCGGACTGCCCTTCTTCTCCCTCGCGATGATCGCCGCGGACGCGGTGTTCCTGCCGACCTCCTTCCTGCGCCGCCTCGGCGAGTGGGCGGCACGCACGCGTGTGCGCCTTCTCGCCCGCCTGCCGGGCGACGGACGGGCCGTGCCGGGCGAGCGGACCTCCGGGGCGGCCGACGAGACGGCGGAGCCCCCGCACGTAGGCTTCAAGGCATGACGACGGACGCAGTGACGGGGCCGGCAACCGACCCGGTGACCGACTGGCACCGGCTCGCGGGCGCCTGCGTACTGCTCGACGGCTTCCACGCCCTCAAGCACGCCGTCCGCTTCGGCGCGCGGATTCCGGTGGCCGTGACGACCGACCGACGGGCGGCGCTGGATCTCGCCGACGAGCTGGCTCCGGACGTACGGGACACCTTGGACGCCCTCCTGGCCGAGGTCCCGGAGCCGACCTACACGTCCCTCGTGCCGCGCGCGCACCCCACCGCGGTGGCCGCCCTGGCCGTACGGCCCTCGCGCGCCGCCAACCTGGAGGCGCTCGCGCGTACGCCCCGGTCCGCGCCCGTCGTCGTCCTCGACGACCCGCGCAATCTCGGCAACGCCGGGGCCGTGATCCGGCTCGCGGCCGGTTTCGGCGCGACCGGGGTCGTCACCACCGGCACCCTCGACCCCTGGCACCCCACCGTCGTACGCGGTGGGGCGGGGCTGCACTTCGCGACCGCCGTGGAGCGGCTGGCGGTGGCCGAGCTGCCGGCCGGGCCGGTGTTCGCGCTCGATCCGGAGGGCGACGACATCCGGGGGCTGAAGCTCCCGGACGACGCCGTACTCGCTTTCGGTTCCGAGCGCAGCGGGCTGTCACCCGACCTACGCGCGCGCGGCGACCATCTGGTGTCCCTCCCGATGCGCCCCCAGGTCTCCAGCTACAACCTGGCGACCAGCGTGGCCATGACGCTGTACCACTGGAGCGTCACCGGCAACGGGAGTTTCTAGGCCTCCCGGCGCACCTCCACCACCCGGAACCGGTTCGCCACGAACGCGCCGTCGCACAGTGCCGCGTTCGCCGCCGGGTTGCCGCCCGAACCGTGGAGGTCGGAGAAGGCGGCCGTCTGGTTGACGTACACCCCGCCGGTCAGGTTCAGCGACAACTGGGCGCACTCCTCCAGACAGGCCTCCTGGACGGCCTGTTCGAACTCCGTGTCGGTCGTGTACGCGCCGACCGTCATCGCGCCCTTGTCCCGGATCGTCCGTCGCAGCAGTTGCACCGCGTCGGCGGCCGAGTCGACCGCGACGGCGAAGGAGACCGGACCGAAGCACTCGCTCATGTAGGCGGCCTCGTCGTCCGCCCCGTCCCAATATTTCCGCGCGCCGTCGAGCTTCACGATGACGGGCGTACGGACCACCGCGTCCGGGAAGTCGGGGTTCACGATCTCCCGTGAGGCCAGGGCGACCTCGCCGAGTGCGGCCGCCGCCTCCAGCCGTGCCTTCACATCGGGGTTGACGATCGCGCCCAGCAGCCCGTTCGCGCGCGCGTCGTCGCCCAGGAGGCCGCCGACCGCGGCGGCGAGGTCGGTGACCACCTCGTCGTACGACTTGGGGCCCTCCTCCGTGCGGATGCCGTCGCGGGGGATGAGGAGGTTCTGCGGGGTGGTGCACATCTGGCCGCTGTACAGGGAGAGGGCGAAGGCGAGGTTCGACAGCATGCCCTTGTAGTTGCCGGTCGACTCCACGATCACCGTGTTGACGCCGGCCTTCTCCGTGTAGACCTGCGCCTGGCGGGCGTTGGCCTCCAGCCAGTCGCCGAACGACGTCGAGCCCGTGTAGTCGACGATGCGGATCTCCGGGCGGGTCGCCAGGGTCTTCGCGATGCCCTCGCCGGGGCGCTCGGCGGCCAGGGCCACCAGGTTCGGGTCGAAGCCGGCCTCCGCCAGGACCTCGCGCGCGACGCCGACCGTCAGCGCGAGCGGCAGCACCGCGCGCGGGTGGGGCTTCACGAGGACCGCGTTGCCCGTGGCCAGGGACGCGAACAGGCCCGGGTAGCCGTTCCACGTGGGGAACGTGTTGCAGCCGATGAGGAGTGCGATGCCGCGCGGGACCGGCGTGAACTCCTTCGTGAGGGCCAGTGGGTCGCGCTTGCCCTGGGGCTTGGTCCACTCCGCGGTGCCGGGGGTTCGGACCTGCTCCGCGTACGCGTACGCCACCGCTTCCAGGCCGCGGTCCTGGGCGTGCGGGCCCCCGGCCTGGAACGCCATCATGAAGGCCTGACCGCTGGTGTGCATGACCGCGTGCGCGAACTCGTGCGTCCGGCCGCTGATCCGCCTGAGGATCTCCAGACAGACCATCGCGCGGACCTCCGCGCCCGCGTCGCGCCAGACGCGCTGGCCGGCCTTCATGGCGGGCAGCAGCACGTCGACGTCCGCGTGCGGGTAGATGACGCCCAGCCCGATGCCGTACGGGGACACCTCGCCGCCCACCCAGTCGTCCGTGCCGGGCTGGTCCAGGTCGAGGCGGGTGTTCAGGACGGCGTCGAAGGCGGCCTTGCCGGCGGCCAGGCTCAGGCTGCCGTCCTCCCCGTAAGCCTTGGGGTGTTCGGGGTGCGGGGACCAGTACGCGCGCGTGCGGATCGCTTCCAGCGCCTGGTCGAGGGTGGGCCGGTGCTGGGCGATCAGCTGGTGCGCGGTGAGTTCGGCGGCCATCAGGGGACCAACTCCTCGTCTCAAGAGCACTTCGTTGAGCTCATGACCTGGGACACGAACTGGTGCATGAACCGGTACATGAACTGGGACATGACCTGGGCAGAAAAGGCACGACAGAGTTAGAGTAACCGAACGATCGGTCGGGACAAGGGGGTCCGCCGCATCTGTGGACAACCTCGTGCGGGAGGATCGCGCACATGACAGCACTCGACCTCAGCAGCCCCGTGGCCGTCGTCGGCACCGGCACCATGGGCCAGGGCATCGCCCAGGTCGCGCTGGTCGCCGGTCATCACGTACGGCTGTTCGATGCCGCGCCCGGGCGGGCCCAGGACGCCGTCGACGCGATCGGCGCGCGCCTCGACCGGCTCGTCGAGAAGGACCGGCTGACGGCGGCCGAGCGGGACGCGGCGCGGGGCCGGCTGCACGCCGCCGGGAGCCTCGCCGAACTCGCCGACTGCTCCCTCGTCATCGAGGCCGTCATCGAACAGCTCGACGTGAAGCAGGAGTTGATGCGTGCCCTGGAGGACGTGGTCGACGACGACTGTCTGCTCGCCACCAACACCTCCTCCCTGTCCGTCACCGCCATCGGGGGCGTTCTGCGCAACCCCGGGCGGTTCGTGGGTCTGCACTTCTTCAACCCGGCGCCGCTGCTCCCCCTCGTGGAGGTCGTCTCCGGCTTCGCCACCGACGTCACGTCGGCCACGCGCGCGTACGAGATGGCCCGCGCCTGGGGCAAGACCCCGGTCGCCTGCGCCGACACCCCCGGCTTCATCGTCAACCGCCTCGCCCGGCCCTTCTACGCGGAGGCCTTCGCGGCGTACGAGGCCCAGTCCGCCGACCCCGCCACCATCGACGCGGTGCTGCGCGAGTGCGGCGGGTTCAGAATGGGTGCCTTCGAACTGACCGACCTCATCGGGCAGGACGTCAACGAGGCCGTCACCCACTCCGTGTGGCAGGCCTTCTTCCAGGACGTGCGGTTCACGCCTTCGCTCGCCCAGCGGCGGCTCGTCGAGTCGGGCCGGCTCGGCCGCAAGACCGGGCAGGGCTGGTACGAGTACGGGGACGATGCCGAGCGAGCCGAACCGCACACCGCGGAGGAGGCCCAGGCGCCCGCGTACGTCGCCGCCGAGGGCGACCTGGGCCCCGCGTCCGACCTCCTCGCGTTGATCCGCGAGGCGGGCATTCCCGTCCGTGAGGACGAGGAGGACCACGGCACCCGGCTGGTACTGCCCAGCGGCGGTCAGCTGGTCCTCGCCGACGGGCAGACCAGCGTCGAGTTCCGTGACGTCGTCTACTTCGACCTTGCCCTCGACTACCGGCGGGCCACCCGCATCGCCGTGTCCGCCTCCCAGGACACCCAGCCGCAGACCCTCTCCGAGGCCATCGGCCTCTTCCAGGCGCTCGGCAAGGACGTCAGCGTCCTCGGGGACGCCCCTGGCATGATCGTCGCCCGTACGGTGGCCCGGATGATCGACCTCGCGCACGACGCCGTCGCCAAGGGCGTCGCCACCGAGGAGGACGTCGACACGGCGATGCGCCTCGGCGTCAACTACCCGCTCGGGCCCTTCGAGTGGAGCCGCAGGCTCGGCCGGAGCTGGGCGCACGAGATCCTCGACGAACTCCACCAGCGCGACCCGAGCGGACGGTACGCGCCGTCCCTCGCGCTCTACCGCCACGCGTACGCCACCGACAAGCGGGAGGGCACCCCATGACCACCGCCAAGCGCGACACGTACACCACGCAGACGCTGCTCCACGTCGCCGTCCAGGTGTTCAACGAGCGCGGCTACGACGGCACCTCCATGGAGCACCTCTCCAAGGCCGCGGGTATCTCCAAGTCGTCGATCTACCACCACGTCACCGGCAAGGAGGAGCTGCTGCGGCTGGCCGTCAACCGGGCGCTGGACGGGCTCTTCGGGATCCTCGACGAGGAGCACGCGCGCGTGGGGCCGGCCGCCGGACGGCTGGAGTACGTCGTACGGCGCATGGTCGAGGTGCTCATAGCCGAACTGCCGTACGTGACGCTGCTGCTGCGTGTGCGCGGCAACACCGACGCCGAGCGCCGGGCCCTGGAACGGCGGCGCGACTTCGACCACCAGGTCGCCGAGCTGCTCAAGGCGGCCGCTGCCGAGGGCGACATACGCGGTGACGTGGAGGTGCGGCTGGCGACGCGGCTCGTCTTCGGGATGATCAACTCGGTCGTGGAGTGGTACCGGCCGGACGGTCGAGGCATGGGCGAGCGGGAGGTCGCCGACGCGGTGGTGCGGCTGGTCTTCGGGGGGCTGCGCAAACCGGAGTGAGCCACCCCTTCGGGGTGACTCCGGGGGTGACTCAGGCCTGCGGTTCCAGGTCCTCCGCCTCGAAGACGAGCAGCGTGCGCGTGCTGAGCACCTCCGGGATCGCCTGGAGACGCATCAGCACCAGCTCGCGCAGCGCCTTGTTGTCGGGGGTGTGGACCAGCAGGAGTACGTCGAAGTCGCCGCCCACCAGGGCGATGTGGTCCGCCCCGGGGAGCTGCCTCAGCTGCTCGCGGACCGTGCGCCAGGAGTTCTGGACGATCTTCAGGGTGATGTACGCCGACGTGCCCTGCCCGGCGCGTTCGTGGTCCACGCGGGCGCCGAAACCGCGGATCACGCCGTCCTCGATGAGGCGGTTGATGCGCGCGTAGGCGTTGGCCCGCGAAACGTGCGCGCGTTCGGCCACGGACCGGATCGAGGCGCGGCCGTCCGCCTGGAGCATCTGCAGGATGTCCTGATCAATGGCGTCCAGCGGGCGCGGGGGCGGCAGGGCGCCGCCGCCTTCCGCGCGCTCGGCCATTTGTTCAGCTGCCATGTGCCCCCGCCTCCCTGCCATGGACGTACTGCATTCATCTCAGGCTGTGGAGAACCGTTTGTCCACAGCCTGACGGTGCCTGTAGCCAAAATGTGCCGACGACCGAACAATCGGTAGGTGAGGCGGGTCACATCCGTGGCGCGCCCGAAGCCGTCTCCCACGAGGAGGTGCCGTCATGACGGTGATGGAGCAGCGAGGTGCGTACCGCCCTACGCCGCCGCCCGCCTGGCAGCCCCGTACCGACCCCGCGCCGCTGCTGCCCGACGCGGCTCCGTACCGCGTCCTCGGCACCGAGGCGGCGGCGCAGGCGGATCCCGGGCTGTTGCGCCGGCTGTACGCGCAGCTGGTGCGCGGGCGCCGGTACAACGCGCAGGCCACCGCTCTCACCAAGCAGGGCCGGCTAGCCGTGTACCCCTCCAGCGTCGGCCAGGAGGCCTGCGAGGTGGCCGCCGCGCTCGTCCTGGAGGACCGCGACTGGCTCTTCCCCAGCTACCGGGACACGCTCGCCGTGGTCGCCCGGGGTGTGGACCCCGTACAGGCGCTGACGCTGCTGCGCGGTGACTGGCACACCGGCTACAACCCGCGTGAACACCGGGTGGCACCGCTGTGCACCCCGCTCGCGACGCAGCTGCCGCACGCCGTCGGGCTCGCGCACGCCGCCCGTCTCAAGGGCGACGACGTGGTCGCGCTGGCGATGGTCGGTGACGGCGGCACCAGTGAGGGCGACTTCCACGAGGCGCTGAACTTCGCCGCCGTGTGGCAGGCGCCGGTCGTCTTCCTGGTCCAGAACAACGGCTTCGCGATCTCCGTGCCCCTCGCCAAGCAGACCGCCGCCCCGTCGCTGGCCCACAAGGCCGTCGGCTACGGGATGCCGGGCCGCCTGGTCGACGGCAACGACGCGGTCGCCATGTACGACGTCCTGAGCGAGGCCGTACGCCACGCGCGCGCGGGTGGTGGTCCCACGCTCGTCGAGGCGGTGACCTATCGGGTGGAGGCGCACACCAACGCCGACGACGACAAGCGCTACCGGGCCGACTCCGAGGTCGCCGCCTGGCGCGAGCACGACCCGATCGACCTCCTGGAACAGGAGCTCACCGCGCGCGGGCTGCTCGACGAGGACGGCATCAGGGCCGCGCGCGACGACGCCGAGGCACTCGCCGCCGACCTGCGCGCCCGGATGAACCAGGACCCGGTGCTCGACCCCATGGACCTGTTCGCCCAGGTGTACGCCGAGCCCACCCCCCAACTGCGCGAGCAGCGGGCCCAGTTGCGGGCCGAGCTCGAGGCCGAGGCGGAGGGGTCGCACTGATGACCACCGTCGCCCTCAAACCCGCCACCATGGCGCAGGCCCTCACGCGCGCGATGCGCGACGCCATGGCCGCCGACCCCACCGTGCACGTCATGGGTGAGGACGTCGGCACCCTCGGCGGGGTCTTCCGGGTCACCGACGGGCTCGCCAAGGAGTTCGGCGAGGACCGCTGCACCGACACCCCGCTGGCCGAGGCCGGCATCCTCGGTGCGGCCGTCGGCATGGCCATGTACGGCCTGCGCCCGGTCGTCGAGATGCAGTTCGACGCGTTCGCCTATCCCGCGTTCGAGCAGCTGATCTCGCACGTCTCCCGGATGCGCAACCGCACGCGCGGGGCCATGCCCCTGCCGATCACCGTCCGGGTGCCCTATGGGGGCGGCATCGGCGGCGTCGAACACCACAGCGACTCCTCCGAGGCCTACTACATGGCGACCCCGGGCCTCCATGTCGTCACGCCCGCCACGGTCGCCGACGCGTACGGCCTGCTGCGGGCCGCCATCGCCTCCGACGACCCGGTGGTCTTCCTGGAGCCCAAGCGCCTGTACTGGTCGAAGGACTCCTGGAACCCGGACGAGCCGTCGGCCGTTGAACCGATAGGACGCGCGGTGGTGCGGCGCCCCGGCCGCAGCGCCACGCTCATCACGTACGGGCCGTCCCTGCCAGTCTGCCTGGAGGCGGCTCGGGCGGCGGAGGCGGAGGGCTGGGACCTGGAGGTCGTCGACCTGCGTTCCCTGGTCCCGTTCGACGACGAGACGGTGTGCGCCTCGGTACGCCGGACCGGGCGGGCCCTGGTCGTCCACGAGTCGGGCGGTTTCGGCGGCCCCGGCGGGGAGATCGCGGCCCGCGTCACGGAGCGCTGCTTCCATCATCTGGAGGCGCCGGTGCTGCGCGTCGCCGGATTTGACATCCCGTACCCGCCGCCGATGCTGGAGCGGCATCACCTGCCCGGCGTCGACCGTGTCCTGGACGCCGTGGGACGGCTGCAGTGGGAGGCGGAACGCTGATGGCACAGGTACTGGAGTTCAGGCTCCCCGACCTCGGCGAGGGACTCACCGGGGCGCTGATCGTGCGCTGGCTGGTCGAGGTCGGCGAGGTCGTCGCCGTCGACCAGCCGGTCGTCGAGGTCGAGACGGCCAAGGCGATGGTCGACGTGCCGTGTCCGTACGGCGGTGTCGTCACCGCCCGCTTCGGCGAGGAGGGCACCGAACTGCCCGTCGGGGCACCCCTGGTGACGGTCGCGGTCGGGACACCGGCCCACTCCGACCCGGCCGGTGACGCGGCCCAGGGCTCCGGCAACGTGCTGGTGGGGTACGGGACTTCCGAGGCGCCCGCGCGGCGGCGAAGGGTACAGCGGGAACAGACGGCGCCCGCCGCTCCGGTGGCCCTCAAGAGCACGGACGTGCAGGCCCCCGCCCCCGCCCGGGGCGACGGTCCCGTTCCGGTCATCTCGCCGCTCGTGCGCAGGCTCGCCCGCGAGAACGGCCTGGATCTGCGGGAGTTGGCGGGCTCCGGGCCCAACGGACTGATTCTGCGCGCCGACGTGGAGCGCGCCCTGTACGGCGGCGCCACGCGGACCGAGTCCCCGGCCCCGACCGCTGGTCCGGTGCCCGCGGCGCACCCCACCTCCGCCCCCACCGAGGGCACGCGTGTCCCTCTCAAGGGCATCCGTGGTGCCGTCGCCGACAAGCTCTCCCGCAGTCGGCGCGAGATCCCGGACGCGACCTGCTGGGTGGACGCCGACGCGACGGAACTGATGCACGCGCGCGTGCACATGAACGGCGGCGGGGGCCCGAAGATCTCCCTCCTCGCCCTGCTCGCCCGTATCTGCACGGCCGCCCTCGCCCGCTATCCCGACCTGAACTCCACGGTCGACCTGGAGGCCAGGGAGATCGTCCGGCTCGACCGCGTCCACCTCGGCTTCGCCGCCCAGACCGAACGCGGGCTCGTCGTCCCCGTCGTACGGGACGCGCACACCAGGAACGCCGAGGCCCTGAGTGCGGAGATCGCGCGGCTGACCGAAGCGGCCAGGGCCGGCACGCTCACGCCCGCCGAACTCACCGGCGGCACCTTCACGTTGAACAACTACGGCGTGTTCGGCGTCGACGGCTCCACGCCGATCATCAACCACCCCGAGGCGGCCATGCTCGGCGTCGGCCGGATCGTGCCCAAGCCGTGGGTGCATGAGGGCGAACTGGCGGTGCGCCAGGTCGTCCAGCTGTCGCTCACCTTCGACCACCGGGTGTGCGACGGCGGCACGGCGGGCGGTTTCCTGCGCTATGTGGCGGACTGTGTCGAACAACCGGCGGTGCTGCTGCGCACGCTGTGATCAGGGTGGCGCGCACAGATTCCCTGTGATCGGCGGCGGCCCGCATACTCGGAGGGTGACCGCCTACGAGCCCCAGCCCACAGGGACCCCCGGCGCCGACGGCTACGACGCCGTCGTGCTCGCGGGCGGGGCCGCCCGGCGGCTCGGCGGCGCAGACAAGCCCGGCGTACGGGTGGGCGGGCGCGCGCTGCTCGACCGGGTGCTCGCCGCCTGCGCCGACGCCGGCACCACCGTGGTCGTGGCCGGCCCCCGGCCCACCGCACGGCCCGTCACCTGGGCGCACGAGGACCCGCCGGGCGGCGGACCCGTCGCCGCGCTGGACGCGGGCCTGCGACACACCGACGCCGAGCACGTCGTCGTACTCTCCGCCGATCTCCCGTTCCTCGAACCGGCGACGGTACGACGGCTGCTCGGCGCCCTGCGGACGGGCGGCGCCGAGGGTGCGCTGCTCACCGACACCGGCGGCCGGGACCAGCCGCTCGTGGCCGCGTACCGGGTGTCCGCGCTGCGCCGGGAGCTGGGCGCGCTCACCCACGAACACGGCGGCCTCACCGGTCTGCCGCTGCGCCGGCTGACCGCCGCGCTGGAACTCACCCGTGTGTCCGACCCCGTCGCGTCCTTCGACTGCGACACCTGGGACGACATCGCCGCCGCCAGAGCACGCATCAGGGAGCATGGGCACGTGTTGGACGAATGGATTTCCGCAGCCAAGGACGAACTGGGCATCGACCTGGACGTCGACACCACCCTCCTCCTCGACCTCGCCCGCGACGCCGCGCACGGAGTGGCCAGGCCGGCCGCCCCGCTGACGACGTTCCTCGTCGGATACGCGGCGGGCCGGGCCGGGGGAGGCCCCGAGGTGGTCGCCGAGGCCACCCGCAAGGCCGTCGCCCTCGCGTTGCGCTGGGCCGACGAGGCCGCGGCAGCCGACGCCGAGTCCGGGGCGGGCAAATCCCCAGACAGCGCAGACAGCCCGGACGCCGGATGACCGCCCGCAGCGACCTGGACGACCTCGGCGCCGAGGAGGCGCTCGCCCTCGTGAACGAAGGCAACAACGGCGGTAAGCAGAGCGAGGGGCCGACCCCCGGGGGCGCCGGAGTACCGGCCCCCACAGGGGAGGGCGTCTACGACGTGGAGGCCGACCAGCCGGGCCGCAGCACCAGCGGAGACCTCACACCCACCCCGGCTCCCGCCACCGCACGCCCCCGGGCCACCCCCTGGCCCCAGGCCCGCGCCATCGCCGAGCGCGCCGCCCGCCAGGTTCCCCGTACCGCCTCGGCGCCCGTTTCCGTCCCCCTCGACGCCGCCCTCGGCCTGGTCCTCGCCGCCCCTCTCGCGGCCCTCACAGACCTCCCCTCCTTCGACACGTCCGCGATGGACGGCTGGGCGGTGGCGGGCCCCGGCCCCTGGGATGTGCGTGAGGCCGGTGTGCTCGCCGGGCACGCGCAGCCCGAGCCGCTCACCGACGGCGAAGCGGTACGGATCGCGACGGGCGCCCGCATCCCGCACGACACGACCGCCGTACTGCGCAGCGAGCACGGCCGCACCGACGACAAGGGCCGGCTGCACGCAACCCTCCCCCACTCTCGGCTTCGCTCGAGCGGGGGGACCCCCACGATGAGCCACGGCCAGGACATTCGTCCGCGCGGCCAGGAGTGCCGCTCCGGCGACCAGCTGCTGCCCACCGGCACCTTCGTGACCCCAGCGGTGCTCGGACTCGCGGCGGCCGCCGGGTACGACACCCTCGCCGCGATCCCTCGCCCCCGGGTCGAAGTCCTCGTCCTGGGCGACGAGTTGCTCACCGAGGGGCTGCCGCACGACGGTCTGATCCGGGACGCGCTCGGCCCGATGCTGCCGCCCTGGCTGCGCTCGCTCGGCGCCGACGTCATCGCCGTACGCAGGCTCGGGGACGACGCCGAGGCGCTCTACGAGGCACTGAGGAACTCCCCCGCCGAGATCGTCGTGACCACCGGAGGCACCGCCGCCGGACCTGTCGACCACGTCCACCCCACCCTGCGCCGCCTCGGCGCCGAGCTGCTCGTGAACGGCGTCCAGGTGCGCCCCGGGCATCCCATGCTGCTGGCCCGGTTGAAGGAGAACCAGCACCTCGTCGGGCTGCCCGGCAACCCGCTGGCCGCCGTCTCCGGGCTGCTCACCCTCGCCGAGCCCCTGCTGCGGACCCTCGCGGGACGGGCGGCGCCGGAGCCGTACACGCTGCCGCTCAAGGACGAGGTGCACGGGCATCCGCACGACACCCGGCTCGTTCCCGTCGTCCTACGCGGCGACCGTGCCGTGCCGCTGCACTACAACGGGCCGGCCATGCTGCGCGGTATCGCGGCGGCCGAGGCCCTCGCGGTTGTACCGCCCGGCGGTGCACGCGCCGGTCAGGAACTGGAACTGCTCGACCTGCCCTGGTCGGCAGCCGCCGAAGTCGGGGTGTGTTTCACGTGAAACATTCAGGCTGGAAGGGTCGGAAGGGTCGGAAGATCTCGAACAGTGCCCGCCGCAGTGTCAATGGAGGATGTTTCACGTGAAACTGCCGGGCCATGACGCCATCGCCCGCCAGGCGGACGAGCATCTGGTGACCCATCGGGTGAAACTTCCCCGGACCGTGGTGGAACGGCCGATCCGCCAGGTCGGCAAACGCGTCGCCATGGCCCTGCTGGTGCTGGTGGGGACCGCACTCATCGTCTTCGCCGACCATGACGGCTACAGCGACAACGCCGACGGATCCGTCAGCCTCCTCGACGCCTTCTACTACGCGACCGTCACCCTCTCCACCACCGGATACGGCGACATCGCGCCCGTCAGCGACGCCGCCCGGTTCACCAACATCTTCGTCATCACACCGCTGCGCGTGCTCTTCCTGATCATCCTGGTCGGCACGACTCTCGAAGTCCTCACGGAACGCACACGCGAGGAGTGGCGCCAGAACCGCTGGAGGGCGGCCTTGCGAGAGCACACCGTTGTCATCGGGTTCGGGACCAAGGGACGGTCGGCCGTACAGACCGTCTGTGTCACCGGGCTGAAGAAGGAACAGGTCGTGGTCGTCGACCCCAGTGCCAAGGCCGTGGACGCGGCCACCGCCGAGGGGTATGCCGGAGTGGTCGGCGACGCCACACGCAGCGACGTACTGCTGCGGGCCGAAGTGCAGAAGGCGCGGCAGATCATCATCGCCACCCAGCGCGACGACACGGCCGTCCTCGTCACCCTGACGGCCCGGCAGCTCAACCGCACGGCGAAGATCGTGGCCGCCGTGCGCGAGGAGGAGAACGCGCCGCTGCTCAAACAGTCCGGCGCCGATGCCGTCATCACGAGTGCGAGCGCGGCCGGGAGGCTGCTCGGGCTGTCCGTGCTCAGTCCCGCCGCCGGCATGGTCATGGAGGACCTCATCCAGCAGGGCAGCGGGCTCGACATCGTCGAACGACCGGTCATAAAGGCCGAGGTGGGCAAGGGGCCCCGAGAGACGGACGACCTCGTCGTGAGTGTCGTACGCGGGCATCGCGTGCTGGGATACGACGATCCGTCCATCGGGGAGCTTCAGGTGGCCGACCGGCTCATCACGATCATGCGGGCGACGCCGGGCGCGCATGTGGCGCCCGACATCCGTCCGATCCGTGACAACTGACGCCTGCTTTCTGCTTCCTGGCTACTTGCGGTTTTGAAGTGCTCTCCCGGCTGAAGCCGGGAGATTCCTGCTTACCTCGCGGTAGCGGGCTTGACGCGCTGCGCGCGCCTGACGACTGCCCTCCCGGCAGCCGGGATGAGCGCGAGGCCCGTCCGGTACAGGTGCAGGACGTTGCGGGCCGCGTTGTGGTCGGCGTTGCCCGACCAGCCGCAGTCCGGGTTCTTGCACACGAACACGGCCTGGGACTCCCGGCTGCCGGGCGTGGTGGAGCCGCACGCCGAGCAGCGTCGGGAGGTGCCGGGGGCAGGGACCTTGACCAAGGTGCCGCCGTGCTGGGCAGTCTTGTACGCCAGCATGGCGACCGTCCGACCCCATGCCTCCTGGCTGATGGAGCGGTTCAGCCCGGACTTCTGGGCGACGTTCTTCCCCGGCTCCTCGACGGTGCCCCTGGCGGACTTGACCATGTTCGTGATGGTGAGTGCTTCGACCACGACCGTGCCGTACTGCTTGGCGATGGCGGTGGTCGCCTGGTGCTGCCAGTCCAGGGCCCGGCGCTTGGCTTTCGCGCGCAGGCCTGCGATCTGGTCGTAGGTGCGGTGCAGCCGGCGGCTGGTGCGCTCGCCGGGCCTGCGATGCCGCTTACGCCGTGCGGCACGCTGCTCCAAGTGCAGGAGCCTGGCCTTCTCCTTGCCGGTCAGCCATGCGCCGTGCTCGTACGTTTCGCCGTCCGAAAGGGCGAGCGACACGGTGACGCCCACGTCGATGCCGACATCCGGCCCGGTGTGGGGCTCGGGCTTGACCTCCAGGGCCTGAACACGGAAGGCGAGGTGCCAGCCGAGCGCGTCCTTGACCAGCCGTGCCCCGGTGATCCGGTTCTCCGCGCCCGCACCCTTGCCGACCGGAAGGTCTTTGGTCCAGCGGAAGCGGACCCGGCCCACCTTGGGAATGTTGACCATGCCCCAGCGCCGGTGTACGCGGGTGATGTTCAGGTCCCGGCCCTGCGGAATGTCCACGGACATCACCGTGCGGATGCGGCCCTTGAAGTTCGGGGCGTCTGCGCGGCCCTCCCAGCAGTTCTTCCACGCCTGGAAGTACGTCTTGAGCACCGCTTGCGCCGCTTGGGCGGGCAGGACCGCAAGGAAGCCGATGTCCTGGCGGGCTTGCCGGATCGCGGCGTCCGCGTGTGCGAGAGTCCGCTCTTCCTTCGGCATCATCCGCCACCACGCGTGCAGCAGGTTCCACATCGTGCGGGCCGCGTGCGCCTGATCATCCGCTGCGCGAACCCCGGCAGGAGACAGCGCAAGCCGGGCACGGTGCCCGAACTGCCGCTTGACCAGGGTGTATTTACTCACAAGTCGAGAACCTAGCATTGGTTTATGTCACCGCGCTGGAACCCTCATCCCGATGTCAGAACCGGTCGCCATGTTGTCTACAACCTGCACGTTCACTTGGTTTTCGTCACCAAATACCGGCGGAACGCGTTCACCGACGCCATGCTGACCCGCACCGAAGAGATCATGCGGGAGGTCTGCGCCGACTTCGAGGCCGAGCTGAAAGAGTTCAACGGCGAACAGGACCACGTCCACCTGCCTGTCACTACCCGCCCAAAGTCCAGCTCTCCAAGCTGGTCAACTCCCTCAAGGGCGTCAGCTCCCGCAGGCTCCGCCAGGAATACGACAGCCACGTCCGCCGGTACCTGTGGGGCGGACACTTCTGGTCCGGTTCCTACTTCGCCGGATCGTGCGGCGGGGCACCCCTGACCGTTGTCAAGCAGTACATCGAGAACCAGCAGCGACCCACCTGACCGTCACCACGGACGCGCAGAGAACTCCGGCGCTTCGCGCCTCCGCACCAAGGATGCGCCTCACCCCCCGCCCTGAAGGACGGAGCACTGCGCAAGATCAGAGGTAGAGCCGCATCGTCACGGGGCCGAAGACCAGCACCAGCAGGCCCGCCCACCCCAGCGACCAGGCGATCTCGGCGGCCGGCCACTCGCCGACCATCAGCTCCCGTACCGCCGACGACACATGGGTGATCGGGCTGTTGTTGACGAAGGCCTGGAGCCAGCCGGGCATGGTGCTCGGGTCGACGAAGACGTTCGCTCTGTCCACGGTCTCTCCGTCGGACCGGGACCGCACCCCGATTTCGCCGGGGCGCGGAGTAGCGTCCCCTCATGCTTGCGATCACGATTCCCGAACCCGGAGGGCCCGAGGCGCTGGTGTGGGCCGAGGTCCCCGATCCCGTGCCCGGCGAGGGCGAGGTGCTGGTCGAGGTGGTGGCCGGCGCCGTCAACCGTGCCGACATCCTGCAACGCCAGGGCTTCTACAACCCGCCGCCCGGCGCCTCCCCGTACCCCGGACTGGAATGTTCCGGCCGGATCGCCGAGGTCGGGCCCGGAGTGTCCGGCTGGTCCGTCGGCGACGAGGTGTGCGCGCTGCTCGCGGGCGGCGGATACGCCCAGAAGGTGGCCGTGCCGGCCGGGCAGCTGCTGCCCGTGCCCGAAGGCATCGACCTGAAGCGGGCGGCGGCGCTGCCCGAGGTGGCCTGCACGGTCTGGTCGAACGTCTTCATGATCTCCCACCTCCGCTCCGGCGAGACCTTCCTCGTGCACGGCGGCTCCAGCGGCATCGGCACCATGGCCATCCAGCTCGCCAAGGCGCTCGGCGCCAGGGTCGCCGTGACGGCCGGGACGAAGGAGAAGCTCGACCGGTGCGCCGAGCTGGGCGCCGACATCCTCGTCAACTACCGCGAGCAGGACTTCGTCGAGGAGCTGAAGCAGGCCACCGGCGGCGCCGGTGCCGACGTAATCCTCGACAACATGGGCGCCAAGTACCTGGACCGCAACGTCCGCGCCCTCGCCGTCAACGGACGGCTCGCGATCATCGGTATGCAGGGCGGCGTCAAGGCCGAACTGAACATCGGCGCGCTCCTCACCAAGCGGGCCGCGATCAGCGCGACCTCGCTGCGCGCCCGTCCGCTCGCCGAGAAGACGGCGATCGTGGCCGCCGTGCGCGAACACGTCTGGCCGCTGCTCGACGCCGGTCATGTCCGGCCGGTCGTCGACCGCGAGTTCCCGATGAGCGACGCGGCGGCGGCCCACCGGCTGGTGGAGGAGAGCGGGCACGTGGGGAAGGTGCTGCTGGTCGTCCCGTAGCAGGGCGTCCTCACCGGTCACGTCCTGCGTACGCGCAGCCGCAGCGCCAGGAAGGCGAGGCCCAGGCCGAGGCCGATCAGGACCAGCCCGCTGCCGAGCGGCAGTATCCGCAGCACCGGCCCGGAGACCGTGCCGGGCCGGGCGGCGGGATCCCCCGGCTCGTCCGGGACGGAGGTGGGCTCGGGGACGGGGGCGGCCTCCTCGTACGCCGCCTCGTCGGGCGGCGCGGACTCCCGCCGCCCGGGGCGCTCCCGCCCCTCGCCCGCCAGGCTCCCGGCCCGGGAGGCGTCGGGGGCGGGCCGGGCGACGTGCGAGGCGTAGTACGGCGGTGTCGTGCCGTGCGGGGATGCGGCGAGCGTGGAGGCCGCGAGGGCCAGCAGGGTGCCGCAGGTACGCAGGGTGCGGAGCCATGGAGTCATGTCGGTGGCCTCCTCCTGCTGCGGAGTCGCCGGTCGCCGGTCACCCGGCCGGGATTCGACGGGATTCGACTGGACCAGCCTCACACGCACCCGCCTGTCCGGCATCCCGGACGGTGAGCCGGGCCGGACCCACCGGCCGACACCGCGGCTCGGTGGGAGAGAATGGCCACATGGAGATGCCGAGGAACGAAAGGTCGCCGGAGAACCCCCAGATCCTGGTCGTTGGCCAGGACGGGATGGCTCTCGGTGGTGGCGGTGACGACGACTCCCGCGAGATCCCGGTGACGGACATGGTGGAGCAGCCCGCCAAGGTCATGAGGATCGGCAGCATGATCAAGCAGTTGCTGGAGGAGGTGCGCGCGGCCCCTCTCGACGAGGCGAGCCGGGTCCGGCTCAAGGAGATCCACGCCAGCTCGGTGAAGGAGCTGGAGGACGGTCTGGCGCCGGAGCTGGTCGACGAGCTGGAGCGTCTGTCCCTGCCGTTCACGGACGAGGCGATTCCCAGCGACGCCGAACTGCGGATCGCGCAGGCCCAGTTGGTGGGCTGGCTGGAGGGCCTCTTCCACGGGATCCAGACCGCCCTGTTCGCCCAGCAGATGGCCGCACGGGCCCAGCTGGAGCAGATGCGCCGCGCGCTGCCCCCGGGTGTCGGCGGCCACGAGGGCGATGACGACCCGCGGACAGGTGGACGTACGGGCGGGCCGTACCTCTAGTCCGCCAGTCCGCCCCAGATCTCATGGAGTGGGGCCCGGTGGCCGACCGACCGGCTGCCGGGCCCCACTCCATGAACAACCGCTGATCAGGACGGCGGGTAGCCCGTCGACACCTTCAGCTCGATCACCGGCATGTCCTCCGGGTCGACGTCCTCGCCCGCGGAGGGGAACTGGTCCATGACCTGGTCCTTGCCGTACGTGTTCTCGGCGTAGGGCGTGGTCTTCATCCGCCAGCCGGCCGCCTGGAAACAGAGCTTGACCGAGGCCAGGTTCTTGTAGCGGAAGTCGGGCAGCTGGATCTTGTCCGGGTCGGTGTACGACTCCCGCGCCTCCGAGCACTCCTCCGCGTCGATCTTCTTGCTCAGGTCCGGCCCCTTGTAGCCCGTTCCCGAGCCCGTTCCCGTCGTCTGCGAGACCGAGGCGCTCGGGGTGCTGCCGCTGCCGGTCCCGCCGCCGTTGTCGGTGTCGTCCCCGCCCAGGTTCAGGGCGAGGATCAGCCCGCCGATGGCGGCGAGCGAGACAAGGATCGAGCCCACGATCACCAGGGTGTTGCTCTTCCGCCCCCCTCCGGAGGCAGGCGGGGGCGTGTGCTGCGGGGCGTACGGGCCGGGCGTCTGGTACGAGGCCTGCTGCGGATAGCCGTACGCCGGAGCCGGTGTCTGCGGGGGCGTGTGCACAGGCGCGTACGCCGGGGGCGGAGTGGGGCCGTAGGGATTCTGAGGGTGCGGGGTCGGCTGGTACGGGGTCTGTACGGGGCCCGGTGCGGGTGGGGTCGCCTGGTCGACCGGCGGGAACACCGCGGAGGCGACGCCCGCGCCGCTCGCCGTGGGGGCGCCAGGGACGATGTTCGGGGCGGCCGGGTGGAGGGAGGCGGCCACGCGCAGGCACTCGTCGCGCATGGCGACGGCGCTCGGGAAACGCTCGTTCGGGTTCTTCTTCAGCGCGCGGGCGACCAGCGCGTCCACCGCCGGGGGCAGTGCGCGGTTGACCGAGGAGGGGGCGACCGGCTGCTCCTGGACGTGCGCGTACGCGATCGCAAGCGGTGAGTCGGCGTTGAACGGCAGCCGTCCGGTGACCAGCTGGAACAGCATGATGCCGACCGAGTAGAGATCGGAGCGGGCGTCCACGGCCCGGCCCAGTGCCTGCTCCGGGGAGAGGTACTGCGGGGTGCCGACGACCATGCCGGTCTGCGTCATCGACGTGACGCCCGACTGCATGGCGCGGGCGATGCCGAAGTCCATGACCTTGACGACACCGCGCTTGGTCGTCATCACGTTGCCCGGCTTGATGTCGCGGTGGACCAGGCCCATCTCGTGGCTGATCTCCAGCGCCGCCAGCACGTCCGCGGTGATCTTCAGCGCCTTGTCGGCGGGCATCGCCCCGAACTGCCGTACGTCCGCGTCGAGCACGGAGCCGAGCGGCTGGCCCTCGACGTACTCCATGACGATGTACGGGGTCATGGTTCCCGCCACATCGTCCTCGCCGGTGTCGAAGACCGAGACGATGTTCGTGTGCGTGAGTTTGGCCACGGCCTGGGCCTCGCGGCGGAACCGTTCACGGAACGCCTGTTCACGGCCCAGTTCGGTGTGCAGCGTCTTGATCGCGACCTGCCGGTCCAGGACCGAGTCGTACGCGAGGTGCACCGAGGCCATGCCGCCCTCGCCGAGGAGGTCGCGCAGCTGGTAGCGCCCGCCGGCGAGCGCGTGCCCCGCATACCGGCCGTGTGCGCCGTCCTGGCTCATGTGTCAGCGTCCCCCGGGCTTCTCCGCAGCCGCACGTGATCGATTGGCTCGTTCCGGGTCAGTCTGCCGGAGGGCCCTGGCACGTCAAGCGCGGTGCCCGTTCCGTGACCGTACGGGTAGGAAGCGTCGCGGAAGCGTTACAGGGGTTGTACGGATGGGGTGCGGAATTTGCACGACGATACCCGCAACGGGTTTGATGGCCGGTCCGCCCGGGACCCGTACCCGGGCTTCTTCCGGAGCTCCTCCGGGATCGCCTCCCGGACCGGAGGCTTGCGCGGAGGCTGTAGCGTGGCCGACGGAGACCGTAACAACACCGCGCGCACCGCGGGCAGAAACGACGGCGAGGACTGATGGCACAGCAGCGCGCTCAGGGCCCGTCCGACCCCGAGGCGGCAGGCGGCGGTATGTCAGACGCGCCTGAGTTGTGGGGTAACGGCGGACTGGTCGGGGACGGCCGGTATCGGCTCACCCACAGACTTGGCCGGGGCGGTATGGCGGAGGTGTTCGCCGCCGAGGACGTGCGTCTGGGGCGGACCGTCGCGGTCAAACTGCTCCGCGCCGATCTCGCCGAGGACCCGATCTCCAAGGCCCGCTTCACACGCGAGGCCCAGTCCGTGGCCGGGCTCAACCACCACTCGATCGTCGCCGTGTACGACTCCGGCGAGGACACGCTGTCCAACGGCGGCTACACCGCGGGCGGCGCCCAGTCCGTCCCGTACATCGTGATGGAGATCGTCGAGGGGCGCACCATCCGCGACCTCCTCATCAACGCCGAGGCGCCGGGGCCCGAGCAGGCCCTGATCATCGTCTCCGGGGTGCTGGAAGCGCTTGCCTATTCGCATCAGCACGGCATCGTGCACCGCGACATCAAGCCCGCCAACGTGATCATCACGCACGGCGGCGCCGTCAAGGTCATGGACTTCGGCATCGCCCGCGCGCTGCACGGGGCGTCGACGACGATGACGCAGACCGGCATGGTCATGGGCACGCCCCAGTACCTCTCGCCGGAGCAGGCCCTCGGCAAGGCCGTCGACCACCGCTCCGACCTGTACGCCACCGGCTGTCTGCTGTACGAACTCCTCGCGCTGCGGCCCCCGTTCACCGGCGAGACCCCGCTGTCCGTGGTCTACCAGCATGTCCAGGACATTCCGGTGCCCCCGTCCCAGGTCTCGGACGGCGCGCCGCCGGAGCTCGACGGGCTCGTCATGCGTTCCCTCGCCAAGGAGCCGGACGACCGCTTCCAGACGGCCGAGGAGATGCGCGGGCTGATCCAGTACGGCCTGCAGATGCTGTACGACCAGGGCAGCCACACCGGCACCTGGAACACCGGGCCCGTCGACATGCACGACGGCCGGAACACCCCCTCGGGGGGCTTCGCGGGCACCGCGGTGATGAACCACCCGGGCGACCACGCCGGTACCACCCAGATTCCCCAGCAGATCCTGCCCGCCGGGTACGGCGGCGGGGACGAAGGCGGCTTCGAGGGACACGGCAACCGGGGCGGCGGCGGCCGGGGCAAGCTGTGGATACTGGCGTTCCTCGCCGTGATCGCCGTCACGGCGGGCGTCGCTCTCGCTCTTCAGGGCGGCAACAAACCGGGCGGCAGCCCCAGCACCACGGAGTCGCCGGCCACCTCGCAGTCCGCGACGACCAAGGCCCCCTCGGCGAGCCCGACCGACGAGGTCTCCGAGGAGCCGTCGAACACCGCCACGGACGACGGCACCGGCTCGGGTTCGGGGTCCTCGAATTGGACGCCCTCGTCCACACCGTCGTACACACCGTCCGTGACCCCGTCCAGCGAGCCGTCGCCCACCCCGTCGGACGTGGAGACGAGCGCGGAGCCCTCGGTGTCGGCGTCGCAGCCGTCGGAGGAGGCGACGCCGTCGGCGGACCCGACCGGCGACGGTGGTGGCGAGGAGGACAGCGGCGGTACGGAGGGCGGCGGGACCACCCCCTGACCCCCTGACCGGCCGACCGCCCCTTCGGGGGAACGAACCGTCGGCCGGTTGACGGAAAGCAGCCTCCACGCGCGCGTGCGGCCCGAAGAGGGCTTCACGCGCGCGTTCCGTTCGCCGGGTCGGCGTCGGTGGGCGTCAGTCCACGAACGCCTCGCACACCGCGTCGTACTCCCGTGTCCACCACACCGCGAGCGCCGAGGCGGCAGGGAACTGGGAGTCGGCTCGGGTGTCTCCCCGCTCGTAGTGCCAGCGCAGCATCCAGAAGTCGTTGAGGCGCTCCCACCACACCCGGTGCACGGCGGCGGCCAGCTCGGAGGGCGCGGCCCCCGCCGTGCGCCGGTACGCGCGCGCGTATGCCCGTGCCTTGGGCAGGTCGAGCGTGCCGGCGGGCCGTACGAAGAAGATCGCGGCGGCACGTACGGCCTCCTCCGCGCGGGGCCGTACACCGAGCCGGTCCCAGTCGACGATCGCGGCCGGTGCGTCCCCTTTGTAGAGCACGTTGAACGGGTGGAAGTCCCCGTGCACCCAGCCCACCGAGCCGCCCGGCGGGGGCCGCCGGTCCGCGTGCTGCTCCAGCAGCGCCCGTCGTTCCAGGAGCCGGTGGCGGGCCAGCTCGTCGAAGGCGTCGGTGGGGTGGTGGCGGCGGACGTGGGCCAGGAGGTCGTCGATGAGGGCGAAGGTGTCGGCGGGGTCGGCCGAGGGGGCGGGCAGGGGCTCGGCGGTGCTGTCGGGACCGGCAGGCTGTCGCTGTTCGGCGGGGTCGTGGGGGCGGCCGGGACGGTGAGGGTCGGCTGAGCGCGGGGGTTCGGCGAAGGTGCCGGGGGCGGGGGTCGTCGCGGAGGCTTCGGCAGGGGTGACAGTCCGGCTCCGGTCGGTGGACCCGCTCCGCCGGGCGGCGTCCCGGTGGTGGGCGACTCCGCCCGGTCGGCCGGCCTCTCCCCCTCGTCCGGCCTCTCGCCGCTGGGCGACCACGCCTGCGCCGCCTTGTTCGGGGGTCTGCGCCAGACCGGCGGTCGCCCCCTGCGGGGCGGCCCGGCCCGGTCCGGCGGCCTCGCGCCCGTCTCCGCCCGGCTCGCCCGGTGTTCGGCCCCGCGTCGGCATCACCTGTTCCAGGCTCGCGTGGACGACGCCCAGCAACGCGCCCAGCCGGCCGCACTGGACGCCGCTGAGCTGGCCGCCGTGGCGGTGGCGGCCGTCGATCCAGGGGTGCAGGGCGTAGGCGTGGCCGCCGACGACGGCGACCGTACGTCCGTCGCGGCCGGGCAGTGGCGGGGCCACCGGGACGCCGAGATCCGCGAGGCGCTGGGTCGCCCGGTGCTGACGGGCGATCGCGGCGGGGTCGGCGGTCTCGGGGTCGAAGTGGTGCTTCAGGAAGTAGTCGCCGCGGGTGGTGGCGAGCCGGTAGCCGCGGTTCAGCAGCCCTTGGTCGACGGGGGCGCAGGTCAGCGCGGACCCGGCGGAGTACTGGCGGAGGAGCGCGCCCAGAGGGGGCGCGTGGGACACAAGGGGTGGTACAGATGAGCGCGGCACGCGCCAGATGTTAGGGCACGAGCCGGGCGTGTGAGCGGGGCGCTTGTCGCAGGCAGTCACAGGTGACCGTGGGCGGTCATGGGCAGTCGGTTTCGATCGCGGAGAGCGCCTTATCGAACTTAGGTTTGATTCACAGAGGGCTGGACGCGCCCGCCACGATGCCGTCGAAGGGTGGGTGGCCGGAATCCTTCGTGGCCTCCCCGGCGGACGACTTCATGGTCATCGAGGAGAAATACGGTGATTTCTCGGCCTTCAGGCACCCGGACGGTCTCACATACCGGCTCTTCCCGTGAGCCGGGTGTGCGGGATAACGTGCCGTTGTTCCGGCCCCCTGCAAGGCTGTGACCAGGGCCCCTTCCCGACTTGCTCAATTTACTTGGATTTCCAAGCAAAATCGCAGGTCAGGGGGGTTTCATAGAAATATGACGCACTGGGTAACGTGAGCTTTGCGGGACGCTCGCCGGGGCGCCTGTCACGCCTGTTCCCGGCCGAGCGGCACCCACCCCGTGCACGGGTCTCGGGAACAGGTGACCGCACTGGTTACCCGGCAACCCCGGGGCCGGACCGACGGAGGAGTACACGTGACCGTGGAGAGCACTGCCGCGCGCAAACCGCGACGCAGCGCCGGAAGCAAGACCGGTACCACCCGCACCACCGCGCAGGGCGCCGACGCACCGGCCGTCGACGCACCAGCCACGGCCGCGCAGCCCGCCACTGCCACCGCGACCAAGGCCGCCGCCGCGAAGCGCGCCACCACCAAACGCGCCGCCACCAAGAAGCCGGCCCCGAAGCCGGCGGAGACGGCCGGGACGGGCGCCGACCCCAACCTCGTCCAGCTGCTGACCCCCGCGGGCAGGCGCGTCAAGAACGCCGCCTACGACCCGTACGTCGCCGCCCTCACCGCCGACGACCTGCGCGGCCTGTACCGGGACATGGTGCTGACCCGCCGGTTCGACGCCGAGGCCACCGCCCTCCAGCGTCAGGGCGAGCTGGGCCTGTGGGCCTCGCTGCTCGGCCAGGAGGCCGCCCAGATCGGCTCCGGCCGCGCCACCCGCCCCGACGACTATGTCTTCCCGACCTACCGCGAGCACGGCGTCGCCTGGTGCCGGGACATCGACCCGACCAACCTGCTCGGCATGTTCCGCGGGGTGAACCACGGCGGCTGGGACCCCAACAGCAACAACTTCCACCTCTACACGATCGTCATCGGCTCCCAGACCCTGCACGCGACCGGCTATGCCATGGGCGTGGCCAAGGACGGCGCCGACTCGGCGGTCATCGCGTACTTCGGGGACGGTGCCTCCAGCCAGGGCGACGTCGCCGAGTCCTTCACCTTCGCCTCGGTCTACAACGCCCCCGTGGTGTTCTTCTGCCAGAACAACCAGTGGGCCATCTCCGAGCCGACCGAGCGTCAGACCCGCGTCCCGCTCTACCAGCGCGCGCAGGGCTACGGCTTCCCCGGCGTTCGGGTGGACGGCAACGACGTGCTGGCCGTCCTCGCGGTGACGAAGTGGGCCCTGGAGCGGGCCCGCAACGGCGAGGGACCGACGCTCGTCGAGGCGTACACGTACCGCATGGGTGACCACACGACCTCCGACGACGCGACCCGCTACCGCCACGACGACGAGCGGGCGGCCTGGGCGGCCAAGGACCCGATCGCGCGCCTGCGCACGTACTTGGAAGCCTCAAACCACGCGGAAGAGGGATTTTTCGCGGAACTGGAGGCCGAGAGCGAGTCGTTGGGCAGGCGAGTACGCGAAGTGGTCCGTGCCATGCCGGACCCGGACCCCTTCGCGATCTTCGAGCACACCTATGCCGACGGGCATGCGCTCGTGGACGAGGAGCGGGCCCAGTTCGCCGCCTACCAGGCGTCGTTCACGGATGTGGAGGGGGCGTGACCATGGCGGCAGAGACTGTGACAGCGCAGACGTCGAAGGCTGTGACTTCCAAGAGCATGGCCCTCGCCAAGGCGATCAACGAATCGCTGCGCAAGGCGCTGGAGACGGACCCCAAGGTCCTGATCATGGGTGAGGACGTCGGCAAGCTCGGTGGTGTCTTCCGGGTCACCGACGGTCTGCAGAAGGACTTCGGCGAGGACCGGATCATCGACACCCCGCTCGCCGAGTCGGGCATCGTCGGTACGGCCATCGGCCTCGCCCTGCGCGGCTACCGCCCGGTGGTGGAGATCCAGTTCGACGGCTTCGTCTTCCCGGCGTACGACCAGATCGTCACCCAGCTCGCGAAGATGCACGCGCGTGCGTTGGGCAAGATCAAGCTCCCGATCGTCATCCGCATTCCGTACGGCGGGGGCATCGGCGCGGTCGAGCACCACTCGGAGTCCCCGGAGGCGCTCTTCGCGCACGTGGCGGGCCTCAAGGTGGTGTCCCCGGCCAACGCCTCGGACGCGTACTGGATGATGCAGCAGGCCATCCAGAGCAACGACCCGGTGATCTTCTTCGAGCCGAAGCGGCGCTATTGGGACAAGGCCGAGGTCGATTTCGAAGCCATTCCCGGCCCGCTCCACAAGGCCCAGGTGGTCCGCGAGGGCACCGACCTCACCCTCGCCGCCTACGGCCCGATGGTGAAGCTGTGCCTGGAGGTCGCGAACGCGGCGGCCGAGGAGGGCCGGTCCCTGGAGGTCCTCGACCTCCGGTCGGTCTCCCCGCTCGACTTCGACACCGTCCAGGCCTCGGTCGAGAAGACCCGCCGTCTGGTCGTCGTGCACGAGGCGCCGGTGTTCTTCGGCTCGGGCGCGGAGATCGCCGCCCGGATCACGGAGCGCTGCTTCTACCACCTGGAGGCCCCGGTGCTCAGGGTCGGCGGCTACCACGCCCCGTACCCGCCGGCGCGCCTCGAGGACGAGTACCTACCGAGCCTGGACCGGGTGCTCGACGCCGTCGACCGCTCGCTTGCGTACTGAGGAGAGGGACGTGACGACAATGACTGACGCGTCCGTTCGCGAGTTCACCATGCCCGACGTGGGCGAGGGACTCACCGAGGCCGAGATCCTCAAGTGGTACGTCCAGCCGGGCGACACGGTCACCGACGGCCAGGTGGTGTGCGAGGTCGAGACCGCCAAGGCGGCCGTCGAACTGCCCATCCCGTACGACGGGGTCGTGCGCTCACTCCACTTCCCCGAGGGCACGACGGTCGACGTGGGTACGTCGATCATCGCGGTGGACGTGACGGGCGGCGCCGGGGGTGCGCCTCCCGTGGAGGCCGAGAAGGCCACGGCTGCGGCGGCAGCACCCGCGAAGGCACCCGGGGAAGCGTCGGGGGAGGAGAAGCCGCAGGCCCGCCAGCCGGTCCTCGTCGGCTACGGCGTGGCCGTCTCCTCGACCAAGCGGCGCCCCCGCAAGGGCGCCGAGGTCCCGGCCCGGGAGGTCGCCGCGGCGGTCCAGCAGGAGCTGAACGGCCACAGTGATGTCATGGCCCTCGCCGGAGGGGCCACGGTGGCCTCCGCCCGCCCACTGGCGAAGCCGCCGGTGCGCAAGCTCGCCAAGGATCTCGGCATCGACCTCACGACGGTGACCCCGTCGGGCCCCGACGGCGTCATCACGCGCGAGGACGTGCACGCGGCGGTGGCACCGGCCGCCCCCGAGCCGGTGCGCGCGACGCCGGCCGCCCCCGCCGTACCGGCGCCGGTGACCACGTACGACGGCACGCGGGAGACGCGCGTCCCGGTCAGGGGCGTACGGAAGGCGACCGCGGCGGCGATGGTCGGCTCGGCGTTCACGGCGCCGCATGTCACGGAGTTCGTGACGGTGGACGTGACGCGCACGCTGAAGCTGGTGGAGGAGCTGAAGCGGGCCCCCGAGGACTACGGGATGACGGGGCTGCGGGTGAACCCGCTGCTCCTGATCGCCAAGGCCCTGCTGGTCGCGATCAGGCGTCACCCGGAGATCAACGCGTCCTGGGACGAGGCGAACCAGGAGATCGTGCTCAAGCACTACGTCAACCTGGGCATCGCGGCGGCCACTCCGCGTGGTCTGATCGTCCCGAACATCAAGGACGCCCACGAGAAGACGCTCCCGCAACTGGCGGCGGCACTCGGCGAGTTGGTGTCCACGGCACGGGACGGCAAGACCTCGCCCGGGGCCATGCAGGGCGGCACGGTGACGATCACGAACGTCGGCGTCTTCGGCGTCGACACGGGCACGCCGATCCTGCCGCCCGGTGAGTCCGCGATCCTCGCGGTCGGTGCGATCAGGCTCCAGCCGTGGGTCCACAAGGGCAAGGTGAAGCCCCGTCAGGTGACGACCCTGGCCCTCTCCTTCGACCACCGGCTGGTGGACGGGGAGTTGGGGTCCAAGGTGCTGGCGGACGTGGCGGCGATCCTGGAGCAGCCGAAGAAGCTCATCACCTGGGCGTAGCCCATCACCCTGGCGTAAGAGAGTGACCGCATGAGGAAGGGGGCCCACCGGAGTGGGCCCCCTTCGTCATGCGTGCGTGCCGGGTGTCAGCCCAGGCGCGCGAAGCCGTAGTTCATCAGCTTCTTCGCGTCCGCCGTGCGGTTGGCGACCGACGAGGAGGCGAGGACCGTGCCGATGACCGTCTTGCCGTTGCGGGTCGCGGCGAAGACCAGGCAGTACTTGGCCTGCGGGCCGGAGCCGGTCTTGATGCCGATGGTGCCGGCGTAGCCGTTCATCAGCGGCTTGTTGGTGTTCTCCCACGCCATCCAACGGGTGCCACCGTTCGAGGTGGTGACCTTCTCCTTGAAGTCCTTCGTCCTCACAATCGCGCGGAAGGCGCCGGTCTTCATGGCGTTGCTGGCGAGCTTCGTCAGGTCGCGCGGGGTCGAGTAGTTCGCCCCGTTGCCGATGCCGTCGAAGCTGTCGAACTTCGTGTTCGTCATGCCGAGGCTCCGGGCCGTGGCGTTCATCTTGCCGATGAACGACTTCACCCGGAGGGCACGCGTCGAGCCGGTGCCGAACTTGTCCGCGAGCGCGTACGCCGCGTCGCAGCCCGACGGCAGCATCAACCCGTACAGCAGCTGGCGGACGGTGACCTTGTCACCGACGATCAGCCGGGCCGAGGAGGCGTTGTTGGCGACGATGTAGTCGCTGTACGCCTTCTGGATCGTGACCTTGGTGTTGAGGTTCAGGTTCGGCTGTGCCAGCACGACCTTCGCCGTCATTATCTTCGTGGTGGAACCGGTGGACAGCTTGGTGTCGGCGGCCTTGCCGTACAGCGTCGTGCTGTTGGCGTTGTTCATCAGATAGCCGCCCTTGGCGACGATCGTCGGAACGGCCACAGCGGCCTGCGCGGGCGCCGCGGTGAGCGCTCCGGTCGCGAGCACAGCGCCGGTGGTGACCACGACAGCTGCGGCTCTGCGGAAACGGATGCCCTGGATGCCGGTTATCAACTTCAATACCCCGATTGCGTCTGAATCGTCCGAATGCCACTGGAGAGCGGCCGAGTTGGCCGAGTCGGCGTAAACGCCGCTCTCATGTGACTCGTAACTAGCACAGTTGGTTGTGCGCGTGCTGAGGCGGGTTCCCCGATTTTCCCTTTCCGAGGGACGCCGTATGGCGCTGCGTGGTTCCCGCGACCCTTCCTGGGATTGAACTGCTGTCCGTGCGGCGACGTCACGCCCCGAGCGGGGATCGGTCCACGGGATCGGTCCATATGGCGGACGGCCGCCCTCATGCGTACGTGATGTATCTATGATGTCGCCATGAGCAGCCTGGCCGTGCCGCACGTGAAGCAACCTCCCGCCGCCGACCGCGTCTACACCCACGTCAAAGAGGGTGTCCTGGACCGCCGTTACGAAGGCGGGACCCTGCTCACCGAAGGTGAACTGGCCGAGGCCGTCGGGGTGTCGCGCACGCCGGTGCGCGAGGCGCTGCTGCGCCTGGAGGCCGAGGGGCTGATCAAGCTCTACCCGAAGAAGGGCGCGCTCGTCCTGCCCGTCTCCGCACAGGAGATCGCGGACGTCGTCGAGACCCGGCAACTGGTCGAGGAGCACACCATCCGCAAGGCGGTGCCCGCCTCGCCGCAGCTCATCGCCCGGCTCACCGAACTGCTCGAACGACAGCGCGAGCAGGCCGCCGCCGGGGACCTCGCGGGCGCGGCCGTGACCGACCGCTGCTTCCACGCCGAGATAGTCCGCAGCGGAGGCAACGAGATCCTCTCCAGGCTGTACGACCAACTGCGCGACCGGCAGCTGAGGATGGGCGTCGCCGTCATGCACGCCCACCCCGACCGCATCACCAAGACGCTCACCGAGCACCGGGAGATCCTCGACGCGCTGCGCTCGGGCGACGCGGAGGCGGCGGTCGCGATCGTGCACCGGCACGTCAGCTGGTTCTCCAACCTGGCGCGGGGTGAGGTCCGATGAGCCGCGAGGGTGCTGTGAAGGGCGGTTCAGGTTCAGCGTCCGGTTCAGGCCCCGGTTCGCTGCCCGGCGATCCTCCCCCAGAGGGGGGACCCCCAGGTGGGCGCCGCGCCGTCCTTGTCTGGTCCGTGGGTGTTTCGGTCTACTTCGTCGCCGTCATCTTCCGTACGTCCCTGGGGGTGGCGGGACTCGACGCCGCCGACCGTTTCCACGTGGGCGCGTCCGCGCTGTCCACCTTCTCGATCCTCCAGCTCCTCGTCTACTCGGGCATGCAGATACCGGTCGGGCTGCTCGTCGACCGGCTCGGCACGAAAAAGGTGCTGACCATCGGGGTGGTGCTGTTCACGGCCGGGCAGCTGGGGTTCGCGTTCTCCCCCTCGTACGGCACCGCCCTCGCCTCCCGCGCGCTGCTCGGGTGCGGCGACGCGATGACGTTCATCAGTGTGCTGCGGCTGGGTTCCCGGTGGTTCCCGGCGCGGCGCGGGCCGATGATCGCGCAGCTGGCGGGGCTGGCCGGGATGGCGGGCAACCTCGTCTCGACGCTCGTCCTGGCCCGGCTGCTGCACGGCGTCGGGTGGACGGCGGCCTTCGCGGGCAGCGCGGTCGCGGGCGTGGTCGTGCTGGTGCTGATGCTCCTGTTCCTCAGGGATCACCCGGACGGGCACGAGCCGGAGCCGTTCCCGCATCAGGGGGCCGCGTACGTGCGCCGGCAGATCGCCGCTTCGTGGCGTGAGCCCGGGACGCGGCTCGGTCTGTGGGTGCACTTCACCACCCAGTTCCCGGCGATGGTGTTCCTGCTGCTGTGGGGCCTGCCGTTCCTCGTCGAGGCGCAGGGCCTTACGCGGGCCACGGCGGGGGAGCTGCTGACGCTGGTCGTGCTGTCGAACATGGTGATCGGCCTGGTGTACGGCCAGATCGTCGCCCGGCACCACACGGCGCGGCTGCCGCTGGCGCTGGGCACGGTGGGCATCACGGCGGTGATGTGGGCGGTGACGCTCGCCTACCCGGCGGTGGCCGGCATCGAACACGACCCGATGTGGCTGCTGGTGCTGCTGTGCACGGTGCTGGGGGCCTGCGGGCCCGCCTCGATGCTCGGCTTCGACTTCGCCCGGCCCGCCAATCCGCCCGAGCGTCAGGGGACGGCCTCCGGGATCACCAACATGGGCGGGTTCGTCGCCTCGATGACGACGCTGTTCGCGGTCGGCGTGGTGCTGGACGCGACCGGGGACAACTACACCGTCGCGTTCTCGTTCGTGTTCCTGTTGCAAGGGGTTGGCGTCAGCCAGATCCTGCGGTTGCGGAAGCGGGCGGCGCGGCGGGAGTCGGAGCGGTTGGTTGTGAGCAGGGTTTCTACAGTGCACGTTCCGGTGTAGGTGCCGGGTGTTGGTGTGGGCGTCTCTGGGGGCTGCCGCCCCCAGGCCCCCGCTTCGGCCCTGAAGGGGCCTCGTCCTCAAACGCCGGACGGGCTGGGAATACCCGGCCCGGGGCTGAAAAATGCAGCTACGGCGTCACGGCGAAGTGGCGCAGGATCGCCGCCGTGAGGCCCGGGTCGCCCTCTGCCTTGATGCGGTCGGCTGCCGCCTCCGGGGTCACCCGGCCGCAGGCCAGGCGGACGAAGGTCTCCCAGTCGAGGGCGAAGGTGGCGGCGGGGCCGAGGGCCGGGGCGGTTTCGAGGGTGCCGCGGCCGTTGATGTCGATGCGGATCGTGCGCAGGAACTCGATGGGACCGTGCACGTCCAGGACGATCGCCGAACTGCGCGGCGCCCCCGCGTCCTTGGCGACGGCCTTCGGCAGCCTGCTGAGCAGCACGTCCCGCACGATGTGGGCGCCGGGCGAGTCCAGGTTGCCGGGCCGGCCGAGGGCGGTACGCAGGTCCTGCTCGTGCACCCACACGTCGAACGCCCGGGTGAGCATGGCGTCCTTGAGGGCGGTCTCCTGGCCGTGGAGGCCGCGGATCTTCGCGTCCGGTTCCCGTGACTCGTTGCGCATCTGGCGGTTGCGGCGGATGACCGTGTACTCCAGCTCGGACGTCATCTCGGGGGCCGTGTGGTGCCGCCGTACGTCGACCTGCATCTCCATGTAGCGCTGCTGCTCGTTGGTGACGTGGTAGAGGTCGCGCGGGAGCGTGTGGATGGGGCGCGGGTCGCCGAGCATCTCGCACTCCATGCCGATGACATGGGAGACCACGTCACGGACCGACCAGCCCGGGCACGGGGTCCGGCGGTTCCACTCGCCCTCCACGAGCGGTGACACCAGCTCGGTTATCGCTTCGATGGAGTGGGTCCAGGCGTCGGCGTAGGGCTGGAGAGTGGGATGCAGACTCACGGAACGGGACCCCTCGGGCGGTCGGTACGCGGGCAGTGGTGACGGCGGATGACGGCGGGTGTCGACGGCGTTGTCGGCGGTGGTGGCAGTGGCGGCAGCGGCGGTATGTCGTTTCGTAGGGTACGAAGGCGCGGGCGGGATAGCTGTCAGCGGGTGTCTTGGAACGTTAAGTTACGCTGCTGTGAGGCACCCCGGCAGTGCTTTCGTGTGACGATCGTAGGCCCGTGTGAACGGCTCGAATGTCAGGACGGTGGTAGTGTGCGCGCCTCGCTCATTCAGATCGGTGTAGATGAGGGCGAATCGGTCGAATCGCGTCGGCGGCGTGTGGCCTCGCTGGTGCGGGCCGAGGCCGGTGCGGACCTCGTCGTTCTGCCCGAGCTGTGGACGACGGGGGCTTTCGCGTACGAGCAGTTCGCGACGGAGGCCGAGCCGCTGGACGGTCCGACGTACGAGGCGATGGCGAAGGCGGCGAGCGACGCGGGCGTGTGGCTGCACGCGGGCTCGATCCCGGAACGGGATCCTGAGGGTCCCCTGTACAACACCTCCCTCGTCTTCTCCCCCGCCGGTGACCTGGCCGCCGCCTATCGCAAGATCCACCGCTTCGGCTTCGACAAGGGCGAGGCCGTGCTGATGGGGGCGGGGGCGGAACTGGTGACCGTTTCCCTGCCCGAGACGACAGTTGGCGTCGCCACCTGCTACGACCTCCGTTTCCCCGAGCTCTTCCGCGGTCTTGTCGACGCGGGTGCCGAGACGCTCGTCGTCTCGGCGGGGTGGCCGGAGCGGCGGCGCTCCCACTGGACGTTGCTGGCTCAGGCGCGGGCGGTCGAGAACCAGGCGTACGTCCTTGCGTGTGGAACGGCCGGGACACATGCGGGGGTTCCGCAGGCCGGTCACTCGATCGTGGTTGATCCGTGGGGTGAGGTGCTGGGGGAGGCGGGTGCGGGCGAGGAGATTCTGCGGGTCGAGTTCGAGCCCGCGAAGGTGGGGGAGACGCGGGAGGTGTTCCCGGCGCTGAAGGACAGGGTGCTGGGGGTAGCGGTACCGCGTCGCGGCTGACGTGGTGCCGGGGCGGCCGTGGGGTGTTTCGCCCCGCCGCCCCTACCCGTCCCCCATCCCGAACCTGGGGGCTGCGCCCCCAGACCCCCGCTTACGGCCCTGAACGGGCCTTGTCCTCAAACTCCCCCAGAGGGGGGACCCCAGACGGGCTGAACTAACCCTCCTTCTCCGCCAGGTGGATCACGCAGACCGCCACCGCGATCAGGAGCGCCGAATCCGCGTCGTCACGTACGACATCCACCCCGTACGTCTCCCGGACGTGGAGCCAGCGGCGCGAGATCTGGGCGAGGAGTTCGCCGTCGTAGTCGACCGCGAACTCCCGGTCGAGGATCTTGCCGCTGACGTCCAGTTCCGTGCCGTCCACCAGCGACACCAGGTAGTGGTTGCGCAGCAGCGAGAGGCGTTTGCGTCTGATCGTCGCCAACGGGTTGCCGTCCCGTTCGATCACCATCGTGTCCCGCAGTGCGAGCATCTTCTTGTGGATGTCGATCAGCACCCGCCCCTGCGTGTCCTTCAGCTCGAAGGTGTCCCGCAGCCGCATCGCCTTGCCGTCGACCAGGTACACCTTGTTGCCGTGCTGGTCCTCGATCCAGTAGTCGTCGCCGATGCCGAGCAGCCGGTCGCGTACGAGGAATCTCATGTACTCACCGCTTCCCCGCCACCGCGTCCCAAACGCCGCCGATACGCCGATGGGCGCAGTACAGCCGGTCAGCCGTGGTGCCGGTCCTCGTCGATCACGGTCGTCGAGGGCGGTATCAGTACCCGCCGGCGTCGCGCGACGCTGCGGAACGTGAGGGCGCCGATCAGCCCGACGATCATCAGGATGACGCCGACCAGGTCGAGGTTGACCCCCTCCATCTCCCAGTCGGTCGCGAACGTGAGGATGGCTCCCACGGCGATGAGGATGATGCATCCGCCGAGGCTCATGAGTGTTGCCTCCCTGTCCGGGTCCGGTCGTTTCCGGTCGTTCCGGGGTTTCCGGTTGGTCCGGTCGCTTCCGGGTGCCCGGACGTGGGACAGGTATGCGCGGCTGCGCAACTACCCTTCCAGGAACGCCACCAGCGCGTTGGCGAGCAGGTGGGGGTCGTCTGCGCCGCACAACTCCCGCGCGCTGTGCATCGACAGGATCGCCACGCCGATGTCGACCGTCTTGATGCCGTGCCTCGCGGCGGTGATCGGGCCGATCGTCGTGCCGCAGGGCATGGAGTTGTTGGAGACGAAGTTCTGGAACGGGACGTCGGCCTTGTCGCAGGCCGCGACCCACACCGCGCGGCCCGAACCGTCCGTGGCGTAGCGGTTGTTGACGTTGACCTTGAGGATGGGGCCGCCGTTGACACGTGGGTGGTGCGTCGGGTCGTGGCGCTCCGCGTAGTTGGGGTGGACGGCGTGGCCCGTGTCGGAAGAGAGACAGACGGTGCCCGCGAACGCCCTTGCCCGGTCCTCGTACGATCCGCCCCGCGCGAACACCGAACGCTCCAGCACGCTGCCGAGCAGCGGGCCGTCCGCGCCCGTGTCGCTCTGCGAGCCGTTCTCCTCGTGGTCGAAGGCGGCGAGGACCGGGATGTACGGAAGCTCGTCGGAGCTTGTGGCCACGGCCGCCAGTGCCGCCGTGGCGGCGTGTACGGACAGGAGGTTGTCCATGCGCGGGCCGGCGACCAGCTCCCGGTCGCGGCCCAGGTAGGCGGGCGGTTCGACGGAGTGGACCATCAGGTCCCAGCCGGTGACCTCGCCCGGCGCCAGCCCGGACTCCTGTTCGAGGAAGGCGATCAGGTCCCCCTCGCGGACGTCGTCCGACAGGCCCCAGATCGGCTGCAGATGGCGCTGCTTGTCGAGCTTCAGCCCGTCGGTGTTCACGGCACGGTCGAGATGGATGGCGAGCTGGGGGACTCGCAGAAGGGGCCGGTCGATGTTCACCAGACGCGACGTGCCGTCCCGGAGGGTGAGGCGGCCGGCCAGCCCCAGGTCGCGGTCGAGCCAGGAGTTGAGCAGCGGTCCGCCGTAGATCTCCACGGCGACCTGGCGCCAGCCGTGTCCCCCGAGGTCCGGCACCGGCTTGACACGCAGGTTGGGGGAGTCGGTGTGGGCGCCGACGATCCGGAACGGGGTGTGCGGCGCGGCGTCCTCGGGGACGTACCAGGCCACGATCGCGCCGCCGCGCAGCACGTACTTGCCGCCGCTCCCCGCGGCGGAAGCCGCTGATGTCTCCGCGTCCCAGGCGTCCGTCTCGGCGACCTGGCGGAAGCCGGCCTTCTCCAGTCGCTGGGCGGTGTTCGCCACAGCGTGGTACGGCGACGGACTCGCCGCCAGGAAGGACATCAGGTCGTCGGTGAGGCCGCGGTCGAAGCGGTGGGGTGCGCTCATGGGGTTCACCTTAACGACGTAATAGCGCCCGCTCCCTGGGATGGTGAGCGGGCTCTCGTAACGGGGCTGTGAAGGCCGGACAGGCCCTGCTCGGGAGTCAGTTTCCGGACACCGGGCGGACCGTGGGGATGTGTCCCGGTTCAGCAGGACGGCGGCCCGCCCCGAGAGTGAACCCGGGTCCGGGCCGCCGTGCTTGGCCTGCCGCTCTTCCTCGTACCGAAGTGCCTTAGAAGGCCGCCTCGTCCAGCTCCATCACGTCGAGGTCCACGCCGGCCGCGAGCTTGCGGGCGCCGGTGACGCCCGGGAGGACGTTGGCCGCGAAGAACTTCGCCGCCGCGATCTTGCCCTGGTAGAACGGGACGTCCTTCGCGGATGCGGTCGCCAGCTTCTCGGCGGCCACGGCGGCCCCCTTGAGGAGCAGGTAGCCGACGACGACGTCGCCCGAAGCCATCAGCAGGCGGGTGGTGTTGAGGCCCACCTTGTAGATGTTCTTGACGTCCTGCTCGGTCGCCGCGAGGTCCGTCAGCATCAGGCCGACGATCGCCTCCAGCTCGACGGCAGCCTTGGCGAGCTGCTCGCGCGCCACCGCCAGGTCCTCGCCGCCCGTGCCCGGCGCGAGGAACTTCTTGATGTCCTCGGCGAGGGAGTTGAGGGCCGCGCCCTGGTTGCGGACGATCTTCCGGAAGAAGAAGTCCTGGCCCTGGATCGCGGTCGTGCCCTCGTACAGGGTGTCGATCTTGGCGTCGCGGATGTACTGCTCGATCGGGTACTCCTGGAGGAACCCGGAGCCGCCGAAGGTCTGGAGCGACTGGGCGAGCTGCTCGTAGCCCTTCTCGGAGCCGTAGCCCTTCACGATCGGGAGCAGGAGGTCGTTGAGGGCCTCCAGCGAGGCGGTGTCCTCGCCCGCCGCCTCCTTGACCTGGATCTCGTCCTGGACGGAGGCCGTGTAGAGCACCAGGGCGCGCATGCCCTCGGCGTACGCCTTCTGCGTGATCAGCGAGCGGCGGACGTCCGGGTGGTGCGTGATGGTGACCTTGGGCGCCGTCTTGTCCATGAAGTTGGCGAGATCCGGACCCTGGACGCGCTCCTTGGCGTACTCCAGGGCGTTGAGGTAGCCGGTCGACAGCGTCGAGATGGCCTTCGTGCCGACCATCATGCGGGCGAACTCGATGATCCGGAACATCTGGCGGATGCCGTCGTGCTTGTCGCCGATCAGCCAGCCCTTGGCCGGGTGCTGGTCGCCGAAGGTCATCTCGCAGGTGTTGGAGGCCTTGAGGCCCATCTTGTGCTCGACGTTCGTCGCGTACACGCCGTTGCGCTCGCCGAGTTCGCCGGTCTCGAAGTCGAAGAGGTACTTCGGTACGAGGAAGAGGGACAGGCCCTTGGTGCCGGGGCCGTGGCCCTCCGGCCGCGCGAGGACGTAGTGGAGGATGTTCTCCTCCATGTCGTGCTCACCGGAGGTGATGAACCGCTTCACGCCCTCGATGTGCCAGGAGCCGTCCTCCTGCTGGACCGCCTTGGTACGGCCGGCGCCCACGTCCGAGCCGGCGTCCGGCTCGGTGAGGACCATGGTGGAGCCCCAGGTCCTGTCGACCGCGATCTGGGCGATCTTCTTCTGTACGTCGTTGCCCTCGTCGTAGAGGATGCCGGCGAACGCCGGGCCGGAGGCGTACATCCACACGGCCGGGTTCGAGCCGAGCAGCAGCTCCGCGTACGCCCAGATCAGGGAGCGCGGGGAGGTGGTGCCGCCGATCTCCTCGGGCAGGCCGAGGCGCCAGTACTCCGACTCCATGAAGGCCTTGTAGCTCTTCTTGAAGGACGCCGGTACGGGCGCGGTGTTCGTCGCGGGGTCGAAGACCGGCGGGGTGCGGTCGCCGTCGACGAAGGACTCCGCCAGCTCGTTCTCCGCGAGGCGCGTCATCTCTTCGAGGATGCTCTTGGCGGTGTCCGCGTCCATCTCCGCGAACGGACCCGTGCCGTACAGCTTGTCGCGCCCGAGGACCTCGAAGAGGTTGAACTCGATGTCGCGGAGATTCGACTTGTAGTGCCCCATGGCGACTGCTCCGTAGAGAGATCGGCGAGGCACTGGCTCCTCGCGCCTAATTCGCATACCAACTAGTAGCTACCTTCCACGATGATGCTACCCGTCGGTAATAAGGCGCAACCCCTACCGGTCAGGTGTGACGCGTAACGCGCCGGAGATCTTCCCAAATGGTCTAGACCGGAACGGTGAGGGTGGCCGTGTAGCCCTTGTCCGCGCTGCCTTCCATGGCGGCCAGCTGGTGGTCGTAGCCGTCGCTGAAGATCATGTCGGAGTCCAGGGAGAGTTCCCCGAGGTTCTCCACGCTCCGGCTGTAGCCGTCCGTCGCGTACACCGTGTCGCAGACGTCCTTCGGGAACGCCAGCTGCGAGGTGTTCGTTATCGACGTGGCCGCGGTCGCGTCCTCCAGGCTGCCGTATACCTCGAAGTGGATGTGCGGCCAGCGGCCCGTGTAGCAGCCCGGGAAGATGCTCGTGAAGGTGACCTGGCCCTTGTCGTCCGTCTCCTGGACGCCCCGGAGGTAGTTCTCGTCGGTGACTCCCTCCGTATAGAGGGAGTAGTCGCCCGCGCGGTCGCAGTGCCACAGGTAGACGGCCGCGCCGGCCTTGGGGGTCCCGCAGCCGGACGCCGCGTCGACGATGGTGAGCGTGACGGTCAGCGGCACCCCCTCGGCCGTACCGCCCGCCGAGTTCCCGAAGCTGGACCTGATGTCGCCGCGGACGACTCCGCTCTCCTTCAGCACGTTCACCCCGTTCGAACCGTCGGCCGGGTAGGGGCCGGCGGTCTCGTTCGGGATGGTCGCGCACTCGGAGGCCGACGAGGAGGCGGCCGTGTCGCTGGACGGGGTGCCGGAGGCGGCGGCAGATGAGGACGCGGGGTCGTCGTCGGCGGTGCAGCCCACCAGTGGCACCAGGCTCGCGCCGGCCAGCAGCCGGATCATCCGGCGGCGCGCGAGGACGGGGAAGTCGTAGGACAGGCCCCTGTCGTGCTCGTGCGTCTCGTGATCCTCGTGGTCACCGTGGTCGTGCTGCCCGTGTCCGCTCATGGCCGTCTCCCTCTGTCCGTGCTGTGCCTGGGCCGTGCCCGCCGGTGATTGCCCGGGCTTTGCCGCCGCATGATGGTTTCTTTGTCGAGGCCAACCGTATGAGTGTCCGCTGTGCGAAACCGGCACCGTACCTGTGAGCTTCCGGTGGAGTGCTCGGCCGCGGAGGGCGCGAACAGGGGGACCGGACCGGCCCGCCCCGCTTCCGCCGCGCTCTCGGTACTCTTGCGCCCATGTACGGCTATGACCAGAACGCCGCTGGGGCGCAGCAGCAGCAGTACGCCCAGCCGCAGCAGCAGATGCCGGGCGGGTACGGCCAGCAGCCGCCGCTGTACCCCGAGCCGTCCCCGCCGTCCCTCGCGGACGCGGTGCGCGCTTTCACGACGGGCTCGATGTCGGCCGAGGACTTCCAGCAGGTCTTCGCCACGTCGAAGGTGTACTGCCCGCGCGGCGACAACCCCGGATTCCTGGCGCTGCACAACACCCAGCAGCCGGTGATCCCGATGTTCACCTCCCTGAAGGAGCTGCGCCGCTACGCCGGCAAGGAGTCCAAGTACTTCGTGATCACCGGCGCGGAGGTCATCGACCTGCTGCCCACCGGCTACGGCTTCGTCGTGGACATGGAGGGTGAGCACCGCATGGTGTTCGACGCGAAGGCGGTCGAGCAGATGGTGGAGTTCGCGATGCGCAGGATGTACGGCTGACGGCCGGCCTCCGCTTTTCCCGCCTTCCGCCCTCCCTCCCCGGGCGCCGAAAATCCCCTCTCCCGCGCTGGAAATCCCCGCTGCGATTGTCACAGGCATGCCATAGGGTTCCTTCTGGCAGCCGCGCCCCACTGGCTACCGCTTCGGCGGTGGCGTTTGGGTGTCGCGCGGCGCTCTCAGCTCCCGGTGTGACTCCGGGTTCTCTTGTGGGGGTTCATCACTGTGCGTATGCGCAGCACTTCGACCGCGACGGCACTCGCCGTCCTCTTCAGCTCGGTGGCTCTGAGCGTCGCGACCACCGGTACGGCCTCGGCGGCCGTCGCCACCGTGCTTTCGCCCGGCGGCATGGTCGCGGACTCGACCCTGAAGCGGGTCTTCGTCGGCGACACCGGCAACGGCCGGGTAGTGGCGGCGAACTACTCGGGCACCGTCGTCGACAGCGTCAACGGCCTCGGTTCGATCAGCGACCTGGCGCTGTCCGACGACGGACACACCCTGTACGCGGCCCTGCCCGCCCGGAACCAGATCGTGGCCCTCGACCCGGCCACTCTGAACATCAAGGCCCGCTACTCGATTCCCACCGACACCGGCCCGCGCCACCTCGCCTTCGCCGGCGGCAAGCTCTGGTTCAGCTACGGCGACCAGTGGGACGGCAACCTGGGCTCGATCGACCCGACGGCGAGCGAGAACCCGGACCCGACACCGGTTCCGACCGAGCCCACGCCGGAGCCGACCGAGCCGCCGTCGGAACCGCCGACGTCGCCCGCACCGGACCCGTCAGACCCGAGCACGGAGCCGACCGCCGAGCCCACGACGGAGCCGTCGGCCGACCCTTCGGCCGAGTCCCCCTCCCCCTCCCCGGAGACCTCCGCGGACTCCTCGGCCGGCGCGTCGTCCGACTCCTCCGCCGAGAACTCCGCCGAGACCTCGACGACAGTGACGGGCCGGGCCGCGACCGCGGCCGCAGTCGGCCAGGTGTCGATGGACCAGTTCCCCGGGGACACCATCGGCATGTGGGGCCAGGCGATGCTCGACGCGAGCACGTCGGCGCCCGGCCTGCTGGCCGTCGGTGAGACCGGCCTTTCCACGTCCTCGATGGCCGTCGTGGACGTCTCCGGACCGACGCCCCGGCTGACCGCCTGGCACAACGGCGACTACTCGCTCAACGACGGCCTCGGCGACATCGACCTCGTCCCCGGCGCCCGGCAGGTACTGGCCGACGGCACGGACCGGGACGCCTACGCGAACGGGACGTTCACCAAGGCGGGCGCCTATCCGGGCGGCCAGCGCGCCGACATCGCCCCCAACGGCCTGGTGGCCCAGGTCAACGGCACCAAGGTGGCGGTCTACCGGCCGAACGCCACGAGGCCGCTGCGTACGTACTCGACCGGCGCGTACGGCACCGGTGACCTGGTCTGGGCGCCGGACGCCTCCCGGATCTTCGCCCTGGTCGGGAACGGCAACGGGTACACCCTCAAGGCGCTCACCGAGCCGACGAAGAACGTCCCCACCCTGACGGTGAACGCTCCGACGAAGGCGACCCGCGCCAAGAAGCTCACGGTGTCCGGCAAGCTGTCGGCGTCCGTCGCACTGCCGGCCGGCGTCAAGCTGAAGGTCACCCGTACCGACATGGAGGCCCCGAACGGCAGGACGCTGCCGTCGGTCGCGGTGAAGTCGAACGGCACCTACTCGTTCACGGACTACCCGCCGGCCGGCGGCACGGTCACCTACAAGGTGGCGTACGCGGGCGACGCCGCGCACGTCGCGGCCAGCGCCTCCGACAAGGTCGCGGTCTCCCGTACGGCGCCGACGCTGACCCTGAACAACAACAAGAAGCTCTACAACTACGGCACCGACGTCCGGTTCACCGCGCACCTGGGCAGCACGTACAAGAACCGTACGGTCGAGATCTGGGTCGACCCGTACGGCACCGACAAGCCGAAGAAGCTGATCAGGTCGGCCCGGGTCAACTCGGCCGGGAACCTCGCGGTGACCGTGGACATGACCCGCGACACGGCCATCACCGCGGTCTACAAGGGTGACGCGCGCTTCGCGCCGAAGTCGGCCAAGGTCACGGCGTACGCGCGGGTGCGTATCTCCACGGCCGTGTCCCGGCACTACAAGACGGCCAAGATCGGCTCGACCTCGTACTACTGGTTCCACAAGAACACCAGCCCGCTGCTGACGACCTCGATGCCCTACTTCCCGGGCCGCGAGCAGCGCTTCGACCTGCAGGTCTTCTTCGAGGGCGCGTGGTACTCCCTGGACTCGCAGTACTTCGGGATCGACAGGAACGGCAAGTCGGCCGTGGAACTCGGGGCGCCCGGTGAGTCCGGCATCCGGGCCCGGATGCGGTCGGTCTACGTCGACGGCGCCTCCGGCGACAACGTGAACACGACGACGTTCGGTGGTTGGAAGTACCTGTACTTCAGTAACTAGCAGTAACTGGCCGATCCTGGATCGGCTGCGAAGGCCCGGAGGGAATGCCCTCCGGGCCTTCTCTGTTAGGGGTAGCAGGAAGTTCAATAATCAACTAAACTGGCCGCACAAGGAGGTCCCGACATGCCTGCAGTGACCGTCGAGAACCCGCTGACCCTGCCCCGTGTGGCCGCGTCGGCCGACGCCGTGGCGCGTCCCGTGCTCACCGTGACGACCGCGCCGAGCGGTTTCGAGGGTGAGGGCTTCCCAGTGCGCCGGGCGTTCGCCGGGATCGCCTACAAGCACCTCGACCCGTTCATCATGATGGATCAGATGGGTGAGGTGGAGTACGCGCCGGGCGAGCCCAAGGGAACGCCCTGGCACCCCCACCGCGGCTTCGAGACCGTCACCTACATCATGGACGGGATCTTCGACCACCAGGACTCGCAGGGCGGCGGCGGCACCATCACCAACGGGGACACCCAGTGGATGACGGCGGGCTCGGGCCTGCTGCACATCGAGGCGCCCCCGGAGTCGCTCGTCATGTCCGGCGGCCTCTTCCACGGCATCCAGCTGTGGGTGAACCTCCCGGCCAAGGACAAGATGATGGCGCCGCGCTATCAGGACATCCGCGGCGGCCAGGTCCAGCTCCTCACGTCCCACGACGGCGGCGCGCTGCTGCGCGTCATCGCCGGTGAGCTGGACGGCCACGAGGGTCCCGGTATCACCCACACCCCGATCAGCCTGGTCCACGCCACGCTGGCCCCGGGCGCGGAGGTCACCCTCCCCTGGCGGGAGGACTTCAACGGCCTGGCGTACGTCCTCGCGGGCCGCGGCAGCGTCGGCGTGGACCGGCGCCCGGTCCACAAGGGTCAGACGGCGGTCTTCGGTGCGGGCTCGTCCCTGACCGTCCGCGCGGACGAACTGCAGGACGCGAACAGCCCGGACCTGGAGGTCGTCCTCCTCGGCGGACAGCCGATCCGTGAGCCGATGGCCCACTATGGCCCGTTCGTGATGAACACGAGGGCGGAGCTTGAGCAGGCGTTCGAGGACTTCCAGAAGGGCCGGCTGGGAACTGTCCCGGCGGTGCATGGAATGTCGGAGGGTGGCCTGTAGGCCGTAGAAAAATTCAGTACTGTACGACCAGGCCCGAAGCCGCAACCTCGTATTGCGGCTTCGGGCCTGTCTTTCTTGGGGGCTACTGGGCTACGGCAGCACGTAGAACGGAGTGTCGTCCGGAGCGCGGCCCACCTGGCGTACGCAGCCCTGCTCGGACAGCAGCTCCAGGCTGTGGCGGACGCGGTCCGGGGAGAGCCCGGTGTGGACGGAGATCTCCTCCACGCTGTAGTTGGCGCCGCCGTGCAGCAGGGCCGGGGCCAGGTGGGCGGCGACCGTGTGGACGTCCTCGGTGACGGCGAGGTTCCTGGACTTCCAGTTGGACAGGAGCTGTTGGGGTGTCAGCTCCGGGGCCTCGACCTGGCGGGTGCGGTCGCCTGTGCGGCGGAGGGTCCGGGTGATGTCGCGGAGCAGGTCGGCGATCACGTTCTGCTTGTTGTCGATCTGGCGCAGCGCTTCGTCCTGCCGGTCGACGCGTTCTTCGAGACGGACGAGGGCGTCGGCGAGTTGTTGGGGGACGGCGTAGGCGGTGACGGTGGTCGGGGTGGGTTGCAGGGCGGCGGTTTCGAGGGAGTAGGAGCCGTCGCGCTGGATGGTGGCGATGACTTCCGAGACCCAGGACTTGAAGGGCTGGGACTCGGGCTTGGTGCAGCCGTTGACCAAGCGGATCAGGCCCTGGAGATCGATGAGGTTCATGTCTCGTCGCCACTCCCGACCTGCGGGAACGCTGAGACCGTAACCTCCAGTTACGGTCTCAAGAATCTCTCGGTGCTCTTCGGAGACATGGTCCGACAGAGTCTTCCGAGAGTTGGCGTACCCCAACTCCCTGCAGACGTCCGCCGCGGGAAACCAGTGCGTCCCGTCCGGCATCGTCAGCCTCCGCACCCGCGCCCCTGTGGCCGCGTACACGAAGTCGTTGATGTCGATCGCGTCCTGCCGCTGTGCCGTCGACTCGTCCGACGGCCTGTCGTTGTTCTGCTCGTACATCGAGCATCACCTCCGCCTCGGAATGTAGGCAGGTGGAGGCGAAACTCGTGTTCATAGCAACGATGTTCATCCTTTAGTGGAGGGGCGCCCTCGCCCTTACCCCCACCCGAGCCTCCCCCACCGCCTGCAATGTCACCGCCGCCGTCACCGGGACGTCCGTGTCCGGGGTCTCGAGGTCGTACTCGCGCAGCAGTACCGCCAGGGCCAGGACCGACTCCAGCATCGAGAAGTGGCGGCCGATGCACGCGCGGGGGCCGCCGCCGAACGGGAGCCAGGCGTAGCGGTGGCGGGCGGTCTCCTGGTCGGGGGTGAAGCGGTCCGGGTCGAATCGGTCGGGGGTGTCCCAGTGGGCCGGGTGGCGGTGGGTGACCCAGGGCGAGATGAGGATGTCCGCGCCCGCCGGGATGAGGTGGCCGTCGATCTCCGTCTCCGCCACCGCCCGCCTGCCCATCAGGGGAGCGGCCGGATACAGGCGCATCGTCTCCTTCAGGACCCTGGTCAGGTACGGGAGTCGGTCCATGGTCGCCGCCGTGTACGGCTCCCCTGACGGCAGCGCGTCGACTTCTTCCTGGGCCCGTGCTCTCACCTCGGGGTGGCGGGCCAGGAGGTGGAGGGCGAAGGCCAGTGACGTCGCCGTCGTTTCGTGGCCTGCGAGGAGGAACACCAGGACCTGGTCGCGGAGTTCGGTGGCGTCGAGGCTGCCGTCCTCCTCGTTCTGAGCTTGGGAGAGGAGGGAGAGGAGGTCCTCGGTGGCCTCGCCGGCTGCTTCGCTCCCCTTGCTCCGGCGTGCCGCGATCATGCTGTCGCAGACCTCGTACACCGCCGAAGTCGCCGCCTCCGCCCGCCTGTTGGACGGCGTGGGCCAGGTGCGCGGGAGCCTGAGCGGGGAGTAGGCCCGCCCGGTGATGTACGCGCTGATGACCGGGAAGTTTGCGTGGATGACATCCACCGCGGCTTCGACATCCGCGCCGAACAGGACACGGGCGACCGTACGCAGCGCCAGCCGGTCCATCTCCCGTACGACGTCCACGTCGGGCCTGTTCCGCCAGCGTTCCGCTGTCGCCTCGGCCTCGCTGGTGATCGTCGCGGCGTAACCGTCGACCCGTTTCTTGGTGAACAGGGGCTGGATCAGGCGCCGTTGGCGGAGGTAGACGTCGTCCTGGCTGGTCAGGAGGCCGTTGCCCCCGGTCTGGCGTATCTCCTCGTAGAAGACGTTGTCCTTGCGGAAGTTGCCGGCCTGCGTGGCCAGGACCTGCTGGGCGCCCTCGGGGGAGAAAACGCAGTACATGACCGTACGGAGGCCCGGCGGGCCTGCTGTTACGCGGACCACGTCGCCGTACTCCCGCTGGGCGCGGACGAAGGTGCCGAGCGGGTCCCTGCGCAGGTCGAGGGCCGAGCCCAGCAGGGGGTGGCCGGTGGGGCCGGGGGCGGGAGTGGCGGCGGGTGCGGTGCTGTGAGCGGTGCGCGTGACAGCCATGGTCATATCATCCGCTTTTTTGGGCGCCCGAGGGTGGCCTTTCCTCCTTCTCGTGGTTCCTCTCGTACAGCTCGAACCAGATGCTCTTGCCCTCGCCCCGCGGGTCCACCCCCCACGCGTCCGCGAGCATCTCGATGAGCATCAACCCCCGGCCCGACGAGGCCAGTTCGCCCGGGCGGCGTTTGTGCGGGAGGTCGTCGCTCACGTCCGTGACCTCGACGCGGATACGGCGCGCGCCGGGGTCGCCCGTGACCTCGGCGACGACCAGGGCGTCGGCGTCCGTGTGGACCAAGACGTTGGTGGCCGTCTCGGAGATCAGGAGGACCGCCGAGTCGACCTGGTCGGCGCAGGGCCAGTCGTGGAGCTGTTCTCTGAGTTGCTGGCGGGCCACGGCGACGCGCTCGGGTTCCGCCTGGGCGATGGTCAGCATGGTGCGGCGGACGGTGGGGCGGGTCGCCGGTGGCAGGGTGCCGTCGGTGGCGCGTTCGCCCGGGCGGCTCAGGAGGAGCAGCGCTATGTCGTCCTCGCGGCGGTCGGCCAGCGGGCCCGTGGTGTGGTGGGAGGAGGGGCCGTGCACGGCCTGGACCAGGGCGTCGGCCAGTTCCTCCAGGCCGTCGTCCTTGATGTCCCCCTTGTGTTCCTCCAGCGTCGTACGGATGCGCTGCCAGCCCGTCTCCAGGTCGTGGCCGCCGGTCTCGATCAGGCCGTCGGTGCACAGGAGCATGGTCTCGCCGGGTTCGAGGGCGAGGAGGGTGGTGGGGTAGTCGGCGTCCGGGTCGATGCCCAGGGGCAGGCCGCCCGCGGTCGGGCGGGTCAGTACCGTGCCGTCCGCCATGCGGATCGCCGGGTCGGGGTGGCCGGCGCGGGCGATCTCCAGGACCCCGGTCGCCGGGTCGACCTCGACGTACAGACAGGTCGCGAAGCGCAGGTCGCCGCTGCCCTGGTCATTGGTGATGCCGTGCAGGAAGCGGGAAGCGCGGGAGAGGACGGCGTCGGGGCGGTGGCCCTCGGAGGCGTAGGCGCGCAGCGCTATGCGGAGCTGTCCCATCAGACCGGCGGCGCGGACGTCGTGGCCTTGGACGTCGCCGATGACCAGGGCGAACCGTCCGCGGCCGGGCAGCGGAATCATGTCGTACCAGTCGCCGCCGACCTGGAGACCGCCGCCGGTCGGTATATAGCGGGCGGCGACCTCCATGCCGGGTATCTCGGGGCCGAGAGTCGGCAGCATGGAGCGTTGCAGGCCGTCCGTGAGTTCCCGTTCCGATTCCGCCACGCCCGCCCTCGACAGGGCCTGGGCGAGCATGCGGGCGACCGTCGTCAGGACCGAGCGTTCGTCGGGGGTGAAACTGACCGGGTAGGCGAAGCCCGCCATCCAGGCGCCCATCGTGCGGCCCGCGACGATCAGCGGCAGGAACGCCCACGACTGGCGGTCGAACACCTGGGCAAGCGGCCAGGCGGTCGGGTAGCGGACCTTGTAGGACTCGGGGGAGGAGAGATAGACGGCCCGGCCGGTGCGGACCACCTCGGCTGCCGGGTAGTCGGTCTCCAGGGGCATGTGGGAGAAGGGGCGCTCGTCGCCGGGGCGCTGGCCGTGGTGGCCGATGACGGTGAGGCGGTCGCCCTGGACGCCGAAGACGGCCAGGCCGTCCGGTGAGAAGCCCGGCATCGACAGGCCGGCCGCGACCCGCAGCACCTCCTCCGTCGACCGGGCCTCGGCGAGCGCCCGGCCCGCGTCCAGCAGGAACGCCTCGCGGGAGCGGCGCCAGTCACCGGTGACGGGGGTGCGCGCGGCGGCTCCCGGCGGGGGCTCGGTGACCTCCTGAAGGGTGCCGATCACGTCGTACGCCTTGCGGTCGAGGTCGAAGGTCGGCTTCGCGCGGCTGCGTGCGGTACGGATGACCCGGCCCTGCTCGTCCATGACCCGGACCCGGACCTCGGCGATGCTGTCCTCGGCGACGGCGAGCTGGATGACGCCGGCGATCTCGTTCCAGTCGACCGGGTGGAGTCGGGCCCGGGTCGCGGCCTCCGTGAGTGTGGTCGGCTCGGCGGGCAGACCGAGCAGGCGGGCCGCCTCGGAGTCGAGTGTGACCAGTTGTGTTGCTGTGTCCCAGTGCCACAGGCCGGTTGCGAGGGCGACCAGGACGTCCCCCACGGCGGGCAGGGGCTCACCAGTGCGCATTGACCTACTTTATGGAGAGGTGATCGCAGCGTGCCACCCAAGCTGTACAGGGCACCCTGTGGAGCACCCAGTGGACGAGCGGTACAGGCTACGCGTGCGAACAATTGCGGGGAAGCGGTCTCGGGGCGGCCGGTACCCTGGGTCTGTGTTTCACGTGAAACATGTGAGAGCGCGAAACACACACCCCGATCCCCGATCCGCGAAGGCTGGATGAACGACGATGCATCGGTACAGGTCCCACACCTGCGGCGAGCTCCGCGCCTCTGACGTCGGCAGCGACGTCCGGCTGAGCGGCTGGCTGCACAATCGGCGCGACCTGGGCGGCATCCTCTTCATCGACCTGCGCGATCACTACGGCATCACGCAGCTCGTCGCCCGCCCCGGTACGCCCGCCTACGAGGCCCTCGACAAGGTTTCCAAGGAGTCGACGGTCCGCATCGACGGCAAGGTCGTCTCGCGTGGCGCGGAGAACATCAACTCCGACCTGCCCACCGGTGAGATCGAGGTCGAGGTCGGAGAGGTGGAGCTGCTCGGCGCCGCCCAGCCGCTGCCCTTCACGATCAACACCGAGGACGGGGTCAACGAGGAGCGGCGCCTGGAGTACCGCTTCCTTGACCTGCGCCGCGAGCGCATGCACCGCAACATCATGCTGCGTACGGCCATCATCTCGGCGATCCGGCACAAGATGACCGCGCTGGGCTTCAACGAGATGGCCACGCCGATCCTGACGGCGACCTCCCCGGAGGGTGCCCGCGACTTCGTCGTGCCGTCCCGCCTCAACCCGGGCAGGTTCTACGCGCTGCCGCAGGCCCCGCAGCAGTTCAAGCAGCTGCTGATGATCTCCGGGTTCGACCGCTACTTCCAGATCGCGCCCTGTTTCCGTGACGAGGACGCGCGCGCGGACCGTTCGCCGGGCGAGTTCTACCAGCTCGACGTCGAGATGAGCTTCGTCGAGCAGGAGGACGTCTTCCAGCCGATCGAGCGGCTGATGACCGAGCTGTTCACCGAGTTCGGCAAGGGCCGTGAGGTCACCTCCCCCTTCCCGCGCATCCCGTTCCGCGAGGCGATGCTGAAGTACGGCTCCGACAAGCCGGACCTGCGCGCCCAGCTGGAGCTGGTCGACATCACCGACGTCTTCGAGGGCTCGGAGTTCAAGGCCTTCGCCGGCAAGCACGTACGCGCCCTGCCGGTGCCGGACGTCGCTGGTCAGACGCGGAAGTTCTTCGACCAGCTCGGTGACTTCGCCGTCACGCTGGGCGCGAAGGGCCTGGCCTGGGTGCGGGTCACGGAGGACGGTTCGCTGTCCGGGCCGATCGCGAAGTTCCTCACCGAGGAGAGCGTCGCCGAGCTGACCAAGCGGCTGTCCCTGTCGGCCGGTCACGCCGTGTTCTTCGGCGCGGGCGAGTTCGACGAGGTCTCGAAGATCATGGGTGCGGTGCGGGTCGAGGCCGCCAAGCGTGCCGGGCACTTCGAGGAGAACGTCTTCCGGTTCTGCTGGATCGTCGACTTCCCGATGTTCGAGAAGGACGAGGACACCGGCAAGATCGACTTCTCGCACAACCCGTTCTCGATGCCTCAGGGCGGCATGGAGGCTCTGGAGACCCAGGACCCGCTGGACATCCTGGCCTGGCAGTACGACATCGTCTGCAATGGTACGGAGCTGTCGTCCGGCGCGATCCGCAACCACGAGCCCGACATCATGCTGAAGGCGTTCGGCATCGCGGGCTACGACGAGGAGACGGTCGAGCGCGAGTTCGCCGGCATGCTCCGCGCGTTCCGCTTCGGCGCCCCTCCGCACGGCGGGATCGCGCCCGGCGTCGACCGTATCGTCATGCTCCTCGCGGACGAGCCGAACATTCGCGAGACGATCGCGTTCCCGCTCAACGGCAACGCCCAGGACCTGATGATGGGCGCGCCGACGGAGCTGGAGGAGGCACGGCTTCGGGAGCTGCACATTTCGGTGCGGAAGCCGCAGCCGAAGTAAAGCGTCAGCAATGTAAGAAAAAGGGGAACCTCGGCCCCGGTGGGTATTTCACGCGGTATTTCGCGTGGTGGTTCGTGTGGGTGGCTCGGAATCGGCGGCGATTCCGGGCCATTCTCATGTGGTGCTCAGGAAACAGGGGAAATCACAGCTCATTGACAGGTTGCGTTCATAATCTCCGGGGCCATGACTGATACCCCCCAACAAGAATTACGGGAATTGACGCGTCGCCGTGTCGTCGTCGCCGGTGGCGCGACGGCTGTGACGGCCACGGCGGTGGCTCTGGGCGCCGGGCTGGCGTCGGCGCAGGGAACACCGGAGGGCAAGGGTGCCCACGGCCCCGGGAGCACGCCCTCCGGCACCCCCTCCGGCACGCCCGAGGCCTGCTATCTACTGACCACGGAGACCACCGAGGGCCCGTACTACATCGACGCCGACAAGCTCCGCCAGGACGTCACCGAGGACGAGGAGGGCATCCCCCTCACCCTCAGGCTCAAGGTGATCGACGCCGAGACCTGCAAGCCGGTGCGGAACGCGGCCGTCGACATCTGGCACTGCACGGCGCTCGGCATCTACTCCGGCTACGAGGCCATGGGCAACGGCAGTGGCGGTGGCGGTGGTGGTGGCACTCCGCCGTCCGGCGCGCCGACGGGCGTACCCACAGGTCCGCCTCCTACAGGCGGTCCCGGCGGGCCGGGCGGCCACCAGGAGCCGACCGACGAGGAGCGCTATCTGCGCGGTACGTGGAAGACGGACCGGCATGGTTACGTCACCTTCCGGACGGTGTTCCCGGGCTGGTACCGGGGGCGCTGCGTCCACATCCACGTCAAGGTGCACGTGGACGGCACCTGGACCGACGCCGGCTACGAGGGCGGGCACACCTGCCACACGGGTCAGCTGTTCTTCGACGAGGAGTCGGTGCTGCTCTCGGCGGAGGTGGCGCCGTACTCGACGAACACAGCCCCTCGTACGACCCTCGACGAGGACGGGATCTACCCGGACAACGGTACCGAGGGCGGCCTGCTGCGGCTGCGGTACAAGAAGCGGGACATCGGGCGCGGGGTTCTCGCCGAACTGACGATGGGCGTGGCGCCGGACGAGACGCACGACACCAATTAAACAAGGGAAGGCTTGCCTGATTCATGCACCAGGGGGCGGGAAATGGGCAACTGTTTTCCGCCCCTTTCGCATCGACGCACGGAAAGGCAAAGGAAAGCACAGTCCTTTCCCATGGTCCTGACAGGCGTCTTACCTAAGTTCCAGACCCATGACAGACAACCAAGGGCCGAAGCACAAAAGGGATCTGACACGTCGCAAGGTCGTCGTCACCGGCGCCGGAGCGGTCGCCGCGGTGGGCGTCGCGGGCGGACTCGCGGCGGGCGCGTTCGCGGGTGAGACGGGGAAGGGCAAGAAGACCCCCGCCCCCAAGGCCTCCGGCAGCAGCTCGGAGGTCTGCTACACGCTCACGTCGGAGACCACCGAAGGTCCGTACTACATCGACGCGGACAAGCTCCGCCAGGACATCACCGAGGACAAGGAAGGCATCCCGCTGACCCTGAGCCTGAGGGTGATCGACTCCGAGACGTGCAAGCCGATCGTCGACGCGGCTGTCGACATCTGGCACTGCGACGCCCTGGGCCTGTACTCCGGCTACGAGAGCGCCTCCACCGGTGGCGGGGGCGGTGCCCCGACGGACGCCCCCTCGGGCACCCCGACGGGTGAACCACCGACCGGCGCGCCCTCCGGCGGCCCGGGTGGTGGCGCCGGCCACCAGGAGCCCACCGACGACAAGCGCTACCTGCGCGGCACCTGGAAGACCGACCGGCAGGGCAGGGTCACCTTCAAGTCGGTCTTCCCGGGCTGGTACCAGGGCCGCTGCGTCCACATCCACACGAAGGTGCACGTGGACGGCACCTGGACGGCCGCCGGCTACGAGGGCGGCACCACCTGCCACACCGGCCAGTTCTTCCTCGACGAGGAGTCCGTGCTGCTCTCCGCCGAGGTCGAGCCGTACTCGACGTCGACGACCGAGCGCACGACGCTCACCGAGGACACGATCTACGACCAGAGCGGCACCGCGGGCGGTCTGCTCAAGCTGAAGTACAACAAGAAGAACATCGCGAAGGGCGTCATCGGCTCCATCACGATGGGCGTCGACCCCGAGGCGACGCACGACGGCACAGACAGCGCGGTGCAGCCGGGCGCGTCCGAGACCGCGCCGGCGACGGACACGGCTTCGCCCTCCGCTTCCGCGAGCTGACGGACGTACGGCCCGCGAAGGACTGCGACGGCCCGGAACCTCTCCCCCAGGTTCCGGGCCTGCGTCGTGTCCCGCTACTTCGCCTACTTCGCCTACTTCGCCACGAACTGCGTCAGGATCGCCTGGACCTCATAGATGTCGACGCCCTTCGTGAACGTCTTCTGGACCGGGGTCGCGGAACCCGAGATCCAGATCTTGAGCTCGGCATCGAGGTCGAAGGTGCCCGCGGTCTCCACCGCGAAGTGGGTGATGCTGCGGTACGGGACCGAGTGGTACTCGACCTTCTTGCCGGTGATGCCCTGCTTGTCGACGAGGAGGAGCCGGCGGTCGGTGAACAGGATGGTGTCGCGGATCAGCTGGTACGCGGCGTGGACCTGCTCGTTCTGGCCGAGCAGCCGGGCGTAGTCCTGCTGTGCGGCGGCCGGATCGACGGTGTGCGCGTTGCCGAAAAGTGCCATGGTTCTACTCCCCCGGTTGACTGCACATGATCTTCGCCCTGTATATCGCCTGAAACAGGGCATGCCTAGAGGAGGGGGAGCCTCCGCAGGTGCATGGGAGGTTCGCAGGCAGCGCACAGACTTCTCGTCGGGAGGGCACAGTGGCGGGGCGTTTCATGGGAACTGTCGCAGTGGGGTAACCGGATACCCGGACCTCACGGCATGTTCCGCTCACGTTCGCTGGAGGAAGTCATGGGAATCGTCGTTCCGCTCACGCTGCTGCTGACCGTCGGAGCGGTGGTTTCTGTCGTCCTTCTGCGCAGGCAGGCGGGGGTGCCCACGGCTGCGTCCGGCTTGGCCGGGCTGGACGCAGAGGTCGAGGCCAACCGATGGGTCGTGCGGCTCGGGGGGAGTCTGTCCGGTCTTCGGCCGGGGGCCGACGAAGCCGCCGCGCAGGCGTTGGCGGAGGCGGCCGGACGGCATCGCACGGCCCGGGGTCAACTGGCCGACGCCCGCACCCCCGCCGAGTACGCGCTCGCGAGGCAGACCGCGGTGGAGGGGCTCCAGTACGTCAGTGCCGCCCGCAGCGCCCTCGGGCTCGAGTCCGGCCCGCCGGGCGCCGACGCCGACCCGAACGACCCGAACGACCCGAACGACCCGAACGACCCGAACGACCCGAACGACAGAACCGCCCGTCGACTCCGGGGAGTTGACGGGCGGTTCGGGGTTACCGCGTGACGCTGGGGCCGGCGTCTACTCGGGTGCGCCGCCGAAGCGCTCCTTGTACGTCTCCAGGTCCTCGTCCGTCAGCTTCGCGAACAGCACCGGCGGGACGGTGAACGCGGTGCCCGCGGGGACGGCGGACAGGGACTTCGCCTCGTCGACCGTGACCCACGTCTGTGTGTCGTTGTGGAGCGCGAACGCCGCGCGCATTGTCGCCGCCGTCATCGGGATGAAGGGTTCCGAGACCACCGAGTAGAGGTGGATGAGGTTCATCGCCGTACGGAGGGTCAGGGCCGCGCCGTCCTGGTCGGTCTTGATCTCCAGCCAGGGGGCCTTCTCCTCCAGGTAGGAGTTGCCCGCCGACCAGAGTGCGCGCAGCGCTGCCGCCGCCTTGCGGAACTGGAGCGCCTCCAGCTGGCTCTCGTACTCCGCGAGCAGCTCGGCGATCTGCTCGCCCAGCTTCGCCTCCGCCTCGCCGGCCGCCGCACCCGCAGGGACCTCGTCGCCGAAGCGCTTCTTCGAGAAGGAGAGGACGCGGTTGACGAAGTTGCCGAGCGTGTCCGCCAGGTCCTTGTTCACCGTGGCGGTGAAGTGCTCCCAGGTGAAGGAGGAGTCGTCGGACTCGGGGGCATTGGCGATCAGGAAGTAGCGCCAGTAGTCGGCCGGCAGGATGGCGAGGGCCTGGTCGGTGAAGACGCCACGCTTCTGGGACGTGGAGAACTTTCCGCCGTAGTACGTCAGCCAGTTGAAGGCCTTGACGACATCGACCTTCTTCCACGGTTCACGGACACCGAGTTCCGTGGCCGGGAACATCACCGTGTGGAAGGGGACGTTGTCCTTGGCCATGAACTCCGTGTAGCGGACCGGGTTGTCGCCGGCGTCGGCCTCGTACCACCAGGACTTCCAGTCCCCGCCGGTGGCGTCCGCCCACTCCTTCGTCGCGCCGATGTACTCGATCGGGGCGTCGAACCAGACGTAGAAGACCTTGCCCTCCGCCGCCAGCTCCGGCCAGGTGTCCGCCGGGACCGGGACGCCCCAGTCCAGGTCGCGGGTGATCGCGCGGTCGTGCAGGCCCTCGGTGAGCCACTTGCGGGCGATGGAGGAGGCGAGGTGGGGCCACTGGCTCTCGTGGGCGGTCACCCACTCCTCGACCTCGTGCTGGAGCTTCGACTGGAGGAGGAAGAGGTGCTTGGTCTCACGGACCTCCAGGTCCGTCGAGCCCGAGATGGCGGACCTGGGGTCGATCAGGTCGGTCGGGTCGAGGACCCGGGTGCAGTTCTCGCACTGGTCGCCGCGGGCCTTGTCGTAGCCGCAGTGGGGGCAGGTGCCCTCGACGTAGCGGTCCGGGAGGAAGCGGCCGTCGGTGGGGCTGTACACCTGGCGGATCGCGCGCTCTTCGATGAAGCCGTTCTCGCCCAGGCGGCGGGCGAAGTGCTGGGTGATCTCCACGTTCTGCGGGGAGGAACTCCGCCCGAAGTAGTCGAAGGCCAGGCCGAAGCCGTCGTACACCGCCTTCTGCGCGTCGTGGGCCTGTGCGCAGAAGTCCGCTACAGGGATGCCCTGCTCCTTCGCGGCCAGCTCGGCCGGGGTGCCGTGTTCGTCCGTCGCGCAGATGTAGAGGACGTCGTGGCCGCGCTGGCGGAGATAGCGGGAGTAGACGTCCGCCGGGAGCATGGACCCCACCATGTTGCCCAGGTGCTTGATCCCGTTGATGTACGGAAGGGCGCTGGTGATGAGGTGTCGAGCCATTGCGGGCTGCTCCCAAGTAGCTACATGGAGTGACGGTATTGGTGTCTTTGGACCGTCTACGAACCTTGAAATCGTAGCCGACTGGTATGGGGCGCCCGCCTCCCGTTTTTGCTGGGGGGAGGCGGGCGGGGTGGTGCGGCGGGGTTCTCTTTTTGTTTACGGGCGCCAGTTCGCCAGTACGCCCTCGTACAGCTCCGTGTCCGTCAGCTCGCGCGGGGTCGGGCCCGCGTGGAAGAAGGACGTGTTGGCCGTCTTCAGCTTGCGGAGGTAGTCGAAGGCCTTGTTCTCCGGCTCGCCGAACGCGATGAACGAGAAGAAGAGGGCCGGGTGCTTTGCCGCCGCGTCCGTGAGGGACTGGGTGGCGGGGGTCTTGGCGTCCGGGGCGCCGTCCGTCTGGAAGACGATGAGGGCGGGGTGCTCGGTGCCGGACTTCTCGTAGTGCGTGACGATCTCCTCCACGGCTGCGTGGTAGCTCGTACGGCCCATGCGGCCGAGGGAGGCGTGGAGTTCGTCGATCTTGTTGTCGTGGTCGGGGAGGGTGAGCTCGCCGGTGCCGTCCAGCTCGGTGGAGAAGAAGACGACGTGGACGGTCGCCTCCGGGTCGAGGTGGGCGGCGAGGGCGAGGGTCTGCTCGCCGAGGGCCTGGGCGGAGCCGTCCTTGTAGTACGGGCGCATGGACGCGGAGCGGTCCAGTACGAGGTAGACCTTGGCTTGGGTGTTGGTGAGGTTGAGGGTGGTGAGGGTGGTGGCGGCGGAGTTGTATGCGGTGAGGAGGGTTGCGGGTACGGCCTCGGCTTCGCCTTCGGCCGTATCGGTTTTCCCACCCGCACCACCCGTGACGCCATCGTCTTCGGGTGCGGGTGGCCCCTGTGGGGCTTCCTCTGCGTCGGCGGCTGCCGGTTCCAGGTCCTGAGAATCGGGCTCCGGCTCAGGCTCAGGCGCAGACTGCGGCTCCGGTTCCGGGGTCACCTCGGCCACCGGTTCGGCCTCGGGAGTCGGCTCCTCTGCGGCGGGCTCGACCTCGACCTCGGGCTCGGCAACCGCTTCGGCTTCCGGCTCCGGTTCCGTTTCCGGGGCGGCCTCAGTCACCTCGGCCACCGGCTCCGGTTCCGGGGTTACCTCGGGCTCCGGTGTCGCCTCGACGACGGGCTCCGGTTCCGGCTCGGGCTCCGGTGTCGCCTCGGCGACCGGTTCAGCCTCCGGCGTCGTCTCGACGACCGGCTCTGGCTCGGTTTCTGCCTCGGCCTCGGCGACCGGTTCCGGCTTGGCTTCGGTTTCTGCCTCGGCCACCGGCTCGGGCTTGGCCTCCGGCTCTGCCTCGGCCGCCGCTTCCGCCTTGGCTTCGGTCTCTGCCTCCGCCTCTGCCTCCGCCACCGGCTCCGGCTTGGCCTCTGCCTCTGCCTCGGCCACCGGTTCCGGCTTGGCCTCCTCCGCGGCCTCGGTCTTCGTGTCGGCCTCGACCTCGGTCGCCGGCTCCGACGCCGGAGCCAACGCCTCGGCCACGGGCTCAGCCGCCGGAGCCGATGGCTCGTCCACCGGCCTTGACGGCTTGGGGACCGTTACGTTGTCGAAGGCTGCCGAGACCAGGTCGTCCACGACCGAGGGGGCCTCTGTGGGCTTTGGTGTCGGGGACTGGGTCAGGGTCGGTTCCGGGGACGGTGCCGGAATCTTCGGCTCGGTGGCCTCCTGCTGAGGAGCCGACTCCGCCTCCCGCGCGGGCGCCGCCTCGGCGTCACGCCCCTTGCGTGACTTGCCGAACGCGTTCCGCAGGAGAGTGAGAATGCCCATTTGCGCAACCCTTCACGTGAGTTGTAGCCGTCAATCCCTGGCCAGGACGGACACGTAAGGTTAGCGGGCCGTACTGGCGATCTTGGGCAGGGTCTTTCATACGAACCCGACGGTCGTCAAGGGTGCCACTCCGCCAACCTCGCGCCCCGCCCCCCAGCAGGTATCGGCCGAGCTGCAGGCGGGTCCCGTGCGCATCTTCCCCGCAGCCCAACACCCTTACCGCTCCCATGGGTTCACTACTCGTTCATCCGGCGTCCCCGCCCTCGCACCCCCGTCCCCCTAGCGTCGCGCTGACACCAAAGGTACGTATAGGGAAGTTCAGGGGAGAGTAAAGTGCGCAAGCTGCTGCCGTTGATCGGATCGTCATCCGGATCGCATCCTGGCGGGCGGTCCGCGATGACCTGCCGTTTCCGGTGTGGTGACGCCTGCTTCCACGAGGTTCCCAACACCAGCGCCAACGAATACGTCGGCGATGTGATCGCCGGCGCCCTCAGCCGCCGTTCCGTGATGCGCGCCGCCGCGGTCGTCACCGTTGCCACCGCGGCCGGTACGGCCGTGAACGTCGTCGGCGCCCAGGGTGCCGAAGCGGCCACCGCGGCCTCCCACCCCTCCCACTCCTCCGTGCCGCGTGGCCTGCGCTTCAGCCCTGTCGCGCCCAACACCGCCGACGCCGTGACCGTCCCCGGCGGGTATGGCCAGAACGTCGTCATCCGCTGGGGTGAGCCCATACTCCGTGGCGCCCCCGCCTTCGACCCGGAGAAGCAGACCGCCGCCGCTCAGGCCGGCCAGTTCGGGTACAACAACGACTTCCTCGCGCTGCTCCCCCTTCACGGGAACCAGAAGCTCCTGGTCGCCAACCACGAGTACACCGACGAGATCCTGATGTTCCGCGGCTACGACCCCGCCAACCCCACCCGCGAGCAGGTCGAGATCGCCTGGGCCGCGCACGGGCTGTCCGCCGTCGTGGTCGAGGGCGACCGGCGTACCGGCAAGCTCACTCCCGTACCCCGCCACCCGCTCAACCGGCGGGTCACCGCCACCACCGAGTTCCGGATCACGGGACCGGCCGCCGGGTCCGATCTCCTCAAGACCTCCACCGACCGGACCGGGCGGAAGGCTCTCGGCACGCTCAACAACTGCTCCGGGGGCACCACGCCGTGGGGGACGACCCTGCACGGCGAGGAGAACTTCAACCAGTACTTCGCCAACGCCTCCCGCGACACCGACAAGCGGTACGGCATCGGAACCGGCGCCACCGAGCGCAAGTGGGAGCGCTTCGACAAGCGGTTCGACATCGCGCAGGAGCCCAACGAGGTCCACCGGTTCGGGTATGTCGTCGAGTTCGATCCGTACGACCCCTCCTCCACGCCCCGCAAGCACACCGCCCTCGGACGCTTCAAGCACGAGGCCGCCACCATCCGGCTGACCTCCGACGGGCGTCCCGTCGTCTACACGGGTGACGACGAGCGCTTCGACTACTTCTACAAGTTCGTCGGTAGTAAGCGGATGCGCCATGGGGACTCGCGGTCCGTCCGGGAGCACAATCTCTCCCTTCTCGACGAGGGCACGCTGTACGTCGCCAAGCTCACCGGGGACTCCCCCGCCATCGAGATCGACGGGAGCGGGAAGCTGCCCGCCGACGGTGAGTTCGACGGCAGCGGTACGTGGATCCCGCTGGCGACCGCCACCGCCAAGGGCGCCGTCTCGCACGTCGACGGCATGAGCGCGGAGGAGGTCTTCGTCTTTACGCGGCTCGCCGGGGACAAGGTCGGCGCCACCAAGATGGACCGGCCCGAGGACATCGAGCCCAACCCGGTCACCGGCAAGGTCTATGTCGCCCTCACCAACAACATCAACCGGGGGAAGGCCGGCTTCGCCGCCACCGACGAGGCCAACCCGCGCAACTCCAACAAGCACGGGCAGGTGCTTGAGCTGACCGAGCGGTGGAACCGGGCCGAGAGCACCTCGTTCGCCTGGTCGCTCTTCCTCGTCGCCGGTGACCCGAACGACCCCGCCACCTACTTCGCGGGCTTCCCGAAGGACAAGGTCAGCCCGATCTCCTGCCCGGACAACGTCGCCTTCGACCGCCACGGCAATCTGTGGATCTCCACCGACGGCGCCCAACTCGGCTCCCACGACGGCCTGTTCGGGGTCGCCACCAAGGGTGCTCGGCGCGGTGAGCTCAAGCAGTTCCTGACCGTGCCGACCGGCGCCGAGACCTGCGGTCCGGTCATCGGGGAGCGGCAGGTGCTCGTCGCCGTGCAGCACCCGGGCGAGATCGACGGTGCCTCGGTGGAGAAGCCCGCCAGCACCTGGCCCGACGGACCGGGAAAGATCGTCCGCCCGGCGGTCGTCGCCGTGTGGCGTACGGACGGTTGCGACATCGGCGTCTGAGCTCACTTGGCAGGCGGCTTACGGGAGGGCTGGGACCGGGGTTTTCGCATCACTCTGTTCCAGCCACTCCCGGTACGCCGGTGCCTGCCGCGCCACCTCCTCGTACGCCTCCGCCAGCGCCGGATGCACCCCGTCGAGATCCGTCTCCGTACGGGCCGCCAGCAGCAGCCGTACGCCGAGCGGGTCGCCGTGCAGTCGGCGCACCGCCATCTCGGGGCGGGGCAGGCAGGTCGCCTGGCAGACGGTGACGACCTCGCCGGTTGCCACCAGCGAGGCCGTGGTGTGGTAATCGCCGTGCAGGACACGGGGGTTGAGGCCGGCGGCGCGCAGCATGCGCAGTACGGCGTCGAATTCGCCGTCGACCGTCTCGTCCACCATCCAGCGGTCGTCGGCCAGCTCGGAGAGGTGGACCACCGGTCTCGCGGTGGCGGGATGGTCGGCGGGCAGGGACACGAACTGGGGTTCCCTGTCGACCAGTACGCGCAGGCGCAGGCCGTCGGGGACTCTGAGCGGGCAGCCCTCGACCTCGTGCACGAACGCCACGTCCAGTTGGCCGTCGGCGACCATGCGCAGCAGCGCGTTCGCGGAGACGTCCATGCGGAGGGTCGGTTCCTGCTGGTGCTGGTGCTGGTGCTGGTGCTGGTGCTGGCGTAGGCGGCGCAGCCAGCCGGAGAGGGCCCGGCTGGCCGTCGAGCCGATGCGCAGCTGGGGTCCGTCCATCGCGGCGACCCTCGCCTCCGTGACCAGCGAGCGCATCTCCGCCACCAGGGGACGGGCCCGGCTCAGTACGACCCGGCCGAGCGGCGTCGGGCGGCAGCCGGCCCGCGTGCGGGTGAACAGCTCGCCGCCGAGTTCCTGCTCGATCCGGCGCAACTGGGTGCTCAACGAGGGCTGGGCCACGCCCAGTTGGCGGGCGGCCCGGTGGAGGCTGCCGGTGTCGGCTATGGCGCACAGCGCCCGCAGGTGCCTCACCTCTAGCTCCATGCGACCGGCTCCGCGTCGCGAATCATGCGCATGCACATATTCATGTCCATGCCATCGAACCCTAGGCCGGAACCGTACGTTCCGACAGACGCACAAAGGCGGTGATAGGGCCGCACTATCGCGACTTGCCATCATCACAGGCGCCGCACAGCCGCCGACACTCACGAGACGACCGACTGACTCATCCCCCACACAAGGAGTCATCGATGAGAAAGCCCATCTCTGGTGTCGTGGCGGCCGCGTTAGGCCTCAGCCTGGCAACTCTCGCCCTCGGTACGGCAGTTCCCGCATCCGCCGCACCCACACCCGCACCTGCACCCGCGTCCATATCCGCGCCCACCGCGAAGGTCGCGTACGCCGGGTCGGCCGAGGAAGCCGCCGGCAACCAGGCATTCTTCGAGGCCGTCCTGAAGTCCGTCGCCGAGAAGCGCGCCGCCAACCCGCGCTCGGCCGCCGCCGTCACCGTCATCTACGACGCGTCCCGCGCGCCCTCCTTCAGCGCCCAGATAGCCAGCTCCACGTCGATCTGGAACAGCTCGGTGACGAACGTGAGGCTCCAGTCGGGCACCGCGTCCGCCGCCGACTTCAGCTACCGCGAGGGCAACAGCTCCCAAGGCTCGTACGCCTCCACGGACGGTCACGGCAGCGGCTACATCTTCATCGACTACGCGCAGAGCCGGCAGTACAACCCGACCCGTATCACCGCCCACGAGACCGGACATGTGCTCGGGCTGCCCGACCACTACTCCGGGCCGTGCAGCGAGTTGATGTCGGGCGGCGGTCCCGGCACGTCCTGCACCAACGCCGTCCCGAACTCGGCCGAACGCTCCCGCGTGAACCGGCTGTGGGCCAACGGGCTCGCGAAGGCCCTCAGCAAGGTTCAGTAGTCAGTAGCAAGTGGGTTGACCCCCAGTGGTCCGCAGTGGTCCGCAGCAGACCCGAGTAACCGAGTAGTCCCCCAGTACCCCCAGCCCCACCCCCCACAGGCGCGGGCCGTCCCTCTGCACAGGGACGGCCCGCGCCCGTCTTGCCCGGCCGGTTACCTCGGGGTGGCTTACTTGGGCGAGGTGATCGCCCTCGCCGCCGCCACCTCCTGCCGTAGCGGCTCCAGCACACTGTCCGCCGGTCCGCTGAGGTCCGTACGCACCGCGTACAGCGTCTCGATACGGCGCAGTCCGTCCGACAACTCCCGTAGCTGTTCGGCGACTTGGGTGATCTCGGCGTCGGACGGTGGCTTGGCGCCCTGCTTGATGTGGACGCGGGCCGCGGTCGTCGCGTCGACGATGCGTTCCACCGCGACGACCAGGGGCCACCAGGCCGCCGCCCGTCGTCCGGTGGGCGGCGGTTCGGTCAGGGCGCGCTGGAACTCCGTACGGACGACGGAGAGATCGCGGTACAGGCGCCGTCGCATACGTGCCCGTGCCGCACCCTCGGTGTCCGGGCGGAACGCCGATTCCACATAGCGGGCCGTGTCCGCGACCGCGTCGGCGAGGCGGTCGCCGACGCGGGTGTGCCAGCTCTCCGGCCACAGGAGGTACCCGGCGACGAGGGCGATTGCGCACCCCATGAGGGAGTCGAGGAGCCGTGGCAGCAGCAGTGCCGTGCCCTGGTGGTTGAGGATGTCGGAGAGGAGAAGGATCACCGGGGTGATGGCGGCAGTCTGGTATCCGTACCCGCGTGGGGTGAGCGCCGGGATCAGCGTGGCGAGAAGGAGGATCACGGGTACGTCCCACCAGCCGCGTGGCACCTGGACGAGCACCGCGGCCGCGATGACCAGCCCCGCGACCGTGCCGAGGGCGCGCAGCAGGGCCCGGGAGAAGACGGAGCCGAAGTCGGGCTTCAGGACGAAGGTGATGGTCAGCGCGACCCAGTACGAACGCGGCACCGGGACGATCGAGACCAGCACCTGCGCGAGGCCGATACACAGGGCGAGGCGCAGTCCGTAGCGCCAGGAGTCGGCGGACAGGACGACGTCCCGGGCGGCGCCGGCGGCCCGTACGCGCAGGGCGCCCGGCCGCCCGAGCCGGTCCTCGACCCCGGAGATACGGAGGTCGGGGGAGCGGCTGCCGACCACTTCGGCGGTGTGGCGCAGCGCCTGTTCGACGGCGCGGGAGGTGTGGTCGGCCGGCGCGGGGATGCTCAGCCCGGTCGGGCCGCTGTAGCCCGTCTCGATGGCTTCGGCGAGGTGACGGACGGCTTCCGGGACCTCGGGCGGCAGCGGGCGGCCGGCCTGGTGGGCGGCTGGGGCGGCCTCGACGACCGGGGTGATGGCGTTCAACTGGGCGAGCAGACGCACCAGTTCGGGGCTGCGGCCGTGGTGGCGGGCGCGCCGGGCGAGGACGAGGTCGTACGACTTGTTGAGGGACTGGGTGACGGCGTACCGGGCGTCCTCGTACCCGTCGGTGGCGCAGGCGGTGAGGAGTTCGGCGACCGTACGGTAGGTCTGCGCGACCGCCGCCCGTTCCGGCACCCCCGAGCGGAGCGGCCAGGCGAGCAGGGCCAGCGCCAGTACGAGCAGGCCGCCGCCGGACATCAGCACCGGCGCGAGCCACCAGGGCCCCGGCAGCGGCAGCCCGGCCCCGATCACGGAGTTGAGGAGCAGCAGCAGTCCGGACACGGAGGCGACCGCGCCGATCGTCGAGATCATCCCGGAGACGAGGGCGACCCCGGTGACAGCGGCGACTGCGGTCCAGCCCTGGCCGTACACCAGCGAGCCGAGGGTGACGCCGAGCGCGCCGAAGAGCTGGGGGATCGCGATGTTGAGGATGCGCATCCGGTACGCGTCGGCGGTGTCCCCGATGACGCCCGAGAGGGCGCCCATGGAGGCGAGGGCGCCGTAGGCGGCGTGGTCGGTGGCGAGGCCGACGGCCAGGGGCAGCGCCATGGCGATGGCGGCGCGGGCCATGGCGGGGCGGTTGACGGGCGGGGCCGGCTGGGGCCGAAGGTTCCGCACCAGCCAGTCGGGAGGTGTGAGGCCGATGGGGAACTCGCGGGGCATGGCCCCCATTATCGCCGGAGCGCTGCCGGCGCAGCCTGCGATGCGGGGGCCTACGGGTGTTCAGGGGCCGGGTCGATCCGCGTCGCCAGGAAGTCGGCCAGGGCCTTGTTGAACTCCGCCGGGCGTTCCAGGTTGGGCATGTGGGCGGAGTGCTCGATCACGTGGAGCGTGGAGTCGGGGAGCGCCGCGTGCATGGCCTCGGCGTCGGAGACCGGGGTGAACTCGTCGTCGGCGCCCACGACGACCAGGACCGGGACGGTGAGCCTCGTCAGCAGGGGGCGGTAGTCGGGGCGCTGCGCGCGACCCCGGAGTGCTGCCGCCGCGCCGCGGGGGTCGGTGGCCGTCATCATGCGGTGGACGTGGGCCTTGACGCCCGCGTCGGCGTACGGGGCCACCATCTTGTCCAGCACCTCGTCGGCGTACCCGCGCATGCCCTCGGCGAGCAGACGGTCCGCCGTCGCGTTGCGGGCGAGGCGTCCCTGCGGCGTCTCGGGCGTGGGGAAGGTGTCGGCGAGGACGACGCCCCGGATGCGCTCCGGGAACCGGTCGCAGCACTCCATGACGATCTGGCCGCCCATCGACAGCCCTCCGAGCACGCACGACTCCACCTTCGCCTCGTCGAGCAACTCCTCGATGTCCTGCGCGAACCGCGAGAGCGGGGTGGCGGCTTCGAGAGCCGCCCGGGAGGTGCCGTAGCCGCGCAGGTCGGGGGTGATGACCCGGCGGGTGGCGGAGAACGCGTCGATCTGCGGGTTCCACATCGTGTGGTCGAAAGGGTGGCCGTGAACGAGGACAAGAGGTGCAAGAGGGGTAAGCGGGGGCATGTGGACGACCCTAGATCGCCCCGACTTCTCGGTGCAATAGGATCTTTGCGCTCGGTGCAATGTGAGAGAACTAGAGAACGGGTACGGGGGATTCGTGACTCCTCCCACGCGTAAACGCGCGGGCTTCTCCTGTCGGTGGCTAGGCCACGTCGGGAAGGACCAGCCCGGCCCTGACAGCGACGTTGAGTGCGCCGACCACGTCCGCGTTCGCGGTGTGGGTGCACGAGACGCATTCGAACCTTGCTTGCGTGGTGCGGTTCTCGCCGGACACGTGCCCGCAGGCGGGGCAGGTGCGGGAGGTGTTACGGGGGTCCACCGGGATCAGTACGCGACCGGCGCTTTCAGCCTTGTGCGCGAGGATGCCCAGAAACACCCCCCAACCCGCGTCGTGGATGCTCTTGTTCAGCCCGGCCTTGGCCGCCGCCCCGTTCGGCAGGAAGGTGCCGGGCGCGTCGGGGTCGGGCTTGGCCTTGGGGGTGCGGACCATGTTCGCGATACGGAGCTGCTCGTGCGCGATCGTGTCGTAGTCGCGGACCAGGGCGAGGGCGGTCTTGTGTGCGTGGTCGGTGCGCTGCCGCCTGACCTTGCGGTGGAGGTTGGCGACCTTCTCCACGGCCCGGCGGTGGCGGGCCGTGCGGTTCTCCCGCTTCCGGCGGGGGAACGCCCTCAGGGCCCGCTGCGCGTCGGCCAGGGCCTCAGTGTTTTTACGGCCGTGGCGGGGGTTTGCGATGTGCTCGCCCTCGGACGTGGTCAAAAAGTGGGCGACACCCATGTCGATACCGGTCACCGCACCCGTCGCGGGAAGCGGCTCGGCGGGGACCTCGTCGCACGCCAGGATCACGTACCACCGGCGACCCTCACGCTTGACGCTGACGGTCTTGACCCGGCCCCTGACCGGACGGTGCCGGTGGACACGGACGTGCCCGACACCTTGCAGGCGGACCCGGGTGACCGGGTCCTGGGGGGTGGAGTCCCAGCGACAGCCGTCGCCGTCCTTGGGGAACTCGACCGTGTCGAACCAGTTCACCCCACGAAACCGCGGGTACCCGGGCGTCTCCCCGGCTTTGACGCGGCGGAAGAAAGCCTGGAATGCCTTGTCCAGGCGGCGCAGCGTGGCCTGCTGGGACGAGAACGACCACCGGCCGTGACGCTCGGGGTCGAAGGCCCGGATGTCCTTGAGCTGCGCGGACTGCTCGCCGTACTTGATGCCGGTCTTCGAGACGTGCCGGTAGGCGTCGCGGCGTTCCTGCAACGCCCCGTTGTACAGCGAGCAGTGATCACGGAGCATCTCCGTCAGCGCCCCGGCCTGCTGGACGGTCGGCCGGAGCAAGAACCTGTACGAGCGGATCACCCTCCGGCCTCCCTTCCATTACGTGATGTGACATCACGCTACCATGCGTGCACTCACATCACGCAACGCCTACCATCGGCCCATGCCCCAACGCCCCCTGACCGGAGCCGAAGCCGCCGAATACCTCGGCATCAGCATCCGCCGCATCCACAACCTGAACGCCGCCGACAACGACTTTCCCGAGCCCGAATACACCGGCCGCACACCCACCTGGACCACGGGCCAGCTCGACGCCTGGCGCACCGCCCACCCCGCCCGCAGACACAACATCCGTACTCAAAGCTGAGGTCAGAGCAACACTGAGAAGCGATTCCCCCCACGCCTAAAGGCGCGGGTCCCCTCGCTAGGAGTCTGATGGACGACTACCGACGCCTCGCCGACCGGATAGCCGACGACATCGCCACCGGACGGCTCCGGCCCGGCGAACGGCTGCCTCCGCAGCGGGCGTTCGCGCGGCGGCGCGGGATCGCCGGGTCGACGGCCGGGCGGGTGTACGGCGAGCTCGTGCGGCGTGGACTGGTCGTCGGCGAGGTCGGACGCGGCACGTTCGTCCGGGCCGCACCGCCCGCACCGGCCGGGCGCGCGCTCGCCGAGCCGGCGCTGGGCAGTCAGGCCACGACGGTCAACCTGGAGCTCAACTACCCGTCCGCGCCCGGCCAGTCGGAGCTGCTCGCCCCGGCGCTCGCACCGCTCCTTCGCCCCGACGTGCTCACCGGGGCGCTGCGTCCGGCGCCCGCCACCGGTACCGCCGAGGCCAGGGCGGCGGTCGCCGGGCTGCTCGCCACCCCGGGCTGGCGGCCCGACCCCGATGGCGTCCTGTTCGCGGGCAACGCCCGGCAGGCGATCGCCGCCGCCCTCGCCTCCCTGGTCCGGCCGGGCGGCCGGGTCGGCGTCGAGGCGTTGACGTATCCGCTGGTCAAGGAGATCGCTGCCCGCCTCGCCATCACCCTCGTTCCGCTGGCCATGGACCAGGACGGACTGCGCCCCGACGCCCTCGCCGCCGCCCACCACTCTGCTCCCCTGTCCGCGCTGTACGTCCAGCCGACGCTGCACAACCCGACGTCGCTGACGACGGGCGAGGTGAGGAGGCGTGAACTCGCGGGTGTGGTCCGGGAGTTGCGCGTACCGGTGGTGGAGGACCGGATCTGGTCGTTTCTCCTGGAGCCGGGAGCGGGAGAGCAGCCCCTCGCCGCCCATGTTCCCGAACTGGCCCATGTCGTCGACGGGTTGTCGAAGCGGGTCGCGCCCGGGCTCACCGTGGGCTTTCTCGTCGTACCGCCGGACCGGGCGGAGGCCGTGGCGGCGGCTGTGCGGTCGGGTGGGTGGAGTGCGGGGAGGTTCGCGCTGGAGGCCGGGGTGCGGTGGATCCAGGACGGGACCGTGGCGCGGCTCGTGGCCGCCAAGCGGGTGGACGCGGCGCGTCGACAGCGGCTGGTGGCACGGGAGTTGGCGGCGGCGGGGGGCATCGTGCGGTCCGATCCGCACGCCTACTACGCCTGGTGGGAGCTGCCCGCGTCCTGGCGGGCGGACACCTTCACGGCCGCCGCGGCGGCGCACGGAATCGCCGTCACCCCGGGCAACGCCTTCGCCGTGGGTCCGCAGCGGGTGCCGGACGCCGTCAGGCTCGGGCTCGCGTCGGTTCCGGAACCGGAACTGGTCCGGGCGTTGCGGACGCTCGCCGCAGTCGCCCGGCGCGGCCGTACCGGTCCGTGACCCACATGCCGACGGCGACGGCGAGGCCGAGGGCGAGGAGCAGCCAGGAGACCGTACGGAGAGTGGCTGTCAGGGCGTCGTAGACGGCGCCGGCGGCGGGTGCGGAGACGCCCGGGGGCAGGTCGGCGAGGGTGAGGTGGCGGACGATCGCGAGCGCGACGCCGAGCAGCGCCCCGCCGAGCGCCGTACCGAGCGCGGTCGCCGTGATCGCCCGGCGGCGCTGGACGGCGAGCGCGATCCCGGTGACGGCGAGGATGCCGGCCGTCACCGGAAGCCAGAAACCGGCGACTTCGAGCACGCGAAAACCTTTCCGGAGCGGTACGAGGTCCTGCGCGGGCAGGACCGCGACCTCGGTGTGCGCGATGGGGATGTGGCTCGCCAACGGCACGTGGTCGGCGGTGAGTTGACGCTTGACCTGGGCGGTGACGGGGGCGAGGTCGATGGTGACGGCGCCCTCGCCGCCGTAACTGCCGTAGCGGCCGCCGGGGTCGTCTTGGTGCTGTCTGTCGGGGTCGTCGCGCAGGGCGTGCAGCACGGCCTCGTGGGTGGCGCGGTTCGCCGTGTCCCAGGCCGTGCGGAAGGCTTCGGTGCGGGTGAACGAGTGGACCGCGTCCTGCACGAAGTGGTTCACGGTGCCTTCGAGCGGGCCGACGTCGACCGCGTGCACGATTCCGGCGCCGACGTTGTCCGCGATCGCGTCCTGGACGTACGGGTTCTCGGCGAGCGGCGCCATCGCGGTGACGTACCGGCCGGTGTCGGCGAGCCCGTACGCAGCCCAGGCCGAGAGCACGCCGAAGGGCAGCAGCAGGCACGCGAGGGCGGTGAGCGCGGCCGAGAGGGCGCTCCGGAGACGGTGAGGCACCCCTCCAGGCAATGGCCCGGGGGTGGGAAGCGCGAGCCGGTTGACTGCATTTGGGTGTGCGGGACAAGCCTCAGCGGTGGAGCCTCCGGTGGAACGTTCACCCGGACGGGTGTTTCCTGGTTTGGGGGACATCAGTGCATTCGCGGTCCCATCCGCGGACTCGTTCGGGACTCATTCGGGGACTCAGGAGGCGGATCATGCGCACCACCTCGGCCCTGCTCACCGGCGGAATCCTTGCCGCGTCGATATCGGTCCTGCCGCTCGGTACGGCGACGGCGGCCACGCCAGGCAGCTCCGGCGGCTCCCACGGCTCCGGGGTCCGGGGCACCGTCGTCTCCGCCGGCGAGCTGAACCTGCGACAGCAGCCGACCATCGACTCGCCCGTCGTCGGGCAGCTGTCCCCCGGCAGTCACGGCCGCGTCGAGTGCTCGGTCGTCGGGCAGACCGTGCGCGGAAACACGCACTGGTACTGGCTGAAGGGCGTCGACGCATGGGCGAGCGCCGCCTTCATCGACACCGGAGGCCGGTCGGTGCCCAGCTGCACCGACCCTTGCCCGGAGTGGAAGGAAGGCGGCCACGGCCACTGGAGCGCCTCGGGGACGTGGAGTTTCAACTGGAACGTCACCTTCGGCTGACGCCACCTGGCGCTGGGATCAGCTCACCCGGTGACCGGTCGCGTCCTCGTGCGTGTAGTAGCGGTAGAACAGCACCGCGGTCACGGACCCCGCGACCATCAGCGAGTTCCCGGACGACCGCAGCACACTCGCCCCGGTCTGGCTGTAAAGGAACCCGAACGCGACCCCGGCGAACGCGCCCCAAGCCACCGCGTGCAGTTCGCGCTTGAGGCGCGGCGCCACTGCCCGTACGCCGATGAGCACCACCATGAACGCCAGCGCGCTCACAAAGCCGAAGAGGACGTTCCAGCCGGTGATGGGACCGCCGTCGCGCCGGTTGGCCGCGGCCCAGAAGCCGTAGACCAGCCCGAGTACGACGGGCAGCACCCGGTTCGCGGCCATGTGGGCCCGGGCGCTGAAGATGTCCGGGAAACCGGACGTCGTGTGAGCCATGAGAGTGCTCCTCACTTCTCGCCCCCGCCCTCCAGAGCACACCTGGGGAGGGCCGCTGGCAAGTCGAAAGACACATCGAAAGATACGTCGACAGACAAGTCGACAGAGGGGGGCGACCGTGTTTCGCTGGATTCCATGAAGCCGGTGCGCCTCGGGCGCCTGGTGGGGCCGGTGAGGCCGGTGGGCACGGACGAAGGCCCCGCCTTCTCGTCGCCCGCCTTCTCGGCACTCGCCGTCGCCGGGCGCAGCGTCGGCTGGGTGCCGCCGCTGGTGCTGCTCATCGGGATCGCGGTCCTCGACTGGAACACCACCGGCGAGTTCCGGATCATCTCGTGGATCGTGCTGGTGCCAGGGATCGCCGCCGCGCTCTGCCGGGTGGCCGGGACGGTCGCTTTCGCGGTCCTGTCCCTCGCCACCTATGTGTTCGTCGACGGCGCCTGGCCGCACCAGTACCAGACCGGGCTGCCCGACTTCATCCTCGTCGCCCTGGGCGGGGTCCTGGCCGTCCTCGCCTGCGTGGTCCGGCTGCGCGGCGAGCGGCGCATGCTGCACATGCGGGACGTCGCCGAGACCACCCGCCGTACGGTGCTGCGTCCGCTGCCGCCGGGCTGGGGCGGCCTCGACCACGCGGCCGTCTATCTCGCCGCCGACGCCTTCGCCCGCGTGGGCGGCGACTTCTACGACGTCCAGCCCGGCCCGCACGGCACCCGGGTCCTCATCGGCGACGTCCAGGGCAAGGGGCTCGACGCGGTCGAGGCGGCCGCCGCCCTGCTCGGCACGTTCCGGGAGGCCGGGTACCACGAACCGGCGCTCGCGACCGTCGCGGAACGTCTGGAGGTACGGATGCTGCGGCACGTCCGTTACCGGGCGGCCATGGGGCGGGACGACGGGGACCGGTTCGCCACGGCTGTCCTCATCGGCTTCCCGGAGAATCGGGGAGAGGCTGCCGCGGGGCTCGCCGTCGAGGTCGTCAACTTCGGGCACGAGCCTTCCCTGATCGTGTCTCCCGACGGCGTACGGAGCCTGCCGCCGGGGGACGGACTCCCGCTCGGGCTCAGTGAGTTGGCCCGGGGCGAGGGTGGGCCGGCGTCCGTGGTCCGGGTGCCGCTCGCCGACGGGGAGACCCTGCTCCTCGTCACCGACGGCGTCACCGAGGCCCGGGACGCCGACGGCACCTTCTTCCCGCTGCGCGAACGCGTCGCCGACGCCGTCGCCGACGATCCGCGCACCGCCGATCCGCAGCGCCTCGTGGCGTTCGTACGGGACGGCACGCTGCGGCACTGCGGTGGGCGTCTCGCCGACGACACGACGGTGTTCGCGGTGCGGCGCGGTACAAGCCGTCCATAGGGGGCGATAGAGGCGATAGACCTACCGCCAATCCCCCTTCGCAGTCGCACCGGTTACGGTGCTGCCTAGGGATGTGACGGACCTGAGGGGCGTGAGCGACGTGAGGGGAGGGGCCATGGCTGGAACATCGGGTTCAAGCGGCTCGATCGGCTCGATCGGCTCCACGACCGGAACCGCGCTGCTGCTCGCCGCCTCGCCCGTGGGCAAGGGCTGTCTGGTGGACGCGGCGTCCGTGCTGCCCGTGCTCGCCGCTGTCTCCCCCGCCGTGCTGTCCGGTGCCGACACCGCGAACGTCGTCGAACTCGCCGACCCGCTGGAGCCGCAGGCCGTGCTCACCCGGCTGCGCGCCGCCGCGGTGGCCCCCGGACCGCTCACCGTCTTCCTCACCGGACAGCTCCAACTCGACCGCAAACAGCACCTTCCGCATCTCGCCCTGGCCCGTACGACCCCCGCGACGATCCGCTACACCGGGTTTCCCTGGCACTGGTTCGCGGAGGAGCTGCGGTTGCGGGCGCCGGGAACCACGACGCTGTTCCTCGACCTGCACGCCGATGCCGCCGCGTGGCAGTACGTCACCGGGCGGGTGTTCGATGCGGGGCGGGGGGTGAGTGTGTACGGGCGGGTGGCTCCGCCGCCGCCTCGGCGGGCGGTGGCGGTGCCGGCGTACATGAAGACGGTCGCGACGATTCTGCGCAGCGGGTACCGGCCTGATGCGGGGCGGTTGCATCAGCAGGCGCTCGGGCGGTTGTCGTCGGAGGGGGTGGCGTACGGGGATGTGGTGCTGGCTTGGGACGCGGTGTCCGGGGCGGGTGTGAACGCCGGGTTTGTCTCGCCCCCGCCGCCCCTGCCCGTCCCGTCCGTACCTGGGGGCTCCGCCCCCAGACCCCCCGCGGAAGAGGCGCCGGCGCCGGCACCGGCGCAGGCAGCACAGGACCCGGCCGAAATGACATCGCGCCGAGCCGAAACGGCACCCCGGCGGCTCGAAGCCGTGAAGGACAGTGATCCGCACTCCTTCATCACCTCCGCCGTTCAGGCCGGCCGGCACGGGGACGCCGATGCGGTTGCCGCTCAGTGGGAGCAGGCCGCCTTTCGGGCGTACGGTGCCGCCTCCGAAGAGGCGCTGCACTGGACCGAGGTGCGGGCCGATCTCGCGATGTTCGCCGGGGATCCGGCCCGGAGTTGCCGGGCCTGGCTGACCGTCGCCGGTACGCGGCTCGGTGCCGGGCAGGCGTCGGACGCGCCCGCTGTCGAGGCGGCCGTCGACCGGGCCCACCACCAGTGGACGAGCCTCGGCGAGAGCGCCGACGCGCGTGAACTCGGCCCGGTGGTCGTCGAGTTGCGGCGCCGCGTGCCCGGTCGGCGCGAAGGGGCCGTACGGCACGCTGAACGGCAGTTGCAGAAGCTGGAGTCCGTCCAGCACGTGCCCGGTTAGGGCGACGACAGGACAGCCAGGGCTCCGGACACCAGTGTCCGCACCCCTGGGCCCACCGTCGACAGGTCCGGTGCGAACAGCGGGCTGTGGTTGCTCGGTACCGCCGCGAGCCTCGCCATCAGGTCGTCGCCGCCGTCCGCCGCGTTCCACACCTCGGCCGGTGTGGTCGTCACGAACCAGTAGGAGTACGGGAGTTGGTCCGTCGCCAGGTGGGCGAAGTCCTCGCTGCCCATCGCGGGGCCGGGGTCGAAGACCGTGCCCGCGCCGAAGACCTCCCGGTGGACCTCGGCCACCTGTTCGTCGAGCGTCGCGTTGTTGACCGTCACCGGGAAGGTCGCGCCCACCCGGATCTCCGGTTCGCGCGGGCAGCCCGCCGCCAGGCACTCGCCCTGGGCGATACGCCTGATCGCGGCCAGCATGCGCTCCCGTACAGCGTCGGACTGGGTGCGTAGGTTCAGGGCGATTCGGGCCGTCGACGGGATGATGTTGTGCCGGGTGCCCGCCTCGATCATGCCGACCGTGAGGACGGCGGAGTCGCGGGCCGCGATCTCGCGCGAGACGACCGTCTGGAGGCGCGTGACGAGGTAGGCCGCCGTCACCACCGGGTCGACCGTCGTTTCGGGGCGGGAGCCGTGGCCGCCCCGGCCGTGCACGATCACGTCGACGTCCGTCGAGGCCGACATGATCAGGCCGGGGATGTGCGGGTAGAGGCCGGCAGGGCCCGGCGCCGCATGTTGCCCCAGCAGCGCGTCCGGGCGCGGGAAACGCTCGTACAGGCCGTCCGCCAGCATCGCCCGCGCGCCCTCGCCCGTCTCCTCGGCGGGCTGGCCGACCAGCACCAGCGTGCCGCGCCACGCGTCCCGGCCCGCCGACAGCGCCTGGGCGGCCCCCGCCAGCCAGGTCACGTGCAGGTCGTGGCCGCAGGCGTGCATCACGCCCGGGACGGTGGAGGCGTACGGGAGGGCGGTTTCCTCCGTGACCGGGAGCGCGTCCATGTCCGCGCGGAGCAGGACCGTCGGGCCTTCGCCGTTGCGCAGGACGCCCACGACGCCCGTGCCGCCCACACCCTCCGTCGTCTCGTACCCGGACTTCCGCAGCGCCTGGGCCAGCAGGCCCGCCGTGCGGTGTTCCGCCAGGGACAGTTCCGGGTGGCTGTGCAGGTCGCGGTAGAGATCCTCCAGGGCAGGGAGGGGGAGGTCTGCGGTGAGGTCGAGGGCGGTGCCGGCGGCGGGAGAGGTCACGTGGGCAGCGTATGCCTCCGACCTGAGCACCCGATCACCCGTTCGGCTGCGCATTCGCGGCCGTCGGCCGCCGCCGCTGATATCCCCGAGGGAGGGGCCGGTAGCACCTACCCACCTACCGAAGGAAGGCCGTCCAATGGCCACCACCAGCACCATGCTTGCCATCGACTTCACCCAGGGGCTCGACGACGCCTGGTCGAAGATCGCCACGTTCGTGCCGAAACTCGTAGCGTTCCTCATCATCCTGGCCATCGGCTGGGTCGTGTCGAAGCTGATCGCCCGTGTTCTCGACCGCGTCCTGCGCAAGATCGGTTCGGAGCGGTTGGCCGAACGGGCGGGTACGGACCGGTTGTTGAGGGATTCCGCGTACGACCTGACAGGGATCGTCTGCAAAATCGTCTACTACGCGCTGATGCTGATCACCCTCCAGCTCGCGCTCGGCGTCTTCGGCGCCAACCCGGTCAGCACGATGATCAACGGCATCGTGGCCTGGCTGCCGCGCGGCATCGTCGCCGTCGTTCTCATCGTCGTGGCGATGGCCATCGCCAACGCCGTGCGCGGGATCGTCGCCGGTGCGCTCTCGTCCGTCTCGTACGGGCGTACGGTCGCCAACATCGTCTGGGGCTGCATCCTGGCGCTGGGCGTCATCGCCGCCCTCGGCCAGGCGGGCATCGCCCGTGATGTCACCCAGCCGGTGCTGTACGCCGCGCTCGCCACCGTCGTCGGCATCCTGGTCGTCGGAATCGGCGGCGGCATGATCGCGCCGATGCGGCACCGCTGGGAGCGGATGCTGACGGCGGCCGAGCGGGAGACCGCGACCGCCAAGGGAAGTGTCAGCGCGTATCAGGCGGGACGCGCGGACGCCCTCGCCAACCAGCCGGTCCGGGAACGGACCGAACAGTCCGGACGGACCGGGCAGACCGGACAGACCGATATGCCGCCGCGTACCGACGACATGTGACCGGGACGGTCGGGTTGGTGCCGCCGGTGGGACGGGGCGGGGGAGTTCTGGTCCCACCGGCGGCTGCTCAGGACGGCCCGGGCGTCACGAACCCGGGCAGCGCGAACCCGGGTGTCAGAACGCGGGGATGGCGGACGCGGCGCGGCTGTCGGCCTCCCGGGCCTTGTTGATGTTGCTCTGGAGGTTGCCGGTCAGCGGGAAGTTGGCGTCGCCCCACTTGGAGTTCCACAGCTGGTCGCGCGGGGTCTTGTCCATGTTCTCCATGGTGACCAGCGCCGGGTGGTCCCAGCCGCCGTCGCCCCACGCCACCGGGGTCTCGCCCCACTTGGCGAAGCGGAAGGCGTGCGTGCTCGCGCCGTCCTTGTGGTAGACGATCTCGACGCGGTTGTAGCTCGACTCGCCGTTCAGCCTGCCCATCGGCACCTCGTTGATCGGGTGGGTGCTGTAACCGCCGTGCCGGGAGGCGGACAGGAAGCGGGGACTCTCCTCGCCCTGCTTCTGGAAGACCACGACGGACTCCCAGTCGTGGCGGTGACCGAAGGCGTCGGCACCGTTGAGGGTCTGGTCCTTCTCGAAGTAGAGCCCGTAGACGTACGCGCACCAGCCGTTCTTGCACCAGCTCTGCGAGTACGTGTTGGCCTTGCCGAGGTGGTTGGTCCGGCAGCCGCCGGTGATCGACCCGGTGTTGTCCAGACCGCCGTTGAGCTTTCCGCTCGCGTCGACGGCCGCCGCGGGGAAGCAGCTGTCCGAGTCGTAGTCCCAGAGCGGCTGGTACTTCTTCTGGAAGGTGCTCGCGTTCTCCGGCAGCGGGTTCAGGATCGCGGCGGACGCGTTCGTCGAGATGCCGACGGTCAGCACGCCGGCGCTGAGCGCGACAAGTGCCGCTCGGCCGAGACGGGCGGTTCTGCGGTGGTGCGTGGATGCCTTGAACATTGCGGGTGCTCTCCACTGGGTCGTGCCGGGAACACGGCTCGGTCGTGCCGTCGTCCGGCGTGGCGGGACCGAGACTGGCAGCCGGAAAGTTGACTGGCACCCCTTTCATCAGGCCGTTCAATTCCGTCGTCGCGAGTTCGTTTTCACCACCCCGACCGTTTTCGTTGTGAACGGGTATGGCGCTCGGCCCGTTTTTCCCTGTGGTGTGGCTCCTGTGCCGTACGGGGATGGGGAGGGTGGAGCTCATGGGGCGTCCCGAGAGACCGGTGGACCCGCAGGCCGGTCCCGTGCAGCTGTTCGCCCATGAGCTGCGGGAGTTGCGGCGGACGGCGGGCGGCTGCTCGTACCGCCGGATGGCCGAGGTGGCAGGGTTCTCCGCGGCGACGCTGTCCGAGGCGGCGCGGGGGGAGCGGCTGCCGTCGCTCGCGGTGGTCCAGGGGTATGTACGGGCGTGCGGGGGCGACCCGGGTGAGTGGGAGCCGCGCTGGAAGGACGCCGAGGCGGAAGCCGCGTCCGCGGCCCGCGACGAGGACGGGGAGGCCGCGGCGCCCTACCGTGGGCTGGCCCCCTTCGATTCGGACGACCGGGAGTTGTTCTTCGGGCGGGACGAACTGGTCGGCGAGCTCCTGCGGCTGGTGCGGGAGCACAGGTTCGCGGTGGTGTTCGGGGCGTCGGGGAGCGGGAAATCCTCGCTGCTGCGGGCCGGGCTGATACCCCGCCTCCAGCAGGAGAGCGCCGGTCCCGAGCGCCCCGACCCTGCCGCGGTACGGGTGTTCACCCCCGGGGAGCGGCCGGCCGAGACGTACGGGCAGCTGCTCACCCCGAAGGAGGGGGACCCGGAGACCTGGGTGGTGGTCGACCAGTTCGAGGAGGTCTTCACCCTGTGCCACGACCGCGCCGAGCGGACCCGGTTCGTCGACCTCCTGCTGGCCGCCCGGGACCCGGACAGCCGGTTGCGTGTACTCGTGTCCGTACGGGCCGACTTCTACGCCCGCTGCGCCGAGCACCGGGAACTCGCGGACGCGCTCGGCGGGGCCGGGCTGCTGGTCGGGGCGATGACGGCGGACGAGCTGCGGGAGGCGGTGACCCGGCCGGCGGCGGCCGTCGGGCTGCTGGTCGAGCGGGAGCTGACCGCGCGGATCGTCGAGGAGGTCCTCGACCGGCCGGGCGCGCTGCCGATGCTGTCGCACGTGCTGCTGGAGACCTGGCGCCGTCGCCGGGGCCGGCTGCTGACGCTGGCCGCGTACGAGGCGGCGGGCGGGGTGCGCGGGGCGATCGCGGCGAGCGCGGAGGAGGTGTACGGGCAGCTGACCCCCGCCCAGGCGCGCAGAACCCGCCAGTTGCTGCTGCGGATGGTCGAACCGGGGCAGGGCGGCGCCGACACCCGGCGCCCGCTGACCCGGGCCGAACTGGCCGAGTCGACGACCGACCACCATGTGCCCGTGGTGGTGGAACGCCTGGCCCGCGCCCGGCTCCTCACCGTCGACGAGGACGGCGTCCAGCTCGCCCACGAGGCGCTGATCACCTGCTGGCCGAGGCTGCGCGACTGGATCGAGGCGGACCGGGAGTGGCTGCGCCACCATCGGCGGCTGGCCGAGGAGACGCGGCTCTGGCTGGAGCACGACCGTGACCCGGGAGCGCTGGTCCGGGGCAGCAGACTGGCCCGCGCCGAGGAACTGTTCGCCGGTGAGCCGGCCGGGGAACAGGGCCGGCTCACCCCGCCCGAGCGCGAGTTCCTCGACGCGGCGCTCGCGGCCCGCACGTCGCAGGCCCGGGCCACCGCCCGCGTCACCCGGCGCTCCCGGGTCCTCGTCGGCGCGCTGTCCGCCGTACTGGCGGTGGCCCTGATGGGCGGGCTGGCCGTCTGGCACCTGAGTGTCGACAACGCGCGCCATCACACCGACGACGCCGCGCGCCGGGTCGCGGACATCGCCGACGCGATGCGGACGACCGATCCGCGCACCGCGATGCTGCTGGGCGTCGCCGCCTGGCGGATCTCGCCGCTGCCCGAGGCCCGCCGGGCGCTGCTCGGCTCCCTCGCCCAGGCGGAACACGCCGTGTTCACCGACCCCGCGGCGGGCGACGGACCGGCACGTTTCCTCGCCGACGACGGCCGTACGCTGCTCAGCGTCGACGGCCGTGCCTGGCGGACCTGGGACGTCGTCGACGGCCGCCGCACCGCCTCCGGCCACCTCCCCGCCGGCGAGGTGCTCGCGGCCGGCCCCGACGCCAGGGTCGTCGCGGTCGCCGGGGACGCCGGCATCCGCCTGTGGGACACGGCCACCGGCCGCTGGACCGGCGACCCGCGTCCTCTCCCCCTCACCTCCGTCATCGACATCGCGGCGGGCGGTTACGTCGTGAGCGACATCGACGACGACCGGGTGCGCCTGCGGTCGGTCACGGACGGCGGCGTGCTGTTCGGGGGCCGGGTGGCGGGCGGGTCGGTGACTCAGGCCGTGAGCGCGGACGGCCGCCTGGTCGCCGTCTGCCCGGCGGGCGGGTCCCCGCAGGTCTGGGACATCGCCCGCCACCGCACCCGTCCCGGCCCCTGGCAACGGACCCGAGGCCTGTGCGACGAGGCGGAACGGACCGCCCTGGTGTTCGGCGCCGGCGGCGACCGGCTCGCCGCGCTCTCGGAGTCCGGCGTGACGGTATGGGACACGGTGTCCGCCCGCGGGGTCGCCCACCTCGACGAACCGGGCGCGGAACGGGCCGCGTTCACCCCGGACGGCACCTTCCTCGCGACCGCCGCCGGCGCGGAGATCCGGGTGTGGCGCCTGTCGGACCCGGCGGCCCCCGTGTTCCGGCACCCCCTCAACAACCAGCACCTGTACGGCCTTTCCTGGGACCCCACCCGCCGGACCGCCCTGCGCTACCTCGAAGGCGGCGCCGTCCACTGCCTGGAACTGGGCCTCGCGGTCACGCCCGCCTGGCGCGAGGACCCGCTGACGGCGGTACGCGTGAGCCCGGACGCCCGCACCTACGCCACCGCCGAACTCCTCGACGACGGCTACCGTTTCGAACTCCGCGCCACCTCCGACGGCCGCCTCCTGCGCGCCCTCCCCGCCCCGCCCCCGCCCGTGTCGGCCGACCCCGCCGACCCGGTGATCCCGGAACACACGTCGGCCCTCCTCGCGTTCAGCCCCGACGGCAAGGCGCTCGCGTACGGTGTCTCGGCGCCCGGCCGTGAAGCGTCCCCGCAACGCTTAACGGTCTGGGATCTGGGCCAGAACCGGGCCCGCGCAACCCTGGAACTCGCGACGCCCGAGTCCGCCGCCCCGGTGGCCGCCCTCGCGTTGGGCCCAGCCGGCGGCACCCTGTACGCGGCCCGCCTACCGGTCCTCGGCAAACCGGTCGACGAGGCGTGGGACACCGACACGGGCCGCAGAACGACGACCCTCAGCGGCCTGACCAGCACCCACCTGGCCGCCCACCCCGAAAGCGGCCTCCTTGTCGGCGACAACCGCACCGCGGATCCCCGCACAGGGAAGGTCGCCCGCAAGGGCCTCGTCCAGGGCGAACAGATCAGCGCCCTCGCCTTCGCCACCGACGGTTCACGCCTGGCCGCGGGCGACCTGACCGGACGGGTCGCCCTGTGGGACGGGGAGTTGAGCGACCGTACGGGCATCCTGCGCAACGTCTTCCCCGCTCCGCTGGGCAAGGAACCGGAAGCGGTGAGCGCGCTGGCGGTCAGCCCGGACGGCGCCACCCTGGCCGTCGGGGGCGGCACCGGCACACTCCAGCTCTGGGACATCACCACCCAACAGCCCCTGGGCGGCCCCCTGACCACACCGGGCGAGCCGATCGACACCCTCGCCTTCAGCGCCGACAGCGGCACCCTGTACGCGGGGAGCGCCCATGTCCCCCTCCAGCGGTACGCGGTGCACCCGGAACAGGCGGCCGCCCAGGTGTGCGCCCGGGCGGGCACGGGGGCGGACCTCTCGCGGGAACAGTGGCGGACGTATGCGCCGGGAGTGGCGTACCGGAGGGTGTGCGCCCAGGGCCAGGGCCCCTCGCTCAGCTGAACGGGTCGAGCGTGATGTACGCCGTCTGCGGGGCGCCGTCGTTGACCAGCGACTCGTGGTTGCCGACGTCGTCGAAGGCGAAGGCGTACGCCTTGCCGTCGGCCATCTGGGCGTGGATCTTGCGGGCGTAGTGGTTGGTCACCGTGTCCTGGTAGAAGCCGGCCGAACTCGGGTCGGGCTGGCTGGAGTTGGTCAGGAGGGTGGAGCGGTTGTAGCCGGCGCACAGGGTGCGGGAGATCGGGCCGTGCACCTGGTCGTTCGGTGCGTCCAGGAGTTTGTGGCAGCCGAAGATGCTGTCGGCGTCAGGCTTCTGGAAGGTGGTGACGACGGCGCCGGAGCTGTTGGTGAAGTTCATGACGTTGCCGGAGACCCGGCCGTAGTACTTGGTGGCCGGCTGGTCCGCGAACGGCGTCACCGTCAGGGTGGAGCCGGCGTACTTGGTCCACACGCGGTTGACGTAGTCGTCCATGACGGTGCGCGGCAGGGCGCCGGACTCGATGCCGTGGCCGGGGGAGAGGGCGCGCAGGATCGTGCCGTCGGACCGCGTTCTGACGAGGTTGGCCCAGCCGCCGGGCTGGCCCTTCAGGGCGTTGAAGAAGCCCGCGTAGCCGTCGGCCTTCAGGTGGCCGGTGTTCTTGACGGCGCCGGCGGTGTTCTTGACGCCGACCGCGTACGGGGCCGAGAACATGTCGACCTGTGTGCTGTTGATCCACAGACCGGCGTCATTGAGCGTGTACTCGGTCCAGTTGAAGAGGATGTCCGCGTTCGGGTCGGAGGGGTTCTGCACCGCGGGCTGCACGAGACCGCCCGTGGTCAGCCTGAAGACCAGCTTCTGGCCGTAGGAGAAGTAGACGCGGCCGGAGAACTTCGGCATCCGGAGTGTCATCGTCTGCCCGTTCGCCGGTCCGGCGATCGACGCGTCGGGCGCGGGGGTCGGCGGGTTGCCGCCCGTGGGCCAGGCGTGGAACGTGCCGTTCGCGTCGGCCCAGCCCTGCCGGCCCGTCGAGAGCTCGGTTCCGATGTTGTAGACGTAGATCTGGTCGCCGCGCCCCGAGTTGTTCCTGAACTCCAGCGGGATGGTGGTCGGCACCGCGGCTTCGGCGTGGGACGGCGCCGGGCCCGCGACCGTGAGTCCGGTGGCGACGGCCGCGGCGGCGACCAGGGGCACCAGCACCTTCCGTACCCTCCGCGCCTTCCGAATTTTCCGCACTTTCCGTTGGGCAAACACGTTGGTCCCTCCTCGTGTCGCTTGCTCGTCGCTTTCCTGAGAGCGCTCTCAGGCTGCTCTGGTGAGCGGGACACGTCAAGGTCTAGACCAAGGCTCGTCACTTGCCGTTCTGGAAACCCGCATCTTTCCATGCTGGAAACTATCGGCTACGCTTTCCGTCATGGAAACAAACGGGGTACGACTGACGCCGGAGCAGGCTCGTGCCGCACTGGCCGACACCGAGCAGGTCCGGGCCTCCGCCGCGGCACTGTCGGCCACACCATGGCCGACCTGGTTCTTCATCGCGCTCACGCTCTACATCGCGGCGCTTCCGATCACCTACGGCGGCATCATGGCCGACACGGACTGGCTGCTGCCGCGCCTCGCCTGGGTGGGCGTCATGCTGGCGATCACCGCGGTGTACGGGGCGCTGCTGGCCGTCGCGGCCAAGGGCTGGCGCGACAGGACCGGGGTGGCGCTGCGGCTGGACGTGCTGCCGAAGCGGGCGGCCGTGCCGCTCATGGCCGGCCTGCCCGTGCTGCTGGTGGGGTCGGCGCTCGCGTTCCGCGTCACCGGGCGGCCGGTGTGGCTGATCGCGGCCTCGCTGATCGGCGTCGCCGTGTCCGTCGGCTTCCACCTCGCCTTCGTCCGCCTGCACCGGAAGACCACGTGAGCGCCCAGGACCACGACCCGCTGGCGGGGTTCGACACCACCATCCACGCCCCGAACCGGCTACGCGTCTGCGCCCTGCTGGACACCGCCGACGAGGCGGAGTTCGGCCTGGTCCAGAACCAACTCGACCTCTCCGCCTCCGTGCTGAGCAAACACGTCACCGTGCTGATGGACGCCGGCTACGTCGAACAGCGCAAAGCCGTCCGCGACACCCGCCAGCGCGTCTGGCTCCGCCTGACCGAGCGAGGCCGGCAGGCCTACCAGGGGCACCTGGCAGCACTGCGGGCGATCGTGAGCCCGACGGATCCGGCGCTCTAGCCGAGGTTCTCCGAGTTCTCCTCAAGGAGGCTGTGCCGTTCCACCAGCCAGCTGATGGCGGTGAGGCGGCACACCGCGTAGTCGTGTCCTACGGGTTCACGCCAGTCGAGTTCGTCGAGTGCGTCGAGGAACCCGAGGGCGTAGTCGGTGAGGTGTTCGCGGTGCGGCTGCCGGGGGACGAGCCCGGGGCCGCCGGCCGCGATCCGTTCCCTGATCTCGGCGACGTGCTGATCCACGGCCGCCGTGAAGGCAGGCTCGAACGCGAACTCTGCGAAGCGGGGCGCGAACGCGCTGCTGATTCTGACCAGAGGGGACATCGCTCCACGGTATGTGGGAGGAGGGAGAGGGGGGAGAGGGGTATGTCATGGTTTCCATCACACCGACTCCTTACTCTCGCACTCGAACCAGACGGTCTTTCCGGTACGTGTGGGATGCGTGGGCAGGCTGTACCAGCCCCAGCGGTCGGTGACGGCCTCGACGATCAGGAGTCCGCGCCCGCCTGGGTGATGGAGGAACGCTATGGAGACCAGCCAGCAGCTGACGGCCGCAGCGTGGCGTAAGTCCAGCTACAGCGGCACGAGTGGCGGCGAGTGCGTCGAAGTAGCCTCCCTCACCCCCCACATCGCCGTCCGCGACTCAAAGGCCCCCGACCTGGGTGCTCTCACGCTCACGCCGGAGGCCTTCGCCGCGTTCGTCACCTCGGTGTCCGCCTAGGAACTAACGGGTGAGGATGACGAGTTGCTGGGTCGCCCGGGTCATCGCGACATAGCGGTCCACGGCCCCCTCGATGCCCTCGCCGAACGTCTCGGGGTCGATGACGACGACCAGGTCGAATTCGAGCCCCTTCGACAGTGACGGGGTCAACGACCGGACGCGTGAGGTCGTCGGCCGGAACCCGGGGTCGCCGATGACGCAGGCGATGCCGTCGGCGTGTGAGGCGAGCCAGGTGTCGAGGACGGCATCCAGGTCCGACACCGAACCGTGGACAACAGGAACCCCGCCGCTGCGGATCGAGGTCGGCACGTTGGCGTCGGGGAGGGCGGCCCGGATGACCGGCTCGGCCTCCGCCATGATCTCCTCCGGCGTCCGGTAGTTGATGCTCAGGGAGGCCAGGGTGACCCGGTCGAGCCCGATCCGCTCCAGCCGTTCCTCCCACGACTCCGTGAACCCGTGCCGGGCCTGGGCGCGGTCCCCGACGATGGTGAAGCTCCGGGACGGGCAGCGCAGCAGCAGCATCTGCCACTCCGCGTCGGTCAGTTCCTGGGCCTCGTCCACGACGACGTGGGCGAACGGCCCGGCGAGCAGGTCCGGGTCGGCGGTGGTCAGTTCGGACTCGTCGACCAGGCTGACCTTGGCGTCCTGGCCGCGCAGCATCCGCACCAGGCCTTCGCCGTCGTCACCGTCGGCGCCGGAGTCGGAGGCGGCGTCGATCAGGTTGTCGACGACCTGGGTCATGCGCTCACGCTGGGCGGCGAGGACGCTCTCGTGCCGGCGCTTTCGCCGGGCCGCCTCCGGGTCGCCGAGTCGCCGGCGTGCCGCGTCCAGGATCGGCAGGTCGGACACGGTCCAGGCGTGGGTGTCCGCGCGCTGCAGTTTCCGTACCTCGTCGGGGCTGAGCCAGGGCGCGCACATCCGCAGATAGGCGGGCACCGACCACAGGTCCGAGACGAGGTCGGCCGCTTCGAGCAGGGGCCACGCGCGGTTGAAGGCGGTGACCAATTCTCGGTCCTGCGCGAGCGACTTGCGCAGCTGGGCGGGTGAGACACCGTGGTCGCCGTCGTGGTCGTCGCTGTCGTGCTTGTCGGCGAGGATCGTGAGGAGTTCCTCCCAGACCTGGTCGCGGGCCTCGTTGTGGGGCACACCGGGCGCCGCTTCGAAGGCCACGGCCCAGTCGCCGGCGGTCAGCCGGACGTCGGACCAGTGGGTCGAGACCGTCATCCCCTGGGTGGGCGGTTCCTCGTAGAACGCGACGGCCTTCTCGATCGCCCTCACCAGGTCCGCGGACGACTTCAGGCGGGCCACCTCCGGGTCGGCCTCGACCGCCGCCGACGCCCCCTCGTCGACGAGGTCCCGCAGGGTGCAGGTCTGCACGCCCTCCTCGCCGAGACTGGGGAGGACATCGGCGACGTACGCCAGGTAGGGCCGGTGCGGACCGACGAACAGGACGCCGCCACGACGGTGACCGAGGCGGGGGTCGGCGTAGAGGAGGTAGGCGGAGCGGTGCAGGGCGACGACCGTCTTGCCCGTGCCCGGGCCGCCGTCGACGACGAGCGCGCCGCGTGATCCGGCGCGGATGATGGCGTCCTGGTCGGCCTGGATGGTGCCGAGGACGTCCCGCATCCGGGGCGACCGGTTGCTGCCGAGGCTGGCGATGAAGGCGGACTGGTCGTCGAGGGCCGCAGCGTGCCCGTCGAACCCGTCCGAGGCGAACACCTCGTCCCAGTAGTCGCTGATCCGGCCGTCGGTCCAGCGGTACCGGCGGCGGCTGGCCAGCCCCATCGGGTTGCCGTGGGTGGCCCCGAAGAACGGCTCGGCGGCGGGCGAACGCCAGTCGAGCAGCAGCCGACGGCCCGTGCTGTCGGTGAGGCCGAGCCGCCCGACGTACACGGCCTGCTCGGGGTCGTCCGCACTGACCATGTGGCCGAGGCACAGGTCCAGTCCGAAGCGGCGCAGGGCGCGCAGGCGGGCGGTGATCCGGTGGATCTCGGTGTCCCGGTCCATCGCCTCGCGGCCGGTGCCGCCGGGGGCCCTGCGCTCGGCGTCGAGACGGTCGGACAGTTCGGCGATCGACTGTTCCAGACACTCGGCGATGGCGGCGAAGTGCCGCTCGTCGCGGGCGATCAGCCTCGGGTCGGCCTTGGGGGAGAGACGGTCGGGAAGGTCGAACGTGCTGGTGGTGGACTTGGTGGTGGACGTGGTGGTGCTCCTGGTCCTGGAGGTGGTCCGGATGGTGGTCTCGGTGGTGGTCCGGGGGTTCACGGCATCAGCTCCGATCCGAGGTCTCGCGGCCGACCGTGTCGAGCAGCAGCTTCGCGGCGACCGTCGCGCCGTCGGTGCGGATCATGGCGGCCACGGTGGTGGCCCGCGCGCGGGTCTCGGGGGCCAGGGCGATGCCGAGCGCGGCGGACAGGGACTCGAAGGTCGGCGTCGGACCGTCGTGCGCGGCGCCGATGCCCAGCTCGGCGATCCGGGCGCCCCAGTAGGGCTGGTCCACGAGCTGGGGTACGACCACCTGCGGGGCGCCGGCCCGGGCGGCGGTCGTCGTCGTACCCGCGCCGCCGTGATGCACGACGGCGGCCACCCGGGGGAACAGCGCCTGGTGGTTGACGTCGCCGACGGCGAGGCAGTCGTCCTGGTCGTCGATCAGGGCGAGGTCGGCCCAGCCACGTCCGACGAGCACGCGCCGGCCGTGCGCGCGCACCGCCTCGACAGCCACCTGGGCGACGTCCGCCGACTCACGCATGGGCATGCTGCCGAAGCCCACGTAGACCGGCGGTTCGCCGGCGTCCAGGAACGCCGACAGCTCGGCGGACAGCGGCCGTTCGTCGGGCAGGATCCACGCGCCGGTCTGTACGACGTCCAGGTCTGCCAGGTCTGCCAGGTCTGCCAGGTCTGCGGCGTCCGCAGGGGACGTTGGCCACGGACCCAGAACCGGGTCGGCCGCGAGCAACGGCCGGCCGGTGAAGACATGCCGGAGGGCGTCGTCCACGACAGGCTGGCCGATCGACGTCCGATGGGCGTTGATCCCCGGCCCGTACAGGACGTTGAAGCTCTCGCTGGTCAGGTCCCACAGCACCCGGTTGTCGGTCTCGTCCGGCGGGAACGGCCGGCCCGGCAGTGCGTGCGGCCTGTGGTGGGGCGACGGCAGCATGGTCGGGAAGTAGGACACGTACCGGAACGGGATACCCAGCTCCTCGGCCACCGACCGGGCCGCGGCCACCGCCGGGACGAGCCCGGTCGCCACCACCGCGTCACAGTCCTCGGCCGCCGTCACGAGCGCCTCGTACTGCGCGGCGGTCAACGCGGCGGCACGCTGGGGCAGGCCCTCCGGTGTCATCGGAGCCGCCCCGGTCACCAGCGTGCGCACCGGCTCGGCGGCCGGCACGAACTCCACGCCGATTCCGGCCAGCAGCTTCGCGAACTCCTCGTCCGACGGTGCGCACACCCGCACCTCCGCACCGAGTTCCCGCAACGCCACCGCGAGGGCGGCCATCGGCTGGACATCCCCGCGCGACCCATAGGTCGACAGCAGAACACGCACTTCGATACTCCCCGTTTCCGCAGTTTCCGGCCCTAGGCCGGAGATTCTGCGGCACGACGGGGGCCTTGCCGCAAGCCCCCCGGTGCGCTATATCTTGAACATGGCAAGGGGTGCAGAACTCCTTGCCCTTTGTTTTTTCTCCCGCCCGCTCCCCCGTGATGGAAGAAAACTTCCATTGACAGGTCAGTTACATGCGCGGCACTTGGGAGAAACATCCGGCCCGTTCTCTTTAGGCCATCCGGCGCCATCGTGGCGACCCGCGCAGGAAGAGAACGCGATGACGGACACGGCCAGAGACACCGAGATCACGGGCAGGGAGGGGTACTCCCCCCGCCTGTACAACGAGGACCTAGCCCCGGCCACCGAGCGCAAGTGGGGCGCGTTCAGCATCTTCAACGTGTGGACCTCTGACGTACACAGTCTGTACGGCTACTTCCTCGCCGCCAGCCTGTTCCTGGTCGCCGGCAACACCTTCAAGTTCCTGATCGGCATCGGCGTCGGATCGCTGGTCATCTACTACCTGATGACGCTGATCGGCAAGGCGGGCGTGCGCACGGGCGTCCCGTACCCCGTCCTGGCCCGCGCCTCCTTCGGCACGTTCGGCGCGAACGTACCGGCGTTGGTCCGGGCGGTCGTCGCCACGTTCTGGTACGGCGCCCAGACCAGCGCGGCGGCGGGCGCGATCGTGGCCTTCCTGATCCGCTACGACGGACCGAAGCACCTGCACGAGACGAGCCGTCTGTTCGACCACAGCGGGCTGGAAGTCATCTGCTACCTCGCCGTCTGGGCGGCCCAACTGCTGATCATCAGCAAGGGCATGGAGACGGTCCGCCGGTTCCAGGACTTCGCCGGCCCGGCGGTCTGGCTGATGATGCTGGTGCTGGCGGTGGCCCTGTCGGTGAAGGCGGGCACGCTGTCCTTCTCCGTGGACATGCCGGCCAAGGACCTGGCCGCGCTGGCGAAGAACGCGACCGGCCTGGACGTGACGCCGGGTTCGTTCGCCGCGATAGCGGCCATCGCGGCGACCTGGGTGACGTACTTCGCCGCGCTGTTCCTGAACTTCGGTGACTTCGCCCGTTTCGCTCCGGACGAGAAGACCCTGAAGAAGGGCAACGTCTGGGGCCTGCCGGTCAACCTGATCCTGTTCTCGCTGGTGGCGGCGATGACAACGGCCTCCGCGAGCAAGGTGTACGGCGAGGTCATCCTCGAACCGGCGGCGATCTCGGCGAAGTTCGACAGCGCGTTCCTCGTGCTCCTCGCCGCCCTGACGTTCGCGGTCGCGACCCTGGGCATCAACGTCGTCGCCAACTTCGTCAGCCCGGCGTTCGACTTCGCCAACGTGGCCCCGAAGCACATCACCTTCAAGCGGGGCGGCCTGATCGCGGCGGTCATCGCTCTGCTTCTCTACCCCCTCCACCCCTGGGACAACGCCCCGAGCTTCGTCAACGCCATCGGCTCGACGATGGGCCCGATCTTCGGCGTGGTCGTCGTCGATTACTACCTCCTCCGCAAGGCCCAGCTGAACGTCCCCGACCTCTACAAGGAGGACGGCGAGTTCCGCTTCCAGGGCGGCTGGAACATCCGCGCCTTCGCGGCGGCGGCAGTCGGCGCGATCTTCTCCAGCATCCTCCCGACGTACGGGCCCGCGGGGTACGGGGCGGCCCTGGGGCCGTACTCATGGTTCATCGGGGTGCTGGTCGCCGGGACGATCTACTTCGGGGTGAGCGGAGGGAAGAGCCCGCTGACCGCGGGTTCCGAGACGCCCGCAGCCTCCTGACCCAGTGGCCCGGCATGGTGCGGCTCCGCCGCCCGTGCCGGGCCAGTGTTCGCTGCGATGATGAGTGTGGCGGCGGCGACGATCGCCGCGCAGACCGCTCTGAAGTGTGAGAGCACGGCAACCTCGCAACAACAGCGACGTATTAAGCACGCTTAACTCGTGGCTTAACGTAGAGGTTGGCGGACCTCAACGGCAAGTAGGCACCTGGGAGTTGGGCGATGGCGGAGCGGGACGACCCGGAAGTCATCGGGCGCAGGGTGCAGCGGCTGCGTATCGAGCAGGGGCTGACACAGCGGCAGTTGGCGGAGCCCGCCTACACCCCCGCCTACATCTCCACCGTGGAGGCGGGACGCGTACGCGCCTCCGACGAGGCGCTGCGGCACATCGCCGAGCAACTCGGGGTGGCGTACGAGGAGTTGGTGACCGGGCGGCCGGCCCACCTGGCCACGAACATCCGACTGCGCCTCACCGACGCCCAACGCACCCTCGCCACCGGCGAGACCGAGGCGGCCGCCAAGCAGTACGGGGAGTTGCGGGAGGAGGCCGCGCGGCTGGGGCTGGTCGGGGAAGAGGCGACCGCGCTGCTCGGGCTCGGGGAGTGCGGGGTGGAGACCGGGGATCTCACGGCCGCCCAGGAGCACTTCGAACTCGCCGAACGGTGTCTCGCCGACGAGCCGCTGACCGGGCGGGTGCCCGCCCTGCGCGGACGGGCCGTCGCGCACTATCTCGCCGGTGAACTCCGTTACTCCGTATACCTTCTCGAGTCCACGATCGACGAGCTGAACCGCACCGGGCTGCACGACCCGGACGCACTCCTCCCCCTCTACGCCAGTTCCATCGCCCCCTACATGGACATGGGCGCCCACGCGCGCGCGGCCCAGGCGGCCGAACTCGCCCTCGCGCTCGCCCCACAGGTGCGCGACCCGGCGCTGGTCGCCCGGATGCACCGCCAGGTGGCCCGGACGATGCTCGCCGAGGGACGGTACGCGGAGGCCGACGCCTCGCTGGCGAAGGCCGCCGAGCTGTACCGGCAGCTGCAGATCCGAACCGAACTGGCCAACTGCCACTGGATGCGCGGGTATCTGTACGCCCAGCAGAACGAACTCGCCCTCGCCGAAGCCGAGTTGAGGGAGGCGCAGACCATGCTGTCCGCCAAGCGCGCCGCGCTCTACAGCAGCCAGGTCACGGTTGAGCTGGCCGACGTACTGCACCGGCGCGGCAAGTCGGACGAGGCGGCGGCGCTGCTGCACGACGTACTGGGGGATCTGTCGTCGGAGCGCGGCGCCGTCCACTCGGCCGCCGCCCACCGGCTGCTCGGCATCATCGCCGAGGACGCCCGCGACACGGACCGGGCGGAGGAGCACTACGTACGCGCCCTCAGTGTCCTGGAACGCGCGGGCGCCGCCGGCGACCTCGCCGACCTGTGCCGGCTGCTCGGCGATCTGCTGCGCCGGACGGGCCGGGTGGAGGCCGCGCTCGACGCATATCGGACGGGGCTGGGGCATCGTACGGCCCCCGGGACCACGACTCTCGGCCCGGCGCCCGCACAGCCTCCTCTCTGACAGCCTCCTCTTTGACGAATCGGGGTCGGCGCACAGTACGGGCGGTTACCGTTCCTGTGGACTGAGAGGGAGTGAGTCCGCTCAGCCGCGCGCCCCGAACGGTCTTGGGCGAGCTGGTCCCCGGCGTTCTCGACCCCGGGTGGCGACACGCATCGTGTGCGTGGTCCTGGCCCGGGAGGCCCCCGCGGCCGGAGGCCGCTGATGAACACAGCCCTCGCGACCTGGCCGGTTGGGTACGGCCAGAGGCGACGGGGAGGCCCTGAACCATCACTCCGGTGGAGCAGGGGCCCCGCACGCTGACGCCGTACCCGGTGTCCCAGGTCGCACAACCACGCTAACCCGAACGGCCCAGCCCGCCGCAAGCCCGCACACGGACGATCACACGATCGAGCTAATTCGACCTCCTGCGCACTCCTTGGTGCGCAGCTCCAACCCTTCGGCCGGGCCTGTGAACATTTGACCGGACCGGGAGGCGGCTCAGCGGGCGGCGCAGGGCGTGGGGACGTTCCCCGCGCTGCCCGTCGGGAGTCCGCTGGAGCTGACGGTCGGCGAGTTCAGTTCGCGCGCGGTCTTCGACAGCGGACGGTCCCTGAAGGGCCGTACCGTCCGTCTGACCGGCTTCGTCACCCACGGGGACGACGGCGCCTGGTACGTCACCCGCCTCCTCGTCTCCTGCTGCGCGGCCGACGCCTCGACGAGCAAGGTCGAGATACGCGCCGCCGACGCCCCGGTCACCGACACCTGGGTCACGGTCACCGGAACGTGGGTGGCGAAGGGGAAGCTGGGCTCGGACGAGGCCTGGCCGCCTGTGCTGGACGCGGGGTCCGTGAGGAAGGTCGCGGAGCCGTCGAATCCGTACGAGAAGCGGTGACGGTTTCCCGGAACCGACCGGATCCGGGGGCGGTGAAAGGATTCCCCCGGTGCCGGACAAGGCAGGTCGTGGAATCCATGACGGAGACGGAACAGAGGGCCACCCGGGATCAGCGGGCCCGCTTCGAGGCGTTGGCGCACGTCGTGACGGAGCCGTTGCACCGCTATCTGCTGCGGCGCGCGGACCCCGACCAGGTCGACGACGTCCTCTCGGAGACGCTGCTGGTGCTGTGGCGCCGCATCGAGGACGTACCGGGTCTGGAGGACGTACCGGGTCCGGAGGCGTCGGAGCGCGTCCCCGACCCCGACGCCGTACTGCCCTGGTGCTACGGCGTGGCCCGCGGCTGCCTGGCCAACGCCCGTCGCGCGGACCGGCGTAGACGCTCCCTGCTGGAACGCCTGACGTGGACGGCAGCGGGCACGGCGCGGGAGACGGGGGACGCCGACCACACCGCCCTGCACGCGGCGCTCGCCCAACTCCGCGCGCTGGACCGGGAGGTGGTCCTCCTGTGGGCGTACGAGGAGCTGACCCCGAGCCGGATCGCCGAGGTGACCGGCCTGAGCGCGAACGCCGTGAGCATCCGGCTGCACCGGGCGAAGAAGAGACTGGCGGCCCAGCTGGAGCGAAAGACCGGCCCGCACCCCGGACATGTGACGGATGAAGGACAAGGAACCGGTACCGGAAACGGAAACGGAAGGAGCAGTCGATGAACGACGACGAGTTGCTGGCCCACCTGAAGGCCACGGACCCGGCACTGACCTCGAAGGCTCCGCGACCCGACGTCACCCGTCTTGTGGAGGCCACGATGAACACGAACACAGCCACAACCACAAAAACAGCCACAGCCACTCAGGGCGCACGGCCGCGCCGGCGCCTCGTACCGGCACTGGCCTTCACGGCACTGCTGCTGGTGGGAGGCGGTGTCAGCTGGGGTGTCGCGCGGGGCGGAGAGGGTCCGGCGGACAAGACGGGGGCAGGTGCGGCGGGAGTCGGTCGGGTGCCCCAGCTCGAGCCCCTGACCCTGATCCTCCCGGAGGGCAACCCGGGGACGGCGGCGTGCGCGGCACCCACGCCCGACCTCCTGCGCCGCCACGAACTCGCCTTCGAGGGCACGGTGACGGCCGAACAGGGCGACCGCGTGGTCCTCCAGGTCGACCACTGGTACCGCCTCGACCCCAATCTGGCCAACCCTTCCGACGAGGTCCGCCTCAGCAACGACGGGGCGTTCTTGGAGGCCCCGGACTTCCGGATCGGCGCCCACTACCTCGTCACCGCCGACGATGGCATGGTCCCGACGTGCGGCGGCACCACCGAGGCCACGGACGAGGCGAGGGCCATGTTCCGCGAGGCCTTCTGAGTTATCCGGTCGCGCAGGGGGGGCTGCGTTGCATATTTTCGTGATCATGACACCCCCAAGTGGCCTCCTGCAGCGCCGTGTTCACGTCCGGCCGGGTCGGCGGTTCCGGCAGGTCTGGGGGGTCTGGCACGTATGGCTGATCCCGATGATGTGGACTCTCGGCCTCGGCCTGTGGGGGCTGTCGCGGCAGGACAGCGTGTGGCGGGACGAGGCCGCGACCTGGCAGGTGGCCGAACGTTCCACGGCCGAGATCTGCCACCTGCTGACGAACGTGGACGTCGTGCACGGCTGCTACTACCTGCTGATGCACGGCCTGTTCGCCTGTTTCGGGGCCGGCACCACAACTCTGCGGCTGCCCTCGGTGCTGGCCATGGCGGTGGCGGCGGCCTGCGTGGCGGCCATCGGCCACCGGCTGGCCGACAGGTGGGTGGGCCTGGCGGGCGGGATGGCGCTCGGGCTGCTTCCGGCCGTGCAGTTCTACCTCCAGGAGGGCCGCCCGTACGCTCTGGTCGCAGCCGGGGCCGGAATCTCCACCTGGCTGCTGGTGAGGGTGTTCCACGGGCGGGACCGGCCGGTGTACTGGGCTGCCTACGGCGGCACCGTCCTGATCTGCGGGCTGCTGAACTGGCTCTCGCTGATGATTCTCCCGGCACACCTGGCGACTCTGGTCTGGACGCGAGCCGGGCGCGGGGTGTGGATCCGCTGGGCGGCGGCCTCCGCGGCTGCCGTGGCGGGTGTGCTGCCGCTGGCCCTGTTCAGCCGAGGCCAGTCCGAACAGGTGTCATGGATACCGCCGTTGACCTGGCACATGGTGATCGGCCCGGCGATCCTGCTGCTGATCGGCGGCGCAGGCGCCCTGCTGGACCGGCCCCGGGCGGGCCGCCTGTCGGTGGCAGCCGTCGCGTTACCGCTGCTCGCGGTGCCGCAGCTCGGCCTCATGGGTGTCTCCCTGATCCAGCCGCTGTTCCTGGACCGGTACATCCTCTTCAGCCTGCTGGGTCTGGCGCTGCTCATCGGCACGATCGTCGGCTCGGTGGCACGGGCCGCCGGACCGGGATTCCCGAGAGCATCGATGTGGATCCTCCCCGCAGTGATCGCCGTGGCGATGGCAGCACTGCTGCCGCAGTCGCTGGCCAAGCGGTCTCCGGCCAGCCGGGTGGACGATGTCCTGGCGATAGCGTCGGAAGTACGGCGGCTGGAAAAGCCCGGGAGCGCGGTGGTCTTCATCCCGGCAGCGCGCCGGGACACCGAATCCGTCTCTCCCCGCGCCTTCGCCGACCTGAGAGACATCGCCCTGGCCGAGAGCCCGGAGGAGTCCGGAACACTGAAAGGCGTGGAGGCGAACCCGAGCCGGATCCGTGCGGCGATGCTGACCCAGCAACGGATCCTGCTGGTGACGGACGCACCCGGGGTGGCGAAACCGGCGACGGCCGCCCGGGACAGAACGAAGATCTCCGTACTGAGAAAGTACTTCACCGCGGTGGCCGACGAACAAGTCCGCGGCCGACGGGTGACGGTGTACGAGCGGCTGGCGTCAGTGCCACGTGCCGCGGCGCCCGGCCTGACAGGCGGGCGCCGCGATATCCGTACGGGACAAGGCACTTGAGGTCGGTCGCTCAGCGCTTCGGGGCGCCGCTGCGGTACGTCGAGATGCCCAGGGCCAGCAGCCAGTAGCTGAGGATCGCGCCCATCGAGGCTGTCGTGCCCCAGCCGTTCGCCGCGTAGAAGTCGGCCGGGGCGTTGCCGAAGAACAGGGACGGTACGAAGGCCAGGTTGATGCCCGCCAGGACGTATGCCGAGCGGGTCGTCCAGCGGGGGAGGAGGTTCGTGCGGGCGATCGTGTAGCCGGTCGCCGCCAGGAAGAGGGCGAGCAGGAGGCGGCTGATCGAGCCGTACAGGATGTACGTGCCGTTCACCTCGATCGTCGGGTCGATCGAGTGGTCGGTGGCGATCACCGCGCCGGCCTCCAGGCCCATGGAGACGAGGACGATCGTCGCGTAGACGAGGCCCGTCGAGTAGGCCAGCGAGGCCGCCCACTCGTACGCCGGGTTCACTCGCTTCACCAGCTCGCGGAAGCTCGTCACGAAGACGATCAGGAAGGCGAGCGCGAAGATCCCGACCAGGAGGCGGGCCAGGACGTTCGCGTCCGGCGGTGGGCCCGAGTAGATGAAGTACAGGGGTACTTCGACGATCAGGGCGACTGCGGCGGCGATGCCCGCGATGCCGGTCAGGCGACGGACGGCCGTCTCGCTCAGGCCGGGCGAGTGGGGCAGGCCGGTGGCGTTGCTGAGGCCGGTTGTGTGCTGTGTCTTCGTCGTCTTGTTCATGTAAGGGATCGTGCCGGTCGCGGCGCTCTTCGTCCCTGGGCCTGAGTGGCCGATGTGGGGGTGGTGCCAGGTACACCTTCCACCGCCCACCGCCCATTGCCCACTGCCTTTGCGGGAACGGAGGGTGGTCGGTTCACAACGATGTGTGCACGCGTAAATTGCATGGGTAAACGGGATGTCGTGGGTACCCGGGACATCTGAAGAACTCGGAGGGACCGAAGGGCTCAGGAGGCGAAGACCGTGCGGTTCGGGGACGGCCCGGGCGACGAGCGGAAGGCCGAGGTGATCGCCGAGCGGGTGCGGGACACCTGCCCCGGTGAGATTCCCGCGCTGCTCTGCGATGTCGCCGTCGAGCTGCTGCCGGTGACCGGCGCGAGCGTGTCGCTGCGCGCCGACGGCGTTCCCATCCAGCTGACCTCGACCGACGACCGCGCCGCCCAACTCGCCGAGATCCAGGCGACCTTGGGCGACGGCCCTTGCCAGTCCGCCGGGAACTCCGGCACCCCCGTCCTCGCGTCCGACCTGACATCCGGCCGGGACGCCCGCCGCTGGCCGGTCTTCGCCCAGGAGGCGACGGCGGTGGGCGTCCACGCGGTGTACGCGTTGCCGCTCGGCAGCGACCGGATCTGCGTGGGCACACTGGACCTCTACCGCGACACCGCCGGCCGGCTGACGCCCGGCGAGCTGCAAACGGCCGGATGCCTGGCGAGGATCGTGACGGTGTCGCTGATGGACCTGTCCAGGAAGGCCCGGCTGGGGGGACTGGTCGCGGACCACGACGAGATCCACCAGGCCACCGGCATGATCATGGCTCAGCTCGGTGTCGGCGCGAACGAGGCCCTGGCTCGTCTGCGCGCGTACGCCTTCGCCCACGGCCGCACGGCGCTGGCGGTCGCGCGGGAGGTGGTGCGGCGCCGGAAGCGGCTCGATCGGGGGTAGCGGTAGCGGTAGCCGTAGGCGTCGGGGGTGCGCGTGTCGGAGGTGGCTCCGGGATCGCGGGTCAGTACAGGTCCTCGTCCTGCTCCTGGTCCCCTTGGTCCGGGTCCTGAGCCCGCTCCCTGTCCTGCGGCTGCGGCCGGACCGGCCCCCGCGTCGGGCTCTGGCTCGGCGCCGGACTCGAACTCTGCGCCGGACTCTGGCTCTGGCCCTCCACCGGCGTCTGTGGCGGGGCCGCGGGATCGTTCCTGGTCTGCTTCAGTCGGTCGGCACCGACCTGGATCGCGCGGACAGTGTCCTCCGTGCGGGGCTCGGTCAGGCCGCCGTTGGTGAGGACGATCGCGTCGTCGCCGACCCGTACCGCGGCGAGGTCCAGGGTGAGCGTCGCCGGGGCGCCGTCCAGTTCGCCCCGCGTCGACAGCCGCAGCCCCTGTCTGGCGTCCCCCGCCTTCGGCAGCCCGACCTCCGTGACGTGCACCTCCTGGCGGGCGCCGCCCGGCCCGACCGCCGTGAACCGGGCGCACTTCTGCGGCATCGTCCTGAGCCAGGCAAGCCGTTTGTCCACGTCGGCGTGGTGGGCGGCGTGGACCTGGTAGCGGAGCTGGCCGCCCTCGTCGTAGTCGTCGAAGCCGGCGACGGCACGGGCGCCGGACGGTTCGCCCAGCAGCTCCTCCGTGTACACGGCGTCGAGGAGGCGTCCGCAGTCGGCGTTGTCCGCCGTCGCCTTGAGCAGCGCGTCCCGCCAGAGCGCGGCGCCCTCGGTAGGGCCCCACGGCGCCCCGAGGTCGTCGTTGGTGAGAAGGGCGCCCCGGGCCTGGTCGTCGGTGAGGGCGGCCGGGGCGGACGGGGAGGCGGAGGCCCGCTGTGCGGCAGGGGAGGTGGGGGAGGCGGCGGATCTGGCCTGCCGACGTTCCGAGGTGTCCCTGGTGCTGCCGGCCCCGTCGTTCATGCAGGCGGCCGTCGCCAGCAGGGTGACCGTCCCGAGGGTCGAAGCAAGCAGACGTACCGCGCGGGGAGAGGGCCGACGGGTCATCAAGGGGTTCCTCCAGAGGTGCCGGTACGTCAGAGCTCTCCTCCGACGGCACCATCGGCGGCGCGATCCCACCAGCGGGCCGGGCCGTACGGGTGAGGGGACCTCCCGGCATGTGGTACCCGGCGGGAAACCGATACTGGCCATTGGTTTCAATGGCTGTTTGACTCACTGGTTGTCAGGTTCCCGGCCGTCAGAATCTTCGGCCGCCGGAGATTCCGGCCATCGGAGTGACCGACCGACTCCCCCCACCCACCTTGGAGCACCCGCCATGTCGAAGATCCTCTTCGTGATGACCGCCGCCGACCACTGGACCCTCGCCGACGGCACCCGGCACCCCACCGGCTTCTGGGCCGAGGAGGCCGTCGCCCCGTACGAGGCGTTCAAGGCGGCGGGGTACGAGGTCGTCGTCGCCACACCCGGCGGTGCCGTGCCGCCCGTGGACCGGGGCAGCCTCGCGCCCGAGGCCAACGGCGGCCAGGAGAACGCCGACCGGGTCGCGGGAGTCCTCGCCTCCTTCACCGAACTCCAGCACCCGCTCAAGCTGGCGGAGGTCGACCTCGCCGACTACGCGGCCGTCTTCTACCCGGGCGGCCACGGGCCGATGGAGGACCTCGCCGTCGATGCCGTCTCCGGCGGCCTCCTCACCCGCGCCCTGGAGTCCGGCAGGCCGCTCGGCGTGGTCTGCCACGCACCGGCCGCGCTGCTCGCCGCCGTGAAGGAGGACGGCACCAACGCCTTCGCGGGCTACCGGCTGACCGGCTTCACCAACGCCGAGGAGACCCAGGCAGGTCTCGCCGACAAGGCGGTGTGGCTGCTCCAGGACCGGCTCGTGGAGCTGGGCGCCGACTTCCAGGAGGGCGAGCCGTGGGCCCCGCACGTGGTCGTCGACCGCAACCTCGTCACCGGCCAGAACCCGGCGTCCTCGGCGCCGCTGGCGGCCGAGCTGCTCAAGAAGCTGGCCTGACCCTCGTAGCCCGCGATCGGACCGAAGCCCCGGGGCGAGCTTGAGTGCCCTGGGGCTTCGTCGTACATGCGGCCGAACTCTGCGAGTCTGTGCAGCCGGGAAAGGAGCCCTCACCGTGACGACCGCACAGCCCAGCAGCCCCGTACAGCCCGACACCCTTGCCCTGCGAGGGAGTTCGGCCCAACCCGGTACCGCCGGCCGCCCCATCCCCGTGATCATCGACTGCGACACCGGCGTCGACGACGCCCTCGCCCTGCTGTTCGCCGTACGCCACCCGGGACTCGACCTCCGCGCGGTCACCTGTGTCGCCGGGAACACGGACGTCGACCAGGTCGTACGCAACACGCTCACCGTCCTCGACCAGGCCGGCGCCCCCGATCTGCCCGTCGCGCGAGGCGCCGAGCGGCCGCTGATCGAGCCCGCGCGGCCCGCCACCCATGTGCACGGACGGGACGGCATGGGCGACCTCGGCCTGCCCGCGTCCACCACCCGGACGCCCGTCGACGTGGACGCGGTGACCCTGCTGCGCCGCGAGATCCTCGCCTCGCCCCGCCCGGTCACCCTCATCCCGACCGCGCCGCTCACCAACATCGCCCTGCTCCTGCGTACGCACCCCGAGGTGACCCGCAACATCGAGCGGATCGTCTTCATGGGCGGCGCGGTGGACGTCGGGAACGCCACGCCCGTCGCCGAGTTCAACGTGTGGCACGACCCGGAGGCCGCCGCGGTCCTGCTCACCGCCGGGGTGCCGATCACGATGTACGGCCTGGACGTCTTCCGGCGCGTCGTCGTGCCGGCGGCGGATGTCCAGCGGCTGCGGGCGAGCGACGAGCCGGGCGCGCGTCTCGCCGGTTTGCTGCTCGCCCACCGCGACCCGGCCACCTCCGGCGACCCCACTCCCACGGGCGGCCTCGGTGACGCGGGCGCCATCTGCGCGGTCGCCGACCCGGCGGGGCTGACCACCAGCCTGCTGCCGGTCGAGGTCTCCCTCGCCCCCGGCCCGGCCCGGGGCCAGACGGTCGTCGACCGCAGGCCGCGCCCCGGAGAGTCCGAGATCCACCAGGGCGCGCGTGAACAGCCGCTGGTGGACGTGGCGTTGGACATCGACGTGGAGCGGTACGTGAAGCTGTACCTCGGGACGGTCGAGAAGCCATAGGGCGCCTGGAACCCGGAAACGACATCCGCCCTGGTGCCGCTCGCAAGGAGCGGCACCAGGGCGGACGACATCTACCTGCCTAAGGCCTACCTGCCTACAGGCCTACGGGCGATCACGAACCGGCGCGAGCCGCCTTGCGTCGCTTCGTCGCCACCACGATCGCCGCGCCGCCGATCAGCAGTGCGGCAGCGGCGCCCGCGATCGGGCCGGTGGCGCTGCCGCCGCCGGTCTCGGCCAGCGGGGGCTGGGAGCTGTCCGGGCTCGCCGGGGTGGCCGGCGGGGTGGACTCCGGCGTCGACTCGGACGGCGTGGGCGTCGGGGTCGACGGCGTCTCGGAGGCGGGCGGGGTCGTCTCGGACACGGGCTCCGAGGGAGTCGGCGTACCCGGGGTCTCCTCGGCCGGAGGCGTCGGGGTCGGGGTGCCCGGGGTCTCCTCGGCCGGCGGAGGCGTGGTCGCGCAGTCCTTCGTACCGCCGTTCCAGGCGGCGATCAGCTTGTCCTTGATGACCGGACGGTCCGGACCCCTGGGCACGTCGCCGTGCTCGAAGCCGTCGTTGGCGTCGAGGGCGCCGTCGAACTTGACCTTGCCGCGGTAGAGGTCGATCTGCCCGAAGCAGCCCGCGTCGGGCACCGCGATGTCGAGCGAGTCGGTCTGGCCCTGCATGACCGTGACGGTGTCGAAGTCGACGAAGACCTGCTCGCCGGAGGTGCCGAAGGTGGCGCCGTGGGCGAGGTAGGAGGCGAGGGAGGCGGTGCAGGTGCTGGCGTCGCCGGCGGTGCGGACCTGGATGTGGACCTTGCCGTCGTCGGTGGGCTTGAGGTTCTGGTCGTCGACGCGGACCGAGTCGAAGAAGTTCTTCCCGTCGAGGGAGAACTGGCAGCGGTCGGTCTCGGTCTTCGTGCCCGCGCCGGAGCCGGGCTTGTAAGCGCCGGGCTTGGAGTCCCAGCCGTCACCGCCGGGCCCGGTGGCCCAGGCCCCCGAGGCGGAGGCCGCGCAGAGCGCGAGCGCGGCGGCGCCCGTCCCCAGGAGGTGCAGCGCGGTGACACGTCTCGCTATGGACATGCGGATCCCATCTTCGCGTGTGCAAGGACCCGGGCACGGCGGGAGGGCAGCGCGTTGCGGCCGGGCCGTGCCGGGGGAGTTTTGTCGAAGGAACGCTGGGCCCATTGGTCATATGCGCCACGGCGTTTCCACATCGTGGATCTTGCGGACCGGGGTGTCAACTTACGGGAATGCAAAGGACATTCGTGAGTCGCCACAATTCCGTCACACAGGGAGGGATGCGTTCCGGGGGCGCACGCGTTCACTTTCCCGGCGAAGTGGACAGAGTTGGGCTTGTCGTCCGCCGGAGAAGAGCACCAGCAACCCATGGAACAAGCACAGCAAGGAGACAACGAGTGCCCGAACCGACTCTGGACCTTTCCTCCCGGGACCCCGACTGGTGGCGCCAGGCAGTCTTCTACCAGGTGTACCCGCGCAGCTTCGCCGACGCCGACGGCGACGGACTGGGCGATCTGAAGGGCATCACCCAGCGCCTGACACATCTGAGCACACTGGGCGTGGACGCCCTCTGGCTCTCCCCCTTCTATCCGTCCGAACTCGCCGACGGCGGCTACGACGTCGCCGACTACCGTGACGTCGACCCCCGTCTCGGCACCCTCGACGACTTCGACGCCATGGTCGCCGAGGCCCACCGCCTCGCCCTCAAGGTCATGGTCGACATCGTCCCCAACCACACCTCGCGCCGGCACGTGTGGTTCGAGGAGGCGCTGCGCTCGACGCCCGGCTCCCCGGCCCGCGACCGCTACATCTTCCGCGACGGCAGGGGCGCGCACGGTGAACTCCCGCCCACGGACTGGCAGTCGGTGTTCGGCGGCAGCGCCTGGCAGCGGCTGACCGAGAACCAGGCGCCGGACGGCCAGTGGTACCTGCACCTCTTCACACCCGAACAGCCCGACCTCAACTGGGCCAACGAGGAGATCCGCGCCGACTTCCGCACCACGCTCCGCTTCTGGTCCGACCGGGGCGTCGACGGCTTCCGTATCGACGTCGCCCACGCCCTGGCGAAGGACCTCGACGTGCCGCTGCGCGACCTCGGCGCCCCGGAACTCAGCGGCGAGGAGGCCCTCGCCGCCCTCCCGCCGGGCACCCACCCCTTCTTCGACCGCGACGAGGTCCATGAGATCTACCGCGACTGGCGCAAGATCCTCGACGCCTACACCCCGCCCCGCATGGCGGTCGCCGAGGCCTGGGTCCCGGGCGCCCGCCGCGCCCTGTACGCCCGCCCGGACGAACTCGGCCAGGCCTTCAACTTCGAGTATCTGCAGGCGGGTTGGGATGCGGAGGAGCTGCGCCGGGTCATCACCGATTCCCTCGTCACGGCCCGCTCGGCGGGCGCCTCGGCGACCTGGGTCCTCTCCAACCACGACGTCGTACGCCACGCCTCCCGCCTGGCGCTCCCCCCGGGCACCGACCTGAACGCCTGGCTCCTGTCGGACGGCACCGCCCCGTCGGTCGACGAGGCGGCGGGCCTGCGCCGGGCCCGGGCGGCGACGCTCCTGATGCTGGCGCTGCCGGGTTCGTCGTACGTCTACCAGGGTGAGGAGCTGGGCCTCCCGGAGGTGGCCGACCTGCCCGCCCCGGCTCTCCAGGACCCGATCTGGGAACAGACGGCGCACACGAGCAAGGGCCGCGACGGCTGCCGGGTGCCGCTGCCGTGGACGACGACCGGGCCCTCGTACGGCTTCGGCGCGGGCGGTGCCTGGCTGCCGCAGCCGGCGGGCTTCGCGTCGTACGCCGTCGAGGCACAGGACGGAGCCGAGGGCTCGACCCTGGAGCTCTACCGCACGGCCCTCGCCCTGCGCCGCCGCCTGCTGGACGGCGAGGCGTTGACATGGTCGGCGGAATCCGCCCCCGGCGTCCTCGACTTCACGCGCACGGACGACTGGCGCTGCGTGACGAACCTGTCGGCCACGCCGGTCGAACTGCCGCCCGGGGAAGTCCTGTTGACCAGCGCACCACTGGAGGAGGACGGCAGCCTGGGCCCGGACACGACGGCCTGGCTCGGAAACTGAATCCACGAGTGCGGAACTCACCCCGCCGTGGGACTGGTCGGGCCGGCGGACGGACTGCCGCCGGTGTTCGGCGGCGGGGTGAGGACGACCGTCGGGGCGCCCGGCACGGGGACGGGCGGGGTGACGTCGGAGGCGGGCAGTTTCGGCGGGGAGGTCTCCTGGAACAACACCGTGTCGAAATTGACGAGCCCGGTCTTCTCCATGACCGTGATGTGGTCCAGAACAGTGGTGTTGGCCTGGTCGGCGAGGGCGCGTACCAGCGTGTTCTTGGTGGTCGACCGGATCTTGGCGACGGTGTTGAAGATCGACCCGTGGGTGATGCGCAGGATGTTGGCGAAGTCGCTGTCGAACTGCGTACCCCTGCTGTCCGCGGACAGCGTGGAGATGAACCCCTGCTGCTGTGGACTGGGCAGGTTGGGAATGGTGACCCCGAGCTGCGGAGCGATCGCGCGGACGGTGGCATCGAGGGCCGCGTGCCCGGCGACCAGATGCTGCCCGGCGGTGATGACGGCCGGCGAGGTCCCCTTCGCGATCGCCATCTGCCCGACCGGGTACTCCCACAGGCCGGCCGCCCGCACCTTCACCACGAAGTCCCGGTCGGCCTCCGTCAACGGCCCTGCGGAGGTCTGCGCGACGATCCGCGTGGGCGAACTGGACACGTTCTGGACACCGAGCATGGCGGGGTAGGCGAGCGCGGCCAGCGTCAGGCCCAGCGCGCCACCCACGAAGAGGGTGCCGGTCGAGCTCCGGGAGAAACGCACCTTGCCTCCTGATGCGACGGGAAGTCGTCGAGGAGGAATACGGATACGGGTGGTGGCCGGAACCTTTCGTCTCCGTATGGCCTCCGTAAAAGGTGCGCCATGAACGCGAGGCGGCGGGCCGGTCGAGGTGACCGGGCCGCCGCCGTCGAAGTCGCTGGTGCTGCCTATCGCCGTACACCCCGCCCGAAGGCCGACCGCGCCCACAGGTACCCGACCACCCCCAGCCCGACGCACCAGGCCAGCGCGATCCACGCGTCGTTGCCGATCTCCGTGCCGAGGAGCAGACCGCGCAGGGTCTCGTTGATGGGCGTGAAGGGCTGGTACTCGGCGAACCAGCGCAGCCCGGCCGGCATCGAGTCCGGCGTGACGACCGCGCTGCCGAGGAAGGGCAGGAAGGTCAGCGGCGTCGGCGCGTTGCTCGCGGCCTCGACCGTCTTGGCGCGCAGGCCCATCGCGGCCGACAGCCAGCTGAGCCCGAAGGCGAGCAGCAGCATCAGCCCGAGCGCGGCGACCCACTCGACGGGCGTCGCGTTCGGCCGGAAACCGACCGCCAGTGCGATGCAGGTGATCAGCACCAGGATGACCAGGACCTGCACCATGTTGCCGAGCACATGCCCGGTCAGCACGGACCCCCGGGAGATCGCCATCGTCCGGAAACGGTTGACGATGCCCTCGGTCATGTCGGTGCACACGGACACCGCCACCGAGATCGTGCCCGAGGTGACCGCCATCAGGATGATCCCGGGGACCACGTAGTTGGTGTAGTCGCCCCGGTCACCGGCGCCGATCCCACCCCCGATCGCCCCGCCGAACACGTACACGAACAGCAGCAGCATCAGCACCGGCATCGCGACGATCCCGATGGTCATGGAGGGATAGCGCTGCATGCGTTTGAGATTGCGCCGCAGCATGGTCATCGAGTCACGGAAGGCGTACGAGCGGGTGGGGACGGCGGCCGTCCTGTCCTGGGGGCGGGCCTGGGGCTGGGTGGCGGTGCTCATGGCGAGGTTCTCCTTCTTCCGAACGTTGCTTCTGTAGGTGAGTGGTCGGCGATCAGGTGAGCGCGAGGAACACGTCGTCGAGGTCGGGCGTGTGCACGGTGAGGGCCTCGGCGTGGAGCTGGGAGGCGTCCAGCAGGTCGAGCACGGCACGCAGGCCGGGCAGCTCGCCGTCGCTCGGAATCCGCAGCGCGAGCTCGTCGCCGTCGCGGCTGCCTGCGTCGAACACCCGGGCGGCGGCGTCGAGTTGACGCTGGTCGGCGAACCGGATCCGGATGTGGCTGCCCGGGACACGGCGCTTCAGCTCCGCCGCCGTCCCCTCGGCGACGAGCCGGCCGCCGCTGAGCACGGCGATCCGGTCGGCGAGCTGGTCGGCCTCTTCCAGGTACTGCGTCGTGAGGAAGACCGTGACGCCCTGATCGGTGACGAGCCCCCGGATGATCTCCCACATGGTGCGCCGGCTGCGCGGGTCGAGCCCGGTCGTCGGTTCGTCGAGGAAGATGATCCGCGGATCGCCGACCAGCGTCATCGCGAGATCCAGCTTGCGCCGCATACCCCCGGAGAAGGTGGCGGTGGGCCTGCGCGCGGCCTCGGTGAGGTCGAAGCGGTCGAGCAGATCGGCCGCGCGCCTGCGCCCCTCCCTCCTTCCGAGGTGATGCAGGTCGGCCATCAGCAGCAGGTTCTCCTCGGCGTTCAGCAGCCCGTCGACGGCGGCGAACTGCCCGGTGACCCCGATGGCCCGCCGTACGTCGTCGGCCTGCCGCCCCAGGTCGTACCCGGCGACCCGCGCCTCGCCGCCGTCGGCGCCGATCAGCGTGGACAGGATCTGGACGGTGGTGGTCTTGCCGGCCCCGTTCGGCCCCAGCAGCGCGAACACCGACCCTTCTTCGATCTCCAGATCGAGCCCGTCGAGGACGACCTTCTCCCCCTTCTCCCCGTACGACTTGCGCAGACCGGTTGCCTCGATCGCCTTGCTGGTGGCCATGACCCTCTCCTCTTCCTCCGACTTTTACACCGTGCAACTGCTTCGACTCGCACACCGTAAAAGAACACTTGCACGCCGTGCAAGTGGATTGGGCGAAAAACTTTTACGGTGTGCAAGTGGGGGTTAGGCTGAGGGCATGGCACGCGAGACACTGACCCGGGAACAGATCGTGCGAGCCGCGATCGAACTGCTGGACGCCGAAGGCATCGAAGGCCTGAGCATGCGCAAGCTCGGCCAGCGACTGGGCTCGGCGGCGACGGCCATGTACTGGCACGTCGGCAACAAGGAGAACCTCGTCGTGCTCGCAGCGGACGAGGCGTGGAGCGAGATCGCCGCACCCGACGTGGCCGAGGTCGGCTGGCGGGCGGCCGCGAGGCAGCTGGTCCACGACACGTACGCGCTCTCGAAACGCCACCCCTGGCTGATCCCGGCCGTCGGCCAGTACTTCGTCTACGGCCACGGCATGGCCCGTATGCAGGACATGTCGTACGCCGTGTACGAGGCGGCCGGCTTCACCGGCTGGGACCTCGACTGGGCGGTGAACACCGCCTACACGTTCGTCACGGGGGCCGCACTGGACGACGCGACCACGGCCGCGATGGAGCGGGCGCGGATCCGGCCGGGGCGGGGCGCGGAGGGGGAGGCGGAGGAGGACATCGTCACCTGGGCGACGGGTATCGCCGCGCAGTACCCGAGGCTGAAGGCGCGCCTCGACGCACAGGCGGGCGGCGACCCGGACGCGATGATCCGGGAGAAGTTCGAGTTCGGGGTGGAGACCATCCTGGACGGCCTGGAGGCACGGCTGCGGACCCGGACGGAGATGGCGGGTGGGTGACGAAACGGGGGAGATCGCGCGAGGCCGGTACGGAAGGGCTGCACGAAAGGGCAGCGCGGCCGGTCACGGCGGCCTGCCCGGGCCGCGGGCTGGCAGGATGGCGCCGGTCACCATCGAAGCAGGGGGAAGAACGTGGCTGTGCTCGTCCTGATAGGCATCCTCGTGCTCGTCGTCGGAGGATGCGTCTGTGTCGTGTGGGCGTCGCGGGGCGGACCGCGCTGGGTGCGCGGCGTGGCCTACGTGACGCTGACGGCGGGCGAAGTGCTGCGCAAGTCGTCCCGTTCGAACGGGAAGTCGGGCGGGCAGAGCTCCTCCTCGGGCGACGACGGCTCATGACGGCCGCCGCCATCGCCCTCGACGTGCCCGCGAGCGCTACCGCCCCCGCCCTTCACCTCCGCCCCTGGCGCCCGGCGGACGTCACCGCACTGGTCGAGGCGTGCCGGGATCCCGTACTGCGCCGCTGGACGAGCCATTCCGTCATCGAGAACGACGAGGACGGGCTGCGCTGGATACGGAGTCAGCGGCGGAGCTGGGAGGCCGGTGACCGGTTCTGCTTCGCGGTCCTTGAGGCTCAACCCGGGCCTGGGCAGGGTGAGTTGGTGGGACAGGTGGTCCTCAAGTGCGTCGCCCCCGGCAAGCGGTCGGCCGAGGTGGGCTACTGGACCGCGGCCCACGCACGGGGGCGGGGAGTCGCCCCGCGTGCCCTGGAGGCGCTCACGGTCTGGGCCTTCGACATGCCCGGCCCCCCTGGCACCGACGGCCTCCGGAGCCTCGAACTCCTGCACCAGGAGGACAACTCGGCCTCGTGCCGCGTGGCGCACAAGAGCGGGTACGAACTCGACCGCGTCCGGCCGGCGACGCCCCCCGAGTTCCCCCGCGACGGCCATGTGCACGTACGGCACAAGGGCACGGACCTCGCCTGAGGCCGCGCCGCCCGGACGTCAGCGGGCCGGACTCCCCGAGTTTCTGGGAGACGCGTCGGAGATGTCCCCCGCGCATACGCCTCGCCGCCCTGTTCGAAGATCGGGACGCCTCGGCAGGGCCGCGGCCGGGGCGCCCGACCGCCGCGGATACCTTGGGCGCCCGCGAGGACGTCCCCATGGCTGGGGACCGCGTTGAGCTGCGGAGACTATTCCCGCCGGACGTGTGACATTGCCGCACATCCCCGGGGGCGGGTTCTGTGCTAGCGTGGTTTTCAGTTGCAGTTGTGGTTCCCAAAGATTTCGGTGTTCTCTCCGGTCGGGGCAATCATTGCGGCGACGCGGGGTCCGCACGGTGCGGACCTCCCGAGCATGCCCCAAGGAGATTTGACATGGCCACCGGTACCGTGAAGTGGTTCAACGCGGAAAAGGGCTTCGGCTTCATTGAGCAGGACGGCGGCGGCGCCGACGTTTTCGCTCACTACTCGAACATCGCCACCCAGGGCTTCCGTGAGCTCCACGAGGGCCAGAAGGTGACGTTCGACGTCACGCAGGGTCAGAAGGGCCCGCAGGCGGAGAACATCCTCCCCGCCTGATCCGCGTGAACCTGGCGATCCACTAGTGGATCGACAAACCCACGTGATTGTGGCCGGGGCCCGCACCTAGGGGTGTGGGCCCCGGCTCACAGTTTTTTTCGGGACGGTTCAGTACCGGACACCGGTCGCCGTCCCTGATTCTTGGGGTCATCCCCTTCACCGCTCGTTTCCTTTCGGCCCGTCCCCACGGCCTTCCTGCCTGTGTGCTGCCGCTGTCGCGGCGGACGCTGTGCGCTGCCGTGAATTGTGTCGACGTGCCGCATTGAGGAAGGTTCTGCATGAACCGGTCGTTCGCCGACCTGGGCCTGCCGCCCTCGCTGCTGGCCTCCCTCACCGCCGAGGGCATCACCGTCCCCTTCCCGATCCAGGCGGCCACGCTGCCGGACACCCTCGCGGGCCACGACGTCATGGGCCGCGGCCAGACCGGCTCGGGCAAGACCCTGGCCTTCGGTCTGGCCATGCTGGCCCGCCTCGCCGGACAGCGCGCCGAAGCGGGACGCCCGCTGGCACTCGTCCTCGTACCGACCCGTGAGCTCGCCCAGCAGGTCGTCGACGCGCTCACGCCGCACGCCCGCGCCATGAACCTGCGGATGACCACGATCGTCGGCGGGCTGCCCATCGCCCGTCAGGCCCGTGCGCTCGGTGCCGGCACCGAGGTCGTCATCGCGACGCCCGGCCGGCTCCGCGACCTCGTCGACCGCCGCGACTGCCGCCTCGACCGCGTCTCCGTCACCGTCCTCGACGAGGCCGACCAGATGGTCGACATGGGCTTCCTGCCGCAGGTCACGCATCTGCTCGACCAGGTGCCGCGCAAGGGCCAGCGCATGCTGTTCTCCGCCACGCTCGACGCGGACGTCGGCCGGCTCGCCCGCCGCTACCTGCACGAGCCGGTGGTGCACCAGACCGACCCGCACGCCGGCGCCGTCACGACGATGGAGCACCACGTGCTCTACGTCGACGACGTCGACAAGAAGACGGTCGCCACCGAGATCGCCGCCCGCGACGGGCGCGTCCTGATGTTCATGGACACCCGGCGCAGCGTCGACCGCCTCACCAAGCACCTGCTGAAGAGCGGCGTCCGTGCGGCAGCCCTGCACGGCGGCCGTTCCCAGCCCCAACGCACGCGCACGCTCGCCCAGTTCAAGACCGGCGAGGTCACCGTGCTGGTCGCGTCCGACGTCGCCGCCCGTGGCATCCACATCGACGACCTCGACCTGGTCGTCAACGTGGACCCGCCCGGCGGCGCCAAGGACTACCTCCACCGCGGCGGCCGTACGGCCCGTGCCGGAGCCTCCGGCAGCGTGGTCACCCTGGTCCTGCCCGAGCAGCGCCGCGAGATGCGGAGCCTGACCCGGGCGGCGGGCGTCGACCCGAACACGGCCAAGGTTGCCCCCGGCGCCGCCGAACTGACCCGCATCACCGGAGCCCGGACGCCATCCGGCATACCCGTGGTCATCCCGGTGCCGGCGCCGACCCCGCCGGCCGCCCCGAAGGCCGACGGCTCCCGCGGCCGGTCCAGGTCCTCGCGGTCCCGGTCCGGTTCGGGATCAGGCTCAGGTTCGGGCTCCGCTTCCGCTTCCGCTTCCGGTACGCGCTCCCGCCGAGGGTCCGCCGAGGGCGGTGCGGCCACGGCGCGTACGGCGGGTGGCGGCGCCGCGGGCAAGGGCCGGACAGCGGGCGGTGGCACTGCCAAGAAGGCGTCGCGTCCGACCGGTGGCGGTGCCAAGCCGCCGCGGGTGTCGGGCGGGAACCCGTCGGCCCGTACGGAGCAGGACTCCACCGGCGAGCCACGCGGCCGTCGGCGCCGGGCGCCCCGGAACAGGCGCCCGGGATCCGACGCACGCCAGGCCGGCTGACCCCGGCCCCAGCGCCACTCACCCCAGCTGCACCTCAGCCGGTCGGTTTCAGGCCGGCCTGCGCCCGCATCAACCGGCCCGGAACAACTGCCGGGCCCCAGTACCACTGACCCCGGACCCTTCTCTGACCTGCGGAGGCACCATGCGTTGTGTGATCGCCCGATTCCCGTTCGACCTGATCATGAGCGAGGTCACGCACAAGATGGACGGGGTCGCTCCCGAGCCCATCACCAGTGCGGCCGTCGGCATCGGTGGAGTGGACTACCCCGTCAAGCAGGTGGGCGCGGTCATCACCCGCCTCGACCGGCGGGACTTCACCGAGAAGGAGATGATCGCTGCGCTGACCCGGCTCGGCTTCACGTGCCGTCCGGCTGCCGCGGCGGCCCCGGCCCGTCCTGCGGTCATCGACCCCTGGGCCGAGATGCAGTAGCACTCCGTCGGTTGGGCGGTGTCTGGTCTGCCGGTACTTTTTGGCTGCGGGTGCGTTGTGGTTGTTCGCGCCCACGCGGCGGAGCCGCAGATCGACACAGCCCCGCGCCCCTTGAACGGCCGGTGTGTTGTCTTCGGGCCGGTGGGGGCTTGTCGCGCAGTTCCCCGCGCCCCTAAAAACGGGGCGCGGGGGAACCGTTCGGATTTAGTTGACCGGTACCCCCGTAACCGTTGCGGCCAGCGGGTATGCGCCCGTTTTCAGGGGTGTGCCGACTGTGCCCGTCGCCGTTGTCACCGGGACGAGTGTGCCGGCGTCGGCTGTTGTGACGTAGGCCGTGGTGCCGTTCCAGTCGAGGGTGACGTCGAAGGCGGAGCGGCCGACGGTGACCGGGGTGCCCGGAGCGCCGGTCACCGTGTCGAGCGGGGTGATCGTGTCACCGTTGCTCGCGCTGACCCAGAGGGTGCGGCCGTCGGGGGAGACGGCGAGGCCGTACGCCTGCCCGGTGACCAGGAAGGTCGGGCGGGTGTCGTTCGTGGCGGTGTCGATGGGAGTGACCGTCGAGCCGCCGGAGTTGGACACGTACACCGTCCGCCCGTCGGGAGCCGCGACCACGTTGAACGGGTTCGGTCCGACCGCGATCGGTGTTCCGGCTTTGCCTGTTGCGATGTCCACCGGACTGACTGTGCTGTCGTGGATGTTCGCCACGTACAGGGTGGTGCCGTCCGGGGTGATCGCCATGTTCTCCGGGCCGTCGCCCACCGCGATCTTCGTGCCCGCCGTGCCGGTGGCGAGGTCGATGGGCTGGACCGCGTCGTCGGAGTAGTCCGCGACCCAGAGGGTCCGCCCGTCGGGGGTGAGGGCGAGGCCCGCCGGCACGTCACCGACCGCGACGGTCGCGGTGACCTTCGCCGCGGCGACGTCGATGACGCTCACGGTGTCGGAACCCTGGTTCGCCGCGTAGGCGGTACGGCCGTCCGAGCTGACCACGACCTCCCCCGGATTGTTGCCGACGGGGATCTCCGTCGACGTACCGGAGGCCAGGTCCACGGAACTGACGGACGCGCCACTGAAGTTGGCGGTGAGAGCACGTGTGCTTTGCCCGTCAACTCCTGTTATCTGCACGGGGATTGCTCGGCTGACCAGCCCATCTCCCGTGACAGCAACCGACCTTACGCCTGCCCCCGCCCCGCTCGCCGCCGTGAAGGTGAGCGTCGCGGTGACCTTGCCGCCTGCCGGGACGCTCACCGTGCCGGTGGACGGGGTGACGGTCAGGCCGTCAACTTCCTTGAGATTCCAGGTGGTTGTTCTGTCGGCGGTGGAGCGGTTGTCCGCGATGGTGAGGGTGGCGGTGGTGCTGCCGCCGGGGGCGAGGGACAGGGAGGTGGGGGTGAAGGACGCGTCCGGGCCCGGGTCGGGGGCCGCGCGCAGTGTCGCGTCGAAGAGGAAGCGGTCCAGTACGCCGGGGGCGATCTGCTGCGGGACCGAGTCGAGTTGCCTCCGCTGCGACTGGAGGCGGGCGTAGAGGGTGGATACGGCGTCCGTGTCGCCGTGTCTCTGCGCGAGCATCAGCTGTACGGCGGTGCTGCCTGCTTCTCCGTACGCGCCCAGCTTGTCGAGCCAGGCCGAAGTCTCGGTCAGGAAGCCTGAGTTGGGGAGGTTGGCGCGGAGGTCGGCGGGGGCGGCGGCCATCGCCCTGAAGTAGGCGGTGAGGGCGCGGGCCGCCTTGTCGAGGCCGTCGCCGCTCTCGTACGCCGTCGTGAACGCCTTGAGGAGCGGGGTGAGGGTCGGGGACTCGGTGGTCTCCAGGAGGGAGGAGTAGTTGTTCTCCGCGAAGACGCGGAGGGAGATGACTGTCGACCTGGGCGCGTTGGCCGCGAAGTCCTGCACCGAGGCGAGGAAGGCCGCTCGGGGGTCGTACGCCTTCGGGTTCCAGGCGTAGGACGCCGAGGTGAAGAGGGCGAGTCTGCTGGCCTCCGCCTGGATCATCGGGTTGGCGGTGATGCCCGTGACCTGGGTGGCCACGCCTGCCTCGCGGCCCGTGTAGGGGCCCAGGAGGAGGCGGCTGGTGGTGTAGTCGTTCACCGGGTAGTTGTCCCAGATGAGGATGGGGTGACCGAACAACTCCCGTGCCTGGCTGGCCTGTTCGGTGCTGATCGTCGGCGCGATGACTCCGACCCCCGTCCATTCGACCACGACGGCCGGGTCCAGCTTCTCGCGCAGCGCGGTCTTGTACGGGGAGTCGGCGAGGTCGGAGTACTCGGTCGGGACCATTTCCAGCGGGGTCACGTCGTCGTGCGCGTCGACGAAGTCCTTGACGACGCTGTTGAGGAGGGCGGACTGTGCGGCGCCGGCCGCTCCGCCTCCGGTGCCGAACTTCCGCTCGTCGGCGGGGCAGTTCCACGCGGTGTAGCTGATGTCGTCCAGCGGTACGGCGAACGAGCGCACGCCGATCGCGTACAGCGACTCGAACTTGGCGACCAGTGCGTTGACGTCGGCGGCCGAGGAGTAGCAGACCGAAAGTCCGGGGGAGAGGGCGTAGGTGAAGCGGACGTGGTTCGCGGCGGCCCGGTCGACCAGTTGTTTCAAGGTGGCCAGTTGGGCGGGCGGATAGTCGTCGCGCCAGTTGGCACGCAGGTACGGGTCGTCCTTGGGGGAGTAGACGTACACGTTCTGCTTCGTACGGCCGTAGAAGTCGAGTTGGGAGAGGCGGGTCTCGTGGGTCCAGGGGGCGCCGTAGAAGCCCTCGATCACTCCGCGCAGGGCGGTCGTCGGCCAGTCCCGGACGGTTACCGAGGGGACCGAGTCGTGGGTGATGAGTTGGCGGAGGGTCTGGGCCGCGTAGAAGGTGCCCGTCGGGTCGACGCCGGACAGGGCGACGGTGCCCTTGCCGGTGGCCAACGTGTAGCCGCCGGAGGGGAGTTGGGTGGGGGGTGCGGCGTGCAGGTGCTTGAGCGCCTTTGCTGTCGCCGGGTTCTCGGTGGGGCCGCCGACGTAGACGGTGAGGGCGGCGGGCGGTATCGGGCGGCCTGCGGTGACGGTACGGATCGTGCGGGCGCCCGCGTCGCGCAGGACGCGTTCGACGAGGGCGCGGGCGGCGGGGTCGGTGGCGCGGCCGATGACCTCGACGACCTGTTTCGGGACCGGTTGGGTGCCGTGGCCGGGGGTCAGCTGCTGGGGTGTCGGCCAGATGTGGGGGACGGTGGCCGCGGTGGCGGAGTGGGGCGTCGCCGCTGCGGCGGGGGCCGGGGCGGTGCCCAGCACACAGAGGGCCAGTGCGGCCAGGAGGCCGCTCGCTGACTTCAGTGCCGGGGTCACGGCCGGCTCCGGTTCACTATTTTATCCATCGTGTGGAATCTTGGTGGATGGATTCACCCGACGGCAAGACCGCGTCAACTTGCTTTACTGATCCCATGACCGACATCGACACCGATATCGACACTGATATCGGCACCCCCGCCCGCACCGTCGCAGTCCTCGGCACCGGCATCATGGGCGCCGCCATGGCCCGTAACCTCGCCCGTTCCGGCCACGCCGTCCGGGTGTGGAACCGGACCCGCGCCAAGGCCGAACCGCTGGCCGCCGAGAACGGCGTCCAGGTCTGCGACACGCCCGCCGACGCCGTACGGGACGCGGATGTCGTCCTCACCATGCTGTACGACGGTGACGCCGTCCGGGACGTCATGCGCGAGGCCGCGCCCGCGCTCCGGCCGGGGGCCGCGTGGGTGCAGTCGACCACTGCCGGAGTGCACGCGATCGGCGAACTGGGCACATGGGCAGGGGAGTTGGGGCTCGCCTTCTTCGACGCGCCCGTGCTGGGGACCCGGCAGCCCGCCGAGGCCGGGCAGTTGCTCGTGCTCGCCGCCGGGCCCGTGGAGCACCGGGCGGCTGTCGAGCCCGTCCTCGCTGCGGTCGGCGCCCGTACGGTGTGGACCGGCGAGGAGGGGGCCGCGGGCAGCGCGACACGGCTCAAGCTCGTCGCCAACAGCTGGGTGCTGGCCGCCACCACCGCGACCGGCGAGGTGCTGGCCCTCGCGCAGGCTCTCGGCGTCGACCCGCAGAGCTTCTTCGACGCGATCGCCGGCGGTCCGCTCGACATGGGCTACCTGCGCGCCAAGGCCGGCCTGATCCTGGACGACAAGCTGACTCCGGCGAGTTTCGCGGTGTCCACGGCCGCGAAGGACGCCCGGCTGATCGTCGAGGCGGGCGAGCGGAACGGCGTACGGCTGGACGTGGCCGCCGCGAGCGCCGAACGCTTCCGGCGCGCTGCCGAGCAGGGGCACGGGGACGAGGACATGGCGGCGGCGTACTTTGCGAGCTTCGAGGAGAAGGGGGAGAAGGGGGACGAGAAGGAGGAGTAGCCGAGGGCGTTTCCTTCTTGCCGTCAGCTCACCCGTACCTTTCGGCTGCCGCAGGTGGCGCACACGGCGTCGGTCAGGGGCGAGTGCATGGCGCGGCCGTCCTCGTCGACGTACTCCAGGGGGTTGAGGCAGCCGGCCGGGTCGAGGATGGAGACGAGGTCGAAGGTGCGGGTCCAGGCCGCGCCGCAGTCGAGGCAGGTGAAGGCGAAAGTCTCGGTGAGGGGCTCGGACATGCGGTGCTCCCTTGTGGCGAGGGCCGTCCGGGTGACTGGATCGACCCGCCGGGACGGAGCGGCGCGCACTGCTGCTGTCGGCGGACCGTCGAGCGTGCGCTGCGCTGATGCCCGCCCCGCCGACAGTCTGCGGGGCGGGCCACCTGGTCAGCGGGCCATCGGGTTACCGCAACGGTGTCAGCGAACCCGTGTCTGCCGTGCTCTCCATCCCCGTGAAGTCCTCTGCGGCGGGCAGCGCCGGCAGTGTGGCCGGGGGCAGCTCCAGCGGAGGCAGCGCGACCGGGGACAGCTCCACCGGAAGGGGTGGCAAGGTGCCCAGGAAGCCCCCGAGCAGGTTGCCCAGGGTGTCCAGGAGGCCGCCCACCAGGCCCGTGACCGTGCCCAGCAGGCCGCCCACCAGGCCGGTCACGGTGTCGACGAGGTCGCTGAGCGTGGCCGAGAGCTCGTCCAGGAGGTCCGAGATCGGGTCGGCCATGACTGCTGCCGCCCTGTTCGTTGTGCCGGTCCGTTGCGCCAGGCGCTGCTTGAGCGAGGCCTTGGCTGTTTCGACCGCCGTCGCGAACCCGGCAGCCTGGGGCGCGGTCAGGCGGCCGGTGCCTGTCTGCTCGGTGAGGTCGGTCAGGACGTTCAGTACCGGGGTGAGGACGTCGTTGCGGTCGGCGCGTTCCAGGGCGCCGAGCCGCTTCAGCGCCCGGTCCGCGTACGTGGAGGGCACGGACGGCACGGAGTACCCGGAGTACCCGGAGTACCCGGAGAACCTGGAGGACCACGACGTGTCGGCGCCGATGGAGGCGTAGACGTCCCGGCTCGCGTCGGTGACGGCGACGGCCGTGCCGACCGGTCCGAATATCAGTGCGGCACAGACGACGGACGACGGTAGGAGGAGCCCGCGGGAGCGGGGACCGAGGCCGGAACGGGATACGAGGGCGCGCATGCGCAGTCCTTTCGAGAGCTGCTCTCTTTGGACCCACGGTGAGAAGCTCCGCCACCCACCGCAACCGCTCGCTGACCTTCAGTAACCCCCAGTAACCTCCAGGATGCTCCCTGACGCGTCGCTGACCTGCGGATTTTCCCGTTGCGGCCCCTCGCTGCCCATCCGGGTGGCATTCGACTGTCAGGGGAGTTGTTGTTCTCCGCGGGAACGGTCAGATCTGCTGCCGGTGCGCCCCGTGCCCCTGCCGGCCCTGCTGCTGCCCGCGGCTCTTGAAGAGGCTGGCGCCCGCGCCGAGCGAGACGACCCCCATGCCGACACCGGTCATGGCGCCCTGCGTTCCGTCGACGACGAACGGGGCGACGGCCGCGACGACGAGGTTGAACAGGAACAGGAACCAGAGGACGGGCTTGGAGGCGAGCAGGGACTTCATGGGGGCTTCCTTCAAGGTGAGGCCCAGAAAGGGCCAGGCGTTTGCTTCCGAGATCAACGATCCCGGGAACGCCTCTCCGTCACGAGGGAGTGCTCTCCCGAACCCGGGGTGTAGCCCGCTACACCTTTACGACGGGACGAGGGATAGCCGCGGGTGGCTCACCGCGTCGTGAACGTTCGAGAAGGGGAGGGTCGATGAAGGCCTCGAATCACGACGAGTTCCGGGAGTTCGTAGCGATGCGCTCCACCGCGCTGCTGCGGCTCGCGGTACTGCTCACCGGAGGGGACCGGCATGCCGCGGAGGATCTGCTGCAGATCGCGCTTATGAAGGCCTACGGGCGCTGGGCGCACATCGGGCAGCACGAGGCCTATGTCCGCAAGGTCATGTACCGCCAGCAGGTCAACCGCTGGCGGCTGCGCAGACACAGTGCCGAGACGACGGTGCCGGTACTGCCCGAGTCCGGCACGGACGCCGACGCCGGGGCGGACACCGAGCTGCGGATCGCGCTGTGGGCGGCGCTCGGGCGTCTGACGAAGCGGCAGCGGGCCGTGGTCGTGCTGCGCTACTTCGAGGATCTGCCGGAGGCCGAGGTCGCGGCGCTGCTGGGGTGTCCGGTCGGCACGGTGCGCAGTACGGCGTATCGGTCGCTGGCCAAGCTCCGGGTGCTCGTACCGGAGCTCGGGCCCGGAGGGCCCGCGGAAGAGGTCCAGTCGCTCACTTATTCGCCGAAGGGGGTCCAGGGATGACGACGGAACAGGTGGAGGAGAAGGTCCGGGAGACGCTGCACGCGGTCGCCCTGGACCGGGTGCGGGCGCCCGGGGATCTGGCCGAGAAGGTGCTGCGGCGGCGTAGTCGGCGCCGTTTCTCGCAGGCCGCGGGGGTGGTGACCGCCGTTGCCGCGATCACCGTGGGGGCGGTGTTCGGCTTCGGGGGCGGTGGTGCGGCCGAGCAGCACCGGCCTGTGCGGCCGGCGTCGGCGCCGGATGGCTGGAAGGCTTGGGAGAGCGGCGACCCGGGCGCCAGTGAGCGGGGCTGTCTGGTGGACGGTGCCGCGCTGTACTGCGCCGGATCCGAGTTCGACGCCGCGAAGACGGACGCCAACACCGGCAAGCGGCTGTGGACGGTCAAGGTCAACCGTGAGGGCGACGGTTTCGACCATCCGTTCGCGGTGCGGGACGGGGTGGTCTACGCCTACCGCAATCACACCTCGCAGAACCTGCCGAACGGGGACTACGACGGCGGTACCGATCTGATGGCGGTGGACGCCGGCGACGGCCGTCTGCTGTGGGCGGTCGAGATGCCGCAGGGCGACCGCAGCGACCAGGCCGCCATGCTCATCGACGGTGCGGTACTGGCGAACACCCCGTCGCTGCGCACGATGTCGGCCCTCGATCCGCTGACCGGCAAGGAGAAGTGGCACTACACCTGGGACAAGGGCATCGCGTGTCAGCGGGCGGTGCTGAGCGACGTGCCCTATCTCCTGTGCACGTCGGACGCCGAGAAGCCGGACGACTCCAGGACCGACACCGACCTCTTCCGGCTCGACCCCGCCACCGGAAGCGCCAAGAAGGTCACGACCGTCCCAGGCAGGCAGGGGCTCATCGGGGCCTCGGAGGACCGGATGGTCCTGATCGAGGCGAAGGACGTGCTCAGCGACGACAAGAAGCTGACCACCGTCAGCGGCTCCGGGCAGCAGACCTCACACCGCTATCGGGTCGAAGGGACGACCCTGGCCGCGTCGGAGGTCGTCGGTGACCGTCTGATCTCCGTGTCCCGGCAGGGCAGGGCCTCGGTCTACTCGCTGACCACGGGACGGACCCTGTGGACCCGCCCGGTCGGCGTCGAGATGCCCGACCAGGACGCGATGCAGGGCATCGCGTCTCCGGTGGTGTCGGCCGGGCAGGGGGTCGTGTACTTCTTCAGCCCGACCGGAGATCTGTCCGGACTCGATCTGCGTACGGGCGAACAGGTCTGGGACGGCCACGTCGACACCGGCAGCACAGGGCCCGACTTCGGAGACTCGGCCCAACTCCTGCTCTACAAGGATGTGTTGATCGCCCGGAGTGGCAGCAGGATCGACTCCCTCCTGCCGCGGATCAGCGACTGACACCGGCCCCACGATCTCGACCGGTCGCGCACGGTCCGGGGCGCTCCGAGAACGGGTCTCTCCCGCGAAAACGGCCAAAACTTAAGCGGTTTAGACTCTCCCCGCAACGGCCCGAAACTCGGCTGGTCGAGAGTGGGCGGAAACAGCCAGACCCGAAGGGTATTCGGCGTTTTGATACGGATAGATTCAGTTTCCAAGCGATACCCGGACGGCACAGTCGCCGTCGACCGGCTCTCCCTCGACATACCGGATGGTTCGATCACCGTCCTCGTCGGCCCCTCGGGCTGCGGCAAGACGACCACCCTGCGGATGATCAACCGGATGGTCGAGCCGAGCGAGGGCACGATCCTCATCGACGGCGTCGACAGCCGTCAGCAGTCGGTCAACACCCTGCGTCGCTCAATGGGTTACGTCATCCAGAACGCCGGACTCTTCCAGCACCGGACGGTCGTCGACAACATCGCCACCGTGCCCCGGATGCTCGGCTGGAGCAAGGACAAGGCCCGCGCGAGGGCGCGCGAACTGATGGAACGGGTGGGACTCGACGCCTCGTTCGCCAAGCGGTACCCCTACCAGCTCTCCGGCGGCCAGCAGCAGCGCGTCGGCGTGGCACGCGCCCTCGCCGCCGATCCTCCGGTGCTGCTGATGGACGAACCGTTCTCCGCCGTCGACCCCGTCGTCCGTAAGGGGCTTCAGGACGAACTCCTTCGTATCCAGGAGGAGTTGGGCAAGACCATCGTCTTCGTCACGCATGACATCGACGAGGCCGTGAAGCTCGGCACGATGGTCGCCGTGCTGCGCACCGGCGGCCGGCTCGCCCAGTTCGCGCCGCCCGCCGAGCTGCTGTCCGACCCCGCCGACGCGTTCGTCGAGGACTTTCTCGGCGCTGACCGGGGCATCCGGCGCCTGTCGTTCTTCTCCTCCGCCGGTCTGGAACTGCTCACCACGCCGATCGTCGCGACCGACGCCACCGCCGAGCAGATCGCTACCCGCGGCGCGACAGACGCTCCGTACCTCCTCGTCACCGGTCTGGACGGCCGTCCACTCGGTTGGAGCGAGCCCGGCGAGCTGACGGCCGGACAGATCGACACCGGCCGACTGCTCTCGTACGGGCGGCCGTTCGTCGCCGGGCGGGACTCGCTGCGCGCCGCGCTCGACTGCGCCGTCCTGTCGCCCACCGGCTGGGCGGTCGCCGTGGACGCCGAGGGCCGGGCCGCCGGAGTCGTCTCGCAGGCGGCCATCGGCGAAGCCATTCGCGGCGCCCACGCGGCGGGCCGTGAGGAGACGCCTCCCACCGGGGCGAGCTTCCAGCAGGCCACCCGGTGAACGTGAACCGCTTCTTCGACATCCCCAGCGATCTCCAGCACGACTGGCTCGGCCTCATCGGGCTCCATCTGCGTGAGGCCCTGCTGCCGGTGCTGGGCGGGCTGCTGCTGGCGCTCCCGCTGGCCCAGCTGTGCGTGCGGCTGCGCTGGCTGTACCCGCCCGTGCTGTGGGTGACGACCGTGCTCTACGCCATCCCGTCCCTGGCCTTCTTCGTCGTCCTCATCGACTACACGGGGCAGACCGAACTGACGGTGATGATCCCGCTCACCGTCTACAGCCTGGTCGTGCTCGTCCCGGCGATCGTCGACGGCGTCCGTTCGGTACCCCAGGAGACCCTCGCCGCCGCGACCGCCATGGGCTTCGGGCCCGTACGCCGTTACATCCAGGTCCAGTTGCCGATCGCGGTGCCCGCCATCATCGCCGGTCTGCGGGTGGCCACCGTGTCCAGCATCAGCCTTGTCAGCGTCGGCATGCTGATCGGCAACCAGGGCGCGCTCGGCAATCTGCTCCACGACGCGCAGATCTACAACCGGCCGGAACTCGCCTGGAACTCCGTGATCACCAGTGCCGCCCTGGCGGTGCTCGCGGACGCGGCGCTGGTCGTCGTACGCATCCTGCTCACCCCCTGGATGCCGAGCGTCACGCGTGGCGCGAAGTCCAAGCCCGCCGGGGTCCGGCCCGAGCCGGCCGTGCCCGCCCTGGAGGACGCAGCCCGGTGAACGTCATCAACTTCATCCACGCCTTCTTCGGCGACAGCGCGCACTGGCACGGCTACGACGGCATTCCCACCCGGCTGTGGGAGCACGTCCAGTACTCCCTGGAGGCGCTCGCCCTCGCCGCCCTGATCGGGCTGCCCATCGGACTGATCACCGGTCACTACGGGCGGGGCGGCAACGTCCTCTCCCTGGTGGCCACCGCCGGCCGCGCCCTGCCCACCTTCGGCCTGCTGGTGGTGACGACCATCGCGCTCGGGTTCGGCATGCTGCCCGTCATGATCCCGCTGGTCGTCCTCGCCGTCCCGCCGATCCTGGTCACCACCTACGAGGCGATGCGCTCCGTGGATCCGCCTCCCGTGGACGCCGCGCGGGGCATGGGCATGCGCGAGTCCGGCATCCTGCTGCGCGTCGAACTGCCCGTCGCGCTCCCGCTGATCCTCGGCGGGCTGCGCTCGGCGGCCATCCAGATCGTCTCCACGGCCACCATCGCCGCGTACGTCAGCCTCGGCGGCCTCGGCCGCTACATCGTCGACGGTCTCTACCAGCACGACTACGAGAAGGTGGTGGGCGGCGCCACCCTGGTCGCCGGCATGGCCCTCGCGACGCTCGCCGTCTTCTGGGCGGCAAGCCGGGTGACGGTCTCACCCGGCGTACGCAGGAGCAACTGACCTGCTTTTAAGGGGCGCGGGGAACTGCGCGACCAGCCACAACTGGCCCGCAGTTCCCCACAACCGCAAGTACTGGTACCTGCCCGTACCTACCCGCCACTCCGGGCGAGCGCCTGCTCCAGCACAACCAGCAGAGCGTCCCGTACCGAGCCGCGCTCGCGGGCGTCGAAGACGAGCAGCGGAACGCCCTCGGACACGTCGAGGGCCCAGCGGACCTCGTCCAGCGTGTGCGCGGTCTGGCCGTCGAAGGCGTTCACGGCGACGGCGAACGGGATCTGCTTGTGCTCGAAGTAGTCGACGGCGGCGTAACAGTCGTCGAGACGGCGGGTGTCCACGATGACCAGCCCGCCGACCGCGCCCTCCACGATGTCGTCCCACATGAACCCGAACCGCTCCTGCCCGGGTGTGCCGAACAGATACAGCTTCAGCGTCGGGTCGATGGTGATGCAGCCGAAGTCCATCGCGACCGTGGTGGTGGTCTTGGTCGGGGTGTGGCTGAGGTCGTCCACGCCCGCCGCGACCTCGGTGATGGCCGCCTCGGTGGTCAGCGGCTCGATCTCGGAGATCGAGCCGACGGCGGTGGTCTTGCCCACGCCGAAGCCACCCGCGATCACCAGTTTCACCGGCAACGGCGGCCGTACGGCGGCCTGTCCGGCCGAGGTGCGTACGAGCGGTTCAGTCGGTGTCACGGAGGACCCTCCGGGAGTCGGGGATGGCCCGCAGACCATCGATAACCCTGCGCAGAACGGATGCGTCGTGGGTGACGCCGGAATCGGGCACGTGCACCGACAGCTGTCCCGCCGTCCGGAGGTCCTCGGCGAGGACCCGCACCACGTTCAGGTGCAGCCGCAGCCTGGCCGCGATCTCCGCGATGGACTGCGGCACGCGGCAGGCGGCGACGATGTCGTGCTGTTCGAAGGAGAGCCGGTCGAGCGCGTCGAGCCCGCCGGTGGTGGCCACCAGTTGGGTCTCCACGGGCATCGTCCGCCCGGACGACGCCTCGCCCGCGCCGCCCGCGACCCGGCCGGCGGTGACCAGAAAGGGCCGGACGGCGGGTGCGGGACCGACGGGAGCGGCGCCGTCCTCGCCGGCCCCACTGGCCCCGCCGGCTCCGCGCGGTGTGCGGCCCTCCGCCATCGGTGTTCGCTCTCTCTACGGTGGCACGCGCTCAGCGCGTATGCGTGGCGCCGACGCTGTTCTTCAGTTCCAGGACGACCTGCGGGCTGAGCGCGGTGCCCGCGCGGTTGGCGAACACCGTCATCTCGTAGGCGATGTTGCCCAGTTTGGCCTCTTTGCCGGTGACCACGCCGAGCACGGCGCCGCTGCCGATCGCGGAGACCAGGACATGGCCGCCCTCCAGGTCGATGATGACCTTGTTCAGGCCGCCCAGGCCGTAGTTGCCGGAGGCGCCCGCGGCCAGGCTGGTGATGCCCGAGACGATCGCGGCCAGCCGTTCGGAGTCGGCGTGCTCGCGCAGCGCCGACACGGCGATCAGCAGCCCGTCGGAGGACACCGCGATGGCGTCCACGACCCCTGCGGTCTCCGTGGCGAAACGGTTGAGCAGCCAGGTGAAGTCGGCTGCGGCGGCCCGCAGATCGGTCGGCTTGGCGTCTCCGGCGGGAGTCCCACCTGTCGACATGCTCACTGCTCGGCTCCTTCCGGAAGGTGGTTCTGGTGGTTCTGGTGGTACGGGGTGTCCTGGACGCTGATCGGGTCGGTGATCGGCTCGGTCCGGTCGGACGCGTCGGACGGCACTGTCCGGTCGGACCTCTCGGGCGAAACGTCGGGACGGCGGTCGTGCCGGTGGTCGTGCCGGCGGTCGGTCGGGTCTTCGGCGGTGGGGCTGGGAGTGAGGGGGCGGGACTCGACGGGGCGAGGGTGTTCGCCTGTGTCGCGGTGCGCGCGGGCCACGGCCGCCTCGAACTCCTCCAGCGAATCACGCACGGCATCCGCGTCGGCGGGGCGGACGGCCTGCCGCGCGGCCTGCTGGGCGGCGGCGTCGACGGTCGTCCGCAGTGTCGCCCCGCGCACCCGCCGCCGGAGCGGACGGGAGCCGTCGGGACCGACGGCGAACGGGTCGGCCCCCGCCTGCGCGGAGAGGGGACCGGCGGGACGGCCGAGCGGGGACGGTCCGGCCCCGTGGCCGACGGCGCCCCGCTCCGCCCCACGGACGGCCTCACCGGCGCCACCTGCCGCACGGGCGAGACCGCTCCCGGGGCCGGCGGGGTAGGCGTGCGGAGACGGCTCGGTACGGGCGGCGGGCTGGGACCCGGCCAGGTGGGCGGGCGACGACTCCGTCGTACGGGCGTCGTCGGCCCTGGGGCGGTCTTCCGCGTGGGCGAGGTCGCTCTCAGGGGCGGCCGGGTAGGTGTGCGGAGGCGGTTCCGTCGTACCGGCGGGGGTGGTGTGCTCTGCCGTACGGGTGTGGGCTCCGGGGCCGTCTTCCGCGTGGGTGTGGAGCGTCGGTTCGGAGGCGTGGGGCGTCGGGGTCCCGGCCCCGTCGGGGTGGGCTCGGGGGGCGGGCTCGGTTGTGGTTCCGGGCTCGGGCAGGTCGGCGCGGGTCGCGGAACCCGAGGGGGGAGCGGAACTTCCCGGCTCGGCCGCGGTGGTGGCCGGAACTCCGGGCTGCGCGGGGATGCCGGAGGACGTGGGCTCCGCCGTACGGGCCGAGAGACCGGGTTCGGCCGAGTGGCCGGAGGATCCGGTCGCAGCCGTACCGCTGGTGGAACCGGTATCGCCCGTCAGGGTGGCGGCAACGGACGCGTCGGCGCCGGTGGAGGCATGTGTCACGGTCGTGGCGGTGTCGCGCGCCGGGGACTCGGAGCCGGTCTCCGAAGGCAGCGGGGCCCCGGTCTCCTGTTCGCCGGGGGACGCGTCGCGGCGGGGGACCCGGCGGGGGAGTGCGGTCGCCTCGTCGTCGGTCGTGGCCCAGGACGGGACCGTGGACGGGATCGAGGACGACGGGGAGGGGCCGGCCGCGCGGGCCGACGGAGCGGCGAGAGCGGCGGGCGGGGCAGGCACGTCGGGGGAGCCGAGCCGGCCCGCCGGCTCCAGCTCACTCGTCGTCAGGAGCAGCGTCGACGGGATCAGCACCTCGGCAGTCACGCCGCCGCCCGGGGTACGGGACAGGGTGACGTCGACGTCCCAGCGGCGCGCCAGCGCACCGACCACGAACAGACCGAGCACCTTCGTCGGGACGACGTCGAGGCGTTCGCGGCGCACGAGGCGGGAGTTCTCCTCGGCGAGGCGCTCGGCGCTCATGCCCAGGCCATGGTCCGCGACGATGATCGACGCGCTGTCGTGGTCGGAGCCGACCACGACCTCGACGGGGCTGTGCTCGGGCGAGAACGACACGGCGTTCTCGAGAAGTTCGGCGATCATCAGTGTCAGGTCACCGATGATGTCGGGCTCCACCATGGCCTCGGTCGCGGCCCGCAGCCGTACCCGCTGGAAGCCCTCGATCTGGCCCAGCGCGGCACGGACGACGTTGGTGAGCGCGGTCGGCCCCGAGTCCAGCACGGTCTCGCGGATGCCGGCCAGCAGCATCAGGCTGTCGGCGTTGCGGCGCAGGCGGACCGCGATGTGGTCGATGGAGTAGAGACGTTCGAGCAGCGCAGGGTCGGTCTCGCCGCGCTCCACCGCGTCGATCAGCGCGAGCTGACGGGTCGTCAGGTTGCTGACGCGGCGGCCGACGTTGCCGAACATCTCGGCGACGTTGCGCCGGCTGAGCACCTGGCGCTCCAGCAGCGCGCCCGCGGTGGTCTGCACCTTGTTGAACGCCTCGGCGAGTTCGCCGATCTCGTCGTCCGCGGTGACCGGCAGCTGACGCAGCCGCGGGGAGCCGGGCTCCTCGGCGTCGTCGTCGGCGACCCGGGCGAGCTCGCGGCCCGCCACGTCGGCGACCTCCTGGGCGGCTCCCGTCAGCGCCAGCACCGGGCGGACCACGGAACGGCGGACCAGGATGGAGAAGGCGATCCACACGGCGAAGCAGAGCAGCGCCAGGCTCAGCAGCAGGGCCGCACGCCACTGGGCGTCGGCGGCGGTGTCGTCGGCCCGGTCGGCGATCTGGTCGATGAGCGAGGAGGTGATCTTCAGCCGGGTCTCGGCCTGCCCGCTGTAGTCGGGGTAGGAGGCGATGGCGGTCTGGAACGCCGCCCGGATCTCGGCCTTGGACTCGGCCTGCAACGCGCTGGGATCCACGGCCAGTTCGGCGTAGTGCTGGCCGATCGAAGCCTGCGAGGTGTTGTGCTCGATGCCGCCGAACTCCTCGGCCTGTGCCTCACCGGCGAACCGGCCGAACCGCTCGGCCTGGTAGGTGAACAGCTCGTAGGAGGCGACGGCGCCGGTGAACTCGATGAGCGCGTTGCTGTCGCCGGTCCGCGCGGAGAACACGCCGGTCTCGTACGCGCCGTGCGCCGCGTCGGCGCGCAGCAGCGAGTCGAGGAGGTTACCGGTGAAGGTGGTCGCGAGGTCGGCGTCGCGGTCCAGGCCCAGCCCGTCGATGAGGCCGTCGGCCGCACCCGAGTACGCCGGGTCGATGTTGGTGGCGGGCAGATAGCCCTGCTCGATGGTGGCCCGCAGACCGGCCAGGCCCTGGACCGCCTTGAGGGCCTGCACCTCGGTGTCCGGCAGCCGGTCGCCGAAGGCGTCGACCACCTTCCGTACCCGCGTGTCCACGTCGGCCTGCGTCTGCCGGTAGGCGTCGGTGGAGGGGGCGCCGCCGTCGAGGGACGCCTCGTGCCGCACGGAGAGCAGAATGGCCTGCTGGTGTTCGTCCTGGAGCGCGGAGACGAGCTGTGCGACCTGGGTGCTGGCGCGCACCAGCCGGGCGGCGTCCTCCGCGCGGTTGGACTCCTGCACCAGATCGACGATGAGGTACGTCAGCAGCAGCGCGATCACCGTCAGCGGGATGCCGACGAGTACGTTCAGCTTGCGCTGGAAGGGCCATCGGTCGGCGAAGCCCCGCAGGCGCCGGCGCGTGGACATCGGTGCCGTGGATGCGGTGGATGCCGACCGGGCGGACGCGTCCACCACTTTCGTGGACACCGGACCTCCTTCAAGAAGGTGTTGCAGACGTACGAGGGGCGTTCGCGTGTATGCCGACCTTCTGCACGCACGTGTCCGGATATGAACGTTACGGAAGCGGCCCCCGAACTCCGCTGTTGCCGACGCCGACTGCTGTGGCGGACGTCAACTCCGGCGAGACTATCCCCTCTTCGAACGGGTGAGCGCGTCGCCCTAAGTCAAGAATCAATTACGAAGCGGTATGCGGCGGCCTGTTGGGGGCCTCTCGGGGGGTACACAGGTGATCTCCCGATCCAGGCACAAGTGATCACGGACCGAAGGCAATCGATGAGTAATCGGTGACCCGGTTGCTCTTGACTGATCAAGAAGTGGCTGGATTGGATCAGGTCAGAGTATTTGAGCTCTCATCAACTCCCCCAGCCCGGAACGGGAACCGTGTATACCAACGCCCACAGCAGCAGGTCCCGCAGGAACCACCCAGGCGCGGCGGTCGTCGCCCTCGGGGCGGTGACGGTCCTGCTGGCGGGATGCTCCTCCTCGTCCGTCGACACGTCCGACCCGCTCGCCGGCGACAAGGCGGCCGGTGACACCGTGGTCGTCGGCTCCAACAACTTCGCCGAAAGCATCCTGCTCGCCGACATCTACGGCGAGGCCCTGAAGGCCAAGGACATCAAGGTGTCCTACAAGCCCAACATCGGCAGCCGCGAGACCACGTACGGCCTGCTCAAGAACGGTTCCATCACCGTCCTGCCGGAGTACAACGGCTCGCTGCTGGCCTACCTGGACGCGAAGGCCGCGCAGACCTCGCTCGCGACCGTGAACGCCGCGGCAAAGGCCAAGCTCGACTCCAAGCTGACGCTGCTGGAGTCGTCGCCGGCCGAGGACAAGGACTCCGTCACGCTCAACGCGGCGACCGCGAAGAAGTACAACCTCACCGCGACCTCCACGCTCGCCGACCTCAAGGGCATCGCGCCGGAACTGGTCCTCGGCGGCTCGCCCGAGTTCCAGACCCGCCAGCAGGGCATGCTCGGCCTGGAGTCGGTGTACGGGCTGAAGTTCAAGTCCTTCAAGGCCCTCGACGCGGGCGGCCCGCTGACCCAGGCCGCGCTGAAGAAGAACACCGTGCAGGCCGGGGACATCTTCACCACGGACCCGACCATCACCAAGGAGAAGTTTCTCGTCCTCCAGGACCCGAAGAACCTCTTCGGATTCGCGAACGTGACCCCGCTGGTCTACAAGAGCGGGCTCTCCCAGGAGGGCGTCGACGCGCTCAACGCCGTCTCCGCCAAGCTCGACACGAAGACCCTGCTCGACCTGGACACCCAGGTGCAACTGGAGAGCAAGGACCCGCTGGACGTCGCCAAGGCCTGGCTGAAGTCGGCCGGTCTGGGCTGACGTTCGCACGGACAGCCTTGACGGAACCGCCCTCACCGTCGGCGAGCTGATCGCGCTCGTCGACGGTGAGGCCGTACCTGCCGTACCTGCCGTACCTGCCGTATCTGCGGTTCCCGCCGTACCCGCCGTGGCCTCCGAGGCCCGTCGGCGGGCCGCTCGCTCCTGGCCCGCCAGGTCCGCGCCCTGCTCCTGGTGCGCGCCGGCCAACTCCTCGCCGGCGGCTCCGGCATCCGGCCCGCCAACGTCGACGCCTCCTGCTCAAGCGCCCCTCGCAGGGCGTGGAGCACCTCTTCGGAATGATCACGAGAGAGGCTGGGGCGGCACTCGCAGACGATCGAACAGCACCCGTGCTCTGGGCACGGCGCGCAGCGCCCTGTGCCCGTCCGCCGCGAGGAACGGCCGCGCACGGGGTTCAGACCCCGCCGAGCAGCAGGGCGAGCCCGCGTTCGACCGCCGGTCCCAGGTCCTCCATGCCCGGCGCGACAACGCCGTACGAGCGATGCAGGAAGCGCTGGAGCTGCGCCGTACGGAACCGGACCACGGCCAGTCCGTAGGGCGAGTGGAGTTCCACGACCGTGCGCGTCTGTCCGCACGGCCACAGGTGGACCTCGCCGATCCCGGCCGGGTTCTCCAGCCCCTCTTCCAGGAGCAGCCGGGAGAAGGTCCAGCTCACACCCTCGCCGTCGACCGAGACATCGCCGGGGAAGTCGATGTGGACGGCGAGGGGGTCGGCGGAGTCGTAGCGCAGGGTGACGACGAGCGGAAGTTCCTGGTAACCAGGGGTGATCAGGCGGGCGCGTGCGGACTGCTCCAGGGTTCTGTACATGATCGACTTCCCGTTCGGGTGAGGCGTTGGGCCAGTTGTGCCGAGCTGCCCTCTCGACCTCCGGTAGTGCCCGCGCATTACGCCGATACGAGAGTTACCCCATGTGACGTGCATCACCTTCTGTAATTATTTGAGTTTTTTGCCATCTAGCCTTACAAACTCATCCCCAATGCCTCATCCGCAGGTAACTGGAGCGTTCCTGCCCATGATTGACAACACCGCCACCGCCACCGCGACCGACGCGTACGCCCGCATCTACGAGGAGCAGCAGCCGCGTCTCGTTGCGTATGCGCGTTCGCTCACCAAGAGCAGCTGGGCCGCGGAAGACCTGGTCGCCGAGGCGCACTTCCGCGTGTGGCGACGGCTGTCGGCGGGGCACGAGATCGACAACGTGCCCGCGTACCTGATGACGACGGTCCGGCACCTGGCGTCCACCGTGGGCAGCAACTCGGCGCGCGAGACCCCGCAGGATCCGCAGGACGGGCCGGAGCGGCTGGAGAGGTCGGAACGGGTCGTCTCCCAGGGGCGGCACGTCGACGACCCCGCCGAACAGGTCTCCTCGGTCGACCTGTTGGTACGGGTGCTGGGCCAACTCCCCGACCGCTGGGTCAAGGCGCTGTGGCTCGCCGAGGCGGAGGGTCAGCCCCTGGCGGCGATCGGCCCCCAGATCGGTACCGGTATCAAGGAGGGCGCGACCGCCGTACTCCTCCACCGCGCCCGTGAGGGCATGCGCCAGGCCTTTCTGCGCGAGCAGCCCGGCGTCCCGGACAACACGGCGTGCGAGCCGTACTGGGTCCGCATGCCCGCGTACGTACGCGGCACCGCGACCCGCCGCCAGTCCGACCAGATCCTCGCCCACGCGGACATCTGCGACGACTGTCGCCACCGACTTGCTTTGCTGATGCGCACGAACGACCGCCTGCCCGCGCTGGTCGGCCCGGCGTTGCTGGTGCTGGTGGTGGGCGGCACGGGGAAGTACCTGCTGTCGTTCGCGGCGGGGTCCGCCGGCGCGTCGACCGCGGTGTCCGCCGCGGCCGGTCACGGTGGTGGGGTGCTGCACGCGGTACGCCATGGCGTGACCGGCGGCGCGAAGATGCCCAAGGCGCTCGCGCTGAGCGCGGGGGCGGCGGCAGCGGCCGTCGCGGTCACCATCGCGCTGACCTCTCCGCAGGTTCAGCTGCAGGAACGGTCCCGGGTCCCGCTGGCGGGCAACTCCTTGGCACCGGTGCCGGTGGCGGAGGTGCCGGCGAGGGTGCCGGTGCCTGTGCCGCTGAAGGTGAGTCCGGTGCCTGTGCCGGAGCGGGTGCCGGCCGAGGTGCGGGTCGCCTCGTCGGTGGTCACGGTGACTCGTGGGAGCGGTACCCGTGTTGATGCCGGTACGGAGACGCCCCCTGCGCCCGTTCCCGGCGCGCCGGTGGAGCCCGCACCGTCGCTGCCTGAACCTTCGGTCGAGGAACCGGTTCCGCCGGCGAGCGATAAGCCGGTGAGCGAGAAGCCGGGGAAGCCGGTGAAGCCGGTGAGCGAGAAGCCGGGGAAGCCGGAGGCTCCTGTGCCTCCCGTGACGTCGGTGGAGGTGCCTCCCGTGACCCCCGAACCCCCTGTGCCGCCGGTGGAGTCGGAGCCGCCTGTGCCTCCCGTGGAGTCGGGGCCGCCTGTGCCCCCGGTGGTGGTGCAGCCTGTGCCTCCCGTGGAGTCGGGGCCGCCTGTGCCCCCGGTGGTGGTGCCTCCCGCGCCTCCGGAGGTTCCTGCCCCGGAACCCGTCCCCGCTCCCACCCCTGAGCCAGAGCCAGAGCCGGTCGCTCCAACTCCCGTGGATCCCGTCCCTGATTACCCGGCCCCGGTGGACCCGGCCCCGGTGGACCCGGCCCCGGTGGACCCGGCTCCTGTGGACCCGGCCCCGGTGGACCCGGCTCCTGTGGACGAGACCCCCGTGGACGAGACCCCCGTGGACGAGACCCCCGTGGACGAGACCCCCGTTCCTGATCCTGGTGTTCCTGACCCCGGGCATTGCTGAACGGGCGGTCGATCGGGGCGTTTTCGGTTGAATTTCTCCTCGCCGAGCAACCTGGACACCGCTTCGCTTGTCTCACAGGTTGCTCACAGACATGGCTTGGGCGCGTGGGGTGCGTCCGTACGTAGGTCGGCCGGTCGTGGGATGTGTCCAGTCCGGTGCCACTTGACCATGGCACCGGCAGACAGACGAGGAACCGATGACCACTCAGCAGCACAGCACCACCAGCAGCAAGAGCGACAGCAAGCGCTTAAAGCATTCGGCACTCGCCGCGGGGGCCGCCTTGGCCGTCGTGGTGTCCGTGGCCGGAGCGGCCCCCTTCGCCGGGGCGGCTACGAGCGCCGCGCCCACGAAGCCGAAGCTCAGGCTCGTCTCCGCGACGGACTCCGTGACGACCCAACGCTGGGAAGGGGAACCCGGCGTCTACGTGGACCTCGGCACGTACGTCACCGTGGACGACATACCGCTGGAGTTCAAGGTGACCCGGAAGTCCTACAAGGACCCGGTGATCGCCGAGCAGATCATCCGCAAGGGCGGCAAGGCGGAGGCGAAGAGACTGCCCGCCGGCCTGGTGAAGGACTTCGCGGGCCTGCCCGGCTTCCTGGAGGTGTCGTTCAGGAACGCGGCCGGGGTGGAGGTCGCGAAGAACAAGGGCGCGTTCTGCCCGAACAACGCCGCAGGACGCATCCGCCCGGACGGCCCCGCGACCTCGCACTTCCCGGAGAGCTGCTCCAGCAACCCGTTCACGCTGGGCGGGGTGTGGGGCATCGAGAAGGGCTGGGCGGCCAACGCCAGCTCGATCGACTACAGCAAGCCGGTGGATCTGCCGGTGGGCGAGTACACGGCCAAGGTGTCGGTCGGGAAGCAGTACCGCGACCTGTTCGGCATCCCCAATGACCAGCCGACCATCAAGGTGACGGTACTGCCGCCGAGCGAGGACGACGGTGAGGGTGGTGAGGGCGGCAGAGCCGGTCTGGCCGCGCGATCCTCCGCCCACCACGCAGGGGGCCACGGAGCCCACGGGTCCCACGGAGCCCAGCACTCCGCCCCGCCCGCGTCGCACCACTACGGTCCGCGGGGCGCGGACATGCCCACTCTCCCGGCCTTCCCCAACGCGCTCGTCGACCGGGGTACGGCACACCACCTGGGTGACGGTCCGGGCCACACCGACGGTTCGCGCGTCGCGCCCGCGCTGAAGGCCGCCGCCAAGCGGCCCACGGGCAGGGCGGGCGTACCGGCCAACGTGCCCAAGCCGGACCTGCGTTCACTGCCGGCGTGGGACATCGCCATCACGGACGGCGAGGACGGGGACGTAGCCGGCAAGGACTACCTGGCGTTCAGCGCGAACGTCTGGAACGCCGGCCCGGCCCCGCTGGTCGTCGACGGTTTCCGTCAGCTGGGCAAGGACCTGATGGACGCCTACCAGTACTTCTACGACGCGAACGGCAAGCAGGTCGGCTACACGCCCACCGGCACCATGGAGTGGGACCCCCGGTCCGGCCACGAGCACTGGCACTTCACGGACTTCGCGAGCTACCGCCTGCTGAGCGCCGACCAGACGAAGGAGGTGCGCAGCGGCAAGGAAGCCTTCTGTCTGGCCAACACCGACGCGATCGACTACACGGTGAAGAACGCCAACTGGCACCCCTACAACACCGACCTGTCGACCGCGTGCGGTGAGAAGAGCGCCCTCTCGGTACGCGAGGTCCTCGACGTCGGCTCCGGCGACACGTACACCCAGTACCGTCCGGGCCAGTCCTTCGACGTCACCGGTCTTCCGAACGGCACGTACTACATCCAGGTCATCGCCAACCCGGAGAAGCGCCTCCAGGAGACCAACCTCAACAACAACGTCGCCCTGCGCAAGGTGATCCTCGGCGGCACGGAGGGCGCGCGGACGGTGACGGTACCGCCGCACGACCTGATCGACGTGAAGTAACCGGTTCCGGCCGGGCGCTGCACCTCCGAGGGGGAGAACCGCCCCCTCGGAGGTGCAGCCTGCTACACCCGCGATCGGGTGGGTCGCTCCATGGTTCCGCCGGCCGGGCAACGGCATTGTTGACCCCAACGAACCGAAGCCCGACGAACCCCGTGAACCCGACGGTTCACCGCCCCGGCCCGGAAGGACCTCTCATGAACGCCCTGCTGACCTCGAAGCCGAGCGCCCCGACGGCCATCCCGACGGACGCCCTGACGGGCGCCCGGACAGTGACTTCCTCCGAGAGCGACCTCACCCCGCTGCTCACGGCCTGGGACCAGGCCCATCCGGCAGTTACCTTCGTAGACGCGGACTGGCGGCACCTCCTGGACGAGATCGCCCACCCGCACACCACCCAGGCCTTCCACCGCCTGGCCGAGGCGGCGGCTTGATCCCGGCAACACCAGCGGCACCAGTAAAACCAGCGACAGCAGCGGCACCACCAATCCCGGCAACACCAGCAATACCAGCGGCACCAGAGGCCCCGGAGAAATCCGGGGCCTCTGTCGTGTGTGCGCACGGGGCAGGCGCAGGCCTTAAGGGCAGATAGCCCTCCACTCCACCCCCAATCGTCCATGCATGTGAACAACGATCATGTACAAGTCTATTGACGTGTCCAGGACTACCCCCCTAACTTCCGAGAGAAAGCGCTTTCCAATCCGGTCCGGCCCAACAGCTGTTCCCCCCGTCCTGGAGATGGAGAACCACGATGCAACTGAGATCCGTCATGGCGTGCGTCAGCCTGCTGGCAGGCACACTCGTCGCGCTGTCCGGAACCACGGCACAGGCCGCGACCACGCGCTACGAGGCCGAGACCTCACCGGCGGTCTGCACCGGCACCATCGACTCCGACTGGACCGGCTACTCCGGCAGCGGATTCTGCAACGGCACCAACGCGGCCAACGCGTACGCCCAGTTCACCGTATCCGCACCCGCATCGGGCACGGCGACACTGAGCGTCCGCTTCGCCAACGGCACCACCACCGCCCGTTCCGTGGGCATCATCGTGAACGGCACGACGGTCACGACGGCGACGTTCGAGGGCACCGGTACCTGGACGGCGTGGACGACGAAGACGCTGACGGTGCCGGTGGTCGCGGGCAGCAACACCATCCGCCTCAACCCGACGGCCGCCGCGGGTCTCCCCAACATCGACTACCTCGACGCGAACGTCCCGGACGGCGGCGGCACCACACCCCCGACTGCCTCAGCGCTGTACGTGTCCCCGTCCGGCACCGACAGTGCCGCGGGTACGTCGTCGGCGCCGACCACTCTCACGTCGGCGATCGGCCGCATCACCGCAGGCGGCACGATCTACGTCCGCGGAGGCACGTACAACCAGTCCTCCACGATCACGATCCCGGTGGGCAACAACGGCACCGCCTCCGCCCGCACCACCCTCGCCGCCTACCCCGGCGAGACCCCGGTCCTCAACTTCTCGGCACAGACCGAGAGTTCGTCGAACCGCGGCCTCCAACTGAACGCCAACTACTGGCACATCAAGGGCCTCGTCGTCGAACGGGCCGGTGACAACGGCATCTACGTCGGCGGCAGCAACAACATCGTCGAGCGCACGGTGACCCGCTTCAACCGCGACACCGGCCTCCAGCTCGGCCGTATCGCCTCCACCACCCCGGCCGCCAACTGGCCGGCCAACAACCTGATCCTGAGCGCCGAGTCGCACGACAACGCCGACTCGGACGGTGAGGACGCCGACGGCTTCGCGGCCAAGCTCACCACCGGCTCCGGCAACGTCTTCCGCTACGCGGTCTCGCACAACAACATCGACGACGGCTGGGACCTCTACACCAAGACCGACACGGGGGCCATCGGCCCGGTGACCGTCGAGGACTCCCTCGCCTACAAGAACGGCACCCTCACCGACGGCTCCCAGGCCGGCAACGGTGACCGCAACGGCTACAAGCTGGGCGGCGACGACATCGCCGTCAACCACATCGTCCGGCGCAGCATCGCCTACAACAACGGCAAGCACGGCTTCACCTGGAACAGCAACCCCGGCACGATGGCGGTGTCGGACAACGTCAGCATCGACAACACGGAGCGCAACTTCAACTTCGACGGCGGCACGTCGGTGTTCCGCACGAACACGTCATGCCGGAGCGGCAGCGGCACGAACGACCGGATCGTCGGCAACTCCGACACGTCGAACCAGTTCTGGTCGGGGGCGAACGGCTCCCGCTGCTCGTCCTACGCGGGCGCGCTGCACTGGTCCTTCGCTTCGGACGGGCGGCTGGTGGTGACGTTCGGAGGGTAGGGGTTTCCTATGCGCAGGACGCCCCCGGGTCGCTGACCTGGGGGCGTCTGCCGTGTCCGCAGGTCGCCGCTTTCCCCCATTCCAGCTAACTTCGTCACGGCCGATCGCTGACGTAGAACTCCGTCCATTCAATGCCCGGGACGCTGAAGTGCGCCCCGACGTTGGCAGCCGCGATGCCCATGAACTCGTGGTGGACGCCTGATCCTTGGCTGCCCAGACTCCATGGTGTCGCGATCTTCCACGCACACTCAAGGACGGTCATCAGCGCAAGTTCTGGAGTGGGGCACTGAAGCGGAGAGACCAGCCGCAACACGGCGAGCTCGGGGAACTTGCAGTACCGCTCATAGCTCTCGATGTCGACGGGGCGATCCAAGCGCGCCGCAATCCGCCCGACCACCCGCTCGGCGGCGCGGCGGTCGTTCGCGTGTACGTGACAGCGCCAACGGATTGTCTCGAACATGGCGGAAACCATACGGCCAGAAGCGGGCACTTGTGGTCCGAATCGGCCTGAATCCAGCCTTGGGGCCGCACCCCGTGCTCTCGGCTGAGCCTGGCGATCACCAAGAAGGCCGCCAAGCGCCGAGGGACAAGCGAAGCCGAGATCATCCGCCAGGGATCCACCTCGCGGCCATGGCGAACCGCGTCTGGGCCGAGCCCCTGTTCTCGCGCACCTTTGACGGCTCGGGCCGTACGCCGTCCAAGGCCGAGGTCCGCGACGCGGTGGCCGACGCGGTACGCAACCTGACGGAGACGGAGACGGACCCCGATCCGCGTTCGGGAACCGCCACGTGATCATCGTCATCGCCGACACGTCCGGGCCCGCTGGCCGCGCTGGACGCGAGTCACCCCGCGCACGGGGCGGCGAACGTGGCGATCCTGGCCGCGGGGCTCCTGGTCATGTCCCCACTCCTGCTGGCCGAGCTCGACCACGTAGCCACGCGCGAACTCGGGCGCGAGGACGCGGCGAGCGCGGTCGACGACATCCGGCGCTGGATGAGCCGGGGCCGTGTCGTCCTGCCGGAGATCACGGAGGCCCACTTGGGCGCGGCCCAGGCAGTCCGAGCCGGCGGGCGGCTAATTAGCCTGATCGGTCCCTGTGCCGAGGCCCCGTACGGGGCACCTCCCACCCGCTGCGGTAAGCCGCTCCTTCTCCCGGGAACCTCCGCCGTACCTGACCGACAGAAACAGGAGGTCCCATGTCGCACGAGGCTGCCGAGGCGGTCGATCCGAAAACCGATGCGGACGAAGAGGCACTGGAACATGCCATCGCAGCGGGTCGGTCCGGCGCTCCCCCCGGCGGGACGGACAATTCGAGCCCGCAAATCGCTCTGACCCGGTCCGACGGAAGCCCGGCTGCCCGCAGGCAGCCGAGCGGGGAGTAGGAGGCGTGCTGTGCCGCTGAGGTTCAAGAACAACTACGAGCGCGAAATCTGGGCGATGTTCGAGCGGTACCAGCCCAACTGCTCTGCCAGCAGCAACTGGCGGAAGGAGGGCTGGTGGCGGATCGGCCCCGGGGAGACCGCCGTCGTCTACGGCGGTGACGCAAAAGCCGTCAACCCGATCTGGTACGCCTACGCCTACGCGGGCGATGGCATCGAGTGGCGGGACAAATTCAAGGAGACGGTTCCGCACAGTATCTTCGAGTGGTGTTCGAACGTCTCGGACACCAACTCGCGGGAGATCCTCATGCTGGAGCTCACCGTGACGGCCCCGGACTTCACGTTCAACTTCAACCCGTAGTCGGCAGGCCCGACCGACCGATCCGGGCCGCCCGCCCCGCCCCAGGCGGGGCGGGCGGACGGTCTGGTCCGGCTCGCGGTCCGAGGTGCCACCAGGCGTTTCAAGCGGCTGAACTGCTGTGTGCGCGGCACGAGCCGCACGTGAACCAGTAGAGGTCAAGGAGGAGAAGGCCGGCCAGGACGTCTCTGCCCGGCTCGGGGCCGTACGGCGTGTGCTGGTCCGTCGGAGCGGTATCTGCTCGACGGGAAGCCCGTTGAGTTCGCCGCCTCCTACCTGCCGCTCGACATCGCGCGCGGGACTCCGATCGCCGAGGCCGATCCCGGGCCCGGCGGCATCTATGCCCGCCTTGAGGAACTCGGCCATCGCCTCGACCACTTCGAGGAAGAGATCCGAGCCCGCATGCCCTCACCCACCGAAGTCTGCGACACCGTCATGGCCGCCGACGCGTGCGTTCTGGCTTATCAACTCCCGGCCACGTGAACTCGCGGGGGCCGGACCGGTAGCCGCGAGGCAGCAGGGATGGCGGCGGTGGCGGCAACCTGATGCATTGCGCGTGCCTGACAGCCATGGTTGGCTCGCTCGGTGAAGCTTCTGTTGACGGCGAGTGGCCTGCGTAATGCGACGCTGCAAGATGCGCTGCGGGACCTGTTGGGAAAGCCGTTTGAGTCGGCGAACGTGGTGTACGTTCCCACGGCGTCCGTCGCCGAGCCCGGTGACCATGGGTGGTTCGTCGCGGATATGAACCGGCTGCACGGTCTCGGCTGGCGGGAGTTTGACATCCTGGAGTTGAACGGCCTGCCTCAACAGATGGTGCTTGAGCGGCTGTTGCACGCCGACGTCGTCTATGTCGAGGGCGGCAACCAATACCATCTCGCGCGCAGCATCACCGGCAACGGTCTGGCCGAGGGCTTCCTGGAAGTGCTGGAGAGCCGGGTCTATGTGGGGGTGAGCGCCGGGTCGATGATCTTCAGCCGGAATCTCACCGAACATTCCGCCGACGTCATCGGGGATGCTGCGGACCTGCACGTGCTGGGCGCTACGACGGTGGAGTCGCCGTTCGGGCTCTTCGACTGGTATCTGAAGCCGCACCTGTACTCGCCGGACTTCCCGGAGCGGGACGACGACTGGGCTGATCGCATCGTCGAGCGGGCGGACTTCCCGATCTACTTCATCGACGACGACACGGCTATTCGCGTCAGTGACGACAAAGTGGACGTCATCTCCGAAGGTCGGTGGCGGTTTCATCCGTGACGCAACCCGCGATGCGGGCGTCGATCTCCGAGCCGAACTCGCGTACTGCGCCTGGAACGTACCCACCGCCCGCCTGGAGGCCCGCGTGAAGTGAGCCTGGTCGGCGCGGCTGTGCTTGGCGGGCCAGGGGGGACCAAGCCCTGAGGGAAGTGGCCGCGAGGCCCTCAGTCAGCCGAGATAAGGCTGGTCGCGGTGCTCCAGAAAGTGTTGGAGGCGCAGCCGTTGGGTGTGGTGCACGGGCAGCGTGTCGAGCTCTTCCTGCGGAACGAACCGGAGTTCTGTGGACTCGTCTGAGATGGCGAGTCGGCCGCCGATGACGCGGGCGGTGAAGCAGACGTTGAACTGTCGGCGGACCTCGCCGTTCGTGTAGGCGATGATGTGCTTCGGGTCGGTGTATGTGCCAACGAGGCCTGTGATCTCGACGTCCAAGCCGGTCTCTTCCTTGACCTCGCGGACGGCCGTTCCAGGCAGCGAGTCTGTGAGGTCCATGCCCCCGCCAGGGAGCGCCCAGAGGTCGTTGTCCCGTCGGCGCTGGAGCAGGATGCGTCCCTGGTCGTCGGTGACGACAGCCGATGCTGCGACAACCATGCTGTTCGGCTTGGGTGCGTTCGGATCGTCGTAGTACTCGGTTCGTGCCACGGTCAACCTTCCTGGTGTACCGGCGTAGCTGTCGCCCACACCGCGTTGAAGCTGGCGGCGTAGGTGTCGAACAGGCCGCCTTCCCTGCTTCGGCGAAGATGCCACACAGGCGCGCCATACGCATTCACCCCCCAGACGTGGGCGTTGACCAACTGCTGGTCATCCGCTCGGTAAAGGGAGTTGTAGAGCGTGGTCCCATGCGTCCGGACTGCGATGTTCGGAGTCCCGATCAGAGGGCGGTAGTGCATCAGGGCCAGTCGGCAGCGCGACTCGATCCCGTGGCCGAACTTCTCCTCCTGGCCGCGCGCATGGACGTTCTCACTGTCAGCGTCACCGACCGCGATGCGGACTGTGCAGCCTTCAGCCGCCCGTTCCCGCAGCAGATCGTTCAGCCGGGGGTACGCCTCGTGCAGGAAGACGGCCGCGTACACGAGCACATCGATCTGCTCACGGGCCTGGGCCAGCATGTCCACGAACGTGGATATGGGGAGGTCCGCCCGCTGCTCGTAGAGCGCGACCAGTTCCGGGCTTATCGCGCGGGCAGAACGAGCCTGCCGAAGCGCCGGCCACAGTGCGTGCACATCTTCTCCCAGGGCTTCTGCCGCCTGAGCAGCCGTGGCACGACGCGGTGTACGCCCGAGATTCACCCAGCGCTCAACCGACTTGGGGTCGACCTCGACGGCCTTCGCAAGGGCGGCATGCGTCCAGCCTCCGGCCGCCATGACAGTACGTAGTCTCTCGTTCGGCATGAGTTTCCCCCCGCTTCTTGGGACGGCGCTAGGGACGTTCTACCCGATGAAGGACGTCCCCAAGTGGGGTTTGTGGGAGGTTCCTTCGTCCTGCTGACCAGCGTGAGGATCACAGACGACCCTGCGGCACCTTGAACGCCGGGGCAACGATCCACCTCGCTGAGGAGCGTCAACGTGCCGAAGAGAAGCGCCTGCCCTCGCACCCCGCTACTTCGGCTGCTGCTTTCGTTCTCTGGACGCCATCGTGAGGCTGGTTCATGGTCCGATACTCGAACGCTGAGCCCAACGACGTGGACAACGGCCCTGGATGCGACCGGGTGGCCTCGGTGATGTCCCCCGACTTCAATGCGGAACGGAGCCAGACACAACTGCCGGTGCAGACCCCGATGGTGGACAGGCGCAACGATCAAGTCGGCCTCGTCATGGGCCACACAGGTCCGTACGTCCAGCTGCGACCTCCGCGGGGCGGCAAGGAGTGGGACGTCCCATCCGGGGAACTGCGCCGGCCCACTCAGGCAGAGGAACTGAGCGCCCAGGTGGCTATGGCCAACGGGCGGTGGGGGCTGTGAGTACACGTGCTGTCCTTCGGTATGAGATGTGGACGCTCGAACCCGACCGTGAACCCGACGCTGAGCCGACGACGTACGCCATGCAGTGCGCGGTGGACGGCGAGACGTCGCCTCTGAGCGAGGACTTCGTCGAACCGCAGAACTGGGTGTTGCGGCACTGTGGTCAGCATCCGTCGCACCACACCTACCGGGAGGTCATCACTCGGCCGTGGCGCTCTTGGAGACGGATGTGATCCGCCGTGCGGTGGGCTGAGCGGCGCGTTCCCCCGAGCCGCTGCTGATCACCAGGCTCCCCAACTCCTGAGGCTGCGTCGTGGGCGTTGCCCGCGCTTCAGCCCTGGTCCCCTCTGAGATCCCCGCCGTCCTTACTGGACAGAGCCGGTCGAGATGTTCCCCCGATCGTGAGAAGCCCGGTAGGGGCGGGTCCCCTTGTAACTCATCAACAACGTCAGCGTCCACCCCGATCAAGGAGACACCTTGCACGCGACCACTACTCCGCCGACCTCGCCCCCGTGGGGCATGCGCCGTATGGCCCCCCTGCGCAACGGGGAACCAACTCCCTGGCAGTACGCGGGACTTGATCCGCGGACGCAGACCGGCCGCTGGATCGGCGGCGACGGTCGCATGACTCCGGTCGAACTCGGTAAGCACGGTACGTCCGTCAACACCTACCCGCCCACCCAGGTCGGCAAGGACGGCAAGGTGGACGGCGATTCCGGCCACGACGCGACCCAGGACTAGGAGACGTGCCCGTGGACGGACGCCCGGTGCTGGTCTCGACCGAGCACGAAGACGCGACCGCCGACCTGGTCATCGCGGAACTGAACCGGCGCCGGGTGCCGGTCGTGCGCCTCGACCCCGGACGGGACTTCCCCGACTCGGCGGTCCTGGCCGGCCGCCTCGGCCCGGACGGGTGGGGCGGCACACTCACGGTCGGAGAACGCTCCGCTCCTCTCGACGCAGTACGCGCGCTCTACCACCGACGCCCCAACACCTACAGCCCGGACGACGGCAGTCAGGAGGCGGGATACACCGCGCGGGAGAACCGGCGCGGCTTGGGCGGTGTCCTCGGCGCGCTCCCTGACTGCGTCTACCTGAGTCACCCGCAGGTCATCGCGCGCGCCGAGTACAAGCCCGCCCAACTGGCCGTCGCACAGCGCATCGGCTTCGTCCTTCCAGTAACCCTGATCACCAATGACCCGACCGAGGCCAAGGACTTCGCCGCCCAACAACCCACGCTCTACAAGCCGTTGCACGCCGCCGCGTACGACGTCGACGGCGAATCCGCGGGAATCTGGGCCGCCCCGGTGGAGCCAGGGGAACTCGACGGGACCGTGAGCCGCTGCGCTCACCTCTTTCAGGCCGTCGTACCCAAGACGTGTGATGTGCGCGCGGTGGCCGTCGGCGACCGTGTGTTCTGTGCCCGTATTGCCGCGCCGCCCGGTGTGGTGGACTGGCGCGCGGAGTACCGGAACCTGCGCTACGAGGCGGTGGAGTGCCCGGACGAGATCCGCAGCGGTCTCCTCGCCTTCCTCGCGGGCTTTGGACTCCGCTTCGGGGCCTTCGACTTCGCCGTGACCGCCGACGGAATCTGGTGGTTCCTGGAGTGCAACCCCAACGGCCAATGGGCCTGGCTGGAGGCGGCGGTTGGCCTGCCCATCACGACGGCCATCGCCGACCTCCTGCAGAACGGAGAATCCTCACGTGACTGACCCCGCATCCGCCGAGCGACTGCGTGCCGACCTCGTGCAGGACCTCATCAAGGCCGGCGCCCTGTGCACCCCCGTCTGGGAAGGGGCCGTGGCCTCAGTACCTCGTGAGGCGTTTCTGACGCATGGCTGGTTCGAGTACGACGACCGCTGGTATTGGCCCACGTTCCCCGCCGACTCCGTCGACAGCCTGTCGCGCGTCTACGAGGACGAAAGTCTCGTGACCCAGGTCGCCGGAGCCGTCTTTCCGGACCAGGTGGAGGGTCGTATCTCCGCAGCCCCGTCCTCCTCCTCGACGATGCCGAGCCTCGTGGTGCGCATGCTGGAGGAACTGGACGTCACGCACGGCACGCGCGTCCTCGAAATCGGTACAGGTACCGGCTACTCGACCGCCCTGCTTGCCCACGTCGTCGGCGATGACAACGTGACCACGGTGGAAGTGGATCCCGAGGTTTCCGCCCGGGCCGGCATGGCACTCGCGGGCCTCGGCTGCCATCCCTTGCGTGTGGTCGGGGACGGCTTGGCCGGACATCCTGGCGAAGCGCCGTACGACCGAGTGATCGCTACCTGCGGAGTTCGTACCGTTCCGGTGACGTGGATCGAACAGACCCGTCCCGGCGGACAGGTTCTGGTTACCGTCGGCGGCTGGATGCACGCATCCGAACTCGTGCGCCTCACCGTCCACGACGACGGCACGGCCAGCGGGCCCGTCCTCGACGGACACGTGTCCTTCATGCTCGCCCGGCCTCACACCCCGCCCCCGCTCGGTCTCCTGCCCGATTTCAGTGAAGCGGAGGCGGTACCCACCGTCCTGGGCGCCGATGCGCTGGACGACTGGACGCCACGTTTCATTGCCCAGTTCGCCGCGCCCCGAGCCCAACTCCTCACCCTGCCCCGCGACGGTGGCATCGACCAGGTCGTCATCGACGTGGAAGCCCAGGTGTGGGCGTGTGTCTCCCAGGATGCGGACGGGCGGTGGACGGTCCGGCAGGGAGGACGTGAACGGCTCTGGGACGACATCACCGAGCAGGTCATGGCCTGGCGCGCGGCAGGCGAAGCGGCAGCTGGACGTCTCCGCCTGCACGTGGGCCCCCGAGGGCAACGCCTCTCCTGGGACTGACCTTCTGCTTCTGGTGCGTCGACAGGCGGCCGGTCGGTTCGAGAGCTGCGGTCGTACAGGCCCAAAGGCCTGACTCTCGACGCGGATGTCAGGCAGCGCCGCTGATGCCCGGGGCGATGAAGCGCCTGTAGAGCGGGTGGAATTCGGGCTGGGGGTCGCTCTGCACGCCCAACTCGCCCTTGAGTACGGGTTCGATCCTGGTGGCGATGAACTGGCCGAAGTGCTCCTCCGACTCCCAGATGTCCAGCACGTGGAAGCCGTCGTCCGCGAACCACGCCACGTGCAGCACACACCCGTCGGGGGGCTCCTCTTCCCAGCGGACCTTCTTGCGCACCGCGTCGTACAGGTCGGGCGTGATCTCGGGCCAGACAAAGGTCATCGCGACTGCCATGAAGGTGCCTCTCAATCGCCTTGGCGCGGTGCATCCGCACGAGTGTGTGCACGACGACGCTAGGCAGCTCAGGCCGGCCGGGCACTTCGGCGCGGGCCGTTCGGGTAACCGGCCCGTGGGCCGGCGTGGGCTCGGCGCCTCCGTGGGCTGGGATTCTCGTTCTCGTGTGGCAGCAGTCGGGGCCGGAGGCCTTGTCCGATGCGTCGGCCCTCGACGGGACCGCGCGACCGACCCGCTGCGAGGGCCACTATGTCGCGGCGTTCGCAGCGGGTCGTCGGTGCTCTGTGCCCGGTGGGGTTTCCCTCGGAGGGCAAAACCTACTTGAGGTTGAGTGTTTGGGTTACGGAGGTGGGCTTGGCGGGTATGTTCGGCCTCTTGATTGTGAAGTTCTTGTTGAATGTTTGCGTGTCGCCATTGTCGTCCACGCAAGTGACCGTGGCGGTGGCCGCCAAACCCTTCGGCAGCTTCGGAATCTGCGTGAACGTCAGTGAGTACGTCTCTTGCTCGTCCTCGCCGGAGAGGTTGTCCGCCTTGGCATCCTTGCCCTTCGGCGTTATCGACACGTCAGTCACCAACGCATCCGCGAATCGCTCGCAGCTCGCGGTTCCCGTGACGATGACCTTGTTTTTTGCTGGATCGGCGTGTGCGGTGCTGGTCGCTGTCGCGGGAACCGCGACTACCAGCGAAGCCACGGCCGTGGCGGAGGCGAGCCTTCTTGTCCTGCTACTGAAATCCCGCATTGCAGTCTCCACTCGTCTGCTTCGGGCCGCGCTGACGAAGACGTCGAGCTGGGTGAATCCGGGCCACGGCGTCTAATTCGCCACCTGCGGTGTGCCGTCGCGTGGGTTGACGCGCCTGCCGCTGTGGGCCGCGCAGATCTCGCACTGCTCTGCTCGTGCGTGGGGTCGGTTGTGCTGCGCATGGGCTGGCGCTGAAGTGCTGCTTGTGCCGGTGTGTTCTGGCGTCCGACGCCCATCGATCTGCTTGCCGCCTGCGACTGCTGCGGCTGTGGCGCTTGCAATTCGACCGTAGCGAGCCCGGGGTGGTGTGTCCACTTTTGGGCTAATCGATGCGATTGACGCCTCAACTGTCGCAACAACGCCCCGGGCTGCTGTCCACTTGCTCAGGGCAGGATTCCCAGGCTCCCGCAGTTCGATCTCGCCGGCTTGCCCGAGAGGCGGTCCGTCAGCCACCTCACCGCGCTGCCCTGGTCCGTGAGGAGTGGGGCGAAGTGGTTGAGGAGGGGGCTGACCACGTTCGGGAGGATCACCGGTCTGTACGTGACGTCCGCGCCCTTCGCGCACCAGTCCGCGGCCAGGCGGCGGGCCTGGGCGTGTGGAACCAGGTTGTCGCTGATCCCCGTTGCTATGCGGATCGGGCTCGATGGTTCGAGGTTGCCGATGCGCTGGCTGTTCAGGAAGGTCTGGAGGGCCGGGGTGGACGCGATGATGTCGGAGATGGACTTGCCGTCCGTCGTCCATTTCGTGCTCTTCGCGTAGCCGTAGCCGAGCAGGGCGTCGCCCACGCACATCGTCGACAGGTCGGTCAGGGCTGCTTTGCCCTTCGCGTTCAGGTGGGCCTCCGCTATCGGCTTCAGTGTCGGGTCCGACTGGAGGAAGCCGTTGAGCGACCAGGCCAGCGCGCCCGCCAGTTCGCTTCCGTCGATCGCCTTCGTGGTCGCGGCCAGGTCGGCCGGTGGGGCACCCGAGTAGGTGCCGGCGAGGGTGATGTCGGGGGCGTAGGCAGGCTGGAGTTCCGCCGCTGCCGCCGTTGCTCCGCCGCCCTGGCTGTAGCCGAACAGGCCGACCCGGGACTCGGAGGTGACCGACGTGCCGGGGAGGGAGCGGGCGGCGCGTACCGCGTCCAGCACCGCGTGGGCCTCGTCGAGGCGGTTGACGTACGTGTGGAGGCGGTCCGTCGCTCCCAGGCCGGCGTAGTCCGTGACGACGACCGCGGCGCCCGTCGCCAGGAGGCGGTAGATCGCCACGTCCTCGTAACCGACCGACACCGTACGGCCGTTGAGGAGCAGCGGGTTCTCCAGGCCCAGGGAGGCGGCGCACTGGTCGCCCTGGCCCATCGTGCCCGGGGCCACCGCGACCAAGGGGCGCGGCCCGCCTCCCTTCCAGGTCGCCGTCGGTTCGATGTACGCGCCGGTGACCGCGACCGGGGCGCCGTTCGAGTCCGTGGACTTGTACATCAGGCGGGTTGCCCGGCCGGGCAGGGGGCCGTCGAGGGTGGGGAGGGAGATGGCCAGGGGGAGGGGTTCGGTGCGGATCACCGCGCCGTTGGGGGCGGGGAGGGTGGCCGGCGGCGTGTAGAACGCCGGGATCTCCACGCCCCGGGACACGACCGTCTCTGTCGAAGACGCGTCCGCTGCCGTGGCTGTTGCTGTTGCGTACGAGAGCGCCTGAGCGCCCAGACAAGTCGCAGCGGTGACTGCTGCGGCCAGGAGCCGTCTGCGTGCGGGCATGGCGAACCTCCTGTGAAGCGGGGGGCAGGAAGCAGAAGGAACCAGGAGGGGCAGCGAGGCCGCCTCTCCTTACTGAGTGGTTCACTGAGTGGTTCGCCAGGACCGTACCTACTGGTCGGTTACCTCGGGTAGCAGTCGGTAGGTTACGGTTGAGTAACTTGACTCGCTGTCTAATTGCGGGGTCGCTGCCGTCACCGTCGTACTCACGCCCGTGGCAGTACCCCCGCACGCGCCAGGCCGCCCAGCCAGACCGCCGACGGTCGTGGGGTGCGTTCGAACGTGTCGGGGTTGATCTCGATCAGGCCGAACGTCGGCTTGTAGGAGCCCCATTCGTAGTTGTCCAGGGCGCTCCAGTGCAGATAGCCATGTACGTCGAGGCCGTCCTCCAGTGCTGCCGTGACCTCCTGGAGCGCGCCCGTGGTGTATGCGATGCGGCGGGTGTCGTCGGAGGTCGCGATGCCGTTCTCCGTGACGATCAGGGGGACCGCGCCCACGATCCGTGCCGTGTGGCGCAGGGCGTGGCCCAGGGCCTGGGGGTAGAACTCCCAGCCTGTGAGCGTGCGTTCGGCTTCCGCCGGCGCCGGGACGGGGTGGCCGTCCGGGTCGATCCTCGTCCTCGTGTACGACTGGACGCCGATCCAGTCGTCGTCCCGGGCGGCCTCGATGAAGACGTCCTCGCGGGGGTGGCTGTAGGCCGCGGTCGCCGCCTCCGCGCCGGGGAGGGGCTGGTAGACCTGGTTGGCGATCGACCAGCCGACCCGGATGTCGCCGGAGGCGGAGAACGACCTGATGACCGCCGTCGCCCGGTGATGCGCCTGGATCAGGGCGTCCGTCGTCGCCTTGTCCGGCAGCGGGGTTCCGGCCGTCGGAGTCTCTCCCGCTGCCGCGCCCAGCTTCCGGATCGCGTCCGCCACCGCGATCATGTTCGGCTCGTTGATCGTGCACACATGCCGTACGTCGGTGCCGATGACCGGCGCGGTCGCCCGTACGTAGCGCTCCCACAGGTCGATCGCGCCCTCCGCAGTCCAGCCGCCCCGGTCGGCGAACCAGCGGGGGAGCGTGAAGTGGTGGAGGGTGACCATCGGGCGCAGGCCGCGTTCCAGGGCGCCGTCGACCATGCGGCGGTAGTGGGCGAGTTCGGCGCGTGAGAAGTGGCCGGGGGCCGGTTCGATGCGGGCCCACTCGATGCTGAAACGGTAGTCCGTGAAGCCGAGTTGGGCGAGGAGGTCCATGTCCTCGGGCCAGCGGTGGTAGCTGTCGGCCGCGTCGAGGCTGGGCTCGGCGATGCGGCCGTCGCCGCTGTGCTCCAGCTGCCACCAGTCGCTGTTGACGTTGTTGCCCTCGATCTGGTGGGCGGCGGTGGAGGCTCCCCACAGGAAGCCCTCGGGGAAGGGCAGGCCTTCAGCAGCGCAGTCAGGGATGCCGTCAGGGATGCCGTCAGGTGTGGTGGTTGGGGCGTTCGTGGCGGGCATCAACGTGGTCCTTCCTGCGGGCCCGGCCAGATCGCCGACGCGTCGTCGCGGGTCGGGTCGGGCAGGCGGATCGGGCGTACGGGGACGGGGGTGGGGAGTTCGCGTCCCTCCGTCGTTGCCGTCCAACTTGTCGGGTGGCCCGAGTAGTGGAGGGTCGTGAGGGCGTACACCCCGTCCGCGTACACCTCCACGTACTCGCCGACCGTGAGGACGCGCAGCGTGGTGGCCGGCTCGGCGAGGATCGTCTCTTCGAGACGGGCGCCGTCGGGGCCCGTGATGCGGAGGTTCTTGCCGTCGCAGGCCACGGTGAGGGCGGGGGCGTCGCCGGCCGGGGTGGTGGTGCGGAGGGTGATGTCGACCGGGGCCGTGACGTCGATGTCGCCCATCGCGTGGAGGGTGGGGGCGGTCGTTTCGGCGCCCAGGTAGGCGTTCAGGCCCGGCCACCATTCCAGGCGGGGCGGCGAATCCGGCGGTGTCACAAGGGACTTGGGCTGCGCGAGCATGCCCCGGCAGCGGTCGCCGGCGTCCGTGAGGCCGACCTTGCGGGGGGTGGTGTGTACGACGACCCGGGAGCCGTCGGGGGCGGTGACGACCCGGGGTGCGTAGGCGCCGGTCGGGGCCAGCGGGCCCCGGCGGGTCCAGGGGCCGCGCAGGGCCGGGGCCGTCCAGGACTCGATGCAGCGCGTCTGGCCCACCGAGCAGAGGAGCAACCAGCGGCCGTCGTCGAGGCGTTCGAGGACCGGGCACTCCAGCTCGTCCGTGTCACCGGGGGCGACGATCGGCGGGTGGACCGTCCAGTGCTCCAGATCGGGGGAGGTGGCGAGCGCCACGCAGCCGCTGACCTCCACCGGGAGCGAGGCGTCGCTCGCGCAGACGACCATCACCCAGCCGCCCGGGCCCCCGGGGGCAGTGTCCATCCCGGCCGCCACTCCTTCGTCGTCCCGTACGACGAACGGGTCGCGCCAGCCCATCCGGTCGCCGGTGCGGTACCAGCGCGGGTCCGCCTCGACGACCGGGGAGGTGCCGTGCCGTCGCCAGCCCGTGCCGTCGGTGCGGTCGGAGTACGCGAGGCCGACCGACTGGAGCGGAGTGCCGTCGGGGGAGAGCCCGGAGACCCCGGTGTAGAACATCGCCATCCCCGCGCCGTGCCGGAACGGATGCATCGTCCATACCGCCTGCTGGTCGAAACGGCCGGGCAGGCCGTTGCCGAAGGCGATGCCCTGTGGCTGCCAGTCGACCAGGTCGGCGGAGGTGGCCCGGCCGTAGGACGTCTCCATCCGGAGATGGTCGAACTCGGTGGTCCAGGGGCCCTGCAGATGCAGCACCGTGTACGTGCCGTCGTCCTCGTCGCGCAGAAGGGCGAAGTCGTTCAGGCAGTGGCCGGGCGGGGCGTATCGCATGCGCAGATCCTGTCGGCTCACAGCGCCCAAACGCGTGCGCTGAACATCGATCAAGGTGGACCATCTCGGGAATCGGCCCAAGTAAATATGAACGCAAACGCTTGCGCAACAGCCCGGTCAGGTTTACGGTCACGGCACTCGCAGGGTCACATCGACGTGACGCCGGACGCGAGAACCATCGGGAGGAACGCACCGTGACGGCCAGCATCAACGACGTCGCCCGCGCCGCCGGCGTCTCGGCGTCCACCGTGTCCCGCGCACTGCGCGGCCGGGCGGGCGTGTCCGAGGAGGTGCGGGACCGGATCGTGGAGGTGGCCGCCGGGCTCGGGTATACGGCGTCCCGGTCGGCGTCCAGTCTGGCGAGCGGGCGCACCTTCACCATCGGGGTCGTCGTCCCGTACGTGGGCCGCTGGTTCTTCGGCACCGTGCTGGACGCCGCCGAGCATGTGTTCAGCGCCGCCGGGTACGACGTATTGCTGTACAACCTCGGCTCGCCGGAGATTCGCAAGCGTTTCTTCACCAGGCTGCCGGTGCGCAAGCGCGTGGACGCCGTGCTGTCGCTGCTGATCCCCGACGAGGAGGAGACCGCCGCGCTGCTCTCCCTCGGGGTGCCGCTGGCGACGACCGTCGGTGGTGCCCGGCCGGGCTTCACCGTGGTCGGCATCGACGACCGGGCGGGAACCGAGATGGCCGTACGGCATCTCGTCAACCTCGGGCATCGACGGATCGGCATGATCGCGGGGGCCAGTGAGCCGCTGCACTGGACCACTCCGATCGAGCGCCGCCAGGGATATCTGGGGGTGCTGGCGGAGGCCGGGATCACGCACGATCCGGCGCTTGAGGCCGACGGCGAGTACACGGTCGCGGGCGGTGAGCGGGCGATGACCCAGCTGCTGGCCGCCGCGCGTCCGCCGACCGCCGTGTTCGCACAGTCCGACGAGATGGCGATGGGGGCGCTGCGTGCGCTGCGCCGACATCGGCTGAAGGTGCCGGACGACGTGTCCGTCGTCGGCTTCGACGATCACGAACTCGCCGAGGTCGTCGGGCTGACCACTGTTGCCCAGCCCGTCGCCGGGCAGGGCGCCGAGGCCGCCCGGCTGCTGCTCAGCCAACTCGACGAGCCCGGGGCGGAGTTGCCGGAGCAGGTGCGGATGCCCATCCGCCTCGTCCTGCGCGAGACGACCGCCCCGCCGCGCCCCCGCGGCCCGCAATAACCCGCTGGCCCCCCAGTAACCCCTGGCCCTCAGCAACCTCTGGCCCTCCAAGTAGCCCCTGGCCCCGGCAACTTCTGGTCCTCAATGACCCCCCGGCTCCAGCAACCTCTGGTCCTCAATGACCCCCCGGCTCCAGCAATCTCCGGTCCTCAATGACCCCCCGGCTCCAGCAACCTCTGGTCCTCAATGACCCCCGGCCCCAGCAACCTCTGGTCCTCAATGACCCCCTGGCCCCAGCAACCTCTGGTCCTCAGCAACCCCCCGGCCCCAGTTCCTAGGCCCCGCGAGTTCCCAGTCCCGCGTTCCCCACGCCGCGAAAGTCCAGTTCATCAGCGTTTGCAACTCCCAACCCTCGCCACAGCAATGACGCACGGAGGCACAGTCCATGAGCGCGATCAGCAGAAGGTACCGGCGCACATTCAGTACGGGCCTGGCCCTCGCCCTTCCCCTTGTGGCGCTAGCCGCCTGCGGTGGGGGCGGCGGGACCGACGCCTCGGCGGAGGCGGGCAGCGGCACGGGAACGATCAAGGTCTGGGCCCATCAGGGCGCGGCGAGTGAGGCGGCCGCGCTGCAGAGCGCGGTGAAGTCCTTCAACTCCTCCCAGGACAAGATCAAGGTCGAGCTGACGCTGATCCCCGACAACGACTACACCAAGACGATCACCGCCACCGAGGCCGCCAAGCTGCCGGACGTACTGGAGTTCGACGGCCCGACCATGGCGAACTTCGTCTACAACAAGAAGCTCGCCCCGATCGATTCGTACGTCTCCGCGACGACCATGTCCAACGCCACGGACGCCATCAAGGCGCAGGGTGAGATCGGCGGCAAGCACTACGGCCTGGGCATGTTCGACTCCGGGCTCGGCATGTGGGGCAACAAGAAGCTGCTGGACGCGGCCGGGGTGAAGTACCCGACCGGCCTGTCCGACGACTGGACGGCCGCCGAGTTCACCGCCGCCCTCAAGGTGCTCAAGGCCAAGGACGCCGACGGAAAGGCCCTCGACCTCCAGGAGACCGGCGGCTACGCCAACGAGTGGGGGACGTACGGCTTCGCGCCGATCGTCTGGTCGGCCGGCGGCTCGCTCATCAAGGACGGCAAGGCGGAGGGCGCCCTCGACGCGCCCGCCGTCGTCTCGGCGCTGAAGACCTTCCAGTCCTGGAAGCCCTACGTCGACCCCAACACCGACGGCAACGCCTTCGCCAAGGGCCGCGTCGCGCTCAGCTGGGTCGGCCACTGGATGTACCCCGCCTACAGCAAGGCTCTCGGCGACGACCTCGTCGCGCTGCCGCTGCCCGACTTCGGCAACGGGCCCAAGACCGGGCAGGGTTCGTGGGCCTGGGGCATCGGAGCCGACACCAAGAACGCCAAGGCCGCGGGCGCCTTCCTCGACACCCTCCTGGACGACACCAACGTCACGGCGATGACGACGGCCAACGGCGCGGTCCCCGCGACGAAGACGGCGCTCGCGAAGAGCGAGCTGTACAAGCAGGGCGGGCCGCTCCAGCTCTTCGCCGACCAGCTCGCCAAGCCCTGCGGCGACACCGACATAACCAAGTCCTGCGTGGCCGTGACCCGTCCGGTGACCGCCGGATACCCGGTCGTCACCGCGAAGTTCAGCGAGGCCCTCAACTCGATCTACGGCGGTGCCGACCCCAAGAGCGCCCTGGAGAAGGCCGCCCGAGCCATCGACCAGGACTTCTCCGACAACGCCGGCTACCAGCTCCAGTAGCACTCACTCGTCGGCGGGGCGGGCTGCCGACGCCGTACGCATCCACCTGTGTACGTACGTCGTACCCGCCCCGCCGGGAACAGGACCGAACCGGACCGAACAGGAGCCCTCCGTGAAATCCGTCGAACGGGCGCCCGGCGCGCCCCATGCCCGGGACCAGGCTCAACCCGTGACTCCACCCGTGACCTCCGTCAAGCCCGTGCGTCCCGCGCGTCCGGCGCGTTCCGGGCGCGGCAACCGTGACTGGCTGCACGGACTGCTGATGTCCGCCCCCGCCCTCGTCGGCCTCATCGCCTTCGTCGGTGTCCCGTTCGGCTACGCGGTCGTCCTCTCCTTCTACAACGTGCGCCTCGGCTCCCCGCTGGCCCCCAGCTTCTTCGGCCTGGAGCAGTACCGCCGGCTGCTGACCGACCCGGACCTCTCCGGGCCGTTCCTCCGCGCCCTCCTGAACAACCTCACCTTCGCCGTGGTCGTCGTACCCCTCCAGACGGGGCTCGCCCTCGGCCTCGCGATCCTGCTCAACCGCAAACTCAAGGCGATCGGGTTCTTCCGGTCCCTGTTCTTCATGCCGGTGGTCTTCCCGATGGCGCTGGTCGCCGTGATCTGGCGGCTCATCCTCGCCCGCGGGGACCAGGGCATGCTCAACTCGGCGCTGCACGCGGTGAGTTTCGGCAACTGGGGGGCCTTCGACTGGCTCGGCGACGGTGCCACCGCGATGGCCTCGATCATCGTGCTGTCCGTCTGGCAGGGCGTCGGCTTCCAGATGGTCATCCTGCTGGCAGGCCTTCAGCAGATCCCGACCGAGCTCTACGAGGCCGCCCGGCTGGACCGCGCCACCGCCTGGCAGCAGTTCCGCCATGTCACCCTGCCCGGCATACGCGGCACCCTCGTCTTCGTCGTGATGCTCACCTCGGTGCTGTCGTTCCGGGTCTTCGACCAGGTGTACGTCCTGATCCGCGGCGGCGGCCTGGACGAGGACGCGACGCGCACGGTGATGTACCAGGCGGTCACGACCGCCTTCGACCAGAACAACATCGGCCAGGCGTCCGCGATCACCGTCGTCTTCTTCCTGATCGTCGTCGCCATGACCATCGTCCAGCGCCGCGTGGTCCGGCCCGACAACGAGGACTGACATGAGTACGAGTACAAGTGCGGGTGCGCGAATTGAGAGGGCCAACAGGCAGCCACTGCGCCGCTTCCTCGACTACGCCGTACTGAGCGTGCTGGGGTTGCTGTTCGCGCTGCCGGTCCTCTACCTCTTCCTCGGCAGCCTCAAGCCGTCCGACGAAGTCCTGAACGGCCTCTCCGGCTTCCTTCCCACCCATCTCTCCTTCGACAACTACTCGGCCGTGCTCGACGCCCTCAACTCCGACAGCACCGGCTACTTCTGGCGCTTCATGGGCGTCTCGCTGCTGCTCGCGTTCGTCGTCGTGACAGGGGGACTGTTCGTCAACTCGATGGCGGCGTACGGGCTTTCACGCCTGAAGTGGCGGGGCCGGGAGGCGCTCTTCACCCTCGTCCTGCTGCTGATGCTGGTCCCGTTCGAGTCGGTGGCCGTCCCCCTGTTCTACATGTTCAACGGGCAGCGCAACACGCTTCTCATCCAGGCGCTCCCGTTCGTCGCCAACGCCTTCTCCGTCTACCAGTTCCACACGTTCTTCCGCTCGATCCCGACCAGCATCGAGGAAGCGGCCCGACTGGACGGCGCCGGGCCCTGGCGTACCTTCTTCGCGATCATCGTCCCGATGAGCAGGCCGGCGTTCGCGTCCGTCGCGATTCTGACGTTCCTCACCCAGTGGGGCTCGTTCCTCTGGCCGGTACTGATGGTCTCCGACCCCTCGGTACGGCCGCTGCCGCTGGAGATGAGCGTCTTCCAGGGCCAACTGCCCCCGGACTGGGGGCAGATCCTCGCCTTCGGTGTGCTCCTGGTACTGCCCGTCCTGGTGGTCTTCGCCTTCTTCCAGCGGTGGTTCGTCCAGGGGGTCGCCAGCTCGGCGGTCAAGGGGTGACGACTTGAGGTCGTCTGCTCAGCAGCCGGTGGCCGTCGGCGTGAACCTCAGTTTGTCGAGCCGGTCCGCGTCGACGGCCTTGGCGTAGGTCGCTTGGGTGACCTGGTACCAGACGGCGTCCTTGGAGGTGTCGCCGCCCACGTCGTTCAGACTCACGCACCAGCGTTCCTGACGGACCACCCGGGTGTACGTCTCCGTGCCGCTGCGGACGGTCGTGCACTTGCGGGAGCCCTTGCTGGACCTGCACTTTCTGACCATGTGCGGGCGGGTGGCCTTGGCCGTCTTCCTGGAGATGTGACGGACGTCGTCGCGGAGTCCGGTGACCGTGGTGGCCGTCGACGCGGCCCCCTCGCCCTCGTCGTACTGGTCGCTGCTGCCCCCGCCGGCGGTGGAGTCCCGCCACGGGTCGTCGTCGTCCTTCCCGCCGCCGCCACCGCATGCGCCGAGGGCGGCCATGATGACCACCGTCAGACCGGCCGCCATCAGGCGTCTCTTGCTGGACATTCCTTGTTCCCCGCCCGCCGTTGTCTTGAAAACGACGGTCAGCGTACCTCCCTCACATCACGATCAGCGCGATCGCGATGAGTACGACGATCATGGTGAAGAACACCCCGAGCACGCACCCCACGTTGTTCGACAGCTCGGAGAGCCGGGACATGGGGGTCTGAGGTTCCAGTGCGGTGAGCGGTGGCGGTGGGGGTGGGGGAACGGCCGGCTGTGGTCTCTCCTTGCGGGCCAGCGCTTCGTGCAGGAGCTGTCGCCATACCGTCGGCGGCAGGTCGGGGACCTCGCCGTTCGCCGGGGAGATGATGCTCTGCTCAAGCCAGTTGCTACCGATGGGGTGGGGGGCCCGGCTCATCCTGTGCAGCAGTTCGTACAGATGGTGCAGATAGCGTGGGTCGCGGGCCAGTGGGGCGACGGCCCAGGTGAAGAGGTCGGCCGCCCGGCCTGCCTGGGCCGCGCCCGACATGGGCTCCCCGGGCTGTCCATGGGGTGCCAGGTACAGGTTCTCGCTGAGTACCCGCTCGCACAGGGCGTGTTGCATCTCCAGGGGGCGTGCCTCGCGGCGCTGGTGGGTGCCCAGCTCGGAGAGGAGCAACTCCACTGAGTCCGAGGGGAGTTCGCCGGAGCGCAGCTCGTGCAGCAGTACCTCGTCGGGCAGTTCGCGCAACTGCGCCATCAGGTAGCTGCGTTGCATGTGGTTCCCGCGTTCATGTCCGCGCAGGTCCTCGTGGAGTTGGTGAGTCTGGTGAGCCTGGTGAGGGGGTGCGTACGGGGCTTGGGGCTCCTCGTACTTCGGTGCGCGGTACGGCGGTTGTGGTTGTGGTTGTGGCTGCGGTTGGTGGTGCTGTTGGTGGTGCTTCTCCCCGTACTGGGAGTGCTCGGCGTGCTCGGGGTACTTGGGTCGGCGGTCCGGTTTGAGGATCTTCTTCAGCAGGTCCTGTCGGCGCTCCCAGTCCATCGTCGCGCCGCCGCTCAGCTCCCTCGTCAGCTGGGGTACGCCCGGGGGAGCACTCCGGTGGGCGAGGAGGTGCTCGACCAGGCGGGACGCCGCCTGGTGCTCGAAACGGGGGTTCGCCGTCTTGCCGCCCATCACCCTCGCCAGGGGGCCGGAGCCGCCCGTGTCCTGTTCCCAGCGGGGGACGGACGTCAGGCGCAGGGGGTGGGTGTCGACGGTGTCGTACGTCGCGAACGTCCACTCGTGGCCCGGCCAGTCGTGGAAGAGGAGGAACAGGCCCAGGTAGACCAGCGGGGTCTCGTCCCGCTCCGGCCAGCCCGACAGCTTCTCCTCCTCGACGAGGAGCGACACTCGTTGCGCCGGGTCGCGCAGCCACTCGGCCGTCGCCAGCATCAGCGCGCCCCGCACGCTGTCCAGCCGGGCCTCCATCTTCGGCAGCCGCTGGCGCACATGGACGTCGAGTTCCGCGCAGTCGATCATCGGCTGCGAGCCCGTCGCCCGTTCCGCGGACTCCCGCTTTCCCCAGCCGCCGTACGCCAGAGCCAGGCACTGACGGGTCTTCAGGGTGCCCGGGGGGCCCATCAGGACGTGGCTGATCGTGCTGGGGCGGCCGGTGCGGTCCATGGTGGGCCAGCGCTGGACGAGCAGGACCTCGCCGTCGCGGGAGAGGGTGCGTACGACGCTGGGGCGGGCCGCGCCGGGACCGGACACCCATAGCAACGGGCCCAGTTCCCGGCCCAGTTGCTCGGCCCGGTCGGCCGGACAGGAGTGGGCGACCGCCTTCATGCCGGTGCCCTGACGGCCGCCCTGGTTGCCCTCCCAGCGGAAGACGATCTGATGCACCGAGGGCGCCGACAGCGTCGAGGACGTCCCCTGGAACTCGCTGAATTCGCTCACTTCTCTTCCCCTCCCCGTTCCTGTCCCCGATCCCGATCCCGTTCCCGTCCGGGCCCTCCGGCTCCGCGCGCCCCGGGCACCCCGAACGCCCCGGCCGAGTCTTCGGCCGAGCCCTCGGCCGGCACCGCCTCCCAAGCCGCCGCCTCGCCCCTCGCGAACGCCTCCGGGCCGCCCGGGACGTCGATCAGACCGTGCATCGCCAGCAGGGAGAGCAGCGGTTCCAGTACGCGCCGGGGCGCCGCGCCCGCCGGATAGCGGCCCTGGTCCTCCTGGCCGCCGGTGGCCGACGCGACGTGCAGGGTGCACCGGCGGATCGCGTCGAAGGGGCGAAGCCAGGCCTGGCCCGCATGGCGCCGCAGGAACGTGTGGACGTCCTGGCTCTCCTCGCGCAGCTGGACGGGGTCGAGGGCGGTGAGGGGCCCCCGGCCCAGCCAGCGGTCGACCGGGGACTGGAAGCGCAGCAGGTCCGCCTTGCCCAGGACCATCGTGGCCGCCACCTCCAGGTACGGGCCCGTCTTCGGGAGCCGGTCCAGGACCGTCGCGAAGGCGAGGTCGCCGTCCCGGTTCACCTCCACGCCCCCGCGTTCCCTCGCGTGGTCCAACTGCGGGAGCGGGAGCGCCAGTACGGGGTCGACGACGAAGACCAGGGCGTCCACCCCGAGCAGGAACCGCAGGGCCGCGTCCGTGCGGACGAGGTCCTCGCCGCCCAGGTCGAAGAAGGCGACCGGACGTACCTGCCCGTTGGCGTCGGTGATGAGGAGGGACTCGACGAAGCGGGCGAAGCCTTCGAGGCCCACGCCGGTGGTGTGGTCCAGGACGCGGCCGTTGCGCAGGGGCTGCACCCGTTCCCGTACGAACCGGGCATGCTGCTCGGGGTTGACGGACTGCCAGGTGAGGCCGAACGGTTCGAGGCCGCCGTCGGTGATCTCGGCGATCATCTGGGTCAGCAGATGACTCTTGCCGGTGGAGGACTGGCCGACCATCGCGACCGTCAGCGGCCGGCCGTACGTCAGATAGGGCACGGGGATGAAGTGTTCGGGGAAGTCCGGGTCCGCCGTGCACTTCTGGACGGCGCCCCGCATGACGTCCTGGCGGCGCAGCTTGCCGATGCCCGCGAGGTTCAGGGGCTGGTACTGCATGCGGCTGTCGGTGACGTACAGCGCGCCGAGGTCGAGCTGGATGGTCTCCAGGCAGTACGGGCAGAGCACCTCGCTCTCGCTCAGCCCGGTCCCGGCACCGGAGGTGGGCGCTGTGGGCGCCTGCCGTTTGGCGCGCAGGGCCTGTTCGAACACCTCCCGGTCCTGGTGTGTCTCCTCGGGGGGTGAGGTGAGTGTGGTGCGGCGGGAGGTGCCGGGGGACAGCAGGTCGAGGAGTTGGGCGGGGGTCGGGCGGGCAGTCGCGCGGGGCGCGAAGGCTTCGCTCAGGGTTTCGTTCAGGACGCGGTGTTCGGCCAGGTCGGCGGGGGCCCGGTCGGGGTGGCCGGGGCGGCCGGTCACCAGTCGGTAGAGCACCTGGGCGGCGCTCCACACCGCGTCCCGGGAGTCGACGTCGCCCTCGCTGCGGCGCTGTTCCGGCGACGAGTAGGGGGCCCGGCCCCACGGGGTCCGGGGGCGGCCGACGGCGGTGACTCCCTCCAGGCCCCAGAGCTGGAGGGAGGTGCCGTCCCAGAGCACGGTGGTGGGCGAGATACCGCGTGGGACGAGGCCCTGGCCGTCCAGGAGGCACAGGGCGAGCATCAGGTCGCGGGTGAGGACACGTTGGTCGGTCGACGACATCACGTGGGTCTTGGCGGCGGTGGCGCCGCGCGGCGGGTCGTACAGGAGGAACGGCTCGGCGGTGTCCAGCTCGTAGCCGATGAGCCGGGGGAAGAGCGGGGCGAACTCCGTGCCGTCGACCAGCCGGTGCAGTCGCAGCGCGGTGCCCGCCTCGGTGTCGAGGAGGGCGCGGGCGGCCGGTTCCGTCGCGTCGGCGGCGGAGAGGCGGACCTGTACGCAGCGCTGTCCCTGGCCCCGGTCGTCGAGCAGGGCGTTGCGGATCAGCGGGGGCAGTTGCGGGTCGCGCCGGGACTCGGGGCCGAAGCGGGCCCGGGCGACGCGGCGGCGGCCGGAGGGGGTGCTGAAGCCGAGCTTGGCGTCGGCGGGGCCCTCGGGACCCGCCGGCCGCTCCGGTCCGGGGTGCGTGGTGCTGGTCACCAGCGGTCGCCGTCCCCTCGCTCGTAGGCGCCGTCGTACGGACTGTCGTGCCCAAACCCGTCCCCGTACTCGTCCCCGTCCCCGTCACCGTCTCCGTCGTGGCGGGGGCGGAAGGTGTCGACGACGCCCGGGCGCAGCGGGGTGAGCCGGAGCAGGCCCGCGTAGCGTCCCGACGACGTCCACTCCACCTCCTCCGGCCGGCCCGAACCGTTCGTACGCCACACCTTCTCGACCTCGTCGCGTACGGCCAGCGGCGCGAACCTGATCCACACGGCGGCCGCCGGGTCGCGGCTGAGCAGCGCGCCCTGTTCGGGCGAGGACAGTTGGACCACGGCCTGCCGGTCGGTCTCCGCGCCGACCAGTCCGGCCGGCCCCCGCGGGTCGGTGCCCAGCAGGTTCGCCGGGGCGGGCCGGCTGCGGCGGGCGGTGGGGAAGGGCGGCGCGGCCAGCACCCCGTTGTGGCGCAGGTGCCTGCGGGCCGTCGACAGGAGTTCGGCGACCCGACCCTCGATGCGGGTCGCGGCGAGCGTGCCTGCCTGGCCGCGTTCCACGGCGCCCCAGTAGGACCGCATCGCCTCCATGGCGGCGTCGGCGAGGTCGGCGGTGAGCGTGGCGACCAGCTCCGGGCCGCCCTCGGCGGTCTCCCGGTCCAGCCAGCGCGGTGTCCCGTCGGCGCCGTTCGGCCGAGGGGCGTCGGGCGGGGCGGGGTGCTGCTTCCGGGCGGATGTGGAGGTGGGTGCGGATACGGGGGGATCGGTGTCGTCCGTGGGGTCCGTGGCGTCGGCGGGGTCGTCCCAGAGAGGGGCGTCCGGCCAGGCGTACGCGCTCATCCAGTCGTCGTCGTTGTTCTCGTCCGCGGGTCCGTCGCCGGCCCCCGAGAACGCGTCCGGTGTGCTCGACAGCCAGTCGTCCGCCGCGAACTCGCCGTCCCCGTACGTGTCGTACGCGCCGCCCCCGCCCTCGACGGTCGCCGTCCGGTCGGGCTCGGGCACCGCCTCGGCCTCGGCCGCCGCTGCCGTCGCCCGCAGTACCCCGGCGACGGAACGGGCCGCGTCGGCGCAGTTCAGGCGTTCCTCGACGGCCCAGTGCTCCTGGACGCCCTTGGCCAGCAGGGCGTCGAGGCCGTTGAGGGCCTGGCGGAGCGCGCGGGTGGCGTGGCCCGGGGCCCAGGCGTCGGCCGCCCCGCGCCAGAGGCGGCGGGCCGTTTCCGCCGCCGCGCACAGGCCGATCAGCAGACCGGACGTGCCCAGCCAGGGCGCGGGGTCGGCGGCGTACGCCACCAGCGCCCCGGTCAGGGCACCGCCCCAGGCCGCGATCTGCGGGCCCACCGCCCACCGGCCGGGGCGGCCCGCGCCACGCAGCCGGGACGCGCCGAGCAGCGAAACGGCCAGGAAGAGCAACGGGACGACGAGCGCCAGCGAAAGCAGCGGCCCCTGCCACAGCGCACCGAGCAGCCCCGCCACGGCGGCCACCGGCCCGGCCGCCGCGGGACTGCGCACCGGGTCGTCCGGCTCCCCGGACTGCCTGGCCACCGCGTCCGACCTGAACGCGGCGAGCTTCGGGAGGAGTGCCGAACCCGGTACCGGTTCCACCCGGCCGGCCAGGGCGGTGAACCTCTGGGCCATCGACCGCAGGGCGAGTCCCTGGCCGAGCAGTTTCTCGGCGTACTCGCGCAGGCCCTCGCCGATCCGGTCCCGCATGCCCTCCACCGTGGGCAACCGCAGCCCCAGATCGGTGAGTTGGGCCGCCGCCTCGGCGGTCGAGGACGCCGTGCCGGAGCCGGTGCCGCTGCGCAGGGCCCTGCCCACGAGTGCCTGGTAGGCGTCGAGGGCCTGGCGGGCCTGGTCGAGGTCCGCCTCGAAGGCCGCCCGGCGGCCGGGGCGCAGCAGTCCGGGGAGGGTGCCCAGGCCGGCCAGCGCCTCGTCGGCGTAGTCGAGGGCGTCCGCGCAGGCCTGGTAGGCGTCGTCCGCCGGGCCGCCCGGCTGCCGGTACTGCTGGTCCCGGCCGCCCCGGCCGGTCGCCAACACCCTTAGCGGTTCCGGGAGATCGGCGCCGGACACGACGGCCGCCGGCGGTGCGTGGTCGGTGTCCTGGCCCGCGAACCGGTTGAGCGCGTCGCGCCAGGCCCGGTCACGCACGTCGGGGGGCAGATCCTGTTCCAGGAGGCGTACGCCGGGTGCGGCGACGGCGTCGGGCAGTGCCGCCAGGTCCGTCAGCACGCGCCGGTAGACGTCCGGCACCGACAGCACGTCCACCAGGACGGCCAGGGCGTCGGGGTCGTCGGGCGCGGGCTGCTCCAGGGCCGTGCGCGCGGAGCGCAGGTCGCCGGCCCACAGGATGGCCGTACGGTCGTTGCGCAGGACGGCGGGGCGCAGCAGTCGCCGGTCGGGCCGGAACGCCTCGTCCTCGCCGGCGTACGAACCGGGTGCGCTGCCCACCAGCAGGACCAGGATCCTGACCTTGCCCACGGCCCGGTAGGCGGCGAGGAGTTCGTACTGCCGCTGGTGGTCGGTGAGCCCGGCCGGGGTGTCGGTCACCAGGAACAGCGGGTCCTCGGGCTCCGGTTGCCCGGCCTGGGCGAGCCGGCGGGCGACGCGCGCCCGCAGTGCCTGGGCGGTGTCGAGTTGCGCCGCCCCGGCACGCAGGTCGAGCGGGATGACGACGGGGCCGAAGCCCATGGGCACGCTCACCTGAGACCTCCGGGGATGCCCCGGCCCTCAGGCCGGTGCGGAACCGGACTCCTGCGGAGTAGGGCAGGGAACGGGGTTTCGCCAGGGCAAAAGGCCGCCCACGCGGTCGGGTACGCTGATCGCCGTGCGTTGCGAGAACCAAGCGCGTACGACGTGCTGATCGAGAACCAAGACAGCACATGCACCTCCAAGCTTTGCGGCACAAACCGGGCTGGTTTCAACCCGGCTGGTGTTGATCGTGGAAGACCTGTTGGGTCGCTGACCCGCAGGCGGCGTGAGCCAGGAATCCCCCTGCTTCGGCCGGGGGAGGATTCAATGGGCGTCTCCGTCCCAGGGGGAGCTGTCGCCGTCCCGGCGGTCGTACCGGCGCTCGTCGGGGTCTTCTCGGTCCTCGCGGTCGCCGTCGGGCTGGTCCCAGGGCGCGGTGAGGTGCTCCGCGCCGCGCGGGGACCCGTTGACCCGGCCGTAGTCACGGCTGTCACGCTCCTCGGCGGGGAAACGTGAACTGCCGCTGTACCTACCGGTGTTGTCGTAGCGGTCGTCATCGCTGCGGCGGCGGTCGCCGTACGGCTCGTCGTAGTCGTCCGGGGAGGCGCGGCGCGCGCGCTCGCCGGTGTTGTCGGCTTCCGGGGAGCGGGGTGGTGTCGTGCCCCAGTCGTCCTCGTCGTCGGCCGGGCGGCGGGGGGCCTCCGGCTGCGGGCGGCGGCGGGGGGTCGGGGTGCCGCCGCGGACGTGTTCCAGGAGGGTGCGCAGGGTCGGCTGGACCGCGCGTTGGTCGCCGAACTCGGTGTCCAGGGCGGCGGGAAGGGTCTCCGCCCAGAATTCCCACAGGGGGCGTACCCAGCCCTCGACGCGTTCGCCGTCGCGTTCGCGGCGCTCCGCGAGCAGGTCCAGCTGGCGTGGGGCGATCTTCTCGACGAGTTCGACGAACAGGGGGTGCGGGTCGCTGCCGCTCCTCGTCAGGCCCGTCGGCTGGGCGCCCATCAGTTCGCGGCAGTAGTCCTCGACGGTGCGCTCGTCGTCGAGGACGGTCCAGCGTTCGTAACTGCGCAGCAGTTCCGCCCAGCTCGACACGCCGCCGGGGAAGTCACCCAACCGCAGCCGTACGCCCGGTACTTGGGGACCCGTCTCGGGGTGCAGGCGCAGCCGGACGCGGTCCGGGGACGCCGTCTCGCCGTCCACCACGTCGACCTGGCCGTTCCACATGCAGCACAGCAGCCGGTGCAGGATGACGCGGCGGTCCTCCTCGCCGCTGACCATCCAGCTGTCCCGGTAGCCGAGCCGCTGGCGCCACCGCAGGACGTCCTGAGCCTGCTCGTTGTCCTTCGCCCTGGCCCACTGTCGGAGCACCTTGCGGGCCTCGGGGACCTGGGTGAGGCTCATCTCGCTGCGGAAGAGGACGACGGTGACCGAGTCGCTCTCGACTCCCCGGTACTCGACCGAGTTTCGCGCGTCGGAGGGCAGGCGGAGCGCCTTGCCGAGGTACTGCTCGACCTCGTCGACGGCCTCCACGCGCGGGTAGGTGACCAGCACCCGCAGGGGGCCGGTGCCCTCCGGGGTGAAGCCGACCGGCAGCAGCCCGGTCAGTTTGCGGCCGAACAGGTCGAGGGCCTCCTTGCTGACCTGGTCGGTGGCGTCCGAGTCGCCGGCCGCGGCGGCCAGCAGGGTACTCATCGACGGCAACAGGGGGCGCTCCTCCAGCCGTTCGCCGCCCTCGGCGAACAATCGGGTGATCCGGCCTTCCAGTTGTGCCTTCACGACCGACACCGCGCTGTCGGGGCTGCGCCGACTGATGCCGTGGACGTCGCGCCACGTCTCCCCGTCGACCAGCTTCAGCAACAGCGCCGCCGCGTCCTCCGTCTCGCGCAGTCCCTCGCGGCGGATCAGCCTGGTCACCAGGTCCTCGTAGAAGTGGTTGAGGGTGCGCTGCGGCGGCAGCAGGTACGAGATGCCCGTGCGGTCCTCGTACAGTTCGAGGCCCTTCTGCGCGGACACCTTGCGCTCCTGGTCGCTGTGCGCGCGGAACGCGTTGACGAGCCGGGCGATGTCGGCGCCCGCCGTGTCGGCCGGAGCCCGCCAGTGCTGCTGCTGTTCCCGCCAGGCCTCGTGCCAGATGGTCCGGCAGCGCCACTGGTACCAGGCGTCCTGCTCCTGGAGCGCGGCCTGGACGTCGTCGTCGCCCCAGCGGGCCGGTGACATGCCGGCCAGCCGGCCCTTGATGCGGGGGATCTTGGGCGGCTGTTCGGTGATGCCCGGCGGGCGTTGCGGGGCGCGGGAGCGGTTGTCGAGCATGCCGAGGAAGCCGAGCCGGGCGATCGGGTCGTCGGTGTCGGTGGCCGGGACGCCCCGGACGACCCGGTCGGCGTGGAAGGGGTCCACGTTCAGGAGGAGTTTGTCGATGGCGGGGCGCGGCGAGAAACGGTCGGCCATCGTGGCGGCGGAGCGTTCGGTGACGGACCGCAGGTCGGCCAGCAGCCGCTGCATGTCGGAGATCCGCTCGCCGAGCGCCGCCTCGACGGCCTTGCCGCCGCGTGGCAGCGGTTCGGGGTCCAGGACGGGCAACTGCCTGCGTTCCCACAGCTCTTCGAGGTGGGAGTCGGCGAACAGCTGCCGGATCATCGGCACCGTCGTCTCGCGCAGCGAGGTCCGGGGCCGTTCCACGAGGTCGGTGACCGCTTCCCGGAGCATCCGGCCGGCCACCAGGTCGGCGAGCTGGTCCATGGGGACGGTCATCGACGCGACGAGGCTGGTGGAGACGCCCTGGCGGCCGATGCCGGTGGGGGAGAGGGCGCTGCGGTGCACACCCCGGTTGATGAAGCTCGCGGCGAAGGTCTGGAAGTCGTCGTCGCTGACCGTGGTCCGGCCCCGGGTGCGGGTGTCGCCCAGTTCGGTGCCGATCAGCGACATCACCAGGGAGACGATGGAGCGGCGCAGGTCGTCGGCGCGGATGCCGGCGGTCGGGCTGAACAGGAACGAGGTGGGCAGGATGCCGGTCCGCAGCCGGATCGGCTGGGTGCCCGGGTAGCGGACGCCGAGTCCGGCGCTCTGGTCGAGGTCGCCGATCTCGGCGCCCTCGGTCGGCGCGTTCTGGCCGTCGACCAGCCGGAACAGGTCGACGAGGGCGCGCGCCGCGTTGAGTTCGGCCTCGCGTCCGCCGCCGGTGGCCGAGGTGAACGACGACGGCATGACGACCAGCGGGTAGATCTTCACGCCGTTGAACCGGCGCAGCTGGAAGGCGTGGTTGATGAGGTGCAGATAGTCGAGGAAGATCCCGGCACCCGTCCCGCCGGCCACCGAGAAGGCGACGAACACATCGCAGCCGGTGACCTTTCCGCCGCCCAGCTCGGCCAGTTCGCCGCCGGCTCTGGCCATCGCGTCGATCGCCTGGAGCAGCGGTGTCAGTACCGGGTTGAGGCCGTGCCGGAGCGTGGCGAACAGGGCGGCGCGGCCGACGGTCGGGAGCTGTCCTGCGCCGTTGTGGAGCGGGGTGACGCGGGGTTCGTCGGTGCGCGGCGGCAGCCAGTCGGCGACCTCGGCGCGCATGCTGGCCCGGAGCATCTTGGTGACCTCCGGCGAACTGTCGAAGTTCGGCAGCAGGTCGTGGGTGGCCCGTGAGGTACGGGAGTAGGCGGCGCGCAGCGACGGGTCGACGTTGAACTGCGGCAGCCGCATCAGGTCCGACTCGCTGTAGTCCGCGTACACGAACTGCAGGCAGTCGGGCAGCTGGTAGGGGGCGTTGCCGCTGAGCCGGCTCAGTGCCGAGCCGTCCGGGCCGCACAGCTCGGCGCGCAGCCTGCGCTCCAGCTCGGCGCCGACCAGGCCACCGGTGCCGCCCAGGCCGACGAAGAGCATCGGCTGGAAGATCTTCATGGGTTTCCTCCCCGCTCACGGCCGCTCGGCCGCGTGTTCGTGCTCGGTACGTCCGTGGGTGTGGGTGTGGGTGTGGGTGTCACAGGTACGTCTGGTCGTAGGCGCTCGCGCTGCCCTGTCCGCCGGGGTCGGTACCGGGCGTGGGACCCGTGGGGCCGCCGGCGGACGGTGAACCGCCCTTCCCGGAGCGGGAGGTGCGGGAGGTGCGGGTGTTGCGCGTCTTGCGCTTCTTGTGGGTCTCCTCGCCGAGGGCGAGGCTGAGCCCCTCGGTCAGCTGGACCGGGCCGCCCGCCGACAACGGGGTACGGCCGCTGCCGCGCCGGCGCAGCACCGCGCCGCCGTTTGGGTTGCGCTGGACGGCGTACGGGCCGTGCGTGCGGCGCTCGATGCGGGGACTGATGTGGGCCTCGGCGACGCCGAACTCGTACCACTGCTTCTGTCCGTGCCCGGCCACGTGTTCACCCGGCAGGAACTCGCCGTTCTCGTCGACCAGCCGCAGCACCAGACCGCGCGGGTCCCGGCGGGCGCGGCGCAGCCGGATCACGGCGAGGACGGCGGCGACGATCGCGGCGATCAGGACGGCGGCGACCAGGAACGCCCACCAGTACTGGTCCCAGACGCCGGGCTCGGGCGTCACGTGCACGGACAGCGGGGAGCGTACGAGGGTGAGGTTGTCGTCGGTGGTGTCGACGACGGTGACGTTGCCCGCCAGGGACAGCCCGTCGTCGGTGAGGCGGTCGCCGAAGACGTCGGCGGGGGCGACCTCGACGGTGACCTTCCGGGTACCGGACTCACCCGGTTTCAGGGTGAGTTGGGCCGGGGTGACCGTGAGCAGGCCCGCCTTGAGGTCGGTGACGGACAGCTTCAGGGTGTGCGGGGCGTCCGTGGTGTTGTGGACGTCCAGGGTGCCCGTGACCCTGGCGCCGGGGTGGACGTCGGCGGCGAGGAACTCCAGGGCGGTGGTGACGAGCGGCTCACCGTCGGCGAATCTGCCCTCCTCGCTGCGCGTGTCGGCGCTCAGGCCGGCGGCGGTCAGTGTGGCGCTCGCCTTCAGTGCGCCGTGGGCGCTCGCCGGGATCTCGGCGGTGCCGGTGAACGAGCCGTCGCTGGCCCTCTCGTCCTTGCCCTTGCCGTCGTCGGTGAGGGTGAGCGGGAGCGGGTCGAAACCGTCGCCGGTCAGCTCGCCGCGGACGCGCAGCCCCTCGTAGTCGCGCGGGTCCTTGATCTGGTAGCCCTCGCGGGTCTGGACCCGCATCGTCACGGTGACCTGGTCGCCGGCCTGCGGGGAGGACGGGTCCAGGCTGATGGCGCCGCCCAGTTCGCCCTGCCACAGCACACTGACGGCGACGGGCAGCGAGCGGTGCCCCTCCGGGGCCTCGGCGCGCACCTTCCACACGCCGGGCAGCGGGTCGACGATCTTCAGCGCCTCCACGGTGCCGGTGGAGCCCGCCAGTTCGAAGCTCGACTCGTGGAAGGTGCCGGACGTGGGCACCTTGTGGCCGGCCGGGTCGGTGTAGGTGATCCGCACCTTCGGGTCGCCCTTGTCGACGACGATGCTGCCCACGGTCGCCAGCGGGGAGATGGCGATCTTCAGGGTCGCGGGCGGGCGTTGCGGCTCGGGGCCCTCGACGTGGCGCATGCAGTGGGCGGCGGCGAAGATCCGCTCCAGGGTCGTGCCGACGTCCTTCGCGCCGGAGACCTTGCTGGCCCGGGGCTTGGCGGAGGGCAGTTCGGTACAGCCCTTCTGGTAGCCGCCGGCGGCTATCCGGTCGAGCTGCTTCTGGTCCGGCGCGGGCCCGAAGCCGAGCGGCCAGATCTGTACGCCCTGGGCGGCGGCCTCCTTCAGCGCCAGCGTCAGCTTCCGTTCGCCCTCGGCCGCGCGGTGCGCCTTGTCGCCGTACTTGGGGCTGTCCTCGACCTCCATCTTCCCGTCGGTGAGGAGGAACAGCACCCGGGGCCGCACCGCCTCGTTGCTGTCGACGGCGGTGAGGTCGTGCACGCCCTGCATGATCGCGCTCGGGAAGTCGGTGCCCGTGCCCTCGCCCGCCTTGCGCTTGCGCAGCGCCTCGACGCAGCCGCCGATCTTCTTGCGCCCCGCCGGGTCCAGCGTCGTGCGCGGGCACACCGGGTCCACCACGTGCTGACCGGCGCCCTCGGCGGCGGCGAAACCGAACACCGTGATCCGGGAGGACGAGGACACGTCACCCAGCGCGATCCGGGCGGCGGCGGCCTTCTCGACCGCCATGTCCGCGTCGGCGAGGCTGGCCGACTCGTCCACGGCGACCGCGTAGTCGACCGCCGGGAAGGCCGGTTCGGTCTCCGCCACCGGTACGGCGTCCCGACCGGAGTACCGACCGGTGGGCGCCGACAGGGATATGAGCACCGCGGTGGCGCCCAGCACGGCGAGCGCGGCGCGGCGCGCCCGGCCCCTTCTTGTCTCTCGTACTCCGTTGACTCGTCCCACGGCCGTCCCCTGTTTCCCGTTTTCCGGTGTTCCTGGATCGTCGCTACTCGGTGCGCGCCGGTTGCGTGGTGCGCGCGGATACGTCGTGATAGGTGAAGTTCCTGGCGCCGGCGCGACCCCGGCGCGACCCGGAGAGCCGCGGCGCGACCTCAGCGCGCCGTCATGCTCCAGGCCAGGGCCAGCGCCGCCGAGGGGGCGAGCGAGCCGACGCCCCAGCGGATGGCCCGGTACTTGGCGGAGAGGATCGCGCTGACGTCGACGGCCTGGACGAGCAGCCAGCCCGCCGGATCGCGCCCCGCCTCGGCGACCCGGGCGGCGAGTGTCGCGAGGTCGTGGCGGGCGCCCACCAGGTCGCCGAAGTACGTCACGTCGGCCCCTCCCTCCCGGCCCTCCCTGACCGTGCCGGTGCGCGGCATGAGCGCCCCGACCAGCGCGGTCACCGAAACCGCCCAGAGCAGGCCGGCGACGATCAGCGTCACGTCGGCGGGCCCGTGCCAGCCGGGGGCGCCCTGCCAGCCGATGAGGAAGGCGGGCAGCGCGAGCGTCCCCGACAGCAGCACCGCCGCCTTCGAGTCGGCCCGCCCGAGGTCCTCCCTGACGGTGCTGAGCAGCCGCTCGGCGACGCGCTCGCTCACGCGTTCCCCAGAGCGGTCGGGCCCGTGCCGACCCCCGTACGGCTCGGGCCCGACCTGTCCTGTGGTGCCGCCGGTTCCTGCGGTTCCCCGGGTCCCGCCGGTTCCTGCGGTTCCCCGGGTCCCGCCGGTTCCTGCGGTTCCCCGGGTCCCGCCGGTTCCTGCGGTTCCCCGGGTGCCGCCGGTTCCTGCGGTTCCCCGGGTCCCGCCGGTTCCTGCGGTTCCCCGGGTCCCGCCGGTTCCTGCGGTCCCCCGGGTGCCGCCGGTTCCTGCGGTTCCCCGGGTCCCGCCGGTTCCTGCGGTCCCCACGGTTCCGCCGGTCCCCACGGCTCCTGCGGTCCCGCCGGTCCCGACGGTTCCTGGGGTTCCCCGGGTTGCCCCGGTCCCGACGGTCGTGCCGGTTCCCCCGGTTCCCCCGGCTCCCCCGGTTCCCCCGGTCCCGACGGTTCCCCCGGTTCCGCCGGTTCCGCCGGTTCCGCCGGTTCCCCCGGTCCCGCCGATCCCCCCGGCTCCCCCGGTCCTCCCGGTCCTCCCGGTTCCCCCGGTTCCCCCGGCTCCGCCGGTACCGCCGGTTCCGCCGGTTCCGCCGGTCGTGCCGGTTCCGCCGGTTCCGCCGGTTCCCCCGGTTCCGCCGGTTCCGCCGGTTCCGCCGGTTCCGCCGGTCCCCCCGATCCCCCCGGCTCCCCCGGTCCCGACGGTCGTGCCGGTTCCGTCGGTTCCCCCGTCCCCGGTCATTGGTCCGTCGCCTCCCCGTCGTCGTTGTTGCCGTCCGCCCAGTCCCAGCCGTTGTCCCGGGGGCGCCTGCGGCGCGGCGGTTCCGGGGCGGAGTCGTCGTCCGGGTAGGGGTCCGCCGGATACGCGTCCTGGCGGCGGACGCGGGTGGGCGGTTCGTCCGACACCCAGTCCGGGGTGAACGGTTCGGCACCGGACGGCTCCAGCTCCGGAGCGGGCCGGCCGGGGCGGCCGTCACGGCCGTCGCGGCGGGCGGGCAGCGAGCCGATCGGGCCGGTGACCCCGCCCAGTCGCCCCCGGTTGAGGAGGCTGAGGGCCTGCGTCTCCACGTCGTTGGACTGGATCTGACCGCTCTCCACCATGTCGAACAGCCGGTCGACGCGCTCCTTCTCGTCCTGCCGGCCCTCCTGGCGGATCTTCTCCAGGAAGTCCTTGGCCTCCGTCGGCTCGGCCGCCAGCATGTAGCTGAGCTGCTCCAGCTCCCCGCCCTGCAACATGGCCCGGAACCGCGCCTGGTGCACCCGCGTCACCTCGGCCGAGGCATGCGCGTCGCGGATGCCGTTCATGTGCTCGATCGCCCGGTCGTCGACGCGCAGCCGGACGTACAGCCTTACGTTCAGGCCGAGTTCGGCCCCCAGCCCGCTCCAGCGTCCGCCCGCGCACTCCCGGGTGATGGCCCGGTTGGCCTGCTCGGCCTCGTGCACCCGGTAGGCCGAGGTGACCTCGTGGAGCCGTTCCAGGATCGGCGCGGTGAGCCGTTTCGCGATGTCCGTCACGACCTGGACGGCGGCCAGATGCGGGTCGTCCACCGTCCAGTGGATATCCACCTCGGCCTTGAAGAAACTGGTGCCGCCGGCCGCCGGCAACTCCATCTCCAGCGGTGTCTGATAGGTGCCGAGGGCGATCTCGCAGACGGTGTGGGGCCGGGCCAGCGCCCGCTTGTCGACGTGCCGCGTCCCGGTCACGGTGACGACGCTGTGGCCGCCGTTCCGGTAGAACAGCACCAGTGCCTTCTGGGCGCTGACCTGCGGCTGGACGCCGTTCGGCGGGTACTCCTTCAGGAACGGACCCGTCGGCCCGGCGGCGGCTCTGCGGGCCTGCAGCCGCTCCTTGGCCCGGGCCCGCGCCTGGGCCTGCGCCTGGTCGTTGTCAGCCATGACTTCTCTCCTCCTGGCCGCTCCGGGTCCGCTGGTTGACGGCGAGCCACCACAGGGAGCGCGCACGGACGTCGGGGAACGGGTCGTCCGGGTCGTTCATCATTCGGCGCAGCAGCCAGTCCAGCCGCCGCCGGTCGGTCTCCTCGGCGGCCAGCGCCGGCAGCAGCGCCGCCAGCCCCGGCCGTGTCCACTCGGTGCCGTCCTTGCGTACGGCGGTGCGCAGCATGCGCTCCAGCGCGTCCATGGCCACATCCTTCGAGCGGGCCGTGTTCAGCGCGGTCCACAGCAAGTCGGCGATGGGCAGGGCGAGTTCGGGCCGGGTGTCGGCCAGGGCGAGCGCCAGGGGCCAGTCGCCGCGCTCACCGAGCGAGGGCTCCGGCTCGTCGATGAGCAGCTTGTCGACCCTGGTCTCGGCGAGCCAGATCGCGGCCGCGAGCCCGAGGGTCTGGTGCGCCTCGCGCTTGTGCTGGGTCCAGTCGGCCATCCGCCGCAGCACCTTCGGTGCCTGCGCGCTGTCCGGCAGCGCCAGCAGCCGTACGACGTTGAACGCGGCGGCGGCGCGCAGCGACTGCTCCCCGTCGTCACGGACCCCGATGCGGGCCAGGGCGTCCAGGGCATCGCCGGTCGTGTCCGCGCAGTTGCCGTAGCCCAGCGCCGCCGCCGCCGTCGAGCGCAGGGTCCAGGTCGGGGACCGGCTCCAGTCCTCGATCAGCTTCCGTACGGTCTTGCGGTGCGAGGGGTGACCGGCCGCCTGGTCCATCATCGTGGCCGCGAACAGCCTGCGGTGGGCGGTGCCCTCGGCGAGCGGCCGGACCAGTTCGGCGAACCCGTGGTCGAAGTCCCGTACGCACAGCTCCCCGGCGGCGACCGCCGCGCGCACCCACACCTGGGGGCGCTGGTCGTCCGCCAGCAGCCGCAGCCAGCGCACGACCGGCGCGCGCACCGGGAAGTGCCGCTCCCACAGCTCGGCCAGCACCGCGGAAGGCAGGGCGCCGCCGCGGTACCAGATCAGCCGGGCCGGCACCCCGGCGCCGGCCACCTCGACCTCGCCGGTGATGCTCTCGGCGCGGGAGAGGGCCAGGTCGGCCTCCGGGTCGTCGCAGAACAGGGGGCGGGCGGGCGTCTGGTCGGGGTCGCACTGGACGGACAGTTCCCAGGTCAGCAGATGCGCGGCGGAGGACACCGCGCTGTGCGAGGCCCCGCCGAGAACGGCGAGCGCGATCCGGAACGCCACGGGGTGGAACAGGGCGGCGGTGCCCGGCCGTTCCGCGCTCCCCTCCCCGTCCCGCTCACCCTTGCGGACCCGTGCGGCGAGCGTCCGGTCCACGCCGGCGAACCACTCCTGGGCCTGGTCGGCGGCGAGGCTGCGGCAGCCGGCCAGCAGCTCCTGCTGCGACAGATCGCCCAGCAGCCGGCCGGCCAGCAGGGAGGCGAGGAGTTCGGCCTCGGCGGGCCGCAGATCCTTCAGCCCGACCGCCTCCACGACCTCCTCGCGCTGTGCCAACTCCTTGGCACGGGCGAGTAGTTGCTCTACTCCGGCGCCGTCCTCCGGAGCGGCGGCCACCTGGCCCTCCAGTCGCTCCTCCAGCCGTTCCCGCAGCCGGGTGGTGAGCAGTTCCTGGGTGGGCGCGGGCGGGCAGATCATGCCGTAGCGCCCGGCGAGCAGCGGGCCCGCCGCCGAGCCGACGGTGACGACGAGCACCGCGAAGGACTCGCACCGGGCCAGGGCGGTGGCCAGTTCGTCGAGGTCCATCTCGTCCGGGGGCAGCACGCCGGGCCGGGTGAGGGACAGTTCCAGGAGGTAGCCGGTACGACGCGGGAACTCGTCCCCCGTGCCCAACTGGCCCGCCAACTGCCGTACCCCGCCGTCCGGGTCGACCCGGCGCACCGGCGAACCGGCGGCGGGCTCGCCGTCCGTGCCCTCGGACGCGTCGGCGGTGACCTCGTCGAGAAGGGAGAGCGCCGTACTCGTCCGGCCGGTGCCGGGGGCGGCGCCGAGCACCAGCAGCCGGCGGGCGCGCAGCGCGTTGCGCAGCCGTACGTATCCGTCGGGGACCACGTGCACCCGGCGGAGCCTGCGCAGCTCGTCGGCGGGCACGGGGCCGCTGCGCAGGCGCAGTCGGGCGTCGGTGCCCAGGAAGATGTCGCCGAAGTGGGCGCTGCTGATGAACGAGCGGTCGACGCTGGTCAGATCCCGGCCGGACTCGAACAGCATCCGGGTGGCGCGGCGCGTACGGGAGGCGGCGGCGAGGTCGGTGGGGCCGTCCTCGCCCTGCTCCTCGGCGAAGGGGGCGCGGGTGTACTCCTTGAACCGCTCGGCGGCGAGCGCCCGTTCGTTCTCCTTGTCGTCCCGTTCGCTGTCGTCCTTCTCTTCTTTTCCGTCCTTCTCCTCGGAGCCCCCCTTCTCTTTCCCTTTTTCCTTCTCCTTCTCTTTGTCCCTGCCCTCGGGCTGGTCCCGTTCGGGGGTGCTGTCGGGGCTCTCGGGGGCGTCGTCCGACTGCTGGTCGTCGCTCATGCGCCCCCGCCCTTCCGCCGGCCGATGTGCACGGGCTGCTGGTAGGTGTTGTCGTGGTGCACCGAGATGTCGCCCTGGGCGGCGAAGCTGGTACCGGAGTCGGTACCGGGGTTGGTGCTCGGGTAGGTACCGGAGTCGTCGACCGGGATGTTCACGGGCGGGTCTGTACGGGGGGAGCCGGCCGTGGGCGCGGCGACCGGGCCACCGGGAGCGGCCCGCCCGGGCAGGTGGAACCAGGCGGTGGTCTCGCCCTCCTTGAGGGTCAGCCGGGCCGAGGTGTAGCGCTCGGGTTCGATGAACTTGCCGCCGCCGCTCACCACGTCCTCGTACAGGGAGCCCGAGGTCACCAGGACGAGGTCGGCCTTTCCGTGATCACCCCGGAGGGCTGTCAGCCGACGCTCAGCTCCGTGAGGCCGCCGTGCCCGCCGACGCCGCCCAGCTCGCCCAGCGGCAGCGTGTGCTGGGTCTGCAGGACCTTCGCGCGGAGGTAGCGGACGTTCGCCGGGGTGGTGAACACGCCTGTGGGGACGCGGTCGTGGACGTCCATGCCCAGGGCCCGGAGCTGGTTGCCCTTGTCCGGGTTGTTGGAGAGCAGGTCCAGTGAAGTGATGCCCAGGGCCTCAAGCATCTGGGCCGCCGCCGTGTAGTCGCGGGCGTCTTCCGGGAGGCCCAGCGCGGCGTTCGCGGCGTAGGTGTCGAGGCCCTCGTCCTGGAGGGCGTACGCGTCGAGCTTGTTGTAGAGGCCGATGCCCCGGCCCTCCTGGCGGAGGTAGAGCAGGACGCCGCCGTGCTCGGCGATGCGCTCGACGGCCTCGCGCAGCTGGGGGCCGCAGTCGCAGCGGGCCGAGCCGAAGACGTCGCCCGTGAGGCACTCGGAGTGCAGACGGACCAGCGGGGTGGTGCCGGGCGCCGGTTCGCCGAGGACCATCGCCACGTGTTCCTGACCGTCGGTCAGGCCGTGGAAGGTGACCAGTTCGGTCTCGACGCTGTAGCCGTCGTGGAAGCGCAGCGGCACCCGGACGCGGGAGCGCTGGGTGGCGGCGGGGAAGTCGGGCATGCGGGTCTCCCGTTGGTTCTCGATCGATCCTCGGATCTGCTTCCGCTTCCGCGGGTCCTGCTTCCGCCGGCCCCGCCTCAGCTCTGCGCTCTGCTTCAGTTTTGAAGCAGATCCTCACTCGAATGGTGACCCTACCTCATGCTTAAAAGTTAAAGCAACGGATTTGTGAGGTGGCTCATGCGTCCGCGTCGCCGGAACCGCACGACGAGGAGGACCGGCGCAGCCACGGCAGACCCTCCGGCGCCGACTCCGTCCCGTCCCCCTGGAGCGCCTGCTCGATCCGCGTACCGATCTCCTCCAACTGGCCCACCTGCTCCGGAGTCAGATGGTCGAAGAGGGCCGCGCGGACCGTGGCGACATGCCCCGGGGCGGTGCGTTCCAGCACCGCCATGCCCTCGTCGGTCAGCGCGGCGACGGTGCCCCGCTTGTCCCACTTGCAGGCCTCGCGCCGTACATGACCGTCCTTCTCCAGCCGCGCCACCGCGTACGTCAGCCGACTGCGCGTGATCTTCAGCTTCTCGGCGAGATCGGTCATCCGCAGCCGCCGTTCGGGCGTCTCGGAGAGGAAGGCCAGGATCGTGTAATAGAGGTGTGGCATCCCGGCGTCCTGCTGGAGCTGCCGGTCGAGCGCGTCCTCCAGGAGCAGGGAGGCCGCGATGTACGCGCGCCACGCGCGCTGCTCCTCGGGGGTGAGCCAGCGGGTCGTCATGCGACCAGTGTAGGTTTGTTTAAAACTTGAACCAAGCCGTGGTCCCGTAGGCGCCGGAAGCGAGCGCCGAAAGCAAGCGCCGGAAGAGAGTGCCCCATGCCCCTCCCGTACGTCCTGTTGTCCGCCGCCGTCTCCCTCGACGGCCACCTGGACGACACCGGCCCCGAACGGCTGCTGCTCTCCAGCCCCGCCGACTTCGACCGGGTCGACGAGGTACGGGCGTCCAGTGACGCGATCCTCATCGGCGCCGGCACCATCCGTGCCGACAACCCGCGTCTCCTGGTCAACTCGCCCGAGCGGCGGGCCGCGCGGCTGGCGGCAGGCAAGCCCGAGTACCCGCTGAAGGTGACGGTGAGCGGATCCGGGGAACTGGACCCGGCCGCCAACTTCTGGCACACGGGCGGCGAGAAGGTCGTGTACACGACGGACAAGGGCGCCGAGCAGGCCCGGCGGGCGAACCTCGGTGCCAGTGTGCACATCGTCTCCCTGGGCCCCGGCCCGCTCGACTGGCGGGCGCTTCTCGAACACCTGCACGATGTGCGAGGTGTGCGGCGCCTGATGGTCGAGGGTGGCGGCACCGTCCACACGCAGCTCCTCCAACAGGGCCTCGCCGACGAACTCCAGCTCGTCCTCGCGCCCCTCTTCGTCGGCGACCCCGACGCCCCCCGCCTCTTCGGCCCCGGCGGCTACCAGGGTGGCCGGCTCCGGCTCACCGAGACGCGCCGGATCGAGGACGTCGTCCTCATGCGGTACGAGCCCACCGCCCCCGGCGCCGGCCCGCTCGCCTCCGCCGCCGACCGGCACTGGCTGGCACTGGCGTGCGAACTGGCGGAGCGGTGTCCGCCGTCGCGCACGGCGTTCAGCGTCGGCGCGGTGGTGGTCGCCGCCGACGGTACGGAACTGGCGCGCGGGTACTCCCGGGAGGGCGGCGACCCGGTCGTGCACGCGGAGGAGGCGGCGCTCGCGAAGCTCGACCCGGCCGACCCCCGGCTCCCGGCGGCCACCGTCTACAGCAGCCTCGAACCCTGCGCCCGCCGCGCCTCCCGCCCCGCACCCTGCGCCCGGCTGATCCTCGACGCGGGCGTACGCCGGGTGGTGACCGCCTGGCGCGAGCCGGACACCTTCGTGGTGGCGGCGGACGGGAGCGGGCTGCTCGTGGGGGAGGGCGTCGAGGTCGTCGTACTCCCCGAGTACGAGGAGCGGGCCAAGGCTCCCAATGCCCACCTGCCGGGATGACGTGCCGCGCCGTGCCGTGCCGTGCCCCTCATCGAAGCCCCCGATTCAAACGTGGTGATCAGCGTCCCGCAGATGGCGTATAGTTGTGTTCAGCGGCGCGGGGTGGAGCAGCTCGGTAGCTCGCTGGGCTCATAACCCAGAGGTCGCAGGTTCAAATCCTGTCCCCGCTACTGAAGGCCCAGGGCCGGAAACCAAGAGAATTGGTTTCCGGCCCTGAGTCATTTCCCCGGTCGTTCCTCGACCGTTCCCGGCAGCTTCTTAGCCCGGTCGGTCCACCTGGCTCGCCCGGCGCACCCGCTCCCGGAAACCTGGACAGGACGCGGTGGGGCGGATGAGCCGGCGGGAGACGAGACAAGTGGCGCGGTCGGCGGGAGAACCGGAGGCGGTGGTGATCTCCCGGGTGCGGACCCTCGTCAGCGTCCTGCCCGCGCTCCTGATCGTCACCGGGATCGTCTACGACTACGCCACCCCGCGCGACTTCACCGCGGTCCCCTTCTTCACGGCCGCCCCGCTCATCGCCGCCCCGCTCTCCTCGTTGCGCACAACGGTGGTCACCAGTGCCGCCGCCCTCGTCGCCGCGTACGTCGTCCACCTCCGCCTCGGGTTCGCCGCGAACGCCGACTCGATCACCGAGACGGTCACCGTGGCCACGGTCGCCGTCCTGGCGGTCGTCATCAACCAGGTCGTGCGCCGGGGCGACCGGCGCCTCGCCTCGGCCCGCGAGATCGCCGAGGCCGCGCAACGCGCCGTACTGCCCCAGCCGCAGGCGCGTATCGGCGGTTTCGAGATCGCCGCCCGGTACGAGGCCGCCCAGGAGGGCGCCTTCATCGGCGGCGACCTGTACGCGGTGCAGGACACCGCGTACGGCGTGCGGGTTGTCCTCGGGGATGTGCGCGGCAAGGGGATGGGGGCGGTGGCGGCCGTCGCCGTCGTCATCGGGGCGTTCCGGGAGGCCGCCGAGCAGGAAGCGACCCTGGAGGCGGTCGCCCAGCGGCTGGAACGGGCCCTCGCCCGCGAGGGCACCCGGCGCGACGGGCTCGAAGCCGCCGAGGGTTTCACCACCGCCGTCCTCGCCGAGCTCCCGCACGGCGACGGGATCGTACGCATCGTCAACCGCGGCCACCCGCCGCCGCTGCTCCTCGCCGCCGACGGCACCCTGCGCACCCTCGACCCGGCCGAACCCGCGCTGCCGCTCGGCATGGGTGACCTCGGCACCTGGCCCGACCGTGCGGAGGAGACCACCTTCCCCGGTGGCGCGATGCTGCTCCTGCACACCGACGGGCTGTCCGAGGCCCGCGACGAGCACGGCGCCTTCTTCGACCCGGCCGCCCGGCTCACCGGCCGCGTCTTCCGCACCCCGGCTACTCTGCTCGCCGCCCTCGCGGACGAGGTGCGCCGGCACACGGGTGGCGGCACCACGGACGACATGGCGCTGCTCGCCGTACGACGGCCGTGACATCGGTTCTCAGTGATTGTCACCAAAGGTGACTGAATGATCTCACTGCGCATAACATCTGACACACCGTCAAAACTGATGAGTCACTTACGGCATGGTCAACTCGCCCGATTTTCACCGGTGGTGACCCAGAAAGTCCTCGGGAAAAGGGTTAACGATCAACGGGAACAGCTTGGAATCCGGTGGCCAGGTCTATTAACGTTCGATAACGCAGCGCGGTTGTCCCAGCCGTCACAAGAGTCGGCTCCGTGCGCACGCGCCGAATCCCGCAAGGGAACCGGGGAACCATCCCTTGGGGTGAATCGCTCGTCCGCCTCCGTGGCAACACGGCAGGTATACGCGCGTAGGAGACCTTCCTGCTCCGAACCCGTCAGCTAACCCGGTAGGCGAGAAGGAAGGAAAGGAGCACGCCCACGTGGCGTCAAACCCGGCTGCCCCAGAGGCCCCGTTCGTGCCGAGTCAGCGCAGCAGCGAGACCGAGGACGGGAAGATCCCGACCTTCGGCTTCGGCGGCCGCACCGACGAGGGCCCCTGGGAAGAGTGGAATCCCACCGCGGACTCCACCCGACCCGTTCGCGGCCGGCACCGCGTAGGCAAGCAGCGCGGCGGAGGGCTCGCCCGCAGTTCCACCGTTCTCGGCGTCGGCGTCATAGCCGCTGTCGGCGGGGCCGGCATGGCCACCGCGCAGACCGGCAAGCCGCCGGTCTCCATCTCCATCCCCGACCTGCCGTCCGTCGGCTCGCCCTTCGCGAGCGACGACTCGGACCCCGAGCCCCAGGGCTCCGCCACCGCGCTCAGCAGCGTCGGCGTGACCACCGAGGAGACCGAGCAGGGCACCAGCGACGCGGGCGAGGCCCTGCGCGCCCGCATCATCCTCCAGGCCGAGCGGCAGAAGGACCAGGCCGAGGCCAAGGTCCAGCGAGCCGCCGAGGACGCCGCCGCGAGGAAGGCCGCCGCCGAGGCCGCCAAGGTGAAGCGCGAGGCCGCCGAGAAGATCGCCGCCGAGAAGAAGAAGGCCGCGGAAGCCGCGGAGGCGAAGAGGGAGGCCGCGCGTCTCGCCGAGCTCGCCAAGCAGTACACGCTGCCGACCTCGTCGTACACGATCACCTCGACGTTCGGCCAGGCCGGCTCGCTGTGGTCCTCCGGCTACCACACCGGCCTCGACTTCGCCGCGCCCACCGGCACGCCGCTCAAGGCGATCCACAGCGGCACTATCACCGAGGCGGGCTGGAGCGGCTCGTACGGCTACCGCACGATCCTCACCCTCGACGACGGCACCGAGCTGTGGTTCGCCCACCAGTCGTCGATCAACGTCAGCGTCGGCCAGAAGGTCGCCACGGGTGACGTCATCGGCCGCGTCGGCGCCACCGGCAACGTCACCGGGGCCCACCTCCACCTGGAGGTGCACACCAGCAGCTCGGACAGCGCCGGCATCGACCCGATGGCGTGGCTGCGGAGCATGGGCCTGAACCCGTAGGACAGGGGCTACACAGTCCCTGATCCGTTCCTGTGAATTGCTGCAACGAGGCCCGTGGCGGGAAATCTTCTCCCGTACGGGCCTCGCCGCCGTCCCGTGCTCTGACGGGCTAGGAGCGGTACGGGTTGTAGGCCGGGTACGGAGTCACCGGCCCGTACCCCTGTTGTCCGTATCCCTGCTGCCCGTACGGCTGCTGTGCGTACGGCTGTTGCCCGTACGCCGGCCAGGTGACCGGGAGTACGGGAGCCGGTGCCGGTGCGATCGTGCGCGCCGCGTGGTCCAGGGCCGGGCGGGCCACCGCCCTGCGCTGCCACAGCTCGCCCAGCAGCTCCTGCTCCCGGACGACGAAGTCGGTGCCCGCGCGGCCGAGGCGCCCCCGGTGGCGCAGGAACGCGAGTGAGGTGGCGTACGCCTCGTACTGCGCCACCTCGCGCGCCGCCGGCCTGCCCAGGTGGCGGCGGGCGTACTCGCGGGCGAGGCGGCGGGCGCGCATCGAGCCGAGGGCGTACGGCTCGGCCGGGGCCAGCCAGCCGGCCAGCGCGTACGCCGGCAACTCGGCGCGCACGGTACGCAGTTCGCGCTGGCGGGTCCAGATGACCAGCCAGGTCAGCAGCCCGAACGCGGGCAGCATGAACGCGGCGTACACCGCGATGAACCCGTACTCCCCGAAGGTCGACGAGCCGTTCCAGAAGGCGTGCATGCTCATCGCGAGCAACAGCCCGGACAGCGGCAGCAGCACCCGGCGGACGTGCTGGCGCTCGCCCGACAGCGCGGAGATCCCGAAACCGATGCCGGTGAGGACCGTGAACAGGGGGTGCGCGAACGGCGACATGACGACGCGTACGAAGAAGGTCGCCGCGGTGACCGAGGCGATCCCGGTGTCCCCGGTGAGCTGGTCGGTGCCGAACGCGGTGCCGAGATAGAGGATGTTCTCGGTGAAGGCGAAGCCGGTGGCGGTGACCCCGGCGATGACGACCCCGTCGACGATCCCGGTGAAGTCGCGCCGCCGGAAGAGGTAGATGAGCAGTACGGCGGCCGCCTTGGCGGACTCCTCGACTATGGGCGCTATGACGGTCGCCCCGAGGGTGTCCGCGCCGGACGGGTCGGCGGTGGCCGTCGCTATCCATCTGGTCGCGAAGCTGTTGGCGACGATCGCTATCAGTGCCGCCGCGCAGGCGCCCCAGGCGAAGGCGAAGAGCAGGTTCCGCCAGGGCCCCGGCTCGACCCGGTCCAGCCACCGGAACGCGGCGACGAGCAACGGCACGGGCAGTACGGCGAGCCCGAGCCCGACCAGGAACCCCTCGGTGCCGGTCTGTTCGCGGACGAGGGCGAGGATGACGAGCCCGGAGAGCGCGAGCAGGCTGGTGAGGGCGCCGTACCGTACCCAGGGCCGCTGCCACCAGTGAGCGTGCCGCAGCGCCCCGCCGGCGGGACCGTCGGTGGGGCCGCTGGGGTGCGTCGGGTACGGGGGAAAGGTGGCCACGGCATTGACCCTAACGAGGGAGGGACGCGGCCCGCGACGGTGCGGGAAAGATGCGGTGCTCTACGAGTGCTGTACGCGGCGGAACAGCAGGTCGTTCACGACATGACCCTTCTCCAGTCCCTGGCCCTCGAAACGGGTCAGCGGCCGGAACTCCGGACGTGGCGCGTAACTGCCCCCGGGCTGGGTGTTCTCGAACTCCGGGTGTGCGTCGAGCACATCGAGCATCTGCTCGGCGTACGGTTCCCAGTCGGTCGCGCAGTGCACGTGTCCGCCGGGGCGCAGCCGGTCGGCGACAAGATCGAGGAACTCGGCCTGAATCAGCCGTCGCTTGTGGTGCCGCTTCTTGGGCCAGGGGTCCGGGAAGTAGACGCGCAGGCCGTCGAGGGAGTCGGGGGTGAGCATCTCGCGGAGCAGGATGATGGCGTCCCCGTTGGCGACGCGGATGTTGGTCAGCCCGTGCTGGTCGGCGAGGTTGAGCAGGTTGCCCTGGCCCGGGGTGTGCACATCGACGGCGAGGATGTTGGTACGGGGATCGTCGGCAGCCATCCTCGCGGTGGCCTCGCCCATCCCGAACCCGATCTCGAGTACGACGGGCAGGTCGTCCCCGAACAGCTCGCCGAGCCGGAGAGCGTGCCCGTCGATGTCGAGCCCCCACTTGGGCCACAGCCGCCGCAAGGCATCACCCTGCCCGGCGGTGACCCGGCTGCGCCGGGGCTGAAAGCTCCTGATCCGCCGCTCGAAGTGCGACCCGGCAGGATCGGCCTGCGGCCCACCGGGAAACCTGGGGGCACCCTTGGCGCGGACGAGAGCGGGCGTCGGCTCGGGGGCGGGGGCGGAGTCAATGGAGTCAGACACAGTGGGGTCGATTTTACCGCCGCGCCAGGATCATCCGTCTCGCCCGGCGGTTGAGAGGCACCGTCGGCCCAGCCCAGGCCGAGTTTCCCACCCGCGCACCCGTCTCGGCACGATTGCAGGGCGGCCTCGAACCTCTCGGTGCCGGCCCAGGCCCGCATCTCCAGCCCGTCCGGCGTTTGAGGACAAGGCCCCTTCAGGGCCGACAGCGGGGGTCTGGGGGCGCAGCCCCCAGGAACGGGATGGGACGGGTAGGGGCGGCGGGGGCGAAAAACCCCACGGCACCCTCGCCTCACCCACCCAGCACACCCAACGCCCGCCGAGCCACCTCCCGCCCGATCGGCAGCGAAGCGGTCGCCGCAGGCGACGGCGCGTTCAGCACATGCACCGCCCTCGCCCCCTCCTGGATGAGAAAGTCGTCCACCAGCGTCCCGTCCCGCAGTACCGCCTGCGCCCGCACCCCCGCCGCCGCAGGCACCAGATCTCCCTCCGACACCACCGGCAACAACCTCCGCACCGCCCGCGCGAACGCCCTCTTGGACACCGACCGCCGCAGCTCCCCGCCCCCGTACCGCCAGTGCCGCGCGGCTATCCGCCACGACCCCGGCCACGCCACCGTCGCCGCCAGCTCCCGCATCCGTACGGTCCCCCACCCGTACCCCTCGCGGGCCAGCGCCGGCACGGCATTGGGCCCGATGTGGACGCTCCCGTCGATCCCCCGGGTGAGATGCACCCCGAGGAACGGGAACGCCGGATCCGGCACCGGATACACCAGCCCCCGGACCAGCTCGGGCCGCGCCAGCGTGAAGTACTCGCCCCGGAACGGCACGATCCGCATTCCCGGATCGTCGCCGGTCAGCCGCGCCACCTCGTCGCAGTACAGCCCGGCGCAGTTGACCAGCACCCGCCCCCGCACGACCTCGCCGCCCCCCGGCCCCGCCGTCCGTACGGCCACCCCGAGCTCCGGCCGCCGGTCGATCTGGACGACCTCGGCCCCGTACCGGATCTCCGCGCCGGAGGACTCGGCGAGCTGCCGGGCGACCGCCACGTAGTCGCACACGCCCGTCGTCCCCACGTGTATGCCGGCGAGTCCCTGTACCTCCGGCTCGTACTCGCCGATCTGGGTGGGGCCCAGTTCCCGCACCGGAATGCCGTTCTCCCGGCCGCGCTGGACGAGGGCGTGCAGCCGGGGCAACTCATCCCGCTCCGTGGCGACGATCAGCTTGCCGGTGACGGCGTGCGGGATGCCGTACTCCGCGCAGAACTTGACCATCTCGGCGGCGCCCCGCACCGCGTACCGCGCCTTGAGCGAGCCCGGCCGGTAGTAGATCCCGCTGTGGATGACGCCGCTGTTGCGCCCTGTCTGGTGCCGGGCGGGGCCCGACTCCTTCTCCAGCACCGTCACCCGCGTACCCGGCGCGGCGCGCGTGATCGCATACGCCGTCGACAGGCCGACGATCCCCCCACCGATCACCAGCACGTCACAGTCGTAAGCGAACCCACGCGTCAGCTCCACCGCGCTCCACCTCCTGCTTTCGATAGTGCACTGCGCCACTGACAGTCACTTCAAACGCAGGAAGCGGACACACGTTGCAGCGTCTTCGGACGCGGTGAGTTACGCGGTGAGTTTCTACGGTTTCTACGCTGGAGTCATCAGCAGAGGCCGAGCCCGCTCGCGCAGCTCCACCACCCGCGGCTCGTCCCCGTACGGCTCCAGCCGGTGCAGAAGATCCTTCACGTACTCGGTGGTGCGCGCCGAGGAGATGCGCCCCGCGACCTCCACCGCCCGTACGCCCTGCTCGCATGCCGCGTCGAGATTGCCCGACTCGAGCTCGGCGACCGCCGAGACGACCAGCCGCAGTCCGTGCGAGCGCACGAACTCCTCCGTCGGCTTCGACAGTGCCTGCTCCGTGAAGCGGCGGACCTGGCGTGGTGCCTTCAGGTCGCGGTAGCACTCGGCGGCGTCGGCGGCGAAGCGGTCGTACCCGTAGAAACCGAGCCAGGACGGATCGTTGTCGCCGTCGCGGGCCCGCTCCAGCCAGCCCTCCGCCGAGCGCAGCGCCGCGCCGGCCGCGTGGGCGTCACTCGCGCGCGCGTGGGCCCGTGCCTCGACCAGCCGGAAGAAACTCATCGTGCGGGCCGTCGCGAGACCCCGGTTGCGCTCCAGGGCGGCCTGGGCGAGGTCGACACCCTCGTCACCGAAGCCCCGGTAGGTCGCCTGCAGAGACATCGAAGCGAGGACATAGCCCCCCAGCGGCACATCGGCCGCTGCCCGCGCGAGCCGCAGCGCCTGGATGTAGTACCGCTGCGCGGCCTCCTGCTGGCCCGTGTCGAAGGCCATCCACCCGGCGAGGCGGGTGAGTTCGGCGGACGCCCCGAACAGCGCGCGTCCCACCTCGTCCGAGTACGACCCCAGCAGCAGGGGCGCCGCCTCCACCCTTAAGCACTCGGGCACCATCGACGAACGCCAGTCGCCGCCGCCGTACTTGGAATCCCAGCGCCTGGCGTCCTCCGCGGCCTCCCGCAGTTTCTGCACATCGCTGTGGCCGACTTTCAACGGTGCCCCGGAGCCCTCGGCGGGGCTCGCGTCGCGTGCCACCGAGCTGTCGGCCGGGGTTATCAGCCATCGTGAGGCGGGCGTTGCGTATGCGCTCACTGCGAACGATCCGGCGAGCGACTGCCAGATGCCGCCGGAGCCGGCACGGCGGCCCGCGAGGTCGAGGCGGTAGAGGTCGGTGGCCGAGCGGACGGCCTGTCCGACGTCCCTGGGGAAGGCGAGGCCCACTTCGGGTGCGGGATCCGCGTCCGCCAGGCCGATCTCGTGGAGCGGCACCGGGCGGCCGAGTTTCTGGCCGATGGCGGCCGCGATGAGGTGCGGCGCGGCGCCCTGCGGCACCATGCCCTTCGACACCCAGCGCGCCACCGACGTCTTGTCGTAGCGAAGAGTCAACCCGCGTTGAGCGCCAAGGTCGTTGACGCGACGCGCGAGTCCTGCGTTGCTGATTCCCGCGAGGGCGAGAACGGTGCCGAGTTTTTCGTTCGGCCCGCGTTGCTCCCTGGACATGCGCCACCCCTCGACACAGACGGCTGCCGCGCTGGCATAACCATGCGGCATTCGTAAACCCAGCGTAGTTCGCCGCATCCCAAGCGTTAAGGGGCATTGTTCCGGATGGCGGGATTGTGGTCCGTACGGAAGTTCTGGGGATGTACGTACCGTTGCGGCGTGCCCCCGCTGTGTGGCCGTGCGCCTGTCCGTGCGCTCTTCTCCGGCCATGGCGGGAGCGCTTCCATGGATCCTGCGTGGGTCGGCCCGCTGTACTGGATCCAGTGGGCTGGGGGACACCGCCGCCTACATCCCCGCGGGCGGCGGACCGGTCCGGGAGGCGAGCTCCGCCTCCCGGACTGTGCGTCGGCTCTGCGCTCCGCAGAGCCTGTACGGAGCGTGCGCGAGCCTGTCCGCGCTTCGCCAACTTGGCCGAAAACAGACCCCGTCCTCTCGGGCCGATTACCCCTCCCACCATGGAAATTGAGGGCGCGTGGGGCGTCTTTGGGGAGCGTAATGGGGGCGCATTCAGGTCGCGGTCGTGGCGCGAACTCCCTGACAGCGCGGGTTGTGAACTTCCTGCCCGGGTTCGGCGATCCCCTGATTCCCATGCCGAAGCCCCTTGCCCTGAAGCTCGAAGAGCCTCGAAGAACCTCGAACTCCCTTGATCTGCGCGTGCGTTCGGGGCTACGCGGGCATGTTCCAGGGGGTGCACAGGAGTTCGCAGGGGCGCATTCCGGGGAGCGCGAGCGGCTCCGCCGTCCCTCCGAGGCGCGTCCTTCATGGCAGCATGGTGCCGAGTTCGTACGGTGCACTGGTTGTCCACAGCCTGTGGAGGCGTCGATGCGGTGGTTGGTGGGATGGAGCAGCACCGCAGCTGTGGCCGCCAAGTACGCGACAGGGCCTGGCGGTTACGCGGCCGACGGTGCCGGGGTCGGAAGCGGAACCGGAGTCGGGGCCGGATACTCGGCGGGTGCGACCGGTTACGACGGTGAGACGGTCCACCCGGTCGGTTCCCAACTCCTCTGGGGAGACCCGGATCCGCTCTGGGCGGTCGGCGACTGGCGCCCCGACGAGGTGCGCGTCGTGCGGGCCGACGAACAGACCCGCATCGCGGTTCTGGGCACCTGCGGAGCCACCGACGAACAGTTGCGGGTCGCCCTGTTCGCCGCCCGCGGAGGGGCACTTCGCCATCTGACGGCCTGGCCTGGCAGCTACACGGCGATCGTCCAGGTGGGCCGCAGACTCATGGTCTGCGGCGACCTGGCGGGCGCGCGCCCGGTGTTCTACACCCCGTGGGCGGGCGGCACGGCCTATGCGACGGCGGCCCTCCCGCTCGCCGACCTCATCGAGGCCAACCTCGACTTCGGCCACCTCGCCGCCCTTCTCGCGGCCCCGGATGTACCGGCCGCGCTGCACGACTCGACCCCTTACGACGGCGTGCGGCGCATTCCGCCCGGGCATGCGCTGATCCTGCGCGCCGGGGCGCGCGAGATCGCCGGGTACGAACCGGTCGCCTCTCTCGCGGTCGCGGCTGCCTCCGTGGACCCCGACAGTGCGGTGGACGGCGTACGGGACGCGCTGGTCGAGGCGGTACGCGCCCGGCTGTCCGCGCCTCGCCATGTGCCCGACGCCAACATGGACCCCGGGCCCGTGCCCGGGATGGGCCCCGCGGAACGGCGTGCGGCGCGCGGAATGCCCGTACCGGGGATAGGGGCCGACCTGTCCGGCGGCCCGGCCTCGGGAACGCTGGCGCTCCTGGCGGCTGGCCTGCCGGGCATGCCGGGGACGGTGCTGGGCCACGGCACGGGCGCGGGGGAGCGGCTCGTGGCGGTGACGTTCAACGACCTGGTGGTGGGCGGGCGCGAGGCGGAACTGGAACGGGCGGGGAACCTCGCGGCGAACCCGCGCCTGCACCACGTGGTGGTGGCGGGCGGCGAGGACGTCCTCCCGTACGCCGACCTGGAGGGCCCGCTGACCGACGAGCCGGGCCCGTCCCTCGTGACGGCGGCCAGACACCGCGCCCGCCTGGCCGCGGGCAGCGCGGACCACTTCACCGGCTACGGCGCCCGGCAGGTGCTGGACGCCCACCCCGCCCGCCTCGCCGACCTCCTGATGGACCGCAAACGACGCCACCTGGTCCGCCCGGTGGCGGCGCTCGCGAAGGCCGACAGCTCGGTGATGGTCCCCGCGCGCGTGTACGGCGCTGCCCGCAAGCTCGCCCGTACGCCCTACAAGGCCGGCATCGAGAACCTCGCCGACCGCCTGATGCAGCGCCGGTTCGACGAGCCCGGGGGTGCGGTGGGGGCCTCGCTGGCCGCGCTCACCTGGGCGAGACCCGGCCCGGCGGCGCGCTGGCTGACCGGTGAGGCGCTCGCTGAAGTATCGGTTCGCCTGAACTGGGCGACGGACCGCGCGGGCGTCGGCGTCGGCCCCGGGCAACGCCCCGGAGACTTCCGCGCGCGTACGGCACTGGCCCGCCAGGCGGCGGACGTACGCGTCCTGGAACAGGCCGCCGAGATCCGCTTCCAGCGCCTCCACACGCCCTTCCTGGACAACCAGGTGGTACGCGCGTGCCGGGCCCTCCCGGAAGCCCTGCGCGTCCAGCCGGGCGCCCGCGCGTCCATCCTCCGTACGGTCCTGGAAGGCGCCGGCGTCGCGGACCTGCCCCCCGGCTGGGGCACGCCGTCCCACGCGTCGGCGAACGCGGCGTCGCGGACGGGCCTGCGGGTGTCGGCGGAGTCCCTGATGGCCCTGTTCGACACCCCGTTGCTGGCGGAGGCGGGCCTGGTCGAAGCCCGAGTCGTCCGCAAGGCGATCAGGGCGGCCGCGGAAGGCGAACCCCTCCCCCTGGACGGTCTGGCGGATCTGGTCTCCCTGGAGGTATGGCTACGCCGCCTCCTCTCCCGCCGAGGCACCTGCTGGACCGGAACCCCGGCCCGCCAACGAGCCGTACCGGGGGGAATCACCCCCCAGAGGGGCGCGCTGGGAGCGGGCGCGGGCGCCCACAGTGGGTGAGGGCAGGAGCAGGAGTACCTCTTCGGCCCCGGCCGGTATCTCCAGCCCGTCTGGGGGTCCCCCCTCTGGGGGAGTTCGAGGACAAGGCCCGTTCAGGGCCGTCGCGGGGGTCTGGGGGCGCAGCCCCCAGGGATGGGACGGGTAAGGGCGGCGGGGGCGAGAATAGGCCGGTGCGGTACAGAATCCTGGGCGTCACCCAGGCCGAGGACGACCACGGCACCGCCGTACCCATCGGCGGCCCCCGCCTCCGCGCCCTCCTCACCGCCCTTGCCCTGCGCCCCAACCGCACCACCACCCCCGAAACCCTGATCGACGAGGTCTGGGCGGACACCCCGCCCAAGGACGCCCCCGCAGCCGTCCAGGCCCTCATCGGCCGCCTACGCCGCACCCTCGGCAAGGGCACCATCGCCTCGGACCCCGGCGGCTACCGCCTGGCAGCGCCCCAGGACCACATCGACCTCCACGTCTTCGAACGCCTCGTACGGCAGGGCAAGGCCGCCCTGGACAGTGCCGACCCCACGACGGCCGCGCGCACCCTCTCCGAGGCCCTCGCCCTCTGGCGCGGCCCCGCCCTGGCCGACCTCCCCGACCGCACCGCCGCGACCCGCCCCGAGGCCCTGCGCCGCGAGGCGACACGCGCGCGCGTGGAGGCCGACCTGAGACTGGGCCACGCCCACGACGCCGTGCCGGAGCTGCAGGAACTGACCGGGGCCCACCCGTACGACGAGCCGCTGCACGTCCTCCTCATCCGCGCCCTGCGCGACACGGGCCGCAGCGCGGACGCCCTCGCCGCGTACGAGACGGCCCGCCGAACCCTGGCGGAGGGCCTGGGCACGGACCCGGGCCCGGAACTACGAACATTGCACAAGGAACTGCTGGCACAGCAGATCGGGCCGCCCGCCCCACTCAGGCCAACCACCCCCACCCACAACGCCACCCCAGCCCAACACCCCCACCGCAACGGCAACAACAGCAGGAACGGCAACAACAGCAATAGCACCAACATTCGTCCCCGTCTGACATCTTTCGTCGGGCGGGAACCCGAGATCGAGGCCATCCGTTCGGATGTGCACAGGACCCGTCTCGTCACCCTCATCGGACCGGGCGGTTCCGGAAAGACCCGTCTCGCCGAGGAAGCCGCCGCCGGCCTCCCCCAGGCGTGGCTCGTCGAGCTCGCCCCGCTCGACCGGCCGGAGGCGGTCCCCGGCGCGGTGGTCAGCGCGCTCGGTCTGCGCGAGACCGTGCTCAGGACCACCGAGCTGACAACCCAGCAGGACGACCCGCTCGCCCTGCTGATCGAGTACTGCGCCCCGCGCAGTCAACTCCTGATCCTTGACAACTGTGAACACGTCATCGACGCGGCGGCCGAACTCGCCGAAACCCTCCTCACGCACTGCCCCGGGCTCACGATCCTCGCCACCAGCCGTGAACCCCTGGGCGTCCCCGGCGAGTCGGTGCGCCCGGTCGAACCCCTCCTCCCCGACCCGGCCCGCCGCCTCTTCGAGGAGCGCGCGGCGACCGTACGCCCCGGTGCGCACACCGCCCTCCGTGACACCGAGGCGGTGGCGGAGATCTGCCGCCGGCTCGACGGACTGCCCCTCGCCATCGAGCTGGCCGCCGCCCGCCTGCGACTGCTCACCCCTCGTCAGATCGCCGACCGCCTCGACGACCGCTTCCGCCTCCTCACTTCCGGAAACCGCATGGCGCTGCCCCGCCAGCAGACCCTGCGCGCAGTCGTCGACTGGTCCTGGGACCTGCTCGACGAGCCGGAGCGGACGGTGCTGCGCGAGGTCTCCGTCTTCGCGGGCGGCTGGGACCTCACCGCCGCGGAGGCGGTGTGCACCGGCCCGGTGGCCGACCTCCTTGGGGCGCTCGTCGACAAGTCCCTGATAGTCGCGACGCCGCACGAGCACGACGAGAACGACCAGAACGACGAGAACCACGCATTCGGCACGGGCGTACCCGGGATGCGCTACCGCATGCTGGAGACCATCCACGAGTACGCCACCGAGCGCGCCGCGGAGGCCCCCGAACTGCGTGCCGCCGTCGAGCGACGGCACCGCGCGTGGGTGCGCACGCTGGTCGAGACGGCCGAACCGTTGCTCCGCTCCGCCGAGCAACTCCCGTGGATCGCCCGCCTGGAGACGGAGCTGGACAACATCAGGGCGGCCCTCGACCGCACGATCGACGAGGGCGACGAGGAGGAGGCCACCGCCCTGGTCCTCGCGATGGGCTGGTTCTGGTGGCTGCGCAACTTCCGCCGAGAGAGCATGGAATGGCTGACGCGGGTCCTGGACCTGGATACAGGGCCGACTCGACAGACGGAGACGGACGGGCGAGAGGGAGAAGCGGGAGAAGCCGCCCGCCGCACGAACGGCTATGTGAACCGCCGAATGAACCTCCGTATGCTCCGCATCTTCCTGATCCACGACGCCGACCCGGCCACCGTCCCCCGAGACGAGCACTGGCAACGCCAACTCGCCGAGGTACGCGCCCACTTCGAGCGCGGCGGCCCGGAAGCGGCCCGGCTGCCCGGCATCGCCTGGCCGTTCACGTTTCTCTCCGACCGTCCGGGCTCCCCTGGTCCCGTCGACCTGGACAACGGCCAGGTGGCCGTTGCCGCCGCCCTGGACACGGCGCTCGCCAACTGCCGTGTCCACGGCGGCGACTGGGAGGTCGCCGTGACCCTGATGTTCCGTACGCACCTGGCCGTCGACTCGGCGGGCGGCCTGCGCGGCCGGCGGGTGGACGACGACCTCGCGGAACTGCGCGTGCTCAGTCGGCGCGTCGGAGACCGCTGGGTGCGGGCCCAGGTGTGCAGCGCGGCCGGGGAGGCCGCCATGTTGCGCGGCGGCTTCGATGAGGCCAAACGGGAGTACGAGGAGGCGCTGCGGCTCGCCCACGAGGTGGGCGCCCATGCCGAGGGACCGTTTCTCATGGCACGGCTCGGCGAGATCGCCTACCGCGAGGGCGATCGGGCCCGCGCGCTGACCGCGCTGGACGAGGCGAGCAGGGCGGCCGAGCGTTACGGGGTGGCGGACTCCCGGGCGTTCGTCCTGCTGCTGCGGGCGCAGATGGCGCTGGGGGAGGGGGATGTCGTCCGCGCGCGTGCGCTGTGCGACCAGTCCCGCGCGGAGATCGCGCACGGCACACCGCCGCCGCAGTTCACAGCGGGGCTGGACGCGATGGACGCCCTTGTGACGGCCGAGGAGTGCGGGCCCGAGGTGGGAGTGGCGAAACTGACCGCCACGCTGCGAGAGGCCGTGGCGCAGCGCTGCGCCGAGGTGATCACGGCGGCGCTGGTGGACAGCGCGGCGAGACTGCTGGCCCTCCTCGGCGATCTGCCCCGCGCGGTCCGCCTGCTCGCCGCCTCCGACAGCTGGCGGGGCGACCACCCGCGCCCGATGCCGGACCGCGCGCGGGCAGAGGAGACGGCGACCGAGGCCCGCGCGGCCCTGGGAGCGGACCGGTACGAGTCCGAACGCAGGACGGGATCGGAACTCAGCGTGGACGACGTCCTCGACGAACTCGCCCACCTGGACACCTCACCCGCCACTGAGCGCACCCCGACCACGCCCGTCCCGGGCACCCTCCGTCACCGGCACATGAACTTGGACTCCGCCCAGTCCGCGAGTGCCACCGAGTCGAACGGTGAGTGAGGTTCCACGACCAGCCGGATCGTCTTGCGCCCGGTGAGGTGGACGTGGACGGGTACGGCCTCCTGGCCGCCCTTGACCAGCTCGGACCGCCACATGCGCTCCCCGTCGGCGAACACCGAGAAGCGGACCTGGCCGAGGCCGAGCGTCAGGTCGTCGACACCGACCAGGGCTTCGTACGAGGCGCAGTCGCGGTTGAGGTCGATGGTGACCGAGGACTCCCCGTGGACGGTGACCCCGTGCTCGTACCGCTTGTCCGCGATCGCCACCCCCCACCGCTGCCACACCCAACTGCTCTCGCCGAGCCGCATCTCGGGCTTGGTGCCGTCGCCGGTGATGCCGTACTGCAGCTCGTTCCACTGGTAGTCGGCCGGGGCGGGCGCCGGCGGAGGAGGCGGTGGAGGCGGCGTCGGGGTGGGACTCGGGGCAGGTGCCGGGGGCGGAGGCGGGGTCGGGCTGGGGGTCGGAGTCGGGGTGGAACTCGAGGTGGGCCTCGGGGACGGAGCCGGGGTGGGGGTGGGGCTCGGGGTGGGCCTGGGCGCCAGAGCCGGGACGAGGGCAGGGGGCGCCGGCTCGGGTTCCTGCCCGGGCGGCGTCGGGCTCGGTGTCGGTGTCGGGCTCGGTGCCTCTGGCTGGATCACCGGCGCGGACGGGGACGGCCGGGCGACCGGCTCTTTCGGGACCTCGTCGTTGGCCAGCGCGAACACCACCGCCGCGATCCCGACGGCGACAACGCCCGCCGCGATGCCCGCCTTCACCGGCGCGCCCAGCGCCTCCGAGGCCGCCGCGCCGCCACCGGCCCCGCCGGACGACGAACCGCTCGCCGCGGCCGCCGCACCACCGACGCCCACCGCACCCGCTCCGGCTCCCCCGGCGACCAGCGCGGCGACCTTGGCGTACCCGGCGGCGCCGAACCAGCCGATGACCGCGATCGGTACGACGGCGGGGATACCGCTCGCGACTTCCTTGATCTGGCCCGCGGCCAGCCGGCACTTGACGCACTCCTCCAGGTGCTTGCGCAGCCCCCGTTCGGCCCGGGTACGCAGACCGCCGCGGGCGTAGGCACCGAGCCGGTCGGCGTATCGGGAGCACTCCTCGTCGGTGACGAGGGTCGCGCTGACATGTGCCTGGAGGTAGGCCTGCTTGAGCCCTTCCCGGGCCCGGCTGGCGAGCACGCGCGTGCCGTTGGCGTCGAGCCCGAAGAGGGTGGCGACCTCGCTCGGCGACTCGTCCTCGACCTCGGTGTGCCACAGCACGGCCTGCCACCGCTCGGGCAGCGACCGGAACGCCTGCATGGCCATGGACTGCTCGGCCTCGTGCATCGCGCGTACGTCGGCACCCAGGTCCAGAGTGTCGTTGTCGGCAGACACCGCGGACGTCGCAGACATCGCGGATCTCTCCGAGCCGCGCGCGGCCTGCGTCGCGAACACCGCGAAGTCGTCGACCAGTTGCTCACGCTTCGCCGACGTCGTCCAGTTCGCGGCGACCCGGCGGACGGTGGTGAGCAGATAGGCGCGTACCGCGTACTCGGGTCCTGAGCCGCCGCGCACCGCCTGGAGCACACGGGCGAAGACCTCGGCGGTGAGGTCGTCGGCGGTGTGGCCGTCACGGCAGCACGTGCGCGCGTACCGGCGTACGGCGCCGGCGTGGCGCCGGTACAGCTCCTCGTACGCCGTGTCGTCGCCCGAGCGCATCCGCCCGATCAGGTCGGTGTCGGACGGCGGCAGCACGCTGCCCCCGCGCTGCGCCGGGACGCTGCCCTCCATCGGGTCGTCGAGGTACTCCGGGTACTCCGAACCGTCCACGGAGCCGCCCAGGTACTGCACACCGCCCGGGCCGCCCTGGCTCGGCACCTGCGGCGAGGTCAGTCCGCCGCCGTCACCGAGAGACTCGTCCCGCCCGTCAACGCTCATCGCGGAAAGCCCCTGCCGCCTGCGCAGCTGCCTGCACATCGAGTCCCGAACACCGGGTCAGAGTGCCATATTGGCTTTTGTTCAGGGACCCCGGAACGAGCCAACCACTCATCCGTGGGGACTTCCCGCAACGAGGTACCAGCGTTCACCCGAACGGGGAATGCTCAACCGACACATTTGTGGACCGTCACAGGGGCCGCGACCGCAACCCCTCCAGCAGGATGTCCAGCAGCCGCGAAGAGGCCGCCGCCTGCTGAGCGGCGTCCGGCAGCGAGGGCGCCGCCGTCGCGATCACCAGCAGGACATCCGACACCGACACGTCCGGCCGCAGTGCGCCCGCCTCGCGCGCCCGCTCCACGAGCCGCCCCACCACGTCGAGCAGCGCCGCCGCGCCCGGGTCGTCCGCCAGCGGGGCCGCCTCGGCGTCGTCGGGTACCAGTCGCAGCTCCCCGGTGCCGAAACCGGCACCCGTCGGCTGGTTCCGCTGCTGCGGCACCCGCGCCTCATCGACACCGATGTCACCGGAGCCGCCGGAAGCGTCGTCGTCGGCGACGCCGACCCGCAGTATCTGCGGCGGCAGCAGCCGCCCGGCGCCCGAGGCCACCGACGTCCGCAGGAAGCGCGACAGCGCCGACCACGGCTCGTCCTCCTGGCCGAGCGCCGCACGTGCCTGGTCGGTCAGCCGGGAGGTCTCCTCCTCGGCTATCCGCCGGACCAGAACATCCTTGCTCGGGAAGCGCCGGTACACCGTGCCGACACCCACCCGCGCGCGCCGTGCCACGTCCTCCATCGGCGCGCCGTACCCCAGCTCGCCGAAGACCTCACGGGCTGCGCGCAGTACGTGCTCCAGATTGCGCTGTGCGTCCACACGCAGCGGCGCCGTACGCGATGTGTCACCACGTCCGTTGCTCGCCGCCGCGCTGACCGGTCCGCCTGGTGCGATGGCGGACGCGGATGACCAACGAGAATCCTGAATGTGCATAATGTTCCCCCGGTAATGACGTCTCCCCCCGGAGACTCCCCGCCATTGGCAGCCGGAGCGTACGGAACAGGCACTGAACAACGGGCCCACCCGTCGCGGAGCGGACCCGAAAGAGCGCATCCCCCTACACCCCGTCGGCCTACGAACATAGTTGAGCGAGGGTCAATTCAGAAGGGGCGCGTTCCGCGCGGGGTGCCGCCCGATCGGAGTAGGTGTCGGATACGTCCCGGATGCACCCCTTCCTGTCACCCGGCTCACACCCGCTGACCTGCGGTTTTGCCCTGCGCGACGACGATTCGGGCAACGTTGCGGTTCACCGCCCGCTGGTCACACAAATTGTCGGGCCTGTGGACAAACGCGAGCGCTGGGTGCGTCATGGGATGGTGAAGGAACGTGCGCGCATTCTCGTTGTCGGCGGCGGCTACGTCGGTATGTACACGGCCCTGCGCCTCCAGCGGAAGCTCCAGCAGGAGCTGAAACGGGGCCAGGTCGACATCACTGTCGTCACTCCAGACCCGTACATGACCTATCAACCGTTCCTCCCGGAGGCGGCGGCGGGCTCCATCTCGCCCCGCCATGTCGTCGTACCGCTGCGCCGGGTCCTCGACCGGTGCCGGATCGTCGTCGGCGAGGTCACGGCGATCGACCACGCCAAACGCACCGCGACCGTCACCACCCTCGCCACCACGGAAGAGGGAACGGGCGCCCAGCAACTGACGTACGACGAACTCGTCCTCGCCCCCGGCTCGGTCTCCCGCACCCTGCCGATCCCCGGCCTCGCCGAACACGCCATCGGCTTCAAGACGGTCGAGGAGGCCATCGGCCTGCGCAACCACGTCATCGAACAGATGGACATCGCCTCCTCCACCCGCGACCCCGCGATCCGCGACGCCGCCCTGACCTTCGTCTTCGTGGGCGGCGGCTACGCCGGTGTCGAGGCGCTCGGCGAGCTGGAGGACATGGCCCGCTACGCCGCGCGGTACTACCACAACGTCAAGGCCGAGGACATGAAGTGGATCCTCGTCGAGGCCTCGGGACGCATCCTGCCCGAGGTCGGCGAGGAGATGGGCAAGTACACCGTCACCCAGCTGCGCCGCCGCAACATCGACGTACGCCTGGAGACCCGCCTCGACTCCTGCGCGGACCGGATCGCCGTCCTCAGCGACGGCGCCCGCTTCCCCACCCGTACGGTCGTGTGGACCGCAGGCGTCAAACCCCACCCCCTCCTCGCCGCCACCGACCTCCCGCTGAACGAGCGCGGGCGCCTGAAGTGCACCGCCGAGCTGCGGATCGAGGGCACCACGCACGCGTGGGCCGCGGGAGACGCCGCGGCCGTCCCCGACGTCACGGCCGCGGAACCCGGCAAGGAGACCGCCCCCAACGCCCAGCACGCGGTCCGCCAGGCAAAGGTCCTCGGCGAGAACATCGCCCGCTCCCTGCGGGGCGAACCGCTCGAAACGTACTCCCACAAATACGTCGGTTCAGTAGCCTCCCTGGGACTCCACAAGGGTGTCGCACACGTCTACGGGCGCAAGCTGAAGGGCTACCCTGCCTGGTTCATGCACCGCGTCTACCACCTGAGCCGGGTGCCCACCTTCAACCGCAAGGCCCGGGTGCTCGCCGAGTGGACCCTGTCGGGACTCTTCAAGAGGGAGATCGTCTCCCTCGGTTCGCTCGAACATCCCCGTGCGGAGTTCGAACTCGCGGCCGGTGGAAAGCCTCCCCAGCACCCGAACCAGGACCCGAAGGGGTCGTCCTGACCGGATCCAGGAACTCCACCGACGCGGCCGGCGTCTGAAGGATGTCGGCCCGGCCGACCACACTGCCAGACTGGTCCACGACCTGGGGCGAGCCGCCGCTCGCCCTTCGAAACGCATGAGGCTTTCCGCAAGTGCTGCATCTCCCGGGGAACACCACCCGTACCTCCGGCCGACCCGCTGCCGGCCTGTGCCGACAAACACGAGGCAAGGATTCGTGAACTTCACGCGCTGGAGCGCCCGACTTCCCGGAACGCAGCGCCGCGCCGCAGCGCGGACCGATCACACGATCACTCCGGACCGACTCGGCGAGAGCTCCGGCCCCGGCTCTGTACCTGCCGCCCGCGCCGAGCAGCTCACCGACGGGACGCCCTGCCTCCCCGTGGTCGACGACCTGCCCACCCGGGAGGTCCTCGACCGTATCCCGGCCCTGGTCGCCCTGGTCCACGGCGCCGACCACCGCATCGCGTACGTCAACGACGCCTACACGGCGGCCTTCGGCGTACGCCCCGAGGGCACCCCCGCCCGCGACGCGGCCCCCGAACTCGACGAACTGGGCCTGCTGCCCCTCCTGGACCAGGTCCTGCGCAGCTCCAAGCCCCGCACGGTCAAGTCCCGCAAGGCACACAGCGGACGCTCCTACACGATCACCTGCACCCCGGTCGACGTGACGGCCACTCCCGAAGGAAGTGGCGGCGTCCTCATCTTCGCCGCCGACGTCACCGACCACGCCGAGGCCGCCGAACGCCTGCGCGCCAGCGAACGCAGCCAGCGCGAGACCGCGGTGACCCTCCAGCGCTCCCTCCTCCCCCAGGAACTGGAGGAACCGGACGACCTCCGCGTCGCCGCCGTCTACCATCCCGGCGGCACGGAAGCGGCGGTGGGCGGCGACTGGTACGACGTCATCACCCTGGGCGGCGGCCGCACAGCCCTCGTCATCGGCGACGTCATGGGCCGAGGAGTGCGCGCGGCAGCGGTCATGGGCCAGCTCCGTACGGCGGTCCGCGCGTACGCCCGCCTGGACCTCCCCCCGCACGAGGTCCTCCAGCTCCTCGACGGCCTCGCCACGGAGATCGACGCCAACCAGATCGCCACCTGCGTGTACGCCGTCCACGACCCGAACGAGGGCAAGCTGGTGTACGCCTCCGCGGGCCACCTCCCGATCCTGGTCCGCGACGAGAACGGTGTCGTCCAACGGGCCGACGAACCCACGGGCCCGCCCCTCGGCACGGGCGACTGGATGCACGCCTCCGGCTCGATCCCGCTGACCCCGGGTTCCACGGCGGTCCTCTACACCGACGGCCTGGTGGAACGCCGCAACGAGGACCTCGACGAGGGCATCGCCGCCCTGGAGCGCGCCCTCGCCGGCGCCACGGGCAGCCCTCAGGTCGTCTGCGACCGCCTTGTCCGCTCGGCAGGCGTCACCGCGGACCACGACGACGACGTGGCGGTCCTGGTGCTGCAGCACCCGGCCCGCACCGGCCCCGACAGCGACCTGTTCCGCAACGCGGCCCTGGAACTCCTGGGCGGCATCGAAGCGGCCCCACGCGCGCGTGCGTTCGCCTCAGGCGTCCTGACGAGCTGGCGCTTCCCCACCGAACTGCACGACCTGGGTGTCCTGGCGGCCAGCGAACTGGTCGCGAACTCCCTCCAGCACGGCACACCCCCGATGCGCCTGCGCCTGCGCCGCACCGACCGCCGGCTCATCGTCGAGGTGACGGACGGGGACGACCACCTCCCCCTGCGCCGCACCGCGGAACCCGGCGACGAATCGGGCCGGGGCATCGCCATCATCGCCACGGTCGCCACGAGCTGGGGATCACGCCGGACACCGGGGGGCGGCAAGGCGGTGTGGTGCGAGTTCGTGCTGCCGGGAGGCAAGGCTTCGCGCGTCCCCTAGGCGAACCCACCGCGGCCTGCTAGTAGGTCCCCCATGGCAGATCCCACAGGTTTCCCCCTCAAAGACAACGCCACACACGACGCCACGCACAGTGCCACGGAACACTACGAGCGCTACAGCGCCCTCATGATGGCGCCCTTCGTCACCGAGGTCATCGAGGCCGCCGACCTCTTCCCGGGCGCCCAGGTCCTTGACCTGGCCTGCGGCACCGGCTTCGTCGCCCGCGCGGCCGCCGCCCAGGTCGGACCCACAGGCCATGTGGCCGCCGCCGACCTCCTGGAGGGCATGCTCAGGATCGCCGCCCGCAACGCGCCCCGGATGTACCCGGACATCGAGTTCACCCAGGCCCCGGCCGACAAACTCCCGTACCCGGACAACTCGTTCGACGCGGTCCTCTGTCAACAGGGCATCCAGTTCTTCCCCGACCTGGACGCCGCACTCACCGAAGCCGCCCGCATCACCCGCCCGGGTGGCCGTTTCACGGCCACGGCCTGGACCCCACCCGCGGATCGCTCCCCGTACTTCGCCGCCCAACTCAAGGCGGTCACCGAACACGGCACCCCGGAGGAGGAGGCACGTTTCGCCGCCTCCCTCTCCTACCCCGCCGACCGCCTCACGGCCGCCCTGACCACCGCCGGCTTCAACGACATCACGACCCGCGAGGTCACCTTCGCCATCGCCTTCCCGGACGTCGCGGGCTTCGCAGCCGGCTACCTCGCGGCCGTTCCCTGGGGCCAGTCGATCGAGGAGGCGGGCGGCCCGGCCCGCTTCACCGAGGCAGCGGAAACGATCCGCGAGGCCCTGGCCACCCACACGTCCCCCGACGGCTCGGCAACCCTCCCCTTCACCTCGACCGTGGTCACAGCCACCCGCTGACAACAGGACGCCCCGAGCCCGTGCCTACTACTACGTAGTAGGCACCACGGACTCCACCGGAGCCCCACCCTGCGCGACCACCCGACTCCGCCTCGCCAGAGCCGGCTGATTCTGTACGGGGGTCAGCTGCCGTCCCAGCCGTACGGCGAGGACGCTGATCCCCAGCGAGAACAGCAGGAACATCACGATGTACGGCCCGTGCAGCGAGGCCCCCAACGGCCCACCCACCGCCGGACCGACCGCCAGCGCGAGCTGCTTCACCAGGGCGAACGCCGAGTTGTACTGCCCCGCCATCCCGGCCGGCGCCAGATCGGCCACCAACGGCGCGATGGTCGGCGACAACATCGCCTCCCCGAGCCCGAACAGCGCGTACGTCGACACGAACGCGGCGGTCGCCATGGCCTGGCTGCCGTGCCCGAGCCCCGCATACCCGGCCACGCCCCACGCGACGGCCCAGAGGATCCCCACGGCCGCGATCACCCGGGACCGCTTCTGCCGCTCGACGAACCTGAGCACCGCGAACTGCGCGACCACGATCACCGCGGTGTTCGCCGCCAGCGCCGAACCGAGCGCGGACGTCGAAATCCCGGCCGCCTCGACCCCGTACGCACTCAGCCCCGACTCGAACTGCCCATAACAGGCGAAGAAAAGAACAAACCCCAACACACACAGCTGCACCATCGCCCGGTTCTCGAGCAACTGCTTCCAACTGCCCTTGGCCTGAGCGGGGGCACCGTCGATCCGCGGCGAACGAGGCATCCGTACGGTCCTCATGATCACGGCCAGCAGCAGGAACATCGCCGCCTCGATGGCGAACAGCAGGGTGAACGAGCCGACCCGGGTCGTATCCACGAGATGCCCGCCGATGAGCCCGCCGACGCCGAGCCCCAGGTTCTGCAGAAAGAACTGGGTGGCGAAGGCCCGCGACCGCGTCTCCGCCGACGAGAAGTCCACGATCATCGTCGCGAGCGCCGGCTGCATCACTGCCTGCCCGGCCCCCAGCGCCACAGCGGCCAGGAGTACGGCTGTCGCGTTGGCGGCGAGCCCGAGGCCCAGCGCACCCACAGCGGCGGTGACCAGGGCGACGAGCAGCACCGGCAGCGGGCCACGCCGGACGATGGCACGCCCGGCGAACGGCAGCACGATCAGCGCTGCCACGGCGAAGACGGCGAGTACGAGACCCGCCGTCATTGCTCCCAGTCCCCGCACCTGCGCCACATAGACGTACAGATAGGGGACGGTGAAGCCGAGCCCGAACGCGCTGAGTGCGTTGCCCACATGGATCCGGCGCATCTCTGCGCCCATCGCCCTGGTCACTTTCACCTGCCTTGATCGTGAAGTCGTACGCCAACCGAAGGGGTTAGAGGTGAAGACTTCGAAGCTAAAGTTAAGAGTTGAACAGTACACCTCGAAGGACTTCGACGCCAATCGCTCGCATGGGATACTGCGCACATGGGTGACACCCCCGCCGTCGGTGAGCCGACGCTCGATGAGCAGATCGCCGCCTACCAACGCGAGTTCAGAGACCTGGACCCCCAGGTCGAGAAGATCGTCGCGGCTCTTGGCCGGCTGAACCGCCGCATGAACGTGGCGTACGGCCGCCAGACCGCAACGCTCGGCATCAGCAACGCCGAGTGGGAGGTCCTCAAGGCGCTGGTGCTTTCCGGTGCCCCGTACCGCATGGGCCCGAGCGACCTGGCGAAGCGGCTGGGCCTGACTCCGGCCGCGATGACGCACCGGATCGACCGGATGGTGACGGAGGGGCTGGTCACCAGGGAGCGCGACGAGTCCAACCGCGTCCGCGTGATCGTGGAGCTGACGGACGAGGGCCGCGAGAAGTGGTTGGAGGCGATGCGTCTGGCCACTGTCTTCGAGGAGGACCTCCTCCAGGACCTCTCCCAGGACGAGCGCACGAGGCTCGGCGACGTTCTCACCCGTCTCCTGCGCAGAGTGGAGCACGCTCAGCCGGACGCCGGCGGGCGGCTCAGCGACCTCGACTAAAGATCTTGACAGCGGCGCCCCGGAGGTGGGAAGGGGGCGCTTGACATCCCCCTCCCCGATCCGTAAAGTTCTTCGGGTTGCCACGGGGCCGTAACGGTTCTGCGGCAGCACCTCCGCCGCAGCAGCGGCAACCCAAACCATCAGCATGATCTCCCAGTCGGGATGATTTCGGCTTGCCCGAATTCAATTCGAATGGGGCTCCATGGAGTTCGATGGAGCATGGCGGCCCGATTGGGAATCGCCGAGAGGATCCGCTAGGGTTTGAGACGTCGGAACGGCCCAACAGCCGGGAAGACAAGCCCCGCTGACTGGGAATCAGGCCCGAAAGGATCTGATAGAGTCGGAGTCGCCGGAAAGGGAAACGCGAAAGCGGAAACCTGGAAAGCACCGAGGAAATCGGATCGGGAAACGGTCTGATAGAGTCGGAAACGCAAGACAGCAAGACCGAAGGGAAACTGCCCGGAGGAAAGCCTGAGAGAGTCTCTCGGGTGAGTACGAAGGAAGCGTCCGTTCCTTGAGAACTCAACAGCGTGCCAAAAATCAACGCCAGATATGTTGATACCCCGTCTCTCCCGTTCGGGAGGGCGAGGTTCCTTTGAAGTAGTAAACACAGCGAGGACGCTGTGAACGGTCGGGCTTATTCCGCTTGACTGTTCCGCTCTCGTGGTGTGACCCGATTACGGGTTGACATTCACGGAGAGTTTGATCCTGGCTCAGGACGAACGCTGGCGGCGTGCTTAACACATGCAAGTCGAACGATGAAGCCTTTCGGGGTGGATTAGTGGCGAACGGGTGAGTAACACGTGGGCAATCTGCCCTGCACTCTGGGACAAGCCCTGGAAACGGGGTCTAATACCGGATAATACCTTCCCTCGCATGGGGGTGGGTTCAAAGCTCCGGCGGTGCAGGATGAGCCCGCGGCCTATCAGCTTGTTGGTGAGGTAGTGGCTCACCAAGGCGACGACGGGTAGCCGGCCTGAGAGGGCGACCGGCCACACTGGGACTGAGACACGGCCCAGACTCCTACGGGAGGCAGCAGTGGGGAATATTGCACAATGGGCGAAAGCCTGATGCAGCGACGCCGCGTGAGGGATGACGGCCTTCGGGTTGTAAACCTCTTTCAGCAGGGAAGAAGCGAAAGTGACGGTACCTGCAGAAGAAGCGCCGGCTAACTACGTGCCAGCAGCCGCGGTAATACGTAGGGCGCAAGCGTTGTCCGGAATTATTGGGCGTAAAGAGCTCGTAGGCGGTCTGTCGCGTCGGATGTGAAAGCCCGGGGCTTAACCCCGGGTCTGCATTCGATACGGGCAGACTAGAGTGTGGTAGGGGAGATCGGAATTCCTGGTGTAGCGGTGAAATGCGCAGATATCAGGAGGAACACCGGTGGCGAAGGCGGATCTCTGGGCCATTACTGACGCTGAGGAGCGAAAGCGTGGGGAGCGAACAGGATTAGATACCCTGGTAGTCCACGCCGTAAACGGTGGGAACTAGGTGTTGGCGACATTCCACGTCGTCGGTGCCGCAGCTAACGCATTAAGTTCCCCGCCTGGGGAGTACGGCCGCAAGGCTAAAACTCAAAGGAATTGACGGGGGCCCGCACAAGCAGCGGAGCATGTGGCTTAATTCGACGCAACGCGAAGAACCTTACCAAGGCTTGACATACACCGGAAAGCATCAGAGATGGTGCCCCCCTTGTGGTCGGTGTACAGGTGGTGCATGGCTGTCGTCAGCTCGTGTCGTGAGATGTTGGGTTAAGTCCCGCAACGAGCGCAACCCTTGTTCTGTGTTGCCAGCATGCCCTTCGGGGTGATGGGGACTCACAGGAGACTGCCGGGGTCAACTCGGAGGAAGGTGGGGACGACGTCAAGTCATCATGCCCCTTATGTCTTGGGCTGCACACGTGCTACAATGGCCGGTACAATGAGCTGCGATGCCGTGAGGCGGAGCGAATCTCAAAAAGCCGGTCTCAGTTCGGATTGGGGTCTGCAACTCGACCCCATGAAGTCGGAGTTGCTAGTAATCGCAGATCAGCATTGCTGCGGTGAATACGTTCCCGGGCCTTGTACACACCGCCCGTCACGTCACGAAAGTCGGTAACACCCGAAGCCGGTGGCCCAACCCCTCACGGGGAGGGAGCTGTCGAAGGTGGGACTGGCGATTGGGACGAAGTCGTAACAAGGTAGCCGTACCGGAAGGTGCGGCTGGATCACCTCCTTTCTAAGGAGCATTTCTTACCAGGAGCCTTCGGGAGCCTGGTCAGAGGCCAGTACATCGGCGAATGTCTGATGCTGGTTGCTCATGGGTGGAACGTTGATTATTCGGCCGGTTTCACGGGTTGGAGGCTGCAAGTACTGCTCTCGCAAGAGGGCGTGGAAAGCATGATCTCCGGGCGGGGACGGGTCGGGCACGCTGTTGGGTGTCTGAGGGTACGGCCGGTAACGGCTGCCTTCAGTGCCGACCCCGGTAAAGATCTGCTTCGGCGGGTTGTGACGGGTGGTTGGTCGTTGTTTGAGAACTGCACAGTGGACGCGAGCATCTGTGGCCAAGTTTTTAAGGGCGCACGGTGGATGCCTTGGCACCAGGAACCGATGAAGGACGTGGGAGGCCACGATAGTCCCCGGGGAGTCGTCAACCAGGCTTTGATCCGGGGGTTTCCGAATGGGGAAACCCGGCAGTCGTCATGGGCTGTCACCCACATCTGAACACATAGGGTGTGTGGAGGGAACGCGGGGAAGTGAAACATCTCAGTACCCGCAGGAAGAGAAAACAACCGTGATTCCGGGAGTAGTGGCGAGCGAAACCGGATGAGGCCAAACCGTATACGTGTGAGACCCGGCAGGGGTTGCGTGTGCGGGGTTGTGGGATCTCTCTTTCACGGTCTGCCGGCCGTGAGACGAGTCAGAAACCGTTGATGTAGGCGAAGGACATGCGAAAGGTCCGGCGTAGAGGGTAAGACCCCCGTAGTCGAAACATTAACGGCTCGTTTGAGAGACACCCAAGTAGCACGGGGCCCGAGAAATCCCGTGTGAATCTGGCGGGACCACCCGTTAAGCCTAAATATTCCCTGGTGACCGATAGCGGATAGTACCGTGAGGGAATGGTGAAAAGTACCGCGGGAGCGGAGTGAAATAGTACCTGAAACCGTGTGCCTACAAGCCGTGGGAGCGTCGCTGTATGTGCTTGCACATACAGTCGTGACTGCGTGCCTTTTGAAGAATGAGCCTGCGAGTTTGCGGTGTGTTGCGAGGTTAACCCGTGTGGGGAAGCCGTAGCGAAAGCGAGTCCGAATAGGGCGTTTTAGTAGCGCGCTCAAGACCCGAAGCGGAGTGATCTAGCCATGGGCAGGTTGAAGCGGAGGTAAGACTTCGTGGAGGACCGAACCCACCAGGGTTGAAAACCTGGGGGATGACCTGTGGTTAGGGGTGAAAGGCCAATCAAACTCCGTGATAGCTGGTTCTCCCCGAAATGCATTTAGGTGCAGCGTCGTGTGTTTCTTGCCGGAGGTAGAGCACTGGATAGGCGATGGGCCCTACCGGGTTACTGACCTTAGCCAAACTCCGAATGCCGGTAAGTGAGAGCACGGCAGTGAGACTGTGGGGGATAAGCTCCATGGTCGAGAGGGAAACAGCCCAGAGCATCGACTAAGGCCCCTAAGCGTACGCTAAGTGGGAAAGGATGTGGAGTCGCACAGACAACCAGGAGGTTGGCTTAGAAGCAGCCACCCTTGAAAGAGTGCGTAATAGCTCACTGGTCTAGTGATTCCGCGCCGACAATGTAGCGGGGCTCAAGCGTACCGCCGAAGTCGTGTCATTCATACACATATCCCCAACGGGAGTATGGATGGGTAGGGGAGCGTCGTGTGCCGGGTGAAGCTGCAGCGGAAGCTAGTGGTGGACGGTTCACGAGTGAGAATGCAGGCATGAGTAGCGATACACACGTGGGAAACGTGTGCGCCGATTGACTAAGGGTTCCTGGGTCAAGCTGATCTGCCCAGGGTAAGTCGGGACCTAAGGCGAGGCCGACAGGCGTAGTCGATGGATAACCGGTTGATATTCCGGTACCCGCTGTGAAGCGTCAAACATTGAACCAGGCGATGCTAAGTCCGTGAAGCCGCCCCGGAGCCTTCGGGCAAGGGGGAGTGGTGGAGCCGGCGGACCAGACCTGCAGTAGGTGAGTGATGGGGTGACGCAGGAAGGTAGTCCATCCCGGGCGGTGGTTGTCCCGGGGTAAGGGTGTAGGACGGTGTGTAGGCAAATCCGCACATCATGAGTCTGAGACCTGATGCCGAGCCGATTGTGGTGAAGTGGATGATCCTATGCTGTCGAGAAAAGCCTCTAGCGAGTTTCATGGCGGCCCGTACCCTAAACCGACTCAGGTGGTCAGGTAGAGAATACCGAGGCGTTCGGGTGAACTATGGTTAAGGAACTCGGCAAAATGCCCCCGTAACTTCGGGAGAAGGGGGGCCATCACCGGTGATTGAATTTACTTCATGAGCTGGGGGTGGCCGCAGAGACCAGCGAGAAGCGACTGTTTACTAAAAACACAGGTCCGTGCGAAGCCGTAAGGCGATGTATACGGACTGACGCCTGCCCGGTGCTGGAACGTTAAGGGGACCGGTTAGTCACTCTTCGGGGTGGCGAAGCTGAGAACTTAAGCGCCAGTAAACGGCGGTGGTAACTATAACCATCCTAAGGTAGCGAAATTCCTTGTCGGGTAAGTTCCGACCTGCACGAATGGCGTAACGACTTCTCGACTGTCTCAACCATAGGCCCGGTGAAATTGCACTACGAGTAAAGATGCTCGTTTCGCGCAGCAGGACGGAAAGACCCCGGGACCTTTACTATAGTTTGATATTGGTGTTCGGTTCGGCTTGTGTAGGATAGCTGGGAGACTTTGAAGCGGGCACGCCAGTGTTTGTGGAGTCGTCGTTGAAATACCAGTCTGGTCGTGCTGGATGTCTAACCTGGGTCCGTGATCCGGATCAGGGACAGTGTCTGATGGGTAGTTTAACTGGGGCGGTTGCCTCCTAAAGAGTAACGGAGGCGCCCAAAGGTTCCCTCAGCCTGGTTGGCAATCAGGTGTTGAGTGTAAGTGCACAAGGGAGCTTGACTGTGAGACCGACGGGTCGAGCAGGGACGAAAGTCGGGACTAGTGATCCGGCGGTGGCTTGTGGAAGCGCCGTCGCTCAACGGATAAAAGGTACCCCGGGGATAACAGGCTGATCTTCCCCAAGAGTCCATATCGACGGGATGGTTTGGCACCTCGATGTCGGCTCGTCGCATCCTGGGGCTGGAGTCGGTCCCAAGGGTTGGGCTGTTCGCCCATTAAAGCGGTACGCGAGCTGGGTTTAGAACGTCGTGAGACAGTTCGGTCCCTATCCGCTGCGCGCGCAGGAACATTGAGAAGGGCTGTCCCTAGTACGAGAGGACCGGGACGGACGAACCTCTGGTGTGCCAGTTGTCCTGCCAAGGGCATGGCTGGTTGGCTACGTTCGGGAGGGATAACCGCTGAAAGCATCTAAGCGGGAAGCCTGCTTCGAGATGAGTGTTCCCACCCACTAGATGGGGTAAGGCTCCCAGTAGACGACTGGGTTGATAGGCCAGATCTGGAAGCCCGGCAACGGGTGGAGGTGACTGGTACTAATAGGCCGAGGGCTTGTCCTCAGTTGCTCGCGTCCACTGTGTTGGTTCTGAAACCACGAACAACCCCACACCCAAGGTCACGGGTGTGGTGCGGTTGATGTGTTTCACCGTGTTTCGGTGGTCATAGCGTGAGGGAAACGCCCGGTTACATTCCGAACCCGGAAGCTAAGCCTCACAGCGCCGATGGTACTGCAGGGGGGACCCTGTGGGAGAGTAGGACACCGCCGAACAAATATTGCGAAAAGCCCCGTACCGGGTACACCGGAACGGGGCTTTTCTGCGTTCCAGGGCTATTTCAGGAGGGTGCCCTGGGGAGGTAGAAAAAAATATGCCGCTCGCGGTCCAGGCCGGCACTACCGTGATCTGTATGAGTAGCTTTGTGGTCCGCTCCGTGCGTGCGGACGAATGGCGTGCTGCCAAGGGGCTCCGGTTGGCCGCGCTTCGGGATCCGGCAGCGCCGATCGCCTTCTTGGAGACATACGAGGAAGCCGAGGCCAGGCCGGACTCCTTCTGGCAGGAGCGGGTGGCCGCGGCAGCAGAGGGGATGCGAGAGCGGCAACAGATCATTGCCGAAGGCCCGGACGGGGAGTGGGTCGGGAATGTGGTCGTACTGATCGAGGAAGCTGGTACGACCGACTGGGCGGGGTTTCCGGTCGAGAGGAAACAAGGTCACCTCGTCGGGGTGTACATGCGGCCCGAGCATCGAGGGTGCGGGCTGACGGAGGTGCTCTTCGACGAGGCCTTGGAGTGGGCGTGGGCGGCCGGCGTGGAGCGGGTGCGGCTTCTGGTGCACGAGAACAACGGGCGGGCGGGGGCTTTCTACCGGAGGGTGGGGTTCCTGGCGAGTGGATGGACCGTGCCCGCGCCCGAGAGTGTCGAGGGGCGGGAGCTGGAGTTCGTCATCGACAGGCCGTGATCCAGGCGTGCGGATCCGAGGACTGCGGGAGGGCCGCAGACGTACAACGGACTGTCCTTCTACGGCGTACTCCCCGTGGCACGGGAATCAAGAGTGACGACGTGGAAGAACCGCTCGGACCGTTCCAGGACATCTGGGATGCCTGGCAGGAAGCGGACGACGAGATCGCCCGGGCTCGGGCCGAGCACAGAATGAAAGGTCAGGCGTCGCAGATCCTGGGCAAGTACGCGGACCAGTACGGGATTTGAGCCCCTCGGGTTTTCTAGCGAGCCGGGATTTCGTCGTTGGGCCATCTTGCTCTGAGTTGTTCTCTTGACCGGAGCAGGGCCAGGGTTGGCATACCCCGGTCCGCTCCGGTGGCGATCAGCTCGGGGAGCTGGGGAAGCGGAGCGACCGCCGCGACGTCGTCCAGGACGAGTGTCAGTGGTGGGTCGAGGCGACCGGAGGATGACCGTTCGGCCATGCGCCGGCCGCGCTCGACCACGCTTGCGGCCAGTGCCGTCAGGAGGGGCATCGCGCCCGGGTTCGTCCTGGGGTCCTCGATCGGTTCACCGACCACATAAAGCGTGCCCCCTTCGGCGATGAAGGAATCCAGCACGAGGGCATCACTTCGATTCGCCGTGCACGCCTCGCGGATGTTCACCATCGAGAGCGCGGCGAGGGCACGGCTCGTCAACTCCTGTGCCATGTCCCGGCGTTCGGGATGCGCGGTGAGGGCGGCTTCGAGTTCACCGGCGGCGCCGGAGGCTGCCTTGGGGTTGGTCCGGAGGATGCGTACGGCTTCCTGGACGTTGGTGCCCTGGGACCAACGGTGTACGTGGCGGATCGTGCGGGCGTCTATTGCGGCGGCGTGGAGGTAGCTGCGGAGGAGGGTCTCGGCGGTTTCCGTGGTTGTCCGGTCGATCTTGGCGGTGGGGCGGACCGGGGTGAGGAGGGCGGCTGCTCTTGCGGCTGCGGTGGGTCTGTCTTCGCAGCCTGTGGTGGGGGGCCAGTGGAGGCGGGCCGGGGTGTCGCAGAGGTGGGTGGGGTCGTAGAGGAGGGTGGGGCCGAGTCTGGCTCGGGCGTCCTTTGTCTCCTGCCAGAGGGTGGGGTTGGAGGTGATGATGAGGGCGGGGCCCTCGGCGTCCTGGATGGCTTGGGTTGCGGTGAGGGCGCGGGTGTCTGCGGGGCCGTAGAAGACTTTTTCCCATCCACCCACCCGTTTGGCGTCTGTTGCCATGGGCGCCGTCGAAATCATCTCCGAGGGTTCCGGTGGAAGAGCCGTCGGGGGAGGTGGTGAAAGAACCTTCGGGGGCTCCGGTGACGGTGCTTCCTCGGGGGGCTGCGGCTGTCTCTTCGCCTCGGTCGGCGGTTCCGTTCGTTGTACCGGTACCTCGTGGTGAGTTGGTGCAGGAGCTGCCCTTCTCGCCGCTCTTACCGCCTTCCACCGTGCCAGGGTGCCCACCACGAAGATCGTCAGGACGAACAGGATCATCAGCTGGCCGATGAACAGGCCCCAGAACAGCCCCCATCCCGAGAGCTGACCCGCGGATGTCGCCGGCCAGGCGCCCGGAACATCGCGTGGCTCCGTGATGAGGTGGCGCAGCGCCTCCGGAGTACGGGTGAACGTGATCCCCTGTGGCCAGGCGCCGTGGGAGAGCAGGCCCGCGAGGCCTGTTGCCGACCAGACCAGTACCGTCAGGCCGAGCAGGAACCCGATCAGGCCGACCAGCAAGCCGTCGGAGACGCCGCCGCCCCGTTGCTGTTCGTCCGCTCTCATGGTCGTCACGCCACCGTTGACTCGGAGGAGTCGTCGAGGTCGCTGAGGTGCTGTTCGACGAAGGACGCCGCGCGTTCTTCGGCCTCCAGTTCCGCGGCTCTCAGGGCGTCGTCGGTCAGCTGGAGGTCGCGGTCGCGGGACGACTCCGTCATCGCCCGGTCGGTGAAGACGAGGGCGCGTTCTGTCTCGGTGACCAGGTGTTTGACGACCTGGACGTTGCCGTTGACGTCCCAGACGGCGATGCCCGGTGTCAGGGTCGGGATGATTTCCACCGCCCAGCGGGGTAGGCCGATCACTCTGCCTGTCGCCCTCGCCTCGTCGGCTTTCTGGGCGTAGATCGTTCGTGTTGACGCCATTTTGAGGATCGCGGCCGCTTCTTTCGCCGCCGCTCCGTCCACCACGTCGGAGAGATGGTGGACCACCGCCACGAAGGACAGGCCCAGGCGGCGGCCGAACTTCAGCAGGCGCTGGAAGAGTTGGGCCACGAACGGGCTGCTGATGATGTGCCAGGCCTCCTCGACCAGGAAGATGCGCTTCTTCCGGTCGGGGCGGATCCAGGTGTGCTCCAGCCAGACGCCGATGATCGCCATCAGGATCGGCATGGCGATGGAGTTGCGGTCGATGTGACTCAGGTCGAAGACGATCAGCGGGGCGTCCAGGTCGATGCCGACCGTCGTCGGGCCGTCGAACATGCCTCGGAGGTCGCCGTCGACCAGGCGGTCCAGGACCAGGGCGACGTCGAGGCCCCAGGCCCGTACGTCGTCTATGGCGACGTTCATCGCTTCCGCCGACTCCGGTTCAGGGTGGCGGAGTTGCTCGACGATGTCCGTCAGTACCGGCTGGCGTTCGAGGATCGTTTCGTTGACGTAGGCGTGCGCGACCTTCAGGGCGAAGCCGGAGCGTTCGTCCAGGCCGTGGCCCATCGCCACTTCGATGATCGTGCGGAGCAGGGCCAGTTGGCCTGTGGTGGTGATGGCGGGGTCTAGGGGGTTGAGGCGGATGCCCATGTCCAGGGCGGCCATCGGGTCCAGGCGGATGGGGGTTATCCCCAACTCCTCCGCGATGAGGTTCCATTCGCCGACGCCGTCCTCGCCCTGCGCGTCGAGGACGACCACCTGGCGGTCCCGGAAGCGGAGTTGGCGTAGGACGTAGGTCTTCTCCAGGGCTGATTTGCCGTTGCCCGATTCGCCGAGCACCAGCCAGTGCGGGGCGGGGAGTTGTTGGCCGTACAGCTGGAAGGGGTCGTAGATGTAGCCCTTTCCGGAGTACACCTCGCGGCCGATGATGACGCCGGAGTCGCCGAGGCCGGGGGCGGCCGTGGGGAGGTAGACGGCCTGGGCCTGGCCCGTGGAGGTGCGGACGGGCAGGCGGGTCGACTCGATCTTGCCGAAGAGGAAGGACGTGAAGGTGTCGGTGAGGGCGGTCAGCGGGTCCCGCATCAGCGCATCAGCCCTACCTTCGGATTCCGGTGGCGAACGGGAGTGTGTTGACGAACGCTCGGTGGTGCTCTCTGTCGCACCACTCCAGCTTCAGGTACGACTTGCCCGCCGACGCCCTTATCGTGCGCTTGTCGCGCGCCAGGGCCTCCGGTGAGCGGGAGGAGACGGTGATGTAGCCGACCAGGTTCACGCCGGCCGCGCCGCTCGCGAGGTCCTCACCGCGCTGGTCGATGCGGTTGTGCGAGGCCACGTCGCGGGGGTCGACCGTGCGGTTCATCTTGGCGGCCCGGCTCGCCTCCGCGTCGTCGTTCGTCTTCTCCGTCAACATGCGCTCGATGGCTACCTCGGTGGGTTCGAGGTCCATCGTGACGGCCACCGTGCGGATGACGTCCGGGGTGTGGACGAGGAGCGGGGCGAGGAAGTTGACGCCCACCGGGGTCATCGGCCACTCCTTCACCCATGCGGTGGAGTGGCACCAGGGGGCGCGCGTCGACGACTCGCGGGTCTTCGCCTGGAGGTACGTCGGCTCCATGGCGTCCAGTTCGGCCGGCCAGGCGTTGCGCTTCGTCATCGCCTGGAGGTGGTCGATCGGGTGGTCAGGGTCGTACATGGAGTGGATGAGGGAGGCCAGCCTGCCCTGGCCGAGGGGCTGGCGGACGCGGATGTCCGCCTCCTGGAGCCGGGAGCAGATGTCCGTCAGTTCGCGGGCCATGACCACCGCGAGGCCTGCGTCCCGGTCGACCTTCCGGCCGCCCTGGGGGCGGGCCGCGCGGGCCATCGTGTGTGCCTCGGCGGCCAGTTCACGGTTGAAGTGCATACAGGCGACGAGGTACGCGCGGTGCTGCTCACTGCTTGTCGACACCATGGACTGGAGCTGGTCGTACGAGTGCTGCAGCCACGGCGGGGACTTCTCGTCGCCGCGTACGGCCACGTCCTTGGCGTGGGCGTCCGGGTCGGCGGGGAGGGTGCGGGCGAGCATCTGGAGGCGGGTGACAAAGCCGTCGCCGTTCGCCACGTGCTTGAGCAGCGTGCCGAAGCGGTCGACCAGGGCCTCCTGGTCCTCGCTGTCGCGCAGGCCGACGCCCGGGCCTTCGATCTCGATCGCCGCCGTCACCGTACGGCGGTCCGCGTGCAGGAGTACGGCGATCTCGTCGGGGCCGAACGGGGCAGCGAGCCAGTTGATGCGGCCGATGCCCGGGGGCGGGCCGATCTCGACCTCGCGGCCGTCGATCTGGGTGCCGGCCTCCATGACGGAGCTGCGGTAGGCGGTGCCCTGGCGGAGCGAGCGCTTGTAACTGCGGTTGATCTCGAACCACTTGTAGAACGTGCGGCGCTTGTACGGGACGTACACCACCGCGAGTGCCAGCATCGGGAAGCCGGTCAGCAGCACGATGCGCAGGGCCAGAACGGGCACGACCAGGCCGCACACCATGCCGAGGAAGGCGCCCACGATGATGAGCGCGATCTCGCCGGACTCACGGTTGCGGCCGACGATCGCGTTCGGCCGGGCGCGGCCGATGAGATATGTACGGCGGGGCGAGACCGTGTGGGACACGTGGGCGACATGGGAATCCGTCGTCAACGCCCGTCACCTCCAGGGCGGTTGGATCGGTTGCTGTTGCCGGCGTGCGGGCTGCTGCGCGGCGGGGGTGCGGCGGAGGGGACAGATCCGCCGCCGCCCGAGGGCCGTGAGCTGTGCGCGGCCACGCCGCCGGACGCGGGGTTGGCCGGGCGCGGTGCGGAGGACGACTGGCCGCCGCCTCCACCGCCCCCGTTGTTGTCCGCGCGGGTGCTGTGGGTCTTGATGCCCTGGGCGACGAGGGTCGCCGGGGAGCTGATGACGGCGGCGGCCTTGCCTTCGGCGCCCTGCATGATGCGGTTGTTGCGGGAGCCCGCGATCTCGTCGCCGAAGCCCGGTACGAAGCGGTAGATCATCGCGCTCGCGAAGATGGCGAGGAGAATGATGGAGAGGCCGGAGACTACGGCGGAGAAGGCGTCGGGCCCGTCGTTCGTGGACAGCGCGCCGGCCAGGCCGAGGACGATGGCGATCACCGGTTTGACCAGGATGACCGCGATCATGATGCCGGCCCAGCGGCGGACGTGCCCCCACAGGTTCTTGTCGACCAGCCCCGCGTACACGACCGTGCCGAGCAGCGCGCCCACGTACAGCAGAGCGGCCCGGATGACGAGCTCCAGCCAGAGGATGCCGGCCGCGAGGATCGACACCATGGACACCACGATCAGCATGATCGGGCCGCCGCCGATGTCCTCGCCCTTGGCCAGCGCACCGGAGAAGGTGCCGAAGAACGTGTCGGTCTGGTCGCCGGTCGCGCTTGCGAGGACCTCGGTGACACCGTCGGTCGCCGAGACGACGGTGTAGAGGATGAGGGGCGTGAAGGCCGAGGCCAGGACGGTCAGCCAGAGGAAGCCGATCGCCTCGGAGATGGCTGTGGTGAGGGGGACGCCCCGCATGGCCCGCTTGGCGACCGCGAGCAGCCACAGCACCAGGGTGAGGACGGTGGAGGCGGCGAACACGACCGCGTACTGCTGGAGGAACTTGGCGTTGGTGAAGTCGACGCTCGCGGTCTCCTTCACGGCCTCGCTGAGCTTGTCGACCGTCCAGGAGGCGGCGTCGGCGCAGCCCTTGGCGAGGGAGGACAGCGGGTCGAGGGTGGAGGCGGGGTTGGTGACGGATCGGGATCCGGCGCCGCTCTGCTCGCCTTCACAGATCTTCTTGGCCTCGCCGAAGAGCAGTGCGCAGTCGGAGTTGCCGGCCGTCGGGGAGGGCGTGGGTGACGGCGTCGGTGCCGCGTACGCCTGGGACGCCAGGAGTACGGCCGCCGTCTGTACGGCTGTCAGCGCGCCGGCGAGCTTGAGCACGAGGTAGGGCCTACCTGGCGTGTTACCGGGCATAGGTGAACCCTCCGTACTCGTCGATGGCCTTGCTGATCTCGTCGGAGGCGGCGGCCCGGTCGTCGCCGGGAACCGGGTTGGGGCCGTCCTTCTCCGAGTAGGAGACGATCTTCCAGTCGCCGCCCGACCAGCGCATGTCGTACGTCCAGGTCTTCCACGACGAGGTGACCGGGCTGGTGGAGGTCTCGCCGGCGATGCCGGTCAGGCCGACGTACCAGACGTCGACGGTGGCGGTGGCGTCGCCGTACGCCACGGTCTTGGTGCCGACCGGGGTCACGCGGGAGACGAACGTGCTGCCTGCGGGGGCGTTGCCGTTCGCGTCGAGCCCGAGTCTCGTGAGGAAGCTCGCCGAGTAGGCCTTGTCGAGGGGGGCCTTGAGTTTGGCGGCGGCCTCGGCGGTGAAGAGGGTGTCGAGGATCGTGTTCCGGCTGTCCTTGCGGAACATGCCGGTCGAGCCCAGCGACACCGCGTAGTTGGCCGCCGCGGACTGGACGCCCTGGCGGTTGTGTGCGAACCCGGACGGGATGCCGGCTGCCTTCTTCGTGACGGGCTGCTCGCCGGAGGCCGTGGTGGGCGCCGTTTCGGGTTGGCCGGCGCTGTCGCTGTTGCCGCCGGAGCCGCTGCCCGCCGTGGAGGAGGACGTGGACGTAGGCGAATCGTCTCCTCCGCGGTTCGCGACGGCGATCGCCGCGATCAGCAGGGCGACCACGGCGACCCCTGTCACCATGCCCCGCGAGGACTTGGGGCGCTGGGCGCCGCCGTAGGTGCCGCCGTTTCCCTGGTCGTGGTAGCGGGTCCGGGTCTGGCCGGTGCCGCCGTACCCGCCGTCGTCGGGGCGCGCGGAGTCGCCGTTGCTCTGGCTGTCACCGAGGCTCATTGCGCGCCCGTCCCCTCGAACTCGGTATCGAACTCGTGTCGAATCCACGCGTACGGGTACGCGTGACAGTACGACGGTAGCCGTGCTGGTTCCCGCGCGGGCGCGGTGTGGTGACTCGACATCAGGGAGACGCAACCTCAGTCGGTGGGCACGACGGGTGGGTGGGTGGTGGGAGGAAGAACCGGGTTCGTCCGGCGGTCCGACTGACGGTGCGCCACGCGCAGGTGGCGCCGGCTACACCGCCATGCCGTACACGATGGTGAAGAGGGTGCCGAGTGAGCCGATGATGAACACGCCTGTCAGGCCCGCGATGATGAGGCCCTTGCCCTGTTCCGCGCTGAAGGTGTCACGCAGCGCGGTGGCGCCGATGCGCTGCTTGGCCGCACCCCAGATCGCGATGCCCAGGCACATCAGGATGGCCACGGCCATCACGACCTGGACCATCGTCTTCGCTTCGGTGCCCAGGCTGCCGAAGGGGCCCCAGTCCGGAGCGATCCCGCCGATGATGGTGTTGATGTCGCCCTTTTCGGCCGCAAGCCACATGTAAGTCACCGCCCCTGTCGGGTAGTTCCGCGCGCCCCCTGCCGCAGTGCAGAGGTCAGGTCCATTCTCGCCGACAATGATGCTGCCGGATGTCGACTTGGCGTCATTGATTGGCGGGTTTCGTACGAATACCTTGCCGCCGACCCACGCGGCACCCTATGGGGTGAGCGTGGGGCGGTGTGCGAGGGGTTGAACGGATCGTATGGTCACTCTGTGTATCACGGCAGGTTACGCCGGGCAATGAGGTGTGGGCGGAACCTGTGGTGTGGTTCCGTCGTTGACCACCGATGGCCACCTGTGACCACCCGCACGGTCACGGACCGCTTCTGACGGTCCGTATCCAGGTGAAGGCTATCGCGGACCTCGGACATGGCGACGGGCCGCGGCTGGTAGCCGCGGCCCGTTCCCCAGTGCCCGCCGGTGATCCCCACGACCTCCGGTGGCGTTTGTGTGTTGAGTTGTGCTTTGACCTACGTATTGGCTGGATCTGGTGGTTCTGGGTCAGCCGGTGAGGTGGTTCAGCCGGTGAAGGCGCTCACACCCTGCGGGGTGCCCCAACCGGTCGGGCCGTCGTAGCCGGACCTGGCGGTGCAGTAGTAGCTCGTGGAGCACGTGCCGTTGTTGCCCGAGGTCACGTCGTTGAGGGCCGAGGTGCCGGCCTTCGTGTAGGGGAACGAGGCGGGGTAGGAGCTGCTCGACGGGGTGCCGGCGAGGGCGTAGACGCCCGCGATGATCGGGGAGGCGGCGCTGGTGCCGCCGTAGGTGGCCCAGCCGGACTCGCCGTAGGTGTCGTAGACCGAGACGCCGGTCGCGGGGTCTGCCACGGCGGAGACGTCGGAGATCATGCGCTTGGTGCAGCTCGTGTCGGTCTGCCAGGTCGGCTTCGCGTCATACGAGGAGCAGCCGGAGCCGGTGCCCTCGGTGCTGCTGGTCTTCCACACGCTCTCGGTCCAGCCGCGGGTGGTGGAGGCGGTGGACAGCTTGGTGCCGCCGACGGAGGTGACGTACTTGGAGGCTGCCGGGTACTCGGAGCCGTAGCCCGAGTCGCCCGCGCTGACCGTGATGGCGACGCCGGGGTGGTTGAAGTACGAGCTGTCGTAGCTGGTGTCGGAGGAGGACTCAGACCCGCCGTAGCTGTTGGAGACGTACTTGGCGCCCAGGGTGACCGCGCGGTTCACGGCGGTGCCGAGGTTGGCCATCGAGGACGAGGTGGCCTCGACCAGCAGGATGTTGCAGTTCGGGCAGATCGCGCTGGCCATGTCGAGGTCGAGGGAGATCTCGCCGGCCCAGCCGCTGTCGGCGGCGGGGAGGGAGGTCGTCGAGCCGGTCTGGCTGACCTTCTTGAAGCAGCCGTTGGCGACCGTGCAGGCGGAGAGGCCGTAGTACGAGCGGTAGGCCGCGAGGTCGGACGCGGCGTTCGGGTCGTCGTAGGCGTCGACGATCGCGATGGTCCTGCCGGCGCCGTTGGAGGAGGCGGCGGAGGTCAGTCCGTAGGCGGACTGGAGGTCGCTGGGGCCGTAACCGGTGGGGGTGGCCGAGGTGGCGTTCGGCTTGATGGTCGCGGGTGCGGTGCCCTTCCTCGCCGCCTGCGCCTCCTGGAAGGCGGTGGTGCCGCCGGTGACGCGCAGGGCGTTGCAGGACGCGTGGCCCTTCGCCGGGGTCTCGCCACACTGGCTGGTGTAGGTCACGTGGGCCTTGGCGACCTGTGCGGCGATGGTCTTGGCGGTGACCTTCGGGGTCGCGGGGGTGGCGGCGCCGGCCTGGGCCGCGGTGCCGAGTCCGGCGAGAGCGAGCGCTGCCGTGGCCACGGCGGCGGTACCTATGCGGCGCCATCTGCCGTGCGTGGACTGGCTGCTGGGGGGTGACGTACGCAACGTACAGCCTCCTGTTAGGGGGTGGTCAGGGGCGGTGCGGGTGGGGGGTACAGGGGTGGTGCTTGCCGCCGGTGCGGTGTCCCCGGCGGCGGGTTGGCGGCCCGCGACGACCATCGCTTGTTGAGTACGTGACAACAAGATGGGTTGCGGAATCCTGACTTCCGCGTGACTCAAGGGGGTTGCTGGGTTACCGATCTCTGGCGTGGTGATGGGTGGGGGGAGGGGGTGGCTTGACCTTGAGCACGGGGCGTCCACAGCCTGTGCACATTTGTGTGCGGGGACGCGCGTAGAAGCGTGTGGGGTGGTTGTGGGGTGGAGTGGTGTGGTTCGGGGTTTGGCGGGGGTTCAGCTGCGGCTTGTGGTGCGACTGTTGGCGGGGGTGGTGCGGCGGGTGCTGGGTGGTGGTCAGCCGCAGCCGTGGTGGATGCCGAGGCGTTTGCTGACGGTGGTGTCGGCCGATGTTGACGCCGGCGCCGGGGTTGGGGCGGTGTGGATGGTGTGGCGCCCGGGGGCTGCGCGAGAGTCTGTGCCGCAGGAGCACATCGCGTTCGTGGAGTGGTACGAGGAGCAGTGGCGGTACGTGGGGGGCGGTATCTCCTCCGCGAACGATCCCGCCGATGTCGATGTCGACGTGATCGAGGTTCGCGGCGGCTCGGGCGCGCTCAGCCTCACCCGGCGCCTCGACCCGCCGCGCTCCTTCGAAACGGCCCCCTGGATCGCCTGCGTCTGCGTCTACCTGGGGCCGGACGTCGACCACATCCTCGTCGGTGACCGCAGGTTCGACGCGTCTGGGCAGCGCAGGGTTGTCGCTGTCTGGAAGGGGCCGCAGATCAGGAGGGGGGTGCGGCCGGTCATCGTGGCTGTCGGGTGTGACGGTGGTGAGTTATCCCGTATTGGGCCGCTCGACAGCTTGGACAGCCGTACGTGGGCTCGGGTGTGGGGGGAGTCCGAGGGGCCTTAGCTTGTCTTTTAACCTCTGTGCGCTTGTGCCTGCGGGTGCCTCTCCATAGGCCGCGGTTTCTGATCACGCGGAAGGGGAGAGCTGTTCGCGCACCCATTCGGGATCGGGGTTGGTGTGCGGCTGGCCCGCCACGACGACGGTCGGCACGGTCTCGTTGCCGTCGTTGGCTGCTCTCACCGCTGCGGCTCCTGTCGGGTCGCGCCAGATGTTGACCCAGTGGAACTGGCGGGCGCTGCGGCCCAGCCGGATGCGCAGTCGTATGCAGTACTTGCAGCCCGGTCGCCAGAAGACGACCGGTCGGCCGTCGACCGCGCTGCGGCGTTGTGCCTCTTGCCCACCGATCGACCTCGGGAAGATCAGGGGTGAGTTCACGCCGGCGAGCGCCAGGAACGCCAGCAGGAGTGCTGCGGCTATGCCGGGGCTCCCCTTGAAGATCTGCCCAGCCGCGACGGCTGAGCCGCTGAGTACAAGCAGCATTGGCAAGGTCCAAGCGCGCATCATGGTGATGCAGGCTACCGATGAGTCGAAATGCCCCTCGAACTAGGCCGCTCACCTGGGCATTCGCCGGACAGGTGGACGGCCCCCGCATGAGCATGCGTTCCGTCAGAGAACCGCACTCATACGAAGGCCGCAGGGGTGAGTCTGTTCTTGGTCACTGGCCGGACAGCCCGCTTGGTGAAGCGCGAGGCTAGGCCAGGCAGGCCCTGCACCAGGATCACAAGATGGCCGGTGAACAGGTGCCTCGCCGACACCTCGCCATACCGTTCGATGTGGTTGAACACGGCCAGGTGGTCGGGGGCGGCGCGGGTACGCCAGTTGGAGACCTGCTCGCGGGTCAGATCCTTGAGGACCAGCTCCTGGAGGACGTCCTCGCCTCTCGGCTCCGGCGCGGGCGCAAGGGGGACCGGATGCGGGCCGGGCAGCGCGACCAGGCCAGGGCGATTCCGCAAGAACCTCAATCTGGACGAGATGGCTGTGGCCGGTGGCCGCGTGGCCACGAAAGATCAGACGGCGGATGCACCCCACTCGCCGGAATCGCATCCTTCCCGGTGATGGCCCGATCCTGATCATCCGAGAGGACACCCATGTCGCCCAGCCCGTCCCGAGGCGCGCGCCGAACTGTTTCCGGTCTCGCCACCGCTCTGCTGGCCCTGGCCGGCCCCCTGGCGGCCCCGGGCTCACCCGCGGCGGCCGCCGCGGAAACCGGGCAGGTCAGTACGGTCACCTATACGGCGGCGGAGCGGACCGCCGCCCTCTCGTACTGGACGGGGGTTGAGGAACATCGGAACGAAAACCGGCGCTAAGGATCTGTCGGCCCTGGTGGGCGGCTGACGGAGCGTCGGCGGCCGGACCCGTCTGAAGTCTTCCCGCAGATAACGCCCTATTATCTGCGGCATCGCTGATCACGACCTGCGGCGACGTTCTCGGGGCCGTGCGCGAAGCGGCCCCGTTATCTGTGGCAAGGGGAAGCGGTGCCCGCTGTCGTACGACTGCCCGCCGGGAAGGCGTTGACCGTCCGCGCGGCGGCCGACGTGTTCCTCGACTCGCTGGACAACGCGAACACGCTCCGGTCGTACGGAATCGGCGTCGGCAAGACCGCCGAACACCTCGGCGAGGCCCGCCCGCTCGCCACCGTCGCGGACGACGAGATCGGCGGCGCCCCCGAACAGCTGTGGGGCGAGGCGGCGGTCAACACGTGGAACGCCCGCCGGGCGGCGGTGCTGTCCTGGCTGGGCTGGTGTGCCGAGCGCGGGTACGACCGCCCGAAGGTGCCAGCCTGGGTGAAGCGGATGCCCCCGCCGGACTCGGAGACTCCGGCCCGCTCGAAGATGGCGGTCGACCGACTGATCGCCCGCCGCGACGTCCATCTCCGGGAGAAGACGCTGTGGCGGATGCTCTACGAAACCGTCGCGCGGTCGGAGGAGATCCTGGGCGTCAACATCGAGGAGCTGGACCTCGCCGGGCGCCGGGCTCCGGTGAAGGCCAAGGGCGCGAAGCCGCGCACCCGCCGCCGCGGCGTTACGCGCGAGGACTACGTCCTGGAGCCCGTGTACTGGGACGCCGGTACCGCCCGCCTGCTGCCCCGGCTGATCAAGGGCCGTACGCGGGGGCCGGTGTTCGTCACCCACCGCAAGCCGGGTCCCGGCAAGGTCATCGCGCCGCGTGACGTGTGCCCGGACACCGGGCTGGTCCGGCTGTCTTACGGCCAGGCCCGCGCCCTGCTGGAGGCGCACACGGCCATCGGCGGCGTACCGGGCACGGGCTGGGGCCTGCACGAATACCGGCATTCCGGGCTCACCCACCTCGGCGAGGCCGGGGCCAGCCTGCCGATGCTGATGGCCAAGTCCCGGCACAAGAAGCCGGAGAACGTACGGCGCTACTTCCACCCGTCGGCGGAAGCGATCGCCGAGGTCACCAGCCTGCTCGCACCCGGCGACGCGCGCCGCTGACCCTGCTGTCACCGGTGTGCCCTACCGCCGTCCCGGCGCCCCACGCCGCCAGGGGCATAGTCGGCCAAGGTCCTCCGGGGCCCGCGAGTAGCAGCGCAGGCCGACTCTCTCCTCCTGGTCGGCCGGATCGCGGGTGGAGGCCTCAGACGGAGAACCGGACGTCGGTGAGCTGCTCGGACACGGCCCACAGGCGCTGCTGGACGGCCGTGTCGTGGGACTTCTTGCTGGAGGCGACCACCTCGGGGTATCCGCGGGTTCCGCCCATGCCGTTGGGGCCGTAGAACTGGCCTCCGGTGACGGCGGGATCGGTGGCCGCCCTCAGGGTGGGCAGCGTTCCCATGGCGGCCGGCTGGGTCAGCAGAGGCTGGACCAGTTCGGCCCCCTTGCGCACCAGGCCGCTCATGTTCTGAGTGAGTTCGGTATCCGACGCGCCGGGATGCGCGGCGGCGGCGATGGTGGTGTGGTGCGGGGCGAGGCGGCGCTGGAGTTCGTAGGTGAACATCAGGTTGGCCAGCTTGGCCTGACCGTAGGCGGCGACCCGGTTGTAGGAGCGGTCGAACTGCAGGTCGTCGAAGTGGATGTCGGCCCGGATGCGGTGGCCGAAGCTGCTGACGGTGACCACCCGGGAGCCGGGCACGGGCAGCATCAGGTCCAGCAGCAGGCCGGTGAGCGCGAAGTGCCCGAGGTGGTTGACCCCGAACTGCATGTCGAACCCGTCCTCGGTCTTCTGCCGGGGTGTGAACATCACGCCCGCGTTGTTGATGAGCAGGTCGATCTTCGGATGCGCCGTGTGCAGCTCATCGGCGGCCGTGCGTACCGATTTGAGGGAGGCGAGGTCCAGGCGCTGGAGGCTGAGCTTGGCGCCCGGGGCACGCTCGCTGATGCGGGCGAGGGCCTCGCGGCCCTTGTCGAGGTTGCGCACGGCGAGGACGACGTGCGCGCCATGCTCGGCCAGGGCCCGCGCGGTCTGCAGCCCGAGGCCGCTGTTGGCGCCGGTGACGACGGCGACCTTGCCGTCCTGGGTAGGTATGTCCTGTTCGGTCCACCGGTCGGTCGTGCTGGCCATGATCAACCTCCATAAGGTGAATGACGCTTCATGTTGTAGAGTGAAGCATCATTCATCTTTCGTCAAATGGTCCCGGAGGGCTCCATGACCTCACCCCGACCGCTGCGTGCCGACGCGGCCCGCAACCGCGCCAGGATCATGACCGCGGCGCATGAGCAGATCACCGAGCACGGGCCCGAGGTGTCGATGGAGCAGATCGCCGCTGCTGCGGGCGTCGCGGTCGGAACCCTGTACAAGCACTTCCCGAACAAGAGCGACCTGGTCGCATCCGTGGTCGCCGCCTCGTTCGAAACACTCGCCGATGACGCCGAAGAGTGTCTGCAACGCGAGAGTCAGGGTTCACCCGCCATGGCGGAGCTGACCGGCTTCCTCAGCCGTGTGATGGACACCGTCGCCCACAACCGCGCCGTCAAAGCAGCCGCGTACGCGCTCGGCGCCGACCACGCAGCCCACCCCGCCATGCAGGAGGTGGAGACCCGCGTCACCCAGGCCCTCGGCCGGCTCATCCGCACCGCACAAGCCCAGGGCGGTCTGCGCGCCGACTTCACCGTCGACGACCTGTACCTGATGCTCTTCACCCTCCCCGCCGACCAGCCACCCACCGCCCGCGCCCGATGGCTCGCCCTCCTGCTCACCGGGCTCACCGCCCGCTGACCGACCGGGTACGCCGCCGTCGCGGCCACCGCCGGGACGCCCTCTACGACCGCCTCGCCTGCCGACAGAAGGCGTACCGGGCCCGCCGACGGGCCGCCGAGCGGGTCCGCGAAGCCGTAACGGCCCCGGCCGGTGTGACGACTCGCGGAACCAGCTCCGGGGCTCTGGCCAGCACGGACGCCTAGGTCAAGATGGTGGCGACCTCGACGCGCCGCCGTACGACGTCACTCGTCGTCAGCAGCGTCCTTGTCGCGCAGCGGGCGCATACCGCCGGGCAGCTCGGGCAGCTTGAACGAGTACCGGCCCAGCATGTTGATGTGTTGTCGCACGAACGGCGAGAGGCGGGCGACATCCTCGTCGCGGACGTCGAACCCGTCCGCCCGCAGCTGGTCCACCGCGGCGTCCATGTACCTCGTGTTGAAGAGAACGACGGCGTTGAGGACCAGGCCGAGCGCGCCGAGCTGGTCCTCCATGCCGTCCTGGTAGCGCTGGTAGAGCTGCCCCGAGCGGCCGTGGAAGATCTTCCGGGCGAGTGCGTGGCGGCCCTCCTGGAGGTTGGCCTGCGCCTTGATCTGGCGGTGGTAGCCGGGCTCGTCGGCCAGCCGCAGGATGTGCAGGGACTTGGCGATCCGCCCGTAGTGCGCGATCGCGTCCCCCAGCGGGGTCGGCCGCCCGTCCCGCGACAGCATCCGGATCACGTCGTACGCGCGTACCGCGCCGGTGTGGATGGAGCCGATGATCCGCAGGATGTCCTCCCACCAGCGCTCGATCCGGGCGAGGTCGACCCGGCCGCGGGCCGCTTCCTGGAAGGCGCCGTAGTCGGCAGTGCGGTCGATGCGCCACATCTTCTGGTCCGGCAGGTCAGCGAGCTGCGGCGCGTACGCGAACCCGGCCAGGGTGAGGAGTCCAAAGACGATGTCGCTGTACGAGGCGGTGTCGGTGACGATCGTCTCCGGGCGCTTGCCGCCGTCGCGGTCGTAGAGGACATCGAGCACGTACAGGGAGTCGCGCGGGGTGCCGGCCACCACCTTCCCGCCGAGCCCCGCCGCCTGGTCGTTGATCATGTTGAGCCAGGTGGCGCCGCCCCGGCGCCCGAAGTACTTGGGGTTCGGCCGGGCGTAGACCGAGGGGACGGGGACGACGAACCGCATGCCGTCCACGGAGGTGACCAGCCCGCCGCCCCACGCCTGCGCGAGGCCGATGGACTCCTGGTGCTCGATGAGGGTGGCGTTCGCGGCCCGGTAGGTGGCCAGCCGCAGATACGTCTGGTCGACGTGCGACAGCCTGCCGTACTTCAGCTCGTCGATCCCGCCGATGACCGGCGTGTAGCCGATGTTGCAGCCGTGCGCGACCAGCAGCGCGGCGACCGTCACGTGCAGGTCCTTGAGCCGGGCCTCGCCGCCGGTGATCGAGGTGAACGCCTGGTCGGCGCCGGTCCACGAGAACACCTCCAGCAGGACCTCCGGCAGGTCGACGCGGGGCATCATCGCCTCCACTGCCTTCCGCAGGTCGAGGAGCGAGGCGGGTTCGGGCTCCGGTTCCAGGGCGGCGAAGTGCAGGCGGCCGTCGTCGTCGAACACGATCTGGGAGTTCGCCGGCACCCGCCCGGCGACTTCCCGGTATGTGCCGTCCAGCAGCGCGGCCCGCGCCGCCAGGTGCTCACCCGTCTCGCCGGGCAGGTTCAGGGAGGCCAGCACGGTCGGGCGGACCTGCTCCCATCCCTCGCCGTCCAGCATTGCCCCGGCTGCGTCTGGTCGTCGTCGCGGTCGACGGGGGCGGGCCGAGGTTGTGCCGGGGGTGCTCTATCCGCAGGCGGTTCCCGCCGCCTGCCTCTTCGGCAGCCACCCGCCCAGGCCAGGCTTCAGCCGACGTTCGAGGATCTACGGATCAGCCGGGCGCGGCCATGCGTACTCGTCACGCTCCGCGTGACGCCACCGCCGGGCTCTCTTAGGCGAAGTGGTCGAACTCGCCTGCCCGTACGCCCAGGACGAAGGCGTGCCATTTGCGTCGGTCGGTGGTGACGACGGTTTCGGGGGCGGTGGTCGAGCGGAGGTGGACGGGGGCGTCGGGGGTATCGGGGGTTTGGTTGAGGGTGACTTCGATTTGGGGGGTGGTTGTCTTCGGTGGGGGCGTGTCGGTCTTCAGGGTGGTGAGGAGGGTGCGGAAGGCGGTGGGGGTGGTGGTGAGTACGGCTCCGGTGGGGTCGCCGGATTCTGTGAGGTGGATTGCTCGGGGGGTGGTGGGGGTGGTGGCGATGTGTATGCAGGAGTCGCCTTCGGAGCAATAAGAGGATTTCTGCCAGTGCGGGGTCATGGGCGTTCCTTCACAGTTCTCGCATCACGGTGTGGATGAATTCGCGTGTTTTATCCGGATTGAGCGCGACGGCCTCGATGCGGTCGAAGAGGGTTCGGTATTTGTGTAGTTGCGCCTCGGCGTCGAGGAACACAAGGCCGTGGGACTGGTCGAGGTGGACGGTGTCCAACTCCGGCACCGGGCCGTGCGCGTAGTAAATGGACTGACCCGACCCTGGGTAGGCCCCCGCGTCAAAGGTGATGGCGCGCAGGGTGACGTGGTCTCGGTCGCTCATTTCGAGCAGGTGTTGCAGTTGCTGTCGGGCAACCGAGGACCCGCCGACCTTCATGCGTAGGGCTGCCTCATGGACGATCGCCTCGTACGGGGTGGGGTTGTCGTCGCGGTAGAGCACCGCCTGTCGTTTGATGCGGAACGAGAGGCGGTGTTCTACGTCAGGGGGCGGAAGTTCAGTGACCGCCTGGTGGAAGATCTCGCGTGCGTAGTCGCGGGTTTGAAGCAGGCCGGGGATACGGGCAGTTGTCGCGCCGCGCAACGACTGGGCGTGGTGCTCCAGTTCGGCCAGATCGAGGAGCGAGCTGGGGACCAGATCGCGGCACTCCTCCCACCAGCCCCGTTTGCGGTCGCGCGTCATGCGGGTGAGTGCTTCGACGAGAACCTCGTCGGGGCACTCGTAGTGGAGGGCGAGCATGCGCACACGGTCGGGGCTCACGCCCATGCGGCCGGCTTCCATGTTGCTGACCTGGTTCTGCTTGATGCCGAGGAGTTGCGCCGCCTCGGTCGACGAGAGTCCCGCGCGCTCGCGCATCTTGCGCAACTCGCTGCCCAGTCGGGCCTGGCGGCCGGTGGGGGCGCTCTTCATGGGCACTGTCGTTCTCCCTCAACACCACTTCGTCACCCACACGGGTGGTTAAGTCAGAGCTGACCGCATTTTTGACTAACACCTTATTGGTTCGCGCTACCTTGATTCTCAGGCGCCTCGCCCAGAAGCACACCGCTCGACGGAGCGACGAAGTCACTGGGCAACCGTCCAACTCCCCTCAGTGATCGGAGACTTCCGATGGCCACCGTATCCCCGGCCTGGCACTACACCCTTCAACTCCCGCGCGATCCACGCTCGCCGGGTATCGGCCGCGCCACCGTGCGGACCGTTCTGGCCGCCCGCGGGCTCGCCGGAGCCATTCCCGCCGCCGAACTGGTCGCGTCCGAGTTGCTCACCAACGCCCACCAGCACACCAAGGGGCCGTACACCCTCCGCATCGTTCAAATCGGCGAGCCGGACCGGTTCCGGGTCGCCGTCTGGGACACCGATCCGAGGGTGCCGGTCGGGTTTCGGGTCGACGGCGCCTCCGTCGACGCACCTCCGGCGGACGGTGAATGTGGCCGGGGGCTTCATCTCGTACGGGCCTGTGCGGACTCGTTGGGTGTTTCCGTGCTGCGGGAGCTGGGGGCCTCGAAGGGCGGGAAGCTGCTGTGGGCCGAGTGTCAGTGGGGTGGCCTAGGGTGACGACAGGTGAGCGGATTGTGATTGAGGGGGCGGTGTGACGCAGGTCGAGCAACGGCGCAAGGGGGCCCCGTGCACTCGTACGGGCTCTGAAGCCGAGGCGGCGGACGGAGCCGCACAGTACGGTGGATTCGACGCTGAGCGGGATGTCGGACCTCCCACCGACCCCGTTCGCGCAGCCGCAGAGGTGGAGGGACGGAGGCAGCGAGCCATGTCCGTGTCGCCCGGTGCCTCGATGTATCCGCGACCTCGGCCGGGGAATCTGCGCGAGATCGCCGAGAAGATCGAGGACGCGACGGGTCTGCGGGTGCAGATCCTGGGAGGAAAGCTCGTGATGTCCCCTACTCCGCGTGGGAAACACGCGGGTGTGGTCAAGCAGGTGCGCCGGCAGCTTGAGGCGGTTGTTCTGCCTGACGGGCTGGACGTGTACGAGGTGTCCTCGATCGCTCTGCCCGAGGATCCGGACGACTACGCGACACCAGATCTGATCGTGCTGCCCCTCGAATGGGAAGAGGACGACGACTGGCTGGCCGACGCCGCGGATGCCGCGCTCGCCGTCGAGGTCATCTCCCAGTCCGAGAAGTCCCGGGACATCAGAGACAAGGCCGACTGGTACGCGGTCGTTCGTGTGCCTGTTCTCTTTGTCATCGATCCCAGGAAGGGCACCTGGGCCCTGCACACCCACCCGGACAACGGCGCCTACCGTGACGTGCTGCCGGGCAAGTTCGGGGAGTCCGTGCTGCTGCCCGCGCCGTTCGGCATCGAGATCGTGACGGACGGTTTTCCCGTGTACGGCGTGGCTCCGAGATCGTCCCGCACGTCCGGGGGGTGACCCTCTTTCAGGTTTTGCGGGTTCACGGAAGATTCTCAGCAACGAGCCGTGGTCGTTCTTGATTTCGGGCGGCACAGTGGCCCCTGATGAAGCGCCTCACTCGTTCCCCTGGCAAGCGGCGGCACGTGCTTTTTCCCGTGGTCGCGCTGCTTGCCGTCACCTCGGTCTCCGGTGCCGGTCCCGGCAGCACCGCCTCAGGGTCTCTCGGGGTCGTTGCTGCGGCCCGTGCGGTGCCGCCGCGTAGTGCGCGGGTGGGGGCGTTGTTCGGCGGTGACTTGGAGGGCGGGCACTTCTGTACGGCTTCCGTCGTGCGCAGTGGCGGGCGGGATCTGATACTCACCGCCGCGCACTGTCTGAGTGGAGACGGGGACACCGACGTCGTCTTCGCGCCCGGGTATCGGGACGGTCGGGCGCCGTACGGGCTGTGGCGGGTTACCAAGACCTTCGTGCCGGGGGCCTGGGGCGATCGGTCCGACGAGGACAGTGACTTCGCCTTTGCCGTCGTCGCCTCGAAGGGCGGGCGCGATCTGGAGGATGCCGTGGGGGCGAATGTCTTCGTTTCCGGGCGGGCTACCGGGGCCGGCAGTGTCGTCGTCACCGGGTATCCCAACGTGCTGGACATACCCCTCACCTGTACCAACCGGGCCACCGTGCAAAGCCGTACGCAACAGCGCATCGAGTGTCCCGGCTTCACGGACGGTACGAGTGGGAGTCCCTGGGTGGATGCGGAGGGGGACGTGGTGGGGGTGCTCGGGGGGTTCGAGCAGGGGGGCTCGACTGATGACGTGTCCTACAGCGCTGTGCTCGGGGGTGCGGCTGCCGCTCTGTATCGGGAGGCCACCGGGGGCACCGGTTTTCCCGACTCCTCTTGACGGGCGGCGCGTTTCGTCATGATCACCCCGGGGTGTGGGTAGCGCCTCTACACTGACGTGGGCGTACTCCCTGGCGGTGAGGGGCGGTTGACGGTGCGTAAGGCATGGATCGTGGCGAGTGTTGCCGTCGGGGGCACCCTCAGCTTCGTGATGCTGCTCGTCGTGGGCGTCTACCTTGTGGCCGGGAACGTTGCCGGTGGGGTGGCCAGCGGGAGCGTCGCGCTTGCCAAGGGGGCCGTGCCGGCCGCGTATTCGGCGCTCGTGCAGAAGTGGGGCAATCTGTGCCCCGCCATCAATCCCGCCCTGCTTGCCGCACAGCTGTACCAGGAGAGCGGATTCAATCCGAATGCGAAGAGTCCGGCGAAGGCGGAAGGGATAGCGCAATTCATCCCCGGAACCTGGGCCTCGCACGGAATCGACGGCGACGGTGACGGCGACCGCGATGTATGGGACCCGAATGACGCGATTCCATCGGCCGCGTCGTACGACTGCGAGCTCGCCTCGTACGTGAAGGACGCGCCCGGAGACCCGACGCACAACATGCTCGCCGCTTACAACGCGGGGGCGTACGCCGTCATCAAATACGGGGGCGTACCGCCGTATTCGGAGACCCAGAACTATGTGAAGACCATCACCACGCTGCAGACGAGCTTTGCCGCTCCTGTGGGTCGTGTCGACCCCTCCGAGCAGGCGGCAGGGGCGATCAACTACGCCCAGGAGAAGCTCGGCACGCCCTACCTCTGGGGCGGCACCGGTACCGCTGAGCAGCAAGGACGCTTCGACTGCTCCGGGCTCACGCAGGCCGCGTACGAGAGTGTGGGCATCCAGCTGCCGCGCGTTGCCAACGATCAGTACAACGCCGGTGCGCATCCCTCGCGGGACGAGCTGTTGCCGGGCGACCTTGTCTTCTTCTCCGACGATCTCACCAACTCGCGGGCTATCCGGCATGTCGGGATTTATGTGGGCGGCGGTTACATGATTGACGCGCCGCGGACTGGTGCGGTCATTCGGTTCGATCCGATCGACACCCCTGATTACTTCGGGGCGACCCGGGTCACCGAAGATGGCGCGAAAGCGCTGCCCACCGCGGTGTGAGCGCAGCGTGAAACCATCCCCTGAGCTGCGAGTATGCGTCTCTCTTCGATAACGTCTGCGTGATCATTCGGTGGAGAGTGGAACGTATAAACGGAGACCGTGCGTTCCTGTTCCAGTAGAGGATTCGATGGCGCTTGGATCGGGCGTCGCGTTTGTCGTGTTTGTCGCGTGTGCTGGTGTGGCACGTGTCAAGCATTGGCAGCGGTGGGTCCCTGCGTCACGGGTGAGCAGGAGCAGCGCACGGAAACAGTGCGCTCTGGAAATGACGACGAAGGGCCGCAGCACCATGGCTGGACTCGCCGAAACCGGGTCGAATCCCGACGTCGACCTGCTCTACGACATCAATGGCCTGGCCAAGGACGCGCCCCGGTGGTTCGACCGGGTGGTCGAAGTCGTCGGCGAGTACGGGCTGTTGGCGGCCATGGTGCTTGTCGTGGTCTGGTGCTGGTGGAGTGTGCGGCGGCGGGGTGACGGTGATGCGGCCGTGTCCGTGGCCGCCTTGGTCTGGGCGCCGCTTGCCGCGGCCATCGCTGTGTTGGTGAACATCCCCATACGGGGTTTCGTCGAGCGGCCTCGGCCGTTTCTCGATCATCAGGGGCTTGAGGTACTTGTCTCCGGGAAGACCGACTACTCGTTCGTGAGCGACCACGCGACGATCACCATGGCGATGGGGGTCGGGCTGTTCGTGGCGAACCGGAAGTTCGGGCTCGTGGGGATAGGGCTCGCGCTGGTGGAGGGGTTCTGCCGGGTGTACATGGGGGTGCACTACCCGACTGATGTGGTGGGTGGGTTCGCGCTCGGGACGGCGGTTGCCCTGCTGTTGTCGCCGCTGGCGATGGCGCTTCTCACTCCGGTGACCCGGGCTGTTGAGAGGTCGGGTTGGGGTGGGGTGCTCATTCGGGCTCGGGGGGCGGCGGGCTCGGGTGGTGCGGGGTCCGGTGCCGGGGCGGGGCGGGGGGCTGGGGTTGCTGGGGGTCGGGCGGAGACCGAGGAGCGGGATCTGGCGGCGTGATGGGCGGGCGGGTTTCTCGCCCCCGCCGCCCCTACCCGTCCCATCCTGAACCTGGGGGCTGCGCCCCCAGGCCCCCCTCCGGCCCTGAACGGGCCTTGTCCTCAAACTCCCCCAGAGGGGGGACCCCCAGACGGGCTGGAAATGCGGGCCGGTGCTGGAGGGGTGCCTGACCGCAGCCGACCGGCGGCTACAGCGCCTGCGGGTAGGTGAACACGCGCTTCGGGTCGTACTGCTGCTTCAGCTTCGTGAGGCGTGTTGCCGCGTCGCCGTAGTACGCCTTGCGCCAGTTCTTCAGGGTGGGGTCCGTGTAGTTCTGGTAGGCGGCGCCCGAGGCGTACGGGGCCATGGCGTTGTGGGCCGATGTCAGCCAGGACTGGGCCGCCGTGCCCGTCGTACCCGGGCGCCAGGCCGCGATGTACTGGGCCAGCATCCTGGAGCGCCGGTGGACGAATGCCGTCGCCGTCGGGGAGACCCGGTTCACCGCGCCGCCGAGTGCCGTGAACGCGATGCTGCCGGAGCCGCCCTGGACCGAGGCGATGCGGGAGAGGAGCGTCTGGATGCCCGCCGTGGACAGTGAGCGGTCGAAGAAGTCCGAGCGGGCCGCGTAGGTTTCCCGGCCCAGCGCGCCCTGCGGGGAGCGGCCCGGGGTTCGGCCCGGCAGGTGGCATTGCGCGTCCGTCGCGAAGGACGAGCAGCCCGCGTACACCTCCATCGCCTCCTCGTACGAGCGGCGCTTCAGGGAGACGCTCGATGCCGGGGAACCGATTCTGTCCGCCAGGCGGTCCACCGCGTTCTGCAGTTCGGTGTACGTGCCCAGGGAGAACGCCGAGATGGAGATGGTCGGGGTGCCGCCGGCCGCGTTCGCCACGTGCAGGGACGACCAGATCTCGTCCGGCTGCGTCGGGCCCCACTCCTGCCATGCCCTCATCACCGCCGCCGCCTTCCGCCACGGCCAGGACATGTACGCCGCCACCGCCCTGGGTGCCGGGTGGGTGCGGAAGTGGAGTTCGGTGACGATGCCGAAGTTGCCGTTGCCCGCGCCTCGCAGGGCCCAGAAGAGGTCCTTGTTCGTGGTGGCGTTCGCCGTCAGTTCGCGGCCGTCCGCCGTGATCAGGGTGGCCTGGGTGAGGCTGTCGCAGGTCAGGCCGTATGCCCGGGACACCACTCCGTGGCCGCCGCCCAGCGTCAGGCCCGACACCCCCACCGTCGGGCACGAGCCCGCCGGAATCGTGACGCCCTTCGCGGTCAGCGCGCGGTAGACGTCGATCAGTTTCGAGCCCGCGCCCACCACCGCTGTGCCGCCGCCCGCCCTGACGCGGTTCAGTTTCGACACGTCGACGATCAGGCGGCCGTTGCCCGAGGACCAGCCCGCGTACGAGTGGCCGCCGTTGCGGATCGCCACGGGGACGGAGTGGGCGCGGGCGTACGACAGGACCGTACGGATGTCGTCCGCGTGGGCGACGTACGCCACCGCGGCCGGCTTGAGTCCGTCGAAGCGGGTGTTGTAGAGCTGGCGGGCCGATGCCCAGGAGGCGTCCCCGGGGCGGATGAGCGGGCCGTCGAGGTCGCGGCCGAGGGCCGTCCAGTTGGCGGGGGCCGAGGCGCTCGTCGCGGTGAGAGGGGTCGTCCCCGTGGGCGTGGTGGCGGCCGTGCCTTCCGCGCTGCCCTCCGCGGTCGTACACGCCGCGGTCGTCATCGCCGCCAGGGCGGCCACGCCGCCTCCCATGAACGTACGCCGCTGCATGGTGCTCCTCGGTGTCACGGTTCCTCGGCTCCGAGGTTTCCTAGGTTTCTAGGTTCCTCCGTTTGAGCCCGGGTTGGCTCCCACCGAACGAGACGGGTTCCATGGAATGTGGGTTCCCTCACCGGCCGCGTTTGCGGAGGAAAGGGAAACGGAGGGGACGGAAAGGGAAGGGGGTATTCCGGGCTTGTACAGCAGAGACCGGGCGGCCGGGGCCGATCCCCGGGTCGGGACCCACACGTGTTCTCCCCGTGAGCGTTCCGTGACCTCACCGCACCGACCGCAGGGGTTCACCCCCCGTTCACTTGCGCCCGTAGGTGGCTTCACCTGATCTGCCTACTTTCGGCCTTACCGGTGCTGCGTGTGCCCTCCTGGGCGCCCCGGCACCATCAAACTTCGCGACCTCGCACGCCGCCGGATTTCAGGCCGGCGGCTCCTGGAAGGAAACACCCGACAGTGAAGCTTCAGCGCATGAACCGGCGGGCCCTCACCCTCGGTGCTCTCGCCGTCTCCGGCGCCCTGGCCCTCACGGCGTGCGGCTCCGACGACACCGGCACCGACAAGACCGCCGGCGGCGCCTCCACCGCGGCCAACAGCTCCATCAAGTGTGACGACGCCAAGGGCCAGCTGCTGGCCGACGGCTCCTCCGCGCAGAAGAACGCGATCGACGCCTGGGTCAAGGCCTTCACTGCCGCCTGCCCCGGCGTCCAGATCAACTACAAGGGCGGCGGCTCGGGCGCCGGCGTCACCGCGTTCACGCAGGGCACGGTCGCCTTCGCCGGTTCCGACTCGGCGCTGAAGCCCGAGGATGTCACCGCCTCCAAGCAGGTCTGCACCGGCGGTACGGGTATCGACCTCCCGGCGGTCGGCGGAGCCATCGCGCTCGCCTACAACCTCCCGGGTGTCGACAACCTCGTCCTGGACGCCCCCACCCTCGCGAAGATCTTCGACAGCAAGATCAGCAAGTGGGACGACGCCGCGATCAAGGCGCTGAACCCGACCGCGAAGCTGCCGAGCACCAAGATCCAGGCCTTCCACCGCTCCGAGGACTCCGGCACCACGGACAACCTCACCAAGTACCTGATCGCCACCACCCCCGAGAACTGGAAGTACGAGGGCGGCAAGGCCTGGCAGGCGAAGGGCGGCCAGGCGGCCTCCGGTTCCAGCGGCATCGCGGCGCAGGTCAAGCAGACCGAGGGCGCGATCGGCTACATGGAGCTGTCGTACGCCAAGGAGCTGTCCACGGTGTCCGTGGCGACCGGCGCCAGCGCCCCGGTCAAGCCGTCCTCCGACTCCGCCACCAAGGCCATCGCGGCCGCCACGGTCGTCGGCACCGGCAGCGACCTCTCGCTGAAGCTGGACTACAAGACCAAGGCCGAGGGCGCGTACCCGATCACCCTGGTCACGTACGAGATCGCCTGCGACAAGGGCAACAAGGCGGACACCCTGCCCGCCACGAAGGCCTTCCTCCGCTACATCACCAGCGAAGAGGGCCAGGGAATCCTGAGCGGGATCGACTACGCGCCGATCCCCGCCGACATCATCGCCAAGGTTCGGACCACCGTCGAGAGCCTGGCCTGATCTGAGCGTGCGGTCGGGTTCCGCCTCCGAGGGGGACCCGGCCGCACCGTCCGGTGCACCGCCGCCAGGAGCCGCATCCCCGGGTGCGGCCCCGCAGACCGGAGAACCCGATGGACATAACCACCAAGAACGCAGACACCTCACCCCACCCTCCCCAGCCGCCCGCGGTCGAGCAGAAGCGCGCCGCCCGTGGTGCCACCCGCCTCGGTGACCGGATCTTCCTCGGTCTCTCCCGCGGCTCGGGCATCCTGCTGCTGGCGATCATGGCCGCGATCGCGATCTTCCTCACCTATCGCGCGGTCAACGCCATCAGCAAGGACGAGGGCAACTTCCTCACCACCTTCGAGTGGAACGCGAACCTCAACCCGCCGGTGTTCGGCATCGCGGTCCTGGCCTTCGGCACGGTGGTCTCCTCGGTCATCGCCATGGCCATCGCGGTTCCGGTCGCCGTCGCCATCGCGCTGTTCCTCACGCACTACGCCCCGCGCAGGCTGAGCGGTCCCATCGCTTACGTGATCGACCTGCTCGCCGCCGTACCGTCCATCGTGTACGGCCTGTGGGGCGCCATGATCCTCGTGCCGAACATGAACGGCCTCTTCGGCTGGCTGAACGACTACCTCGGCTGGACCGGCATCTTCTCCTGGGAAGAGGGCGCGCCCCGCTCGATGCTGACCGTGGGCATCCTGCTCGCGATCATGATCCTCCCCGTCATCACGAACGTCAGCCGTGAGGTGTTCCGGCAGACCCCGCGGATGAACGAGGAGGCTGCGCTGGCCCTCGGTGCCACGCGCTGGGAGGTCATCCGCATGGCGGTGCTGCCCTTCGGCCGCTCCGGTGTGATCTCCGCGTCGATGCTCGGCCTCGGCCGCGCGCTGGGCGAGACGATGGCCGTCGCCACCGTCCTCTCCCCGAGCTTCCTCATCCAGACCAGCCTGCTCGACCCGGGCGGCGGCACCTTCGCGCAGAACATCGCCGCCAAGTTCGGTGAGGCGTCGGAGTACGGCCGTGACGCGCTCATCGCCTCCGGTCTGGTCCTGTTCGTCATCACTCTGGTGGTCAACGGTGCGGCCCGCGCGATCATCGCCCGCCGCGCCGAGTACTCGGGGGCCAACGCATGAGCACCGTCGTAGCCGAGAAGCGCCCCAGCACCCTGCAGGGCGCCAGGCTCCCCAAGTGGTTCCCCTGGGCGCTGGCCGGCGCTTCCGTCGCGCTCGGGATCGGCATCAGCTTCGCCGCCGGCCTGGACAGCAGCATCCAGTGGGGCCTGATCGCCGCGATCCTCTTCGTCGTCGGTACGTACGTCATCGCCACGAGCGTCGAGGGCAAGCGTCAGGCCAAGGACCGCATCGCCACCTCGCTGGTCTGGGTCGCGTTCCTGCTCGCCCTGGTGCCGCTGATCTCCCTGCTGTGGACGACCGTCTCACGCGGTGTGAAGGTCCTCGACGTCTTCTTCCTGACCCACTCGATGGGTGTCGTCGCCGACAGCGAGCCGGGCGGTGGCATCTACCACGCCATCATCGGCAGCCTGGAGCAGGTCGGTCTGGCCACCGCGATGGGCGCGCCGATCGGCGTACTCACCGCGATCTACCTGGTGGAGTACGGGCGCGGCACGCTGGCCAAGGCGGTCACGTTCTTCGTGGACGTCATGACGGGCATCCCGTCGATCGTCGCGGGCCTCTTCATCCTGAGCCTCATGCTGCAGTTCGACATGCAGCCGTTCGGCTTCGCCGGCTCGCTGGCCCTGGCCATCCTGATGATGCCGGTGGTCGTCCGTTCGACGGAGGAGATGCTGAAGCTCGTACCGAACGAGCTGCGCGAGGCGTCTCTCGCGCTCGGCATCCCGAAGTGGCGCACCATCCTGAAGGTGGTCCTGCCGACCGCCATCGGCGGTATCACCACCGGCATCATGCTGGCGGTCGCCCGTATCGCGGGCGAGACGGCACCGGTCCTGCTCCTGGTCTTCGGCAACCCCTTCATCAACAACAACCCCTTCGAGGGTGCGCAGGCCTCGCTACCGCTGTACATCTACCAGCAGTACGCGAACAGTGGTGGTGCGGAGGCGGCGTACGACCGTGCCTGGGCGGCGTCGCTCACGCTGATCGCCTTCGTGATGATCCTCAACCTCGGAGCTCGCGGTATCGCCCGCTGGAAGGCCCCGAAGACAGGTCGCTGACGCGGCCGTACGACAGCGACCTGTAGCCGGCCTGGCGGCCGGCTGACCCCTCGAAAGAAGCAGTGATATCCATGGCCAAGCGAATCGACGTAAGCGGCCTCAGCGCCTACTACGGCTCCTTCCGCGCGATCGAGGACATCTCGATGACGGTCGAGCCGCGCTCGGTGACGGCCTTCATCGGCCCCTCCGGCTGCGGCAAGTCCACCTTCCTGCGCACCCTGAACCGCATGCACGAGGTCACGCCCGGCGGGCGCGTCGACGGCAAGGTCATGCTCGACGACGAGAACCTGTACGGCACGGGGGTCGACCCGGTGGCGGTACGGCGTGAGGTCGGCATGGTCTTCCAGCGGCCGAACCCCTTCCCGACGATGTCGGTCTACGACAACGTGGCGGCGGGGCTGCGGCTGAACGGCTCGTACAAGAAGTCCGAGCTGAGCGACGTCGTGGAGAAGTCGCTGAAGGGCGCGAACCTCTGGAACGAGGTCAAGGACCGCCTGAACAAGCCCGGTTCGGGTCTGTCGGGCGGGCAGCAGCAGCGACTGTGCATCGCGCGGGCGATCGCGGTCGAGCCCAAGGTGCTGCTGATGGACGAGCCCTGCTCGGCCCTCGACCCGATCTCGACCCTCGCGATCGAGGACCTGATCGGTGAGCTGAAGGAACGGTTCACGATCGTCATCGTGACGCACAACATGCAGCAGGCGGCGCGGGTCTCGGACCGTACGGCGTTCTTCAACCTCGCGGCGGTCGGGCAGCCCGGCAAGCTGATCGAGATCGACGAGACGGAGCGCATCTTCTCCAACCCGTCGGTCCAGGCGACGGAGGACTACATCTCGGGCCGCTTCGGCTGAGTCGAGGTCCCCTCCATACCCCTCGCGGTGCTGCATGGCGGTGCCACCGCGAGGTCGAATAGGGCCCGCCCCTGGATTCGCTCCGGGGGCGGGCCCGTTCGTGTGATCCGGTCAGGGGTTGCTGCCGTTGGCGCGTATGGATCGCCAGGTGCTGCAGGTGTCGTCCAGGACGTTACCGTTGTCCTGGAGACAGACCTTGATGTAGACGACGGCGGTCTCGGCGGGGTTCTTGTTCCGCCACACGCATTCGAGGGCGCCCGCGCCGTTGCCGTTGTAGATCTTGGTGGTGTCGCCGCCGCTGCCGATCTTCCAGTATCCGGCGACTCCCGCGCCGTCACTCGAGTTGTCGCACACCTCGAACCTGTCGCCCTCGGCGTAGAAGTCTATTGTGCCCGCCATGTACGCGTACTTGCCCGATGCCACGGAGCGGGCGGTCAGGTCGCCGTAGGCCGCGGCGGGTCCCGCCCCGAAGAGCAGGGTCGCGGTGACGGCCGCCCCCATGCCGACGCCGTACACGAGTCTCTTGCGGTCGAACTTCATACTTCCCCCTGTAAGTCGGCCATTGATTCGAACACTTGAGTGTCGATCGAGCGCACAGTAACAACGGGAAGGCCTACAGGAAGGCCAGTTTCACGATCCAGAAGCCGACCGCCGCCACCACAGCCGCCGCCGGCATGGTGATGAACCAGCCCAGGACGATGTTCTTGGCTATCCCCCAGCGCACCGCCTTCACCCGCTTCGTCGCGCCCACGCCCATGATCGCGGAGGTGATGACGTGGGTCGTGGAGACGGGAGCCTTGAACAGATACGCCGTGGCGAACATGATCGACGCGCCCGTCGTCTCCGCCGCGAAGCCCTGGGGTGGGTCCAGCTCGATGATCTTGCGGCCCAGGGTGCGCATGATGCGCCACCCGCCCGCGTACGTGCCCAGGGACAGCATCACCGCGCAGGCGATCTTGACCCAGACCGGGATCGGGTCGCCGTATTCCTCGACGTCCGCGATGACCAGGGCCATCACCACGATGCCCATCGTCTTCTGGGCGTCCTGGAGGCCGTGGCCCAGGGCCATGCCTGCCGCCGACACCGTCTGGGCTATACGGAAACCGCGCTTCGCCTTGTGCGGGTTGGCGCGGCGGAAGATCCACATGATCGCCGTCATCACCAGGTAGCCGGCCAGCAGGCCCACCACCGGGGAGACGAACATCGGGATGACGACCTTCTCCAGGACGCCGGACCAGTAGACCTTCGTACCGCCCGCCAGTGCCGCCCCCACCATGCCGCCGAACAGCGCGTGCGAGGAGGACGAGGGGAGGCCGAAGTACCAGGTGACCAGGTTCCAGGCGATCGCGCCGACCAGCGCCGCGAACAGGATCGCCATGCCCGAGGAGCCCTCGGGCGTCTCGATCAGGCCCTCGCTGACCGTTTTCGCGACGCCACTGCCCAGGAACGCGCCCAGCAGGTTCATCACCGCGGCCATCGCCAGCGCCGCGCGGGGCGTCAGCGCGCGTGTGGAAACGGAGGTCGCGATCGCGTTCGCGGAGTCGTGGAAGCCGTTCGTGTATGTGAATCCGAGCGCGACGCCAATGGTCACGATCAGTGCGAAGGTGTCCATGAAGAGGTCAGGACTCCTTGACGGCGATGGTCTCCACCGTGTTCGCCACGTGCTCGAAGGCGTCGGCCGCCTCCTCCAGCACGTCCACGATCTGCTTGAGCTTCAGCACCTCGATCGCGTCGTACTTGCCGTTGAACAGGTGTGCAAGAAGCTTTCTGTGGATCTGGTCCGCCTGGTTCTCCAGCCGGTTCACCTCGATCCAGTACTCCGTGAGGTTCTCCATCGTGCGGAGGTTCGGCATCGCCTCCGCCGTCAGCTCCGCCGCCCGCGCCAGGACCTCGATCTGCTGCTCGACGCCCTTGGGCAGCTCCTCCACGTTGTAGAGGACCACCAGGTCGACGGCCTCCTCCATGAAGTCCATGATGTCGTCGAGTTGGGAGGCGAGGTTGTAGATGTCCTCGCGGTCGAACGGCGTGATGAACGAGGAGTTCAGCTGGTGGAAGATCGCGTGTGTGGCGTCGTCACCGGCGTGTTCCGCGGCGCGCATACGCTCTGCGATCTCGGCCCGGCCGGAGGCGTCCGCCCCGAGCAGTTCCATGAGGAGTCGCGAGCCCGTGACGATGTTGTCCGCTGACGCGGCGAACATGTCGTAGAAGCTCGTCTCCCTGGGGGTCAGACGAAATCGCACGTGAGGTCCTCGGAGTCCTTCGGATTCGGTCAGGCTGATGCTAGGCGCAACATCCGGCCACGGCTAACGGGTCGGCCCCCAGTGTCGCCCATCGGACAGAGTGGACTGCACAGTGGTCTATACCCGGCCCTATACCCAGCAAAGTTGGTTACCATATACCCGGCAGGGGTATATCTGCGGTTTTGTGTCTGAGTTCTGTCAACGGGAGGATGCGATGACGACCACCGAGGCCGGCGCGGAGACGCCCGATGTGGCGACCGACGTGGTGAGTGATGTGGTGAGCGATGTGGTGACCGATCACGATCGGGGTGTGCACGGGTACCACAAGCAGAAGGACGAGCACCTGAAGCGGCTGCGCCGGATCGAGGGGCAGATCCGCGGGCTCCAGCGGATGGTCGACGAGGACGTCTACTGCATCGACATACTCACGCAGGTCTCCGCCTCCACCAAGGCTCTCCAGTCCTTCGCGCTCCAGCTCCTGGAGGAGCACCTGCGGCACTGTGTCGCGGACGCGGCCCTCAAGGGCGGTACCGAGATCGACGCGAAGGTGGAGGAGGCGACCAAGGCGATCGGTCGTCTGCTGCGTACCTGAGTCCGCGTACCTGAGTCCCTGGCCCACCCCGTTACGTCCGTCGGTTTTCAGCCAGCCGACGTGACCTTGCGTCCCTCGCGCTCCTCCGCCACCCTCAGCACCTCGTCGATGCTCTCCAGGCTGAGCCGCTCCTCGCCGGCCGCCGAGGCCGCGATGATCAGGTCGCCGCACAGTTCGATCTCGGCGAGGGCCACGTGGTCCTGAACTGCCGTACCGCCGACCGGAGCCACGTGCATCACCTCTTCTCTGCCGTCACCGCTTCCTAGAGTAGGGAGCGGTCTACACGCCGCGCATGGCACGGACGGGCTAGTCCTTGCCGCTACGGCGGACGCAGCAGGGGTGTGCCGGGTTGCTCGCGCGGCTCGGGTGCCCGGCCTTTCCGCTTCCCCTGCCGCTTCCCCGTTTTCCGTACGACAGTCTCACTGTTCGGCGATCCGGCCCGCGTAAATATCCGCCGGCCGCGGCAGCCGTACGTGCACGGGGGCCCCGAAGTCGTACAGCAGCGTCGTCGAGGCGACCGCGACCGTGCCCTTCTGCTGCCCGTTGACGAAGCTGAACCGGTGCAGGAGCTTGCGGATACGGCCCTCGTCGTCGAGGTAGACGTCGAAGGGGACCCTGGCCGTGGCGAACCCTTTCGCCGCCGCTTCCAGCGGGCCCCTGTTGCCCGGCGAGGCGCTCTTCGCGGCGTCGGCGAGGTCGGCGGTGCCCCGGTAGTGCCGTACCTCGGTGCCGCCGACCCGGGTCCGGCCGACGTACGTCGCCTCGCGCGTCCCGCGCAGTACCTCGGCGGCGGCGAACGGGTCCGTGGCCCCGCCCGTCACCAGGTTGCCGTCGGACAGGGTCGCCGTGTCCACCCGTACCCACTTGTCGGCGGGGACGCCCGCACCCCGGTTCTTCATGAACAGGGCGCCGGGTGCGAGGAGTTCGGTGATCGGGCGGTGCGGGCTGGCGCCCGCCGGGTCCTGGGGGAGCAGCACCCTCAGGCGGCCGAGCTGCTTGCCGTAGTCGTAGACGCCCTCGCCCCGGATGGTGACCCGGGTGCCGCCGGTGGCCATCTCCATGGACGTGGTGGTTCTGGACGTGCCCGCGTCGACCAGTGTCGCGGCGGCGCGGTGCAGAACGCGGACCGTGTCGCCGGGCGGGCGCGCGTCCTCGGTGGTGGCTCTGCTGTCGGCCGTGCAGCCGGTGGCGCAGACCAGGAAACCCGTCGTCGCCGCTGCCATGACGACCGTCCCGCCCGCTCGCCAGTGTCGCCGCCGGTTCATCGCCGCCCACCCCCAAGCCGGGCCGTCGGTCCACGGCCGCCGTCGTCCCGCTTAACGAGGGGTGGGGGAGGTTGTCACGCGCATACCAGTGCTTTGCCGTGGATGGGTACCGTTGTCGGTGTGGCACAGCAAGATCGAAGCGAACCTTCTCAGTTGCCCGACGAACACTCCGTTTCCATGGTGGAGCACGGGCCGTTCTGCTTCGCCAGATGCGTCTGCGGGTGGCGCGGGCCGGCCCGTCGGGCCCGCAGTCTGGCCCGGACGGACGGCAAGGGGCATGTGGGCGACCGGCCCTAGCTTGCCCGCCCTACTCCGTCGGCAGGGCCGGAAGTTCGTCGATCAGGTCCTTGTCGCGGGGCTGGGTCAGGCGTTCGCGGGCCGCCGCTGAGGGCAGCCACAGGATGCGGTCGACCTCGTCGTTCGGGGCGAAGGCGCCGGACGTTGCCTCCGCCGCCCAGTAACTCACCTGTTTGGGGCGGCCGTTGGCCTCGTAGTGGGAGGTGGTGAGGGGAGCGCCGGGGGCGGCTTCGTAGCCCGTCTCCTCCTTGACCTCGCGCAGCGCTGCGACGAGTGTCTCCTCGTCCCGCTTCAGGCGGCCCTTCGGGTGCGACCAGTCGTCGTACTTCGGCCGGTGGACGAGGCAGATCTCCAGGCCGCCGTCCACGGGCGAGCGACGCCACAGGACGCAGCCCGCGGCCAGTACGGGGCGTTCGTCGGGATGTTCGTCGGGGTGTTCTCCCGGTCGTTCTTCGGGGCTTTCTTCGGGGCGTTCTTCGGCGGACGTCACCTCGTACTCATCGCCTTCTTCTCCCAGGACTGCTGGAACGCGAACCGTGCCGCCTCGACCTCGTGGCGCTGGTCGGCGTGGAGCACGCCGAGTGCGTACGCCGTCGCCGGGGCGATGCGTGGGGTGCGGGCCGCCGCTGCCGCCGCCGCGGCGGCCTCGGACGCGTCCCGGTGCCGGTTGAGTGCCGTGCCGGCCGTCAGCATCCGTACGTCGACGCGGGCTTCGTCGCCCTCCAGGACCTCGTGGGCGTAGCGGCGCAGGCGCAGGAGGAGGCGTACGTGGTGCCAGGGGGCGTCCTGGGGGTGGGGGGCCGGGTCGGGGGAGAGGCCGTGGACGAGGGCCTCGGCGTTGTAGGGGTGGCCGGCGGTGAGGAGGGGGAGGGCGGTCACGGCGTCGCAGAGGCGGTCGTGGGCCGCGGTGGCCAGGGGGCGTAGATCGGCGGTGGTGGCGGTGGGGGTGAGGGGGACTTCGCTGGCGAGGACCGCGACGTTGTCGGCCACCGCGTGGAAGCGGCTTGAGCCGAGGGCCTGCAGGGCTGCCGAGTGGGCTCGGGTGCGGGCCAGGGTCAGTTGGCGTTCCAGCAGGGCGCCTGCTTTCGCTGCACCTACTGTCAGGTTGCTGCGGTCCGGGGGCGCCGGGTGGGACTGGGGGCCGGCGGTGCCGGGTTCCGCTTTCAGTGGGACGGGATCCGCCCCAGCGGAACGACTGCCCACAGCTGGGCGGGTTCGACTGTCCACAGCTGGTTGCGTCGGGAAAGGTGCCGCCCCCGACAGGCGCTGCAGGGCCAGTAGCAGGCGTTCCTGGCGGGCCGCGTAGGCGTGTTCCCTGGCCAGGGTGCCCGAGAGCCAGGCCAGTTCGGGGTGCATCGCCTCCGACCAGGTGGGGTCCAGGAGGGGGCGGAAGGTGTGGAGGGTGCCCGTGATGCGGCGGGCCGCGTGGTGCAGGGCGCGGGCCGCGTTCCCGGGCTCCTGCCCGGGGGAGGCGGAGCCCGGGCCGGTCTCCCTGTGCAGGCGCAGGGCGCGGAGGAACTCCGTCGCCTGCGCCCGTAGGTAGTCCGCCAGGGCGTCCGCCGTCACGGGGCCGGCCGTCGTGGGGTCGGTCGGGTCAAGGTGTTGCTGGGCCACGCCTGCGCCTCCGGGCGTCTATGAGCATCTCCTGGACGTGCCGCAGCGGATGGCCCTCGGAGTCCGTCGCGTGCCGGGTCCACTCGCCGTCCGGGCCCAGGTGCCAGGACTGGGTGAGGTCGGACATGCCGGTTTCCAGCATTCGGCTGAGCGCGGCCCGGTGGGCCGGGTCCGTGACCCTGACGAGTGCCTCGATGCGGCGGTCGAGGTTGCGGTGCATCATGTCGGCGCTGCCGAACCACACCTCGGGCTCGCCGCCGTTGCCGAAGGCGAAGAGCCGGGAGTGTTCGAGGAAGCGGCCGAGGACGGAACGGACCTTGATGTTCTCGGAGAGGCCGGGGACTCCGGGCCGTACGGCGCAGATGCCGCGGACCCAGATGTCGCACGGGACGCCTGCCTGGGAGGCGCGGTACAGCGAGTCGATGAGCGCCTCGTCCACCATCGAGTTGACCTTGATACGGACATACGCGGGGCGTCCGGCACGGTGGTGCTGGACCTCCTTGTTGATCCGCGAGATCAGGCCGTCCCGCAGGGACTTGGGGGCCACCAGGAGGCGTCGGTAGGTCTCGCGGCGGGAGTAGCCGGACAGGCGGTTGAACAGGTCCGAGAGGTCCGCGCCCACCTGCTGGTCGGCTGTCAGGAGGCCCAGGTCCTCGTACAGGCGGGCCGTCTTGGGGTGGTAGTTGCCGGTGCCGACATGGGAGTAGCGGCGCAGCGTGTCGCCCTCCTGCCGGACCACCAGGGACAGCTTGCAGTGGGTCTTCAGGCCGACGAGCCCGTACACGACGTGGCAGCCGGACTCCTCCAGCTTCCGTGCCCACTTGATGTTCGCCTGCTCGTCGAAGCGGGCCTTGATCTCGACGAGCACGAGGACCTGCTTGCCGGCCTCGGCGGCCTCGATGAGGGCGTCCACGATCGGGGAGTCGCCCGAGGTCCGGTACAGGGTCTGCTTGATGGCGAGGACGTCGTCGTCGAGCGCCGCCTGCTCCAGGAAGGCCTGGACGGAGGTGGAGAAGCTGTCGTACGGGTGGTGGAGGAGGACGTCCCGTTCGCGCAGGGCGGCGAAGATGTCCGGCGCGGACGACGACTCGACCTCGGCCAGGTCGCGGTGGGTGCCGGCGATGAACTTGGGGAACTTCAGCTCGGGCCGGTCGAGGGAGGAGATACCGAAGAGGCCGGTGAGGTCCAGCGGACCCGGCAGCGGGTACACCTCGGCCTCGGTGATCTTCAACTCCCGTACCAGCATGTCGAGGACGTACCGGTCGATGGACTCCTCGACCTCCAGGCGCACCGGCGGCCCGAAGCGGCGCCGCATCAGTTCCTTCTCCAGGGCCTGCAGGAGGTTCTCGGCGTCGTCCTCCTCGACCTCCAGATCCTCGTTGCGGGTGAGGCGGAAGGCGTGGTGCTCCAGGACCTCCATGCCGGGGAACAGCTCTTCGAGGTGCGCGGCGATGACGTCCTCGAGGGGCACGTACCGGCTCGGGGAGGCCTCCAGGAAGCGGGACAGCAGCGGCGGTACCTTCACGCGCGCGAAGTGGCGGTGTCCGCTCACCGGGTTGCGGACGATCACCGCGAGGTTCAGGGAGAGGCCCGAGATGTACGGGAAGGGGTGCGCCGGGTCGACGGCCAGCGGGGTGAGGACCGGGAAGATCTGGTGGCGGAAGAGGGTGAACAGGCGGGCCTGCTCCTTCTCCGTCAGCTCGCTCCAGCGGACCAGGTGCACGCCCTCCTCGGCGAGCGCCGGGGCCACGTCCTCCTGGTAGCAGGCGGCGTGCCGGGCCATGAGCTCGCGGGAGCGGGCCCAGATCATCTCCAGGACCTCGCGGGGCTGGAGGCCGGACGCGGAACGGGTGGCCACACCGGTGGCTATGCGGCGCTTCAGGCCGGCCACCCGGACCATGAAGAACTCGTCCAGGTTGCTGGCGAAGATCGCCAGGAAGTTAGCCCGTTCGAGAAGGGGGGTGTCGGGATCCTCGGCCAGTTCGAGCACCCGCTCGTTGAACGCGAGCCAGCTGCGCTCCCGGTCGAGGAAGCGGCCCTGCGGCAGCAGCTCGCCGTCGTAGGGGGCCTCCTCGTACTCGTCGAGGTCGGCGTCGATGTCGGGTTCCAGGTCGGAGACCACGGCCGACACTGTGTGCGGGCGGTGGGACGTCAGAGAACCGACGGACGGCTGCGCGTGCTGGACCTGCGACTGGGCGTTTGGCTGGCTCATGACCCCATTGTTCCGCGCCCGGGCCGGTACAGGCGCGTCGGAACGCGCGGGTGTGAGCGCGGCGGGGGCGGACTGGGCCGCTCCGGTCCCGTTGGCGCCCTCTGGGGGCGGTGAAGACTCAGGCACGGCGGGCGTCATTGGGTGAGCCTTGCAAGCCTGGCTGAATCACTGGTTACGGGGACATGACGTGCGGGATATCGGCGGGCGGCTCGCGGGGGGCGGGTATGCCCCTTCTCCCCGGTGGAAGGGGCATACCCGGGTCGGCGCGGCGGCGCTGAGACCGTGCGCCGGGCCTCAGACCGTGCGGCGGCGCAGCAGCCAGAAGGCGGCGGCCGTCGCGGCGGCGGCGAGGGCGAGGACCAGGCCGGTCTCCATGAGCTGGAGGGGCCAGAAGTGGGAGGACGGGTGGTAGTCGCGGTAGTAGCCGACGACGTCGTGGCGGGCGAGGCACTGGGTGTCGGCGACGCAGATCGGGTCGGTGATGTGCTTCCCGGTGGAGGTCAGGGCGCCGTCGTCGACGACCATGCCGATGTAGTCCGGGTAGCCGTTCTTGCTGGTCAGGGTCTCGACCGGCCACAGGTACGGACGCAGCAACGAGATCACGAACTCAAGGGTCAGGAAGGCGAAGAAGGTGGTGCCGAGAGCGGCCATGGACCGTCGTACGAGCAGTCCCATCAGGGCGCCGACCGCAAGGCCGAGCAGGGCGTACGCGGGGACGAGGGCGCCGTTCGCGAAGTAGTTGCTGTTGTCATGCCACTGCCGGGGCCCCCTCCCGCGGAACAGCTCGGCGTGCGCGCCCCACGCCAGGTGGTGCAGGAGAGCGAGGAGGAGGGTGCCCGCGGTGATCAGTACGGCCGGTACGGCGAGCTGGGCGGCGAGCCAGCGGGCCGGGGACACGGACTGGGTCCAGGCCAGCTGGGCCGTGCCGTTCTCCAGCTCGCGGCCGATGAGCGCGGCGCCCGCCCAGAGGGCCGCGAGCAGCGGTAGCAAGTTGATGAGGCCGCCGCTGATGTCCTCGGCGGTGTCGTAGCGGGTGTACGCAGGGCCGGCGAAGTCGCAGCTGTCGCCGGTGACCGCGTCGACGCAGCCCCTGCGGACGAACTCGGTGAAGGCCGCGTCGGTCCCCCAGCCGTATATCCACAGCGTCGCCCCGGCGGCCACGGCGACCAGCAGCAGCAAGAACCAGAGGGCCCAGCGGTGCAGGCGGAGGGTGGCCCGGACGAGGCCCGGGAGGGCGAGGGTGCGCCGCGGTCTCGCGGGGGCCGTGCGTGCGGTGGTCGTGGTCATCGGGTGGCTCCCGTGCGGCGCTTGAGGAGGACGAACGCGGCCAGTGCGGCCACCGCCGCGAGGGCGAGGAGGAGGCCGGTCTCCATGAGCTGGAGGGGCCAGAAGTGGGAGACGGGGTGGAAGTCGAGGTAGACGCCGGCGACGTCGTTGCGGGTGACGCACGCGGTGCTGTCGCCGCAGAGCAGGTCGGGGATGCGGGCGCCGGTGGAGGTGTAGGAGCCCTTGCCGACGATCATGCCGTCGGGGGCCTCGAACCCGATGGGGCTCTTCCGGGTCTCGGCCGGCCACAGGTGTGGGCGCAGGGACTGGAACTGCTGTACGACGATGCCGATGCCGACGATTCCGATGCCCAGCCCGGGCAGCGAGCGGCGCGCGATCATGCCCGCGAGGACGCCGAGGGCCAGGCCGAGCAGGGCGTAGGCGGTGGCGGAGATGCCGTTGGCGTTGAAGATCTGGGGGTCGTACCAGTTCCAACTGCCGTACCAGCGCGCCAGTTCGGGGTGGGACGTCCACATCATGCGGTGCAGGACGGTGAGGAGGAGAGTGCCGGTGACGATCAGTACGGCCGGTACCGCGAGCTTGCCGGCCAGCCAGCGCGCCGGGGACACGGACTGTGTCCAGGCCAGCTGTGCGGTGCCGTTCTCCAGCTCACGGCCGATGAGCGCGCCGCCCGCCCAAGCGGCGGTCAGGAACGGGGCGACGGCCATGAGACCGCTGCCGAGGGCCATGCCCGTGTCCCAGCGGCTCATGTTCGCGCTCGCCATGTCGCAGCCGAGGTTCGGAGTGCCGTCACCGCAGCCCGACCTGGCCAGTTCCGCCAGGGCCGAGTCCGCGCCCGGCCCGTACGTCCACAGGATCACGCCGGCGGTCACGGTGACGTACAACAGCCAGAACCAGAGTGCGGAGCGGTGCACGCGCAGCAGGGTCCAGGGGAGGCCGTGGAGACGGCGGGTGCGCTGCTTCGCGGGTTGCTTGGGTGCCGCGAGTGCGGTGGCGGTCATACGGCGGCCTCCGCCGACTCGGCTTCGTCGATGTGCAGCGCCGGTGCCGCGGGGGAGCGGAGGTGGGCGAGGACCAGTTCCTCCAGGGTGGGGGTGGCGCTCTGCCAGGTGCCGGCGAGGCGGCCCCCGGAGCGGATGAGGGCGGTGGTCTGGCGGCCCGTCGTACGGGACTCGATCACCGTGTGGCCGTCGAGGTCGGCGGCCGGGCCGGTGACCAGGGCGTGGGCGCCGAGCAGGTCGTCCAGCGGGCCGGCGAGGCGGACCTGGCCGGCGCCCAGGAGGAGGACGTGGTCGCAGGAGCCCTCCAGCTCGGCGACAACGTGCGAGGACATGACAACCGTGGTGCCGTTGTCGGCGGCGTCGGCCATCAGGGTGCCCATCAGCTCGTGCCGGGCGAGCGGGTCGAGGTCGGCCATCGGCTCGTCCAGGAGCAGCAGTTCGGGGCGCTTGCCGAGGGCGAGGGCGAGTGCGACCCGGGTGCGCTGGCCGCCGGAGAGGGTGCGGATCTTGGCGTCGGGGTCGAGGGCGCCGTCCGCGACGACGCCCTCGGCGACGGCCGCGTCCCAGCGCCGTGGGTTGAGCTCCCGGCCCAGGCGGAGGGTGTCCGCGACGGTGAGCTGGGGGTGCAGGGGCTTGTCCTGGGCGACGTACGCCATGCGTTCACGCGCCTCCGCCGGGCTGGTGCCGAGGACGGTGAGCGTGCCCTCGGTGGGCCTGAGCAGCCCGGCCGCGTGGGCCAGCAGCGTCGACTTGCCGGCGCCGTTGGGCCCGACGACCGCGCAGACGCGCCCGGCCGGCAGCCGGAACGTGCACTCGCGCAGCGCCCAGCCCTTCCGGCCGAACCGCTTGCCCAGTCCGGCCGCCTCCATGGCGGTGTCGCTCATCCTTGGTCCCCCTTGAAATGCGTGTCGAGTACGGAAGTGAACAGCGCCGCCACGTCGTCCCGTTCGAGTCCGGCCGCGCGGGCCCGGCCGGCCCAGTCGGCCAGTTCGGCCCCGAAGGGGGAGTCCGCCGGGGCGGCCCCCAGCGACTTGCGGACGAACGTGCCGAGGCCTCGCCGCGCCTCGACCAGGCCTTCGCGCTCCAGCTCGCGGTAGGCCTTCAGGACGGTGTTCGGATTGATGGCGGTGGCCTCCACGACCTCACGGGCCGTGGGCAGCTTGTCGCCGGGTTCCAACAGGCCCAGACGTAGGGCCTGTTTGGTCTGCTGGACGATCTGCAGATAGGTGGCGACGCCGGTGCGTCTGTCGATGCGGTACTCGACCACTCGTACAACCACCCTTTCACTAATTGAGTAGTGAAAGGGTGGACCAAGAGAGGGGGCGGTGTCAAGATCACCGCCCCCTCGTCCGACGACTGCCCGCGCGTACCCGCGTGCTACGACTCTGTTCGGTACATGAGGTCCGTCTCGTGGGTCTCGAAGCCGAGTCGCTCGTACAGGCTCACCGCCGCCGTGTTGTCCGCGTCGACGTACAGCATCGCCGTGGGCAGCCCGCGCTGGGCCAGATGGCGCAGGCCGATCGTCGTGAGCGCCCGGCCGAGGCCGCCGCCCTGGGCCCCGGGGCGCAGACCGATGACGTACACCTCGCCGAGGCGCTCCGCCGCGTGCGTCTTCGTCCAGTGGAAGCCGATGAGTTCGCCCTCGCGGAAGGCGAGGAAGAAGCCCTCCGGGTCGAACCAGGCCTCGGCCTTGCGGTCGTCGAGGTCGCGCTGGGTGAGGGAGCCCTGTTCGGGGTGGTGGGCGAAGGCGGCGGCGTTCACGGCGAGCCAGGCCGCGTCGTCCTCGCCGGGGAGGAAGGTCCGTACCGTCACGTCTTCCGGGAGCTTCGGCTCGGGCAGCTCCAGGTCGGTCAACGGCCGGCGCAGCTGGCGCAGTTCGCGGAAGAGGGTCAGGCCGAGGACCTGGGCCAGATGCCGGGCGGCGGAGTGGCCGCCGTGCGCCCACACGCGCAGCCGCTTGCCGGAGGCGGCCAGCAGGGCCGAACCGAGGGCGCGCCCGTGACCGTGACCGCGGTGGGCCGGGTGGACGACCAGCTCGGCGGCCGGGGCCTCGACCGGGTCGGTGTCCTCCAGCTGTGCGTAGCCGACGAGTTCACCGCCGGCGGTCAGGAGGAAGTGCGACACGCCCTGGCGGGCGCCCCCGCGCAGTTGGAGCCGTCCCTGCTCGGACACCGCCTGCTGGCCGTCGGTCCGGGCGGCGTCCGCGAGCAGTGCGAGGACTGCGTCGGCCTGCTCGGGGGTGAGGGTGGCCAGGGTGTCGATGGAACGAGACAGGCCGGGGGGGGCAAGGGGCGCGGTGTCGTCGCTGGTCATGGCTATGAGGGTAAGGCCTGCCCGATTCATGGCGAATCTCCCGGGGAGGCAACCGTTCCGTAACCCTGAACCCCTGTCGCGCTACGCGCGTTGACCCTAGGCTGCGCCGGGACGGGACTGAATTCTCACGGTCTTCTTACGTCGCACCTGCTTCTTACCCCGTACTTGCTTCTTACTTCAGGGGGGCACATGCCAGCCACACCCCAGCCGTACCACCGCCGCAGACGCCGTACGCACGCGCTGCTCGCCGGCGCCGCCGGCATCGTCACGGTCGGCGCACTCGCCGCCGCCGCTCTTCCGGCCAGCGCCGGCGACAGCTCGTACAAGCCCGCCGGTAAGGGCCAGAGCAAGCCGAGCCGCTACCAGGACGTGCAGCTGCTGTCCTTCAACGACCTGCACGGCAACCTGGAGCCGCCGTCCGGCTCCTCCGGCCGGGTCACCGAGATCCAGGCCGACGGCACGACGAAGACGATCGACGCGGGCGGTGTCGAGTACCTCGCCACGCACCTGCGCGAGGCGCGCGGGGACAACCCGTACTCGATCACGGCGGCCGGCGGCGACATGGTCGGTGCCTCCCCGCTGATCTCGGGCCTCTTCCACGACGAGCCCACCATCGAGGCGCTCAACGGCCTCGACCTCGACGTCACCTCGGTCGGCAACCACGAGTTCGACGAGGGCGCCAAGGAACTGGGCCGCCTGCAGAAGGGCGGCTGCCACCCGACCGACGGCTGCTACGTCAAGGGCAAGAAGTTCAAGGGGGCGGACTTCCCCTACCTCGCGGCGAACGTGCTCGACGAGAAGACCAAGAAGCCGATCCTCAAGCCCTACTGGGTGTGGAAGAAGAACGGCGTCAAGATCGGCTTCATCGGCGTGACCCTTGAGGACACCCCGGGCGTCGTCTCCGCCGAGGGCGTGAAGGGCCTCAAGTTCAAGGACGAGGTCGAGACGATCAACAAGTACGCCAAGGAGCTGGAGAAGCAGGGCGTCAAGTCGGTCGTCGCGCTGATCCACGAGGGCGGCCTCCCGGCCTCGTCGGCCTACAACTACGACTGCAACGCGGCGGGCGGCGGCTCCGGCATCTCCGGGCCGATCGTCGACATCGCGAAGAACATCACCCCGAAGGTCGACGCGCTGGTCACCGGCCACACGCACGCCGCGTACGCGTGCACGATCCCGGACCCGTCGGGCAAGCCGCGCACGGTCACCTCGGCCGCGTCCTTCGGCCGCCTCTACACGGACACCACGCTGACGTACGACCGCAAGACGGGTGACATCGCCCGTACGGCCGTCCGCTCCGCGAACCACGTGGTCACCCGGACCGTCGCCAAGGCCCCGGACATGACCGACCTGATCGCCCGCTGGAACACCCTCGCGGCGCCCATCGGCAACCGCGCGATCGGCTACATCTCCGGCGACATCAACAACACCGGCACCGAGTCCCCGATGGGCGACCTCATCGCCGACTCGCAACTGGCGTACGGCAAGAAGCTCGACCCGGAGACCGACCTCGCGCTGATGAACCCGGGCGGTATCCGCGCGGGGCTCACCTTCGCGGCGAAGGGCGCCGAGGGCGACGGTGTCGTCACCTACGCCGAGGGCTTCACCGTCCAGCCGTTCTCCAACACGGTGAACCTCCAGAACTTCACCGGCGCCCAGCTGATCTCCGTACTCCAGGAGCAGGTGAGCGGCACGAACGCGGCCTCGCCGAAGGTGCTCCAGGTGTCGTCGGGGCTCACCTACACCCTTGACCTGACGAAGGCCGGCGCCGCGCGCCTGGTCGCCGACTCGGTCAGGCTGAACGGTGCGGCGATCGACCCGGCCGCCTCCTACCGCGTCGCGACGAACAACTTCCTCGCGGGCGGCGGCGACGGCTTCCCGACGCTGGGCCAGGGCACGAACGACCTGGTCGGCGCGGACGACCTCGCGGTGCTGGCGGACTACCTGACCGCCAACTCCACGGCTACGACACCGATCGCGCCGCCGGCGGCCAAGCGGATCACGATCGTTCAGTAGCGGTAGTGGTGCGCTAGCAGTGCGGTAGCGGTGCGCTAGCGGTTGTATCCCAGAGGGCCCAAGGCATGTCGCCTCGGGCCCTCTGTGATGCCCTGTCCGGTCAGCCGGCCGTCGGCGTCCAGTCGCCCAGCCAGTCGGCGACCTCCTGGCCCGTGGCCTGGGCGTCGGTCAGCTGCGGGCGGTCGGTGCTCGCGGCGCCCGAGCCCGCGCCCTTGTTCTGGTACTCGGCGAAGCGGTCGTCCTTCCAGGAGAAGCCGCTCATGTCGGTCCAGGGGGTGGTCCTGATCGCGGCGCTCAGGGTCGTGTTGCGGATGGTGGTCTGCGGGTCGAGGCTCGCGTCGCCGCCCGCGTGCCAGGGGCGGCCGAGGTAGAAGCTGCGGTCGGAGACGTCACCGTTCACCGTCGAGTTGGCGATCAGGATGCCCTTGCGGTTCGCGGCGGTGCTGGGGGCCGTGACATAGCCGGCCGAGGTGCCGTTCCAGCGCTTCTTCAGCGTGATGACGGACTTGTCGATCACGGCGGTGGCCCGGCCGAAGATGAAGTCGGTGTTGCCGATGACATAGGAGTTGGTGATGTAGACGCGCCCCAGCTTGTCCTTGGACGCGGTGTCCACCAGCAGGGTGTCCTGGTCGCCGCTGACGATGACGCCGTCGAGGAACACCTTGTCGGCGGAGGTGCGCAGGGCGACCGCCTGGTTGGCGATGTCCTGGTGCGCGGCCTCGTCGAAGTCGTTGGAGATGGTCAGGTTGCGGGCCTGGAAGTCGTCCCCGTCGACGGCGACCGTGGCGCTGCCGCCGGTGCCGTACGTGCCGGAGCCGTCGGGCTTCGGCGTACCGGACGCGTTGTTGTAGACGATCGTGGTGTCCTTGCGGCTGCCGCCACTGCCCTGGATGGTGACGTGCGGCTTGTTCGACGGGACCTTGACCAGCTCGCGGTACGTGCCCGGCTTGACGGAGATGACCACCCGGGAGGCGTTGTTCGCGGGTACGGCGTTCACGGCGGCCTGCACGGTCCGGTACTGGCCGGAGCCGTCAGCGGCGACGGTGAGCGTGGTCGCGGCGGCGGCCGTTGTACTTGTGGTGGTAGCGGTGGTAGCGGTGGTCGCCTTGGCCACCGAACTACGCGGCCCTACACCGGACTTGAGGAGAGCGGGCACGTCGGCGGCTTTGTCGAGCGTGTAGGTGTAGTAGGTCTTCGGGTCCCAGGCCGCGCCCGATCCCCCGCTCTCGTTCTTGCCACTGGTCCCCGCGAAGACGTTGCCGCGCTGGACGAGGGTGGCGGTGGCGTCCCGTACGACGGGGTTGGTCATGCCCTGGAAGTAGGAGTTCTCCAGCACCATGTTGGTCTTGCCGCGCGAGTAATTGCCGTACGAGGACTTGATGGTGGTCCCGGCCTCGTCCTCCAGGTAGTTGTTGTAGAGGTGCGCGTGGGCCACGTTGTCGGTGGACGGGTTGCGCTGCTCGGTCTCGCGGATCCAGTTGTGGTGGATCGTGATGTCGGCGGTGGTGTTCTCGGTCCAGCCGATGCCGAACGCCTTGTTCTCCTGGCTCAGCTTGTTCCAGGACACGGTCAGGTAGGTGGTGTCCTTGCGGCTGTCGATCAGCCCGTCGGCCATGTGCCGCAGGTCGTTGTGGTCGATCCACACGTGATGCGCGCCGTCCATCTGGATGGCGTCGAAGTCGTGCTCCTTGTCGTTCCAGATGCCCTGGTACGCGTCCCGGATGGTGAGATTCCGGATGATGACGTTGTGGACCCCGGTACCGAGGAAGAACCCACCACCGACGATGTGCCCGGAAGTTCCCGCCCCGATGATGGTCTTGTCGGAGGCGACCTTGATCTCCTTGCCGACCGGGTTCATGTTGATGGTCGCCGCGACGACGATGATGTACGGCTCGGACGCGGTCGCGTACTTCTCCAGGTCGGCGAGCGTCTTCACGGTGACGGTCTGGCCGTCCCGGCCACCGTAAGTCCCGTTCTGACCAAGGGCGTTGACCGACGCGAAGCCGTTGGCAACGTCGGTGACACCGGCGAGCGCGGAGGTCGTGGCAGCCGCGGCGGCCGCCTTGGGCTGCGCGTCCTGACCGAACACGCCGAAGACACCGCCGTAGGCCATGGCTCCGGCGGAGGTGAGGGCCAGCGGGATCCCGGCGAGCAGAGCGGTCTTGCGCCGGCGGTGACGACGAGGGGTACGGGGCTTGCTGCGGGTTTCGCTCACGGCTGCTTCCGATCAAGTGAGGGGTTAACTGGAGGGAGAACCACGTCAGTTGGCTGTCGCAGCTGAGGAAGGAAAGGTTGCCGTGCTGACGAGACGAAGATCGGGAACCGGAGGGGAAGCGGAATGATCGGGACGGTGTTCCGTACGGAGGACGTACCTGCGCCGGACAGGTTCGACTACTGGCAGGAACTGGTCGGCCGGACGCGCTCCAGCGCACTCGTCAGCGAGCACGCCGCCGACTTCTGGGCGGAGCAGCGACTGCTGGAACTGGGACCGGTGGTCGTGAGCCAGATGTCGTTCATGCCGACGCGCTACCGGCGGACCCCGAAAATGGTGCGCCAGGAGGACCCCGAGTTCTATCACCTGACCCTGCTGCTCGACGGCGGACTGGCGCTCGACCACGCCGGGCAGGCCAGCACGTTCACCTCACGTGACCTGCACCTGGCCGACAGTTCGCAGCCGTACGACGTCAGGTCGGCGGACGACCGGCAGGGCGGGATCGTCACGGGGATGGCCGTGGACTTCCCCAAGGCGCTGCTGCCCCTGCCGCCGCACCGCGTACGGGAGTTGCTGGGCCTGAACCTGCCGGGGCGCGACGGCGTCGGCGCGCTCCTGGCGGAGTTCGTCGTCGGGCTGAACCGGCAGATCGGCACGCTTCAGCCGTCCGACGCGCCCCGCCTGGGCACGGTCGTCCTCGACCTCATGTCGGCCTGGTTCGCGCAGCTGCTGGAAGCGGAGTCCGCGTTGTCGCCGGAGACCCGGGGGCGGGCCACGGCAAAGCACGTCCAGGACTTCATCCGGCAGAACCTCCACGACTCCGAACTGGCACCGCCGGTGATCGCCGCCGCCCACAACATCTCGCTCAGCTACCTGCACCGCATCTTCCAGCAGCAGACACAGGGCGAACCGGTCGCGACCTGGATCCGCCGCCGACGCCTGGAGAACGCCCACCGCGACCTCGCGAACGGCTCGCTGCGCTGCACGCCGATCCACGTCATCGCCGCCCGCTGGGGGTATCCGCGCCCGTCCGACTTCACGCGGGCTTTCCGCGCGGAGTACGGGATGTCCCCCAAGGAGTACAGGCAACAGGCGCTGTTCGAGTTCGGGCGGTAACAGGCCGGAAGTAGACGCAGCGCCAAGAAACTGTGGACCGACTGCCAACGACAACAGGGCGCCTGACCGGCATTGTTGATTCCGCAACGGGGGAAATCTCGGTCGCGAAGCGGAGCCGCTGCTCGGCTTCGCGACCGAGGAAACCCGGTATCACCACTCCGCCGGGTCCATCGGGCTCCGCCCACCCCGGCTGACCGCGATCCGCAGGACGTCCGCCTCGCACAACGCGCGGGTTCTGAGCGGATTTTCGCGAACGGTGATCTGCGGCAACGCGGTTACTCCAAGGCCTGTCGCAGGACTCTCACAGATGAACATTTATGGCCATGACCGTGTGTGACGCACGGTCGGCGGCGGAGAGGTCCTCCATCATTTCTCCGCGGTGGTGAGGGTCCGCCCGCGATGGCGGCTGTGAAAATCGCTGTCCGATTGTCGGAACGCAGTGGTAGAGATTCCGGGTGACAATGACACTCGAGTTCCCCGTTCTGCTGCGACTGATCGACGAACGGTCGACTGCCTTCCGCGCCGCGGTCGCCTCCGCGCCCAGCCTCGACGTACAGGTGCCGACCTGCCCGGAGTGGACGCTGTTCGATCTGGCGCAGCACATCGGCGAGGGGCGCCGCGACTGGGCCGCCACCGTCGCCGCAGGGCCTGCTCCGGCCAAGTCCGCAGCGGAGGGCGCCCCGGCTGCGCCTCGGGAGCGCGAGGCCCTGCTGGCCTGGTTGGCGGAGTCCACGGCGCAACTGCTGGACGCATTGCGGAAGGCCGGCCCGGATCGCGGTTGCTGGACGTGGTGGGAGACGTCGCAGTCGCCGCAGACCTCCCGTGCCGTAGCTCGGCACCAGCTCCAGCAGTTCGCGGTGCACACCTACGACGCCCAGATCACCGTGGGTGCCCCGCAGCCGCTGCCGGCCGAGGTGGCCCTCGACGGTGTCGACGAGTTCCTGTCCACCTGCGTCGCAACGACAAGTGCCTGGCCACACAAGCCCGCTGCCGTCGACTTCCACGCCTCCGAGGGCCGCTCCTGGCGCCTCTCGCTCTCCGCCGACGGCGCACGGACCGCCCGTCTCCCCGGGCCCGGCACCATATCGGCCACCGCTGCCGGCCATGACCCGGCCGCCGCCTCCGCCTCCGCCTCCGCCTCCGCCTCCGCTCGGGGCACGGCCGGCGAGCTGGTCCTCAGCCTGTACGACCGTATCCCGTTCGACTCCCTGGAGCTCGACGGCGACCGACGTCTCTTCGACCAGCTCAGCGCCTGGGACCCGGATGAGTAGGACGTGACGATGCGCCACCTCGTACGCCCTGGGGCATGCCGCTAGCGGGTCGTCCAAAGCGCCACGGCGTTCAGGACCAGGCCGAGTGAGCCGAGCTGGTCCTCCATCCCGTCCCGGTGGAGGGTCTTGGCAATCCGCCCAGGGAGCGGGCCACCCGCAGCATGTCCGGCCATGCCGTGAGAACGTTCTTCACATTGACCTTGTTGCGGGCCAGCGCCTCCAGCGGCCCGTACCCGCCCGCCGTCTCGGCGCTGCCCGTTCGCTCCGAGGGGGCCGTACCGGACATACCCTCGATGCCGGAGCGGACCCCGAAGGCGCTGCGCGAAGCCGTCGCCCGGCACGCCGGAATTCGCTGCGCTGCGAGGCGGCTGGAACCCGGTCAGTGAGCGGCGGCACCCGCATGCTCCTAAGCCGTCTCCGGCGGCGGCACCGGTGCCCCCGGCAGCCGTACGGTAGCCACCGTGCCGCCACCCGACGCGCGTGCCAACGTGACCTCGCCGCCCGCCTGTTGGACCGTGCGGGCGACGATCGACAGGCCCAGGCCGGAACCGGGCAACGCCCGTGCGCTCGGGGAGCGCCAGAAGCGGTCGAAGACGTGGGGGATCTCGTCGGCGGGGATACCGGGCCCGTGGTCGCGGACCGTGAGGACACCGGCCGCGAGCTGCACCTCGATCGTGCCGCCCTCGGGGCTGAACTTCACCGCGTTGTCCAGGATGTTGACCAACGCTCGCTCCAGGGCGGAGGGCTCCGCCCGGACGAACCAGGGCTGGATGTCCGCCGTGATCGTCAGTTCGGGGCCGCGCAGGCGGGCTCGGCGCAGGGCCGACTCCACGGTGTCCTCCAGGGAGACCACCTGGACGCGTTCGCCCCGCTGGCCCTCCGAGCGGGACAGTTCCTGCAAGTCGCCTATCAGGGCGGCCAGTTCGGTCATCTGGGCCTTCACCGAGGCGAGCAGCGCCTTGCGGTCCGCCTCGGGAATCGGGCGGCCCGTCTCCTCGCTGCGGGTCAGCAACTCGATGTTGGTGCGCAATGAAGTGAGGGGGGTGCGGAGTTCGTGGCCCGCGTCCGCGATCAACTGCTGTTGCAGCTCACGGGAGTTGGCGAGGGCTGAGGTCATCGAGTTGAAGGAGTGGGAGAGGCGGGCGATCTCGTCGTCGCTCTCCTCGTCCACGGGGATGCGGATGCTCAGGTCCTCGGTACGGGCGACGTGTTCGACGGCCTCGGTGAGCTTGTCGACCGGGCGCAGACCCGCGCGGGCCACGGCCAGGCCTGCGGCCCCGGCGCCTACGACTCCGATGCCGGAGACAAGGAGGAGCAGGAGGGCGAGGTCATTGAGTGTGGACTGGGTGTTCTTCAGGGGGAGGGCGACGAGCAGACCGGCGTTGGAGGTGGTCTGCGTGTTCGGATCTGTAATCGTGAACATGGGCAGAACGAGGACCCGTACGTCGTCGCTTTCCGAGTCGGTGCCGTTGCGGTACGTGCCCCGAGTGGTGTTCCCCTTCTTGATCAGGTCCTTGTCGCCCTGGGTGACCTTGACTGTGCCGGCGGAGTACGGAAGGACGCAGGCCTTCCCCTCCTCCGTGACCACCTCGAAGTAGGTGTTCCGGGGTCCGTTGCCGAGGTCCTGCGAGGTCTGCTGGGTGCAGTTGTTGACCGCGGACTGGGACTGATCCTGAAGCCGCGGCATGCTCAGCGACTTCTGCAGGTCCTGGTCGACCTGGTCGTACAACTTCCCCTGCACGATGAACCAGCACGTCACCGAAACCGCCGCCACCGCGAACGCCACCGCCGCCGCGACCAGCAGCGCCAGCCGGGACCGGATCGGCAGGGACCGGTACCGGCGTACCAATCTGCTCATTCCGCGCCGCCCTGGCGCAGCACATACCCCACACCCCGCACCGTGTGGACGAGGCGCGGCTCGCCGCCCGCCTCTGTCTTGCGGCGGAGGTACATGACGTACACGTCGAGGGAGTTGGAGGAGGGTTCGAAGTCGAAGCCCCAGACCGCCTTCAGGATCTGCTCACGGGTGAGGACCTGGCGAGGGTGGGCCAGGAACATCTCCAGGAGGGTGAACTCCGTGCGGGTCAGTTCCACCGCCCGGCTGCCGCGGGTCACCTCGCGCGTCGCGAGGTCCATGCGCAGGTCGGCGAAGGTCAGGGCCTCGTCCTCCGGGAGGCTGCCCGCCACCGCGGCTGCCGCGAAGGAGCTGCGGCGCAGCAGGGCTCGTACCCGGGCGAAGAGTTCGTCCAGCTCGAAGGGCTTGACCAGGTAGTCGTCCGCGCCCGCGTCCAGGCCCGTCACCCGGTCGCCGACCGTGTCCCGGGCCGTCAGCATCAGGATGGGCGTGGTCGTGCCGGCTCCGCGCATACGTCGGGCCGCCGTCAGGCCGTCCATCCTCGGCATCTGGATGTCCAGGACGACCAGGTCGGGCTGGTACGCGGTCGCCTTCTCCAGGGCGTCCGCGCCGTCGACCGCGACCTCCGTGTCGTATCCCTCGAAGGCGAGGCTGCGCTGGAGTGCTTCGCGCACTGCCGGCTCGTCGTCGACGATCAGGATGCGCTGGATGTCGCGGTCGCCTTCGGCGGGGCTCATGGTCGTGGATTCCTCGGGTGCGGTGCGGGGGGACGTGCCGGGCTTCTTCAGCCTCGCACGTTTCCGGTCTGCTGCGGCGAAAAAGGATCAGCGGTGGAAGGGATCAGCTGAGTGCGGGACGGCGACTGCGTGTCGTTGCCCTGCGGGTGGCCGTCGTACGCGTGACCGTCGCGACCTCCGGGGGCCTGGTCGTCGCCGTCGGCGGGTGCAGGGCGTTGGCCACGCCGAGGGCGAGGTCCAGGGCGGCCGGGCCCGTGTCCGCCGTACCGACGGTCAGCTTGTGCGAAACCTGCTTGATCATGACGTACCCCTGTCTCTGTTTCTCGTGCGTCAGGTGGTGGAGCCCGAGCGCAGCGTCGCCAGGTCGGACTTGACGGTGTTGATCGGGATGGCGAAGCCGAGACCCGCGCTGCCCGCGTCCGACGAGGACGAACTCGCCGAGTACATCGCGGAGTTGATGCCGACGATGTTGCCGTTCATGTCGATGAGCGCGCCGCCGGAGTTGCCGGGGTTGAGGGACGCGTCCGTCTGGAGGGCCTTGTACGTCGTCGTGGACGAGCCGGTGTCGCCGTTGAACTCCTGGCCGCCGAACTCGAACGGCCACCCGCCGCCGCTGCCACCGCCCTGCTGTTGCTGCTGGCCCTGGCCCTCCTCCGTGGCGACGGTGACGTCACGGTTGAGGGCGGACACGATGCCGCTGGTGACCGTGCCGGTCAGGCCCTCGGGGGAGCCGATGGCCACGACCTGGTCGCCGACCTGGACGCCGGCGGAGTCGCCGAGGGTCGCCGTCTTCAGACCGGAGGCGTTGTCCAGCTTGATGAGGGCCAGGTCCTTCTTGCTGTCGGCGCCGACGACCTTCGCGGTGTACGTCTTGCCGTCGCTCGTCGACACCTTGATCGACGAGGCGCCGGAGATGACGTGGTTGTTGGTGATGATCTCGCCGTCGGTCGTGATGATCACGCCGGAACCGGTCGACGAACCGGCGTTCGAGGTCGCGTTGATCTCGACGATGCTCGGGCTGACCGCCGAGGCGACCCCGGCGACCGTGCCCTTGGCGCTCGACGGCACCACGTTGGTGCTGGTGCTGCTGGAGGTGACGGCGGAGTCCGAGTTGGTCAGCTCCTGGATGCCGTACGCCGTGCCGCCGCCTATCGCCGCGGCGACGATCGCCACGGCGGCGAGGAGGGCGAAGGGGCCCTTGGCGCGCTTCCTGCGCCCGGCGGGGGGCGTACTCTCCGGGGCCGGAGCCTCCGCGGGGAGGGTGGCGGTGGCCGCGGGAGCGGCTGCGGGCTGCTCGTACGTGGCCTGCGTGGTCTGGTACGCGGGCTGCTGGACCGTCGGCGGCTGGTACGCCGGCGGGGGCGGCCACTCCGGGTTCACGGGGGAGCTCTGGGTGGAGGACTCGTAGGAGTTCTCGGGGGAGTTCTCGTACTCGCCGCTGCGGCGGAAGCTCTCGGTCATGGAACAGAGCTTGGCGCCCCAGCATGAGAGCTGGCTGAGTGCTCCCTGAGAAGCCCGGCAGAAGCTCGTACGCCCGATATAAAGACGTGCGGGCCCCGTACAAAGACGTGCGGGCCCCGCAGTACCGGCTCCTACTCGCAGCCGCAGGAACGCCGAGTCACCAACCGCGACGGGAACTGCTTCAGCCGTTCGCGGCGCGCGCCCGCCACCCGTACCCCGTCGTCGAGGACCAGGTCGACGGCCGCGCGGGCCATGCCCGGGCGGTCGGAGGCGACGGTGGTGAGGGGCGGGTCCGCCAGGGCCGCTTCCTTGATGTCGTCGAAGCCGGCCACCGCCAGCTCGCCGGGCACGTCGATACGCAGTTCGCGCGCCGCGCGCAGCAGGCCGATCGCCTGGTCGTCGGTGGAGCAGAAGACGGCCGGGGGGCGGGTGGCCGGGTCGGCGAGGATTTCCAGGGCGGCCTTGTAGGCGTCGTACCGGTTGTAGAGGACCTCGAAGAGACGGCCCTCGGTGGAGATGCCGGCCTCGTCCATCGCGCGCCGCCAGCCCTGGACGTGGTCGGAGACCGGGTCGCCGACCGCCGGGGTCTCGGCGATGCCGCCGATACAGGCCACGTACTCGTAGCCGTGCTCCAGCAGGTGGCGGACGGCGAGGTAGGCGCCGCCGAGGTCGTCCGTGACGACGGCGACGTCGTCTATCGCCTCGGGGCGCTCGTGGAGGAGGACGACCCGGGCGTCCCAGGCCTCGATCTCCGCCGCCGCGTTGTCGTTGAGGGCGTGGCTGACCAGGATCAGCCCGGAGACCCGCATACCGAGGAAGGCCCGCAGATAGTGGACCTCGCGCTCGGCGATGTAGTCGGAGTTGCCGACCAGCACCATTTTTCCGCGCTCGGACGCGGCCTGTTCGACCGCGTGCGCCATCTCCCCGAAGAAGGGCTGGCGCGCGTCCGGCACGATCAGGCCTATGAGGTCCGTGCGCCGCGACGCCATCGCCTGGGCGACTCGGTCGGGCCGGTAACTCAGTTCCTTGATAGCGGCGAGGACACGCTCGCGCGTGGCCGGGGCAACCGGCCGGGGTCCGTTGTTGATGACATAGCTGACGACGGCGGTGGAGGTCCCCGCCAGTCGAGCTACGTCATCCCTAGTCACCTTGGCCACGCGCGGAGTCTACGCGGATGGACCCGCTCTGGGCAGGGCGTAAGGCGTTCGTTCTACCCGCCCGGAGCGTGGACCATGCCGTGCGCCGTCACCCGGCTACCGCCGGTCACGCCTCGGCGGTGACCTCGGAGGACTCCGCGACGGCGTCCAGGGCCGCCGTATCGCCCGTAACGCCCGCATCGTCCGACTTCGCGAGGGCGGCCTTGGCCTTCGCCTCGTCGGTCGCGCGCTCGCCCTTCTCCGGCGTAACGAATCGATAACCGACGTTCCGGACGGTCCCGATCAGCGACTCGTGCTCGGGGCCGAGCTTCGCGCGCAGCCGACGTACGTGCACGTCGACCGTACGGGTGCCACCGAAGTAGTCGTAGCCCCAGACCTCCTGGAGGAGCTGCGCGCGCGTGAAGACGCGGCCCGGGTGCTGGGCGAGGTACTTCAGGAGCTCGAACTCCTTGAAGGTGAGGTCGAGGACCCGGCCCTTCAGCTTCGCGCTGTACGTCGCCTCGTCGACCGAGAGGTCGCCGTTGCGGATCTCCATGGGGGAGTCGTCGTTGACGATCTGCTGCCGGCCCATGGCCAGGCGGAGACGAGCCTCCACCTCCGCCGGACCGGCGGTGTCCAGCAGAACGTCGTCGATACCCCAGTCGGCGGTGACGGCCGCGAGGCCGCCCTCGGTGACGACGAGGATGAGAGGACAGCCGGGCCCGGTGGAGCGAAGGAGCTGGCACAGGCTGCGCACCTGAGGCAGATCGCGTCGGCCGTCGATCAGGATGACGTCGGCACCTGGGGTGTCGACGAGAGCGGGTCCCTCAGCCGGAGCCACGCGCACGTTGTGCAGCAGCAGGCCGAGAGCGGGGAGTACCTCCGTCGACGGCTGGAGGGCATTGGTCAGGAGGAGAAGTGAACTCATCGCGTCCCACCTACCCGGATAGTTGTCGCCATACGGTCGTGCACGGTTCGCTCGCCCATAACGTCTGGTTCCTCCTCGGTCCCTGCGAGGACGTTTGCGGCACTGCTGTGCGATCTATGTGCTGTACACCTGCGGTTTCTGGAGCGTTCCGCTCGTATCCCGCTTCGTATACAGCGCCGCCGAAAGCACAAAAGGACTCGGGGGCTGCGCTGCCCGAGTCCTCTGCCAAGCAGAATAGCCCACATGTGCACTGGTCCGGCAGGTGATGTGACGCGATCTTTCGTCGTCCCGAACTCTGAGACGGCCGGTCGCACCCCTCTGAGGAGGTTTCTGACCACCGACGACGGGGTGACGATCGATGCCGTATACGAGCCGGGAGGCGTTGTATACGACGCCTCGGCGCCACCTTCCGATCATCTGGCGTTCGTCGTCGCGCACGGTTTTACGGGGGATGTGGACCGGCCGCACGTTCGACGGGTGGCGGAGGCGTTCGCGCAGTACGGGGCCGTGCTGACGTTCTCCTTCCGGGGGCACGGGGCGTCGGGCGGACGCTCGACGGTCGGCGACCGGGAGGTCCTCGATCTGGCCGCCGCGGTCCGCTGGGCACGTGACCTCGGGCACACCCGGGTCGCCACGGTCGGCTTCTCGATGGGTGGCTCGGTGGTCCTGCGGCACGCGGCCCTTTACGGACCGCAGCGCGGGGGGCGCACGGGGGCGGCGTCGGACGTGGTGGTTTCGGTGAGTGCGCCGGCCCGTTGGTACTACCGGGGTACGGCCCCCATGCGGCGCGTGCACTGGCTGATCACCCGTCCCGAGGGCCGCCTGGTGGGCCGCTACGGACTCCGGACGCGGATCCACCACCGGGACTGGGACCCGGTGCCGCTGTCTCCGGTGGAGGCTGTACCGCGGATAGCACCGACCCCGCTGCTGATCGTGCACGGCGACCGGGACGGCTACTTCCCGGTGGACCATCCCCGAATGCTCGCGGCAGCGGCCGGCGACGCGGGCGAACTGTGGCTGGAGCCGGGGATGGGGCATGCGGAGCATGCGGCGGGCGATGAGCTGTTGCGCCGTATCGGGGACTGGGCTGTCGCACGCGCGGGCTAGCCTGGGCGGTGTCACAGCCGATCGATCGAGGAAGCAGAGAACAGGCAGATGCCAAAGGTCACGGTGCGCTACTGGGCCGCCGCGAAGGCCGCGGCCGGGGTCGCCGAGGAGCCGTACGACGCGGCCACCCTCGCGGAGGCGCTCGACGAGGTCCGCGAGCGACACCCCGGCGAACTCGTCCGCGTCCTGCGCCGATGCTCGTTCCTCATCGACGGTGACCCCGTGGGCACCCGCGAACATGAGACGGTACGGCTGGCCGAGGGCGGCACGGTCGAGGTGCTCCCGCCGTTCGCAGGAGGGTGAGCGCAGCGCTATGAGCAACCAGCAGCCGTATGGGCAGCAGGACGACGGGCAGTACGACGGGCAGTACGGCGATTCGTACCAGAACCAGAGCCAGAACCAGGACCAGGGGTACGACCCGTATCAGCAACAGCAACAGCAGCCGCAGGCCCAGGCCTGGCCCGGGCAGCAGCAGGCGTACGACGACGCGCAGGCCCAGCAGTACACGCAGCAGTGGCAGGGGCAGACCTGGGAGACGCAGATGCAGGCCCCGGTGACGACGCCTCCGGCGGCCCCGGCGGCTCCTGCCGCGGTGGCGGAGGCGCCGGGGACTCCGTACCTGCCGTCGCAGGGGCACGAGGCCGGTGCGGCGGACGCCGGGTACGGGCCCGCCACGGTCGCCGGCAACGCTCGTATCACCGATGCGCAGCGGGCCAGGCTCGAGGGACGTTCGCCGATCATCGAGCCCGGGCTGCAGCCCGCCGCCCTCACGGCGGTGCTGGGGCTGCTCATGTCCGGTACGGCGGCCATCGGCTCGTACGCGCTGGTCGTGCCGCTGGTGATCCTGCAGGCGGTCACGGCGGCCGGCTGGTTCCGGCTGAACGGTATGTGGCCCGCCCGGCAGGGCATCGCCCTCGCCTTCGCGGGCGCGCTGACGGCGGACGTCGCGCTGCTGGCGGCGGGGCGCGAGAACGCGCCGGCGGCGATCCTGGGGACGCTCGGGGTCTGGGTGCTGCTGACCCTGGTCCTGCAACTCCGGTCCCACGCGGACCCGGACACCCGGATGTACGGGCTGATGGCGACGATCGCCTCGGCGGCGCTGGCGATCATCGCGGCGGGGCACCTCGCGGCGGATCCGGACGCGGTGACCGTCGGGGCGGCCGCGGTCGCCGTGGCCGTTCTCGCCCGCGCGTTGCCGTTGCCGACGGCGGCGTCGGTGGGGGTTGCCCTGCTGGCGGCTGCGGGGGCCGGGATCGCGGTCGGGGGGATGACGGAGCTGGGGAGCGAGGGCGCGTTGCTGGGGGTGGCGGCGGGGGTCTGTGCGCTCGTCGGGCACCGGGTGGCGAGCTACGACTACCCGTCGAGGTTCGTGCACTTCACGGCGGGGGTGGCGTTGCCGTTGGCGGCGGCTGCACCGGCGGTGTATCTGGTGGGGCGGGCGTTGGTCTGAGGGGTGTGTTTCCCACCTGCCCCCTCGGCGCCGGCCCGCACTTTCAGCCCGTCTGGGGGTCCCCCCTCTGGGGGAGTTTGAGGACGAGGCCCGTTCAGGGCCGTTGGGGGGTCTGGGGGCGCAGCCCCCAGGAATTGGATGGGACGGGTAGGGGCGGCGGGGGCGAGAAACCGCCCGGCCTGTCACAAGCGATCTACAACCACACCCACCCCACCCCTGGCGGAGCCACCCCCCAGGTACCGTCGCGAACATGCGTGCACTCCGAATACTCCTCATCGTCGCCGTGATCCTCGGCGGACTCTTCGTGATCGCCGACCGCGTCGCCGTCGGATTCGCGGAGGACGAGGTCGCGGACCGCCTCAGGACCAGCGAGGGTCTGGCCACCACCCCGGACGTGTCGATCAACGGCTTCCCCTTCCTCACCCAGGTCGCCGGCGGCGAACTGGACGACGTCAAGGTCGGCATCAAGGACTACGAGGCCGCCACCGGAACCTCGGGCCAGAACATCCGCATCGACGACCTGAACGCCCAGATGCGCGACGTCGAGTTCACCGGCGACTACAGCTCCGCCACCGCGGCCACCGCCACCGGCAGCGCGACCATCACGTACGCCGAGCTGCTGAAGGCGGCCAAGTCGACCGAGTCGGGGCCCGTGGAAGTGATCCCGGGTGTGACCGCCACGGTCGTGGGCCTGTCGGACGGCGGCAACGGCAAGATCAAGGTCGAGGTCGAGGCAACGGTGGCCGGCAAGAAGCTGGCGCAGCCGGTGTCCGTCCTCAGTACGGTCACGGTCGACGGCGACACGGTGAAGGTGAAGGCGGACTCCCTGCCCAACCTGGGCATCGACCTCGCCGACGGCAGGATGCGCGCGGTGACGGACTTCGAACAGAAGATCGAGGGCCTGCCCGGCGGCATCAAGCTGGACTCGGTCGAGGCGGCGAAGACCGGTGTGGACATCACGGTGAAGGGTTCGAACGTCAGCCTGGCGGGGTAGGACGCGTCAGGGCCGAGACCGCGCGCAGGGCCCAAGCCTCAACCCCAGAGCCCAAGCGTAGAGGCCGAGCCCAGCCCGGGCGTCCAACTGGCGAGACGCTTCCGTCCGTACCGCAGATGTGACGACGGACGCACCCCCCACCCTCCTCGCCCGCACCCCGCCAATATCCGCCTCACCCCCTCCCGCGTCCCACATTGTGGACGATCGCATCTCATCATGCGACACGCCGGTGACATCCCCGGCAATCCGTCCCTACGATCGACGCTATGCAGCGACAGGCGGACCTCACGAAGCGGCGGGCAGTAGACCTGTGCCGCGTCGCCGCCATGCTCTGTCGCCCTTTCTGAGCGGGAGCGCGCGGCGTCCAGCAGCGCATCCCTCCCGCGTCCCCCGGCGCCCTGTCCCAGGGCCCTCGTGCGCGCGTCGCAGCAGGCCTGACCGCACACGACCGGGTACGACCGACACGTACGTACCCCTCTGCTTACGCACCACCCCGCCGCAACTGCCCCGGAGGAGAAACAGCATGAGCCGCAGCGACGTCCTGGTCGATGCCGACTGGGTCGAGGCCAACCTCGACAATGCCGACATCGCCATCGTCGAGGTGGACGAGGACACGTCCGCCTACGAGAAGAACCACATCCGCAACGCCATCCGGATCGACTGGACCAAGGATCTTCAGGACCCGGTCCGCCGCGACTTCATCGACGAGGAGGGCTTCGAGAAGCTCCTCTCGGCGAAGGGCATCGGCAACGACACCCTCGTGGTCCTCTACGGCGGCAACAACAACTGGTTCGCCTCGTACGCCTACTGGTACTTCAAGCTGTACGGCCACGACAGCGTCAAGCTGCTCGACGGCGGCCGCAAGAAGTGGGAATTGGACGCCCGCGAGCTGGTCGAGGAGGTCCCCGAGCGGGCCGCCACCGACTACAAGGCCAAGCCGCAGAACAAGTCGATCCGCGCCTTCCGCGACGACGTCGTGGCGGCCATCGGCTCGCAGAACCTGGTCGACGTCCGCTCGCCCGACGAGTTCAGCGGCAAGCTGCTCGCCCCCGCCCACCTCCCGCAGGAGCAGTCGCAGCGCCCGGGCCACGTCCCGTCCGCCCGCAACATCCCGTGGTCGAAGAACGCCAACGACGACGGCACCTTCAAGTCGGACGACGAGCTCAAGGAGCTCTACGCCGACGAGCAGGTCGACCTCGCCAAGGACACCATCGCGTACTGCCGTATCGGTGAGCGTTCCGCGCTCACCTGGTTCGTCCTGCACGAGCTGCTCGGCGTGGAGAACGTCAAGAACTACGACGGCTCCTGGACCGAGTACGGCTCCCTGGTCGGCGTTCCGATCGAGCTCGGCGCCAACAAGTAAGCGACTCCCCCGTTCACCCCGACCGGCCTTCCTTCCGTCCGGTCAGACCTCTTGATGGAGAAAGACATGTGTGGAGCGAAGGCCGGCGGCCCGGACGCCTCGACGATCAAGCCCGGTGAGACCACGATCCAGGGTCAGGTGACCCGCGACGGCGAGCCGGTGGTCGGATACGTCCGCCTCCTCGACTCGACCGGCGAGTTCACCGCCGAGGTCCCGACCTCGGCGACCGGACAGTTCCGCTTCTACGCGGCCGAGGGCACCTGGACCGTCCGTGCCCTCGTCCCGGGCGGCACGGCGGACCGTACGGTCGTCGCCCAGACGGGCGGCCTCTCGGAGGTCGCGATCGCCGTCTGACGGCAACAGCAGCACGACGATGGGCCGCACCCTCAGGGGCGCGGCCCATCGCCGTGTACGGGCCTACCCTGGACGTATGTACGCGCGACGGCGCCACGCCTACTTCGCCATGATGGGAACGTGCATCGGACTCTTCGTCCTCGCCTGCGCGGTCGTACGCCTCTGGTCGGTGCCGGTGGCGGTCGGTATGTGTGTGGTGGCGATGGTGATCCCGCCCCTGGCGGCGATGGTCGCCAACCGCCGGGGCCCGGACGACCGCTGGTGGGACGACCCGTCCGGCGACCCGAAGTCCGACGAGTGGTGGGACGAGCTGGACGGCAAGAGACGGCGGCAGCAGTAGCCGGGATCAGCAGCCGGGAAGGGGACCTGTGGGGCGTACGAGAGTGTCCACCGTCGTGCTCGACGCGCATGACGCGCACGAACTGGCCGGCTTCTACCGCCGCCTCCTCGGCTACGAGATCCGCCGCGAGGAACCCGACTGGGTCCTGATCGGCCCGCCACCCGGCACCGAGGGCGTCTCCCTCGCCTTCGAGACGGAGCGCGCGTATGTCCCGCCGGTCTGGCCCGGCCGCGACCCCGGCGACCAGCAGATGATGCTCCACCTGGACATCGAGGTCGACGACCTCGCCGCCGAAACCGAGCGGGCCGTGGCAGAGGGCGCGAGACTCGCCGAGTACCAGCCCCAGGACGACGTACGAGTCCTGCTGGACCCGGCGGGCCACCCGTTCTGTCTGTGGGTGGAGACGCCGGAGTAGGACGGCGGCTCAGTAGACGAGCGCCTGTGTCCCGTCCGCCATCGCCTCCTGGACGAAGACCTGCGCGCCCGCGATCCGTACGCCCTCGATGACGTCCTTCTCGGTGATGTCCCGCCGGGCCGCGCACTGGGTGCAGAGGGTGAGACGCCCGGCCGAGAGGACCGAGTCGATCAGGTCGGGCAGCGGCGCGGCGTGCGGCAGCTCGAACTCGGCGGCCCGCCCCGGCAGCGCGAACCACGCCGACTCCCCGGTCAGCCACAGGGACACCTCGACCCCACTGGCCACGGCCACCGCCGCGACAGTGAACGCCTGAGAGCAGCGCTCGGGGGCGTCGGCCCCCGCCGTCACCTTGATCACGAGCTTCTTCGCCATGGCCGCATGGTAGGCCGGTCCGACTCGGGGCGCCGCCCTGGCCGAGTGAGCCGGGCCCGGGCCGCGTAAGCTGGGCCCGGCTCTTGTGCACACAACCGATCGTCCGAGGAGCACCCCGTGCTTGAGGCATTCTTCGAAGCCCTGCTGGTTCTGGTCGCCGTCGGCGTTCTCGCCTTCGCCGGTCTGACGGTCAAGAAGCTGTACCAGGGCCAGCGCTGACCACCGGCAATACGACCGTCGACACCATCCCGGACCGCGTCAAGGAACTCCGCAGCTCATGATCGAGATCCCGTCCGACCTTCACAAGGACCTCCTGCCCTTCGTCTTCCTGCTCGGCAACTGGGCAGGCGCCGGTGTGTACGACTTCCCCGGCGACGAGAAGTGCAACTTCGGGCAGGAGGTCACCTTCACGCACGACGGACGTGACTTCCTGGAGTACCACTCCCACTCCTGGGTGCTGGACGCCGACGGCAACAAGGTCAGGCCCCTGGAGTCCGAGTCCGGCTACTGGCGCATCGACGCCGACCGCAAGGTCGAGGTCGTCATGGTGCGCCAGGACGGTGTCGTCGAGGTCTGGTACGGCGAGCTGGCCGCCAAGAAGCCGCAGATCGACATCGTGACCGACGCCGTGGCGCGGACGGCGGCCTCGGGGCCATACAGCGGCGGCAAGCGGCTGTACGGGTACGTGAACAGCGACCTGATGTGGGTCGGCGAGAAGCAGACCCCGGACGTCGAGCTGCGCCCGTACATGTCGGCGCAGCTGAAGAAGGTCGTCACCCCGGAGGACGTCGAACGCTGGGCGAAGGCCCTGCCGGACGATATGCCGGACGACGGGATCGCCTTCTTCAAGTAAGAGCGAGCGGCGAACAAGCATTGAACCTAGGGCCTCGCGGCGTCCGCGAGGCCTTTTTCACGGCCTTGGGGGCTTAACAGGGCTGAGGGCGGGTGGCGGGCACTCACAGCAGGGGTTAACAGTTGTAGCTGCACTGCAATGCGCTTGAGGGAGTCACTGCTTTCGGCTATCCTCGAGACCAACGCACGGAACCCCGGCCGCAATTGGACTGCGGCCGGGGTTCCGACAAGCTGTGCCCTGGGTGGCATGCATACAGAGGCGGCCCAGAACGTACGCCGTCGACTCTAGCACAGCGGCTCATTCTGCTCATTCCGTATGGAGAAAACGTCCCGGGCATCCGTGTGCCCGGAAGAAGGGGGGAAACAGTGGTCGACAGGATGCCCGAGTGGATCAAGCGGTACTTCTCCAAGCCGCGGCTCAAGCCTTACCTGCGTGCGGCCGGGGGAGACCCCCGGGCCGCGATGCGGCTGTACCGGTGGAACGTCGAGGCGTCGGCTGCTCTGTACATCCCGCTGCAGTGCGTCGAACTCGCCGTGCGCAACGCCCTGCACGACTGCCTGGTCGCCAAGTACGGCCGGCCCGACTGGTGGGAGGTGGCGCCGCTCGACGGGGGAGGGCATGACCTCGTCGTCAAGGCGCGTAAGAAGTGTGAGGACAAGGAGAGGAAGCGGTCGAAGGAACAGAAGCGGAGGAGGCGGCCGGTCACCGTCGACGATGTCGTCACGGAGCTCACCTTCGGTTTCTGGACAACCCTGCTCGTGTCGCGCTACGACCGGGTCTTCTGGGTGCCCACCCTGCACAGGGCGTTCCCGCACGTCGGCCGTCGCGACGACTTGTACGACGACCTGTGGGCCGTGGTCCGCCTGCGCAACCGCGTCATGCACCATGAGCCCATCCATGGCGACGGCCTCGCCGCCGACCATGCCAGGATCTATCGGGTCCTCGACGCTCTCGACCCCGACCTGAGCAAGGAGGTCCGGGCGATGGACCAGTTCCCGTCCGTGCTGGCGCGCAAGGAGGATGCTCTTGAGTGACTTCGGCGAGGTGCGCGTCTCGCGCTCCGACATCGCCCGGCTGGCCGGCGTGAAGCGCCCCGCCGTCACCAACTGGGAGCGGCGCCACGCGGACTTCCCCGCCCCCGTCGAAGGCGGCGACCTTGACAGGTTCCGCGCCGACCAGGTCCTGGAGTGGCTGTCCGGCCGTACGATCCCGTCCAGCGCTCTGGAGCCGGGCGAGCTCACAGGGACGACGTACGGCGACCGTTTCCGGGCGGGCCTGAGCGGGCGTCGGTCGGGGAGTTTGCTGTCGGCCGTGGAACAACTGGCCGCACGGGACGCGGAGCGGCTGCGTGGCCGGCTGCGCATGTCCGAATACCTGTACGTGTTGCTGTCCCTGGTCTTCATCCAGATCCGGGAGCCGGACCGGTGGTCGGCGCACTTCGTCAAGGACCCGGAGACCGCCATGAGGCGTCTGGTGCCGGGTGAGGAGAGTTACGGCCAGGTGCCGCTGCCCGAGGTCGTTCGGATTCTGGACAGCAATCCGCCCGGATCCCCGGGCGAGAGCCGCCAGGCCTTCGACCGCCTTCTCGAGTTCCTGCGCAGCACGGGCGCGGGAGCGGCCGAGGAGTTCTACACGCCCCGGTCGGTGAGCCGGGTCATGGCGAGGGCCCTGGCCGCTCAGGGTTCCGCGAAGCGGTTGCACGACCCCTTTGTCCGTACGGGGGAGCTGCTGTCCGCGTACCTGGACGCGGTCGCGGAACAGGGCGGCGGGGTGCCGGAGTCCGTCACCGGCCGCGCGGACAGCTTCGAGGCCATGCAACTCGCCGAGATGAACATCGACCTCCACGGCGCGCAACGCCCCCGTGTCCTCCCCGGATCCAAGTACCCCGCGCGGAGCGACGACTTCGGTGACCTGCCTGGCCCGTTCGACGCGGTGATCACCAATCCGCCCTTCGGCAGCGTGGGCCAGTCGCCGTATTACAAGCCGAGATACTGGCGCTACGGCGAATCCCGTTCCGGGGAGTTCGACTGGCTCCAGTACGTCGTCTCCCGCCTCGCCCCCGAAGGCCGCGCCGCCGTTCTCATGCCCGCAGGCGCCGCCTCCCGCGGCAGCGCCGAGCGGCGGACGAGGGCCTCGATGATCGAGGACGGCGTCGTCGAGTGCGTGATGTCCCTGCCGGCGCGGCTCTTCGAACTGACCGCGGTCCAGACGCACATCTGGTTCCTTCGCGCCCCTCGCGGCCGCCCGGAGCAGGTCCTCTTCGTGGACGGGTCGGATCTGGGCAGCATGGCCACCCGGACACGCCGCGCGCTGGCGGACGAGGATGTGGACCGGCTGGTGCTGGCGTACACGTCGTGGCGCGAGTCCGGACACGGTGTCCAGCCGGGACTCAGCCGGGCGGTGGGGTTCGCGGAGATCGCGGCACAGGACCACCGACTGGAACCGGCGCTCTACGTACGTGAAGAACTGCCCTCGCCGGGCGCCGTTGACGCTGTGGCCGCGGCGCGGAACCGTCTGGCGGAGCTGTCAGAGGAACTCGAGAGGCTGCACGAGCAAGCGAAGACAATCGACCGCCTCGCAGATGTGCGGCTGAGGAGGTACGGCCTGTGAACGACGCAACCGGCGGCCCGGGGCCCCTGCCCGCAGGCTGGCAACGCCTCGCTCTGAAGGAACTCTGCTCCTTCCAGGTGGGGCCGGCCGTCAAAGGGGAGGATCGTACGGACTCGCACGCTGGCGTGCGACTCGTGCTGCCCCGGGACGTCGTCCACCAGCGGATCACGCCCGCCGAGAGCGTCGGGGTCGTCCCCGAAAAGGCGCGCACGCTGCGCAAGTACCGGCTCGTCCTGGGCGATGTACTCCTCATCCGGACCGGGACCGTCGGCCGGTGCGCCATGGTCACCGGGGAACAGGAGGGTTGGCTGTACCACGCGAACCTGGTCAGGCTTCGGCTCCAGGACCCAAACCTGTCCATGGCGGCCTATCTGACCGGATATCTGAGCGCGGGATTCGCACAGGGCTGGATCCACCAGCGGTCGGCCAGCGCGGTGATCCCGTCGGTGAGCGCCCGTGAGCTGGGTGAGCTGCCCGTGTTCGTGCCCCCGCCAGAGGAACAAGAGTCCATTGGCGCCACGCTTGCCGTGCTCGACGAGAAGGTCCGCGTCCACACGGAAATCGCCCGGGCGACCGGCGAGTACCGGGCGCTGCTCGCCGATCTGCTGATGACGGGTGCGCTGTCGCCCGGGGCGTGACGTTTGTGCGCGGCAGCCTAGACTGGACGCCGTGGTAGGCACCGATTGGAAGAGCGACCTCAGGCAGCGCGGTTACCGGCTGACCCCGCAACGCCAGCTTGTCCTCGAAGCTGTGGACACCCTTGAGCACGCGACCCCCGACGACATCCTCGTGGAAGTGAGGAAGACGGCGTCGGGGGTCAACATTTCCACGGTCTACCGGACCCTGGAGCTGCTGGAGGAACTGGCGCTGGTCAGTCACGCCCATCTCGGACACGGCGCACCGACGTACCACCTCGCCGACCGGCACCACCACATCCACCTGGTCTGCCGCGACTGCGAGAACGTGATCGAGACGGATGTCTCCGTCGCCGCGGACTTCACCGCGAAGCTTCGCGAGGACTTCGGGTTCGAGACCGACATGAAGCACTTCGCGATCTTCGGCCGCTGCAAGGACTGCTCGCTGAAGGCCTCGACCGGCAAGGCTTCAACTACCGAGTCGTAGGCTTGTCCCTATGAAGAGCCCTCTGCTGTCCCTGCCCGGCGCCGTTCCCGCCGAAGGCGTGGACGAAGGCGTCGCCGCCCACTACGGCGAACTGTTCCGCGAACAGCGTGCCCTCGCCGAGGGCACCGGCTTCGTCGACCTCTCCCACCGCGGCGTGATCGCCGTCACCGGCGACGACCGGCTGAGCTGGCTGCACCTGCTGCTCACCCAGCACGTCAGCGACCTGCCCGTGGGTCAGGCCACCGAGGCACTGGTGCTGTCCGCGCACGGCCACATCGAACACGCGCTGTACCTGGTCGACGACGGCACCACCACCTGGGCGCATGTGGAGCCGGGGACCCAGGAGGCGCTGATCGCCTACCTGGAGTCGATGAAGTTCTTCTACCGCGTCGAAGTCGCCGACCGGACGGACGAGTTCGCGGTCGTCCATCTTCCCGCGGGGGCCATCGCGGAGGTGCCTGAGGGCGTCGTCGTACGCGAGACCGCGTACGGGCGTGACCTCTTCCTGCCCCGCGCCGAGCTGGAGTCGTACGCCGAGAAGGCCGGGCCGGCGGCGGGGCTGCTGGCGTACGAGGCGCTGCGGGTCGAGCAGCACCGGCCGCGCCTCGGGTTCGAGACCGACCACCGGACGATCCCGCACGAGCTGGGCTGGATCGGCACGGCGGTGCATCTGCAGAAGGGCTGCTACCGGGGGCAGGAGACGGTCGCCCGGGTCCAGAACCTGGGCAAGCCGCCGCGCCGGCTCGTGTTCCTGCACCTGGACGGCAGCGAGGTCCACCTGCCGCCGCCCGGCACGGAGATCCGGCTCGCCGACGACGGGCCCGACGGGCGGAAGATCGGCGTCATCACGACGTCCGTACGGCATCACGAGCTGGGTCCGGTCGCGCTCGCGCTGGTGAAGCGGAACGTGGCGGTGGACGCGCGGCTGGTCGCCGATACGACGGCGGCCGCGCAGGAGGTCGTGGTCGAGCCGTAGTTCTTCTCGTCCTCGGTCTCTCGACCCCTTCTCGGCCCCTACATCTCCACGAGTACCGTGAACGGGCCGTCGTTCGTCAGGGAGACCCGCATCTGGGCGCCGAAGCGGCCCGTCGCCACCGTCGCGCCCAGGGAACGGAGTTGGGCGACCACCTCGTCGACGAGCGGTTCGGCGACGTCGCCGGGGGCTGCCGCGTTCCAGGTGGGGCGGCGGCCCTTGCGGGCGTCGCCGTACAGCGTGAACTGGCTGATGACGAGCAGCGGGGCGTCGATGTCGGAGCACGACTTCTCGTCCGTCAGCATGCGGATCGACCAGAGTTTGCGGGCCAGTTGGGCCGCCTTCTCCTTCGTGTCCTCGTGCGTGACCCCGACGAGGACGCACAGGCCCTCGCCCGCGATCTCTCCGGTCACCTCGCCGTCCACGACGACACTCGCGCCGTCCACTCTCTGCACCACTGCACGCATACGCCCATCATGCCGTGCCGTTCGGAGCGGTCCCGCAGCGCCCATGGAGGGATTCTTTTTGATCCTTAAGCCCCTATCTGGGGCCGTTCGGGGGGACTCGGTCACATAGCGGCCACTTGGGGTGGCACGATGCTCCCATTCGCCTGTCGAGGGGACGGTAGAGGCACATGAGCACACCGAGTACCGGGCGGCCTCATACGGCCGCCCGGCCGCCCGATCAGCGCACCGGCACCGGCACCGACGGTACGGTCACTGCGGTCGCTGCTTCGGCTACTTCGATCGGTTCGTTGCTGGCCGCCGCTCCACCCGGGCACGACCTCACCGTGCTGCGGCTGTCCGAGCTGCGCGCCCTGCGCCGGGACGCCCAGCGGGACGAGGCCGACCTCAGTTACGTACGACGGCTGCTGCAGGGGCGCATCGACATCCTGCGGGCGGAACTGGCGCGGCGCGGGCCCACGTCCGTGGTCGCCGTGGGGGAGGGGTCGGTCGTCGAGCGGCTGTCGGAGATCCTGACGGACGCGCCGGCGCGGCAGCGGTCGTCGGCGCGGCACGTGACGCTGGGGACACCGCACAGCGAGGAGTACGGGCGGCTGGCGGCGGAGATGCTCGCCGAGGTCGAGCTGTCGGACCTGGACGCGCGTACGGATGTGGAGCTGACGGCGGCGATGGGGCGGCTTGTGCGGTACGAGCAGCAGGTTTCGCTGCGGCGGCAGGGGTTGCAGCGGACGGCGGACGACTGCAGCGGGGAGATCGCCCGGCGGTACCGGGTGGGCGAGGCGCAGGTGGAGGACCTGTTGATCTGAGGGTGCGGTCCGGTGGTCGGAGTTGTCTCGCCCCCGCCGCCCCTACCCGTCCCTCCCCCAGAGGGGGGACCCCCATCGGGGGCGCTGCCCCCGAACCCCCGCTCCTCAATCGCCGGAGGGGCTAATTTTTAGCCCGTCCGGCGTTTGAGGACGAGCGCGTTCAGCGCGACGGGGGGTCTGGGGGCGCAGCCCCCAGGTTCAGGATGGGACGGGTAGGGGCGGCGGGGGCGAGAAAAACCCGCGCGACACCCTGCCCACCCTCGTCCTAGCCTGACCCCATGACCTCCCGTGCCGACATCGACGTGCGCACCGTCAACGAGGACGGACTCCGGGAGTGGACCAGGGCCCTGAGCACCGGGTTCCTCCGGTCGCCCGAAGTCACCGACGTGGAGCTGGAGGCGCGCCGCGGGGGGTTCCTGCCGGGGCGGACCCTCGGCGCCTTCGACGGTGAACGATGCGTGGCGACGTTCCGCTCGTTCCCGCAGGAACTGAGCGTGGGCGCCGGCGCAACCGTCCCCGCCGACGCGATCTCGAACGTCACCGTCTCGCCCACCCACCGCCGCCGAGGCATCCTCACCCGCATGATGACCCAGGACCTCGACGCCGCGAAGGAGCGCGGGGACGTCGTCGCCACGCTGATCGCCGCCGAGTACCCGATCTACGGGCGGTACGGCTTCGGGCCCGCCACCTGGGCCTCCCAGTGGTCGATCGACGTACCGCGCGCAGGCCTCGACCCCCGCTGGGCGGGCCCGGCGGACGGCGGCCGTATCGACCTTGTGGACGCGGCGGACGTACGGAAGCTGGGGCCCGAGCTGCACTCGCGGCTCGCGCGGCAGCAGCCGGGGGTCGTCAGCCGTGACGAGCGCTGGTGGCAGGTCAACACGGGGATGGTGCGGTTCGGGGAGTCCTGGGACGAGCCCTTCTACGCCGTCTACCGTTCGGCGGACGGCGAGGTCGACGGGCTTGTCTCCTACGAGGCCGACGACAAGTGGGACGCGAAGCAGCCGCAGGACACCGCCGACGTGAACTGGCTGATCGCCGTGACGCCGGCCGCCGAGCGTGCCCTGTGGCAGTACCTCTGCTCGATCGACTGGATCACGAAGGTCAAGACCGGCTGGCGCGCCCCGGACGACCTGCTCCCCTTCTTCCTGCCGAACCCGCGGGCCGCCAGGCTCGTCACACACGCGGACTGGCTGTGGGTGCGGATCCTGGATGTCGTACGGGCTCTGGAAGCGCGTCCGTACGACGGGACGGTTGGCGGCGGCAGCCGCGGTCTCGTCCTGGAGGTCGTCGACGCGGCCGGGTTCGCCGGGGGACGGTACCGGCTGGAGGTGTCCGCGGAGGGCGTCGGCTCCTGCACGCCCGGTGTCCGCGACGCCGTCGAACTCACGCTGGATGTACGGGAGTTGGCGGCGCTGTGGCTCGGTGACGAGTCGGCGGTGCGGTTGGCCGCGCTGGGACGGGTGCGGGAAGAACGAGCGGGCGCCGCCCGTGTGGCCGACGCCCTGCTGCGTACGTCCAGGCGGCCTTGGTGCCCGGACATCTTCTGATCCGACCTGACCTTTCCGACCTGACCTTTCTGACCTGATCTTTCTGACCTGACTTCTTCTCTCGTTCTTTCTCGTTGTACTCATCCGTAGCTGTTCAGTTGTGGTTGTTGTGCGGTGTGGCTGTCGTGCGTTGTGGTGCGGTCGTGGTGGCTGCCGAGCTCCCGGCTCCCCTCCGGAGGAGAGTTCGGTGGCCAACCTCTGGAAGGTTTCACCATGTTGTCGAAGTTGGTAGCCAACTTCACAGTACTTATCTCCACTTGGAGGCGTCTCATAACCACCTTCCCTTGAACTGCCGAAAGATGGCGGGAAGTTGTAGTGTTTGGTTGTGGAGCCTCAGAGGTCACACCGCGAAGTGGCCGACGCCCTGCGCAGCCGGATCAGGACCGGTGAGCTGCGGCCAGGCCAGCGCATGCCCACTCAGGCCAGGCTGGCCCAGGAGTTCGGCGTCGAGCGAGGTGCCGTACGGGAGGCGCTGCGCATCCTGCACACCGAGCGTCTGCTGACCAACGTCAGCAAAGGCAGCCCGGCGACGGTCGCCCCCGATCCCGGACCGGCGCTGACCGGCCCCGCGGCTCCGCCGCTGCCCACCACCGTCGCCCTCGCGCCCCGTATCGAGGCGGCCTTCGCGGCGCCGCACGTCCGGATCGGCGCCCTGTGTCTGACGTCCGTGTCGCTCACCCTCGCCATCGGGGAGGCGCTGCGCCAGATTCATGCCGGACGGCTGAATCCAGCCAGTATCGACGTCCGGGTACTGCTGCCGAGCCGTGACATCGACCTCGCGTTCCCGGCGCCGGTGGAACTGGCGGACGGGTCGCCTGCCGGGGCTTCCGCCACCGGGCGGCTGCAGCGCCGCTGGCTGACCCACCGCAACGCCCAGGGGCAGGTGCTCCGGCACAACCTGCTGGCCCTGCGCAGCACGCACGGTATCGACGTGCGCGTCTCGTTCCGGGCCCTCCCGTTCACGCCACCGGTGAAGCTGTATCTGCTCAACAAGACGGAGGCGCTCTTCGCGTACTACACGCTGAAGAGGCGCGAGGAGGAGATCGACCACGAGCGGGTGGAGATGTACGACGCCGAGGGCGTCCGGTCGATGTTGTTCGCGTTCGAGCAGGGCGCCGGGCTGCGCGACACGACGTTCGTGGAGCAGTCGCACCTGTGGTTCAACGCACTGTGGGAGACGATCAGTTCGGAGCTGACGCTCACGGACTGATGTCTCCCGGGGTCGGCCGAACCACCGTTACAGGGTGGGTCCGGTGACCAGCAGGGCGAGTACCACGGCTCCGATGGAGCTGATGGTCGCGTTCCTGGCCTTGATGCCTATGGTGAGCAGCAGCAGTCCGACGACGCCGGAGGTGCCGTACTGCCAGCTGACGAACTGCTGGAAGCCGCTGATGAAGACGGCGGCGAGGAGGGCGATGGCGGGCATGGTGGTTCCTCCTTCAAGCTTCAGGGGCGGTGGCAGGTGCTGGCAGGGTGGTGGAGAAGTGGTGAAGCTTCTGCCAACTTCATCAAGTTGGTAACCAACTCTGAATAGGTTGTCCCCACTTGGCCACTACTCATAAACAACTTTTAAACAACTCCCCAAAGATGGATCGGAGTTGTAGCGTTTGGTTGTGACTCAGGAGAGCGTGGCAGTGAACGGCAGCAGAAGACAGTCGCCCCAGGAGATCGCCGCCGCCCTGCGTGACCGCATCCGCACCGGCGACCTGCAGGCTGGTGACCGCCTGCCCACTCAGGCCGAGTTGGCCGAGGAGTTCGGCGTCGAGCGAGGTGCCGTACGGGAGGCGCTGCGCATCCTGCACACCGAGAAGTTGCTGACCAACGTCAGCAAGGGCAGCCCGCCGCGCGTCGCCGACGTGACCCCGCCCAGGGAAGGGCCCCAGCCGACGATGGTGGGGCTGGCGCCGCGCCTGACGGAGGCGTTCCAGGCGCAGCATGTGCACATCGACGTCGTGTGCCATACGGCGGAGACCCTGACGGTGGCCGTCGGTGAGCAGATCCGGCTGATCCATGACGACCGTATGCGCCCGAAATCGATCGACGTCCGCATTCTGATGCCCTCGCGCAAGATCAGTCTGGCCTTTCCGATCTCCGTGGACGGTGGCGGTGACGACGACCCCGTCCACAAGCGCTGGCTGGAGATGCGCAACGCGCAGGGCCACGTGCTGCGCCACAACCTCCAGGCGCTGCGCAAGTCGCACGGCATCGACGTCCACGTCACCTTCCGGGCGCTGCCGTTCACGCCGCCGGTGAAGCTGTACCTGCTGAACGGGGAGGAAGCGCTGATCGGGTACTACCTGCTCACGCGCCGCGAGGAGGAGTACGAGAGCCAGACGCTGGAGATGTTCGACGTCCTGGGCGCCGAATCACTTCTCTTCTCCTTCGAGAACCGGGAAGGCCGGCAGACCAGTCAGCGGGACACCGCGTTCGTGGAGCAATCCCAGAAGTGGTTCGACGCCCTCTGGGAAACCATCACGACGGACCTGACACTCTCCTAGTGACTTCAGATACGAGGCAGACCGGGCCGGCCATCGCGAAGACCGCGAGCGAGATCCAGAACGAGAACGAGACGGTGGAGAGCCTGCGGCAACTGATCGCACCCGCACGAGTGGTCCTCTGGGACTTCGACGGGCCGATCTGCCGGCTGTTCGCGGGCTATTCGGCGGAGCTGGTGGCGATCCGACTGGTGGACTGGCTCGAAGGCCGGGGGCTGCACGGCCTGTTGACGGCGCGAGAACTGGAATCCCTGGATCCGCACCGGGTCCTGCGCGCCGTCGACCGCAGGCACCCCGGCAGCGACCTGGTGGCGGAGCTGGAGGAACGCCTTACCCAGGAGGAACTCAGGGCGGTGCCCAAGGCGATGCCCACGCCGTACGCCGACATCCTGATACAGACCTGGAAGGCGGTCGGATCCAGACTCGCGATCACCACCAACAACTCCCCGAGAGTGGTACGCACCTATCTCACGGACCGAGCCCTGACCGGGTGCTTCGCCCCGCATGTCTACGGCCGCACCCAGGACCTCCACCTCCTCAAGCCGGACCCCCACTGCCTCAACCGCGCGCTGAACGCGATGGGCGCGGCCCCTTCTGCGGCCCTCATGATCGGCGACACCCCCTCGGACTACTTCGCGGCACGAGAGGCCGGAGTGCCGTTCCTGGGCTACGCGCGTCACGAGGAGAAGGAGAAGAAGCTCAGAGCAGCGGGTGCGGAAGCGATTGTGGAGTCGTTGGCGCCGGTACTACGGGCGGTCCGCAGGCAGGCTGGGGCTGCTCAGGCCTGAGTCATCATCAGCACGAGTACGACGGCCGCGCCGACGGCCAGGCCGTTGTGGCGTACTCGGATTCCGATGAGGAACATGCTCAGGGCCACAATGCCCAGCGCGCCGAGCCGCGATTGCAGCGCGGCCCCCATGGCGAACCTGCAGAGCGCCCACGTCACTTGGAAGAGGATCATGCCCCCACCCGCCCCTTCGACTTCCCGGATTGCGTCCAACTGGACTGGCGATTGGACTGGTTGACTACTTGACTGAGTTGTTCCCAGTCCAATTGATCGACTAACCAGGGCGATCGGTGGACTGCTTGCCTGAACGAAATTGGTTTCTCAAGAGGTTGGGAGAGGTACGTTCGTTGTGTGACCGGACGACGGACGCCAGACGGCCGTGGCAAGGAGTTCTGGCGCCTCTCGGAGGCGCTGCGGGCTCGCCTGGCCGACGGAACCTATCCCCTGGGTTCCCTGCTGCCGCCGCAGCGCGAACTTGCGGCAGAGTTCACGGTCTCCCGGGACACGGTGCAGCGAGTGCTCAGGGAGCTGAACAACGAGGGCTGGATCGAGTCCCGGCAGGGCAGCGGCTCCAGGGTCGTCAAGGTGCAGCAGGTCCAGTCGTCGACGAGATCAGGGCAGGAGATGACGCTGGGGCCGCTGATCAGCGAAGCGTTCAAACGCTCCGAAGTCACTCTCGATGTCTACACGCTGACGGCTGAATCGATGGCCACGCACCTGCAGCTCCAGGTGGAAGAGATCCGGGCCGGCCGGATCAAGCCCGAACGCATTGCCCTGCGTGCGCTCCTGCCCTCCGAATCACTGGACCTTCCTTATCTGCGTGCGGTGAACCGGGAGGACACTCCCCGGCTTCGGGAGCGTCTGCACGACATCGCTCGGCGGTCCACGGGGTCGATCTTGAAGAGCCTGCGGGAACTGCGCGCCGAAAAGCTGGTGCCGACCGTCGAGCTCCACATCCGTCATGTAGAGATTGCCCCGACGTGGAAGCTGTATCTCATCAACGAGGTCGAAGCTCTTCAGGGCCTGTACGTGCCCATCAAGCGTCCGATCGTGATGGATACGGGTGAGGAGATCCCGGCGCTCGACGTCCTTGGCCTCGGAGCCCCGCTGGCGCACTTCGTCAAGGACGACGACCCGACGTCACAGGGGTCGCGCTTCATCCAGGACGCACAGCGCTGGTTCGACGCCATGTGGGACCACGTGGCGGAGGAGCAGTCACAGGACACAGCGCCGTAGCGGCCGTGCTGTAGCATCTGCGCACCGCGTGAGTAAACCGCTTTCGTTCCTGCGTAAGAGAAGGCAAACAAGCCTGCCTCGGACGACCTGAAGCAAATGGGTGGCAAACCACTCATTCTGGCTAACGAGCCTTGACTCCGGTCGTGCGGGACGCATTCCGATCGTAACGTTTGCCTGCCTTTCGTCACCTCGCGCGAGCAACTCAGGAGCGGCCAGTGGGCGCACCCCCTGTTCCCCGGCCGCTGCTACGGGAACGTGTCGCCGTCGAGCGGCCCGACCCTGTGTCGGCGTTCGTGCTGCAGGCCTCGCAAACAGGGATGGCGGCCAGCGGCCACCACAACCAGAACTACGTCCTCCCACTGACGGAATCCGCGGCGCGGGCAGTGCGCCGCGAAGCCGGTACGTCGGTGATCGTGCGGGTGAGACGAACCGACGCGTTGCCCGTGGTGATCAGAACCTGGGAGCGGGAGTCGGCGATTCTGGGTGCCATCCAAGGGATCCTGCCCCATGTGCCGGAGTGTCTGGTCGCGCACCGGGACTTCGCGATCCACAGCTTTGTGGACGGCGTACCGCTCTCCAGTGTCTGCGCGGACGGCAAGCCCGTCGACGGTCTGGTGATCAGGGCGCTGGCGCAGTTGCTCGCCCGGATGTCCCAGGTCCGCCGGGAGGTGCTGCCGCCGCTGCCGGACAGCTGGCCGCGCAATGACGACAAGGACGGCCAGGGTTTTCTGCGGATGCTGGCGCGTTGCGCGGACCGTCAGATTCGTCAGCCCAATTGGGCTGTCTACGGTGGGCTGTTCGCGGCCCTCGGTGTTCCCGAGCACGCTCTCACCGGACTGGCCGAACGGGTGCCCGCCATGGCCCGTCGCCCGTACAGCCTGCTCCACGCGGATCTCCACCGGGACAACGTGATCGTCACCTATCGTGGCGAGCCGCCGCTGATCTGCGTCGACTGGGAACTGGCCACGTACGGCGACCCCTTGCACGACCTCGCCACCCACCTCGTACGTATGAAGTACCCGGACTCCCAGTGGGACGAAGTGGTGGGTGCCTGGGCCGAAGCCATGCAGGCGACCAGGCCCGCAGCCGTCAACGGCCTCCACCGGGATCTGCCGCACTATGTCGCCTTCGAACGGGCGCAGTCCGTGTTCCCGGACGTCATGCGGGCGGCGAGGTCTCTGGAGGAATCGTTCGACCAGAAGAGTCTGGACGAGGCGACGGTCGCTGTGTGCAGTGCGCTGGAAGCGGCGGCCGGCCCGCTGGGGCTGACCGGTGTGCCGAGTGTCGCCGAGATCGAACGGGTCCTGTCCCGCTGGCAGGCGTCTTCGTCCCATGAGAGCGCGGGTTCCCGTCCGGTTGTCGGCTGGGAACCGGACCGGCGGCTCTCCGAGCACCCGGACTTCCCCTACCCCGCGGTGCTGTCCGCGCTGATCGCGGAGGGTGCGGCGCCTGCGGGCCGGGTCTTCAAGGGGACCGCCCACCTCAATTCCGTGGTGCGAGTCCCGGAGGCCGACCTCCCGGTCGTGGTGCGTCGCAAAGTGGCCGACGTCTGCCGGCGCGAGCCCAGTTTCCTGAGCGAGCACGCGGTGCTGCAGGCCATCGAGCAGTCCGGGGTCCCCGTGACAGCTCCCAGGGTGCTGGCCCTCGGCGAGAGCTACCACAAGGACAGCCACCACAAGGACCCCTTCGCCATCCACACGTACGTCGGTCCGAGCGACAGTGATCAGCCTCCGAGCCACCCCGTGGGCGGGCTGCTGCCGCACGAGGCCGACCAGCTCGTCGACCAGCTCTGCGCGCTCAGGAACGTGGACTACCGCCCCCTGGACCCGGCGGCAGCCGAGCCCGACTTCGTGTTCTACACCTGGCTGAGCCGTCAACTCATGGATCTGGTCCGCAGCTTGCCGAAGGGATCCCAGCAGCTGGCCCGGCTGCTGGGGCTGCCCGACGCCACCCGCCTGGGCCAGATCCTGTCCCGGCACCAGGTGACGCCCCGCGCGCTCTCGCTCCTGCACGGTGATCTGAACCCATGGAACCTCGTACGCCGCCACGACGCGGAGCCGTTGACCATCATCGACTGGGAGATGGCGATGGTCGGGGATCCGCTGTACGACCTGGTACGCCACATGCATCTCACACCCACCCGGACCGAGATCCGCGACCGCATGTTCAAGCGCTGGGAGCGCGGCCTGCCCGCCACCTACACCAAGGACTGGGAGCGGGACTGGCGGGTCTACCGCTGGATCGAGACCGTGCGCTCCGCCTACGTGGACCTCGACCGTCTGGTCACGGGCGAGAGTCTGGACGCGCCCAACGTCCGCAGGGCGGTGGATTCCTACGCGGTGACGCTGGCGGTGGCGACCGGCTCGCTCGGCCTTCCGCTGCGCGTGACGGCGAACCCGTACCTGGCGCGGGCGTTGCCTTATGGCGACCACGGCGATGGCACGAAACGGGTGGGCTTTCGCGCGGGGGGATGAGGCGCTCTGCCGGTCCCTGGACCCGGACCCGGTTCGGGACCTGGTTTCCGACCTGGTTTCCGACTTGGGAGTGCGCGGGGTGGAGTGCGTAGTCTCGCCCCATGGCAGGAACAGGGCTGCGTGAGCTCAAGAAGCAGCAGACGTACCAGAACGTGTCCGACATCGCGATCCGGCTCTTCCTCGCGAAGGGCTTCGACGCGGTCTCCGTCGCGGAGGTCGCTGCCGCGGCCGGGATCTCGAAGCCGACACTGTTCCGGTACTTCCCGGCCAAGGAGGACCTCGTCCTGCACCGCTTCGCGGATCACGAGGACGAGGCGGCACGGGTGGTACGGGCGGCCCGTGCCGATACGGGTGCGGGGGCGTCGCCGGTCGACGCGCTGCGCCGGCACTTCCTCGACGGACTGAGCCGCGAGGACCCGGTCACCGGGCTCAACAGCGCCCCCGAGGTGCTCGCCTTCCACCGTCTGCTCTACGGCACCCCGTCGCTGGTCGCGCGGGCGTACGAGTACCAGCAGCGCTCGGAGGCCGTACTCGCCGTCGCCCTCGGTGACACCCTCGCGGCCCGGCTCGCGGCCGGCCAGATCATCGCCGTACAGCGGATCCTCGCGCAGGAGAACTGGCGGCGGATCGCGGCGGGGCAGGCGGTGGAGGCGGTGCGGGAGGACGCGGTCGCGGCGGCGGAGGGGGCGTTTCGGCAGCTGAAGGCGGGGCTGCCGTGGCTCGGGTCGGCGAATGCGGGAGACGCAACCGGGTAAAATATTTAACTGGGTTACGTTATTTTGGTAGGCTCGCTGGAATGACGCCGCCGGACCCTGCCCGCATCGATCCGCACCCCCACTCCCACCCCCAGGCCCTCCTCCGTGACTCCCTGGGCCGCGAACGCGCCCATCACGACATCTGCCGCACCGCCCTCGCCGCGATGATCGACGGCGCCCGGGAACACGTCGCCACCGGCGCGGACGTCTCCGCCTCCGGGGCCGACGCGGAAGTACTCGGGTACCAGCTGCGCAGCAAGGCGAAGGAACTGGGCGAACTGCCCGACGGGCCCCTGTTCTTCGGTCGGTTGGACTTCGACAGCGGTGGCCGGGGCGGCGAGCACAGCGGCGCGAGCTACCACATCGGGCGCCTGCGGATCAGCGAGCACCCGACCCGCCCGCCCCTCGTCGTGGACTGGCGCGCCCCCGTCTCCCGGGCCTTCTATCAGGCGAGCGCCCGCGACCCGCAGGGCGTGGCCGTACGACGCCGGTTCGGCTGGGCACCCGGCAGCACGGGCGACTCCGCCGACCTGACCGGCCTGGAGGACGAGCACCTGGATGAGAATCCGACGGAAGTGGGCCCGGGTGAACATGAGTTGGCGGGCGGCTCGGACGGCCTGGTCGCCCGCGAGATCGCTCGCCCCCGCGTCGGGCCCATGCGGGACATCGCCGCGACGATCCAGCCCGAACAGGACGACCTCGTACGGGCGGGCCTCGGCGTCTCCGTCTGTGTGCAGGGCGCCCCCGGCACCGGCAAGACGGCCGTCGGGCTGCACCGGGCCGCGTACCTCCTCTACACGCATCCCCAACGCGTCCAGCGCGGCGGCCTGTTGATCCTCGGCCCCAACCGCACGTTCCTCTCGTACATCTCCGAAGTCCTGCCCGCCCTCGGCGAGACGGGGGTACGGCAGTCGACGGTCAGGGACGAGATCGCGGCCCATCCGGTGCGCGGAGAGGACGACGAACGGGCCGCAGTCGTGAAGCACGACGCGCGGATGGCGGAGGTGCTGCGCCGGGCGCTGTACGCACGGGTGGTGACGGAGGGATACGCCAACGCCCTTGAGGTGCCGGACGATTCGTACCGCTGGCGGATCCCGGCGGCCGAGCTGGCGCGGATCGTGGCCGGCGTACGGGCCGAGGAACCGCCCTACGCCGTGGGGCGCGAGCGCGTACGGACGCGGGTCGTGAGCCGGATCCAGCGGGAGGCGGAACGGCGGGCGGGGCCGCAGCCGAACGCCTGGGTGCGGCGGATCGAGCGGGCGCGGACGGTCGGGGCGTACGTCGAGGCGGTGTGGCCGAGGGTGCGTCCGGAGGAGGTGGTGGCCGAACTCCTGGGAGACGCGGGGGCGTTGGCACGCGCCGCCGAGGGGGTGCTGGCGGAGGAGGAGCAGCGGGCGGTGTGCTGGGCGCGTCCGCCGAGGTCGTGGAAGTCGGCACGCTGGTCGGCCGCCGATCTGGTCCTCCTCGACGAGGTCGCCGGTCTGATCGAACACCCCGAGGGATACGGCCATGTCGTGATCGACGAGGCCCAGGACCTCTCCCCGATGGAGTGCCGGGCGATCGCGCGCCGGGTACCGTACGGCTCGCTGACAGTCCTGGGCGACCTGGCTCAGGGCACCACACCGTGGGCGGCACGGGCCTGGGGGCCCTTGTTGGCCCACCTGGGCAAACCGGACGCGATGGTGGTCCCGCTGACCACCGGGTTCCGGGTGCCGAGGACGGTGGTCGCCTTCGCCAACCGGCTGCTGGCCCGCCTGGACGTACCGGTGCCACCGGCCCGATCCCTGCGGGGTGATGGGGAGTTGAGGGTCGTGGAGGCGACCGACATCGCCGGTGAGGTGGTGGCCGCGGTGCGCCGGGCGCTGGACGGGGAGGGGTCGGTGGGGGTCGTGGCGGCGGACGGGGAGGTGGCCGGGGTGCGGGAGATGCTGGATGCGGCGGGGGTGGCGGTGAGCGGGGGGCGGGTCGCGGTGATGCCGGCGAAGGCTGTGAAGGGGCTGGAGTGGGACCACGTGGTCGTGGTGGAACCGGCGGCGATCGTGGAGGGTGAGGGGGCGACCGGGCGGGGGCTGCATCGGCTGTACGTGGTGCTGACGCGGGCGGTGTCACGGCTGGAGATCGTGCATGGGCGGGCGTTGCCGTTCTGAAGGGGGGAGGGGAGCTGTGACTCACGGACCGGCGGGGCCTCTGTCCGTCCCGCCGCCTCTCCGCCCTCTGCCTCCTCTCCTCTTCCTGGATGTCGATGGGCCGCTGATCCCGTTCGGCGGCACGGCGGAGCAGTATCCGGACGGCTATCCGACGTACCGGCCCGCCCGGCGGCTGCGCGTCCCGGCGGCGGAGACGAACCCTCTGCTTCCCCGGATCGACCCCGCCCTCGGGCCTCGACTGGCCGCGCTGGGCTGCGAGTTGGTGTGGGCCACGACCTGGATGGACGAGGCGAACGAGTGTGTCGCCCCGTGGCTGGGCCTGCCTGCCCTCCCGGTGGTGGACTGGCCGGAGCCGGATCCCGACGACCTGCCCGGCGTGCCCGGCGTGCACTGGAAGACCCGCCCGCTCGTCGAGCTGGCGGCCGGGCGGGCCTTCGTCTGGCTCGACGACGAGGTGTCCGACACCGACCGTCGCTGGGTGGCGGAACACCACCCGGGCCGGGCCCTGTTGCACCGGGTCGACCCTCACCACGGGCTGCGGGACGCGGACTTCGCGGCCGTCGAGGAGTGGCTCCAGCCGTAGGACGACGGGCAGTGGTCGCGGCCCCTGCGGTCAGGCCCCCACGTACCCCGCCAGGTGCTCCCCCGTGAGGGTGCTGCGGGCCGCGACCAGGTCGGCGGGGGTGCCCTCGAAGACGATGCGCCCCCCGTCGTGGCCCGCGCCGGGGCCGAGGTCGATGATCCAGTCGGCGTGGGCCATGACCGCCTGGTGGTGCTCGACGACGATGACCGACTTGCCGGAGTCGACGAGCCGGTCGAGCAGGCCGAGGAGGTGTTCGACGTCGGCGAGGTGGAGGCCGGTCGTCGGTTCGTCGAGGACGTACACGCCGCCCTTGTCGCCCATGTGCGTGGCCAGCTTGAGGCGTTGGCGTTCGCCGCCGGACAGGGTGGTGAGCGGCTGGCCGAGGCTGAGGTAGCCGAGTCCGACGTCGGCGAGCCGGTCGAGGACGCGGTGCGCGGTCGGCGTACGCGCCTCGCCCGCGCCGAAGAACTCCTCCGCCTCCGTCACCGACATCGCGAGCACCTCGCTGATGTCCCGGCCACCGAGGTGGTACTCGAGGACCGCCGCCTGGAACCGCTTCCCCTCACAGTCCTCGCAGGTCGTGGCCACGCCGGCCATCATCGCCAGGTCGGTGTAGATGACACCGGCACCGTTGCAGGTGGGGCAGGCGCCCTCGGAGTTGGCGCTGAACAGCGCCGGCTTGACGCCGTTGGCCTTGGCGAACGCCGTACGAATCGGGTCGAGCAGTCCGGTGTACGTCGCCGGGTTGCTCCGTCGGGAGCCACGGATCGGGGTCTGGTCGACCGCCACGACACCGTCGGCGACAGCACCCCGGGTCTCGACCAGCGACCCGTGGATCAGCGAGCTCTTGCCGGACCCGGCGACACCGGTCACGACGCACAGCACCCCGAGCGGGATGTCGACGTCGACGCCCTGGAGGTTGTGCTTCGTCGCGCCGCGGATCGGCAGCGTGCCGCTCGCCTTCCGTACCGTCTCCTTGAGGGTGGCACGGTCGTCGAAGTGGCGGCCGGTGACGGTGCCGCCGGTCCGCAGCCCCTCGACGGTGCCCTCGAAGCAGACCGTGCCGCCCGCCGTACCCGCGCCGGGGCCGAGGTCGACGACGTGGTCGGCGATCGCGATCACCTCGGGCTTGTGCTCCACGACGAGCACGGTGTTGCCCTTGTCGCGCAGCCGCAGCAGCAGGTCGTTCATGCGCTGGATGTCGTGCGGGTGCAGGCCGATCGTCGGCTCGTCGAAGACGTACGTGATGTCGGTGAGCGAGGAGCCGAGGTGGCGGATCATCTTGACGCGCTGCGCCTCGCCGCCGGACAGGGTGCCCGAGGCGCGGTCGAGCGAGAGATAGCCGAGGCCGATCTCCACGAACGAGTCCAGCGTGTGCTGGAGTGCGGTGAGCAGCGGCGCCACCGAGGCGTCCTTGAGGCCGCGGACCCACTCGGCCAGATCCCGGATCTCCATGGCACAGGCGTCACCGATGCTGATCTTCTTGATCTTCGACGACCGGGCGCCCTCGCTGAGCCGGGTCCCCTCGCACTCGGGGCAGACGGTGAAGGTGACCGCCCGCTCCACGAACGCCCGGATGTGCGGCTGCAGCGCCTCCTTGTCCTTCGACAGGAACGACTTCTGGATCTTGGGGATCAGCCCCTCGTAGGTGAGGTTGACGCCGTTGACCTTGACCTTGGTCGGCTCGCCGTAGAGGAAGTCCCGCATCTCCTTCTTGGTGAAGTTGCGGATCGGTTTGTTCGGGTCGAGGAAGCCCGACTGGGCGTAGAGCCCCACCGTCCACTGGCTGTCCGACTTCCAGCCGGGGATGGTGAACGCGCCCTCGGCGATCGACTTGGAGTCGTCGTAGAGCTGGGTGAGGTCGATGTCGGAGACCGCGCCCCGGCCCTCGCAGCGCGTGCACATACCGCCGGTGCGGTTGAACGTCGCCTTGACGGTCTTGGTCTTCTCGGCACCGCGTTCGACGGTGATCCCGCCGCTCGCCCGGACCGAGGCCGTGTTGAAGGAGTACGCGCTGGGCGGTCCGATGTGCGGCTGGCCGAGTCGGCTGAAGAGGATGCGCAGCATCGCGTTGGCGTCGGTGGCGGTGCCGACCGTGGAGCGCGGGTCGGCACCCAGCCGCTGCTGGTCGACGATGATCGCGGTCGTCAGCCCTTCGAGTACGTCGACCTCGGGCCGCGCGAGCGTCGGCATGAACCCCTGGACGAACGCGCTGTACGTCTCGTTGATCAGCCGCTGCGACTCCGCGGCGATCGTGTCGAAGACCAGCGAACTCTTGCCCGAACCGGAGACACCGGTGAACACCGTCAGGCGACGCTTCGGCAGCTCGATGCTGACGTCCTTGAGGTTGTTCTCGCGCGCACCGTACACACGGATCAGATCGTGGCTGTCGGCGCTGTGCGGTGCGGCCGGCGCGTCCGGCTGCGGGTCCGTCCTCGGGGTCCTGCTCATCGGGTCTCCGTCTCGTCTGGGTTTGCTGTGGGCTGCCGCAGGCTGCTCCCGAGGGCCTGGGCCTGTCTAGCCCTTCGGCTTCTGCGAGATCCGTACCAGGTTGCCCGAGGGGTCGCGGAACGCGCAGTCGCGCGGGCCCCACGCCTGGTCCATGGGTTCCTGGAGCACCTCGGCGCCGGACGCCCGTACCTTCTCGAACATGGCGTCGAGGTCGTCGGTGCGGAAGACGAACATCGGCATGACGCCCTTGGTGAGCAGTTCCTGCAGGGCGTCGCCGTCGGCCGGGGAACGGCCCGCGTGCGGTTCGGAGAGGACGAGTTCGAGGTCCGGCTGCGCGGAGCTGCCGAGGGTGACCCAGCGGAATCCGCCGGATGCGACGTCGTTGCGGACCTCGAAGCCGAGTGCGTCGCGGTAGAAGGCGAGCGCCTCGTCGGGGTCGTTGACCGTGATGTGGCAGTACTGGAGTGCGATGTCCATGCCGACAACGCTAGGCGGCGGCCGTACGGCCCGCTTCTCGAATCCTGCTCGAAACGGCCGTGCCCGGCGCGTTTCTGCTCGGCCGGGTGTACACCTTCGCCACACAGGCGGGCATCGCCGTCACCGCGTCGTGCTCCCGGCCGCGGTACGCGCTCGGTGTCTCCCCGACGACCTCGGTGAACCGTGAGCTGAACGAGCCCAGCGAGGTACAGCCGACGGTCATGCACGCGTCGGTCACACTCATGCCGGCGCGGAGCAGCGTCATCGCCCGCTCGATCCGGCGGGTCATGAGATAGCTGTACGGCGTCTCGCCATAGGCCGCCCGGAACCGCCGCGAGAAGTGCGCCGGTGACATCAGCGCGTGCCTGGCCATGGTCGGCACGTCGAGCGGACGCGCGTACTCCCGGTCGATCAGATCCCGTGCCCGGCGCAGATGCGCGAGGTTGGCGAGTTCCTGCGGGTCCATTCCGCGACGGTACCACCGGGCTCCGGCGCCGGTCCTGAGCCGAGCGGACGCCCGGCATAGGATCCAGCCGGTACCCGTGGCGGCGGCGGAGGCATCGGCATCATGGACGAGCTGGACGACCTGGACGAAGCCGCGGAAGTGTTCCAGCGGCTGCGTCCGCGCCTGTTCGGCATCGCCTACCGCGTCCTGGGCAGCGTGTCCGAGGCCGAGGACGTGGTGCAGGACGCGTGGGTGCGCTGGCAGGGCACCGATCGCGGCGCGGTGCTGGATCCCGGGGCGTTCCTGGCGAGGACCACGACCCGTCTGGCGATCAACGTGGCGCAGTCGGCGCGGGTCCGCCGTGCGGCGTACGTGGGTCCGTGGCTGCCGGAGTTCGTGGACACCGGGGTGGATCCGCAGGTCGGCGCGGAGCGGGGCGAGGCGCTGGAACTGGCCGTACTGCTGGTCCTGGAGAAGCTGAATCCCGTCGAGCGGGCGGCCTATGTGCTGCGGGCGGCCTTCGACTATCCGTACGAAGAGATCGCGGGCATGCTCCAGCTGGGCCAGGCCAATACGCGCCAGATCGTCAGCCGGGCCCGCAAACGACTGTCCGCCGACCGCCGTGACCCCGTCGACGCGGTGGAGCATCGGCGGCTCCTCGAAACCTTCGTCGCGGCGGCACGGCACGGTGACGTGGCCGCGCTCGAGAACGTGCTGTCCGCCGATGTCGTCGCCTACGCGGACGGCAACGGCATGCGCGGTGTGGCACGGCTTGACGTCGTGGGTGCCGGGCGCGTGGCCAGGATCAGTGCCTTCACCAGGAAGTTCTTCCCGGGGGCCGACTACGGCGTGGCCGAGGCCAATGGCCAACCCGTCATGCTGGTCGTCAAGGACGGCATAGCCGTCGCCCTGATGAGCGTCACGGTGGGACCGGACGGTATCGACGGGCTGTACTGGATCCTGGCGCCCGACAAGCTGCGGGCGTACGAGCGCTCGACACAGAGGCTCATCACCGGTCGGCCGTAGCCAACCTCCTCCACTCTCAAGCTATAGCCCACCGGGGGGCTTGCGGCAAGACCCCCGTCGTGCCGCAGAATCGTCGGCCGAGGCAGCCCGGGCCTATGGAAATCGCGGAGATTGCGGTAATCAAGGCTGCCAACATGGGGGTTTTCATGATTGACGTGATCGTGGTCGGCGGCGGACCCACCGGCCTGATGCTGGCCGCCGAGCTGCGGCTGCACGACGTGCGCGTGGTCGTACTGGAGAGGGACGCGGAGCCCACCCCGGTGGTCCGTTCGCTCGGTATGCACGTGCGCAGCATCGAGGTGATGGACCAGCGCGGTCTGCTGGAGCGGTTCCTCGCGCACGGCAAGCAGCATCCGGTCCGCGGCGTCTTCTTCGCCGCCATCGACAAGCCGGCGCCCGACCGGCTGGACACCGCGCATCCCTACGTACTCGGCATCCCGCAGACCGTCACCGACCGTCTGCTGTACGAGCACGCCCTCGAACTCGGCGCCGAGATCCGGCGCTCCGCCGAGCTGGTCGGGCTGAGCCAGGACGAGGAGGGGGTGACCGCGGAGCTCGCCGACGGCACGCGGCTGCGCTCGCGCTACCTCGTCGGCTGCGACGGCGGCCGCAGCACGGTACGCAAGCTGCTCGGCGTCGGTTTCCCCGGCGAGCCCACTCGGGTCCAGGCGCTGCTGGGCGAGATGGAGGTGGGCGTACCGCAGGAGACGGTGGCCACCGTGGTGGCCGAAGTCCGCAAGACCGAGAAGTGGTTCGGCCTCGGACCATTGGGGGGCGAGGGGGTGTATCGCGTCGTCGTGCCCGCCGAGGGGGTGACCGAGGACCGCTCGGTCCCGCCGACCCTCGACGAGTTCAGGCAGCAGTTGCATGCGTACGCCGGTACCGACTTCGGCGTGCACTCCCCGCGCTGGCTCTCCCGCTTCGGCGACGCCACCCGGCAGGCCGAGCGATACCGGGTCGGCCGGGTGCTGCTGGCCGGCGACGCGGCGCACGTCCACCCGCCGGTCGGCGGGCAGGGGCTCAACCTCGGCATCCAGGACGCGTTCAACCTCGGCTGGAAACTGGCCGCCGAGATCACCGGCCGGGCACCCGAGGGACTGCTGGACAGCTACCACACCGAACGGCACCCGGTGGCCGAGGACGTGCTGGACAACACCCGCGCCCAGACACTGCTGATGTCCTCCGCCGAGCCGGGCCCCCGGTCCGTGCGCCGGCTGCTGTCCGAACTGATGGACTTCGAGGACGTGAAGCGGCATCTGATCGAGAAGCTCACCGCCATCGGTATCCGCTACGACTTCGGCGAGGGCCACGACCTGCTCGGCCGGCGCCTGCGGGACGTGACGCTGAAGCGGAGCGATCGCCTCTACGACCTGACGCACGGCGGCCGGGGCCTGCTCCTCGACCAGACGGGCCGGCTCTCGGTGTCGGGCTGGGAGGACAGGGTCGACCACGTCGTCGACGCCAGCGGGGAACTGGACGAACTGAAGGTGCCCGCGGTGCTGCTACGGCCGGACGGGTATGTGGCGTGGGTCGGTGAGGATCAGGGGGATCTGCGCGGCGTGCTGGCCAAGTGGTTCGGCGCTGCTGGGAGTTGAGCGCGCGGGTACGGCAGTGGCGTAGCGCACTATTGCAAGCAGACGCTTGCAATAGTTAGCAACGGTGCGGCACAGTAGAGACATGGCATCGCTCAACGTCGGCAATCTTGGTGAGTACCTGCGCGAACAGCGGCGCACCGCGCAGCTGTCCCTCAGGCAGCTCGCCGAGGCCGCCGGGGTGTCCAATCCCTATCTGAGCCAGATCGAGCGCGGGCTGCGCAAGCCGAGCGCGGAGGTGTTGCAGCAGGTCGCCAAGGCGCTGCGGATCTCCGCGGAGACGTTGTACGTGCGGGCCGGCATCCTCGACGCCGAGCGCGATCGGGACGACGTGGAGACGCGCGCCGTCATCCTCGCCGATCCCACGCTCGGCGAACGGCAGAAGCAGGTGCTTCTGCAGATCTACGAGTCCTTCCGCAAGGAGAACGGGTTCGAGATCGCGGAGACTGCCGAGCCGGCCGATCCGGACGGCGCCCCAGTCTCAACGGACGTCCCCGTGCCGGACGTTCCGCGCACAGACATAGGCACCGGCAGCGACGCCGACCCGCACCAGACGGCCAGTTGATGCAAGCCAGACCAGCCTGACGTACGCGGCAACCCAAAACCCTCAGTTCGAAGCAACCCGGGAGGACCATCACCATGGCCATCACCGAAGACCTGCGCAAGACCCTCAGCGACCCCACGCCGTTCTACTTCGCCGCCGGCACCGCCGACCTCGCCCTTCAGCAGGCCAAGAAGGTGCCCGGCCTGGTCGAGCAGCTGCGCGCCGAGGCGCCGGCCCGGATCGAGGCCGTACGCGGCACCGACCCGAAGGCGGTTCAGGAGAAGGCCGCCGCTCGCGCCAAGGAGGCGCAGGAGAAGGCCGCCACCCGTGCCAAGGAGGCACAGGAGACCATCCAGACCAAGGTCGGCGAGTTCATCAGCACGCTGGACGGCGACTTCAAGAAGCTCGGCTCCACCATCGACGCCGACCTGAAGAAGCTCGGCGAGAGCGCCCAGGACCTCGCTCTGCGCGGTGTCGGCGTCGCCGCCGAGTACGCCGTGAAGGCGCGCGAGACGTACGAGAAGGTCGCCGAGCACGGCGAGCAGGCCGTGAAGACCTGGCGTGGCGAGGCCGCCGAGGAGATCGAGGAACTGGCCATCGCCGTAGAGCCGAAGGCCGAGCCGAAGGCTGAGCCGGTCGAGGTCAAGGCGACCGAGGCGAAGGCCGAGCCCGCGCCGGCCAGGAAGCCCGCCGCCAAGAAGGCCCCGGCCCGCAAGCCCGTCGCCAAGAAGACGACTCCGCCCGCCAAGTAGGCGAAAAAGTTTGAACAGTCAGAACAGTTAGAACAGTTTGTACGGGGCTTCCACTAGGGGGCTTGTACGGGGACGGGCCGGGCACTCCATGAGAGCCCGGCCCGTTCTTGGAGTATCCGTTTCGCGGTTGCGGGTACGGTGACCGCGTAGGGACCAACCGAGTCTGGTGGTGGACGTAGTGCTGATGCAGGGATTCGTTGGGTTCATGGGGCTGCTGAGCATGGCCTTTACCCTTTTCAGCGGCTTCGCGCTCTTGGACGCCGCTGTGCGCCGTGAGGACGCCTATCGCGCCGCCGGCAAGCAGACCAAGCCCTTCTGGCTGATCATCCTCGGGATCGCCTTCGTGGTGAGCCTGATCTTCGGGATCCTGTCGTTCCTGCCGATCGCCGGCCTCATCGCGACGATCGTGTACGTGGTCGACGTACGACCGGCACTGCGCGGTCTCCCGGGCGGTGGCCGCAGCCGCAGAGGCGGCGGCTCCAGCAGCGACGGTCCGTACGGGCCCTACAACGGCGGTCGCTGACCCCCTGACTGCTCTTCCCGCGGTCTACGCCCCGCGGTCCAGCAGCAGTACCGCCAGGTCGTCCGTCAGCTCCCCGCCGTTCAGCTCGCGCACCTCGCTCACGGCCGCGCGCAGCAGTTTCTCGCCGCGCAGGCCCTGCGCCAGCTGGCGGCGGATCATCGCCACCATGCCGTCCTGGCCGAGCCGTTCCCGGCCCGCGCCGATATGGCCCTCGATCAGACCGTCCGTGTAGAGCATCAGCGTCCACTCGGCCCCCAGCTGCACCTGCGTACGAGGCCAGCGGGCACCCGGCAGCAGTCCCAGCGCCGGGCCGTTGTTGTCGTACGGCAGCAGTTCCGCGATGACCGGGGAGTCGGAGAGTCCGGTGAGTGCGGCGAGTCCGGCGAGTGCGGGCGCCGGGCGGACCAGCAGCGGGGACGGGTGGCCGGCCAGGCACAGGCCCGCGCTGCGGCCGTCCGGCGCGATGTCGACCGTGCAGAGCGTCGCGAAGATCTCGTCGCTCTCACGTTCGTGTTCGAGGACCTGCTGAAGCGTGCCCAGCAGCGCGTCGCCGCACAGCCCCGCCAGGGTCAGCGCGCGCCACGCGATGCGCAGCTCCACGCCGAGCGCCGCCTCGTCGGGGCCGTGCCCGCACACGTCGCCGATCATCGCGTGGACGGTGCCGTCGGGCGTACGGACCGTGTCGTAGAAGTCGCCGCCGAGCAGCGCGCGTGAGCGGCCGGGGCGGTAGCGGGCGGCGAAGCGCAGCGAGGAGCCGTCGAGGAGCGGGGTGGGGAGCAGGCCGCGTTCCAGCCGGGCGTTCTCCTGGGCCCGCAGCCGGGACTCGGTGAGCCGGCGTTCGGCCTTGTCGGAGCGTTTGCGCTCCACCGCGTAGCGGATCGCGCGGCTCAGCAGCCGGCCGTCCAGCTCATCGCGGAAGAGGTAGTCCTGGGCGCCGACGCGCACCGCTTCCGAGCCGCGCGCGGCGTCGCCGGAGGCGGTGAGCGCGAGGACGGCGTGCCGGGGCGCGAGCCGCAGTACGTGCTTGAGCACCGCCAGCTCGTCGTCGTTCCCGTCCTCGGCGTGGTGGGGTGCGGGCAGCGCGAGGTCCAGGAGGATGCAGTGGACGTCGTCGGTGAGCAGCCGCTCGGCCTCGGTGAGGTTGCGGGCCGTACGGACACGGATCGGTTTGCCCGCGGCGTCGAGGAGTTCGGGCACGACCGGCGAGCCGCCCGGGTCGTCCTGGATCAGCAGCAGGGTCAGATGTGTGCCTGGGGCCGTGCCGGAGGGGGCGGCGTTGGCGTTGGCGACGGAGTCAGCGGCGTCCATGCCGGTCGTCGCCTGCTTGCGCGGAGCCGATTCGCCGCCCGGTCCGCTGGGGCCGGGGGTGCCTGTCGAGGTCCCTCCGGGCACGGCCGGGGTCGGCGCCTGACCGTTTTCCGCGGCCGGGATCGCTCTCTGCCGCGGTATGGGTACGGGCATCGTCGTGGGTTCCTTCCCTCCCCCCGAGGGCACGATGGGCGAGGGGTCTCGATCCACCGACCGGGACCATAGCGGTTGACGGGCCCGCAGCGGAATGGTTGGCGGTGCGTCCACAGGGTGGCGACGGTGTCACATGCCTTGTTCCGTAACGCACTTGGGCACAGGGTTGCCCGCCCGGAGATGACGAATGTCACGTCCACCAGAGGGGCGGGCGGCGCCGGTGGGTGCGGTGGGTCACGTGGGGCGGGTCACGCGGCGGGTGGAATGTTCCGGATGGCGCAAAAGGTGCCGTATTCGGCGAGTTGCCGCAGGCCGACCCCGGGTCCATGCACCCGGGTTCACACACCCGGCTCACGCACCCGGCCGCACCACCCCGAGTATCGGCATCGACCCCGCCCCCGCGATCGTCACCGTCCGCCCGGGCCGCGGGGCGTGCACCATGGCGCCGTCGCCCACGTACATCGCGATGTGACTCGCGTCGTCGAAGTAGACGATCAGGTCACCGGGACGCATGTCCTTGACGTCGACGTGCGGAAGCTGCGCCCACTGCTGCTGCGAGGTGCGCGGGATGGCGACCCCGGCTGCCGCCCAGGCCGCCTGTGTGATGCCCGAGCAGTCGAACGTGTCCGGGCCTTCGGCGCCCCACTCGTACCGCTTGCCCATCTGCGCCGTCGCGAACTCCACGGCCTTCTTGCCCTGCGCCGTCGCCTTGCCGTCGATGTCGCCGAGGATGCCGGAGCTGAGCCAGGACGTCTGCGCCTTGGAGGCGGCCTCGCGCTCCAGCTCCGCGAGGCGCTCCTTCTCCTTCTTCTCCAGCTGGGACTCCAGCTTCTCGGCCGCCGCGACCTGCTGCTTGATCTTCGTCTGTGCGGCGGCCTTGGCCTTCCGGCTCGTCTCCAGCTTCGTCCACTGGGCCGAGGCGTCCTGCGCGTACAGCTCCAAGTCCTGCTGGGTGCGCGTCATTTCGGCGAGCAGGCCCGTGGTCGCCTTCTGTCCCTGCCGGACCCGGCTGACGCCCTCCAGCCACGCCTGCGGATCGTCACTGAGCCACAGCCGCGCCTCCGGCGGCAGGCCTCCCGAGCGGTACTGGGCTCGGGCCGCGGCACCTGCGCGGTCCTTCAACTCGGCAAGCCGTTCCTGCCCCTTGACGATCTCCCGGGCCAGCTCGACGATCTCGGCGGACTGCCGCTCGGCCTGCTCCTCCGCCGCGTTGTACGCGTCCGTGGCGACCGCCGCGTCGTGGTAGAGCTTCTCCAGCCTCTTGCGTACGGCTTCCAGGTCCTTGTTCGGCGGCAGCGTCACACGCGGAGTTGGCGTGGGCGTGGGTGTTGGGGTCGGCGTCGGGGCGGGGCTCGCGAACGCGGTGCCCGCTCCGCCGAGGACGGTGATCGCGCAGACCAGTCCCACGGCTGCCGCGACCAGACTCCGCTTGCCGGCTCCCATTTCCCGCACCCCCGCATATTTCGCCCATTTGATTAACCGTCAGTAACTTACGGACGCCTGGGGGATGGTGCCATGTCACCGCAGAAAGCAACAGGCCTCCCGCAAGGTGCCTGCCCTCCCCAAGTCCCCAGCATGTCCCCGGCATGTGTGACGAACGGCGCACGGAGATCGTTGCCCGCGACCTGTGGGCAATTTGAGGCACCTGGAAACAGGGGGGTGCCGGCAAGTCAGCCCCGAGGCGCCAACGCCCCCCACGCCACGGTCACTTCCCCCTGCCGCCAGCGCGCCGCCCCGTCCGTCACCGGCCAGTCCGCCGTCAGGTCCCGCACCGCCCGGATCCAGCGCTGGCGGGCCCCGTACGAGGCGTAGGGCGCCGCGGCGGCCCAGGCGCGGTCGAAGTCGCGCAGGAAGGCGTGCACCGGTTCGCCGGGAACGTTCCGGTGGATGAGGGCCTTCGGGAGGCGCTCGGCGAGGTCGGAGGGGCGGTCCAGGGAGCCGAGCCGGGCCGCGAAGGTGACCGTGCGCGGCCCCTCGGGCCCGAGGGCGACCCACACGTGCCGGCGCCCGATCTCGTCGCACGTCCCCTCGACGAGCAGCCCGCCCCCGGGGATGTCCGTGACCGGCGCAAGCCGAGCGCACAGGCGTGCCCAGACCCCGGCGACCTCGGCCTCCTCGTACTGCCGCAGCACGTTCGCCGCGCGGATGAGCGCCGGCCGCTCCGGCACCGGGATCTCGAACCCGCCGTGCCGGAAGACGAGCCCCTCGTGCTCGTACGGTTTCGCCGCCGCGACCCGGGCCGGTTCGATCTCGACGCCCACCACGCGCGCGCGTGGCGCCACGGTACGCAGCCGCGCGAGCAGCTCGACGGCCGTCCAGGGCGCGGCGCCGTACCCGAGGTCCACCGCGACGGGGGAGGGGGCGCGGCGCAGCGCGGCGCCGTGCGTGGCCGCGATCCAGCGGTCCATGCGGCGCAGCCGATTGGGGTTGGTCGTCCCGCGCGTCACCGTTCCCAGCGGGCGGGTCGTCGATGCGCGGGGAGCCATGGGTACGAGGGTAAGGGGCGGCGCATTATCGAACGGTTGAGCGGAAAACGGTAATGATTTCGCAAAGAGGAAATGGGTCGCCTCCTCCTGGCGTTGACCCTTCGGAGCTGTGCGAAGGGCGAACCGCGCAGAGCAACAACAGCCGGGACCGAGAAGGAGGAACGCCACGTGAGCCAGTACATCGGCCTGCTGGGCCGCCGCCGCAGGCCCCGCCGGGTAGCCATGCTCTCCGTGCACACCTCACCCCTCCACCAGCCCGGCACGGGCGACGCCGGCGGTATGAACGTGTACATCGTCGAGCTCGCGCAGCGCCTCGCCGCGATCAACATCGAGGTCGAGATCTTCACCCGGGCCACCACGGCCGCCCTTCCCCCGTCCGTCGAGCTGGCCCCCGGCGTCCTCGTGCGCCACATCGACGCGGGCCCCTACGAGGGCCTCCCCAAGGAGGACCTGCCGGCCCAGCTGTGCGCCTTCACCCACGGCGTCATGCAGGCCTGGGCCGGCCACCGCCCCGGCCACTACGACCTCGTGCACTCGCACTACTGGCTCTCCGGCCACGTCGGCTGGCTCGCCGCCCAGCGCTGGGGCACCCCTCTGGTGCACGCCATGCACACCATGGCCAAGGTCAAGAACGCCGCCCTGGCCGCGGGCGACAACCCCGAACCGGCCGCCCGCGTGATCGGCGAGATGCAGGTCGTGGCCGCCGCCGACCGTCTCATCGCCAACACCTCCGAAGAGGCCGACGAACTCGTACGGCACTACGACGCCGACCCCGGCAAGGTCGCCGTCGTCCACCCGGGCGTCAACCTCGACCGCTTCTCCCCGGCCGACGGCCGCGCCGCCGCCCGCGCCCGCCTGGGCCTCCCGCAGGACGCCCTGATCCCCCTCTTCGCGGGCCGAATCCAGCCCCTGAAAGCCCCCGACGTACTGCTCCGCGCGGTCGCCGTCCTCCTGGACGAGCGCCCCGAGCTGCGCGCCAACATCGTCGTCCCGATAGTCGGCGGCCCCAGCGGCAGCGGCCTGGCCAAGCCGGAAGGCCTGCAGAAGCTCGCCGCCCGCCTGGGCATCGCCGACGTCGTACGGTTCCGCCCGCCCGTCGGCCAGGACCAGCTGGCGGACTGGTTCCGGGCGGCCTCCGTCCTGGTCATGCCGTCGTACAGCGAATCGTTCGGCCTGGTCGCCATAGAGGCGCAGGCGGCGGGCACGCCGGTGCTGGCGGCGGCGGTCGGCGGCCTCCCGGTGGCCGTCGACGAAGGACGTACGGGATTCCTCGTACAGGGCCACGATCCGGCCGCCTACGCGCGCGTGCTGCGCGATTTCGCCGACAACGACACCCTGACCGCCCGGATGGGCGCGACGGCGGCCCAGCACGCCCGGCGCTTCGGCTGGGACGCCTCGGCCGCCGCCACGGGGGACGTCTACACGGCCGCGATGCAGGCCCACAGGCGTCGCGTACGCTCGCTGCATGGCTGATTCGGCGTCGATCATCGAGCAGGTCCTCACCGAGGCCGACCTGGACTGGGAGAGCCCGAAGCCCGGCAACTACGTCGTAAAACTCCCGGGCACCCGCAAACTCTCGACGACGGTTTCGCTCCTCGTGGGCAAGCACTCCCTCTCACTCAACGCCTTCGTGATCCGCCACCCCGACGAGAACGAGGTGGGGGTCCACCGCTGGCTCCTGGAACGCAACCTCAAGCTGTACGGCGTGAGTTACGCGGTGGACCGCATGGGCGACGTCTACGTGACGTCCAAGCTGCCCCTGTCGGCGATCACCCCGGAGGAGATCGACCGCCTCCTCGGCTCCGTCCTGGAGGCGGCCGACGGTGGCTTCAACACCCTCCTGGAGCTGGGTTTCGCGTCGGCGATCCGCAAGGAGTACGCCTGGCGGGTGTCCCGGGGCGAGTCGACCCGAAACCTGGACGCGTTCGCCCACCTGACCCAGCGCCCAACGACGGCTACGACTGCTACGACCGACTGACGTCGCGACCGAGCCGGTACCGCCCGGGCGGCACGCCCACCAAGCGCTTGAAGTGCCGCGTGAGATGGGCCTGGTCGTAGAACCCGGTGGCCGTGGCGACCGCCCCGGGAGACTGCCCGTCGAGGAGCAGCCGCCGGGCGCGCTCGACACGACGGGCCGTCAGATACCGGTGCGGCGGCATCCCGAAGGCCGCGCTGAACGCCCGTACGAGATGCGCGGGATGCGCGTGCACGAGCCGCGCGGCCTCGTCGAGCGTGATCCCGTCGACGAGCCGCTCGTCGAGCAGCGCGCGCAACTGCCGGGCGAGCGGCGGATCAACACGCGCGGGACGGGGTACGTCCGCCGCCCGTAACCGCGTACGCAGCCGCTCCGCGACGAGCGCCAGCCGGCTCGCGGCCTCGAACTCCTCCCCGGCCCGCACCAGCGCGCCGTGCAACTGCCCGACGCGCAGCCGCAGCAGGGGATCACGCAGATCGGGCCGGTCGACGGCGGCCCCGATCAACTCGTCGCCGAGATGGGTGGAGTCGAGATAGAGCACCCGCTTACGGAACCCGTCCGGGGTCGCGGGCGACCCGTTGTGCGGCACATGCGGCGGCAACAGGGTCACCGTGTCGTGCGGGGTGCCCCGCTCGTGCCGGTCGAGGTCGTACCGTACGGCGCCGTCGTCGACGATGAGCAGCGTCCAGGAGTCGTGTACGTGCATCGGGTAGGCGTACTCGACGAAGTGGGCGTGGAACACCTCAAGGACACCCGGGACGCGCGGGCGCCAGGCGGAGACGTCTCGCTGCTGCGAGGGTGCGGCGGCCACGCAAAGAACGTACAAGACGCAGAGGTGCGCGGGTCGGCAGTCTCAAAGCATGAACGCACCGCACACCACCCAGGCCCCCACCCCCGAACCCACCCCCGACCCCATCCGCTTCGACACGAAGATCGCCGTGGTCCTGCGCGAGGACCTGGAACCCTGGCAGCGCCTGAACGTGACCGCGTTCCTGGTCAGCGGCCTGGGGACGACGGTCCCCGAGGTGATCGGCGAGCCGTACGAGGACGCGGACGGCACGCCGTACATGCCGATGTTCCGTCAACCGGTCCTCGTCTTCGAGGCCACCAAGGAGACCCTGAAGACGGCCCACGGCCGGGCGGTCTCCCGCTCTCTGCCGTGCTCCGTCTTCACGTCCGACCTGTTCGCCACGGGCAACGACCGGGACAACCGGGCGGCGGTACGGGCCGTGGGCGCGGGGGAGCTGGATGTGGTGGGGGTGGCGGTGTACGGACCGAAGAACGCGGTGGACAAGGTGGTGAAGGGGGCGCGGATGCACCCGTGAGCCGGGGTGCCTACCGTCCGGGCGGTCAGACTGCCTGTTCGGCCACAGCCTCGGACACCGAGGCTCCCGACGGCGAGTGAGCCGGGCCCGTGCCGTCGTTCCCTTCCGCAACCCGCTCCATCAGCACCCAGTACCCCACCCCCGCCACCGTCCCGATGACCGCGCACAGGCCCCACAGCCACTCCGCGCCGAAGTGGTCGATGACGAAGCCGGACATCAGCGGGGCGACCAGCCCGGCCACCGCCCAGGACATCGTGTACATGCCCTGATAGCGACCGCGCCCGTGCACCGGGGACAGCCGCACGACCAGCCCCGTCTGGGTGGGCGCGTTGATGATCTCGGCCAGGGTCCACACGCACACCGTGAGGACGAAGACGCCGACCGATCCGGCGAACGCGGTGAGCCCGAACCCGTACCCGGCGAGAAGAGACGAGGCCACGAGAAGCCGACGGGCGTCCCGGTGCTCGATGAAACGGGTGACGGGGATCTGCAGCACGACCACCAGCACGCCGTTGACGGCGATGACCATCCCGAAGTCCGCCGGGGTGAAGCCGGCCTCGCCCATCGCGATCGGCAGCCCGACCGCGCCCTGCTGGAAGATGAGAGCGACGAGGAAGCACAGCCCGACGACGCTCATGAAGCGCCCGTCGCGCAGCACGGTCCCGAGCCCGACGGAGGCCTCCGCCTGCTCCTCCTTCGTGGCCGGCGTCGGCCGTGACTCGGGCAGCTTGAGGAAGACGACGACCGCGCAGGCCAGCGTCATACCAGCCTCGACGAGGAACCCGGCGACATAACTGACCTCGGCGATGAAGCCGGCGCCGGCGGAGGAGACGGCGAACCCGAGGTTGATCGCCCAGTAGTTGAGGGAGAAGGCGCGCACGCGGTCCTCGGGCCGCACGATGTCCGCCATCATCGCCTGCACGGCCGGCCGCGAGGCATTGCTCGCCATACCGACGAGAAAGGCGACGGCCGCGATGGCGACGGGATCGTGCACGAAGCCGAGCAGCGCGACGGAGAACGCCGTGGACGACTGCGCGATGAGAAGTGTGGGGCGCCGTCCGAGCCGGTCGGTCATGACCCCGCCCCCGATCGACGAGACGACCCCGCCGAGCCCGTGCAGCGAGACGACCAGACCTGCGTACGACGCGGAGTAGCCGCGGTCGAGGGTCAGATAGATCGCCATGAAGGTGGCGACGAAGGCCCCGAGCCGGTTGACGAGGGTGCTGGTCCACAGCCACCAGAACTCGCGGGGCAACCCGGAAACGGACTCTCGGGCAGCGCGTTTCAAGGCGGCCAGTGACACAGGTATCCCCCACGGACGTAAGCGGCTCGAACGGTGATGACACCTTACGAGCGGGTCTCGCGGGGGAGCCACTCAATTAGCAGATCCCGTCAACCGTCCCGTCAGCTGTCCGGTTGCCGGGCGGCCGCGCAACGGATCAGGACGTTCTATTACGCTCGGGGCATGGCCGACGCACCGTACAAGCTGATCCTCCTCCGCCACGGCGAGAGCGAATGGAACGCGAAGAACCTGTTCACCGGCTGGGTGGACGTCAACCTCACCGACAAGGGCGAGAAGGAGGCGGTCCGCGGCGGTGAGCTGCTCAAGGACGCCGGCCTGCTCCCCGACGTGCTCCACACCTCCCTCCAGAGGCGCGCGATCCGCACGGCCCAGCTGGCCCTGGAGTCCGCGGACCGCCACTGGATCCCCGTACACCGTTCGTGGCGCCTGAACGAGCGCCACTACGGCGCCCTCCAGGGCAAGGACAAGGCCCAGACGCTCGCCGAGTTCGGCGAGGAGCAGTTCATGCTCTGGCGCCGCTCGTACGACACCCCGCCCCCGGCGCTGGAAGACGGCACGGAGTTCTCCCAGTCGGACGACCCGCGCTACGCGACGATCCCCCCGGAGCTGCGCCCCCGCACGGAGTGCCTGAAGGACGTCGTCGTCCGCATGCTCCCGTACTGGTACGACGGCATCGTCCCGGACCTCCTCGCCGGCCGCACGGTCCTGGTCGCGGCCCACGGCAACAGCCTCCGCGGCCTGGTCAAGCACCTCGACGGCATCTCCGACGAGGCGATCTCCGGCCTGAACATCCCGACGGGCATCCCCCTCGCCTACGAACTGGACGCCGACTTCAAGCCGGTAAAGCCGGGCGGCACCTACCTCGACCCGGACGCGGCTGCGGCGGCGATCGAGGCGGTCAAGAACCAGGGCAAGAAGAAGTAGGAATAGCGATCATGCCCCTGAGCTGCGCATACGGCGCTGCTCAGGGGCATTTTCATGCCGTGGAACCTATCTGGAACCTATCTGGAACCTCAGCCCGTGTGATCCTGCGGCCGGAGAGCCTTCCGGGCCAGGTCCCGGCTGCCCGGCATGAGGTGCACGTACATCGTCAGAGTCAGTCCCGGTTCGGAGCGTCCGAGGTACTGCTCACGGCCCTGACGCACTCCTCTGTATGAGATGGCGAACACGCTAGTTGCGAACGGTCTGAAGCACATGAGTGGCAACCCACTCATTCTGGCTACTCAGCCTGGACCCTGGTCGTGCGTGTCCCTACGGGGGTGTCACTGTGTTGCACCGACAGACGAACCGCCCGGCCGCCGGGATCTTGGCGGAGCACGACGGCCGGGCCTGGACGAAGGACAACGAATGTCCCTCACTGCCATTGTGGTCCTAGCATTAGCTGGCGCAGCCGTCATCCTGGCCTATCGCAACGAGAAACTAGGCGCCGCTCTCATGACAGGAGCCGCCGTGCTGGCAGCGCTCTACGTATTGCTTGGTACTCAAGACGCTATGGAGGACGCGCCGCCGTCCCCCGTCCCGGCGGCCAGTACAACTGCGCTGGGACGGGGGACGGCGGGTGTGCACCCCAGTGAGGCTGTGCCACCGCCCTGATGAGGCGAATATGGGCGCCTCCACGCGCGGCCCGCTAGACCTAGCATCCGTTCGGCCGTGCCGCTGTCACGGAGGGCGGTAGAAGGAGCGGCCTACGGCGTCCCCTGAGGCTCGCGCATCGACCACCGTTGGGGTTGTCGCCGTGCTCCTGTCCCGCAGGTCTTGTCCTGGAGGCAGGAGCACGGCGACGGCTGAAAGTGGCTCTGTCCAGGGGATCTGGCTCGTTGCCCACTGTGGGCCTCAGGGTCCCGGATCTTGCGGCCGGAGCACGCGGCCGAGAGCCTTCCGGGCACGGTCCCGACTACTGGGCATGAGGTGCGCGTACACCTTCAGCGTCAGGCCCGGGTCGGAGTGCCCGAGGTACTCGGCAAGGGCCTTGATGCTCTCTCCGGCGTCCAGGAGCACGGACGCGTAGAAGTGCCTGAGCGCGTGCATGCCGTGCTCGCGAGCGGCGGCGTGCTCGCGGCTCTTGGCCTTTGGGATGACGCCTGCCTTCGCGAGAGCGGGCTTCCAGTGGTCCTCGTTCAGCGACGTGCGCCAGACGTGCCCGCCATTGGGGCCCATGAAGATGAGCCGCTTCGTCACGGGCTGGCCGTTGGCCCGCATCCACGGCAGGGTGATCTCTACCGGCGGGAACCGCATGATGTGCTCCTTGAGTGCATCTGCCACGGGATCGGGCAGCGGTACGTCACGGAGCTTGCCGCCCTTCGGCGGAGCGAACACGGCCTTGCTCAGGCTCAGCTTGAGTTGCTGCACCACATGCAGGTTGCCGCTGTCGAAGTCGATGGCGTCGACCGTAAGTCCGAGGATCTCGCCTTGCCGCAGACCACAACCGGCGCCCAGGTCGACCATGGGCCGGAACCGTTCGACCATCGCGCCGCGTACGGCGAATACGCGCTCCGGCTCCCAGGGAACGACCCGCCGCGCGCCCACGGCCGGGCGGCTCTGGCCTGCGGGAACGGGCTCTTAGGGGTCCTTTCAGAATGCTGGATTCTTCCGGGCCAGGGTCATGCAGTGGGCGAGCTGGAGGAAGGCGTCGTGCATGTCGTCGCGTGCTTCCCAGCGGGTTCGTAGGCGGCGGGGGCCGTGGAGCCAGGCGATGGCGGACTCGGCAACCCACCGGACTTTGCCCAGGCCGGAGCCGTGCGGCTGGCCGCGCCGGGCGATCTTCGGTGTGATGCCGCGCTCGCGCAGACGGCGGCGGTAGATGTCGTGGTCGTAGCCGCGGTCGGCGTATAACGTGCGGGGCTTGCGCCGGGGCCGGCCCCGCTTGCCGCGTACCGGTGCCAGCCCGTCGACCAGCGGCAGGAGCTGGGTGACGTCGTTGCGGTGACCGCCGGTCAGGGACACCCGCAGCGGGATGCCGTGCGCCTCGGTCAGCACGTGATGCTTCGAGCCCGGCCGCGCGCGGTCAACCGGGCTCGGACCGACTTTTGGGCTGCTGCGCCCCCGCTTGGCCTGCACGTGCGAGGCGTCGATCGTGGCGCGGGAGAAGTCGAGGCGATCAGCCGCCCGAAGCCGGTCCAGCAGCACCCGCTGGAGTTCCTCCCACACCCCGGCCTCCTGCCACTCGGCCAGCCGCCGCCAGCACGTGGGACCCGAACCGAACCCCAACTCCTGCGGCAGGAACTCCCACTGGACACCGGTGTACAGGACGAACAGCACCCCCTGGAGCGTCTTGCGGTCATCGATCCGCTTGCGCCCCGGGTGCCGGAACCGCCGCTCATGCTTCGGCAGCAGCGGCTCGATCACCGCCCACAACTCGTCACTGACCTCCCACGGCTTCCGCCGCGCCATGATCACACCCCACAAAACACGGAGTCACATACAACCCCACCGTGCCACAAGAGGATCATTCTGCAAGGACCCCTTAGGGGCAGTGCGTGTCTGGACGCTAGTGGACGCTAAATAAATTGTTTAGCGTCCGCAGGAACAGTGCAGGTCAGAGGGTGTGATGGATGCCCGGTGGAGGCTGCGGACGCTGTTTTCCCTCAACTCTCTAGTAAGAGCAGAGGGAGGCTCTTCAGGAGGGCAAGGGTGTCGGGTGCGAGCCCCGAAGTCGCGGCGTAGCGTGGAACCCGTCGGAGGCATGTGCAGAAGCCGCGGCGAAGTACTGCGGGCCATGCTCCTGACTTACGGCGGGACACGTCATGGTCATCGCACGCACGGTCGTGGCAGCTGCGACCACAACGGTTTTCATGCTCGGATGCGCGGCTGCTGGCCTCGGTGCTGCGCAGCTCGCCTCCCAGGCGGACACCACCGTCACCCAAGCCGACCGTCAGAAGCCCCGGCCGATACAGCCAGCCTCCCCTCCCGGACTCGTGCAGTCCGGCGTAGACCGCCCTGACGAGGCAAACACCCCAACCACCGGGCGTACGAACCAGTTCAAGTAGGCGCCGCACGCCATTCAGCAACCGCAGGACTCCATCATGGTCATCGCACGACGGGCCGTAGTAGCAGCGGCCTCGGCGGCTCTCGCCCTGGCTGGCGCTGCTGGCATCAGTGCTGCACAGCTCATCGCCCAGGCGGACGCTACCGTCACCCAGGCCGACAAAAAGCCCCGCCCGCTACAGCCAACCTCCCCTCCCGGACTCGTGCAGTCCGGCGTAGACCGCCCTGACGAGGCAAACACCCCACTCACAGGGCGTGGGAACCGGCTCAAGTAGACGCCGCACGCATCAACAAGCCCCCCACTGAAGAGCCATGGTGAGCCGCACAGAGCGGGAGAGGCCCGACCGTGTGCGCCCACGTCCGCCGTCTGCCCCTTGGAAGGCACCCAGGACGGCTTTTACCTGCGGGGTGGGCCGGGTCGCCCCGCAGGTAAAAGCCGCCCTCAGACGCCTTCCAACGGAGCGGCGCCTCCGGGGATCAGCACCAGGTGACGGCTGGCGCGCGAGCATGGCGAGCCTAGAGATGTGCGGGCCGCTGGCCGTTCCGCGTTGGGTTTGCCTCGATGCGGCGGCGGAAGGATGCGGATATGCCCAAGCCGAGGAACTTCACTGCGTGGTTGAAGACCCATGCCGATCAGCGCAACTCCATCGGGGATCTCGCTCGGGATGTCTCCGCCGATCCCGACTGGCCCTCAGGGAAGGGAAGGCAGGGTCAGCTTGACTACCTCGAAGAGTGCGGTGCCATCACGGCGGCTATGGAGACACTCGAACGTGCATGGACTCAGTACGAGGCGTATCGGGTGGCCCAAGGCGATGCCTGAGCCCTCGGGAGGTTGAGGTCCACGGGCGGGAGCTTCCGTGATAGCGGCAGGGGTCACCCCTCCGGGGGCCCGTATCGGGCCGATTTCCAAGGTCCGGGAAGGCCGGTCGCTATCTGCTAACGCGCTGGTCACCTGCGGTTTTGGCCGCTAGCGGGTCGCTAACGCTAGCAGTCCCTGCCGCTAGCGTTAGCGATGCCATGAACCACGTTCTTGAGAAGTTCGGACAGCATCAGGGATTGCGCACCACAACCCCAGAGATGAACCACTGGACCAGAGTGGCAGCAAGGTGAACACCTGCCCGAGCCGCCTCCAAAGTCTCGGGCACCGTGGCGGTCTGCTTTCCATGCCGGGAGATTTGCCCATCCCAGAGCGCGCGCATCATCGCCTCGACAGGGGCGATCGGGTCCTTGCCAGATGGAGTGTCCAGAGCAGTGGTGAACTTCGCCCGAGCGTTGCCGATCTCGCCGAGCATGGTGCCGAGAGTAGCTCTGGCATGGTTCGGCTGTACCACTGAGTGAGCAGCGGATTCCACTGCCTTGATGGACTCGCTGTATGCGCGCACCGCGTCGGGTTGACGGCCGTATGCGGCTTTCCAAGCGGCAGCGAGGTGCTCGGAGGCTGATCCGGCTGAAGACTCGGATGCCGCTTCAGCGACAGTGTGGCTGACTGCATCGCGGACGGCTGGCGCGATCCGAACCTCCAGCCCGTCTTGCTCTGAGTTGATGGAATAAGCCGACCCCCCCCTGGTCCAAGATGAACTCCAGGTCCAGGAGCGACTTACTGCTTAGCCGTCCCACTTGAGTCATGATTTGCAGCATCTCATCGACGACGTCCAAGAGATCATCGTCGATGATCTGGCCGAGGTAGGCCGCAACGCTGCGGCGAGATGGCACCACGATCCGCAGTCGCAGGGCTACGGCCTCCGCCACCGTGGTCTTTTCCAGGGACGTGTTGGTCTGGAGGACAGAGTCAACCCACTCCCGAAGGGGCCTGCCAAGATGATCCGGGACACCGTCGTATGGAGCGTCGTCGTCGATGGCCTCAGCAAGGCCGGCGCGAACGGTGAAGCGCTGACGTCCAGTTGTGGTCATGGAGCGGAAGCCTACCGACCACAGCATCGGCAAAAGTATCGATATAAGGGGCTCGCGAGCAGCTTCAGCGTTGTGGCGAATGGAGCCTCTGGCCGGGCCAGTCCTGGGACCTCCGAGGACGACCACCGACGACAGACGACGACCACCAACAACCGCTCAGTCGCAGGTCAGTTGATGTGCGCACGCCTCTGACCAGGGCCAAAAAGCGGGCCCGCCAGACCCAGGGCAAGAAGAAGTAGCTTTCGTGATCATGCCCCTGATCTGCACTTATGGTGCAGATCAGGGGCCTTCGTCTGCTCTGGGCCCTCGCTGGCCCTGCTTCGCTTGTGTCTTGAACTGGGCAGCGACGGCTACACCGCTGCTCCCGGAAAGGTTGCTGCCCGGTCCAAGTTTTTCGGACCTCGCTGCCGGCCGTGCGACCTCGGGCGCGCGCAGACCGAAACACCCCTTGCCCAGCGGGCAAGGGGTGTTTCGGTGGGCTGAACCGGATACCGGTGTCAGCAGGGGGAGTTGGTCTGCGTGAGCAGGCCCATCCGGTAGGGCATCTTGATGTAGCCGTCACCGCAGGCCACGAACTGGAACTGCTGGTTGGTCCCGTCGTCCAGTGCCTTGCCGCTGTTGCGGTTGACCATGACGTACCAGGCGTTCGTGTCCACAGTGGCCACCGTGGATCAGGCGGGTCAGCGCTGCAGGGTGAGCAGGCCCGGCCGGTACGGCAGTTTCAGGTAGTCGGTGCCCTCCGGTGTGTTGGTGGGGAGGCCCTGGTAGAGGAACTGCAGGTTGCAGGGATCGATGGTCATGGTCTGATCGGGGTTGTTGCGGACCAGGTCACCGTGGCTGACGCCCTGGGCCCAGGTGGAACCGCTGTTGGCCTGGCCCGCGAAGGGGCTGCTCTCGCTGCCGGCCTGGACGGTCCACGGACCGTTCAGGCTGGAGGCGGTGAACGAGCGGAAGTAGCGGTTCGTCCCCTGCGCCTCAACGATCATGAGGTACTGGTTCTGGCCCTGGACCTTGTAGACCTGCGGCGCCTCGAACAGAAGGTCCCTTGTGTCGCTCATGACCGTCGTGTACGAGGAGCCGAAGTTGCCCGGGAAGTTCCCGATCGGCATGCTCGCCCGGTAGATGTTGCCGTTGTCAGCGGCGAAGAACAGGTACATGTTCTGGTCGTCGGCGATCATGGTCGGGTCGATCGGGGCGTTCTTCTGGTCCGGCCCGGGGCCGTCGGGGAGGCTGCCGGTGAACAGCGGCTGCCGGGCGGACCAGCCGTTGGGGTTGGTGGGGTCGCTGGACGTGCGGTAGTAGAGCGGCCACTGACCCCACTGGTCCACCAGCACCCAGACGTTCTTGGGCGCGAAGTAGAACACTTGGGGCGCCACCGCGGACTCGTTCATCTGGGTCTGGCCGGCCGTCGCCATGTCCGACCAGTTCGTGAAGGGACTGAACCCCGTCGAGCCCCACTTCGTTCCGTTGGAGGTGGTCGCGTAGACCAGGTGCTTGCCGTTGTACGTGGTGGTGGTGAAATCCTTCAGCGCGACCTGCCCGTTCGCCGGCTCCGCCAGTGGGCCGGTCGATGTCCAGCGGTACGTCGACGGAAGAGCACACGCGTTGCCCGCCCCGGACAGGCCGGTCCACTTCTGGTTGGTGCCGCCGTGGCACGACCAGATCTGCACCGCCGTGCCGTTGGCCTTGCCCCAGCCCGAGACCTCCAGGCACAGCCCGGACCGCACGCCGACGATCGTGCCGTCGGAGTTCACCCGCCACTGCTGGTTGTCACTGCCGTTGCACGTCCAGATCTGCACCGGGGTCCCGGGCGTGGTGGCGCCGCCCCGGACATCCAGGCACTTGTTGCCGTACACGGTCAGCTGGCTGCTGTCCGTCGACGTCCACTGCTGGTTGGTTCCGCCGTGGCAGTCCCAGATGTGCACGTTCGCGCCGTCGGTCTGGCTGAAGCCCTCCACGTCGAGACACCGGCCGGAATCAACACCGCGCACATCGCTGGTGGTGGCCGCCTGAGCCGGGCCGGCCACGAGCAGCGCCGCCAACGCGGCCAGGGCCGCAATCACGGCGGCGAGCACTGCGGACGGGCGTCTGAGGCTGAAACTACGTCTGTGCATAAGGACCTCGTCATCCTTGAGCAGGCGGCTCCGGTCTGGCCCGTCAGAGGCTGTCCGGATGTCGGTGCGGCACGACCCTGGCTGTCCGGTATACCGAACAAAGGTCGAAGTACCGATCGGGAGAATGCTAGACATCCCATGAATGACGTCAATACTTCTCGCAAAATCCGCGAGCAGAAACGTTCGCAGGCTGAAACCAGGTGGCTTCAAGTCCCGTGGTTGTACGGGTCTTTGGCGTGAGGGGCAGGTAGCGGTGCGGGCGCGGGCATGGTGCTCCCCGGAGGCAGGGGCCTCGACCCTGTGCCGCATCGCCCGCGGAGGGGCGGCGCGATAGGCGATCATCGCCCCATGGAGCGAGTCCTGGATCTCGACGAAGCTGGCGACGGCCGACGCGGGACCGTCTCCCGATGAGTGCGCGGCCGACAGAACTGACTTTTCTGTCAGTACCGGGCCGTCCAGGGGCTGTTCCGGGGCCGCTCAACAGTGGCTGATGACAACCAACGACGAGCAAGAAGAAGTAGCCCTCGCGATCATGCCCCCGAGCTGCGCATACCGCGCGGAACGGGGGCATTTTCGCGGCCTGGGCCCTGGACCCTCTGACAGGGGACCCTCACACCGCCAACGGCACCGGATGGATCTCGTCGGCGAGATGCCCCGCGCGTTCGTGGATGCGTTGGACCGCTTCCGCCGACGGGGCCTCCGAGAGGCAGTAGACCGTGCCGGAGGCGGGGTCCGCCCAGGCCTTCTCGAAGTGGACTCCCTCGTCCTTCTCGATGTCCAGGTCGGCCTGGTGGGCCTGGTTCAGCTGGTCGGCGGTGATGCCTTCCATGCCGTGGTGGACGTCCATGAACTGGGGCATGGCGTCGCACCTCCTATCCCTGATCTGGTCCCTGGTCTGGTCCCTGAGCTGGTTGGTCCGGTCGCTCTTCCTGCTTCGTACCGCTTGCCTGTACTTCATCTTCTGCCCGTACGGCCGCCCCGGCGACCCCGACCGCAGCCCGCGCCAGCAGCCCGTCGATCGTGCCCCGCAGCGCCTCGTCGTTCAGTACGGCGCGGTAGTCCCCGTAAGGAGACAGCCGCCGCTCCCTCGCCCGGATCGTGCACAGGGCCGCCTCGATCTCCGGAGTGATCCTGCCGATGCGGCTCAGCGCCTCCAGAGCCAGGTGGAACGAACCGTAGCTGTCGTCGCCCTCGGCGATTTCTGTGACGAAGCGGGCCAGCACCGGCAGGGTCGGTTCCGGGTCGCCGGTGATCGACCAAAGGGCCGTCGCCGACGCCAGCCGGAGCCACCAGCTCTGGCTGGTCACCATGAGGGCGCGGATGCGGGGCGCGTACGCGGAGGCGGCCGGGCCGAAGTCGGCCAAGTGGTGCACCGGGCCGCCGTCCAAGGGACCCTCGGCCGCCAGCACCGCCTCGCCGAGCAGCCTCAGCGTCCGCTCACCGTTCCCCTCCGGGTCGCCGCCGATGCGCCACACGGCCCACGCCACCTTCCAGCGGTTGGCCTCCCAGTCGAGGATCGCGCAGTCGCGCAGCGCCGGTACGGCCGTCACCGCACCCTCGCCCATGGCCACCAGCACGTCGGCCACCGTCAGCGAGGTGCGGGCGCTGGCCAGCAGCGGCAGTACGTCCGGGAGAGCCGGCAGCGACACCGGGCCCCAGGCCTCCAGGACCTTGCAGAACTCGTGCGTCAGCGAACCGGCGATGTCACCGTTGCCCGCGTTGTGCCGCAGTGCCGCACGCAACGACGGCAGCAGCGCCGGCGCATGTGCCCGCAACGGGATCAGTACCTCGAAGATCTCCGGGCGACGCGGGTCCCCCAAGGTGTAGGAACGGCCGTACTGCTCGCGGTACGGCTCGTACAGGCTCTCCACCAGCCCCGGCAGTGCCCGTGCGTCGCCGATCCGGGCCAGCGCCCAGCGGGCGTGCTCCCCGACCGTGCCCTCCAGCATCTCGTCCTCGCCGGTGTCGTCGAGGCGGGCGGCGAGTTCGTCGGCGTACGGCGCCGAGCGGGTGCCGAGCACCGCGAGCAGATGGGCCGCCCGCACCCGTACCGTCGGGTCCCGGTCGTCGAGCCGGGCGGCGGCCAGGGGCGCGAGAAAAGGTTCCGCGGACCGACGCTCCACCAGCAGCCGCCACGCCTGGTCCAGGACGCACCGCCGCAGTACGACGTCCTCCGCGTCCCCTGAACACCTGTCGGCGAGGCCGAGGACGAAGCGCGTCGCCGCCGCCGAGTCGTCCGCCTGCTTCAGCAGCAGCCAGAGCGAGCAGTCGACGGCGGTCTCGAAGGCGTACGCAGTTTCCTCGCCGGGCTCGGTGCCCCGTACGGCGATCACCGGACGGTTGACCGGGTCCGTCAGGACGTCCACCATCAGGTCGACGTGCCGGGCGGGGACCGCCGGGTCGATCGCCGCCCAGGCCTGTACGGCCGTCAGGCGCAGCACCGGGTCGTCGTCGAGCAGGAGGCCGTGCAGCAGGGCGGAGACCTCCGGCTCCCACTCCGTCCCGGCCGCCGCGGCCGTCAACGTCGACAGCAGCAGGTCCCGTACGGTCGCGTCCTCCTCCGCCCGCCAGCGCTCGAGGAGCTTCGCGGGCGCCGGAGTCAGGCCCAGCGCCGCGTACCGTACAGCCCGGTCGGGATCCGAGAGCAGCGCCTCGGCCGCCGTACGGTGGCGTTCCCACGCCGCCGGCCAGCCGGGGTCCACCGCCTCGGGCGGGGCGGTCGCTGCCTTCCGGGCCAGCGTGCCGACCAGGTCGACGAGGTCGACCCGTACCCCGCCGGGAGACGCGGCGAGCCGCAGCAGGTCGGGGAGCGCTGCGGTCGCCGCAGCGGTCAGATCATTCCTGCCCGCGCCGACGTGGGTGTAGAGGGCCCAGCAGTCCTCCTCCGTCAGCTCCGAGCCCCGGCTTCGGCGAAGCAACTCGCCGGTCACGCCCGTTACTTGAGGCCGATCGCAGCGCAGGCCGCCGCGTACTCCGGGGTGCAGATGTCCTGGATGGTGTAGACGCCGTCCTGGATCACGGTGTCCTTGATGTTGTCCCGTGTGAGGGCCACCACCGGTACCAGCTGCGACGGGATCTTCTTCTGCGTCGGGCTGTCGACGCTGTCGCGGGTCAGCGCGTCGAACTCGATCGAGCGGCCCTGGACCTTGGCCACCGCCATGGACGCGGCGTTGTTGGCCTCCAGGATGAACGACTTGTAGACGCTCATGTACTGCTCGCCCGAGACGATCCGCTGCACCGCCTGGAGGTCCGCGTCCTGCCCGGTCACCGGCGGGATCTTCGAGGCTCCCGCCTCCTTCATCGCGTCGATGGCCGCGCCGGCCATACCGTCGTTCGCCGAGTAGACCGCGGCGATGTTGCTGAGCCCGACGGACCTGATCGCCGTCTCCATGTTGGTCTTGGCGACCTCGGGCAGCCAGTCCTTGGTGTTGTACGACGCCGCGATCTGGACCTTGCCCTCGAGCTCGTTCATCGCGCCGGTCTGGAACCGCGCCGTGTTCGGGTCGGTGAGCGAGCCGTTGATCATGACGATCTTGCTGGTCGCGGCCTTCTCGCCGAGGGCCTCGACGATCGAGCGGCCCTGCACCTCACCGACGAGTTCGTTGTCGTGGGAGACGTACGCGTCGATCGGGCCCTCCGCGAGCCGGTCGTACGCGATGACCGGTATGTCCGCCTCCTTGGCCTTCTCTATCGCCGGCGCGATGGTCTTGGCGTCGATCGCGTCCACCACGAGGACGTCCACCTTCTCGGCGATCATCTCCTCGAGCTGCTTGCCCTGCTTGGCCTCGTTCGCCTCGGCGTTGGCGTAGAGGACCTTGCCCTTGCCGTTGGTGAGGGCGGTGACCTGCTTCTTGAAGAGCGGGTAGTCGAACTTCTCGAAGCGCTTCGTCTTCTTGTCGGGCAGGAGGAGCCCCACCGTGATGTCGTCGCCCTTCTTCGGCGCCGCGGAGCCGCTGCTTCCGCCGGTGCCGTCGAGGACACCGCACGCGGCGAGCGAGAAGGCCGAGGCAGCAGCCGTCACCGCGATGGCGGTACGGCGTACGGCGGTCCGACGGGGGGTACGAGCGTTCACGGCAGGTGCCTTCCAGGCGGGGAACAGCATGACGAACCCAGATACAGAACAGATACGGAAGCCAACGCGGCGGCAGCACGTGACGTCAAGAAGTGCTGGTTAACGAGATGGCAACAGGGTGCCTGCTGTGCATGGACAGCGCCTGAGCGTCAACTGCTGTGAAGTGTATGCCGGTTCAACGATGATCGATGTCGCCTTCTGATGCTCCGAACAGGGCGAACGGGCCCCACCGCACACAAACCCCACACAAAAGGACCCCGCCTCCGCGATGGAGGCAGGGTCCCTGGGACGCCGAGCCGCACTGATGCCGATCTGGAGCCGAATCCGAGCCGGAATCTGATGTCGTACCTGAAGCCGTATCCGATGTCCTGTCCAGTGGCGATGCGTCAACCGCACTGGCAGGGATTGCCCGACTGGCAGCCGCATCCGCAGCCGGAGCCGCAGCCGCAGGCGCCGAACAGGGGCAGGTTCTTGATCTCGGCGGGGTGCTGCGTCTCGCGTTCCTGCGTCGGGTCGGGCGTGCTGGGGGTCTCGGCCATGGGGCCCTCCTGGAGAGCTGGTCCTGGAGACGGGTGCCTTCTCGTACTTTCTCCCCATTGCATGCCCGTCCCGCCGGGCGCATCAACGGCGCACAGAGGCTCGGAGGGTTACGCGCCCTCGACCCCGGTGGGCGGCTGCACGTCCTGCTGCAGCTCGTCCGCGTGCTCACCCGTCACCAGGAACACCACACGCTTGGCGACCGACACCGCGTGGTCCGCGAAGCGCTCGTAGTAACGGCCCAGCAGCGTGACATCGACCGCCGTCTCGATGCCGTGCTTCCAGCGCTCGTCGATCAGGTGCCGGAAGAGTGTGCGGTGCAGGAGGTCCATCTCGTCGTCGTCCGTCTCCAGCTGCATCGCCAGGTCGACGTCCTTGGTGATGATGACCTCGGCCGCCTTCGCCATCAGGCGCTGCGCGAGCTGGCCCATCTCCAGGATCGTGGCGTGCAGGTCGCGCGGGACCGCGCGCTCCGGGAAGCGCAGCCGGGCCAGCTTGGCGACGTGCTGGGCCAGGTCGCCGGAGCGTTCCAGATCGGCGCTCATCCGCAGCGACGTGACGACGATCCGCAGGTCGGTCGCCACCGGCTGCTGGCGGGCCAGCAGCGCAATGGCGCGGCCTTCCAGGTCGTGCTGGAGTTCGTCGACCCTGGCGTCGGCCTCGATGACACTTTCGGCCAGCTTCAGGTCGGCATCGAGTATCGCCGTCGTGGCACGCCCGATAGCCGACCCGACAAGTCGGGCCATTTCGACCAGACTATCGCCGATCGAGTCAAGTTCCTCGTGGTACGCGTCACGCATCAGGTGTCCCTCTCTTGACGTCCGTTCGGGGGCAAGCACCGGGCCCCGTGACCCCCACGCTCCCACGTTCGGCCCTGCACGCGTCGTTTTCCGCCCCGACAAATGAACCAATACTGGCTCCAAGGTGAACTCTGGGCGACGAGTGTTCGAGGTCGCACCCTGATGGCTGTGGCCGGGTCGTATCCCATGCCTAACCTGAGTGCATGGACGTGAACGCGGCAGTCGCCGCAGCGGCAGCGATCGCCGGGGTACTCACCGGTGTCATCGCCATGCTGGCGTTCCGCTGGAGCGAGCGTGACCAGAAACGGCCCACCCGCACCTCCCTGCACACCGACCCCGTACTGCCGCCCGGCGTCGACACGGTGCTGTCCGTGCTGCGGTCCTCGGCCGTCGTACTCGACGAGGCGGACGCCGTCGTCAAGGCCAGCTCGGCGGCGTACGCCCTCGGACTGGTCCGTGGCGGAAAGCTTTCGGTGGAGCCGATGCTCCAGATGGCCCGCGACACCCGGCGCGACGGCGAGATACGCCAGGTCGAGCTGGACCTCCCCAGACGCGGCACCGGCCGCGGCGAAGCCCTCGCCGTCTCGGCGCGCGTCGCCCCGCTGGGCTCACGGCTCGTGCTCCTCCTCGTCGAGGACCTCACCGAGGCCCGGCGCATCGAGGCCGTACGACGCGACTTCGTCGCGAACGTCAGCCACGAGCTCAAGACCCCCACCGGCGCCCTCTCCCTTCTCTCCGAGGCAGTCATGGGCGCCTCGGACGACCCCGAGGCCGTCGAGCGCTTCGCCGGCCGGATGCAGATCGAGGCGACCCGCCTCACCAGCCTCGTCCAGGAACTCATCGACCTCTCCCGGGTGCAGAACGACGACCCGCTGGAGGACGCCGAGCCGGTCCGCGTCGACGAGCTCGTCGCCGAGGCCGTCGACCGCTGCCGCCACCAGGCCGGCACCAAACACATCACCATGGCCGCCGGAGGCACCGCCGACCTGCGCGTCTGGGGCAACCGCGGCCAGCTCGCCGCCGCCCTGGGCAACCTCGTCGAGAACGCCGTCAACTACTCGCCCTCCGCCACCCGCGTCGGCATAGCGGCCCGCCGGGTGAACGCGCCTGGCGGGGACCTGATCGAGGTCGCCGTGACCGACCAGGGCATCGGCATCTCCGACAAGGACAAGGAGCGCATCTTCGAGCGCTTCTACCGCGTCGACCCGGCCCGCTCCCGCGCCACCGGCGGTACGGGTCTCGGGCTGGCGATCGTCAAGCACGTGGCCGCCTCGCACGGCGGGGAGGTCACGGTGTGGAGCTCCGAGGGTCAGGGCTCCACGTTCACCCTGCGGCTGCCGGAGGCGGGCACCGGCCGCCGAGCCCGCGCGAACCGGCCGCACCTGTACGACCATGACTCACACCCCGAGTCACTCCCAGACTCCGACCCCGAAGCCGGGGACGGACCGTCCGACCACGGCGAAGTGGCCGACCGGACCACCGGTACATCCCCTTACGATCCGCTTCACGCCCCGGAGGTCCATCCGTGACCCGAGTGCTCGTCGTCGAGGACGAGGAATCCTTCTCCGACGCCCTGTCGTACATGCTCCGCAAAGAGGGTTTCGAGGTCGCCATCGCGGCCACCGGGCCCGACGGACTCGACGAGTTCGAGCGCAACGGCGCCGACCTGGTCCTGCTCGACCTGATGCTGCCGGGCCTGCCCGGCACGGAGGTCTGCCGTCAGCTGCGCGTCAAGTCCAACGTCCCGGTGATCATGGTCACCGCCAAGGACAGCGAGATCGACAAGGTCGTCGGCCTGGAAATAGGGGCCGACGACTACGTCACCAAGCCCTTCTCCTCCCGCGAACTGGTCGCCCGCATCCGCGCCGTCCTGCGCCGCCGCGGCGAGCCCGAGGAGGTCAGCCCGGCCGCGCTGGAGGCCGGCCCGGTCCGCATGGACGTCGACCGCCACGTGGTCACCGTCTCCGGTGCCAAGGTCGACCTCCCGCTCAAGGAGTTCGACCTGCTGGAGATGCTGCTGCGCAACGCCGGCCGCGTGCTGACCCGTATGCAGCTCATCGACCGGGTCTGGGGCGCCGACTACGTCGGCGACACCAAGACCCTCGACGTCCACGTCAAGCGCCTGCGCGCCAAGATCGAGCCGGACCCGGGTGCGCCCAGGTACCTGGTGACGGTCCGCGGTCTCGGATACAAGTTCGAGCCGTAAACCGGCCCCAACACCCGGCCGCCGCACGTACGTCGAAGGGCGGGACCTCCTGGAGAGGTCCCGCCCTTCGACGTACGCGCTCGTGTACGACGGCCCGGTGGCCGCCGACCGCGGTTACTGACCGGCGACCGCCGCATCCGTGGCCGTCGCCGAGATGTTCGGCGTGGTCCCGGCCTCGGGCGTCGTGCCGGGCCCCGTGGGGGTCGGGCTCGGGGAACCGGCCGTTGCCGGCTCGCCGGAGGTGGAGGGCGAGGGGGAGGCGCCGGTGGCGCCGCCCGGTACCGCCGGGGCCTCCGTCGGGCCCCATGACGCGTAGAAGCCCTCCGCCGGGACGACGAACGCGCGCAGGCTCACGTCACCGGTCTTGCTGAAGGTGAAGGTGATCTTCTGCGCGTTGCCGTCCTGGACCGCCTCGCGGCTGCTGGCCAGCACGGCGGACGCGTTGTTCGCCCCGCCGATGATGAGCGAGCCGCCGGCCGGGATGCTCAGGCTGCCGCCCTTGGCGGGCTTCAGCTCGGCGGTCTTGCCGGTGCCGGGGACGGTGATCGACTCCAGCGTCTGGGCGGTGGCGCCGGTGTTGAACACGGTCGCCGAGACGGCGGCCGGGCCGGTCGACTCCAGCTCCGGCTGCGTGATGACGACGACGTTCTGCAGCTTGATGACGCCAACGGTCTTGGCCGCGTTGTCCGGCTTGATCTCCAGCGTCTGGGCGTTGTTTCCGGCTGCGCACCCGGCGAGCGTGGCGACCGAGAACGCGAGGGCGGATGCGGCGAGGGCGCCGCGTCGAAGGCTGCTGCTCACGGCGGCGGCAACTCCTTGGAACGCACGGGCAGCTCCTTATAAAGCCGCCCTAAGTGACTGTCAGCGGCCTTAGGTTACCGAGCCGTTCCCGTGCCACCGCACCCGACCCGCCTCTAGAGGCGGGCGGGGGAGCCGGCTCAGGAGAGCGCGGGTGCCTCGGGAGTCACTTTGACCCCCTTCTTGATCCTTCTCAGGGCACGGCAGTCCGGCATTCACATAAGCGCCGTCGGCAAACAGAGGATCCTGTCCTGCAAAATTCCGGTGAAGGAATGGACGGCATCGGGAAATTGATCACTCATGGAGAGTCTGCTCGGCCATCCGCCGGATCATCAAGCGTCGTGATCAATTCCGGATTCGTCCCGCGCCCGACTCCGCTCACCGAACGGAGTAGCGTAAGTCGCACACTTGGAAGCGGACATAAGTGGATGTTTGGTCGCCCGCAAGGGCCTCCGGGTGTGTGTGGCGTCCGGGTTTCACTTCGTTCGGAGAGCCGCTCCGACCTGCGAATACCCCCCTCGCCTTCGTCTCCGGGGCCCTGCCGAAGCACGTTCCTGTTGCAGTTGTCAAGCCCCGAGATATGCCCTGACCTGCGAAAACGCCATTCAGAAGCCGCCGTTTCCGTGTTACCCTGGATAGCCACGGAAGGGGTACCTGTCACATGACGTTCAAGGTTGGCGACACCGTGGTCTATCCCCATCACGGGGCCGCGCTGATCGAGGCCATCGAAACTCGCCAGATCAAAGGCGTGGACAAGACCTACTTGGTGCTGAAGGTCGCCCAGGGTGACCTGACTGTACGTGTGCCAGCGGACAATGCGGAGTTCGTCGGCGTACGTGATGTGGTTGGTCAGGAAGGGCTGGACCGGGTCTTTGAGGTCCTGCGCGCTCCGTATGCCGAGGAGCCCACGAACTGGTCGCGTCGTTACAAGGCAAATCTGGAGAAGCTCGCCTCCGGCGATGTCATCAAGGTTGCGGAAGTCGTACGTGACCTGTGGCGTCGTGAGCGTGAGCGCGGACTGTCCGCCGGTGAGAAGCGCATGCTCGCCAAGGCTCGCCAGATCCTGGTGAGCGAGCTCGCGCTGGCGGAAAACACGAACGAGGACAAGGCCGAGGCCCTGCTCGACGAGGTGCTCGCGTCCTGAATCCGACTGAACGAACCTGACTGAACGCAGGCCCTGAAAAGCCCGCGCACTCAGTTCGGCAGCACAGTCAGCTCATCAAGCAGCACAGTGAAATGCCGCGGTGCCCGATGACGTATCCAATGTCGCCGGGCGCTGCGGCATGTTCATGCCCGGATGTCCTGCGATCTGCGAGGTATCGCGGACGAGGTATCCGGGACCCCAGCAGCAGCTGCGGATTCTCCAGCAGATTTCCCCACCGGCAGTTGGTTCTCCGCAGTCGTACTTTCTCTGCGGTCTGCCAGTAGCACTGAAGTACTGATACTTGTGTGCCGGGCCCGGAACCGACTCGACCGGAAGTCACGGAAGGGTCCGATCGAGGCTCGCGCCCGGCACTCCTCCAGGCCATACCCACGTGGGCTCGGCACACAAACCTGACAGGAACCGATGTCTGACGAATCGCGCCCCACACCGCCCGGGGCACGTACGGCCGCCGTGATTCCGGCCGCCGGCCGGGGCGTACGCCTCGGCCCGGGCGCCCCCAAAGCGCTTCGCGCGCTGAACGGCACGCCCATGCTCGTACACGCGGTGCGCGCGATGGCCGCGTCCCGCGCCGTCTCGCTCGTCGTCGTCGTGGCCCCGCCGGACGGCGCCGCCGAGGTCAAGACCCTCCTCGACGCCCACGCGCTGCCCGAGCGCACCGACTTCCTCGTCGTACCCGGGGGCGAGTCCAGGCAGGAGTCGGTGAAGCTCGGCCTGGACGCGCTGCCGCCCGGCATCGACATCGTCCTCGTGCACGACGCCGCCCGCCCACTCGTACCGGTGGACACGGTGGACGCCGTGATCGAGGCGGTACGGGAAGGTGCGCAGGCCGTGGTTCCCGCGCTGCCGCTCGCGGACACCGTCAAGGAGGTCGAGCCGGCCATGACGCCCGGGGAACCGGAGCCGGTGCTGGCGACACCGGAGCGGGCGCGGCTCCGCGCGGTCCAGACACCGCAGGGGTTCGCCGTCGCCACGCTCGTACGGGCCCACGCGACGGTCACCGAGAACGTCACCGACGACGCGAGCATGGTGGAACAGCTGGGCCTGCCGGTCGTGGTCGTGCCCGGCCACGAGGAGGCGTTCAAAGTGACGAGGCCACTGGATCTCGTACTCGCGGAGGCGGTACTGGCACGGAGGAGGCTGAACGATGGCTTCTGAGATTGCCGCAGGGGGGCCGGTTCTGCCCCAGGTCGGTATCGGTACCGACATTCACGCTTTCGAGGAGGGCCGCGAGCTGTGGTGCGCCGGCCTGAAGTGGGAGGGCGAGGGGACGGGGCTCGCGGGTCACTCCGACGCGGACGTCGTCGCCCACGCCGCGTGCAACGCGCTGTTCTCGGCGGCCGGCCTCGGCGACCTGGGGCAGCACTTCGGTACCGGACGCCCGGAGTGGTCCGGGGCTTCCGGGGTGACGCTGTTGACGGAGGCGGCGCGGATCGTCCGGGCGGCCGGGTTCACGATCGGCAACGTCGCCGTGCAGGTGGTGGGGCCGCGGCCCAAGATCGGGAAGCGGCGCGAGGAAGCGCAGAAGGTGTTGTCGGAGGCGGTGGGGGCGCCGGTCTCGGTGTCCGGCGCTACGACGGACGGGCTCGGGTTCCCGGGGCGGGCGGAGGGACTGATGGCGGTGGCCACGGCACTGGTGGCCCGGACGGGCTGAGCCCCCGAAGGGCTGGGTCGTAGACGGCAATGTCACGAATATGTGGCCCTTGTGGACAAGGGTCGCAGCGCACCGGGTGTGGGCCACTACCCTGGACCCGTGACCATTCGCCTGTACGACACCAGCGCCCGGCAGATCCGTGACTTCGCCCCGCTCACGCCGGGTTGTGTCTCGATCTACCTCTGTGGCGCCACCGTGCAGGCCGCCCCGCACATCGGGCATATCCGGTCCGGCCTCAACTTCGACATCCTGCGCCGCTGGTTCACGTACCGCGGGTACGACGTCACGTTCATCCGCAACGTCACCGACATCGACGACAAGATCATCAGGAAGGCCGCCGAACAGGAGCGCCCCTGGTGGTCCATCGGTTTCGAGAACGAGCGGGCCTTCAACGACGGTTACAACGCGCTCGGCTGCCTGCCCCCGACCTACGAGCCGCGTGCCACCGGGCACGTGACCGAGATGGTCGAGATGATGCGCGGGCTCATCGAACGCGGACACGCCTACGAGGCCGACGGAAACGTCTACTTCGACGTGCGCTCCTTCCCCGGATACCTGCAGCTGTCCAACCAGGAGCTCGACAACCTGCTCCAGCCCTCCGGGGACGGCGAGACCGGCAAACGCGACTCCCGTGACTTCGCCATGTGGAAGGCCGTGAAGCCGGGCGAGCCGAGCTGGGAGACGCCCTGGGGGCGCGGACGGCCCGGCTGGCACCTCGAATGCTCCGCCATGGCGCACAAGTACCTGGGTACCGCCTTCGACATCCACGGTGGCGGACTCGACCTGATCTTCCCCCACCACGAGAACGAGATCGCCCAGGCCAAGGCCTTCGGCGACGACTTCGCCGCGTACTGGCTGCACAACGCCTGGGTCACCATGAGCGGCGAGAAGATGTCGAAGTCCCTCGGCAACTCCGTCCTCGTCAGCGAGATGGTCAAGGCCTGGCGCCCCATCGTCCTGCGCTACTACCTCGGCACCCCGCACTACCGCTCGATGATCGAGTACAGCGAAGACGCCCTGCGCGAGGCCGAGTCGGCGTTCGCCCGGATCGAGGGCTTCGTCCAGCGCGTCGTCGAGAAGGCCGGGGGTGTCGTCGAGCCCGCCGCCGAGGTGCCGCCCGCCTTCGCCGAGGCCATGGACGACGACCTGGGCGTGCCGCAGGCCCTCGCCATCGTCCACACCACCGTCCGGCAGGGCAACTCCGCCCTCGCCGCCGACGACAAGGAAGCCGCCGTCGCCCGGCTCGCCGAGGTACGCGCCATGCTCGGCGTCCTCGGCCTCGACCCGCTCGACCCGCACTGGGCCGGGGACGTCGGCGACCGGGGTGAAGATCTGCACGGGGTCGTCGACAGTCTCGTACGACTCGTCCTCGATCAGCGTGAGGCCGCCCGCGGGCGCAAGGACTGGGGCACCGCGGACGCCATCCGCGACCAGCTCAACCAGTCGGGCCTCGTCATCGAGGACGGCCCGCAGGGACCGCGCTGGACCCTCGGCCCGCGCTGACCATTTCCCCGCAAATACCTGCATTTCCTTGATCGATTGGGCCGCCCGGGTCTCCGGGCGGCACACTCATAGACGTACACACGCACGCCTTCACACAGACAGGTAGGTCATGGCCGCTAACAACCGCCGCATGTCCGGCAAGAAGGGCGCGCAGGTCGGCAGTGGCGGCCAGCGGCGCCGAGGGCTCGAGGGCAAGGGCCCGACGCCGCCCGCCGAGGCGCGCAAGGGTCACAAGAAGAACCGTATTGCCGGTGCCAAGGCCAAGCAGATCCAGCGCCGGCCCGCACCCAAGGGGCGCGGCGGTAAGGCCTCCTCCGAACTCGTCGTCGGACGCAACTCGGTCGTCGAGGCACTCCGCGAGGGCGTCCCGGCCACCACGCTCTACGTCCAGCAGTTCATCGACAACGACGAGCGCGTGCGCGAGGCACTCCAGCTGGTGGCCGAGCGCGGCGGGATCCACCTCATGGAGGCCCCCCGTCCCGAGCTCGACCGGATGACCAACGGACTCAACCACCAGGGCCTCGTCCTCCAGGTCCCGCCGTACGTGTACGCCCACCCCGAGGACCTCGCCAACGCCGCCTACGACAACGGCGTGGACCCCCTCATCGTCGCCCTCGACGGTGTCACCGACCCCCGCAACCTCGGCGCCGTCGTCCGCTCCGTCTCCGCCTTCGGCGGGCACGGCGTCGTCGTGCCCGAGCGGCGCGCCGCCGGCATGACCGCCGGCGCCTGGAAGACCTCCGCCGGCGCCGCCGCCCGTACGCCCGTCGCCCGTGCCACCAACCTGACGCGCGCCCTGGAGGCGTACCAGAAGGCCGGGATCCTGGTGGTCGGTCTCGCGGCCGACGGGGACGCGGACCTCAGCGATCTGGCCGCCCTCGGCGGGCCCGTCGTCATCGTCGTCGGCAGCGAGGGCAAGGGGCTGTCCCGGCTCGTCGGGGAGACCTGCGACCACCTCGTACGGATCCCGATGCCCGGTGGCACCGAGTCCCTCAACGCCGGTGTCGCCGCCGGGATCGTGCTGTACGAAGCGGCCCGCCGACGCGCCTGAACACGCGTGCATGACGTCACCCGTACGGGGGAATCCGGGCGGGTGACGTGACCTTGACGGGGTCCGGACACATCCGCCAGGTCAAAGCAGTGTCCTAACCTCACGTCACTCGGTTAGATGAGTGTGGACACCAGAACACCCCGCACACCCACGGGGGACCGCTCGTCGGGATACGACGACGCTCCCGCGCTGAGCATGGTGAAGGTGCCGAGCGATCCGGCGCAGGTCATCGTCAACCATGCGAGCTTCCGCGTGCAGTTGGGGGCCTCGACGCGGCGGGCGGCACCGTCGTCCCGCGTCGCCCGGCACCTCGGCGCCTCCGAGGACACGGCGCGCATCCCCGTCGCAGGCGCCGGCGGCGTCACGGCCGTCCGACGCCGGGCACCCGTCGTCTGGAGCGGGAAGTCGGCGCCCGACGACACCGGCGCCCACCGGCTGCTCCAGGCCGTACGGGGCTCCAGCGTGCGCCACGGCGAGCAGCCGCCGGTCGCCGACGCCGGAGCGACGCAGGTCATCCCCCGCATCGACGACGAACTCGACTACGCAGGCAGCACCCTCGACCAGACCGTCGAGACGCCGATCGTCGGCAGCCAACGCACCCACGGCTCCGACCCCGACACCGGCCGCCTGCTCCCCAACATGCGCACCGCCGGCAGCGCATACGAGGAGACCGGATACGGCGACTCCGGATACGGCCAACCCGGCTACGGGGACGACGAGTTCGACTACGAGGGCCACGAAGGCCACGAGCGGGACACCGACGGGAGACGGAAGCGCCACGCCAACGACCCCGTACGGCACGCCTATTACCCCGGCCGCCGGATGAACCTCGGCGTCGTCCTGCTCCCGCTCCGCATCTTCCTCGGCTTCATCTCCATCTACGCCGGCATGGGCAAGCTCTGTGACCCCGTCTACTTCGACGGCGGCAAACGCGGCTCCATGATGAAGTGGCTCAACACCCTGCACCCCTGGGAAGTCGCCGAGCCACTACGGCAGTTCGCTCTCCAGCACCCCGTCGGCTCCGGACTCGTCATCGCCTTCCTCCAGGTCATCGTGGGAGTCCTCACGGTCCTGGGCCTGTGGCAGCGCGTCGCCGCGGTCGGCGGCGCGCTGCTCTCCGGCGCACTGCTCGTCACCGTCAGCTGGAAGAGCGTCCCCGTCTACGACGCCCCCGACATCATCTACCTGGCCGCCTGGTCGCCGCTGATCATCGCCGGCGCACCCGTCTACTCCATCGACGGCCGACTCGCCGGCAGCGCCTGGCGCCGACTCGGACCCCGTACGGACATCTGGGAACTGCGGGCCTACGTCCTGCGCCGCGGTGCCCTCGTCACGGCCGTCGTCATCGGGCTCACCCTCCTCATCGGCTCGCTCCTCGGCGGCGCCGTCCGAGACGCCGACCGCGTCGTCGTCCCCGGCCCCGGCGAGGCCCCGCGCAACGAACTCCCCGGCTCCCCGCTCCCGGAGGAGTCCGGCGAACGCCGCGCCTCGAAGAGCCCCTCGGCGGCCACCAAGTCACCGACCCAGAGCGCCACTTCGGCCGCACCCACGACCGGCGACGCCGCCACCACCCCCGAGGAGGCCCGCGAGAGCGGCAGCGTCACCGGAAGCCGGCCCAGCCAGACCCAGGGCAGCGCCGGCCAGGCCCCGCCGCAGCAGACCACCCCGGCCCAGCAGGCGCCCAGCACCAGCGCCGGACCGTCCTCGTCGGGCAGCACGGGCACCCCCGGCGGCACCAACGGCGGCTCCACGGGCGGCAGCACCGGAGGCACTGGCGACGGCAGCACCGGCGGCTCCTCCACGGGCCAGCCGGGACTGGTGGGCGGCCTCCTGGGCTAGCAGCGGTAACTACGAGGATGGGGTCCCGCACTGTGAAAGTGCGGGACCCCATCGACGTAACCGCCGTAACAGCCATACGTACAAAGGCCTTTGGCGAGGAGGCGAAGAGGCGAAGGGCCGGCCGACGGCTAACGCCTCAACGGCCCAGCGCCGCCAGCTCCTTCGCGGCCTCCGTCAGGTCCTTCGCGGTGTCGATGGCACGCCAGTAGGCACCGTGCGGGATCGGGAAGCCGGCCAGGCGGAGTTCCCGGGCCAGGTGGGGGAACGTGGTGCGTTCGTGGTCGCCGCGCTCCGGGAGCAGGGCGGCGAACTCGGAGGAGAAGACGTACACGCCCGCGTTGATCTCGAAGGTCGACGGAGGGGACTCGATGAAGTCCGTGATGTGACCGAAGCCGTCCGTCTGGACAGCGCCCCACGGCAGCCGCGGACGGGCCAGCGCGAGGGTCGCCACAGCGTCCCGCTCGGCATGGAAGTCGGCCATGTCACGCAGCGAGAAACGGGTCCAGATGTCACCGTTGGTGGCGTACCAGGGCTGATCCGGGGCGGGAAGGTGTGCGGCCGCGTACTTGAGGCCGCCACCACGGCCCAGGGGCTCGGTCTCGACGACCGTCGTGACGTTCAGCGGCAGATCGGCCGTCTCCAGCCACTTCTGGAGGACTTCGGCGAGATGGCCACAGCTGACCACGACATCCGTCACACCCTCCTCGGCGAGCCAGACAAGCTGATGGCCGATGATCGGCGTCCCCGTGCCGGGGATCTCGACCATCGGCTTGGGCCGGTCGTCGGTGTACGGGCGGAGCCGGGAGCCCTGGCCGCCGGCGAGGACCACGGCCTGAGTGGGGCGCGACGTGGCGTTCGGATCGGTCATGTTCGAACTGTACGGGGCGCTCCGCGGGTTTGGCGGGCGAGGTCTGGGGGTGCGGACGGGGTGGAACTGGGGGTGGGGATCTGCGGGTCCGGTGGGGGCTGGGCGCGCAGATCCCCGCGCCCCTGGAGGCGGCCCCCTGCGGGGGCGCCTCCAGAGGCGTCTGACGCCTAGCCGTGGACCGCCGCCACTCCCGTGGCGAAGGACGTGTCGCAGACCGGGCGGGCGAACGACTGGGCGCGCGACGGGCCGTACATGCGGACCGCGGCACGGCCCAGGGCGCGGGCGATGGAGGTGCAGTGCCTCGCCAGCGTCGGGTGGCCGTTCACCGCCTGCTGGAGGTGGGTGAGGGCGATGCCGGGGTCCTTCTCCTGGAGCTCCAGGAGAAGCTGGTCCCGCAGGACGTCCTGCGGTGCGGGGGCAGCGGCGGCCCGGGCGGCCAAGTCCTCGGAGGCTGCCGTGAGCACCGAGTCCGAGGGATTCCCCGACCAGTTGACTCGGGTGACCGCGAGGGTCCCGGACAGCACCAGGACGACGGGCAGGACAAGGGCGAGGCTACGGCCGATCCGGCGGGCGGGGCCACGGCCACTTCGCGTCAGTTGGTTAGTGGAGTGCTTCACGCGAGTGAGGGTAGCGCTCGGTGCTGATTTGGCGACATTTAGTCACCCAATCGGGGGATGAACTGGTGCCTTTTTATGGGTAGGGCGTTGACGTACGCGATTCGAAATGACTGGTCTGCCGGGGTATCGGACATCGGGGAGCGCGCGCATGCGAAGGGCCCCGCAGCAAGCCGCAGGGCCCTTCGGTGTTCAGGTCGCGTCTCAGTCGGTGAGGCGCTCGCCCGTGGAGGTCGAGAACACGTGGGTCTCGCCCGGACGCGGCACGACGTGCAGCGTGGCGCCCTTGTCCGGGACGGCACGGCCGCTGACGCGGACGACCAGGTCCTTCAGCTCGCCGTCGACCTTGGCGCTGCCGTAGACGTAACCGTCGGCGCCCAGCTCCTCGACGACGTTCACCGTGACGGCGAGACCGGCCGGGGCGTCCTCCGTGGCCTTGGACAGCGCGCTGGCGGCGGCACCGTTGTGCTCGACGATGTCGAAGTGCTCCGGACGGACACCGACCGTGACCGTGGTGTCACCCTTGTCCGCGGCGGCCTTGAGAGCCTCGCGGTTGACCGGGACGACCGAGTTGCCGAACTTCACGCCGCCGTCGGTGATCGGGACCTCGATCAGGTTCATGGCCGGCGAGCCGATGAAGCCGGCCACGAAGAGGTTCTTGGGACGGTCGTACATGTTGCGCGGCGAGTCGACCTGCTGGAGCAGACCGTCCTTCAGCACGGCCACCCGGTCGCCCATGGTCATGGCCTCGACCTGGTCGTGGGTGACGTACACCGTGGTGATGCCCAGACGACGCTGCAGCGACGCGATCTGCGTACGCGTCGACACACGGAGCTTGGCGTCGAGGTTCGACAGCGGCTCGTCCATGAGGAACACCTGGGGCTCACGCACGATGGCACGACCCATGGCGACACGCTGACGCTGACCACCGGAGAGCGCCTTCGGCTTACGCGCCAGGTAGTCCGTGAGGTCGAGGATCTTCGCCGCGTCCTCGACCTTCTGACGGATCTCGGCCTTGTTCACGCCGGCGATCTTGAGCGCGAAGCCCATGTTGTCGGCGACCGTCATGTGCGGGTACAGCGCGTAGTTCTGGAACACCATCGCGATGTCCCGGTCCTTCGGCGGCAGGTGCGTGACGTCGCGGTCACCGATGCGGATGGCGCCGGCGTTCACGTCCTCGAGCCCCGCGAGCATGCGGAGCGAGGTGGACTTGCCGCAACCGGACGGACCGACGAGGACGAGGAACTCGCCGTCCCCGACCTCGATCTCCAGACCATCGACGGCGGGCTTCTCGGTGCCCGGGTAGATGCGGGTCGCCTTGTCGAACGAAACAGTGGCCATGGGTACTAGGCCCCCTTCACCGGCAGGAACGTGCCGGACGATCCGTAGTGGAAGGTGGTGTAGTCCACGTACGCGGACTGGTTCAGGACGGTACCCGGGGTTTCGGCGTCTGTCAGTACCTGGGGGGATGTGAACTTCGCGAGAATTTTCGAGACGGAAACTTACGAGTAGGCAGAGCACCGCACTTTTGACCTTGCCGTGAGGCTTCCTGCTTCATCACGCACCGCCGACGCACACAGCCTTCATGAACTGCGCCCGAACGGTCTTACACGCGCTCCACAGGCATTCCGGCCGACGGCCCGTCGGTCCGTACCACCCAGCCGCCGCTAAGCGGCCAGCAGACAATCCTCCAGCTCCGACGCCCTGATCAGCGCCGGTACTCCCTTCGTGGGCGGCAGCCCGGCCGCCACCAGCCAATACAACCGCAGGCCCTCGTCACGAAGGTTCACAGCCGCATTCACATCCCGGTCATGGACGACCCCACACTCGGCACACGTCCACTCCCGGACCCAGACATCCAACTTCGGACCCTTGGTATGACACGCGGAGCAGCGCCGCGTGGAGGGGAAGAACCGGTCGACGATCACCAGCGTCCGCCCGTACCACTCGCACTTGTACCGCAGCTGCCGCAACAACTCGCCCCAGGCGGCATCGATGATCGCCTCGTTCAACTTCGCCTTCCGACGACGACCCTTGCCACGCGCCGGACGCATCAGATTCGCAATGGCCAGATCCTCCACCACGAGCACTTGGTTCTCGCGCACCAGGCGGGTCGTGAACTGGTCCAACATGTCCCTGCGAACGTCACCGATGAGCGCGTAAAGACGCGCGATCTTCCGCCTCACCTTGTCCCGGTTGGCCGAACCCCTCACCTTCTTGTGCAGCTCCCGCTGCAACCGCGCCAACCTCTCCGCGTACCGCCTCAACAGACGCGGATGATCGACCTTCGTCCCGTCGTCCAGAGTGACCAGCGACGCCAACCCCAGATCCAGCCCCACCGCCATCGGCGCCAGCGAACCCGGCACAAAGGCGGTAGGCAGAGGCGCGATCCGCTCCTCCACGAGCGTCGACACGAAGTAGCGCCCAGCCCGGTCCCGCGTCACCGACAAACGCACCGGAACGGTTCCCACAGGCAGCGCCCGCGACCACCGGACATCCAACGGCACCGACTGCTTCGCCAGCGTGATGAGCCCCGTACCCGGCCGCTCCAAATCCTCCACCCACCGGAAACCGGTCCGCACATACGTCGCCGAATCCCGCGAACGCCCCTTCTTCTTCCGCTGCGGATACTTCCCCGACCCCTTGAAGAACCGCCCAAACGCCTGATCGAGATGCCGCAACGACTGCTGCAGCACCGTCGACGACACCTCCCCAAGCCATGCCGTCTTCTCCGCCCGCTTCCAGCCCGTCAACGCCCGACACGACTCCGCGAACCCCACATTCACCCGATGCCGCTCCCACGCCCCGGACCGCAGCGCCAGCCCCTCGTTGTAGACCCACCGACAGGCACCGAACGTCTTCGCCAACTGCTCCGCCTGCTCGGCGGTCGGGTAGAAGCGGAAGCGGTACAGGCGGTGCTGCGTATCCGGCTCCTTGACGTGCGCCTTCAACGGAGTCGCCGTGCGCTGGTGGTGCTTGCGGCGGTCGCCGATACCGAGGGCCTCGCGCTTGATGCGCTCGGCCTCCTCGCCTGTCACCGCTTCCAGCCTCGGCTTCTCCACCGACTCCCCCGGCTTCCCCATGAATCCCTCCCCGACGATCCGATCTTCGGAACGCACGTCAGAGCGATCAACGAACGGGTGCGCGGATGGTTACGTTTGGTTTTCGACGCCCAGGTCAAACACGAACTCCGTGGCCTGGGGGATCGCGCTCTGTGTACAGTGGAGCCGCCTTCGCGTACGGCGTTGTGGTGCGCGGTGCCTCCTTAGCTCAGCTGGAACGAGCAGATCACTTGTAATGATCAGGTCGTCGGTTCGAATCCGACAGGGGGCTCAACAGTCCAGGTCAGCTCCGAGCTGACCTGGGCTTCTTTTATGCTCGCGCCATGACTGATCAGCGCGAGGTTGTGGTCGTCCGCTGGCCGGAGCAGTCCCCTTCCGCTGATAGCGGGCTGGCCGGGCTGTTGGCCGCCTATCACCTGCGGACCGAGGCCGAGAAGGGCCAGGCCGTTGCCGACGTGGACGGGCTGCCGGGGCGGTATCGGGCGGAGATCTCGGATCCGCGGGCCGCGTTCGTCGGCGATGTCGTGCTGGTGGCCCTGAGCGGGGGCGCTGCCGTGGGGTGTGTGGTGGTGGCCGCTTCCGTCGGTGGGCGGTCGGAGATCAAGAGGTTGTGGACGGATCCGGAGTTCCGGGGGCGGGGGATCGCTTCCGGTCTGCTCCGTGCCGCGCTTGCGGGTGCTGCGGAAGGTGGGGTCAGCAGCGTGCGGCTGTCCGTGTGGGAGTGGCGGGTCGGGGCCATTGCTCTGTACGAGCGGTTCGGGTTCGTCGTCACCGAGTCGTGGGATGGGCGGGAGCGGCTGGTGTGTATGGAGTGCGTTGTGTGAGTAGTGGTTCCGGTTGCCGTCGCCGTGGGTCAGGGGTGGCGTAGTCGGCGTGCGATCTCCAGGTCCGGTTCCTCTGGTGGGTCGCCGTCTTTGATGTGCCACAGGGTGTTCTGGAGTACCCGGGCGAGGGTCCACGCGCGTGCCCGTTCGCGGTCCAGGGACAGGGCGTCTGTCAGGGCGTCGAAGCGCCAGAGGATGTCGTTGGCGTCGAAGCGGTTGTTGATGGCCGGCCAGAGGTCGAAGGCGGGGTCTCCGGCCAGGGGTTTCGGGTCGATGGCGAGCCAGGGGGCGCGGTGGGCGGCGAGGACGTTTTCGTCGTGGAGGTCCCAGTGGAGGAGGCGGTCGCCGGGTTCCGGGGCCACTTCGCGTAGGGCTGCCGCGCAGTCCTTGAGGAGGGTGCGGGCTTCGGGGTCCGGGATTTGGGGGAGTGCCTGTGGCGCTTCGTTCAGCATTCCTTCTGCGATGTCGCCGAGGAGGCGGATGCCGGGTGGGGCCGGTATGGCGGTGAGGTGGGTCAGGAGGTCGGCGATGATCAGGGTGGCTTCGTGGGCGTCGGGGTGGTGGGACAGCATTCGGGTGTGGTCGAGGCGTTCCAGGAGCATCGTTCCGGTGGTGGGGTCGTGGTCCAGGAGGCGTACGGCGTGGTCGCCGTTCCAGTGGCGGAGGGCGGTTGGTTCGTCTTTGCTCTCGTCGTCCGGGAGTTGGAGTTTGAGGGCGGCTGGGGTGTCGTCGGCGCGTAGGACCGGGAGGACCAGGGCTGTTACGCCGTGCATTGCCTGGCCGTCGATGCGTAGGTTCCAGTGGTCGAGGAAGTCGGCGGTGCGGGTGGGGAGTGCGGTGATGAAGGCGCGGCCTGCCTCCCCGTTGTACTTGAGCTGTGTGGCGGCCAGTTCGTCGGGGACGCGGATGCGGATCACTTGGCGACTGTATGTGCGTGCGTAAATTTGGGGCATGCGATTTTCGGCGGGTCCGCGCGGGGTGTGGGCTTACGTTCGTAGTGCTCCGGGCACTTATGTGTGGCTGCTGGTCCTGTTCTTCACGACGGTGGCCATACATCACATGTCGGCGGAGTTTCAGGAGGAGTTCCTGCGGCAGCGGTCGACGAACATCAATGAGTTGTCGGACCATCCGGTGCGGGTGTTGATCTCCAGTGCGATGTGGATCGACGGGTGGTGGACTCCGTACCTCGTTCTGTATTCGGTGTTTCATGCGTCGGTCGAGCGGTGGTTGGGGACCGTGCGGTGGCTTGTGGTGTGTGTGAGTGCGCATGTGTTGGCGACGTTGGTCAGTCAGGGTGCGGTGTGGCGGGCGATCCGGGACGGTTCTGCGCCGGCGTCGGCGGCGGACACGATGGATTTCGGGGTGAGTTACGGGCTGGCGGGGGTGGTGGCCGTGCTCGCGTATCGGGTGGCGCGGCCTTGGCGGTATGCGTATGTGGGGGGTGTTCTTGTGGTGTACGGGGTGCCGCTCGTCTTGTCTCGTACGTTCACTGATCTCGGGCATTTCACTGCGGTGCTTGTTGGGTTTGCCTGTTGGCCGTTGACGGGTCGGCGGGGTGGGGAGGTGTGGAGTCCGAGGGAGACGCTGGGGGCGTTGAGGCGTTGATGTTCGGCCTTGTCGCTTGGCCCTCCGTTTGTTGCCCGGATGTGGGCGGGTGTTGTGTCAGATCTGTGTGCCACCATCGTCACGTTGGCCTTCATGGGCCTCAACGACCATTGTTCCGGGGGGATTTCGATGTTTGGCTTCTGCCTGTCCGAAAGACGCGGGCGGTCGGCGGTGCCGCTGCTCGTCTGGGCCGTCCTGGTCGCGCTGCTCGGCTCGTTGTTGACGTTGACGACGACGGTGGGGGCGGCGCCCGCGCGGGCCGTTGAGTCGGAGTGTGCGCCGCTCGCGCTCGCGCCGTTCGGTGATCCGGGGGAGGCCGTGGCCCGGGGCACGCTGGAGGGTGGGGCGCAGGCCTGTTACACGGTGACGGCCCAGGCGGGGCGGCATCAGGTGTCTGTGGAGGATCCCCGGGACGGCGCTTACGCGAATGTCGTGGATGCCGACGGTGCGTCCGTCGAGTGCACGGCGCCTGGTTACGGCGTGCGGTGGTGTGATTTTCCGGCGGCGGGTGTGTACACCGTGGTGGTCGACAACTCGGGTTCCTCCGGGGCCACGGACTATCAGCTGGCCGTTGTCGCGCTGGCCGGGTCCGAGGGTTGTGCCGAGCCTGTCGGTACGTCCTGGGGGCAGCCGGTGACGAGCGGTACGGCGGTCAGCCCGGTCGAGGTCGACTGCCGGTCGTTCCGGGGCGCGCCGGGTGAGCGTGTTGTCGTCTATCGCGGCTCGAATGTACGGCAGTGGATCACTGACGCGAGCGGTACGGACATCTGTGTGCGCGACGACGAGGACGGGTGTGTGCTGCCTGGTGATGGCCCGTATCGCGTGCTGTCGTACGTCTTCAACGACGACCAGCTGCCGTATGACTACGAGTTCCAGGTCCGAAGGCTGTCTGACGCCGAGGGTTGCCCGGTGGTGGCGGTCGGTGTGTATGGGACGGTGCCCGAGGCGGGTGGGGTGCGTTGCCGTTCGCTGAGTGTGCTCGCCGCGGGCCGGTATCTGGTGAATCCGATCGGCCGTGAGCAGGGCGACGATCTGTGGTCGTACGTCTATGACGGTGCGGGCAGGAAGGTTTGTCAGGCGGGTGGTTGGTGCGCGTTTCCCGCCGCCGGTACGTACACGCTGGTGGTGGGTGACCCCACTGCGGTCAGCGACTCGGAGTACGCCACGGTGTTCCTCGACCGGACGGGCACCGAGGGGTGTCGTACGGTCGGTTGGGGGCTGTACCAGGGTGAGTTCGGTGGTCCGGGTCAGTACGACTGTCTGGTGCTGCCGGGTGCGCGGGGGGTGCCGTTCGGGGCGTTGACCTCGCTCGGCGGGCGGCCTGATGCGGACTACGAGGTTGTCGACAGCGCGGGTGTCGGGCAGTGCGACGAGACGACGCTGAGTGCGGGCACGTGTGCGCCCACCGGCACTGCGCCCTATCGTCTGCTGGTTCACTCGGATTCTGGGACGTTGGCGGGGGCGTACGGCATCGACCTGGTTCGTACGGACACTGCGCAGGGTTGTGCCGAACTGCCTGCCGGTAGTTTCGACGTGAACGGTGCCAAGGCGTCCTTCGCCACTGGGGGCGGTGTCTTCGCGCACTGTCTGACCATCCCGGCGAACGGACACACGAAGGCGGAGATTTTCCAGTTGATCGCCACCTCGGGCGGGGTGAGCGCGGGTTTCTCGGTGGTGGACTCCACGGGCAAGCAGGTCTGTGAACGCTGGGCCACCACCAATGGCTGGACGGTGTGTGGACTCACTCCGGGCAGCGCTCACACGGTGCTCGTCAATGGCTGGGACAAGGTCGCCACGTACACGCTGGCGCGCCGGGACGTGACGGCTAGCGCTGGTTCGGCGGGTTGTGTCACGAGTGCGGCGGCCAAGGTGGGTGGCGCGTCCCTTGTCGGTGCGTATGGAGGTCCGGGCACCCTCAGTTGCCGTCGGATCACCACGTCGGGCGCCACGGATGTGGTGCACATGAACGTGCGGGACGCTCTGGGCACCGGCAACATCGCGGTCATCGGTGCTGACGGGAACACGGAGTGCTCGTATCGCAACAACGCCTGTGCGGTTACCGGTTCCACCAGTCACCAGGTCCTCGTGCAGGTCCCGGCGACCCTGAGGGCGCCGGATGCCTTCCGTTTGGACGCCCTGCGGATCGCGACCGCCGAGGGTCCGGCGCCGGAGTGCGTGAAGGTGCCGTCGGTGGCGTACGGGTATGGGCCGATCCTGGGCAGGCTGGACGAGGCGCACACGGCGGTGTGTGCGGCGCTGCCGACGTCCGGGTTCGACCACTTCAAGACGGAGATCAAGGACACGACCGGCGCCGCGGACACGGCGGTGCCTGCGCTGTACAACGCGTCGACCTGGGCCAATGGCTGCATCCACTACATCCCGGAGGGTTACGACTGCGACCCGCTCGGCTCATCCTGGGCGAGTACTCCGAGTGTGTTCGTGCTCGGTCTGCCGGAGAAGGTGTCCGCTACCTCCTACAGCGCCAGGCTGGTGTGCTCGTATGCGCAGTGCGGCCCTGAGAAACTCGATGTCACAGGGGTGAGTCCGGCGACGGGAGCCGCCGGCACGAAGGTCACTCTCACGGTGACGGGGGCCGCGCTTCCGGCGGATTCCGTGGTCAGGCTGGCGCAGTCCGGTAGGACGTTGACCGCGCGGACGGTAGGCGTGTCCCCGGACAACCGGACGCTGACGGCGACCCTCGACCTGACCGGCGAAACCGCTACCGGTACGTGGAGCGTCAGCGTGATCGCGCGGGGCCGGGAGTTCCAGCGGGGACTCTTCACCGTGGCCGAGCCCCAGCTGAGGAGCACCGCCCCGCCGAAGGTGACCGGCACGGTCAAGGTCGGTGCCAAGGTGACGGCGGCGCCCGGGAGTTGGTCGGCGGCTCCGTCCTCGTACAGCTTCCAGTGGAAGGCCGACGGCAAGGCGATAGCGGGGGCGACTGCGGCGGCGTATGTCGTTCCCGCCGGGCAGCTCGGCAGGAAGCTGAGTGTGACCGTCACCGCGGTCAAGGGCGGTTGGAAGAGCGGGTCGGCGACCTCGGCCGCGGTGGCCGTGGCGAGGGGGGATGCGCCCAAGGCGACGAAGCTGCCGGTGATCGGCGGGACGGCGAAGGTCGGGAAGGCGCTCAAGACGTCGGCCGGGACGTGGAGTCCGGCGGCGACGTCGTACGCGTACCAGTGGTACGCGGGCGGTCAGGCGATCGCGGGGGCGACCAAGTCCTCGCTCGTGCTGAAGGCGGCCCAGAAGGGCAAGAAGATCACCGTGAAGGTGACCGCGCGGCGGGCCGGGCACCAGGACGGGGTCGCGGTGAGCAAGGCGACGGGGGCGGTCGCGCGGTGAGTTGAGGCGGCCGGGGCGGCTGGTGGACGGTCGTTGTCGGTCGTTGTCGGTCGTTGTCGGTCGTTGTCGGTCGTTGTCGGTCGTTATCGGTTCGGCGGTTCGGCGGTTCGGCGGTTCGAACGGTGAGGGGGCGGGCCTTGGTGGGCTCGCCCCCTCAACTGTGCGTCATGGCTCCAGTACCACCTTGCCGGTCGTGCCGCGGTTTTCGAGGGTGTGGTGGGCGGCTGGGGTCCCTACTCTTTGACCTCAAGCGCGCTTGAGGTCAAGAGGGTTGAGAGGGTCGAGATGGTGGAGGCGGTCGCGGTTTCGGCGGTTGCCCAGTGCCAGTGAAACGGCGGTCAGCGCGCTGTTGAAGGAGACCTCCGCGAGGACGCCGGGGGCGGCCACCTGGTCGCCGGCGAGGTAGACGCCGTCGCCGCGTTCGATCGCGGGCCGGTCGCGCCAGCTCGTACCCGGCAGGTCGACCGCGCCGGTACGGCCGTTCGCGGTGGCCTCGCGGCGCCAGGTGACGCGTTCGCGCCAGCCGTCGAAGGCCAGGTCGAGCAGTTGTTCGGCGCGGGCGATGCCCTCGGTACGGGAGGCGCGCGGGGCGATCGGGAACTGGCCCTGGAGGAGCTGCTCGCCGGCCGGGGCGAGGGTGCGGTCCTGCGCGGTGAAGCGTTCCAGCCAGCCGGGTGCGTCCAGGTCGGAGACGACGAAGGGGTCGCCGCGCCGGGTGCGTACGGCGAGGTCGAGGAGGACCGTACGAGCGCCGGTCCAGGTGAGGGTGTCGTCGCCCAGGAGGCGTCGGGCGGTGTCGAGGGAGGTGGCGACGATGACGGGCGTGCCGGTGGGGAGCGTGTCGACTCGGGACAGCGTCTCCACCCGTACACCCAGGTTCCAGGCGCGGGCGGCCATCCGGTCGATCACGCTGGCCCAGCCGCCTCGGGGGTAGTGGGCCTCGGGTGGGAGGGCGGCGGCGCGGCGCAGTCGTTCCTGTACGAAGGCCGCGGACAGGGTGCCGGGGTCGTGGTGGAAGAGGGCGACGGCGGAGTAGTGCGCGGCGGCCAGGGCGCCCTTATCGCCTGCCTGCTCGGTGGCCCAGGTCATGAAGTCGACGTCCATGGGGGCCTGTTGGGCGCTGCGGCGCAGCAGCTTGAGCATGGCGAGGGGTGGGGTGCGGCGCAGGGCGCCCTGGTGGCGGAAGTGGAATCGGGCGGCTTCGAGGGGCGGGAGTGGGGCGAGCGGTCCGATCAGGTCGCGGCGTGTGAGCCAGGTCCAGTGCGGGCCGCCGCTGTAGAGGGCGTGCGGGCCGTCGTTCGTACGGTAGGGCCCCTCGGCGGTGCGGCCCCGGCCGCCGAGGGTGTGGTGGGCCTCGTACACGGTGACCTTGGCGCCGGCCTCTGCGGCGGCGATGGCGGCGGTCAGGCCGGCGAAGCCGCCGCCGATGACGGTGATGGGTGTGCGGGCGGGGGTGCCGGTGCGGGTGTGGGTGCGGACCGGGTGCATGTTCTGGGTCTCCCTGTGGTGGGCGCCTTTCTGCCTTCTGCCCGTAGGACGGCTCGCGGGGGCGGAATGTGACATGGGGTGGTGCGGGGAGCGTTTTTGCAGGTCAGGGGGATTGTCAGTGGTGGGGTGCAGGATGGGGGGCATGGCGAGGCGAGTGGTGGGTGGAGCAGGTGGTTCCGGGGCCAGGGCCGGTTCTGGTTCTGGTTCTGGGGTGAAGGGGGCTCGGCGGCCCGAGGTGCGGTTGCCGTCGCTGGAGCCGTTCGGAGGCGGGGAACTGGAGGCGGACGGGGACTACGACGGGCTGGATTTCCGGGAGGCCGACTTCGCTGGGCAGGACGGCGGCGGTGCCCGTTTCATGGACTGCGCGCTGACGGGGTGCGCGCTGGACGAGACGCGGCTGCATCATGCCCGGCTGCTCGACTCGGTCCTCACGGGCATACGGGGCGTCGGCACGAACCTCGCCGAGTCGACGCTGCGTGATGTGGAGCTGGTCGATGCCCGGCTGGGCGGGGTGCAGTTGCACGGTGCTGTGCTGGAGCGGGTGTTGGTGCGGGGCGGGAAGATCGACTATCTGAACCTGCGCAAGGCGAAGATGAAGGATGTCGTCTTCGAGGGGTGTGTGCTGGTGGAGCCGGACTTCGGGGGTGCGGTGCTGGAGCGGGTGGAGTTCGTGGACTGTGTGCTGAAGGGGGCGGACTTCAGTGAGGCGAGGCTGAGAGACGTGGACTTTCGGCGGGCTGCGGAGTTGGGGTTCGCGCGGGGGGTGGATCGGTTGGCGGGGGCGGTGATCAGTCCTGTGCAGTTGCTTGATCTGGCGGGGGTGTTCGCGGCGGAGTTGGGGGTGCGGGTGGAGTAGGTGGGGGTGTGTTTCCCACCCACCCGCCCGTCTCGGTCTGTTTGGCGGGCGCCCTCGAAAGCGGCACATTCGTCTCGCCGGGCGGCTGAGAGGCAACGCCGGTGCAGCACAGGTTGTGTTTCCCACCCGCCCACCCGTCTCGGCACGATTGCAGGGCGGCCTCGAACCTCCCTCGGCGCAGGCCCGCATCTCCAGCCCGGGTGGTGCCTCTTCAGCCCGGGCGGTACCTCTTCATGGCCCGCATCTCCAGCGTCGGCCTGCACCATTCAGCCTGTCCGGCGTTTGAGGACGAGGCCCGTTCAGGGCTGTGGCGGGGGGCCGGGGGCGGCAGCCCTCGGGGGATGGGGCGGGATTCTCGGGGGCGCTGTCGCTCAGCGCACCCTCGGGAAGCGGGCCTGCAGTGTCCAGATGGCCGGGTTTTCGCCGAGGGCGTCGTGGAGGTCGATCAGGTCGGCCAGGACATCGTGCAGGAAGTCCCTCGCCTCCTTGCGGAGTTCCGCGTGGGAGAAGGTGAGCGGGGGCTCCTCCGCCGGCATCCAGTCGGACTCGATGTCCACCCACCCGAAGCGGCGCTCGAAGAGCATGCGGTCGGTGGACTCGGTGAAGTCCAGCTCCGCGTACTGGGGGCGGGCGGCGCGGGAGCCCGCGGGGTCCTGGTCCAGCTGCTCCACGATGTCGCACAGTGCCCACGCGAAGTCGAGCACCGGCACCCATCCCCAGGCTGTGGACAGTTCCCGGTCCGCCTTGGTGTCGGCGAGGTAGACGTCTCCGCAGAACAGGTCGTGGCGCAGCGCGTGGACGTCCGCACGGCGGTAGTCGGTCTGTGGGGGGTCCGGGAACCGGTTGGAGAGGGCGTAGCCGATATCGAGCACGGAGGTGATGGTGTCACGGCGGGATTGCCATCCATGAACCCGTGTCCGCACGGGCGCGACCCGTGGCGCGACGCGCGACGGGTCATACCCGTGACTCGCCGACGGCGGGGGTGAGGAACTCGTCGACGGCCTGGGACATCCCCGTGTGCGGGCACTGCGCGGGCACTGTGTTGCACGGCGACGCGGGCACGCGAAAGCCCCCGTCCAAACGCCAACTCGCGTTCGGGCGGGGGCTTTTCAGCCGCCGTGTGCAGCTCGGCGATCGACTCAGACGTTGACGCCGAAGTCCTGGGCGATGCCTGTAAGGCCCGAGGCGTAGCCCTGGCCGACGGCGCGGAACTTCCACTCCGCGCCATTGCGGTACAGCTCGCCGAAGACCATCGCCGTCTCCGTCGCCGCGTCCTCGGAGAGGTCGTAGCGGGCGATCTCGGCGCCGCCCGCCTCGTTCAGGATGCGGATGTAGGCGTTGCGGACCTGGCCGAAGTTCTGCGAGCGGTTCTCCGCGTCGTAGATCGAGACCGGGAAGACGATCTTGTCGATGTCGGCCGGGAGGCCGGCGAGGTTGACCTTGATCGCCTCGTCGTCGCCCGCGCCCTCGCCCGTGCGGTTGTCGCCGGTGTGGACGATCGTGCTGTCCGGGGTCTGCTTGTTGTTGAAGAAGACGAAGTGGGCGTCCGAGTAGACCTTGCCCTGTGTGTTGACCGCGATCGCCGAGGCGTCGAGGTCGAAGTCCGTGCCGGTGGTGCTGCGGACGTCCCAGCCGAGGCCCACGGTGACGGCGGTCAGGCCCGGAGCCTCCTTGGTGAGCGAGACGTTGCCACCCTTGGACAGGCTTACAGCCATTGTTGGGAGTCCTTCCCTCGTTTTGACATACGTGCGTACATGCGTACGTGCGTGCGGGGCGGGAGCCCCGTACGGGGACGAAGCTACCGTCACCCCTATGAACGCCGACGGGGGTCCCGAAGGTTCCGCGTGCCTTTACTTTCTTTACCTACCTTGACGGCCTGTCGTGCTGTCGTGCTTGTCGTGATGCAAACAGGTTGTGATGAAAACGGGGTGACGTGGACCGGACAGTCGCGCGACCATGGTGGGCATGGCCGGTCCCTACCTCATCCGCGGCTCCGTCTCGCTCCCCGAGGCCGAGCTCATGTGGCGTTTCTCGCGGTCCGGTGGTCCGGGCGGGCAGCACGTCAACACCAGTGACTCCAGGGTGGAGCTGAGCCTCGACCTCGCGAGTACCGAAGCGCTGCCCGACGTCTGGAAGCAGCGCGCACTGGAGCGCCTCGCCGGCCGGCTCGTCGACGGAGTCGTCACCGTCCGCTCCTCCGAGCACCGCTCCCAGTGGCGCAACCGAGAGGCGGCGGCCGTACGCCTGACCGCCCTCCTCGCCGAGGCCACCGCACCTCCGCCCAAGCCCCGCACGCCCACCCGTATCCCGCGCGGAATCAACGAACGCCGGTTGCGGCAGAAGAAGGCACGCGCGGATGTGAAGCGGGGTCGTACGGGACGGGACTGGGGTTAGTCGCTAAGGGTCCTGTTAACGGTCCTCGGTCAGCCGGTCGCCCTGGAGTGGAGGGGTGGCCGAGGAGTGACCGAGGGTGGCGGCGGATGAACGATCGTGAATTTCCGGACCGCCGGGAAAAAGAACCGCGGAACGGCCCGTGGAATGAATTTCTCGCCCTGCCATTCGTGTTGCACGCATCGAAGTCGTCTCCGGGCCGTTGCCCATCGAATGCCCGGTGCGGATGCCGAAGCCGATGAAACCGTTCGGGGGAGACCGGCGGCGCGGCGGGGGCTCCGGCGCGCCGGGTTCCGCGTGTGTCGTCGGCGGCGCGCGGCTGGAGCGAGTCCCGACATTTACGTTCGTACACGCAAAGATCGGCGTGATCGACTTTCTAGGCCAGTTTCAGCACCCCGACCGTCTGGCCCCCGCTCGTCTCGCCGGTGGGGCGAAAGCCCAGGGAGAGATAGAAGGGCTCGGGACCGGTCGGGCCGGGGTGCCAGGTGACGTAGAGGTCGGTGCCGCCGCGGCGGCGGACCTCGGCGGCGACGGACTCGACGGCGAAGCGGCCGTAGCCCTTGCCCTGTTCGTCGGCGGCGATGTTCAGGCGCCACAGGCCGGAGCGCAGGTCGGTGCCGGTGTCGCCCCAGTTGATGTCGAAGAAGGCCATGAGGAAACCGACGGGCCGCTCGCCGTCGAGGATCAGCCGGGGCCAGGCGGTGCGCGGATGGACGTATGCCTCGGCCAGGGACTTCACGACCGGGTCGACCGCGTGTTCCTGGTCGGGCCGGACCCGTACGGCGACGGCCGCGTCGAAGTTGTCGGAGCTGATCCGCTCCAGCCGGAGCGTGTCGTCGTTCGTCATACGGGCAAGCTATGCCGCCTGGCGCCGGCGTGACCAGCGGGTTTCCCGTCGGCCCGGCTTCAGCCCAACTGCCGGTACCGGCCCCGGAAGTACGCCAGCGGACCCCCGTCCGCGCTCGGTGCCGTAGCCGTCGCCGTCAGGACGCGGCCGATCACCAGGGTGTGGTCGCCGGCCGGCACCCGCTGTTCCGTACGGCACTCCAGGGTCGCCAGGGCGCCGCCCACCAGGAGGGCGCCGGACGCCTCGCCCCTGATGGAGGGGAGGTCCGCGAAGAGGAGGCGGTCGCTGATGCGGCCCTTCATCGCGAAGCGGCCCGCGATGTGCCGCTGGTTCTCGGAGAGGACGGAGACCGCCCACAGAGGCTGTTCGTCGAGCAGGTCGTCCATCCGGGAGCCCTCGCGCACGCTGACCATGACCAGGGGCGGGTCCAGGGAGACCGACAGGAAGGCGGTCGCCGTCATACCGACGTCCTCACCGCCGGGGGCCTGCGGGTCGTCCGGGTCGAGCGACAGCTCCTGTGCGGTCACCAGGACCACGCCCGAGGCCAGGCGGGACATGGCGGCGCGGAAGTCGTCGTTGCTCACTCCCCCAGGATGCCCGGCGGGACGGGAGGCGCGTGGGGCGGGGGAGGCGGTGGTGGCTGTGGTGGTGGCGTGTGGGGCCGGCGGGGTGGGTACGGCAGGGGGAGTCAGCACACGGAAAAGCTATTCGCCGTTTCCCTGTCACCGCATCGGGCCAGCGCCCGAAGCGGGACCTAGGACTCCGGACCGAGACCCAATGATCGGGAACGGCCACGCGGACTTCTTCTCGCCCGTATCCTCGCTCGTAGTATCCGCACAGATACAAAGTTTGCGTTCAGTAAACGCACAGGAAGAACCCAGAAACTCCACTCAATTGCTCATCTTTCGCTGTGACTTGAGTCACAGGTGCCCATTTTTGTTGACCCTGTGTACCGAGTGGGCAGCGCGCTGTGATTCAGTGGCGGGGAAGGTGAGAAAGGCGGAAGGAGGGCGAATGGAGACCGACCAGGAGCCGTATGTCCGTCTCGCGACCTTGCGGCAACTGCACCAGGTCATGGCGGACATGAACACCGCGCGCAGTCTGGCGGACACCCTTCAGACCGTCGCAGACGGCGTCGTCAACGGCCTTGGGTACGAGTTGGCCTGCGTCAACCTCGTCCGCCCCGACGGCGATCTCGTCGTCGCCGCCTTCGCCGGGAACTCCGCCGCCGAGGCCCTCATCACCGGCCGGGTCGGCTCGCGTGATTCCTGGGAGCGTCGGCTCGCCATGGGTGAGACCTGGGGCGACCTGGTCTTCATACCGCACACCGAGGGCTGGGTCCTCGACGACGACGATGTCCCGCAGTGGTACACCGACGGCCCCGCCCCGCGCTTCGAGGACGAGTGGCACCCCTCGGACCGGCTCTTCGCGCCGATGTTCACCCCGAGTGTGCCCGGCGGCACATGCGGCGAACTGATAGGCGTGCTGTCCGTGGACCGGCCGCGCAACGGTCGCCGACCGGGCGCATGGGGTAAAGAAGCGCTCCAGATGTATGCGTTTCAGGCCGCCATCGCGATCAGCAACGCGCGTCTACGTGCGAATATGCAGCGGGCACTGGTCAGACTCGAGCGTGAACAGCAGGCACTGAGGGCCAGTGAGGAAAGCTTCCGTCAGGCCTTCGAGTACGCCCCCTCCGGCATGGCCATCGCCGAGATGGGCGGCGACCAGCACGGGCGAATACTCCGGACCAACGACGCCCTGTGCCGCCTCCTCGGCCGCCCCGCCTCCGCGATGCGCCGCTACTCCTTCTCCGACCTCGTGCACCCCGAGGACATCGGCACCCTGCTGCGCACCTCCGCCGAGGGCGGGCGCACCGAGCTCAGGCTCTGCCGCCGTGACGGCTCGTATCTGTGGGTGTCGCTGCGCAACTCCGTCGTCGCGGACGCCGCCGACGGCCCGCGCTTCCTGCTCACCCACGTCGAGGACATCGAGGAGCGCAAGCGCCGCGAGCTCCAGCTCGCCCACCGCGCCTCCCACGACTCCCTCACCGGCCTGCCCAACTCCGCCGAACTGCGCGCCCGGCTCAGCTCTCGCCTCTGCCAGCGCCCGCAGACGGCGGTGCCCGGCCTGGTCGAGTCCGTCGACGCGGCCTACGGTCACGCTCAGGTGGACGCCTACGGCACGCACGACCAGTACACGACGGCGCCGGTGCCTGTGCCTGTGCCGGACGGCGGACTCCAGCCGTACGACGTGAACGGCCACCAGTTCGACTTCCGCGCCGCCCCCGACGCATACGGCGCGTACGACCACCACGTCCACACCGTCGCCCCCGAGGGCGAGCAGGACGACGGGACGAAGGGGCTCGCGGTCCTCTTCTGCGACCTCGACGGCTTCAAGTCGATCAACGACCGCTTCGGGCACAACTCCGGCGACGCGGTGCTGATCGAGGTGGCCCGGCGGCTCAGCGGAGCCGTGCGCGACGGCGACACGGTGGCCCGGCTCGGCGGCGACGAGTTCGTGGTCCTCGCCGACGGCCTCGGCCGGGCCGACGCCCAGGACCTCGCCGTACGCCTGCGCAACGAGATCATCCAGCCGATCCGGGTCGACGGCCGCGCGATGCGGGTCGGTGCGAGCTTCGGCATCGGGTGGGCACACTGCGGAATGACGGCGGACGAAGTCCTGAAGTCGGCCGACGAGCGGATGTACATCGAGAAACGATCTCGTCCCAGACAGCACCGCCGGGCGGGATGACCTCCAGGTCAGCGGCCCTGTGGGGCTTTGTAGCGACCCTGTGGCAGGCCTGTAGCAGTTCTGTGCGGCCGGAGTCACCCGTTTGGGGCAGCGAGAGCGGGTAGGCTCGTCATTCGCATTGCATTGCAATGCACTGGTTGCCTGCGCGGCTCGTTCCGCAGGCCCTCGCAACACCCCCGCAGTGCCTCGCACGACCTCGCAACACCTTGTGACCAGCCCCACCCCGCACCTGTTGAGGAGTACCTAGGGATGACGCCCGGCAATAGCGGCGCGAGCACGCCCGAGGACGACGATCCGTTCGGCTACCTGTACGAAGACGGGCGGGCCAACGGAGCCCAGCCGCCGAGCAGCGGCTACGGCTACCCGAACTCGGTCGGCCGGGTGCGGCCGGTCGGCGAGCGTCAGTACAGCCCGCCGGCGGGCCCGGGACAGGCCCCCGGCCAGGGCCCGGGCCAGCAGCCGGCGTACGGCCAGACCGCCCCGACCGCGCAGTACGGCCAGGCGATCCCGCAGCAGCAGGGGGCGTACGGCAGCCCGAACGCCCACTACCAGGCGCCCGAGGCGTTCGGCGGCGGCCCCGCGGCTCCGCAGCAGCCCGCGTACAGCAACGGTGGCGGCCGAGGCGGGCGAGGCGGTGGCCCCAACACCAAGGGGCTGCTGATCGGTGCGATCGCGGTGGTCGCCGCGGTCGTCATCGGGATCGGCGTGGCCATGATGGGCGGCGACGGCGACAAGGACAAGGACAACGAGGCCGGCCCGACCCCGACAACGGGACAGAGCGCCTCGCCGTCCCCCTCGACCAGCAAGTCGGCGCCGGCCACGGAGGAGGACCTCCCGGCCATCGACGCGAAGGCCCTGCTCCTCGGCGGCGGCGCCGCTCCCGCGTCGGACGTCAAGGGCGCGAAGGCGGCCGACGGTGTCTATGTGGGCAACTTCAACAACGTGGGCGCGTCCGTCACGTGGAACGTGAGCGGCATTCCGGCGGACGGCAAGTACTCGCTGTACGTCGGTTACGGCGTACCGGGCAAGGACGCCGACGCCACGCTCAGCGTCAATGGCACGGCAGCCACGAGCCCGGTCAATCTGAAGAACCACGCGAAGGCCGCCGAGGGCGACTACGCGAAGGGCTGGACGGAGACCTACAACTACGTCGAGCTCAACAAGGGCACCAACACCATCAAGATCTCGTGCGAGCAGGGCAACCAGTGCGACGCGAACATCGATCAGCTTTGGCTGGTCAAGGGTTGGGTCGGCGACTGATCTGGCTGACCTGAAGGGGGCGGGGTCCCGTCGGCGCAGGCCCTAAGCCGCCGTCGCCTCGCCCGTCACCGTCACCCGGCCCAGCAGCTCCTCGTACGTCGCCCGGTCGAACTCGCCCGCCACCGGGGCCAGTACGGTCGCCGCCGACAGGGCCACCGCCCGGGTCAGGCGTTCGGGCCACGGGAGCCGGTCGACCAGGCCCGACAGCAGGCCCGCGACCGCTGAGTCGCCGGCGCCCGTCGGATTTCCCCGGACGTGGGCCGGCGGGGTTGCCCGCCAGCGGCCCTCCGGGGTGAGTGCGAGCAGTCCGTCCGGGCCCAGGGAGGCCACCACGGCCCGTGCACCGCGCTTGCGGGCGTTCCGGGCCGCCGTCAGCGGCTCGTGGGAGCCGGTGAGTTCGGCGAGTTCACCGGCGTTCGGCTTGACCAGGTCGGGGCGGGCCGCGACCCCGCGTCGCAACGGTTCACCGCTGGTGTCGAGCAGCACGGGTACGCCGGCTGCCCGGGCGGTGCGGACGAGGTCGGCGTACGCGCCCACCGGTACCCCCGGCGGCAGGCTGCCGCACAGGGCCACCGCCGAGACGGACGGCAGCAGTCCCTGGTACGCGTCCTGGAAGGCGGACCACTCGGCCGGGGTGATCTGCGGTCCTGGCTCGTTGAGTTGGGTCGCGTCCGTGGGCTGTGCGACTCCGGCCGTTTCGTCGATCACCGCTATCGTGCGGCGAGTTGAACCCGAGACCGGGACCAGGGCGTCCAACACACCTGGTGCGGCGGTGAGTTGCTCCTGTACGGCCCGTCCGGTCGCGCCGCCCGTGAAGCCGGTGACCGTCACCTCGTGGCCGAGGGCGGCCAGGACGCGGGCCACGTTCAGACCCTTGCCGCCCGGGCGTTCGGTCACCGAGGTGACCCGGTGGGAGGCGTACGGGCGTAACTCCCTTACGCGGTACGTGATGTCGAGCGCGGTGTTCAGCGTCACCGTGAGGATCATCCCGTCGGCCTCCCCCCTTCAGCTCAAGGTACTCAAGGTAGTTGGGGCTCCACTACCCAACTCCCCTTGCGCATCACTCCCTTGAGCGCGAAGTCCGCGTCCAGCAGCACCAGGTCCGCGTCCTTGCCCGGTTCCAGGGAGCCCACCCGGTCGTACATCCCCAGCAGCCGGGCCGGGTTGGCGGACAGTGCGGCGACCACGTCCGTGACCGGGAGCCGGTCGACGGTGACCGCCCGCCGGAACGCGCGGTCCAGGGTGAGTGTCGAGCCCGCGATCGAACCGCCCTCGACCAGCCGTGCCACACCCTCGCTGACCTCGACCTCCAGCGGGCCGAGCAGATAGCGGCCGTCGCCGAAGCCGGCGGCGTCCATCGCGTCGGTGATGAACGCCACGCGGTCCGCGCCCGCGTGGTGGAACGCGAGTTGGAGGGCCGCGGGGTGCAGGTGCGTGCCGTCGTTGATGAGTTCGACGGTGACGCGCTCGTCCTCGAGGAGGGCGGTGATCGGGCCGGGGGTGCGGTGGCCGAGGGTGGGCATCGCGTTGAAGAGGTGCGTGGCGACGGTGGCGCCCGCGTCGATGGCCTGCACCGTCTGCTCGTACGTCGCGTCCGTGTGCCCGATCGCCGCGAGGACGCCGTGTTCGACGAGCAGCCGTACGGAGTCGAGGCCGCCGGGGAGTTCCGTGGCGAGGGTGACCATCCTGGCCTGGCCGCGCGCCGCGTCGATCAGCTTCCGTACGTCCGCCGGGTCCGGGTCGCGCAGCAGCGCCTCGGAGTGGGCGCCCTTGCGGCACGGTGAGATGAACGGGCCCTCGAAGTGCACGCCGGCGATGTCGCCCTGCTCGGCGAGTTCGGAGAGGAGGCCGGCCTGGGCGGTGAGGGTGTCCATGTCGCCGGTGACGGTGCTGGCGACGAGGGTGGTGGTGCCGTGGGTTCGGTGGGTGTGGATGCCCTTGAGGACGTCTTCGGCGGTGCCGGCGGTGAAGGAGGCTCCGCCGCCGCCGTGGTTGTGCAGGTCCACGAAGCCGGGGACCAGCCAGTGGTTGGTTACGTCGATCACGTGGGCGTTCTCTGAGGCGTGCTCGGTGAACTTGGTGCCCTCGACGGCGAGTTGGGCGTCGTTGATGATGCCTGTGGGGAGTACGACCTGGGCGCCTCTGAACACCAGGTTGTGGGGTGGGTGCGGGCCGGTGGGGGCTTGTCGCGCAGTTCCCCGCGCCCCTGGGTGGGTTGCCGCTGGGTGCGATGCCAGTGGGCCCGTCTCCACTGGGTCCGTTGCCCCTGGGGTCGTTGCCATCAGGGCGTTACCTCCGTGAGGTCGGTCATGGTGGTCAGGAGATCCCAGGCGAGCAAGCCCGCGCCGAGGCAGCCTGCCGTGTCGCCGAGGGCTGCGGGGACGATGGTCGGAAGCTTCTGGAAGGTGATCCGTTGTTGTACCGCGGTGCGCAGCGGTGTGAACAACGTGTCGCCGGCCTCGGCCAGGCCGCCGCCGATGATCAGGGTGCGGGGGTCAAGGAGGGTGAGGGCGGTGACCAGGCCGTCGGCGAGGGCGTCGATGGCGTTCTGCCAGACCTGGTGGGCCCGCGGGTCGCCGGAGTCGACCGCCTTGGCGCAGTCCGCCGCGTCCGCGCCGGGGGTGTCGGAGGCCGCGGCCCATGCCTCGCTCACCGCCGACGCCGACGCGTACCGTTCCAGGCAGCCGCGCTGGCCGCACGGGCACGGGGTCCCGCCGGGCCGTACGACGATGTGGCCGATCTCGCCCGCGAAGCCGTGCGCGCCCGCCTCCACCCGGCCGGCGACGCCGATCGCGCCCGCGATGCCGGTGCCGAGGGCGACGAAGAAGAAGCGGTCGGCTCCCTGGCCGGCCCCGATCCGTCCCTCCGCGAGGCCACCCGTCCGTACGTCGTGGCCGAGTGCGACCGGCAGGCCGAGCCGCTGGGTGAGCAGTTCGCGCAGGGGTACGTCGCGCCAGCCGAGGTTCGCCGCGTAGACGGCGAGGCCGCGCTCCGCGTCGACGATGCCGGGGACGGAGACTCCGGTGGCGGCGGCGCTCTCGCCCAGGTGGGTGATGCCGTGGGCGCGGAGGTCGGTGGCGAAGCCGAGGATCGCCTCGACCACGGCGTCGGGGCCGCGCTCGCGGCCGGTCGCTCGGCGCGCCTGGTGGAGCAGAGCGCCGTCCGGCCCGATGAGGGCGGCTTTCATCGCGGTGCCGCCCACGTCGAGGGCGATGACATGTCTCACGGGGACAGTGTGGCCCGTCTACCCTGAAGAGGTCTAGTCCACTTACGTGGTGTAGACCTTATAGGGCTAAGAAGTTGAACGTACCAATGAACATGTATGTGAACGACCAGTTGGGATTCTGTAGTGCAGCGGCGTAGGACAGGGATGATCGCGGCGGTGTCCGCACTCGGCATGACGGCAGCACTCGGAGGCTGCGGAGGTACCGGCTCGGGTGAGGTCACCCTGAAGCTGGTCGCCGCCGACTACGGCGACTCCGACGCCAACAGCTCCCAGAAGTACTGGGACAGCCTGGTCAAGGAGTACGAGGACGCCCACCCGGATGTGAAGGTCGACGTCAGCGTCTACTCCTGGAACGACGTCGACCGCAAGGTCAAGGAGATGGTCGTCGCCGGTGACGCGCCCGACCTGGCGCAGATCGGCGCGTACGCCGACTACGCGGCCAAGGGCGACCTGTACCAGGCCGACGAGCTGCTCTCCATCCCCACACAGGCCGACTTCGTCGCCCAGCTGGCCGACGCCGGCAAGGTCAAGCGCACCCAGTACGGCATGCCCTTCGCCGCCTCCACGCGCCTCCTCTTCTACAACAAGAAGCTCTTCACCGCGGCCGGCCTCACCCCGCCCACCACCTGGAGCGAGCTGGCCGCCGACGCCGCCGCGCTGAAGGAGGAGGGCGTGAAGACCCCGTACGCCCTCCCGCTCGGGCCCGAGGAGGCGCAGGCCGAGACCATGCAGTGGCTGCTCAGCGGCGGCGACAGCTACACCAGCGCCGTCGGCACCTACGGCATCGACTCCCCGCAGAACATCAAGACGTTCACGTGGCTCAAGGACGAACTCGTCGGCAAGGGCCTCACCGGCCCCGTCGCCCCCGGCAAGCTCAACCGGGCCGCCGCCTTCGCCGCCTTCGCGCGCGGCGAGGTCGGCATGCTCAACGGCCATCCCTCGCTGATGAAGGCCGCGACGGCCAAGGGGGTCGACGTCGGCATGGTGCCGATGCCGGGCGCGGAGGGCTCGACGCGGTCCGCGATGGGTGTCGCCGACTGGATGATGGCCTTCAAGAAGAACGGTCACCTGAGCCAGATCGGCGACTTCCTCGACTTCGTCTACGACGAGAAGAACGTGCTCGCCTTCTCCCGCGAGTACGACCTTCTGCCGGTCACCACCTCCGCCTCCCGGACGATGTCCACCGCCGCCCGGGACAAGGACCTCGCCCCCTTCCTGGAGGAGCTCCCGACCGCCCAGCTCTACCCGGTCGGCAAGACGTCCTGGGCGCAGGTCAGCGCGGACATCAAGCAACGGATCGGTACGGCGCTGGCGGCGAACGGCAGCCCGGCGACGGTCCTCACCGAGCTCCAGGCGCAGGCCAACTCGGAGGAGGCCGCGGAGAACAACGCGGAGAGCAGCGCCGAATAGCGCCGAATAGAGCCGAGTAGAAATGTTGCACGGCCGAAACGCCCGGGGCATTGGACCGGGCCCCTCGATGCGGGAGGCTCTACGCGCGTCCACAGAGCGTGGCGCGCGTGCCTCCCAGGGGAGCGGTCTGCCGTGCGACAAGTGTGGGGCGGGTATCGCGGGCCGGTCTTCGCCGCCGTGACGATGCTGAGTCTGGGTTCCGTCCTCGTGCTGGGCGGCTGCGGCTCGGGCGGCGACGGTGAGGGGTCCGGCGGCGTCACCCTCACCGTGGTCGCCACGAACTACGGCGACGACGTCGTCAAGAACTCGGAGTCGTACTGGAACGGGGTCAGCACGGCCTTCGAGGCAACCCACCCCGGCATCCGGCTCGACGTCAGGGTGTACGAACCCGGCGAGGCCGAGGCGCAGGTCGCCAGGATGGTCGCCGCCGGCAACCCGCCCGACATCGCCCAGATCAGCGGCTACGCCGACTACGCGGCCAAGGGCGATCTGTACCGGGCCGACGACCTGCTCTCCATCCGCGTCCAGGGCAACTTCCTGCCCAACCTCGTGGACGCGGGCACCACGAGCCGTACCCAGTACGGCCTGCCGTTCCTCGCCTCGACCCGCCTCCTCTACGTCAACAAGACCCTCTTCGCCGAGGCCGGCCTCGAACCCCCCACCACCTGGGCCGAGTTGAGGAAGGCGGCGCAGGCCCTCGACGAGCGGGGCGTGAAGTACCCGTACGCGCTCCCGCTCGGGCCCGAGGAGGCGCAGGCCGAGACCCTGCAGTGGCTGCTCGGCGGGGGCGGCGGCTACACGGGGGACACCGGCGACTACGACATCGCCTCCGCCCGCAACGTCTCCACCCTCACCTGGCTGCGCGACCGCATGGTCGGCGAGGGCCTGACCGGCCCGGTGCCCCCGGACCGCCTCAACCGCAAGGCCGCGCTCCAGGCCTTCGTCGACGGCGAGGCGGGCATGGTCAGCGCGCCGGGCGCGCTCGTACGGGAGATCGAGCGGTCGGTCGAGCCGGTCGCGTACGAGGCCGTCCCGATGCCCGGCCGTACGGCGGGCACGACGACGGCGACGGTCGGTACGACGGACTGGATCGCCGCGTTCAAGCACGGCGGGCATGCCACGGAGATCGGTACGTATCTCAACTTCCTGTACGAGGACAAGAACGTGGTGGATCTCGCGGGGACCTACCAGCTGCTGCCGGTGACGTCGTCGGCGGCCACGTCCATGCGCGCGAACAAGACGTACGAGGCCCTGTGGGACGGCCTGGACGCGCTCGGCGCCGCCCAGCTGTACCCCGTGGGCAAGCCGACGTGGACGGCCACCAGCCGGGACATCCAGGAGACGATCGGCGGGGCGGTGCTGGCACGGGGGAATCCGGGGGCGGTGCTGGGGGCGATACAGGAGCGGGCCACGGCGGCGGAGGCGGCCTCGGGCTGACGCCGGATGCCAGTGCCGGATGCCAGTGCCGGATGTCAGTGGCGGGGGCTACGGTTTCTTCCATGGACGGGGAGCAGCTGGAGCGACGGGAACAGGACATTCTCGCGCTGGAGCGCCGGGGGTTCGCGGGGCCGGGGGCGAAGGAGCGGGCGATACGCGAGGAGCTGAGGTTGGCGCCGGTGCGTTATTACCAGCTGCTCAACGCACTGCTGGACGACCGGCGGGCACTGGAGTGTGATCCGGTGACGGTGAACAGGTTGCGGAGGGTGCGGGACGCCCGGAGGGGGGAGCGGTAGGCGACGCCGGGTTTCCTCGCCCCCGCCGCCCCTACCCGTCCCATCCCTGAGGGCGCTGCCCCCAGACCCCCCATCGCGCTGAACGCGCTCGTCCTCAAACGCCGGACGGGCTGGAGGGGTGCCGCCCGATAGGGTCGCACCCATGGACTCCCTGCCTACGCCCGTGACAGTGGCCGGCCGGGACGGGCTGGATGCCGTCCTCGCGAACCCTGCCGGCGCCGTCGTCGTCCTCGATTTCGACGGCACCCTCGCTCCGATCGTCGCCGACCCCGAGCAGGCCCGCGCCCACCCCGACACCCTCCCCGCCCTCTCCGCCCTCGCCCCCAACGTCGCCTCCGTGGCCGTCCTCACCGGTCGCCCCGCCGGTGTCGCGGTCCGGCTCGGCGGGTTCGCGGGCGCGCCCGGCCTGCAACACCTCGTCGTCCTGGGCCACTACGGCACGGAACGCTGGGACGCCGTGACCGGCACGGTCAGTGCCCCCGCCCCGCATCCCGGCGTCGCCGCAGTCCGTGCCGAACTCCCCGGGTTCCTCGAACGCTTCGGCGCCTGGCAGGGCACCTGGATCGAGGAGAAGGGCCGGGCCGTCGCCGTGCACACGCGGCGCGCGGCGGATCCGCAGGCCGCGTTCGAGGCCCTGCGCGAGCCCCTCGCCGACCTGGCGACCCGGCACGGTCTGATCGTCGAACCCGGCCGCCTCGTGCTGGAGCTGCGCCCGCCCGGCATGGACAAGGGTGTCGCCCTCCAGGAGTACGTCCGTGAGACCGGCGCGACCTCGGTCCTCTACGCCGGCGACGACCTCGGCGACCTCCCGGCGTTCGCGGCGGTGGAGAAGCTCCGCCAGAACGGCATCCCGGGTCTGTTGGTGTGCAGCGGCAACGCCACCGAGGCGGTGACGGAGCTGGCGGAACGCGCCGACCTGGTCGTCGACGGCCCCGCAGGCGTCGTACAGCTGCTGACGGCCATCGCGGCACAACTACCCTGATTCTGCGGGCACCGTCCCGTTGGGGGAAGACGTGACGGGCTGACACCCGAGGCGGTGATTGTCACGCAAAGCCGCGGGGTGTCACCGTACGATCACCCACATGGTCGACGTAGGGGTGAGGCAGCTGCGACGCAGCAGGGACCGACTGGAGCGGCACGGGGAGGAGCTGGCCGACAGCGACGATCACGCCACGGCCGGCCTGCTGCTCTTCTACAGCGCCGAGTGCGGTCTGAAGGCAGAGGTGATGCAGCGGCGGAGCCTGCGGGACACCTCACAGCTCCCCAATGACCTGCGCACCCACGACCTGCGAGTACTCGCCAAGGAACTCAGGTGGTCGCCGCAGACCCAGAGCGCTCTCCAGGGCTGCGCCAGACCTCGGAACAACGGCCAGGCGGTTCCGAAGGTCGAGCCTCCGGCGCTGCACGAGGCGTGGAGGTACGGTGCGGATCTGGAACCGGACGACGAGAAGCAGGCGCTGGACGCCTTGCGGACACTGATCTCGGAATCCCGGAAGTGACGTCGTGAGCAGGGAAGCGGGATCACACGTGGACATCGGTGACCACAGCGGTGTTGTACCGGGCCGCCTCTTCACCTGGGTGGATGTCGACGAGCACCTCTCGTATCTGGCCGAGGCCGGACAGTGGCCCGAGTGGCTACTCGAAGCCGATGCCTGGTGGGACCAGTTGGCGCTGACGGTCCGTTCGCACGCGACCGAGGACATGGTTCGGGCATGGTTGGACCGTGCTTTCGGCCGCGGTTCGGTGATCGGGGAGCCCGGGCGGCCGATGCTTGCCCTGGACCGGCCTCGCGGGCTCGGTGCCGAAGGCATCCCCGTGACCCTTGACGCGATCGACGACCGCTCGCCGGAGCGGCGGGTGCCGCGTCTGACCGAGCGCAGAACGACGGCTGAGCTGGCTCAGACGCTCCCTCGGCCGCGATCCGACCGATTCGCGGGCGATGTGCAGGTCATCGCCTTCCACTCCTTCAAGGGCGGAGTGGGCCGCACCGTGCATGCGGTGGCGCTCGCCGACCAGCTGGCCAGGCAAGGGCGCCGAGTACTGCTCATCGACGCCGACCTTGAGGCACCGGGCATCACATGGATGCACCAGGCCCAGGGCGGGACGAGTGACATCAGCTACGAGGACGTGCTGGCTCTGCTCCACGGCACGGACGACGGGGGTACCGCCTCGGTCACCGAGATCGTGCGTGACTACCTGGCAGGTCAGTTCGTGGTGGGCACCGGACCCGGACGGCTCGCGATCCTTCCCGCCACACGCCGGTCCAGGCTCGGCCCGCCGCGTGTCGAACCGGTCGACCTGCTGACACATGACCGGTCGGCCTACTTCCTCACCGAGTCCCTGGCCGAGGTGGCCTCGGCAGCCGAACTCGACACCGTGATCATCGACTTGAGGGCAGGAGCGTCCGAACTGTCGGCGCCTGTCCTGCTCGACCCGCGCGTGCAGCGGGTGTTCATCACCACGCTCAGCCATCAGTCGCTGGACGGCACTCTGCGGATGATCGGGCAGCTGGGCGCCAAGGCACCCGCGCTGCTCGGCCAGGACCCCGCCCCCGCAGCGGTGGTCACGCAGTACCGGATGGACGTCCACGACGACGAGGCCGAGGGAGCGAGGCGGAAGTTGTCCGACGCTCTTCTCGGGACGCTGAGCGTTTCGGAAGGCGATGAGCAGGAGGGGGACCTCGACGTCGACACCCAGGCGCTGACCGCCGCGCTGGTCAGCCCGTTCCGCGACGAGCTGCTCGCGCTGCCGGGCAGCTGGGACGAGGTCGTGGAGGTCGTACGCCGCTGCGGTCTGGGGGAACGGGTCGCGGAGTTGGCTCCGCAGCCGTCGTCAGGTGGGGGCCTGCGAGCGGAGGAGAGCGGTCCTGTCGGCATCGAGGAGCTCAGGACGATGCTGCGGGACCGGGCGGCCTCGCTCGTCTTCGCAGAACGGACCGGACTCGACGGCGCGCTGGGATTCCTGTCCACCGAGCCGCTGCGTCGGCTGATCGGTGACCACCGCGGGTCCCTGCCTGTGGCGGTGGTGGTCGGTGCGAAAGGCGCCGGAAAGACCTTCACCTACGCGCGGATGTGCGCCGCGGGAAGCTGGTCCGGCTTCGCCGAGAAGGCGGGGCTGAAGGTGCTGGACGACGCGCTCGTCGTGCCTGTCCTGGATCCCGCCAACCTCGACCAGGAAACCACCGGAGAGCGGAGCACCAGCCCCCAGGATCTGCGCGACCTCGCTGCGGGCGGCGAGGGGACGACTCGTACGCAGATCCTTCGGCTGCTCAACGAATCTCTGAGGTCGCCTGAAAATGGCACGGACCCGGATTTCTGGCTCTACATCTGGCTGCGCTGCATGGCGCTGGCAGGCGGCAGCGAGGCCGCCCGGGACATCGACTACGACGCCGAACACGAACTGCTGGAACTCGGACGTCAGCGACAACTGCTCTTTGTCTTCGACGGGTTGGAGGACTTTCTCCAGGAACTCGAAGGCGAGGCCAAGCGTGTCGCGCTGCGTGCACTGCTCGTGGACGTTCCCGAATGGCTGCGATCGCTACGAGGACGGCCGCTCGGTCTGGTGGTGTTCGTGCGCCGGGACCTGGCGGCGTGGGCCATCCGGCAGAACCTCGGCCAGTTCCTCGACCGGTATGACCCCTACGCGTTGCGTTGGGATGCCCAGGAAGCCCTGAGGCTCGCTCTTTGGGTCGCGGTGACTGCCAAAGCCGTGCCAGAGCCGCCGGAGCGGGAGCTGATGGAACTCTCGTACGAGGAGATCACGCGGGCTCTGCATTCGGTGTGGGGGGCGAAACTCGGTTCGGACAGCTCCCGCGAGGCCTGGTCGGACCGCTGGGTACCAGCGGCGCTGGCGGACTTCAACGACCAGGTGCAGGCTCGCGATGTCGTGCGCTTCCTCCGGGAGGCTGCCAATCTGTCAGCGGGAGACGAGCGGACGGACCGGTTGCTCGTCCCCACGGCCATGCGTACCGCACTTGTCCAGTGCAGTTCGGAGAAGGTCAAGGAGATCGGACAGGAGAACAAGAAGCTCGGCGATCTGCTGCGCGGGTTGGAAAGGTACGCCCACGAGGTACTCATGCCCTTCAGCGCCGACGACGTCGGACTGGACGCCAACGGCATCGAGGTACTGCGTGACGCCGGAGCGCTGGCCGCCGACTCGGATGGTCGCTACCGACTGCCCGAGATCTACCGGCACGCCCTCGGTTTCCGAACCCAGGGACGGGCCCGTGTCGTACGGCGTTGAAGCAGTAACAGCCCGTCAGCCCAGCGCGTTCAGCTGGTCCAGGAACCACTGGGCCGGCGGCAGCGCGGTCGCCGCCGCGGCCAGCCGCTTCGTGCGTTCCGCCCGTTCGCCGGCCCCCATGTTCAGCGCCTCCTCCAGCGCCCGCGCCGTCTGTGTCACGTCGTACGGGTTCACCACGATCGCGTCCTCGCCCAGCTCCTCGTACGCCCCCGCCTCCCGTGACAGCACCAGCGCGCACCCTTCGTCGGAGACCACCGGGATCTCCTTGGCGACGAGGTTCATGCCGTCGCGGATGGGGTTGACGAGGGCCACGTCGGCGAGGCGGTAGGCGGCCAGGGAGCGGGCGAAGTCGTCCTTGACGTGGAGGACGACCGGGGTCCAACCCGGGCTCCCGTACGCCGAGTTGATGTCGTCCGCCACCCGTTGCACCTCGGCCGTGTAGTCGCGGTACACCGCCAGGTCCTGCCGGGAGGGGTATGCGAACGCCACGTGCACGACCCGCTCCTGCCACTCCGGGCGGTCCTCCAGCAACTGCCGGTACGCCAGCAGGCCCCGCACGATGTTCTTCGACAGCTCGGTACGGTCGACGCGCACGATCGTCTTCCGGCCGTCGCCGCCGATCTCGGCCCTCAACGCGGCCATCCGCTCCTCGACGTCCGGCTCGTGCGCGCGCCTGCGCAGGAAGTCCGCGTCCGCGCCCAGCCCGTGCACCCCGATCCGCGTGTCGCCGAGGCCGCCGACCAGGTCCCTACAGCAGGCGGTGAACGCGTCGGCCCACCGGCGGGTGAGGAAGCCGAGGCGGTCCGCGCCGAGCATGCCGCGAAGGAGCTGCTCGGAGATGTCGTACGGCAGCATCCGGAAGTAGTCCGCCGGTGCCCACGGCGTGTGCGAGAAGTGCCCGATGCGCAGGTCGGGGCGCAGTTCGCGCAGCATCCCCGGGACCAGGCACAGGTGGTAGTCCTGGACCACCACCGACGCGCCCTCGGCCGCCTCGTCCGCCAGCGCCGCCGCGAACGCGCGGTTGTAGGCCTCGTACGACGCCCACTGGCGCCGGAACTCCGCGTCGAAGACCGGCTCCAGCGGGGTCTGGTACAGCATGTGGTTCACGAACCAGAGCACCGAGTTGGCGATGCCGTTGTACGCGTCCTCGTGCACGGCCGCAGGGATCGCGAGCATGCGCACGCCCGGCTCGCCCTCTCCCCGCCGTACCGCCTCGCGGTCGCCGTCGCCGAGGGCCGAGCAGACCCACAGGGCGTTCGCGTCGGGCCCGATCGCCGACAGCCCGGAGACCAGCCCGCCGCCGCCGCGCCGGGCGTGCAGCGAGCCGTCCTCGCGGACCTCGTACGTGACCGGGCCACGGTTGGACGCGACCAGCACCCGGTACTCACCTTGCACACCCTGCGTTGAAGCCATACGCCTCAACCTAGCCCGGCCCGGAAACGCTCAAACGTACACACGTACGCCTCAGCCGTATACAAGACCGCACAGGACCTGCTCCGGGACCTGTTCCGGGACCTGTTCCCGGGCCTGTTCCGGGACTCGTCCCGGCCTACGCGACCTTCCTCCTCGCGTACTCCGCGATGTCCGCCATCGGCGGGCGTTCCTCCGTGTCCACCGAGTACGTACGCGGTTCGAAACCGTTGTCTCCGCGCTCGAACTGGGTGAGCGAGGGGCGGATCAGATGGCCGCGGGCCAGCCGGAGCTGTGCGGTGCGGTAGATCGCGGCGGACATCCGGCCCAGGGCCTGGCCGTCCTGGTGGCGGTGCTTGCGCACACCCACGTCGACCTGCGCCAACGCGTCCAGGCCCACCAGGTGCAGGGCGTCGATCAGCATGCCCAGCTCCACGCCGTAGCCGACGGGGAACGGGAGCTGTTCGAGGAGTGAGCGGCGGGCCGCGTACTCGCCGCCGAGCGGCTGGACGAAGCCGGCCAGCTGCGGCCAGTGCATGTTGAGGAGGGGGCGGGCCATCAGTTCGGTGACCCGGCCGCCCTGGCCCGCTGCCTGGCCGAGCGGGCGGTCGTACATCGCCTTGACGAGATCCACACCCGGGTCCGTGAGCAGGGGGCCCACGATCCCGGAGACGAAGTCCGACGAGAACTCCTTCAGGTCCGCGTCGATGAAGCAGACGATGTCCCCGCTGGTGACCAGGAGCGAGCGCCACAGGACCTCGCCCTTGCCCGGTACGGCCGGGATACGCGGCAGGATGTCGTCGCGGTGCACGACCCGGGCGCCCGCCGCGGCGGCCACCTCGGAGGTGCGGTCGGTCGATCCCGAGTCGATGACGACGATCTCGTCGACGAGCGGGACCTTCAGCATCAGGTCACGGCGGATGACGGCGACGATCTCGCCGACCGTCTCCTCCTCGTTCAGCGCGGGCAGGACGACACTCACCGTGGCGTTCGAGGAACGCTTGGCGGCGATCAGCTTCTTGAGCGGGCGGTCACCAACGGACCAGGAGCGCGTGCTGAGCCAGCGCTCGACGTCTTCCAGCACCTGCGGCTCTCCCTTACGTTGCATGGGGGGAAGCGCGATCTTCTATCTCGCGGTTCGGACGGCTCCCACCACCATCCAAGCCTTCGGTTACAGTCTTGAACAACGCGGGTGACCATCGCATGTCCGAGGTCGCCGGTGTTCACAACCTCACAACTTCATACCGCTCATCCAGAGGGGCAGAGGGATACGGCCCGATGAAGCCCCGGCAACCCTCCAGCCGGTCTTGTCGCATGTTCATGTGGCGAGGCTGCCGGCTCGGGAAGGTGCCAAATCCGTCTCATGGCGAAATGCGTCGTGAGGAAGATGAGGAAGGGCCTCGCCTCCATGGCTGCGCAAACTCAAACTGTCGAGAGCACCGAGAGCACCACTGCCGGCTCCGGCACCCCTGTAGATCTCGGTCCCGCCACCGCACTCTCCTGCCGCGAATGCGGCCACCGCGTCCCCCTCGGTCCGGTGTTCGCCTGCGAGGAGTGTTTCGGCCCGCTGGAGATCGCCTACGACTTCGGCATCCATTCGGCGGCCGACACCGAGGAACTCCGCAAGCGCATCGAAGCGGGACCCGCGAACATCTGGCGCTATGCGCCCCTGCTGCCGGTCCCCGCGAACGTCGCCGAGAAGCCGAACATCAACCCCGGCTGGACCAAGCTCGTCCAGGCCGACAACCTCGCCCGTGAGCTGGGTGTCGACGCCGGCAAGCTCTTCGTCAAGGACGACTCCGGCAACCCGACCCACTCCTTCAAGGACCGGGTCGTCGCCCAGGCCATCGAGGCCGCCCGCGCCTTCAACTTCACCACCCTCTCCTGCTCCTCCACGGGCAACCTGGCCGGTGCCGTGGGCGCCGCCGCCGCCCGGGCCGGTTTCCGTTCCTGCGTGTTCATCCCGCACGACCTGGAGCAGGGCAAGGTCGTCATGGCCGCGGTGTACGGCGGCGAGCTCGTCGGCATCGAGGGCAACTACGACGACGTGAACCGCTTCTGCTCCGAGCTGATCGGCGACCCGGTCGGCGAGGGCTGGGGCTTCGTCAACGTCAACTTGCGCCCGTACTACGCGGAGGGCAGCAAGACCCTGGCGTACGAGATCTGCGAGCAGCTCGGCTGGCAGCTGCCGGACCAGCTCGTCGTGCCGATCGCCTCCGGGTCGCAGCTCACGAAGATCGACAAGGGTCTGCAGGAGCTGATCAAGCTCGGGCTGGTCGCCGACAAGCCGTACAAGATCTTCGGCGCCCAGGCGGAGGGCTGCTCGCCGGTGTCCGTGGCCTACAAGGCCGGGCACGACGTCGTACGGCCGCAGAAGCCCAACACCATCGCCAAGTCGCTGGCGATCGGCAACCCGGCGGACGGGCCGTACGTGCTGGATATCGCGCGGCGGACCGGCGGGGCGGTGGAGGACGTGAACGACGAGCAGATCGTCGACGCGATTCGGTTGCTCGCGCGTACGGAAGGGATCTTCGCGGAGACCGCCGGTGGGGTGACCGTGGGTGTGGCGAAGAAGCTGATCGAGAATGGTCTCCTCGACCCGACGCTCACGACTGTCGTGTTGAACACCGGGGACGGTCTCAAGACGTTGGACGCGGTGGCCGACGTCGGGCTGACTGCGACGATTCGGCCCAGCCTTGAGTCTTTCCGGGACGCCGGCCTCGTATAGCCGTTGTTGTCTGCGGGTCCGTGGGGGCTGGTCGCGCCCACGCGGCGGTAGCCGCACATCCAGCACAGCCCCGCGCCCCTTTGGGGCGCTCCACCTGACCGGAGGTCAATCGTGAGCGTTTCCGTCCGCATCCCCACCATCCTGCGTACCTACACCGGTGGACAGGCCGAGGTGGCCGCTGAGGGTGGGACCCTCGCTGAGGTCATCGCTGATCTGGAGAAGAACCACACGGGGATCGCCGCCCGCGTGCTCGACGATCAGGGCAAGCTGCGTCGCTTCGTCAACGTGTACGTCAACGACGACGACGTCCGGTTCGAGCAGGGGCTGGAGACGGCGACGCCGGACGGTGCCGGGGTGTCGATCATTCCGGCGGTCGCCGGAGGCTGATCCCGGGTTTGATACCCGCGAGTAGTAACCGTCGGTAACATTGATTACCGAGAGTTCATCGAATTGCCCCCTCCGTGAGAGAAGCGGAGGGGGCAATTCTGTATGGTTGAGCGCGGTACAGTTGGGGAAGCCGCACCACTTCGCTCGCCGCACGCGTATTAATTCCTGCCGCGCACCCAACGAGAAGTAGCCAAAGTGTGCAGGCCTTTTGCGTTTTTTGTTCTCTTTGTGGGGCCCGGCTTGCCCTGAATCCGCGTGAATTCTCCGCATATTTACTGACCTGGCGTGCCCGGATTTCTCGTCCGATTGACCTGTTGCAGAGGGCAGTTGGACAGATACATTCGGCCGCGGTCGACGCGTTCCGGCGCACACCTCCACCGGTTGGGGGGGTGAGGTCTGACCCGGATCCGCGAAGTGCGGATCCGTGCAAGGGCCAGTAATAGGGGAGTTAGGCATGGCTCAGGGCACCGTCAAGTGGTTCAACGCGGAGAAGGGGTACGGCTTCATCGCGGTCGACGGTGGTGCGGATGTTTTCGTCCACTACAGCGCGATTCAGATGGACGGCTACCGCACCCTCGAGGAAGGTCAGCGGGTCGATTTCGAGATCTCGCAGGGCCAGAAGGGGCCGCAGGCGGACATGGTCCGTCTGGCGACCAGCTGAAGCAACGCGCCGGCGCATCGCAAGCGACGTTCTTCTTCCTTCGTTGAAGGATTCGAAGGGCTCGTACCCCGTGGGACCTCACGGGGTACGAGCCCTTCGGCATGCCCGCGGCATGTCCGCCAACCTGTCGGCCAACCCGTCGGCATGCCTGCGGCGGTCCGTGGATGGCGTGGGCGACCCCCCTGTTCACCTGCGGATCTTCGAGAGCCGCTTGCACTCGGTAGGGGCGAGTGCTAATTATTGGCGTTAGCACTCTGAAGGTGAGAGTGATAACGAAGGACCGGGTGGGTGAGGTCCGCAGGCCAGGTGGTGCAAGGAATCACCGAGGCAGGCAGGCCGTCCGTCGCGGGCGCCAGCGCGGTCCGGAGCAATCCACCCCAGTCCGGGAGGACCACTTCACATGGCCAAGATCATCGCGTTCGACGAGGAGGCACGGCGCGGTCTCGAGCGCGGGATGAACCAGCTCGCCGACGCCGTCAAGGTCACCCTCGGCCCCAAGGGCCGAAACGTCGTCCTCGAGAAGAAGTGGGGCGCCCCCACGATCACCAACGATGGTGTTTCCATCGCCAAGGAGATCGAGCTCGAGGACCCGTACGAGAAGATCGGCGCCGAGCTGGTCAAGGAAGTCGCGAAGAAGACGGACGACGTAGCCGGCGACGGCACGACGACCGCGACTGTCCTGGCCCAGGCGCTGGTCCGCGAAGGACTGCGCAACGTGGCCGCGGGTGCGAACCCGATGGCCCTGAAGCGCGGCATCGAGAAGGCCGTCGAGGCCGTCTCCGGTGCGCTGCTCGACCAGGCGAAGGAGGTCGAGACCAAGGAGCAGATCGCTTCGACCGCCTCCATCTCCGCCGCCGACACGCAGATCGGCGAGCTCATCGCCGAGGCGATGGACAAGGTCGGCAAGGAAGGCGTCATCACCGTCGAGGAGTCCCAGACCTTCGGTCTGGAGCTGGAACTCACCGAGGGCATGCGCTTCGACAAGGGCTACATCTCGGCGTACTTCGCGACCGACATGGAGCGCATGGAGTCCTCGCTCGAGGACCCCTACATCCTCATCGCCAACTCCAAGATCTCCTCGGTCAAGGACCTGCTCCCGCTCCTGGAGAAGGTCATGCAGTCGGGCAAGCCGCTGCTGATCATCGCCGAGGACGTGGAGGGCGAGGCTCTCTCGACCCTGGTCGTCAACAAGATCCGCGGGACCTTCAAGTCCGTCGCGGTCAAGGCCCCGGGCTTCGGTGACCGCCGCAAGGCGATGCTGAACGACATCGCGATCCTCACGGGTGGCGAGGTCATCTCCGAGGAGGTCGGTCTCAAGCTCGAGAACACCTCCCTGGACCTCCTGGGCCGTGCGCGCAAGGTCGTCATCACCAAGGACGAGACCACGATCGTCGACGGCGGCGGCTCCGCCGACCAGGTCGCCGGCCGGGTCAGCCAGATCCGCGCCGAGATCGAGAACTCGGACAGCGACTACGACCGCGAGAAGCTGCAGGAGCGCCTGGCGAAGCTCGCCGGCGGTGTTGCGGTCATCAAGGCCGGTGCCGCCACCGAGGTCGAGCTCAAGGAGCGCAAGCACCGCATCGAGGACGCCGTTCGCAACGCGAAGGCGGCCGTCGAGGAGGGCATCGTCGCCGGTGGCGGCGTGGCCCTGCTCCAGGCCACCTCGGTCTTCGAGAAGCTCGAGCTGACGGGTGACGAGGCGACCGGCGCCAACATCGTGCGTCTCGCCCTGGAAGCCCCGCTCAAGCAGATCGCCGTCAACGGTGGTCTCGAGGGTGGCGTCATCGTCGAGAAGGTGCGCAACCTTCCCGTCGGCCACGGCCTCAACGCCGCGACCGGTGAGTACGTCGACATGATCGCCGAGGGCATCATCGACCCGGCGAAGGTGACGCGCTCCGCGCTGCAGAACGCCGCGTCGATCGCTGCGCTCTTCCTCACCACCGAGGCCGTCATCGCCGACAAGCCGGAGAAGGCCGGCGCCGGCGCCGGCGCCGGTGGCGGCATGCCGGGCGGTGACATGGACTTCTGATCGACCTCTGGTTGATCACCGTCCTTCGTACCGAGGGCGGCACCCTTCTCCTTACGAGGAGGGTGCCGCCCTCGGGCGTTTATCCCGTGTAGTGGCCGGGATCACAGCAGGCGTTCCCCGGCGGGCGGAATGGAGGGCCGGAGGGCCGTAGTTGATGCATATGCAAGCAACTGCGTCTGTACCTCCGTTCGTCTCCCGTCCCCTTCCGAGGAGCCCCCACGTGACAGCCCCCGCCCAGACCTCCCGCGCGGCCCAGGTCCTCGCCCGCCCTGTCACGCTGAACGGTCTGACCGTGCCGAACCGGATCGTGATGGCGCCGATGACGCGCAAGTTCTCGCCCGGTGGCGTCCCCGGGGAGAACGTGGCCTCGTACTACGCGCGCCGTGCGGGCGCGGGAGTCGGTCTGATCGTCACCGAGGGCACGTACGTCGGACACGAATCCGCCGGTGACAGTGACGGCGTCCCCCGGTTCCACGGCGAGGAGCAGCTCGCGGGTTGGGCGAAGGTCGCCGACGCCGTGCACGCGGCCGGCGGGAAGATCGTGCCGCAGCTGTGGCACATCGGCATGACGAGGGAGGCCGGGCAGCCCCCGTACGCCGACGCGCCGCCGGTCGGCCCGTCCGGTCTGCGGCTGGACGGCACCGCCGGCGGTGGCAAGGAGATGACGCAGGAGGACCTGGACGACGTCATCGACGCGTTCGTCGAGGCCGCGGTGGCCGCCGAGCGCATCGGCTTCGACGGAGTCGAACTGCACGGCGCCCACGGCTACCTGATCGACCAGTTCCTGTGGGCGGACACCAACCGTCGCACCGACGCGTACGGGGGCGACCTGGTCGCCCGTACGAAGTTCGCGACGGAGATCGTGGCCGCCGTACGCGAGGCCGTGTCCGCGTCCTTCCCGATCATCTTCCGGTACTCGCAGTGGAAGTCGGGCGCCTTCGACGCCCGCCTCGGCGAGACCCCCGCGGAGCTGGAGTCGATCCTCACCCCGCTCGCGGCGGCCGGCGTCGACGCCTTCCACGCCTCCACGCGCCGCTACTGGCTCCCGGAGTTCGACGGCTCGGACCTCAACCTGGCCGGCTGGACGAAGAAGCTCACCGGCAAGCCCACCATCACGGTCGGCTCGGTCGGCCTCGACGGCGACTTCATCCGGGGCTTCGCGGGCGAGGGCTCCCCGATCAAGAGCATCGACGACCTCCTGGACCGCCTGGAGAACGAGGAGTTCGACCTCGTGGCCGTGGGCCGCGCGCTGCTCCAGGACCCGGAGTGGGCGGCGAAGGTCCTGGAGGACAGGACGGGCGAGCTGAAGGCTTACGACGCGTCGGCGCTGGGGTCTTTGAGCTGAGCCGAGTCGGGCCACGGTTGTGTGGTTGATGGTGGGCGGCTCCTTCTCGGGGCCGCCCTCTGGATTTCGGGCCGTGGGGTGTCGGCCGAGGCTCAGTCGGCGTAGTCCTTGAGCTTCTCGGTGTTGAGGGTGACATTCACGGGTGCGGGGAGGTCGACCACGGCTCCGTACGGGTACGAAGGGTTCTGCTGGTAGGAGCCGTTCTTCGGCTCGCTGTACACGACCAGGGTGTGGTTGTCCCGGTCGATCAGCAGGTACACGGGGATGCCTGCCTCCGCGTAGCCGCGCGCCTTGTTGATGCGGTCTCGTCGGTCGGTGTCGCGGTCGTGGGAGGTGACTTCGACGACCATGAGGACACCGTCCGGCGAGGCCCAGTTCTTGTCCTCGGCGATGAAGTGATCCAACGGCGCCAATGCGGCATCCGCGGTGGCGTTCCCTTTGCGGTAGGCGCCGATCTTGAGATCCTGTTCGTGGTACATGGCCAGTTCGGGACGCAGTTGCATGAACAGCCGAATGAGCCACACCACGATGGCCCTGTGGCGATTGTCCGGCAACGGCTTGACCTCTAGCTTTCCGTCGATGAGTTCGAGCTTGACGCCCTCCGGGGCCCTGCGGGCGAGCTCTTCGAAGTCCTCGACCTCGATGTGATCGCCCTTGACGTACAGCCGTCCATCGAGGAATTCGAGCTGCACGTTCTCGGGGGCCTTACCGGCCAGCTCTTCGAAGTCCTCGCGGGACATCTGCGGGCGCCTGGTGCCAAAGGTCATGGTGGGCTCGCCTCCTTCCCACCATGGTGCCTCGGCTGTGTGCCTCCGGACCGTTGGAGCGGTCATACGTGTTGCCTTTCGCGTCGGTCGGGAATCCCGGTCATGGCTCGGTGTTCCGCGCCATGTAGTTCTTGAGCCTCTCGGTGTTCAGCGCGACGTCCACCGGAGCGGGGAGTTGGACGGTCGTTCCCCAGGGGTACGAGGCGACCAGCTGGTAGTGACCGTCCTTGGGCTCGCTGAAGACGGTGATGGTGTTGTCGTCGCGGTCGATGAGGATGTGGACGGGGATGGCGGCGGACGCGTAGCCGGTGCGCTTTGCGTCGTGGTCGCGATGGTCTTTGCCCGAGGCGCGGTGGACGATTTCCACGACCGCCGAGACATCGTCCGGACTTGCCCAGTGGCTGAGGCCCGGACGGTGGTCCCTCGGCAAGAACAGGGCGTCGGGCAGATAGCGGCCTGCCAGCGAGGCTTCTGTGCACAGCCCGGTGTACGGATACGCATCCCAGAGCCTGTCCTCCAACGTGAACTGACTCAGCAGGGACATCAGGATCGCGCCGTCCATACCGACCGGGCGCGGTTTCACCTCCACCCTGCCCCGGACGAACTCCAGCCAGACGGTCTCGGGTGCCCCACGGGCCAGGTCCTCGAAGTCGTCGAGCGGCATCTGCGGAACGTGCGGGTGCGTTCTGGTCATGTACGGCTCTCTTCGCGGCGTCGGGACATCTCGGCGCGGATACCGGCTGCGCGGGAGTGGATCGCGGAGGCGGGCAGGGGCGAGGCCGGACGGTGCGGGGTCTCGCCCCGGCAGGTGCCGCAGATGCCGCCAGGCAGGGCCTCCGGGCGGCCCGGCACACCGCACTTCGCGCACTCCAACACGCGCAGAGACGGCCGTACGGCAGCGGGCTCCGGCGGGATTTTGCTGGTCAGGCGGCGACGGATCAGGCCGGCCGGGTGGTGGACCGGCGTCGGCAGCCCGTTGGTGAGGGCGTGCAGTACGGCCTCGTCGCTGGCTCCCCGCGCGAACCACTCCCCGACCAGCGGAGCCAGCGCCGCACAGTCCGCCTCGGACAGGGAAAGGGCGGGGGCGGTACGGCCGAGGGCGACGAGCAGGATGAACGCGCGGGAACGGGTCGGACGCCGGTGCGGTTCCTCTGCCTGCTCCTGCGGTACGTCGCCCCGGGTGAACGCCGCCCACCAGTCGTCGCCGCGTGCCGTGCGGGTGAACCACGTTCGGGTGATCCAGAGTTGGCTGCCGGTGCCGGTCAGGTGTTCGCGGCCCCGGCGCAGGTGGCCCGCCTGCCGGAGGTTGTTGAGGGTCGTACGGAGGGCGCACTGTCCGTACGGGAGGTGCTTGGCCAGCGTCTTTACGGAGATGTCGGCGCCGCCGGGCAACCGGTCGATGTACGCGGCGACTGCTGCCTCGCGGGCCGGGAGATGCGCGAAGTCGTGGTTCGTGCGGGGGCGTTGGTCCGGGGCGTCGCGTTTGCCGTAACCCGGATTGGCCATCGGGTGGGGCGGAGGCGCGTGCGCGGGCAGGACGGCAGCACTAAACTTGGCTTCAGCCACGGGATTTCCTTTAAGCGGTGTGATCTCGACGGTCAGACCCCTGTCAGGTGTTAGCCGCATCTGACTGGGGTCGTTTTGTTTGCTGTCTCGGAACGCTAACCCGTCGTGACTCTGCGTGGCAAGCCGAACGCGTCAAGTCAACACGCGGGGTGGGAGGGCGGGTTGAGGCCCGCCTCCCATTCCTAAAAAAGAGGGCTCGGGGCTGGCCGCTTGAGCTTCGGAGCGGGTGGCGGGGCCAACAGCCCTACTGCTGCTTGAGGTCGGCGACGAACGCCGTCCACGCCTCCGCCCGGAACGCGAGCTTCGGGCCCAGGGGGTTCTTGGAGTCACGGACGGGGACGAGGGCAGGGTGGCCGTCGGAGACTTCCAGGCAGTTGCCGCCGTCGCCGCCGCTGTACGTCGACTTGCGCCAGCGGGCGATCTCCAGGCAGTTACCGCCCTCGCCGCCGCTGTACGTCGACTTGTGCCAGGTGGCCGTATTCAGGGCGTGCTCAAGAGTGCTCTTCTCCATGTTCGTAATCCTGCGCCACCGACTCGATGAGGGCCAGCGAATCCTGAGGCGAAAGTGCCGCCGCCTGGAGGAGGTTGAACGTGAGGGTGTGGCGGGCGACCGTAGCCGGGTCGTCCAGCAGCTTCCCCATGTTCGGGCCCTCGACGAAGGAGAGCGGCGGTGCGTCGTCGAACTCCATGAGCTTCAGAGAGCCGGTCATCGAGGCGTGAGCCCCGGCGCCGAACGGCAGCACCTGCACGATGATCCGATGCTGCCGGATCAGTGCCGCGACGTGCCGCAATGCTTCTGCCATCACCGCTGCGCCGCCGACCATCCTCCGGAGCACCGCCTCGTCCAGAACCGACCACAACAACGGGGATGTTGGGTTGTCGAGGAGGCGCGCGCGGTCGAGGCGGCTGGCTACGTCTTCGTCGATCTCGGCGTCTGAAGCCGTTGGCTTATAGGCACGGAACACCGCCGCCGCGTACGCCTTTGTCTGGAGCAACCCGGGAATGAGGAGGTGGGAGTGTTCCCTGATGGCCGTAGCCATCTCCTCGGCCTCGGCCGCTTCCGTGAAGTGGTCGGGGTACTTCGACTTGGCGAGGGCGGCGCAGTTGCGCTCGAAGAAGTCCTTGGTGCCCAGGATCTGGTCTATCTGCACGGCGAGATCGTGCATCATCCGCCTTGTCCCGGACTCCAGTTGGCCGATGAACGAACCGCTGACGAATAGCGGTCGGCCCAGTTCGTCCTGGCTCAGGCCCGCCGCCTCGCGGGCGTGGCGCAACTCGGCGCCCAGGAAGGCCCGGGGTGAGGAGGACGGGTCGAGGTCCTTCGGTGCTGCCATCGCAACTCCCTGTCGCACACATGGCGTTGTTGGGTTGTCCCCTCTGGCCAGGTTAGACACCTATTCGCCACGCTGTGTGGAGAACATCAACACTCAGAGTGGAGAGGGACAGGCGCGATGGAGCTGCTGTCGAACGGGCGGGTACAGCCGACCGAGGAAATCGTGGCGCGGTTGCGGGCGGCGCTGAAAGAGGTCGGCGTGGCGCTGCCGTCGCTGGGCGTCGACCCCGTGAGCGGGGCGAGCGGCGAGCCCTTCGCGCTGGTGGTCCTCGGGCGCTGCAACGTCCGTACGGCGACGCGGCTGGTCGCCGTACTGGAGGGCGTGGCCGTGGGCGGCGACGAGGGTGCGTGAGGTGGCGTACGCCCTCGATGTGCGCGACGGGCGGATCGGGGAGGTCATGGGGCGCGAGGGCGGGTACGTGCAGCTGCGGCCCGTGGGCGGCGGGTGCGAGTGGGACTGCCCGCCGGAGGCGTTGGGCGAGGCGGCGCCGGGGGATGTGCTGCGGGCGCGGGTGCGGCGGGTCAACCGGGAGGGGCGGCTGCCTTGAGGCGAGCGGGTGATCCGGCCCGGGCGAGGCCGGGCCGGATCAGGTGAGCTGAGGTCAGGTCAGGTCAGGTCAGCAGAGGCGGCCGGTGTAGAACGCGCCGTCGATCTTGCTGCTGCTGCCGAGCCAGGTGTCGCCGGGGGCCACGCACTTCTCGTAGTTCGGGCCCCACACCTCGACCTCGATGATGATGCGTGAGCCGTCGCTCGTGCAGTGGTTGTAGTACGCGTCGCTGCCCGTCTCGTAGAACCCGCAGGGGTTCGCGGCGGCGGTGGCCGCGGGTGTGGCGACCGCGAGCACCAGGGCGCTGGTCAGGGGGGCGACGACGGCGAGGGTGGTGGACAGGAAGCGGCGGACGTTCAAGGAGGGTCTCCTGGCAAAAAGGAATGATGCGGACACCGGCAGCATTAACGATCACCGGCCGCTGATCTGCCCCTTTGCCCCGGACGAGGGACGTGGTTCACCCGGTCGTGTGGATCAAGGTTTGCGGTATCAGGGGGAGTGCCAGAGCACCTTGCCTGCGGGGGGCTGCTTCTCGATGTCCTTCATCGGCTCACCCGGTAGCGCAGGTGCAGTACCCGGTCGCCCTGGATCACCGTGTGCGGGTCCTCCAGCAGGTACTGCGATTCCGTCGATCCGAAGTACCGCTTCCCCGAGCCGAACACGACGGGTACGACGTCCATCGCCACCTCGTCCACCAGGCCCAGCGCGAACGCCTGACCGCCGACCTCGCCCGCCGCCACGGCGACGATGCGTTCCCCGGCGAGCTCCCTGGCCTTCGCGATCGCCTGCGTGACGTCGTCGACGAAGTAGTAGGACGCCTCGGGATGCCATCCGTCGGGCCTGGGCCGGTGCGAGACGACGACCACGTGTTCGCCGGCCGGCGGTGACCCTTCCCAGCCGTTGGTGATGTCGAACAGGTGCCGTCCGACCACGATCACCCCGATGCTCGCCCACATCGGCCTGACGTACTCGGCGGACGCTTTGGAGATCTCGAAGCCCGCGCCCTCCTTGCCGAGCTGGGTGTCGCCGTTGAAGTACCAGTCGAACAGGGGGCCGACCTGGTCGTCCGCGTCGGCGATGAAACCGTCCACAGAAACGACGTTGTGCATGACCACGGTGCTCATCACAGCTCCTATGGGTGTCCGAGGGCTCGCGTACTCCTCGTATCCATAGACCGGACGCGGCCCCGAAACTCATCGCTGTACGACGCTGCTCCCGGGCAACCGGTATCGGTAGACGAACGTCGGGAAGCCCTCGCCCGTCTCCTGCGCCCAGGCCTGTACGACCGGCTCCCCGTGCTCCGCTCGGGCATCGGCAAACGCGGTCACGCAGCGGGCGTGGACGTCGGTCCGGTCGGTGCGGCGGGTGAGGGCGAGGAGGGAGCCCAGCGTGGCGACCGCCTCGGCGGGGCGGTCGGCCGACAGGTGGGCCCGCGCCGCCGCGTCGAGCGTGATGGCCAGGCCGGACCGGGTCGCAGCGAGCGCGGATGCCTGCCGGTCGGCTTCGGCGGCGTCGCCTTCCCGCACGTCCTGCAGGACCGACTCCGCCTCCTCGTAGCAGGTGACGGCCGCCGGGTGAGCGCCGCTGCGGCGCAGGGCGCGGCCCAGGATCTGCAGACGACGGCCTGTGAGGACGTGGTAGGTCTGCCAGTCGGACTCGGCCAGCCGCCGGGTGAGGGCCACCGCTTCGCGGGCGGCGGTGACCGCGCCGTCGGCGTCGCCGTCGTCCGACCGGCGCAGGCTCAAGTTGGCCAGGACGCGGGCGAGTTGCGGCTCGTAGGCGTCGGGGTCGCGGTCCGCGGCCTGCCGGTAGGCGGTCGCACTGCGCTCCGTCACCTGTACGGCGGAGCGGTGGTCTTCCGACGCCCGGTGGCAGTCGGCCAGCCGTTCCAGGTGTTCGGCGAGGTGGGGGCCGTAGAACTCCGGATTCTCGGCGGTGAGAGAGGAGCACAGGTCCACCAGCTCCTGGAGGATGCCCAACTCCTCGACGTGTTCCTCCAGTTCGCCGAGCAGGTCCGCCAGACAGTTGAGCGTCACCGTCAGCCACTGCTCCCCGGCCGCCCTGTCCCGGTCGGCCAGGGCGCGGGCCTCGGCGACGGCCTCGCCTGCGGTTGTGCGCGCTGTGGGCAGATCGCCGGCGGCCTGGTGGCAGCGGGCCAGGTCAACGAGGAGCCGCACGCGCAGCGGGCGCACACTGTCGGGCAAGGCCCACATGAGGGCGCCGCCGGTTGCCTCACGTGCCTCCCGGCCGACGGTCAGGGCGTCCTCGTACCGGCCCAAGTGCCGTAGCCCGGAGGTGAGTTCGCTCAGGACGCGGGCCCGCACCAGCAGTACGGGTCCCAGCTTCCGCAGCGGCATGGCCCGCAGCGCTACGGTGCACTCCTCGTAGACCGCCACGGACTCCTCCGTACGTCCGAGGGTGCCCAGCACCAGCGCGTACGTGCGCAGCGCACCGGACAGGTGGGCCGGTGCCCGCTCCCGGCGGGCGGGCATGAGCGCGCGGTACGCCGTCACGCAGTCCCCGGTCGAAGCCAGCGCCTCGTCGAGCCGGCCCACGTCGAATTGCGCCTGCGCCCGAAGGTGCAGCACGGAGGCCTGCTGGGCCGGCGACCAGCGTGCGCCCGGTACGGCCCGCGCGGCCTCCAGCGCGGTGAGCGCCTCTTCGTAGCGGCCGACGAGGAGAAGCGCGGTGGCGTGCTGGGTCAGGGAGCGGGCAAGAAGGCCGCGGTGCCGTGGACGGGGGTCCTCCGTCTCGACCAGCGCCCGGTACACGGCGACGGCCTCCTCGGCCCAGGCGAGTCGCAGCGTGGGCGGCGACGGCCGCAGCAGCACCCAACCGGGGGCGAGGCAGCGCATCAGCGCGGCGCCGAGCAGCGGCCCGCCCAGCCGGGGAGTCAGCCGGGCCGCGGCCCGTGGCAAGGGCAGTAGCGTGCGCACCAGTCCCATAGGGCCCCCTCCTGGTCGTCAACGAGAGGACGAAGAAGCGCCCGCGACGGTTGCGGTTCGGAAGGGCGGATCGCGAGCGGCAGTGGTTCAGACACCTCTTTCAGGGAAATCCGTGCATACTGAGGAGAGGAGATCGTGTGTCTGGAGGAAGCTATGTCGCGTACCATGATCGACCTCGACGATGCACTCATTGCTGAGGCTGCGGAAATACTGGGCACTACGACCAAACGAGCCACGGTAAACGGTGCCCTGGCGGAGTTCGTGGCGGCGGCGAAGCGGCAGCGGTTCATGGACATGCTGGAAGACGGGGTCTTCAGCGATCTCGGCGATCCGGAAGTGATGGCGAAAGCGTGGCGGTAGAGCGGTATCTCGTCGACAAGAGTGCGTGGGCGCGTACCGGAAATCCGTCGGTCAGGGCTGTGTTGATGCCGCTCGTGCAGCGAGGGCTCCTGGCGACGTGCGCTGTGGTCGACCTTGAGATCCTGTTCAGTGCCCGTAACGGGGAAGAGCATGCGGCGGGACGGTCGGTCCGCAAGGGTTTCGAGTGGCTGCCTCTCACCGATGAGATCGGCGTTCGGGCTATCGAGGTCCAGGGGCTTCTGGCGGAGAAGGGTATGCACCGCGAGGCGTCCATCCCGGATCTGCTGATCGCTGCCACGGCTGAGCGGCACGGGGTGACGGTGCTTCACTATGACGGCGACTTCGAGCACATCGCCGAGATCACCGGGCAGCCCGTCGAGTGGGTCGTGGAGCGTGGGTCCGTGCCGTAGCCAGGGCTCCTCTGGCCCGTGAGGCTTCCGGGGAGAGCTACAGGTTCCCCATCGGCTCGATGTCCACCTTCACCGGTGTGCCCCAGATTCGCAGGACCTCGTAGTCGGTGAACTCGTGGACCAGGCGGTAGGCGATTCCGGGGCGGGGGGCGCGGCGCTCGGCGGAGAGGTAGCGCTCGGCCTCGATGCGGTCGCGGCGTGGGGTGCCGCAGAGCTGCCAGACCTGGCCGGTCCAGACCTCGGGGAGCCAGCGCTGCTGGGGCTGGGGGCGGTCGGCGCGGACGCCGTAGCGGGACATCGTGCGCTCGGGGGGCGCCGTGTCCGGGTCGGTGGGGCGGGCCTGCGGGTAGGTGCCGTTCTGCTGGGAGCGGCGGGCGCTGCGGCGGCGCGTCTCGCAGAGGAGGCAGAGGTCATTGGCGCTCTCGTCGACCGGGCCGTTCGGGTGCTCGGCGCAGCGGGTCGTGGGCGCCGAGCCGGTCACCGTGTCGTCCAGGATCGCCAGGGCCCGTTTCAGGTCGGCCTTGATCTCGTGCAGTTTCGTGTCGCCGGTGTCGCCGGAGAGCGCGTCCCCGTGCTCGCCGAGGACGCGCAGGGCTCGCCCGAGGGCGGTCAGCTGGGCGTGGTTCACGGTGGTCGTCCCTTCGGCGTGCTGCGGGTGCGCTGAGCGCTCAGCGGTCTCCACCGTCGCACACGCCACTGACAACGCGAGCGCGAGTACGGGTATGCCTGTGCCTGGGCACAGGCACAGCCCTATGCCTCGAACTCCGTCAGGTCGATCGCGTGCACGATCAGCTGGTGGCCGTACACAGGGTGGGTCGTCTGGCGTTCCTCTGTCAGGCCCAGCTTGCGGATGATGTTCTCGGAGGCGTCGTCGCCCCCTCTGCTGATGCTGATCACGCGGTCGAGGCCACGGTCCTGGAGGGCGAACTCCAAGGTGGCGTGGGCGGCCTCGGAGGCGTATCCCTGGCCCCAGAACTGTGAGCCGAGCAGCCAGCTGATCGCCACCTCGTGCGCCAGCTCCGGCAGGAACCCGGGCACGGACAGGCCGACCGCGCCGATCAGTTCACCCGAGGCGAGCAGCTCGACGGCGAAGAGGCCGAAACCCTCCTCGTCCCACTCCTCCTCCCACCGCTCGATGGCCTCCGCCGTGTACTCCAGGTCACGCACCGAGCCGTCGTCGATCCAGCGCATGACCTGGGAGTCCGCGTGGATCTCCGACAGGGGCACGAGGTCGTCGTCGGTCCAGCGGCGGAGCAGGAGTCGGGGGGTGTGGATCTCGGTCATGGCGCCCATCCTGCCCGACGGCCGAACGCGCGCATGCATCAGTGGCCTCTCAGGCCCGTCAATGAAGGGCCGCTGCCAGCGCCGCGCGCAGGTGGCCTTCGTTCTCCGCGAGGAGACGGGCTGCCGTCGGGCCGTCGACCGAGCCGAGGACGACCAGGATCGCGTTCTTCGTCTCGCCGTCCGTCGCCGCGAGCGCCGCCTCGATCTCCTCGTCGTCCGCACCGGTCGCCAGGGCGACGATCCGGCGGGAACGGGCCCGGAGTTTCTCGTTCGACGCCCTTACGTCGACCATCAGGTTCCCGTACGTCTTGCCGAGGCGGATCATCGTGATCGTCGACAGCATGTTGAGGACCAGCTTCTGGGCCGTGCCCGCCTTGAGCCGCGTCGAGCCGGTCAGCAGCTCGGGGCCGACGACGATCTCGATGCCGTGATCGGCGGCCGCCGCGAGCGCGCTGTGCGCGTTGCAGGACAGGCCGATCGTCAACGCGCCCAGCGCGCGGGCGTGTTCGACGGCGCCGACCGCGTACGGCGTACGGCCGGACGCCGAGACGCCGACCACCGTGTCCAGGGCGGTGACACCGAGCGCGTCGAGGTCACCGGCGGCCAGCTCCTTGGAGTCCTCGGCGCCCTCGACCGAGGTGACCATGGCCTCGGGGCCGCCCGCGATCACGCCCATGACCTGCGCGGGGTCCGTGTTGAAGGTGGGCGGACACTCGGACGCGTCCAGCACACCCAGCCGGCCCGGCGTACCCGCGCCCGCGTAGACCAGCCGGCCCCCGCGTGCCATCCGGGCCGCCAGGGCGTCGATCGCGGCGGCGATCTCCGGGAGCCGGTCGGCGACGGCGGCCGGGACGGTCGTGTCCTCGGCGTTCATCAGCCTGGCGATGTCGAGGGTGGGAAGCTGGTCGATCTCGGCCAGTTCCGGGCGGAACGCCTCGGTCGTCAGCGTCTCCAACTCCTCCTTCAGAGCGCGGTAGTTGGAGGAGGCGTCAGCGGTTGAGGTCATGGCGTGCGGCTCTTCTTTCCGATCTTCCGGTAGGGCGGCTGCGGCTGCGGCTGCCTACCGGTGTTACGGCTGTCGGTGTGCGGCCCGGACGGGGAGGCGCCCGGGCGCGGGCGGGCCTAGCGGCGTGATGTCGTGCCGCTGCTGCGCGGGGTGTGGCGGTGGGCGAGGGCCTCGTAGGAGGCCGAGAGCGCCGGTGCGGCCGTCTCGTACGTCCGCTGCGCCACGCCTATGAACAGGCAGTCCACGACGAGGAGTTGGCTGGTGCGCGAGGACATGGCCGCCGGGCGCAGCTCGCTCTCGCGGGCCGTGGAGGTGGTGAGGATGTGGTCGGCGTACTGCGTGACGGGCCCGTCGGGCCGCCCCGTGATCGCGACGGTCGTGGCCCCGCGCTCGAAGGCGACGCGCAACGGCTCGATGACGTCCCCGGTCGACCCCGAGTGCGTGATCGCGATGGCGACGTCCTTCGCGCGCAGCTGAACAGCGTTGGTGACGGCGAGATGCGGGTCGCTGTGGGCGTGCGCTATCAGCCCTATGCGCAGCAGCTTCTGGGTGAGGTCCTGGGCGACCAGCCCGGAGGCGCCGACGCCGTAGATGTCGATGCGACGGGCGGCGGCCAGTGCGCTGACGGCGGCGGTCAGCTGGACCACATCGAGCCCGGCGGCCGTGTCGGCGAGGGTCTGCTGCTCGTCGTACGCCAGTTTCGCCACGACGTCCGCGATCGGGTCGTCGACCGCGATGTCGGCGGTCACGGCGGGGGAGCGCCCCGACTGCTGGTGTGCGGCGAGGCCGGCGAGCGCGAGGCGCAGGTCGCGATAGCCGGGGTAGCCGAGCAGCCGGGCCGTACGGACGACCGTCGCCTCGCTGGTGCCGGTGAGTTCGGCGAGGCCGGTGACCGTGAGGGCCGCGCAGCCGGCCGGGTCCGCGGCGACCGCCTCGGCGACGCGCTGCATGGAGCGGGTCATGGAGGGCGCCAGTGTGCGCACCTTGGCGGCGAGGGCGGCGGGCGCGGGCGGGGCGACACCCGGGATGCCGCTGGGCGCGCCGGAGGTGCCCGAGCTTCCGAAAATTTCCTTCACGTCTCGGCTCACATGATGAAAGATATTTTCCATTCGGGACTACGGTCAAGAGTGCGCACAATGGGTGCATGACCCCCACCGGCGACCCCAGTAATCCCGTCACCCTTCTGGAGCAGGCGTTGCACGCGGCACGTGCCCTGGTGCTCGCCGACCTGGCCGCACGCGAGGTCGCCGAGGCGGACGTCGTCTCGATGGTCGAGGAGTCGGTCGTACAGCGCCGCTGGTGGGTCGAGCAGTGGCCGGACGGCGCGGCCTTCGTGGCGGGGCTGGTGGCACAGGACGTCCAGGACGCGCTCCTGGAACGGTTCGGCCGCTGGCCGCTGTGCCCGGTCTGCGGCGCCGGCGATCCACACGCCCTGGAGGTCGAGCCGGAGTTGGGCCCCGACCCGCAGTGGGTGTGCCACAAGGCGGGGGTGCGGGTCGCGGCGGTCGGAGGGCTGGCGGCGGCCTCGGGCGGGATGGCGTCGTCGTGACCATCTACGTGGATCCGCCGGTCTGGCCCGGGCACGGCCGCCTCTGGTCACACCTCGTGAGCGACGTCTCGTACGAGGAACTGCAGTCGTTCGCCGACGAGTTGGGCGTACCCCGGCGGGCCTTCGAACGCGACCACTACGACATTCCGTCGCATCGGTACGGCGAGGTGGTGGCCGCCGGGGCGGTGGAGGTCAGCAGCCGCGAGGTGGTGCGGCTGCTGCACGGGGCGGGACTGCGCAGGCGCAAGGAAGCGGGCGGTGAGCGGGGCGGGCCCGGTCGGCCGGGTCGTCAGCCGCGCAACTCGTAGGCCTGGAGCCCCTCTTCGTCGAGTTCCTCGCTCACCGGCACGAACCCGGCGCGGGCGATCACCGCCCGGGACGGGGCGTTCAGCGGCTCGATGGTCGCGAACAGGGACCGTACGTCGTCCCGCGCCAGCGCCCACTGGGCCAGCGTGCGCAGCGCCTCCGTGGCGTAGCCGTTGCCGCGGGCGGCCTCCGCGAGGTCGTAGCCGACCTCGGCCTTGCCCTCCTCGTCGGGGGCGCCGTGGAAGCCCATGCCGCCAACGGCGCGGTCGTCCTCCCGTCGTACGAGGACGAACAGGCCGAACTCCGGGCGGTGTACGCCCGCTTCGTACGCCTTGGTCACCATCCCGGCGGCGTCCCGCGTGCCCTCGAAGGGGCCGCCCTCGATCCAGTCGAAGCCGCCGGTGCCGCCCGCGCCCAGGTCGGCGGCGGCCGCCGGGGTGACACCCTCCAGGCGGAGGCGTTCGGTGTCGAGGACGAGGTTGTTGGTCCAGCGCCACTCGGCGAGTTGGGCGCGGCCGGGAAGGTTGGCGCGGCCGGTCGCCCAGAGCAGGGTCTGCCAGTGGTCGGGGCCGGGCTGGACGTTCGGGAAGATCCGGGTGAGAACGAACTCCGCCAGGTGCGCGGGCGCTTCGTAGGTCAGCCCCAGGCCCTCGGCCATGTCGTAGGCGTGCAGCAGCACTTCGGCGATGCCCATCGCGGCGAAGCCCTCACGGTTCGCGCTGCGGAAGGGGAACGGGTGGAAGCCGCGCGCGGCGCGGGGGGCGGTGCGGACTGCGGCGGTGAGGAGGGCGCCGGTCGTCGTGATGACGTCGAGGATGCCCTCGTTGTCGGCGGGATCCAGACCGCCCTCACGGCCGTCGATGGTGATGGCGAAGGGGACGTAGCGGTTCTGCGCCCGTCCCGCCAACTGGCCGGCGTACGCGACGAGATCACTGGCGACGTGCTCAGCTGTCTGTCGGCAACTCCACTCCAGGCGCCCCGCGTTGACGTCCGCCCAGTCCTGTCCCACCGCCGGCCGCAGCAGCGCCACCATGCTCGCGACTGCCTCGTCTACTTCGTCTCCACCCGTGCTCAGCATGCGGTGAGGATAGGGGGTCGGATGCTGTCAGGGACACGGATTAAAGCCGCTCCAGCTCCGCCGCGATGTTGGCGCGCGCCGCCTTCTCCCACCGCTGCGTCCCGTACGGCGTTCGGAACAGCCGTGGCAGGGCGAGGAGTTGGCGCAGTACCGCGGCCCGGCCCTGCCTGAAGGCGTCGTCCGGGACGAAGGCGTACTCCTCGCGGACGGCGGCCGTGTAGGCGGCGTACGTGTCCGGGGGAGCGGCCAGGATCGCGAGGTCCGCGTCGCACAGGACCTGGCCGTTGAGGTCGTCGGGCGCGGGGGCGTGGGTGACGGTCAGGCGGACCAGGCGGGCCACCTCCGCGGTCTTCTCCGGTGCCACTCCGGCCTCGGGCAGGGCGCGTTCGGCGAGCCGGGCGGAGCGCTCCTCGTTCTCGGAGCGGTCGGGGGCGTACACCGCGTCGTGGAACCAGGCGGCGAGGCGTACGAGGGCGAGGGCGAGGTCGGGGTCGGGGGCGGGGATGGGGGTGGGGGTGGAGGCGGGGGCGGGGGCGGGTGTCCCGGCCTGGTCGAGGTCCAGTTCCCGTTCCAGTACGTCGATGTGGTCGAGGACCGCGGTGAGGTGGGTGAGCGTGTGGTAGCGGCGCTGGGGTTCCTGCCAGCGGGCGAGGAGGTTGTCGGCGTAGGGGGTGGGGTCGGGAGCGGGGGCGTTCTCGGGGGCATTGCCGGGGGTGGTTTCGGGGCTGGTGTCGGGGGTGGCGCGGGCTGCTTCCAGGGCCTGGGTCCAGCGGGCGCGGAGGGCGTCGAGGGCATCGAGGGCGGCTTGATCGGGCATGCGGGCATTCTCCCGTCCGGGTGCGTCGGCCCCTAGCGTGGGAGGCATGACGTCTTCTGCCGATGTACCTGACGTACGTGACCCCGAGCTGCCCGGGCGGCTCCTGACCGTCGAGCGCGACACGCTGATTCCGCTGTTGCGGGCCCGCCCCGAGGCCGACTTCGGGATCGTCACCTCCGGGTGTCCCGAGTGGACCGTGCGGGAGGTGCTCGCGCACTGTTCGGCCGCGTTGCTGAGGGTGGTCGAGGGGCGCTTCGAGAAGGGGGTGTTCTCGCCCGAGTCGAACGACCGGGACATCGCCGAGCGCGCCGACTGGACGAACGCGCGGGTCGTGGACGAGCTGGAGAAGGGGATGAGCGCGGCCGGGGCCGTGATCGCCAGGGCCGGCGGGGCGCTGGACGGGCTCGCGCTCGGGGAGTGGGTGCACGCCGGGGACGTGCGGGAGGCTCTCGGGGAACCGGGGGCCTACGCGGGGCCCGGGCTGCCGTACGCGCTGGCTCTGCTCGCGCGGCTCAGCCGGGAACGTGGGCTGGTGCCGCTGCATGCCGATGTCGATGAGCTGGACGAGCCGTTGCGGCTGGGGGATGTGTCGGGGGTGCGGACGCCGGGGCGGTTCATCGGGGGTGGTGCGGCGCTGGTGCGGTTGTATGCGGGGCGGTCGGTGGTGGGTGCGGGTGCGGGGGCGGATGTGGGTGCGTTCGAGTTGGTGGGGGTGGAGGTGGGGGAGTTGAACATGTACGGAGGGTGAGTGACGTGGGCGGGCTCGTGGGCGTACTCTTTGGATTGGACTAGACCTGTAGTCGATCCACAGGGAACCGACGGGAACCAGGGAAGGGGTTCGATGAGCCAGCGCGCAGTCCTGGAGGTGATCGCCCTCGGTGTCGAGGACGCCGTAGCCGCCCGTGACGGAGGTGCGGACCGGCTGGAGCTGGTCACCGACATGGCGGCCGACGGGCTGACGCCGGACGTCGCGACCTTCGCCGGGATCCGGGACGCAGTCGACCTCCCGCTGCGGGTGATGCTGCGGCTGACGGACGGGTTCACCGCAGGGGATGCCTGGGCCGTCGACGCGCTTCTGCGCGCGGCCAGGGAGCTGCGGGGTGCTGGTGCCGACGAGTTCGTGTTCGGGTTTCTTGGCATCGAGGGTGCCGTCGATTTCCCGGTCGTCGAGCAGATCGTCGCCGAACTCGACGGCTGCCGTTGGACGTTCCACCGCGCGATCGACCGGGCCGCCGATCGGGACGCCCTGCGCAAGGAGTTGCACGGGCTGCCCGGTCTCGACACGTATCTCACCGCCGGCTCGGCGGCCGGCGTCGACGACGGGCTTCCGACGCTGCTCGCCGAGGCGGCGCGGTGCGAGGAGCCTGGGTATGAGCAGCGGCTGCTGGTGGGGGGTGGGCTGCGTCTGGAGCATGTGCCGCGGCTGCGGGCGGCGGGGGTGGACGCGTTTCATATTGGGGGTGCGGCTCGGCCCGGGGGGTGGGGGCAGCCGGTGTCGGTGGGGGCGGTGGCGGAGTGGCGGGGGGTGTTGGACGGGGGCTGATGTGGGGGTCTTCTCGCCCCCGCCGCCCCTACCCGTCCCATCCTGAACCTGGGGGCTGCGCCCCCAGACCCCCCATCGCGCTGAACGCGCTCGTCCTCAAACTCCCCCAGAGGGGGGACCCCCAGACGGGCTGGATGGTGCCGGCCCCCGCAGAAGGGGGTGCCGCGGACGGTGCTGGAGGGGTGCCGGCCGGCGCAGAAGGGGTGCCGGACGGTGCTGGAGGGGTGTCGGCCCGCGCTCAGTGCGACCGGTACGAGCGCCGAGCTTGTCGGCGGGTGTGGTCAGAGGCGGAGGACGACCAGGGCGGTGTCGTCGGTGATACCGGCGGGCGGGATCAGGTCGGTCAGGATGGCCTCGGCGAGCTGGTCGGGGTCGGCGGTGCGGTGGCCGGTGAGGGAGTCGGCGAGCCGGTGGAGGCCGGTGTCGATGTCCTCGTGGCGGCGCTCGATGAGTCCGTCGGTGTAGAGGACGAGCGTGGAGCCGTCGGTGAAACCCGTCCGGCTCTGTGTGCGGGATTCGTGTTCGGGGCGGGCTCCGAGCGGGGGATCGGTCGCCTGGTCGAGGAACGTCACGGTGCCGTCCGGGTGGCAGAGCAGGGGCGGCGAGTGCGCGCCGCTGACCCCATCAGCGTGGGCCGTCGTCGTGCGCGAGGGTGTTCTCCCGGAGGTTCGGTTCCGCGCGGAGTGTCCTGGTGAACCATCCTCCGTAGCGGTTGCCCAGGAGGGGCGCTGAGGCTCCGTGGAGAATGATGCTCAGGCCGACGGTCACGGCGATGACCTCGCTCAGCAGGGTTCCCCCGGGCAGGTGTTCTTCCAGGGCGAGCAGGCCGAACACCAGAGAGGCGAGCCCGCGCGGGCCGAACCAGCCGACGTACGCGATGGAGGCGGGCCGCAGGCCGGTGCCGGCCAGGGCGAGTGCGACGGGCAGCATCCGGACGATGGTCAGGCTGAGCAGCGCGTAGACGACCATCCGCCACGTCAGGTGCTCGAGTGTCGGTCCCAGGATGACCGCGCCGAAGACGAGGAAGCTCAGCGAGGCGAGCAGGAGGCCGAGGCGTTCGGTGAACCCGGTGCTCCGCGCGGGGTCTGAGTCCTTGGGACGGATGCCCAGGTCGGCGGGGGTACGGCGCAGGTGGATGCCGAAGGCCAGGCCGGCGACCCAGGCGCCGATGAAACCGCTGCCCTCGCCCTTGGCGCACAGGACGTACGCGATGACCGGGACGCCGAGAACCAGGAACTGCCGCCAGTCGGAGCCGCTCCACCCCCGGGCGAGCGACCAGCGCAACAGGCTCGCCCCGGCCCAGCCGGCCGCGACTCCGATCGCACTGCTCAGCAGCAGCGCGCGCAGGAAGGTCTCGGCGATGCCCGGATGGCCGTGGCCCTCACCCGCTGCCGCGAGTGCCAGCACGAAGAACGGAAGGGCCAGGCCGTCGTTCAGACCGGATTCGACGGTCAGGCCGCCACGGACCAGCCGCGGCACCTGCTTGTTGGAGAAGGCCTGCTGCCCGAGCGCGGCATCCGTCGGCGCGAGGATGATGGCGGCCAGGGCCAGCTCCCACACACCCAGGCCGGGCAGCAGGGGCCAGGCCACCAGCCACCCCAGAGCCATCGTGACCGGCAGGCCCACCGCGAGCAGCCGCAGCGGCAGGAACTCCTCCCGGCGCAGGTCCCGGGCCCTGATTCCTGCCGCGTCCGCGAACAGCAGGAGCACCAGGGCGCTCTCCAGCAGCGTCCGCGTGACCTCGGGATCCTTCGCGCGGTCCAGCAGGTCCAGGCCCAGCGGGCCGATCGCCACACCGACGAGCATGAACACCATCGGTCCCGAGAGCACCGTGGTCGACAAGCGACGGGAGAGCGCCCCGTAGCCGACGACCGCACCCCCGGCGACCACGACGGCCCAGCCGTTCATCCGCACTCCTCACACTGGACATCCGTCGTCGTCAGGGCGGCTGCGTCGGGGGCAGCGTGACGGGTTCCCGGGCACGCCATCTCACCCCCGCGGAGGCACGAAGCCTGACCCTATGTCGCCTCCGGCCAGGCCCACGGAACCCTTGGGCCGAACCCGCGCAGCCCGGCCCGGTCGGCCCAACGAGAGGCGACTGCACCGAGCCGAACGGGGTGAGCGAGCGCTGCGGCACTGAGCAACGCTGGTAGAGCCGGCCCGTGACGCACGGACCTCGACCGACCTCGACCTGCACAGCGCGTTCGTCGTCGGCGATCGGCTTCGCCGTGGCGCGACCCTTCTACCCGGCACCGCTTCCGATGAATGCCCTGCTCACAAGGGTCGCCACCGTGTGACAATCGGAGTCGGCCGGTGTTTTGTGCGCAAGTGAGGTGTTCTCGATGGCGGTGACCGTACCGGTGGGCGATGCCCGGGTCGTCGCGGTCCGCGCCGCGCTGGAACCGTTCGCGTGGCAGTCGTTCACCGCCGAGTTCGTCTGCCACCGTGCGGTGGCCGCCATGGACGGTGGGCAGGCAATTCCCCGCCCCCGGGGTCCGCGGAACGGGCTGAGCCCGCAGGACGAGTGCGCCGAAGCGCTGGTGGAGGTTCTGAGGGTCTGCCGGTGGCGGTCGCTCACCATCGACGGTCTGAGCCGGCTGCTGGTGTGCGCCGCGGAGACATGGCGACAGGAGCGGGCCTGGTTCGACGTCCGGCTGGGCCTGCTGCTGGACGGTATCGGCTGACCACCAGCAGGCCCGGCCAGGGCCCTCACTGCCGGGCCATGTGCATGCGCATCTCGCTCGGGGCGTCGACGATCAGGTCGCCGGACAGGTCGACGGTCACGCTGTGCAGGGTGCCGGTGAATCGGAACGGCGCCCGGTAGTCGGAGGTGACAGCCGAGCCGGGGTTCGCGCCGCAGGCCATGCCTCCAGGGTTGAAGGCGACCGGGGTCGTGAACGGCATGTCGATCTCGGCGACCAGGCGGTCGTCGACGTACAGCTGGGCGCGACCGGGCGAGCCCTTGCCTGCCGCGATGTCCGGGCTTCCGGTGGGCTCGAACTCGAAGCGCAGCGTGTGACGGCCTTCTGGGACGGTCTCGTCCGACGCCACGTGGTGCAGCGTCCGGTGGACGTAGTTGTGGGCGTAGTTCAGGTGGTTGTCCTTGACGTAGAAGGACCAGCCTCCGGCGTTGGTGCCCTGGCACAGCAGCACGCCCTCGGCGCCGCCCGGCGGGATCTCCACATCGGCGGTGATGCTGTGCGGGCGGTTGAGGACCCGCGGGGCGACGGCGGCCGACAGGACCTGTGTGCCGGGACGCAGGGTGTAGCTGGTCCGGGCCGCGGCGATCTGCGGCCGTTCGAGCATCATGCGTTCGAGGGCGCTGCCGTCGATCGGCAGCACGTTGTACTTGCCGGCCTCGACGTACCACAGGGCGATCATCTCGATCAGTTTGCCGCGGTGCTCCTGGGCGAGGTCGCGGGTCTCGGCGACGTCCTCGTCGACGTGGTAGAGCTCCCAGTGATGGGCGTCGAGGTCGTCCAGGTCCGTCATGGTGATCGGGGTGCCGAACGGCTTTCCGGCCTCGACGAACGAGGGGCCGGGCCAGGGACAGACCGCACGCCAGCCGTTGTGATCGATCGCCCGGTGCCCGAACATCTCGTAGTACTGAGTGCGGTGACGAGTCGGTGTGGCGTCGTCGTCGAAGGTGTGCGCGAAGCTGACCCCGTGCAGAGGCGACTGGGTGACGCCCCGGATGGCGGCGGGCGGCTCGATGCCCAGCACGTCGAGGACGGTGGGCACCATGTCGATGATGTGCGCGAACTGGTCACGGATCTCGCCGCGGGCCCGAATGCCCGCCGGCCAGTGGACCAGGAACGGGTCGCTCACGCCACCCCGGTAGGTCTCCCGCTTCCACCGCCGGAACGGCGTGTTGCCCGCCCACGTCCACCCCCACGGGTAGTGGTTGAACGTCTCCGGGCCGCCGATCTCCTCTATCCGCGCCAGGCTCTCCTCCAGAGACTCCGGCGCGTTGTTGAAGAACTGCAGCTCGTTGGTCGTCCCGGTTGCCCCGCCCTCGGCGCTGGCGCCGTTGTCGGAGACCACCATGATCAGCGTGTTGTCGAACTCGCCGATCTCCTTCAGGAAGGCCATCAGCCGCCCGATGTGGTGGTCGGTGTGGGAGAGGAACCCGGCGTAGACCTCCATCATCCGCGCCGAGAGGCGGCGCGCGTCCGGCGACAGGGACTCCCAGGCCGGCACGTCCGGGTCGTGCGGGGACAGCTCGGAGTCCGCGGGCACGATGCCGAGCTGCTTCTGCCGGTCGAAGGTGCGCTCGCGGTAGGCGTCCCAGCCGTCGTCGAACATGCCCCGGTAGCGGTCGGCCCAGTCCTTCGGCACATGGTGCGGGGCGTGCGTCGCACCGGTGCAGAAGTGCAGGTAGAACGGCTTGTCAGGGGCGACCTGCTTGGCATCCGCGACGAACGACATCGCTCGATCGGCCAGGTCCTCGGTCAGGTGGTAGCCCTCCTCCGGCGTCGCCGGCTGCTCGACCTGGTGGTTGTCGTACACCAGATCCGGATGCCACTGACTGGTGTCGCCGCCCAGGAAGCCGTAGAACCGCTCGAAGCCTCGTCCCAGCGGCCACCGGTCGTAGGGTCCCGCGGCCGACTCCTGTTCCGAGGGCATCAGGTGCCACTTGCCGACCATGTACGTGTTGTAGCCGTGCTGGAGCAGCATCTCGGACAGCATCCCGTTCTCGAACGGGATCTGCCCGTTGTAGCCGGGATACCCGGTGGCGAGCTCGGTGATCGACGCCATGCCGTTGGCGTGGTGGTTGCGGCCGGTCACGACGCAGGAGCGCGACGGCGAGCACAGGGCGGTGGTGTGCATGTTGCTGTACAGCAGCCCACCCGCCGCCAGTGCGTCCAGGTTGGGCGTCTCGATCGGGCTGCCGTAGCAGCCCAGCTGGCCGTACCCGGTGTCGTCCAGCACGATCATCAGCACATTCGGCGCACCCGGCACCGCCCGCACCGGCTGCGGCCACGCAGGCGTCGACTCGTCCGTCGTCCGCCCGACCACCCCAGGGAATGCCCGCCCCGGCTTGTACTCACTCCAGGATGTCTGCGACATACACGGCCTCCGTTCCACCGGCGCGCACTTCTCACCTCGGCCGGCATTCGACGTCTCTGAGCCATGAGGCACACCGTGAGTCCACCGGCCGGGCACCAGGCCCGCGGTCCGTCCACGAAGCATCGGTGCCCCGCGCCCCAGCGGAGACCTGCCTTGCTTGCCTACGGCACTCGATTACACGCTAGGCCGCTGGGATCAATGCCGCCAACTGGACATGTCCGCGTTCGGGCCCGAGGGTGCCTGGCGGACGGGCCGGGACGGGCGGGTGGGAGAGAAAACCGTCAGGACAGTTCACGCGGCAGCGGCGCCGTGTGCGTCACGATCAACCCCGACACCGCTCGGGTCAACGCCACGTACAGGCGCCGCAGGCCCGTGCGTTCGTCGGGTTCGCCGTCCACCACCGCCCGGGGTTCGTCCAGGACCACGTAGTCGTACTCCAGGCCCTTCGCCAGCGACGCCGGGACCAGGGTCAGGCGGGTCTCGTACGTCGTCTCCTCGCCGGGGGACAGGAACCCGATGCCCGCCTCTCCCAGCGCCTCCGCCAGCGCCGGGATCCTGGCGTCCGCCGCGATCAGGCCCGTCGAACCCTCGTTCCGCAGCAACTCCTCGCAGGCCGCGACCACTTGACCGTCCGCAGAGTCCGCCTCGCTGATTGCCCGTACCTCGAAGAAACCCGGGTTCTCGCGGACCGACGCCACCGGGGTCAGACCCGGCGCGATGTGCGGCAGCAGGCGTGAGGCATACGTGATCACGTCCGTCGGGACGCGGAAGCCCGCCGTCAGTTCCTCCACCACCGCATCCGACTTGCCCAGGTGACCCAGCGCCTCCTCCCAACTCCGCGTCGCCCAGGGCGTCGTACCCTGCGCGAGGTCGCCGAGGACCGTCGCCGAACCCGTCGTGCAGCGCCGGCCCACCGCCCGGTACTGCATCGGCGAGAGGTCCTGCGCCTCGTCCAGGACGACATGCCCGAGCGAGTGCGTGCGCTGGACCAGGTCGGTCGTCTCGTCGATCAACACGGCGTCCGCGGCTGACCACTTGGCCGACTTCACCGACCGTACGGGCTTCGCCCAGAGGATCTCCTTCTGCTCGTCCGCGTCCAGGATTCCGGCCGCGTGCACGGCGAGGAAGTCGGCGTCGCTGAGGAGGTGCAGGACGAGTTTCGCGGGGTCGACGGGCGGCCAGAGGGTCTTCACGGCCGCCTTCACCGCCGCGTTGCGCGCGACGGCGTCCTGCACACGGTCGTCGGGGGCCTCGCCCGACCGTTCCATCTGCACCAGCACCACATGCGCGATGCGCTGCGGCAGAGCCTCGCGGGCGGCGCCGTAGCGAATCCCACGATCCAGCAACTCCCGGACGATGCCCTCGAGTTCGTACGCCGGGACGCGCCAGCGCCTGGATCCGCGCACGACCATCACGGGCTCGGTGGGCAGGGTCACGTGGGAGTAGACGGCACTCCGGAGGACGTCCGCCATCCGTGCGTCGCCCTTGATGACGGCCGCCGCCGCGTCGTCCGTGCCGCGCACCTCGACGTGGGCCACCAGGTCGTCGACGGTGGCCTGCTTGACGTCCAACTCGCCGAGGGCGGGCAGCACTTGCTCGATGTAGTGGAGGAAGGAACTGTTCGGCCCGATGACGAGGGTGCCGGTGCGGGCCAGCCGCTCGCGGTGGGCGTAGAGGAGATACGCGACCCGGTGCAGACCGACGGCCGTCTTTCCGGTGCCGGGACCCCCCTGCACGCACACCGAGCCGCCCAGCCCGCTGCGTACGATCTCGTCCTGCTCGGGCTGGATGGTCGCCACGATGTCGCGCATCGGGCCCACGCGCGGGCGCTCGATCTCCTGCTGGAGCAGTTTGCTGGTGGTGGCTGCCTTCGATGGATCCGCGGGGTCGGAGAGGTGCTCGTCCTCGTACGCCGTGAGGTCTCCGCCGGTGTACCCGAACCGGCGGCGCAGGGCGACATCCAAGGGGTCGGTCTTGGACGCCCGGTAGAACGGCTGGGACACCGGGGCGCGCCAGTCGATGACCATGGGGTCCCCGTCGGCGTCGTGGACGTGCCGCCGCCCGATGTAGAACTGTTCCCCTTCCGCGCCCTCGGCCTGCTCGGCGCCGGGAGCGTGCAGGTAGTCGAGGCGGCCGAAGAACAGCGGGGTGTGACTGAGGTCGGCGAGAGCCTTGATCCGCTCCCCGATCTGACGGGAGAGGACCGCCGCGTTGACCCAGTTCGCGGTGACGTCCTTGATGTCGAGGGACTCCGCGTCCTCACGCATCGCGCGAAGGGCCGCCCGGGAGGCGGCGAGGTGGGAACGTTCGCGGCCGAGTGGATCGTCGGAAACAGGGCCGGAAACAGGGCCAGAAGCGGGGTCGGAAACGGTGCTGGACAAGGGGGTGCCTCCGGGTGCCTGCGCGTGACTGCTGCGGGGTTGTGACGTCGAGAGCCGACCGGTTTCCGTCCGGGCGGCGGCGCTCCACGACGGGAGGCGGGCAAGAGCGGAGATTTTAGGGGACTCGGGCGGGCGGAGGCCAATCAGTTTCCGCGCACCACAGCGCAACCCCGGCTCACACGCCAGCGCGTACGACAGCGCGTACGGCGCCCGTAGTCCCCTAGGGGACAGCCTCCACCTTCCTGTGGGGGAGACGTCCACCCTCAGTCGTACAGGGAGACGACGGAGGTTCGGCCCGCAGGCCGATGGCATCGGCGGGCCCGGAAGCGAGCATGGACACATGAGCGCAGCAACCTTCACCCCGGCCACTGTCCACTCCGGCGCCACCCCCGTGCGGGGAGCCCACCGGCACCCCTTCGGCGACGCCCTCCGCGCCGTCAAGGTGTTCGCGGGCGCCGCCCTGAGCGTCGTACTGCTCGGTGAGTACGGGGAGGAGGCGGGCGTGCGCCGCAGGTGAGCGGTGTGCAGCTCAGCTCTCGGTACCCTCGATGTCCCCGGCGAGCAGCTCGTCCGCGTCCATGATCCGGTACGCGTACCCCTGTTCCGCCAGGAACCGCTGGCGGTGTGCGGCGAAGTCCTGGTCGATGGTGTCCCGGGCGACCACCGAGTAGAAGTGGGCCTTGTGGCCGTCGGCCTTCGGCCGCAGTACGCGGCCCAGCCGCTGAGCCTCCTCCTGACGTGACCCGAAGGTCCCGGAGACCTGGATGGCGACGGTGGCCTCCGGCAGGTCGATGGAGAAGTTCGCGACCTTGGACACGACCAGCACGCTGATCTCGCCCTGGCGGAACGCGTCGAAGAGCTTCTCGCGCTGCGAGTTCGGGGTCTCGCCCTTGATGACGGGCGCGTTCAGATGCTCGCCCAGTTCGTCGAGCTGGTCGATGTACTGGCCGATGACGAGGATCTGCTGTCCGGCGAAGCGCCGCACGATCGCCTCCGTGACCTTGCGCTTGGTCGCGGTGGTCGCGCAGAAGCGGTACTTCTCCTCGGTCTCGGCGGTGGCGTACGCGAGCCGCTCCGACTCCGTCAGGTTGACCCTGACCTCCACACAGTCCGCGGGCGCGATGTAGCCCTGCGCCTCGATCTCCTTCCAGGGCGCGTCGAACCGCTTCGGCCCGATGAGCGAGAAGACGTCCGACTCGCGCCCGTCCTCGCGTACGAGGGTCGCGGTGAGACCGAGCCGCCGCCGGGCCTGCAGATCGGCGGTGAACTTGAAGACGGGCGCGGGCAGCAGATGCACCTCGTCGTAGATGATGAGCCCCCAGTCGCGGGAGTCGAACAGCTCCAGGTGCGGATAGACGCCCTTCCGCCTGGTCGTCAGCACCTGGTACGTCGCGATGGTGACCGGCCGGATCTCCTTGCGCGTCCCGCTGTACTCGCCGATCTCCTCCTCGGTCAGCGACGTCCGCTTCACCAGCTCGTGCTTCCACTGCCGGGCCGAGACGGTGTTCGTGACGAGGATGAGGGTGGTGGCCTTCGCCTCGGCCATGGCCCCGGCCCCGACCAGCGTCTTCCCCGCCCCGCACGGCAGGACGACCACTCCGCTCCCGCCGTGCCAGAAGTTCTCCACGGCCTGCTGCTGGTACGGGCGCAGCGCCCACCCGTCCTCGGCCAGCCCGATCTCGTGCGCCTCGCCGTCGACGTACCCGGCGAGGTCCTCGGCCGGCCAGCCCAGCTTCAGCAGCACCTGCTTGATCTGCCCGCGCTCGGAGGGGTGCACGGCCACGGTGTCCGGGTCGAGCCGGGCGCCGACGAGCGGCACGATCCGCTTGGAGCGCAGGATCTCTTCGAGAATCGGACGGTCGGTGGTCGTGAGGACCAGTCCGTGGGTCGGGTGCTTGCTCAGCGTGAGCCGTCCGTAGCGGTCCATCGTCTCGGCGATGTCGACGAGCAGCGCGTGCGGCACGGGATAGCGGCTGTACTGCACGAGTGCGTCGACGACCTGCTCGGCGTCGTGCCCGGCGGCCCGCGCGTTCCACAGGCCCAGCGGAGTCACCCGGTAGGTGTGGATGTGCTCCGGCGCCCGCTCCAGCTCGGCGAACGGCGCGATGGCCCGACGGCAGTCGCCGGCCTGCTCGTGGTCGACCTCAAGGAGCAGGGTTTTGTCCGACTGGACGATGAGTGGACCATTCACGTACGTGCACATCCCTTCCGTACGGCCTACGGCCAAACGTCCAGTGTGCCTTACCTGCGCATGGTCACGGCGGGGCGCGGATCACACCGCAGCACAGCCCGCATCACAGTCGACGGGCCCTACGGGCAACCCCGGGGCAGAGATGTCTGTCTGGTACGGCGGGAGCGGCGCGGGAGCGCGGCGCGGTGAGGAGCCTGCGGTGCAGTCGGTGGGGCGATGGGCGTCGGGGCTGGGAGCCGTGGCGGTGCTGATGGCGACGGGGGTGTGGGTGCTCGGGTCGGGGACTGTCGACAGCCGTCTCTGGGGTGAGGTGCGGCCGGTGATCGAGGCCCGGCTCGTGGCCGACTCGCGGGGCAGCGGGTACGGGGAGACGGTGCCGGATCTCCGGGCGCGGTGGTTCTGCCGGGCCGAGGCGCTGGACCTCGGCGAGGACGACGGTGTCGTACGGGCGGGTGTCAACACGCTGTGCATGGAGTACGGGGTCCGCGCGGGCGCTCTGGTGGAGTGCGGCGGCGCCCGGTACCCGCAGGTGCTGCGGCTGGCACGGGAGGCGGACGGCGACTACCGCGTCGTGTCGCGGGAGGAGCCGCCGGACGGTGCGGGATACGGGGAGTGGACGGAGGACAACTTCAGCTTCTTCGCCGAGTCCGACGCCGACGACACGATGTCGTCCACCGCCCTGGAGACCGCCGCCCGCTCCCACTTCGGCCTGCCCGCGCACGCCCGGGTCGCGGCCTGCTGACCGGCCTGCTGACCGGTCGGCTACTTCAGTTGCGGCAGATTGAGGTTGTTGACCAGCGGCCCCTCGATGGTGACGCCCTGGGTGACGAGGGACTCGACGCCGGCGACGGGCAACGGCAGCGGCAGTGCGGACGGGGCCGCCGACGACTCGGACGCGAGTACGACGACGAGCGCGGCCACGGAGACCAGCACTGCGGCGGCGGACATGGCGACGAGGGAACGGGTGCGGACGGGGGGCTTGGCACGCATGGGGACGTCAGGGGCCTTTCGGGACGGGAGCAGCCGGACCAGCTTGATCAGGGCGTCCGGTGGCTGCCCAGCGGGCCGTTCACGCATGCGGGACGGGCCTGAAGCTCCCCCGTGCGTGGGAAGTCTCCGGCGTGGCGTGCATGAATTCGGGTCGACACCCGTGTGGGTGACCGCACCGCGTGACCGACTGCGTGACCGACCGCGTGACCGGGGTGTCTACGGCTGGTCGTCCGCCAGCTCCGCCACCCCCGTGATCCGGTGCAGCGGATACGTCCGTACCTCGTCCGCCGTGTGGTCGTACGCCGTCACGAAGCCGCCCTCCACGCGGATGGGGGCGATGACACGCTGACTGGCGGCGCCCTCGGCGTTGACGTACCCGATCCACACGGCCTCGCCGGTCATCACGGCGGCCTGCACGGTGGCCAGGGTCTCGGCGGGGCTGGTGCGCGGGAGGTCGCCGTTCGCGGCCGGGGTCTCCGTCGGCTTGCGGGGGGTCGTCGAGGCCAGGTCGCCCGCCCTGATCGCCCGGATCGCCGCCGAGAGCAGCGTGCCGTCGGGAGCCGGCGGGCCGTCCGGTACCGGGTCCGGGGCCGTGCGGGCCGGGGTGCGGTGGGCGTGGGCGCGGGTGATCAGGACGTCGCCCTCGGCGGACTCGGCGGCCGGCGCGAAACCCATGCCTCGCAGACCGTCGAGGAGGGTCGCCGGGTCGGTCTGCGCGGCCAGCACCGTGGGCGCCAGCCGCCGCAGGCGCAGGTTCGCGGACCGTTTGTCGGCGAGGATCTCGCTGAGCACCGAGTCGTCGTCGCAGCGCACGTACGCCGAGGCCGCGCCGATCCGCAGGTGTCCGTGTCGGCGTGCGACGTCGTCGATGAGGTAGGCGAGGGGCTGCGGGACCGGCGTACGGGAGTGGGCGGTCAGGAAGTCGTGCAGGTCGGAGGCGGAGCGGCCGGCGTCCAGGGCGCGTCGTACGGAGCCGGGGGTGAAGCGGTAGACCGTCGCGCCGCCCTTCGACTCGACGTCCGCGAGCACGCCGAGAATCTCGGCCAGGGGGCGCTTGAGGGGGCCCGGGGCCACCGCCGTCAGGTCCGCCTGGAGGAGGACGTGGTCGAGCGGTTCGGGGAGGAGAGGGGTGAGCAGGCGGGCGGCGGTGGCGGAGGCGACGGCCTGCTCGGGCGGTGAGAGGGGCTCGGGGACGGGATGCGCGGGATGGTTGTGGTGGTCGTGGTGGTGGACCGGGAGTTTGTCGCCGGGGCCCGTCGGCTCGGCCGGCTTCACCGGTGCGGCGGGGGCGCCGAGCAGGGCCCGGCCCTGGGACGACAGTGCCCCCCGGCCCGTGATGCCCAGCGACTCGGCCTCGGACAGGGTCCAGCGGGCGAGCCTGGTGCGCAGGTCCTCGTCGCCCTCCCGGTCCTGCTGTGGGCCGCGCGTCGGACGCTCCCAGTGCAGCCGGGCCAGCACCGACTCGACGGTCGGGGCCGTGCCCTCCGGGAGCGCGGCCAGCAGGGCCAGCACCCGGTGGCGTACCTCCGGCGCGGCGGACCGGTCGAGGGCCGGGCCGAGGGCGGACAGCGTACGGTCCTTGGCGTCCCGGCCGCCGATCACTCCGGGCGTCCGGGTCGCCGTCAGCCACGCCTCCGCGAGTCGCGCCCAGCGTGTGGCGGCGGGCTGCTCCAGCCACTCGTCGTACGCCGGGGTCGCCGCGTAGCGCTCGTCGGCCTCGCCGTCGGACGCCAACAGGCCTGCCGCGTAGGCGAGTTCGACCCAGAAGGCGGCGACCGGCTCGGACACGTCCAGGGCGACGGCCGTCCGCTTGAGGTCGCGGACACTCAGCCCGCCGGCCCGCAGCACCGCCGGGCCGCCCTCGTCCCAGTCCTTCAGCAGCTCCTCGACGGTCGCGAGAGCCGTGTACGCCTGTCCGGCCGCCGCGTTGTCCACAACCTGTGGACGATGGGCGGCGGCCGCCTCGACCCCGGGCGGCAACGGCTCGGTCGTACGGTGCGCCCGCCCGTCGCGCAGATGCAGGGCCACCTCACGCGGCAGTACGACGGTGCCGGGCGCCGTGGGGAGCAGGAGTCCCCGGTCCAGCAGCCAGCGCAGATGGGCGGCCGGCTCCGCGGTGACCTGGCCGTACGGCGGCCCCCAGACGAGGCGCCGCAACACGTCCACGGAGTCCGATGAGGCACTGTCGAGCAGCGCGGCCATCCGCTTCCGGTCGGTGAACAGAGCCGTCAGGGAGGCCACCGCGCTCACCGCGTCGTGCGTCGACGTGAGTCCCGCCGCCGCCACGATCTCCTGGACCCGGCCCGGCGACATCCCGGCAGTCGCCTCCGCGACCGTCGGACCGAGCCCCGTCGGCGACGGATGCTGCGGCGAGGGCGCCAGCAGCTCACGGGCGGTACGCACGAGGCGCAGCCGGTCCGTACCGCCCCACACCAGGGCCTGCTCGCGCAGCACGGAGAGGGCGCGGGGCAGGGCTGCGACGACCGCCGGATCGGTGGCGTCGCCCGCGAGGAGAGCCAGCAGATCGTCGTAGGCCGCCGGGTCCGGGGCCACGGCCAGCGCCTGTGCCGTCTGGAGCGTGAACCTGTCCAGGCGCTCCAGGGCGCGCACGACCGACGCGCGCGTGCCGGCGCGGGTGGCCAGCTGGGTGAGGTCGGTGGGGACGGGGGTGATGAGGTCCGGCCGGCTGCGCAGCAGCGCGGCGAGTGACGCGTCGTCCCGCGCGCGTAGCGCCTCCGCGAGAGAACGCGGCGCCGGTGTCTCCTCGGTGCTCATCCCGCCCACGGTAGCGGGTGGGTGCGGTGAGGTGTCTTTTTGTCGGTGCGGGGAGTTGGGTGGGCGTCTTCTGGGGGCTGCGCCCCCAGACCCCCCTACGGCCCTGAACGGGCCTTGTCCTCAATCGCCGGACGGGCTGAGGGTGCGGGCCGGTGCTGAAGGGGTACTGGCCGTGCTGAAGAGGTACCGCCGCCCTTGATGGAGATGCCGGTAACGTCTGGCTTCGTGGGTATCGAGAGCGACCAGGTCGTCTACGAGTATCTGAGCAAGGTCGGCGACCTGGCCCAGCAGCGACAGTTGCCGTCCGGCGCCCGGATGCGTCTGGTCTCCGGGCTGCGCGACGAGATCGACCGTCGTCGCGCCAAGGCGCCGGTCGACAGCCCGGCCTCCGTACGCCGCATCCTCGACCGCATCGGCACCCCGGACGAGGTCGTGGCCGGCGCCGGCGCGGGTCCCGGTGCGCCCGAGGCGCCGCGTGCCTCCGTGCCCGTACAGCGCGACCGCGAGGAGCCGCAGCGCAAGGGCAAGAGCAAGGGGCTCGGGCGTCTTGTACCGCGTCCGCGTCCGGCGGAGGCGTCCAAGGCGGCGGAGCCGTTCGCTCCGTTTCCTTCGGGGGGTGATCCCGCTCCGCCCCATCTCGGGGGTACGGACGGGCTCCCGGACACCGACTGGTGGCTGGCGCGTCGCACGGGCCCGCTCGGGGATCTCACGGACGTGGACAGCCTTCCGCCCGGGTTCGTCGGCGGGGTGGAGATCCCAGACCTGCTCAAGCCGCCACCCAGGTTGGAGAAGGCAGGGGAGAAGGCGAGGGAGCGGGCGAAGCCTGCTGACGAGGCTTCCGAACCCGCCGTCGCCGAAGGGCACGAAGGATACGAAGGAGGCGACGAGGGGGAAACCGATACCGCACCGCGCCGGCGTCCCCGGCTGCGCATCCCCCTCCCCTCCGGCCGCTGGAGCAACCCGCTGCTCCTTCTCGCCGCCGGCCTCCTCGTCGCGGGAGCCGTCCTCGGCAACCTCTACGCCCTCCTCATCGGCTGGGCCATCGCCTACGCCTCGCGCCGGCTGTCCCAGGCCGAGACGAAGTGGGCGGTCGTCTATCTGCCCGGAGCGGCGGTCGCGGCCGGCGTCGGATGGCTGTGGGGCCGTACGCAGGGACGCTGGGGCGAGCCCATCGCCGAGGGGCACATGAACGAGGCCCTCACCCAGACCTGGCCGTGGGTCCTACGGGGCGCCGCGATCGTTTCCGCCCTGTTCCTGGTCTGGCGCTCCCAGCGCTCGCGCTGAACACCGTCACCGACCGCTCTCCGACCGCTCTCCGACCGCTCCCGCACAATGGTGCATATGACATCCATGGCCTCGCCGGCGTCCTCCCGCGCGCTCACCGTCGGGTTCGACCTCGACATGACCCTCATCGACTCCCGCCCCGGCATCCACGCCTGCTATCTGGCGCTCGCCGAGCGGACGGGCACGTTCATCGACGCCGACCTGGCCGTCACCAGGCTCGGACCGCCACTCGCGGACGAGCTCGTGCACTGGTTTCCGGCCGATCGCATCGAGGCCATGAGCGATCTCTACCGTGCGATGTATCCGGCCATCGCCATCACCGCGACCCCCGCGATGACCGGCGCCCGCGAGGCGATCGCGGCCGTACGGGAGTCCGGCGGGCGGGCGATCGTCGTCACCGCCAAGTACGAGCCGAACGCCAAACTCCACCTGGCGCACCTCGGTATCGAGCCCGACGAGGTCATCGGAAACCTGTGGGCCGAGCAGAAGGCGGTGGCGCTGCGCGAGCAGGGCGCGAGCGTGTACGTCGGCGACCACGTCGGAGACGTACGCGGCGCGCGAGCCGCCGGTGCCCTGTCGGTCGCCGTGCCCACCGGGCCCTGCGACGCAGCTGAGCTGCGCGCGGCCGGTGCGGACGTCGTCCTCGACGACCTCACCCGCTTCCCGGCCTGGCTGGCCTCCTATGACGGAGACCCGGGCGACCCGGGCTACTCGGACGCGACGGCCGCGCGCGCCTGACGGCGGCCCTCGGCCACCGACCGGAGCACCCCGGCGCCCGCGACGAGGAAGCCGACGCCCATCAGCATGCTCAAGCCGAACATGAACGTCGGGAATGGCGTCGTGCCGAGGAGAAATGGGGCCACGGTGACCAAAGTGGCCACCGCACCGACGAAGAACACGATGGCACCGGCACGGATCAGCCGATCTCCGGCCGCGGCGGAATTCGTTTGGGTTTTGTCACGCACTCGACCAGGGTAGTTCCCTGCCCGAAGGAACAACCCGGTGGCGTCTTGTCACCCGCCTGTCGACCATTAGCCTTGGTACCGGCGGGTCCAGCGACCCGCCCAAGTGCTATCAAGACCCGTTTTCCCGCCAGCAGTTCGTAGCAGTTTCAAGCAGCCCGAAGCAGTTTTCCGACGAGTATGAGGACGAGGAACAGACGTGCCCACCGGCAAGGTCAAGTGGTTCAACAGTGAGAAGGGCTTCGGCTTTCTCTCCCGCGACGACGGCGGTGACGTCTTCGTCCATTCCTCGGTCCTGCCCGCCGGAGTCGATTCCCTCAAGCCGGGCCAGCGCGTGGAGTTCGGAGTTGTCGCCGGCCAACGCGGTGACCAGGCGCTTTCCGTCGTGATCCTGGACCCGACCCCGTCGGTCGCGGCCGCACAGCGCAAGAAGCCCGACGAACTGGCCTCCATCGTCCAGGACTTGACGACCGTCCTGGAGAACATCACGCCGATGCTGGAAAGGGGCCGTTACCCCGAGAAGACCTCGGGCGCGAAGATCGCGGGCCTGCTGCGGGCGGTCGCCGACCAACTGGACGTGTAAGACGGGCAAGACGTGCAAGACGTCTCCGGAGATTGCGAAGACTTCGGAGACCTCTAGGGGAAATCGAGTGCGTTCGGGCCGAGGGGCGGCACCAGCCCCTCGGCCGCCGCGCGTGTCAGCAGCCCCCGGACCGCCGCATAGCCGTCCTCGCCGAGGTCGGCGGTGAACTCGTTGACGTACAGGCCGATGTGCTGGTCGGCGACCTTCGGGTCCATCTCCTGTGCGTGCTCCAGGACATAGGCCCTGGAGGCCTCAGGGTCGTCCCAGGCGGCGCGTACGGAGGTCCGGGCGGCCTGGGCCAGCAGTTCCAGCGTTCCGGCTCCCAGCGACCGTTTGGCGATGATCGCGCCGAGCGGGATCGGCAGCCCGGTCGTCGCCTCCCAGTGCTCGCCCATGTCCGCGAGCTTGTGCAGCCCGTAGTTCCGGTACGTGAAGCGCGCCTCGTGGATGACCAGCCCCGCGTCGACCTTCCCGTCCCGCACGGCCGGCATGATCTCGTGGAACGGCATCACGACGACCTCCCCGACCCCGCCCGGGACCGTGTCCGCCGCCCAGAGACGGAACAGCAGATACGCCGTCGACCGCTCGCTCGGCACCGCGACCGTACGTCCCGTCAGGTCGGCCCCCGCCTCACGGGTGAGCACCAGCGGGCCGCAGCCCCGGCCCAGCGCACCCCCGCAGGGCAGCAGCGCGTACTCGTCGAGGACGTACGGCAGCACGGCGTACGACACCTTCAGTACGTCGAACTCGCCGCGCTCGGCCATACCGTTGGTGATGTCGATGTCCGCGAAGGTCACGTCGAGCGCGGGCGCGCCCGGCACCCGGCCATGGGCCCAGGCGTCGAAGACGAAGGTGTCGTTCGGGCAGGGCGAGTACGCGATCTGCAGCGGCTGTCCGGTCTGCTCAGTCTGCGGGCTCGTGTGGATGCTGCTCATGTGGGTTCCAACTCTCCAGTACCGGCGTGAGCTTCCCGAAGGCCTCCGTCAGGGCCGTGAGCGCGTCGCCGATGCGCCAGGCGGCGCGGTCGCGGGGGCCGACGGGGTTGGACACGGCCCGGATCTCCAGCACCGGCACACCGTGCGCGGCGGCGGCCTCGGCGACGCCGAAACCCTCCATCGCCTCGGCCAGCGCTCCGGGGTGCCGGGCGCGCAGTTCGGCGGCGCGTTCGGCGCTGCCGGTGACGGTGGAGACGGTCAGGACGGCGCCGGCGCGGGCTCCTGTCACGGCCGTGACATCTCGTACGAGTGCTTCCGGCGGACGGTGGGTGACGGTGCCGAAACCGAGCGCGGTGACGGATACGAACCCGTCCGGGGTCTCGGCGCCCAGGTCCGCGACGGTGATCTCGTCGGCGACGACCAGCGAGCCGACCGGTGCCTCGGGCTGGAAACCACCGGCGATGCCCGTCGAGACGACGAGGCCGTACGGGGTGCCGCGGAGGGCGGCGGTGGTGAGCACCGAGGCGACGGACGCTGCGGAGGCGGCGGTGCCGACGCCGACGGCGATGACGTCGACCGGTCCGTCATCGGCTGGGAACGCCTGTGCCACCGCGTCCCGTTCGACGGGGACCGCGGTGGCGACCAGGACTCGTACCCCTGACGTCGTCAGGAGTCCTTCTTCAGCCGGAACGACCAGAGGCCGTTGACCCCCTTCTCGCCCTCCTTGATGGAGACGAGCGTCGAGTTTCCCTGGGCGCCGTACTGGGCGTTGAAGAAGACGCTGCCCGGGATGTTGCGGTAGGTCTTGGTGCTGGAGTCGGTCAGCGGCTGACCGTTCAGCAGGATCGTCCAGCCCTTGTCGGCGATGTCCGGGTCGACACCGAAGCGCACAGTCTCTTCCGGGTCGACCTTGATGCTCTTGATGTCCGTGTCCTTGAGGCACTCGGCCACGTCGGCGGTCTTCAGCTCCTTGCCGTCGTCGTAGCAGGAGGCCTCCGAGCTCACCGAGGAACGGCCGACGGTGATCGTGGAGATCGGCGTCGGCTTGTCGCAGGCGGACAGGACGAGCAGTCCGGCACCAACGGCGCCGACGGCGGCAACAGCGCGGCGACGGCGCGCAGTGGAAGCGGAACGCAACGAGGTCATGGCCGAAGGCTATCGGGCACCCGCGGCACGGTCGTCACGTGGGTACGGCGAGCCGGGCGCAGGTAGGACCCGCTGAGTGGTGTCAGGCGACGCGGGGGTGGGCTCGGCCCCCGTGACGGGCCGAGCCGACCAGGCCCTTGACCGTGGTCAGCCAGCCGACGGCGACGATCGCGGCGGCCACCCCGAGGCCCAGTCCGCCGACCAGCGGCAGCGCGATACCGACCGCGCCGCCGAGCACCCAGGCCATCTGGAGCAGCGTCTCCGAGCGGGCGAACGCGGAGGACCGGACGAGTTCGGGGACGTCCCGCTGGATCAGCGCGTCCAGGGACAGCTTGGCGAGCGCCTGGCAGAACCCGGCGACCGCGGCCAGACAGGCGACCAGGGCGGCGCTGAAGAAGAGCGCGGCGACGATCGACGCGCCGAGGACCACGGCGACGACCGTCACGATGATCAGCTCCGGCGCGCGTTGCCTCACGGCCGCCCCGACCGCCGTACCGAGCGCGTTGCCGACGCCCGCCGCGACGGCGACCATGCCCAGCGACCACGCGGCGCTCTCACCGGTCAGCGGATGCTCACGGAGCAGGAAGGCGAGGAAGAAGGTCAGGAAGCCGGAGAGGCAGCGCAGGGAGGCGTTGGCGGCGAGGGCGTGGGTGACGGCCGTACCGACCGTGCGCAGGCCGGGTCGCTTGACTGGGTGGAGATGGGGCCCGTGCAGATGCTCCGGGTCCGCCGCGAGCAGAGCGGTGTCCTCGCCCTTGGCGGAGTCCACCTTGGGTGGGAGCGAGAAGGACAGGAACGTACCCGCGATGAAGATCACGAAGGCGCCGTAGAGCGGCCAGCGTGGACCGAGGGCCTGGAACACCGCGCCGATGGGGGCCGCGATGCCGGTGGCGAGCAGGCCGCTGAGCGTGACCCGCGAATTGGCCTTCACCAGGGAGAAGCCGGGTGGCAGGAGGCGGGGTACGACGGCGCTGCGGACCACGCCGTACGCCTTGGAGGCGACCAGAACACCCAGCGCGGCCGGGTACAGCTCGATGCTCCCGGTGGCGACCGCGCCGGCGAGCAGCAGGGCGAGGAGGGCGCGGGCGAGCATCGCGCCGGCCATCGCGGCGCGGCGGCCGTGCGGGAGACGGTCGAGGAGGGGGCCGATCACGGGAGCGAGGAGGGCGAAGGGCGCCATGGTGATGCCGAGATAGATGGCCACGCGCCCGCGTGCCTCGTCGGTGGGGACGGAGAAGAAGACGGTGGAGGCGAGGGCGATGGTGATCATGACGTCGCCGGCGCCGTTCACCGCGTGCAGTTCGATGAGTTTGCCGAGCCCCGACTCCCCGGCGCCATGCGCGTGGGTGGCCTTGCGGATGCCCCGGGCGGTGCCGGTCACCGGAAAGTGCAGGGCACGGCCGACCGCACGCACGGACCCGTTCACCCGGTCCCGTACGCCACGCCGGCCGCTTTTGGTGCCGGTGCCGCTCCGGTTGCTCTCCTCGGCCCCGCCGATTCCGGTGGCGCCGTGGGGCGACCTCTCGGTTGCCACCCCGCCATAGTGCCCCGAGAACGGCGTACCTAGTGCGGTTACCGCGCGTATGGGGCCGAGTGGGGGCCGAGTGGGGTGGGGGAGGAGGGGGCCGGAGGGGGCCGGACTGGTCTCTCGGACGGTTCGGACGGGTCCTCTCGGACGGTTCGGGCCGGTCCTCTCGGACGGTTCGGGCGGGGTGTTTTCCGGCCATCGGGGGTTGGGAAGAGTGAGGTGAGAGACGAGTGCGAGGGGAGCCGGAGTTGCCACGGTTCGATGTCGGTCGTCGAGAACCGTCCCGTCGGTGTGGGCCCCGGGCGCTGGAGAAGGTAGCGTGCGTAGCGCGCAGTGGCGGTTGTTCTCGGCCGCGCGCCTCTCGGTCATCCCGCAGAATGGATGACGTAGGTGCGCCCGAGCGCGATCGGGCGCGAACGTTGACGCGGCCCTTTGGTCCGCTCCGTTCGCAACCGTTCGCACCCCGTCGGGACGGGCGCACTCGTGAGACGGCGTAGGAGAGAAGCGATACCTGTGAGCGCAGCGACAACGCGAAGCCGCACCCCCGACCGCCTGTGCGCCGAGGCCGTCGACCTCGCCCTTTCGGCGGCGGAGGAGGCGGCGGCACCAGGGGTGGTGGGTGAACACGCGGGCCTGGTCTCAGAAGGAGACCGGGTCGTCACGCACTTCTTCGAGTGCAAGGAGTTCGGCTACCGGGGCTGGCGCTGGGCGGTGACGGTCGCCCGGGCGTCCCGGGCCAAGCTGGTCACCCTGGACGAGGTGGTCCTCCTCCCGGGCCCCGACTCCCTCCAGGCACCGGAATGGGTGCCGTGGAGCGAACGCCTTCGCCCCGGGGACATGGGCCCCGGGGACCTGCTCCCGACGGACGCGGAGGACCTGCGTCTGGAGCCGGGCTACTCGGGCGAGGACGAGCCCCTGCCGAACTCCGTGCTGGCATCGAGGTCGGCGCCGGCCTCTGTTCCGGCTTCGGTGGAACTGGCCGCGGATCTGGCGGACGCCGAGGACGCGGACATCACGGCGGGCTCACCGGCCGACTACACGGTCGTACCGGCCCGCGGTTCGATCGCGTCGGTGGCGGAGGAACTGGGCATGCGCCGGGCGCGTGTCCTGTCCCGGTACGGCCTCCATACCGCCGCTGACCGCTGGGAGGACGCCTACGGCCCCCAGACGCCCATGGCCCAGGCCGCGCCGGCGACGTGCGTGAGCTGCGGGTTCCTCGTGGCGATGGGAGGGTCGCTCGGGCAGGCGTTCGGCGTGTGCACGAACGAGTTCGCCCCGGCGGACGGGCGTGTGGTGTCCCTCGCGTACGGCTGCGGAGGGCACTCCGAGGCAGCGGTGATGCCGAAGCCGCCGGTTCCGCCGCCGCCGGTGATCGACGAGACGATGGTGGACCCGTTCCCGCTGCGGCCCTCGGCGGATTCCGGGTCGGTCTCTGTGGGCGGCGCGGACGCGGACGCGGCGGAGCTGGGGCACTCGTAGGGAGTGCGGTGGGGGGCTGGGGCGCGGGACCGCGCCCCAGCCCCCCACCGGTCCGCAGCGAACGAACCGCCTGTCCAGCGGAGCTAGTTCTTGCCGTTGTCCACGATGACCGGCGTGCCGTTCGCGTTCGTGCCGCACGGCACCGCGTACACCGGGTTGGCCTTGGCGGCTTCCTTGTAGGCCTCCAGGCACTGGTTGTACAGCACCTTGTCGCTCAGTGACTTCGAGAGGATCTCGTTGGCGCGGGCGATGCCCTCCGCCTCGATCCGCTTGCGCTCGGACTCCGCCTTGGCCGTACGCGCCGCCTCGACGGCCCGCTCGGTGGACTGCTCCTGCTGGATCTTCTTGTCGATCTGGTCCTGCAGCTTGTCCGACGGCTTCACATTGCGCAGATTGACGTTGGTGACGTCGATCCCGCGCGGCGCCAGACGCTCCTTGATGAGGGCGGCGATCTGCGAGCCGATCTGCTCGCGGGCGGAGGCGTAGCCCTCCTCGCTGGTGTGCTTCGCGAAGACGTTACGGATGATCTCGCGGCTGTCCGGCAGAACCAGCCGCTCCTCGACGGCCTCCTCACTGCCCGCCAGCCGGTACAGCTCGACCGCCTTGGCCGGGATGACGGCCCACTTGATCGTCACGTCCGCGTACAGCACCCCGCCCTGCGCCGACCGGACCTCGACCACGTCCTTGTCGTAGAGGTCGAGGTCCACGGGACGGGTCGAGAAGGACGTGACCGAGGTGAACGGCGACTTGAACTGGACGCCGGAGGTCATCGGTTTCCCGATCTTGCCGAAGGTCACCGGCACCCCGACCTCGTAGGCGCTCACAACATGCACGCACGCGAAGACACCGGTCAGCACGGCTGCGACGGCGCTGAGTACCGCCCCGATCTTCCAGCCGCCGACGTCCCGGCCCCGGCCGACGAAAAAGAGCACGACCGCCGCTATGAGCAGCAGTATGGACAGCACGAACACGAAAATCCCCCCTGAGGAACAGGTACCTGATACGTGGTACCCGGTATGTGGATCGGCGCCGCCTCGGGCGTGATCCGCAGGGAATGGTAAGGGGCGCCGGTTTCAGGGCTTCCGTCCCCTGGGGCATATGCGGCTCCTGGGGCCGACGGGGCAGGTGGGCGGGCGCCCCGTCCGGCGCGCGGTACCTTCTTGCTCACGCCGATGAGGAGAGTGAACGTACGTGAGCAAGTTCGTGCGACCGGCAGCTGAGGGCGCGGATCCTTTCGGTACGGCCCGTCTGCGCCGGGGTGTTCTGGACGCGTGGGCCACCAGCCCCGCCCGGTTCCGTGAGGATGCCAACGCCGAGGAGGATCTCGTCCTCGGTGGCTACCGGGACCGGCTCGTCGTAGAGCTCGCTCAGAACGCGGCGGATGCCGCGGCGCGGGCCGGGGTGCCCGGGCGGTTCCGGCTCACTCTCCGCGAGGGTGTCCTCGTCGCCGCCAACACCGGCGCCCACTTGGACGCCACCGGCGTGGAGTCCCTGTCCACGCTGCGCGCCTCCGCGAAGCGGGACGCCCAGGGCGGCCAGGACGGCAAGGAGACGGGCGCCGTCGGACGGTTCGGGGTCGGCTTCGCCGCCGTCCTCGCCGTGAGCGACGAGCCCGCCGTCGTCGGGCGGCACGGGGGTGTGCGGTGGGCGCTCGCCGAGGCCCGCGAGCTCGCCGCCGAGACCGCCCGGCACAGCCCCGGACTCGGTGACGAGGTCCGGCGGCGCGACGGTCATGTGCCCCTCCTCCGGCTGCCGTTCGCCGCCGAAGGCACCGCCCCGGCCCCTTACGACACGGCCGTCATCCTCCCGCTGCGCGACACCGCCGCCGCGGATCTCGCGGAACGGCTGCTGAGCGGCGTCGACGACGCGCTTCTTCTGACGCTGCCCGGTCTGGAAGAGGTCGTCATCGAGGTGGGGGACCAGGCCCCTCGTACGCTGCGTCGGTTCACCGAGGAAGCCCTCACCCTCGTAGAGGACTCCCGGGACGGTACGAGCCGTTGGCGCACCGTCTCCGCGCACGGCCCGCTGGACGCCGCCCTGCTGGCCGGGCGGCCGGTCGAGGAGCGGCTGCGTCCGCACTGGTCGGTCACCTGGGCCGTGCCCGTCGACGCCGACGGGACTCCCGTACCGCCCCGGACCAGCCCCGTCGTGCACGCGCCCACGCCGAGCGACGAGCCGCTGGGCGTACCGGCGTTGCTCATCGCCTCCCTCCCGCTGGACACCGCCCGCCGGCATGCCGCGCCCGGCCCGCTCACCGACTTCCTCGTGCAGCGCGCCGCCGACGCGTACACCGAACTCCTCGCCGACTGGCACCCCGTGGGGGAGGGCATCATCGCCCTCGTGCCCGGCCCGCTGGGCAAGGGCGAGCTGGACGGGCAGTTGCGCCAGGCGATCCTCGAACGGCTGCCGCGAACCGCCTTCCTCCCACCCGCACTCGACCCGGGAGACGACGACGAGCTGCCCTCCGCCCTGCGCCCCCGGGACGCTGAGGTCGTCGAGGGCGCCGGGGCCGAGACGGTCCGCGTTCTCGCCGAGGTGCTGCCCACGCTGCTGCCCGCCGGGCTCGAACGCCGCGTGGAACTACGGACGTTGGGTGTCTCCCGCCTCCCCCTGACCGACGCCGTCGACCGGCTCGCCGGCCTGGAGAAGGCGCCCGAGTGGTGGCACCGGCTGTACGACAGCCTGGCCGGCGTCGACCCCGACCGGCTGACCGGACTGCCCGTGCCGCTCGCCGACGGGCGTACGACCATCGGCCCGCGCCAGGTCCTGCTGCCCACCGGCGGCGAGGTACAGGGCACCGCCCCCGAGACGCTCGCCCGCCTCGGCCTGAAGGTCGCCCACCCGGACGCCGCCCATCCCCTCCTGGAGAAGCTCGGCGCCCTCCCGGCCACCCCGCGCGCCGTCCTCACCACCCCGCAGGTACGGGCCGCCGTCGCCGCCTCCCTCGACGAGGACGCCGCCGGCCTCTCATGGGACGACGAAGACACCCCGGACGCCGAGGAGTTGGCCGACACGGTCCTCGCCCTCGTCCGGGACGCGGGCCTCGAACCCGGCGACGAGCCCTGGCTCGGCGCCCTCGCCCTCCCCGACGAGGACGGCGACCTGGCCCCCGCCGGTGAACTCGTCCTTCCCGGCAGCCTGTTCGCCGAGGTGATCAGGGAGGGTGAACTGGCGGCGGTGGATGGTGAATTGGCGGACAGGTGGGGCGAGCAGCCGCTGGCCGCGTGTGGCGTCCTGGCGAATTTCGCCTTGGTCCGCGCCACCGACGTCGTCCTCGACCCGGACGAACTGGAGCCCCGCGACAACGACTTCGCCGAACCCGACGACCCGGGCCTGCTCGACGCCGTGGACGTGTGGAGCGAGGACATCCTCGACCGCTTCCCCGACTCGCCCGTACCTCCCGTCGCCACGGAACTGGTCGCCGTACGCGACCTGGACCTCGTCGACGACGACCGCTGGCCCCAGGCCCTCGCCCTCCTCGCCCAGCCGCCCCTGCGGGACGCGATCGTCCAGCCGGTGCGTGTCCTGCTGCCCGACGGCACGCACGAACTCGTACGCCCGTACACGGCTTGGTGGTTGCGCGGAAACCCGGTACTGGACGGGCGCAGGCCGGCCGGTCTGTTGGCGGCCGGCGGCGACCCGCTGCTGCGCGGCCTGTACGAGGAGGCCGACGCCACCGGGTTCGACGACGAGCAGGTGCTGCGGGCACTGGGCGTACGGACGTCGGTGGCCGCCCTCCTCGACGAGCCGGGCGGCGCGGCCGAACTCCTGGACCGCCTCGCCGACCCCGAGCGGGAGGTGAGCGGCGCCCAACTGCACGCCCTCTACGGGGCGTTGGCCGACCTCGACCCGGAACAGGTCACGCTGCCCGACGATCTGCGGGCCGTGGTCGACGGGCACGTGGAAGTGGTGGACGCGGCGGACGCCGTGGTGGTCGACTCACCCGACCTGCTGCCGTTCACGGCGGGGGTGCCGCTGCTCCCCGTACGCCCGGCACGGGCCGCCGAACTGGCTGAGCTGTTCCAGGTACGGCGGCTGAGCGAGTCGGTGACGGGCGAGGTGACGTCGGAGGGCGCGGAGCACGACGTACCGGAGTCGGTACGGGTACTGCTCGGTCCGGCGACCCCGGCCACGTACGTCGAGCACGAGGAGCTCGTCGTCGACGGCGTGGAACTGGACTGGCGGAGGACCCGGGACGGTGTGGTGCACGCCGCGACCCTGGAGGGCGTCGCGGCGGGCCTCGCCTGGGCGGCCGGACAGTGGCCGCGGCGGTTCGAGGTGGCGGCGCTGATCGAGGACCCGTCGAGGACGACGGAACTGGCGCGGGATCGCTGGTTCGACTGAGGTGAGGGGTGGGGGTGTGCTCGCCAACGCCGCCAGGAACGGTAATGCGAGCACAAAATCCCCGTGTTCTTCGCAACATTCCGCAACTTCCGTACAACCATCCCCACCCGTCACAGATCTGAGCGGTCGAGTCAACAGACTCCAAGATCACTCGGGCCCGGGTGCGACGCGAGCCGCACGGATGGACTCCGTGCGGACCAGCACCGCCGGGCCCCCTTTCTCCACTTGGGGAAACGCATGCGCATACGTGCCACTGTGGCCGCCGTCACCGGCGCCCTGGCCCTCTCCGCCTTCGCCGTGCCTGCCGCGCAGGCCGCCTCGGCGCCCGACGTCACCTTCACCAAGGTGACCGTCAACAACGGCAAGCCGATCGTCGCCCGCGCGACCGGGACCACCTCCGTGCCGGTGACGTACACGTTCAAGCACGCCGCTGGTCTCAGCATCAGCTCGAACAAGCTCCTCACCGGTCCGGTCCTCTACGTCGGCGCCACCCTCGACATCGCGAAGGTCCGCCTCGGCGGCGACGAGCCGGGCACCTGCACCGCCACCTCGTCGACCGTCGCCAGCTGCAAGGGGTTCATCGACCTGCACACCAGCGGCGAAGACGGCAGGCTCTTCAACACCGACGCGCGTAAGTGGAGCGTGGGCGCCGTCGCCATCACGGACAGGGGCGACCTCAAGACCCAGGGCGGCCTCGGCATCACCCAGATCCTGTTCCACTCGAAGCTGTCCACCACCGACGCCACCCCGGAGCCGGTCAGCAAGGGCGCGACCATCACGGTCAAGGGCACCCTGACCCGCGCCAACTGGAAGACCCGCAAATACGAGGGCTACACCAACGCCCCGGTGGCCCTCCAGTTCCAGAAGAAGGGCACCAGCGCCTTCGTCACCGTCAAGACGGTCAAGGCGGGCGCCGCCGGCGCCCTGAAGACCACGGTCAAGGCGTCCGTCGACGGCACCTACCGCTACGCCTTCGCGGGCTCGACGACGACCGCGCCTGCCGCGGCGGGCGGTGACTACGTCGACGTGAAGTAGGCGGCTTCCCGGTGACAGGTGATACGACGTTGGCCCCGGCGGAAGAGATTCCGGCGGGGCCAACGTCTGTTTGGCGGGTCGTGCTCCAGGCTTCGGTTCGACTGTGATATAGGTCTCAAGGTGACGGAGGGTGTGGAAGGCCCTTGGTTCGGTAAGAGGTCGAGGAGCAGGTTTTTCGCGAGCTCCACACAGCATCCGCCCGGTTTCCTCATGGGTGCCACGGTTACCAGGTGTAACTGCCGTGTGTGACAACGTCCTTGCCCTGTGGATCAGCGACGTGTCTATGGTGGCGTCCGCTCCTGGACGGACCTGACCAGTCCGCCTGTCCGGGAGCGTCCGGCGTATCCACGGGGGGATCGCCCAACATCATGTGCGGCCCCATGTGCGGGCCTGCCGTGTCCCTCCCAGGAGTGCGCCTTCAGCAGCCACCCCTTAGAGAGAGGGATACGCGTGTCGCGTAGACCTGTACGGAAGCAGGCCAGACGCCCGAGACGGCTGGCAAGTCTGGCGACTTCGATCGTCCCGCTCGCCTCCCTGGCGCTTCTCGCCACCGTAGCGGTGCAGCCGGCTTCGGCTGTCGGCCAGAATCCGCGTACCAGCCCGGCCGTCGACTCCTACGACGGGTTCGATGCCAAGGCCGCCGAGCAACTGCGCTTCGACCAGTGCCTGATGGCCGACGGTCTGCGCAGGGGCGGGCCGAATCAGTTCGGTCTGGCCAGCACCTCCCTGCCGCTGCCGGCGGATCAGCTGCACCAGAAGGCTGACCGCACCTACGGCACGGGCGCGTTCGCCGTGGCATGGCAGAAGGACAGCGACGACTCCGACGCCTGGGTGAAGAAGACGGAGGACACCCGTCAGTCGTGGAGCACCGCCGTCAGCGGCCTGGACAACTACCCCGGCGCCGCCGCGAAGGAGAACTTCTTCGACAAGACGGGGCTGCTGCCCTGGCTCTACCAGTCGTACTTCAAGTCGGTCGACCTGCAGTCGCCGTTCTACGACCCGTCACCGCAGGCGGACGACAAGACGAAGAAGGCCGCCCTCGCGATCGGTGATCCGCTGTACACCAGCGGTGGGACGAGCCAGGAGCAGGAGGCCTGGAAGCTCTGGAAGAAGAACTCCGGGCCCATCGTTCCGAACGAGATATTCGTTCCGCGGGTGTTCGCCGATGACGCCCGTGTCTTCCTGGCTTCCGGGGGCTTTCCCAGGACCGCGCCGGCGCCGGGCACCCCGGAGTTCCGCATCGCGGTGGAGGACCTGAAGACCCGGTTCGCCTCGTGTGCGTGGCACGGTCCGATCGACCCGGACCGGGTGCTCGGCAAGGAGGTGGCGCAGGCGTCCGCCGAGTGGCAGCAGGAGATCGCCTCGCAGGCCACGCAGCGCAGCCAGATCCTTGCTGCCGGCAACAGCGGCGGCAAGGCGTTGCAGGACGGCGCGTTCGCCTTGGGCAAGCTGCTGGGGCAGTCGTGGATCGCGGACTACTCCACCCGCTGGCTGGACTACTACACCGAGGGCGGCTTCAACTGGATCGGCGACGGCCAGTTGGAGATCCAGGTGCCGGGCGCTGCCGGCAAGTGCATCGAGGTCACGGGCGCCGCCAAGACCAACGGCACCCCGGTGCAGATCAACACCTGTAGCGGCGGGGTCGCCCAGAAGTGGCAGTTGTGGGCCTCCTACGACGGCGGCTACACCCTGCAGAACCCGAACTCGGGCAAGTGCCTGGAGGTGCTCAACGGCGGCAACGCCGACGGCACGAAGATCCAGATCCGTGACTGCGGCAGCGCCAAGGCCCAGCAGTGGAAGTTCGACGTGCGCAGCGCCAGTCCGCTGGTGAACGCCGCGTCCGGCAAGTGTCTGCACCTGCCGACGTTCGACAACAGCAAGGACGCGGTGCTGTCGACGTGCAACGGCTCCACCGCGCAGAAGTTCCGGATCATCGCCAAGACCCACACCGGCAGCGCACCCGCGAAGGCCGATGTGGACAAGGCCAAGGCGGCCATCACCGCTGCGCAGGCCGAGGCGAAGAAGCAGCTCGCCGTGCTCAAGACGCAGTTGGAGACGGCGAAGAAGGCCGTCACCGCGTCGGACACCGCGCTCCAGGCCGCCTACGGCATCGCTGACACCAATGGTGCTCCGCGGGGCCGTGGTCTGCTGGTGGGTCTGCAGAAGAACCAGGTGACCAAGGGTGCGGCTGCCGCGCTGCAGGCGCTGGAGAAGGCCGGTGAGACGGCGGAGGCCGCGACGCGTGCGTCGGCCGGGGACAGCGCGACCATCGCGCAGCGCGCGTTGGCGCAGGCGGCGCAGTCGAAGGCGGAGTTCCGCAAGGAGGCCGCCGAGGCGGCGGAGTTGCAGGCCAAAGCCGCGGCGGACGCGGCCAAGGTGCACCGGGACAACGCCAAAAAGGACAAGGAGACCGCGGAGGCGAAGCTCGCGGTCGCGGTGAAGGCCGAGGGCGACGCGAAGGCGGCGGCCGCCGACGCGCACGCCAAGCGGCTGGCGGCGGAGGCCGAGGAGAAGACGGCCAAGGCGGAGAAGGAGAACGCGGCCGCCAGGCAGGCAGAGGCCGCCGAGCACCGCAGGAACGCCGAGTCTGAGGCGACGAAGGCCAAGGACGCCAAGGACCAGGCCGAGGCCGCAAAGAAGACCGCCGAGAGCAGGCGCGATGACGCGGTCAACGCCAAGGACCACGCCAAGGAGATGCGCGACGACGCGTGGGACGCCGAACAGAAGGCGGACGCGGCCCGAGCGAAGGCCGACGCCAAGCAGGCCTACGTCGACTCCCTCGACGCCGGTGACGCGGCGGACGCGGCCCGCGCCGCGGCGAACGACGCGGACAAGGCGGCCGACAACGCCGAGGCCGCGGCGGGCCGGGCCCGTTCTGAGGCGGACGCCGCCACACGGGCCGCGGCAGCCGCGGACGCCGCCGCGACGCGTGCCGAGGCGGCCGCGAAGCGCGCCCGTTCCGACGCGGATGCCGCGCAGGCGGCCAAGCTGAGGGCGGATGCGGCCGTTCGGACGGCTACCAGCGCCGCGGCGGACGCGATCACGGCTTCGCAGCATGCCGCGTCCGAGGCGAAGACGGCGGTGCAACTGGCCGACGAGGCCGAGCGGCACGCCAAGGACGCCAGGACCCAGGCCGACGGTGCCAACAAGGAGGCCGGCAACGCGGTGGCCGCCGCGGCGAAGGCCGCCGGGTTCGCGCACGTCACCGCGCAGGCCGCCGCGGACGCGGGTAAGGCGGCCCAGCAGGTCGCCGCCCCCGCCAATGACGCGATCGAGCTGGGCTCCGCGTATGTCGACGCAGACTCCGCGGCCGGTCTGGTGGTGCTGACAGGGCAGTCGTCGAAGACGATCGCGGAGCAGCAACAGGCCGTCGCCGACGCGCATGCCAAGAACGCCGTCGCCGAGGCCGACGCCGCGAAGAACCTCGCCGACCAGGCCAAGGGCGACGCCAAGGAGGCGTACACCCACGCGGCGAACGCCGCCAAGTACGCCGCCGACGCCCGCACCTACTCCAAGGAGGCCCTGGGCTACGCGGCCGACGCAGCCAAGGCCGCGGCGGCGGCGCAGGCGTCACTGGCCCGCACGATCGAGTACGACCGGCAGGCCGCCGCAGACGCCGCAGCCGCCGACAAGGCGGCCGGCAACGCCGAGGGCTACGCCAAGGACGCCCGCGACTCCGCCGACGCGGCCGCACTCGACGCCGAAGCCGCCCGCTCCGCCGCCGCCCAGGCCGAACAGGACGCCAAGGACGCCCGCGCCGCAGCCGACCGCGCCGCCGTCGCCGCGACCGAGGCAGAACAGGCCGCCAAGGACGCCGACGCGTACGCCAAGGAGGCCGAGGAGACATCCAAGCGAACAGAGACCAAGAACCGCAACGACCAACTCGAGGCCGGTACTGGCGGAGTCGACGGCGTCTTCTACAAGACGCGGGCCGAACCCGTCGGCGACCCGGAGATCCTGAACAAGGAGAACTGCAACGCCATCGTTCACGTCGGTGACTGCGTCATCACCGCGAACATCACCTCGAAGACCATCGTCGACATCTACCTGTGCACGGCCACGAACATCCCGGATGTGCAGTCGGGATGCCCCGCCACCGAAACCCTGTACATCGACACCGTCGAGCTGAAGCCCGAGACCGAAAAGGTCACGTACACGATCTCGGCGCTGGAGTTCAACGACGCAGTCGCCAAGGGATTCGTGAAGGCCCTCACCGAGGACTTCGTCGGCTGCTGGGACAGGATCACGACGGGTGGCGGCGGAACCCTGGGCAACTGCGGGTGGGCGGTCTTCGACGTTGCCCTCCTCGTCTTCGGCAATGTCGCCATCAAGGCCATCAGGAACGCCGTGACGGCTTTTGACGCCGCCATGAGAACCGGCATCGCCATCGACGACGCATGGAGGGCCCTGCGCGCCGCCGGCCTCACCGAGGCCGCCATCGAGGGACTCACCGCGAAGCTCGCGCTGACGAAGTGCTTCCCGGCCGGCACCAAGGTCGCGACGGAAGACGGTCCCAAGTCCATCGAGGACATCGAGGTCGGCGACCGGGTCTGGTCGCAGGACCAGGTCACGGGCAAGAAGACCCTGCAGCCGGTGCTGAACCTGTTCAACCGGACCGTCGACTCCGTGGTCCGGATCATCACCGCCGACGGCCAGGTCGAATCGACCGACTCGCACCGCTTCTGGGTTCGTGAACGGGGCTGGGTCGAGGCCGACGAACTGCGCGCCGGAGACACCCTCGAGCCGCGGGAGGGCAGCGCCACAAAGGTCCTCGGCACCGCGGTCGTCAAGGGACCCGTCGAGGTCTTCAACTTCGAGGTCGCGCGAAACCACACGTACTACGTGTACGCGGGATCGACGCCGGTCCTGGTGCACAACGAGTGCCTCAAGGCGCTCGCCGACAACCTCGTCAGGGACGGCGACCACATCGTCCTGGGGATCAACCCGTACTCCGAAACGCTGGCCAGAGGGACCCTGGGCGGTACCGGCGGACTGAGCGGTGCCTGGGCACGGACGTTCAACCACAAGCTTCTCGGCAGGCCGGCCCCTGGCGGTGACGGGCGTCCGATCTGGATGGTCGGCGTCGAGAAGGCGCTGGACAACAGGTCGGTGAAGTTGAGCATTTCACTGGACGGTGTCGTGGACGCGAAGACCGCGGCAGAGGCCCTGAGTAAGCTCGTCGAACGCGGGAAGCCGCTGGTGGGCGGCGACTGGCAGACGGTGGCCAGGGTGAACAGCAACAATGGCACCGCATGGGAAGTGGCGACGCTGCGTCTCAAGGTGATCCTTGGCCGTCGGGACTTCGAAGCCGTCGACTGGTACTTCACCAAGCCGGGCGACAAGGCGCCGAGCCTCGTCAAGGACATGCCGACTCCGGACTGGGCCCAGTGACCCGAAGACCCCGAGGACAGGAAGAACACAGAGAATGCCGGATTTCGTACGAGAGGGACGTCTGTTCCGGGTGGTCAGCTTCGCGGCGTCGCACCGGCAGTTGCTGCTGCGCAGCGACGCCACCGCCGTCGACGATACGGACACCCGCGTCGAGGTGTACTTCGGGCACGTGGAGCTCATGCTGCTCAAACCCATCTACCAGAAGGGGATCCACGTCCGTCCGGCGTCGGAGGCGGAGTTCGCGGTGTTGAAGGAGCGTCATGCCCTTCCCGCGGGGGATGCGGCCTTCACCTGGATGATCGAGCCAGGCGGGGAGAGCTTCGTCGTCTCCGCCGAACCCTCGTGGCGTGAGGCGGACCGCAAGTTCGAGGACCCGTCCCTGTTCGACTTCGCCCAGCCCTGGCCCCCGGACTTCCCCGTGGAGTACGGCAGCGTCGGCTGACGCGGAGATGACACACTGAGGGCGCCCCCTGCCACAGGGGGCGCCCTCAGTGCCGTGCACGCCCCTTCACTGGTGAAGGACCGGATGGACATCGTCGGCACCCGTCGGAGCCTGGCCGGCGCCGAGGCCGTGCTCGACCACCGTCGGTCCCCTTCTCCTATTGGGAACGCATGCGCATACGTGCCACCGTGGCCACCGTCTCCGGCGCCCTGGCCCTCTCCGCTCTTGCCGTGCCGGTCGCGCGGGCCGACGGATCGGTGTCCCGTGTCGAGGTCGCCAAGCCGTACGCGCTGAACGCCGCCTTCTCCAACGTCAAGGTCAACAACGGTAAGTCGATCGTGGCGGGCACCAGCGGCACGCTGACCGTGCCGATCACCTACACGCTGACCCACGGCACCGACGTCGACCTCGCCGCCGAGGACTTCTTCACGGACGTCGAGCTGTACTACGGCAGCTCGTACGGCACCTCCGAAGCCGGGTTGTACGGCGACGACTGGGCCCACTGCACGGCCGCCTCGCCGACCGTCGCCAACTGCACCCAGTCCATCGTGATCCACCCGGCTCAGGACCTGTTCACCGCGACCGCCGGAAAGTGGAAGGCGTACGCGTACGCGAGAGCCCTGAACGGTCAGGACACGGGCAGCGACGACTACGACGTGACCAAGACCGGGCTCGTCGAGAAGGACGGCATCGCCGGACCCAGCGTCCTGCGCCTCGCCAAGCTGACGGTCAATGCTTCCCCGGAGCCGGTGAAGAAGGGGAAGACCATCACCGTCACCGGCAGGCTGGCCCGGGCCAACTGGGACGGCGCCAACTACACCGGGTACGGGAACCAGCCGGTGAAGCTGCAGTTCCGGAAGAACGGCACCAGCACCTACACCACCGTCAAGACGATCAAGACGGTGGCGAACGGTGACTTGAAGACCACCGTCACGGCGACCGCCGACGGCTTCTTCCGGTACCTCTTCGCGGGGACCACGACCACCGCTGCCGTCACTGCCGCGCCCGACTTCGTCGATGTGAAGTAGCCGCCGTGTAAGGGGCCCGCAAAATTACGTCCCCTCCGCACAACCAACCACTGCCGCCATGAATCTGATCATCGGGGCCAACAGGCTTCACGATCACTTTTCTCCACGTGGGGAACACGCATGCATATACGTGCCACCGTGGCCGCCGTCTCCGGCGCCCTGGCTCTCTCCGCCTTCGTCGTGCCGGCCGCGCAGGCCGACGTCCACGCCTCCGGCGGTGACTCCAACTACCGCGCGGCCGTCGCGAAGGTGCTGGGGGTCGGCAAGACCGCGTTCATCACGTCGCCCGTCGATGACGGCGAGCCGTACCCGTTGAACGTCACCTTCTCCAACTTCAAGGTTGCCAAGTCGATCACCGTCGGCGCCACCGGTCATGTCGTCGTCCCGGTCACCTACAAGCTGACCCACGGCACCGAGGTCAACATCAAGGCCTCCGACTTCATGAGCGGCCCCGTTCTCTACAGGGGATCTGACGCCGAATCGCCCGACTCGCTCGGCGTGCTCGGCGGAGAGAAGGCCGCCACCTGCACCGCCACGTCGACCACGGTCGCCAACTGCAAGGCCAACGTCGACATCTATCCTGCTGAGGGAGACCTGACTGTCCCCGACGCCGGTGCCGTCTGGACGGCCGGCGCATTGGCCATCGCCTTCAACGGCCAGGACCCCGAGGGCGAGGTCATCGACCCCTCCAAGATCGGCATCGCCCAGCAGGGCGACCTCGGCACCACAACCGTCAGGCGCCTCGGCAAGCTGACGGTCAACGCCTCCCCGGAGCCGGTGAAGAAGGGCAAGACCATCACCGTCACCGGCAGACTGACCCGGGCCAACTGGGACGGCGCCAACTACACCGGGTACGGGAACCAGCCGGTGAAGCTGCAGTTCCGGAAGAACGGCACCAGCACCTACACCACCGTCAAGACCATCAAGACGGTGGCGAACGGCGACCTGAAGACCACCGTCACGGCGACCGCCGACGGCTTCTTCCGGTACGTCTTCGCCGCTACGCCGACCACCTCGGACGCGTTCGCCGCGCCCGACTTCATCGACGTGCAGTAGTCAGTAGCCCGTAGCCCGTGAACTAACCCCGCACCCCTACGCCGGGAAGCGGCGGTCCACCCACCTCCACAGGACCTCCAGGGTGGCCGCCGCCACCGCCGCGATGCCCACCGCGATCCACGGCATCGTCACGCCCACCAGCCTCAGCGCGAAGAACTCCTGGAGCGACGGTACGACGAGTACCAGCAGGAAACCCGCGCCCATCGACGCGACCAGGGCGATCCGCCACCAGGTGTACGGGCGGGCGATGATCGCCAGTACCCACATGGAGATCAGGAACAGGGTGAGGGTCGCCGCGCTCGTCTCCGCTTCCAACGCGCCCTCGCCCGTGTAGTAGTGACGGGCGATCAGGTATGTCGCGAAGGTTGCCACGGCCGCCAGGACGCCGCCCGGGATCGAGTAGCGCATCACCCGGCGTACGAAGTGGGGTTTCGCGCGTTCCTTGTTGGGGGCCAGGGCCAGGAAGAAGGCCGGGATGCCGATAGTCAAGGTGGAGAGCATGGTCAAGTGGCGGGGTAGGAAGGGGTATTCGACCTGCCAGCAGACCACCAGGACGGCCAGGAGGACCGAGTAGACCGTTTTGACGAGGAACAGCGTCGCTACTCGGGTGATGTTGCCGATGACCCGGCGGCCCTCCGCGACCACCGAAGGCAGCGTCGCGAAGCTGTTGTTGAGGAGGACGATCTGCGCCACGGCCCGTGTCGCCTCCGAGCCCGATCCCATGGCCACGCCGATGTCGGCGTCCTTCAGGGCCAGTACGTCGTTCACGCCGTCGCCCGTCATCGCCACCGTGTGCCCGCGTGACTGCAACGCGCCCACCATGTCCCGCTTCTGCTGCGGGGTGACCCGGCCGAAGACCGTGCCCTCGTCCAGCGCCTTTGCCATCTCGCCCTGAGAGGACGGGAGTTGGCGGGCGTCCAGGGTCGTGCCGGTCAGGCCCAGTTTGCCCGCCACCGCGCCCACCGACACCGCGTTGTCGCCGGAGATGACCTTCGCGTCGACGTCCTGCTCGGCGAAGTAGCGGAGCGTGTCCGCAGCGTCGGGGCGCAGGCGCTGTTCCAGGACGACCAGGGCGGTGGGGGTCGTGGTGGTGGCCACTTCCGGGTGGTCGAGTTCGCGGGTTGTGCGGGTGAGGAGGAGGACACGTAGGCCGGCCTGGTTCAGGCGGTCCGTCTCGGCGAGGGCCGGGTCCTCGGAGGCGAGCAGCACGTCCGGGGCGCCCAGGAGCCAGGTGCTCGTCTCCCCGTTGCCCTCGCTGAACGTCGCGCCGCTGTACTTGCGGGCCGAGGAGAACGGCAGCGACTCGGTGCAGCGCCAGTCCTCGCTGTCCGGGTAGGCGTCGATGATGGCCTGGAGAGAGGCGTTCGGGCGAGGGTCGGACTCGCCGAGCGCGCCCAGGACGCGTCGTACGTACGTCTCGTCGCTGCCGCCCAGGGAGCGCAGCTCGGTCACGTCCATGCCGCCCTCGGTCAGTGTGCCCGTCTTGTCCAGGCAGACCGTGTCGACGCGGGCCAGGCCCTCGATCGCCGGCAACTCCTGCACGAGGCAGTCCTTCCGGCCGAGCCGGATGACACCGATCGCGAAGGCGACGGACGTGAGCAGGACGAGGCCCTCCGGGACCATCGGGACGATGCCGCCGACCGTACGGGCGATCGAGTCCTTCAGGTCGTTGTCCTTGACGACCAGCTGGGTGATGCACAGGCCGATCGCGGCCGGGACCATCATCCAGGTCACGTACTTGAGGATCGTCGAGATTCCGGTACGGAGTTCCGAGTGCACGAGTGTGAAACGGGACGCTTCTTCGGCGAGCTGGGCCGCGTACGCCTCGCGGCCGACCTTCGTGGCGGTGAAGGCGCCGCCGCCCGCGACGACGAAGCTGCCCGACATGACCTGGTCGCCGGGCTGTTTGACGACGGGGTCGGCCTCGCCGGTGAGCAGCGACTCGTCGATCTCGAGCCCGTCGGCCTCGACGCACTCGCCGTCCACGACGATCTTGTCGCCGGGCCCGATCTCGATGAGGTCCCCGAGCACGATCTCGGAGGTGCTCACCATGGCGGCGACGCCGTCGCGGCGGACGGTGGGTTTGGCTTCGCCGATCACGGCGAGGGAGTCGAGGGTCTTCTTCGCCCGCCACTCCTGGATGATGCCGATTCCGGTGTTGGCGAGGATGACGTACCCGAACAGGCTGTCCTGGAACGGGGCGACGAACATCATGATCAGCCAGAGGACGCCGATGATCGCGTTGAACCGGGTGAAGACGTTGGCGCGGACGATCTCAGAGACGCTGCGGCTGCTGCGTACGGGGACGTCGTTGACCTCGCCGCGGGCGACGCGTTCGGCGACTTCGGCGGCGGTGAGGCCGTGGGCGCGGGGGCCCTCGCCGGGTGCGCCTTTGCCGGGCCCGCTGCCCGAGGTGGCGCTGGGGAGGGGTACGGGGTGCGCAGGATCGAGTTCGGCGTCGGCGTCGATGTGCGTCATGTGTTCGACGTTACGTGCGGATTTACGGCTTCACCCGGTGAGTGCACCAAAGATCCGACCTGGGGAGGAGGGGTGGCGGTGGGAAATGGTGCGGTGGTTGTAGTCGGGGTCGGGGTAGGGGTCGGGGTCGGGGGCTGCGCCCCCAGACCCCCCTACGGCCCTGAAGGGGCCTTGTCCTCAAACGCCGGACGGGCTGAAGGTGCCGACGTCCTTTTGATTGCCGCGTCCCGGCCTCGGACGTACCAGATGCCGATCAGGCCCAGGCCCGCGCCCGCGAGGCACGTCCACACCCACCACTCGTGGTTGTGGTCCTCGTACCAGCCGTAGAAGGGGAGCTGGGCCAGGAAGAGGACGAACCAGAGGATCGTGCCGCCCGTGATGGTGGCGACGACGGGGCCCTCCAGGGGCTCCGGCGCCTCGTGCTTCGGTGTCCACTTCGCCATGTGCACAGCTTACGAGGCCGCCCGTCGGCTGCGCCGTGGGCCCGTGAACCCCGCTCACGTGACCCCGTAGAACCTCTCCGTCTCCTCGACCGCGCTCTGGAACCGCTCGTCGAAGTCGTCACGGATGAGGGTCCCGACCACGTAGTCCTGGACGCTCATTCCCCTTTTCGCCGCATGGTCCCGGAGCCGGTCGAGCAGCTCCCCGTCTATCCGCAAGCTCAGCACGCTGGTCCCCATGAAGACGAGGGTCGCGGGCCGGTGCGGGGCCGCGGGGGGCTTTTTATGGTCGTTTCACTCGTATGGGTGATGTGGAGGTTCGGTGGCCCTTGTCACGGGCATCCTCGCGCGCCGAGAGTGGTCTTTAGTCAGAGTAATGAGTTACGCTAAAGAACATGCCGGACCTAACCCATGGCGACGACGCTGCCGCCGTGAACTCACTTCGCTCCGCCGTGATGCGCCTGTCGCGCCGACTCAAGCACCAGCGGGTCGACGAATCGCTGAGCCCCACCGAGATGTCGGTGCTCGGCACCCTTGCCCGCTGCGGCTCGGCCACGCCGGGTGAGCTCGCCCGCAAGGAGCATGTGCAGCCGCCCTCCATGACCCGTATTGTCGCGTTGCTGGAGGGCAAGGGACTGGTCCGGCTGGAGCCGCATCCCGAGGACCGGCGCCAGAAGGTCGTCACCCAGACCGAGACCGCCGAAGCGATGCTCGAAGAGAGCCGTCGCAGGCGGAACGCCTGGCTGGCCGGTCTGGTCGAGGACCTGGACGAGGACGAGTGGGCGAAACTGCGCGCCGCCGCCCCCGTACTGGAGAAGCTCGCGCATCTGTAAGCAGGACCAGCAGCACCAAGCAGCACCAAGCAAGGAGGCGATCCCCTTTGAGTTCGGGAACCGGAGCAGACTCCGCACCCGCACCAGCCGCCCACGACCCCCAGCCCGCTCCCCCTGAACGCACTCGCAAGTCCTCGATGTTCAGCTCTCTGCGCGTCCGTAACTACCGTCTGTTCTTCCTCGGCCAGGTCGTCTCCAACATCGGCACCTGGATGCAGCGCATCGCCCAGGACTGGCTGATCCTCAGCCTCACCGGGTCCTCCACCGCCGTCGGCATCACGACGGCGCTGCAGTTCCTGCCGATGCTGCTCTTCGGCCTGTACGGCGGTGTCCTCGTCGACCGGCTGCCCAAGCGCCCCACACTGCTCGTCACGCAGGCCATGATGGCCGTCACCGGCCTCGCGCTCGCCGCCCTGACGCTCAGTGGTGACGTCGAGGTCTGGCACGTCTATCTCGCCGCCTTCGCCGTCGGTCTCGCCACGGTCGTCGACAACCCGGCCCGGCAGTCCTTCGTGTCCGAGCTGGTCGAGCCCGAGCAGCTCCAGAACGCGGTCAGTCTCAACTCCGCGAACTTCCAGTCCGCCCGCCTCGTCGGACCCGCCGTCGCCGGTCTGATGATCACCGGCGTCGGCACGGGCTGGGCCTTCCTCTCCAACGGACTGTCCTTCGTCGCACCCATCGCCGCCCTCCTCCTCATGCGCGGCCGTGAACTGCGCTCCGTGGAGCGGGCGCCGCGTGCCAAGGGGCAGCTGCGTGAGGGTCTGCACTATGTCGCCGGGCGGCCCGACCTGATCTGGCCGATCGTCCTCGTCGGGTTCATCGGCACCTTCGGCTTCAACTTCCCGGTCTTCCTCTCGGCGTACGCGGACGACGTCTTCCACGCGGGCGCCGGCGCGTACAGCCTCTTCAACACGCTGATGGCGGTCGGCTCCCTGGCGGGCGCCCTGCTCGCCGCCCGGCGCGGTACGGCGAAGCTGCGCGTCCTCGTCGCGGCGGCCGTGGCCTTCGGCGCACTGGAGATCGTGGCCGCGACGGCCCCCTCCCTGTGGCTGTTCGCGCTGCTGATGGTGCCGATCGGGATCGCCGGCCTGACGGTCAACGTCACGGCGAACACCTCGGTCCAGATGTCCACCGACCCGGCCATGCGCGGTCGGGTCATGGCCCTGTTCATGATGGTCTTCATGGGCGGTACGCCGGTCGGCGCACCGATCGTCGGCTGGATCACGGACCAGTACGGCCCCCGGGTCGGCCTCGCCTTCGGCGGCATCGTCGCGACGGCCGCCGCCCTGACGGTCGGTCTGGTCCTGGCCCGGGTGGGTGGCCTGCGCGTCTGTGCCGTCTGGAACTCCGGACACCCGCGCGTCAGCCTCGTCAAGCGGCAGGAACAAGGACATGAAGAGGAGCGGGAGCAGGACCAGGGGCGGCGGGAGCCGGTGACCTCCGTGGCGTGAGTACGGTGAGCGCCATGAGTGCCACCAGTGCCATGAACACCGCCAGGCTCTTCGCCGCCGTGCTGCCGCCCGACGACGTGTCCGAGCAACTCGCCGCCGCGGTCGCCGGGTTGAAGGGCCTGCCGGGCGCGGACGGGCTGCGCTGGACCGGCGTACCCGGCTGGCACTTCACCCTCGCCTTCTACGGCGAGGTGGACGAGGACGTCGTACCGGAACTGTCCGAGAGACTGGCACGGGCCGCCCACCGTACGGACGCTTTCGCGCTGTCGGTGCGCGGCGGCGGGCAGTTCGGGCACGGGCGGGCGCTGTGGGCGGGCGCCGCCGGTGACGTGAGCGTGCTGCGGCTGCTGGCCGACCGGGCGGAGGCGGCGGGGCGGAAGGCCGGCGTGGAGATGGGGGAGCACCGGCGCTACAAGGCCCACCTCACCGTGGCGCGCAGCCGCGAGGCCTTCGAGGTGCGGCCGTACGTCGAGGCTCTGGACGCGTTCACGAGCCGCACATGGACAGTGGACGACCTGGCGCTCGTACGCAGCAATCTGCCGAAGTCGGGGGTGCCGGGGGAACAGCCCCGGTACGAGGTGGTCGCCCGTTGGCCCCTAGGAGCGGCCGGTTAGGCTCGACGGCGTGAATCCGAAAATCCGGAACCGGGTAATGGCCGGTGTGCTCGTACTGCTGTTCGTGGCGGTGGCCGTGGCGGCGGCGGTCGGGAAGTGACGTAAGCCGGATTCCGGCCTGCGTCGCGACCGCCGCCCACCTGTCCTGTTACGACTGCCGCCCGCGCCTCACCAGGCGAAGGCCTCCGGTGACGGGCCCGGGCCCGGGAAGATCTCGTCGAGCGAGGTCAGCAGGTCGTCGCTCAGCTCCAGCTCGACCGCCCGTACCGCCGATGCCAGCTGCTCGGCGGTGCGCGGGCCGACGATCGGGCCGGTCACGCCGGGGCGGGTGAGCAGCCAGGCGAGAGCCGCCTCTCCTGGCTCGATGCCGTGCTTTTCGAGCAGGTCCTCGTACGACTGGATCTGGGCGCGTGAGGTGGGGTCGGCGAGGGTGTCGGCCGCGCGGCCACTCGCCCGCCGGCCGCCCTGGACCTCCTTCTTGATGACTCCGCCGAGCAGCCCGCCGTGCAGCGGCGACCAGGGGATGACGCCGAGGCCGTACTCCTGCGCGGCCGGGATGACCTCCATCTCGGCGCGCCGCTCGGCGAGGTTGTAGAGGCACTGCTCGCTGACGAGCCCGATGGTGCCGCCGCGCCGGGCGGCGATCTCGTTGGCCTGGGCGATCTTGTACCCGGGGAAGTTGCTCGAACCCGCGTAGAGGATCTTCCCCTGCTGTACGAGCACGTCGATCGCCTGCCAGATCTCCTCGAAGGGAGTCGAGCGGTCGACGTGGTGGAACTGGTAGACGTCGATGTAGTCGGTCTGGAGCCGCTTCAGCGACGCGTCCACCGCGCGGCGGATGTTCAGCGCGGAGAGCTTGTCGTGGTTGGGCCAGGCGTCGCCTTCCGGGGCCATGTTGCCGTACATCTTGGTGGCGAGGACCACCTTGTCGCGGCGCTCACCGCCCTTGGCGAACCAGTTCCCGATGATCGATTCCGTACGGCCCTTGTTCTCGCCCCAGCCGTAGACGTTGGCCGTGTCGAAGAAGTTGATGCCCGTTTCCAGGGCCGCGTCCATGATCGCGTGACTGTCGGCCTCGTCGGTCTGGGGGCCGAAGTTCATGGTCCCGAGAACGAGTCGGCTGACCTTGAGTCCTGTGCGTCCGAGCTGCGTGTACTTCATGACTGTTCAGCCAACGTCGTGGAGTGCGCTCTAGGCAAGGGCGGGCTGGGCGGGGGCGACGGACCTTGACACTAACTTGTGGTTAGTGCTTACGTATGCGCAGCGTCACTCGCTTTAAGTTTCAAGATTCTGGCTCGACGTCAAGATCTGGTTCGTCGTCAAGACCCTGAGAGAGGGACCATCGCCGTGACCCCCCACAAGCCCGCCCGCCGCATCCTCGTCGCCGCGCTCGCCGCGTCCGCCCTGCTGGGCGCCGCGACCGTACCCGCCGTCGCCTCGCCGTCCGCCGGAGGGCGCCATGCCTTCGGGTACGTCGGTGAAGGCGCCCGGCTCGACTACCAGAAGGGCGTCGCCGTAAGCGTCCTCAAGGGCGTGTTCGAGCGGGGTGACACCGCTGTCGTGGACAGGTTCGTGCGGACCGACTACATCCAGCACAACCCCCTCGCGGCCGACGGCTCCGGGCCGCTGAAGAACCTGGGCGTCGCGATGCACCAGCAGTTCCCCCAGGCGAAGTACGACGTCAAGCGAGTCATCTCCGAGGGCGACCTCGTCCTCGTGCACTCCAACGTCGTGCTGACGCCGGGGAGCCGGGGCTCGGCCGTCTTCGACATCTTCCGGTTCCGGGGCGGGAAGATCGCCGAGCACTGGGACACCGGGCAGAACGTGCCGGACACCAGCGCCAACGGCAACGACATGTTCTCGACGGTCAGCCGGCCGCAGACCGGTCAGCCGGGGTCGCGGTGGCTCACCGCCCACAACAAGAAGCTCGTGACCAAGGCGTTCGACCAGCTCATCGTCGACAAGGATCTCTCCGCGCTCGACAAGTACTGGGGAAGCGAGTACCACCAGCACAATCCCAACATCGCGGACGGTGTGGCCGGCGCGCGGCAGGGGCTCGGAGGGTACTTCCAGGCGTTCCCGGAACTGGCCGTCTCCCGTAAGCGGGTCGTGGCGGAAGGGGATCTGGTCGCCGTTCACAGCCACTACGTGAACGCGCCGGGCGAGCGGGGCCAGGCCGTCGTCGATCTGTTCCGGGTGCGGAACGGGAAGATCGTCGAGCACTGGGACGTACTTCAGGACGTGCCGGCCACTTCGGCCAACGACAACACGATGTTCTGAGACGAGAGCGATGTTCTGAAGTGAGAGCGGCGCTCTGAAGGCAGATCGATGCTCTGAGGTGAGAGCGGCGCTCCGAGTTGCGGGGCCGCCGCCCGGCCCCCTGCTGGGCGGGCCCGACCGGGTCGCCCAGCAGAGGTCGTTCGACTTCGCCGTCGTCAGAGCTGGGCGAACATGCCGGGCTGGTAGTCGCCGGCGGGCTGCTGGACGATGACGTTCATCCGGTTGAAGGCGTTGATGAGGGTGATCGTGAGGACCAGGGCGGTGAGCTGCTCCTCGTCGTAGTACTTGGCGGCGTTGGCCCAGGCCTCGTCCGTGACCCCGCCGGCCGCGTCCGCGATACGGGTGCCCTGCTCCGTCAGTTCCAGTGCGGCGCGCTCGGCGTCGGTGAAGACCTTGGCCTCTCGCCAGGCCGCGACCAGGTGGAGGCGCTGCGCGGTCTCGCCCGCGGCGGCGGCGTCCTTGGTGTGCATGTCCGTGCAGAAACCGCAGCCGTTGATCTGGCTGGCGCGGAGCCTCACCAACTCCTGCGTCGCGACCGGCAGGGCCGAGTCCGCGGCCGCCTTGCCTGCCGCGACGAGGTGCTTCGTGGCCTTGGTGGCGGTGGGGCTGGCGAAGAGGTTCAAGCGGGCTTCCATGGTGGGCTCCTCCGTCTTGTGCTGCCCTTGTCGGGCGTTACACATGGACGACGGAGCGGCTCGCCAGGATGTGACTCGAGCGAATGTGACGTGCGTCACTCTATGGCGCCCGGGAATCGGTCTTGCTCACCGCGGAGACGGCGGCTGGTTCCGGAGCAGGGGGATTTGAGGCCGCGGAGGTAGCAGTCGTCGAAACCGGAGCCATGACTGCTTCTGTACGTACCCGGACCGGCTCTATGACCGCGGAGGGGTCCAGTGCGACCGCGGTGCTCAGCAGGGGAACCGGAACGGAAGAGTTGACGGGGTGCGAGCGGACCCGGGCTCCGGGACCGGATCGCCGCCCTTTGCACAACGCCTCCCATTCTCCTCCGCCTCTCCGGTCCTCGCTCGTCGTCAGTGCCGGCGCCCCCTGCTGATGCCGCATCAGCAGAGGGGCGGGGTCGGGCCGAACTCGGTGTGGCAGAACGCTCCTTCGGGGGAGTTTCGGGCCTTCCCGCTCCGAATGCGATCACATGTCAGGGCGCGGAGACTGGGGGTATCGCGATAGCACCCGGCCTGTTGCGGCCCTCACTTCACGGAGGCGCAGAGATGCCAGCGGAGATGCCGACCGAGATGCCAGCCGAGACCCCCGTAGTGTTTTTCGACATCGGCGCGACACTCGCCGATGCGAGCTTCGAAGTTGACGGTTCATTGACTCTGCGGCCGCGACCCCGTGTGTTCGAGGTGCTCGACGCGCTCGCGGGGGTGCGCAGGGGCATCATCTCGAACCCGGGTGAGGGAGCGGCCGCACGCGCCCGTGCGAAGGCCGCGCTCGACGAGGCCTTCGCGGGCCGCTTCACCGACGACGGCCTCATTCACTGGGGTCCGAAGACCGCGCGCGGGATCTTCGACAACGCGGTGGCGAGCGCGGGTGTCCCGGCCGACAACTGCGTCTTCGTGGGTGAGGATCCCGACGAGCGTGCGGTCGCCCGCGAGGCCGGTCTGCGCGGGGCGGCCCATCCCGTGTTCACGCGCGCGGCCGTGGAGGGCCGGCGCGTCTTCTGGGCGAGGATCGAGCTGCCCGAGGGCCGGAGCCTGGCCGAGCTGGAGGCGGTCGCGAGCAGCGCCGAGGTCGTTCCGGTGCATGTCGCCGACGGCGGGCTCGTCCTCGCCATGACGACCGCGCAGGGCGTGGACGCTCTCGAACAGGGCGGGTTCACGGTCCGCCTTCAGGATCAGGTGGAGGAGACAGCGGCATTCCTCGTACGGGACGACCGCCAGGTCGCGGCCCCGCCGGACCTTCTGTACGCCTCGGCCGAAGAACGGGCGCGGGGGGCAGCGGCCCTGCGGGCGTCGGCCGCGTTCGACTTCGTCGCGAGCGAACTCGCCGGGACAGGCCGGTCCAGGGGGCTGGGGCGGGACGGGCGGGACGGGCGGACAGTCGTATCGCTCGGGCCGGCCCCGGGGGGCGTCTACATCGCTGCCGCCGCCGGTGTCCCCGTCGAGGAGGTGCACATCGAGGGTGCGAAGCCCGGCCACACCGAACGTCTGCTTCCCGACCCGGCGTTGCTGTCCCGTCCGGGCGAGTCGGACGCCGAGGGGCTCGTCCAGGGGTCGGGCCGGGGACTCGCCTCAGCCGCCGGATTCGCCGCCGCACCCTCCGCCGCGACGATCGCTTCGGTACGCGCGGCCGTCACCCCGGCGGTCATACGCGACCACGTGGCCCGGATCTCGGGCGTCGACCCGCTGGTCGATGGTGAGCCGAGGAGGGTCCGCAGCCGCGACGCGGCGAGCGACGAGAACCCGCTGGTGGCCGACGCGCTCGCCCACCGGCTCCACGATCTCGGCCTCGCGGTCAGACTCCACAGGTTCACCTGGCGGGGCCACCGGCTCTCCAACGTCGAGGCCGAGTTCCCGGTCGCGGGGTCGGACGGCGCCGTACTCGTCACGGCACACCTCGATTCGACCGCCGACCAGGGCGAGTACGTCGACGAGAACGGCCACCCGCGCCCGTACGACCCCGCTGTCGACCCGGCGCCGGGCGCGGACGACGACGGGAGCGGCGTGGCGGCGGTCATGGCGGCGGCCGAGTGCCTCAGCGAGATCGTCGCCACCGGAAGGGAGCCGACCCGGACGCTGCGCTTCGTCCTGTTCAACGCCGAGGAGCAGGGGCTCGTCGGCAGCAAGGTCTACGCCCGTGCGGCGGCAGCGGCAGGGGACAGCATCGCGGGCGTACTGCAGATGGACATGATCGCGGGCTTCCAGAGCGACGGGGGCGGCGCGGGAAACGGCGCACGTCCGGTCGAGATCCACGCGGGTTCGGCTGTTCCCGGCCCGGCGGTGGGCGCTTCGGACACCCTCGGCGACCTCGTCGAGGCGGCCGTGGGGGAGGTCGCGCCCGACCTCACGACGCAACGGCTCACGGGTGCCGACGACCCGGCCGCGGGCCGGAGCGACCATGCGAGCTTCCACGAACGGGGATGGGCCGCAGTCGCCGTATGCGAGAACTTCTTCGACGACACCGCGCCCGCCACCGGCACCCAGCAGTACCACAAGCCGGGCGACACCCTCGGGGACCAGGACCACAACACGGACTACGCGGCTTCCATCGCGCGCGGGGTGACCACAGCGGCCCTGACGCTCGCGGGCCTGTGAGCCCGCCGTCGGTCCCTGACCAGCGAGCCTCGATCCCCAACAACACCCAAGCCCCGATTCCCCATCTCCACCCCCACCCCCATCTCCACCCCCATCCCCATCCCCATCTCCACCCTCAGCCTCAAGGCAAGGAGCGGACGCGATGACTAGGACGATCGACAGACGGGACACCGGATACGACCATCTCGCCAGTACTGCTGGGGCCGCCTCCTTCCTCGACGAGACCGACCGGGTGGCAGCAGAGGTCGACCACACCCTCACCGCCGAGCGCAGCAAGGTGAACCGCTTCACCGGGCATCTGACCGAACTGCGGGTGGACGGCGCCCCGGGTTTCACCGACGCCGACATCGCGCACATCGAGGCCGGCGGGCACGCCACGGATGACACCCGGGACGCCGGCTATCTCGCCAAGGCCAAGGAGTACGTCTCCTCTGTCTCGGAGGCGATCGGATTCGCGGCGGGCGAGCCGGTCGAGTTCGAGGCCGACCCGACGGTGACCAGGACGAGCGACGGGATGCGCGTCGTCAGCCTGCAGCAGAGGCACAACGGTATCGAGGTGTGGGGGATGCAGCCGAAGGTGTGGCTGCACCCGGACGGCACGGTCGACCGGGTCGTCGGCGACACGGTGAGTGTGCCCGCGAGTCTCTCGACGAAGCCCGCGGTCTCGGCCGAGGCCGCCCTGCGGGTGGCGGCCGCGAAGGCCGCCGAGCCGGTGACTCTCCGGGGGCCCTTCGGCGACAGCGAACTCCCGCGTCTCGACATCTCCTACGGATTCGGGCGCCTGTCGGTGCAGCCGCAGGCCGACCAGCCGATGACCTTCGACGGGGGAGCATTCGAGGAGGCCGTTCCCGCCCGGCTCGTCTACCTCTACATGGGCGGCGATGTCCGCCTCACCTGGTTCTTCGCGTTCACACGGCCGAACTTCACCGTTCAGTACCACGCTTTTGTCGAGGCCGACGAACGGACCGTGGACAGGGACGCGCCCGAACTCCTCTACTTCTACGACACGAACAACCATGCCGTGGGCGGACTGGTCTTCCGGGAGAACCCGGTCGACAGTCCCTTCGGCGAGGTCACGTTCCCGCTGTCGCTGGACGCCTATCCGATCCAGGTGACGCCCGAGGTGCTGCCCGAGCTGCCCGAGGGGTTCCCGCTGGCCTGGACGGTGTCCAGCAACGGAAGGCTGGCGACCGACGGCAACAACGTGCGCGCCGTCAACGGCAGGAGCCGACAGCCGTTCCAGGTCCCGGTCGACGCGGTGGGCGACGCGGTGTTCAACGCCGACGCGAACACACCCGAGCAGCTCGTCACCAACATCTTCTACTTCTGCAACTACGCCCATGACTTCTTCATGATGCTCGGCTTCACGGAGAAGAACGGGAACTTCCAGGCCGTGAACAGACCGGGACACGGGAAGGGCGCCGACGCGGTCCTCGCCCTGGCGCACCCGGGACCGGTGGCGGGCACGGCCAACATGGCCACAAGGGCCGACGGACTGACGGGCGTGATGAACATGGGGCTGGTCACGGGCACCGGCCGCCACACGGCCAACGCTTTCGACGTCGTCATCCACGAGTACGTCCACGGGGTGACGAACCGTCTCGTCGGCGGGCTGTTCGACGCGAACGGCCTCCTGGAGGATCAGTCGGGCTCCATGGGCGAGGGCTGGAGCGACTACTTCGCCCTGACGATCATCAACTTCGCACGTGCGCGGGAGCACACGGTCGTCGGCGACTGGGTGGTCGACAACCCCGGCGGCATCCGGCAGCGGCCCTACGACGCGGACTACCCCGGAACCTTCGGAGACATCGGCAGCAGCAGAGGAGAGGTTGAGGGCGCCGGCAACGCCGACCTCAGTTACCGGGAGGTGCACGACGTCGGCGAGATCTGGTGCGCGGCGCTCATGGAGCTGACCCGCAAGGTCACCGCCGCGCTGGGCAGCAAGGAACGGGGATACCGGCTGACCTGGCAGGCGGTCGTCGACGGTCTGAAGCTCACCCCGAAGAACCCGTCGTTCCTCGTCGCGCGCGACGCGATCCTGCGGTCCTTCAAGGCGATGGAGGGCGGACGGCTGACCAGCGACGAGTACAGGGCGGTCCAGCGCGCCGCCTGGGAAGCCTTCGCGCGATACGGGATGGGCTTCGACGCCTTCTGCCCGAACGCGTCCTTCGACGGCTGCCAAGGCGGCAACGAACTGCCCCCGGTCGGCCACGCGGACTGAGGCGACCGCAGCCGCAGCCGCAGCCGCAGCCGCAGCCGCAACGGCCCAGGCTCACGGCGACCAGGGGACCGCCTGATCCGGTCAGTGTCCTCCGGCCCCGTACCGCTCCCCCAGATCCCAGGCCTCGTACAACGAGTCCGCGAACGCTCCCGCGATCTTGTGCTCGCCGCTCGCGTTGGGATGTGTGCCGTCGTACGTGTCGTGGTGGATGTCGTACGACGGTGGCGGCGACGTCAGGAGCAGGGGGGAGCGGGGTTCGTCCAGGTCGGCTGCCGTCTTCGCCAGGAGTTCGTTGAAGCGGGTGACCTCGGCGGCGAAGGGCGGGTCCGTTTCCGCGCGGACGTTCGGGATCACCGGGAGCAGGGCGATGGCGATGCGGGGGTTGGACCGGCGGGCCTCGGCCACGAAGCGGCGCGCGTTGGCCGCCGTCTGTTCCGCGTTCGTGTAGAAGCCGAGGTCGATCAGGCCCAGGGAGACCAGCAGGACGTCCGGCTTGTGGGCGCGTACCGCGTCCGCGATCAGCGGGGTCAGGTGGTGCCAGCCCTCGCCCCAGCCGGCCAGGTGGGCGCGGGGGAAGTCCGGTTCGGCGTACTCGTACGAGTCGGCGGTGTCCGTCGCCTTGTCGTACAGCGCCTCGCGCGGGCCGACGATCCGGAACGGGCCGCCGTACGTCTCCCGCAGGTGCTGCCACAGCCGGTAGCGCCAGGTGTGTTCGCCGGCGCTGCCGATGGTCATGGAGTCGCCTACGGGCATCAACCTGAGCATCCGCTCATGATGCGGGATGGGAAGGACAGAGGAAGGGCCGTGAGGCAGGTGTGCTGTGTGAGTCAGGCCACCCGATGTCAGGTGTATGTCAGCTTGTGGGCAGTTGTGCGTCGGTGAGTCGGCGATCCGGTGGCGGATCCGGCGGGGCGCTCAGGGTCGTGAGCGTCGTATCGATCGCCGGGATGGCACGCTTGAGGGCATGCGCCGATCGCTCGCCCTCCTCGCCGGGGGCCTACTCGTCGGGGCGCTCGCCGCGCCCGCCTCCGCTGCCGATGGTGACGAGGGCTTCACCATCAAGGACCCGCGGATCACCGAGTCCAGCGGTCTCGCCGCGTCCCGCCAGCACCCCGGCATCTACTGGACCCACAACGACAGTGACGACGGGGCCTTCCTGTACGCGATCGACAGCGCGACCGGGCAGACCGTCGCCACCGTCACCATGACCGGCGTCGGCAAGCCCCGCGACATCGAGGCCATCTCGATCGGGCCGAACAACCAGATCTACGTCGGCGACATCGGCGACAACGACGGCGTGACCTGGGATTATGTCTGGATTTACCAGCTCGCCGAGCCCAAGGTGCTCAAAAACCAGACGATCCGCGCCACCCAGTACGTCGTGAAGTACTCGGACGGTTCCCGCGACGCCGAGTCCCTCGTCGTGCACCCGAAGACCGGGCGCGTCTACATCATCGACAAGCAGGAGGACGGCGGGCATCTGTACGCCGGCCCGGCCAAGCTCTCCTCCTCCGGCACCAACCTCTTCCGGCCCGTCGCCCCCGTCGACATGTGGGCCACCGACGCCGCCTTCTCGCCCGACGGGCAGCAGTTGGCCGTACGCGGGTACTTCGGGGGCGTCTCCTACGCCTGGAACGGCGGCAAGCTCAAGCGGCAGGGGCAGCTCGACGTGCCGCTGCAGGGGCAGGGGGAGTCGGTCACGTACAGCCGCGACGGTTCCAAGATCATGTACGGGAGTGAGGGTGCCGAGAGTGGGGTCGCGGCCGAGGACGCCCCTTCGTACGGTAAGTCCGGTGACTCCGACTCGCCTGGTGGCAACGGGAGTTCGGCCTCGGGTAACGCGGGGGGCGGGGGCTCGGAGGGGAACGTCAAGACCGGGGCCATCGCTGTCGCCGTGCTCTTCGTCGCTTTTCTCGGGGTCAGGCGGCTTCGGCGGCGGCCGTCGGCGTGATCGTCCCGGCGGGCGTTTCCGCGAGCCGAACCGCTGAGCGGCCGAGCGTTCTGGTGAGCCTTCCGGTGAGCGCTCCGGGCGACTGCTGAACTCCGTACGCATTCCGGGGTGCCGCGAGTATTGACGTGGGCATGTTGTGTCAGTTTCCTGGGAGGTGCGCGGTATGTGGGAGCGCTCCCATCGATTCCGGGGCCGCGCCTCCCGAGAGGAACGAGCGACATGTTCCGCTTCCACGACTTCGGCAAGGGCCGCAAAGTCCGCAGCTGGCGAAGAGTGCTGTGTTCCGTTGCCGCCGCGCTCCTGTTACCGCTGGGAGCCGGTGTGCAGGCCGCTCACGCGGTGGACGCCGACGCGGCGGACGTCCGCGCGGCGGCCGCCGGTGCCGGCTACTGGCACACCAGCGGGCGGCAGATCCTGGACGCGGCCGGGCAGCCGGTCCGGATCGCCGGCATCAACTGGTTCGGCTTCGAGACCGGCAACTACGTGCCCCACGGCCTCTGGTCCCGCGACTACAAGAGCATGATCGACCAGATGAAGACGCTCGGCTACAACACCATCCGGCTGCCGTACAGCGACGACGTCTTCAAGTCCTCCACCGTCCCCAACAGCATCGACTTCAGCAGCGGCAAGAACGCCGACCTGCAGGGCCTGGGCTCCCTCCAGGTCATGGACAAACTGGTCGCGTACGCCGGTCAGATCGGCCTCAAGGTCATCCTGGACCGGCATCGGCCGGACTCGGGCGGACAGTCGGCGCTCTGGTACACGTCGGCGGTGCCCGAGTCGACGTGGATCGCCAACCTGAAGGCACTGGCGGCGCGTTACTCCGGTCAGGACGCGGTCGTCGGCATCGACCTGCACAACGAGCCGCACGATCCGGCCTGTTGGGGCTGCGGGGACACGGCGAGGGACTGGCGGCTGGCGGCACAGCGGGCGGGCAACGCGGTTCTCTCCGTGAATCCGCAGCTGCTGGTGTTCGTGGAGGGCGTGCAGACGTTCAACGGGGTCTCCGGCTGGTGGGGCGGCAACCTGATGGGGGTCGCGCAGTATCCGGTGCAGCTGGATGTGGCGAACCGGGTGGTGTACTCCGCCCACGACTACGCGACGAGCGTGGCCCAGCAGAGCTGGTTCAGCGATCCCTCGTTCCCCGCCAACATGCCGGGGATCTGGGACAAGTACTGGGGCTACATCTTCAAGCAGAACATCGCGCCGGTGTGGGTGGGGGAGTTCGGTACGACGCTCCAGTCGACGGTGGACCAGCGGTGGCTGGCCGCGCTGGTCGACTATCTGCGGCCGACCTCGACCTACGGCTCGGACTCCTTCCACTGGACCTTCTGGTCCTGGAACCCCAACTCCGGTGACACGGGCGGGATTCTGAAGGACGACTGGCAGACGGTCGACACCGTGAAGGACGGGTACCTGACGAGCGTGAAGGCGCCGGGCTTCCCCGGGAACGGTGGCGGTGGCGGGGGAGGGGGCGGTGGCGGTGGCGGCAGTACGGCGGCCTGCGCTGCCTCCTATGCCGTCAGCAGTGACTGGGGCGGCGGATTCAACGCCGAGGTGAAGGTGACCAATTCGGGGACGGTGGCGCTCAAGTCCTGGAAGGTGACCTGGACTTGGGGAGGTTCACAGGCGGTCACGAGCATGTGGAACGCGTCGTACACGCAGAGCGGATCGACGGTCACCGCTGTGAACGCGGTTCACAACGGAAGTGTGGCGGCGGGGAGTTCGGCGAGCTTCGGGTTCGGGGGAGCGCCTGGGGGTGGGGGTGTGCCGGTGGTGAGTTGTACGGCGACGTGAGCGGCTGAGGCTGCGGGACGGGGGTGCCCGGTGGCTGCGGGGACACTGGGCACCCCGTCCCAGGTCGACGTATCTAGTGATCCATCGACATCACGACGTACAGACCCGCCACGGCCGCGACCGCACAGACAGCGACCGCGACGATCAGTACGCAACCGAGCACCCCTGTTGTGCCGGCGACCGCCGCCCAGCCGAACCGCGTTGCCCGCTCGGCGCGTTGGACCGCGTCGCGGTACTCGCTGTCGTCGTCCCAACTGCGATCAGTCACGCGATCACCTCCCCCGGCCGGACTGTACGGCAGGTAGGATCTACGGCGACATCGCGTGTCGGTCACCGGCTGGGTGAGGCATGGAGGTGTCGGGAGATGCCCTTCGGAGGCATTCCTTGTCAGTCGAGTTGAACCACACGATCGTCCACGCCCGAGACAATCGGGAGTCCGCTGAATTCTTCGCGAACCTGCTGGGTCTCGAAATCACCGCCGAGTGGGGCCCGTTCATCGCGATCGAGCTGAGCAACGGCGTCACACTGGACTTCGCCACGATCCCCGCGGACAGCATCACCCCACAGCACTACGCCTTCCTGGTCTCCGAGGAGGAGTTCGACACGGCGTACGCGCAGATCAGCCGACACGGCATCGAGCACTACGCCGATCCCCAGCGGAAGCAGCCTGGCGCGATCAACCACAACGACGGTGGCCGCGGCGTGTACTTCATGGACCCGGCGGGCCACGCCATGGAACTCATCACCGTGCCGTACGGCGGCTGGACCTCGTAGGTCTCGTAAGCACACGCGCCGAGGGCCGCACTCCGGAGTGGAGTGCGGCCCTCGGCCACTGATTGTGCCAATTCCGTCGCGGACGGCTCCGAAGAAGGGGCCTTGGTGGCTACAGCTTCTCGATCACGTACGTAGTCGATGCGCTTCGTCAGCGCCTCGACGTCCGTCGGGGCGCTCTCCGGGAACATCGCCACGCGGAGCTGGTCGCGGCCGAGCTTGCGGTAGGGCTCCGTGTCGATGATGCCGTTAGCGCGGAGGACCTTGGGCGAGGGCGGCGGCCCATACTGGGTGGACGCAGGAAACAGGGTCTCCAACAGTGCGGCGATTGCCTTCGGGACGCTGAGGGATGCTGAATTCGGCCCGGCCGTAACCCTATGGACCGCCTGTCGTTCTACCTGATATCCGCCGCGTGCTTGAAATGCGCGCGGTCCCCGCCACTGGCACCGCGGCTTTCCGCGGTGGCCGGTTCAGCGTCCGGCGGGGCGACGATCCCAGGGTGTGCCCGCTCGAAAGAGCCGGGGCAGTCCAGACGTCGGCATCGCGTCACCGCCAGTGACGCCCGCATACGGGCTCTACCCAAGGATCGGCCCGGACTCGTCCGCGCTCGTTACCGCTTCCACCCCTCGGGACCACGCGACAACCCAGGATCCTTAAGAGTTCCAGAGACGCTTGAACCGGATTTCCGAGGTGCGGCCGTCCCGTGGTGAATCCCACCGTCCGTTTCCCCGCTCAGGGGCGGCGATCCCCGGCCAGATTGCCCCGCCACCGATCTGGCCGAACTTGCCGTCGCTCTATGGATGCCCTGGGCATCTAATGAAGGTCTGCACGACGCACCCTTCGTCTGCGAGGTCTTCCATGACGGAAACGGAACCTGTCGCCTTCCCCCAGGACCGGACCTGCCCCTACCACCCGCCTGCCGCCTACGCACCCCTGCGCGCCACCCGCCCGCTGTCCCGGGTCACCCTCTACGACGGCCGTCCGGCCTGGCTGGTCACCGGACGAGACACCGCCCGGGCCCTGCTCGCCGACCCGCGTCTGTCTACCGACCGCACCCGCGACGGATTCCCGGCGCTCACGGCACGGTTGGCGGCGGTCAAGAACCGGAAGACCGCTCTGCTGGGCGTCGACGACCCGGAGCATCGCGTCCAGCGACGCATGACGGTTCCCGGTTTCACGCTCCGGCGGGCCACCGAAATGCGCCCGCGCATCCAGCGGATCGTGGACGAGCGCATCGACGTGATGATCGCCCAGGGGCCGCCCGCCGAGCTGGTGAGCGACTTCGCGCTGCCGGTCCCCTCGACCGTGATCTGCGCCCTGCTCGGGGTGCCGTACACCGACCACGACTTCTTCGAAGGACAGTCCAGGCGCTTGCTACGCGGCCCGAAGGCCGAGGATGTCATGGATGCCCGGGATCAACTGGAGGAGTACTTCGACGAGTTGATCGACCGCAAAAGCAAACAGCCGGAGCCGGGCGACGGCGTGCTCGACGAACTCGTGCACCGGCAGCTGCGAGACGGGGAGCTGAACCGTGAGCAACTGATCGCCCTGGCGATCATCCTGCTGGTCGCCGGCCACGAGACGACCGCCAACATGATCTCGCTCGGCACCTACACCCTCCTCCAACACCCCGACCGACTCGCGGAGTTGCGCACCGACCCCGCGTTGATTCCGGACGCGGTCGAGGAGCTCATGCGGATGCTGTCGATCGCCGACGGACTGCTGCGGATGGCGCTGGAGGACATCGAGGTGGCCGGGACGACCATCAGGGCGGGTGACGCCGTCGTCTTCTTGACCTCGGTCATCAACCGCGACGAGGACGTCTACGTCGACCCCGACACCCTGGACTGGCACCGGCCCGCCCGCCACCACGTCGCGTTCGGCTTCGGCATTCACCAGTGCCTCGGCCAGAACCTCGCCCGCGCCGAACTGGAGATCGCCTTGCGCACGCTGTTCGTCCGGCTGCCCGCCCTCCGCCTCGCCGCCCCCGCCGACGAGATCCCCTTCAAACCCGGCGACACGATTCAGGGGATGCTGGAACTCCCCGTGACCTGGTAAGAGGCTCCGTTTCATGCCTGACGACACCCACATCGAGATCGACCAGGACGTCTGCATCGGGGCGGGCCAGTGCGCCCTGACCGCCCCGGGCGTCTTCACCCAGGACGACGACGGCTTCAGCACCCTCCTGCCCGGCCGAGAGGACGGCGGCGGCGACCCCCTGGTCCGGGAGGCCGCCCGGGCCTGCCCCGTCGCCGCCATCACGGTGTCCGAGACGGTCGGCTGACCGCCTGGTGACTTTCTTGTCCCTACGAGGGGTCACAACGCTGCGCGTACCGCGCTGCCCGAGGGCGCGGGTCCTCAGAGAATGGGCCCATCGAGGCCCGCTTTCGCTGTTGTCCACGAAGTGAGTCGGCGGTGGTTGATGAGGCTGTGGCTATGCCGACGAGGACGAGGAAGTAAGTGCACGCAGGGGGAGCGCTGGGAGGTGTAACGAGCATGAGCTGTACGGCGACATGGGGGTGTTTCTGGAGCTGGTTCAGTGGCTTCGGGATTTGGGGGAATTCGGGGAAAGGTATGTTTCTCTTCAGCCGATCTGGCGATTGCGGCCCGCCAGCAGGCCTGCCGCGATCTGGACCAGGGTCAGCAGCAGGATGAAGGCCAGGGGCAGCCGCCAGCCGTCGGAGCGGTCGTAGAGAACGCCTACGACTACGGGTCCGGGAATCGCCAGCAGATAGCCGAAGCCCTGTACGAAGCCGGAGAGCCGCACGACGGCGGCGCCGTCCCGGCCGCGCATGCCGATCATCGTCAGGGCCAGCGGGAAGGAGCAGTTGGCCACGCCCAGGAGGAGCGCCCAGAGCCAGGGCGCGGCGGCCGGATCGACCCACAGCCCCGTGAATCCGGCCAGGCCGCACGCGCCGATCGCCGCCGCGATCCCGCTCTGGTGGCGAAGCTTCCCGGCCATGGCCGACAGGGCGAAGGACAGGGGTACGCCGAGCAGGGAGGTGCCCGAGAAGAGCAGGCCCGCGGTCTGGGCGGAGAGTCCGGCGTCGCGGAAGATCTGGGGCAGCCAGCCGATGATGATGTAGGCGGAGCCGGCCTGGAGTCCGAAGTAGGCGGTGAGTGCCCAGGCGGTGCGGTCCCGGGAGAGCCGGACCCGGGGAGGGTGCTGCGGGTCGTACGGGGCGTTCGCGTTCACCGGCTCCGCTCCCGGTGGCCGCCGGCGGCGGGCGAGGGCCAGCCAGGGGGGTACGGCCATGGCGGCCAGGATCGACCAGGCCCCCAGGCCGTATCGCCAGTTGCCGCCGAACGCCTCGGTCAGCGGGACGGTCGCGGCGGCTGCGGACGAGGCGCCGACGTTCAGAGCCATGGAGTACAGGCCGGTCATCGTGCCCACCCGGTCGGGGAAGCGCTCTTTGACGACGGCCGGGAGCAGCACGTTGGCGATGGCGATGCCGGCGAGTGACAGGGCGGTCAGCGCGACGAACAGGGCGGGGTTGGCGGCGAACGGCCGCAGTGCGAGGCCGGCCGTGAGCACCGTGCCGGCGGCGGCGATGGCGCCGGCCGCGCCGTAACGCCGGGCGAGAGCCGGGGCCGCGGAGCCGATCAGGGCGAAGCACGCGGCGGGGATGGAGGTGAGGACTCCGCTCAGAGTGCCGCTCATGGACAGGCTGTCGCGCACCTCTTCGAGAACCGGCCCCAGGCTGGTGACCCCCGGCCGCAGGTTGAGTGCCGCGAGTACGAGCGCCGCCACCGCGAGTCCCCGCATCTCTCGGGAAGTCCGGGAGGTGGGGGAAGTGGGGGAGGTGCTGAGGGGGGTGTCGGGGGTGTTGGAGGTGTTCTGGCCGGGGTGCGAGGCGTGCCTGTTGAGCTCACTCTTCGACATAGGGCCTATCGTAGACTCATCCTATGACTCGATGTCTAGTGGTTCGGAGGTAGATTCATGGGATGAGTCTCAGGTGGGTCCACCCGACAAGAACTGTCATAGACTGATGGGATGACTATGGATCCCGTTCGCCGCCAGGCGCTTTCCGACCAGGTGATCACCCGACTGCGACGGCAGATCACCTCCGGGGCCTGGCCTGTGGGCTCACGCATCCCGACCGAGACGGAGCTGGTCGAGCAGCTCGGCGTGGCCCGGAACACGGTGCGGGAGGCGGTCCGGGCCCTGGCGCACACCGGCCTGCTGGAAATCCGCCACGGCTCCGGGTCCTATGTGCAGGCGACCAGCGAACTCGCCGGCATGATGCGGACCCGCTTCGAAAGGGCCCGGACGGAGGACGTCACCGACGTCCGCAGCGCCCTGGAGATCCGGGCGGCGCGTCTGGCCTGTGTCCGCCGCACCCCGGACGACCTGGAACGGCTCGAACTCCTGCTGCAACAGCGGCAGCAGGCATGGTCGGCCGGAGACCGGCTCGGTTTCGCGAACGCGGATGTCGCCTTCCACCTGGCCGTCGTCAGCGCGTCCCACAACACCGTGCTGGCCGAGTTGCACGCGGACCTCGGTGAGGTGATCCGGGACTCGCTGCTGGACCATTTCGGCGACACACTGCGCCCCGAGCAGTTCCAGGACCACGCCCGTCTCGTCGAGGCGATCCGCGAACGCGACAGCGACCGGGCGGCGCACGAGTCCGGCTCCTACATGGACTGCGCTCCCGCCGAGAAGTACGAGTGACGGTCATCGTTCTCCCGTACGACGACGGGGGCGCCCGGTGATCAACACCGAGCGCCCCCGTCGTCGTCGTACGGGAAGCGGTTACAGCTTCTCGATCACGTAGTCGATGCACTTCGTCAGCGCCTCGACGTCCGTCGGGTCGACCGCCGGGAACATCGCCACGCGGAGCTGGTTGCGGCCCAGCTTGCGGTAGGGCTCCGTGTCGACGATGCCGTTGGCGCGCAGAACCTTGGCGACGGCGGCGGCGTCGATGTCGTCCGTGAAGTCGATCGTGCCGATGACCTGCGAGCGCTTGGCCGGGTCCGTCACGAACGGGGTCGCGTACTTGACGTCCTCGGCCCAGCCGTACAGCGTCCGGGCGGAGGTGGCCGTGCGGCGGACCGCCCAGTCCAGGCCGCCCTGGCCGTTGATCCACTCCAGCTGCTCGTTGAGGAGGAACAGGGTGGCGAGGGCCGGCGTGTTGTACGTCTGGTTCTTGCGCGAGTTGTCGATCGCCGTGGGGAGGCTGAAGAACTCCGGGATGTGGCGTCCGCTCGCGTGGATGCGCTCGGCGCGCTCGATCGCCGCCGGGGAGAACGCGGCGAGCCAGAGGCCGCCGTCCGCCGCGAAGGACTTCTGCGGGGCGAAGTAGTAGACGTCGGTCTCGGCGACGTCGACCGGCAGACCGCCGGCGCCGGACGTGGCGTCCACGAGGACGAGGGAGCCCTCGTCGGCACCCGGTACGCGCTTGATGGGAGCGGCGACACCGGTGGACGTCTCGTTGTGGGTGAAGGCGTACGCGTCGACGCCCGCCTCGGCCTCCGGGTCCGGGTGGGTGCCCGGGTCCGAGGAGATGACGGTCGGGTCGGCGAGCCAAGGGGCGAGCTTGGCGGCCTTCGCGAACTTCGAGCTGAACTCACCGAAGGTGAGGTGCTGCGACTTGTTCTCGATCAGGCCGTGCGTCGCGACGTCCCAGAACGCGGTCGAGCCGCCGTTGCCGAGGATGACCTCGTAGCCGTCGGGGAGCTGGAACAGCGCGGAGATACCCTCGCGCACCTTGCCCACCAGGTTCTTGACCGGGGCCTGGCGGTGGGAGGTACCGAGGAGGGAACTACCGGTGGCGGCCAGCGCGTCCAGCGCTTCCGTCCGCACCTTGGAGGGGCCCGCGCCGAAACGTCCGTCGGCGGGCTTGATGTCAGCGGGGATCTGGATGTCAGCCACGGGCGGGAGCCTATCGGCTCCGCGAAACCTGGGCGAAACGTCGTCCGTCGGATGAGACGAGGTCAATGCGGATGAGGTCAACGCGGACGGGTGCTGCCTGTGTCGTCCGGGTCGATGTCCCGGGCCCGGTCGCTCATCTGGTCCCAGAAGCGGCGCATGCCGGCTATGGGCACCTTGCGCTGCCAGGGCGCCTCCCGGCGGAATCGCAGGGAAGCCCACGCCCAGGGCTGCCACTTCTTCAGCACGTCGCGCTGGTGCAGGCAGAAGACCTCGCTGAACTCCATCCGCAGGTTCTCCACCTTGGCCGGGTAGGGGCACATCTTCATCCGGCACTCGTCCGTGCAGCTGGATCCGGGCTGCGACGCGCGTTCCGCGCCCCGGACGGGGTTCAGCCTGGTGCGGTCCTTGCGTACGCAGGACGGCAACTGGGCCGGCTCGCGGGCACAGACGTCCAGGATGCGGAACAAGTCCTTCGGCCGGTACGACCGTTCGCCGAGCACCAGCATCAGCAGTACGTCCGCGAGCAATTGCTGTGCCGTGGGGTCCAGGGTGCTCCACCCGGTGGACGGCGGGATCCACAGATTGTGGGCCCGCTGCTCCCCGGGCAGCCCGACCTCGGTGCCGATGCGGGAGGCCAGGGCCGCCTCGTCGATCCACAGGAACCGCTCGGGTCGCCGGGTCTGCAGAGCGCGCACCGCCAGCTTGGCGGCGCCCTCGACCAGAGGGTGCTCCGCCCGGTTTCCGCCGCCCAGCGACAGCCACTCCTTCACCTGGCCCCTGGGGTCCGACCCGTGGCCGCGGATCGGCTGGTCGGCGTTGACGTCGTCGGGCAGGCTCCACAGGGTCAGGGCGTGCAGAAGCGTCAGACGCGTGTACCAGAACGTGCTCTGCTTCAGCAGCTCCTGGGCCTGCTTGACGAGGAACTCGCGGGCCTTGCGGTTGGACCGGGGGCCGGGCCGCCGGTTGGCGGCGTACTTGAATCCCTGGGCCAGCGCCGCTCCCAGGCCGACGGGGGCGCCGGGGCCGTCCTGGCGAATCCTGGCATCGGTTGTTTCCCCGGTCGCCATCCGGACCCAGCTGTCCAGGTCGTCGCGAGGGCTGGCGAGGTGGCGGGACATCATGGAGGACTCGACGAGCAGCGGGAGGAGCCAGGCCCGCATCGTGTTGCAGGCCCAGTTCCCCTTCTCCGCCAGGGCCTCCTCCTCGGCGTACCTGCGTTCCTTCCGTTCCCTCACCTCCATCAGGTCCCGCTGCGACCTGCGGTCGTTCCTGTCCGCCTCCTCGGGGGATGGCCTCATCTCCTGGCCATTGCACTCGCGTTGGGTCACGATCGACGTACAAGCCGCGGAAAGTCTGTCGCACAGCGCCTGGTACGCCGGTTCGCCGCCTGCTCCTATCTCCTTGACGATCGCCTCGCGCACCCGGCGGTCCGTCTCCTTGCGGCCGATCCCGAACAGGACGCCGTACGGCGGGTATACCGGGTGCTCGCACCCCGGGTTGCGGCTCCGGGCGGCGGCCACGCGGCGTACCGCCGTTCCGCACTGCTTCACCAGGGCGAGTTTCGCCTCGCGGAGCCTGGTGGGGTCCTCGTTCTGGCCGAGACGGTTCCAGTCCTTCGAGATCTCCGAGACGAGGTCGTACTGTCTCGGGGCGCTCCCGACGCTGTCGATCTCCACGGCGGCGCCGTAGATCTCGAGCGCCCTCAGCCGTGGGCCGCCGCGCTCGTCGGGCTCGCCGTTACCGGTCGCCGGAAGCTGTTCGGCCACCTGCTGGGCGCGCTCCGCGGCGGTCAGCAGATTCTTGGCCTGCTTCTCCAACAGCTCGCACATCGTGTCCACGGGGCATGGCCGCCCGCGCGCCGCGGAGTCACCGCAGGTGCACTTCCCCTTCTGCGACCGGGAGTACAAGGTGAGAGCGATGAGGAGTTCCCGTCCGCCCCGCCGCAGTGCCCGGGCGAGGTGCGCGTCCGGGTGTGTTTCCGGGTGTGCATCCGGCGGACCGTCGGTCGCCGGGTTCTCGAACATCTTGTCCAGGAAGCGGGATCCGAGATAGGCCTGCACGATGCTGTGCTGAAAACGGACCTTGTCACCGTCCTCGTGGACCAGGCCCATCCGGGTGCCCCAGGTCGCTGCGATCCGGGCGTCCACCCTGGGGCCCATCCACCGGTCGGCGCCGTCCGGGGTTCCCTGGCAGGGGTGTTCCTGGCCCTGGTGTTCCCGACACCGGTGTTCCTGTCCCTGATGTTCCTGTCCCTGCCCGGAGGCGCCGGGCTTGTGGGTGTACTCCTTCGGCGACCACCGCAGATCCGCCATCCGGTCGTCCAGTTTCTGCGCGGCGCGCTTGTTCCACGGTGCGTCCGATGTGAGTTCCCCGAGGTTGACGTCGGCGCTGTCCGAGGCCAGGCCGATGCACGCCAACGCGGAGATGTACTCCACGACCGCCAGCCTCGTGTCGTGGTCGATGGGCAGTTCGGGGTGGACGTCCCCGTCGACCAGCGCCTGGATCCACGTCTCCATGAGTTCCGCCCGCAACGTCCAGCTGTCATGGAGCTGGAGGTCCGGATTCCCGCCCCCGGTCCACAGGGGTTCCAGCAGGTCCTTTCTGTGCAGATCCTTGGCGATCTTGAGATAGATGGGGGATTCCGCCATGTTGGCGGCTTCCACGATCCGGTCGAGCAGGGTCGGATCGGAGCGCCAACTGCCGCTGCGAGCGATGTAACACAAGGCCGCCTCGTTGCTCAGCGGCTCCAGCTCCGAGACGGCCGCCTGCATCGCGCGCAGCGGCTCGTGCGGCCGCGAGGCGATGACCAGCGGCAGCCCTTCCTGGCCGGCCCTGCGTATCGCGTCCCGGATCAGATTGTCGCGTCGGCCGCACAGGTGGTCCTGGCCGAACGCCTCCTCCAGACCGTCCGCGAGGACCACGATCCGGTCGGCCCGCTGCCGAAGCCACCTCCAGATTCGGTCGATCTCGCCGTCGGACCGTACCTTCGACCGCACGATGTCGCGGAAACGCGCAAGCGCCATTTCGTCGAAGTTCAGCGGCTCGTCACCCTGGATGTCGCGCAGCCGTATCGGGATGGGAACGGCCCCCGCGGCCGCGAGTTTCTGGGCGAGCCGGACCAACAACGCCGTCTTCCCGACACCGATGCCCCCGACGACGACATGAGGCCGTCGGACCTTCTTGTCGCCCAGGTTCTTCATGATGGCGTTGCAGAGCTGGTCGCGTCCGACCACCTCGTCCATCAGGCTGCCCGCCGTCTGCACCAGGCGGCTGGGCTCGTACCTCGCCTGGTACGTGCAGAACCGGCGGACCTGCCACAGCCGCCAGGACAGAAACAGGAGGGTCGAGGCGGCCAGTACGAGTATGGGCATCGCGACGCCGCTGACCACGTCGCATGCGGCGGAGTTGTTGTTGGCCTTGTTGTCGTCGCCCCCGCACAGCTTGTGCGGTCCGAAGCCGCCCACCCACGACGTCTTTCCGACGAGATCCAGCACCGCGACGAAGACCCACGCGAGCAGTCCAGCGGTCAACAGGGCGACGACCGCGACCAGCGCGGTCGTCCACGGCGGATTCCACCACCGTCTGGCGCGCGTGACGCCCCGGTGGATCAGCCACCGGGTGCGGAGGTGCCAGAAGGCGGCGACGAACGGGCGCCGGCCGTGCGCCCACAGTTCCCGGAGAGGGCCTCCCTCCGGCGGACCTGTGACGATCTTGACCTTGCGCTGATGGAGTGCGTATCCCATTGACCACCACTCCGTCGGCTCCGCCGGGATCGGCCGGGGGCCGACGCTTCCGGTTTGGGATGTAGAGGTGGAGGGATCCCTTCATCCAGTTCACCAGCCCTTGCGTGACGTCGCCACTTGGCGGAACTCGGCCAGTTGGGGCGGCTGGAACTCGCCCCCGCCGCCCCTGCCAGAGGGGGGACCCCCGGACGGGCTGGGAATGCCGGCCGGTGCTGGAGGGGTGCGGGCCGGTGCTGCCTCGAACCTCCGTGAACCCGATCCCCGTTTCTTGGCAAGTACTGAGAGAACGCTGTCCAATTCCTCATGACCCTCTGACGACACGGACCGTCCATGACTGATTCCCTCTGCCGGCCCTACCAAGGGGCCGGTGCGGAGGCGGATGCCGTGCTGATCGCGGCGTCGCTCGACGAACCGGAGCGCTTCGCGGCGCTCTTCGACCGGTACGCGCCCGCCATCCATCAGTACGTCGCCCGGCGACTCGGTCATGACGCGGCCGAAGACGTCACCGCCGACACCTTCCTCACCGCCTTCCGGATACGCGCCCGCTACGACAGCGAGCGCGCCGGCGTCCGCCCCTGGCTGTACGGCATCGCGGCGAAACTGATCAGCCGGCATCGCCGTGAGGAGGTGCGAGCGCTGAAGCTCCTCGCCCGTACCGGGCACGATCCCGTGGCCGAGACCTGGACCGACTCCGCCGACGACCGCGTCGCCGCGCAGGCCGCCTCCCGGCCCCTCGCCAAGTCGCTGGCCAAGCTCTCCGAGGGCGACCGGCACGTACTGCTGCTGTTCGCCTGGGCCGAGTTCAGCTACCAGGAGATCGCCGAGGCACTGGACATCCCGGTGGGCACCGTCCGCTCACGGCTTAACCGGGCGCGTCGCAAGCTGCGCGCCTCGGCCGGTGCGCACAGCCCCTTCAGTGAAACGTTCGAACCGCACGCACCCGAAGGCGACCTCACATGAACGATCTCTCCGAACTTCCCGAAGTGTCCGCACTGCGTGAGATGCGTTCCGATGTACCCCTTCCCAGCCCTGAACTCCTCGCACCGCAAAGGGAGTTGCTCACGGCGGCGTTCCGGGAGGAGACCGTCGGAGCTGGGAACGGGGCCATGGGTACGCCCCTGTCCCTGTCCCTCCCCCGGCGTCGTCTCGTCCTCGTGGGTGCCGCGGCGGTAGCCGGTCTCGCCGTCGCCGGTGGTGTTGTCGCGTCCCTGTCCGGCGACACCACCAGTACCGCATCGCCGGCCGGCCAACTGCTCTCCGCGCAGGCCTCCGCCGACACCCTCGAACTGGCCGCGGCCACCGTCGAGAAGCTCGGCGCGAACGAGCCCCGTCCGAAGCAGTGGGTCTACGAGAAGAGCACCTCCTTCGGCAGCGACGGGCCCCAGACGTCCGAACAGTGGACCCGCTGGGACGGCACCGGCGCCGCCCGCCTGCCCGGCTCCCCGTCCGCGGGCAACTTCGAGGACTTCGACCCGAACAAACTGCAGGTCTGGTACGGCCCCAACCAGGAGGAGAAGTGGAAGGAGGAGGGTTACGACGACCGGTCCCAGCGTCAGTTCTACCGCTTCCTCGCCACCCTCCCCAGCGACCCCGACCGCATGATGAAGCGCATCCGCCAGGAGCACGCCATCGGCGACATCCCCGGCGAGACGCCGGCGGAACGCGACTGGCGGGAGATCGACGTCCTCTACCGCTCCGTCCTCATCCCGCCGAAGGTCCAGGCGGGCCTGTTCCGCGCGCTCGCGAAGATCCCCGGTGCACGGGTGGAGAAGGGCGTCGAGGACCCCCTCGGGCGTCCGGCGATCGGCGTGACCGTGACCTATGCCAAGCCCAGCGCCGCCGGCTGGACGGGCAAACAGGAGATCTTCTTCGACCCCGAGACGTACGCCTATCTGGGGGAGGTCCAGGGCGTCGGGCCGATCGAACTTCCCGAGGGAATGAGCCAGTCGCCGGAGGATCTCCAGGAGTCGGATCCCGGGATCATCACGGCACGGGCCGCCTGGGGCGTCGTGGACAAGCCCGGCGCGCGCCCCTGAGGTGACCCGGAGGCGCCCCTGAGAAAGGGCCTACAGCGGTACGACGCCCAGCGCCGGCGTAGGAGTGAACCGCACCGGCAGTTCCGTAAGCCCCCGCAGCCAGGGGGACGGGCGGCGGGTCAGGGACTCGGCGGGGACTGCCAGGTCGATGTCCGGGAGGCGGTCCAGGACGACCTCGATGCCTGTCCTCGCGATGACCTCCGCGACCTCCTGCGCCGGGAACGGGCACCGGTGTTCCCCGTGTCCGAAGGAGAAGTGGGCGTTGTTGCCGCCGGTGAGGGCGGAGCCGTCGGTGCGGACCTGGGGGTCGGAGTTGGCGCCCTGGAGGCCGAGGAGGAGCAGGTCGCCCGTACGGATGTGCCGGCCGCCGAGCCGGGTGTCGCGGGATGCCCAGCGGCCCGGCATGGTCTGCACGGGCGCGTCCTCCCACAGGACCTCGTTCATGGCCTCGGCGACACTGCTGCGGCCGCCGAAGAGGGAGGCCGCGAACCGTTCGTCCGTGAGCATCAGGCGCAGCGAGTTGCCCATCCAGTGGGCGGTCGGATCGTTCCCCGCCGCGATCATGATCATCAGGTCGTGGGTGATCTCCTCGTCCGTGAAGCCGTACGGGTTCGCGAGCATCCGCGAGACCACGTCGTCCGAGGGGTGCTCCTTGCGGGCGGCCAGCAGTCGGCCCATCGACGCGATCAGGTGCTGCTGACCGGCCATGCCGGTCGCCTGCCCGTCGGTCATGGCGAGCGCCGCGGTGACCAGGCCAGGACCGTCCTCGTCGGCGAAACCGAAGAGCCGGGCCATGACCCGTACCGGCAGCCGCATCGCGTACTCCTGGACGAGGTCCGCCTCGCCCCGGGCGCAGATCGAGTCGATCAGCTCGTCCGCGAACTGCTCGGTGTACGCCCGCAGTTCGACCGGATCGGCTTCCTCCAGCGCGCCGCCGACCATGGCGGCGCGCCGGCGGTGGCGTTCGCCGACGGTGTAGAGGATCGAGGGCTGGCCGCGGCCGATCATCGGCAGGTGCGGCCAGTCGGCGGGGATCCTCGCCCACTGGTTCCAGAGCCCCGAGTCCCGGCTGAACAGCTCGGAATCGCCGGTGACCTGATGCAGTTCGCGGTAGCCGAGCACCAGCCACGCGGGTACGTCCCCGTCGAGCAACACCGGTGTCACCGGCCCGTGTTCGTGCCGCATCTCCCGGTACAGCCGGTCGGGTTCGGTTCGCAACCGGGGGCCGTTGAGGGGGACATGGGCGGCGGTCACCGGGGCAACTCCTCGTTGGATGCGGACACTTGACCATCGTACGAACGTGAAAGTGAGAGTGAACCCGAACCCGAACCCGAACCCGAACCCGAACCCGAACCAGAACGGGAACGCTGGTAACGGTGTTTCGCGTGTTCCACGAGCGCGATCAGTACCCGCTTGCTCGAACTCCGGGCGCGCGCGTCGCAGTGTACGAGCGGTACGTCGGGGTCGAGGTCGAGCGCGTCGCGGATGGCCTGCGGGGCGAAGTCGGGGCCGCCGAAGTCGTTGTTGGCCACGACGAACGGTGTGCCGTGCTGTTCGAGGCGGTCGATGGCGTACCAGGAGTCGTCGAGGCGGCGGGTGTCGACGAGGACGACCGCGCCGAGCGCGCCGGCGAACAGCCGGTCCCAGAGGAACCAGAAGCGTTCCTGGCCCGGCGCGCCGAACAGGTACAGCACGTTGCGGGCGTCGAGCGTGATGCGGCCGAAGTCGAAGGCGACGGTCGTCGCGTTCTTGTCGCGCACCGCGCTGACGTCGTCGACGGCCTCGCCGGCCCGCGTCATCGTCTCCTCGGTACTGAGCGGACGTATCTCGCTGACCGAACGCACCAGCGTCGTCTTGCCGACCCCGAAGCCGCCGACGACCACGATCTTCAGCCCGTTGTCGGCGGAGGCGTGGAGCGGTGGCCGTGGGTCGGCCGCCGGCCGTGGGCCGGCGTCGGGGCCGGGGCCGCCGGCTCCTGCCGGGTCAGAGGTTGCGGAGTCCAACGAGCACCTGCTCCAGGATGTCGGGGTCGGTAACGGCGGTCCGGCGCGGATGGCGGGCGCTGACGCGGCCCGCGGCGAGGAGGTCGGCGAGCAGGATCTTCGTGATGCCCACCGGCAGCCGCAGCACGGCGGCGACCTCCACCACCGCCGTGGGGCGCTCGGTGAGCCGCAGGATCGCCGCGTGCTCGGACTGCATCCCCGGTACCGGACCGCTCTCGGCGACGACCAGCGTCACCAGATCGAACGGATTGCCGGGCGCGGAGCGGCTGCGCCCTCCGGTGAGGGTGTAGAGACGGTCCGGAGAATCGTCCCTTCCCGGGCGGTTCCCCGGTTGTCCTGCCGGTTGTCCCGCCGGTCGGCTCATGCCGTACGGGGCTGGGCCGTACGAGGCTGAACTGTTCTGGGCTGGGCGCGCAGGTGCTCCCCGAGCTGCTCGACGAGTTCGCTCATGTTGTGGCCGACAAGACCGGCGTCCGCGTCCTCGGCGGTGACGACGGCGAGGTGCGCGCCCTGGCCGGCCTCGACGATGAACAGCACCCCGCCGTAGAACTCGGTCATCGCGGTCCGCACGCCTCCGGTGCCGTCCCCGAACTCCACGGACGCGCCGTGCGACAGGGACTGGATTCCGGCGGCGATCGCGGCGAGCTGGTCCGCCTGGTCGACGGACAGCTCCGGCGTACGGCACAGCTTCAGGCCGTCCCGGGAGAGCACGAGCGCGTGCCGGGCACCCGGGGTGCGCTCCAGGAGACCCTCGATGAGCCAGGTCAGCTTCTCGTCGGCGGTCGTCGGGCCGGGGCCGAGGCCAGTACCGGTGCCGGTCATCAGGTGGGGTCGCCTTCCGGGTGGGAGGTGGAGGTGGGGGACGGCGGCGCGGCTTCAGCCGGGGGTGCGGGTGCAGGTGCGGGTGCCTGTTCCGGGCTCGTACTGCCCTGGAAGGCCGCCTGGTCAGGCACGGTGCCGCGTACGGCCTGCCGGAAAATCCCGAAACGGGCCACACGCTCGCGCGTGTCGTCGGGTTCGGGGTCGGGCGGCGCGAGAGGGATCGAGAACCTCGACTCGTCGGCCCGTGCGGCTCCCCGGGCGCGCTCGGCCTCGGCGAGCGTACGGCCACGGCGTCGCTGCGGCAGCACACTGGAGGGCACGTCCGCGGTGTGGCTCTCCGAGTGCTCCGGTGCCGGTGCCGGTGCCGGTGCCGGGGCTGGGGCATGGTCGGGGGACTCGTGGGTGGGCACGGGGTCCGGGTCCAGGTCGCCGACGGCGGCGCGAGCGGCTCCGTACGACTGCTCCGGGTACGACTGCCCCGCGTACGGCTGTTCCGCGTACGGCTGCCCCGCGTACGGCTGTTCCGCGTACGGCTGCCCCGCGTAGGGCTGCTCCGGGTACGCCTCCTGCGCGGAGGGCCCGTCCGCGTACGGTCCCGTCGGATACGGCTCCTCCGGGTACGGCCAGTCCGCGTGAGCCTCCTCCGCGTACGACACCCGCGGGTCCTGGTCCTGGCCCTGTTCCTCGGAACGGGCCTCCCAGGGTTCGCCGGGCGTGGGCACGGGCGCCGTGGGTGCCTCCGGTACCGGCGGTGCCATCCGCGTCGGCGGTGTCGGCGGTGTCGGCATCGGCAGCGGCTCCGCCGCGACCGTGTCCCCGGCCAGGATGTCCTGTGGGATGAGCACCAGGACGCCGGTGCCCCCGCGCGCGGAGGGGCGGAAGGAGACCTTGAGGCCGTACTTGCGGGCCAGCCGGCCGACGACGGAGAGACCGAGGCGGGTGCCGGTGAGGCCGCCGAGTCCGACGCTGACGGTGCTCTCGCCGTTCCTCCCGGGCGCCCCGTTCCGCCCGACCTCGCCGGAGACGGCCTGTTCGGCGCGGCGCAGCTGCACCTCGCCCATGACCAGGCCGCTGTCCTCCACGGACACGATGACCCCGGCGGGCACCTCCTCGACGTACACGTGGACCTCGGCGGTCGGCGGCGAGAAGTTCGCGGCGTTGTCGAGGAGTTCGGCGAGCGCGTGCATGACGCCCTCGGCGGCGTGTCCGGCGACGGCGGCGTCGCTGGTGGAGTGCACGCGCACGCGTTGATACCCGCTGATGCGGCCCATGGCGCCGCGCAGGATCGACTCCATGACGATCGGGCGGGCCCAGCGGCGGCCCGAGCGGGCGCCCGAGAGGACGGCGATCGAGTCGGCGAGGCGGCCCGCCTGGGCGGTGCGGTGGTCGAGGTGGAGGAGGTCGGCGACGACGTCCTCGTCCGTGTGCCGGTCCTCCATCGCGCGCAGGTCGGCGAGGGTGCTCGTGGCCAGCGCCTGCATACGGCCGGCCGCGTTGGCGGTGGCCGCGAGGGCCGCCGCCCGCTCCTGGTTGGCCCGGCGCAGCTCTTCGGCGAGGCGGGCGTTGCCCTCGGTGAGCAGGGTGATCTCGTAGGCCTTCTCCCGCTGGATGCGGGTGAACTCCTGGGCGGAGGCCTCGGTGAGACGGGCGCGTTCGCGGGTGAGATCGGCGGACACGCGCGCGTGTTCCCGTTCGAGATCGGCGGTCAGCCCGGCCCGTACCTGGTTGAGCTCCTCGGTGAGGCGGGCCCGGTCGTGCAGCAGGCGACCGGAGTCGTCGGTGACGGTCGCGAGCTGTTGGCGCAGCAGCCGGGAGGACCGGATCCCGTGGGTGGCGACGGTGACGGCCACGCACAGCACCAGCGCGGCGACGGCCCCGCCGAGCGTGAGCGGGGCGCGCGCCTCGTCCGGCGCCCGGGCGACCGCGCCGGCCACCGCCAGCGCGGCGAGCACGGCGGTGAGCAGCGGGGCGGGCAGGAGGGCGCGGTAGGCGGGGCGTTCGCCGGGTTGGCGGGGCGCGGTCATCAAGCGGTCCTCGGTCGGTCTCGGTCGATTCCTCGGTCGGTCCTCGGCGGTGTCCTCGGTGCTGTTGCCTGCGTTCGGTTCGTGAGTGTGAAGTAACTGTTGGTGCTCAACTGGCCGTAACTATAGGGGAGTTAGTGATCGAATTTGAGGTGTTTCGGTTCGGTCCTCACAAACCGTCCACGTCTCACGGGGTGCCCGGACAGTCACTGTCAGTGGCGGGAGGCATGCTGGGGGCATGACGGATCTTCGGCCGCTGGAGGCGGAACTGCGGGGGGCCGTTCGGGGCGAGGTCGGTTTCGACGCGACGTCCCGGGCGCTGACCACCATGGACGCGTCGAACTACCGGCGCGTCCCGCTGGGCGTGGTCGCACCGCGCGACGCGGACGACGTGGCGGCGGCCCTGGCCGTCTGCCGGGCGCACGGTGTGCCCGTCGTGGCGCGCGGCGGGGGCACGTCGATCGCGGGCCAGGCGACGGGCACGGGGGTCGTTCTGGACTTCACCCGGCACATGAATCAACTCCTCTCCCTCAACCACGAGGAACACACGGCGGTTGTTCAGCCGGGCCTGGTCCTCGACCGCCTCCAGGAGGCCGCCGCCCCGCACGGCCTGCGCTTCGGCCCCGACCCGTCGACCCACGGCCGCTGCACGCTCGGCGGCATGATCGGCAACAACTCCTGCGGCGCGCACTCCGTCGCCTGGGGCACGACCGCGGACAGCGTGCGCGAGCTGACGGTGATTCGCGCGCGCGGCGACCGCCTCCGTCCGGGCCGGGACTGGGCGGGCGCCCCGGACGGCCTGCGCCGGCTGGCCGAGGGCGAGTTGGCCCGCCTGCGCACGGGCTTCCCGGATCTCCCTCGCCGCATTTCCGGGTACGCGCTGGACGCGCTGCTCCCCGAGAAGGGCGCGGACGTCGCCCGCTCCTTCTGCGGCTCGGAAGGCACCCTGGGCATCGTCACGGAGGCGGTCGTACGCCTGGTCGAGGCCCCGCGCGCACGTGCGCTGGCCGTGCTGGCGTACGCGGACGAGAGCGCGGCGGCGGAAGCGGCGGCCGGCCTGCTGCCGTACGGTCCGCTGACGGTCGAGGGCATGGCCGCCGACCTGGTCCGCACCGCCACGGACCTGCCCCGGGGCGGCGCCTGGCTGTTCGTGGAGACGGGCGGCGCGGAAGCGGCTCAGGCACGCGCGCGTGCGGACGCGATCGTGCGCGCGGCGGACGTCACCGACGCCCTCGTGGTGTCCGACCCGTCCGGCCAACGCGCCCTGTGGCGCATCCGGGAGGACGCGAGCGGCACGGCGACGAGGATGCCGGACGGCACGGCGGCGTGGCCCGGCTGGGAGGACTGCGCGGTACCGCCGCCCCGACTGGGCGCGTACCTACGGGACTTCAGGGGGCTGCTGCGAGACCACGGGCTGCGCGGCACGCCGTACGGCCACTTCGGCGACGGCTGTATCCACGTACGCATCGACTTCGACCTTCTGACGGCGCCCGGTGTGGCCCGCTTCCGTCGCTTCTCGGAGGAGCTGGCGGAGCTGGTGGTGTCGCACGGCGGCTCGCTCTCGGGCGAACACGGCGACGGCCAGGCCCGCGCGGAACTCCTCCCGAGGATGTACGCCCCCGAGGTGATCGCCCTCTTCGAGCGCACGAAGGCCCTCTGGGACCCGGACGACCTCCTGAACCCCGGCATGCTGGTCCGCCCCGCCCGCCTCGACGAGAACCTCCGCTTCGCGGTCCTCCCCCGCGAGCCGGTGGACGTGGCCTTCGGCTACCCGGCGGACGGCGGGGACTTCTCGGCGGCGGTGAGCAGGTGTGTGGGCGTGGCCAAGTGCCGTACACCGGCGCCGACGCTCGGTACGGGGGGCGGTGGAGGCTCGGATGTGATGTGCCCGTCCTTCCGGGTGACGGGTGAGGAGGCGCACTCCACGCGCGGGCGTGCCAGGCTGCTGCACGAGATGCTCGCCGGCGAGGTGATCACGGACGGCTGGCGGTCGGAGGAGGTCCGCGACGCGCTGGACCTGTGCCTCTCCTGCAAGGGCTGCCGCTCGGACTGCCCGGTCGAGGTCGACATGGCCACGTACAAGGCCGAGTTCCTCCACCACCACTGGTCCGGCCGACTGCGCCCGGCGGCGCACTATGCGATGGGCTGGCTGCCGGTGTGGCTGAGGGCTGTCGCTCGTACACGTACGGCGTGGGTGCTCAACTCCCTCGCCTCGGTAGGCGTGTTGGCGGCGCTGGCGAAACGGCTGGGCGGAATCGCGCCCGAGCGGGAGATTCCGGCGGTGGCGAGGGAGACGTTCAGCCGGTGGTGGGGGAGGCGGGTCCCCGGGAGGGACAGCGGGCGCCGGATTGTCATGGTCTGGCCCGACACCTTCACGGAGCACCTGACACCGTCGGTGGGGCGGGCGGCCGTACGCGTACTGGAGGCGGCGGGCCTGGAGGTGACGCTGCCGCCGCCCGCCCGCACCGGGGTCTGCTGCGGCCTGACTTACGTCTCGACCGGCCAACTGGACCGAGCCCGGGCGGTGTTGCGCCGCACGCTCGACATCATGGAACCGGTACTGGAGACGGGGACCCCGGTGGTGGTCCTGGAGCCGAGCTGCGCGGCAGCACTCCGTACGGACCTCCCGGAACTGCTGCACGACGACCCACGCGCGCGGCGCCTCGCGAACGCGGTCCTCACCTTCGCGGAGACCCTGGAACGCCACGCCCCCGACTGGACCCCGCCCCGAGTGGACCGCCCGGCGACCGGCCAGACCCACTGCCACCAGCACGCGGTACTGGGCGACGCGGCGGACAGACGGTTGCGGGAGGCCGCCGGCCTGACGGGTGAACTGGCAGGCGGCTGCTGCGGGCTGGCCGGCAACTTCGGCTTCGAGAAGGGCCACTACGAGGTGTCGACGGCCTGCGCGGAGGAGCGGCTGCTGCCGGCGGTGCGGGAGGCGGGGGAGGGGGCTGTGGTGCTGGCGGACGGGTTCTCGTGCCGGACGCAGCTTCAGCAGTTGGGCGGGGTGCGGGGGCGGCATCTGGCGGAGGTGCTGGCGGAGAAACTCGAAACGGAACTGGAACTGGAAGGGGACGCGACATGAGCGCGGCCGAGTTGAACCGGGTGGCCGTCCTCTCCGACATCCACGGGGTGCTCCCGGCCCTTGAAGCGGTGCTCGCCGAGCCGGAAGTGGCCGCCGCGGAGCGCGTCGTCCTGACGGGGGACATCACGGCGGGCCCCCAGCCGGCAGAGGTTCTCACCCTCCTCCGAGAACAGGGCGACCGGGTGCTGTGGATCGCCGGGAACGCGGACCGGGAACTGGTCGAGTACCGACGAGGAAAGCGGACGTCGATCCCCGACCCCATCGCCCCCTTCGCAGCAGCCCAACTCACGGACACCGACGTCGAGTTCCTGGCGGCCCTGCCCACCTCCCTCACCCTCCCCGTCCGTGGACTCGGCGACGTCCTCTTCTGCCACGCCACACCCCGCGACGACGAGGAGATCGTCCTGGTGGACTCCCGCCCCGATCGCTGGACAGAAGTCTTCGCGGACGTCCCCGAAACGGTCCGCACGGTGGTCTGCGGGCACACCCACATGCCGTACGTCCGCCTCGCCCACGGCCGCCTCGTCGTGAACCCCGGCAGCATCGGCATGCCGTACGGCCGCCCGGGCGCCCACTGGTGCCTCCTCGGCCCCGGCACCGACCTGCGCGTGACGCGGTACGACATCCCGGCCGCGATCACCCGCCTCGTCGCGGAGTGCGCGTACCCGGAGATCGCCGACTGGGCCGACTACTACCTGAACGCCCGGGCGACGGACGCGGAGGCGTTGGGCGCGTTCGGGCCGCGTGACGGGAGAGGAGAGGCGCCGACGGGGTGAGGCGGGTGAAGCCGGGCGGCGTGACCAAGGGCGGTTCAGGGCGCCTCGGTCGAGCTATCGCTGAGCAGGCGTGGCCATGTGGGCACGGTGATGGGGCCCGGGTCGGCTTCGGGCCCGCCATCGCGTCATCAGGCTGGCGGCCCTGCCGCTCAGTTCAGCCGGTTCAGCCGTTGCCCCCGGCTCTCGGCCACGCGGAGCGCATCCCGGAGGGCTTCCGTCAATCGCTCGGCCAGAAAGCGGAGTTCGCCGCGTGGCGTGTCCGGGAGCAGTTCGCGGGCGTGGGCGAGGAGTTCCGTGCCCATGCCGAGCTGGATGGACTCCGTCGCGTCGGCCAGGCGGGACACGGGGCCGCCGTGGTCGTCGGCGATCAGGTAACAGGGCTTGCCCTCCTGGCCGGTCCAGGGCAACAGACGTGGCCGGTGCGGCAGTTCGGGGGCATTCGTCGACTCCGGTTCCGTTTCCGCTCGCATCAGGCGACCTCCGTCCCGTGGATCCAGTACGGGCCGGGCACGTCGATCCCCAGGGTGGCCGTCGCCAACTCCCGGTGCCGTAGCCGCTGTTCATGAGCGGTGAGGTACGGGCGTACGGACCTGGTGGTGGTGCCATCGATACGGGTGCCGGCGTCCAGGCTGTAGGGGCTGCGGTGGGTGGGGAGTGGGGTTCGGGCTGGGGGCGGACTGGTGGGCGTGAGGGGGGTGGTCGGGTGTGTGCGGCGGTGGGTGCCGTGTGGGGTGGCTAGCAGGCCCACCCAAGTGATGAGGCGGCCGATAAGGTCGCTCATGTCATCAGCTCCTGTCTGGTTCAGCTGGTGGCCGTGCCCCCGAACGGCTTGCTCCCGTTGCGGGGGTCTTCTCGGCTATCCAATCGCGGTCTACCGAAGTCTACCGCGGTCGCGCGGTCTACCGCAGAGTTTTAGCGTCAACTGCATGACACCCGAGCTCGATCGAACCCGACCCGTCTGGCGCCAGGTCGCCGCAGTCATCACCGCCCGCATCGCCGACGGGGAGTACCCGGTGGGTGCCCGTGTGCCGTCGGTCGTTGAACTGTCCGCCGAGTTCGGCATCGCGAGTTCCACCGCCCAGAAGGCGCTGGCCCACCTCAAGGCGGAGGGGCTGATCCGTGCAGAGGTCGGCCTGGGCTCTTTCGTCGCCGAGCGCCCCGAGGTGTAAGGCGTTGCCCTGTGGTATGCAGGGCCGATGATCGGTCGGCTTGCCCTCGATGAACAACTCGGGGCTCTGCGCGAGGTGTTGTCGCGCAACGACGTGTTGGTGGAGGTGCTGGCCCGCACCGCGACGCTGGATCTGCCCGGGTGGTATCTGACGGCCGGGTGCCTGTTCCAGACCGTGTGGAACGTGGTCACGGACAGGCCGCCCACGGACGGCATCAAGGACTACGACGTCTTCTACTTCGACGACGGTGACCTGTCGTGGGAGGCGGAGAACAGGGCGATCGGTGCTGGGCGCGAGGTCTTCGCCGGCCTGCCCGCCGAGGTCGAGATCCGCAACGAGGCCCGGGTCCACCTCTGGTACGAGGAGAAGTTCGGCGTCCCGTGCCCGCCGTACCGGTCCACCGAGGCGGCGATCGACAGTTTCGCGGCGACGACGTGCTGTCTGGGCGTACGCCTGGAACGGGACGGCCAGTGGCGTGTGTACGCGCCGCACGGGCTCTCGGACGTGTTCAACCTCGTCGTCCGGCCGAACCCGGTCCTTGCCCCGCAGGCCGTCTACGAGGCGAAGGCGGCGCGGTGGGGGGAGCAGTGGCCCGAGCTGACGGTGCTGGACTGGCCTCGGCCGAGGGGGTCACGGGACAGCCGGAGCTGATCGCCAGGGGGTACCGCTCAGTGGCCCTGGGCTGCCGCCGGGCGACGGGCGTCGAGCACCCGGGCCGTCGGCGGCCATGTGATCAGAGCAGGGCTCGGATGGCGGCCCGCTGTTCTGGCAGGCCGACTTTCCTGAGCCAGCGGAATTTGTTGCCGATGTTCCCCCAGCAGTTGTCATTGGCGGTGACGGCTTGCAGGAGCTCTCGTTGCGCGGCCGACAGTGGCAGGCCGGGGCTGTAGCCGGTGGGGAAGGCTTTGACGAGCAGCGGACCCCAGTCGCGGTCGACGGTGAAGTCGCTGGCGAGCGGTATAAGGGCCATGGCCGCCGGAGCCAGGTCTTCGAAGGCATCGACGCGGTCAAGGACGGCCTGCAGGAGGGTGAAGCGGAGCCAGCCGTCGAATTGAGGGAGTGCGTCGGGGAACCAGTGGTCTGCCTCGACCGGGTTTTGCAGGGCTTCGAGCAGGACGGCGGTGGCGCGTGGCATGCGCGCGCATCCGCTGGCCAGGGCGGCGCAGGTGCGCACGGCTGGATCAGGATCGTTGAGGAGGCCGGTGGTGTCCTGGCCCCAGGCGCCCAAGGCCAGAGCTGCGGAGGAGCGTTCTCGGCGGCTGCCGTCCGCTGCGAGAACGCTACGCAGGCGGTGGGCGGCGCGGGGAACGAGTTCGGCGAGGCCGGGTGCCTTCAGAAGCAGGGTGACCGCTCCGAGGGCTGCCTCTCGGGTGTCCGGATGCGGATCGTCGAGGAACGGTTCGACCGCGTCGTAGAGCTCGCGTCGGATACTCCGGCATGCGTGGATCGCTTCGAGCTCGTCTTCGTCCTCGCCGTCGTACTCATCCCCGCACTCGTCCTCGCTGCCGGGAACCTCGCCGTAGGAGGCCGAGTCGGCGATCTGGCCGAGCCAGTCGAGTAGTGCGGCCCGTAGGGGTCGGGTCCGGTCGTCCCAGGGGAAGAAGCTCTCGTGCTCGGCCAATGTTTGGCGGTGGGTCAGGATCGCTGCGACGAACAGTGCGGCCGGCGGGGTGGAGCTGTACAGGGATCCTTGATGCAGCACGGACATATCGAGCATTCCCAGTGCCTCGGCCTGCACCTCGGGATCCTCGTTCAGGAGTTGGCACAGGTACGGCGGGGTGTCCTCGGCGCTCCCATATGCATGCTGCAGGGCGCCCCATTCAGTTGCCATGAGCAGCTCTCTGGCCGTCGAAGGCAGTCGCGACCAGATGGGGGTGCCACGTTCCTCGTCTCGATTCGTCACATGCACACCCTGCCGAACAGCACTGACAACCGGTTGCGCAGGGCTACCGGGGGTCCCGGCAGGCATGTCTCACCTGAGGTTGCGCCGTTGCCGGCTCCGACGGCGTGGAGTTCGGGATCGTGGGCAAGGCGGGGTGGACAGGGCGGGAGCCGAGTGCGGGGCTCCCGGCCCTCAGCTGTAGTAGGCGATCTTCTCGTCGAGAACCTCCATGGCCCGGCACAGAGCCGCCGCCCGCTGCTCCAGGGCGGACCGGCGCCCGCGAAGGAAGGCGACCCGGTCCTGCGGAGAGTGTTCGGCGCGCAGAATGGCGACGAACTCCCGCAGGTCCGCGATGCCGAGGCCGGCCTCGCGGAAGCACGTGACCAGGCCGATCCAGAAGAGGTCGTCTTCGGTGTACTCCCTGCGCCCGCCGGCGGAGCGCCGGATCGGGCCGATGAGCCCTTCGCGCTCGTAGTAGCGCAGTGTGTCGATGGAGACACCAGTACGGTCGGCGGCGGTGGCCGGGGCGATGGTGGTCATGAGGCTCCTTGGGCGGCTGCTATCGCGCTTCGTCGAAGCGCGCCAGGTGCTCGTCGCTGAGCCGCACACGGCGTGCGGCGAGTGCCTCCTCGATCTGCTCCACCCGGCTCGCGCCGACGATGGGGTCGATCCCCTGCCGCATCAGCCATGCCAGGACGACCTGGTTCCGCGTGGCCGAGAGCTCGCGGGCGACGTCGTCCAGGACCGAGAGCACCTGGATGGTTCCGGGGTGGTCATATGTTTGCGGAAGCGGTTTGTCCGCGCGCACGTAGGAACCCCACATCAGCGCGCTGTACGACCATACGGCGAGCCCCTCCGACCGCGCGAGGTCCAGGTCCTCGGCGGCGAGCATGCGGTGGCCGGCCTCCGCGAGAGGGGTGAGCGGGCGCGGCTGGACGAGTGAGTGGCGCAGTTGCAGGGCCGTCCACGGTTCCACGCGCTGCTCCCGCGCGAGTGACCGGGCGCGCTCGACGCGCCAGGCGGCGTGGTTCGCCGCCCCCACCCGCAGAGCTACTCCCTTTGCGACCAACTCGCCGAATGCGCCGACCGTCTCCTCCAGTGGAACGGTGCGGTCCTCGGCGTGGGCCCACAGCAGATCGATGTGATCGACTCCCAGACGTCCCAGGCTCTCCTCCACACCGGCGTGGACGGCGGGGGCGGAAAGTCCTTCGGCGCTCTTCGGCCAGGAGTGCGGGACGAGCGGGTTCTGCCGGACCTTCGTCGCGATCCGTACCGCGTCGCGCGCGCCCGGGCGGGCCCGAAGCCACGCGCCTATCACGCGCTCGCTGGCGCCGCCGACGCCACTGGGGTCGTTCCAGAAGGAGTAGCAGTTCGCGGTGTCGAGCCAGACACCGCCGCCGGCGACGAAGGAGTCGAGGATCGCGAAGGCCCGGTCGGGATCGACGCGGGTGCCGAAGTCCATTGTTCCGAGGACGATCTGGGGATCGGTGGTGTTCATGCCGCCCATGCTCGTATCTGGAGCGCGCTCCAGGTCAAGGGCGGTCGTGGCGGACGGTCCGGGACCCGGTCTCCGCCTCGTGCGACGGACGCGCGTGACGATGCCCCCGTCGGCCGCGATCTTGGTAAGCGGCCTACCGAACAGCTCGCACCAGCGGAGGAGGTCCGCCTTCGGATTGGGTTCGATCACGCTGGGCAGTCTTTCTGCCGGCACTGGCAACTGGCCCTGGGCGGCGGATCAGCTTCCGAAGTCACCGCGAACGACAACCGCGGCCAGTGACACAGCGATGAGGGCCCGGACGGCTCCGGGCCCCCAGCACGGCGTCGGGCGGGTGTCCCTGCGGCTCAGTTCAGCCGGCTCAACCGCTGTCCCCGGCTCTCGGCCACGCGAAGCGCATCCCGGAGAGCCTCCGTCAACCTCTCGGCGAGGAAACGGAGTTCGCCGAGTGGCGTGTCCGGGAGTAGTTCGCGGGCGTGGGCGAGGAGTTCGGTGCCCATGCCGAGCTGGATGGACTCCGTCGCGTCGGCCAGGCGGGACACGGGGCCGCCGTGGGCGTCGGTGATCAGATAACAGGGCTTGCCCTGTTGGCCGGACCAGGGCAACAGGCGTGGCTGGTACGGCAGTTCGGGGGCGTTCGTCGACTCCGGTTCCGCTCGCATCAGGCGACCTCCGTCCCGTGGAACCAGTACGGGCCGGGCATGTCCAGCCTCAGGGTGGTCATGGCCAACTCCCGTCGCCGCAGCCGCTGTTCATGGGCGGTGAGGTACGGCCGTACGGACCTGGTGGCGGTGCCGTCGATACGGGCGCCGGCGTCCATGCCGTAGGGGCTGCGGTGGGTGGGGAGTGTGGTTCGGGCGGGCGGTGGAGCGGTCGGTACGAGAAGGGAGACGGTCGGGAGTGTGCGGCGGTGCGTGCCGCGTGGGGTGAGCAGAGTGCTCACCCAGATGATGAGACGGCCGATAGGGTCATTCACTGTCATCAGCTCCGTTCAAGTTGACTGGTGGCCATGCCCCGGGGCGGCCGGAATCCGTTGCCGGGGTCTTTCAAAGCTATACCCTACTGCGGTCTACTGCTGCATGAGCGGTGAACTGTGAATCGCGCAGAATACGGCCGTCTGCGCATGGTGGTGCGGTGATGGAATTTGCTGCCGATATCCCCCGCTGGCGCCAGGTGGCCGAGGTGATCCGCCGCCGTATCGAGGACGGCACGTACCCGCCACGGACTCGCATCCCGTCCGTTGTGGAGATCACCGCGGAGTTCGGTATCGCCGCCGTGACTGCGCAGAAGGTGCACAAGGGCCTGCGCGCGGAGGGGCTCATCTACACCGAACCGGGCCTGGGCTCTTTCGTTGCCGAGCGCCCCGAGGCGTAAGGCGTTGCCCTGTGGTAGGCAGGGCCGATGATCGGTCGGCTTGCCCTCGATGAACAACTCGGGGCTCTGCGCGAGGTGTTGTCCCGCAACGACGTGTTGGTGGAGGTGCTGGCCCGCACCGCGACGCTGGATCTGCCCGGGTGGTATCTGACGGCCGGGTGCCTGTTCCAGACCGTGTGGAACGTGGTCACGGACAGGCCGCCCACGGACGGGACCGCCGGAGTTGATCTCCTAGGGTGGTAGGCCGAACCTGCTGAAGGAGCCCCGCTCGTGCCACTCCGTGTCCAGCCCATCAGCCGTGCCGAGCATCTGGGGTTCGTCGCGGGCCGGCCCTCCGCCAGCCATATGCAGGTGCCCTCGTGGGGTGACGTGAAGCCCGACTGGCGGGCGGAGAGCCTGGGTTGGTTCGACGATGAGGGGGCTGGGAGGCTCGTCGGCGCCGGGCTGGTGCTGTACCGGCCGTTGCCCAGGCTCAAGCGGTACCTCGCCTATCTGCCCGAGGGGCCGCTGATCGACTGGGCGGCGCCGGATCTTGACCGGTGGCTGGTGCCGATGGCCGCGTATCTGAAGAGCCAGGGCGCCTTCTCGGTCAAGATGGGGCCGCCTGTCGTCGTACGCCGGTGGAGTGCGGACGCGGTGAAAGCGGCGATCGCCGATCCGGCGGCACGGCGGCTGCGCGACGCCGAGGCCACCTCGTACGAACCGCACGCCTTTGATGTCGCCGACCGGCTGCGACGGATGGGCTGGCAGCAGAGCGAGCCGGGCGGGGAGGACGGCGGGTTCGCTGCGGGGCAGCCCCGGTACGTGTTCCAAGTGCCGTTCGCCGGGCGGTCGTTGGAGGACATTCACCGAGGGCTCAACCAGCAGTGGCGGCGCAACATCAAGAAGGCCGAGAAGGCGGGCGTGACGGTGGTCCGGGGTGGCTACGAGGATCTGCCGGCCTTCTACTCCCTCTACGCCGAGACGGCGGAACGTGATCGCTTCCTTCCGCGCCCGCTGCCCTACTTCCAGCGCATGTGGAGCGCGCTGACCGCAGAAGACCCCGACCGTATGCGTCTCTATCTCGCCCATCACGAAGGCGAAGTGCTTGCAGCAGCCACGATGCTCACCGTCGGCGAGCACGTCTGGTACTCGTACGGAGCCTCCACGAGCCGTCGGCGCGAGGTCCAGCCCAACAACGCCATGCAGTGGCGCATGATGGCCGACGCTCATGAGCTGGGCGCCGCCGTGTACGACCTGCGCGGCATCACGGACACGCTGGAGGACTCCAACCACCTGCTCGGCCTGCTGCGCTTCAAGGTCGGTACGGGGGGTGAGGCGGCCGAGTATCTGGGGGAGTGGGACCTGCCCCTCAATCGGCTGCTGCACAAGGCGCTGGATCTGTACATGTCCCGGCGCTGACGGAGGGAGGGCGGGGAGGTAGGCGCGCCGGAGCGCGGGCCGGGGCGCGTCAGGTGTACACGGGTTCGCATGCCCTTCCTGGTCCATTACTCTGGACGGTAAGGTGCATCTCATTGTACGGAGATCGCGCGTAGATCCTGGGAAGGCCCTGTAAAGATGCCCAGTGTTGAGCGTCTGCCCTCGTGGGCCGTCGTGGCCGGACCGGTTGTGGCGGCCGGGGTGGGTGACGCCGCGTTGCCTTCTGCCAACCTGCCCGCTGTGGTCGCTCCCGCCCCGGGGGGCTCTCGGGGGCGGCACCGCGGGGCGCGTAAGGGGTGGGGGACCCTCGGGGCCGTTGGGCTGGTGCTGTCCGGGGGGATATCCGTGCAGTTCGGCGGGGCGCTCGCCGTGACGCTGTTGCCGAGGGCCGGGGCCTTCGGGATCGTGACGCTGCGGCTGGTGGCCGCCGCCGTGATCATGCTGTTGGTGTGCCGGCCCAGGGTGCGTGGGTACTCGCGCGGTGACTGGGGAGTGGTCGTCCTCTTCGGGGTGACCATGGCCGCCATGAACGGGCTGTTCTATCAGGCCATCGGACGGATTCCGCTCGGCCCCGCCGTCACGCTGGAGGTGCTCGGGCCGCTCGTCCTGTCCGTCATCGCCTCCCGGCGCGCCCTCAATCTCGCCTGGGCCGGTCTCGCCCTCGCCGGCGTCTTCCTGCTCGGCGGGGGCGGCTTCAACACCCTCGATCCCGTAGGGGCCGCCTTCGCCCTTGCCGCCGGTGCCATGTGGGCGGCGTACATCGTCCTGAGTTCCCGTACGGGGCGACGGTTCCCGCAGGCCGACGGGCTGGCGCTCGCCATGGTGGTCGCCGCGGTGGTGTTTCTGCCGTTGGGGGTCGTCGAGTCCGGAGAGCAGCTGCTCGACCCGACCACCGTGGCCCTGGGTGCGGCGGTGGGCGTCCTGTCCTCCGTGCTGCCGTACACGCTTGAACTTCTCGCCCTGCGACGCCTGCCCGCCTCCACCTTCGCGATCCTGATGAGCCTGGAGCCCGCCGTCGCCGCGACCGCCGGGTTCCTGATCCTCGACCAGGCCCTCTCCGCCCCCGAGGCCCTCGCGATCTCCCTCGTCATCGTGGCGAGCATGGGGGCGGTACGGACACAGGTGGGCCGGAAGAAGGCCCCGGTCGGCGGTGTCGAGGAGGCCACTGGATCGGCTCAAGTGGCCCGGAAGCCCCTGGAGTTGGAGGCCTAAGGCCTGTCATTTGGATCATCCCGGCGTCCAAGAGGCACCGCCCCTCACAGCCGGGCTGATCCAACGACGGCCCGAGTACTGCGCCCGTGGAAGTTCCGGCGATGAGTTTCCGGCGGTTGTGCGGTCTACCTGTCGACGAAGGGAGCGCACCATGCGCAAGATCACCATTTGCACGTTCCTGTCGCTGGACGGCGTCATGCAGGCGCCGGGCGGTCCGGACGAGGACGCTGAGAGCGGCTTCGAGCACGGCGGCTGGCAGAAACCGGTGGCCGACGACGAGGTCGGCACGGCCATCGCGGGCTGGTACGAGCACTCCGACGCGATGCTGCTCGGCCGCAAGACGTACGACATCTTCGCGTCGTACTGGCCGACCGCCGATCCCCGCAACCCGTTCACCGATCGGATGAACAGCATGCACAAGTACGTGGCGTCTCGGACCCTGACGTCCGTCGAGTGGCAGAACTCCACGCTGCTGGAGGGCGACATCGCCGACGCCGTACGCGATCTGAAGGCGTCCGACGGCGGCAACATCAACGTCGTCGGCAGCGGCGACCTCGCCCAGACCCTCATGCGGCACGGCCTCGTCGACGAGTACCGGCTGACCATCCATCCGGTGATCATCGGCACCGGCAAGCGGCTGTTCGCCGACGGAGCGATCCCCACCGCGCTGGAGCCGGTCAGCGTCTCGACGACGAAGGGCGGCACCATCGTCGGCGTCTACCGGCCGAACGGCAAGCCCAGCTACGACAGCTACTGAGCGGTTTCGTTCGGATCACCGAGCGGAGCAGAGGAAGATGCCCGCGACGTGGAGTCGGGCCAGGTAGATGGTCGCGGTCTTCGCGTAACGGGTGGCGATGCCGCGCCATCCCGGAGAATCGAGACCAGGCCGCCGCCCACTGGAAGAAGGTCGTGCGCCTCGTCTTCCCGGCGGGCACTGACCGGCGAATACCGACGCGCCGGCGAATACCGACGCGCGCCAAGGTGGCGTCAGGCGGGCTGCATGGCGGGCGTTGCCGGAGCGGCCGCGGTCTTGCGGGTCTCTCGCATTATCAGCAGGCCGTTGACCACCATCAGCGTCGCGGTCAGGCCGTGGACGCCGAGCGCGGTGGCCACGGAGCCGTGGTGGGCCAGCACGGTGGTCATGTCGCCGTACGCGGCGAGGGCCTCCACCAGCAGCACCCAGCCCAATGCCCGGCGGTGGCCTGTCACCAGCAGGATGCCCAGGACCAGGGCCAGGACGACGTCGCGGATTCCCTTGATGATCAGGAAGCCGTCGCCGTCGCCGGACGGCCAGCTCGGCAGGCCGAAGCTCGGCGCTGTCGTCTCCGGGCTCAGGATGAACTCCACCCCGAACCAGAGGATGAAGAGGATGAAGGCGGCGACCAGGACAGTGTTGATCTTCTTCAGCGACATTGTTCTTCTCCTTGCGAGTCTTCGCCGGTTTGGTGAGCTTCGTGGAGCTTGCTGAGTCGTGTGGAGCCTGGTCGGGCCGCGCGGACGCGGCTGATCGAGGGGCGCAGTTTGTCGGGATCGCAGTTGTGGGACCTGAGCGGCAGCTGCATTCCCGGATGTCGGGAGTTCGGTGGCCCGCTGCCGCCCGGGGAGCGGGGATCGTGCGCCGCCTGCGCGGTCTCGGGCCGCCGGGCCGCGGGCCGCGGGCTCAGGTGAGGGCGGCGACGAGCAGGGTGAAGGCGGCGATGATGACGGCGACGCGGACGTAGTGGAAGCGCTCCCAGCGCTGCATCTGCTGCTTCCAGTCGGCGGGCCGGTTGTCGGGGGTCCAGGTCTTGTTCCGGTTGTTGATCGGGACGAGCAGCAGGAGCGACATGACCACGCTGAGGAGCAGCAGCGCGCCGGCGGCGGCGACGAGGCCGGTGCCGTGGTGGTGCCGTCCGGCGATGGCCCAGAGCGCGACGAGGACGAGTGAGCCGATGTACCAGACCGGCATCACGGCGCCGAGCATCCGGCCCCCGTGGGCGTGGCCGAGTTGGCGGCTGTCCTCGGGGAGGGCGTTGAGGATCGGGTTCATGACGAAGGCGACGGAGAACTCCACCCCCACCATCACGCCGACGGCCACGGTGGTGAAGACCTCGAGTGCGTTGAGCATGGTGACCCCTCCAGATATCTAGTGTTGCTAGCCGATGAGGCAACGCTAGTACTACTGCCGCTCCATTGTCTAGCGGTGCTAGGATCGAATCATGTCGGTACAGGAACGCAAGGAGCGCGAACGGGCGGGCCGCGAACGTCTCATCGTGGCGACGGCCCGCGAACTCGCCGAGCAGCAGGGCTGGGACGCGGTCACTACCCGCCGGCTCGCCGAGCGCATCGAATACAGCCAGCCCGTCCTCTACAGCCACTTCCGCGGCAAACGGGAGATCATCGGCGCCGTCGCCCTCCAGGGCGCCACCGAGCTCGCCGCGGCGGTGCGCGCCGCGACCGCCGCCGCGGACGGCCCGCGCGAGCGGGTCGCCGCCCTCGCCCGCGCCTACCTCGACTTCGCCGCACGCAACCCGGCGGTCTACGACGCCATCTTCCAGCTCGACGGCGGTCTCCCGTACGCACAGGAGGACACCCCGGCACCCCTCAAGGACGCCTTCGCCGCGCTACTGGAAAGCCTCGGCGAGGTCGCCGGGGACGGCATCGACCCGGGACTGTTCACCGAGACGTTCTGGGCCGCCCTGCATGGACTGGCCACCCTGACCCGGGCCGGACGGCTCCCGCCGGAGGACACCGAGCGCAGGGTGGAGCTGGTGGTGGACAGGCTCGCCATGGTCTGACACACCGTCCCGGCGGGCAGGCAGCCGGGGCCATCGGGCGGTCGGCCGTCGATGTGCGGCAGTAGCCGATGAGCATCGTCGGAAACTGCCCGAAGGACCTTTCCCCGACGTTGATTTCCGACGTGAGTTGCCGACACTGTTCACTTTGGGTTCGTGATCACACGCGTGAGTGTCGGCAGGCGATCGTTTGCCGACACCCGGCCAGCAGGGAGGGCCCGTCTCCCTGCCCCGCTGTCTTAGCACTGCCTACCGCGCGGCCGCTGGGACCTCCGGGCGAGGGTCGATCGGTGTGAGCACTCCGAGGCGGTCCTCGACCTCCTGGGCGGCATCCAGGCACAGGTCCTCCCGGAACGCGCGCCCGACGATCTGCACGCCGGACGGCAGGCCGTCGGTCACTCCGGTCGGTACGGCGACCCCGGGTACGCCCGCGAAGCTGGTCACCGTGCACAGGCGCATGCCCGAGCCGACTCGGTCCCGCCCTGCCTGGTCGCGTGACTCCAGCCCCGGCTCGACGGCCGGCTCTGTGAACACCGGCCCGAGCAGCAGCGGGTACTCGTCGAGGAACTCCGCCCAGGAGCGGCGGATGCCCAGCCAGACCCCCATCAGCTGCATGAACTCCGCCGCGGTCGCGGGCGGGGTCTTCTCCATCGTCATCTCGATGTAGCGATCTCCGCCCTCGCCGAGCAGTGTCCGCACCACCGGCCAGGTCGGGGCGAATTCGGTCACGACGATCCGGTGGTACGCCTCAAGTGCCTCATCCAGCCGCGGAACGTCCGCCATCTCCCGCACGTCGTACCCGGCGTCCCGCAGCGCGTCGGCCGCGGCCGCGACAGCACCGCGGACCGTGGAGTGGACGCCGTGGCCGCCGGGATCGGCGACGACCGCGACCTTCACCGGTCCCGGCAGCGGCTCACCACGGACGGGCACCGGTACGGCCCGCGGGTCCCGCGGGTCGGTCCCGGCCAGCGCCTCGTATGCCAGCCGCAGGTCGGCGATCCTGCGGGCCAGGGGCCCGTCGGTGACCAGCATCTGTGAGGCTGGTCCTGGGTCGTCCGGGCCGAGAATACGGTGGTCGGCGGGGAATCGCCCGGCGGTGGGCTTCAGTCCCGCCACGCCGCAGAACGAGGCCGGGATCCGTACTGATCCGCCGGAGTCGTTGCCGAGCCCGAGCGCGGCCATGCCGGTGGCTACGGCCACTGCGTCGCCGCCGCTGGTGCCCCCCGGAGTCCGGCTCCGGTCCCACGGGTTGACGGTGTCGCCGAACAGTTCGCTGCGGGTGTGCATCCCGGCCAGGATCAGGGTGGGTATGTTGCTGTGCCCGATCGGTATGGCTCCGGCGGCACGCAGCCGGGCCACCGGGGGTGCGTCGGCCGTCGCCACCAGATCGCGGAAGCGCGCGATACCCATCGTGGTCGGCACGCCTTCGACGGCGGTGGTCTCCTTCACCGTGAACGGCACCCCTGCCAGAGGCCCCAGCTCTTCGCCTGCGGCCCGGCGTAAATCCGTCCGCGCCGCGGCTTCACGGGCACGCTCGGCCATCAGCTGAGTGACCGCGTTGACCTGCGGGTTGACGTCGGCGATGCGGTCCAGGTGGCTGTCGACCAGTTCGGCAGCCGATATGTCTCCACGGCGGACCGCCTCTGCCTGGGCTGCGGCCGGCATCTTCCATAGGGCATCCCGCACGGTTCTTGTCCTCCCCATTCAGGTGTCGAAGGGCTCGCGGCGGAACCATAACCCAGAAGCGATACGCTCGTATTGGAAAAAGGAGGCGCCCGAACATGCCCAAGCAGGTGGACTACGAGAGCCGACGCCGACGGATCGCCGAGGCCGTCTGCCTCCTCGCTGACCAACACGGGCCTGAGGGGGTGACCATGCGCGACGTCGCCACCCGAGCGGAGGTCTCCCTGGGCGCCGTTCAGCGTTGCTTCGGCAACAAGGAGGAGATGCTCCTGTTCGCCGTCGACCACGTCGGCGAGCGCATCACCGAACGTGTACGGGCCCACCTGTCCAGCAGCCCGGCCCTGTCGGCCGCTACCGTCCTGGGCCACGCGGCCACCGAGATCGCCCTGCTCCGCAGAGAGCACCGCGCCGAGGCACGGGTGTGGCTCGCGTTCGTTGCCCAGGCCGCCGTCAGCGAGCCACTCGCCGCCAAACTCCGCATCAGTTACGCCGCTCTCCAGGGCCTCCTCGTCCGCCTTATCACGGAGGCCGACGAGAGCGGCCGGGCCGACGATGATCCCGCGACGCTCGATCCGCAGCGTGAGGCCCGGGCCCTTCTCGCCCTCGCGGACGGCCTGACCAGCCATGTGCTCATAGGGCACTTGACCGCTGAGGAGGCCGAGGACGCCCTGCACGCGCATGTGGTCCGCCTCTGGGGACGTCTCCACACCAGCCGTCCCGGAAAGGCCGTCTGACACTCGTGGCGCTGATCGCCTTGCGCGCGCCGTGTCGGCTGCGCCTGGCCACCGGAGACGCTGCCGTCGTACGAGCGGTTGCTGAACCTGGGGCGGGAGGCGCTGGCGGACGGCAGACGTTCACGCCGCGACGACCCCGGGATGGGCATCGACATCGACGTGAGGGACGACGAGCAGTTCGGCGTGCTGCTGGACCTGGCACCGCACACGATCAACGCCGAGGCGCGCCAAGGAGACCGGCGGATCCTCAGCGCAAACGACTCGGGCACCTCGCTGTGGCTGGCGGTCACACGGGAGCAGGAGGCGGAACTGCTGGGGCGACTCGGGGAGTTGGGGGTCCCGGCGGCCGTACTCGCCGATGCTCCGCGACGCCGCCGCAGATGGTGGAGCGGTCGACGACCGAGGTGACCTGGGGGACCTGGGTGACCGAGCCGCGCCCGGTGCCTTGGTTCAGACGGCCGGCTTCTCCCACACCGACACATGCTTCGTGCTCTCGCTCGTGAACGGCTCCCGCGTCCACCCCTCCCACCGCTCGCGCAGCCGCATCCCGGCCAGCTGGGCCATCAGATCGAGCTCGGACGGCCACACGTACCGGAAGGGAATCGACCGGTAGGACCCGCGCCCGTCCACCACCTCGACGTAGTTCGAGCTGGTCGCCTGGGTGGCGACGTCGTACACGTCGAAGGCCCAGCGCGTCGGGCTCGTGTGGAACGGCACGACGTTCTGGCCCGGCGGCAGCTTGCGCAGCTCGGGCACCATGACCTCGACGACGAAGGTCCCGCCGGGCGCCAGGTGTGCCGCGACGTTGCGGAAGCACGCCACCTGCGCCTCCTGCGAGGTCAGGTTCATGATCGTGTTGAAGACGAGGTAGGCGACGGAGAAGTCCCCGTCTGTCGTACCGGCCCGCGTCGCCGAGAAGTCCCCGATCGTCACCCCGATCGCGTCCCCGCCCTGCTTGGCCCGCATCCGGGCCACCATCGCCCGGGACATGTCGATCCCGTGCACCTCGACCCCGCGCCGCGCCAACGGCAACGCGATACGTCCCGTCCCGATCCCGAGTTCGAGGGCCCGCCCGTCACCTGCCAACTCGGCGAGGAAATCGGCCGCCGGTTCGATGGCGGCGGGGGCGAACATGTCGGAGGAGGGGTCGTCGTACTTCGCGGCTACGGGTTCTCCGAAGTAGCCGTCATCGGCATTGTCATCGACGGCTCGGCCTTGATCGGTACTGGCGTCTGAGGCAGTCACCGGGGGACCGTACTGCGGGAGAGGCTGCGGTGCATCCGGATTTCCGCCGCCTGGAGCCGCCCGCTCCGTCTCCGCCACCCCGCCCGCGTAGGGCACTGTTGGCGCATTGAAGCAACCTCTGGAGGAGCACCCGTGTCCGAAGTCAAGGCCGAACTCGACCAGTTGATGCGCGCCTTCCTCGGTGCGTTCACCAACACCGGCGACAGCCGGCCGAACGTCGACGTGGTCCGAGAGGTGTTCATTCCACAGGGAATGATCATCAAAAACGTCGGAGGCGAGCTTGTGATCTACGACCTTGACGCGTTCGTCGAGCCCCGGGAGAAGATCCTCACCGATGGGACGCTGACGGAGTTCTCCGAATGGGAAGTCGCCGAGCGGACCGAGATTTTCGGATCGATCGCGCACCGGTTCAGCGAGTACCGCAAGTCCGGCTTCCTCGACGGTGAGTGGTTCGAGGGCGCCGGCCGCAAGACCACCCAGTTCGTCCGGACGCCTGCCGGCTGGCGGATGAGCTCGATGGCCTGGGACGACGAGTAGGAACACAACCGCCCACGCGGGCCACCGTGAATCTGCGTTGGCCTCGGCATTTCATGACGGCTTGGCAGTGCAACTGGCGGGCTGTTTCGGCGCGTTGGGCTGTGGATGGCCAGCGCGAGGCCCTGGCTGTCACGTCGGGTGGGCGCCCGGTTCCACGGCTCCGGCGGGGTCGGTCCTGCCCGCATGGAAGGGCGGCGGTACGGATACGCGGGTAGGGCCCGATGCGCTTCCTCACTCGGAGAGCGCCTCTTTCACGCGACGACCTGGACCCTGGACAAGTCCCATCGTTGCGGGTCAGGAGCACTCTCCGCGTTTCTGATCACCTGCCGGACGCCCTGCCGCGTGAAAGCGCGCGACCAGGCTCAGTTCTGGAGCCCGAGTGCCGACACGGAGGGGTGTCAGTACCCGGTGCCGCGCTTGACCTGGGCCCGCTCGATCCCGTGGGCTGCACCCTTGTCGTCCAACGTGCGACACGCGTCCTCAATGTCCTGGCTCAGGCGGTCGACCTGCTCGCGGCTCAGGGTCTCCTTGACCAGGGCGCGCAGGATCTTCACCCGCTCCGCGTTGGGCGGGAGCGTGTATGCCGGAACCATCCAGCCGCGCTCGGCCGAGAGTTGCCAGGCGATGTCGGACTCGTCGTAGGCGTGCTTGCCGACGAGGCGGAAGGCGACCAGCGGTAGCTGTTCGAGGTCGCTCCCGATCACTTCGAAGCGGCCGCTGCTACGCAGGTTGTCCGCCAAGGCGCGGGCGTTCTCCTGCATGATCTTCATGACGTAGGTGTAGCCCTGGCGACCGAGCCGCACGAAGTTGTAGTACTGCGCAAGCACCATCGACGCACCGGTGGAGAAGTTCAGTGTGAACGTCGCGTCGGTCTTGCCCAGGTAGTTCTCGTAGAACACGAGGTCCTTGGCCAGGTCGGATTCCTCGCGGAAGATCAGCCATCCGATGCCGGGGTAGACCAGGCCGTACTTGTGTCCCGACACGTTGATCGAACGGACTTGCTGTAGCCGGAAGTCCCATTTCGAATCCGGGTAGAGGAAGGGCCATACGAATGCGCCGCTGGCGCCGTCGACATGGATCGGGATGTCGAGGTCCCGCTCCTTGCGGATGTCCCGCAGGAGCTTGTCGATCCCCACGACATCGTCCTTGTGGCCGGTGAACGTGGTGCCCAGGACGGCGACGACGCCGATCGTGTTCTCGTCGAGGTGGGGCTCCACATCCTCCGGTCCGATCGTGTACTTGCCCTCGGCGAGCGGCACGATCCGCGGCTCGACGTCGAAGTAGCGGCAGAACTTCTCCCACACGACGTGGACATCCCCGCCGAAAATCAAGTTGGGCCGGTCCATCGACAGGTTGGCCGCCTGGCGGCGCTGGCGCCACTTCCACTTCAGCGACAGCGCACCGAGCATGATCGCCTCGGAGGAGCCCTGGGTCCTGCAGCCGGTCGTCCTGCCCGGTGCGTGGAAGAGGTCGGCGAGCATGCGCACGCAACGCTGCTCGATCTCGGCGGAAATGGGATACTCCGCATGATCGATGAAATTGCGGTGGAGGTTCTCGGCGATCAGCTGTTGCGCCTCCGGCTCCATCCACGTGGTGACAAACGTGGCGAGGTTGCGCTGTGGGTCGCCCTCCATGGCCAGATCCACATCCACGAGCCTCATCGCGTCCATCGCGGCCATGCCCTCTTCGGGGAAAGTCTCCGAGGGTGCGGGCGCGGTCAGGAATCGGTTGCCGAACAGTGCCGCGTCGTCGCTTTTAGTCATATGGACAATTCAAACGGTGACGGATCCTCCCTTGGTGAGGGACACACCGAGTCGGAACGGCAAGCCACCGATCCGGCCCCCTCGGGCGCTCGGGCCCTCCTGCTCCATTCCCGGCGTGGCCGCGACACTGATCAACAGCAAGGCCCGCCGTCGTCTGGCCCGTGACCGTGACCGTGACCGTGACCGTGACCGTGATCGCCACGACGCCACTGACCGGCCGGGCCCTGCTGTGGGTGCTCGCTCCCTCCGCCCTCACCACCACGGAGAAACCGCAGGCGCAGTGATGGCAGAAAGTCCGAGGTTGGCGTCCCCCGCTCCGACTAATGCAAGCACGCTTGCTTGTTTCTGGTGTCGCTGCCATCCTTCGAGAACGGACCGCTCCACGCCGCACCACGCCGCAACGCCCGGCACGCCGTCGTGCCCGAAAGGAAGCGCCTCGTGTCCGACCAGTCGGCCGTCATCGACGACCTACGCCAGGAGGGCGCCCAACTCGACCAACTGGTAGCCGAGTTGGGCCCCGAGCAGTGGGCCCTCGACACCCCCGCCCCCGCCTGGACCGTCGCCCACCAGATCGCGCACCTCGCCTGGACCGACCGTGCCGCACTCCTTGCCGTCACCGACGCCGGCGCCTTCGCGGGCGAGGTCGAGAAGGCGCTCGCGTCACCCGAGGGCTTCGTCGACGAGGGTGCCGCGCAGGGCGCCGCACAACCGCCCGCGCGGCTGCTCGCCGAGTGGCGTGCGGGCCGGGCCGCGCTGGAGGCGGCCCTGCGCGCGGCCCCCGCCGGAACACGCTTCCCCTGGTACGGCCCACCCATGTCCGTCGCCTCCATGGCCACCGGCCGCCTGATGGAGACCTGGGCCCACGGCCAGGACATCGCCGACGCGCTCGGCGTCGAACGCGCCCCCACCGACCGGCTCCGGCATGTCGTACGGATCGGCGTACGCACCCGGGACTTCGCGTACGCCGTACGGGGCCGCACCCCGCCCGCCGACGAATTCCGCGTCGAACTCGCGGCCCCGGAGGGGCAGTTGAGCAAGCCGGGCGAGTTGTGGACGTACGGCCCCCCGGACGCACCCCAGCGCGTCACCGGGCCCGCCATCGACTTCTGCCTCCTCGTCACCCAGCGCGCCCACCGCACCGACCTCGCCCTGCGCGCCGAAGGCCCCGACGCCGACCAGTGGCTCGACATCGCCCAGGCCTTCGCGGGACCCCCGGGCAGCGGACGCGCACCGAACGGGGCCACGCGGTGACGGCTCCCCAAGGCCACCCGGCGCCCCTCCGCATAGGCAACGCCTCCGGCTTCTACGGCGACCGTTTCGAAGCCATGCGCGAGATGCTCACCGGCGGCCAACTCGACGTCCTCACCGGCGACTACCTCGCCGAGCTGACCATGCTCATCCTGGGCCGCGACCGCCTCAAGAACCCGTCGGACCCCTCGGCGGGGTACGCCCGTACCTTCCTGCGGCAGTTGGAGGAGTGCCTCGGTCTCGCCCATGAGCGGGGGGTACGGATCGTCGTCAACGCCGGTGGCCTCAACCCTGCGGGCCTCGCGGAGAACGTCAGGAAACTCGCCGACCGACTCGGCATCCCCGCCCGCGTCGCCCACGTCGAGGGCGACGACCTCACCGCCGGCCACCCCAACAGCCTTGCCGCACATGCCTACTTGGGCGCCTTCGGCATAGCCGCCTGTCTGCGCGAGGGCGCGGACATCGTCGTCACCGGCCGGGTCACCGACGCCGCCCTCGTCGCCGGGCCGGCCGCCGCCCACTTCGGCTGGGGGCCGCAGGACCACGACCAGCTCGCGGGCGCGGTCGTCGCCGGGCATGTGCTGGAGTGCGGTACGCAGGCCACCGGCGGCAACTACGCCTTCTTCGCCGAGCACGTCCGTCAGGACCCCCGCATCCTCCGCCACCCCGGCTTCCCCCTCGCCGAGATCCACGCCGACGGCACGAGCGTCATCACCAAGCACCCCGGCACCGGCGGCATCGTCGACATCGGCACGGTCACCGCCCAACTCCTGTACGAGACACAGGGAGCCCGGTACGCCGGCCCCGACGTCACCGCCCGCCTCGACACCGTCCGCCTCACCCAGGAGGGTCCCGACCGGGTACGTATCCACGGCGTACGGGGGGAAGCGCCCCCGCCCACTCTCAAGGTGGGCCTCAACCGGCTCGGCGGTTTCCGCAACGAGGTCACCTTCGTTCTCACCGGACTCGACATCGAGCACAAGGCCGCGCTCGTCCGGGGTCAGATGGAAAGCGCGCTCAGCGCGGCCAAGTCCCGCCCCGCCGACATCAGTTGGACCCTCGCCCGCACCGACCGCCCCGACGCCCCCACCGAGGAGACCGGCAGCGCCCTGCTCCGGCTCGTCGTACGCGACCCGGACCAGAACACCGTGGGCCGCACCCTCAGCGGCGCCGCCGTCGAACTCGCCCTCGCCAGCTACCCCGGGTTCCATGTCCTGGCGCCCCCCGGAAAGGGCGCCCCCTACGGGGTCTTCGAGGCGGAGTACGTCCCACAGGACGCCGTGGACCACACGGCCGTCCTGGACGACGGCCGCCGGATCCCCGTACCGCCGCCGCACGACACCCTCGTACTGGAAGAACTGCCGGAGGCACCCCTCCCCGAACCCCTGCTGTCAGCACCGACGAGATCCGCTCCCCTGGGCCTTGTCGCCGGTGCCCGCAGCGGCGACAAGGGCGGCAACGCCAACGTCGGTGTCTGGGTGCGCACGGACGAAGCCTGGCGCTGGCTCGCCCACACCCTCACCGTCACCCGATTCCGCGAACTGCTCCCGGAGACCGCCGACTTGACCGTCGTACGACACACCCTCCCGCACCTGCGCGCCCTCAACTTCACCGTCGAGGGCATCCTCGGCGAGGGCGTCGCCGCGCAGCACCGCTTCGATCCGCAGGCCAAGGCGCTCGGCGAATGGCTGCGCTCCCGGCACCTCGACATACCGGAGGTACTGCTGTGACGGTCCTGGCTTCCGTAGTGGACACCGCAGGCCCCGAACACGCGTCCCACCGCGAGTCCATGCTCGGCAAACTCGCCGCCCTCGACGCCGAACACGCCAAGGCCCTCGCTGGCGGCGGCGAGAAGTACATCGCCCGGCACCACGCCCGCGGCAAACTCCTCGCCCGCGAACGCATCGAGCTGCTCCTCGACCCCGACACCCCCTTCCTGGAGCTGTCGCCGCTCGCGGCCTGGGGAAGCGAGTACGCCGTCGGAGCTTCCCTCGTCACCGGTATCGGGGTGGTCGAGGGCGTCGAGTGTCTGATCACGGCCAACGACCCGACCGTGCGCGGCGGCGCCAGCAACCCGTGGAGCCTGAAGAAGGCCCTGCGCGCCAACGACATCGCCCTCGCCAACCGGCTGCCCTTCATCAGCCTCGTCGAGTCCGGCGGCGCGGATCTCCCGTCCCAGAAGGAGATCTTCATCCCAGGGGGAGCCGTCTTCCGCGACCTGACCCGTCTGTCCGCCGCCGGGATTCCCACGGTGGCGGTCGTGTTCGGGAACTCGACGGCCGGTGGGGCGTACATCCCCGGGATGTCCGATCACGTGATCATGGTCAAGGAGCGCGCCAAGGTGTTCCTCGGCGGGCCGCCCCTCGTCAAGATGGCCACCGGCGAGGAGAGCGACGACGAGTCGCTGGGCGGCGCCGAGATGCACGCGCGCGTGTCGGGCCTCGCCGACTACTTCGCCCTCGACGAGCACGACGCCCTGCGCCAGGCCCGCCGGGTCGTGGCCAGGCTCAACCACCGCAAGGCGTACGCCGATCCGAGCCCCGCCGACGTCCAGTCCCCCAAGTACGACGCGGAGGAGCTGCTGGGGATCGTCCCGGGTGATCTGAAGGTGCCCTTCGACCCCCGCGAGGTCATCGCCCGCATCGTCGACGCCTCCGACTTCGACGAGTTCAAGCCCCTCTACGGGACCAGTCTCGTGACCGGCTGGGCCGCGCTGCACGGCTATCCGGTCGGCATCCTCGCCAACGCCCAAGGGGTCCTCTTCAGCGAGGAGTCGCAGAAGGCGGCCCAGTTCATCCAGCTCGCCAACCAGCGCGACATCCCGCTCCTCTTCCTCCACAACACCACCGGCTACATGGTCGGCAAGGAGTACGAGCAGGGCGGCATCATCAAGCACGGCGCGATGATGATCAACGCGGTCTCCAACTCCCGCGTCCCCCACCTCTCCGTCCTCATGGGGGCGTCGTACGGCGCCGGGCACTACGGCATGTGCGGGCGCGCCTACGACCCCCGCTTCCTCTTCGCCTGGCCCAGCGCCAAGTCCGCCGTCATGGGCCCCCAGCAGCTCGCGGGCGTGCTGTCGATCGTCGCCCGCCAGTCGGCCGCCGCCAAGGGGCTGCCGTACGACGAGGAGGGCGACGCCGCGCTACGGGCCATGGTGGAGCAGCAGATCGAGTCCGAGTCCCTGCCCATGTTCCTCTCCGGGCGGCTGTACGACGACGGCGTCATCGACCCGCGCGACACCCGAACCGTCCTCGGCCTGTGCCTCTCCGCGATCCACACCGCCCCCTACGAGGGCGCCCGCGGCGGCTTCGGCGTCTTCCGAATGTAAGGAAATCAACAGTGCCTGGGGAATCAACTGTGATCACCTCCGTACTCGTCGCCAACCGCGGGGAGATCGCCTGCCGGATCTTCCGCACCTGCCGTGAGCTGGGCATCCGGACGGTCGCCGTGCACTCGGACGCCGACGAGAACGCCCTCCACGCGCGCGTGGCCGACGCGGCGGTACGGCTGCCAGGGGCCGCCTCCGCGGACACCTATCTGCGCGGCGACCTGATCGTGCGGGCGGCGCTGGCGGCGGGCGCGGACGCCGTGCACCCCGGGTACGGCTTCCTGTCGGAGAACGCCGGCTTCGCGCGTGCCGTACTCGACGCGGGGCTCGTGTGGATCGGCCCGTCCCCGGCCGCGATCGAGGCGATGGCGTCCAAGACGCGCGCGAAACAGCTGATGGGGCTCAAGCCGCTGACCGGCGTCACCGAGGCCGACCTGCCGGTGCTGGTCAAGGCGGCGGCGGGCGGCGGCGGGCGCGGAATGCGCGTCGTACGTCAACTTGCCGAGCTGGACGGTGAGTTGGAGGCGGCCCGTGCCGAGGCCCACAGCGCCTTCGGTGACGGTGAGGTCTTCGTCGAGCCGTACGTCGAGGGCGGCCGGCACATCGAGGTCCAGGTCATGGCCGACACCCACGGCACGGTGTGGGCCCTCGGCACCCGCGACTGCTCCCTCCAGCGCCGCCACCAGAAGGTGATCGAGGAGTCCCCGGCTCCCGGAATCCCGGAGACGCTCACCGCGGAACTCCACGAACTGGCCGTACGGGCGGCCCGTGCCGTCGACTACACGGGCGCCGGCACGGTCGAGTTCCTCGTGGGGGAGGACGGCAAGGCCCACTTCCTGGAGATGAACACCCGCCTCCAGGTCGAGCACCCCGTCACGGAGGCCGTCTTCGGCATCGACCTGGTGGCCCTCCAGATACGTGTCGCGGAGGGCTGTGCTCTTGAGGCTCTCGAAAACGGCCCCCCACGCGCGCGTGGCCACGCGATAGAGGCCCGCCTGTACGCCGAGAACCCGGCGGCGGACTGGACGCCACAGACCGGCACCCTGCACCGCCTCGCCGTCCCCGAAGCGGAGAACATCCGCCTGGACACCGGCTACACCGACGGCGACCCGATCCCCGTCCACTACGACCCGATGCTCGCCAAGGCCGTCGTACACGCCCCCACGCGCGCGGAGGCGATCCGCAAACTGGCGGGCGCCCTGGAACGCGCGACGATCCACGGCCCGATCACCAACCGCGACCTCCTCGTCCGCTCCCTGCGCCACCCGGAGTTCACGACGGCCCGTATGAACACGGGCTTCTACGACCGCCACCTCCCCGAACTCACCGCCCCCACCCCCGACCCCCACGCCCCCCTGGCCGCCGCCCTCGCCGACGCCCACGGCCGCTCCCGCTTCGGCGGCTGGCGCAACCTCCCCGCCCAGCCCCAGGTCAAGCGGTACGCGACGGCGGACGGCGAGGAACACGAGGCGACCTACCGCCACACCCGCGAGGGCCTGACGGCGGAGGGGGAGACAGAGGAGGGGGTACGGGTCGTCCACGTCGACGCGCGGCTCGTCGTACTCGAAGTGGCCGGCGTACGACGGAAGTTCGAGGTGACGAGGTACGCCGACCAGATCCACGTCAACAACACGACCCTCACCGCCCTGCCCCGCTTCCCGGACCCGACGGCACAACACGCCCCGGGTTCCTTGCTGGCGCCCATGCCCGGCACGGTGGTGCGGGTGGCGGAGGGCCTGGCCGCAGGAGCCTCCGTACAGGCCGGAGAGCCCTTGCTGTGGCTGGAGGCGATGAAGATGGAACACAAGATCGCGGCCCCTACGACAGGCACGCTCACAGCTCTCCACGTAGTCGCCGGGCAACAGGTGGAGGTCGGCACCTTGCTGGCGGTGGTCTTTTAGGGGCGCGGGGAACTGCGCGACAAGCCACGACGCACCCGCACTCGCCCCACAACCGAACCCCCCTCCCCCTTAGGACCCCTCATGACCGCAATGATCGAATCCGAGGAACACAAAGCCCTGCGCACCGCGGTAGCCGCCCTCGGCAACCGCTACGGCCGCGAATACATGACGAAAGTCGTAGCCGACGGCCGCCACACGGACGAACTCTGGTCAGACGCCGCCAAACTCGGCTACCTCGGCGCCAACCTGCCGGAGGCATACGGCGGCGGAGGCGGCGGCATCGCCGAACTCTCCATCGTCCTCGAAGAGCTCGGCGCCGCAGGCTGCCCCCTCCTCATGCTGATCGTCTCCCCGGCGATCTGCGGCACTGTGATCGCCCGCTTCGGCACGGACACCCAAAAGCAGGACTGGCTCCCCGGAATCGCCGACGGCACCCGCACCATGGCCTTCGGCATCACCGAACCCGACGCCGGCTCCAACAGCCACCGCATCACCACCACCGCCCGCCGCGACCCGGACACCGGCGACTGGCTCCTGACCGGCCGCAAGGTCTTCATCTCGGGCGTCGACATCGCGGACGCCGTCCTGATAGTCGGCCGTACCGAAGACTCCCGTACCGGTCGTCTCAAGCCCTGCCTGTTCATCGTCCCGTGCGACGCCGAAGGCTTCTCGCGGCGCCGGATCGACATGGACATCGAGTCCCCGGAGAAGCAGTTCGAGCTGACCCTCGACGACGTACGGCTGCCCGCCGAAGCGCTCGTCGGCGACGAGGACGCAGGACTGCTCCAGCTCTTCGCCGGGCTCAACCCGGAACGCATCATGACGGCCGCGTTCGCCATCGGCATCGGGCGGTACGCGCTCGGCGCGGCGGTCCGGTACGCCACTGAGCGCACCGTCTGGAAGGAGCCCATCGGCGCCCACCAGGCCGTCGCGCATCCGCTCGCCCAGGCGCACATCGATCTCGAACTCGCCCGCCTGATGATGCAGAAGGCCGCCGCCCTCTACGACGCCGGTGACGACGTCGGCGCCGGCGAGGCGGCCAACATGGCCAAGTACGCGGCCGGGGAGGCCTGTGTGAAGGCCGTCGACCAGGCCGTGCACACCCTCGGCGGCAACGGTCTCACGCGGGAATTCGGCCTCGCCTCCTTGATAACCGTCGCCCGGGTGGCTCGTATTGCTCCAGTGAGCCGGGAGATGATTCTCAACTACGTCTCCCATCAGACCCTGGGCCTGCCCAAGTCGTACTGAGAGCCGTACTGAGAGCCGTACCGAGCAGCGCACCAATTGTGGCTGCCCTTGCGCGAGGAGGAACCATGTTCCGCAGCGAGTACGCAGACGTCGAACCCGTCGAACTGCCCATTCATGACGCGGTGTTGGGCAGGGCAGCCGAGTTCGGCGACGCGCCCGCCCTCGTCGACGGCGTGGACGGCACCACCCTCACGTACAACCAACTGGACAGTTTCCACCGGCGGATAGCCGCCGGACTCGCCGAGGCGGGCGTGCGCAAGGGCGATGTCCTCGCCCTGCACAGCCCGAACACGATCGCCTTCCCGACCGCCTTCTACGCCGCCACGCGCGCGGGTGCCTCCGTCACGACCGTGCATCCCCTCGCCACCGCCGAGGAGTTCGCCAAGCAACTGCGCGACTCGGCCACGAGCTGGATCGTCACCGTCTCACCGCTCCTGGAGACGGCCCGGGCCGCGGCCGAACTGGCTGGCGGCGTAAGGGAGATCTTCGTCTGCGACAGTGCGCCGGGGCACCGCTCGCTCATCGACATGATCGCCTCGACCGCGCCCGAACCGCAGATCGACATCGACCCGGCCGAGGACATCGCAGCCCTCCCGTACTCCTCGGGAACGACCGGCATCCCCAAGGGCGTCATGCTCACGCACCGCTCCATCGCCACCAACCTCGCCCAGCTCGCGCCCACCCTGCGCATCGGCCCCACCGACCGCATCCTTGCGGTACTGCCGTTCTTCCACATCTACGGCCTGACCGCCCTGATGAACCTGTCCCTGGGACACGGCGCCACAGTGATCGTCCTGCCGCGCTTCGACCTCGACACGTTCCTCGCCGCCATCGAGAAGCACCGCATCACCGGCCTGTTCGTGGCCCCGCCGATCGTCCTGGCCCTCGCAAAGCACCCGGCCGTCGAGAGTTACGACCTGTCGTCCCTGGAGTACGTCCTCAGCTCCGCCGCCCCCCTGGACGCGGCCCTCGCCGCCGCCTGCTCCGCACGGCTCGGCCTGCCGCCGGTCGGTCAGGCGTACGGCATGACGGAACTGTCGCCGGGCACGCACGTCGTCCCCGTGGACGACATGAGCACCGCCCCGCCCGGGACGGTCGGCAGGCTCCTCCCGAGCACCGAGATGCGCATCCTGTCCCTCGACGACCCCGACCAGGACGCCGCCGTCGGCGAGGCCGGCGAGATCGTCATCCGCGGCCCCCAGGTGATGAAGGGCTACCTCGGCAACCCCGAGGCGACGGCCGCGATGATCGACGGGGACGGCTGGCTGCACACCGGGGACGTCGGCCATGTCGACGCCGACGGCTGGCTGTTCGTCGTCGACCGCGTCAAGGAACTCATCAAGTACAAGGGCTTCCAGGTGGCCCCCGCCGAACTCGAAGCCCTCCTCCTGACCCACCCCGGGATCGCCGACGCCGCCGTCATAGGCGTCTACAACGAGGACAACAACGAGGTCCCGCACGCGTACGTGGTCCGCCAGCCGTCCTCGAACGACCTCTCCGAAGGAGAGGTCATGATGTACGTCGCCGAGCGCGTCGCCCCGTACAAGCGCGTCCGGCACGTCACCTTCATCGACGGCGTACCGAGGGCGGTCTCGGGCAAGATCCTGCGCCGCCGGCTGAGGGAGAAATCTTGACACCGGCAGTGGCCGCCACGCGCGCGCGTGGCATCGTCACCCTCACTCTGGACGCGCCCGCGACCCGCAACGCCCTGTCCGCGCACCTCGTGCGGGACCTGGGAGACGCGCTCGCGGACTGCGGCAAGGACCCGGCCGTACGCGCGGTCGTCCTCACCCACACCGGGAACACGTTCTGCGCGGGCGCGGACCTGAAGCAGCCGCCCGACCCGGCGGCCTTCGTCGGCCTGCTCCGGCTGCTGCTGGAGCTGCCGAAACCGGTGGTCGCACGGGTCACCGGTCACGTACGGGCGGGCGGCCTCGGGCTCCTGGGCGCGTGCGACATCGCGATCGGCGGCACGCAGACGTCGTTCGCGTTCACGGAGGTACGCATCGGAGTGGCGCCCGCCGTCATCTCCATGCCGCTGCTGCCCCGCCTCGACCCGCGCGCCGCCGCCCGCCACTACCTCACCGGTGCCCGCTTCGACGGCGTGGAGGCCGCCCGTACCGGCCTCCTCACCGAGGCGGCCGAGGACGTCGACGCGGCCCTGGAGCCGGTCCTCGACGCGCTGCGCAGGGCGGCGCCGGGCGCCCTGGCGGAGACGAAGCGGCTGCTCACGGCCAAGGTGCTGGAGATCTTCGACCGGGACACCACCGAGCTGACCGCCCTGTCCGCACGACTGTTCGCCTCCGCCGAGGCCCGCGAAGGTATGACGGCCTTCCTCGAACGACGGGACCCGGAATGGACGCTTTGAAGGCTGGGCCCCGGGCCCAGCGCGCCCCAAAGCAGGACCGCAGCCGCGCAACCCGCCAACGCCTGCTGGAAGCCGCCGTGGCCTGCCTCGCCGAACACGGCTGGGCCGGCTCCACGGTCTCCGTCGTCGCCGAACGCGCCGGCGTCTCCCGGGGCGCCGCCCAGCACCACTTCCGTACCCGCGAGGACCTGTTCACGGCCGCCGTCGAGTACGTCGCCGAGGAACGCTCCACCGCCCTGCGCGCCCTCTTCCCCGAGGGCGCCGCCGACCGCCGCGCGGTGGTCACCGCCCTCGTCGACCTTTACACCGGCCCCCTCTTCCGCGCCGCCCTCCACCTCTGGGTGGCCGCCTCGAACGAGGAGCAACTACGCCCGCGCGTAACGGAGTTGGAGGCCCGAGTGGGTCGTGAGACGCACCGCATCGCCGTGGACCTGCTGGGCGCGGACGAGTCCCGCCCCGGCGTTCGGGAGACGGTCCAGGGCCTGCTGGACATGTCCCGCGGCCTGGGCCTGGCGAACCTGCTCACGGACGACGCCGGACGCAGGGACCGGGTGGTCGCGCAGTGGGCGACCCTGCTGGACGAGTCCCTGAACTGACGGCAACTGCGCCCCTGTTGCCGCTGCTGCCCCTGCTGCCGCTGTCGTCCCTGATGGTCAGGGACTGAGCCGCTCCACCCGCCAGCTCCCGTCCGCCTCCGCCACGTACCGCAGCCGGTCGTGCAGCCGGTTCTCGCGCCCCTGCCAGAACTCCACCGTCTCCGGGGCCACCCGGTACCCGCCCCAGTTCGGCGGCACCGGCACCTGCTCGCCCTCCGGATAGCGGGCCGCCAACTCGGCGTACGAGGCGTCGAGTTCGTCCCGGGAAAGGATCACCGAGGACTGCTCGCTGGCCCAGGCGCCGAGCTGGGAACCGTGCGGCCGGGTACGGAAATAGGCGGCCGTCTCGTCGCGCCCCGTGCGGCGCGCGATCCCCGTGACGGCGACCTGGCGGCCCAGCGGGAGCCAGGGGAACAGGAGCGAGACGTACGGATTGGCGGCCAGGTCGCGCCCCTTGCGGGAGCCGTAGTTGGTGAAGAAGACGAAGCCCTGCTCGTCGTACTGCTTCAGCAGCACCGTACGAGAAGAGGGCCGCCCGTCGGCATCGGCCGTGGAGACGACCATGGCGTTGGGTTCGATGAGCCCGGCGTCAGCGGCGGCCTGCCGGAACCAGCGCGCGAACTGTTCCATGGGACCGTCGGCCAGCTCGCCCTCGGCGATGCCGTCGGCGCGGTACTGCTTGCGCATGACGGCGGGATCGACTGGATCGAGAGCATCGGGGGGGACGGCGTCGCGGCGGTCGGTCACACGGTCATCTTGCCGTATCGGCGACATCACTGTGTGGCACTGAGTGCCGCAGGACTCCCCAAAGGTGGCACTCAGGGATATCGTGCTGTTGCCGTCCGGTTGAACGACCGATCGAACGGGGCATCACCCAGGTGACCGTTTCGGACCGCGAGCAGTGCGTAAATGGCCGTGGAACCGAACCGGGCACAGAAATCGCGCACCCGGGCCACACGGCCGTACAGCTGTCGCCAATCTGTCGCACACATCACGAGGAGCCGCCTGATGTCCGACTTCGTACCCGGACTTGAGGGAGTAGTCGCGTTCGAGACGGAGATCGCCGAACCGGACAAGGAGGGCGGCGCACTCCGGTACCGGGGCGTCGACATCGAGGACCTGGTCGGCCATGTCTCCTTCGGCAACGTCTGGGGGCTGCTCGTCGACGGCGCCTTCAACCCCGGCCTGCCGCCCGCCGAGCCGTTCCCGATCCCGGTCCACTCCGGCGACATCCGGGTGGACGTCCAGTCGGCACTGGCGATGCTCGCCCCCGTCTGGGGCCTGCGCCCCCTCCTCGACATCGACGAGCAGACGGCCCGCGACGACCTGGCCCGCGCCGCCGTCATGGCCCTCTCCTACGTCGCCCAGTCGGCGCGCGGCCAGGGCAACGCCATGGTCCCGCAGCGCGAGATCGACAAGGCGCAGTCCGTCGTCGAACGCTTCATGATCCGCTGGCGCGGCGAACCGGACCCGAAGCACGTGGCCGCGGTGGACGCCTACTGGACGAGTGCGGCCGAGCACGGCATGAACGCGTCCACGTTCACGGCACGGGTGATCGCCTCGACGGGCGCGGACGTGGCGGCGGCGCTGTCGGGCGCGGTAGGGGCGATGAGCGGCCCGCTGCACGGAGGCGCGCCTTCCCGAGTCCTCGGCATGATCGAGGAGATCGAACGCACCGGCGACGCGGACGCGTACGTGAAGCAGGCCCTGGACAAGGGCGAACGCCTGATGGGCTTCGGCCACCGTGTCTACCGCGCCGAGGACCCACGCGCGCGCGTGCTCCGCCGCACGGCCCGCGAGCTGGGCGCCCCGCGCTTCGAGATCGCCGAGGCCCTGGAGAAGGCTGCGCTGGCGGAGCTGCACGCCCGCCGCCCCGACCGGGTCCTGGCGACGAACGTCGAGTTCTGGGCGGCGATCGTCCTGGACTTCGCCGAGGTCCCGGCCCACATGTTCACGTCCATGTTCACGTGCGCCCGCACGGCCGGCTGGTCCGCCCACATCCTGGAACAGAAGCGCACCGGCAGGCTCGTACGCCCGTCGGCCCGCTACATCGGCCCGGGCACCCGGAACCCGCGGGAGATCGAGGGCTACGAAGGCATCGCTCACTGAGTCCGCCACCCGGTCAGGACGGCGCCCCGCCGGGCTGCCCTGACCGGGTACGACGGCCGGTACGAGGGGCCGCCGCCCGCTCCGATAACGTGTCCCGCCCGAGCGAGGGGAGACACGTTCACATGGTGGTCGGGGCGGGGAACAGACGGCGCGGGTTGGTCCAGGTGACGCTGCTGGTGGCGTCGCTGGCAGCGCTGACCGGCTGTTCGGAAGCGGCGGACGACGACGCGAAGGTGGAATCGACCGCGAGCGCCTCGGCGACGGCGGCCGGGACCAGCGCCAGGAGCGGCGGCAGCATCGGAGCCGCCGGCTCGGCCTGCGAGCTCCTCGTCACCTTCGACACAGCCGAGGACTGGACGGCGGAAGCCGTCGACGAGCCTCCGCGTCAGGGCCCGGTCGCCCTCGTGTGCGAGGTGGACGCCAAACCCGCCGGGCACATCGGCTTCCTGCGAGTCTGGACCGGCGCCCCGGGCGCCGACGACGCGCGCACAGTGCTGGAGGCCTTCATGGCCGCCGAGGTGAACGCGAGCAAGGCGCAGTACAGCACGTTCAAGGCGGGCGCCCTCACCGGCGCCGAGGTGAAGTACGCGTACAAGAGCGAGTTCGACGACGCCCCGAAGACGGAGCGCGCCCTCGCGGTCACGACCCCGCGCGGCCCGGTCGTCGTCCACCTCGGAGGACTGGACACCGAGGAACACGAGGCGATGCTCCCGGCTTTTGAACTGGCCAAACGAACCCTGAAGGCTCAAGAAGCCTGAGGGCTCAAGAATGCTGAGGGCTCAAGAACGCTGAGGCCTGAACGCAGGCGACCCGCGAACTCGGTCCCCCTGGAAGAGGGGCCGGCCGGACTTGCCGGCGAGCTCGCGGGTCGGGTGACTGCGTTGGATTCGGCCGGCTGCGTGTCAGTCGCCCACGCTGGTCCGGCACCGCATTGAACGTGGTGGCGAGCCGCTAGCCCGCAGCCACCTCACGCGTCCGGGTTTCACTCATTTACCCGATCACCTCCTTTCAGCGTTGCCCACACTGTAGATACGAGGGTCACCGTCGTTCAAGCGATTTTCCGAGACGTTGAACTGCGTGGTCACCATCTGGTTCCCCAGTCACCAAAAAGTGCGTTCTTCCATGTCAGCGGCCACTCTCCTACGGTTCCTGAGTAACCACTGGAAACCAAGAACGAGACGGGACCGCTCATGCCCATCACCCTGCTGAACCCCGAAGGACTGCCCAAGATCGACGTGTACAGGCAGGTGTCGATCGCGACCGGGTCGAAGCTGGTCTTCGTCGCCGGGCAGGTCGCCTGGGACGCCGACGGCGTCACGGTCGGCGAGGGTGACCTCGCCGCGCAGGTCGAGCAGTGCTACCTCAACGTGGGCACCGCCCTGACAGAGGCCGGTGCCTCCTTCGACGACGTGGTGAAACTGAACTTCTACGTCGTCGACTGGAGCCCCGACAAGATGCCCGTGCTCCTGGAGGGCGTCTCCCGGGCGGCCAAGAAACTGGGGATCACTCCGGTGCCTCCGGTCACTCTTGTCGGCGTGGTGACACTCGACATCCCAGACCATCTGGTCGAGATCGAAGCCACCGCGGTCATCGATTGACGGGCCCTCCCGGGCGGATGGTCGTCACGGTGAGTACAGGATCGATCGGTTCGACGAGTCGCTCGACGGCGACGGCCACGAGGTGGGCGGGCGCATCTCCGTCCAGCAGTCCGGTCACGTACTGGAGCGCCCGCGCCGGAGACAGCGCCGGCAGCCTCTGCCGCAGGACGCGTACGGAGTGGATCCGCCCGCGCGTGGCGGCGAGTTCGCGTATCTCGTCGTGCAGGTCGTCCACGGCGGTACGGATGACCTGGCCGCGGATGCGGACGCGGTAGTCGGCCTCCCACTCCCCGCCCTTCGCGGAGAGGACCCCGATCGAGTGCAGCCCTCCGTCGACGCGGTCGACGAGGTACGGGCCGGCGCCGATCAGCATCGAGCCGTGCCCCCCGGTGCGCACGAACTCCTCGGACTGGCAGTGGACGAGCCACACCAACTCGTGCGCCTCGACACGCGCCACGACCACGCGCACCGGGGCCACGCCCAGCGCCGACGACTTCCGGTACTCGCGGTCCAACTCCTCCTCGACGATGTGGACCGCGGCCTCGCGCCCGATCACGCGGAGGCGCTCCTCACCGCTCGTCACGGCAACTCGCGCACCATGAACACGTCCACCGGATCCTCGCTCTCCATCCTGAACCCGTGCCGCTCGTACAGCCGCCGTGCCGGGCTGCCCTGGAGCACGTTCAGCCGGACGAGGACACCCTCGCCGTCGCACCGTTCCAGCAGCTCACGCAGTACGCCCGAGCCGATGCCGCGGCCCTGGAGGCGCGGGTCCAGGTAGAGGTGCTCCAGCCAGTGGGCGTCCTCGGCCGGGCGCAGCGCCACGCAGCCCGCGAACTCGCCGCCGACCTCGATCACCCAGGTGTGTGACGCCTCGAACCGGTCCCGGAAGCGCTGTCGGACGCGGTGCTCGTCGTACCGTCCGAGTCGTTCCAGATCGGCCCGCATCACCACCGCGCGCAGCTCGACCACCGTCTCGATGTCCGCTGCCGTCGCCGGTCGTATGTCCCAGTCCGCCATGATCGGTACGCTACAACTCCATTGACGCTGCCCTGAAGCGTGCGATTTCCTGGCGCCGTGTCTGATCTTCGTATCGTGCCCGTGGGTGATGTCGATGAGGTCGCGCTCGAGGACTGGCGGCACGTCCACAACGTGATCGTTCCGCCCGCCGCCATGTCCCTCGACGACGTACGCGCGCGTAGTGGGCGGTTTCGGCTGGAGGTCGCGTATCTGGGCGACGCCCTGGTGGGGTGTTCCACCGTTCGGCCACCCGCAGGTGACGGGGACGTGGCCGTGGCCACCGTCATCGCGCGCGTGCTGCCCGGTTTTCGGCGGCGGGGGCTAGGGGCAGAGATTTATGGGCGAGGGCTTGCTCTTGCGCGGGAACTCGGGGCCGACCGGATCGAGACCGTCGTGTTGGCAGCCAACGAGGACGGGCTCTCTTTCGCGCTCAAGCATGGGTTCGTGGAGGTCGAGCGGTATGTGCTGGACGGGGAGAGCGACCTCTGGGTCGATCTGCGGCTGGCGGGCGCGAGATCATGAAGTGCCTCGGACATTCCGCACGGTCGGTTTGGTCCGGTGGTGGGCGGGGCAGGAGGGGCTTGTTCCCGGACACGGCGAATTTCCGCCGTACAACGATTTCCTTCAAACTTGGGGGAACGCGATGTGTGCTGCGTCACGTTCGAGTTGAATGATGGTGAGTGAGCGAACCGTCGCGCAGTACGTGCGGACGCAGCCTGCAGGGGGTCCAGGTGAGTGCTTCCCGGCGTAGTGGGACCACCGACGAGCTGGGGCCGGACGAGCCCGAGAGGGACGGCCCGGAAGGTTCGGACGGTGGTGGATTCGACCTGCTCGCAGCCCTTCTCGACGGCATGGACGCCGCCCTGTGCGCCTTCGACGCGGACGGTGTGGTCACCCACTGGAACCGGGAGGCCGAGCGGATTCTCGGATGGACCGCCGCCGAGGCCGTCGGGCGGCACGGGTTCGCCGGATGGGCCGTGCGCAGCGCCGACGCCGAGGAGATCGAGGGGCGGCTGCTGTCCGCGATGCACGCCCCGGGGCGTCAGGTGCACGAGTTCGCGCTGCTGACCAAGGACGGCGGGCGCGTGCTCGTACGGACGCAGTCCGCCGCCGTGCGCGGGCCCGACGGCAAGCCGGCCGGGTTGTACTGCGCCTTCAGTGAGGTGCACGCGCAGATAGATCTTGAGCGGTCGATCGCGCTGAGCGAGGCGCTGTTCGAGGACGCCAGCTGGGGTGTCGTGCTCGTCGACGCCGATCTGCGGCCCGCCGTCGTCAACGCGCACGCTGCCCGCTCGCTCGGCATCGGGCGTACCGCCGTACTCGGTCGGCCCCTCGGTGAGCTGCTAGCGCAGGGCGTCGAGGAGTTGGAGAGCGCGCTGACGCACGTACTCGCCGAGGGTGCGCCGCCCGCGCCCGCCGAGATGTGGGTGAGCGTGCGGACGCCCGAGGGTGAGAAGCGGCGCTGCTGGCGGAGCGGGTTCCTGCGGCTGGCTTCGCCGCTCACCGAGGAACCGGTTCCGCTCGGTGTGGGGTGGCTGTTCCAGGACATCACCGAGAGCAAGCAGATCGAGCAGGAGGCGGCTCAGCTGCGGTTCCGCAGCAACCAGCTGCACCGCGCCGCGCGGGCCGCCGCCGAGTGCGAGGACCCCGCCGAGGCCGCGACCACGCACCTGGACTTCGCCCTCGCCGGCTTCGCCGACCACGCGCTCATCGACCGGATCGCCGTCATCGGCGGCGCGGCGGCCGACGGCTCGGCGGACGGCGGGGACGGGCCGGTACGGCTGGTCCGCGCCGCCGCCACGCCCTCCGGCGCGCCGGGGCCCAGCGTCCTCGCCGGCCAGGCCGGACTGCCGGTGCGCTACGGCGAAGGGCATCCGGCCGTGCAGTGCGTGGAGCGGGTCGGGTCCGTGCGGGCGAGCGCCGGGTCGTATGCCGCCGAGCAGGCCCGCGCGTGGGCCGTGCAGCGGCAGTGGCCGCCGGAGTCGGTCCACGCGCTGTGCGCGGTGCTGCGCAGCCGGGGGCGCACTCTGGGCGTCGTGACGTTTCTGCGGGGCGCCGGACGGAGCCAGTTCGAGCGCACGGACGCGATGTACGCGGAGGACGTGGCCGCCCGGATCGCGACCGCCCTGGACCTGGCCGGCCTCGGTCCTGCTCAGCGCTCGTAGAAGATCCGGTCCCCGTACTGCTTGAGGATGCGCGCGTTCCAGTCGTGGCCGCCGTCCACGTTGCCGGAGCGCAGCAGCGGAGGCTCGATGCCCCGTTCCGCCAGGATGCCCGCCGCCGTCGCCATGACCGACTGGAGCAGGGCCGAGGTGACGACGGTGGAGGCGGGGGCGAAGGGCGCCGGGACGGTGTCGAGGGTGAGTACGGCGTCGCCGGGGGCGATCTTCGAGTCCAGTACGACGTCGCAGTGGTCCTTGAGGAACGTGCCCGAGGCGTTCCGGGGTGTCGTCTCGGTCGCGTACGCCACCGAGGTCACGCCGATGACCTTCACGCCGAGGGCACGCGCGTGCACCGCCATTTCCACCGGGAGGGCGTTGCGGCCGGAGAGGGAGATGATCACGAGGACGTCCCCCGCGCGCAGCGGTGACGTGTCCAGGACGGCCGTGGCCAGACCGTCGACGCGCTCCAGGGCGGAGCCCAGGGTGGCCGGCATGACGTCGACGCCGACGACACCGGGCACGGCAAGCAGGTTCATCAGGGCGAGGCCGCCCGCGCGGTAGACGATGTCCTGCGCGGCGAGCGAGGAGTGCCCGGCGCCGAAGGCGAACAGGCGACCCTCGGCCGCCACGGTGTCGGCGATGAGTGTGCCGGCGGCCGTCACGGCGTCCGCCTCCTCGTCGCGCACCCGCTGCAACAGCCCGATCGCGGCGTCGAGGAACTGCCCGGCCAACTCGCTGTCGCTCATCGGTAAGCCCTTCGGGAGGTCGGCGTATCGGTCCGTGTCGCCGATCACGGTGAGGTCTGGACCAGTGCCCTGTCAACAGCGCCGCAGCCGTTACCGCGTCCCTCGCCGTACCCTCGGGTGAAACGTGCTGTGTACCCGGCCGTGGGGATCCGTAACCGTGTGGTTGCGACGCGGCGGCACGGTTGTCAGTGGTATGCGTCAGAATTGAAGCCAGGGCCAGCGCACGCGCCGGAGCCGTCGAGCCTCCGGCACATCTCATCAAGGGGCACGAATGTCCGGACTGATCGATACGACGGAGATGTATCTCCGCACCATCCTCGAGCTGGAGGAGGAAGGTGTGGTCCCCATGCGCGCCCGGATCGCCGAGCGGCTGGACCAGAGCGGCCCGACAGTCAGCCAGACCGTAGCCCGGATGGAGCGTGACGGTCTGGTCGCGGTCGCCAGTGACCGGCACCTGGAGCTCACCGACGAGGGCCGCCGCCTCGCCATCCGCGTCATGCGCAAGCACCGCCTCGCGGAGTGTCTGCTCGTCGATGTGATCGGCCTGGAGTGGGAGCAGGTCCACGCGGAGGCGTGTCGCTGGGAGCATGTGATGAGCGAGGCTGTCGAGCGCCGGGTCCTCGAACTCCTGCGTCACCCCACCGAGTCGCCGTACGGCAACCCGATCCCGGGCCTGGAGGAGCTGGGCGAGAAGGACGGCGCGGACCCGTTCCTGGACGAGGGCATGGTCTCGCTGGCCGACCTCGATCCCGGTGTCGACGGTAAGACGGTCGTCGTACGGCGGATCGGCGAGCCCATCCAGACGGACGCGCAGCTGATGTACACGCTGCGTCGCGCGGGTGTGCAGCCCGGTTCGGTGGTGAGCGTGACGGAGGCGGCCGGCGGGGTGCTGGTCGGCAGTGGCGGCGAGGCGGCCGAGCTGGAGGCGGGCGTGGCCTCGCACGTGTTCGTGGCGAAGCGCTGACCCGGCCCCCGTCGCGGTACCGATCGGCGCACCGTCAACTCCTGTGACCGAGGAGGAACTTGCCGTGTCCTGGGGTCCGTGCCGTGCCAGGGCGCCAATCCAAGATTCAGTGTGCGGAATCGCAGCGCTGCGCCGCTGCGCATGCCACGCTGTCGCGAGAGGCATATGACTTGAGGGGCTCTTGACCGGGTGCGGCAGTGGTGGTGCCCGGCGGGGAGGGGGAGCGTGAGGATGTGCCGCAGATGTGAAGAGGGCCCCGGCGCCAAGTGGCGCCGGGGCCTGTCCTCCCCTGTGCTGACCCGGAGCCCCGAGCTCCCAGGGTCATCCCCTTCGGACCGTTTTCCCCGAGCGGTCCGCCTCCCGCAGAAGATCTCCCCCCGGCCACGCGGATCATTCCTTGGGCGGGGTCACTCGAACGAGGGGTGTTGCGGCCGGAGACCGTATTTTCGAATAGCCATTCGATAATCTGTGGGTGACAGCGAGCGAGGGGCGCACGCTGTACGAACCAGTGACCGACAGAGGAATCTTCGATAGCTAGGGGGGTGCCAGGACCTGTGGCGCGGCGTATCGATGTGACCGGAGCAGGCGGCGTACGACTTGCCGCCTGGGAGTTCGCCGACCCTCCCAAAACCGGTGAGGGAGAGGCCCGGGTCGGAGCACCCGACCGGGCACCCGGCGTGCTGTTACTGCACGGGCTCATGGGCCGTGCCTCGCACTGGGCGTCCGCCGCCCGCTGGCTGGGCGAGCGGCACCGGGCCGTCGCACTCGACCAGCGGGGCCACGGCCAGAGCGACCGTCCGTCCGGCAACATCTACACCCGCGAGGCGTACGTCGAGGACGCCGAGGCGGCGGTCGAACAGCTGGACCTCGGCCCGGTGGTCCTCATCGGCCACGCCATGGGCGCCCTGACGGCCTGGCAGCTCGCCGCGAAACGCCCCGACCTGGTGCGCGGCCTGATCATCTGCGACATGCGGGCCTCGGCGCTGGGCGCGGCCTCCCAGCGCGAGTGGGAGGACTGGTTCAAGGCCTGGCCCGCCCCCTTCGCCACCCTCGCCGACGTACGCAAGTGGTTCGGCGAGGACGACCCCTGGGTGGAGCGCCCCAGTCCCTCGCGCGGCGAGTTCTACGCCGAGGTGATGCAGGAGTCCCCCGACGGCTGGCGCCCCGTCTTCGAACCGGAGCAGATGCTCAAGTCCCGGGAGACCTGGGTGTACGACGCGCACTGGGAGGAGCTGACGCAGGTCCAGTGTCCGGCCCTCGTCGTGCGCGGCCTGGACGGCGAGCTGGGCCGGGCGGAGGCGCAGGAGATGGTCCGCGTCCTGCCGAGGGGCGAGTACGCGGAGGTGGCCGACGCCGGCCACCTCGTGCACTACGACCAGCCGGAGGCCTGGCGCGCAGCGATCGAACCGTTCCTGGACGGCGTACTTACGCGGTAGCGCTCCGCTGGGTCGGCGGTTCTTCGGCTGTGGGCCGGTGGGGGCTTGTCGCGCGGTTCTTCGCGTCCCTGAGGGGCGCGGGGCGCGGCCGACTTCATTACCGCTTCCGTTTCCTCCCGTCACCGCGAGGAGGCACCAGCGGCGGGCCTCGTGGAACGGTCAGTTCCCGGACTGCTCGCGCAGGCCTGTGATCATGGCGAGTGTCTGCTGCGCGCCGGCGCGTGCGGGGTGGCCGGCCGGGAGCTCCCGCAGTCCGCGCGCGTACATGTCCTGCGCGCCGTCGAGGTGTTCCGGATGGCCGTTCTGGACGAGCCCGAGGAGCACACCGCCGAGGTCGACGAGGCGCACCGCGTGCATCGGATGGTCGTCCGGGGTGTCGCGCAGTGCGGCGTGGGCGTGTTCGGCGGCCTCGTTCAGGACGTCGCTGTCGCCGCTGACACGCCCTTTGCGGAGCAGGGAGTTGGCGAGATTCGACTCCTGGCCGACGCGCTGTTCGCCCTGCCTGGCACCGCTGCCTGCCGGCATGAGGGCCAGACAGCCGCGGTAGAGGGTGATGGCCTCGTCTATGGCCTCCTCGTCCTCCGTCCTGTCGTAGGCCTCCTGGAGGGCGGTGGCCAGGGAGGACATGTGCCGGGGGAGTTCCGTGTCGCCGGGCGGGGACTTGTCGACGGCCTGGCGGCCGTAGTCGATGGCCTTGACCAGATCGGCGGCGGAGTGGTCGCGTTCCCAGCTCAGCCGGTGCAGCGTGCACAGCGAGGAGAGCGCGGCGGCGTGGCGGACGTCGTCGACCGGGTAGACCTCCACGGCCAGTTCGGCGGCCTGCAGCGAGCCGCGCAGCAGCTTCGGGTCGCCGGTACGGCCGTACGCCAGCCGCAGGTCGTCGGAGACACCGAGGGGTTCGAGGTGATCGGACTCCGCAGCGGACCCGGCCTTGTCGTAGCTCCTGGACTTGGATCTGCCGAACCATCTGGCCATGCGCAGGCTCCCCCCCTGAAAAGATGCCGTCCCCTCTCACTCCCCGCGATTGGCAGGCCAAACACCCCATGCCGTAGGCAAGTTCAGCCCTTGCTGACCGCCGCCAGGATCTCCGGCAGCCTGCGTGCCGTGCGCGGGGCGGCGAGCCGCAGTCCGAGCAGGGTGAGCAGGGCGCCGTATCCGGCGCCGGCCGGCAGCAGCAGCCAGGTCCACCGGTCGCCGCCCGAGTCGACGTTCAGCCAGATGGTGGCGGCGATGACCGGGGAGCACAGCAGGGCGGCCCCGACCATGCCGCCGAAAATGGCGATCGTGGCGAGCCCGGACTGTCCGGGGGCGACGTTCTTGTAGCCCTCCTGCGGGATCGAGTACGGGAACCTGGCCGACGACCAGGCCCCGGCCGCCAGCATCGCCCCCAGCAGTGCCAGGGACAGCCCAAGAGCCTCCGGCAGCGTGGCCCAGTCGTCGAGCAGCGCGGTGGTGAGAACGACCACGAGGGTGGCGTACGGCAGGCTGACCACCAGCAACGCCAGTGCTCGGCCGCGCAGTTCGACGTACGCGTCGCGGGTGGACGAGATCGTCATCGCGACCATCCAGAAGGCGGAGGTGTCCTGGCCGAACTGGTTGTACATCTGGATGCCGAGCATCCCGGCCGCGAAGCAGGCGAAGTAGATCGAGCCGGTGCCCTGCATCGCGTTGAACACCGGCACGATCAGCCCGATCGCGAGTGAAGTCACCCACGCGGCCTTGGTCTTGGGGTCGCGCCACGCATACCGCAGACTCCGTTCCATGACGGTCCCGGTGCGCCCGCCCGGCAGCAGCCGCGCGAGTCCGCCGGCCGTCCGCTCCCGAGTGCCGGAAGGCTCGTCGACCTGGAGAGTGGACCCGTCGGGAGAGGTCATCAGCCGGGTGAGGGTCCGCGACCAGGCCCCAAGCAGCAACACCAACGCGCCCGCGCTGAGCGAGAGTTGGGCGGCCGCAACCCCGTACGACCCCTCACTCACCGCGTCCACCGCCCCGACGGCGGAAGCGGGCGGCACCCACGCCAACACATCGGCGACCGGGTCGAGTTGACCGAGCCCGGCCGAACCGATCTGCTGCACACCGAAGTTGACGAGCTGCGCCCCGACCGCGATGACCAGCCCGCTGAGTACGGCGAGATCGCGCCCCTTACGGCTGCTGAGCAACCGGATGTTGGCGGCGGCGACGGCCCGCGCGAGCGCCACGCAGACGAGCAGGGCGAGGGGGACGGCGACGAGCGACACGACGAACGCCGCTCCGCCGTGCGCCAGGGAGATCACCGACCCGACGAGCAGGGACAGCGTGAACAGCGGCCCTATGCCGACGAGGGAGGCCGCGAGCAGCGCCCGGACCAGCGGCCGGGGGCGCAGCGGGAGCATCACCAGCCGGGTCGGGTCGAGGGTCTCGTCGCCGCTGGGAAAGAACAGCGGCATGACGGCCCAGCCCAGCGCCATGACCGCGAGGAGTATGACGGTGACGGACGCGGCGTGCTCGTTGCCGCGCAGGGCGATCAGCCCGAGAAGCTGGGTCGCGGCGAGCAGCAGCACGACGACCAGCGAGACGACGTACACGGCCCGCCGCCCCGCCGACTGCCGCAGCCCGTTGCGCAGCAGCGACAGCTTCAGCCGTACGACGACTGGTGTGATCGAGGTCGCTGTGCCCACCCCTTCTGCACTCATCGGGCGCCGCCGCCCAGCCAGTCGAGGTGGGACCCGTGGTCGCGCCCGCCGGCGCCGACGAGTTCGAGGAACGCCTGCTGCAGGGAGGGCGCGTCGCCCCGCACCTCGGCCAGCGGGCCGTGCGCCCGGATACGCCCGGCCGCCATCACGGCGACCCAGTCGCAGAGCGACTCGACCAGCTCCATGACGTGGGAGGAGAAGACGACGGTGGCACCGGAGGCCGTGTACCGCTCCAGCACACCCCGGATGATCTGCGCCGACACCGGGTCCACGCCCTCGAACGGCTCGTCGAGGAACAGGACTTCGGGATTGTGGAGGAGAGCGGCGGCGAGGCCGATCTTCTTGCGCATGCCGGTCGAGTAGTCGACGACGAGCTTGTGCTGGGCGCCGGCCAGATCGAGGACTTCGAGAAGCTGGGCGGCCCGCTTGTCGACCTCGAAGCCGGGCAGGCCACGCAACCGCCCCGAGTAGGCGAGGAGTTCACGCCCGGACAGCCGCTCGAAGAGCCGAAGCCCTTCGGGCAGCACCCCGATGCGCGCCTTGACCTCGACCGGGTCGCGCCACACGTCGTGCCCCACGACCTCCACGGTGCCCTGATCGGGCCGCAGCAGCCCGGTCACCATCGACAGCGTGGTGGTCTTCCCGGCCCCGTTCGGTCCGACGAGTCCGACGAACTTCCCCGCGGGCAACTCCAGATCGATCCCGGCAACAGCAACCTGCTGCCCAAACCGCTTCCAGAGGCCCTGTACGCGCACGGCGACACCTTCAACCATGCGAGAGACCCTAGGCGAGACCTTCTGTCTTTTGGCTCTTCGGGGACGCGCACTTCTGCAGGGGGCAACGGCCGGCCCTTTTAGGGGCGCGCGGACTTCCACGGGCGGTCACGGCAGGCTTTTAGGGGCGCGGGCCTGTATCTGATCTGCGGCTCCGCCGCGGGGCGCGACCAGCCACAGCCGGTCCGCAGCCGCCGAACAACCATTCCAGGCACCCCAAACCGCGAAAGTTACCGATCTCGCCCGCAGGCGTAGGCGAGCGGCGAGATCAACTCCTCCGCATCAGGCAGCCACCGATTCGCAGGCGTAGGCCGGCAGGCCCACTGCACAGCCCCCCGAGTCCCGTACCGAGTGGGCGGCGCAGCCACATACGCTCCCTCGCCCATCGCGACCAGGTCCAGCGAGGCAGGCGACCACCCCAACTTGCGCACAAGGTCAGGCACCTTCGCCGACGCCCCCGGCAGCACAAAGAACCGCATCCGCCGATCCGGCGTCAACGTCACCGGCCCCAGCGTCAGTTCCATCCGCTCCATGCGCGCCAGCGCGAGGAACCCGGCCGTCTCGGGCACATCGATCGCGTCGAAAGTATGGCCGGTCGGCAGCAGGATCGACGCCGTCGGCTGCTCGGTCCACAGCCGGCGCGCGACGGTCGCGCTGCCGGTGGCCTGCGCCGCCCAGTCGGGCTGCGACGGGTGTGCGCCGGGCAGGGCGCACGCTGTGTCGCCGCAGGAGCAGCGCTGCACCCCGTCGACTGCTTCCAGCCACGTTCCGGGAAACACATCCCAGTGGCGTTCTTCGGCGTAACGGACGGCGGTTTCCAAGAGGGATTCGCCGCGTTGCTTGGGGATTTGGGCAGCATCAGGGCCCGCGATGGTCTCTTCCACGATGAGGACAACTCTAGTGGGAATCATGAGTTACGCATGTCACATGCGCGGGGGAGGTGCATCGATTCCGCATCCGGGGCGCATGGAGGCACGAGCGGGGGCGCGCAGGAGGATCCGGGGCGGGGCTGGGTAGGCAGGGGTGGGGCTGGGCAACCGCCTTTACCCCGGCAATCCTCACATGCTTCGCATTGTCGGCATGTCTGCGGGGCATTGATCTTCAAGGCCGGATCTTTTCGCCGTACTCGTCCGCTGTCAGGACGCGTACGGAAGGGGTTCCGGGCACGGAAGACACGTCAACTCGGTGCGTGGGCACGGCACCGCAGCCACAGGGGGGTACGCCATGGCCGCAAGGCCTCTCGTCGCGCGGCAGCCGAACGAACGGTTGCAGGCGCTCATCCAGGAAGCGGGCTGCTCGAACGCCGGGCTGGCCCGCCGGGTCAACATGTGCGGTGCGGAGCACGGCCACGATCTGCGGTACGACAAGACGTCCGTGGCCCGTTGGCTGCGCGGACAGCAGCCCCGGGGCCGGGCGCCCGCGATCATCGCCGAGGCCCTCGGCCGCAAACTCGGCCGTACGGTCACGATCGACGAGATCGGCATGGCCAACGGCAAGAACCTCGCCTCGGGCGTCGGACTCCAGTTCTCCCCGACCGTCCTCGGCGCCATCGAGCAGGTGTGTGAGCTGTGGCGCAGTGACGTGGGCCGGCGGGACTTCCTCTCCGGTTCGTCCGTCGCCGCGTCCGCGCTCGTGGAGCCCAGCCGCGACTGGCTGATCTCGTCCCCCGACTCCCAGGTGTCGCGCCAGGCGGGGCCACGCGTGGGGCCGTCGGACGTGGCGGCGGTGCGCGCGATGACGCAGGCACTGACGGACCTGGACCACCAGTACGGCAGCGGACATGTGCGTCCGGTGCTCGTGCACTACCTCAACAGCGTCGTCTCCGGGCTGCTGGCGGGCTCGTACCGGGAGGCGGTCGGGCGTGATCTCTTCGCCGCCGTCGCACGGCTGACGGAACTCGCCGGGTACATGGCCGTCGACACCGGCCAGCCCGGTCTCGCCCAGCGCTACTACATCCAGGCGCTCCGGCTCGCCCAGGCAGCCGGGGACCGGGGGTACGGAGGGTACGTACTCGCCGCCTCCATGAGCCATCTCGCCGCGCAGCTCGGGAACCCGCGGGAGATCGCGCAGTTGGCGCGGGCGGCGCAGGAGGGGGCGCGTGGCAGGGTGACCCCGCGCGCGGAGTCGATGTTCTACGCGGCCGAGGCCCGCGGGCACGCGTTGATGGGCGACGCGCGGGCGGCCCAGCTGGCGTCGGGGCGCGCGGTCAACGCGCTGGAGGCGGCCGATCCGGAGTCCGGGGACGACCCGGCGTGGATCGCGCACTTCGACGGGGCGTACCTGGCCGACGAGTTGGCGCACTGCCACCGGGACCTCGGCCAGGCCGAGGCGGCGGCGCGGTGCGCGCAGGAGTCGCTGGACGGGCACCCCGAGACGCGGGCGCGGCGCCGGGCCATCGGGCTGGTGCTGCTGGCCACGGCACAGGTCCAGCAGCGCGAGGTGGAGGAGGCCTGCCACACGGGTCTGCGCGCGGTGGATCTCCTCGGCACCCTGCGCTCCAACCGGGGCGCCGAGTACCTGGACGACCTCCACGCGCGCCTGGAGCCGTACCGCGAGGAACCGGTGGTCCGGGAGTTCGGGGCGCGGCTGGACCTGCGGGCGGCAGCGTGACAGGAGACACAGTGGGACGCTGAGTGGCTGGTGGGGGAGTGGTCTGGTCCTGTGCTGCGTGGAATCGGATTCCGGGGACCCGGTAGCGTTAACCGACGATTCCGAAGGTCCCCCATTAGTTGGAGTCCCGGTGACGCAGAGTGGACAGGGCGAGGAGCCCTCGCCGCGCGTGGCGCGCGAAGGCATCGTGCTGCCCTCCGACGGCGGCGAACCGCTGCTGCCGGGTATGACGGGGGGCAGCGCAGGCCGGCCGGTTCCCGCCCCGGCGCCGCCCCCGGCCCCGAACCCGACCGGTGGTCAGGCATGGGGACAGCCTTGGGGCCCGGACATGAACCAGCACCAGGCTCAGCACCAGGCTCAGGAACAGCCTCAGGCCCAACCTCATGCGGCCGAGGGCTGGCCGACGCCGCCCGACGCCCAGCAGCACCAACAGTGGGGCGCGCAGGGCCAGTTCCACCCCCAGCAGCCGCAGTCGCAGCAGCAGCCCGGGCAACAGGCGCCGTCGGCACCGGCGTGGGACAACGACCCGCGCGCGTCCGGTGGTTGGGCCCAGCAGCCCGGCTACGGCGCCCAGCCGACCCCGGGCGCCCCCCTCCCCGTACCGCATGCCGCGCACGGCTCCCACAGTGCCGAGTCCGCGCCGCTGCCGCCTGCGGCCCCGCAGTACGGGCAGCAGGCGCCTCAGCCGTACGGGCAGTACGGTGGCGCCCCGCTGCCCCCCGAGGGCGGTGCGGCCGTCCCGTACGCCGCCGCGCCCGGTGCTCCGCTGCCGCCCGTCGACGACGGCGCGACGCAGTACATACCGCCCGTTCCCGGCACCCCCGGGCCGGTCGCCGACCCGGCCACCCAGTACCTCCCGCCGGTCGCGGCGCACGGCCCCGCGCCCATTCCGGGCGCCCCGCACGTCAACGAGGCGGCGACGCAGTTCCTGCCGCCGGTGGGCCCCGGCGCGCTGCCGCCCGAGACGCACGCCGAGGCGACCACGTACCTGGGCCGCGTACCGCAGGCGGCCCCCGGCGGTTCCGACGCCGACGCCACCCAGTACATCCCGCCGGTGCCCGGAGGGTCGTACGGCATACGCCCGGGCGGCACCGACGACCGTCAGCCGCCCGCCGACTTCGACAACCTCTTCCGCAGCGGCCCCGGCGCCGAGGCACCGGCCGGCGCCACCCAGCAGCTGCCCCGTGTCCAGCCACAGCAGCACCAGCAGCCGTACCAGCCACAGCAGCCCGCCCCCGTGCCGCCCTACGCCCAGCAGCCTCCGTACGCCGCCCAGCAGGCCCCGTACGGCTTCCAGGCCGCCCCCCATGACATGGACGACAGCCACGGCGGGCGGAGACGCTCGCGGGTGCCCGTCATCGCGGCCCTCGGGGTCGGTATCGCCGTGCTCGGGATCGGCGCCGGGGCCCTGCTGAGCAGCGGGGGCGGGGACAGCGACAAGGACGCGGACAACAAGACGGTCGCGGCGACCTCGGGCGCGCCGGAGGAGTCCAAGGCGCCGGCCGCCGACCCGGCCAAGGCGCAGGCCGTCGAACTGGACAAGCTGCTCGCCGACAGCAACAACAGCCGCGACGCGGTGATCAAGGCCGTGGCGGACGTCAAGTCCTGCAACAACCTCGGCCAGGCGGCCACGGACCTGCGCGGCGCGGCCCAGCAGCGCGGCGAGCTGGTCACCCGGCTCTCCTCGCTGCCCGTCGACAAGCTTCCCGAGCACGCCCAGCTGACCGCCGCCCTCACCAAGGCGTGGCAGGCGTCCCAGTCGGCCGACAACCACTACGCGGCCTGGGCCGACCAGGTGGCAGGCAAGAACGGCTGCAAGAAGGGCCAGGCCCGTACGTCGGGCCAGACGGCGAAGGGCAACCAGCAGAGCGGCATCGCCACCACACAGAAGGCCAAGGCGGCCGAGCTGTGGAACACGATCGCGAAGTCGTACGGCCTGACGGAGCGCCAGTCCACGCAGCTCTGACCCGACGCGGCGGTCCCTCCGAGAGGGGCCGCTCGTCAGTCCTCCACGCTCTCCAGCAGCTTCGACGTGTCGACGAAGCCCTTGCGGGCGGCGACGAGCCGGCCCTCGCGGACGATCTGGAGGGTCACCTGCGTGTTGACCAGACGCGGGAAGCCGACCACCGCGAGCAGGTCCTCGAAGCGCCAGCGCAGCGTCGGGGTGAGGCCGCCGGTGGGGACCCGGAGGCCGTCGTCGAGGGCCCGCCGGACGGTGAGCGAGGAAACCTCGCCCCCTTCCAGCGACTCGACGACCGCCTTCAGGACGGTGTACGCGATCCAGGTGGTCTGCACACCCGCGTCCTGCGGGTCGATGCGGTTGTCGCCGAATGCCTCTTCGCTGATGACCTTCTTCATCGGGTCCCAGCGGGCGTCACTGGCGGCCGGGTACCAGCCGGTGATGTACGAGTCCTCGTACGGGCCCGACTTTCCGCCGTTCGCGTTGATCACCGTCTGGTCGACGCTGCCGAGCACGGCGGCGGTGCGCACGTCCGGGTAGTCCTGGCGGTCGCGCCGGAAGGAGTCCATGAAGGTGTTCGTACGGTCCCCGAGCGCCGGCACCACACACCCCTCGTCGTCGGTCCCGGTCCCGGTCCCGGTCTTCCCGGTTTCCGTGTGCGTCGCCCGTTCCAGGGCGAGCTTGGTCTGCGTCCCGTACTCGGTGGCGTCCTCGGCGGCCAGCTGGTCCAGCGCCGGGGCGTGGCCGCCCGCCCGCAGGCCGGAGTCGAGGAGCTGGGGGAGCTGGTCGCCCGCGATGGAGTCGGGGCGGATCAGGGCGACGGGGCCGCAGACGGTGGCGAGTTCCTTGCCGAGACCGGCGAGGAGGGCGGGCGAGCCGCCGTTGACGGGGTAGGACATCGGGTTGGTGAACTCGTCGTTGGTGACGCCGTAGCCGCCTATGTACGGGATTCCGGCGGAGGCCAGCGGGCCCAGGAAGTCGTCGCCGAACTGGCTGTAGGAGCCGACGACCGCGACGACGTCCTCGTCGGCGGCGCGCCGGGCGCACTTTGCGGCTGCCACCCGCTCGTTGTGATCGTTGCAGGTCAGGACCTTGAGGTTGCGCCCGTTCAGGCCGCCCGTGGCGTTGATCCAGCGCGCGTACGCCTGCGCCATGGCCGGCATACCGGGTTTGTTGGTCGCGTCGGTGTTCTCCGGCGCCCAGGTCATGACGGTGATGTCGCCGCCGACCGAGCCGTCCGAGGTCCCGGGGACGACCCCGCAGCCGGCGGCGAGTGCCGCGCACACGGCCAGCGCGCCGACGGACCGTACGGCCCGGACTCCGGCCCCGGATCGGGTGAGGTTGCTGCGGAGGTTGTTGCGGAAGGTGCTGCGGGTGCGTCGCCTGCCGGTCATGGGCATGCACGATTCCGTCACACAGCCAACCCGCGTGTGACCCTCGGTCAACAGTTGGTGACGTGGAGGTGAATTACGGGGGGTGTTGATCTCATTTTCGAAGGGAACGTACGATCGATGACCGTGCAAGGTTCGGAAGACTCTTCCCGTCGCGGCCGTCGCTCCCTCACCATGGGCGGCATGCCACTCAACGACATGCCGTGGTGGCGCTGGCGCAGCAATGTGCGCTCCGCGCTGCACATGCTTTCCGATCCGGTGTTCCAGCGGGACGTCTGGCTGGCCGGCGTCGACGGGTACGGGGACGTCACCGACGCCGTGTACCGCCTGGTCGAGGACACCTGGCTGGACAGCTGGTCCGCCGAGAAATACGTCGGCACGATCTTCCGGGACTCCCAGGAAGCCGCCCTCGTCGACACCGCCGTACTCCGCGTCCTGCGGATCATGCACCAGGTCGGCCCGGACGCCCCCGTCTCCGCCTATCTCGACCACGCCGGGTGGCCGGAGGCGGTCCGCGCGGCCCGGGACGCCCACGTGCGCCTCGCGGCGAGCGACGGCGACGAGACGGACGTGCCGCCGCGCACGCTGGAGGTACTGCGGATACTGACGCGCTCGGCGTAGGGCGCGGGTGGTCCGTCCGGGTGGTCCGTCCGGGTGTTCCCTCCGGAGGTTCCGTCAGGGTGGTCGGTCCGGTGCGTTCCGGGTGGCGGACGGAAGTCGGCCGGTCCAGACGGATATGGGACCCTGTCCGGCATGAACGAGCAGTCCAGCCGAGCCGCGGCCCCCGCCGAGCAGCCCAACGAGCAGTACGTCCTCACGCTCTCCTGCCCCGACAAGCAGGGCATCGTGCACGCCGTGTCGAGCTACCTCTTCATGACCGGCTGCAACATCGAGGACAGCCAGCAGTTCGGCGACCGGGACACGGGACTGTTCTTCATGCGCGTCCACTTCTCGGGCGAGGCGCCGGTGACGGTGGAGAAGCTACGGGCGAGCTTCGCGGCGATCGGTGACGCCTTCCACATGGAGTGGCAGATCCACCGGGCCGAGGACCGCATGCGGGTCGTCCTGATGGTCAGCAAGTTCGGCCACTGCCTCAACGACCTCCTCTTCCGCGCCCGCATCGGCGCGCTCCCCGTCGACATCGCGGCGGTCGTCTCCAACCACACGGACTTCGCCGAACTGGTCGCCTCGTACGACGTCCCCTTCGTCCACATCCCGGTGACGAGGGACACGAAGGCCCAGGCGGAGACGCAGCTGCTGGAGCTGGTGCGCGCGGAGAACGTGGAGCTGGTCGTCCTGGCTCGCTACATGCAGGTCCTGTCGGACGACCTGTGCAAGGCCCTGAGCGGCCGGATCATCAACATCCACCACTCCTTCCTGCCTAGCTTCAAGGGCGCGAAGCCCTACCACCAGGCGCATGCACGAGGCGTGAAGCTGATCGGCGCGACGGCCCACTACGTCACGGCGGACCTGGACGAGGGCCCGATCATCGAGCAGGAGGTCGAACGCGTCGCCCACGACGTCACGCCGGACCAGCTTGTCGCTATCGGGCGCGATGTGGAGTGCCAGGCGCTGGCGCGGGCTGTCAAGTGGCATGCGGAGCGGCGGATTCTGCTTAACGGGCGGCGGACTGTGGTGTTCGCGTAGAGACAGGTGAACAGCGGCGAGGCGCCCCGAACGGAGACCGCGGCACCCTGGTGGCGGCTGCGGCGGGGCACGGATGCCAAGGGCAGGTCGTCCTGGGTGCGGGGGCGTGTTCTCGCGTCGCTCGCCGTGCTGACTTCCGGTCTGCTGGCCTTCCACACCGCCGTGCCCAACACCGTCGGCAACCTGGGCAGCCTGGTGGAGGCATTCCTCCCCTGGCTGGGCCTGGCCGTCCCCATGCTCCTGGTCCTGGCCCTGCTGCGCCGCTCGGCCACCGCGCTGGTGGCCCTGCTGCTCCCCGTGGCCGTCTGGGCACACCTCTTCGGCGGGCTGCTCCTCCCCAGTGACGGCGACGCCGGCGCACCCGACATCACGGCGCTCCAGCACAACGTCAGCGACGAGAACGCCGATCCCGCAGGCACCGCGGAAGCTCTGATCAACGCCGGCCCGGAACTCATCGCTCTGGAGGAGCTGACCCCCTCCGCGCTGCCGGTCTACGAGAGGGCTCTGGCACCCGAGTACCCCCATCACGCGGTCGAAGGCACCGCAAGGCTGCCCCAACGCGTGGTGCGAGATGGGCGCGGGCTCAGCCCCGGAAGAGGTCAGGCAGGCACTGCTGGCCGAGCACGGGTCCACTCGGCTTCGCCTGGCGACCAAGGAGACCAGTCTCGTTCCGGTGTTGCGAGTCTTACGCGAGATGCGCGACCTGTCGTTGGGCGAAGCCCGGCTGGAGGCCGCTGACCTGAAGGGAACCGGCCTGGTCGGCGCGTCCGTAGAAATGGCAAGTTATTGAGAATCGAGACAGGAGCATGACCTTTCGTTCGGTGTAGTGGAGTTCGCCCGACGGGCTAATGGCCTGACCCTCTGGGCATTTCGGTCGGGTGTCAGTGGTGTCTGGGACCGTGTGCGTCGTGGATGAACTCGTGGAACGTGTCGATGCTCAGGACCGAGTGCTGGGAGTGGTCAGCCGGAGGGAGGCCGTCCGGGAGGGCTGGCTGCACCGGGTTGGCGTGGTGGTGTGCCGCGATAGGCAAGGTCGCTTTCTCGTCCATCGGCGTGCCGAGCAGCTGTCCCGTTTCCCAGGGCACTACGAACTTGGTGTCGGGGGCGCTGCGGGAGTCGGCGAGTCTTATGAGCAGGCGGCTGCCCGCGAGCTCAGTGAGGAGCTGGGGGTGCGGGCGACAGTGTGCCTTCGGTTCAAGTTCCTCAACCGGGGTGGGCTCAGCCCTCACTGGCTTGGGGTGTGCGATGCCGTGCTTCCGGAGATCGTCGCCCCCGACTCGGGAGAGGTGGCCTGGCACGGGTGGCTGACCGAATCCGAGCTGCGGCGGACTCTGCAGCAGTGGACCTTCACTCCTGATAGTCAGGAGATTTCCGATCGGTATCTTGCATGTCGCGCTGACCCGGCGTCTTCGCGGAGAGGGTGTTCGTGAGCTGGGCCAGAGGAATGAACCCGCTGGTTGTTCCGAGCTCTCTGGGGGTTGGGCCGGCGGGTGTGGGGGTGTCGGCGAGGCGTTCGGCAAGGGTGGTGACCGCTTTGCTGTCCCCTTCGAGGGCTTCGCGTTCGGCGTCGGTCAGGTCGAGCTGTTCGAGCATCTGGTCGATGCCGTCCTTGACGGCCAGGAGCTGGCCGCGGGTGGAGTCCTTGGGGACGTAGAACGGGCAGCGTGCGCGGGCCAGCCGGTGGGGGGCACTTGGCGAAGAAGTCGTAGCTGCAGTAGCCGCTGCCCAGGTCGTAGTACGTCCAGGGCTGTTCGCCGCCTGCGGCGGCTCCGGTGATGATGGACTCGCGGTCGATGAGGACCTGGATGGTGCGGACGTTGCGGGCGAAGTAGTCGGGCTGCATCGGGGATGCGTGCCGGGCAGCATGGCGGTGTGAGTCCCGCCGCTGCCACCTAATCCCCTTTCTGGCCGTTCTCCTCCGTCTCGCCGCTCTTCGAGTCGGCAGGCAGCACGTACGACCCCTTGCCGGGGACTGTGTAGATCAGCCCGCGTTCCCGGAGTTCGCGCATCGTGCGGCGGGCGGTCATCTGGGCGATGCCGTATTCATCGGCCAGCGAGGCAGGCGTAGGGATCATGCGGTCGGGTGCGTACTCCCCGCTCGTGATCCTCGCCTCGAGTACGTCTGCGAGTTGTGCGTAGAGAGGGCGCCCGGATTCCGGATCAAGACTCATGACTCGACATTAGGCAGTCGTACATCTGTCCACATTATTAGCTCTAGCTACATCGTGATGCATCTAGGTACGTCACGCACTACTGTGAAGGCTCGACGAAACAGAGACCCCGGCGGTGCGCGAACACCCCGGGGCATGGCCACCAACCCTCTGGAGGTTGACGACGTGCGCAACCGTAGCGCGGTCGCACTGCACCGGGCCTTGTGCCCAGTAGCGCTGCTGATTCTGTGTTTGGTCCTGCCTGCCACCGGTAGGCGGCGTAAGGCGGCGCTTGAACCACGCCGAACCAGCGTGACCAGCGAGGACGTGAAGGATCAACGCCGCCTCGTGGCGCATCTGGTCACCCCGCGTTCCCCGTACAGCACCGACCGCGCGCCACTCGACGGAGCATCGTCGGCCCTGTCGCGGCCGTACCTGCCCGAGCACCTTGACGTCCGGCCCTCCGAAGTGGCCGCAGTGCCTCGTACAGCGAGCGTGCGTCCCCATTGGACGGCACGCGAACGAGCCGTGCGGTTGCGGCGTCGCGCCGTCGCGGTGCTGGCCGCTGACTTCCGGATCAGCTTCGACACCCGCGACATTCACTCCGTGCTGGACGGGGGGAGGTCCCGATGACCGGCGTTACGACCGCTGCCAGGTGCGGGAGGGTCCGCGCCTCGATGTTCTCCCGGGCCCCGATCTTCAGCGAGGCCGGGGCATGCGTACGGGACGAGGGGCACAAGGGGTACCACCGGGACGCGCGGGGCGGCATGTGGGACGTCCGCCCCATCCGGTTCGAGTCGAACGCCGAGAACGGAGTGCCCGAATGAGCGCTGCCCCGGAGTCGGCCCTGGCGCCGGAGTCTCCGTACGTGTCCGGACGCTGCACCATCGGCACCCACGACAAGTGCCGGGACGCCGAACCTCGTGAGAGTGGTGTTCCCGGGCTGCGTTACCTGGTGTGCACCTGCCTGTGTCACCGCCCGATGCCGGTCCTGGTGGCGGGAGTGTGTGTATGAACGCCATTGCCCCTGCAGAACATGAGGGTCGGCGCAGGACGCGGCTGAAGTCCTATGGGCGGGCACTCGCCCGCATGGTCATGTCCGGGGCTGCGGTCCTGCTCGTTCTCGACGTCCTGGCCATCATCCAGTAGAGCCGGACCGAGCCCCACCCAACGCTGAAGTCCGCTACGGTCCCCTCTGCTCAACCCACGCTGCGGAGGGGGTCTTTCCCGTGTCCGTAGTCCGGCGACCACGGTGCCGTCAAGGCAGGTTGAGCGCCCGCCGGGCTCGGTTGATGACGTTGTGGGCGTCGGCCCCGTACACCGCGGACTCCCGCAGCGTGTTCCAGACCCGTAGGTAGGTCGCGACGGAGTCGGCGTCGTTCAGCCACAGTTCCGCGTGCCAGTCCTCGGTGATCACGAGTCTGTCGTCCAAGATCCAGAAACCGTTCGCCGTGGGGATCTTGAGGGAGGCGCTCAGCGGGATGATCCCCAGCTCGACAGTGTCCATGCCGATCAGGCCCGCGAGCCGGTCGAGTTGGCCGGCGAGGACGGCCGGAGGACAGATCAGAGCGTGGAGAGCCGCTTCCCACACCAGTGCGTGGAACCGGTGGCCGCCTTCGTAAAGCCACTCCTGGCGCTTCATCCGCGCGCGGACAGCCGCGTCGGTGTCCCGCACCGAACCCTGGAGATCCGCGTACCGCAGGAACATGTGGCGTGCGTAGTCGGCCGTCTGGAGAAGGCCGGGGACGACGGCCTCCTCCCAGGCGTAGATGGCTCTCGACCGCCCGACCTCAAGGTTCCAGCTGTCCTGTACGGGACGGTGCCCAGCAGCCAGTTGACGACGCCAGGAGCGGATGTGGGACTCGAAGCCCTTGAGACGCGCGTCCAGTTCGGCGAAGGCTTCCGGTTGGCCTACGCCTGCGGCCCATGCGCGCAGGTCTTCGGTGGTCGCGGTCTGTCGGCCGTTCTCCAGCTTGTAGATCTTGGAGTGTGGCCAGCCGAGCCGTTGGGCGAGGTCCGTGCCGGTGAGCCGGCCTCCAGGTGCCGAGAGCCGTAGTTCCCGGAGACGTACTCCGAGAGTTTCCCGGGCCTGCTGAAAGTCTGTGCCCACCGGCCTCGCTCGCTATCCGTTCGCGCTGAGCTGCGCCGCGAACTGGTCGTACGGTACGGCGTGATGCATCGCGGCATCCCGAACCTGGCAGTACCGGAGCACCTCCGCAGGCTCCGTGATCACCTCGACGTCGTGGAGGACGTCATCGTCGTCGAAGTTCAGCAGGACGATCAACCGGCTGTCGAAGATCCAGAAATCTTCGGCGGGAAGCCGCTGCGCTTCGGCGTCGCTGCGCCACAGGTATCGCATGTCCTCCCCGGCCGCTGCGTTGCGCGGAGCGTCGGTGAGCAGGAAGAGCTGGCCGGTGGTGGGCTGTTGGTCGACAATCCGCACGCGGCCGATGGTCTTGCCTGCCTCGGTCTGGGTGCGGATGTTCTGCGACCACTCGTCGTCGTAGTCGAGGGTGATGCCGCCGGTCTCGACGAACTCGGCGTAGGTGGGGTCCTCGCGGTCCGATGAGTAGCCCTTGCGGGTCTCCAGGCGCCAGGCCGTGTGCTCGAACGTCTCGAAGAGCCGCCGGAACTCGGCCAGGTCGATCAACTTGGGCACTCGGTCGATCTCCTTGGGGCCGTGGTTGACGATGAGTTCCCTCGGTACGACGACCGCCGCGTCTGCGGGGCCGAAGTGCCGGAGCTGGGCAAGGTCCTCGAGATCGGTGAGCTGCTCGCCCTGGACGATGACCTGCCCGGAGTCGAGATCCTCGTGGATGGCTGGGCAAGAGCCGTTCTTGCTGTCCGTGCCGTTGAAACGCAGTCGTCGTGCCACGGTCGCCTCCCCTTGGTGTGGGTGCTGTCCCCACCAGCTTCACCGAGCGTGCTGTGCCGATCTACAGGGTGCACTCCTTCGTGTGAGACCACACGAGAACATTCAGCAGATTGAGAGAACATTCGAGAACATTGCATGGTATGTGTCAAGTCCCTCTGTCTACCGTCCTGTTCATGGTGAAAGCACCCAGCTCGCAAGACATCGACCCCTTCACCGCCGTGGAGTCCCTGAGAACGGCACTCGACCAGGTCGGCATCGTGCTCCCGTCGCTCGCCGTCGACGCGGCCTCGCCCGCCCTCGGTCTTGTGGAGCTCGGGCGTGTACGCGCGGACGTGGCCCTGAGGCTGGCGCACACGCTCCGGCAAGGGGGCTCGGCGGTATGACGGTCAAGCGGCAAGTCGAAATCCTGGACGCAGAGCACACAAGGGCGATGCGCGACTCGGCGGTCCGGTTCATCGACGAACCGTCGTTGCCCCGGTACGAGGACGTGCAGCGCTATGGTCACGCCTTCCACCGCGACCTGTGGCGGCTGATCCCACGCATCCAGCAGCTCACCGGGTACATCCGCGAGGGCGACGTGCAGGCAAAGGCGGCGCTGGCCGGTGTCGGCGAAGCCCACCGTCGGCTCGACGAGATCGAACGTGCGGGACTGAGCGGCGAGTTCGAGCGAGTCAAGCGACTCGCCCGCTCCGTCGTGGCCCTCTGCGATCACCACGAGAACCTCACCAGGTCGACGTCGTGAGGGTGTCCCTACATCCGGCTCAGTGAAGCCGCCGCGAACAGCACATCCCTGATCGCCTCCCTGTCGCCGTCCTGCCCGGCAGCCGCTTCCTCCGGGGGCACATGGCCCGCCGCCAGTTGGCAGAACTCCACGCCGTCCAGGGCGACATGGGCGACCTCGTGGGCCGCTGAGGGGAGGGCGGCCGGGGAGTCCAGGGGGATGAGCCATTCGCCGCCGCCCAAGCCCTCGATCTCCAGGCGGAGACTGCGGCCGGGTTCGCCGGCCGGGACCAGGTGGCGGGTCGTCCGGCTCGGGGAGGCGAGGCCTGCCTGGCGGCGGGCGGCCAGGGCATCCGGGAGCATGCGGGCCGCCAGGTCGATCATGCCGAAGAGGTGGCGCGGGGCCGGGGGTTGGTAGGGGTAGTCGACCGCGTCCGCGATGTCGCCCGCGTGTACCCAGCATTCGAAGGCACGGTCCAACATCGCCTCGTGCAGCGGCAGTTCGAAGTCGCCGTACGAGATCGGCAGCTTGCCCGAGCCTCCGCCCGCGAACGACACGTGCCGCACGATGTCATGGCTCTGCTCCCGCCAAGGCACCCGTACGGAGCGGGTCGGTGGGAAGTACGAGGCACGCCAGTACGCCTCCGTACGGGCCGCCGGAGTCGGTGCCACCGGGGTCTTCTGCTCGCCGGTGAGCGGGTCGTCGAGGCCCAGTGCGACCGCGACCAGGCCGTCCACGCTCAGCAGGTGCGCGATGACACCGGCGACCGTCGTGCGGCGCGTCGTCTGCTCGTCGTCCTTGAACCAGCGCAGCCGAACCGGCGCGTGCCACTCCGCGTCGCCGAAGTCCTGGAGCAGGGCGTCGAGGCGGGCGGTCTCCGCGTCGTACGGGGTCGCCCACACCGGAACCGGGATGCGCGGCGGGCGCCGGTCGAGGCAGCCCTCCAGGACGCGGGTGCGCAGGGTCGGGTCCAGGTCGAGGGGCTCCGGGCGTTGCAACAGCTCGACCGCCTCTCGCAGTCGCCGTGCCTCGTCCGCGCAGGCCCCGCATTCCCCGAGGTGCTCCTCGACGGCCAGCGTCTCCTCCGGTGCACAGGCGGCCAGCGCCCACGCCCCGAGCAGCGACCTCAGCACGTCGTGTTCCAGGACCAGGGGTACGGGGGGTACGGCGGGTGCGGCCGGTGCTTCGGGCAGGGGGCGGCCCGTGTCCTCCACCGAGGAACGTGGCATCGGTATGCGGGGCAGGCCCTCGCCGGAGCCCGGGCTCTTGCCGTCGCCGTTCTCGGGGCCCTGGGGACCTTGGGGACCCATAGGGCCGTACCCCTCGTGTCCCTCGTACCTCTCCCGGTCCTCGTCCTCCTGACCCGCGCCGCTCACACCGCACCCCCGTATTCGGGGGGTGCCCCTGGTGCGCCCGTGTCGTGGGCCGTGGACAGGAGTTGGAGGCCCAGGCGGAGTCGGCGGCGGGCCTCGGCCTCCGTGACGCCCAGGTCGGCGGCGGTCTGGCGGTAGTCGCGGCGCTGGAAGTACGCCAGCTCCAGGGCGGCGCGCAGCGGGGCGGGCATCGACGTGACGATGTAGTCGGCGCGGGCGGCGACGGAGGCGCGGCGGACCCTGCGTTCCAGTTCCTCCAGGAAGCCAGTTGAGGAAGCCGGGGGGCCGGCGTGTGTGTCGTCCGGGGCGTCCGGGTCGCCTTGGGCCAGTGCCGCCGTTTCCGTCTGGCGCAGGCGCTGGACCGCGAGGCGGTGGGTCAGGGTGGCCAGCCAGGAGCGCAGGGGGCCCTGCTTGGGGTCGTAGGTGTCGGGGTGCTGCCAGACGTGTGCGAAGACGTCGCGGGTGACGCGGTCGGCCGCCTGTTCGTCGCCGAGGACACGGTGGGCGAGGCCGTGCACGAGGGAGGCGAAGCGGTCGTAGAGCTCGCCGAGCGCGGCTGCCTCCCCGCGCGCGAGCCGCTGCTGCATCTTGCGGTCCCAGCGGGGCGGTGTGTCCTGCTTCGCCATGCTGCCCCCTCACCCTCCGTACTACTGTCCAGGCCCAAGTCCAGGTCCGGCGGTTGCCCACCCTCTCCTCGAATGTAGTCGGCCCCCCTGACAGCCCACTCTGCTTTGCGGCATTGTGCGCCCTCCGAGGCGCCTTGGATGGTAGAGAACCGACGGAGACCGACCGATTGTGACGTAGTTTGCGTCGTTTTCGATCGAACAGGATCGTGGGTGACTGAAACAAGTCCCTTGCAAAGCGCCTGCAAGTCTCTTGCGATCTGGGCCGAGTCGAGGTGCGGTGTTTGATGGCATGGCTGTTGGGCAGCCGCGTCACAGGAAGCGTAGTTCGAGCTTCCGTTTCTGCCGGACGAGCCGGACGAAAGGCGTGATGGTGGCGTTCAAGGTGACCGACGGCGAGCGCGGCGGCTGGATCGTGATTCAGGTGTCCGGAGAGATGGACCTGGTCACCTCGCCGGAGTTGCGACAGCGGGTGCACAGTGCGGTGGCCGCGGGCCGCCACCGTATCGTCCTCGACCTTTCCGAGGTCGTCTTCTGCGACTCCAGCGGCGTCGGCGTCCTCATCGCCACCCGCCGGCTGATGCGCTCCTGTCAGGGCAGCCTGCGCCTGATCCTGCCCGCGCAGGGCGCCGCGGACGGCGCTCACGCCCACCACGTCAACCGGGTCCTCGGCGCCCTGGGAGTCCGTCGCCTCTTCGACGTCTACGGGGACCTCACCACCGCCGCCGACGAGACGGCGGCCCCGCTCCAGGCCGTCACGCCCGCGTGACGCCGTTGTCGCGGAATTCCCCCAGTCTTGGCACAGGCGTCGTTTTCTTGCCCCCGTTGTCACCTGCACGTCGTACGCTCCGTGCCAGAAGACCTCGACGCAGACGCAAGCAGGCGTAAGCAGACGTAAGGCAGGCCCGACAGACATGGTCAGCTCCGAGTACGGCCAGAAGATCGCCTCCCGGTTCACCACGTTCGACCAGGACGGCAACGGCTACATCGACCGGGCGGACTTCAGCGTGGCGGCCAAGGCGCTGCTCGCCGAGTTCGGCACCCCCGCCCGGTCCGACAAGGGCCAGGCCCTTTACGGCGGCGCAGAGGCCTTCTGGCAGGGCATGGCGGGGATAGCGGACCGGGACGGTGACCAGCGGATCACCCGCGACGAGTTCGTGAACGGCGCAGTGAAGCGGCTGCACGACAACCCCGGCCGGTTCGCGGAGATCGCCCGCCCCTTCCTGCACGCGGCCCTGGCCGTCGCGGACCTGGACGGCGACGGCGCGGCGACCCTCGCGGACACCGAGCGCGTCCTCAAGGCACTCGGCGTGCCCGAGGACATCGCCGCCGCGGCCGCCGCCACGCTCGACACCGACGCCGACGGCCGGGTCGGCGAGACGGAGATCGTCGACGCGTTCGCCCGCTACTTCGACGTCTCCGACTCGGACTAGGGCGCCGGCTCCGGCTCTGACGAGGACTCCGGCTCCGCGTAGCGCTCGCGCAGCTTGTACTTGAGCACCTTCCGCAGGGTCTCGCCCCGCGGAAGGGCGTCCACCAGCTCCAGCCGCTCCGGCAGCTTGTGCACGGACAGCCCTTCCGAGCGCAGGTACGAGGTCAATGAGGCGAGGGTCAACTCGCCCGCGCCTTCCGGCTGTTCCACCACCGCGCACACCAACTCCCCCCGCTCCGCGTCCGGCAGCCCCACCACCGCCACATCGCCCACCCCCGGATGCGTGTGCAGCAGGTCCTCGATCTCCTTCGCCGAGATGTTCTCGCCCTTGCGGATGATGACGTCCTTGAGCCGCCCGGTGAGCACCAAGTGCCCGCTCCCGGTGAGGAATCCCAGGTCACCGGTGCGCAGAAAGCCGTCCGCGTCGAAGGCCTCGGCGGTCTGCGCGGGGTCCAGATATCCCTGGCACACGGCCTCCCCCCGCAGCCGCACCTCGCCCTCCACCACCCGGATCTCCATCCCCTCCGGCGGACGGCCCTCCGTCGTCGCCAGGTTCTCGACCGTGTCGTCCGGCGCCCCCATGGTGATCATCGGCACCTCGGTCATCCCGTACCCGTGGGTGAGCTGCACCCCCATCTCGCGTACGACGGAGTGGTAGACCTCCGGCGGCTTCGGCGCCCCGCCGCCCGCGAGCAGCCGCAGGGTGGGGATCACCGGAACGCCCGGCTGCTTGCGCTGCTCGGCGAGGAACATGGAGTAGAAGGCTGTGGACCCGCCGGCCACGGTCACCCCGTGCTTGCGGTACCCCTCCAGCGCGTCCGGCAGTGCGAACTGCTCGAACATCACCGCCGGGAAGCCGTACAGCAGGAGCATCACCGTGTAGTCGGGGCCGGCGATATGGGCGTACGGGAAGGCCATCGAGCCCACGTCGGACTCGGTGAGCCGCAGCGCGTGGGCGAGACATGAGCCGCCCGCTATGAGCGAACGGTCCGTGTGGAGAACGCCCTTGGGGTCGGAGGTCGTGCCCGAGGTCCAGTAGATCCAGCGGACGGAGGTGCCGTCGGCGGGCGGGGGCGGCAGCAACGACGGGTCGCCGTCCGGGAGTTCGTCGTTGTCGTACGCCTGGAATATCCCCTTGGCCCCGAGCCGCCGCGCCATCTCCGTGTGGCCGAAGCCGCGCCACACCCCCGGCACCGCGAAGAACTCCGCCTTCGACTCCCGTAGCGCGAAGCCGACTTCGCGGTCCCGGTAGAAGGGGATGACCGGCGACTGCACGGCGCCGAGGCGGGCCAGGGCGAAGGAGAGCAGCGCGGTCTCGATACGGGTGGGCAGCTGCCAGGCGACGACCGTGCCGGGGCGTACGCCCATGCCGTACAGTCCCGCGGCCACCCGTTCGGAACGGGTACGGAGTTCGCCGAAGGTGAGCGAGCGGTCGTCCTGGAGGAAGACGGGCCGGTCGGGGGTGAGTTCGGCGCGGCGGGCCACCAGTTCCCAGAGGGTACGGGCCGAACCCAGGGCGTGTGCGGTGTCGACGACGTTCACGTTGCCCCCTGTGGCTGGAGAAACAGGTAGCTGAACAGGTAGCTGAACAGGTAGCTGACGAACCATCAGATTGTGCGGCGAGCGTAGGGCTTCACGCCTTGTCGGTCCATAGGTGCGGGACTAACCTTCTAAGGGTGTGGAACTGACGGTCCGTCAGATAATCATCACCAGCTGGCCAGGCGGAGGGGACCCATGACCGAACTGCCCCGCATCATCAGCGTCGACGACCACGTGATCGAACCCGCGCACCTCTTCGAGACCTGGCTGCCGGCCAAGTACCGGGACAAGGGGCCGAAGCCCTTCACCGCCGGCATCGGCGAACTCGCCTACGTGGGCGGCAAATACCGGATCACGACCGACCCCGACGGCCCGGTCACCGACTGGTGGCAGTACGAGGACCTGCAGTTCCCGTACAAGCGGATCATCGCGGCCGTCGGGTTCTCCCGGGACGAGATGACCCTCGACGGCATCACGCGCGAGCAGATGCGGCGCGGCTGCTGGGACCCGAAGGCCCGGCTCGCCGACATGGACCTCAACCACGTCGAGGGCTCCCTCTGCTTCCCGACCTTCCCGCGGTTCTGCGGGCAGACCTTCGCCGAGGCCGCGGACAAGGAGGTCGCGCTGGCGTGCGTGCGCGCCTACAACGACTGGATGGTGGAGGAGTGGTGCGGCGACAGCGGCGGCCGGCTGATCCCGCTGTGCCTGATCCCGCTGTGGGACGTCGAGTTGGCGGTCGCGGAGATCCGGCGCAACGCCGAACGCGGGGTGCGGGCCGTGACGTTCTCGGAGATCCCGACGCATCTCGGGCTGCCGTCGATCCACTCCGGCTACTGGGACCCGTTCTTCGCGGTGTGCGAGGAGACCGGGACGGTCGTCAACATGCACATCGGCAGCAGCAGCCAGATGCCCGCCGCCTCCCCGGACGCGCCACCCGCCGTACAGGCCTCGCTGAGCTTCAACAACGCGATGGCGTCGATGATGGACTTCCTGTTCAGCGGAGTGCTGGTGAAGTTCCCGGCGCTCAAACTCGCGTACAGCGAAGGGCAGATGGGCTGGATCCCGTACGCCCTGGAGCGCGCCGACGACGTGTGGGAGGAACACCGGGCATGGGGTGGGGTGCGGGACCTGATCCCGGAACCCCCGTCGACGTACTACTACCGGCAGATCTTCTGCTGCTTCTTCCGCGACAAGCACGGAGTCGCCTCGATCGACGTCGTCGGCCGGGACAACGCCACCTTCGAGACCGACTACCCGCACGTCGACTCGACCTTCCCGCACACCAAGGAGGTCGCCCTCGACCATGTGAAGGGCCTCGACGACGAGACCGTCTACAAGCTGATGCGCGGCAACGCCATCCGCATGCTCGGCCTCGACCTGGACAAGTAGTGGACCTCTCCGACACTCCCCAAGAGGCCGAATTCCGGGCGCGGTTGAGGGAGTGGCTGGGCAAGGCGCTCCCCTCGCTGCCGGCCAAGCCCTCGCCCGACGACTGGCCCGGACGGCGCGCGTACGACCTCGGCTGGCAGCGGACGCTGTACGACGCCGGGTACGGCGATGTCCACTGGGGCGCCGACCCCGCCGTACGGATGATCTACCTGGAGGAGACGGAGAAGGCCGGCGCGCCCTATGTGGGCGCGAACTTCGTCGGACTGCTGCACGCCGGGCCGACCGTCGCCGCCGAGGGGACCGACGAACAGCGGGCGCACTGGCTGCCGCCCATGCTGCGCGGCGAGGAGGTCTGGTGTCAGGGGTTCAGTGAGCCGGACGCCGGTTCGGATCTCGCGGCGCTGCGCACGCGCGCGTGGCGCGACGGCGACGACTACGTGGTGAGCGGCGCCAAGATCTGGACCTCGCACGCCGAAGTCGCCGACTGGTGCGAGCTGTTGGTGCGCACCGACCCGCACGCGCCCAAGCATCGCGGGATCACCTGGCTGGCCATGCCCATGGACGCGCCGGGTATCACCGTACGACCGTTGCGTACGCTCGCCGGCTCGAACGAGTTCGCGGAGGTCTTCCTCGACGAGGTCCGGGTGCCCGTCGCAAACCGGGTCGGCGAGGAGAACGACGGCTGGCGCGTGACCATGGTGACGTTGTCCTTCGAGCGCGGTACGGCGTTCGTCGGGGAGGTGGTCGCATGTCGCCGGGTGCTCGCCGAACTCGCTGTGGCAGCACGGGAGAACGGGCGCTGGGACGACCCCGTGCTGCGGCGACGGCTCGGGCGGCTCAACGCCGAGTTCAGGGCGCTGTGGCGGCTGACGCAGTGGAACGTGAGCGAGGCGAGCGAAGGGGTGCCCGGGGTCGGCGGGTCGGTCTTCAAGCTGCGGTACTCGCACGCCCGGCAGGAGTTGTACGAGGCGGCTGCCGAGGTCCTGGGGGAGGGCGGCGCGGCGCTGGATCTCGAACAGCCCTGGGTGCTCGACCGGTTGTCCTCACTGTCGTACACCATCGCCGCCGGCACCTCCCAGATCCAGCACAGCATCGTGGCCGAACGCGTTCTCGGGCTGCCGAAAGGGCGGTGACATTCGCACATGCGCTTCCAACTCACCGAAGACCAATGGGCGTTGCGGGATGGCGTACGGGGGCTGCTGGCGGCGCGGTTCGGGCGCGAGCGGCTGCGGGCGGCCATGGAGGGCGCCGGGGGCGCGGAGGTGGAGCCCGAGCTGGACCGGGGGCTGTGGCGGGAGCTGGGGTCCGCCGGGTTCTTCTCGCTGCGGCTGCCGGAGGAGGCGGGCGGGGTCGGACTCGGGCTGCCCGAGGCGGTGTTGGCGTTCGAGGAGGCGGGGCGGGTCCTGCTCCCGGGGCCGTTGATCGCCACGCATCTCGCGGCCGGGGTGGTGCCGGGGGCGGCGACGGGGGAGGCGGTGGTGACCGTCGTGGATGGTGGTGGGGTGGTGGAATGGCTGGGTGCCGCCGACGTCGTACGCGGGGATGCCGCGGGGGCGGCGCCGATGCGGTCCGTGGATCCGCTCACGCCCCTCCACCGGGTGGCCGAGCCGGACTCCGGCGACCGTACGGACGTACTCCTGACCTCTCTCCTCACCGCCGCCGAACAGCTCGGCACCGCCGCCCGGGTGTGTGAGCTGGCCGTGCAACACGCGCGGACCCGTGAGCAGTTCGGGCGGCCGATCGGGGCCTTCCAGGCGGTGCAGCATCTGTGTGCCGGGATCCTGGTGCGCGTCGAGGTGGCGCGGGCGGCGGTGTACGCGGCCGCCGTCACCGTCGATCCGGCGGACATCGCGGCGGCCCGGCTGCTCGCCGACGAGGCAGCCGTGCGCGGCGCCCGCGACTGCCTTCAGGTGCACGGCGGGATGGGATTCACCTGGGAGGCGGACGTTCATCTGTATCTGAAGCGGGCCTGGGTACGAGCCCGGCGACCCGGTTCGATTACGGAGTGTGAGGAGCTGCTCGCCGCTGAGTTACTGGCAGAAGCGCCGTGACAAGGGGCGGAGCGGTGGGTGGCCGGATAATGTCGCCGATCGTGGCGCGATAGAAATGTGATCGAGGTGTTGTGAGATCACTCAGCGTCGATATCGGGTTGTGTCCTACGCGTGACTCGTAACAGCCCGGAGTCGTGTGCCCACTCCGGTACCTTCTGTGGGATGCGAGTGGTTCAGAGGTCGAGCCATCCCGGTGTTGCCCATGAGGCGGCCCCGGATCCGGCGGTGCGCGCCGCTCGCGGGGCGGGTCGGCGCTCTGCGCCCGCCTGTTCGACTACCCGTGGCGAGCGTCGCACAGTATGCCTCAGGCGTACTCCTTCGCGTTGGAATATGCCCGAAGCGCTTGTTGGCGTGACTGTACGTCAACCATGCTTTCTCGTAAGGGATTCACGTTCCGTGATCCCCGATCTGGCCGTTGGCCCAACCGTTGTTCTGGGCATGCGGAAAATGGCTACGATCGTGGCCCTCGTGCGGCGCGAGGCGATGTGTCCGCCGGTTCGGATGGTGTGAGCGGTGCAGGTGCTTCAAGTGCAGCTGGAGATCCGGCCCGACCCCACGGAGGTGGGGCGGGCCCGGAGATGGGCGCGGTCGCGGATTGCCGGGTCCGGGGTGGCGGACGACGACCCGCTGGCCGAGACGCTGATCCTCCTTGTCTCCGAACTGGTCACCAACGCGGTGGTGCACACCGGGCGTCCGGCGGTTTTGCGGCTGTCGTTCCACGGTGTGTTCGGTGCACAGCCTGGTGCACAGCCCGGTGGGCAGCCTGGTGTGCAGTCCTGCGCCCAGGGTGTGGCCGGCGGGATCGTCCGGCTGGAGGTCGCCGACCTGAGCGCCCGCCCGCCCGCACCCCGGCATGCCGAGGGTGACGAGACCAACGGGCGCGGGCTGGAGCTGGTCGACGGGCTCGCCGACCGCTGGGGCTGGAGCCCCGAAGGCATCGGCAAGCGCATCTGGTGCGAACTGGACCGCTGCCCGGCCCCGGTGCCCTACGGGGACGGGTGTGGTGGTGCTGCCACTGCCAAATCCAGTGCCGGCTCCACTGGTACGGCCACTGCCAACTCCACTGCTACGGCTACTGCTACGGCCACGGCTTCCGTGTACGGGGGCATGGCGGCGTACGAAGCCGTCTGACGGGACGTCCTGGCGGTGTAGTGCTGTTTTGTGCTGCCCGGCGCGGCGCGTGGCGGGGCACGGTGGCAGAAACGCCGGTGTTTCCGGGCCGGTTGTGGTGCGGTGCGCCGGGGTGTGCCCCTGTGCGCGGTTGTCGCAAAACGGGCGTAAGCGATAAATCTCCGAACGGGTGTTGACGTGACGTGACCGCATGAACACGCTTGTGTTCAGCGCGATTCGCCGGAGGGGACGGCGAGGGTTCGGTGACGGGGGCCCTCGACGAGTGCGGATCGTGATTCGGCGTCAGCCTCCTCAGGGCCACGGGAGGCGGGGGTGGGAACGCCGAAGGCGGGTGGCGGCGCGCGATGCCGTACTTGGGGTGGGCAATGGCGCGCCGCCGACCGGCCGACAGAGGTCAGAGGATGGCCACGGGCGCCACGGGACTGCCCGTGGCGCCCGTGAACGGTTCCGGGGTCGCCGACAGTAGGAACTCGTACCGGCTTTCTTGTCCACAGGCTGTGGACAACTTTTCGAGATTCCAGTTCTGACCCTGTGGCATCCCCATCTCCACCAGGTCGAGCGCGTGTACGGGCATCCAGAGATCCTCCGACTCCGGCGGAAAAATCTCAAAAGTCAGCGTGTCGTTCGCGACCGCCGCGACATCCCGTGCGTGGAACCACTCCGGCGTACGGATCGACAGCCCGGGCGAGGGGTACATGTACCCGTGCTTGTCGCCGGCCAGGTACACCTGGATCTGCCCGGTCCGTACGAGCACGATGTCGCCCGCTCGTACGCGTGTTCCGGCGAGCTTCTCCGCCGCCTCCAGGTCCTCCGGGGTGACCGCGTGTCCCCCGTCGAGCCGGTCGACACCCAGGGCGCGGGCCACATCCAGCAGCACCCCCCGCGAGACGACGTGCCGTGCCTTGTCGGCGCCGGCGAACTCGGCGCCGGAATGGGCCGTGATCGTGTCCGCCGGGCGGCCGTTGTAGAGCTTCCCTGAATGGGAGGCGTGGGCGAGGGCGTCCCAGTGGGTCGCGCACTGGAGCCCCAGGGTCACGATGTCGTCGCTGGTCGCCACGGTTCCGGAGCCCGGCGGACCGAACAGCTCCTGGTTGATCTGGGTCATGGCGTGTACGGGGTTCAGCCGGCCCGGAATCGCACCCGTCTGGACGCCGTCCTGCTGGAGCGGGAGCGCGAGGGGGATGCGGCGGCCGGTGCGGACGGTCGCGGCGGCCTCGCGCACGACGGCGTCGGTGATGAGGTTGAGGGTGCCGATCTCGTCGTCCGCCCCCCAACGCCCCCAGTTGTTCACGCGTTTGGCGATGGCGTGGAACTCGGACGGCAATGACATGAGTCCGGTCCTTCCTGGAGTCCGGTCGCTCCCGGGGCTTGCCTCCGGATATCCGCCGGGACATAAAATCTAACGGACCGTCAGAAACCGCGGGAAGGGGCCGGACATGGGGAACTTCTTGGCAGGCAAGGTGATCGCCGTGACGGGCGCGGGGCGGGGGATCGGGCGGGCGGTGGCACTGGGCGCGGCGGCCGAGGGCGCACGGGTCGTCGTCAACGACTACGGGGTCTCGATCGACGGCGCCTCGCCGACGAGCGAGATCGCCGAGGGCATCGTCAAGGAGATCGAAGCGGCCGGCGGCGACGCGGTCGCGGTGGCCGACGACGTTTCCACGATGGCCGGCGGTCAGCGGGTCGTGGACGTGGCGTTGGCGTCGTACGGGCGCCTGGACGGTGTCGTGTGCGTCGCCGGGATCCTGCGTGAGCGGATGCTGTTCAACATGTCCGAGGAGGAGTGGGATCCCGTCGTCGCCACTCATCTGAAAGGCACGTTCACGGTGTTCCGGGCGGCTTCGGCGGTCATGCGGCAGCAGCGGGCCGGGACGCTGATCGGTTTCACCAGCGGGAATCACCAGGGGTCGGTGTCGCAGGCCAACTACAGCGCGGCGAAGGGCGGGATCATCTCGCTCGTACGGAGCGCCGCGCTCGGGCTCCACAAGTACGGGGTGACCGCCAACGCGGTGGCGCCGGTCGCTCGTACGCGGATGTCGGCGAACGTACCCATGGAGTTGGCGGAGATCGGGGAGCCGGAGGATGTGGCGGCCCTGGTCGTGTATCTGCTGTCCGACCGGGCGAAGGAGCAGCAGATCACCGGGCAGGTGTACACGGTTGCCGGGCCGAAGATCGCGGTGTGGGCGCAGCCGAGGGAGTTGCGGGCGGCGTATGCCTCCGGCGGGTGGACGGCTGAACGGATCGCGGAGTTTTTGCCGGGGTCGGTGGGGGTGGATCCGATGCCGATGCTTGTGCGGTTGGAGGAGATGGAGAGGGCTGCGCAGGAGGGGGGCCGACCGAACGCCTAGTAACTCGGGGGTGCTTGTGGTTTTGGCGGGTGCGGGTGCGGGTGCGTTGTGGCTGTTCGCGCCCACGCGGCGGAGCCGCAAATCAGATGCAGCCCCGCGCCCCTAGGTCGGTCTGCGCGTCCCATGTTGAGAGGAGAGCCCTGTGGAATTTGGATTTGGCGTCGGGGATGAGGAGTTCCGGGCGGAAGCTCGGGCTTGGCTCGGTGCGCATGTTGATGGGGCTCTTGATCGGCGTTCCTGGGAGCGGATTCTTGGGAAGGCCGGGTGGATCGGGCTCTCCTGGGGTGAGACCGGGTACGGCAACCGCAGCGCCACTCTCACCCAACAAGTCGTCTGGGCCGAGGAGTACGCCCGTTCCGGGGCGCCGACGCGGTCCGGGCACATCGGGGAGAATCTGCTTGCCCCGACGCTTCTCGCGCACGGTACCGACGAACAGCGGGCGCGGTTCCTGCCGCCGATCGCCGCGGGGGAGGAGCTCTGGTGTCAGGGCTACAGCGAGCCCGGCGCGGGTTCGGATCTCGCCGGGGTGAGTACGAAAGCGGAACTGGCCGCTGACGGGACGTACCGGATCACCGGTCAGAAGATCTGGACGTCCCTCGCCCATGAAGCGGACTGGTGCTTCGTGCTCGCCCGGACGGAAGCGGGGTCGGTCCGGCATCGTGGGCTCAGTTTTCTGCTCGTCCCCATGGACCAGCCAGGGCGGATCGAGGTCCGGCCCATCCGGCAGATGACCGGGACCAGCGACTTCAACGAGGTCTTCTTCGACGGGGCACGCGCGCGCGTGGAGCACCTCGTCGGAGGCGAGGGCGGCGGCTGGGGCGTCGCCATGAGTCTCCTCGGGTTCGAACGAGGGGTTTCGACACTTGCCCAACAGATCGGATTCGTCGGGGAGTTGGGGCGGGTTGTGCAGGCCGCCGTCGAGAGTGGCGCGGTGGCGGATCCCGTCGTACGGGAGCGACTCGTTCGGCAGTGGGCCGAGTTGCGGGTGATGCGCTGGAACGCCCTGCGCACGCTGGGGAGTTCGGGGGACGCCGCAGCGCCGAGCGTAGCCAAACTGCTGTGGGGCGGGTGGCATCAGCGGCTCGGGGAGCTGGCGATGCTGGTGCGGGGCGCGGGGGCTGCCGTCGGGCCGGTGGAGTGGTCGCAGGCGGCACCGTACGAACTCGACTCCGCACAGCACCTGTTCATGTTCTCCCGGGCCGACACGATCTACGGCGGCTCCGACCAGATCCAGCGCACGATCATCGCCGAGCGCGTGCTCGGACTGCCGAGAGAACCCAAGGGCTGACGGCTGACAAGGGGCTGCGTGATGCGAGGTGTGGTGTTCGACGGAACGCGGATCGAGGTCGTTGACGATCTCGACGTAAGGGATCCGGGACCCGGGGAGGTGCTCGTCGCGATCTCGGCGGCGGGGCTGTGCCACAGCGATCTGTCTGTCGTGGACGGGACCATCCCCTTTCCTGTTCCCGTGGTGCTCGGGCACGAGGGCGCCGGGGTGGTGGAGGCCGTCGGGGCGGGTGTCACGCATGTGGGACCCGGGGATCACGTGGCCCTTTCGACGCTCGCGAACTGCGGGGCGTGCGCGGAGTGCGACCGGGGGCGCCCGACCATGTGCCGGCAGGCGATCGGGCGGCCTGGGCGGCCGTTCACTCGGGGCGGGCGGCCGGTGTTCCAGTTCGCGTCCAACTCGGCCTTCGCGGAACGCACGGTCGTGAAGGCCGTCCAGGCGGTGCGGATACCCAAGGACATCCCCATGCCCTCCGCCGCGCTCATCGGCTGCGGGGTGCTCACCGGAGTCGGCGCCGTGCTCAACCGGGCCCGGGTCGACCGCGGGGACACCGTCGTGGTGATCGGCACGGGCGGGGTCGGGCTGAACGTCCTCCAGGGCGCGCGGATCGCGGGCGCCCTGCGGATCGTCGCTGTGGACGCGAACCCGGCGAAGGAGGCGGTGGCGCGGCGGTTCGGCGCGACCCACTTCCTGACCTCGACGGAGGGCGTGCGGGACCTGCTGCCGACGGGCGCGGACCATGTCTTCGAGTGCGTAGGGCGCGTCGAACTCGTACGGCAGGCCATCGACCTGCTCGACCGGCACGGCCAGGCGATCCTGCTCGGGGTGCCGCCCGCTACCGCCGAGGCGTCCTTCCTCGTCTCGTCGATGTACCTGGACAAGTCGATCCTGGGCTGCCGCTACGGGTCCTCGCGGCCGCAGCGGGACATCGCGCTGTACGCCGAGCTGTACCGCGAAGGGCGGCTGCTGCTCGACGAGTTGGTGACGGAGACGTACCCGGTCGAGGACTTCGAGAAGGCGGTGGGGGACGCGGAGGCGGGGCGGGTGGCGCGAGGGGTGCTGACGTTTTGAGTGGGTGCTGACGTTCTGGCGGGGAGGACGGGTGCCGACATGCCGAGTCGTCGTTGCCGTGCGGTGGGCGGCCGGGTTTTCCACAGGGCCGGTCCGCAGGAGGGCTGGTCCGCGGACTTTTCCACAGGGCGCCGGAAATCCACTGGGGCGTTGTCGGTGCCGGGCCCTAGCGTCGACGCATGACCTACCGCGACGTCGCCTCCAAACAGGTCGTCATCTGGGCCTGTACCTCCGTCGGCGCCCGGATGCCGGTGGCCATGGCTCCGCTGGCCCTGGTCTTCCTGGTGCGCGAACGCCCCGGAGGTTATGCGCTGGGCGCGGTCCTCGCCGCCGCCTATGTGATCGGCGAGATCATCGGCGCCCCGGTCCTCGGCATGCGGCTGCGTCCCGAACACGCCCGACCCCAGCTGGCCGCGGGCCTCGCGGCCGGATGCGCCGGCTTTGTGGGCCTCGGGGCGCTTCCCGAGGCGCATTCCGTGGTCCTCGCCGCGTTCGCGTTCCTGGCCGGCGCCGCCCCGGCCGCGTCGGCCGGCAGCCTGCGCGCGCTGCTCACCCACCTGGTCCCGGAACGTGCCGTGTCGCAGGCGATGTCCACCGAGTCGATACTCGTGTCGGGCATCTGGGCCGTCTCTCCCGCCGCCGTCACCGGGCTGGCCCTCGGCGTCGCGCCGCGCGTCCCGCTGCTGCTCGCGGCCGCCCTGATGGCCTCGGCGGTCGTGGGCCTGCGGCTGCTGCCGGCCGGCTGGAAGACGGACTCCGCGGATGGCACAGCGGGTGGCACGGACGGCGGGGAGCGGGCGGGCGGGTCGCCGATCCGGCTGCTGGCCGGTGCCTGGCCGGTGTTCGTGACGGGCGCGGCGGGCCTGGCACTGCTCGGTCTGGCCGAACTGGTCCTGCCCGCCCTCCTCGAACAGCGCGGCATCCGGGTCGGCTGGTCCGGCCCGCTGCTGACGGGTCTGGCGGTGGGCGGCGGGCTCGGCGCGTTCCTCTACGGCCTGCGCGGCTGGCCAGGGCTGCCGCGGACCCGCGGTGTCGTGTTGGTCTGCGGAATGTCGGCCTGTATGACGCTGGTCGCGCTGATACCCAGCACGGCCGGGATCGCGGCCGCGCTGACCGTGGGCGGCATGCTCCAGTCGGGCGGGCTCCTCAACCGCAACCTGGCGCTGCGCGAGGCCCTGCCGCCGCGCCTGCTGGCCGCGGGCTACTCGGTCATGTACGCGGCTGCCGGTGCGGGTTACGCCGCCACCGGCTCGCTCGCCGGCGCCCTGCTGCACGTGACGGCACCGTCCAACGCCATCCTGGCCGGCGTGATCCTGACCCTGGTGCTGGCGGCGGTCGGCTGGTGGGGCGAGGCCCGCCGCGCAGGGCGTTCAGCGCGGGGCGCCGACTCCGCCGTAGACCCCGGGATCGCCGTCCCTGGACCCGCCGGACCCGCCGTTCCCGACGCCCCCGGCCCGGAAGGTGCGGCGATACGCGGTGGGGGTGACACCGAGGGTCGTCTGTAGGTGCTGCCGCATCGACTGGGCCGTGCCGAAGCCCGCGTCGCGGGCCACCTGGTCGACGGACAGGTCGGTGGACTCCAGGAGGTGCCGGACCCGTTCCACGCGCTGCTGGACGAGCCACTGGCCGGGACTGACACCGACCTCCTCACGGAACCGGCGCGTGAACGTACGTACCGACATGGACTCCTGCTCCGCCATGTCGCGCAGCTGGAGCGGTTCGTGGAGGCGGCCGAGCGCCCAGGCGCGGGCGGTCGTCGTCGTCGCCAACTGGGGTTCCGGCACCGGGCGTTGGATGTACTGCGCCTGCCCGCCGTCGCGGTGCGGCGGTACGACCGTACGCCGGGCCACCTCGTTGGCGACGGCGGCGCCGTGGTCGCGGCGCACCATGTGCAGGCACAGGTCGATCCCGGCCGCGACGCCCGCCGAGGTCAGCACGTCACCGTCGTCGATGAACAGGACGTCCGCGTCGACCCTGACCTTCGGGAAGATCCGCTGGAAGTGCTCCGCGTCGGCCCAGTGCGTGGTCGCCGGACGGCCGTCCAGATGGCCGGCGGCGGCGAGCACGTACACGCCGGTGCAGATGGAGGCGAGCCGGGTGCCGGGCCGGATGTGGGCGAGGGCGGCGGCCAACTCGTCCGTCAGCACGCCCTCCTTGAACACCGGCCCGAGCTCGTACGACGCCGGGACGATCACCGTGTCGGCGGTGGCCAGGGCCTCCGGGCCGTGGGCGACCTGGATGGCGAAGTCGGCGTCGGTCTCGACCGGGCCCGGCGGGCGGATCGAGCAGGTCACGACCTCGTACAGGTGCCGGCGACGGGCGTCCTTGGGGCGGCCGAAGATGCGGTGCGGGATGCCCAGCTCGAACGGGAGTACGCCGTCGAGGACCAGGACGACGACGCGGTGGGGGCGGAAGTCCGGGTCGGCCTGCGGGTGGGCAGAGGCGGTGGAGGCGGTAGACGCGGCGGAGATGACGGGCATGGCCCGATCCTAACGAATACTGTCCTTCGGGCCACTCGTGCGAGGAGTTCGCAGGTCGGACGCTTGACGACGTGACGACGACTTCGAGACAGACAGCCGATGCCGCCGCCGGCGATCTCCACAAGCCCGGCCGGGCCCCGCGCTTCCGCATCCACAGGGCCTGGTTCGTCGCCGCCGTCACCTTCGTGACGATCATCGGCGCCGCCGCCTTCCGCTCCCTGCCCGGACTGCTCATCGACCCGCTCCACGAGGACTTCGACTGGTCGCGCGGCACGATCGGCGCCGCCGTCTCCATCAACCTCGCGCTGTACGGACTGACGGCCCCCTTCGCCGCCGCGCTGATGGACCGCTTCGGGATCCGGCGGGTCGTCGCGATCGCCCTCGCGGTCATCGCGCTGGGCTCCGGCCTGACCGTGTGGATGACGGCCGCCTGGCAACTGATGCTGTGCTGGGGCCTGTTGGTCGGCCTGGGCACCGGTTCGATGGCGCTCGCCTTCGCGGCGACGGTCACCAACCGCTGGTTCACCGAGCGGCGGGGCCTGGTGACGGGCATCCTGACCGCCGCCTCCGCCTCCGGCCAGCTGATCTTCCTGCCGCTGCTGTCGTGGATCATCGAGACGTACGACTGGCGCCCGGCGGCGGTGACGGTGTCCCTCGCGGCTCTGACGGTCATCCCCTTCGTGTGGCTGCTGCTGCGCGACCACCCGGCGGACGTGGGCCTGAAGCCGTACGGGGCCACCGAGTTCGTACCGAAGCCGGCCCCCGTGCAGGGCGCGGCGAGGCGGGCGGTGAGCGTCCTCCTCTCGGCGGTGCGCACCGGCCCGTTCTGGCTCCTCGCGGGCACCTTCGCGATCTGCGGGGCCTCCACCAACGGCCTGATCCAGACCCACTTCGTGCCCGCCGCCCACGACCACGGCATGCCCATCACGGCCGCCGCCTCGCTGCTCGCGGTCATCGGCGTCTTCGACGTGGTCGGCACGATCGCCTCCGGCTGGTTCACCGACCGCTACGACCCGCGCCGCCTCCTGGCGGTGTACTACGCGCTGCGCGGCGTCTCGCTCCTGTTCCTGCCTGTGCTGCTGGCCCCGAGCGTCCACCCGCCGATGCTCTTCTTCATCGTCTTCTACGGCCTCGACTGGGTCGCCACGGTCCCACCCACCATCGCCCTGTGCCGCGAGCACTACGGCGACGACAGCGCGATCGTCTTCGGCTGGGTCCTCGCCTCCCACCAGGTCGGCGCGGCCCTCGTCGCATTCCTCGGCGGCATGGCCCGGGACGTCTTCGGTTCGTACGACGTGGTCTGGTACGCGTCGGGCGCGCTGTGCGCGGCGGCGGCGCTGATGGCGTTGGTGATACGGCGGCGCGGGCCGGCTCGGGTGGTGGGAGCGCCGGCCTGAGGGGTTCCGGTGTGGTTCGGCAGGGCGCCTGCTGCGGCGTGAAGGTGCGTAGCGCAGTGAGACACGCGAGGCTGCGCTGAGAAGCTGGGAGCCGCGGTCGCGGACTTCGAGCCTCTGCCGTTCGACGGGGATGCCGCTGCCAGGTACGGCACCCTGGGCGTGCTGACCATCGCGGCCGACAGGGATCCCCGTCCGCGTCGCATGGACCTGATGACCGCTGCGATCGCATCGGTGCGAGGCCTGCCGCTTTACACGCGAAACGCGGATGACTTCAAGGGACTGGAGGGCGCGGTGGTCGTGGTCCCGGTCTGACCGGGGTCCCGTCACCGTTGCCGCAGAGGAGGGGCATCCCGCTGGCGCCGCGCTGCGGGTGCTCATGTCATCCGGGAGCAGACCGGTGACCGGGATGGGTCCGGGTCAGAGGAACCGGCCCCGATGGAACAGCAGCGGCGGCCCGTCTTCGGAAGCTGTCCCCAGCGCGTCCACCCGCCCCACGACGATCAGGTGGTCGCCGCCCGTGTGCACCGCCTGGATCGTGCAGTCGATCCAGGCGGAGGCGCCCGCGAGGCGTGGGGAACCGGAGACCGGGGCCGCGTCGTAGCTGACCCCCGCGAACTTGTCCGCGCCGCTCTTCGCGAACCCGCGGCACAACTCGCCCTGCTCGGCGCCCAGGACGTTGACGCAGAAGACGCCCGCGCGGGCGATGAGCGGCCACGTCCTCGACGTACGGCCGACCATGAAGACGACGAGGGGCGGTTCGAGGGAGAGGGCGGAGAAGGACTGGCAGGCGAAGCCGGCGGGGGTGGTCTCGCCTTCGGCCGCCGGGGCGGTGACGACGGTGACGCCGGTCGCGAAGTTCCCCAGTACGCGCCGGAATTCGGCCGGGGCGACCGGTGCCCGCTCGTCCTCGCTGACCGCCCGTAAGTCCGGCCGGGGCAGCGCTTCGACGGGGCCCGCGACGGCGGGTGCCGCTGTTGGTGCCCCGGCCGACCTGAGATACCGGACGGCAGCTGCCGCCATTCCCGCTTGTCCCAACATACGTCCATTGGAACTGACGAAGCGTCAGAAGTGAAGCCCCACAGGGTAGTCAGCTCCCTCTGTAGTGCGGGCTGCGGCGCTCCACGAAGCTCGCGACGCCTTCCTGCGCGTCGGCCGTCGTCATGTTGATCTCCTGGGCGGTGGCCTCGGCGGCGAAGGCGGTGGCGCGGTCGGCGTCCAGGGAGGCGTTGATCAGCTGTTTGGTGAGGGCGAGGGCGCGGGTCGGGCCGGTGGCCAGGCGCTCCGCCCATTCGCGGGCCGTCTTGTGGAGGTCCTCGGCCGGCACGACCCGGTTGACCAGGCCCAGGCGCTCGGCGTCCGGGGCGGTCAGCGCGTCGCCGAAGAACATCAGTTCCTTCGCGCGCTGCGGGCCGATCAGGCGGGGGAGGAGATACGCCCCGCCGCCGTCGGGGACGAGTCCGCGCCGTACGAACACCTCGATGAACCGGGCCTGTTCGGCGGCCAGGACCAGATCACAGGCGAGGGCGAGGTGGGCGCCCAGGCCGGCCGCCGTGCCGTTCACGGCGGCGATGACCGGTTTCTCGCAGTCGAGGACGGCGGCGATGAGGCGCTGGGCGCCCAGCCGGATGATGCGGGCCACGTCACCGGCGACCCGCTCCCCGGCGGCCTGACCACCTCCTCGCAGGTCCGCGCCCGTACAGAAGCCGCGGCCCGTGCCCGTCAGGACGACCGCTCGTACGGTGGGGTCGGCGGAGGCGTCCGAGAAAAGTTGGATGAGGCGTTCTCGCTGGTCAGGGGTGATGGCGTTGAGGGATTCGGGGCGGTTGAGGGTGATCCACGAGACCTGATTGTCAGTGGCGTGCAGTACCAATGAATCAGCCAATTCGGCGGATATTTCCGGCGTGCTGGATTCTTCGGGGGAGGAAGTCATGGGGGTGCTGCTCCGTTTCTCACGGTGGCTAGAGCGGCGGCTGGTTCACGTCCTGGCCGGGCCGGCCGGGCCGGCTGTCCTGGTCCTCCGGACCCGGTCCGCACACCGCCAGCGCGTCGAGCGCCACCGCCCCCTGCCCCCTGGGCAGCACCATCAGCGGGTTGATGTCGAGCTCCGCCAGCTCGTCCCCGAGTTCCAGCGCCATGCGCTGCACCCGCACGACGACCTCGACGAGCGCGTCCAGGTCGGCCGGGGGGCGCCCCCGGACCCCGTCGAGCAGGGCACGCCCGCGCAGCTCGGTCAGCATGTCCCGCGCCTGCTCCTCGCCGAAGGGCGGCACACGTACGGCGGTGTCCCGCAGCACCTCCACGAGCACGCCGCCGAGACCTACCGTCACCGTCGGGCCGAACAGGTCGTCGTGCGTGACGCCGACGACCATCTCGACGCCCCGCTCGACCATCTGGCACACGAGTACGCCGTCCAGGTCCACGCCCTCGTAGCGGGCGATGTCGGTCAGCTCGCGATAGGCGTCCCGGACCTGGCTGGCCGAGGTCAGCCCGATCTTCACCAGCCCGAGTTCCGTCTTGTGCGCGATCTGGCCGCCCGACGCCTTCATCACCACCGGGTAGCCCACCAGCCCCGCCGCCCTGACGGCCGCCGCCGCGCTGGTCACCAACTGCTCGCGTGGCACCCGGATCCCGTACGCGCGCAGCAGCAGCTTGGCCGCGTGCTCGCTCAGCGCCTCGCCCGGCCGCATCAGTGCCCGCGCCTTGCGGAAACTGGGCGACGGGGTGCGCGGAGCCTCGTCGAAGGGGGAGCGGTACGAGGCGGTGAACCGGGCGTGGTCGAGGTGGGCGCGCACGGCGGTCACGCAGTTCGCGAAGGTACGGAAGGTGGCCACCCGGGAGGACCCGAGCAGCGTCTCGCGGTACGCCGACTCTGTGCCGACCGGCGATCCCCAGATCACGCACACCAGCTTGTCCGTCTGCTCGGCCGCGTCCACGAGGTCCTGTGCGAGCTTGTCGCTCATCGGGGGGAAGGGGCCGGTGATGGGACAGACCAGGACGCCCACCGCCGGGTCGGCGAGGATCGCGTCGATGATCTTCCGGCCGCGCCAGTCGCCGACCGGATGCCCGCCGCTGTCGACCGGGTTGGCCACGTTCAGGTAGTCGGGTATCCACTGGTGCAGCTCGGTCTGTTTGGCGGCCGACAGCGGCGGCAGGCTCAGCCCGGCCTCGGTCGCCAGGTCCGCGAAGTGCGCGCCCGTGCCGCCGGAGATCGAATAGACGGCGACCCCGTCGGCGAGCGGACGGCGGGCGCGGGCCAACAGGGCTGAGGTGTCCTGGAGTTGGTCGAGTCCGTCGACGCGGATCACGCCGTACTGCCGCATCGCCGCGTCCACCACCTTGTCGGCGCCGGTCAGTTTGCCGGTGTGGGAGGCGGCGGTGCGGGCGCCGGTCTCCGTGCGGCCCACCTTGACCGCGACGACCGGTACTCCGCGCCGGGCCGCCCGGTCCGCTGCGAGGAGAAAGGAGCGGCCGTCCTTGAGGCCCTCGACGTAGCAGGCGATGGCGCCCACCTCGGGCCGTTCGGAGAAGTAGGAGATGAAGTCGGCGGTCTCCAGATCGGCCTCGTTGCCGGTGGGGGCCCAGTGGGAGAGGCGGATGCCGAGTTCCTGGAGGGCGAAGACAGGGCGGCCCTGGTGGCCGGACTGGGTGATGAGGGCGATCGCGGGGCCGTCGAGGTCCTCGCGGAAGTTCTCGAAGGCGTTGAGGTTGGTGTTCGGGCCGAGGAGCCGGAGGCCGGAGCGGCGGACGGCGGCGGACAGGCGGGCCTGTGCCTCCGCGCCCGCCTCGCCGGTCTCCGCGAACCCGGAGGCGAAGGCGACGGCGAACTTCACCTTTGCCTCGGCGAGTTGCTCGACCACGGGAAGGGGGTCGGCGACCAGGAGCACAGCGAGATCGACCTGCTCGGGCAGGTCCGCGACGGAAGGGAAGCAGGGGATGCCGAAGACGGCCTCGCGGGTCGGGTGCACCGGGTGCAGCCGGGCACCGACCCGCTCGGCCCACGCCAGCAACTGCCGGGTGATACCGGTGTTCGGCCGCCCCTCGGTGTCCGAGGCACCGATCACCGCAAGGGACTCGGGCCGGAAGAAACGGTCGAGATCGGGCACGCCGGCGTACAACGGCCGGCCGCTGACGTCGAGATCGTCGACATCGGCCGGCCTGCCGTGCACGACCGGCGAGGGCTGCTCGCCGCAGGCGATGACCCGGGCCCGGCGGGAGTCGGTGGTGAGGGTGCCGTGGGTTGATCCAAGCATCGGTCCACCCGATCCTGTGTGACAGCCAATAAACTGACGCAGTGTCAGGTTACTGAACTGACGCTCCGTCAGGAATGGCTGTGCGGGCAAAGTTGGACAACCGATGCCTGTGGTCATGGCCGAGCCGGCTTCGGCCTTCTGCGCAAGCGAGTCCTGCTCGCCTGATGTTTTCCCTCAGGGGCGCTGTGCTCCCAGGTCGGATTGCGGGGCGGCCCGACACGTCGGTGGGATCCCCATCGCTCGGGCTGCCTTCGTGGCCTCGCGGAGAGGCTCAGGCCTCGTCGAGTTCGGTGAGCAGGGCGAAGGTCAGTGCGTCGACAGGGCGGGGCTTGCTGTCGGACTCCTCGCTGAAGGTGTTCACCATCATCACCACCGCCGTCATGCTTTGCCTGCTGAACGCCGCACAGGTGCTGAATCCGCCGGTGCCGCCGTTGTGCCAGATCACAGTCCGGCCGCCGGGCAGCGTGCTGAGATGCCAGCCGAGCCCGAGCCGCAGGTTCTGGTCGACGGTGAAATGAGGACGCTGGGTCAGTTCGATCGCATCCCGCAACGGCGAGCGCTCCGGGCGCAGCTGGGCGCCGAGAAAGCGGAGCATGTCGTTGGCGGTGCTGTAGACAGAGGTGCCTGCACCGGTGTGAACGTGATCGTGCCAGTCGGGCACGGGATCCCCGGCGAGATGACCGACGGCCTTGCGGGAGGCCATGTCCGGCCTCAGGGTCGTCGTCGTGTCGGGCAGGCGCAGCGGCGTGGTCACATCGCGCTTCAGCATCTCAGCCACGTCGTCGAAGGCCAGCGACTGTCCGAGCAGTCCGAACCCGAGGTTCGAGTACTCGTAGGTGCTGCCCGGCTCGGTGCTCAGCGTCGTCTCGGCCAGGCCGACGGCCAGGTCGTCCAGCGTGTAGTGCGCGTACGGGTCGTAGGGATCCGCTTCCGCCAGGAGGTTCGGAGGCAGCGAGGGCAGACCGGAGGTGTGGGTCGCAAGGTCGACCAGCGTGATCCGTCGAGGGCCCTTGCGCGGGATGCGGAACGCGGGGGGCAGAACGAGCGGCGCGTCGAGGCGGACCGTGCCCGAACACACGGCGCGCGCGAGAGCAGTGGTGGTGAGGGTCTTGCCGATCGAGCCGAGCTGGAACACCGTCCTGCCGCCCGGTGCGGGGCCGTCCTGGGATGCGCCCGCCGCGTATCCGTGTGCGTCACGGATGACTCCGCACACCACGCTCGGGCTGCCGGCGGCCAGTGCACGGTCCAGGTATCGCCGCACCCGCGCGGCCAGGTCGCCCTCGGCCGCCGTGCCGTTCCCGGCCGCCGTGCCGTTCCCGGCCGCCGTGGCGTTCCCGGGTAACAGCGACACACCAGCCCCGGCTGCTACCGCGCCCAGTAATTTCCGTCGGTTCACGAACCACTCCTTGTCATCGAGTTCGGTGCCGGCAACACCGCGGACAACAGCACGAGCAGCGGTACCACTCTGCCTGCGGGCACCTGGTAGTGCCCACGTCCCTCGGCCCGGAGCCAGCCGGCGGCGGTGAGTTGTTTGAGGTGGTGGTAGAGCTGTCCGGTGGTGTTCAGTCCGGCTGTCTCCTGCAGTTCGGCCGCGGACCGGGTTCCTCGCAGCACCGCACGCAACAGGGTGAGCCGCACCGGGTGCCCCAGGGCGGCGTATGGCGTGGCGTGATCCGCCCAGTTCGCTTCGAGCAGTTCCTCCGCCGGCGTGCCTTGCTGCCATTCGTAGTGTTCGCCTGTGGGCAGGTCCAGCGCGCCGGCGAACAGCACCTGCCCATCCCCGGTGAGCCGCTGGCGCAGCCCCTCAAGTGCCCAGAACACATCGTTGGGGGGCACGTTCGGTCCCAACTCCAGCCGCGCCACTCGTTCTTCGAGCGTGGCGACTCGCTCCAGCAGGGATTCATCAGGCATGAGCCCGAAGTTACGTTATTCCGGAATAACAGATCAAGCCCCTGGGGGAGGCGTGAGTCCGGGGCTGTCGTCAGGCAGGCAGCCGGGCGGCCTGGCGTTCGCCGTCCCTGGCGATGGCTTTCGCGATCTTCACCGCGTCGATCGCCATTTCGCGGAACATCCCGCTGATGGGGTTGGTGTAGCCGGTGAAGAAGAGGCCTGGCGCGTTCTTCGGGGTGCGGGGCCCGTGGACGACCGGCTTGCCGCGTGCGTCGAGTACGTCGAGGTGGCCGACGAGGTCTTCCAGACCCCGGAGGTATCCGGTGGCGGCGACGACGGCGTCCGGTTCGAGGCGCTCACCGTCGGCGAGGACGACCTTGCCGTCCTCGAACGCTTCGACGGCGGCCACGATCTCGACCCGGCCCTTGCGTACGGCGTCGATGAGGCCGACGTCCTGGACGGGGAGCGAGCCGGCGTTGACGCGCGAGTACAGCCCGGTGTCGGGGCGGGGCAGCCCGTGGGCGGACAGGTCGGGCACGCTCAGCTTGGCCATCGGTCCGGCGAGCCGGTCGACGAGGCGCACCGGCAGCCGTCGTACGACGATGCCCGTGAACTGGGCCGCCCAGCCGGCCGTGGACCGCCGCACGATGTGCGGAGCGGTACGCACCGACAGCCGCACCCGCGAGGCCCCGCCCTCCGCCAGGTCTACGGCGATCTCGGCACCGGTGTTGCCGATCCCGACGACGAGGACGTCACGGCCGGCGTAGGGCGCGGCGTTGCGGTACTGGCCGGCGTGCAGCAGCTCACCGCGGTAGGCGTCGCGCCCGGGCCACTCGGGGATCCGGGGTGTGTGGTTCGTCCCGGTGGCGACGACGACCGCGCTGCCGGTCAGCTCGCGCCCACCGGTGGCGTGCAGCAGCCAGCCGGTGCCGTCGGCGGTCCGCTCGACCCGGGACACCTCGACGCCGGTGACGACCTCCAGCTCGTGGTGCTCGGCGTACTTGTCCAGATAGCGCACCACGTCGTCCCGCGACACCCACCGCCCGAACGAGCGCGGCATCGCCAGCCCCGGCAGCGAGGACAGCCGCCGGGTGGTGTGCAGATGCAGCCGGTCGTAATGCCGCCGCCAGGACGACCCGACCTTGTCGCCCCGCTCCAGCACGACAGCCCGCACACCCTGCGCCCGCAGCGCGTACGCGACGGCGAGACCGCCTGGCCCGCCGCCGATGACGTACACGGGAGCGGCAGATGACGGTGACGGTGCGGGTGAGTCGGCCATGTGCCTGAGCGTATTCACCTGCTCATTTGATAGGTCTCGGTCAAGACCGGAATTGGTTGCGGATTGATCACGGCTGTGGGGGGAGTGGGTGGGGCGAGTGGCGTAGGGGGCTTGGAGTGTGCTGGAACCGTGACGGCGAGGGTGAATGTCTGGAGCGTGTTCGATTGTCAGTGGTGGCCCATAGGGTCGACGCATGGCTGATCGCGACACTTTTGCGCCCCTGGTCTTCTTCGAGTACGACCACAAGCCCGGCAGTTTCTGCCTCATGCTCAGTGACCAGCACATGCTGGACACCGAGAAGGTCTTCACGGACCGCGGGTACGACGGCTGTGGGTACGGCTGGGCCGGCGTGGCGCGATCCGCGGTGCGCTCACGTGCCCCCGAACTGGCCGACCGCTTCGGCCTCGATCCCGAGGCGGGCATGTTCGTCGCGTACGGCGAGGACGCGGATGCCCTGCGGGCGCTGGCGCCGCTGCTGGTGCAGGCGCTTGAGGACCACCGTCTGCTGGGGGAGTTGATCGACGCCGGCGAGCCGGACTGGTTCGACTGAGGCAGTCCGTGACCGACGCGCGGGAGCATCCGCGGCCACTCCCGCCGCGGAAGCGCGGCAGTCACTTTGTTGGATGTGTCCGATTCCGGTGCGTGCGCACCTTGCGCGTACGGCATCTGTGCGCTGAACTGACGTACCGTCAGATTTCGCCATCCGTAAGGGAGTCCGCCGACATGGGCATGGACGGGGACCGGTTCGACATCCCAGAGATCGACGCCTTCACGCGGCCCTACTGGGACGCGGCGGCCGAAGGGCGGCTGCTCCTGCGGCGCTGCGGGGCCTGCGGGCGTGCTCATCACTATCCCCGCGAGTTCTGCCCGTACTGCTGGAGCGAGGACGTGACGTGGGAGACCGCGAGTGGGCTGGCCACGCTCTACACCTGGTCCGTCGTCCACCGCAATGACCTGCCGCCCTTCGCAGAGCGCACGCCGTACGTCGCCGCTGTCGTCGACCTCGACGAGGGGCCGCGGATGATGACGGAGGTGGTGGACGGTGTGGAAGGCGAGTTGCAGGTCGGGATGGGGCTGGCGGTCGCTTTTCGGGAGGGTGTGCCGATTTTCTGTCCCAGAGGTGGGAGTCGCACAGCCGTACGGGCTTCAATGGGCTGATGGCCCATATCCATGAGAGGTCCCTCACCCACCCCATTCCCGAGTTTCCCGAACTGCTCGGTCACGGACTCCGGCTGCGGCAGTGGCGCGCGGACCTGGACACCGACGTCGACGCGTGGCTGCGCGGGCTGACCGACCCGGACTTCAGGCGCTGGAACACCCCGATGAAGCCGGTCACCGACCTCGACAGTGCCCGGGACTCCCTCGGCACCCGCTCCGGGACCGCGGCGGACGGCACCCGGGTGTCCTTCTGCGTCACGGACATCGGCACCGGCGCGATACTCGGCCACCTGGGCGTCAACGACATCGACCCCTTCTTACGGCTCGCCCACGTCGGCTACTGGGTCCTCCCCGAGGCCCGCGGCAAGCGCGTCGCCACCCGCGCCCTGGCCCTCGGCACACGCTGGGCCTTCGACAACCTCGGCCTGAACCGCCTGGAACTCGGCCACGCCATAGGCCACGACGCCTCCTGCCGCGTCGCCGAACACTGCGGATTCCGCTACGAGGGAACCCTGCGGGGCGCGATGTTCGAGGCGGAACGCCAAGATGTGTTCCGGGACGTACACCTGCACGGGCGAATCGCCCAGGACCCGGAGCCGGATCAGGGAGCGGGCACGCCTACGGCCAGAGCAACTCCCTGAGCCAACCGGCGTCCGAACGACGGTACTTGAGCCGTACGTGCCGCCGCTGGGCGTCTCCCTGGAAGAACTCGGCCTCGACCGGGCGCAGTCGGTACAGGGTCCAGGTCGGGGCGGGGGCGTCCGGGTCGCGCTGCGCTCGTTCCCAGGCGTCCTGGGAGGCGTGGGCCAACTCGGTCACCGAGCCCAGTACTTCACTCTGGCGGCCGGTCAACGCGGCGGCCAGTGCTCCCGTCGAGCGGGCGTGCAGGTCGGCCTGTGCCTCTGTCGAGGGGGCGGACTCGACGGGGCCGCGCAGCCGGATCTGGCGGCCCAGTGCGGGCCAGTAGAAGTGGAGCGCCGCGTACGGTCGTGCCGCGAGTTGGCGTCCCTTGCTGCTCCCGGAGTGGGAGGCGAAGGACCAGCCGTCGGTATCCGCGCCGTGCAGCATGACGGTGCGTACGTCGGGCAGGCCGTCCGCGTCCGACGTGGCCAGGGACATGGTGTGCGGCTCGATCTGCCCGGCGGCCACCGCCTCCGCGAACCAGGCGGTGAAGAGGGGGAGTGGTTCGGTGGGGGCCGCGTTCGGGTCGAAGGCGGGCAGGGCTGTGACCTCGGGGGACCACACCCGCAGGGTCCTGAGCAGTTCGTGAAGATCCGGATCCGGTTCCATGGGACGAGTATCGCGGTACGTGCGGGTACGTGCTGATACGAGGGTCACTCCTCCCGGCAGGCGACATACGTGTCCGCGGGCCCGTACAGAGCCGTTGCCGCGCCCGTCGACAGGGCCCAATAGCGGTCGCCGTAGGACCAGTGCCACCACTCCGTGGGGTAGTTGGCGAAACCTGCCGTGGTGAGCGCGGCCGACAGGACGCGGCGGTTGGCGCGGGCGGTGGGGGAGATGCCGGGGGCGTCCGTGTAGCAGGCGCCGTCGCTCTCCTCCGGGCTCGCGTTCACCGGGGTGCCCAGGTCGAGTTCCGTGCCGGAGGCGGTGCACAGGGTCAGGTCGACGGCGGCGCCCGCGACGTGCGGGCCGATCTCCGGCGGGGAGAGCGAACGGCTCGCCTGGGTACGCAGATACGGCTCGGGCCAGTCGGGGTGGGCCGCGCGCAACTCGGCCTGGTACCTGTCGAAGTACTGCTGCTGCAGGACGAGCGGACGGTAGCCCTCGATGGCCAGCAGACGCAGGCCCTCGGGCAGCAGATGGGCGGCCCGGGCCAGGCGCGCGGCGGCGCCCTCGCGGAGCAGGGCGTAGGCGCCGGCCGGGTCGGCCAGCCGGGTGTCGACGCGCAGGTAGGGCAACTCCCTCAGATCCACGAGTGGTTCATCGCGTTCCCGGACCGGGATGCCGGCAACACGCGGGTCGTTCATGAGGATGATCTCGGGCATGGCCCTCCTGTGGAGGCTGCGGGAGTCGAGGTGCACGGACTCCGGGGACGGTCGGCAGACCGTCCCCGGATGTCCCCGTCGCGTGTGCTGTTGTGTGTGCTGTCGCGCGGCTGGTTACCGCTTCTTGGGCGACACGTAGCCGACGACGTCACCGGCCTTGGTGTTGTACCGGTTCGTCCGCTGGTAGACGCCCTCCGTGCCGCCGGAACCGGTCTTGGTGGTGTTGCCCTCGACGGTCGTCAGCTTCTTGGTCGTCTTGTTGTAGCCGACGACGATGCCGATGTGATCGACGTCCCAGCCGTTGCGCCCGAGGCGCGGTCCGTTGCTGCCCCAGTCGTAGAGGACCGCGTCGCCGACCTTCGGGACGTAGGAACCCCGGGCGTGCCAGGTGCCGATGGAGTTGCGGGCCCGGTAGAACGAGCCGGCGAACGCGTCGGTGTTCTTCGTCCTGGCGCCGGAGTTCTTCCAGACGTAGCGGACGAAGTCGGCGCACCAGCTGTTCGTGCGCCACTGCAGCCCGCCGACCTTCGTGCAGTTGCCGACCGTGCCGCTCTTCGGGTCGGTGGCGACGGCGCTGTAATAGTTGCAGTTGCCGGCCTTCTCGCGGTTGCGCGGCGACATGGTCACCTGCTTCTTCGCCGTCTTGCCGATGGCCTTCTGGAGCGGCGTCTGCGCCGCTGCCGCGGCCGGTGCGGCCGACGGTGTGAGCGCTTCCGCCTGTGCCGTCAGCGTCCCGCCCGCGAGGGCCGAGATGAGCAGAAGGGCGGCGGCGGTGCGTCGCGCGGGCGGCTTGGTCATGCTGGGCATTGGAGGTCCTTTCCCCGTTGAATCTCCGTCGGTGCCGGGGGAGTTCGGGTTGTTGCTCCCGTTTCCTTCCGACACCAAGAAGCTTCGCGGGGGCCTCTGCAACTTCTCTGTAAGTCCTCTTCAAGGCTCTTCAAGGCTCGTTGCGCTCCCGTGCCTCGTACGCGCCGAACACCTCGCCCGCCTCCGCCCGCAGGGCCCGCGCCTCTCGTTCGTCGCCGAGGGCCTCCCGCAGGGTCGCCAGGGAACGCAGGGTGCGGGCCCGGGGAAGGGGCAGGCTCAGGGTGTCCCACAGGGTGACCGATGCCGAGAGGTGGGTTTCCGCGTCAGCCAACTCCCCTGCCGCTAGGGCGCATTCGCCCAGGGTGCGGTGGACCAGCGCCTCGCCGTACCGGTCGCCGTACCGCCGGCACACGTCGAGCAGTCCGGCCAGGTCCGCCGCCGCTTCCCGGGTCCGTCCCAGCCTCAGGCGTGCCTTCGCCCGAGCCTGGGCCGAGTACGCGCTCATCAGGCGGTCGCCGAACTCCTGGAGAATCGCGAGGGACTGGCCGGACAGTTCCTCGGCCTTCTCGTACTCCCCGAGCGCCCGGTGCAGCAGTCCGTACGTCCGCAGGACGAGCGCTTCGCCGCGTCGGCTGCCGAGGCGGCGATACGCGGCCAGACCCTCGTCGAGGACGGTGCGGGCGGCGGCGTACTCGCCGAGTTCGACATAGACGGACCCGGCGTACCGGCAGGTGACGCCGAGTCCCCTCAGGTCGTCGAGCCGTCTGAAGTCGACCATGGCGCGGCCTAGTTCGTTGGCCGCCTCCAGTAAGCGGCCCTGCTCACGGTGGGCGGTGCCCAGGCCCGCGAGGGCCGCCGCGTGTCCCCGTACGTCGCCGAGGTCGTCGCACAGGCCGACCGCCTGCTGGAAGTAGCCCACCGACACGGCGAAGTCGTCCTGCTCGTACCGGAGATGGCCGAGACCGATGAGCAGCCGGGCCTCCCCGGCGCGGTCCTCGGCCCTGCGTACGGCGGCCAGCGCCGCCTCGTGTGTACGCGACCACGCGTCGAAGCGGTTGTTGACGATGTAGGCGGACGAGCACAGGGTGATGGCGGCCTCGTAGGCGAGCGCGTGCAGGTCCATGGCGGCGGCCCGCTCGACGGCGAGGCTGATCGCGTCGGACTCGGCCTCGAACCACCTGGCCGGGTCGGCCAGCGCTGCCTCGGCGGCCCGGTCGGCGACCGGCCAGAGCGTGCGCGGGGAGTGGAGCACGACCTCCCCGGAGGGCGCCGCGGCGGTTGCCCGGCCGGTGAGCCACAGCCAGCCGCCGAGCGCCCGGCCGAGGGCGGCGGCCCGCTCGGCGTGCGAGTCCTCCGCCTCGGCGCGCTCGACCGCGTACACCCGTACGAGGTCGTGCAGCCCGAAGCGCGGCTGGCCCGCCGGGTCGGTCCCCGTGAAGTGCAGCAACTGGGCGTCGATGAGCTGCTCCACGACGTCCTCCGCCTCCGGTGCGTCCAGCAGCGCGGCCGGCACCCAGGGGGCCACGTCGGATGCGCCGAGCAGGCCGAGCCGGCGCAGGGCGGTACGGGCGGGGGCGTCGAGGGCGTCGTAACTCAGGCCGAGTCCGCTGCGTACCTCCAGGTCGCCGACGGCGAGTTCGTCGAGGCGGCGGCGCTCGTCGGCGAGGCGCTCGGCGAGCCGGTGCGGCGTCCAGTGGCTGCGGGTCGCGAGGCGGGCCCCGGCGATGCGCAGGGCCAGCGGCAGCCCGCCGCACAGGTCGACGATCCGCCGTGCCGCCTCGGGTTCCCGCCCGACCTGCGCGTCACCGGCGATCCGGCCGAGCAACTCGATCCCCAACTCCACGTCTAAAACGTTGAGTTGGGTGAGGCGCGCGCCGTCGAGGCCCGCCAGCCTGGCCCGGGACGTGATCAGCACGCCGCAGCTCGCGCCGCCCGGCAGCAGCGGCCGTACCTGTGCCTCGCTGCCCGCGTCGTCGAGGACCAGCAGGATCCGGCGTCGGGCGACCAGGCTGCGGAAGAGGTCGCCGCGTTCGGCGAGACCCTCGGGCGGTTCGGCGCCCAGCGCCCGCAGCAGCCGGCTCAGCACCTCGCCGGGCGGCACCGGATCGGCGAAGCCGTGCAGTTCGGCGTAGAGCTGGCCGTCGGGGTAGGCGTCGGCCAGCCGGTGCGCGACCTGCACGGCGAACGCGGACTTCCCGATGCCGCCGGGCCCGGACACGACCGCGATCGGCATCGCCTCGCGCGGTCCGCCGGACAACAGGGCGTCCACTTCCGCGAGTTGCCGCGCGCGGCCCGTGAAGTCGCTGATGGCGGGCGGGAGGAGGGAGAGGGAGGCGCGGGGCAGCGGCACCACCTCGGGCGGGCTGCCGATGCCGGCGCCCACTTGTGCAGGGTTCGCCGAGCCGGTCGGGTTCACCGAGCCTGCTGCGCCTGCTGCGCCCGCTGCGCCCGCTGCGCCGGCCGAGCCTGCTGCGCCGGCCGAGCCTGCTGCGCCGGCCGAGCCCGCCAGGTTCGCTGCGCCGGCCGAGCCCGCTGCGCCGGCCGAGCCCGCTGCGCCGGCCGAGCCCGCTGCGCCGGCCGAGCCCGCTGCGCCCGCTGCGCCCGCCAGGCCCGCCAAGCCCGCCGGGTTCGCCGAGCCGGTCGGGTTCGCCGAGTTCACCGAGCCCGCTGCGCCGGCCGAGCCTGCCGAGCCCGCTGCGCCGGCCGAGCCCGCCGAGCCCGCTGTGCCCGCCGAGCCCGCCGGGTTCGCTGCGCCGGCCGAGCCCGCTGCGCCCGCTGTGCCCGCCAAGCCCGCTGAGCCCGCCGAGCCCGCCGAGCCCGCCGGGTTCGCCGAGTCGGCCGAGCCCGCAGAGGTCACAGAGCCCGCCGCTTGCGTCGTTTCCTCCGGGGCAAGGTTGCCGGCGTCCTCCCTGCCGGTGGCGTTGATCGGTATCGGTATCGGCATCAGCTTCTCGTCCGACCGCAGGATCGCCTCGTACAGCCGCCGCAGTTTCGGGCCCGGATCGATGCCGAGTTCGTCGGCGAGTACGGCACGTCCCTCGGCGTACAGCGTGAGCGCGTCGGCCTGGCGGTCCAACCGGTAGAGGACGAGCATCAGTTGGCCGCGTAACCGCTCCCGGGTGGGGTGGGTGCCGACCAGGGCGGTGAGTTCGGCGGCCAGGTTCTGCTCGTTGCCCGGTGTCGCGAGGTCGGCGGAGATCCGGTCCTCCAGGGCGGCCTGCCGTGCCTCCTCCAGCCTTTCGGCCTCGACGCGCAGGGCCTCACCGACTCCGCCGAGTGCCGAGCCGTGCCACAACTCCAGTGCCTCCCGGAGGAGTTGGGAGGCGGCACGGTGGTCGCCGGCGGCGGCGTGGTCTCGCCCGAGCGCGGTGAGCCGCTCGAAGTCGGCGAGGTCGATCCGGGCGCCGTCCGTGTGCAGGAGATAGCCGGGCGGGCGCGTCTCGATCGGGTCGGGGCGCGAGCCCGTACTCGGGTCGGTGCCGGTGGGCAGCGCGCGGCGCAGGCCGGAGACGTATGTCTGGATCAGTGCCCGTGCCGTGTCCGGGGGTTCGTCGCCCCAGACCGTGTCGATCAGGGCGCGAGTGGAGACGACCCGCCCGGGGCGCAGCAGCAGCGTGGCGAGCAGGGCACGGGGTTTGGGCCCGCCGAGCGAGAGACGGTGGCCGTCGGAGCGGGCCTCGACCGGGCCGAGCAGTCGGTATTCCAGGTCCACCGAGCCCCCCAATTCTACACACAACGTGCACATGTCATTTCCGGGCGGAAATGGCAGCGTACGCATCGGGTTCGTGGGAGGTCACGGAGAACACGCGAGGGCATGGCGGGTAAAGACAACGAAAAACGTCCAGGTCGGCCCGTACGTATGTACGGGCCGACCTGGACGTCATGACTCAGTCCGGCTCAGCCGACGCCGACCGCTGGGGTCGGACGTGGGTCGGACGAAGGTCAGACGAGGTCGAACCGGTCCAGGTTCGACACCTTGACCCACGCCTTGACGAAGTCCTTGACGAACTTCTCCTTGGCGTCGTCGCTCGCATAGACCTCCGCGACCGCGCGCAGCTCGGAGTTGGAGCCGAAGACCAGGTCGGCACGGGTGCCGGTCCACTTGACCTGGCCCGAGGCGTCGCGGCCCTCGAAGGTGTTCTGGTCCTCGGACGTGGCCGTCCACTCCGTACCCAGCTCCAGCAGGTTGACGAAGAAGTCGTTCGTCAGCTTGCCCGGGGTGTCGGTGAAGACGCCGTGCGAGGAGCCCTGGTGGTTCGCACCGAGGACACGCAGACCGCCGACGAGGACGGTCAGCTCGGGGGCGCTCAGGTTGAGCAGGTTGGCCTTGTCCAGCAGCAGGTACTCGGCGGGAAGGCGGTTGCCCTTGCCGAGGTAGTTGCGGAACCCGTCGGCGGTCGGCTCCAGGGCGGCGAAGGACTCGACGTCCGTCTGCTCCTGCGTCGCGTCCACGCGGCCCGGGGTGAAGGGGACCTCGATGTCGAAGCCGGCGTCCTTGGCCGCCTTCTCGACGCCCGCGGCACCCGCGAGGACGATCACGTCGGCGAGCGAGACCTGCTTGCCGCCGGACTGCGCGGCGTTGAAGGACGTCTGGACGCCCTCCAGGGTGCGCAGCACCGTGGCGAGCTCGTCCGGGCTGTTGACCTCCCAGCCGGCCTGCGGCTGGAGGCGGAGACGGGCGCCGTTGGCGCCGCCGCGCTTGTCGCTGCCGCGGAAGGAGGACGTGGCCGCCCAGGTGGTGGAGACCAGCTGGGACACCGTGAGGCCGGTGGCGAGGAGCTGCGCCTTGAGGGCGGAGACGTCGGCGGCGTCGACGAGCTCGTGCGTCACCGCGGGCAGCGGGTCCTGCCACAGCAGCGTCTCGGACGGGACCTCGGGGCCGAGGTAGCGGACGACCGGGCCCAGGTCACGGTGGGTCAGCTTGAACCAGGCGCGGGCGAAGGCATCCGCGAACTGGTCCGGGTTCTCGTAGAAGCGACGGGAGATCTCCGCGTACGCCGGGTCGAACTTGAGCGACAGGTCGGTCGTCAGCATCATCGGAGGCTTGGACTTCGAGGCGTCGTGGGCGTCCGGGATGGTGCCCGCGCCGGCGCCGTCCTTGGCGACCCACTGCTGGGCGCCGGCCGGGCTGTGGGTCAGCTCGTAGTCGTACTCGAACAGGTTCTTGAAGAACCCGTTGCTCCACTGGGTCGGCGTGCTCGTCCAGGTGACCTCAAGGCCACTGGTGATCGCGTCGCCGCCCTTGCCGGAGCCGTGCGTGCTCTTCCAGCCGAAGCCCTGCTGCTCGATCGGGGCAGCCTCGGGGTCGGCGCCGACGGCGTCCGCCGGACCGTTGCCGTGGGTCTTGCCGAAGGTGTGGCCACCGGCGATGAGGGCGACGGTCTCCTCGTCGTTCATCGCCATGCGGCGGAACGTCTCGCGGATGTCGCGGGCCGCGGCGATCGGGTCCGGATTGCCGTTGGGGCCCTCCGGGTTGACGTAGATGAGGCCCATCTGGACGGCGCCGAGCGGCTCCTCCAGGTTACGGTCGCCGGTGTAGCGCTCGTCGTCGAGCCAGACCTTCTCGGGACCCCAGTACACGTCCTCGTCGGGCTCCCACACGTCGGCACGCCCGCCGCCGAAGCCGAAGGTCTCGAAGCCCATCGACTCCAGGGCCACGTTGCCCGCGAGGATCATGAGGTCGGCCCAGGAGAGGTTCTGGCCGTACTTCTTCTTGACCGGCCACAGCAGACGGCGGGCCTTGTCGAGGTTGCCGTTGTCCGGCCAGCTGTTCAGGGGGGCGAAGCGCTGCTGACCGGCGCCACCGCCACCGCGGCCGTCGCTGATGCGGTACGTGCCCGCGCTGTGCCAGGCCATCCGGATCATGAACGGGCCGTAGTGCCCGAAGTCGGCCGGCCACCAGTCCTGCGAGTCGGTCAGCACCGCGGCGATGTCCTGCTTGACGGCAGGGAGGTCGAGGGTCTGGAACGCGGCGGCGTAGTCGAACTCCTCGCCGAGCGGGTTCGAGACGGCCGGGTTCTTCGCGAGGATCTTCAGGTTCAGCTGCTCGGGCCACCACTGGCGGTTGCCGCCGCCCTGCGTCGGGTGCGGGGCACGCGTGTGCGCGACCGGGCAGCCACCCGTTCCCTCGGTTTTCGCGTCGGTGACGATCGCGTCATGGTTCTCAGACATGGGAATCCTTCCGGACGGGGCAGATCTCGGTGCTGCTCACGACTGCGCTCTCAGGAACTTGGGGGTGGGGGGTGGGGGACGCTGGGCATGTGGAGGAGGTCACACACGCCGTCACGTCTCTTCTGTCTCCTGCCGCACTGGAGTCGCTTCCTGTCCCTTGGCTCCCATGGCTCCCTTGGCCATCGCCATAAGCGATCCTACAATGGACAAGGTCCAAGTCAAGAAGTGTGACAAATCCATATCCTATCGGAACCCGGACGTCCACTGGTAAAATCCGCGTATTCCGCCGAACCTGAATAGGTGAACGATATGAGCGACCTGCTGGAGCGACTGCGTGGGCGCGGCTGGCGCATGACTTCCCAGCGGCGTGTCGTTGCGGAGGTCCTCGACGGCGAACACGTCCATTACACGGCCGACGAAGTGCACGCCCGCGCGGCCCAGCGGCTGCCGGAGATCTCCCGCGCGACCGTCTACAACACCCTGGGCGAGCTGGTCTCCCTCGGGGAGGTCATCGAGGTCGCCACGGACGGCCGGGCCAAGCGCTACGACCCGAACGCGCACCATCCCCACCACCACCTGATCTGCTCCAACTGCGGCACGATCAGGGACGTCCACCCCACCGGCAACCCCCTGGCGGACCTCCCCGCGGAGGAACGCTTCGGCTTCACGGTGTCCCAGGTCGAGGTGACGTACCGGGGGCTGTGCGGGGCCTGCGGGTAGGGGAGACGTAGGGGAGACCCTTTAGTACGTCCCGTACATCCCCGTACGTACGTTCAGTACGACGGTTGCCTCGGCGTCATGCCCGCAACCCGTCGCACAGCACCGCCAGTGCCAGGCGCGGGTCCGCTCCCGCGTTCGCCCGGTGCCGCAGGGCCAGCAGGATGCCCGAGAGGATCGCCATCAGGTCCGCGATGCCGATGTCGGCGCGGATCGTGCCGGCGGACTGGGCGCGGGTCAGCAGGTGGCCGATCGCGCGGTGGAGGTCGGCGGAGGTCGCGTCGACCGTCGCCCGGACCTCGGGGCCCGCGTGGGCGATCGCGTCGATCAGGTCCGCCTTGGTCACCGCGTCCGTCACCAGCCGGTCAAGCACCGTGAACAGTGCCGCGCCCGGGTCGTCCGCGTCCCGCAGAGCGTGGGCCTCGGTGAGGAGCGGGTCGAGGCGCTCGTGGACCACCGCCTCGAACAGGCCCTCCTTCGTGGGGAAGTGCCGGTACAGCGTGCCCGGCCCCACACCCGCCCGGCGCGCGATCTCGTCCAGCGAGACCGAGAGTCCCTCGGCGGCGAACGCCTCCCGGGCCACCGCCAGCAGCCGGTCCCGGTTGCGGCGGGCGTCGGCGCGCAGGGGCCGGTTCTCTGACGCCATTTACGGGGTCTCCCTCGTCGTGGACCTCGTCCTGAACCATATAGACCATATAAGCGGGGCGCTCTCTCCGGTACGGTGAGGGTAACCGGGGCGCACTCTCCGATTCTGGCTCCGGCACCTGCCCCGTAACCCGTAAGGAGAAGCCCGTGGCCACCCCTGACGCCCCCGCCACCCGCACGGCATTCCTCGCCCTCGACTACGTCACCTACATCGTCGACAACTTCAGCCACGACCCCTCGGTCGCCGAGCGTGCCGCACACGCCCTCGCCGCCGCCCGTACGGCCGGGCTGCCCGTCTTCCATGTCGTCCCGCAGGGCATGAGCGAGCAGATCCACCCGCTCCTGGCCCCCGCCGAGGGCGAGACCGTGCTGACTAAGACCAGCTTCAGTGCCTTCGCCACCACCGACCTCCGCGAGCAGTTGGAGGCCGCCGGGGTCGGCCGGATCGTGGTCGCGGGCGTCGCCACCTCCGGGACCGTGCTGTCCACCACCAGGTGGGCGGTCGACACCGGACTCCAGGTCACCGTCTGCGCCGACGCCTGCGACGACCCCGACCCCGAGGTCAACGCCGTACTGCTCGACGAGTCGGTCGCCCCGAAGAGCTGGATCGGGCTGTGGCGCATCGCCGACGTCCGGCCGGCGGACGAGATCCCCGAGCTGTGGGCGGGTGTGACGTGAGTTGACATCCTCCCCCGCCTAACGGCGGGGGATTCCAGCGGTCGCCCGCTGGGGTTCCTGCTTCATCGACGGCTGCCCCGTCCGGGAGGAATCCCGTTGAGGTCTTACACCATCTCCACAGGCAGACACGGCCAGCCCGGCCGCGAGAATGTTCTTCGCCGCGTTCACGTCGCGGTCATGCACCGCGCCGCAGCCGCACGTCCATTCGCGGACGTTCAGCGGCAGCCCGGCCCGGATCGTGCCGCAGGTTCCGCACAGCTTCGAGCTGGGGAACCACCGGTCGACCACGACCAGGTCGCGCCCGTACCAGGCGCACTTGTACTCCAGCATTGTCCGCAGGTCGCGCCATGCCGCGTCCGAGATCGCCCGGGCGAGCCTGCCGTTCTTCACCATGTTGCGGACGGTGAGGTCCTCGATCACGACCGTTTGGTTCTCACGGACGAGACGGGTGGTCAGCTTGTGCAGGAAGTCACGGCGCCGGTCGGTGATCCGGGCGTGGACCTTGGCGGCCTTCACCCGGGCTTTTTCCCGGTTGGCGGAGCCCTTCTCCTTGCGGGACAGTTCCCGCTGGGCCTTCGCAAGGCGGACCCGGTCACGGCGCTCGTGCCGGGGGTTGGTGACCTTCTCCCCGGTGGACAGGGTCACCAGGGAAGTGATCCCCGCGTCGATCCCGACAGCCGCCGTAGTGGCCGGCGCCGGGGCGATCATGTCGTCGCAGAGCAGCGACACGAACCAGCGTCCGGCCGCGTCCTGGGACACGGTCACCGTCGACGGCTGCGCACCCTCGGGCAGGGGACGGGACCACACGACGGCGAGGGGCTCGCGCATCTTGGCCAGCGTCAGGCGGCCGTCCCGATAGCGGAACGCCGAGCTGGTGTACTCCGCCGAGCGGCGGGACGTCTTCCGCGACTTGAACCGCGGGTACTTCGCCCGCCCCTCGAAGAAGCTGGTGAACGCGCCCTGCAGGTGCCTCAGGCACTGCTGCAACGGCACCGAGGAAACCTCGGACAGGTAAGCGAGTTCCTCGGTCTTCTTCCAGGCTGTGAGCATCGCCGAGGTGGCGTTGTAGTTGACCCGCTCCTGTCGCTGGTACCACGCGACGGTACGGGCTTCGAGGGCCAGGTTGTAGACCTTCCGCACGCAGCCGAACGTGCGCGACAGCTCGTCTGCCTGCGCATCGTTCGGGTGGAAGCGGTACTTGAACGCCCGCTTCACGTGGGTGACCATAGCTCACAAACTATCACAGCGGATTGTGACTTCCTGACGTGTCGTCGGTGGTGGACGCCGAATCGTCCTGGCGGCGATTCGCCTTTCCCTGCCCCGCTCCGCAGGAGTCCGATTCCTCCCCGGCCTGAAGGCCAGGGCCAGGGTTTCCTCGGAGGTATCCGATGAACCGCTGACAGCCCCCGGTTCCTCCCCGCTCACCCCCGGCCCAGCACCACCGTCCCCGACGAGCAGAACCAGCCCCCCGTCCCCGACGCCACCGCCAGCTCCGGCAGCCCTCCCGCAGCCGTGCGGACCTGCCGCGCACCCTCGTCCCCGCGCAACTGCCGCACCGCCTCCACCAGCAGGAACAGGCCCCGCATTCCCGGGTGTTGGGCCGAAAGCCCGCCCCCGTCCGTGTTGACCGGCAGTTCGCCGCCCGCCACCCTCAACCGGCTCTTCGCGGCGTCCACGAACTCCCCGCCCTCGCCCTTGCCGCAGAAGCCGAGGTCTTCCAGCGTCACCAGCGTCATATAGGTGAACGCGTCGTAGATCTCCGCGAAGTCCATCTCGTCGGGCCGAACTCCCGCCCGCTCGAAGGCGATCCGCCCGCTCACCGCCGCCGGGGACACCGTGAAGTCGGCCCACTCCGACATGCTGACGTGCGAGACGTGCTCGCCGGTGCCGAGGATCCACACCGGCCGCGTGCGGCAGTCCCGTACGTACTCCTCGGCCGCCAGCAGCACCGCCGCGCCCCCGTCGGAGCGCAGACAGCAGTGGAGCTTGGTGAAGGGGTCCGCGATCATCGGGCCGTCGAGCACCTCGTCGACGGTGATCGGGGTGCGGAACATCGCCTCCGGGTTCAGCGCGGCGTTCGCCCGCGCCTGGACCGCCACCGACGCCAACTGCTCGATCGTCGTGCCGTACTCGTGCATGTGGCGGCGGGCGGCCATCGCGTACTTGGCGATGAGTGTGTGGCCGTACGGGACCTCGAACTGCAGGGGTCCGCGCGCGCCGAAGGAGAGGTTGCCCGTCCGCCGGCCCGCCTTGACGTCCGCGCGGGCGGTGGAGCCGTAGACGAGGAGTACGGCGTTCGCGTGGCCCGCCGCTATCGCGTCCGCCGCGTGCGCCGCCATGACCTCCCAGGTCGAGCCGCCGACCGAGGTGGAGTCGACCCAGGTCGGGCGCAGGCCCAGGTATTCGGCCACTTCGGCGGGGGCCAGCGTGCCGAGACCCGCGGACGCGAAACCGTCCACCACCTCCCGTCCGAGCCCCGCGTCCGCCAGTGCCCGTCGGGCGGCCTGCGCGTGGAGTGCGTACGGGGTGACGTCGTCCACCCGGCCGCAGTCCGACAGGGCCGCCCCGACGATCGCGACCTTCCGGCTCATCGTCTGCCCTTTCGTTGCCTGCCCGTTCGTCGTCGGCTCAGACTCAGACTCAGCATGAATCTGACGGTATATCAGCGCGGGCTCTGTGCGGCAGGGTGCGTCCGCCCTAATATGACGAACCGTCAGATCCCGCTGAACGGGCGCCGCGGACGCCCAGGAGGGGCAGGTCATGGACGCCCGATTCACCCCCGAGCAGGACCACATCCGCCGTACTCTCCGCGAACTGCTCCGCAAGCGCTGCTCGCCCGGCGACGTACGGGCCGCCGTCGACACCCCGGCCGGGTACGACCCCGCGCTCTGGGTAGCCCTCGCCCAGGACCTAGGCCTGCCGGGCCTCGCCATCCCCGAGGCCCATGGCGGTGTTGGCGGCACCACGACCGAACTCGCGCTCGCCGCAGAGGAGTTGGGCCGTCCTCTGGTCCCCTCTCCCATGCTCGCGACCGCCGTACTCGCGGCTCCCCTCGTCGCCGCCCTCGGCATCGATGCCCAGCGCGCCGACCTCCTCCCGCGCATCGCCTCCGGTGCCCTGACCGCAGCTCTCGCGGTCCCCGGTACCGCCCTGGCCAACGTTCTCTCCCTCACCGGTGAACCCCGGCGCGACTGGGCCGGGGGAGGGCGGGCCGGAGGTGTGCAGGCTGCCCAACGGGCAGGTGGCTGGCGGCTGTACGGGCAGGTCGGGCAGGTCCTCGACGGACACAGCGCCGGGCTCCTCCTCGTCGCCGCCCACGCCGGTGGGTACGCCCGTTCGCGCACCCTCCTCTTCCTCGTCCCCGGCGACGCCCCCGGCCTCGTACGCACCCGGCAGACCTCCCTCGACGCCACCCGTCCCCAGGCGCGCCTCGAACTGCGGGACGTGCCGGCCGAGTTGCTGGGCGACGGGGAGGCCGACGCCGGTGACGCCCTCTCCCGGGCCCTGGTTCGCGTCGGTGATGTCGCCGCCGCCGTGCTCGCCGCGGAGGCTGTCGGGTCCGCCGACCGGATACTGGAGCTGACCGTCGAACACGCCTTGCGGCGCGAGCAGTTCGGGCGGGCGATCGGGTCCTTCCAAGCCGTCAAGCATCGGCTCGCCGATGTGTACGTACAGGTCCAGGCGGCGCGTTCGGCCGCCTACTACGCGGCCTGGGAAACTGCCTCGACAGCCACAACCACCCACGGGGGAGAGCGGGTTGGCGGGATCGCTCTCGCGCAGGCCCTCGAATCCCTCCGTACCGCCGCCGCCGAGGGTATTCAGCTGCACGGCGGTATCGGCTTCACCTGGGAGCACGAGGCCCAGCTGTACTTCAAGCGCGCCGCCGGCGACGAGCTGCTGTTCGGGCCGGTGCACCGGCTCCGGGCGCACGCAGCCGAGGCCGCGCGGCTCTTCGACACGGGAGAGGTGGCGGTCTGAATGCCTGTGACAGCGGCGAGGGTCGTGAAGGCGGTCCAGAAGGTGTCCTCGGCGCCGGCCTTCGCGCGGATCGCTCCGCACGTCGTCCCCGCGCTCGACCGTGCCGTCCACCGGCTGACCAGGGGGAAGGTGCTGCTCAGCGCCCAGCTGCTGCCCGGGGTCGTGCTCACCGCGCGCGGCGCGAAGAGCGGGCAGCTACGGCGTACACCGCTCGCGTGCATGCCGGAGGAAGCGGGGAAGGGGCCGGAGAGGGGATCGGAGAAGGGGTCGGAGAAGGACTCCGGGCACAGCTGGTTGCTCATCGGGTCCAACTTCGGGCGTACCGGTCATCCCGCCTGGACCGCCAACCTCCTCGCCCATCCGGACGCCGAGGTCAGCTGGAAAGGGGAGGACATCCCGGTCAGGGCCCAGTTGCTGGCGGGCGAGGAACGGGACGCCGCCTGGAAGGCACTGCTGGCGTTCTGGCCGCCGTACGCGACGTATCAGGCGCGGGTCGAGCGGGAGATCCGGATCTTCCGGATCGTGCGGCGATGAACACACCTGTCCGTGGCCGGTGATGTGCGACAGGCGGTGGCCACCGGAGTGGACCACCGCCTGTGTGACAGGACTTGGGCCTGAATGGGCCGCGGAACCTGGATAAATGGGCTGAGGGCTATTTCGTCGGCTTCCTGCCGGTCACGCCCAGGTGGACCAACAGGGCCAGATTGGGCTTCAGTTCAGCCTGTTTCACACCCCAGGTCTGGAAGCCCTTCTGGTGGGAGGCCACCGCCGCGAGCATCGCGACGAGGGAGCCGGCCATCGCGGCGGGGTTGACGTCCTTGTCGACCTTGCCCTTGGCCTGTAGCTCGGTGACCGTGTCCGTAAGGGAGTTGTTCACGGAGTTGAGGATCTTCATGCGGATCTTGTAGAACCGCTTGTCGCCCTCGGCGGCGCCCAGATCGACGACCCTGAGGATCGCGTCGTTCCTGCGCCAGAACTCCAGGAACCCGTCGACGAGTTCCTGGGCGGTCTGCCAGCCGGCCTTGCCGACCCATGACCGTCCCGCGAGCAGCTGGGTCAACCCGGCGCCCTCGGTGGCCATTTGCTCGGCGATTTCCAGGACGGCGCCTTCGACGTCCGGGAAGTACTGGTAGAAGGTGGCGGGCGAAGTCCCCGCCTTCCGGGCGACATCGATGACTTTGACGTCCCGGTATGGGGAGGAGCTGAGCATCTCGCTGAGGCAGTCGAGGAGCTTCTGCCGGGTCGCCTGCCCACGCCGACCGGCCACGCGGCCGTCGACGGTACGCACTTGTCCTGTCATGCCGTCAGCTTACCGAGGGGTGATCGGAGCGCGATTCGGCCGACTGCAAATGGGGTGCATGGGAGGTGAGAGGGCGTGTGGAGGGCGGCGAGAGGCGGCTGTGCCCGGTCCCGCGCCCTGATCCCGCGCCTGCTCTGCGGGATGCGTGAAGGACCGTTAGCTTGACGGTATGGCCGAAAACAGGGCATCCGCCCGCACAGAGGGCGTCCCGTGCTGGGTGGACGCCCAGCTGCCTGACGTCGAGGCGGGCAAGCGCTTCTACGGTGAGCTCTTCGGGTGGTCCTTCCAGGAGAAGGACGGCCTGGTGCAGGCCCTGTGCGACGGCGAACCCGTCGCCTCCCTCGCCCACAAGGCCGACGGCAGGATGCCCACCGTCTGGACGGTGTACTTCGCCACTCCGAACGTCCATGCTCTCGTCGCCCGGATCCACACGGCCGGCGGACAGGTGATCTCACTGCCGGTTCCCGTGGGCGAGCTGGGGACGACGGCGCTGGCCGCCGATCCCGAGGGGGCCGTGTTCGGCCTCTGGCAGGCAGGTACGCACCCCGGATTCGGCCGCCGTCACGAGCCCGGCACCTTCGCCTGGGCCGAGCTGTACGCCCGGGACACGGCTGTCGCCAACACCTTCTACGGCAACCTCTTCCACGAGGCGCTCTTCGGTGCGGACGCGGCCCCCGACTTCGGCCGGGCCGCCGTCACGGAGGTGTTCCCGGCCGAGATGCCGCCGCATTTCCTGGTCCATTTCGCCATCGAGGACATGGAGGAGGCGCTCGGGACGGTGAACCGGATCGGCGGGCGCCTCCAGGTACCGCCCTTCGACACTTCGTACGGGAATGTGGCGGTCGTCACGGACAATCAGGGAGCGTCGTTCGCACTCCTCCGAAAATGAGCCCGCCAGCGGCCTTCATCAGCCTTCATCAGCCGTCATCGGCCGTCTTGAACGGGCGTGGGGCTGTCCGGGGGCGCCCTTGTGGGAGGCTTTTGCCCGGAGTTGTGTGGAGACACCCCGTTCCGGACCCGAGTTCGCAACCTGTGCCCGGGCCAGGAAGAATCGGGGTGCGTGCCGCCAACGCGGTGGCGGTGGTGAGACGCTGCACGGGGTCGCGTACATATGTGGGTGACGCGGCTCGTACGGGGAGGTGGCAGGCAAGTGGTGGATCAGCTGACGCAGCACGATCCGCGGCGCATCGGGCCGTTCGAGGTGCTGGGACGGCTGGGTGCCGGCGGCATGGGGCTGGTCTATCTCGCGCGCTCGGCCTCGGGCCGGCGCGTGGCGATCAAGACGGTCCGTACGGAGCTCGCCGAGGACCAGCTGTTCCGGGTCCGCTTCACTCGTGAGGTGGAGGCGGCGCGGGCCGTCTCCGGCTTCTACACGGCCGCCGTCGTCGACGCCGATCCGCGTGCCGCCGTACCGTGGCTGGCCACCGCGTACGTTCCCGCACCCTCCCTCGAAGAGATAGTGAACGAGTGCGGGCCGATGCCGGCCCAGGCGGTGCGCTGGCTGGCGGCGGGGGTCGCGGAGGCGCTGCAGTCCATCCACGGCGCGGGGCTCGTCCACCGTGACCTCAAGCCGTCGAACGTGCTGGTGGTCGAGGACGGCCCCCGGGTCATCGACTTCGGTATCGCGTCGGGCGTCTCGAACACGCGTTTGACGATGACGAACGTGGCCGTCGGTACGCCCGCCTACATGTCGCCCGAGCAGGCGAAGGACTCGCGGAGCGTGACCGGCGCCAGCGACGTGTTCTCGCTCGGCTCGATGCTGGTCTTCGCGGCCACCGGCCACGCCCCCTTCCACGGCGCGAACCCGGTCGAGACGGTCTTCATGCTGCTGCGCGAGGGCCCGGACCTCGAAGGTCTCCCGGACGAGCTGCGCCCCCTCATCGAGTCCCTGATGCAGATGGAGGCGACCGGCCGCCCCAACCCCGCCGACCTCCAGGCCCAGCTCGCCCCCCATCTCTTCGGCTCCGGCTCCGACGACAGCGGTACGGCGTCCGCGTGGCTGCCCGAACGGGCGGTGGCCCTCATCGAGACGCGGCGCGGCGGACGCCCGGCGGCGAAGCCGCAGTCGTCCGGCGGCCGCAGCGGCGGCAGGCTGGCCATCCCGCCCCCGCCGTCCCACGACCCGGCGCCGGGCTTCGGACCCGGCCCGCGCCCCGGTCTCCTGCCCGGCCCCATGCCGTCCACCGTGCCCGCCGGAGCGCCCGACACCGGCCCCGTACGGCTGGCCGGCGCCCCCGTGCCCATCGGCCCCGGCCCGCGCGTCGCCGACGCCCGCGCCGCCGCCGTACAGGCGCCCCCTCCGGAGGCCGGCCTCGTGGCCTCCTGGTCGCGCCCGCGCCCCGGCGTCAACGGCGCCGACCCGAACCCCCTCCCGGTCGCGCCGCAGCTGCCCCCGGAGTCCCCGGCGGGCTGGCGCCCCTGGCGTTTCCGTATGTCGAACGACGTCTGGGGCACCCCGGCCGTCGCCGGCGACCTCGTCTACGTCACCTCCTTCGAGGTGCACGCCCTGGACGTGATGACGGGCCGCCGCCGCTTCAAGACGAGGGACGTCGCCTGGTCGATGGCGGTCGCGGACGGCCGCGTCCACGCCTCCGACGGCCCGACCCTCTTCGCTCTCGACGCCCGCGAGGGCATGGACCTGTGGCGTCTGTCCACGGACGCCTGGGTGTACTCCCTCAAGGCCGACCGGGGCACGGTCGTCACCGGTACGCGCGGCGGCGGCGTCCAGGGCTGGGACGCGGCGACCGGCCAGAAGCTGTGGGAGCACACCGGCGCCCAGACGGACTTCGAGTCCCCGGAGGCCGGCCCCCACGTCCACGAGGGCACGGTCTTCGTGTGGCAGGACGCGCGGCTGCGCGCCCTGGAGGCCCGTACGGGTGACGAGCGCTGGTCCTACCCGATCGGCGACGCCGCCTCCTGCGGCGGCGTCCCGGTACGGCTGACCCCGGGCCCCGACGGCCAGGTGTACGTCTCCGCGGGCACCCGCGTCCTGGCGATCGACGTCGCCGCCGGCCATGTCCGCTGGCACTTCGAGGCCCCGGCGGTCTTCCTCTCCCCGCCCACCTTCGCGCCGGGCCCGGCGGTCACGGGCGGCGGCGTCTACCTCGCCGACTACCTCGGCACGGTGTACGCCCTCGACGCGGCGGACGGCCGGGACCGGTGGCGGATCGCGACGGAGTCGCGCGCCTCGATCGAACCGGTACTGGTGGCGGCGGGCCATGTGCATGTGGGCAGCGGCAAGGGCCTCTACACGCTCGACGCGGTCACCGGCACCCCCAAGTGGCGCTTCCAGGCGGGCGGCGACATCGTCGGCGCCCCGGCGGTGGCCGAGGGCCGCATCCACTTCGGCTCGACGGACCACCTCCTGTACACCCTGAAGGCCGACGACGGCCGCCTGAGATGGAAGCTGGCCACCGGCGGCGAGATCACCGGCGCCCCCGTGGTCAAGGACGGCGTGGTGTACGCGTGCAGCAAGGACCGATGCGTGTACGCACTGGACGCGGAGAAGGGGACGGGGACGGCGCGGACCGGGTGAGCTCTTAGGCCTGTCCGGCGTTTGAGGACAAGGCCCGTTCAGGGCCGGAGGGGGGTCTGGGGGCGCAGCCCCCAGGGGACGGGCGCCCAACCACGTAGCCCGGTTCCAGAGCGCTGAAACCATGGTGAAACCGCGCTGAATGCGGCCTGCCGCAATCTCCTCGGCATGACCTCAACGACATCGCACTCACTCGCCATCGCGGCCAAGGGGCTGCGGAAGGCCTACGGGGACAAGACGGTCCTCGACGGCATCGACCTGGCCGTGCCGGCCGGCACCGTCTTCTCCCTGCTCGGCCCGAACGGCGCCGGCAAGACCACCGCCGTGAAGATCCTCTCCACCCTCGTCACCGCCGACGCCGGCGAACTGCACGTGGGCGGCCACGACCTGGCCACGGACGCGCAGGCCGTACGGGCCGCGATCGGTGTCACCGGGCAGTTCTCCGCCGTCGACGGCCTGATCACCGGCGAGGAGAACATGCTCCTCATGGCGGACCTGCACCACCTGTCCAAGCAGGAGGGACGGCGCGCCGCCGCCGAACTCCTCGAGCGCTTCGATCTCTCCGAGGCCGCGAAGAAGCCCGCCTCCACCTATTCCGGCGGCATGAAGCGCCGCCTCGACCTCGCCATGACGCTGGTCGGCAACCCGCGGATCATCTTCCTCGACGAACCGACCACCGGCCTCGATCCGCGGTCCCGTCACAACATGTGGCAGATCATCCGCGGGCTGGTCGCCGACGGCGTCACCGTCTTCCTCACCACCCAGTATCTGGAGGAGGCCGACGAACTCGCCGACCGTATCGCGGTGTTGAACGACGGAAAGATCGCCGCCGAAGGCAGCGCGGAGGAGCTGAAGCGGCTGATCCCGGGCGGGCACGTCCGGCTGCGTTTCACCGACCCGGTCGCCTACCAGTCCGCCGGCGTCGCCCTGCGCGAGGCCACCGGGGACGACGAGTCGCTGTCCCTGAGCATCCCCAGTGACGGCAGCCAGCGCGAGCTGCGCTCCATCCTCGACTGGCTGGACTCGGCCGGCGTCGAGGCGGACGAGCTGACCGTGCACACCCCCGACCTCGACGACGTGTTCTTCGCCCTGACCAGCACCACGACCAGCACAACCACCAGCGCCACGACCACCACCGTGCCCAGCCAGTCCAAGGAGAACGTCCGATGAGCGCCTTCTCTCTCGCCGTACGCGACTCGAACACGATGCTGCGCCGCAACCTGCTGCACGCGCGGCGCTACCCGTCCATGACGCTGAACCTGCTGCTCACGCCGATCATGCTGCTGCTGCTCTTCGTCTACGTCTTCGGAGGCGTGATGAGCGCGGGCATCGGTGGCGGCGGCGCGGACCGCGCCGACTACATCGCCTATCTCGTCCCGGGCCTCCTGATGATGACCATCGGCTCCACCGTGATCGGGGCCGCGATCTCCGTCTCCATGGACATGACCGAGGGCCTCATCGCCCGCTTCCGCACGATGGCGGTCTACCGCGGGTCCTTGCTCGTCGGGCACGTCGTGGGCAGCGTGCTGCAGGTGCTCGCCAGTCTGGTCCTCGTCAGTGTCATCGCCGTGGCCATCGGGTTCCGGTCCACGGACGCCACGGCCCTGGAGTGGCTGGCGGCGTTCGGACTGATCGCGCTGTTCACCCTGGCGCTCACCTGGATCGCGGTCGGGATGGGCATGGCCAGCCCGAACCCCGAGGCGGCCAGCAACATGGCGATGCCACTGATCCTCCTCCCGCTCATCTCCAGCGCCTTCGTCCCCATCGACGCGATCCCTGGCTGGTTCCAGCCGATCGCCGAGTACCAGCCCTTCACGCCGGCCATCGAGACCCTGCGCGGCCTGCTGCTCGGCACTGAGATCGGCAACAACGGGTGGCTCGCGATCGCCTGGTGCGTCGGCCTGATCGCGCTCGGCTACCGCTGGTCGACGTCGCTGTTCAACCGCGACCCGAAGTAACCGCCATGACAGCGCGGGCCGCCTCCCGCAACTCGTCCCGCCCCAGGGCGGCGTACTCCGACACCGCGTCGGCGTACGCCGCCCTGGCCGCGTCCCCGGCGGCCCCGACCGCCTGCCGGGCGCGGTCCGCCGACATCGTCGGCTGGAACGAGCGCAGCACCCGCAGCCGTTCGGCCAGCGCGATCATCCGTACGGCGGCCGAGGCGTCGTCGCCGGACGTGAGCGCCGCCAGGCCGAGCGCGTACAGCACCGTCCCGAACACCGGGAGGTCCATGGGCGAGCCGGCCGGACCGGAGAGCAGAGTCCGCAGCCCCTGCCGCAGTCGGTCGACGGGCTCCGCGACGAGCTCGAGGCGGCCGGCGTGCGCGTGCGCCGTCACCGCCACCGCCAGGATCTCCAGCACCCACCGGTCGAAGAACGGGTCGCCGCCGGGTATCGAGCCGACTGCGGGCAGCGGCTGCACGGCGTTGCGCCACAGGCCCAGCCCGACCTCCGTCAGTCCGCGGGCGAGCGCGATCTCGGCGCGCCCGAGGATGTCCATGCTGTAGTCGTCCTGCTGCGTGGTGGTGGCGCCCTCCGCCTGCCGCAGCCAGTACTCGGCCTCGTCGGGGTCGCCGCGCTGGAGGCAGGCGAGGACGAGGCTCCAGCGGATGCCGATGAGGTCGTGCTCGTCGCCGAGCCGCAGCAGCGCCTGCAGCGCCGCCTTGAGGTGTCCGTACGCTTCCTCGCCCCGCTCCGTCTGCAAGCACAGCTCGCTCAGCCGGGAGTGGCCCATGACCTGCAGGAACGGGTTGTCGACCGGCCCCAGCGCGGCGATGATCCGCCGAGCCGAGGCGAGCGCGCGGTCGATGTCGTGCTCCGACTCCCAGACGTAGGTGGCGACGCACTCGGCGGTGCCGGCGAGCAGCGGCTGCTCGCTGTCGCAGAGCTTCTGCAGCACTTCGTAGTCGGGCGGCAGCATCTCGGGGACCGCGCTCAGCACCAGCGCGACGGCGCGCAGCAGCGTGTCCGGCGGGGCCGGGGGCAGCCGCCTGAGGGTGACGAGCTGGCGTACGACGTGCGGGCCGTAGCCCATGAACAGGCTCACCGTGCACAACACCGCGGCCGAGCGGGCGACTTCGACGTGTTCGGGCTCGGGGTAATAGTGCGACAGCGGCGGGCCGGTGTCCGCGGCGAGGGTGGAGAGGCGGGGATAGCTGGAACCGATGGACCACAGAGCGGCGAGGACGGCGGTGAGGGCGGCGGTGGTGGGGTTGTCCGTACGGGCCAGGGCGTGCCGCAGCGCCAGCACGAGGTTGTCCTGCTCGGCCCTGATCCGCTCCAGGTCGGTCAGCGGTTCCGAGCGCAAGAGCCAGTCGTGGTTCGCGACCCCGAAGTCCCGCGCCCAGGCGAGAAACCGGCCGACGGCCTCCTCGTCCTCGCCCGCCTCCGCGCGCCGGGCCGCGCTGAACTCCCGTACGGTCTCCAGCATCCGGAAGCGCACACCGGCCGGGGTCTCGGCGACGGTGAGCAGTGACTGGTCGGCCAACTGCTCCAGCAGAAACAGCGCGTCCTCACCCAGCACCCGCTCCGCCGTCTCGCCGGCGAAGCCGCCGGGGAAGACGGACAGCAGGCGCAGCGCGGCCCTGGCCTCCTCGTCGAGGAGGTTCCAGCTCCAGTCGACGACCGCGTGCAGTGTGCGGTGGCGCTCCGGTACGTCCCGTGCGCCGCCGCGCAGCAGCGCGAACCGGTCGCCGAGGCGGCGGGCGATCTCCGGCACCGACAGCACCCGTACCCGCGCCGCCGCCAGTTCCACGGCGAGCGGCAGCCCGTCGAGGTGCCGGCACAGCCCGGCCACCGCGTCCGACGGCAGCTCCACGCCGGGCCGGGCGGCCCGGGCCCGCTGCGTGAACAGCTCGACGGAGGTGGCGAGTCGGAGCTCCGGCAGCGCGTACACCGCCTCCGACGTGAGGCCCAGCGGGGACCGGCTGGTGGCGAGCACCCGCAGGTCCTTCGAGGACGACACCAGGGCCTGTACGAGGCCGGCGGCACCGGCGATGACCTGCTCGCAGTTGTCCAGGACCAGCAGAGCGGGCCCGGCGCCGAGCACGCCGAGGATGCCGGGCACCGGGTCGCCCGGCGGGTGGCCGCTCCTGGCACCGGGCCGCCCCTCGCCCGCGCCGAGCGCGGAGGCGACCTCGGCGGCCACGTCCGCGTCCGCGGTGACACCGGCCAGCGGCACGAAATACACCACGCGCTGCTCGGCCCGGCGACTGACGGCATGCGCGAGCCGGGTCTTGCCGAGGCCCCCGGGACCGACGACGGTGACGGCGCGAGAGGCGCGCAGCAGCCGCTCGACCTCGGCGATGTCCTCGTCCCGCCCGAGCAGCGGGTTCGGCTCGTGCGGCACCCCGTGCCTGACCGTGGGCGCCTCGCCGGACAGCAACTCCTGGTGTACAGACTTGAGTTGAGCCCCCGGGTCCGTGCCGAGCGTCTCGCGCAGCCCCCGCCGATACGCCTCGTACCGCGTCAGCGCGGCCGACGGTCCCGCCGTCGCCGCCTCGCCGCGCAGCAGCTCGGCGAGCACCTCCTCGTCGCGCGGACGCTCCGACGCGGCCACGGCCAGTGGCCCGGCGGCCTCCGCGTGCCGGCCAAGCTTGGCGAGCGCGAGGGCCTGCGCGCGGACGAGGGTGCCGCGCACGGGGGCACGCTCGGCGCGCAACGCGGCCACAGGGTCGTCGGTGTCGTCCCCGCCGCCCGTGCTCCCCTCCCACAGTGCGAGCCCTGCCTCGGCGGCGGCCAGCGCCCCCGCGTGGTTCCCGGCCCTGGCCCGGTCCGCGCTCGTGGCGGCGTGCAGCAGCAGGGCGGAGCTGTCGATCTGGTCCTCGGCGAGGGCGAGCCGGTATCCGGTCGGCGTGCTCACGATGACATCGGCGCCCAACTGCGCCCGCGCCCTGGACACCAGAACCTGCAGCGCCTTCCCCGGCCGCTCCGGCAACTCCTCCGGCCACAGCCCCGCCACCAGCCGCTCGGTGCCGCAGCCGGTGCGCAGGTCGCCCGCGAGGAGGGCGAGGAGGGCGCGCAGGCGGGGCGCGGTGACTTCCTGTCCGCGATAGGCGACCCGCGGGAGGAGGGTCAGGTCGGTGGTCATCCGTGCAGATTAGCCAAGGGGCCGGTGCACCGCGCGGCCGGTGAACTCCCGCTGCGCGGGCGGCTGTCGGGGCTACGCGTTTCTGACTACTCGTGTCCGGCGAACATGTCGATCAGGCCGTGGGGTGTGTTGTCGCCGTAGAGCAGCTCGTGGAGTCGGTTGCCGTCGGTGGCGGCTGCGGCGCTGCGGGGGAACATGGCCTGCTCGTACTCGGTGAGCGCGGTCTCGATGTCGCCGGGGTGTGCGGCGAGGGCATTGGCGAGTTCGGCGCCGTCGAGCATGGCCAGGTTGGCGCCTTCGCCGTTCGGGAGCGCGAGGTGGGCGGCGTCGCCGAGCAGGGTCACCCCCGGCACCCGGTCCCACCGGTGCGCGACGGGCAGAGCGTGGAGGGTGCGCAGGACCGGTGCGGTCTCGCCGTCGGTGATCAGTGCGGTGATTTCCGGTGCCCAGCCGTCGTACTCCTGAGCGATCCGCGCCGTGGCCGCGGCGGAATCGGTGAAGTCGATGCCCGCGAACCACTCCTGCGGCTCGGCGAGCATCACGTACGTGTGCAGGGTGCCGCCGCTCTCCCGGTGAGCCCCGAGGCCCCTTCCCGGCGCGAGCGCGTACAGCGCCCCGCCGCCGACCGTTTTCGCGTGGGCCGGGTGCCGGGTGTCGCTGTCGAACAGGTAGGTCTCGACGAACGACATTCCGGCGTACGTGGGTGTCGCGTCGGAGAGCAGTGGCCGGACGCGGGACCAGGCGCCGTCCGCGCCGACGAGCAGGCCCGTGGTGAGAGCGGTGCCGTCGGCGAAGGTCACCTCGTGGCGGCCGTCGCCGAGGGCACGGGTGCCGCTGACCTTGTGCCCCCACCGGACGGTGCCGGCCGGGAGCGAGTCGAGCAGCAGCTGCCGCAGCTCGCCGCGCTGCACCTCGGGGCGGCCACCCGTACCGTCGTCGGCCTGGTCGAACAGGACGGTGCCGTTCCGGTCGAGGATCCGCGTCGCCTCGCGGCCCTCCAGGACGAGGCCGCGGAACTCGTCGAACAGGCCGGCTGCCCGCAAGGCGACTTGGCCGTCGTGCTCGTGGATGTCGAGCATCCCGCCCTGTGCGCGGGCGGTCGCGGATGCTTCCGCCTCGTAGACCGTCGCCGGGATGCCGTGGACGTGGAGGACGCGGGCGAGGGTCAGTCCGCCGAGTCCGGCGCCGATGATCGTGACGTTGGTGGTCATGGTGGCTCCGTAAGTTGTCGGGCGTCTCTGGAACGCCGTTCCAGTGCGTTCGGGTGCCAGCCTGGAACGCCGTTCCATAGATGTCAAGATGGAACGGCGTTCCAGGGGTGTGTCAGGATGGGCGCATGGCAGTGAGCAGGACGCGTCCTTCGGAGCGACGAAGGGAACCGCTCTCCCGGGAGCGCATCGTCGAGGCGGCGGTCGAGCTTCTCGACGCGACGGGCGAGGGCGGACTCACGTTCCGCGCACTGGCCCGGCGCCTCTCCACGGGGCCCGGGGCGATCTACTGGCACGTCACGGGCAAGGACGAGCTCCTCGGCGCCGCCACCGACGCCGTCGTCACCGGCACCATGACCGGCGTTACCTCGGGTACAACACCGCAGGAAGCGGTCCGTGCCCTCGCGGTCGGCGTGTTCGACGCGATCGACGCCCACCCGTGGATCGGCGCGCAACTCGCCCGCGCCCCGGCACAGTCGCCGCTGCTGCGGGTCTTCGAGCACCTCGGGCGCCAGGTCCAGGCGCTCGGGGTGCCTCACGCCGCCCGGTTCACCGCGGCGTCCGCGCTGCTGAACTACATCCTCGGCGTCGGCGGCCAGAACGCGGCCAACGCCCGCGACCACCCGCCGGCCGCCACCCGCGCCGAGTTCCTGGGCGCGGTCTCGGACTCCTGGGCGAACCTCGACCCCGACGAGTTCGCGTTCACCCGGAGCGTCGCGGACCAGCTACGTGACCACGACGACCGGGAGGAGTTCCTGGCCGGCATCGACCTCATCCTGGCGGGGATCGCTGGGATCACCGCGCGGCGGTGAACTTCCGCCAGGCGGTGGGGGAGAGGCGGAGTATGGGGGGTCGGGACGTGCACCGTGGCAGCGGACAACCGGACGACGCGTACGCCGGGGAAGCACCGGGTGAGCTGTCGCCCCGCCAGGCCCGCGCGCTGTGGTGGGGATCGACCGGGCTGGTCCTCGCCGTCCTGGGCACCTCGGTGCTCGTCGCCGGCGCGGAGCACGGCCGACGGCTGCCCGTGGCGGTGGCCCTGGTCCTCGTACAAGCGTGTGCCCTGAGGTGGCTGGCGCGCGCCCCGGTCGCCGCACTCGCTGCGAACGCGGCGGCGGGGCTCGCCGTGTGGGCGCTGCTGCCCGCGGTGACCCTGACGGGGGCACTGCTCGCGGCACAGGTCGCGTTGTGCGTGCTGTCGGCCGTCAGACCGCGGCAGCTGTCGCTGTGGGCGCTCGCGGCGATGTGCCTGCCGGCACCGCTGGCGTTCGCGGCGGGTGGCGGTGCGGGTGGGGCGGTCTATCTGCTGGCGGTGGTCCTGGCGTGGACGACCGGTCAGTGGCGCAGGGCGCAGCAGGCACGGACGAGGGCGGAGACGCGTCGGGCTGTGATGGAGGAGCGTGCGCGGATCGCGCGCGAAGTCCACGATGTCGTGGCGCACACCCTGTCGGTGATGGTCATTCAGGCGGACGCAGCCGACGACGTGTTCACCCAGCGGCCCGAACAGGCCCGTCAGGCGCTGCGGGCCATCGAGACGGGCGCCCGCTCGGCGCTCGGCGAACTACGCCTGCTGCTGCGTGCGTTCCAGCCAGATCAGGGGGAGGGCGGGGCCGGGGAACAGCGGGAGCCGGTGCCTTCGCTCGCGCGCCTGGACGAGCTGGCCGACACCGTGCGCGCGACCGGGATGACCGTGCGCGTGCACCGCGAGGGCGCCACCGACGGACTGCCGGCCACGGTGGACCTGGCGGCGTACCGGATCGTCCAGGAGGCCCTCACGAATACGCTGCGGCACGCGGTCGGCGCCGACGAGGTCAGCGTGCGTGTGCGCGTGAACGCCGTAGGGGAGTGTGTGGAGGTCACGGTGGTCGACAACGGGCGTACTCCGCAGGGAGGTTCGGCCGCGGCGGGAGCGGGACGCGGTCTGGTGGGGATGAAGGAACGCACACGGCTCCTGGGCGGTAGCCTGCACGCCGGTCCGCTGCCCGGAGGCGGGTTCGAGGTGGCGGCGCGGCTGCCGGTGGAGGGCGCGTCATGACGCTGCGCGTGGTGGTGGCCGATGACCAGGTCCTGGTCCGTACCGGATTCCGCATGATCATCGACGCCCGGGACGACATCGAGGTGGTCGGTGAGGCGTCCGACGGCCGGGAGGCGGTGCGGCTGACACGGGAGCTGGCGCCCGACGTGGTGCTGATGGACGTACGCATGCCCGTGCTGGACGGCATCGAGGCGACCCGGCAGATCGCGGAGTGCGGCAGCCGGGCCCGGGTGCTCGTGCTGACCACCTGGGATGTGGACGCGCACGTGGTCGCCGCCCTGCGGGCCGGGGCGAGCGGCTTCCTGCTGAAGGACATGCGCCCCGGCGAACTCGTCGACGCCATCCGCCTCACCGCGCGCGGCGACGCGCTGCTGGCGCCTGCCGTGCTGGGCCGCGTCCTGGACCGGTTCCTGCGCACCACGCCCGACCCGGCCCCGCCGCCCTCCCTGCGGGACCTCTCCGAGCGCGAACGGGAGGTGCTGACCCTGATCGGGCAGGCGCTGTCGAACGCGGAGATCGCCGAGCGGCTGCGTCTGTCGGAGGCCACCGTCAAGAACCATGTCACCGCGGTGCTGCGCAAACTGGGCCTGCGTGACCGCGTCCAGGCCGTCGTGGCCGCCTACGACCACGACCTCGTACGGCCGCGCCGCCCCTGACGGCATCGCCTCCTCCCTGAGGAGGAGGCCACGCCGCGCTCCTCCCGCGTTCCCAGTGCAGGGCCGTTCCCGCGGCCGATCCGTGGCCAGGGTGTGCGGCCGTAGCGTCGAAACGTGACCGACGACCTGGCCTGCCTCATGTATCTGCTCGCCCACGACGACGCGGCCGAAGGCCCCTACGACCGTTCCCGGACCCAACTGCTGGTCCGTGCCGCCGCCCTGGTCGACCTCGCGTCGCGCGGCCGGCTGAGGGAGGACGCCGGCACGGTCGGCGTGTCCGGCACGGAACCGACCGGCGACCCGGTCCTGGACGGCGTGCTGCGGGACGCCGCCGCCGGACACGGCTGGAAGCGCCTCGTGCGCCGCCACCGCAAGCGGACCCTGACCCAGGTGGAGGACCGGCTCGCCGCGGCGGGAGTCCTCACGGTGAAGGCGCCCCGCACCCGATTCGGCAGCCGGCGGCTGACCGTGACGGACGGTGCCGTACCCGCCGCGCTCCGCGCCCGCGTGTCCGCGGCACTGCACGGGGACGGCCCCGTGCGGGAGATCCCCGCCGCCGACGCCGCGCTGCTGGCACTGGCCGCGGCGGGCGGCATCCGCTCGGTCGTGTCACGGCGGGACCAGAAGACCTTCCGGGCCCGTATCGACGCCTGCACGGGGTCTCTCGCCGCCCTCGCGCCCGGGCTGGAGAAAGCTGTACGCGCCCTGCCGACGACCGTGATCGCCGCACAGGGCGGCATGGGCGGCGGCTGACCGGATGGGGAGATGACGAACATGCTGAACATGCGCCGCGTCCTGACCGACCTGGGCTGCGCCCTGACCGCCGTGCTCGCGACGGCCTGGTCCGCAGCGCCACCGACACAGCCCGCCCCGCCCGCCGCCGCCACGACGGTACGTATCGACGACGGCCTCGTGCGGGGCGCCGCCCACGACGGCTACCGCACCTTCGAGGGCATCCCCTACGCGGCGCCCCCGATCGGCACACTGCGCTGGGCGCCGCCCCACCGCCCGGCCCCCTGGTCCGGGGTGCGCGATGCGACCCGGCCCGCGAGCGCCTGCCCGCAGCCGGCCGGTGAGGTGCCCGGCGGCAGCACCGACGAGGACTGTCTCCACCTGAACGTCACGACGCCCGACGGCGCGCGACCGGCACGCCCCCGGCCGGTGATCGTGTGGCTGCACGGCGGCGGCTTCACCACCGGAGCGGGCAGCTCCTACGACGCCCACCGCATGGCCACCCGCGGCGACGTCGTGGTCGTCACCGTCAACTACCGCCTCGGAGCCCTCGGTTTCCTCGCGCACAGCGGGCTGCCCGGCTCCGGCACCTTCGGCCTTGCCGACCAGCAGGCGGCGCTGCGCTGGGTCCGCGCCGAGATCGGCGCCTTCGGCGGCGACGCGCACAACGTGACGCTGGCCGGCGAGTCGGCGGGCGGCTACAGCGTCTGCGCCCAACTCGCCTCACCCGCCGCCGCGGGCCTCTTCGGCCGGGCGATCATCGAGAGCGGCCCGTGCACAGGCCGCCCCGACCTCCCGTTCGCCCCGTCCTCCGTACCCTTGTCCACGGCGCGCGCCGCGGGCGCGGACCTTGCGGCAAAGGTCGGCTGCGGCTCTGCCCGCGACGTCCTTGCCTGCCTGCGGCGCGTGGACGACGTCTCCCGTCTGCTCGCCGCCCAGGACGTCGATCAACACCCCGCGTACAACACCCCGTTGCTGCCCGAGGACCCCGCTGCGGCGATCGCCGCCGGCCGCTTCCACCGAGTCCCCGTGCTCATCGGCAACAACCGCGACGAGGGCAACGGCTGGGCCGCCGGGATCATCCAGGCCGGCCACCCCGTCACTCCCGACACCTGGCCCGACATGGTGGCCGCCTTCTTCCCCTCTCCGGGACTGGCGAAGGCGATCGTCCGCGAGTATCCGGTGCACCGCACCGACGGGGGCCCGGTGTTCGGCGCGGTCATCGGCGACGCCGACTTCGCCTGCCCGACGGCGCGCGCCGACGGTCTGCTCGCCGCCCATGTGCCCGTCTGGCGCTACGAGTTCGCCGACGAGCACGCCCCGCCGCTCACGCCGGGCACGCCGCCGTTCCCGCTCGGCGCACCGCACGCGAGCGAACTGCCCTACCTGTTCGACTTGGGTGGCCGTCCCTGGGACCTGACCGCGCCACAGCACCGGCTGGCCGACACCATGATCGACTACTGGACCCGCTTCGCCCGCACCGCCGACCCCAACGGCCCGTCGTCACCGCACTGGCCCCGCCAGACGGTGCCGTCCCTGGCACCGGACCACATCGCCCCCACCCACACGACGGGCTCCCGCCATCACTGCGGGTTCTGGAACGCCCTTGGGTGACGACGCGGACGAGACCGGGCGTTCACCCCAGGCCCGGCAGGCTCCGCAGCTCGCTGATCTTCATGATGCGTGCGAGCAGCACGAACACCAGGAGCATCGTGAGACCTCCTGCAGCGAGGCCCAGAGCGGGTGCCCAGGTGGTTGACGTGATGGTGGTGGAGGATGAGCGGGCCACGAACCAGCCCAGCGTTCCCGCGGCGAGGGCAGAGGCCGTCAGCTTGCCGTAGGTGCGGCACAGTCTCTTGCCGTCCAGTCGGCCTTCGAGGCGTCGTCGCAACAGCAGCGCGGTGATGAGCAGGCCGATGGCGTATGAGGCGGCGTAGGCGCCGGCCAGGCCGGTGACGGCCCACCGCGGGGGCATCAGCAGATGGCAGGCGGTGGCCAGGGCGACGTTTGCCGTACTGATCCACACGGCCATCCAGAACGGGGTTCGGGTGTCCTCGAACGCGTAGAAGCCGCGCAGCAGCATGTACTGCGCCGAGAAGGGGATCAGGCCGAGTCCGAAAGCCTGGAGCATCTGGCCCAGCGGCACGATGGACGCCGGATCGGCTGCTCCGTGGGCGAAGATCACCTGCGCCATTTGCGGGCCGAGGGCCACGAAGAAGAAGGCGGCGGGCACGATGACGACGCCGCTGATCCGCAGGGCCCGGGAGAGGTCGCCGCGCATGTCGTCCAGGCGGTGTTCGGCGACGGCCCGGCTCATCCGCGGCAGCAGGGCGGTGACCAGCGAGACAGTGATCACCGACTGCGGCAGCGACCAGATGGTCTGCGCGTAGGTGTAGGCGGAAAAGCCCACGCCGCTCTCGGGCAGTGCCGTGTCCGCGGCGGAGGCGTAGCGGGTCACCACCGTGCTGGCTACGAGGTTGGTCAGGACGAACAGCAGGGTCCAGCGGGCTGCGCTGATGCTCTTGCCCAGGCCTGTGCCGCGCCAGTCGAAACGTGGGCGGAAGCGGAAGCCGGCGGCCCTGGCGAAGGGGATCAGGGCAAGAGCCTGGATCGCCAGGGCGAGTGTGGTGCCCGCGCCGAGCAGCGTGACCTGGGTTTGCGTGATGTCCTGGACGGAGTCCGGGACGGTCATCATGCCGAGGTATACGCCGAACATGGAGATCAGGACGACGTTGTTGAGGACAGGGGTCCACATCATCGCGCCGAACTTGTCCCGGGCGTTGAGCACTTGGCCCAGGATGCTGAACAGTCCGTATAAGAAGATCTGCGGGAGCAGGAACCGCGCGAAGACCACCGTCAGCTGAAACGCTTCGTGGTTGGCCGGTGAGTCGCTCTGATAGAGGCTGATGATCTGCGGCGCCGCCCAAACGGCCAGCAGCGTGCCGGCTCCCAGCACGGACATTGTGAGGGTGACCAGACGCTGCTCGAAGGCCTGTCCGCCATCCGGCTGCTCCACCCTGGCCCTCACCAACTGCGGTACCAGTACGGAGTTCAGCGCACCGCCGATGAGCAGGAAATACAGGCTAGCCGGCACCACGTTGGCCTGGTTGTACGTCGTGGCCAGCAGTCCCGTCCCGAGTGCCCCGGCCTGTAAGACTGTTCTCAGCAGGCCCGTAGCCCGGGACACCACCGTCCCCGCCGCCATCAGCATGGACGAGCGCATCAGCCCGCCCTTTGCCGCGCCAGACTTCGTAGCGGCGTGCCGCCCTCGCTTCTGTTTCCCCGGTAACCGCGTTCTCGCCGCGCCCTGTGTCCCCTCCGCCATGTGCCTAATCTACGGCGTAGAGATCATCATCATGGGCACTGCCCCGGGTTCTCAGGTCGGCCCGCAGTCCCCAGTCGATGCATTGCGGCGAATGGAAACTCCGGGCCGTGGGGTCATGCAGTACGCAGGTGCGTCAGGCCGGGAAGGTCCTCGCTACTCGCTGGCGTCCGGATCGCATAGGGGCCGCAGTCCGCCGGGCAGGTCAGGAAGCTGGAAGGAGTATCAGCCCAGCATGTTGATGTGCTGCCGTACAAACGGCGAGAAGCGGGACACGTCCTCATCGCGGACGCCGAAGCCGTCCGCGCGTAGCTGGTTGACCGCGGCGTCCATGTACCGGGTGGCCTGGTCGTTTACTGGCGGAGACCCCGTTCCGCGCCACAGCACTGCCCCGGTCACTGCGCGGCGGTGAACACCCGCCAACTGGCAGGGGAGAGGCGGAGTATGGATGTGTCGGGGGATGTCTTGGAGTCGCGGACGGCGACGACTCCTGGGAAGATCGCCGCTCGTGAACCGCGCTGACCTGCGAAACGGTGCGGACGGGTGGGCGACTTGATCGGTCACCGGCATCAACCGGAGCATCGTTGCGTACGAACCGGGCCGGCCACGCAACGTCATACCGTCGCGACCTGCACACTCACGTGATCACCGGGACTTTGAAACCGCCCTGAGTCCAGGGGTTGGGCCGGGCAACGTCGCTTCTCCTTCCAGGTTCCAGGCGAGCGCGGCCGACCACGAGTTCAAGCCCACGAATTGCCGAAACTCCGTTGCACGCAAGCGACGTGAGGTCACTCCTGCCTCAACGGAGCTTCTGTACGTTCAGTCACACCCCCGCTGACCGGACGCTCCAAGGGTGCAACCCGACCTCAAGCCGGTTTTCTGAAGCGCCTCGGCGTGGGTTCTGGATTCAGGTGATCGTGGCCGGCACCCAGACTCCCTCCCGAGTCGGCCCGAATGTGACCGACTCCTCCCGGCTGTCGTTGACCCAGCGGTCGTAGGCGCCCACGCCCTCCAATCGGATTCCGAAGTGATACATCGGGTCGGCGAAGACGACGAAGTGGTTCTCAAGCTCGAATTCTGCGCACCTCACTGTTCCGCTGCCCGGCACGGACTCGTTGTTTAGTGCATAGCGAATCCGCGTGATCCGATACTCGGAGTGGGAGTCGGCAAGGAAGGAATCGCCGCAGGAAGCGAGCGTGAACTCCTCGTCCTCGCCCTGGAGCGCCGGAGAGGGTTCCGTCCCTGTGACCAGGCTCATGGCCAACTGTCCGTGGTTGCCGACCGAGTCGAGCCGGAAATATCCCTCGTCAAGGGCCAGGTAGACGCTGTCTGCCAGCGGTGTGAACCGTGGAACGGCTTCATCACGGTCGACGAAGCCGGGTACTTGGACGTCCCGGACCCTCCGCCTGGCCAAGGGCTCGAACATGGAGTGGATCTCATGCACCGACTTGCTCCTCGTAGTACTCACCCGACCATCACGATCTTCAAGTCCATTCCCGCGCCCGACTTGAGGAGCGTCCAGAACTCTCCGAGGGCTTTCAGGACCAGCGTAAGTCCTTCGCCACGGAAGATCAGACCGGGCCCTGCGGTCTTGTTAAGTGTCCCCATTCCCTTATGTGCGAGCTTACCGCTGCGGATCATCTCCAAAAGGTCGATGAGGAACGTCGCACCTTCATCGTCCTTCCATTTCGGATATTTTTCCCGAGGACGTCCTCAAGCAATGACTTGTGGCTGAGGTAGTGCGCTTTGAAGTTCTTGCCGGCGGTGAGGAGAGTCAGGCATGGAATCTTTGGAAAGTCGTCGGACTGGGCGAGCGAACTCGCCATCTGCGCTGTACCGGCCGTCCGGGCGAGTGACTTGTCCAAGCAGGACGGTTTGGGGAACTTTTTCGCCAGTTTGATGATCTGGCGCAGCCGTTCCATGGTCCGCTTGGCCCATTCTGCCTTCTCGAAGAATTTGGCGATGCCCGTCGCCACTCCGGCGCGGCAGGATGTCAACTCGCCTGCTGGCTCCTGTGGTTGGGGCGAGGTGGGTGGACGAGGGTGTCGAGCGCGCCCACGGCCGCGAGGAAATGGGCCGGGCCGCGACGCGATCGTTCTCCCGCGCACCACCAGGAGAACTGTCCGTCGTCCGCATCCCGCGGATGCATGCCCAGGCCATGCTCGGCGCACACGGGCCACACCTTCCACAGAAGCCCGGTGATGGTGTCCTGCGCGGCTTCGGTGACGCTGCCCAGTGCATGGGCAGGGTGGTTCACCGATTCCGGGTACAGGCAATTGCCGTGCCACTCGCCGTTGGCCCGACCGACGTAGACGTGTTCCGGCTCGTCCGCATCGTAGGACGGCATGGCCAGCAGTTGCAGGGGTTCCTGCTCGGGGAGGGTCGCCGCCAGGTCCCGGTTGAGGAGGGCGAGGGCCTGGTCCCATATGGGGTACTCGCCGGGCGGGACCCGACGGGGCTCGGGAGGGTCGAAGAGCGTGCGCATGGGCACCATTCTCCGCCCCGCGGCCACAGCCCCAGGTCGCGCACCAGGTCGTAAGCAGTCGATGCGTGGTGTCGTGGTGTCGTGGTGTCGTGGTGGCACTCATATAGGTTCAGATATAATAACTGCACCTATACAAGCTTGGAGTTTGGTGTGGACAAGCCCGCCGACATGTTCGACCGCGAGTTCGAGTGGGCCGAGCTGACCCGGTTTGCTGCCCTGCCCGGTCCGAGGGCGACGCTCGGTGTGGTCTCCGGCCGTCGTCGTCAGGGCAAGACGTTCCTGCTCGATGCGGTCTCCCGGGCCAGTGGCGGCTTCATGTTCACCGCGACCGAGACCACCGAGGCCGATGCCCTGCGTCAGTTCGGCGAGGCTCTCGCCCGGTACCGGCGCCAGCCCACCCCGTTCCGCTTCGCGCACTGGGACGAGGCGGTCACCGAACTCATGCGCATCGCCGACGCGGGCGGCCCCAGGGTGGCGGTCATCGACGAGTTCCCCTTCCTCGTCAAAGCCTCCCCTTCACTGCCCTCGATCATCCAGCGCGCCCTGGACCCCGCCGCTCAGCACACCAACACTCCCGTGCGTCTGCTGCTGTGCGGCTCCGCGCTGTCCTTCATGGGCAGGCTGCTGTCCGGTAACGCGCCGCTGCGTGGCCGAGCCGGTCTTGAACTCGTGGTACCCACCCTGGACTTCCGCCTCGCGGCCGAGTTCTGGCAGATCGGTGACCCGCGCACCGCGCTGCTGACCAATGCCGTCGTCGGCGGCACGCCTGCCTACCGCCGTGAGTTCACCCAGGGCGACACGCCGGCCGGGCCGGACGACTTCGACGCCTGGGTCGTCCGTGCCGTGCTCAACCCGGCGCGCCCGCTCTTCCGGGAGGCCCGCTACCTTCTCGCCGAAGAGCCCGAACTTCACGACACCGCGCTCTACCACTCCGTACTGGCCGCAATCGCCGCGGGCAACGCCGCTCGTGGTGGCATCGCCGACTACCTGGGGCGCAAGTCCACCGACCTTGCCCACCCGCTGAGCGTTCTCCAGGACGTCGGCATGATCACCCACGAGGCGGATGCATTTCGCCGAAATCGCTCCGCCTACCGCATCGCCGAGCCGCTCGTCACCTTCTACCACGCGGTCATGCGCCCTGCCTGGGGCGACCTGGAACGCCCCGGGCGGGCGCCCGACGTCTGGCGCCGCGCTCAGTCCACCTTCCGCAGCAAAGTCGTCGGCCCGCACTTCGAGCAAATCTGCCGGGAATGGGCCCGCTGGCACGCGGCGTCCGGCACACATGGGGGACACGCCACGAGGGTCGCCGGCGGCACCGTCAACGACCCCGCTGCCAGGACCAGCCATGAGGTCGACGTCGCCGTCCACGGCGAAACCCCCGACGGACGCCAAGCGCTGCTCGCCATCGGAGAGGCGAAGTGGAGCGACGTGATGGGGCTCGGCCACCTGGAGCGGCTCCGGCACATCCGCTCTCTCCTGACCAGGAGCGGCGCGGCCACCGAGACAACACGGCTGTACTGCTTCAGCGGCACCGGCTTCACCGACGAACTGCAGCACCTCGCGAAGGACGACCACACGATCCAACTGATCGACTTGCTCCGCCTCTACCAGGGAGACTGACTTTCTGATCTGCGGGCCGGGGGACACGATCGTCTTCCTACTGCTGGATCCGCAAGCTGTCAGGACGGCACAGCGGGGCAGCTGGTGCCCCGTGGTGGGACTGTCAGGTCGGTGAGGTAGCTGTCCACGGCGTCCTCCATGCACGGGCCGTTGGTGACGCTGCCGTGTCCCTGGCCCTCGTAGGTGAGGAGCACGCCGCTGCGGCCGAGCTGCCGGGCCACCGAGACCGCCCACGGGTAGCCGGTGGCTGGGTCGTGCAGCGCGTTGGACACCAGGATCGGCGGGGCACCGTGTGCGTTCAGGCGGTGCTGCGGGTTGGCGGTCGGCGCGCCCAGACACGCCGCTGCCATGTGGATCGGCAGCAGATACGGCAGGTCAGGTGCGGTCATCTTCGTCATGGCGACGAGCGAGGAGTACTCCGGGTAGTCGCGCACCGGCAGGTGCCAGTCCGAGCAGAAGACCGGGGTGGCCGGATGCAGCGGCGCTATCGAGGTGGGCGACGCGGGCAGCGGCCTGCTCGCGTCCATCCCCGCGATCGCCGTGGCCAGGCCCGCGTAGTCGGCCCCGTAGAACTTCCGGAACGCGATCTTGTTGACCAGGTCCGAGGACGAGAGCGAGGTGCCCGGCTTCGCCGGGTCCTCCAGCTCGCCGCGCCCGGCCCGGGCCAACAGGCCCTGCCAGACGGCGCGGACGTCGCGGCCGTGCAGCGCGCAGTCCGCGGCACCGTCGCACCACTTCACGAACTCCCGGAATGAATCCTCTGCCGTGGCAGCCTCGGACCGCAGGAAGTCACGGGTGGTCGGGACGCTGTGGTCCATGACGCTCTCCAGCACCATCGCGCGCACGCGGCGCGGATAGGTCTCGGCGTACTGCGCGCCCAGCAGTGTGCCGTACGAGCTGCCATGGAAGGTCAGCTTCCGCTCGCCGAGGGCGGCCCGGAGGGCGTCCAGGTCCCGGACCGTCTGGGCGGTGTCAAGGTGGTCGAACACTGGGCCGGTACGGGCCCGGCAGTCGGTACGGAGCCGCCTGTTGTACGCCATGGTGGCGTCGAAGTCCGCCTGGCTCTTCAGCTCTGGTGACGGCCGCTCGGCAAGCAGGTCGCCGGAGCAGGTCACCGGGTTGCTGCCGCCCACGCCGCGCGGATCGAAGCTGACGATGTCGAACCTGCGGCGGACCTCGGGGCTGAACCGGCTGATACGGCGCACCACCATCTCCACACCCGAGTCGCCCGGCCCGCCGGGGCCGAACACCATCGGGCCGACGCGGGCGCCGGGGTCGGTGGCCTTGCGGCGGGCCACGGCCAGGTCGAGTCTCGGCCCGTCCGGGTGGGCCCAGTCGACCGGCACCGCAAGAGTGGCGCACTCGGCTCCCGGCTGCGCCGGATCGTCACACGGTGCCCACCGCAGGGCCCCAGCGAGAGATGGCGACGCGTGGACCGCAGGAGCGGCGGCGACGCCGGTGGTGACGGCCATGGCGGCTCCCACGGCCATGGCCGTGCCCCGCGCGGTGATGCGCCGCAGTGCGGATCTGCCCCTGAACGGCATGGATCCTCCTCGTGAAGAGAGCGGTTGTGTGGCGTGCGGACCCGGCCGGGGCACCGTCTTCACGTTAGGTGCGCTGTTGCCCATGTGGTGCCCTTGTCAGGGGCTTTTCCGGGTCGGGTCGGGGACCGCTCAGGGGCGCTCGGGGGCGATCGGGGCGCAGGGCGAAAACCGGTCAGGGTCGGGTCAACTCTGTTGGCAGGGCGGCCGGTTGTTCCTCAGTCCCGGCGGATCAGTTCCGGGTCGATACGGCGGCCCACCAGCGGCAATGAGCCCACTGCGGCCGTCGCCACCACGCCTGCGGTGGCGAGGGTCAGCAGGGGGATGCCTGCCAGGTCCCAGCGGATGGTGCCGCCACCGGTGATCAGGTAGCTGGACTCGGCGAGTTTGCCCGTCAGCAGGGCCAGGATCAGGCCGAGGCCCAGTGGCAGCACGACCTGGGCGCACTGTACGGCCCGCATGGTTCTCGCCCGTGCGCCGATCAGGGTGACGGCGGTGACCTGCGCGCGGCGCTCGACGGCGCGGTCGGTGACGGACACGAGGAAGGCGGCCACCCCGATGACCAGGCCCATGATCATGCCCAGGGTCATGAGGGTCTCGACCACGGAGATCTGCTCAAGGCCCTGGACGTTCAGCCCGACGAGTTCGATCTCGGCGATCGGGACGACGGCGGCGATGCCGTCGAGGACACCGCGCACCTGGCCGGGGTTCGAGCTGCTGGTGAGGAGGAGCTCCGCGTCGCGTGGGTTTGCCTCGGCGGGCAGCGCGGACGGTGGGACCAGCAGCACGGCGTTGCCGACGGCGGAGGCCGAGTACGCGCTGTAGACGATCCGCTCCGCGGGGAGGGTGACGTTCAGGTTCTCGGCCTTGCCTCCGTCGAGGCGGAAGCGGAACGACGTACCGGGTTGAAGATCGGATCCCAGGCTCGAGTTGGGGTCGACCAGCCGCATCACTTGGCCGTCCACACAGCCCTCGGAGCGCCGGGTCATACGGTCCAGCTGGGCGCAGGTGGCCACCAGGGCCGTGGCCGACGACGCGAGGGCCGCATCGGGCCGGCCCGCGTGGTCCGCGTTCAGGTCGACCCAGGAGTTCATCATGACGGCGTGCGTGCGTACGCCTGACACGGCTGCGAGGTCCCGCTGCTGCTGTGCGTCGAGTCCCGACAGCGGAAGGGAGTAGTCCTGCACGGGACCGGACGGGCGGGTGACCTGCTCCAACTGGATGAGGACGCCCTGGGCGAGCGAGGCGGCGTAGACGAGGAGCACGAGGCCGGTGACGACCCGCATGGTGCTTCCCGGCTCCGCCTCGTTGCGCCGCATCGCCAGATTGAGCGTCAGGGACTGGGTGGACCTCGCCAGTCGGCCGGCCAGTGCGTACGAGAGCAGGGGCAGGGTCAGCACGAGTCCTACGCCGGTCAGCACGACCCCGGCGACCACGAGCAGCGCGTTCGGGCCGTCACTCGAGGCGGGGCGTCCCATCAGGCCCGTGGCGCAGAAGCCGCACACGATGCCCAGGCCGGCGAGCAGCAGCAGACCGCCCCATTTGGAAGGCGGTCGCGGTACCGCCGTACGCCGTACCGCCAGGGGGTTGGCGGTCGCGTCCCGCACGCTCCTGCGGCCGACGAACCAGGCGAGGGCCGGGCAGCCGATCAGGCAGACGGCGATGGTGGTCGCGGACAGGGCGCCGTCGCCCGGGTACCACCTCAGGCCGGGCAGACCGGCTCTTGACATCACCTGGTTGAGGAGCCAGTACTCGCCGAGTCCCAGCACCGCGCCGAGCAGTGCCGCGACGACGGTCTCGGCGGCGTTCACGCGCTGGGTGCCCTTGATGCTCAGGCCCAGCAGCCGCAGTGCCGCCAGGCGGCGCATACGGCTGGCGGCGGAGAGACGGGCGCAGACCGACAGGAAGATTCCCAGGGGCAGCAGAACCAGTGTGGCCAGCGCGAACCGTACGTCGGTGAGGGTGGACGGGTCGACGGCCGGGAACGGGGCGTAGCTGTAACCGAACCCCTTCAGGGTCCGGCCCTCGTCGGCGATCCGGGCGCGATCGGTTCCGACGTAGGCGTAGAGCTCGTCGGGATGAGCGAGTCCGGCCGGGCGGATCACGCCCGCCTCGCGACCCGGCAGCAGGGCCTTGACGGCAGGTGCCTCACGCAGCAGGTCGTGCACCCGTGGGGAGACGAACACCTCGCCGGGAGAAGGCAGTTCACTCAGTCCGGGCGGAGTGGACTGCGGTCCCTGGACTCCCCGGGCTCCCCGGGCGACGAACACCCGGGTGAACGACTTGGAGCCGTAGGCGTCGTTGCGCTGCAGGACGAGGGTGCCGTCCGCCGGCCCCTTCGCGGAGGTGACGGGCTGCCGGGCGGCGGCACGGCCGTCGTGCGCGTCGAGGATCGCCGGGACGGTGAGGACGAGGGCGAGGCAGCAGACCCCGATGGAACCGCCGACGGCCATCAGGAAGAAACGGATGCGGTTGCCGCGCCCCGCGCCGAACAGCAGGCGCAGACCGAACAGGAATTCCCTCACACCGCACCCCGCGGGCTCAGGACTCCGTCAGCCATCGTGTAGTGGGTGTCGGCCTGCGCGGCGATGGCGTGGTCGTGTGTCACCAGAAGGACGGCGGTTCCCTGCGACCGGGCCAGGCCGAGGAATTCCTTGAGTACGGCGGAGGCGTTGGCGCTGTCGAGCGATCCCGTCGGCTCGTCCGCGAAGACGATCGCGGGCCGGTGCACCAGGGAACGGGCGACCGCGACGCGCTGGCTCTGCCCGCCGGAGACCTGTCCGGGACGGCGCTCACGCAGGTCGCCGAGTCCGAGGCGCTCGAGCACCTCGCCGGCTGCCGCGAGGGCGGGACCCTTGCGCTGCCCGGCCAGCCGCAGGGGCAGGGCGGTGTTCTCCTCGACGGTGAGTTCCGGCAGCAACTCGCCGTACTGGAAGACGAATCCGAAGCGTTCCCGGCGGAGAGTGCTGATCTCGTCGTCGGAGAGATCGCCGAGCGTCCGCCCTTCGAACCGCACCTGACCGCGAGTGGCGGGGAGGACACCGGCGAGACAGTAGAGGAGCGAGGACTTGCCGGAACCGCTCTGCCCGGTGATCGCCACGACCTCCCCGGGGGACACTGAGAGATGGGCATCACTGACGGCCGACTGATTGCCATAGGAAAGGTCAACTCCTGTGGCAACGAGGATTTCTGACATGCTGTTGGCTTCCCCCAAAGAAGCGTGCGGGCCCAAGAAGATGTCCTGGGCCCGCGGTTTTGCAGAAGTGACCGACTACTTCTGGTAGTGCTTGGTCTCCGAGCAGTTGTCAGGGTTCAGCGAGCCCTTGTCACGGCAGACGCGTATGTACGCGTCGTCCGTGTACTGGGCGGCACCGTCCCAGTTCAGCTGGTCGAAGGAGACGGAGCTCTTCTGCTTGCCGTTGTAGCGGCTCCAGTCGTAGCCCTCGACCCGCACCTGCATGTAGACGTTGTGCCCGTCACCGTTGTCGGTGTCGTTGAGCTTGCCCTCCCACTCGAAGGCACCGTGGTTCTGCCCCGAGGGCCAGAACGTGTACGAGCCACCCGTGAAGGATGCGCCCCCCGTGGTGAGCGTCGGAATGGTGTGCCACGAGACCGCCATCGCGCTCCCGGCGCCCAGGGCGAAGATCCCGCCGGCGAGCACGCCAACTGCCAACTTGCGCATTGTTTCTCCCGTTTTGTTTCACCCTGGCTGGTCGTTGTGCCTCCAGGGGCGCGGATGAAAGTAACAGGAGCAACGACGAGTGAGCCTGGGGTAAACCCGGGGACTGTTCCGGTTTGGCTGGTTTCACTAAAGATCTTCACCCGACCATCACGCTTTGCACTTCGAAAGCTACCTGATGCCCGCTTCGTGATCGAGCCGGTGCACGGGCAACTCCGCCGCCAGGGCACGGCGTTGATCTGCCTCCTGCCGGTACTCCTTGGGTGACATCCCGTAGGCGGTGCGGAAGGCCCGGGTGAAGTCGGACGGGCGCGGGTAGCCCCAGCGGGCGGCGATGACGTGGATCGGCGTACAGCGCAGCGAGCCGTTCGCGAGGTCGCGGTGGGCGTTTTCCAGGCGTCGGCGGCGGATCCAGGCGGCGACCGTTTCGCCCTGTGCCTGCTGCTGGAAGATGCGGTGCAGATAGCTGAGCGAGATGTTGTGGGCGGCGGCGATCACCGGCGGGGTCAGTTCCGGGTCGTGCAGGTTCTGGTGGACGAACGTGCGGATACGTTCCGTCAGGGCCTGCTGGCGGGTCTCCGGAGACAGGGCGGCCTCCGCGTCGAGCAGTTGGCCGAGCCAGGCCGACAGCAGGTCGAGGACGACCGTGCCCAGGCGGGGTGCGTCAGCGGGCTTGAGGGTGTCGGCCTGGCGGTCCAGGCCGGTGAGGAAGTCCGCCAGCAGGGCGCCGATGCCCTCGTCCCCCGACAGGCGCCGGTTCAGCAACTCCCGTACCCGGTGCGGCGGCAGGGGCAGCAGCGCCTTGGGTATGTCCAGGCCCACACCCCGGACGACCCGGCGTTCCCGGTCGTCCGCCGGCCGGAAGTCGTAGGGCCGCGAACTGTCGGCCAGGTGCAGGTCACGTGGGTTGAACGTGGTGGTCCGCCCGGCGTGGTCGAGGCCCATCCCGCCGTCGAGCATCAGCGTCAGGTGATACAGCTCGCGGTCGCACTGGCGCACCATTTTCGGGCTCCGCAGAAAACGCGTCGGCAGGAACGACACCTGCATCACGGTCGCCGGCCCCAGCTCCAACAGCCGTAGCTCTCCCCAGAAATCGGCGGAGTGGGTGCTGATGAAATCGTTGGAGCGTGTCCGGGCGATCAGTTCCCGCCAGTAGTCGAACCTGTCCGCCGCAGGCACGTCCTCGCTCCGGAACACCGTCCCGATCATTCCGTTCCCCACCGATCCCCTGCCGAACACTCCCGTCGTCATCCTTAACACGGGCGGCGCGAGGCACCTGGGTCCCCAACCAACTTTTTACGGCAACCAACCTCTTACGGCGCCGCAGTGCTGCCCGGTGTCGCCGTGGGCCCAGCCACGCTCGCCGACGGCGAGATCCCCGCCGGAGTCGGCGCTGTCGAAGCCGCCGGGGAGAACACCGGCGTCGCGGCGACCGAGGCGCCCGGCTCCTCGGTGGGCGCTTGGCTCGGGGAGTCGAGCTCCTCGGTGGGCTCCTCGACGGGTGCTTCGTCGGGGGCGTCGGACGCTCCGCTCGGGTCGGTGCTGGCGGGTTCGGACGGCTGCGGGGTGGCGGGTGACGGCGAGCGGTCGGCGGGGGGTGTCGCCGGGCTCGTCGGGACGGGCGGGGCCATCGGGACCGTCGGGGAGCGGGGGGTCTCGGACGAGGTCATCAGGTTCAGGGGGAGCGCGATGAGGGCGGCGACGGCGCAGACCATGCCCACTCCGGCCGCCGTACGGACTCGGCGGCGGCGGGTCGCGGTGCGGCGGATCTCCTCGTAGCGGCCCGGCGCCGCGCCCAGGTAGGTGGGCGTGGGGGCGAGCAGGATCAGGAGGGGGTCGTCGGGGTCGTGGTCGGGACCGGGCGGGTCGAATTCCGGGTCGTCGTCAAACCGTGTGGTCAAGGCTTTTCCTCAGGTGGGCGCGGAGCAGTTCACGGGCCGCGTGGAGGTCGGCCTTGATGGTTCCTTCCTTGCGTCCGGTCAGGGCGGACACGTCCCGGATCGGCATGTCAGCGTAGTAGTGGAGGAGTATCGGGACGCGTAGTCGTTCCGGCAGCGACTGTACGAGGAGGCGTACGGACGGGTCCGACGGGTCGGTGTGGGGGCGCAGGGCCGCTTCCGTGGTCACGTGCCGCATGGCCTTGCGTTCGCGTTCCAGTTTGCGCCAGTGGTCCCGGACGATGTTGGCCGCCGTCACATAGAGGAAGCCGCGCGGCTCCTCCACCGATGTCCAGCGCGCCCACAGGCGGGTGAACGCCTCCGAGGCGATCTCGTGGGCCGTCTCGTCGTCGTCGACGAGCCGGCGGCACCAGCCGGCCAGGCGTGGATAGAGGGCAGCGAACAGCTCGGACGCTGCCTTGTCGCGGGACCGTTTCAACGCTCTCCATGGTGCCGTTGCCACGGATGTGGCACTCGTGGGGGAGGACGACGGGCCGGCGGCGTACGTTCCGGCGGCCCGCCATCCTTTCTGTTCAAGCACGTTCAAGCACGTTCAAGTACGTTCACGGGCTCGTCGACGACGTCAGCGCGGCGAAGACGATCACGTTGTCGAGGTAGCCGCTCTCGTCCTTTGGGCCGCCGCACGTGATGAGCCGAAGCTCCGGGCGGCTCACGTTCCCGTAGACGTCGTCGGCCGGGAAGTCGGCCTTGGCCACCGTCCGTACGGAGGTGACCGCGAACTCGGTCTCCGTGCCGTTCTCCAGGCGCGCCACGATTTTCTCGCCCCGGCGCAGCCGCGTGAGGTCGTGGAAGACGCCGTCCCCGTACGCGCCGACCGTGACATGCCCGAGGATCACCGACGGGCCGGTCTGACCGGGCGTCGGCGAGTGTTCGTACCAGCCGGCCTGGTCGTGATCGGTGACCGGAGGCACCTGCACGGTGCGGTCGGACGCCAGCCCGAGCCGCATGACCGGGGTGTCGACGCCGATGACCGGGATCCGGAGTCGGACGGGGGCCGAACGGCCCACCGCCCGGGCGGAGTTCGCGGACGTGTGCTGACCAGAGGTCGACTGCGGCTTACCGGAGGTCGAGCGTGGCGCGCTGCCGCCGGGGCTCGCGGTCCCTGTCGTCCGTACGCCCCCGGCGCCGGAGGAACAGCCCACGAGCAGCGAGGCAGCGGCAGCCGTGGCTCCCGTACCGAACGCGCGCCTGGAGAGCACGGTCACGCGCCGGTCGTCCGCCGACGGCGTACGACGAACACCGCGGCGCCACCCACGGCGAACGCGGCGGCGGCAGCGCCCCCGCCGATCAGCGTCCCCGGCGTTCCGGAGTCCGTCGACGTCGGCGTCACACCGGTGTTGGGGGCGCCCTTCGGAACCTCGGCGATCTGGGCGTCGGTGGTGGGAGCGTCGCCGGGAACCGGGGAGGCTTCCTCGGCCGGGACCTGGGTCGGTGCGGTGCTCGGCTCCTGGGGCGCCTCGGTCGGCGCCTCGCTCGGCTCCGGGGTGGCCTCGGTCGGCGCGGTGCTGGGGACCGGGGTCGGGCTCGTGCCGTCGGCGAACGCGGGTGCGGTGCCCGCGAGTACGGCGGTGGCCGCGAGTGCCACGGCGCTGAGGACGGTACGGCGCACGGTACGGCGCATGGAATCGCTCTCTTTCGTCGTCCGCCCCGAACCGCGCCCGGATGAGGGCGGGTTGGGCTGGGCGGGCTGAGTGACGGATCGAGGGGAGAGACGAGTCGGCGGCCGAACGGGTTGTAAAGAGATGGCAAAGTCGTCAGGTGGTCGGCAGAGGGCGGCGGCGGGGATGGTGAGCGGCGGCTCGGGTTGCCCAGACGTACCCCACGGGTTTACCCGTACCTACGCCACAGGTTTACAGGCACTCCTACCAGTGCGGGATGGCATCAAGCACTTGGAATGCCAGGCTTTCCACGTCCAGCCGGAGACGTTCATGGCGCCGGCAGGCGAATAGGGGGCTGACATGAACATGCATATGAGCATCAGATCCGTCCGGCCGAGCAGGGGGAGGTGGCGCCGGGCACTGGCCACGGCGGCGGTGCTGGCGACCACTGGCAGCGTGCTCACCGTCGTTTCGCAGCCGGCACAGGCGGCGCTGCCGCAACAGCAGATCGCCGATCCCGTCCACTACTGGAACGATGTCCTGCTCCAGGTCATCCGGCGTGAGGGGGGCGGCCCGGGGCCGATGTCCCGTTCCGCGGCGATGCTGAACGCGGCGATCTACGACGCGGAGAGCTCGTACCAACTGAAGTGGAATGGCAAGATCACCTCGGAGCAGTACATCTACGCCCACAAGTACGACGGCTGGGTCCAGGGTCCCGACGAAGAGGAACGGGTGATCGGCCGTACGGCGTACAACATCCTGCTGGGGCTGTACGAGAACCAGACGCAGTTCCTCGACTCGAAGTTCCTTGAGCGGTTCGGCACCGCGCCCACCGAGTTCGATCTGCTCGACGTCACGGTTGTCAATCGTATGGTCACGCAGATGAGGAACGCGCGAACCGGCGACGGCTCCGCCAATCCCAAGGTGTACGTCGGTGACAACAAGCCCGGCGCGTGGCGGCCCACCAGCTACCCGGACATGCCCGATCCCTCGTGCGAGCGCGACAGCCAGGCAGTCACACCGTTCTGGGGCGAGGTGAAGCCCTTCGCCCTCACCTCCGGCTCGCAGTTCCGCCCGGCGACCCCGGGCCTGTACGGGACGTACGAGAAGCTGCTGGTCAGCGACGCCTACAAGGCGCAGGTCGAGGCGGTGCGGTCGGCCGGCGCCGACAAGCCGACCGCGCGTACGCCCGTTGTCAACCGGACCCCGGATCAGGAGGCGGCGGCCTGGTTCTGGGCCAACGACGAGAACGGCACCTACAAGCCGCCGGGCCAGCTGCTTCAGGCGACCCGGGAGATCTCCGAGGCCCGCCGCCTGAACACGTACGAGAACGCTCGGCTGTTCGCGCTCGTTTCCCTCGCCATGGCGGACGCCGGGATCGCGGTACGGGACGTGAAGTTCCTGACACCGATCGACCTGTGGCGGCCGGTGTCGGCGATCCGGGAAGGCGGGCTCGACCCGGAGTGGAAGCCGCTGCTGAAAACCCGGGCGGGCGTGAACGTCAACCCGTGCTTCCCGGCCTGGGCCTCCGGGCACGCGACGTTCGGCGCGGCCTGGGCAGGGGTGATGAAGCGCTACTTCGGCAGCGACAACATCGCCTTCGACATGACCACCGACGAGCCTCAGTCACCGGTGAAGACCCGCCACTTCACCAGCTTCAGCGCGGCGGCCACCGAGGACGCCTACAGCAGGGTCTGGCTCGGAGTCCACTTCCCGTGGGACGCGGAGGACGGCCTCACCCTGGGCGACAAGGTCGCAGCCCACGTCTTCGCCACGAAGCTGCGCAAGTTCTAGGGCCGGTGCCGGTGCCGGTGCCGGTGCCGGGTCCCGGTTCAGGTCCGGGACCGGGTCCCGTGCCCGGTGGTGCCCCGGACAGGACGGAACTCCTGCTCATCGAGCAGGAGTTCCGTTTGTCGCGGCGTGCTCAGCTCGCGCTGTCCCTCAACTCCTCAAGGAACGGGATCAGCGCCGCGTTGACCTCGTCCGGCCGCTCCTGCTGTGTCCAGTGGCCGCAGCCCTCCAGCACCACCGGCGCGCGCCGCAGATTTGGCATCAACTCCGGGAGCCGCTCGATCAGTTGAGGCGTACCCGGAAACGCCGGCACCAGGTCCTTGTCGCCGTACACGTACAGCGCGGGCGGGCTGACCACCGCCCCGTGCCAGGCCGCCGTCAGTTCCCAGTTGCGGTCGATGTTGCGGTACCAGTTGAGGGCGCCGGTGAAGCTGCCCGCGAAGCTCTCGGTGAGGGAGTCGAGGTCGGCCTCCGTGAGCCAGGCCGGGAGTTTCTCCGGGTCGGGCATCGTGTCCAGCCAGCCCTGGCCGGGCTCGACCAGCGGCTGCCTGCCGCTGCCCGCGCCCGGGCAGTCGCCGGAGGCGCCGTAGAGGACCTGGCGGAGGGTGGTGCGCGGGTCGCGGGCCAGTTCCGCGTCGGCGACCCCGGGGAGGGCGAAGTAGTTCCAGTAGAAACGGCCGCCGAACATCGCCTCCATCACGCCCAGGGGACGGTGGTCGCCCCGGAACGGCGGCGGCACGCTCAGGCCCGCCACCCCGCGTACGACGTCCGGGCGCAGCAGCGCGGTGTGCCAGGCCACCGGCGCGCCCCAGTCGTGGCCGACGACGTACGCCGTCTCCTCGCCGAGCGCGTGGATCAGCCCGACCACATCGCCGACCAGGTGCAGGATGCTGTACGAGGACACGTCCTCGGGGCGGTCGCTCTTGCCGTATCCGCGCTGGTCGGGGGCGACGACCCGGAAACCGGCGGCGGCCAGCGGCCCGAACTGGTGGCGCCAGGAGTGCCAGGACTCGGGGAACCCGTGCAGCAGTACGACGAGCGGGCCCTCGCCCGCCTCCGCGATGTGCAGCTGGATGCCGTTCACGTCCACCATGCGGTGCTCGACCGCCGTGCGGTTCTCAACCATGATGCAAAGGGTATGCGTTGCTATCGCAATCGAAAATCCGGGGTCCTGGCCGAGAACAGTTCCGCCTGTCGGTCGCCCGGGAGGTTGCCGAGCCGGACCAGGTGCGGGGCGTACGCGAGGGCGTGTGCGCGGGCCGCCTCCTTCGCCGCCCACACCGCCCGTACCGTGCCCTGCACCCCCTCAGGCGGATAGGACGCGATGACGCGGGCGCGTTCGACGGAGGCCGCCAACGACCCACCGGGCGCGGTGACTTCACTGACCAGACCGATCTCGTAGGCCCGCGCCGCCGACACGCGCTCCGCCGTCCCCATCAGCGCCATGCGCGCGATCTCCCCGTACGGCATCCGCTGCGCCATGCCCATCGACTCGTACGCGCTGACCATGCCGTACGTGGTGTGCGGGTCGAAGAAGGTCGCGCTCGGGTCGGCGACGATGAACTCCGACTCCGCGAGGAGGTAGAAGGCGCCGCCGCACGCCATACCGTTCACGGCGGCGATCACCGGCTTCCAGAGGTCGTTCGCCTTCGGGCCGATGGAGTCGAGCGGATCGTCCACCATGTAGGGCGAGTTGGGCTGGGGGACGGCCGCGGAGCGGTCGAGGCCCGTACAGAAGGCGCGCGGCCCGGCTCCCGTGAGGACGACGGCCCGTACGGTGTCGTCGAAGCGCAACTCCCGCCAGGTGGCGGCCAGTTCGGCGGCGGTGGCGAGGTCGATGGCGTTGAGTTTCCGCGGCCGGTCGAGGGTGACGACCGCGACCCCGGTCTCCTTGTCGGTCGAGAGGCTCAGGCTCACGGCCGCTCCAGGATCCACTGCGGAAGCCCGGTGGAGGAGAAGACGACCTGCACCCGTGCGCCGATGCGAATCCGGTCGGGGGAGAGGGAGTTGAGGGGCGCGTCCGGACCGGTGACCAGGTTGCCGACCAGCCGGATGCGCGGTGCGTCCGCCAGTTCGACGACGACCACGTTGTACGGGGCCTGCTCGGCGTAGTCCGGGAGGAGCGGGGGATGCGGGACGACGTACGACCAGACGCGTCCGCGTCCGCTGACCGCGCGCCACTCGCTCGCGAAGGACTGGCAGTGGGGGCAGCAGGGGCGGGGCGGGAAGCGGGGCTCGGCGCAGTCCGCGCAGGTCTGGACGGCGAGTTCGCCCCGGGCCGCGTGCTCCCAGAAGGGGGCGCCGTCGTCGTCGACGACCGGTGTCAGCATCTCTCAGCTCCTTAGGAGAAGGGCGGAGGTGGGGACGCCCTCACCTGCGGTGACCAGGCAGGTGGAGGCCCCCGGGACCTGGGCGGTGCTGGTGCCGCGCAGTTGCCGTACGCCCTCGGTGATGAGGTTGAAGCCGTGGACGTACGCCTCGCTGAGACCGCCCCCGCCGGTGTTGAGCGGCAGCCGGCCGCCGATCTCCAGGGCGCCCCCCTCGGTGAAGGCGCCGCCCTCACCGCGTCCGCAGAAGCCGTAGCCCTCCAGGGAGAGGGGGATGAGAGCGGTGAACGCGTCGTAGATCTGGGCTACTTGGACATCGTCGGGTGTGAAGTCGGCGTGTTTCCAGAGGTGTCGGGCGGCTGTCCAGGCCGGGCCGGTCAGCGGGTCGTCGTTCCAGTAGTTGACCATGCCGTGGTGCTGGGCGGGCAGGCCCTGGGCGGCGGAGTGGATGTACACGGGCGCGCGGCGGCAGTCGCGGGCCCGCTCGGCGGAGACGATCACGCAGGCCAACGCCCCGTCCGTCTCAAGGCAGTTGTCGAAGAGGCAGAGGGGTTCGCTGATCCAGCGGGAGGTCATGTACATCTCGCGGGTGAGCGGCCGGTCGTACATGATCGCGGCCGGGTTCTGGTTCGCCCGGTTGCGACAGGCGAGGGCGACGTTGAAGAGGTGGTCGCGGGTCGTGCCGTACTCGTGCATGTGGCGGCGGGTGAGCATGGCGATCTCGTCGGAGGGGCGGAGGAGCCCGAAGGGGCGTGTCCACTGGGCGGGGGTGGGGAGTTGGGCGCTGGTGTTACGCCAGGGCCGGGGTCCGGAACCCCTCTTCCGCGACCTCCAGGCGACGCCGACCGTGGCCTGCCCGGTGGCTATCGCGGCGGCGAGATGGGCGACGGTGGCACAGGAACCGCCGCCGCCGTAGCCGACCTTGGAGAAGAAGGTGAGGTCACCGAGGCCGAGCGCCTTGGCGACCTCGACCTCGTCGGTCTCCTCCATGGTGTAGGAGGCGAGGGCGTCGACCTCGGTGGGAGAGATGCCGGCGTCGTCGAGCGCGGCGAGGATTGCACGGCATGCCAACGTTCGTTCATTTTCGGGGAGTTGGCGCGCGAAGGGGGTCTGTCCGATCCCGGCGATGGCGGTGGCGTCCTTGATGCCGGCCGTAACTGGCGCTAGTGCCATGACTGCACACACCTCCGCAAGCGTGCCCGGCTGCTGACAGGGCGTCAGGTTACAGCTAATCTGACGGTCAGTCAGCTCCTGTGTGTCGGGGTGTTGGGGTGCTGGAGAGTTGTGGGAGGCCGGCTGTGCGCGGTGACTTGGAGTGGGGCAGCATTCCGGGGCTGGTCCGGGCCGCGGTGGAGCGGTACGGCGACACCGAGGCGGTCGTCGACGGCCGTACGCGTGTCTCGTACGCGGAGTTGGGCGCCCGCGTGGAGCGGGCGGCGGCGGCCTGCGTCGCGAGCGGGGTGGCGGCCGGCGACCGGGTCGCGATCTGGGCGCCCAACTCTCTCGACTGGATGGTCTCCGCACTGGGCGCGGTGTCGGCGGGCGCGGTGCTCGTACCGCTGAACACGCGCTTCAAGGGGGCGGAGGCGGCGTACGTACTGGGGCGCAGCCGGGCGCGGCTGCTGTTCGTGACGGGGACGTTCCTGGGCACGTCGTACGTGGCCTCCCTGAGGCGGGCGGCGGGGCACGGTGACGGTCAGGGCCCGTTGCCGGGGCTGCCGGAGCTGACGGACGTGGTGGTGCTGGGGGAGGACGCGCCGGCTGAATTCCGTACGTGGAAGGACTTCCTGGCGGGCGGCGAGGGGATGGACCCGGCGGTCGTCCGGGCGCGGGCGGAGGCGGTGGAGGGTTCCGATCCCTCGGACATCGTCTTCACGTCGGGCACGACCGGGCGGCCGAAGGGGGCCGTGATCACGCATGCGCAGTCCCTTCGGGCGTACGAGATCTGGAGCGAGTTGGCGGGGCTGCGGGAGGGGGACCGCTATCTCGTCGTGAACCCGTTCTTCCACACCTTCGGCTACAAGGCGGGGGTGTTGGCGTGCCTGATGCGGGGCGCGACGGTGATCCCGCAGCCGGTGTTCAACGTCGACACGGTGCTGGCGAACGTGGCGGCGGAGAGGGTGTCGGTCCTGCCGGGGCCACCCACTCTGCTTCAGTCGCTTCTCGACCACCCGTCCCGGGGCGCGTACGACCTGTCGACGCTGCGGCTGGTGGTGACGGGGGCGGCGGTGGTCCCGTTGCGGCTGGTGGAACGGTTGCGTACGGAGCTGGGTGTGGCGACCGTCCTCACGGCCTACGGGCTGTCGGAGGCGAGCGGGATCGTCACGATGTGCCGCCAGGGGGATGCCGTGCCGGTGATCGCTTCGACTTCCGGGCGGGCGATCCCGGGGGTGGAGGTGAGGGTGGAGGCGCCTGTGGGCGAGCCCGGGGAGGTGCTGGTGCGGGGCTTCAACATCATGCGGGGGTACTTCGAGGACGCGGACGCCACGGCTGAAGTCGTCGCGGGGGAGGGGTGGTTGAGGACGGGGGATGTCGGCGTGCTGGACGGCGACGGCAACCTGCGGATCACCGACCGGCTCAAGGACATGTTCATCGTCGGCGGCTTCAACGCGTACCCGGCGGAGATCGAGCAGCAGCTCGGGCTGCATCCGGATGTGGCGGACGTGGCGGTGATCGGGGTGCCGGACGCGCGGCTGGGGGAGGTCGGGAAGGCGTATGTGGTGCGGCGGCCGGGGGTGAGTCTTACGGGGGACGACCTGATCGCTTGGGCTCGGCGGGAGATGGCCAACTACAAGGTGCCGAGGGCTGTGGAGTTTGTGGGTGCGCTGCCTCGGAACGCGAGCGGGAAGGTGGTCAAGGGGGAGTTGCGGGAGGGGAGTTGAGGGAGAGGGAGGTTGCGCAGCGGGCGGGTCAGGACGACTCGGCCGTCGACGACTACGGCGTTCCCCTCGCGGCCGTCGGGCGGCAGCGAGCCGTGCTCGTCGGGCATGAGGTCTACCAGGGGCCGTACGCCAAGGCGGCGGCCCTCGCGCACTCCCTCGGCCGTATGCGCTGGCTGGAGCGGTCGAATCTCAAGGCGGCCGTCGCGGTGGCCCACGCATACCTCGTCGCCTCCGGTATTCCGGCCAAGCTCGACCAGCAGCGGGTCTCCGCACTCGCGAACGAGCTGAAGAGGGAGAGCTGCACGGTCCGCAGCGTGACCGAGTTGCTCAAGTCCTGGGCTGTGTGACGGCCTTGGTGAACGGGTGCCGGGGTCGGGGCGGTTGTCGCCCCGGCCCCGGCGCAGTCTGTACGGCCCTCCTCGCGTCACGGGCCGGTTGTGGCGCGGTGGATGGGCGGTTCGTCCGGTGGTGTGCTCATGGGGAAGGTTCTCGCCGTCAGTGCGCCTGGGGTTGGGTGCGCCGGGCGTAGGCGCGTGCCGCGCGGGCGCGGTCGCCGCAGCGGGTGGAGCACCAGTGGCGGCGGCCGGTGCGCAGCAGGTAGCGGTTGCAGGGGGCGGAGCCGCAGGCGGCGAGGCGTTCGGCGTCGGGGCCGGTGAGCAGGTCGGCGGCGTTGGCGGCGAGGACCGCGAGGGCGTGGTCGAGGATCTGCGTCGTGGGGTGTGAGGCGGCACGGTGCAGGCCGTGGGTCTGGTCCCAGCACAGCAGGGAAGCCGCGGGTGCCCGGGTCAGCGCGTCGTTGACGGCGGAGAGAGCGCTCGGTGGGGCGACGTGCCCGTCGACCCGGGAGGCGAGCAGTGCGCGGATCTGTTCGCGCAGCGACCGCAACCGTGCGGCGCACACCTCCCGCAGTCCGGCGTCGGCCGGGGCGAGGCCGCGTTCTGTGAGCCACTGATCGGCCGCCTCCGGGGTGCCGAGCAGGTCGAGGAACTGGCCGCCAGGCAGGGCCGGAGCGCTGTTGGCGAAGTCGAGTGCCGGGTACTGCTCCACCCCCGGTGCGGGCGGCGGGGGCGGCTCGGCGGCCACGGGCATTCTCATGGTTCTCATGGTACGACTTGCCGCCATCCGTGAGAAACGGCTACCTTCATCTCACGGATAACCCTTCTCTCATCCGTGAGGTGTCTTCTTCCATGGCTTCTGTCGGCACGCCCAGTGAGCAGGTTCCCGTCCGCGTGTTCGGCGGCCCGACCGCCCTCATCGAGTACGGCGGGCTGAGGTTCCTCACCGACCCCACCTTCGACCCGCCCGGCGACTACCCGGCGCCCAAGGGTCCGCCCCTGACCAAGACCGCGCCCTCCTCCGTCACGCCCGCCGACCTCGGCACCGTCGACGCGGTCCTGCTCTCCCACGACCAGCACCCCGACAACCTCGACCACTCCGGCCGGACCCTCCTCGCCGACGTACCCCTCACTCTCACCACCCCCAGCGGCGCGGACCGTCTCGGTGGCACCGCCCAGGGTCTCGCGCCCTGGGAATCCGTCGCCCTGCGCCGCCCCGACGGCGGCACCGTGACCGTGACGGGCGCGCCCGCCCTGCACGGACCCGAGGGTGTCGCGGAGGTGGAGGCGATCGCCGGCGAGGTCGTCGGCTTCGTCCTGACCGGGGACGGCCTGCCCACGGTGTACGTCAGTGGCGACAACGCCTCGCTCACCCTGGTCAAGGAGATCGCCCAGCGGTTCGGCCAGGTCGACACGGCCGTCCTCTTCGCCGGGGCTCCCCGCCGCCCCATCTTCGACGGCGCGCTGCTCGTCCTCGACAGCGCCCAGGCCGCCGAAGCGGCCACCATCCTCGGAGCACGCCGGGTGGTACCCGTCCACTGCGACAGCTGGGCCCATTTCACCGAAGGCCGCGCCGACGTGGTGGCCGCCTTCACCGCCGCGGGCCTGGCCGACCGGCTGCAACTGGACTGACGGCGCCGGCCGACGGCACATACGGCGGCAGCCGCGGGCACGTGCTCCGCGGCTGCCGGTGGTTGTGTCGTTGTGTTCTCAGCGGCCCGCCGTCACCGGAGCCTGCTTCTGCTCCGCGGCGTCCGGGACGGCCCCGGAAGTCTTCGCCGCGGCCTGGGCGACCGCCGTTCGCTTCGCGATCCGGCGCAGGTAGAGGTTGTTGAAGACCAGTGCGAGGGCCGTCAGCGAGGCGCCCACCACCTGCATGCCCGCGGGGACCGCACCGGTCAGCGCGGAGATGACGAAGGCCGTGACCGGGACGACGTCCATGAAGAGGACGCCGTTGAGCGGGCCCAGGTACTTGTTGCCGAAGTTCCAGCCGAGCACGCCCACGAAGCCGGCGATGACGCTCATGTAGGCGAGCTCCGGCAGGATCGTGCCCACGGCGTGGGCCGACGGGACCGGGACGCCGCCCGCGGCCAGGATGATCGCGGTGATGACCGTGGCGCTGCCGAGTCCCAGAACCGTGGTGATCGCCGTGTACTTGATCGGTGACCAGGTCGGGAAGTAGGACGCGCCGGCCGTGTAGACCACCCAGCACAGAGCGGCGAACAGCAGCAGCGCGTCGGGGCCGAAGTCCGACAGGTGGGAGAACAGGGAACCGAGGTCGCCCTCCGAGACGACGAGGATGACGCCGACGAAGGACATGGCGATGAACGCCAGCGCGCCCTTGGGCGGCACGACCTTGCGCAGCACCCAGTTCACCAGGAAGCCCATCATCGGCATGGTCGCCATCATGATCGAGGCGTTGAGGGCGCCCCGCTCGCCGATGAGGTCCTGGCCGAAGAACACCAGGAACTGGAAGCCGGCGAAGCCCGCGGTACCGAACAGCCAGGCCAGGCCGATGCGTTCGCCCTTGAGCTTGAGGCCCGCGGCGCCCTCGCGGATCCGCAGGAACAGCAGGAACATGGCGCCGGCGATCGCGTATCGCATGCAGGTGAAGGTGAACGGGTCGATGTGCCGCAAGGTCACATCCATGATGGGGAACATCGCTCCCCAGGACACGGTGGCCACGAGGCAGAGCAACACGCCCCGGGTGTAGTTCTTCTGATCGACCATGACTCTTCCAGTCGGGTTGGGGACGGACAACGGAGGGACAGACAAGGGAAGGACGGACAAGGGAAGGACCGAGAACGGACAGGCGGAGAACAGAGGTGGACGGCGCCGTACGGCGGGCGGCGGTGCGGAATCAGGCGGGGACGAGGCGCGTCGCACGCTCGGCCGCGGCGGCCCGTACCAACGGGAGGACCATCTCCAGCAGTTGGGCCGCCCGGACCTTGCCGGTCGGGCTGAACGGGATCGCCTCGACCGGGACGACGTACGCGGGCAGGCAGGGCACGCGCCGCTCGCACGCGGCTTCGACCGCCCGTCGGCCGCTCTCCAGGCGCTCCGGAGCGACCGCGGCGAAGGGTACGACCAGTACCTCGCCCACCTCGGGGAGCCGAGTGCGCAGCACGGCCGTCTCCCGGACGCAGGGCAGGTCCATCAGGTCGTTCTCCAGACCGAAGATGTTGACGTCGAGCGGCTTGCCCCCCGCCGCCTTGGACACGCCGTCGTTGCGGCCGGTGAGTTCGAGCCGCCCGGCCTCGTCGATGAAGCCGCTGTCGCCGGTGAGCAGGAAGCGCTGGGTCCGGCCGCCGTGGTCGAGGGTGAGGAAGCCGGGCTCGGCGGCGGCGTACGTGTCCATCAGCTGATAACTGGCGATCGCCACCCGGCCCCGCTGCCCCTTCGGCAGCGGACGGTCCTCCGGATCCAGGACGGCGATCGTGTTGCCCGGCATGGGCCGGCCGGAGCGGCAGGGTGCCACGTGCAGTTCCTCGGGGCCGATCATCACGTTCACGCCGGTCTCGGTGGTGCCGTAGTAGAGATGCAGCACCGCGCCCAGGCGGTCCCACGCGCTGTTGACGACCCAGCGGTTGAGGTGGCGTCCGCCGGAGAGGACGAAGTGCAGCCGCGAGGTCCTGTGCAGGTGCTCCGACGCCGGGTGTGCCACGACCCTGGTCAGAACGGGCGGCACCATGAGCGTGGTGGAGACGCCCTCGTCCTGGATCAGCCGGATCAGCTCGCCGACGTTGTCGTACGGACCGAGGACGATCGTTCCGCCGAGGGTGAGGAAGATACGCGCCCAGCCGGGTCCTGAGGCGTGGTAGAGCGGGACGGTCACGAGGTGCACATCGTCCTCGTCGAAGGAGTACTGGTCGACCAGATCGGCGAACCGACGCGCCTCGAACGAGGTCCGGCGGATCACCAGCTTCGGGATACCGCTGGTGCCGGAGGTGAAGGAGAACGCCTCGAAGGGCTGTTCCACCGGCTGCGGTTCGCCGGGGGCGGCCAGCAGCAGATCGGTGAAGGCGACGCCCGGCGAGCCCTTCGGGGGGTCGCTGTCGAGGCGTATGTCCAGCACGTCGCGGTCGGCGGGCCAGCCGGCCTCCGTCAGGATCTGCCGGTGCGTGGTGGTACTGATGACGACGGTGGGCCGGAGCTGCTCCAGAGCACCCGAGGTGGCCCGCGGTCCCGCGGTGTGGTCGAGGCCGACGCAGGGGATGCCGAGCGAACTGAGGGCCGCCATGGCGACGACCAGTTCCCAGCGGTTCTCGGCGACGAACACCGCGCGGGCCGGGCGCCTTTCGGGCAGTCGGAGTTCGATCGCGCTTGCCACCCGGGCGACCTTGTCGGCCAGGTTCGCCCAGGTCAGCCGGACGTCGCCGTCGACAATGGCGAGGTGGCCGGGCCGGCGCGCGGCGTGCGCACGGATGTCTGTCAGCTTGATCATGGGTCAGTTCCTTCCCGTCATGGCAAGTCGTTCTGTTGAGTCGGCGGTGGTGGTGGCGGTGGTGGCGGTAACGGCGGTGGTGGCTCCGTTGGTGGCGGCCGTCGTGGTGGCCGAGTGCCGCAGCGTGTAGATCTCGCATCCGCTGGAGCGCAGCGCGCCGATCTCCTCAAGGGTCCGGTCGCACAGCCGCTCGCCCGGCACCGTGATCGGGATGCCCGGCGGGTACGCGATGATGAAGTGCTCGGAAGTCCCCTGCGTCAGTGCCGCGGACGCCGTCCGGTAGGTGCGCTGGATGGTGCGCAGCGCGTCGAGCAGACGCAGCAGCATGGCCTCGTCGACCCCGATGTGCAGGTGGAAGAGCACGGCGTCGCCGCTCTCGCGGGCCACGTACAGGGCGTACTCGTCGAACAGGATCCGCCGGAAGTCGGCGGCGGTGATCCCCAGCGCGCTGATGTCGACCAGCACCCTGGTCGGGTCGTCGCTCACCAGCAGCGCGGGGTCGGTGAGGTGTCCCTCCGGCCCGAGCGCTCGATACGCGGACAGCCGTGGGTCGGTGCCGAGTTCGCCGCGCAGGGTGCGGGCCAGGGTCAGCGACCGCTCCAGCAACGCCTCCCCCTCGGTCTCCGCCTGCAGCCGTGCCAGGTCCAGGCTGGCCAGGACGGGGAAGCTGGGCGAGGTGGTGTGGTGCTGGAACAGCGCCTGCGCCATGCGCTCCTGCGCCTCGCCGTCGCCGACCAGGTGCAGGTACGAGCCCTGCCGCAGCGCCGACATCGACTTGTGCGCCGAGTGCGTCACGGCCACCGTCATCGCCAGATCCGGCTCGGTCCGGCGCAGCACCTCCACGGCATGCAGCGCGGTCAGCGGGCGCAGCCGGGGATGGAAGCGGTGCACCGCGCCCCAGGCCTCGTCGACCAGGACGTGGACCCCGGGGTGGGCCGCGGCCAGCTCGGCGAGGACGGTCGGCAGGTCGTAGCGGACGCCGTCGTACGAGACCGCCGAGAGGACCACGATGTCGTAGGGCCGCTCCTCCACCACGGCCCGGCGGAACATCTCCAGCAGGCGGGGCAGGTCGCCGAACGTCCGGGGGCAGTCGCCGCAGCACTTCTGCATGGGGGCGTACGTGACGTCCGCGCCGAGCCCGCCGAGTGCGAAGTGCACGGACTGGTGGCAGCTGCGGTCGGCGAGCACGCGGCTGCCGGGGCGGGCCAGCGCGGTCAGCGCCGCGCGGTTCGCGGTGCTGGTGCCGGTCGACAGGAAGTACGTCGCATCGGCGCCGAAGCTGTGGGCCGCGAGGCGCTGGGCCTCACGGAGTGGGCCGCGGGGTCGGAAGAAGGAGTCGAGCATGGTGCCGCTGTACGACACGTCGGCGGCGAGGTGGGCCACTCCGAACAGGGCCTCGTACGAGGCGCGGATCCCGGAGTCGCGGATGGAACGGCCGTTTGAGAGCGGGAGGGCGTGGAACGAGGCGATGTCCCTGCGGGCCACTGCCAGCACGGCGTCGGCCAGCGGTGCCCTGCTCGCCCGGTGGTGCCCGGGGAGAGGTGATGGCGCACTCTCCCCGGGCACGGGATGGGAGCTGGTGGATTCGGTCATGGTTCGAGTAAAACAAAACCTTCGCGAAGGAATCAAATATTATCGGGATCCCTGATGAACGCGGAAGGAGCGGCTGCGGCGGCTACGCGCGGTCGTCCGTGAACACCCCGGCGGCGTACGCGGCCGCCGACGGCCCCGGTTGCAGGGTCGCGTGGGCGGCCACCGCGTGGATGTCACGCCAAGCGCGTTGCAGGGGACTGTCCTGACTCAGGGCGCGCACGCCCGCCGTGCGGAAGAGGCGCTCCACCGCGCCCGCCAGGAGGTCGACGGCTACCGCCGCGTCACGCTGGTTGCGGGCCGCCGTCTCCGGCTCGAACGCCGCCGGAGGGGTCAGCGCCGCCCGGTCCGCCCGGTTCGCCGCCGTCTCCAGCAGCAGCTGGGCCGCGTCGATCTCGGCGGAGCAGCGGGCGAGGGTCTGCTGGACGCCGGGATCGCCGGACACGCCGCGCTGCCGGGCGAGCGCTGTCCACGAGTCGAGGGCGCCCCGGGCCGCCCCGAGGGCGGGCGCGCAGAAGAAGAGCGAGGCGACCAGGGTGTACGGCACCCGATGGCAGGGGGCCGCGTCCGCGTCCCGCACGCCGGTCAGCAGGACGTCCCGCAGAAAGGAGCGGTGCTCCGGCACAAAGACGTCGTCGACCGTGACCGTGTCGCTCCCGGTGCCCCGCAGGCCGACGCTGTCCCAGGTGCGGTGGACCCGGACATCCCGACGGGGCAGCGCGAGGACGCGGTACTGCGGCTGCCCGGCCTCCGGGTCCTCGATCGTGGCCAGGAGTATCCAGTCCGCGTGGTCCGCTCCGCTGGCCCACGCCCAGCGCCCGGTCAGCCGCCAACCGCCGGGGACACGGGCCACTTGGCCGGACGGTGGGACGACCGCCGCCGCGATCGCGGTGTCGGGGGTGTCGGCCCACAGCTCCGCCTGCGCGCGCTCCGGGAGATGGGCGGCGAGCCGGGCGTGCCCGGCCTGTAACGCGCAGCACCAGGCGGTGGAGGCGCAGCCCTCGCCGACCGCGGCCACGGCGTTCACCAGTTCGGTGAAGCCGCCCGCCCGGCCGCCCCAGCGGCGCGGCACGAAGTGGCGGGCGAATCCGGCCGAGGGGAGGGCGTTGACCACCTCCGGGTGCAGTCGCCCGGCGTCCTCCGACGCGCGGGCGTACCGCGCTGCGAGTGCGGTGACGGCGGTCGGGGCGAGGGGGGTGGCGGGGAGTGCAGTGGTCATGGTCCTGCCTTTCGGTGTGGGTGTGGGTGTGGGTGTGGGGTGGGCCGGCCGCTGGGGCCGTGCCGCTTCTGCCGTTGTGCTGGGTTGCGTGCCCCGGGTAGAAAAAAATTCGATCGAGAAGGTATTTTCTTGGGATGCTAATGAGAGCGAGGACGAGGTGAAGCAGGACAGAGCGCGCCGTACGTACGATCAGCTCCTCGACTCGGCGGCGACCGAGTTCCTCCGCCACGGCTTCACGGGGACGAACCTGGCCGCCGTGGCGGCCCGTTCACAGGTGACGAAGGGAGCGCTCTACGGCCACTTCGCGTCCAAGGCGGAGCTGGCCGACGAGCTGACCCGGCGGTTCGAGGACACGTGGGCGCAGTTGCTGTCGTCCTCCGGACGGAGTGACCGGTCCCTGGTGTGCACCCTGCGGGAACTCACGACCGAACTCGCCCGGCGGCTGGACGACGACCCGCGGTTCGCGGCGGGCCTCAGGCTGGCCACGGACGCCGCTCGCGTGGACCGGCGTGAGCCGGCGCCGATCGGCGAACTGCGCGACGTGCTGGAGAGCCTGGTCCGGGAAGCCCAGCGGGACGGTCGAACCCACACCGAGCAGCGGCCCGAGGTGCTGGCCCGGCTCGTCCTGGTCCTGCTGCTCGGTACGCACTCCACCCGGTGGGGGGCGGAGGGAGGCGGACTCGCCGAGCAGGTGCGGGAGATCTGGGACGTGGTCCAGCCGGTGATGGCCGAGCGCCCCGCCGGGGGACCTCCGAGGGTGCCGTACTGAGGGCAGTGCCGCACGAGCGACCACGGGCCGGCCGTGGCCGGTCGCGCCGATGCGGCACAGCCGAGTGAGTCACAGCCGCGTGACGTCACAGCCCCGCGCCCCTTACGGGGCGCGGTCTCACGCCGGACTGAGACAGGTTCGCTCAGCCCCTGGACGGCAGGACGCGCGCCGTACCTCGACCGGGGCACCGCGCGCGTCAGGCCGCCGCGTGCAGTGCCCCGGTCGAGGCGGGCCCCGGCAGGCGTGCCCAGTGCAGGCGACGGGCGTGGACCGTCAGGGTCGGGTCGGTGCCGACCACGACCGGATGCCCGACGCCGCTGAGGAGGGGGAGGTCGCTCGCGTCGTCGCCGTACGCGAAGCACTGCTCGGGGGTGAGCCGGAACGAGGCCATGATCCGCTGGGTGGCCTCCGCCTTGGCCTCGCCGAGCATCGGCCGATCGGTGATCTCACCGGTCAGCACACCGCCCACCGCCTCGGGTGTCGTGCAGACCAGCAGGTCGGCGCCGACCGCCCGGCTGATCGGGGCCAGGCAGGCGGCGAAGGAGCCGGAGACCAGGACCGTCAGGTGCCCGGCGTGGGCGTGGCGCCGTAGCGCGTCCCGTACGGGCGGGTGGAGAAGGCCCCGGACACGCTCCCGGGCGAACCAGAGCCGGCCGCTCTCCTCCAGGTCCGCCTCGCGGGTGCCGCGCAGCAGACGGTAGTAGTCGCGGTTCACCTGCTCGCGGGGCACGCCCGAGCGGAGCCGGCGGCCGAGAGAGGTGCGGGCCGCGGTCAGGTCCGCGGGATCGCGACCCTCGCGGTCCCAGTGGAAGGCGAGGAAGCTCATCATGCTCTTGCAGGTGATCAGCGTTTCGTCCACGTCGAAGAACGCGGCTCTGAGGGGGTCGATCGTCATGGGACAAGAAACCTCGTGGGTCTTCGTGGGCTCGTCGAAGAGCCCGCCGTCAACGGCTTGTCGGGTGCGGGTGCGGGTGCGGGTGGCCGGTCGGCCGGCGCGGAGCGGAGGTCCATGTGCGCGGTCTCGACCAGGTCGAGAATCCGGTCGGCGTACGGCCGCAGTCGGGCCCCGGCCGAGGTGAGCTCGACGGAGCGGTTGCCGCGGCGCACGAACAGGGGCATGCCGACGGATTCCTCAAGGCCCTTGATCTGGGCCGTGATGCTGGGCTGGGAGTAGTTCAGGTTCCGGGCCGCCTGGGTGAAGCTGAGTTCGCGCGCGACCTCGCGAAAGGCACGCAGACGCTGGAGTTCCACGGAAGTTCCCCTGTCTCGGGCGTACGTGAACCGGTCAGCCATTCGTTCGGGACCTGCCCGGACCGGTCGTTGTCGCAGGCCCGGTACACGGCGACGCGCGCCGTGCCGGACGCCTGCCGGTCAGGCCCTGGTGAAGCGGACGTCGGCGCGGGCGAGTGTGCGCTCGCCCTGGACAGCGGTCAGGTGCAGTGCCCCGGCGGAGTGGTCGGCCGCCCTGATGGTGACCGGCCGGGACAGTTCGCCGAAGGACTCGAACCCGGAGCTCATGGAGGTCAGCACGGCGTCGCGGCCGGCCGCGAGGTGGCCTGCCTGACGAAAGGCTTCGAGCAGCACCATGCCGGGCACGTGGTCCGACGGGTGCTCGAAGTAGCCCGGGTGACCGGGGTCCGCGTGCAGCAGCCAGGTGGTCGGGTCCCCGTTCGTGGATGTGCGCAGCAGCACGTCCGCACGGGGCCGGCCGGCGATCACCGGTGCGGTCAGGGTGGTGGCCGGTGACGCGCTCGGGACGGGCGTGGTGTCCTGGCCGCGTCGGCGGAGTATCCCGTAGCGACGCGCGTCGACCACCAGCACGGCGACGGAGCCCTGCGCGCACGGCCGGCCGTCGACCTCGACCGTGACGTCGAGACGGGCATCGAAGCGGCGGGCGTCCGGGGCACCTGTCCCCGTTATGGACACGTCCAGGACCGCGCCGAGCGGTGTGCCCCCCACTCGGAGGGCGGTGAGGTCGTCGATGTCCAGGGAGAGCGACTTGAAGACGAAGTGGTGGTCCAGCGGAACGTTTCTGTAGCGGTGGATGAGGAAAATCCCCGCTTGCCGCACGGTCTCGGCGAGCAGCATGAAGTCGCAGCGGCCGGCCGTGTCGGGTCGGTAGAACGCGTGGTGGCGCGGCCACTGGGCACCGACGAGAAACCGGTCGGCGGCGACCTGGACGCCATCGGTGAGGAAGACCTCGTGCACGGACGCACGGTGTACCAATTGGCGCGGCACCGTGCGGTCGAAGGTGAGCCCGACCCGGGCGCATTCTGCCGGTGACGGCACGGCAGGCAGCATGGTTACAGACATCCCCGTATCCCCCCCAAGAGGTGTATGTCTACGCACAGAGGGCCTGCGCCCCCCGGCAGCAAGAAATATACCTTCGGGAATGTATATTGCAAGGGGGTTGATCAGAAAGGCGGAGTGACCATGGCAGGTAGCCAGAATGAACCGAAGCAGGAACGGGCGTGGCGCACGAGGGCCCACATCCTCCAGGTGGCGGCCGAACTCTTCGCCGAGCGCGGCTACGCGACGGTGACGTTGCAGGACGTGGCCGAGCGGGCGTCCATGACCAAGGGTGCGGTGTACTTCCACTACAAGAACAAGGAGGCGCTCGCTGTCGCCGTGGTCCACGAGCACTACGTACGCTGGCCACTGCTCCTGCAGGACGTGGCGGCCCGCGAACTGCCGCCGTACGAAACGCTGGTCACCGTACTCGACCGGGTGGCCGAGGCGTTCCGCGACGACATCGTGGTCCAGGCCGGCGCGCGTCTGCAGATCGAACGGTCACTGATCGACGCCGACCTGCCCGAGCCGTACGTGGGCTGGGAGGAGTACCTGACCGGCTTCGTCAAGGAGATCGAAAAGGACGGCGGGCTGCGCCCGGGCGTCACCGCTCGGGGCGCGGCCCGGGTGATCGTCGCCGCGTTCTTCGGCATGCAGCACATCTCCGATGTGCTCAGCCGCCGAGCCGATCTCGCCGAGCGCTACGGCGAGTTGCGCTACGTCGTGCTCGAAGGGCTGTGTGCCTGAAGGAACGAGATGTGTCGTCGACCGCGCGGCGCCGCGGCACCCGCTGGATTCGTTCCGGGGCTGGTGTCATGGCGCCGGCCGCGAGCGTGCTGGAGGCGGTGCCCTACCCGGGACGGTGCGCCGGGGGGCTTGGGCGGCTCCGTTCTCGTCCCCGGGGAAGTCCGTTACTCCTGGGGTTCCGGGGACGCTGCCGGGGCCACGCCGATCCGGCGGATCTCCTCCAGTGGGTACGGGGTGCTCCTGCTGCCGTAGCGGAGTTCGTCGACGAAGTCCCACATCACGAGGGCGAGCGGCGCGTGGCGGGCGATGATGGCCGCCGCCTCCTTCGGGATTGGGGGGCTTCCGGGGCTTCCGGGGAATCTTGTGAGGTGCTTGCCTTCCGCGCAGGCGCGCACCAGCGCGCGGCGGTCCTCCCGGTCGTATCCGTACAGAGCGGTGACCAGCCAGTGCACCAGGTAGGACTCGGTGTAGCAGCGGTCGTACGTCTGATGGCGGTCGAAGAACTCGGCCTCGTTCCGGGAGAGTTCGAACCGGGAGGACAGGGCGAGGCCGTAGTCCGCGAAGTAGAGGCGCCGGCCGTCGGTGAGGATGTTCTCGAAGTGGGCGTCGAAGTGCAGGAGCCCTCGGCTGTTCATGAACGAGGTGCCCGCTGCGAGGCCTTGCTCCACCATGACGCAGGCCCGGTCTGCGGCCTCGTCGCCGACGGTCAGTTGTTCGCTGAGCCACTGGTGCAGGTTCTGCGGGATGTACTCCAGGAACAGTGCCACGCTCGCCGAGGACTGCTGCAGAGCCTCGATGCGGTGGCGTACCTGCGATCTGCCTCCCCAGTAGGCGACGGCCCTTTCTACGTCGGCCAGTTCCTCGGGGAGAGGTGTGGAGTCCGGCAGTACGCGCCAGTGGTACATCAGGGGGAAGCCCTCGTGATCCCCCGTGAGCACCCAGTCCGTCGTCATGGTGTGCGCGGCGAGTTCCCGCCAGGCCCCGAAACCCGGCCCACCGATGCCGTACTGGCAGAACATCGGAAGGTCGAAGAGGTTCGCCGTGGACCGTACGTTCTCCGGGTGCCTCTCCGGATCGGTGAGAGGCACCCGCTTGACGAAGACCGGGATTCCGTCGATCTCCAGAAGCGCAGACTTTCCGCCGATGCCGGAGCCCAACGGCGTGGCTGCGTCGAGGAGTTCGGACAGCGCGCGGTCGCTGTGCAGGGCCAGGGCGGCGGAGACGGTGCCGTGGGCGGTCAGGCGCGCGGGGTGCGACATGTCTCTGCGGCCGCCGGTGAGGCCGGGTTCCGGTTCTAGCCCGGCCACGGGGTGACTTGGAGGATGTACACGCACTCGTGGCGAACGATGGTCAGGTAGAGGAACATCCCGCCTGAGACATAGGCGGTCTGTACGCCCTCGCCTGCGCCTTGATACCGAGTGCCGTCCAGGTGAAGAGCCTCGGCTGCTCGTGCGATCTCGTCGGCTCGCTTCTCGACCTCTGCGACGAACGCGGGAGGCGCGGGCGTGGGGCCACCAGTGACGTGGGTTTCGTCCGGGTCGTACTCCCAGCGCCAATCACTCACCGGTGACCGACTCCCGAGCGGTGGAGTGCAGGCGCCGGATCTCGTCCATGGCGTCACGCCAGGCGGGTTCGTCACGGTCGATGGTCTGTGCCGTGTACTCAGCGGTACGGAGCTGTGCGGCGGCGGCCGGAATCCTTGCGATCTCGATCGCCACCGCCCACGTTTCGAGAAACTGGGTGATGGGACCGAGGCTGCCCGTGCGCGCTGCGAGGGTGATGGCCTCGTCCTTCTGCCGCTCCATGTCGGCCAGCCGGTGGGGAGCCACCTGTGCCAGGGCCACGCGCAGGGCGGCGGGCGTTCGCTCGGGCCGCGGGATAAGAGGCCCGCTGGGCTCGAAGTGCTGTGCGGTCATCCTGATCCTTCCGTGGACCGTGCCATGCCCACGGTACGGCAGGGGCGAGTGACTACGCAGGGTGTTCGGGGTGATCGGTCAGGGTGAGCTTCTGCTCTTGGGTGGGTCAGCCCTTCACGTCGGTGAGGAAGGCTGTCCAGGCCCCGGCCTGGAAGAGGAGTACGGGGCCGTTGTGGGGGGCGGTTTTGGAGTCTCGAACAGGGATGACGCTGAGGGGTTTGACGTGAGGGAGGGCTACCTCGACGCAGTCTCCGCCGCTTCCGTTGCTGTAGCTGCTCTTGCGCCACCGTTCGGTACTCAAGTCACTTTTTCTGCTTGCCATTTCGGTATTCCTCTGCCGCTCGCTCGACCATGGCCAGGGACGTCTCAGGTGGAAGTGCCGTCGCCCTGAGTAGATCGTACGACCTGCGGTAGTCCTTCACGAGGGCTGGATAGTCGATGAGTTGGCCGCTGTGGAGACCCTCCGTGTAGATCAAGGGTGGCGCGTCCGGGAAGGTCATGGCCTTGGTCATGCCCATCATGAACGGGTGGGCCGTGGTGGTTTCCGGGAGGAGTTGCAGAACACCCTGCGTGGAGCGGATCACGTGCGCGATGTGCTCCAGTTGTTCCGCCATCGCCTCGGGCGACAGAAGTGGCTTGCTGATCAGCGACTGGTGCAGGATCGCCCAGAACGCGGGGCGCTGCTCGCGCTCCCAGATGTCCGCGCGTTCCAGGCGGGCTCGTACCTGGCTCTCGACGGTCTCGGGCGGCAGCCAAGGCAACGAAGTGTGGACGACTGCTTCTGCGTACGGCCGTGTCTGGAGCAGGCCGGGGATGAGCGCGGGCGCCCACTCCTCGATTGACTCTGCGTGCTGTTCCATCTCGACGACATCCGCGAAGTACTCCGCATGCCCCGACTGCTTCGCCTTGCGCGCGTCTTCACAACGTCGGGTGAAAAAGCCGTCCGTGCCCAGCTTCCGGTCGACGTGTTTGGCCAGGTCGTCCGTCATTCGGCGTTCGCCGCGCTCGACCTGGCTCAGGAACGAGATGCCGCGCCAGCTTCCCTCGACCAACTGTTCCAGGGTCAGGCCCGCCTGCTCCCTTCGGAAGCGCAACTCGGCGCCGTAGAAGGAGGGGACGTTCGCGGACGCGTCGGGGTCCTTGCGGGAAGGCACAACTCACCACCGTCTCTTTCCAGTTGCGCTGTGCAATCTGAATCCCTTTCACGGTACGCACAGTCACGTCATTCTGTGAGGGAATCATCACAGAGCGCACATGGGAGTGCGCTGAACAGGGAGGTCCCCCGATGGAGTCGACGCACCAGAACACCACCGTCTACGACGTCACCCTTTGCGTCGAGGAACTCCGTGCCGCTCTTGCCGAGCACGGCATCACCCTTCCGTCCCTGCGGGTCGATCTGCCGAGTTTCGCGGGGAGTTACCAGCCGCCGAGGGGACTGGTCGCTCTGGGCGGCTGCAACGCGGCCACCGCGCTGAAGCTGGCCGCCGTGCTGAGGAACGCGGCGGGACAGTGAACGCGACGACGACGGCGGACTTCGGTGCCGAACTGCTCGCCGTCCCCAAGGCCGTGCCGGAGCTGCGCCGCGCGGTGCGGGAGTGGTTCGGGGAGGACGCGTATGGGCGCGTAGGTGGAGACGTCCAGTTGTGCGTGACCGAGCTGGTCGGCAACGTCGTCCGGCACGTGGGGGAGGGGACGCCCGTTTCTGTGCGGGTGGGCTGTGTGGACGGTGCTCGTATCCGGGTCGCAGTCGGTGATCCCGACCCGCGTGCTCTTCCGGTGCTGCTCAGCGCCACGGGGGCCGACGAGTCGGGGCGCGGGCTGGCGCTGCTGGGTGCCCTCGCTGTGCGGTGGGGCGTGGAGGTCGAGGCCGGGGGCAAGACGGTGTGGTGCGAGTTGGAAGGCGCCGGTGTCCCGCGGGCCATGGAGCGCCGACGGGAGCAGGAGCGGCTGGGGGAACTGGTGGCGTGGATGGAGGAGAAGGGCGGGCCGGTCACGGAGGAGGAGATGGCGGCGGCAGAGGCGGAATGGCGGGAAGTCGGCCGTATCTTCGCCGAGCGAGAGCGAGAGCGTGACGTACGAGGGCGAGCGTGAGTAAGAGTGCGAGCGGGGGGCACAGAGTCGCGCACCCGGCCTTCCGGCCACCACCGCCCGATAGATGCACGACCCCGCCCGCCCCCGGACACACCACGACCGCGGCGGCTCCCCCTCCGCGCCGCCGCGGTCGTTCCCCGTGCAGGTGTACGTCTGTTGGAGTGTTGGAGCCGGTGGCTCAGGCCGGTTCGTCCGTCGCGTGGACGTCGTTCGGCTTGGCGGTGGTCGGTTCCGTCGTGGCGTGGACGTCGCCCAGGATCGTCGCCGTGGCCTTGGACTTCTTGGCCGGTTCGGTCGTCGCGTGGACGTCGTCCAGGGTGGCGGTGGCCGGCTCGCTCGTCGCGTGGACGTCGGTCGGCTTGATTTGGTCGCTCATCTTGCTGTCTCCCCTGTAATGGTGACCGGTGGACTGAGGGGCCCGCCCCGCGACTCCCCCGCGGACTGCGGGACGGGCCCTGGGCCGGTTCACCATAAGAGGTCCGGCCCTCTGTCGTTCCGCCTGCCCCCCGACGCGACGGCTCGACAGGGACGAGCCTGCCGGACGGCGATAAACGAACGATGAACGTCCCGCCGTTTCGGGTTTTATGTCGTACGCCCGAGCAACCTTCAGCAGTTCGTGCGCGTTGCCCGCCCCAGCAGCCCCCGTACCGTGTCCGCCTCCGGCGCCTCCAGCGACTCGAAGATGCCGAGCGCGTCCTGCCAGCACACCTGGGCGCGGTCCAGTTGACCTACGCCGTGCAGGGCGCGGCCGAGGACCGTGAGGACGTTGCCGCGTCGCCATTCGCCGCCGATGCCGCGCAGTACCGTCAGCGCCTGCTCGGCGTTGGCCGCCGCGCGGGCCGAGCGGGTCGCCGCGAGATCGACCTCGGCGAGGCGGAACAGGGTCATGCCCTCCCACAGGCGCTGCCTGCTGTCCCGGAACACCCGCAGGGCCTCGTCGAGATGACCGGCGGCCTCCGTCAACTGGCCGCTCTGGGTGAGCGCCAGGCCGAGCGCGTAGCGGCCGTTGGCCCCTCTGACCGTGTGGCCCATCGCGTCGTACATCGCCGTGCCCTGCTGGGCGAGAGCGACCGCGCTGTCGGTGCGGCCCGTGGCGAGGTGGATGCGGGACAGGTTGCACAGGGCGCTCGCCTCGCCGGGTCGGTCGGCGAAGGCGCGGTAGCTCTCGATGGCGCGGGTGAAGTGGGCCTCGCCCGCGTCGTGCCGGCTCTGGTAGAGCGCGACGACGCCGCTGATGTTGGACGACCAGCAGGCGGTGTACTGGTCGTCTGCCGCGAGCGCCAACTCCGTTGCCCGCTCGGACTCCTGGACGGCCGCGTCGAAGAGGCTCCCGGAGACATGGTGCACGAAGGCCAGGGTGGTGAGGGCGCGGGCCTCCGTACGGGGGGAGCCGGCCTCCCGGGCCGCGTCCCGCACGATCGCCGCGACCGCCTCGTACTCCTTGGAGTTGGTGCCGGACTCGGCCAGTTCGACCGCCGCCCAGAGCACGTCGGCGGCGCGGCGCAGTGTGTCCGGCCGGGTCGCGGACTGGCGTACGCAGGCCAGCACGCACACCGCCTCCGCGTGCACCCAGTCCTGCGCAGCGTGGCTGTCGGCGAAGGTCAGCCCGGGATACTCCGCATGCTCCAGGTGGTCGACGAGTTTGTCCTCGGGGCGCTGGATCCGGTAGGTCGCGGCGACCGTCGCGAGGTAGAAGTCGAGGAGGCGTGACATGGCCGACGCCCGTTCACCAGGCGGGTGTTCGTCCCGTTCGGCGCAGGAACGCGCGTAGAGTCGTACGAGGTCGTGGTAGCGATAGCGGCCCGGCGCCGCCGATTCCAGCAGCGAGGTGTCGACCAGGGATTCGAGGACCTCTTCCGCGTCGTCAACCGGCAGGTCCAGTACGGCCGCTGCCGCCGCGAGGGATATGTCGGGGCCGTCCGCCAGGCCCAACAGCCGGAACGCGCGGGCCTGTTGGCGGTCCAGGGCGCCGTAGCCGAGTTCGAAGGTCGCCTTCACCGCGAGGTCGCCGGCCTGGAGTTCGTCCAGGCGGCGGCGTTCGTCGCCCAGCTTCTCCGCCAGGACGGACACCGTCCACGTCCTGCGCGCCGCCAGCCGGGACGCCGCGATCCTGATCGCCAGCGGCAGGAAACCGCAGGCCGCCACCACGTCCAGGGCGGCCTTGCGCTCCGCGGCGACCCGCTCCTCGCCCACGATCTTCGTGAACAGCTGCAGGGCCTCCTCGGGGGACATGACGTCCAGGTCGACGAGGTGGGCGCCGGCCAGGTCCACCATCCGTACCCGGGAGGTGACCAGGGCCGCGCAGCCCTCCGTGCCCGGCAGCAGTGGACGTACCTGGGCGGCGTCGCGGGCGTTGTCCAGCAGGACCAGGACCCGGCGGCCGTCCAGTACCGAGCGGTACAGGGCCGCGCGCTCCTCCAGGGAGTCCGGGATCGCCGAGTCGGCCGTTCCGAGGGCGCGCAGGAAGGCGCCGAGGACCGTCTCCGGCTCGGAGGCCTGGGTGCCGGCGCCCTGGAGGTCGATGTACAACTGCCCGTCGGGGAAGGCGGATCGGGCCTGGTGGGCCACATGGACGGCGAGCGTCGTCTTGCCCACGCCGCCGATACCGGCCAGCGCGGACACGGCCATCACTCGGCCCTGTGCCGACGAAGCCGACGATGCGGATGCCAGGACCTTGCTCAGCTCGGAGACGAAGGCCGTACGGCCCGTGAAGTCCGGGACCGTGGCGGGGAGTTGGGCGGGCCGGACGAGTGCGGGGGCCGGTTCGGGGGCGAGCGGGGCGGAGGGTTCGGCGAGCCCGGGGTCCGCCTGGAGGATGCGCTGCTGCAGCTCCTTGAGGCCGGGGCGGGGGTCGACGCCGAGTTCGTCGGCGAGGAGGCGGCGCGTGTCCGCGTACACCGCCAGGGCCTCGGCCTGCCGGCCGCTGCGGTACAGCGCCAGCATCAGCAGTTCGCGCAGGCGCTCACGGAGGGGGTGTTCGGCCGTGAGGGCGGTCAACTCGCTGACCGACTCGGCGTGGCAGCCCTGTTCGAGGTCCATGTCGAGCCGGGATTCGAGGAGTTGGAGGAGCCACTCCTCCAGCCGGGCCCGCTGCGCCTCCGCGTACGGACCCGGGAGGCCCGCCAGCGGCTTGCCGTCCCACAACTCCAGCGCCTGGTTGAGGACGTCCCGGGCATGGCACAGATTTCCGGCGCTCTTGGCCTTCTCCGCCTCCGTGGACAGTTCCTGCGCCACCGTCAGATCCAGCGCGCCCTCCGCGAGCGAACGGATCGCGTACCCGCCGGACTCGCTCACCAGCACCCAGGCGCCCAGCACCTTCCGCAGCCGTGACGCGTACGTCCGTACCGCCGCCAGCGCCTGCGACGGCGGTTCGTCGCCCCACAGCGCGTCGATCAGCTCGGCGGCCGTCGCCGTCCGGCCCTCGCGCAGCAACAGCGCGGCCAGCAGCGCCCGTTGCTGCGGGGATCCGGTGGGCAGAGGCTCCTCGTCGCGCCAGGCCCGCACCGGTCCGAGCACGCTGAAGCGCAGCGCCGCCGGGGAATCAGCCGGAGAGTCTGCCGGGGGTCTCACCGGCGTATCCCTGGGATCCCGCTGTGCCGGCACCCGCGGTACAGCCGGTATGTCACCCATCACCGCTCCCTGCCGAACTTCATGACCAGGACAGCAGTTTGCCTTGTCCGTGGCATGTGCGTCAGCTCTGGGGACAGCGATCACAGTTCGGCGCACGAGGTACCACAGGGTTCTCACACGATCTCCGCACGGGGTTCAACAGAAAGGGACGTGCGAACACGGGAGCTGACGGTTCGTCAGATCGGCGCTACCGTGCCCCTTATGGAGACGACTGTGGAGAGTACGGAGACCACGAGCACCTTCCCGAAGATCATCTCGGTGGACGACCACACGGTGGAGCCCCCCAACGTCTGGCAGGACCGGCTGCCGAAGAAGTACCTGGACATCGGCCCCCGCATAGTCCGCGCGCCGCTGAAGTCGATGTCCTTCCTCGGCGGCCGGTTCAAGCCCGTCATGGGCGAACCGGGCGACGACGGCCCGATCGGCGACTGGTGGGTCTACGAGAACCTGCACCGCCCCCTCACCCGCCTCGACACCGCCGTCGGCTACGACCGGGACGAGATCAAGCTCGAGGTCATCACGTACGAGCAGATGCGCCCCGGTTCGTACGACGTCCCGCAGCGACTGGCCGACATGGACATCAACCACGTCCAGTCAGCCGTCTGTTTCCCGACCTTTCCGCGCTTCTGCGGCCAGACGTTCACCGAGGCCAAGGACCATGAACTCGGGCTGCTCGGCGTGCGCGCGTACAACGACTGGATGGTGGAGGAGTGGTGCGGGCCGGCCGCGCAGGGCCGTCTCATCCCGCTCACCCTCATCCCGCTCTGGGACGCGGAGTTGGCGGCGGCCGAGGTCCGGCGCAACGCGGCCCGGGGCGTCCGGGCGGTCGCCTTCTCCGAGATCCCCCCGCACCTCGGCCTGCCCTCGGTCCACGGCGACGACTGGGACCCGTTCCTCGCCGCGTGCGCCGAGACGGGGACGGTGATCGCGATGCACATAGGCTCGTCGAGCCGTATGCCGTCCACGTCCGCCGACGCCCCGCCCGCCGTCGGCTCCACCATCACCTTCGCCAACTGCTGCTTCTCGATGGTCGACTGGCTGATGAGCGGCAAGTTCGAACGCTTCCCGGAGCTGAAGATCATGTATGCGGAGGGCCAGATCGGCTGGATCCCGTACATCCTGGAGCGCGCGGACGTGGTCTGGGAGGAGAACCGGGGCTGGGGCGGAGTCGCCGACAAGGTCCACCGGCCGCCCTCCGAGCTGTTCGCCGAGCATGTCTACGGCTGCTTCTTCGACGACGCCTTCGGGCTGCGCAACCTCGACTCGATCGGCGTCGGCAACGTCCTCTACGAGACCGACTACCCCCACTCCGACTCCACTTGGCCCGGCTCGCGCGAGGTCGGCGAGGCGCAGATGGGGCATCTGGACGCGGACGTCGTGGAGCGGATCGTACGAGGGAACGCGATCGACCTGCTGGGCCTGACGGCGGACGGGCTGTGGCAGCCCGGCAGTCCGGCGTAGCGGGGCAGGCGAGGATGGAGCGAGGCGAAGAGAGGGCGAAACTGGCGTAAACCCATAGCGCCGCTGGTCATCCGGTACCGTGAACTTCCTTGGGGGGCCAAGTAGTCGGACTGTGAAGGTGTGCTGCCGAACGCGGCTGTCCCCCAGCGAACGCACAGTGACCGCGTAGCGACCGCATGGAAAAACGGGGGCCGTCCGTTGCCGTACACCGCCGAGATCAGCCGGACCAACCCGGGGTGTTTCATCTTCCTCGTGGACCAGTCGGCCTCCATGAGCGACCCCATGGAGAGCGGTGAGACGACACAGCCGCGGGCCGAGGTGGTGTCCAACGCCATCAACCGGCTGCTGACGGAACTGTCGGTCAAGTGCGCCAAGGAAGAAGGCGTACGCGACTACTTCCACGTCGCCGTGATCGGCTACGGCCACCAGCACGTCGGCTCCGCCTACCAGGGCGCCCTCGCCGGCCGCGACCTCGTTCCGCTGAGCGAGGTCGCCAACAACCCGGCGCGGGTGGAGAGCCGTACCAAGAAGGTGCCGGACGGCGCCGGCGGGCTGGTCGAGACGTCCGTGCAGTTCCCGGTGTGGATGGACCCGGTGACCAACGGGGGTACGCCCATGACCCGCGCCCTCGGCTACGCGGACACCCTGGTGGCGAACTGGGTCGACGCGCACCCCAGCGGCTTCCCGCCCATCGTCCTCAACCTCACCGACGGGGAGTCCACCGACGGCGACCCGACCAGCGCCGCCATCGGCCTGGCCTCCCACGCCACCGCCGACGGCCCGGTCCTCCTCTTCAACCTGCACGTCTCCGGCAGCGGTGGCGACCCCATCACCTTCCCGGACAACGTGGAAGCGCTGCCGGACACGTACGCCAAGCTGCTGTTCCACATGTCCAGCGTCCTGCCCGGCCACATGCGCTCGTACGCCGCCTCGCAGGGCCACCGCGTCAGCGAGACGACCCGGGGCTTCGTCTACAACGCCGACATCGTCTCCATCGTGGAGTTCCTCGACATCGGCACCCGTGCGACGGAGCTGCGCTGACCATGGGGGACATCCCGGCGCTGCCGCGGGCGCAGTGGTTGTGGACGCCGAAGTCGGGCAGCAGTGAACAGGAGTGCGAGGACGCCGCCTACTGCTGGCAGTCCGACGAGGCGGGCGTCGACAGCGCCGGACGGGCCGTCGCGTCGCTGTACGCCGCGGTGTCCGACGGAGCCTCGGAGAGCCTGCTCGCCCGCGACTGGGCCACGCTCCTGGTCGCCGACGCCGTCGAGTCCATGCGGCTCGCCGGTGACTGGTGGGACGAACTCGGTACGTTCGTACGGGACTTGATGGAGCGCTCCGCACTGCACTGGGACGCCTTCCTCACCCGCTACCAGGCCGAGCGCGCCGCCCAGGGCAGGCCCATCACCTGGTACGAGCAACCCGGCCTGGAAAAAGGCGCGTTCGCCACCGTGCTGGGCGCCGAGATCCGGGCCACCGTCCTGGAGGACGGCACGACCCGCCGCCACTGGTACGCCTTCGCCCTCGGCGACAGCTGTCTGTTCCAGCTGCGCGACGGGCGCCTCCTCGAATCCTTCCCGGTGCGCACGGTCGAGGAGTTCGGGATCACTCCTCAGCTGCTGGGCAGCCGGAACCACGATGCGCGGCTGGTCGCGGAACGGATGCGGGTGGCGCACGGCGAGCTGCTGCCCGGCGACGAACTACTGCTCACCACCGATGCGTTGGCGGCCTGGGTGCTGTCCCGGGAGGCAGCCGGCGAGGCTGAACAGGCCGTGGCTTTCCCGGCCTTCGCCGCGTTCGGCCAGCAGGACTTCGCCGAGTGGGTGGACGACCAGCGGGCGCGCGCCCGGATGCGCAACGACGATGTGACCCTCGTTCGAGCGAAAGTGTGACGTTCATCCGTATATCCGTATGACGGTGCGGAGTTCTTCCGGATGGTGGCGAGAGGGGAGGCGTAAATGGCGGTGTCCCGCGGCGGTCGTCCCGGTCACGACCCCGGACGCGACCCCGGTACCGGACCGGTCCGGAGGTTTCCGACGGGCGCGAACTACGCGGAGGCGTTGCAACACCCCGAACTGTGCTTCAGCGACCCGGACTTGAAGCACGGCAGGATCCAGCAGAGCCCGGCCTGGGGCCCGAAGGCGATCTCCGGGAACTTCGCCAGCGTCTTCGACATCACGTCAAAGGACGGTCAGCGGTACGCGCTGAAATGCTTCACCCGGGACAGCGCGACGCTGGGCAAGCGCTACTCCGCCATCAGCTCGGCACTCGGCGGACTTGGTGGACCTGGTGGAATCGGTGGCTCTGGCGCGGGTGGTCTGTCGCAGCCATGGCCGGTCGGGTTCGACTTCCTGGAACAGGGAGTTCTGGTCGGGCGGGAGTGGTACCCGGCGGTCAAGATGACCTGGGCCCAGGGCACCGGACTCATCAGCTGGATCGAACGCAACCTCCACGACCCGGCCGCCCTGCACACACTCGCCGACCGCTTCCTGGCCATGACCGCAGACCTGGAGCAGAACGGCATCGCCCATGGCGACCTCCAGCACGGCAACCTCCTCGTGGCCGCCGACGGAACCTTCCGGCTCGTCGACTACGACGGCATGTACGTCCCCGCCCTGCGCGGCGAGCAGGCGACCGAGAACGGCCACCGCAACTACCAGTCGCCCTCCCGTACGGCCGCCGACTACGGCCCCGCCATGGACCGCTTCTCCGCCTGGACCATCGAACTGGCCCTGCTCGCCGTCGCCACGGACCCCGGTCTCTGGACCCAACTCCACGACAGACATGGTGAGTTCCTGATCCTGTCCGAGGCGGACTTCAAGGAACCGGCGACCTCGCTGGCCTGGCCCGTCCTGCTGAGCCACCCGGACGAGCGGGTACGGGACGTGGCCGGCCGGGTCAAGGGCTTCCTCGGCAGGCCGGCGTCCGCCCTGCCGCCCCTGACCGCCGACGCCGTGAAGCTCCCGGCGCAACGGACGGCATCGGCATCGGCATCAGCATCGGGTGCGGGAACAGGGGCTGGTACGGGGGGCTACGGGGCCGGAGGCGGCCTGGGCGGCGGCCGTCCCACGGTCACGTCCTGGACGCCGACCCCGTCCGGGGCACCCGCGTCCGGGGTGCCGGCCTGGATGGCGGGGCGCGTGGCCATAACTCCGGTCCCCACCTCCGCGTCCACCCCGCCCCCGGTGCGGCAGCCCGCCGCTGCCGGACTCCCCGGGTTCGGCGGGCGCAGCGCCGGTGACCTGCTCGCGGCCGTCGGCGCGCTGCTCAGTACGTCCGCCCCGGGTGCGCTGGTCCTCGCGGCGGCCCAGCCCGTGGACGTCCTGCCCGCGGCACAGGGCCTGGCCCTGCTCACCTCCGCCGCCCTGGTCGGGTACGCGCGACGCCGGCGCCCCGAGTACCGGGCGGCGCGGAAACGGGTGCGCGACCTGAAACGGCGCTCCCGTGAACTGGCCGACCCGGCGGGCGCCCATCAGCGCCTGGAGAAGGAGATCCGCGTCCTCGACGACGCCCTCGCCAAGGACAACACGGCCTCGGACCAGCGCGTCCAGGCACTGCAGATCGAGCTGCGTGACGGCCAGGCCCGTATCACCATGGACCTCAACCGTCGTACGGACCAGGCCCAGCAGCAGCTGGTGGGGCTGGCGGCGAATGAGCAGCGGCGGATCGACAAGGCGCTGGAGCCCGCGATCAGGGCGCACATCCAGGACAAGCTGCGCAGCACGTCGATCCAGGGGGCGCTGTCGCTCAACAACATGGGCAGCAAGATGGTGCAGGCGCTCCAGGACGCGGGCATCCGAAGCGCGGCGGACTTCATCGGCGTGGACTTCTCCCACAACCCGTCCGTGGTGTTCCTGGTCGGCCCCGGCGGTCAGCGGATCCGGGTGCCCGGCATCGGCGAGGCCCGGGCCGCCGTCCTCAGCGACTGGCGGCAGGGTCTGGAGCGCCGGGCCAGGGCATCCGCACCCACGACGGTGCCGCCGGCGGCCAAGGCCCAGATCAAGGCGGACATCGCCGCACTCCGGGGGACCCACCAGACGGAGATCAAGCAGGCGGAGGGCGAGGCCCAGCAGAGGAAGGCCGCGTTGCAGCAACGGATCACCGACGAACGGGGTCGCCTGATGGGGCAACGCCAGCAGCGGGCGATGGACACGCAGCGCAAACGGGCGGAACTCCTCCAACGGCAGAAGCAGTTGGCCGGTGCGGGGGCGGAACGGACACGGGTCGAGGCCGACCTGGCGACCGCCCGCCAGGAAACCCGGGGTGCGCTCGGCGCCGGCAGGTATGTGCGGTTTCTGTTGACCGGGGGGTGAGGTGGCCGCCGGTGCAGCCCAGGTCGTGTTTCCCACCAGCCCACCCGTCTCGGCACGATTGCCCGGCGCCCCTTGAACTTCTCGGTGCCGGGCGGCATCTCCAGTGGTCCGGACGGTTCGGCGCGTCCATGGCTTCCCACCCACCCGCCCCACCGCTCCTGCAGCCCAGCCAGCATCCCTCCAGCCCCGGCCCGCACCCCCAGCCCGTCCGGCGTTTGAGGAAGAGGCCCGTTCAGGGCCGACGGGGGCCTGGGGGCGCAGCCCCCAGGTACTGGATGGGAAGGAAGTTCGGCGACCCCTTGCCCGGCGATGCGGCAGCCGTGACGATGGCCATCGCGGCCCGAATTGACGGACCGTCAGATCCGGCAGGGAAAGGGACGCGCCCATGACCTACGGCATGCAACTCCCCATCCAGTCCCAGTCCACCCTCTACACCGAACCCTGGGAAACCTCAGCCACCCCCACCGACCTCCTCCACATCGCCCGCACCGCCGACCGCGCCGGCTTCGCCTACCTCGCGGCCTGCGACCACGTCGCCATCCCGCGCCGCCTCGCTCCCGCGATGAGCACCGTCTGGTACGACCCCGTAGCCACCCTCGCCCACCTCGCCGCCGTCACCGAACACGTCCAACTCCTCAGTCATGTGGCCGTCGTGGGCCTCCGCCACCCCCTCCTCACCGCCAAGCAGTACGCCACCCTCGACCACCTCTCCGGCGGCCGCCTGATCCTCGGGGTCGGGGCAGGCCACGTACAGGAGGAGTTCGAGGCGCTGGGGGTCGACTTCGAGCGCCGGGGCGCCGTACTCGACGAGACGATCGACGCGTTGCGCGCGGCACTCGGGCCGGACGAATTCCCGGAGCACCACGGCAAGTTGTACGACTTCGAGGGGCTCGGCCAGCGTCCACGGCCTGCCCAGGAACGCGTACCCCTCTGGGTCGGTGGGTCGTCCCCGGCCGCCGTACGCCGGGCCGCACTCAAGGGTGACGGCTGGCTGCCGCAGGGTGACCCGCGCGACCGGCTCCCGGACCAGATCGCCCGGATCCGTAGGCTGCGCGAAGAGGCCGCGATCCAGGGGCCGTTCACCATCGGGGCCATCACCGAACCGCTGTACGTCGGTGAGCCGGGGTGGGAGGTCGGGCGGCGGACGATCAGCGGGGCACCGGAGGCCCTCGCCGAGTCGCTGCGGGCGTACGGCGCGATGGGCGTCGACCAGATCCAGGTGCGGTTCCGGAGCCGGAGTCTCACCGAACTCACCGACCAGATAGGGGCGTTCGGGGAAGAGGTGGGCCCGCTGTTGGAGGGCGGGTCGGAGGGGAACCTGTCTGACAGCCTGACCGGTTCCTCTTGAATCTTTGAACATGTCCACGCCGGGGCGCGTACGTATGAACGTACGGACGTCATGGTTCCGGCGGAAGGACATGCACGGTGCGCACCTCCCGGCTCGTCGCCCACTCCTCACCCACGTCCGCATCCTCACCGGCGTCCCCGCCCGTGTCCCTGCCCAGGCTGTCCGTCGCCCTGGCCTGTGCCGAGGGCGAGTGGCCGCACGAGGGGTGGCCGGACCCCGACGACCCGCACGTGGGGCGGGTGTTGCGCGTGGCCCCGCCCTACCGTGAGCTGAGCGAGGAGGGCGCCGTGGATGTCGTCGTCCTGCGATGCGAGGAGCCTGCGACCGAGTTCGCGGTGCTGCTGAGGGCCATGGGGGCCGTGAGCGTTCCGGTGATCGTCGTCAGCCCCCGGCGGGACATGGAGACCGTGGTGGAGGTGTTCCGGGGCGGGGCCGGATATCTGGTCGAGGGCGACTACTGCACCTGCATGCTGGCCTCGGCGGTCATGGCGGCCACGGTCGGGCACACCTACCTCTCGCCGATCGCCTGCGCCGCGCTCCGGGACAGGGTCCAGCGGGAGTCCGGGGAGGGGAGAGGCAGTGCGTCCGTCGCCGGGGCGGCGATGGAACGGCTGCGGAGTCTGCTCTCGCCGCGCGAGCGGCAGATCATGGAGCTGCTGTCGACCGGCCTGGGCGCCCAGGAGATCGGGCTGCGGTTAAGGCTGAGCGAGAAGACGGTCCGCAACAACCTCAGCAACATCTACGCCAAGCTGGACGCCAGGGGGAGTACGGACGCGGTGCTGAGATGGCTGGGGGCGACCCCGGCTGTTCGCACCTGAGAACAGCCGGCGCCGCCCTGCTCGCTGAATTCCGGTCCGGATGCCGCTACGGCGCCGGAATCTCCGTCACCGGGATTTCCACGTCCGTGACGTTGGCGCCGCCCTCTTCGAATCCGGGCTCCGCCCTGACGCTGTTCTCCGAGTTCTGGAGTCCGTTGGCCTGGGGAGTTCCGCACTCGACGTTGCGCAGCCAGAGACGGCCGTCAGGCGTACCGTTCTTCAGGAGCTGCGGATAGAAGACGTGCACGGTCGTGGCGCCCTCGCTCGGCGAGAAGAAGACTGTCTGGCCGTCCTGCGCTTCCTTGTACGTGGCCTTGAGGAATCCGCTCACGTCGGTTCGCTTCTCCGACCACATGAAGAACCCGATGTGGTTGGGTTTCACGGTGTCGGTCCGGGAGAAGTCGAATCCGGTACCGGTGTCGTCACGCTTGAGGTTGAGTTCCGTCGTGTTGAACTTGGCGCCGATCTCGAAGAACGAGTTTCCCAGCTTCGAATCGGCGGAAGCGGTGAACCCGTCTTCGAGCGTGACGGACCTCGTCACCGACGCCGACACGCTGAAGGCCTTCGAGAGGGCACTCGTGGAACCGCAGTTGTCGGTAATTGTGGATACGCGCTTGTTGGGCCCGAGGTTGTCCCTCTTGAACTGGACGTCGACAAATTCGCAGTTCTCCAGCTTCGGGTTGTTCTGCGCGCAGTCCTTCGTCACCTCGGAGGGGGTGGCGGCACCCGCCTGGTTCATCAGCGGAACGGCCACCGCGATGGCCACCACCGGGGCCATGGCGATGACGATGCGCTTCTTCTTGCTCCGGTGATGTCCCTTGCGGCTGGTGCGGGTCATGGTGCGTCTCCTTGCGGGGAAAGGGGGGAGTTGAGGGCATTCGGCCAGGTGAGGCGAGGCGTGGGGGTGGGGAGTGAGGGGGAGTGGGGGGAAACGCGGGACATGGGAGAGCGTCGTCAGCAGTCGGTCAGGACCGGCTTGACCGCCCCGTCCGCGATGCCTGCGGCTCCGGCGGCGCCGGGCAGGATGGCGGGTCCCTCGACGAGTTCCGACGCGACGAAGTTCTTCTCCGGGGAGGGGTTCACGGCGAAGCTGCCGGGGAATGCGTCCTGCCTCACCCTCCATTCGCCGGTCATACGCTGCATTTTCGGCGTGAACTCCATGTGCAGGACCTTGCCGACCGGAACCTCCCGATTCTCCGTGTCGCCGGCGGTCACCGACTTGACGGTCATGTCGGTGGTTCCCTTGTGCTTGAGCCAGGCCCCGCTCAAAAAGCCGAAGAGCCCGCCGCCGGCGCCCTGTTGGGTCGCGGTGTACTTGCCCGAGCCCTGGCCCACGGTGGCCTTCCAGGTGATCGACACCTTCGCCGGTTCGGTGGCGTTCGGTTCGCAGTTCGGGAAGTCGATGGAGGCCTTCTCCGTGGGGCCGTCGAACGACTGGAAATTCGTCTCGACGTAGTCACAGTTGGAGGCTTCAAAACCGTCCGCGAAGGCGCCCCCGAAATCCCGTACGGACTGCTGTTTTCCGTTGAGCACCGAGGACCGTTCGCACATCCTGATGATCTGGTCGGGAGTCTTCGCCTCCTCGGCCGCGTTGGCCGACGGAAGGAGGGCGATGATCGCGCCGCCGGTGGCGAGCGCCGATCCGACCGCCACGAGTCGGACCTTCTTGTTCTTCAGACGCCTCTTGGCCATGTCGCTCCGTCCCTGGGATTCCTTGGTGATCGCTTTGCCTGTTCGTGGAGGATTATTGGCGTCATCCATGGGTCCGCGACAGGGTCAAATATCCCTACTCCTCGGTTACTTGGGGTGTGCTCTCGCACACACTCCCCTCAGGTCTGACGCATCGTCAGGTACGGCGATACGATGCTGACCTCCACCGATCCGAACGATGTGAACGCTGCGAAGGGGTTCCGCATGGGCAAGCTCGACGGACGGGTCATCATCGTCACCGGCGCGGCACGCGGCCAGGGGGAGCAGGAGGCCCGGCTCTTCGTGACGGAAGGCGCGCGGGTGGTCGTGGCGGATGTGCTCGACGACCAGGGAGAGGCCCTCGCCAAGGAGTTGGGTGCGCTGTACGTCCATCTCGACGTGCGCGAGGAGGCGGGGTGGCAGGCGGCCGTCGCCGCCGCGGAGAAGGCGTACGGCCGGATCGACGGGCTGGTCAACAACGCCGGCATCCTCCGCTTCAACGCCCTCATCGACACGCCCCTCGACGAGTTCATGCAGGTCGTGCAGGTCAACCAGGTCGGCTGCTTCCTCGGGATCAAGACGGTCGCGCCGCACATCGCCGACGCGGGTGGCGGGACGATCGTCAACACCGCCTCGTACACCGGGGTGACCGGGATGGCGGCGGTCGGGGCGTACGCGGCGAGCAAGCACGCCATCGTCGGGCTCACCCGGGTCGCCGCGCTGGAACTGGCGCGCCGGAAGATCCGGGTCAACGCCGTGTGCCCGGGCGCGATCGACACCGCGATGTCCAACCCGGCCGTACTGGACCCGGGCGCGGACGCCGAGGGTGCCGCGCGGGGCCTGGACAAGCTGTACCGCAAGCTCGTGCCGCTGGGGCGGATCGGGCGGCCGGACGAGGTGGCGCGCCTCGCGCTGTTCCTCACCTCGGAGGACTCCTCGTACATCACCGGGCAGCCGTTCGTCATCGACGGGGGCTGGCTCGCGGGTGTCGCCGTCGTCTGACCGATGCGACAGCAGTACCTGACTGACCGTCAGCTATTGACGGTCACAGGGGCCGGTGGAACAGTCGACTCAACAAATCTGACGCTGCGTCAGAAACGACGGAGAACGTCAGAAACGTCAGGAACGGTTACTGGGGACGGTGAACCTCCTTGGAATTCGGGCTCTTTGTACAGGGATACGTGGGCAAGCGGGCCGAGACCGATCCGCTCGCGGAGCACAAGGCGCTGATGGAGGAGACCGAGTACGTCATTCAGGCGGACAAGTCGAACTTCAAGTACGCCTGGGTGTCCGAGCACCACTTCCTGGAGGAGTACTCGCACATCTCGGCCAGTGACGTCTACCTCGGCTACCTCGCCCACGCCACCGAGCGCATCCACCTCGGCTCCGGCATCTTCAACCCGCTCGCCCCGGTCAACCACCCGGTGAAGGTGGCCGAGAAGGTCGCCATGCTCGACCATCTCACCGGCAACCGCTTCGAGTTCGGTTCCGGCCGAGGTGCCGGCTCGCACGAGATCCTCGGCTTCATGTCCGGCATCACCGACATGAACCACACGAAGGAGCTGTGGGAGGAGACGATCGCCGAGTTCCCGAAGATGTGGATGCAGGACGAGTACGCCGGCTTCCAGGGCAAACACTGGTCGCTGCCGCCGCGCAAGATCCTGCCCAAGCCGTACGGGCCCTCGCACCCCGCGATGTGGTACGCCGCCGGCTCGCCGCCCTCGTACGCCATGGCCGCCCGCAAGGGGCTCGGAGTGCTCGGCTTCAGCGTCCAGAAGGTCTCCGACATGGAGTGGGTGCTGGAGCAGTACAAGACGGCGATCGTGGACGCCGAGCCGGTCGGGGACTACGTCAACGACAACGTGATGGTGACCTCGACGGCGATCTGTGCGCCGACGCACGCCGAGGCGGTACGGATCGCCGCGGGCGGCGGGCTGCACTATCTGCAGTCGCTGCTCTTCCGGTACCACGACACGTTCCCTCGTCCCGAGGGGTTCCCTGTGTGGCCGGAGACGTTGCCCGAGTTCAACGAGGAGATCATCGAACTGCTCATCGCCGAGGAGCTGTTGATCTGCGGCGATCCGGACGAGGTGCTGACGCAGTGCAAGCGGTGGGAGCAGGCGGGCGCGGATCAGTTGAGCTTCGGGATGCCTATCGGGATCTCGAAGGAGGACACGCTTCAGACGATCCGGTTGGTGGGGGAGCACGTGATTCCGAAGATTGACACGGATCCTGTGCATCGGACTTCGCGGTTCCGAGGGGTGGCTTGAGGGTCTCGTTGGCGGGTGCGGGTGCGGGTGCGGGTGCGGGTGCGTGGGGGTTGTTCGCGCAGTTCCCCGCGCCCCTTAGGTAGGAGTGAGGTGCCGTCTTGCTTGATCATCTGGTCAGAGGGGTTACCGTCGTCGACGGGACCGGTCGCCCTGCCTACGTCGCTGATGTGGGGATACGGGATGGGCGTATCGCGGTCATCGGGTCCCGTGTCACCGAGGAGGCGCGGACGACGGAGGAAGCCGCCGGGCTGGTCCTCGCGCCCGGGTTCGTCGATCCGCACACGCATTACGACGCCCAGCTCTTCTGGGATCCGTATGCGACCCCCTCCCTCAATCACGGGGTCACGACGGTCGCCGCCGGTAACTGCGGTTTCACGCTTGCCCCGTTGAACCCGGACCGGCCCGACGACGCCGACTACACGCGGCGGATGATGTCCAAGGTCGAGGGGATGTCCTTGGTGGCGCTGGAAGAGGGGGCGCCCTGGAGTTGGAGCAGCTTCGGGGAGTACCTGGACGCGCTGGAGGGGCGGATCGCGGTCAACGCCGGTTTCATGGTGGGGCATTGCGCGCTGCGCCGGTACGTCATGGGGTCGGACGCGGTGGGCGGTCAGCCGACCGCGGCTCAACTCGCCGACATGCTGCGGCTGTTCCACGAGGCGATGGACGCCGGAGCCTGGGGATTCTCCACCACCCAGTCGTCCTCGCACTCCGACGGGGACGGCAAGCCGGTGGCGTCCCGGCACGCGCTGCCCGCCGAACTCCTCGCCCTCTCCCAGGCGGTCGGCGAGCACGAGGGCACCCAGATCGAGGCGATCGTCGCCGGCTGCCTCGACCAGTTCAGTGACGCCGAGATCGATCTGTTCGTCGAGATGAGCGCGGTGGCCGGGCGCCCGCTGAACTGGAACGTGCTCACGATCGACGCGTCTGTGCCGGCCCGCGTACCCCGCCAGCTTGAGGCAAGTGAGCGCGCCCGCAAGGCGGGTGGCCGGGTCGTGGCCCTCACCATGCCCATCCTCACCCCGATGAACATGTCCCTCGGCACCTTCTGCGCGCTGAACCTGATCCCCGGCTGGGGACCGGTGCTGGGGCTCCCGGTCCCGGAGCGGATCACCCGGCTCGGCGACCCCGAGGTGCGGGCGGAGCTGGTCCGCCGGGGGCAGAGCGAGGAGGCGGGCGTCTTCCGGCGGCTGACGGACTTCGGCCGGTATGTCATCGGGGACACCTACAGCGAGGCGAACGAGGGCCTGACCGGAAGGGTGGTCGAGGACATCGCCGCCGAACGCGGCCAGGACCCCTTCAGCTGCCTCGTCGAGATCTGCGTGGCCGACGAACTGCGTACGGTCCTGTGGCCCATGCCCACCGACAACGACCCGGCGTCCTGGGCGCTGCGCGCCGAGACCTGGCGGCACGAGGACGTGCTCCTCGGTGGCTCCGACGCCGGCGCGCACCTGGACCGGATGTGCGGGGCCCCGTACACGACCCGTTTCCTCGGCGACTGTCTGCGCGGGCGGAAACTGGTGCCGCTGGAGCGGGCGGTGCAGATGCTGACCGACGACCCGGCGCGGCTGTTCGGCCTCCGGGAGAGGGGACGCATCCAGGAGGGCTTCCATGCGGATCTGGTCCTCTTCGACCCGGAGCGGATCGCCGCCGACAAGGCCACCCTGGTGCACGACCTGCCGGGTGACAGCCCGCGTCTCGACTCGAAGGCGATCGGCGTAACAGCCGTGTGGGTCAACGGGGTTGAGACGATCCGTGATGACACGGTGACGGGTGCGGTACCGGGCAGGGTGCTCCGCTCGGGCCGGGACACGGCGACGGTGAGCACCAAGTGAGCGACGGACAGCGGCTGTTCGTCGGCGGTTCGTGGGTGGAACCGGCCGACGGGCACTACGAGGTGATCGACCCGGCGACGGAGGAAGTCGTCGGGTGGGCGCCGGAGGCCTCGCGGGATCAGGCGCACGCCGCCGCCGCGGCGGCCCGCGAGGCCTTCGGACCGTGGTCGCGCACGTCACCGGAGGAACGGGCCGCCGTCCTGGCCCGCGCCGCGGACATCATCCAGAGCCGCCTGGTGCCGTACGCCGCGCTCGCCCAGGCGGAGACCGGCGCCACGACGGGGACGGCGCGCGGAATGCAGGTGGGCGTGGGTGCGGCCCGTTTCCGCCGGTACGCGAAGGTGGAGCCGGCCGAGTGGGCGATCCCGCCGCAGGTCAACGAGGGGGGCCCGTTCGGGAAGGCCGCGGTGATGGGCGCACTGGCGATACGCCAGCCGGTCGGCGTGGTCGCCTGCATCACCTCGTACAACAACCCGTGGGCCAACCCGGCCGGCAAGATCGCGCCCGCGCTGGCGATGGGCAACACGGTGGTCGTGAAGCCCGCTCCGCAGGACCCGCTGTCGGTGTACAGGATGGCGGAGGCGCTGGAGGCGGCGGGCGCGCCGCCGGGGACCGTCAACGTGGTCAGCGGGCTGGGCGTCGGGGTAGGCGAGGCGGTCGTGGGCGCCGGGGACGTCGACATGGTCAGCTTCACCGGCTCGACGGCGGTCGGACAGCGGATCGCCGAGGTGTGCGGCCGTGGCATGAAACGCCAGTTGATGGAGCTGGGCGGGAAGGGCGCGGCCCTCGTCTTCGACGACGCGGACATCCGCTCGGCGGTCGCGGGCATCGGCACGACGTTCTCGTTCTACAGCGGCCAGATCTGCACGGCGCCGACGCGGGTGCTGGCGCAGCGGGGCGTGTACGGGCAGTTGGTGGAGCAACTCGCCGCGTATGCCGGTCACTTGAAGGTGGGTGATCCTCGCGCGGAGGGCACGGTGGTCGGGCCGGTGATCTCGGGGGCGCACCGGAACCGGGTCGAGGCATACGTCGAACTCGGGCGGAAGGAAGGCGCGGTGGTCGTCGCGGGCGGCGAACGGCCGCCGTACGACCAGGGGTTCTATGTCGCCCCGACCCTGCTGGCCGACTGCACGAACGACATGCGGGTGGCCCGGGAGGAGATCTTCGGGCCGGTGGTGACCGTCATCCCCTTCGACGACGAGGAGGAGGGCGTCGCGCTGGCCAACGACAGCGAGTACGGGCTCATCGACTACGTCTGGTCCGGCGATGTGGCCCGCGCATTCCGGGTCGCCCGGCGGCTACGGGCGGGCGGGGTGGGCGTGAACACCGTCGGACGGAACATGGAGGCGCCGTTCGGCGGGTTCAAGCGGAGCGGGGTGGGGCGCGATGTGGGGTCGTACGCGCTGCATGCGTACGGGGAGGTGCAGGCGGTCGTCTGGGCGGGGTGAGCGCGAGCAGGGCCGAGGTCCGGCCCTGCTCGCGCGCGTAGGAGAAACGCACCGTCAGGAGTCGAAGCACTCCCGGTCCGTGCCGCCCGCCGGTGTGAAGCACAGCTGTAGGCCGGTCCGGTCCGGGCCGCCGATCATCGGCGTGAATCGGTAGTCGCTCGTATCCGCGGCGTCCGTGATGACGACCCGACGCGGCAGGGTGCCGGGGGCAGAGACCTCGATCATGTCCCCGACCTTCGAATGCCAGATCCGGCCCCAGGCGGCGGCGCACACCTCGCTGTACCGGAGATCCACCCCCGTACCGGTGCTGGTGTGGTGCGGCGGACCGAGCGAGTCCACCCGTTCGGGTATCCCGCAGGCCATCGGGCTGGGGTCCTTCCCGTCGCACGCCTTCCCCCGGCATCCGGGGGCGGGATCCAGCGTGGGGGACGCCAGGCTCGCCGGGCTTCCGGCGGCGCTGTGGCCGCGCAGAGACAGCGCCGCCATCATCGCCACTGCGGCCACACCCACACCGGCGATGAACAGCCCCTGGCGCCGAACCCTCCGGTGGTCGCCCGTGGCGCCCACGGCACCTGCGGGGACCAGGGCGGACGCGGACGTGGGCGAGGACATGGGCGGGGGCTCGGCAGAGGGGCGGGTGTGCCGGGCGCGCCCGCTCCACTCGGCGTCCGCCAGTTCCCACAGCGCGAGCAGCCGCCCGGCGGACTCCCCCGCCATCGCGCACAGCGCCTCGACGGCCTGCCGGGGCACCGGCTTCTTCCCGTTGAGATAGCGCTCCCAGGACGACTTGCTGTACGGCGTGCGCTCGGCCAGCGCCGCCAGGCTCAGGCCCGTCCTCGCCCTCATCTCGCGGAGCCCCTCGGCCAGTGCCACGCACTCCGGTGCGGGGCCGGTCATCCGCGCAGCGCCTGCCAGGTGTGCGGACCCACGACGCCGTCCGCCGGCAGCCCGGCCTTCTTCTGCAGACGCATCACGGCCGCGATGGTCTGCTGCCCGTAGACCCCGTCGACGGTGCCCGGCTCCAACCGGAGGTAGCGCAGCAGGCACTGGGCCTCCACCACGTCCCAGCCCGGTCCGGCAAGGACGGCGGTGCGCGTCTCGCTGTAGTCGGCGAACAGTCCCCCGCCTGCCGCGCCGGAACGGCGGACCTTGCAGGAGTACGACTTGCCCGGCTTGAAGACGTACCAGCCCAGCCCCGAGGTAGAGGTGTTGTTGCTGTTGGTGCCGGCATTGGCACCGGTACTGGTGGTGGTACTGCTGCTCGGCTGTGGGCCGTCCAGCGCCGTCTGTACCTTGTCGCCCCCGCTCTCGTCATCGCCCCAGGGCGCGCCGATCAGCATTCCGGCGCACATCCCCACGAGCGCGGCGGCCACCACGGCAGCGAGGGCGACGGGCCGGCGCACCCCTGGCGGCTGCCCAGCCCCCGGCACCGCGGGCCCCTCATCCGAGGCGCCGGGCCCCTCCGCCGATGCCGTAGAACCTGCGTCCGCACCGGAAGGCTCGGCAGCCGCCTCACCCCGTGCTCCCTGCTCGCCGCCGTCCTCCGCACCGGCCGACGAGGACGACGCGATCCGCTGCGGCCACGCTTCCTCGGCCACCTCGTGCAGCACCAGCAACCGGACCGGATCCGCCTCTGCGACCCGCGCCAGCTCCTCCACCGCGTGGCGCGGCGGCAGTGCCTTCCCGTTGAGGTAGCGATCCCACGACGAGCGGCTGTATCCGGTCTTGCCCGCGAGGACGTCCAGGCTCAGCCCGCTGCGGTCCTTCAACCTCCGCAACTGCACCACGAGTTGCCGGACTCTCTGGTCCAGAGAATCCGGCAGTTCCTTCCAACGTGACACGCCCCACCCCAATACGCATCAGAAACCCCCCAGGGCTCTCGCCCCTTGCCCTGTTAGTACACCTCGCGCGGGCTCCAGGGCCAGGCCGACGCTCCACACCCATGTCCTCAGCCATGTCCCGCGAGGGCGGGCGTCCCAGCGATACCGCATCACGCCGGACATCCCAGCAGGTCAACGCTTGTGACGTCCCACGGTGTCCCAACGGGGCCGGCCTCACTGGCCCAGATCCGGATTGACCAGCAGTCTCTGTCGAGCAAGCAGACGGCGCGGTCCACCCGCATCGTCCTCACGGGGAGGAGGTCGAAGCATGAACGCACGAAAGTGCACCGCCTCGCGACGTCAGAACCCGGACAGCTCGCTGTACGAAGTGCGGAGCAGCTGGCCGAATCGGCCTCCTGAAGCTGGCGCGAATCCATCCACGGCCAGTCAATCGAAGAGCGTGTTCTCGATCCCGGCCGCGTAGTGGGCGGCATCAACCCCGGGATGTGCACCGCAACCCGGCAAGCCCGCAAACTCGCCCAGCCCCCAAAACACCTACTGAAGAAAAGGGTCCCCACCATGCGAAATGACACTTTCAAGGGCACGCGGCGGATACTGGCCACCGCCGTCACTGCTGTCGGCCTGCTGGCCGCGTTCGCCGGTTCCGCCCACGCCTCGGGCGGTACTTTCTCGGGCCGTACCGAAAACGGCTGCGGTACTGCCTCCGGCACCTACCACTGGTACGAGACCACCATGTACAACGGCAAGCAGGCATTCAAGACCGACTGGGACATGTCGGTCGTTGACCACTGTTCGACCGACAATGTGAGCGAAAGCCTCTACACGAAGTACTCGAAGTGGAACGGTTCCTCCTGGGCCAACGACAACAAGTTCCACAAGATCGCGGCCTCGGGCAATGGCACCAATGTGGCCGATGTCCGGCTGTACATTTGCCACGTCGGAGACGGCAACAGCTGCGTGGAGCTGTAGGACTGACACACGCACCACCTGAACCCCGGCGCTGCGACCACTTCGCAGCTACGCGGTTCCGCGTCTGCCTGGGATGGGCCCGGTCGGCATCACGCCGGGCGGGCCCATCTTTCGTGGATGGCGTCCCGTGTGACGGCGCAGCCGGTTGAAACCGGCGGGCAGCTCGGTCGCCGCGCCCCGCCGAGCAACCGACGGCCGCCCGGGACGCGGCGTCGAGCGGTCGCTCAGCAGCCGAGGTAGAACCGGATGGCCGTACCCTCCGGGCCCGTGTGGACCCGGACCAGGTCCGCGACGGTGTGCACCAGCAGCAGGCCCCGTCCGCCTCGCTGGTCCCGGGTGGCGGGGCGGCGGCCGGCGAGCGGGTCGTTCAGTTGCCCGCGGTCTCGGACCTCGCACACCAACTGCGAGTCCTCGGCCCAGATCCGCAGGCTCCCCGAACCACCGCCGTGCACCACGCTGTTGGTGGTCAGCTCGGCCACCGCCAGCGCGAGATCGTCCAGGCGTACGCCGGACAGGCCCAGCTCCGCGGCCCGCGCGATGGCGAAGTGCCTGACGTACGGCAGCTCGTCGATGCCGAAGTGCTGGGGCTCGGCCGCCGCAGGGGCCGCCGAGAGCGGCTGGTTGTACTGGGCGACGACCTGCCCGGGCGCGTACGACGGGCTGGGCCGCTCGCTGCCGCCGGAGACGATCACCGGGTGGGTGGCGTACGCGTCGGTGAGCACCTCCTCCGCGAGGCGCTCGGCGTCGTACGGGCACAGGATGGTCACGTCCCGGCCCTCGAACGCCGGGTTGATCAGCGCCTCGTGCTGGACGCACGCCGGGTACTCCACGTTGCTGCGGCCGGGCCAGATCGGCTCCCCGATGATCCGCACATGTGTCTGAGGGTGGGCGTCGGCGAAGGCGCGCAGCACCCTCGGGATGATCCGGCCCGGGTTGCGGCCCGCCTCGGTCATGTCGAGGAAGTACACCGACGTGGCATCGGCGCCCAGGCTGTCCTTGAGCAGGGTCAGGTTCGGGCCGGGCACGGCGACCGCCACCGGATGGCCGACCTTCAGTCCCTCGCGGATGAAGGGCAACGTGCCGTCCAGGTACTCCTCCTGGCCCCGGTAGAACAGGGCGGGATGCACAAACGTCTCAGCAGTCGCCTCAGCGGTCTTCGTGGCAGTCACCGGGCCACCACCTCGATCACGGACAAGTCGGGCCAGAAAATTTCAAGCAGCCGTGGAAGGGTGGCAGGCGGCCGTTCGACCACGATGCGCCGCCCGGCCGGAAGGTCCTGAGCGGCCACCGCCAGGGCCGAGGCGCCGGCGACATCGACAAAGGTCACGGCGGACATCTCCAGATGGCACACGATCTCCTTACGAAGGGGCAGTTGCCGCAGCGTCCACTCCCAGGCCGGACACGTGGCCGCAGTGATCTCGCCGACCGCCCGCCACCCCGCTCCGTCGAGCAGCGGATGCAGCAGCAACGCGCTCCCCGACGCGACCGGTGCCGGCCCTGACCCCGGCGCCGGCGCTGATGCCGAGGCATTCGCCCGTCGTCGCAAACTGTCCACGCCCTCCACGTCCATCTGCCGGTTGCACCTCGCTGTCCCCACGCCGCGCAGTCAAAGAGGAAAGCTGTTCATAGGCACCTTCAGTACACCGCCGCCACTCCCGCCTGCCCCGCGGGAGCCCATATATGCACAGCCGCGCCCCGGCCCGCGACGCGCCGGAACGGTGTCACATCTGCACGCAGGATCCTGAATATGCCGTCCCGGAGGGGGAAGGCGCGACAACACAACAGCCGCGGGCTACGGCAGAGCCGCGCCGTGTGGCGTGGACCCCGACGGCGCATCAGGACCCCAGACCCGAGGTGAGTACATGTCTGCAGCCGATCCTCGTTCACCGTTCGCGTCGGTCGCCCATGGGCCATTGATCATCCGTACCGAAATGCTGGACACCACCGCGGTACTGGCGCCAAGCGGGGCGATCGTTCACGGCTGCACAACGCTGCTCGATCCGGCCCTGGGCAAACTCCCCTGTGACACGGACGGATTGGTCCTGGACATGGCGGAAGTCACCTTCATGGACACCGCCGGGCTCCAGTTGCTCGAACGGCTGGAGGACTACAGCAGCCTCGCCGACATCCCTCTACGGACCGTCAACTGGAACGGCCAGCCCCGCCGCGTCCTGGAGATCATCGGCCTGCCGGTCCCCGCGGCCGGATCCGACCCCGCCGACCCTTTCTCCTCGTCCCCGCCTCCGGACACCCGCCAGTTGGTCGCCTCTCTGCGCTCCGACCAGGGCCTGTGCGCGGTGGCCGCGGAACGCGCGGAACAGGTGGAGAGACTCCGGGAGGAGGTGCACCAGTTACAACAGGCCATCGACTCCCGCCCGGTCATCGACCAGGCACGCGGGATCCTCATGGCCGTCGAAGCCTGCACAGCCGACCAGGCCTGGGACGCCCTGCGCGACGCCTCCCAGCACGCGAACACCAAGCTCCGCGACGTCGCCGAAGCCCTCGTCGCCGTGACCACCGGCGGCCCGGCTCCGACCGAGCCCGTGCGCACGGCGCTACGGGACGCGGTGCGGCGCCGGCAGCGGCGGGCGCCCTGAGGAGGGGGCGGGCGTTCGTTCTTCGTTCAACGCTTGAGCATGTGGATGAGGGCGGCGAAGGCGTCGCGACCGGTCGAGACGACGGAAGAGGGGTCCGGTGTTGCCGAATCGGCGAGCAGGATCGTTTCGGCGGTGACGGATATGTGGACGCAGGCTTCGCCTTCCTGGCAGTGGGACGACTTCTTCCAGGCGTGCTGGGACATGAGGACTCCTCTACAGGTTCTGGGCGATGGCAAGGATCAGGTCTCGGGACTTCTCCGGGGCGAGGGCGGCGGCCTCGACGGTGTCCAGGAGCTGTCGGTACTTCTCCAGGTGGGCCTCGGCGTCAAGCAGCATGGGGCCGTGGAACTGGTCGAGTTGGACGGTGTCCAGTTGCGGTACGGGTCCGCACAGGTAGTTGATGGACTGCCCGGACCCGGGGAACGCGCCGACGTCGAACGGCAGCACCCGGAGGATGATGTGGTCCCGTTCGCTCATGTCGAGCAGATGCCGGAGTTGCGCGCGTGCCACGTCACGGCCGCCGACCCTCATGTGCAGGGCGGCTTCATGGATGACGGTGCTGTACGGATTCGGGTTGGCCCGGTACACGACGTCCTGTCGCTTGATGCGGTACGAGACCCGGTGCTCGACCTCGGGCGGAGTGGGAGCCGGGATCACGTGACGGAAGATCTCGCGGGCGTGCTCGGTGGTCTGGAGCATTCCGGGGACGTGTGAGGTGAAGGCGGTGCGCAGGGCGGTTGCGTGGTGCTCCAGTTCGGCGAGTGAGAGCAACCCTGAGGGCAGTACCTCGCGGTACGCCTCCCACCACCAGCCGCGGGTCTTCTCGCCGGCCATGGCGACGAGGGCGTCGACGTAGGGCTGGTTCGCGCAGGAGTAGAGGTGGGCCATCGCGCGGACGCGGTCAGGGCTCACGCCGAACCGGGCGGACTCCACGTTGCTGAGTTGACCAGAACTGGTGCCCAGCAATTGCGCTGCCTCCGTCGCGGTCATCCCCGCCCGCTCACGGAGTTTGCGCAGCTCCGTCGCGAGCCGGACACGTCGGGCCGTCGAAGCGGGCCTTGTCGTCATGGCGTCTCCTTGTCGCGCGCACCGCAGGGGTTTGTCACCCACATGAGGGATAAAGCGCCGAGATCCTTCGGAATCCAGCAAAGCACCTTTGCCGATCCCCTAACTTCGTCTCAGGCGCCCCACCGCCCAGAAGCACCCCGCTCGACGGAGCGACCACGGTCACTGGGCAACGCAACGCAGCATCACGCAACACAACGTACCGACACCACCCAACTCCCCTCCGTGATCGGAGACTTCCGATGGCCACCGTATCGCCGTCATCCCCGTTTTGGAGCTACGCCCTCCAGCTCCCGCACGATCCCCGCGCACCGGGCATCGCCCGCGCCACCCTGCGCACCGTCCTGGCCGCCCACGACCTCGCCCACCTCACCCCCACGGCCGAACTCCTCGCCTCCGAACTGCTCACCAACGCCCACCTCCACACCAGGGGCCCGTACATGCTCCGCCTCCTCGCCACGGAACCGGACCGGCTCCGGGTCGCGGTGTGGGACACGGACCCCAGGGTCCCGCCCGGCTTCCGCGAGGAGGGCGCCCTCGCCGCCGTACCCCCGGACGACGCCGAAGGCGGACGCGGGCTGCACCTCGTACGGGCGTGTGCCGACTCGTGGGGGGTGTCCGTGCTGCGGGAGCTGGGGGCGTCGAAGGGCGGCAAAATGCTGTGGGCCGACTGCGGACCGACGGAGGTGACCGGGTGATCACGCCCTGTCGGCCTTCCGTGAGCGGCGTCATACTGGGAAGTGGAGCCATGCCCGTTCATCAGGAGCAGATCATGAGCGCACAGCCCGAGCACGCCTGGGGGGAGATGCCGCTCCCACCGATCCGGACCGTGGACGACCTGCGCAGTGCGCTCAGCCGTTACGGCTTCCCAGGGGACCGGGAGCGGTTCGAGGATGAGTTGGCGGCTGCCATAGGAGCTGCTCCGACCAATGACTTCGAGGGTCCCGCCGCCGTGGTCAGACACCCCATGTCGTTTGGTGTCAAGCTGCATGGGGTTCGGGGTGTGCGTGGTGCGACCAGGCGGTCGCTTCGTCGTAGAAGGTTCGGGTCTTGAGGCAGCCGTGGAGGATGCCGACGAGGCGGTTGCCGACCTGGCGTAGGGCGGGGTTGTAGCCGGCCTCGCGGGCGCGCTGCTTGTCGTAGTAGTGGCGGGCGCCGGGTGAGGCGCGCAGGGCGGAGAACGCCTGACGCTGGAGGGCGTCGGCGAGCCGGTTGTTGCGGATGTAGCGGGCCTGGACGGTGTGGCTCTTGCCGGAGGCGCGGGTGACGGGGCTGGTGCCGGCGTAGTTCTTGCGTGCCTTGGCGGACGCGTAGCGGGCGGGGTCGTCCCCGAACTCGGCGAGCACCCGCGCGCCGGTGATCACCCCGATGCCGGGCATCGAGAGGTAGATCTCAGCGTCCGGGTGCGCGAGAAAATGCGCCTTCACCTGCGCTTCCAGCTCGGTTATCTGCTCGTTCAGGGCGACCAGCAGCTTCGCGTGGGCGGTGGCGGTGGCCGCGTAGGCCGCGGTCACCGGCTCAGGCAGGCCGAGGTGCTGCTCGCGCATCGCGGTCTGGATCGTGGCGGCCTTGGCGCTCCGGTTGTGTCGGCGGTAGCGGGCCAGGACGACGGTGATCTGCGCGCAGGTCAGCTTCGCCGCTGCGGCGGGTGTAGGCGCCTTGATCAGTAGCTCCAGTGCGTCCGGGCTGGTCAGTTCCAGGTCCGCGTAAGCGTTCAGGGCGGCGGGAAAGTACTCGCGCAGCGTGTTGCGCAGCCGCTGGAAGGTACGGGTGCGTTCCCAGATGAGGGTCTGGTGGGCGCGGGCGACGACCTTGACGGCCTGGGCCTGTTCGCTGTCCCCGGCGACCGGCCGCAGCTGGTCGCGGTCGATGCGGACCATGTCGGCCAGCGCATGCGCGTCACCCTTGTCGCTCTTGGCGCCGGAGGTGCCGTACCGCTCCTTGAACCGCGCGGCCTGCCGGGGGTTGAGGGCGTAGACCTGGTAGCCGGAGGCGAGCAGGGCCTGTACCCAGGGGCCGCGGTCGGTCTCGATGCCGACGATCACATCGGTGGCATCGAGGTCGTCGCCGCCGTGCCTCGCGATGAGTTCGTGAAGCTTGGTGATGCCCTCCACGCCCTCGGGCAGTCTCGCGGCGGCCAGTTTGCGGCCGGTCGCGTCCTGGACCTCGACATCGTGGTGGTCCTCGGCCCAGTCGTCGCCGATGAGAATCAACTCGCCCTCCCGGTCAGGTAGTTCACTCGGGCAGCCTGCGGAAGACGCGGCACGCTCCCTAATGGATCCAGTGCTCACGCTCTGCTCGGCGGGCACGCCACCCCATCAGCGGTCTGGCCTTCCGGCCGACCGGCAGGGGCACGGTCTGACCACAGAAGTCGGATGCTTCCGGGCTTGTGAGTGCTCACCTGTCGGCGGCTACGGCACCGAGTCTCTCCGACCCGGCAGCTCCCATTAGGGCTTACCGCCACCGGGTTCGGATCAGGAACTCGCCGGAGATCATGGCGGCCCTTGAGGAAGCTCGTAGCGGGGGCGGCGGTACGTGAACGAGTTTCCGTTGGAGGAGGCCGAACCCGCGAGGAAGGTGTTCGGTGACCTGACGGAGGGGGAGCGGGAAGTCGTACGGGACGCGCTCGCGGTGATCGGGCGGGACCCGGCGGCCGGCCGCGAGATTCCGGGCTGGCGCCCTCCTTCCGTGGAGTACACGTACACGACCCCACTCGCTCACGACTCGGCGGAGGCGATCACGGTTGTGTACACCCACACGCCCGGAATGGGTGTGACCGTCGTCTTCTACTTCCGTGATCCACAGGTGGTGGACTGAGGCTGCCGGTGTCGGCCTTCGACGGCCGGATGCGCGGGCGCAAGGATGAGCAGGGCCGTCAGCAGGAGAGTTGGCGGGCTCCACGACCGGTAGGGTCGGTGAGCTTCAGTCCCAGCAGCATCCGGTCGTTGTGCTCGGCGGGGTCATAGACCCCGTCCGGGTCTGCCAGCAGAGCACCCGACAGCGCGCACAGCTCCAGCAGTTGATGCCATTCGCGGCCGCTGCGGGCCAGACGCGACATTTCCATGCCCAGCACCAGGCCCACATGGTCCAGGCCGACCTCGGAGACCAGACGCTGGAAGCCGGCCGGCCCGCTTTACGACGCCGGATGCGGAGTGGCCCAGGTCCTCGTCGATCACCAGGACCCTGGAGGCAGCCCAGCCCAAGTCGACGGCCCGTTGCCTGAGTCCGTACTGCAGCCGGGTGGACTCGGCATGATCGAGGACCTGCTGGGGAGTCGACTGACGGACATAGATCACCGCGAGCCGGTCACGATGCCACGGCTGGATCTTGCCCTCAATCCGATCCCACGGCGCTGCAGCCGTCGTGCTCACCGAGGTCACCCCCGTCCTGCCCGACCGGGTCCGCCGCGGTCACCATCCGTGCAGCCAGCACTGCCAGCAACCGCACCACCAGCTGGCGGTTCAGTTCCGGAACGGCTCCCCACTGCGGAATCCGGGGAGCTCAGCGGCGACATGTCCGTCCACTGACCCTCACCGCCCTCTTCGTCATCAGCCAGCCGCTCACGCAACTGCCGGACAAAAGCAGCGGTGTTGAGCAGGCCATCAACCCCTACGACAGGCCTGTTCCCCGCCTCGGGCACATCTATGTCGGCATTACGGCTTGCTCCTTGAGCACACCTTCCGGCTGATGAAACAGACCCTCGGCTGGACCCGCCCGAAACTCCGCACCCCCGAGGCCGGAGACCGCTGGACGTGGCTGATCAACGCCGCCCACACCCAGCTCCGGCTCACCCACGCCGCAGCGGACCTCCGCCGCCCCTGGGAGAAGCCGGCCGAGCCCGCACGGCTCACCCCGGCTCGAGTCCGCCGAGGGTTTCGGAACCTCCGCCCGCACCTGCACTGTCCAGCCCGTGCACCGAAACCCTCAACACCCGGACCAGGAAGACCACTTGGTTCGAAGAACCGCCGCCCCACGACCCACTATGACGTCGGAAAAACGACCAGGCGCCCCGAGAGCATCATCGAGCGCGACAGCCTCAGAGGTTAGAAGACGCGCTCAGGGCCCACGCTGGTCCAGGACACGATCTCGGTATCCACGCCAGGCTTCGAAGGCCGACTGGGCGCAGTCCGCGGTTAGGAAGTCTCCCGACCCGGTGTCGAAGGCCCGTGCTTTCAACGCATCGGCGACCGCGAGGGCAGCGTGAGCTGCCATTTCGCTATCGCCATGGATGAAGAGGCTGACGCCGGCGACCGGCGCGTCGTCAGCCTCGTTGACCGGGGTGCTGATGGAGAAGCCGGGACCCTCGTAATCGCCCCATCCATTCTGCGAATACTCGATGCCCGGCAGCACCTCTGCAAGGACAGCGCGAACATCGCAGCCCGCGCCCAGACTCGGCGGCTCCCAGTCCTCGGGGATCTCGTCTATCGCCTCGGCCTCGGGCGGAAACCGCATGATGAATACATCCCAGCTCACCCGCACAATCTACGCGCCAGCACTGACACTCAGCCCGGGCATGAACCGGCCGCCTGGTTAAAAGACCTTACGCTTTCTGAAGGGTGTCTTTGAAGGGCGACAACGTGTTCAGCAGCTCCACACATTGGCGGTCCGTCCACAAATAATCCAGCGCCTGCGCCGGTGCCGGAGAGTACACCCTGGTATGAAAAAGCCACGACCAGTGCGAAGGAGTGGTGGCACGTTAATGTGGAGAACCATGACTGGTCCCAGAGCCCATGGGGGTCCACGGATTCTCCCCTGATTCCCGGGATCGGCGGGCCTCTGCTAGCGTACTGAACCGGTCTGGTCGGAGGGTAGTGAGTGATGAACGTTTCCTTGTTCCCTATTTCTGGGCGAGAGATCGAAGATGGTTTCGGACTGGTCATTTCCCGATTCCATGTTCTAGAATCGAATGATTCCACCGTGTTGTGTGACCTCGGTGACGATTCAGGTGTTATCGAGAAGCTTTTGCAGCAGATTAACGCGAGCGACGGTGTCATCTCGGCTGTTTCTGGTGGGAGTCTCCTCGGTGATGACGGTGCTGGAACATTTTGCACTTTTCTGTCGGCCGAAGAAGTAGCAGAGGTAAGTCAGTTCTTTTCTTCCGTCCCTGTTCGGGATGTGATGCAACAGGCGCCCGAGGTGCTTTCTGGAATTATCCGTGGCCGGATCCCTGCCGGCTACCTGGAGGATCTGGAGGCAACCTTGATTGACCTGTGGAGAATCTATGATCTCGCGGCCAGGGAAGCTCTGTGTGTGGCCCAGGTCTATGAAGGGTGATCGCTCCAAGCGATTGCTCACGAGGCGTAATGAATCGTCCGGGCGGCATCCAAGCCGTTCGTGACACTGGGCTTCGAACAGGTCAAATCCTTGCCCCGGGGTGCTTTGATGTTGCCTGTTACGCATGACTTCGGGCAATATTGCCGCCCTGCCACCACCCTTGTGCTGCGCGCCCTCTTCGGCGGCCGGATGCCCCCGGTGAGCAGCAGAGGCGCCCTGACCGTGTCTTCCCGCGCCCTCTCCCGTTGCTGCTGACAGGGGAGTTATGGCTCTCCGTCCTGGGGAGGAGTAGGCGTTTGCAGCACGATCTGTCATGCGGTGCGTCCGGAGGCAAGGAGGCCCGCGTCATCGTGGTCGGTGCGGGTTTCTCCGGCATCGGTGCCGCCATCCGGCTGCGCCAAGCGGGATTCGGTGACCTCCTGGTGCTGGAGAAGGCTCCGCAGCTCGGGGGCACCTGGCGGGAGAACACCTATCCGGGCTGCGCGTGCGACGTGCCGTCCTCGCTCTACTCCTACTCCTTCAACCCCAACCCCGGATGGAGCAGGCTCTTCGCGGGGCAGCGGGAGATCCACGACTATCTCCGGACGACTGCGGAGCAGTACGGCGTGGACGAAGCGCTGCGCTGCGATGTCCGCGTGCTGCGGGCCTGGTGGGATCGGCCCTCGGGGCGTTGGCGGTTGGAGACGACCGACGGTGACTACAGCAGCGAGGTGCTGGTCATGGCCACGGGCCCCTGGCACCGGCCACGGCGTCCTGAGGTGCCGGGGCTCGCCGAATTTCCCGGTCCGGTGTTCCACACCGCGCAGTGGGACCACACCGTGGACCTGGCCGGACGGCGCGTGGCGGTGGTGGGGAGTGGGGCTTCGGCCGTACAGGTCGTCCCGGCCATCCAGGAACAGGCGGCAGCGGTGCACGTCTTTCAGCGCACCGCCCAGTGGATCCTTCCCAAACCCGACTTCCCGGTCCCCCGGTCCCTCGGCTGGTGTCTGCGCCACTTGCCAGGCGCTCAACAAGTCATGCGGAGTGCCCAGTTCAGGATGCAGGAGGGCTTCGGCTACGTCTTCCGTCACCCACGGCTCGCCCGCCCCCTGCAGGCAGCAGCTCGTGCTCACTTGCACCTCGCGGTCCGTGACCGGCTCCTGCGGCAGGCGCTCACGCCGCACTACACACTGGGCTGCAAGCGCCTGCTGACCTCGAGCACCTACTATCCGGCGCTGACCAGGCCCCACGTCCACCTGCACCCCACCGCTGTCTCCGCCGCCCGCGGAAATCGCCTCATCGGGGCCGACGGTTCCCAGGCCGAGGCCGACGTGGTGATCCTGGCCACCGGCTTCCACATCGGCGAACTGCCCCTGGCACGACGCGTGCACGGCACGGACGACCTGACCCTGCACGAGACCTGGGCAGGGGGGCCCGAAGCCCATCTCGGCACCACCGTCAGCGGCTTCCCCAATCTGTTCCTCCTCCTGGGCCCCAACATCCTCAGCGGCTCCACCTCCGCCATCACCGTCCTCGAAGCCCAGCTCACCTACCTGTGCGCAGCCATGGAACACCGACGCCAGGGCGGCTACACCTCCATGGACGTGAAACCGGCGATCCAGGCTGCGTACAACACCGCGTTACAGGACGCGCTGCGCACCACCGTGTACGACGCCGGCCACTGCTCCAGCTACTACCTCAGCCCCAGCGGGCGGAACACCTTCTCCTGGCCCTGGTCCACGGGTCGGCTCATCCGCAGCCTGAGCCGCTTCGACCCAGAGGCCCACATCCTTCAAGGACCACCCCTGCCCGGCCCTCGGTCCGCGCCCAGCACGCCGGATCACACCCGCCCCGGTCGGTGAGACAGATGCCTCCGCGTGACGCAGCAGCCTCGCAGGAGGCGAAATAGCACGCATCAAGTCGATGCCGACCATGGTGGTCTTCAGCCCTGGAGGTCGACCCGCACCGTCAGCAGATTCGTCCCCATGGCCCGTACGCCCGTGCTGTTGACGCGCGGCAGTGTCCGCAGCCGGGCGATCGGGTCGTCGTCCGGGAGAAGGTGGGCCGTGCCCGAGTGCCACCGGCCTCCGACCCGCACGCGCACCCGCGGGTCGGCCTTGATGTTCCGTACGTACTGCGACTTCTCGCCGAACTCCGAGACCAGCCAGAACGTGTCGCCGACGCGGCGGCCGCCGACCGGGGTGACACGGGGCAGGCCGGAGGTGCGGCCCGTGGTCTCCAGGAGGGTCTGGAAGGGGAGGCGGCGCATGACGGGGTTGCCGATCCGGCGCTGGAGGGCGGTGGTGGCCTTGAATCTGAGCCGGCCCTTCCCCGACTCCGGGGTGGAGTTGTGCTGCTGAGTCACCTGTTGTCCCCTTCCATCGGCGTCGCCGGGCTGCTGTCCGGGTTCAGTCCGGGTTCAGTCCGGTTCAGTGTGACAGCCCCCCGGTAACGCCGTAACGCCGGATGATTTACTCCCAAGTGCCGGTCTGGCGCAGGCCCGCCCCTGGGTCCTGGAAAAACGGAATACGGAAAACGGAGAGGCGGAGAGACGGAATGGGAGCCGGCCTCGTACTCATATTCATCCCGCTGTTCTTTTATCTGACGTCGGCAGTGCTGCTGTGCGTCAAGGTCGCCGACCGGACATCCTCGAAAATGGGCTGGCTGTTCTCGGTGGCGCTCATCTTCGGACCTGCCGCCCTGCTCACCGTCGGTGGCCTGTACGATTCCGGCGTCTGGTAGGGGCCGGGAGATCAGGTGGAAACCCTCTTCACGGTGGTGATCGTCGTGTTCATGGGATGCGTCTACGCATGGCCGGTCGTTCCGCTGGTCGCTTACCCGCTCAACCGACGGCGTGGTTCCTGGGCGGCCCTCTACTGCTGCGCCCCGCACTGAGACTCCTGGAGGGTGAGGACGGCTTGGACGAGGGTCGTGATGTGCAGGACATCTGCCGTACAACCCTTTGCGCGTCCAACGGGTCTCACCTTACGTCCGAAGTGTTCCGGGCAATCCGGAAGTGGCCGCTTCGTGCTACGGGGACCTGCGCTGACCACGCATGCCTTTCGGTGTCCCCCGCTTCAGAGCACGTCTGAGCACATGTCATGACACGTAGCTCAACCACGACGATCAGGGGGAAACACCACATGCGTCATCTCAAGACCGCCACCGCGGCGCTGGCCTGCGCCTTCGCTCTCATCCCGGCCGGAGTCGCCGCCGCCGGGAGCGGCCCGGCGCCCGCACCGACCGCCCGCACCACCACTGCGGCGGCCTCCACCGCGCCGTCCGCCGACGGCAACCCGGCGAGCCTGCGGGCCCGGGTGGCCGGGGTGTGCACGGACGCCTACCAGATCGGTTCCACCGGGTACGTCAAGCGCGCCGGCCAGACCATCGCCTCCGTCAAGCAGTTCTACTCGCCGTCCTGCGGCCAGAACTACGGCTACGTCTGGGTCTGGGACAGCTTCCGCAACGCCGTCGGAGACTACGACGTGACCTCCGCCGTCTACAGCTACGCCCGGGACGAGGTCCTGGGCAAGCATTCCTGGACCAACACCGACGGCCAGGAGTTCTGGTCCAGCGGCACCCGCACGGTGAACGAGTGCACGGCCGGCTCGGGCACCGTACGGGCCGCCGGTGACCCCGCACCTGTGGGGGGTTACTCCAGCAAGCGCTGCTGAACCCATGCCCACGGCGGGGGAGTTGACCAACGGCTCCCCCGCCGGAGGGACAGCGCCGCCCCGGCAACACTGTTGCAGCACCTGCGAAGCGGGACATGTTGGTCTTGTGCCCCCCTGCACTCGCGCCGCTGCTGTGGTGTGTTCTTGAATGGTGTCCCAGAGGGACTTCAGCTGGGCGAAACGGGTGGGCGGTGGCGAGTATGCGCGTGGTGACCTGGAACCTGTGGTGGCGGTTCGGGCCCTGGGAGGCGCGGCAGAAGGCGATCCTTTCCGTGCTGCGGGATCTGCGGCCGGACGTGGTCGGGCTCCAGGAGGTCTGGGAGTGCGGCGGGGAGAACATGGCCGCCTGGCTCGCCGACGAACTCGGGCTGCACTGGACCTGGGCCGCCTACGAGGCCCCCGAGCGCTGGCAGCGGCGTATCGGGGACGCGAAGGTCAACGTCGGCACCGCGGTGCTGAGTCGCTGGCCCGTCGTCGAGAGCGAAGCGATGCGGCTGCCGGCCCCCGACGACCTGGACGACGGACGCATCGCCCTGTACTCCCGGCTCGCCGCCCCCGGCCACCACGTGCCCTTCTTCACCACGCACCTCACCTCCGCGCCCCACGCCTCGGCGGTCCGCTGCCAACAGGTCACCGCCCTCGCGGAGTTCGTGGCGAAACGCCGTGACGGCACCGCCTTCCCGCCCGTCATCACCGGCGACTTCAACACCTGGCCCGACTCCGACGAGATCCGCCTGTTCGGTGGTTACAAGACGGCCCCGCCCGTGCCCGGCCAAGTCTTCCTGGACGCCTGGGAGTTGGCCGATCCAGCGGCCCCATCGGCGACTTGGGACGCCACCAACCCGTACGTCGCGGCCGGCTTCGGCCCCAGCGCGCGGATCGACTATGTCTTTGTCGGGCCGCCGGGGCGGGGCGGACTCGGACATGTGCGCCGGGTGGAACGGGCGGGGCACGGGCCCGTGGAGGGCATCTGGCCGTCCGATCATGCGGCGGTCGTAGCCGAGTTGGCGTCCGCGTGAGCGTATGAACCGGGCGAAACCGTCAGCGTCTGATCCTCACAGGCCAGGGCGTTGGCCGGACCACGGGCGCTGGGGCGGATCGGCCCGGTGCCTCATGCTCCTTCTGGTGTACGGGGCGCACCGTGCCAGCGCCACGTCGTGAGGCGCGGTCGGCCAGGGAGCTCCGCTCGGCCGGTGGCCCACAGGAGGGTTGGCCAGCGTTCGGTGTCGGTCGGCGCGTCGGGGAAGATGCGACGCAGTACCCGGTCGCACAGGTCGGGGTCGGGCGCCCATTCGATGCCCAGGCCCTCGGCGACGTCGTGCGTGTGCACCAGCGTCTCCACGATGCCCATGGCGGCGAAGCCCTCGGGATCGGCCGCGCCGAAGATGTGGTGCGACCTGACTGTTGGCGGCTTGGTCCGCACGATGGCAGTCAGCAGGGCGCCGCTCGCCTCCAGTACCTGGAGCAGTCCGGCCGGCCCCGCCTCGCGGTCCACGAAGATGACGTTCGCCGGGCCGCCGGGCTTCTTGCGGCTCCACGCGAACGGGACGTGCGTGTCCAACGGTGGCGTCTCGGGGCCCAGTTGGGCGGCGTAGGAGAACAGGTCGTCGGCCAGGTGCTCGACGGTCTCCCAGCAGTCCCACTCCAGTGAACCCGCGTCGGCGCTCCAGTCGGCCGTCTCCGCGCCGCGCAGGGCACCGACCGCCAGGCGCACCGCGCGGTCGACGTCGGCCGCGGTGACGGTGGTGCCCGGCGTGCCCTGCGTGCTCTGTGAGTCACGTGTTTCAGCCATGGCCGGACCGTATCAACGGCCACCCCCACCTCGCCGACCTCGCCCACACCGGCGCCTTCCCCGCGTTCCGGTGATCGCCGGCGTGGGTGGCGTGGCTGTGGTCCTCGGGGCCGGTGCCGTGTACGTCGTACGGTGCCGCAAGTCCGGCACCGGCACGACGCATCCTGACTCGACGCTTGACCCGACCGACTAGGCCTCGTTACCGCCCCAGGAAGATCGGGTTCGTGAACGCGGCCAACGCCCCCGGCAGCGGCGCCAGTACGGCCTCGTGGCGGACCTCCGCCCGGACGTATGCCGCGTACTGGGCCGTCGTACGCCATTCCACGGCTCCCGCGCCCGTCACCGGCAGGACCCCGCTCGTGAAGAGCACGCCCTGGTCCGTCACGAAGCGGACCGTGCAGCGCGGGGCGCCTGTCACCTCCAGGCGGACCGTGACCGGGGCGTCCTTGGACACCTTCAACCGGCCGCCGATGTCCGCGTGTTCGCCCTTCGGGCCGGATGCCGTGAAGGTGAGGGAGACCGACTTGGACTCGGCGACGTAGGAGCGGCCTGCTTTCAGGCCCTCCTGGATCGCCTCCCGGGTCAGGTCGTCGGCCAGGACCACCGTCTGCGGGACGCCCACCGGGTCGGGGTCGCGGTGGGCGTCGCTGTTGCCCATGGCCGGAATCCACCCGCGGCCTTCCCTGACGGACGCCACCAGCATGCCGTCCCAGTCCGCGAGAGCCACCTCGTCCTCGGGCGAGTAGGCGCCGTTCCACACCTCCACCGCGTCCGCGTCGGCGAAGCCGAACTTCCAGTTGCAGCCGACGCAGGTGGCGTGCGGGTGGGCCGGCACCACCAGGCCGCCGGCGCGGCGGATCTGGCGCGCGTACTTGCCGAAGCGGTTGTCGCGGGCCCGGTAGCGCCAGTCGACGAACGTCCCCGGATCGGTCCCGAGCGCGACCACGTGACCGTTGCGGGTCGTCACCTCCTCGCCCACCATGATGAGGAGGTCGTCGCCCGCCTGGTCGGCCCAATGAGCGTGCGCCGACTGGGTGTTGTGGTCCGAGGAGTTGATGAAGTCCAGGCCCGCAGCCCGCGCCAGGGCCGCGATCTCGGCCGGGGTGCGGCGGCCGTCCGAGTACCAGGTGTGCAGGTGGCAGTCGCCCCGGTACCACGCACGCCCTCTGCCCTTCGCCCGCTCGGGCGGATAGACGGGCGGGACGACCTCGCCGGGCTCGCCGTAGGTCAGCGTGATGGTGATCTCGTACGAGAGGCCCTGCGGGGAGACCGTGTAGGGACCCAGCGCGATGTGCCAGGTGCCCGGCTTCACCGGGCCCGGAAGGTAGCCGGGCGTCGCGTCGTCCGCGCGGACGAAGAACTCCGTGCGTGCCCCGCCCGACCAGCCCCGGAAACCCTTGCCGCCCAGTTCGGTACCGCGCTGGTCGAAGACACCGATGTCGAGCGCGTTGCCCGCGGTGCCGGCCGGGACGGACGGGCGGTCGTAGCTGTACGCGACCCTCAACTCCCGTACGCCATCCGGGATTTCGACGGGCAGGTAGACGAAGTCGGGGGAGCCGGTCGGCAGCGTGCCCCGTACCGTCTTCGTCTCTGTGCCGGGCGCCGCCTCGGCCGGGGTGCCGTGGGAGAAGGTCACGCTTCCCAACGTAAGCGCGGCGGCGGCTCCGGACACGAAGAGGGCGCGTCTGCCGAGACCGCTTCCCGTGCCGGTGACACTTCCGGTGCCGGAACCGTGGTCGTGGTCGTCTTCGCACATGCTGCTGCTCCCAGGGTGTCGGGGTGTGACGTGGGTGATGCAGTGGCGCTCCGTCCACTCTCGTACCCGGGGGTGAACTCCCTTACAAGACAAGGGAATCGCCATCTTTCGAGTGCGCAGCGCGCACCACGTGGCGGGAACGCGGCCCGGGTGATGTTCCACCAATGCCGACCGGTCGGTATGGACAGACAAGACGTCGCCCGGTACAGATATGGACATGCGCCTAGCCGTCACGATCTTCCTCACCGACGAGACGATCACCCCGACCCGACTCGCCCGTGAGCTGGAGCAGCGCGGGTTCGCCGGGCTGTATCTGCCCGAGCACACGCACATCCCGGTCGAGCGGACCAGCCCGTACCCGGCGGGCGGCGACCTGCCGCCCGAGTACGGCCGTACGCTCGACCCCTTCGTCGCGCTCGGCCAGGCCGCCGCCGTCACCGAGCGGCTCGCCCTCGGCACGGGCATCACGCTCGTCGCCCAGCACGACCCGATCGACCTCGCCAAGCAGATCGCGACCCTCGACCACCTCTCCGGCGGCCGTTTCACCCTCGGAATCGGCTACGGCTGGAACGTCGAGGAGGCCGCCGACCACGGCGTGGAGTGGCGTACGCGGCGCGAGCTGACCCGGGACAGGATGGCGCTGATGCGCGCCCTGTGGGCGGACGAACCGACCGCGTACGAGGGCGAGTTCGGGAGTGTGCGGGCGAGTACCGCGTATCCCAAGCCGGTGCAGAAGTCGCGCGGGCCGGTCGTCGGCCCCCGCACCCTCATCGGCGGGGCGGCCGGGCCGAAACTGTTCGCCCACATCAGCGAGTACGCCGACGGCTGGCTGCCGATCGGCGGGCGCGGCCTGTCCGAGTCGCTGCCCCTGCTGCGGTCGGTGTGGGCGGACGCGGGCCGCGACCCGGCCGCCCTCCAGGTCGTCCCGTACGCCGTCCAGCCCACCCCGGGCAAGCTCGCCCACTACGCCGACCTCGGCATCGAGGAGACCGTGGTGCAGCTGCCGCCGGCCGGGGAGGCGGAGATCCTGGGCCTGCTGGACGGGTACGCCCCGTACCTGTAGCTCAGCAGTCTCCGCTGTAGCTGTAGCTCCGCAGGCTCCGCAGGCTCCGCAGGTGATGGCTGCACATGGCTGCCAGTGCCGCTCTGTAACGTTCGCCACCCCGAATGGACAGGGCGGTCCTGCAGGACCTGATCACATCGATCGTATGCTCGATGGATGACGACCTCCGAGACTTCCGGAACCGGCCCCACCGAGCGCCCCGGCGCCACCGGCCCGACCGAGAACTCCATGCGTCGCGCCCTCAAACGGGCCCGGGACGGCGTCGCCCTCGACATCGGCGAGGCCGCGGTGCTGCTCCAGGCCCGCGGCGAGGCCCTCGACGACCTCACCGCGTCCGCGGCCCGCGTACGGGACGCCGGCCTGGAGGCCGCGGGCCGCCCCGGCGTCATCACGTACTCGAAGAGCGTCTTCATCCCCCTGACCCGCCTCTGCCGGGACAAGTGCCACTACTGCACCTTCGTGACCGTCCCCGGCAAGCTCCGCAGGGCGGGCCACGGCATGTTCATGTCCCCGGACGAGGTCCTCGACATCGCCCGGCGCGGCGCCGCCCTCGGCTGCAAGGAAGCGCTGATCACCCTCGGCGACAAGCCCGAGGACCGCTGGCCGGAGGCGCGCGAGTGGCTCGACGCGCACGGCTACGACGACACGATCGCGTACGTCCGCGCCATCTCGATCCGCATCCTGGAGGAGACGGGCCTGCTGCCCCACCTCAACCCGGGCGTGATGTCGTGGACGGACTTCCAGCGACTGAAGCCCGTCGCTCCCTCCATGGGCATGATGCTGGAGACGACGGCGACTCGTCTGTGGTCCGAGCCCGGCGGCCCGCACTACGGCTCCCCGGACAAGGAACCCGCCGTACGGCTACGGGTGTTGGAGGACGCGGGCCGGTCGTCCGTCCCCTTCACCTCGGGCCTCCTGATCGGGATCGGTGAGACGTACGAGGAGCGGGCGGAGTCCCTCTTCGCCCTCCGCAAGATCTCGCGCGCCTACCACTCGATCCAGGAACTGATCATCCAGAACTTCCGCGCCAAGCCCGACACCGCGATGCGCGGAATGCCGGACGCGGAACTGGACGAACTCGTCGCGACGGTGGCGGTGGCCCGCCACATCATGGGCCCGAGCGCCTGCCTCCAGGCCCCGCCCAACCTCGTCGACTCCGAGTACGAGCGGCTGATCGGCGCCGGCATCGACGACTGGGGCGGGGTCTCCCCGCTCACCATCGACCACGTCAACCCGGAACGCCCCTGGCCCCAGATCGAGGAGCTGAGGGGTAAGTCGGCGGCAGTCGGCTTCGAACTGCGCGAACGCCTCTGCGTCTACCCGGAGTTCGTACAGCGCGGCGAGCCCTGGCTCGACCCCCGACTCCTCCCGCACGTACGGGCACTCGCCGACCCGGAGACAGGCCTCGCGCGCGAGGACGCCGTCGTCGAGGGGCACCCCTGGCAGGAACCGGAGGAGGTGTTCGTGTCGTCCGGCCGCACCGACCTGCACACCACCATCGACACCGACGGCCGTACGTCCGACCGGCGCGACGACTTCGACGAGGTGTACGGCGACTGGGGCGCCCTGCGGGAAGCGGCGGCGCCCGGGATGGTGCCGGAGCGCATCGACACGGACGTACGACAGGCGCTGCGCACCGCGGCCGACGACCCGACTCGGCTCACCGACTCCGAAGCCCTGGCCCTCTTCCACGCGGACGGCCCCGCACTGGACGCGCTGTGCCAAGTCGCCGACGACGTACGGAAGTCGGCGGTCGGGGACGACGTCACCTACATCGTCACCCGGAACATCAACTTCACCAACGTCTGCTACACCGGCTGCCGTTTCTGCGCCTTCGCCCAGCGCCGCACGGACGCCGACGCCTACACGCTGTCCCTGGACCAGGTGGCCGACCGCGCCCAACAGGCCTGGGACGTGGGGGCGGTTGAGGTCTGCATGCAGGGCGGCATCCACCCGGACCTGCCGGGCACCGCCTACTTCGACATCGCGCGCGCGGTGAAGGAGAGGGTGCCCGGCATGCACGTACACGCCTTCTCGCCCATGGAGGTCGTGAACGGCGCGACCCGCACCGGGATGTCGATCCGCGAATGGCTGACGGCCGCGAAGGAAGCCGGCCTCGACACGATCCCCGGCACGGCGGCCGAGATCCTCGACGACGAGGTCCGCTGGGTCCTGACCAAGGGCAAGCTGCCGACGGCAACGTGGATCGAGGTCGTCACGACGGCACACGAGCTGGGCATCCGCTCCTCGTCCACGATGATGTACGGCCACGTCGACCAGCCCCGCCACTGGCTGGGCCACTTCCGCACCCTCGCCCGCATCCAGCAACAGACGGGCGGCTTCACGGAGTTCGTCACCCTCCCCTTCATCCACACCAACGCGCCGGTGTACCTCGCGGGCATCGCGCGCCCCGGCCCGACGATGCGCGACAACCGGGCGGTCATCGCCATGGCCCGCCTTCTCCTGCACACCCATATCCCCAACATCCAGACGAGCTGGGTGAAGTTGGGGACGGAGGGCGCGGCGGAAATGCTTCGCTCGGGCGCGAACGACCTGGGCGGCACACTGATGGAGGAGACGATCTCGCGGATGGCGGGGTCGAGTTACGGGTCGTACAAGTCGGTGAAGGAACTGATCGCGGTCGCGGAGGCGGCGGGTCGCCCGGCCAGGCCCCGGAACACCCTTTACGGGGAGGTCACGGAGGAGCGGCAGCGGGCGGCGGCTGTTTCGGACGGGCATCTGCCGGAGTTGTTGCCTGTGTTGGAGTGACCAGTTTGCTCGGCATGGCGAGGTGGAGGTCTGTCCCGGCTGCTGCGGCGGCTCGCAGAGCGTTCGGAGGTCGGCTTTGCGTGACTGACCGCCTCATGCGCCGTCGGCGTCCAGACGTTCCGCCGACTCGAGCAGGTGCTTCGGCAGCTTCGAACTGGCCGCTAGCACCTCGATACCGATGAGGCGGCCCTCCTTGTCGAAGTCGAGGTTGATCATGCCGTCGACCTTCACCGGATCACAGGGATACAGAGCTGGCCTTCTGCGGCCTCGCCGGTTCTCTCGGTGATGATCCGCGTCACCCGCTGACCAGCAGTCACGACCGAGGTGGTCTGCCTCCCATCCCGCTCACGCCTGTTTGCGGGCCGTCAGACGACGACACGGCCCCGCAGGATGATCCGGCTCGGGTGGGCCAGTGCGGAGGGGTCCCGCGTCGGGTCGGTGGCGTAGGCGACGAGGTCGGCGGGGGCTCCGTCGGTCAGGCCGGGCAGGCCGAGCCAGGAGCGGGCCGACCATGATGCCGAGCCGAGCGCGGCTTCGGTCGGCAGGCCGGCCCGGACGAGCCACTCGACCTCCGAGGCGACGGTGCCGCACGGGAAGCTGTCCGTGCCTGCCAGGACGGTGACACCGGCTTCGAACGCCGCCCGGACGCTGGGCAGCATGCCCTCCCAACCGTTCAGCCACCAGTCCCGGGAGCCGCTCGGCTCGGCGGCCCGCCGCCGCTCGGCACCGGCACCGAAAACGCTCAACGTCGGTACGTATGCGGTCCCTTGGGCCGCCATCCGGTCGATCAGACCGGGGTCGAGATGCATCCCGTGCTCCAGACTGTCGACCCCGGCCAGTACGGCGTTGCGGCAGCCGTCGGCGGTCTGGCAGTGCGCGGCCACCCGGCCGCCGACGGCGTGCACCGCCTCCACGACGGTGGTGAGGATCTCCAGCGGCAGCGCGGGCTCGTTGTACTTCCAGTCGCCGATGACCTTGCACCACCCCGAGGACGCCTTCACCTCCTCGACGGCGGCATCCACCAGGCCGGCCTCGCTCACGTCCCGCCCGAACCCGGGGAAGAACCGACCGGGCGTGGCCAGCCACCGCCCGGCCGAGTGAACGCGAGGCAGCTCCGGATCGTCGTCCACCCAGGCCGGGATACGGGCGGCGGATCCCGGCGTGCGCACGAGCAGCACGCCGGCGTCCCGGTGATCGGTCAGGTGTCGGCGTAGCGTCTCGTCGCTGAACGCGTCCTCGACGCCCTCCGCACCCGGATGGGTGTGCGCGTCGACGAGGCCGGGCAGCAACCAGCCCCCGTCGACGACCAGTTCGGCATCCCTGTCCGAACCCGCTGCCGGGACCGGTTCGGTCCACAACCGGCCCCGGTCGATCCAGAAGGTCCGCTGCTCTCGCTCGGGCAGTACGACGCCTCGCACCTTGAGCACCACGGTCGACTGCCCCTTCCTGGTGGGTGGTTCACGGGCCGGTAGCCCACTGGGAATGTAGCGTCCCGCTGCTCACCAACCGGTCGAGACCGGGTCACCTCCACCGGAGGAGCCGGAGGAGCCGGAAGAGCCGGAAGAGCCGGAAGCCGAGGGGATGCGCGCCCGTATCCACCCGCCGCCACGCTTGCTCAACGCTGTGATTCGATGTGTCGATGGACGGTCAAGGAAGCGCGGCCCAGGAGGCGCTCTACCACGCGCTCGACGAGACGGTGTCACGGCTGTACGGCGAAGGCCGGTTGGCCGATGCCCTGAAAGCGGTGGAGGCCGAGGCCCCTCGGATCCCTGCCCGCCGCGCGGACACCGCCCACCTGGCGGCCTGTCTGCTGACGCTCACCGGGCGGCCCGAGGACGCGCTGGCGGCGCTGTGCACCGCACTCGCCGACGGCGCCTGGTGGAGTCCCGCGATCCTTGTCGATGACGACGACTTGGCCGCCGTCCGCGACCTTGAGGGGTTCGCCCCTTTGCTCCGCGAGTCCACGGCCCGGCACGCGACGGCCACCGGGGTCCCTCTTCCTCCGGTCGTACGACGGCCGCAAGGCGACCCCGGTGGCATCCCCCGAGGTGTCCTGGTCGTCCTGCACGGCGCCGATCAGAACGCCGCCTTGGCTGCGGAACAGTGGGCGGCGGCGGTTGACGCGGGCCTCGTCCTCGTCGCCGTCGACTCCTCCCAGCGGTCGACCCCGCTCTACCGCAGCTGGCCCGACATCGGCGTCGGCATCCGGGACATCACCGCGGCGCTCGCCGAGCTGGACGAGGCCGACTCCTCCCTGCCACTCCTCGCGGCGGGCTTCTCGGCGGGCGCGCGCGTGGCCGTGCTGTGGGCGCTCTCCGACGCAGCGGTACGCCCCTCCGGCTTCCTGGCGGTGGGCCCTGCCCTCACACCGGCGCACCTCGACGGGGAACGGCGCGCGAGGGCCGCGCAGGGTGCGGTGCGCGGCCGGATTCTGGTGGGGGACCAGGACGACGACGTCACCCCCGAGATCTACGACGCCCACGCAATGCTCGCCGACGCGGGCGCGGACGTCACCCTGGAGACCATCCCCGGGCTGGGGCACGCCTTCCCCGCGGGCTTCGGACGTAGCCTCCCGGGCCTGCTGGAGTCGTTGTTGGTGACTCGGCCCCGTCCTGCGGGGTGCTGAGGGCCTGTAGGTGACTCCGCGGGCGTCCGCACCGGGTTCTTCTTCCGGGTGCGCCCTCTTGCCGAGGTGGTACCGGGTTCTTCTCTGCACTTTGGACGTCGCCGGACCTGGCAGCACGAAATCAATGGCCCGAGGTTCTGGGGATTCCGTAGCGTGTCAGTCATGCCGATCCCTGTCCTGTACTGCCGTGATCCGTTGAATCCACGATGCGTGGACGAACACTTCGCGCAGGAGGCACAGGGCGTGCGGGCCTGCGGCGGGGTGATGGGGGTGATCGACCACGATGCGCTGTTGCGGGGTGACGCAGAACAAGCTGTTGCACACGTACCGGCTGGGCTGGGAAGTGCCTGGTACCGGGGTTGGATGATTCCGGGCGATCGATACGCCGCGTTGGCTGAGGCGCTGAGTCGACGCGGCACCCCGTTGCTCGTCGCTCCGGAGCAATACCGGGCTGCTCACGAACTGCCGGGCTGGTATCCGATGTTCGTCGATGTCACGCCCGTGAGTGTGTGGCGCCCCACCAAACCCGGTGAGGTCCTGACCGCCGAAGACCTGGCTGTTCTCGCCGAGTCGTTGCCGCCGGGCCCGGGAATCGTGAAGGACTACGTCAAATCCCGTAAGCACGAGTGGGAGCAGGCGTGCTTCCTTCCCGATCTAGCCGACGCGGTGGGGGTGATACGGGTCGTGCGGCGCTTTGTGGAACTGCAGGAGGAGTTCCTTGCTGGTGGGGTAGTTCTGCGCAGCTTCGAGACGTTCGCGAAGCCGGAGTCCGTCGCGGCTGAAGTGCGCGTGTGGTGGCTGGATGGTGAACCCAGGCTGCTCACGCCCCACCCGGACGGCCCGTTCGAGTGTGAGCTGGTGCCCGACCTCGGCCATATCGGGTCTGCGGTGCAGCGACTGGGATGCCGGTTCGTCACAACCGACGTGGCTCTCCGCGCGGACGGGGTGTGGCGAGTCGTCGAAGTCGGTGACGGCCAGGTCAGTGACCTGCACCCGTCGAGCACGCGTGGCGAGTTGGCCGCTCTGCTGGTCGGTCCGTAGCGCTGCGGAAGCAGCCACGCGTTCACGCCAAGGTGCGTGCCTGGGCAGCTGACAACGACATCCAGCTGGTCTTTCTGCCGCCCCATGGCTCCTGGCTGACCCGGATCGAGGCCGAGTTCGCGGCCTTGCGCTACTTCGCGCTCAACGGCACCGACCACCGCAGCCATGAAGAGCAGAATGCCGCCATCGCCGCCATCGCCGCCATCGCCGCCATCGCCGCCTACGTCCGCTGGCGCAATGCCCGCGCCGGCCCGAAGACGAACTTTGCACCCGCCTCGCCGATCCGTTCGTGGACCGAATACCCGGCAAGGCCGCATGACGAGCCGCTCTAGATCACTTCCCGGAGCACGTCGTCGACCGGAGTGGCGCTCATGCCGAGGATCTTCTCGGTCTCGGAGTAGTCGATGACGAACGGCTCACCCGGCTTGGTGAGCACTTCGTGCATTTCCGCCCAGAACGGCTCGGTGAACGCGAGCAGGGTCAGATCGCGTTCGGTCATCTCTTCCATCCGCGGTTCCGGTGCCCCAGAGAGTTCGGCGAGTCGCACGGCCAGTTCCCGCACCGACAGGGTCGAGGTGGGTACGTGCCAGGCCCGGCCGTACGCCTGTTCGTTGCGGCTCGCGGCGACCAGCGTGCGCGCGGTGTCGCCGATCGCCGAGTAACTGTGCGGCACGTCGAGTTCTTGTGGCACCAGGGCCAGCGTGCCTTCCATGACCTGCCGCTGCACCATGAGACTGAACACCGAGACGGCGCCGGAGCCGTAGAACTGGGCAGCCCGCACCTCGGTGACCTTCACGCCTGAGGCGGCGGCCTCCTCCCATACTTGCGCCCTGACCCGCCCCTTGGGGCCGGTCGCGGCCAGGGGGAGGGCCGGCGTTATCGGCCCGCTCACCGGCCCATACGCGTAGTGGTTTCCGAGCATCACGTACGCGACACCGGTCCGCCTTACCGCGCTGAGGAGCGACGCCGACAAGACCGGAAACTGCTCGGGCCAGAGGTGGTATGGCGGCGCGGCGGTGGTGAACAGCGTGTCCGCCCCCTCCGTCAGGTCGGTGAGCCGATCGGTGTCGGTCGCGTCAGCGGCGACCTTGTCGATGAGCGGGTGCTCGGGCCCGCCGCCGGTCCGGCTGATCATTTGAACCCGCTCGCCGTCCTCAGCCAGCAGCAGAGCGGTCTTCGACGCGGCGGCCCCGCGACCCACGATCACATGAGATTTCATGCCGACAACGCTGCCGCTCCGCACCCTCGTAGGATAGTGGCCTGAATGACATCCTTCCGGAGGTTCTGGCCATGCACCGCGTCACCTCGGTCATCGTGCCGCCCGTACTGAGCTTCGACGTCTCGATCCCGCTGATGGTGTTCAACAGCGTCCCGGACTACGACGTGCGCATCTGCGCGGCGCGGCCCGGCCCGATGCCTACCGTCGGCGGCCCCGACATCGTGGTGCTGGACGGCCTGGACGCGGCCGAGGGCGCCGACACGGTGATCGCCGTCGGCAGCGGCGGCGAGCAGGCCCCCACGGAGGTCCTCGACGCCCTGCGGAAAGCCGCGGCTACCGGCGCGCGGATCGCCTCCCTGTGTACGGGTGCTTTCGTACTGGCCCAGACCGGCCTGCTCGACGGGCTCCGCGCCACGACCCACTGGGGGCTGGCCGACGACCTCGCCACTCGCTTCCCGTCCATCGATGTGCAGCCCGACCTCCTCTTCGTCGAGGACGGCGGCATCTTCACCTCTGCGGGCGCAGCCGCCGCCATCGACCTGTGCCTGCATCTGGTCAGAATCGACTACGGCGCGGCGGTCGCCAACACGGCCGCGCGGCTCGCGGTCGTCCCTCCCGTACGGCCGGGCGGCCAGTCCCAGTTCATCCAGACACCGCTACCGCCGGAACGCGGCACCTCGCTCGCCCCCACACGCGTCTGGGCGCTCGAACACCTTGATCGCCCGCTCACCCTGACCGACCTGGCAGGTCACGCCAGGACGAGCGTGCGCACCCTCACCCGGCGCTTCCACGCAGAGACCGGGCTGAGCCCGCTCCAGTGGTTGCTCCACCGGCGCATCGACCGGGCCAAAGAACTGCTGGAGACGACCGAACTGCCCATGAACCAGGTAGCCCAGAACAGCGGCCTGGGCAGCGCGGACTCCCTCCGCAAGCACATGGTCGGCCGGGTCGGCCTCACTCCCACGGCCTATCGCGCGAGCTTCAACCGAGCGCCCACTGGTGCCTCCCGCTGAGGTTGGCAGCATGACCACGCCGCGGTAGGGCACCCGTCTGCACTGCGACGGCCACGATCTGTTGCACCGTCCGCCTTCTGGATCCGTCGACCGGAGCAGTCCTGCCGAGGGCCAACGTCCCACGGCCGTCTCCGAGATCAGACCTTGAAGACCATCTGCGGGCCGACGCGCAGCAGGTCGATCACCTGGCCAAGGCCGCGTGACAAGCCACTAGAAGGCCGCTGTCCGGTCTTCGCTGCGCGGGTCGCTCACCTGATGCTCCGTGTAGATGCCCGAGCGCGCCTCACGACGCCAGGGACGCCCGTAGGTCACTGCGTCGGCGGCGGCCTCGGAACTGTCGTCGAGGTTCACGACGGCTACCGATGGCGAGTCGTCCGTGGGGCACCGCGCAAGCCAGTCACCATTGGGGGCGACGATTCCGGACGGTGCGGTGGTGCTGTGCTGCGTCGGCACCGACATGCTGACCCAGTAGCTGTTGACCGCGGCGTGGCCTTGGGCTTGGACGGCGGTGTTGCCCGAGGTGCCGCTGGTGGAGAACAGGACGCAGTCGACATTCAGCTTCTCGTACTCTGCGAACAACTCCGGGTAGTGGATCTCCATGCCGAGCAGGCAGCCGAATCGCACACCGCCGACCTCGAAGGTCACCGGTGAGACGCCCGGCGAGTACATGTACGAGACCTTCGTCTTCGACAGCAGGCGCTCGTCATAACGCGTGACGACCTCGCCGCGGTCGGAGATGACGTAGAGGCTGTTGTGCGGGCGGTTCGGGCCGGTCAAGCGGTGCACCGATGCGATCACCGTCCACAGCCGCAACTCGCGGGCCAGCTCGGCGATCGCAGCCAACTCCGATTGGAGCACCGGCCACTGGCACCGATCCCAGTCCGCCGGGCCGACCGCGTCCGGGCCGTCGACGGACATGACATGTTTGCTGGGAAAGCAGATCGCGCCTTCCGGAAAGTGCACGATTTTCGCCCCCTGAGCACTGGCCTCGCGCATCAGAGCACGGACCTCACGCCCGCTTTCGCGCAGCGCTTCGACGTCTCGGGGGTCATCGCGTACGGGGGTCTGCGCTACGGCAAACCGCACACTCTTGGGGTTCCTTGCTTCCGGCATGACGTCTCCTGATGGAGTCGGACGGAAGTGCCGGAGGGCGGACGTGTAGGACTCGCCGGTCTTGGCGGCGCGGGCACGCACCTGGCGCTTGAAGTTCCTACGGGCTGTCATCGCGGCCTTCCACGCCTTGAGCGACGGCTCCCCAGCAACCTCGCCCGAGGCGATCGGGCTGCGACAACGACCTGAGACGCTGGTCCCTTTGCCTCCGGGGGAGACCGTGCTGGGGACGGTCGCGGGAGGTTCGGCGTAGGCCACGCAGTCGGTCATCATGCCGTCGCCCGCCGGCTCCGTCAACATCCCTCGACCTGTTCGGCGCACCGTCGAACGCCCCGGCCGCCGGCGAGAAACACTCAGGTCGACGGGCTGAACTCGACAGAGAAGCCGCCGCTCACGGGCTCGCCTATTCCGGGTAGGGCCTGCCACCTGGCACTGACGTCCTGCCGGTACAGGACGAGCGACCACCGCGTTCCACTCGGCGACGGATGGCTGAGGTTGCTGCCGGTGCACGGGCAGCGCCGGTGCACCGGCAGGGAGTCAGGGGCCCCGAGATGCCTTTCGGCTCAAGGCAGTTGGGGCGAGTACTCGCTCAGTACCCCACCCGGAACGTAGCGTCCTGCTGCTCCGTAGCCGTGGAGATCGGGTCGATCCGCAGCACGTAGTTCGAGTGCCGTATGTACCGCGTCGGGTTGTTGTACGACCGGAACGACGCCCACGAACTGTCCGCCAGCCCAGCCGTCCGATAGAACGTCGCGTCGCCTGCGAACGTCGACGTGCCGTCGTTCACGTCGAGTTGGAGCGCGTAGTTGTAGTGCCGGAGGTAGCGCGTCGGGTAGTTGACCGACTGGAAGGAGACCCCCGCGCTGTCGGCCAGGCCCGGGACCAGTTTCCACTCCGAGTCGGTGTACAGGTCGAAGGGGTACTCGTCGATGCGGGCCACGTAGTTGGCGTGGCGGACGTAACGGGCCGGGAAGTTGTACGACTTGAGGCGGTTCCAGGCCGGGGTGCCCCACTTGGTGAGCAGGTTGTTGTACTCGGTTGTCGTGATCGTCGTGATGCCGCAGTGCTTGGAGTTGACCGGCTGGGTGTACGTCTTCTGGTCGAGCGCGGTCCAGGTGCCGGAGGCCAGGTTGCTGGTCTGCCAGGCGTAGAACACGCCGTTCGGTGTGTAGGTGTCACCCCAGAGGTACCAGTTGCCCGACGTCAGCGACTTGAACACCGTCGGGGCTTCCGTGCCGCCGTGCGACACGCCCGCGCTGTACTCGGTGAAGCTGCCCGGGTTGAGGGTGGTGGAGCGCGCGGAGACCAGTGTCTGGTTCTTCTTGAAGAACAGGTAGTTGTAGCCGTTGACGCCCACCGCCATGTCCCCGTCGATCACTTCGTACCCGGGGTCGAAGAAGACCTGCGGGGCCGACGCCGTGACGAAGTCGCTGGTGTAGTTGACCATGATGACGTTGTGGCCGCTGGAGTTGACCGCCGAGTAGATCACCGCGTACTGGCCCCGCCCCGCGTCCCAGAACGCCTCGGGTGCCCAGCTGTGCGTGGTCATGTCGTGGAGTTTGAGGCGGCGGTAGCCGGTGAAGGTGCGCAGGTCGGCCGAGTCCCAGACGTGGATGTACTGGCTGTTGTACGACCAGTCCGTGCCCTTGAGGTCGGTGGCGAGGACGACGAACGTGCCGTCCTGCTTGCGCATGAGGAACGGGTCGCGCAGGCCGAGGGCGCCCGCGGTGGGGGTGACCACGGGATTGTTCTGGTTCAGCGGCGTCCAGTTCAGCGAGTCGGTGCTGACGGCCAGGTGGAGGCCGTAGTCGGTGCCCGCGCCGAGGCTCGTCGACTCGGTGAAGTAGCACATCACGTACGCCGAGTCGGCCGCGTGGGCGGTGCCGGCGCCGAGGGTCATCACGCCGGACATGGCGAGAGGAGTGGTGGCGGCCATGCCGAGGAAGAGGCGGCGGGACGGCTGGGGTCTTGCGCTCATCGTGATCTCCAAGCAGGTGCGGGTGCGGACGCGAGTGCGGCTCTGGGAGCGGAGTGAGCGGCTGCGTGACGTGTGAGTGAGGGAGGGGGAGTGGGGACGTGGGATACGCAGCCTGGCAAGCGGAATGGCCGAAATTTCGAACTAGGTTCGGAAAGTCGATCAGAAGGTAGATCGCCCCACCCTGCTCGTCAATCACTCTGGCGAGGCTGTGGAGATTCTTTTGCAGCGTTTGCAGCGCAACACTCCGCCCTCGCCGGAAGCCGTCAGCGGTTTTCGCGCGGCCAGGGACGGAGTGCGCGTCGGAGTACGATGATCCGACCCCCGGCGGAGGACCCGGCGGTGGGTTCCGTTGCTGAGGAGATGCGTGACCGTGGCTGCCCGACGGCTTCCCTCATCGGTCTGGGTCACCGGTCTGACCGTCGGCGCGGTCGCCGTGGTCGCCGCACTGGCCGTGAAGGCCGAGCAGGGTCCGCAGCCGCACGCCGCAGCTGCCAGACCCAGCGCGTCCGCCTCGGCGAAGCCCTCCGGCAAGCACAGTCAGGCTGCCGAGGTGGCCGTTCCCGACGGGTCCGGGACCGGGCGGCGGGTCGTCTACTCGCTCGGGCAGAAGCGGGTCTGGCTGGTCGACGCGAGCGAGCAGTCCCGGCGTACGTTCGTGGTGTGGCCGGGCTCGGTGAGCCCGGACCCGGGCAGGTACACGGTGGGGCAGCGGGACGAGGCCCGGACCGGCTCCGACGGCGTCGCCATCGAGCACGTCATGTTCTTCGCCACCGGATCCGGGCTCTCGATCGCCTTCTCCAACGCCGTCGACGGCGCCTCACCGCAGCCCGCGCTCGGCGTCAAAACGGGCGGCATCCGTATGTCCAAGGCGGACGGCACCGCCCTGTGGGCCTTCGGCGACACGGGGACCGCGGTGACGGTCGTCAAGTAGGCGGCGCGCGCCGCTCTCTGCCCTGCCCTGCCTTCCTACGACTCGTCGGCGGCCGTTCGGGGCGCACCCGTGGGCAGGTGGATCACCAGCAGCACGACCCCGCTCAGCGTGAACACCCGCGTCGCCGCGTCCAGCCCGTTCCAGTCGCCCGACTGCCACATGGCGAACCACTCGCCGCCGATCGCGATGAAACCGGCGCCGAAGAGCAGCATCAGCATCAGCAGGCCGTACGTCGAGATGCGCCGCGCCTGTTCGAGGTCGCGGCGGACCCAGAACCACGTGGCGGCGATGAGGACGAGCGCGGCGAGCGTCTCCCACGCGATGATCGCCACGTACGCCGTGTCCTGGAGGCCCTTCGACGTGATGGCTCTCCACATCAGGTCGTCGTCCTTGAACGTGGTGTCCATCGCGAGGACATGACGCACGAACTGCTGGTTCGAGTCGAAGTCGGTGATGTTACCGAGTGCCACGAGGGCTATGTAGAGCGCGACGGTCGCCGTCAGCAGGGTCGAGGCGAGGGTGAGCGCGGTGTGTGGGGGGTGGGCGGTACGGGTGGGGTGGGGGGTACCTGTTGAGGTCATGGGGCAACTCTATGACCGGCCGGTACGCCGTCTCGCACGCCGTCCTCCCCTTCCCTGCACGGGAGTTGGGCCAGACTGATGCACGCGCCACCGATGCACCCACCAGGCACTTGTCACGACGCGAGGAGACGTACTGATGGCTCAGGACCCGCGGCCGTCGATGCGGCAGCTGATCCAGCAGCGCAGACGTGCCGGATTTGTCGGCCGGGGTGCCGAACGTGCCGCGTTCCGGGCCAACTTCGACCTGCCGCCGGACGACGAACGCCACCGCTTCCGCTTCCATGTGCACGGCAACGCCGGAGTCGGAAAGACCTTCCTGGTACGGGAGTTGGAGCAGCAGGCCAAGGAACGCGGCGCGCTCACCGCGTACGTCGACGAGGGCGCCGGGAGTGTGCCGGAGGCGCTGGCGGTGATGTGCCGTCAGTTCGCTGTCCAGGGGCGGCGGTTCAAGGAGCTGGAGCGGCTGCTCGCGGCCCATCGTGAGCGGCGGTACGAGGCGGAGTCCGCCGTCGCGAGCCTTGAACCGCAGCCCGAGAGTCCCTCGGCCGGCAGTCTGACGGCCGCCCGGATCGGGCTTGTCGGCGCCGGACTCATCCCGGTCGTCGGACCGCTCGCCGGTGTCCTCGACGCCGACCGGATCGCGCAGGGCGCCGACTGGGTGCGGGCCGGGATCGCCGCCAGGCTGCGCAACCAGGACGACGTACAGCTAGTCCTCGCACCCGAGCGAGTCCTCACCCCGGTGCTGCTCGCCGAGCTGAACGACATCTGCGCCGTCGTGCCCTGGATCGTCCTGTTCCTCGACACGTACGAGCGCACCGGCCCGTTCCTCGACGGCTGGCTGCACGACATCATGACCACCGACCGCTACGGCGACCTCTCCTTCCCCGCCAACCTCGTCCTCGTCACCGCAGGTCAGCGGCCCTTCGACACCGGGCGCTGGGGCGGCTTCGCCGACTTCGTCGCCGATGTGCCGCTCGGGCCGTTCACGGAGGCCGAGGCGCGGGGACTGCTCGCCGACAAGGGTGTGACGGACGAGCCGGTCGTCGAGGAGGTGCTGCGGCTCACGGGTGGGCTGCCGGTGCTGGTGTCGACCCTCGCCGAGGCCCGCCCCGCCGACCCGGACGACGTCGGCGACCCGAGCGCGACCGCCGTGGGCCGGTTCCTGAAGTGGGAGACCGACCCGGTGCGCCAGGCCGCCGCCCTCGCCTGCGCCCTGCCCCGGCGTCTGGACGCGGACGTCTTCCGCGCCGCCGTCGACTGCGAGGAGGATCAACTCGACGCGCTCTACGGATGGTTGAGGTCGCTTCCGTTCGTCAGCGAGCGGGGCGACCGGATCCAGTACCACGATGTCGTGCGCGCTCCGATGCTCCGTCTGCAGCGCCGTCGTTCCCCGCGCGGCTGGGCCGAACGTCACACCCGTCTCGCCGAGACCTTCGGGCGATGGCGGGCGGAGGTCGAAGTCCCGCTGTCCGCCGATGAGTTGTGGGGCGAGGAGGAGTGGCGGGAGCTGCGGCTCGCGGAGTCCTACCACCTGCTGTGTGCGTCTCCCCGTGCCGCGCTCCCCGTCGTCCTGCGGGACGGCGTCGACGCCTGCGACCACGGGGAGGTGGTCGCCCGGCGGTGGGCGCGGGTGCTGGTGGAGGCGGGGGACGACAACGAGGCGGCAGCCGTGGCGAGTTGGGGGCGGGATCTGATCGCCGCGCTCTCCGCGGCCGAGGACGGCAGAGACGGCAGAGACGGCAGAGACGGCAGAGAGGGCAGGGACGGCGGGGTGCTCGGCGCGCTCGCGCTGCTGCTGGGCCGGGCCGGGCTCGATACGCACGGGCAGGCCGTCGCGCGCATGCTGCGCGGGCGCGAACTGCGGCTGGGCGGAGAGTACGAGAAGGCCCTCGGCGAGTACGAACAGGCCGTCGCCCTCGATCCCGGGCTGGAGCGCGCCTACTACGGCCGGGGCGTCACCCGTGCCGAACAGCGCGACTACGCCGCCGCCATCGCCGACCTCGACCGGGCCGACGAACTGGCCCCCGACACGGCGCGCGTCCTGTTCGTACGCGGCGACTACCACCGCATCCTCGGCCACCACGAGGAAGCGGTCCGCGATCTGGACCGGGCCGTCGTCCTGGGCCCCGAGCTGGCCGGCGCCTGGGCCTCCCGTGGTGTCACCCGGCACGGCACCGGCGACACCGAGCAGGCGCTCGCCGACCTCGACCGGGCCCTGGAACTGGACCCCGAGCACGTGTGGGCGCTGGTCCGGCGGGCCAGGGTGCACCGCTCGCGCGGGGATCGGGCCGCCCAATTCGCCGACCTGGACCGGGCGGTGGCGCTCGGCCCCGAGCTGGCCTGGGTCGCGTGCCAGCGCGGCGACGCGCTGCGAGGCGCCGACCGCGACGCCGAGGCGCTCGCCGACTACGACCGGGCCCTCGAACTCGACCCGGCGTACGCGTCGGCGTACGCCAGCCGGGGCGCCTCGCGCAGCCGACTCGGCCGCCACGGCGGGGCGTTGGCCGATCTCGACAAGGCGTTGGAGCTGTATCCGTCGTACGCCTGGGCGCTGGTGCAGCGCTCGGTGGTGCACCGTCGGGTCGACGGATACGAGGCGTCGTACGAAGACGCCGACAGGGCGGTCGAGTTGGAGCCCGACAGTGCGTGGGCGCTGTGGAACCGGGGCGAGGCACTGCGCTGCCTGGGCCGGTTCGAGGAGGCGCGCGCGGATCTGGACCGGGCGCTCTCGCTGGCGCCGGACAGTGTGTGGGCGATCGGCTGCCGGGGTGCCGTACTGCACGAACTGCGGTTGTACGGGGAGGCGTTGGCGGATCTTGACCGGGCGGTCGCGCTCGACCCGGACGGGGCCTGGCATCTGATGCGCCGGATCATGACCCTGCTGGCGGTGGGCCGCCCCGAGGACGCCCGCACCGACCTCCACCGCTACCTCGTGATCGGCGACGACCTTGCCTGGGCGCACCACACCCTCGCGCAGATCCACCTCCTGGACGGGCGCCCCGAGGACGCGGCGTCAGCGCTCGCGGAGGCCGCGCGGCACGGGCTCGTGGAGCCGGCCGGCCTGGAGGAGCTGGCCCGCACCCAGCGCAGGGCGGGGCAGTGGGCGGCGGCCCGGGAGACGGCGGAGCGGATGCGCGTCCTGCACGAGGCCGGCGGTGCTTTCTGTCTGGCCCTCGCGGTCGGCGGGGAGCAGGGCATCGAGGCGGCCCGCCCGGTCTGGCGCGAGGCGGACCGGCTGGCCTCCGGCTGGGAGCTGACCGAGGGCGCCTTCGACTTCCTGCACGCGGTGATCGCGGCGGGCCTCGGCGACTGGGCCGGCCTGGACGGACACCTCGCAAGCCTGCTCTCGGGGACGCGGGAGTGGGTGGATGTGGCGTGGCTGGCCGACCTGCTGAGCGAGGTGGCGCAGGCGCAGACGCTGGCGCAGGGCGGTGCGGCGGCGGACGGGGAGCGGATCGCCGTACGGCTGGACCGGGTGCGGGAGGCCAGGGAGGGGATCAGCCGGCGGTTCACGGAGTGACGAGTGCGAAGCGCGAGGTGTGCGGGATCTGGAACATGGGGGGTTTGTGAGGGTTGCGTGGGTAGGGCGTAAGCCTCTCGATTGGTGACCAGCCGGGATCACTCATGCCGAGTCATGACCACTCGTGCCACATTCCGCATACCAATCCGAGCCCTGAACGGACCGTTCCCGGTCGATTACAGTGCTGAGCTGTCAATCGTACGAACGATGCTGTGAGGGAGGTCCGAGGTGGGTGTGATGACATCCGGTGGCGTGACCGGTGCCGCGTCCGGCGCCATCTGGGGCCGCTCCGAGCAGCAGGACTTCCGCAGCCGGGTCCGCGGCACCCTGCTCGGCGCGGCCCTCGGCGACGCCCTGGGCGCCCCGCTCGACGGACTCACCCTCGCCTCCGTCCACGAGGCGTACGGCGCGGAGGGCCTCACCGATCTGGCCTTCGCGTACGGCAGACGCGGCGCGATCACCGACCTCACCCAGCTCAACCTCTTCACCCTGGACGGCCTGATCCGCGCCCAGGTGCGCCGCGACACCGGCGCCTGGCACCCGCCGACCGACCTGCACCGCGCCTACCGCCGCTGGGCGGCCACCCAGAGCGACTGGGGCCCCGACGAACGCCGCAAGGACGACGGCTGGCTGGCCCGCGAGGAATGGCTGTACGCCCCCCGCGACCCGGCCCTCGCCTGCGTGCTCGGCCTCGGCGACGAGACGATGGGCACCCTGGACGCGCCCAAGAACCCCGGTGAGGCGGGGGCGGAGGCGGCGGCCCGCTCGGGCCCGTTCGGGCTCCTGGTCGGCTGGGAGCCGCAGCTCGTGATGCAGCTGGCGGTGGAGTGCGCCGCGCAGACCCACGGCCACCCGACGGGCTACCTGGCGGCGGGCGCGTACGCCGTGATCGTGCACGGCCTCGCACGCGGTGAGAGCCTCGACGCGGCGGTGCAGAGGGCGCTGGCCCTGCTGGCGGCCAGACCCGGCCACCAGCAGGTCGCGGAGGCCCTCCAGCGTGCTCTGGGCGCCGTACGCCAGGGCATCCCGTCCCCCGCCCGGGTCGAGGACCTGGCCGGCGCCTGCACGGCGGAGGGCCTTCTGTCGGTGGCGGTGTACTGCGCGCTGGTCGGCGAGGACGTCCGCCACGGCCTGTCCCTGTCGGTCAACCACGGCGGCCCCTCGGCCGCGGCGGGCGCCCTGACCGGCGGCCTGCTGGGCGCCCTGCACGGCGAGACGGCGCTCCCGCCCGCCTGGCTGGCGGAACTGGAGGGCCGGCCGACGATGCTGGTCCTCGCGGACGACTTCGCGATGGAGATGACCCAGGGCCCGGCCCTGCACGGCCCGGCAGGGTCCTCCCCGGGGTGGCTCGCGCGGTATCCGCGGGCGTGAGGGTGTGCTGGTCGTGGAGGGGGACCTCCATGATCACTTCTCTCGCCGTTCACCTGCAGCAAGATCGTCCTGCGTAGCGTCGGTCCCCGATCCACACAGAAAAACGAGGGGACGCAACATGCGCAGACAGAGGATGATCGCGGCCGTCACCGGGTGTGCCGCGGCGGCCGTCATGGCCGGCGCGATACCCGCTCAGGCGGAGGGCAACTGGAGCTCCAGCATGAACGGGGTCCGCACCGGGTTCAACTCCCGTACGTGGACCGACAACAACAACGACAGCGTCAGCACCTCCATCTCCCTCAGCGGCTGCAGCAACGGGGGGATGGGCGCCCCGGTCGACAACACGCAGCTCCAGCTGACCCGTGAGACCTCGATCGTCGAGCCCGACGAGGACCGCGGCCGCTACACCTTCCACTGCTCCAGCTCGGCCTCCCACGCCTTCGGCGACCAGCCGAAGGGCGACTACCACTTCACCGTGACGAAGATCCAGGACGCCTCCTCGGGCTACTACCTGAAGGTCGACTCGGTCTCCGTCCGATACTGACCCGGTGCTGAGCGGCGCGCCGAAGCACCGTCATTTTCTGTACGTCTGTGTATCTGTGCGTCTGCGTGTGTGTACATCCGTAGGTATGCAAGAAGGCTGTGAGGCTGTGTCTGTCGAGTTCGCCACCTGCACCTATCAGTACCGGCGGGGCCCGGTCGTCCTCGACAGACTCAGCTTCGCCTTCCCCGCCGGCCGCACCGTCCTGCTCGGGCCCAACGGCGCGGGCAAGACCACACTGCTGGCTCTCGCCGCCTCCGCACTGAAGCCCCGGACCGGCACCGTCTCCTTCGCCGGACTCGACCCCGCCGCGCGTTCCCAACTACGCGCCTACCGACGCCAGGTCGGGTGGATGCCCCAGCACATCACCCCCGTTCCCGGTATGACGTGCCAGGAACAGGTCGCCTACGCAGGGTGGCTCAAGGGCATGTCACGACGTGAGGCGTGGGACCAGGCCCTGGAGGCACTCGGGCGCGTGGGACTCGCCAAGAAGGCCGGCCAGCAGGCGGCATCGCTGTCCGGCGGCCAACTGCGCCGCGTCGGCGTCGCCCAGACACTGGTGCACTCCTCCCGGCTCGTGCTGATGGACGAACCGACAGCGGGCCTGGACCCCGCCCAGCGGGGCACGTTCCGGAAGGTCGTCGAGCAGCTCTCCGAGAGCGCCGACGTCGTCGTCTCCACCCACCAGACCGAGGACCTCTCCGAGGTCTACGACCATGTCGTCGTCCTGTCGGACGGGACGGTCCGATTCAGCGGCACCGTCGAGGAGTTCTACGCCCGGGCACCCGACGACACGGCGTCGGGCCGCGTCGCGGACGGCGCCTACGCGGCGGTTCTCGGCGGGGGCGAGACATGGTGATGTTCCGCCTCCACCCGCGCGCCAACTCGGCGGTCCTCGCCGCTCCCCTGCTGCTGGTCATCGTCGCCCTCTACGTCTCCTCGGACTACGTCGCCGGCGATCTGGACGGCTACTGGACCGCGGCCACCGCCAAGGCCGTCTCGGCCCTGATCTTCATCGCCCCGGTCACCGCGGCCTGCGCCGCCTGGGAAGCCGGACGAATCCGCCGCGCCCGGATCGGGGACGGGACCCCGACCCGCAACGGGTGGCAGATCGCCGTGGCAGCCCTCACACCGGTCGTACTGCTCGGCTTCCTCGCCCTCGCGGCCGCACTCGCCGTGGCCCGCCTGCACATGGAGTCGGCTCCGGGATGGCCGGACGCCCGGATCATCGCCTCGGCCGGCCTCATCGTGTGCGCGCATGTCGTCGTCGGCTACGCGGTCGGCATGTGGCTGCCCGCGGTGGCCGCCGTCCCCGTGGTGCTGATCGGCGACTACCTGTGGAACGTGTACCCGCCCGCGCTGGAGCCCCTGTGGCTGCGCCACCTCACCCGGCCGGCCTCCGGCTGCTGCATGAACACCTCCGCGGTCGACCCGGCGGGCATCGTCGGACCCGCCCTGGTGGCGGTCGGCCTGGCCGCCGTGGCCGTCGCCGCCGCGACGCTCTCCCGGCACACACCGCGGCTGGGAACCCTGCCCGGCTTCGTCCCGTACGCGGGTGCCGCACTGGCGTTGGCCGTCGCCGCAGCCACCACCACGGCGAGCGTCGGCCTCGTGGACGGACTCGGCCCCGACGCGATCCGGACGCGCCCGGCGTCCGAACTGGTCTGCGCCGACTCCCGGGGCACACGGGTGTGCGTCTGGCCCGAGCACGAGCCCCGTCTCGCCGAGACGGCCCGCGCCGTGAGCACAGCCGCCGAACGCCTCCGTCTCGTCGGAGTGACCTCACCGGACGTCATCACCGAAAGCCTCCAGCAGCCCGAGCCCGGCCAGACACACCAGAGGCAGTGGACGGTGACGGTCCGCCAGGACCCCGGCTTCACCAGCCAGGACATCGTGACCGGCCTCGTCTCCGATCTCACCGTGACGCTGGTCGACAGCCCGCACGACGAGAACAGCGCGCACGCGAACTGCCCGGCTGACCCCGCCACCGCCGCACAACGGGCGTACGACGCCGAGGACGAGCTCCGCAGCTGGCTCGCCGTACGCGCCGGCATGACTCCACAGGACGCACGCCTCCGCACCGACCCACGGATATGGGCGCCCGTCGGACACGTCCTCGACTCCCCCCTGGGCAACCAGAAGGACTGGTACCGCGCCACCCTCGCCCAGGTGCGGTGCATGCCGCGATGATCTGGTGGCTCCACACACGACGCATGGCCCTGCTCGTGATCGTCACCGCCGGGTTCTGGGCCGTGAGCCTCGTCCTGGGCAACAGCAGCCTGCCACTGCCCCAACTGGGCGGAGCGACATCGGCGAACGTCCCGCTCCTCCTCTTCGCCCCCCTGGCGCCGGCCATCGCCCTGAACGCGTGCTACGGCACGCCCACACCCGTCGAGACGACTGCGGTACGCCGAGTCGCCGCCCTGGACTCCCTGCTCGCCGTCGCTGTGTTGGCGGCAACTGCCGCCGTGGCGGCGCCGGTTGCGGCAGGCTGGATCGGCGGTGTCGACGACCTCACGGTCAGGACGATCGAGTCGGCGGTCCGCAACCTGGCCTGCTACACCGGGCTCGCCCTCATCGGCAGAGCGGCTCTCGGCACCCACGCCTCAACAGTGATTCCGACGCTGTACGCCCTGGTCGTGTCCGTCATGGGCTACGGCCCCGAACAGACGGCCCACTGGTGGGCGTGGCCGGCGGCACAACCCGCCGACGCGGTCTCCTGGGCGGGATCCGCGGCCCTCCTCCTGGCGGGCCTGGCTCAGACGGCCCGGGGGGACTTTCCGCGGCGGGTGTGAGGGGGTCGAAGACGGCACATTCATCTCGCCCGGTGCCTGAGGGGCAACGCTGGTGCAGCCCAGGTCGTGTCTCCCACCCAGCCACCCGTCTCGGCGCGATTCCAGGGTGCCCTTGAACTTCTCGCTGCCGGCCGGCATCTCCGGTTCCGGCCAGTACCCCTCCAGGACCGGCCCGCATCTCCAGCCCGTCCGGCGTTTGAGGACAAGGCCCGTTCAGGGCCGGAGGGGGGTCCGGGGGCGCAGCCCCCAGGAACGGGATGGGACGGGTAGGGGCGGCGGGGGCGAGAACCTCAACAGTTACCCCCACCCCCACCTCACCCCACCCGCACCCTCAGTCCTTGACCGGCGCCACGTCCACAGGCTGCTGCGGAACAGGCACCCGCACCGCCGCGCTCCCGCTGTCGTCCGTGTTCACCGCCTCGATGACCGCCAACCGCTCCGGCGTGTCCTCGGGCCGCAGGAAACCGATCAGGATGTACAGCACCAGCGAGACGGCCAGCGGGATCGACACCTGGTACTGGAGCGGCACCCCGCCCTCCACGCTCCAGTTGATCGGATAGTTCACCAGCCAGAAGGCGAGCAACCCCATCGACCAGCTGCCCAGCGCCGCCGTCGGCCCCGACCGCCTGAACGGCCGCAGCAGACCCAGCATCATCGGAATCGCCATCGGACCCATCAGACCGGCCACCCACTTGATGACGACGGTGATGATGTCCTTGAACGCGGGGGAGTTGACCTGCGTCGCCGCGGCCATCGACAGCCCGAGGAAGACAACCGTCGTCACCCGCGCCGCAACCAGCCCCGACGAGTCCGTCCACGTCCGCGCCCGCTTCCAGACCACCGGCGCGACGTCCCGGGTGAAGACGGCGGCGATGGCGTTCGCGTCGGACGAGCACATGGCCATCGTGTGGGAGAAGAAACCGACGATGACGAGCCCCAACAACCCGTGCGGCAGCAGCTGTTCGGTCATCAGGGCGTAGGAGTCGGACCCGTCCGGCTTCTGCGACTGGACCAGCAGCGGAGACATCCACATCGGGAAGAACAGCACCAACGGCCAGACCAGCCACAGGATCGCCGACAGTCGCGCCGACCGCTCGGCCTCCCGGGGGCTGGCCGTCGCCATGTACCGCTGGGCCTGGTTGAGCATGCCGCCGTTGTACTCGAACAGCTTGATGAAGAGGAACGCGAGCAGGAACACCGTGCCGTACGGACCCACCAGCGGCTTCCCGTGCCCCTGTAGCGCGGGCTCGTCCCAGACCCCGAAGAATCCTCCGTGGTCGCCGAGTTTGGAGACCACCGCCACGAACATCGCGATACCAGCGAGGAGTTGGATGACGAACTGCCCCAACTCCGTGAGCGCGTCGGCCCAGAGCCCGCCGATCGTGCAGTACACGGCCGTGATCGCGCCGGTGATGAGGATGCCCTGGTTGAGGGACATGCCGGTGAAGACAGACAACAGGGTCGCGATCGCGGCCCACTTGGCGCCCACGTCCACGATCTTCAGCAGCATCCCGGACCACGCCAGCGCCTGCTGTGTCTTCAGGTCGTAGCGGTTCTTCAGGTACTCCAGCGGGGAAGCCACATGGAGCCGCGACCGCAACCGGTTGATGCGCGGCGCGAACAGCTTGGAGCCGATGGCGATGCCCAGTGCGATGGGGAAGGACCAGGTGACGAAGGACGTGACGCCGTATGTGTAGGCGATGCCCGCGTAGCCGGTGAACATCACCGCGCTGTAGCCGGACATGTGGTGGGAGATGCCGGACAGCCACCACGGCATCTTTCCACCCGCCGTGAAGAAGTCACTGACGTTGTCGACCCGTTTGTGGGACCACACACCGATCGCGACCATCACACCGAAGTAAGCGATGAGCACGGTCCAGTCGAGGCCGTTCATGTGCTCCCTCCCAGGGGCGTCGAGCAAGTCGAGCGGGGGTGTCGAGCGCCCGCTCATCGTCGATTCGCTGGCATGGCAGCGACAACAGCTCGTACAGTCAAGAGGGAGTAAAAAAGTTCGCCGCACTGACCTCGGTTCATGTCCATGAACTCAATGCGACCACTGAATGATTGGCGGAATATCAGCTACCGCATCAACTCCCCCGCGTTCACCAGCAACGACTGCCCGGTGATGGCCCGAGCCCGCTCCGACGCCAGAAACACCACCGCGTCCGCGACATCCCCGTCCGTGGCCAGTTCGGGCAACGCCATCCGCTCCGCCAGCCGCCGCCGCACCTCGGCCTCCGGCACCCCGTCCCCCCGAGCCGTGAACCGCACGTACGCCTCCACCGGCGGCCCCCACATCCAGCCCGGCAGCACGGTGTTGACCCGTATCCGATGGGGCCCGAGTTCCCGCGCCAGCGAGTACATCGCGCTCGTCAACGCCCCCTTGGAGGCGGCGTACGCGGCCTGCCGCACCTGGGAGGGGGCGGCCACGGCGGACTGCGTACCGATGAACACCACACTCCCGCCCCGCTCCTTCAGGGCCGGCAGGCAGGCCCGCGTCATCCGCAGAGTGCCCAGCAGATTCACATCGACGACACCCGCCCAGCTCTCGAAGTCCGCGTCCTCGATCCCCCCGAAGTAGCTGTCCCAGGCGGCGACATGGACGACCCCGTCGATCCGCCCGAACCGCTCGCACGCCAGCGCGGCCAGCGCCCGGCACTGCCCCTCGTCGGTGATGTCGGTCGCGAGGTACGCCGTCCGCGCCCCGTCCGGATCGAGCTCGGCGGCGGTCTTCACGAGGTGCGCCTCGGTGCGCGCTCCGAGCACGGCGTTACCCCCGTCCCGCACGACAGCCGCCGCGACCTGACGCCCGAGCCCGGCGCCGACTCCCGACACCACCACGGTCTTCCCTGTGAGCAGCGACATCGAAGCCCTCCCCGACACTGGCGGATTATCTGACGGAGCGTCAGAGTATGGGCGTCCGAAGGAGGAAGGAAGAGAGAGGAAGAGAGAGGAAGGGGAAGAGAATGAGCGAGAAAACCCATGACGAGGAGACCCGCAGCGAGGTGTATGCCGAACTCGCGGCAGTCGGCCCGTACGGAGTCCACCCGGGCCATGCGCTCATCACCATGGTCGAACCGCACCCGGGCCACGAGTACGCGTACAACCGCTGGTACGAAGATGATCATTTCATCGCCGGTGCGATGGCCATGCCCTGGATGTTCTCCGGCCGCCGCTGGGTCGCACCCCGGGACCTCCAACTCCTGCGCTACCCCGAGAAGTCGGCGATCGCGCAACCGGTCACCGCGGGCTGCTATCTCTCCACGTACTGGATCACTCAGGGCCGCTACGCCGACCACATGCGCTGGACCGTCGGCATCAACAAACGCCTGAACCGCGACGCACGCGTCTATCACGACCGTACCCACGTCTTCACGGCGTTCCAGGACCACGAGACGACCGTCTACCGGGACGGCGCCGCCGGCCCCCGGGACTTCCACGCGCTGGACCACCCGTACGCGGGACTGGTGTTGCAGGTCATCGACGCCGAAAGTCCGGCAGCGCGGGCGGAGTTGCTGGAGTGGCTCCGCACCCGCCACCTGCCCAAGCGCCTGAGCGCCTCACCGGCCGCCATGGTCACCGTCTTCCACCCGACCCCGCTGCCCGGCGACCGTATGACGTACGTGAAGCAGGTCGAGGGCGTGGACGTACGGCTGACGCTGCTGTGGTTCCTGGAGGCGGATCCACGGGACTGCTGGGAGCCGTACTTCACGGGGCTGGGGGAGGATGTGGCCGAAGTCGGCCTGGGGCGGGTGGAGTTCGTGGCTCCGTTCATTCCCACCGTGCCCGGCACCGACCTGTACGTCGACCGGCTCAGGTGACCGGAGCCGGGCATGGCCGAGCCCCCTCGGCCAGGACGGCGGGCCAGTCGAGAGGGCTCTTCCTGCGGTGCTTATGGAGTTGTGGGAAGTGGCGGTGACGCATCAGATGAGGTCGAACGCTCCCCGACTGACCTCTGCCACGAACGAGTTCCATGAGTCGGCCGGGAAAGCCAGCGTCGGACCGGACGGGACCTTGGAGTCCCGGACCGCCATCGCCGCGTGAATCGGGGACTTGACCTCGACGCACGCGCCGTTGCCAGTGGAGTACGAGGACTTCGTCCAGGTGCTCGTGGCGCCTTGCTGAATTGCCATGTTCGCTCCGCTTTGACCAGTGGTGAGTTGCTGTCGCCGACCGGAGGGCACCCTGCGGAGCCCGCGGCACGGTTTGCGCCAACGTTGTTCTTCGATGGCCTGATCGACGCTACTCGCCAACACCGTTAAGCGGACTGGTCGTTCACTCGACCGGGTGGCATATACCAGCGGGCTCTTCCACTGGCGTGATGCGCAGGTGTACTGTGCGTCCCTTGCTTCTCCAGGGCGTCAGCGTGCGTACTCTTTCGCCAAGTCCGCGATGAATTGCCGGGATTGTTCCACATTGAGGGCCTGTGCCCTCAAGTGTTCGTACATGACGCTGTACTTCTGTACGTCCTGCGCCTTCTCCAGATAGAGGTCGCTGGTGACGCCCTCGATGTAGACCACGCTGGAATCGGCCGCGTCGGGGAACTCCAGGATCGCGTACTGGCCGTTGAGGCCGGGATGCGCCCCCATCTCGAAGGGGATGACCTGCACGGTGACGTGCGGCAGCTGGGACTGCTCGACCAGGGACTCGAGTTGCTCCCGCATCAGCAGCTTGTTGCCCACGAGACGGCGCAGCGCCGCCTCGTCGAGCACCGTCCACAGGCGCAGCGGGTTCTCCAGGGCGGTGATTCGTTCCTGCCGCCGCAACCGGACCTGGACGCGGTTGTCGATGTCGCTGGAGGCCGTCTCCGGCAGCGCGCCGGTGATGAGGGCCTCCGCGTACGGGCGGGTCTGCAACAGCCCCGGGATGACCTGGGGGTCGTACACCCGCAGCGACGCCGCGTCCGTCTCCAGTCCGATGTACACGCTGTACGGGACGTCACCGAACGCGTGCCACCAGCCCTGCTGGCGGGAGTCCTTGGCCATCTCCATCAGGGAGTCGACCATCCGCTGGTCCTCGACGTCGTACACCCCGCACAGGTCGCGGACATCGCGCTGGCTGATGCTGCGGCGGCCGTTCTCCAACCTGCTGATCTTCGACTGGGAGACCAGCAGCCGCTCGGCGACCTCTTCGGCCGTCATGCCCTTCTGTTCGCGGAGCCTGCGCAACTCCTGGCCCAACCGGCGTCGCCTGACGGTGGGATTGACGTTGGACGCCATGGGACGTGCACCTCCGGCTGCGTACCTGTACTTGCCACTTTCCGTATCTGCTGTTGAGCAGACTGCCACCAAGGTGCGTGCTACCGCTGGGAAACTGCGGATATGCGGTGTCTGGGTGGGAGATATGCGCCCGGTACACGCCAGTTCGGCGGATTCCGCTTATCCTTCGGGCTCGCTTCCGGCCGACTCCCGACACGCATGTGCCGGACGCCATGTGTCGGACGCAATGTGTCGGCGGGCACTGCCGGGCGGCCGGGGCTGGGCGGTCTGTGCCGGCCACCGGATCCGGACATGCGTCCGCGCGGGGCGGCGAGGGCCGTTTCGGAGTCCTTGCGGACGTCCTTACGGTCCCTCACCGCCCCGCGCGGCCAGCGGCTCCCGAACCGGTCTTGGGGACTGCGGTACGGCGCTGTTGATGCCCTGCGTGGTCCTGCGTGGTGCGGGTGCTGCGCGGATCGGGCGTTCGCCGCGGGACTGCGGCTCAGTGAGCCACGGCGCGCGCCATCGATCCGTGGTGCGGCTGCATCGGAACGCCGCGTGCGGGCTCCGATGCGGACCTGGCTCCGGGGGCGGCCTGACGGCCGACCGGTGCCGGGCTGCGGCGCGGCTGGGCCGCGACGCCGTTCTGCACGTCCATGACAGCGTGGGCCACCAGTCCGCCCATGGGGTCGTGCCGGATCAGGTCCCGCAGCCGGGAGCGGGACGAACGTCCCTCGTTACCCGGATACAGGTGCTTGCCGAGACCGACCGCATGGGCCAGCGCGGCGAGCGCCGCCGTCCGCGGATCCGGCGGAACGCCGGTGCGGATTGCGGTGTCCAGTCGGGCTCTGATCTCCCGGCTGATCTCCGTGTCCGTCGCCTGATAGCGAGTCGTCGGCAGCACCCCGCACATCTGTCCCGCCACGGCATGCACCATGCCGCACCGCTCAAGATGCGAGAGGTAGGTCTGACGCAGCCCCAGGCGGGGCCCGCCAATCCAGTTCACTGCGCGTACGGGTGCTCCGCGTCGGCGAAGCAGTTCCAACGCACAGTCCAGTGTTGGATCTCCAGTCGGCCGTGGTACGACCACGGCGATACGATCCCCGTCCGGGGCTATCCGTCCGGCCATCGCCAGCTCCACTAGCTGTGCTCCGGCCAGACCGAGGTCGAGCGACTGCGGCTGTGCGGTGGTACCCGTGGCCGGGTCCAACGCCAGCAGAAGAAGCTCTTCCGGAATTGATCTGCGGCTCCTGCCCATCCATGCCTCCCCGCGTGGATGAATGACAGGGTGACCCCTCTCACATTCATCTGTCGAGGGGGCGTGACCGCTTCGTTGTGGAACCAGTAGGTATGTCGTTCTCGTCTACCGCAGGAGTCAAGGCTGCGCACAGGACACTGGTAGGTGGTTCGGACAGTGTCGTTCGGGCTGCCTTTGACGATTCACGGTTCGGTAGACGCACGGTGAACGTGCGGCGCATGAAGGAGGCATCGGTGGCGGGCGAGTCCCCCGACAGGTCGAAGCAGCGCGAGTCGTCGGAAGAACCGACGTCGGGGAGCGCGGGTCCGGTTCCCGGGGCCAGGAGTGAATCCGGCGCCGGGGTACGCGACCCACGGCTCGCGGTGGCCCGGGAGCGTGAGTCCACGGCGCGCGGTGGCGTGGACACGGCGACGCGGGTGTTCTCCCGCCCGCCGCTTCCGGCGAAGGCGGAAGGCGCGGACGCGGACGTGGAGGGCGGCGTCGAGGCCGACGCCGATCTCGGCGCCGACCTGGACGTGAGTACGGCGGACGCGGCCGCGGAGGCTGCGAGCGAGCCCGAGGATGCCGCCGAGGCCACCCCGGCCGACGGCACCGACGGGTCGGGCAGCACCCGGTTGCGCGCGGCCGTGGCCGCGTGGGTCGCCGGCGGCGACGATGGGACCGGCGCCAAGGGCAAGGTCGCGGAGGAGTCCGAAGGCGTCGAGGGTGCCGCCGACGAAGACCGTCCCGATACGGATGTGAACGCTCCGGCCGATGCCCCTGAGAGCGACGAGGCGCCCGCGGCGGAGGCCGATGGCCACGCCGGACCGGATGAGCCCTCCGAGGCCGCTGACGAGGCTCCTGAGGTCGCCGACGGGGCCTCCGGCGACTCCGGTGAGGACTCCTCTGAGCCGGAGGGCGCACAGGAGAGCGAATCGGAGCCCGAGGCAGCGTCGGAGCCTGAGCCCGGTACCGAGCCTGAGCCCGAAGGGGCGTCCGAGCCCGAGCCGAATACGACGGCCGAAGCCGAAGCAGACCTCGACTCCGGCCCCGGTGCTCGCACCGAGGCCGACTCCGACGCCGATGCGGACGCCGACGCCGAAGCTCGCGCCGAGGCAGACTCTGGCCCCGATGCCGATGCCGATGCCGACGGGCGCACCGGGGCAGGCTCCGGCATCGACTCTGGGTCCAGTGCCGTCGCCGTCGCCGACCCGCGGGTCGGCGACGATGCGGACGCGGACGCCGACGCTCGCGCCGAGGCAGACCCCGACGCCGATGCGGACGCCGAAGCTCGCGCCAAGGCAGACTCTGGCTCCGATGTCGATGTCGATGTCGATGCCGATGCGGACGCCGACGCTCGCGCCGAGGCAGACCCCGACGCCGATGCGGACGCCGAAGCTCGCGCCAAGGCAGACTCTGGCTCCGATGCCGATGCCGATGCCGATGCCGATGCCGATGCCGATGCCGACGCCGATGCCGACGCCGACGCTCGCACCGAGGCAGACTCCGTCGCCGATGCGGACGCCGACGCCGACGCTGGCGCCAAGGCGGACTCTGGCCCCGATGCCGATGCCGATGCCGATGCCGACGGGCGCACCGGGGCAGGCTCCGGCATCGACTCTGGGTCCAGTGCCGTCGCCGTCGCCGACCCGCGTGTCGTCGCCGATGCGGTCCCGGGTGTCGACGCCGATGGTCAAGCAAAAGCAGGCTCCGGAGCCGGAGCCGGAGCCGGAGCCGAAGCCGAAGCCGAAGCCGGCGCTGGCACCGACGCCGACGCCGAGGCGGATCCGGGTGCCGACGCCGAAGCTCGCGCCGAAGCAGGCGCTGACCCCGAAGCCGATTCTGACCCTGAACCTCATGCGGATGCCGACGACCCGGCCCCCAAGCCGCCCGTCGACCAGCCCACCGCCATCTTCAAAGCCGTACGCCCGCCCGCCGCACCCCCGGTCGATCAGCCGACGACGATGCTCAAGCTGTCCGATGTCCCGGCCGCGAAGCCCAAGGACGACAAGCGCGAGACAGGCGCCGCCGCGAACGCCGATGCGGAAGCCAACGGCGAGTCCGTTGCTGAACGCACCAGCAAATTCGTAGCCCTGAAGAAGCTGGACGACCCGGCCACCCGTAAGCCGCCGCCCGGCGCTGAACCGCCCAGGACGCCCGCCGCCCAGCCGCCCAAGGCGCCCGCCGCCGATGCCACCGCCGTCGTCCCGCAGGTGGGGCCGGAGCGGACGACGCAGCAGCCGTTGCCGCCTTTGCCGCCGCTGGATCTGCTGGCCGAGCTGACGAACACGCCGCCGCCCCGGGACACCGCGGTGCGGACGATCGTGCGGCGCGTCAAGATCTGGACGCCGGTGGCCATCCTGTTGGCGATCGTCTTTGCGGTCGTACAGGCGATGCGTCCGTTGCCGGCCCCCGAGCTCACGCTGACCGCCAAGGACTCCTACACCTTCGACGGAACGGCCGCCGCTCTGCCGTGGCCCTCCGAGGGGCAGGGCTGGATGGACGTCAACGGCGTCGGGACCATGGGGAAGTTCGGCGAGCAGAAGCCGGTCGCCATCGGGTCGGTCGCCAAGGCCATGACCGCGTACATCGTCCTCAAGGACCACCCGCTGAAGTCCGGCGAGGCGGGGCCGAAGATCACCATCGACGCGCTCGCGGAGAAGGAAGCCGGCTACTGGAAGGACGGCGAGTCCACCCTCACCACCGCCAAGAAGGATGACGTCCTCACCCAGCAGCAGGCGATCACGGCCATCATGATCCCCTCGGCGAACAACATCGCGCGACTGCTGGCACGCTGGGACTCGGGAACCGAGGCCGCGTTCATCAAGAAGATGAACGACACCGCCAAGGAACTCGGGATGAAGAACACCACCTACACCGACGCCTCCGGGCTCAAGGAGACCACCGTCTCCACCGCCGAGGACCAGGTGAAGCTGGGCAACGAGCTGGTGAAGATCCCGGCCCTGATGGACATCACCAAGCTGCCGGTCTGGTACGACCCCACGGGTAAGAAGTGGGAAAACTTCGACCGTCTCGTCCCCTACAACGGCGCCATCGGCATCAAGACCGGCACCACCACCGCGGCCGGCGGCAACCTGCTCTTCGCCGCCACCAAGGAGGTCGGCGGGGAGACGGCCATCGTCGTCGGCGCGATCCTCGGCCAGCACACGGCGCCGATCATCGACACGGTCAACGCGGTCAGCAAGACGGCCATGATCGCCGCCCGGGATGCGCTGCTCTCGTCGAAGATCCTCAAGAAGGGCGACGTCGTCGGATACGTCGACGACGGCCTCGGCGGGCAGACGCCGGTCGTGCTGTCGAAGGACGTCACGGCGGTCGGCTGGGCCGGACGGAAGGTCGAGCTGTCGTTCGCGGCCGCCGACGACCTGCCGCACTCCGCCAAGGCGGGCACCGCGGTGGGCTCCCTCACCGTGGGCGACGGCAAGGGCGGCGCGGTGAAGGTGCCCGTACAGCTCCAGAAGGACCTGGTCGAGCCCGGCTACGACAAGAAGCTGACACGGGTCGGCTGAGCGGTACGCAGCACGGCACCACACGGCACCACACGGCACCACACGGCACACAGAGAAGCGCCTGCCCCGGTCGGACCGACCGGGGCAGGCGCTTCTCTGTTGCGGTCCCCGTTACTTGTTCTCGTCCGTTTCCTTCTCGCACTGCAACGCCGTCTCCCGGGACGGGCCGCCGTACGCGGAGCTGATCCGGATGTCGCCGGGCTGCTCGACGGTCAGCCTGGTGAACTCGCCGTCGTCCGTCAGGCAGCCGTTCTCCGCCCACAGCCAGGGCGAGAACGCGATCCGTACGGTCACCTCACCGGCCCTCGGCATCCGGACGACGAGGTTGGCGCCGTCGGCGCTGACCACGGTGGCGGGCTTGTCGACCAGCGGGGTCGCGTTCTTGACCCGGTAGATCTTCCAGTTGGCGTCCTCCCAGACCGGCTGGAGATAGCTCGGCCCGCTGGTCACCAGGGCGTGTTCCAGCTTCGCCGGGCCGTCCGGTTCGCCGTTGACGAGGACGACGAAGCCCACCGCCCACTGGGAGAGCCACGCCTTGTAGGACGCGGCGGAGAAGCCGCCCTCGGGCTCCTCGGTGCCGCCGTGGCCCTCGTAGAAGAGCCGGCCCCGCTCGACGTCGGCCTGCCGGTTCCAGCCGCGGGCCATGTTGATGTACGGGGCGAGGATGGCGGCCTCGCGGTGGTCGCGGGCCGGTACGACCTCGACGCGCGTCTCCTCGGCGCCCAGCCGCTTCAGCTCGTTCACGACGCCGTCCGTCTTGACGGCCCACTCGGGCACCGTGGTGTTGGTGACGATGTCGGCGATCGTCTTGCCGGACAGCCAGCTCACCGCGATGGCCATCGCGAGCCCGAGGGCCACCATGCGCCGCCGGGGCGTGAACCAGGGGAGGGGCAGCCGGGGAGCGGTGGCGGTAGCCGTGGCGGCTTCCCCGGCCTGCCGCTCACTCGACTCCTCGCTGGACCTCTCACTCGGCCTCGCGCTCGACCCCTCACTCGGCTCCTCGCCCTGCCGTCGCCGCTCGGTCCGGTACATCATGATGGCGAGCAGCGTCGCCGGGGCCGCCAACTCCGAGAGCCGCTCGACGTTCGTACCGATCGGCGTCGGGATCAGGTAGCAGAGGACCACGCCGACCGCGTACACCGCGGAGCCCAGACGCAGTGTGCGCCAGGCGCTCGGAGCCGTCAGGACGACGATCGCGCACAGCACGACGGGCGGCCATATACGGGCGAACGGCATGGGCTGCTCGCCCTCGAACGGGAACAGCAGCGTCGTGACACCCACGACGGCCACCGGGGGCACCAGCAGGGCCGCGGCCCGGCCCCAGTCGCGCGACAGCAGATAGGCGGCGCCGACGACGAGGACGAACAGGCCGGCGACGGGACTGCCGGTGGTGGCCAGCGTCGCGCACACGGCGGCCACGCCGAGGTGCCGCGTGCTGCGCCCGCTCACCACGGCCAGCACGGCGGCCATCCCGAAGGCGGTGCCCAGCACGAACGTCGAGCGCCCCGAGATCACCTGGCACCACAGCGAGAACCCCACCGCCACGGCCGGCCACAGCGGCTTGCGCACGCCCGTGCGCGCGACGAGTTCCGCACCGAGCACGGTGGCGGCCACCCCCGACAGCATGGTGGTCGCGACGACACCGATGGCGGCCATCAGGTACGGCGACATCAGGCTGTAGTTGGCCGCGTGCAGGCCGCCGTACCAGAACAGGTTGTATGCGGAGCCGGGGTACATCTTCGCGAACTCGGCCCACGCCACCTGCGCGGCCAGGTCGCCGCCGCCGGTCGCGAACACCGCCCACCACACGAAGTACAGCGGCACCGCGCCGGCGGTGACCGTCAGGGCCACCCGGTGTCGCTCGTGCCACACCTCACGTGCCTGCGTGGGCTTGTCGGCACGCATGGCAGGTCTGCGTGGGGTCAGCTCGGCAAAGGCCACTGCAACTTCCGTTTCGGTTCGGCTCGGGCGCGCGCGGACGAACTGGCGGTGTCTGTCCTGTGGAATCTCTTGGAGTCTCAGGGAGTCTCTTGGAGGTTTCTCCGGGGTAGACGCTAATCGCACCCCGGGCGTTGGCTGACAGGGCCCCATGTGACCGGGTGGTGACCGGGGCATGACGGAAGAGAGCCCCACCAGCTTCGGACGGTTCCCGGGCGGGCGCGACCGGATAATTCAGGCCGAGCCCTTCCGGACACCTGTCAGGCAATTTCAGGGCTGTTTTTCCGGGTTCTCCTACAGGCTCTGTACGGGTTCCCCCGGGACTTCCCCGGACTTCCTCAGGATCCGATGGGGAACGCGATGTCACACACCGGCCCGGCCATCCACTGGCTCCACCGCCTCGAAAGCGGGCGTAGCCCAGGCCCGCCCGTGCGCCTCGGCCCCCGGGCCCGCGCGGCGGCCTCGTCGGCGACCGGAACGCACGACTCGGCCGACGGGCGCGTTCGGTCTGCGCGGGGTGGTATGGACGCCCTCACCTGCGTAGACGTAGGTGAGGGCGGTCAGCTCACACCGACATCCTCCGTCACCGGGCACGGTCGGCCCGGTGGCACAGGACGCTCGACCTTGTCCCAAGGGCAAGGTCAATCCACTGAACAATCCACTGAACAATCCAGTGAACCGAGGCAGGTCAGCCGATGGCCTTCTCCACCGCGCCCACCAGCTCGTCCGTCTCCGGCTCGGTCTGCGGGGAGAAGCGGGCGACGACCTGGCCGTCGCGGCCGACGAGGAACTTCTCGAAGTTCCAGCGGATGTCGCCGGTGTGGCCCTCGCCGTCGGCGAAACCGACCAGGCGCTCGTACAGGGTGTGCCGCGCGTCCCCGTTGACCTCGACCTTCTCGGTCATCGGGAAGGTCACGCCGTACGTCGCCGAGCAGAACTCGGCGATCTCCTCGGAGCTGCCGGGCTCCTGGCCCATGAACTGGTTGCAGGGCACGCCGAGCACGGTGAAGCCCTTGTCTGCGTACCGCGCCTGGAGCTTCTCCAGCCCCGCGTACTGCGGGGTCAGCCCGCACTTGGAGGCGACGTTGACGATGAGGACGGCCTTGCCCGCGTACTGGGCGAGGTCCGCGGAACCGCCCTGGAGGGCGCCGATCTCGACGTTGAGGGGGGAGGAACTGGCATCTGTGGTCATAAGCGGATGCTAGCTCCGGTAGGTGTCGGGCTCCGCCCCCGCCCCCGAAGCCTTGACCAAGACCTCACCGGCGGCCGTACGCGAGTACAGCACCGACCGCCCCGCCCGCCGCCGCTCCACCAGCCCCGCGTCCAGCAGTACCCGCAGATGCCGCCCGACCGAGCCGAGCGTCTGCCCGGTCACGGCGGTCAGCTGGGTGGTGCTGTGCGGCGAGTCGAGAAGGACGAGCACGGCGGCCCGCGCCGGTCCGAGCAGCGCCCCGAGAGCGGCGGACGCCGTACGCCCACCGCGGTGCTCGGCCAGCGCTCCCGTGCACGGGTAGATGACGGCGTACCGCTCCGGCTCCTCCCAGGACACCCACCCCGCCTTCGGCGTCACGGGTACGAAGACCAGCTCGGCGCCGGAGATCTCGCGGGGCGGGTTCGCGTACAGGTTGATCTGGAGCCGGTTGTCGCCGAGCCAGCGGGTCCCGGGGCGCAGCGTGTCCAGTACCGCCGCCCAGCCGTCCTGACCGACCCGCGCGGTCCGCGCGACCACATCGGCTTCGAGGATGCGCCGACGCCGGTCCCAGTAGGGGCGTACGGCCTCCTCCCACACGTAGGTGAGGAGGTCGGCGGCGCGGTCCGGGAGGTCGTCCCGGTCGGCGAGGGTGGCAGGGAGGGGACCGGGGTGGGAGCGGGCGAGGTCGTCGCGGGCGAGGGCCGGGGAGACCGTACGGACGCGGTCGACGGCCTCCTCGAACGTCTCGCCGTAGCGGGGAGTCGGGGTCAGGAAGTCGGCCGTCCAGTCGCGGCCGAGGCCGGCGCGGACGAGGAGGGCGGTCGTCGGGTCGTGCGCGAGACGGTGGCGGTACGCGGGCAGGTGGGCGGTCAGCCAGGCGCGCTCGCCGAGGTGCGAGGCCGTCCCGGCGTGCAGCAGGTGCAGGTTCGCGAAAGTCTCGGTGAGGGGCGAGATGACGAACCGGCTGCGGGCGAGGGTGTCGGCGTTCACCTGCCACCAGCCCATGCCCGTACCTCCGTCGATGCCCATACGCGGCTGATGTTTCGCGTGTGCGCGAAACAATAACGGGAGTCCGGTGCCCCTCGCAGACTCCCCGCATGCGCAGCTACTCCGCCCTCTTCCGCACCCGCGAGTTCACCCCCCTCTTCCTCGCCACGGCGCTCAGATCGGCCGCCTCGACGATCGGCGGCCTGGCCCTCGCCACCCTCACCTACCGCGCCACGGGCTCGCCCCTGCTCTCCGCCCTGAGCATGTTCGGCCCCCAACTCGCCCAGGTGGTGGGCGCGACGACCCTGCTCTCGGCTTCCGACCGCCTGCCGCCGCGCGCGACCCTGACGGGCATCGCGCTGGCCTTCGCGGTCGGTACGGCGGCGATGGCGACCCCGGGGCTGCCGATAGGGGTGGTCTTCGCCCTGCTGTTCGCCCTGGGGCTGATCGCGTCGCTGGGCGCGGGGGTCGGCTGGGGCCTGCTCAACGAGATCCTGGAGAAGGACGGCTATCTGCTGGGGCGTTCGGTCTTCAACATGTCCAACGGGCTGATGCAGATCACGGGTTTCGCGACGGGCGGGGTCATGGTGGCGACCCTCTCCCCCCGGACCACCCTCCTCACCTCGGCGACCCTCTACCTGGCGGGCGCGCTGGTGACCCGCCTCGGCCTGACCCGCCGCCCGCCCCGCCTCTCCGGCCGCCCGTCCATCGCCCAAACATGGCGTACGAACGCCCAGTTGTGGTCGGCTCGTCCGCGCAGGCTCACCTATCTGGGCCTCTGGATCCCCAACGGCATGGTCGTCGGCGTCGAGTCCCTGTACGTGTCCTACGACGCCGACTCCGCAGGCACCCTCTTCGCGTGCGCGGCCCTGGGCATGCTGATCGGGGACGTGACGATCGGCCGGTTCGTGCCACCCCGGCTGCGCCGCCAACTGGCCGTACCGCTGCTGCTGTTGCTGGCGGTGCCGAATCTGCTCTTCGCCCTGAACCCCGGTGTGTGGACGGCGGCGTTGACGGTCTGCGTGGCCTCGGCGGGCTACGGCGCCAGCCTCGTCCAGCAGGAACGCCTGATGTCTCTCACCCCGCCCGAACTCTCGGGCCACGCCCTGGGGTTGCACTCCGCCGGGATGCTCACGACGCAGGGCGTGAGCGCGGCCCTGGCGGGCACCCTCGCCCAACTCGCCTCCCCGGGTGCGGCGATGGCGCTGATGGCGGCGGGGTCGGTGTGCGTGACGGTGGGGCTGGTGTGGGCGGGGCGGCGGGAGGGGCGCGGCCGAGGTGGAAGTGGGGGCGCGCTTTCGAGCCCGGCGGAGCGGTCGCGCTCCGGCACGTGACGCGTGCCGGTCCCCGAACCGGGTGAGGAATTCCGCGCGCGGGAAGAACTGGCAGGACATGCGCGGCTCGACCGGCTTGCCAAGGGGGACCCACTCGCATGACGACGCGTGACGAACGTACGGAGAAAGCGGAGAAGGCGGCGACGGCGGAGAAGGCGGAGCAGGCAGCCGAGGGGGAATCCGCAGGGGAAACCGACGGACAAACCGCAGGGGACACCGGTTCCGACGACGGTGTCTCCGAGTCCGAACGCCTGCTGTTCGGGGGGCCGTTGAGGTACGACATGGGGTGGAACCAGCACCAGGGGTCCTTTCTGGAGCTGGGGCTGCGGACGATGGTCGCGCGGATGCCGAGGCTGATCGGCGCCACCATCCGGCTCGCCCACCGGGCCGACCCGCGCGCCCTGCGTCGGGTCGCGATCGCCGAGTTGGGCGGGGGAGTGGCGCAGGCGGTCGGGCTGGTGGCCGTCAACCGGGTGCTCGCCCAGCTGCTCGCCGGCGGGGGCACCGCCGACCGGCTGCGGGACGCCGTACCCGCGCTGGTCGTGGTCGCGGTCACCGCGATCGTCGGCGCGCTGTTACGGTCCGCGTCGACCGCCGGTACCGGGCGGCTGGAGCCCAAGGTGTTCCGGGTGGCGACCGAGGAGTACCTGGAGCGGGTCGCCCGGGTCGAGTTGGCCGCCGTGGAGGACGAGGAGTTCCACAAGCTCCTCGACTCCGCGCAGTGGGGGGCGGAGTCCGCGCGGCGCATGATCCGGTTCTGTACGTCCGTCATGACGGCGAGCATCGCGCTGGCCGCGGCCGCCGGTGTGCTCACGGTGCTGCATCCGGCCCTCCTCCCGCTCCTCGCGCTGATGACGCTGCCCAGTGCCTGGAGCGCGCTCACCATCGCCCGTCGGCGGTATGTCTCCTTCCACACCTGGGTCCAACACGCCCGCGCGGGGCAGCTGTTGGGGCGGCTGCTGATCGACACGCAGGCCGCGCCCGAGGTGCGGGTGCACAACATCGGGCCGTTCCTGCTGCGGCACTTCAGGACCATGGCCGAGACGGGGGAGCGGGAACAGACCCGGCTCGCCTCGCTGGCCGCCCGTACCGGGCTGATCGCCTCCGGGTGGACCGGCATCGCGACCGCCGGCGCGTACGGCGTGCTCGGGCTGCTGCTGTGGACGGGGGCCATGGATCTCGCCGTCGCCGGTACGGCGGTCATCGCCATCCGGACCGGGTCCGCCAACCTGGAGGCCCTGGTCGTCCAGCTCAACTACCTTTACGAGGAAAGCCTGTTCGTCGCCGACCTTGAACGGCTGTGCGAAGAAGCGGACCGCAGGCTCATCCCGGAAACCGGCCGCCCGCTACCCGACCGGGTGGACGCCATCCGCTTCGAGAACGTCTCCTTCACCTACCCGGGCACGGCCACCGAACCCGCCCTCGACGCGGTGAACGTCACCATCCCCACCGGCCGGATCGTCGCGCTGGTCGGCAACAACGGCAGCGGGAAGAGCACACTCGCCAAGCTGCTGTGCGGGCTGTACGCCCCCGACTCCGGCCGCATCCTCTGGGACGGACTCGACTCCACCGAGCTCGACCGCAGCGACCTCTTCGACCGGATCGCGGTCGTCGCCCAGGACTTCTACCGCTGGCCCTTCACAGCCCGCGTCAACATCGCCATCGGCCGCCCGGACGCCCCGTACGAGGACGAACACCTGCACGCCGCCGCCGAGTACGCGGGCGCCGACGAGACCATCGCCGCGCTGCCCCGGGGGTGGGACACGCTCCTCGCCCGTGGTTACAAGGGCGGCCACCAGATCTCCGGCGGCCAGTGGCAGCGCCTCGGCATCGCCCGCGCCCGGCACCGCGACGCCCGCATCCTGGTCGTCGACGAGCCGACCAGCGCCCTGGACGCGGAGACAGAGCAGCGCGTCTTCGACCAGATCCGCAGCCTCGCCGCGGCGGGCCAGACGATCATCCTCATCACCCACCGCCTGCACAGCGTCCGGCACGCGGACGAGATCTACGTCCTGGAACGGGGCCGCGTCGCCGAACACGGCACGTTCGAGGACCTGTTGAGGTCCGACAGCGACGGGCCGGGCCTGTTCCGGCGGATGTATCTGGTGCAGTCGGAGCAGTACCGCCTGGACGGCGAACAGTGAGCGGGGCAGCGATCGGGCCGCGCGCGGAAAGTGATCCACATCACGAGATCGTGATGTGAAGAAAGTGATGGAAGCGTGCTTCGGGGGCGCGCGGGGCTGGCATGCTCATGCATGGCTACTGAGGGGTAACCACTCGTGCTCGACCCCCGTGCTCTCGATCCCCGTGCTCTCAACCCCCGTGCCCCGTCCCGTCATTCGATCAACTCGATCCCGAGGACCCCCACGCGTGCACAAGCTCACCAGACATGCCCTGCTGGCGTCGGTCACCGTCGCGGCCCTGCTCACCACAGGCTGCTCCGCAAGCTCGTCGCCGGAGGCGGACAGCGCGGCTCCGGCTGCCGCCGAGACTCCCGCCGCCGCCCCGACGCCGGACCAACTCGCCGTCGTACAAGCTCCGTTGGGTGACAAGGCCCCCACGGCCGTCGCGACCCAGGAGGCTGCGAAAGCGGGCGACGCGGCGCAGAAGTCGTCGCTCAAGGTCGCCTCGTACGACAGGAAGAGCGGCCGGGCGGTCATCACCGCGAAGTCGGTGACCCCGCCCGCCGGCGACCCGGCGACCCCGACCTCGTCCCCGGCGTCCTCCGCCCCCGCATCCCCCGCATCCCCCGCGCCCTCCGCGTCGGAGACAACTGCCGCCCCCGCCGCCCCCGTTCGCGTCGGTGACGTCATCGCCAGCGCCCCCGCTCCCGGTGCCCCCGACGGTCTGCTGGCCGAGGTGACGGAGGTCGTCGGTGACGCGGCGAGCGGCGGTACGGAGGTGCTCACCAAGTCCGCCGAACTCAACTCCGTACTCGGTGAGAGCAAGGCCGAGGGCGAGGTTCCGGTGGACCCGGCGGCCATCAAGGTCGATCCGCTCGTCGAGGGCGTGAAGGTCTCCTGGGCGAAGACCGGCGACCTCACCTTCGGCCCCGAGGGTGCCAGGCTCCCGCTGGGCAGCCTGCGCATCGATGTGGGCGCCGCCATCGCCACGGCCGAGGGCGCCCCCGCCTCGGCGTCAGCCTCCGTACAGGGCTTCGTCCAGCTCGCCCCCGAGGTCGCCTTCTCGTACGACGGTTCCGGCGGCGGGACCGGCTCCGCACCCGGCGGCGCGTTCCTCGGGCTGACCGGTGACTGGGCCTCGCAGTGGTCGCTGAAGGGCCGCGCGGCCGGGACCAGCACGACCGACGGTAAGCCCCTGCGCATCCCCTTCGCGAAGCTCCACGCCGACCCTGTCATCCAGGCGGGCCCCATCCCGATCGTCGTCAACCTCGACCTGGTCTGCTACTTCCAGGTCGACGCCGACGGCAAGGTGACCGTCGACGTCGAGCAGGACCTCAAGGGCGACTTCCGCGTCGGCGGCACCTTCTCCTGGAGCAAGGGCTGGCAGTCGGTCAGCGAGTCCGAGATGACCGGCACACCGCTGGACGTCAACGTCACGGCGACGGGCGACGTCAAGGCGTCCCTGGGCGCCGAGGCATCGATCGGCCTGTACGGCACCGTCGGCGTCAGCGCCGACCTCGCCCCGTATCTCCGCGCGGAGGCGGACGCCTCGGCGGAGGGATCGAGCGACGGCACGGGCTCGGCCGCCGGCTCCTGGGCCCTGTACGGGGGCATCGACCTCTCCGGCGCCCTCCAGATCCAGCTGACCATCTTCGGCACACCGATCTTCCAGCACCGGATCCCGCTGGGGGAGCTGCACAAGGAGTGGCCGTTGGCGAAGGGCGAGGCGTCGGCGACGACCCCGACGGCACCGGCGACGGTGAAACCGGCGGCCTGACACACGCCGGCCTTCGACGACAGGGGTCCTTCCGTCCAGTACCGGACGGAGGGGCCCCTCGGTCATGTTCCTCTGGCGTCGTTGTCATTCCGTTTGTAATTCCGTTGCCGCACCCGAGCTTCTTCGGTGGAATGCCTGCATGACTGCTGACGGCCCGGCGGCCCATCTGGAGCAAAACCGACGCTTCTGGGATGACGAGGCGGCTGCGTGGCACGAGCCGCTGGCCCGTGATCACTGGGCGCAGGCGGAACCGTCCTGGGGACTGTGGGCCACCCCTGAGTCGCGGGTCGGCGTGCTGCCCGACGGCATCGACGGGATGCGCGCCATCGAGCTGGGCTGCGGTACCGCCTACGTTTCCGCCTGGCTGGCCAGAGCAGGGGCCCACCCGGTCGGGATCGACCTCTCGGAGAAGCAACTGGCCACTGCTCGTGCGATGCAGGCGGAGTTCGGCATCGACTTCCCCCTTGTCCTGGGCAACGCCGAGAAGGTGCCCTACGAGGACAACACGTTCGGCCTGGCGATCAGCGAATACGGCGCCTCGTTGTGGTGCGACCCGTACCAGTGGATCCCGGAGGCGGCCCGGCTTCTCGTTCCCGGAGGCCGACTGGTGTTCATGCGCTACTCACCGCTGTACGCGCTGTGCCTGCCGCCCGAGGGGCCCGCATCCACCACCCTGTCCCGCGGGCAATTCGGGCTGAATCGGCTGCAGTTGGAGAATCGTGTGGAGTTCATCCTGCCGCACGGTGAGATGCTCCGCCTGCTGCGGGACTGCGGCTTCGTCGTGGAAGACCTGATCGAGATTCAGGCACCCCAGCATGCGCGGGACTACGCAGAAGTTTCCGCCGACTGGGCCCGGCAATGGCCCAGCGAGGAGATCTGGAGGGCTCGGCTGGCAGGCTGACAGCTCCGCAGGCGCACACGTCGAAGGCCGACGCCTTGGTCTCAGACGCGCTGAGGCACGCGCATCCCGGCACGCACCTCTGCGGCCAGAGCGCGCACCGTCGGATCGGGACGGCGTACCGACGGCCCGGGCGCTCCAGGCCCGCCCCGGTCGTCCTGGCTCCGGCACCCCCGGCAGAGCCCACCGGGCAGCGCGACCCTCCGAGGGCCTGAAACAACGGAAACCCGCCCTCGCGGTGGACGAGAGCGGGCGGCAGGGGCGAGGTCAGGCTGCCTGCTCGATTGCCTCGAAGATGTCGGCGTCGGTCTCCTGCTGCCACGGGGGCAGGTCGGGCCAGTCGGCCACATAACCCGGCTTCGGGTTCTCGAAGTGCTTGTACATCTGAGCTGTCCAGCAGGTCGCGACGAACCGGCTCTTCTGCTCGCGACTCAGGCGTGCCGCGTGGCCGGCGCTCAGCTCCAGGAATTGGCGTACCTGTTCGCACACGGCGGCTGCGGCTTCGCGCTCCCACTCGGGAGTGTCCTGCCACGGCGTCACGTAACCCGACTTGGGCTCGCCCGGGAAGTGCTTGCGTACGCCTGCGATCCACGCCTCGCGGAAGATCCTGCCGTCTGCCATGCGGTTCCTTGTCGTCATGCGGCACCCGCGAGGGCCGCGATCCGGTGGTCCAGGTCTGAGACTCGGGTATCTGAGGCCAGAGTGCCAAGGCGCGGCCGGAGGCCACTGTCGCGTAGAACTCGGCCTGCTCCTCACGACCGCAACAGCTGGGGCGGCGAAACGGCCTCGCTGACGGGGATGGACAAAGTCACGGGCGTGGCTTGCGGCGACCTGTTCGTGGCGGATGAGGGCAGGGGCACGGATATCTGTGTGACTACGGTGGGATGTATGAGACTCTCGCCGCTCGCTGCTCGGGAGCGTTTCGTTGCGTCGTCCGTCGCCCGGTTGGCGACTGCCGATTCGCACGGGGTACCCCATGCGGTACCCGTGACCTTCGTCGTCCTGAACGACATCCTTTACTTCGCCATCGACCACAAGCCCAAAAGCACGTGGAACCTGCGGCGGCTGCGCAACATCCGGGAGAACCCGTCGGTGACGGTGTTGGTCGACCACTACGACGAGGACTGGTCGCGGTTGTGGTGGGCTCGTGCCGACGGTCGAGGGGAAGTCCTGGAGGACGGCGAGGAGCGGCTCCATGCGGTAGAGCTGCTGTGCGGCAAGTACGACCGGTACGGCCAGTACAAGGACACCCCTCCCCAGGGCTCCGTGGTCGCCGTGCGGGTGGAGCAGTGGAGCGGCTGGGCTTTCGCATAGCTTGCCGGGACAGCTGGCGCGGCCGGCGAAATCGTTGTAGCGGCATTGCGGGTGCTCGCCGCTGGTCGTCGCTGATGAGGCTCTTCGAATTTGGCCCTGTCCGCCCTGTCCGCATTTTCGTGAACAGGTGCCTTGGCAAGCGGGTGCTGTCCCTCAGTCCGTCAGTAGGCTCGCGAGGTGATTGATCACGGCATAGAATTCCCGGTCTTCCGACTTCATGTTGTGCCAGCGGTTCTCGCCCTTGCGAGTCCCTCGTGGCAGCGCGATGTCTGGCTGCGGCCGGAGGAGTTCGAGGACCTGGACTACGTGGTCGCCGTTCTGTTCGACGACTTCTGCAACGCGGACGATCCCGCGCCGTGGCTGGGCAAGAGCCTGCGGACCGAGGAAGAAGTCACGCTCATGAAAAAGCTGGGCGAGGTCTACTCGACCGTGCAGGAAGAGGTAGGTCGCGGAGCCTCGGATGAGGTCTATCTAGATGCTCCAGCATGGACCAACGTGATCGCAGTCGCGGGCAGGTTGGCTCAGCTGATGGTCACCAACGACCTCCAGGCTGCTGCTCTCCTGCACGAACAGCTCAACCTTTCTCACGAACATAGGCCCACTGAAGGGGCGTCGGAGGTTGAGGACGACCGGGACTGAACCGACCACGCTCAGCGCGCGACAGCAGCGGCCGGCGGCCGGTCCACGGGGGACACCGGCATGCTAGTTTGTGAGCGGTCGTTCAACTACAAGGTCGCGGCAGGGCCACTACAGGGTCACTGCAAGGTCGCTAGAGGGGTGCTTGATGGGCCGCAAACAGGTCTGGGACCAGGACGAGGTGCTGGCCTCCGCCATGCGCCTGTTCCGTCGTCGTGGATACCTAGGCGCCTCGCTGCGCGACCTCGAAGAGGCGACCGGAATGCACCCGGGCAGCCTGTACCGCGCGTTCCGCAGCAAGGAGGGCCTGTTCAGTGCCGCGCTGGACGCCTACAACGAGCGTGTGGTGGAGGGCAGGGTTCGCGTTCACCTGCGGGACGCGGAGGATCCCGTGGCCGGCATCCGCTCGTTCTTCACCTCGGCGTTCGACACCGGCATGGGACCCGAATCCGAATCCGAACCTGATCCCGGGTGCCTGCTCACCAACACCGCGGTGGAGTCGTTCACCGTTCCGCACGTGACGCCAGGTGTGCGCCGGGGGCTGGAGACGATCGAGTCCGGCTTCGCCGACGCGCTGACGCGAGCCCGGGCCCAGCGGCTACTGCCCGCCGAACTCGACGTCGAGGAGTCCGCCGCCCAGCTCTTGGCGCTCTACCAGGGCCTACTGGTGCTCGTCCGGTCCGGTACAGGCGCCGCCAAACTGCGCACCATCACCGACGGAGCCCTGGCATCGATCGGTGCCAGGAAAGCCACAGCCAAGCAAGCCGCGCAAGCCAACCAAGCTGCGCAAGCCACGCAAGCCATGCATGCCAACCAAGAGGAACAGCGATGAGCGACCAACAGCAGCTCTGGGACAACTACGCCGCGTGCTGGTCGGCCGACCCCTCGAAGCGGCTCACCGCGCTCGGCGCGGTCGCGGTCGACGACGTCACCTACCGGGACCCGGGGACCGAGGTCGGCGGCCTGGCCGAGCTGGACGCGTACATGGGCGGCTTCGCCGGGGCGTTTCCCGGACACCGCTTCCGCATCGACGAAGTCCTTGACCACCACGACCGGTCGCTGGCCCGCTGGACCCAGGTCGGCCCGGACGGCGAGTCGTTCATGACAGGCGTGAGCAGCGGGGTGCACCGGGACGGCCTCCTCGCCGACGTGACCGGATTCTTCCTCCCCGCCTGACGACTTCGGACGGCCGGAAGTGCGCGAGTTGGTGGAATCCTGGGCACCCAAGGGGCTGAACCCGCCTCGGAGTCGCCCATCGAAGACCGTGATCGGCTGCGGTACGAAGATCCCGACCTCCGGGACGAGCTCACCAGGGACGCCTGCCGGCCGACGGCCCGCTGAAAAGCACGGAGCCCGCCGCCGCCGGACATCCGGCGGAAGCGGGCTCGGTGGCTGACCCGGTCGGCGGGCCTCAGCAGCGGTCGCCGCTGGTCACCGCGCGGTCGCGGGCCACGATCTGGCCGACGGGTGAGCCGTCGCCGTTGGTCACGTTGGCGTAGGCGTCGTAGAAGGCGCCCTGCGAGTTGATGTCGCGGTAGCCGCGGCCGCGCCAGCTGTTGACGGTGGCCCAATTCGCGAAGGGAAGCGTGTTCCAGGTGTAGGCCTCGACGTGGAAGACCGGGTTGCTCCGCACCGTACGCATCTCCGGGCGTTGGACCATCCATCCCACCCTGCGCGGCGGCACGGTGAGGCTGCTCGTCTTGGACCAGCCCTTCGTCGTCGCGTACGACCAGCTCCGCGTGTACTCGCCACCCGCCTGGATCGACAGCACCTCCTTGAGAGGCGTCCATTGGATGCCGACCGAGCCGGTGACACTGTTGCTCGTGGTGCTGGTCGTGCTGCCGGTGGACGTGATGTTCTGGCTCAGCGTGGAGCCTGAACTGCAGTTGACGATGGTGTCACTGACCCGTGCCTCGCCGCCGGTCCAGGTCCAGCTGGACGACTTGGGGTAGGTGCAGCGGCCCATATAGCGTTCCCAGGGGGCCCGGATGTCGTTCCAGTCCGAAAGACGCCTGAGTTCGCCGGTCTGGACGTTGATCAGGCCTTCCTGGGTGTCGGTTCGCCCGTTGCACAGGCTCATCAGCAGCCTGTCGGCGTCGAACGGCTCGGCGCCCCGGATGTTGGTGGCCGCACTGGCCGGTGAGACGGTCGCCATCACCGCGGCGAGACTCAGCAGCGCGGCAACTCCTGTGCGCTGGATCGTGGAACGGGAAATCACGGGGACCCCAATCGTTGGACACTGAACCAGGAAGTGCGGGAGATGCACCTGCCGCGACAGGTTGGCATCGGAAGATCAGGGTTCGATCGGAGTGGCAGCAGGATCGGATCAGACTTCCCCGCGCGGTCGTGAGCGGACGACGGGCCCGGGCACGAGCGCCGGGGCCACCCGCTCCCCGGGGGCCGCGGGCAGCCGGACCCTGAACCACGCGCCCTGCCCGGACGGCTCCATGCCCACAGTTCCTCCGTGCGCCGCCGCGATCGCCGCGACGACGCTGAGCCCCAGCCCGCTGCCGGCGGCCGTGGCTTCCTCTCCCCGGACAAAGCGGTCGAAGACCGTGTCGCGAAGCTCCGGCGGCACCCCGGGCCCGTCGTCCATCACCTCGATGACCCGGTGTCCGTCCTCGGTGCCCAGCCCCAGCGTCGTCGTGGTGCCCGGGGGCGTGTGCACACGGGCGTTGGTCAAGAGGTTGGCTACGGCCTGGTGGAGCCGCTGCGGATCGCCGTGGACGGTGTGTTCGCAGGGCGCGATGAGCAGCCGTACCGGATGGTCCGGGTGGCAGTCCCGTGCCGCCGCGACCGCCTCCCGGCACAGCTCGGCGAGATCGACGCGCTGCCACCGCAACGGCCGGCCCAGGTCGAGCCGTTGCAGCAGGGTCAGCTCGTCGATGAGCGAGGCCATCCGCTGGATCTCGCCCGTCAACCGCCCCAGCGCTTTGTCGCGCATCTGCCGATGCCGGTCCGACTCGCCCGCGGCCCCGGCGAGCTGGGCGTAACCGGCGATCGTGGTGAGCTGGTTGCGCAGCTCGTGGCCGGCGGTGGCCACGAACTCCCATAGCTGGCGTTCCCGTTCCCGTCGGTCGTGTGCCTCCTTGCGGTGCAGCCTGCTCGCTCCGGCGACGACCGTCATGAGCAGGAGCACCCCTTGCCACCACAGCAGCCGGTTGACGGCCCGCTCGGTGGCGGCCGTCGAACGCGCGATGACGTGGTAACCGCCCTGGTCGGCATCGCGCACCACCAGGGCGCGGAACTGGCCGCGCGGGCCGACGGTCACCGGGTGCGCGCGGGCGGCGTACGCGCCCAGCCGGTCCGCCGTGAGCCGGGGGAAGTCGGGCAGGTCGGGGGAGCCGGTGCGGCGTCCGACGACCCGCCCCCGAGGGTCCAGGAGCAGAACCACGTAGTCCGGGTCCATGTGGTCGGATTCCGCCCGAGGCGCGGCCGGCGCCGACAGCGGCACGTCGCGGAACTTCTCCAGGTCCCGGTCGGCCTGTGCCTGGAGGTGGTGGGCGAGCAGCCAGGCGGAGAGCAGCGCGGCACCGCCGAGTGCGGCAAGAGTGGCGGTGGCCAGGCCGTACGTCACGATGCGGGGCCGCGAGCGGCGGGGTCCGGGCAACGGACTTCCGCGACGGCCGACGGACCGGGTCAGTCGGCGCACAGCTGGTACCCGACCCCGCGCACCGTCCGTATCAGCGCCTGCCGTCGGCCGCCCAGCTTGCGCCGCAGGTAGTAGATGTAGGTGTCCACGAGTCCGGAGTTCTCATCCCGGTGGTTCCAGACCCGCTCCTGGATCTGGGCGCGGGTCAGCACCCGGCCCGAGTTCTCCATCAGGTATCGCAGCAGCGCGAACTCGGTGCTCGTCAGGTGTACGGGGGTGTCGGCGGCCCACACCTGGTGGGTGTCGGCGTCCAGCCGTACGTCTCCGACGGTGAACCGGGTCCTGACGGCAGGTTGTTCGCCACCCCCCGAACGGCGCAGCAACGCCCGTACACGGGCCGCCACCTCCTTCAGCTCGAACGGCTTGGTGACGAAGTCGTCGCCGCCCAGATCGAGCCCACGCACCCGGTCGTCGAGTTCGGTGCGGGCGGTGAGGAACAGAACCGGCATGGCCAGGCCGCGTTCGCGCAGCAGCCGGCACACCTCGAAGCCGTCCAGATCGGGCAGGTTGACGTCCAGCAGCACCAGATCAGGGGCGCGCCGGGTGACGGACTGAAGAGCCTGCCGGCCGGTGGCCGCGCACTTCACCTCGAAGCCCAGGAACTCCAGGGCCATGGTCAGCATCGCGCGGATGCCCGGCTCGTCGTCCACGACGAGCAGGCAGGGGCAGGCAGGCGTGGTCATGTCCTGTTCCCTTTCGGACCCGTTTGTGCGTCGATTCCGCAGGCGGCTGTGTTCGATGGGAGGCGGTGCCCGGAGCGGGACCGGCAGGGTTGGCTGGGGAGAGAGGGTTCGGCCGGATCACGGTGGGGATCAGACGTGTGCGACCTGCCGTCAAACTAGGCGGGAAAACGCGTATGTCATCGGTACCGCGGGACCGAATACGGCAGTGCTGAGTAGTACCGCGGTAGGAAGGCACGTCGACTCCGGGCGGAGGCGCGGTCGGCTCGACCGGGCGAGTCCCGTGTCGTGCGTCGGGCCGGTGCCGGCTCGGGCGAGGCCGGCGGCGGACCCGGTCGAGCAGGGCGTCGAGGTCGGCGAGGCCGGGCTGCGGGGCGAGCGGGGCATCTTGCGGCCGGTCGTTGTCGTCGCCGATGACGGCGAGCAGGCGGCGCAGTTCGGCCAGGGCGTCGCGGCCGCCGGCGCTGATGACGCGGAGGTCCTGGGCGCCGCGTTCGCGCCGGTTCTGGCTCGCGTTCGTGGATCCGCACATGGCGGAGATCGAAGGGATGCGGGGAGATCTCACGCTGAGCCGGATCAAGGAGCGGAGGACGAGCCGACGGGGCCGCGCGATCGAACCCCTGGTCCGTGAATCCCTCGCCCGCCTCCTCCCGGACGGGATACTGCCCGCCGCCCCGGCGACCGGCGGGTACTGGACCCGCGACACCGACGTCGACCTGCCCGCGGCCGCCTACCCAAAAAGTTCGACCGAGATGTGCCCGGACAGAGCACCCAGGAAATCAGCCGCGTCGAAGATCGCCCCGGCGGAAGCGACACCGACTGTCCGTGTACGTCCCGTCAGCACCCGCGTCACCGCCTCCACAGCCAGCGGCGCACTGACCGCGTAGATGTCCCGTCCCCTCGCCACCGCCCGCCGTTCCAGGCCACCAGCCCGTACGACGACATCGACGACGAACGTCTGCGCGGAGCGGCCGTCCTCGCCGACCGCGACCGGGGCCGGGGTGTCCGGCGCCGACAGTTCCCTCGCCGCGTCGGCAGCCATGTAGCCGCGTACCTCGGGGACGGCGAGGTGGCTGGGGACGGTGACGACGTCGGCCATCGAGAACTCGCCGATCACCTCCCGGGGTCCCATCGGGTCCGGGAAGGACCACTTCAGGGTCGGCAGGGCGTCGTCGTGGTACTCCAGGCGCCCTTCGCTGTAACGGACCCGGCGCCCGTTCCTGCGGTCCCGGGAGACGGTGCCCGCGGTGCGCGTGCCGGCGGTGGGGTGCCAACTGCTCAGCCCGTACGCGATGTGCGCCTCGTCGGCAGACGTCCAGTCGCCCATCGCCGCGGTGACCAGCAGGTCACTGAGGCCGCCGAAGAAGGCCATCGCGGGGATCACCACGGCGTTCGCGGCACGGGCCCGCTCCGCGAAGTGCGTGAACGTGTCGAGGTTGGCCTCGATCTCGGCCGCCACGTCCACATACGGGACCCCGGCCCGCAGTGCCGCCTCGATCACCGGCGCGGCCGTCGCAGCGAAGGGTCCCGCGCAGTTGATCACGGCCGCCGCTCCGGCCAGCGCCCGGTCCAGTGACCCCGGATCGTCGACCGAGGCCGGCCGGACGTCGAGCCCCGGGTGGGACGCTGCCAGCGCCCGCAGCTGCTCCGGGTCGCGCCCGGAGAGCATCGGGACGTACCCCCGGTCCAGCAGTTCCGCCACCACGAAGCGCCCGGTGTGCCCGTACGCGCCGAACACCACAATCTTCTGCCCCGACACCGATCCCATGGCTTCTCCCCGTCGCGTTTCCATGACCAACATCCTGACGGCGCCGGCAGATCGGCACGAGTGTCCGGAACGACACGCCCCATACAATTCCGGACATGGACATGGACATGGGTACGAGGACTGTCGCGCTCGCCATCACCGACGGCATGCTGCACTTCGAACTGGCCACCGCTTACGAGGTCTTCGGCTCCGATCTCTCCGGTCTCCCCGGCATGTCCGACCCCTGGTACGACGTCGCCCTCTGCGGCCCGGGCCCGGTGCGCGTCGGCAGGTTCCTGCTGGAGCCCGACGGTGGCCTCGACCAACTCCCGTACGCCGACACGGTGATCGTCCCCGGCTGGGCCGACGTCGACCAGGCGCCGCCCGCCGAGCTGGTCGACGCGGTGCGCGCGGCCCACGAGGCGGGGGCGCGCGTCGCCTCCCTGTGCACCGGGGCGTTCGTGCTGGCCGCCGCCGGACTGCTGGACGGCCGGCGCGCGACCACGCACTGGGCGCACACCGATGTCCTGGCCGCCCGTCATCCTCTCGTCGAGGTCGATCCGGATGTGCTGTATGTCGACAACGGCAGCGTCCTCACCTCCGCCGGCAAGGCGGCCTCGATGGACCTGTGCCTGCACCTCGTACGTCTCGACCACGGCTCGGCGATCGCCAACACCGTCGCCCGTCGCCTCGTCGTACCGCCGCACCGGGCCGGCGGTCAGGCGCAGTTCGTCACCGCGCCGGTGCCCGTCCAGGACGACCATCCGCTCGCCGAACTGCTTCCCTGGGCGATCGAACGGCTCGACCGCGCGCTGACCGTGGAGGACCTGGCCCGCCGGGCGAACATGAGCTCGCGCCACCTGGGCCGCCACTTCCGGGCCGTCACCGGCACAACTCCGCTGCAGTGGCTGCTGATCCAGCGGATCCGGCGCGCGCAGGAGCTGCTGGAGGCGACCGGCGACAGCGTCGACGCCATCGCGGAGGCCGTCGGCATGGGCACGGCCACGACCCTGCGCCGCCACTTCAACCGCACGATCGGCGTGCCGCCGGACGCGTACCGCCGTACGTTCCGCAGTGCGCGATCCGGTGCCGAATGATGCGCGACGCCTTGACGTGTCCCTGCCGGGATGGGTTTATGGGAGCGCTCCCACATTTCCGCTGATGCTGAAGTTTCTTCGCGCTCACTTTCTGGAGTCGCAGTGAGAACAACGAGAAGCACAACAAGAAGCACCACGCGAAGCACCACGCGAAAGAATCCCCTGACCGTCCTGCTGACCGGACTCGCCATGATCCTCGGCCTCTTGGCGCTGGCCCCGGCCTCCGCCCAGGCCCAGGCCGAGCCGCCCGGCGCCCTGGCCACCGGCCTCCACATCTCCAACGGCCGCCTCCTCGAAGGCAACGGCAACGACTTCGTGATGCGGGGCGTCAACCACGCCCACACCTGGTACCCGACCCAGACCCAATCCCTCAGGGACGTCAAGGCGTTGGGCGCCAACACCGTCCGCGTCGTCCTTGCCGACGGGCACCGCTGGACCAAGAACAGCGCCGACGACGTGGCCGCCGTCGTCGCGCAGTGCAAGGCCAACCGCCTGATCTGCGTACTGGAGGTGCACGACACCACCGGCTACGGCGAGGACGCCGCCGCCGGGACGCTCGACCACGCGGCCGACTACTGGATCGGCCTCAAGAGTGTGCTCGCCGGCCAAGAGAACTACGTGATCATCAACATCGGCAACGAGCCCTGGGGCAACACCGATCCGGCCGGCTGGACCGCCCCCACCATCGCCGCCGTACAGAAGCTGCGTGCCGCCGGCTTCGAGCACACGATCATGGTGGACGCGCCCAACTGGGGCCAGGACTGGCAGAACGTCATGCGCACCAACGCCCAGTCCGTGTACAACGCCGACACCACCGGCAACCTGATCTTCTCGATCCACATGTACAGCGTCTTCGACACGGCGGCGGAGATCACGGACTATCTGAACGCCTTCGTCACGGCCAAACTCCCCATCCTCATCGGTGAGTTCGGCGGTCCGGCCGACCAGTGGGGCGATCCGGACGAAGACACCATGATGGCGACCGCCCAACAGTTGAAGCTGGGCTATCTGGCCTGGTCGTGGAGCGGCAACACGGACCCGATCCTCGACCTGTCGATCGGCTTCGACCCGAAGCAGCTCAGCGCGTGGGGCCAGCGCATCTTCAACGGCGCCAACGGCATCGCCCAGACCTCCAAGGAGGCCACGATCTACGGCGGCGGCACGGGCACCGACACCCAGGCCCCGACCGCCCCCGGCACACCGACCGCATCCGCGACGACGGCCACCTCGACCACCCTGACCTGGACCGCGTCCACCGACAACGTTGGCATCGCCGGCTACGACATCGTCCGCGTGAGCGGCGGCACGGAGACCACGGCCGCCGCCTCCACCACCAACACGGTCACGGTGACCGGCCTCACCGCGGCCACGGCATACACCTTCGCCGTGTACGCGCGGGACGCGGCGGGCAACCGTTCGACACGTTCGGCCACGGTGAGCGTCACCACTTCCCCGGGTGGCGGAACCCCCGGAGTCAGCTGCTCCGTCGCCTACCGGGTCGTCGGTGAGTGGCAGGGCGGCTTCCAGGGCGACATCACCCTGCGCAACACGGGCACCGCCGCCCTCGCCAACTGGACGCTGGGCTTCGCCTTCGCGGGCGGCCAGACGATCAGCAACATGTGGGGCGGCACGGCCACCCAGACCGGCGCCGCCGTGAGCGTCGTACCCGCCTCCTACACGGCCACGATCCCGGCCGCCGGCTCGGTCACGGTCGGCTTCATCGGGGCGAAGGGGGCGACGAACGCGGCGCCGACGGCGTTCACCGTCAACGGGGCTGCCTGCGCGACCAGTTGATCCCCTCGTTCAGCGCGCTGCCTGTGCGGCGCGCTGAACGCGGGCCTCGTGCACGTCGATCACGGCCTGGAACTGCTCGCGCGCCTCGCGGAGGCGGCCTCTCGCCAGGTTGACAGGCGCCGCCGTTCGGCCTCGGCGAAAGGCCCGGGCAGCCCGGTCAGCGGCTCGCCGTGAAACAGGTCGAGCGCCTTGGAAAACAGGCCCAGCGCAGCGTCCAGGTCCTCGGCCTCCCTGGCCCGCTGAGCACCGTCGAGCCACTCGGCCAGCTCCGCCACATCCAGCCGGACGCCGTCGGCGACGAAGCGGTACCCGCCCTGTCCGCTGTGGATCGGAACGGGATGACCGAGTGTCTTCCGCAGGGCGTAGACGTAGCTGGGCAGCACACTGCGACCGGTTTTCGGTGGATATTCCCCCCACACCGCGTCGAGCAACTGCTCCTGGCTCACCAGGACGCCTGGACGCAGCACCAGCGCGGTCAGCACGGCCTGCCGCCGCACGGGCCCCAGTGTCAGGGGCGTATCGCCACGCCACGCGCGCACCGGCCCGAGCACCGCGAACCGAAGCCGCCGAGGAGATCCCGCGCCCACCCGAAGCCTCCGCCCCGTCGCGCATCATCGAAATTTCATCCGCATTGCAGCGCCTCCCGCGAAGGTTTGCAAGTGCCCATCGCGACCCCAGGGGAGCCGTGGGGAAGCGCCGGAGGGTGCGCTGTGCCGGGCGGCGGCCGTTGGCGGGGGGAACGGCCGCCGCCCCCCGAGGAAGGAACACGGATTTGGCAGTCGTCGACAGGTCTCTCACGAGGTTGCTGAACCAGCGGCGGCTCTTCCTCAGCCCGGAGCCGGAACGGACCGCCGCCACAAACGCCATGTACGTATGTGTGGACGACGGCTTCCCCGGCGGCGTTCCGATCGGCCACGTCACCCCGTCCGACGCGGGAACCTGGTCTGCGTACGCCAGGGTCCGCCCGGGCCGCATCTTCGCCGAGGACTTGGTGTCCGCCGAACTGTCGAGCCTTGAGGACGCCGTACGCGCTGTCCTCGAACACGCCCGCTACGAGGACGTCATGGCGGACCTCGAATCCGTCCTGTGAACCTTCTTCGGCCGTTGCCACATCCTGCCGAAGGCGAATGCCAGAGGGCGGCGTCCCGTTGCCGGAACGCCGCCCTCTGGCCTGCTGGTTGCCCTGACCGTCAGCCCTGGTGGGCCGTGCCGTTGACGATGAGCTCGGTCATGTCCAGGTAACTGCAGCCCGACGGGCCGGAGTTCTGCGCGCAGTCCACGCCGTTGTCGGCAGCCTGGTTGCCCAGCATCGTCACGCGGACGTACCGGACGTTCTGCTCGGTGCCCGTGTTGAGCGGCACGGCGTTCTCCCGGCCGGTGTCGGCGGGAGCGAAGTGGCCCTCCGCGGCGGTGGCCCAGGTGGTGCCGTCCGTGGAGGTCTCGATCCGGTAGTCGCCGAGGGACGACGTCAGGTCGTCCCCGCAGCCCGCCGTCGGGTCGACGCGCAGTTCGCTGACGTCCACGGCCACGGGCAGCCGTACGGTGGTGTGGACCGGGTCGACCCCGGTGCCGTTGGTCCCGCCGTTGGCATCCGAACTCCAGACGGCGCCCGACAAGTCGATCACAGCGGCGGGTCCGCAACCGAAGTCGCTGTAGTCGGCGCCACTGAACTCCTCGATCTCGGCGCCGCCGGAGGCGGCCGACCAGTCCCGGAGCAACGCCCAGTCGGCGGCACCGGAGTTGACGGTGATCGTGCGGAGCTGCGGCTCGTAACCGTTGCCGCTCGCGTACACCTTCCGGTAGGTGCCCTCAGGGATGTTCCGGATGGTGTACGTGCCGTCCGCCGCGCTCACGGCGGAGAGGTCGGCGCCGGGGAAGCCGGACGCGTGGCCGCTGATGCTGACGGTGACGCCGCTCACGGGGGCGCCGGTCCCGCCGTCGGTCACCTTGCCGTCGAGCGTGACGAGCGGGGTGTCAGGGCCGGGCGGCAGCGAGAAGTCCTCGTCGGGCCGGATGTCGTCGGCCATGAACGCGGCGGCGTAGTAGCCCATGCCCCGGTGGGCGAAGGCCTGCCAGAGCGCATCGTGGGCACGCCCGCCGTTGACGACGGTGTCGGCCTGCAGGATGGCGTTGCGCTGGTCGAGGAACGTCGGGTTCGCGGGCGACAGCTCCATCGCCCGGGTCAGCAGCGACTCGGTGAGCTTGCTGCCGAGTGCGGTGCGCAGGTCCCAGAGCGTCTCGCCCCAGATCTCGCCGTCGGCGTGCACCTCCGGACCGTCGGCGATCTTCCCGTAGTCGCCGTACGTGTACCCGCCGGCGCCAGCCTCCTTCGTGCCGGGGCACTTGGCCGACGTGGAGCCGACCTGGCAGTCCAGCGGCTGGGAGCGCAGACTCAGGTCGCCCCGCCAGCCCGGCGGGTCCATCGACACCTCGCCATCGACGCGCGGGTCGTCCTTCATGAACCTCTCGGCGGCCAGGAAGTCGGCGGCGTACCAGTCGCTCCAGGCCTCGCCCATGGCCCCGCCCTGCTGGCCGGTGAGCGTGGAGACCCCGTCGGCGTCGACCACGAGGCGGTTGGACAGGCCGTGGGTGAACTCGTGGTACACGACCGGTGCGACGTCACCGAAGTTCCCCGACGGCACCTTGTAGTCCGGGGAGCCCGGGTATCCGCCGGTCAGGTACATCTGCATCGTGGGCGCCTGACCGTCCGGCGGCGTCCCCATGTTGGCGTTGTTCACGTGGTTGTCGTCGGGCAGCCCGTCCTTCACGGCCGCGCCGTCGTCGGTCTGCGCATCTACGGCGTCGCCGTCCCGCCCGTCGAAGTTGCCCGCGGCCCGGGTGAAGCCGATCGGGGCCGCCTTGAGGTGGTCGTGGAACTTGCCCAGGTAGTAGAGGACCTGCGCGGCGTTCTGCTCGCGGTTGGCCTGCCAGGAGTACGGCGTCTTCTGGTCCCAGGAACAGGGCGCGGGACCGCAGTTGTCACCGGTGAAGGGCTTGAAGGGGAAGGAGAACGTCCCGTCGGCGGCCGGGGTGATCTCCTCGCCGTCGTCCGTCTTGTTGTTGTCGTTCGTGTCGCTGTACACGTGCGCGATCGGCCCGTCGAGCGTCTTGGCGCCCACCGGGAGCCAGCCCCGCGCGTCCAGGTGCCGGGTGTGCTGCTTGCCGCCGGTCGCGGCGCCCGGGGAGTAGTCCCAGGCGAGCACCTTCCCGGTGCGCAGGGGCGTGGCCGGCGAGGAGGACAGCGGCTGCCCGCTGCCCGGCGCCGCAGCGGTCGCGCCGGCGGCCTTCAGGTCGGAGGAGAGATTCTGCCGGTACAGGACCCGGCCGGTGGCGGCGTCGACGACATGCAGCCACATGCCGTGCCCGTCCGGCGAGGTGACGGTCTGCCAGGCGCGGTGGGCGGTGCCGCCGGAGGCCGGGTAGACGACCTGCTTGGCGGTGTCCGAGCCGGCGGTGCCGTCGGCCTTGGCGCCCGCGATATCGCGTACGGCGGCCTTCCTGGCCTGCGTCCCGGTGACCTTGGCGGGCGCCAGCTGCGACGGCAGCTTGCGCACCGGTGAGCCGAGCACGCTGATCAGCCGTCCGTCACGGGCGACGTTGGCCTTGACACCGTTGCCGAACACCGGGACACCGTCGACGGTCTGGACGAACGAGAGGTGACGTATCCCGGCGACATCGGTGTACTGCTTGCGCAGGGTCAGGCCCTGGACCTGACCGGCGGTGAGCCCGAACACATCGGGATGCGCCCGCAGATACTCCCGGGCGATGTCCTCCGGGTCGGCGCCACTGGCCGAGGTCAAGTACCCGTCGAGCCGGGCCACTTGACGCGCGGTACCGGTGGCCGGGTCCAGTTCGAGCACGCCCTGCGTCCCGAGCTGCTTGCGCAACTGCCGTACGCCAGGGCGCTGTTCGGCCTTCGTCAGCCGGGCGTCGCTACGCGCCAGGGACTGCTGCGAGGGTATGGGCGCCAGCCCATCGGCCGTCGGCGAGTCCCCTGGGGAGCCCGCCGGAGAGCCTGCCGGTGTGTCGGAGCCGGCCGCGGGGCGGCCCACCGGATCGCCCGGGGCCGCGCTCGCGCCGCCGGGCAGCAGAGCGACGGCCAGCGAAAGGCCGGCCGTCGCGGTGAATATGGACGCGCGTGTTCTGCGCGAGAAGGGGGCTTTCGCCATGGTGCGCCTCGTGGGGGGTGAGGTCCAACGACCGCATGGAGCAGTCGAGTTGTGCGCCCCAAACCTCTCAGGGCGCCGAGCACACAAGGAAGCCTGAATGTTCAATATTCACAAGAGCCTCACAAGATCCAGGGTTTGCGTCGACGCACAGGACGACTGAAAAGGCTTGTCCGATACGCCGCCCTGCCAGGAAGATCGTCGATCGTGCGCCTCGACGAACTCAACTCTCCCGAACGGCGGTTGTGGGACTCCTTCTCCCAGGGCCGCACCACCGACGTCCGTGCCGACTCGGCGTCGCCGGTGGAAGAGGCGGTCCGGACGGTCCGGGCCGAAGTCCTCGCCGCGCTGCTGCTGGGCGCCGGCCCCGAACCCGCTCCGGGCGACCGCCCCGCGCTACGTCTGACCGGCGCACGGATCACCGGCCGCCTGGATCTCCGGTTCACCGAGATCGCCGTACCCGTCGTCCTGACCGACTGCCGCTTCGACGAGGCGCCCCAGCTGCAGGGTGCCCGCACCCGCGAACTGGTTGTGACCGGCTGCCAGTTGCCCGGCCTCGTCGCCGACACCGCGCAGATCGACGGCCGACTGGTGCTCTCCCGCTGCCGCCTCACGGGGCCCCTCGTCCTGACCCGCACCCAGATCCACGGCGATCTGGACCTGCGTGACACGGTGATCGCATCTCCCGGCGTCGAGGCGATCTCCGCCGTCCACGCCACGGTGGGCGGCGACGCGCTGTGCACCAACCTGGCGGTCGACGGAGGATTCCGGCTCTCCGGAGCGTCCATCGACGGCGAGTTCGATCTGGAGGGCGCCGCCCTGCGCAACCTCGGGGGCCACGCCCTGGACGCCTACCACGTGCGGATCACCGAGGACCTCACCTTCCACCCGGGATTCAGCGCCGAGGGCCGGATCATCCTCTCCGGTGCCACGGTCGGCGCGGCCATCGGCTTCTGCGGTGCCCGGCTGAGCAACGCCGGTGACATCGCCCTGGAGGCGGTCGATGTCACGGTCAGCCGTAACTTCGACCTCGGCCGCGGCCTGACCGTCGAGGGCGGCATCAGACTCGACGGCACGAGCATCGGCACGGAACTCAGCTTCCGCGACGCCACACTGACCCACCCCGACGCCACCGCCCTCTCCCTGCGCGCGACCCGGGCCAGGGAGACTGACCTGCGCACCCAGCGGCCGATCGACGGCGCGGTCGACGCGCGCAACGCCCACCTGGGCACGCTGTACGACGCCCCGGACACCTGGCCCGCCGACCTCCGGCTGGCCGAGACGACGTACGACGCCCTCGCGTTCCCCCTCCCGGCCGCCGAGCGGATCCGCTGGATCCGGCGCGCCGACGGCGGCTACCTCCCGCAACCGTACGAGCAACTCGCGGCGGCCTACCGCAGGCTCGGGCACGAGGACGAAGCGCGCACGGTACTCCTCGCCAAACAGCGCCACCGCCGCACCACCCTCGCCCCGCACACCCGACTCTGGGGCCACATCCAGGACGCGACTGTCGGCTACGGCTACCGCCCTCTCCGCGCAGGCCTCTGGCTGCTGGCCCTGCTCGTCTGCGGCGCGCTGTACTTCGGCATGTATCCCCCGGCCGCGCTCGAAGCGGACAAGGCACCGCAGTTCAACGCAGTCTTCTACACCCTCGATCTGCTCGTCCCGATCATCACCTTCGGCCAGGAAGCCGCCTTCGCGCCCCGGGACACCGGCCAGTGGCTGGCCTACGGACTGATCGCGGCCGGCTGGATCCTGGCCACCACGGTCACCGCGGGCATATCCCGCGCGATCAGCCGCCAGTGACCAGGCAACCGTCCCGGGTCGATCACGGACGAGAACGAGCTCTCTCCCGCGTCGTCACAGCCCCCGGCCTGCGGTGTGAGGGTGACGCAATCCAAGTTCCCACCGGCTCTAACAGACCGGAAACCGGCCGCCGCGGCAGTCGGACTAACTTCGTTACATGAGGGTGTGGACGCCATTTCGGCCGCTGTTCGATGTGCTCGGCAGGCTCGGCGTAGTCGGCAACGGCCGTTTCGGCAGGGGCAGTTCGCCGGACGGCTCGATGCACCGTCACGGTGGCCGAACGCCTCCCGGCCGGCGCCGTCCGCTGCCCGGCTGGCGCAGCATCAGGGGACGGGTGGCGGTGGTCATCACCGTCCCCATCTGCCTGCTGCTGACGGTGGCCGGTCTGGCCGTGTACGGCCGTGCGGAGGCCCTCGGTGACGCCCGGACGACCCGCGCCGAGGTCGGGCTCAGCCTGCGCGTCCAGGCGCTGGTGCACCAGCTGCAACGCGAACGCGGCCTGACGAACGGCCTGTTGGGCGGCGAGGAGGGATACCGCACACCACTCGCCGCCACTCGCAAACGCATGGACACGGCGCTGCGCGCGATGCGCCCGGAACCTGCCGTCGAGGACGTCATCCAGCGGCACCTGCAACGCCTCGCCGCCATCCGCACGGCTGCCGACAGAAAGGCCACGGGAAAGGGCACCGCCGACCGCACCGCGACCCTCACCTTCTACACCACCGCCGTCGACGCCCTCAACGCCGTCGACCCGGTGGCGGACACCGCAACGCGCGACGACCGTCAACTACGGGACGGCCTGGCGGCGTTGCGGGAACTGGCCGCCGCCAAGGAGTCCGTCGCCCTCGAACGCGGCCTCCTCAACGGCGTGTTCGCCGACGGCGCCTTCCACGACCGCGAGTACCTCACCTTCACCGAGGTGCGCGCCACCCGCGTCGCCGCCCTCGCCCGCTTCCGGCAGGTCGCCACCCCACCCCAACTCGCCGCGCTGAAGCACGCGTTCGCCACCAAGGACGCCGAAAGCGCCACCGCCTACGAGAGCCGGGCCGAAGCCGCCGCAGACGGCTCCGCACTCCGCGCCGACGCCGGCACCTGGTGGGACGCGATGACCGTACTCGTGGACGACCTGTACACCGTCCAGCAGACGGTCGGTGACGACGTACGGGACCGGGCCGACAGCCTCAGTCATGACGCCGAACTGGGCCTCGCCGCCTACCTCCTGTCGGGAACGCTCATGGCCACCCTGGTCGCGGCCCTCGCCGCCTTCGCCTCGCGTTCCCTCACCCGCCCGCTCCGTACGCTCGTCGAGGACGCCCACGACGTAGCACGAAACCGGCTGCCCGCGACCGTCGCCCGTATCCAACAGTCCTCGCAGGACCATGTCCCGGACTACCCCGAGGCCCAACCACTGGGCGGTGCGGCGGAGATCGCCGAAGTCGCGGAATCCCTGCGCCAGGTGGAACACACCGCCCTCCACCTGGCCGCCCAACAGGCGGGCCTGCGCCGCAACACCACCGAGTCGCTCGCCAACCTCGGCCGCCGCAACCAGAATCTCGTACGTCGTCAGCTCGGCCTCATCACCCGCCTGGAACGGCAGGAACTGGACCCGGACGCGCTCGCTGAACTCTTCGAACTCGACCACCTCGCCACCCGCATGCGGCGAAACGCCGAAAGCCTGCTGGTCCTGGCGGGGGAGAACCCGCCGAGGCCCACGGCGCAACCCGCAGACGGACTGGAAGTCGTCCAGTCCGCCGTCGCCGAGGTGGAGCAGTACCGGAGGGTCCTGATCGCGGCAGTGGAGCCGGTTCGGGTACGCGGACACGCCGTCGCGGATGTCGCCCACCTCCTTGCCGAACTCCTGGAGAACGGGCTGACCTTCTCGCCGCCGACCGAACGGGTCGAGGTGCACGGCTGGTACGACGCGGAGGACGCCACGTACAGCTTCGCAGTCGTCGACCACGGCGTCGGCATGTCCGAGGCCGACAAGGAACGTGCGAGCGCCCGCCTCTCCGGTTCCGGCGAGGACGCCTTCCTCGCCGCGCCCACCCGCTTCCTCGGCCACCTCGTCGTCGGCCGGCTCGCCCACCGCCTCGGTGAGGGCGCGAAGGTCCACCTCTTCGACACCCCGGGCGGCGGCCTGTCCGCACTCCTCGTCCTGCCCGGCCGCCTGCTGGCCCCGGCCCGGACCCTCTCCGCCGCACCGCCCGTACCGCCCGTACCGCCCGCGCCTGCGCCCGCCGGACCACCCGCTGTCTCCGCCCTGCTCAACGGCTTCCGGGCAGGTGTCGCCCGAGCCGAGGCCCGAAGCACCCCCCGAAGCACACAAGGAGCGTCATCGTGACCACCGCCGTCCAGAGTTTCGGCTGGCTCGTCTCGGAGTTCGTACGCACCACGGACGGCGTCACCGACGCGGTCGCCGTCTCCTCCGACGGCCTCCTCATGGCCGCCTCCGAAAGCCTCGGCCGAGACCGCGCCGACCACCTGGCCGCCGTTGTCTCCGGCATCACCAGCCTCGCGCAGAACGCGTCGACGACACACGGCTTCCGCGGCATGAAGCTCGTCATGATCGAAATGTTCGGCGGTTTTCTCATGGTCGGCCGCATCCGCGACGGCAGCTGCCTGGGCGTCCTGGCCACCGAGGGCTGCGACGTAGGCCTGGTCGGCTACGAGATGTCAGTCCTCGCCGACCGCGCCGGCGAACTCCTCACCCCACAACTGGTACGCCAACTCCACTCGGCACCGCTGGCGGCGGGATAGACGCGGCACGTTCCGGCCACCCGCGTCCCAGGACCCGGTATCCGTGCCGGCTCCCCCTGCGCGGGTCCCTTCGGCGCCGACCAGGTATCAGTCGGCCTGCGCGGCCACGTACATCCGGAGCCTGCCGGGGACTCCCGACCCAGGCACACCAGACCCAGCTACAGAGGTCAACCGCTCGCCCCGGCCCGCGCGCCACGACCTCGACGCCCGGGCCGCAGCCGCCGGTGAGGATCCGGCCGACGCCGGGGGGAGCCGTACGACGGTCCTTCCCGCCGGACAAGGCTCCTCCGGAGCGTCCTTCTCCTGGGGCGGAGCCTGGGGCGGAGCGCCGGTGCCGCAGTCCGTCGCAGATGCCTGGCGGTCAGCCAAGACGCACACGGCCGAACACCGGCAAGTGGTCGCTCCCGGTCGCGTCCAGGGCTGACACCTCCGTCACCATGACGCCCCTGCCGAGCACCTGGTCGATCCGCGCCACCGGCAGCGAAGCCGGCCAGCTGAACGCGAACCCCACGTCAGGCGCGGCGAGTTGTGAGGTGAGCGGATCCAGCCCCCGGTCCTGCACGGTGCCGTTGAGGTCACCCACGACCAGGAGCCGGACCGCCGGGTCGTCCGCGACCAGCGCCCCGAGCCGAACCGCGCTCTCGTCACGGGCCGCCGATGCGAAACCGCTCGCGCCGAGACGGATCGACGGCAGGTGGACCACGTACACCGCGACCGCTCCCTCGGGCGCGGCGACCGTGGCCCGCAGGCCGCGCTGCCAGCTGTCCGGGAACCCAGCCGGCCGGATGTCCACGGCCCGCACGTCCGTGAGGGGGTACGAGGACCAGAGCCCGACCGTGCCGTGGACCGCCCGATGGGGGTGGGACGCGCCCAGGACGTCCTCGTACACGGGCCGCGCCGCGGATGTCAGCTCCTGCACGGCCACGAGGTCGGCGCCCGTGGCGAGCAGCGCCTGCGCGGTGCCGGACGGGTCGGAGTTGTCGTCGGCGATGTTGTGCTGGACGACCGTCAGGTCGTACGACTCGGAGGACGAGGCGAACCAGAGCCCGCCGAACAGCCAGAGCCAGGCCAGCGCGGGCAGCAGACAGGCGACCAGCCCTGGCGCCGACCGCTTGACCAGGGCCAGGCACCCGAGCAGGGGCACGACCACGCCCAGCCACGGCAGAAACGTCTCCAGCGCGCTGCCGAGCCGCCCGACCCGGTTGGGCACGGCGAAGTGCAGGGCCAGCAGACCGGTGACACCGACGGCACCCGCGCCGAGCCCGTACTCCCACCGCCGAAGGCTTCGCCGTTCTCCGCGTACGATCACACGCCCCCCTCGTCCCGACGGACGACGCGCCTTTCCCGCCGGACGGTTCCCCACGGCGAACGGAGACCCGCCGGACGCGGCCGAGTAGGGGATATTTGGGGGATATTCAGGAGATCGACGCTCGTAGCGAAGACGTATTCGGGGTGAAAGCGGGCCGTGGCCAGACTGGGAGCCGGTCGCACGAGTAAGGCCCCGGACCTTCCCTGACCTGGGAGTTCCGGGGCCTTGGCCCTGATCGGCAACGTGCCCTCGGCAGGATTCGAACCTGCGACACCGGCTTTAGGAGTGGGATCGAATCCTTGCCGGGGCCTGCCTGGCGCTGCCGCACGGTGCTGTTTCCCCTGGTCAGAACCGCGCGGCGAGCCACTTGATCCGGCTCATGCCGCCCTGTATCGGGCAGTCCGCTCACGCATCGCTCACGCGCCTGAGGTACCTCGGTGTCGTGCCGGCGCATCCCCATCTCGCCGTGGCGGAGTCTGCCGCGCCCGGTTCGTTCTTGCCATCTTCCAACGCCTTGCGGAGTTGCCGCTCCGGCAGCACGTGCAAGCACCCGGGCCGATCGGCAAGAGTACGTCGAGGGGGTTCCATAGCTGAACCGTGGGATGCTGGCTGCTCCCTCTGGCAAAGTGATCGTCACTGCTAGACGATTCTCGTGAGGAACCTTGTGAGCACGCTCGGTAGCTTCATCTGGTCGATCGCGGACCAGCTTCGAGGCCCCTATCGCCCCAACCAGTACGGGACTGTGATTCTTCCGTTCACGATCCTGAGACGGCTCGACTGCGTACTTGAGCCGGACCGCGCGGCGGTACGGAAGCTGGCGTCGGAGTACGAGAACCCGAACCGGCTCAAGGTCGAGGTCAAGAAGGCCACGAGGCGGACGTTCTACAACACCTCCAACTACGAGTTCGCGAACCTGCTGGCCGATGCGGACGGGCTGGCGGACAACCTCGCTGACTACATCGACCGGTTCTCCGCCGACGTGGACGTGTTCGAGTACTTCGACTTCAAGAAGGAGATCCTGGCCCTGGAGAAGGCCGGGCTGCTGCGCGAGATCGTCAAGTCCTTCGGCGCCGTCGACCTGCATCCCAACGTCGTGTCCAACGCCGACATGGGGGATGCGTTCGAGTACATCATCCGCAAGTTCAACGAGGCCGCGAACGAGACCTCCGGAGACCACTACACGCCGCGCGACGCGATCCGGCTGCTGGTTGACCTGCTCTTCACCGAGAAGGATGTCTCCCCCTCCGAGGGCAGCATCGTCCGGACGCTGTACGACCCCACCGCCGGCACCGGCGGCATGCTCTCCCTGGCAGAGGAGCACCTGCTCGCCCAGAAGCCCGAGGCGAAGTTGAGCTTGTACGGCCAGGAGTACAACCCGCAGTCGTACGCCATCTGCAAGTCCGACCTGCTTGCAAAGGGGCACTACGCGACCAACATCGCCTTCGGTAACACGCTCACTGACGACGCCTTCAAGGGCCGCCAGTTCGACTTTTGCATGTCCAACCCGCCCTACGGGGTGGACTGGAAGCAGTACGCCAAGGCAGTCAAGGCGGAGCGCGACTCCGCCGGCCCCTACGGCCGATTCGCGCCGGGACTCCCCGCGACCTCGGACGGCCAAATGCTCTTCCTGCTCCACTTGGCCCACAAGATGCGCGCCCCCGAGGACGGCGGTGGCCGCGTCGGCATCATCATGAACGGCTCGCCACTCTTCAACGGCGCCGCCGAATCCGGCCCTTCCAACATCCGCAGGTGGTTGCTGGAGAACGACCTGGTCGAGGCTATCGTCGCGCTGCCGACCAACATGTTCTTCAACACCGGCATCGCCACCTACATCTGGATCCTCGACAACACCAAGCACCCTGACCGCCAGGGTAAGGTCCAGCTCATCGACGGCACGTCGTTCTGGACCAAGATGCGCAAGAACCTTGGGTCTAAGGGACGCGAGATCAGCGACCATAACCGCGCCGAGGTCGTGCGGCTGTACGCCGATTTCGAGGACGCCGACCCCGACCTCTCCAAGGCGCTGCACAACGACGAGTTCGGCTACTGGGCCATCACCGTCGAGCGTCCCCTGCTCGACGAGGACGGGAACCCTGTAGTCGACCGCAGGGGCAACCCGAAGCCCGACTCGAAAAAGCGTGATACCGAAAACGTGCCCTTCACCTACGGCGGCTCAACCGTCGGCGCGGCAGCCGAGCGCGAAGTCATCCAGACGTACTTCGACGCGGAGGTGAAGCCGCACGTCCCTGACGCCTGGATCGATTGGTCCAAGACCAAGACCGGCTACGAGATCCCCTTCACCCGCCACTTCTACAAGTACGTACCACCCCGCCCGCTTGCCGAGATCGACTCCGACCTGGAGAAGCAGGTAGCCAAGATCCTTGATCTCCTCCGCGAGGTGGAGCAGTGATCACCACGCTGCCGCCCGACTGGCGTGAGACAACGGTGCGGCGAGTGTTGCGCCTGCTGGACCGACCAGCTCGGTCGGGGCTCGGTGTTATCACCGCCTATCGGGATGGCACAGTCACGCTGCGCTCGAACCGCCGTGAGGACGGCTACACCTTCTCTGATACCGAGAACGGTTATCAGGAGATCCGCCCTGGCGACCTGGTCTTCCACGCCCTCGACGGTTTTGCTGGCGCCGTCGGCGTCTCGGACAGCCATGGCAACGGTTCACCCGTCTACCACGTCTGCGAATCTGTGGTGGGCGACGATCCCGCTTACCTTGCCCGCCTGCTCCGCCACCTTGGTACCTCCGGGTTCCTCGCCACCCAGGCGCCGAACGTCCGCGAGCGCAGCGTTGACTTCCGCAACTGGAGCACCTTCGCCCGCATTCCTCTGGTATTGCCCCCGGCCGACGAACAGCGAGCCATCGCCTACCACCTCGACCGCGAGACGGCCCACATTGACACGCTCATTGAAGAGCAGCAGCGGTTGATCGAGATGCTCCGGGAGCGACGTCAAGCCATCATCGATGTGGCCTTTTCGGTGCTTGGTGAGCCGTGCGTGCAACTGCGCCGATACACCAGATTCCTGACGAGTGGCTCCCGCGGGTGGGCCGACTACTACGCAGATGAGGGCGAGCGTTTCGTCCGCATCGGGAACTTGCCGCGAGCCAACCTAGACCTTCGAGGTGACGTCCAGTTTGTCGACCTGCCAGCGAATGTGACTGAGGGCTCGCGAACGATGCTGGAGGCAGGAGATCTGCTCTTCTCCATCACCGCCTACTTGGGATCGGTCGCCGTGGTTGGGGGCGACTGGGTCGGTGCGTACGTCAGCCAGCATGTGGCTCTCTGCCGTTTGGAGTCAGAGCGCGTGGATTCCAGGTTCATTGGGTGGTTCATGCTGACCACTCCGGGCCAAGATCAGCTTAAGGAGGGTGCTGCAGGCGGGGCGAAGATGCAGTTGGCGCTCGATGACATCAGGGGACTTCGTGTGCCACTGGCGCCCATCAACGAACAGCGAAGCATCGCTGCATCCCTCGATGAGCAGACCGCAAAGATCGACACGCTCATCGAGGAGACCGAGCGCTTCATCGAGCTCTCCAGGGAGCGACGGTCGGCGTTGATCACGGCGGTGGTGACGGGACAGATTGACGTACGCGAGGGGGCGTGATGGCCGATCACAACGAGGTGGTCTTCGAGACGGAGATCTGTAAGTACCTCGAGGCTCACGGTTGGCTGTACTCGGAGAACGACCGTGACGGCGGGGAGTACGACAGGGAGCGGGCGCTGTTCCCGAATGACCTGTACGCGTGGCTGGAGGAGACGCAGAGGCCGGCGTACGAGAAGGCATTGAAGGCGGCGGGCTCGCAGGCGAAGTTCCTCGACGTGCTGACTGCGGCGTTGGACAGGCCGCTGGAGCATGGCGGGGGCACACTGAACATCCTGCGCAACGGGGTGCAGTACATCGGTGGCGGCCGGTTGAAAATGGCGCAGTTCCGCCCCGAGACCTCGCTCAACGCGACCACCACGGCGCACTACGAGGCGATGAGGGTGCGGGTGGTGCGGCAGGTGCACTTCTCGACCGCTGACCAGCGCATCCTCGATCTGGTGTTCTTCGTCAACGGTCTTCCGATGGCCACGGTGGAGTTGAAGACGGACTTCACCCAGTCGCTGGATGAGGCGATCAACCAGTACAAGCAGGGCCGCAACCCACTGACTAAGGGGCGGCCCGAGCCGCTGCTGTCCTTCGGACACCGCGCTCTGGTCCACTTCGCGGTCTCCAACGACCTCGCGGCGATGACCACCAGGCTGGAGGGGGAGAGGACCCACTTCCTGCCCTTCAACATCGGCTTCGACGGCGGTGCTGGCAACCTGCCTGGCGCGGACGGACGGTCGTCGACGGCGTACCTGTGGGAACGCGTCTGGGAGAAACACGCCTGGCTGAACATCATCGGGAGGCTGATGATCGTGCAGACCAAGGAGGAGTGGGACGTCACCGTCGGCACGTCGGTGCGGCGCACGAGCATGCTCTTCCCGCGGTTCCACCAGTGGGAGGCCGTCACAAGCATCGTCAAGGCGGTGAAGGAGGAGGGTGTTGGGCAGCGGTACCTGATTGAGCACTCGGCCGGGTCGGGGAAGACGAACACCATCGCCTGGACGGCCCACCGGCTGGCGCGGCTGCATGTCGATGACCGGAAGGTCTTCGACTCGGTCATCGTGGTCGTGGACCGCACCGTGCTCGACTCCCAGCTGCAGGATGCGATTCGGCAGATCGACGGCACCGGCAAGATCGTCGCGACTATCAGCCCCGAGGACGTCCGCAAGGCCGGCGCGAAGTCGAAGTCGGGTCTGCTGGCGCAGGCGTTGAAGAACGGTGAGCTAATCATCGCGGTGACGGTGCAGACCTTCCCGCATGCGCTGAACGAGATACGGACTGACGCTGGCCTGAAGGGCAAGCGGTTCGCCGTCATCGCCGATGAGGCGCACTCCTCCCAGTCGGGTCAGATCTCCTCGAAGCTGAAGCAGGTGCTGACGGCGGAGGAGGTCAAGGAGATCGAGGAGGGTGGCGAGGTCGATGTGGAGTCGGTGCTGGCCTCGGAGATGACCGAGCGGGCCGAGTCGGAGAACATCTCCTACTTCGCCTTCACCGCGACGCCGAAGAACAAGACCCTCGAACTGTTCGGCCGCAAGGGCGCCGACGGGAAGCCGCACGAGTTCCACCTTTACTCGATGAAGCAGGCGATCGAGGAGGGTTACATCCTCGACGTGCTCAAGGGCTATCAGTCCTACGACACTGCGTTGAAGATCGCAGGCAGGGCCGAGAGTGGTGACGGGGGAGAGGTCGAGGAGGCCGCCGCCCGCAAGGGGCTGATGCGGTGGGTGCAGCTCCACCCAACGAACATCAGCCAGAAGGTGCAGATCATCGTCGAGCACTTCCACGCCAATGTCGCCTACCTCCTCGAAGGCAAGGCGAAGGCGATGGTGGTGACCGACTCGCGCAAGTCCGCGGTGAAGTACAAGCTGGCCATCGACGCCTACATCGCCAGGCGCCGCACCGAGGACGCCTCGTACAACTACCGTACCCTGGTCGCCTTCTCCGCCGGGGTGACGATGGCCGAGGACGAGACCTGGCACAGCGACTGGGGCCCGCAGCCGTCGAAGGATGACGAGTTCACCGAGGCCAACATGAACCCCGGCGCCGGGGCTGATCTGGCAGCCGCATTCAAGGGCCAGACGTACAAGATCATGCTGGTTGCCAACAAGTTCCAGACCGGCTTCGACCAGCCCTTACTCTCGGCGATGTACATAGACAAGAAGCTGTCAGGGGTCACCGCGGTGCAGACGCTCTCGCGGCTCAACCGCACCCATCGCACCGCTGGTGGGGAGCAGAAGCGCAAGACGTTCGTCATCGACTTCGCCAACAAGCCCGAGGACATCAAGACAGCCTTCGAGCCGTACTTCAAGAATGCGACCCTTGAAACCGAGACCGATCCGTACGTAGTCGTCCACCTGGCTAACAAGCTTGCCCAGGCCGGAATCTACACCGAGGACGACGTTCGCAAGGTCGCCGAGCTGTGGGTGACCCGGAAGGGCAACAACGCGCTCTCGGCGGCGATCAGCCCGGCGCAGCACGGCTTCCGACGCCGCTACGCGCGGGCAATCGAGGAGGAGGACAAGGTCACGCTCCAGGCGCTCGACCTGTTCCGCAAGGATGTCTCCACCTACGTACGTCTCTATGACTTCATGTCCCAGATCGTCGACTACGGCGACCCCTACATGGAGATGCTCTCGATCTTCCTGCGCCTGCTGGAGAAGGTCATCGCGGAGTCCGCTTGGGCGGCCGACGTGGACCTCTCCGACGTGGTGCTGGTCGGGGTCAAGCACAACAAGGCAATCCCGGTCAACATCTCGCTCGTTGGCGACGGGCAGCTGAAGGGCATCAGCGCAGCCGGCACGGGAATGAAGAAGGATCCGAAGTACGTCGCGCTCCAGGTCGTCATAGACAAGATGAACGACCTCTTCGGCGCCGAATCGTTCGCCGAGTCCCAGGTCAGGGAGTTCGTGCAGGGACTCGTCCAGCGGTTGCTCGCCGACCCGAACCTGATCAGGCAGACCAAGGTGAACTCCAAGAAGCAGTTCGTGGAGTCACCAGACTTCCAAGCAGCCGTAACGGAGGCGGTCGCAGATAACCAGGACGCTCACAACACGATGGCTGACTACTTCTTCACCGACGGGCCGGCCATCAACTCGATCATCGTCGCCCTCGCGGATGCCTTCTACGAAGCGGCGGTCGATCAGCAGGTGGCTCCTTAAAGGCTGGCACTGACAACAGCCTTGTACGTGAGGGGCCGTTGAGCGGTGGTGCGTGTCTGCCTGCGTGACAGCGCCACGAGCAGGGCGGCCTCGGCCGCCCGAGCCGTCGGGGCCGCATGCCGAGCGGTCTCACGTGCCGTCGGGAGTGAGCGTGGCCATCATGCGGGCCACACCCTCCCTCTCGGCCGCCGTCGGCTCGGTCGAACGGGCGGGCGCAGGGCGTCTCGGCGTCCTCGGGGCACTGAGGGGCGATGCCGATGCCTCCACGAGAGCGCGGACCTTGTCGAACATCTCCTCGTCAAGCCGGTACAGGTCCCCATCCCCGGATTCGTAATGACGGAAGATGGCCTCCATCTCGGTCAGGTCATATCTGGACCCATCACCGTGTTCCACCCAGCTCTCTAGAGCCCATTCGGCGTAATCGTCCATGCGGCCTGCGACATACTCATGCGCCTCTTCCCCTTTTTCGAAATCCGTCAGCAGTGAGGCGAAATCCAGGGCGTCGCTCAAGGATCGCCAATCCGGAAGATCGAGTTCCATGATCCATTCGGCTGCCTGGTCGACTGCTTGCGGGACGAATTCTCTGAGATCCTGCCTCTTCGAATCGCCGAGAAAACCGATAATGTCCTGAACCGTCTGCTGATCCCATGCTTTGCTGATCACACTGTCTTCGCTGATACTCCGCCACCCAATGTCATGCACGCGCTCGGACGCCACGGCGGTTCCCAGCTTCAGGCAGAGCAGAGCCCGATGGGCATTGTCATGCGCGGAGTGGTGACCTTCCACCACGACGGTCTCCGCCCGGAAGGCAAGCTCCGCACTCCGCTCCAACTCCGGCATGCAGCGCATCAAGGCTTGCAGCACCTGCTCCGCGTTATGGGACGAGAGCATGGACCATAGCGACTCGACCTGCTCGAAGAGCTGGATGCGATCGACGAAGTCCTTCATCTCGGAGTGATCGGAAGAAATGAAATCGCGCATGTAGTCGCGCACCGACGGGTTATGGAACTCCACGAACACCACTTCTCCGTGACGCACGCTCCTGAGCATCGTCCCGTCCAGTACCTTCAGTGCATTGTGCAGGTCCCGGAGTGCACCCCCCGACGAAGCCCAGGCGCTTTCGAGGGTATCCATCCGAATGCCGGACAGGAAAGACAGTTGCGTTTTAAGTAGGAGGGTGTCGGATGCGCCGATTTGGTGGTTGACGATGTGACCCCACACGCGGCCCGGATCATTCAGGTTGGCAACCATTTCGGCCGCGATGCGCTTCCCTGTGGTCCCGAATGCTACAGCCTCGGACAATGTCGCGGAAATAACGCGCGGATTAAAATTCCCGTGCTGGATAATGGGTGCGTACGTGCCTGGAGATGCGAATATAGATTTCGTGCGAGCCGGAAGGCTGGAGGCAGAGACGTGGTTGTAGAGGATTGACGCCCTCGCCTCGTACGTGTACTCGGCCACGTCGAGCACGCACGTATGGACATCGAAACGGTGCCTGTCGAGGCGCTCGTACCTCTGTCTGGCCTGTGCGAGAATGTACTCCCGCGTGGTGAGCAAAAACCTCTTGTTGGGGGAGTTCGCCGCCCGTTGCATCAGAGATATTAGGCGGCCGTCCTCGTTCTTCCCTAGCTTTTCGTCGATCGCGGTCTGTCCCAGAAAATCGTCGTAGTAGAAAAGTTGCGGGACGTCAGGGTCCCACAGTGCATTTGCTTCCTCCGCGTCTTCGGAGATCTCTATGATGTCGTACCCGTGACTCACGTAGTGGGCACACAGCACATGGCTGAGCGTGGTCTTACCCACTCCCGGAGTCCCGGCGACCACGCAAACGTGCCGATCGTCAAGAAGTCGCAGCGCTTCCCCGAGGCTGCCGTTGTCGGCATACGTGCGCAGAGTTGCCTTGACTGCGTCGGTGAGGGCGTGGGAACGCGTGACGATGCTCTTGGACATGAGGGAGTTGAGTACCGAAGCGCTCGTCAGCCAGAGTCGCAGATGCCGCCTGACCACCTGATCGTGCTTGCGGAGAAGCGCATCGATGTCATCTTTGCCGTAGATGTCGCTCGGTGACCTGACGAACGGCTGCAGCATGTCGTAGAGCTTGTCCTTGGCGGCACGGCTGAGCTCGACCGATGTGGCAAGGACATAGCGCCCTGGCTTGAGATGGGCGAGCTTGGGTGCTTCGGCCTTCCGCATGTGGGCCAGTAGTTTGGCTCGGCCGGACCGGTGGAAATGCTTGCACTGCACGATGAGGGCGGGATCGTCTCCCTGCATATGCCGCAGGTCCACGCCTCCGTCCGGCCCGGAGGTGAAGATCTCCAGCCGAACGCCGAATTCCAGCTCGAAAAGGTCCTTGCACACGGCCTCGAAGTCGAAGTCCGTCAGCCTGCCCACGTCGAACGTTTCCATGGTCCCGCCCCCCTGCCTGATCATCCGCGGACCAGGCCACTAGCCAGGACTGCGGGCCCCGAGGTCACGCTGAACGAGGCGTGGCTCAGCATTCCATGAGTCGCGATGCCATGAGTGCGGCTGGCGCTGACCAGGGCTTTGGATATGGCAGAGCAGTCGCGTCGTTCGAAGACGGCGGGTCGTAGGCGCCGGTCAGCGGATGGCGCGGATCATCGCGGTGAGGACTGGCGAGGCCGGTGATGGTTGGCTCTGTCCGATGTCCTCGTATCCCCACGACTTGTAGAGCGCGTGGACTTTTCCGTCGCCAGCGGCCGGGTTGACCATGAGCGTGACGTACGGCTCGTCGCATGTGGCGAGTAGGGCATCGTGGATGCGGCGGGCGGTACCGGTCTTCCGCCAGGACGGCCGGACGCCGATCTCCTTCAGGGCCACGGCCGGACGCTCGGTGTACTTCTCCGCCGGCGCCGGGCTGATCCGCTGCCAGTAGCGGTCGCCGTGCTCGATGGTGTTGCCGTAGGCGTAACCGACCGGATGTCCGTCCGCGTACGCGAGGACGGCCGTGAACCCCGGCTCGGCGCTGTGCCGGTCCAGGCGCTCGCCGAACGCGGTGACGGCGTAGTTCGGCAGGTGGAGTAGTGGGGCGCGTACGTCGGCGTACACGTCGAGGAGGTCGCCGCGGGCGGTGTCGAGGGTGGTGAAGGTGCGCAGTTCGATGGCGGGCGCCGTGGTCATGCGGCAATCCTCCAGGTGGTGGTGTGCTCGGTCCAGGTCTGCACGGTGGGGCTGCCCGGTGCCGTGGCGCGTAGTGCGGCCCCGAATTCCTGCAGCATGCGCGTGACCCGGGCGTGCTGGGTGGCAGCTTCGGCGGGGACCTTCATCGCGGTGGCTGTGGCGGCTTCGGGGGCGCCCTGCGCGAGCTGGGCGTGTGCGAGCCGGGTGGTCGTGATGGCCCGGGAACGGATCATATGGGGCCGGAGGGCGGACAGACAACGGTGAGCGTGGTACTCGGCGGTCGAGTAGTCGCCGAGCGCCAAGTGCGCGGAGAGGGCCAGGGAGTCCAGTTCGGCCTGGTCGTAGAAGGCGAGCATCCACACCGGTCGGTAGTCGGCGGCGTTGGCGCGCAGCATGGCGTCCTGTGCTTGCTCGAACGCCCGCCGGGTACCGGTGCGGTCCTGCGCCGCGCCGTGGATGGCGCCCTGGCGGGCCATACCGAGGGATGCGAACAGGGGGTCTCGGCGGGTGAGGTGCAGGTTGCGGGCAACGTCGTTGGCGGCGAACGCGTCGGCGGGACGGCCCATGTGCCGGTACATGGCTCCCGCATGGCTCCAGATACGGAACTTGATCGTCTGGTCGCCGGACATCTCGGCGAGCGCCTGGGCCTCACGCATGTGCGCCTTGGCGACGTCATAGCGGCGGCCGTCGATGGCGGCCCACATTGCTGAGGAACGGAACGCCGCTGCGGAGGCATAGAGGTTGCTGCGTACCCGCTGGGTGGCGCTGCCGGAGTTCTGGAGGTTGAGCGCCTCGTCGGCGAGGGCGGCGGCCCGCTGCTCGATGCCGAGTTGTCCGCCGTGGCGGTGGTCGCTGGCGATGATCTCGGCGAAGCGCTTGTTCAGGCGGTTGACGTCGCTCATGCCGATACGGCGTGGCGATGCGGTGCCGGGTGCGGCTGCTGCGGCAGCAGCCGCCGCGATGCTGCCGACAAGGGTACGGCGCTTCATGTCGGGGTCCTCCTGCTGCGGTGGGGCCGGGATGGACGAAGGCCGGCCCCGTGGCACGAACCCTAAAGCGACGGCGGGTAGTCCGGTGACGTCCTCAAGTGCCTTGCGGGCAGCTGACTTTGGCCACGTGACCCGGCCCGCTTTCCATGCTCGGACCGATGAGCCGTCGAGTCCTCCAGGGCGCCCGGTCAACCGTTCAATGGCCCTGTTCACGGCCTCGGCGAGGCTGTTGGAGCTGTAGCCGTGTTCGGTCATCCACGCCTCAAGAACGGTGTTGCGGGTGGTGTCCATGCGGGCACGGTAGTCCGCGCGATCCTCACCTGCCAGGTAAACGAGAGGTCAAAACGTCCTAGGCAGGTCCGTCGACTGAGTGCCTGAACGTCCTAACCAACCTTCTGGGAAAGGGAGTTGTCTGGGTGCTGGTCGCCCGCCGCGCCCCACCGTGCGGGCGGCTGTTGACGGCCCGGCCCGCCCCTGAGGTTCCCCCGCGGGGGTGGGCCGGGCGCCGAGACGACACGAAGGCTCCACCCCAATGACGAGTCAGAGAACACCAGTTGAGGCCCTCTCCGTCGGCCACCCCACGTACAGTCAGACCTTCCCGTGCGAGCCGTCCACGGCCGAGATCGGCCGCGAACTCGTCCGAGACGTCCTCGGTGTGTGGCACCTCGACGGCCTCGCCGACCGGGCCGCGCTGATCGTCACGGAGCTGATCGCGAACGCCTCCAGGCACACTCCGTGTCCCGAGATCCGTCTCACGGTTGGGCGACCGAGCGCGACGCGACTGCGTGTCGGGGTCGTGGACCGGGAACCATCGCGTCTGCCCATACTCAGCCAGGTGGCTGACGACGACGAGTCGGGGCGCGGGTTGCTCCTCGTCGATGCTGTCGCCAACCGCTGGGGCTACGACCTGCATGGCTCGGGCAGACGTCCTTGGGGCAAAGAGGTCTGGGCGGAACTCTGCACCGAGGGCAGCAAGTGAGCGTCCCGCCCACGGCACCTTCGCCCCTTCCGGACCTCGCCCGACTCCGGCCCCGCCAGCAGATGGCCATGGACTGCGCCCTCTGTGCCCGGCCGCTGGGAGCGAGCGGTCGACGGCTGTGCGAGGTACGCCACCGAGGTCTGCCGTTTCAGCTCTGGGCCTGCGCGTCCCACTGTCAGGCCGCCAGATCGACCATCCAGACCAGCTGAGAAAGGGGACGTCCCTCCATGGAGTGGCCGTGGATCACCGCTGATTGCTGGCTGGGCTGCGGGCGTACCGGAGTTCTGGTGATCTGGCTCGGCCCGGTGCAGTGGGATGGGCAGCACGCCCCCTTCTACGCGTGCGAGCCGTGCCTCGACCGCCTCAAGGCCCAGGCGCTCGCCTATTTCATGGAACGGCGGCCGTCGTCCGTTTGATCAGACTTCCGGCACACGACTTCCCGGCGTGAGGCAGGCAGCCCGCGAGGACTCTCCTACGCGGAGCACATCCCCTTGTGCCGGGCGGCCAGGAGCCTTCCGGGGAGCAGCCGTCTGGCAACGCTCCCGTGGCGGCACCTGGTGGGCGCTCCTGCCCAGTAACACCACAACGATTACGAGGAGTTGAAGCATGACGCGCAACACCGTAGTTCCCAGCCGCACCGAAGCACGCCCGCAGATCGCGGGGGCGTCGGAAGGCTTCGACCTGGACGTCTCCCTCGTCGAGATCGCCGACCCGGCGGGTCTGATCAACCTGACCGACGACAACTGCGGGTCCACCTGCGGCGCCTGCACCACCAACGTCGCCTGATCTGGACCCCCGGTCACCCCGGTCTGGTGCCGCCGCGTCTCCGCGCGGCGGCACCAGCCGCCCGCCCCCTCACCTACGGAGGTACTTGGTGGTTGCTCCGCCCGCAGCGTTCCGCACCGGTTCCACTGTTCTCGTGCGTGCCGTGGCCCGGCCCTCGCTGCCATTTCCTCCATGCCCTGCCCTCGATGACCGCTCGCCCAGTGGTTCGTCTGCCCGTGTGGCGTGGCTACGGGCGGTCTGGGCGAACAAGGACGTCGCCGAGGCACTCCAGCACTCCAGTCCGGTCCTGGCCGCGCAGGTAGGGGACCTGTGTACGGCTGAGCATCCCGCCCTCCGGGATGTGCAGCGAGCGGCGCTGTCCGTGGCCCGCTACCTGCTGCGGGCCCTGCACCGGGCTACGCCCTTTGGCCTGTTCGCCGGCGTGGCCACCGCGGAGTTCGGCTCGCAGGCGCGGGCCGACTGGGGCGAGGAGCACGTGGCTATCGGCCGCGCGGGGGCAGAGTGGCTGGCTGCCGTGATCGCATGGTTAGAGTCGTGTCCGGACCTCCTCGAACGGCTGCCCGTTGTCATCAACAACACCGTGACGTACCGGGGCGACCGGCTCATCGTGCCGTTCCAGCCCGACATCCAGGGCGACCGGACTCGCGCGGTCGAGGCGTCTCTGGCCCTGATCGGACCGGTGCGAGCGGTCCTTGCTGCAACCCGACTGCCGATCCGGTTCGGCACCCTCGTGGACAAGCTCCAGGCGGAGTTCCCCGAGGCCGGTCCCGAGAAGGCGCGTCAACTGCTGGCGGAGCTGATCCGGCGGCGGGTGCTGATCACGGGCCTGCACGCTCCGAGCACCGAGACCGATGCCCTCGGGCATCTGGTGGGCCAGCTCGACGCGATCGACGCTGGAAGCCTCGCCCCGATCGCGGAGACCGTACGCGAACTCCATGCGGTCCGGGCGGGCCTTGAGGAGTGCGCCACGCATGGCGGCCGGGACAGCGTCGCGGCGCGGATGCGAGGCCTCGTCCCCGGCCTGCGTCGGCACCCCGTCGCGCTCGACCTCCGCCTGGACGCGCAGATCGTTCTGCAGGAAGCGGTCGCCCGAGAGGTCGAGCGCGCTGCTCTCATCCTGACCCGCTTGAGCATCCGCCCGTACGGCACCGCCGCCTGGAACGAGTACCACCAGCGGTTCTACGAGCGGTACGGCATCGGCACGATGGTGCCGCTCGCGGAGGCCGTGGCGGACAGCGGCACCGGCTATCCCGACGGCTACCCAGGCGCTCCGGCCAGCGCACGCAGGCCCCGCGTCTCCGCTCGGGACGACGCCCTCGTACGGCTGGCCCAGGCCGCCGCGCTCGACGGCCGTGACGAAGTGATCCTCACGGACGAACAGGTTGAGGCCCTGGACGCGGGTCCCGACGAGCCCCGGCTGCCGCCGCACTTGGAGATCGGGGTGCGGGTGCAGGCGGCCAGCCTGGAGGAGTTGCAGCGTGGGCGGTTCCGGCTGGAGGTCGTGAACGTGTCCCGTGGTGCCGGCGTCTCCGCAGGCCGATTCCTCAGCGTGCTGGCCCCCGCCGACCGGGATGCCCTGGCCGCCGAGCTTGCCGATCTCCCGGCTGCAGACGACAACACCATGGCCGCGCAGCTTTCTTTCCCGCCACTGCTCCCTGAGAGCGCCCACGTCACCCGCTCCCCACAGGTCCTGCCCACTGTGATCAGCCTTCAGGAACACCGCGCCCCGCAGGACACCGCCCTCACCCCGGAGGACTTGGCCGTGGGGTGCGACGGCCGCCGCATGTACCTCGCTGCCCCCGAGCGCGGCCACCGCGTCGAGGCCATAGGGATGCACGCCCTGAACCTCCACACCCACACCCCGCCGCTGGTGCGGTTCCTCACCGAACTGTCCCGCGCCCAGTGCGCGCAGGTCACCGTCTTCGACTGGGGTGCCGCAGCGGCGATGCCGTTTCTTCCACGTCTGCGGTACGGCCGGATCGTGCTGGCCCCGGCACGCTGGCGGCTGGAAGCGTCCGAACTGCCCGACCGCGTCCGTCCTCGGCCGGAGTGGGATGCTGCGCTCACCGACTGGCATACCCGGCGGAGGCTGCCGCGCCGCGTCCATCTCGTCGAGGACGACCGACGTCTCTTCCTCGACCTCGACGAGGCCGGCTACCGGACGCTCCTGCGTCAGCACCTCGACCGCACACACCTGGCCGTGCTGGTCGAGGCCCCGGAACCGGAGGCGTACGGCTGGTGCGGTGGGCGAGCCCACGAGGTCGTGGTGCCCCTCAAAGCAACCAGGCCGTCGGCATGGCCACCGCTGCCCGCTCCCAGCCGGGCCCGTGCCCTGTCTGCGGCCCAGATGCAGACGCCCGCCGCTTCCTCGGTTCTTCTGGCCGCCCTGTACGGCGTTCCCCGCCGCCAAGACGTCTTGCTCTCCCGGCACTTGCCCGGCCTCCTCGAACAACTCGGCTACCCGCCGTGGTGGTTCATCCGCTTCCGCGACCCGGACCAACACCTCCGCGTACGGATCGCCCTCCCCGACCCGGAAGCCTTCGCCGACACGGCCCGAACGGTGAGCGCCTGGGCCGACGAGTTACGAAGCGTCGGCCTGCTGGCTGACCTGCGCTATCCCACCTCCTACCGTGAGATGGGCCGCTGGGGCTCCGGCGCCGCGTGGGAGGCGGCCGAGGAGGTGTTCCGGGCGGACTCGCGCGCCATCCTGGCCCAACTCGCGCAGCCACAGCGCCCCGGACCGCGCACGCTGGTGGTGGCCCACACCGTCGCCATCGCCTCCGCGTTCCTCGGCAGCACCGCAGCCGGGATGCGGTGGCTGATCGACCACATCCCGCCGACAGCCCCCGCTCCCGTTCCGCGCCCGCAGTTCACCGAGGCTGTACGGCTCGCCGACCCATGCGACGACTGGGCAGCGCTGCGCTCTGTTCCGGGCGGGGACGCCATCGTGTCGGCATGGGCCGACCGGGATACGGCGCTCGCCGAGTACCGGCCGCACCTGCCCGGCCCGGACACCCAGGGCATCACCGTCGACGATGTCCTGACCTCCCTGCTGCACGTCCACTTCGTGCGCCACGTCGCCGTGAACTTCCCGGAGGAAGAGGTCTGCCTCTACCTGGCGCGCGCCGCCGCCCTGGCCTGGACCGCCCGCACCAGGGGGAGGACTTCGTGACCGCCCACCCCGCGCTCGGCCTGGTCGACGCCATCGCCGCCCGGCTCGCCGACCCCGACATGGCGCCCTTCAACTCCAGGATGCTGGCCTCGGACCGGCAGCACCTCGCGTACGGCCCTCCCGGAATCGCGCTTCTGCACATCGAGCTGGCAGCGAACGGCCTCGGCCCGTGGCAGCGCGCCCACGACTGGCTCGCCGCCGCCTCCAGGCAGCCGCTCACCAGCGGCCCGGACAGCCACCCGTTCTACGGAGTGCCCGCCTTCGCCCATGCCCTGAGCTGCGTCGCCGACCACCTCCCCAGCTCCTACCAGCGCGCCCTCGACGCGCTGGACGGCCAGATCGCAGTCGACGTCGGACGCCGTCTCGACACCGCACACCGCCGCATCGACACCGAACGTCTGCCGCAGCTCGCCGAGTTCGACGCCATCCGGGGCCTCACCGGATATGGCGCCTACTTATTGCGCCGAGACCCCGGCAGCTCCACGATGCGCGCCGTTCTCGACTACTGCGTGCGCCTCACCGAACCGATCACCCACCACGGCGAGACTCTGCCGGGCTGGTGGTCGGAGACCGGCCCCTCGGGCAGCCCGGAGGACCGATTCCCCGGCGGGCACGCCAACACCGGTATGGCCCACGGCATCGGTGGCGTGCTCGCGCTCCTGGCCCTCGCCGCGCGGAACGGCTCCGCCACCGACGGGCACCACGCAGCACTGCGCACCATCCTGGCCTGGCTGGACCACTGGAAGGAGAAGACCAGCGGCGGACCGGTCTGGCCGTACTGGGTCACTCAGGGAGAACTGCGCAGGGGGAGTCTCGGCTCGTCAACCCCCAGGCGGCCGTCCTGGTGCTACGGCACCGCCGGCCTCGCCCGCGCCCAGCAACTTGCCGCGCTCGCCCTCGGCGATGCCGACCGTCAGATCGACGCGGAGAACGCGCTCGTGGCCGCACTCACCGATCCCGAGCAACTGAAGGCCACGACGGACAACGGCCTTTGCCACGGCTTCGCCGGCCTCGCCCACACTGCCGCGCGTACGGCCGACGACGCCCACCCCTCGACCGCAGGGAACCTCCGAGCCGCGATCCCGGCCCTCCTGGCTGCGGTCATCCCACCAGGCACCGACCCCGAACTCATGGCAACGGCGCTCATTCAGGACGAGGAAGGCGGCCCCGGCCTCCTCGACGGCGCCGCCGGCATAGCCCTGGCCCTCCTCGCGCCCAGCACCGCCGCACCACCCCGGTCCGCCTGGGACGCATGCCTCCTCATCGCTTGATCCACCGACCGAAGGACCTCTATGCCTCCCGACCGCTGGCAGCAGCACAACATCACCTTCGTCGACCGCGAGATTGCCCGGCGTACTATCGCCGAACGCCTCGGCCCCGCCCTGATCGAGGCCGAGGCCGACGGGCAGCTCACCGGCTGGTGGTTCATGAACAAGCAGCCCTGGCCGTTGCGTTACCTCGCGGACAAGCCCTCACCAGCCATTGAGTCACTCCTGAGCGACCTCATCGGCGACGGCGTGGCCGTGTCGTGCCTGCCCTGCGTCTACGAGCCCGAGACCGACGCATTCGGCGGACCCCAGGCTATGGACGCAGCCCACGAAATGTTCCACAGCGACTCCCGCCATCTGCTCACCTACCAGCTGAGCCCGATGCACTTGGGACGCCGGGAGACCGCCGTCCTGCTGGCGAGCGCCATGATGCGCGGCGCTGGACTCGACTGGTTCGAACAGGGCGACGTATGGGCGAAGTTCGCGGCCCTTCGACCGGCCACCAATCCACCACTACCCGAACGAGCCGCCGAACTGGCCCCGGGCATGCGAAAGCTCATGACCGCCGACGCCCACAACCTCTGCCGTCCGGGTGGCCCACTCGACGCGCACGAGGAATGGGTGACCGCCTTCGAACGGGCCGGCACCACGCTCGCCAACCTCGCAGCCCATGGCGCCCTCACTCGCGGCCTGCGAGCCGTCATCGCCCACCACGTGATCTTCCACGCCAACCGCGCCGGTCTCCTCCAGGACGACCAGAGCGCCCTGTCCCACATCGCACGAGAGGTAGTCATGGGAACGAGTGACCACACCGAGTCGCCCATCGAGGCAACGGCCGAGATCGATAGCGTCCGTGCGGTGAACACCGACACGATCACTACCTCCACGGCGGACGCCGAGCGCCTCCGCAACGCCCTGGTCGACCAGCTCCGCGCGGACGGACACGCCCGCACGCCCGCCGTCGAGACCGCGTTGCGGACCGTGCCCCGCCACGTGTTCGTGCCTGACGCGTCACTCGAAGACGCCTACGCCAACGCACCTGTACACATCAAGTACGACACCGACGGCACGTCCATCTCCTGTGCCTCCCAGCCGGGCGTCGTCGCCCTCATGCTGGATCAGCTCGAAGCCCAGCCCGGCGAGCGCATCCTCGAACTCGGCGCCGGCACCGGCTACAACGCCGGTCTGCTCGCCCATCTGGTTGGCGAGGGCGGGCACGTGACCACCCTCGACGTTGACGACGACCTCGTGGAAGGCGCCCGTGCGCACCTCGCCGCCGCCGGAACCACCAACGTCCAGGCAGTGACCCGCGACGGGGCACTCGGCTACGCCGAAGCAGCGCCATACGACCGGATCATCGCCACCGTGGGCGCGTACGGCGTGCCGCACGCCTGGCTGCAGCAGCTCGCCCCCGGCGGCCGGCTCCTCGTACCCCAGCGCCTCAAGGGCACAGTGTCCCGCTCCATCGCCTACGAGCAGCGTGACGGCCGGTGGGTGTCCCTCGGCAGCGAGATGAACACCTTCATGCCGCTTCGGCGGGGCATCGCTGACGACGACCGCCGAGTGATCCCGCTCAGTACGGACGGCGCCGTACGACTCCAGGCCCCCGCCGGGCTCAGCATCGAGGCCGATGCCCTCGCAGGCGTACTTGACCAGCCGCGCACCGAGGAGTGGACCGGCATGACGGTCCGCGCCATGGAGTCGCCGGAGTGGATGGAGCTGTTCGTCACCTGCTCCCTCCCCTCTGGTCTGATCCGGATGCTGTTCCCCCAGAGCGCCAAGGGCACGCTGCTCACGGAGGACCCTTACCCCTCGTCAACTGCGGTCGTCGACAAGGGCGCCGTCACCTACCTCGCCCGGCGCGTGTCCAAGGAGAAGACCACCGAGGGCAACAAGCTCTGGGAGTTCGGCGTCATCGGCCACGGCCCCGGCAGCGACGAACTGGCCGCGAAGGTCGCCGACGCCATCCGCACCTGGGACAGGCAGTATCGAGGCCGTGAGGCCACGTTCGAGATCCAGCCCCTCGGCGCCCACAAGATCGAGCAGCGCCCCGGTCTCTTCTCTCTCGACACCTCGCTGAACCGCATCGTCGTCGACTGGCGGTGACGCCCCACGCGTAGCAGACGGTGCCCGCAGCACGCGGGCACCGTCCACCAGCCCTCACCCACACACTGGGGGACTCATGGATCCGCACGGACCCACAGCCCAGCGCTTCCCGCTCGTCGCCCGATTCCGGCCCGCCTGCCTGCCCTTGCCCGAGCGTGTGCGCAGCCTCAGCGAACTCGCCGACTCTGCTGTGAAGAAGAGCGATCAAGGGCTCGCATCGGCCGTCTACAACCAGGCCGCGCTCATCGCCTCCGATCTTGGCCTTCCCGATCGCGCTCGCGAGATGTGCCACCAACACGCCGCTGCCTACCTCCACGCCTGCCCCCTCCCCAGCATGAGCGCGATCCGGGGGTTGGAACCAGTCGTCAACCTGGCCCGCCTCCAGATCCGCGCCGGCCGCGCAAATGAGGGGCGTCAGCGACTGCTCGACCTGTACAAGGCTGTCGAGGCGGGCACAGCTGCCCGGGTCGAGGGCGTCAACGTACCTGCGGACCTCACTGCGACCGGCGAAGACCGCCAAGAGGTTCGCACGTGGCTGTGGCGCGTGCTCCTCGCCGACGGCACGCGCACCCTCACCACCGAGGGGCGATGGACTGAGGCTCTGGCGCACATCGAAGCCCACCATGGCATCGGGAAGCGGATGCTCGACGGTCGGCAGGTCGCCGTACTCACCGCCCTCGCTGCGCGTGACACCGTGTGGGCCGCTGTCCTCCTTGCCGACACGATGCCCGGCGATGCGTGGGAGCAAGCCGTCACGGCATGCTTGACGGTTCTATGCCGCCGCGACGCCGGGCAGCCGATCGGCGGCCACCTGGCGGACCTGGTGACGGCCTACTCCGGACGGAAGACCGAACCCGGGATGTCCGTCTTCGACACCCGGCTCGGACTTACAGTCCTCGATGCGATCGGTTCCGCCGAGGCGCTTACCGCGCACCGCATCGTCGAGGACCTCCACCGCAGGGCGACGGACACCGAAGACGGCTACGTGGCCCGCGAGAACTTGGCTCATCCTCTGTTCACCGAGATCGCCACGGACCGGCAAGTGCAGGACTGTCGCGCGCTGGTGCGCGCCTGCGCCCTCGGCACAAAGCTCCTCCCGGACGAGCTGCGAGGAGAACTGACGGTGGCCCTGCGCGCCAGCGACAGCGTGATCCGGGAAAGCCTCGCACGTTCCTCCGGGCCCGGAGGAAAGTAACCCTTGCGGTTCTGACTGTGTGTCTATCGGCGTTGTCGGTGCTGCTGTTCCGTAGGCGTCGCAGTCGCCGATGGAAGCTGACCAATTTGGGCCTGCTGAACGCGGACCGATGCTGTGATGGTGGAGCGTCGGCGGGCGGCTTCGGCGCGGCGGTTGGGTGCGGGGTTGCGGCTGGTGTGCTGGATGCGGGTGATGAGGACGCGGGCGGGTTGGCGGGCGGTGGTCAGTTCGCGTTGGGCAGCGGCTTCCTTGAGGAGTTGGTGGGGTTGGTGGCCGTGGGCTTCGGCGTCGGCGAGGACGGTGGCGAGCGCGGGCCAGGCCGGGTCGGCGAGGATTCGCTCGGCGTGGTGGGGGACTGCTGCTCGTACGTCGCTGGCCAGAACGCGGCGGGCTTCTTCCCTGGGCGGGCGGGTTGTGAGTTCGGCGAGCGTCGGGGCGAGGGCGCGGTCGGCGGCTGTCTGGAGGTGCTGGACGGCCTGGCGGGCGGTGTCGGCCTGGTGGGCGTGGAACGCATCCTTCACTGGAAGCGCACCGGCGAGAAACCTTCCCCGGTGATGGTCTGGACACCGGAGCACATCGGCTTCTTCCTCGACCACGTCGCGGAGGATCGCCTGTACGCGCTGTTCCACCTGATCGCGTTCCGCGGACTGCGACGGGGCGAGGCGTGCGGGCAGAAGTGGGCCGACACCAGCTTGGACGCCGGTCTCATCACCGTCGCCAAGCAACTCGTCGTGAACGGCTGAGAGGTCTACGAGGACGACCCCAAGACCGACGCCGGCGCGCGCACCATCGCGCTGGACTCCGACACGGTCCAGGCCCTGCGACGCCACCGCGCCCAGCAGGACAAGGACCGTAAGGAGTGGGAGAACGCCTGGGTGGAGACCGGCCGCGTCTACACCAAGGAAAACGGTGAGATGCTCCACCCCGCCAACGTCACACGGCGGTTCATCGAGCTGTACGAGGAGATCGGGCTTCCGCCGGTTCGGCTCCACGACCTCCGCCACGGTGCCGCGACCCTCGCCCACGCGGCCGGGGCTGACCTGAAGGACATCCAGGAGATGCTCGGCCACTCCTCGATCACCATCACGGCCGACACGTACACGAGCCTGCTTCCCGAGGCGGATCTGGCGATCGCCGAGGCCGCAGCCCGGCTCGTACCGCGCGCCCGTGCTACCTCCGAAAACGCCGCCCCCGAAGCGGAGGCCGAGCCCGACGACACGGAGGATCCAGGCCCGGAGTCCGTGCCGGATGATGCTGATCCGTTGGGAGATATTTCGGAGATCAACTCTCCGTCCGCTCACGCACCGCTCACGCAAACGGCCCCGGACGAGGAGTCCGAGGCCGAATAGAGTGCCTCCCTGGGGAGGAAACCCCAGGTCAGCGGCGTTCTGCGTTGTGCCCTCGGCAGGATTCGAACCTGCGACACCGGCTTTAGGAGAGCCGTGCTCTATCCCCTGAGCTACGAAGGCGGGGATCTGTCGGAAAACGTGTCTGAAATTGGTGCCCAGGTGAGTGGGCCAAGCCAGACGGGATCCCAACAGTGTTGTGGCGGCCTAGCCGACGTACGGCTGTGCCACCGCCGTCAGTGTAGCGCGTGGCACTTCGCCGGTTGGCGCGTCGGTCAGGTCGGCGGCGGGAGGCAGGCCTGCGTGGCAGGCCTGCCTCGATCGGGCGTCCTGGGAGGGCGTGAGCTGTCGGTTGGGCTGTGGGGTGTCAGGCCGCGAGGCCCACCGGCTTGCGGGCCATGATCCGGGTGGTGGAGTTGTTGACCCAGGCGTAGCCGATGTAGATGAGCAGGGCAGCGTTGGCGCCGTAGGCAGGCACTCGTTTGTGCGGATATGCCTGGTCGAATCGTGAATGCTGGGATTCGCTGTCCTGGCGGAATCCCTTGAGCCGGCGGCCCGCGGGTGTGTCGGGTGGGATCTGCCTCAGGTGTTCGGTCCTGTTGAAGCGCTTCTTTTTGGTGGACGGATCTACTTCGCTGTCTTCTTTTGTTTCGTCCACACGGATACGGATCCTGTGATCGCCTCGCGAGCAGGGAATGGTCATGCGATGAGAGAAGCGAGTCTTTTCGATTCCCTTTCGACGTTCCAGTTCTTGGACCGGCAGAGGTATGTAGTACGTTTCGCCGTCCACAGTGATGCGGCGTTCACACACCCGTCCCTCGGCAACGTACAGGTCGTGGCCGAGTGCACCCTCGCACCCTCTGCCTTCGTACTTCAGTAGCGGGTGGGGTTCGATACCGCCGTGCTGGGTGGTGAATACGACGATTCCTCCAGCGATTATGGGGGCGCGGTGGACGCCGCGCAGCGCGGTGTCATAGGTGAAAGCACGAACTCCGGGTGCCTTCGTCAAAAGGTGCCGGACGAGCCGGACCACTGCGGTTCCTTCGTCGTCGCGTTCTGGATCGCGCATCCGTGATTTGTGGCGGATGGATTCCAGGGCCAGGATGACTCGGCTGTGCGGGGTGTTGGCTGCGCGGGCTGCGATGGACAGGAACTTGTTCCCGTATACCTTCCGGCCTCCTCCCTCGGTTGTGTAGCTGGCGTCGTCGTCCACTCGGTGGCGTTTCATTTCCCCGGTTTCCTTGTCGACGGTCTCGTGCTTGGTCTGGGCGGAAGGAGGCGCGGCAACCGTTGCGTCACCGTGGAGGACTTGTTCGCGCTCCGGGTATACCCAGTTTCCTCTCGACCTTTCTTCCGCGATGATTCCCATGTCGAGTGCCTGTTGGATCCACAGGTCTCGGCTTGCGTCACGGAAGGCGGTCACGTGTTTTTTGAGGTGGTTTTTGAAGAAGTAGTTCCATTGGCTTCTGTTGGGGCCGACCGGCTTGAGGGCGTCGGCTTCCTCGGTACCGAGGTGCTTGCGGACGGCCTCGCGTACGGCGCCCCACCACATGTCGCGCTGGAAGTGCCGCGCGGTGCTCCGCGCCGAGCCGAATACGGAGATGGCGCAGAGGAAGAGAAAGTAGACGTAGGGCGGATGCGACGGTGGACGGCCGACGCTGTGGGGTTTGCGGGCCGGCAGTGTCGCGCGGATCGCCGTGTAGAGGTCGGGGTTGTGGAGGAGGTACTCGAATCGCTCGTCGATCGCGATGGGGGGTGCTTCGGGACCTGGTGGGGGTGGAGGGTCACAAGCGGAACCGAAGACGTCGTCGGGGATGGGTCCCAAGAGCCAGTTCCGGCCTTTGGTGGTCTTTCCCTTGGGTCGGCTGCGTTTCTTGGGAGTGCTCACGCTGCCTCGCCGCCTTCGCCGTCGTCCTCGGGCTTCCACTGGAGGTCGGCCAGGGCGGCTGCCGAGTCGAGGGAGGACAGCCCCAGGCGGCGGGCGACCTCGGAGAGCTGCCCGGTCTCGTAGAGGATCTTGCGGGCCATGTAACGCGTGACGTCCTTGGGTTCGACCCGGCGTTCCTGTGTGGCGAGGCCGCTCCGGCGGGCGATGTCGCCGAATCCGGAGCAGACGCTGGCCTGTGACCGGTAGGCGGACGACGCCGCGGTGACCAGTCGCTGCGGCGAGCTGGTGCCGGCGCTGCGCAGTAGATGGGCGCGGCGCAGCCACAGCGCTCGTGCGCTCCACTCGTCGAGGGGGCAGCTTCGGCCGCGGGTGCGGGTGGCGCCGTCGGTCCACACCTCGGCTTGGAAGAGGTCGAGGAGGTTGAGTTCGTCGGTGGTCGCGGCGGCGATCTCGGCGCTGTGCAGGCCCGCCAGCAGCAGGGCCAGGAGGGCGGCGTGACGGGTGTCCGGCATGCCGCGCTCCGAGTGGAAGCGGAGCAACTGCACGTCGGCGTCACTGAGTTCGGTTCCCCGCTTTCGGGGGCTGCGCGGAATCGGCGGGAGGTCCACGAGCGGTGCGGCCGTGGTGAGCCCGAGTGCCCGTGCCTCGGTGAACAGCGCTTCGAGCGCGGAACGGCGCTGCCTGCGGGTGCCGGCGGCGGGGTTGAGAATGATTCGCTGGCGGCGGTCGTGGCCGGGCGCCTGGATGAAGTACGCGACGAGGTCCGCGGTGACGTCGTCGAGCCGCGTGGCGCCCTGCGCGGCGGCGAAACGTAGGAGACGCTCGACGATCTGGGTGTAGAGATTGACGGTCTCGAAGCTGAGTTCTCCGGCCGCGGCACGCAGCTGCCAGACGCGGGCAACGCACACGAGCGCATCTTTGATCTTCGTTCTGGCCATGGGAGCCTTCCCGGTTCGCCACCGTGCCCAAAGACGGCGCGGTGGATCACTGACGTGAATCGGCGCGGGCCCGCTACCGTGGTCGGTGCTCCTCGCCGTGTGTGAGGGCATGCCGAAGCCCCTCATGCGCGCGGCCTTGCCGCGCGTAGCGGTGGTGGAGGCGGGGGTCCGGCAGCGCCACCCGGCCAAGGGAATGCGGCGCTGCCGGACCTGCTCTTTCCGGCGTTGTCGTCTAAGGCATGGTCGGCCTCCTCAGCTTGGCGAGGATCAGCGCCAGGCCCCGGATATGGGCGTGGAGGGCCGCCATTTCCTCGGGCGACAGGCGCGCGAGGTCGGCCAGCAGCACCGGCGGGCTGAGCAGGGTCATCAGATCCTCACCCGTAGGCGGCGCGGCGTTGTCGGCATGTGGGCGCGGTGCTGGGATGACGCCCTCGGGCGGGACGGGAGCGCGGATGCCCTCCGAGTTCATGCCGGCTGCCTGGTCCTCTTCGGGCGTACGGGCCGGGGCTCGCGGCCTCGGGACTGCGGGACTCTCATGCCAGCGCAGGTAGCCCCCGTCCTCCGGAACGAGCATGCCGACCGCCACCATCAGGTCGACCAGCACCTCGATGTGGCGGCTTCGTGTCTCACCGACCTCCGCGCGCGTCATCAACTTGCTGACGAGACCTATCCGCAGAGCCGGACCCTGCGCGAGCCGGGCACGTGCGCACTGGGCGAACCACGCTTTCCTCCACGCCTCACGCAGTGCTTGGCGTCCTTTCGCGTCGCTCTCCTCCCAGGCCGCGGCCACGGCGCCTGCCGCCTTCGTCGGCTGGTACGTGCCGCGCCCCGGTGCTTGCTCGACCAGCCCGCATGCGCGCAGGAAGCTCATGACGAGCCCGCACCGGTGCGCCGAGACGCCGGTGAGCTGCTCCAGGTCACGAGCGGTGAACGGCCCCTTGGCCGAACAAGAGGCCCGGGTGATCGTCAGATGCTCACCGGCGAGCACCCGGTCCGTGGGCACCGGCTTCGCGGGCGGCGTGGAGACACCCTGGCGACTGCTCACCACCGCGCTCCTTCTTCGTCGGTCCGGCTCATGACATCGCGGGGTAACTCCCGCGCAGGAATGCGGGCGTAGCCCCTCACAAGATCCTGCCATTTGAGTAGCATGTGGGATGGGTGGACGCACCTCGGCGGCTGCTCCGTCACACTGGTCGCATGCCTGGAGGAAAGAGACGTGGCAAGAAGCCCAGCGAATACGCCACCGACGGCGTTTGGCCGTATGCGGTGATGGACGAGCTGCTCGGGGCGCGGGTGGCGCAGGCTGTCTCCCGTGCGCTCGCGGAAGCCATGGAGCGCAAGAAGATCAGCGCCAACGCGCTGGCCCAGGCGAGTGAGGTCAATCGGCAGGTCATCTCGAATGTCCTGGCCGGTGTCGTGTGGCCCGACCTGCTGACAGTTGCGAGCTTGGAAGGGGCTTTGGGGGAGCGGCTCTGGCCCGATCACCTGAGCTGGCCGCAGGACGAGAGCGGAAACCGGGCGCAGCCGCTGCCCGAGAGAATCAGACGGCAACGCGATCTGGAGACTGCCGAGCGCGAGGAGCGCCGACCACGCACGAGCTAAGTCGATAGGCATGGGTGTTCGACCCTTCGGCGGGTGGGGTTGGCCGAACGCCCGACATGCACCACCGGAAGCCGGTAGCGTCGAGAGTGGCGGCCTGTGTGGACGCCGACCACCGCCGTGTCCCAGGCCGAGGGCTGCAATCCAAGGGCCAAGGCACGGCGGCGGTCTTTTATGCGGTTGTGTGCTGGGTGACGGCTTCAGGGCCGCAGGCTGTGATCGTCAAGCTGCCTTCCAGGGGGCCGCGAGCTGGTAGGAGACCTTCTTCTTGCCCCGCCTGTCGCTGTCGGAGCTCTCTCGCCGCGACAGGGCACCCCGGTCACACAGGGTCTCCAGGACGCTGCGGTTGCGGCGTACCGCCTCGCGGGGTTCGCCGAGTGCTTCGGTGACGGCCTGTACGCTCCAGTGCCGCTGTCCGTCGGTCGAGATCACCTTCATGATGGTCACGGACCTGGGGCCGTCGATGACCACGACCGGGTTGCCCTCAGGAAGCGCCGCCGCTTCACTCGCGCCGCCTTCTGGGACGGTGGGCACAGCGGAGACGTCCTCGGCGTCGGGGACCACGTGCAGATGGGGGTTCGGGGACTGGGCGCGGGCTGCCCGCAGTTCCTGTCCTTGCCGTACCGCCGAGTGGAGTGCGTCGAGCACGCTTTGGGCTCTGTCGCGGTCGTCGCACGCACATTTGCGCTCCGACTCGATCTGGGCGATCGCGGTGCGGAGCCTGCGCAGTTGCTCGTCGTGGGACTCGATGAGGGCATTGGACTCGCGGAGCATCTGCTCCATCTCCTGAGCCACCCAGTCTGCCGAAGGCGGGCGGCCATCGTGCTGACTCATACGGCCACAGTAGCGGCGAGGCAGGTGCGCCGTCTGCCCTTCGTGAAAGAGGAGGGCAGACATGGTCGGGCAGATGCTTCGGCCGGCCCGAAGACGGTCTGCCTTTGGCTCGGTGGGACTTCCCGGTGACACCGGCAGGCGGCGAAAGCGAGGAGGGCAGTAGTTTGACGTCTCCGGCCCGTCATCAATGTTGGTCTTAAGAGTCAGTCGCCTTTGGGGTTGCTCATCCAACCTGGTCTTTTGGCGAGCGCGCTGTCTCGTCTGACACATAAAACCTACGGCGCGGACCGGCTCACACGGCGATGACGTCGAGGTCCTGCTCGGTGATCTCCTCGCTTCCGGTGAGAATCGCGTCGATGGCCGCGGAGCGCACCAGATGGGCGAGGGTTCCCGGCCAGCCGCCGGTTCTGTCGTGCAGCACCTGCGCCAACCGCACCAGGGAGCCCGGCCGATGGCGATGCAGACGCAGGGCGTGGTCCAGGGTTTCCACCAGTATTTCCCAGTCGGCGTCGTATGGGGCGGGAGCCGCCCGCAGGTGAGTCAGGCGGCTCTGCCCCGTCCGGAAGGCGGCGGGGAGGGAGCACTCCTGCCCCTCAAGACCCGCGTACACGAACGTGGCCGGCACCTGGTCAGCTAGGTAGCGCAACGTGTCAACTGGCTTCGTACTGGCGGAAGATGACCCCTGCGCAGCGAAGATGTCGTCCACCAGGACCACCCTGGTCCCTGACGAGAGCAGAGCGTCGCGCACCGCTCCGGAAGCTGAGGTCGTACTCGCCCTCGTCGGCAGGGGGTAGGACAGAAGTCCTGCCAGCTTGAAGAGCACCGAGCGGCTGCTGTCACTGGGGTGGACGCGCAGGTAGACGGCAGAGGCACGGAGGATGCCGCCGGGAGGGTGGGAACGGTCCACATGCTCGAAGTGCCGCCCCAGCTCCTGAAGTGCGGTCGTCTTCCCGCTGCCGGGCGGCCCGGTGATCAGCAGGCCGTGGTGACCGCCGACCGCAGCATGGTTCAGCACCGTGAGCCGGCCTCCCAGTCTCACCACCTCCTGCAGGAACGGCGTCTGAAGCACAGGGAGTTGGGCGTGGTAGGCCAGACGTTCCCGGTTGTCGTGCAAGGGTCGGGACGACGACATGAAGTCGATCGGGGAGTTCCAGCCCTCGTGGCGAACCGCGTTCCTGCTGACGGAGCGGTGGGAAGGGCGGCGAAGAGAGCCGGTCTGGGCCAGTGGTACCCGGATCCACGTCCCATCCCCGCTCTGTACCCATACCTGGCGTACGTCGTGCGGATCAAAACGCACCTCGACATGCCGAGTTGGGGCCCCCGATGCGCGTGAGACGGCTGCCCGCAGCGGGTCGAGGTCGGGGCAGTCGTATCGATTACCCCTGATATGGACCCCGTCCAAGGCTACCCATCGCGTCGTGCTCGGCAGGAAGGTGCGAACGGCATGCCCGCCCAGGGGCAGGTGCGCCCATCCCAGTCTCGCCACACACGCGTCGTACGCAGATCTGGGCGTCGGCTGCTCACCATGGCCGACCACGCTCCGCAGACCCCATTGGGTCTGGCGCTGCCAGACCGACTCCACCCATTGTTCGGCATGGCTCTGGAGCCAGCTGATCAGCGATGCCTTATCGGGGGTCCAACCCGCTTCAAGTACCGCAAGTTCCGCGTTGAACAGGGAGACGAGCCGCCCGACAATGCGTTCACCATGTGCCTTCCCCGTAGGCTCCGGGGGTGCAACCTTGATCCCCAAGCGCCGGCATGTGTCCGTGAACGCACGCGGCCGTCGGAGCAACTGCCTGTCGAGTAGCAGCGATTCGGGCATGATCAGCGGCATAGCCTCCTCGCGCGCGCCGGTGTCCGTGTCCCGCAGCGCAGGCGGATCGCACAAACGAGCCAGAAGCAGCTGCCCGTCCAGCAGTCGCCCGGAGGCGCGGACCATGACCGTGCAGACGGACCAGGTCAGTTCGTCCACCGCGACCGTCATCAGCACGCCCTGCGGGACGAGGTGAGCGAGATGCTGAGGGAGCGCGAGAGCGACGGTGTCGACATAGACCCGCTCGCCCGGCCGGGACGACCGGATCCCGTCCTTGCCTGCCACCGGGATGCCGCCCGCCCGTCCGTGCAGGGAGAGGAGTTCCTTCACCAGCCGCTGGAACGTCGAACGGGACGGCAGCTTCACAACTCCAGGGCCGTAGAGCGACTCCAGCATGTTGCCGGTGGCCCGGCGGTAATGTTCCACCGACGTGGTCGGCCCACGCTTGTCGTCGGCGACAAGCGGCAGCAGCACTTCCAGAACACGGGGGTCCTGACGAGAGCCCGGAGCCCGCTTCCTGACCGCCCGTCCGTCGATCAGCCCCTCGATACCCTGCGCCCGGTAACGCTGACGCCGACGCCTTACAGTGCGTGCCGAAACCCCGGGCACACCCTCTGCGGCGAGTTCGGCGGCCTTCGCCGCCTCCCGTTCTGTCAACGAGCGGACAGCCGGGTCGAATTCCGGACGAGGCGCGGCACCTTCGTCGGCGCCGGGAGGCAGGCCAGTGATGACTTCCGCGATGTGCCGCTCCCACCACCGAGCTTGTTCCAGTACCTCCCCGGTTGCCGGCAGGACGAGGACGGAAGGAGAACGAGGGCCGCGCTCCAGCACGTCGAAATCCCCGGACAACACCAGCTGCGGCACCGTGAGCCACCTCAAGCCGCCCAGCGGGTCCATGAGTTCGACGCCCCCTCGGGCGAAGCCAGCCACCACCCAGGCGCGGCCCTCGAACCGCACCCGGTCCCCCACGCCCAGACGTGGAGGCCACGACACATCCATCGGCCTTCCTCACCCGGTGTCAGACGAACTGGCGACCCCCACACCGCCATGTGCCACCTTGCGTACATGGCGACAGTGCAAGACGAAGAGGGGATGTGCAACGCTCACGGTGTAACGCTCGCAGCGTAACGGGCCCGATGCACGTTCATGATGGCCTCGCGCGCGGATCGACCGCCGTAAATGGGCGGCGCCCGGAGAACGTCGCTGGAAGCATGACTGGGTGAGACGCGATGCCGGTTCCCTGGTCCCCGCAGGCTGTCGGTGACGGCTTAACACGGTTCAGCTGCGGCCGACATGGAAGGGTCAAGAATTGGGGAGATGGAGGGGTACGACGGGTCGGTTGGTTCCAGCCGTGTCGGTCTGACTCTTGCTCATGACTGACCCTGTGGGTGTCATGGCGTTGGCCTGTCGACCGTCCGGCCAGGCACGCAGCAAGCGCTGCCGCCACTTCAGAGGCGTCGGCGGCAGCTCGGGGGCCGGTAGCGGATCCGATCCTTGCGGGATCCGGTACGAAGAGACTGACAGTCGTAGCTGTCCCCGACGGAGCTCATGGGCGCATCGACTCCCGCTCGCAGCAGGCGAGTTGTGATCTTGATGGATGTCTACCGCTTGGCCGTGGTCGGCGTGATGAATGAGCTTGCCGGGCTCGGCCTGGCGGCTGGCAAGCGCGTACTCGAGCGTGGTGAGGACCACTCGACTCCCAGGTGCGGGTGCTCGTCGCTGGGCGCGGTCACCTGGGGCGGGTCGGGACGAGTCGCGCCGCGAAAAAGGCCGAAGCCGTCCGCAGGACTCGTTCGCGCGCTTGAGCTGGGCGTTCTCCCTGCGCAGCGCCGCCAGTTCGGTCCGCTCGTCGGTGATGAGATGGTCGTCGCGCTCGTCGGTATCGGCCTCTGCCTGCCGCGCAGAGCATCGGGATGCACGCCGACCTCGACGGCCGGCTTCTCGATCTGCGGCTTCGGATCCGTTCCCGCCGGATTGGGGGTCCCTGACAGTGACCCCCTCATCAGGGACTCCCACACTCCCGTGACAAACGGTTTTGTTGGTCGTGCACCGCCCAAGGGCGGCACGAACGGCAGGATACCGCGGTGCTTGTGCCACCTGCCTCTCCGCTGCACGCATCACCACCGCACATACCGGGTGCCGGATCACGGCGCCTGAAAGAAGGAAACCCCTCATGAGCAAGGTCGTTCTCGTCACCGGTGCCGGATGCGGTCTGGGCACGGACATCGCCCGTGAAGCCCTCGCGGCCGGCCACCAGGTCGTCGCCACCGGCCGCCGCCCCGGAGAGGTCGAGAAGACCCTCGGCGGACCCCAGGACAACCTGCTGGTCACCAAGCTCGACGTCTCCAGCCCCGAGGCCACCGTCGACCGCTTCGGCCGCGTCAACGTCCCCGACTACGCCGAGCACCACAAGAACATGGACCGTGACATCCCGGTCCTCCTTCTGGAGTCTGCGGCCCAGGCGCACTGACCCGGCACAGCCGGTTCAGCCAACCGATCCCCGCTGCCTGTCACTCGCAGCACCGGCCTGGCCTACGGTGACCCGCGCCTGAGCGATACGTCCCGAAGCACGGTCCGCCCGCTCGTGGCGCACCGTGCACCCGATCGGTCCTGTCGGCGGCGAGGAGTCCGAGCTCCTCCGGCGACGTGACGCCATTCATCACCACACAACCCCTGGCGCCGATACGGCACCCGGAAGGCGATCTCTCATGAGTAAGTCAATGTTCGATACGGGTGCTGGACGCGGTCCGAGCACGGACGTCGTCCTGGAGTTCGCCCACCAGGATGTCGGCACCGGCCGCCACTGCGAGCACGGTTTCGGACGCATCAGTGTCCTGCCCGACGGCGCCGACAACCTCGCAGGCTGTGTAGCTGAGATCTCGCCCGCGCGGATGTGCTGGCCATACGCGAGCAACCCACTCCGGGGAGGGAGTCCGAGGGTGTTCCCTCCGTTGCAGGCCAGCAGTCGTCAGCGTGTTCTCCGCCCCAGGTCGGGTGGGGAATCCCGCAGGCCGGCTCCGGCGCTCGGCCGTGCCCTGGCGTTGGCGGGGAAGCCGTGATGCGGGATGGCTCGGGCACCGACTGGCTGATCGGGAGCGGAGCCGGACTGGTGGATCCGCTGCAGGTCGGGCATAAATTCGCACGGCAGGCGGTGCTGGGGCTTGAGGGATTCCCGATACCTCCCTTCGCCTGTGTACCCGCCGCCGTTTTCGACCGTGTGGTCCGTCCGGAGCTGCCCACGCCCCCCGACTCCACGTCTCCGGACTGGGGGACGTCTTCCGCCTCGGCGGTGGCAGAGAGGGCGCGAGCCCTCCAGAGTGTCGTTCACGGTCTGGAAGTGCCCCAGGAATTGAGGGAGGCGCTGGACCGCCGCTTCGACGAGCTCGCCGGACCGGGCGGACTGGTGGCGGTGCGTGCCTGCGTGGTGCCTCGGCCGGGCGATCAGGAGCTGGGGGAGGACTCGGCGCAGGACCCGTTCGCCGGCCTCAGCGACAGCTTCCTCTACGTGGGCCGAGAAGGACTCGCCGACCGGATCCTCTCGTGCTGGGCCTCCGCCTTCAATCCGGAGGCGGCGCTGTACCGGGCCAGGCAAGGGCTCGACCCCTTCAGCGCGCGGGTGGCGGTCGGAGTGCAGCGCATGGTCATGGGAGCACGGTCCTTCGTCGCCTTCACCCGTGACCCCCGTGCCCCCCATGACAGTGCGCGGCGCTGCGTGATCGCGGCGGCTCACGGCATCGGCGAGGGCGTCGTCCAGGAGAAGGCGGACGTCGACCACTTCTTCGTCGATCCTGTGGCGTGGCGTATCGAGGCTCATGTCGTGGTCAAGAGCAGGGCGGTCGGCTGGGACCCGGCGCGACCGGATCAGGGCCCGGTGGCGGTGCCGGTCGACGAACGGCAGGCGGCGGCCCCGGTGCTCTCGGACACCGAACTGAAGGAGATCAGCACCCTCGCGCTACGTGTCGAGGAGCACTTCGGGGAGCCCCAGGACATCGAGGGGACCATCACCGAGGACGGCGGCGTCCACTTGGTGCAGGCCCGGCCGATCGTGACCGCGCCGCAGGCATCCACAACCCCACCGGACCATGGCGGGAACGCTGGGGGGATCCTCTGGGACAACAACAACGTCACGGAGAGCTATCCAGGCGTCAGTTGCGCTCTGACGTTCTCGGTGGCCCGCACGTTGTACGAGGTGGGATTCGGCGACCTGTACCGGCGGATGGGCGTGCCCGCCCGCCTTCTGGAACACAACCGGCCACTGCTGCGCCGGATGGTCGGACACCTCGACGGCCGGGTCTACTACCAACTGGACTCCTGGTACAGGCTGCACGGGCAGATCCGCTGCTTCCGGCCGCTGTGGTCCACCTGGGAACAGTCCCTGGGACTCGCGGAGAGCGGCCGCCACGGTTCGGCTTCACGCCGACGCGGCCCGCTGCCGCGGCTCGCCGACGCCGTCCACCTCGCGGAGATCCTCGGCAGGCTGATGGCGCACCCCCGCCGGGTCCGCCGGTTCCTGCACTGGTGGGACAGCTACCACCCGCAGTTCTCGGATGTGTCGGCGATGCGCCCGCACGAGGCGGTGGAGGCCTACCGCACCCTGTGGGCGCAGGTGTCCCGCCGCTGGGGCGTCACGCTGGTGAACGGGCTCTTTCTGTTCACCGTGACCTGGGCCGCCAACGGCCTGCTGCGCCGGTGGCTCCCGGAGGCGGGCCGGAGCCTGCTCAACGGCATGCTGGTCGGCGGACCCGACAACCGGTCCGCCGCGGCGCTGCGATCGGCCATCGCCCTGGCCGAGACCGCGGCCGCGTCCCCGGACCTGCGCACCGCCCTGATGTCCGACCAGGACCCCGAAAAGCTGTGGCGGCGGTTGACGGAGCAGGGCCACGACGAGCCGTTCGTCTCGGCGATGCGCCAGCATGTCCAGCACTACGGCGACCGAGGGTTGCACGACCTCAAGCTGGAGACGCTGACACCGCGTGACCAGCCCTGGACCGTCCTGCACACGGTACGCGCGTATCTGCGGCAGGGACTGACCGTCGAGGGCAGCCGGACCGCCGGCCGGGAGATCCGCCGACAGGCCGAGCAGGAGCTGCACGCCAATCTGCGCAACCCCCTCAAGCGAGCGGCGTTGCGTGGAACGTTCGGGATCATGCGGATGCTGACCCGGGTGCGTGAGGACACCCGCTTCTGCCGGAGTCAGCTCATCGGCGACGTCCGCGTCCTGCTGATGAGGCTGGGCGAGGAACTGGCCGCGGCCGGCCGCCTGGACCGGCCCAGGGACGTTCTCGACCTCACTGCCGACGAGGTTCTGGGCGCCTTCGACGGGACACTCGCGGGGGCCGACCTCAGGGGACTCGCGGCCGTGCGCGCCGCCGAGCGGGCACGCTGGACGGCCGGGGACCCCTTGCCACCACGTATGACGACCGACGGGGACCTGCCGCTGGCGACCGCGCTGCGGTCCGTCACCGGCCAGTACGCGGCGCGGCAGGCAGTGCCCGAGGACGGCACCGCGCCATCGCGCCTGCTGACCGGACTGGCGTCCAGTTCGGGCACGGTGCGGGGCACGGCCAAGATCGTTCTTGACCCGTCGGTCAACGCCGACGAGTGCCAGGGCCGCATCCTGGTCGCACGGGAGACCGACCCCGGCTGGCTCTTCCTGATGATGACGGCCAGCGCCCTGGTGGTGGAGCGGGGGACGCTGCTCTCGCACACGGCCATCACCGGCCGACTGCTGGGCATCCCCACCGTCGTGGCGGTGCGCGACGCGACAAGCCTCATCGCGGACGGCAGCCTCATCGAGGTCGACGGTTCCTCCGGTACGGTGCGCATCCTGGACGGCGCGTCATGATCCGCCGACTGGGTCGCTACATCGGCGTGGCCTATCCGCCGAGGACGCAGTTGCCCCTGATGCTCTCCTGGGCCGTCGGACTGACCGCCCTCTTCGCCTGCACCGTCGGCACGGTCTCCCGCTGGCGGCCCGACGGCGGGCTGGCCATCACCGCGGTGACCCTCGTCGTCGACATGCTCCTGCTCCGGGCTCTCGACGACCTCCGCGACCACGGGTACGACCGGGAACACCATCCGTCCCGGCCGCTGCCCAGCGGGATGGTCACGGAACGGGACCTGCTGACCCTGGTCGCCGTCGGCACCGCCGTCCTGCTCCTGCTCAACGCCCACCGGGGCATGGTGCTGGCCGCGCTGGGTGTCCAACTCGCCTACGGGATCGGTGTGATGACCCTGGAATGGCGGACAGGCCGGCCGTCGGCCGACAGGCTGGGACTCCAACTGGCGCTCAATCTGCCGATCCAGACCCTGCTGAGCCTGTATGTGTACGCCGGTTTCCTGAGGGCCGAGCAGCAGCAGCCGAACCTCGCCGGGCTGATGGCCGTTGCGGCCGCCACGTTCGGTGGACTCTGCCTGGAGCTCGGTCGGAAGACCACCCGCCGCCCGCGGCCGGGAGAGCGGACCTACGTCACGGTGCTCGGTCCGGCGCTCACATCGGCCGCTGCGGTCGCCGCCGCCGCGACGGCCACTGCCATCGTGCTGGCGATCACCCAGCCATGGCGTCCGGGGGCCGCCGGATACGGCTGGGGGTGGTTGCTGCTGATTCCGCTGCTCCTGCCGGCCACCGCTGCGGCCCGCTTCGCGGCAGGTGCCACGGGCTGGCCGGTGGCACTGACCCGCAACTATCTGCCGGCCATGTACGCCAGCTTCCTGGCGGTCGGCCTGCTCACGGAAGGAGGGCTGCGGTGACCCCCTACGCACCGACCACCGACGACCCCGGTTTCTGGACCCTGCTCGGACCCGACTTCGCGGGCAAGTCCACCGTGCTGGATCGCCTCCACGACGACCACGGCTGGCGCGTGGTGTCCTACGACGACCGATATCTGGAGCAGTACCCGCTGATCGCACGACTACGGCAGCGCTGGATCGACGACGCCTTCCTGTGGACCGGGGAGCGCTACTCCCCGGAACTGGTGCTGTCTGTGTTGCACACCATCGTGTTGCATCTGCGCGACCAACTCGCCCGCTCCACCGGGCCGGAACCGGTGATCGTCGACTCGTACTTCTACAAGCTTCTCGCCAAATGCCGCCTGCTCGGGCTGGAGCACGACCCCACCTTCGACCTCTGGCGGCTCTTCCCCAGGCCGAGGGGGGTGCTCTACCTGGACGTCCCGCCCGAGGTCATCTGGGCGCGCAGCGGTCAGGGAGCCCTTCTCAACGCCTTTGAGCAGCGCCCCGGAACCGCGGGCCGGGCCGGCTTCCTTCAGTTGCAGTCCGAACTGCGCGAGGCGCTGCTGAAGGAGGTCGGCGACGTGCCGTTGACCGTCATCGACGGCTCGGCCGATCCGGACACCGTCATGGCCGACGTACTCGCCTCCCTGCGGACGGAGGCACTGCGGTGACCTCGACCGAACACCCGACGACCGTGGGGTCGCCGACGCAGAAGCGGCTGGCCGAACTCCTCGCCGAACGCGCCGCCTGGGTGGGCGGCCCGCCTCGGGACCCCGCGGCAGGGCCTCCCTCGGAGGCCACCGTCGTGGTGCTCCTACGCTCCTTCGACCTGGACGGCCTGGTCAACGGCGCACGCGCATTCGCGGCAGGACTTGCCCCGGCCGAAGCGGACGCCTGGCGCCGATCCTGGACCCGGACGCTCTTCCTGTTTGGCAACCCCGCCAACCTCACCGAGCGCACACCGCCCCGCCTGGTCTCCCCGACCGGGACCACCGCCTGGCTCGGGCCCTATGCGCCCCAGCATCTGCCCGGCCCGATCCGGCTGTACAAACCGGTCTCCGGGGTTCTTCCGGAACTCCGCCCGGACATCGAGATCGCACCTGCCGAAACCCCGGCTGGCTCGCCTCCCACACCCGGCGGCCCGTGCCGGCCCATGCACATCGCCGTACGGGACGTGAAACTCGCCGACTACCTCATTCACCTCCACCACGCCCTGAGCGAGTCCGTACTCCAAGGCCGCCTCCGGCTGGACGAACGTCTTCGGCTGATCCACAGCCCCGACCTCGGTGCCGAAGCGGTCGGCGGGACTTCGGGCTATGCCCGCGTCCACCACGCGCCCGACGACCCGGAACGGCTCCGTTGCCACGTCTGGCTCTCCGACATGTCACACCACGGCCGCCACAGCCCGACCGACCACAGGTAACAGCACCACTCAACAGCGATTGGACGGCGAGGAAACCATGGACATTCCCGACTTCACCGATGACGATCTGGCCCGCCTGGCGCTCTCCTCAAGGCTGCGGAGTCTTTCGGAATCGCTCAGGACGGCGGTCGTCGCGGAGGACCGCCCAGCCGCTGCGGACGGCGGAGGCGGTCTGACCGCCGAACTCAGTTCGCTCCTCGCGACCGAGGTCCCGCTGCTCGAGGAGGCCGTCGCGAGATATGCGAGGAGCCGTGGCGAGCACGCGCAGGACCTGCCGCCTGCTCAGGACGTCGATGTGGTGGGCGCCTTCCACCCGGCGGACCCGGCGGCGGAGGCCGCCGCAATCGACGCCTGGTACGCACTGCACGCGCAATTGGAACCGCTGGCACGCGTCCGCGATCCGTTCAGCCGACTGCTGAGCGGGCGCAGCCCCCTCCAGCAGGACTGTCTGATCTGCCGCAAGTACGCGGGCGAGCCGGTGCCGCCCTGGGCGGGCTTCGCCAAACCGCCCGGCGGGCACGTCATCGATGACGGAACCTGGCGGGTCGGACACGGCCCCACTCCGTACTGGCCGGCCGGGACCCTGCTGATCGAGTCCCGCCGGCACTTCCTGGACCACGCCGGTTTCGACGCCCACGAGGCCGCCACCTTCGGTCCGCTGGTCCAGCGGCTCACCGATCCCCTGAAGGAGGCCACCGGAGCCCCCCGTATTCATGTCTTCTCCTGCATGGAGGGCACCGGGCACTTCCATACGTGGCTGGTGCCCCGCACCGAGGGGAAGCAGAGCGGGCGGGGCTTTGTCGCCGATCCCGGATACTGCACCCCGGCCGAGGCCGAGGACGTGATCCGCCGTCTCAGGACAGCGCTCGACGGCGCGGTGGAGCAGCGATGACGGCGGGTGTGCACGCGGCCGACACCCTGGCACGCGCCACAGCACAGCAGCCCAGAGCCCGCATCCTGCTCGCACCGGTGCCTGTCAGCCCCACCAAACCGCTGACGCCGACTCACCTGAAGTACCTGCTCTCCCTCGACATGCTCCACCGGGCCACGGCCACGTTCGCCGATGTGACCTTCGTGTATCACCACACCGCCTTCGCCGGGAGCCGGCAGGTGGCCGGATTCTGGGAGTACCTCGACCGCTGCCACCCCGGCGCGGCACACGAAGCCCTGAGCGAGGAAGAGATAGGCGAGCTGTACACCGCCTACAACCGAGCCGGGCCCGCACCGGAGGCCGACCTGTTACCGGTGGTCCGACGTGCCGAGGCAGGCTGGACCCACCCGGTGACGGCACGTCTCCTCGACATCTGGGAGGGCCACTACCGGCTGCTCGGTATGGCCGATCCCGGACTGGGCCGCACCGGCCCGGAGCCGGCCTCCGAGGCCGCCGTCCTGGATCTCCTCGTCAGCCGGAACCTGTGCATCGACGCCCGGGGGCTGCGAGCGCCCGCCTATCTGGACGCCACCGCTGCGGGGCTGCCGCTGCGGGCCGTCACCAGCCCGGACGGGCAGGCCAACTACCTGCTCTACCTGCTCCGCCAGTTGGTGCCGCTCCTGGACAGCCACGACCTGGTGGTACTGGCCCATGACGTCGACCTGCGCACCGACTACCAGACGCTGGCCCATGTGTTCACCGCTCTCGGCGCCACTGTCGTACGGTTCGAGGTCCCCCGGGTCCCGATCGACGGAGTCGTCCGGTCGACCAGGTTCGGTGGCTGGCAGGGCCACACCCTGGGGGCGTTCGCCGGTGCGCTGGTCGACGAGTTCGGACCCGAGGCGTTCCAGCTCGGCCTGCGCCTGTACCTGGTGGCCGGTCTGGGCAGGACAGCTCGCTCGTCCTTCTCGCTCGGGCATCTTCGGCGATGGATGCGCCGCGCCGTCCGGCTGCTCGACGAGTCCGGCGGCCCCCTGCCCCCCGACGGCTCCGAGCACCGCACCGCCGGACGGTTTCTGGCCGCGAGGGCGGGGCGGCGGCGCTACGCGGATCCGTACCTGCTGGCCACCACCCTGCTGGGCCGCGATCCCGCCCTGCCCGCGGGCGAGCTGCTCCGCGTCGTCATGGGGTCACTCCCGGACCGCGGGGCTCCGACAGACATGGAGAGGTGACAAGGAATGCCCATCCCGACGCGCGCCACCGCCCTTCCGGAGTCCGCCGCGCAGCTGAACTTCTCCCACACCGTGGCCCGGGAGATGATCCACCGCCGCCACCTCACCGAGGTCTTCCTGACCGACGTGCTGCAGGTGGATGCGCAGAGCTTCGTGGCAGCCGCCGTGCTGCCCCCGTCGCATCCGTACTACACCGGACGCACTCATGCGGCCGGGGGCCCTGATCCGATGCTCCTGCTGGAATGCTGCCGACAGGCCGAGACCTTTGCCGCGCACGCCTTCTTCGGTGTGGAGACGGGCGCCGGTTTCATCCTGCGGAACTGGTCCCTCGAAGTCTCTCCGGAGGCCTTCGCCGCCGTGCCGTCCGGCTCGAATCAACTGTTCATGACGGCGGTTGCCGAGCGCCGCGGCCCTGCCGCGGCCAGAGCGCACGGCATGGTCTACGAATTCCGGCTGTGGCTGGCCGACACCCAGGTCGGGCAGGTCCGGATGGACGTCGGCTACCTGGCCAAAGACGCCTACGCGTCCGTCAGGTCGCGCAGGCGCGGGCACCCTCCGGCGATGTCGGACGAGCAGCCGACGGCCGGGGCGGGACAGCCGGTCGATCCGGCCAGGGTGGGGCGGACCAGAGCGATGGATGCCCTGCTGCGCGACGTCGGTGTCGCTCGGGGCACCCTCACCGCGACCCTGCGCCTCGCCACGGACAACCCCAGCTACTTCGACCACCCGCAGGACCACGTCCCCGGGATGGTGCTGACGGAGGCGGCCTGTCAGATGGCGGTGCTGGCGCTGGAGGAGTGGGACGGCATCGCGCCGCGCCTCGGCGGCATTGTCGCGGTGGAGTCGTCGTTTCTCGCATTCGCCGAGCTTGACGAGCCCGTCGTTCTCACGGCGGCGCGACCGTCGGACGGCGGAGACCGGGACGTGGCGTCGGACGGCCGTGAGCGCCACCGAGCCGTCGAGGTGACTTTCCACCAGCGAGGGGCGGAGATCGCCCGCACGAAGGTCGTCATGGCCACCAGCTTCCGTGCGCGGCCCACGAGCCCGGGGTGCCTCGGATGAGCGGCACGGACCGTGCGGCGGTCGTCGCCGGCCTGGGCGGCTGGGTGCCGCGCACGGTGGTGACCAACGATGAACTCGCCGCCCTCCTGGGCACCGACGACGAGTGGATCCGAACACGTACCGGCATCCGGCAGCGTCATGTGATCGCCCCGGGCGAGGCCACCGGCGACCTCGCCGTCGAGGCGGGGAGGCGGGCGCTGGAGTCTGCCGGCCTGGTGGGCGTCGGTGCGTTGGTCCTTGCGACCAGCACACCGGACCGGCTGAGTCCGGCGACCGCGCCCGAGGTGGCGAGCCGACTCGGACTGGGCACGGTGCCGGCCTTCGACGTGGCGGCCGTGTGCGCCGGCTTCGTCTACGCCCTCGCAGCCGGGGCGGGGCTGATCGCGACAGGAGTCGCCGAGAGCGTGCTGGTCATAGGCGCCGACACCTTCTCCACGATTCTCGACCCGGCGGACCGTACGACCAGAGCCGTCTTCGGCGACGGGGCAGGGGCGGTCGTACTGCGGGCGGGATCCCTCGATCAGCCGGGGGCGCTGCTGGGCCTGAGCCTCGGCAGCGACGGCAGCCGCAGCGACCTCGTCGAGATTCCGGCGGGCGGCTCACGGCAGCGCTCCACCGGCCTGCCGGTCAAGCCGGAGGACACCTTTCTCACGATGCGGGGGCGGGCCGTCTTCGCCGAGGCGGTGCACCGGATGTCCGCTTCGGCGCGGGAGACCGCGGCGCGGGCCGGGTGGCCGCTGGATGAGATCGACCGGTTCGTTTTGCACCAGGCCAATGCCCGGATCGTCACGGCGACCGCTCACCGGCTTGCGCTGCCCGCCGAGCGTTTCCTGTCCAACATCGACAGGGTCGGCAACACGGTCGCCGCCTCGATTCCGCTGGCGCTTTCCGACGGTGTCCTCTCCGGCGAGCTCAGGCCAGGACACCGCGTGGTTCTGGCCGGTTTCGGCGGCGGACTCGCATGGGGGTCGGTGGCCCTCGTCTGGCCGCACATCGTGCACCCCGGAATTCGAATCCTCCCCGCACCATCAGCTGACCAGTCAGGAGCGCGAAAATGAACCAGTTCCAGAAGGTAATTACCGATGTGTTGTCAGATCACTTCAAGGTGGACCGCCAACTGATTCACTCCGATGCGACGTTCGCGGACATCAGGTTCGACTCCCTGGTTCTCGTGGAGCTGGCGCTCGTTCTGGAGAACGAACTGGACATCAGGGTGGCGGACGGCGAACTGCGCGACCACATGACCATCGCCGAAGCAGCTGAACTGGTGGCGGCGAAGAAGGCCGTGCTCTGATGACGGGCCCTGCGCGCCCGTTCGAAGCGGCAATCACCGGGCTCGGGTTGGTCACCCCCGCCGGTATCGGAGTCAAGGAGAACTGGGACCGCCTGTTGTCGGGGGTCTCTTGTGCAGCCACCGACGAGGAACTGCGCGGTTCCCCGGTCGACTTCAGCTGCCGGGTGCCCGGATTCGATCCGGCCGCCCTGCTCGGGGGATTCTCCGCCTGGCAGCTGGACCGGTTCGTGCAACTGGCGATTGCCTCCTCCCGGCAGGCCGTCGAGGAGGCCGGCTGGGATCCCGCCACCTGGGACGGTGCCCGGGTCGGCGTCGTGCTCGGCAACTCGCTCGGCGGGATGCAATCCCTGGAGCAGCAGCACGGCAACCTGCTGGAGAAGGGACCGCGCAATGTCTCCCCGCTCCTGATCCCCAGATTCATGGTGAACATGGCCGCCGCACAGGTCGCGATCGACCTCGGTGCCCGAGGACCGAGTCTGGTCACGGCGACCGCCTGCGCCTCGGGGGCCACCGCGGTGGGCACAGCACGGGAACTTCTGCGCTCCGGGGCCTGCGATGTGGTGCTGGCCGGAGGGACCGAGTCCGCGCTGACCCCGCTGGTCATGGCCGGGCTCGGCAGGATGGGCGCGCTGTCCGGGCGCGGGCGGGAGCCGGAGAGGGCGTCCCGCCCCTTTGACACCGACCGTGACGGATTTGTGGCCGCCGAGGGCGCGGGCGTCCTGGTCCTGGAACGGATGGCGGACGCCCGGGCGCGCGGCGCGCGCGTCCGGGCCGTCGTGCGGGGGTACGGCAGTTCCACCGACGCCTACCACGCCACAGCGCCCGATCCGCAAGGTCAAGGCATCGAACGGGCGCTCAGGGCCGCGCTGGCCGACGCGCAGCTCGGCGCCGCTGATGTGGATCACGTCAACGCGCACGGCACCGGGACTCCGCTGAACGACGTCACCGAAGGGCGGGCACTCCAGCGGGTGCTGGGCGCCCGGCCCTTGGTGACCTCGGCCAAGGGCGTCATCGGGCACACGCTCGGCGCGGCCGGCGCCATCGAGGCCGCGTACACCGCGCTCGCGATCGAACACAACAGTGTTCCGCCGACAGCCAACCTGACCCGGCTCGATCCCGAGCTGGAGCTCGACGTGGTGAGCGGATCTCCCCGCAGCGCCCTGGTGGACGTCGCCGTGAGCACCTCGCTCGGCTTCGGCGGCCACAACGCGGCACTGGTGCTCACGACCGCCTGATCAGCACCCGCCTGGAACAACCCCCTTCCCATCTGGATAACCATCACCCGGAGGTATTGATGAACCCCCTTCAGAAGATCCGCCTCGTCGCGCTCGACAGTGACGGCGTACTGCTCAACGACACGTACAGCCCCGTCATCGAACGGTTCGTCACCCGGCACGGCGGCGAGTACACCGCGGCCGTCGAACGCGGCGTCTGGGGCTCGCCCCAGCTGGCGGCCGGCCAGAACATGGCCCTTGCCTGCAAGCTCCCGTGGTCGGCCAAGGAGACCATCGGGGCGTTCTTCAAGGAGCGCGAGGAATATCTCAGGGAGAACCCGGTCCAGGTGATCCCAGGCGCCGAAGAACTCCTCGCCACTTTGCGGGAGGCCGGTGTCCGCGTCGTCTGCTACGGAGGACGCAACCGCGAGTACACCTTCGACACCCATCTCGGCCACCTCGCCGAGTACTTCGACAGCGAGATCCCCTACGTCGACGTCAACGACTTCCGGCCCGGTACCAAGGAGATCGTCCGGGACATCTTCGGCTACGAGTTCGACGAGGTCGTCTTCGTCGACGACATCAACCGCGTAGCCGAGGTCACCCAACGCCTGGGAGCCGGATTCATCGGTGTACCGGCCTCCTTGCCCCACAACTTCCAGCGCGCGGAGATGGAGGCCACCGGCGTGCGGTACATGGTCGACGACATCCGGAAGATCGATGCCGAGCTCCTCAGGAAGGTGGACGAGGAGCTCGCCGCCGGCACCCTCTGGGCGGAGCCGGGCTCCCACCGTGCGGCCGACGGCGCGGGGCGGGTGGCCGGATGAACGTGCCGGACACGCTTCCCACCACCCGGCTGGGTGTCGACGGCCCGCCGGTGGGGGCCCAGGGACTCGGCTGCATGGGTATGAGCGAGTTCTACGGCCCCAGCGACCGGAAGGAGTGCCTGAAGACCCTGGAACGGGCGCTGGAACTCGGCGTCACCCTTTACGACACCGCCGACAACTACGGCCATGGGCAGAACGAGAGACTGCTGGCCCCGTTTGTGCGGGCTCACCGCGACCGGGTGCTGGTCTCCACCAAGTTCGGCCTGGTGCGGAGGGCGGACGATCCGCACTACCGGGGGATCGACAACTCTCCCGGATACCTCCGCACCGCGGTCGAGGGCAGCCTGCGGAGGCTCGGCACCGACACCATCGACCTCTGCATCGCCCACCGTCTCGACCCCCGGACGCCCGTCGAGGACACCGTCGCCGAGATGGCCAAACTGGTCGACGAGGGCAAGGTCCGCCTACTGGGCCTGTCCGAGGTGACGGGCGAGGAACTGCTCCGGGCCAACCGGGTCCATCCGATCGCCGCCGTGCAGTCGGAGTGGTCGCTGTTCTCCCGGGAGGTCGAGGCCGATGTCGTTCCGGTGGCCGCCGAGTTGGGAGTGGCCCTCATGGCCTACTCACCCTTGGGGCGGGGATTCCTCGCCGGAGGATTCACCAGCGCGGACCAACTCTCCGCCAACGACTACCGCCGGACGATGCCCCGCTTCACCGGGGAGAACGCCCAGCGCAACACCGCGATCCTGGCGCCACTCCACCGGATCGCCGCAGCCGGCGGGGCAACAGCGGCTCAGGTCGCCCTGGCCTGGCTCCACCACCGGTCCGCCGTCCACGGATTGCCGGTTGTGCCTATCCCCGGGACGCGCAGCCCCGCGCGGGTGGAGGAGAACACCGCTGCCGCGACCCTCGTCCTCGGAGCCGATGAACTCGCGGCCCTGGAGCCCATGGCGGCGCAGGTCTCCGGCTCCCGTCTCATCGGGCTGAACTTCACCCCGCAGTCAGAGTCTGACCGCAGCGGTTGCCCGGCATGAACGAGTACGTGCCCAGCGCCTGATGGCGCAGCTGGGTGCACTGTCCGCCGACTCCGCGGAGTGGTCGGCGGACAGTCCGCCGGCTACTCCGCGGAGGAGGTGCTGGTCTGCGCGGCGAGCGTCGTTCACGGCCGCCGCGTACTACCGAGTCAGTAGGGCCTGTGCGGCACTCCACGGAGGGATGTGAACGCGACTTCCCCGAACCGGCACCGGGGTTCGTCCTGCCCCACCATGACGACATGACTCTGCAGTCAGTGATCAGGGTTGCGCAGTCCGGCCAGCAGGATAACGAGCAGGTGTTCGGTTCGGTGGAGTGAGGCGCTGCTTGTGCGGGTGAGGAGCTGGTAGAGGACGGAGCCGATGAGGGCGTCGGCGACCGCTTCCACCTCGACGTCGGCGCGGAATTCGCCGCTCGTCACTCCCGTGCGCAGGCAGCTCACGACGGCCTCGTGCTGCGCGCGGGTGTGGTGCTGGTACAGGCTTTCGGCGTCGTGCGGGCTCTCGGCGGCGGCAGCGGTCAACGCCAGGATCATGGCTGCATGGCGCGGGTCGCCGACCGATGTGGCGTAGGCACGGAACCAGGCGGTCAGCTGCTGGGCGGCGCCGTCGGTGTTTGGCCGGCCGGGCAGCCGGATGCCGGGCGCGGTGGTGAGGAAGCTTTGCAGGACGGCATCGCCGACGAGGGCCGCTTTGGAGGACCAGCGGCGGTAGAGCGTGGGTTTGCCGACGCCGGCTGCGGCGGCGACCTTCTCCATCGACAGACCGGCGTAGCCGTCGCGCAGGAGAACCTCCCGCGCCGCGTCGAGGATGGCCTTGTCCCTGGCCGCGTCCCGGGGCCGCCCAGGCCGCCGCACCTCATCCATAGCCGCCCATCCTACGAGAGGTACACTCCCCAATTACGAAACGTATCGTAACGCTATATAGGAGGTGTCCGTGGGTGTAAACGTGGTCGTCGTCATCGGTGTGGGCGGCATGGGACAGGCCATCGCCCGGCGCCAGGGCAGCGGCAACAAGCTGCTGCTCGCCGACTTCAACGAGGAGACTCTCGCTTCCGTCGCGGATCTCCTGCGCGGGCAGGGACACGACATCGTCACGCAGACGGTGGACGTCTCCTCACGCTCTTCGGTCGCCGCTCTCGCGGACGCGGCGGCACAGCTCGGCCCCGTGGTCCAGGTCGTGCACACCGCGGGCCTCTCTCCTGTTCAGGCCCCCGCCGCCGCTGTCCTGAAGGTGGACCTGCTCGGTACGGCGCTGGTCCTGGAGGAGTTCGGGCGGGTCGTCGCGCCCGGCGGAGCAGGCCTGGTGATCTCCAGCATGGCCGGTCACATGCTGCCCGTCCCCCTGACCGCGGAGCAGGAACAGGCCCTCGCCCACACACCCGCCGACGATCTGCTGGACCTGCCCTTCACCGATCCGGAAGTCGTGGGACAGAGTGCCTATCCGCTGGCCAAGTACGGCAACCGGCTGCGTGTCCAGGCCGCCAGCGCATCCTGGGGCGAGCGGGGAGCCCGGATCAACTCCATCAGCCCCGGCGTGATCGCCACCCCCATGGGACAGCAGGAACTCGACGGCGAAAGCGGCCAGATCATGCGCGCCATGATCGCCGCGTCGGGAACCGGCCGACTGGGCACTCCCGACGACATCGCCGAGGCCGCCGCCTTCCTCCTCGGCCCCAACGCCACCTTCATCACCGGCAACGACCTGCTCGTGGACGGCGGTGTCGTGGCCGCCATCCGCGCCGGTCGCCTCACACCGGTCGCCTGACCCGGAGGACCGGGGCACAGCGCCCCTCCCGCACCCCGGCCCTCGTCCGCCGCCTCCCCGAACGACCACCAACTGTCAGCCGGCCCGCAAGTGCCCGTATGTATGAGGAGAAACCATGAGCCTGGTTCCGCCCCCGTTCGACCCCGAACTCGCCGCCGTTCTGGAGGTTGTCGCCGAGACGCTTCCTTCGACCTTCACGATCGACATGGTGCCCGCGATACGCCAGGGCATCGCAGCGGCCAGGCCAGATCCGGAGGCACTGGACCACGACGGGTTCTTCGAGGTGGAGGACCGAATCGTGCCGGGCCCCGAGGGCGCGCCCGACATCTCGCTGCTGATCGCCCGCCCGGCCGCATCCGCCGGTGCCCGCCCGGTCTTCTACCACGTCCACGGCGGCGGAATGGTCCTCGGCGACAACCGGACCGGGGTCGACATGGTGCTCGGCTGGGCGCGGGAGCTGGACGCGGTGGTGGTGTCCGTGGAGTACCGCCTGGCGCCCGAGAACCCGTACCCGGCTGCGATCGAGGACGTCTACGCCGGTCTGGTGTGGACGGCGGAGCACGCGCAGGAGATCGGCGGCGACGCTGAGCGGATCGTCATCGCGGGAGCCAGTGCGGGCGGCGGCCTGACCGCGGCGCTGGCCCTGCTGGCCCGGGACCGCAAGGGTCCGCAGCCGATCGGCCAGCTGCTGATGTGCCCGATGCTGGACGACCGCAATGACACGGTGTCCAGCCACCAGATGGCGGGCCTGGGCGTGTGGGACCACGCCTCCAACGAGATGGGCTGGACCGCGCTGCTCGGCGACCGGTGCGGCGGCCCGAACGTGCCCGCCTACGCCGCTCCGGCCCGGGCCGAAGACCTGTCCGGGCTGCCTCCGGCCTTCCTGGATATCAGCTCCGCGGAGACCTTCCGGGATGAGACCGTTGCATACGCCTCAAGGATCTGGCAGGCGGGTGGGGTCGCCGAACTCCACGTGTGGCCCGGCGGTTTCCACGGCTACGACATGATGGCACCGCACGCCGAGGTGTCCCAGGCGACCCAGGCGGCACGACTGCGGTGGCTGGGCCGTCTTCTCGGGGAGTGAGGAACGCGGAGCTCACCGCGCCATGAACGGATGAGAGAGCTTGCCGGGTGCCTGACCGCGCCGCCCCGGACGCCCGGTGCCGCGTCCAGGACAGGGCGCTCGGACCTCCCGCCCGTCCGTAACGGCGATGAACGCGTTTCGCTCCTCGCGGACGATCCGCCACATGTCCTTCGGCCAGAAAGGGTCAGGGCGGGCGAGCCGGTGATCTCCGCGACCCGGGCACCGGGCCGCTCGATGTCATCGGCGTTGTAGGCCGGTATCCATGCCTTCTTCGACCAGAGAGCTGACTTGTGTATTGCGGCGCCGTCGGGCGGGCGGTTCTGACCGCCCGACGGCCGAGTTAGTCGGGTAGTCCGCGTCGCCGCCCTGTTGGTACGTGGCGGCGGGCGGAGTTCCGTCGGGAGTCGGTTACTGCGTGAAGGTCAGGGTCGTGCGACCCACGGTGCTGGAGCCGTCGCCGTACTCGACGACCCCGAGATCGCGCTCACCCGGTACGGTCCCGGGCCAGGTGACCGTCAGGTCGCGCAGGTCACCGGCAACGACCTGCTGGGTGGCGGGGGTGACCACGGCGCGGACGGCCGGGGTGTTCTGGCCCACCTTCCAGGTCCACAGGGTGAACTGCTGGCTCGTCGAGCCCTCCGGGAGTTGGGACTGGACGACGTACACGTCGTAGTCGCCGGGCGGCAGGTCGGCGTGTTCGTCCGACCCCGCCTTGGTCGAGGCACTGAAGAGTGTGCCGTCGGCGTCGAACGCGTACAGGTCGAGGTCGCTGCCGGGCATGTGGTCGGCCTCCGTGGTCGCTACCCGGGTGAACGGGGCGTCCTGTGGGACGTGGATCTGTGTCTTCGCCACCGCGTCCGACGTGTGCGGGTCGGCCGCGAAGTCGGTGGTGTCGGTGCCGGTGAGGGTTCCGGTAGTTTTCTCCGGGGTGTAGATGTCCGCCTTCGCGGTCAGGTCGCCTGTCCAGCCCACCCGGGTGGTGAGCGTGGTGGGGTTCCGGCCGTCGACGGAGACCTCGTCCGGTGCGGCGAGCAGGGTAGCGCGCAGGGCGATCGGGCTGGTGACCCGGTGGTGGCTGTGGGCGTCGCTCCAGGTGAGGGAGCCGTCCGACCAGTCGCCGTAGGCGGCGTCGGTGCGGGTGAGCTTCACCTTGTAGGTTGCCGACTCGCCCGGCCTCAGGGTCAGCCGCTTCGGGGTGACCTGCGCCGTGTAGCCGGGTGGGGTCTGGAGGGTCGCCTGGTAGGTGGCGGTCGCCGTGGCCACGTTGGTGACGGTACGGGTAAGTGTCTGGTGGCCGGCCAGGTCGCCGACCGCGATCGACGCGTAGTTCAGGTCGCTCGGGTCGGTCCTCGGGGCGGTGGCGCAGGCGTCGGTGCCGTCGTCCGCGGTCGGCTCCTGGCCGATGGAGCACAGGTATGACGTCCAGTCGGCGGAAGTGGAGTCGTAGACCAGGCCGGGGTCGGCGGCGAGGGCCGGCCGGACCTGGCCGGCGCCGTAATCGAGCGGGGTCGCCGAGTCCGCACCCTGCTGGCCTGTGGGACGCTGCCGGCCGATGGGCTTGCCCTCGTTGTCGGTTGCCGAGGCCGTCGTCATCAGGGCCGACTTGACCTCCATCGGCGACCAGCCGGGGTGCAGGGACTTCAGCAGCGCCGCGAGGCCCGAGATGTGCGGGGTCGCCATCGACGTGCCGTCCATGAAGCCGAAACTGCCCGCGAATCCGGCGGCGCCTCCTGGCACGGTGCCCGCGGCGATCATGCTGCCCGGTGCGGAGAGGTCGGGTTTGAGCAGGTCGCCGTTACTGAAGGGGTCGGGACCGCCGGAGGAGAACTCGGAGACGGCGGGAGCCTGTGTGCGGACGCGCTGCGAGGGGGTGAGTTCGGCGGCGGCGCCCTCCGTCGCGGCGTATGCCCTGACCTTCGCGCCGTCCTCCTGGCCCAGCGGGAACATGGGGACGGAGAAGTCGCCCCAGAGGGAACTCTGGGAGCTGGACGGCGTGTTGGAGACGATGACCGCCACACCTCCGGCGTCCCGCACCTCGTCGGCCTTGTCGACGATAAGGTTGACGCCGCGGTCGCAGGCGACGATCTTCCCCTTCGCCTTGGCCGGGTCCAGCGTGCCTGTGAAGCACATCGCGGCCTCGGTGGCGTCCGCCGACTCTTTGCGAGCGTCGACGGCGTTGATCAGCGGGGCCGAGGGAACTCCCGTACTGAAGCCGCTGTTGGGGAACCGGCTTCCGTCACCCAGGACCAGCGCGTAGTCGTACTTCGTGTCATGGGTCGTGGCCGCCACCGTCGTGACCCAGGGGGCAGTGTTCTCCACCGTGTTCGGACCCGAGTTGCTGGCTGCCGCGGAGACGAAGACTCCTGCCTTGGCCGCGTTGAACATGGCCATGGAGGTCGGATCGCTCAGCGTGTTGCCGATGGAGAAGCTGATGACGTCGACGCCGTCCGCCACCGCCCGGTCGATCGCCGCCGCGGTGTCCACGTCCTGGCAGTACCTGTCCCAGCAGGCCTTGTAGACGGCGAGCCGGGCCGCCGGTGCGACGCCGCTGAGTGTGCCGCTGACGTTGGTGCCGGGGATCGACGCCGGGGTGTCGTAGTTTCCGGCGGCGGTGGTGGCGGTGTGGGTGCCGTGGCTGTCCGTGTCCAGGGGCGAAGGAACCTCGGCGCCGCTGGGCCCGGGTGCGCCCGCGTGGAACCAGTCCGCGCCGATCACCTTGTTGTTGCAGGTGATCATGGCCTCGGGGGCACTGTCGTCGCCCTCGACGCAGCGGCCGTGCCACTTCTTGGCGATGACCTCCGCGTCCGGGCGCGGTTCCGGAAGCGGGGCGAGCATCGGGTTCTCGGGGTCGAATCCGGTGTCGATCATCCCGATGATCATGCCTTCGCCCGCGTGCTCCGGGCCGCCGGCCTTCGACCACAGGCCCTTCTTCCCGGACAGGCCAAGAAAGCGGGGTATGTCGGGTGGCGGTGCTGTGACCGATCCCTCGGCGGCAGTCGCCGGCGTGATCGACTTCGTGATCGTGGTCGCTGTCGGGGCGGTGGGTGCGGAGTCGGCCGGGGCCATGCGGTCGGCCGGGGGCGTGATTCGGTGGCCCTTGCTGGGGGTCACCGACACCACGCCGGGAGTGTTGGCCAGCCTCGTGGCCTGCCTGCCGGTGAGGCGGGCGGCAAACCCGTTGAGCGCGTAGTCGTAGTCGTACAACTTCTTGACGCCCGGGACAGCGTCCAGCACGTCGTCACGGCGGGTGTCCAGGTGTCGCAGGTAATTCTTGACGGCGCCGGAGTCGGCATCGAACCGCTTCCCCGATTCGGGAGCGGTCTGCTTCAGGCGGGGCAGTCCGCCCTCGTACGTGGCGACCGGTTCATCGGAGAGTTGCACGACGTAGGTGCCCGCGCTGTAACTGCGGTTCGTCTGGCTGGAGTCGGGTGAGTCGGCGGCGGCGTGTGCGGACGCCGTACCGGCCAGTGTGAGGGATCCTGCGAGGAGAGGAGCCAAGAGCGCGGCGACGCCTCTCGGATGTCTATGACGGTGCATCAACTATGGTCCCAGTTGGTCGACTTGGCGTGACTTAACCCCCTGATCCCGACTGTCGCAGAAGTTGACACCGCGAGAAATCTTGAAAGTTTAAAATTCACCCACATTCACGGTAGCTGCACAGAGAAACGCTGCAGGGCTCGGCTGCGGAGTGACTGGCGGAACTTGTGTCGTCATCACCGGAAACACCTCCGGGCCGACGGGTGGGAAGCCCTTTTCGGTGGGCTTTCCACCCGTTGCCGAGCGACGACACTCGCGGTGATTCTCAGGTGGCTGCTGCGGGCGGGAACTCGAGGACGAGCCGCCCCCGCAGGCCGCCCTTCTCGAGCTGCCGATGAGCCTCGGCTGCCTGGTGCACAGGCAGGGTTGCCGCGACTCGGAGGGTGAGTTCACCTGACTCGACCTGTTCGCGCAGCTGGGTGATGGCCGCCGTGTCGGTGACGCGTGTGCGGACGTTCATGGGATACACGGTGATGCCGCGGCCGGGATCGGCGTCCCAGAAACACAGGACCGCGGGCTTACCTGGACCCAGGCGGAGCGCGCCAAGGGCCAGGCGTGGGGTCTGAAGACCATCGAGTCGTTCCACACGCACGGCACACCGCCGGTCGGCTGAGGGGACACGCTGCGGACCGGACGCGGCTCAACTGCCGCCAAGATCATTGACAAAAATGTTGCCCCTCCTGCGGCTACCCAGCGTCTGGCTACGAGGTCTCCTCCCCGAACGCCCGCCGCACCTGCTCCGCGATCAACGGGTACACCTCGCGCGCCCTGGCCTCGTCCTGGGCGTCGTAACCGTGGTCGGCGCCGGTGACGTCGTGATGGCCGACCAGCGATCCGGCCCTGCGGAGCCGGTCGGCGTAGGCCACGCCCTCGGCCTTGAGGAGGTCGTACTCGGCGGTGACGACGAAGGCCGGCGCGATGCCCTTGAGGTCGGCGGTGTCCGAGGGATGCGCGGGCGAGACCAGACGGTCGCCCCGCTGCTTCGGATCCGGGACGTACGCGCTGTCGAAGACGTCCGCCATCCACGGGCGCAGTGCCGGCTTGGGGATCGCGGCCCGCTTGTCGCGGCCGGCGGTGACGAGGTCGAGCGGCGCATAGTGCAGGACCTGGAGGGCGATCGACGGGCCGCCCTCCTCCAGCGCCTGGCGGGCCACCGCCGTCGCGAGGGCGCCGCCCGCGCTCTGGCCGCCCACGGAGAGCCGCTCGCCGTCCCACCCGTGTTCGCCCCCGTGCTCGGCGACCCACCGGACGACCTCGAACGCCTGCCGGGGCGGCGCGGGGAACTGGTGCTGCGGGGCGACCACGTAGTCCACGTTGAGCACGGCCACACCTGCCTCGACGACTATGCACCGGCACAGCGCGTCGTCCAGCTCGATCTGCGGCATGACGTAGCCGCCGCCGTGGAAGTTGACGTGGACCGGCGGGGGAGGGGTGCCCTCGGTGTCGGCGGGCAGGTACAGCACGGCGCGAGCGGGGCCGACCTCGGTCGGGATGGTCAGCTCACGCTTGGTGCACGTGTACTCGGGCAGACGGGCGAACCACGAGGCCTGTGAACCCCGCCCGCTTGCACGGCTGTTCGCCAACGCTACGACACGTTGCATGGCCTTGGCCGCGAAGGCGGCTACCGCCGGACGGGCGAGAAGGGGCACGGGAGTCTCCGTTCGGTCCGAGCGCTCGACCGCCACCGGGAGCGCACCTTGATTGATGAGAACAACAATCAGGAATCCTGTCAATCGGTGACCGGCCTTACCGAGCCTCTGCCGTTTCGGCCACGGCGAAATCAACGGCGGGCCGGTCTGACCGTCGAGCCTGGTGTCGTGCCGACCGAAGGCAGCCGTACCTACTCGGTCGAGTTGAACCGGGCCATGATGCCGACAGGGTTGTGTACCGGCCAACGCGGCGACGAGGCAGCTCGCCTCCGGGTCGGCCGCTTCCGTCGGCGACACGGCGGTCTGCCCCTCCCGGGTGCCTCCGAAGTGGTTTTCGCGCGACGCCGCCTGCCTTCTCGACGCTCCCACCCGCAAGACCGGCAGCTCATTCGCCAAGCACGTCGGCCCGCCAGGAAGCCGCTGATTCTCATGTAAGTGCCGAAGTCAACCTCCGATTCATCGGCATGACAGCGATCTTGCCTTGATCGCCCAACGGCCACGTGGGCGAGTCGGTGCCGATGGAGGTCACGAAATTACTTCGCCTCGATACCTACCAACTAGTTGGGAGCTTGTGCTCTACTGTGCCCACCCGATGGCGGAAACATGCCGTTCACCGCCCGGTATCCCCGTAGCAAAGGTGCTTCGAGAGGTGTTCCCATGCCGCACCAGCCTCTGATTCCAGCCACACCCGCCAAAGCGGACCGCTCCCCAGGCCCGTACAAGATCGCCGTACTCGGCGGTCTCGCTTCCTATCTGGACGCTGCCACGATCGTCTCGACGGCGGTCTCCCTCGTCCTGTTCCAGTTCGCCTTCGGGCTCACCCCGCTGACGATCGGCATCCTCTCCGGACTGCTGACCGTGACCATCGCGATCGGTGCCGCGATCGGCGGCCGACTCGGCGACCTCGTCGGTCGCAAGCGGGTCTACACGCTCGATCTGCTGGTGTTCACCGTCGGCGTCGCGGTGCTCTTCAGCGCGGTCAACACGCCCATGCTGTACGTCGGAGTGATCATCGCCGGCCTCGCCATGGGCGCCGACCTGCCGACGTCACTCGCCCTGATCGCCGAGAACTCGCCCGACGGCCTCAAGGGCCGCATGGTGAGTGTCACCTCGCTGCTGTGGTTGGGCGGCGTCGTGGTGGTCTCCCTGATGGCCGGAGTCGTCGCGCCGTACGGAGTGACCGGTGCCCGGATCCTCTACGCACACGTCCTCGTGGTGGCGATCGTCACCTGGTTCCTGCGCCGCTCGCTGCACGAGTCCACCGAGTGGCAGGCGGCACGCGCGCCCGGAAAGGCGGAGGCGCTCGGTGACGAGCGTTCGATGCGTGCCCTGCTGCACCCGAAGCTGCTGGTGCCGCTGCTGGTCACCGCCCTGTACTGCGCCTTCTGGAGCTTCACTGCGAACACCATCGGTGCCTTTCTGGGCTTCCTCTACGTCAACGTCGCGCACGTCTCCCTCAGTCAGGCCTCGCTGCTGGGGCTGGTGTCCGTGCCCTTCACGCTGGTGAGCGCGTTCGTCTTCCTCAAGGTCGCGGACTCCCGGGCCCGCCGCGCGTTCTTCGTCTTTGGCTCGGTGGTCCAGATCGTCGCCTGTGCGGCACCGCTGGTCATGGGATTCACCTCGGTGTCGTTGTTCCTGCTGGGCACCGGCTTCGGCATCGGCGGAGCGTTCGCCGGCGAGGGGATCTACAGGGTGTGGTCGCAGGAGTTCTTCCCGACCCTGTTGCGCGGGACGGCCCAGGGGATCACCCATGGCATCACCCGGGGCCTGGCCGCCGGCTTCGCCGTCATCACCCCGACGATCGCTGTCAGCAACCCACGACTGCTCGTCGCGCTGCTCGTCGTCTTCCTCGTGGTCAGCGGACTGATCGGCGCGATCGCCGTCCCCGCTCTCGAACGCTCCCGGCGCACCGCGCCGTGGGACCGGGAACCCGCCGGGAACGACACGCCCGTCGCCGACCCGGTCGGCGTGCCCGGCACCGCCTGACCGTATTCCGTTCGTACAACGCACCCAACGGAGCAATTCTCTCGTGATCGACAACCTGGCGGCCCAGCCCCCCGGAACCGACCATCGATCGCCGGCCCACATCCCCGGAGTCCCGCGGAACACGGCCTGGCGCGCACACTGGATCGGCCCCCACACCCCGGACCACGGGCCGGGACCCGCGGGGTTCGGGCCGCCAGACACCCGTGGCCCCTTCGGTCGCTACCTGTTCCGTACGACGTTCACCCTCGACGCCGTGCCGGAGGTCATCCCGGCCAGAATCACCGCCGACTCCCGTTATGTCGTCCACCTCAACGGCCGGGAAGCGGGCCGAGGTCCGGTGCGATCGCAGCCCCGGCGCCTGGCATACGACACCCTCGACCTCGCACCGCTCGCCCGCGCCGGCGAGAACACCCTGGTCGTCCTGGTCACCTACTACGGCAAGGCCAACTCCTTCTGGCAACCCGCCGCCGCCAACGGCGCACTCGGCAGGGACGCCGTCCTGGTCCTCGAGGCCGACCTCGGCGACCGGCTGCTGGTGACGGACGACACCTGGCGGGTACTGGCCCCCGGTGCCTGGCACAGCGCGGAGGCAGAGGGGATGGACGGCATCCCCGTCGAGTGCCTCGACGCCCGCCTGCTGCCCTCGGACTGGAAGTCGGGGGCGCCCGGCGCCGACTGGCAGAAGGCACGCATCGTGCCCGCACTCCATCTCGGCTCACTCGCCCGCTCGACACCGCCCGCCGATCCCTACGGGCCGCTGCGGCCCCGCCCGATCGGCCCGCTGGGCGGCGACACCGTCACCCCGGTACGCATCGCCGTGTCACCGCCCGCCGCCGTACCCGACGACCCTCATCCGGTCGGACATGTACGGACGTATCTGTCCACGCCGGACCTGCCGGACCCCGTGGCCACCTCCCTTCCCCTCACACTCACTCCCGGCACCGGCCGTGCCCACCACGTGGTCGTCGACATGGGCCGGATCGTCTGCGGCTTCGTGCGCCTCGACCTGACCGCTCCCTCCGGGACGCAGGTCGACCTCATGTACCGCGAGACGCCCCCCGCGCCCGGCGCGAACGACCCCTTCTCGGCCCCCAACACCGGTGCCCGGTACATCGCCCGCGGCCACGACGACAGCTTCGAGGCGTGCGAGGTGAACGGCTTCCGTTATCTGCACGCCCTCGTCACCTCCGACGGACCGGTCCACATCGACGCGATCGCCGTCCGCGAACACCTCTACCCGCGCGCCGGAGCGGCGTACTTCCGCAGCAGCGACCCCGAACTCGACGCCCTGTACACCGCCGGGGTGCGCACCGTCGCCCTCACCTCGCACGACGCCTTCGTCGACTGCCCCACTCGGGAGCAGCGCGCCTGGGTGGGCGACGCCGTGGTCCACCAGATGGTGCAGCTCGCCACGTCCACCGACTGGCGCCCGGCCTGGCACTACCTCGACCTGGCCAACTCGCCCCGCCCGGACGGCATCTTGCCGATGAGCGTCGTCGGGGAGATCGAACAGGGCGGCGGCACCACCATCCCCGACTGGTCCCTGCACTGGCTGCACGGCGTACACAACCTCTACCGCCACGGCGGTGAGCACGAACGCGACCGCCTCGCCGAACTCGCCCCCACCGCCCGGCGGATCCTCGCCTGGTACCTGCCGTTCCGGACCAACGACGGGGTGCTGAGCGATCTGCCGGAATGGAACCTCGTGGACTGGTCCAGCGTGTTCACCACGGGAACGAGCTCCATCGTCACCGCGCTGTGGGCGCGCGGCCTGCGCGAGTACGCCGAGATCAGCACCCTGCTGCGCAACGACGGCGAGGCCTCCTGGGCCCGACGGCACTGGGAAAGGGCGCGCAAGGGGTACGAAATGTTCTGGGACGAGCGTCGCGGCACCTACGTCGATCACCTGCTGAGCGGTGTCCAACAGCCCCCGGCCTCCCAGATCGCCGGCGCCGCCGCCATCGCGTCCGGGCTGGCCCCCGCAGCACGTCACCACCGGATCATCGACCGGATCATGGACCCCGGCCGGCTGGTCACCCGTTCCTGGATCGGTGGGGAGGGCGGCTACGACGCGGAGAAGATCCACGACGAGATGCGCGGCGTGCGGCGCATCGACTGGGACTCCGAGGAACAGGTCGTCCGGGCCCAGCCCTTTCTCAGTTACCTGGTCCACGACGCCGCGGCCCTCACCGGGCGGGTCCCCGAACTGGTCGGCGCCCTGCGGCGCTGGAGCCGCTTTCTGCACGACGGTTACGACACGTTCGGCGAGTGCTGGGGGTGGGGCACCCCGGCCCACGGCTGGAGTTCCACTCCGGCACGCGACCTCATGACGTACGTCCTGGGCGTCACGCCGGCCGAACCCGGTTTCGGACGAGCCCGTGTCGCCCCCGCCTACGGTGTCGTGGAACGCGCCGAGGGCGCGGTGCCGACACGCGACGGACTGCTGCACATGGCCTTCGACTCGTCGGGCGTCGAGGTCGACAGCCCCGTGCCGCTCACCCTCCTGCTCCCCGGTGGGCAGGAACGCTCATACGGAACCGGGCACACGCGCGTGCCCTTCATCTGATCCGAGGAACTCAGGAAGATCGTCCGTCCGGCGGCTCGCCGGGCGGACGATCCGTCAGGGCCTGGCCGCCTCACACAGCAGGCGCAACTGCCGAATCACCGTGACCGGATCCACCGTGTCCGGGCTCACCAGCCACTGGTTCTCCGCCCCCTCGCCCACGGCCAGGACGAGCGCCGCGAACGCCTCCGGGTCCACGTCCGCACGCAGTTCACCGGCGTCCACCGAGCGCCGTACGGCATCCGCCAGCGCGCCACGCAGCGTCGCGTACCGCCGGGCGACCCACTCCCTGGCCGGGTGCTCCTCACCCGAGGCCTCCGCGGTGAGGATGTGCGCAAGCTGGACCATTGCCCGGTTTCCGACGGCCTGAGCGGTGAAGGCGTCCATGTTCTCCAGGACCTCGAGCAGCGTCATCCCCAGCTCGGGCTCGGCGACCTGCAGCTCGGCGTCCCGGTGCTCCAGAAGCGCCAGCAGTACGGCCTGCTTGCTCGGGTAGTAGTGGAGCAGCCCGGCCCGCGTCAGCCCTGCCGCCTCCGCGATGTCATTGAGGCTTCCCGCACGGAAGCCGCGTGCGGAGAACACCTCCAGTGCCGCCACGAGAATGCGCTCGCGTCCGTCGCCTGAGCCGCGGACGCGGCCGTTGCTGCCCATTCGTCCATAGTAGTGAGGCTGATCACTTCCTCCATGACCGGGGCTCACGTCGTGCCGGCGGAACACCGGACCACGAGGACGACGTCGCCGAGGCCGGTGCGGCGTCGGTGAGGACGGCGGCGCGCAGTCCGTCGGCGAACGGGGTAGTCCGTCCGGCGCCCCACGGCGGATGCGTAGGGCAGGGTCAGAACCGCAGCAGGTCCGCGGCGGCGAGGCTGAGGACGCCGTCGCGCCATGTCAGGCCGCGCAGGTCGCGGACGACGATGGTGGCGTCGGTGGCCAGGCCGCGCTGCCCGACTCCGATGACGGTCGCGCCCGCCGCGGCTCCGGCTTTCGCCCCCCCCGCGGTGCTGTCCTCGAAGACGACAGTCCGCGCTGCGGCGAAGCCCAGCTTCTCCGCCGCCGAGCGGTAGCCGTCGGGCGCCGGTTTACCGTGACTCACGTCGCCCACGGTGATGAGTACGCGGTGCGGGCAGTCCCGCCGCCGTGAGACGGGCCCGGGCCAGGACGGTGACCCCGGATCTCACCACCGCCCACCGCTCGCGCGGCCTCGCGCGGGCGCCCGTTCTTCCGGGGGTCTGGCAGTACCCCTTTCAAGGGGTGAGGGGGCGGAAGTCCGCCGTACGGTGAGTGCATGGACCGCAGCACCGAGATCCGTGAGTTCCTGCGCACCCGCCGGGCCCGGGTCACCCCCGAGCAGGCCGGCCTCGCCCCGCATCCGGGCGCCCGTCGGGTGCCGGGGCTGCGCCGCGAGGAGGTCGCCCAGCTCGCCGGGGTCAGCGTCGACTACTACGTCCGTCTGGAGCGGGGCCGCTCCCAGGGCGTCTCCCAAACCGTCCTGGATGCCGTTGCCCGCGCCCTGCAGCTGGACGACACCGAACGCGCCCACCTCTTCGATCTCGCCCGGCCCACCGCGGCCCGTGCACGGAGTCGGCGGCCACCGGCGCCGCAGCGCGTGCGCCCGGCCGTGTACCGGGCGCTGGACGCACTCGCAGTCCCCGCCATGGTGCAGGGGCGGCGCATGGACATCCTGGCGGCGAACCGACTCGGTTACGCCCTCATCGCGGACTTCCAGGCCCGGCCCCACCGCGAGCGCAACGCCGCACGCTTCGTCTTCCTCGACGAGGCCGCCTCCGCGTTGTACACCGACTGGGAACGCGTTGCCGGGGACTGTGTGGCCACGCTGCGCCTGTACGCCGGACGCCATCCCGACGACCCGCAGCTCACCGAGCTGATCGGCGAGCTGTCCCTGCACAGCGACACCTTCCGCCGTCTGTGGGCCGACCACGACGTCCTCGCCCACACCACCGGCAGCAAACGCCTCCACCACCCCCTCGTCGGCGACCTCACCCTTGAGTACGTCGTCCTCGCCGTCGAAGGCGACGCAGACCAGAACCTCATCATCTACACCCCCGAACCTGCGTCCCCCTCCGCCGAGGCCATCGGCATCCTCGCCAGCTGGACCAACACCCCTACCGCCGCACCACTCGCCCCCGAACAGGCACACAAACCAGCCGACTGACCATCGCAAGGCGACTGCGCCACCGTGCTGCGAGGCCTCGATACTGCCGATGCCATCGCGCCGTCATGGGCGCCGACACTTTCGATGGCGCCGTGGGGAGCACCGTTTTGCCCGGCATCGAACTGAGTGCCGACCAGCTCGCCAATCTCGACAACCTCACCCCGGCAGCCAGCCCAGCAGCCAGCAACAGCCACAACGAGGCGGGCAAGCGGCTCCTGGAACGCTAATCTCACCCATCCGATGCCCCGCGCCGCGTCCGGCTGGCTGGTGATCCCAGCCCGCGTGGCGGCACCATGAAGGAGAATGATGCGAGAGCACCCCGCGCAGGAACAGCAAGAAGCGAGCCCTCAGACTCAGGCGCGCGTCCGGGACAGCTTCGCCCGCCAGGGCCTAATGCGCCACCTCGGCGCTGAGATCACCGAAATTGCCCCGGGCCGTGTTCGTATCGTCCTGCCAAGCCGACCCGAAGTGACCCAGCAGCACGGCTATATCCACGCCGGCGCCACCAGCGCCATCGCGGACAGTGCCGGCGGCTATGCCGCACTCACCCTGTTCCCCGAGAACAGCGAAGGCCTCACCGTCGAGTACAAGCTCAACCTCCTCTCGCCCGCCCTTGGCGATCAGATCGAAGCGGTGGGCACGGTCTTGAAGTCAGGACGTACGCTCACCGTGTGCCGACTGGAAGTGTTCGGAATACGCGACGGGCAGGCCAAACTCGTCGCGACCGGTCAGCAGACCATGATCCGCGTGGACACCCTCGCACCGTAGGCGCTCATCATCCCGGCGGGCCGAGACCGGCCGCCGTACCCGATAGAGCCCAGGCATGACATCACTCAACCGAGTTCCGGCAACGGCTGCAACTCCCCTCGCAGACACGCAATCTACGAATCGTCGCAGTTCAGAGCCAGTCAACGAGCTACTGCGGTTGGTAAGGCCGAGGCTGAATCAGGCCTGACTCGAGGCGAGTTCAACAACGGTGATGTCCGAGGGCGCGCCTACGCGGACCGGCGGGCCCCAGGCTCCGGCGCCGCGGCTGACGTAGAGCTGGGTGTCGCCGTAGCGTTCCAGGCCCGCGACCGTCGGGTTCGCCAGTTCGGCGATGAGGTTGCCGGGCCACAGCTGGCCGCCGTGGGTATGGCCGGACAGCTGGAGATCGACGCCGTGACGGACGGCGTCATGGATGACGACGGGCTGGTGGGCGAGGAGGACGGCGGCGCGGGAGCGGTCGCGGTCGCCGAGGGCCCGGGTGAAATCGGGGCCCTGGCCCTCATCCGTGCCGGCCAGGTCGTTGACACCCGCCAGGTCGAAGCCGGGCATTTCCGTGCGGGCGTTCTCCAGCGGCCGCAATCCCAGATCCCGCACTTTCTCGACCCATTGCTCGGCGCCGGAGAAGTACTCGTGGTTGCCGGTGACGAAGAACGCTCCGTGGCGCGCTCGCAGCTGTGTTAGGGGTTCGGCGGCCCGGCCGAGGTCCTCGACGCTGCCGTCGACCAGGTCGCCGACGACGGCGATGAGGTCGGGCTGGGTGGCGTTGATCGTGTCGACGACCTTCTGGGCGAAGCCGCGGCCCAGAACCGGGCCGAGGTGGATGTCGCTGACCACGGCGATCCTGAACCCGTGCGCGCTGCGCGGGAGTTTGGCCAGCGGAACCGTGAGGCGCTTCACCTTGGGGCCGCGGAGCACGCTGTACGTACCGTGGCCGACCGTGCCGACGGCGACGGCCGCGGCGGTACCGCCCACGACACGGGAGACGAACAGGCGACGCGAGGTACTCGCCGTTCCGGGGCGCGGCGGGGAACCGACCTCAGGTGTGCGCGGGTGCTCCGCCACGGTTTCGGGTGCCGCGATGTCCGGAGTGACGGTTCCGGACCCGCCGTGCGCGTCCGTCACCAGCCTGGGCTCCACGGGGGCGACGAGTTCCGGGTTCCGATCCGCCCTGGACCCGCCGGGCGGGGTGGCGACAGTCCCCACCGCCACGGGGGTGTCCTCGTGCGTGCCGGTGTCCCGCCGTACGAGGAGGCGCCGCAGCACAGGCCGGACGGCCTCACCCGCGAGCAGCGCGAGCACGAGGTACAGGAACAGCGCCATCCACAGGTACCCAGGCCAGGCAAGGCTCTGTTCGAGTAGGAACGGGGCTCTCGTCTCGGCTGCCAGGGCGCCAACGGTCAGCAGCGGCCCGGCCACGAAGACAGAGCTTCCGGCTCGCCGCAGGAGCGAGCCCAGGGGTGTCGTGTCGCGTACGAGACGGCGCCAGGCGTACAGGTGAAGCGCGCCGAACGCCGTCAGCAGCGCGATCCAGACGAGGGGGACGACGATGACCACGGCTGGGCGCAGTCCTTCCTTGAGACGTTCATGGGACGCATGGCTCCCACGACGACGTGTGACCGACCGCGTCTGATGACCTGTCGGGCGGTGCCCGTCACAGCCCGCGGAGCGACGACCCGTCGGCGGCCCCCGACATGTCAGGCAGCGTGCTGCGCAGGAACTCACGGATCTGGGTGCTGCGGTCCATGCACTCACCGTACGGCGGACCTCCGCCCCTCTTCCCCCGTGAAAGGGGTACTGCCAGACCCCCGGAAGAACAGGCCCCCGTACGGGCGCCCGCGCGAGGTCCTCGGGTGGTTGTCTGGATGGCGGGCCCACCGCACCGCACTGATCATGCATTTACAGGTCATGATCACCGACTGGGCCTGACGATCGCTACCGCAAGGAATACCTGATGAAGCACGTATCGCTGGGCGGACTGGATGTTTCGCGCATCGGTCTGGGCGCCATGACGATGGCCGGCACCTACACCACCGGCGGAGGGCTCGACGACTCCGAGTCGATCCGGACCATCCACCGGGCGCTGGACCTCGGGGTCACCCACATCGACACCGCCGAGATCTACGGCCCCTTCCACAGCGAGGAGCTCGTCGGCAAGGCCATCAAGGGCCGGCGCGACGACGTCGTCGTGGCGACGAAGTTCGGGCTCGTCTCCCACTCCGGTGGCGGCCCCGGCGTCACCGACAGCAGCGCCGCCAACGTGAGGACCGCCGTCGAGGGCTCCCTCAAGCGGCTGGGCACCGACCACATCGACCTGTACTACCAGCACCGCGTCGACCGGAGCACGCCCATCGAGGAGACCGTCGGCGCGCTGGCCGAGCTGGTCGCCGAGGGCAAGGTGCGCCACATCGGGCTCTCCGAGGCCGGCCCCGAGACGATCCGCCGCGCGCACGCCGTGCACCCGGTGGCTGCACTGCAGACCGAGTACTCGCTGTGGACCCGCGACGTCGAGGCCGAGATCCTCCCACTGCTGCGCGAGCTCGGCATCGGCTTCGTTCCGTACTCGCCGCTCGGGCACGGCCTGCTGACCGGGCAGATCCGCACGGTCGACGACTTCGCTGACGACGACTGGCGCAAGTCCAACCCACGCTTCATCGGCGAGAACTTCCAGCGCAACCTGCGCATCGTCGACGAAGTGCAGGCCATCGGCGCCGAGATCGGAGCCACCCCCGCGCAGACCGCGCTGGCATGGCTGCTGACCCGCGGCGACGACATCGCCCCCATCCCCGGCACCCGGCGGGTCGCGCGCGTCGAGGAGAACACGGCCGCCGACGGCATCGAGCTCAGCGCCGCTCAGCTCGACCGCCTGAACAACCTCACCCCCGCCTCGGGTGAGCGTCACAACGAGGCGAGCATGGCCGGCATCGAGGGCTGACCGCTGTGCGGCGCAGTCTCCGAAACGACTGAGGCGGCTGCTCGCGCCGGGCACGAGCAGCCGCTGATTCCGCCGGTATCGGCGTCCAGGATGCGTTCCCCGGCAGGGCTCGCGGCCATTGCGGTCGCGAGCGGTGTTGCGATGCAAGTCGTTGTGTGATGCCCGACGCTGCCTGCGTCAGTTCCTCTTCTCGCCCCCGTACAGGCGCTGCTGCGGTCCCGCAGCAGCATTACCGGCACTGGCACTGGAGAATGGTCGTTGCCTGGCGAGGCCAACACGCCATCTATTGCGTCGAGAGGTAACTGAGCCTGAGTGCAATCCTCAGCAAACCCCGTAAGGCGGCCGTGATGGCCGCCGCGGTGTGCGGCATCCTCGGAGCCGCGCTGTTCTCGCAGGCGCCGGCCTACGCGGGCTCTGTGCACGGCTCGACGAGCTGCTCCGCAGGCTCCGTCTTCAACGGATCGACCTGTGTTCCTCGATGACCGAAGGTGAGGCCTCCGGGGTGGTTGGGCCTCGCTCTCTGCCACGCCGGAGGCCTCGCTGTCACGGACGATGAGCGGCTGACCGGGCGGATCGCCTCTATGCGCCGGGGCTGTGTCTGACGGGCTTCGTATGAGGCTGGGCGCGGGCCTGCTTTGCAGTCGCGTGCGGACCGCCGCGTGACGCCCATTTCGTCATCGATCGGCCGACTCGGCGGCGCAACGGAAACGGGTCGCAGAATCACGAAGTTCTCGACCCCCGCGATACGGCCGGAAGACGTGTTCTTCGTCGGCCGTGTAGAACGACAGCGGCAGACAGAACCCACGATAGAGAATCGACCTCGAAAAGCGACCGCCTCCCGATCGCAGTTCTGACTCAATGCGGTCCATCAACGACCAACAGATCGAATAACCGTGGGCCGACTGTCTTGAGCTGTGGGTGCGGTTGGGCCTGCTCGCTTGAGAGGTAGTTGCGGCAAGGCCGATCCACTCCGGAGCCACGGAATCCGTCGAACCCAGGTGCCGACCGGGGTCCGGTTGGCACCTGGGCGTTCCGATGAGCCGGGCTGCTACTTCTCCGTCAGCGGTGTGACGGCGACCTGGTCGATCACCGGCGCGTAGGGGGATCGCTGGTCGTACTGGTTGTAGGTGTCGCCGTTGAAGTCGGGCAGCTCCTCGGCTGTGAAGGTGAGTCGGTTCGTGCCCTTCTTGAGGGTGACCGGGACGGTCAGGTCACGGAAGCTGTTGAAGTGGAAGGTGGTCGGGAACAGGATCTGGCGTGCCGGTCCACCGTTGACCGAGAGGTCGGCGTGGCGGGCGATCGGGTCGGGGTTGTAGTGGGTGGCGGGTGCCTGTTCGGCGTTGGAGTAGCGGATGGTCACCGCGTGCTGTCCGGCCCGCTTGGCGACGATGTCGAGGGTGAGGGCGTTGGCCTTTCCGTCTCCGATGTCGGTGACCGCCTTGCCGCCGGTGGCGAAGGTGTACGCCTCGGTGGCCTTGGCGGCGCCGCTCAGGGTGCCGCCCTCCGCCTGGTACACCTTGGTCGCCAGGTTGCCGCTCGACGCCGCGACCCGCAGCCGGTCGAGGACCAGGTTCTTCTTGGTGCCGGTGACGGTGATCTTGTTGATGCCCGCGGACAGGAAAACCCGTACGACGTCCGTGCCCTTCTTGCCGGCGCCCACCTTGGGGATATCGAGCGTGTCGCCGTTGAGGGACACCTTCGCCTTGCCGCCGCCGAGGTGGTCGAGGGAGACCGTCGCCTCACCGTCGGTGGAGGAGTGGACCCAGAAGGTCGCGGAGGCGCCCTTGGGCAGCGGCACCGCGCCCGGTCCCGAGGCTTCGGGGTGGGTGTAGCCGGGCCGGGTTCCGGTGAGGGTGGCGTACTCGGCCTCGTAGATCGCCGGCCGGGTCACGTTGTCGTCGCGCAGGGCCAGGTCGATCTTGTCGATGATCGCGTCGCCCTTGGTGACGCCCAGGTCGGCGTCCTTCGCGGCGAGCGTGATCTTGTGCTTGCCGGCAGTCAGCTTCACGGTGGTGTCGGTGTGGCCCCAGACCACCCACTTGTAGCCGAGCGTCAGGCGCAGCTCCTGCGGGTCCTTGCCGTCCACGCGCAGGAAGACGTTGGTGGGGCCCTGTTCCCTCACCCGGCCGTCCAGGTTGTAGGAGTTGGCGAAGACGCTGAGGTCGTAGGTGCCGGTTTGCGGGACGTCAACGTCGAAGGAGAGCACGCCGTCGGAGTCGGTGCGCAGGCCGCCGACGTTGTAGTTGCCGCTGGTCGCGAACTTGCCGACGTTGGAGGGTGTGCCCTCGGGTCCGTTCTTGGAGTAGCCGCTGCCGGTGTAGGTGGCGTTCTCCGCCTCGTAGGACTTCCGCCAGCTGACGGAGGGCTCGGCCGGCTCTCCGCCGTTGCCGCCGGGGGAGAGGATGACCTGGTAGGCGGACATCTCGTTCATGCCGGTCATCGGCAGGGTCACCGTGCCGTCCGTGCCGACGGTGACCTCCTGGTCCGCGAGCCGCAGCGGTTCGGCCGAGTCGCCGACCTGCCCGGTCCAGGGGATCTCCTGCACGGTGGCGTGCACCGTCTTCCCGAACAGCTTCGGGTCGACGTTGTCGAAGACGACGTTCGCGTCACCGCTTTTGCCGCCGAAGAGCGCCCGGGACTGCTTCTTGTCCGCGTCGAGCGTGGCCACGCCCTGGAGCGTGTACTGCTGGTTCGGATGGGGAGCGGTCACCTGCACCGTGTGCCCGGACATCTGCCCGTAGGCGTTGAACAGCCACCACTGGCCGTTGCCCTTGTTGGCGTCGACGGCCGAGTCGTTGAGGTTGCCGTCGATGTTCCAGTACGCCAGGTCGGCGTCGATCTTCGACTCCTCGATGGCGGAGACCCACTGAATGACCTGGCCGGGCACGGAGAGGTGGTAGTTGTGGCCGTACTCGTTGACGTTGATCGGCAGCGGGTCGATGCCGACCTCTTTCTCCCACTGCCGGTACTTGGCCACGCTGGTGCGGACCGCGGCGGGGCTGGACAGCTCGTGCCAGGTCATCACGTCCGGGACGACGTCATTGGCCTTGGCGTACTGCAGGAAGCCCTTGACCTGGTCGAAGAGGAGGGAGGTGTTCGGGCCGGCGATCCGCGCGTCCGGGTCCAGGCTCTTGATGAGGTGGTAGGTCTCCTTCCACGCCGCGAAGAAGTACTGCGGATTGTTCAGCCAAGAGACGTTGTTGTAGCTCCACGCGCCCGAGCCGAACATGTTCCCCTCGGGTTCGTTGAAGGGGACGTAGACGACGTGGTCCTTGTAGTCGCCCGTTGTCTTGACCTGAGCGACCTGCTTCTTGATCTTCTCCTTGAAGTCCGCGAGCCGCTCGGGGCCGTTGGCGCCCGGCCACTGGTACGGGAACCCTCGGTAGATGTCGGTCATGTAGATGTAGACGTCCTTGCCGCCCGAGTCCACGAACGGCGGCAGGATCTCCAGCGCGTCCGCACCCGGGTGCTGCGGCCCGTCCTGCGCCTTGGTGGACACCGTGCGCAGGTGCATGCCCTCGATGAGGTTGCGGCTCGGCGCGCCGTCGCCGTAGATCCCGTACAGCGAGCCGGAGGCACCGCCGTGGAAAGCGCCCGTGTCGGTGGCGAGATCGATGACGAGCTGTTCCGGATCGGCCGCCTGGGCCGTGCCCGCGGAGGGGATGGCGAGCATGGTGGCGAGGACTGCGGCCATGATGACGCCGGCTCCCGTCGTTCTTTGTCGTTGTCTCACTGAGGTCTCCGTGGATTCCATGACATCTCGGATGCTGGATCGGATGCGTTTCATGCGGGACGGGGCGGGTCCGTGCGGTGGTCCGGCCATGTCCCGCCAGGGGGTGAGTCGGTTCGACATGGGCCGCGCGACAGGAGCCCCCCGGTTCGGCGGCGCTCAGGTTCCGGGTTACGGACGCACTCGGCCGGCCTTCGGGAAGCGAACCGCATGCCGTTGCGGCGGGTGCGCCGAGTCAGCGAGGCACCACCGCCACGTACGAGCGCGACGGCCACTCGGTGGCATCCGCCGCCCGGAGGGGGAGCTCTGGGCGGCGGATGTATTAGGGGGTAAGGGCCCCGGCGACGCTCCGACGTGTGAGCGGCGCCTCGACAGCGGTCATGACCTCTTGATGGTTCGTCGAACCGGTTCGGGGAAGCTAGCATCGAGGAAACCAGCCAGCAATACCCCTGACATAGATCTCTTCGGTCGGGCATGGCCGGGCGTCCCTGGCGGCGCGGGGTGTCCCGTCCCGCCGAATGCGGCGCCCGGCCTCCTGGTGAGGGCGTGTGAACCCAGGCTGACCAGGCGTCACGCCTCCGCATGTCGAGGTTTCCGGCCCGTTACGAGAAATTTGACGCGGGGCGTTGACACTCGTCCGAGTTGCTCCTACCTTCACTTCACGCGAACCGGTTCGATGATCGGTGTCTGGCCGATTTTGTTCGCTGGAATCATCGAACCGATTCGACCGCTCTCAGCAAGGAGTCCCGTGAACATCGGTGAGATCGCCAAGCGGGCCGGTGTCTCGCGGAGCACCGTGTCCTACGCCCTGAGCGGGAAGCGCCCGGTGTCCGAGGACACCCGCCAGAGGATCCAGCGGGTCATCGACGAGCTGGGTTACCAGCCCAACGCGAGTGCGCGGGCCCTGGCCAACGGCCGGACCAACACCATCGGTCTGGTCTTCCCGCCCGCCGGGAACCACTACACCGGCATGCAGCTGGACTTCATCGGCAGCGTCACCGAGGCCGCCGCGGCCCACGACTACGACGTGCTGCTTTCTCCGAGCGGTGTGGACAGCGACCGCTCGTTCCAGCGGCTGCTGGGGGAGCGGCGGGTCGACGGCACGATCCTGATGGAGATCAGGCTGGAGGACGACCGGCTCGACCATCTCACCGCGGTGGATTTCCCCTCCGTCGCCATCGGCCGCACCGCCCACCCGGAGGGCAGCTGGTGGGTGGGCCTGGACCACACGGCACTCGCGGCGGCCTGTGTGCACCACCTCGCCGATCTCGGTCACCGCCGGGTGGCCTTCGTCAACCGGCCCGAGCAACTGCTGCGGGCCGGGTACGAGTCGGCCCGGCGCGGGCTGGACGGGTTCACCAAGGCCGCAGCGGAACGCGGGCTCACCGTCCGGACGTACTGCTGCGGTGACGACGCCGCCTCGGGCCTGGCCTGTCTGGAGCGGATCCTGCACGACGACCCGGCCACCACGGCTCTGGTCACTTTGAACGAGGCCGCGCTCGGCGGGCTGTACCGGGGGCTGGCCGAGGCCGGTCTCCATGTGCCACGCGACTTCTCCGTCACCGGAGTGGTGGCCAGCAGGTGGGCGGAGACGGTGACCCCGCAGCTCACCGCTGCGGACGTGCCGGCGGAACAGATGGGCCGCCTTGCCGTCGACCTGCTCGTCGAGCGGCTCGACCACCCCGGCACACCGGCCCGGTCCCACCTGCTCGCGCCGCCGATTTCGTTGCGAGCCAGCACTGGGCCCGTCGGCGCCAGGTCGGCCGACCCGGCTCCGGACTTCGGCGTCCAGACGCACCCCTGACTATCACCCCGCACACTCCCCTTCACCTCCGCACCCCGTACCGGCCGACTACGCAAGTCACCGTCCGGGGGCGGCGAGGCCGACAGGCCCCGATCACCCTCCCAGGGCACACCTGTGCCAAAAACCATGAGGAACACGCAATGAACCGATCTGCCAGACGGCGTCTCACCGCCGCAGTCCTGACCGTCGTCGCCGTCACCGCCAGCGCCACCGCCTGCGGCTCCGGCAAGAGCGACACCTCCGCGAAGGCCGCGGACGGCGGCGGTACGTACACGATCTGGGACCCGTACCCGCAGTTCGACAAGAGCTCGGCGTGGGCGAAGCTGCTGGACGCCTGTGGCACCGAGGCAGGCGTGAAGATCAAGCGGACCGCGTTCGACACCAGCGACCTGACGAACAAGGCACTGCTGGCGGCGCAGCAGGACAACTCGGCGGACGTCCTCATCGTCGACAACCCGGTCGTCTCCACCCTGGCCGAGGCAGGGGTGCTGACCACGACCGACGACAACAAGATCGACACCTCGGCCGTCGACGCCAACCTGCTCGGGGCCGGTCAGTCGGGTGGGAAGACGTACGGCACGCCGGTCGGCGCCAACACCCTCGCCCTCTACTACAACAAGGCGGTGCTGAAGGAGGCCGGCGTCGACATCGCCTCGGTCAAGGACTGGGCCTCGCTTACGGCGGCGCTGGCGAAGGTCGAGAAGGCCGGGAAGAAGGGCATCACCTTCTCGGCGATCGGCACGGAGGAGGGCAGCTTCCAGTTCCTGCCCTGGTTCTGGGGCTCGGGCGCGCAGCTCACTGACGTCGCCTCGTCCGAGGCGACGTCCGCGCTGTCGCTGTGGAAGGACTGGCTGGACAAGGGCTACGCCCCCAACTCGGTCATCAACAACACCCAGACGACCAGCTGGCAGGAGTTCGCGAGCGGCGACTACGCGTTCGCCGAGAACGGCACCTGGCAGCTCGCCAACGCGCAGAAGGCCGGCTTCGAGTACGGCGTGATCCCCGTCCCCGCCTCCACCGGGGGCAACGCGGCGGCCCCGACGGGCGGCGAGTTCGTCACCGTCCCGGTCCAGGGCGAGACCGGCCGCTACGCCACCTCCCAGAAGCTCGTGACCTGCCTGACCAGCACCGACAACCTCCTCGCCACCGACACGACCCTGTCGTACGTGGCCCCGACCACCGAGGTGCAGGACAAGCAGGTCGCCGCGAACGCCGAGCTCAAGCCGTGGGTCGACGCGGTCAAGGCGGCCAAGGGACGCACCAGCGACGACCTGGGCACCAAGTACCCCAAGATCTCCGAGCAGTTGTGGAAGGCGGTCCAGTCCGCGCTGAGCGGGTCGGCGTCACCGAAGGACGCGCTCACGGCCGCCCAGTCCGCCGCCAAGTAACCAGTGCCAGAGGCCCGTTGATGAACCGCACGACACCACCGCCGGATGCGCTGCCGGCACGCGGCCGGAACGGGGCGGCGACTGCCGCCCCGCCCCCGGCCCGCGCCGCCACGCGTCGGCGTCCCGCCTCCCAGCAGTGGGCCGCCTGGGCCTTCCTCGCCCCGGTCACCCTGTACCTCGTCCTCTTCTACGCCTATCCGCTCTACCGCAACATCGATCTGAGCCTGCGCAACTACACGGTCCGCTCGTTCGTGCAGGGGGACGCGCCCTTCACGGGCCTGGCGAACTACAGGGCCGTCTTCGATGATCCGACGTTCGCTCCGGCGCTGCTGCACACCGTGGTGTTCACCGCCGTGTGCCTGGTCTTCCAGTACGCGATCGGGCTGGCTCTCGCCGTCTTCTTCAACCAGCACTTCCGGCTCTCGGCCACCCTGCGCGCCCTGTTCCTGGTGCCCTGGCTGCTGCCATTGATCGTGTCGGCCTCCACCTGGTCGTGGATGCTCAACAGCGACTCCGGCGTCGTCAACGCCACCCTGCACGCCGTCGGTATCGGTCCGGTGAACTGGCTGACCTCGCCGTCCTGGTCGCTGGCCTCGGTGATCATCGCGAACGTCTGGATCGGCGTCCCCTTCAACCTGGTCGTGCTCTACAGCGGCCTGCAGTCCATCCCCACCAGCCTGTACGAGGCCGCCGCCCTCGACGGCGCGGGCCCCTGGCGGCGGTTCTGGAGCATCACCTTCCCGCTGCTGCGCCCGGTGTCCGCGATCACCCTGCTCCTCGGCCTCGTCTACACGCTCAAGGTCTTCGACATCATCTGGATCATGACCAAGGGCGGCCCGGCCGACTCCTCCACCACCTTCGCCACCTGGTCCTACCAGCTCGGCTTCGGCAACCTGCTGCCCGCCTTCGGCCCAGGAGCGGCCGTCGGCAACCTGCTCGTCGTCGCCGCCCTGGTCTTCGGCCTGATCTACCTGAAGGTCCAGCGAAAGCAGGCCCTGTCATGACCGCAACCGCCGTTGACACCCTGAAGCGCCGCGACCGCACGTGGGTCAAGACGACCGTCGGCGTCCTCCTCACCGCGGTCATGCTCTTCCCGGTGTACTGGATGGTGAATGTGTCCTTCACCCGTGACCAGGACATGCGCAAGTCCCCGCCCGATCTGTTCCCGGTCCACGGCACGCTGGAGGGCTACCGCGCCGTGTTCGACCAGCAGTTGCCCTACCTCGGCACGAGCCTGGTCATCGGCCTGGGCACCGTCGTACTGACCGTGGCACTGGCCGCGCCCGCCGGCTACGCGCTGGCGAAACTCCGCCCGCGCGGCGGGGGTGTGCTCAGCTTCCTTCTCCTGGTCGCCCAGATGGTCCCCGGCATCATCATGGCGATGGGCTTCTACGCCATCTACCTCAGCCTGGGCCTGCTCCAGTCCGTCCCCGGCCTGATCATCGCCGACTCCACCCTGGCCGTCCCCTTCGCCGTACTGATCTTCACCGCGTTCATGTCCGGCATCCCCGGCGAGCTGATCCAGGCCGCGCAGATGGACGGAGCAAGGGCCCTGCGCACGTTCTGGTCGATCGTGCTGCCGATGAGCCGCAACTCGATCGTCACCGTGTCACTGTTCGCGTTCCTGTGGTCCTGGTCCGACTTCATCTTCGCCAGCACCCTCGCCAACGGCGGCGCCCACGAACCGATCACCCTCGGCATCTACCACTACATCGGCAACAACAACCAGCAGTGGAACGCCATCATGGCCACCGCCGTCGTCGCCTCACTGCCCGCCACGGTCATCCTCGTCCTCGCCCAGCGCTACGTCGCCGCCGGCGTGACCGCCGGCGCCGTCAAGGACTGACCCCGGACCGTCGCCCCGCCCGGCCGACCGCCGATCACCCCTGCTCAAGAAATGAGTGCCGCCTTCATGACCGCCGTTCCGTCCGGCCCGGCCTTCTCCGTCCACGACATCCCGTTCAGCGCGCACGGCTCCTGGTTCGGCATCTCTCCCGTACTGGCGGAGAAGACGCGCGCCGAGGACCTTCACCTCGTCTCGCACCAGAACGGCATGCACGCCGTCCTGAGCCTGATCCCCCTCGACGCGGCGACGGGCGAGCGGGCGGAGACCCGCGTCGAGGCGACCCCGGGCCTGCTCAGCTGGACGGGTGCGGACGGGCGTATCGATCTCGCCTACGAGTCGCCGGACACCGTACGCGTGCACGGCACCGGTCTCGGGTTCGGCATCAGCGCGGCGGCTCGCGCCCTGACCCCGTTCAGCGGGACGTACTTCTACCGCGACCCGGTGGACGGCGCGCACGTGTTCACCTCCTACGAGACCGGGCGCCGCTACCGCGTCACCGTGCTGTCCGGCACGCTCGCCGACGTGACCGGCTCCCAGTCCCTGGGCGCCGGGGAGCGCGGTCTCACGGTCACCGGCGGGGCCGACGGCTCGTGGGAGGTCGCGGTCGAGGAACTCGACAGTGCGCGAGCGCCCTTCCGCTCGTCGGCGTCGTTCGGAGAGGTCGTGGAGGCCTCGCGGCAGTCGTTCGCCGAGTTCCTCGACGCGGTCGCCCCATGGCGCTCGGCCGCCACCCCGGCCGCCCAACTCGCCGCCTACGTGGTGTGGTCGGCGACCGTCCGCCCGGCGGGCCTGGTCACCCGGCCCGCCGTACTGATGTCCAAGCACTGGATGGACAAGGTGTGGAGCTGGGACCACTGCTTCAATGCCCTTGCCCTGGCCCCCGGTTGCCCCGGTCTCGCCTGGGACCAGTTCTCACTGCCCTTCGACCACCAGGACGAGACGGGAGCCCTGCCCGACTCGGTCACCCACTCCGAGGTCCTGTACAACTTCGTCAAACCGCCCATCCACGGCTGGGCCTTCGGTCACCTGCGCCAACGGCTCCCCGAGTCGCTCACCCCGGCGCAACTGACCGAGGCGTACGACAGACTGACCCGCTGGACGGACTTCTGGCTCACCGCGCGGCGTGCACCCGGAGCCGCCCTGCCCCACTACCAACACGGCAACGACAGCGGCTGGGACAACGCCACCACTTTCGACCCCGCCCGCGTGGCCGTCACCGCCGACCTGTCCGCCTTCCTCATCCTCCAACTGCGAGAGCTGGCCGACCTGGCCGCCGAACTGGACCGGCCCGACGACGCCCGCACCTGGACGCGCTCGGCTGACGCGACCCAGGCCGCGATGCTCGACCAGCTCTGGACCGGCGAACGGTTCGTCGCCCGCGGTGTGGACAGCGACGACACCTGGAGCAGCTCCAGCCTGCTCGACCTGATGCCCATCGTGCTGGGCGAGTACCTGCCCGAAAGCGTCAGCAGCGTCCTGGCCGACCGCATCGAGGCCCACCTCACCTCGCACGGTCTGGCCACCGAGCTGCCCACCTCGCCGCACTACCGCTCCGACGGCTACTGGCGCGGCCCGATCTGGGCCCCCGCCACCGTCCTCATCGAGGACGGCCTGCGCCGCGCCGGCCACGAACGCCTCGCGGACGAGATCAGCACCCGCTTCCGAACCCTGTGCGAAACCTCCGGCTTCGCCGAGAACTTCGACGCCCTGACTGGCCAGGGACTGCGCGACCGCGCCTACACCTGGACCGCCAGCAGCTACCTCCTCCTCGCCCGCGACGCCCAACAGCGCCGCGCGGATGCCGGGAGCAACGCCACTGCCACCACCGTCGCCTGACCAGCGAAGCGACAGCCCACCCACACGTCCGGCACGGGGGCCGGCGCAGCAACGAACCAGCCGTACCCCTGAAGGGACGTAAGCACATGCCACGAATCGGGCAAAGGCGCTCGACTACGAGACGCCTCCTCCACGGCATCACTCGAACACTGATTCCACTGACCGTCATAGCCGCCGCCACCACCGCGACGGCGACGCCGGCCTCCGCCGCCACCCCCACCCTCACCGTCGACCTGGGCACCACCACCGGAGCCCTCCACTTCGGTGCCTCCGGAGCGCTCTACGGCCTGTACGGCCCCGACGTGCCGACCAACAACCTCATCGAGGGAATGGGCCTCCAGACCACCAACACCAAGGCCCAGGACGGACAGCAGCACCCCGGCTCGGACGCGCTGGAGATCGCGAAGCCCTTCGCGGACAGCGGCGGCAAAGACATCATGATCTACATGACGGACGTGTACCGCACGTTCAACTACGAACGGACCAACTACGCCGCCTACCAGGCCGCGATGAAGACCCAGATCCAACAGATACTGGCCAGCCCCTACAAGGACCGGATCGTCCTCGTCCCCTACAACGAGCCCGACGGCATGTGGTTCCAGGGCATGCGCACCCAGGCAGGGCCGCTGGCCGCCTTCAACGCCGAGTGGCTGCAGACCTACAACTTCATCAAGGGTCTCTGGCCCACGGCACGAATCGCGGGCCCCAACGTCTCCAGCTACACGGAGTCCGCCCTCAAGGGCTTCCTCACCTACTGCAAGGCCAACAACTGCCTGCCCGACATCGCGACCTGGCACACCCTGGGCAGCCCGGCGGACGTGCGCAGCACCGTCGACAACTACCGTGCGGCCGAAACCTCGGTGGGGATCGGCTCGCACCTGCCGATCAACCTCAACGAGTACGCCTTCCGCTACCACCTGACCGACCCCGGCCAGATGGTCCAGTGGATCTCGGCGATCGAGGACGAGAAGATCGACGGCAACCTGCCGTACTGGAACATCAACGGCAACCTCGGCGACTCCGCCGCCGCCCAGAACACGCCCAACGCCCAGTGGTGGCTGTACAACTGGTACACCTCCATGAGCGGCAACACCGTCAAGGTCACCGGCGCCGAGAACGACGCCGCGTACACCCTCCAGGGCCTGGCGAGCCTGGACACGGCCAAGAAGCAGGCCCGCGTCATCCTCGCCGGGGGCGGCACGAGCGGTGCCTCCGACACGGTCATCAAGAACATCGACCCTGCGGTCTTCGGCAGCACCGTGCACGTCAGCGTCTTCCAGGACCGCTACAGCGGCTATATCGGCGCGGCGGCCACCCCGACCCGGCTCTCCGACGCCGACGTCGCCGTGGGATCCGACGGCTCGATCACCCTGCCCATCACCCTCGACGCGATGTCCGCGTACGAGGTGATCGTCTCCCCGGGCGGCACCGGCAGCACCACTGCCTCCGACAGCACCTGGTCGGCGAGCTACGAGGCCGAGAACGCCACCCTCAGCGGCAGCGGCTACAACATCAACACCGAGGGCACGCCCAGCAGACTCGACAAGTTCGCCACGTCCGGCACCAAGGACGTCGGCGGTCTGCGCACCGGGTCCACGACGGTGATCTCCTTCCCCGTCTCCGTCCCCACCACCGGCGACTACAACCTGTCGGTGTTCGGCAACAGCTACGCCAAGGACGCCGACGTCAAGGGCCCGACGAACGTGTATGCGCGGGTCGACGGCGGCGCCTCGACCAGGATCGACATACCGGTGGGCTTCCAGTGGGTGGTGTGGGGCCACAGTGACACCACCGTGCACCTCACCGCGGGCAGCCACACCATCACCCTGGCCACCACCGGCGACAACAACGCGAAGACCGTCGGCGACGCCATCATCGACAAGATCGACCTCCAGTACCAGGACGCCGCCGTCCAGGGCACCACGCTCTACGAGGCCGAGCAGGCCAACCTCTCCGACAGCGCCACCGCCACCTACACCTCCCAGGGCCAGTCCGGCGCCGGTGCGGTGAACCTCACCTCCGGCAAGTCCGCCACGTTCTGGGTCTACTCCGAGCGGGACGGCTACGCGGACCTGACGGCCCGCTACCGCAACACCGGCCAGGCCGCCCTCACCGTGAACGGCAAGGCCGCCGACGACCAGACCCTCTCCGGCGCGACGACAGGCGCCTGGTCCACCTCCGCCAACCGGGTCTACCTGAGCGCCGGCATCAACAAGGTCAAGGTGACCGGCACCAGCGGCACCCTCGCCCTGGACGACCTGGCCGTCACCCCGTTCAGCGCCGATGACGCCGTCACCACCGGCAACGTCGTCACCTACCAGGCCGAGAACGGCACCCTCACCGGCACCGCTGCAGCCGACACCACCTACAGCCAGGCCAACGGCGGCGTCGTCACCGGCATCGGCAACGGAACCGCCAACTCCCTCACCCTGAACGTCAACGCGCCCGAGGCCGGCACGTACGCCATGACCATGCGCTACGCCAACGGCGAGGAACTGCCCTCCAACCACTACAACCCCGACCTGTACGCCCTGCACGCCGACGTCAGCGTCAACGGCGGTGCCGCCAAGCGCGTCAACTTCGCCAGCACCCTGCACTGGAACCAGTTCAACGACTACACCGTGCCTGTGACCCTGACCAAGGGCGCCAACGCCGTCAAGTTCACGGCCTCACAGCTGTACGACTACGACGGCACGACCATCGGCCTGGTCTACTCCGGCGGCGGCAGCGACATCGGCCAGCCCATGCGCTCCAGCTCCGCACCCCACCTTGACCAGGTCTCCTTCGCACCGGCGGCCCTGCACATCGGTGCCTCGACCGGCTTCTCCTCCACGGCCGTCGCCCAGCACAGCTCGCTCTGCCTCGAAGACCCCGCCCAGTCCACCACCGACGGCACCCAGTACCGGCAGAACACCTGCGGTACCGGCCAGGAACAGGTCTTCGACTTCCACCCCGTCAGCGGTGCCACGGACACCTACACCGTCGTCAACCACTCCAGCGGTAAGTGCCTCGACATCTCCGCTCTCTCCACGGCCAACGGGGCCGCCGTCCAGCAGTGGACCTGCCTCGGCGCCGCCAACCAGCGGTTCACCCTCAGGCCCGTCACCGCACTCGGCAACAGCCAGGACTACCAACTGGTCGCCCTCAACAGCGGCAAGTGCGTCGACGTCAGCACCATCTCCACCGCACCCGGCGCCCTCGTCCACCAGTGGACATGTGACACCGGCAGCACCTTGACCACCAAGAAGAACCAGATCTGGCGCCTGCTCGGCAAGAGCTGACGCCCGGCATCCTGTGGGGTCTTCCGGCTGGCTCCGGCGGGCCCCACAGGTAAGGTCGGGCCCGACGCGTACCCGATGCCTCGTAAGCCGCGGGGCGTCGAGGGACGGCCTCGATCGGCTCAGCGGGAGAGTGCCCAGCGTGGCGGGTGGCGTTCGCGGAATGCGTGCATGCCTTCCGCGGCCTCCTCGCGAACAGGTTGGCGGAGAGTTTGACCAGCGTGAGACGGTCGAACGCCCCGAAAACCTTGTCGGCATCAGTGACCTGCCGTTGGGCGAGATATCCGTCATGGGCCGCGGGGGCCGTCCTCCGCAGGCACCATGCCTCGCCCGATCAGTGCTGGACAGGCACAGCCGCGCGCCCTCCATGCGAGGCGTCCCTGGTCGGGAAGTTCCCCGTTACCAGTCGGCAGACCCTGGCGGGGAGCAGAGCACCAGTTCAAAACTCCGTGTGCTCGATGCTGTCGAGCTCATCGCTGATCCATGTCGTCATGAGCGTGACTCCTTACCTGACCTGGATGAGTGTGCCGGGCTGTGCTTCAGCAGCAGGCTGGTGGCGGCGGTAGCGAGTGTCAGAAGTGCCGCGATCAGCAGGCTGGTGCGCAGACCGGGAAGGAAGGGCGCCCGGTCCGCGACCAGGGCACCGAAGACGGCCACCGCCAGGGCGCCGCCGACCTGGCGGGAAGCGTTGAACACACCGCTGGCCGTGCCGGCACGTTCGGCGGGGACGTGGTCCAGGAGCAGCGCGGTCATCGCCGGTACGGCGATCACGCCGCCGGTGCCGACCGGGATCATCAGCAGGACCAGCAACCAGCTGGGCGCCGACGCCGCAGGGAGGCAGAGCAGTGCCAGCCCCGCCGACATCATGAGCTGCCCGCCGATGATCGGCATCCGCGGGCCGAACCGCTGGGTGAGCCAGGCGGCCGCTGGGCTGAGAACGGCCGTCAGCGCGGTCATCGGCAGGAAGGCCATGCCGGTCTCCAGAGCGGACAGGTTCCGCGTCTGCTGGAGGTAGAGACTGAGCAGGAAGACCATGCCGTAGAAGCCGACGTTGACGGCGAAGCCCACTCCCACCGAAACGGCCATCGTCCGGGCACGGAGCAGTTCCAGGGGGACCATCGGGTGCTTCCCGCGTGCCTGCGACAACAGGAACACGGCAGCGGCCACGACGGCGACGGCCAGCGCGACCACTACACGCAGCTTGCCGAAGCCGTCCGCGCCGGCCTCGATCACGCCATACGTCAGACCGCCCATCGCCAGCACCACGGTGATCTGACCGATCCAGTCGAACGGCGCCGCCCGGCGGGGCGAGCGAGACGTACGGGCGAGGAGGAACAGCGCCAGCAGGCCGACCGGCAGGTTGATGAAAAAGATCATCCGCCAGCTGACCAGGCTGAGTACACCGCCCGCCACCGGTCCGGCAGCGGCACCCACCGAGCCGCCCAGGGCCCAGACCGAGATCGCCCGGGCCCGCTTGACAGGGTCGGGGAACGCTTCGCGGATCAGGGCCAGCGAGGCCGGCACGATCACCGCAGCACCTGCGCCCTGCACCAGCCGCGATCCGACGAGGACGCCCAGGTTCGGCGCCAGACCGCAGGAGACCGACGCGGCGACGAACACCGCGAGGCCCGCCCCGAACGCCCGACGCGCGCCGACGCGGTCGGTGATGGACCCGGCGGACAGCAGCAGGGCGGCGAACATCAGTGTGTAACCGTCGACCACCCACTGCAGGCCCGTCATGCCACCGCCGAAGCCACTGCCGATCGCCGGCAGCGCGACGTTCACGACGAGAGCGTCGAGCGTCATCACGAAGTAGCCGAGCAGTGCGGCTGCCAGAGCCCAACCGGCACTGGTACCGCGCTCTCCGGTACTGCTGCCAGTGCCGGCAGAGCTCTCGGAAGACGCGAAGGATGTGGACACGAGTAGGACTCCTGAGAACGGAAGCACGGAAGAGCTCTTCGACCGGCGACCAGCCCGCGGGTCGCGCGCGCCGCGCAGCAGGCAGATCTGTACGGGGAAGCACTGCTTCGGGGCCGCCCACTACCGGGTGCCGCATCCACAGGGTGCCGTAGCTCTTCCAGTCGTCGCCCGTACGTCTGTCTGCCCCATGCCCTCCGCGCACGGCGGGTCTGCGCCGGAATACGGGGGTGTCCCCCGTCCGCACGGTGGGGACGGGCGGCGCGGGCCACGAGGCCAGCCGGGTCAGCGCTCCAGGAGCCGCTTGCCCGCCTCGTTGTGGCTGTCTCCGGAGGCCGGGGTGAGGTTGTCGAGCTTGGCGATCTGCTCGGCGCTGAGTTCGATGCCGTCGGCGGCGGTGTTCTCCTCGACACGCTCGACGCGCTTGGTGCCGGGGATCGGGGCGATGTCGTCGCCCTGGGCCAGCAGCCAGGCCAGGGCCACCTGGGCCGGGGTGGCTCCGACCTCGTCGGCGACGGCCTTGACCTCGTCGGCGACGAGCAGGTTGCGCTGGAAGTTCTCGCCCATGAAACGCGGGTTGGTCTTGCGCCAGTCGTCGTCGGCGAGGTCGTCCGTCGAGCGGATCTGACCGGTGAGGAATCCGTGGCCCAGCGGGGAGTAGGGCACGAAGCCGATCCCCAGCTCGCGCAGCACCGTCAGCACCTCCGCCTCCGGGTCACGGGTCCACAGGGAGTACTCCGACTGCACGGCGGTGACCGGGTGGACGGCGTGGGCGCGGCGGATCGTCTGGGGGCCGGCCTCGGAGAGGCCGATGTGGCGGATCTTGCCCTCGGCGACCAGTTCCGCCAGCGCGCCGACGGTGTCCTCGATGGGCGTGTCCGGGTCGACCCGGTGCTGGTAGTAGAGGTCGATGTAGTCGGTGCCGAGCCGCTTCAGGGAGCCCTCGACGGCGGTGCGGATGCTCGCGGGGCTGCTGTCCAGGGAGCCGGCGGCGCGGCCCGAGTGGGAGAGGAATCCGAACTTCGTCGCCACGACGACCTCGTCACGACGGCCCTTGACGGCCTGGCCCACGAGTTCCTCGTTGGTGAACGGCCCGTAGACCTCGGCGGTGTCGATGAAGGTGACACCCAGGTCGAACGCCCGGTGGATGGTACGGATCGACTCGGCGTCGTCAGCGCTGTGTCCGGTGTAGAAGGCGCTCATGCCCATCGTGCCCAGACCGACGCGGGAAACGTCCAGGCTTCCCAGCTTGATGTGCTTCATGGCTACAGCTCCGTATGTCTCTCGGTTGCCTGTGGACGCGTCCGCACCACCCGCTGGATGCCGCTCGTACGGGGAGGCTCGTACGAGAAGAAGCAGCGGTTGTCGTGCTCCCCGAGTCGCTGCGGGCGGGACTCGGGTCCTCCTGCGGCGGTGCCGCGGTGCGTGTCGATCCTGTCTCTGAACAACATCGACCCTGCCCGCATCGGCCGCCACAAGGGAGTCCCTGTTGAGCCAGGGAGCGCGGTTCGGGGGTGTGACAGGGCCCCCCATGCGACTACCTCGCAGGTCACGGCACTGCGACACTGAAGTCATGACGAGTCAGCAGGAGCATGGCACCGAACTGGGGCGCTTCCTGCGCGCCCGCAGGGCCCAGGTGACCCCCGCCGAGGCCGGCCTGAACGCCGGCACCGGTCGGCGCCGCACGCCCGGGCTGCGCCGTGAGGAACTGGCCACCCTGGCCGGGATCAGCGTCGACTACTACGTCCGCCTGGAACGCGGCAAGGAGAACCGTCCCAGTCCCTCGGTGATCGACGCCCTGGCCCGCGCCCTCCTGCTGGAGGACGAGGAGCACGAGCACCTGCGCAGCCTGGCCGCCCTCGCCGCACGCACCGCATCGGAGCCACCGCCGACGCCCAGTCGCACTGTACGTCCCGGTGTGAAACTGCTGCTGGAGAGCCTGCGGCCCAACCCCGCTCACGTGGTCAGCCGCACTTTCGACCTGCTCGCCCACAACCCGGCCGGGCTGCGGCTCCTCCCCGGCATCGAGGACTGGCCGGCCAGGCAGCGCAACACCGCGCGCTACTCCTTCCTCCACCCCGCGGCCCGCGAGGTGTTCGACGACTGGGAGAACTCACTGCGCGGCTGCGTGGCCCGCCTGCGTGCCGTGGCCGGCACCGATCCCGATGCCCCCGACCTCGCCCAGCTCGTCGGTGAACTCCTCCTCAAGAGCCCGGAGTTCGCCCGCCTCTGGGAACGCTACGACGTCCGAGGACGCGCTTACGGCCACAAGACCTACCACCACCCGGAGGTCGGCACCCTCACCTTGGGCTACCAGTCCATGCAACTGGAGGGCACCCCCGGCCAGCGCCTGGTCACGTACTACGCCGAACCCGGCACTCCCGAACACGACGCGATCGTCCTCCTCGACATGACCGCGCACGAACAGTCCTACAACAGGACGGTGCAGACGACCACTCCCTCGGCCCACAGCCAGGGCACACGGCCGAACGGGGGCTCGCCTTTTACTTCCTGACGCGTCCACCGTGATGAAAATGCGGGAGCTTTTGGCGATCCCGCCTGCCGCCACGCGTTGATGTCCCTGGCCATCTGGGCCGCCACCAGAACCAGGCCAGCGTTGCCACGTAGTCCGACACGGAACCTCACTCCGAGGTGCGGGCAGTTCCGCGGGCTGCGCGTCCCAACGACAACCTCGTGTTCTTTGAACCCATCTGCATGCCGTGGGGGCAGGCACTCACCTGAGTCAACGTGGCCCCGACCGTCAGATCGCTGGGCAACATCCGCTTCGAAAGAGTAGCCCGGCCCCCTGTCAGGGCCGTCGGGAAGAGGCCGATCCCGGCCGAGCGGGTGACTCTCCCCAACTTGCTTGAAGGGGCTACAGGATATTCATTCGCGGGGACCCTGTCGCGGATCGAATCCCTCCCTGGTAACTGACGGCGCTGAAGTCACCTACGCCGCACCGAGCGCGTCCGGTCGCTGCGGCGACTCTCGCTCGAACGCGGCTTCAGGGCAGGCCCGTTGGCGGAGCACCAAAGCGTGAGACAAGACACAGGCGCGTGACCGCAGTTGATGAGATTTGCCTCTATCCCGTCGATCGACGTGGCGCGAATCCTTGGGCAGGCCGCCTGATCACGACAGTCGGACGGCCTGGTGGAGTACGGCGACAGAACCGCGACGGTCGCCGAACTCCCCTGACGGTCACCGTCACCCCGTGGCGGACGAACCGCCCCGAGGGAAAGGAATCGAATGCCCCCCACCACCCCCCACGTCCACCCGATGTCGGGTGGAAGACGCTTAACCCGCATAGCCGTGGCCGCCGGACTGACGGCCGTACTCACCACGACCGGGCTGATACCCCTGGCTTTCGCTGCCGAGGGCCACTCCTCTGCCGAGAGACCCAAGTCCGCGCATGACAAGCTCGGTTCGGCGGACGCCGAGCTGCTCGCCGAGGCGGAGGCCACCGGCGAGAAGAACGTCACGATGATGATCGCCACCGCTCCGGGGAAGACCGAGCAGGTTGCCGAGGAAATGGACGCGGTCAAGGGCGGCTCCGTCGGCCGCATCTACGACAAGCTCGGATACGTCCGGGCCACTGTCCCCACCGGCCGCGCGGACTCCGCCATCGCCGCCGCCGTGAAGCTCTCCTCCGTCCACGGCATCGACCTGCGCGACGAGATACGGCAGGAAGATCCGTTGCCTGCTGCCCACGGGGTAAATGGCGCTGCCGTGAAGGCGACTTCGGACACCTATTCCGGTCCCGGGAAGGACACCCCGGCCGAGAACCCGTACAACCCGTCCTTCGAGACGGGCGCCGTCGACTTCGTAAAGAAACACCCGAAGGCGGACGGCAGAGGTGTCACCATCGGTGTCCTCGACACCGGAGTGGACCTCGTGAGCCCGGCGCTGCAGAAGACCACAACCGGCGAGCGGAAGATCGTCGACTGGGTGACGGCCACCGACCCGATCGTCGACGGCGACGGCACCTGGCGCGCGATGACGACCGACGTGTCCGGGCCGGCCTTCACTTACGGCGGCCAGAGCTGGAAGGCCCCTTCGGGCTCGTACGGCGTCAACGTCTTCCGTGAGTCCGTCACCAGGGGCGGCAGGGTCGAGGACGGCCTGACCGACGGCGATGCGAACCGCGACGGTGACACCACGGACAGCTGGGGCGTGCTGTATGACGCGGCGGCCGGCGCGGTCACCGTCGACCTGAACAACAACCACGACTTCACCGACGACGAGCCGATGAAGCCGTACAAGGACGCTCATCAGATCGGCTGGTTCGGCACCGACGACCCCAAGACCGACATCGCCGAGCGGCAGCCGTTCGTCGTGGAGATCCGCAAGGACGTACCTATGGACCCGCTCGGCGGCGACTGGGTCGGCAAGAAGTCCGACTTCGTCAACATCGGCGTCGTCAGCAAATATCACGGCACCCACGTCGCCGGTATCGCCGCGGCCAACGGCCTGTTCGGCGGCAAAATGAACGGAGCCGCGCCGGGGGCGAGGATCGTGTCGTCCCGCGCCTGCATCTTCGGGGCCGGCTGCACCAACGTCGCGCTGGCCGAGGGCATGATCGACATGGTCGTCAACCGCGGCGTCGACATCGTCAACATGTCCATCGGCGGCCTGCCCGCGCTCAACGACGGCAACAACGCGCGCGCCGAGCTGTACACGCGCCTCATTGACACTTATGGCGTCCAACTCGTGATCGCCGCAGGCAACTCCGGCCCCGGCGCCAACACGATCGATGACCCGGGCCTGGCCGACAAGGTGATCTCGGTCGGCGCCGGCGTCTCCAAGGAGACCTGGGCCGCCAACTACGGTTCCGAAGTGGAGAAGAATTACGGCCTGTTCACCTTCTCCGCCCGCGGCCCCCGCGAGGACGGCGGGCTCGCACCGACCCTGGTAGCGCCCGGCTCGGCGGTCTCCTCCAGCCCGTCCTGGATGCCCGGCGCCCAGCTCTTCAAGCAGTACACGGGCTGGAACCTGCCTGCCGGCTACACCATGTACCAGGGCACGTCGATGGCGTCCCCGCAGACGGCGGGCGCGAGCGCGTTGCTACTGTCCGCTGCCAAGCAGCAGGGCGTTGACCTCACCCCCGTGAAACTGCGAACGGCGCTCACCTCGACCGCCCGCCACATCAAAGGACTTCAGGCGTACGAGGAGGGCGCGGGCCTGATCGACATCCAGGCTGCCTGGAAGGAGATCCAGGAGGGAGCGAACGCCCACGAGTACACCGTGAAGGCCCCGGTCGACACCGCGCTCGACCAGGCACTGAAGACGCCCGGCTTCGGTACCGGTATCTACGACCGCGAGGGCGGTCTCAAGGCCGGCCAGAAGAAGACGTACGACGTCACCCTGACGCGTACCTCCGGCCCCGACGGCCCGGTCCCGCACACGCTGCGGCTGAAGAACAACAAGTCCCGCACCTTCTCTCTCCTCGGCTCGCAGACGGTGGCACTGCCGCTGAACCGTCCGGTGACCGTGAAGGTCCAGGCCGCGCCGACGTCCGAGGGGATCAAGAGCGCCCGCCTGGAGATCGATGACCGAACGACAGCGGGCGTCGACAAGCAGGTCCTGACGACCGTGATGGTCTCCACGCCGGCCGAGTACACCTACTCCGCCTCGGGATCGGTACAGCGCAACAGCACGAAAACCTACTTCGTGACCGTCCCCGAAGGCGCCAACAGCCTGGAGATCAGGCTCGGCGGCCTGAAGGACGGTAGCCGGACGGTGGCGAGCGCGATCCAGCCGTACGGCCTGCCCGTCAGGGACGACGACCCCGACAGCCCCGATGTGGCCGCGTACCCGGCCCCGCAGGCCGGTGTTTGGGAGATAGCGGTCCAGTCGTCCTACGCCTCGAAGCTGCTCGACAATCCGTACAACCTGGACGTCACCGTGTACCGCACCTCCTTCGACCCGGAGCCCGCGACCGTGCCGGAGGCCAAGGCGGGCACACCGGCCGCCGTCTCCTGGACGGCCGAGAACGAGTACGCGCCGGTGAACGGCACCATCAAGGGCGGCCCGCTCGGCTCGTCGCGGACCACACGTCCCACCATCGCCACCGGCGACACACAGACCACCACGGTCGAGGTGCTTGAGGGCACCACGTCACTGGACGTCGCCATCGGCAACCCCTCGGACAAGGCCACCGACCTGGATCTGCGGGTGTACGACGCCGACGGCGACCTCGTTGGCATGGACGCGGACAGCGACGCCGAGGAGTCGGTCTCCGTGTCTCGTCCGTCCGCCGGCACCTACACGATCGAGGTGGTGGGCTTCGACATCGCCTCCGGTTCCACCGCCTACGACTACCGTGACCTGTTCTTCTCCACCGCCCTTGGCTCGCTTACTCCAGACGATGCGGGGCCGGTGCTGGTCGGCACGGGCGCCTCGGCGACCGTGTCCGCACACATCACGGCCGCGACCGCGGCACCGGAGAGCCGCGCTCTCTTCGGCGAGGTGCGCCTGCTCAACGACCGCGGGACCCTCGTGGGCAACGGCACTGTCAAGATCGGGAAGGTGACGCCGTAGACGCGGGTGACGCCACCGCCTCACGCCCGCCCGGCTGAGGCACCAGCCCACCTCCACGTCAGTGCCCGGGACGGCTCCGACCGCCCTGGGCACTGACGTCCGAGCTCGGGGACCAGGCCGCCGCCCACGGTGCCCCTGAACCGGAGTGCCACGACGATCAGTGAGCATCCGCCAACTTGAAGTCACAGGTCAAAGGGCTGGTGTGACCGGCTGTCGGGGTGCTCACGCTGGTCGTGGGCGGCAGTCTGCGGAGTAGATCGTCTGTCAGCGCGGTCGACTTAGGTCTGCTCGGTGGGGGCGTGGGTGATCAGGTCTCCCGGCTGGCACCGGAGGACCTCGCAGATCCTCGACAGGGTCGAGAAGCGGATGGCCTTGGCTCGCCCGTTCTTGAGTACGGACAGGTTGACAACGGTGATGCCCACCTGCGCGGACAGTTCGGTAAGGGTCATACCGCGCTCGACGAGGAGCCGGTCGAGGTGGATCCGGATCGCGTGGGGTTCCTCGTCGGGCATCAGATGGTCCCTTCGAGGTCCTCCCGCATGCGCACACCCTCGCGCATGATCTTCCCCATGATCACTGCGGTGAGGCCGGCGAGAACGAGCACCAGCGGCCCGGAGACCGTCGGCCCAGAACCCACGATCGGCGCCATGCTCCCGACGAGCCAGGACTGCGACCAGCCGACGACGAGGCCGGCCAGTGGCGTGCCCACGGTGACGAACCAGCCGAGAATAGAGAGCCGGTGCGCCACCGCCTCGGTGAACGGTCCTTGCCCCATAACGGCCTTGAGTAGCCGGGAGAAGAGCAGCAGCGCGAGCGCGCCGAACAGCAGCCAGGGCAGTTCGCCTCCGAGGTCGGCGGCGCGCTGCCCCACGGAGGGACTGTCCTGGCAGAGGCGCGTGGCACTGCTGGACGCCTTCACGCCCGCGCCCACCGGCAGTGAGTTCGCCAGTGAGGCGTTGCGCCAGAAGTCCGTCTGCACGCAGACGGCCCCGTCGTCGAGTATGTGCGTGACCCCCTTGCCGATGAAGGCGAGCCCGCACAGCACCGCCAGTACAGAGGTCACCGAGGCCAGAGTCCTCATGAGTCGCGTGTTCATCGCAGCCTTCCCCATCGATTTTCGATATGCCCACAGTAGAGGAGCATATCGATATTCGACAAGTCCGTGGCCGCTGGCGAGGCCTCGGCGAGCTGGAAGGTCAGCTGATCACCGTCTCTGCCCGCACTCCTGGGTGCTGGACGTCACCACCGTTTAGCCGGTTCCAGCTCGCCGTGGCCGGGCAGACTTCTACGATCCGGTGCATGGATCCCGAGCTGCTGGAGCGGATCACCGCGCGGCGCGCGGAACTGGACGAACTCGAAGAAGAGCTGGCCCAGCGGTTGGCGGAGGTGCGGGCCGAGCGGGACGAACTCGCCGTTGCCGAACGGGTCCTTGAGCGGATGAGCGAGCAGCTCACCGACGAACGTGCCTCGGCCGCGCCGGCGCCCGGGCAGGTGGGCGGACGAGCGGTGCTGCTGATCCCGCACCGCACGTCAGGCGTGGAGGAGACCACCCTTCCGCCGGACTACCAGCGCATTCTCACCGCCGTGGGGCAGGCCGCCGGACCGGTCATGGCCCGGCAGGTCGGCGACGCGCTGGGAATCGACGTCAACGTGCGGGCCAAGCTGGAACCGCTGCGCGGGAAACTTGTCAGACTGGTCGACCGCGGCTGGCTGCGCAAACTGCCCGACGGCCGCTTCACCACCCGCCTGTGATGTCCTGCCCCGCCGCCCAGAGCGGTGCGGCGCGGGCGTAACCGGGGCGCCCCCGGCGACCGTTGGAATTGTATGACGAAAACCAAAGAGCACGCCGAGGACACCTGCCCGCTTGTCTACCAGTGCCGTCTGCCGCTGTCCACGCGGACCGTCAACCACCTCGCCGAACTGCTGCGGCGGCACCTGAAGTCGATACGGTCCAGGTGGCGGATCCTGCCGCCCGGGAAGATCGCGGTGATCGTCCTGGCGGTGCTGCGCCATGACCAGCGCCTGGCCGACATGGCCGGCGGCAACAACGTCTCCGAGTCCACCGTCCGCCGCTGGCGCGACGAGCTGATCGCCCTGCTCGCCGCGCAGGCCCCGCGCCTGGACCGCGCACTGAAGAAGGTCGCCAGGCAGGGCGGGGAGAGTCCTGATCGACGGCACTCTCATCGCCACCCAGCGCCGCACCGGAAAGACCGACCGGCGCAACTACTCCGGCAAACACCATCATCACGGCCTGCACTTCCTCGCCCTAACCGACGAGCGGGGCCGACTGATCTGGATATCCGCCGCCCGGCCCGGCCGCACCCACGACAACACCGCCGCCCGCCAGGATCACGTCCTGGCCCACCTGCGCGCTGCCGGTCTCGGGGCGCTGGCGGACCTCGGCTTCCGCGGCCTGGACAACGACGTACTCGACCCCGTGATCGTCACCGGCTTCCACGCCAGCCGCACCCACAAGCTCACACCCGGCCAGAAGACCGCCAACCGCGTCCTCGCCGTCGGACGCGCACCGATCGAACACGGCTTCGCCCACCTCAAAAACTGGCGGATCCTCACCAAGCTCCGCACCGACCCCGCCCGCGCCACCCACCTCCTGCGCGCCCTGCTCGTCCTGACGAACCTTGAAGTCAACCGCTGACAGACGATCTGCTCCTCAGGCAGCCGCCCACGACCAGCGTGAGCACCCCGAGGGCCGGTCACACCAGCCCTTTGACCTGTGACTTCAAGTTGGCGGAGGCTCAGTGGAGACGGAGGGGATCCGAGCTACGGCCCCGGCCGGTACTCGCCGAGGCGTGCCCGTAGGCCCGTGGCCGAGACGACACGCCTCGCCCCGTCGGCGCAGGCGGAGGGCACCGATTCAGCAGGCGGCGCTCCGGCCGGCCGCCGATCCGCCTCGCGTCTGGATTCCGGGGGTATCGGTCGCGGATGGGGCGTCCAGGTGCCCGAGCCAGTACAGGATCGCCTCCGACAGACAGCGCGCGTTGAGCTTCACGTAGATGCGGCTCAGATAGTTCCGCACCGTCTTGTCGGTCAGGAACAGTTCCCGGGCGACGTCACTGACGCCCCGCCCGGAGACGAGCAGTTCCATGATCTGCCGTTCCCGCCGGGACAGTTGCCGCAGTCGATCGGCGGACGTCGCCGACTTCGTCCTCTCCGTCGTTCTGGTGCGCTCCTCCTCGTCGGCCCTGGCCCGGACGGCGACCCGGACCTGTTCGGCGGCGATCTCCGGGTCCAGGATGCTGGAACCGCGGGCGGCGCACCACAGCGCCTCGGCGAGCAGGTACGCGTACCGGTTCTCCAGGAGATAGCCGGCGGCTCCACTGTCCAGCGCCAGGCGCACGTCATCCCAGTCAAGCCCGTGGGCCAAGACCACGGCGGGCGGCAGCAAGCCCTCCACCTTGTCCGAGAAACACCTCAGCCGCTGTGCCATGCCGGATCCGTAAAACAGTATGACGTCGTCACTCGGGCGGAGCTCGTGCGGTTCCCGGACCAGTCGGGCGCTGACGCCGGCGAGAGATACCGGCCTGATGTCGTGACAGCTGACGAGAGCGACCGACAACGGTATCGGATAAGGAGGGTCCATTTGGAAAGCGAAGTGGTGAATCACTACAACTCCATGTGGGGGGAGTGTATCGGAGCCCTTTGTGGTTACCTACTCCGATGATATTGAAAGTTTTAGCATTTTGCTCATCTGGTGCAAAATAGCGATATGGCACACCGGAAACGGGGAAAAATTCCCAAAGAAGGCAAAGCGAGCAAGACCTCTCGCCGACCTTCAAAGCGTGGCGTCATGAGGGCTGACGGTTCGTGGGGTGGTGGAGGATGGGTGGGGTGCGGGAGTGCCGCTGTGCCCCGGTCCTCCGGGTCGGGCGCCGGGTGTGAGGCGGCCGGTGCGGATGGCGGCGACGACACCGCCGTCCACGAGCAGGTCGTTGCCGGTGATGAAGGTGGCGCCGGGGCCGAGGAGGAAGGCGGCGGCCTCGGCGATGTCGTCGGGAGTGCCCAGCCGGCCGGTTCCCGACGCGGAGATCATGGCGCGCATGATCCGGCCGTTGTCCCCGTCGGGTTCCTGCTGTCCCATGGGGGTGGCGATCACGCCGGGGCTGATGGAGTTGATCCGGGCTCCCCGCTCGCCCCAGGAGTTGGGATCAGCTGGCGAGCGTCATGAAACCCCGAGGCTGTCGAGCCAATCACCCACCCCCGCCTCTGCACTGCCCATGTCGTCTCGCGAGATCGTGAACGCATTACTGATCACGGTTGAATCAGCAAGCTTTTCGGTGACGATTTCAACAGTTCCCGACAGGCGGCTTCCACCGTGGGTGCTGAACAGGATGATGTTCTTTTTGCTGAAATCGTGCTGCTCAAGGAATGTGTACACCGGCATCGGCAGGCCGTACCACCAGATCGGATAACCGATGAACACGGTGTCATACTCTTCGAGGTTCGGGATCAGAGCCTTGAGTTTCGGCCTTTCGTTTTCTTCCTGCTGTTTGAGTGCAAGATCCGACAGCGTTTTATGATCAAGAGGCATCTCCTCTGCTGTCTCGATGCGGAACATTCCGGCACCCGTGCTCTCCCCAATGAGTTGAGCGACGTGCTGGGTGTTTCCGAGAACCTTGCCGTCAACGACGTGAGTACTGCTCTCCTCGTCCTCGGTCATGTTGGTCGGGTCATCGGTTTCCGGCATCGAAAAATAGGCGACCAGAGTACGCGATTTGTCCAGCGGAGGGGCGGTTTCCGAAGATCCGGAATCGCTGAGTGCCTCGCCTGCCCCTCCTACTATCGAGCAGCCGGCGACGCTACCTCCCGCCAATGCGACGGTGACCAGTGCAAGAAATTTCCGGCGCGTAGTGTTTGTCATCTCAGTGAACTCCGTTTCGTCGTCTATGTCGATTTCATTGGGGCGGCTTGGAAAGGTGGCCGCACCGTCTACATGGTGAGGCGTTCTTGGTGTATTCGCCGTGCAGAGACTCCGATGCGCCGCAGTAGACGCTGGTTTGCCAACACGGCGGGGTTCGGACCCACGATGAAGAACGCGCCCTTTGTAATTGCCTCCGCGGAAAGAGTGTCGGCAAGATCTTCGCGTCGAAACCGGCCAACATTGATGGTGACCTGCATCTGGCTACCGGACGCCGCCTGGTACTCCTCGAGCACGTCACGGTAATAGGCGTCTTCTGGGTTACGCACCGCCCACAGCAGGTGAATCTTTCGCGTGGTGTGGTGTGCTGCTGCCAGGCTGAGAAGGGGCGCCACGCCCGCGCCCATTCCGACGAGGACGAGCGGGGCTTCACGGTCCCGCCCTTGGATGATCGATTCGAAGCGGCCGAATGGCCCCTCCAGGCGGACGCGGGTTCCCACTTCGACATTGTCGAGGCGGCGAGTGAAGTCTCCGTGCTGCCGAATCGTGAAGCTCAGGGTCTTCTGATTGTCGTCGGTGACTGAGAAGGGGTGCCATTCTCTGCTCACGGAAGAAGACCCCTCGAAGCTGAGGAAGAAGAAGTCACCTGGCTGCAAGGTCGCCGCTTTGCTGTCGAGGCCCACCGACACCCTGCGGGTCGCCCCACCGCGCGTTTCGTTGTCTGTGACGGTCCCCATCAGGTACGTGTCGGGCGCGATCCATTTCTTCCAGACGTAGATGCCGAGTGCCATCACTGTGTACAGATCGAAAAGCACCATGAACGCAAAGTACTGGTTCACTCTCACGAGTAGGTGAGCGTGCAGCCAGATCATCGCCACGATCACCAGGTTGAGCCGATGAATCCACAGGGAAAGCCGACGACGGAAGACAGTCTCCAGAAGTCTCTTGACCGCCAGCAGCAGTCTCGACCTGTCGACGAACCACCCACTCATGAAGAACACCGAGTAGCACAGCACTGCGAGCGTCCCGTAGAACGCCCAATCCCCCAGAATTCGAGCCAGCCGGTCCGGCGAGTAGGAGTTGTCGCGGTGTATATAGGCCGCAGCGATTGCCACTACGCCGAGCGCCCCATGCAAGCCGTAGATGGACGGAAGTCCTACGAAACGGTGCAGCCAGGACGGTCTCACGCTGAGCACGATGGACAACAGCCACCATGTATATGCAATCAAGCCGAGGAAGACATAGAACTTCAGGCGTTCGGGTTCATCGGCCACGAGATCGTAGGTGAGCACCAGTGGGAGCGGAAACACCACCGCGAAGCTCCAGAACAGCAGTTTACGTAGCATCGCTAGGGCTCCACCCGGGTTATCCGGTCCGGCTCGCTCGACCGTTGTGCGGACTCAGGTGTTCTGGCATCGCTCACGAGCGAACCAGCTCGCCTGCCCGTGTCTCGCACATTTTGCAGGTTGACATAAACGAGTACTGCCACAGTCAGGGCAGCAACAGTGATCAGGACGATTGCTTTGTATTTCAGGTTCCCGCGTGGGCTCTTCTCGGTGAGGGCTTGCGTCGGTCGATTACCCAGCCAATGAGCTTTTCTGCCATCGGGTGACTTCGAGGCCTTACTCATCGAGTACCCCTCCTGTTTCCATTGCGTGGATCTCCTGTCTGTGCCCCATTGCGATGCCGATGACCGTTCTTCTGCGGAGGATTCAATTGCGGCGGAGACATGGCTCCGCACAGCCTTGGTGACAGCCCAGGCCTCGACGTTTCGTTCAGGACGGGGAGTGAGGTGCATGAGGCAGCCACACGTTGCGGGGGCGTACGTCAGGAATCCCACATGGGTTTCATCGCGCACTCGACGACGGCGCGGCTCCCTGACAGATAGTGGTCCTCGGGTTCGCCGGGGGCTGGTCTGGCGTCGGCGATATCGGCCAGTGCGGCCAGGAACATGACGCCTGTGCGGTGAAGGCCATGGCGCAGCCGTGGGTCAGGGCATCCGCGGCAGCCGATGCTTCGGTGGCGGATCGTGTCGCTGGGCCGCAGATGTTGACGACTCCCGCGGATCGAGACGCGTGGCTCGTCGGTCAGTCGGAGGTCTCGGCCGACCCAGCCGACTCGGCCGGCTCGGACTCGTCGATGTCGTCGTTGGTTGCGGCCCAGCTGGCTAGCAGGTTCAGGGCGTCCTGCGAACGTGACGCGGGCTCGGCGGTGTAGGTGAGGAGGCTCTGGCTGGCGTCGCCTCCGAGAGGGAAGGTCTCGAAGGGCAGGTCGAGGTCGCCGACGACCGGGTGGTGGAAGCGTTTCAGGCCGGTGGTGTGGATGCGGACGTTGTGGGCGGCCCAGCGGCGGCGGAAGTCCTCGCTGCGGGTGGACAGTTCCCCGATGAGGTCGGTCAGGCGTCGGTCGTAGGCGTCGCGGCCGGCCTCGGCGCGCAGCATGGCGACGACGTCGTTGGCGACCTGGTCCCAGTCTCGGAAGAACTCGGGTGCGTGCGGGTCGAGGAAGACGAACCTCGCGTTGTTGGGCGGCCGCGCCGGGTCGGCGTAGACCGGGGAGAACAGCGCGCGTCCGAGGTGGTTGGCGGCCAGGATGTCCAGGCGTCCACTGAGGACGAACGCGGGTGTTCCGGTCATCGAGTCGAGGACCCGCTGCACCGCGGGCCGGACGCGCTGCTGGGCGGGCTTGCGGCGAGGGGGACGGGTCGTGCCGGCGCCGCGCAGGAGGTCGAGCAGATGGATGCGCTCGGCCTCGTCGAGTCGCAGCGCTTGCGCGATGCCGTCGATGACGCTCTCGGAGACGCCGGTGGCGTTGCCGCGCTCCAGCCGGGTGTAGTACTCGCTGGAGATGCCCGCGAGCAGGGCGACCTCCTCCCGGCGCAGCCCGTTGACCCGCCGCCGGTCGCCCCCGTACGAGGGCAGTCCGGCCTGCTCGGGGGTGACCCTGGCCCGTCGCGTGCCCAGGAATTCCCGGATCTCTGCACGGAAATCATCACGCATATCGCGATTGGTGTCATAGGGGTCGTTTCTGCCTGTCATGCGCTCCACTCTACGAGCGCTTTCCTCTGTCTGGGGGTCCCTGTCAGTGACCCCCTCATCAGGGACTCCCAAACTCCTGTGACAAACGGTTCTGTTGGTGGTGCACCGCCCACGGTGGTGTGAACGGCCCGGATACGGCGGTGCTTCCGCAGCCCTGTCCAGCCCTTCCGCGGCGCCGTCGGCGCTGCGAATCCCCGGAATCAGAAGGATGAGTCATGCGTCGATACACCAAGCCGGCCGTCGTCGTCACGGCGCTGGGAGCGCTCGGCCTCGCGGCCTTCGGATCGGGTGCCGCGGACGCGGCCGGCGGCAACACCGGCTCCGGCTCGTCGCCTCGTGTCAAGGCGGAGTCCGTCTCGTGGAACCACGGAACCGCGCAGGTGAACAAGCGCGTCATGCAGCGTTTCACCAGTGAGTTCCTGCCCACCGGCGATCCCGCGTTGGCGAGGAAGTTCATCAGCCCGAACATCGTCATGCACTTCGGCGGAACGACGCAGCAGGGCCGGGACACCTACCTCGGCATCGTCGCCGCCAACATGAAGGCCTTCCCCGACCTCAAGTGGACGGTGGAGGACATGCGGGCCGAGGGCGACACCGTGGCCATCCGCTACACCATGACCGGCACGCACGAGGGACCCTTCGCCGGAGTCGAGGGCACGGGCAAGAAGATCCACGCGGAGAGCTTCGCGTTCTACCGCCTGTCCCACGGCAAGATCGTCGAGGAGCGCGCCCAGCTCGACATGCTCGGCATCCTCACGCAGATGGGCGCCATCCCCGCCGCGTAGCAGCGGAGCGGAGTTCTGTACTTCACCCGGCTCCGTCGCACCCGCCCCTGCGCCAACGCCATGACCGGCGCTCGCCGCGTCCCTCGGCTCGGCGCGGCACGTACGGGCCCCCGCCGCCCCTGCGCCGCACATTCCAGAGAACCAAGCATCCAGAGAACCAAAGAAACCAAGGAACAGGACTCCTCCCATGGCAACGAAGCTGTCTGGCACTGTCGCGCTCGTCACCGGTGCGAGCAGCGGTATCGGTGCCGCCACCGCCCGCCGGCTCGCCGAGGACGGCGCCTCCGTCGCCCTCGTGGCCCGCCGCAAGGACCGTCTGACCGACCTCGCCGCCGAGATCGAGAAGGCCGGCGGCATCGCCCTGGTCGTGGAAGCAGACATCACCGACCGCGCCCAGGCCGAGGCCGCCGTACAGCGGACCGTCGAGCACTTCGGACGCCTCGACACCCTGGTCAACAACGCCGGCCTGATGCTCCTGGGCCCCGTCGTCGGTGCGGACGCCGACGAATGGGAGCGCATGATCGCCGTCAACGTCCAGGGCCTGCTCTACACCACCCGCGCCGCCCTCCCGCACCTGCTCAAGGCCGCCGAGGACGGGCCCCGCCGGGTCGCCGACATCGTCAACATCAGCTCCATCGCCGGTCGCGTCGCCTGGAACGGCTACGGCGTCTACAACCTCACCAAGTTCGGCGTGAACGGCTTCACCGAGTCCCTGCGCCAGGAGGTCACCCAGCGCCACGTCCGCGTCGGTGTCCTCGAACCCGGTGGCGTAGACACCGAGTTGGGTTCGCACAACGACCACAAGCCCGAGGTCCGCGAAGCGATCGGCACCTTCTACGAGCAGACCGAGGTCCTCGCCCCCGATGACATCGCGGACGGCGTCGCCTACATGGTCACCCGTCCCCGCCATGCCTCCATCGGCGAACTGTGGATCATGCCCACCGACCAGGCCTGACCCCGCCCGTCGCCATCCACCGCCAACCATTTCAAGGAACCCTCATGAGCAAGGTCATTCTCGTCACCGGTGCCGGACGCGGTCTGGGCACCGACATCGCCCGCGAGGCCCTCGCCGCTGGCCACCAGGTCGTCGCCACCGGCCGCCGCCCCGACGAGGTCGAGAAGACCCTCGGCGGACCCCAGGACAACCTGCTGGTCACCAAGCTCGACGTCACCAGCCTGGAGGACGCCGAGGCCGCCGCGCAGGCCGCCGTCGAGCGCTTCGGCCGTATCGACGTCCTCATCAACAACGCCGGCAACTTCTTCGCCGGCTACTTCGAGGAGATCACGCCCGCGCAGATGCGCCAGCAGATCGAGACCAACCTCTTCGGCCCGATGAACGTCACCCGCGCCGTCCTGCCGATCATGCGCAAGCAGCGCTCCGGGCACGTCATCACCCTCTCCTCCTCCGCCGGCATCATCGGCCAGGAGTTCTGCGTCGCCTACGCCGCCTCCAAGTTCGGCGTCGAGGGCTGGATGGAGTCCCTGCGCTACGACGTCGAGCCCTACAACATCCACACCACGGTCGTCGAGCCCGGCTTCTTCCGCACCGAACTCCTCGTGGACGCCTCCACCACCTGGCCCGAGCCGACCATCGCCGACTACGCCGAACGCACCACGGCCACCATCACGGCATGGAAGAGCATGAACGGCCAGCAGACCGGCGACCCCGCCAAACTCGCCCGCGCCCTGCTCACCATCGCCGACCAGGACAAGCCCCTGCAGCGCTTCGTTGCCGGCGCCGACGCCATCGAAGGCGTCACGGCCAAGGCCCAGGAACTCCTCGCCCAGGCCGAAGCCTCCCGCGAGCTGGGCGGCGACCTCGGCCACGACGACACCAACGCCTGACACACCCACACCCAGGCTTTGACCGGCCGCTGATCGGAGCGACGCGCACCATGAATCCGACCTACGACTTCGAGAACAAGGTGGCGCTCGTTACGGGCGCGGCATCCGGCATGGGGCTCGCGACGGCCCGCGCCTTCGCCGAGGCCGGAGCCGCCGTCGTGCTGGCGGACGTCGGCAAGGAGGCTGTGAAGAGCGCGGCCGAGGAACTCGCCTCGGCGGGCCACCGGGCGATCGGCGTCGTCTGTGACGTCACGGACGAAGGCCAGACGGCCGCGATGGTGGAACGCGCGGTCACGACGTTCGGCCGCCTGGACATGGCGTTCAACAACGCCGGTGTGCAGGTACCGCCCAGTGACGCGGCCGACGAGCCGGCCGAGAACTTCGACCACGTGAACGCGGTCAACCTGCGCGGCGTCTGGGCCAGCATGAAGCACGAGCTTCGCCAGATGCGAGAGCAGGGCAGCGGTGCCATCGTCAACTGCTCTTCCCTGGGCGGGCTCTTGGGCATGCCACAACGCGCGGCCTATCACGCGTCCAAGCACGGCGTGATCGGCCTGACCAAGAGCGCGGCCGTCGAGTACGCCCCCAGGGGGATCAGGATCAACGCCGTGTGCCCCGGAGTGATCGACACTCCCATGGCCGCAGGCATGCTCGAGAGCCAGGCCGACGCCATGGCGGAGATCATGAAGGAGCAGTCGATCGGAAGGCTGGGGCGCGCGGACGAGGTCGCCGCAGCCGTTCTCTGGCTGTGCAGTCCGGGGGCCAGCCTTGTGGTCGGTGTCGCTCTCCCCGTCGATGGCGGCTTCACCGCTCACTGACCGAACGCCCTCCTTCCCACACGCTGACGAACGACGCCGGACCGCCACGCACGACCGGCACCGCGCATCTCGGCAGGCCGGCGGAATCCCTCACGTTCTGCCGCCACATCTTTCATCGCAACCGACCAGTACGGGACCGCTGTTCGCCCCAGTGGTGACCAGCGAGACGGGCTGCGCCGAACCGGTTCCGCCCCCGGGCACGCCGACGAGCAAGGCCCTCAACCTTCCGCCGATCCGAAAGCGTAGAGATGTCCACTGAACTCACCGAGTCAGCCGTTCCTCCCCCCACCGATCCCACTGCCGAGCCTGCTTCGGCATCGTCCCGGCGCACGTTCATCGCGACGACCACCGCAGTCGGCGGTGCCGTCGTAGCCGGCGGCCTGGTCGCCGGGTCGCCCCTGCTGGGTGCCGGGGAGGCGGCCGCCGCCGAGGCACCACCGAGCAGCCGCGTCTCGCTGACCGTCAACGGCAAGCGGCACACCGTCACGGTCGACAACCGGACCTCGCTCCTCGACCTGCTGCGCGAGCACCTGGACCTGCCCGGCTCGAAGAAAGGCTGCAACGCCGGTGCGTGCGGAGCCTGCACCGTGTTGGTCGACGGGCGCCGGGTCAACTCCTGCCTGACGCTGGCCGTCCGGCTGGAAGGCGCCGAGGTCACGACGATCGAGGGCCTCGCCTCCGGTGACCAACTGCACCCGCTGCAGAAGGCGTTCATCGAAGAGGACGCCTTCCAATGCGGCTACTGCACGCCCGGACAGATCATGTCCGGCGTCGGCTGCATCCAGGAGGGCCACACCGGCTCCAAGGACGAGATCCGGGAGTGGATGAGCGGCAACATCTGTCGCTGCGGCTGCTACGTCAAGATCGTGCGCGCGGTCGAGCAGACCGCCCAAGGGAAATGAGGCCCGGTCTCCATGTATCCCTTCTCCTTCACCAAGGTCTCGGACACCCGTGCGGCGGTCAACGCAGGCCGCGCCGGCGGACGTTACATCGCCGGCGGCACCACTCTGGTCGACCTGATGCGTGAGACAGTCGAACGCCCCGAAACCCTCGTCGACATCAGCGACCTGCCGTTGGGCGAGATATCCGTCACGGGCCGCGGGGGCCTGCGCATCGGCGCCCTGGTGCGGATGGCGGATGCCGCCGCCCACCCCAAGGTCCGCGCCACCTACCCCGTGATCTCGCAGGCGCTGGAGCTGAGCGCGTCGGCCCAATTGCGCAACATGGCGACCATCGGCGGCAACATCATGCAGCGCACCCGCTGCACGTACTTCCGTGACGTGACAGCGGCCTGCAACAAGCGCGAGCCGGGCTCGGGTTGCGCGGCGCTCGAAGGCTACAACCGCACCCACGCCATCCTCGGCACCTCCACCGACTGCGTGGCCACGCACCCCTCTGATGTGGCCGTGGCCTTCGCCGCACTGGAGGCGACCGTCCACCTGCTCGGCCCGGACGGTGCACGCAGCATCCCCTTCGCCGACTTCCTGCTCCGTCCCGGCAGCACCCCGAACCGCGAACAGGCCCTCCGCAAAGGTGAGTTGATCACCGCCGTGGAGGTCCCCGCCCTTCCGCGCCCGCTGAAGTCCGGCTACCTGAAGGTGCGTGACCGGCAGTCGTACGAGTTCGCGCTGACCTCGGCGGCCGTGGCGCTGCACATCCGGGGCGGGGTGATCCGGGAGGCGAAGGTCGCCGCCGGAGGGGTGGGCACCGTGCCGTGGAAGCTGTCGGCTGTCGAGAAGCACCTGGTCGGTGAGCGGCCGTCGAGCCGGCTCTGGGCTGCGGCGGCCGAGCACGCGGCGGCCGGTGCCCGCCCGCTGCAGCACAACCGCTTCAAGGTCGAACTCCTCACCCGCACCGTCGAGCGCCAGCTGCGCATCGTAGGAGGTACCAAGTGAGCCCGCAGCCCCAATCGGCCGTCGGAGCGCCGTTGTCCCGCGTGGACGGCCGGCTCAAGGTGACCGGGAAGGCGACCTACGCCGCCGAGCACGACATCGAAGGCGTCGTTCACGCCGTCATCGTCGACAGCACCATCGGCCGCGGACGCATCACCGGCATCGACACCCGCGCCGCCCTCGCCCAGCCCGGCGTACTGAAGGTGATCAGCCACCTCAACGCGCCCGTGCTGCCCTACCGCGGCAACCCGGAGTCGTTCGATCCGCCGGGCAGGCAGCTGCGGGTTTTCCAGGACGACAAGGTCCTCTTCCGCGGTCAGCCGGTCGCCGTCGTGGTCGCCACCACACTGGAGGCCGCCCAGCACGGGGCCGAGCTGGTGAACATCCGCTACGACGCCGAGAAGACGTCGACCGACATGACCTCCGCACCGGCTGGCGAACCCGTCACCTACGCGCGGGGCGACGCGGACAAGGCGTTCGCATCGGCCCCCGTGAAGGTGGACGCGACCTACCAGCAGGCCCGCGCCCATCACAACGCGATGGAGCTGCACGCGACCATCGCCCGCTGGGAAGGCGACAAGCTCACCCTGTGGGACAAGACCCAGTGGCCGAAGGGCACGCAGAAGGACATCGCCGCAGTCTTCGGCATCCCGAACGACTCGGTACATGTCATCTCCCCGTTCGTCGGCGGCGCGTTCGGCAACGCGATACGCGCCTGGCCGCACATCACCATCTCGGCCCTCGCCGCCCGCGAGACGGGGCGTCCGGTCAAGCTCATGCTTACTCGCAGGCAGCTGTACTTCGGGGTGGGCTACCGGCCCTCGTACGAGTACCGGGTGCGCCTCGGCAGCGACCGGCGCGGCCGGGTGAGCGCCATGGTCCAAGACCTGAAGGCCGAGACCTCGACGTACGAGAACTTCACCGAGAGGGTCCTGCACACCGGGCAGATGCTCTACAGCGCCCCCCATGTCAGCCAGGACTACCGGACCGTGGCGCTGGACGTGAACACGCCCATCTGGATGCGCGGCCCCGGCTTCGCCACGGCCGGCTTCGCCATCGAGTCGGCGATGGACGAACTCGCCCACAAGCTGGGCATCGACCCCATCGAGCTGCGCCAGCGCAACGAACCGGAGGAGGACCCGGCCGAGCAACTGCCGTTCTCCACCCGGCGGTTGCGCGAGTGCTACACCGTCGGCGCCCGCGAGTTCGGCTGGCACCGCCGCAACCCGCGGCCGCGCTCCACCCGCGACGGCGACTGGCTGATCGGCACCGGCATGGCCGCCGGCACCTACGACGTCCTGCGGAACGCGGCCCAGGCCCGCGTCAGACTGGACGCCGACGGCACCGCCCTGGTCGAGGCCGCGACCAGCGACATGGGCCCTGGCACCTACACCTCCCACACCCAGGTCGCCGCGGACGCCCTCGGCCTGACCATGCGCAACGTGACCTTCCGGCTCGGCGACTCCACCATGCCGCCGACCCCGCCCCACGGCGGCTCGCAGACCATGACCAACGTCGGCTCCGCCGTCCAGGACGGCTGCGACAAAGTACGTCTGCAGGCGATCAAGCTCGCTGTCGAGGACCGGCGCTCACCGCTGTACGGTGCCGACGCCGACGACATCGTGGTCCGCGCCGGACGCCTGCACATTCAGCGCGACCCGGCACGTGGAGAGACCTACCGGCAGCTTCTGGCCCGCAACAACCGCACCCACCTCGAAGTCCTCGGCACCTGGACTCCGGGCGAGGCCCGGCACTCCATGTACACGTACGGTGCGATCTTCGTCGAGGTCGCCGTCGACGCCCGCCTCGGGCTGGTCCGAGTGCGGCGGATGCTCGGAGTCTTCGACGCGGGCCGCATCATCAGCCCCAAGCTCGCCGACAGCCAGGCCCTCGGCGGCATGGTCGGCGGCATCGGCCAGGCCCTGCTCGAACACACCGTCACCGACCACCGCGACGGCCGGATCGTCAACGCCGACCTGGCCAACTACATGGTTCCGGTCAACGCCGACATCCCCGACCTGCGGGGGATCTTCCTCGACGGCGGTGAGGACCGCCATGCCGACCCCATCGGCGTCAAGGGACTCGGCGAGGTCGTCTTCATCGGCGTGGCGCCCGCCATCGCCAACGCGGTCTTCCACGCCACCGGCCGCCGCGTCCGCGAACTGCCCATCACCGCCGAAGCCCTGCTCTGAGCCGAGGCCCGAGACGAGCCCCCGGGCGGTCCTGTGTCGTAGGGCGCCGGTCGCCCGGGGTGCTCACGACCGTCCGGCGGCGGACCTGACCCCGCCGCCGGACCCCGGGGCCGTCGCCGTGTCACGTCCCCCGACGACACGGCGGCGGCCCGCCCAAGCACACCCACCAAGCCGTCGTCGCACGCACGCCGTCCCCCACGGAGGCACCCATGCTGAACATCGCGGACACGCTGCACGACTGGTGCCGCGAGGCCCGCCCCTTCGCCCTCGCCACCGTCATCCAGGTCAGCGGCAGCGCACCCCTGCCACCCGGCACCGCCCTCGCCGTCGACGCAGACGGCACGGCGGTCGGCAGCATCTCCGGCGGCTGCGTGGAAGGAGCCGTCTACGAACTGTGTCAACAGGTCCTGGCGGACGGCGGTATCCCCGCACGAGCCCGGTTCGGCTACTCCGACGACGACGCCTTCGCCGTCGGCCTGACCTGCGGTGGCGAAATCGAAGTCCTGGTACAGCAGGTGGCGCCAACGGCCCAGCCCCACCTCACTGTCGCCCTGGAAGAGGTGGTGTCGGGCCGTCCCACCGCCGTGGCCCAGGTCGTCGATGGCCCGGACGAACTCGTCGGCCGCATGCTCTGCCTGTTCGGCGACGGCAGCGCCCACTACGGAACCCTGGGCGGCGCGCGAGAGGACCGGGCGGTGGTGGCCCAGGCCCGCGCACTGCTGCGCGCCGGGCGCACCGGCCTCGTCGAGGTCGGCGGCGACGCCGACACCTGCCCCGACCGTCTGTCCGTACTCGTCCACACCCACGCGTCCCGCCCCCGCATGTTGATCTTCGGCGCCGTCGACTTCGCCGCCGCCCTCAGCCAGGCCGGGGCCTTTCTCGGCTACCACGTCACCGTCTGCGACGCCCGCCCCGTCTTCGCGACCCCCGCCCGTTTCCCCCACGCCGACGAAGTCGTCGTCGACTGGCCCCACCGCTACCTGGAACACACCGAAGTCGACCCCCGCACCGCCGTCTGCGTCCTCACCCACGACGCCAAGTTCGACATCCCCCTCCTACGCCTGGCCCTCGACCTCCCGGTCGGCTACGTCGGCGCCATGGGCTCCCGCCGCACCCACGACCACCGCCTCGACGCCCTGCGCGCAGCCGGCGTACCCGACAACCGACTCACCCGCCTGCGCTCCCCGATCGGCCTCGACCTCGGCGCCCACACCCCCGAGGAGACGGCCATCTCCATCACCGCCGAGATCATCGCCCACACCAACGACCGCACCGGCCTGCCCCTGTCCCACAGCACCGGACCTATCCACCAATCCGCCTCGGGCGACCTTTTACCGGCCGCACGAACAGCCGCGTGACGACCCGACCGTCGCACCGCAAAGGGGGTGCCCGCCATTCGCAGGCGGCCGCTCCCTCGGTGTGGCCGCCCCCGGCAGCAGGAGCTCACCGGGACACGGAATGCCTCTCGGCTGCAAATGAGCCGAGGCCAGCGGTGGTTCTCCGGCCCGCACACCGCACTGGATCGTTCGCCTGCCCCGACGGCCCGGATCCGAAGAGATGCGGCACCCCCAACCGCCCAAGGTATTGGCCGCCCGAGGCCGACATGACCCAACCGATGAGGAACCATCCGTGAGTGCCCTGTTCACCCCCCTGACCCTGCGGTCCCTCGAGATCCCCAACCGCGTCTGGACATCCCCGATGTGCATGTACTCCGCCGCCTCCGACGGCCCGGAGACCGGGGTGCCGACCGACTTCCACCTCACCCACCTGGCCAGCCGGGCTGCCGGCGGCGCCGGTCTGGTGATGGCCGAGGCGACCGGGATCCGGCCCGACGGGCGCATCACCCCCTGGGACCTGGGCCTGTGGAACGACCGCCAGCAACAGGCGTTCGCCCGCATCACCGCAGCCATCCGCTCGCACGGCTCGGTCCCGGCGATCCAGCTCACGCACGCCGGCCGCAAGGCGTCCGTCGACAAGCCCTGGCTCACTGGCGTGTACATACCCCAGACAGAGGGCGGCTGGCAGCCGGTCGCCCCCAGCCCGGAGCCGTTCACCGGACGGCCCGCTCCCCACGAGCTCACCCTGGACGAGATCCAGCAACTCGTACGAGACTTCGCCGAGTCGGCGAAGCGCGCCTTGGCCGCCGGCTTCCAGGTGGTCGAACTGCACGGCGCCCACGGCTTCCTGATCCACTCCTTCCTCTCCCCAGCCTCCAACCACCGCACCGACACCTACGGCGGCAGCTTCGAGAACCGGCTGCGCTTCGCGCTGGACGTCGTCAACGCCGTACGCACGGTGTGGCCCGAGAACCTGCCGGTCTTCTTCCGCACCTCGGCCACCGACTGGCTGACCGAGAACCCCGACGACGACCGCGAGGGCTGGACCAGCGACGACACCGTCCGCCTCGCCAAGGAACTGCGCGCGCACGGCGTCGACCTGCTGGACGTGTCCAGCGGCGGCATGGTCGCCGACGCCACCATCCCCGTCGCACCCGGCTACCAAGTCCCCTTCGCCGCCCAAGCCCGTGCGGCGACCGGCATCCCCACCGGCGCCGTCGGCCTGATCCTGGACCCCGCCCAGGCCGAAGACATCGTCGCCAGCGGACAGGCCGACGCCGTCCTCCTCGGCCGCGAACTGCTGCGCAACCCCTACTGGCCCCAGCACGCCGCCCTCGAACTCGGCGCCGAGCCCCGCTGGCCCGAGCAGTACGGCTACGCCGTACGACGGAGCAGCAAGCGCTGAGAGAACGGCACCCGCCACACCAGCACATGACCCGCGTCGCGCCACGACGGCCCCCGCCGGTCGGCACTTCGCCATCAACATCGCAAGACGGTCCTCACGCTCCCTGCCCGCCGCGGGCGGGCCTGAGCCGACCATCGGCACCCCCGGAAAGGAACACCCCGTTCATGCACGCACAGCAGTCCTCATCCATGCAGGCGATCGGCGTCCGAACCTATGGCGGCCCGGAGGTGTTGCACGCCGTCGAGTTGCCACAGCCGCACGCCGGTCCTGGTGAGGTGCGGGTTCGGGTGCGTGCCGCCGGGGTGAACCCGGCCGACGTCATGCTCCGCGACGGCTCCCTCGCCGAGTGGTACCGCGACCTCGAACCTCCCTTCATCCCCGGCATGGACGTGGCGGGAACGCTCGACGAGGTCGCAGACGACGTCAGATCCACCTACGGACTGTCCGAGGGCGATCCGGTGATCGGCATCGTCGACAACCACGGCCGTCACGGCGGCTACAGCGAGTACGTCGTCCTGCCGGCCTCGTCGGTCACGCGTCAGCCTGCCGGGACGACGTTCCCGCAGGCCGCCTCGTTTCTCATGAACGCGCTGACCGCCCGGTGCGTCCTGGACTTCCTCGCGCTCGCCCCCGGTTCGACACTGGCCGTCACCGGAGCCGGCGGTGCCGTCGGCGGCTACGTTGTCGAGCTCGCCGCCGCGCAGGGCCTGCGCGTCGTCGCGGTGGCGTCCGAACAGGACGAGGAGTGGCTGCGCTCCCGCGGCGCCGACATCTTCGTCGCTCGCGGCGACGACATCGCACAGCGCGTGCTGGACGCCGTGCCCGGTGGAGTCGACGCCGTCGCGGACAGCGCCATGCTGCACGAGCGGATCACGCCGGCGATCCGCGACAACGGCCAGCTCGCGGTCCTGCGTTTCTGGGACGCCGATCCCGGCCGCGGCATCACCGTGTATCCCATTAACGTCCGCACACGCGTCACCGACACGGCGGCCATCACCCAGCTGCGCGAACAGGTCGAGTCAGGTGAGCTCACACTCCGAGTCGCGGCAACCCTGCCTGCGCACCAGGCAGCCGAGGCTCATCGGCAGCTCGAGAAGGGCGGCCTGCGGGGGCGGCTCGTCCTTGAGTTCCCGCCCGCAGCGGCTACCTGAGCCGCCCGGCTGGACCAACCAGTACGGGCAGGTGCCGACCAGCTGGCCCACCCCCACCTGGTGTTCCGCGCCGAAGAATGCGAGTCCGGGCCCACGCCCGCTCGAAGAGCACCGGTACCGGCATCATCGGCACAACCGCCGTATGGGCCGTGGCCCGGTGCTCTTTCGCGTGTGGCACAGAGCAGCCGGGACTCGCTCATCGTCAGTGCGCGCCTCTACGGGCTCACGGGGAGGGCCTGCTCCGCCCAGATGGTTTTGCCCTCGGTGGTTTGGCGGGTGCCCCAGGTGGCTGTGAGCTGGGCGACCAGGAGGAGGCCGCGGCCGCCTTCGTCGAAGGTGCGGGCGCGGCGCATGTGGGGGGCGGTTCCGCTGGCGTCGTCGACTTCGCAGATGAGGTTCCGGGCGTGGATCAGACGTAGCCGTATGGGTGGGGCGCCGTACCGGATGGCGTTGGTGACGAGTTCGCTGACGACCAGTTCGGTGACGAAGCAGGCGTCGTCCAGTCCCCAGGCCTCCAGTTGAGCGATGGCCTTCTTGCGGGCCTGGGCGACGGCGGCCGGGTCCGCAGGTATTTCCCAGGTGGCCACCCAGTTGCTGTCCAGTGCTTTGGTGCGGGCGAGGAGCAGGGCGACATCATCGGAGGGGCGGTCGGGAAGCAGGGCGACCAGAACAGCGGCGCACAGGTTGTCCAGGGACGAGGACGGCTGCGCCAGAGCCTGGCAGAGGAGGGACATGCTGACGTCGATGTCCCGCTTGCGGGACTCGATCAGCCCGTCGGAGTAGAGGGCGAGGAGGCTGCCCTCGGGCAGTTCGATGTCGGTTGATTCGAAGGGGAGTCCGCCCAGTCCCAGTGGGGGGCCGATCGGGAGGTCGAGCAGGGTCGCGGTGCCGTTGGGGGTGACCAGGACGGGTGCCGGGTGTCCGGCGAGGGCGATCGTGCAGTGGCGGGACACCGGGTCGTACACGGCGTACAGACAGGTCGCGCCGACATCCCCGGTGGTCTCCGCTCCTGGGTCCGGCTGTGGGGCGTCTTTCTCCTCGGTGGACAGGCGGGCGACGACGTCGTCGAGGTGGGTGAGGAGTTCGTCGGGGGGCAGGTCGATGTCGGCGAGGGTGAGCACGGCGGTGCGCAGCCGTCCCATGGTGGCGGAGGCGTGGATGCCGTGGCCGACGACATCGCCCACGACCAGTGCGACTCTGGCGCCGGACAGCGGGATGATGTCGAACCAGTCTCCTCCCACCCCGGCCCGGGCGCCGGCCGGCAGATAGCGGGAGGCAACGTCCACGGCGGCCTGCGTCGGCAGGGCCTGAGGCAGCAGGCTGCGCTGCAGGGCGACCGCGGTGGCGCGTTGGCGGGTGTAGCGGCGGGCGTTGTCGATGCAGACGGCCGCTCTGGCGGCCAGTTCTTCGGCCAGCAGCAGGTCGTCCTCGCGGAACACCTCGGGGTGCTGGTGGCGGATGAAGACGACGACGCCCAGGGTCGTGCCGCGGGCGGTCAGTGGCACCGTCATCACCGAGTGCATGCCGAAGTCGCGGACCCGGGCGGCCCGGCCCCGATCACGTGTCGTCCACTCGGTGATCGCGGGGTCGCTCGCCTCGTGCAGCAGGGCGCGTCCCGACCGGAGGCTCTCGACCGGTGGGGAACCCTCCGGGTAACTGTCCACCTGGCCCGGGGCGACGACCCCCTCGGGGGTTCCCGGGTTCACGGACCGGTGCGCGACGCGCAGCAGGGGGACGGGGCCGGGTGGCGTGCCTGTTTCCGGCAGTGGTTCATATGTGCCGTCGAGGGAGGGGAGTAGGTCGACGCTGACGAAGTCGGCGAATTCCGGGACGGCCACGTCAGCCAGTTCCTGAGCCGTCCGTGTCACGTCCAGGGTGCTGCCGATACGCCTACTGGCCTCCGCGAGCAGCATGAGCCGCTTTCGGGCCCAGTGCTGCTCGGTCATGTCGTGCATGGCCACACCTACACCCTGGACGTGACCGCCTTCGTCCTTGAGCGGGGTGAGGACAACGGACCATGCATGCTCGTGGCCCTCGCTGGGGGTACTCCCGAAGATCTCCAGGGTCTGCGGCTCACCTGTCTCCAGTGCCCGCAGCATGGACCGCTCCATCCTGTCCATCGACGGATGGTCCACGATCTCCGAAGCCCGCAGCCCGCGCACGTCGTCATCAGTGAGGGCCACGTCACGGTGGGTGGCCTTGTTGGCTAGGCGCATGCGCAACCCGGTGTCGTACACCGCCATGTGGCAGCCTGCGACTTGCTCATGGTCCCAGCTCATGAGTGTGCTGTCGTCGGGCGGGGGTCGCAGCCCTCTCAGTGCGGAAACCAGGAACCATTCGCGCTGCCCGTCGGCCAGCGCTCTTCTGTGTGCCAGGACCTTGGCTTCCAGGCGGTGGCCGTCGCGGTGCCGGAGGGCGATCCGCCCGTTCCACCTGGGCAGCTGTGTGAGGGAGCGCAGCACCGGTTCGTTGATCTCCTCGACCAGCAGACCAGCTGCGGGTTGTCCCACGATCTGCGTGGGCGAGTACCCCAGCAATCTCTCGGCCCCCGCATTCCACCCGGTCACGAGGCCGTGTCCGTCGACGGTGACGTTTGCACTGAGCGTCTCGTCGACGACGTAGGCGGACACCCCTGGCACCTCGTCGGTGGCCATGCGGCCCTCCCTCGCTGCTCAGCTCGCTCGCGCGGAGATCATCGCCGTTTTCCGGCACGTGACTCGGGACTGGCGCGGCATATTTCTCTATTATCCCGCTTGTGTGGTCAGGCGACCGGGGCAGCCGTCAGCGGCGGTGAGGTGGTAGCGGTTGAGCAGGTGGGCCATGGTCGCCCGTTCTCCGCGACCGCCGCCCCCCACATGCGAGACTGGCACGCATGACGACCGGCGTGGAGGGCTCGCGGATCCCCAGGAGGGGCAAGGGCTCCGGTCGACTGCCGACGATGCAGGACATCGCCGCCCATCTGGGTGTGTCTCGTCAGCTTGTCTCGCTGGTGATGAGAGGTGTACCGGGGCCGAGCGCGGAGTCGAGGGAGCGGATCCTCGCCGCCGCGGGTGAGCTCGGGTACCGGCCGAACGCGTCCGCGCGCCTGCTGCGTCAGAACCGCACCCGTCTGATCGGGATGATGTTCGAGATGCGCAACCCCTTCCAGGTGCGCTTCGTGGAGAGACTCTTCGTTCGGGCGGCGGAGAAGGGATTCGGGTTGGTGCTCGGCCCCGTGACGGTCGAGAGGTCTACGGATGCCGTCGTCGCCGAGCTGATGGAGGAGCGCGTCGAAGCCCTGGTCGCGTTCAACCCCGCCCCAGGATCGGCCGCGCTCGCCGAGGCGTGCGATCTCGTTCCTGTCGTCTGGCTGGGCGACTGGGTGCAGGCGCCCGAGGTCGACAACGTCCACGTCGACGAGGTCGAGGGGCTTCGTCTCGCGATCGAGCATCTGGTCGGCCTGGGGCACCGTGACATCGTCTACGTCGGCGGGCTCGGCGGGCGCGTGGGGCGGGACCGCGCCGACGCCTATCGCGCCGCGATGACCACGTTCGGGTTGTCCGATCAGGCCGAGGTGCTGTCCAGCGACTTCTGGGAAGAGGGCGGCGCCGCGGCCGCGAGGGAGATCGTCGCGCGTACTCGGCGTCCGACGGCCGTGGTGTGCTGCGGGGATCAGTGCGCGGCGGGCGTGATGGCGGTGTTCGCGCGGTCGGGGATCCGGGTACCTGAGGACGTCTCCGTCGTCGGATTCGACGACAGCTACCTCTCGTCGTTGTCGTATCACCGGTTGACGTCGGTGCGGCAGGACGTCGAGGCGACGGTCGAGGCGACGTTGGGATCGGTACTTGAGCGGCTTGACGGAGACGACGGTCCGCGCCGTGTCGTCGCCACGGCGACGACACTCGTGGTGCGCGAGTCGACGGGGCCGGCGCAGACCGGGGCGTGACGGGTTCCTGCTGTCCCGCCCCGGCTCCGTAGGCCGCGAGGGCTCAACGCACCCCACGGATGGGGATGATGACGGCGGCGCCGATCAGGGCGACGATGCCCGCGCACCAGAGCAGTGCCGGGTAGTTGTCTCCGCCGCCGAGGCCGAGGAGGAGAGCGCCGAGCGCGGGCGCGAAGGACTGCGGCAGCGAGTTGGCGATGTTCAGGACGCCGAGGTCCTTGCCCGGCTTCCCCGGATCGGGCAGCACATCGATCACGAGAGCGTTGTCGACCGCGGTGTACACGCCGTAGGCCAGGCCCATGACGATCTCGGCGATGTAGAAGTGGCCCACGGTGTCGGCGTAGACCAGCACGACGAGCCCGATACCGAAGAGCAGCGTCGAACCCGCGACGAAGATCTTGCGGCGGGCGAGCCTGTCGGACAGCCAGCCGGACAGTGCGGCGCTCGCCATCAGGGCGATGGTGTACAGGAGCACGCCGGTCGCGACGGCTGAGACCGCCCGCTCCTCGGTGAGCCCGAGGTGGTCCTGCATGTAGAAGAGCCGGAAGGTCGTGAACAGGAACATCGCGAGGACGATCATGAACCGCGACGCCCAGGCCAGACCGAAGTCCGGGTGCTTCACGGGATTGGTCCAGAACGCGCGGACGATGGCCATCACGGAGAAGGACTCCATGGGGGTCTCCGGGATGCGGTCGGGGGTGACCAGCACGTAGACGACCACGCAGGCGACACCGACGACACCGGGCACGATGAACAACAGCGGCAGGTTCGCGACGAGGAGCGCGGCCGCGTAGATGCCTGCCAGGATCGCGATGTTCTGGGCGAGGCCGAGGACGCTGGATGCCCGTCCGCGCTGCGACTCGGGCACGTTGTCGGCGAAGCTGGCCATGAGCGCGGCGAACGCCGCGTTGGACGCGAGCTGACACAGCAGCCACGACAGCGTCAGTGTCAGCACGTTCGTCGAGAGGGCCACCGCGGCGAGGCCGACGAGCAGGAACACGATGCCGCCCAGCAGCCACGGCCGACGTCGCCCCCATCGTGTCCGGGTCCGGTCGCTGAGTGCCCCGAACAGGGGATTGCCGAGGATCGCTCCGATGGAGCCGATCGACAGCGCCACCGCTACGACGGATGCCGGATTGCCGGGGTTCAGCTCCTGGGCCTTGAGCTGCATGCTCACGATGACGGGCGCAAGGATCGCCACGAAGATCCCGAACTGGGCGAGTCCGATCGCGGCGATGTACCAGTTACTGGCGGATCGGACGGGGATCTGGTTCGTGACGGGGGGTGCGGGAGTTCTCGTCGCCATCGACGCCTCCTTGAGTCGTGTGCCGAACGCCCGGCGGAGCGCTCACCGATGAGGCGATTTAGCTCGTGCTAACCTGGCGTTCGGCCGACTTTAGCTCGTGCCAAATGGTTTGCCTATAGCGACGTCGAGGAGCGTGACATGCTGCCGTCCCGTCTGCCGGAGCCCCACCTCTATCTGCCTGGCACCGGAGAGCCTTCGCTTCGCTGGGGCATCGTTGGCCCCGGCTGGATCGCCGGCGAGTTCGCGAAGGCCGTGCGCAACCACACTGCTCAGCAGATCGTGGCGGTCGCCTCCCGCTCCCTCGACCGAGCGTCAGCGTTTGCCGCCACCCACGGCATCGGCCTCGCCCTGGGATCCACGGAACAGCTCGTGACCCATCCCGATGTCGACGTGGTCTACGTCGCGACCCCGCAGAGCGAGCACCTCACCGTCGGCCTGGCGGCGATCGCGGGAGGCAAGCATGTGCTGATCGAGAAGCCCTTCACCGTGAGCGCGGCCGAGGCGAGGACCCTCGCCGACGCGGCGCGGGCCGCCGGGGTGCTGGTGATGGAGGCGATGTGGAGCCGCTATCTGCCGCATACCTCGGTCATCCGCCGGCTTCTCGCCGACGGCGCGCTCGGGGAGATCCGTACCGTCTTCGCCGATCACGGACAGGCGATCACGGCGGACCCTGAGCACCGCCTCTACCGACCCGAACTCGGTGGCGGGGCGCTGCTGGACCTGGGCATCTATCCGGTGCAGTTCGCCTCGATGGTGCTCGGGGCCCCCACCCGGGTGACTGCCGTCGGCGGCATGACCAAGACGGGCGTCGACGCCCACTCGACCCTGGTACTCACCCACGAACGCGACGCGCAGGCGACGCTCCACACCTCGATCCTGGCCCGCACCCCGATGACCGCCGTGATCGCCGGAAGTGAGGCGACGCTCAGCATCGACGGCATTTTCTACGCGCCGACCTCCTTCACCCTCTCCTCGGCAGGCGATCCCTTCGGCCCGGAGCTCACCTGGAGCGACCCGACGGGCCTCAAGCTGTTCGACGGGCTCTCGTGGGAGGCCACGGCACTGGCGCGCTTCGTCGGCGAGGGCCGCACCGAGTCACCCGTCCACACGCTCGACGAGACCATCTCGATCCTCGCCACCATCGACGAGGCGCGAGCCCAGATCGCCGCGTCCTGACCTGCGCACCCGGAGGAGGGACTCCATGACGGATCTCATCACCACACTGGAAGGTCAGGAGAAGGAGCTGGTCTTCGAGTCGTTCGACCACGCTGATGCCTGGCGACTGGGCTCGGGCATCACCGCGATCGCGAAGAAGGCCGGCCATGCGGTCGGCATCGACATCCGGCGGCCCGGCCTGATCCTGTTTCGCGCCGCCCTGCCAGGCATCACGCCCGATCAGGACATGTGGATCACCCGGAAAGCTGCGGTCGTGCTGCGTATGGAGGCCAGCAGCGCGCTGGTGGACGCCAGGCTGTCCGCGGCGGGGGTCGACCCCGCTGCGATCGGATGGCTGGGCGCGGAGTACGCGGTCACGGGAGGCTCGTTCCCCATCCGGGTCCGGGATGTCGGTGTCGTCGCGGCCGTCACCGCCTCCGGTCTGTCCTCGCAGGAGGATCACGACCTCATCGTCGAAGGCATCCGCGCCCACCTCGCCCACGGAGGCAGCGCATGAGCGAGCAGGTTCCCCCACGACGGCTGCGGAGCGGTCAGCGTGCCCGCATCCGGGTCTGGAACCGTGCGACAGGGGCAGCCCGCACCGTGTACGAGTCGCACGACCGCCTGTACGAGGCACCCAACTGGACACCCGACGGGCGCCTGCTCGTCAACGGCGACGGACTTCTGTGGACCCTCCCCACCGACGGATCGGCAGCGCCCCGGGCGGTGCCGATCCAGGGGCTGCCCGACGTCAACAACGACCACGTCCTGTCTCCCGACGGCACCACGGTGTTCGCCTCGGCGAACGACTGGCACATCTGGGAGGTCCCCCTCGCCGGCGGCGCCGCCCGCAGGATCACCGCCGAGGACGGCGGGATGCACTTCCTGCACGGCGTCAGCCCCGACGGACGCCGCCTCGGATACGTACGTCTGGAACCCGAAGGCGACAACTGGTGGGCTTCGGCCACCATCCACACCGTCGGCGTCGACGGGCGCGACGACGTCGCCGTCACCACCGATCCCGGACCGGCGGACGGGTGCGAGTGGACGCCCGACGGAGCCTGGATCCACTTCAACACCGAACAGTTCTCCCAGCAGCCCGGCCACGCCCAGCTCGCCCGCGTCAGGCCCGACGGGACCGAGTTGGAGCAGCTGACCTTCGACGAGCGCGTGAACTGGTTCCCGCACATCGCCCCGACCGGCGACGTCGCCGTCTACCTCAGCTACCCGCCCGGCACCACCGGCCACCCCGCCGACCTGCCCGTCGAGCTGCGCCTCGTGCCGGTCGACGCCTGGCAGAAACCCACCACGCTCGTCGCCCTCGACGGCGGCCAGGGCACGATCAACGTGCCCAGCTGGTCCCCGGACGCGTCGGCGTTCGCGTTCGTCGACTACCCCTTCGACCCACAGAACACCCCCGGCGGCCAGTGATCAAGAAAGGGACCCCGACCCCATGACCTCCCCGCCCCTCACGCGCCGTACGGCGATCAATCCGCTGCCCTGGATCCTGAGCGACGGCGGATACCGACTCGACCGGGCCGTCCTGGACGAAGCCATGACCGCACTGTCCGCCATCGGCTTCACGCACTTCACCATCGAACTGCCCCCGGAGATGAGCCCCGCCGACTACGGCACGCTCCTGGCCGACCACTCGCTCGCGGCGGCGCCCGGGTACTTCTGCGCCCCTTTCCACGAACGCGAGCGTCACCACGAGGCAGTCGAAGCGATCAAACGTCACGCACAGGCGCACCTCGAGCTCGGCGTCGACAGCGCGTTCATCGCCGCCGACCTGCTGCCCGATCGCATGGCACGACCCGCCGTCGGTACGGGACACGACGCCGACCGGACGCTGGTCGTGGCCGAAGGCCTCGCCGCCGCGGCCGAAGCGGCCGCCGCAGAGGGCGTGCGCTACGGGCTGCACCCCCATGTCGGCTCCGCCGTCGAGATCGAGCAAGAGGTGCGCGCGGTGCTGGATTCCACCGCGGGCAGCGCGCTGTGGTTCGGCCCCGACACCGGCCACCTGCGCTGGGCCGGCGCCGTACCCGAGAAGCTCGTCGCGGACTACGCGGACCGGGTGCTGAACGTCCACCTGAAGGACGTCGACGCCGAGGCGGCGGACACCGCACGGCAGCGCGGCGAGGACTACTTGACGGCGACCGGCCACTCGAAGGTGTGGATGGAGCCCGGCCGCGGCGCGATCGACTTCGATGCCGTCCTCGCCGCGCTCCCCGACGCCTTCGACGGTTGGTACGTCATCGAGGTGGACGTGCCGAACATCGGCACCCCCGCACAGAGCAGCGCCGCATCGCTGGCGTTCCTGCGACAGCACCCCCACTTCACGGCCACGGCCGGCGGTGCCGAATGAGCCCTCGACCGGGATCGCTCCGGGTGGCGATCATCGGGACCGGCATGATCGCGGCGGCACATCTGCGCGCGGCCCGGGACGCCGGTGCCGCGGTCGTCGGCGTGCTGGGCTCCCTCCCTGAGCGGTCCCTGGAGGCCGCGGAGCGGTGGGGTGTCGCAACCGGTTACCCGAGCCTGCCTGAGCTGCTGGAGGCACGGCCGGACGTCGTGCACATCTGCACGCCCAACAACACCCACATCGCCTACGCGCACGCCGTCGTCGAGGCCGGGCTCCACATGGTCGTCGAGAAGCCGATCGCCACCAGCCTGACCGAAGCGCGCGAGCTGGCGGCCGCCGTCCACGATGCCGGAACGGTCGCGACGGTGCCGTACGTGTACCGCTATCACCCCCTGGTGCGGGAGATCCGCAGCCGTCGCGAGTCGGGCGCTCTGGGCGAGCTGCTGCTCGTGCACGGTTCCTACCTTCAGGACTGGCTCGTTTCCCCCGACGCGTCGACCTGGCGGGTCGACCCCCGGACCGGCGGCGCCTCGCGCGCCTTCGCGGACATCGGATCGCACTGGGCGGATCTGGCCGAGTTCGTCTCCGGTGAGCGGTTCACCGCCGTGACCGCCAGCACGTCCATCGCCTATCCCACGCGCCCCGTCGCCTCCGGCCCCTCCTTCGGCGGCAGCGCGCACGGAGTGCGCGTGCCCGTCGAGACCGAGGACATCGCGGTCGCGACGTTCCGCACCGAACGGGGCATGCTCGCGAACACCGTGATCTCGCAGGTCTCCGCCGGCCGCAAGAACCGGCTGTGGCTGGAGCTCGACGGTTCGCTCGGATCGGCCGTGTTCGACCAGGAGCAGCCCGAGTCGGTCTGGTTCGGAACCGAGCGTGGTGCGACGGTCGTCCGTCGTGGCGAAGGTGAGGTCGCAGGCGACCAGGGACGACTCAACCGCGTGCCACCCGGCCACCCGCAGGGCTGGCCCGACGCGTTCGCGGCGTTCTGCGCCGACACCTACGCTGCCGTCAAAGGCGAACAGCGCACCGGACTTCCCACGATCGACGACGGCCTGCGATCCCTTGAGATCATCGACGCACTTTTGCACAGCGCCGCCACCGGTGACTGGACCGAGATCGGTGCCGCTGACACAGTGCTCACCGCCGAAACGGAGAAGTCGTGACACAGCAGTCCCGTCACCCGGTCACCCTCTTCACCGGCCAGTGGGCCGACATGCCCTTCGAGGAGCTGGCACGCCGCGCCGCCGAGTGGGGTTACGACGGCCTGGAGATCGCCGCCAGCGGTGACCACCTGGATCTCGCCCGCGCCGACGAGGACGACGCCTACGTGCAGTCCCGGCTCGACATCCTCGACCGCCACGGGCTGAAAGTGTGGGCCATCTCCAACCACCTGACCGGCCAGGCCGTGTGCGACGACCCCATCGACTTCCGCCACCAGGCGATCCTGCGCGACCACGTATGGGGCGACGGCGACGCCGAGGGCGTACGGCAGCGCGCCGCCGAGGACATGAAGCGGGCCGCCCGCGTGGCCCGCAAGCTCGGTGTCGACGTCGTCGTCGGCTTCACCGGATCGTCGATCTGGCCCTACGTCGCCATGTTCCCGCCCGTGCCCGGCGAGGTCATCGACCGCGGCTACGAGGACTTCGCGAACCGGTGGAACCCCATCCTCGACGTCTTCGACGCCGAGGGCGTGCGCTTCGCCCACGAGGTGCACCCCAGCGAGATCGCGTACGACTACTGGACCAGCGTGCGCACCCTGGAGGCCATCGACCGCCGCGCGGCCTTCGGGTTCAACTGGGACCCCTCGCACATGGCCTGGCAGGGCATCGACGTGGTGTCGTTCATCACCGACTTCTCCGACCGCATTTACCACGTGGACTGCAAGGACACCCGCATCCGCAAGGCCAGCGGCCGCCAGGGCGTCCTCGGCTCCCATCTGCCGTGGGGCGACCCGCGCCGCGGCTGGGACTTCGTCTCGACCGGACACGGCGACATCCCCTGGGAGGACGCCTTCCGGGCGCTCGCGTCGATCTGCTACGACGGCCCCATCTCCATCGAATGGGAAGACGCCGGCATGGACCGCCTACACGGCGCGGCCGAGGCCGTGCGCTACATCCGCTCCCTGCTGTGGAAGCTCCCCGAGGCGTCCTTCGACGCCGCCTTCAGCAACCAGTAGAGGGCGGGACCCACTGGTTGCGGGTCGCGGCGGATCGCGGACTGCTGCGGTCGCGATCGTCGGACCCGTTGGTTAACCTCCGTTCCCCCAGAGTGCTGCATGGCCTGGCCGTCCCAGTCGGCTCGTACGATCGTGGTGCGCATAGTTGAGGAGATCCCTCCGAACCAGCCGACGGAGTGGGCCGCGACAAGGGCGGTCGCCGGCAAGCTTGGGACCGACGCGGCCGAGACGAGGCCGCGTTCAGATGGGGCCGGCTGTGCGAGCTGCTCCAGGACCACGGCACCCTTGAGACGACCGGTACCGAGCAGGGCACGCACTGCACCGTCCAACGACGCGTCTCCGCGCTACTCACGCCCGCAGTCGGCTCGCACCATCGGTCGCTGCCTCCGTCTTGCCGGCCTCACCTCCGTCGGGCGGCAAGGGCGTCGGCAGGGTCATCTGCGGGGAGATGGCTGTGCTGTTGATAGGGCATTTCGTTTGGGTGTCGCTCCAGTCGGATACGCCGCCAGGCCGTGTCGAAGGAAGGGTGCCCCGACTGGCGGCAGCCGAGCGGACAATATCGACCCCGACTGGACCTGGGGCTTCGAGCGCCGGGGTGCACCGTGATCCAGACCCTGCGCGCCCAGCATGCGCTCGCGCACGAGGGCAGTCCCGTTCGGCTGAGTCTGAAGACCCGCCCCGAGGCATTGGATACCGGACTGACCGCGGCCTTCACCCGGGCCCTGGGGTACGGGATCGCCGAGGAAGTGGGACTACCTCCCGAAGCGGTGGCCAGTCTGACGGTCGACGGCCCAGAATGGCTGTCGAAGACGGTCAGCGACGTCCGAGTGACCTGGCAACCTGTTCCACACGCTGTACGGTCCGACGCCGTTGCCGAGATCATGTTCCTTGGCGCCGAAGGTGTTCCGACCGGGCGGTACGCCGGACGACTGATCGCACAACGTTCGGGCGAGCTGGGCGCCTCGGTCGAAGCCGACATCCACGGCGCCCGGTTGCAGCTGCTCGTCCCGTTCGACCAGCGCATAGAGGGGACGGTGCGATACTCCTTCGACCTCACCGGCCGAGAGCCCGCCGAGGCCATGAAAGTGCTGCGGCTCTATCAGCGCATCCTGCGTGGAGGCTCGCTTCGTATCAGCGTCGACGGCATCGACTTCGGCTCCGGGAAGCTGTCCACCAGAGGTACCGACGAGGACAATGCCGAGGTCGAGAAGCTGCTGTCGTACCTCACGGATTTGGAGATCGTGCAGCGCTACTGCGAGTCCTACTTCCCCGCGCCGCTCGTCTACAGCGGCGCCGAGCGCATCGACCTGCGGATCGCCCGCCTGCTCATCGAGGGCCGGTGTGTGGCCTACCGGTCGGCGCGCACCGTGACCATCACCCTCAACGGCCTGGACTTCCCAGTGCTTCGGACTGTCCTCGGCCCTCAGCCCCAATGCCTGCGCTTCGGTCCTCCCGGCTTCGAAGTCACCGTCGGCGGCCACACCCTGGACATTGGCCCCGTCCATCTGTTCCACGCCCACGTCACGGTCGACAACGGTCAGCAGGCCATCGCAGCGCTCAAGGCCGGGCGGGCTGCCGACACGAAGGTCGTCTTTCGCCCCCAGGACGGCGAGCACTTCCGCCTCTATCTTGCCGATGCCCCGGACGGCTCCCGTCCTCTGGCCCCTGTTCCTTGGCTACCCCGATCCCCGCTGAGGGCCCGCAGCGCTACCTCCAGCCGCAGGACGGTACCGATGACGATCCACTCGGAGGCCGGTCGCCGTGCATGCGCTGTAGATCGGCTTTGCCATGTGGGTCCTTCGGTCGGCCTCAGGCGGCGACACCGAGTTCCTTGCGGGTCCGGTGGACGAACTCCCGGACGGCCGGCTCGCGTCGCCAGGGGGCGAGGGCGGTGTTGAACTCGCGTACGTAGTCCTTGGCGCGGGCGGACTGGACGCGGGCGAGGATGTCGACGGACCGGTGGCCGAGTTCGAGGCCGTGGTCGCGGGCCTGGAGGTGGGCGGTTGCGACGATGGCGAGGCGCATGCCGACGGAGCGGGTGAAGGCGCCGGATGGCATGGCGGCGGCTTGTCTGTTCCAGGCGAGGGCGGCCTTGGGGTTCTTCAGGTCCCGGAAGATCTCGGCGGCGTCCGCGGACAGGCGGGAGTGCGCGTAGAAGTCGATCCACGCGGGCTCGTCACCGCCGTCGGTCTTCGCCTGGCCCAGCAGGCTCTCGGAGGTAGCGAGGGCTCGCGAGGCGGCCCGCGGGTCGTTTTCGCGAGCGTGAGCGCGGGCCTCGATCAGCTTGGTGAATGCCAGCACTCTCGGTGCGGCCTGTCCCTTGGCGCGGTTGAAGGCGCCCTGGGTCATGTCGATGGCTTCGGATGCGAAGCCGCGCATGAGGGTCTGCATGGCCATGGTGGTGAGTACGTAGCAGCCGAGCTGTACGTCGCCGCCGGCGCGGGCGAGGCGGAGGGCCTGGATGAAGTGGCGCTGGGCGGCTTCGTGCTGGCCGACATCGAATGCTGTCCATCCGGCCAGCCGGGACAACTCGGCGGTGACGGAGAAGAGTTCGCGGCCGATCTCGTCGGAAAAGCTGCCTTGAAGGAGTGGGGCGGCCCGGTGGTCGAGGCAGTCGGTGACGGAGTTGGCCTTCCAGTTCCCGCCGCCGTACTTGGAGTCCCAGCGGCGGGCGTCGTCGGCGGCGTCGCGCAGTTCGTCGAGGTCGGCCCGGCCGACCTGCTTCCCGCCGCTGTGATCGGCGGTCTCGTCGGCGGGGGTGACGAGCCATCGGGTGACGGGGGTGGTGAACGCGGAGGCGGCGAAGCCGGATCCGGCCAGGAAGTCGCGGCGGTTCACAGAGCTCCAGAACATGGTGGCGACGCGGACGGCGTCGGCGGGGTCCCTGGGGAAATCCAACCCCACCGACGCGTCGATTGTCTCTGCCTCGCCCATACCGATGTCGCCCAGGTCGACGGGCCGTCCCAGCCGCTCGCTGATGGCCTGCGCCAGCAGCTTCGGCACCGGCCACTTCGGCGTCATGCCGCGGCGGCACCAGTTCGCCACGGACGTGTGCGAGTAATCCGTCTCCATCCCGGAGCCGTGGGCGAGCTGGTTAACGCGCAGAGCCAGGGACTTGTGGCTCGCGCCGCAGGCCTCGATGAGCCGGGCCAGGTCCGTGTTGGGCGGACGGGGCCGGCGGACGGTCGATGCCACGACCTTCTCCCTTGCCGGTGACGGGAACACGGGTCGGCTCGAACAGATGGCTGAGCACGAAGAGCCGTACACATTCCGCGTGTTGGGTCACTGAGGGTATTGCCTCTGGCTGCCGGGTGAACCGCGTCTGCGAGTCGTGAGCCCCCGTGCGAGCCCTCCCCACACGCCTTTGGGGCAGCTGTGATGGAGGTCAGGGCCGCCGCCGGAACTGGATGGATCTCCTTCCGACGGTGGCCGCCGTCAAGGCATCACCACACTCGGGGGTGACCCAGAAATGTGCGGAATCGCAGGACTGGCCGGAGCCGACGCCGTCCGCCACGAGCACACGGTCGGTGCCATGGGCGCCTCGCAGGCCCACCGCGGCCCGGACGGCACCATGCACGCAGCGTCATCCGACGGGCGGGCGGTGCTGGCGATGAACACGCTGCTGGTCGTCGACCCGCAGGCGATGCCCGGCCCCTATCTCGACCGTGAGTCCGGCGTACTGTTGGCCTTCAACGGCGAGATCTACAACCACCGTCAGCAAGCGACTGCTTGGGGCATCCCGCTCGCCGCCCGGGAGACGGATGCGCACTTCGTGCTGCGGGCCTGGGCGAAGATCGGACCGTCCTGCCTGGACGGGCTGGACGGCATGTTCGCCCTCGCGGTCTACGACCCCCGGGTCGGGAAGCTGTACCTCGCGCGGGACCGGCTCGGCGAGAAGCCCCTCTACTGGCGTCTGGACGGCGGCCGGCTCGCGTTCGCCTCCGAGGTCACCACCCTGACCGGATACGGACCGGCCCCGCTGGTCCTGCGGCCGGAGGTGATGGCGTTGGAGACGCCGGTCGGCGTCGACACCCCCTTCCAGGGCATCCAACTGCTGGCTCCCGCGACCCTGTTGACCTTCGACGTTGCCACTGGCTCCCTCCACCAGCACACCGGGTGGTCGCTGACAGGCCGACAGCCCTTCGCCGGCACCTACACCGAGGCCCTGGCCCGGTTCTCCGTGGTCCTCGCCGAGCAGGTCCCGCTCAGGGCCCCGTCCTGCGACTTCGCGCTCTTACTGTCCGGGGGACTGGACTCGTCGGTGCTGGCCTACCTGCTGCGGCCGCCGGTCTGCGTCACCGTCCGCTACCCGGGCCAGGACCGGCTGGACGAGTCGCAGATCGCCGCGACGATCGCCCGGGACATCGGCGCCGAACTGGTGGTCGTCGAGCCGGATCACCTCGACTTCACCCGGGTCCTTCCGCACATGGTGGGCGCCCTTGACTACCCGATGGGCAACGCGTCCACGTTCTCCGAGTACATGGCCTACCGGAAGGTCGCCGACCTCGGCCTGCGGGTCGTCGTCGGCGGGCTCGGCCCGGACGAATTCCTCATGGGCTATGTCTGTCACGCACTGGTCCTCTTCGGCCCCGACGCTGTGCTGAACGCCGGAATGGATCCCTACCGGCCACTGGCCGCCAAGCTCATGCACACCGCCGGGGAGAGCCTTGATCCGGCGGAGGCGCTCACCCGGCTCGTTCTGCGCGGCCCGGACCCCGAGGGGCGCATCCGGGACCTGATCGCGAGCGTGATGGGCCGCTCCGATGGTGATCTGGCCCGCGCACTCACCCTCGCGGACCTGGCGACGGCCTGGCGGCCGCTGGTGATGACCAGCGACAAGCTTGCCTCTGCCTTTGCGTTGGAACGCCGGTCTCCCTATCTGGCGAGGGAGTTGGTCGAGCTGTCCTACCGGCTGCCCGCGGAGTACAAGATCTGCCACCCCGCCGAGGGCAAGCGGATCCTGCGGGACGCGGCGAAGGCCCTCGGGCTTCCCCGCGAGGTCTGGGGCAGCCGGGACAAACTCGGCTTCGCCAGCCCGGTCCCCGCCTGGTTGAACGGCCCCCTCGCGGCCTGGGCCGACGCCCAGATCCATACCTCCCTCACCGAGGCCCCGGTCTCATGGCGGCCCCTGCTGGAGGGCGGCCTCAAGCAGGGCGGCCGGTTCGACCGCACACGGATGCAGGCCCTGATGGCGTCGGTCTGGTTTCACGACCAGACGGTGAGGGCTGCCGCATGATCTGCAACTCGCTTACTACGGTGTCCGGATGCACCAGGACACCACCTCCGAAGTCCCGGCCACCGCCCGCGGCGCGGTCGCGATCATCACCAACCGCCACGGCGAACTCCTCCTCCATCTGCGGGACGACCTGCCGGGCGTCATCGCCTGGCCGAACCACTGGTCGGTCCTGGGCGGCGGCTGCGACCCCGGCGAACACCCGCACGAGGCGATCGTCCGCGAGCTCGACGAAGAAGCCGGCCTGGCCGTCACCGGCCTTACCGAGATCTTCGAGATCCGCGACGAGCACGGCTCCGGACAGCTGATCACCTTCTTCTCCGGCACCTGGGACGGCGACGAGACCGCCCTGCCGCTGGCCGAGGGCGTCAAGCTCCAGTTCTTCGCACCCGAACACCTCGACATCCTCACGATCCCGCCGTTCATCCGGGACGGGATCCACCGCCATCTGGCCGCCCGGCCCGCCTGACCGTGTCCTGCACGGGGCCGCCGGGCGGCGGCCCCACCAGGAAGGACACGCGCGTGAAGCTCACCGTCATCGGCTGCGGCTACCTCGGCGCCACCCACGCCGCCTGCATGGCCGAACTCGGCCACGAGGTCCTCGGCATGGACTGCGACATGGACAAGGTCGCGATCCTCAACTCCGGCAAGGCCCCCTTCCACGAACGCGACCTCGACGACCTGCTGGCCAAGCACACCGCGAGTGGCCGGTTGCGATTCACCCCCTCGTACGCGGAGGCCGCCGCCTTCGCCGAGCTGCACTTCATCGGCGTCGGCACCCCGCAACAGCCAGGCGAGATGGCCTACGACCTCACCCACCTGTTCTCCGCCGTACGCCAGCTCGCACCCCGCCTCCACAAGCCGGCCGTGGTGGCCGTCAAGTCCACCGTCCCGGTCGGCACCGCACCCCGCATCCGCGACCTGCTCCACAGCTACGCGCCCGTAGGGGATGCGGTCGAGGTCGCCTGGAACCCGGAGTTCCTGCGCGAATCCTTCGCCGTCGAGGACACCCTCACCCCGGACCGGCTCGTCCTCGGCTTCGACGCCGAGCACTCCTGGGCCGAGACGGTGCTGCGGCAGTGCTTCGAGCAGATCATCGAGGCGGGGACGCCGACGATCGTCACCGACTGGGCCACCGCCGAACTCGCGAAGGCCTCCGCGAACGCCTTCCTCGCCACGAAGATCTCGTTCATCAATGCAATGGCCGAGGTCTGCGAAGCCTCCGGCGCCGACGTCGGCCAACTCGCCGACATCCTCGGCCACGACGCCCGCATCGGCCGCCGCGGCATGCGGCCCGGCCTCGGTTTCGGCGGCGGCTGCCTGCCCAAGGACCTCCGCGGCTTCATGGCCCGCGCCGGCGAACTCGGCGTCGACCAGGCCCTGACCATCCTCCGCGAGGTCGACGCCATCAACAGCCGCCGCCGCGAGCGCGTGGTCGACCTCGCACGCGAACAGTGTGACGGCGACCTCACCGGCAAACGGATCACCGTCTGGGGCGCCGCCTTCAAACCCGACACCGACGACATCCGCGACTCACCCGCCCTCGCCGTCGCCCACAAACTCCACGAACTCGGCGCCACGGTCACCGTCACGGACCCCAAGGCCCTCGACAATGCCCGCAAACTGCACCCCGAACTCGACTACGTCGACGACCCGATCGCCGCCGTCCAGGACGCCGATCTGCTGCTGCACTTGACCGAGTGGGCACAGTTCAGCCGTATCGACCCCGCGCGGCTTGCCGCTCGCGCTGCGAGCCTGAAGGTGATCGACGGGCGAGGAACCCTCACTCCTGACATCTGGCGCGAAGCCTGCTGGACGTTCCGCGCCCTCGGCCGTCCCTGACAGTCTGCGCATCGAGCTCAGGCCCGTGCGTCCCAGTCGGCCGGTGCCTGGCTGTCGCCGTGCACCGTCCGCAGGCGTTCGGCCGGCTCTGTGGCCCCGAACTCCATCAGCGCTCTGCACAAGCGGTCGACGATGAACTGCTTGGCGTCCGTGGGCAGAGCGCCGAAGGACTTCTCCAGGAGGCGGGCCGTCTCCACCCACGCGGCTCCCGGCGCCTTCGCAGCCACCTGTTTGGCGATCTCGTCCATGGCGGTCACGGTTTCGGCACTGACCGCCGCTGGGGTCTCCAGCAGCAGCTGTGCCAGCGCGATGGTCGGGTCTTCGCGCAGCAGGTCGCGGAACCGAACGTACTGGGCGACGCGGAGTTGCTGTTCCTCGCGGGCAGCACGCGCGGCAGCCCGGATGCGCTCGTGGTCCCGGGCATCCTGCAGGTCTTCCGGCCGCGCATGGACGTGCACAGTGGCCCACTGCACGAGTACGCCCGTGCCGGCCAGGTTCGCCGGCTGTCCCAGACGGGCGTTCGCGCGGTACTCCAGCTCGGCGTGGGCGAGGATCGGGCAGTCGGCTGACAGGAGCACGACCTCGTCGATGACATGGCATGCGGCTGCCGCCGCGGGATCGTGGTGGCGGGAATCATCCGCCTCCCACTGGCCGTGGGCGCGAACATCGAAGCGGTAGCCGCCGTCCGCACTCGCGGCGGTGAACACGAGATCGATGGAGCCGGAGCGCGTGGGCGGGGAGCGGCGTCTAAACATCTGCTGCGCTGCCCTGCGGCCGGGGTCGGTGGGGGTCCGCGAGCTGGGTACGGCGGAGCAGGTCGGTGCGTAACTCGTTGCGCCCGCCTGCGTCGAGAGCGTGGCCTTGCAGCATCCAGTGCTCGGCGAGACGCACCAGGTTCAGGAAGCGCTGGCCGCGCAGGTCATCGGTGGGCGAGTCGTGGACAGCGCATACGAGAGTGGTCAGAACGCGTTCGGCCACGGGGCCGCGGGTTGCTGCTGAGTCCAACCAGACGATGCAGGCGCGCCGGGCCAGAGGGCTGGGGTCATCGGCCTCCAGGACGGTGCGCCAGCCGTCGACCACCCAGTCGGGGACCGGGGCCGAGCCGTCGCCGAGCAGCGAGGGCCGTCCGTTTTTGTCGAGTTGCAGCGTCAGGTTCAGGAACGCGCTGGCGGCGGCCCTGCGGAGCGTCTCCTGGTCGCTGCCGAACCAGGAGGTCAAAGTGGCGTGGAGCCTGGGGCGCAGCTCGTCGTCGCTCCACAGATGGTTGACGGCCTCTCCGACGGCGTCCGCGACACCGGGTTTGGTGGACAGCGCGAGATCGCCCAGCCGTCGGAGCATCTGCTGAGGGTGGGCAGGAGCGAGGGACTGGAACACCCGTGCCAGCGTCTGCTGGAGGGCGGCGGTGGTGTCCACATGCGTCATCCAGGTGCCCGTCGCGTTCCGGGTGAGCTGGCCGATCTCCGGATCGAGGCTGGCCGCGACCAGGAGGGCGTGGGCATGCGGGGCGAGGTTGCGGTCCGCGGACCAGTCGGTGGCCACCAGACGCAGCAGCCGTGTGGTTCGGGTGGCCTGGAGATGGTGGAGGGCCCAAGGAGCCATGCGTTCGGCGAGCTGCGTCCCTTGGGGGTGCTTCAGTTCCAGGCACAGCTGGGCGGTCCACTTGGTGAAGGCATTGATGAGTTCTGGCCGGTCACGCCAGAAGTACCTCACCACCGCTTCGGCGAAGCCGGGACCCGGGAACCGGAGGGAGCCGTCAGGAAGCAGCTCTGCCTTGATCTGCCGCGCGAGTTGGATCAGTCCGGGACCTTGCTGCCCCGACAGGGGTTCTGCTTTCTCACCCTTCTCTCCGAACGCCGAGGCGAGCGAGGCGATCCGTCGATGGACGTTCTCGACCGGTGCTCCGTCATACACCGCGGCCAGAAGCAGGTAGTTGCGCTCGTAGCTGTTGCGGCTGTCGTGGGCGTGCCACTCGGCCAGTACCTCCAGCCAGTCCGACAGGGCGTTCCCGGCTGCCTTCGCCACCACGTCGAGCTCGTCGTCGCCCAGCTCGGTTCCCCGGCCGGCATCAGCCAGGTACTGGGCCTCGCTCTGGGCGATAGCGCGTGCCCACTGCCTGATCTGCCCGGGGCGCCGCGGAAGGCCCTTCTTGAATTGGTGATGATCAGCCCAGGCCTCGGGCTTGGTGACACCGGCCGATCGCAGACAGCGGATGAACAGCTGGACCGGGTCGGGCGCCCGCGGTGTCAGGGCGAGCGCGCCGGCGCCGTGGCCGATACGGTCCCATAGCTCGGAGCTTGTGAGCACCACCAGGTAGGACCCGTCGTCCTCCAGGTCGACGACATGGCTCAGTTCGAGCCCGAAATCACAGCTGGACGGGATGCTCTCCTCGGTGGCGCGCAAGTCCAGAATCCAGCCGGTCCGCTTCCTGCCACGCAGACCTTCCATGCTGAAGCTGTCACCGGCGTCGCGGCGGACTCGGCGAAGCGTCAGATCCTCTCCTTCCATCGACCTCAGCAGATGGAGTGCCGCAGTCCAGCGTCCGCTTCCGAGTCCGTCGGCGACCAGGACGAGAACCTGGTTGTCCCTGAGCAGCTTGGCGGCTTCGTCCTCGTTGCCGATCGGCAGGTAGTCCGCGAGCTGCTGGTCGACCCATTCGATCGGCAGGGGCGCGCCGCTGTGGCGCTGCACTGCCTCGAACCACTGACCGACGAGCAGACCGTGATTGATGCCCGCGTGGACGCCGACCTGCGGGACAGCGGGCGTACGGCTCTCGCCGTCACGTTGCTCCGCGGACGGCAGCGGATCCTCTGGGCGAGCGGCGTCGGGAGTCGCCTGTTCCGTCTCACCGGCCGCCTCCGGAGACTCTTGTGCCCCGGCGATCGGTGCCTCCACCGGATCCGGCTCCGCCCGCGGGTCAGGGACACCGGAAACCGGGGCACCCGAGTCATCGGGCCCCTGGTCGGCCTGTGCCTCCGCTGGGATGTCCTCGCGGGGCTCTGCTTCAAGCCGGCCACGGGAATCGATGTCACTGGTGGGGGCGGTCATGCAGGAACTCCTCGTGGCTGATGGGCGTACGGGGACAGGGGGAGCGGGAGTCAGCCGTGGCTCTCGATGACGGAGGCCTTCATACCGACGACCTTCGCGCCGCGCTCCACGGACTTCGCGTCGATCACAGACCTGGCCCCGCCACGGATGGCGTCCTCCGCCTCCATCCCGATGACCTCACCTGCCACCCGCTCGTAGCGGTGTTCCGTGATCGGGCCGGTCTGCGCACGGCGCTCGCCCTCGAAGGTGAAACGCTGCCCGTAGACGTCTTCCAGCGCTTCACGCACCCGGCCGAGTGTCTGCAGCAACAGCAGGTCTGACGAGCTGACCTGCGCAGGGTCCCGCTGGTAGTGCGCCATGCTCAGGGCGAGAGCGTCCAATACCACGAGATGGGCATTCAGCCGATCGGGATCGGCCCGCAGTGGCAGCCGCAACGCGCCGACGAGTTGCGGCGGCACCTCGGGGGACGCTTCCGGCTCCGGAGGCCTGCCGGAGCGGTGACGGGACAGCAGCGCGTCCAAGCGTTGGTAGAGGAAGGTGAAGGTCGCCGGCAACGCGCTACTGGCGACCATGGACAGGTCCACGGCGTCGGACAAAGGCTTTCCTTTCTCGGGCATGCATTACGGGTCGAGAGCAGAGGCCGTCATTCATACCGCCATCGGCCCGTGACTCAAATGCGGACGTCCAGGAGTGGCGCAAACCGAACCAGGGTCCAGATAAGCCAACGGTTTTTCGCCAATGAATTCGGCCGTCCGGTTATCTTTCCAGGGTGCAAGTTATGCGAGTGTGGAATGTGACTACTGTGACTCTGGCGGTGTATGTGCAGGTGGATGCAATGAGGCAGGCGTGTGACTGTGACCGTAGGACCGGTACACAATTTCATCTGGGTGCCTCGCCGAACGGGCGGCTCGCCATGCGGCGTCAAACGAAAGAGCCCATCCCGAAGCCCGGATGATGCCTATCGCCCGTAAGCTTGTGATAGGTGAGAGTGCGAAGCGCAGCGCCATCAGATTCACGATGTGAGTGTGGCATTCGGCAGCTCATGGGCGGATTGATTTTCAAGCCAACATAAGAGTCCGTCCCGGGTAATTCGCGACCCGTAGCTATCGCCTATCTGTTCGAAGTGGTGAGTCGGGTGCGCACATTCGGCCAGACCGTCGGCGGTCGGCGTGACAGCAGGAAGACACGAGGCGGCAGGTGAACCCGGGGACGGTGTGCGCCTGCGCCCACTCTCTTTCTCGGAACTGCGGCCCGCGTTGGGCCGGGCACCGATCACGACCGCCGCAGGGTCGCTCGGTGTCAGATGACGCGGCGGCTGGTGAGGTGAGTGACGGTCGTGCTCAGCCACCGGCCGGGCACAGATGGACTTCACCGTGACCAGGTTGGCAAACCACTCGGTGGCTACAACCCGGGCGCGCGTCTCGTGTTCCAGAGATGCGCCAGCACCGGGGCCAGCATCAGACGGATTTCCATCACCACCCGGCAGACCCTGGGCGCGGCCATGGCCTCGGAGATGCGGTCAGTCGCAAGGAGTCGATACTCGACTGCCTGCGCGGCGTGCCCCGCACCTTGAACGGGCACTCGTCCAAGAGGGTTCACTGCCCTCGGGTCGACCGGCTGCGGCGTGCTTGGAGCAGGACGCCGCTGGTGTTGAGGCGGAAGCGGGCCATGGGCACGCTGACTCCGGTTGCGTCCGCGAGGGTCTGGGCGTCGGCGCCCGCGTACGCGTGGCGGAGCAGAAGCTCACGGGGCAGCAGGAGACAGCCGGCCAGCCAGTTGGCTTCCTCCTCCTGTTCGGGGTCGCACGTGAAGAACGCGTGCCCGCCGATCTGCTGCAGTTCACGTACCTCGTGGCCGAGCAGGACGTGGGCCAGCTCGTGGGCGATGTCGCTTATGGTGCGTGCGGGCTCGTTGCACGGGTTGTAGACGGCGACGGTACGGCCGCCCGGCAGATGGAACGTGGCGGCGGAAAACGCACCGGGCTGCACGCTTTCGAGCTCTCGCAGGCTGTCCATGCCGACCAGCTCCTGCGCGTCGATCACCTCGACGCGCAGGTGTGCGGCCAGCTGGCGGATGTCCGGCGGGACGTCGGAGCGCAGACCGAGCTGTGTGCGTACGCGGTCCGCCAGCCGTTCCGCTTCCGACTTGAACCCTCGGCGCACCCTTAACCCCTTTCCTGGGCGGAGCCGCCCGTGTCGGAGGCCGTCAGCTTGTTCTGCATGGTGGCGAGAAGGTCGGCGAGCATGCGGCTGGCCTGCGGGGTGAAAGTAGACGCCGCGCGCAAGTGAACCTTCACCTCGCTCTCGCGGGCGGCCAGGCTCCCGTAGAGCTCCTTGACCAGCCCGGCGATCTTCTCGGCCGCGGCATCCGTGAGGTTGGGGTCACGCGACAGATGGAACGCGATGACATCCGGGGTGCTCTCCGTACGGAGCCGCTGGGGCTGGAAGAAACGCTCGGGAGAGAGACCCAGCCAGTCGACGAGCCGGGTGAAGTTGGCGAGGTCGGGCAAGTGGCCCTTCTCCACCCGGGCGAGGGTGTTGAACGGCACGTCGGCCTGCTCCGCCGCCGCCCGCAGGCTCAGCCCCAACTGTGCGCGATGTTGCTGCACAAGTGTCTGCAGCGCCTCGATGTCGATGGGCTCGTCCACTCCCGCCACCTCCTTCCGCCGGGCGTCTTTCAGCGCACCGTAGCGTGGCGACTCTAGGACGATCACCTGTGACTGATCATCCCACCCCTCCGCTATGTGCCCCCGAACTCGGTTGTACCTCCATCGGTACACGTCGTACAGTGTGAGTCAACGCTGGTCTCTCTGGCTGTATTCCGGACCCCCAGCACCGCTGTGCACTTCTGTTCGCCATGTCCTGTGGATCCGGAAAGGACCGCCTGATGAGCGAAACCGCACGACTGCACGCCTTCCCCCGCTCCCTGCCCGATGAGGCGACACAGGGGATCGCAGATGCCCGACTGCTGCCGGACGAGGAGTTCCGGGAAGCCTGGTCGAGCATCGCAATGCCCACTGACATGAAGGAGCGGATGCTCCGCGGCGCGGTGTCCAGCATCCGCCTGCGCCAGGCCGTCCCCTTCGATGCCGTGCCGCTGCACGGCATCACCCTGCTCACGGGTGCCCCGGGGGTCGGCAAGACCACCGTCGCCCGCGGACTCGCAGACAAGATCGCCCGCACCCTCGGCTCACCCATCCCCTGGATGTTCCTCGAGATCGACCCCCACGCTCTGGCCAGCGCCTCCCTCGGCCGTAGCCAGCGCAGCGTGGAGACCCTGTTCGGCACCGTCATCGAGGAGATGGCGATCGCCGGGCCCCTGGTGGTGCTGGTCGACGAGGTCGAGACCCTCCTGACCGACCGCGCGGCCCTGTCCATGGACGCCAACCCCATCGACGTACATCGCGCCGTGGACGCGGCCCTCGTCGGACTCGACCGGCTCGCCCGCCGCCACACGGAGGTCTTCGTCCTCGCCACCAGCAACTTTCCCGATGCGATCGACCCGGCTCTTGCCTCCCGTGCGGACAACGTCATCCGGGTGCCGCTCCCCGACCGTACGGCCCGGCGCTGGATCCTGGAGCACACCGTCAGAGCGATCGCCCGCGCATTCCCCGGAGCCCAGGCGCTGACCGCGGACGAGGCCCTCGACGCAGCCGCCGAGCGCGGCGAGGGCCTGGACGGCCGGCGTCTGCGCAAGGCGGTCGCCGCCGCGTGCGCTTACCGGCCGGAGACCAAGGGCGACCCCAACGGTGTGACCGTCCAGGACCTCCTGGCTGCCCTCGACCACGCCCGGGAGACGGCATGAGTGTCATCGCACGCCGCATCGCCTCGGTGCCCCACCGCACCTCGTCCCAGACCTGGCAGGCGATCGTCGACCTTCTCGCCCCGGATACAGGCCCCGCCCGTACCGCCCTGCTCGCGGTTGCCGGACCGGGCTCCGTGACCATCGCCGAGGAGTACACCAGCAACTCCGCCATCGTGGTCCTGCCCGCAACGGGCCCGCGCATCAGGATCCGCACGGTGCACGGCGGTGACACCCTAGACGCCGCGCAGAGCGAGACGCCTCTGTCGTCACGCCCTCTGGAGCAGCCCGGCTGGCACTTGTCACTGCCCTGCGCCGAGGACGACCTCGACGAACTGCGCGCGGCCCTGGCCGGACACCCGCAGATCAGCGTCCGCGCCCTCGACGACGACGTACCTGACGACACCCAGGCTCACGCGCGCGCGTCCCGGATCGTCATCAACACCGACGAGTTGGAGCTGTCGTGAGCACTGCCGTCCACGTTAATACCCATGCGCACGCCGTCACCCATGTGTCGACCGGGCTCATCAGAGGCCTCCGGCGGATCGTCAAGGAGAGCGGGCTCGACCCGGCCAAGATGACCAACCAGTGGCCGATCCTGGAGAGCGGGGTCGAGGCCTGGCTCACCTCCCGGCACCTGCGTTCCCTGGTGCTGGAGATCCACGACCCGAGCCGCCGCTACGGTGACGACCTCGTCGGGCGCTTCGACTTCACCATCGACTACGGCTACTACCCGGATGCCGACGGCGAGTTGTGGCTCGACCCGGACACCGTCTACTACGCCGTCCGCAAGGCCGGTGCCGTTCCCTCCAGGTGCGACTACCGCATCGTCGCCGACAACAAGCCCGGTCGTCCGGACGTCGCCGGATGGTCCACGACCAGCCTGCGGTCCACGGCCGGATTCACCCGCCACGAGGTCGGCACCGCCATCGGCGGCGGCAGTCTCGGCACCGGACTCTCCTACTACGCCCGGACAGGATCATGATGAACGTCAATGAGGCCTTCGAGAAGTTCCGCAGCAACCTGGAGATCACATCGACGGAGTCCGCCCAGGCCAGCAACCGTCAGCAGCGCATGCGCGAGCAACTCGACGACAGCACCCTCGACATCGCCGACACCTTCCTCACCGGCGCCTACCGGCGGGCGACCAAGACCAAGCCGCTGGCGGACGTCGACATCATGGTCGTGCTTAACGACAGGGCCTACCTCGGCAAGCACCCGCACGAGGTCCTCGAAGCCGTACGCGCGATCCTGGCACCGATCTACGGCGAGGACCGGGTGTGCTGCGACCGGCGAGCGGTACGCGTTGACTTCGGCGTGAAACTGGTCGACGACCTCACCGGCGACGTGGTTTCCTTCGACGTCGTGCCCGCCTTCATCGAGGACGACCACTACCTGATCCCCGACGACGTGCTCGCCGAGTGGATCTCCACCAACCCAAAGATCCATGCGGACCTCGCGACCCAGGCGAACAAGGACTTCTCCGAGCAGTGGAAGCCCCTCGTCAAGATGGTCAAGACGTGGAACCGCGAGCACGGCCACCCCATCGAGGCATCGTTCCTCATCGAGGTCATGGCCCTGGAGCTGATCAAGGGTGACTGGGTCGGGCCCTACCCCAGGGAACTGCGCCAGTTCTTCGCCACCGCCGTCAACGCCATCACGGAGCGGTGGCCGGACCCGGCCCACCTGGGCCCGGATGTCTCCGACATGTTCGTCGGCCAGCCCGAGAAGCTCCAGGCCGCCCAGACAGCGCTGCGAGCCGCAGAAGCCGCGTGCACGGAGGCGCTCCGACTCGAACGCGCGGGCCGCACCGGCGATGCGCTGGCGACGTGGCAGCTCCTCTTCGGCCCCCTCTTCACCAAGTCATGACCACCGGCCAGCAGCCTCCCGTGCCCCCCGGCACCTCCAGCCGGATCAAGGAACGCCAGGACCAGCCGGAGCACCTCAACAGGCTGCTGGCGTACTCCCACCTGTACCGGGCGGCGATGTGGTGGCGCCGCATCAGAACCTGGGGCAACGTCCTCCTCGCCCTGACCGCGCCCCTCTTCGCGATCTTCTTCCCCGCGAGCGCGGGCACCCGCGGGGCCATCGCCGCTGCATGGCTGGTGCTCGGACGGACCGTGCTCTCCGGCCTGGAGCAGAGTGCCACCCTGCGCGCCGTGAACATCCAGGAGCTGTACGACACCAAGCTTTTTCACCTGCGCTGGAACCAAGCCCTGGTAGGCCGCCAACCTGTCCCCGACGACGTCTCCTCAGCTGCCCGTCGCATACCCGACCCCGCTCCCTATCTCGCCTGGTACAGCGTCGACCTGGGTGACACCCCTTGGCCCGGCGACGTCTTGTTGTGCCAGCGGCAGAGTGCGGTCTGGAGCCGACGGGATCACCACGCGTACGGCACCTTCCTGACGATCGTCGGAGGCACATGGACTCTCGCGGTCATCATCTTCGCGCTCGTACGCGACATGACGCTTCTCGACTTCCTCGTGGCGCTCTTCCTGCCCAGCGCAGCAGCGCTGCTCGACACCATCGAACTCGCTCGTAGCCATTGGCAGCAGTCCACCAAACGCCGTCAGGTCGAGGACGACATTCACGATGTGTGGGACAAGTACCAGGCCAGTCCCGGCGACATCCCCGTCGAAGAGTGCCGACGCCTCCAGGACGCCACCTATCTCCTGCGACGCGACGGCCCGCCCGTGCCCAACTGGTTCTACAAGCTGCGCCGGCCCGAAGCCGCCGCCGTCACGAACGAGGGCACCACAACCTTGCGCTCGTCATCAAACCCCAGTTGAACCCGCCGTTTCGTCGCCCTCGCCCTCTTCGCCGTCTTTCACCGCGGGCTCTTCCACCGCTTCGTTGTGAGGAATCCGAGGCGTACCATCGGCTTTTCGCAGTCGGCACTCCGCGATCGCGAGCTCGTCCTCGAGATCCGCCAGTGTCTGCTCGCCAATCAGCACAGCAACGCGACAACCATCATCGACAAGACGCACTCGGTCCCCGGAAACGGACACGCGCCGAACCAGGTCACTCAAACCAGAAGGCAGCGCTGAAATCGGCAGGGTATCGCTCGAAGCCAGCGGCACCTGCCCGGATGCGCATTGATGAAACAGCAGATTGAGCACACAATCCCGGCGTGCTGAGTTGCTTGAGCGATCACGTGCCAAGGCCTCCGAGACTGCGTCGCTGAGAAAATCCTCCGCACTCTTCCCTGTCGCTCTTGCCAACGTGCGGATCCGCCTTCTGTCCTCCGGAGTGAAAGGAATGCTCATGCGCAGCATTCCGTCCGGCCCGGGAAACAGGGTGCAGAGAACATCGATGGGAAGAGTCTCCTCAAGCCTGCGCCATACCTTTTTGATCGCCTGATTCATGCTCTTCGCCGATACGAGGACGGCGATGCGCTTACCGTCAGAAGACGAGGCCATCGGCATCCCGCCAGCTCGTTTTGCGGATTGCAGCTCAACACCGCTGACAGTTCGAGTCAGAATGATCTCGATGGCATGCAGGGACATCAATCCTCCAGGCGAAAGAAAGATTTACCGAGTCTTCTGGGCGGCTCAGTGGAGAGAAATCATGCCGTCAGGAATCCAGCCCTCTACGTAGCCCGACACCAAAAGGGCTACACCCTCTGGTGAGATCTCACGGTGGCGGTCCTTGAGCTCGCTGATCCCCCATCTGGCATGTTTTGTGGAAGTCCGCTGAATCGAGTCGGACTCCTCGGAGTCGATTCTTACAAGCAGGACGTGCGCAACCGTCGGGTGCTCGTGTTCCCAGCACTCGGAATCCTGCGTTTTGCGAACCCCGTAGACGGTTCCGTACTTGGGATTGTGGATCTGGAACTTATCGGCCAGGAATTGTGTGGCCGCGTCACGGAAATCGGCCTCGGGGTCGAGTAGTACCCGGGGGACCGTCCAGCCGCTGCAGCAGGTGCCGCACAGCATGAGGCGGTCCTCGTCGTCCACGAGGAGTAGGTAGGCGCAGCGGTCGAAGTGTGGCTGTGGGAGGTGTGAGTCAGGCACGGAGTAAGGCTGCACAGTGAGCTACTCAAGTAGCAACTTGAAGGCCGTCCGATGGGTGAGTGGCTGACCCGTGTCAGATGTGCGATGTGTGCCGACGCCGTGCCTGATCGGTCCGCCCGGGCTGCACAGGTGGCAGCGAATCAGGGCCTGCCCTGTCGAGTGCGACACGTGCCGTGAGCTGCAAGAACGCAAGAGGGACGTTTGAGATTCGCGCTACGGCGTTTTAGGGCTCTGCAGGGGATGGGGTCTGACCTGCGGCGATGGAATTTCCCACACATCCCACGAAGGCGGGGGCTTGTGGGAAACCTTGTCGATAAGTCCAGGAGATGCATTCTCGGCAAGGACACAAACCCGCTGGTCAGGAGTGGTGCCACGTCCCCTGCGTTGTTGCTCGTGCAGACAACATGGCGTACCAACTACTGACCAAGGACAGGGTAGCGGATGCGGACGGGTGCGGGTTGAGGGGATCGGGTCTGATGACCCCGGTGACGGATGCAGATGCTTCTGACCTGCTCGTTCTCTCGTTGACGAAGAGTCGGCAGCCGACGTTCAGAGGGTTGGAGGGGAACGCGGTTGGACCGTTCTGTCCCCTGCGTTGCTTTGTGGGTGGGCTTGGTGCTGCCACGGGGCGACCTGGCGTGAGGCCATCCCTGCGGGGCATGGGGCGGCGGTAGTGCCGAGAGTGCACATGGGTCTGTGGCCCGCCCGGTTGCGGGCGGCCGGTAGATCCGCTGCAGGCGATCCGGGCGGGGCGTCTGATGGTCTTGTGGGAACCTGGGCGGGCCGGACTCTTTCAGGGACTACATGCGCTTCAAAAGCGGCTGGACGGCGTTCGGTTCGCCCTGTGGTGAGCGGAGAAACATGTCCATGCAGGGATGCGTGGCTGCTGCGATGGCGTTGACTCGCGGCACCGCCGGTTCTTCGAGACCGCAGTCCGCGGAACCAGCTGTGCCTATCCACCCGGATTGCTCACAGGTTCAACGAGGAACACCGGGACCTGCCCGATGCGGGGAGCGCTTCTCGTTCATTCTCCTGAGTTCGCCGACGCGCTAAAAGGGCGCGAGGGAACCCTGGACATGCCGTACCGCCTGCGGCGCGGACCCTCGGACGTTGTGGTGTTCTCCCCTTGATTGACAACCCCGAATGGAATGCGGACGCGCGGAGTCATCTGGGACGTTCCTCTGAGATGCATTTCCTGGTCTTCGAAGAGTGCGCTTGAAGCAATTCTGATGACCGGCCGGTTTTCGAGGCTATAAGGTGGCACGGTGGCATCTCTTTTGTGTTGGAATGGTTTACTGGCCCCTTCGGTTGCGGAAATTGTATCCATTGGCGGGGCCCAGTCGGCCGCCAGTGTTTATGGATTCCGGAGGGTTCCGCCTTGCGGGGCGCGGCTTCCAAAGCACAGTCAGTGGCTGACCTGTACCGACCGCAGCCCAAGGGAATGTCAGCAGGGGTGAGAAGGGTTTCTTCGTCACCCCGTTATTCGACGTCGACCCCGTAGGCGCGGGCGAGGCCGTCGAGCCCGTCTGCCCAGCCCTGGCCGAGTGCTCGAAGTTTCCACACCGGATGGCCGTCGGCGCTGTGCCGGTAGAGCTCGACGATGACCATGGCTCGGATGGAGGGGTCGGCGGGAGGCATGAATGTCCAGGCGGTGCCGCCCGAGTAGTCCAGGTCCAGGGCTGCGTGAGTGAGGGATCCGCAGGTCAGGCCGGCGTCGACATCCATGTTGATCGCGACGGCCACCCGCCGAACCCGGTCGGGAAGGGCGGACAGATGGACTGTGGCGCGTTCGACCGTGTGCGTTCCCTCCTGCTGTTTGCCGAGGAGACGTGCGCTACCGCCGGCGGCGGAGGGCTGGTTGTAGAAGACGAAGTCCTCGTCATCGGCGACTCGGCCGTCATCCCCGACCAGGAACAAGGTGAGGTCGGCGTCGGCTCCGGCGAAGCTGAAAGAGGCGCGAAGTCCCAGCCAGGCTTCCTCGGGCAGGACGAGGGTCTGACCCGGGACGAGCGCCGCAGACGCGGCCGGAGGCACAACGGGCGCGGGATGTGGCCGAGCGGGAGTCTGCTGCTTCCACTCGGCGAACGGTCTGATCCGGTATGGCTCGTCGACCGTGGCCGGGTTACCGGGAGGCGTGTTGGTGCCGAGGGCGATGTCCAGGTCGGCAAGGGAGGGTTCGTCGGATTCGGGATCGTCCTGGGCGCCGTCCAGCAGGTCTTGGAGGCCTGATACGCGGGCGGCGTCCAGCGGCTTGAGCGTGCTCGAGAGGTTGCCGGAGGAGGTGGTCGTTACGGAGCAGGCGGTGTCCTGCCCGATGTCCAGGAAGCGCAGGGCGTCCTCTGGCTTCCGCCAGGGCGTTGACTCGATCGCATGCCGTGTCCAGCGGCCGTACACGACGAAACCGAGTCGCTGGGTGTCGGGCAGACGAGTGATGACGGCCAGGTCGATGGCCTCGATGCCGGGCGCGGTTGCGAAGCCCTCTTTGAGGGTGGCGACGATGTTGGAGCCCATGGCTGTCAGCCACCACAAGATCCGGTCGCGTTTGGTGAGGTTCTTCAGGGTCGGACGCCCGCTGGGTGTCAGGCCGGCGGTTTGGGTGGGCATTGTGTCGAGGTCCTGTTGTCGCATTACGACAGAGAGGACCGGGCCTTCCACGCCTACCGCGCAGCCGGCTGCCGGGTTGTCGGAGAAGGCGGTGTTCACTGCCTCGCAGACGGTGGCCTCGTCGTTGGAGAGCAGCGCGTCCCACCACTGCTCGACTTCGGTGGCCATCTGTTCCCGGACTGCGTGAAGACGTGCTGTCTCCGCGGCCAGGTAGGCGGGGGCGTCCTGTTGTGCGCGCTGTTTGGCAGCAGCCCGCTCGGTACGTGCCAGTCGGCCCACTCCTTGAAGGTGAAAGGCCTGGGCCTCGGCGAGAGCCCACGGCAGGCCGAGCTGTGGAGTTCCTGGGATCGGAGGCGGTTGTGCGGAGGCGAAGGACTGCAGGTGGACGCTGGTCATCTGCCGCCTCAGGTCTTGCAGCTGAGCGATGGCGGCATCACGCTCTGCCTCTTGTTGAGCTCGCTCCGCCTGGCGGCGCGCCCGCTCCAACTGGGCGACCGAGGGGGCGACCGACCGGGTCTGCGCGGTACGACGATGAGTGCTGGTCCGTCGGCGATTGCCGCTGAGGGAACTCGACGCGTAGAAGGGGCCGAGTCCCGTCGATACCCTCGCGCCGCCGCTGCCCACACTCAGCCTCGCCGCACGTGGACCGACGGAGGTCCGCACACCGCGTGTGGAGACCCGCACACTCAGCCCAGGCACACCGACACGGAAACCGAATCCCATGGCCACCCCTCTCTCCGGGGGCACAGTGTGGCACTGGCAGACGTTTCGGGAGTATGTACGAGCCTCATCCGCCTCTGGGAAGTTCGTCATCTGCGGTCGGGAGGTAGTGGCCGTACGCGGCTCAGAGGGCGAATTCTGTCCAAAGCCGGGACGGTCGGGCAGCAGGCGTCTAGCGTTTCCCTCTTGGCGATCAAGGGGGCGAGGATGCAGACGGCGTCGTTGCGTAAAGGGGAGAACACCGGGCTGATGACGGCGCCGGTGGTGCTGTCGGTGTCGGTTCAGGGCTTGGCCGCGGATGTCTCGGCGCTGTTGCTCGGAGCTGACGGCAGGGTTCGGAGTGACGACGACCTGGTCTTCTACAACCACCCTGCCCAAGACGGCGTTTCAATCGCCGGCTCGGCAGTCACGGCCGATCTTGTGCGCGCGCCGGCCGACGTGGACCGAATGGTTGTCGTGGTGAGCGCTGATCCGCTGCAGCCAGGTGCGGTCTTCACCCGGGGTCACCGAGGAGATGGCGCGCTTCCGGTGCAACACGACCGGCGTGGCCAAGCAGGTCCGACGGGGACCTGGTAGATCTTCAGCCTGATCAAGGCGCGCGCCGCTCCTCAGGTGAGAGAAGGGCGAGGTCTGCACTTCCCGTCGTCGTGAGCTGAGACCTGGAAAGCCGTTGCGCCGGGCGACGCCTCTCGGAGTGCCCACCCCTGTGGCGCTGTCGCAGTTCCGAGGAGCAGACCTGGCGTCCCAAGCCAGGCATTTGCGCAGCGCACTGCTGAGGGGTTGAGTTTCGTCGAGGGCGGCCCGCGCCCTGCCGCAGCAGGTCAGTAGGTGTGGATTCCGCAATGGCTGATCGTAACGACGGCTATTGACGATGGGAGCGGCAGCCGATAATCCCAGACAACCGGGATGGAGTGTTGTGAACCGCCCCTTTTTGCTTGGGGCATGGAGCTTACGATCGCCTGGGGGACGCAGAAGGCAGGGGGAGGGAGCGCGGTGAAACGCGAGCGGGCCACCACATTGGTGACGGAGATGCTGCAGCGTCTTCATGAGGGTGCCGGTTGGCCGCTGGAGTTGGTCGACGCCGTGTACTTGTTCGGCTCGTACGCGCGTGGCGCCCTGGAACCGCACGACGTGGATATTGCGGTGGACTTCCACCGCGACGAGCAGATGGACGCGCGTCTCGTCTCCTACCTGGTCTCCTCCGCACGGGATCCTCGGATCGATCTGCGCCAGGCGCTGATCGGGCGTCGTCGCGGCATCCAGTTCCAATGGGAGGCGTCCGAGCGGCAGCAGTTGGAGCGCGAAGGCGTTGCCATGCTTCTCCTGTGGCGCCGGGGGGACACGCTGGAGCAGGCACTCGCCGTGCTGCACGGCATCAAGGAGGACTCCAACGCCGGGCGGGCGCCGCGCGACGACATGATCGAGGAGTTCGAAGGCCTTGACCGGTACATCCCTCGGCCGATCCGTCACGACCTGGTCCAATGGCGGGACGCCGGACAGGTCACGATCTCCCGTCTCACCCTCCCCGACGCCGACGTCATGCCCCCAGGGCGCGAGACGGTGATGGCCATTGACGGTCGCTGGAACCTCGACAGCCCGCTGCGCCGAACCGCGCTTTCCGCGCTGGAGCATGCGCGGAGTCTGGGGGCGGCGATCGAGGACATCGAACTCGCCGGCGAAATGCTGTCCACCTCTACGCGGAGCTCAGGCCGGCCCAACGAGCCACGATGGTGGATCAACTGGCAGTGGCGCCGCTACCGGGCCATCCCCCGCTGTCTTGCCGAGGGCGATGGCTGGCTCGAGATCCCTCACCCGACCCGAGTCGGCCCGCTCGATGCCCTTCTGTTCGTTCCGGGTCTGCAGTGACCCGGGGCGGGACCTTTCGACATGCTGAGCACGCACACCGACATTCTTTGATGGAGAACCGCTCGTGACCGGCCAACACTCCGACCCTGTGCTGTCCTCTGAATTTCTCCTCACGGCGATGGCCGACCGCGGCCCGGACGACCCCGTGGTGCGGCTGGCGGCGCGGCAGGTCCGCTCGGACCAGCCCCGATACGACCGCTCCGTCCTCGCTGAGGCTCTTCTGTCGGGCCCTCATGCCGAGGATGCGCCCGCGTGGCTTCTGGAGGCGGCCGTGGCGGCGGATCTGGACGCCGAGACGGAACCGTCCCACTTCGACCGTCGGCCGATCCTGGTCCCGCTCGCGCTCGGGCACCCGTCATGTCCGGCGTCCCTGCGGGACCAGACACTGAAGCGGTGCACCGCTGAGCAGTTGGCCCAGTTCGGGAGCTCACGCGTCGCGGAGCGGCTCGCCGATGCGATTGCCGACGAGGTGCGTGCCCGCGGCGGTACGCCGCCGCCCATGACTCCCCAACTGCTGGAGGAACCCACCCCGGCCCACATCATGTTCCGGCAAGGCCCGCTGCACGACCTGGTGTTCGTGGCAGCTCGCGACACGCTTCCCACGGCCCCCGACTTCGGCGAGCCGGGCGAGGGAGAGGACGTCACGGAGAGGCTGGAGCGGCACAGCCGGGCGTACGAAGCCTGGGAGCGCATGTGGCGCCAAATACTCAATCAACATCTGGACCGTCACCGGGCGTTCGTGGACTGGGCCAGGGGCACCGATGCCGAGCGGACAATCGGCGACGAGTTGCTCGGCAGCCTGCCCTGGACGGTCGAGCCGGAACTGCTGACCGAGCTTGCCGAGGCCGACCTCAGACGTTTCCCCTACGAGCTCCTGCTGGCCCAGGCCTCCCGTATGCGCCGTGATGGAACGGACAAGCAGCAGGTCCTGGATCACTTCGCCGCGGAACTGCTCGCCCTCACGGACGAGGAGCAGACCCGCTTCCGTCGTCTCCTGGGCCGTGAGAGCACCACGCTGCTCGACATGGGGTGCGAGGCGCCCGTCACCTGGGTGCAGCACACCGCATCCGGAACCTGGCGTCACCTCCTCAACCCGGCGCAGGCCAAGGACGGATACCGATCGGTCGCCTGGCGGGCCTCCGCCACCACGCTCGCCGACCTCGCGGCGAGGTTCGCCGAGACGGCCGTCCGTGCCCTTCCCTTCTGGGAAGCCGAAGACCGGTACTCGGTCATCAACGCGGACAAGGTGGCCTGGGTACGCGACATGTTGCTCCACCTTCCGACGGTCACCGAGGACGTCAAGGCCGGGGTCCGCCCGATCGCCCGGCATGCGCGTAAACGGTTGGACCTTCGTCATCCCGGCCTTCAGGTGCGTTACGACCAGCGCCGCGAGATCGAGGAGATCCTCGACACCATCGAGCGCGTCCTTGCCGACCCGCCGTCGTCTGTCGGCGCGGATCGCCGCCGAAGCGCACTCGGTGCCCCGGGCGAGGTGACCGTGCGCGAACTGGCTGGCGTCCAGGTACAGGCACTGACCGAGTACCTGGACCGGCACCCCAGTGACGATTCCCTTGTCGAGAAGGCTCTCCTCGCCTGCGCCGCGAGCGGGCATCGATCCGACGACGACTTCGAGGAGGTACTGCGTCGGCACGGTTCCCCGGACACGGTGCTTCTCCGTCTCACCGAGGGCCTGCGCGGGAATCTCGGTGGTGGCCCGTCGTGGCGCGAGGCCTGGACTCGCCTGGTCCTGGCCAGGCCGGACATCAGGCTGGAACTGGTACGTGCCCTGCCGGCTTGGCCAGCGTTGCGCGCCCGTGGCGGCCGTCACGCGCGCGCACATCCGGCAGTGGTCTCCGCGGTACGCGAGGCCCTGGGCGCAGATCAGGGCGCGTGGGACCGATTCGCGACCTGCCCAGCCACCTACTCCGGGCCGACAGCCTGGCTGCGCCTGGGCGATCTGCTGGATGCTGCTATCACGGGAGCACCTTGGCCCAAGCCACCGGGCAGCCGATGAGCGGTCCGCGAGGGCTGAAGACACGGTTCCTGGCAGCAGGTGGGACTGCCGACGCGGTCCGGAACGCACCCTGGCCTCGGCTGACGGCTTGATGCGTTCGATGACGGAGAGGCAGTGGGCCTGTGACAGTTCCAAGGAGCTGTGTTTTCTTCTCCCGTGCATGGCAGTGCCGCCCCGCGGCACTGCCTATGGGGCGGCACAGGACTTTGCGCTGCCATGTGTATCCAGCTGCAGTGAGTCAGCCGCCGTCAACGTAGGCACGGGCGGCGACCATGACGTCCTTGAAGCGCCCGTCGGCGATCACCGTTAGAGGGGCTTCGTCCTCGAGCTGCGGGTTCATCCCGATCATCCAAGCACGCGCGGTGTAGAGGCTCTCGGCATCCTGGATGAGCTGGAAGACCTGCAGGGCCGCGCGGAGACGGTCTTCGGCTTCCTGGCGCGGCGCCGAATCACCGGAAGCCCACTTACCGACCTGTCGGGGATCGCTGATGTTGGTGATTCGAGCGGTCAGGCGCTGGCCGAGGTTGTCCTGCAGGAAACGGGCGATGTCCGCGATGGACATGCGCACGGTGGTGACGTGGGCTCGCTCGGCGCTTGCCGTGCTCTTGGCGGTTGCAGGATTGTCGGCTGTGGTGGCCATGGCATTTCCTCCCTCGTGCTTCTGACTGCACGCCTGGCCGGTGGACGGCCGGTCGCGTGTCAGGCAACGGGTGCAGGACTTGGCTGCGGACAACTCGGCCTGCTGCATGTCCGATGGACTGCAGATGAAGGCTCGACGCCGCTAGCTGTCTGTGACGCTTCTGATGGGTGGCTCCGTGGGGAAGCGTGACCTCTACGGACCCTGACGGCGCTAGACGCCTGTGGTCAGCATCGCTGCATGCCGGTCTCGGAGACAGATCCGGTGCGGGGCTGACTGAGGGGGTGCAGGCTGTGCAAGAGCTTGGTGCGACGCCAGTTGCTCAGATGGCTGGCCTGCGGAGCGCCGTCAGGAGGTATCAGCGCGATCGCAGGTGTGGCGATGGCGGCTGCTGGTAAGTGGCGGCTGGCTGTGTTCACGGTCTCTCCCCAATGGTTCATGAGTTAAGGCTACCCAGAATCCACCTCTAACTCCACCGTTTTTGCGCTAACTTCTGCTGCCTGATGATTCGTCAAGATCGGTTTGCTGGGCCGACATTGAATCACTGACATGCGGTTTTGACCCGCCCAGAGGTCTGACGGTGTCAGGTGGCGACTGGGGTTTTCCTTCGTTCGGGTTACGGGATTGGTGGAGGTTTCAAGGCGGGTATGACCAGGAAATGGTGGGTGTGATGCCGCTGCGTCAGCGGATGGTGAGTCCGTACTCCTCGGCGACTCTGCGCAGCCCCTCGGTCTCCGGCCAGATGGGCTGGCTCTCCACTTCCTCCAGGTCGACATCGTTGAAGATGGCCCAGCACTGACGCATCCCGAAGCGGGAGCGGTAGGCGATCCCGTGGACCAGCCGGCCCTGTTGCGGGTCGCGCTGGGCGATCGCCCAGGCGGCGATCTGGCGTGTCACCCTGCGGTTCGTGCCCTGGATGTGTTCGGGGGTCAAGTCGGTGATGTCGAACCGCTCCAACTCTTCCTTGAGCTCTTCCGACAGTGTGCGCAGGGTCTGCTCGTCGTCGACGTCCAAGAACTGTGCTTCCTTGGCCGGCTGTAATCGCACGAGCGTGTGGCGGGTGCGCCAGTCCTGGGGAAGGTGGCCGGGATTCATGAAGTAGGGCTCGTTCCAGTCGTCCCCGATGAATTCACGCAGTTCGGGATCTACGCGGAAAGGTTCCAGTGCCTCGGCGAAGCACCCGTCAAGGTCGGATGCGCAGTACAGGGTGCCGTAGCTCACCAGGCTCCACCGGTTGCCCCCCGAGCGGCTGTCGTCTTCCCGGCTGATCTTGTCGTACTTGCGCGGGTTCTTCGCCTTTCCCAGGCGCCAGACCCCGCGCTCCGGTGCCGGTATGAGACTCACCTTTAACGGTGTGCCCTCGCTCATGGGCCGCTCCTCACTCGGGTACTCACTTGCGCGTGTCGGTTCTCAGATCGAGTTTGCCGCTTGCCGCGTGTGTGGCAGGGGCGGGCGTGCTTCGCTGCGCTCGGAGGGCGAGGCTCCGTCTTCAGGACATCCGCCTCTCACGCACTCGCGGGTGCCCAGGCGTCTGAACGCGGCAGAACGATCATTTTCTGCCGCTGGGAAGGTAAGAACAGCCGATCCTGCCGATCCCATGAGGGGCGCACGAAGGATTTGAGGGGGCGCACGGCCTATCTCGTAGGTGATAGGTCCTCCAGGTCCAGCTCGAGAACGGCGACCCCGGCCTCTCCCGCCATGGTGAGGACGACACTGCTGGTCGATTGGCCGGAGAGATGCGCGGACAGCGTATGCACAGGACTTCCCGTGGCCAGCTGCAGAACACAGCGCGATGTCGCCGCTTCCCAGAATCGGATCGTGCCGTCCCGGGAGGAGCTGGCGACGTAGGGGCGAGGAACATCGGCGAATGTCGTCCAGGTGGTGATGGCCTCGACGGCATCGGTGTGTCCTTGGAGCGGCTCGCCGATGGGCGCGAGGGCAGCAAGATCCCACAGGCGCACAGTGCCGTCGTCTCCACCGCTGGCGAGGAAAGGAGGCAATCGCGAGAGGCCCGCGTTGATGGCCACGGCATTGACGAAGCCCTGCCGACAGTAGAAAACATGCCTGGGCGTACCGCCTGTGGTGTCCCACAGGCGCACTGCCCCATCAGTGCTGCCAGAGGCGAACCAGTCCGCGCCGACTCCGTCGGACGCCGCGGCCACCGTTCGAACGGTGTAGGGGTGCCGCCACAGTTGTAGCGGTTGTCCGCTGTCCAGGTCCCACCACCGGACTGTGAAGTCGTCGCCGCTGATGGCCAACCGTCGTCCACCGCAGGCCACGGTCGAGGCAAGGGTGCGTACCGGCTGGGAGTGCCCCTTGAGAAGGATGTCGGCAGCAGTGCCGCGCACGGGGTCCCAGGACCTGATGCTGTGGTCGGGTGCCGCCCAGAGGAGCAAGCGCCGGCCCTGGTTCTCCGGTGCCCAGGTGAGGGTGGGCGGGGGGCGCTCCGGGTCGCTGCCGAACGGGCCGGTGGCCGTGCCGCTGAGAGTGTCCCAGACCTGGGTCTGTGCGGTGGCGTAGCTGACGGCCAGGTGCGGGGCGGCAGCGGAGTCCGGGGTGATTGCCGCGGCCACCGCGGCGGGGGCTGTGGCGGTGCCCGAAATCGCGTGGTGGATGGCGCGGGTGTCCCACAGTCGGACGGTGTTGTCCCGGGCTGTGGAGGCGAGTCGATCGGTGCCGTCGGCAGAGATGGTGCGCAGGGCGGTCACGGTGTCCGTGTGCCCCGTGAGCTGACCGGTCCGCCGTTCGGCGCCGATGTCCCACAGAGCGATCGGTGGTCCCGAGGCTGCTGAGGCGAGCAGGTCCAAGCCGTCGATGTGCAGTGCCGCCAGGGCGGTGACGGGCTCTCCCTCCCCGGGGAAGATGGCTTGGGAGCCTGAGGCCGTGTCCCACAGAGTGATGGAACCGTCGCTGTGGCCGGTGGCGAACCGGCCGGGCACTGTCGTGTCGGTCAGGGACCTGACCGGAGCGCCGACAGGGTACTCATGCAGTAGCCGGTGATCTGCGATGTCCCAGATATTCAGTGTGTGGCCGACGCCGACCAGCACCTGCCGACCGCCGGGGCCGTCGGCGAGGGCCAGTGCGAATGCGGCCTGCTCCAACGGGTGGGCGTTCATGTCGGCCAGGTGGTGTTCCTCCGAGTGCTCGCGCCACAGTTTCACCGTGCCGTGTCCGTCGACCGCTGCCACGGTCAACGCCCCTGCGTCGTCGCGGTATCCGGTGACAGCGGAGGTCCAGGTGTGTCCACCGAACGCCCTGTGGTCGAGCAGTGTTGCTCGGACCGTGTCCCAGACGCGTACCGTGCCGTCGGTGCTGCCCGAGACAAGCGCTCCACCACCGGTGGAGTGCGGCACGAAGAACAGGCACCGCACATCACCATCGTGTGCGGGCATCCGATCGCCGACAGGTGCACCGGTGGTCGTGTCGATGAATTCGATGCTGCCCGACACATTGCCCAGGGCCAGAAGCGCGGCACCACCGGGGCCCTCGGCCGTGGTCAGCGACAGACTGCGGCGGCTGAGAGTCGCGAGCACGTTGGATGGGGGCGCCCATCGTGACCAGCGGACACACAGCCGGGAGCCCGCGAATTCTGCGGCCTCCTGAGGGAGGAGCTGGCGAGGGACGCCGGGAAAACGCAAAGCGGTGTAGGCCAGGTGCAGGCTAGAGCATCGGGAGGAAAGATCCGCATCCTGGAGGTAGGGCTCGACAGCAGCCCATGCAGTGAGCCACGCCCGGTCCGCGTGATGGGCGTGCGGCAGGTTGAGAAGCCCTCGGACACCGTCGCCGGTGATCCACGGCAGCAGGTCGGGCGGCACATGACTGTCATCCAGTTCGCCGCCGAGCGCGGCATGGTGAGCCAGATATCGGCTCAGATAGGGATGCGGCACGGTCACCGCATCAGGCCTGACCAAACGCGCCAGTGCGGCCGCGATGCGCGCATGAGTCTGCTGCTCACCGGCATGGGGATCTCTCTGCTGGTCATCCAGATTCATCCAAGGCCCTCCTCGTCTCCTGCGGCGGCAGCGGCCACCGGCGCAGCATGACTCCGAGTTGCTCGTGGGCGGGCCGGTACACGACATGGTCATCCTCGACGTCATGCGTGAGATATCCGGCGAGTCGGCCCACTAGAAGGCGCCGGATCTTCTCGTCGGCGTGATCGAGGCGGTTCTGCAGCAGCTCTGAGGCCACGGCCGGCCATACCTGGGCCCAGGGAATCCCCCGGCCCAGTCCGAAAGCGGTGGCGCGCAGCAGCGCGAGTGCCTCCTCCTTGTTCAGGCCGTCATCGGTGACCTGGTCGAGGTCCTGCTCGAACAGGCCCACCGTGCCTCGGTCGAGCTGTGAGAGCCACAGTGGGTCGCTGAGCAGCGTGGCTCCGTCGCGGCGGCGTAATTGTTCGGCGGCCAGACGCGCGTCGAGGAAGGACCGACCCACATGACGCGCCACACAGTCCGCTGCCGAGGCCACCACCGTCGGGTCGGTGCCCCAGACCGCGCCGGCCAACAGAGCGGCCGAGTAGGCAGCGATGTCCGCCTGCACCCCCTCACCATCCGTACGTACTACCTGCGCTGCCGGAAAGACGATCAGCAGTTCCTGCAACAGCCCTCGCAGTCCGGTGGCGACGGCTGCTTCCGGAGTACCCGGGCTGGTGCTGCGGACTCCGAGCAGAAGACGCAGTCCCGGGCGAGCGGGCGGCGATACGGCCGACATGAAGCCGACACCCTGCGGGGGGACGGAGATGCTGCCTGCGCTGCCGGGCACGCCGGCGCAGGCGGCGAGAGGCACGAGAACATCGCGAATGCAGGCGACCGCGTCGGGGGATTCGTCGAGGCCGTCGACGACCACAGTGACCGTGTCTTCCTGACGGGTCGTGAAGAAAGTCCGCAACCCTTCCTGCCATTGCCGCACTGCGTCTGTCGCCGGTTGCGCGCGGTCCTGCTCACAGCCCAGGCGGGTGCCGATGGCTTCGATCAGGCTCAACGGCCCGCGGTTGCGGGCGGACACTGCGACTTGGATGGACCCCTCGTCCGGAACGCTGTCCGCAGGTGCCTTGCTCACGGCCTCCGCGTAGCGCGGTGACGCTCGGAAGGCGGAATCGCTGAGGGTCACCGTCCGGGCCAGTACCGCGGACTTTCCACTGGCTGCGGTGCCCGTCACGATGAGGACGCCCGAAGGACCTCTGACGAAGCTCGTCAGCCGGCGGTTGAGTTCCTGGCGGCCGGAGAAGTACCAGCCGGGATCATCCTTGCTGGCGCGGCCGCTGGCGCGGTCCAGCCAGTACTCCAGTTCCTCGGGCGTGGCCGCGACCTCCTCCCTGGCTCGGGTGACCACCTGCGGCTTGGGCTGGTAGCCGGGGTTGGGCAGCGTAGGGACAGGGGCGCCGAGCTTGCCCTGGAGGACCGTTCGTGGGCCGGCCAGCGAGAGATCCCGCTCTTCGTTGAGTCGTTCGGTGGCCTGTTCCAGGGCCTGGATGAATTCGGAGATCGACAGGTGAGGGCGGGCGATACCGGCCGCGTCCTGCAGCCACTCGTAGGCCCTGCGCAGGACGACGGCGAACTCGCGGCCCAGTACCGGGAAACGGGTCGACGTTGTCGCCACGACGTTCAATGTCCTCTCCGCGGTCCCTGGCCGGGCAAGGTCGCGGGCGAGAGCCTTCAGCTCCACGTCGATGCCTTCCGCCTCACATGCGTTGACGATCACCAGCACATGGCGGGCGCGAGAGTCGAGAGCGGCGATGACGACCTCGTTCGTCGGCATGCCCGTCGCCAGCAGCCGATCGGTGTCAGTGCCTGGCAGGAGCAGAAAGTGTCTGGTGGATGTGCCGACAGCGCCGTGTGACGTGATGTACAGAACCAGCGCCTCGTCTTCTGTCGCCTCCCGAATGCCGGAGGCGTGCAGAAAGCGCTCCACATCATGACGTTCTTGCGGCGCACGCAGAACGGTCTGTACAAATCCGTTCCCCGGTGCCGGCGCGGCTTGCCACCACGCAGTCACGACCGACAGTTGTTCCTCGATGGCTTTGGCGAACTCGGGATCCCCGTCTTCCACGGTCACGATGACCAGTGAGCCGGAGTGCGCCACCCGCGCATCCTCTTCATCCTTTGACGAGTTGGCCTGCCCGGCTAAGCCAATCTCCCCGTGCTCCCCCTGCATGTTCTCTATTGTTCACAGCCATGAACCATCATGGGCCAGAACATGCGAAATCCGCAGCCGGCGCATCGGCTGTGGTCGCCGACCTCACCCAGGACGCCGTCGTCATCGTCCCGGGCATCATGGGCAGCGAGCTGTACGACACCGTCACGCAGAAGACCATCTGGGGCTTATCTGGCGTTTCATGGCTCCTGAAGGCATGGACCCGGTCCAAGGGCCTTGAGCCACTGCGCCTGACTCCGGAGGAGTTGGAAGGCAAGACCAACCGGATCAAGGCCACTCAGCTGATGCGCCACTCGTCCTGGACTCCCTACCTCCAGGGGTTCGAGCCTTACACCGACCTGATCAAGGCTGTCCGCGGTTGCGTCGCCGATTCGGCCGCCGTCTTGGAGTTCGCCTACGACTGGCGTCTGCCTGTCAGCGTTAACGGTCGCCTTTTGGCTGAGGCCGCACGCCGCCACCTGACTGCCTGGCGGCTGCATCCCGCCCACGATGCAGCCCGCCGCAACCGTGTCGACGAGCGACCCGCACGCCTCGTTTTCGTCGCCCACTCCATGGGAGGTCTCGTTACCCGCGCCGCCCTTGATGCCACGCACGACAGTGACTTGGCCGACGACACCCGCGCCGTCCTCACCCTTGGCACACCCTTCTACGGTGCGGTGAAAGCAACCGCGATCCTCAACACCGGGCGCGGCACCCCGGTCCCGCTCCCGCATCGGCAACTGCAGTCCATCTCGGCCACCATGCCCGGCCTCCATGACCTTCTGCCGCAGTACGCCTGCCTCGTCGACGGAAACAATGTCCGTCGCCTTACCCCCAGTGATGTGACAAGCATCGGCGGTACTGCCGAACTCGCCCAGGCAGCAGCTGACTTCCACGGAAAACAGGTCCACGTCATGCTGCCCGGGCACTGGGCCGTTGCCGGCACCAACCAGGCCACCATGCAAAGTCTCACGATCCGTGATGGCGTCGTCCAACCGCATCACCACGGAGCTCGCCAGCACAGAAGTGGCGACTTCATCCGCGACCCGCGCGGCGACCTGAAATTCTTCGACGTGATGGGTGACGGCACCGTCTACAAAGATTCCGCAGCCGTAGGACCCGCTGTCACACCACTTCCGCTCCACCACGGCGCCGTTGCCTCAGATCGCATCGCGCTCAAGGCCGTCGCGGAGATATTGAGGGACGACGAACACCTCGGGCCGCCCCAGGGCGCACCCGGCTGTGGACTGGAGGTCCCCGATCTTGTGGATGTCGGAGCCCCTTGGACCATCGCGCTCAGTGGCGTAGATTCCTTGGCCGGTCTCCGATGCGAAGTAGCTGACGTCGAGGGCCGGAACTCGCAGGCCCTCAAACTGGGCTGGGGCGACGGATACATCAAGGCCAGGACCATTGTGAGCGCTCCGGGTCTGTATCGCGTCATCGCCCGCACCATCGACGGACACACCATCACTCAACTTGTACTGGCCAGTGAACCCGGCACTATGCAGGAAGTGGATTAAGAGCGGGAGGCCCGCCACCGGGGTGCCTCGTCATCGGGCTCGTCCGGGCTTGCAAAGTGGAAGGGCACGCTGAAACGTCCGGCCAGAGCAGTGCCAGTTCTCACGGCTTCTTGTGACTCTGGCCAGGGCGGTACCTGTCCGTTGAAGATGCGGAGATCCGAGCCATGGCGGATCATCGCGAGCTCGACCTCGCCCTGCGGGGCGTCCAGGACAGCGACGAGCACCACGAACCAGCCGTCCGTGTCCCCGTCCCATATGGCTTCGACCGCAGCCGGCTGCCCGGGCAGCTGGCCGATGCGAGTGGCCAGCCTCTCCACATCCCTCGGGGGATCGGGTTGCCGGACGATTCGGTCAGCCAGGGCCTGATAGCGAGCCATCACCACGCGCTGGCAGTCGTGCAGGCCAGGATGCGGAGCCTGGGCGCCATCCTGTAGAACCTGAACCGCTTCCAGCGTCACCCGGATCGCCTGCAGCCGACGGTCACTCAGGACGAGAGCGTCGACTTGCTCACGTACCGGTGCCGGCAACGCATCCCACCACCATGTCTCCACAACGGCATTACAGCCGACCGAGTAGTGCCCGACTCCACTGGGGGCGGGGCCTGCGCCTGCTTGCGCAGCTTGTACGCCGACAGTTGCCGGTCGAAACCTCATGTGGTTGCGATGTTCTTGATGGCGCCGACGTGACCGTCGTCTACTGCCGCCCAGGGGAAGCGTTGAGGGCGCGATGGAGGGTTCAAACCGACGAGAGTATGAACCGCTTCAAGTGGCTGCGCGTCACTCGCAAGAAGAACCACCGGCGTGATCCCAGAACGCGCCTTGACCTGCAGCGATTCTCTGAGCGTTTCCGAATCGGCGGGTCTGCGTTCTGGAGCCATTTCCTGGCCCCCCGCTGACCTGCGGCGATGGAGTTTTCTACAAGCCCCACGAAGGCGGGGGCCTGTGGAAAACCTTGTCGAAAATCCAGGAAGTGGATCTTCGGTGAGGATCACAAGCCCGCTGGTCAGATGTGGTGCGACGTCCCTCCGCAGTGTCACTTGAGCAGACAGCGCGACGTACCAACGACCGACCAGGGACAGCGTAGCGGATGTGCGCCAGCGAGTGTCCTCTGTATAGGGGCAGCAAGGCGGGACGGCGAGCCGGACTACCTCTGACCTGCCGTTTCTGTGGCTTGCGGCGAATGATTGGTGGACGTCGCGGTACGCCGCCGCTGCCACTGGCCGGCGGCGAGCATGCCGAAGTTCGGGCCGACCAAGTGGCGGCACCGTCTGCGATGGCCGCCTCCACCACCGTCCCGATCCACGACCATCCCGGTCGACCACCGTCCCGCGCCGGTCCGCTCCGGGTGGAGCGGACCGCCCCTACTGACCTCTTCGGGGTGTTGCCGGGGGGACGTGCGCTGATCCCTTCGGTAGGCCGGTGCTATGCGGTACGCGGTACACGCAGGGTGGCGGACCAGCCGCGGGCCGGCTCAGTCGGTGGTGGCGGTGGGCTGGTCCCAGCCTTCCCAGTGCAGGAGGCGGCCGGTCCCGGCCTTGGCCTCGACACCGTGGTCGGTCATCTCGAATTCGCCGAAGGCCAGGACGTACAGGGCCGGATCACCGGGCGCGAATCCGACGTCGATCGGCCGGTGCAGGTCGGGCTCGGACGGCAGGCCACGGATGGACCAGTCGTCCGGGTCGGCCATCAGCAGGTGTCGGCCGAGTTTCGGTCGGCCCGGTGGCAGTGTCATCGGGGCCTCGTCACGAGCAGCGTGATCACCAGCTGTCCGGCGAGCGGGGAACCCGGCGGGGCGACGGCGAACTTGGTCGCCGCGACGTGTGCCTCGAAGTCCAGCATGGCTTGCTCCGGGGGCGGAAGCTGGTCATGGTTGGCGAGCAGGAACGTCGGCTGGGGCCCACGCTGAGGCTTGAACTTGGGGTCGGTCACCGGGATCCCGCCGATGAAGTCCGGCCAGCCGGACCATGCGTCTTTGCGGTATGCCGTCGCCCTCGGGCTGGTCCGGCTGCTTGCTCCCTGCCTCAGTTCACAGGTCAGGAGACTGATCCGGATCGGTAGTGGGTGAGCGTGCCGTGCACTACGAGTCCAGTGGACGAAAGGTGCTGCAGCACGCTGTCGATGAGGCCTGCGTTCGTCACATCGGTGTAGGTCTGCTCGTCCAGTTCGAGGCGGAACTGGTCTGCCAGGAGGCGGACACGCAGATCGCGCGGATGAACACCGGACTCGGTGAGGAAAAGGCGGGCCGCCGCTTCGGATCTCTCGACCAGGTTCAGCCGTCCGATCGTGACAGGGACACCGACAGCCAGCCGCGAGGCCAGGCAGGGACTGGCAGGTTTGTCCGCCACGTCGAGCTCCCAGGCCCGGGCCAGGGCTCGGATGGCGGACTTGTCGAATCCGGCGTCGGCCAGCGGTTCGACGACCCGGAGTTCCCGGGCGGCGCGCAGTCCCGGGCGATGCGGGGCCCGGCGGTCGCCCAGGTGGGTTCCGGTGGCGACGTGGCCCAGGCCACGTGTGACGGCCAGTTCGCTGAACGCGCTGAGCATGGTCTGTTTGCAGAAGTAGCAGCGGTCTCCGGCGTTCGCGCGATACCCGTCGACCGACAGCTCGTCGACCGGGACCAGGACGTGCTCGGCCCCCATCGCTTCCACGAGGCGCTGCGCGTGGGCGAGTTCCGTGCGGGCCAGGCTGGGGGAGTCCGCCGTCGCGGCAACGACCCTGCCCCGCGGCAGAGATCTCAGCGCGGCAGCCAGGAGGACGGTGGAATCCACACCGCCTGAGAACGCGACGACCACCCCGCCCAGGTCCGAGAGCCGGCCGAGCAGGCCCTCGACGATGGCCGAGAGGTCGGGGGGAGACGTCATGGGAGTCCTCGGAGTCATTGCGCTGACTGTTACTACTTGTCTATGTTTACTAGAGTGACATTCCCTCAACTAGACAGTCAACGTATTGTCGAGGTCGAGTCAACAGCTCGGCTCGACATCGATCGCCGTCGCCGGACAGGAGTGCCGGAGGTCGTCTTCGCTGAGGGCAAGACCCCCGATCAGTCACTGGAGTTGTTGGCCCGGCTGCGCGAAGCGGATCCCGGCAGTCCGGCTCTGGCCACGCGATGCCCCGACGAGGTGCTCTCCCGGGCCGCTGGTCACTTCGCCGGCGAACAGGTCGAGATCGACCGGCTGGGGCGCACCGTCGTGGTGGGCGAACTGCCCGTACCGCGGGGCGAGGTCGTGGTGCTCGCCGCCGGTACCTCGGATCTCCCGGTGGCGCGCGAGTGCCTCACCACACTTGCCGTACTGGGCACCACGGGACGGCTCATCGCGGATGTCGGCGTCGCCGGCCTCCACAGGCTGCTCGCAGTACTGCCGCAGCTGGACGGTGCGGCCTGCGCGGTCGTGATCGCCGGTATGGAGGGCGCGCTGCCGAGCGTGGTGGCGGGGCTGATCTCCGCACCTGTCGTAGCGGTACCCAGTCCGGTCGGTTACGGGGTGAGCGCCGGCGGATTCGTGGCTGCGATGGCCATGCTCTCGTCGTGCAGTCCCGGTGTTGCGGTGATGAACATCGGCAACGGTTTCGGAGCCGCCGTCCACGCCGCGAAGATCGCCCGGCAGACCGCGCCCGCAGCCCCCGCAGCCCCCGCAGCCCCCGCACGGAGCGAGGAGAGGTCGCATGACTGAGCACGCATCCACAGGGGGATCCCCCGAAGCGCTGCTGACAGCCCATCTCGACTGCTCCACAGGCGTAGCCGGAGACATGCTTCTCGGAGCGCTGCTGGACGCCGGCGCCAGCCTCGACAAGGTCAACCGGGCCATCGCCTCGCTCGGGATCCCGGGGCTCTCGATCAGCGCCCGTGCCGACCGGCGGGGCGGGTTGGCCTGCACCCGGGTGGATGTCGCCATGCCGTCCGTGCCTGACCGCGAGCGCCACCTCGGCGATGTGCAGGAGCTGTTGGACCGGGCCGAGGAGCTGAGCCCGGCCGCGGCGCACTTCGCACATCACACCTTCTCGCTCCTGGCCGACGCCGAGGCGACCGTCCACGGCACGAGCCGGGAGAAAGTTCATTTCCACGAGGTGGGGGCGTTCGACGCGCTCGCCGATGTGGTGGGCTGTGCTGCGGCGCTGGATGACCTCGGGCTTCTCGCCGAGGACGTGAAAGTCACCTGTACCGCACTCGAAGCGGGCACCGGACACGTCAGGGGTGCGCACGGGGTACTGCCGGTACCGGTCCCTGCGGTACTGGAGATCGCCCGTGTCTTCGGTCTGCCGTTGGCCGGCGGAGCGTTGCCCGGTGAGTGCACGACTCCCACGGGCGCCGCCCTGGTCGCCGCGCTGGCGCGGCCCGGTGATCCGCCGGCGATGCAGATCACCGCCGGCGGATACGGCGGCGGCACCCGGGAACTGCAGGATCGCCCCAACGTGACTCGAGTCATGATCGGCCGTTCGCCGCAGGCGCCCGCCTCCGGTCACGACACGGTGATCGTGCTGGAGAGCATGGTCGACGACATGGACCCGAGGCTGTGGCCGGGGACGCTGGAGGCGTTGCGCGCCGCCGGCGCATGGGACTGCTGGATCACCCAGGTGACGGGTCGTGGCGGACGCCCTGGCCAGCTGGTGACAGCGCTCTGCCGGGCAGGGAACCGCGCTGCGGTGTCCGGAGCCCTCTTCGCGCACACCTGCACGCTGGGCGTCCGGTGGTGGAGTGCCGAGCGGGAACTGATGCCTCGATCCATGACCCGGGTGGAGCTCGGGCCTGCCGACAACCGTCAGTCCGTGCGGGTGAAGATCGGAGGGAGCGGCGCGGAACGCACCGTTCAGCCGGAGTTCGTGGACGTCGCCAGTGCGGCAGCGGCTCTGGGCCGCCCGCAGCGCGCGATCAACGAGTGGGCGGTCAGGGCTTACTGGGACGAGTTCCGAGCCTCGGCCCTGGAAGCCTCCCCTCGGGACGGAACCGCCCACGACCGGAATTGACTTTTGTTAAGGGTCAGTCAATTATCACGGTGAATGCATTGACAACAGTCATCAATGTGCCGCAGTGTTGTCTCGCCATGATCGCGAACAAGGAGACATTGTGCCGCGGCTGATTGATCTGACGCACGGTTTCTACGAGGGAATGCCTTCCTATCCGGCACCGTGGTTCCCCAAGTTCACCGCCGAGCGAGCGATGACCCCCGAAAACGACCCGAACGGTACGGAACGTACGTTTTCCACGCTGCACCTGTTCCCCCACAACGCCACGCACATCGAGTACCGGTTGCACTTCTACCCCGGCGCCGAGGGCATCGACGCCGTGCCGCTGGAAACGCTGATAGGTCGCGCCTGCGTCGCCGACCTGTCGCACAAGGGGGACCTGGACCCGGTCACCGGCGAAGATCTGGAGAAGGAACTCGGCGAGGTCTGGCAGCGTGGCGACCGCCTCCTGATCAGGACCGATTACGTGCGCCGCGCCTGGGGGCGTGAGGACTACTGGGACAAGCCGCCGTACCTCACCCCGTCCGCGGCGGAGTGGGCCATCGACAACGGCGCTTGCCTCGTGGGCTTCGACTGTCTGACGGAGCGCCCCGGCGACCGTGAATCGCCGGTCCATCACGCACTGCTCGGGGCCGGCATTCCGCTGATCGAGTACTTGACCAACATGCACGAGCTGTCCCAGCAGGTGGTGCAGCTCATCGCACTGCCCGTCAAGGTCGCCGGAGTCGAGGCCGCTCCGGCGCGGGTCGTAGCCGTGGAGAACGACGATGCAAGTTGATTCCGTGAACCCACCGGCCGGAGCCGGCTACTCCGTAGCGCTCACTCGCACCGACCCGCGGGCCGACGTGGCGCAGATGGAGGCGGCCCTCGCTCGGCTGCTCGACCTGCTCGGCAACCCGCTGAGCGGACTCAAAGCCGGCCAGACCGTACTGATCAAGCCCAACATGTTCCAGGTGGAACCGGGTTTTCACGTAAGCCCCGCACTCCTTGCCGCCATCGCGAAAACCGTCGTCGACCACGGTGCCCGGGCCGTCGTCGCCGAACGCACTCATGCGTTGTTCGATGTGCTCCGCGACCACGAGGTGCACAAGTACGCGGACGTCATGAGCTTTGACGACATGCCCCTGCGCGTCACTCCCATCCCCGGCGCCACCTCGCTACGCGTTCCGCTGGCCATCCCCGAACTCATCCTGGACTGCGACTATTTCATCGGAGTTCCACAGCTGCGCACCCATGCCAGCGTCGTGTACTCGAATGCGATGAAGAACCTGGTGGGTCTGCTGCCGGGCTTCACCACCCGGATCGTGCACATGGCCGGGGTCGACGAATCCACCGTGGACCTCAATCTGCTTCGCCACCAGGATCTGGCGATTTCCGACGGCAGTACCGTGATCGAAGGCAACTACCCGATGCTGGGCGACCTTCGGGAGGCCGGCTTCCTGGCTGCCTCGTCCAACGCCGTCGCTCTCGACGTCGCCGTGGGTGAACTCGCCGGATTCAAGGCGCACGAGGTGGCCTATCTGCGCGACGCGCACAGCCGGGGCATGGGGCCGGAGGACCTCACCGACATCGAACTGCTGGGCACCCCGCTGGAGGAACTCTCCTTCACCATGCGCCGGGCACCCTCGGTGATCACCCCGCCTCGGGCCGGCATCCACATCCACGCGGACAACGCCTGTGCCGCCTGCCGTCGCTGGATAGCCGCGGCAATGGAGGCACTTGGCGACGACATCCGCCTCTGGGAAGGCGAGATGACGGTCGTCTCCGGCGCCCAGGCCGTCATGCCCGAACTGCGCGGTGCCGTGGTCCTCGTGGGTAACTGTCTGTACGAGAACCGGGACGCCGGCATCTATGTGGAGGGCTGCCCTCCGCGCGCCATTCAGCTCGCCGCGTTCCGCTATGCGATGGGGCAGAGCGTCACCGAGCAGGAACGAACGCAGTTCCGGGTCCCGGCCTCCTACGCGGGGGTGGATTCGGCATGACAGGCACGCCCATGGCAGATCCGGTCTCCATCATTTCCGCGCTGCGCGAGGGCGACACCGTCCACCGGTGCGAGAGGCTGCTACCCGGCCGCATGGACCCCGCGAATGCGGCCGCCGCGATGCGGGGCCATGGACGCATCCTGCTCGCCACCTCGTACGCCGGGGAGACACGACCCGGAGTCCTGGCAGTCGGTGAGCTCGCTCTGATCAGCTGCGGGCTGGCAGCGGAGCTGAATCGGAAACCCCGGCAGACGGCCCTGCACCGAGCCGTCCGGTTCATCGAGGACCTGAATTTCGCAGACGCCGAAGTGGCCGAGGAACGACGCTGGTTCGGCGTCATCGGCTACGACGCCGCACGTGACATCGAGCGGCTCAAGCCACGCGACGACACGGACCTACCCGTCTACGACTTCTTCGTCCCCGAGATCCTCATACGTTTCGAACCGGGCGCCGTGCGCGTCATCGGGCGCGGCGTCGACCCGTCCGCCGCCGCGCGCGCCTGCGCGCGGGCGGTCCGCCTGCTGACCGGCCCTGCTCCGCAGCCGCTGAAGACCCCCCGGGTGGGGGTCGGACAGTTCACGCTGACCCGCTCCGACTACCACAAAGCCGTTCAGCAGGCGAAACGCTACATCGTCAACGGAGACATCTTCCAAGTCGTACTGTCACTGGGGCTCACCGCCGAGGCCGATGCCGATGGACTCGCGCTCTACGCGGCGCTCAGTTCCTTCAACCCCTCGCCGTACCAGTTCTGGTACCGCAGCCGGGAGTTCGAAGTCGCCGGCTGCTCGCCGGAGCCATGCGTCACGCTGTCCGGCGGCGAGGCCCTCATCCGCCCGCTGGCCGGCACCCGCCCACGCGGCGCCGACGAGGCTGCCGACCGGCTGGCCGAGCAGGAGCTACTGGCGTCCGACAAGGAAGTGGCCGAACACCGAATGCTGGTCGACCTGGCCCGCAACGACCTCGGCCGGGTCTGCACTTCGGGCAGCATCAACGTTCCGCACCTCATGGAGGTGGACCGCTACTCGCACGTCATGCACCTCACCTCGGATGTCACCGGGCAGTTGCGGCCGGAACAGTCCGGGGCGGATCTGATCACGGCCACCTTCCCCGCGGGCACCATGACCGGCGCGCCCAAGATTCGCGCGATGGAGATCATCGACGAACTGGAACCGGTCGGCCGCGCCTTCTACTCGGGGGCCGTCGGCAGTTTCGGCGGCGAGGACGTCGATCTGTATCTGACCATTCGCAGCGTCGTCCTGCATCAGGGACAGGTACGGCTGCAGGCGGGCGGCGGCATCGTGTTCGACTCCGACCCCGAACAGGAATACGCCGAATGCCTGGCCAAACTCGGAGCCGCGGCCCGCGCCGTCGGAATCGACCTGGAGAGGGCGATCGGATGATCTGCGTCATCGACAACTACGATTCCTTTGTCTACAACCTCGTGCAGTATGCGGGCGCCCTCCGGGTGGAATGCCAGGTTTTCCGCAACGACGAGGTGTCGGTCGACACGATCGTGAAGCTCGCACCCGACCTCCTCCTCATTTCTCCAGGGCCCGGAAATCCGGACAGCGCCGGGATCTCGCTCGAAGCTGTTCGCTCCCTGGCGGGCCGTGTCCCGATCTTCGGCGTGTGCTTGGGACATCAGACGATCGGCCAGGTGTTCGGGGCTGAGGTCGTCCACGCGAAGAAGCCGATGCACGGAAAGTGCTCGCGGGTGACGCACGACGGTCGCGGAGTGTTCACCGGGCTCCCCTCACCCCTCACCGTGACGCGGTACCACTCGCTGGTCGTAGCCCCCGCCACACTGCCTCCGGAGATCGAGGTCAGCGCCTGGTCCGAGGACGGCGAGGTGATGGCCCTGCGGCACCGCGAACTTCATGTCGAGAGCGTTCAGTTCCACCCGGAATCGCTTTTCACCGAACACGGTCTCCGCATGGTGGAGAACGCATTGGTCGCCGCCCGCGGATTTCACAAGGCACGAGAAGGACTGGTATCGGCATGAGCCTCGAACTGCGGTCGCCCCTTGACAAGGAGGTCGGATCCCTCAGCGGGGAGGAACACCTGCGGGCTGTTCTGGAATGGCATTTCGGGGAGCAGACCGGATCGCCGTTCTGGCTGCGCAAAGCGGCCGGCCTCGGTTTCGACCCCCGAACCGACATCACGACTCTCGCGGACCTGCGACACTTCCCCGACGTCAGCGAGGAACTGCGCAAGGTCCCGGTCGACGATCTCTTCCCCGCAGGCTGTGCGGGACGGCCTTTCGGTGTGTACGAGTCGGGGGGCACCCTCGGAACCCCCAAGCGGATCGTCGAGAGCAGCTCCCGGACCCGCGCACTGGACTGGGTCAGCTCGGTTCTCACGGACCACGGATTCCCCATGGGATCCCATTGGCTGCACATCGGTCCGACGGGACCCCATATCGTCGGCCGCTCCATGCGGACCCTCGCCGAGGCACGGGGAGGGGTCTGCTTCACCATCGACTTCGACCCGCGGTGGGTGAAGCGTCTGATCGCCGACGGCCGCCGTGACGAAGCGGACGCCTACGTCCAGCACGTACTGGACCAGGCCGAACTGATCGTCGAGACCCAGCGGGTGGGCGTTCTGTTCATCACCCCGCCGGTGCTGGAGGCCCTCTGCGCCCGCCCGGAGCTGCACGACCGGCTCAAGGGGCAACTGCGAGGACTCATCTGGAGCGGTACCAGCATCAGCCCCACCACCTTGCGGCTGGTCGAGGAGGAGTTCTTCCCCGACACCGCGGTGGTCGGCCTGTACGGCAACAGCCTCATGGGCATCGCACCGCAGCTCCCGCACGGCTCCTACGACGGGTACCGCTGCGTCTTCCGCACCCACCAGCCGCAGGCCATGGTCGAAGTCATCGACCCGGACAACGGCCTGCGGGTTCCTGTGGGCGAACGCGGCCGAGTCCTCGTCCACCTGCTGAGCCAGGACATGTTCCTGCCGAACGTGGCGGAGCGGGACAGCGTCATCCGAGTAGGCACTCCAGAGGGCGCCCTGGGCGATGACATCGCCGAGATCCGTCCCTACTCACCTGCGGGCAGCACCATCATCGAAGGGGTCTACTAGTGAGCGGCGCCACCACCGGGCTGGTCCTGCACCCCCTGGTCGGCGGCGACGTCTGGGAGAGCGAGGACACGTCGACCCTGAACGGGGTGGACGGCCGGTTTCTCGCCGACGTACGGCAGGCACCTCCGCTCCTGGCCCAGATCGCCCTCAAACGGGCCGCGGAAGCCGCCGGGGGGCCGGTGCCGGCGGAGCTGCTGGCACGCGCCGGTCAGGCGTTCGCCGAGGAAGAGCTGGCCGGCGAGTCACCGCAGGAGTACTGCCGCAAGGCCACGCTCGCCGCCGGAATCCCCCACCGGGTCTTCGTCCACGCCCTGCGGTACATCAGGGACGGGCTCACCAACGCCCCCGCGGCTACCGCCGCCGAGTTGCCGCTCCCGTTGTCGTCCCCGGACCACGAGGTCCGGTGGACCCGCCGCGGGCGCACGCTCGCGGTGGTGGCACCCAGCAACCATCCCGAACCTCATCTGGCCTGGGCGAGGGCAGTGTCACTCGGCTACGGGGTCGTCGTACGCCCGGGCGGACGGGATCCCTTCACCCCGCTGAGGCTGGCCCACGCTCTGTACGCCGCGGGGCTGCCGAAGGGCCGGATCTCGATCCTGCCCGGCAGTCACGAGACGGCGGAGTTCCTGGTCAAGCACGCGGACCGGGCGCTCGTCTACGGGGGCCAGGACACCATGGCCCGTTGGGCGGGCCGGGAGTCGGTCGCGGTACGCGGCCCAGGCCGCAGCAAAGTACTGCTGTGCGGCGCCGCGGACGAGACATCCCTCGTGCATGTCGCCCACACCGTCGCCGCCGACGGCGGGACGCGGTGCACCAACACGTCGGTGGTCCTGACCACCGAGGACGTGGACGAGGTCGCCGCCGCACTCGCCACCGCGCTGGCCCGGCTGCCCCTCCTGCCCGTCCTCGACTCCCGGGCAGCACTTCCCGCATTCACCGCTGACCGCGCTCTTGCCCTCGCCGCAGAGGTCGACCGTCTCAGCCGCACAGGACTGCGTGTCCACCGCACGTCGGAGCCCGGACCGGACGGAACCGCCGAACTCGCCGACGGCTCCCGGACAGTGCCGGCAGCCGTCATGTCCACCCGGGATCCCGGCCATCCCGAGCTCGGCACCGAGCTTCCCTTCCCCTTCGTCCTGGTAGCGCCCTGGACCGCTGAACTGGGGACAAAACCGCTTCGGGACTCACTGGTTCTGACCGTTCTCGGGTCGTCCCCGGAACTTCTGGAGAAGATCGTGAACGACCCGACCGTACGCCGCGTCGTCGATGGGCCCGCCGACCCCTGGGTAAGCAGCCCGGGACTCCCGCACGACGGCAGCCTCACCACATTCCTGCTGGAGCCCAAGGCCGTCGTCCGGACGGGGGCGAACCGATGACGGCGCCCCGCACCGTGGTGGTGGCAGGGGCTTCCGGGGACCTCGGCCTCTGCCTCGTCCGGCGCTGTCTGGAACAAGGCGCCGAAGTGCTGGCCCAGTACCGGTCCCGGCCCGAGCGGCTCGCCGAACTCACCGGTTTCGGAGACCGGCTGGTGCTCGTTCAGGCGGACCTGTCCGACGACCAGGGCGCCACGGTGCTCGCCTCCGCGCTCCCCGGCCACTGGGACGGACTGGATCTGCTGGCCAACTGCGTGGGCGGAGCGCGCCCCGTGCCGATCGACGATCTGACTCCGGACGAGTTCCGAGCCTGCCTCCAGTCCAACGTGGAGGCACCGTACGCCGTACTCAAGGCCCTGCTCGCGCCGCTGGAAGAAGCACGCGGCAGCGTCGTCAACCTTTCCAGCGTCGCCGGCTTCACCGGTGGAGCCTTCGGGCCCCACTACGCGGCGGCCAAAGCCGCGGTCATCGGTCTCACCCGGTCCGCGGCCCGTGAACTCGGCGGTAGAGGGATCCGGGTGAACTGTGTGGCTCCGGGCCCGGTCGCGTCCGAGATGACCGACTCGCTCAGCGCGGCTGCCCTGGAGGGCGTGCTCGCGAGCACCGCCCTGGGCCGGGTGGTCCTCCCGGAGGAGATCGCGGACTCGATCCTCGCGCTGTCGGGTGCCACCGCCACCACCGGCCAGACCGTCGTCGTGGACGGCGGGCGCTATCTCCACTAGTGCGGACCACCTCCGCAGCTGATCGTTCGAACCGACAAAACCATTCCAAAAGGCGGATTGAAGCATGAGCGAAATTGGTTTCACCGAGCTGTTCGACCTTCTCAACGACTGCAACGGCGACGCGGACCCCGTCGAGCCGAGCGCGGACCTCGTAGACGCCACCTTCGATGCCCTGGGATTCGACTCGCTCACCCTCCTGAACGCCGTCGGCCGGCTGGAGCGGAGCCACGGCATCACGCTCTCCGACACCGTGGTCAGCGAGGCGAAGACCCCTCGTCAGTTGCTCGAACAGGTGAACGCGCAGCTCGCCTGACGCGTCCCGGTACTCCTCTACAGAAAGGTCACCGAGATGTGTGGAATCTCCGGTTGGCTCAGCTTCACCCGAGACCTCGGCCACGAGCGTTCACTGGTCCAGGCGATGACGGACACCATGATCTGCAGAGGTCCCGACGCCGACGGCGTGTGGATCTCCGAACACATCGCGTTCGGTCACCGGCGACTGTCCATCATCGATCTCGAAGGCGGCCGCCAGCCCATGGTCGCCGAGGAGGACGGGCACACGCTCGCGGCCCTGACCTTCTGCGGAGAGGTGTACAACTTCCGTGAGCTGCGCGAGGAGCTGGTCTCGTTCGGGCACAGGTTCCGGACCAGCAGCGACACAGAGGTCGTACTGAAGGCGTACCTGCAGTGGGGCGACCGGTTCGCCGAGCACCTGAACGGCATGTTCGCGATCGGTATATGGAACCCGCGGACCGAGGAACTCCTCCTGGTCCGCGACCGCATGGGCGTCAAGCCGCTCTACTATCTTCCGACGCCGGACGGTGTCCTGTTCGGCTCAGAGCCCAAGGCGATCCTGGCCAATCCGCTCGCTCCACGTCGGGTGGACAGGGAGGGCCTGTGCGAGGCTCTCGACATGGTCAAGACGCCGGAGCGGACCGTCTTCTCCGGCATGCACGAAGTACGGCCGGGCCAGATCGTCCGCGTCCGCGAATCCGGCCTCACCAAGTCCCGGTACTGGCAGCTGGAAGCACGCGAGCACCACGACGACAGGCAGACCACCATCAGCGCGGTGCGTGAGCTGCTCGAGGACATCGTCTCGCGCCAGATGATCTCGGACGTTCCCCTGTGCTCGCTGCTTTCCGGCGGCCTGGACTCGTCCACGATCACCGCGCTCGCCGTGCGGTCCGCGGCAGCGGCGGGCGAAGGGCCGGTCAACTCCTTCTCGGTGGACTTCACGACGGCGGCCAACCAGTTCGAGCCCGATTCGGTGCGGGGCTCCGCAGACGCCCCGTACGCACGCGACGTCGTTGCTCACCTCGGCACGAATCACCGCGAAGTGCTGCTGGAAAGCTCGGAGTTGGTGGACCCCGAGGTACGCGCCGCAGTGCTGCGTGCCACCGATCTGCCTCCTTCGTACTGGGGGGACATGTGGCCCTCGCTGTACCTGCTCTTCCGCGCGGTACGCCAGCAGTCCACCGTTGCCCTGTCAGGCGAATCGGCTGACGAACTCTTCGGTGGCTACCAGTGGTTCCACCGGTCCGCTGCGGTCGAGGCCCCCACCTTCCCCTGGCTGACCTCCGGATCGGCCCGGTACTTCGGCGGTACGTCCCTTCTCGACCCCGGGCTGCTGCAGAAGTTGGACATCGCCGACTACCGTCGGACCCGCTATGACGAGGCCCTGGAAGAGGTCCCCGTGCTTCCCGGCGAGGGTGACGTCGACCGGCGCATGCGTGAGGTCACGTACCTCAACCTCACGCGGTTCGTGCAGACCCTGCTCGACCGCAAGGACCGTATGAGCATGGCTGTGGGTCTGGAGGTGCGCGTACCGTTCTGCGACCACAGGCTCGTCGACTACGTCTTCAACGTCCCGTGGGAACTGAAGTCCTTCGACGGCCGGGAGAAGAGCCTGCTGCGCGCGGCAGCCGCGGATCTTCTCCCCACCTCAGTGCTGGAGCGGTCCAAGACCCCGTACCCGGCGACACAGGACCCCTTCTACGAGGCTGCCTTGCGGACGGAGCTGAGCGGGGTTCTCGCCGACGCCGACTCGCCGATTCTTCCGCTGCTCGACACCGCACGGATCCATCGTGTCCTGGACCGGTCCCTCGGCGACGTGAGCATGCCTTACAACCGCGGCGGCCTGGAGACGGCACTCTGGCTCAACCGGTGGCTTTCCTCCTACGACGTGACGCTGGACATCTGACATCACAGACCACGATGCGGTGTGTGCTCGAATTTCCTGAGCACACACCGCATCGCCGCTTCCGGGCACCGACGGGCGACGAACGTCACGGACGGCCCCGGGCGGGTCCGTTCTTGTCCAGCCAGCGCCAGCAGTCGACGGCGAGCCGCAGATGACCCATCTCTTCGAAGTACAGGGCGGCGGTACGCACACGCTCGGCCGCCTCGACGCCACGGTCCAGTGCCGCCAGGGCGCGGCCCCACGTCACATAGAGCCGTGCGTGGTCCATGCCCTCCGGCGGCCCGCCTTCGTCGATCGCCCGCCTGCATACTTCCTCGGCCTCGGCCGGAGCGCCGCTGTCCAGCAGGTGCAGTGCCTTCGCGCGCAGCAGCGCCCGATGGGGCACCCAGCCGCTGGCCTCGGTGACGGCCCAAGCGGCGTCCAGGTGCTGCTTCGCCGTTTCCGGCTCGGCCCCCAGGTCGATGAGGAGCGCGGCCAGCGAAGTGCAGAAGCGCAGCCACTCGTGGACGGGAAGGTTCGCGTTACTGAGCATTCCGCGCGCGGCGAGCAGATAGGGCACCGACTCCTGCACCTTGTCGTACCGGGCGTACATGGTCCCGATGGCCCAGTGGGCGCGGCCTTGAACCGCCAGCGAGTCGACGTGCGTCGTCACCGCGAGCAGCTCGTCGATCAGCAGCAGGAGTTCGGAGAGATCCTCCCCGGCCTCGCACCGGACCGACACCTCGACCGAGAGCAGCCGGACGTGTTCGGAGGAGTTCATCAGGCCGGACGGCAGGAGTTCGGCCCGGGCAACGGCCAGTGCGGACCGGGCGGCGGCCAGGTTCCCGGTGTCCCTGGCCGCGGACGCCAGGTCGATGTAGGTGCGCAGCCTGATGCCGGGAGAATTGGCGTCCTTGAGGATTGCGGCCACTGTGGTGAGTACGTCGTATCGCGCCTCGGCGTCCCCCGAGTCGGACAGCACCTGCGCGAGTTGGAGGGCCACCTGGACCAGGGCCCATGACGGGGGACCGGCCAGCAGCTCCTGGTACAGAGTCTCCAGCCGGCTGCGGTACACGGTCGGAGCCATCCCCTCCGCGCCGCCCTGGAGCAGTAGAGTGTCGACGACGGGTCCGTCGAGGCCGGGGGCCAGGCTCACCACACCGGCATCACGGGGGGCAGACTCCGACTGCGTCAGTTCTGGGAGTTCCAGGGGGGAACCGACGAGGGTCTCCAGGCTCACTTCGAGAACAGCGCTCAGTTGCACGAGCACATCGAGCGTCGGCGCACGGCGGCCCGATTCCATGAGCGAGATGTAACTGGGCGTGATGCGCTCGCGTGCGAGGTCACGCTGCGACAGGGACCGGGCCTTGCGCAGCTCGCGCAGTCGCTCTCCGAAGGTTGGTTGTTGAACCAGCGGGGACTTCACGGTGAACGCTCCCAAGAGATGCTTGCCGCTCGTCATGATTGAGAACTAAGATCGCGTGCGCCAGTTGACATCTGAGTCAACTGTTGTCATTCCGAGTCATGGGACCCATGACTCATGTGAGCACGCCGATGCTAGCGCTTCCGGGTGACGAAACGCCCAGGGGGAGCCCAGTTCGGGCGGAAGGGGCAAGGCCGCATTGGTCCCTGCCCAGGTGGTGGCTAGCTTCGGGGCACATACTACGGGGGCTTGGTGTCTGTTGTGTCTACTCACGTAACCCAATTCCATAACCCTACGCCCAGAGGCGACGCGGTACCCCCCTGGGGTCCTTTGGCGGCTCCTGCGGAAGTGGGACCGGCAACCGGCCGAGTGTCCGAAAGGGAGCAGGCGCCCGCCGCTTCCGTTTTAACGGCCTCTGGACCGAGCTTGCTCGGTAGCGACTGGCCCTGGTGAGAAGACCTCTGGCCGGACCGACGAAAGCCGCCCAGTTAACTCTTGTCATCAAATCCCTTCAAGGGTAGGTTGACTAGAGTTAACATACTAGGCGTCCTAGGAGGTCCCCAGCGAATGTCGGCTTCAGGGAACCAGGGTGACGAGGGGCGGCGCCCCCATGTCGTCGTGATCCATCGTTGGCGGGATCGGTACGCTCACTACGAGGCCTACCTCGACCACGCGGGTCACTCCGTCAGTTATGTGACAACCCACGTGGGCCTGTCCGGCGTGCCGGCTGCGGCCGCCGCGGTGACGCTGGTTGACGCGACCGATGAGTTGACCTTGGTCCGGCAAGCCGTCCGTGAACTGGCCGCACGCTTCGGCAGTCCGAAGGCAATTGTCGCCCTGAAGGAAGACGACCTGCTCATCGCGGCCCAACTCCGGGCGGAGTGGGGACTTCCAGGACCCACAGTCGATGATCTGATTCCTTTCCGCGACAAGCTGGAAATGAACCAGCGGATAGCCGACCGCGGGCTGCCGGTGCCGGTCTTCGCCGCGGCATCGGCACCCGGGGACGTACAGGACCTCGCGGCGAGGCACGGCTGGCCCGTCGTACTCAAGCCGACGCAAGGGTCTTCCAGCGCGGGCATCCGCATGTTGCGGGGCCCTGCCGACCTCGATGACGTGGACTGGGACGCGCACGGCCCGCTGCTGGTGCAGGCGTGCGAGACCGACCCGATCTACCACGTTGACGGGCTGTTCCGGGACGGTCGGCTGGAAGCCTGGCGGGCATCCCGTTATGTCAACACGTGCCTCGGTTTCCGGGACGGCGCTTACCTGGGCTCGGTCGAGGAGGACGACCCCGCGGTCCTGGCCGCAGTGGGCACCTGGGCGGCGCGATTCCTCTCCGCGCTCACCGACAAGGCGACCGTCTTCCACTTGGAGGTGTTCGTCGGCGTCGGGTCCGACGGCGCGATCCGGTGCTCCTTCCTGGAGGTCGGCGCCCGGGTCGGTGGATCCGAGATCCCCTTCATCTGGCGGGATCTCCACGGACACGACCTGATGGAGGCGGCGTTCGTGCTCCAGCTCGGTGAGCAGCCGGCAAAGGGCACGCCGGGGCGCGACGAGGTCGGCGGGTGGTTGCTGATCCCCGCTCCCGCCGAACGGCCGTGCCTCATCACCGAGGTCACACCGATGACCGGCCGACAGCCGGGACCTTATGCGGAGTCACTGCTCGCCCCCGGTGACATCCTCCCTGCGGCGGACGCCTACTACGAACACGTCGGCGGACGATTCCGCTTCCGCGGTCCCACCAGCGCGGACGTGGAGCAGGCCATCCGCACTACCGCAGCGGACTTCCGCGTCGCCGCAGAGCCCTGCCCGGTGGAGACTCCCGCCCTGAATCCGACAGCAGGAGAACAGCCGTGACAACGAACGCCCCGGTAGTGATCGTGGATCCGTACGCCCCTGCCAGGGGCTTTCCCGCCGCCTTCCGCGAGGCCGGTCACCCTGTGGTTCGCGTCCAGAGCACACCCGAGCCGCCGGCGGTCTACCGGGGTTCGCTCGACCTGTCGGAGTATGCGGACAACCTCGTGTACGGCGGGGACTTCGACGCCTTCGCACAGACCGTACGAGAGCTCGGCCCCGTTGCGGTGATCACCGGCAGTGAGATCGGGGTCGAGTTCGCGGATGCCCTGAGCGAGGCGCTCGGGCTCCCTTCCAACGGCACCGAACTCAGCCACGCGCGCCGCGACAAGTACGCCATGATCGAGAAGATCAAGGAGTGCGGTGTCGCCGGAGCCCGCCAATTGCTGGTCACCAGCGAGAGTGAACTCCGTACCTGGCACGAGTCCGTTGGCGGAACCATCGTGCTCAAGCCGCTGCGCAGCGCTGCCGGTGATGGTGTGTCCTTCTGCGACTCCCCGGACGAATCGGCCGCGGCCTACAAGGTGTTGGCGGACCGGCCGACCGTCTTCTCCGAGCCGGCCGCCGGTGTGGTTGCCCAGGAATACCTGGTGGGCACGGAGTACATCGTCAACACGGTGAGCTGCGCGGGCCGCCACTACGCGACCGACGTCTGGCAGACCGAGAGGATTTCGGTCAACGGGGTGACAGATCTGCTGGTCGAGACCTACCTCCTGCCTGCTGAGGACCAGGTTGTCCAGGAACTCGTCGCGTACGGCTTCCGGGTGCTGGACGCCCTCGGCGTACGTCATGGCCCCGGGCACCTGGAGATCAAGCGCACCCCGCACGGCCCGCGACTGGTCGAGATGGGTGCCCGGATCTCGGGCGGAGAGCTTCCCTACCAGGCTCAGCGGGCCATCGGCGAGGGGCAGCTCGAATGCACGGTGGATGCCTATGTCCGGCCGGCGAGCTTCGCGGCCCGGACCGGTCGGAACTACCACGTGAAGCACGCGATCGGCTGGGCCGGTCTCGCGTCCCCGCACGCGGGCCGTCTCGTCGGGTACCGCGACCTGCAGGGCATCAGGGAGCTCCCGAGCGTCCGCGACGTCCGGATCATGGTTCAACCGGGGCAGCAGATCAAGGAGACCGTAGACGATCTGACGTACCCCGTCACGGTCATGCTCGAACACGACGTACACGATGTGCTGTTGCGCGACCTCAACACGATTCGCTATCTGGACGGGCCCTCGATGTACGAGGTCGAGCCGGGGAGCCGGCCCACGTTCCACGCGCCCGGCGCCTAGGCACGCACCGGGCACTCCCGGCATCTCAACGGTTCCGATCAACGAAGGAAAGCGCGCGCAATGACAACTCCACCTGTGCGAACCCGACCGCCGACGAAACGCAGGCCGGCGATGGAATGGCTTGACCCGGCGCGTCTGCTGAACGTCGCCTGGCCGGTTTACATCGAGCTCATGTCGGGTGTCATCGCCAGCATCATCACGGTCGTCTGGATCGCTCGGCTCGGAGCCCCCGCGCTCGCCGCCGTGACCGTGGCCGCCACGCTCGAGAACGTGCTCATGAGCGTCATCCTGGCGGTCAGCGGCGGCACGACGATCGTGCTGTCGCGCGCCGTCGGCGCGAGCGAGTACGGGCAGCTGCGCTCGGTGCTGCGCGCCGCGTTCCGCATGACCCTCGCCGTCACCGCGGTGATCTGTGTGGTGCTTTTCGTGCTGAGGGAGCCGCTGGCGAAACTGATACTCGGTTCCGACGAAGCGTCGGCGGTCCGGCTGTCGGTCGACTACCTCACCATCGCGGTGCCGGGCATAGCGGTGTTCTACGGCCAGCACCTGGTGGACAGCACGTTCAAGGCCAACGGGGACACGCGTACGCCGATGCGCATGGCCATCCTGTCGAACATGATCCTCGTCGTCGCCGACCCCATCCTCATCTACGGGTGGCTGGGCGCCCCGGAGCTCGGCGTCACCGGCTCCGCACTGGCACTGGTCGCGTCGCGAGCAGTCACGCTGGCGGTGACCTGGTGGCTCTACCAGCGGTCTCCGCTGGTGCGCGAGATGAGCGCCGCTCCGGAGGCGCCGGCAGCCTCCGGACCGGGCCCGGTGCGCGAGATCCTCGGGGCCGGTCTGCCGCTGGGGGTGGACTTCCTGGTACGGATGGCCGCCGGAATGCTGATCGTCGGAGTGGTGGCCCGTTTCGGAACGGACGAGGTCGCCGCGTACGGAACGGTCACGCGGACGCTCCTGTTCCTCACCATGGCGGCGTACGCGATGCGGCAGGCCGCGACCATCATCGCGGCCCAGGCGAAGGGCGCCGACGACGACGTGCTGCTCGGCGCGAGCAGCACGTCGTCGGTGCGGCTCGGCATCGCCTGGTCCCTTCTCGGCGGCGTGTCGGTACTGGCCTTCGGCGGCTTCGCGGTGGACGCGGTCACGAGTGACGCGGCGATCCGCGCCGCAGCCGACGGCCAGATCCCGTGGCTCGCGGTCTACGTCACCCTGCTGCTCTGCAACGTCACCCTCAGCGGCATCTTCCTGGGCGGCGGGCACGGCAAGGCGCTGGCCACCTCCACCACGGCCGGTGCGGCCCTGCAGCTCTGCCTGGCACCACTGCTCGCACTCACTCCACTGGGGCTGACGGGGGCATGGATCGCCATGATCATCAACGCCGGGACACAGACGACGGTTCTCCTCGTGCTGGCGACCCGACAGACCATCAAAGCCAAGGAGGCTACGGCGTGAACCCGCCCATAGCGCTCGGAATCGTGTCCCTCGCCCACGTTCTGGGTGAGCCCTGCGACGTCGCCGAGACGGCCGGCTCCTACGTCGACGACCCCGACCGGGTGATCCGTTGGGGATACCGCACCTTTCATCGGGCCGCTCCGGGCGTCGGTCAGACCCGCATGGCGGCGGATGCCGCCCAGCGGGCGCTGGATGCCGCCGGCCTCTCGGCGTCGGACATCGACTACCTGGTGGTCGCGGACAGCGGAGTGCCGGAGTACCTCAACTGGGACGCTTCCGCAGCAGTCGCCCGCGAGCTCGAACTGGGCTCGACGCCGACCCTGCTCGCCACGCAGGGGTGCGCGTCCGCGGTGACCGCACTCCAGCAGATCGCCGGGCTCATGGCGGTCCGGGACGACATCCAGCGTGTCCTGTTGGTCGCGGTGCACCGGGTCAGCGAGGAGCACATCAACCGGATGCGCAACAACACGTGCCTCGGCAGCGACGGCGCCGCCGCCGCAGTGGTCCAGCGCGGGCACGGCCGGCTGCAATGGCTGGCGACCGACCAGATCGTGGATCCGCGCTACGTGGACTTCTTCCGGGTCGAATACGGCGGCAGCGCGGCTCCGACCGGCGAGAACCTCAAGGTGGATCAACTGGGCCTGATCCACCAGCACTTCCGTCGCGAACCCGAGCAGCTCGCCCAGTTCGTCAAGGACGTCGATCACCAGGTGGCCGCCGTCGTGGAGCGCGCCTGCGAGCGGGCCGGTGTGTCGTCGTCGGAGATCCGGCGCCTGATCTATCTGAACGACAATCAGCATTCGCTGGCCGGTGTCGCCAAGGCGACCGGTATCCCGCTGGAGAGGACGAACGCGGCGCTCTCCGCCGAGCTGAGCCACGTCGGCTGCGCCGACCAGCTGATGTGCCTGAGCATCTACGACTCGCGGGACGAACTGGCCCCCGGCGACCTCGTGGCGCTCGCCGGCCTGTCCGGGGGTATGCAGTGGTTCTGCAGCCTCGTGCGGGTCTGAGGCGGGGGCGGACATGACCGACATCGCTGCCCTCGGCCGTACCGACGACCTGTCGTTGGACGACGGCCGCACCGCGACATTGCGGCTGCCGGGCGAGATCCCCACCGGCCGGGCCGTCCCGGCTGTCGTACTGCTGCACCCGTTCGGCGTCTGGGACCGGGACGCCTTCCTGCCCGCCGAGGCGTCCGGGAACGGCCCGGTCCGCCTGTTCGACGATCTGGGCGCCGCCCTGGTCCGGGCCGGACTTGCCGCCGCCGCGTTCGACACCCGCTTCCTGACCGAGGACCGCCGCGACGGAGCGGGCTCCCCCCGATTCACGTTCACCGGTCTTGTCGACGATGCGGTCCGGGTGGTCGAACAGGCACGGGCCCACCCCGAAGTGGACAGCAGCCGCGTGCTGCTGCTGGGCGTCTCGATGGGCGCCGAAGTAGCGGTGGCCGCGGCCGAGCGCCTCGGGGGCGAGAGCCACCTGGCGGTCGTCGCCCCGAGCGCCGAGGCGCGCCCGGTGTTCCAGCGGTGGATGGGCTTGGACCGGCGTCTGGAATGGCTGGTCGCGGGTGGGTTCACCGGCGCGGACGGCGTCGTCGACCTCGCCGCGGCGAGGGCTGACGAGCTCGGGCGCAGCGGTTGGTGGGAGGACTTCGACCTGGTCGACCGTTTCGGCTCAAGTGCCGATCTCGAACTGCTTCGCGCCGAGCTCGCGTTCGAGTACGACACGTGGGAGCAACAGGCGCTGGGGCGCGGCGACGAGTCGGCACCCGCCTCGTTCTGGCGTGACTGGTTCGCGCAGCCTGCTCCGTACCGCCGACTGGCCGGGATCACCGGCCGGATGACGATCCACGTGGGCGCCGAGGACTGGACGACGCCGCCCCGGCAGGCTCACCTTCTGCACCACGCGGCACTCGCGCACGGTCTGCAGTCGCAGCTGACGGTCCATCCACGGCTCGGGCACCTGATGTCGCCCCGCTCGGCCGACGGCCTGCGCACCTACGGGCCGTTCGACCCTGAATTCCTGCGGGCCCTCGTCGAATCGGTCGACGCGGTGCTCCGCCCCGGCCAATCCCTCTGAATCAGCCTCTGAATCAGCCATCGAACGAAAGGCCTCCCGCACCGATGGACTTCAGCCTGTTCTACTTCGCCAACGAGCAAGAAGCGGACGCCGACTCGACAGACCGGTACGGCCTGCTCCTCGAGGGGGCGAAGTTCGCCGACACCAACGGCTTCACCGCGGTGTGGACACCGGAGCGGCACTTCCACGAGTTCGGCGGCATCTACCCGAACCCGTCCGTGCTGGGGGCGGCCGTCGCGGCCGTCACCGAGCGCGTCGGTATTCGCGCGGGGAGCGTGGTGGCGCCGCTGCACCATCCGGTACGCATCGCCGAGGAGTGGTCGGTGGTCGACAACCTCTCCGGCGGCCGGGTCGGTGTGTCGTTCGCCTCCGGGTGGCACCCGCAGGACTTCGTGCTGCGGCCGGAGAACTTCGCGGATCGCAAGGCGAAGCTGCGCACGACCGTCGAGGAGGTGCGCGAACTGTGGCGCGGCGGCGCGGTGTCCTTTGTCGACGGTGCGGGCGAACCGCAGCTCGTGCGGTCCTATCCGCGTCCCGTACAAGCTGAACTCCCGGTCTGGATAACGAGTTCGGGCGACCCCGAGACGTTCCGGGCGGCGGGCCGCGCGGGGGCCGGACTGCTGACCCACCTCGTCGGACAGGGGCTGGAGGAGCTGTCCGACAAGGTCGCGCTCTACCGCGAGGAGTACGCGGCCCAGTCCGGTTCGGACCAGGACCGCGGGCACGTCGTCCTCATGCTCCACGCGTATCTGCACGAGGACGAGGCCGTCGCCAAGGAGACGGTCCGGGCACCGCTGTGTGCCTACCTGCGCAGCTTCGCCGAACTGACCATGAGCTCCAGCGCGAAGGGTCGGCGGGTCGACCCCGAAGGGCTCAGCCCTCGGCACTTCGACGCCCTGGTCGAGCGCTCCTTCGAGCGGTACTTCGACGAAGGCGGTCTTCTCGGCACCGTCGAGAAGGCTGTCGACGTCGTCGAGCGGGTCCAGAAGGCCGACGTCGACGAGATCGCCTGCCTCATCGACTTCGGTGTGGCCCGGGAACAGGTCGTGGCGGGTTTCGGTCTCCTCGGTGCGCTGCGGGCGGCCGCCTCGGAAGACCGCCGATGACCCGCACCGAGAGCGCGGACCGGGTACGGCTGCCGGAACACCCGTCCAGTGAGTTCCGGCGGTCGGCCGGCTGGTTTCCCACCGGGGTGACCGTGCTGACCTGCGTTCGGGACGAGGAACTGCACGGCATGACGGTGAACGCGTTCGCCTCCGTGTCCCTCGACCCGCTGCTGGTCCTGGCGGTACTGCGGACCGGCTCCCAGACGACCGGTCAGGTGCTGTCCGGCGACGGGTTCGCGGTGACCGTGTTGAGCTCTCTCCAGGAGCCGACAGCACGGTCGTTCGCCGCCCCGGACCGGACCCGGGGCAGCGCCGCGTTCTCCACCGTCGCCCACGCGCCTGCCCGGTGCACCGGCTCGCCCGTACTGCTCGGCGGGATCGCCTATTTCGACTGCGTGGTCGAATCCACGTATCCGGCCGGCGACCACACCATCCTCGTCGGCGCTGTACAGACATTCGGCCTGCTGTCGGAGGAGCCCGCGCTGCTGTTCAGCCGAAGCCGCCTGGGTGCGGAACCGGATCTGCGGCGATCATGAGGGGTTCGAAGTAGCTGTGGACGTATGGGATTTCGGGCTGCTGACGGTCGCCGCCACGGGAGCGGGTGCGGTCAATGCGGTGGTCGGCTCGGGTTCGCTGATCACGTTCCCCGCGCTGATCGCGATGGGATACCCACCGATCCTGGCAACCGTGTCCAACAATGTCGGGCTCGTCCCGGGTATGGGCGGCGCGGTGTACGGCTACCGCCGGGAGCTCGCCGGCCAGTACCCGCTCCTCCTGCGACTCGCGGCGGCTGCCGGCAGCGGCGCGCTGATCGGCAGCCTCTTGCTGCTCTCCCTGCCGTCCGCCTGGTTCCAGAGAATCGTGCCGGTCTTGATCGGTACGGCCTGCGTGCTGGTGCTCCTGCAGCCGATCCTGGCTCGCCGACTGGCCGCTGGGCGCCGCCGAGGCGGTGCGTGGCTCTCGTCCGGCGTGTTCGCCACCGGCGTCTACGGCGGCTACTTCGGGGCCGCACAGGGCGTCGTCCTCATCGGACTGCTCGGCGCGTTGAGGACCGAAGACCTGCAGCGACTGAACGCCGTGAAGAACGCCTTGGCGCTGACGGTGAATCTGGTGGCGGCGATCGTCTTCGTCTGCGTCACCACCGTCGATTGGCGCGTCGCCGGGATCGTCGCGGCAGGGTCGACGGTCGGGGGTCTGCTCGGTTCCCGGTACGGCCGACTGCTGCCGCCGGTAGCCCTTCGGGCCACGATCGCCGCGGTCGGACTGCTCGCCATGGCCGATCTGATCGCCAGGTCCTGGTGAATCGCGCCGCCGAATCCGTCTCCTGCGCCGTCCCGGACCGCTGCGGCTTCACCATCGCCCTGCAGACCATCCAACCCGGTGCGCCGCGACATCCTGAGCTACCTCGGCGAGCACGGCGAAGCGAACTCCACCAGCGTCGCCAAGGCCCTCGGTGAAAGCACCGGCACCACCAGCCACCACCTGCGCAAACTCGCCGACCTCAAACTGATCGCTGAGATCGAGGAGCGGTCCACCGATCGGGAACGCTGGTGGAAGTCGCTGATGACGGACATCTTCACGCCGCCGGGCCTGGGGCTGACGCCGACGAACGCGAGGCCGCGGTGAAGATCGGCGCCCTCAAGATGACCCATGACCTGAACCCGGTCGTGAGCGCATACGCCGGGTACGACTCCTCCGCGGCCTGGAACCAGATCTACCGCGCCGGACTGCGGATGACGAAGGAGCAGGTCGCCGCGTTCGTCGAGGAGTACCAGACGCTTCTGGCCAAATACCTGACGGAGCCCGGGGACCACCCACCCGACTCACGCCCCATGGCCGTACGCCTGGTGGTCGTGCCCGACGAGGGCCCCCGGCCCCCCCCTGCCGACTCTGCCGACCGAGCCGGACGACGATCAGCGCCGCGCGAAGTCACCGCCCCACCCCTACCGCACCAGGCAAGGCCGCTTCCCGTCGAACTCCCACCCCGGCACCAGATACCGCATCCCGATGGCATCGTCCCGCGCCCCCAGCGCCTTCTCCCGGTACAGCTCATGTGCCGCGAGCACCCGCTCCATGTCGACCTGAACCCCTAGCCCAGGCGCGTCCGGCACCGCGATCTCGCCCCCGACGATCCGGGGCGGAGCGACCGTGAGGCGTTCCAGGCCCTCCTGCCAGATCCAGTGGGTGTCGAGGGCGTTGTACTCGCCCGGGGCCGCCGCGCCGCAGTGGGTGACCATGGCCAGGGAGATGTCGAAGTGGTTGTTGGAGTGGCAGCCCCAGGTCAGGCCCATCGCGTTGCACAGCTGGGCCACGCGTACCGAGCCCTGCATGGTCCAGAAGTGCGGGTCGGCCAGCGGGATGGAGACCGACTGGAGGGCCAGGGCGTGGGTCAGTTGCCGCCAGTCCGTGGCGATCATGTTGGTCGCCGTGGGGAGGCCGGTCGCCCGGCGGAACTCGGCCAGGATCTCCCGCCCCGAGTAACCGCCTTCCGCGCCGCAGGGGTCCTCGGCGTAGGCCAGCGTGCCGTTCAGGGGCGTGCACAGCTCGATCGCCTCGCGCAGCGACCACGCACCGTTGGGGTCGAGGGTGATCCGGGCCTCCGGGAAACGGTCCTTCAGCGCGCGTACGGCCTTGACCTCGTCGGCGCCTTCCAGGACACCGCCCTTGAGCTTGAAGTCGCGGAAGCCGTAGTGGGCGTGGGTGGCCTCGGCCTGGCGGACGATCGCCTCCGGGGTCAGGGCCTCCTCGTGCCGGACGCGGTACCAGTCGACGTCCGAGTCCGGCTCGCGGACGTAGTCCAGGTCGGTCCGGTCCGGGTCGCCGACGTAGAAGAGGTAGCCCAACACCCGTACGGAATCGCGCTGTTGGCCGTCGCCGAGCAGGGCGGCGACGGGGACTTCCAAGTGCTGGCCGAGGAGGTCGAGCAGGGCCGACTCGACCGCCGTCACCGCGTGCACGGTGGTGCGCAGGTCGAAGGTCTGGGCGCCGCGTCCGCCGGAGTCGCGGTCGGCGAAGCGGGCCCCGATCTCCCGCAGGATGCGCTTGTAGTCGCCCACCTTCGCCCCGACGACCAGGGACTCGGCGTCGCGCAGTGTCCGCGTGATCTTCTCGCCGCCCGGGACCTCGCCGAGTCCCGTACGGCCCTCGGAGTCGGTGAGGATCACGATGTTGCGGGTGAAGTAGGGGCCGTGGGCACCGGAGAGGTTCAGCTCCATGCTGTCCCGGCCGGCGACGGGGTAGACGGAGAAGGCGGTGACGGTCGGCTGGCTCATGCTCATCGATGTCCTTGAGTGCGAAGAGTACGAAGACGATCGGGTCGGTGATCAGATGTTGAGGATGTCCAGGGCCCATTCCGCTGCCAGCACTCCGCCCAGGCCCAGTACCGCCAGCACGGTCGTGTAGCTCGTACGGACCTTGATCGCTTCGACGACGGACAGGTTGAAGTACTCCTTGAACAGCCAGAACCCCGGGTCGTTGACATGCGAGCAGGCGATCGAGCCGCAGGCGACGGCGAGCACCATGATCTCCGGGTGGACGCCGCTGCCCGCGAGGAGCGGCAGCACCACGCCGGAGGCCGTCACGACGGCGACCGTCGCCGAGCCGAGCGCGACGCGGAGGATCACGGCGATGAGCCAGGCAAGGATGATGGGGGAGACGGACCAGGTGTCCGTGGTGTCCTTGATGTAGTCCGAGATACCGCCCTCCACCAGGACGTTCTTGAAGGCGCCGCCCGCGCCGATCACCAGCAGGATCATCGCCATCGCCTGCGCCGCCGACGTGCAGGACGCGCCCACCTCCTCCAGGCTCCGGCCGATGCGCGGACCGAACGCCCACACCGCCAGACACAGGGTGAGCAGCAGCGCGATCGGGGCCGAGCCGACGAACGCGACGACGTTCAGGAACGGGCTCTCGGCGGAGGTGGCCAGGTCGGTCACCGCCGCGCCCGCTATCAGGACCACCGGGAACAGGGCCACCGACAGCGACCAGCCGAGGCCGGGCATCTCCTCGTCGGTGAACTCGCGGTCGCTGACCAGGCCCTTGGGGATGGACGGGTCCATCGCCCTGATGAACGGCAGGCGCGGCCACACCAGTGCGATGAGCGCGCCCGCGGGTATCGCGATGAACAGGCCGTAGAACAGGGTCAGTCCGACGGAGGCGTGGAAGGTGGCCGCCACGGCGGTCGGGCCGGGGTGCGGGGGCAGGAAGCTGTGCATCGTGGAGAGGGTGATCGACATCGGCAGACCGACCCAGAGCAGCTTCGCGCCGGTGACCCTGACCAGGGTGAACGCGATGGGCACGATGATGATGAAGGCGACCTCGTAGAACATGGTCACGCCGATGAGCATGGAGGTGACCACCATGGCCACCTGAACCCCGCGCGGTCCGCCGGCGTCGAGGAGCTTCCCGGCGATCCGCTGGGCGGCGCCCGAGTCCCCCATGACCCGGCCGACCATCGCACCGAGGCCGATGGTGAGCATCGTGTCGCCGATCTGACCCCCGATGCCGTCGGAGAGGACGTCCGGGATGGTCGCCACCGGGATGCCCCGCACCAGCGCGACGCCGACCGCGACGAGGAGCAGGGCGGCGAAGCCGTTGAGGCGCAGCCTGGTCATGAGGAGCAGCAGAATCAGAACGCTGATGCCGACTACGAGGAGAGGCAAGACAGTTCCCCTTTGAACTGTTGAACCGAACTGAACTGTGTGAACTGGACCGAACTGTGTGAACTGGACTGGGGTGGCGGGTCGTTGGCCAGTCGGTCAGGTCGGCTGTCGTACTGCCGCCCCCACCAACCCCAAGCCGTGGTCCAGGATCTTCGCCAGGTCGGCGAGGTCGTCCGGGCCCGGGTCGGTGAGCGGGGCACGGACCGGGCCGACCGGGAGGCCGCGCAGTCGGGCCGCCGCCTTCACCAGGGACACGGCGTAGCCGGGCACCCGGTCGCGCAGTTCGACCAGCGGGACGTAGAACTCGCGCAGCAGCTCGGTCACGACGGTGTCGTCCCCGTCCCGCAGCGCGCCGAAGAAGGCGTTCGCGATCTCGGGGGCGAAGGCATGGACGGCGGAGGAGTAGGCGGGGACACCGACCGTGGCGTACGCGCGGGCCTGGATCTCGGCGGTCGCGGCGCCGTTGAAGAAGAGGAAGCCGTCGGGGGCGGCGAGGGTGAGGCGCTGGAGGCGGTCGAGGTCGCTGTGGCCGTCCTTGAGGCCGACGACCCCCGGAATCGCCGCGATCCGGCGTACGCCCTCCGCCGTGAACGTGACCTGGCCGCGCTGGTACGCGATCAGCGGCAGGCGAGTGCCCGCGGCGATGCGTCGCAGCTGCTCCACCAGCCCGTCCTGCGGGGCCCCGACGAGATAGTGCGGCAGGACCAGCAGTGCGTCCGCGCCCGCCTCCTCCGCGATACGGGCGAACCGCAGCGCCTGCGCCCAGCCGTAGCCGATGCCCGCGACCACCGGCAGCCGGCCGTCGGCGGCCTCGACCGTGGCGGTGACGACCGCGCGGTACTCGTCCTCGTCGAGCGAGAAGAACTCCCCGGTTCCGCAGGCGGGGAACACCGCGCCGGGGGCGGCGGCCAGCCGGCCGGTCAGGTACGCCCGGTAGGCGTCCAGGTCGAGACCGCCGTCGTCCCGGAAGCTCGTGAGCGGAAAGGACAGCACCCCGCCGGCCATTCCGTCACGGAGCCGCTGGACCACCCCTGCGGCATCCGCATCCGTGTTGATCACTGTCATGAACCTCATCTCTCTATGCAGATGGCGTCTGCGTATGAAGATGGAGGCTAGGTGTGTGAACGAGCGGGGTCAATGGCAGCGACAGCGCTGATTCACGGCCGACCTACGATTGGGCCCATGCTGGAGAAGAGGGGTGTCCGCAGCGTGAAGTCGGCGGCTCGGACCGTCGCGCTGCTGGAACTTCTCGCCGCGCGCGGCGAGCAGCCCTCACGTCTGGACGAACTCGCCGAGGAGTTGGGCGTGCCGCGCAGCAGCATGTACCAACTGCTCCAGACCCTCGTCGACTGTGGCTGGGTCCGCTCCGACGCCACCGGTTCCCTCTACGGCATCGGCATCCGCGCACTGCTCACCGGCACCGGCTATCTCGACGGCGACCGGCGTATCCGCGCGGTCCGCCCCTACCTCGACGAGGCCTCGGACGCGCTCGGCGAGACGATCCACCTGGCGCGCATCGACGGCCCGGACGTCGTCTATCTCGCCACCCGTGAGTCCCACGAGTACCTGCGCACCATAAGCCGCGTCGGCCGCCGGGTCCCGGCCCACGCGGGCGCCCTCGGCAAGGCGCTGCTCGCGGAGCGCCTCGACACCGAACTCCCGCTGCCTGAAGGTGAGTTGGCCGCCCTCACGGAGAACACCCACACCACCCGGGCCGCCCTGCACGCCGATCTGGCCGAGGTGCGCGAGCGGGGCTACTCCGTAGACCGCGAGGAGACGGTGGCCGGCCTCGCGGGCTTCGGCTTCGCCCTGCGTTACGACACCCCGGCCACGGATGCGATCAGTTGCTCGGTTCCGGTGGCCCGGCTGACCCCGGAGCACGAGGTTCGTATCGTCGCCGTCATGCGGGAGGTCCGCGCGAAGATCGAGAGCCATCTGCCCTCGACCTCGGGCGCGCCCGACTGGCGTTGAGGGCTCCGCGGGGCAGGCGGTCGCGCTCCACAGGGGCGCGGGGCTGTATCGATGTGCGGCTCCGCCGCGAGGGCGCGACCAGCACCCACCGGCCCGCACCGTCTACGCCAACGGCACCCGGGTGAACCGTCCCGCCGTCCGCAGCTCCCCCTCGATCCGGGACGCCGTCCCGTACAGCTCCGGCAGCACCTCCGACACGCACTGCTCCGCCGTACGCCGGGTCGTGTGCATCGCGACGTTCACCGCCGCGACCACCCGTCCCGTACGGTCCCGCACCGGGACCGCGATCGACCGCAGCCCCTCCTCCAACTCCTCGTCGACCAGGGCGTATCCCTGCTCCCGCACCCCCGCCAGCACATGCGTGAACGCCACCTGGTCCGTCACGGTGTGCGGAGTCAGCGGGGCCAGGTCCCGGACCTGACGCTCTGCCTCCGGTATGTCGGCCAGCAGCACGCGGCCCATGGAGGTCGGGTACGCGGGAAGCCGCGTCCCGACGGTGATGTTGGCGCTCATGATGCGCCTCGTCGCCACCCGCGCCGTGTACTGGATCTCCGCCCCGGTGTCCCCTGACAGGACCGCCAGCGACGCCGACTCCTGGACGCGCCCCGCGAGTTCGGCCAGGTGGGGGGAGGCGATCTCGGGCAGGGACGTGCGGGAGAGAGGCGGGAAGCCCAGGGACAGGACCCGGGGGGTGAGGGCGAAGGTGCGGCCGTGGGCCTCGACGTACCCCAGGTGCTCGTAGGTGATCAGGGCCCGGCGGGCGGTCGCCCTCGCCAGGCCCGTCGCCCGCGCTACCTCCGTCAGGGTCAGCTCGGCGCGGGACTCGCCGAAGGCCGTCAGGACCGTCAGGCCCCTGGCCAGGGACTCGATGAACTCCCGGCCCAGTTCCTGCTTCGAGGCCCCGGTCCAGGCCGCCAGGCCGGAGGGGGGCGCCGGCGTCTCGGCGGGCGGGCGCACCCGTAGCTCGGCCTCCATCCTGGCCACCGTCGCCCGCAGTCGCGGCAGCAGGTCGTCGCGGAGGTCGGTCACCGTACGGCGGCTCGTGTGGCTGACGACGCTCGCGGCACAGGCCACCCGGCCCGTACGGGGGTCCCGTACGGGTACGGAGACGGCGACCAGCCCCGGTTCGATCAGCTGGTCGTCCAGCGCCCAGCCGTCGACGCGGGCCCGCTCCACGTACGCCTCGAAGTCGGCGCCCGAGTCGGCGCCCGAGTCGGAGGGGCGGGGCGGAACGGCCGGGAAGCCGTGGTCGGCCGGGTCCGCCGCCCGGCGTTCGTGCCAGTGGTGCCAGTCGGCGGGCGTCCACTCGGTGGCGAACAGCGGGCCGGGGGCGGTGCGTTCGGCGGGGAGGAGGTCACCGATGCGGAAGCTGAGGGACATCGCGCGACGGCGGGTCGCCTGGTGGATGAAACGGATACCGTCCCGGTCGCCCACCGCGAGCGACACCGACTCGTCCAGCTCGTCGGCGAGGGCGTCCGCGTGCGCGTCGAGGAGCGCGGGCAGCCGGAGGGCGGCGAGGTAGGCGTTGCCGAGCTCCATCAGCCGAGGGGTGAGAACCGCGTCCCGGCCGTCGAGACGGACGTATCCCATGCGGGCGAGCGTCGCCGTGATCCGGTCCACCGTGGAACGGGCCAGACCGGTCGCGCGCTCAAGTCCGCTCAGGCTCAGCGTCCCGCCCGCCTCGGTCAGTTGCCGCAGTACGGCGATCCCGCGCATCAGCGGGGCGACGGCCTCGGTGGGCACAGCACCGTCCAGGACCGGCGTGACATTCGTGGCGGGGGCAACCATGGGCACACGGTAATGCCCGTACGGGACGCCTGAACGCCTGGTCGTACGCCCGTCGGCGCCGGCCGGCTCACCGCCGGGTGACGGTCACCCGGTAGTTCCCGTCGAGGTCCGCGCTCGCGACCGCGATCCGTATGCCCCGCCGCGGGTCCTTGAAGGACTCGCCGGGGGTGAAGGGCGCGTCGGAGAGTTCCGCGTGGACGTTCGGGCTGCGGGTGCAGCCGCCGCTGCCCTGGCGGGAGTCGTACACCGTGACCGGGCCGCGGCCGGTGTCGACGTTCGCGTCGACCCGGTAGACCAGCACACCCGGCCGGCACACCGTCTCGTCGTTGCCCTCCTGCGTGCGCAGTTCGACGGCGTATCCCGTACGGGAGGTAAGGGGCACGAACACGAGTTTCGCGCCGCCGGGACGGGCCAGCGGGGTGAGCGTGTACTGCGTCGTTCCGGCCGTCACCGCGCAGCCGACCTGCGAGGGGTCCAGCCAGCCGAGCTTCCACTTGTGCCAGCCGAGCAGGTCGTTGTTGGCCCCCCAGTCCTCGCTCATGATGTCCCAGTGACCGACGGCGCCCCCGCCGCGCTGGGTGTAGAGGTCGGGCAGCCCGAACACATGGCCGTTCTCGTGGGGGAGGACGCGGTAGCCCGTGGTGTCGTACGAAGCGGAACCGTCGTCCTGGCGGGAGTAGACGAAGGACGCGTTGGCGACGGGCACGCCGTCCGCGACCGGCGCCTCGCGGTTGCCGGCGAAGGTGACGGACAGGACGGTGTCCAGGGCGGAGGGGCCCGCGTTCGGGGTGACCAGCACGTTCAGCAGGTCGTACGAGCGGAAGTCGACCGTCGGGTCGGCGGCGGCCACGATGTCGTGGACCAGGCGGCGGTAGCCGGGGTCGAAGGGGGCGCCGCGCTCTATGCCGTACGAGCGGAAGGACCGGGGCATCCGCAGCCAGCCGGGGACGGGGGCCTCGGGGCGGTAGTCGAGGCGGCCGTAGGAGCTGGTGGTGAACCAGTCCCGGGTCTGCGGGAAGAACTCCGCGAGCCGGTCGCGGGCGCTGCCCTGGCCGGGGGCGTCGGAGAAGTCGACCATCAGGTTCAGCGCGCGGACGGTGCCGGTGGAGCGGGAGTAGCCGGCCGGAGTGGGCAGGCCTTCGGACATCTGGACGCCGAGGCCGCCCCGGATCATGCAGGGGCCGAACGGCGAGGAGCGGGCCAGCGGGACGGAGCCGGCGGCCGTCGGGGAACCCCGGGTGAGGTCTCCGGTGCCGGCCGAGGTGCTGACCGCGAGGGTCAGCGCGGCCACGGACAGGAGGGCGGCCATCCGGCGTGGGCGCAGAGGGCCCGGCGGGCGTATTCGACGTCGGCTGGTCGGCTGCTGCATGCACGGCCCCTTCGCGCCACGGCAGCCGCCGGTCTCGGACTGCACCCTTTCGATCACCCTGTGTCGAGGTCGGCGCGGGCGCGCGCTGGAGGAGACCGATCGTGGGTATCCCGCCGAAGCTGCTGTGACTCAGGTCACAGGAAGTCTGTGCGGATGCGGGAAATAACCGGGGAGCGTTTCCCCGTTTAGCCATGTGTCCGAGCGAAACGGGGAGTGACTCCCCGGATCGCAACGCAAGGTTCACAAAGGAGTACGCCGTGCAGACCGCGATCCGTGTGCAGAAGGTGACCCGGCCGCGTGCCGACGCCCTGCGCAACCGGGAGCGGATCGTCACCGCCGCCCGCGAGATGTTCGTCGAGTTCGGCGCCGAGGTGCCGATCGACGAGATCGCCCGCCGGGCCGGCGTCGGCAATGCCACGGTGTACCGCAACTTCCCGGACCGGGACGCCCTCGTGCGGGAGGTCGTCTGCTCGGTCATGGACCGCACGTCCGAGGCGGCCGAGCTCGCGCTCGCCGAGACCGGCGACGCCTTCAAGGCGCTGGAGCGCTTCGTGCATGTCGCCGCCGACGAGCGACTCAGCGCGCTCTGCCCCATGATGTCCAGCACCTTCGACAAGCACCACCCGGACCTGGAGGCCGCGCGGGAGCGGGTCGAAGAGCTCACCGAGGAGATCATGGACCGCGCCAAGGCGGCCGGCCTGCTGCGCACCGACGTGGGCGTGGGCGACGTGATGATCGTCGTGGCCCAGCTCAGCCGCCCTCCGGCAGGCACGGCGTGCGTGAGCATGGACCGCTTCGTCCACCGCCACCTGCAGCTGTTCCTGGACGGTCTGCGGGCCCCGGCCCCCTCCGAACTGCCGGGCACGGCCGTGACGATGGAGGACCTGCGCCGATCCTGACCGATTAGTCCAGCGCCGTATCCGAGTCACCACTCACAGCACGGCACGCCACATCGCACCACACCAGACTTCCGGCCGTCAGCGTCGACGACCTGTCCCCTTCTTCGTCTTCTCCGTCTTCTTCTTCATCTTCTTCGTCCTTTTTTCCGTCACGAAGTCCCGAAGTGGGTATCTCCATGTCCGAAACAGCCCAGGCTGCCGCCGCCAAGGCGCCGGCTCCCGACTCCAACCGCTGGAAGGCGCTGACGTTCATCGCGCTCGCCCAGCTGATGGTCGTGCTCGACGCGACCATCGTGAACATCGCACTGCCCTCCGCCCAGCAGGACCTGGGGATATCGGACGGCAACCGGCAGTGGGTCATCACCGCCTACGCCCTGGCCTTCGGCGGACTGCTGCTCTTCGGCGGCCGGATCGCCGACATCTGGGGCCGCAAGAACACCTTCGTCACCGGTCTGATCGGCTTCGCGGCCGCCTCCGCCCTGGGCGGCGCGGCGACCAACGAGGCGATGCTCCTCGGCTCCCGCGCCCTGCAGGGTGCCTTCGGCGCGCTGCTCGCGCCCGCCGCTCTCTCCCTGCTCGCGGTGATGTTCACCGACGCCAAGGAGCGCGCCAAGGCGTTCGGCATCTACGGTGCGATCGCCGGTGGCGGTGGCGCCGTGGGTCTGATCCTCGGCGGCTTCCTCACCGAGTACCTGGACTGGCGCTGGACGTTCTTCGTGAACATCCCGTTCGCGATCGTCGCCGCCCTCGGCGCGTACTTCGTCATCCGTGAGCCGTCCGGCAGCCGCAACCGCTCGCCGCTCGACATCCCGGGCGTCGTCCTGTCCACCCTCGGTCTGGTCTCCCTCGTCTACGGCTTCACGCGGGCCGAGTCCGAGGGCTGGAGCGACTCCCTGACGATCGGTCTGTTCGTCGCCTCGGCGCTGCTCCTCGCGACCTTCGTGTTCGTCGAGTCCAAGGTCAAGGCCCCGCTGCTGCCCCTGCGCGTCATCACCGAGCGCAACCGCGGCGGCGTCTACCTCTCGCTGGGCCTCGCGATCATCTCGATGTTCGGTCTGTTCCTCTTCCTGACCTACTACCTGCAGATCGTGAAGGGCTACTCGCCGGTCAAGACCGGCTTCGCCTTCCTGCCGATGATCGCGGGCATGATCACGGGCTCCACCCAGATCGGTGCCCGACTGATGACCCGCGTCCCGGCGCGGCTGCTGATGGGCCCGGGCTTCCTGGTCGCCGCGCTCGGCATGCTGCTGCTGACCCAGATGGAGATCGGCTCCTCGTACGCGGCCCTGCTCCTGCCGGCGATGCTCCTGCTCGGCCTCGGCATGGGTACGGCGTTCATGCCGGCCATGTCCCTGGCCACGCTGGGCGTCGAACCGCGTGACTCCGGTGTCGCCTCCGCGATGGTCAACACCTCGCAGCAGGTGGGCGGCGCGATCGGTACGGCCCTGCTGAACACGATCGCCGCCTCGGCCACCACGTCGTACGTCGCCGACCACATCGGCAGCGCGACCTCCCGCTCCCAGCAGCAGCTGGTCCAGCTGGAGGCCATGGTCGAGGGTTACACCAGCGCGATCTGGTTCGCCGTCGGCATCCTGGTCGCCGCCGCGGGTATCGCGTTCACCTTCATCAACGCCGGCCGCCCGGACATGAGTTCGGTCAGCGGTGAGGGCGCCGAGGAGGAGCTGAAGGTTCCGGTGGTCGCCCACTGACCCCGGCCCCTGCTCCGCCGGGACCCTTCGTACCCCTTCGGGTCACCCCGTACGTCACGCGGGGTGGGGACACCTCGTGACGTACGACTCCAGGATCTGCCCTGGTTCCGCGCTCAGCGGAGCCAGGGCAGATCCGCGTTCGCGTCCTTCGGCTGGAGGCCCTCGGCGACGGTCTCCATGACGTCGTGGAGCACCTTGAGCTGCTCGTCGGTGATCCGGTCGAACAACGCCTGGCGTACGGCGCGCACATGGCCGGGAGCGGTGCGCCGGAGCACCTCCCGGCCCTGGTCGGTCAGGACCGCGAACTGGCCGCGCTTGTCCGAGGGGCAGTCCTCGCGTCGTACCCAGCCGTTCTTCTCCAGGCGGGCGATGGCGTGCGAGAGGCGGGAGCGGGTGATCTTCGCCTTCATCGCGAGCTCCGTCATACGCAGCCGCCCGTCCGCGGCCTCGCCGAGACCGACGAGCAGGCCGTAGTAGACGTGCGGCATGCCGGCGTCGCGCTGGAGCTGGCGGTCGAGATGGTCCTCGAGAAGGGTGACGGCGTGCATGTAGGCGCGCCAGGTGCGCTGCTCCTCGTCGGTGAGCCAGCGGGGCTCCTCGCCGGATGTAGATGCTGTGTTCATGTACTCCACTCTACGTTCCCCGTCCTTGAATTTTAAACCAAAAAGATGTATGTTCAGTATGCAAGAAGCTTGAGACTTCAAGATGCAGACTTGAAGCAGGAGCGGTAAAGGTCCCAGGAAGGGAGCAGTCGACATGTCCGCCGACATCCAGGAGCGCATGCCGGCGCTCTATCTCAGTCACGGTGCCCCTCCGCTGGCGGACGACCCGATCTGGCCCGGCGAACTCGCCGCCTGGTCGGCCGACCTGCCCCGCCCCAAGGCGATCCTCATGGTCTCCGCCCACTGGGAAGAGGCCCCGCTCGCCATCGGCGCCACCCAAACGATCCCCCTCGTCTACGACTTCTGGGGCTTCCCCGAGCACTACTACCAGGTCGAGTACGCCGCCCCGGGCGCCCCCGAACTCGCCGAGTCCGTACGGAAGCTGCTGCGGGCCCCCGGCATACCCGTCCAGGACGTCCCGGACCGCGGTCTCGACCACGGCGCGTACGTCCCGCTGGTGGAGATGTTCCCCGAGGCGGACATCCCTGTCCTGCAGATCTCGATGCCGACCCTCGACCCGGTGAAACTGATGGACATCGGGCGCAAGCTCGCGCCCCTGCGTGACGAGGGTGTGCTGATCGTCGGCTCCGGCTTCTTCACCCACAACCTGGCCGCCCTCAGGCACACGGGCCCCGGAGTGCCGACCTGGTCGAGCGAGTTCGACGACTGGGGCCGCCGGGCGCTGGAGACACGGGACGTCGACGGCCTGCTGGACTTCCTGAACAAGGCCCCGGCGGGCCGGTACGCCCACCCGCGCACCGAGCACTTCGCCCCGCTCTTCGTGACGATGGGCGCGGCCGACGTGGCCGGCGAGCTGGACTCACAGAGGTCGGTCATCGACGGCTTCTGGCTGGGGATGGCCAAGCGGTCGGTTCAGTTCGGCTGACCCTCGCGGGCGGGCAGTCGGCCCCTTCGGGCAGGCGTCCGGGGGGCGGAAGGGTCAGGGAGAAGGGTGCGAGAGCGGGCCGAGAGCCCCTTCTCGCACCCAGAGTTCCTTCCCGCCCTCAGAGTTCCTTCTCATACCAGGCCACGTCCCAGTAACGGCCGAACTTGCGGCCCACCTCGCGGTACGTCCCGACGTACCGGAACCCGAAGCGTTCGTGCAGCCGCACGGACGCTTCGTTCGGTGTCACGATCCCCGCCAGGGCGCGATGCACGTCCTCGCCGGCCAGCGCCTCGAAAAGGGCCTTGTAGAGCAGGGTGCCGATTCCGCGCCCGCCCGCGTCCGGAGCGAGATAGACGGTCACCTCCACGGTGGTGCCGTACGCCGGCTTCGCACGGAAGGCGCCGGATGTGACATACCCCAGAATCCGCTGTGAGTCCATGTCCGTGGCAACCATCAGGCGGTGCGGGCCGTCTTCAGGGTAGGAGAGCAGCCAAGGGCGGCGCTCTTCCGGTGTGAAGACTTTGACGTCGAACGTGGTGGGTGTCTCGCGCACGTAGTGGTTGTAGAGGTCGGTTAGAGCTTCGAGGTCAGCCTCGACACCCGACCTGACCTGCACCTCTGTATGTTCCGACGACATTTCGCCTCCTCGTGTGGCGGCACAGGGTACTGCAAGATCAGAAAAATAGCGGGGTGGGTTGGGAATTCTGTCCTGATTCCAGGCGTTGTTTCCTTCGGATGCCGGGCACGCGAGGAGTGTGCTGAGCGTTCAGAGACCAACAGGGATATCAACGACCACCCGCTGACCCAACATCGCAAGGGAGCACGCATGGCAACCCGTGCCGTCGCCCGTCGTACGTCTTCCGCCACCGGCGGGACCGTCGGCGGCGCACGCAGTGTTCGCGCCCATGGCGGCGAGATCGCCGACCGCGACCTGGTCGGCATGTACTTGGACGAGATAGCTCGAACCCCGTTGCTCGACGCCGCGAAGGAGGTCGAGCTGTCGCAGACCATCGAGGCCGGTGTGTTCGCGCGCCAGATCCTCGACGGCGAGGCAGAAGCGAAGGCGGACGCCACCGTCCCGGAGCTGGAGGCGCTCGTCGCCGAGAGCGAGCGGGCCAAGGACATCTTCATCCGCTCCAACCTCCGGCTGGTCGTCGCCGTGGCGCGCCGTTACCCCCGCAGCGGCCTGCCCCTCCTCGACCTGATCCAGGAGGGCAACGCCGGCCTGGTGCGCGCGGTCGAGAAGTTCGACTACCGCAAGGGCTTCAAGTTCTCGACGTACGCCACCTGGTGGATCCGTCAGGCCATCACCCGTTCCATAGCCGACCAGTCGCGCACGATCCGCCTCCCCGTCCATTTGGTCGAGGAACTGGGCCGGATCCGGCGCGTGCAGCGCGAGTTCAACCGTAAGAACGGGCGGGACCCGGAGCCTGCGGAGATCGCGGCCGAACTGGACACGAACGCGGCGCGGGTGGTCGACGTCCTGGACTGGGCCCGAGACCCGGTCTCGCTGAACATGTCGGTTGACGACGATGGCGACACCCAGTTCGGCGACCTCCTGGAGGACACGTCGGCGGTCTCGCCGGAGCAGTCCGTCATGACCCTTCTGCGCAGCGAGGAACTGGACGACCTGATCGGCCGCCTCGACCAGCGCACGGCCTCCATCATCAAGATGCGGTACGGCATCGTCGACGGCCGGGAGCGCACGCTGACCGAGGTCGGCAAGGAGCACGGGCTCACCCGTGAGCGGATTCGGCAGATCGAGAAGCATGCGTTGCTGGAACTCAAGAAGCTGGCACGGGACACGGGGTTCGACGCGGCGGCTTAGTTCCACTGGGTGTGCGGGTTGTCTGCCGCGGGCCCGGTGAGGGCTCGCGCCCGCGCGGCGGAGCCGCATGTCGATACAGCCCCGCGCCCCTTCGGGGGCGCTGGACAGGCGTACCGGAATCGGTACCGGGGGCGCGTTTGGTGCTTCGTGCGCCGGGCGGCGTACGACTGTTCGGGGTCGCGTGCGCGGGGTGGCGGAAGGCCGCGCAAAGATAGCGGTGTCAGGCTGCTTCAAACCACCGGGTCCGGGGCACAAGACCTCAGGGCCCAGGACTTCGGGTCCGGGCGGCAACGCCTCGGATCCCCTGAGCCAAGTCCCGACGCAAACCCCCCCAGCGTCGGGACCTTCCCAAGCCGGGCTTCGGCACCTAACCCCCCCCAGGTGCCGGGGCCCGGCTCACTTTTGCCTCCGATGCGCTTCCGGAGTCGCCGCCGGTTCGCATCAACGGCGGGGCACCCCGTACCTGAACACCGGGGTGGCCCGCCGAATGGCAGATTCTGCCACAGCGGCATAACGTGGCGTCCGTGTCCCACCCCAGTTCCTCCGGTTTCGCCGACTCTTCTGTGTCACTCGGTTCCGCCGGTTCCGCCGGTCCTTCCGGTTCGCTCACCGAACGGCGTAAGTACGCGACCCGGATGGAGATCGCCCGGGTGGCGGGGCGACTCTTCGTGACCCACGGGCTGCGGGCCACCCGCGCCGAGGACATCGCGCAGGCGGCCGGGGTCGCCCCGCGCACCTTCTACCGCTACTTCGCCACCAAGGAGGAGGCCGTCGGTCCCCTTTTCGGCGCGGGCGTGGAGTGGTGGGCCCAGGCGGTGCGCGAGGCTCCGGCCGCGCTGTCCGTGCCGCAGGCACTGGAACACGCGGCACGGCAGGTGCTGACGCCCGGCGCCGTGGTGTCACCGGGCGCCCTGGACTGGGCCCGCACCCTGCTCCGGCTGGCGGAGGAGAGCCCCGGCCTGCTGCGGGTGTGGGCGGAGCGGTGCCGGACGGCGGAACGCGCGCTGGCCGAGGCACTGGACTCCCGGGGCGCGGGTCCGGCCGGCTCACCCGAGGCCCGCTTCACGGCCGCCGTCGCCAGTGCTGCCGTACGCGTCGCCTTCGAGACCTGGGCGGCCGGGGACGCCCCGGCCGACGGTCCGACCGGCCCGGCGGCACTGGCGGTGCGCAATCTGGGGGCGCTGCGGGACTTTCCGTGGAGCGGCGCGGGCTCCTGAGGGCTGCCGGCAGGGCGGTAGGGCTGTAGGGCTGTCGGTCAGCTGCCGGCCGCCCTGGTCATGCGGGCCCCTAACTCCCTTATGCGCTCGACCAGTTCGGCCGGTTCCCGGACGGTGAACTCGCAGTCGACCGACGCGAGCCGCACCGCCAGCGACTCCACCGCGTCGCCGACGGAGGAACGGATGCGGCAGCTGTGCTCGTCCAGGGGCTCGGGGGTGCCGAGCCAGGCCGGGACGCGGGTGGCGACATACGCGGCCGGGGCGGCGAACGTCGCCTCGAACACGTAGGCCTCCTGCCGTACGTACATCGAGCGGCGCAGATACTCCGCCGCGTCGCCCGTCGGCAGCTCGCGCGGGGCGAAGCGGGCGCCCGTCGCGAAGGGGTCGGCGACCCGGTCGACGCGGAAGGTGCGCCAGTCGGCGCGGTCGAGGTCGTAGGCGACGAGATACCAGCGGCGGCCGGTCGACACGAGGCGGTGGGGCTCGGTCAGCCGCTTGGTGGGGGTGCCGTCCTTGGCACGGTAGGAGAACCGCAGCCGCTCCTGCCCGGCCACAGCCGAGGCCATCACGGTCAGTGTCTCGGGCGCGATGACCGCACCGTCCCCGCTGGTCAGCGGGGTGGTCGCGGCCTGGAGGGTGGAGACGCGGCGGCGCAGCCGGGACGGCAGGACCTGCTCCAGCTTGGCCAGCGCCCGTACGGACGCCTCGTCCAGCCCCTCGACCGCGTGCCCGGCACCCGCCCGCAGCCCGACCGCGATCGCCACCGCCTCCTCGTCGTCGAGCACCAGCGGCGGCATCGCCTTGCCCGCGACCAGCCGGTAACCGCCGTCGGAACCCTTGCTCGCCTGCACGGGATAACCGAGTTCACGCAGCCGGTCGATGTCCCGCCGCACGGTACGCCGCGACACCCCGAGCCGGTCGGAGAGCTCGCCGCCGGGCCACTCGCGGGGCGTCTGGAGGAGTGAGAGGAGCTGAAGGAGCCGTGCCGGTGTGTCCGTCGTCATGGGTTCGAGGATGCCGTACCACTAGGACACGATCTGACCTAATGGGGTCCTAGCTTGAACGCATGACCTCCACCGAAACACCAACCGGCCTCACTGCCGTGCCGGACCGACGGCGCTGGTTCGCCCTCGCCATCGTGATGACCGCGGCCTTCATGGACCTCGTCGACGTCACGATCGTCAACGTCGCGATCCCGTCCATCCGGCGCGAGGCCGGTGCCTCCTTCGGCCAGATCCAGTGGATCACCGCCGGATACGCACTCGCCTTCGCCGCCGGCCTCGTCACCGGCGGGCGGCTCGGCGACATCCACGGCCGCAAGCGGCTCTTCCTCGTCGGTATCGGCGGCTTCACCCTCGCCTCCGCCCTCTGCGGATTCGCCGCGAACCCGGAGATGCTGGTCGCCTCCCGCATCCTCCAGGGCGGCATGGCCGCGATGATGGTGCCGCAGGTCCTGTCGATCGTCCACGCGACCTTCCCGGCGCACGAGCGCGGCAAGGTGTTCGGCCTCTTCGGCGCGATCGTCGGCCTGGGCGCGGTGACCGGTCCGCTGCTGGGCGCGCTGCTGACGGAGTGGGACCTGTTCGGGCTCGGCTGGCGGCCGATCTTCCTGATCAACCTGCCGGTCGGCATCGCGGGACTGATCCTGGGCCGCCGATTCATCACCGAGTCGAAGGCCCCGCGGGCCATGAAGCTGGACCTCGTCGGCGTCGCCCTGGTGACCCTGGGCCTGCTGATGCTGCTCTACCCGCTGATCCGCGGGCGCGAGCTGGGCTGGCCGCTGTGGGGGTACCTGTCGATGGCGGGCGCGCTCGGTGTCTTCGGCGCGCTGGTGGCGTACGAGAAGCGCAAGACGCGGATCGACGGTTCGCCGCTGGTCGAGCTGTCGCTGTTCAGGGTGAAGAGCTTCGCCGCGGGCATCGCCGTACAGACCCTCTTCGGGGTGGGCCTGGGCATCTTCTTCCTGGTGTGGACGCTGTACATGCAGATGGGGCTCGGCTGGAGCGCCCTGCGGGCCGGGCTGACCGGCGTGCCCTTCTCGATCGCGGTGTCGGTGGCGGCGGGGATGTCCGTGCAGAAACTGGTGCCGCGGTTCGGCCGCAAGGTGCTCCAGGCGGGCGCGCTGGTGATGGGCCTCGGCGTGCTGATCTACATCTGGGAGTCCGGGCGGTACGGCATGGCCATCGCCTCCTGGCAGATGGCGCTCCCGCTGGTGGTCATGGGCGCCGGCATGGGCCTGATCGTCGCCCCGCTGACGGACGCGGTGCTGTCGGAGGTGCCGAAGGAGCACGCCGGGTCGGCGTCCGGGCTGATCAACACCGTGCAGCAGATGGGCAACGCGCTCGGGCTCGGGCTGGTGTCGGTGGTCTTCTTCGGGGCGATGGGGGACCGGCTGGCGCAGAGCGAGGTGGGACCGGCGTTCGTGGACGCCTTCCAGAACGCGCTGGGGTGGGTGGCCGGGCTGATGGGTGTGATCTTCGTGGTGATGTTCGCGCTGCCGGGGCGGCCTGTCGCGGCGCCCGAGCAGGACGCGGCGGCGGAGGAGGAGCGGGAGAAGGTCCTCGTCGGCTGAGCGAGGACGGCTCAGCGAGGACGGCTCAGCGAGGACGGCTGGGCAAGGGCGGTGGAGCAGGGCCCGGCACCTCTGGTGCCGGGCCCTTACAGATGCCTGATTGTGTCCGTATCACGCCCGAACCTGTTTACTTTCCGGAAATCCGGGCGTAGCCTCCCGATGAATCCACAAGTTCGGGCATCAGTAGGCACCGGTCGGAGGCAAACGGACATGTACGCACCGGAGCGGCAGCAGGAGATCCTGCGGCTCGCCCGTGACGGCGGGCGGGTGGACGTACTGTCCCTGGCCGAGCAGTTCCAGGTCACCGCGGAGACCATCCGGCGGGACCTGAAGGCTCTGGACCGCGCGGGCCTCCTGCGGCGTGTGCACGGCGGTGCCATACCGGCCGGTCGCCTCGGCTTCGAGCCGGATCTCACCGAGCGCGAGTCGACCTACGCCGACGAGAAGGACCGCATCGCCAAGGCCGCCCTCACCGAACTGCCCACCGAGGGCACCCTGATCCTCGACGCCGGCTCGACGGTCGCGCGCCTCGCCGCCGCCATCCCGCTGGAGGCGACGCTCACCGTCGTCACCCACAGCCTCCCGATCGCGGCCCGCCTCGCCGACCACCCCGGCATCCAGCTGCACCTCGTCGGAGGGCGCGTCCGGCACCGTACGCGCGCCGCCGTGGACGCCTGGGCGCTGCGGGCGTACGGCGAGATCCGCGCCGACGTCCTGTTCGTGGCCGCCAACGGCTTCTCCGCCGAGTACGGGCTGACCACGCCCGACCTCGCCGAGGCCGCCGTGAAGCGGGCCGCCGTGGGCGCCGCCCGCCGAGTGGTGCTCCTCGCCGACTCGACGAAGCACGGCGAGGAGCACTTCGCCCGCTTCGGGGACCTGGGAGACGTGGACCTGCTGATCACCGACAGCGGGCTGAGCCCCGAGGACGCCACCGACCTCGAGCGCGGCGGCACGGAAGTGGTGCGCGCATGATCCTCACCGTCACTCCCAACCCGTCCCTCGACCGTACGTACGAGGTCCCGTCGCTCGACCGCGGCGAGGTCATCCGGGCGACCGGCGAACGGATGGACCCGGGCGGCAAGGGCGTCAACGTCTCGCGGGCCGTCGCCGCCGCCGGGCAGCGCACCGTGGCGGTACTGCCGCTGGGCGGCGCGCCCGGCGCGCTCGTCGCCGACCTGCTCGACGCCCAGGGCATAGAGGTCGCGCCGGTACCGGTCGCGGGCGCGACCCGGTCCAACATCGCCCTCGCCGAATCCGACGGCGTCCTGACGAAGATCAACGCACCCGGGCCCGAACTCTCGGCCGCAGAGCAGGAGTTGCTCCTGGAGACCGTGCGCCGGCAGTCGGCCGACGCCGACTGGATCGCCTGCTGCGGCAGCCTGCCGCGCGGCCTCGCACCCTCCTGGTACGCCGACCTCGTCGCTCGTACGCACGCGGCGGGTGCCCGGATCGCCCTCGACACCTCCGGCCCGGCCCTGCTGGCGGCTCTGCGCGAGCGGCCCGACGTCGTCAAGCCGAACGCCGAGGAACTCGCCGAAGCCGTCGGCCGTCCGCTCGCCACCATCGGCGACGCGCTCAAGGCCGCCGAGGAACTGCGCGAACTCGGCGCGGGCGCGGTCCTCGCCAGCCTCGGCGCCGACGGACAGCTCCTCGTCAACGGCTCCGGCACCTGGTTCGCCAGCGCGCGCGTCGACACCGTACGCAGCAATGTGGGCGCCGGTGACTCCTCGCTCGCCGGTTTCCTGATCGCCGGCGGCAGCGGGCCCGAGGCCCTCGCCTCCGCCGTCGCACACGGCGCCGCCGCCGTCCAGCTGCCCGGCAGCGTGATGCCGACGCCCGCCGACCTCGACCTGTCCGCCGTGACGGTGACGAGTGTGGTGCCCGTGGACCGCGCACTGAGGGAGCCGGTGTCATGAGCTCCCGACTGCGCACCCTCTTCGTGGCGCCGGGCGCCGTCGTCGTCCGGTTGCCCGTGGACCGCGTACTGAGGGAGCCCGTCTCGTGAGTTCCCCGTTGCGCGTCCCCCCTGAACCGGCCCTGACGCGGCGGGGTTCCCCCGGCCCCGCCGCAGCCGCCGCTCTTCCCCCGGACCCCCACCGCACCCACCGCGGTACCCGCACCACCCCCGTCCCCAGCCCCGCCCACCCCACTTCCCGGGCGATACGCGCGCGAAGGAGCCCGCGATGAGCGAGATGATCACCGCGGATCTGGTCGACCTCGACCTGTCCGCCCAGACCAAGGATGCGGCGGCCCGCGCCCTCGCCGAGCGCATGGTGGCGAAGGGGCGGGTGACCGACCTCGACGGCTTCCTCGCCGACGTGGCCGCCCGCGAGGCGCAGATGCCGACCGGCCTCGACGGCGGCATCGGCATCCCGCACTGCCGAAGCGAACACGTGACCGAGCCGACGCTCGCCTTCGGGCGCAGCGTCGCCGGGATCGACTTCGGTGCGGCGGACGGACCCGCCGACCTGATCTTCCTGATCGCGGCGCCGGCCGGCGCCGACGACGCCCATCTGACGATCCTGTCGTCGCTGGCCCGGCAGCTGATGAACGACGAGTTCACGGCGGCGCTGCGGTCGGTGGGCGACGCGGCGAGCGCCGCCGCGCTGATCCGCGGCGACGAGCCCCCGGCGGCGGGCACCGATGACTCCGCGGCGGTTTCGGCGGCGGCCTCCGCCGAAGCCGCCGCGGGTACCACGGATACGGGTACGGATGCGGGTACGGGTGCGGGCACCGACGGGGGCGGGCGACCGTTCCGGATCGTCGCCGTCACCTCCTGTCCGACCGGTATCGCGCACACGTACATGGCGGCCGAGTCGCTGGAGAACGCGGGCCGTGAGGCGGGCGTGGAGATCGTCGTCGAGACACAGGGCTCGGCCGGGTTCACCCGCCTCGACCCGGCGGTCATCGCCGACGCGGACGGCGTGATCTTCGCGCACGACGTGCCCGTACGGGAGAAGGAACGCTTCGCCGGGAAGCCGACCGTCGACGTCGGCGTCAAGGCCGGCATCAACAAGCCCGCCCAGCTCATCGCCGACGTACGCGGCAGGGCCGAGCGCGGCGAGGTCACCGCCGGTGCCCAGGGCGGCGGTACACCCGTCGAGCGGGCCGGCGAGTCCGGTGACAGCTACGGCACCAAGCTGCGCAAGTGGCTGATGACCGGCGTGAGTTACATGGTCCCGTTCGTCGCCGCGGGCGGCCTGCTGCTCGCCCTCGGCTTCGCGATCGGCGGCTGGGAGATCAACAAGGCGCCCTCGGTCATGGAGCATTTCTCCTGGACCCAGGTCGACAGCTGGGGCGCGCTGCTGTTCCAGATCGGCGGGGTGGCCTTCGGGTTCCTGATCCCGGTCCTGGCCGGTTACATCGCCTACGGCATGGCGGACCGCCCCGGGCTCGTCCCCGGCTTCGTCGGCGGAATGATCGCCTCGAACATCGCGGCCGGCTTCCTCGGCGGTCTGGTCGCGGGTCTGCTGGCGGGCGGAATCGTCCTGTCCATCCAGCGCATCAAGATCCCCCCAGTTCTGCGCGGCATCATGCCGGTCGTGGTGATCCCGCTGATCTCCTCGCTGATCGTCGGCTTCCTGATGTTCGTCGTCGTCGGCAAGCCCATCGCCGAAGCCCAGAAGGGCATGACGGACTGGCTCTCCGGCCTCTCCGGCTCAAACGCCGTCCTGCTCGGCATCCTGCTCGGCCTGATGATGTGCTTCGACCTCGGCGGCCCCGTCAACAAGGTCGCGTACGCCTTCGCCACCGCCGGTATCGCCGTCCAGGACCCGAGCGACGCCGCGATGAAGGTGATGGCCGCGGTGATGGCCGCGGGCATGGTCCCGCCGCTGGGCATGGCGCTGGCCACCGTCGTCCGCAGGAAGCTCTTCACCCCGGCCGAGCGCGAGAACGGCAAGGCCGCCTGGGTACTGGGCGCCTCCTTCATCTCCGAGGGCGCGATCCCGTTCGCCGCGGCTGACCCGCTGCGCGTCATCCCGGCCTCGATGGCGGGCGGCGCGGTCACCGGCGCACTGTCGATGGCCTTCGGCGCGACGCTCCGCGCTCCGCACGGCGGCATCTTCGTGGTCCCGCTGATCGGCAGCCCGTTCCTCTACCTGATCGCCATCGCGGTCGGCACCTGCGTCACGACGGCCCTGGTGATCGTCCTCAAGAGCATGCGCAAGCCGACGCCGGGCACCACGGCCACCGAGTCGCCGGAGGGCGCGACGGCGACGGCGCTGGAGAAGAAGGAGCCGGTCGCGGCGTAAGCGCAGCAACGAGCACGCCAACACCCCAGTGGGCCGGTCGCCTTGGCGATCGGCCCACTGAGGTATGTGCCCACTGAGGTATGTGACTCCGGGGTCGGGCTACGACGCCCGCGCCGCCCGGCGTTCCATCGCGTCCCGCGCGCCGTCCTCCGTCGGATACACCTCGCACATGTGCCGGCCGTCGGGCGTGGCCGTGTGCTCGACCTCCCAAAGGGAGACTTCCTCGCCGTCCGGCAGCAGGAAGGCGTGCTCGTAGAGCGAGAAGCCGAGACCGGCCCGGCCCGCGCGGCACGGCCGCCCGAACGCCTGCGTGATCTGGTGCGCGAACGCCGTACCCAGCAGCTCGGCGACGTCCGTCCCCGGCCGGTCCGCGTTCTCCGCGCGCCTGAGTAACCTGCGCGCGTGGTCCGCCGAGTCGTCGGGAACGTACATGTGCCCCGGCTGGAGAACCGGCGCGAGCTGCACCGTCACCGGCAGCTCGAAGTCCGGGGCGTCCGCAGGCAGCGGGAGCCGGGCCGTGGCGGCCCGGAGCTCCTCCTCGTCGACGTACACCTCGGCTTGCGGACCCGCGCCGGGCACCGTGTTGTGCACCAGCTCCCAGAGGGTGAGCGCCGAACCGTCGGCGAGCAGCCAGGTGTGGCGGTACGTCTCGCGGTGCAGGCCCGCACTGTGGTGCGCGGAGTGCAGCGAACTGTCGTGCGCCAGCGCGCAGTCGAGCCGCCGTATCGCGTCGTCGGGCAGTTCGAAGGAGTTCAACGCACGACCCAGGAGCCGCTCGAGATGCTCCTCCGGAGACTCGGGCGACTCGGGTTGTTCGTACGCTGCCGTCTCGTACGGAACGCTCAAGGCTTCTCCCGGCGTTGCTGCATGTCACCTTGTGGGTGCATACCGTAGCCCCTCGGTCGGACATCATGTCCGGGAACCGAGAAAACCTACGTCCGGAAGACGCCCGGGCCGCGCGAAAAGTTCCCGCACGGCCCCGAAAACCGTCAATGGTCCGTCAACACACCCTGATCAGAAGGTACTTGAGGTGACCTCAGGAAGTCGCCCCCGCCGTCCACTCGCTCCACGGCAGATTCCAGCCATTGAGACCGTTGTCCGGCGCGACCTGCTTGTCGGCGGAGTTCTTGACGATGACGACGTCCCCGATCATCGACCTGTCGAAGAACCACTTGGCGGGCGTGTCCCCCTGAGCCCCCTGCACGTCCTGCAGCCCCACACACCCGTGGCTGGTGCCCGTACGCCCGAAGGGCGGATTGCTCTTCAGGTACCAGAAGTTGCCGTGGATGAAGGTCCCCGACGTCGTCAACCGCATCGCGTGCGGCACGTCCGGGATGTTGTACGCGTTGGCCAGATCGACCGTACGGCTGTCCATCCGCGTCTCCGTCAGCTTCTCGGAGATCACCATCTGCCCGTTGTACGTGGTGAACTCCGGGCTGCCGGCCGAGATCGGGATGCTCTTGAGGGTCTGCCCGTCTCGTACGACGTTCATGGTCTGCGTGTTGACGTCGACCGTGGACACCTGCGAGCGCCCGATCGTGAAGCTCACGGTCTTCTTCTGCACCCCGACCGCGCCGTTGGCGCCCTTGACCCCGTCCAGGTCGATCTTCATCGTGACCTTGGAGCCGGCCTTCCAGTACTCCTCGGGCCGGAAGTCGAGCCGCTGCGCCCCGAACCAGTGCCCGACCACCTGCTGCCCGCTGCTCGACGTGACCGTGATGTGCGACCGCACGGCAGCCTGGTCGCTGATGGCCTTGTCGAACGTGAACGAGACCGGCATCCCCACCCCGACCGTCGTCCCGTTGTCCGGCGTGTACGTCCCGATGAAGCTGTTCGCCTTGGTGACCGTGGTGAAGGTCGAGTCGGCGCTACCGGCCCGCCCGTCGGCGTCCTTCGCGGCCGCCGATATTCGGTACCGCGTCCCACGCTCCAACTGCTGCGCCGGCTGCCAGTTCCGCCCGTCCGCGGATATCGCCCCCGCCACGGCCGCTCCCGTCCCCGCGACGGTCATCTTCACGTCCGTCAGCGTGCCGTCGCTGACCTTCACACCGGTCGTGTTGATCGACGCACCCGTCGAACCGTTCTTCGCGGAGATGGCGATCCGCGCGGCCGACGTCGTGACGGAGCCGCTACTGCCCTTGCCACTACCGCCCTTGCCCCCCTTGCCGTCGTCGCCTCCGCTGTTGCCGCCACCGCACGCGGTGAGGGTCAGGGCGCCGACCATCAGGACGGCACCGACCCCCAGTACGCGCCGAGCTGTTGTGTCCGGCGTTGTCACGGGCTGCTCCAGGTTTGTGTGATCCGGGGTGTCCGGGCTGTTTGGGTGATCCGCTCCACTGCGTGAAGAAAGAGGGGAACACCGGCGGCGCGGGTTCCCGCCGATCGCCCTCGCACCCATCACGTGACAGAACCGCGACAATTACGGCTCAACCAATGACGCCTCAACCAAGAAGAAGACACGCCGAGTTGCCGGTGTCACCGACCCCCGTACAGCTCCCCGTACGCTGGCCACTCCCCGCCCGGCCCCGCCACCGACTCCGCCGCCCGCACCGCCCGGACGATCGCCCGCGTCACCAGGTCCGCGCCCGCCGCGAGGATCTCGTTCAGCGCGAGCGGGTCGCCCTCGGCAAGGGGACGCGCCCCTGTCGCCAACGTGAACACCGTGTCCCCGTCGTTGAGCAGATGCACCGGCCGTACGGCACGCGCGATGCCGTCGTGCGCAGTGCCGGCCACCTTCTGGGCCTGCGCCTTCGACAGCACCGCGTCGGTCGCGACCACCGCGAGCGTGGTGTTCAGCGGCGGAAGCGGGGCCTTCGCGGCGACCTCGGCCAGCCGCCGCCGCGCCGCCTCGTGCACACCGGCCGCCGGATACCCGACACGACGCCCCTCGAACAACTCCCCGTACAGCACCCCCGTTTCCGGATCCATCGAGGACCCCGCCGCGTTGGCCACCACCAGCGCCGCCACCGTGATCCCCGACCCGAGCACAGTGCTCGCGGTGCCGACACCGCCCTTGAGGTGCCCGATCACGGCCCCCGTACCTGCGCCCACGCACCCCTCCGGCACAGGCGCGCCGGGTTCACTCGCGGCGGCCGCCTCGACGGCTGCCCGACCGGTGGCCGCGTCCGGGCGGGACCGGAAGTCGCCACCCCGGCCCAGGTCGAAGACACAGGCGGCGGGCACCACCGGCACGACGTGCCCCGGAGCGGGCCCGACCCGCACCCCGCGCCCCCGCTCCTCCAGCCAGGCCATCACCCCCGACGCCGAGTCCAGCCCGTACGCGCTGCCGCCCGTCAGGACCACCGCCTCGACGCTGCGCACGACGTTGCGCGGATCCAGGGCGTCGGTCTCCTTCGTGCCGGGTCCGCCGCCCCGCACGTCCACGGCGGCCACGGCCCCGCCCTCCGGTGCGAGCACGACCGTCGTCCCGGTGAGCCACCCGTCGCCGATACGGGTCGCGTGCCCCACTCGCAGGCCGACGACATCTGTCAGAGCGTCAACTGTCATGGCCCCCAGTGTTGTCCAGCACCCGCTACCCGGCTTCTTCCGCCCGCTCCACTGCTTCCGTGTCTTCCGCCCGCTGCTCCCCGGTGACCTTCCGAGCGGTCAGCGTCACCCCGGCCGCCACCGCGAGCGCCGACACGAGGCCCGCCGCGAGCACCGCCCAGTCGCCCAGGAGCGTGCACATGATCACCAGCAACGCCGTGGACGGCAGCACCAGTTGCTCGATGATGCCCACTTTGAAGTAGCGCGAGTGCAGGGCCCAGACGGTGACCAGGTAGAGCGCCGTCGGCAGGGTCACGGCGGCCGACGCGGCCGACGTGGAGATGTGCGCCCTGCCAACCACCTGCTCGACCGCGACCTCCAGTCCCGCGCCGATCGCCGCGGCCGACGCGAAGATCAGGTAGTGGCCGTATCCCCACAGGAACGCCTGCTTGCTGGAGCGCAGTCGCCCGTGGATGGGGACGGCGAAGTAGATCCACCAGGCGGAGAAAACGATCAGCAGCCCGCCCGCCGCGATCGGCAGCAGATCGGCCAGCGAGTCGTTCTCCTCCACCCCCGACTTCACGGCGACCGTCGCGGCCGCGATCGCCTCGCCAAGCACGATGATGGTGAACAGCCCGTACCGCTCGGAGATGTGATGCGGGTGCCAGGACGTGGTGAAACTCTTCTCCGCGTAGACCGGGACCGCGAGTTCGACGAGCGCCATCACCAGGAACACCCAGGGCCGGCCGGACTCCGGCAGGACCACCAGCCCCGCCCAGCCGACCATGCACAGGAGCACGCCACCGGCGTACCGCAGTGCCGTCGTCCGTTCGGCGCCCTCGGCCGTGCGGGCGGCCCGCAGCCACTGGGCGGCCATCGGCAGCCGCATGATCAGATAGCCGAGCCAGACGATCAGGAAGTCGTGGTCCTCGAAGGCCCGCGAGACCCCGGCCGCCAACACGAGGACGCCGGCGATCTGGACCAGCGTGACGACCCGGTAGAGCACGTCGTCGTTGTCGTACGCCGAGGCGAACCACGTAAAGTTCATCCAGGCCCACCAGATGGCAAAGAAAACCATCGCGTAGTTGAGGATCCCCTCGCCCGTGTGCCCCTCGGCGACGGCGTGCACCAACTGGACGCCTGCCTGGGCGACGGCCACCACGAAGCAGAGGTCGAAGAAGAGTTCCAGCGGCGAGGCGACCCGGTGCGACTCGCCGCGTCCGCGCGCGGTCAGCTTGCGCAGAGGCGCATCGCGGCCGACACCGGCCGAGATCTCGGGCACATCGGGTACGTCGGCGACGGGTGAGGAACTGGACGTCATACGACCCAGCACAGCAGATGAGCACAGCGTGCGCAGGCCGAAGGGCGGCGCCGGAGCGTGATCGTGATCCGGCGGGCGCCCCACGGCCCGGACAGGGCCCCACAGACGGGACGTACTCTGGAGTCATGAGCAGCCCCGCCGCCCCCGAACCGCGCGATCCGAAGCCCGCGCTGATCTTCGACGACCCGCTGGACCAGCAGTCGTCGGACGACACGGACCGAGGATGGGGCGAGCACCCGGTCGATGGTGGCGGCGACGGCGCTGCCGACCTGAAGCGCTTCCTCGACGAGAAGCCGCCCCACCACCTCTGACACCTCTGACACCTTTGGGCCGGACGGAACGGCCTCTGCAGGAGGCCGAGCCCGGCCCTTACCGCTCGTTGTGCCCGGAGCCTCGCTGTGCCACCAGGGCGTCGCGGATCTCCTTGAGGACCTCCAGTTCGCTCACCTCGATGACCTCCTGCGTGCCCTCCTTCGCCTTCTGGCGTGCCGCCGCCTTGGCCAGGTACTTCGACATCGGCAGGACCATCAGGAAGTAGACGACGGCCGCGGTGATCAGGAAGGTGAGCGTGGAGCCCAGGACCGAGCCCCACATGATCTTGACGCCGGTCGCGGTGTCGCCGGTGCCCTTGCAGGGGTCCTTGATGCAGGAGCTGTAGTTGTCGAGGTTCTTGGTCCCGAAGGCCCCCACCATGGGGTTGATGACGCCCTTCACCACCGAGTTGACGATGTTGGTGAACGCGGTACCGATGACTACCGCGACCGCCAGATCGACGACGTTTCCGCGCGTCAGGAAGGCTTTGAAGCCGTCCCAGACGCCCGGTTGCTTCTTCTCGCTCACCGCGGGGCCTCTCCTCGTTCACGCAAATGGTGGAACAAACAGTTCCGCAACCTACGTCAACGCCTGGCAGGCATGTCCAATCGGCCGGCTCCAACGAGGGACTTGACGCCAGACGGTTCGAGGCGACCACGCCAAGGCTCACCACAGGGTCACCGCCAGCCTTGCCGTCGCACCCGCGCCGGCCAGCCGGGACGCCGTGGCGTGCGGCACCGAGAGCACGACCAGTGCACCGCCCTCGATCATGCCGTCCTGGGACGTCGGGGCCTGCGGCACCTGCGTCACCCGTGCCCGGCGCGCGACCACCCGGGCGTCGGTACCCGTCGGTGACTCCTCGGCGGCGATGACGTCGACCCGGTCACCGGGCCGCAGCAGCCGGACGGTGGCCGCGTCGGCGATCCGGACCGGAGCCGTCACCATCTCGACCGCGGGCCGCGCCCGTACGGGATCCGCCACGGGGTGTCCCCGGACCCGTCCGACGTCGGGCGGCGGACCCGCCGCCTGACGCGGGCCGGCCGCGACGATCGCCGCCGCCGTGACGGCGAGGCCGACGGCCAGCGCCCGCCTCCGGTGCCGTACCAGGCGCCGCAGTTGATATCGCCCGCCGCGCACGCGCACGGGGGCGAAGTGCGGCACCTCGCAGGGCGCGGGGACGAGAGGAACGGAACGCACGGGACGTACCGAAGAGACGGGACGTACGGAAGACACGGGACGTACGGAAGACACGGGGACCACCACCTGTGACGAGGGATCTGCTTGCGCTCCCACGATGAGGCTTCTCGGCGAACCGTGCTGAGGCCTGTGTGCTACTCGCCGGTTGTGGACAACTCGCTCACCCGAACGGGAAGTTCCGCCCTCGCCCCCGCCCCCGCCCCGCCGACGCCGGACCCGGCCCTTTGCCGGCCCTCGTCAGGGCAGTTCGAACCCGGGATCCATCCCGCCCAGCGCCTTCGTGCACAGGCAGTCCCGTGTCGCGCCCGGCGGCAGCGCGGCCACCGCGTCGGACAGCACGCCCCGCATCCGGTCCACGTTCGCCGCGAACACCTGGAGCACCTCGTCGTGCGAGACGCCCTCGCCGGTCTCCGCGCCCGCGTCGAGGTCGGTGACGAGGGCCAACGACGTGTAGCAGAGCTCCAGTTCACGGGCGAGCCCCGCCTCGGGATGGCCCGTCATGCCCACCACGGACCAGCCCTGCGCCCGGTACCAGAGGGATTCGGCGCGGGTGGAGAAGCGCGGCCCCTCGATCACGGCCAGCGTTCCGCCGTCCACCGGCTCCCAGTCGCGCCCGCGCGCCGCCTCCAGGGCGGCCTTGCGGCCGACCGGGCAGTAGGGGTCGGCGAGGGACACGTGCACCACGTTGGGGACGGCGCCGCCGGGCAGCGGCAGACCGTCGAAGAACGTGCCCACCCGGGACTTCGTACGGTCGACCTGCTGGTCCGGCACGAGCAGGGTGCCTGGGCCGTACTCGGGCCGCAGGCCGCCCACCGCGCACGGGGCGAGCACCTGGCGTACGCCGACCGAGCGCAACGCCCACAGGTTGGCGCGGTAGTTGATGCGGTGCGGCGGAAGATGGTGGCCGCGTCCGTGCCGGGGCAGGAAGGCGACCCGGCGGCCGGCGAGCTCGCCGAGGAACAGGGAGTCACTGGGGGAGCCGTACGGCGTGTCCACCTGTATCTCGGTCACGTCGTCGAGGAAGGAGTAGAAGCCGGAGCCACCGATCACGCCGATCTCGGCACCTGCGGAATTCGCCTGATTCACCATCCCCGCACACTAGCCGCGCGCGAAAACGCCGAAGACCCCGTCGTCGTACGACGACAGGGTCCCGTGGGCCGAGAAAATGGCGCCTACGCGGCCGAGCTGGTGCTCGACGAGCTGCTGGAGCCCGACGAGGAGCTGGACGACGACGATGAACCGGACGACGAGGAGCTCGACGAACTCGATGACGAGTCCGAGGACGACGACGTCGAAGATGCCGTCGACGGCTTCGACGCGGGCGCGCTGCTCGACGAGGAGCCGCGGCTGTCGTTGCGGTAGAAGCCGGAGCCCTTGAAGACGATGCCGACCGCGGAGAACACCTTCTTCAGGCGGCCACCGCAGCTGGGGCACTCGGTCAGGGCGTCATCGGTGAACTTCTGCACCGCTTCGAGGCCCTCAGCGCACTCCGTGCACTGGTACTGGTAGGTCGGCACTTGTCTTCCTCCTGGCACTCTCACTCGATGAGTGCTAACGACGGTCCAGTGTGACGTATTCCCGGGGATCAGTCCACTGTCACCGGCACGCGGTGACCGACGACACGTGCCACGGTCAGGCTCGCCGGGCGGATCGTCGCCCCTGGTGCGAGCCGTGAACGCAGGGCCAGGAGGGTCGCGAGGGCAAGCAACGTGCCCCCCATGGGCACCAGGAATCCGGCGCCGTCCCAGAGACGGTCCTCCAGCTGGCCCGCGGCGGTGACAGCCGCCGCCTGGCCGAGGGCGACCGCGCCGGTCAGCCAGGTGAACGCCTCGGTGCGGGCGCCGGCCGGCACCAGATCGTCGACCAGGGTGTAGCCGGTGATCAGCGCGGGCGCGACGGTCATGCCGACCAGGAGGCCGAGCCCGGCCAGTGTCAGCACGGACTCCGCCGTCCACAGGCCGGAGGCGGTGACCGCGAGGGCCGCGTACCCGGCGATCAGGCGCCGCTGAGGGGCCGTGCGCCAGGCGACGGCTCCGCAGACCAGGCCGGAGAGCATGTTGCCGGCGGCGAAGACTCCGTACAGGACGCCGTTCAGGCCGGGGCTGCCGATGGACTCGCTGAACGCGGCGAGCGAGACCTGCATACCGCCGAAGACGGCCCCGATGCCCAGGAAGGCGACGATCAGGACGCGCACCCCGGGGACGCGCAGTGCCGAAACGCGCTCCACGCGCGCGTGCGGCCCGCCGAGCGAGCTGTCCGTGACGACGGGCGGCTGGGTGCTCTTCTGCGCCGCGAACAGCAGGCCGCCGAGGAGGGTCAGCGCGGCCTCGGTGACCAGGCCGGCCGCCGGGTCGACGGCGGTGCACAGGGCGGTGGCGAGCAGCGGGCCGAAGACGAAGGTCAGCTCGTCGGTGACGGACTCGAAGGCCGCCGCAGTCGGCATCAGGGGCGAGTCCTGCAACTTCGCCGCCCAGCGGGCGCGGACCATGGGCCCGATCTGGGGCGTGCAGGCGCCGGTCAGCACGGCGGCGGCGAAGAGGGTCCACAAGGGGGCGCCGGTCAGCGCCAGTGTCGTCAGGGCGAGGCCGGACAGGGTGTGCAGGACGACGCCGGGGAGAAGGACCGCGCGCTGTCCGTAGCGGTCGGCGAGACGGCCCCCGTAGGGCGCGCACAGGGCCATGGAGACGCCGGTGACGGCGGCCACGGCGCCCGCGGTCCCGTACGAGCCGGTGGTGTGCTGGACGAGCAGCACGATGGAGATGGTGAGCATCGCGAACGGCTGTCGCGCGGCGAAACCGGGGAGCAGGAACGTCCAGGCGCCGGGGGTGCGGAGCAGCTGTCCGTAGGTGACCGTGGATGCCACGGCCGTGCCTTTCTGCTGCCTGGTAGCGCGGCCCCCTCGCGGGGGCGGCGCCGAGAGCTGTCCTCTTGCGCGGACTGCGGTAGATGCCGACGCCCCCGCAGAGGATGTCCCGGCCGCCATACGGTCGCGCCAGCTCTGCTTCAGACAGAGTTGGTTCGATCAGGGTGCGCCTTCACTGTACAGGGAAGTGGGCTCGTAGGCCTGTGAAAGAAAGAAGCGAGGTGCGTCACGCCTCTGCTCCGTTCCCACCCGTCCCCAGCCACTGTGCCAGCTTGCCGCCCTGTCCCACGGCCCGCAGTCGGCGTTCCGTCGCGTCGCGGACCGGGTCGGTGGTCACCACGAGGAGTTCGTCGCCACGGCGCAGGATGGTCGTCGGCAGCGGAACGAACGATTTTTCATCGCGGACGACGAGGGTGACCGCTGCGCCCGGAGGCAGCCTCAGCTCGCTCACCTCGACGCCGTGCATCTTGGAGCCGTCGGGTATCGCGACGGACAGGAGATGCCCGCGCAGCCGCTCCAGGGGTGCTGATTCGATGCCGAGGTCGGTGGCCTCCGCGCTCTTGCCGAGGTGCAGTTTGCGGGCCAGCCAGGGGAGCGTGGGGCCCTGGACGAGGGTGTAGACGACGACCAGGACGAAGACGATGTTGAAGATGCGGCGGCTGTCCTCGACGCCGCTCACCATGGGGATCGTCGCCAGGATGATGGGCACCGCGCCGCGCAGCCCGGCCCAGGACATCAGGGTCTGCTCCTGCCACGGGACCCGGAACGGCGTCAGGCTGACGATCACGCTCAGCGGGCGCGCGACCATGGTCAGGGCCAGGCCTATGACGAGCGCGGGCCAGATGTCGTCGCCCATCTCGTGCGGGGTCACCTGCAGGCCGAGCAGGACGAACATGCCGATCTGGGCGATCCAGCCGAGTCCGTCGGCGAAGCCGCGGGTGGCCGGCCAGTGCGGCAGCCTGGCGTTGCCGAGTGCCATGGCGGCCAGGTAGACCGCGAGGAAACCGCTGCCGTGGGCCAGCGCGCCGGCGGCGTACGCGGTGACCGCGATCGCCATCACGGCGATGGGATAGAGGCCGGACGCGGGCAGGGCCACGTGCCTGAGGCCCCAGGCGCCGAGCCAGCCGACCGCGATCCCGATGGCCGCGCCTATGGCCAGTTCCAGGAGGATGACGCCCAGCAGCGTGTACCAGTGCTCGACCGGGCCCGCCGTGGACAGCGAGACGACCAGGATGACCACCGGGGCGTCGTTGAAGCCCGACTCGGCCTCCAGGGTGCCCGTCACGCGCGCGGGGAGCGGGATTTTCCGCAGGACGGAGAAGACCGCCGCCGCGTCCGTCGATGACACCACCGCGCCGATGATGAACGCCTGCCGCCACTCCAGCCCGACCAGGTAGTGCGCGGCCGTCGCCGTGATCCCCACGCTGACCGCGACCCCCGCCAGCGCCAGCGCGGAGGCGGCCGGGAGGGCGGGTTTGATCTCCTTCCACTTCGTGGCGAGTCCGCCCTCGGCCAGGATCACGACCAGGGCCGCGTACCCGATGACCTGGGTCAGTTCGGCGTTGTCGAAGTGGATGTCGCCGATGCCGTCCTGGCCCATGGCGATGCCGATCCCCAGGTAGACGAGCAGGCTGGGGAGCCCGCTGCGCGAGGAGATCCGAACCGCTGCCACAGCGATGAGGAGGACGAGCGAGCAGACGAGCAGGAGCTGGTTGAGGTGGTGGACGGTCAGCGGGCTGTTCCCTTCCCTGGCCCGGCGCGGCACGCGCGCGGGTCACGTACATCGGACACGAGGTGAGGTCACCGCGTACCCAAGTACTTCGTTACCTTACCTAACTCTTGACGATTTCTTGACACTTCCACAGGCATGATCGAACGCCCGTCCGTTCGCGTACCCGACTCCGCGTCAAGTCGCGTCGGGCCCTGCGCCTATGGTTGCTCCAGCACTCCAGTACCGCCTGCCGCTCGCGTTAGGACAGCAAGGACAGCGATGCCCCCCACCACCACCAGCTCTTCCGGTCACAAGTCCGGCAAGTCCGGCAGGAAGAAGGGGCGCAAAGCCCGACTGTTCGTAATCGTCCTGGTCCTGGCGATCATCGGAGGCTTCGCCTACGGCGCGTACTGGTCCGTCAGTACCGTCCGGGCCTCCTTCCCACAGACCAAGGGCTCAATCTCCCTCCAGGGCCTGTCGGGGCCTGTCGACGTCAAGCGCGACAGCTACGGCATCCCGCAGATCTACGCCTCCTCCGACGAGGACCTGTTCATGGCACAGGGCTACGTCCAGGCGCAGGACCGGTTCTACGAGATGGACGTACGCCGGCACATGACGTCGGGCCGGCTCTCCGAGATGTTCGGCAGCGGGCAGGTCGACGAGGACGAGTTCCTGCGCACCCTGGGCTGGGACCGGGTGGCCAAGGAGGAGTACGACAAGACCCTGTCGGCCGCCACAAAGAAGTACCTCCAGGCCTACGCCAAGGGGGTCAACGCCTACCTCAAGGGCAAGGACGGCGCGGACATCTCCCTGGAGTACGCGGCCCTCGGGTTCGAGAACGACTACAAGCCGCAGGAGTGGACCCCGGTCGACTCGGTCGCGTGGCTGAAGGCGATGGCCTGGGACCTGCGCGGCAACATGCAGGACGAGATCGACCGCTCCCTGCTGACCAGCCGCCTCGGCCCGAAGCAGATCGCCGACCTGTACCCGGAGTACCCGTACAGCCGGAACAAGCCGATCGTCCAGGAAGGCGCGTACGACGCCACGACGCAGACGTTCGTCCAGGGCGGCAGCGCCGCGAGCACGCAGTCGGCGTCCTCGGGCACGTCCGGAACCTCGGCCGCCGACTCCGAGGCCTTCCAGAGCCAGCTGGAGGGCCTCTACCGGGTCCTGGACGACGTCCCGACGGCCGTCGGGGTGAACGGCAACGGCATCGGCTCCAACTCCTGGGTCGTCGCGGGCGCCCACACCATCACCGGCAAGCCACTGTTGGCCAACGACCCGCATCTGTCGCCGTCGCTGCCGTCCGTCTGGTACCAGATGGGCCTGCACTGCCGCAGCGTCTCCAGCAAGTGCCAGTACGACGTCTCCGGGTACACCTTCGCGGGCATGCCCGGCGTGATAATCGGCCACAACGGGAACATCGCCTGGGGCATGACCAACTCGGGCGCCGACGTCACCGACCTCTACCTGGAGAAGCTCTCCGGCGACGGCTACCTGTACGACGGCAAGACGAAGCCCTTCACCACGCGCGAGGAGACCATCAAGGTCGCGGGCGGTGCGTCCAAGGAGATCGTCGTCCGCGAGACCGAGAACGGGCCGCTGCTGTCCGACCGCTACGACGAGCTCGTCAAGGTCGGCCGGAAGGCCACCGTCGACGCCTCGGCCCCCGACCGGGGCGACGGCTACGGCATCGCGCTGCGCTGGACCGCCCTGGACCCCGGCAACTCCATGGACGCCGTCTTCCTGATCGACAAGGCGTCGAACTGGACCGAGTTCCGCGCGGGCGCGGCCTCCTTCGAGGTGCCCTCGCAGAACCTCGTCTACGCGGACACCGCGGGCAACATCGGCTACCAGCTGCCGGGACGCATCCCCAAGCGCGCGCCGGGCGACAACGGCTCGCTCCCGGTCCCCGGCTGGGACTCCAAGTACAACTGGACCGGCTACCTCAAGCAGGCCGAGCTGCCCTTCGAGTTCAACCCCTCGCGCGGCTACATCGTGACCGCCAACCAGGCCGTCGTCGACCAGGCCAAGTACCCGTACACACTCACCAAGGACTGGGGCTACGGCACCCGCAGCCAACGCATAGCCGACCTGATCGCCTCGAAGATCAAGGGCGGCGGCAAGATCTCCACCGACGACATGCGCCAGATGCAGCTGGACAACAGCAGCGAGATCGCCAAGCTGCTGGTGCCCAAGCTGCTGGCGATCGACGTCGACGACAAGTACGTCCGTGAGGCGCAGAAGCTCCTCGTGGGCTGGGACTACACCCAGGACGCCGACTCGGCCGCGGCGGCCTACTTCAACTCGGTCTGGCGCAACATCCTGAAGCTCGCCTTCGGCAACAAGCTGCCCAAGGAGGTGCGGGTCAAGGGCCAGTGCCTGTACGTCAGGCCGGTGAACACCACCAGCCCCGCCGACGCGGACCAGCCTGTGCTCGAGTGCGGTCAGCGGGACGCGGACGAGGCGCAGCCGGACGGCGGCGACCGCTGGTTCGAGGTGGTCCGCAAGCTCATCAACGACCAGGACAACGACTGGTGGAGCACGCCGGCCACCCGCACCGAGAAGGCCGCGACCAACCGCGACCTGCTGTTCGCGCGCGCCATGTCGGACGCCCGCTGGGAGCTGACCGCCAAGCTCGGCAAGGACATCGACACCTGGAGCTGGGGCCGGCTGCACCGCCTGTTCCTGAAGAACCAGACCCTGGGCACCGAGGGCCCCGACTTCGTGCAGTACATCCTCAACCGCGGCCCCTGGAACCTCGGCGGCGGCGAGGCGACGGTCAACGCGACCGGCTGGAACGCGGCAGGCGGCTACGGCGTCGTCTGGGTGCCGTCGATGCGGATGGTGGTCAACCTCGGCGACCTCGACAAGTCGAAGTGGATCAACCTGACGGGAGCCTCCGGGCACGCCTTCAGCGCCCACTACACCGACCAGACGAGCACGTGGGTCAAGGGCGAACTGCTGGACTGGTCCTTCACGGACCAGGCGGTCGAAGACAGCACGAGCGACACGTTGTCACTGAAGCCGTCGTGAGCACGCGGTAGTACCCGACTCCCGAGTCCCGAGTCCTGAACCGGCCCTCCACGCACGCGTGGAGGGCCGGTTCGCATTTCAGGACGGGCCGCGGAACCGGCGCACTCCCGACGGTGTGACCACCGCGTGCACCGGCCGGTCGTGCGGCTCGGCAGGGACCCGGGGGACGACCTCCGAGTCGTACAGCAGCACCACCAGGGCCGGATCGGCGCCCGCGCGCTCCAGCCGGGCCAGCACACGGTCGTACGAGCCTCCGCCGCGCCCCATCCGCAGTCCGCGGTCGTCCACGGCGAGGCCGGGCAGCAGGACGGCGTCGGCGGTCGTCACGGCGTCCGCCCCGAGGTGTTCGCCGGCCGGCTCCAGCAGGGCCATCCGCCCGCCGTGCCGCATCTCCACCAGGGACCCCTCCCCGGTGTACGTGCCCCAGTCGAGGTCGTTGTCCGGGAGGAGGACCGGCAGCAGGACCCGTACCCCGCGCGCGTGGAGGGCGTCGAGGAGCGTGCGGGTGCCGGGTTCGGTGCCGACGGAGACGTACGCGGCCACTGTGCGCGCGTGCGCGAGTTCGCGCAGGCCGAGTGCGCCGGCGGCCAGTGCCGCCGCCGCTTCCTGGACGTCGGCGGCCGTCAACCTGCTTCTCACCGCGAGGAGGTCCCGCCGCAACGTTCGCTTGTCAGGCTCTGCCCCCATGGTTCTCCCACTATCGTTTCCGGTGCTCTCATGTGCTTCATATGCCGATATGAGCGTCAGTTGATCGGAGTCACAGAATCAACACAAAGGCACCGGTTAAGGTTGCCCGCATGACTGAGTCGCACCCCAGGATCAGCAAGGCTGTCATCCCCGCAGCAGGCCTCGGCACCCGGTTCCTGCCGGCCACCAAGGCCACTCCCAAGGAGATGCTGCCGGTCGTCGACAAGCCGGCGATCCAGTACGTGGTCGAGGAGGCCGCGTCCGCGGGCCTCGACGACGTCCTCATGATCACAGGACGCAACAAGCGTCCCCTTGAGGACCACTTCGACCGCAACTACGAGCTGGAGTCCGCCCTTCAGAAGAAGGGCGACGCCGCGCGACTCGCCAAGGTCCAGGAGTCCAGCGACCTCGCGACCATGCACTACGTCCGCCAGGGCGACCCCAAGGGCCTCGGCCACGCCGTCCTGTGCGCCGCCCCGCACGTCGGCCACGAGCCCTTCGCCGTCCTCCTCGGCGACGACCTCATCGACCCCCGCGACCCCCTGCTCCGGCGCATGATCGAGGTCCAGGAGCAGCACGGCGGCAGCGTGATCGCCCTCATGGAGGTCGCCCCCGAACAGATCCACATGTACGGCTGCGCGGCCGTCGAGACCACCGACGACGGCGACGTCGTCAAGGTCACCGGCCTGGTCGAGAAGCCGGAGGCGGCGGACGCCCCGTCGAACTACGCGATCATCGGCCGCTACGTCCTCGACCCGCACATCTTCGGCATACTCCGCCAGACCGAGCCCGGCCGAGGCGGCGAGATCCAGCTCACCGACGCCCTCCAGCAGCTCGCCGACGACGAGAAGGTCGGTGGCCCCGTGCACGGCGTCGTCTTCAAGGGCCGCCGCTATGACACCGGGGACCGCGGCGACTACCTGCGTGCCATTGTCAGACTCGCATGCGAACGTGAAGACCTGGGCCCGGACTTCCGGACCTGGCTTCGCAGTTACGTAGCCGAGGAGATGTAGCAACGTTGAGCAGCGCCGCGCCCCGCACCACCGGCCAGGACCACATGTGGTCGGTGGACGAACATCTGGAGGACATCCTCGCGACCGTCCGCCCTCTGGAACCCATCGAGCTGCAACTCCTCGACGCCCAGGGCTGTGTCCTGGTCGAGGACGTCACGGTGCAGGTCTCCCTGCCGCCGTTCGACAACAGCTCCATGGACGGGTACGCGGTCCGGGTCGCGGATGTCGCGGGCGCGAGCGAGGAGTACCCGGCCGCCCTGACGGTGATCGGGGACGTCGCGGCCGGCCAGGACGGACTGCTCCACGTGGGCCCCGGCCAGGCCGCCCGCATCATGACCGGCGCGCCGCTGCCGCCCGGCGCCGAGACCGTCGTCCCCGTGGAATGGACCGACGGGGGCCTCGGCGAGGGCCCGGTCACCGGGATGCGCGCGCGCAGCACCGACCCCGACGGCGCCCACGGTCAGGTGCGCGTGCACCGCCCGGCACCGGCACGCGCGCACGTACGCGCGCAGGGCAGCGACGTCCAGGCCGGCGACCGCGCCCTCGCCGAGGGCACCGTCCTCGGCCCGCCGCAGATCGCCCTGCTCGCCGCGATCGGCCGGGGCACCGTACGCGTGCACCCACGCCCGCGCGTGGTCGTCATGTCGACCGGCAGCGAGCTGATCCAGCCCGACGAGAAGCTCGGCAGCGGCCAGATCTACGACTCCAACAGCTTCGCCCTCACCGCCGCCGCCCGGGACGCCGGGGCGATCGCCTACCGCGTGGGCGCGGTCGCCGACGACGCCGAGACCCTCCGCTCCACCATCGAGGACCAGCTCGTCCGCGCCGACCTCGTCGTCACCACCGGAGGCGTCAGCGTGGGCGCCTACGACGTGGTCAAGGAGGCCCTCTCGCACGTCTCCGACGAGGACGAGCCCGGCGCCGGCGTCGACTTCCGCAAGCTCGCCATGCAGCCCGGCAAACCCCAGGGCTTCGGCACCGTCGGGCCCGACCACACCCCGCTGCTCGCCCTGCCGGGCAACCCGGTGTCGTCGTACGTCTCCTTCGAACTGTTCGTGCGGCCCGCGATCCGTGCCCTGATGGGCCTCACCGACATCCACCGGCCCACGACCCGGGCGGTCCTGGAGACGGACAAGGCGCTGACCTCGCCGTCCGGGCGCCGCCAGTTCCTGCGCGCCGTGTACGCGGACGGCCGGGTGACGCCGGTCGGCGGCGCCGGATCCCACCTGATCGCGGCTCTCGCCCAGGCCGACGCGCTGATCGTCGTACCCGAGGAGCAGGAGTCCGTGGAGCCCGGCGCCGAGGTCGAGGTCGTCCTGCTGGGCTGAGCGGCGGGCGGGGGCGGCTGAAGGGCGCGCGGGTGGGGAGTACCGTGTCGCGCACAACAGGCCCGACCGGGAGCGCCGCAGCACATGAGCACGCAGGACGACCGACTGACGCACATCGACGAGGCGGGCGCCGCCCGCATGGTCGACGTATCCGGCAAGGACGTGACCGCCCGCACCGCCCGCGCCAGCGGCCGTGTCCTTGTCTCGCCCCGTGTGATCGAGCTGCTGCGCGGGGAGGGCGTCCCCAAGGGAGACGCCCTGGCCACCGCGCGGATCGCGGGCATCATGGGCGCCAAGCGCACCCCTGATCTCATCCCGCTCTGCCACCCGTTGTCGGTGTCGGGTGTGAAACTGGATCTGTCGGTCGCGGACGACGCCGTCGAGATCCTGGCCACCGTGAAGACGACGGACCGCACGGGCGTCGAGATGGAGGCCCTCACGGCGGTCTCGGTCGCCGCGCTCACCGTGATCGACATGGTCAAGGCGGTCGACAAGGGGGCGGTCATCACGGACGTTCGGGTGGAGGAGAAAACCGGCGGGAAGTCGGGCGCCTGGAGCAGATCATGACAACGGCGCCGCCTGTCGAGCCGCCGACCGGGGGCGCGCTGCTCGCGCCCTACGCCGCCATGGTCGTGACCGCGTCCAACCGCGCGGCGGCGGGCGTCTACGAGGACAAGGGCGGCCCCCTGATCGCGGCGGGGCTGGAGAAGTTCGGCTTCGCCGTCGACGGACCGTGGGTCGTGCCCGACGGCGACCCTGTGGAGAACGCCCTGCGGGCCGGTGTCGAGGCCGGGTACGACGTCATCCTCACCACCGGCGGCACCGGCATCTCGCCCACCGACCGCACTCCGGAGGCGACCCGCGCGGTGCTCGACCAGGAGGTGCCGGGCATCGCCGAGGCCATCCGGGCGTTCGGACGGGAGAAGGTGCCGACGTCTGCGCTGTCGCGTGGGCTCGCCGGAGTCGCGGGCGGCACGCTGATCGTCAATCTGCCGGGCTCCACCGGCGGGGTGAAGGACGGACTGGCCGTCCTGGAGCCCCTGTTGAAACACGCCGTCGACCAGATCCGAGGCGGCGATCACCCCAGACCCGGCGCAAGCAGTGGGGGTGCGAGCTGAACAGCCCCTCCTGGCCCGTCGAGCTGGTGGAAGGCGATGTCGTCCTCCGGCCCGTCAGGCTGCGCGACCAGCGGACCTGGCGCGAGATCAATCGCCGCAACCGGGACTGGCTGCGGCCCTGGGAGGCGACGATCCCGCCGCCCACACCCAGCGGCCCGATCGCTCACCGGCCGACCTACCGCCAGATGGTCCGGCATCTGCGGTCGGAGGCGAACGCGGGCCGGATGCTGCCGTTCGCCATCGAGTACCAGGGGCAGTTGGTCGGCCAGTTGACGGTCGCCGGCATCACCTGGGGCTCGATGTGCTCGGGACACGTCGGCTACTGGGTGGACGAGGCGGTGGCGGGCCGTGGCGTCATGCCGACGGCGGTCGCACTGGCGGTCGACCACTGCTTCCGTACGGTCGGACTGCACCGCATCGAAGTCTGCATTCGCCCCGAGAACGGACCCAGCCGCCGAGTCGTGGAGAAACTCGGATTCCGCGACGAGGGACTCAGACCCCGCTATCTCCACATCGACGGGGCCTGGCGCGACCATCTTGTCTTCGCGCTCACCGCGGAAGAGGTGCCGGAAGGGTTGCTGAGCCGCTGGCAGCGGGCACGCTCCCAGAAGACGCCGCGGAATCCGATGTAATTGAATAAGTGTTCGAAAATGATTGGCTGGAGGTCAATCAGAGGTCGATCGGCGATCGGTCGACGATCGATCGGGGATCGACTCGGGGCGCCAAATTCACGCCCTCGATGACCCGCTGATCGCATCGATCACAAAAAAAGCTCGAAATATCAGCCAGATCGTGCGACACACCGGCTCAATTGGCAGATGGCCTCACGCAAACCCCTCTACCGTGTGAGGCGTGAGCAGCAGCGGCCTCATCTACGCAGTCATTGTCGGGGCCTGGGCCGCCTACTTGGTGCCGATGTGGCTCCGTAGGCAGGACGAGCTGAACGAGGCTCGTCCGACGGAACGCTTCAGCACCGCCATCCGGCTCCTGTCCGGACGGGCGGGCATGGAGCGCCGGTACGCCAAGGACCTGCGGGCGCGCTCCACCGACGAGGGGGAGCACAGCGCCGGAGACCCGGAGGGTGTCACCGATTCGGTGGACGTCCGGGCCTTCGCCATGCCCCCGACCCGCCCCAAGGCAAAGGTTCAGGCACAGGCACAGGCACAGGTCCAGCAGGAGCAGTCACCGGCGCAGGCGCAGTCACCGGTGCAGGAACAGCCGAAGGCGCCGAAGCGGGAGCAGCAGGCGCAGGCCCACGCGTCGGCTCCGGCCCGGGAGCGGCAGCGCGAGCGCGTACCGACGGCTCGCCGGAGCGCGGGCACCTCGGCGGAAGCCGCCGCGCGCGCCCGGCGCTCGAAGGTGCTCGCGCGCCGACGGCGTACGACGGTGATGCTGTTCTTCGCCTTCACGCTCGGTGCGATCGTCGCGGCGGTCGGCGGCCTCGCCTTCCTCTGGGCCCCCGCTGTCCCCGCGGCCATGCTGAGTGGATACATCGCCTATCTGCGTACGCAGGAACGGCGCCGTTTCACCTACCAGATGGACCGGCGCCAGGCCGAGCTCGCCGCGCAGCGACTGCGTGAGCGCCAGCCCCGGCGGCGTCCGTCCACCGACCCCGGGGCCGAAGAGCAGGACGAGCACCCGGAGCCGGAGACCGATCCCGGCCTGTCCGCGCTCGCCGCCGACCGGCGTGCGCTCGTCGAGCAGACCGACCACGCGGAGTGGGTCGACCAGCAGCGCGAACGCCAGCGCCGCCCCGGCCACGGCGACAGCTGGGACCCGGTCCCGGTACCCCTGCCGACGTACGTGACCGCACCGGTCGCCCCCCGCGCCACGTCCGACGTGGACCTCGGCGCACCGGACGCCTGGAGCTCGGCGCGGTCCAGCACGGTGGGCCGTGAGTCGGAGTCGTCAGCGGACGAGCCGGTGGTGACGGAGGACACGACGGAGGCGGAGGCGGAGCTGGCATCGGGGCCGGAGTCCGAGTCGGAGGCGGACCCGGAGGGCGCGGACGGCCGCACCGACGCACGTCGCGCGGCATCCGCCCGACGGGCCCGGGAGCGGGGCCGCACACCGCTGTTCGACCAGTACGAGGACGGCGAGCGGCCTCGGGCGGCCAACGAGTAGCGAGCGGCACGCGGCTGCGCTCGGCCGCACTCAGCCTGTACTTCGGGCAGGTGGGGGGCGTGCGGCGGCCTCGATTGACCAGCGCGGAACGGATTTCCGAGCACCCGGATCGGGATGCTAGAGTTTCACTCGTTGCAAGGGCCTGTGGCGCAGTCTGGTAGCGCACCTCGTTCGCATCGAGGGGGTCTGGGGTTCAAATCCCCACAGGTCCACCGCAGCTCAGAGCCCCAGTCGGAGAGATCCGGCTGGGGCTCTTTGGTGTGTCGGTCGGGATCACGGACGCAGCCACGCGCGGCGATGTCGTGCGGTGGCGTAGATCCGTTCCACCTGATCCGGTGTGAGTTTGCCGGAGAGCGGGGCGAGTGCTGACACCTCGCGCTCCTGGTAGATCCGCACCGTGTACTGCGTGGCGGCGCGGTGCAGGGAGACGATGCCGACGAAGACGAGGGCTGGTTCCACGGGGACGGCGAATCCGCAGTGCCGCTCCAACACCCGTTGGACATAGGCGGCTTCGGCCTTGCTCGCCGCGGCATACGGGACCGGTTGGCCACCGTTGACCTTGGCCATGGTGTCGCCCACCCACACCGAAGCGCCCTGGTGATGCTTGGTGTTGATGGCGAACACGCCACCGGGGCCGATCAGTAGGTGATCGATGTCCCCGCCGTTGGCCTTGGGTACACCATGCAGCACTCTCCAGCCATGGGTGGAAAGGCGTTGCAGCTCACGACCCACACGTCGTTCACCTTCGAGCCCGGCATACCAACTGTCCCATTCCGAAGCGCGGCGCAGCATCTTCGACCAGAGCCGCTGAGCTGACGATGGGCCACGGGCCGCGATCGCCTCAAGCACGACCGCCCCCGGGCGGTTCTCCGCCAAGTCATCGGCGACGGTCAGCTCCGGCAGGACCACCGGCCGATCACGCCGGTGTCCGGGCGGCTCGGGCTGCTGAGGTGGCCTCACGGACGGTGCTGCGGGCGCCGGGCCCGGCCGTCGCGCTGAGGGACGCACGGTTGCAGAGTCGCCGAGCTGTTCACGCAGCAGGGCCACTGCCTCACGCCGGTACTTCTCCACCTTGACCGTGATGACCTTCGTGAGTCGGTCCGCCCACGCAACGGCGGTGCCGTCAGGCAGGTTCACGTAGAGCCGATCCTTGCCGTGCCGCTTCCACGGGTTCACCGTGAGATCACTCATGGGCCCACCCCCAAGTGCGTGTCGTCCCCAAGCACATGGGAGCAGCCGACCAGGCACCCGGCAAGAACGCCTTGCGGTCAGAGTTTCCCTACATCCATCTACATACGTCTACATCCATCAAGGCTCGCTGTCCGGTGGCCAACGGTGCTCGGCGATCACCGCGAGCAGGCATCCTCCACCCATGCGCATCAACGGCAACGCCGGCTCGCACGGGGGAGGAGAACGGCTCCGGGCATACGGTGGATCTCCGTCCACGTGGCGAAGGCCGTCGCACCGGGTAAATGCATGGGGCCCGTCCGCACGGCGGACGGGCCCCATGATCGAGCGCTGGGCAGGCCTTGCACCTGCATTTCCCCGCAGGAAGCGGGACGTCTTTCCTTGGACGACCAACGCACAACCAGCCGCCCCGAGTTGTGGCGACCAGCTCAAGATCAAGTTTAGCGTATGCGGCTGGCACTTTGCCCGCATGGAGGCACTGAGCCGGCCGGCGTCGGCCAGACCCCGCGGATGCCCCCCTCATCGCCGACTTCCACGGCCTCATGGTCATGGGGAGTGCGCACCTACGATGCAAGCAGGGCCGCTTCCTCCAGGCAGACCCCCGTACCGGGCGGCAGCGCCAACGACGACGACTGGTCCGACGCGGATCCCTGCGATTCCTCCGACCCGAATGGCCGGACACCCAAATACGGCAAACGCAAGACGGGATACGGCTTACAACTTGCGGATTGTGATATCCCGCCGTGGCGGCGGTGTCAACAAAGAGGGCTAGCGGTCGGGGAAGAGGAACAAGACCCGTGAACTCCAAGGCAAGGTAAGACAAGGTGTGGCCTGGTGTTTTTCGGGGATGGGGCGCTTTCGTATCGGACATGGTCAACAATTGCACTGCAGTTTCATAAACTTGACGCTGCCCATTCATCGTGAGCGGACGGAGAGGATGAGGAATGACATCAATGGCCGACACCGCTTACGCGGCACTCGTGGCGAGTGCGGACATGTCCAGGCAGCAGGGGACGCGTGTCCAGCTCACAGACGAGGTCAACGCTGTGGTCGCTGACGTCTGGACATGCGGACGACTCGGGCTCGTCCTTGTTCTGTACTACCGAAAGGATGGCCTGTTCGCGAGTGAGGTCTACTCATCTTTCGCAGACGCGGAAGGGCACTGGTGGGGGGTTGATCACATCACCGGCGATGTGTTCGAGATTGATCTGCAAGACCCTGAAGCGGTCAGTCAAGCTCTCTCCGGTGCCCCAGTCGCCGTGGTGGCAGAATCAGATTCCATGGTATTCACCGGCCGCCCTCAAGCCGACGAAGGATATGAGGTGATCCGCACCTTCCAGATCATCACCTCCCCATCCGTCGGCTCCGTGGAGATCACGAAATACGACAACGGGACTCGCACCCGGAGCCAGCCTCTCCAAAAGGATCTGCGGTCCCGGATGTTCATCCTGGGACTGTTTCCTGGCGAACGTGTCAGCGTGTCCGCAAAGATCAAGGAAAGCGGTGATGTTCTCGAAAGAAGAATTGAGTTGGACTATTCACGGCCTTCGTCGCAGTGACAGCGCCGCCGGGAGGAGGGCCGAGACCACGGCCAGTGCCGCGCAGGCCGCCGTTGTCGTGGCGAGTGCCGGCCACGGGAGTTCGAGCGATGTCCGTACGGACAGGATGCGGAGCGCGCTCCACATGCCCAGCAGGTTCAGTGCCGCGACCAGCAGGCCGAGGATCGCACCCACCGTCACCACCAGCAGAGCCTCCGCACCGACCGCTCCCAGTACCTGTCGGCGGGTGGCGCCGGCCAGGCGCAGTGCGGCCAGGTCGCGGGCTCGGTCGGAGGTTGCCATGGCCATGGTGTTGGCGAGGGAGATGCCCGTGTAGGCGAGGGCGATGCCGAGTACCAGGAGAAGGCCGATACGGGTTGCGGGGGTGGACGTGGAAGTGGAGGCCGGGGAAACGGCCTTCAGCCATGCGGATCTGGTGAGTAGCCGTCCGCCGGTTCCCGCGATGGCCTCGCTCAGGGCCGCTGTCGTCGCAGTCGCACTCGTGTCCGCGTCGGATGTCAACGTCACCTCCAGGCGGTCGGGCCGGGCTCCCCGTGCGTTGGCCGGGGTGACGTACGCGCCGTTGTTTCCCGTGCCGGTGGCCAGTGTCGCGGCGATTCGTAGCGACCGCCTCGTGCCGTCGCCCAGCCACACCGTCACCTTCTCGCCCACCGTGTGCCGTTCCCACTCGTCGTTGACGATGATCGAGTCGTCGTCGAGGTCGGTCACCCGGCCCGAGGTCACCGTTAGGTCGGTCGTCGCGGCGAGCGGTGTCGGATCGGCCGTGCGGGCCTCGGACTTGATGAGGGCCACGCCCTCCTCCAGGACGTACACGGCGGTCGGTGCGGTCGCGGAGACCTCGGCCACTCCCGGAAGGGTGCGTAGCCGTGCCGCCAGTTGTGCGTCGAAGGCTGTGCCGCGGGGTGCGGTGACGATGAGATCGGCTGTCGTTGTGTGGCGTAGTTCGCTCGCCTTCGCCCCGGCGAGGGTCGTGGTGGCGCCCAGGAGCGAGCCCGTGAGGGCCACCGTGACCAGGACGGGGGCCGCGATCGCGGCGGTGCGGCGGACGTTCGCGGTGGCGTTCTCGCGGGCCAGCAGCACTGTGGCGCCCGGGAGTTGGGCCAGCGGCCGGGTGAGGAGGCGGAGCAGGGGGCGCACGAGTACCGGTGCGAGGAGCGCGGTCGCGGTGATCAGGAGCAGGGGGCGGCTCGTGTACGTCTTGCGGTGCAGCAGATCGCCCGGGTCGGTGAGCAGGGAGACGGTGAGGGTCAGTGCGGCCGTGAGGAGGAGGGCCGCGCCGATCAGGAGGCGTGCGCGGGGCACGGGGAGCGTGTTCGACGCGGCCTCTCGCAGTGCCTCCGTCGGGGCTGTGCGGCCCGCACGCCAGGACGCGGTCGCCACGCCGCACAGGGAGACCAACAGGCCTGTCCAGAAAGCCAGATGGTACGGCCACACATGGTCGCCGAGTACGAACCAGCGCGGTGCGACACCGCCCTCGATCGTCCACTCGACGAGCCGCGGTGCGCCGTACGCGCCCAGTGCGCAGCCGGTGGCCGAGGCGAGGACGCCGACCGTCAGGGCCTCCGCGAGGACCATGCGGCGGAGCCGGCCCGGGGTCGCCCCGGCGATGCGCAGCAGGCCGAACTCCCGTTGCCGCTGGGCCACCGTGAACGCGAACGTCGACGCCACGACGAACACCGACACGAAGCCGGTGACCCCGCCCGCCGTGCCGAACAGGGCGTTCAGAGCGGTGAGCGCTTCCCTGTCCCGGCCGGGGTCCGCGTCCGCGAGGCGTCGGGCGTCGCCGGTCAGGACCGTGACGCCGTCGACTGCGCGCACTGCCTCCCGTACGGCCGTCACGTCATCGGTGTCCACCACCAACTGGGTGATGTCCGGGGCGAGTTCAGCAGTCCGGGCGTCCGTGAAGAACATGGCGTTCTCGAACCCCGGCCGAAGGCCCGGCGGACGCATCCTGCCGACGATTCGTACCGTGCCGTGGTTGGTGGGCACGAGGTCGCCGAGCTTCGCCCAGTCGCCGGTCACGACCACCTCCCCGGCGGTTCTCGGGGGCCGGCCTTCGGTGATTCGGTAGGGGGCGAAGGCCGCGATCGACCATGGGTGGGCCGGCAGGTCGCCGGGGGCGGCGGCCGCCTCGGCCCGTACGGAGAACGTTCTGTCCTCCACGACCCTTCCCAGAGTGCGCAGTTGGGCGACGATCTTCGTCGGTATGGGGCGTGGGTGGGCCAGGCGCTGGGTCTTGGGGCCGTTCGGGGTCCCTACGCGGAGGGTGTCCGCGCCTCGTACGACCAGCGGTGCGGCCGCGAAGCGTTCGGGGCTGCGGGTGGGGGCGTCCAGGGTGGCGGCCAGCGCCAGGCCCATGACGGCGATCAGGGCGACACCGAGGGAGAGGGCCACGAAGCTGCCGGTGAAGGCCGGCCAACGGGTACGGAGGGTGGTCGTCGTCAGCATGGGGCGGTCTCCGGACGGGTCGCCTGCGCGGCCGCGGCCTCCAGCGTCGCCATACGGGCCGCTATGGCCTGCGCCGACGGGGCTGTGACCTCGTCGTGCACCTTGCCGTCGACAAGGAGGAGCACGCGGTCCGCGTACGACGCCGCCACCGGGTCGTGGGTGACCATGACGACCGTCCGGCCGTCCGCGTCGACCATCGCCCGCAGTAGGCGGAGTACCTCGTGGCCCGCCCGGGAGTCCAGGGCGCCGGTCGGCTCGTCGGCGAACAGGACTTCGGGGCGAGTGATCAACGCGCGGGCCAGGGCCACTCGTTGCTGCTGGCCGCCGGAGAGTTCGGGCGGGCGATGGCCGGCCCGGTCGGCGAGGCCGACCTGTGTCAACACCTTCCGTAGCTGAGACTTGGCCGGGCGACGGCCGGCCAGACGCAGGGGGAGCGCCACGTTCTGCTCGGCGGTCAGGGTGGGGAGCAGGTTGAAGGCCTGGAAGACGAAGCCGACGCGGTCGCGCCGCAGCAGGGTCAACTTGCGTTCGCTCAGGGTGGTCAGCTCGGTGCCGCCCACCATGACCGAGCCGGACGTCGGCCGGTCCAGGCCCGCCGCGCACTGCAGCAGTGTCGACTTGCCCGAGCCGGACGGACCCATGACGGCGGTAAAGGTGCCTTGGGGAAAGGCGAGGGTGACCGAATCGAGGGCGGTCACCGCCCGTTCGGCTCCTCCGGTGTCGAACTTCCTGGTGACGGCGTGCAGTTGGATTGCGTCGGTGTTCATGAGCTCAAGGCAATCGTGCGCCGCACGGTGAAGCAGTGCGGCAGGGGCGAGACTTGGGGTAGGGCCAGGCATACCGTCAATTCGCCCACCCGCCCGATGGTCCTGCCGGACGGCCGCCTCCTACGGTGATCTCCATGGACTCGAGAAGCGTGTGGCAGGCCATGACCCGGCCCGGGTTTTCGCTGTCGTGGTGGCCCTGGCGGTCGGCCGCCTATCTCGTCAGTGGGGCCGTGACCGGGTCTTTTGTCCTTGTGCTGATCGTGCTCCTGGCGGTGGCCGGTGGGGCCCTCGCCATCGTGCTCGTGGGTCTGCCGCTGCTGGCCGCCCTCGCCCTGGCCGGGCTTCCCGTGGCCCGGGTCGAGCGGTTCAGGCTGCGGCTGGTCGATCCGGGACCGGCGCCAGATCCGCATCGGGAGCCCGTTCTGCCCGGGCTGCGGCCCTGGCTGGCGGTGCGGCTGCGGGAGCGGGCGACCTGGCGGGAGCTCGGGTACGCGCTGCTTTTCGCAGGCCTGTTGTGGCCCGTGGATGCGCTGGTCGTCGCCGTCGCGCTGTTCTTTCCAGTGTCCATGGTGGCAACTCCGGTGCTGATGGCCACCGTTGGCGATGGGCAGGAGGCGAAGGTGCTCAAGCAGTGGACGGTCACCGACTGGCCGACCGCCTTCGGGGTCTCGCTGCTGGGGCTGGTTCTGCTGGCCCTGGGTGCTTACGCGCTCGGTGTCGCCGCCGGTGCCCGGGCCGGGCTGACGCGGCTGCTGATCACGCCCAGGGACGTCGAGTTGGGGGAGCGGGTCGTCGAACTCGCCCGCTCCCGTGTCCGGTTGGTGGACGCCTTCGAGGCGGAGCGCCGGCGCATCGAACGCGATCTGCACGACGGCGCCCAACAGCGCCTGGTCGCCCTGTCGGTGACGCTCGGTCTGGCCCGGCTGGACGCACCGCCGGGGCCGCTCGCCGATCAGCTGGCCAAGGCGCAGGAGCAGGCGGGGAGCGCGTTGGCGGAACTGCGCGAGCTGATCCACGGGATCCATCCACAGGTCCTCGCGGACTACGGGCTCCAGGCCGCGGTGGCCGACGCGGCCGACCGTACGGCGGTGCCCGTGGACGTCACCTTCGACATGCCCGGCCGCCTTCCCCGCGCCGTGGAGTCCGCCGCGTACTTCGTGGTGTGCGAGGCGCTCGCCAACGTCGACCGGCACAGCGGGGCAAGCAGGGCCGAGGTCGGCGGTGGACACGGTGACGGACGGCTGTTCGTCACCGTGCGGGACGACGGGCGGGGTGGTGCGGACGCCGGGGGCGGCAGCGGGCTCACCGGACTCGCGGACCGGGTGTCAGTGCTCGATGGCAGACTTTCCCTGTCCAGCCCGCCGGGTGGACCGACGTTGCTGCGGGTGGAGATTCCTTGCGAGTGGAGTCAGTTGACGGATCGGGCCCATCGCTCCGCATAGCCCTCGCCGAGGACAGTGTGCTGCTGAGGGAGGGGCTGATCGGGCTGCTCACCCGGGTCGGCCACGAGGTCGTGGCGGCTGTCGGGGATGCCCAGGCGCTGCTCGCGGCGGTCGCCGAGCAGGAACCGGACATCGTGGTGACGGACGTACGCATGCCGCCCGGGTTCCAGGACGAGGGGCTGCAGGCGGCGGTGAGACTGCGCGCGGCGCGGCCGGCGCTGCCCGTGCTGGTGCTCAGCCAGTACGTCCAGCGGGCCTACGCCGCCGAGCTGCTCGACTCAGGCGACGGCACGGGCATCGGCTATCTGCTCAAGGACCGGGTCGGACAGGTCGAGGAGTTCGTCGACGCGCTGCGACGGGTCGCGGACGGGGGCACGGTCGTCGACCCCGAAGTCGTACGACAGCTGCTGCGCCGGCGTCGCGACCCGCTGGAGCGGCTGACCCCGCGTGAGCGCGAGGTGCTGGCGCTGATGGCGGAGGGCCGGTCCAACGGCTCGATAGCCCGCGAGCTGGTGGTCTCCGAGGCGGCCGTCGGCAAGCACATCGGCGGCATTCTCGCCAAGCTCGATCTGCCTCCGGCGGACGAGACGCATCGGCGGGTGCTGGCGGTGCTGGCCTTTCTGCGGGCCTGACCGGCGGTTTCGCGGGTCACAGGCGGTCCGTACGAGGGCCGTCGTGCAAGCGCCGTCCGTACGAGAGCCTCTACAGGCTTTTGGCGAAGCAGCGGCTTGCCTCGTGGTGGCGGTAGTAGCCGAACTTCGCGGAGGGTTCATAGCCGCTGGAGGTGTAGAGGGCGATGGCCTCCGGCTGCCTGTCGCCTGTCTCCAGGACCATGCGGGTACGGCCGGCGGCGCGGGCGTCCTCCTCCAGGGCGGCGAGTATGCGGCGGGCCAGGCCGAGTCCCCGTGCCTCCTCGACGACGTACATCCGCTTCAGCTCGGCGTCGCCGGTCAGATAGCCTTCGTCGTTCGCGTTGTCGTGGCCGCGCCAGCCGCCGGTGGCGACGGGGCGGTCCTGCTCGTCGTACGCGATCAGGTACAGGCCGGACGGCGGGTCGAACATCGCCGGGTCGAGGGGGGTGGCGTCGCCCTCGTCCTCGTAGCGGGCGGCGTACTCGGCCTGGACCTGGTCGTTGAGCTTGACGGCGTCGGGGTGGTCGAAGGAGACCCGGCGGATATTCATGCTGGATAAGGTACATCTATGCACGGTGCTGTCGCCAGACGCTTTCCGGCTGCGGGTATCGTGCCCGCGTGCTGACTGTCACCAGTGTGAATGTGAACGGGCTCCGCGCCGCCGCGAAGAAGGGCTTCGTGGAGTGGCTCGCCGAGACCTCCGCCGACGTGCTGTGCCTCCAGGAGGTGCGCGCCGAACCGCAGCAGCTGCCGGAGGAGGTCCGTGCGCCCGAAGGCTGGTACGTCACGCACGCGCCCGCCGCCGCCAAGGGCCGCGCCGGCGTCTCCCTCTACACCCGCCGCGAGCCCGACCGCGTCCAGATCGGTTTCGGCTCCGCCGAGTTCGACAGCAGCGGCCGTTACGTCGAGGCCGACCTGCCCGGTGTCACCGTCGCCAGCCTTTATCTGCCGTCCGGCGAGGTCGGCACGGAGCGGCAGGACGAGAAGGTCCGCTTCATGGACGAGTTTCTCGCCTATCTGAAAGACCTGCGCCAGCGGGCTGCCGCCGACGGCCGCGAGGTCGTCGTCTGCGGCGACTGGAACATCGCCCACCAGCCCGCCGACCTCAAGAACTGGCGCGCCAACCAGAAGAACTCCGGGTTCCTGCCGGAGGAGCGGGAGTGGCTCGGGCGCGTACTGGATGAGGGGGACGGCGGGTTCGTGGATGTGGTGCGGGCGCTGCATCCCGACGTCGAGGGGCCGTACTCGTGGTGGTCGTACCGGGGGCGGGCCTTTGACAACGATTCAGGATGGAGAATCGACTACGAGGTCTCGACACCGGGGCTCGCCGCCAAGGCGGTCAAGGGGTACGTCGAGCGCGCGGCGACCCATGCGGAGCGCTGGTCGGACCATGCGCCTGTCACGGTCGTTTACGACCTCTGAGCTGCCGTAACGAGTAGGGGCAGGGGTGCGGTCACGGGTTCTGGCGCATCCGGCGGTCCAGTGCCAGCGACAGCTCCGCCTCCATCACCCGTTTCGCCAGTGGGCGCAGACGGGCCGGGTCGGATTCCGGGGCGTGGGTGAGGATCACGTCGGTGAAGATCTCGGCCAGGGCGTCCGCGTGATCGCGTACCTGTTTGCCCGCCGCCAGGACGGCCGACAGCGGGATGCCCTCCTGGACCAGCGCCGAGGACGCGTCCAGGAGGCTGCGGCTGATGTGGACGATCTGCTCGCCGTCGATGCCCAGGTAGCCGAGGTCCAGCGAGGCCGCGAAGTTCTCGGGGGTGGCGTCCGGGCCGAAACGGTCGGCGAGATCCTCGGGGGTGAGGCGGACCGGGGTCTCGTCGGTGGGGGCGCCGAGGCCGAGCAGGTCGGCGACGTCGCGGCCGTGGTCGAAGGCCTCGGCCAGTTCCGCGATGCCGTTGAGGGTGTGCCCGCGTTCGAGCAGCGCCGAGATCGTGCGCAGGCGGGCCAGGTGGTGGTCGTCGTACCAGGCGATGCGGCCCGCGCGGCGGGGTGGCGGGATCAGTTTGCGTTCGCGATAGAAGCGCAGGGTGCGGACGGTGATGCCGGCCAGCCTGGCCAGCTCCTCCATCCGGTACTCGCGCTGTTCGGCGTTCCCCGCTGCGTCTGCGTCTGCCACGTCGGAACCTTAAGGCGTACCGCCGGTAACTTTCCTTTCCCCGGACCCTACCCATCAGTACGCGGCTCCTCTACTCTCCCCATTGCGCCAGTGTTCACTGGCGGAGTCGTGGGGGATGGGCGGAGGCATCGGCATGGCCGAGAAGGAAGCCGGACACGAACATGTGCGGGTGGCGGTGATCGGGTCCGGGTTCGGAGGGCTCGGGGCCGCTGTGCGGCTGCGCCGCGAAGGGGTCACCGACTTCGTCGTGCTGGAGCGGGCCGGCAGCGTCGGCGGTACCTGGCGCGACAACAGCTATCCGGGATGCGCCTGTGACGTGCCGTCCCACCTCTACTCCTTCTCCTTCGCGCCCAATCCCGACTGGCCGCGCGCCTTCTCCGGGCAGGAGCACATCCGTGCCTATCTGGAGCACGTCACCGATGTCTTCGGGCTGCGGCCCCATCTCCGCCTCAACTCCGAGGTGAAGACGATGACTTGGGATGCGGGCCGGCTGGCGTGGGTGATCGAGACAAGCAGCGGGACCCTGCTCGCCGATCTCGTCGTCTCCGCCACCGGGCCCCTCTCAGATCCCAAGGTGCCGGATGTCCCGGGGCTCGACACCTTCCCCGGCAAGGTCTTCCACTCCGCCCGCTGGGACCACGACTACGATCTGCGCGGCAAGCGGGTCGCCGTGGTCGGGACCGGGGCCTCCGCCATCCAGCTCGTGCCCGCCATCCAGCCCGACGTCTCCCGCCTCACCCTCTTCCAGCGCACCCCGCCCTGGGTGCTGCCCCGCATCGACCGGGCCATCGGCAACACCGAACGCGCCGTGCAGCGCGCGCTGCCCTTCACCACCCGGCTGCGGCGCGGATTCTCCTGGGGCGTACGGGAGTTGCAGGTCCAGGCGTTCACCAGGCATCCGGGTGAGCTGGGTGTCGTGGAGGCGCTGGCCAAGCGCAATATGAGCCGCGCCGTCAAGGATCCGGTCCTGCGCGCCAAGCTCACCCCCGACTACCGCATCGGCTGCAAGCGCATCCTGCTGTCGAGTGAGTACTATCCGGCGCTCACCCGGGCCAATGTGGATGTGGTGGCCAGTGGGCTGAGCGAGGTGCGGGGTTCCACTGTCGTCGCGGCCGACGGGAGTACGGCCGAGGTCGACGCCATCGTCTTCGGTACGGGGTTCCACGTCACCGACATGCCCATCGCGGACCGGGTCGTCGGTGCGGACGGGCTCACGCTCGCCGAGGCGTGGGCGGGCAGCGGGATGCGGGCGCTGCGCGGGGCCTCCGCCGCCGGGTTCCCCAACTGGATGACGATCATCGGACCCAACACCGGCCTCGGGAACTCCTCCATGATCCTGATGATCGAGTCCCAGTTGAACTATCTCGCCGACTACGTACGGCAGTTGGACGTCCTCGGGGGGCGGGTCGCCCTTGATGCCCGGCCCGCGGCCGTCGACGCCTGGAACGACCGGGTCCAGGAGCGGATGCTGCGCACGGTGTGGAACACGGGCGGGTGCAGTAGCTGGTACTTCGACGCCGGCGGGCGCAACACCACCATCTGGCCCGGTACGACGTCCGAGTTCCGGCGGGCGACCCGGCGCGTGGATCTCACCGAGTACGAGGTCCTGCGGGCGACCGCCGACATCAACTCCTCTGTGGAGGTGGACGCGTGAGCCGGCTGACGCGTTCGACGCGACCGACGTCCGTGGCGGACGGTCCGTACGCCCCGCCCGCCCCTGTCCGTGAGCTCACCGCCGTGTCCGCCGACGGCACCCGGCTGCATGTCGAGGTGCACGGTGTGGATGACGGGCCCGTGGTCGTCCTCTCGCACGGCTGGACCTGTTCCATCGCCTTCTGGGCCGCCCAGATCCGCGAACTCGCCCCCGATCACCGGGTCGTCGCCTACGACCAGCGCGGCCACGGACGCAGCCCCGCGAGCTCCGTCTACAGCACCGACGCACTCGCCGACGACCTGGAAGCCGTCCTCGCGGCCACCCTCGCGCCTGGTGAGAAAGCCGTGGTCGTGGGGCACTCCATGGGCGGGATGACGGTGCTGGCCGCGTCCGCACGGCCGGGGTTCCGGGAGCACGCGGCGGCCGTACTGCTGTGCAGTACCGGTAGTTCGCGGCTGGTCGCCGAGGCGCTGGTCGTGCCGATGCGTGCCGGCCGGCTGCGCACCTGGCTCACCCGGCGGGGCCTCAGTTCACGCGCCCCGCTCGGACCGGTCACGCCGCTCTCCCGGCGCATCCTCAAGTACGCCACGATGGGCGCCGGTTCGACGCCGACGATGGTCGAGGCGTGCGCCCGGATCGTGCACGCGTGCCCGCGAAAGGTGCGGTATGCGTGGGCGCGGGTGCTGGACGGGGTCCAACTTGACGATCAGATCCGGGAGTTGACGGTTCCGGCCGCTGTCGTCGTCGGTACGGCCGATCGGATGACCCCGCCCGTTCACGCGCGGGCACTGGCCGCCGCACTGCCCAAGTGCCACGGTGTGACCGAACTGCCCGGGCTCGGGCACATGGCGCCGGTCGAGGCGCCGGGGGCGGTGACCGGGATCGTTCGCGAACTCGTCACGGTTCACGGGCAGTCGGGCTCGGCGGATACCCCGGCCGACAGCAGCGTACGTATGGAGGAGAGCGCATGAGCAAGGTCGGTCTGGACGGGCAGGTCGCTGTTGTCACGGGGGCCGCTCGGGGGGTCGGTGAGCTGCTCGCGCGCAAGCTCTCCGCTCGCGGGGCGAAGGTCGCGTTGGTCGGGCTGGAGGCGGACGCGCTCAAGGGGGTGGCCGAACGGCTGCATACCGACAGCGCGTACTGGTATGCCGACGTCACCGATCACGAGGCGATGTCCCGGGTGGCGGAGGAGGTCAAGGAGCGGTTCGGGAAGGTCGACATCGTCGTCGCCAACGCGGGGGTCGCGAGCGGCGGGCCCTTCGTCGACTCCGATCCGCAGTCGTGGCGGCGGGTCATCGAGGTGAATCTCATCGGGTCGGCGGTCACCGCCCGGGCGTTCCTGCCGGTGCTGACCGAGAGCCGGGGGTATCTGCTCCAGATCGCGTCCCTGGCCGCCATCACCCCGGCGCCCATGATGACCGCGTACTGCGCGTCCAAGGCCGGCGTTGAGGCGTACGCGCACTGTCTGCGGGCCGAGGTCGGATACAAGGGCGTCGGGGTGGGCGTCGCGTATCTGTCGTGGACCGACACCGACATGGTGCGGGGGGCCGATCAGGACGACGTCATGCGGGAGTTGCGGCAGCGGTTGCCGTGGCCGGCCAGCAAGACGTATCCGCTGGGGCCGGCCGTCGACCGGCTCGTGGCGGGGATCGAGCGGCGGTCCAGCCATGTGTACGCGCAGTGGTGGCTGCGCGGGATGCAGGGGGTGCGGGGGTATCTGCCGGGGCTGATCGGTGCGGTGGGGCAGCGGGAGGTCGGGCGGTTCTCGGGGCGGCTGCAGGGGATGCGTACCGGACTGGTGGGAGCCGGTGGGGCGGCGGACGAGGAGGCCCGTGGGGCGGGGGCCGAACGGGGGCCGGGCGCGGTCGGTGACTGAACGTGACTGGTCGAAATGCGTGCTTTGTCCGGGCGTGCAAATCTGGTCGAGCCCCCATCCCCTCACCGACTACGGGAGTGAACTCACATGGGCATGAAGGACGAGATGCAGGACAAGGCTCGCCAGGCCAAGGAGAAGATGGAGCAGACCCGGAAGGGTCAGCGCCAGACGGGTCAGCCGGGCCAGCCTGGCCAGGCCGGCCAGCAGGGTCGGCGTCGGCCGGGCCAGGAGGAGACCCCGGAGCGCGGGCGGTCGCGCGACGAGGACACTCAGCGGGCGATGCGGGACGAAGAGGACCGTCTCAACCAGGACTACGACATCTAGTCCGGGCTTGAGCGGTTGACGTGGGGTGCCCCCTGATTTGCCGGGGGCACCCTGCGTTTTTGGTTTTAGGCGGGTGCCCCTGGCCCGCAGCAAGAACGCGGCCCGAGTCCGCATCAAGAACGTGGCGGGAGTTTCGGCCTTGCTCTGTTCGGGACCTCGTCGTACGTCGGTGGTGTTGCCGCCGGGTGGGTGTCCAGTAGGGACAGGGCCAGCCTGATCGCGTCGTCCATTTCCACGTGGCGGCCCTCTGCCCAGTCCAGAGGGGTGCGCAGGACCTCCAGGTCCGGGGCGACGCCCTGGTTCTCCACCGTCCAGCCGTAGGTGTCGAACCAGGCCGCGTTCATCGGGACCGTGATCACCGTGCCGTCGCCCAGGCGGTGGCGGCCGGTCATGCCGACCACTCCGCCCCACGTCCGTTGGCCCACCACCGGGCCAAGTTCCAGCAGCTTGAAGGCCGCCGTGATCATGTCGCCGTCGGACGAGGTCGCCTCGTCGGCCAGGGCTACCACCGGTCCCCGGGGTGCGTTCGAGGCGTACGAGACCGGCTGGGCGTTGCGTGTCAGGTCCCAGCCCAGGATCGTGCGCGTCAGCTTCTCCACCACCAGTTCGCTGATGTGGCCGCCCGCGTTGCCACGTACGTCGACGATGAGGGCGGGCCGCGACACCTCCATGCGCAGATCGCGGTTGAACTGGGCCCAGCCCGAGCCGCCCATGTCGGGGATGTGCAGGTAGCCGCACCGCCCGCCGCTCAACTCCCGTACTATTTCGCGGCGTTTGGCCACCCAGTCCTGGTACCGCAACGGACGTTCGTCGATGAGGGGGACGACCGCGACCCTCCGCGCCCTGCCCGCGCCCTCGGCCGGAGCGTCCTTTGCCGCGGTGAACGTCAGCTCCACCGTCGTACCGCCCGCGCCGGCGAGCAACGGGAACGGGCCCGTCACCAGGTCCACCGGGCGCCCGTCCACATGGGTGAGCAGCGCGCCCTCCCGGATTCCCGAACCGGCCAGCGGGGAGCGGGCCTTGGAGTCGGAGGAGTCGCCGGGGAGGATCCGGTCGAGCAGCCAACCGCCGTCCCTGCGCACGAAGTTGGCGCCCAGCAGGCCCTGCCGGCGCTGGTAGTGGGGTGGGCCCTCGTTGCGGCGGGCGGCTGTCACGTACGCGTGGGACGTGCCGAGCTCGCCCAGGACCTCCCGGAGCAGGTCCGCGAACTCGTCGGGGGACGCGACCCGTTCGACGAGCGGGCGGTACTGCGCCAGCACCGCGTCCCAGTCGATGCCGCACATCCTGGGTTCCCAGAAGTAGGCGCGGATCAGACGGCCCGCCTCCTCGTAGGACTGGCGCCATTCGGCCGGGGGATCGACCTCGTGCATGACCCGGCGCAGGTCGATCCAGACGGTCGTGTCGCTGTCGCCCGTTTCGGTGGACGGCACCGCGCGCAGTTCGTCCTCGTCCACGACGACCAGCCGTGAGGCGTCGCCGCTCACCGCGAACCAGTCGAGGTGTTCGACGAGTTCGGACTTCTTGCCCTTGCTGATGTTGAAGTGTTCGAGCGTGGGCCGGCCGCTCGTGTCGTCCGGGTTCGCGAACGTCTCGCCCAGCGCGCCCGAGATCGGCCAGCGCAGCCACACCAGGCCGCCGCCCGCGACCGGATACAGCGCCGAGTACTTGGAGGCGGCGACCGGGAAGGGCGTCACCCGGCTCTCCAGTCCCTCGACCTCGACGATCACCGTCCCGTCGGCGCCCTCGTCCTCGGCGGGTTCCAGGCCACCGGCGGCGGGTCGTCCGTCGGGGGAGAGAGCGAAGGGGGAGGGCGTGGCGGAGGAGAGGGGTACCAGGTAAGGGCGGCAGCCGAGCGGGAAGGAGAGGTCGCCCGTGTGGACGTCGTACACGGGGTCGAAGCCTCGCCAGGAGAGGAAGGCCAGGTAGCGGCCGTCCCTGGTGAAGACCGGGTTCTCGTCCTCGAAGCGGCCGTTGGTCACGTCGACGATCAGACGGTCCTTTATGCGCGCCATCTTGATCTGGCGGAGGGACCGGCCGATACCGGGGTGGGACCAGGTCAGCCAGGCGCCGTCCGGGGAGAAGGCGAGGTCGGTGACCGGGCCGTTGAGGGAGCAGATCAGCTCGGTGACCTCGCCGTTCGACTCCTCCGAGGCGTCGATCAGCAGAAGCCGTCCGTCGTGCGCGGCGATGGCCAGGCGCTCGCCCGCCGGGTCGGACACCAGTTCCAGTACCCGGCCCAGCTCGCCCGACGCCAGCCGCCTCGGCTCCCGCTCACCGCTGGCCCTGGGCAGATAGGCGATCTCGATCGCGTCCTCGCCCTCCGCGTCCGTGACGTACGCGACCTGCCCGCCCGAGCCGAGCATCTCGGGCAGCCGGACCCGTACCCCCGGTGTGTCCGTGATCGTCCGGGCCGGGCCGTCTCGGTGGGTCAGCCAGTACAGGCTGCCGCGCACGACGACGGCGCTCGCGCGGCCCGTCTCGTCGACCGAGATGCCGTCGACGTGCTGCGCGGCGGGCACCTGGTACTTGCGGCGGCCCGCGCGCGGTCCGCCGAGCCGTACGTCGAGGCGGCGGGGGAGGGAGCCGACGGCCAGGTCGTCGACGATCCACAGGTCGCCCGCGCACTGGTAGACGACCCGGGTGCCGTCGCTGGAGGCGTGCCGGGCGTAGAAGGCGTCGTGGTCGGTGTGGCGGCGCAGGCCGGAGCCGTCGTACGCGCACGAGTACAGGTTGCCGATGCCCTCGTGGTCGGAGAGGAAGGCGATGCGGTCGGCGACGAACATGGGGGAGTGGAGGTGGCCGTCGAGGTCGGGGAGCAGGCGCTCGCCGTGCAGCCAGAGGCGGCCCGTCGCGCCGCCCCGGTAGCGCTTCCAGGCGGTGGGCTCGTGGGGCGGGGTGCCCGTGAGGAGGAGGGTCCGGCGCTCGCCCTCGATGTCCGCGACCTGGATGTCGGAGACCGGGCCCCAGGGCAGCCGGCCGCCGGGGCCGCCGCCCGCCGGGACGCTGTAGGCCCAGGTGAAGTAGGAGAAGGGCTGGCCGTGGGAGGCGACGGCGAGGATGTCCCCGTCCGGGGACCAGCCGCAGACCTGGGTGTCGGCGCTGCCCCAGTAGGTGAGCCGGTGCGCGGGCCCGCCGTCCACCGGCACCCGGTGGATCTCGGGCACGAGACTGCGCCAGCTCGTGTACGCGATGTGCCGGCCGTCGGGCGAGAAGCGAGGGTGCCCGATCTTCGTACGGTCGACGGTGAGCCGCCAGGCCCGGCCGTCGGTCCCGGGCGGCCCCGGTCCCCCTTCTCCGTCGGGTCCGTCGTGTCCGTCGAGGCGGGCGAGCCAGAGATCGTCCTCGGCGACGAAGCACAGCAGGTCGCCGCTGAGGTGGGGCAGGCGCAGATAGCTCACCTCCCCATGCTTTTCCGGGAATCGGGCCCGGGCAACTTGTGAAATATCCCGAACATGGTTATGAGTGGATGCAGCCCGTGAGCCAGGACACGTACGAAACGGTTTCGTTTCTATCGTTCTCAGGGTATGTTCATTGACGTAGGGCGGAGCTGTACCGAACGGTGTCGTCCGAAACCGGAGCCGGAAAGGGTGAGTGGCATGACCGAGATCGCAACGGCGCGTCGTAGTCGGATCACGCCCGAGCGTGAGGCCGAGTTGTACGGGGCCACGCTCGACCTGCTCCGGGAAGTCGGCTACGAGGCCCTCACCATGGACGCCGTCGCCGCCCGTACGAAGTCCAGCAAGGCCACGCTCTACCGCCAGTGGGGCGGCAAGGCCGAACTGGTCGTCAGGGCGATGCGGCACTTCAAGCCGGGTGGCGCCGCCATCGCCGACGTCGACACCGGGTCCCTGCGCGGCGACTTCCATGCCCTGCTGGTCCGCGAGGACGACTGCGCCATGGAACAGAACTCCGCGCTGATGCGGGCTCTGGGCATGGCGGTCCACGCCAACCCGGATCTCCTGAAGGCGTTCCGGGAACTGCTCATCGAACCGGAGATGGCGGAGTTCCGCAAGGTGATCCAGCGTGCTATGGACCGCGGTGAGGTCCGTGCGGACAACCCGGCGGCCGGCTATGTGCTGCACATGATGATCGGCGGCTTCGCGGCACGCACGGTGATCGACGAACTACCCCCGACACAGGCCTACTTGCGTGACTACGTCGACGCCGTGGTGCTCCCCGCCCTCGGTGTGACGGTCCCGTAAGGCAGTCCGTCCGACCACTTCACGGCACTCAACACCCCCTGTATCCAACCCCACTTGCACCTGACGCGACCGCTCTCGTCGTCGGGCTGATCACTCCTGCACCCCAACAGGCTGATCATCCCTGCCCTGTTGCTGTTCAACGACCTGACCGGGAGTACGCCCTCGTGGCCACGTTCCTCTACAAACTCGGCCGGCTCGCCTTCAGGCGACGGCATTTCGTCGCCCTGATATGGGTGGCGCTGCTGACGCTCGCGGGAGTCGGCGCGGCCAGCGCGCCCGCCGCGGGCACCACCTCCTTCTCCATTCCGGGTACGGAGGCCCAGAAGGCCTTCGACCTGCTGGAACAGCGCTTCCCCGGCGCCAGCGCCGACGGCGCGACCGGACGCATGGTCTTCAAGGCGCCCGAGGGCCAGAAGATGACGGACGCCGCCAACAAGGCGACCGTCGAGAAGACCGTCAAGCAACTGGGCGACGGCTCCGAAGTCGTCTCCGTCACCGACCCGTTCACGACGAACGCCGTCAGCAAGGACGGATCGGTCGCGTACACGTCGGTGAAGTACAAGCTTCCCGGCATGGAGCTGGCGGACTCGACCAAGGACGCCCTGGAGAAGGCCGGGGACGAGGCCCGGGCCACCGGACTGACCGTCGACGTCGGCGGTGACGCGCTGCAGGCCGCGTCCGAACCGGGCGCGATCGGCGAGGCCGTCGGTATCGCCATCGCCGCGCTCGTCCTCGTCATCACCCTCGGCTCGATCGTCGCGGCCGGACTGCCGCTGCTGACGGCGATCATCGGCGTCGGAATCGCCGGCGCCACCATCGCCGCCCTCGCCAACGCGCTCGACCTCGGCGACACCACGTCCACACTCGCACTGATGATCGGTCTCGCGGTCGGCATCGACTACGCGCTGTTCATCGTCTCCCGCTACCGGAGCGAACTCGCCGAGGGCCGCGACCGCGAGGAGGCGGCGGGCCGCGCCACCGGCACCGCCGGCTCGGCGGTGGTCTTCGCGGGCCTCACGGTCGTGATCGCCCTAGCGGGCCTCGCCGTCGTCAACGTCCCGATGCTGACCAAGATGGGCCTCGCCGCGTCCGGCACGGTCGTGGTCGCCGTCCTCATCGCGCTGACCCTGATCCCGGCACTGCTCGGGTACGCGGGCCGGAAGATCCAGCCGGCGGGCCAGAAGAAGAGCAAGAAGAGCAAGAAGAGCAAGACGAACGAGAGCGATGGCCAGGTCAAGCCGGTCGGCGGGCCCAACATGGGCACCCGCTGGGCGCGCTTCGTCATCCGCCGGCCGGTCGCCGTACTGATGTTCAGCGTGCTCGGCCTCGGCGCGATCGCGCTCCCGGTCACCCAACTGGAGCTGGGCCTGCCCGACGACGGCTCGCAGCCGACGTCCACGACGCAGCGCCGCGCCTACGACCTGCTCTCGGAAGGCTTCGGCCCCGGCTTCAACGGTCCCCTGATGGTCGTGTACGACGCCCAGGGCACCGCCGACCCCCAGGCCGGCGTCGACATGCTGGCCGACCGGATCAAGGGCCTCAAGGACGTCGTCACGGTCGCCCCCGCCGCGTTCAACCAGGCCGGCGACACCGCGACGATCACCGTGATCCCGGACTCCAAGCCGTCCTCGACACAGACCGAGGGCCTCGTCCACGCGATCCGCGACCAGAGCGCCGACGTCAAGGCCAAGACCGGTGCGACGGTACTGGTCACCGGCACCACCGCCATGAACATCGACTTCTCGCAGAAACTCAACGACGCCCTGATCCCGTATCTGGGCCTGGTCGTCGGCCTCGCCTTCCTCCTTCTGATCCTGGTCTTCCGCTCCATCCTGGTCCCGCTCAAGGCGGCCCTGGGCTTCCTGCTCAGCGTCCTCGCCGCGCTCGGTGCCGTGGTCGCGGTCTTCCAGTGGGGCTGGCTGAGTGGCCTGATCGGCGTCGAGGAGACCGGCCCGATCATGTCGATGGTGCCGATCTTCATGGTCGGCGTGGTCTTCGGTCTCGCCATGGACTACGAGGTGTTCCTCGTGACCCGGATGCGAGAGGCGTACGTCCACGGCGAGTCGCCGACCGACGCCGTGGTGACCGGCTTCAAGCACAGCGCCCGGGTCGTGGTCGCCGCCGCGATCATCATGATGGCCGTCTTCGGCGGCTTCATCAGCTCCAGCGAGTCGATGATCAAGCTCTTCGGCTTCGGCCTGGCGATCGCGGTCTTCTTCGACGCGTTCGTCGTCCGCATGGCGATCGTCCCGGCGGTACTGGCCCTGCTGGGCAAGCGGGCGTGGTGGCTGCCGAAGTGGCTGGACCGCGTACTCCCCAACGTCGACGTGGAGGGCGAGGGGCTGCGCGCCCTGGACGACGACAACCGCCCGAAGGACGAGGACCGGGAGCTGGTACGGGTCTGACGCGCCGCGTCTGAAGAGAGCCGGCCGGTGAGGGCCCCGTGGGGACGGGGAGCCCTCACCGGCTTCTTTCTTTCATGCCGTCCAGCCGCACCTACAGCTCCGGCGTGACGAGGCCGCGTTCTCGGCACCTGCAGGTACTTAGGCGAGCACCTCGGTGGTGGAGGTGGCGGTGATGGCGCGGCGGAACCAGCGACCAAGGGTGTCGAGGTCGTCGCACGAGGTGATCTGCTCGCGGTCGGCGTCGGAGACGGGAATGCCGCGGCCTTCGAGGAGCTCAAGGAGGTTGGTGGTAGCCCTGCGGATTTCTCCCCGGGCTTCTCCCTCGGCGCGGAGTTCCTGCGACAGTGACGAAGTGAAGAACGAGGTTTCGGTGGCCAAGAGTTGCCTCCAGATCTCGAAGGCCTTGGTCTTGTCCAGGCCCTGGTTGGTGAATTCCTCGAAGAGTCCCGCCCTGTCCGGGTCGCGGGCCTCCATGGCCTTCAAGGCCGCTGCCAGTACCTTCAGTGTGCCATCGACCGACCGTTCCTCGGAGTGCAGAATGGCGGACAGAACGGCCATGGGGACGTCGCGGGTGGCTTCGTCCAGTGATTCGACGGCGGGGATGTCGCGCGGTCCGATGACCAGAGGTCGCAGCGCGAGACCTTGCCATTGTGGCGGGCCGAACTTCACGGGGCGGGCCGCCCAGTCGGCGGTCCGCTGGTTCTTGCAGATGACGAGGAGCAGTGGCGGGAGCTTGTACTTCTCCTGAGCGAAGGTCATGTAGTACGCCCAGGTGGCGTGCTTGGAATCGTTGGGTTTCCCCTGTGCCTCGACGGCCAGGACGTAACTGCCGCCCGCCTCCTCGATCTGTAACAGTGTGTCCACCCGCCGCTCTACGGGGTGGTTCTCGGTGAGGTCGGTCGGGAGTTCGGTGACGGAGATCGGCGTTCCGAATGCCGGGATGTCGAGCTTGCGGGCGACGCGGGCGAAGAGTCCGGGTTCTTGCCGGAAGATCCGGTGCATCGCCTCGTGCGAGGAACTGACCATCGTGGTGACATCGGTCCTTTCGTGACGAACGGCGGCGAGCATATGACTTAGGCATGTTCCGAAACGTGGCTGTTTGGGTGAAGATCACCCTTGTGGGTGACGCCCCGCCGTCTGTCCTGTCTGTCCCGGCTGTCCGCAGTGCCGTTCGGGTACGGGTCGCCGTTGGAGGTGGGTATGAGCGAGGACGTGGACGAGGTGGGCTGGGCGATCGAGCCCGGCGACGAGATGGCGCCGATGATCGAGGTCGTGGGCGGCGTGATCAAGTTCCACAGGGAGGCCGCCGGAATGTCGGTGGCCGACTTCGGGGATGCCATGCGGTACGGCGAGGACCTGATCCGGAAGGTCGAACGAGGGGCGCGGATTCCCCGGGTCGAATTCCTGTACAGCGCCGACGAGTTGGTGAACGCGCGAGGCGCGATTGTCGCCATGCGGAAGTATGTGGAGGACGCGCAGTATCCGAAGAAGGTGCGGAAGCTTAAAGAGTCGGAGGCGCGGGCGGTGGAGATGTTGCTGTACAGCAACCACCACATCCACGGCCTGTTGCAGACTCCCGAGTACGCGACGGCCATGTTCGAGAATCGGCTGCCCGCGCTTTCCCGGAACGTGATGGAACGCGAGGTCGGCGCGAGGATGGCCCGCAAGTCCGTCTTCGACCAGGACCCGGCTCCGGCCCTCAGTTTCGTTCAGGAGCAGGTGACGATTGAGCGCCCGCTCGGGGGCACGGGCGTGCTGCGGGGGCAGCTCGAACACCTGCTGGAAGTCGGGGAGTTGAAGAACGTCTCGCTCCAGGTCATGCCGACCTTCCGAGAAGAACACGCCGGAATGCATGGCCAGATGGAGGTGCTGAAGTTTCATGACGGCACGGCGGTTGGGCGTTCCGACGGCGCGTTCAACGGTCGCCCGGTCTCAACTCCCAGGGAACTTCGTATCCTTGAACTGCGCTATGGGATGATCCGCACGCAGGCTCTCCCGCCGAGAGAGTCGCTGGCCTTCATCGAGCAAGCGCTTGGAGCATTATGAGCACCTCGGGACTCCAGTGGTTCAAGAGCAGCTACAGCAGCGGACCCGAGCCCGGCGACTGCGTAGAAGTAGCCACCACCCCGCACGCCATCCACATCCGGGACTCCAAGTCCCTCGCCCCCACCAACACCCCGCACCTCATCCTCGCACCCACCACCTGGAATTCGTTCGTGACGCATCTGTCCGCCAGCTAACGTGCCGGGCATGACCACGTCTTCCCGTTTCGCCGAGGCCCTCGATGAGCTGGGCCTCAGTGAACTCCACTCCCGTATCCGTCGGTTCCCGGACGAGACCCGTACCGCCGCCGAGGCCGCCGCTGCGATCGGGTGTGAGCTGAGCCAGATCTGCAAGTCGCTGATCTTCTCTGCCGACGGGGTCCCGGTGCTCGTCCTCATGGATGGCGCCTCCCGTGTCGACGTCGAGCTGGTCCGGCGCGAACTCTGCGCCGCGAAGGTCACCCGCGCCAAGGTGGACGTCGTACGGGAGATCACCGGGTACGCCATCGGGGGTGTGCCGCCCTTCGGGCACAGGACCAGGACCCGTGTGTTCGCGGACCGTTCGCTGCTGGAGCACGACGTCGTCTGGGCCGCCGCCGGTACCCCGTACACCGTGTTCCCGATGGAGCCGAAGGCCCTGATCGCCCACGCCGGCGCCACCCTCGTGGACGTGCGCGAGTCGGCGACCTCGTGACCCCGGTCGTCACCGCCGCCGTACTGCTCGCCGCCGTCACGCACGCCTGCTGGAACGCGCTCGCGCACCGCATCACCGACAAGCTGGTCGGGTTCACGCTCATCGCCGGCGGCGGGATGGTTCTCGGCCTGGTCGCGGTGCCGTTTCTGCCGCTTCCCGCTGCCGGGGCGTGGCCGTATCTCGTCGCGTCGGCGCTCATCCACCTTGCGTACTACCTGCTGCTCATGCGGTCGTTCCGGCTCGGCGACTTCGGGCAGGCGTATCCGATCGCGCGCGGTACCGCGCCCCTTGTCGTCACCGTGCTCGCCGCCGTGTTCGCGCACGAGGTGCCCGACGGGTGGGCGGCGGCCGGAATCGCCTTGTCCTGTGCGGGGCTTACCGGGGTCGCGCTGTGGGGCCTGCGTGGACAGCGGCCCAACTGGGCGGCGATCGGGGCCGCGTTGGCGACCGGGATGACCATCGCCGCGTACACCGTCGTCGACGGTCTGGGCGTACGGGCCTCGGGGTCCACGCTCGCCTACATCGCCTGGCTGATGGCCCTGGAGGGCATCGCCATCCCCGCCTACGCGCTGTACCGGTGGCGGGGCCAATTCCTCGCGACGGTACGGCCTTTCGCCGCCGTCGGACTGCTCGGCGGCGCACTGTCCGTGGCGGCTTACGGGCTGGTGCTGTGGGCGCAGACCCGGGCCGAACTCGCCCCCGTCGCGGCGCTCAGGGAATCGTCGATCATCGTCGGGGCGGCGATCGGGGCCGTGTTCTTCAAGGAGCGGTTCGGGGCGCCGAGGATCGCTGCGGCCGGGCTGCTCGTCGTCGGGATCGGGCTGATGCTGCACGCCGGATAGGCGGTGGCAGACCCAGAGCGGTCGGCTCCGACAGTCCTTCGAGCGCCGGCGTGGCGGGTGCGGCGCGGGGTGCACGGCACGCCCGGAAAACGGGGCGATGGCCGCCTCTGTCGGGTCGACTGTGCAGGGCTGGTGTGGCCATGGCGTGACGCGGATCACTGCAGCGCGGCCCGTGCGGAGGACAGGAAGCAGTATGGAGACTTCACTTCGCGCTCGCGTGCGGGCCGGGGATCCGGATGCGTTCAGGCAACTCTTCGACGAGCACGCTTCGGTGGTCCACCGGCACGCTGTCCGGATGACCGGCAACTGGGTCATGGCCGACGACATCGTGTCGCTGACGTTCCTGGAGGCATGGCGGCTGCGTGAGCGGGTGCTTCCGGGTGACGACAGCCTGCGCCCGTGGCTGTTGGGGATCGCGACGAACGTCACGCGCAACACCGCGCGGGCGGCGCGAAGACACCATGCCGCGCTCATCAAGGTCCCACCCCCCGACCCCGTGCCGGACTTCGCCGACGAGGTGACACAGCGACTGGCCGACACCGAGGAACTGGCCGCCGCGCAGAAGGCGTTGAGCAAGATGCGCCGCGGGGAGCGCGAGGTGTTCACGCTCTGCGTGTGGGAGGGCCTGGACGCCGCCACAGCGGCTGGAGCCCTGGGAGTGGCCGTCGGCACCGTACGGGCCAGGCTCTCTCGCGCGAGGAAACGCCTGCGCAAGCTCACCGAACTCGAACTCAAAATCAAGAGCGACAAGAGCGACAAGAGCGACAAGAGCGACAAGAGCGACAAGAGCGACAAGGGTGGCGATGGTGGCTCGAACGGCGGGGGCAGCAGCATGAACGCCACGGGCGGTAGCCCAGGCACGGAAGGCGGCATCGGGCACGGCGGAGTGCAACGCCCGGCCGTGGTCGGACAGTCAACGGGTAGCCGCCACCAGGCGGTTCGGTCCACGCAGGAGAAGAAGCGATGAACACCAACCCGCGACGACGTGATCAGCCGGTCGACCACCAGGATCTGGCCGAGTTGCTGCCGGCGCCGGGCCGTCCGGTGCTCGCGAAGGGCCGCCACCACGTACTGAGGGAACATCTGATGGAGCACATCACCCGCGAGTCCACCCACGAGCAGTCGGGTGCGACGAACACCTCCCTGAACACCTCACCCGTGCCCCCCGCACGCGGGCGCCCCGGGCGGCGCCTCGTCCTCGTCGCTGCCCCGCTGGCGCTGGCCGCCGTCGTGGCCCTGGGCGTGGTGGCGGTCAACGTCAACAGCGCACAGGACGGCAAGCGCGACACGGTTGCCGCGGGTGTCACCGGGGACGACCAGCAGAAGGCAACCCAGTTGATGGACCGGATCGCCCTGGTGGCGGCTGCCCGCCCGGCGGTCACGGTGGGCGGGGGCCAGTTCATCTACACCAAGTTGCAGGGGTCGGCGGAGCTGGGCCGGACCGCGACGCCCCCGAAGGGGTTCACCCCGGCCCCGGCCGCGTACAAGGGGACCGTCCGACAGGAGCAGTGGGATTCCGTGGACGGCACGCGGGACGGTCTGAGGAAGTCTGTCGGGCTGTCCTCGACGGGCGAGCCCGACCCGTCCCACAAGGACGAAATGACCATGATCGGCACCGGCTACCTGACCTTCGAGCAGCTTCGGACTCTGCCCACTGATCCCGACGCGCTGCTGAAGAAGCTCTCCGGCGATGCCGAGAACGTGGAAGCGAGCCGCCGCACGGAGGTGGTCGTGGAGAACCTGGGAGCCATCATCGACGAGGCCACCCTGCTGCCCGACCTCAGTGCCGCGATCTACCGTGCCATGGCCAAGCTCCCGGGTGTGCGCGTCGTGGACCACGTCAAGGACGCCTCGGGGCGGGAGGGCGTCGGCCTTACGTTCAAGGGCGCCCCGAAGGGCTACTCCTGGGTCTTCGACTCGTCCAGCTTCGTCTACCTCGGAACAACTGACGCCGCACTCCTCGCAGTCGGTGTCGCGGACAGCACGGGTGAGGTGCCGGTCAACTCGGCCTGACCAATCCGCCTGAGGGGCGTCCGCCGCGGCGGACGCCCCTCAGGCGTGTCACGGCTCACGGCTGACAGGATTGGCTGTCCTGCCTGTCATGCGCGCATGTAAGCACGTAGCCCGGACAGGTCGTGGAGGCGCATGCTGTTGCGGTCGGTCACCGAGCGGCCGAGGGCGTGGTGCGGCCAGAGGCCGCCTGCCGTGAGGCGGCTGCGTTCGACCCAGGCGCGGGCCGGGACGCTGCTGTTCTTGTAGTAGTTGAGGGCGTAGCCGCCGGTGTGGACGCGCAGGAGGCAGAAGCCGCCGGGGTAGTCCTTGACCGCGCTGACCTCCTGCTGGGTGACGTGCGGGGCGCTGTTCAGGATCGTGCGCTTGTTGCGGTGGGTGTGGCCCGCGTGGTGGAGGAAGACGCCGGGGGAGGAGGCGTAGGCGTCGACGATCGAGCGGGCCTGGCCGCGGTCCAGACGCTGGCCCCGGCCCATCGGGAAGACGGAGTCCCGTGTGGTGAGCGGGTGGTGGCCGAAGACGATCGTCGGCTGGTCCCGGTCTTTCCGCAAGTCGGCCTGGAACCACGCCAGTTGCTCTGCGCTCAGCCCGCCCGCGTCCCCGCCGTTGCCGTTCTTCTCATAGGTGTCGAGGCCGATCAGGCGTAGCCCGCCCAGGTCGCGTGCGAAGTAACCGGGGCCGTCGACGCCGCCCAGGAAGCCGTCGCGGAAGGAGTCGTCGGGGTGGCGGGGGCGGTCGTGGTTGCCCCGTACGACGAAGTAGTCCCGCCCGTGGGTGCCGAAGCCGTCCAGGATGCGGCGGGCCTCGGCCAGGTCCTGGGGTGCGCCGGCCGCCGAGATGTCCCCGGCCGCCAGGAGCACGTCCGCTCCGCGCCTCTGTGCCTCCTCGACCATGGCGCGGCTCATGATCTCCGGGTACGGGGCCAGACCGGGCTGCTGCGAGACCCCGCGCAGCATCGGTACGCCGGCCACCCGGCCCGCCGTGGTCTCGCCGAGGTGCAGGTCGTTGCAGAGCGCGATGGAGAGGAGGTGGCGGCCGGGGGGCGGCTGGGGGGTCGTGAAGGAGTACGGGCCGCCGTGTGAGCCCAGGCCGTGGAGCGAGGTGCCGACCGCGTTGCCGCGCACCAGGTGCAGGGGAGTCGGGGTGGCCGCCCGGCCGCGCGAACGGGCCTGGTAGTAGTACGTCTGGCCCGGTTCCAGGTCCGTCAGTTCCACGTAGTGATGGGCGGTCCGGTGGTCCTCCGACGCCGTGCGGTTGAGGTGGGCCGGGTGGGTGCCGTACACGACCTCGCCCTCGGTGACCGCGGGGACCAGGTGGCCGAAACCGTCGTCGGTGCCGGGCACGGCCGTGTACCAGGTGATGACGGCGCGGTCCTCGGTGAGCGTGACCAGCTCCAGGTTGAGGGCCGTCACGACGTCGGCGCGCGTGATGCGTTCCCGGCGCGCGGAGAGCGCGGACCGGAGCACGGCGGGCGTGAGAAGCGCGCCGGAGCGGACGAGGTCGCGGGGGGCGGGGAACGCCGCCAGGGCGGCCAGGGGAGCGGAGAGACAGCAGCGCATGATCGGAACGTGCCCGTGGCCCGTTAACGGCCGCCGTGGGGGCGGGGGCGGCCGGAGGTATGGGGCACGACAACTCCTTGGCGTCGGTGCGGTCGGTGCGGGGGCTCTTGCAGCGTACGGGTGAGGGGAGAGCGCGCATCCGTCGCACGGGGCGATCGCGACGAACGTCACACAACGGACGCCGCGCGTATACGCCGTGATCAGTACACGCGGCACACGTGCGGGCGGGGGGCGACAGGAGCACTCTGGAAGCAGCGGTAGCGGTAGTAGTAGCGGTACCGGAGGTGATCGTCATGACGCACACCGCAGTGGGATGGCATGTCGAGCTGGAGTTCGCGGAGGACGAGCAGCGCACGCGGGCAGCAGCCCTTGTACGGCTCGCGGACGGGAGCGAGGTACGGGCCCACGGGTACGCCAGCCGGCACCGGTCCGACGAGAATCAGCCGCGCATCGGCGAGGAGATCGCCGGGGCGCGCGCCCTCAACGAACTGGCGATGAAGCTGCTGACGAAGGCCCACGACGAGATCGACGAGGCGTCGGGGCGGACGTCGCGGTCGCTGGCTCTCGGGTAGTCCACAGGCCTGTGGACGGGCCACTGGGCCACTGCGTGGTGGGTGGCTGAGCCGCTGAGCAGCCGTGCCGCCGAGTGGCTGGGCCGCCGAGTGGCTGAGCCACCGAGTGGTGCGTCGGCCGAGTGGCTGAGCCACTGGGCGGCTGGCTGGATGAGTGGCTGAGCCGCCGGGCGGCTGAACCATTGAGCGGCCGTGCGGCCAAGTGGCTTGGCCCACTCGACCACGCGCGGCGCCCCGACAGCCCACCCTTACAGCCCCGCCCCCAACGCCACCCGCACCCCCCGTACCAACGCCTGCGCCCGTCCGTCCGCCGTCACGCTCTTGCGGAAACCGTTCGTGACATAGCCGAACGCGATCCCCGACTCGGGGTCGGCGAAGCCGAGGGCGCCGCCTCTGCCCGGGTGGCCGAACGAGCCCGGGGCCAGGAGCGGCGAGGCGGTGCCGTGGAGCATGTAGCCGAGGCCGAAGCGGGTGCCGATCACCAGCACGCGGTCCGGGCCCGCCGAGTGCTCGCGCCGGGCGAGCTCGACCGTCGACGGGGCGAACAGGCGTGTACCGCCGTCCACTTGGCCGATCAGGGAGGCGTAGAAGCGGGCCAGTCCGTCGGCCGTCGCGATGCCGTTGGAGGCGGGCAGGGCGGCGGCCCGGTACGCGGCGTCGTTCTCGTCGGGCAGCGGGGTGATCGCGGCGAAGGCGCGGCTGGTGAGGGATTCCGGGTCGGCGTAGGCGTCGGCGACGGACCGTTTGGGGCGTGTCCTGAGGCCCCCTGTGTCCGGCGTCAGGGCTCGTCCGACCCGGCCCACGCGTCCCGCCTCGGCCTCGGTCTCCGGCAGCCCGATCCACAGGTCGAGGCCGGCCGGACCGGCGATCTCCGTGGCGACCCAGTCGCCGATCGGGCGCCCGCTGACGCGCCGTACGAGCTCGCCGGTCAGCCAGCTGTACGTCTGCGCGTGGTACCCGTGGTCGGTGCCCGGCTCCCAGGCCGGCGCCTGGGCCGCGACCGCCGCAGCGCCGAGGGTGGGATCGGCGGCCTGTGCCGGGGTGAGCGGCCGGTCGAGGACGGGGACGCCCGCGCGGTGCGAGAGCAGGTGCCGTACGAGGGTCCGCTCCTTGCCCGCCGCCTTGAACTCCGGCCAGTACTCGCCCACGGGCGCGTCCAGGTCCAGTGCGCCGCGTTCGGCCAGCATCAGGAGTACGGCGGCGGCGACGCCCTTCGTCGTCGAGCGCACGATCTGCGCGGTGCCGTGCTCCCAGGGTGCCGCGCCGGATCCGGCGTCCCCGTCGAAGTCCCGTACCCCGGCCCACAGGTCGACGACCCGGCGACCGTCCCGGTACACGGTGACGGCGGCGCCGCGTTCGCCGCCGGTCGCGAAGTTCGCTGCGAACGCGTCCCTGACCGGCTCGAAGCCCTCAGCCACCACACCGTTGACGTCTACGTTCAAGTCCACGCCGGTGTAACGCGCACCTACTGCCCACGATTCCTCGGCCCAGGAGATCAGCGCAGGAGATCGGCTCAGGAGATCAGCCGAGGATGATCGTCACATCGATGTTGTCGCGGGTGGCGTTCGAGTACGGGCACACCATGTGGGCCGCGTCCACCAGCTTGGCCGCGATGTCCTGGTCCAGGATCGGCAGCGAGACGCTCAGGGCGACCGCGAGGCCATAGCCGCGCTGCTTGTTGGGGCCGATGCCGACCTTCGCGGCGACCGTGGAGCCGGTCAGGTCGTAGCCCTCTCGGCGGCCGACCAGGACCAGCGCGTTGTGGAAGCAGGAGCTGTAGCCGGCCGCGAACAGCTGCTCCGGGTTGGTGCCGTTGCCGTCGCCACCCAGCTGTGGCGGCATCGCCACCTTCAGCGCGATCTGGCCGTCCTGGCTGGTGACGTCACCGTCCCGGCCGCCGTGGGCGGTGGCCTCGGCGACGTACGTGATCTTCGTCGGACGGGTGTCCGGACGAGTGTCGGCGGTACGGGCCTCGACGTCGATACCGGCGTCAGACACGGCAGAACCTCCCCCAAAGCGGACAACAGGAACATGTGTAGATACTGCGAATACCGCAACTACATCGTGCACAAGGTACCGGCTGGTAGGGATGTATCCACAACCCGGGGGCAGGAACCGCGGGTAACCTCAGGTCGGTGCCCGTCCTCAGATCAACCGGGCCCGGTCGGCCGCCTCTTGCGCCCGCTCCGCCAGCTCCCACAGCTCGCCCCGCAACCGCGCGACCGCGCCCCCGCTCAGCTCCGTCGCCGCGAGCAGCGCGCCCGGTACGCGCGCCGCGCGCTCCCGGAGTTCCTCGCCGCGCCCGGTGACGCCGATGGTGAACGACCGCTCGTCCAGCGCCGACCGCTCCCGGCGGACGAGCCCCGCCGACTCCAGCCGCTTGAGCAGCGGCGAGACCGTGCCGTAGTCGAGGCACAGGGCGGTGCCCAGCTCCTTCACGGTCACCTCGCCGCGCTCCCACAGGACCAGCAGCGCGAGGTACTGCGGGTAGGTGAGGCCCAGCTCGTCCAGGAGCGGGCGGTAGGCGGCGGTCACCGCGCGCTGGGCCGCGTACAGCGCGAAGCACAACTGGTCGTCGAGGCGCGGCGACCCGGGACCGTGGGCGTCGTTGTGTGCGTCCTCTTGTTCGATCACGCGCCCATTGTCCACGCGGTCATTGTCCACGCGCCCGGTGTCACGGAGTGCGGGCGGTGGAGACGGAGCGCGGGTCGAACCCGAAGGGCAGTTCCAGGCGGTGGGCGCGCATCAGGTCGTCGTCGGCGAGGAGGTCGCCGGTGGGTCCGTCGGCGGCGATGACGCCCTCGCTGAGGATCAGCGCACGCGGGCACAGCTCCAGGGCATACGGCAGATCGTGGGTGACCATGAGGACCGTGACGTCCAACGACCGCAGGATATCGGCCAGTTCGCGCCGCGAGGCGGGGTCGAGGTTGGAGGACGGTTCGTCGAGGACGAGGATCTCGGGCTCCATGGCGAGCACGGTCGCCACGGCCACCCGGCGCCGCTGCCCGAAGGAGAGATGGTGCGGCGGCCGGTCGGCGAAGTCCGCCATACCGACCAGGTCGAGGGCCGTACGGACGCGCCGCTCCAGCTCCTCGCCCTTCATCCCCGCGGCGGCGGGCCCGAAGGCGACGTCCTCGCGGACCGTCGGCATGAAGAGCTGGTCGTCGGGATCCTGGAAGACGATCCCGACCTTGCGGCGAATTTCGGCCATGTGCTGCTTGCCGACGGGCATCCCGGCCACGGTGACCGTCCCCGCGCCCGCGGTGAGGATGCCGTTGAGGTGCAGCACGAGCGTCGTCTTGCCGGCCCCGTTGGGCCCGAGCAGCGCCACCCGCTCACCGCGCCCGACCAGGAAGTCGACGCCGAAGAGGGCCTGGTGGCCGTCGGGGTAGGCGTAGGCCAGCCCGGAGACTTCCAGGGAGGCCGGAGAAACCACAGGAGCTGTCACAGTGACCATCCCAGCAGACAGACGGCGAGAGCGGCGACGGGCAGGGCGAAGGCGTACGACCACTGGGTGCGGGACGCGGTCACCTCGTCGATGACGGGCATGGATCCGGCGTATCCCCGGCTCACCATGGCCAGATGTACGCGCTCGCCCCGCTCGTAGGACCGGATGAACAGCGCCCCGGCGGACTTCGCCAGCACCCCCCAGTGCCGGACTCCGCGCGCCTCGAACCCCCGTGACTCCCGGGCGATCCGCATCCGCCGCATCTCGTCGGTGATGACATCGCCGTACCGGATCATGAAGGAGGCGATCTGCACCAGGAGCGGCGGGAGCTTGAGGCGCTGCAGTCCGAGGAGGAGTTCGCGCAGTTCGGTGGTGGAGGCGAGGAGTACGGAGGTGGCGACGCCGAGGGTGCCCTTGGCGAGCACGTTCCAGGCGCCCCAGAGCCCGCCCACGCTGAGCGACATCCCCAGGACGTCCACCCGCTCGCCCTGTGCCACGAACGGCATGAGCACGGCGAAGGCGACGAAGGGGACTTCGATCAGCAGGCGCTTGAGGAGGAAGGCGGCCGGCACATGGGCGGCGCGGGCCACGGCCGCCAGCAGTACGGCGTACACCGCGAAGGCCCACACCGCCTCGCGGGGCGTGGAGACGACCACGATCACGAAGGCGAAGGCGGCGGCGAGTTTGGTGTGCGGCGGCAGCGCGTGCACGGGGGAGTGCGCGTGCCGGTAGAGCCGGTGGGCGTGCCCGGCGCCCATGTCAGACGCTCGCGCCGGGGGTGGCGGCCGAGGCCGCTGTGACGTCCTCGTCGGTACGGCGCCTGCGTACCGCCCAGAAGACGCCGGTCCCGGCGACGACCGTGGCGCCGACGCCGATCACGCCGGCGAGGCCGCCGGAGAGCCGGCCGTCGGTGATGCCCTCGACGCCGTAGTCGGCGAGCGGGGAGTCGGCGGCGGCGTGTTCCTCGACCTTGGCGTCGATGCCCTTGTCGGCGGCGACCTTCTCCAGTCCGTCAGGGCTGGCGGAGGCGTAGAAGCTGACGACGCCGGCGAGGACGAGGGAGGCGGCGAGGCCGGTGAGCCAGACGTTGCGGGTGCGGTGGGAGGCGGCGGGCACGGGGGTGAGCTCCGGCTGGGGGTCGGGTGCCGCGTCCACCAGCTCGCCGCCGACCCGCAGCCGGAGCTTCTGGCGCAGGCCGCGGGCGCCGTACACGAGGTCCGGCCGTACGGCGATGACGGCGCCGACCGTGAACGCGGTGATCGCGGCCTCGCCGAGCCCGATCAGGACGTGCACACCCACCATGGCGGTGAGGACACGGCCGATCGGTACGTCCGTCGTGCCGCCGATCGCGTAGACGAGCGTGAAGGCGAGGGCGGCGGCGGGTACGGAGAGCGCGGCGGCGACGAAGGCGGAGACGGTGACGGAACGGCGCTTCTTGGGCAGCACCTTCACCAGTCCGCGGAAGGTGGCGTAGGCGACCACGGTCGTCACGACGGCCATGACCGTGATGTTCACGCCGAGCGCGGTGAGGCCGCCGTCCGCGAAGAGGATGCCCTGCATGAGCAGTACGACGGACACGCACAGGACCCCTGTGTAGGGCCCCACGAGTATCGCGGCCAGCGCGCCGCCGAGCAGATGTCCGCTGGTCCCGGCGGCGACCGGGAAGTTCAGCATCTGCACGGCGAAGATGAACGCGGCCACCAGGCCGGCGAGCGGCGCGATCCGTTCGTCCAGCTCGCGCCGGGCGCCGCGCAGACTCACGGCGACGGCACCGGCGGCGACGACTCCGGCCGCTACGGAGACGGGGGCGTTGATGAATCCATCAGGCACATGCACCGTTCGATGATAGTGGCTTGTTGCGAACCTCTTGCAAGAGCGAGAGAAAAGCGATCTGAAAGCGAGCCCGAAGCGACCTGAGGCGCAATTGGGAAAATATGCGACATTGGAGAGAAAGTGGAAGCGGATTCATAGCCTCCACACAGGTTACGCAGCGTGAAGGGGCCGTCCGATGTCCGTAGTCGAGCAGTACGCGCGAGCCCATATCGTCACGGACACCCAGGACGACGACCGCGACGCGGTTCCCGTGGTCCTGCGCTACGACCCGGACACCGACCCGCGCGTGGTCCGCATCGGGCTGCCCGGCCCGCACGAGTGGACGTTCTCACGGTCCCTCCTGGAGGAGGGGCTGCGGGCGCCCGCAGGGTCGGGGGAGGTGCGGGTGTGGCCGTGCGGGCGGGTGCAGGCGGTGGTCGAGTTCCACTCGGCGGGGGGTGTGTCGGTGGTGCAGTTCGAGACGAAGACGCTGATGCGGTTCTTGCGGCGTACGTATATGGCGGGGACGCGGGTTACCCACTGACGTTGCGCTCGTCCGCTCGTCCTCAAACGCCGGACGGGCTGAAGGTGCCGGCCGGGCTGACTACGAACCCGCCTTCAACAACGCCGCCACGATCGGGCCCGCCGTGCTGCCTCCGTGGCCGCCCTGTACGACCACGCCCGCGCCCGCCAGGTCTCCCCGGTATGCCGTGAACCAGCCGTTCGGCTGCTTCTGGCCGTCGACTTCCGCCGAGCCCGTCTTCGCCCCGTAGTCGGGGCCCAGCCCGGCCATCGCCTCCGCCGCCGTTCCGTACGCCGCCGTGTACTGCAGCAGTTCCCGCAGTTGCGACAGCGTCGACGACGACATCGTCCGCGACGCCTTCGCCAGCGTGCGTCCGTCCACCTCCGACGAGACCAGGTACGGCTGCCGGAACACCCCCGACTCCACGGTCGCCGCCACCGACGCCATGTTCAGGGGGTTCATCCGCACCCCGCCCTGGCCGATCAGCGACGCCGCCATCTGCGCCTGCGACTGCACCGGTACCGAGCCGTCGAAGGTCGAGACGCCGATCGCCCAGTTGTCCATGCCGAGGCCGAACACCTGCTGCGCCTGCTTGGTCAGGCTGTCGTTGTCGAGTTTCTTGGCCTGGCTGATGAAGGCCGTGTTGCAGGACCGCGCGAAGCTCGCCTTGAACGTGCCGCCCTTGATCTCGAACTTGTCGTCGTTCTGGAACTTCCAGCCGCCGTAGGTGAAGAACTTCGGGCACGGATGCGCCTTGTCCGGCGACGCCAGCCCCTTCTCGATCAGCAGCGACGACGTGAGGACCTTCATCGTCGAACCCGGCGCCAACGAGCCCTGGAACGCCGTGTTGAAGCCGTGCGACTGGTTCGCCACCGCCAGGATCTCGCCCGTCGAGGGGCGCATGAGCACCACCGACGACTTCGCTTTCTTCGCGACCTGTGCCTCCGCCGCCGCCTGCAGGGTCGGGCTCAGCGTCGTCTTCACAGTGCCAGGCGTGCCCTTGCTCAGCTCCAGCAGCGTCTTGTCGGCCGACTTCGCGGCCTTGGACTCCGTACCGCGCACGACGCGCAGTTCGATGCCCGCCTTGCCGCCGGCCTTCTTGCCGTACTTCTCCCTGAGGCTGTCCAGGACCGTGCCCAGCGACGGGTACTTCGTGAGCGTCAGCTCACCGCCGTCCCGGTCGACGGCCTTGATCGGCGGAGTGCCGGCCTCGCCGGTGAGGAGTTTGTCGCCGTCCGCCAGGTCGGGGTGGACCACCGACGCGTGCCAGTCGACCAGCGGCTTCCCGTCGGACGTACGCCGGACCACGCTCAGGGCGCTCGCGTACGTCAGCGGCTTGCTCGTGGCGCCGTACGTCACCGTGCCCTTGACCGTGAAGGGGACCTTGGCGCCCGTCGCCGTGCCGGGTGTGATCGTCACACCGGTGATGTGGGCATCCTTGGTGTAGCCGGTGAGGAGCGTCGCAGCGGCCGTTGTGGTGTCGTTCGTCGCCGCTGCCGCCTGGGTGATCTTGCCGGTCTGCCAGGCCGTCAGGAACTGCGTGGCGATCGCCTTGACCTGGGCCGCCGGTACGGGTCCCGTCGGCACCGACGGCTTCTTGTCGGCCGTGGCCGCCGTGGAGGAGCCGTCCTCGGCCGCCGCTCCGCCGCCGAACAGCGCGTAGACGCCGAAACCGGCGCCGCCGACCACCACGGCGATCATCCCGCCGACCACCGCGGGCCTGGTCTTGCGTGCACTCCGTCGCTCGGCGACGCGCCTTCTCTTGCCCACAGCTCCCGATCCTCCGCGAAAATCCCCAGGGTCCCCGTTGCCCTCAGCCACCTCAACGACAACGACAACCCTAGAGTCCCGTTCCGCGAGGGTGAGTTCAGCCGCCAGTCCGTAGCACGGCTGCGACAATCGGCCCGGCCGCGTCGCCGCCGTGGCCGCCCTCCTGGGTCATGGCCGCCGCCGCGATGTCGCCCCGGAAGCCGGTGAACCAGCTGTTGGACTTGTCCTGTCCGTCCACCTCGGCGGACCCCGTCTTCGCCCCGATGTCCCCGCTCAGCCCGGCCATGGCCTGCGTCGCGGTGCCCTGGGTCGCGGTCATCCGCATCATCTCCTTGAGCTGCGCGGACGTGCTCGCCGGGAGGCCCTTCGCCGTCGCCAGCTGACGGTCGTCGAGGTCGGGCGAGATGAGATACGGCTGCCGGAACTCGCCCGTGATCGCCGTCGCCGTCACCGACGCCATGTTCAGCGGGCTCATCTGGACCTGACCCTGCCCGATCGCGTTGGCCGCGCGGTCCGGGCCGGCGGAGGCGGGGACGCTGCCGTCGAAGGAGGTGATCCCGGTCTTCCAGTTGTCCTGCCCGAGCCCGAACCGCTCCTGCGCCTCGGTCGTCAGCGACTCGTCGGTGAGCGGGTTCGCCTCGGTGCCGTCGATCAGCTTGATGAAGCCCGTGTTGCAGGAGCGCAGGAAGTCGTTGGCGAGGGTGGCTTTCTCGTTCGGTGCCATGCCCTTGAGGTTGGTGAAGGTCTGGCTCTTCCAGACGGCGGTCGGCGTGCAGGGCGCCGGGCCGTTCATCGACGTCACGCCGTTGTCGATCAGCATCGCCGCCGTGATGATCTTCATCGTGGAGCCCGGCGCCAGCGTGCCCTCGAAGGCCGCGTTGAACTGGTCCGTACGGTGGTTGGCGACCGCCAGCACCTCACCGGTGCTCGGCTGTACGGCGACCACGGACGACTCGGAGAACTTCAGCACCGCCTTCTCGGCGGCGTCCTGCGCACTCGCGCTCAGTGTCGTCCTCACCTTGCCCGGGGTGCCCTCGGAGAGAGTCAGCAGCGAGGTGTCGGCCGTCTCGGCGTCGGCGTGCTGGATCATCAGTTCGATGCCAGGCGTACCGCCCGCCTTGTCGCCGTAGCGGGCCCGCAGGGTGTCGAGGATCGGCCCGAGGGACGGGTACTTGTCCTTCGTCAGCACCTTGCCGTCCCGGTCCGTGGCCTCGATCGGCGCGCTCGTGGCCTGCTCGGTGACCAGGCGGTCCCCGGACACCTTGAGGCCGGGATGGACGACCGACGGCTGCCAGTCGACCAGGGCCCGCCCGGTCGTCGTACCCCGGATGATCGTCAGCCTGCTGTCGTAGGCGAGCGGCTTGCTCTTGCCCTGGAACGACACCGTGGCCTTCACCGAGAAGGGCACGGTCGCTCCGGTGGCCGTCCCGGCGGTGATCTTCACGCCGGTGATGTGCGCTTTCGCGCTGTAGTCGCCGATCAGATTGGCCGCCGGTATGGCGTTGTCGGTGAGATCGGCGGCGGCCTGCGCCTGCCCCTTCTCCCAGGCCGCGAAGAACTTCTCGCTGGTCTCCGCGATCTCGTCCTTCGACGGCGGCCCGGTCTTCACGGCCGCCGCACCGCTGTCCTCGGTGAGCGCGGACACGATGTTGAACGCGCCGTACCCGGCCCCTCCGACCATCACTGTGAACACCGACCCGACGATGGCGGCCTTTGCTCCCTTGCGCATGAGTACTCCCCTCCCCGTTGGCCTCTGCACTGTAAGTGGCTTGAGGGGCCGCTGTGAGGGGAGTTTCCGTCTCTTGTCCCAAGAGTGACCAGAGTGACAGGAGCGAATGGATCCAGTTACTAGACCCAGGTGTCCAGCCACATACGTGAACGCCAGGAATCGATGGGAATCGCCGTCCCCGTGTACAGAGGCCAGAAATAGATGAAGTTCCACGCGATCAGCAGCACCAGCACGCCCGCGCCCGCCGCCCCCGCGACCCGGCGTCGTTCGCTCGAACCCGGTGGACCGACGATCGCGCCGATCATCATCGCCACGGCCAGGCACAGGAAGGGCAGGAAGACGATCGCGTAGAAGAAGAAGATCGTGCGCTCCTGGTACATGAACCAGGGGAGATAGCCCGCCGCGATCCCGCAGGCGATGGCCCCCGCCCGCCAGTCGCGCCGGAACAGCCAGCGGTACAGGATGTACAGGACCGCGAAGCAGGCCGCCCACCACAGGAGGGGCGTGCCGAGGGCCAGGACCTCGCGGGCGCACTGCTGGCCGGCGTCGGTGGGGCAGCCGCCCTTGCCGGGTTCGGGGGCCTCGTAGAAGAACGAGACCGGGCGGCCCAGGACGAGCCAACTCCACGGGTTCGACTGGTAGTTGTGCGGGGTGTGCAGGCCCACGTGGAACTCGTACACCATGTGCTCGTAGTGCCAGAGGCTGCGCCACCAGTCCGGGAACAGCCACGACCAGCTGCTGCCCTTGCCCTGGGTCGCCGCCCAGTTGCGGTAGTAGCCGCCGGTGCCGTTCGACGGGGAGAGGATCCAGGCCGTCCAGGACAGCACGTACGTGAAGACGGCGACCGGGACCGTCGCCAGGAACGCCCAGCCCAGGTCGCGCTTGAGGACCGCTTCGTACGGGTGGCGGGCGCCGGCGACCTTGCGGGAGCCGATGTCCCACAGCACCGCCATCACACAGAACGCGGCCAGTATGTACAGGCCGTTCCACTTCGTACCGATGGCCAGGCCCAGCATCAGGCCTGCCGTCCAGCGCCAGGGGCGCACGCCGAGGCGCGTCGTCTCGGCGGTGTGCGCGTCCGGTCGTACGACACCGTCCGCGTCCGGCGGGAGCGCCGCCGCCAGCCGTTCGCGGGCCTTGTCGCGGTCGATGACCAGGCAGCCGAAGGCGGCGAGGACGAAGAACTGGAGGACGCCGTCGAGCAGCGAGGTACGGCTCATCACGAAAGCCAGGCCGTCCACCGCCATCAGCGCGCCCGCCAGGCAGCCCAGGAAGGTGGAGCGGAAGATACGGCGGCCGACGCGGCACAGGATCAGGACCGACAGCGTGCCCAGCAGCGCCGTCATGAAGCGCCAGCCGAACGGGTTGAACCCGAACATCCATTCGCCGAGCCCGATGACGTACTTGCCGACGGGCGGATGCACGACATAGGCCGGGTCCGTCGGGATCGGCACGTGCCCGTCGGTGTTCAGGATCAGGTTGTTGACGTCCTTGTCCCAGTTGACCTCGAAGCCGCGGTGGATGATGCCCCACGCGTCCTTCGCGTAGTACGTCTCGTCGAACATCACCCGCTTCGGACTGCCCAGGTCCCAGAAGCGCAGCACGCCCGCCAGCAGTGTCACCAGCAGCGGACCGCCCCAGCCCGACCAGCGCGTGATCCGGTCGGTGATGGTCGGCGGCAGTCCGAGGGTCGCCCACAGTTGGGGGCTCGGCTCGGTGTACGGCGGCACCAGCCGGTCCCTGACGTCGCTTCTCGGCTTCGCCGTGTATCCGTAGCGGCGCAGCCGCTGCTGCCACGACGGCCGCTGCTCTGGCGAGGATGAGCTTTGCCGGATATCCGTGGAGGGCGCGGTACTGGTCACCGCGCCATCGTAGGGAACAGCGCTGTGTGCGTCCCGTGGAAGGGCCCTGCGAGGATGGAAACGTGACAGGAACCTTGGTTTTGGCAGGCACGCCCATCGGCGACATCACGGACGCGCCGCCCCGGCTCGCGGCGGAGTTGGCGGGCGCCGACGTCATCGCGGCCGAGGACACCCGGCGGCTGCGCCGGCTCACCCAGGCGCTCGGGGTGCAGCCCAAGGGGCGGGTGGTGTCGTACTTCGAGGGCAACGAGGCCGCGCGCACCCCGGAACTGGTCGAGGCGCTGCTCGGCGGCTCGCGGGTGCTGCTGGTGACGGACGCGGGCATGCCGTCGGTGTCCGACCCTGGGTACCGGCTGGTCGCCGCCGCCGTGGAGAAGGACATCAAGGTGACGGCCGTACCCGGCCCGTCCGCCGTGCTCACCGCGCTCGCGCTCTCCGGGCTGCCCGTCGACCGGTTCTGCTTCGAGGGCTTCCTGCCGAGAAAGGCCGGCGAACGCCTCTCCCGGCTCCGGGAGGTGGCTGAGGAACGCCGCACACTCGTCTACTTCGAGGCCCCGCACCGCCTCGACGACACCCTCGCCGCCATGTCCGAGGTGTTCGGCACGGACCGCCGGGCCGCCGTCTGCCGGGAGTTGACGAAGACGTACGAGGAGATCAAACGCGGTCCGCTGGCCGAGCTGGCGGAATGGGCGGCGGAGGGCGTACGGGGTGAGATCACCGTCGTCGTCGAGGGCGCCCCCGAGAAGGACGGCGGGGAGCTCGGCGCCGAGGAACTGGTGCGGCGGGTGCGGGTGCGCGAGGAGGCGGGGGAGCGGCGCAAGGAGGCCATCGCGGCCGTTGCGGCGGAGGTGGGGCTGCCCAAGCGGGAGGTGTTCGACGCGGTGGTGGCCGCGAAGAACGCGGAGAAGTCCGCGGGCGCGGGGAGCGCGACGGGGAGTGCGACGCCCGTCACGCCATAAGGGGGCAAAGGGGGATGACGGAAGGCAAAGCCCAGACCTCGGATCCGGGCTGTTCCCACAAGGAATGGCCAAGACGCCTTCAACAGTCGACAGGTCGGATGCCTTCACGCCGGTAGAGGCGTCCACTGGTTCACAGGGACGCTTCCGTCCTTTGTCCAGCGGACAAGAGGAGCTGGCATGAGCGAGATCACCGGCCACCGCAGCACGGCCACCGCCGTCGTTCACGAGTCGTATTCCTTCGCCTGCATGCGCTGCGGGCACGGCTGGGAACAGTCGTACGAGATCGAGCACCACATCGACACCGAGGGCACCGAGATGGTCATGTACGTGGCGGACGGCCGCGTCGTACCGTCCCCGCTGACCCGGCCCACCTGCCAGAACTGCGACAACCACGTGGTGCGCATCATGCGCGCGGGGCAGGTTTCGTCGGTACAGAACTCGATGCAGCGGCAGCGCTCGGCGGCCAAGGCGGCAGTCCCGGACACGGGCGCCGCCGCGGAGCCCGGGGCGCCGAAGGAAGACCACCACTGGCACCTCTCGGATCTCCTGCACCCCTTCCACCGCAAGGCGAGTTAGCTCCCCCTGGCTCCCCGGGACAGGCAGGCATGCCCCCTTCTGCGGACCCTTCGTAGGATCGGGGCATGTCTGCCAAGTCCCAAACGTCCTCAGCGCCGCCGCTGCCCGCACCCCTACGGGTGGCGGTCGCCGATTCCCACACCCACCTCGACATGCAGTCCGGCACCGTCGCGGAAGGCCTCGCCAAGGCCGCGTCGGTCGGGGTGACGACGGTCGTCCAGGTCGGCTGCGACATCAAGGGCTCCCGGTGGGCGGCCGAGACGGCGGCCACGTACGAGAGCGTCCACGCGACCGTCGCCCTGCACCCGAACGAGGCGCCCCGTATCGTCCACGGCGATCCCGACGGCTGGTCCCGGCAGGGCGCGCGGGTGCCCGGCGGAGACGCGGCCCTCGACGAGGCGCTCGCGGAGATCGACCGGCTGGCCGGGCTCCCGCAGGTCAAGGGCGTAGGGGAAACGGGACTGGACTACTTCCGTACCGGGCCCGAGGGAAAGGCGGCCCAGGAGCGGTCCTTCCGGGCGCACATCGAGATCGCCAAGCGGCACGGCAAGGCGCTCGTCATCCACGACCGGGACGCGCACGCCGACGTCCTGCGGGTCCTGAAGGAAGAGGGCGCCCCCGACCGCACCGTCTTCCACTGCTACTCCGGGGACGCGGAGATGGCCGAAGTCTGCGCCGCGAACGGCTACTTCATGTCCTTCGCCGGCAACATGACCTTCAAGAACGCCCAGCCACTGCGCGACGCGCTCGCCGTGGCCCCCCTGGAACTGGTCCTCGTCGAGACGGACGCGCCCTTCCTCACCCCCGCGCCGTACCGGGGCCGGCCCAACGCGCCCTACCTCATCCCGGTCACCCTGCGGGCGATGGCCGAGGTGCGCGGCATCGACGAGGACACACTGGCGACGGCCATCGCTACGAACACCGCACGCGCCTTCGATTACTGACCCGCGCGGACGTGCGTTGACGCTCCGTAGCCGCGTCGCTTTGGAGAGTGACGGCCGCTCCGCTAGGTTCTGGTGCCCGTCGCCGGAACCTGGAGCGTGTCGTCGTGAGCAGCTCGCCGTACGAGACGTACAGCCCCGCAAGCGGGCCACAGTCGCAGTCCTTCGAAGAGCCGTTGCTCGAAGAGTCGTTGTACGGGGGGTACGACCCGCACACCGCCGAGACGGTGGCGTACGGGGTGCCGTACGAGGACACGTACCGCCCCGCCTACGAGCCCCAGGCATCGCAGCTGCCGCCTACGCTCCCTCTCCCTCTCACTCTGCCTCTCCCTCTGCCTCTGCAGCAGGCGGCGGGCGGACGGGCCCACGAGCGGCGGGCGGCCAGGCGCCGCAAGGGATCCGAACGGCCGGACGCCATCCGGCGGTTGCTGCCCCAAGCCCTCGTCGTGGCGTTCCTCGCGGGCGGTACGACGGCCTTCGTCGCCGAGGACAAGGCGATCGAGCTGAGCGTCGACGGCAAGCCGCGCACCCTGCACACCTTCGCCGACGACGTGACCGAACTGCTGGCCGACGAGGGGGTCGCGGTGGGCGCCCACGACGTCGTCGCCCCCGCGCCGGGCACCGCACTGGCCAGCGGCGACGAGGTCCGCGTCCACTACGGGCGACCCCTGCGGATCACTCTGGACGGTGAACGGCGTGAGCTGTGGACGACGGCACACACGGTGGAGGAAGCACTCAGGCAGCTCGGGGTGCGAGCGGAGGGCGCGTACCTGTCGCTCGCGCGCTCCCAGAAGATCGACAGGCAAGGGCTCACCATCGACGTCCGCACCGAGCGCACGGTGACGATCATGGCGGACGGGCGGGCCCGCACGATCCGCACGAACGCGGCGACGGTCGGCGAGGCGGTGACGGAGGCCGGGATCACGCTGCGCGGCGAGGACATGATCTCGGTGGCAGCCGCGAGCTTCCCGCGCGACGGTCAGACGGTGACGGTGCTGCGGGTGACGGGCTCGAAGGAGGTGCACGAGGAGGCGATCCCCTTCGACGTCCGGCGCACCCAGGACGCGTCCCTGTTCAAGGGCACGGAGGTCGTCGACCAGGCGGGCCGCCCGGGCCTGCGCCGGGTCACCTTCGCCATCCGCGCGGTCAACGGCGTGAAGCAGAAGCCACGCCGGGTGCGTACGGAGGTGGTGCGCGAGCCCCGGGCCCAGCTGGTGAGGGTCGGCTCGAAACCCAGGCCGACCTCGGTTCAGGGGGCGGACCATCTGGACTGGGGTTCGCTGGCGGCCTGCGAGTCCGGGGGGCGCCCGAACGCGGTGGACTCGTCCGGTACGTACGGCGGCCTGTACCAGTTCGACACGCGGACCTGGCAGAGCCTGGGCGGCTCCGGGCGCCCCCAGGACGCGACAGCCACGGAGCAGACGTTCCGCGCGAAGAGGCTGTATGTGAAGCGGGGGGCGGGGCCTTGGCCGCATTGTGGGGGGCGGTTGCATGGGTGAGCCGCTCTTCGTCGGCTTCGGCTTCCGCTAGGCGCAGGCGCTGACCCCGGTGGAGAGTTCGCACCATACGAACTTGCCTCGGTTCCCGAACCGTGACAGGGGCTGCCACCCCCAGAGGTCGGAACAGGCCCGCACCATTCCGAGCCCGCGCCCGTCCTCCGATTCGATGAGCTGACCCAACTCCTGCGGTGGCTCGGGTGGTTGGGGATCGGCGTCCCAGGCTCCGATGCGCAGTACGTCGGCCGACCAGCGGACGCGTAGGGCGGCGGGGCCCTTGGTGTGCCGTACGGCGTTGGACACCAACTCGGTGGCGAGGAGCTCGGCGGTGTCGACGAGGCCGATCAGTCCGTGCAGGGTGAGGATCAGGCGGAGGGTGCGGCGGCTGACGGTGACGGCGCGGAGGTCGTTGGGGATGTAGAGGGAGTACTCCCAGGAGTCCGATTCGCACTGGGGCTCGGGCTGGGGCTGGGTTTCCTTCTTGGTTTCGGGCATGCGTCAACTCCCGGTTGGTGGTGGGGGGTTGCGGTCGGCGGGCGGTGGCATGCCGCAGCCGTCGTGGCAGGACGGCGTGGTGCGCTTCCGGGGGTCCCGGCGTTCCGCAGGGTGTGCGTCGCGTCACTGACGGTAGGGCCATAATTTGGGACCACGCAAGTCGTTGTCATAATCTGCCCTCGAATGAGGTCCCGGCACCAAGGCCGTTGGGCGCAAGGAGAAATGCATGGCACGCAGAAAGCAACCCACGGCGCGCCAGGAGCGTCTGGGTTCCGAGCTGCGAAAACTGCGCGAGGCCGCAGGACTCAAGGGGCTCGAAGCCGCCGCGCTACTTGGCACCGACTCGGCCCAGATCAGCCAGATCGAGTTCGGCACAGCAGGTGTGAGCGAGGATCGCGTACGACGGCTCGCGGCGCAGTACTCGTGTACTGACGAGGCGCTGATCGAAGCCTTGGTGGTGATGGCGACCGACCGGACGCACGGCTGGTGGGAGGAGTATCGGGGCCTGCTGCCTACGTCCTTCCTCGACCTGTCCGAGTTGGAGTACCACGCCAACTACCGGTGGGACGTGGACCTTCTGCACGTCCCTGGGCTGCTCCAGACGGAGGACTGCGCACGTGCGCTCTTTTCGAGCCGCGTTCCCGAACTCCTCGAGAGTGAGCTGGAGTTGCGCGTCCGGCATCGCATGCAGCGGCGCGCCCTCTTCGAGGGCGCTCATCCAGTCCGGTACACAGCGCTGATCCACGAGGCAGCGCTGCGTATCAAAGTCGGCGGCCGTGCTGCCATGCGGGTCCAGCTTGCCCGCATTCTGGAACTCTCCGACGCCGAACACATCACCGTGCGCGTCATCCCCTTCGACCTGGACAGCTTCGCCGACACCGGAAGCGCCATGCTGTACGTGGGTGGTGCTGTTCCGAAACTGGACACTGTGGTGCGCGATGCCCCTCACGGCGCGGTCCTCATTGATTCCGAGGCTCAACTCAGCGTCTTCCGAACACACTTCCGTAGAGTGGAGGGGGTGGCACTCGGCCCAGACCGGTCGCGTGACCTCATCCATAGGCTGGCGACGGAGCTGTGAGGCATTCCATGGACACCCTCGGCAACTGGCGGAAGTCGTCCTACTCCGGCGGCGGCGATGGCAACGGCTGCGTGGAGATCGCCAACTCGCGCGCTCGCATAGCCGTCCGCGACTCCAAGATCCCGGACCGAGCGTCCCTCACCTTCCCCACCGGAGCTTTCGCACCCTTCGTCGAGGCCCTCAAGTCACCTGCGGCACACCTCCGGTGACCGCCCCCACCACCTGGCGGAAGTCGTCCTACTCCGGCGGCGGCCAGGGCGACGCCTGCATCGAAATTGCGCATCGCCGCGCTCGCATAGCCGTCCGCGACTCCAAGACCCCGTCCCGAGCGTCCCTCACGTTCCCGACTGGAGCCTTCACCGGCTTCGTCGAGGCGCTCAAGTCGCCCACGGGGCACCCCCAGTGACCACCCCCGGTTCTTGGTCGAGGTCGTCCTACTCGGGCTCCGGCGACGGCAACGCCTGCGTCGAAATAGCAGACCATCGCGCGCAAGTAGCCGTACGAGACTCCAAGGACCCTGCCCGCGGCACCCTCACCTTTCCCGCCGGCACCTTCGCCCCCTTCGTCGAGTCCCTCAAGTCGCCCACCCGCGAAGCTCGTTCCGCACCTTGAACTCGTGGGCCTCTCGTCCACACCTACATTTCCGCGCATGATCTCCCTGGACGATCCGCGCTGGCGTGCCCTCGACCACCGAGGTTGGCCCGACGGGCAGGGTGCGCAGGACGCCCCTTTCGTCCCGGACGAGTTGCGGTACCTGGCAGCCCACCCCACCTCCGGTGGGCGGTTCAACGACCTGTGGCCCTACCTGTGCTCCGAGGGCACCGCCTGGCCGGCCGCATACGCCTCGGTGCCTCATCTGGTCACCATCGCGCGCGGGCTTCCCGCCGCCCAGCGCGATGACTATCTCTACGTCATCGGTCTCGTCGCCATCTGTTCCGGCGGACTCGGAGAGGTCCCGGACGATCTGCCCGACGACATCGCGGACGCCTACCGAAACGCCCTCCCCGAGGCCCTGACCCTCCTCGCGGAAACGCTGGCCACGGCGGAGCACGACCAGATCATGACCCGTTACCTGCTCGCCGCCATGGCGGCGCTCAAAGGGCACCCCGAATACGCCGAGATACTCAACGACCTCGATGTCTACGCCGAATGCCAGTCCTGCGGCAAACCCATGCTCGAACTGCCGGAGTAGCCGCGTCCGCAACCCTCAGGTGTCAGCTGACCGGATCGGTCCGCTTCGGGACCCGATGAGGCCTGTCACCGCACCCTCCGTATGGCTGAGGCTTGGGGCATGACCCGAGCACTGATCGTCATCGATGTCCAGGAATCCTTCCGCGCCGGTCCGCTGTGGGAGACGATCTCCGACCCGAAGATCGCAGACAAGGCGAACCGACTGGTCCGGCTCGCCCGCCGCGCCGGGGACCTGGTGGTGTGGGTACTGCACTCCGAGCCCGGCAGTGGTGGTGCCTTCGACCCGGCCCTCGGTCACGTCCGGCTCCTGGAGGAGCTGGAGCAGCCGGTGGACGGCGAGCCGCTGATCCACAAGACCTCGCACAACGCCTTCACCACCACCAACCTGCAACAACTCCTCACCGAGCACGGGGTCCGCAAACTCGCCGTATGCGGCATCCGCACCGAGCAGTGCGTGGAGACCACCGCCCGCGTGGCGAGCGACCTCGGTTACCAGGTCACCTTTGTCGTCGACGCGACCGCCACCAACCCCATCCCGCACCGCGGTGCCCCCGCCGGTCAGAGCGTCGCCGAACTGCTCGCCGATCCCCGCACCCTGCCCGCTGACGAGATCATCCGGCGCACCGAGTACGCCCTCGCCGGACGCTTCGCCACCATCGCGACGGTCGACGAGGTGGAGGCCGCGGCCGATCTTCCGGCATGATGACCGAATCGTGAGCCACATCGTCTTCTTCCTGGTGCCCGGAGTCCATCTGCTGGACCTGGCCGGCCCCGCGCAGGTCTTCTCCACGGCAGCCAACTTCGGGCACCCGTACGCCCTCACCTACGTCGCCGAGCAGCCGCAGGTCCCCACAGCCCAGGGGCTGCCCCTGGTGGCAGAGGTCGACTGGCCCGAACTCGGGCCCGAAGACCTGGTCGTGGTCCCCGGCTGGCGGGCCGTCACCCTGGCCGACTCACCCGCCATCGCCGACGCCTCCCTGCAGATCCTGCGGGACCACCACGCCAGGGGCGGAACGGTGGCCAGCGTCTGCGCCGGCGCAGAAGCACTCGGGCGGGCCGGCCTGCTCAAGGGCCGTCGCTGCACCACCCACCACGACGCGCAGGACGAGTTGGCTCTGCGCCACCCCGGCGCGATCGTCGTCCGCGACGTCCTGTTCACTGCCGACGACCGGGTGATCACCTCCGCCGGTATCGCCAGCGGCATCGACCTTGCCCTCCACCTCGTCGCTGGCCGGCACGGGTCTGCCGTCGCCGCCCAGGTCGCCCGGGACATGGTCGTATACACCCGTCGCAACGGCCATGAGCCGCAGACCAGCGCGATGTTCCGGCACCGGTCCCACCTCGACGACACCGTGCACCGCGTCCAGGACCTCATCGACACCCGCTTCGACCAACCGCTGCCACTGCCCGGCCTGGCCTCTGCCGTCGGCGTCAGCGAACGCACCCTCACCCGGCTCTTCAGTCGCGCCACCGGCCTCACTCCGCTGCGCTACCAGCAGACCCTGCGCCTGGAACGCGCCGAGCACCTCATCAGCCACGGCGCCACGGTCGACGCCGCCGCCCACTCGGTCGGCTTCGAGGACGCCCGCATGCTGCGCCGCCTGCGCACCCGGGCGGCCTGACGGGACATGGTGAGCGCAAGCGGCCGAGGTCGTCGTAGTCCCCGGGCTATCCGGCCCGTACAGGGACCTTGGCCCAGGGCGAGTCGTCTCCGCTGACCGCCGACTGACCGATTACTGGTCCTCATGAGTCGCGGTGTACGCCGTAGAACGGCGTCTGTCACTGTCGCTGTTGCGGAAGGGTCCATCCCGTCCAACCGGGGCGTGGCGGTTGCGCGATCAGATCGAGTTGGGGCTTGCTGCCGTTCGGCAAGGCCGCGCGTCCGGGCTTGGGTTGGCGGGCGTGGCGGCCTCGAGTGGCGGCGTGACTTCCTGTGATGTTGAAGTCCAGGAGGAGGAGATCAAGTGCGCGCACCTGTTCGCCGGCGCCTGCCTTCTCCAGGTGCTGTTGGGCTTCGCGTACGAGTCGCTCGATCTCTATCTTGGCGCGCATCTCCAGGCTGGCGCGCTGGGACGTCGCCTGCCGCACGGCTTGTTCGGCCTCGACCCGGAGTTGGTCTATGTCCTTGAGTGTCTTGTTCACTGACGCGTAGGTGTTGGCCCTGTGGTCTTTGGAGTGTTTTTCGGCGTTCTGTACCATTTCGCGAGCCGTGTCTTCCGCCTTCGCGATGATCGCGTCGGCACGACTGTGTGCCTCGGTGACTATCTCGTCGTGACGGCTCCGGCCTCGCAGTTCAAGCCGGGCGGCAGTGGCCGCCCCGTCCGCGATGATCGCGGCGGCTCGCTCCTCCGCTTCGGGAGCCCGTTCGTAGAGGAGGTGATACTCCTCCTGGGCCGTCTTCAGCAGGTTCAATGCGCGGCGTTCCAGGCGGGCTGCAGCCTGTATCCGGCGGCTCGCGCTGTCCTGCGCGGTGAGCGCCTGCGCGAAGACCACACCGGGTTGCTCGGTGAGTTCGCGCAGCTTTTTGTTCTCCAGCTCCAGGCGAGCAATTTGGGCTTGCGGTGAATCGCCGTCCCGCGCTGTCGCCCTGTGGAAGTCCTGTTCTGCCGCTCGCAGCCTCTGCAGTCGCTCACTCCATTGATCCGCGTCGCCCCCAAGAGCGGTGACGACGTCTCGGAGGAGGTCCTCGGCCGGCACCTTTTTGGCGTTGAACAACTCCGATAAACGAGGCTGGCTGTATCCGGACTTGTCGGCGAGCTGGGTGAGGGTGGGGTTGTCTGCCTGCTCACGGAGCTTGCGGAGGCTGATGCTGAAGGCCGTCAGGGGGCGCCCGTCGTCCTCCAAGACGTTCATCTTGCGCCCCACGGGCCCCCCTCGTTGCATAGTCCACTGACAGACCGTCATTCTTTCGGCAGAGCATCCGAATAATCCAATTGATCTTGGAGACCCCGAGTCGGTACTTCAACTCTGGAATATCTTCACGTCGTTCACTGCACGTTCGAACGACGAATTCCGGATGATCTAGATGATCGATAATCGATCAGATACCAAGCGCCCGCTCAGCCCCAAGTTCGCCGTTGCCCCGAAGGGGAATATCGCGTTTGGTTTGAACATGCACTGAGGTCTTGACTTGAAGAGAACCTCTGCAACCGCGAAGGCGCGGTCTCCTCGTCCCGTACAGGGGGGTCCATCACCCCCGGAACCCCCGACACAGACACCTGGGGAAGGCCGTACTCGAAATGCCGATGGCCCCGAACTCGATCGGGTCCGGGGCCAGGCCCTGCGCCGACTGTGCGGCGCGGCGAGAAACGACCAACAGCCTCAGTAGGGATGCCCTGCCAGGAAGCCCTGCTGAAGCGCCTTGCTTCTCTTCAAGGACAACTCATGATGCACTGCGCGGCTTCCCCGCTGGTGAAAATTGCGTATCGGCCATGCATCCGTGTGGCGTTGGGCAGTAACGCCCCCCAGGAGAGCTTCGACAGCACCTGGACGTGGACTGCCGCGATCGGCCTCGTCACGTTCCTGGTCACGACCTACTTCTCCGTCGATCAGCTGCGCAAGCGCAAGAAGGTCGCAGAGGCGAAACGGCTCAAGCCCGACTATGACCTGCTGGATGAAGTCGTCGTCGTGCTCGGCAAGCTGGAGGTGCTGCCGGCCCAGAAGGCCGACCTGGCCATGCTGAACGAGCTGCGCAGCCGGGTCAAGCAGGCGGAACGCCGTTCCCCCGATCTGCTGTTCGGTGAGATCGTCGCCCGTATCGACAGCTACCAGAAGGCTGTGCTGCCCGACTGCTTCGGTAAGAAGCTCGCGGGCAAGCGGGTCGGCCTGGATGAACTCCTGGAGTTGTCCAGGAAGCAGGGTGCCGCTCTGACGGAGATCAGGGTCGCGTGCGACGCGGTGCAGCTCGAAATCGACAGCCGTACCACCTGACGTGCACGTTCTGTGGGCAGCCGTCCTGACGGACGGCTGCCCACGGTTCACCCTCAAGTGGCCTGCGTAGGTTCCGGCATGAGCAGAGTCCTGGCTGGTTACGGCGAGACCGGCCGCGTGGGTCAGTACTCCAGTCCTGCGCCGAACGAAGAGTGTGAGCGCACATGATCGGGTCACGCGCGCTCGGCGATCCTGCCCGCGACCTCCACGGCGATCTCGATCGCCCGTGCCGCGAGCGGGGAGTGAGTGCGGTGTGCCTGCCAGAGCAGAAAGATCTCGCGGGGCGGGAGACCTGGCTTGAGGTCGTGGACGCGCAGCGACGCATCGGAGCCGATGTCGGCACTGTGGACGGCGAGTCGGGGCAGGATCGCCGAACCCAGGCCCGCGCGCACCATCGACAGCACCGTTTCGTTGCCCGCCGTGCGGCACACGAAGTGCGGTCGAACGCCGCGGCGGGCCAGCGCCTGCTCCATCCTGGCCTGGTCGCAGATCGGCGGGTGCGCCACCATCGGCGCTCCGTCGAGTCGGTCCGGGCGCACCGGACCGTCGGGGAAGGTGCCGGGGCGGGCCACCAACACGTAGGGATCGTCGAGCAGTTTGCGGTGTTCGACGTCGCCGTCGACGCGGCCGTCGAAGAACATCAGGTCGAGCTCATGGACTTGCGGCTGGTCGGTCTCCTCCTCGAACAGCCTGATGTCGCAGCCGGGGTGCTCGTCCCGAAGCGCGCGTACGACCAGCGGCAGGAACACGTTGGACACGCTCTGGAAGGTGCCGATGTCGACCCGGCCGTCACCTGCCTTGAACCGGTCGACGGCCGCAGCCATCACCTGCGCCTTCGCCAGCAGTTCGCGTCCGTGGGTCAGCACCACCGTGCCGAGTGGGGTGATCCGCACCGGCTTCGGCCCACCCGGCCGGTCGAACACGGCACCGCCGACGGCTTTCTCCAGAGCCGCGATCTGCTGACTCACCGTCGACTGGGTGTACCCGAGCCGCAGGGCCGCCCGCCCGAACGAGCCCTCGTCGGCCACGGCGGCCATCGTGGTGAGATGCCGCAGTTCAACGTCGGACATGAGCCCACCCCAGTTGGTCATTTAGCCATTGACATCGCCAAAGACGATTGACTTGATCGGAAACTATCGCTTTTGGCGATGACCTTCCAGGTCTAGCGTGGTGTTCATGACCGATCACCTTTCGCACGGCGAGCAGCTCGTCGAGATCGAGACCGAGATCGAGACCGAGATCGAAACCGAGACCGAGGCCGACGGTGTCGAGCTGTGCATCGAGACCTTCGGAAATCCCGCGAACCCGGCGATCCTGCTCATCGACGGGGCGACCGCCTCAATGCTGTGGTGGGAAACCGAGCTGTGCGAACAGATCGCGCGTGGCGACCGGTTCGTGATCCGCTACGACAACCGGGACACCGGCCGATCCACCAGCTACCCGCCAGGGCGGCCGGGCTACAGGTACACCGACCTGGCCGGGGACGCGCTCGGCATCCTGGACGCCCTGAACGTCGAGCGCGCACACGTCGTCTGCCGGTCCATGTCCGGCGGAATCGGGCTCATCCTCGGGGTGGACCACCCCGACCGGGCGGAGTCACTGACGTTCGTCTCCACCTCCACGGGCGAGGACGGCCTCCCGTCACCGTCGGACGAGCTCACCAGCACCACCCCCGCCGACCCGGACCCCGCCGATTCGGGCTCGGTGGTGGACTTCGTCGTCGCCTCGGCAAAGGCGTGCTCGGGCGGCTCGCCCTACTTCGACGAGGCCGCCATGCGCGCGCTGGTCGAGCGGGACGTGGCCCGCACGCACGACATGGCGTCCACCCTCGTCAACCACTACGCGATGAGCTTCGACGGTTCGTCCCGCGACTTCGCCTCCATCAAGGCGCCGACCCTGGTGGTGCACGGCGACCACGACCCGGTTCTCCCGCTCCCACACGGACACGCGCTGCGCGACGCGATTCCCGGCGCGACGCTGCTGATCCTGGAAGGCGCCGGACACGATCTGCCGAAGCCGCTGTGGGACGTGTTCGTCCCGGCTCTGCTCCAGCACACCGGAAGCGGCCGACGGTGACGCGGCTGCGGTCGGCGCTCCGGGTGCCGATCTTCCGGTAGACATCGACATTGACATCGATATCGAGAGGACCCGGTGACGGTAGTGCCCGACCTGTTCGACTACGACGCTGAACTGCGCCTGCACAACGAACTCTTCCGCGCCGCTGCCCGCGTCGGCTCTCGCGACCGTGTGCTCGACATCGGCTGTGGCACGGGCCAGACGACGCGGGAGGCGGCCCGCGCCGCCGTTCAGGGAAGCGCTGTGGGCGTCGATCTCTCCGCGCCCATGCTCGAACGGGCCCGCCGACTCAGCGACGACCAGGGACTGACCAACGTCACCTACCAGCAGGCCGACGCCCAGGTTCACCGCTTTCCACCGGCGCGTTTCGACCTCTGCATCAGCAGGTTCGGAACGATGTTCTTCGCCGACCCGGTCGCCGCGTTCACCAACATCGGGCGTGCTTTGCGCCCCGGGGCGCGCCTGGTACTGCTGGTCTGGCAAGAGCGCGACCGCAACGAGTGGGCCACCGCGATCCGCCAGACCCTCACCGCCGAATCAGCCGCACCAGCCGCACCACCCGTACCCCACGGTCCGGACCCGTTCTCCCTCGCCGACCCGACCGTCACGGAAGGCATCCTCGCGGCGGCCGGCTTCGCGGAAGTCAGCTTCACCGACGTACACGAGCCCGTCTACTACGGCCCGGACGGCGCCACCGCCTTCGACGCCGTGCTCCGCCTCTGGGAAGTCAGGGACCTGCTCGCCAACCTCGAGCCCACGGTGGCAGAGCAAGCCCGCACGCGGCTACGCACCACCCTCGACGCCCACACCACCACCGCCGGCGTGCACTTCGACTCGCACGCCTGGATCGTCACAGCTCGCCGCGGCCACTGACCGCCGCCGTTACTGACCACCGCCATTACAGCTGGGATGCCGACAACTCCCAGCGGACTACGGCACGTTGTCAGCCTGCTCGCGCAGCGCCAGCCATTCCTGCAGCTCGATCAGGTTCCCGTCCGGGTCCTCCAGGTAAGCGACCCGCATCCGGTCGCCCATCGGGCCCGGGTCCCGGATGAAATCCGCCCCTCGCGCGGTCAGTTCGGCGTGGGCGGCGTCCAGATCATCCATCCGCAGCACCACCAGCGCGCGGTATCCCTCCGGCTCGGCCCCCAACCGCTCCAGTACGTCGGCCATCTGCGCCCGGTCCTGCAGCGCGATCGCGGCGTGCCCGGTGTCGGGGCTGAGCTTGGCGTACGGGCCGTTCTCGGCCTCGAACTGCGGCTTGAGCCCGAGCACGTCCCGGTAGAAGCGGTAGACGGCGGGGAAGTCGGACACCAGCAGGCGTATCTGGGTGAGTTCCATGCCGAACTTTCTAGCCCAGTACCGGCTCCGGATTCCGGCCCGATCCCGATCTTTGGGTGAGCCTTGGCGGAGTTCACCGCGCACATTGAGTCGCACCTACACCTGACGGTCCCCTTGCCAGGCGATCGATGTCATCGCGGCCAGACCGCCATTTGCCAGGCCCTTGTAAGTCACTTTCCGGTCAGGGCCGACCTCGTGGGCGACGCGTCTCGCCAGCTCCGCGCCTTCGTGGAATTGCCGCTGCCATTCGTCTTCGTACCTACCTTCTTCCCGGTCTCGAACATGCCCACGCCAAGCACCCTGGGTGCAGCCACTGACAACGCCCCCGAGCTCACCCCGCACCGACTTGCCCCGGCGCCCGTTCCTCACCGGCGGCTGCCACCCCGGCACCGCACCACCGCGCACCGAGCACCGCGCACCGAGCACCGAGCCGCCCACCCCCAGGCCCGCCCGCACACCCCCACCCTCCACCCCCCGTACCCTGGACCCGTGAGTACCAGCCCCGCCTCCGATGCCCTTCTCGGTCCCGCTGATGTCCGTGAGCTGGCCGACGTCCTCGGCGTCCGGCCCACCAAGCAGCGCGGGCAGAACTTCGTGATCGACGCCAACACGGTCCGCCGTATCGTGCGCACCGCCGGTGTGCGGCCCGACGACGTGGTCGTCGAGGTCGGGCCTGGGCTCGGTTCGCTCACCCTCGCGTTGCTGGAGGCCGCCGACCGGGTCGTGGCCGTCGAGATCGACGACGTGCTCGCGGGCGCGCTGCCCGCCACCGTCGCCGCCCGGATGCCCGCCCGCGCCGACCGGTTCGCACTCGTGCACTCCGACGCCATGCGCGTCACCGAACTGCCGGGGCCCCCGCCCACCGCACTGGTCGCGAATCTGCCGTACAACGTCGCCGTGCCTGTGCTGCTGCACATGCTGGAGACGTTCCCGAGTATTGAGCGGACGCTCGTCATGGTGCAGGCGGAGGTCGCCGACCGGCTTGCCGCGCCGCCCGGGTCGAAGGTGTACGGCGTTCCGTCCGTGAAGGCCAACTGGTACGCAGAGGTCAAGCGGGCCGGTTCCATCGGGCGCAACGTCTTCTGGCCCGCGCCCAACGTCGACAGCGGGCTTGTTTCGCTCGTCCGGCGTGCCGAACCGTTGAAGACGACCGCCGCGCGGCGCGAGGTCTTCGCGGTTGTGGATGCCGCCTTCGCGCAGCGGCGCAAGACCCTGCGCGCCGCGCTCGCCGGCTGGGCCGGGTCGGCCGCCGCCGCCGAGACGGCCCTCGTCGCCGCCGGTGTCTCCCCGCAGGCCCGCGGCGAGTCCCTGAGCGTCGAGGAGTTCGTCCGCATCGCGGAGAACAAGGTCCAACAGCACACTGGTGATGAGGAGTCCGGGCAGCTGTGAGCGTGACGGTTCGGGTTCCCGCCAAGGTCAACGTCCAGCTCGCGGTGGGTGCCGCGCGTCCCGACGGATTCCACGACCTCGCCAATGTCTTCCTCGCCGTCGGCCTGTTCGACGAGGTGACCGTCACCCCTGCCGCTGAGCTGCGGGTCACCTGCGAAGGACCGGACGCGGCCCAAGTCCCCCTCGACGGTACGAATCTCGCCGCCCGCGCCGCTGTCGCGCTCGCCGAGCGGTACGGCCGTACGCCCGCCGTGCACATCCACATCGCCAAGGACATCCCCGTCGCCGGTGGGATGGCGGGCGGCAGTGCCGACGGCGCCGGTGCGTTGCTCGCCTGCGACGCGTTGTGGGGGACCGGGGCCTCGCGCGTCGAACTCCTCGACATCTGCGCCGAGTTGGGCAGTGACGTGCCCTTCAGTCTGGTGGGCGGGGCCGCGCTCGGGATCGGGCGCGGGGAGAAGCTGACGGTCCTGGAGACCGGCGGTACCTTCCACTGGGTGTTCGCGGTGGCGGAGCGCGGGCTGTCGACGCCGGCTGTCTTCCGGGAGTTCGACCGGCTGGTTGCGGTCGCGGACAGTGACGTCCCGATGCCCGTCGCCTCGCCGGAGCTGCTCGACGCGCTCGCCAAGGGCGACCCCGACGCGCTCGCCGCCACCGTCTCCAACGACCTCCAGCCTGCCGCTCTCTCCCTCTTCCCGGCCCTCGCCGACACCCTCGCCGCAGGTCGCGCGGCGGGTGCGCTGACCGCTCTGGTCTCGGGTTCCGGTCCGACGACGGCGTTTCTCGCCCGGGACGCGGTGGCCGCGCAGCATGTCGCGGAGGCGCTGTCGGCGTCCGGCACCTGTCGTGCCGTACGGGTGGCCGCAGGTCCGGTACCGGGCGCGAGTGTGCTGTAACAGCGCGTACGGAGAGTTACCCGGGGGTTACCCCATTTGTCCGACACCCACAGGGAATTCACCGTTCCTTGGCCTGGGTTGGGGCGGGTGGGCCGGAGGTGGCGAGTAGGGTCTTTTCAACTTCAAGCACTCGCCGTTCCGTCGCAGGGCTCATCCGCGTCACGAGTCCCATGAGTGCGTGCGGCGGCGTGGGGTCCCCCTTGAGTTGCCAACGCCCCCAGCACTTCGGAAGGCATCTCCGTGTCCGTACCTCCCCCCTCCTCACCCTCCCCGGCTCCGTCCCACCGCCGGAAGATCCCCCTCACCCGGCGCGGCATGATCGGCGCCGCGGGTGCCGTCGCCGTCGGCGGCGCGCTGACCCCGGTGGTCTTCGCGGCCACCAACGGTGAGGACTCCTCCTCCACCACGACGGACAGCGCGTCCGGGACGTCCGGCACTTCGGGTACCGAGCCGCAGAAGTTCCCGGCCACCCGTACCGAGGCCGCCACCGGCACCGCCGAGGCCAATGCGGCCTTCGCCATCTCGTACGTCGGTGTGCGCTGGAGCGGTACGGCTGGCGGTGCCGGGATCAAGTTCGCGGACGGTGCCGCCTCGCCCGGCAAGTGGCAGGAGCTGAGCGGCGGTTGCGCGACCGTCGAGGGCGGCGGCACGAAGCTGGTGGCGGCGGGGGACGCCACCGGGTACGAGCTGAAGCTGCCGGACGGCGTGAGCGTGAGCGGGGCGCAGTCGCTGGCGATCGACACGACGGGCGGGGCCGGCAAGACCTTCCGGGTGCCGACCGAGCCGACCCGGGTGCGTGGGGTGCAGTACCTGTCGCGGCCGGCGTGGGGCGCCGACGAGTCGAAGCGGTACAAGGACGGGAAGGTCAACTCGCCCGAGGTGTACTACCCGTTCCAGACGGTCACCGTCCACCACACGGACACCCCGAACGCCGACCCCGACCCGGCGTCGACCGTGCGCGGCATCTACGAGTACCACGCGATCACCCTCGACTGGGGTGACATCGGCTACCACTTCCTCATCGACGAGGCGGGCGACGTCTACGAGGGCCGCTACTCCGGCGACGACCTCGTCCCGGCCTTCGACAAGGACGGCAAGCTCGTCACCGCCTTCCACACCGGCGGCTTCAACTCCGGCAACCTCGGCATCGCCCTCATCGGCACGCTGGTCGACCAGCCGCCGACGGACGCGGCCAAGGCATCGCTGATCCGCCTGATCAAGGTGATCGCCCGCTTCAAGGGCCTGGACCCGCAGGCGAAGCTGACCTATGTGAACCCGGTCAACGGGGTCACGAAGGACGTCAACGCGATCAGCGGCCACCGCGACTGGCTGGCGACCGACTGCCCCGGCCAGACGATGTACGACCTCCTCGGCGAAGTCCGCACGGCCGTCGCCGCCGGCAAGTCCGCCTGACCACTGAAGGGCATCCGGGGGGCCGGCGACAAGTCGGCCCTTCGCTCATGAATATGCATAAATATGCAGATCACCTGTTAGGTACGTCACCGTAGCCGAATGTTAGTCAATCCACCCCATGGTCTCTTTCGCGCCATCTGTCGCATGGGAAGGGGTGGCATGATCAGCCATTCCCCGGTCCCTGTTACCGGCGGTACTACCTGGGTGCGGCCCCCTGCCCGCGCCTCGGGCGAGAGGAATTTCCCCATGGGCCACATGGACCACTTCAGTGCCGGATGGGTCACCCCCGTTCTCTCCTACGCGATGGCCTGTCTGGGCTCCGCGCTCGGACTGCGCTGCACCGTACGGGCGTTGGAATCGGACGGCGCCTCCAAGCGGAACTGGCTGACGCTGGCCTCGTTCGCGATCGGGTCCGGCATCTGGACCATGCACTTCGTCGCGATGATGGGCTTCAGCGTGGAGGGCACCCCCATCCGCTACGACGTCCCGCTCACCGTCCTCAGCCTCGTTGCCGCGATCGCCGTCGTCGCCGCCGGTGTCTTCACCGCCGGGTACGGCCGCTCCCGCGTCAGGTCGGTCATCCTGGGCGGCCTCGGCACGGGGCTCGGGGTCGCCGCGATGCACTACGCCGGCATGTACGCGCTCAACCTGCACGGCGACATCTCGTACGACCCGCTGCTCGTCGCCGCCTCCGTCGCGATCGCCGTCGTCGCCGCGACCGCCGCGCTGACGCTCACGCTGATCGTGCGCGGGCCCGTGCTTGCGACGATCGCCGCGCTGGTCATGGGGCTCGCGGTGAGCAGCATGCACTACACGGCGATGTTCGCGGTGGAGGTCACGCTCGCGCCCAGCAGCGCGGAGTTGCCGGGGGCCACGTCGACGGAGTTCCTGTTCCCGTTGGCCGTGCTGCTCGGGTCGTTCCTGTTCCTGGCGTCGGCGTATGTCGCGCTGTCGCCGACGGGGAAGCGGGAGGAAGCGGCGTTCGCGGCGGAGTTGCTCCGCGAGGTCGAGCTGTCCACGGCCTGATTTCGCCCCCGCCGCCCCTACCCGTCCCTCCCCCAGAGGGGGGACCCCCACTGAGGGCTCTGCCCCCAGACCCCCGTGTCGCGCTGAACGCGCTCGTCCTCAAACTCCCCCAGAGGGGGACCCCCAGACGGGCCAAACAGCAAGAAGAGCAACGAGGTTCCCCATGCGTATGGCTCGCACCTCCGAACGACTGCGCCCCAGATCCGTCCGGGCGAAGATCGTCGCCCTGCTGATGCTGCCCGTCGTCTCCCTCATGGCTCTGTGGAGCTTCGCCGCGGTCACCACCGCCTCCACCATCGGTGACGCCGAGCGGGCCAAGGACGTCAACTCCGAACTGCTCGCCCCGGTCGCCGACTTCGTCACCGCGATACAGACCGAGCGCACCGTCTCCGCCCGCTACGCCGCCGACCCGAAGTCTGGCGACGCGGACGTCCTGACGCGAACCCAGGCAGCCACCGACAACACCACCGAGGCCCTGCTCGCCGGCATCAACTCCTCCAGCTCCGACGCCGCGCTCCTCAACTCCGCACTGCCCGACCGCCTCGACAAACTCACCGACGACGCCAAGGGGCTCGCGGCGCTCCGCGCGTCACAGAGCGGCGGCAACAAGAACGCGACGAAGGCTGAGTCCATCGCGTCCACGGCGTACACGGCATACACCGGCATCGTCGAGGACGCCTTCGCCGTCACCGGCGCGCTCACCGGGGAGAAGGGCACGACCACCGCGTCCGAGGCCCGCGTCGTCCTCGAACTCTCCCGCGCCCGCGAGGCCTTGGCCCAGGAGCAGGCGCTCCTCGCGGCGGGCGGCGCGGCCGGGAAGCTCACCGACGAGCAGTACGCGCTGTTCGTCGGAGCGGTCACCGTCCAGCGGGGCCTGCTGAAGCCGGCGGTCGCCGATCTGAAGCCCGAGCACCAGAAGGCGTACAACACGCTTCTGGAGAGCGGGAGTTACGACCAGCTCGCGGCGATCGAGAATCGCGTACGCAGCGCCGGACCCGGCGAATCGGCCGTGTCCGACGGCCTGTTGAGGGGCTGGGACGACTCCGCGAGCACAGTACTGAGGTCCCTCGCCAAGGCCGAGACCGAGGCCGGTACGGCCGCCGCCGCCAAGGCGAACCCCTTCGGCTGGGACACGCTCGGCGCCTCCGGAATCGCCGTCGTCCTGGGCCTGGTAGGCGTGTTGCTGTCCCTCCTCGTCTCCGTGTCGGTCGGGCGCGGACTGATCGTGGAGCTTCTCGACCTGCGCAACTCGGCCCTCGAAGTCGCCGGCCGCCGGCTACCGCAGGCCATGCGGCGCCTGCACGCCGGGCAGGGCGTCGACATCGACGTCGAGGCCCCGATGCGACGCCTCGCCGGGGACGAACTCGCCCAGGTGGGCACCGCGTTGACGGCCGTACAGCGGGCGGCGCTCAAGGCGGCCGCCGAGCGCGCCGAACTCCTCAGCGGCATCTCCGGCGTGTACGTCAGTCTCGCCCGCCGCAGCCAGGTGCTGCTGCACCGCCAGCTCGACATCCTCGACCGGCTGGAGCAACGCCCGCGAGACCAGGACGAGTTGCAGGACCTGTACCGCGTCGACTACCTCGCCACCCGGATGCGCCGCCACTCCGAGAGCCTCCTCATCCTGTCCGGCATCGCGCCCGGCCGCGGCTGGCGGGACCCGATCCCGCTGGCGGACACCCTGCGCGCGGCGGTGGCCGAGATCGAGGACGCGACGAGGGTCCAGATCTGGGCCGTACCCCGGGTCTCCCTGAACGGCGGCTCGGTGGCCGACGTCATCCATCTCCTCGCCGAACTCGTCGAGAACGCCGCCTCGTTCTCCCCGCCCAGCACCAAGGTGCAGCTGCGCGCGGCCCGGCTGCGCGACGGTGTCGTCATCGAGGTCGAGGACAGCGGCTTCGGCATGAACGAGGACGCGATGGCCGACGCCAACCGCAAGCTCCAGTCGGAGAAGGTCGACCTCCTCGACGCCAAGCAGATCGGCCTGTTCGTGGTGAACCGCCTCGCGACCCGCCAGGGCCTGCGCGTCGAACTCCGCAACTCCCCGAACGGCGGCGTCACCGCGGCCGTCCTCATCCCGGAGAACCTGCTGCGCGACGACATGCCGGTGCATGAACACGAGCACGAGCTGGCGGCGACGGAGAACGGCGGAGGCGGCCGGACGCCGGCACCGGCGGCGGCGCTGATTCCGCGGCAGCGGGGCGAGTAGCCCTCGTACGGAGGGTCCTTGTGGATGGGAGTGGGCCACGGGGACCTCACACGCCCCGCACGTATGCTCCCGCGCGCGCTGCGGCTGCGGCGGCCTCGGCGGCCTGGTCTGCTGCGGCTTCGTCGAGGCGGTCGTCGGTGGTCAGCAGGCGGTAGTAGAGGGGGGCGGAGACGGCGCGGATCACCTCATGGACATCGGTGCCCTCAGGCAACTCGCCCCGGTCGACGGCCTGCTGGACGCAGGGTGCCCACTCCTTGACGCGGATGTCGTAGAAGCGGTGCAGGGCCTCGGCTGTCTTCGCCTCGCAGGTGGCGGCGGCGATCACTGCCTTGAACAGTGATCCCTGCCGAGGGTCGGCCAAGGTGCTCTGCACGAGCCGGGCGTTGGCCTTGAGGTCGCCGAGCAGCGAGCCGGTCTCGGTCCGTGGCAGCGACTGCTCCGCCATGTCCAGCAGCAAGTCGGCCACCAGGTTGGTCACCGTTCCCCAGCGGCGGTAGACGGTGGTCTTGCCCACCTCGGCACGGCGCGCGACGTCGGCGAGGTCCAGGTGGGCGAAGCCCTGCTCGGCCAAGGCGTCCCCGGCCGCCCGCAGCACCGCCGCCCGCACCCGCGCCGTACGCCCGCCAGGACGGACGGTCCCCGGGTCAGCACCCTCGAACTCCATAAAGGGACTCCAGTTTCATTAATGGCGGGGGCTTGCTACGCTGCTGCCCACCGCTAATGGAACTGTAGAGCCATTAGTGGGGTCGGGCAACGAGAGGGAAGGGAACAGTCATGGAATACAGGCGACTGGGTGCATCCGGCCTGAAGGTCCCCGCACTGAGCTTCGGCGCCGGCACCTTCGGCGGCCAGGGACCGCTGTTCGGCGCCTGGGGCAACACCGACGCGAGAGAAGCACGCCGCCTCGTGGACATCTGCCTGGACGCCGGGATCACCATGTTCGACACCGCCGACGTCTACTCCGGCGGCGCCTCGGAGGAGGTGCTGGGCGAAGCGATCAAAGGCCGCAGAGACCAGGTGATCGTGTCCACCAAGACCAGCCTGCCCATGGGCGACGGCCCGGGCGACGCGGGCTCCTCACGGTCGCGCCTGATCACCGCGTGCGAGGACGCCCTGCGCCGGCTCGGCACCGACCACCTCGACCTGTTCCAACTGCACGCCTTCGACGCCGGCACGCCGATCGAGGAGACCCTGTCCGCACTCGACGATCTCGTACGAGCGGGAAAGGTCCGCTACCTGGGCATCTCCAACTTCTCCGGATGGCAGGCGATGAAGTCCCTCTCGATCGCGGAGAGGTACGGCCACCCGCGCTACGTCGCGCACCAGGTCTACTACTCCCTCATCGGCCGCGACTACGAATGGGAGCTGATGCCGCTCGGGCTGGATCAGGGCCTCGGAGCCCTCGTCTGGAGCCCCCTCGGCTGGGGACGGCTCACCGGCAAGGTCCGCCGCGACCAGCCCCTGCCGGCCGGCAGCCGACTGCACCACACCGCGGACTACGGCCCGCCGGTCGAGAACGAACACCTCTACCGCGTGGTCGACGCCCTCGACGAGATCGCGCAGGAGACCGGCAAGGCAATTCCGCAGATCGCCATCAACTGGCTGCTGCAGCGGCCAACCGTCTCCTCCGTCATCATCGGCGCCCGCAACGAGGAGCAGCTCCGCCAGAACCTCGGCGCCGTCGGCTGGACGCTCACTCCCGACCAGCTGACGAGACTCAACGAGGCGAGCACCAGGCCAGCGGCCTACCCGTACTTCCCCTACCAACGCCAGGAAGGCTTCGCTCGCCTCAACCCGCCGATGGGCGATGTGGCGCGTCTGCCTGCCGCATGACATCGACGGCACGTGGCTGGAGCGGACGAAGGTGCGTCCCGGGCTCGACCGGCGGAGTTCGGCATGATCTTGCGAGGAACCCCAGGCGTTCACGCCTGGGAGGAATCGCATCCCAGGACTGCGACGCGGAGCGCCGCGGTGGCGCGGCCCTGCTCGGCGGCCTCGCCGTGCAGCCGGAACTGCTGAGCCGGTACGCGGCCGACGCTCACCGGCCTTTGCGACGCCCGGCTGTCCCGGCACGCGCAGGCCGCCGTCCCCGCAGCCGTCCTCGCCGGGTAGGACGGAGTGGAGTCGGCCGACGCGGTCCCTGCCGGCCCGCCTGCCTGCCTGTCCGCCCGCCTGCCCGCCCGCGTGCCTGGTCGGGTTCGCGGGGGCGGAAGCGCACGTGGGACCACACCCACGGTGCCGTTTCGCTGGCCCCGCGAATCCGCCCGCCAATCCCACCCACCCCACCAACTACCCTGGAAGGTCGACCCACCCCACCTCAGGAGCAAAATGGCCGTCAACCTCGTCAATGTCGAGAACGTCAGCAAGGTGTACGGGACCCGTGCCCTGCTCGACGGGATCTCGCTCGGGGTGTCCGAGGGGGACCGGATCGGGGTCGTGGGTCGTAATGGCGACGGCAAGACCACCCTCATCCGGATGCTCGCCAAGCTGGAGGAGGCCGACACCGGGCGTGTCACCCACTCCGGGGGCCTGCGTCTGGGCGTACTCACCCAGCACGACTCCCTTGACCCCGCCGCCACCGTCCGCCATGAGGTCATCCGGGACATGGCGGACCACGAGTGGGCCGGAAACTCCAAGATCAGGGACGTACTCACCGGGTTGTTCGGCGGACTCGACCTCCCCGGGTTCCCGCAGGGTCTGGACACCGTCATCGGGCCCCTCTCCGGTGGTGAGCGGCGTCGGATCGCGCTCGCCAAGCTGCTCATCGACGATCCCGACCTGATCGTTCTCGACGAGCCCACCAACCACCTCGACGTCGAGGGCATCTCCTGGCTCGCCCGGCATCTGCGCGAGCGCCGCTCCGCGCTCGTCTGCGTCACCCACGACCGGTGGTTCCTCGACCAGGTCTGCACCAGCATGTGGGACGTGCAGAAGGGCGATGTCTACGAGTACGAGGGCGGCTACACCGACTACGTCTTCGCCCGCGCCGAACGCGAGCGCATCGCCGCCACCGAAGAGGTCAAGCGGCAGAACCTCGTCCGTAAGGAGCTGGCCTGGCTGCGGCGCGGGGCGCCCGCCCGTACGTCCAAGCCGCGCTTCCGCGTCGAGGCCGCCAACGAGCTGATCGCCGACGTACCGCCGCCCCGGGACAGCAGCGAGCTGATGAAGTTCGCCTCGACCCGGCTCGGCAAGACCGTGTTCGACCTTGAGGACGTGACCGTGCAGGCCGGGCCCAAGGTGCTGCTCAAGCACCTCACCTGGCAGCTGGGCCCCGGCGACCGCATCGGCCTCGTCGGGGTGAACGGCGCCGGCAAGACCTCTCTGCTGCGTGCCATGGCCGAGGCCGCCCGCAGCGGGGGCGAGACACAGCCCGTCGCCGGGCGGGTCGCCGTCGGCAAGACCGTCAAGCTGGCCTATCTCTCCCAGGAGGTCGGCGAGCTCGACCCGAACCTGCGGGTACTGGAGGCCGTGCAGCAGATCCGGGACCGCGTCGACCTCGGCAAGGGGCGTGAGCTGACCGCCGGGCAGCTGTGCGAGACGTTCGGGTTCGGGAAGGAGAAGCAGTGGACCCCGGTGGGGGACCTGAGCGGTGGTGAGCGGCGGCGGCTGCAGATCCTGCGTCTCCTCATGGACGAGCCCAACGTCCTCTTCCTCGACGAGCCCACCAACGACCTCGACATCGAGACCCTCACCCAGCTCGAAGACCTCCTCGACGGCTGGCCCGGCTCCATGGTCGTCATCTCCCACGACCGGTTCTTCATCGAGCGCACCACCGACCGCGTCTTCGCCCTTCTCGGCGACGCCGCCCTCCGCATGCTGCCGCGTGGCATCGACGAGTACCTGGAGCGGCGTCGGCGGATGGAGGAGGTTGCCGCGGCTGCGATCCAGGCCGGCCCCGCCGCCCCCAAAGCCGGCGCGGAGAAGAGTGCCGCCGACGTCCGTGCCGCCAAGAAGGAACTGCAGAAGATCGAGCGGCAGTTGGACAAGATGTCCGAGCGCGAGAGCAAGCTGCACACCCAAATCGCCGACAACGCAACCGACTTCGAGAAGGTCGCCAAACTCGACGCCGAACTGCGCGAACTCTCCGGCGAACGCGACGACTTGGAACTGCGGTGGCTGGAACTCGCGGACGAGGCATAGTCGAACGCGTTCGAAGCCGTGCGAAACGTGAAGCTCGCAGACGTGGCGTGAAGGGCACGTGAACGCGCATAACAGTGGCATCACGGGCCGGTTCGCCCTTGGGAACAGAGGTGGGCAGGGGCGGATACGGTCCGGTGTGGGATGGCCACGGAGTGGTAGAAAGAGCCCTCTGAGAACTCCCTGAGTGAGCCTTGGTGAGCGGGAATCCGTTCCCTTCGCGCACCTCAGGGCGTGGCTAAAAATCAGCTGAAGGGGGAACGCGCTGATGACCCAGCCGCCCAGCCAACCACCCCAGGGGCCGTCCCAGGGGCCGTCCCAGGGTGGTTTCGGACCGCCGCCGGAGGTGCCCCAGGGTCCGCCGCCGGGCGCACCGCAGGCGGTGCCCTACGGGGCTCCGCCACCCCCGCAGGGTCCGCCGCCCCTGCCACCGGCCCCGCCCGCGCCCCAGCCCGGTTACGGCCCTCCGCAGCAACCCGGCCCCTACGCCCAGCAGTCCGGCCCGTACGGCGCCCAACCCGGCCCCTACGGGTACGCTCCCGCCCCCGCCGCCCCCGGATACGGCTATCCCGGTCAGCAGCCCCCTCAGTTCCCCGGCGCCCCGCTGCCCCCGCCGCCGCTTCCGCCCGGCGGCGGTTCCGGCAACCGCAACCGCTTCAAGGGGCGCCCCGCGCTGATGCTCGGGGCAGCCGTCGCCGCGCTGCTCGTCATCGGGGGCACGGTGTACGCCGTGACCAGCGGTGGTGGCGACGACAAGAAGCCCGCGGCAGCCGGCCCCGAACCCGACCTCTCCGCTCCCGCCTCCGGGCCCGTCAAACCTGGTGACGACAGCGGCGGCGACGACGACGGCGGTGGCGTAGCCGGCGCCGACCCCGACAACCTGAACGAGGGCCGCCAGGCCGGCGAGTCGAAGGTGCTCTGGTCCAAGGACGCGCCGGACGCGCCCGCCTCCGGTGCCGACGCCAACGGCATGTGGATCACCGACAAGGTGGCTGTGAAGGCGGCGTACAAGGAGGTGTTCGCGTTCCGCGTCGGGAACGGGGACACAGCCTGGGGGCCGATCACCTTCCCGCAGAAGATCTGCGCCGTCACTCCGCAGAAGTCGGCCGACGACAAGATCGTGGTCGCCTTTATGAGCGGGGCCAGCGAGCGCGCCAAGTGCAACAAGCTCCAGGTGCTCGACGTGAACACCGGGGCGAAGGGCTGGAGCGGCGAGGTCGCCGACGGGGCGCTGTTCGACAGTGCGCTCAGCGTCGAGCTGACGCTCACCGGGACGACCCTGATGGTCGGGCGCTCGCAGTCCGGCACGGCGTACGACCTGAACACCGGCACCAAGCTGTTCGACAAGGTGAGGTACGGGGCCGCCTGCTTCCCCGCCGCCTTCGCGGGCGGCGCCAGGCTGATCGTCGTGTCGTCCTGCGGGGCCTCCACCTCCACCGAGCACGACGAGGTGCAGGAGCTGGACCCGAGGACCGGTGCGGCCCGCTGGACCCGGCCCATTCCGAAGGGCTGGGCGGTCGGGCGCACGTACTCCGTCGATCCTGTCGTCCTCTACCTCACCAACAAGGACAAGAAGTCGTGGAACATCTCCACGCTCAAGGCCGACGGCAACTTCCGGTCCGAGGTCTCCGTCGACGAGTCCTTCGCCCCCGTGTGCGGCTGGGCGATCCTCGAACGCGACCTCCAGGGCTGCCAGGGTGTCGTCACCGACGCGGAGACCATCTACCTGCCGACCGAGGCGACCACCGGCGCCAACGAGATCGTCGCCATCAACCTCGCCACCGGTAAGGAGAAGTGGCGCGTAAAGTCACCGGCCGCGGAGTCCATGCTGCCGCTGAAGATCGAGGGCGGCCGGCTCATCGCCTACGTCGAGCCGTCGTACGACGCCGGCGGTCAGGTCGTGTCGATCCCTGTCACCGGCGGCAGCCACACCCCGACGACGCTGCTGAAGAACCCGGCAGCCGCCGCCGACGTCGAGAACGGCTTCTACTCCAAGGCGTACGACTGGGTCGACGGCCGCTTCTATCTCTCCACCACCCGGCTGAGCGGCAGGGACGAGCTGAAGGAGAAGCTGATGCTCGCCTTCGGCAAGTAACACGCCCTTTCCCTGTCCCACTCTTCTTTCTCTCCGCTCCCGAGGTACCCACGTCATGACCCAGCCGCCGCCCCCGCCCCCGCCCAACCAGCCCCCGCAGCCTCCTCCCGGCTACGGCTATCCCCAGGGCGGCCCGAACCCGTACGCCCAGCAGCAGCAGCCCCCCTCCCCGTACGGTTACCCGCAGCAGCCGCAACCCGTCTATCCAGCCCAACCCCCTTCCCCGCAAAGGAAGTTGAACGCCCAGGCGGTCATCATCGTCTCTGCGGTCGCCGCGATCGCGCTGATCATCGGGGGCGGTGTCTGGTACTCCTCCGCCAAGGACGACCAGGCCGGCGGGCAGAGCGACGACAAGAACAGCACCGCCGGCACCGCCGGCACCACAGGGGGAACCGACGGCGGCGAGGGCGCCGACAAGGCGCCCGCAAACACCGCCTCCAAGGTCCTCTTCCAGATCCCCGAGCCCGCCGTCGGCGCCGACGAGAACAGCATCACCGTCGTCGGCTCCTGGCTCACCGACACGGTGTACGCCAAGAGCGGCCGGGCCGAGATCGTCGGATACGACCCCGTGAAGGGCACCAAGCTCTGGACGGTCCCGCTGCCCGGCCCGGTGTGCGCGGCGAGCCGCCACACGACCGCCGACCACCGGACGGCGGTCGTGTACGAGCCCGCCATGCCGACCAAGGACAAGCCCTCGCACGGCTGCAGCCAGGTCGCGGCGATCGACCTCGACGCGGGCAAGGAACTGTGGACGCGGACGGTCAAGTCCGGCGACCAGGCGATCAACCTCGACAATGTGACGATCAGCGCGAACACGATCGCTGTCGGCAGCACCAGCGGAGGCGCCGCCTTCGACATCACCGGCAAGTCCCTGTGGGCCCCGAAACCGGCCGACACCTGTTACGACGCGGGCTATGGCGGCGGCGAGAAACTGGTCGCGGTGCGCAAGTGCGGGACGTACGGCGCCCGGCAGCTGGGCATCCAGACGATCGACCCGGTCTCCGGCAAGGTGCTCTCCGAGTACGCGATGGCCAAGGGCATCGAGGACGCCAGCATCGTGTCGACGAACCCGCTGGTCGTGGCAGCCGACGTCAACCGCGCCGCGGGCGACGGCAGCGGGATCTCGGACTTCTTCTCCATCGACAACAAGTCGGGACAGCTGCGTACGAAGATCTCGGCACCCGGCGACAGGTACGCCGCCGAGTGCGAGGGCATCACCAGGATCGAGTACTGCACCAAGCTGGCCGTCGGCAACGACAAGCTGTACCTCCCGACCGAGGACCACGACGGCACCGGCGAGTACAGCAAGACCAACGAGATCGTCGCCTTCGACCTCGCCACCGGCAAGCAGGACGGTCAGCGGGCCGACGCCGGCGACCGCTACACCATCACCCCGCTGACCATGGACGACGGCAACGTGATCGCGTACAAGAGCCCGCCCTACGACAAGGGCGGCCAGGTCGTCAGCATCGACGGCGGCTCCTTCGCGCAGACGAAGCTGATGGAGAACCCGGCGACGAAGGCGGTGCGCGACGTCGAGGCCAGCATGCAGCCGGACTACGCCGAGATCGTCTACGCCGACGGCCGCCTCTACATGTCCCAGGTCTACGCCCGCAAGCCCTCCAGCACGGGGGAGAAGCGGTACCTGGCGATCGCGTACGGCACGAAGTGAACACGATCGACTGATCGCCGACCGCTGCCGTTGACGGCCCCGTCCCTGCTCAGGGGCGGGGCCGTGCACGTACTACTCATCACCCTCGAATGAGAGGATTTTCGGCGATCCGGGGCACTTCTCTCCAGTAGGGGAAGCGCAACGTCGAACAAGCGTGTAGCTTCCGGGGGCATAGAAAGCGGGGGGAGCCGGGGGGCTCCCGTCCGTGCGGACCAATGGGCATCCAGAAGGGACAACCATTGGGGGGACTGGGGGGTGGCTCGATGGGAGTGCGGCTGATGGTGGTCGACGACCACCGACTGCTCGCCGAGGCTCTTGCCTCGGCGTTGAAGCTGCGCGGGCACCGGGTGCTCGCCGCGGCGGCGCCCGCCGCGGGCGCGGCGGAACTGGTGATCACCCGCGCGCCGGAGGTGTGCCTGCTGGGCACGGCGACACCGGCCGAGCCGGGCATGTTCGACCCGGTGGTGCGGATCAAGCGCGAGCGTCCGCAGGTGGCGGTCCTGGTGCTGGGCCCGGTGCCCAGCCCGCGCGGCATCGCCGCCGCCTTCGCCGCGGGAGCTTCCGGGTACGTACGTCACGACGAGCGGATCGAGGGCGTCGAGCGCGCCATCATGAAGGCCAGGGCGGGCGAAGCGGCGGTCTCGCCGCAGCTGCTCCAGGCCGCGTTCAGTGAACTCCTCAACCCCGCCGCCCAGCCCGACGACGAGGGCCAGCGCCTCCTCCAGATGCTCACGCCGAGAGAGGTCGAGGTCCTGGTCAGGGTCGCCGACGGCGAGGACACGCGGCTGATCGCGGCCGGCATGGGGATCGCGCCCAGTACGGCCCGTACGCATGTGCAGCGGGTGCTGATGAAGCTGGGGGTGGGGTCGAGGCTGGAGGCGGCGGCGCTGGCGGCCCGTACGGGCCTGCTGGACCGGGCGGGGCCGGTGCAGCAGCACCAGCCGCACTCGTCTCCTGGAGCGGACTTCTGACCAGGTACCTCACTTCCTGACCGCGGAGCCGGAGTTCCCGTGAACTCCGGCTCCGCTCACGTTTCACGGCTCGCCGGGGGATACCCATGGTTGTGGATTTATGATTTGATGTGTTCGGTTCTGTTTGAAGCTAGGTTTTGGTACGGATGGAGAGTCCGGCGTGAAGAAGACCTCGACGAGGCTCGCCGACGGTCGTGAGCTCATCTACTACGACCTGCGCGACGACACAGTGCGCGACGCGGTGGACCGACGCCCCCTGGAGCGCACGGTCACCACGTCCCAGGTACGCCGGGACCCGCTGCTCGGCGACGAGGTGGCGATCGCCTCGCACCGCCAGGGGCGCATCTACCACCCCCCGGCCGACGAGTGCCCCCTCTGCCCGACCGAGGGCGACCGGCTGAGCGAGATCCCGGACTCGTCGTACGACGTGGTCGTCTTCGAGAACCGTTTCCCCTCCCTGGCCGGCGACTCCGGCCGCTGCGAGGTGGTCTGCTTCACCTCCGACCACAACTCGTCCTTCGCCGACCTCACCGAGGAGCAGACGCGACTGGTCCTGGAGGCGTGGACCGACCGGACGTCGGAGCTGTCGAACCTCCCTGCCGTCGAGCAGGTGTTCTGCTTCGAGAACCGCGGCGCCGAGATCGGCGTCACCCTCGGACACCCCCACGGCCAGATCTACGCGTACCCCTTCACCACCCCCCGTACGGCACTGATGCTTCGCTCGGTGGCCGCGCACAAGGAGGCGACGGGCGGCGAGAACCTCTTCGACGACATCCTCGAAAAGGAACTGGCGGGCGAGCGACTGGTTCTGGCCACCGACCACTGGGTCGCCTTCGTGCCGTACGCCGCCCACTGGCCGTACGAGGTGCACCTGTACCCGCGCCGCCGCGTGCCGGACCTCCTGGGGCTCGACGAGGAGGCGCGCACAGAGTTCCCCAAGGTCTACCTGGAACTCTTGAGGCGCTTCGACCGGATATTCGGTGAGGGTGAGCCGCCGACGCCGTACATCTCGGCCTGGCACCAGGCGCCGTTCGGCACGCTGGAGGAGTTCGAGGGCGTCAACCGTGACGACTTCGCGCTTCACCTCGAGCTTTTCACCATTCGCCGTACTTCCGGCAAGCTGAAGTTCCTCGCGGGCTCCGAGTCGGGGATGAGCGTGTTCATCAACGACATCCAGCCGGAATCCGCGGCCCAGCGACTGCGAGAGGTAGCGAGTTGATGAGCGGTAAGTACCTGGTCACCGGCGGTGCGGGCTATGTCGGCGGGGTGGTCGCCCAGCACCTGCTGGAGGCCGGCCACGAGGTCGTCGTCCTCGACAACCTCTCGACGGGTTTCCGGGAGGGCGTCCCGGCAGGTGCCACGTTCGTGGAGGGCGACATCAAGGACGCCGCCAAGTGGCTGGACTCCTCCTTCGACGGGGTGCTCCACTTCGCGGCCTCCTCCCAGGTCGGCGAGTCGGTCGTCAAGCCCGAGAAGTACTGGGACAACAACGTCGGCGGCTCGATGGCCCTGCTCACGGCGATGCGCGAGGCCGGCGTACGCAAGCTGGTCTTCTCGTCCACGGCCGCGACATACGGCGAGCCGGAGACGACCCCGATCGTCGAAACGGCCCGCACGTCCCCGACGAACCCCTACGGCGCCTCGAAGCTGGCCGTCGACCACATGATCACGAGCGAGGCGACGGCCCACGGCCTGGCGGCGGTCTCCCTCCGCTACTTCAACGTCGCCGGCGCCTACGCCACCCAGGGCGAGCGCCACGACCCCGAGTCCCACCTGATCCCCCTCGTGCTCCAGGTCGCCCAGGGCAAGCGGGACGCGATCTCGATCTACGGCGAGGACTACCCGACCCCCGACGGCACCTGCGTACGGGACTACATCCACGTCGCGGACCTGGCGGACGCCCACCTGCTGGCCCTCACGGCCGCGACGGCAGGCGAACACCTGATCTGCAACCTCGGCAACGGCGAGGGCTTCTCGGTCCGCGAGGTCGTCGAGACGGTGCGGCGGGTCACCGGGCACCCCATCCCGGAGGTCGTGGCCCCGCGCAGGGGCGGCGACCCGGCGGTCCTGGTCGCCTCCGCCGACCGGGCCCGAACCCGCCTCGGCTGGAACCCGACCCGGGCCGACCTGGCGGGAATCGTCGCGGACGCGTGGGAGTTCGCGCAGCGGCACAGCAAGTAGCAGGTCTGGAACGTACGACAGGCCTGGAACGTACGAGAGGTCAGAGGTAGAGGGCATGACGACTGCGGATGTCGCCGAGGTTTTCGAGGGGCTGTACGGATCGGCACCGGAGGGAGTGTGGGCGGCGCCCGGCCGGGTCAACCTGATCGGCGAACACACCGACTACAACGACGGTTTCGTCATGCCCTTCGCCCTCCCGCACACGGCACTGGCAGCGGTCTCCCGCCGCACGGACGGCGTCGTGCGCCTGCACTCGTCGGACATCGAGGGCGGGGTGGTTGAACTACGCGTCGACGCCCTGCTGCCGGAGTCGGACAAGAACTGGACGGCGTACCCGGCGGGCGTGATCTGGGCGCTGGTGGACGCGGGCCACACGTCGGTGTCGTCGGGCGCGGACATCCACTTGACCTCGACGGTACCGACGGGCGCGGGCCTGTCGTCGTCGGCGGCGCTGGAGGTCGTGGTCGCCCTGGCCCTGAACGACCTGTACGAACTGGGCCTGGAACGCTGGCAGTTGGCCCGCCTGTGCCAGCGCGCGGAGAACGTGTACGTAGGCGCTCCCACCGGCATCATGGATCAAACAGCCTCGGCGTGCTGCACCGCAGGCCACGCTCTCTTCCTGGACACGCGGGACCTCTCCCAGGACCAGATCCCCTTCGACCTGGCGGCCGAGGGCATGCGCCTCCTGGTCATGGACACCCAGGTCAAGCACTCCCACAGCGAGGGCGAGTACGGCAAGCGCCGGGCGGGCTGCGAACGGGGCGCGGAACTGCTGGGCGTGGACGCGCTGCGGGACGTGGCGTACGAGAACCTCGACGCGGCGCTGGCCCAGCTGGCCGACGCGGGCGGCGATGACGAGGTACAGCGCCTGGTACGCCACGTGGTGACGGAGGACCACCGCGTCGAGCGCGTCGTGGGCCTGCTGAAATCGGGCGGCGACACCCGCGCCATCGGCCCCATCCTCACCGAGGGCCACGCCTCCCTCCGCGACGACTTCAGGATCTCCTGCCCGGAGCTCGACCTGGTGGTCGAGGCCGCGTTGGACGCCGGCGCCCTGGGCGCCCGCATGACGGGCGGCGGCTTCGGCGGCTCGGCCATCGTGCTGGTGGAGGCGGGCGACGCGGAACGAGTCGGCAAAGCGGTGGAGGAGGCGTTCGCCTCCGCCGGGTTCGTCACGCCTCGGGTTTTCGCGGCGGTGCCTTCGGCGGGGGCGCGGCGGGTGCGGTGACGGTGGCTGAAACGCCAGACGAATGGACGGATGTCAGGAGCGCTGTCGAGCACGAAGACCTTCCTCGTCTTCGGCAGCTCTTGACTTCCGGTGCAGATGTGAACGAAATTTACCGTGGTTTTCCGCTGCTTCATCATGCGATCGACACGGAGGCGGATGGGGCGCTGCAGTCGAGTGAGCCGCTGCACGTGGACACAACGGCATTTCTGCTGGCCCGAGGAGCGGATCCGAAGCTGAAAAACAAATTCGGGCAGGATGCCAGGGGTTTCGCCGATGCTCGCGGGCATTGGCTTGCTGTCGAATTGATTGATGGATTCCCTTTTCGCTCTGGTGGGTAAGGAAGAGGAGCAATTCAAGTGATCCGTGAAGGATCCCTGGCTGACCACTTTCGGCGGATCGCAAGCGAGACCGGATGGACGGTCGCAATGCTTCCTGGGCAAGCTTTGCGAAGTTGGGAAGCGATGGTTGATGAATGTGCGGACGGTTACGATCTGGACGTCTCGGAGTACTTGAACGATCTATCTGTTCGTGACCTGCTCCAGCGCGTTACAGAGGACTCAAAAGTGCGGTCACTCCCCGAGTTCTCTTGGTTCACGGCCGAGCTTGCCGAAATTGACGAGCGGTTCAGGGCGGTTCTGGCGGACGGCCCGCTCATTCGGCCTGGCGATCATCAATGGTGGCATCGGTCGCTCCCCGCCGTAGGGCGAACAGATTTCGTAAGGGATGTGAAGGAGCGATATCGCGTCGAACTGAGACTGGTCGACTGAGCTCAGGCCAGGAGAGCGCCACTCAGATCGTCGCCGCAGTACATGCAGCAGCTGTTGCGGTCTGCGGTACGGTGATCAATTTCTGGAAGAGGCCAGGCAGGCCTTCACCCCCAGAGCCCCGGGGAGAGTCACGGTTGCCCGGTTTGATCAGGTAGGACCGGGGTCGCTGACGTGAAGCGGAAGACGGCGCTTGTGGATCGTAGAGTTCTCGACGCTTCAAGATCCGCAAGGTTGCCGTGCTCGTTGTCCCATCACCGTTCCTGTGGACTGAGCGGGAGTGAGTCCCGTTCAGCCGCGCGCCCCGAACGGTCTTGGGCGAGCTGGTCCCCGGCGTACTCGACCCCGGGTGGCGACACGCATCGTGTGCGTGGTCCGGACCCGGGAGGCCAGTTCCCTCACGACTTGGCCAGGTGGGTACGGCCAGAGGCGACGGGGAGGCCCTGAACCATCCTCTGGTGGAGCAGGGGCCCCGCACGCTGACGCCGTACCCGGTGTCCCAGGTCGCACGATCACGCTAACCCGAACGGCCCAGGGCACCGCAAGCCTGCAAGCGGAGGATCACACGATCGAGCTAAATCGGCCTTGTGTGCACTCCTTGGTGAGCAGCTCGAACCCCCTGCGTGCTCTTCGCACTGGCGACACTGTTTGCCGTGGGCGTGTGCGCCATGACCGGCGCGGGTCACAACTCCCTGACGGCGGTCCACGAACTGGTCCGGTGTTCGAAAAGCGCAAGCCATGGCGTGCCCCCGTGGCGCACCATGAGCTCATGCGCACCCGACTTTCGTACCAGCAACGGGACGAGCGACCGGCTTCCACTCTGGCGGCCGCGCTGAGGCGTGTCGGGGCCGACCTCGTACTCGACGCGTGGACGACGGCCCCGGACGACTCCCCTGCGTCCCGCAGTATGGCGAACCCCTCCGCCGATACGGACGACGCCGTCGTCCTCCTGTGGTCGGCCGCCGCCGGAACCGCGTGGGGCGGGGCCCTGGCGGAATCCGGCCTGCCGAGCGGGCTCACCGGCACCGGCGAGGCCCGCCTCGTGCCCGTCCGCCTCGACGACACGCCGCTGCCGCCCTCCCTGGGCAGCCTGCGCCACGTACGCCTGGCGGGGGGCACGTACCGTATGACGGACGCGACGGCGGCCATGATCGTGAACATCGGTTCAACCGCCGTGCCAGCGCCGGCCGTTCGGGGCAACATCTCCGAACACGTCCTTGCCATCAGCGACTTCGGCCGCCTGGGCCTTTTCGCGGCCTGTCCGCAGTGCGGCGTGAGCAGTGACCGGCTGAGCCCGTACACGACCGTCGAGCACATCAGCGACCGGGCCCTGCACCTGGTCATCTGCGACGTGTGCGACTGGCAGGACGCCTGCGACATCTGACTCCGCTGCACCGGAAGACCTCTGACGAACCGAAAGCACGCGACACGGGGGGCATAGTGCCAAAGCGCAACCGGTGCCGACGGGGAAACGTGCGCCCACGCGAGGGGATCCAGCTCCGCACCCCGGGCCCACTGGCCGCAACCGGGCGAACCGGAACCGTGCGATGGCGGGTGCACGTCGGAAGCGCGGTGTACTCGGCGCCGTACGTCACCGACGGGACCGTCTATGTCACCGGCCGGGGCCTGTGGGTCGTGGACGCGGCCGACGGATCCGTCCGGTGGACCAACGCCGACGCCGGAGGCATGGGTTCTCCCACCGTGGCCGGGGACACCGTCTATGCCGCTGGCCGGGGCGAGTTGTTCGCCCTCGACGCCGCCGACGGCCGGCCCCGCTGGCGCAGGCGGATGTGGTGGAGCTCCCACAGCCAGCCCCTCGTCGCCAACGGGCTGGTCCACTACGTCAACGCCGGCCGGCACCTGCGGACCGTGGACGCGGCGACCGGGCGCCGCCGCTGGAGGGCGAAGTACCAGCGCAGGAGCGGGGAGATGGAGTCGGCGCCCGTGCTCGCCGACGGCATCCTCTACGCGGCCGCCAAGGACGGGATCGTCTGGGCGTTCGACCCGGCCACCGGCAAGGTTCGCTGGAAAGAGCCCATCTACGATCTGTCCCCTGCCACGCCACTGGTGCAGGACAGCACCCTGTACGTGGGAGGACGGAGCCCGTCCGTACGGGCGCTGGACGCCGCCACCGGTGCACCCCGCTGGCACATGATGGTCAGTTCCCGCGGCAGCATCTGGAACACACCCGCGATCTTCGGCAACACCCTGTACGTAGGCTGCCGGGACGGCCGGCTGTGGGCGCTGAACGCCACCACCGGCGCCATCAGGTGGCACGTCACCACGGACGGCCCCGTCGGCTCCTCCCCCGTGGTGGCGGACGGCACGGTGTACTTCGGCAGCGACGACGGCCACCTGTGGGCGGTCAGCGCGGAGAACGGCCGTTTGCGGTGGAAGGTGAAGACGGGCGGGCCGGTGGAGTCCCCGGTCGTGACGAACGGCGTGGTCTACGTCGGCAGCAGGGACGGATACCTGTACGCGATAGAGGCGAGCCCGGCCCCAGGTAGACCGTTGCCGTAGAAGCATGGATACCGCCGCAGAAAGGAGCGGCAGGTTGCACGCGAAGCGGACCGCCGCCGACGGGGACACCGTCAGGTCAGATCAGGATCTTCCCGGAACACTCCGGGGCCCTGCCTTCACCCCGCCGACGAACGCGGCGAAGGCGGCTGGGCTCACGGTGAGCGCCCCTCGTGCGTGCGCCTTGGGGTCACGTACGCCCACCCACCATGGTGCGTGGGCGACCTCGACGCACTCGTTGCCCTCGCCGCCGCTGCAGCTGCTCTTGAACCATGTCGAAGCCGCCGTTTCCACGGCGGGAGTTGCTATGTCAGTCTTGTGGACAAGTTCCTGGCGTGTTCCGGAGATCAGCCGTGTCGAGGCCGTACTGTCAGCGGCTTGCGAACGAAGGTAGTCGAAGGTCAACTTATAGGCGCCCACGTCCTCCGCGTCATCGAGATACAGCTTGAGTGGCTGGTCAGCCGGTAGGGGGGACGAACTCCGGCTGGTCGAGCAGGCGCAGCCAGCTTCCATCGGGCTGGCGGCGGACGACCTGTGCGCGGGCGCCGGTGCCGTCCTTCGGTGGGGTCGAGGTGAGGGCGATGTCCCCGCTGACCAGCGTCGGCAGCGGCTGCTCCGGTTCGAAGCGGGGACGGTTGGCCAGCACCTTCTCCCACAGCGCGCGGATCGCCTCTCGGCCCACCGTCCGGTCGCCGGGCGGGTAGGCCAGCACCGCGTCCTCTTCGTAGAGCGCGGCGACTCCGGCCGCGTCACCGGCGTTGGACCGTTCGACGAACAGGCGGGTGATGTCCTCGGGCCGCATCGCTTTCTCGTACTCCGGCACGGTTACCTCCTGGGGTGGGACTTCACTACGTTTCCCAGCCTGGCCACCTATCACCCAGAAGTCCAACAGATGGTTCTTCTGGAAACTAGAATCACCAGTCATGGAACTGAGGCAGCTGGAGTACTTCGTCGCGGTCGCCGAAGAGCAGAACTTCACCCGGGCCGCAGAGCGGGTACACATCAGCCAGTCCGGCGTCAGTGCCCAGATCCGCCGGCTGGAGAGTGAACTCGGCGCCGAGCTCTTCGACCGGTCGGCCCGCACCGCCACCCTCACCGCGGCGGGAAAGGCCGCGCTCGGGCCCGCCCGCGACGCCCTCGCCGCAGCGGAGGCGATAGGGCAGGCGGTGGGGGAGGTGACCGACCTGATCCGGGGCCGGCTCACGGTCGGGATGGTCATCGGCTGCACGATCACTCCGCTGTTCGACGCCCTCGCCGCGTTTCACCGGGCGCATCCCGGCGTCGAGATCTCACTGCTGGAGGACAACTCCGACCGGCTCGTCGAGGGGGTGCGCGCCGGCGTCCTCGACCTGGCTCTCATCGGTACGGCGACCGCCACCCCCGACGGGCTGGACGCGCTGACAATCATCAGCGAGCGGCTCGTCGCGGCGGTTCCGGCCGAGCACCCTCTGGCGGAGGAACGCCGGGTCACTCTGCGCGACCTGGCCGCTTACCCCCTCGTGTGCATGCCACCCGGCACCGGCCTGCGCACGGTATTCGACCGGGCCTGCGCCGCGCAGAGCCTCCAGCCCGAGATCGCGCTGCAGGCCAGCTCCGCCGATGCCATCGCCGACCTCGCCGCTCGCGGGCTCGGCGTCGCCGTCCTCAGCGACTCGATGGCCGCGAACCACCGCGACCGCCTCACCGCCCGGACCATCGATGACGTCGAGACACCAGCACTGCTCGCCCTGATCTGGAAGAGCAAGCCCGGCCCCGCCCTGCGTGAGCTGCTCGTGCACAGCCGACAGGCATTCACCGAGCCCGACGGCCACCCAGATGGCCAGGGTGGACCCATGGGGCCACCACCGGGATCCGACTGAGCTCCGGTTGGACCGGCCGCGAAAAGGTGGTTCCCGATCACCACGTCACCCTTTGTGATGACGGCTCCGGATTCCGCCCGTTACCGTGAGGGGTCAGGCCGAGAATTCCGTCCATGGGAGGAATCATGACCGCCGAGCCCGTCGCCGAGCCGACCGCTGAGCCCGGCTGCCGCTGGCCGGTGCCGCCCCAGGACGGGTACACCGTGGACGACCTGTTCACGCTGCCCGACCTCCCGCCGCACACCGAGCTGATCGACGGGAGCCTGGTTTTTGTGAGTCCGCAGCGGCGTTTCCACGCCAAGATGATCGAGTTGCTGATGAACGGCCTGCGCCGGACTCTCCCCGACGATCTGAGTGTCGAGCGTGAGATGACCGTGGTGCTGGACCGCCGAAACGGCCCTGAACCCGACCTCTCCGTCGTCCGTGCGGCCGCCATCACCGGTTTGGAACAGACCCGGTTCCAGGCCGAGGACGTCCTGCTCGCCATCGAGGTGGTCTCCCCCGACTCCGAGGCCCGCGACCGTGACGCCAAGCCCCGCAAGTACGCGGCCGCAGGCATCCCGTACTTCTGGCTCGTCGAGATGGCCGACCCCAACCAGCACCCGGTCGTCCGTGCCTACGAGATCGACCCTGTGAACAAGACGTACGCCCTCACAGGCATTCACCACGACCACCTCAAGCTCACTGCGCCCTACGACATCGACATCGACGTCACACTGGACGCGCTCAAGAAGGTCTGACCGTCAGCCAGGTGCGACGGTGGACAACCGCTTCGTCAGCGTGTACTCCGTGACCCCCGGCGGGTAATCCGGGATCACGCACACCACCTCGTACCCCTGTTTCTGGTAGAACTCCGGTGCCTGGAAGTCCCACGTCTCCAGGCGTACGTTGCCGCACGCGCGCTCCTCGTGTGCCGTGCGCTCCGCTTCCGCGAGGAGGCGGGAGCCCAGGCCGCTGCCTCGGTGTGGGGTGTCGACCCAGAGGTACGTCACGTGCAGCCAGGTCGTCCAGGTGTGGCCGACCAGGCCGCCCACCAGGCTTCCGACCTCGTCCAATGCCCATACGTGGAGCGGGAGTTCGCGCTCAGCGGGGGTGCCGCGCAGGGCGGCCAGGACAGGTGATGCCGCCGTGTTCGTGTCGCGCAACCGCGACCGGAGCAGAGCGAGCGATTCCTTGTCGACTTCTGTCTCAATACGAAACATGCGGCACACCATAAACGCCCAGGCCAATCAGTTCTGCGAATTACCTTCCGCTCCTGCCTCCCGGCCGTACCCTGATGAACAGCACCGGTGGGGGCCGGTGCTGATCAGGGGGCGAGACAGTCGGGTACGACGCCCGGAGTGGGGGTAGCAGTCATCGCACGGCGGCGGCCGTGCGTCAGTGACTGCGGCAGCCCCGTCCCAGGCCAGAACAACAGCCGGGGACTGCTCCGGGCGTCGTGTCCGCACGGGTTGTCCCCCCGACGATTGGGTGTCCCCAGCTCTTGATGAGCTCGGGGAAGGGGGTTTCAGTGGTTCGTATCCGAGTCCTGGTCGTCGACGACCATCGCATCTTCGCCGAGTCTCTCGCCGCCGCACTGGCCGCGGAGCCGGACGTCGACGTCTCCGCCGCCGGCAGCGGTCCCGCCGCGCTGCGCAGTCTGGAGCGCGCGGTCGCCGAGGGCCGCCGGTTCGACGTCCTGCTCGTCGACTCCGACCTGGGCGGCAATGTGCCCGGGGTGCGGTCGGCGGTGCCCGTGCAGGAGGGCAATGAGGAAGGGCTGGTCGACGGCATCTCGCTGGTCGCGGGCGTCCGTACGGGACATCCGCACGTACGGACGGTGGTCCTCGCCGAGAAGGACGACCCCCGTAGGGCCGCGCTGGCTCTGCAGGCGGGCGCCTCCGGTTGGGTCGCCAAGGACTGCTCGCTGTCCCGGCTGCTGACCGTCATCCGGGGCGTGCTGCGGGACGAGACGCATCTGCCGCCCGCCCTGCTCACCGGTGTGCTGCGAGAGCTGACCGCCGCCCGCAAGCACCGCACCGAGAGCGAGCGGCTCGTCGAGTCGCTGACGCCCAGGGAGCGGGAAGTCCTGCGCTGCATGGTCGCCGGGCTGGGACGCAAGGCCGTCGCCGAACGGCTGTTCCTCTCCCCGCACACCGTGCGCACACACATGCAGAACGTGCTGGGCAAGCTCGGCGTCCACTCCACACTCGCCGCCGTCGCACTGGCCCGGCGGGCCGGAGTCGGCCCCGTCGACCTGGGACACGGCGGACGGATCGGCGTGGAGGAGAGCAGCAGCGCCTGATCGGTCCCCGTACTCCGGTGTCAGCCGGGGATGTTGTCGAACGGCGCCGTCAACTGGCGTAGCAGCCCGGCCAGTTCGCCCCGCTGGGCGCGCGACAGCTCCGCCAGGATCGCGCGCTCCTGGTCCAGCAGGCCCGCGAGTGCCTGATCCGCCCGGTCCTGGCCCTCCGGTGTGAGCCGGACCAGTACCCCTCGCCGGTCGCTGGGATCGGGGAGGCGCTCCACCAGGCCCTTCTTCGTCAGCCGGTCGATACGGTTCGTCATCGTGCCGGAGGTGACCAGTGTCTGGGTGAGGAGTTGCCCGGGGGAGAGCTGATACGGGTTTCCGGCGCGCCGCAGTGCGGTCAGGACGTCGAACTCCCAGGGCTCCAGGGCGTGCTCGGCGAACGCCAGCCTGCGCGCACGGTCCAGGTGCCGGGCAAGCCTGCTGACCCGGCTGAGCACTTCGAGTGGTTCCACGTCGAGGTCCGGGCGCTCCCGGCGCCACGCAGCGACCAGCCGATCGACCTCGTCCTCCATGGCGATCAGTGTAGTGGTTGTGTCGATGTGAAGTCTCTTGACGTCAAGTCTCTTGACATCGAGAGACCTTCTCCGTCAGGGTGGAGCCATAGACGGTGATCGTCCCCCTCACTCACGGGAGAGCCCCCCCATGCCTGCCCCCACCCCCACCTGGGACCCCGCCCAGTACCTCCGCCACGCCGACCACCGCGCCCGCCCCTTCGGCGACCTGCTCGCCCGAGTCCCAGACCTCCCCGGGGCCCCGGCCCGCATCGCCGACCTCGGCTGCGGCCCCGGCAACGTCACCGCCGTACTCGCCGACCGCTGGCCCACCGCGCACATCACCGGGTACGACAACTCCGCGCCGATGCTGGAACAGGCGGCCCGGTACGTGGGACCCACGGCCGGTGGCGGACGCCTCGACTTCGCCCACGCGGACGCCTCGGCCTGGGCGCCCGCGGAGTCCGGCGAGACGTACGACCTGATCGTCTCCAACGCCACCCTCCACTGGGTCGAGGGACACCTCGACGCGTTCCCGGCCTGGCTGGACGCCGTCGTGCCCGGCGGGACCTTCGCCTTCCAGGTGCCGAACAACCTCGACGCGCCCCTGCACGCCCTGATGCGCGAACTGGGCACCGGCGCCCGCTGGAAGAGCCGCCTCGGCGAGGTACTGCGCCGCGACGACTCCGTCCACGAACCCCTCGTCTACCTCGACCGGCTCGCCCGGCTCGGCTGCGAGGCGGACGTGTGGGAGACGACGTACCTGCACGTTCTGCAGGGTGAGGACCCGGTGCTGGACTGGGTCAAGGGGACGGGACTGCGCCCCGTCCTCACCGCCCTGGCGGACGACCCGGAGGCCCGGGACGCGTTCGTCACCGAGTACCGGGATCTCCTGCGCGCGGTGTACCCGACGGAGGCATACGGCACGGTGCTGCCGTTCCAACGGCTGTTCGCGGTGGCGCGGAAGGCGGGCTGAGCTGTGATCGCCGCCGTTGATCATGTGCAGCTGGCCGCGCCGGCCGGGGCGGAGGATGCCCTGCGGGCGTACTACGTCGGCATCCTCGGCATGACCGAGATCCCGAAGCCGCCGACCCTGGCCGCGCGGGGCGGATGCTGGTTCCAGGCGGGGCCGGTACAACTGCATCTCGGGGTGGAGGAGACCCCCGCCGGAGGCGGAAAATGTTGCTGCCGGGCGGCCAGGAAGGCCCACCCGGGCCTGCGGGTCGTCGACATCGAGGCGTACGCCGAACTGCTCGCCGCCCGTGGAGCGACGATCACCTGGGACGCGGACCTGCCGGGGCACAGGCGCTTCTTCTCCTACGATCCGGTGGGCAACCGACTGGAGTTCCTGGAACGCGATCACCCGTTCGGATGATCAGGCGAGAAGGGGCCGCACCAGGCGTTTCGCCTCCGTAGCGTTCGGGTGTCGCTTGTGCCGCAGTGGCGCCCGCGCCCACACTGAAGGAGGAGGTGCTTCATGATGACCGCTCTCGCACACGAGGTGATCCCGGTGACGGACGACAAGCCGGTCTCCGAACTCGACGAGATCCTGTGGCAGACCTGGAAGGCCTTGGATCTCCCCGAGGGCTACCGCGCCGAGATCATCGAGGGAGCCATCGAGGTGTCGCCCACCGGTCGCCGTCGTCATACGGTGCTCATCAACCGTCTTCGACGGGCGCTGGACGCCCATCTGGCGGGCACTGACCATGCTCCGTACCAGGATGGCAATGTCATCTTTCGCCGCAAGTCCTGGATCCCCGACATCTTCGTCGCCCCTGAGGACCTTGACGAGATCCCCGACGAAGAGGACCTGGGCGTCGATGCCGCTGGGGTCCCCATGGTCATCGAGGTCGTCTCGCCGGGCCGACGCAACATCGAGCGCGACAGGGTCCGAAAGCGCCGTGAGTATGCCCGCGCGGGCATCGCCGTCTATGTGATCATCGATGACTTCGACGCGGAGGGTGTCGTACTCGTCCTCACCGCGCCGAACCCCAAGAAGGCCACGTACGAGGACGAGCATCGAGTCCCCTACGGCGCGGACGCCGTCATTCCGAGCGGTCCCGCCAAGGGGTTTGCCATCGACGACGCGATCACCCGGGCCTGAACCCGCCTCCCCCGGAACCCCGAGGGGGACTCAAGCCTTCCGCCGCCCGATCAGGCGCGGCTTCGCCTCCAGCCCGTCCAGGCCGTGCCACGCCAGATTCACCAGATGTGCCGCCACCTCGGCCTTCTTCGGGCGGCGTACGTCCAGCCACCACTGGCCGGTCAGCGCGACCATGCCGACCAGGGCCTGGGCGTACAGCGGGGCCAGCTTGGGGTCGAAGCCGCGGCGTTTGAACTCGCGGCCCAGGATGTCCTCCACCTGGGTGGCGATGTCCGAGATCAGGGACGCGAAGGAACCCGTCGACTGCGGGATGGGGGAGTCGCGGACCAGGATGCGGAAGCCGTCCGTGTACTCCTCGATGTAGTCGAGGAGCGCGAAGGCGGCCTGCTCGCACAGTTCGCGCGGATGCCCTGCCGTCAACGAGCTCGTCACCATGTCCAGCAGGCGCCGCATCTCGCGGTCCACGACCACCGCGTACAGGCCCTCCTTGCCGCCGAAGTGCTCGTAGACCACCGGCTTGGAGACGCCGGCCTTGGCCGCGATCTCCTCCACCGACGTCGCCTCGAAGCCCTTCGTGGCGAACAGCGTGCGGCCGATCTCCAGCAACTGGGCCCGGCGCTCGGCACCCGTCATCCGGGTACGGCGGGGGCGCCGCGGTTTCTCATTGCTCGGAGTGCTGCTGGAGTCGGTCACCACACTGTCAATCATGCCGCCTTCGCGGGCTCCTTCCGGCGCCGGGAGCCGTCCTGATCGGTGTTACGGCGGGAATCGATACGCGAGCGTGACGGCCAGCGCACGTCATAGGCCCATCCGAGCTTCTCGAACCAGCGGATCAGCCGCGCCGAGGAGTCGACCTGCCCGCGCATCACGCCGTGCCGCGCCGACGTCGGGTCGGCATGGTGCAGGTTGTGCCAGGACTCGCCGCAGGAGAGGACGGCCAGCCACCAGACGTTCCCCGAGCGGTCCCGTGACTTGAACGGGCGCTTGCCCACCGCGTGGCAGATCGAGTTGATCGACCAGGTGACGTGATGGAGCAGGCAGACGCGGACCAGCGAGCCCCAGAAGAAGCCCGTGAAAGCGCCCCACCAGGACATCGTCACCAGGCCGCCGATCAGCGCGGGCAGCGCCAGCGACAGCATCGCCCACCAGATGAACTGACGGGAGATCGCCCGGATGTCCGGGTCCTTGATCAGGTCGGGCGCGTACTTGTCCTGCGGAGTCTGCTCTTCGTCGAACATCCACTCGATGTGCGCCCACCACAGGCCCCGCAGCAGCGCCGGGACCGTCTCACCGAACCGCCACGGCGAGTGCGGGTCGCCCTCCGCGTCCGAGAACTTGTGGTGCTTGCGATGGTCGGCCACCCAGCGCACCAGTGGGCCCTCCACTGCCATCGAACCGGCGATCGCGAGCGCGATCCGCAGCGGCCGTTTGGCCTTGAAGGCGCCGTGCGTGAAGTAGCGGTGGAAGCCGATGGTGATGCCGTGGCAGCCCAGGTAGTAGAAGAAGACGAGCAGGCCGAGGTCCAGCCAGCTCACCCCCCAGCCCCACGCCAGCGGCACCGCCGCCAGGACCGCGAGGAACGGAACGGTGATGAAGAGGAGAAGCGTGATCTGTTCGATCGAGCGCTTCTGTTCGCCACCCAGCGTGGCCGAGGGCAGTGAGGAGTCGTCGGGCGTCTTCCCAGCGTCTTCGATCGCGTCGGAAGGTGTCGTGGTCATGCGCATCCCCTGGGGGGTGGTGGGTCTAGGCAGATGCCGGGGTACGGAATCCGAGGTCGCCTTCGGATTCAGGCTCCCTACGGTTGCGTAACCTACGGCGTCGTAAGTATGTCAGCGCGTCGCCCGGCGGCAAGAGCCCAAAATTCTGCGCGTGCCCCCCGACACCTATCCTTGAGTCGGTCGGACAGCGCGGTCCGCTCTCGTTTCTTCCCGGATGCCCCGCCCCTATATGCCGCCCGGCACCGGGTTCCGGCGCGGCCTGCCCGCCCGGACACCGGCCGGGTACCCCATCCGCCGAGCCTCCACACTGCAAGGAGCCGCACCTGTGAGCAGTGCCGACGACCATGGCCAGGCCACCACTACGACCAGCAGCGAACTGCGCGCCGACATTCGGCGCCTGGGTGACCTCCTCGGGGAGACCCTCGTCCGCCAGGAGGGCCCTGAGCTGCTGGAACTCGTGGAGAAGGTCCGCCATCTGACCCGCGAGGACGGCGAGGCCGCCGCCGAACTGCTGCGCGGCACCGAGCTGGAGACCGCCGCCAAGCTCGTCCGCGCCTTCTCCACCTACTTCCACCTCGCCAACGTCACCGAGCAGGTCCACCGAGGCCGCGAACTGCGCGCCAAGCGCGCCGCCGAGGGCGGCCTCCTCGCCCGTACGGCCGACCGCCTCAAGGACGCCGACCCCGACCACCTGCGCGCCACGGTCAAGAACCTCAACGTTCGCCCGGTCTTCACGGCCCACCCCACGGAAGCCGCCAGGCGCTCGGTCCTGAACAAGCTGCGCCGGATCGCCGCCCTGCTGGAGACCCCCGTCATCGAGGCGGACCGGCGCCGCTACGACACCCGTCTGGCCGAGAACATCGACCTCGTCTGGCAGACGGACGAACTGCGCGTCGTGCGCCCCGAACCGGCGGACGAGGCCCGCAACGCCATCTACTACCTCGACGAACTGCACGCCGGAGCGGTCGGCGACGTACTCGAGGACCTCACCGCCGAACTGGAGCGCGTCGGCGTCAAGCTTCCCGACGACACCCGGCCCCTCACCTTCGGCACCTGGATCGGCGGCGACCGCGACGGCAACCCCAATGTGACCCCGCAGGTCACCTGGGACGTCCTCATCCTCCAGCACGAGCACGGCATCAACGACGCCCTGGAACTGATCGACGAGCTGCGCGGCTTCCTCTCCAACTCCATCCGCTACACGGGCGCCACCGAGGAGCTCCTGGAGTCCCTCCGCGCCGACATCGAACTCCTGCCCGAGATCAGTCCCCGCTACAAGCGCCTCAACGCCGAGGAGCCCTACCGGCTCAAGGCCACCTGCATCCGCCAGAAGCTCGAAAACACCAAGCAGCGCCTGGCCAAGGGCACCCCGCACGCCCCCGGCCGCGACTACCTCGGCACCGGCCAGCTCCTCGCCGACCTCACCCTCATCCAGACCTCTCTGCGCGAACACCGAGGCAGCCTCTTCGCCGACGGCCGCCTGGACCGGACGATCCGCACCCTCGCCGCCTTCGGCCTCCAGCTCGCCACCATGGACGTACGGGAACACGCCGACGCCCACCACCACACCCTCGGCCAGCTCTTCGACCGCCTCGGCGAGGAGTCCTGGCGGTACGAGGACATGCCCCGCGAGTACCGCAACAAGCTCCTCGCGAAGGAACTCCGCTCGCGCAGGCCGCTCGCCCCGACCCCGGCGCCGCTCGACGCGGCCGGCGCCAAGACGCTCGGTGTGTTCGAGACCGTCAAGAAGGCCCTCGCCGTCTTCGGACCCGAGGTCATCGAGTCGTACATCATCTCGATGTGCCAGGGCTCCGACGACGTCTTCGCCGCCGCCGTACTCGCCCGCGAGGCCGGGCTCATCGACCTGCACGGCGGCTGGGCCAAGATCGGCATCGTGCCGCTCCTGGAGACCACCGACGAGCTCAAGGCCGCCGACACGATCCTGGAGGACATGCTCTCCGACCCGTCCTACCGGCGCCTCGTCGCGCTGCGTGGAGACGTCCAGGAGGTCATGCTCGGGTACTCGGACTCCTCCAAGTTCGGCGGCATCACCACCTCGCAGTGGGAGATCCACCGCGCCCAGCGCCGCCTGCGCGACGTGGCCCACCGCTACGGCGTCCGGCTGCGGCTGTTCCACGGCCGTGGCGGCACCGTCGGCCGGGGTGGCGGCCCCTCCCACGACGCGATCCTCGCGCAGCCCTGGGGCACCCTGGAGGGCGAGATCAAGGTGACCGAGCAGGGCGAGGTGATCTCCGACAAGTACCTGGTCCCCTCGCTCGCCCGCGAGAACCTCGAACTGACGGTCGCCGCCACCCTGCAGGCCTCCGCCCTGCACACCTCCCCCCGCCAGTCCGACGAGTCCCTCGCCCGCTGGGACGCGGCCATGGACCTCGTCTCCGACGCGGCCCACGACGCCTACCGCCGCCTCGTCGAGGATCCCGACCTGCCGTCGTACTTCTTCGCCGCCACCCCGGTGGACCAGCTCGCCGACCTGCACCTGGGCTCACGCCCGTCCCGCCGCCCCGACTCCGGCGCCGGCCTCGACGGCCTGCGCGCCATCCCGTGGGTGTTCGGCTGGACCCAGTCACGGCAGATCGTGCCGGGGTGGTTCGGTGTCGGCTCCGGCCTGAAGGCTCTGCGTGACGCCGGCCTCGACACCGTCCTCGACGAGATGCACGGGCAGTGGCACTTCTTCCGCAACTTCGTCTCCAACGTCGAGATGACCCTCGCGAAGACCGACCTGCGCATCGCCCAGCACTACGTCGACACCCTCGTCCCCGACGACCTCAAGCACGTCTTCGACACCATCCGCGCCGAACACGAACTGACGGTCCGCGAAGTCCTCCGCATCACCGGCGAGGACAAGCTCCTCGACGCCAACCCGGTCCTCCAGCAGACCTTCACCGTCCGCGACGCCTACCTGGACCCGATCTCCTACCTCCAGGTCACCCTGCTCAAGCGCCAGCGCGACGCCGCGGCAGCGGGCGCCGACCCCGACCCGCTCCTCGCCCGCGCCCTGCTCCTCACGGTCAACGGAGTGGCGGCGGGGCTGCGCAACACCGGCTGACGCGTGGCAATGCCCCCCGTGCGCCTGTGCGGCGGCACGGGGGGCATTGTCATGTCGTACGAACACCCGTACGTATGTGCGTACGTACGTCAGTTGCCGGCTGCCCTCCGGCGGCGCAGCATCAGGTAGCCACCGGTGCCGACGAGCGCGAGCGCGGCGGCGGACAGCAGGCCCGCCGGGGCGCTGCTGCCGGTCTCCGCGAGATCACCCGTGCCGCCGCCCTGAGCGGAAGGGGACGCGGACGGGTCCGCCGTCGTGCCGGAACCGGCCTCGGACGCACTCGGGGAGGCCGTTGCCCCGTCCGGATCCGTCGACGAAGCAGACGGTGAAGGAGACGACGAAGACGACGAGGAGGAGGGTGAGGAGGACGGTGTCGCGCCGCCCCCGTCGGTGCCGCCGGAGTCCGTGCAATCCGTCCAGAACACCTTGTGCTTGGCGGCGCCGTTCTCGCCCTCGAAGTTCCAGAACAGCTTGTAGTGCCCGTCGGGCAGCGACAGGTCATCCGTACGGCCATGGCCCTCGGCATCCAGCGTGATCTCGCCGGACTTCACGGTCGTGCCCTTGACCGCAGCGGTCGGGGCCCACGACTCGATGTGCCAGTCGACCTCCTGCACGGCGTCGAAGCCGAAGGCGTCGAGGTAGAAGGTGCAGACGTGGGGCTCGTTCTGGTGGAGCTCCTCGCCGGTGGTGGCGTCGTGGATCTTGACGGTGCCGTTGTCACCAGAAACTGTGGCAAAGGGGAGAGCGTGGGCAGCCGGGGCGAGGAACAGCGCGGCCGAGACGCCGGCGGTCAGCGCGCCGGCGCGGATGAGTGTGCGCATGGGGCAGTCCATCTTCGAGAGTCGAGCGTGGAAGATGTGGAGGGGGCGGCTCAGCATCGTGCCCCGCCTGACCTGCGGTCAATCACGAACAGAGAACGTACAGATTCTCCACAGTCGAATCCGCTCAGAGGGCCATGAAAGCCGCCGTCACCAGTGCGATTCCCGAACCGGCCAGCGCCCAGCCGGTCCGGGTCAGCCCCAGCCCGCCCGCCACCACGACCGACGCGAGCAGCAGCGCGCCGCCCAGCGGCACCCAGGCGTACAGGAAACCGGCCGGCCCCGACCGCACCACATCACGGCTGCCGGGCTTCACGACCACGGTGTACGTCTCGCCCTCGCTGACTCCGACCGACTGGTCCAGCACGACCCGGCCCCGCGCCTTCGACCCCACCGACACCGGCCGGTACGACCCGGTACAGACGTCGTCCTCGCACTCCGACACCGTCATCGTGCCCTGCTCGCGCCCCTTGCTGAGCACCACGTGCTGGGCCGTCCCCCAGGACGCCCACACACCCGCGATCAGGATCAGCGCGGCGACCGTACCCATCACCGCGAACCGCCCGAAACGCCCAAGACCCCCGAGCCGCGGGGTGGCGGGGGCGGACTTGCGCCGGTGGGCGGTGGCTGGCATGGCCGGGATCATTGGCCATGGTCGGGCGATCGGTCAACTCCTGCCCGGCAAAGTCGGGAGTTGTACGCACGTATCGCCGGGCGCCCGCCCGCCCCGGAGGTTCACAGCAAATTCTCGGCAACCTTCGAGAAGCCTCGGGAATTGTCAGGAGTTGTACGTGCTCTGCGCCCGCTCCAGGCCCTCGATCACCAGGGACTCCACCGCGTCCGTTGCACGGTCCACGAAGTAGTCCAGCTCCTTGCGCTCCGCCGACGCGAAGTCCTTCAGCACGAAATCCGCCACCTGCATACGGCCCGGAGGGCGCCCGATCCCGAACCGCACCCGGTGGTAGTCCGCGGTCATCGCCTTCGTCATCGACTTCAGACCGTTGTGGCCGTTGTCCCCGCCGCCCAGCTTCAGCCGCAGGACCCCGTAGTCGATGTCCAGTTCGTCATGGACCGCCACGACATGGTCGAGGGGCACCTTGTAGAACTCGCGCAGCGCGTTCACCGGGCCGCCCGACAGGTTCATGTACGACATCGGCTTCGCCAGGATCACCCGACGGCTGCCCGGTCCCGGCGGGCCGATGCGCCCCTCGACGACCTGCGCCTGCGCCTTCCCGGCCCGCTTGAACTTCCCGCCGATCCGTCCCGCCAGCAGGTCGGCCACCATGAACCCCACGTTGTGCCGGTTCATCGCGTACTCCGGCCCGGGATTGCCGAGCCCCACAACCAGCCAGGGGGCGCCCGCGTCGGTCGTCACGTCCATCTCTCCTTGATACGCGTCGGCCGCCGCCCCTGGTGGGAACGGCGGCCGACGGACTGAGACTCCGGGGAAATCAGGCCTCGGTGGTCGCGGACTCGCCCTCGGCGGGCGCTTCCTCGGCCTGCGCGGACAGGACCTGGAGGACGACCGCGTCCTCGTCGATCGCCAGCGTGGTGCCCTCGGGCAGCGGGATGTCCTTGGCGAGGATGGAGGCACCGGCCTCCAGGCCTGCGATGGACACGGTGACGGACTCGGGGATGTGCGTGGCCTCGGCCTCGACGGTCAGCGTGCTCAGCACGTGCTCGAGCAGGTAGGCGCCGGGGGCCAGCTCACCCTCGGTCTGGACGTAGACCTCGACGTTGACCTTCTCGCCGCTGCGGACCAGCAGCAGGTCGACGTGCTTGAGGAAGCCCTTGAGCGCGTCGCGCTGCACGGCCTTCGGGATCGCCAGCTGGGTCTTGCCCTCGATGTCCAGGGTGAGCAGGACGTTCGGGGTACGCAGGGCGAGCTGGAGCTCGTGGCCCGGCAGCGTGACGTGGACCGGGTCGGCACCGTGGCCGTACACAACGGCGGGAACCTTGCTGTCACGGCGGATACGGCGGGCGGCACCCTTGCCGAACTCGTTGCGGGTCTCGGCGGCGAGCTTTACCTCGGACATTTTCACTCCTCGTACGGGTGAGAGACGGACAGGTCACCCGGCCACGAACGGCCTGCTACGAAGAGCGCGTCGATAACGGATCACCGGCCCCGTGAATGACACGGGTACGGCCTCCCTCGCCGAGCAACTCGCACAGACTACTCGGCGGAGGAGGCCGTAGAAAAATCGATCATGCAGAAGCGATCCAGCAGATCCCGGTAAGCCAGTGAGCGGGAGAGCCGGTCGTAGGCCTGGGGGCCTACTGCTCGTCGAACAGGCTCGTCACCGAACCGTCCTCGAACACCTCACGCACCGCACTCGCGATCGTCGGCGCGATCGACAGCACCTTGATCTTGTCCAGGTCGGCGCTCAGCTCACCCGGCGTCGGCAGCGTGTTCGTGAACACGAACTCACTCACCCGCGAGTTCTTCAGACGGTCGGCGGCAGGGCCGGACAGCACACCGTGGGTGGCCGTGACGATGACATCCTCGGCGCCGTGCGCGAACAGCGCGTCCGCCGCCGCCACGATCGTCCCACCGGTGTCGATCATGTCGTCGACGAGAACGCACACGCGACCCTTGACCTCACCCACGACCTCGTGGACGGTCACCTGGTTCGCCACGTCCTTGTCGCGCCGCTTGTGCACGATCGCCAGCGGCGCACCCAGCCGGTCGCACCAGCGGTCGGCCACCCGCACGCGGCCCGCGTCCGGCGAGACGACCGTCAGCTTGCCCTTGTCCACCTTGGCGCCCACGTAGTCCGCGAGCAGCGGCAGCGCGAAGAGATGATCGACCGGGCCGTCGAAGAAGCCCTGGATCTGGTCCGTGTGCAGATCCACGGTGAGAAGGCGGTCCGCGCCCGCCGTCGCCATCAGATCCGCGACCAGACGCGCCGAGATCGGTTCACGCCCACGGTGCTTCTTGTCCTGCCGCGCGTAACCGTAGAACGGCACGATCACGGTGATGGAACGAGCCGACGCGCGCTTCAGCGCGTCGATCATGATCAACTGTTCCATGATCCACTGGTTGATCGGAGCCGTGTGGCTCTGGATCACGAAGCAGTCCGCGCCACGCGCCGACTCCTCGTAACGAACGTAGATCTCACCGTTCGCGAAGTCGAAGGCCTTCGTCGGGACAACCCCGACCCCCAACTGCTGGGCGACCTCCTCGGCAAGCTCGGGGTGGGCGCGGCCGGAGAAGAACATCATCTTCTTCTTCTCGCCGGTCGTCTTGGTCCCGGTCACAGCACTGTCTCCTCGGAGGTGTCTCAGCCGTGATCAGCCCTGAGAGGCCTGCTCAGCTGGGGGTGTGCGGGTGTGCATCTATCACGGTAGCCCGAGTCGGACCGGACTGTTTCCGGTCAGCTTTCGTTGCCCGGCTCCCGGGAAGCCGCCTCGGCAGCCTTCGCTGGTGCACTCCCGGGACGCTTACGAGTCACCCAGCCCTCGATATTCCGCTGCTGGCCTCGGGCCACGGCCAGTGAACCGGGCGGCACGTCCTTCGTGATCACCGAGCCGGCTGCGGTGTACGCACCATCTCCGACCGTGACAGGCGCCACAAACATGTTGTCCGCCCCCGTCTTGCAGTGCGACCCGACAGTGGTGTGATGCTTGGCCTCGCCGTCGTAGTTCACGAACACACTGGCGGCACCGATGTTGGTGTACTCACCGATGGTCGCGTCTCCGACGTACGACAGATGCGGCACCTTGGTTCCGTCACCGATCGACGAGTTCTTCGTCTCGACGTACGTACCGATCTTGGACTTGACGCCCAGACGTGTACCCGGCCGCAGATAGGCGTACGGCCCCACGGTCGTCTGCGCCCCCACCACGGCGCCGTCGGCCACGGTGTTGTCCAGCCGCGCTCCCGCCCCCACCCGGGTGTCCTTCAGCCGGGAATTGGGCCCGACCTCGGCGCCCTCCTCGAGATGCGTGGAGCCCTGGAGCAGGGTGTTCGGGTGGACGATCGAGTCCTGCTCGAAGGTGACCGTCACATCGACCCACGTGCTGGCCGGATCGATCACACTCACCCCGGCGAGCATGGCCTCGGTCAGCAGCCGGTCGTTCAGGATCCGACGCGCCTCGGCCAGCTGCACCCGGTTGTTGATCCCGGCGATCTCCCGGTGATCGGCGGCCACGCAGGCCCCGACGCGGTGCCCGGCCTCACGCAGGATCCCGAGTACGTCGGTGAGGTACTCCTCGCCCTGGCTGTTGTCCGTCCGCACCTTCCCCAGCGCGTCCGCGAGCAACTGCCCGTCGAAGGCGAAGACACCGGAGTTGATCTCACGGATCGCCCGCTGCGAGTCGGTCGCGTCCTTGTGCTCCACGATCGCCGTCACGGCGCCCGATGCCCCGTCCCGCACGATCCGCCCGTACCCGGTCGCGTCCGGCACCTCGGCGGTCAGCACGGTCACGGCGTTGCCGTCGGAGGAGTGGGTCGCGGCGAGCGTGCGGAGGGTTGCCCCGGTGAGCAGCGGGGTGTCGCCACAGACGACCACCACGGTTCCGTCGACGGTTCCGCCGAGCTCTTCGAGTCCCATGCGTACGGCGTGACCGGTGCCGTTCTGCTGCGCCTGGAAGGCGGTACGGACACCGGTGTCGGCCTCCGTCAGATGGGCGGTGACCTTCTCACGGGCGTGCCCCACGACGACGACCAGGTTCTCGGGGTCCAACTCGCGTGCGGCGGCGAGCACATGACCCACCAGGGAACGGCCGCAGAGTTCGTGCAGGACCTTGGGTGTGGCCGACTTCATACGGGTGCCCTCACCCGCTGCGAGTACGACTACGGCGGCGGGGCGATTGGCGCTCACGGGTGGTGCCCTTCGGCTGCGGAGGGGGCGGGGCGGACATCCGCAGGATACCGGGGCGTTTCGTGGGGGACATGAGAGTGGGCCCTGACTGAGTTGTCAGGGCCCACACTGGTCGGGCTCCCGGGGAAGGAATCGAACCCTCATTCAACGGACCAAAACCGTTTGTCCTGCCGTTAGACGACCCGGGATAGCTCGCCCTTTAAGTCCGATTCTTGGAATCGAGCTCAGTTGCGGCCCCTACTATGCCGTACCACCAGCCTTCGATGCGACGGTACAGCTCAGAGCTTTGTCGCACGGTGAGTGCAAGGCAGCCGCGGTAGTCGGCGCCCGTATTCTTGCGCACCGTCTTTGGGTTGTGTCGCTTCAGGACCGTCTTGCCGAACGTGCTGCGGTCAACCTGGACCAGGTCTGACCAGTACTTCTCGGCCGCTTCTACATCGGCCGACTCGTGGATCATCAAGTGGTACCTGATGAGTTCCCGTTCGACTTCGAGGAGGTTGAGCCAGGCCAGGAAGAGGCTGATCACGTTGGGATCGCTGTTGACGAAGGTGACTCGCTCACGCCGGTCGTAGGACTTGTCCTTCGAGCCCTCGGCCCAGTAGAGGGCGACGCCTGCGACGAACAGTTCACGGTCGGACAGTTCGCCGATTGCGGTAGCCGCGGTTTGCTTGGTCTTCTGTCGCTCCTCCTCCCGTTTCTGCATCGTTGTCTCCCAGCCTCGCTTCGCGATCGCCGAGGCCTCCTCCGTGGTCCGCTTCCGTTCCGGCTTCGGCAGGTCCCGTACCCACGACGAGATCGAGCCCTTCGAGCACCCCAGCTCCACCTGGATCCGGTCGTACGTCCAGCCCTGGAGTCGGAGTTCCCTGGCCTGGTGCCTCAGGTCGTCCTTGGCGTTCGGGCGCTTCGTCCAGTCCGGAGGTGGCTCGCCCTCCAGGAGGCGGTTGAGGATGTCGTTGTTGTCGACGTGGAGCCGGTCGCGGATCTGACGTCGGCTGAGGCCTTCCCGTCGCAACGCAACCGCCCGCTCCCGCAACCCCTCGAAGTCCGCGTACTTGCCGCATGAATGTTCCATGGGCAAACCCTCGGGGCGGAATCATCCCTTCCGGGGTCGAACGCCGCGCGATTCAGCAGTTCGAGGGATTCTGGTGGGTTTCGCTTCTGTTCGATTGTGGTCCTGGCTGTCGAAGTGGTGTAGGCCAGCCGTCGAAACTCGCCGGAAAAGCGGGGGGTGGCGCCCGTAGGCTGGACGCATGACCACTACGGGGGAAGACCACACCGCGGCCCTGACCGGGCCGTGGTGGTGGGCTAGGTGGCGTAGCGCGGTGCTTGACGCGGGCCTCGCGCTGCTGTCCGCCGGGGAGTGCGCGACGGAGGGAATCCGCTTCGCCAGGGACGCGGGGATTCCGTTGTCCGCAGGGATCGTGTTCGGGCTTGTTGCCGGGTCCGTGCTGTTGCTGCGTCGACGGTGGCCGATTTCCGTCGTGCTTGTTTCCATCGCTGTCGCGCCGGCCCAGATGGGCTATCTGATGGGCATCGTCGGGCTCTACACGCTCGCCGCCTCCGAGCTGCCCCGGCGGATCATCGGGGCGCTCGCGGGGATGGCGATGGTGGGAACGCTGATCGTGACGTTCGTACGGTGGTCCCATCCGGGCGTGGCGGACGGGGGGTTGAAGATCGGGGACTGGTTGGTCCCTGTTGTCGCCATCACCACGTCGCTCGGGGTTACCGCGCCGCCGCTGCTTCTCGGGCTGTATGTGGGGGCGCGGCGGCGGCTGATGGAGAGTCTCAGGGAACGCGCCGACAGTCTGGAGCGGGAGCTTCAGCTGCTGGCGGAGCGGGCCGAGGAGCGGGCGGAGTGGGCGCGGAACGAGGAGCGGACGCGTATCGCCCGCGAGATGCACGACGTCGTGGCGCACCGGGTGAGTCTGATGGTGGTGCATGCCGCGGCTCTGCAGGCGGTCGCTCGGAAGGATCCCGAGAAGGCTGTGCGGAACGCCGCCCTTGTGGGGGACATGGGGCGCCAGGCGTTGACCGAGCTGCGGGAGATGCTCGGGGTGCTTCGGTCCGGGGAGGGGCTGGAACGGCGGGTGCACGGTGTGCCGTTGGCGGCGGTGGGGGTGGCCGCGGCCGTGGCCGCCTCCCGTGCTGCCGAGAGCGAGAGCGAGAGCGAGAGCGAGAGCGAGGGGGTGGGGGACGGGCCCTGTCTGTCCGAGTTGGAGGAGCTGATCGGACAGTCGGCGGCCGCGGGGATGGTCGTGGATCTGTCGGTGGAGGGGGACGCGCGGCTGTACGGCGCGGAGGTGGAGCAGACCGCGTACCGGGTGGTGCAGGAGGCGTTGACGAACGTCCACAAGCACGCGGCGGGCGCGAAGACGCACATACGGCTGGCTCATCGGGGTGATGAGGTCGCGATGCAGGTGGAGAACGAGCCGCCGCCCGAGCCCGCTTCGGGTTCCGAGGTGCGGTTTCCGTCGGGCGGCAACGGTCTGCTCGGGATGAAGGAGCGGGTCGCCGCGCTGGGCGGTGTCTTCGTGTCCGGGCCGACGGAGGCCGGGGGGTTTCGGGTGTCGGCGGTCATCCCGGCGTGAGCGCTCCGCTGGTTGTGCGGTTCTTTCACTGCGGGCCCGGTGGGGGCTGGTCGCGCCCGCGGCGGAGCCGCAGATCGACACAGCCCCGCGCCCCTTTCGGGCCCTTTCGGGGCGCGGTTGCGCATCTGACTCGGCCCGCGAGGGGTGGCTCAGGGGGCTGTCAGGCGTATCGGTTCCAGGCCGGTGACCAGGGTGGCGAGGGCCTGGTCGATGTCCGGGCCGAGGTACCAGTCGCCGGTGTGGTCGAGGGCGTAGACGCGGCCCGCGGTGTCGATGGCGAGGAGGGACTGGGTCTCGGGTTCCTCGCCGAGGGGGCAGACCTCGGTGTCGAGGGCGCGGCCGAGGTCGGCGAGGGTGCGGGCCAGGTGGAGGCCGTGCAGGGGGTCGAAATGCAGGGCGGTGGGGGCGACCTGGCGGCCGGGGCCGGGGGGTGCGATGTGCAGGCCGCCGAACTCCGCCCAGGCTTCCACGGCGGCGGGGAAGACCGCGTGGCGGTGTCCGGCGGGGGAGACGTGGCCGCGCAGGGCGTCGGCCCAGATCTCGGCCTGCTTTATGTCCCAGCGGCCGGGCTGCCAGCCGGCGGCGCGCAGCGCGGCGTCGACGGCTACGGGGAAGCGGGATGGGGGTCCCCCCGGCCCGAGCGGAGCCGAGGGATTGGGGGAGGAGGTGCGGTCGGTGTGCATCTGCCCTTCGATCGTCGAGGTCATGGACCTGCGCGGTCGCGTTCTCGGGGCCGCGCCGTCGTGCGGTGGGGGGCTCGGGGAGGGATGAGGGGCGTCAGCCGGTGGGGGCCGACGGGTCGACAATGCGGACGCCGAAGTGGTCGCTGAGCGCTGTGCAGGAGCGGCAGGGCGCGGCGAAGCTGCCGTGGAGGGGGTCGCCGTCCTCGCGGATGCGGCGGGCGGTGAGTTTGGCTTGTTTCAGTGCCCTGCGGGCCTCACCGTTGGTCATGGGTTTGCGGGCGGCGCGCCGGCTGCGGGCCTCGTCGGCGAAGGCGATCTGCCGGGATATGAGGAGTGCCTCGGCGCAGCGGCCGGTGGAGCGGTCGCGCTGGGCGCTGGTGAGGGTGTCGAGGAAATCCTGGACGAGCGGGTGCAGGGCGGGCGGCTGGTCGCCGCGGGCCGCTGTGCCGGTGAGGGTCGCGCCGCGAACGGAGAGGGCGGCGGCGACGGTCGGCAGTATGCCGTCGCGTCGGTGGCGGAGAGTGGGGACGCGGGGCGTCTCGTTGCTGCTCCAGCCGACGCGTGGGTCGCCGCCGGGTCTGCCGGCCGTACCGGACATTCCGGGCACCGATGTTCCTGTCGAGCCTGCCGTCGGCCGTTCTGCAGGCCTTCCCGTCTGAGTCCCTGTCTGTGTCGCGTTCATGATCGTCATCCCCTCCGACGCCTCCCCCGTGCATCCCCCCGGCGGACACAGAGTGCCAAATAGCGTGGCTGGTGCGGTAGCTGGGACGGTGTGACACGCCAGGGCTTCGTCGCACCGTCACGACAGGGTGACGGCAGGTCACGGAACCCGGGGGCCGGTGACCGGCGCCGGTGACCGGTGTCGGCGTACCGCATAGGCTGTCGGGCAACCGCGATCCGCAGCGCCGTCCGGGCCGCTGTCCGTACTGATGTGCTGACAGGCGGTACGGGGGTGATGCGACGCGACGTGATGTGACAGACGTGCGGGTCGTACTGACGTACAGGCCTTACAGAGCGCCGCAGGGGGCAACCGCCATGACGACAGGTCGGCTCGGGCAGCGAGCCGTGCCGCCGAACGCGGCCTATGCCGGGCAGGTCGTGCACTTCCCGGACCCGGTACGGGCCACCCGGCACCCGAGAGGGGTGCGGGTCGACGAGGGCGGCTATCCCGACTTCTCGCTCTACGCGCGTGCGGCGGCGGAGATCGCCGAGCCGCCCGAGGGCTTCGGCGTCGACGAACTGCGGCTGACGGACTACGTGTCGGCGAACGCCGCGCTCGCCGCGTCCGGGCACGAACTCTGGGACACGGTTCCGGCGGTGGCGACACCGCACGGCTGGACCTGGCACCACGTACCCGGCGGGCGGCGGCTGGAGCTCGTCCCGGTCGAGGTGAAGGCGTTGCTGAGGCATCACGGCGGGATCGTGACGTCGACCGTCGACCAGCACAAGCGGGGTACGCGGCCTCTGCAGGAGACGCGCCCCGCGCACTTCGCGCTGCCGAAGTCGGCGGTGGCGGTGACCGAGCAGCAGGTGCAGGGCGTGGAGGAGGACCTCGGCTACCGGCTGCCGGGGGCGTACCGGTCGTTCCTGAAGGCGGCGGGCGGGTGTGCGCCGGTGGGCGCGGCGCTCGACGCCGAGCTGGGGCTGCTGGTGGACCAGCCGTTCTTCACGGTGCGGGACGAGGCTGCGGTCAACGACCTCGTGTATGTCAACAAGTGCCTGCGTGATCATCTGACGAAGGACTATCTGGGCGTCGGTTTCGTCCAGGGCGGTCTGCTGGCCGTCAAGGTGAAGGGCGAGCGGCCCGGTTCGGTGTGGTTCTGCGCGTACGACGACGCGCGGGACGTCGATCCGACGTGGCCGCCGGCCGACCGGGTGCAGCGACTGCTGCTGCCGGTCGGCGACGACTTCGACCAGTTCCTGTCCCGGCTCGCGGGCAATCCGCCGGAGCTGGAGACGGTGGCGAACCTGATGGTGGACGGCGGTTTCGCGCGTGTGATTCCGGTGCCGTCCCAGGTGACTTCGGCGTCTTCGGTGGGGGAGTGAACTGACCGATGGTGACCTTCGCGCAGGCGCAGGAGCGCGCCGAGGAATGGGTCAACGGGGATGTGCCGTCGTACCAGCACCGGGAGGTGCGGGTACGGGAGTTCGAGCTCGGGTTCGTGGTCTGGGCGGAGGACCGGGCGGAGGGCCCGCGTTCGGACGGCGGCGCACAGCGGCTCGTTCTCGCCCGGGACAGCGGCGAGGCCACGCTGTGGCCCGCCCTGCCGGTGGGCGAGGTGATCCGCCGGTACGAGGAGGAGTACGGCCGTTCGGCCGCCGTCGAGGACGCGGTACCGGCGCCTCCGGCGCGGGTCGACCTGAACCAGACGTCGTTCCTGCTGACTCCGCCGGAGTGGTTGCAGGAGGCGGCGGACAAGCTCGGTATTCCGGACCGGCGGGCGGGTTCGGGTTCCGGCGCGGGTGCGGGTGCGGGTGCCTCCGGCGGGGGGGCGGCGTCGGTTTCCGTGGGCTCCCCGGCCGCGGGGCCGGTGGACTCGGTGCCGCCTGCGGGGGCCACGCCCTGGACCGGGACCGACACGACCAGTGTGGACGCGGGCGAGGACCGTTCCGTGCCGCTGCCGGCGACCGTGTTCGCGCCGTCGCTGGGCGAGGACGACCGCGATGACGTTCCGCGTCCCCGGGATGCCTTCAACGGGGGTCCGGGGGCGGGTGGGCCGGGTCCGGCGGGAGCTTCGGCGTACGGCTATCCGCAGGGGGCGAGTGGGCCCTCGTACGGCTATCCGCAGGGGGCGCCTGGTGCGCCCAACCCTCCGGGGCGTGCGCTCGCGCCCAACGCCGGGGAGATCGCCGACGCGGCGACCAGCAAGGCGCCGCCGCCGCGTGGCGCCCGGGGCGCGAGCGCCCCGCCTCCGCCGGGTGCGCCGGGAACCCCGGGCGCGCGTCCGGGGGTTGTGCCTCCGCCGCCGGGACCTGGTCCTTCGGGTGGGTATGTGCCCACGCAGTTCGTGTCCGGGCTCGGGGCGGAGTGGCCTGACGGGGCTGACGGGGCTGGTGGTCTGGGCTCCGGTGCGGCTGTCGGCGCGCCTGGCGGTCCGTATCCGGCTGGCGGTCCGCATTCGCCGGGCGGTTCGCATTCGCCTGGCGGGTTGAATCCGCCGGGTGCGCCGGGTGCGCCGGGTGGGCCCGGTGCCTCGGGTGCCTCGGGGGCTTCGAATCCGCCTGGTGGTCCGAACACGCCCGGGGGTGCGCCCCCTGGGGGCGTTCATCAGGCCGCGACGATGTTCTCCGGCCCCGGTCGGCCCGGTGGGCTCGGTGCGCCCCAGCCGCCGGCGGCTCCTGGGGCCCCGGGTGCGGCTCAGGCGCCGGGTGGGCCGAACCCGCCGGGTGCTCCGGGTGCCCCTGGTGCTCCGCAGCGGCCCGGCGTTCCCAACTCGCCCGGGGGTGCGCCTCCCGGCGGTGTACACCAGGCCGCGACGATGTTTGCCGACCCCAATCAGGGCGGCGCCGGCAACGCGCCCCGCCCGCCGGGCGCCCCCGGTGCACCTCAGCCTCCGGGTGCGCCCGGTGCGCCCGGTGCTCCTGGTGCTCCTGGCTCCGTGCACCGCGCCGAGACCATGTTGGCCGGTCCCCCGGTCGGCGGTCCCGGCGTGCCCCCGCCGCCCCAGGCCCCCGGTGTTCCCGGCGGCCCGGGCAACCCGGGTGCGGGCGTCCCGGGCACCCCGGGTTTCCCTGCGGCTCCGGGCACTCCTGGCACCCCGGGATTCCCTGCTCCGGGCGCCAGTGGCCCCGGCGCGCACGGTGCCCACGGTGCACCGGGTACTCCCGGTGGCCCTGGGGCTGCCGGTGCCCCCGGTACCCCGCGCACTCCCGGTTTTCCTGGGGCTCCCGGTGCTCCGGGTACTCCCGGTACCCCGGGCTCCCCTGCTGCTCCGGGCGCCGCCGGTGGCCCGAATGCGCCGGGCTTCCCCGCGGCTCCGGGCGCTGCCGGTGGCCCTGGCGCGCACGGTGCCCCCGGTGCACCGGCCGCTCCTGGTTTCCCTGGCGCTCCGGGTACTCCCGGTACCCCGGGCATCCCCGGTACCCCCGGTTTCCCCGGCGGTCGCCCGGTGCCCGGCATGTCCGCACCGGGTGGTCAGCCCGTCCCCGGTATGCCCGCGCCCGGCGGCCAGCCCGCCCCCGGCATGGCGGCCCCCAGCGGTCACCCGGCGCCCGGTATGCCCGCACCGGGTGGTCAGCCCGCCCCCGGCGGTCGCCCGGCGCCCGGCATGTCCGCACCGGGCGGCCAGCCCGCCCCCGGCATGGCAGCCCCCGGCCAGCCCGCCCCCGGTTTCGCGGGGTCCGCCCAGGCGGCGCCCGGTTCCGGGTTTCCGCCGCCGCCCGCTCCCAACCTCTCCGTGCCTCCGCCCCCTCCCGCCCCCGGACTTTCCGTCCCCCCGGGGCATTCCGCGCCCAATGCCCCTCAACCCCCCTCCTACGGCTACCCCCCGCCCGGTCAGCCCACGGTCGGCCCCGGTTATCAGGCCGTTCTTCGCTATCGGGCCCCCGACGGGTCCGAGCAGCAGGTGATCCGGCGGTCCGCGCCGGGGACGCCGCATCCGGAGTGGCAGATCTTCCATGAGCTGCGGGCGATGAACATTCCGCCGGATCAGGTTCTCGAACTCCACACCGAGTTGGAGAGCTGCGAGCTGCCGGGTGCCTACTGCGCCCGCATGATCCGCGAGCAGTGGCCGAACGCCCGCATCACGAGCATCGCCCCCTACGGCACCGATCACGCCAGCCGCCAGCAGGGCATGGCTCAACTCCTCGCGCACCAGGGTGAGTTGCACCAGGTCGCGGACGGTCCGGCACGCCCGGGGCCGGTACGTACGCCGCTTCCGCCCGTGCAGCCCGCGCCGCCGATTCCGCCGGAGGGCATCGCGCAGGAGCTGGCCGGGGTGTTCGGGCCCGGGGTGTTCCGGTTCGACCAGGCGGCGGTGTCGCGGCAGGGGGTGCCCCCGATCGTGGCGCACACCCTGGTCGTCGCCGGGCTGCCCGCCGACATGGGGCCGTTCTTCTGGGCGCAGGCCCAGCCGGGGCGGCCGGTGCCGACGCTCGCCGAGCTGGCGCAGGAGCGCGGGGTGCGGGCGGCGTCGGACGCGGGGTCGTACCTCGTGATGGGCAGCGACTTCGGCAAGGCGATCTGCGTCCAGTACGGGACGGCGAACATCGTCGCGGTGCCCGTGGAGGCGGGGCCGGGCGGGGCACCCGTACCGCCGCAGTTCGTGAACACGGGGCTGCCCGAGTTCGCGCGTTGTCTCGCGCTGCTCGGCCGTATGTGGCGGCTGCGCTACGGCCTGAACCAGGAGCAGGCGGGCCGCTGGACCGTCGACTTCCAGGCCCAGTTGGCCGCTCTCGACCCGGCGGCGCTCGGCTCCCCGGAGAGCTGGTGGTCGGTGTTGCTGGAGCAGATGTGGGACGGGTTGCTGTAGCCCGCTGAGCAGAGGTGAAGGGGGTGGGTGGCCGTACGGCCGCCCACCCCCTTCCGCGTGCCGAGGCCGCGTACCGCCCGTGACCCGGCCCGGAGTGTCGCGTTAGGCACATTTCATCCCAATCCATCAAGATGTGCGCGAAATCATTACTTCGTACGCGGAGAGGGGTTGCAGGATGAGCAACGCAGTGATGTCGTCGCACGGTTTCGTGGCCGGTTTCGGAGCCGGACGGGGGCGCGGATACCGGCCCGATCAGGTCGACGCGTTCGCCGTCGCGCTCTCCGCGGAGCGGGACGCCGCCTGGGAGCGGGCCGCGCGGCTGACGGTCCTGGCCAGGGAGATGGAGGAGGAGTCGGGGCGGCTGCGGGAGGCCGTCGCGCGGCTCGCCCCGCAGACGTACGAGAGTCTTGGTGAACGCGCCCGGCAGCTCTTCGAGTTGGGCGTTGAGGAGGCCGGCTCCGTACGGGAGCGGGGGCGGAGCGATGCGCGGGAACTGGTCGCGGCGGCCGAGGCCCGTGCGAACGCCCTGCGGGAGGCCGCGGACACCGCCGCCGAGAACGTACGCGCCGAGGCCGAGGAACGTGCCCGGCACCGGCTGCTCGCCGCCCGCGCCGAGGCCGACGAGATCCGGATCGGCGCCCGGCGGGAGGTCAAGGAGGGGCGGGGGGAGGTGCTGGCCGCGCTGCGTGAGATGCGGCTGCGGACCGCCGGGCTGCTCGCCGAGCAGGAGAAGGAGTACGCCGAGCGGTGGGCCGAGACGGAACGGCTCACCGCCGAGCGCGAAGTCGCCCTGGACGTACGGCACATGGAGCGGGTGACGGTTGCCGAGGCCGCGCTGTCCGAGGCGAAGCGGGCCTTCGCGGACGCCGAGGAGTCGGTCCGGCGGATCGACGACGACGCGCGGGTTCGCGCCGCCGAGGTCCTCGCCGAGGCCCGCGCCGAGGAGGACCGCCTCGCCCGCGAGACCGAGCGGGTGCTGCGGGAGCACGGGGAGGAGTGGGACGACGTACGGGCCCACATGGACCACGTACGCAACAGCCTGACCACGCTCACCGGGCGGGCGGCGGCCGAATGAGCGCCTCGCAGACCTGCTGCTAGGGGCTGTCGAGGACCGGGAAGCGGCGCGGCGCCAGTACCAGCAGCGCCACGAACGCCAGTGCCGCCGCCCCCGCCGCCCCGAAGTACACCGCGTGCACCGCGTCCGCGATCGCCCGCCGGGTCGCCTCCGGTGCGGCGCCGGCGCCCAGTGCCCGGGTCACCGAGTCCAGGTCGCTCGCGCCGCCCAGCCGGGACGCCAGTACGCCGTTGGCCACCGCGCCGAACAGGGCCGCGCCGATCGTCTGGCCGCTCTGGCGGCAGAAGAGCACCGACGCCGTCGCCGTGCCGCGTTCCGACCAGCCGACCGTCGACTGGACGCCCACTATCAGGGGGAGTTGGAAGAGGCCGAGGGCGCCGCCGAGCAGCAGCATGAGGAGGGTCGGCTGCCAGGGGGAGCCGGGGTAGGGGAGGAAGGGGAACGCCAGCAGGATCAGGGCCGCCGCGCCGATGCCGAGGATCGCCGTGTCGCGGAAGCCGATCCTGCGGTACACGTGCTGGCTCAGCGCCGCAGACACCGGCCAGCTCAACGTCCATACGGACAGCACGAATCCGGCGGCTATCGGGGCGAGGCCAAGTACCGACTGGGCGTACGTCGGCAGGAACACCGTCGGGGCCACCATCAGCAGACCCAGCGCGCCCAGCGCCACGTTGACCGCCGCGATCGTGGGGCGCCGCCACACCCACCCGGGGATGATCGGCTCCGCCGCCCTGCGTTCGATCATGACCACGAGGAACACCAGCGCAAGTCCCGTACCGAAGAAGGCGGTTGACGGCCAGGACAGCCAGGGCCAGGCCACGCCGCCCTGGACGAGGGCCGTCAGCAGTACGCCGCCGCACGCGAACACCGCCAGCGCGCCCGCCCAGTCGACGCGCGGGCGGGGGCCGGAGGTGTCGCGTTGCGGTTCGTGGAGGTGGCGGGCCAGGAGCCACATCGCCACCGCGCCGACGGGGAGGTTGACGAGGAAGATCCAGCGCCAGCCGGCGTAGGCCGCGAGCACCCCGCCCACCGCGGGGCCCGCCACCGCCGCGGTCGCCCACACGGTCGACAACTTGGCCTGGATTTTGGGGCGTTGCTCCAGCGGGTAGAGGTCGGCGGCGAGGGTCTGGACCGTGCCCTGGAGGGCGCCGCCGCCCAGGCCCTGGATGATCCGGAACGCGATCAGCGCGCCCATGTTCCAGGCCAGCGCGCACAGCAGCGAGCCGAGGAGGAACAGGGCGCTGCCCGCTATCAGGACCGGTTTGCGGCCGAAGGTGTCGGAGAGCTTGCCGTACACGGGGAGGGTGACCGTGACGGCGAGCAGGTAGCCCGAGAACAGCCAGGAGAAGACGGAGAAGCCGCCGAGGTCACCGACGATCTGCGGTACGGCGGTCGACACGATGGTGGAGTCGAGCGCGGCCAGCGCCATCGAGAGCATCAGGGCCGCGACGACGGCTCCTCGCTTCTCGGTTCCGGTGCGCTGCACCGCGCCGGGTATCGCGGGTGTCGTACGGCGGCTGCTGCCCACCGGGTTCCTTTCCCCCTGCATCTATCTGCCGTCGACCACTCTGCCACTTGTCCCCCACTTGTCTGCCAACTTGCCCCTCACGCGGCGGGAGGGTGGAGCGTGGCTGGGTCGGAGGGTGGAGGCGACCCCTAGACCCGCTCCACCGAGGGGTGGACGACCCCTAGGGGTACCTCCTTACTACGGCTCGGGGAGGGTTCGTACCGACGGAGGAGGAGATGGGGCGCCTGCCGTCCTTAACCTGGCTTTACGCCGCTGGGGACGGCGTTCCTGACCTCCGGGGGTGGGGTTTACCCCCGCAGAAGACTGGGCCGGGCACCAGAGACCCGGACCCCCTTCCACCAGCAGACTCATGCACATACCGCAGAGCAGCAACGCATTCGCAGGTATCAGTGCGCACTCAGTACTGACCGACTTAGGAGACATACCGTGACATCGGCTGTGACAATCACCAGGCACGGGGGCACTGGAGGGCGTACGGCCGTTGCCGCACGGGCGCGGCAGGTCGTGAAGGCGTACGGGTCCGGTGAGACCCGCGTCGTCGCCCTGGACCAGGTGGACGTGGACATAGCGCGGGGACAGTTCACCGCGATCATGGGCCCCTCGGGGTCCGGCAAGTCCACCCTCATGCACTGCCTCGCCGGCCTCGACACCGTGACCAGCGGGCAGATCTACCTCGACGACACCGAGATCACCGGGCTCAAGGACAAGAAGCTGACGCAACTGCGCCGGGACCGGATCGGGTTCATCTTCCAGGCGTTCAACCTGTTGCCGACGCTCAGCGCGCTGGAGAACATCACGCTTCCCATGGACATCGCGGGCCGCAAGCCGGACAAGGGCTGGCTGGCCCAGGTCGTCGAGACCGTCGGGCTGGCCGACCGGCTCAAGCACCGGCCCAACCAGCTCTCCGGCGGCCAGCAGCAACGCGTCGCCGTGGCACGGGCGTTGGCCGCGCGGCCCGAGATCATCTTCGGTGACGAGCCGACCGGAAACCTCGACTCCCGAGCAGGCGCCGAGGTGTTGGGCTTCCTGCGCCGCTCGGTGGACGAGCTGGGCCAGACCATCGTGATGGTCACGCACGACCCGGTGGCCGCCTCGTACGCGGACCGCGTGCTGTATCTCGCCGACGGGCGGATCGTCGACGAGATGTTCCGGCCGACCGCCGACAGCGTCCTCGACCGTATGAAGGACTTCGACGCGCGGGGGCGTACGTCATGACTGTGCTGAAGACCTCGATGCGCAACTTCTTCGCGCACAAGGGCCGGATGGCCCTGTCGGCGGTGGCCGTGCTGCTGTCGGTGGCGTTCGTGTGCGGGACCCTCGTCTTCACCGACACCATGAACACGACGTTCGACAAACTCTTCTCGGTCACCTCCTCCGACGTCACGGTGTCGCCGAAGGCGGCCGAGAGCGACGACACCCCGCAGAACGGCGTGCCCGAGTCACTGCCGGCCTCCGTGCTGGCGAAGGCGCAGCAGGCCCAGGGCGTCAAGTCGGCCGAGGGCGCGGTCAGTTCGATGAACGTGACCGTCGTCAACAGCGAGAACAAGAACATGGGGTCGAGCACCGGCGCTCCGACCATCGCGGGCAACTGGACGCGCAACGACCTGCGTTCGATGGAGATCACCAGCGGTCACGCACCACGCGGGCCCACCGAGGTGATGGTCGACGCAGACACCGCCGACAAGCACCACCTGAAGATGGGCGACGAGCTGCGCACCATCGCGCAGACCGGTGACATCAACGCGCGGATCGTCGGTATCGCCACCTTCAAGGTGACCAACCCCGGTGCGGCCGTCGTCTACTTCGACACCGCCACCGCACAGCGCGAACTCCTCGGCGCCACCGGCCGGTTCACCCAGCTCAACGTCACGGCGGCCGGCGGGATCACCGACATCCGGCTCAAGCAGAACGTCACCCAGGCCCTCACGGCCAGCGGTGTGTTCAAGGTGCAGACGCAGAAGGAGTTCTCCGACGAGAGCCGTGAGGGCGTCGGCGAGTTCATGAACGTCATCAAGTACGCCATGCTCGGCTTCGCCGGGATCGCGTTCCTGGTCGGCATCTTCCTGATCATCAACACCTTCTCGATGCTCGTCGCCCAGCGGACCCGGGAGATCGGCCTGATGCGGGCGATCGGCTCCTCTCGCAAGCAGGTCAACCGGTCCGTTCTGGTCGAGGCGCTGCTGCTCGGCTTCGTCGGATCGATCCTCGGTGTCGGCGCGGGGGTCGGCATCGCGATCGGCCTGATGAAGCTGATGTCGATGGCCGGCATGAACCTCTCCACCGACGACCTCACCATCAAGGCGGCCACCCCGGTGATCGGCCTGGTCCTCGGCGTCGTCGTCACCGTCCTCGCCGCCTACCTCCCCGCCCGCCGCGCGGGCAAGGTCTCCCCGATGGCCGCACTCCGCGACGCCGGCACCCCGGCCGACGGCAGGGCGGGCCTCGTACGGGGTCTCATCGGCCTCGTCCTGACGGGAGCGGGCGGCTACGCCCTCTACCTGGCCGCCACCGCCGACAAGGCGAGCGACGGCTCGCTGGTCCTCGGCACGGGCGTCGTGCTCACACTCCTCGGGTTCGTGATCATCGGCCCGCTGCTCGCGGGCGGTGTCGTACGGGTGCTCAGCGCCGTACTGCTGCGGGGCTTCGGCCCCGTCGGCCGCCTCGCCGAGCGCAACGCGCTGCGCAACCCGCGCCGTACGGGTGCCACCGGCGCCGCCCTGATGATCGGCCTCGCCCTGGTCGCCTGTCTGTCGGTGGTCGGCTCGTCGATGGTCGCCTCGGCGACGAGCGAGCTGGACAAGTCGGTCGGCGCGGACTTCATCGTCCAGGGCAACCAGCGGATCGTGCCGCAGGCGGAGGCGGCGATGAAACGCTCGCCCGGCCTGACCCACGTCACCCGCTACAAGGAGGTCGAGGTCACCCTGACCCCGCCCGACGGCAAGGGTGAGAAGACCCAGCTGACGGCCGCCGACCCGACGTACGCCTCCGACCTGCGCCGCACCACCACCGCGGGCACGCTGAGCGCCGCGTACGCCAAGGACGCCATGTCGCTGGGCTCCGACTACGCGACCAAGCACCGGGTGAAGGTCGGCGACACGATGACCGTCGCCTTCAAGGGCGGCTCGACGGCGAAGCTCAAGGTCGCCGCGATCACGGACGACGACGTGGCGATCGACCAGGGCGCGCAGTACATGTCCATCGCGACGATGGAGCAGTACCTGCCGGCTGCCAAGGTCCCGCCGAACAGCCTGATGTTCGCCTCGGCGAAGAAGGGCGAGGAGGAGTCGGCGTACGCGTCGCTGAAGAAGGCCCTCGACCCCTACCCGCAGTACCAGGTACGTGACCAGACCGACTACAAGCAGGAACTGAAGGACCAGATCGGCCAGCTCCTGAACATGGTCTACGGTCTGCTCGCCCTGGCGATCGTCGTGGCGGTCCTGGGCGTCGTGAACACCCTCGCCCTGTCGGTGGTGGAGCGGACTCGGGAGATCGGTCTGATGCGGGCGATCGGTCTGTCGCGGCGCCAGCTGCGCCGGATGATCCGTATGGAGTCGGTCGTGATCGCACTCTTCGGCGCGCTGCTGGGGCTCGGCCTGGGGATGGGCTGGGGCGCGACGGCTCAGCGACTGCTGGCGCTGGAGGGTCTGAACGTCCTGGAGATCCCGTGGATGACGATCGGCGGCGTGTTCGTCGGCTCGGCCTTCGTGGGACTGTTCGCGGCGCTGGTGCCGGCGTTCAGGGCGGGGCGGATGAATGTGCTGAACGCTATCGCTACTGATTAGCCGACTGGCCGACCAGGGCGGGGGCCACGGGGAAACAGGGGGAATAGGGGGAGCGGCGGCCCCGGTGAGCGTTCTCGATGCTCACCGGGGCCGCCGCTTGTCCTGTCCTGGACGGGGGCGGGCGCTTCAGGTAGGTACGGGGCGCGCGCTCCGTTCGGCGGGCGCGGGCAGGGAGCCTCCGTACGCCGGTGGGGGCCCAGAATCCGGGGCGGGTTTGTAGCTGCTGCCGCTGGAGTGTGTTCAAGAGCGTTCTGGTGAGCGGGAGTGAGTGCTGCTGGGCTGTGTCGTGTCGCGCGTCTCGGTCGTGGAGCCGGTTCTTGGTGGGGAACTGACGTTCTCTCATCGAATGCGTGACCTTCGCGGGTGGTGCTCGTTTCTCATGGCGAGGGGATCTTCGGGCGGCGTGGGGTGGGAGTGACAGGGGTGGGTGAGCTGCGGAGTGTGGCGGCGTCGTTCGTCGCGTCGGGTCCCAGTGGTGTGGCCGTCCGGACCCGTTTCAAGCAGCTGACGCCGGGCGATGAGAAGGTGCTGCGTCTGGTCGGCGGACATCTGGGGTCGCTGGCGGCGAAGGATCTCAGGACGCGCTGCCGGGATGGCCTGGAGCACTCCGCCGAGACGTGGGCGGTGCGTAAGCGGGAGCTGACGCCCCTGTCGTCGTCGCGGTGGGCCGGGTCGATCACCAAAGCCACGCACGACCAGTGGACGCTGGCCCGACGCTGCCAACTCGCACACATGCAGAACCTGGAAGCCGGTATCCGCACCATCGAGGACCGGCTGTCCCTGCCGGTCGGGCAGAAGGGGACGAAGAAGGCGCCCGGGGGTTACCGGTCCCAGCGGGAGTGGCACGCGAAGTCGAGGCGACTGCGGGTACTTCAGGATCGGCTGGCTGCCGCGCGGGCCGACCGTGAGGCCGGGCTCGTGCACGTCGTCAGGGGCGGCAAGCGTCTGGCCCGTGCCCGGCATCACCTGGAGGAGGCTCAGCTCACGGAGTCGCAGTGGCGCGGGCGGTGGGAGGCGGAGCGCTGGTTCTGTCAGGCGGACGGGGAGTCCGGCAAGCGCTACGGCAACGAGACGATCCGCGTCAGCCCAGACGGCGAGGTGAGCCTCAAACTCCCGGCACCGTTGGCGCATCTGGCGAACGCCCCCCACGGGCGGTACGTCCTGTCCTGCCGGGTCGAATTCGCGCACCGGGGCGGCGAGTGGGCCGACCGCGTCGAAGCCAACCGAGCAATCGCCTACCGCATCCACTTGGACACGGGCCGGGACCGCTGGTATCTGACGGCGTCCTGGCAGATCCCGCCCACCCCGACCATCCCGATCGAGGCAGCACTTGCCCACGGCGTGATCGGCGTCGACATGAACGCCGACCACCTGGCCGCCTGGCGCCTCGACATCCACGGCAACCCCACCGGTGCCCCGCGCCGCTTCTTCTACGACCTGACCGGCACCGCCGAACACCGGGACGCCCAGGTCCGCCACGCCCTCACCCGCCTCCTCCACTGGGCCAGAGCCTGCGGTGTGAAGGCGATCGCGGTGGAGGACCTGGACTTCGCCGCCGAGAAGACCCGGGAGAAGCACGGCCGCAAGAAGCGGTTCCGGCAGCTGATCTCCGGCATGCCCACCGGTAAACTCCGTGCCCGACTGGCGTCGATGGCCGACCGGACAGGCGTCGCGGTCATCGCCGTCGACCCGGCCTACACCAGCCGCTGGGGTGCCCAGCACTGGCAGAAACCCCTCACCACCACGACCCGTACAACCACTCGCCATGATGCTGCTGCCGTGGCGATCGGAAGGCGCGCCCAGGGACACCCGATCCGGCGACGGACGACACCGCCCCCACAGCACCGGAGTGATGCGGTGGGGCATCGGACCGTCCAGGCCGATCGGCGTGTTCCCGGGCGTGAGGAAACCCGCCCCCGCATCCCCGGACCACGGACACGATCCGTGCCGCCCGGACGCGGAGCGAACGCGGGCAACCAGAACGCCCAACACCGTCCGGGGCGTTCGGCCGAGCACGAGACCTGGCAACAGGACTCACCCCCGCTCAGTCTCCAGGAACGGTTGAGGTGAAGCGCATGGTGAACTCGCGTTCGGGTGCGGGGTGCTGTGGCATATGCCCGTTCGGGGGAGTTGCTGACTTCATGGGGTCAACGGTTGCGGACTCTGCGTAGCGTTGAACAGGAGCGATGCGCTTACGGGTACGGGCTGTACACGTCGGCGGTGCGCTTGTACGTGGTGTTGGGCGTGACCCGTTCCCGGAGCGTGCGTCGGGCGGGCGGAGCCCGGTGACTGTGATGGTCGTACGGGAGGAGTCGCGGCGTGGACGACGAGGTTCAGCAGCCGGAGTATGAGTTCGGGGCGGGCATTCTGTGCGTGTTCGGGCGGCAGTTGAAGCTGTTCCGGGAGCGGGCGGGGATGGACCGCGCGAAGCTCGGGTCGCTGACCGGGTACTCGGCCTCGACGATCGCGTCGTTCGAGCAGGGGAGACGTATTCCGCCGCCGAAGTTCATCGACCGGGCCGATGAAGTGCTGGAGGCGGGTGGGGTGTTGAGCGCGGGCAAGGAGGAGGTGGCTCGGGCTCAGTATCCGGCGTTCTTCCGGGATGCGGCCAAGTTGGAGGCCGAGGCGGTTGAGCTTCATGCATACGACACTCAGTTGGTCAACGGCCTGTTGCAGACGGAGGAATACGCACGAGCGGTGTTTGCCATGTGGCAGCCACTGCTGGACGAAGCGCTCACGGAGCAGCGAGTATCCGCACGACTGGCGCGGCAGGGGATCTTCTCCCGACGCCCCGCGCCACATCTGAGCTTTGTGATCGAGGAGGCTGTCCTGCTCCGGCCGCTCGGCGGAGACGCTGTCTGGCGAGGCCAGTTGGAGCACCTCATGCTGATGGCGGAGAAGCGCAACGTGGTGATCCAGGTGATGCCCTTGTCCCGCCAGGAACATGCGGGACTGGCTGGACCGTTCACCTTGATGGAGGCCAAGGATGGGCGCAGGATCGCGTACACGGAGGTACAAGGCGACAGCCGTGTGCACACAGAGCGTCGGAAGGTGCGGGAGCTTGAGCGTACGTACGGGATTCTTCGCGCGCAGGCCCACACTCCGACAGAATCGCTGGCGTTGATCGAAAAGCTGCTGGGAGAGAGATGAGCGGGGAAAAGGCGGGGCCGGACACCGATGCCCTGGCATGGTTCAAGAGCAGTTACAGCGCTGGCGACGGGGGCCAGTGCGTTGAGGTCGCGGCGGGGACAGGCGCCGTACGCGTCCGCGACTCGAAGGACACAACCCGCGCCGCACTCGCCGTAGAGCCCATGGCGTGGACCGCGTTCATCGAGTTCGCGGCACTCTGACAGGGGTGGCAGCGATGGCAGGGCCTTCCGGTGAGTGTGTGCTTGCCGAGGGCCCTGCGCATGTCCGCCTCCGCAGCGCCTTCAGGAGCCCTCGCGCCTTGCCTGCCGGGTGCCCGCCGGCGCTGGCTGCGATGGAGATCAACGCCCGCCCAGAGGCGCTCGGTTCGCGACCGCGGGTCGCCTTCTCGGTGACGATCGACATCGTGATGGACCCAGCCCGCACGCCACCGCCACTCACGTAACGAGGCCCCAACTGGGCTGACACAGCCCGGCCCTTGGAGCGCGGAGTTACTGTAGGTTCCTGCTATGAAACAGGGCAAAGGGATCGAGAACCCCGAGTCGCGCTTCTCCGCGGTGCTGCTGGCGGCAGCAAAGCTCCCAGGTGTGCGTATCAACAGGGAGGCGTACCTCCGAAGTGCGCTGGCTCGCCACTGCTCCGAGGACGACATCCGACGAGCGATAGAAGAGACCCCCGCTGCGGCGGGCATCACTGTCGAGGTTCTCGACAAGGTGGCCAACGACTCCATCCGCTTCGAAACCGGCAAGGTCAGCGCTCTCTCCGCCGCTGCCGGGATCCCCGGCATCCTCGCCCTTCCCGCCACTGTGCCCGCCGACGTGGCCCAGTACTTCGGCCACATGGTGCGTATCGCGCAGAAACTCGCCTACCTCTACAGCTGGCCCGATCTGTTCTCCGACGACGGCGATGACGTCGATGACGCGACCATGGGGGTGCTGACACTGTTCTTCGGCGTGATGTTCGGCACCCAGTCGGCGAACGCCGCTGTGGGGAAGGTCGCCGGGATGATGGCGGAGCAGGTCGCCAAGAAGCTGCCCCAGAAGGCACTCACCCAGGGTGTCATCTACCCGATAGTGAAAAAGGTCGCGGCTTACCTCGGCGTCCAGATGACGAAGCAGTCCTTCGCGAAGGCCGTCTCGAAGGCTATCCCTCTCGTCGGGGCCGTCGTTTCTGGCGGGCTCACTCTTGCGACTTTCCTTCCGATGGCCAAGAGGCTCAAGAAGCACCTCTCCGGCTTGCCGCTGGCGGACCCGTCGCACCGATTGATGGATATGGATGGGGAAGTAGTGGACGGCGAAGTCGTGGAAGACCACGGACCTTTCACCGCACACGCTGAGCAGTACGGCACGGACGCCACTGCCATCAAGCTGGAGGAACCCCAGTCCTGACACCGCAAGCGCCCCAGTGCTCCAGCCGTAGATCGTGATCTTCATGTCTGATTCGCGGCTTGTCGGCGGTAATGGCCGGCCTGGGCTCGGGCCTGGTGGCGGCGGCGCCAGGCGGAGCAGCGGAGCCGGTGGACTGCATCGTGCACGGGACGGACGATCAGCGTCGTGAACAGTCGCTGGATCTCGTTGCAGGTGAGCGGGATCAGCTCGTCCGGGGCGGGATGGCGGGCGTGTTCGTCGGCGCGGACGACGGCGAGGAAGGCGTGAGCGAGCATGGTCAGGGTGACCCAGCGGGACCAGGAGGTGAAGCGGCGAACCTGGTGCTCGTCCAGTCCAGCCAGGCCCTTTCCGGGCTGGAAGGTTTCCTCCACCCGCCATCTTGACCCGGCGACGCGGACCAGCGTGGTCGCGGCCAGCTCCGGCTTGGTCGCGAAGACGGTGTCCCTCGTCCAGGCCCGCAGCCCGGCGGCGGTCCGGGTCGCATGTCCACGAGCGCGGAATGTACAGCTCGCGGTCCACTGCAGCGTGTCCGCGGCGGCCCGCGTAGACGAGATGGACGGCGACCTGGGAGTTCTCAATCCTGCAGGCAGGCAGGCAGGCAGGCAGGCAGGCGGTGCCGGTGCACTGGCGCTGCACCTCGACGGTGTGCGTGCCCTACTTCACATCCCCGGTCTCGTCGACGACGAGTAGGCGGCGGTCGAAGGGGCGACGCAGGCGCGCCGTCCCGTATCAGGAGGACATATGCGACGTGGCGAAGTCTGGTGGGCAGATTTCAACGAGCAGCGGGCAGTCGTACTGCTGTCGGGAGAAGAGGCGTCCGGTTTCTTGGCGATGCAGGTCGTCGCTCCCGCGGGCACCGATCTCAGCGGCGTGGCCGTTGAGGTGGCAGTAGGTGCCCCCGAAGGACTGCCTCTCGAAGGCGTCCTGAGAGTCGCACTTCCACGTCCCGACCTCATCCCTTGCACTTGGCTGGTCACCCTGGCCAGGGAAGACCTGATCGGGCAGGCGGGCGTCCTGCCGTCCGCGAAGCTCAGCGAGATCGAGGATGCCCTTCGTCTCGGTGGACTCAAGTAGGCAGAGAGGGATGGACGCCGCCGATGGCGCGGCCGGTCTCGTCGAGATGGTCAATGGTGGCCGCGCCATATCAGCGGCGCCCCCACTCACAAGATCACCCAGGCGTGATCACTGTCACCGTCACCACGTCACCAACCTCCGTGAACAGAACACCTAGGGCTCGCTCGTCATCTCGCCTGGCTGATCACCGCGAACCGCGAATATCCGTCGGAGCACCGGACACCTGGGGCGGGGCCAGGGTGACGATCTCCCGGTTGGGGCGTGATCACCGCCGTACGGGAGGGCAGGGTCGTGGATCTCGACCCCGATCTCTGCTCGCGCTGGGGCAACGACCCTCCCTTGGGGCCGCCACCAGCGGATACGCCGTCCGTGCGGGCGCCACCGGGAGTCTCGTGGTGGGACACAGCAGCGGTTTCGTCTCCGTGTGGGCGCGCTGTTTGAGTGGCGCCCGGGGACGGCGGGGCGGGCGTTGTCCACAGGTGCCGCGCAGGCGGGCGCGGCGCGTCGTACTCTGGACACCCCCGGCCCGTTAGACGTGTCGGGCGATTCCCGTTGCCCATTCCTGATGAAACCCTGACGAAAGCCCCTTCATGAGCCTGCACGGTCTGCTCGACGTCGTCGTCAAGGACGCCGCCCTCGCGGAAGCGATCAAGGCCGCCGGCGACGGCAACCGTATGCACGTCGACCTGGTCGGACCACCCGCCGCCCGCCCCTTCGCCGTGGCCGCGCTGGCCCGCGAGGCCGGGCGCCCGGTGCTGGCCGTGACCGCGACCGGCCGTGAGGCCGAGGATCTCGCCGCCGCCCTCAGGACGCTGCTGCCGCCGGACACGGTCGCCGAGTACCCGGCCTGGGAGACCCTCCCGCACGAGCGACTCTCGCCCCGCAGCGACACCGTCGGCCGCCGACTCGCCGTACTCCGCCGCCTGACGCACCCCAGCACCGACGACCCGGAGACCGGGCCGGTCTCGGTCGTCGTGGCCCCTGTGCGTTCCGTACTGCAGCCGCAGGTCAAGGGGCTGGGCGAGCTGGAGCCGGTCGCGCTGCGCACCGGTCGGAGCGCCGATCTGGGCACCGTCGTCGAGGCGCTGGCCGCCGCCGCGTACTCGCGCGTCGAGCTGGTCGAGAAGCGCGGCGAGTTCGCCGTACGCGGCGGCATCCTCGACGTGTTCCCGCCTACCGAGGAGCACCCCCTCCGGGTGGAGTTCTGGGGCGACGACATCGAGGAGATCCGGTACTTCAAGGTCGCCGACCAGCGCTCCCTCGAAGTCGCCGCGCACGGGCTGTGGGCGGCGCCCTGCCGCGAGTTGCTGCTCACCGACCAGGTGAGGGAGCGGGCCGCGGCCCTCGCCGAGGCGCATCCCGAGCTGGGGGAGCTGCTCGGCAAGATCGCCGAGGGGATCGCGGTGGAGGGCATGGAGTCCCTCGCCCCCGTGCTCGTCGACGACATGGAGCTGCTGCTCGACGTACTGCCCAAGGGGTCCATGGCCGTCGTGTGCGACCCGGAGCGGGTGCGGACGCGGGCCGCAGACCTGGTGGCGACCAGCCATGAGTTCCTGCAGGCGTCCTGGGCGGCCACAGCGGGCGGCGGCGAGGCGCCCATCGACGTCGGCGCGGCCTCCCTGTGGTCCATCGCCGATGTCCGGGACCGGGCGCGCGAGCTGGACATGATGTGGTGGTCGGTGTCGCCCTTCGCGGCGGATGAGGAAGTCGACACGGATACGCTCAAGCTGGGCATGCACGCACCCGAGACCTACCGCGGGGACACCGCGAAGGCGCTCGCCGACACCAAGGGCTGGCTCGCGGACGGCTGGCGCACGGTGTTCGTCACGGAGGCGCACGGCCCGGCGGCCCGTACGGTCGAGGTGCTGGGCGGGGAAGGCATCGCGGCCCGCCTGGAGGCGGATCTGGTCTCCCTGTCCCCCTCCGTCGTGCATGTGGCGTGCGGCTCGATCGACTTCGGGTTCGTCGACACGAAGCTGAAGCTCGCCGTACTGACCGAGACCGACCTCACCGGACAGAAGGCCGCCGGCAAGGACGGCGCCCGTATGCCCGCCCGGCGCCGCAAGACCATCGACCCGCTGACCCTCGAAGCCGGCGACTACATCGTGCACGAGCAGCACGGTGTGGGCCGGTACATCGAGATGGTCCAGCGGACCGTGCAGGCCGCCACCCGCGAGTACCTGGTCGTGGAGTACGCGGCCGCCAAGCGCGGCCAGCCCGGCGACCGCCTCTACATCCCGACCGACCAGCTGGAACAGATCACCAAGTACGTCGGCGGCGAGGCACCCACCCTCCACCGCCTCGGCGGCGCCGACTGGACGAAGACCAAGGCGCGCGCCAAGAAGGCCGTCAAGGAGATCGCCGCCGACCTGATCAAGCTGTACAGCGCGCGCATGGCGGCCCCCGGGCACGCCTTCGGGCCGGACACGCCCTGGCAGCGCGAGCTGGAGGACGCTTTCCCGTATGTCGAGACGCCCGACCAGTTGACCACGATCGCCGAGGTCAAGGACGACATGGAGAAGACGGTCCCGATGGACCGTCTGATCTGCGGCGATGTCGGCTACGGCAAGACGGAGATCGCCGTCCGCGCCGCCTTCAAGGCCGTCCAGGACGGCAAACAGGTGGCCGTTCTGGTCCCGACCACGCTCCTCGTGCAGCAGCACTTCGGGACCTTCGGTGAGCGCTACTCCCAATTCCCGGTCAACGTAAGGGCGTTGAGTCGCTTCCAGACGGAAACCGAGTCGAAGGCCACCCTGGAGGGCCTGCGGGAAGGCTCGGTGGACGTCGTCATCGGCACCCACCGACTGTTCTCCGCCGAGACCAGGTTCAAGGACCTCGGGCTCGTCATCGTCGACGAGGAACAGCGGTTCGGCGTAGAGCACAAGGAGCAGCTGAAGAAGCTGCGCGCCAACGTCGACGTGCTGACCATGTCCGCGACACCCATCCCCCGTACGCTCGAAATGGCGGTCACCGGCATCCGTGAGATGTCGACGATCACCACCCCGCCGGAGGAACGCCACCCGGTGCTGACCTTCGTCGGCCCGTACGAGGAGAAGCAGATCGGCGCCGCGATCCGCCGCGAACTCCTGCGCGAGGGCCAGGTCTTCTACATCCACAACCGGGTCGAGTCCATCGACCGGGCGGCGGCACGGCTCAGGGAAATCGTCCCCGAGGCGCGGATCGCGACGGCCCACGGCCAGATGTCCGAGCAGGCGCTGGAGCAGGTCGTCGTCGACTTCTGGGAGAAGCGGTACGACGTCCTCGTATCGACGACGATCGTCGAGTCCGGCATCGACATCTCCAACGCCAACACGCTCATCGTGGAGCGCGGCGACAACTTCGGTCTCTCTCAACTCCACCAGCTGCGAGGGCGAGTCGGGCGAGGGAGGGAGCGCGGGTACGCGTACTTCCTCTACCCGCCGGAGAAGCCCCTGACAGAGACCGCTCACGAGCGGCTCGCCACCATCGCCCAGCACACCGAGATGGGCGCGGGCATGTACGTCGCCATGAAGGACCTGGAGATCCGCGGCGCCGGCAACCTCCTCGGCGGCGAACAGTCCGGCCACATCGCGGGAGTCGGCTTCGACCTCTACGTACGGATGGTCGGCGAGGCGGTCGCGGACTACCGGGCCTCGCTGGACGGCGGAGTCGAGGAGGAACCGCCGCTGGAGGTCAAGATCGAGCTCCCGGTCGATGCCCACGTCCCGCACGACTACGCCCCCGGCGAGCGCCTGCGTCTCGCGGCCTACCGTTCCATCGCCTCCGCGAACACGGAGGCCGACATCAAGGCCGTACGGGAGGAACTCGTCGACCGCTACGGCAAGTTGCCCGAGCCTGTCGAGAACCTGCTGCTCGTGGCGGGGCTGCGGATGCTCGCGCGGGCCTGCGGAGTCGGCGACATCGTGCTCCAGGGCACCAACATCCGCTTCTCACCCGTGGAGTTGAGGGAGTCGCAGGAGCTGCGTCTCAAGCGCCTGTACCCGGGGACGGTCATCAAGTCGGCCGCGCACCAGATCCTCGTACCGCGCCCCAAGACGGCAAGGGTGGGCGGAAAGCCGCTGGTCGGACGGGAGTTGCTGGGCTGGACCGGGGAGTTCCTGGCTTCGATCCTGGGGTCGTGAGCGCGTAGGAACAGGTAGAAGGAAGAGGCAACAGGAAGCCGCCCAGGGCCCGTTGGGGGCCGTGGGCGGCCTTCTTCGTTCTGCTGCAGGTTCGTTCGGCCGGGTCGGTGACCTCCGGGCTGGGACTACGGCTGTTCGGGCCTGTCGCGATCGCGATCCATGCCCATCGCGCCCTCGGCTCTCCGCTGCGCGTCGTCGACCTGGCTCGTGTACTTGTCGCCCGTCTTCTCGTTGACCTTCTTTTCCGCGGCGTCGGAGGCCTTCTGTCCCGACTTGCCGCGCATCTGGCCCTTGAACTTGTCGAAGATGCCCATCCAGGAGCTCCTTCCGGAGGTGAGTCAGCATCGACGATACGCCCGGTATGCGGAATACGCCCCTTGAGTGCCGGTGGGCGCCCCTGTGGTGGGCAGAGACCGGCCGCTAGCCTGTCGACCAGCGGAAATCCGCGCGCGGGGACGTGAACGGGGCAGCAGGGGAGGGACGCAACATGGTGTGTCTGAGGGGTGGGGGCGTTGCCGCCGCCGTACTCGTGGTGGTGTTCGGTGTCGGCGGGTGCAGCGGCGAGTCCCTGGGGTCCGGCGGGCCCGAGGAGAGCGCGAGCGGTGCGGCCGGCGGGGGAGGCGGCGCCGGCGGAGGCGGTGGCGGGGGTGCGGCGCTGGCGGCTGTCGACTCGCTGGCTGTGAAGGGGCGGGCGCCCAAGACGGGGTACGCCCGGGACCGGTTCGGCAGTGCGTGGGCGGACACCGATTCGAACAAATGTGATACGCGCGACGACATCCTCAAACGGGACCTGGTCGACGTGCGGTTCCGCAGCGGCGGCTGCAAGGTGTCGGCGGGGAAACTGGATCCGGACCCCTACAGCGGCAAGGACGTGGCGTTCACGCGGGGCCGCAGCGAGGTGGACATAGACCACATCGTCGCGCTCTCGGACGCCTGGCAGAAGGGCGCCAAGTACTGGGACGCCAGCAAACGAATAGCCCTGGCCAACGACCCGCTCAACCTCCGCGCCGTCGACGCGAGCACCAACCGCAGCAAGGGCGACGGCGATACGGCGACCTGGCTGCCGCCGAACAAGTCGTACCGCTGCACGTATGTCGCCAACCAGGTCGCCGTGAAGAAGAAGTACGAACTGTGGGTCTCGGAGGCGGAGAAGGCCGCGATGAAGAAGGTGCTGTCGGGATGCGCCGGGCAGGAGCTGCCGACGGGCGGCAACCCGACGGAGGCGCCCGCGCGGTTCCACGCGAGCTGAGTGTTGTGCCGGGGGGTTGGTGGACCGGCGTTGGTGTGAGTGAACCGGCGTTGGTGTGGGCGTCTGCTGGGGGCTGCCGCCTCCAGGCCCCCGCGCCGGCCCTGAACGGGCCTTGTCCTCAAACGCCGGACGGGCTGGATGGTGCCGGTCGGGTTGGACAGTCCCGCCCGGGGCTGGGGGTGCAGCCCGCGATCCGGCTACCGTGACGTCATGGAGTTGAAGGTCTCGTCCCTCGCCGAGCGCCCCGAGATGTATCGCCAGGTCATCGAAATGCCCGACAGCTGGCCGGAGTTGATGCAGCACGACTTCACGGGCAACGCCCACTACGACCGGATCGCCAGGGAACTCCCGGAGTACGTCCTGTTCGCCGAGGACGAGCGGGGCGAGGTCGTCGCGCACGCCTACAGCGTGCCCTTCGCGCTCGCCGCCGAGGGGCGGGGCGGGGGCGAACTGCCCGCGCGCGGCTGGGACCAGGTGCTCGTGTGGGCGTTCCAGGATCTGCGCGCCGGTACCCGTCCGGACACGGTGAGCGCGATCTCGATCGTCGTCTCCCCGCACGCACAGGGCGCAGGACTGTCCGGGCGCATGCTCGCCGCGATGCGGGACAACGCCGCCGCGCGGGGCTTCCGTGAGGTCGTCGCCCCGGTCCGGCCCAGCGCCAAGCACCTGGAACCGCGGACACCGATCGCCGAGTACGCGTACCGGGTGCGCGAGGACGGACTGCCCCACGACCCGTGGCTGCGCGTGCACGCCCGAGCCGGCGCCACGATTGTCGCCATTGCGCCGGCGTCGATGTGCGTCGCGGCCTCGCTGGAGGAGTGGCGCGCCTGGACGGGCCTGCCCTTCGACAGCGAGGGCGAGGTCGAGGTACCCGGGGCGCTGGCGCCGGTACGGTGCGACCTGGCACACGGGTACGGGGTCTACGTCGAGCCCAACGTGTGGATGCGGCACACCTTGTGACCGGTGGTCCGGTGGTCCGGTGGTCCGGTGGTCCGGCCACACCTTGTGACCGTCGGCCCGGTTCAGCCGCCCAGCGCGTCCAGGTCGAGGATCTCGCCGCTGGGCTTCTGGGCCGAGACCGGCTTGTCGTAGCCGCTGAAGACGATGCTTCCCGGGTCCTTCGCGGACTTGCTGTCGACCCGTAGGAGATAGGGCTTGCCTTCGCTGGCGACGTACATCGTGAACGTGTCCTTGCCGTCCTTCTCCGTGACGACGACGGCAGGCGTGCCGCCGACTGTCGTCGCGGCGCCGCGCGTCACACCTGAGTCGGTCCCGGAACCGGTGTCCTTGAAATCGGCGAGCACGTCGTCGAGGTCGCAGAAACCCGCCATGTCCTTGGCGTCGGAGCCGGTCGCGGACATCTTGGTCCACTTTCCGGCGAGCATGGCCACGACACCGTCGGTCTCCTCCTTCGACGAACCCTCGCTCTGCGCCCGCAGGAACTTCTCGTCGTACTTCATATAGAGGGTGGCGCCGCTCTTCACGAGGTCGGCCTTGCCCTGACCGTTCATGCTCATCGTCCCGGCGCAGTTGCCGCGCTTGTCGAGGGCCATGTCGATCCGGATCGTGCCGCCGCTCTCGTCGTCCGGGACGTTCCCCGTCATCCGGAGCGATGAGGCGCCCGAGGTGGCCGTCAGCGCTCGTTCGACTATCTCGCCGCCGGTCAGCCCGGCGAACGGGCCCTTCGGTTTGGCGGCCGTCTTGTCCGCGGTCTTGTCCACGGACCTGTCGGCCGTCTTGTCGGTCGTCTTGTTCTCGCCGGGCATGCAGCCGGCGACCCCTGCGACGGTGACGGCGGCGAGGCAGAGGGCGGCGAGTACGGGTCGGCGCATGGGAGTTCCTTCGAGGTTGCTTGGTGAGGGACGAGCGGAGAAGTCCGGACGGCGGTGGCGCAGTCCCCTGTGCCGCGCCACCGGCGCCCAGCTGGGAGATGAAGGGGCGAGGGGGGACCTTCATCTACAGCGACCACCTACTTCCGGCGGTCGCTCGTTCGCTGGGTCAATGAGACCAGAGCCTGTGAACCGAGTCAACATGATTCACGTGATGACTCACGTACACAGCCGTGAATGCGTAGATCTTGCGCACGCCGGTATGCTCGGCGCCACATGTGAACGAAGGCTGCATGGCCAGGGCTGTGTACGGGTGACCAGAGCCGTACGCGGGCATGCCGAGGCCGTGCACGGGACGAGGGGAGCGTGGCGCGTGCAGGACAACGCCACGGAAGTGACCGCCGCCGGCATCGCACGGCTCGCGGGCGTCGGCCGCGCCGCCGTCAGCAACTGGCGCCGCCGCCATGCCGACTTCCCCAAGCCGGTCGGCGGCACCGAGACCAGCCCTGCCTTTGCCCTTGCCGAGGTCGAGTCCTGGCTCCGTCATCAGGGGAAACTCGCCGAAGTGCCCCTTCGTGAACGCGTCTGGCAGCAACTCGTCGGTCACCCCGAGGGCCCGGCCACCGCGCTCGTCCACGCGGGCTGCGTCCTGTTGCTCATCCATGACCGCCCCACCGTCTGGCTGGAGCTCGGCGCGGTCTCCGACGAACGCGTCGCCGCCCGCCTCCCCGCCGCGCTGGAGCAGGTGATCGCGCCGCGCTTCGGCGTTGCGGGAAAGCGCGGAGTTCACACCTCGGCGGCCGCACAGGGGGTTCACACGGCGCCCGCCGCGCAAGGGGTTCACAGTCCGACTGGTGTTCGGGGAGTTCACACTCCGCCCGATGCGCGCGATGTGTCGGCCGTGAACGGGCCGGGCGGCGTGAACACCGCAGGCGCTGTGAACACCCCATCCGGGGTACACGCCTCTCCCGCCGCATCCGGCGTTCACACTGAGCCCACCCCACCTCGCGTTCACACCGACCCCGCCCCACCCCGCGTACACAGCTCGCCCGCCGTACACACCGCCCCCGCCACTCCGGTCGTACACATCGCCCCCGCTACTCCCGCCCTACACGCCACCCCCGCCGTACGCACCCCCACCGGCCCCGAACTCCTCCCCTCCGTCCCCCTCCTCCGCGGTGTCGCCGAGCTCGCGGCGGAGATGGGGGCGCGGCAGGCGTACGAGTTCCTGGTCGGGCGGCATCTCGATGCCAATCCGCGGCAGTACACGCTCACCCCGGCCGAGCTGGCCCGGATCATGGGGGACCTCGCCGGCCCGGCGCGTACCGTGCTCGATCCGGCCTGCGGGACCGGAGCGCTGCTGCGTGCCGTTCCGGTGCCGGGTGCACGGGAGGTCGAACGGGACGATTCCGAGCGGGAGTTGTACGGGCAGGACAGTGCCCCGGAGCTGGCCGCGCTCACCGCGCTCCGGCTCGCGCTCCAGGGCAGGAACGTGGTGCGTACGGCGGTCGGGGACACGCTTCGGGGTGATGCGTATCCCGGGCTCAGGGCTGACGTGGTCCTCTGCCATCCGCCGTTCAACGAGCGCAACTGGGGGCATGACGAACTCGCCTACGACGCCCGCTGGGAGTACGGGTTCCCGGCCCGGAACGAGTCCGAGCTGGCCTGGGTGCAGCATGCGCTCGCGCGGCTGAGGGACGGCGGCACCGCCGTACTGCTGATGCCACCGGCCGCCGCCTCCCGGAGGTCGGGGCGCCGTATTCGCGCCGATCTGCTGCGGCGCGGTGCGCTGCGCGCGGTGATCGCGCTGCCGGTCGGCGCGGCACCTCCGTACAACATTCCGCTGCACCTGTGGGTGCTGCGGCGGCCCGACAAGGCGCCCGCGCAGCCCGAGGTGCTGCTCGCCGACACCGGGAGCGTCGCCGAGCACACCGGGCGCGGCGGGCTCGACTGGGAGGCGGTGCGCACCGCCGTACTCGACGCCTGGCGGCCCTTCGAGCGGGCCGGTACGGCGGTCGAGCAGCCGGGGGTGGCGCGCTCCGTGCCCGTCATCGAACTCCTCGACGACGACGTCGACCTGGCCCCGGCCCGTCACCTCCCGCCCGCCGCCGCGGGCGACGGCGAACAGCTGAGCGACGTACGGGAGCGGCTCGGCGAGACCCTGCGGCTGACCGCCGACCTCACTCCGCCCGCCCCCGCCGGACCTACCGAGGAGCAGCCAGGGCGCTGGCCGCTCATCACCATCGGTGAACTCGCGCGCGGGGGCGCCCTGGTGATGCGTACGGGCGGAAACGGCGGCCACGCGCGCGTGCCCGTGCTCACCGACAACGACGTCCTCGCCGGAACCGCTCCCTCCGGAACGTTGCCCGAGAGCGACGAGGAGGCCGTGCGGGTGGAGGCGGGTGACGTCGTCGTGCCGGTGCTGGGCGGCGGGTCCGTCGCACGCGTGGTCGACGACGCGACCGCGGGGGCCGTTCTCGGCCGCAGCCTCGTCCTCCTGCGGCCCGATCCGGCCGCCCTCGACCCATGGTTTCTCGCCGGTTTCCTGCGCGGCACCGCCAACAACCGGCAGGCCAGCAGCTACGCGTCCACCGCGACCCGGCTCGACGTGCGCCGTCTGCAACTGCCCCGGCTGCCGCTGGACGAACAGCTGCGCTACGGCGCGCGGTTCAGGGCCCTCGCCGAGTTCGAGGAGGCCCTGCGGCACGCGGGCCGGCTCGGCGGACAGCTCGTGCGGGGCATGTACGACGGGCTGACGGACGGGAGCGTCGCGCCCGACTGACGTGCTGATCACGTTGCGACGGTTCACGAGCCGCGATGCGGGGCGACAGGGGGGCAGGGGGGGCAGGGCGGCAGGACAACAGGGGGCGGCAGGGCGGCAGGACGACAACGGTTCGGTACAACCCGGACCCGTTGTCGGCGTCGGCCTATACGCTCGAACTCCGACACCGAACCTGTCACTCGTACGTCCGTCCCCGTCGGCATCACCCGGTCCAGGAGCAGTCATGTACGGCCCCGGCGCGCCGCCGCCCACCCGCAGCGCGGGCACCGTCATCACCCTGCGCGTGCTGATCGCCGCCGCCGGGTTCCTCTCGTGCGGCCTCTTGGCGTGTCTCCCGCTGTTCCGCGTCGCCTTCCTGCGCGGCCGGTGGTTCAACTGGACGGCGGCCTGGGTGAGCCTGCCGCTGTCCATCGTGTGCCTCGCCGTGGTCGGCTCGGTGGAGGAGAGCAACGCCGACGGCGACATCGCCCTCGCCATCGCGTTGATCCTGGGGGCCCTGGCCAGCGCGTACTTCCTGGTCATGGACCTACGGCAGGACAACCGGCAGCGCCAGTACGTCGATTACGCGCCGGCCCCGGCCCCGACCGTGCCCCCCGGATACGGCTACCCGCCGCCGTCGCCGTACGCGAACATGCAGACCGGGCCGCAGCCCCCCATGCCCCACACGCCGATACCCCAGCCCCACGTTCCGACGCCACAGCCACCCGTCTCCCACGGTCCCGTACCGCCCCCGCCGCAGCGCCCCGCACCTGCCCGCATCGACCAGGTGCGCGCCGAACTCGACGAGCTCAGCGACTACCTGCGCAAGCACGACAGCAACGGCAACGGCAACCCCAACGTCAACCCCGACGGCAACCACGAGGGCGGACGGTGAGAGTGGCGACGGGACGCGTCATCGCCGACCGCTACGAACTGTCCACGCTCATCGGGCAGGGCGGCATGGGCCAGGTCTGGACGGCGTACGACCAGCGGCTCGACCGGCGCGTCGCGGTCAAGCTGCTGCGCCCGGACAAGGTCGCAGGCCAGGAGGCCGACGAGCTGCGCCGCCGCTTCGTGCGCGAGTGCCGGGTGACCGCGCAGGTCGACCACCCCGGGCTCGTCACGGTCCACGATGCGGGAAGTGAAGGCGAGGAACTGTTCCTCGTCATGCAGTACGTCGACGGCGCCGACCTCTCCGACCACCTCGCCGAACAAGACCCGTACCCCTGGCAGTGGGCGGTCGCGGTGGCCGCGCAACTGTGCGCCGTGCTGAGCGCCGTGCACGCCGTGCCGATCGTCCACCGCGACCTCAAGCCGCGCAACGTGATGGTGAAGCAGGACGGCACCGTCACCGTTCTCGACCTGGGCGTCGCCTCGGTCATGGACACGGACACCACCCGCCTCACGCACACCGGGTCACCCATCGGTTCGCCCGCCTACATGGCCCCCGAGCAGGCGATGGGCGGCGCGGTCGGCCCCTACACGGACCTGTACGCACTCGGCGTACTCCTCCATGAACTCCTCAGTGGAGACGTACCGTTCTCCGGCTCCACAGCCCTCGGCGTGCTCCATCGGCACCTGTACGAGCCGCCGCTGCCCGTGCGCCGCCTCAGACCAGAGGTGCCCGAGGCGCTGGAAGCGCTCGTCCTGCGGCTGCTCGCCAAGGACCCGCAGCACCGGCCGGCCTCCGCGCAGGAGGTGTACGAGCACCTGGCGCTGCTCCTCCCGGAGCGCGGGATGCCCACCGGAGCGCCCCTCGATCCCACGCGCCCGTTCCTGCGCCCGCACGCCCCCTGGCCGGACCGCGCCCGCACTCCCGCGGCCCAGCCGACGGCCGCGCCGGCCGCCGAGAGACCCGACGTCGCCGGAGCCGTCGACGAGGTCAAGCGCCTCCTCGGCGAAGGCCGGATCACCCAGGCCGTCGACATTCTCGGCGGGATCCTGCCCGCCGCGGCCGAACAGCACGGCGAGCGCTCCCCGGTCGTCCGTACCCTGCGCAAGCAGTACGCGGCCACCCTCATGGACGACGGCCAGTACCGCCGCGCGCTGCCCGAACTGCGCCGCCTCGCCGACGAACGAGCCGCCGAGGCCGGCCAGGCCGACCCCCAGTCGCTGCGCTTCCGCTACGAGGCCGCCCAGTGCCTCGAACAACTTGGCGAACCCGCGGCGGCCCTCGCCGAGTACCGCGCCCTGCTGCCGTACTACGAGAACCAGTACGTCGCCGGCGACCCGGAACTCTCCCTGGACGTCCGCCGCCGAATCGGCCACCTCCTCCTCGCCCTCGGCGACCGCACCGCCGCCCGCGACACCCTCGCCCGCCTCCTCCACGACGTGGACCGCCTGCGCGGCCCCGGCCATCCGCTGGCGGCGGAGATCCGGCGGACGCTGGATTGGCTGGGGCAGGTGCGGGGGTAGTTTTTGCCGTGCCCTGAGGGAACCTTGTGGGTCCCTGGGGGCCCTGTTTCCCGGACGCGGAGAAGCCGCCGGTTACCTTGCGAGCTGCATTTCGCGTCGCCGTAGAACCGTCAGCGAACGTCAGAAAACGTCTCAGAGAACCGTCTCAGAGAACCGTCGTAGAACCAGGGGTGGGGTACGTCATGGCCAGCCAGCGCCAGTCGCCGGGTCACCGGCAGTCCAAGAAGCGCAGATACGTCACCTGGGCGGTGGCCGGTGCGGCCGTCGTCGCCGGGGCCGGGCTCGCCGCACAGTCCTCGATGGCAGCCACCACCTGGCCCGCCCAGCGCACCTACACCGGCCGCGCGTTCGACACCTGCACCGCACCCTCCCTCGCCGCCATGAAGGCCTGGCGCACCAACAACTTCTACGGCGCCGCCGCCGTCTACATCGGCGGCAAGAACCGCGGCTGCGCCCAGCCCAACCTCACCGCGTCCTGGGTGAAGTCGGTCAGTGCGCAGGGCTGGAAACTCATCCCCCTGTACGTCGGCGCCCAGCCGTCCTGCCAGACCGGTTCCAGCCCCGAGAAGCTCACCGCCGCCACGGCTGCCTCCCTCGGCGCGAAGGACGCGGCGGACGCGGTGGCCAAGGCGTCGGCGCTCGGCATGAAGGCCGGCAGCCCGGTCTACCTCGACATGGAGTCGTACGACATCACGAACAAGGCGTGCAACGACGCCGTGCTGACATACGTACGCGCCTTCGACAAAGCACTGAACGCCAAGACCTACCGCGCCGGCTACTACGGCTTCACCAGCTCCAGCGCGAAGGCGATCGCCCAGGCCACCGACCGCACCAACCTGCCGGGCAACATGTGGTACGCGCTGTGGGACAAGCAGCCCACCACCACCGCGGACTGGCCCTTCGCCGCCACGCTGTGGACCAACCACAGCCGCGCCCACCAGTACCTGGTCAACAGCAAGGAGACGCGCGGCGGTTACACGATCACCGTGGACCGCGACGCGTGGGACGCACCGGTGGCGATCACCGGCTGAGACGGCCGGAGGACACCCGGAGAACACCCGGGGGCCACCGGGAGCGCGAGGCGGTGCCCGAAGTCCTGGTGAATCGTTGGTCGAATGGCTTGGCCAGAGCTCGGCCACTGCCTAACATCGATCACCGCAAGACTTTGTGCACCGCCGCACAATCTCCTCGGGAGGCCCTCCTTGCACCGCCGTCGTCGCACCGCGCTCTTCCTCTCCGCCGCGATCGTCGCCGCGGCACCCCTCCTCACCGCCTGCGGAAACGACGCGCATCCTGGCGCGGCGGCCGTCGTCGGCGGGCAGCGGATCACGGTCGCGCAGCTGGAGAGCAGGGTGAACGAGGTACGCGCGGCGCAGCGGGCGGCCACCCCGGACCAGGCCCAGTACGCGCAGGCCGTCGCCAGAACCGGCAGCCTCACCCGCGACACCCTGCACACCATGGTCCTCGACCGCGTCCTGAACCAGGCCGCGAAGAACGCGGGCGTGACCGTGACCCGCAAGGACGTCCAGAGCCTGCGCGCGTCCCTGGAACAGCAGGCGGGCAGCGCGAAGTCGCTGGAGGACGGCTGGCTCCAGCAGTACGGCGTCGCCCCGGCACGCCTCGACGACAGCCTGCACACCGAGATCGTGGCCCAGAAACTGGCCGCCGCGCTCGGCGTCGACATGAACACGCCGGACGGCCAGGCCACGTTCTGGAAGGCGATGTCCGAGGCCTCGAAGTCCCTCGACGTCGACCTCAACCCGCGCTACGGCAGCTGGGACGTCCAGAAGAGCAGCCGCGTCGACGCGAAGACGCCATGGGTACGGGAGATCACGGCGGCCGAGACGACGCCGGCGACGACGTAACGGTTGTCCGTACGGGTGTACGGGTGTACGGGTGTACGGGTATACGGGTATACGGGCGTCTGAGTGGCCGGGTGCCCGTGGGCGCATGGCCTGCGGTTGGGACGGACCCCGCCAAACCGCTGCCGCCACCGCCTTGCGGCGTGCTGAGGCAGCGGCCGTGCGACCAGCGGATCGCACCGGGACGACCGCCCCCGCAGCGCCGAGTCACCACACAACTCACGCTGTTCGGAATGCCCGAACCGGCCAACACCGGCCAATCAACCTAGGAACGGTTACGTTCGGATGGTGAACGCAACCAGCGGCTTCGAGACCGCTCCCGAGACGGAGACCGACCCCGGTCGTGTCGTCCTGCTCACCACCAGCCACCGGGTCGCGCCCGGCCTGCTGTCCTGGCCCGCCTGGCAGGTGCTGCACGCGGCCGACCGGGTGCTGTGCGCGGACGGTACGCATCCGCAGCTGCCGTATCTGCGGGACGCAGGCATAGCGGTCGAGGAGACCTCCCCGACCGCCGAGGAGCTGATCGACGCCTGCGCAGGGGGCCGGATGGTCGTGGTCGTGACGACGGGCGAGGGAGACCCGGCCCTCACGGACGGACTGGCACGCCTCGCGGGCTCCGGCCGCGTACGGATGCCGGACCTGGAACTCCTCCCCGCCTCCTACGACCTGCCCGGCGCCCGTCTCCTCGACCTCGTGCAGGTCATGGACCGCATCCGCCTGGAGTGCCCCTGGTCCTCCCGTCAGACCCACAAGGGCCTGGCGAAGTACGGCATCGAGGAGGCGTACGAACTCGTCGAGGCGATCGAGGAGGGCGACCGGGACGAACTGCGCGAGGAACTGGGGGACGTTCTGCTCCAGGTCGTCTTCCACGCGCGCATCGCCGAGGAGGGCGCTGAGGAGGACGGTGCGGCCCCGTTCTCCATCGACGACGTCGCGGCCGGCATCGTCACCAAGCTGATCCACCGCCACCCGCACGTCTTCGGCGACGAAACGGCGTCCACACCGGAGGACGTCAAGGAGCACTGGCTGCGCACCAAGGCGGTCGAGAAGCAACGAGAGTCGGTGACGGACGGCGTGCCCCTGGGCCAGCCGGGCCTCGCACTGGCCGCGAAACTGGCGTCCCGCGTGCACACAGCGGGCCTGGACGTCCCGCTGCCGCAGGGCGAGGGCGTCGGGTACGAGCTGCTGGAGATGGCGGTACGGGCGGAGGCGGAGGGCGTGGACCCGGAGGCGGCGCTGCGGGTTGCCGCGCGGGCCTATCGGGATGCGGTGCGGGTGAGGGAGGGGGTGGCGGAGGCGGCTGAGGAGAGATGACGGTGCGCTGAGCCGAGTTCGAGGCGTATGGGGACGCGCACGTCTGACTTCCTGATCGGCCTGATCGGTGGATTCGAGTGCGCCGCTCCGTCGGCGGCCGGTCGGCCGGGCGTCCGGGCGGCTGCTGGGCCATGGACGAAAGTCCCCGACCCTCCCGATACCGTCACCGAGTGACCAACCAGCCCTCCTCCACGAACCCACCGCCCGCCCCCGAACTCTTCACCTGGGAATTCGCCACCGACCCCTACCCCGCCTACGCCTGGCTCCGTGAGCACGCGCCCGTGCACCGGACGAAGTTGCCCAGTGGCGTCGAGGCCTGGCTGGTCACCCGTTACAGCGACGCCAAGCAGGCCCTCGCCGATCCGCGGCTCTCCAAGAACTCGGACCATCACGACGAGCCCGCGCACGCCAAGGGCAAGACCGGTATCCCCGGTGAGCGCAAGGCCGAGTTGATGACCCATCTGCTCAACATCGATCCGCCGGACCACACCAGGCTCCGCAGGCTCGTCGCCAAGGCGTTCACGCCGCGCCGGGTCGCCGAGTTCGCGCCCCGCGTCCAGGAACTCACCGATCACCTGATCGACCAGTTCGCGGCGCGCGGCTCCGCCGATCTCATCCACGAGTTCGCGTTCCCCCTGCCCATCTACGCGATCTGCGACCTGCTGGGCGTACCCCGCGAGGACCAGGACGACTTCCGGGACTGGGCCGGGATGATGATCCGGCACGGGGGAGGGCCCCGGGGTGGGGTCGCTCGGTCCGTCAAGAAGATGCGCGGCTATCTCGCCGAGCTGATCCACCGCAAGCGCGAGGCGCTGTCCGACGTACCCGAACCCGGCGAGGACCTCATCTCCGGGCTCATCCGCGCCTCCGACGAGGGCGAGCACCTCACCGAGAACGAAGCCGCCGCCATGGCTTTTATCCTACTTTTTGCTGGTTTTGAGACGACCGTGAACTTGGTCGGCAATGGCCTCTACGCCCTCCTCACCCACCCCGAGCAACGCGCCCGCCTCCAGGCTTCCCTCGCCGTCAAGGACTCCTCCCTCCTCGAAACCGGCATCGAGGAACTCCTGCGCTACGACGGTCCCGTCGAGTTGGCCACCTGGCGCTTCGCCACCCGGCCGCTCAGCATCGGCGGGCAGGACATCGCGGCCGGCGATCCCGTCCTCGTCGTACTCGCCGCCGCGGACCGGGACCCGGCCCGGTTCGCCGACCCGGACACCCTCGACCTCGGCCGCCGGGACAACCAGCACCTCGGATACGGCCACGGCATCCACTACTGCCTCGGCGCCCCGCTCGCCCGGCTGGAGGGACGCAGCGCGCTGGCCACCCTCCTCACCCGCCTCCCCGACCTGCAACTCGCTGCAGACCCGACCGAGTTGAGATGGCGGGGCGGGCTCATCATGCGTGGACTGCGCACCCTGCCGGTCGAGTTCACACCGGTTCGCGAATCCGGGCATACCCGGCCAGTGGCGACGTAGAAGATCACGGCAAGGTGACGCTCCCTCAACAATGTGATCTTCACGTGATCTGTGCGGCATGAACTTGTGACAAGTGATCGTCAGTCGATAGGTTCGTGCACTAGTGCGATGCCCTGCGTCATCCGTCGCACTGGCCCCCGCTGTCTCGCGAAAGGCAACCGCATGCTCTCCGGGAACGGTCGTCACCGTCGCCCCCGTCAGGCCCCGGCTCTACTGGTCGCGGCCGGCGTGACCGGCTCCGCCATCGCCATTCCGCTGCTCGCCGCATCCGGTGCGAGTGCGGCCAGCGGTACCACCTGGGACCGGGTCGCGGAGTGTGAGAGCGGCAGCGCCTGGAGTGCCAACAGCGGCAACGGGTACTACGGCGGGCTCCAGTTGACCCAGGCGGACTGGGAGAAGTACGGCGGCCTTGCCTACGCCCCGAGCGCCGACCAGGCCAGCCGTTCGCAGCAGATCGCCGTCGGCGAGAAGGTACTCGCCGACCAGGGGGCCGGGGCCTGGGAGGCCTGCGCGCTGCTGTCCGGACTCGGCAAGGACGCCGGCTCGGCCAACGTCGACACCGGCGTGGTCGAGGGTGGCTCTTCGGCCTCGGGGTCGGGCTCGGCCTCGGAGTCGGGCTCCGGCTCCGGCTCCGGTTTGGGCCTGGGCTTGGGTTCGGGTTCGGGTTCGGGCTCCGGCTCCGGCGCCGACTCCTCTTCTTCCTCTTCGGCGTCGCCCACGCCCCCGGCGTCCCCCTCCACCGACTCCACCGACTCCGCGTCCTCCGCCGACTCCTCGGTCTCGGGCAAGTCCTCCGGGTCCTCTCAGTCCCCGTCGCCGTCCGTCGCGGCGACGACCGACTCCGTCGACTCCGCCGGATCTGTCGCCTCGCCGTCTCCTTCCTCCTCGTCGCCCGGCACGGATGACTCGCAGGAAAGTGACAGTTCGCCCATAGGTGCGACAAAGGGTGAAGAGCAGGGCAACTCCGGTCAGAGTGCTGGAAATGAGGTCGGTGGCACCGACACCGGAACCTCCAGCGGCACCGGCCGTCACCGTGGTGACGCCGAGGGCTCGTACACCGTCCGGGCCGGGGACACCCTGTGGGGCATCGCCGGCTCCCTCGGCCTCGCGGACGGATGGTCGGGGCTCTTCGCCGAGAACGAGCATTCCGTCGGCACGGACCCGGACCTCATCATCCCCGGTCAGACCCTTGTTGTCGGTGAGGAACTAGGGCAAAAGTAGCCGGAGTTCGCGTCACGCTTTCGTGCTGAATGTCCGTTATGGATGCGGTGAGAGATAGATCTCAGAAGCCCTGATCGTCTTTGTATTTCAGAGGATCAGCTGTTTACGGTCGTCATCGCCCGCCACAGTGGGCCCCGCCGGTCGCAACGCCGAATCCTGCCAACGGCCGTACGGGAACAGTCGTCGCTATCAAGCGCCGTAGGCAGGAGCGGGGGACCCAAGGTAGGCGCCGCACCGGGCACTTGTCCGGAGCGGCTTGGGGTGAAGCCGTACGCCGCCCGACAGGGGCGTACGGCCGGGCAACTCAACCGGCCCGAACCCGACAGCTCACCTCGCAGGCGTCGGTGAGGGGATGTTTCATGCTGTTTTCCGGCAAGGGCAAGCACCGTCGTCCGTCCAAGGCCACCCGCGTCGTCGCCATCGCCGGCGTGACCGGTGCCGCCGTCGCCGCTCCGCTGCTGGCGGTCGGCTCCGCCTCCGCCGCCACCTCCGCCGAGTGGGACACGGTCGCCCAGTGCGAGTCCGGCGGCAACTGGGCCATCAACACCGGCAACGGCTACTACGGCGGCCTGCAGTTCTCCGCCTCGACCTGGGCCGCGTACGGCGGCACGGCGTACGCCTCCACCGCCGACCAGGCCTCCAAGTCGCAGCAGATAACCATCGCCGAGAAGGTCCTCGCGGGCCAGGGCAAGGGTGCCTGGCCGGTCTGCGGTACGGGCCTGTCCGGCGCCTCCTACGACGGCGGTGCGAGCAGCAGCACGGGTGCGGGTACGAGTGACAACTCGTCCAGCAGCTCCAGCAGCTCCAGCAGCTCCAGTGACTCAAGCAGTTCCAGTGGCTCCAGCGAGACCGCCACCCGCTCCACCGACAACCAGCAGGCCTCCCGCTCGCAGGAGCGGCCGGCCGCGAAGAAGACCGTCACCACCCCGACCGGCAAGAAGGTCAAGAAGGGCGACGGCGAGTACAAGGTCGTCACGGGCGACAGCCTCAGCGCGATCGCCGAGGCGCACGACGTCAAGGGTGGCTGGGTGAAGCTCTTCGAGCTCAACAAGGACATCATCGACGACGCCGACTTCATCTTCCCGGGCCAGCAGCTGCACCTCAGCTGACACAGCTGAACCACGCTGATCCCGGTCACCTGCCCGCCGACGCCTCCCCCAGACAGTACGAGAAACAGTCGGCTCGAAGGTGAACCACAGCGCTCTCACATCCGTGCCCTCCATTGTGAGGGCCTCGTGAGGGCCACCCCCGTCCCCCACGGGCTCCCCGCCCCGGTGCGTTCTCCCCCGTACGCACCGGGGCGGGGCTTTTTGTTCCCATGGGGAACAATGTTTACCCTGGGTTCCGTCCATGTTCCGTCCATGGGGTGGTCGGACGGCTGGCTGATCCCCCGGAGCCGGTTAGGCTCATCATCGCGGAGCCGCCGCGGCCCCGTACTCGCGAGGCCCAGCAGCCCCGCGTACCCGCGTCACATTCCATAAGGAGATGCTCGTGCCGTCCATCGACGTCGTCGTAGCCCGGGAAATCCTCGACTCGCGAGGCAACCCCACCGTCGAGGTCGAGGTCGGCCTCGATGACGGCAGCACCGGTCGTGCCGCCGTCCCGTCCGGCGCCTCCACCGGAGCCTTCGAGGCCATCGAGCTGCGCGACGGTGACCCCAACCGCTACCTCGGCAAGGGTGTCGAGAAGGCCGTCCTCGCCGTCATCGAGCAGATCGGCCCGGAGCTCGTCGGCTACGACGCCACCGAGCAGCGCCTGATCGACCAGGCCATGTTCGACCTGGACGCCACCGACAACAAGGGCTCCCTCGGCGCCAACGCCATCCTCGGCGTCTCCCTCGCCGTCGCCCACGCCGCCTCCGAGGCCAGCGACCTCCCCCTCTTCCGCTACCTCGGCGGCCCGAACGCGCACCTGCTGCCCGTTCCGATGATGAACATCCTCAACGGCGGATCCCACGCGGACTCCAACGTCGACATCCAGGAGTTCATGATCGCCCCGATCGGCGCGGAGTCCTTCTCCGAGGCGCTGCGCTGGGGTGCCGAGATCTACCACACCCTCAAGAAGGTGCTGAAGACCAAGGGCCTGTCCACCGGTCTCGGCGACGAGGGCGGCTTCGCGCCGAACCTGGAGTCCAACCGCGCCGCGCTCGACCTCATCATCGAGGCCATCAAGCAGGCCGGTTACGTGCCCGGCGAGCAGATCGGGCTCGCGCTCGACGTCGCCGCGTCCGAGTTCTACAAGGACGGCAAGTACGAGTTCGAGGGCAAGTCCCGCACGGCCGCCGAGATGACCGAGTACTACGAGGAGCTCGTCTCCGCGTACCCGCTCATCTCCATCGAGGACCCGCTGTACGAGGACGACTGGGACGGCTGGAAGACCATCACCGACAAGCTGGGCGACAAGGTCCAGATCGTCGGCGACGACCTCTTCGTCACCAACCCGGAGCGCCTCGCCCGTGGCATCGAGGAGGGTTCGGCCAACGCCCTGCTCGTCAAGGTCAACCAGATCGGCTCGCTGACCGAGACCCTGGACGCCGTCGAGATGGCCCAGCGCAACGGCTTCAAGTGCATGATGTCCCACCGCTCCGGCGAGACCGAGGACGTCACCATCGCCGACCTCGCCGTCGCCGTGAACTGCGGCCAGATCAAGACCGGCGCCCCGGCCCGCTCGGACCGCGTCGCCAAGTACAACCAGCTGCTGCGCATCGAGGAGATCCTCGACGACGCGGCGGTGTACGCCGGGCGCAGCGCCTTCCCCCGCTTCAAGGGCTGAGCAGCCGTAGTGGCTGTAGTGGCTTAGGCAGCGTCGTACGTACGTCCCCGTACCCGGTCCCGTACCGTGTGCGGGGACGTACGCACATGCGCGCGTACAAGCGCAGACGCCAGGGGAGGCGGGGAACATGGCCGTGAAGGACCGGGACCGGTTCTCCACCGCGACGAGGATCAAGCTGCTCGGCGAGCAGACGGCGGCCCGCGTCTATCGTTCCCAGACCAAGCGCCAGGCCCGCCGCTCCCGCCTGACCGGCCGGGCGGCCCTGCTCGCCCTGGTCCTCTGCACGTTGATCGTGGCCCTCGCCTATCCCATAAGGCAGTACGTCTCCCAGCGCGCCGACATCGCCGAGACGGAACGTGAACGCGACCAGGCCAGCCGACGGGTCGAGTATCTCCGCGACCTGAAGGCACGCTGGCAGGACGACGCGTACGCGGAGCAGCAGATCCGGCAGCGGCTGCACTATGTGATGCCGGGCGAGACCGGGTACGTCGTGATCGACCCGGACGCGGCGAAGCAGTCGCGCGCCGACCTGGGCGCGGCCGACCGCCCCTGGTACGCGAACGTCTGGGACGGCGTGGACAAGGCCGATCAGTTCGGTTAGTTCGACCGGCCCGGTCAGTCGGATGAGTCCGGTCAGTCGGACGAGTCCGGTCAGGCCACGCCGCCGACCAGTGAACGGAACAGAAAGACAGGTATGGAAACGCCCCCGCCTCCCACCCCGCGCACCGAGCCGACCGACGCGGACGTCGAGGCTTTCCAGCAGCAGCTGGGCCGCCCGCCGCGCGGGTTGCGCGCGATCGCGCACCGCTGTCCCTGCGGGCAGCCGGACGTCGTGGAAACGGCTCCGCGGCTGCCGGACGGCACGCCCTTCCCCACGACGTACTACCTGACGTGCCCGCGCGCCGCCTCGGCGATCGGCACGCTGGAGGCGAACGGCGTGATGAAGGAGATGACGGAACGTCTGTCGACGGACCCGGAGCTGGCCGCCGCCTACCGGGCCGCGCACGAGGACTACATCGCCCGCCGTGACGCGATCGAGGTCCTGGAGGGCTTCCCGAGCGCGGGCGGCATGCCGGACCGCGTGAAGTGCCTTCACGTCCTCGTGGGCCACTCGCTGGCCGCCGGCCCCGGGGTGAACCCCCTGGGCGACGAGGCGATCGCGATGCTGCCGGAGTGGTGGGCGAAGGGGCCGTGTGTGATGCGCTCGACTCCTCCCGAGGGGGAGGGCTGGGAGGTGCACACGAACGAGTCCGGCGGTCACTTCGCGTTCAAGCCGGTGGACTCGGCGGATCCGGTGGACGCGGTGGAGCCCGGGGAGGGCGGCAAGTGACCCGCGTCGCCGCCATCGACTGCGGTACGAACTCGATCCGCCTCCTCGTCGCCGACGCGGACCCGGAAACCGGTGAACTCGTCGAGCTGGACCGCCGGATGACCATCGTCCGCCTCGGTCAGGGCGTCGACCGTACGGGGCGGCTGGCCCCCGAGGCGCTGGAGCGGACCTTCGCGGCCTGTCGGGAGTACGCCGCGGTCATCAAGGAGCACGGCGCCGAGCGGCTGCGGTTCGTCGCGACGTCCGCCTCCCGGGACGCGGAGAACCGGGACGAGTTCGTCCGGGGGGTGCTGGACATCCTGGGTGTCGAGCCCGAGGTCGTCTCGGGCGAGCAGGAGGCCGAGCTCTCCTTCACCGGCGCCACCAGGGAACTGGCGGGGCGCGACGACCTCGCGAAGCCCTACCTCGTCGTGGACATCGGCGGTGGCTCGACCGAGTTCGTGGTCGGGGACGACCGGGTGCGCGGGGCGCGGTCCGTGGACATCGGGTGCGTACGGATGACCGAGCGGCACCTGGTGCGGGACGGGGTGGTCCTGGACCCGCCGGGGGAGGAGCAGGTCGCCGCCGTCCGAGCCGACATCGAGGCCGCTCTCGACCTCGCCGAGCGGAGCGTCCCGCTGAGCGAGGCGCGCACGCTGGTGGGGCTCGCGGGGTCCGTCACCACGGTGTCGGCGATCGCGCAGAACCTGCCCGCGTACGACTCCGAGGCCATCCACCACTCCCGGGTCTCCTACGACCGCGTCCGCGAGATCACCGAGACCCTTCTGCGGTCCACGCACGCCGAGCGCGCGGCGATTGGGTCGATGCATCCGGGGCGCGTCGACGTGATCGGCGCGGGGGCGCTCGTACTGCTCTCGATCATGGAGCGGATAGGGGCGTCGGAGGTCGTGGTGAGCGAGCACGACATCCTCGACGGGATCGCTTTCTCGGTCGCGTGACCCTCGGCTGAGCAGGTCGGACAACGTATGAGCGCACTTGTGGGGCTGTTTACGGCCCCCTGGTGACGCTCTCCCGGGAAACTTCGTGAAGTTCTTCACAAGGAATTCGGTCCTGTTGGGCGACGAACATGGTCCGGAGGGCCCTTTCGGGGGCTCACCTGGGGTGGGAGCGTGCTCCGGGGAGCGTTCCGGCCGTGTTTCCGGGGGGTGTTGCGGGACGCTGGTCCAGTCACTCCGGCGGCCCGGAAGGGCAGTTCACGCGGCATTGACATCGGGGCGTACCGCCCGCTGGTTCCTCTCGCGTGGCACCGCCTCGGCCATGCGGGCCGCGCAGTGTAGCAGAGGTGGTGAAGAAGCTTGTGAAGGGGCGCACGAGCGACCCCCCTGGAGCGGGTGGATACTCGATGGCATGAGCACCACGGAGCGTCCCAGGATCCTCGTAGTAGGCGGTGGGTACGTAGGCCTGTACGCAGCTCGGCGCATCCTCAAGAAGATGCGCTACGGCGAGGCGACCGTCACGGTCGTCGACCCCCGGTCGTACATGACCTACCAGCCCTTCCTCCCCGAAACCGCCGCCGGCAGCATTTCGCCGCGCCATGTCGTCGTACCGCTGCGACGTGTGCTGCCCAAGGCGGAAGTTCTCACCGGTCGGGTCACCACCATCGACCAGGACCGCAAGGTCGCCACGATCGCCCCCCTCGTGGGTGAGGCGTACGAGCTGCCTTTCGACTACCTCGTCATCGCCATGGGCGCGGTCTCCCGCACCTTCCCGATCCCCGGCCTCGCCGAACAGGGCATCGGTATGAAGGGCATCGAGGAGGCCATCGGCCTGCGGAACCACGTCCTGGAGCAGCTGGACAAGGCTGACTCCACGACCGACGAGGAGATCCGCCGCAAGGCGCTCACCTTCGTCTTCGTCGGCGGTGGCTTCGCGGGTGCGGAGACCATCGGCGAGGTCGAGGACATGGCTCGCGACGCGGCGAAGTACTACACCAGCGTGTCCCGCGAGGACATGCGGTTCATTCTCGTCGACGCCGCTGACAAGATCCTTCCCGAGGTCGGCCCGAAGCTGGGCCAGTACGGCAAGGAGCACCTGGAGAGCCGCGGGGTCGAGATCTACCTCTCGACGTCGATGGACTCGTGTGTGGACGGCCACGTGGTCCTGAAGAACGGACTCGAGGTCGACTCCAACACCATCGTGTGGACCGCGGGCGTCAAGCCCAACCCGGTTCTGTCGCGGTTCGGCCTTCCGCTCGGTCCGCGCGGTCACGTGGACGCGCAGCCGACGCTCCAGGTCACGGGCACGGACTACATCTGGACCGCGGGCGACAACGCCCAGGTGCCGGACGTGGCCGCCCGCAAGGCCGGCGTGGAGAACGCCTGGTGCCCGCCGAACGCGCAGCACGCGCTGCGGCAGGCGAAGGTGCTCGGGGACAACGTGGTCTCCGGTATGCGCGGCTTCCCGCAGAAGGAGTACTCGCACTCCAACAAGGGCGCCGTCGCGGGTCTCGGCCTGCACAAGGGCGTCGCGATGATCGTCATGGGCAAGCTCAAGATCACGCTCAAGGGCCGGCTGGCGTGGTACATGCACCGCGGCTACCACGGTCTGGCGATGCCGACGTGGAACCGGAAGATCCGGGTGTTCGCGGACTGGACGCTGGCGATGTTCCTGAAGCGTGAGGTTGTGGCGCTGGGGGCGCTGGAGACTCCTCGTGAGGAGTTCTACGAGGCTGCGAAGCCGGCGCCGGTCGCTGCCGCGGCAGCGAAGAAGGCCGTGGAGAAGGCCGAGGAGAAGACAGAGGCCAAGGCCTCCTGACCTCCCCGACGTCCTCCGTGACCTCCGGTCACTGAAACACCCCTGAAGGGGCTGCCCGCCATCCGTGGTGCGGGCGGCCCCTTCAGTCGTTTCTTCGCCCCCGCCGCCCCTACCCGTCCCATCCCGTCCTGGGGGCTGCGCCCCCAGACCCCCTCCGGCCCTGAACGGGCCTTGTCCTCAAACGCCGGACAGGCTGGATGGTGCCGGCCGGGTGGGTGTGTAATCACGGCGTTTGCCGTGACGGCAGCGCCGCCGCGTCCTCCTTTTGCCCAAGTGTGATCGCCCCCGGGGACTGCGAGGGCGACCCGTTGGTGTTTTCGTGGGTGTTGGACATTCCCGGTTATGTCGTAACGGAGGTGTGCGCCATGCCCGAAGCCGCGTCGCGGCTGCAGAGCTTTGCCGAACAACTGTTGGGGGTCCCGCTCCCGATGCGCATCCGCGCCTGGGACGGTTCGCAGGCCGGGCCGCCCGGTGCCCCCACCGTGGTCGTCCGCAACCGCCGCGCCCTGCGCCGGCTGCTGTGGAAGCCGGGCGAGCTGGGGCTCGCCCGGGCCTGGGTCGCCGGCGACCTGGACATCGAGGGGGATTTCTACGCCGCCCTCGATCTGCTGTCCGGGCTGGTCTGGGACCGCGGAGAGGATGCCCGGAGTCTCACCGAGGCCTTGCGTGAACCCGAGGCGCGGGCCGCGGTGCGCGGGCTAGTGAAGATGGCCGGACTTCCGGTCCCGCCCGCACCGCCCCGCGAGGAGGTTCCGCGAAGGCGCCGGCAGCTCCACACCAAGCGCACCGACAAACGTGCCGTCAGCCACCACTACGACGTCGGCAACGACTTCTACGCTCTCGTCCTCGGCCCGTCCATGGTGTACTCCTGCGCCTACTGGGAGGCCCCTGGCGATACCCCTGACGGCACGACCACCCTCGAAGCCGCACAGCGCGACAAGCTCGAACTCATCTGCCGCAAGCTCGCCCTGACGCCGGGCCTGCGCCTCCTCGACGTCGGCTGCGGCTGGGGCTCCCTCGCCATCCACGCCGCCCGGGAGCACGGCGTACACGTCGTCGGCGTCACGCTCTCGCAGGAGCAGGCCACGTACGCCCGTAAGCGCGTCGCGGACCAGGGGCTGACCGACCGGGTGGAGATCCGGGTGCAGGACTACCGGGACGTCACCGACGGGCCCTTCGACGCCGTCTCCTCCGTGGGGATGGCCGAGCATGTGGGGAGCGAGCAGTATCTGACGTACGCGCGCGACCTGTACGCCCTGCTCAAGCCGGGCGGCCGACTGCTCAACCATCAGATCGCCCGTCGGCCGGAGGCGGACGAGGGTGCGTACAGCCTCGACGGGTTCATCGACGCCTATGTCTTTCCGGACGGCGAACTCGCGCCCGTCGGCACCACCGTCACCCAACTCGAACGGGCCGGGTTCGAGGTGCGTGACGTCGAGTCGATCCGGGAGCACTACGCGCTGACCCTGCGTCAGTGGGTGACCAGTCTGGAGGCCGACTGGCGGCGGGCCCAGCAGCTCACCAGCCCGGGGCGCGCCCGCGTCTGGCGGCTGTACATGGCCGCCTGCGCCCTCGCCTTCGAACACAACAGGCTCGGCGTCAACCAGGTCCTCGCCGTGCGGACCCCTGAGTCCGGTGCCTCCGGGCTGCCGCTGAGGGCCCGTACCTGGAACTGACGGCGACGGAAAGGGGTGTTGGGCCCCGCGGTCGTATCAGCGAGGCCCAACACCCGTACGGCTGCGCCTACTCCGACTTGATCGCCGCCAGCATGTTCAGGCGGGCCGCGCGGCGGGCCGGCCACAGGGCCGCCAGGACGCCCACCGTGGCGGCGAGGAGCAGGAAGAGCGCCATCCTGGCCCAGGGCAGGACGAGTTCGTACGTCGGCATGCTCGTGCCCATCAGCTCCCCGGCCGCCCAGCCGAAGAACACGCCCAGGCCGATGCCCAGGACACCGCCGAAGAGGGAGATCACCAGGGACTCCAGGCGGACCATCCGCTTGATGCCCTTGCGGTCGAGGCCGATCGCGCGGAGCATGCCGATCTCCTGGGAGCGTTCGAAGACCGACATGGCCAGGGTGTTGATGACTCCGAGGACCGCGACCAGGACCGCCATGGCCAGCAGGCCATAGAGCATGTTCAGCATCAGCGTGAACATCTGCGCGATCTCGTTGGAGATGTCCTTCTTGTCCTGGATCTTGATGGCCGGGTTGGCGCCCAGGGCCTTCTCCAGCTTGTCCTTCGTGGCGCTCGTCGCCCCGTCCGACGTCTTGACCATCACCTGCATGTCGATGGGCTCGGCCGCGTCCGTCCGGTGCGGGGCCAGCAGGGTGTTGTCGACCATGATGCCGCTCACCACCTCGTTGCCCTCGTACACGCCCGCCACGGTCAGCCGTTGCTTCTGCCCGTCGTCGTAGCCGACCGTGAAGGCCGAACCCGCCTTCCAGTCATGGGACTTGGCCGTCCGTTCGTCCACCACCACCTGGGTGCCGCCGACCTTGAACGTGCCGTCGTCGACGGTCAGCTTCGTCAGCTTGCCGATCGCGGCGCCGGTGACGCCGGTCATGTAGTCCGACGTGCCGTCGATGAGGACGGGAGCGTCGCTCAGGGGGCTGACGGCGGTCACTCCGGGCGTCTTCGTCAGCTTCCCGGCGACGTCGGGGGAGAGGCGCTGGCCGTTGGCCATCGAGACGATGTAGTCCGCCCTGATCGAGGCCGACGCCATCTTGTCGATCGCCTGCTGGAGGCTGCCCGCCATCACCGTCATGCCGGTGATGAGGGTGAGCCCGATCATCAGCGCGGAGGCCGTGGCGGCCGTACGACGGGGGTTGCGGACCGAGTTCTGGCGGGCCAGCTTCCCGGCGACGCCGAACACTCGCATGAACGGGCCGGCGGCGGCGATCAGCGGGCGGGAGAGGAGCGGGGTGAGGATGAAGACACCGATGATGAGCAGTACCGCGCCGATGCCCATGGGGGCCTGGCCGTCCGAGCCGCTCATCGTCGTGGCCGCGAGGACCACGGCGATGCCCGCGCCCGAGAAGAGCGCGCCCAGCGTGTTGCGCAGCACCAGCGACTTGGTCGTCGCGGTCGCGTGGACGCTGCTCATGGCGGCGACCGGCGGGATCTTCGCGGCGCGGCGGCCGGGCAGCCAGGCCGCCAGCATGGTGATGAGGATGCCGACCGCGAGGGCCGCGCCGACCGTGCCCGGCGTGACGACCAGCGGCCCGTCGGGCACGGTCGCGCCGAGCATGCCGAGGAGCGCCCTCAGCCCGGCCCCGATACCGATGCCCGCGACCAGTCCGGTCACCGCCGCCACCGCGCCGACCACGAACGCCTCGGCAAGCACGGACCGCGTGACCTGCCGACGCGAGGCACCGACCGCCCGCATCAGCGCCAGTTCCTTGGTGCGCTGGGCGACCAGCATGGTGAAGGTGTTGGCGATGATGAACGTACCGACGAAGAGCGCGATGCCCGCGAAGACCAGCAGGCCCTGCTTCAGGCCGCTCATCCCGGCGGCGATGCTCTTCGCCTGGTCGTCGGCGAGTTGGGTGGCTGTCGTCGTCTCGACGGCGTTCCGCGGCAGGGCCTTGTCCAGCGCCGCCTTGAGTGCGGTCTGGCTCGTCCCGGCCGCCGCCTTGACCTCGATCTCGTCGTACGCGCCCACCTTGCCGAACAGTCGCTGCGCGGTCGCCGTGTCGAAGAGGGCGAGGCTGCCGCCGGCCGTCACGTTGCCGTCGTCCGTGGTGAAGATGCCGGAGACGGTCGGGGAGAACACCGGGCCGTCCACCGACAGGCGCACGGTGTCCCCGACCTTGTAGCCGGCCCGCTCGGCGGTCTTCGCGTCGAGGGCGACCTGGCCGGCGCCCTTGGGCGCGGTGCCGTCCTTCAGCGGGTACCGGGCGTCCTTGTCACCCCAGTAGTTCGCGCCCTGCGACTGGAAACCGCCGCCGATGAGCTTGCCGTCCTTGTCGGCGATGGCCGTGAAGCCGTTCACGACCCCGATCGCGGAGGCGGCGCCCGGCACCTTCGCGCTCTCGTCTAGCAGGGCCTGCGTCAGCTCCGGGGACTTGGCGATCGTGTCGCCCCCATCGTCCCCGACGTCTCCGGCGCCCGGCTGCACGGCGACGTCGACCTGGTCGAAGCCCTTGGCGGAGCTGTTCTGGAGGGCGTTCGAGAGGGTGTTGGTGAAGACCAGGGTCCCGGACACGAACGCCACGCCGAGCATCACGGCGAGCACGGTCATCAGGAGTCTGGCCTTGTGCGCGAGCACGTTGCGCAGGGCGGTACGGAACATGGGTGTCGTCTCAGTCCGGTGTCGTCTGGGATGCGGGTCTGGGGTACGGGAGTTGAGAAGCCGTCAGCTGGTGCGGACCGTCCTGGTGTCGAGCTGCTTCATGCGGTCCAGGACGCCGTCCGCCGTCGGGCCGTACAGCTCGTCCACGATCCGTCCGTCCGCGAGGAAGACCACCCGGTCCGCGTACGCCGCTGCCACCGGGTCGTGGGTGACCATCACGACCGTCTGCCCCAGTTCCCGTACGGAGTTGCGCAGGAAGCCCAGTACCTCGGCGCCCGCGCGGGAGTCGAGGTTTCCGGTCGGTTCGTCGCCGAAGATGATGTCGGGGCGGGAGGCCAGCGCCCGGGCCACGGCGACGCGCTGCTGCTGGCCGCCGGAGAGCTGGGACGGGCGGTGGCTCAGACGGTCGGCGAGGCCGATCATCGAGATCACCGAATCCAGCCACTCCTTGTCAGGCCTGCGTCCCGCGATGTCCATCGGGAGGGTGATGTTCTCCAGGGCGGTCAACGTCGGCAGCAGGTTGAACGCCTGGAAGATGAAGCCGATCTTGTCCCGGCGGAGCTTGGTGAGCTGCTTGTCCTTGAGGGAGCCCAGCTCGGTGTCGCCGATGCGCACGGAGCCGGACGAGAAGGAGTCCAGACCTGCCACGCAGTGCATCAGCGTGGACTTGCCGGAGCCGGACGGGCCCATGATCGCGGTGAACTCGGCCTGCCGGAAGTCCACGGAGACCCGGTCCAGGGCGACGACCTGCGTCTCGCCCTGTCCGTAGATCTTGGACAGTTCCGTGGCGCGGGCGGCCACCGTGGTGGTGGTCCGGTCGGCAAGGGGGGTGGAGGCGGTCACGGGCGGGCTCCTGTCGGGACGGTGGCGCGGCGATGGGTTCGAGTTCTGAAGCTCGTGAACCACGTGAACCATCGTCGTGGCCGCAGGCCGCCGTGTAGTCAGCCGCTGTTCCGGTTCCGAAGGCAGACTCGGGAGGGACCCGGCGGGCCCGTGTCATACCTGGGGATGACGGTCGTCCCCTAGGACCTGTCCGACGGGCCATGGCAAGAACAGGTGGAGCCCCCTTGTTCGGACGGTGAAATTCCGTCATTCCGCATGCGCGCCGGGCCGCCTCACGAAAGGCTATTGGCAAGTGCGGATGGCTCGTTCCAGGTGCTGATGCACCCTCAGAAGTCAATAAAATAAGACAACATCGGGGCCCTCACCCGCAGTTCGGGTGGAGCGTCCCGATAGGCTCGGAACCTCGATGCGGAGCCCAGGGCCTGCCCGGATGGTGGAATGCAGACACGGCGAGCTTAAACCTCGCTGCCCCTTCGCGGGCGTGCCGGTTCAAGTCCGGCTCCGGGCACTTCCGACTGCCTTATGCCGGATTTGTCGATGCTCCTTTCATTGAGGACTTCATCACGGAACCGTTGACAGCGGACGCGTGTGGTCAGAGACTCATCATCACCGGTTCGTGAAGTAAATTTCACTATACGAACATCGGTGAACCTCGGCAGTATGGATCTGGATCACGTGAAGGGAACGACCGATGCGTACCACTGTCGGCATCATCGGAGCCGGCCCCGCCGGCCTCCTGCTCGCCCGGCTGCTCCACAACGCCGGTATCGACTCGGTCGTCCTGGAGAGCCGAGACCGGGAGTACGTCGAGCGACGGCAGCGGGCCGGAATCCTGGAACAGGGGACCGTCGACGTGCTGCGCGAGGCCGGGGCCGGCGCGCGCATGGACCGCGAGGGCCTGCGCCACGACGGCATCGAGCTGCGCTATGACAGGAAGCGCCACCGCGTCGACTTCCCCGCCCTCACCGGCGGCCGGTCCGTGATGGTGTACGCGCAGACCGAGGTCTGCAAGGACCTCATCGCCCTCCAGCTGGCGGAGGGCGGCCCCCTGCTCTTCGAGGCGGAGGCGCTCGCCGTGGAGGACGCCGACAGCGGCACTCCGCGGGTGCGGTTCCGGCACGAGGGGCGCGAGGACGTACTGGAGTGCGAGTACGTCGTCGGATGCGACGGCTTCTGGGGGGTGGCCCGTACGGCGATCCCCGCCGAACTCACCCGCGTCTTCGAACGGTCGTACCCCTTCGGCTGGCTCGGCATCCTCGCCGACGTAGCGCCCTCGCACGACGAGCTCGTCTACGCCCGCCACGACCGCGGCTTCGCCCTCCTGTCCATGCGCTCCCCGTCCGTCTCCCGCCTCTACCTCCAGGTGCCGGACGGCACCGACGCCGAGGAGTGGAGCGACGAGGAGATCTGGGACGAGCTGGAGCGGCGCTTCGAGACCGCCGACGGCTGGAAGCTCGACCGCGGGCCCATCACCCAGAAGTCCGTGACACCGATGCGGAGCTACGTCCACGAGCCGATGCGGTACGGGCGGCTGTTCCTGGCCGGCGACGCCGCGCACATCGTGCCGCCCACCGGCGCCAAGGGCCTCAACCTCGCCGTCGGGGACGTCGTGACCTTCGCGCGCGCCCTGACGCACGAGAAGGAGACGGGGTCGGCGGACCTGCTCGACGCCTACTCCGAGAACTGTCTGCGCCGCGTCTGGCAGGCCGAACGGTTCTCGTACGACATGACGACCCTCCTGCACCGGACTGCGGACGCCACCCCCTTCGAGGACCGGCTCCAGCTGGCCCGGCTGGAGCGGATCGCCGGCGCCCGTTCGGCGGAGACCGACCTGGCCGAGGGGTACACGGGGTTCCCCCTGGAGTGAGCCTGCCGGCTGATCAAGAGTTATCCGGGGGCGCGACTGTGGCGCGAGCCCGGCCGAGGGTGGGGCTTCATGGGTTGGTCATTCATGGGTTGGTCGGCCCCCGCCCGGGTGGCGGGACCGGGATGCGGGCCCGTCACCGGTGCTGCGCCGTGCCCAGCTCGTCGGTGTACCGGCCGAGAACGTCCTCGGCCGTGGGGGCGGGGCCGAACAGCTGCTCCTGGCGGCGGGGGTCGGCGACGTAGCGGCCGGTGTCGAACCAGCCGAACATCGCGGCCATGTCCTTGACCAGGGGCATGAAGCGGCCGGCAACGGCTCCTGCGGCGCGGGCGACGACGGAGGGGACGGCCCACACCTTGATCTTCTTTCCGGCCCGGCGGCCCATCAGGTCGGACATCTCGCGCATGCTGACCGGACGGTCCCAGCCGATGTCGATGCGCTCACCGTTGTCGGCCTCGGCGTCGACGGCGGCCGCCAGGTACGCCGCGAGATCGGAGGTGTGGACAAAGGTCAGCGGGACGGTGGTCCTGCCGATCCACGTCAGGCGGCCCTTTTCGATCGGGTTGCCCGCCATGGTCGCGATCTGGTCGAGGAAAGCCCCCGGGCGCAGTGCGACGAACGGGACGCCGAGCTGTTCGAGCTTGTCCTCGGCGATCTTCTTGTGCCAGAAGTGCGGGACTTGGGGCGTCTGGTCGCTGGTGAGGATGCTGGTCAGGACGAACCGCCGGATGCCGGCGCGGTGGGCGGCCTCGGCGAGGTTGGCGTTGCCGACGGTGTCGATGTCGTGCGCGTTCTTGCCGCCGCGGGTGTAGCCGGCAGCGGTGGTGATGACGGCATCGGCGCCGTTCATGGCGGCGACGAGCGAGCCGAGGTCGAGCATGTCGCCGCGGGCGATCTCGACACCCCGGCTTTCGAGCCTGCTCGCGTCGGTGGCCGGCCGGACCAGGGCGCGGACGTTCTTACCGCGCCCCAGCAGTTCGTCGACGACCTTGCCGCCGAGGGAGCCGGTCGCGCCGACGACGAGGACGGGGTGGCTGGTGGTCATGGGGGTCTCACTTTCCCGGGTGGAGGATTGCGTGGGCGGGGCAGCGGTGGCCGCGGGAGGTGGGCGCCGTCGGGCCGGGTCGCTCAGGGGGCGGGCCTGCGGCGGGCGGTTCCGCTGCGCGGGTCACCGCCGGCCCTGCGGGCGGGTTGTCCTGCCCCCATGAGTTCCGTCCTGCTCCCCATGGGGACAGCTCGCACTCGGCCCCTGGCGCTGAGGCCCCAGCCCACTCGGTTCACCGGGGCTTCAACCGACAGTCGGGGAGCCTGGCTCCGTTCGGCACGGGCCTTCGTGAGCCGAGTGTGCTGCGGCACCGTCCACTTCGCAGGAACGCCGGAAACGATTCGCACTCCAGGCCGGAACCGGAACCCGGGGTGCAGGCCGAGGGGAGTTACTCGGACTCTTCCGCCGTAACGGCACGGCTGTTGATCGCGTCGGTGATGGCGTGGGCGATGCGGACGAAGGACTCTGCCTGCTGCGCCGACAGGTTCAGCGCGGAGGTCTCTTCCAGGGCCTGCCACATGGCTGCCAGGGGCTTGCGCATGGCACGGCCCTTGTCGGTGAGGTGGACGACCATGACGCGCCGGTCGTGGTCGGCCGGCTCGCGGACGAGCAGGCCGGCGTCCTGCATGCGGCGTAGGGACTTGGAGATGGTGGAGTGGTCCACGTCGACGCTTTCGAGCAGCTCGGACTGGGTCTGGCCGTCCCGGTCGAGGAGGTGCATCAGCAGGAGTTCCTGTCCGGGATGCAGGTCCAACTCGCGGAGCATGGCGGCGGCGCGGGCCCGGTGAGCACGGGCGAGCTGGTAGATCGCGTAGCTCATCGGCCCCTCGCTGGCCGTAGTGGGGGTGCGGGGCGTAGGGGCGGCCATGGTTCGGTTCCTCAGACAGTGTGGGTGGGGTAGTCGGTGTAGCCGGCCACTCCACCTCCGTAGAAGGTCGCCGGGTCGGGGGTGTTCAGCGGCGCGTCAGAGCGTAGCCGCTCGACCAGGTCCGGGTTGGCGAGCGCGAGGGCGCCGACGGAGACAAGGTCGGCAGTGCCGTGGTCGATGTCCTTGGCGCGGGTGGGCAGGTCGGTGCCGGCCCGGTTGAGGATCAGCGTGGTCGGCCACAGCGCGCGCAGGGTGCCCAGCAGTTCCTCGTCGCCCGCGTGCATCACGTGGAGGTAGGCGAGGCCGAGCGGGCTGACGGCGCGCAGGAGCGCCGGATACAGCTCGGCGGTGTCGGACTCGGCGATGTCGTTGTAGGGGTTGCCGGGGGAGATGCGCAGGCCGGTGCGGTCGGCGCCGATCTCGTCGGCCACGGCGGCGGCGACCTCGACGGCGAAGCGGATGCGGTTGTCGACGGAACCGCCGTAGCGGTCGGTGCGCTGGTTGGTGTTGTCGGACAGGAACTGGTGCACCAGGTAGCCGTTGGCGCCGTGGATCTCCACGCCGTCGGCGCCTGCCGCGACGGCAGCCGCTGCGGCGCGGCGGAAGTCGTCGACGGTCGCCGCGACCTCCTGCGTCGACAGAGCACGGGGTGTCGGCATCTCCTGGGGCCCGGACGCGGTGAACATCGCGCCCTGCGGCTGGACCGCCGAAGGGGCGACCGGCTGACGGCCGTGAGGAGTGTTGTCGGGGTGGGAGATGCGTCCGGTGTGCATCAGCTGGATGACGATCCGGCCGTCGGCCGCATGCACGGCGTCGGTGACCTTGCGCCACCCGGCGATCTGATCGTCATTGTGGATGCCGGGGGTGAGGAGGTAGCCCTGGCCGTCGGTGGAGGGCTGGGTTCCCTCGGTGATGATGAGCGCGTGCGAGGCCCGCTGGGCGTAGTACTCGGCGTTCAGCTCGGTCGGTACGCCTTCGGGTGTGGAGCGGTCACGGGTCATGGGGGCCATGACCAGGCGGTGCGGCAGGGAGATGTCACCGACGGTCGTCGGTGTCCACAGGGCGTGCAGCATGTGCGTTCCTTCGGTGCGGGGATGGCCAGGTGATGACCGGAACAAGAGGGAAAGGCGGGCGTGATCAGTCGACGGTGAGGACGAGCTTGCCCCGGCCATGCCCGGCGTCGCTGACCTGCTGGGCCGTGGCGGCCTGGGCGAGCGGGTAGGCGGTGACGGTGGTGACGACCTTGCCGTTCGCGGCGTCCTGGGCCAACGCGGCCAGGCGGGCGGCCGAGCGTTCCTGGCCACCGCTGGAGAAGGTGATGCCGAGCTGGTGCGCGCGGAGGTCGGAGATGGTGACGATGCGCTCGGTGCCGCCGCGCAGGGTGATGGAGTCCTCCAGGGCTCCCTTCCCGGCCAGGTCGAACACCGCGTCCACGCCGTCGGGGGCGAGTGCCCGGACCCGTTCGACCAGGCCCTCGCCGTAGAGGGTCGCGGTGGCACCGAGCGAGGTGAGGTAGTCCTGGTTGGCGGGGCCGGCGGTGGCGATGACACGCGCTCCGCGGGCCGTGGCGAGCTGGACCGCCAGGGTGCCTACCGCTCCGGCCGCGCCGTGCATCAGTACGGTCTCCCCGGCGGCGACGCCGAGCAGGTCCAGGACCCGCTCGGCCGTCTCGCTCGCCACGGGCAGCGCGGCCGCGTGTTGCCAGTCGAGGCCGGCGGGCTTGGGGGCCACGGTGGTGGCCAGCGCGTACTGGGCGTACGAGCCGGTGTCCGACCAGCCCAGCACCTCGTCACCCACCTGCACGTCCTGCACGCCCTCACCCAGGGCGTCCACCACGCCGGCGAGCTCGCCACCGGGGACCGCGGGGAAAGTCGTCGGGCGGACGGCCTCCATCATCCCGGAGCGGATCTTGCCGTCCAGCGCGTTCAGCCCGGCCGCCCTGACGCGGACGCGGATCTGCCCGGGGCCGGGCTGCGGGACCTCGATGTCCGCCTCGCGCAGCACTTCCGTGCCTCCGAAACGGTCGAACAGGATGGCTTTCATGACGACTCCTCTCGCGCCACCACCCATTTAGGTGGCTGGCCACATAGCCAACATAACAGCAAACATGTGGCTAGCCAAACATTTGCTGTCGCTCGGGCGGCGCAAGATCGGTCGCGGTCGCCCGCCGGTCTCGTCGGGGCGGCGGACGAAGCGGGAGACACGCCGCTGGGGCGCGCCTTCCGCGGCCAAGGGCTACCTCGGCTGAAGCCGGACGGCCGGGCCGGCCGGACCCTGGCGGTGCGCGGTTCCCTGCTGGCTCAGGGCCCGGGTCGGCTCGCGGCCGGTCGCCCGGCGGACTCCAGCTCCGCGCCCCTCTCCTCCGGCCGCGCCAACAGCTCGGTGGTCGCCTGTTCCAGGCGGGTGTCCGGGCGCTGAAGCTCTTCCCGGTCGGCGGGGGCACCGAGGCCCGACTCCCGCCACGCCTGCGCGCTCAGCAGTTGTGCCGGCCGGCGCTCCAGGTGCTGGGTCCGGATGACGAGCCGGGTGTCGCGGGCGGGTGCGTTGGCGAGGTCGGCCTGGAGCGAGGCGGGGATGGGCGGGGGCCCGGCCACTGGCTCCGAGGCGGAGGGCTGCCGTTCGGCGGCGTGGATGCGGGCGAGCAGGCCGCGGAGGCGGTCGAGGAAGGTGTGGTCGACCCCGGCCTGCCGGGCGATGCCGCTCACGAACAGCGGGTGGTCTCGGGTCTGTACCAGGTTGGTCATGGTCCCGGGGCTCCGTAGCCGGGAATCAGGGCGGCGCGTAGCGTGTTCGCGACAGGACAAGGGAAAGATCCTCCCCAAGCACTAGGGTCAATCCTTTGCCCACCTATTACTCTTGAGCCCAAGGCTACGGACGGTGGCCGCACGGTGGCCATGGAGGAGTGAAATGAGGAGCAGCAACCCGGTCTTCTCGCGACGGGGGTTCAGCCGCGACAACGGCTACGCGGGCTTCAACACCGCGCCGCAGGCCGGGGGCGCCGCTGTCGGTACGCAGCCGGGCAACCCGTATGCGGACCAGCACGCCCAGCAGGGCGGCAACCCGTACGCGACCAACCCCTACGCCCAGCAGGACCTTCAGCACGGCGCACCGCCGCAGGCCCCGGTCTCCACCGGCCGGATGACGATGGACGACGTCGTCATGCGGACCGCCACCACGCTCGGTGTGCTGGTCGTCACGGCGGCGCTCGCCTGGGCGCTCCTGCCGGTCGACGACGCGAACATCAGCCGGTCCTACGGCATCGCCATCGGCGCCGGTCTGATCGCGATGGTTCTGGGCCTCGTCCAGTCCTTCAAGCGCAAGGCCTCGCCCGCGCTGATCGTGACGTACGCGGCGCTCGAGGGTGTCTTCCTCGGCGTCGTCTCCAGCGTCGTCGACAACCGCATCGCGAGCGGTGCGGCCATGCAGGCCGTGATCGGCACGCTGGCGGTCTTCACCGCCGTACTCGTGGCGTACAAGGCGGGCTGGATCCGCGTCAACCGCCGCTTCTACGGCTTCGTGATGGCGGCGGCGCTCGGCTTCGTGCTGCTGATGGCCGTGAACCTGCTGTTCGCGGTGTTCGGCGGCGGTGACGGCCTCGGCTTCCGCAGCGGCGGCCTCGGCATCGTGTTCGGCATCATCGGCATCCTGCTCGGTGCGTGCTTCCTCGCCCTCGACTTCAAGCAGGTCGAGGACGGCATCGCCTACGGCGCGCCGCGCGAGGAGGCCTGGCTCGCCGCCTTCGGTCTGACGATGACGCTGGTCTGGATCTACCTGGAGTTCCTGCGGCTGATCGCCATCCTGCAGGGGAACGACTAGCAGCCGGTACGACTGGCAGCCGGTACGGCGGCCAGTAGTGGTCGGTAGGTAGGCAGTAGAAGGGCCCCGGGGTCACTCCCGGGGCCCTTCGCCGTTATGTCGGTGCACGCCTCGGTCCCTCAGAGGGCTGTGCTCTCAGAGGAACTTGCGCGCGGCCCTCCTCAGGTCGTACTCGTGAATGAGGGCTTTGGCGTGGCCGTACGCGAGATTGTGCTCGTGCCGGAGCCAGCTGACCTTCTCCTCGAAGCGGAAGAGGGAGGGGCCTTCGTCGACGGTGCGCAACCAGTCGGAGACTTCACGACCGGTGCATTGGGGGATGCGGGCGAGCATGTTGCGGTGGGTCTCCTCGGAGAGGACGTGGGACATCGGCGCCTCCGGACGCAAAGGGGATGTAAGCCGGTCCTTCAGGCCACCGTGCCTGAGGGTTGGGTTGTTGGCAACAGTCCGGTTGCGACGGTTAGTCTCACGGCGTGCTGGATACCGAGCCTTTGACGCTTGCAGTGGATCACTTTGCCGACCGGTTGCGGGCGGCGCCGCAGAGTCGGTTGCAAAGGGGGGCTGCGGCGGAGGCGCTGGGGCTGGCCAGGGAGTTGGCACGGCGTGCCCAGCTGGTGGAGTCGCCCGGGGTCGAGCCTCGGGTCATGCCTGATGTGGGGATGTTCGCCGCGGCGGATCAGGTGACTGTTGCCGCGCATGATCTGGCGCTTGTTCTGCGGAGCGAGGGGGAGTTGGCCTCGGCTTTGACCTTGGTCGCCGAGGCGCAGCAGCGGGCCGGGGTCTAGCGGGTTCGTTGTCGGCCGGCGGCCCGGCGGGGCTTCTCGCGCCCGCGCGGCGGAGCCGCAAATGTCAGAGCCCCGCGCCCCTGTCGGGGCGCTTCTGTCGGCGGCGATTGAACGGCCGGTCCCTCTCGGCGACGAACACCAGCTGCCGTGACCGAGACTTACCTTCGCGACCTGCAATCGTGGCCGGCCTCCGCGACTGCGGGCAGTGGCCGCTTTCGACTACAGGGACGCTATGACCCTGTCCGCCAGTACGTACACCGTTTCCTCGCCGCATTCGAAGGTCAGGGCGTAGGCGCCCGAGATGCCCGAGCCGCCGAGGAGGACCGGGGCCGCGCCCGAGCGCAGGGCTGTGGAGAGGCGTTCCGCGGTTTCGCGGTGGCCCGGGGTCATGCAGAGGGTCGTACCGTCGGTGAAGACGTAGACGTCGAGGGTGCCCAGGGGGCCCGGGCGGACGTCGGCCAGGGCGGTGCGGGAGTCGGCGAGGTCCTCCAGGCAGGCGACCGTGCGTTCGTGGTCGTTCGCGACGGGCGACTGGGCCGGCACGAAGTCGGGGTGCGAGGGGTGCCGGCGACGGGCGGCGGCCAGTTCGGCGGACTCCCCGGCGAACTCGTCGACGTCGGTGCTGGGCTCGGTCACCGGTTCCAGGGACTCCAGGCCCGCGAAGTCCGCCGGGCGGGGCAGGAACAGCTCGCTGTCCGGGAGGCCGAGCAGGGAGGGCGCGTCGGAGGCGTCACGCGCCTCCTGGGCGGCCCAGAAAGCGCGCGCCTCGGCAAGTTCCCGCTCCCGCTCCTCGGCGAGCGCCTCGGCCACCGCAGCGCGTATCTCGGCGGTGTCCGCGGAGGTGCGGGCCTGCGGTACGAGACCGTGCGCTCCGACGGCGAGACTCTGGGCGGCGAGCTCGGCGTGCAGGGCCGCGATCTGTCGACGCAGCGCCAGCAGGGTGCGCAGAACGGCGACGCCCACAGCCGTGGTGATGGTGGCTGTGGCGAGCAGCAGAGCAAGAGGCGTAGCGCTCACTGACGTACTCCCGGTTCAAAGTCGACCCCCGACTTCCTACATCAGCTTGAAGGATGCACTAACCACCTGTCAGTGCGTAACGTCACGAAACGGACAGGACTTTGGGCCCGGGGTTTGGTATCGAACCTGCCCTGACCTGCGCAAATACCCCGCCAGAGCGAGATAGGTCACATCCTGGGGGAGATTGGATCACAAAACGGCCCAGAACCCCGGTGGTTACGGGGTTCCGGGCCGCCTTCTCACTCACTGCGTCCGGTCGACTACCGAAACGATTCCGCCAGTTGGGGATTCGCGGGGAGCGCGACGGTTCAGCTCAGGCGCTCGATGACCATCGCCATGCCCTGGCCGCCGCCGACGCACATCGTCTCCAGGCCGAACTGCTTGTCGTGGAACTGGAGGGAGTTGATGAGCGTGCCCGTGATGCGCGCGCCCGTCATGCCGAAGGGGTGGCCCACGGCGATGGCGCCGCCGTTCACGTTGACCTTCTCCAGCGGGATGCCGAGGTCGCGGTAGGAGGGGATCACCTGGGCGGCGAACGCCTCGTTGATCTCGGCCAGGTCGATGTCGTCGGCGGTGAGGCCGGCGCGACGCAGCGCCTGCCGGCTCGCCTCGACCGGGCCGAGGCCCATGATCTCGGGGGAGAGGCCGGAGACGCCGGTCGACACGATGCGGGCCAGCGGTGTGAGGCCCAGCTCGCGCGCCTTCGTGTCACTCATGACGACGACGGCCGCGGCACCGTCGTTCAGCGGGCAGCAGTTGCCGGCCGTGACCAGTCCGTCCGGACGGAACACCGGCTTGAGCCCCTGGGTGCCCTCCAGCGTCACACCCGCACGCGGACCGTCGTCCTTGCTGACGACCGTGCCGTCGGGCAGCGTCACCGGGGTGATCTCGCGCGCCCAGAAGCCGTTCTTGATGGCTTCCTCGGCGAGGTTCTGCGAACGGACGCCGAACTCGTCCATGTCCTGACGGGTCACGCCCTTCACGCGGGCGAGGTTCTCGGCGGTCTGCCCCATCGAGATGTACGCGTCCGGCACGAGGCCGTCCTCGCGCGGGTCGTGCCACGAGGTGCCCTCCTGCTCCGCGACGGCCGCGGTGCGCGCCTCGGCCTCCGCGAAGAGCGGGTTGCGCGTGTCGGGCAGCGAGTCCGAGTTGCCCTTCGTGAACCGGGAGACCATCTCGACACCGGCCGAGATGAAGACGTCGCCCTCGCCCGCCTTGATGGCATGCAGTGCCATGCGGGACGTCTGGAGGGACGAGGAACAGTAACGGGTGATCGTGCAGCCCGGCAGGTAGTCCATGCCCATCTGTACGGCGACGATCCGCCCGAGGTTGTTGCCCTGCTCGCCGCCGGGCAGACCGCAGCCGAGCATCAGGTCGTCGATGTCCCGCGGGTCGAGCTCGGGGACCTTGGCCAGCGCGGCCTGGATGATCGTGGCGGTGAGATCGTCGGCGCGCAGCTCCTTGAGGGAGCCCTTGAAGGCGCGTCCGATGGGGGAGCGGGCGGTCGAGACGATGACGGCTTCCGGCATGACGGCTCCATTGGCGACGAGGGTGTAAGCAGACCTGGTCTGGAAGTTACCCGTACGTATGGTCCCGGTCACGCGTGTGGCGGTGTGACTCGGGCCGCACTTTTCTAAGCGCTTGCTCAGGGCGGGGGCGCGGGGGACGGCAGTCGCCCCCTCCCCTCCAGCCACCCCCAGTACACCCGCGCCCGCTGCGCCTCCGCCCAGTACGCCTTCGTGAGCGCGTCGTGCAGCGCGGGCGCGTGTTCGGCGAGAGGGCTGTGGGCCGCCCACACCAGCCGTTGCCGTACGCCCATCGGGTCCCCGGTCAGCGGCCGTACGACCACACCCTCGCGCTCGGTCACCAGCGGGTGCGCGAGGGCGACCCCGTGACCCTGTCCGACCAGCGGGAACACCACGCTGCCGCTCAGCCGCTGCACCCGGCGAGGGGCGAATCCGGCGCGTCGGCACGCGGCCCGGAACTGCGTCCGCATCCGTACGTCCTTGTTCTCGCCGGCCAGCCAGGCCTCACCGGAGAGCGCGGAGAGGGGGATGTCGGGGCGGGCGGCGAGCGGATGCCGTTCGGAGATCAGCACGAAGACGGGGTCGACGGCGAGAAGGGCCTCGCTGAGCCCGGGACGCAGCGCCAGCTCGTACTCCGGGTAGTCGACGACCAGGCCGAAGTCGAGCCGGCCGGTGGCGAGCAGTTCGAGTTGCTCCTCCTCCGTGTCGCAGGTGTGCAGGGTGATCTCGGCCCGGGGCAGCAGGCTGCGCGCGGTGGTCACCAGTACGGCGGTGAGCGGGCCGGGGACGGATCCGAGCCGGACGGCGGTCAGGTCGGAGTCGTCGGGGCCCCGCTGTCGTACGTCACGCATGAGGTCCTCGTGGGCCGTGAGGATGCCCTGCCCGTGCGTCAGCACCATCGCGCCGAAGGCCGTCGGCCGGGAGCCGCTCCCGTCCCGTACGAACAGGGCACCTCCCAACGCCCGTTCTATGCGCTGGAGTTGGGCGGTCAGCGCGGGCTGGGTGAAGCCGAGGGCCGCTGCGGCGCGGGTGATGGAGCCGGTATCGGCGATGGCGTTCAGGACGCGTAAGTGGCGGATCTCGAGATCCATAGCGCGATGTTATGGGCGGTTGGGAGTACCCGAAAGATCGCATCGGGCGGGACAGTCGAAGGCGACCGGAGTCACGACCGTCACCACAGCAGCAGTGGAGGCCGTATGTCCCGCATGTCCAGAAGACTGAGCGGCGCGCTGGTAACTGTCCTGCTGATACAGGGAGTTGTGGCGGGCGCACCCGCGTCCGGCGCAACCGGCCCAACCGGCGCAACAGGTGGGACGGGTACAACTGGCGGTACGGGCACGGTCGTTGCCGGGAACGCCTCCGGATGGACCCACGGGCCCGCACAGCAGGCCGGCCTCCACCGGGTCACCCTCGTCACCGGCGACAGGGTCGAACTGTCCAGCACGGGCAAGGGAGTTGATGGCGCCGGCGTCGCCATCGAACCCGCCCTCGGCCGCGAGAGCATGGGCTTCCAGCAGTTCGAACGCGACGGCCACCAGTACGTCGTCCCGAACGACGCCCTCCGCATGGTCGCCGGCGGCCAGGTCGACGAGCGGCTGTTCGATGTGACGGGCCTGGTCGCGGCCGGGTACGACGACGCCAGTACGGCCGTACTGCCCACGATCGTGACGTACGCCGACGCGACGCTCGGCAGCCGAAGCCTGCGCGCCACGGACGGAGCCAGGGTGACCCGCACCCTGCGAGCCGTCGACGGCGCGGCAGTGGCCGTGGCGAAGGAGACGGCGGCCACCTTCTGGGACGGGGTGACCACCGGCAGCCGTACGACGGGACTGCGCACGGCGAGCGGCATCGCCAAACTCTGGCTGGACGGCAAGCGGCAGATCAGCCTGGACCGGAGCGTGCCGCAGATCGGCGCGCCCACGGAATGGCAGGCGGGGTACGACGGCACGGGCGTCACGGTCGCCGTCCTGGACACCGGAGTCGACGCCACCCACCCCGACCTGGCCGGACGGATCAAGGAGGCCGTCAACTTCACCGACGCCGCCGACACCGACGACCTGGTCGGCCACGGCACGCACGTGGCGTCGACGGTGGCGGGCGGCGGCGCGAAGTACAAGGGGGTCGCGCCGGGCGCGTCCCTGCTGATCGGCAAGGTGTGCCCCGACCGCTCCTGCCCCGACTCGGCGATCCTGGCCGGGATGGAGTGGGCCGCGCCCCGGGCGCAGATCGTCAGCATGAGCCTCGGCGGTGACGACGCCCCGGGCGAGGACGTCCTGGAACAGGCCGTGAACACGCTGACCGCGAAGACCGGTGCCCTCTTCGTGCTCGCCGCAGGCAACGACGGCAGCGCGGACGGCTCGGTCGACTCCCCGTCCACCGCGGACGCCGCGCTCTCCGTGGGCGCCGTCGACAAGCAGGACGTCATGGCCGACTTCTCCAGCCGGGGCCCGCGCGAGGACGGCGCGATCAAGCCGGAGATCACCGCACCGGGCGTCGACATCGTCGCCGCGCGGGCCGTGCACGCGGGCAGCGACTACATCGAGGTCGAGCCCGGCTACACCTCCCTCTCCGGCACCTCCATGGCCACCCCGCACGTGTCCGGAGCAGCGGCCCTGCTCGCCGGACAGCACCCCGGCTGGCGGGCGGCCGAGCTCAAGGCGGCCCTCATGGCGTCGGCGACACCCACTCCCGGCGCGAACGTCAACGCGCAGGGCGCGGGCCGGGTGGATGTGGCCCGCGCCGTCCACCAGTCCGTCCTCGCCACCCCGACCGCCCTGCCCCTGGGCACCCAGGCCGCCCCGGCCGACGACGACGTGCCGGTGGTCAAGGCGGTGACCTACCGCAACGACGGCAAGGACCCGGTGACCCTGGACTTCGCGGCGAAGGTGACCGGCCCCGGCGGTTCCGCTGCGCCGGCCGGCATGTTCACGGTCAGCCCGGAGAGGACGACCGTCCCGCCGGGCGAGGCGACCACGGTGACGTTGACCGCCGACACGCGCGTCCAGAGCGGCACGGGCGTGTTCGAGGGCGCGCTGGTGGGCGCGGACGCGACGACCGGGACCTCGATCCGCGTACCGCTCACGATCACCAAGGCCACCCCCACCCACAACCTGACGGTCAAGGTCATCGACCGCGCGGGCAACCCGGCGGCGAACTACTGGACCGACATCATGAGCCTCGACGGCTCGGTCTACCGCTTCGTGTACGACCCGTCCGGCTCGGGCACGGTCGCCGTACCGGAGGGCCGCTACACGGTCGACGCGTCGGTCATCACGGCATCGGACGGCAGTACGACACTGCTGGCCCGCCCCACCCTCACGGTGACCGGCGACAGCGAGATCGTCCTCGACGCCCGCAAGGCCACACCCGTCTCGGCGACCCTCCCCCGCAAGGACGCGAGCCTGCGCCTCGCGGCGGTCGGCTTCCGCCGCGAACTGACCAACGGGACGGGCTTCGGCATGCGGGTCACCGCCGACTCCTTCGGCAAACTGTTCACGGCCGCCCTGGGCGACGACGTGGGCCCGGGGGAGGGGGCGCTGGTCGCGGACGTACGCGGCTTCTGGGCGAAGAAGGGCGCGGACGGCACGTACAACGACTCGCCGTACGAATACGTGCTGGTGTGGTTCGAACGGGGCCATCTGCCGACGAACTTCAGCCGGGTGGTCAGGCAGAGCGAACTGGCGCAGGTGAAGCAGCGGTACTACTCGGTGACTTCGGCGACGACAGGTGCGCCCTCGCGGGCGTTCCAGCACAACTTCGGCTTCCCACCGGAGGGCGGGAGCGCGCTGTCGGCGGGCGCCAGCTGGTTCGACACCCCGGGCAGCCGAACCCTGTACTACAAGGCCGACGACACGATGTGGGAGACGCGCTACAACCAGTACGCGGCCGACGGGACCTTCCAGACCCAGTTCTTCAGCGACTACGAGACCTACAAGCCCGGCAAGCGCTACACCGTGACCTGGCAGAAAGCGGTACCCGGCCCACGCTTCACCCGCACGACGTTCGTCACCCGCGAGGGCAACCGCCTCTCCTTCAACGTCCCGATGGCCGGCGACCAGGCGGGCCACACCGGCTACTCGTCGTACGACAAGAGCAGGGTCGCCTTCTACTACCGCGACCAGAAACTCGTGGAGCTGAACTACCCGTGGACCGACGCCTCGGGCACAGTCCCGGCGGCCGAGTCGACCTACCGCCTGGAGTACTCCGCCGAGCGCAGCGCGGCCAACGGAGGCTTCGGGCTGGGTACGAGCATCAGCGGCTCCTGGACCTTCCGCTCCGGTGAGGTGAGCGGGCAGGAGGCGGTCGGGCTGTCGGCCTTCGACTTCGCGCCCGTTGTCGATCAGAGCAACACGGGCAGGCTGCCGGTCGTGCCGATGCGGCTCGTACGGCAGCCGGGGGCTGCCGCTTCGGCGGTGCGGTCGGTGTCGGTGGAGGTGTCGTACGACGACGGGGGCAGTTGGCGGAAGGCGCGACCCGTGAAGGCCGGGCGGGACGCGTGGGTGGTGCCGTTGCCCGGGCGGCCCGCGTCCGGTGGGTATGTGTCGCTGCGGGCGAGCGCGGGGTTCGCGGACGGGGGAGCCGTGGAGTACAGGGTGATTCGGGGGTATCGGGTGAGTTAGGCGCGGTTGTGTCCGGCCCCGCCGCCCCTGGCGCGTGTCTCTTTGATGGGCTGGTCAGCTGATCGGATGTGTCTGTCCGGCTGTTGATCACTGATGCGATGCGATGCGGGACCGGATCGAGCCGCTGATGCCGGCCGATCCGGTCCGTGGACGACGGCGGGCCGATCACCGCCGGACGTTGGAGGCCATCGCGTGGAAATACCGCACCTGCTCGCCCTGGCGAGACCTGCCTGACGAACTCGGGTCCTTCCAGACCGCGCACAAAGCGCCTGCTCCGTCGGCTCGTCGGCCGCTAGGGCGGCGTCGTCAACCTAGACGGTTGACCAGAGCGAATGCGTCCAGGGTCTTGGGGTGGGTCTTGCCCAGTCGGGTGTGCATGATCTGTGCACCCCGGCGCGCGAGGTCCACTGCCGTCGGGTCGTTCAACGTGTGCAGGACTTGGGCCTTGAACAGCAGTACGTACCCGATGTACAGGTGGTCCGGTGCGTACCTGGCCTCGCGGATCCGCAGCGCCCGCGAGATCAGCGGCACGGCCGTGGCGTAGTCGCCGAGGTCGACGTGAACGTTCGCCAGTGCAATCAGGTCAAAGCTCACGTAGGGGTCGTCCGGCCCGTACGCCGCCTCGTCGATATGACCGCCGGCACGCTGGACTCGTGCAGGCGCAGCGCGCGTTCCGCCAGCGGGCGTGCCCTCTCCGACGCGCCGAGGTCCCGGTGGATCTGCGCAAAGTATCTAGTTGAGAGTGAGGTCGGATGATTTCCCTTACCGATTTGATAGATCTGGCGCGGCGATTTGAGGACGATCTTTCCCTACCTGTCGACCCGCTTCGCGTGGGGGATCGAGAAATCGATGTCGACACCACCCCCGCCATCATGGGATGCGTCAATCTTTCTCAAGACTCCACCTATCGGGAGAGCATTGCGACCTCAACCCACTCCGCTATCCGGAAAGGGCGTATTCTCGCTGCGCAAGGAGCCGATATCGTCGATGTCGGCGCCGAGTCAAGCAACCCCCATACTGTGCAGGTCACTGCACAAGAACAGATCTCCGCCTTGGTGCCAGTCGTGAAGGGGCTTACTTCGGAAGGTATCGCCGTTTCGATCGAGACCTATGAGCCTGCCGTTGCCCGATCGTGCCTGGAAGCGGGGGCGCTCCTGCTGAATTACTCCGGAGGGTTGGCATCAGACGGTGAAATATTCCCTATGCTGGCCGACCATCAGGCGACAGTTATTCTTTGCTATGTCGAAGGGCAGAACTCTCGGGATGTGAGCGCCAAGGGCATCGACCAAGACCCCATTCCTAGGATGCTTGACTACTTTGAGAGGCGCGTGGATCACGCTCGCTCAGTTGGGGTCGATCGAATCGTCATTGACCCCGGAATTGGCTTCTCTCACGAGAGATCTGTAGCCGCCAATATTCGCACTCACTATCAGGGGCGGGCCCTCCTGAATACATTCAGGCTTCGACGGATAGGGATTCCAATCTGCCACGCCTTGCCTCACGCCTTCGGTCTATTCGAAGATGAGTTCCGCACCGCCGAAGGCTTCTTTACGGTTTTGGCGCATCTCGGAGGAACAGGTATCTACCGCACTCACGAAGTGCCTCAGATCAGGGCGATATTGACTGCTCTCCGGGCACTCGGCCCTCAAGCCTTCGGTCTGGACAAGACCGAGCCGACCACTCACTGAGCTCCTTCAGACTGTGCGGTCAGCGCTTGATGTGTTCCACGAAGGTGCCCCAAGCCGCTTCTGAAGCGACCAGGATCGGCCCGTGAGGGGTCTTGCTGTCGCGGACGGGGACAACGCCGGGGAGGTCGTTGGAGATCTCTATGCAGTTGCCGCCGTTGTTGCTGTAGGAGGACTTGACCCAGTCCATGCCCTCCGGAAGGGGTGCCGTGTTCGTGGCTGGCTGTGTGTTCATTCTGTGATCTCTCGCGCTAGCTGGTTCAGGATCTTCGGTGTGTCGCGTGGGGGAAGGGCGTTCGACGCCATGACGTCGAACATCCGGGAGAACCGACCGACTTCGCGGGGCTTGTCAGTGACGGCGACGGTGCGCATCGCGGTGTCGCTCTGGATGGTCGTCGGCAGCCCGTCGCCGAGGATCATGATGTTCACGTCGTGGAATGCCACGTAGCCCCGCTCTCCCTGGGGGAGCACCTGGATGGTGACGTTCTCCAGGGCGGCCAGCTTGCCCAGTTCGTCGTACTGCTCCCGCATCACATCGGCGCTGCCGACGGGATACCGCAGGGCCGGTTCGTTGAGAACGACCCAGAGCTTCACGGGGTCGTCCTCGCGGGTCAGCGCCTCCTTCCGCTTCATCCGCAGACGCACGCTCTGCTCCATGAACTCGGACGTGGTCTCGTCAATGAGCTTGTGCAGTTCGTGTACGGCACGTGCGTACAGCTCGGCCTGAAGCAGGCCCGGGACGACGGTCGGGTGGAAGGCGCGGATTTCCCGGGCCGCGGCCTCGATGCCGAGGAAGCGGGGCATGCCGGAGAGCATGTTCGTGCTGCCGTCCGACCACCATTCCCGGCTGGACGCCTCGCGCTGGAGGGCGACGAGCCGGTCCATCTGGTCGTCGTCGGTGATGCCGTAGCGCTCCAGCAGTTCCCGCAGGTGGCCGGCCTGCCGGAAGGACTTCCAGCCGGTCTCGACGCGTTGGAGGGTGCTCTCGTCGACGCTCAGGCCGTCGACGGCTTGAGCGATGGTGAGCCCGGCTTCCTTGCGCAACTGCCGTAGTTCATGGCCGAGTCCGATCCGCCTGGCGGTTGGCTGAGGTCTTGCCGCCATGTGCTCCCCGATCCCGCGCATGTGCGCGCGTTGCGTGCGATGTGTTCAGCCTTGCATCCGTCGCTTGCACTGCGGAAGCCATGCGCATGCGTTGGCATGTGCCATTTCTTCCACCAAGGCTGATTCCTGGCAGATTCTATTGCGGATGCCAGATGCCAGGGAGGACGGTGAGCACGAGACAAGAAGACCCCGGCGAGTCGGTCAGGACCCCCGGGGCGTGGCTCGCCAACTGAAGTGGAGTTGATGAACATGGCCGAGCGTAGCGCTGCGGCGCTGCACTGGGTGGTGGTGACCCTGGTTCTCTGGGGTCTCACCCGCCTGATCCCACCGACCGGCACCCGCCGGAAACCCTCGACGGCAACACGCGCCGTCGTGACCAGCAAGAACGCAGGGGATCCTCGCGCTCCAGCGGAATGCGCGCCTGCTGTGCGCCGGTCGCCGTACAGCACCGACCGGGCACCCCTCGACGGTTCCGCGTCCCGGCTGTCACGGCCGTACCTACCCGCTCTCATGGACTCTGTCGCGGCGCCCCGTGCGGCCCGGGTGCGTCCCTATTGGGCGGCGCGTGAGCGGGCGGTGCGGTTGCGCCGCCTGGCGATCACCGTGCTGGCCGTGGACTTCGGCATCAGCGGCGACACCCGGAACATCCACGCCGAGCTGAGCGCGGTGAGGGCCCGATGACCAGCGCCAGGGGCACCAGGGTCCAAGCCGCTGTACCGCAGGCCGAGTTGCCGATGTTGCGGGCCTACCGGCACTGGTTCGAGCACGCACGCAAGTGCGCCGACTGCAAGCGCGTCAGCCGAGTACAGGACGGGTGTGAGAACGGACAAGGACTGTGGGACGACTACCGCCGGGCGTACGACGGAGGTGCCGGATGACCACCATCCCGACCACCGCGTGCGGGACCGTTCGCGCCTCGCTCTTCTACCGGGCGCCGATCTTCAGCGAGAGCGGAGCCTGCATCCTCCCCAAAGGACACGAGGGAGACCACAAGGACGCCAGGGGCGCACGCTGGTACGTGATTCCACTGGTCGGAGGGACGGACCTCGACCGGGACAGGGGGAGGCGATGACCCAACCCCACGACCCGATCTGGACAACCGAACCTTTGTTCCGGTCCCCCGCTGCGTCCTGGGCCAGCACCCCGGGTGCCAGGACTCCGAACCCCGCGACACCGGCGTACCCGGCGTCCACTACCTCGTGTGCACCTGCACCTGCCACCATCCGGCCCCGATTCCCGCCCCGGCCAGGGGAGTCCGCCCCTGACGCCAAGGTCCGGCCCTCCGCGACATGTCACGGAGGGCCGGTTCTGGCGATTCCCCCTCCGGCACGCCCTCGCCGGGATCAGCCGCTCGACACTCCCCCCGGCGTAGGCGCCGGGTCCGTCGCCGGTACCCGCCTGCGCCGCCTGCGTTTGAGGAGTGCCCAGGGTCCCCTGGGCCCCGTGGGCATCGCGGCCGTGACCTCCGTGCCTGGCTCCGACACCGCCGCTGCCGCCGCACGCGCCACCGGCAGGAAGCCCTCGCGGCGGGACACGTCCGGGCGCTCCTCCTCCGCAGGCCACAGGCCCAGGGCCGCGCACACCGTGGGGAGTACCGCCATCGCCGCCGTCGCGTAGCCCTCCGCGGAGGGGTGGTAGTTGTCCGGGCCGAACAGTTCGCGCGGGTTCGCCTCGAACTCGGGGCCGAGCAGGTCGCCCAGCGACACCGTGCGGCCCCCCTGTTCCACGACCCCGATCGTCTGGGCCGCCGCCAGATGCCGGGACGCCCGGCGGGCCAGCCAGCGCAGCGGCTGCTGGACCTGCTCGACGGTGCCCAGGTCGGGACAGGTGCCCACGACCACTTCCGCACCCGCCGTACGCAGCCTGCGTACCGCCGAGGAAAGGTGGCGGACCGAGCGCGTCGGGGGCATCCGGTGGGTGACGTCGTTCGCGCCGACCATGATCACGCAGATGTCCGGGATCCACTCGGACGCCGAGACGGTCAGCCCCACCTGGCGGTCCAGGTCGTCGGACTGGGCGCCGGGCAGCGCCACGTTGCGCAGTTCCACCGGGCGTTCCGCGACCGCCGAGAGACCGGACGCGAGCAGGGCGCCCGGGGTCTGGCGGGCCCGGTGGACGCCCTGGCCCGCTGCCGTGGAGTCGCCCAGCAGGACGAGTCTGAGCGGGGGCTCACCGGGCGTCGCGTACACGCGTCCGTACAGGCCGTCCGCACTCGGCGGGTGCGGACTGCCGCCGTTGCCCACCTGGCGTTTCGCCATCCGTACCTCGGCCAGCACCAGTCCCACGGCCGCCGCGCTCATCAGGCCGATCCCGCCACCGCCGTACGCAGCGCCGGCCGCGATCCGCCGGGCCACCCTTGCCCTGGACATGCTCGTCATGCGTCGCCGCCACCTCCTCGTAGCCGTACAACCACTCCTTGCCCCGTACCGACCGTCCGCCAATCGTTACGTGAGGTGAATGCCGAGGGGGAGCCTTAGGCTGGGCCGCACCAATGACAACCACTTTTATGTGCGGCAACCGGAGACAACGGTGCAATTCCACGACTCGATGATCAGCCTCGTCGGCAACACCCCGCTGCTGAGGCTCAACAGTGTGACCGCGGGCATCCAGGCGACCGTCCTCGCGAAGGTCGAGTACTTCAACCCCGGCGGCTCCGTGAAGGACCGCATCGCCCTGCGCATGATCGAGGCGGCGGAGGAGAGCGGCGAGCTCCGGCCCGGCGGCACGATCGTTGAGCCGACCAGCGGAAACACCGGGGTCGGGCTGGCCATCGTGGCTCAGCAGAAGGGCTACAAGTGCATCTTCGTCTGCCCCGACAAGGTCTCCACCGACAAGATCAACGTGATGCGTGCGTACGGCGCCGACGTGGTGGTCTGCCCCACCGCTGTTGACCCAGAGCACCCGGACTCGTACTACAACGTGTCCGACCGGCTGGTGCGCGAGACGCCGGGCGCCTGGAAGCCCGACCAGTACTCCAACCCCCACAACCCCCTCTCGCACTATCACTCCACCGGCCCCGAGCTGTGGGAGCAGACCGAGGGGCGGATCACCCACTTCGTGGCCGGAGTGGGGACCGGGGGAACGATTTCCGGGACCGGGCGCTATCTGAAGGACGCCAGTGACGGGCGCGTCCAGGTCGTCGGGGCCGACCCGGAAGGGTCCGTGTACTCCGGGGGGTCCGGACGGCCGTACCTCGTCGAAGGGGTGGGGGAGGACTTCTGGCCCACCGCCTACGACCGGACCGTCGCCGACGAGATCATCGCCGTGTCCGACAAGGACTCCTTCCAGATGACCCGGCGGCTCGCCAAGGAGGAGGGCCTGCTGGTGGGCGGCTCCTGCGGAATGGCTGTCGTCGCCGCACTGCGGGTCGCGGAGCGGCTCGGACCGGACGATGTCGTCGTCGTGCTGCTGCCCGACAGCGGGCGCGGGTACCTCAGCAAGATCTTCAACGACGAGTGGATCGGTCAACATGGGTTCAGCGAAGCCACGGCAACGGAGTCGACCGCAGGAGACGTGCTGAAGCAGAAGGAGGGAGGCGGCATCCCGAACTTCGTACACATGCACCCCACCGAGACCGTTGGGGCCGCAGTCGAGGTACTGAGGGAGTTCGGGGTATCGCAGATGCCGGTAGTGGCCAAGGGAGCTGGGCATCCCGATGTGATGGCCCCCGAAGTGATCGGGGCCGTGGACGAACGAGTGCTCTTGCATGCACTGTTCGCCGATCGCGCCGGGTCGGGAGACCCGATCGAGAAGCACATGAGCCCGCCACTGCCGGTTGTCGGATCGGGAGAACCGGTAGCACGGATGATGTCCGTGTTGGAAGGACGGGACGCGGCGGTGGTCCTGGTGGACGGCAAGCCCACCGGAGTGATCACCCGCCAAGACCTGTTGGCCTTCCTTTCCGACTCCACCGGCTGACAGCACGTCCCCTGCGGGACAAGACCTGTGCGGAGGAGAACCATGGCTAAGAAGATCGAGACCTACCCGACCGTGGACGGGTGGGTTTCCAAGCAGCTCGAAACGCTGCTTCCGTCCATCGACCAGGACACCTGGGCAGAACTGTGGACCGTCCTGAACCCGGACAGCAGCCACCAGGCCGAAGCAGCCTGACTCCTCCGCCTCAGCTAGACGCCCCCGGCCATCGGCCGGGGGCGCTGTGCTGTCTACGGCGCGAAGCGCCCGCGAGGGTCCGGAACCGTGCACAGGGGGCCTGTAGCGCGTGCAGACACACAGCGGTCCCGATCGCCTCGGGGGAGACGCGACCGGGACCTTCCAGCGCACAGCGTTCGGGGTAGGGGCTGGCAGGCCGCCTCCGAAAGGTGTTTCGAGGGACCACGAGTTCCGGACATGCGAGGCCTGGTCGCCGGTCACGTGGTCCTGCCGTACTGGACCGCGAAGCAGGCCACGCTGTCCCTGGCCCCAGTGCGGGATGCCGGGGGCCTGTTGCGAGGAGGCTAAGAGTTGAGCACCTTTGAGCCGATTAGCGTTGACGACTGGGTGACGTGGGAGGTGGGCAACATCCTGCCTCTGCCCGAGGATGCTAACCGAGAACTGCGAGCGATCCTCAGTCTTGCTGAGCACTCGACCTACGAGGGATGACCTTGATCAGGTTGGCGTCGAACGGTGCCCTCTTGGACCGCCCCTCGGGGAAGGGCATGATGATTGCCGCGTGCATGATCCGGCCGATAGCCATGCGCTTCTGAGTCAAGTCCATCCCAGCCCACTTCGACCGGTCCCAACCGGAGAAGGTGTTGTTCGCGGCCTCGATCGCCGCGTGCTCCCTGCGGTCCTCTTCCAGGGCCTCAATCTGCTCTTCGAGCTGCGGCGTCAGCCGGTAGAACTGGTCGTCCGACACAGCTCCCTCCAGCCACTTGGATTCGAGGGAGTCTTTCTTCGTTTTCAGGACCGTCAGCTTCTCTTCGCCCTCCCACGGAGTCGACTTCGTCTCTGCGTGCTTGAACTCCGCTTCGAGGGCCCGAATCACCAGCTCTCCAAGGAACTCATCAACCTTCTGCAAGCTGCGGGCCGTCTTTCCGCAATCCAAGCTCACGCACTGATAGACGCAGTTATCCGGGTTGCTCGCCGTCGGCCGGCGCACCCCTCCCATCTTGGCGTTGCAGATGCCCTTACCGTCCCTGCGCGTAGCACCACACCGCAGGAAGCCGCTGAAGAGGTACTTGCGTGCGCGGGACTCGGGGGCACCAGGAACCTTGCCTCCGCCGTTGGTCAGGCGCATGCCCCGCTGTGCTCCGCGCCGCTTTGACAGGTCGCGGATCGCTTCCCACTCTTCAACGGTGGCGATCGTCTCCCACTTGCCCATGACCGGCTCACCCGTCTTGGTGTCCTTGACGATCTCGCCCTTCACCTGGCGCATGCCGCAGATCACGGGATTGACGAGGAGCTGGCGGACCGTTTCCCCCGACCAGGGCTTCCCGGATGCTCCGACCGAGCCCAGCTCGTTGAGGTCTCGGGCGATCGTCTTCCAGGCCCGGCCTTCGAGAGCCCAGTCGATCATCTTGCGAACGTAGGGGGCCTCGTCGGGGTCGAGGGCCATGTTCGTGGCTCGGCCCTCCCTGAGGTCCTGGGCGAGCCAGCCGAAGCGGCGTCGGCCGCCGGGAGTGGTGCCGTCCTGGGCACGCCTGCGCATGTTGCGCAGGATGCGTTCCTTCGTCTTGGAGACCTCGCCCTCGGAGACGCCCGAGTTGACGAGTCCGACGATGTTGCCCCCAACGCTGTGGATGTCGTAGGGCTTGCCTCGCTCGACAAAGAAGCCGTCCGGCTCGGAGATCACGGCGCGGCGGAAGCGGATGTAGTCCTCGGGCAGTCGCCAGACTCGCTCGTACTCGGTGGCGACGATGGCTCGGACGGGGTAGCCCTCGGGGACCTTCCGGTGGAGCATGGCTCGGGTCATCTCGCGAAAGCTGGGACGAACGATGTCTGGGTCAGCCGCGGTGATGTTGTTGTCCTCGTAGAAGCGGACGATGGCGATGCCGTGCTCTGCCGCTACCTCGTCGTTGCCCTCGTGCTGGTGCCGGATACCGACACCCTTCTCTCTCGTCTTGGCCTTCGTGCTGGACCTGACGGCCTGGTCGCCGCTGATCCGGGCGTAGTCGATGCCGGGTATCCGGTCCCCTAGCCACTGCTCGAAGGTCTGTCCCTCGGACAGGGCTTTGACCAGGTCAGGGTTCAGATAGCTGCGCGAGGTGCCAGCCAAGGCGTAGTCCCCCTACTAGTTGTTTCGAGGATCGTAACAGCAATCTGCATGTTTGCCGATTGACTGGACGAGTGGATGGCGGACTACGGCTTCCTGGAGGACACCGGCCCCTCCGCCCGCGTCGCCGACGTCCTCGACGACAAGGCGCACGGTCACATCCCCTCCCTCGTCCATATGCACCCGGACGAGACCGTCGGTCAGGCCATCGAGGTGCTGCGTGAGTACGGCGTCTCCCAGATGCCGATCGTGAAGCCCGGCGCCGGACACCCGGACGTCATGGCGGCGGAGGTCGTCGGGTCGGTCGTCGAACGTGAACTGCTCGACGCGCTGTTCACCCAGCGGGCCTCGCTCGACGACCCGCTGGAGAAGCACATGTCGGCGCCGCTGCCCCAGGTCGGCTCCGGCGAACCGGTCGGCGACCTGATGTCCGTACTGGGCGCCCACGACGCGGCGATCGTGCTCGTCGAGGGCAAGCCGACCGGAGTCGTCAGCCGGCAGGACCTGCTGGCCTTCCTGGCCAAGGGCGGCAAGCAGTAGCGAACATCCGGTGAACGGGGCGTTTCGGAGGGGAACTTGCGGTGTGCGCCGCGATGTCCCGTTCCGAATCCTTTCGGACGGGGACTTCGTGGAAGTGGTACGAGGGCGTCACGTCCGCGCAGCACACGCTTAACACGGGTCCGGCACATTAGGGGTGTCGGCAAGGGCGGGAGCGGCTCCCCGCCCAGGCCGACACCAAAACGGCGTCACGGACCTCCGGAGCGGCTCCCGGACCTCCACCGACGCCCAGGACGCGCCAGCCCGGCCCTGACCCGGCCCGCGTCCCTCGCGGGGACCGCCGTCGTCCCGCCCTCCCGGCAACGGGGGGTGCGGCGGTCCCCGCGAAAGCTTTTTCTGCCCGGCCTACGGTGCCGACTTCCCTACATGTGCGGTGACTCCTGGACGTCAGTCCTCAGTCCTCAGTGCTCAGTTCTCCCAGTCGTCGCTGTCCTGGCCGCCCCTGCGGTGGTGCCGGCCGAAGAGCCATGCCGAACTGCGGGCCGCCTGGAATCCGTTGACGCCCACGATGCCGCCCCATGCGACCAGCAGGCCGGGGAGGCCCGAGATGCCGCCGCCGATGGCGGACAGGGGTATCGCCAGGACCAGCGACACGATGGCGAAGCCGAAGCGCTCGCCGAAGGTGTCGGTCGATTTCGGCGCACGTGAGTCCCGCGCCGTCACCATCTGCTGTTCGGCGAGCTGCCGCCGTACCCGGCGTTCCACCGAGCCGTCTATCCGCTGGTCGACCTTCTCCAGGAACGAGTCGACCAACGCCGACTCGTACTCGTCGCCCAGTTCCCTGCGGGCCTGCAGGGTGGCGCTGAGTTCCCTCTTGAGGTCGGCGTCGTGCGCGCCCGTGGCGTCCATACCGGTCATGCACACCACGGTAGGGAAACGGCATCCGACTGGCACTGGGGTTAGCCCCCCTGTTGCCGCTTGGCCCGGCTGCGCGGAAAGCGGCAAAGGTGATCATCTGGAACTGCTCCGGCGCGGCGAACCGGCAGTGGACGCTGAACGCCGACGGCAGCGTCAAGGGCGTCGCCTCGGGCCTGTGCCTCGACGTGGCCGCTTCACCCTCGACCCCGCCTTCGGCGTCGGTGCCGTCAACCCACGGATCTACGGCTCCTTCGTCGAGCACCTGGGCCGCTGCGTCTACGACGACATCCACGCGCCCGGCCGCCCCGACGCCGACGAGGCAGGTCTGCGGGAGGACGTACTCGCCCTCATCAGGGAGCTGGGCGTCACCACGGTCCGCTACGCGGTTACCGCGTCGCGCTCACGCGCGGTCCTCCTCCAGTCCTTCGAGGATGCGGTTCGAGATCTGGGCGAGCATGGCGAGCTCCGCCGGGCTGAGCGGGTCGATGAAAAGGCGGCGGACCCGCTCGACGTGGCGGGGGGCGGCGTCCGCGAGGGCCTCGCGGCCGGCGGGCGTGACGACGACGAACGCCACGCGCGCGTCATCGGCGCACTCCTCCCGGACGACCAGACCGCGCTTGGTCATCCGGTTGATGTGGTGGGACATCCGGCTCTTCTCCCATTCCACCGCCGTGGCGAGCTCCAGCAGGCGCAGTCGGCCCCCGGGTACCTCGGTGAGGTGGACGAGCACTCCGTAGTCGGCTTGGGACAGGCCGCACTCGGCCTGTACCTCGCGGGCCAGCCGGCCGAGGAGCTTGTCCTGCAGTCGTACGAAGCTGCGCCAGGCGTGCTGCTCCGACTCGGTGAGCCAGCGCGGTGTGTCGGTCATGCCGGTGAGTGTAGGTAGCTGGCTGTTGACGCGTCACCTGGATGTCGGTCGGTGCGGTGGCCGTGGAGAAGACGGTGTCCGGCCGCAGCTCATGGGGTGGCCTGCTCCGCCTGGTTCTGCGCTCACGGTCACCGAGCGTCGGGGCCGGTGCAGACAGGCGCCGGACTCCCTGCGGCGGCGGCTCGGACTCGAAGCGCGGCGCGCCCGCCCGGCGTCAGCGACCCAGACATCCGGCAAAGAAGGCCGCGGCACGCGCAACCGCGGTTTTCGACGCGGGCGAGTCGGTCGTCGCTGATCTTGCGCCCGTAGTCCGCGCAGACGGGGCGCAGTGCTTCGCGTGCCGCGGCTTCCCGTTTCGTCGCGGCGCCCTCGCCCTCGCCCTTCCCTGGCGGTCTGGCGGCCTGGCGAACGGCGCCAACGGGCGTCGCCGATCGCGTCCGGCAGCCGCTCGCGGTGGTCACGGCCGAAGCACCTGAACGCGGGCCCGGCCGGGGCCGTGCTCCCGCAGTGGCTCCAGCGCGGTCGCCGCGATCGGGATACAGCCGTCGTCGAGTGGAAGCCGTCTTCGCGGTCCCGACTGCCTTGCCGGTGCGGACGGGGGAGGCATCAGACTCGTGCGGTCCGAACCCGTGGGGCTGCCTGTCCGTGACGGGCGGGCACCTCAGGCGAGCGAGGTCCACACGCTCTTGACCTCCGTGTACGCGTCGATGGCGCCGCTGCCCATCTCCCGGCCCCAGCCGCTGGCCTTGAACCCGCCCCAGGGGGCGGAGGCGTCCACGGGGTTGGGCATGTTGATGAACACCGTGCCCGCGCGGATGGAGCCGGCCACGCGGTGCGCCGCGCCCACGTCGCGGGTCCATACGGCCGCCGCCAGGCCGTACTCGGTGTCGTTGGCGCGGGCGACGGCCTCGTCCTCGTCGTCGTACGGCAGGACCGACAGCACCGGGCCGAAGATCTCCTCGCGGGCGATGCGCATGTCGTCCCGTACACCCGTGAACACGGTCGGCTGGTAGAAGAAGCCCGGCAGGTCGTCGACCGGGGCCCCGCCGGCGAGCAGCTGGGCGCCTTCCTGGACGCCGCTGCGCACGAGCGCGTGGACGTGGTCACGGTGTTCGCCGGTGACCAGGGGGCCGAGCTCGGTGTCGGGCGCGCTGCCCGCGCCGAGTCGCATCCCGCTGACGGCCTTGGCGCAGCGCTCGGCGAACTCGTCGGCGAGGGAGCGGTGGACGAGGAACCTTGTGTACGCGGCGCATACCTGGCCGCTGTTGAGGAGCGCGCCCTGAAGACAGCCCGCCACGGCCGCGTCCAGGTCGGCGCCGGGCAGTACGAGGCTCGGCGCCTTGCCACCGAGTTCGAGCGTGACACGCTTGAGGTTGCCCGCGGAGGCCCGGACGATCTCCCTGCCGGTCTCGGTCGAACCGGTGAAGGAGACCTTGTCCACGCCGGGATGCTCGACGAGGGCCCGGCCGGCCTCGGGACCGCCGGTCAGCAGGTTGATGACGCCGTCCGGCACACCCGCCGTACGGCACAATTCGACGAGCCGCACCGTGGTCATCGGGGTCTGTTCCGCGGGTTTGACGATCACCGCGTTCCCGCAGGCGAGGGCCGGTGCGATCTTCCAACTCGCGATCATGAGCGGGAAGTTCCACGGGGTGATCAGCGCGCACACTCCCACCGGCTCGCGCTTGGTGTACTGCAGCACGCCGGGGATGGACACTGGCGCCGTCTCGCCGTAGATCTTGGTGACCCAGCCGGCGTAGTAGCGGAAGTGCTCGGCAGCCGCGGCGACGCTGACCGCCATGGAGATGCCGAGCGGCTGGCCCTGGTCGCGGGTCTCCAACTCGGCCAGTTCCTCGGCGTGTTCCTCGATGAGGTCGCCGATGCGCCACAGGATGCGGGCGCGCTGGGCCGGGGTGAGTCCCGCCCAGTCAGGGTTCTCGAGGGCGGCGCGGGCGGCCCGTACGGCCGCGTCGGCGTCCGCGGCCCCCGCCAGGGACACCTGGGCGTGGGGTTGCCCCGTCGCCGGGTCCAGGGTCTCGAACTCCGCTCCGGAGGCCGCGGCTTGCCACTCGCCACCGATGAAAAGGGTATTGGTCACAGCTGTGCTCCCAGGATGAGGTCGGCGCAGCGCTCGCCGATCATGACGGCAGGTGCGTGGGTGTTGCCGGAGGTGACGGAGGGCATGACGGAGGCGTCCGCGACGCGCAGCCCGGCCACGCCGTGGACGCGCAGTTGTGGATCGACGACCGCCGTACGGTCGATGCCCATACGGCAGGTGCCCACCTGGTGGTGATAGCTGAGGAGGGTCCGCTTGATGTACGCGGCGACTTCCGCGTCCGTACGCACATACGGTCCGGGTGCGACCTCGCGGGTCCGCCAGTCGCCCAGCGACTTCTCCTCGCCGATCTCCCGCACCTGCTGCACGGCCCGCACCATGGCCGTGAGGTCCGACGGCTCGGCGAAGTAGCCGGGGTCCAGGGCGGGAGCCTGGGTGGGGTCGGCCGAGCGCAGCCACAGGCGGCCACGGCTGAGCGGACGGATCGTCCCGGCGAGGACCGAGAAGCCGTGGCCCTCTTCGGGAACGTCCATGTCGGGCACCGGCAGTGGCAGGTGGGACATCAGCGGCTGCAGGTCCGGCACGGTCAGCGCCGGGTCGGACTTGGCGAAGTAGTGGGCCTCCAGTTTGTTGGCCGTGCCCTGCGGCACCGGCCGTGCCGACTCCCACACCACCGGAGCGAGGGTGTGGTCGTGCAGGTTCGCGCCCACTCCCGGCAGGTCCGCGGTCGCCCTGATCCCGAGGGCCCGCAGCTCGTCCGCCGGCCCGACACCGCTGAGCAGGAGCAGCTGGGCCGATCCGATGGTGCCGCCGGACAGGATCACGTCCCCTTCGCAGCGGACCTCAGTCGTACGGCCTTCGCGCAGCAGCTCGACGCCCCGCGCCCGGCCACCGTCCACCAGGACGCGCGTGACCGTCGCGCCGGTCATCACGGTCAGCAGCGCGCTGTCGAGTACCGGCTCCATGAAGGCGGTCCACGCGCTGACGCGCTTGCCGTCGCGGATGTTGCGGTGCAGCAGGTTCACACCGAGCTGGTCCTGGCCGTTGCAGTCGTCGTTGTACGGGATCCCGTAGTCCTGGCATGCCTCGATGAAGGCGGTGGTGACCGGGTTGGGGGAGTGGTTCCGGCTGACGGGCAGTGGGCCGCCGGCCCCGTGGTAGTGCGACGCGCCGTCCTCGAAGTCCTCCGAGCGTTTGAAGTACGGCAGCACCTCGTCGTACGACCAGCCCGCGGCTCCCTGGTAGGCCCAGCTGTCGTAGTCGGCCCGGTTGCCGCGGACGTAGATCATGCCGTTCAGGGCGCTGGACCCGCCGAGGACCTTGCCGCGCGGCCAGAACACCTGGGTGCCGGAGGCGTGCCGCTGGGGTTCGGTGGTGTACGCGTGGTCCTGCGGGGAGTTCCACAGTTCCCACAGGCGCCCCGGGTCATGGATGGCCGGGTTGTCGTCCCGGTCGCCCATCTCGATCAGCAGGACGGTCCGGCCGGCGTCCACGAGTCTGCGGGTGAGGGCACAGCCCGCGGACCCGGCGCCCACCACGATGTGGTCGTAAACGGTGTGTGTTGTTCGCATGACGGGAGGGTCACAGACGTACGGGGTACCGGCTTGTGCGGCGGTGCACCGCGTCTTGTGGAGGCGGGCACGAACGGCTGAGTGCGGGTCGTGACCTGTCCTCTGACCGGTCGCGCGTTGCCCTAGAGGCCGATGGGTGGCCCGGTAGCCGCTTGGGGGACCGGCAGGACCGCGTGGGCGCACGGCTCGTCCCCAGGCAGCACGCGACGGCCTGGACCACCGAGGTGGTCCAGGCCGTCGCGGGAGTCGTAGCAGAGGGGCCGGGTCAGGAGACGGCGGCTTCGCTGGTGGTTCGCTCCGTGGCGCCGGTGCGGACCGCCGCCGCGTTCTTCCTGCGCAGGACGGCGGGAGCCGTCTCCTTCAGCCCGAGCGCGAGCAGCACGACCATCGCGGCACCCGCCGCCGAGATGTACATGGCCGTCTCAAGCCCCCAGTTGTCGGAGGCCCACCCGGCGATCACCGGAGCGAGGAAACCGCCGGCGAGCTCCCCGATGCCCATGACCAGGCCCAGGGCGGTCGCCAGCGCGCCGCGGGGGACGGTCTCCGCGGGGATGGTCGCCATGAACAGGGTGAAGCAGCCGAGACCCGTATAGGTGAGCACGACCACTGCGCCGAGCACCACGGGGCTGCTCACATACACCACGGCCAGGGGGCAGAGCGCGGCCATCACCGTGAAGACGATCAGTGTGTTCTTGCGGCCGAACCTGTCGGAGATCCCCGGTGTGACGAAGCCCCACACGACCCACGCCACCCCGAGGCAGGTCACGATGCCGCTCATCGTCGCGGGTGAGAAGCCCTTGACCGAGGTCATGTAGACAGGCGCGAACGTGATGATGACGAAGAACCATGTCATGTACGCGCAGGCGATCAGCACGCAGAGGATGATGTTGCGCTGCCGCAGGATGCTGCCGATGCTCGGCTTGGCCGCGGCGTCCACGGATTCCGCCACGGCCTCCGTGATCACACGGCCACCCGGTGGCTCCTCCCGTACCGACCGCCAGATCCACAGGGCGAGCAGCAGGCCCGGGACGATGGTGATGCCGAACGCCAGTCGCCAGGTGTACTGCGTGGCGATCCAGACCACCGCGAGCGGGCAGAGGATGCCGCCCAGCAGTCCGGCCGATGAGCCCTGTAGCAGACCCATGTTCAGGCCGCGCCGGTGCTCCTGGGATGCCTCCACCATCAGAGACTGCGACGCCGGCAGTACGGCACCTTCCGCCAGCCCCATCAGCGCCCTGGCTCCCAACAGCGCGACGAATCCGGTGACCAGCCCGCTCGACGCCGAGAGGCAGGAGAAGAGCACCACCGCGATGATGATCACGGGCTTACGACGGCCGAGCCGGTCGGACAGGCGTCCGGAGATCATTCCGGACAGGGCCCAGGTCAGCGCGAGGACTCCGGCGAGCGTGCCCAGGGCGGTGTTCGAGAGGGGGATGTCCTTACTGATGAAGGGGACGAGGAAGAAAAGTGCCTGCCGGTCGAAGAAGACGAGGCCGAAGCCCAGGAAAAGGATGACGAGCAGCTTGTTCTCGTAGCGGCGGGCGTCGGAGCCGGCGCCACCGAGCGGAGGGGGCGCGGCGGATCGCTTTCTCAGCATGAATGCCTCATTCGTCGGATGAGCGGGAGCCGGAGAGGCAGGAAGGGAGAGTGCCGTGGGGAGAAGAGACAGGGCGGGGCTGTCGATCAGCGCGGTGACGCTCTTCGGCCCTGGGGGAAGTCGGGACGTCAGCCCGCTCCTGTGTCTGTGGGTCCTGCGTAAGCCGCTCACTGGCGCCCGCGAGTCGGGCCCGTGAGGAGTGTGCGGCTCTCTCTCACGACCGGAGGATGCACCTCGGCGGCCCACTCCGGCTTGCGTGATGGTGCACCGGCCCTTGCTGGGGCGGGCACGATCGGCAGATCCGCCGTCTTCGGGACGTACAGCGACCCGTAAGGGGCGCGGGGAACTGCGCGACCAGCCCCCACCGGCCCGCGGTGAACAACCGGCATATCCAGCGGAGCGCTCAGGCGCCCAGCGCCGTGCGCCCGGCTCCGCGTGCCTCCGACGGGCTCATGCCGTAGGCGCTCTTGAAGGCGTGGCTGAAGTGGGCGGGGTCCGGAAAGCCCCAGCGGCTTCCGACGGTGGCGACGGGCATATGGGCGAGCGCGGGGTCCGCGAGGTCGCGCAGACACTCGGCGAGGCGACGCTCCCGGAGCCAGCCCGAGACCGTGTATCCCCGCTCGGCCAGCAGCTTGTAGAGGAAGCGCCGCGAGATGTGGTGGGCGGCCGCGATCCGGTCGGGGCCGAGCCCCGGGTCGGAGAGCCGCTGTTCCATGTACGTGAGGATCCGCCGGGCCAGCAGCTCCCGCCCGTCGTCCTGCTGTGTCACGTGCACGGCGCACCGGTCGGAGAGCATCGCGCCGACCAGGTCGATCACGCTGTCCGCGAGCCGCGGCGTGCCGAGAGCGTCCAGTTGCCGCACTTGCCCTGCCAGTCCGCACAGGAACGGGTGCACCACGGGCCCCAGTCCGTCGCCGCACGACACGGTGGTGGCGATCATGCGGGTCAGGTCGCGCTCGGGCAGCCGGAGCAGGACCCTCGGGAACATCAGCACGAGTGTGCGGTACGGCTGGTCGAAGTCGAGTGTGTACGGGTGCCGGGTGTCGTAGATGGCCAGCTCGCCCGGCTTGAGGAGGGCCTGGCGGTCCGCCTGGGTCAGCATGCACTGCCCGGCCAGCTGAAGACTCACCTTGACGAAATCGGCCGGGTCGGAGGCGATGTGCCTACGGGTGTGGGCGACGCCGTGCGGATCCGCGGCCACCACGGACACCTGCACCGCGCCGAGCTGGGCGGTGTGCAGGGAGGCGCGGAAGTCGGGAACCTCGCGCGGCAGCGCTTCGAGCGGCACGAAACTCTGGCCGACCACGTCCCGCCAGAACTCGAAGCGTCCTGCGGAGGTGTCTTCCGACGGAGTCGTCATCGAGGGCATGGGTCTCCTCTGCGGGCCCTTCGGCAAGCCGGCAGGTAGGCGTGCCGCCGGATACTAACTGTCGTATCCGGTTTTCACAAAGTGCGATGAATGGGGTGGATGGGAAGATCTCGTGTCCGTCGAGGGCGCGGTGAGGGGGCCCCGGAAGGGCGCGAAGCACCTCCGGGTCCCCCCCCACCGCCCGGAGCATCAGCCGAGGCCGTCCGCACCCACCTGAACCGCGGACTCGTCGAGGACGGTGTCGGTCACGGGCTGCGGGCGTCCGTCCAGGTCGAGGACGGGGGCGGCCTCCTTGTACCAGGACTCGATGACGGCGTTGCCCCAGAAGTCGCGGCGGCGGTCGTCGCGCACGTTCCAGCGGTATGTCTCGTGGTCCGGGTCACCGGTGTAGTAGTCCGAGGTGTAGATCTCCACGCGGTGGCCGTCGGGGTCCCGCAGGTAGAGGTAGAAGGCGTTGGAGACGCCGTGCCGGCCGGGGCCTCGTTCGATGTGGTGCTCTTTGTGCAGCGAGCCGAAGATGTCGGCCGCGCGCAGTACCTGGTGGGACTCGTGGGTGGCCACCCCGAGGTGGTGCAGGCGCGGTCCGGCACCCCCCGTGAAGGCGACGTCATGGACGGTCTGCTTGCGGTACATCCAGGCCGCGTACAGCTCGTGCTCGTCACCCTCGATCGTTTCCGAGCAGCCGAAGCCGAGGGACTGGTAGTGGGCGTAGGCGGCCGGGATGTCGGGGGTGCAGATGTTGAAGTGGTCCAGGCGGGCGATCTCGGCGCCGTGGCGGATGTCGTAGCGCTGGATGAGGCGCTCAGCGCGCTCGATCTCGTGGAAGAACTCCACGGGGAAGCCGAGCGGGTCGATGACGCGGACCGCGTCGCCGATACCGTGCGTTCCCTCGCCCTTCTTCAACCGCTTGACCGGGCAGCCGAGTCCGGCGAAGAACTTCTCCGCCTTGTCGACGTCCTCGGGGGTGCGGACGCGATAGGAGATGTGGTCGAGGGCCGCCAGATCGCCCTTGCGCAGCACCAGCGAGTGGTGGGTGAGTTCGTCCGTGCCGCGCAGGTACAGCGACTCGGCGTCCTCGTACTGAACATGGAAGCCGAGCATGTCGACCCAGAACCAGCGGGCTGCGCCGAGGTCGGTGACGGCGAGCTGGGCGTAGGCGGACCGGACGACGTCGGGGGCGTTCGAGGCGGTCATGAGGTGGCTCCGAAGCGGGGGGTGTGCACCTCGGTGAGGGCGACGTGGACGATCTTCGATTCGGTGTAGAAGTCGATGCTGTGGGCGCCGCCCTCGCGGCCGACGCCGGAGGCCTTGACCCCGCCGAAGGGAGTGCGCAGGTCACGGACGTTGTGGGAGTTGATCCAGACCATGCCGGACTCGACGGCGTGCGCGATGCGGTGGCCGCGCTTGAGGTCCGAGGTCCAGACATAGGCGGCCAGGCCGAACTGCGTGGCGTTCGCGAGTTCCACGGCCTCGGTCTCGTCGTCGAAGGGAGCGACGGCCACGACCGGGCCGAAGATCTCCTCCTGGAAGATACGGGCGTCGCGTTCGACGTCGGCGAAGACGGTGGGCTGCAGGTAGTTGCCGTCGGCGAGGTGGTCGGGCCGCGTGCCGCCCGCGACGAGGCGGGCCTCCTTCTTGCCGATCTCCACGTAGTTCAGAACGCGCTCGTAGTGTTCGGGGTGGACCAGCGCGCCGACCTCGGTGGCCGGGTCGGAAGGAAGCCCGACGCGTACGTTCGCGGCCCGCTCCGCCAGTCGCCGGGTGAACTCCTCGTACAGCGGGCGCTCGACGAGGACGCGTGAACCTGCCGTACAACGCTCCCCGTTGAGGGAGAACACGCCGAACACGACCGAGTCCAGGGCGGCTTCCAGGTCGGCGTCGGCGAAGACGACGACCGGGGACTTGCCGCCCAGCTCCATCGACACCGTCTTCAGGTGCTCGGCGGAAGACCGGATGATGTGCCGGCCCGTGTCGGAGGAGCCGGTGAAGGAGAGCAGCGGTACGTCCGGGTGGTCGACGAGGGCCTGGCCGGCCTCCTCGCCGATGCCGTGGACGATGTTCACCACCCCGGCGGGCACGCCTGCCTCTTCGAAGATCTCCGGCCACAGCGACGCGGACAGCGGGGTCCACTCGGCCGGCTTGAGGATCAGCGTGCAGCCGGACGCCAGCGCGGGTGCCAGCTTCCAGCTCTCCAGCATGAAGGGGGTGTTCCAGGGAGTGATCAGCCCGGCGACTCCCACCGGTGTGCGCACCACATAGCTGAACTGGTCGTCGCCCTGCCGGAACGCCTCCTCGCCGAGGGCCACGATGACATCCGCGAAGTAGCGGAAGTTCTCGGCGGCACGCCGCGCCTGGCCGCGGGCCTGCGTGATCGGCAGCCCGGAGTCGTACGACTCGAAGGCGGCGAGCCGGTCATGACGGGCCTCGACGGCGTCGGCGATCCGGTACAGGACACCCGCGCGTGCCCGGTTGGACAGCCCGGCCCACTCCGGGAACGCGCCCCGGGCGGCCGTCACCGCCCGGTCCACGTCGGCCGCGGAGCCACGCGCGGCCTGTGCGTAGGCCGTGTTGGAGACCGGGTCGGCGACGTCGAACGTGCGGCTGTCGGCGGCGTCGACGAGGGCACCGCCGATCCAGTGCCGGATCACGGAGGGCAGGTGCTCGGGGGTGGGGGGAAGGTGCTCCGGGGTGGCGCTCACTGCGCGGCTCCGATCTGCTGGGTGAGGTCGCCGCCCTCGGCGAGGAGCGCGCGGATCTTCGACAGGCCCGCGTCGGTGGGGGAGGCGAGCGGCGGGCGGACATGGGGCGACGCGATACGTCCCTGCTGGTGCAGTACCCACTTCGCCGGCGCCGGGTTCGTCTCGACGAACAGGAGGTCGACGAGCGGGTGCAGGCGGTAGTGGAGATCGCGGGCACCGTCGAAATCGCCCGCCTCCCACAGCTCGTACATCCGAGCCACCGCGCCGGGCGCGAGGTTGGCGACGGCCGATACGAACCCCGCACCGCCGAGCGCGAGCAGCGGCAGACAGAGCAGCTCGATGCCGGACCACACCAGCAGTGAGCGCCCGCAGGCGTGCAGCACGCGCGAGAAGTGCTCGAAGTCCTTGGTGGTCTCCTTGACGCCCACGAAGTTCTCGAAGTCGGTGAACAGCCGCTTCACCGTCTCGGGCGCGATGTCGACGGCCGTGCGCGAGGGCACGTTGTAGGCGACGATCGGCAGGTCCGGGAACTCCCGTGCGACGGTCGCGTACCACTGGTACAGCCCCTCCTGCGTGGGGCGCGCGTAGTACGGCGTGATGACGAGCGCGGCGTCGGCGCCCAACTCGGCTGCGGCGGCGGTGAGTTCGAGGGTCTCGTCGAGCTTGTGGGATCCGGTCCCGGGCAGGAACGGGACGCGGTCGCCGATCTCCTCGACCGCCGTCCGCATCCCCGCGATCCGCTCGCTGACGCTCTGCGAGCTGGGCTCGCCGGTGGAGCCGCCCAGCGAGATGCCGTGCGAACCGGACTCCAGCTGGAAGCGGATCAGCGCGCGCAGGCTGTCGTGGTCGACGGCTCCGTCCGAGGTGAAGGGGGTGATGGCGGGAGCGATGGAGCCGCGGATGGCGGACGGGTCGCTGCGGAATTTCATGTGGGCTCTCCTTGCGTGCTGTGTTGCTTGCGCCACCGCTCGTACGTCTCGTGCCAGTCGGGACCGAGGGGATACAGGCCGTCGATGTCGTGCCCGGCGCGCACCTGCTCGGTGATGAAGCGCTCCCGCTGTTCCTGCTCCCGGCAGTCGGTGATCAGGTCCTCGGCCAGCTCGGGCGGTACGACGACCACGCCGTCCGCGTCTCCCACCAGCAGGTCGCCGGGCTGCACGAGGGCTCCGCCGCAGGCGATCGGCACTCCCGTGTCCCACGGCACATGGCGGCGGCCGAGGACGGAGGGGTGGGCTCCGCCGTGGTAGACGGGCAGCCCCAGTTCGGTGACGGCGACGCTGTCGCGCAGGCCTCCGTCGGTGACGACCCCGGCCGCGCCGCGCTGCTGGGCGCGCAGGGCGAGGATGTCGCCGAGGGTGCCGGCGGATGTGTCCCGGCGGGCGTCCATGACCAGCACATGGCCGGGTCGCAGCTGCTCGATGGCCCGCTTCTGGGCGTTCATGCCGTTGCCGTACCGCTTGAACAGGTCCTCGCGCAGCGGCAGGTAGCGCAGCGTGTGGGCGACGCCGACCATCTTCGTGTCCGGCCGTGTGGGACGTACCCCGTCGATGGACATGTGCGGCAGACCGCGCCCCCGCAACTGCGCGCTGAGTGTGGCGACCGCGACCGATCGCAGGCCGTCCTCGATGCGTTGGTCGAGCAGTGGCTCTGGGGCGAACGCGGCTCCGTGGGCGGCCTCGCGTTCGGCCGCGTCCGTCCTCGGCATCGCTCCGTACGTCTCCAGGGCGGGCCCGGAGGCGATGGGGTTGCGCAGCCGCCCGGTGGACTGCCCGCTGCCGGTGACCTCGACCTCCACCGTGTCTCCGGGGGAGACGACGGACGCGCCGGCCGGAGTCCCGGTAAGGATGACGTCCCCGGGCTCCAGGGTGACCAGTCTCGACAGGTCGGCGACGAGTTGTCCGAAGGGGAAGAGGAGCGTGTCGGTGGTGTCGTCCTGCACGAGTTCGCCGTTGACCCAGGTACGCAACTGGAGTGCGGCCGGGTCGAGTTGGCGGGCGTCCAGCAGGCGCGGTCCGATCGGGGTGAAGCCGTCGGCGCCCTTGGAGCGGAGGTTGGAGCCGCGGTCGGCGTACCGCAGGTCGTAGACCCCGGCGTCGTTCGCGGCGGTCACCCACCGCACGTGGGACCAGCCGTCCTCCGGCCGCACCCGCTGGGCCCGGCTGCCGACGACCAGGGCGATCTCGCCTTCGAACCCGAGAAGTTCACACCCCTCCGGGCGGACGATGGCCTCCTTGGTGCCTGCCAGCGACGAGGGTGGCTTGAGGAAGTAGGAGGGCTGGGCCGGGATCCGGCCGCGCTCCTTGGCCCGGCTGGGGTAGTTGAGATGGACAGCGATGATCTTCGAAGGGGGGTTCCCCAGGGGGTGCGTCATCAGGAGCGCTCCAGGCTGTGCTGGTCCAGGCTGTGCTGATCCAAGAAGCCCTGGACCTTCGCCTTGTACGGCTCGCGGTCGTACGACTTCACGTACGCGCCGGCCATGCGGACGGGGTCGCCGAAGAAGTAGTACTCGTACAGGGCCTGGCGGCTGGAGAAGGCGGAGATGCAGGTGTCCCAGACGAGACGGAACAGCTTCACGCGCTCGGCGCCGGTGAGGGTGGCCGACTGGAGGTAGGCCTCGATGTCGACGGCCGCCGGACCGGTGATGTCGAGTTCGGTCGGGGTGGCCATCAGGCCGGAGGCGCCGAGCTTGCGCAGGATCTGCGGGAAGCGCTGGTAGAGCTTGGGGTAGAGGTTGCGGGCGGCGTTGAGGGGGGCCCAGGCCGGGGTCAGCACCCCGTACTCGTTGATCTCGGCGTCGGCTTCCGCCGCGCGCAGGAAGGCGCGCAGCGTCTCCAGGGTGGTGATGATCTCGGCGATGTCCTCCTGGACGTGCTGGAACTGCTCGATGCCGATGGCCTCGGTCAGCAGTGTCACCAGTCCGAGGATGTACTCGGTCTTGGCGGTGGTGCGGGTGACGACCTGGTGGGTCATGTGCACCACGGAGGCGGTCTGGGAGTAGAAGCCGTTGCACAGTTCGGCGTCACCGAGGGCGAAGCAGCGCTCGAAGGGCACGTGCACATCGTCGAAGACGACGACACAGTCCGATTCCTCGAAGCGGGAGGCGAGGGGGTGGTCGTGGCGCGGGCGGTCGTAGTCGAGGGGCTCGCGGGCGATGTAGCGCAGGCCGGGGGTGTCGTTGGGGATGGCGAAGGCGTACGAGTACGGCTTGTCCTCGGGGGTGCCGCGGAGCACGGTCGAGGGGAAGACGAGCATCTCGTCGGCGAAGGGGGCGATGGTGGCGAGCATGCGCGCCCCGCGGATCACCACGCCGTTGTCGTCCTCCTTCACGATGCGTGCCGCGAGCTTGCCGCCCGCCTGCTGGGTACCGGCCACGGCCCGGTTGACCTGCGGCGGGATCAGCGTGTGGGTGCACAGCAGATCCTCTTCGCGGGCCTTCTCGTAGTAGCGGCGGATGTTCTCGCCGAAGGCGGGGTCGGCCTGGGCGAACCAGTCGGCGGCCGAGGCGAGCGCCATCAGGGAGCTGTTCATGTAGTCGCCGGTGCGGCCCAGCATGCCGTTGCTGTGGTCGGCCCACACCTTGAACGACTTACGGCGCTTGACGAGGTCGTCGGGTGTGCGCGGAGTGAGGAAGGACGTGCCGACCGGCTCACCGGAGGTGGGGGAGGCGTACGTGAGGACGTCCTTGTGCTCGTCGCTGTGCTGGAGGTCGTACAGCTCGGCGTAGGTCTGCACCACGTTGCGGAAAGCGGGGTGTTCCTGGATTCCTCCGGTGAGCGTCTCGCCCTGGATGTGCACGGTGGGGCGGGACTGGGAGAGGCGTTCGAGGAATTCCTTGCCGGTGCGTGCGGCCATGGTGGTTCTCCTGGGGAGTGCGGTGGGGTTCGAGAGAGAGGGGCGGGCCGGGCGGAATGGCTTCAGAAGAGGTGCTCGATGCCGTCGGTCGACTCGGTCGTGGACGCGAAACGGCTCCAGGCGTAGGTCAGGGCGTCGCCGTCGCGGTGACCGAGGTCGGTGACGCGGCCGACGAGGAGGGTGTGGTCGCCGCCGTCGTACGTACGCCAGGGCTCGCACTCCACCCAGGCGAGCGGGTCGGCCAGCCGGGGGACGCGCGCGCCCTCTGCCCAGCGGGGCTCCGCGGTGCTCGGGGCCCCGGCGAACAGCCGGGCCAGCTGCTCCTGCTCGGCGCCGAGGATGTTCACGCAGAAGGGCCCGTCGGCCAGCTGGTCGTGACAGCGGGCCCGGCGGGCGACGCTGACCAGCACGAGCGGCGGTTCGGCGGACACGGACGTGAAGGAGTTCATGGTGGCGCCCCGCGGACCGCTGTCGGTCGCGTACGACACCACCGTGACGCCGGTGGCGAAACGGGACATGCAGGCACGCAGCGCGCCGGGACTGGGGGGAGCGAGTGCTTCGGGCATACGAGGCTCCTTGGGGATCGATCGCCCGGGACCCACGGCCGGGAGGAGACCTGTCCCTTGACAGACCCAGGGGACAAAGCAGAACAAGTACTGCTCAGGGCATATAATCAATGCTTTGATTAATTGGGGACCGTACCCCTGTCGACATCTGGGGGGAAGTCCTCGGGCGAAGGTTTTTCACGGTCCGGAAACCTGGGCGGGGTGCCGACGTGTGGCCGCTTCCCGAGTGCGGTTCGTGCTGCCGACCGACCTAGACTCCGACCGTGACCCAGGAACCGGAACCGCTGGATGCCGACCACCTGCACTTCTGGTCGTTCATCGACTACGCCATCGACCGGGCCTCGCGGGAACTCCCCGGCATCGACCCGCTCGCCATGCGGCTGGTGCTCACCCTCCACCGCGCGGCCAACATGCTCGTCTACGACCTCGAATCCTCCGTGCACCGGCCTCGCGGCTGGTCATGGCCCGGCTTCCGGGTGCTGTTCGCCATCTGGCTGTCGGGCCCGGTCGAGGCGAAGAAGGTCGCGGAACTGTCCGGCATGAGCCGAGCCGCCGTGTCGGCGCTGGTGAACACGCTGGAACGGGACGGCCTGGTGAGCAAGGAGCGCGCCTCCTACGACGGGCGCGCGGTCCAGCTCGGCCTCACCGAGGCCGGCCTGCATGCGATCACCACTGCCTTCCAGGCGCACAACGCGCGTGAACAGGAGTGGGCGGGCGCCCTCAGTGAGGACGAGCAGCAGACCCTCATCGAGTTGCTCGGCAAGCTGACCGCGCACTCCGCGCACTTCGACGTCCGGCATCGGACCTGAGGGGTTCTCCCAGGCCAGCGAGTCAATGGCAGGCGTCATGCCTGGCGGACGGTGACTGCTTCGCCGCCCAATCCGCCTACCCGGGCAACCGGCCGCACGTGCCTGCCCTCTCGAACCGGATCATGGGTGTCCCTTGCCTGGCGTGTATATCGTCATGCAGAGTTCTCCATATCTGAATAGATCCAATGCTCTGGTGTCAGTCCGAGGTGACGGACGATCAGCAAGCAAGATCTGCTGTCTGGATCGCGTCCCATCGAGGGGAGCCTGCGCCTCATGTCGTCTCGGATCGTGGATACGTCGCCTTCGGTGTCGCCAACGGCCTCCACCGGCATCGTCGTCCTGGACGGCGTCGGCCTCGGCGTCGAGGACGTCGTACGCCTCGCCGACGGCGCCGCGCGGCCGGTGCCAGGCACCGACGCGATGAAGCGCGTCGAGGAGGTCTGGGACGTCGCCCGCCGCATCGCCGCGACCGGCCGCGTGTACGGCCGATCCACCGGCGTCGGCGCCAACCGCAACGAGGACGTCCCGACCGAGGCCGCCGCCGACCACGGCCTGCGCCTGCTGCGCAGCCACGCCGGCGCCATCGGCGCGGAACTGCCGGCCCGCCAGGTACGGGCGATGCTCGCCGTCCGCGCCAACCAGCTCCTGGCGGGGGGCGCCGGCCTGCGCCCCGGGGTGGTCACCGCACTGTGCGACGCGCTGGAGAACGGGGCGTATCCCGTGGTCAACGAGTTCGGGTCGGTGGGAACGGGCGACATCGCGGCGCTGGCGCAGATGGGGCTGGCACTGGCGGGGGAGCACGAGTGGATCGGGCCGGAGACAGCGGCGGCAGCGGGGGGATCGGCTTCGCGCGGGTGGAGCGTCACCGGCGCCCCCGAGCCCCAGGCCCTCGACAACAACGACGCCCTCGCCCTGATCAGCAGCAACGCGCTCACCCTCGGGCAGGCCGCGCTCGCCCTGCACGAGCTGCGCGGACTCATCGCCGCCACGCAGGTCGTCGCCGCGCTCTCACTGTTCGCCGTCGACGGTTCGCACGAGGCGTACGCCGCGCCCGTGCACGCCGCCCGTCCGCACCGGGGTTCGGTCGAAGTCGCCCGCCGGATGCGGGAGCTGATCGGTTCCGCGGCCCGGCCCACCCCTCCCCTCGGGCGCATCCAGGACCCGTACGGCTTCCGGTGCCTGCCGCAGATCCACGGACCCGCGCACGACGCCGCGGACGCGCTGGAGGGGGTGCTCGCGATCGAGATCAACGCCGCCGCCGAGAACCCGCTCATCTCCCCCGAGGACCTGACCGCCTACCACCACGGCGGCTTCTACCAGGCCCAACTGGCCCTCGCCCTCGACCACTTCAGGCTGGCCGTCACCCAGGTGGCGCGGCTGTCCACCTCGCGCCTGTCCACCCTCAACGAGCCCGCCTTCACCCGCCTGCGCCCCTTCCTCGCCGACCACGAGCCCGCCGCCTCCGGGGTGATGATCCTGGAGTACGCCGCCGGCGCCGCCCTCGGTGACCTGCGGGCCTTCTCCGCGCCCGCCTCGCTCGGGCACGCTGTACTCTCCCGGGGCGTCGAGGAACAGGCCAGCTTCGCCTCGCTCGCCGCCCGTCAGACGCTGCGCGCGTGCGACGCGTACCGTCTCGTCGTCGGCTGCGAACTCGTCGCCGCCGTACGGGCGCTGCGCCAGCGCGACCTGCGGCCGGACCCGGAACTGCCGGTGGGACGGGCGCTGGAGCTGGCCGAGTCGGTTCTCGACGCCGACTCGGCGGACCGGCCGCTCACGGACGACGTGACGGCGGCGACGGCACTGCTGGACCGGTTCACGGAGATCTGGAGGGGGAGCGGGGCATGAGCACGCCGAGTGCGGACGACAGCAGGGGTACGGGTACGGGTACGGAACGGGACGCGGGTGCGGAGGGGGGCGCGGGTGTGGAAGGCCTGAGCGGACACCTGCCCGACAGCCCCGCCGCCCGGCTCCAGGCCCTCTTCGAAGGGCACCGGCTCACCCCGACGCAGCGGCGCATCGCACACAGCATGGTGCGCCGGGCCGCCGAGGTGCCCTTCCTCTCCAGCGTCGAGCTGGCCGAACTGGCCGGCGTCAGCCAGCCGTCCGTCACCCGCTTCGCCGTCGCCCTCGGCTTCGACGGCTACCCGGCGCTGCGCAAGCACCTGCGCGAGGTCGCCCCCGCCGAACAGAGCGCCGAGCCGGGCTCGTACAACGAGTACCAGCAGGCCGTCGAGGCCGAGATCGAGAACCTCAAGCACCTGGCCGAGGTGCTCGCCGACCCGCGCCCCGTGCAACGGGCGGGACGGCTGCTCGCCGCGTCCCGCCCCCTGCCCGTCCTCGGCCTGCGCGCCGCCGCCTCCCAGGCGTACGGCTTCGCGTACTTCGCCGCCAAGGTCCACCCGGACGTACGGCTGCTCCACGAGGGCGGCACGATGATCCACGACCGTATCGACGCGGCCGTCCGAGCGGGCGCCACGACCCTCTTGTGCTTCGCGCTGCCCCGGCATCCGCGCGAGGTCGTCGACACCCTCGCCTACGCCAAGTCGGCGGGGCTGACCGTCGTCACCGTCGCCGACTCGGCGTTCGCGCCGGTCGCGAAGGTCTCCGACCTGCTGCTGCCCGCCGCTGTCGGCACCGGGCTCGCCTTCGACACCGTGTGCGCGCCGATGCTGCTCGGCCGGGTACTGCTGGAGGCCATGTGCGACGACCTGCCGGACGCCCAGGCGCGCCTGGAGGAGTTCGACACGCGGGCGGCGGCGCGGGGGCTGTTCGTCGAGTAGCCACCGGCCGGTCCGGAACCCCGTCCGGGCTCTCAGACTCGTCTCACGTTCGCTCGCTACTCTCCCGCTCCGACAGCACAGTGCCGGATGAACGAACCGGGAGGCGGACGTGGCACGCGGAGGTCGTGGAGTTCGTGGAAGGCAGGGCCTGGCTCGGGTGGCCGTGGTCGTACGGGCCGGAGCGGCGCCCATGTGGTGGTTCGGAGTGTTCGCGGCGGGCATCGGCGTACTGATGCCGGGGATCACCGGCCGCCGGATCGGGGTCATGGCGGGGGCCGCGCTGTTCATCATCGCGACCGGGGTCGTGGCGTATCTGCGGCGCAGGCGCTACACCGCGCTCGCCGCCGGCCCCGCCCGGGCCGGAAAGCACGACGTGCTCCAGGACCGTGCGGTGACCGTGCGCAACTGGCGCCGAGGCCACCGCTGGTGGCTGCTGCTCGCCTTCGCCGCCGCGCTGGGCAGCTCCCTCGTGGTGCCCGCGGCGGGCGGGATGCTGCTCGCCGGGGCGGGTACCGGGCTGCGGCTGAAGGCCGCCTGGCTGGGCCGCCGCGAGCGTGCCGACGACGTACTGCTGTGGGTACGGGTCGACTGGCTCGGCCCGCGCTCCGGCGCCCCGGCGGGTAAGCCGGTCAAGGCCTACCGCGCCACGGGAATCGCCGCGGGCGACGCGACCCCGGGCGGGGCGCGCCGCCGCGGCGACATCCTGGTCTAGCCGGTCCGGCCAGGCCCTCGGTCCCTTCTCAGACCTCGATGTCCGCCTCGATCCTCTTCAGCTGGTGGCGGGCCATCGCCAGATTGGAGCGGCTGATGTCGAGCACCAGGTAGAGGAAGAGGCCGTTGCCGCCGCGCCCCTTCATCATGCGGATCAGGTGGTACTGGCTGGAGAGCGTGATCAGGATGTCCTCGATCTCGCCCTTCAGGCCGAGGTGCTCCATCGTTCGCATCTTGGCGCGGACGACGTCGGTGTTGCCGGCGGCTGCGACGTTCAGGTCGAACGTCTTGCTGCCGCCCATCGTGCCCAGGGCCATGCCGCTGGTGTAGTCGACGAGTGCGACTCCGGTGGCGCCCTCGATGGAGGTCAGCGCCTCTTTCAGCGCGGTCTCGGTGTTGGCCATGACGGTGTTCCTCTCCTGCTTCCGGTTCAACCTTCAGTGGTGGTACGCGCGTTGGGTGTGGTTGTCGGTGTGCGTGGCGCGCGCGGGGTTCTGGTTCGGGTGGGCATGGGGGCGGGTGCGGCTGTGGGGTTGGGGTTGGGGTTGAGCGTGGGTGTGGCGGCCGGTCTGGCCGGTGCGGGTGCCTGCTCCGTCTCGGCCGCCGCGTCCACCAGCTCCCCGATGCGGAGGCCGGCCCGGCGGCCCTCCAGGTGCAGTCGGCCGACGTTGACGCGGTCCTGGGCGAGCAGCGTCAGGACGGCGGTACGGCCCGCCGCGTACGTCGCCACATAGCCGTACACCCCGCGCACCAGCAGCTCACGGAAGTCGCCCTGGCCGGTCGCGTCCGCCATGCGCACGGCGACACTGAGCGCGGTGGCGGTGAGCGCCGCGACCGTCTCCGGTTCGACACCAGGGGTGTCCTGGACGAGGACGAGACCGTCGACGCTGGCCGCGAGGGCGCCGGTGAGCTGGGGCACGCGGGCCCGCAACCGGCGTAGTTCGTCCATGACTTCGGCCTCGGCTGCCATGAGTTGTTGTCTCCTCTCGGCACGCGGGCGCTGCCGCTCAAAGGGCCTCCAGCGCATCCCTGAGCCTCTTCAGCAGCGTGATGTCGGGGTCGGCGAACGACGGCGGCAGCGTCCCGGGGGGAGCAGGGGGAGCGGAGGAAGCGGGGGAAGCGGGGGGTGGTGAGGGGTCGGGTGGCGGGGCCGGGGTGGCCACCGGGGCTATGACCCCCGCGGCCGCCAGGCGCCGTACGTCCACCAGGGTGTGGAAGGCCGGACGGGCCAGCGCCAGGGCGATGTCCGCCGCCGTACGGACACCGTCGACCAGGGCCAGTACGGCGTGCTGGCGGGCGGAGACCGTCGGCGCTGCCGGGCTGCCGGAGCGCAGCAGCGGGGCGCTGTCGGGGGCCGGGTCGGGCCAGATGCGGTGCAGCAGGGCGCGCCGGCGCAGGGTCTCGTGCTCCACCGCCGCCACCGGCACCGGGCGCACCGGGCCGAGCCAGTGCGTGTCCCCGTATCTGAAGTGCCCCGGTGTGCCGCTGGGCGCGAGGGCGAAGTACGCCGCGTCGTACAGCGCCCCCAGGTGACACACCTCCAGGGCGCCCGCGCCGATCCGGCCGCTCTCGACCAGGAACCGCCCGACCCGGTTCCGCTCGCCGGCCGCGCCCACGGCGTCCCGCCAGCCCTGCGCGTCCAGCGTGCCCCGTGCCGTGAGCAGCACGTCGAGGCCCGGTACGGCCGGACTGTCGGCGTGCACGACCTGGCCGTCGGCGAGGTAGAGCGAGCCGCGTTCGCGGACCAGGACACCGGTGGCCCGCTCGGTGGCGAGCCGGGCGAGCATCGGCGAGACCCCGCCCCACGCCCGCTGCCGGGCCGCCGTCTTGTCCCGCACCGGCAGACGCGGCGGCGGGGTCGTCAGATTCGTGTACAGAGTCGTCATCCCAGCACCAGCCGTCCGGCCATCTCGCCGAGCCGGATGCGGGCCAGCGCGAGATTGCCGTCCGCGCGGGCCAGCCACAGGTGCAGGAACACGCTGCTGTCGAAGCTCGTCGTGACGAACCGCAGGACGTGATAGCTGTCGCGGTTGCTGATGATCAGGTCCTCGACCGGAGGGTCCTGAGCCATCCGGCCGTGGGCCGCCCCGCCTTCTGCGGCTGAACTGGGGTCCCCGTCGTCGGCCTCCGGGGCGAACGCGCGGTGCTCGGCGGCCAGCCGTGCCAGCTCGGCCGCCTCGGCCGCCATCGTCTCCGGATCACCGCCCGGGGATTCCCCGACGGTGCCCAGTGCCAGCCCGCTGGTCCAGTCGACCAGCGCGGCGCCCCGGGCACCGGGCAGCCGCATGGCTTCCAGTAAGCACTCGTCGATTCCGGGCACCCTTGGCCCCTCCTGCCTGTCCCGCTCGCGTCTGTCCGGCCGGTGTTCGCTCGCTCAGCCTGGAGTTCGGCCGACGGATGTTCGGCCAACCTGGTGTTCGGCTGAGTGACGCAGACGCTACGCAACGTGTGCATGAGGAGTGAGAGATCTGGCATTTTCCAGTGGAACATGCGCCGGATGACTAAGGTGGGTCGACTGACCCTGTTTTCAGGGCAGTTGACCTGCATCTTCCCCGGAGTCCGTCAAGGGCGTGCTGAGGGGGAGGCGGTCGTGGAGAGGGTGGTGAGCGCGGAGGCGTGCGCCCCTCCGGATTCGGCCACGATCGCGTCGACGGTCTGCGGCTCCCGTACGACCGCGAAGGCGACACCCCCGGCCCCGGCGTCACCGCCGTCACCGCTCCCGTCCGGTACGAAGCCGTAGATCCCGGGCCGGGCAAGGGAGTTGTACGAGTAGTGGTGCGCGAAGTAGTACGCGCCCGTGTCCAGTGCCGCCGCGTAGTCGCCCTGTTCGAGCAGCGGCAGTGCGCGCCCCTCGGCGAGCAGGTCCCCCGAGAAACAGGCGGGCCCGGCCACGTCCTGCACCACGTCCGCCCCGGCCTTGGGGTGCCCCTTCCCGTCGTACGCGGCGATCCTGAGCGGCCACGACCCCGGCGCGTACACCGTCCGCGTCGCCACCTGCACGCCCGCGTGGGTGACCGCGACCGGCCGCCCGCCGGCGCTCTTCGCGTACTCGACCCGCGCCACCACCGTGCCGTGCTTGGCCAGCAGCGACCGCCCGAATTCGGTCACCAGCCCGTACCGCCCCCCGAACAGCCCCGGCACCTCCTCGCCCAGCAGCCGCGCGTACTGCGCGTACGTCGGACTCGTCGCGTCCGACGTGAAGTTGACCGGCAGCCCGCCGCCGATGTCGATCGTGTCGATCTGCCGACGCCCGACCCGCTGGTTGATCTCCTCCGCGAGCGCGTAGGTCTCCGCCACGCCCCGGACCATCAGCGACAGCGGGATGCCCTGCGATCCGGTGTGCGCGTGCAGCCTGGTCAGCCACGGGCGCTCGGCGTACGCCCCCACCATCCACTCGCGCGCCCCTTCGTCCAGCAGTGCGACCCCGAACTTCGAGGTCGCGGTGGCGGTGGACGTGGCCCCGATCGACCCTCCGCCGATCTGCGGGTTCACCCGGATTCCGATCGGGGACCGGCTGGTCGCGGACCGCATCAGCGCGTCGATCCGGTCCAGCTCCTGCGGGTTGTCGGCGTTCACGGCGATGCCCAGCGCCAGCGCCTCGCGCAGCTCGGCGGGCGTCTTGGCGGGCGAGTCGAGCACCGTCCGGTTCGGCGGCACCCCCGCCGCCCGCGCCAGCGCCAGCTCCCCCGGGCTCGCCACCTCGGCCCCGATGCCCTCCTCGCGCAGCAGCCGCAGTACGGGCACCAGCGGGGTCGCCTTCACCGCGAAGGCGTGCAGTACGGGCGTGCCGGGCGCCACGACCGCGTCGAAGGCGGCGCGCAGCTCGGCGGCGGACTCGCGGATGCCGATGACGTCGAGCAGTCCGACGATGGGTGCGTCGGCGCGGAGCAGTCCCTGTTCCACGGCGGCGCGTACGGCTTCGTCCCGGCGGGTCGTCCGATTGGATCCGTTGTTCTCCATTGCGTCCCCCGTGGTGTCGATCCGTGTCGATGGGTCAAGCCAAACATCCGCGGCGCGCGCATGCCGGTGCACGAATGTATTGACTAGTTCTATTCATGGGGTCAGGATGTGAATAACAACTGTAATAGTCCGCTAGCAGTCCGCTGGGAGGCAGACCATGTCAGGACCCCGCCCCGTACGAGCCCCGCGCGGTACGGAACTGAGCGCCCTGGGATGGCAGCAGGAGGCCGCCCTGCGGATGCTGCAGAACAACCTGGACCCCGAGGTCGCCGAGCACCCCGACAAGCTCGTCGTGTACGGCGGCACCGGCAAGGCCGCCCGTGACTGGCGCTCCTTCGACGCCATGGTCCGCACCCTGCGGACGCTGAAGCAGGACGAGACGATGCTCGTCCAGTCGGGCCGCCCCGTCGGTGTCATGCAGACCCACGAGTGGGCCCCGCGCGTACTGATCGCCAACTCCAACCTGGTCGGCGACTGGGCCAACTGGGAGGAGTTCCGCCGCCTGGAGGCCCTCGGCCTGACCATGTACGGGCAGATGACGGCCGGCTCGTGGATCTACATCGGCACCCAGGGCATCCTCCAGGGCACCTACGAGACGTTCGCCGCCGTCGCCGCCAAGAAGTTCGGCGGCACCCTGGCGGGGACGATCACCCTCACCGCCGGCCTCGGCGGGATGGGTGGTGCCCAGCCGCTCGCCGTGACGATGAACGACGGCGTCGCGATCTGTATCGACGTCGACCCGCGTGCCATCGAGCGCCGCATCGAGCACCGGTACCTCGACGTGAAGGCCGACTCCCTGGAGCACGCCCTCCAGCTCGCGGTGGAGGCACGTGACGCCCGCCGCCCGCTCTCCATCGGCCTGCTGGGCAACGCGGCCGAGCTGCTCCCGCGCATGCTCGCCGAGAGCGCCCCCATCGACATCGTCACCGACCAGACCTCGGCCCACGACCCGCTGGCCTACCTGCCGGTCGGCGTCGACTTCGACGACCTGGCGTCCTACGCGGCGAAGGACCCGGCCGGCTTCACGACCCGGGCGCGCGAGTCGATGGCACGGCACGTGGAGGCGATGGTCGGCTTCATGGACGCCGGTGCCGAGGTCTTCGACTACGGCAACTCGATCCGGGGCGAGGCCCAACTGGCCGGATACGAGCGGGCGTTCGCGTTCCCCGGTTTTGTGCCCGCGTACATCCGCCCGCTCTTCTGCGAAGGCAAGGGCCCCTTCCGCTGGGCGGCGCTGTCGGGCGAGGCGTCCGACATCGCGAAGACGGACAAGGCGATGCTGGAGCTGTTCCCAGAGAACGAGTCGCTGCACCGCTGGATCAAGATGGCGGGGGAGCGGGTCCACTTCCAGGGGCTGCCGGCCCGGATCTGCTGGCTCGGCTACGGCGAGCGGGACAAGGCGGGCGAGCGCTTCAACGACATGGTGGCGAGCGGTGAGCTGGCCGCGCCGCTGGTGATCGGCCGCGACCACCTGGACAGCGGGTCCGTCGCGTCTCCCTACCGGGAGACGGAGGCCATGCTCGACGGCTCCGACGCGATCGCCGACTGGCCGCTGCTGAACGCGATGGTCAACGTGGCGTCCGGGGCGTCGTGGGTCTCCATCCACCACGGGGGCGGTGTCGGTATGGGGCGGTCGATCCACGCCGGGCAGGTGTCGGTGGCCGACGGCACGAAGCTGGCGGGCGAGAAGATCCGCCGGGTGCTGACCAATGACCCCGGGATGGGTGTGATCCGGCACGTGGATGCCGGGTACGACATCGCGGAGTCGGTCGCGGACGAGCGGGGCGTGCGGGTGCCCATGCGTGAGGGGGACGACGCGTGAGGGGTCTTTCTGGCGGGGGCGGCGACTCTTCGGTGGGGAGTGGGGATGCGGCGCCGGCCGCGGGGTCGGCTGCGCCCACCCTCCCCCACCCTCAGCCGAGTGGCGGCACCTCTTTCCAGGAGATGTGGCGGGAGCTCGCCCCCATCGGGCGGCACCCCGAATCACGCGGCTATCGCCGCTACGCCTGGACCGGGGTCGATCTCGAATGTCGGGCCTGGTTCAAGGAGCAGGCCGAGAGTCGGGGGCTGGGCTACGAGGTCGACCGGAACGGGAACCAGTGGGCCTGGCTCGGGGATCCCGCCGCGGGGGATGCCGTCGTCACCGGGTCGCATCTCGACTCCGTGCCCGATGGCGGGGCATTCGACGGGCCCCTCGGAGTCGTCTCCTCCTTCGCCGCCCTCGACGAACTCCGGGGCCGGGGTGTGCGGTTCGGCAAGCCGCTGGCCATCGTCAACTTCGGGGACGAGGAAGGCGCCCGGTTCGGGCTGGCCTGTGTCGGGTCACGGCTCACCGCCGGTGCCGTCAGCGTCGAGCAGGCGCGGTTGCTGACCGACGGCGCCGGCGTCACGCTGCCGCAGGCCATGGAGGCCGCCGGGTACGACCCGGACACCATCGGGCCGGACCCCGAGCGGCTCGCACGCATCGGTGCCTTCGTCGAGCTGCACGTCGAGCAGGGGCGGGCTCTCGACCTGAGCGGCGACCGCGTCGGCATCGCCAGTGCCATCTGGCCGCACGGCCGGTGGCGGTTCGATTTCCGCGGCGAGGCCAATCACGCCGGTACGACACGGCTCGTCGACCGGCGTGACCCCATGCTGTCGTACGCCGAGACAGTCCTCGCCGCCCGGCGCGAGGCGCAGCTCGCCGGTGCTGTCGCCACCTTCGGGAAGATCGCCGTCGAGCCCAACGGCGTCAACGCCATCCCCTCCCTCGTACGCGGCTGGCTCGACTCCCGCGCCGCCGACCAGCGGTCCCTCGACACCGTCGTCTCCGGCGTCGAGAAGGCGGCCCGTGAGTACGCCGAGGCGCACGGCGTCGATCTCGACGTCGTCCGGGAGTCGTTCACCCCTGTCGTCGAGTTCGACCACGCCCTGCGCGACGAACTCGCCCGTCTGCTGGGCCGGGACGGAGGGGACACCGGTCTCACCGTCCCCGTCCTGGGCACCGGTGCCGGACACGACGCCGGGATTCTCTCCGGGAGCATCCCGACCGCCATGCTGTTCGTGCGCAACCCCACGGGCGTCTCGCACTCCCCGGCGGAGTACGCCGCCGAGGACGACTGCGTGGCCGGGGTGACCGCACTCGCCGACGTACTGGAAGGGCTGGCCCGCACGTGACGCACCCTCATCAGCACGCGCATCCGCAGCGCACCTACTGGCTGGAGCACGCCTGGCTCGACACCAACGTCGAGCCGGGCGTCGCCCTGGAGGTGAAGGACGGCCGTATCGCCGCCGTCCGGACGGGGGTCGACGCCCCGCCGGCCGGCGCCGAGATCCTTCGCGGGCTCACTCTTCCCGGCCTCGCCAACGCCCACAGCCACGCTTTCCATCGCGCCCTGCGCGGCACCGTCCAGGTCGGCAGCGGCACCTTCTGGACCTGGCGCGAGGTCATGTACTCCTTCGCCGACAAGCTGACCCCGGACAGCTACCACTCCCTCGCGCGTGCCGTGTACGCCGAGATGGCCCTCGCCGGCATCACCGCGGTGGGCGAGTTCCACTACGTCCACCACGCCCCGGGCGGCGCCCCTTACGCCGACCCGAACGCGATGGGCGAGGCCCTCGTCGAGGCCGCCGCCGACGCCGGAATCCGTATCACCCTCCTCGACACCGCCTACCTCTCCTCGGCCATCCTGAACAAGCACAGCGGACAGGACCCCAACCGCCACCAGCTCCGCTTCTCCGACGGCACGGCCGACGCCTGGGCGGAACGCTGTTCAGTTCTCAAGGATCGGGATCACGCGCGGATCGGTGCCGCCATCCACTCCGTACGAGCCGTGCCCGCGGGCCAGTTGGCGACCGTGGCCCGCTGGGCCGAGGAACGGCGGGCGCCACTCCATGTGCACCTGTCCGAGCAGACGGCGGAGAACGACGCCTGCCAGGCCGCACACGGGTGCACGCCCACCCGCCTCCTCGCCGACCACGGCGTCCTCGGCCCCCGCACCACGGGCGTCCACAACACCCACCTCACCGACGACGACATCGCGCTCCTCGGCGGCAGCGGCACCGGTACCTGTATGTGCCCCACCACCGAACGCGACCTCGCCGACGGCATCGGCCCCGCCGTCGCCCTCCAGCGCGCGGGCTCACCGCTCTGTCTGGGCTCCGACAGCCACGCCGTCATCGACCTGCTAGAAGAGGCGCGCGCCATGGAGCTGAACGAGCGCCTGCGCACCCGCACCCGGGGTCACTGGACAGCGGCGGCCCTGCTCCGGGCGGCCTCGGCCGACGGCCACGCGGCCCTCGGCTGGGACGATGCGGGCACCCTTGAGGCGGGTGCGCTCGCCGACTTCACGACGATCGCGCTCGACTCGGTCAGAACTGCGGGGCCGGTGCCTCGCCTGGGAGCGGAGACCGCGGTATTCGCAGCGTCGGCAGCGGATGTGCGCCATACGGTCGTGGCCGGCCGGCACGTCGTGCGCGACGGGGAGCACACCCTCGTACCCGAGGTGCCACAGGCGCTGGCGGCCGCTGTCGAAGCCCTGCGCGGCTGACCCCCGTACGCACCCCGGCCCGCATCCCTGCTCGCAGGCCCGCCACCCACGAGGACGCCATGAACAGCACCAGCACGCCGAGCAGCCCGGGCAGCCCGAACCGGACGAACAGTGCTATCGGCAGCACGACCGACACCACCACCGGCACGACGACTGTCATCACGAACATCGGCAGCCTGGTCACCAACGACCCCTCTCTCGGCGACGAATCCCCTCTTGGACTGATCCTGGACGCGGCCGTCGTCATAGAGGGCGACCGCGTCGTCTGGACCGGTGAATCCAGCAAAGCACCCACCACTGACAATCGGGTCGACGCCGGTGGCCGGGCCGTTCTCCCGGGCTTCGTGGACTCCCACTCCCACCTCGTCTTCGCGGGCGACCGGACCCAGGAGTTCAACGCCCGCATGTCCGGGCGCAGCTATACGGCAGGGGGTATCCGCACGACCGTCGCCGCCACCCGCGCCGCCTCGGACGCGGAACTGGAGGCCAACCTCACGCGTTACCTCCGCGAGGCCCTCCACCAGGGCACGACGACCTTCGAGACCAAGTCGGGATACGGCCTGACCGTCGAGGACGAGGCCCGCGCCCTGCGCATCGCCGCCGCCCACACCGACGAGGTCACCTACCTCGGCGCCCACATCGTCCCCCCGGACTACGCCGACGACCCGGCCGCCTATGTCGCCCTGGTCACCGGCGAGATGCTCGACGCCTGTGCCCCGTACGCCCGTTGGGTCGACGTCTTCTGCGAAAAGGGCGCCTTCGACGGCGACCAGGCGCGCGCGATCCTCACCGCGGGCAAGGCGAAGGGGTTGCATCCGCGCGTCCACGCCAACCAGCTCTCGTACGGTCCGGGGGTGCAGCTGGCCGTCGAACTCGACGCCGCCAGCGCCGACCACTGCACCCACCTCACCGACGCCGACGTGGACGCCCTCGCGAACAGCGACACAGTGGCGACCCTCCTGCCCGGCGCCGAGTTCTCCACCCGCGCGCAGTGGCCGGACGCCCGCCGTCTCCTCGACGCGGGCGTCACGGTCGCGCTCTCCACGGACTGCAACCCGGGATCCTCCTTCACCTCCTCCGTCCCCTTCTGCGTCGCGCTGGCGGTACGGGACATGGGCATGACCCCGGACGAGGCGGTCTGGTCGGCCACGGCGGGGGGCGCGCGAGCCCTCCGCCGCACCGACATCGGCCGTCTCACGCCCGGGGCGTACGCCGACCTGACACTCCTGGACGCCCCGAGCCATGTACACCTGGCCTACCGGCCGGGGGTTCCGCTGGTCAGCGGGGTGTGGCGGCGGGGCGTACCGGTGATCTGAAGGAACCGACCGGTCAGAGGCCGTACCTGTTCTTCAGGTGGCGCCAGAAGTCACGGAACATCCACTTGTCGAACTCCGTGATCTGGGTCGCGCTGCCCGCGTTCATGATGAAGCAGCACTGGCCGGTCGGGGTCCAGTCGTAGAAGTCGTCGAGCCCGAAGGTGTGGCCGACCTCGTGCAGGTAGATGTGGATGTTCTCCTGGTCCAGGGTGCTGGTGAAGTACTCCTGGCCGACGCGCTGGCCCCAGTCGCCGCCGGCGCCGCCCTGGAAGCCCTTCGTCAGCCACAGCGACTGGTCGTAGTGCCGGGACGCACCGCCCGGGCAACGTGAGTAGTTGCCGTCCTGGTGGAAGAAGCGGCCGCAGTCCGGGGCGCACTGCGGGGAGCCGCCGCCGTCGAGGTTTCCGGCGTAGATGTCGACGGAGTTGTCGGTCCACTGGAGGGTCGAGCGGTTCTTCACGGCCCAGCCGACGATGTTGACCGGCACGCTGGTGTATGGCCAGGCGTTGTGCCCCTTGCCGTTGTCGACCATGGCCGCCATCCACTTGCCGAACTGCTTCTTCAGCGCGGTGTGGATCCGGTCGCGCAGGGCGGTGCTGACGGGCGCGTCGGACTCCCAGCGGACGCAGTAGTTGACGCTTCCCCGGTTGGCCATGACCTGGTCCCAGCCGTAGTTGCGGAAGCCGTAGAGGTCCGGATAGGTCGACGAGACGTGGTTCCACACCTCGTTCAGCGGCTGTACGAGGTTCGCGGGCGGGTTCCAGTCGTCGGCGGCCTGTGCCTGTGCCGCCGTCACGGCGGGAGCGGCGAACGCCGCCGGCAGACCGGGGGCGGCGATCAGCGCGGCCAGCGCCGCGAGGACGGCCAACAGACGTGCGATGTGTTTGCGCATTGGTGAACTCCCTTTGTGGGGAACGGGATTCACCCTCGGGTTGCCACCGGCCGCGTGCGGGGTTGCCCATGTGTGCGCGGCGGCATTTCACTCCTTCCTCGTCCGGTCTCGTCCGGCGGAGTGAAACGTGCCCCCGCCGGGGGAGGTTGGCGGATACGGACTTTTCAGGTAGCGCCGGCCCGCCACCGCTGCCCCGATCCGCCCGTCAGCGGTGCGAGGACCAGGCCGCCGTCGACGTCCGGAGTGAGCCCCGTCGCGATGGCGATCGCGGGGCGGATCACGCCGTCGGAGTCCACGGTGAAGCGCAGGTTGACGCCGTTGTCGTCGTCGTTCACCGACGCGCACTCCCAGATGCCCACGCCCTTGTCCACATCACCCCGGCTGTCCAGGCACAGGCCGGTGTCGGCGGCCGAGCGCAGGAGCCCCAAGCCGGCGTCGACGCGCCAGCGTTGGGTGGCGGACGACGCGGAGCAGGGCGCCGTGAGGACGTCCGTGCCCTTCTCCAGGACAGCGCCCCGGATGTCCAGGCAGCGACCCGAGGCGACGTTCACCACCTGGGCGTTCGAGGCTCCCGGCGCCCGGAACACGGGTGTGGGTGTGGGCGTGGATTTGGCCGTGGGGGTCGGAGTCGGAGTCGGGGACGGGGTGGTCTGCGGTCGTGAAGTCGACGGCGGAGAAGGGGAGTCGATGGCTGTCGGCGAGGAGGGGACCGTCGCTTCGGGGCGGCTCGGTACCGAGGTGACCGGGAGGCTGCCCGACGGGTTCCGCTGACTCGACGAGCCGTCGCCCGGCGACAGCAGCACGATCAGCAGCGGGATGAGCGTCGCGCCCAGCACCGCCGAGGCCAGCACGAACCGCCGACGGGACCGCCGTGGCGGTGCCCCCGGCCAACTGACCTCCGGGGAGCGGGCGTTGGTACGGGTGACCGTCGGCGCGTCCCGTGCGTACGCCGGGCCGCTCCACGGCAGCAGGCCGTCCCCCAGCGCCGTGCGCGGGTTGTCGCGCAGGGCGGAGAGCTCCTGGTAGGCCACCGAACAGTGCGGGCAGATGACCATGTGGGAGTTCAGGTCCGTGCTGTGGCGGGGGTTGACGGGGCGGACCGACTCCTCGATCAGCCGTCGGAAGTCCTGGCAGCGCGGATCGTCGGAGGCGGCCAGCCGGGACCGCAGACAGGCCTGGGCCAGGCCCTGGAGCGCCGAATCCAGCTCGTACGTCACGTCCTCGCGCGTCAGACCGAGGAGAGCGGCGGTCCGGTCCTCGGACTCGCGCTCCACGATGCCGTACCAGATGAGGCCCTGCGTGCGGGACGGCAGCGACTGGAACGGGCCCAGCATGGGCGGAGGCGGCATCAGGCCGACTCCGCCCGCCGCGTTCTGTGCGTTCGACGGATTCGACTGGTTGAACTGGTTGAACTGGATCGACGGGTTCAGTGTGTTCAGGACGAGGAGCAGGCTCGAGTCGAGGCCCGCCGCACGCTCGTCCGTTGCCCAGCCGGCCGCCAGGTCGGCCGTCAGCAACAGGAGTTGGTGGCGCCACGGCACGCTCGGCTCCGCACCGCGTGCCGCGTCCCGGGCCGCCGTCGTGAACGCCTGGGCCGCCAACTGCCCTGCCGTGGAGTCACTCGTCGTGCACAGGCGGGCGTAGGCGAGGACGGACGCGCGGTGGCGGGCACGGAGTTCCTGCAACGCCGGGTACGCGGTGGGGGAGTTGGTGCGGAGTAATTCGGTGAGGTGCGCGTCGGGCGCGTCCGCGTGCACCGCGTACAACTCGCTGTCGTCGTACACCCCGCTGTGGTCGGTGTCCCGGGACATCCGTCCGCCTCCTCGCACCCCCGGCCCGTCCCCGTCCTGACGTAGCAGCCAGTCTGGGGGCGGTCTCGGTGACGCAGGGGGCCTTTGGGAAAAGAGGGGAGAGGTTTCCGTAGGTAACCGGAAACCGTTCCTGTGCCGGGTGCGGGCCCGGGAGGCCCCCCGGCCGTAGGGACGGGGAGGCCCTGCCTCGATGCTGCGGCCGTCAGCCCTCGACCATCAGGCCCTTCCGCAGCCGCTGCAAGGTCCGCGACAGCAGCCGCGAGACATGCATCTGCGAGATGCCCAGCTCCTCGCCGATCTCCGACTGGGTCAGGTTGGCGACGAACCGCAGCGAGAGGATCTGCCGGTCCCGGGGAGGGAGTTCGGCGATCAGCGGCTTCAACGACTCGACGTACTCGATGCCTTCGATGCCGTGGTCCTCGTACCCGATGCGGTCCGAGAGCGCGCCCTCGGAGTCGTCCTCCTCGGGCTGTGCGTCAAGTGAGCTGGCGGTGTAGGCGTTCGACGCCGCCATGCCCTCCACGACCTCGTCCTTGGAGAGGTCGAGACGGTCGGCGAGCTCGGCCACGGTGGGGGCGCGGTCGAGCTGCTGGGCCAGTTCGTCGCCCGCCCGGGCCAGGTCGAGCCGGAGCTCCTGGAGCCGGCGCGGTACGCGGACGGACCACGACGTGTCACGGAAGAAGCGCTTGATCTCACCGACGATCGTCGGCATCGCGAAGGTCGGGAACTCGACGCCACGGCTCAGCTCGAAGCGGTCGATCGCCTTGATCAGGCCGATCGTGCCGACCTGGATGATGTCCTCCATGGGTTCGCTGCGCGAACGGAAGCGGGAGGCGGCGAACTTGACCAGCGCGAGGTTGAGCTCGACGAGGGTGTTCCGGACGTACGCGTAGTCGTGTGTGCCTTCTTCGAGGGACTCCAGTCGCGCGAAGAGGGTTTTCGACAGGGCCCGGGCGTCGACCGCCCCCACCTCGTCGAACGGCGGGATCTCGGGGAGCCCGTCCAAGGGGTCCGGAACGCGTGGGCCCGGGAAATGCTGGTCCAGCTGCTGGGAGTCCGTGTGTTCCGGAGGGGGTGTCGACGTCGTCGTCTGGGTATGCGATGCGTCGAGCCGGGGTGACATGGTGTCCTCCATGGTTCTCGGCATAAGGCTGCCGAAGCCGGTGCGTGCGGTGCGGTGTGCGGCGCCTCCAATGCCGGCCGTGTCGGGTGCGTGTCTCGGGCCGGCTCGCTGCACGAACCGGCTCAGTACTAGCCCTACCCGTTTCCCCGAGCCCGCCGCAAGTGCGTTGCGTTCCCTTATGTCCATATATGGGCGTTAGTTCAGGTGTCGGAGAGTGTGAGGAAGGCGTAGTGTTCGTGGACGTCAGTCGGGCGCGAGTGGGCGCCGGCAAACAGCCACGACCTCGGGAGTAGAGACGGCATGGATCGCGGGACGGTCGGCAGCGCGCAGTCTGGCCGGCTTCTGGTCGAGGTGCGGCATGAGGGCAACAGCGCCGTCGTGACACCGGCGGGTGAGCTGGATCACCACACCGCCGACCTGTTGCGTGAACCGCTCGAGGACTGCCTCGCGAAGGGCCTTGCGCGGCTGGTCGTCGACTGCACGCGCCTGGAGTTCTGTGACTCCACCGGCCTCAACGTGCTGCTCGGCGCCCGCCTGAAGGCGGAGGCGGCGGGTGGCGGGGTGCATCTCGCCGGAATGCAGCCGGTGGTCGCGCGGGTGTTCGAGATCACGGGTGCGGACGCTGTTTTCACCGTCCACGAGACGCTTGCCGACGCCCTGGCGGACGAGCCTCCCCGGTCCCCCGGGTCTCCTGAATCCTCCTAGTCTTCCTGGCCGAGTCTCCTTGGTCGGCCGACCGGGCTGTTGAGCGCGCTCATCTGGGGGGTGTTCTGTCGGTTCCGTCGGGCAGGAGACATCCTGAATATGCACACAAGGGCGTGCGTAAGGAACAGTGTTGAATGACGACCGTGTACGTGAACCGGTGAATCGGTGAGGTGAAGCGCTGATGAGCACCACCCGGCCCGACTCGCCGGGCTCCTCGGAGTCCTCCGAGTCCAGCGGCGCTCCCGGGAGTCGGCAGACCCGCAGCCTGGGTTTCGGCGGCGAGAGCGGTGTCGTTCCGCTCGCCCGTGACTTCGCCCGGCAGGCGCTGTACGCGTGGGGCTGGCTCCCCGCCGACACCGCGGACCAGCGGGCCGCCGCCGAGGACGTACTGCTCGTCGTCTCCGAACTCGTCACCAACGCCTGTCTGCACGCCGAGGGCCCGGACGAGATGTGGATCACCTGCGACAACAAGGTGATCCGGGTCGAGGTCTCGGACCGGGGCACGGGTCAGCCCGCCCCGCGCACGCCGCACAGAGCCGGGCGCCCTGGCGGCCACGGGATGTTCATCGTGCAGCGGCTGTGCCTGGACTGGGGCGTCGTACGAACCCCCGGCGTCTCGGGCAAGAGGGTGTGGGCGGAGCTGGGCGCTCCGGCGTAGTTCCCGCCGTTCCGGCGGCGAAGCGCCACTCGAAGCACGCCGAAATCGCGCCGATCCGGTGTGTGCTGTGTCTTCCAACTGTTGGTCCCCGGGCGTACCTTGACGGCCGATCCGCGATCTGATGTGCCGTCAGAAAAGCCGATAGGACCGCCAGGAATGGGGGACGACGATGTCGTACCACCGGACATGCCGCCGAACGCACCCGAAACGAAGCGCCGCGCTCGCGTCCGTCGCGGCCCTGGCCGGATCGGCGGTTCTGATGGCCGCCCCCGCCGCCCGGGCCGAGATCGTGGACGTCAACTACAGGTGCGACACGCCGATCGGCGTCAAGAGCGCCCTCTCGTCCATCGACATCAAGGCGGTGGAGAGCGGCGGTGCCTACCAGGTCACGATGTCCTGGCAGAAGGGTGTCTCGTCCAGCCCGGTGGAGCTGGGCAAGGGCGCGATGAGCCCGAGCGCCACGATCAAGCTGGGCGGCGCGGACAGCGGCACGCTGAATGTCAGCGGGCCCGCGAACCAGGCCGCGCTCCCCGCCAACACCCCCATCAAGATCAATGACCTGAGCGGTACGTACAAGCCGTCCAAGAACGGCAAGGTCACCTTCACGGCCGGCGTCCTGACCATCAAGGCCGCCGGTACGACCACCACGTGCACGCCCACCAACAGCCCCAAGCCGTCCCTGACGCTCGACGTCACGGGGGCCTCGGGCGGCGGTGACACCGGCGGTACGGGCGGTACGGGCGGTACGGACCCCGGTACCGCACTCCCGCAGACCGGTCCCGAGGACTCCGTGATCGCGCTGGGCACGCTCGGCGGCACGGTGCTGCTCGCGGGCGCGGCGGGCGCGCTGTGGCTGACGCGCAGGAACCAGGCGGGGGCCGTGCGACGGCAGTCGGCGGCACGCCGCTGAGGACCGTACGAGACCGTACGACATCCGGGAGCCGCCGATGCGTGTCCTCTGCCCCAGCCTCAGACCCAGCCCCTGCCTCCTCAGCCTCCTTGGCCTCGTCGCGCTGCTGTCCGCGGGGACGCCGGCCGCGGCCGACGAGGGCTGGTCCGTCGCGCCCCTGGGCACCGGCCGGCCGTACTTCTACGCGGAGGGCACCCCAGGAACGGTTCTCCAGGACACCCTCTCCGTCCGCAACCCGACGGCGCGGACCCTCAACGTGCGGCTGAGCGGCGGCAGTTGGCTCACCCTTGCCGTCCCGGAGGTCGACGTCCCCGCCCGTACCCGCGCCGACGTGCCCTTCACGGTACGCATCCCCGACGGCACGCCTCCCGGCGACCGCACCACCACGATCAGCGCCCGCGCCCTGGGCCGGACCGCGACGGTGCGCGTCCAACTCCGGGTCGGGGGACCCCGGTTGCCCGCGCTGACCGTCGAGCACGTGAGGGTACGCGGCGACCGTATCGCGTACGAGCTGGTCAACCGCGGTACCACCGACCTGGTCCCGACGCTCGCCGTCCGCGCGGACGGCGTCCTCGGCCCCCTCCTCGACCGGGCACCGCGCACTCTCCCCGTACACCTGCCCCCGGGCCGCCGCCTCGCCCTCACCGAACCCTGGTCCGAGCGCCCGGTGTTCGATGCGGTCGACGTCCGTCTGACGGTCACCGCGGCGGACGGGACGGTACGCGACGAGGCGGGCGCGTCGGTGCGGTTCGTGCCGTGGGGCGGGGTGGCGGGGGTCGCGGGGGTGCTGTGTGCGGGCGGAGCCCTCGGGGTCGTACGACGGCTGAGGCGGCGTAAGCGACGCGATGAACCGCCGTGCGAACACGCGGAGTTGGCGGCGGAGACGGACGAGCTGACGGGGGCGATGACGTGATGCGGCGGATTCCTGCACTGGTCGCGGCACTGGTGATCGCACTCCTGATGCTGCCCACGGCCGCCGCGGCAGCCGCCGACGGGCCGACCGTCAAGGTCTCCAAGTCCGAGGCGGGGACCGGCGGTTCGATCGTCGTGACGGGGGCCGGCTGGCAGCCGAAGGTGCTGCTGATGATGCTCATCTGCGGCAGGGCGGAGCCGTCCCGTGGCGTGATCGGCGGCACCAACTCCTGTGCCAACGCGGACGCGAGAGCCGTCACCACGGACACGACGGGCGGCTTCAGCAAGAGCCTGCCGGTGGTCGACCCGCCGGTGCCGTGTCCATGTGTGGTGCATGTGGCGACGGTGACGGGAGCGTCGCAGTCAGCAGCCGACGCGGTGTTCAAGGTGGCCGGCCACGCGGTCGAACCGTTGCCCGCGCAGGTCGGGGCGGGCCGTCTCTCGGTCCTCACGGACCCGCGGCTGGACGGTTCGAGCGGGGTGCTGACCTGGTTCGGGGCGCCGCCCGCGCGAACGCTGGCGATCACCGTCGGCAACCTCGGTACGGCGGCCGTCAAGGACCCGGTCTTCCAGGTCGGCACCTCCCACGGGGTGTTCGCCCCGCAGTGGGAGGAACAGCAGTGGCGCGGCACGATCCAGCCGGGCGGAAAGGCACGCGTCGAGCTGCCGGTCGCCCTGGCGGGCGGGGCGCACGGCGACTACACGGTCTCGCTGAAGTACGCCGGCAAGGTGCTCATGGAGCAGCCGTGGGGCGTGGGCCGGCCGTGGGGCGTGACCCTGTTCTGGGTCCTGGCCGGTGTTGTCGTACCGGCGGCGGTGTTCCGCGTCGGGATGGCGGTGGTGGACCGGGTACGGCCACGCGGGCCGGGCGGAGCGGGCGGGCGACCGTCGGCGGTGCGTCGCGGCAGGGCGCCGCGGATGCCCGAACTGACGCTGCGCATGCCCAGGTCGGGCGCGCGGGAGGACCGCGACCCGGCCCGGACGGCGACCGCTTCCTCGACGCTGCCGTGGTTCACCCCGGGCGCAGACCCGGGCACGACCACGGTCACGGTAACCGTCACGGACGCAGACCCAGACCCACACGCGGGCACTCCGACGACCAACACGACGAAGACGAGGGGAAACACGTGAGAACGCAACGGAGACGGAGCGGGAGTGCGGCAGGGGCCCTGTTGCTGCTCGGCGGAGCGGGCGGTGTCCTGCTGGGCATGGCCGCGGCGGGGCCCGCCCAGGCGGCCGAGGTGTCGTACGCGACCAAGTGCGTGCCGCCGGCGGCCTCCGGCCTGGAGCCCGTCAACGGCACGACCAAGGTGGAGATCACCGCGCCCGCGACAGCGAAGGTGGGCGACGAGGTGGACGTGGTCTGGAAGTTCACGCAGGCCGCGTCGAAGAACCCGGACCTGATCGACCTACCGGCCAACTCGGTCCAGCCGAGCGGCGTGTTGAAGGCGGCCGGGGCGCAGACCGCCGACATCGCGATGTTGGGTACGCGCCAGAACCCGGCGATCCCCAAGGGCGGCGCGATGGTCCTTTCCGACATGAAGGGCAAGGTGAAACTGACGACGGCGGGAGACCTGACGCTGACGCCGGACGCGTACACGATCAACGCCTTCGGGACGGACACGAAGTGCGCGCCGACGGAGACGGTGCGGCCGTCGGTGACGATCAAAGTGACAGCGGGGGACGGCGGTTCGCAGACGCCTACACCGACACCCACACCGACGGACACGGACTCCCAGTCCCCGAGCCCCACTCCCACTCCGACCCCGACGGACACGTCGAAACCGACACCGTCACCGACGGCCACGCCGAGCCCCTCCGACACGGCGAGCGATGACGGTCAGACGGACTTCACAGGCAAGGAGGTGCAGATCCCGTACAAGTGCGACACGCCCCTCGGCGACAAGAACGTGACGAACCCCATCCAGATCAACGCCAAGAAGAACGGCGGGAGTTACGACCTCACCGTCCAGTTCAAGGGCTCGGTGATGAACAGTCCTGCCGACCTCCCGGCCAACTCCGTGAAGCCGTCGATGGAGGTCGTCCTCGGCGGGTCCGACACGGGCACGGTCCATGTCGAGGGCGCTGCGAACGCGGAGCCGATCAAGACCGGCGACGCGATGACGATCAACGACATGAAGGGCACGTACAAGCCCGGTGCGACCGGTGAAACGACCCTGTCACCAGGCGTGCTGACGGTGGATGCCCTCGGTACGACGACCGTCTGCACGCCGTCCCCGACCGCGGTCTCCCTGACCCTGGACACGGAGGAGCAGGCGAGCGGAGCGTCGGGCAGCACCTCGGCCTCCGGCAGTACGTCGACCAGCGGAGGGCTCGCGAACACGGGTGCCGAGAACAACGGCGCCCTGAAGGCGCTGGGGCTGGTGGCCGGAACGGTGATCCTGTCCGGCGTGGCGGTGTTCACGTTCATGCCGGGACGCCGGCGCCTGCGCTGAATCGCTGAACGGCGGCGTCGCCGTCGCCGTCAGGACCCCGCCCCGGAGCGTGCTGTCGGGCGGGGTCCCGCGTATTACCCTGCGGCTCACGTGTCGTGGGCTTCCAGCAGGTGGGCCCGGAGCCGTACGTTCGCGTCGCTGACCGCGCTGTAGTCGAAGGCGGCCTTCACCGCACTCCGTCGTGCGGCGAGTTCCCGGCAGGCCTCGCAGCCGCCCACCGGCGCGGGCGGGCGGTACTCCGCGTAGGAGGAATGCACCGGCGGGCGCGGTGTCACGACGTACACCCCCGTCCGTGTCTGTCGTGCTCGCTCAACTCCCGCTCGCAGTCGTCGGCTTCGCCCGTGCGACCGGCCGCCCGGGCCGCGTCCCGCTGGGTGGCCAGCGCGTCGCACACGTCACAGGGTGGCGCGTCCGCCCGGGCGGGGACCGTCGTCACGACGACCACCGTGCGAGCGCTGCCTCCAGCGTGCGCAGAACCTCGGGAGTCGGCGCCGCCCAGGCACCGGACGGGGTCCAGGAGGGGGCGGGGGTGGCGCGGGGCGCGACGGTGGGGTTGCGACGGGGGAGACGGGGGAGGGTGGGCGTCGTCATGCGGGTCACTCCTCGGGTGGAGGTTCCGGCGTATGCCTGTGCTGCGTGCAGTCGCCGAATTACTGTGCGTGTTCAGCTAGGACGAGCATGCCGCGTCCGTGGGGCGGAAACGCCGTGGACAGGGCCGTATGCCCACGTTCGGCGGGGCTTATTTCCACTACGCCCTATAGCAACCCACAGTTACCGCAGGGAGAGAACGAGATGTCGCAACGGCGCACCGTGACGGGCCTCAGTCGGCAGCCGCGGGCCCGGTTCGCCGAGGAGCTGAAGGCGTTGCGGGAGGTGAACGGGGACAGTCTGCGGCAGTTGGGCGAGAAGGTGGGCTGGGACTTCTCGCTGTTCGGGAAGATGGAGAACGGCCACACGCTGGGCAGCGCCGAAGTGGTGCAGGCGCTCGACCAGTACTTCGGTACGGGGAAACTTCTGGTGACGTTGTGGGAGCTGGCGTTGGGGGACAAGGCCGAGTTCAAGGAGCAGTACCGCGCGTACATGTGCTTGGAGGCCGAGGCACTCAGCCTGTGGCACTTCGGGTTGAGCAGCATCCCCGGTGTCCTGCAGACACGTGGGTACACGACCGAGGTCCTCGCGGCGGGCGGCATCAAGGGCGAGGAGCTGACCCGGCAGGTCGAGGCACGCCTCGACCGTGGCGAGATGCTGGCTGCGGAGGATGCGCCGCGATTCCGTACGATTCTGTACGAATCGGTGCTGCGGTTGGTGCTACGTGATCCGGGGGCCTGGCGGGAACAGTTGGAGCATCTGGTGGGGATGTCCGAGCGCCCCAACGTGACCGTGCAGGTGCTGCCGTTCAGTGCAGGACCGTTCGGGCTGATGAACACCGACGCGATGTTCCTGGGCCTGTCCGACGGCCGCGTTGTGGCTTACACGGAGAACGACCTCCACGGTGAACTCATCGAAGGGGGAGGCCAGATCGAGCGCCTGCAATCTGCTTACGATCCGATGCGCGACCTGGCGTTGTCCCCCGCCGAGTCGCGGAAGTTCATCAGGGAGATGCTGGAGGAGGCACGATGCGATCCATCGACCTGAGCGCAGTCGTGTGGCGCAAGAGCAGCTACAGCAACACCGACGGCGGCCAGTGCCTCGAAGTCGCCGACAGCCTCTCCCTCGTCCCCGTCCGCGACTCCAAGACCCCCGACGCCCCCGCCCTCATACTCCGGGCCACCGCCTGGACCCCCTTCGTCACCGCCGTACGCCGCGACGAACTCCCCGCCTGCTGACGGACGTACGCCCGTCAGCTACCGAGGCGGGCTTCAGGGCTCGCCAGATCCCAGTGCTGCGCCCCCGCCCACTCCGCGAAGGTCTGCCAGCCCACCTCGGGGTGGTCGCGGCGCAGGCCCTCCACGTCCACGTCGAGGCCGGTGGCGGCGAAGTAGCGGAACATCGCGGCCAGATCGGCCGAGTGCGCCTCGATCTGGGCCAGGGGAACCGGCGTGAACTCGATCGGTCGGCCGCAGACGGCGGAGAGGGTCTCGGCGATCTCCGTGCACGTCAAGCGGTCGGACGCGATGTCGATGCGCCGCCCGGCGAACTCCTCGGGGCGCCGCAGGACGAGCGCCGCGAACGCGCCGATGTCGGCGGCCGGGATGAACGGCAGCCGCAGGTCGGCGGGGAGCGGCAGGGCGAACCGGCCTTCGCGCAGGCCGCTCAGCGTCCACTCGCTGGTGTAGTTGTCCATGAAGACCCCCGGGGCGATGACCGTCCACGGGATGCCCAGGCTCCGCAGACGGAGTTCGACGCGGTGCTTGGTCTCGAAGTGGGGGATACCGGTGCCGCGGTCCGCGTTGGCGGCCGAGGTGAACACGATGTGCCGGACGGTTCCGCTCGCGGCGGCGGCGTCGAGGAGCGAGATCGCCTGCCGCACTTCGGCGTCGGCGACGCTCTCGGCGTCGCCGCGGTGGAGCGTGGACATGGTGAACAGCGCGTCGGCGCCGGCGAGCGCGGCATCCAGGCCGGCCCGGTCGTCGAAGTCGGCGTACGCCACCTCCGCGCCGAGCCCGCGCAACTCCTCGGCGGCCGTGGACGACGGGCGACGGGTCAGCGCGCGGACCCGTGACCCGTGGCGGAGCAGGGCCCGCGCGGTGGCGCCGCCCTGGGCGCCGGTCGCGCCGGTGACAGCGATGACGGGCTGATAAATTGTCTGCGTCATGCAGTAAACGTACACGCATTGTCTGCGTCACGCAGATATTAAGGAGGGGTCGTGCCCCGAGACGACCGGACGGCCGGCCTGGAGCTGGACTCCCGGCGGTATGTGGCCTCGTACGTGCTGTTCAACCAGGCGGTCGCCGACCACCTCGGGATGCACCCGACGGACGTGCAGTGCCTCAGCCTGCTCGGCATCGAGCCCGGCCCCTTCACGACCGGCAGGATCGCCGAGCTGACCGGCCTCACCAGCGGCTCGGCGACCCGGCTCGTCGACCGCCTGGAGAGGGCCGGGTACGTCACCCGGCAGCGGGACGAGGAGGACCGGCGACGGGTACTGGTCGTGCCGGTGGCCGCGGCCATGCGGCGCCTCGGCGAGTTCTGGGACTCGCTCGCCGAGGGCTGGCTGGCGACGTTCGAGGGCTACACCGAGCAGGAGCTGGCCCTGCTCGGCCGGCACATGCGCCGCACGACCGAACTCGCCCAGCGGCAGATCGAGTATCTGCGTGCCCTGCCCACGGAGCCGAGGTGAGCCCCGGCGTCCGTGGGCCGCACGCACGAGCCGCGCAACCGACGTACAGGAACCGTCAGTTGACGCTTCCCATCAGAGCCTTCACCCTGCCCCGGTACGCCCACACCGCCGCGCCCGCCACCACCGCGAGCACCGCCTCCAGCGCCACCACGCCCATACGGTCGAGGTTGACGCCCGCGACGGAGAGCAGGCCCGTCGTCGCGTCGCCCGCCGTGACCGCCAGGAACCAGACGCCCATCATCTGGGAGGCGTACTTCGCCGGCGCCATCTTCGTGGTGACCGACAACCCGACCGGGGAGAGGGTCAGTTCACCGACCGTCTGGACGAAGTAGATCGCCACGATCCACATCGCCGCAGCCTTGTGACCGCCCCCGGCGATCGACAGCGGGGCCAGGAAGAGGAAGAACGAGACGCCGACCAGGACCAGGCCCGACGAGAACTTCACGATCGTGCTCGGCTCGTTGCCGCGCCGGTTCAGAGCCAGCCAGAACCAGGCGAAGACCGGGGCCAGTGCCATGATCAGCACCGGGTTCACCGACTGGTACCAGGAGACCGGGAACTCCCAGCCGAGGACGGTGTTCTCGGCGTTCTGGTCGGCGAAGATCGACAGGGTCGTGGCGCCCTGGTCGTAGATCATCCAGAAGACGGCCGCGGCGACGAAGAACCAGATGTACGCCGACATCGACGACTGCTCGGATGCGCTGAGATCCTTGTCGCGCTTGATCCGCCCCAGCACGACCACCGGCACGATCAGCCCGAGCAGGATCAGCGGAACCATGACCCAGTTCAGCGTGTAGTGGCCCGAGAAGCCGACGAGCGCGTAGAAGACGGCCGCGACGCCCGCCCAGCTCGCCGCCTTGCGCAGCGTCGCGGACTTCTCCGCGGCGGACAGCGGGGTAGGGACGACGCTCGAACGCGCGTCCAGGTGCCGGCTGCCCAGCAGGAACTGGGTGAGGCCGAGCGCCATACCGAGCGCGGCGAGGGCGAAGCCGAGGTGCCAGTTGACCTTCTCGCCGACCGTGCCGATCACCAGCGGCGCGGCGAACGCGCCGGCGTTGATGCCCATGTAGAAGACGGTGAAGCCGCCGTCGCGGCGCGGGTCGTCCGGGCCGTCGTACAGGTGGCCGACCATGGTGGAGATGTTGGCCTTCAGCAGGCCCGAGCCGACTGCCACGAGGCCGAGGCCCGCGTAGAAGGTGCCCGCCGTCGGCAGGGCCAGGGTCAGATGGCCGAGCATGATGATGCCGCCGGCCACGGCGACGGTCCTGCGGGGGCCCCAGACGCGGTCGCCGAACCAGCCGCCCGGCAGGGCGAGCAGATAGACGAGCGAGACGTAGACGGAGCCGATCGCGGTCGCGGCCGTCGCGCTGAGGTGCAGTCCGCTCGGCGCGATCAGGTACAGCGGGAGCAGGGCTCGCATGCCGTAGTAGGAGAACCTCTCCCACATCTCGGTCATGAAGAGAGTGGCCAGTCCACGGGGGTGGCCGAAGAAGGACCGCGGGGAACCGGGGGGACCCGGTGTCAGGGATTCCTTCGTCAGGCTGGACGCCATGAGTCGTTCCTTGCTGGTCGGGACGCACAAAAAAGACCTTCAGCAGAAAAGTCGCCAAAGGTCCCCTGGTGCCGTTAAGGGCGTCCTTTCACCATACGACAGGGCACAGTCGTAAATGGAAGGACTTGAGACGTGAATCACAGGTGGTGGGTGAGTTTCATTCGCTTATTCAAAGGTAAGAGGCGGTATTTCATCGCAGAGGCATAGGCTGGGGCGCCAGTGTGCGGCGAGCGACGGCCGCACTGTCCCGAGTGCCCTCGTCCTGGCGTCCAAAGGTAAGAATCAAGAACACCTGGTCACACCACAGACGGTGTCCAGGGCGGTTTACCATCAGGTCATGACCCGTGTACTGCTCGCTGAGGACGACGCGTCCATCTCGGAGCCGCTGGCCCGCGCTCTGCGCCGGGAAGGTTACGAGGTCGAGGTGCGCGAGGACGGCCCGACCGCGCTCGACGCCGGCACCCAGGGCGGTATCGACCTGGTCGTACTCGACCTGGGACTGCCCGGCATGGACGGCCTCGAAGTGGCCCGTCGGCTGCGTGCCGAGGGCCTGACCGTGCCGATCCTCATCCTGACCGCGCGCGCCGACGAGGTGGACACCGTCGTCGGCCTCGACGCGGGCGCCGACGACTACGTCACCAAGCCCTTCCGGCTCGCCGAACTGCTCGCCCGCGTCCGGGCCCTGCTGCGGCGCGGCGCCGCCGAGCCGCAGCAGCCGCCCGCCACGCACGGCGTGCGCATCGACGTCGAGTCGCACCGGGCGTGGATGGGTGACGAGGAACTCCAGCTCACGGCGAAGGAGTTCGACCTGCTGCGGGTCCTTGTGCGGGACGCGGGGCGGGTGGTGACCCGCGACCAGTTGATGCGGGAGGTTTGGGACACGACGTGGTGGTCGTCGACCAAGACGCTCGACATGCATATTTCGTGGCTGCGGAAGAAGTTGGGCGACGATGCGGCGAACCCTCGGTACATCGCTACTGTCCGGGGCGTCGGATTCCGGTTCGAGAAGAGTTAGTCGACCACGCGCGTAACGTCCTGGGGGCTTGTGCGTTGAGCGCGGTTGCCGGCCGGTGGGGGCTTGTCGCGCAGTTCCCCGCGCCCCTGGAGCGCCCCTGCGGGGCGCCCAGGGAGCCAACAGGTCGTTGTCAGCCATTGCCCGGAGGGCACCGTGCGTCGTCGTCTTATTCAGTCCACCCTTGCTGTTGTGCTCGTGGTGATCGCCGTGTTCGGTGTGTCGCTTGTCATCGTCGAGACGCGGACGATCAGTTCCAGCGCCCAGGATCGGGTGGACTCCGAGGCCGTGCGGCTGGCCAGCATCGTGGACAGTCGCATCCTCGGCGACGAGCAGATCAACTCCAAGGTCCTGCGCGGCCTCGTCACCGGTGACCGGTACGCCGTCGTGCGCATCCCCGGCCGCGCGCCGATCGAGGTCGGGGACCAGCCCGTCGGTGACGTCATCTCCGCCGAGGAGGACGGCGAGGAGGGCGAGACCGTCCGGGTCGAGGAACCCCGTTCCTCCGTGACCCGCGAGGTCGGCCGCACCCTGCTGATCATCGGCGCCGTCGCGCTGCTCGCCGTCATCGCCGCCGTCCTGCTCGCCGTACGGCAGGCGAACCGGCTCGCCTCACCGCTCACCGACCTCGCCGAGACCGCCGAACGCCTCGGCTCCGGCGACCCGCGCCCCCGTCACAAGCGGTACGGCGTCCCGGAGCTCGACCGGGTCGCGGATGTGCTGGACAGCTCGGCGGAACGTATCGCCCGGATGCTCACCGCCGAACGCCGGCTGGCCGCGGACGCCTCCCACCAGCTGCGTACGCCCCTCACCGCCCTGTCCATGCGCCTTGAGGAGATCACCCTCACCGACGACCTGGACACGGTGAAGGAGGAGGCCACGATCGCGCTCACGCAGGTCGAACGCCTCACGGACGTCGTCGAGCGGCTCCTCACCAACGCGCGCGACCCGCGCACCGGCTCCGCCGTCTCCTTCGACCTCGACGAGGTCATCCAGCAGCAGCTCGCCGAGTGGCGCCCCGCCTACCGCAGCGCGGGCCGGGCCATAGTCAGCTCCGGTAAACGGCATCTGCAGGCCGTCGGCACGCCGGGCGCGGTGGCCCAGGTGCTGGCCGCCCTGATCGAGAACTCCCTCATGCACGGTGGCGGCACCGTCGCCCTGCGCACCCGCGTCATCGGCAACCAGGCCGTGATCGAGGTCACTGACGAGGGCCCCGGCGTCCCGGCCGACCTCGGCGCCCGGATCTTCGAGCGCGCGATCAGCGGCCGCAACTCCACGGGCATCGGCCTCGCGGTCGCACGCGACCTCGCGGAGGCCGACGCGGGCCGCCTGGAGCTGCTCCAGCAGCAGCCGCCGGTCTTCGGCCTGTTCCTGTCCCGCAACCCGCTGAAGAAGCCGCAGGGGGACGAGGAGGAGCGGACGGTCCGGTAAGAGTCCGGAGACAGTCCAGAAGTGGGTCCAGAAGTGGTCCGGAGGTGGTCGGGGGCAGTCCGCAGACTGTCAGCCGACGTGCTGGCGCTGCGTCCGGCGCTCGGGAGCCGTCCGTCCCTCCGGAAGAGATGCCGGGTCCGTCTCTTCCAGGAACGATTCGGCGCTGGCGACCGCCTCACGCGCCGGAAGCGTACGGAACACCCACGTACGGTACGACCAGAACCGGAACAGGGTCGCGACGCCGATCCCGACGAACTTGAAGACGTTGCTCTGCAGCGGGCTGTCCAGGCCGAAACCGTACGTCGCCGCGTAGAGCACGCCGTTCTCGATGACCAGTCCGACCGCGCTGAACAGCAGGAACAGCGTCAGTTCCTTCGTACGGCCGCTCTTGTCGCGGTCCCGGTACGTGAAGTAGCGGAAGCCGATGTAGTTCGAGCAGATCGCGACGACCGTGGCGGTCACACTGGCGCGGACGACCGGCAGGTCCGTCGTGTTGCGCACCAGGTTGAACACCAACAGGTTGACGAGAAGCCCCGCCGTGCCCACCGCGCCGAACTTCGCCACCTCGGCCGCGAACTGGTCGAATCGCCGGCGTACGGCGCTCCGGGGCTTCGTATGAAGCCCCTCGGAACCACCTTTGGAACCACGTTCCATGGTCTGTCGGCCCCCGTCTGTGGGATCGCAGTGTGGGATTTCGTCAACCCAGCCATGCTAACCACCCTCTTTGGGGCTTGCCTGTGCGCATCGGGTCACAGGCGTGTAATCGAGCCGCGATGGCCGGGCCGATACTCTTGGAGGGTGACGTTCCCGGTAGTCGGCATGGTCGGCGGGGGGCAGCTCGCTCGTATGACACACGAGGCGGGCATCCCGCTCGGCATCAGGTTCAAGCTTCTCAGTGACACCCCGCAGGAGTCCGCGGCGCAGGTCGTAGGTGATGTCGTCATCGGCGACTACCGCGACCTGGAGACGCTGCGCGCCTTCGCGCAGGGGTGCGATGTGATCACCTTCGATCACGAACACGTCCCGACCGAGCATCTACGGGCCCTGGAGGCGGACGGCATCCCCGTCCGCCCCGGCCCCGACGCGCTCGTGCACGCCCAGGACAAGGGCGTGATGCGAGCGAAGCTCGACGAGATCGGGGTGCCGTGCCCGCGCCATCGCATCGTGCGCGATGTCGCGGACGTGGTGGCCTTCGCAGCCGAGGGTCTCTCCGAAGGTGCCCAGGGCGACGGTTTCCCGGTTGTCCTCAAGACCGTCCGCGGCGGGTACGACGGCAAGGGTGTGTGGGTCGTCCGCTCCGAGGCGGACGCCGCCGACCCCTTCAGGGCCGGCGTCCCGGTCCTGGCCGAGGAGAAGGTCGACTTCGTACGGGAGCTGGCGGCGAACGTCGTCCGCTCTCCGCACGGTCAGGCGGTCGCCTACCCGGTCGTCGAATCGCAGCAGGTCGACGGCGTGTGCGACACGGTCATCGCCCCGGCGCCCGGCATAGCGGAGGAGCTGACCCTCCAGGCCACGGAACTGGCCCTGCGCATCGCCAAGGAACTCGGCGTGGTCGGCCACCTGGCCGTCGAACTGTTCGAGACCCGGGACGGTCGCATCCTCGTCAACGAACTGGCGATGCGCCCGCACAACTCGGGCCACTGGACCCAGGACGGCGCGATCACCAGCCAGTTCGCCAACCACGTCCGCGCGGTCCTCGACCTCCCGCTCGGCGACCCGCGCCCCCGCGCCAAGTGGACGGTCATGGCGAACGTCCTGGGCGGCGACTACCCCGACATGTACTCCGCGTACCTGCACTGCATGGCCCGCGACCCCCAGCTGAAGATCCACATGTACGGCAAGGACGTGAAGCCCGGCCGCAAGGTGGGCCACGTCAACACCTACGGCGACGACCTCGACGACGTGCTGGAGCGCGCCCGTCACGCAGCCGGCTACCTGAGAGGCACGATCACAGAATGAGCCCCGTTGCAGAACCCGGTGCAGGTCCCGTCGTGGGCATCGTCATGGGTTCGGACTCCGACTGGCCCGTCATGGAGGCCGCCGCCCAGGCCCTGGACGAGTTCGAGATCGCGTACGAGGTCGACGTCGTCTCCGCGCACCGCATGCCGCACGAGATGATCGCGTACGGCGAGCACGCCGCCGAGCGCGGGCTGAAGGCGATCATCGCGGGGGCCGGGGGTGCCGCCCATCTCCCCGGGATGCTCGCGTCAGTGACCCCGCTCCCCGTGATCGGCGTCCCGGTCCCCCTCAAGTACCTCGACGGCATGGACTCCCTGCTGTCGATCGTGCAGATGCCGGCCGGTGTGCCGGTCGCGACGGTCTCGGTCGGCGGCGCGCGCAACGCGGGCCTGCTCGCGGCCCGCATCCTGGCCTCGCACGACGAGGAACTCCTCGGCCGGATGCGGGACTTCCAGCAGGAGCTGAACGACCAGGCCACCGAGAAGGGCAAGCGGCTGCGCGCCAAGGTCGCGAGCGGCGCGGGCAACGGCAGCGGCTTTGGCTTCGGGAAGTGACGTCCGTGAGCTCCCTTGAGGAAGCCCGGGCACTGCTGCGCGAGTTCCCGGTCGTCGACGGCCACAACGACCTCCCGTGGGCGCTGCGCGAACAGGTCCGCTACGACCTCGACGCCCGCGACATCGCCACCGCCCAGAACGCCCACCTGCACACCGACATCCCGCGTCTTCGAGAGGGCGGGGTCGGTGCGCAGTACTGGTCGGTGTACGTCCGCTCGGACCTCCCGGACGCGGTGCCGGCGACCCTCGAACAGATCGACTGCGTACGTCAGTTGATCGCGCGGTACGGCAACGAGCTGCGGCCCGCCCTCACCGCCGCCGACATGGAGGCGGGCCGGCGTGAGGGCCGTATCGCCTCGTTGATGGGCGCCGAGGGCGGTCACTCGATCGCCAACTCCCTCGGCACCCTGCGGGGGTTGTACGAGCTGGGCGTGCGCTATCTGACCCTCACCCACAACGACAACGTGGCGTGGGCGGACTCGGCGACGGACGAGCCGGGCGTCGGCGGTCTGTCGGAGTTCGGCCGTGAGGTGGTCCGTGAGATGAACCGCCTCGGCATGCTGGTCGACCTCTCGCACGTGGCGGCGACAACGATGCGGCACGCCCTGGACACGTCCGTCGCGCCGGTGATCTTCTCCCACTCCTCCTCGCGCGCGGTGTGCGACCACCCGCGCAACATCCCCGACGACGTGCTGGAACGCCTGCCCGTCAACGGCGGGATGGCGATGGTGACGTTCGTACCGAAGTTCGTCCTCCAGGCAGCCGTCGACTGGACGGCCGCCGCGGACGACAACATGCGCGCCCACGGCTTCCACCACCTCGCCACGACCCCCGAGGCGATGAAGATCCACCGGGCTTTCGAGGAGGCGAACCCGCGCCCGGTCGCCACGGTCTCGACGGTCGCCGATCACCTGGACCACATGCGAGAGGTGGCCGGAATCGACCACCTGGGCATCGGCGGCGACTACGACGGCACAGCGTTCACTCCGGACGGGTTGAACGACGTCTCCGGCTATCCGAACCTCATCGCGGAACTCCTCGACCGGGGCTGGTCGAAGGGTGATCTCGCCAAGCTGACCTGGGAGAACGCGGTGCGGGTGCTGGGGGCTGCGGAGGATGTGGCGCGTGAGGTGCGGGGGAGGCGTGGGCCGTCCCACGCCACGGTGGAGGAGTTGGACGGGTGAGGGAGCGCTGAACCCGTCAGAACACGCCAGAGAGACGACCGTCTGTTGAACCGTCGCCACAACGGGTAAGAACCGTAGGCATGTTCAGCGTTTCTCGGAGCGGGGCGAGACGTGGAGGGGGGCAGCGTTGGCCGGGGACCGGGGTGCCGTTGTTTGGCGGAAGAGCAGCTACAGCAACACGACAGATCAGAATTGCTGCGAGGTCGCGGTGTTTCCCGGGGCGGTCCGGGTGCGCGATTCCAAACGGCCGGACAGCACACCAGTGAGCTTTACCGCGGATGCCTGGTGCGCGGCGATAGCGTTGTTCCTCGCACCGGATGCCACCGGGCGGGGCCACGTGTGACGGTGTGGTGACGCGGACCGAGTACAGGATGTGAGATGAGCGGCGAACGCCGAGAGCAGACGGTGACCGGGTATCCCGGGCTGGCCGGGTACTGCGTGGTGACCGGTGTGCTCGCCATGGCTGCCGGGGCAGGTGTCTCACTGCTGGGCGGAAGTCCGTCGATGCGACTCGTGATGTGGCTGGCGGTGCTTGTCGCGGTGTCCGCGGCTGCGGGCTGGTGGTGGGTGCGTGCACCGGCTACGGCCCGCCACTGGACGGTGGATCTTCTGGTCCGTCCGGCAGCGAGGAACGTACCGCCTCGAAGGCCATGACGAACGCCCAGATCGTGAGCGGTCCACCGCCGAAGGCGACGACCAGACAGAACCAGGGCGGCACGCCCATCCCGATCCCGGCGAAGGCCACCAGGGTGAGAGTGGCCGAGGAGAACACGACCAGGGCGGCGAGGTTGCGCAGCAGTCTGATCGTGTCGTCGACCTCGGCCCGCCGGCGCCGGGGACCGGGCGTACGGGCAGGTGTTTCGTCGGGGACGGCCCCCGGCTCCAGGAACATGTTGAAGCCGGGCCAGGGGCGCCGAGAGCGGCCGGGATCCAGCTCCGGTCCCTGGCACTCGTCGTCGCTGGTCATGGCGTCCCCTGGGCCTAAGCACACGCTGACTGGATGTCAGGAGCGGTGGAAGTTTTCGATCAGGTCGTCGAACAGAGCCATCGTGTCCTCCTCGTTGAGCGCCTTGTTCTCCAGATCCTCGAAGCACTCCTGGTAGCGGGCGACCAGTTCCCGGTCGTCCCGGTTGGTGAGCGTGCCGCCGGGACCTGAGACGTACAGGACGTCCTCGTCGTCGCGGAAGCCCAGGAGGGTGAAGCTGCTGTCCAGGCTGTCGTGCGCGCCGGCTGCGAAGGGCAGGACGCGCAAGGTGGCGCGCTGCTCGGTGGCGAGGCTCTTGAGGAAGGTCAACTGGCGCCGCATGGTCGCCGCGCCACCGATCCGGCGGCGCAGTGCGGCCTCGTCCAGGATCATCTCGATCCGGGGGCCGTCCTCCTGGAGGGCCCTCTCCTGCCGGGCCAGTCGCAGGTCGATGAGCTGCCTGGCCTTCGGGGCGGGTTCGCCGATCTCGAAGAGGGCGGTGATGTAGTCCGAGACCTGCAGCTGACCCGGAATGAGACTCGGGTGGTATGCCCGGATGACGTCCGCTGCGCTCTCGTAGCCCAGGTACTGGTTGAACGGCTGGCTGATGACGTCGTTGTACGCCGACCACCAGGACTGTCCCTTGCTGCCCCGGGCCGCCTCCTCCAGGTCCGCGACGACCTCGGGGTTGTCCACGCCGTACTCGAGCAGCATCGCGCGCAGGTCCGTGACGGACAGGCTGACCGTGCCTGCCTCGATGCGGATCAGCTTGGACAGCGACCACTCCAGCGCGTCGGCCGCGTCACGCTGCGTCAGACCGCGCTTGTCGCGGGCTGATTTCAGCGCCAGTCGCAGCTTGCGGCGATTGAGACTCGGGTCCACGGCCGTGGGCATGATGCTCCCTCAGGATCTTGACAGCGGCGGTTCGGCACTGGTCGTGCCGAAACTTCGCCATCGTAGTAGGTCGACCCGCGTCACATCCATTCGCCCCTACTCCAATCGAAGTACGGCCTGTCGCCGCCGTCTGTATGGACCTACCCGAACGACACATGTCTAATCGACGGGAGCTGTCGGAGTGTGGCGAAGTTGCGTAGCTCACATCTACGGGAGTCGCGCATGCGGCGGGTGAGGCAAGAAGGGACTCGTGTGACGTACCCCCGAACGCCCCACCCACCAGGAAGCCTTCTCGCCTCCGTGCGACGGTGACCGTATTGCGATCACGAGGTAGATCACGACGTACGGAGCCCGCCATGGCCGACCTGCAGGACGAACTGCACACCACAGCCGAGGTCGGGGAACTCGACCCGCCGGCCCCACCGCCCGTCCCCTTGCCGGAGCCCGACGACCATTTCGACGACCACAGCACGGCCGAGTCCGAGTTCTCACCCATCTCCGACCCGGACGCCGCCCCCCTCGACCGCGCCCACGCCATCCTCGCCGTGCACCCCGTCGCCGACGGCTACAGCGGGTTGCCCTGGGCGTTGCGGCACCTCCCCTGGTACGACCTGGAGCTCGGTGAGAGCACCGTCGACACCGATGTGCCCCGGATGCGGCGCGGCCACGTGGGCGCGCTCTTCTGGGCGCTGCACCTGCCGGATGGGCTCGCCGGTGACCGGGCCGTCGGCGCCACCCTGGAGCAGTTCGACCTGGTGAAGACGGTCGCTCGAAGCCACCCCGAGGGGCTGCGTCTCGCGAGCACCGCCGGGCAGGTCACCGACGCCCGCAACTGCGGACGCGTCGCCGTCGTGCTCGGACCCGCCGCGGCCGCCGCGATCGACGACTCGATCGGCATCCTGCGCGTCCTGCACTCCCTGGGCCTGCGCCTGCTCACCCTCGCCGGGGCGTCCTGGGCGAGCGAGGCCGGACTGACCCGGTTCGGCGAGGAGGTCGTCCGCGAGATGAACCGGCTCGGCGTGCTGGCCGACCTCTCGGGCGCCTCCCCGGCCACCGTCCACCGCGCCGTCACGATCTCGAAGGCGCCGGTCGTCTGCACCCGCTCCGCGGCCCGCGCCCTGCGCCCCCATCCCGCCAACCTCCCCGACGAGACGCTCGCCGAGCTGGGCGCGGCCAGAGGCCTGTGCCTGGTCCCGCTGACGGCCGAACAGACCGGGCCGTCCGTCCGTGACGTCGCCGACCATCTCGACCACGTCCGTGCGGTCGCGGGCCCGGAGTGCGTCGGCCTGTCCGGCACGTACGACTCCGGCAACGCTCACCCGCAGGAACTCGGCGACGCCTCCTGCTACCCGAACCTGATCGCCGAACTCCTGCAACGCGGCTGGACCGAACCCGACCTCACCCTCCTCACCTGGGGAAACGTCCAACGCGTCCTGCGCAGCGCCGACTTCACGGCCAAGGCGGCCCAGCAGCGCAGGGAGCCGTCCACGGCGCGGATCGCGGAGCTGGACGGCTGACCTGCGTCAGGGACTCAGCTGTGCTCGATCCGGCAGAGGCAGAACGGATGCCCCGCCGGATCGGCGTACACCCTGAACTCCCGCTTCCCGTCCTGGTCGTCCAGGTCCAGCGGGCGGGCGCCCAGCGCGAGGACCGCCTCCTGCGCCGCGTCCATCTCCGCCCAGGTGGACCCGGCGTCCAGGTCGAGATGGAACTGCTGGGAGTCGTGGTCGGCCCGCGGCCACTCGGGCGGGGAGTACCCGGGCGCCCGCTGGAAGGCCAGCCGTGGCCCGCCCGGGACATGGAGGACGACCCACTCGGGGTCCTCGTCAGCGGGCGTACCGCCGACGACCTGCGCGTAGAAACGGGCCAGCGCGCGAGGATCGGGACAGTCGACGACGACGGTACGGAAACGGGCCACGGGTGTCCCGGGTGTCATGGGTTCCTCCGTTCGTTGCGTCCGTTACGTCTGTTCAGCCGACGCAGAGACAGAACGGGTGCCCTGCCGGGTCCGCGTAAACCCTGAAGGAACGGGCCCGGTCCTCCGTGTCCAGCGGCTTCGCGCCCAGCGCGAGCACCTCCCGCTCGGCCGCGTCCAGATCGGCCACGGTCACGTCGAGATGGAACTGCTGCGAGGCGTCGGGCGCCGGCCACTTCGGCGGTACGTGTCCGGGGGCGGCCTGGAAGGCCAGCTTCGGGCCGTCCGGGATCCGCAGATCGATCCAGTCCTCCTCGACCTCGGGCGTACCGCCCAGCAGCCCGGCGTAGAAGGTGGCGAGTACGCCGGGGTCGGGACAGTCCAGGACGACAGAGTCGAGCTTGGCGATGGGCATGACTTCCTCCGTTGGTTGCCTTGCTCTGTTACTTCGGCTTCTCTGCTTCCCCTTTTCCCATTCCCTGTACCCCGCCGAGCGGGTTGATGGGCATACCGCTTCTAGGCTTCCCCTTCGGCTTCGTCCCTTCCACGCGGAGCGGCGGCTCGCGAACCCACCAGCAGCAGGCACAGCACCGCGATCCCGGCGACGATCCCCGTCAGGAGGAGCAACGGGTCCAGCGGCCGTGCCGAGCCGACGGCGGCGGACTGCGCCTGGGGGGCCGGCTCGGCGACCGGCAAGGCGGGGGACGGCGGCGAGGCGGCTGATGCGGTGGTGGGTGCCGGTGAGGCCCGGCCGGGGGCTTTCGGCGCCGCTGCCGAGGCCGGGGCCGTCCGGACCGGTGTGCGGCCGGTCGACGAGGTCGGATGGGTCATACCGGTCCCGGTTCCGGTCCCGTGGTGCTCCGATGTCGATCCTGATCCTGATCCCGAGCCCGAGGTGGGTTCCGTGTGGGTGTGGGAGTGCGTCGGGGCCGCCGACGGCGCGGGCGCCGCCGCCTGTACCGCGATTCCGGCCGTCATGTTCGGATGCACGGTGCAGTAGTAGGCGTACGAACCTGCCGTCGTGAAGGTGAAGCTCCAGCTCTCGCCCTTGTTCAGCATGGGGGAGTGGATCTGGACCGGGCCCGAGGTGGTCTTCACGTCGTGCGGGGCCGTGTCCTGGTTGGTCCAGGTCACCGTGGAGCCGGCGGGGACACTCAGCGTCGCCGGGGCGAAGGCGTACCCCTGCATGGTGACCCGGTAGGTGGCCGCCGATGCCTGCCCGGGCGCGGCCGACAGGAGTGCGACGAGGGCGAGTACGGCGAGTACGAGGCGGAGGGCGGCCCTGTGCACGGGCTGCACCGGATGTACCGGCCTTCCTGCCGTCCTCACGCGAACTCCGCGGCGACCAGCAGCCGCAGCCGTGTCGCCGGGCGTGGCAGGCGACCGGGCCGGAAGCCGGTCGCACGGCGCAGCAGCCGGTACGGCAACAGGGCGGTGCCCACGACGAGCAGACGGTCGTCGGCGCGCTCGACGACTCGAAGGCGAAGGAGGGCGGGGAATCGGACTCCGCGCAGGTTCAGGTCGCCGGTGAGCTGCAACTTCCGTCCGCCGTCGAGAAGTTCGACGGTGTCGGAGGTGAGGACGGTGGGGGTGCCGTCCGTCCGGTCGAGGCCCTCGAACTCGAAGCGGAGGGTGGGGGCGGCGTGTTCGGGCTCGGTGGGGTCGGCGGGCACGGTCAGGGTGGCGTCGGTGAGGGCGACACGTCGGCGGTGGGTGGGCAACGGGCCGTACCAGGCGGTGAGTTCGACCAGCGAGCGGTCGGGGGCCACGGCGTACCGGCCGGGGCGTGGCAGTACGGCGGTGGCGGTGGTGGTGGGCAGGGTGACGGTTGTCATCCCGGTCTCCTTGGAAAGCGGTTCCTGAAGTGTGGCGGGGGTGTGGAGAATGGGGCGGGCGCCGGTCCGGCCGACTGAGCCTCGGCCGGACCGGCGTCCTTTCCTCGGGGGCGAACCCCGTCAGCAGCTGCCGGTGAGGAAGTCCTCGGTGGGTGTGAGCAGGTGCTCGGCCCAGACCGTGTGCATCTTCACGTAGCTGTCGACGTCGAGCAGATCGGTGATCTGCTGCCCGAGCGACTCCTCCAGGTGCGCCTTGTTGATGTGGGTCAGCAGCACACTGAGCGTTTCGTCGACAACCGTGCCGCCGCCCTCGACGGCGGGCGTCAGGATCGTCTCGATCCACACCGTGTGCAGCTTGATGTACGAGTCCAGCGCGAGCGCGTCCTGTACCTGCTGGCCCGGGGACCGCTCCAGGTGCGCGGCGTTGATGTGCTGGAGGATCGGCAGGAGCACGTCCTGGACGCTGGCGCACTGCTCACCGCTGCCGCCCCCGGAACCGCCGGTGCTGCCACCGGACGAGCCGCCCGAGGTGCTGCCGCCGGTGCCGCCACTGCCACCGGTGGTGCTGCCGCCGCTCGACCCCGAGCCGCCCGTCGACCCACCGGTCGACCCACCGGTCGACCCGCCCGACGTACCGCCGGTGGAGCCACCCGTGGACCCGCCGGTGGAGCCACCCGTGGACCCGCCAGTGGATCCGCCAGTGGAACCGCCCGTCGAACCGCCGGTCGAGCCCCCTGTCGAGCCGCCCGTCGAGCCACCGTCGGCCGCGACGACCTTCACCGACGCGACCATGTCCGGGTGGACCGCGCAGTAGTACTCGTACGTTCCCGCCGTGGTGAAGGTGTACGACCAGGAGTCGCCCTGCGCCAGCGTGCCCGAGTCGAACTTCTTCGGGCCCTTGGTGGTGGTGACCGTGTGCGGCACGCTGTCGTGGTTGGTCCAGCGCACGGTCTCGCCGACCTCGACGACCAGCTGCGCGCCGTTGCCGAACTTGTTGTTCATGATGTCGACCTGGTGGTCGGGTGCCGCCGCGGTGGCGGGCTGTGCCTCGGCGGCCGCGGCCGCCACGGCTGCGGGCGCCTGAGCCGCGCCCGCCGCCGTGTCCGAGGTGGTGGCCGGGGTGCTGCCGGAGGCCGCCTGGAGCAGTCCCAGACTGAGCACGGCGGCGAAGGCCGCGCCGAGCCCCGCAACCAGCAGGGACCGGTTCCCGGCGGGCGACCTGCGGCGCGGTGCGCGCTCGCCGGCCCCACCCGTTTCGTCGGTGCGTTTCAAAGCAACTCCTAGATTTTCAGGGGGAGTTCACTGGCCGGGATCGGCAGTGACCAACAGACTCGTCACGGCGAGTACGACGAGGACGAGCCCCGTCTCGGCCGCGACCGAGTAACCGAAGGGCCGCACGGTGGCGGCGTCGCCGCGCAGCAGCACGGCGAGATCGAGGCGGGTGCGTACCCACTGGCGACTGCACTGCGCGGCCACCAGAACGCCCCCGAGCACGGCAGCCTTGACCAGCAGCAACTGCCCGTACGAGGTGTGCAGCAGGGCGTCGTACGACCCCACGACCTGCCAGGCGAGCACCAGCCCGGCGCCGGCGATCGCGGCGACCGAGACGGCGGCGAGCCGCGAGTAACCGGGCACCACCGAGGCCAGCTCGACGGGCCGGCGCCGCGGCAGCACGGCCACCGTCAGCATCACCAGGCCGCCGATCCACAGGGCTGCCCCGAGCAGATGGACGAGGTCGGCGACAGCACCCCAAGTCGGCTCGCTGCCCTCGGAGTTGTGCCCTCGTATACCGGTCGACCGCAGCAGCCCGAGAGTCACCGCGAGGGCGCCCACGCGCCAGCCGGGCGAGCGCGAGGTAAGGGCCCCGCCCTGCAGCAGCGCGCTCAGCACCACAGCCGCGAGCACCCACAGCAGCCCGCGCGCGGCGAGCGCGACACCGGGCTCGGTGGTGAGCACCTCGGTGTACGAGGCCGGGCGCAGCGCGTCCCGCAGACCGCCGAAGGAGACATACGCGCCCTGGAGCCCGATGCCCGCGACCGTCGACAGCAGTCCGCACACCCAGGCCGCCGCGAGCAGCGCCCGCGCCCGGGTCACCTCCGCGCCGCGCGGCCACAGCAGCGTGATGAAGGCGAGCCCGCCGACGAACACGGCCAGCGCGAGATACCCGGCCCAGCGAGCGGCGACGAGGCCCTTCCGCACCAGGGGCGAAGGGGAAGGGGCGGCGGCCTCGTCGCCGCGGTCCTGGGTGCCCCGGGGACTCTGGGCGCCTTGGGCGGCCGCGGTGCTCGCCGTCGGGCCGATGGTGAAGGTGAGCCGGCCGGAGGAGGCGTGGCCGTCCTCCATGTCGACGACGGACCAGACGACGGAGAGCGTGCCGTTCGCCGGTCCACCGGTGGCGATGCGCACGGAGTCGGTGCCGGCGTGCGGTGCGCGGGTCACGGGGAGCCGGTCACCGTCGAGCGTCATGGCGCGGACGTCGGTGAGGTCGACGGGTTCGTCGAAGGTGAGGACGAGCTGGTCGGGAGTCTTGGCGAGGCGCGCGCCGTCCTTCGGGGCGGAGCTGACGAGTTCGGTGTGGGCCGCGGCCGGTGGAGCGCCGACCAGGCCGTAGAGGAGGGCGCCGAGGAGGAGCGGGAAGAGGACGCGGAGAGTGCGGCCGCGGGTCACGGGGTGGCCTCCGGCAGCGGGGACCCGGAGGGGGCGGGGGAGGGGGAGGAAGCGGAGCCGCCGAGCAGGGTGGAGAGAGGGGCGAGCCCGACGCACGGGGAGACCGTCGGCTCGGGGGTCTCGTCGTCGTCCGTACCGGTGCTGTCCGTGCCGCTGTCGTCCGTGCCGTTGAGGAGGCCGAACAGGGGCTGGGTGATACCGGTGAGGAGCGGCGCCACGAGCCGTACCTCACCGTCGGCGCAGGCGCCGTCGTCGGTGGGCGGCCCGGAGTCGGAGGGGGTGGGGGAAGGGGAGGGAGCGGGGGCGGGAGAGGTGCCGGGAGGCAGGGTGGGCGGCGGGGTCGTCGGGGAGGTGCCGTGCCCGGCATGGCCCGGGTGACCCGCGGTGCCGGTTCCGGAGCCGGTGCCCGTGTCGCCGTACACCGGCAACTCCCCGGTGCCCACCGGTACTTGGCCCGTCCAGCCGCTGGTGTCGCCACCCATTCCGCTGCCCGGCAGCTGGACGCCGGAGTCGCCCGGGGTGGTGTTCGGGGGTGCCGTGGCCGCGGGTGACGACGGCGGGGGAGCGGCGGCCTCGGCGGCGCCGGGGGTGGTGGAGGCGCCGATGCCCGACGCGTAGCCGAGCACGATCACCACCGCCCCGACGAGAGCCCCCGCGACGAACTCGTCACGATGGTCCCTCGGCCAATTCGCCCTGCGGAACAGGGGCATGATTACTCTCCCTGGCATGGTCCGGTCATTCCGGTCGGTGAATGCGGACCATTGGAGGGCGGTGTGGATTCCGCGTGGCTACGCGCCAGTTAACTGCCTGTTGCCCACCTCTCTTTCGGGGGTACCCCCGCTGTGAGATGGGTCCAGAACGCTCTTAATACGCGCAATGCGACTGTGGAGAATTCGTGCCGATGTGCAGCAATTCCCACACATCGCTCGAATGGAATTCGAACCAGTTCTGGGGATTCTGGGGAGGCGGCATATGCCGCCCCTTAGGGCTGTCGCCCCCGGCTCCGGGCGGGCCGTCCCCCGGCGGACCGCACGTGACGGAGCCCGGCGGGCCTCGGCACGGATTTCCCACCGCGTCCGGGCGCCGGGTTTATCGCGGCCTCTCGGTATACGACCGTATATCGCCGCATGCGACCGCACCGGAATTAACCAACCGTTGGGAATTTCGGCGAAGTTCCGAATTTCGCGCGACCCGAAGAGCCCGACGCGCTCAGCGACCGTCAGGCCGTGGGGCGCCCCATCGCACGGTAGGTCCACCCGGCCTTCCGCCACACCTCCGGGTCGAGGGCGTTGCGCCCGTCCAGGACGAGCCGGTGGGCCACCGCCTCGCCCAGTACCGCCGGGTCCAGCTCGCGGAACTCCCGCCACTCCGTCAGGTGGAGCACGGCATCGGCGCCCCGAACCGCCTCCAGGGCCGTGTCGGCGTACACGAGCGTCGGGAAGAGCCTGCGGGCGTTGGCCATGCCCTTCGGGTCGTAGACCGTCACCTGGCCGCCCTGGAGGTGGATCTGCCCGGCGACGTTGAGGGCCGGCGAGTCGCGGACGTCGTCCGAGTCGGGCTTGAAGGTGGCGCCGAGCACCGCGACCCGCTTCCCCAGGAACGGGCCGCCGCCCAGCGACTGCCGGGCCAGCTCCACCATCTGACCGCGCTGGCGCATGTTGATCGAGTCGATCTCGCGCAGGAAGGTCAGCGCCTGGTCCGCGCCCAGTTCACCCGCGCGCGCCATGAACGCCCGGATGTCCTTGGGCAGACAGCCGCCCCCGAATCCGATCCCGGCCCGCAGGAACTTCTTGCCGATCCGGTCGTCGTACCCGATCGCCTCCGCCAGCTTCGCGACATCCCCGTCGGCCGCCTCGCAGACCTCGGCCATGGCGTTGATGAACGAGATCTTGGTGGCCAGGAAGGAGTTCGCGGAGGTCTTCACCAGCTCGGCGGTCGGGAAGTCGGTGACGACGAACGGCGTCCCCTCCTCGATCGGTGTGGCGTACACCTCGCGCAGCAGCTTCTCGGCCCGCTCGCTCCGTACGCCGACCACGAGCCGGTCCGGGTGCAGCGTGTCCTGGACGGCGAAGCCCTCGCGCAGGAACTCCGGGTTCCAGGCCAGCTCGGCTTCCGCACCGACGGGCGCCAGGCCGGCGATCGTCCGGGCGAGCCGGTCCGCCGAGCCCACAGGCACGGTCGACTTGCCGACGACGAGGGCGGGGGCGGTGAGGTGCGGGGCGAGGGACTCGATCGCGGCGTCGACGTACGACATGTCAGAGGCGTACTCGCCGTGCTTCTGCGGGGTGTTCACACAGACGAAGTGGATGTCACCGAAGGCGGCGACCTCGGCCCAGTCCATGGTGAAGCGCAGTCGCCCGGTGGACCCCTCGATCCCCACGACATGCTTGCGCAGCAGCTCTTCGAGCCCGGGCTCGTACATCGGGGCCTGCGCGCGCCGCAACAGGTCGATCTTCTCCTCGACGACATCGAGGCCCAGCACCTCGAAACCCAGTTCTGCCATGGCGGCGGCGTGGGTGGCGCCGAGATATCCGGTGCCGATCACGGTGATCTTGAGAGCCATGGGTGCTCCTGGGTATGACTTCGGGTGCGGTCTGGGGGTGGTCGTACGTGCGATGGCGAGCATAGTCGGGGCGTTTCAGGGCCCTTCACCGGGCAGATCCCCTCCAGTTCCTCCTCCAAGTTCCTCCTCCGGTTCTCCCTTGTCGCCAAGGTCACGTATCAGTCCGGTGGGCGGGCCCTTAAAATTTGGGTTACTTAACGGTAGTTAGCCTCAGTCACACAGCGTCTTTGGAGCGTGAGAGACCTTGGCCGGATCGGCTGATTTCGACCTGTACCGCCCGTCCGAGGAGCACGACATGCTCCGTGACGCGATCCGCTCCCTGGCCGAGGCGAAGATCTTGCCGTACGCCGCCGTGGTGGACGAGGAAGCCCGCTTCCCCCAGGAGGCCCACGACGCGCTGGTCACCGCCGACCTGCACGCCGTGCACGTACCCGAGTCGTACGGCGGCGCGGGCGCGGACGCGCTGGCGACGGTGATCGTGATCGAGGAGGTGGCGCGGGTGTGCGCCTCCTCGTCCCTGATCCCGGCGGTGAACAAGCTCGGCTCCCTCCCGGTGATCCTGTCCGGCTCGGAGGAGCTGAAGAAGAAGTACATGACGCCGCTCGCCAAGGGCGACGGCATGTTCTCGTACTGCCTCTCGGAGCCCGACGCGGGCTCGGACGCGGCCGGCATGAAGACGAAGGCGGTCCGCGACGGCGACTTCTGGGTCCTCAACGGCGTGAAGCGCTGGATCACCAACGCGGGCGAGTCCGAGTACTACACGGTGCTGGCCGTGACCGACCCCACCAAGCGCAGCAAGGGCATCTCGGCGTTCGTCGTCGAGAAGTCCGACGAGGGCGTCTCCTTCGGCGCCCCGGAGAAGAAGCTCGGCATCAAGGGCAGCCCGACCCGCGAGGTCTACCTCGACAACGTGCGCATCCCGGCCGACCGCATGATCGGCGACGAGGGCACCGGCTTCGCCACCGCGATGAAGACCCTGGACCACACCCGCATCACGATCGCCGCGCAGGCACTCGGCATCGCGCAGGGCGCCCTCGACTACGCCAAGGGGTACGTCAGGGAGCGCAAGCAGTTCGGCAAGCCGATCGCCGACTTCCAGGGCATACAGTTCATGCTCGCCGACATGGCGATGAAGATCGCCGCCGCCCGCGCCCTGACCTACCAGGCCGCGGCCGCCTCGGAACGCCTCGACAGCGACCTCACCTTCCAGGGCGCGGCGGCGAAGTGCTTCGCGTCGGACGTGGCGATGGAGGTCACCACGGACGCGGTCCAGCTGCTGGGCGGCTACGGCTACACCCGCGACTACCCGGTGGAGCGCATGATGCGCGATGCGAAAATCACACAAATCTACGAGGGTACGAACCAGGTCCAGCGGATCGTGATGGCCCGCAACCTGCCGTAAGCGGGACAGGCTGCCAGTACACGTTCGCCCCTGCCCGTCGGGCAGGGGCGAACGTGTTTCATGCTGTACGAGGGAGCCGCACAAGGGCTCAGCGGCGGCTGTCCGGCGCTCTCACAGCTTGGGCGCGGCCTGGGCGAGGCAGAGGAGCCCGAAGCCGCCTCCGGCCAGCAGGAGTGCCGTCCCCCGGTCGTGGATCCCGCCGGCCAGGAACGTCACGCCGCCGCCGATCAGCAGGAGCACGGCGACGAGCGTGAGGACCATGACGAACGCGCGGCTGTTCATGACGGGGACCGGAATCCGGTAGCTGTGCTCAGTTGCCCGTGACCGTGACCGTCTCGTCGTTCTTCAACTCGTCCACCAGCTTCTTCACCTTCGTCTTGTCCCAGACGAGGTTGCCGCCGGTCGAGCCCGAGATCGGCATGTTCATGGACTTGCCGTCGCCGCCCGTGACGCCCTTCATCGCCCAGAACATGTCGCCCAGGTCGAACAGACCCATGTCCTTGTCGACGATCAGAGTGTCGAGGCCCGCGCTCATCGTCGGGTAGAGCTTGAAGGGGTTCAGGATCGTGCCCGGCGTCGCGGTCTGGCTCGCCAGCGCCGCGAGGAACTTCTGCTGGTTCTTCGTACGGTCGAGGTCGCTGCCCGCGAGGGCGTAGCGGGTACGGACGAAGGCCAGGGCCTGCTGGCCGTTGAGGGTCTGCTCGCCCGCCGAGAAGTTCGCGCCGGACTTCGTGTCCTTCATCCCGCCCTTGGGGATGGTGAGGTCCACGCCGCCGACCGCGTCCACGATGTTCGCGAAGCCGGCGAAGCCGATCTCCACATAGTGGTCGATGCGCAGGCCGGTGTTGAACTCGACGGTACGGACGAGCAGCTCGGGCCCGTCCGTCGCGTACGCCGCGTTCAGCTTCGTGTGCTTGCCCGTGCCCTTGTACGTCTTGCCGGACTCGGAGCCGACGAACGTCGGGATCTCCACGTCCGAGTCGCGGGGGAGGGAGATCAGCGTCGGGCCGTTGTCGCCGGTGTGCAGGATCATCATCGAGTCGGTGCGCTTGCCCTCGGCGGATCCGGTGTGGAGCGCCTTCTTCTCCTCGGCGGACATGCCCGCACGGCTGTCGGAGCCGACGATCAGATAGTTGGTGCCCTTGCCGCCGTCCGGCCGGTCGATGACCTTGGACAGGTCGACCTGGCGGTTCAGCTTGGAGTCGGCCCAGAAGTACGTACCGACGGACACCACGACCAGCAGCGTGACCACGGTGATCGCGGTCCACTTGATCCGCTTGCGCCAGTTCGGGGCAGGGCGCGCACCACGACTGCTCGCCATGGCACCGGGCCCGCCCGGCCCGCCACCCTGGCCACCGGCGTCCGGCGCGCCGCCGTAGACCTGGCCGGTGTTGTACCCGCTGTCGAAGCCGTTGCCGTACGGGTCCTGCCCCTGGCCCTGATCACCGGCGTACGGCTGCTGCTGCGGGATCCCGCCGCCGTAGGGAGGGGCGGCCGGATTCTGGCCGTACTGGCCGGCTTGGCCGCGCTGGACCTGCCGCATCGCGCGCGCACCCTCGGGCTGTGCGTTCGCGCTGCCGCGTCCGTACCGGTTGTTGCGGTTGTCGTCGGACCACGCGTCGGGCCAATCGTTCATGCGGACCAGTGTGCAGTGCCGGGCCATACCCTTTACAAGGGTCGAAGGAAATTAGGAGCACTGCTGTTGCGAAGCTGACACAAATCGCCCACGTGTACGCCCCTGGCGTCTCACCCGCACTCCACCTGGTCCCCCGTACTCGCCCCGAACTCCCCGGCCCGAACCTTCCGCACCCCCTGGTAGTCCGCCCCGACAACCACCTTCAGCACCGGCCCCTGTCCCCGCACCACCCGCAACGAACTCCCCGGCAACGCGGCAGCCAGCGACTTCGCGGACCGGTCCCAGCGGGGGTCGTGCGCGATCACCGTCCGCCCCGCCCCCCGGTCCCGTGCGTTCACCGGCACCCGCGTGGTCCGGAACCCGGTCGCGGCCAGCGCCCGGTCCACCTTCCGCCCCAGCCCGGCGGTCAGCGTCCCGTTCTCCACCTGCACCCGAATCTGCTGCGGCGCCACCTCGACCCGCACCGGCGCACCACCCCCCTTACTGCCGCCCCCGCCCTTCCGCACCGCGAGCGGCTCGTCCTCCCGCAGCGCCCGGAACAGCCGCCCCGCCTTCGCCGCGTCCCACTTCAACGTCGAACCGATGCCCTTCACGGCGTACCCCATCCGCCCGATCGGCACGGTCGTGAACTCGGACGACGCCGGAGAGAAGTTCCGCATGGCCCGCCCGAGGTCCAGCAGCTCACCCGTACCGAACTCCTTGTCCGCCCGCACCGACCCGAGCACCGCCCGGGTGATGTCCCGGAACTTCATCGGGTTCAGCAGCACCCCGGACGACGTGGACTGTGCCATGAGCGCCGCCATGAACCGCTGCTGGCGCTGCATCCGCCCGAGGTCGGAGGACCCGTCGGCGTGCCGTGAACGCACGTACTGCAACGCCTCCCCGCCGCTCAGTTCATGCGTCCCGGCGGCGAGATCCAGCCCTGTGTAGGAGTCCTTCAGCGGCTTCGGCGTACAGATCTCGACTCCTCCCAGCACATCCACCGTCTTCATGAAGCTCATGAAGTCGATCTCCAGGTAGTGGTCGATCTTCACGTGCGTCATGTGCTCCACCGTCCGCACGGTGAGGTTCGGGCCGCCCTCCGCGTACGCCGCGTTCAGCTTGAGGACGTGTCCGCCGTGCCGGTGCCCGGTGGTCCGGTCGGTGTGCGGGGGCGTCTGGGCGTACGAGTCGCGCGGCAGGCTGACGACACTCGCCCGTTCCCGGTCCTCCGAGATGTGCATGATCATCATCGTGTCGGTGCAGTGGCAGGGCGCGCCGCCGAGCCGGTAGCGGCGCCGCTCGGCCTCACTGACCCCGCCCCGGCCGTCCGTGCCGACCAGCAGCACGTTCATGCCGTGACCGGCCCGCGGACGGTTCTTCATGTCCTTGAAGGGGTCGACGCGGGCGATGTCGGCATCGAGGCTGGAGACCACCGCGTGACCGATCCCGGCCGCGGCGAGCACCACGACGGACAGCGTCGTCACCGCCCGCATGGCCCAGCGTGGCTTTTTCCGCCGTACGGGGGGACGCGGGCGCCCGGACGACGGCCGTGGCCGGCGCTGCGGGGAACCGGGGGAGCGGGGGGATGCGGGGGATGCGGGCATGGGGGAACACCTCCGCGAAGGCAGGCCGGGGGAGGGGGGAGGGGGCCGAACGTGGGATCCGCGAGCACCGTAGGCCCATACGATCTGCGGCCCGGGTCAGGGCGCGGGCGGCGCGCGTCGGTGTCCCCCGTTCGCGGTAACGTGAGCCCCCTATGAACGCCAAGCCCGACGTGCAGCTGCCCGCCGTGTCCGTGATCATGCCCGTCCTCGACGAGGAGCGGCATCTGCGCGGAGCCGTCCAAGCGATCCTCGCCCAGGAGTACGACGGCGAGATGGAGGTCGTCATCGCCCTCGGTCCCTCCACGGACCGCACGGACGAGATCGCCGCCGAGCTGGTACGTGAAACGGCCGGTACAAGCAAACGCGTTCAAACGGTCCCCAACCCGACCGGCCGTACGCCCGCCGCGCTGAACGCCGCGATCAAGGCCTCCCGCCACCCCGTCGTCGTGCGCGTCGACGGACACGGCATGCTCTCGCCCGACTACATCGCGACCGCCGTACGTCTCCTCGACGAGACCGGCGCGCAGAACGTCGGCGGGATCATGCACGCCGAGGGCGAGAACGCCTGGGAGCACGCGGTGGCCGCCGCGATGACCTCGAAGATCGGCGTCGGCAACGCCGCCTTCCACACGGGGGGCGTGGCCGGACCCGCCGAGACCGTGTACCTGGGCGTCTTCCGACGCGCCGCTCTCGAGCAACAGGGCGGCTACAACGTGGAGTTCGTCCGCGCCCAGGACTGGGAGCTGAACTTCCGGATCCGGGAGGCGGGCGGCCTCATCTGGTTCTCGCCCGAGCTGCGGGTGTCGTACCGGCCGAGGCCCTCCGTGCGCGCGCTGGCCAAGCAGTACAAGGACTACGGCCGCTGGCGCCATGTCGTCGCCCGCTACCACGAGGGTTCCATCAACCTGCGCTATCTCGCGCCGCCCACCGCCGTGGTCGCGATAGCGGCGGGCGTGCTGCTGGGCGCCGTACTGACCCCGTGGGCCCTCCTGGTGCCCGGCGGCTACCTCGCGGCGATCGCGGCGGGCTCGGTCCCGGCGGGCAAGGGACTCTCACTGAAGGCCCGGCTGCAGATCCCCGTAGCCCTCGCCACCATGCACATGTGCTGGGGCTGGGGCTTTTTGACGAGCCCCAAGTCGCTTGCCAGGAAGGTGATCGCGGCCCGCCGGCCGGCGGTCCTGGACGGCGCGAACGCGGCCTGAACGATACGACAACGAGTCGGGGGTCTGCCGTCGGTCACTGACGGCAGACCCCCGACTCGTATGCGCGCAGTCGTTCACCAGCGATAGGGCGAGTACACCTCCATGCACGCGCCGGTGTCCGAACCGACCACCTTGTCGGCGGTGTCGGGCAGTTGACCGGCCTTCGGCGCGGTCTGCTTCGGATACGCCGTGCCCTCACGCCAGTCGGCGCCCACGGTCACCGTCACCCCGGAGACATCCGTCGACTTCTTCACCGAACTCGCCGGAATTCCAAGGGACTTGGCGACGAGCTGGGCATCGCCCGCCAGGTCCGCGCTCGGGTAGCTCACGACCGTCCTGTCCACGGACAGCGATCCGGAGGTGTCCGCCGCCGCGTTCGTGAAGCCCTTGCCCGAGAGGACCTCGCTGATCGCGGTCGCCCGGCGGCCGACCGCGGCGAGTGTGGCCGTCCGGGTGCCGTTCTGCACGAGCACGCCGATCTTTCCGGGATCGGCCGCCGGGTCCGTCGAAGCCGTCGCCGAGGCCGCCGCCTTCGGGGACTTCGCCGCCGCGGCGCCGCCCTTGTCGTCGAAGGCGATGTCGTCGCGGAGCATCGTCCACATCGTCTCGGCGTCGGTGTCGGCCGGCACCAGATGGTTCTCGTTCTGGGGGTCCACGACGGTCGGCATCGTCGTCATCGTGATGCGGTCGGTCGGTACCGACTTGAGCTGCATGCCCAGGTCGTACAGCTCCTTGACCGTGCCGAGCTCCTCGGACACCGTCAGGGACTTGGTGGCCGCCTCGGCCAGACCGGTCAGCCGCCCGGCGTCCGTGAAGACGTTCTGCCCCTTCAGCGTGCGGATCATCGAGTTCATGTACATGTGCTGGGCCTTGGCACGCCCCAGGTCGCTGTAGAAGGCATGCCGGGTACGCAGCCACTGCAGCGCCTCCTTGCCCTGGACCTTGTGCTTGCCGGCCGTGAGCTTGAGCCCGGAGCCGCCGGACACGTTGGGCAGCGGGTGGTCCCACACGTTCTGCTTCACACAGACCTCGACACCGCCGATGGCGTCGGCCATCTTCACCACGCCCGCGAAGTCGATCGTCATCCAGTGGTCGATATAGACCCCGGTGAGGTTCTGCCAGGTGGCGAGCGTGCAGCCGGCGCCGCCCCGGGCCAGCGAGGTGTTGATGATCTGGTTGGTCGCCGCGAACTTCTCACCGGTGTCGGGGTCCGTGCACTTGGGTATGTCGACGCGGGTGTCGCGCGGAATGCTCACCACGGCCGCGCTCTTGCGGTCGGCGGAGACGTGGACCAGCATCTGGACGTCGCCCAGCGGCGGGTTGCCGCGGTTCGCCTTGTCGCCGCCCAGGGACACGTTGGCGTCGGAGCCACGGCTGTCCGAGCCGATCAGCAGGATGTTCAGCGGAGTCTGCCCGGCCGCGTTCGGCTCGGTCTTCTGCGCCTTGGAGTCGCCGCTGCTGCGCTTGCCCTTCTGGATGTTGCTGTTCAGGTGCTCGTAGTACAGGTATCCGACACCGGCCGTGCCGAGTATCAGCACGGAGAGGGTCGCCGCCGACCAGCGCAGCATCTTGCGCCTGCCGGCCCGCTGCCCGCTTCCCCCCGGAGCAGCGCCGCTGCTGCCGTCGCCGGCCGTGCCGTCCCCGCTCCCGTCCCCGGCGTCGCCCCCCTGCTCGCGCGAACGGTCTCTCTGCCCCGGAACCCGAGCAGGCCGGACGCCTGGTCGCGTCCCCTCCCCGTGCACACTGCTCTGTGTCATTCCCCTGCCTCCCCACCCTTGCGCCGCCGTCGAACAGGCCTGCCTTGCGTCCCGTAAGACGCAAGGCAGGCCTGTCAGGTCAATCGGCGCACCAAAAACATCTGGCGCAGACACCCATCAGTCAGAGGGTGTGCTCAGCTGGCGCACTGCGCCTTGTCCGCCGTGGACTGTCCCTGCACGGTCGGTGCCTTCGCCGGCGCGGTGAGCGAGACGCCGGCCTCCTTGAAGTCCTTGCCCAGGGTCAGCGTCATGGTGGGCAGCCCCTGGGAGTTCGTCACGCTCTTGCCGGGCTTCATGGCCGAACCGGACAGCCCCATGATGGCGGCCAGCTTCCGGGCCTGGTCGGCCTGGTCGGGCGCATACTCCAGCGTCGTCTTCGCGAGCTCCGCCGGAGCGTTGCCCGCGTTCTCGGACTTGGTCACGCCCTCATCATTCTGCAGGTAGTTGAGAACCGCCTGTGCGGAGCCTCCGGGGGCGCCGCCGTTCATGATCCGCACCCGCACCTCGGAGGCGGCGGACTGGGTGCCCTTGAGGCGGGCGGTGACGGCAGCCGCCTCCTTCGCCTTCTGCTGCTTGACCGCGGTGAACGACACGTCGTTCGCGATCGCGTTGAACACCTCGGGACCCGTGGTCTGGTCGACGATCACTGTCTTGCGGACGACGCCGTCCGCCGGGTTGTCTGTGACCGGCACGGTCATGAAGGTGATGTTCTTCGTCGGCACCTTCTTCAGCTCCAGCGCCACGTCCTTGAGCGTGGAGACATTGCCGATACCGGTGTCCACGGTCAGCGCCTTGGTGGCCGCCTCGGCGAGCTTCAGCAACTTGGCCGGGTTGGTCAGGGTGTCGCTGGAGGCCATCTTGCGCATCAGCGAGCTGAGGAACTGCTGCTGCACCTTGATCCGGTCCAGGTCGCCCTGGTTGCCGAAGCTGTGCCGCGTACGGACGAAGGCGAGCGCCCGCTCTCCCTCGACCGTCGACTTACCGGCGGGCAGCTTCAGCTTCGACTCCTTGTCGTTGACGGCCTTGGTCACGCAGACCTCGACCCCGCCGACCGCCGTCGTCAACGTCTTCACGGCGTTGAAGTCGGCCATCATGAAGTGGTCCGGCGAGATACCCGTGACCTCCTTCACCGTGCGCATGGTGCAGCCCGGGTCGCGCTCGTCCTGCCCGAGGCTGGTGTTGAAGCGGACGTTCTGGGTACCGGTGATGATCTTCTCGGTCCCGTCCGCCAGCTTGGTCGGACAGTCCGGGACGTCGACGATCAGGTCACGCGGAATGCTCAGCGCGGTCGCGTTCGTCCGGTCCTTGGAGACATGCAGCAGGATCGTCGTGTCCGCGTGCCCGACGCTGCCCGCGTCGCCGTAGGCCTCGTTGCCCGCACCGGTGCGCTTGTCCGTGCCGATGATGAGGATGTTGAAGGCCTCGTCCTTGCTGAAGCCGGACTTGCCCGCCGTACCGACGTCCGTCGTCTGGACGTTGCCCTCAAGGTGCTTGAGGTAGAAGTAGCCACCCGTGGCGGCGGCCACCATGACGAAGGCCATGGTCCCGCCCGTCCAGAGCAGTATCTTCTTGGCCTTCGACTTCTTCTTCTCCGGCGCCCGCGAGCGGCGCCGCCCGGGCAGCGGCTCCTCGGGCACACCGCGACGCCGTCTCGGCGGCGGCACCTGCGCGGGCGTGCCTGGCACGCCGTGCGTCTCTCGCTCGTGCTCCCGCTCCGGTGCCGCCGAACGCCCGCGTCCCGCACCCGCGTTGGCGGGGGCAGCTCGACGAGGTCCCGGGACCGCTGATTGCGGTGCGGAGGGAGTCAGTCGCAGTTCGTATTCGCCGGTGCTCGGGTTGAGCACCCACTGGTCTGCGGGGTCGATGTCGTCCGCCCGCCCACGGCCTTGCGCGTCCACGGTTGTCTGCATCCTCCGTCGGGGCCACGCGGCGCCTTTCCCCCTCCAAAGGCGCTCGGGTCTCGGTCTACCGGTGTGCACACGACACGTGTCCTGACGCACCGGATCGCTCACACTATCCGTCCCATTGGGCGTCAAGCGACGACGGTGACAAATTCCACGCCCCTACAACTGGGCAATCCACCCATTTTCTTGAACTAAGGTTCGCCGACTTGGCAAGCGCTTTACCCGCAGACGCTCCGGGCGGCCGTGTTTCCGCGAAAAGTGGGTACGGGGACGGGTTCCGCGGGCGGGGTGACGGAATCGCTGCGAACCGGGATTTCCTCCGTGACGGTGACCGGCGTGTCCGTTCGCAATCGCTCGAACAACCGCCCGACATCTGGTTCGGCAAGCTGGTCACGATTGACGTCGTAGGCGTACGACTCCCGCGGAACGGTCAGGAATCGCACACGTTCCGTAGGGATGTCGCGCATACCGCGCACCAAACAGCGAGGAGGTCGCGGCAGGACGTCTGGTCCACCCGCGCGGTGTCGCTCCCGTTGCCGAGGCCTGACCCTCCATGGCGGGTACGTGCTCTACGACCATGACTCGGCGGGGAGGCGAGGGCGCCCGCTGCTGGGCTGAACGACTGAACGCCGGGCGAGGCGACGCACCCAGGGGTGCGGCACGCCCCGACAGGCCCGCAGCCGGGAAAACGACTCCCTACCCGCGCCGCGTAGCCGTAACCCGCTCATCCTCAACCCGCCTGGCCACCACATCCTCAGACGCTCGCTCAAGATGTCGGCACAACACCACAGACCCCCCGGTGGCGAGCGGCGAGTACAACCCCGCACTCACGCCCTCCCACGTGTCGTATCCCAACCCCGACAACAACCGTGACCCGGGCCCCGTAAGCCCCAACCCGACCGCATCCGCGCCCGCCAGCTCCACAACCTCCGCCCCGCTGAACTCCCGCCCCGCCACAATCAGCGCCGCCCCCGCCGGATCGACGGGCGCGTACGGGACAAAACGGTCCCCCTGCCCCGGCACCTCCACCGCGTAGTCGGCGAAGCCGGCCGGAGCCTGCGGAAACCGCCCGCCCAACGGCCGCAGCGCGAGGGCGATCCGCTCACCGGAACACGCGCGCGCCGCGTCCAGCGTGTCGGGCCCGCTGACGACGATGTCGGCGGCACCGGGCTCGCCCGCCATGTCCGCGACGACACCCACCGACGAACACGCCAGCAGCCACACCGCCGTCTGCCAGTGCGCGGGCAGCAGCAGCGCGACCCGGTCACCGGGTTCGGCGGACAGCTCGCCCTGGAGGAGATTCGCGGTCTTGGCCACCCAATTGGCGAAGGTGGCCACGGACAATTCGACACGTTCGCCCGTGGCGTCGTCGTAGAAGGTCACCAGGGGGCGTGCGGGATCCGTGGCGAGCGCGGATCGCAGCAGGTCGGCAGGGGTGCGGTCGGTGGCGTTCACCCGCGCAAGGGTACGCCGGGTCGCAGACGCGAACCGCCCCGCGCAGCCACCGGTTCGGGCCAACACGCCAGACGGTTCGTCAGTTCATCGTTGGACAGATATGTATGACTATGTCCAATATCAGGGGCATGCGTGGATATCTGTCTTCCTCTATCGGCGTCGTATGCGCAACCGCCCTGGCGCTTCCGTTGACCCTGCCCACAACTCCGGCTTCGGCCCTGGCGAGACCCGCCGAGGCAAGACCGGCGACGGCGGCATCCGCCGCTCCATCCGTCCCCGGCAGCACCCAGTCGCTCCCGCTCGCCCCCCGCCCCGGCGACCGCATCCTCGGTTCGGCCGCCGAACAGGGCCTGTACCGCCCGGACGTACGGCACTTCTCGCTCGTCGGCGTCGTCTGGGACAACCCGGACACCGAGTTGTACGGCCGGGTCGAGGTCCGTACCCGGGAGACCGGCAGCGGCCAGTGGTCCGGCTGGCAGGACGTCGAGACGCACAACCACGAGCACGCGGCCGACCCCGACACGGCCGAACGCGCCTCGGGCCGGGTCCGCGGCTCCACCGCACCGCTGTGGGTGGGCGACTCGGACGGCGTGGAGGTGCGCGTACGCGCGGACGGCGAGGAGCGCGCGCTGGACGCCCGCGCCCCCCTCCCTGCCGGCCTGCGCCTCGAACTGGTGGACCCGGGCCCGGCACCCGCGGAATCCGGCCGACAGCGCACTCGCGCCATGGGCACGGCGGAGACCGAGTACTCCACCGCGTCCGCGGAGTCGGCCGCGGCGAACGCGGACCTTGCCCCCCTCGGTGCCACCGAGATCCCCGCGCTGAACCAGCAGCAGACGGAAGAAGAGGCACTGACGCTGCAGCGAGCGGAAAAGCAACCGGATGGGAGACCGGGGACGCGATCGGAGGAGCGACGGGTGAAGCCGTACATCGGCCCACGCCCGAAGATCGTCACGCGTCGCGGCTGGGGCGCCGACGAGAAGCTGCGTGAACGCGGCTTCGTCTACATGAAGAAGGTGAAGGCGGCCTTCGTGCACCACACGGCCTCGGGCAACAAGTACTGGTGCTCGCAGGTCCCGTCCGTCATCCGCGGTATCTACCGCTACCACGTGCTGAGCAACGGCTGGCGGGACATCGGCTACAACTTCCTCGTCGACCGGTGCGGAAACATCTACGAGGGCCGCGCCGGGGGTGTGGCGAAGGCTGTGAAGGGCGCACACACGCTCGGCTTCAACACCGACAGCATGGGGATCGCGGTGCTCGGAACCTTCACCGGCACCAAGCCGTCCCAATCCGCAGTGAACGCGATCGCTCGGCTCACCGCCTGGAAACTCGGTCTGTACGGGGGCAATCCGAACGGAAAGACATACCTGAAGTCGGGTGGTGGCAATCTCTACCGAAAGGGAAAGAACGTACGACTGAACGTGATCTCCGGCCACCGGGACGGCTTCGCCACCGAGTGCCCGGGCCGGCTCCTCTACGGGAAGCTCGGCACGGCACGCAAGGCGGCGGCCAAGTACCAGGGGCGATGAGTTCTCGCATCGCGACACCGGAGCTCGGTTCTGCATACGAAAACGAACGGTCTGCACACACTGGCCGACCGAAGGACATTTCGGTCGGTCCCGGCAGGAAGCAGAGACGACAGGTGACAGAAGCGATCCTCCTGGTCGGCGGCAAGGGAACCCGGCTGCGTCCGCTCACCGTGCACACCCCCAAGCCGATGGTCCCGGCGGCCGGGGTCCCCTTCCTCACCCACCAGTTGGCGAGAGCGAGAGCGGCGGGGGTGGAGCACATCGTCCTGGCGACCTCCTACCTGGCTGAGATCTTCGAACCGCACTTCGGCGACGGCTCCTCGCTCGGCCTCCACCTGGAATACGTGACCGAGGACGAACCGCTGGGCACGGGCGGCGCGATCCGCAATGTCGCCTCACGCCTGCACTCCGCCCCCGACGACCCGGTCCTCATCTTCAACGGCGACATCCTCACGGGCCTGGACATCAGGGCCCTGGTACGCACCCACGAGGCGACGGCGGCGGACGTCTCGCTCCACCTGACCCGGGTGACGGACCCCAGGGCCTACGGTCTGGTCCCCACGGACGAAACGGGCCGGGTAACGGCGTTCCTGGAGAAACCGCAAACCCCCGAGGAGATCGTCACCGACCAGATCAACGCGGGGGCGTACGTCTTCCGACGCTCGGTCATCGACACGATCCCGGCAGGCCGCCCGGTGTCGGTGGAGCGGGAGACATTCCCGGACCTCCTCTCCATCGGCGCACACCTGCAAGGCCTGGTCGACTCGACGTACTGGCTGGACCTGGGCACCCCGGCGGCCTTCGTACGCGGCTCGGCGGACCTGGTCCTGGGCCGCGCCCCGTCCCCGGCCGTCCCCGGCCGCTGCGGCGACCGACTGATCCTCCCCTCGGCCCGAGTGGCCCCGGACGCCAAACTGACCGGCGGCACGGTGGTGGGCGAGGGCGCGTACGTGGCGGAGGGCGCACGCGTCTCGGGCAGCACGATCCTGGCGGGCGCGGTCGTCGAACCGGGCGCGGTCATCACCGACTCCCTGATCGGCAGGAGGGCCCGCGTGGGCGAACGCTCGATCCTGACCGGCGCTGTCATCGGCGACGACGCGATCATCGGCGCCGACAACGAACTGAGGGAGGGCGTACGGGTGTGGTGCGACGCCCAAATCCCAGCGGGCGCGCTCCGCTACTCGTCGGACCAGTGACGCCGGGTCACCCGGCCCTCTTTGCAGCCCCGGACGGCACCTTCAGGGCCGTTGGGGGGTCTGGGGGCGCAGCCCCCAGGAACGGGATGGGACGGGTAGGGGCGGCGGGGGCGAAAGACCACACCCCCACCTCAAAGCCGCCCAATATCCCCCTTGCGCATCCGCGGCCCCCGCCTCCCCGGCGTACGCCCACTCAGCAGGATCAACCGAGCCGCCCGATGCCGCTGCCCCGCATACGGCTCCAGCAACGACAACATCACGTCGTCATCCGCATCCCGATCCCCCGCCAGCGCGAACCCGACGATCCCCGGCAGATGCAGATCCCCCACGGTCACCGCATCCGCCGCCCCATGACTCCGCTGCACAACCTCCGCCGACGTCCAAGGCCCGACCCCGACAACCACCTCCAACCGAGCCCGCGCCCGCTCCGGATCCAGCGTCACCGCCTCCTCCAGCCGCCCCGCGACCCGAACCGCCCGCAGAATCGTCGACGCCCTCTTGTTGTCGACCCCGGCCCGATGCCACTCCCAGGACGGAATCAGAGCCCAGTCCCGAGCCGCAGGCACAACAAACAACCCTGGGCCCCCACCAGCACCCGCACCCGCACCTCCGGGCCCCGGCGCAGGCTCCCCGAACTTCCGTACGAGCAACCGCCAAGCCCGATAAGCCTCATCGGTCGTGACCTTCTGCTCCAGCACGGACGGAATCAACGACTCCATGACCAGCCCGGTCCGAGTCAGCCGCAACCCCGGCCGCCGATGCCGCGCGAGCGCGACAACCCGGTGCCGAGGCGCGAACGCCTCGGGATCGTCCGCCGCTCCCAGCAACTCGGGCAACTGCTCCAGCAACCACTCGGCCCCGGGCCCCCACGCCTCCCCCAGGACCACCCCGTCCCGCAGCGCGACCCGCAAGGTCCCCGGCCCGGCAGGCGTACGGCTGGTCCGCCACACGGACCCGTCCGGCGCCGCCCGGAACGTAGGGTCGCCGGGCCCTCGCCGCAACGGCCCCAGGACCAGCCCGAGGTCGAGCGGCACACCGGGCACCCAGGTCCGAGTCCGCCCCGGCGCGGCAGCCTGCCGGGGCACCCCACCAGGCACGACGACATGCCCACCCCGCACGGTCGTACGAGTGGGCCGGGAAGGCTGGGAAGCGAACCGTCCTGCCACGAAACCGTTCCTAGCACGCGAAGAGCAAAGCCAGAAGAAACGAACCCTCTAAAACAACCCCTCGAGGGGAGGAAGCCCAGGAAGTCCAGGAAGCCCCCAGACGCGCCTCACCCCGCACCCCTCACCGCACCTCGATAAACGCCCCCGCATCCCGATCCACCCGGGCCCGCGGCACCTCCGCCGGATGTCCGACCGCGACCGCCCCCATCGGATCCCACCCCGCAGGCAGCCCCAGCACCTCCCGAACGACATCCCGGCAGAACATCGTCGACGACACCCACGCCGACCCGAGCCGCTCCCCGGCGAGCGCGACGAGGAAGTTCTGCACCCCGGCCCCGGCCGCGACCACGAACATCTCCCGCTCGGCCCCGTCCCGCCGCGCGTCCCCGTACGTGTGCGATCCATCCATCACCAGACAGGGCACCACGAGATACGGCACCCCCCGCAGCACATCACCCCGCCGCACCCGCTTCTCGATGGACGCCTCACTCTTCCCGTCCCGCCGCAGATCCGCGATCCAGGCGTCCCGCATCGCGTCGAGCAGTTCGGTCCGCGACCGCTCCGACTCCAGCAGTACGAAGCGCCAGGGCGTCGTGTGATGAGGGGCCGGCGCGGTCACCGCGGCGGCGACCGCCCGCCGTACCGCACCGGGGTCGACGGGCTCGTCCGTGAAGGCCCGCACCGTACGCCGCTGCGTCACCGCCTCCCGTACGGCCTCCGACGTGCCGAGCCGGAACATGTCGTCGCGGGCGTCGCGCACCATGGCCCGCGCCCCCGTCGCCTCGGCGTCATCGCCCTCGACCACCACATGCGGCAGCCCGCGCACGACGGCGACGGGCAGCCCCGAAGCCTTGCCCTTGACCAGATCCCCGGCGGCGGCCAGCTCATCGGCGGTCGCCACGACCGTCGCGGAGAGCGGATTGCCGTACGCGTCCGTGCCCCCGCGCAGATCGTCGAGCACGCGCACGCCCGCGGCGCCGATCGCCACGTCCGTGAGCCCCGCGCGCCAGGGTCGCCCGAAGGTGTCGGTCACGAGGACCCCGATGTTGACGCCCAGCGCGTCCCTCAGTCCGTCCCGGACCGCCCGCGCGGACGCATCGGGATCCTCGGGCAGCAACAGCACTGTCCCGGAAGGCGTGTTGGAGGCGTCGACGCCGGCCGCGGCCATCACCAGCCCCTGCCGGTTCTCCACGATCCGCAGCGCCCCGCGCCGGGCGACGACCCGCACGGTCTCGGCGTCGATGGCGGCCTCCCGGTCCGCCGCCTCGACGACGCGCCCCTCGGCCTTGGACACGATCTTCGAGGTGACGAGCAACACGTCCCCGTCGAGCAGCCCGGGCTCGGCGGCGGCGATGAGCTTCGCGAGATCGTCCCCTGCCTGAACCTCGGGCAGCCCACGCACGGCCCAGACCCGATACCCGCTACCGCCACCGGTACCGACACCGGTGGCACCCTCGCTGGAAAGCTCGCCACTCAAGCGCCCCGCACCTCCTCCGCCAGCGCGAGCGCCTCGCGCGCCATCTGCGCCGACGCCTCCACGTCCGTCATCATCAGCGGCACAGCACGGCAGCGGATGCCGGCCGTCTCCACCCGCTCCACCGCGCCCGCGTCGACCGTGTCGACGAGCCAGCCGTCCAGCAGCCCCGAGCCGTAGTGCTCGGCGACCGCCGCTGCCGTCGCCTCCACGCCGACCGCCGCGAGCACCTTGTCGGCCATCCCGCGCACGGGCGCGTCCCCGACGATGGGGGAGAGGCCCACCACGGGCACCCCGGCCTCCGCGATCGCCTCACGGATCCCGGGCACGGCCAGGATCGTGCCGACGGACACGACCGGGTTGGACGGCGGAAAGAGGATCACGTCGGCGTCGGCGATCGCCTCAAGGACCCCCGGTGCCGGCTTCGCCTGCTCCGCGCCGACCGGCACGATGGCCTCGGCCGGAACGGAGGCCCGCAGCCGCACCCAGTACTCCTGGAAGTGGACGGCCTTGCGCTCACCGTCGACCTCCACGGCGACATGGGTCTCCACGCGGTCGTCGGACATCGGGATGAGCCGCACCCCGGGTTTCCACCGGTCGCACAGCGCCTCCGTGACGGCGCTCAGCGGATAGCCCGCGCCGAGCATCTGCGTCCGCACGATGTGCGTGGCGAAGTCCCGGTCGCCGAGGCCGAACCACTCCGGTCCGACGCCGTACGCCGCGAGCTCCTCCTTCAGATGGAAGGTCTCGTCGGTCCGCCCCCAGCCCTGCTCCTCGTTGATGCCGCCGCCGAGGGTGTACATCACCGTGTCGAGGTCGGGGCAGACCTTGAGCCCGAAGAGGTGAATGTCGTCCCCGGTGTTGCCGATGACGGTGATGTCCGCGTCCGGCACGGCCCGCTGAAGACCGCGCAGGAACCGGGCACCGCCGATGCCGCCTGCCAGAACCACAATGCGCATGCGGCCAAGTCTTGCAGGCGGGTACGACAACGCGTCGGCCGGTCGCCGGGACCCCTGTCAGTGGCTCTCGGCCGTCACCGCTGCCGAGGGTGCGCAGCGTGCCGCGTGCATCGGCATCTCCGTCAGGCCCGGGTAGTAGACGTGCAGGCTCACGGCCGGTTCGAGGCTGTCGTTGACCACCTCGTGGACGTACCCCGGAGCGAACACCCGTTGCGACCCCGCCCGCAACGCGCGCGTGCCGCGCTCCGTCCGCTCGGTCAGCTGCCCGTCCAGGACCGTCAGAACGCCTGACGAACCGCCGTGGTCGTGCAGCCCGCTGCCCTGCCCGGGGACCCAGGACAGCAGCCACACCTCGTAGCCGGGGCCGGTGCGCAGCCGGTGGTACCAGCGCGACGTCGCGTCGTACTGGACGAGGTGCTCCCACTGGGAGCGGTCCGCGGCGACGGCGCGGGCCAGGCCGACGAAGTCGGCGACGGTGGCCGGGTGCTCGCGCGGGGCCTGGAGGAGGTGCGGTACTTCGAGGATGTCGCCGGCGATCTGGAGGTCGCTGTCGCTGTTCATGGAGTGCGGAGGTCCTCGGCAGGAGTGTGGGGGTTGGCTGGGTGTCGCGTACCGTTCGCCCGGGTCACGGGCGGGAAGGGCATCGCCCTGGTGTGGGCTTCGGGGGAAACAGCAGCCGAGTCGCGGTGGACTCAAGGGCAGCCGGAGCGCGTTGGGCTCAACAGCTGGAACAGCAACAACAGCTACAGCGAGCACGGGCAGCACCGAGGGACCGCGCGGAGCGGGTCGAGGTGAGTGCCGAGTTCGCGAGCATGCCCACAAGGACACCGGTTCACACCTTCACTGTCAACTCGACACCCGGTATGTGGGACAAGTTTCACCTCATCCGGGTCACCTCTCAGGTGAAAGGTTTGTTCGCGCGTCTTCGAGGACACATGGCGCACAACCAGGCGCACGGACCTCGGAACGAGATCGAACTTCTGGGCGTCCTCCCTCGTGCAGGCTCTGTGCGGGGTAGTCGTCCCCCGGGGCCTCCTCTGCCCTGTCAAGGTTTATGCCGATTTGAACACTTTCCGCATGGCCTTGGTTCCGCAGAGTGAATAAGGGGCCCAATAGCAGATCTCGGCTTGACTCGCCCGGAGCAGCACACTTGTAATTTCACTCGTGTCGTTCGGCCGATATCGGTTAACGGCAACCTCACGGGGACGTGAAAGACAGACGAGGGGCGCACATGACCGAGACGGTGCAGCAACTGCTGGTCGACGACGCGGACGAGGAACTCGGCTGGCAGGAGCGCGCGCTGTGCGCCCAGACCGACCCCGAGTCCTTCTTTCCCGAGAAGGGCGGGTCGACCCGCGAGGCCAAGAAGGTCTGCCTCGCGTGCGAGGTCCGCTCCGAGTGCCTTGAGTACGCCCTCGCGAAAGACGAACGCTTCGGCATCTGGGGCGGCCTGTCCGAGCGCGAACGCCGCCGGCTGAAGAAGGCCGCCGTCTGAGGCGTACGGCAGCACAACGAACGGCCCGTCGCGGGTGGGGTTATCCACAGGCGGCGGGCCGCTGTTCCCGCCCGCCGCCCGACCACCGCCCCTCATCGAGGCGCTTCGCGCCGCCCCTCTTGATTCTGCCGATAGTGTGGCTGCTCGTCCGAGACGCCCCGCCGCTCACAGAGGGCACAGGCGTCCACCACAGTCCACCGAACCGGGGCCCGTACCTCGATGTCCGCGCACAGCCACACGGCAGCCGACTACGGCACTGCCGCAACGCCCGAGTTCCCGCGTCACGTGGTGACCGCGGTGCTCGTCTCCCACGACGGCGCCCGCTGGCTGCCTGACGCGCTTGCCGGGGTGCTCGGCCAGGAGCGCCCGGTGCAGAACGTCATGGCGGCCGACACCGGCAGCGCGGACGAATCCGCCCAGCTGCTCAGCGACGCCCTCGGCGCCGACCGCGTCCTGCACCTCGCCCGCCGCACCGGCTTCGGCCAGGCCGTCGAGGAGGCCCACCGCACCGCGCCGGTCCTCACCCCGGACGAGCTGACGTACCTGAAGCGCCCCAGCGGCTGGGACCCCGTCTCCCGCAGCTGGCGCGACGACGCGTACGACATGCCGGAGCTCCCCCACGGGGAGCCGGTCCAATGGCTCTGGCTGCTGCACGACGACTGTGCCCCCGACCCGGACGCCCTGGCCCAGCTGCTGCGGGTTGTGGAGCACGAGCACGAGTTGGGCCGGGGCGACGACATCGCGGTGGTCGGCCCCAAGCTGCGCGGCTGGTACGACCGCAGACAGCTCCTCGAAGTCGGCGTGACCATCGCCAACTCCGGCCGCCGCTGGACCGGCCTGGACCGCCGGGAGCAGGACCAGGGTCAGCACGACCATGTCCGCCCGGTGCTGTCCGTGTCCACCGCCGGCATGCTCGTACGGCGCGACATCTTCGAGGAACTCGGCGGCTTCGACCGCAGGCTGCCCCTGATGCGCGACGACGTCGACCTGTGCTGGCGCGCCACCGCCGCCGGCCACCGGGTCCTCGTCGCCCCGGAAGCGGTCGTACGGCACGCCGAGGCGTCCTCCCGCGAGCGCCGCACCGTCGACTGCGTGGGCCGCACCTCCGCGTCCCCGCACAAGGTCGACAAGGCCGGCGCCGTCTACACCCTCCTCGTCAACAGCCGTACGGCACAGCTGCCCTGGGTGCTGCTGCGCGTGATCCTCGGCACGCTGGTGCGCACGGTGGCGTATCTCGTCGGCAAGGCCCCCGGACAGGCCGTCGACGAGATCCGCGGCCTCCTGGGCACCCTGCTGCGGCCTGAGCGGATCATCGCCGGGCGCCGCCGCCGAGGTGTGCCCCAGATCGACAAGGGCGAACTGAGAGCACTGTTCCCGCCGCCCGGCGCGACCGTGCGGGCCACCATCGAACAGGTCGCCGGCGACCTCGGCGGCCGCTCCGACCCCGAGGTCACCTCCGGCGCGGGCCGGCACGGCAGCGCGGTCGAGTCCGGACCCGGCGGTGACGACGCCGACTTCCTGGAGGTCGAGCAGTTCGTCCGCCTCAAGCGCATCGCCCGCAAACCCGGTCCGGTGCTCTTCCTCGTACTTCTGCTCGTGTCACTCGTCGCCTGCCGCGAACTGCTCGGCGGCGGTGCCCTCGCGGGCGGCGCGCTGCTCCCGGCCCCCGCCGACTCCGCCGAACTCTGGGCGCGCTATCTGGACGCCTGGCATCCGGTGGGCGTCGGAGACACCTCGTCGGCGCCGCCCTATCTGGCGCTCGTCGCGATGCTCGCCTCCACCCTGTTCGGCTCGACGGGCCTCGCGGTCACCGTCCTGCTGATCGCCGCGGTGCCGCTGGCCGGTTTCACCGCGTACTTCGCCTCCCGCCCGCTCGTCGAATCACGGCTCCTGCGCGCGTGGGCGGCCGTCGTCTACGCCTTCCTGCCCGCCGCCACCGGCGCCCTGGCAGGCGGCCGGATCGGCACCGCCGTACTCGCCGTCCTCCTGCCGCTGATGGCCCGCGCGGGCATCGCGGCAAGCGGTCTCACGCATGCGTCGGGAGCGCGCGGCAGCTGGCGCGCCACCTGGGCGTACACACTGCTGCTGACGATCACCACGGCCTTCACCCCGATCGTGTGGCCCATCGCCCTGCTGCTCGGTCTCGCGCTCCTCGTCGTACGGCGAGGCGAGATCGCCGCCTACGGGGTGCGCTTCCTGGCCCAGTTCGGCGTACCGCTGCTGGTCCTCGCCCCGTGGTCGCTGTCCCTGCTCCCGTTCGGCTTCTTCCAGGAAGCGGGTCTGGAGTACGGCTCCGGCGCCGCCGGCGCCCTCGACCTCCTCGGCGCCAGCCCGGGCGGCCCCGGCACGGTCAGCGGGCTGATGCTCATCGGCGTCGTGCTGGCCGCACTGGCCGCCCTGCTGCGCACGGAGCGCCAGTTCGGCATCTGGACCGCCTGGGCGGTCGCCCTGGTGGCGCTCGTCTTCGCGGTCCTCTCGAACAGTTCGGCGTGGGCCGGACCCGCCACCCTCGTCTACGGTCTCGCCCTGCTCGCCGCCGCCGCACTCGGTGCCGACGGGGCACGCTCGCGCGTGGCCGAGCAGAGCTTCGGCTGGCGCCAGCCGGTCGCCGCGCTGATCGCTTTCGCCGCCGCCGCAGGCCCGCTGCTTCTCGCCGCCGGCTGGATGATCAGCGGTGCCGACGGCCCCCTGGAACGGCGCGAGCCCGTCCAGGTGCCCGCCTTCGTCGCCGAGGAGAGCGGCACACGCGACCAGGCCCGCACCCTGGTCCTGGCCAGCGACTCCACCGCCCGTGTCGGCTACACCCTCGTCCGCGGCTCCGGCGCCCGCCTCGGCGACGGCGAACTCGCGGCCCAGAGCGGCGAGAACGCGCTCCTCGACAAGGTCGTCGCCAACCTCGTCGCGGGCTCGGGCGCCGACCAGGCCGACGAACTCGGCGACTTCGCCGTGCGCTACGTCCTCGTCCACCGGGGAGCGCCCCGCCAGGTCAGCCGCGTCCTGGACGCCACGCCAGGACTGAGCAGGCTCAGCCAGCGGGACGGCGGCGCGCTGTGGCGTGTCGACCAGCAGGTCTCGCGCGCAGCCATCGTCCCGGCGTCCGGCTCCGGCGACCCGCAGCCCGTCGCCGCCGGACCCGTCGACATCCACACCACGATCCCGGCCGGCTCCGGCAGCCGCGTCCTGCGCCTCGCCGACGCCGTCGACGAGTCCTGGACAGCCACGCTGGACGGCGAACCCCTCACCCCCACCACGCTTGACGGCTGGGCCCAGGGCTTCGAACTTCCCTCCTCCGGAGGGAAGCTGGACGTCACCTTCGACACCCCGATCGGCCACACCGCCTGGCTGTGGACGCAGGGCGCGCTCGCCGTCGTCCTCGTCGTCATGGCCCTGCCGGGCCGCCGCCGGGACGTCGACGACGACCTCCCCGAGGAAGAGCGCGAGATCCCCGCCCAGGCCGCCACCGGCGAGGGCCGCCGCGCCCGCCGACTGCGCGCCCAGGCGGAGGCCGACCAGACCGAACAGCCCGACGACCAGGCCGAGTTCCCGTCGGACCCCCCTCCTCCTGCGGAGGAGGCCCCGGCCGCGATCCCGCACCAGCAGCCCTACGGCGACGAATGGAACAACGCGGCCTACGCGGGCACCCAGTACGAGGGCTACAGCGCCGACCAGTACCAGAACGCCCAGCAGTACCCGCCGGGCACCTACGACCCGGCGTACCAGGGGGACCCCTACCAGAGCGGCCAGTACGACCCGTACGCGTACGGCGGTTCGCCGCAGACGACGCCGTACGACCAGACGTACACCCAGGATTACGACCCCGCGTACGACCCGGCGCAGCCACACCAGCCCCACCCGCAGGGTGAGCACCCCGACGGGAGCCAGCAGTGAACCGCACCACCATCTCCCTGATCGCCGGCACGGCCGCGCTCGCCGCCGTCACCGGGTTCGCCTCGCTGAGCGCACCGGACGCGTCCGACGCGGGCACGGCCAAGGCCGCCGCCCAGCTGCCCGTGGAGCGCACGAGCCTGCTCTGCCCGGCTCCCAGCGCCTCCGACCTCGCGGAGACGACGTACACGTCCTTCACGCCCGTCACGGAAGGCACCGGGAGCGACGGCAAGGCCGAACTCACCGCTGTCACCGCGAAGTCGGCCGCCGGCGCCAAGGGCAAGGGCAAGGCGGCCAAGCCCGTCCTCACCCCCAAGGAACCCGGCAAGCCGGTCACGGGGGACACCTCGGGTGGTGACGCGCCCGCGCTCGTCGGCACCGCCGAGGGGAAGTTCGCGCCGGGCTGGACCATGCAGGAGACCACCGAGGTCGCCGCAGGCATCGGGCGCGGCCTGCTGGGCGTCAACTGCACCGTCCCGGACACCGAGTTCTGGTTCCCGGGCGCCAGTACCGCCGCCGACCGCACGGACTACGTCCACCTGACCAATCCGGACGACTCCGCCGCGGTCGTCGACATCGAGCTGTACGGCAAGGACGGCAGCCTCAAGTCCGAGGTGGGCGAGGGCATCACGGTCCCGCCGCACGGCAGCGAGCCGATCCTGCTGTCCACGCTCACGGACGGACCGCAGGCCGACCTCACCGTGCATGTGAACGTGCGCAGCGGCCGGGTCGGCGCGGCCGTCCAGGCCCTGGACGCCAAGACCGGCGGCGACTGGCTGACCGCGTCCACCGAACCGGCGGGCAGTCTGGTCCTGCCGGGCATCCCCAGGGACGCCACCGCCGTACGCCTGATCGCGTTCACGCCCAGCGACAGCGACGCCGACCTGAAGGTGCGCCTGGCCTCTCCGACCGGCCTGATCACCCCGGCCGGAAACGAGACGCTGCACATCAAGGCGGGCATGACCGCCGCCGTCGACCTCGGTGACCTCACACGCGGCGAGGCCGGCTCCCTGGTGCTCACACCGACCGACAGTGCGGTGCCGTTCGTCGCCGCCCTGGAGGTCGTACGCGGCAAGGGCGCCAAGCAGGAGACCGCTTTCATCCCGGCCACGGGGCCGGTCTCCGCGCGCGCGACGGTCGTCGGCAACACCGCCAGGGGCACCATCCTCTCCCTGACCGCCCCGGACGGCGCCGCCCAGGTCAAGGTCACGGCGTCCGCGGGCAGCCAGGGCGGCACGGCGGCTACGAAGACGTACACGATCAAGAGCGGTACCACCCAGGACGTCGAACTCCCCGTCCCGGCAGGCCTGAAGGGCACGTACGCGCTGACGGTCGAGCGGGTCTCCGGGGGAGCCGTCTACGCGTCCCGGACCCTCGTCGCACCGGTGAACGGCATCTCGGCGTTCACGGTCCAGACCCTGCCGGACGACCGGGGGACGGTGGCGGTGCCTGACGCGGAGCAGGATCTGTCGGTCCTGCAGAAGTGATCGACGTACGGAGGCGATCGCCGCGGGAGGCGATCAGGGGCGTCATTCCTCGCCGTACCGCGGATCCACGGTGTCCGGGGTGAGCCCCAGAAGTTCGGCGACCTGCTCGACCACGACCTCGTGGACCAGGGCCGCGCGTTCGTCGCGGCCCTTGGTGCGGATCTCGACCGGGCGGCGATAGACCACCACGCGCGCGGGGTGACCCTCATGGGCGGGAATCGTGCCCCCCAGGGGGACTGTTTCGTCGGCCCAGGCCTCGGGCGGGCCTTCGAGCCGCGGTACTTCGAGGACGAGGAAGTCGATGTCCGCGAGCTGCGGCCACCGCCGCTCCAGCCGCTCCACCGAGTCCTGCACCAGATCCGCGAACGCCTCGGCGCGGCTCGCGGAGAGCGGAACCTGCGGCGGCGCCACGGGGCCGCGCATGCCACGGCCGTGGCGATCACGGCGGCGGGGCCCGGGTCCTGCGGCGCGGGGCGGTACGGGGTTGTCCATCACTGACGAAGCGTAGTCCCCGCGACCACCGCACGGGCGCCGGGCACGCTGCGTCCGTCGGCATCAGCCGAGGCCGGACGGCCTGTCGACGACATGTCGCAGGATGACCATTCCGGCCAAGGTTGGGCTCGATTTCGTATGCCTCCTGGATCGTCGACGACCGTCGATATCATGGCAATTGACATGATTTATGCCAAGTGGCGACCGAGGCGGGGCTGTTCGGAATCTCGTACTGCGATGTCGCCCCAGGTCAACGAGGTGTCCCAGAAGCCCCGTGTGGGCGGTTTCACACCACGACACGGGAGAGTGGCCTGGTGGGGAGTCGTCGCGGCCCGCTCAAGAGTGCGGTACCGTCCAACGTCGTGAGCCCTGTACGTCGCTGTTCGCGCACCGCTTGCGGCCGTCCCGCCGTCGCGACGCTGACGTACGTCTACGCCGACTCGACCGCGGTCCTCGGCCCTCTCGCCACCTACGCCGAACCCCACTGCTACGACCTGTGCGCCGAGCACTCCGAGCGCCTCACCGCGCCGCGCGGCTGGGAGGTCGTCCGGCTCCTGGACAGCTCCGCTCCCGCGCGGCCCAGCGGTGACGATCTGGAAGCGCTTGCCAACGCGGTCCGCGAAGCGGCCCGTCCACCGGAGCGGGCGGCCGAAGCCGGCGGCGGGGCACGCATGGCCGACCCGCGCGAGGTCGCACGACGTGGGCACCTGAGGGTGCTGAGGTCCCCGGACAACTGAGCCCGCACGCGGCACTTCGGCATCGTCGATGGTGCACGGGGGCTGTCAGTGCCGACGGGTAGTTTGGGGTGACCGATAGGACTTTCAGGAGGGACGGCCGTGTCTGCAGATCTGTCGCAGCTCGTGAAGGCGTACGACGTACGTGGAGTGGTCCCGGACCAGTGGGACGAGCCGCTGGCGGAACTGTTCGGCGCCGCCTTCATCCAGGTGACCGGGGCGGACGCGATCGTGATCGGACACGACATGCGGCCCTCGTCGCCCGGCCTGTCGCGGGCCTTCGCGCGCGGAGCGGCGGCACGCGGCGTCGACGTGACCGAGATCGGGCTGTGCTCCACGGACCAGCTCTACTACGCGTCCGGCGCGTTCGACCTGCCCGGCGCCATGTTCACCGCCTCGCACAACCCGGCCCAGTACAACGGCATCAAAATGTGCCGGGCAGGTGCCGCGCCGGTCGGTCAGGACACGGGCCTGACCGAGATCCGTGAACTGGTCGAATCCTGGCTGGACTCAGGCGCACCGGAGCGGGAGTCCGTGACCACGGGAACGATCACGCGGCGGGACACGTTGGAGGACTACGCGGCACACCTCCGCTCGCTCGTCGACCTGACCTCCATCCGCCCCCTGAAGGTCGTCGTCGACGCGGGCAATGGCATGGGCGGCCACACCGTCCCGACGGTCTTCGCCGGTCTGCCCCTCACCGTCGTCCCCATGTACTTCGAGCTGGACGGCACGTTCCCGAACCACGAGGCCAACCCACTCGACCCGGCCAACCTCGTGGACCTCCAGAAGCGCGTCCGCGAAGAGAACGCCGACCTCGGCATCGCCTTCGACGGCGACGCGGACCGCTGTTTCGTGGTCGACGCACAGGGCGCCCCGGTCTCGCCGTCGGCGATCACGGCCCTGGTGGCCTCCCGCGAGCTGGCCCGCAACGGCGGCTCCGGGACGGTCATCCACAACCTGATCACGTCCTGGTCGGTCCCGGAGGTCGTCCGCGAACAGGGCGGCACACCGGTACGCACGCGCGTGGGCCACTCCTTCATCAAGGCGGAGATGGCGCGCACGGGCGCGATCTTCGGCGGCGAGCACTCCGCGCACTACTACTTCAAGGACTTCTGGAACGCGGACACGGGAATGCTGGCCGCCCTGCACGTCCTCGCCGCGCTCGGCGGCCAGAACAGCCCTCTGTCGGCCCTCGTCGCCCAGTACGACCGGTACGCGGGCTCCGGCGAGATCAACTCCACGGTGGACGACCAGACGGGCCGCCTGGCCGCGATCAGGACGGCCTACGAGGCCCTGGACGGCATCGAACTCGACGAGCTGGACGGCCTGACGATCGCGGCGACGGACTGGTGGTTCAACGTCCGCCCCTCCAACACGGAGCCCCTGCTACGCCTGAACGCGGAGGCACGGGACGAGGAGACGATGGCGAAGGTACGGGACGAAGTCCTGGCCATCATCCGAGCCTGACCCCGCGACGGGCGACACCTTCAGCCCGTCCGGCGTTTGAGGACGAGGCCCGTTCAGGGCCCTAGGGGGGTCTGGGGGCGCAGCCCCCAGGAACGGGAGGGGACGGGTAGGGGCGGCGGGGGCGAAAACCCTCCCACCCCACCCGCTCCGAGCCCGCCACCCCGCCCCCACGGCGGTACCCTGACCAGGCCACATCAGCGCACCCCGAAGGGACACCTCATGCCGCTAGAAGCCGGCCTCCTGGAGATCCTCGCCTGCCCGGCCTGCCACGCTCCCCTCAAGGAGCAGGAGACCGAGCTGATCTGCACCGGCCAGGACTGCGGCCTGGCGTACCCCGTCCGGGACGGAATCCCCGTACTGCTCGTCGACGAGGCCAGGCGCCCCGCGTAGTCCCGACCCGGCGATCGGAGGTGCCACCCATGCTCGACGAATCGCTGCTCGACGCCCCCGAGGCGTTGGCGGACGCAGACCGCCGCGGCCTCCTCCGCGGTGCGGCCGAAGCAGGCGCCCGCGTCCGTACCGCCGCCCGGCACGCGGCCGAGGCAGGCATCAACGACCTGAAACCGGACGGCCGCCCCCGCGCCGTCCTGATCGCGGGCCCCGGCGCCGCCGCGACCTGCGTCGCCGACCTCCTCGGCACCCTCGCCGGCGCGACCACTCCCGTAACACGCCTGGCCCCCACCGGCGTCGCCCCCGCGGCAGGCGCCCTGCGCTGGGACCTGCCGGGCTGGGCCGGCTCCGTGGACCTGCTCCTGATCGCCACTCCCGACGGCACCGAACCGGGTCTGTCCCTGCTCGCCGAGCAGGCCTACCGCCGCGGCTGCACCGTCGCCGCCGTCGCGCCCGCAGGCACGCCGCTCGCCGAGACGGTGCAGGGCGCGGCCCACGGCCTGTTCGTACGGATGGCGACCGCCCCGTACGAGCAGGAAGAGACGGACCAGCCGCTCGCCGCGTCCGCCCCCGGCGTCCTGTGGGCACTGCTCACCCCGCTGCTCGCCCTCCTGGACCGCACCGGCCTGCTCATCGCCCCGCCGGACGCGCTGGAGAAGGTCGCCGACCGCCTCGACCACATCGCCGAACGATGCGGCCCGGCCATCGCGACGTACAGCAATCCGGCCAAGACCCTCGCCGCCGAACTCGCGGACACGCTCCCGGTGATCTGGACGGAGGGCACGTCGGCCGGGCCCGCGGGCCGCCGGTTCGCCGCCGCACTCGCCGAACTGGCCGGCCGTCCCGCACTCGCCGCCGAACTCCCCGAGGCGCTCGCCGCGCACGGCGCCCTGCTCGCGAGCCGACTCGCCGCGGGCGCCGACCCCGACGACTTCTTCCGCGACCGGGTGAACGAGGCTCCCGCCCTGCACGCGCGCGTGGTCCTGCTCCGCGACCGCCCGACCGGCGGCCTCAGCGCCGCCCCCGCCGCCCGCGAACTCGCCCTCGGTCATGACACGGCGATCAGCGAGCTCGAACCGGAGGACGGCGCCGAACTGGAGACCCTGGCGGAACTGATCGCCACCACGGACTTCGCAGCGGTGTACCTGGCGCTGACTGCCGGGACCTGAACGACAGAAGAACCGCTGGGACAGAACCTCGAAACCACCCCATCCCCTTCTCCACCTGCATCTCCACCTGCCACTTCCTCTCAATCTGCACGCAGAAAGACCGGTATGGACCGCCTCGACAACACCATCCGCCCCTACGCCTGGGGATCCACCACCGCCATCCCGGCGCTCCTCGGTACCGAGTCGACCGGTGAACCGCAGGCGGAGATGTGGATGGGCGCCCATCCCGGCGCCCCCTCGCGCACCGGACGCGGCACGCTCGTCGAGGTCATCGACGCGGACCCGCAGGGCGAACTCGGCGCGGCGGCCGTCACCAAATTCGGCCCCCGCCTCCCCTTCCTCCTCAAGATCCTCGCGGCCGGCGCCCCCCTCTCCCTCCAGGTGCACCCCAACCTCGCCCAGGCGAAGGAGGGTTACGAGGACGAGGAGAACCGCGGGATCCCGGTGGACGCCGGGCACCGCAACTACAAGGACGCCAACCACAAGCCCGAACTGATCTGCGCCCTCACCGAGTTCGACGGCCTGTGCGGTTTCCGCGACCCGTCGCAGGCCGCCGAACTCCTCGCGGGTCTGGACGTCGACTCCCTCAAGCCGTACGTCGACCTGCTGCGCGCCCACCCGGAGGAGTCGGCGCTGCGCGAGGTACTGACGGCCGTACTCAGCGCGGACCGCGAGGACATGGCCCGCACGGTCACCGAGGCCGCGACCGCCTGCGCCCGCCTCGGCGGCGACTACGCCCCCTACGCGGACATCGCCCACCACTACCCCGGCGACCCGGGCGTCATCGCCGCGATGCTCCTCAATTACGTCCGACTCCAGCCCGGCGAGGCCCTGTTCCTCGGCGCGGGCATCCCGCACGCCTACCTCAACGGCCTCGGCGTCGAGATCATGGCCAACTCCGACAACGTCCTGCGCTGCGGTCTGACGCCCAAGCACGTCGACGTCCCCGAACTCCTGCGCATCGTGCGCTTCGAGGCGAGCGACCCCGGCGTACTGCGCCCGGAGGCCTCCGCCGACGGTGAGGAGGTCTACGACACCCCCATCGACGAGTTCCGCCTGTCCCGTTACGTCCTCCCGCAGACCGCGCCCGCCCGCGACCTCACTCTCCCGACCCCGCAGATCCTGCTCTGCACGGCAGGCTCGGTCCGTACCGGAGACATCGAACTCGCCCCGGGCCGGTCGGTCTTCGTACCGGCGAACGAGAAGACCGAAGTGTCCGGCCCCGGCACGGTGTTCCGGGCGACAGTCGTCGTCTGACACCGCCCGGAGACTGCCGGAGACTGTTCGAGCGCATCCCGGGCACTGGTTGCCAGGGCCTGTGTGACAGCCTGACGGGTCGTTGTCGGAGGGGGCTGCAACAATGGCCCACCGGCAAAGGGCGGGCAAAGCCCGGGACAGCGAACGTACGAAGGGACAACGCGAACACATGAGCGCGTCAGGCGGAACCAAGGCGATCGTGGCGGCACTCGGCGCCAACCTCGCGATCGCGGCAGCGAAGTTCGTGGCGTTCCTCTTCAGCGGTTCGTCGTCGATGCTCGCGGAATCCGTGCACTCGCTCGCCGACTCCGGCAACCAGGGCCTGCTCCTCCTCGGCGGCAAGAAGGCCCAGCGCGAGGCAACCCCGCAGCACCCCTTCGGCTACGGCCGCGAGCGGTACATCTACGCCTTCCTCGTCTCCATCGTGCTCTTCTCGGTCGGCGGCATGTTCGCGATCTACGAGGGCTACGAGAAGATCAAGCACCCGCACGAGATCGAGCACTGGTACTGGCCGGTGGGCGTCCTCGTCTTCGCAATCATCGCCGAGAGCTTCTCCTTCCGTACGGCCATCAAGGAGTCCAACCCCCTGCGCGGCAGCGAGTCCTGGAAGGAATTCGTCCGCCACGCCAAGGCCCCCGAACTGCCCGTCGTCCTCCTGGAGGACCTCGGTGCGCTCGTCGGCCTGGTCCTGGCCCTCGGCGGTGTCGGCCTCGCCCTCGCCACCGGCGACGGCGTCTGGGACGGCATCGGCACCCTCTGCATCGGCATCCTGCTCATCCTGATCGCGCTGATCCTGGCCGTCGAGACCAAGTCACTGCTGCTGGGCGAGGCCGCCGGTGCGGAAGCGGTCGTGAAGATCGAGAAGGCGATCGTCGACGGCGACACCGTCACCGGCATCATCCACATGCGCACGCTCCACCTCGGCCCCGAGGAACTCCTGGTAGCGGCCAAGATCGCCGTCCAGCACGACGACACCGCCGCCGAGGTGGCCACCGCGATCAACGCCGCCGAGTCCCGTATCCGCGCCGCCGTCCCGATCGCCCGCGTCATCTACCTGGAACCGGACATCTACAGCGAGAAGGACGCGGCCAAGGGCCCCGACCGCGAGGCAACCCCGGGCGGCCCGGCCCAGCCCGTCGGCCACTGAGTTTCCCTCCACTGGGTCTTGATCTGTCCTGATGTGTTCGTAGGCGGACTGGGGACGGTCGGGCCGACAGGTGTAGCTTGGGACGGAGCCAGACGTCGCTGCTGATGGCGGTCGGGCGGTCCCAGCACGGACCGACCGAGGGAGAGAGGGCCTCCGACGGACTGCGCTGCGCGCACTCGGGCATGCCTGTGTCCTCTTCGGGCACCCTGTGTCCGCCGTCGCGCAGACCAGCCGTATACACCTCGCCCCAACCTTGAGGAGCAGCCCGTAATGACGACTGTCGACAACCGACAGGACTTCAAGGTCGCAGATCTCTCCCTGGCCGAGTTCGGCCGCAAGGAGATCACCCTCGCCGAGCACGAGATGCCCGGCCTGATGTCGATCCGCAGGGAGTTCGCCGCGACCCAGCCGCTGGCCGGCGCCCGAATCATGGGCTCGCTGCACATGACCGTGCAGACCGCCGTCCTGATCGAGACCCTGGTCGCCCTGGGCGCCGAGGTCCGCTGGGTGTCCTGCAACATCTTCTCCACCCAGGACCACGCGGCCGCCGCCATCGCGGTAGGCCCGAACGGTACCCCCGAGAACCCCCAGGGCATCCCGGTCTTCGCCTGGAAGGGCGAAACCCTGGAAGAGTACTGGTGGTGCACGGAGCAGGCCCTGACCTGGCCGAACACCCCCACCGGCGGCCCGAACATGATCCTGGACGACGGCGGCGACGCCACCATGCTCGTCCACAAGGGCGTCGAGTACGAGAAGGACGGCAAGGTCCCCTCCGTCGACACCGCCGAGTCCGACGAGCACCGCGTCGTCCTCGAACTCCTCGACCGGACCATCACCGACGGCTCGCAGAAGTGGACCCAGCTCGCCTCGGAGATCCGCGGCGTGACCGAGGAGACCACGACCGGCGTCCACCGCCTGTACGAGATGCAGCGCGACGGCACCCTCCTGTTCCCGGCGATCAACGTCAACGACGCCGTCACCAAGTCGAAGTTCGACAACAAGTACGGCTGCCGCCACTCCCTGATCGACGGCATCAACCGTGCCACCGACGTCCTCATCGGTGGGAAGACCGCGGTCGTCTTCGGCTACGGCGACGTGGGCAAGGGTTGCGCGGAGTCCCTGCGCGGCCAGGGCGCCCGAGTGATCGTCACCGAGATCGACCCGATCTGCGCGCTCCAGGCCGCGATGGACGGATACCAGGTCGCGACCCTCGACGACGTCGTCGACAAGGCCGACATCTTCATCACCACCACCGGCAACAAGGACATCATCATGGCCAGCGACATGGCCAAGATGAAGCACCAGGCGATCGTCGGCAACATCGGCCACTTCGACAACGAGATCGACATGGCCGGCCTCGCGAAGATCCCGGGCATCGTCAAGGACGAGGTCAAGCCGCAGGTCCACACCTGGAAGTTCCCCGACGGCAAGGTGCTCATCGTGCTGTCGGAGGGCCGCCTGCTGAACCTGGGCAATGCCACCGGTCACCCGTCGTTCGTGATGTCCAACTCCTTCGCGGACCAGACCCTGGCCCAGATCGAGCTGTTCACCAAGCCCGACGAGTACCCGACCGACGTCTACGTGCTGCCCAAGCACCTCGACGAGAAGGTCGCCCGTCTCCACCTCGACGCGCTCGGCGTGAGGCTGACGACGCTGCGCCCCGAGCAGGCCTCGTACATCGGTGTCGAGGTCGAGGGCCCCTACAAGTCGGACCACTACCGCTACTGAGCCGGCACCCCCGCCAGTGGTGAGCACATCCGTGCACTGACGCGCTCACCACCAGCAGGACCTCCGAGGCAGGCCCCCGCACCCCCGTGCCGGGGGCCTGCCCCTTTGCCGAGGCTCAGAGGCTCGAAGGCCCAAGCGACAGCCCGAAGAACCCAGGACCCCCATGCCCCGAGGCCGCTATTCGCTCCACGATCCGCACGATCACACCCCCCTCGCAGAAGAACACTTCCACTGCGCCCCCGGCCCCTCCGGCTGGCGCTATGTCTCCCAACTGACCGCCCCCTCGGGCGGCCACAGCGGCTCCGTCGACCTCACCCTCGACGACCTGGGCCGTCCGATCCGCCTAGAACTCCACGCGGCGAGCTGGCAGGTCCGCGGTGCCGCGCTCGACGGTGTCACCTGGGTACGCACCGACCCCACCGGCGCCCACGCCACCGAAGGCAACGTCCGCGCCCATGCCTTCACCGGCGCATCCCCCGCGTTTCTGGTCGCCACCGCCCGTCTCTTGCGCCTCACCCCCTCCGCCACTGCGACTCGCGTACGCCTCGTCGCCCTCACGGACCCGGTCCTCGCCCCCCGCACCGTGGACCAGTCCTGGGCCTTGGTGAAAAGAGAAGCACACGCCACTGACAACGGCCCCCTGACCGTGGACGAATACCAGGTCACAGCCCTGGACACGGGCGAACAGCGCGCTGTACACATCGCCGGCGACGTGGTCCTCGCCGCACCGGGCATCGAGCTGGAACACCTCGAGTCCCCGCCGTCGACGTTCGCCGACTAGGCAGGCGGCGCGAACCCACCGGAGGAGCGGCGATCGCCTGCCTGGTCCGGCGGCGCACCTTCGACGACCGGGACGGGGACGACAGCTTCGGCAGCCGCAGGATAGGGAACGCCGGCAGGCGGATAAGAAGCCGCAGCCAGTGATTGCGGCGCCGGAGCCCCGAACGCACCAGGCACCCCGGGCCGCACGGCCGCCGCCCCGCTCCCGAACGCCCGCCGAGCCTCCCGCACCTGCCGCTCCTGCACCACAGCCGCGAGATAGGCCGCCGGCGGGACACCCTGTGGCGCCGGAGCCCCCGTACGCGCCGCCACCTCGGAGGCGAGCCGCTCGGCCATGGCCCAGCCCACCTGCGGATCCAGCTGCCGCATACGCGTCAGATACTGACGTACGGCCAGCCACAACCCGTCGGGCACGGCCGACAGATCGAGTTCCGCGAACCGTCCGGACAACCATGGCGGCGGGGGAGGAACGAAGGCGCTCCGACCGACGGGCACTCGCTCCCGTACGACGAGCGTGCCCGCGACGACGTCACCGAGCCGCCGTCCCCGCGCCGACACGAGCGAGGCGATACAGGCCACCACCCCGAACGTGATCAGAATCTCGACCACACCGACCGCACCCCGCACCAGCGCATGCCGGAACCGGATCGGCCCACCATCGTCCCGCACCACCCGCAGACCGCACGCCATCTTCCCGAGCGATCGTCCATGGCTGAGGGTCTCCACCGCGATCGGCGCGCCCACCAGCACCAGAACGAATGCGGCGACGGCGAGAGCGGCCTGCGCCGCCTCGTCCAGTGAAGCCGTGGATATGACCAGCACAATGGTGACGGCGGTGTACACCAACCCGACCACAACAAGGTCGAGCAACACGGCGAGCGCCCTGCTGGGCAATTTCGCGGGGCGCAGCTCCAGCGCCACCGCCTCGCCCGTAACCAGCTCACTCACGCCTGCCGTCCTTCCTGACCTGCCCCTGGAACCGCCAGTCTGCCAAGCTGAAGGGGCATCGTGCCCCAGTACGACAAACCGTCACCCACGACGTGCAGTCGACGAACAGCCGAGGAGCAGGCAAACCGATGGACCTCGACGTCTTCGCCTCCGCCCACCGAGCCGAGTGGGACCGCTTGGACGCACTGCTCCGCCGCCAGCGCCGCCTCACCGGAGCCGAGGCCGACGAACTCGTCGTCCTCTACCAACGCACCGCCACCCACCTCTCGCTGATCCAGTCGAGCGCCCCGGACCCCCAGCTGACCGGCCGGCTCAGCCAACTGGTGGCACGCGCGCGCAGTGCCGTGACAGGAACCCGCCGTGCCTCCTGGCGCGACGTCACACGCTTCCTCACGCACGGTTTCCCCGCGGCGGTCTACAGATCGCGCCACTGGTGGGTCCCCACCGCGCTCATCTCCACGGCCGTGGCGGTTCTCCTGGGCTGGTGGATAGGCACGCACCCCGAGGTGCAGTCCTCCATAGCGGCCCCCGACGAACTGCGCGCCCTCACCCGCCCCGGTGGCGAATACGAGACGTACTACTCCAGCCATCCCGCCGCATCCTTCGCCGCTCAGGTGTGGACGAACAACGCTCAGGCGGCCGCGTTGTGCCTGGTCCTGGGAGTCTTCCTCTGTTTCCCGGTCATCTGGATCCTCTTCCAGAACATGCTCAACGTGGGCGTCGGCTTCGGCCTGATGTCCTCGGCCGGCCGACTCGACACCTTCCTCGGCCTGATCCTGCCGCACGGCCTCCTGGAACTGACCGCAGTCTTCGTAGCCGCCGGTACGGGCCTCCGCCTCGGTTGGACCGTCATCGACCCGGGCCCGCGTTCCCGCCGCACAGCGCTGGCCGAGGAAGGACGAGCAGCCGTGGGAATGGCGATCGGCCTGGCTCTGGTCCTCTTCGTCTCAGGCGCCATAGAAGGCTTCGTCACCCCGTCCGGCCTGCCCACATGGGCCCGCATCACGATCGGGGTCGTCGCCGAACTGGCCTTCCTCGCGTACGTGTATGTCCTCGGTGGTCGCGCGGCACGCGCCGGCGAGACGGGCGACCTTGAAGCGGCCGAGAGGAGCGCCGCAGTCCCCACCGCTGCCTGATGTGCGGACACAGCGACCGGGCTGCTAGTCTCCTCTTCGCCCCACAAGCACCGTTGACGCGGAGCGAGTGGGGAGGTAGATTAGAGCAGTTGCCTAGAGCCCGACAGGTTCGGTGGCAACCGTGAAAAATCTGTTGGTTTCTCGAGAACTTGGATTCTTGAGGGCCACATCCCGATGAATCTCAGGAACGAGCGGCCGGTCAGTCCGGCCAAAAACTTCTGATAAAGTCGGAGTCGCCGGAAAGGGAAACGCGAAAGCGGAAACCTGGAAAGCACCGAGGAAATCGGATCGGGAAACGGTCTGATAGAGTCGGAAACGCAAGACAGCAAGACCGAAGGGAAACTGCCCGGAGGAAAGCCTGAGAGAGTCTCTCGGGTGAGTACGAAGGAAGCGTCCGTTCCTTGAGAACTCAACAGCGTGCCAAAAATCAACGCCAGATATGTTGATACCCCGTCTCTCCCGTTCGGGAGGGCGAGGTTCCTTTGAAGTAGTAAACACAGCGAGGACGCTGTGAACGGTCGGGCTTATTCCGCTTGACTGTTCCGCTCTCGTGGTGTGACCCGATTACGGGTTGACATTCACGGAGAGTTTGATCCTGGCTCAGGACGAACGCTGGCGGCGTGCTTAACACATGCAAGTCGAACGATGAAGCCTTTCGGGGTGGATTAGTGGCGAACGGGTGAGTAACACGTGGGCAATCTGCCCTGCACTCTGGGACAAGCCCTGGAAACGGGGTCTAATACCGGATAATACCTTCCCTCGCATGGGGGTGGGTTCAAAGCTCCGGCGGTGCAGGATGAGCCCGCGGCCTATCAGCTTGTTGGTGAGGTAGTGGCTCACCAAGGCGACGACGGGTAGCCGGCCTGAGAGGGCGACCGGCCACACTGGGACTGAGACACGGCCCAGACTCCTACGGGAGGCAGCAGTGGGGAATATTGCACAATGGGCGAAAGCCTGATGCAGCGACGCCGCGTGAGGGATGACGGCCTTCGGGTTGTAAACCTCTTTCAGCAGGGAAGAAGCGAAAGTGACGGTACCTGCAGAAGAAGCGCCGGCTAACTACGTGCCAGCAGCCGCGGTAATACGTAGGGCGCAAGCGTTGTCCGGAATTATTGGGCGTAAAGAGCTCGTAGGCGGTCTGTCGCGTCGGATGTGAAAGCCCGGGGCTTAACCCCGGGTCTGCATTCGATACGGGCAGACTAGAGTGTGGTAGGGGAGATCGGAATTCCTGGTGTAGCGGTGAAATGCGCAGATATCAGGAGGAACACCGGTGGCGAAGGCGGATCTCTGGGCCATTACTGACGCTGAGGAGCGAAAGCGTGGGGAGCGAACAGGATTAGATACCCTGGTAGTCCACGCCGTAAACGGTGGGAACTAGGTGTTGGCGACATTCCACGTCGTCGGTGCCGCAGCTAACGCATTAAGTTCCCCGCCTGGGGAGTACGGCCGCAAGGCTAAAACTCAAAGGAATTGACGGGGGCCCGCACAAGCAGCGGAGCATGTGGCTTAATTCGACGCAACGCGAAGAACCTTACCAAGGCTTGACATACACCGGAAACGTCTGGAGACAGGCGCCCCCTTGTGGTCGGTGTACAGGTGGTGCATGGCTGTCGTCAGCTCGTGTCGTGAGATGTTGGGTTAAGTCCCGCAACGAGCGCAACCCTTGTTCTGTGTTGCCAGCATGCCCTTCGGGGTGATGGGGACTCACAGGAGACTGCCGGGGTCAACTCGGAGGAAGGTGGGGACGACGTCAAGTCATCATGCCCCTTATGTCTTGGGCTGCACACGTGCTACAATGGCCGGTACAATGAGCTGCGATGCCGTGAGGCGGAGCGAATCTCAAAAAGCCGGTCTCAGTTCGGATTGGGGTCTGCAACTCGACCCCATGAAGTCGGAGTTGCTAGTAATCGCAGATCAGCATTGCTGCGGTGAATACGTTCCCGGGCCTTGTACACACCGCCCGTCACGTCACGAAAGTCGGTAACACCCGAAGCCGGTGGCCCAACCCCTCACGGGGAGGGAGCTGTCGAAGGTGGGACTGGCGATTGGGACGAAGTCGTAACAAGGTAGCCGTACCGGAAGGTGCGGCTGGATCACCTCCTTTCTAAGGAGTATCTAGGCCGCCAGGTATGTCCTGGTGGTCCAGGGCCATTACGTCGGCATACGTCCGGCGGTGGTTGCTCATGGGTGGAACGTTGATTATTCGGCCGGTTTCACGGGTCGGAGGCTGCAAGTACTGCTCTCGCAAGAGGGCGTGGAAAGCATGATCTCCGGGCGGGGACGGGTCGGGCACGCTGTTGGGTGTCTGAGGGTACGGCCGGTAACGGCTGCCTTCAGTGCCGACCCCGGTAAAGATCTGCTTCGGCGGGTTGTGACGGGTGGTTGGTCGTTGTTTGAGAACTGCACAGTGGACGCGAGCATCTGTGGCCAAGTTTTTAAGGGCGCACGGTGGATGCCTTGGCACCAGGAACCGATGAAGGACGTGGGAGGCCACGATAGTCCCCGGGGAGTCGTCAACCAGGCTTTGATCCGGGGGTTTCCGAATGGGGAAACCCGGCAGTCGTCATGGGCTGTCACCCACATCTGAACACATAGGGTGTGTGGAGGGAACGCGGGGAAGTGAAACATCTCAGTACCCGCAGGAAGAGAAAACAACCGTGATTCCGGGAGTAGTGGCGAGCGAAACCGGATGAGGCCAAACCGTATACGTGTGAGACCCGGCAGGGGTTGCGTGTGCGGGGTTGTGGGATCTCTCTTTCACGGTCTGCCGGCCGTGAGACGAGTCAGAAACCGTTGATGTAGGCGAAGGACATGCGAAAGGTCCGGCGTAGAGGGTAAGACCCCCGTAGTCGAAACATTAACGGCTCGTTTGAGAGACACCCAAGTAGCACGGGGCCCGAGAAATCCCGTGTGAATCTGGCGGGACCACCCGTTAAGCCTAAATATTCCCTGGTGACCGATAGCGGATAGTACCGTGAGGGAATGGTGAAAAGTACCGCGGGAGCGGAGTGAAATAGTACCTGAAACCGTGTGCCTACAAGCCGTGGGAGCGTCGCTGTATGTGCTTGCACATACAGTCGTGACTGCGTGCCTTTTGAAGAATGAGCCTGCGAGTTTGCGGTGTGTTGCGAGGTTAACCCGTGTGGGGAAGCCGTAGCGAAAGCGAGTCCGAATAGGGCGTTTTAGTAGCGCGCTCAAGACCCGAAGCGGAGTGATCTAGCCATGGGCAGGTTGAAGCGGAGGTAAGACTTCGTGGAGGACCGAACCCACCAGGGTTGAAAACCTGGGGGATGACCTGTGGTTAGGGGTGAAAGGCCAATCAAACTCCGTGATAGCTGGTTCTCCCCGAAATGCATTTAGGTGCAGCGTCGTGTGTTTCTTGCCGGAGGTAGAGCACTGGATAGGCGATGGGCCCTACCGGGTTACTGACCTTAGCCAAACTCCGAATGCCGGTAAGTGAGAGCACGGCAGTGAGACTGTGGGGGATAAGCTCCATGGTCGAGAGGGAAACAGCCCAGAGCATCGACTAAGGCCCCTAAGCGTACGCTAAGTGGGAAAGGATGTGGAGTCGCACAGACAACCAGGAGGTTGGCTTAGAAGCAGCCACCCTTGAAAGAGTGCGTAATAGCTCACTGGTCTAGTGATTCCGCGCCGACAATGTAGCGGGGCTCAAGCGTACCGCCGAAGTCGTGTCATTCCAGCAATAGGGCCAACGCCCGTTGGGATGGGTAGGGGAGCGTCGTGTGCCGGGTGAAGCTGCAGCGGAAGCTAGTGGTGGACGGTTCACGAGTGAGAATGCAGGCATGAGTAGCGATACACACGTGGGAAACGTGTGCGCCGATTGACTAAGGGTTCCTGGGTCAAGCTGATCTGCCCAGGGTAAGTCGGGACCTAAGGCGAGGCCGACAGGCGTAGTCGATGGATAACCGGTTGATATTCCGGTACCCGCTGTGAAGCGTCAAACATTGAACCAGGCGATGCTAAGTCCGTGAAGCCGCCCCGGAGCCTTCGGGCAAGGGGAGTGGTGGAGCCGGCGGACCAGACCTGCAGTAGGTGAGTGATGGGGTGACGCAGGAAGGTAGTCCATCCCGGGCGGTGGTTGTCCCGGGGTAAGGGTGTAGGACGGTGTGTAGGTAAATCCGCACATCATGAGTCTGAGACCTGATGCCGAGCCGATTGTGGTGAAGTGGATGATCCTATGCTGTCGAGAAAAGCCTCTAGCGAGTTTCATGGCGGCCCGTACCCTAAACCGACTCAGGTGGTCAGGTAGAGAATACCGAGGCGTTCGGGTGAACTATGGTTAAGGAACTCGGCAAAATGCCCCCGTAACTTCGGGAGAAGGGGGGCCATCACCGGTGATTGAATTTACTTCATGAGCTGGGGGTGGCCGCAGAGACCAGCGAGAAGCGACTGTTTACTAAAAACACAGGTCCGTGCGAAGCCGTAAGGCGATGTATACGGACTGACGCCTGCCCGGTGCTGGAACGTTAAGGGGACCGGTTAGTCACTCTTCGGGGTGGCGAAGCTGAGAACTTAAGCGCCAGTAAACGGCGGTGGTAACTATAACCATCCTAAGGTAGCGAAATTCCTTGTCGGGTAAGTTCCGACCTGCACGAATGGCGTAACGACTTCTCGACTGTCTCAACCATAGGCCCGGTGAAATTGCACTACGAGTAAAGATGCTCGTTTCGCGCAGCAGGACGGAAAGACCCCGGGACCTTTACTATAGTTTGATATTGGTGTTCGGTTCGGCTTGTGTAGGATAGCTGGGAGACTTTGAAGCGGGCACGCCAGTGTTTGTGGAGTCGTCGTTGAAATACCAGTCTGGTCGTGCTGGATGTCTAACCTGGGTCCGTGATCCGGATCAGGGACAGTGTCTGATGGGTAGTTTAACTGGGGCGGTTGCCTCCTAAAGAGTAACGGAGGCGCCCAAAGGTTCCCTCAGCCTGGTTGGCAATCAGGTGTTGAGTGTAAGTGCACAAGGGAGCTTGACTGTGAGACCGACGGGTCGAGCAGGGACGAAAGTCGGGACTAGTGATCCGGCGGTGGCTTGTGGAAGCGCCGTCGCTCAACGGATAAAAGGTACCCCGGGGATAACAGGCTGATCTTCCCCAAGAGTCCATATCGACGGGATGGTTTGGCACCTCGATGTCGGCTCGTCGCATCCTGGGGCTGGAGTCGGTCCCAAGGGTTGGGCTGTTCGCCCATTAAAGCGGTACGCGAGCTGGGTTTAGAACGTCGTGAGACAGTTCGGTCCCTATCCGCTGCGCGCGCAGGAACATTGAGAAGGGCTGTCCCTAGTACGAGAGGACCGGGACGGACGAACCTCTGGTGTGCCAGTTGTCCTGCCAAGGGCATGGCTGGTTGGCTACGTTCGGGAGGGATAACCGCTGAAAGCATCTAAGCGGGAAGCCTGCTTCGAGATGAGTGTTCCCACCCACTAGATGGGGTAAGGCTCCCAGTAGACGACTGGGTTGATAGGCCAGATCTGGAAGCCCGGCAACGGGTGGAGGTGACTGGTACTAATAGGCCGAGGGCTTGTCCTCAGTTGCTCGCGTCCACTGTGTTGGTTCTGAAACCACGAACAACCCCACACCCAAGGTCACGGGTGTGGTGCGGTTGATGTGTTTCACCGTGTTTCGGTGGTCATAGCGTGAGGGAAACGCCCGGTTACATTCCGAACCCGGAAGCTAAGCCTCACAGCGCCGATGGTACTGCAGGGGGGACCCTGTGGGAGAGTAGGACACCGCCGAACAAATATTGCGAAAAGCCCCGTACCGGGTACACCGGAACGGGGCTTTTCTGCGTTTCTCTGCCTTTCTCTGCGTTTCACAATTCATTAAAAGTGGTGTCTCTCCTCCGAGGAGAGACACCACTTAGAGGCGCCCTGCAGCCTTAAGGGCCAGATATGTGTCCGCCAGCGCCGGGGCCAGGTCATCCGGAGTTGCGTCGACAACCGTGACGCCGTGGCGGCGAAGTTGTTCGGCGGTTCGATGACGTTCCGTTTGTGCTTGGGCGGCGGCCGCAGCCTCGTACACCGCTTCTGTGTTTCCTCGGGCTGCTGCCATTTTTGCGATGTGAGGGTCGGCCACCGAGGCCAATAGGACTGTGTGGCGCTGGGTCAGTTGAGGGAGGACGGGGAGGAGGCCCTCTTCGATGGGGGCCGTGTCGAGGCTGGTGAGCAGGACGATCAGGGAGCGTCTGGGGGCCGTACGGAGTGTGGTGGCCGTGAGGCCGCGGGCGTCCGTTTCGATGAGCTCAGGTTCCACGGTGGCCATCGCGTTGACCAGGGACGGGAGGACGTCGGCTGCGGCGCGGCCCTGGACCAGGGCGCGCACCCGGCGGTCGTACGCGAGGAGGTCCACACGGTCGCCGGCTCGGGAGGCGAGGGCTGCAAGGAGGAGGGCCGCGTCCATGGAGGCGTCCAGGCGGGGGATGTCGCCCACGCGGCCCGCCGACGTACGGCCGGTGTCGAGTACCAGGAGGATGTGACGGTCGCGTTCGGGGCGCCAGGTGCGTACGGCGACCGTGGTCTGGCGGGCTGTGGCGCGCCAGTCGATGGAACGGGTGTCGTCGCCGGGGACGTATTCGCGCAGGCTGTCGAATTCTGTGCCTTCGCCGCGGGTCAGGACGCTGGTGCGGCCGTCGAGTTCGCGTAGGCGGGCGAGCTTCGAGGGCAGGTGCTTGCGGCTGGTGAACGGGGGGAGGACGCGTACCCCCCAGGGAACCCGGTGGCTGCCCTGGCGGGCGAAGAGGCCCAGGGGGCCGTACGAGCGGATCGTTACGCGGTCGGCCTGGCGGTCGCCTCGGCGGGTGGGGCGCAGGCGGGTGGTGACGCGGCGCCGTTCGCCGACGGGGACCGTCAGGCTGTGGCGGGAGGCCTCCACCTCGGTGCCGGACTGCCAGCTGCTGGGGGGCCAGGCATCGCGGAGGCGGGCGCGGAGCAGGCGGTTGGAGGGGTTGGTGACCGTGAGTGTGACGTCCGCTGATTCGCCCAGACGTGCGGATGTGTCGCCGGAGCGGGTGAGGCCGAGGCGGCGTACGGGGGCGGCCAGGGCGTAGTCGCAGGCGCACGCGATGGCCAGGGGGCCATTCACGGCGAGGATGCCTGTCCAGCCGGGGCCCCAGATGCCGATGGGGATCGAGCCCAGGGCCGCCAGGAGGGCGGCGCGTCCGGTGAGGGCCATCAGCGGGGGACGGGGACGTGGGCGAGGATCGCGTTGATGACCGAGTCGGCCGTTACGCCCTCCATCTCGGCCTCCGGGCGGAGTTGCACGCGGTGGCGGAGGGTGGGCAGGGCCAAGGCCTTCACGTCGTCGGGGATGACGTAGTCGCGGCCTGTCAGCCAGGCCCAGGCGCGGGATGTCGCGAGGAGGGCGGTGGCGCCTCGGGGGGAGACGCCGAGCGCGAAGGACGGGGATTCACGGGTGGCGCGGCAGATGTCCACCACATAGGCGGTGATCTCGGGGGAGATCGCCGTCTTGGCGACGGCCGCGCGGGCCGCTTCCAGGTCTGCCGGACCCGCGACTGGGCGTATGCCGGCGGCGCGCAGGTCGCGCGGGTTGAAGCCCTCGGCGTGGCGGGTCAGGACGTCGATCTCGTCCTGGCGGGAGGGGAGGGGGATCGTGAGCTTGAGGAGGAAACGGTCCAGCTGGGCTTCGGGGAGGGGGTACGTGCCCTCGTACTCGACCGGGTTCTGGGTGGCCGCGACCAGGAACGGGTCGGGAAGTGGGCGCGGGGTGCCGTCGACTGTGACCTGGCGTTCCTCCATGGCTTCCAGGAGGGACGACTGGGTCTTCGGGGGCGTGCGGTTGATTTCGTCCGCGAGGAGGAGGTTGGTGAAGACCGGGCCCTGCTGGAAGGAGAACTCCGCAGTGCGCGAGTCGTAGACGAGTGAGCCGGTGATGTCGCTCGGCATCAGGTCGGGAGTGAACTGGACGCGCTTGGTGTCGAGTTCGAGTGCGGAGGCGAGTGCCCGGACGAGCAGCGTTTTGGCTACTCCGGGGACGCCTTCGAGGAGAACGTGTCCGCGGCAGAGGAGGGCGACGACGAGGCCGGTCACGGCGGGGTCCTGGCCGACCACGGCTTTCGCGATCTCGGCGCGCAGGGCTTCCAGGGAGGCCCGGGCGGTGCCCGGATCCCCGGTGATCCCGGCGTTGTCAGTGGTCGGGTCCATCATGGACGGCGTACCTCTCTTTCGAGGGCGTCTAGCTGGTCGGCGAGGGAGATGAGGCCGGCGTCGTCGCCGGGCGGCGGGCCGAAGAGAAGGGAATGCAGGGACTGTCCGTCTCCGTGGTCGTGGAGGTGGGCGGACAGAGCGGGGAGCAGGGCCTCGGGCGCGTGTGCCTGGGGCACGGGGACGCCTACGAGGGGGGCGAGGCGAGTGCGGGTGGTGGAACGAAGAGCGCCTGCCGCGCGGTCGCGGGCGTTGGTCTTGCGGTAAAGGCGGGCGCGGCCTTCGACGGTTTCGGAGGCGCGGATCGCCACCGGGAGAGGTTCGGGTACGAGGGGGCCGAATCGGCGTGCCCGCCAGAAGGCGGCCAGAACTGCGGCGAAGAAGAGTTGCAGGGAGCCCCAGAGCCAGCCGGAAGGGAGCAGGTCGACGAAGCTGCGCTCGCCGGAGTCGGTGAGCGAGTCGTCGGAGAGCGAGGGGAGGTACCAGACCAAGTGGGGGCGGGAACCGAGCAGTTGGAGGGCGAGCGAGGCGTTGCCGTGCTCGTCGAGACGGTCGTTGTAGAGGATGTCGGGTGCGCCGAGCACGACGGTGTCGCCGTTCCCTGTGGCCGCGGGCACGCGCACGAGAGTGGGAAGGCCGTTGCTCGGGTAGCACGCGTCGGCGCCGGGGGCGGTGGTGTCGTAGCGGAAGCCTCCCGTGTCCGCCGTGCCCGCGCGTTTGGCGGCGGGCAGGTCGCAGTCCGGGGAGAGTTTCGAGCCGAAGCTGATCGCGGGGTCGGCGGTGACGCCGGGGGCGAGTGTCCCGATGGACGGGCCGCTGGGGGCGATCAGGACCGTGCGTCCGCCGGAGCTCGCCATCGCCGTGTGCAGTTCGTCCTGTTGACGGTCGGTCAGCAGGTCGGGGACCGCGATCAGGAGGGTTGTGTCGGCGTCGGCTGCGGCGCTCGCCCGGGCGAGGGTGGTGACCACGCGCGTGGACACGCCCCGGTCGGCGAGCAGTGTGGCGACGGCACGACTGCCGCGGGGGTCGGCGGAACGCGGGTCGAGGCCGCCGCGCTCAGTGCCAGAGCTGATCACTGCGATCGTTACGGCACCCACGAGGAGCAGAACGACCGCGAGTACGACGCCTCGCGCGCGGGTCCACACCTGGCGTGCGGTGGGCGAGGCCGAGGTGGTGGCCGGGAGCGTGGCCTCGGTGCTCATTCGGCGGCTCCCTGGCGGGCGTTGTGGGCCGTGCTGGGGGCGCTGCTGTTCGCGAGGGCCGGTTTCGTGCGCTCCAGGTCGTCGTCGAGTTCGGTGAGCCGGCGGTACATCTGTGGGGACGCGGTGCGTCCGCCGTACGTCACGTCGTCGAAGTCCCGGGCCGCGGTGCGCAGGCGTTCGGTGTGCGTGGGCAGGGTGCGGCCCGCTTCCGCGGCTGCCTCGTCGGCGGTGCGGCCGGGGCGGGCGTCGAGCAGGGCGCGTTCCTCCAGGGAGCGGACGACGGCGCGCATGCGTTCCTGGAGTGCCTGGTTCCAGTGGCCCTGGGCGGCGTGTGCCTCGGCGGCGGCGCGGTGTTCGGCGGCGCTGCGGGGGCGGTCGTCGAAGAGCACGGCGGAGGAGGTGGGGCCGGAGCGCGGGGTGCCGAGGCGCCACCACAGGGCGCCGATCACGGCGACGACGGCGAGGAGGACCACCATCAGCCCGACGGCTCCTCCGGGAGTCGCGGTCGAGGTCGCGTTGAACAGCCTGCCGAGCCAGTCCCAGAGGGCGTCCATGGCCCGTTGGAGCAGGCCGGGGTCGTTCTCGTGGTACATGCGCTTGGACAGCTCGCGCCTGGCCGCCTCCCGCGCGGGATCACGCGGGATCGTCACCGGCGGTTCGTCGGCCGCCAGTGACAGTACGGCGGTGTCGCCGGCGCGCAGCAGGGCTCGTACGGCCGCTTCGGCGGTGTGCGGCAGGGCCGGCACCGTAGTGAGAAATCCCCCCGTCAGGCTCACCGCATCAGCTCCCCGGTGTGGCGCCCGCCGCGCCGGAGCCGTGGTCCTGGACGCCGGCGGCGCGGGCCAGGTCGAGGTCGAGGGCTTCGCGACGGATGCGCTGGTCGATGTAGAGGAGCACGGTCACGCCCGCGGTGATGGGGAAGGTGATCGTGGAGCCGATCACCGAGCCGATGCCGCTGACGATCAGGAACGTCCAGCCGAAGCCGCCCGTGCCGTCGAGGATGCTGCTGATGCCCTCTCCAGTCAGGGCTGCGGCGATGAAGGTGAACGGGACGACGACGAGGGAGGAGACGATGCCCGCGATGATCGCGGCGAGCAGTTGGATGCCGAAGACCCGCCACCAGGAGCCGTGGACGAGCTTTGTCGAACGGCCGATCGACTTGATGATGCTTTGCTTCTCCAGCATCAGTGCGGGCGAGGCCAGGGAGAAGCGGATCATCAGCCACAGCGCGACGACGCTCGCGCCGAAGCCGCCCAGGACGGCGAGTGCCGCGCCGCCGCTCTTCGAAGCCGTGAGAGCCACGAGGATGCCCGGCGCGATGCCGACGGCGACGACCGCGGCGACCGTGAGCAGCAGCAGGAAGATGAGGCCGAACAACTTCGGGATCTGAGGGCGGGCGTCACGCCAGGCTTCGCCGATGGTCACCGGCTTGCCGAGCACGGCGCGGCTGGTCACGGTCGTGAGCAGCGCCGTCGCGATGACGGTGGCGATGATGGAGATCACGAAGATGACGCCGGAGCTGAGCATGGCGTTGCCCATGGCGCGGCTCAGTTCGTCGAGGCTGGCGCTCGTGTCGTTGAGGGTGTCGACGCTTGTGCTGTCGTCCAGGACGAATCCCTGGAGGAGGACGGCGACGATCTCCGTGACGACCGCGACGGTGAGCGAAATGCCCAGCACGGTGCGCCAGTAGGCGCGCATGGTGGAGACGGCACCGTCGAGGATCTCGCCGACGCCGAGGGGGCGCAGTGGGATCACGCCGGGTTTGGCCGCGGGCGGGGGGCCGCCCCAGTTGCCTCCCCAGCCGGGGTAGCCGCTGGTCGGGCCGTATCCGCCGTACCCTCCGGGGGCGCCAGCAGGGCCGCCGCCCCAGCCGGGGCCGGGAGGCGGTGGTGGGGGCGGGGCCTGGCCGGGGCCCTGGGTGCCGGTGGGGGCGGACCACTGGGCGGGCGGAGGCTGCTTCTGGGACCAGTTCGGGCCTGGGCCGGTCGTGTCGGGGGGCGGCTGGTCCGCGGGCTCCGCGGGGTCAGGGCGGTCGGCTGGGGCGGACGCGCCGGGCTGCTGCCCTTCGGAGGGGGCAGATCCGGGCGAGGCCCAGCCCGGAGTGTCGTTCATCGTCGCTCCTTCACGGTGCCCGTCCGCGTTCGCGGCAGGTTGGCAGCCATCGTGCCATGGGGAGAGCGCGGGGGGATCGGCCCCTGTATGGGCTGGACACCTTCAATTGTCCGACGGATAGGGGGCAGACTGGGTGGATGGGTGATCAGTACGCGCAATCCCGCGAGGACAACAGGCCCACCGAGATACCGGCGATCCGCTGGGAGGAACCTCCCGAGGGTCCGGTGCTGGTCCTTCTCGATCAGACGAGACTGCCGGCCGAGGAGGTCGAGCTGGTCTGTACGGACGCGCCCGCGCTGGTGGCGGCGATCCGTTCGCTGGCCGTGCGCGGGGCGCCGCTGCTCGGTATCGCGGGGGCGTACGGTGTCGCGCTCGCCGCCGCACGCGGCTTCGACGTGGACGAGGCGGCCGACGCGCTGGCGCAGGCCCGGCCCACCGCCGTGAACCTCGCTGTGGGGGTACGCAGGGCCCTGGGGGCGTACCGGGCGGAGCTTGCCAGGGGCGGTGACCTGGAGCAGGCGGCTGGGGCTGCGCTGGCCGCGGCGCGGGCGCTGCACCGGGAGGACGCCGAGGCCAGCGCGCGGATGGCGGTGCACGGGCTGGCGCTGCTGGACGAGTTGCTGCCCGGTGGCGGGCACCGGCTGCTCACGCACTGCAACACCGGATCGCTGGTGTCGGGTGGTGAGGGGACGGCGTTCGCGGTGGCACTGGCGGCACACCGGGCGGGGCGGCTGCGCAGGCTCTGGGTGGACGAAACGCGTCCGTTGCTGCAAGGTGCTCGCCTGACGGCATATGAGGCGGCGCGCAGCGGAATGGCGTACACCTTGCTCACGGACAATGCGGCGGGCTCCCTGTTCGCCGCGGGCAGGGTGGACGCGGTGTTGATCGGGGCCGATCGGATCGCGGCCGACGGATCGGTGGCGAACAAAGTGGGGAGCTATCCGCTCGCCGTGCTGGCCCGGTACCACCACGTGCCGTTCATCGTGGTGGCGCCGGTGACGACGGTGGATCCGGACACCCCCGACGGGGCGTCCATCGAGGTGGAACAGCGTGCCGGACATGAGGTGACGGAGATTGCCGCACCTCAGGTGCCGGTGGCGGGAGTGGAAGCGGGAGGCGGGATTCCGGTGGCACCCCTGGGGACCCAGGCGTACAACCCGGCGTTCGATGTGACGCCTCCCGAGTTGGTGACGGCGATCGTCACCGAAGCGGGTGCTGTTTCGCCCGTGACGGCTGAGGCGCTGGCAGAGCTGTGTGACAGGTCACGACAGATAACGATTTAGTTAATGGGATGATGTCGTTTATGAAGGGACGAGTCCTTGTCGTCGATGACGACACCGCACTGGCCGAGATGCTCGGCATTGTGTTGCGTGGTGAAGGTTTTGAGCCGTATTTCGTAGCCGACGGCGACAAGGCGCTGGCCGCTTTCCGTGAGTCCAAGCCCGATCTGGTGCTCCTGGACCTGATGCTTCCCGGCCGGGACGGCATCGAGGTGTGCCGCCTGATCAGGGCGGAGTCCGGGGTACCGATCGTGATGCTCACGGCCAAGAGCGACACCGTCGATGTCGTCGTGGGCCTGGAGTCGGGTGCCGATGACTACATCGTGAAGCCGTTCAAGCCGAAGGAGCTGGTAGCCCGGATCCGAGCGCGGCTGCGGCGGTCGGAGGAGCCGGCGCCCGAGCAGCTGACCATAGGCGACCTCCTCATCGACGTCGCCGGTCACTCTGTGAAGCGGGACGGGCAGTCGATCGCGCTGACGCCTCTGGAGTTCGATCTGCTGGTGGCGCTCGCGCGAAAGCCGTGGCAGGTGTTCACGCGGGAGGTGCTTCTGGAGCAGGTCTGGGGATACCGCCACGCGGCGGACACCCGGCTGGTCAACGTTCATGTGCAGCGGCTGCGCTCCAAGGTCGAGAAGGACCCGGAGCGGCCGGAGATCGTGGTGACCGTCCGTGGCGTCGGTTACAAGGCCGGACCGAGCTGACATGTCCGAGGACAGTGCCGCTTCGCCCCCCGGGCGTTCCGGGGGGCGTGCGGAGCGGCCTGTCGGGCGGCAGAAGGTGAGCAGGCCCGGCTCCGGCTGGCGGCAGTTCTTCGAGGGCGGGCTGCTCCAGGGCGGTGTCCAGGGCAGCCCGGTCCTTCGGCTGTTCATGCGCTGGGTGCGGCGCCCGCTGCTGCCCGTCATGCGGTTGTGGCGGCGCAACATCCAGCTCAAGGTCGTCGCCACGACGTTGCTGATGTCGCTCGGCGTCGTCCTGCTGCTCGGCTTCGTCGTCATCGGACAGGTGCGCAACGGCCTGTTGGACGCCAAGGTGAAGGCCTCGCAGAGCCAGGCTGCGGGCGGATTCGCGGTGGCCAAGCAGAGGGCGGACACGGCGGCCGGCGCCAGTGGGGACGACGGTTCCGGCACGGGCGGCCAGCCCGTGCAGAACGTCTTCCGGTGGATGAGTGACCTGGTGGAGTCCCTTTCCAGCGGCGGCCAAGGTGCCTTCGACGTCGTAACGCTCCCGGCCGGTGCGGTGGGCGACGACAACGGCGGCGGGCGCGGACTGCGTGCTTCCGGCGGGGTGGACCCGACCGCGAGCGTGCCCGAGGCGCTGCGCGAGCGGGCCGACGACAACACGCTGATGGCCCAGAGCTACACCCGTATCACCTACACCAACGGCAGTGAGTCACAGCCCGCGCTGATCATCGGCAAGCAGGTCGACGACCCGAACGGCGAGCCGTACCAGCTGTACTACCTCTTCCCGCTCACGCAGGAGGAGAAGTCGCTGAGCCTCGTCAAGGGGACGCTGGCGACGGCCGGGCTGTTCGTCGTCGTACTGCTGGGAGCTATCGCCTGGCTCGTCGTGCGGCAGGTCGTGACGCCCGTGCGGATGGCGGCGGGGATCGCCGAGCGGCTGTCCGCAGGGCGGTTGCAGGAGCGGATGAAGGTCACCGGCGAGGACGACATCGCGCGGCTCGGCGAGGCCTTCAACAAGATGGCGCTGAATCTGCAGCTGAAGATTCAGCAGCTGGAGGAGCTGTCGCGGATGCAGCGCCGGTTCGTGTCCGACGTGTCGCACGAACTGCGGACGCCGCTGACGACCGTACGGATGGCAGCCGATGTCATCCATGACGCGCGCGTGGACTTCGATCCGGTGACCGCGCGGTCGGCCGAACTGCTCGCCGATCAGCTGGACCGGTTCGAGACGCTGCTCGCGGACCTGCTGGAGATCAGCCGGTTCGACGCGGGCGCGGCGGCGCTGGAGGCCGAGCCGATAGACCTCAGGGAGGTCGTCCGGCGGGTGGTGAGCGGTGCCGAGCCGCTGGCCGAGCGCAAGGGGACGACGGTACGGGTCGTCGGCGATCAGCAGCCTGTCGTGGCCGAGGCCGATGCGCGGCGCGTGGAGCGGGTGCTGCGCAACCTCGTCGTCAACGCCGTGGAGCACGGCGAGGGCAAGGACGTCATCGTGAAGCTGGCCGCCGCGGGCGGTGCGGTCGCGGTGGCTGTGCGTGACTACGGGGTCGGGCTCAAGCCCGGTGAGGCGACCCGCGTCTTCAGCCGCTTCTGGCGGGCCGACCCGGCACGCGCGCGTACCACCGGCGGTACGGGCCTCGGCCTGTCCATCGCGCTGGAGGATGCCCGGCTGCACGGGGGCTGGCTGCAGGCGTGGGGCGAGCCGGGCGGCGGTTCACAGTTCCGGATGACGCTGCCGCGCACCGCCGACGAGCCCCTGCGGGGTTCACCGATACCGCTGGAGCCCAAGGACTCACGGCGTCACCGGGAGCTCAACGACGCGGGTCTGCCGCACGCAGGCGGTGACAAGCTCGCCACGGTGCCGGTGCACACGGCAGCTGCCGAACAGCGGCCGATAGCGCCGCGGCTCGCCGCCATGGCTCCGTCCGCCGACCCCACGGCGCTGCCCGGCAACGGCGCCCGCGTGGTGCCGCGCCCGGGCGGCGGTGCGCGGCGGGACGGTGTGTCCGGTACGGAGTCGCAGTCCTCGGAAACGGTGTCCTCGGATGCCGGGCCGGATCGTGTGGATGAGCAAGGGGAGGCATTTCGTGGGCCCTGACCGCGAGCGTGAGTGGGGCGGTCGGCGGCGGGAAGCGGCTCGCGCGGTGGTGTACGCCGCCTGTGGCGCCGTCCTGCTGGCCGGCTGCGCCTCGATGCCCGACAGCGGGGATCTGCGCGGAGTCGAGTCCACGCCCCGGCAGGACGCCCAGGTACGGGTCTTCGCCCTGCCGCCCCACGAGAACGCCCTTCCGGGGCAGATCGTCCAGGGCTTTCTGGAGGCGCTGACCAGCGACGATCCGCACTACGAGACGGCGCTCAAGTACCTGACGGCGCGTGCCGTGAAGGCGTGGCGGCCCGACGCGTCGACCACGGTGCTGGACGGCGGGCCCACTGCCGAAGCCGTCCACGACGGCAGCCGGGACGACACCGAGGACTACGCGGCCACGCTGACCGGCGGAAGGTTCGCCACGCTGGACTCCCAGCAGTCGTACGAACCCGCCGACGGGCAGTACAGGGCGACGCTGCACCTGACGCGCGAGAAGAAGAGCGGGCAGTGGCGCATCGACGATCTGCCGCAGGGTGTCGTGATGGGCACGTCGGACTTCCTGCGCAACTACACGTCCGTCAATAAGTACTACTTTGCTTCGAACGCGCCGTCGGAGTCGGACGCCCAGCCGGTGTCCGTCGCCGATCCGGTCTACGTCCGCAAGAAGGTCGACCCGATGACGCAGACGGTGAATTCGCTGCTGGAGGGCCCTTCGCGCTGGCTGGGACCGGTCGTCCGGTCGAGTTTCCCTACCGGTACGGAGCTCAAGAAGGGCGTCACCTCACTGGCCCCCGACGACCAGAACCGGTTGACGGTGCCGCTCAACGACAAGGCGAACCGGGTCGGGTCGGCCAAGTGCACCGAGATGGCGGCCCAGCTCCTCTACACCCTCCAGGACCTGACACCCACGGGTGTCGACGAGGTCGCCCTGCAGCGCGCCAACGGCACCCAGCTGTGCGCCCTCACAAAGAACGGGGCCGAGCCCGTCGCCGCGCGCGGTGTGGTGCAGCGCCCCGAGTTCCAGTACTTCATCGACGGCAAGCACCGGCTCGTACACGTGGCCGGCAATGACAGTCCAGCCGCCGACGTCACTCCGGTGCCGGGCGCGTTCGGCGAGGGCGAGAAGCAGCTGCGGTCCGCGGCGGTCTCGCGCGCCGAGGACAGCGCGGCCGGGGTCTCGCTGGACGGGACCATGCTGTACGTGGGGTCGCTGGTGTCCGGCGGATCGCTCGGTGAGCCCGTGCTGACCAGCCAGGGCAGCACCAAGGCCGACCGGCTGACCACACCCAGCTGGGACGGCGACGGCGACCTGTGGGTGGCCGACCGCAACCCCAAGAAGCCTCGGCTGTTGCTCCTGGAGAAGGGTGCGGGCGAGCCGCTGGAAGTCAGGACCCCGGGGCTCGACGGGCGCATCGAAGCGGTACGGGTGGCCGCCGACGGGGTGCGGATCGCGCTCATCGTGGAGAAGGACGGCCTGCGGTCCCTGTACATCGGGCGGATCGAGCGGGACGAGCGGTCGGCGCAGCCGGCGGACGGTTCGGCTCAGGAGAAGACGCCAGCGGAGCCGGGGCGGGCAACGGGGCAGAAGGCCGGCGACCAGTCGGTCGTCTCGGTCCTCGAACTGGACTCCGTGACACCGCAGTTGGAGGAGGTCACCGCCATGTCGTGGGCCGGGGACAGCCGGCTCGTGGTGGTCGGGCGTGAGCAGGGTGGCGTGCAGCAGATGGGCTATGTGCAGGTCGACGGCTCGACGCCGGTGGGGTCGGCGCCGGCCGCGCTGACCGGCGTCAAGGGCATCGCCGCGTCCGAGGACGAGATGCTGCCGCTGGTGGCGTACTCGGAGGAGGACGGCATCGTGCGGCTGTTGTCCGGTACCAAGTGGCAGAAGCTGGTCAAGGATGGGTCGGCTCCGGTCTATCCGGGGTGAGAGGCCTCGCCGGGAGTGCAGTGGGTTTTGACGGCCCGTCGAATGTCCGGCGGGCCGTCGGCGTTTCCGGGCGCCGCTTGTGGGGTGCGTGGAGTTGTCCACAGGACGTTGTCCACAGGGGTGGCCGAGTCGCGTCGGTGTTGGCACAGTGGTGCGCATGCGGGGCTGGTGGCGGGACCTCAGTGACTTGGTGCTGCCGGCCGAGTGCGGAGGCTGCGGGATGCCTCGCACGGTGCTCTGCCCGGAGTGCCGTGCCGCCTTGAACGGGGCCGTTCCGAGCCGGGTGCGACCGGTGCCTGAGCCGCTCGGGCTGCCGGTGGTGTACGCGGCGACCCGGTACGAGGACGAGGTGCGTGCGGTAGTCCTCGCGCACAAGGAAAGGGGTGCGCTGGCACTCGCGGGGCCGCTCGGGACGGCGCTGGCGGGAGCTGTGCGGGCAGGGCTCGACGGGGCCCTGCCCGGTCGTACGGGCGTGCTGCTCGTTCCTGTGCCGTCCGCGCGGCGGGCTGTACGGGCGCGAGGGCATGATCCGGCCCGGCGGATCGCGCTCGCCGCGGCGGGTGAGCTGCGTGGTTCCGGTACGCAGGCCCGGGTGCTGGCGGTGCTGCGGCAGCGCCGGGTCGTGGCTGATCAGGCGGGCCTCAACTCCCGGCAGCGGCTGGACAACCTCGCCGGTGCGCTGAGCGTGGTCCCCGGGGGCGGGCAGCTGCTCGCGGGTGCGGGTGCGGTCGTCCTGGTCGACGATCTGATGACGACCGGAGCCTCGCTTTCCGAGGCCGCGCGTGCCGTGCGGGAAGCGGTCGGGTGCGGAGAGGCGGGAGGGGCCGAATGGGCGGGAGAGATGGGGGACGTGAGAAGAGTGAGAAACGTCGTGTACTCGGACGCGGGGCGGGAAGGCAGAGGGCAGCGGGGGACGGGAACCACGGCCGCGGGCGTGGAGCGGAGGCCAGGGATGTCGGGAATCGCGGCGGCCGGCGCCTTCGGGGGCGTGATCTGCGCGGCTGTGGTCGCGGCGACGCCTGATTCTTTCGAAATAAACTGGAACTGACCGCGAACTTGCATCGTTGCAGGTAGCGAGAGGGTCAATTCACTGGAACGGAGGTACGCGGCAGTAGAGGGTGACGACATACGTCCGGGCGAGATATGTTCGGTTGTGAGGGAAAGCCGCAGGCCACACCTCGCAAATCCGAATGCCGTGCTGTGGATTTTCCTTAATCACCCCAGCCGGCCGAGTGGGGATCTTGCTCATGGGGGAGGAGGAGGTGGAAGTCACCGAGTCCGAGGTTCCGGGGCACACCGGAGCCTGGTGCGAAAGGGAGACGCTCCGCCACTGAAGCGGGGCGATCCGGGAACGGAGTTCTGCGTGGACATCGTCGTCAAGGGACGCAAGACCGAGGTGCCCGAGCGGTTCCGGAAGCACGTGGCCGAGAAGCTGAAGCTGGACAGGATCCAGAAGCTCGACGGCAAGGTGATCAGCCTCGACGTCGAGGTATCCAAGGAGCCCAACCCCCGGCAGGCCGACCGCTCCGACCGAGTGGAGATCACGCTTCACTCCCGCGGTCCGGTGATCCGGGCGGAAGCAGCGGCAAGCGACCCGTACGCGGCACTCGACCTCGCGGCGGACAAGCTCGAGGCCCGGCTGCGCAAGCAGCACGACAAGCGTTACACCCGCCGAGGCGCCGGCCGGCTGACAGCCGCCGAGGTCGCTGACCACGTCCCGGACGCGGCAACGCTGAACGGCAATGGTCACCCCGTCCACGAGGAAGACGCGGACGGCGTGCCCGTGAAGAGGATCGGCTCGCTGGAAGTGAAGGGCGAAGGCCCCCTCATCGTCCGCGAGAAGACCCACGTCGCCTCCCCGATGACGCTTGACCAGGCTCTCTACGAGATGGAACTGGTCGGGCACGACTTCTATCTGTTCGTCGACTCCGAGACCAAGGAACCGAGTGTCGTCTACCGGCGACACGCCTACGACTACGGCGTGATCCACCTCAACACGGACCCGATGGTCGCCCACCAGGCGCACGCCCCCGCGGCGGGTGGCACGCTGGGTGGCTGACCGCCCCCGGTGACAGCCGAGCGGGTGCCCCTGGAGCGCGTGTGCGCCCCCAGGGGCACCCGTGTGCGCCCCCTCCGGGGCCCGCTCTGTCACCGCACTGTCACCCGGGCATGGAATCATGGCCGCAACGGCTCAACCGGTGGGCCGTTGCCTTGGGTTGGCGATGGCACAGGACCACAGGCCACAGCCTTCAGGGGGAGGAACGATGGCGGACAGCTTCGGACCGATGCAGGTCGACCATGCCGACGACGGCGTCACCGGCATGGGCCCGGACGCGGGCACCTCGCGCAAGGAGCCGATCAGAGTCCTTGTCGTGGACGACCATGCCCTCTTCCGTCGTGGACTGGAGATCGTGCTCGCGGCCGAGGAGGACATCCAGGTCGTCGGCGAGGCGGGGGACGGTGCGGAGGCTGTCGACAAGGCAGCCGATCTGCTGCCCGACATCGTCCTGATGGACGTACGGATGCCGAAGCGCGGGGGGATCGAGGCCTGCACCTCCATCAAGGAGGTCGCGCCCAGCGCCAAGATCATCATGCTGACGATCAGCGATGAGGAAGCCGATCTGTACGAAGCGATCAAGGCGGGTGCGACCGGTTATCTCCTCAAGGAGATCTCCACCGACGAGGTGGCCACGGCCATTCGCGCCGTGGCCGACGGGCAGTCGCAGATCAGCCCCTCCATGGCGTCGAAACTCCTCACCGAATTCAAGTCGATGATCCAGCGGACGGACGAGCGGCGGCTGGTGCCCGCGCCGCGGCTCACGGAGCGCGAGCTGGAAGTGCTCAAGCTGGTCGCCACCGGGATGAACAACCGGGATATCGCCAAAGAGCTGTTCATCTCCGAGAACACCGTGAAGAACCATGTGCGCAACATCCTGGAGAAGCTGCAGCTGCACTCCAGGATGGAGGCGGTGGTCTACGCGATGCGGGAGAAGATCCTCGAGATCCGGTAGAGCGATCTTCGGTAGAGCGATCTTCGGTAGAGCGGTCGGGGGTTATCCGAGGGCCTGGGCCAGTTCCCTTGTCAGGGGGGTGCGCAGGTCAGGGGCGTCCACCCGTTCCACTCGTACGTTCGTGCAGTTCACCCAGCTTGCTGCCTCCAGCAGGGCCTGGGCCACCGCAGGGACCGCCTTGGGGCCGTTCAGAGTGACCTGTCTGGCCACCAGGGTGTTGCCCTCCCGGGCAGGGTCCACTCGTCCTACGAGGTGGCCGCCGGCGAGGACCGGCATCGCGAAGTAGCCGTGCACGCGCTTCGGCTTGGGGACGTAGGCCTCCAGGCGGTGGGTGAAACCGAAGATCCGTTCTGTGCGGGCCCGTTCCCAGATCAGGGAGTCGAAGGGGGACAGCAGGGTCGTGCGGTGGCGGCCGCGCGGGGGCGTCGCCAGGGCTGCCGGGTCGGCCCAGGCCGGTTTGCCCCAGCCTTCGACCGTGACGGGGACCAGACCCGAGTCCGCGATCACCGCGTCGACCTGCTCTGCCTTGAGACGGTGGTAGTCGGCGATGTCCGCGCGGGTGCCGACGCCCAGGGACTGGGCCGCGAGGCGGACCAGGCGGCGCAGGCATTCGGTGTCGTCGAGGTCGTCGTGCAGCAGTGTGTCCGGGATGGCGCGCTCGGCGAGGTCGTACACCCGCTTCCAGCCCCGGCGCTCCACGCACACCACCTCGCCGTACATCAGGGCGCGTTCGACAGCGACCTTGGTGCCGGACCAGTCCCACCATTCGCTGGTGCGTTTCGCGCCGCCCAACTCCGTTGCGGTGAGGGGGCCTTGCGTGCGGAGTTGTTTGACGACCTGGTCGTAGACATCGGGCGGGAGGTCGTGGTTCCAGTGGGGCCGGGAGCGGTAGGCGCGGCGGCGGAAGGCGAAGTGGGGCCATTCCTCCGCGGGGAGGATGCAGGCGGCGTGCGACCAGTATTCGAAGGCGTGGGGGTGGGGGGCTGGGGTGAAGGTTGGGGCTGGGGTGGAGGTTGAGGTGGGGGTGGGGGTTGTTGTTTGGGGGGTCGTTGACGTCGGGTTCCAGTAGGCGTCTTCGATTTTTTTGCGGGGTATGGCGCCCAGGCGGGCGTACGGGATGAGTTCGTGGGAGCGGGCGAGTACGGAGATCGTGTCGAGCTGGACCGCGCCCAGGTGTCGGAGGATGCCGCGGACGCCTGCCTTGCGGTTGGGGGTGCCCAGGAAGCCCTGGGCCCGTAGGGCGATTCGGCGGGCTTCGTCGGCGGAGAGTTTGGTGTGGGGGGTGGGGTTGGGCGGGCTGCTCGTCATGCTTCCGCACGATAGGGGGTGGGACTGACAGTGGGGGTGAGCTGGGGGTTTGGGGGTGGAGGGGTTTCGCCCCCGCCGCCCTTACCCGTCCCATCCCTGGGGGCTGCCGCCCCCAGACCCCTGCTTACGGCCCTGAACGGGCCTTGTCCTCAAACGCCGGACGGGCTGGATGGTGCCGGCCGGGGCTGAGGAGGTGGCGCACGGGGCTGAGGAGGGGCGGGCCGGGCTGAGGAAATGCCGCGCCTGGGTCCTGAGGGGTGCCGCCCTGAGCCTGAGGGTGCTCGTCCGGGTGTGAGGGGTGCCGCCCAGGGCTGAAGGATGCCGCCCGGGTCCTGAGGGGTGCCGCCCGGGGCTGGAGGAGGTGCCGCCCTGGGGCTGAGGGGGGTGCCGCTCAGGGCTGAGGGGTGTCGCCGCCCCGGGGCTGAGGTGTCGCCGGGGCTGCAGAAGCCGGTGGGAGTGGGGGTGGTGGGGAGGGGCTGGGTGGGTCTGTGTCGAGGGGGCGGGCGAGGGGCGGGTTGGTGGGAGAGGAGGGTCAGTTGGCGGGGCGGCTGGGGGTGTAGGGGGCCGTTGAGGGGAGGCCGAGGTCTGAGGGGAGTAGGGAGGCCACCCAGCAGTCCCGGCGTACTCCCTTGTTGTTGATTGCTGAGCGCAGGGTGCCCTCCATGGTGAAGCCGGCTCGTTCCGCTGCTGTTCGGGACGCCGTGTTGCCGACTTCGGCCCTCCACTCCACGCGGTCCACCGACAGATGGGTGAAGGCCCAGCGGGAGGCGGTGATCGTGGCTTCTGTGATGTAGCCGTTGCCGCGGTGGGCCTTGTCGGCCCAGAAACCGACTTCGCTGACCCCCAGGGAGCGCATGGTCAGGGCGAGCATGCCCACCAGCTCCTCCCCTTCGGGGAGGAAGACGCCGAACGTGAACATCGAGCCGTCCGCCCAGCCGTCGGGCACCAGCTGGGAGGTGAACCCGCGGGCGTGTTCGGGGAGGTAGGGCGACGGGATCGTCGTCCAGCGCTGGATGTCGGCGTCCTGCACCGCGGCGTACACGGCGTCCGTGTCGTGTGGGCCGACGGTGCGCAGGAACAGGCGGGCCGTGGTGAGCGTGACGGGGTCCATCGGCCGATTCTGCTCGGGGCGGGATGAGGGCGCCATCCCTTTTGCTGTGCGTGAGTTCGTGATCACAATTCGTGCAATTCATGAGTGGGGCGCGGCACCATCCGTGACTCCCGGCCGTTCTCCTTATGGCTGTCCCACTGGCAGACCTCCCGGCTTGGCGGGGTCCTCGCATACGATGGCCGTTGCTCAGTTAAGACAATGGAAACCGACCGTCCTAGGCCCGACCGGCAAGGAGACCAACCCCCGTGTCCGTCCTCTCAAAGATCATGCGTGCAGGCGAAGGCAAAATCCTGCGCAAGCTGCACCGCATCGCGGACCAGGTCAACTCCATCGAAGAGGACTTCGTCGACCTCTCCGACGCCGAGCTGCGGGCCCTCACCGATGAGTACAAGCAGCGGTACGCCGACGGTGAGAGCTTGGACGACCTGCTGCCCGAGGCCTTCGCCACCGTGCGCGAGGCCGCCAAGCGCGCCCTCGGCCAGCGTCACTACGACGTGCAGATCATGGGCGGCGCCGCGCTTCACCTCGGCTATGTCGCCGAGATGAAGACCGGTGAGGGCAAGACCCTGGTCGGCACGCTTCCCACGTATCTGAACGCCCTCTCCGGAGACGGCGTCCACCTCATCACGGTCAACGACTACCTGGCCGAGCGCGACTCCGAGATGATGGGTCGCGTCCACAAGTTCCTGGGCCTGACTGTCGGCTGCATCCTCGCCAACATGACGCCGGCCCAGCGGCGTGAGCAGTACGCCTGCGACATCACGTACGGCACGAACAACGAGTTCGGCTTCGACTACCTGCGCGACAACATGGCGTGGTCCCAGGACGAACTCGTCCAGCGCGGCCACAACTTCGCCGTTGTCGACGAGGTCGACTCGATCCTCATCGACGAGGCCCGTACGCCGCTGATCATCTCCGGCCCGGCCGACCAGGCCACCAAGTGGTACGGCGACTTCGCCAAGCTGGTCACGCGCCTCAAGCGCGGCGAGACGGGCAACCCCCTCAAGGGCATCGAGGAGACCGGCGACTACGACGTCGACGAGAAGAAGCGCACCGTCGCCATCCACGAGTCGGGTGTCGCCAAGGTCGAGGACTGGCTGGGCATCGACAACCTGTACGAGTCGGTGAACACGCCGCTGGTGGGCTACCTGAACAACGCCATCAAGGCCAAGGAGCTCTTCAAGAACGACAAGGACTACGTCGTCATCGACGGCGAAGTCATGATCGTCGACGAGCACACCGGCCGTATCCTCGCCGGCCGCCGCTACAACGAGGGCATGCACCAGGCGATCGAGGCGAAGGAAGGGGTGGACATCAAGGACGAGAACCAGACCCTCGCCACTATCACCCTGCAGAACTTCTTCCGTCTCTACGACAAGCTCTCCGGTATGACCGGTACGGCCATGACCGAGGCCGCCGAGTTCCACCAGATCTACAAGCTCGGTGTCGTCCCGATCCCGACCAACCGTGACATGGTCCGCAAGGACCAGTCCGACCTGATCTACCGCACCGAGGTCGCGAAGTTCGAGGCGGTTGTCGACGACATCGCCGAGAAGCACGAGAAGGGTCAGCCGATCCTCGTCGGCACGACCTCGGTGGAGAAGTCCGAGTACCTGTCGCAGCAGCTCTCGAAGCGCGGCATCCAGCACGAAGTGCTGAACGCCAAGCAGCACGACCGGGAGGCGACCATCGTCGCCCAGGCCGGCCGCAAGGGCGCCGTCACGGTCGCCACCAACATGGCCGGCCGTGGTACGGACATCAAGCTCGGCGGCAACCCCGACGACCTCGCCGAGGCGGAGCTGCGGCAGCGCGGCCTCGACCCCGAGGAGCACATCGAGGAGTGGGCCGCGGCCCTGCCGGCCGCCCTGGAGCGGGCCGAGAAGGCCGTGAAGGCCGAGTTCGAGGAGGTCAAGGACCTCGGCGGGCTCTACGTCCTCGGCACCGAGCGGCACGAGTCCCGACGGATCGACAACCAGCTGCGCGGTCGTTCCGGACGGCAGGGCGACCCCGGCGAGTCGCGGTTCTACCTCTCCCTCGGTGACGATCTCATGCGGCTGTTCAAGGCCCAGATGGTCGAGCGAGTCATGTCGATGGCGAACGTCCCGGACGACGTACCGATCGAGAACAAGATGGTCACCCGTGCCATCGCGTCCGCCCAGTCGCAGGTCGAGACGCAGAACTTCGAGACCCGCAAGAACGTCCTCAAGTACGACGAGGTCCTCAACCGGCAGCGCGAGGTCATCTATGGCGAGCGGCGCCGCGTCCTGGAGGGCGAGGACCTGCACGAGCAGGTCCAGCACTTCATGGACGACACCATCGATGCCTACATCGGCGCGGAGACGGCCGACGGCTTCGCCGAGGAGTGGGACGTGGACCGGCTGTGGGGCGCCTTCAAGCAGCTCTACCCGGTGAAGGTCACCGTCGACGAGCTGGAGGAGGCGGCGGGCGACCGGGCCGGGCTGACCGCCGAGTTCATCTCCGAGTCGATCAAGGACGACATTCACGACCAGTACGCGTCGCGTGAGGAGCAGCTCGGCTCCGAGATCATGCGTGAGCTGGAGCGTCGGGTCGTGCTGTCGGTCCTCGACCGCAAGTGGCGCGAGCACCTCTACGAGATGGACTACCTCCAGGAGGGCATCGGTCTGCGCGCCATGGCGCAGAAGGACCCGCTGGTCGAGTACCAGCGCGAGGGCTTCGACATGTTCACCGCGATGATGGAGGGCATCAAGGAGGAGTCCGTCGGCTACCTGTTCAACCTGGAGGTCCAGGTCGAGCAGCAGGTCGAGGAGGTCCCGGTCGCGGACGCCAAGCCGTCGCTGGACAAGGGTGCCGAGGACTCGGTGCCGGCGCAGGCGGGTGCCGGTTCCCGGCCCGAGATCCGTGCCAAGGGGCTCGACGCCCCGCAGCGGCCGGACCGGCTGCACTTCTCCGCCCCGACCGTGGACGGCGAGGGCGGCATCGTCGAGGGCGACTTCGTCGGGGACGACGACGAGGTGCGGTCCGAGGCGGACGGGCTCACGCGCGCGGAGCGGCGCAAGCAGCAGCGGAGCGGGCGTCGGCGTAAGAAGTGAGCAGCCTCCAGCCGGCGGTGAGCGGTGAGTCGCTAGTCGCTGTGTGACGTGTGGTGTGAAGGGCCGGGCATCCTGCGAGGGTGGCCGGCCCTTCTGCGTGTGCCGGGTGCCTAGTCGTCCGCCGTGTGTGGCCTTCGGGGGCCGCCCAGTTCCACGGCCGTGCAGCGCCAGCGGAAGTCCCGGCCCAGTTCCAGGCGGAAGGCCATCGCACGGAGCTGGTCGCCGGCGCCGATGCGGGCGAAGGCTTCCAGCGCGCCTCGGCTGGGCTCGTAGTAGCCGACGTCGCGGACGACTGGGCGGGTGCCGCGGGTTCGCAGGGGGCCGCGGGCCGCGAGCCAGGCGAGTTCGTCGTAAGCGCGGCCCACGGTGTGGCGGAGCATGCTGTGGACGGGGCGTTCGCCGCTCAGGACGGCCAGGAGGCGGTCGGCGAAGAGGTCGGTGGGGCGAGGCTGCGGGAGAGCGCGGGGCTGCTGGAGGGCCGTCTGGCGGGGCTGGGAGGGCTGCTGGAGGGGGCGCGGGGGCGTCGGCCTGTGCTGTTCCGGGTGCTGTCCTTGCCCCCCTCCTTGTCGCTGTCCCGGCCCCTGTCGCTGTCCCTGGGCGGGGACTCGGGGTTCGGGGTGGGTCTCGGAGGGGGCGGTGGCTTCGGGGAAGGGCGTGCGGGGGGTACCTCCACCCGGGGGCGTGCGGTGAGGGGTGCTGCCGGGGCGGCGCGTGTCCCGGCGTACCGGCGGGCGGGACGGGGTGTGGCGGACCGTCCTTGTCATCACCTTGTTCATGGAATGTCCCCGTTCTTGGGGCCCGGGGTGGGATACCGGGCGGTAACTTTCTGGTGGGGATCTTGTACGGGGAGTGATCGGCCGGGCGCAAGGAGAGACGGGGTGCGGGTCGGGGGGTCCGGAGGTTCACTTATCAGGGTGATTCTCGGATGGGAAAGGCCTGGTGGGAGGGGTGGCCGGGGTGAATTTCGAGGAGCGCTGTGGACGCTCGGAGAGGTGTGAGCGGGGACTCGAAAGGGGACGCCGCGACGTATCCTGAGGGTCTTCCCGGGTCGTGCGGGAGGGTCTCGGCTGCTGGTTTCCGGTTACTGGTTCCGGTACTGGGCCCGGTGCTGGGCCCGGTCACGGAAACGCCTTCTACGAAAGCGGTCAGCCATGCGCGTCTACGTCCCCCTGACCCTCCAGGGCCTTGCCGAGGCGTACAAGACGGGTGAGTTGGGGGCGGGACCGTTCGCCGCGTACGCCGTCACGCCCGCGTTGCGTGAGTGGTACCTGTCCGACGACATCGAGGAACTGGAGTACGCGGCGCTGAATCGGGCCGCGCTGGCGTCCCTGCGGTTGCTTGCGATGGACCCGGGGGTGACGCGGCGGCGTGTGGTCGTCGCCGTTGATGTCGCGGACGGGGTGGCGGTGGCCGACCCCGACCGGGGGCTCGATCCGGTCGCGCTGGGTGAGGTTCGCGTTGGTGGGGCCGTGTCGTTGGGGAAGGCGGCGGCCGTGCATGTCGACTCGGGGGATGCGAAGGGGGATGTCGCCGCAGCTGCGGCGGCGTTGGGGGCGGCGGATCAGGGGGATGACGACGCGCAGTTCACGGTGGACGGGGCAGAGGATCATGAGCTGCTTTGGTATGCCACGCAGGAGATTCCGAACCTGGTGGGGTTGTTGGACTGAGGGGTGAGCGGGGCTCAGGAGGGTTTTCGCCCCCGCTGCCCCTACCCGGCCCATCCCTGGGGGCTGCCGCCCCCAGACCCCCGCTCCGGCCCTGAACGGGCCTTGTCCTCAAACGCCGGACGGGCTGGGGGTGCGGTGGGGGGTGGCTGTATTTTCTTGGTATGGGGAAGTACGGAGTGGCGCACATCGTGTGGGACTGGAACGGGACGCTGTTTCATGACACCGATGCCGTCATAGGTGCGACGAACGCCGCATTCGCCGAGCTGGGGCTGGAGCCGGTCACGCTGGAGCAGTACAGGGCGCTGTACTGCGTGCCGGTGCCGAGGTTCTACGAGCGGCTGCTCGGGCGGCTGCCCACGGATGCCGAGTGGGCTGTCATGGACGAGATCTTCCACCGGTACTACGCGGAGCACCGGGTGGCATGTGGGCTGGCCGCCGGTGCGCGGGATCTGCTGGCCGGGTGGCAGTCGGCGGGGCGCAGTCAGTCCATTCTGAGCATGTACGGGCATGCCGAACTCGTCCCGCTGGTCAGGGGGTTCGGGATCGAGTCGCACTTCGTACGGGTCGACGGGCGGACCGGGCCCTCCGGTGGCAGCAAGGCCGAGCACATGGTGCGCCATCTCGGTGCGCTCACCGGCGTCGAGGCCGCGCGCACGGTGGTCATCGGGGACGCCGCCGACGATGCGATCGCCGCCCTGCACGTGGGTGCGCGCGCCGTGCTCTACACCGGTGGCTCCCATGGCCGGGCCAGCCTCGAAGAGGTGGGCGTGCCTGTGGTGGACAGTCTGGAGGAGGCCGTCGCGGAGGCCGAGCGGCTGGCTGCGTAGCCGCAGTGCCTCTCCCGTTCGGGGCGTTTCGGGCATCTTCTTTTCTCCACTGTGCAGAACGGCAAACTTCCCGGCCTTCTTTTGTACACAAATGGCGCATGACGTGGCCCCCGTCATGAGCGATAGCCTTATGGCGTGATCAGCGCGATACGTCGCGGGGGCGTCCTCGTCCCTGCCTTGCGCCCGGAGTGCACGGACCACATCCGTGCCCGGGTGGTGATCGCTGGTCGGCGCGGGCGGGACGGAACCCCGAGGGTTCCCAGGACGCCATACGCATCCCACGGACCGGCGTTGCCGAGAGCAGCGTCACACTCCGCCGGGGTGCCGAGAATGGCCGATAACCCCCCGCTCTTCCCACCTTGCGGCATAGCGTCGGAGCAGACCGGAGACCCCGCGTCGAGGCGTTGTACCGCAGGAGGAGCCGTACTTCCTTCTACGTCACGCAACGGCGCGCGACAGGAGTCAGAGGACAATGCAGACCAAGCTGGACGAAGCCAAGACCGAGCTGCTCGAAAAGGCCGCCCGGGTAGCTGAGAACAGCCCGGTCGGGGGGCGCCTACCGACCGGGACGACACGTGCAACCGCGCCCGGCGGAGACCCCGGAACCCCGGACCACGACACCGTGCTCGCGTTCCTCCAGCGCTACTACCTGCACACCGCCCCGGAGGACCTCGCCGGCCGCGAGCCGGTGGACGTCTTCGGCGCGGCCTTCTCGCACTACCGGCTGGGCGAGACGCGTCCGCAGGGCACGGCGAGCGTGCGGGTGCACACCCCGACTGTCGAGGAGAACGGCTGGACATGCAGCCACTCCGTCGTCGAGGTCGTGACCGACGACATGCCCTTCCTCGTCGACTCGGTCACCAACGAACTGTCCCGGCAGGGGCGTGGTATCCACCTCGTCGTCCATCCGCAGTTCGTCGTACGACGGGACCTGAACGGCCGGCTCATCGAGGTACTGCCCGACCGGCCCACCGGGAGTGCGGCCGTGGAGGGCGCCGACCTGCCGCACGACGCGCACGTCGAGTCGTGGATCCACGTAGAGATCGACCGCGAGACGGACCGCGCCGATCTGAAGCAGATCACCAACGACCTGCTGCGCGTGCTGTCCGACACCCGTGAGGCCGTCGAGGACTGGGAGAAGATGCGCGATGCCGCGCTGCGCATCGCCGACGAGCTGCCCAAGGAGCCGACCGCCGGCGACCTGATCGACCAGGACGTCGAGGAGGCGCGCGAACTGCTGCGCTGGCTCGCGCGTGACCACTTCACCTTCCTCGGCTACCGCGAGTACGAGCTGCGTGGAGACGACTCGCTGGCCGCCGTGCCGGGGACCGGGCTCGGCATTCTGCGGGCCGATCCGCACCACTCCGAGGACGAGGGACATCCGGTCAGTCCGTCCTTCGAGCGGCTGCCCGCCGACGCCCGGGCCAAGGCCCGCGAGCACAAGCTCCTCGTACTGACGAAGGCCAACAGCCGCGCCACCGTTCACCGGCCGTCGTATCTCGACTACGTCGGGGTCAAGAAGTTCGACGCGAACGGTGACGTCGTCGGTGAGCGGCGGTTCCTGGGGCTGTTCTCCTCCGCCGCGTACACCGAGTCGGTGCGCCGGGTGCCCGTCGTCCGGCGCAAGGTCGACGAGGTGCTGCGGGCCGCCGGGTTCTCGCCCGACAGCCACGACGGGCGCGACCTGCTCCAGATCATGGAGACCTACCCGCGCGACGAGATCTTCCAGACGCCGCCCGACGAACTCCGGTCGATCGTCACCTCGGTGCTGTATCTGCAGGAGCGGCGGCGGCTGCGGCTCTACCTCCGCCAGGACGAGTACGGGCGTTACTACTCCGCCCTCGTCTACCTGCCGCGCGACCGGTACACCACCGGCGTACGGCTGCGGATCATCGACATCCTGAAGGAGGAACTCGGCGGAACCAGCGTCGACTTCACCGCCTGGAACACCGAATCCATCCTGTCCCGGCTGCACTTCGTCGTCCGGGTTCCGCAGGGCACCGAGCTGCCGCAGCTGTCCGACCAGGACAAGGAGCGCATCGAGGCGCGGCTCGTCGAGGCCGCCCGGTCATGGGCCGACGCCTTCGCCGAGGCCCTCAACGCCGAGTGCGGCGAGGAGCGCGCCGCCGAACTGCTTCGCCGGTACGGGAACGCCTTCCCCGAGGGCTACAAGGCCGACCACAGTCCGCGCGCCGCCGTCGCCGACCTCGTCCACCTCGAAAAGCTGGGCGTCGGCACGAACTTCGCGCTGAGCCTCTACGAGCCGGTGAACGCGGCGCCCGGTGAGCGCCGCTTCAAGATCTACCGCACCGGCGAGTCCGTCTCGCTGTCCTCCGTGCTCCCCGTCCTCAACCGGCTCGGCGTCGAGGTGATCGACGAGCGGCCGTACGAGCTGCGCTGCTCGGACCGGACCACTGCCTGGATCTACGACTTCGGGCTCCGGCTGCCCAAGTCGCTGAGCAGCGGCGGGGATTATCTCGGGGACGACGGCCGCGAGCGTTTCCAGGAGGCCTTCTCGGCCACCTGGACCGGGCAGGCAGAGAACGACGGTTTCAACGCGCTGGTGCTGAGCGCGGGCCTCGACTGGCGTCAGGCGCTGGTGCTGCGGGCGTACGCCAAGTACCTGCGGCAGGCCGGTTCCACGTTCAGCCAGGACTACATGGAGGACACCCTCCGCAACAACGTCCACACCACCCGGCTGCTCGTGTCCCTGTTCGAGGCGCGGATGTCGCCGGAGCGGCAGCGGGCGGGCGTCGAGCTGACCGACGCTCTCAAGGAGGAGCTGGACGCGGCCCTCGACCAGGTGGCCTCCCTCGACGAGGACCGCATCCTGCGGTCCTTCCTCACCGTCATCAAGGCGACCCTCCGGACGAACTTCTACCAGGAGAGCGCGGGCGGCAAGCCGCACGACTACGTCTCCATGAAGTTCGACCCGCAGGCCATCCCGGACCTGCCGGCGCCGCGTCCCGCGTACGAGATCTGGGTGTACTCGCCGAAGGTGGAAGGCGTCCATCTGCGGTTCGGGAAGGTGGCGCGCGGTGGGCTGCGCTGGTCGGACCGGCGGGAGGACTTCCGTACCGAGATCCTCGGGCTGGTCAAGGCGCAGATGGTGAAGAACACCGTCATCGTGCCGGTCGGCGCCAAGGGCGGGTTCGTCGCCAAGCAGCTGCCGGATCCGAGTGTGGACCGGGACGCGTGGCTCGCCGAGGGGGTCAGGAGCTACAAGACGTTCATCTCGGCGCTCCTCGACATCACCGACAACCTGGTGGCCGGCGAGGTCGTGCCGCCCGCCGACGTCGTACGGCACGACGAGGACGACACCTATCTCGTCGTCGCCGCCGACAAGGGCACGGCGACCTTCTCGGACATTGCCAACGAGGTCGCCCAGTCGTACAACTTCTGGCTCGGGGACGCCTTCGCGTCGGGTGGCTCGGCCGGGTACGACCACAAGGGCATGGGCATCACCGCGCGGGGCGCCTGGGAGTCCGTCAAGCGGCACTTCCGCGAGCTGGGCGTGGACACGCAGAGCGAGGACTTCACCGTCGTCGGCGTCGGTGACATGAGCGGTGACGTGTTCGGCAACGGCATGCTGCTGAGCGAGCACATCCGGCTCGTCGCCGCCTTCGACCACCGGCACATCTTCATCGACCCGAAGCCCGACGCGGCCACCTCCTACGCCGAGCGGCGGCGCCTGTTCGAGCTGCCGAGGTCCAGCTGGGCCGAGTACGACAGCCAGTTGATCTCCTCCGGGGGCGGCATCTTCCCCCGTACCGCCAAGGCCATCCCGGTCAACTCGCACATCCGCGAGGCGCTCGGCATCGAGGGCGCGGTCAGCAAGATGACACCGGCCGACCTGATGAAGGCGATCCTCCAGGCGCCGGTCGACCTGCTGTGGAACGGCGGCATCGGCACCTACGTCAAGTCGAGTACGGAGTCGCACGCCGACGTCGGTGACAAGGCCAACGACGCCATCCGTGTCGACGGCGGCGACCTGCGCGTCAGGGTCGTCGGCGAGGGCGGCAACCTCGGGCTCACCCAGCTCGGGCGGATCGAGTTCGCGCAGGTCGGCGGGAAGATCAACACCGACGCCATCGACAACAGCGCGGGCGTGGACACCTCCGACCACGAGGTGAACATCAAGATCCTGCTCAACTCCTCTGTCGCGGAAGGCGACATGACCGTCAAGCAGCGCAACAAGCTGCTCGCCCAGATGACCGACGAGGTCGGCGGGCTCGTCCTGCGCAACAACTACGCGCAGAACACGGCCATCGCCAACGCCCTCGCCCAGTCCAAGGACATGCTCCACGCCCAGCAGCGCTTCATGCGCCACCTGGTCCGGGAAGGGCATCTGGACCGGGCGCTCGAGTTCCTCCCCACCGACCGGCAGATCCGCGAACGCCTCAGCGGCGGCCAGGGGCTGACCGGTCCGGAGACGGCCGTGCTCCTCGCGTACACGAAGATCACGGTCGCCGACGAGCTGTTGAAGACCTCGCTGCCCGAAGACCCGTATCTGCGCCGCCTGTTGGACGCCTACTTCCCGAGCGCGCTGCGCAAGAAGTTCCCCGAGCAGATCGACGGGCACGCGCTGCGCCGCGAGATCATCACGACGGTCCTCGTCAACGACACGGTCAACACGGGCGGTACGAGCTTCCTGCACCGGCTGCGCGAGGAGACGGGTGCCTCGCTGGAGGAAGTGGTGCGGGCGCAGACCGCGGCTCGCGCGATCTTCAACTCCAGCGCGGTGTGGGACGAGGTCGAGGCGCTCGACAACACGGTCGAGGCCGCCGTCCAGACCCGGATCCGCCTCCACTCGCGGCGACTTGTCGAGCGCGGCACGCGCTGGTTGCTCAACAACCGGCCGCAGCCGGTGCAACTCACGGAGACCGTCGAGTTCTTCGGCGAGCGGGTCAGTCAAGTCTGGTCCCAGCTCGCCAAGTTGCTGAGCGGCGCGGATCTGGAGTGGTACGAGAAGATCTACGACGAGCTGACGGGCGCCGGAGTCCCCGACCAACTCGCCACCCGGGTCGCGGGCTTCTCGTCCGCCTTCCCGACGCTGGACATCGTCTCGGTCGCCGACCGGATGGGCCGGGACCCGATGGACGTCGCCGAGGTGTACTACGACCTCGCCGACCGTCTCCACATCACCCAGCTCATGGATCGCATCATCGAGCTGCCGCGGGCCGACCGCTGGCAGTCCATGGCCCGCGCCTCCATCCGAGAGGACCTGTACGCGGCTCACGCGTCCCTCACGGCTGACGTCCTCGCGGCCGGCAACGGCTCGTCGACGCCCGAGCAGCGCTTCAAGGCGTGGGAGGAGAAGAACACCGCGCTCCTGGGCCGGGCGCGCACGACCCTGGACGAGATCCAGAGCTCGGACGCCTTCGACCTGGCGAACCTGTCGGTCGCCATGCGGACGATGCGGACACTGCTGCGGAGTCATTCGTAGCCGGTACGCGTTCGTACGCGTGTACAGGGGCGCCCCGAGCCGTGATGGCTCGGGGCGCCCCTGTTTTTCTTGACAACTGTTAGAGAAAAGCAGACAGGGAATTTACCCTTTCCTGCTAGACCGGGCACCTCGGATAAAGTCGCGGGCGTGAGTGTGAATGTCTCCGAGGACCGGATGTCCGTTCCTGCCCGACCGGTGCGGCGCGTAATCCTCGAAGCGGTGAAATTCGGGGCCGTCGGCGGCAGCGGTGTGCTCGTGAACTTCCTGGTCTTCAACCTGCTGCTGCACGGCCTCGGTTGGCGGGCGATGACAGCCACGGTCCTCGCCAGCTTCATCGCCATGGGTACGAACTATCTGGGCTTCCGCTATTTCACGTACCGGGACAGGGCCTCACGTACCAGGCAGCAGATCGCGCTGTTCTTCGTGTTCAGCGCGATCGGCATCGCGATGGAAAGCGGACTGTTCTACATCGGCTATCACGGTCTGGGATTGCACGGTCCGGTCGAGTCGAATGAGGTGAAGGGCGTCTCGATCGTGCTCGCGTCGGCGTTCCGCTTCCTCGTCTACCGGACGTGGGTCTTCCGGCACTAGAAACGAACAGGCCAAAACGAACAGGCCAAAAGGCTCTATGCGGCGGCGCGGGCGGGCTTCGCCGGGCGGTTCGTGAAAGCCTCGTACTCCTTCAGTACGTCGTCCGTCGGGCCGTCCATGCGGAGTTCGCCGCGTTCCAGCCACAGGACCCGGTCGCAGGTGTCGCGGATCGACTTGTTGTTGTGGCTGACCAGGAACACCGTGCCCGCGTGCTGGCGCAGTTCGCGGATGCGTTCCTCGGAGCGCTGCTGGAACGAGCGGTCGCCGGTCGCCAGCGCCTCGTCGATCAGCAGGACGTCGTGGTCCTTCGCGGCGGCGATGGAGAAGCGCAGGCGGGCACCCATGCCGGAGGAGTACGTCCGCATGGGGAGGGTGATGAAGTCGCCCTTCTCGTTGATCCCCGAGAAGTCGACGATGCCCTGGTAACGCTCCTTGATCTGCTCCCGGGACATGCCCATCGCGAGACCGCCGAGATAGACGTTCCGCTCGCCCGTCAGGTCGCCCATCAGGGCCGCGTTGACGCCGAGGAGGGAGGGCTGGCCGTCCGTGTAGATGCTGCCGTTCTCCACCGGAAGCAGTCCCGCGACCGCCTTGAGCAGCGTGGACTTCCCGGAGCCGTTGGTGCCGATCAGGCCGACGGCCTCGCCGCGGTAGGCGACGAAGGACACGTTCTTGACGGCGTGCACCTTGCGTACACCGGCCGCCTTCTCGCTCTGCTTGCGCCGCATCATGCGGTTGAGGGCGGCGGTCGCGGTGCCGCGTCCGGCGCCCGTGCCGTTGACCCGGTAGACGATGTCGACGCCGTTGGCGACGACGGTGGGGATCTGCTCGTTCGGGTTCTCAGCCACGGCCGTACGTCTCCTCAGCCTTCCAGAAGTAGATGAAGCCGCCGACGCCCGCGAGCAGCGCCCAGCCCGTCGCGATCGCCCAGACGTGCGGCGGCAACGAGCTGGAGTGGTAGCTGTCGATCAGGGCGAAGCGCATCAGGTCGATGTAGATCGCCGCCGGGTTGTTCTCCAGCATCACCGACACCACGTGCGGCATGTGGTTCTTCTGGGACAGCTTGTCGAGGCTCCACATGACCCCGGACACATACATCCAGGTGCGCAGCACGAACGGCATCAGCTGGGCGATGTCCGGAGTCGACGCGCCCATCCGCGCCATGATCATCGACACGCCCGTGTTGAACACGAACTGGAGTGCCAGGGCGGGGATTACCAGCAGCCAGGAGGCGGTGACGGGGATGCCGAAGCAGAGCAGAATCACGATCAGCGCGGCCATCGAGAACAGCAGTTGCTGGAGCTGCTGGATGCAGAAGGAGATCGGCAGGGCCGCGCGCGGGAAGTGCAGCGCCCGGACAAGGCCGAGATTCCCGGCGATGGCGCGGGTGCCCGCCATGATCGAGCTCTGGGTGAACGTCCAGATGAACACGCCCGTGACCAGGAACGGGATGTAGTCCGGCACGCCGTGCTTGGTGCCCAGCAGGACGCCGAAGATGAAGTAGTAGACCGCCGCGTTGAGCAGCGGGGTCATCACCTGCCAGACCTGGCCGAGCTTCGCCTGGCTGTACTGGGCGGTGAGCTTGGCGGTGGCGAACGCGGTGATGAAGTGGCGCCGCGCCCACAGCTGGCTGAGATACGTGCGCAGGGTGGGACGGGCGCCGCTGACCGAGAGCCCGTACCGGGCGGCGAGCGCCGTGAGGTCGTCGTCGGCCGGGGTGGCCTGTGACGGGGGCGGTGTGTGGAGGACCTGGCTCACATCCGCTGCTTTCACTTGGGGGGAGTGGAGAGGGGTGCACGAGCGGTCCCGTTTCCCGGCGTCCCCCGCCGGCCTGAGAAGCCGGTTCCTTACGCGTTTCTTTCCAAACTCTTACGTCGGGACGGGACCGTATCGTCGCAACGGGAGCGTATTCCGATTCGGCGTCGGAACGCAACCGTTTCGTCGTAACGCCCCTATGCTGGTCCGTATGACGACGAACACCGACGAGCCCGGGACCGCACCGGCACGGACCCGCCGCCGGGCCCCCGCCGGAGCCGCCGTACTGCGGGAGGACGTGACGGAGGCCATCCGGACGGCCGTGTTCGAGGAACTGGCGGCCGTCGGATACGCGCGGACGTCCATCGAGGGCATCGCGCGCCGGGCGGGCGTCGGCAAGACGGCGGTGTACCGGCGCTGGCGTTCGAAACTGCACCTGGTGCTCGACCTGGTCTCGGCGCTCGCGGTGCAGGGGCTGCCGGCGCCGGACACGGGCACCCTGGAGGGCGACCTGCGGCTGCTGTACGAGCTGACGTCCCGCGCGCTGCGCCACCCGGTCGCCTCGCAGATCATTCCCGACCTCCAGGCGGAGGCCGCCCGCAACCCCGAGATCGCCGACGCCATGCAGAAGGCGCTGCGGGAGGGGCAGGAAGGGGTGGCGAGCGGGATCGTCGCGGCGGCGGAGCAACGGGGGGAGGTCCGCTCGGGCATTGACCCCGACCTGGCCCTCGACCTGATCTCGGGACCGCTCTACTGGCGTTCGGTGGTGATCCGCAGCCCGAAGCTGCCGAAGGGGTATCTGGGATCGCTGGCCCGGGCGACCACCGCCGCGCTGAAGGCGCTGTGACGGGCTGATCCGTACGACGGAACGGGGGCGGGCGGTGACCGTGGTCACCGCCCGCCCCCGAAGATGGTGTAGCGGGCTACACCCTCACCGGGGAGCAGGCTTTCCCGTGCGTCCGCTGCCCCGTCGCCTAGCCTCATGACCATGTGGAAGACACTGCGGCAAGCAGCGCGGGCCACGGGCCAGCTGGTCGCGGTCGCGATCCTGGCCTTCGCCTCGTACATATTCATCACCGTCCTGCTGATCACGGCCACCGTCTCGCTCGCGGTCATCGGCATCGGGATGCTGCCCGAGACGACCCTGCTCATCCGCCGGATCGCGGGCACCAAACGGCGGATGGCGACCGAGTGGTCCGGCGTGGAGATCCCCGAGGTGTATCTGCCCATCGAGGGCAGGCTGAAGGAGAAGCTGCGCACCGTGGTCCGCGACCCCGGTACGCGCACCGATCTGCGCTGGATGCTCGCCCACTATGTGTACGGCGCCCTGCCGCTGCTGATGATCCCGCTCTGGCCGGTGGGTCTGGTCGTCGACGGTGTGTGGTGCGGGCTGCTGCGCCGCGAGGCGGTCGTCCTCCCTCTCATCAGCAGGCTCGCCGACCTCGACGCCTCCTGGTCGGCCGCCCTGCTCAAGCCCTCGCCCAAGGCGCAGCTCGTCGAGCGTGTCGAACAGCTGAAGGCGACCCGGGCCGACGCGGTCGCCGCGCACGGGGCCGAACTCCGGCGCATCGAACGGGACCTGCACGACGGCGCGCAGGCCCGTCTGGTCTCCCTGTCCATGCGGATCGGCCTCGCGAAACGGGCGTACGACCGTGACCCGGACGCCGCCCGCAAGCTGCTGGAGGACGCCCAGGACCAGGCCGAGGAGGCGCTGGCCGAGCTGCGCAACGTGGTGCGCGGCATCCATCCGCCGATCCTCACGGACCGCGGGCTGGTGGGCGCCGTACGGGCGTTGGCGTCGAGCAGCGGCCTGGAGGTCGGCGTGCGTGACGACGGTGTCGAGGACGGCGTACGGCCGCCCGCGGCCGTGGAGGCCGCCGCGTACTTCGTGATCGCCGAGGCGCTGACGAACGCGGCGAAGTACAGCGGTTCACCGACCGCCTGGGTCGAACTCGTCCGCGTACCAAGGGGGTTGCAGGTCCGGGTGGGCGACCACGGCCAGGGCGGCGCCGACGAGAAGGGCGGCACAGGACTGCTCGGGATGCGGCGGCGGGTGGCCGCGCTGGACGGCAGCGTGGACGTGTCGAGTCCGGTAGGAGGGCCGACCGTGATCGAGGTGGAGCTGCCCTGCGTATGGTGAGCGCGACCGCCGCTGAGCCGGCGAACTGGACCGGATCCGGATCGAGAACAGGACCGTCATGCGCGTAGTGATCGCCGAGGACAACGCCCTGCTGAGGCAGGGGCTCGTCCTGCTGCTGACGTCGGCCGGGCACGAGGTCCTGGCCGAGGTGGGCAGCGGCCCCGAGGTACTGCCGGCCATCCTCGAACATCGCCCGGACGTCGCGGTCCTGGACGTCCGGATGCCCCCCGGCTTCCGCGACGAGGGACTGCGCGCGGCGCTGGAGGCGCGGGAGCAGATCCCCGGCCTCCCGGTGCTCGTCCTCTCCCAGTACGTGGAGGAGTCGTACGCGGCGGAGCTGCTGGGCGGCGGTGCGAGCGGCGTCGGTTATCTCCTGAAGGACCGCGTGGGCAGGGTCGACGAGTTCCTCGACGCCCTGGAACGCGTCGCCGCCGGCGGCACGGCCCTCGACCCGGAGGTCGTCGCCGAACTCCTCACCCGCCGCCGTGACTCGCCTCTCGACTCCCTCACCCCGCGCGAGCGCGAGGTCCTGGAGCTGATGGCGGAGGGCCACGACAACACGACGATCGCCAAGACGCTGGTCGTCACGGAACGCTCGGTCAGCAAACACATCGGCAACGTGTTCCTGAAGCTGGGCCTGCCCCCGAGCGACAGCGGACACCGCCGGGTGCTGGCGGTACTGGCCTACCTGAACAACCGGAAGGGTTCGGCTACCGGGTGACCAGCCCGCGCGCCAGTGACACCAACTCCGGTGTGCGCACCACCCGTTCACCGAACCCCGGCAGGGGCACGTGCAACGGCCCGGTCCAGCGCGCGGGGATGCCGGTGACGCCGTACACCGCTCCGGCGAGGGTGCCGGTGACGGCTGCGACGGTGTCGGTGTCGCCGCCGAGGTCGATCGCCGCGCGGACGGCCGCCTCGTACGAGGACGTGGTCCGCAGCGCCCAGACGGCGGAGCCGAGACAGGGCCAGACGGCGCCGTTGAACTCCGTGGCCAGGTCGGGGTGCCAGCCGGGGGCGAGGACGGTGGCGTAGCGGGCCCGGTGTTCGGGGTGGACTGCGGCGAGGGCCTCCGGTACGGCGGCGAGCGGGTCGTCGCCGTCCAGCGCGACGCGTACCAGCTCGTGGCAGAGGGCCGTCCCCTCCCAGGCGGCGCGGTCCCCGTGAGTGAGCGCGGCAATGCGCCGACCGGCGTCCATCGTGGCCTGCCGGCCCTGGTCGGCGAAGTACACGGCCGAGGTGGCCGCCCGCATCAACGCGCCGTTGCCCGCGCCGCGTTGGCTGGCCTGAAAGTGCAGGGCGGCGGCCAGGTCCCAGTCGTCGGGGCCGCACAGCACCGCCTCCGTCTGCAGCCCGATGTCCTTCGGCTCGCTCACCGCCCACTTTCGGAACCGCCGGAAGACGTCCGGGAGTTCGAGCCCACCACACTCCAACAGCGATTCCCCGACCAGCACCGCCATCTGTGTGTCGTCGGTCGCCTCTCCTGGGTCCCAGCCACCGCCCCCGCACATCTCGCCGCCCTGGCCGGTCGAGGGGAAGCGCGCGGAGAAGGCGCCCTCGGGGCCGAACTCGAAGGGCGCGCCCAGCGCGTCACCGACGGCCGAACCGACGACGGCGCCGACAGCGAGCCGTACACGTTCCTGCTGAGCACCCTGGTCATCCACAGTCGCAGAATACGGAGGCCGCCGTACCTGCGGTGTGGCTAGGGTGTCGTCGTTCCCGCCTCCGGATGCAGCCGTACCCACCCCTCCCACGCCGATGTGATCATGTCCTGGACGTCGTGCTTCGCCTTCCAGCCCAGTTCCGTGGAGATGCGGTCGGCCGAGGCCACGACCCTTGCCGGGTCGCCCGGGCGGCGTGGGGCCACGACAGGGGGCAGGGTGTGGCCCGTCGCGTCGTTCACCCGGTCGATCATCTCTCGGACCGAGACGCCCTCCCCCCGGCCGATGTTGAGGGTGAGCTCGCGTCCCGGCGTCGCCTCCAGGGCCCGGGCCGTCGCCACATGGGCCTCCGCCAGGTCCATCACGTGGATGTAGTCGCGCACGCAGGTGCCGTCCGGGGTCGGGTAGTCGTCGCCGAAGACGCGCGGAGGTTCGTTGGCTGTCAGGCGTTCGAAGATCATGGGGACGATGTTGAAGACGCCCACGTCCGCCAGCTCAGGGGCCGCCGCGCCCGCCACGTTGAAGTAGCGCAGGCTCGCCGTCGACAGGCCTGTCGCTCTGCCCGTCGCGCGGACCAGCCACTCGCCCGCCAGCTTCGTCTCGCCGTACGGGCTCATCGGGACGCACGGCGTGTCCTCCGTCACCAGGGCTCCGTCCTCGGCGGCGGACGGCATGCCGTAGACCGCCGCCGAGGACGAGAACACGAAGGACGGCACCTGGGCCGCCGTGACCGCGTCCAGCAGGACGCGCAGCCCCTCCACGTTCTCCCGGTAGTAGTGCAGGGGGCGGTCCATCGACTCGCCCACCTGTTTCTTCGCCGCCAGATGGACCACCCCCGTCACCTCGTGGTCCCGCAGGGCACGCGCCACCCGCTCCCCGTCCAGGGTCGAGCCGACCACCAGCGGTACGCCGTCCGGCACGCGCTCGGCGATTCCGGTGGACAGGTCGTCGTACACCACAGCTCGTTCGCCCGCCTCGGTCATCGCGCGCACCACGTGCGCCCCGATGTAGCCGGCGCCGCCGGTGATCAGCCAGGTCATGTGCGGCCGTCCCCTCGTGTGGTCGGATGGTCGGTCGGACTTTGTCAGTTAACTACCGTTAAGGCGCACTAAGTTCCCGCTCGGGGAGTGAACGAACGGAAGAAGGCGCCGGGACCGGCACCGCGCCGGGGCGGGCCGAGCGCCACAACCGTACGAAGGACAGGATCGCCGCCGCGGCCAGCAGACCGTTGCGTACCACCATCATCGCCACGCCCGTCCAGGTGCAGTGCACGACTTCGGCGTACAGAACCGGATAGTCGAGGCCGCTGACCGCCGCGGCCGCCAGCAGCAGCCACGCCACCGGGCGCTGGCTGGTGTGCCGCGAGGTCAGGCACACGGCGGCCAGTCCGAGCAGCCAGACCAGGTACTGCGGGCTGATCACCCTGCTGGTGACCGTGAAGAGGAGTACGGCCGTCAGCGCCGCGTCGAACGGTGTCGCCTCCGTCCAGCGCCGGGCCCGCACCCGCCACAGCAGCAGGAGCCCGAACGCCACGGCAGTCAGGGCGAGGGACAGCGCCGCCACGGTCGAGACGTGCGGGCCCACGAACTCCATCGCGCCGTACTGGTAGCGCACGCGCCCCTCCCACCCGGCGCGCGTGGCGAGGGAGAGCGCGGTGCCGCCGAACGACTCGATCTGCACACCCCGCCCGCCCTGCTGGCGCAGAAACGCGAAGGGGCTGCTGAAAACCGCCGCCAGGAGTGCCAGCGCGGCCGTCGCCGTGACCGTGGCGGACGTCCACACCGACCGGGTCGTACGGCCCTTCGGCATACCCAGCAGCACCAGAGCGGGCCAGACCTTCACCAGAGCGCCCAGTGCCGCGAACGCGCCGCACGCGCGCGGGGAGCGCGACAACGTCAACAGGGAGATGACGGCGAACGCCGTGACCTGCACGTCGTAGCGTGCGAGCGGCACATGGAGGAGCAGTGGCAGGCCCGCCGTCCAGTACCCGGCACCGCGCAGGGAACGGTCAGGACGCCTCCCCGCGCGCGTGAGTGCCAGCAGGATCAGGGCGTCGGCGGTGAGCGTGAGCGCCACGAACGCCTCGAAGTACGTCAGCGTCGGCAGCAGCGTGGGTGACAACAGCACCGGACCGGCACCCGGCGGGTACTGCCACAGCGTGTCGTGCGCCGGGAACGCGCCCTGCGTGAGGACGCCGTACCAGCGGAAGTACAGCCGCTGTACCTCGCGCGCCACCGCGCCGCCGCCGAGCAGCGGGAGGTCGTCGTGGACCAGCAGCCACAGCATCAGGGCACGGGAGGCGGCCCAGCCGACGGCGAGGGAGGAGAGGGCGGAGGGTCTCTTCACGGCGGGATCGTAAGCCGCATGGATGCCATATTCACGTCAATTCATGGTCAATCACCATCAAACGTTCTCTAATCTCACAAAATCAGGCCTGTGATCAACAGGTCGATGAACAAGGAGATGAGCAGGAAGACCGCCGCCGTCGCGGTGCCACTGATCCCCATGGCCGTCATGCTGGTGATCGGCTGCTGGGGGCTGGACCGGGGCGGCATGTGGCGCGACGAGGCGGCCACCTTCCAGGTCGCGCGGCGCACGGTGCCGCAGATCTGGCGGCTGCTGCACGAGGTCGACGCCGTGCACGGCCTGTACTACCTGCTCATGCGGCCCGTCCTCGCCCTCCACCCCGGCGAGGTCCTCCTGCGGCTCCCGTCGGTCCTCGCCGCTGCCGCGACCGCCGGCCTGGTCGCGGCCCTCGGCGCCCGCCTGGCCCGCCCGCGCGTCGGCCTCTGGGCCGGTCTGCTGTACGCGGTCAACCCGATGGTCGGCCACTACGCGCAGGAGGGCCGGTCGTACGCGATGGTCGCGGCCGGCGCGGCCGGCGCGACGCTGCTGCTCGTACGGGCGGTCGGGAGCCGCTCCTGGACGGCGTACGCAGTGGTCCTCGCCGTCACCTGCCTCCTCCACGAGTTCGCCGTACTGCTGCTCCTCGCGCACGCTGTGACCCTCGCGCTCGCCGGTGTCCCCCGGCGGGTGTGGGCGGGCTGGCTGTACGCGGCCGGCGTCGTGGCGCTGGTGCTGCTCCCGCTGGCGCTGCTCTCGCACGCCCAGTCGGCGCAGGTGGGCTGGCTGCGGTCACCCGGGCAGGGCAGCGTGGACCGACTGGTGCACCAGTTCGCCGGCCCGACGGACGTGGTCCTCGTGCCCTGCCTGCTCCTCATGTACGTGGCCCTGCGCCGCCCCTGGACCACACGTCACGGCAGCGAACCGACCCTCGCCGCTGTCGCGCTCCCGCTGCTCCTCGTGCCGCCCGCGATCCTCATGACCGTCTCCCAGTGGTCGCCGCTCTACGACGACCGATACGTCCTGTACGCCCTCGCCGGCGCCCCCCTCCTCGCCGCCGCCGGGGCCGACCGCATCGCACGTGCCGTGCCGCGCCTGCCCCGGGCGACCGTGACCGCGGCCGGGGTGCTCGCGGTGGCCGTCGTCTGCGCGCACCAGCTGCCGCTGCTCCGGCAGGAACGTTCCGTGGCCGAGCGCGGCGGCGACAACCTCGCCGCAGCCTCCGCACTCGCGGCCCGTGAACTGCGCCCCGGCGACCCGGTGCTGTTCCTGCCGTCCATCGGGCGGCGCTCGGCACTGGCGTACCCGAAGGGGTTCCGCGGCGCCCGCGACGTGGCGCTCGCCGAGTCCGCCCGCGCGTCCGGCACGCTGTACGGCGTCGAGGTGGGCCCGGCCGCGCTGCGGCGACTACTGGCGGGGCTCGACCATGTCTGGCTGGTCGCGGAGCCGTACGCCCTGGACCCGTCCTGGCACCCGGCCGGCCCGACCGAGCGGGCCAAACGGGCGGTGGTGGAGGAGGAGTTCGAGTCGAGGCGGGAGTTCAGGGGTAGCGGGGTGACCCTGCGCCTTTATGAGCGCAGGCCGACGACAGCGCCCCGATAGGGGCGCGGGGCGGTATTGATATGCGGCTCCGCCGCGTGGGCGCGATCACCCACGACGGCGCCGCAGCCGAAGACCGACGTCACATTCCGGCGCCCCCAGCGGAGCGCTACGCCTCCAGCGCCGCAGCATCCAGAGCGACAGTGAGCTCGTCCAGACGAGTCCGCAACGCCCGGATCTCGTCCACGTCGAAGCTGGTCGCCGCGACGATCCGGCGCGGCACCTGAAGCGCCCGCTCGCGCAGCGCGAGGCCCTCCTCGGTCGCCCGCACCTCCACCGACCGTTCGTCCCGGGCGCTGCGCTCGCGCTGGACGAGGCCGGCCGTCTCCAGCCGTTTGAGCAGCGGGGACAGCGTTCCGGAGTCGAGGCGCAGGTGTTCGCCGACCTTCTTCACGGGCAGTTGTCCGTGCTCCCACAGCACGAGCATCACCAGGTACTGCGGGTAGGTGAGCCCGAGGTCCTTGAGGACCACGCGGTAGACGCCGTTGAAGGCACGGGACGCCGCGGCCAGCGAGAAGCAGATCTGCTGGTCGAGACGGAGGTAGTCCTCGGCGGAGGTTGCTGACATGCCTCCAGGGTACCTCTTTGCCCGCCATATAGTTGTGCACAACTTAATTGTGTGCTTAAGTTATTTCCACAAGGAACCCCGCAAGGGGCTCCGGAGAAGCTTTTGACGAGAGGGACGGGTTCCATGGACGCGATCTACACCGCAGTCGCCACCGCCACGCACGGCCGCGAGGGCCGCGCCGTCAGCTCCGACGGCAAGGTGGACCTCGCGCTCGCCATGCCGGTGGAGCTGGGCGGCAACGGTGCCGGAACCAACCCGGAGCAGCTCTTCGCCGCCGGTTACGCCGCCTGTTTCGGCAGCGCGCTGGGCCTGGTCGGCCGCGGCGCCAAGGTCGACGTCAATGACGCCGCGGTGACCGCCGAGGTCGGCATAGGCAAGCAGGGCGAGGGCTTCGGCCTCAAGGTCACCCTCCGCGTCGAGCTGCCCGACTCCGTCGACGCGGAGACCGGCCGCAAGCTGGTCGAGCAGGCCCACCAGGTCTGCCCGTACTCCAACGCGACGCGCGGCAACATCGAGGTCGACCTCGTCATCGAGTAGTACGGCCAGTGCATCCGGTACGTCACCAGCACATCTGGTACGTCGTTCAGGAACCGTTGAGGGCCGGCGCGCCGTCGGGGCTGAGCTGCGGATGCGGCACGCTCGCGAGCGGCGCGCCGGCGAACCCGGCCGCCGCCGACGGCACCGGGTGGCGCTCGGCGAGCGGAGTGACCGTCTGCCCGGTCGTCTCACCCAACACCAGCCGCCGAACGACCCGTTCGGCGGCGCGCCCGTCGTCGTACGGACAGAACCGCTCGCGGAACGCGGTCCGCAGCTGGGTGGAGCGTGACCCGCGCCAGTGGCCGGTCGCGAAGATGTCGATCAGCTCGTCCTCGCTGCGCGCGACCGCGCCCGGCGGGAAGGCGCGCAGGTCGAAGTAGGTGCCACGAGCCGCCTCGTACGCCTCCCAGTCGTCCGCGTGGACCACGATCGGCCGGTCCAGGTTGGCGTAGTCGAACATCAGCGACGAGTAGTCGGTGACCAGCGCGTCCGAGGCGAGGCACAGCGACTCGATGCTCGGATGGTCGGTCACGTCGATGAGCCGGCCGCCGGAGGCGTCCGTCAGCGGGGCGTCGTAGACGTGGTGGGCGCGGGTCAACAGCACGTAGCGCGGGCCGAGTTGGCGCAGCACGCGCTCCAGGTCGAGGGTGAGGCGGGCGCCGCGCTGGTAGTCGCGGTGGGTGGGCGCGTACAGGATCGCCACCGAACCCTCCGGGATGCCCAGCGACTCGCGCAGCCGGGTCACGTCCGTCGAAGTCGCCTGCTGGAACACGTCGTTGCGAGGCTGGCCGGTCTCAAGGGTGGCGTAGCCGCCGGGGAAGACGCGCTCCCATACGAGGGTGGAGTGGCGGTTGGCCGACAGACAGTGGTCCCAGGTGTCGACGTCCGCGAGGAGTGCCGTGAAGTCGGTGTCACGGGCGGCGGCCGGCCGGTCCTGGAGGTCGAGGCCCATCCGCTTCAGCGGCGTCCCGTACTGGGTCCGGATCACCGTCTGGCCGGCCCGCTTCACAAACCGCTCGTCCCAACTGCCGTTGTTCACCAGGTACTTGGAGCGGGCCAGCGCCGTCCAGTAGCGGGCGGTGCCGGGTCGCACCCGGGCGGTCGCCGTCGGGAGCGTGTGATGGTGCTCGGGGCGTGCGACCCACGCTGTGCGCATGCCCGGTACGAAGGAACGGAACGCGGCCTCCAGGGCGCCCGGGTTGCAGCCGTACCCGCGCCCGGAGTGACTGGTGAAGACGGCCCGGTCGGCGCGCAGCGGCAGCCGCCGCTGGACCCGGTAGTGCAGCCGCAGGGCGGACGAACGGACGCTCCGCGCAAGGGACTTGACGAGGCGGGTGATGCGCCTGCGCAGGGCGGACGCGAGTCGCACCGCCCGATACGTGCGGTAGCTGCCCGTCCGGACGAGAAGGTGGCGGAGCCGGGCGCGCAGCGGTACGGCGGCGCCCGGGGTGCGGTAACGGCGGTAGTGGGCCCGCGACTTGCGCAGGAACTCGGCACGGGCGCCGCTCGGCAGCCGGTCGGTCCGGGCCAGTACCGACATCAGCTGGTCGACCATCCGGCGGAACAACACCGGCCGCCAGCGCGTGAGTTCGGGGCGCGCGTCGACGAACGCGAAGAGCCGGTCGTACTGCTCGTGGATGTCGAAGTGCCCACGGTCCGTGGGGGCGTCGGTGTTCTGGCGCGGCCGGCGGTGGTGGACGCAGACCCGGTCCAGGGTCGCGACCGACTCGGCGGCCAGCAGGGCGGGGACCGTCCAGGGGATGTCCGCGTCGGCGCCGGGCGGGAACGTGAGGTTCTCGCGCTCGACGAACTCCCGCTGGTACGCCTTGTTCCAGGCCACCAGCGGCAGCTTCAGCAGCAACGGCCGGTCGTCGAGCCGGAAGGGGACGGGACCCTGCTCGGTGAGCTGCCCGAGGAACGGGCTGCGGACGGTTTCGCCGGTCCAGAGGGCGTTCGCGTGGTCGTAGACGATCACTTCCGGATCGCCCGCCTCCTTGATCCGGTCGGCGATCGCCCGCAGCGCGTCCGGGGCGAGGGTGTCGTCGCCGTCGACGAAGACGAGATAGTCCCCGGTCGCGTGCTCGATCCCCGCGTTGCGCGCCGCGCCCACCCCGCCGTTCTCCGGTAGATGGACGGGGCGCACACGGGCGTCGCGCACCGCGAACTCGTCGACGAGCGCACCGCAGGCATCGGGCGAGCAGTCGTCGACGGCGATCACTTCGAGATCCGGATACGACTGGCCGAGCACCGATTCCAGGCAGTCCTGCAGATACGCCTGAACCTTGTACGCGGGGACGATGACACTGAACCTGGGCAAGGCACATCCATGGGTCGGCGGGTCGGCGCGGGCCTACTGCCCGGGAACGGCCGATGGAGTGACTTGGTTACGCCGATTGCGGCATGTGGGGGACCGGGTGAAATGGGCTTCTTGTCCGGCCTTCCGCTCGTCCGGTTGTGAGCTTGTCCGGTTACTTGACCGCGCCCGCCATCACCCCCGACACGAACTGCCGCTGGAACGCGAAGAACACGGCCAGCGGGATCACCATCGAGAGGAACGCGCCCGGCGCCAGCACCTCGATGTTGCTGCCGAACTGCCGTACCTGCGACTGGAGCGCGACCGTCAGCGGCTGCGACTGCGAGTCGGAGAACACCAGCGCGACCAGCATGTCGTTCCACACCCACAGGAACTGGAAGATCCCCAGGGACGCGATCGCGGGCGCCGCGAGCGGCAGGACGACGGTCGCGAACAGCCTGATCTCGCCCGCGCCGTCCAGCCGGGCCGCCTCCAGCAGCTCGCGCGGGATCTCCGCGAAGAAATTCCGCAGCAGGAAGATCGCGAACGGCAGTCCGAAGCCCACATGGAACAGCACCACCCCGATGATGTCGCCGAAGATCCCGATCTTCCCGAAGAGATCGGAGAGCGGGATCAGCGCCACCTGCACGGGTACGACGAGCAGCGCGACGACGACCAGGAACCACCAGTCGCGCCCCCTGAAGTCCATCCACGCGAAGGCGTATCCGGCCATCGCGCCGATCATGACGACCAGGAGTGTCGCCGGGACCGTGATCCAGATGGTGTTGAAGAGGGAGCTCGTGATCGCGTCGTTCTCCAGCAGCGTCCGGTAGCTCTTGGCGGTGAGCTGCCCGGGCGCCGTGAACACCTTCCACCACCCGGAGGTGGAGATGTCCGTCGGGTCGCGGAACGACGACACGAGCAGCCCGAACGTCGGCACCATCCAGATGAGCGCGACGAGGATGAGGAAGAACCGCATCACGCCGCCCGCGGCGCCGGCGGCCACGCGGGCGGCGAAGGAGCGCTTGGCGCGCACGGGCGGGTCGAGGGGTCGGTCGAGGGTCGGGTCGACAGTCGTCACCGCTGACGCTCCTTCCTGAGTCGACGCAGATTGACGAACATCACCGGCAGGACGAGCAGCAGCAGAAGCACGCCGATCGCGCTGCCGACGCCGTAGTTGCCGCCCCCGCCGAACGACGACAGGAACAACTGGAGCGCGAGGACGTTGGCGTCGTCCTGACTGGGCTGCGGGGCGATGATGTAGACGAGGTCGAACACCTTCATCACATTGATCATCAGCGTGACGAGAACGACGACCAGCACGGGCGCGAGGAGCGGGACGGTGACCCGCCGGAACACCTGCCACTCGTTGGCGCCGTCGACGCGCGCCGCCTCCAGCAGATTCCGGTCCACGCCCGCGAGTCCCGCGGCGATGAGCACCATGGCGAACCCGGCCCACATCCACGTGTAGCTGCCGATGATGGCCGGGGTGACGAGGGTGGGCCCGAGCCAGTCGATCCCGTTGTAGGCGGCGGCGAAGTTCGAGCCGGGCAGGCGCAGTTGGGCCCCGTCGGCGTCGGCGGGCAGACTGAACGTCCCGTCGGCGCCGCTGGTCGCCGAGGCGACGACCTTCCCGTCCTTCACGGCCTCGACCTTGACCCCCTCCAGTGCCTTCTCACCCGGGTCGACCTGCCCCTTCGTACCGCCACCGCCGAGCTTGAAGTCCAGCCAGACGGTGCCGGTGACCCCGGAACCGGAGGCGCCCGCGGCCTTCGCGTTCTCCGGCGTGCCGGGGAGCTTGTTCGGGGCGATGCCCACGAGGGGCAGCAGCGCCGGGGTGCCCGGACTGACGGTCCCGGTGGAGGTGAACGAACCTCCGCCGGACGCCTTGAGGTCGCTGGCCTGGGCGTTTGGGCGGGCCTTCGGATAGACGGAGGCGTCCACGAAGGCGTCGTGCACTGACGTCACGATCGCGTTGGCGACACCCTGGTCCGGGTCCGCCTCGTAGACGAGGCGGAAGATGATGCCCGCCGCGAGCATCGAGATCGCCATCGGCATGAAGACGATCAGCTTGAACGCCGTACCCCAGCGCACCCGTTCGGTCAGCACCGCGAAGATCAGACCGAGCGCGGTGACGAGAGCGGGGGCCACGGCCACCCAGATCGCCGTGTTGCGTACGGCGGTCAGCGTGGCGTCGTTCGTGAAGATGTCGCCGTAGTTCTCCAGGCCGACGAAACCCGATCCGTCCGCGTCGTAGAGGCTGCGCCAGACGGAGTAGCCGATCGGGTAGACGACGAGCGAGCCGAGCAGCACGAGGGCGGGCAGCAGAAACAGACCTGCCACCCACCAGCGGGTGCCGGTGACGCTCTTGCGGGGGGAGGCGGGCGAGGGGATGAGGGTTGGAGCGGGGGTGGGGATGGGGGTGTCGGGGGGCTTGTTCTCCTTCGACTCCATATTGGGGCCGTCAGCCGTTCTTGTACGCCTTGGCGGCGTCGGCCTCTAGTTTCTGCTGGGTGCCCGCGATGTCCTTCGGGTTCTTGAGGAAGTCCTGGAGGTCCTTCCACTCGCCGACGCCTTGGGTACCGCCGAAGGCGGCCGGGGCCTGGTCGGACATGTCGAACCGGAAGTCGTCGCCGGCCGTGATGAGGGCCTTGGCGATGTCCCGGGTGACATCGTCCTTGTACGCCGACTGGTCCATCGTCTTGCTGGGCGAGAGGAAGCCGCCCTGGGCCGCCCAGATCTCGGCCGCGTCGGTCGAGCCGAGGAACGTCAGGAGGGCCTGGGCGCCCGCGCCGCCCTTCAGCGCGACGGCGACGTCGCCGCCGCTGACGACGGGTGCCTGGTCGCCGACCGCCGGGAACGGGAAGACCTTAGCGTTCGTGCCGATCTTGGCCTTTGTGTCCGCGTTGATGTTGGCGGCCACGAAGTCGCCCTCGAAGACCATCGCCGCCGGGGTGTCACCCGTGAAGGTCTGGGTGACCGACTTCGGGAACTCGGTCGCCAGCGCGCCGGAGCGACCGCCCGCGAGGAGGTCGTCCTTGCCCCAGAGCTCGGCGAGGGTGGTCAGGGCGTCCTTGACGGAGGGATCGGTCCACTTGATCTTGTGCTGGGCCAACTGGTCGTACTTCTCCGGCCCCGCCTGTGACAGATAGACGTTCTCGAACCAGTCGGTGAGGGTCCAGCCGTCGGCGCCGCCCACGGAGACGGCGGGGGAGCCGGCGTCGGAGAGGGTCTGGGCAGCAGTGACGAAGTCCTTCCAGGTGGTGGGAACTTCGGTGAGGCCCGCGGCCTCGAACGCGGCGGTGTTGTACCAGACCAGGGACTTGTTGGCGGCCTTGACGTAGATGCCGTACTGCTTGCCCTCGAAGGCACCGAGGTCCTTCCAGCCGGCGGAGAAGTTCTTGTCGAGCTGGGCCTGGGCGTCCGCGCCGAGCGGCTTGAGCCAGCCCTTCTCGGCGAACTGGTGCAGTACGCCCACCTGGGGCAGGAACGCGACGTCCGGCGGCTTGCCGCCCTGGATCTTCGTACCGAGGAACGTGGAGGTGTTGTTGCCGGTCGGCACGAAGTTGACCTTCGCACCGGTGCGCTTCTCGAACTCCTGCAGAACCTTGGTGAAGTTGTCCTGCTCGGGGCCCGTCCAGACGGCGGCGACCTCCAGGGTCTGGCCGTCCAGCTTGGGGAGCTTGACGGAGGCGGAGGTGTCACCGCCGGTACCGGTACTGGGCCCGGTGCCTTTGTCGCCCGGGTCGTCGTCGGAGCCACAGGAGGTGAGGGCGAGAGCGAGGGCTGTGGCGGAGAGGGCGGTCAGGGTGCGTGTACGTAACGTGCTGCGCATGTTTGCCCCGTTCGTCGTTCGGCGTTGAACGTGTTCGGCGCTGTCCCGTGGGCTCTGGTCTACGCCCGGTCGTGGGGGTCGGCAAGGGCGCCTACGCTGTCAAGCGGGTGATCGTGACCGCGTCGTGTCCTTTGCTTCCCTGTTTGCCGGGTGCCCTCGAATTTCTTTCCCACCCGCTCCGGGGAACAGGAGAGGAAGCCGCCGGGAAGGCGGCGGCGCATGGTGTGGGCCATGTCTGCATGCCGCTCGAAAAGTTCGAAGAACAGGCTGCTGTTGGTGATGCCCTATCACCAACTCGCCAGGAAGGCTGCCGAGGCGGGCTTCAAGGTCTGGTCTCTGTGGGACCCCTGGATACCTGAGGCCGACTTCCTGTCGCAGGTCGCGGATGCTTCGGAGGAACTGCTGCACACCAGTTTCGCGGACGAGGCGAGGCTGCGACGGTTGGTGACCCGGATCTCGCATCAGCACAACCTCGGGACCGTGCTGCACTGTGGCAGCGGGCCATCCGTGCTGCCGGTCGTCGAGGAGGCGTGGCATCTTGGGCTGTCTCCGAATCCGCCCGAGGCACTCAGGCGGCTCCGGGAAGCCGACGAGCCATTGGATGAGCCATCAGCGCAGGTCCCTCGGCTGGCTGTACAGACGCTCACCGTGGACGGCTCCCACCACGTCGTGGGCATGGCTTCTCAACTCACCAGCGGTCCACCGGACTTCGCCGTGACGGGGTATCTGTGCCCCGCGCCGCTGTCGACCCCGGAGCGGGCGATGGTCGAACAACTCGTCTGCCTGTTGCTGCGGGCGAGCGGCTACCGATTCGGGCCGGCGCACACCGAAGTGGCGCTCACCGCCGACGGGCCGCGGGTGGTGTGCTGCCGGCCTCGGCTCAGCCCCGATCGCATCCCGCTGCTGATCCAGGTCGCCAGCGGGTTCGACTGTGAGGCGGCGCTCTTCGACGCGCTCCTCGGCGAAGCTCCGCGGCCTCGGCCCGCGTACCAGTACGCCGAGATCGGTTTCTTCCCGCTGCCCGAAGGCCGGTTGCGGGCCTATACGGGGACGGAGGACATAGCGGTCACACCCTGGGTGCGCGGTGCGCGCTTCCCGTACACCGTCCACGACCGGATCCCACCCGCCACGGATCCCCGCTCGCGGCGCGCCTACGTGGTGGTGGAAGGCGGCTCGCCGGAGATCACGGGGGAACGGGTCCGCCAGGCGCGGGCCGACCTCGTCACCGACATCCGTACGGAGGGATGAGCGACCATGAACAGCGGAAGCAACTCCCTGAACGTCCTGGGCATGGACGCGGCGTGCGAAGCCGTCTACCGGCGGCTGCTGGCGCTTCCCGGGGCAGGCAGGCAGGAGCTGGCCGACAGCCTGGGACTGTCCGACCGGGCGCTGGGCGTGGCCCTGGGCCGCCTGCGGGCACTGGGATTCGTACGCCCGGCTGCCGAGCCCCCGCATCAACTGCATGCCGTCAGCCCACATCTGGGCATGGAGATCCTTCTCTCCCGGCAGGAGGCTGAGCTGGGCGCGCGTCAGCAGCGGCTACGAGAGGGGAGGGCTGCGGCAGCACGGCTGCTCGGTGAGTTTCCGCCACCCGGGGGCAATGTGCCGCAGGACGGCGTGGAATTCCTCGACGGGCTCGACAGCATCCGGGACTTCCTGAAGATCCTCAACTCCGAGGTCGGTGAGGAGATGCTGGCCTTCGCACCCGGAGGCGCGCAGACCGACGCGAACATGCGCGCTTCCCGTCCGCTGAACCGACGGCTCCTCGACCGCGGGGTACGGATGCGCACCGTCTATCTCGAAAGTCTGCGACGCGACCGTGCCAGCGTGGCCCACGCCGAATGGCTCACCCTGCACGGCGGAGAAGTACGGACCACGCCGACCCTCCCCAACCGCGTGATCATCTGCGACCGGAGGGTGGCCCTCGTCGCGGTGGACAGTGAACACACCGGGGCGGGTGCCGTCGTCCTGCGGACCCGCGGGCTGGTCGAGACGCTGTGCGCGCTCTTCGACGAAACCTGGCGGCGGGCCGATCCTTTCGGGGCACCTCAGCGCAGGGACACCACGGAGTTCACGCCGCAACAGGCGGAGGCGTTGCGGCTGCTCTCCCAGGGCCACACCGACCAGGCTGTCGCCAAGCGACTCGGCGTCTCGCCACGTACCGCCCGGCGCACCGCGGCCGAGGTCATGGCCCGGCTGGACGCGCGCAGCCGATTCCAGGCCGGGGTCATGGCCGCACAGCGAGGACATCTGCCCCGGCCCTACGCCTGAGCACGGCGTCCACGAGCGACGATCTGGGCCCCCGTGCCGGTCACGACCCGGACCTGGAGGGCACCGCAGGAGCAGTGCAGCCAGATCGTGGTGCCGACTGGGGTTCGCTGCCGGGTGAGGACCTGGAAGTCCTCATGCCCATCGGCTCCGCAGTAGGTGCACAGCGGCTTCTTCGGCGGCTGGGAAGTCCCTGTCGGGACGGCTGTGGAGCCGGTGAGCAACTGGGTCATGGCGGAACTCTCCTGTGGCTTCGGGGACGGTGCGTCGCTGCGTCGCTCCGTACGGCGGTAGGCGGTAGGCGGTAGGCGTCAGGCGGTGCGCGGGGTGCGTACGACCATGGCCATCAGGGCCGCGACGAGGCAGACCGCGCTCAGCGTGGCCCACACCACGTCGTAGGTGCCGAACAGGTCGCGGGCGGTGGCGCCGAGGAAGGCGGAGGCTCCCGCGCCCAGTTGGTGGGCGGAGTTCGTCCAGCCGAAGACGATGGGGCCGTCCTCGCCGTAGACGCGGCTGGTGAGCGCGATGACCGGTGGGACGGTCGCGACATCGACGAGGCCGTAGACAACCACGAAGACGATCATTGGGAGCGTGACCGTGGAGGAGAACACCATCGGCAGCACGAGCAGCGTGAGCGCGCGGATCGCGAAGTAGGCGGTCAGCAGGCGGCGAGGGTCGAAGCGGTCGGTGAGCCAGCCGGAGAAGACCGCGCCCAGGGCGGAGAAGATGCCGATCAGGGACAGCATCGAGGCCGCGGCCGTGACCCGCATGCCATGGTCGTGGGCGGCGGGCGCCCAGTTGCTCCACATGATGCCGTTGGTGGAGGCGCCGCAGATGACGAACATGCCGGCCAGCAGCCAGAACGGGCCGGTGCGCGCAGCGCTGAAGAGCACCTTCACCGTGCGCTGGGCCGCTCCGGACGCGGGTGCGGGCTTGGGCACGAACTCCGTTGCCCCGTACGGCTTCACGCCCGCGTCGGCCGGGTGGTCGCGCAGCAGCAGGAGCACCAGGGCGGCCACCGCCAGCGCCACGAACGCCAGTGTCACCACCGGCGGTTGCCAGCCGAAGCGGTCGACGGCCCACGCGAGCAGCGGCAGGAAGAGCAACTGGCCCAGGTGGCTGGAGGAGCTGAGCGCGCCGGTGACCAGTCCACGGCGCCTGTCGAACCAGCTGCCGGTGACACTGGCGGCGAAGGTCATGGTGAGGCAGCCGCTGCCGAGACCGATCAGTACGCCCCAGTACGCGACGAGCTGCCAGGGCTGTGCCATGACGCTGGTGAGCAGGGCGCCCGCGGTGATGAGCAGCAGCGCACCCACGACCACGCGGCGGATTCCGACCCGGTCCATCAGAGCCGCCGCGAAGGGAGCGGTGAGACCGAAGAGCACCATGTTCACCGAAGCGGCCAGGGCGATCTGGCCGCGGTCCCAGGCGTAGTTCTCATGCAGCGGCGTCACCAGCAGGCCGGGGACGGTGGTGAAGGCACCGGCCGTGACAATGGCCGCGCCCGAGACGACGGCGATGGCCCAGGCGCGGTGGAAGCGTGGCCCCCGGGCGCGCGGTGAGGTGGGCGGTGAGGTCTGTGTCAGCTGAGCCATGCCTCAAGCCTGGTGGGGGAGTCCCACCAAAACGAGGGTCCAGATGGCCGACATGCGCAAGGATATGGCCATGCCTGTCTTCTCCCACACCGGACGGCACCACATCGCCGTCCTCGCCCGCCAGGCCTTGCTCCCCATCGAGCTGGGCATCGTGCACCAGTTGTTCGGACAGGCCAAAGAGGGGGCGTCGGCGGACGGAGAGTGCCTGTACGAGGTCGCCACCTGCACGTTGCGGGCCGGCGACGTGCGTACGGACGGCGACTTCACCGTCCGGGTCCCGCACGGCCCCGAGGCGCTGGCCGAGGCGGACACCGTGATCGTTCTGTCGTCGTACGAGGACTACGTCCAGGAGGTCCCGGAGCTTCCGGCCCCGCTCGCCGCGGCCTTCGCCCGCATCCGCCCCGGCACCCGGATGGCCTCGATCTGCACCGGCGCTTTCGTGCTCGCCTCCGCCGGGCTGCTCGACGGGCACACCGCGACGACGCACTGGCGCTACACCGGCCTGTTCTCCAGGCTGTTCCCGCAGGTCGAACTGGACCCGGACGTGCTCTACACAGACGCCGGAAGCGTGCTGACCTCGGCGGGCTGTGCCTCCGGAATCGACCTGTGCCTGCACATGATCCGGCGTGACCACGGAACGGCCGTCGCCAATGACGTCGCCCGCCGCACCGTCGTACCGCCGCATCGTGAGGGCGGCCAGGTCCAGTACATCCGCCGCCCCGTGCCCGCCCTTTCGGCGCCCGCCACATCGGCCGCCCGCGAGTGGGCGCTGCGGCGCCTGAAAGAGCCCATCACGCTGGGCCAACTGGCAGCCAGAGAAGCGATGAGCGTGCGGAACTTCAACCGGCGTTTCCGCGACGAGGTCGGCATGACGCCGATGAACTGGCTGATCCAGCAGCGACTCGAACGCGCCAGGGAGTTGCTGGAGGAATCGGATCTGCCCGTCGACCAGGTCGCCGCGGAGACAGGACTCGGTACGGCGGCCAACCTGCGTCAGCACTTCCACGCGGCGCTGGGCATCTCACCGAGCGCCTACCGCACCACGTTCCGCGGTCCCGGAGATCCGAGGCCGGCGTACACATGACGAGGCGCGGGGCGGCTCCACCGGAGCGCCCCGCGCCTGACGGGTCATTCGGCTGAGGTCACATCCCGCGTGCGAACTCCCGGTTGCCCAGGTGCTGGGGGGCTCCGCTTGCGGTTGTCCCGTCCATGTCTGAAATCGCGGCCTGCACGTAGTACCGTTCCTAGTGTGATGCGCCAGAAGTCTTGAGGGTTAGTTCTTCTCTGTTTTCTGGTTGTCGGTTCCGACCTTGGTGAGGTAGTCGGCGAGGGAGTTGAGGATCTCGTCGGCGGTCTTGGTCCAGGTGAAGGGCCGTGGGTTCTCGTTCCAGGTGTCGATCCACGCGGCGATGTCGTCCTCCAGGGCCTTCACGGACGTGTGGACGCCCCGACGGATGAGCTTGTCGGTCAACAGGCCGAACCACCGCTCGACTTGGTTCATCCAGGAGGAGCCGGTCGGGGTGAAGTGGACGTGGAAACGGGGGTGCCTGCCCAGCCACGTCTTGATGTCGGCGGTGTTGTGCGTGGCGTAGTTGTCGCACACGAGGTGGACGTCGAGGCCGGCGGGCACCGCCTTGTCGATCGTGACCAGGAACTTCTTGAACTCGATCGCCCGGTGGCGGCGGTGCAGTGCCGATATGACGGTGCCGTCGGCGATGTTGAAGGCCGCGAACAGGCTGGTGATGCCATGCCGGTAGTAGTCATGGGTACGCCGCTCGGGCATGCCCGGCATCATCGGCAGCACCGGCTGCGAGCGGTCCAGCGCCTGGATCTGGGACTTCTCGTCGACGCACAGCACCACAGCTTTCTCAGGCGGGTGGTGGTACAGGCCGACGACGTCGACAACCTTGGCGACGAACTGCGGGTCGGTGGAGAGTTTGAAGGAGTCCTGGAGGTGCGGCTTGAGGTCGAAGCGCTTCCAGATCCGCCCGATGGTGGATTTCGACAGGCCCGTGCGCTGGGCCATCGAGGCCCTTGACCAGTGCGTGTCCTTGCCCGGAGTGGACTCCAGGGTCGCCACGATGACGTCCTCGACCTGATCGAGCAGGATCGAGGGCGGCCGGCCCACCCGGGGCTCGTCGGACAGGCCGTCGAGGCGCTTGACGATGAACCTCGCACGCCAGCGTTCCACCGTCGACTCGTCAACACCCAGGTCGATCGCGGCCTGCCGGTTCGTCCCGCCCTCTGCACAGCGCAGCACGATCCTTGCGCGCAACGCCAGATACTGGGCCGTCTTCGCCCGCCTCGCCCACCGGATGAGCTGATCCCGCTCAGCCTCAGTCAGGACCAGGTCGGCCTTCGGTCGGCCGATACGAGCGGCATCCTCAAGCCCGGCCAGCCGCTCAGCGGCGAACTTCCCGCGCCACTTCCTCACCGTCGACACCGTCACGCCGACCTCTGCTGCCACACGCGCATTCGGCGCACCGTCCGCGCACGCCAGCACAATGCGCGCCCGCTCCACAAAACGTGGCGCCACCACCCCACTGACCCAACGGGACAACTCCGCGCGCTCCTCAGCGGACAGAGTGACTTCAACAGCACGAGGACCCGGCGACATACAAACAGGCTAGCGACTTAGCCCCGATATTTCTGGCGCATCACACTAGAGACTGAGCGGGAGTGAGTTCTGTTGCCAGAACCCATGCTCAGCCGAACGCCCCGGACGGTGTTGGGCGTTCTGGTTGCCCGCGTTCGCTCCGCGTCCGGGCGGCACGGATCGTGTCCGTGGTCCGGGGATGCGGGGGCGGGTTCCCTCACGCCCAGGAACACGCCGATCGGCCTGGACGGTCCGATGCCCCACCGCATCACTCCGGTGTGGTGGGGGCGGTGTCGTCCGTCGCCGGATCGGGTGTCCCTGGGCGCGCCTTCCGATCGCCACGGCAGCAGTCTCGTGACGAGTGGTCTTACGGATAGTGGTGGTGAGGGGTTTCTGCCAGTGCTGGGCACCCCAGTGGCTGGTGTAGGCGGGGTCGACGGCGATGACCGCGACACCTGTCTGATCCGCCATCGAGGACAGCCGGGCGCGGAGTTTGCCGATGGGCATGCCGGAGATCAGCTGCCGGAAGCGTTTCCTGCAGCCGTGTTTCTCCCGGGTCTTCTCCGCCGCGAAGTCCAGGTCCTCCACCGCGACCGCCTTCACCCCGCACGTGTGGGCCCAGTGCAGGAGGCGGGTGAGGGCGTGGCGGACCTGGGCGTCGCGGTGTTCGGCGGTGCCGGTCAGGTCGTAGGAGAAGCGGCGTGGGCTGCCGGTCGGGTTGCCGTGGATGTCGAGGTTCCAGGCGGCGAGGTGGTCGGCGTTCATGTCGACACCGATCACACCCTGGGCGAGCGCGGCCTCCAGCGGGACGGTCTGTGCGACCGGAATCTGCCAGGAGGCGGTCAGGTACCAGCGGTCCCGGCCGGTATCGAGGTGGATGCGGTAGGCGACCGCCCGGTTCGCTGCGACCCTGTCGGCCCACTCACCGCCCCGGTGCGCGAACCGCACCGCGCAGGCCAGGACGTACCGTCCGTGCGGGGCGTTCGCCAGTTGAGCGAGAGGCGCGGGAAGCTTGATGCTTACCTCGCCGTCGGGGCTGATGCGGATCGTCTCGTTGCCGTAGCGCTTGCCGGACTCACCGTCCGCCTGACAGAACCAGCGCTCCGCCTCCCAACATCCGCGCCACTGCGACTCTGTGATCTGGGCCGCGTCCAGATGGTGGCGGGTGCGGGCCAGACGTTTGCCGCCCCGCACGACGTGCACGAGGCCGGCCTCACGATCTGCCCGCGCAGTGGCCAGCCGGTCCTCCAGTACGCGCAGCCTCCGGGACTTCGCATGCCACTCCCGCTGGGACCTGTATCCCCCGGGCGCGTGCTTGGTTCCCTTCTGCCCGACCGGCAGGGACAGCCGGTGTTCGATGGTGCGGATGCCCGCTTCCAGGTTGTGGAGGTGCGCGAGCTGGCCACGGCGGGCCAGCGCCCACTGGTCGTGCGTGGCCTTGGTGATCGACCCGGCCCACCGCGACGACGACAGTGGCGTCAGCTCCCGCTTACGCACCGCCCACGCCTCACCGGAATGCGCCAGACCGTCCCGGCAGCGCGCCTTGAGATCCTTCGAAGCCAGCGACCCCAGATGCGCACCCATCAGACGCAGCACCTTCTCATCGCCTGGCGTCAGCTCTTTGAGACGGGTACGGACGGCCACACCACTGGGACCCGACGCGACGAACGGCGGCGCGATGCTCCGCAGTTCACCCACCTCGCCACCCCCGCCCGGCCCCACCCGAAGAACCTTGTCGCCATGGGAAACGAGCGCTACCCAAGGAGGTCACGCATTCGATGAGGGAACGTCAGTTCCCTCATCGAAAACCGGCCCCACGGCCGAGGAGCGCGACACCCACCAGAGCATCAACACTCACTCCCACTCACCAAAACGCTCTTCAACACACTCCAGCGCCAACAGCTCCAAACCCCCTACGGACGATGCCTGCCTTCGAGCCCAAGTTGTGATCCTAAGCTCATGCAGGGGGCACCTACCCGGGTGCCCGCCCCGCCCCGTCACAGCAGCGACGGCACCTCCACTGCCGACACCGACCGCGCCGCCCGCTCCAACGCGCTGGCCAACAGCGCCAGATCCGTCGGCCCGTTGCCCAGTTCCCGCACCGGCCGACGCGCCGGCGGATCACCCATGCGCTGCCAGTCCAGCGCGGCGACAGTCGGCCGCAGCGTCGCCGTACGCGGGATACGCCCCGTCACCCGCCCCCCTTGGAACGGGACACCCCTTCCGTCCGCCCCGCTCAACCGCCCCCGCCCGGCCGCGGGTTCGTCCGGCCCCGGCGCGGTCGCGTCCAGCACGACCCGCAGCGCGGCCCCCCGGGCCAGTTCCGTCTCCGCCGTACGCCCGCCGACGCCCGCCGCGGCCACCAGATGCACCCCGAGCCGCTCGCCCTCCCGGGCCACCGCCTCCAACGCCCGCACCACGGATCCCGCCGACGGCCGCCCCGGCGACCCCAGCGGCGGCGACACCAACGCGTCCAGGTCGTCCACGACCACCACGAGACGGGCCAGGGGCGGTGTCTCCGTACGCCGCCGACTCGCCGCCGGCCGCAACCTCATCGTCGAACTGGGCGGCGAATCGAGATCCCCGGCGCCCTCCCCCGCCCCCGCGCCCAACGCGCCCACCGAACCGTGCGTGCCCGCCCCGGACTTCGACCGCTGCGGCCCGATCCGGCCGGACAGTTCGCGCCCGGTGTGCCACTCGGCGAAACCGACCCGCCCGAGCAACTCGGCCCGCCGCTTCAGTTCGGCGCTGAGCGACTGGGCGAACTCCCGCATGCGGACGGGATCGTTGGCCGTGAGGTGAGTGGTGACATGCGGAAGGTCGGTACACACCCGCAGCCCCTCCCCGTGCTGCGCACCGCCACCGCTCCCGCCGCTCCCACCAGTGCCGTCCCGGCCGTCCATCAGCACGATGCCCAGCCGGTCGGGCCGCTCGGCGGCGGCCAGTGACGCGACGACCGCCCGCAGCAACTCCGTACGCCCGCTGCCGGGCGGCCCCTCGATCAGCAGGTGCGGTCCATCGGCCGCGAGGTCAACGCCGACGGGCCCGCGCGGGCCGGCGCCGAGTACGGCCCAGGCCCGGCCGCCGAGCGTCTCCTTGTCGTCGGCCGCGTCCGCCCAACGGGCCATCAGGGACGCCGGGGTGGCCCGGGCGAGCCCCAACTCGTCGAGCAGCCGCGCCGCTTGCGGCAAGGGAGCGGAGACGCGCTGCTGCCGTCCCCCGGCGGCACCGTCGGTGCGCAGCGGAGCCAGCGCCCGCGCGAACCGCTCGGCCCAGGCCAGCGAGACGGCATCCACGGCGGCGACGGAACCCTGCCCGACCAGCCCGGCGCCGCCGGCGGGCGCTCGGCCCGTCGTACCGCCGGAGCAGTAGCCGGAGCCGGCATCGAAGCCTGCGTCGGTGGCATCCGCCCGCCCAGGCGCCGTCACCCCCGCCCGTGCCACCCGCATCACATGCAGCGCCGTGGCCACGTCACCGCTGAGCAGTGCCACCGCCCCGCACTCACGGAACGGCGGTGAGGCCGCGCACGCCGCCTCGTACGTCTCCGTCACCGGTGACGCGGGCGACGCCGCCTCCGTCTCCGCGAGGCACACGACGTGTATCCCGGCCCGGGGTCCCTCCTGCGCCAACCGAGCGACGGCCTCCCGGACCGCGGCACCGCCCGGGTCCCCGTCCACGACGACCACGGTGTACGGCCCCGCGAAACCGTCCGCCGACGCGGCAGGGCCGTCGTCCCGGGCCCACGAGGGCCGTCGGGCCGCTCCCCGGTCACCCTGCGCGCCCAGGTCCGGGTCTCCGCCACCCTCGGTGAGGCACTTCGCCGCCGTTTCCGCATCGCGGTCCTCCAGGCGGCGCAGGAGTTCGTCGGTGCGGGCCGTGGCCTGTTCGCGGTCGTAGGCGACGAGGAGGCGGCAGTCCTGACCGTGCCCGGGGCGCAGATGCGGGAGCCACCCGAGCCAGGACCACTCGGCGGTGCGCTCCTCGGGGGTGCGCGCGCGGTCCGTGCTGATCAGGACGACTTCCAGGGCCTCGGGGGAGTGCAGCGCCGTCAGCTGGGCCACCACCGCACGGGCCAGCCCCGCGAGCCGCGCGCGCGGCCCCGCCAGCCCCAGCGCCCCGACCTCACGCAGCCCGGCGGTCACCGGTACGGCGGGCAGCAGCCCCGAGCCGTCGGGGGCCGCGCGGTCCGCCGTACCGAGCCGGACCGTGAGCGCTTCCGGGTGGCCCGGGCCGCGCTCCCAGAGCCGAGGGCCCGGGCCCAGGGCCGTGAGCAGCAGCGTCGCCGGGTCGGGCCAGCTCTCCGGTGCCTGCGACGGGACGTCCGTGAACTCCGGGGCGGCCGGGTCGGACACCGGCCCCTCGTCGTCGTACACCTCGCCCTCGATCGCCTCCTGCTCCGCGCGCCCGCCGGTCAGCCGCCGCGCCCACTTGGAGAGCCCACCGCGCCTGCGCACGCCCTGCGGAACGTCCGTCCCCCTGACGGGCGTGCCCTTGCGCCCGCTGCCCGCGGAAGCCTCCGCCTCGCCCTCGCCCACGTCGTGGGAGCGTGCCCGCGGTACCGCGGCAGCCCCGGACACCGGCCCCGGCACGGAGAAGCCGGCGCCGTGGGTGTCCCCGGCGCCGCCGGAAGCCCTCGCCGTACCCGCGGTTCCCGGAGCGCCTGCCGGGCCCGTGGACCCCCGGCGCTCGATCTGCGGTGCCCGCCCCTGACCCGGGACGAGCGGCTGCGCCGCCTCCGCCGAGTTTCGCGGGGCACGTGACTCGGGTGCGCCCCCGGCGGCTCCCCAACTCGCCGAACCGTAGGCGTGATGGGTCTCCCCGGAGGGCGGTTTCGCCGTGCCGCCGGGCTGCACGCGCGCGTGAGGCGTCTGAGCCGGACGAGACGCGGATGTGGATCGGGAGGGGGATGTCGTGGGGGAGGGGCGCCTGCCGTGGGTGTCCTGGGCGTCCTCGGGGGCCACCGACTCGTCCGCCGGGCGCCCCGCGGTCGTCGTGCGCCCTTCGGTGACGCTCACGCGCACGTGGCCCTCGCCGTCGGGGGTCGTGCCCACGCGTGTGCCCGCGTCCCCGGGCGGCGTCAGCCGCAGGGCGGACTCGCCGATGCGCAGCAGCGCGCCCGGCGCGAGACGGACGGGGCGGGTGCCGAGGCGGGTGCCGGACAGCGTCGTACCGTTCGTGGAGCCGAGGTCCGCGACCCCTATGCGGCCGTCCGCCGCGACCGTGACCGCGCAGTGCAGCCGGGATACGTCCGGGTCGTCCAGCGGGACGTCGGCGTCGGCGGAGCGGCCGATGGTGATCTGGCCGCCGTGCAGGAGATGGACCCCGCCCGCGTCCGGTCCCGCGACCACGTGCAGCTGGGCCGCCACCTCGTCCGCCTCGGGGTGCGGCTCGGGCTCCGCGGGTGTACCGAGGGCGAGCACGGCGCCGTCGACCAGCGGGGGCTCCCCGAGGGTGCAGCGCTGGGCGTCGAGGCGCTGGTCGCCCGCGTAGAGCACCACCGCGCCACCGCTCTCGCGGTCCCGGCCGCGCTCGGGCAGTGACGAACCCCCGTCGCCCGCGACCACCGACGCCAGGGCCGAGGCGACCGTGGCGAGCGCCGTGCCGGCGGGAGCGGTGACCAGTACGTCGCAGCTCGCGGCGCGCGCCCACGGCTCCGAGGGCGGGCCCAGCGGGTCTACGACGGTCAACCGGATCTGCATCGCCGTCAGCGGTCCCTTCTGCACGGACACCCGGAAAGGAGGACGAAGTCACGCCACGGGTCCCACCACCGCGGACTTCCCCCACCGCACACGAGCACGTAGGCCAGTACTGGAGGCATCCTCGCACCTGCCACTGACAACGCGCCCGCCCCCCACCGATAAGTGATCTTGAATGGTCGTCTCTGCCCGCAAAAGTGCCTGACCAGTGACTGGCGGCTGTCCGTTTGGGATCGGTTTGGTTATCGGTTTGAGATCGGTCACGTTCGGGATTCGGCAACCGAGGTGACCGATCGAGACGTCTTTCCCGACGACTTTCCGACAGCTTTTCCCACGTTTCCCATGTCTTTTCGTCGAACGCGCGAAGGCGGCCGTACGTAGCCGTCTGTGGGTGGCGGCCGCTGCCCGGGGTGTTCAGGGAGCGCGGCACTACAGTGGGTCGGAAGACCGTGTACGGGATGTACGTATGTAAGGGAGCCATGACGTGCGGCCGGTAGGGAGCAAGTACCTCCTTGAGGAGCCGCTGGGACGCGGCGCCACAGGCACCGTCTGGCGCGCCCGCCAGAGGGAGACCGCGGGAGCCGAGGCAGCCGTGCCCGGCCAGCCCGGCGAGACCGTGGCGATCAAGGTCCTCAAGGAGGAGCTCGCCAACGACGCGGACATCGTGATGCGCTTCCTGCGCGAGCGGTCCGTGCTGCTGCGGCTGATCCACCCGAACATCGTCCGCGTACGGGACCTGGTGGTCGAGGGCGATCTGCTGGCGCTGGTCATGGACCTCATCGACGGGCCCGACCTGCACCGGTACCTGCGGGAGAACGGTCCCTTCACGCCCGTCGCCGCCGCCCTCCTCACCGCCCAGATCGCCGACGCGCTCGCCGTCAGCCACGCCGACGGTGTCGTGCACCGGGACCTGAAGCCCGCCAACGTCCTGCTCATGCAGGACAACGGCCGGATGCATCCGATGCTCACCGACTTCGGCATCGCCCGCCTCGCCGACTCCCCGGGCCTCACCCGCACCCACGAGTTCGTCGGCACTCCCGCCTACGTCGCCCCGGAGTCCGCCGAAGGCCGTCCGCAGACCTCCGCCGTCGACATCTACGGCGCCGGCATCCTGATGTACGAGCTGGTCACCGGCCGTCCGCCGTTCGGCGGCGGGTCCGCCCTCGAAGTACTGCACCAGCACCTCACCGCCGAGCCGCGCCGCCCGTCGACCGTGCCCGAACCCCTGTGGACGGTCATCGAGCGCTGCCTGCGCAAGAACCCGGACGAACGCCCCAGCGCCGAGAACCTCGCGCGCGGGCTGCGCGTCGTCGCCGAAGGCATCGGCGTCCACGCCAACTCGATGCAGATCGCGGCCGCCGAGGGTGTCGTCCACCTGCTCGCACCGGATCCGGCGCCGACCGCGGTACCCGGGGCGGGCGACCCGACCCAGGTGCTGCCGCACAGCGCGGGCATGCCGGGGGCGTACGACCCGAACGCCGCCACCAGCGTGCTGCCGCACACCGGGGGTCCAGGTGCCGTGGGAATGGGTGCCGTGGGCGCCGCGGACCCCACGGCCGTCATGCCGCCCGTGCCGCAGAACCAGCCCGGGGGGCCCGAGGACCCGCACCCCTGGCAGAACCAGCTGCGTGCCGCCCGGGACCGAAACGAGCAGACGCAGGTCCAGTACCTGGACCCCGGCGAGGACCCCCTGCGCCGCCGGCCCCAGCGGCAGCCGGGCCGGCCGCCGCAGCAACAGCCCCAGCAGCCGCCGTACCAGCAGCAGACGTCGCGTCAGCAGCGGGGGCCGCAGCCCCAGCCCGGATACGGATATCCGCAGGGGCAGGGGCAGCCGCCCCAGCACCAGCAGTACGCGCCGCCTCAGCACCAGCAGCACCAGCAGCCGCAGCGGTACGCGCCGCCCGCTCCCGCTCCCGTTCCCCAGCGCCCTCAGCAGCCCGAGGGACGGCCGCCGCGTGAGCCCAGGGAACCGAGGGAACCCAGGCAGCGCAGCGCCAACCGGATGAAGATCCCCGGGCTCGGCTGCCTCAAGGGGTGCCTGTTCACGATCATCATCCTGTTCGTCGCCGCGTGGCTGATCTGGGAACTGAGCCCGCTGCAGGGATGGATCGGGTCGACGAAGGGGTTCTTCGCGCAGCTCGGTGACTGGATCGACACCGTCAGCGGGTGGGTCGGGGATCTGGGCGGGGGCTCCGGCGGATCCGGGGGCTCTGGGAACTGACCCGGGACCCGGCGGCGCGCGAGTGGCCCGGCTGCCCCGGGCCGGCTGTCCCGGCCGCGAGGAGGTCACCCGGGCAATCTGGCGGTAGTCGGTGCATATGAGGACCAGACGGGCGGTGCTCCGGTCGTGATTCCGGTGCGACTCTGGGGATTTGTCGACACCTGGCGGGTGATTTCCGTCCCGGCGGTGAAGGTTGGGCCTCCGGACGCGTAGCTTTATCGGCTGAGGTCGAGGTCTGTCGGCTGGAGGTCCAGGGGCCCGCGGCACAGCCGCTGGTGTTTCGCCCCGGATCGGCGCCGCGTCGGCAACACGCGTCTGTAGGAGCAGTCTTGGCACGGAAGATCGGCAGCCGGTACACCGCCAACCAGATCCTGGGGCGGGGCAGCGCCGGCACGGTGTGGCTGGGCGAGGGCCCCGAGGGGCCCGTCGCCGTCAAGCTGTTGCGCGAGGACCTGGCGTCGGACCAGGAGCTCGTCGGACGCTTCGTGCAGGAGCGGACCGCGTTGCTCGGTCTGGAGCATCCGAACATCGTGTCCGTACGGGACCTGGTGGTCGACGGCAACGACCTTGCGCTCGTCATGGACCTGGTGCGGGGTACGGACCTGCGTACCCGGCTCGACCGCGAGCGCAGGCTCGCACCCGAGGCCGCGGTCGCGATAGTGGCCGACGTCGCGGACGGGCTGTCCGCCGCGCACGCCGCCGGGGTCGTGCACCGCGACGTGAAGCCGGAGAACGTCCTGCTGGACATGCAGGGCCCCCTGGGCCCCGGCGGCTCGCACCCCGCCCTCCTGACGGACTTCGGCGTCGCGAAACTGATCGACTCACCGCGACGGACCCGGGCCACGAAGATCATCGGTACACCGGACTATCTGGCGCCGGAGATCGTCGAGGGCCTGCCCCCGCGCGCGGCGGTCGACATCTACGCGCTGGCGACCGTCCTGTACGAGCTGCTGGCCGGCTTCACGCCCTTCGGCGGCGGCCACCCGGGCGCGGTGCTGCGCAGGCATGTGACAGAGACGGTGGTCCCCCTCCCCGGGATTCCCGAAGAACTGTGGCAGCTGCTCGTGCAGTGCCTGGCGAAGGCGCCGGCGTCGCGGCTGCGGGCGTCGGAGCTGGGGGCGCGGCTGCGGGAGCAGTTGCCGTTGCTGGTGGGGATGCCGCCGCTGGACGTGGACGAGCCCGACTCGGAGGAGGACGGGGCGGAGTTCGGCCAGGGCCCAGGGCATGGGCATGGGCAGGGTGCGCGGGACGAGGCGTACGACGAGGTGGCCGCGCCGGCGGGGGAGCGGGTGCGGCGGGGCGCGGTGCCGTTGGTGCGGGGCGCGAAGCCGGATTCGAACCGGGACACGCACACGTCGATGCGGGTGCCCGGGCCGGACGAGCTGGCGGGCGGGGCGCTGGGTACGGCCCGCGTGCCGCGTCCCGTGGGCGCGCCGCGTCCTGGCTCGGCCCGGCATCGGGCTTCGGCGCGGCGGCGCAGGGTGACGTTGGGGGCGGCTGCGGTGGTGCTGGTGGCTGCGGTGGGGGTCGGTACGTGGGTGGCCGCGTCGGGCGACGACGCGGGGGCGACGCCTCAGGACACGAGAAACTCGGCACCGGCGTCGCCGTGAGGGGCGGTTTTCTCGACCCCGCCGCCCCTACCCCCCCGTCCCTGGGGGCTGCGCCCCCAGACCCCCGCTACGGCCCTGAAGGGCCTTGTCCTCAAACGCCGGACGGGCTGAAATGCCTGGTCCTGGGCTGGACGGAGGCGGTGACGGGAGGGCGTGACCACGTCTGTCGAACGTCGGACGGACAGGTGGGAAAAGCCCGCCCCAGTTCAAGAGACGGCACCGAAATCCTGCCGCTCGGCGGAGCCGTTACGCTGGTGTCGTGGCAGTCGTCGATGTATCCGAAGAGCTCAAGTCCCTCTCCTCGACCATGGAGTCGATCGAGGCCGTCCTGGACCTCGACAAGCTGAGGGCAGATGTCGCCGTGCTCGAGGAGCAGGCGGCAGCCCCGTCCCTGTGGGACGACCCGGAGGAAGCGCAGAAGATCACCAGCAAGCTTTCCCACCTCCAGGCGGAGGTGAGGAAGGCCGAGGCGCTGCGCGGGCGGATCGACGATCTGAGCGTGCTCTTCGAGATGGCCGAGGAGGAGGACGACCCGGACACCCGCGCCGAGGCCGAGACCGAGCTGACCTCCGTCAAGAAGGCCCTCGACGAGATGGAGGTCCGTACCCTCCTCTCCGGTGAGTACGACGCCCGTGAGGCCCTCGTCAACATCCGCGCGGAGGCCGGTGGCGTGGACGCCGCCGACTTCGCCGAGAAGCTGCAGCGGATGTACCTGCGGTGGGCCGAGCAGAAGGGCTTCAAGACCGAGGTCTACGAGACGTCGTACGCCGAAGAGGCCGGCATCAAGTCGACCACCTTCGCCGTCCAGGTGCCGTACGCCTACGGGACGCTGTCCGTGGAGCAGGGCACGCATCGCCTCGTACGCATCTCGCCCTTCGACAACCAGGGGCGCCGGCAGACCTCGTTCGCCGGTGTGGAGATCCTGCCCGTGGTGGAGACGACCGATCACATCGAGATCGACGAGTCCGAGCTGCGCGTCGACGTCTACCGGTCCTCCGGCCCCGGTGGCCAGGGCGTCAACACCACCGACTCGGCGGTGCGCCTGACCCACCTCCCTACCGGCATCGTCGTCTCCTGTCAGAACGAGCGGTCGCAGATCCAGAACAAGGCGAGCGCGATGAACGTCCTCCAGGCCAAGCTCCTCGACCGGCGCCGTCAGGAGGAGCAGGCCAAGATGAACGCCCTCAAGGGCGACGGCGGCAACTCCTGGGGCAACCAGATGCGTTCGTACGTCCTGCACCCCTACCAGATGGTCAAGGACCTGCGGACGGACTTCGAAGTCGGCAACCCCGAGGCCGTGTTCAACGGTGAGATCGACGGTTTCCTCGAAGCCGGAATTCGCTGGCGCAAGCAGCAGGAGAAGTAGAACTCCTTATCGACAAAGCAACCGCCGCCCACAGGGCGGCGGTTGCTTTGCGTCTGGAGATGTCTGGGTTTTACATCACACTCACAGGGTCCGATGTGCGGCAAGGGAGGAGTAAGGGGACATTGCACGCGCAACGACCTTGACGTGTTCTTGGGAAATCGGAAAGGTAAAGCTCGGCATGCGTATCTCTGGGGCGCATGTGACCCGGGGGCGCTCACTGCCACCCCTGTCGATCACCGCCCCGAGCGCGGCTCCACTGATGATTTCAGCTACTGGGGGTAGCAGCCATATGACAAGCAAGACGCGGATCCGGGTCGCGCGGATCGCGGCCGGAGCGGTCATCGCCGCCGGTGCCTCGTTCACCGCCGCAGGCATCGCCTCCGCCACCGACGACGACTGCCTGATCGTGGTCTGCGCCGGTACGCCGAGCCCGACCACGCCCGACCCGACCGGGCTCCCGACTGCCCCGGAGCCCACGCTCCCGGACCCCGAGCCCACCCTGCCCGACCCCGAGCCCACCCTGCCCGACCCGGAGCCCACTCTGCCCGACCCGGAGCCCACCGCGACCGACCCGGAGCCGTCGGGCCCGGCGGAGCCCTCCACGGAGCCGAGTGAGCCCACCGAGGAGGAGCCGTCCGACGAGCCGACCGGCGACACCGGATCCGGCACGGGCAACGGCAGTGACGGCAACGGTTCCGGTACGGACACCGACGGCGGCAACAGCAACACCGACCCCGACGGCGGCTCGAACACCTCCGTCCAGGAGGAGGGCACCTCGTCCCTCACCGAAACGGGTTCCGAGACCTCGGCCCAGGGTTCTGGCGCCGAGCTCGCCGAGACCGGTGCCGCGGAGACGACCTTCCTCATCATCGGTGCGGCCACGATGATCGCCGGCGGTATCGCCTTCCGCGTCCTCCCGCGCCTCGTGGGCGGCCGTGGCGGCGCAGCAGCCTAGTAGCAGCTGGTAGTCGGCAGTACCTGGTAGTGCGTACGCACGAAGGGCCCGGAGCATCCTCGCTCCGGGCCCTTCGTGCGTTGACTGTGACTGTCGCTCGGGGACTGTCGCCGGGCTGCTCGGGCTATGCCGTCTGGTGCGCCACCAGTGCCAGTGCCGCTATCAGCACCGCCAGCAGCGCGATCAGCGCCATCGGATTGAGTCCGCCGAACGGACCCTCCTGCTGCCACCGCTCACGGTTGGCCCGGCAGACGCGACAGCGTCCCTCGCTCACGGGCGCCGCGCAGTTCGCGCACACCAATCGGTCGTACGTCATGCGCCTCGCCCTCCTTGCGCCGCTTTCACGTACACAACGCTTCCGGGACCGCAACCGTTCCCGACTCCATGCTCCACTGTGCCAGGTTCCGCGGATTTCGGCGCGGATCGCTTTATCCTGCCCAGCTCTCCCGCGGGTCAGTCGAGGTTGCGCGGCCGTCCGTCGACCGGCATAAAAGTGCACAACCCTTGCGCAAAGCACTCCCGTGCCTGCGCTCCTGTGCTCGGTTCGCGTATGGTCACGGTCACCTGCCCCCGATGGTCCGTGGTGTATCCGTGATCCGATTCGACAGCGTTTCCAAGGTCTACCCCAAGCAGAACCACCCCGCCCTCAGGGATGTCACCCTGGAGGTCGAGAAGGGTGAGTTCGTCTTCCTCGTCGGGTCCTCCGGCTCCGGAAAGTCCACCTTCCTGCGACTGATCCTCCGCGAGGAGCGCGCCAGCCACGGCCAGGTGCACGTCCTCGGCAAGGACCTCGCGCGCCTCTCCAACTGGAAGGTGCCGCAGATGCGGCGCCAGCTGGGGACGGTGTTCCAGGACTTCCGGCTGCTGCCGAACAAGACGGTCGCCGAGAACGTCGCCTTCGCGCAGGAGGTCATCGGCAAGTCGAAGGGCGAGATCCGCAAGTCCGTGCCCCAGGTGCTCGACCTCGTCGGGCTCGGCGGCAAGGAAGAGCGGATGCCCGGCGAGCTGTCCGGTGGTGAGCAGCAGCGTGTCGCCATCGCGCGGGCCTTCGTGAACCGGCCCAAGCTGCTGATCGCCGACGAGCCGACCGGCAACCTCGACCCGCAGACCTCCGTCGGCATCATGAAGCTGCTCGACCGGATCAACCGGACGGGCACGACCGTGGTGATGGCGACGCACGACCAGAACATCGTGGACCAGATGCGCAAGCGCGTCATCGAGCTGGAGAAGGGCCGCCTCGTCCGCGACCAGGCGCGCGGCGTCTACGGCTACCAGCACTGAAGGCCACTGACAGTCACTGACGGTCAGTGACCCTGACAGTCCTCGGAGTCCTCGGAAAGGCTTGAGCACGCCATGCGCGCCCAGTTCGTACTGTCGGAGATCGGTGTCGGTCTCCGTCGCAATCTGACGATGACCTTCGCCGTCATTGTCTCCGTCGCCCTGTCGCTCGCCCTGTTCGGCGGGTCGCTCCTGATGAGCGACCAGGTCAGCAGCATGAAGGGCTACTGGTACGACAAGGTCAACGTCTCGGTGTTCCTCTGCAACAAGAGCGACGCCGAGTCCGACCCGAACTGTGCCAAGGGCGCGGTGACCTCGGACCAGAAGAAGCAGATCCTCACCGACCTGAAGAAGATGGACTCGGTCGTCGAGACGGTCACGTACGAGTCCGCGGACGACGCCTACAAGCACTACAAGGAGCAGTTCGGCGACTCCCCGCTGGCCAGTTCGCTCACCCCGGACCAGATGCAGGAGTCGTACCGGATCAAGCTCAAGGACCCGGAGAAGTACCAGGTCATCGCGACTGCCTTCGACGGGCGCGATGGTGTGCAGTCCGTGCAGGACCAGAAGGGGGTTCTCGACAACCTCTTCGAGCTGCTGAACCTGATGAACCGGGCGGCGCTCGGCGTGATGGCGCTCATGCTGGTCGTCGCGCTGCTGCTGATCGTCAACACGGTGCGAGTCTCCGCCTTCAGCCGTCGGAGGGAGACCGGGATCATGCGGCTGGTCGGTGCCTCCGGCTTCTACATCCAGGCGCCGTTCATCATGGAGGCCGCGGTCGCGGGGCTGATCGGGGGCGGTGTGGCGTGCCTCTTCCTGATCGCTGGGCGCTACTTCACGATCGACCACGGCATGGCCCTGTCCTCGAAGCTGAACCTGATCAACTTCATCGGCTGGGACGCCCTGCTCACCAAGCTTCCGCTGATCCTCGCGACGAGTCTGCTGATGCCCGCGGTGGCCGCGTTCTTCGCGTTGCGCAAGTACCTGAAGGTGTGACGCATGCCAAGAGGGCCGTTCGGTCAACCGACCGTACGGCCCTTCGCGTTGTCCTAGACTCACCGGCATGTCGGGCCGCGACCTGTTCACACAGCCCCGCCGCGCAGGCCGCGGGGCGGCTCTGACGTTGCTCTTCGCCAGTGTCCTGGTCGCCGGCGCGGCCACCGGCTCGTTCCCCGAGCCCGCCGAGCGGAAGTCCTCCCTTCCGGACGCGGCTCCCGCCGCCGCCCCCGCAGGGCGCCACGAGGATGTCGCCGCCGTTGCCGCCGAGGCCATGGCCGACGGCAAGTCCCCCATGGAAGCCGCCGAGCGAGCCGTCAGCCGCAGCGGGGACCGCTGGGGAGCGGTGTACTCCCCGGGGGAGTACGAGGAGCTGGAGGAGGCCCTCGACGGCCGGTACACGGGCGTCGGGCTGTGGGCGCGGCGCGAGCGGGACGGCCGTATCGAGGTCACCAGGGTGCGGTCCGGGTCGCCCGCGGCCGTCGCCGGGATCCGTAGCGGAGACCGGCTGCGGAGTGTGGACGGCAAGGCGGTCGACGGGCGGCCGGTCACCGAGGTCGTCTCCTTACTGCGCGGTGACGCGCAGGACGCCGCCGCCGGTACGACCGTCCGGCTCGGGCTGGAACGCGGCACGCGCGCGTGGAGCGAGACAGTGCGCCGGGCACAGCTCTCCACGGACTCCGCGACCGTTCGGCAGGACGCCGAGAGCAAGGCCACCGTCATCCGGGTCGCCGCCTTCACCAAGGGGGTCGGCGATGTGGTGCGCAGCGCCGTACGGGAGGCCCCGGCCGACGCCGGGATCATTCTCGACCTGCGCGGCAACTCCGGCGGCCTGGTCACCGAGGCCGTCACCGCCGCCTCCGCCTTCCTCGACGGCGGCCTCGTCGCCACGTACGACGTCAACGGCGAGCAGCGCGCCCTGCACGCCGATCCGGGCGGCGACACCACCAGACCCCTGGTCGCGCTCGTCGACGGCGGCACGATGAGCGCGGCCGAGCTGCTCACCGGCGCCCTCCAGGACCGCGGCCGGGCCGTCGTGGTGGGCACCAGGACCTTCGGCAAGGGCTCGGTGCAGATGCCGAGCCGACTGCCCGACGGCTCCGTCGCCGAACTGACCGTCGGCCACTACCGCACCCCTTCGGGGCGCGGCGTCGACGGTGTGGGCCTCACGCCGGACCTCGATGCCGACCAGGGAGCACTGGAGCAGGCGGAGACCGTGCTCAGTGGGCTGGGCGACCCCTCGTAGTCCCTCGTGGTCCCTCGTGGTCCCGTCGTGCTCCCCTCGTACTCCCCTGGTAATCGACTTTCCTTCCAGCACCCTCCTAGTGCGAAAATGGCGTCACTATGGCTAAGGAAAAAGGGCGCAAGCTGATCGCCCAGAACAAGAAGGCGCGCCACGACTACGCCATCATCGACACCTACGAGGCCGGTCTGGTCCTCACCGGTACCGAGGTGAAGTCCCTGCGCCAGGGGCGGGCCTCGCTCGTCGACGGCTTCGTGCAGCTCGACGGGAACGAGGCGTGGCTGCACAACGTGCACGTGCCGGAGTACAGCCAGGGCACCTGGACCAACCACAGTGCCCGGCGCAAGCGGAAGCTGCTGCTGCACCGCGAGGAGATCGAGAAGCTGGAGTCGAAGTCGCAGGAGTCGGGTCACGCGATCGTGCCCCTCTCCCTGTACTTCAAGGACGGCCGGGCGAAGATCGAGATCGCGCTGGCGCGAGGCAAGAAGGAGTACGACAAGCGGCAGACGCTGCGGGAGAAGCAGGACCGTCGCGAGACGGACCGGGCGGTCTCGGCGGTGAAGCGCAGGCAGCAGCACGCGTAGCGCCGGGAATTCGGTGGCATCGGCGCGCGTTGGTCACGTACGATGGCAACTGCACCTCACCGAGGGTGCGTGTTCCTCCTCGGAGGGACTCCTCTTCGGAGGGCTTGAAAAAACAACATGGGGATGATCGGTTTCGACAGCGGCTGTCGAAGCAGGTGAAGCGTGTCGAGGAAGCGGCCATGATCTCGTAAACCACAGGCCGAAAAAAATAATCGCCAATTCAAACAGCGATTCTCTCAAGCAGCAGCAGCTCTCCCTCGCCGCCTGATTTCAGGTAGCGACGAGCTCTGCTCCTTACTAAGGGAGTGTCAGCCCGGGGCTGTTCCCGACCCGGATCCTGGCATCAGCTAGGGGACTAAACCTTGATCCCGGTCACGGGGTGAAGAGGGAAATCTAACAGTGACTGGGCCCGTCGGCGACTTGTTCGCGTGATTGCCGGGGCCGAGAAAAGCACAGCGAACTGCACACGGAGAAGCCCTGATTCCGCACCGTTGGACGCGGGTTCGATTCCCGCCATCTCCACAATTCCCATGTTATGCAGTGCCAAGGGCCCCGTCGCTTTCGAGCGGCGGGGCCCTTGTTGTGCCTTGTGCGGGAGGGGTGAGGGATGAGTGAGGGAGCGCTCGACAGTCGGCTCAGTTCGGCGGTTCGGGCAGGGGATGTCGAGTCGGTGCGGGTCCTGTTGGAGGAGGGCGCCGATCCGGACACGATGAATACGGAGGCGGACGCGGACGCGAACTCTGATGCGGATGCGGACGGTCTGCCGGTGCTGTGCGTGGCTGTCGCGGCGTACGACGAAGCAGTCGCCGAGGCGCTGGTGGAGGGCGGGGCGGACCCCGACCGGGTGCTGCCGGACGGGACCACGCCTCTGTGGCGCGCTGTCGACGGAGGCTCCCCGGCGGTCTTCTCGGCGGTCCTGGGCAAGGAGCCCCGGCTGCGGCTGCCGGAGGAGGCCCGGGAACGGCTGCTCACTCTGGCGCGGGGCTGGTACGAGACCGGTGCGGCCGACGAGCTGCGGCGCAGGACGGGTGGGTCGGGGCCGGCGGAGACGGTCCGGGTGCAGGACGACGGCGAGTGCGACTGGGTCGAGCAGGTCTCGCTCGGCGGGCTCGTCGTGCGGGCCGGGCACGGGGCCATCCTCACGTCGCTGGAGTGGGCCTTCCGCATCCTGACCCCCGTCGACGAGCTGATCGCCCGTGCCGTCGATCCGCCCGACGAAGACCATGTGAACTGGACGACGGTCCGCTGGATTCTCGCCGGGCGGCGCAGCTTCGAGACCTGGTCGGCCGTGGTGGCCCACCGCCATGACGTCGCTCCGGCGCACCGCCAGTTCGTGCTCGACTACCTCAGGATGCGGGCGCTCGTTTATCCCGACCCCTACTACAAGAAGCAGGAGTGTGAATTCCTGGCTGCCTGGGCGGCAGAGGAAACAGACAGCGGGATGCTCGCGAAGGTGCTGGACGTCTACACCGAATACACGCATGAGGGCCAGGAGGCCATCGGGCTCCGCTACGCCGACCATCCCGACCCCCGCGTACGTCGTGAAGTGCCCAACGCCCTCTCGACGTACGGCGTCCCCTTGACTCCTGAGGCCAGGGCCGGGTTGCTCACCCTCACCCGAGACCCGGACATCGAGGTGCGGGTCGCAGCGTGCGAGGCGGGCATGCGGGACGACGAACTCCTCCCGGCGATCACCCGGGCGCTGCTTCTCCTGGCCGAGGACCCGGACCCGGACGCACGGAGCGCGGCGGCGGTGACGCTCGCCAACTCCCGAATCCGCACGCCCGCCGTGGCCGACGCCCTGGTGGCGCTGCTCGCCCACGACAACCAACTCGTGCGCCTGGAAGCCGCCTACGGTCTCTCCCTGCGCGACGATCCGCGCACCGGTGAGGCGATCGACCGGGTGGGGCCCCTGGGCGCCGGTTTCGAGGATGACCACCGGGTCAGTGAGTTCTGGCGGTGGCGGTGGCGGAAGGGGAATCCGGCTGACGTGTGAGGGTGTGTGTCCTACGACGGCTTGGGGGCGTCGCGTGTGGGCGACTTGAGGGAGTCGACGAACAGGGTGTAGGCGGAGGCCGGGAAGGTGAGGGTGCGGGTGGTGGGGGTCTTGGAGTCGCGGATGGCTATGTGGGTGGGGGAGTCGGCTATCTCCACGCAGTCGTCGCCGTCGCCGCCGGCGGAGTAGGACGACTTTCGCCAGCTGTCGGGTGTCGGCAGGGGATGCTTCACAGCTCTTTCGCCAGCCTCTGGACGAGGTCGCGTGACCGTTCCGGTTCGAGTGCCATGGCCTTTACCTCCTGGAAGCGGGCTCGGTACGTGGTCAGTTGATCTTCTGCGTCGACATAGACCGCACCGGTGGGGGTGTCGCGGATCACTGTGTCCAGTTTGGTCACGCTGCCGCCCAGATAGGCCATGGTGCTGCTGCCCCAGGAGAAGCCCTCCAGATCGAAGGGAACGACCCTCACGGTGATGTGATCCGCTTCGGAGAGTTCCAGGATGCGGATGAGCTGGGTTCGTGCAGTGGTCCGGGTGTCGACCATGATCCGCAGCGCCGCTTCGTGAATCACCGCATCGAGGGGGATGGGCGAGGGGCTGTTGATGATCACCTGGCGCGCTATGCGGTGGCGCACGCGCAACTCAAGTTGTTCCTCCGTGAGTTCGGGAATCCTGGTGGAGTACACGGCGCGGGCGTAGTCCTCTGTCTGGAGCAAGCCCGGTACGAACAGGATGGCCACGTTGTACTGAAACCGGGCGTGGTGATCCAGCTCGGACAGGTCCATGAACGGTGTGGACAGCAGGCCGCGGTACTCCTCCCACCAACCCCGTGTCCGGTCGGTGGCCATTGTGACCAGCGCTTCGATGAAATCCTCGTCCGTGCAGGCGTAGTGGGACGCGAGGCGGCGGAGTCGCTGCTCGCTCACGCCCGCGAGTCCGGTTTCGATGTGGCTCATCTGGACGCGATTCGCCCCAAGCAGCGCTGCTGCCTCGGTGGCGGTGAGTCCTGCCGCCTCGCGGAGTCTGCGCAACTCGATCCCCAGGCGCAGTTGACGCGCCGTGGGTTCGCGTCTCAGGACCATCCATAGCTCCTTGATCAACACGCCTGCTGGTGCCGCTCGTTCGGGGTCAGATTACGCGATCGGCTTGCTCGGGCTTACAAGTTAGACATACCGTCGGTGATGCGACGCACACTCTGCGGAACGCCGGGATCCTCGGAAGTGCACCACTCCGTCCTGCCATGACGGCTGCGGCATGCCACCACCCGCCGACCGCACCCCCCCACCGCCGAACGGGAGTTGACGCATGCCCGAAGTCGAGAAGGAAACCGATCCCGAGTCCTGGGAGTACTCCCTCTACATCCCGAACGACCTCCGCGCCGTCACCGTCAGCCGCCGCACCCTCCGTCTGATCCTCACCATGCACGGACTGATCGACTTCGTCGACGTCGCCGAACTCCTCGCCACCGAGCTGGTGTCCAACGCCGTACGTCACACCAAGGGCCCCGCCGCCCTCCGCGTCCGCTGGTCGGCCGGTGTCCTGCGAATCGGAGCCTGGGATGCGGACCCCCGACCGCCGGAGCCGCCAAGGGAGTTGGGGCAGCTCGTCGAGTCGGAGGACGGGCGTGGGCTGGGGATGGTGTTGGCCTGTGCCCATCTGTGGGGGTGGCAGCCGCTGTCCCGTTTCGGGAATCGCGGCAAATTCGTGTGGTGCGAGCTGAACTCGGCGGCGTGAACGTTTTGCGTAACTCGAAAGAGCGAACGCATCGCGAATGCCTCGAAATCCCTTCCGTCACTGAGTCAAGGTTGCGCACATGGTCACATCAGCTCACGAGGGCTTGCACCGCATCTTTCAGGAGCGGCCCGAGATCCTGGCTCCCGTGTTCGGGGTGCTGGGAGTCCCGTTATCTGCGAAGGCGACGGTGGACGCCGTCACCACGGACGTGACGGAAACCCGGCCGCTGGAACGGCGCGTGGACACCGTGCTGCGCATCGGCCCGTCCGACGGCGAGGACTTCCTGCTCGCCATCGAGTCGCAGTCGGGCAAGGTTGCGGGCAAGGAGCGGAGCTGGGCGTATTACGTCAGTTACCTTCAGGCGAAGTACGAACTGCCCGTGCTGCTGCTCGTGGTCTGCCAGGACCAAGCCACCGCCAAGTGGGCGACCGGCCCCTTCGCCTGTGGCACAAGCGGCTGGACGGCTCTGCGCGTGTATCCGCTGGTCGCCGGTCCGGACAACCTGCCGGTGATCACGGATGTCAGGACCGTGGCCAAGAACCTGCCACTGGCCGTGCTTTCCGCCCTGGCGCACGCCCGCAGCTCCGACGGCGACGCCATACTGGAAGCAATCAGTAGCGCCCTTCAGGAACTCCGGGAAACCGATCCCGACACCGCCGAGTACTTCTTCGACTTCCTCGAAGTCACCTTGGGGAAGACCCCCGCAGGAAAGAAATGGGAGGACATCATGTCGTTCGTCAGCTACTTCCCCGGCCGGGGGACGGTTCGTGAGACGGCCTATCTGGAAGGCCAGGCCAAAGGCAAAGCAGAAGGGATCCTGTTCGTACTGGAGGTGCGCGGCATCCCCGTAGCGGCCGACGTGCGTGAACGCATCACGACCTGCACCGATCTCGACCGGGTCGACACCTGGCTGGAGCGTTCCCGGACGGTGGCGCGCGCCGAGGACCTGTTCGCCGGGGAGTCGGGCTCCGACTGAGTCCTCGCGTCGGCGGCCCGTGCGCTGCTCCACGGGGCCGTCGGCGATGTCAGTGCCCGCGCCTAGGGTGCTCCGCATGACCGACTGGATACATGATCCCTTTCCGGGCCGCGATGTGAACGTCGTCTTCGCGCGGCGTATGCCTCTCCGTGTGCTCACCCAGGCGTTGGACGCTCTGCATCGCGAACCCCTCGCGTACGGGGAGGGGGACGGGTGGGTGTGGGCGGTGCACGACATGCACAACTGGGATATCGAGGACTACGACTCGGTCCGCTACAGCGATCTGTGTCCGCGTGGCGTGGAGATCGTCGTGTTCGTCGTCGATCCGTGCAGTGCGAAGGCGTTCTCGCCCGAGTTCGAGTACTACCGGGACGGCCGGTTCGTCCTCGGGTTCAGTTTCGAGAGCATCGGGCAGCGGGTCGGTGACAACCCCGACTACCTGTCGGAGGAGCTTCTCGCCGCGAACCTCATCGGTCCCGATGCGGTGTACGAAGGTCGTGACGATCACGAGCGTCTCGTGCAGGCGATCGCCGACTTCTTCGAACTGCCTGCTCTGTCCGTGGCTTCCCTGGCAGCCGTGTCCTCCGAGGTGGTGGGGGAATGACAGTGACCTGGCTCGCCCCGAACACGTTCGTCACCTTTTGTAAGGGCATGGCCATGTCTACCGTGGTCGACATCTTCGGGGATGCGGGACGTCCTCCCCGGGCCGTCGGGGAGGCAGACGGCTGGGTTTGGGTGGTGCAGGACGCCTATACGGCCCCGGGTATGAACGAGAGCGGGCAGAGTGCCTGGGATCTGGCACGCAGCATCACGGCTGTCATGGGGCGCCATCATCATGCGCAGCTTGCCAGTGATCCGGAGCGCGTGGAGACCGTGTTTCTGGCCTCCACTCCCGCGTGCGCATGCCCGCACGGGCAGAACTACATGGTCCCGCACTGCGACGAGCACCCGTTCCAGTTCGCCTACAGCCGGGGTGGGTTCGAGAAAGCGCTGTTCAACCTGGGCGGGCGCCGGGAGTCACGACGTTCCGGAGGCCTGGCCGATCTGTTGGTACGGGAGCTGCTCGACGCGGGGATCGTCGGCCGGGACACCCCGAGGTACGACTCCGAGCCCGGGTTCAACGCCGACGGCGCTCACACCGTACGGATCATCGCCGAGCACTTCGGGCTGCCCTCACCACCGCTCGAACTCGGGCAGCGGTCCCAGCGGTGACACGACGGTGATGCCGTCCCGCCGCGTCCGGACGCCCGCCGTAGGGTGCTCGGCATGAGCATTGTCGGAGTCGGGATCGACGTCGCCGAGATCGAACGGTTCCGGGCCTCGCTGGAGCGGACCCCCGGGCTGGCCCAACGGCTGTTCCTGGAGAGCGAGTTGCTGCTGCCCAGCGGTGAGCGGCGCGGTGTCGCCTCCCTTGCCGCCCGGTTCGCCGCGAAGGAGGCGCTCGCCAAGGCGCTGGGCGCTCCGGCCGGCCTGCTCTGGACGGACGCGGAGGTCTGCGTCGAGGACAGCGGGCGGCCCTGGCTGCGGGTGACGGGGACCGTGGCCGCGCGCGCGGCGGAGCTCGGGGTGCGGTCATGGCATGTGTCGCTCAGTCATGACGCGGGGGTGGCTTCGGCGGTGGTGATTGCGGAGGGGTAGGTAGCTGCTCGCCAAGGAGTGCACGCGAGGTCGAATTAGCTCGATCGTGTGGTCGTCCGTGTGCGGGCTTGCGGCGGTCTGGGCCGTTCGGGTTAGCGTGGTCGTGCGTCCTGGGACAGCGGGTACGGCGTCAGCGTGCGGGGCCCCTGCTCCACCAGAGGATGGTTCAGGGCCTCCCCGTCGCCTCTGGCCGTACCCACATGGCCAGGTCGCGAGGGCTGTGTTCATCAGCGGCCTCCGGCCGCGGGGGCCTCCCGGGCCAGGACCGCGCACACGATGCGTGTCGCCACCCGGGGTCGAGTACGCCGGGGACCAGCTCGCCCAAGACCGTTCGGGGCGCGCGGCTGAACGGACTCACTCCCGCTCAGTCTCTAGGAACGGTAGGGCCCTCTGGAATCTGGCGTAAGGGGAGGGACTCTGTCCGGCGGGCTCGGCGGGCCGTGCGGGAGACTCGGTGTATGCGAACTGCGTACAGCGTGGAGACGGTACGGGCGGCCGAGCGTGAGCTGATGGCGCGGTTGCCGGAGGGTGCGCTCATGCAGCGTGCGGCGGCCGGACTGGCCGTCGCCTGCGCCCAGTTGATGGGGCGGGTGTACGGCACCAGGGTCGTCCTGCTCGTCGGCAGCGGCGACAACGGCGGCGACGCGCTGTACGCCGGGGCCCGGCTCGCCCGGCGCGGAGCCGGTGTCACGGCGGTGCTGCTCGCGCCGGAGCGCACGCATGCCGGGGGGCTCGCGGCGCTGCGGACAGCGGGCGGGACGGTGACGAGCGCCGGAGATGACGGCGTCGAGGGGCTTGTTCGGCGGGCCGATCTCGTCCTCGACGGCATCGTCGGGATCGGCGGGCGAGGCGGGCTGCGGGCCGACGCCGTGCCGTTGGTGGAGGCGGTACGGGGGGCGCGGGCTGCTGTGGTCGCCGTTGATCTGCCCAGCGGGGTCGACGCCGACAGCGGTGAGGTGCCGGGGGTGGCGATTCGCGCCGATGTGACCGTGACCTTCGGGACGCACAAGCCGGGCCTGCTCATCGATCCCGCGCGTGAGTACGCCGGGACGGTGCGGCTCGTCGACATCGGGCTCGGGGAGGTGCTTCCCGCGCAGGCCGAGCTGGAGGCGCTGCAACACGCGGACGTCGCCCGGTTGTTGCCGGTGCCCGGCGTCGAGAGCGACAAGTACCGGCGGGGCGTCGTCGGGATCGCGGCGGGTTCGGCACGGTATCCGGGGGCCGCCGTACTCGCCGTGGCCGGGGCGCTGCGGGGCGGCGCCGGGGCCGTGCGGTACGTGGGGCCCGCGGCTGACGCGGTGATCGCCCGCTTTCCCGAGGCGCTCGTGTCCGACCGGGGACCGCACAAGGCGGGGCGCGTGCAGGCGTGGGTCGTGGGGCCCGGGGCCGGGGACGACGCCGCCACGGTCGCCGAGGTGCTGGAGGCGGACGTACCCGTGCTGATCGACGCGGACGGGCTGCGGCTGGCGGACCGGGAGACGGTGCGGGGTCGTACCGCGCCGACGTTGATGACCCCGCATGCCGGGGAGGCCGCCGCGCTGCTCGGCGTGAGCCGTGCGGAGGTGGAGGGTGCCCGGTTGTCGGCCGTGCGTGAGCTCGCCGGCCGCTACGGCGCGACCGTTCTCCTCAAGGGTTCGACCACGCTGGTCGCCGCCTCGGCAGGCGGTGCCGTACGGGTCAACGCGACCGGCACGGGGTGGCTTGCCACCGCCGGTAGCGGGGACGTGCTGTCGGGGCTGGGCGGGTCGTTGCTGGCGGCGGGACTCTCGGCGTTGGACGCGGGGAGTGTGGGGGCGTATCTGCACGGGCTGGCGGGGAGGCTGGCGGCGGATGGGGCGCCGGTGGGGGCGCAGGATGTGGCGGAGGGGGTGCGGAGGGCTTGGCGGGATGTGCGGGGTGGGTGAACGGGGGCCTCGTCCTCAAACGCCGGACGGGTCAGAAGGCCGGGGTGGGTGCGAGTCTGGTCCTGGGTGCCTCTGAGACACTGGGGGCGCCATGAGTGAGACACCAGCCCCGCCGGCCGGCGCCCTGCGTGCCCGTGCCGAGATCGATCTGGCCGCCCTGCGGGCCAACGTACGGAATTTGCGTGCCCGCGCGCGCGGTGCGGCCCTGATGGCCGTGGTCAAGTCCGAAGCGTACGGCCATGGGGCGCTCCGGTGTGCTCGGGCAGCCGTCGAGGCGGGTGCCGACTGGCTCGGCACCGCCACCCCCGAGGAGGCGCTCGCCCTGCGGCGGCCGGACTCCGGGATTCCCCGCCATGTCCGGGTCATGTGCTGGCTGTGGACGCCCGGCGGGCCCTGGCAGGAGGCCGTCGAGGCCGACATCGACGTGTCGGTGAGTGGGATGTGGGCCCTGCGGGAGGTCGTCGAAGCTGCGACTGCCGCCCGGCGGCCCGCCCGCGTCCAGCTCAAGGCCGACACCGGGCTCGGGCGCGGCGGCTGTCAGCCGGGGGACGACTGGTGCGCGCTCGTCGCCGCCGCACTGCGTGCCGAGCACGACGGGCTGATCCGCGTCACCGGGCTCTGGTCGCATCTCGCCTGCGCCGACGAACCCGGGCACCCCTCCGTCGACGCCCAGCTCACCAGCTTCCATGACATGGTCGCGTACGCCGAGCGGCACGGACTGCGGCCCGAGGTGCGGCATCTCGCCAACTCGCCCGCCGTCCTCAGCCGCCCGGACACGCACTTCGACCTCGTGAGGGCGGGGATTGCCGTGTACGGCATCTCGCCCAGTCCCGAGATCGGCACCTCCGCCGACCTCGGCCTTCGGCCCGTGATGACGCTGGCCGCCTCGCTCGCGCTGGTCAAGCACGTACCGGGTGGGCACGGCGTCAGCTACGGGCACCACTACGTCACCCCGGGCGATACCACCCTCGGCCTCGTCCCCGTCGGCTACGCGGACGGCATCCCGCGCCATGCCTCCGGCACCGGTCCCGTACTGATCGGCGGCAAGTGGCGGACCGTGGCCGGACGGGTCGCCATGGACCAGTTCGTCGTCGATCTGGGGGGCGACGAGCCCGAAGCGGGCGCGGAGGTCCTGCTCTTCGGGCCCGGCGACCGCGGCGAGCCCACCGCCGAGGACTGGGCGCAGGCGGCCGGGACGATCGCGTACGAAATCGTCACCCGCATCGGAACCCGGGTGCCCCGCGTCTACGTGAATGAGTAACAAGTGGGGTAATCGCACGAGGAGCTTTCCGGTTGGCGGCACGAGTAACCCCGGCAACTCCGGCAAGTCTTTCAACTTGAGCAACTTGAGCAACTTCAGTAGTCCATCCACTTCGGTGGTAACTCCAGGCAGGAGCGGTACGTGAGCGAGAGCAGTGCGGAGGTCGTCGCGAGCGCCGCCACGGCGGCCGTGGCCTCCGCCGCGGGGGCGACGGGGAGCTGGCGCCGGGTGACCGGTATCGCGGGCGTCGCCATAGGGGTGGTGGCCGCCGGTGCCGCCGCGGGTGTCGCCGTCGAGCGGCTCACCGTGGGGCGCGGCATACGCCAGAAGGCGCGGCTCGCGCTCGACTCGGCGGGCCCGTACGGCGCGCTGCGCGGCACCCCGGGCAAGGCGTACGCCGACGACGGCACCGAGCTGTACTACGAGGTCGACGACGTCGACCCGGAGGCCGCGCCCGCCCTCACCCCGCGTCGGCGGCGCCTCTTCGGGCGCAAGGCCCCGGCCCCCGTCACCGTCGTCTTCAGTCACGGCTACTGCCTGAGCCAGGACTCCTGGCACTTCCAGCGGGCCGCCCTGCGCGGTGTCGTACGCAGTGTGTACTGGGACCAGCGCAGCCACGGTCGGTCCGGACGCGGGGCCGCTCAGATCAACGACGGGGTGCCCGTCTCCATAGACCAGCTCGGGCAGGACCTGAAAGCCGTCCTCGACGCCGCCGTGCCCGAGGGGCCGATCGTGCTCGTCGGGCACTCCATGGGCGGGATGACCGTCATGGCCTTCGCCGACCAGTACCCGGACGTGGTGCGGGAGCGGGTTGTCGGGGTGGCGTTCGTCGGTACGTCGTCGGGACGGCTCGGCGAGGTCAACTTCGGGTTGCCCGTCGCGGGCGTGAACGCCGTCCGGCGGGTGCTGCCTGGCGTACTGAAGGCGCTGGGGCAGCAGGCCGAGTGGGTGGAGCGGGGGCGGCGGGCCACCTCCGATCTCTTCACCGGCATCATCAAGCGGTACTCGTTCTCGTCGCGGGACGTCGATCCCGCCGTCGCCCGGTTCGCCGAGCGGATGATCGAGGGCACGCCCATCGATGTCGTCGCCGAGTTCTACCCGGCCTTCACCGAGCACGAGAAGACCGAGGCCCTCGGCCACTTCACGGACCTGCCCGTGCTGGTGCTGGCCGGGGTCGGTGACCTCGTCACGCCCAGCGAGCACAGTGAGGCCATCGCCGACCTGCTGCCGGACGCCGAACTGGTGCTCGTGCCGGACGCCGGGCACCTGGTGATGCTGGAGCACCCGGAGGCGGTCACCGACCGGCTCGCCGACCTGCTCACCCGCGCGGGTGCCGTGCCGGCAGGGGCTACCGTTTCTGGTTATGGAAGCACCAGCGGCAGCGCACAACCCGGCTGAATCGGGCCCACCATCGGGCACGGCATCGGGCACGGCATCGGGCACGGCATCGGGCACGGTACAGATCGTCGTCGACTCACCCGACGAGATGCGGGAGTTGGGTCGCAGGCTCGCCAAACTGCTGCGGGCCGGCGACCTCCTGATGCTCACCGGTGAGCTGGGCGCGGGCAAGACGACGCTGACGCGCGGGCTCGGCGAGGGGCTCGGCGTCCGGGGTGCCGTCACCTCGCCCACCTTCGTGATCGCCCGCGTCCACCCCTCCCTCGTCGACGGCCCGCCGCTCGTCCACGTCGACGCGTACCGGCTGGGCGGCGGTCTCGACGACATGGAGGACCTCGACCTCGACGTCTCGCTGCCCGAGTCCGTCGTCGTCGTGGAGTGGGGCGAGGGCAAGGTCGAGGAGCTGACCGACGACCGGCTCCATCTCCTCATCCACCGGGCCGTCGGAGACACCACCGACGAGGTGCGCCACGTCACCCTCACGGGGGTGGGGGAGCGGTGGGCGGCGGTTGACCTGAGCGCCGTATGAACGTTTGCGTGAATGTTCCGACAATCCGTCGGCAAGATGTTGCGTTGGGTGTGTTGCGCGTGGTCACATGGTATCCAGTTCGTGGTTAGGTTTACCTAACTACGTCCGCCCCCGAACTTCAGGAGGCGTCCATGTCGGCTACCGAGAACACGAGCACGCCCAAGCCGAAGCCGTACGCGGTACACGGGGTGTCCATGCGTGATCTGCTGGCGGCGGGCGCCGCCGCCCGTGCGGTCTCGACGCCCCCGCGCGCGCCTGACGCCCCCGTCGAGCGGCCCAAAGCCGCGTAGCCGGGCAACCCGTCTAGCGGATCACGACGACCTTCTCGCCGATCGTCGCGAACTCCCACATCGCGTCCCCGTCCGGCCGTGTCTCCCGGATGCCGCCCGTGCGCATCTCGGGGTCGGTCTGCGGAGCCGAGCCGTCCACCGCCGTGCTGAAACCGATGGTCACTCCGTCCACGCTCGTGAACCGCACGACGTGCTCGATCGGGGTGCCGTCCGTGCCCGTGATCGCGTTCGAGCGGGACCTGACCAGATAGCGGCCCGGCGCCGGATCGACCGTGCCCGGTGCGACCGTGAACGAGCGGCGCGCCCTGCCGTCCGTGCCGACCAGCCACACCCGGTCGTCCTCCAGGGAGTACACGACCCGTCGGCCCGCCCCGGATCCGGCCGGCAGAGCGCCCGGGTGCCGGGTGTCCCGGGGGACCTTCGAGGTGGTCACCGGCGTCGAGGAGGACAGGCGCTCGGAGCCTGGCCGCAGCGGGGCGTTCGCCGAGGCCTGGTAGGCGAGGAAGCCGACCCCGGCGAGAGCCGCCGCGGTGAGCCCGGCCACGAATCCCGAGCTGCTCCTGGTCACCAGCGCCCACCTCTTCGTCTTGTACGTCCCGTTTTGTGGCGACGGTAGCAGCAGCCGTACCGCCGACCGGAGCGGCCGTACAGGGGGCGCGGGCGCCGTAGGCTGTTCGCGTGCTCTTGCTCGCTCTGGATACCGCCACCCCGGCCGTCACGGTCGCCCTGCACGACGGGACGGCCGTCGTCGCCGCGTCGAGCCAGGTCGACGCGCGCCGGCACGGGGAACTGCTGCTGCCCGCCGTCGACCGGATCCTCGCCGAGGCGGGCACGGGCCTCGACGCCGTCACCGGCGTCGTCGTCGGCATCGGCCCCGGCCCCTACACCGGACTGCGCGTCGGCCTGATGACCGCCGACACCTTCGGACTCGCGCTCGGCGTCCCCGTGCACGGCGTCTGCACGCTGGACGGCCTCGCGTACGCCGCCGACGTCGAGGACGGCCCCTTCGTGGTGGCGACCGACGCCCGCCGCAAGGAGGTCTACTGGGCGCGCTACAGCGACTCCCGTACGAGGGTGACGGACCCGTCCGTCGACCGGCCGGCGGACATCGCCGACCAGGTCGCGGGCCTGCCGGCCGTCGGCGCGGGCGCCCTGCTCTACCCGGACACCTTCCCGGACGCGCACGCGCCCGAGCACGTGTCGGCCGCCGCCCTCGCCTCCCTGGCCGCCGAACGGCTGGCCGCGGGCGTCGAACTCCCGGCCCCCCGGCCCCTCTACCTGCGTCGCCCCGACGCCCAGGTCCCCAAGAACTACAAGGTGGTCACCCCCCAAGTGACGACTGCCGTGCTGCGCGAGATGCGCTGGTGGGACATCGAGCCCGTGCTGGAGCTGGAGAAGGACCTCTTCCCCGAGGACGCCTGGTCCCGGGGCATGTTCTGGTCGGACCTGGCCCACGCGCGGGGACCACAGGCGACCCGGCGGTACTTCGTCGCCGAGGACGAGCGTGCGGACGGGAGCAGGCGGATCATCGGGTACGCGGGTCTCGCCACCGCCGGGACCGCATCCGACAGTGGTTCCGCCACGGGGGCCGACGTACAGACGATCGCCGTCGCCCGCGAACACTGGGGCACCGGCCTCGGTGCCGTGCTGCTCACCGAGCTGCTGCGGGCGGCGACCGCGTTCGAGTGCACCGAGGTGATGCTCGAATGCCGGGTGGACAACGTGCGCGCGCAGAAGCTGTACGAGAGGTTCGGCTTCGAGGCCATCGGGTTCCGGCGCGGCTACTACCAGCCGGGGAACATCGACGCCCTGGTGATGCGGCTGCGCGATCCGTCGGCGTCGCTGCCGGTGCGCGAGGCCGACATACAGGAAATCGGCGTCCAGGAAGACGTACAGGAAATCGACGTACAAGGAACCGAGAGCAATGGCTGACTCCAAGGACGTACCGCTCGTCCTCGGCATCGAGACCTCCTGCGACGAGACCGGCGTCGGCATCGTCCGGGGGACCACGCTGCTCGCGGACGCCATCGCGTCCAGCGTCGACGAGCACGCCCGGTTCGGGGGTGTCGTGCCCGAGGTCGCCTCGCGCGCGCATCTGGAGGCGATGGTGCCGACCATCGAGCGGGCGCTGAAGGAGGCGGGGGTCAGCGCCAAGGACCTCGACGGCATCGCCGTCACCGCGGGTCCCGGGCTCGCGGGCGCTCTGCTGGTCGGGGTCTCGGCGGCGAAGGCGTACGCGTACGCGCTGGGCAAGCCGCTGTACGGCGTGAACCATCTCGCCTCGCACATCTGCGTCGACCAGTTGGAGCACGGGCCGCTGCCCGAGCCGACCATGGCTCTGCTGGTCAGCGGCGGCCACTCCTCGCTGCTGCTGTCCTCGGACATCACCTCCGACGTACGGCCCATGGGCGCGACCATCGACGACGCGGCCGGCGAGGCCTTCGACAAGATCGCGCGGGTGCTGAACCTGGGCTTCCCCGGCGGTCCCGTCATCGACCGGTACGCGCGTGAGGGCGACCCGAAGGCCATCGCGTTCCCGCGCGGGCTGACCGGGCCGCGCGATCCGGCGTACGACTTCTCCTTCTCCGGGCTCAAGACGTCCGTGGCCCGCTGGATCGAGGCGAAGCGGGCGGCGGGGGAGGAGGTGCCGGTGCGTGACGTGGCGGCCTCCTTCCAGGAGGCGGTCGTGGACGTGCTGACCCGGAAGGCGGTGCGGGCCTGCAAGGACGAGGGCGTCGACCACCTGATGATCGGCGGGGGAGTGGCCGCCAACTCGCGGCTGCGGGCACTCGCCCAGGAGCGGTGCGAGGCGGCCGGTATCCGACTCCGGGTGCCCCGGCCCAAGTTGTGCACGGACAACGGTGCGATGGTGGCCGCGCTGGGCGCAGAGATGGTCGCGCGGGGCAGGGCCGCCTCCGACTGGGATCTGTCGGCGGACTCGTCGTTGCCGGTGACCGACCCGCACGTACCAGGTCGTCATTCGCATGCGGTGAGTGAGGGGAACCTGTACGCGTGACCGTCGCGTTGATGTGGGAGGCACGGGCCGTCGAGGGGCGCGGGGGCGAACTCCTCGCCTGGGCACGGGCGCAGGTGCTGGCTGTGCCGCCGGTGCGCCGGGAGACGCTCCGGGCTCCGCAGGACCGCGTCCTCGTCATCACGTGGTGGGACGCGGACTACGACGCCGACCTGCCCGAACTTCCGGAGCCGGAGGCGGGGTTGGTGGCGCGGGCGGTGCATCGGTGGCGTTTTGAGGTGGTGGGAGAGTGATGTCCGCGTCTTCCGAATCTTCCGTATCTTCCGTCAAGGGTCGGACAATCCTCGCTTTGCCCGGATGAGGGGCAACTGGCCGGGCGGTACGGGCAAATGGGGCGACTCGATGGGTCGGCTTTCCTTGTCCGACCGTCTCCTTTGAACCCGCTTTGTGTTTTCCGGGGGCGTTGTTGAGGTGATCCTCGCTCGCGCGTGTCCCGCCCTGGATGATCAAGCGGCTCCTGTCTGTGTGGCGACATGCGGGTGGGGAGAGCGCTGATCATGGCCATCGCACCGGACTCAGGGAAAACTGTGGAAGTCGCCCAGTGGGTGGTGGGGTTCGCCATCGCCACGGTTCTTGTCGGGAGAGGCGTACTCCAACTCTCGGGGCGCGGCTCTCCGACAGGCCCGCCGGAGAGCCGGGGCAGGACGGATGCGTGGTCGGACATCCTGATCGGCGTCGGGATCAGCCTCGGCACCGCGGACCGCATCCCTGACAGTCACCGTCTCCTGTGGGACGACGTGCTCCTCGGCCCGGCGCTCGTCTGCCTCGCCGCCACGATCCTGTTGCACGAGGTGCCCCGGCAGGCCGACCGGTGACCGCCCGAGCCGCCCTGATCGCCACCCTGGCCGTCTTCGGCGCGCTCTCGGCCTGGCTGCTGCCCGACGGCTGGAGACTGGCCTCCCTGCCCCTCGCCCTGATCTGCGCGACGATCGCCCAGCGGTACGTGGCCGGGCCCCGGGGGCGTACCGAGGACGCGCCTGGGGCGACGACAGACGGCGCCAGGGGAAGCGGCCATGAGTGACACGAACGAACCGTCCGAGATCATCCCGATGTGGCGTCGACCGTCCGGGACGCCGTGATCGCCACCGTGGTGTAGCGCACGGTGAAGTCGCCGCCCAGTGTGTCGAGCGCGGCGCCGGTGGCTGAGAGCAGTTCCGTCAGTTGGGCGGGTGGGAGCCCGTTGGTGCGGCCGTGGGTGGGCAGCAGGTCCAGCCACTCGTCGCGGGTGTACGGGTGCTCCCACTCGTACCGCCACTCCTCCGGCTCGCCGAACGCGCCGCCCGCCTGCCGTATCCCGTCGGCCGCCTTGGCGAACAGGGGCGCGTACGAGTCGAGGGCGGGCCTCGTCCAGAGGTTGGGGATGTCCGGCAGGACGCGGTCGTGGACCTCGGCGAAGGCCCCGGTCACGTCGGGCGAGGGCTGGAACACGTTCCAGAACAGGGCGAGTTGGCCTCCGGGGCGCAGCGACCGAGCCGCCTTCGCGGCACCGGCGACCGCGTCCACCCAGTGCCAGGCCTGGGCGGACACCACCGCGTCGAAGGCCCGCCCGGCGGGGTCCCACTCCTCGAACGCCGCCACCTCCGCCTCGACCCCGCTCCGCCGCGCCAACTCGGCCATCCGGTCGTCGACTTCCACTCCGAGCACCCGGCACCCGGCCGCCTGGAACTGCCGGGCCACGATGCCCGTACCGACCCCGACGTCCAGGATGTCGGGGCCGGGGGCCGTGGCGACGATCCGGTGCACCAGGGCTTCGGGGTAGCGGGGGCGGGCCCGGTCGTAGCGGGTGGCTTCGGCGCCGAACGACCTTGCCGTCGCTGTGAGTTGAGGGTGCTCGGGCTTCGGCTGGTAAGGGGGCATGCGCTCACCGTAGTGGGCGTTCGCCGGACCAGAAATTTTTGCGCACCCCCTTCAACCTTTCCGCCCCGAGCGCGCTCAAGAACAGGTGAGGAAGATCTGTGAGGCGTGTGAGGGGCGTGATGCGTATGAGGCACGTGAGCAACAGCCACAGCCATGGCCGCAACCTCAGCCATAGCCATAGCCACAGCCATACGCATGACGGGAAACGGGAGGGTGGATGTCGGCGACGGTCCGGCAGCGGGACTTCGAGGAGTACGCGCGGGCGGGTCGGCAGCGCCTGTACCGGACGGCGTATCTGCTCTGCGGCGACCGCGAGCACGCCCGTGACCTGGTGCAGTCCACGCTCGCCCGGCTCTTCCAGCACTGGCAGCGGGCGAGCCGGGCCGAACACCTCGACGCCTACGCCCGTACCGTCCTGACCCGGCTGTTCCTGCACGAGCGTCGGCGCCGGCTGCGCGACCTGCTCGCCCATGCCCGCCCCGACCCCGCGCCGGCCGCGCCCAGACCCGAGCTGCGCGTCACGCTCATGGCCGCCCTCGGCGAACTCCCGCCCCGGGCGCGGGCGATGGTCGTCCTGCGCTACTGGGAGGACCTGAGCGTCTCGGAGGTGGCCGCGCAACTGCGGTGCAGCGAGTCCACGGTCAAGAGCCAGTGCTCCCGCTCCCTGACCCGGCTGCGCGTGGTGCTGGGCGACGCCCATGTGTACACCGCCGAGTACTGACCCCCCTTACCCCGCCAGTGCTGATGCGTCAGAGAGGAACATCCGTGCACGACACGCCACCCGGTCGCCCGCACCGGCCCGCGCCGGACGCCGGGCCCGACGACGCGCTCGTCGGGGAGCTGCGGGAACTGATGGAGCAGGCCGCCGCCGGGCTGGCGACGCTGCCCGATCTGACGCAGGAGGCGGTACGCCTCGGCAGGCGCCGCCGGGTCCGGGCGCGGGCCGCCGTGATCGGCGCGGTGGCCGGGGTCCTCGCGATCGGGGGCGTCGGCTCGGCTGTGCTCGGCGGCCTGGGGGACAAGGCTTCCGCGCCCGTCGGCCCGGCGGTCGCACCGCCCGCCGTCCCCTCCCCGACGCCACCGCCGGCCTCGGCCGCCCCGGTGCCCGTGGCCACGGACGCGTCGGAGGCCGCCCCTGGGGAGCGGATGGCCAAGGCGCTGACCCGGGCGCTCGGCGATCTGATCGGGACCGTCACCCCCAACGGCGCGGAGTCCTTCGCCGGCCGGATCGACGGGCACACCTTCCCTGTGACGCTGCGGGTCACGACCAGGTCGGACGCCCTCGTCGAATGCCCGGACCCGCCTGAGACGGCCATGACCTGCCGTACGGCCTGGCTGTCCGGCCGGATCGAGGCGCGGGTCGTGGTGGCGGGCGGCGCCCTGTGGGGCGGCAAGTCCGTCAGCGTCAGCTATCGCTACGCGGAGAGCACCGTGCAGCTGACCGTCGCCCCGGACGCCGATGCCAGGGTCTCCCCGCCCGTCACCGCCGACCAACTGGTGGCCGCGGCGGGCACTTCGGCACTGCTCGCCGAGGTGAAGGCCGAGATCAAGGACCAGGCGCAGTACGAAGCGCAGGAGCACGGGGCGACCCCCACGGCCGGGGCATCCCTTGCCCAGCCCTCCACCGCCCAGCCCTCCACCGCCGAGCCCTTCACCGCCGAGCCTTCCTCGGCGAGTGCCCCGAGCGGTACCGACAGCACGAGCGAGACAGGCGGTTCCCCCGATGAGTGAGCAACGACGTGCAGTGAACGGGTCGCGCCGCCTGGTCGCGTTACAGCGCCGGCGCAGGCGCCGGACCCGTATCGGGGCGATCGGCGCCACGGTCTGCCTCGCCGCGCTCGGGACGGCGGCGGTGCCGCTGCTCCTGCCCCGGCTGCTGCCGGACAACGCGTCGCAGGGGTCGCAGGCCGGTTCCCCGGAGGCCGTCCGGACAACGACTGAGCCCACCCCGGATCCGGAGACGGACAGCACGGGAGGTACAGGCGGTACGGGCGGTGTGGGCGGTACCGGTGCCACGAGTGCGCCCCCCGACGACTCCACCGCCGCCGGGCCCCCCGACCCCTCCGGGGAGGCGAAGTCCCCCAAGTCCCCGGACGCCACCGGTACTTCCGGGTCCGGGAAGGGATCCGGAAACGGCTCCTCCACGCAGCCCACCATCCCCACCTCCGGCCCGGGCACCTTCCGAACGGCACCGCTCACCGTCACCGGTCCCGCCTCCGGTACCCCCTTCCGCGTCCAGGTCGAGGACGGCGCGGGCGTCGACCCGGCGGACGCGGCCCGCCAGATCGGCACCATCCTGGGCGACCGGCGCGGCTGGGGTCAGGCGGGCGCCCGGTTCCGCCAAGTCACCGGCACGGATGCCGAGTTGACGTTCCGGGTCGCCACCGCGGCCACCACGGACAAGCTGTGCGCCGTGAAGCAGCCGGACCACATCGGCGAGGTCAACTGCCGTACCGGCGCCGACGTGGTGATCAACCTCAAGCGCTGGCAGCTCGGTTCCCCCGAGTTCGCCGGACCGCCGGTCGAGTACCGCGCCCTGATCGTCAACCACGAGGTCGGCCACTGGCTGGGCCGCGGACATGAGACCTGCCCGGGCCCTGGCCGCCCCGCGCCCGCGATGATGCAGCAGATCGACGGCCTCAAGGGCTGCGTGTCCAACGCCTGGCCGTACGACACGCGGGGCCGCTACCTGAGCGGCCCCGCGGTCCCGTGACCCGCCGAGGCGGGTCCGCCCGCTACGGACCGACCTCCGTCTCGCACCGCAGTCGCCGATCCGCCCCCAACTCCCTTACCGCACCCACGAGTCGCACCCGAGCCGTATGCCGCACATCCGCACTCGACGCCCCCAACCGCAGCTCCAGCGCCCCCGGTTCGACGATCCTGCGCCCCGCGCGATCCGTGAACGCCGACAGATCCGCGTGGAAGCGGAAGGTCACCCGGCGCGCCGCACCCGGCGCCAACTCCAGCCGCTCGTAACCGATCAGGCGCACGTCAGGCCGGGTCACCGAGGCCACCGGGTCGTGCAGATACAGCTGGACGACATCCGCCCCGGCTCGCGCACCCGTGTTGCGGACGGTCACGGACACCTCGTACGAGCCGTCCGTCCCGATCTCCGCCGCGCCCGCCTCCTCGAAGTCCTCCCAGACGAACGAGGTGTACGACAGGCCGTGCCCGAAGGGATATAGCGGTGTCGGGTCCAGACTGCTCACATCGTCCGCCAGCCCCAGCGGCGGCTGGAGGTACGTCCACGGCTGGCCCCCGCGTTCCCTCGGCACACTCACCGGCAGCCGACCTGACGGGGTGACGCGGCCCGACAGCACTCCCGCGACTGCCGGGCCGCCCTCCTCCCCGGGGAAGAACGCCTGTACTGCCGCAGCCAGTTGACCGTCCCAAGGGCCCAGCGCGTACGGCCTGCCGGTGAGCAGTACGAGCACCACCGGAACGCCCGTCGACACCAGCGCGTCCAGCAACTGGGCCTGTACGCCGGGCAGTTGCAGCTCCGCCACATCGCAGCCCTCGCCCGACGTGCCCCCGCCGAACAGGCCGGCCCGGTCGCCCAGTACCGCCACGCACACATCCGCCTCGGCGGTCCGGGCCACCGCCTCCTCGAAGCCCCCGGTGCCCGGCTCCGAGGTGTCACAGCCCTGAGCGAACGTCACCTTGGCGTCCGGGAGTTCGGCGCGCAGGGAGTCCAGGAGCGTGGCGATGTCGACTCCCACCGGGGTCTCCGGATGGCTGGGCAGGACATGCGAGGGGAACGAGTAGCAGCCCAGCATCGCCAATGCGTCCGCCGCCCGAGGTCCGACGACCGCGATCCGCGTGTCCGGGGCCAGCGGGAGCAGGCCGTCCGGGTTGTCCAGCAGTACCACCGACTCCTCCGCCAGCCGGCGGGCCAGCGCCCTGTTTCCGGCCGAGTCCAGGTCGATCGGCCCACCGTCCGGCTCCGGCCGCCAGTCCTCGTCCAGGAGGCCCAGCTCGCACTTCTGCGTCAGGACGCGGCGCGCCGCCCGGTCCACCAGCGACTCCGGTACGTCTCCCGCCCGTACCGCCGTCACCAGCGCGTCGCCGTAACTCCCCATCGACGGCAGCTCGACATCGATGCCGGCCGCCAGGGCCAGGTGGGCCGCCTCGGCCGGTGTCCCCGCGACCCGGTGCAGGGACTCCAGGAAGGCGATGCCGAAGTAGTCCGAGACCACCGTTCCCGTGAACCCCCACTCCTCGCGCAGGAGTTGGGTGAGGAGATGCGGATCGGCGGAGGCCGGGACGCCGTCCGTCTCGTTATAGGCGGCCATCACCGAACGCGCCCCGCCATCGCGCAGCGCCATCTCGAACGGGGGAAGGGTCACGTCCGCGAACTCCCGGACGCCCGCCCGTACGGGCGCCAGATTGCGGGCGCCGGCCGAGGACGCGTACCCCGCGAAGTGCTTCAGCGTGGCGATGATCCCCGCCGACTCCAGGCCCCGCACATAAGCCGACCCGATCGTCCCCACCAGGTACGGGTCCTCGCCGATCGTCTCTTCCACCCGGCCCCAGCGCAGATCCCGTACGACGTCCAGGACCGGGGCGAGGCCCTGGTGCACGCCGACCGAGGCGAGGTCGTGGCCGATGCGGGCCGCCATCTCCTCCACCAGCTCGGGGTGGAAGGTGGCACCCCAGGCCAGCGGCACCGGGTACGCCGTCGCACGCCAGGCCGTGAAGCCGGCCAGGCACTCCTCGTGGGCCAGCGCCGGGATGCCGAAGCGGCCCGCCTCGACAATCCGACGCTGGGCGCGGGCCAGTGCCTGCGCGCCCAGCGTCGGGTCCACGGGGGCCGTACCGAAGGGGCGGGTGAGCTGGCCGAGGCCCTGGGTGATCAGCTCGTCCCACTCATAGTCCGCGGTCAGGTCGTGCTGGTGCGGGGCGACCCCGTGACCGTCCGTCGAGGCGCCCACCCATACGCCGTACAGCTGGGCGGTCTTCTCTTCCAGGGTCATCCGGGAGAGCAGGTCGTCGACGCGGGCGTCGGCGCTCAGGGCGCGGTCACGCCAGGGAGCCGTGGTCATGAAACTCCTGTCAGAGAAGGTGGGTTCACCGGCCGTCGGTTCACTTGCCGCCCACGCCCATCAGGCCGCCGATCAGTGCGCGCCGGGCCACCAGATAGACGGCGAAGATCGGGACGCCGGAGAGGACGACGGACGCGAGCAGGGCGGGGATGTTCACGCCGTACTGGCTCACGAAGTTGAACAGGCCGAGGGTGAGGACGCGGGGTTCGTCGGACTGGGTGAAGATCAGCGGGAAGAGGAAGCCGTTCCAGGCCTGCAGTGCCGCGTAGATCACGACGGTGCTGATACCGCCCTTGGCCAGGGGGATGGTCAGCTGGAACAGCATGCGGACGGGGGAGGCGCCGTCGAGGGCCATCGCCTCGTACAGGTCCTCCGAGATGTCCCGCAGGGTGCCGGTGAGAACCAGCACCGAGACCGGCATCGCGAAGGCCGCCGTCGGCAGGATCACCGCCAACAGGCTGTCGTACAGGTCGAGTTTGGCGATCAGGAGGTACAGCGGGACCACCACGGCCTGGGCCGGGATCGCCACCCCGAGCAGGAACAGCCGGAAGGCCGCGCCCGACCAGCGGGTGCGGGTTCGCACGGCCACGTACGCCAGCGGGACGCAGAGCCCGAGGACGATACCCACGACCGTGACCGCGACGATCACCGTGTTGCTCAGCAGATGCCAGAAGCCCGAGTTGAGGACGGTGTTGTAGTTGTCGAGGGTCGGATCGGTGGGCGGTTTCAGGGGGTTGCCGGTGAGGGCCTTGTCGGGTCCGGTGAGCGAGGCCGACAGCATGGCGTAGATCGGGACGAGGACGATCACCAGCCAGACGATCGAACCCAGGCCCGCCAGCGGGTTGGCCCGCCTCGTCCAGTGCCTGCGGCGACGACGGCCGTCCGGCCGCGGTCGTTCCGGACGCTTGTCGGTCGTCGTGGGACGAGGAAGCGTGTCGTGTGACACTCCGTCACATCCCTTCACGCGTACTGCGCATACCGCCGAAGCCGGTCAGCCGGATGAGGATCAGGGACAGGCCGGTCGCGGCCAGGACGAGGGTGGACGCGATGGCGCTCGCGTAGCCGAAGTCGTATGTCTTGAAGCCCGCCTCGTACATCAGGTACGGCAGGATCGCCGTGTCCGTGCCCGGGCCGCCCTTCGTCAGGATCAGGACCGTCTCGAAGTACGTCAGCGAGCCGACGACGAGCAGAACGGTCGAGGTGGTGATGGTGTGCCGCAGCTGCGGCAGCGTGATCGAGAAGAACTGGCGGTAGCGGCCCGCGCCGTCGATCGCCGCCGCCTGATAGAGGACCTCGGGGATCTGACGGGCCCCGCCCTGGTAGATCAGTGTGTGGAACGGGATGAACTGCCAGCCGCCGACGAAGACGATCGCCAGGAACGCGCCGCTGGTCGAGCCGAGGGTGTCCTTCTGGATGATGCCGAAGTTCGGGTCGAGCAGGGCGTAGAAGAGGATGGAGATGGCGGTCGAGGAGAGCAGGAACGGTACGAAGAAGATCGCCGAGAGCACTGCCCGGTTGCGCTGGGGGCCTGCCGCCCACACCCCGAGCAGCAGGGCCACGACCGTCTGGAACACCCAACTCGCCACCGTCAGAAGGACGGTGATCCCGAGCGACTGGGTCAGTCGCGGATCGTCCAGCAGCTTCTGCCAGTTGGCGAGACCCACCGGCTTCGGGTCGCCGAGGCCGTCCCACTTGGTGAAGGAGAGATAGAAGGCCAGGGCCATCGGGACGACCGCGAAAAAGGTGAAGAAGAGGACCGCGGGGAGCGCCCAGACAGCGCTCGGCCGCCCGGCCCGCACCTTGCCCCGCTGAACCTTTTCGCCCCCGGAAGTGACCGTTGAGCTCACTTCAGCCCCTTGCAGGCCGACACGAACTCACTGGGCGCCGACTTGCCCGTGAACAGCTTCCCGATCTCCGTGTGCATCTTCGTGCCCAGCTCGTCGCCGAGCGCCTGGTCCCAGGAGAGCGTGAACGCGGGTGCCTGCTGGACCAGGTCGTACTGGAACTTGGCGTACTCCGGGTTGGGCGCGGAGGACAGCAGCGCCGAAGCGTTCGAGGTCGTCGGTACGTCGCCGAGGGCGACCAGGTCCTTCGCGTACGCCTCGGACGCACAGTCCTTGAGGAACGCGATCGCCGCGTCCTTGTTCTGCGTACGGGGGTTGATGGACCAGTAGTTGGTGGGGTTGCCGACGACGTTGCGGACATCGCCGACGCCGTCCTCGATCTTCGGGAAGGCCGCCCAGCCCAGGTTCGACTTGGCGAAGTCGGGGAACTTGCCGAGCTGCGTCGAGTACTCCCACGAGCCCATCAGATGCATCGCCGCCTTGCCTTTGGCGAACACCGCCGGGGCGCCGCCGTTGACGTACGACACCGAGGTGAACTTGGAGCCGAAGGCGCCGTCGTCGACGAGTCCCTTCACCATCTCGGCGGCCTTCAGAATCGCCGGGTCGCCCCAGCCCTCCGCGTCGCCGTCCTGGATGCGCCGGAAGACCTCGGGGCCGCCGATCCGGTCCACCAGGTACTCCAGCCACATCAGTTCGGGCCAGAGGTCGGAGCCGCCGAGGGCGAACGGAGTGATCTTCGCCTTCTTCAGCTTGGTGTTGACGTCGAGCAACTGGTCCCAGGTGGTGGGCGGTTGGAGCTTCTGCTCGGCGAACACGGTCTTGTTGTAGAAGAGGATCACCGGCTGCATACCGCGCATCGGTATGCCGTAGTGACGACCCTTGAGGTCCCCGGCGGCGAGTACGGAGGGCAGGAAGCCGTTCTTCAGCACCGGGTCGTTCTCGATGATGTCGGTCAGGTCGACGATCTTGTCGGCCTCCTGGTACGCCTTGATGGAGCCGCCGCCCCAGTTGAAGAAGACGTCCGGGGCGCTGGGCGACCCCATCGCCGTACGCAGCTTGGGCAGATAGTCCGAGCCCGGGATCTTCTCCAGCTTGATCTTGCCCTTGGCCGTCTTGCTGGCGGCCGACTTGTTGAACCGTGCGACGGCCGCCGCCTGGACCTTCACGGCGTCGTCCCCGTACACGAACGCGGTGATCGTGTCCCCGCCACCGCCCGAACCCTCACCCGAGCCGCAGGCGCTGAGGCCGGTGGTGAGCAGGGCGGAGGCACCGGCGCCGAGCACCCAGCGCCTGCTGAACGCCGTGCCGGTGGACCGTGCGGACCGCCCTCTGTTCGACTCCATGACAGCACCTCTCGCGAATGTTCTCAACGAAACCTGAACGAGTCTCTGTACGAATCTTTCGGGTGGTACTTCGAATGTTCCGGAAATTTATGGGGGGACAGGGTCTTCGTCAAGAGGTCGCGCAGGGATACGATCGCCGCCATGAGACCCTCGAAACCTGTTGAAACGCAGACGACACCGCAGTCCACCCAGACCGCGACGCTCGCCGAGATCGCCCGTGAGGCAGGCGTCTCCGCTCCGACTGTTTCGAAGGTGCTCAACGGCCGTGCCGATGTCGCCCCCGGGACGCGGACCCGTGTCGAGGACCTGCTGCGGGCGTACGGCTACCGGCGGCGCCGGGCCGAAGCGACCCGCTCACCGCTGATCGACCTGGTCTTCCACGAGCTGGAGAGCGCGTGGGCGATGGAGGTCATCCGGGGTGTGGAGAACGCGGCGCGGGAGGAGGGGCTGAGCGTCGTCCTCTCCGAGAGCGCGGGCCGTCTCACCCCGGGCCGCACCTGGGCCGACCAGGTCGCGGCCCGCCGCCCGCACGGTGTGATCCTCGTCCTCTCCGGCCTCGACGAGTCCCAGCGGGCGCTGCTGACCAGCCGCTCCATCCCGTTCGTGGTGATGGACCCGGCGGGCGACCCCGGCGACAACGTGCCCTCGGTCGGCGCGACCAACTGGCAGGGCGGTCTCGCGGCTACCCGGCACCTCGTCGAACTGGGCCACACCCGCATCGCGTCGATCAGCGGCCCCTCCCGGATGATGTGCAGCCGCGCCCGCGTCGACGGCTACCGCGCGGCGCTGGAAACGGCCGGCCTCCCGGTCGACCCCGCCCTCCTCAAGGTCGGCGACTTCCACCACGAGACGGGCTACCGCGCCGGCCTCGAACTCCTGCGCTCCCCGAACCGCCCGACCGCCGTCTTCGCCGGCAACGACCTCCAGGCCCTCGGCCTGTACGAGGCCGCCCGCGAACTCGGCCTGCGCATCCCGGAGGACCTGAGCGTCGTCGGCTTCGACGACCTGCCGATCGCCCGCCTGGTCGGCCCCCCGCTGACGACCGTCCGCCAGCCCCTGATGGAGATGGCGGAAACGGCGGCCAAGCTGGTCCTGAACCTGGGCAAGGAGGACGGCACGTCGGGAGCAACGAGGGTGGAACTGGCAACAAGCCTGGTGGTCCGCAACAGCACGGCGGCACCGCCGGCGGCCTAGAGGGGGCCAGGACGGCGTGCCCAGGGGCGCGGGGCTGTGTCGATCTGCGGCTCCGCCGCGGGGACGCGAACAACCACGACGTACCCGCAGGGCCCCACCGGCCTGACAAGGGGCGCGGGGAACTGCGCGAACAACCACGACGTACCCGCAGAGCCCCACCGGCCCCTTAGCGGCACAACCGTATTGACGAGTGACGCAAGACCCCCCAAACTGCTCCGAAGTCAATCGGTTGAACAGCCGAAACTTTCGGAGGCACCCGCAATGAGCCCCTCCAGAACAGCTTTACGCGCACGCCTGCTCGCCCTCCTCACCACTACCGCCACCACCGCAACGCTGCTCCTCGCCGGGACGGCAACCGCGGCAGACCCCCCGCTGCGCGACCTGGCCACCGCCAAGGGCAAAGTCATAGGCACAGCCGTCACCGGCTCCAAACTCACCGGGACCTACGGCGACCTCGCCGGCGCCCAGTTCAACTCGCTCACCCCCGGCAACGCCATGAAGTGGGAGTCCGTGGAGCCCTCCCGGGGCACCTACAACTGGACCGAGGCCGACCAGATCGTCGCCTTCGCCCAGGCCCACAACCAGCAGGTACGTGGCCACACCCTGGTCTGGCACAGCCAGAACCCGGGCTGGCTGGCGAACGGCACCTGGACACCGGCCCAGCTCAGCACGATCCTCCAGGACCACATCACCACCGAAGTAACGCGCTACAAGGGCAAGTTGGCGGCCTGGGACGTGGTGAACGAGCCCTTCAACGAGGACGGCACCTACCGCTCGACGCTCTGGTCCAACACCCTCGGCACCGACTACATCGCGCAGGCCCTGACCTGGGCGCGGGCGGCCGACCCCACGGCGAAGCTCTACATCAACGACTACAACGTCGAGGGCGTCAACGCGAAGAGCACGGCCCTGTACAACCTGGTCAAGTCCCTGAAGGAGCGCGGGATTCCGATCGACGGGGTGGGCCTGCAGGCGCACCTGATCCTCGGTCAGTATCCGTCGTCCCTCCAGCAGAACATCCAGCGGTTCGCCGATCTGGGCGTGGACGTGGCGATCACGGAACTGGACATCCGTATGCAACTGCCCGCCACAGACGTCAAGTTGACCCAGCAGGCGGCCGACTACAAGGCGGTCATGGACGCCTGTGTGGCCGTGACCAGGTGCGTCGGCGTGACGGTCTGGGGCTTCACCGACTCCGACTCATGGATCCCGGACGTGTTCGACGGATACGGCGCGGCGACCCCGTACACGGAGAGCTTCACCCCGAAACCGGCGTACTACGCGATCGCCCAGTCGTTCGGCGGCACCCCGTCGACGGAGGGCTGCACGGCGACGTACGGCGTCCCGAGCCAGTGGAACTCCGGGTTCACCGGGCAGGTGACGATCGCCTGTTCCGCGGGCCGGTCGCTGTCGTCGTGGAAGGTGAGCTGGACGTACGGCGCGGGGCAGCGGGTCGCGCAGGCCTGGAACGCCACCTGCACCCAGTCGGGGGCGGCGGTGACTTGCGTGAACGCCTCGTACAACGGGACGGTGCCGAGCGGCGGTTCGGTGAGCTTCGGATTCAACGGGACATGGAGCGGCAGCAATCCCGTACCGACGGTGACCCTGGGCTGAGAAGTCTGAGATTTTCCGAAGAATGCCGGGCATGCGCCCCCGCTCGTAATATTTCGGACGTACGTTCCTCTGTGTGGTGGGAGATGAGGAACAGACGTCGGACGACGACGGGGGCGCGGAAAGACAGGTAGGCCGGCAGGTGGGCCGACGGTCGTCACGCTGGTTGAAGGCCGTCGGGTTCACGCTCGCAGGCACCCTGGTGCTCGCCGCCGTGGGCGCGGGCTATGCCTACTGGCACCTGAACCACAACATCAAGAGCGTCGACATCGACAGCGCGCTCGGCGACAACCGCCCGGCGAAGACGCAGCCGCTGCCCTCGGCGGGCGCGTCCGCCTCGGCGTCCCCGTTGCCGAGCGAGGCGCTGAACATCCTGGTCCTGGGGTCGGACTCGCGCAGCGGCAAGCGGAACCAGGCACTCGGCGGCGGCAGCAGCGAGGGCGCGCGGTCCGACACCGCGATGGTCGTCCACCTGGACGCGGGCCGCACGAAGGCGACGATCGTGAGCATCCCGCGCGACACGCTGGTCACGCGCCCCTCCTGCCCGCTGTCGGACGGGGGTTCGACGAAAGAGGCGTCCGGCGTCATGTTCAACACGGCGTACTCGGTCGGCGGCCCGGTCTGCGCGGTCAAGACGGTGGAGTCGATGACGAACGTCCGCATGGACCACTACCTGGAGATCGACTTCGCCGGCTTCGCGGACCTGGTGGACGCGCTCGGCGGCGTAACCGTCACCACGGACGAGGACATCCACGACGACGACAGCCACCTCGACCTGACGGCGGGCGAACACCACCTCGACGGCACCAAGGCCCTCGCCCTCGCCCGCACCCGGCACGGCATCGGCGACGGCAGCGACCTGGGCCGAATAGGCCTCCAGCAGAAACTGGTCAGGGCCCTCCTCCAGCAGATCTCCTCGACGAACCTGCTGACCAGCCCGGCCAAGCTCTACAAGGTCGCCGACGTGGCCACGGCCAGCCTGACCACGGACACCGGCCTGAACTCGCTCAGCAAGCTGATGAGCCTGGGCCAGAGTGTGCAGGGCCTGTCGGCGGACGAGCTGACGACGGTCACGATGCCGGTGGTGACGGCGGCGTCCGACGCCAACCGGGTGGTCGCCCAGCAGCCGGAGGCGGCGGAGTTGTGGGCGTCCTTGCGCTGATGGAAAGCATCTGACCTGCGGAAACGCCCTCGGGGAAAACTTCCCGAAGAAATTTCCGCGGCCGTGTCGATCCGGGCCCTCCCCGTTCGACGCACAGGTGAGAGCCCGGAAAGGAACCGGGCCCCGCCCAAGGAGGAACCTCATGCCCCGCTATCTCTCCCTCGTACAGATCGACGAAGCCACCGTCCCCGCCGAGGGCCCCAGCCCTGAGCTGATGCAGCGCATGGGCGAGCTGATCGAGGAGATCACCAAGGCCGGGGTGATGCTCGACACCGCCGGCCTGACCCCCACCGCGCAGGGCACCCGCGTGCACTGGCAGGACGGCAATATCTCGGTCACCGACGGCCCCTTCACCGAGTCCAAGGAGGTCGTCGGCGGCTACGCGATCATGCAGTGCAAGGACAAGGCCGAGGCCCTGGAGTGGACCAAGCGCTTCCTGAAGGTCCACGAGGAGCACTGGACGGTGACCTGCGAGGTACGGGAGATCGCGGAGGGCTGAGCGAACCGTTCCTGGGGACTGAGCGGGAGTTGAGTCCGTTCAGCCGCGCGCCCCGAACGGTCTTGGGTGACGGGGAGGCCCTGAACCATCCTCTGGTGGAGCAGGGGCCCGCACGCTGACGCCGTACCTGGTGTCCCAGATCGCACCATCACGTTAGCCCGACCTCTCGTTACTTCCTACGCTCTCGGTTTCCTTTCGGCTTCCTTGGCCGATCGCCGCAGACGGTGTCTGATGGTGGGCTGTGACCCAGCAGCCCACCTCCGACACCGCGACCGAACAAACCGTCGAGACCGTCTTCCGCCTGGAATCCCCCCGCATCATCGCGGCCGTCACCCGCACCGTCCGGGACATAGGCATCGCCGAGGAACTGGCCCAGGACGCCCTGGTCGCCGCCCTCGAACAGTGGCCCCGAGACGGCGTCCCCGACAACCCGGGCGCCTGGCTCATGGCCACCGCCAAGCACCGTGCCATCGACCTGATCCGCCGCCGCGAGACGTACGCCCGCAAGCTGGCGGAGATCGGCCGAACCCTGGAGACGACCGCCCCGCCGGTCGAGCCGTCCGCCCCCGACGACATCGACGACGACCTGCTCCGCCTCGTCTTCACCGCCTGTCACCCGGTGCTGTCCGCCGAGGCCCGCATCGCCCTCACCCTCCGCCTCCTCGGCGGCCTCACCACCCCCGAGATCGCCCGCGCCTTCCTCGTCCCCGAGGCGACGATCGCCCAGCGCATCGTCCGAGCCAAACGAACCCTCGCGACGAAGAACGTCGCCTTCGAGGTCCCGTACGGCCCACAGCGCGAGGCCCGTCTCGGCTCGGTCCTGGAGGTCATCTACCTGATCTTCAACGAGGGGTACGCCGCCACAGCCGGCGACGACTGGCTGCGCCCCGCCCTCTGCGAGGACGCCCTGCGGCTGGCCCGCGTGCTGTCGGGCCTGATGCCCAAGGAACCCGAAGTGCACGCGCTGACGGCCCTGTTGGAGCTCCAGGCGTCCCGTTCCGCTGCCCGCACCGGCCCATCGGGCGAGCCGGTACTCCTCAAGGACCAGAACCGCTCCCGCTGGAACCGCATGCTGATCGCCCGCGGCTTCACGGCCCTGGCCCGAGCAGAAGCCGCCGGTGCCACCACAACCACATCAGGCCCGGGCCCGTACGCCCTCCAGGCCACCATCGCCGCCTGCCACGCCCACGCCCACTCCTACGACGCCACTGACTGGCCCCGCATCGCCGCGCTGTACACGGCCCTCGCCGCCCGATCCCCGTCCCCCGTAGTGGAGTTGAACCGAGCGGTGGCCGTCTCGATGTCCGATGGCCCGGCCCCCGCCCTCCGCATCATCGACGCCCTCGCCACCGAACCGTCCCTACGCGACTACCACTTGCTCCCCAGCGTCCGAGCCGACCTGCTCCAACGCCTGGGCCGCACAAAGGAGGCAAGAACCGAATTCCTACGAGCAGCAGAACTAACCCAGAACGAACGCGAACGGCACTTGCTACGCATGAGAGCGAAGGAGTGCGCCCCGTAGAGGCGCGGGGCTGTATCGATCTGCGGCTCCGCCGCGGGGCGCGACAAGCCCCCACCGGGCCCGCGCCTTCAGATCTGCCCAACCCGCGGAGCGCTCCGCACCGGATGCCCCACAAGCATCGCCGGCGCCCCCGCCACCCGAGTCAGAAAAACCGTCGCCGAGTTGGGCCCCCGAGGCTTCACCATCTTCCGGAGCTCCTCGGGCTCGACCGCCGACCCCCGCTTCTTCACGGTCAGCACCCCGACCCCCCGCTCCCGCAGCAGAGCCTTCAACTTCTTTACCCCGAACGGCAGTTGATCGGTGATCTCGTAAGCGGAGGCATACGCCGTAGCCCGCAGCTCATCCGCCGTCACATAGGCGATCGTCTCGTCGACGAGCCCCCCGCCGACCTCCTCGGCCACCTCCGCCACCAGATGCGCCCGGATGACGGCACCGTCGGGCTCGTACAAGTACCGCCCCACCGCACGCACTTGAGGATCCGGCAGCCCCCGCCCGACCAGAACACGCGGCCCCGGCAGCAGAGTTGCCCGCACCATCCCGGGCTCGGTCCCGAACCACAGCACCGCTTCCTTCACATCCCCGCCGTCCGAGATCCACTCGGCCCCGGCGTCGGCGGGAATCGCCTCGTGCGGCACACCGGGAGCGATCTTCAGCGCGGCCAGCGGAGCCTTCCGCGCCGCCTCCACGGCCCACGACAACGGCGGTGAGTACGCCTCGGGATCGAAGATCCTCCCGCGCCCGCCCCGCCGCGCGGGATCGACGAACACCGCGCCGTACGCCGTCGTGTCGACGTCGGTGACGTCGGCCTCCCGTACCTCCACCAGATCCCCGATCCCCAGCGCCTCGACGTTCGCGCGGGCGACGGCGGCTGTGAGCGGATCCCGGTCCACGGCGAGGACACGGATGCCCGCCCGGGCGAGCGCGAGGGCATCGCCCCCGATCCCGCAGCACAGGTCAGCGACGGAGGTCACGCCCAACTCCCTGAACCGCCCCGCCCGGTACGCGGCCACACTCGCCCGAGTCGACTGCTCGACCCCGTTGGGCGTGAAGAACATCCGCCCGGCGTCCCCGGCACCGAACTTCGCCACCGCCCGCTGCCGCAACCGCTCCTGTCCGAGCGCTGCCGAGACCAGTTCGGCGGGATGCTCGCGGCGCAGCCGGGTGGCGACGGCCAGTTCACGGGCCGGCTCGGTGCCGCGCACCTCGTCGAGGAGGGCGCGGCCCTGAGGGGTGAGCAGGGCGGCGAAAGCGGAGAGGGCGGCGGCGAGGTCGTTCACCAGGTCATTGTGAGCCAGACGGTGGACGGCGTGCTTGTGGCGCCGGTGTCGGACCGTCCGCACGGCAGGGCCCTGGGAAGATCCGACACCATGCGGACTGTAGGACAAAATGACAGTAAATGGGCCTCGGTCGGGCTGTGTGCCGGGACGGCCGCACTGGCCCTCGCAGTCGGCTGTGCCGCCGCAGGCGCCCCGAAACCGGTCCGCCCGGCCCCCGCCCCCGCCGGGCGCCAGCAGCAGTTCCACGCACCCGCGGCCCGCGCCCTCGACGCGTACGCCCAGCAACTGCGCCGTTCCTACGCGACCCGCGCGGCCGCGGCCAAGCGCTGGGGCCTGACTTCGCCCCCGCTGATCGCACCCCAGCCCCCCGCCCGCAAACCGCAGCTCACCACCCGCAAGGGCTTCGAGGTGGACGACCACGAGGAACGCGGCCTGCCGCCCGTCTTCACCACGATCCCCACCCGCCACAAAGTCGTCTTCCTCACGATCGACGACGGCGCCGAGAAGGACCCGGCGTTCCTGCGCATGACGAGCGAACTGAAGATCCCGTACACCGCCTTCCTCAGCGACTACCTGGTCAAGGAGGACTACGGCTACTTCAGGAAGATGCGCGACCTGGGCGTCGTACTCAACAACCACACCCTCCACCACCGTTACCTGCCCGCCCTCTCCTACGAGCGCCAGAAGGCCGAGATCTGCGGCATGCAGGACGTGATCAGGAAGCGGTACGGCACCCGCCCCGCCCTCTTCCGCCCGCCCTACGGCAACTACGACGAGGACACCTTGCGCGCGGCCAAGTCATGCGGTGTGAAGTACGTCCCGCTGTGGAACGAGGAGGTCTTCGCGGACCACTGGGACTACCGCGAGCCGGACCGGGACATCCACCCGGGTGACATCGTCCTCAGTCATTTCCGGGGCAAGGGCGACGGAAAGGGCACGATGCCCGACATGATCCGCCGTTTCATGAAACTCGTCACCGTCAAGGGATACGCGGTGGCCCGCCTGGAGGACTACCTGTGACCGCGCGCCCCCTGGCCGCCGCCGCACTGGCCGCCGCACTCCTCGCGGCAACGCTGACCGGCTGCGCCCAGTCCGTGGACCCCATCGAACGCCTCGGCAGAAAGGCGGCCCACGCGGCCCGGCAGGCGGCCCGTACGCACTCCCCGGCCGGCGACCCACACGCGTACCGCCGCTGGGGCCTGCCGTCTCCCCTGCGCCCGGCCCCGCCCCCGTCCCAGCGCCCCCGCCTCCGCACGGCGGGCCCCGGCCTTCCCCCGGTCGTCGACCACATCCCGACCCACGACAAGGTCGTCTTCCTCACCTACGACGACGGCGCCGAACGCGACCCCCGGTTCGTCGACCTGGTCCGCGAACTGCGCCTCCCGGTCAGCATGTTCCTCACGGACAGCGTCGTGGGCCCGGGCTACGCCCACTTCGCCCGCCTGCGTGAGGTCGGCGCGAACGTCCAGAACCACACCCTGGACCACCAGTCCCTGCGAGGCCTGCCGTACGCAGGCCAGCGCGCCGAGATCTGCGGCCAGCAGGACAAACTCCGCGAACGCTTCGGCCTCCGCCCCCGCCTCTTCCGCCCGCCCTACGGCACCTACGACCCGACCACTCTGAGGGCGGCCGCGGACTGCGGAGTCTCGGCGGTGGTGCTGTGGACCGAGGGGGAGAAGCCGCTCCGGGCGGGCGACATCGTCCCCGTGGAACTTCCGCTGGTCGAACGGACGGTGAGCCTGCTCAGGCAGGTTCAGGAGCAGGGGCTGAGGGTGGGCCGGCTGGAGGACTACCTCTGACATGTCCAGCCCGTCCGGCGTTTGAGGACGAGCGCGTTCAGCGCGACACGGGGGTCTGGGGCAGAGCCCTCAGGGACCGGCGATCACACCAACCCACGGCCACTCATCTGGACCCACGATCACTGGAAACCCCCGCGAAACCGCCGACGGCATTGGCACTCCGCTTGACCGAGTGCTAATCGCAGTCATAGTCTCAGGTCTGGCACTCCCCCCTGGAGAGTGCCAATAGCGACGGGCAGGTCCGGCACCCGCGACGACGGATCCACCTGGTCGCCACCTCAGACAGTTAACCCCGTGAGATCTCCGAAGGGGGAGGTCGGATCGTGACGACCACCAGCTCCAAGGTTGCCATCAAGCCGCTCGAGGACCGCATTGTGGTCCAGCCGCTCGAAGCCGAGCAGACCACGGCCTCTGGCCTGGTCATCCCGGACACTGCCAAGGAGAAGCCCCAGGAGGGCGTCGTCCTGGCCGTGGGCCCGGGTCGCTTCGAGAACGGCGAGCGCCTGCCGCTCGACGTGAAGACCGGCGACATCGTGCTGTACAGCAAGTACGGCGGCACCGAGGTGAAGTACAACGGCGAGGAGTACCTCGTCCTCTCGGCTCGCGACGTGCTCGCGATCGTCGAGAAGTAATTCACTCGGCATTACCAGCATTGCAGTGAACTGCGCCCCTGGCCCCCGCGACTCTCAACAAGCCGGGTGCTGGGGGCGCGGTTCGTTCTCCCAAGAATTCCGAGAGGGCTGAACCGCTCCTATGGCGAAGATCCTGAAGTTCGACGAGGACGCCCGTCGCGCCCTTGAGCGCGGCGTCAACAAGCTTGCCGACACGGTCAAGGTGACGATCGGCCCCAAGGGCCGCAACGTCGTCATCGACAAGAAGTTCGGCGCTCCCACCATCACCAACGACGGCGTCACCATCGCCCGCGAGGTCGAGCTCGACGACCCGTACGAGAACCTCGGCGCCCAGCTGGTGAAGGAGGTGGCGACCAAGACCAACGACATCGCGGGTGACGGTACGACCACCGCCACCGTGCTGGCCCAGGCGCTCGTCCGCGAGGGCCTGAAGAACGTCGCCGCCGGCGCCTCCCCGGCCGCCCTGAAGAAGGGCATCGACGCGGCGGTCAAGGCTGTGTCCGAGGAACTCCTCGCGACCGCCCGCCCGATCGAGGAGAAGTCCGACATCGCCGCCGTGGCCGCGCTCTCCGCGCAGGACACGCAGGTCGGCGAGCTCATCGCCGAGGCGATGGACAAGGTCGGCAAGGACGGTGTCATCACCGTCGAGGAGTCCAACACCTTCGGCCTGGAGCTCGACTTCACCGAGGGCATGGCCTTCGACAAGGGCTACCTGTCCCCGTACATGGTGTCCGACCAGGAGCGTATGGAGGCCGTCCTCGACGACCCGTACATCCTGATCCACCAGGGCAAGATCGCCTCCATCCAGGACCTGCTGCCGCTGCTGGAGAAGGTCATCCAGACCAACTCCTCCAAGCCGCTGCTGATCATCGCCGAGGACGTCGAGGGCGAAGCCCTGTCGACCCTGGTCGTGAACAAGATCCGCGGCACCTTCAACGCGGTCGCGGTCAAGGCCCCCGGCTTCGGCGACCGCCGCAAGGCGATGCTCGGCGACATGGCCGCGCTCACCGGCGCCGAGGTCATCGCCGAGGAGGTCGGCCTCAAGCTCGACCAGGTCGGCCTCGACGTGCTCGGCACCGCCCGCCGCGTCACCATCTCGAAGGACGACACGGTCATCGTCGACGGCGGTGGCGACACCGGCGCCGTAGCCGGCCGCGTCAACCAGATCAAGGCCGAGATCGAGAACACGGACTCCGACTGGGACCGCGAGAAGCTCCAGGAGCGCCTCGCGAAGCTGGCCGGCGGCGTGTGCGTGATCAAGGTCGGCGCCGCCACCGAGGTGGAGCTGAAGGAGAAGAAGCACCGTCTCGAGGACGCCATCTCCGCGACCCGCGCCGCGGTCGAGGAGGGCATCGTCTCCGGTGGTGGCTCCGCGCTCGTCCACGCCGTGAAGATCCTCGAGGGCAACCTCGGCAAGACCGGCGACGAGGCGACGGGTGTCGCGGTCGTCCGCAAGGCCGCCGTCGAGCCGCTGCGCTGGATCGCCGAGAACGCCGGCCTGGAGGGTTACGTCATCACCTCCAAGGTCGCCGAGCTCGACAAGGGCCAGGGCTTCAACGCCGCCACCGGCGAGTACGGCGACCTGGTCAAGCAGGGCGTCATCGACCCGGTCAAGGTCACCCGCTCCGCCCTGGAGAACGCTGCCTCGATCGCCTCCCTCCTCCTCACGACCGAGACTCTGGTCGTCGAGAAGAAGGAAGAGGAAGAGCCGGCCGGCGGTGGCCACGGCCACGGCCACTCCCACTGAGCCAACAGCTCACGCAGCACGAAGAAACCCCCCGTTCCTGGCTGGAACGGGGGGTTTCTCCCTTCGCGGGCGGTCAACTGATCCCCGATACGCCCCCCGAACGTCCCTTCTGCCCCACCCCTCCACCGCTCTACTGCTCCAACGAGTCCAGCGCCCCGAGCTGCCCCATCAGCCCCAGCCGGTCGTACTGCCACCAGCCCTCGACGATCTTCCCGTCCGTGTCGAACCGGTGGATGGTCATGCCGGTCATCGAGGCTTGCTTGCCGCTGTTGGGAATGCCGAGGAACTCGCCCCGCTGGGTCCCGTTCCACGTCCAGCGGGTGCAGACCCGGTCGCCCTGGGCGATCTGGTCGTGAACGGTGAACGCGAAGTCGAAGCCCGCGCGCCACATCTCGATCTCGCGCCGGGCCGCGTCCAGCCCGATGAGATCCTGTTCGTTGGACGGATCGTGGTCGTGGAAACTCTCCACGAACAGGTCGTTGAGCGGGGGCAGTTCACCCCGGGTGGCGATCACCTCGAAGAACCGTCGCGAGGAGTCCGCGCACAACTGTTCGTCCCGCACCACGTCCAGATCCGTGAACGTCGGCATCCCGTCGCACAGGGCGACCATCTCCCGGAAGATCCTGTCGGTCTCCGGAAGGTTCGAGTTCCGCATCGCCTCCTCGTACGACGGGAACTCCACGATCTCGACGAAGTGCGACGAATCCGAGAGATCCTTGCCGATCATCGTGTGCGTCGCGGACCGCTTCCCCTTGGTCTGCTCGACCCAGGTGTCCATCAGCCGGTTCATCTCGTCGAACCGACTGGTCTTGCAATCAATCAGCTGTACGAACGTCATGGCGCCGCCTCCGGCCCCCCTGGGTCCGGTACCTCTCTCCATACTCCCACCGGAGCCGCGGCACCACCTCTTCCGCACAGCCCGTAAATGTGTCACTGAGGCCCGTACTTCCGCCCTGTCTTCGACGAGATCCCGCCCAGCAGCGCCCTGGGCGTCACCTTCACCACGCCCATCAGTGCCTTGTAGCGCGGGTCCGGAATCGACAGCGACTTGCCCCGGGCCAGATCGGCGAGCGCCGCCGCGACCAGCTTGTCCGCGTCCAGCCACATCCAGTTCGGAATGTTGTCCGTCCCCATCCCGGCCCGCTCATGGAACTCCGTGCGCACGAACCCGGGAGCCAGCGCCATCAGCCGCACCCCGCTCCCCGCCAGATCCTTCGCCGCCCCCTGCGTGAACTGCACGACCCACGCCTTCGACGCCCCGTATGTACCGCGCGGCACGAAGGCGGCGACGGACGCCACATTGACGACACCCCCGCGCCCCCGCTCCCGCATGGCCTCGGCCGCCGCACTGGTCAGCCGCAGCACCGCCTCGCAGTGCACCTTGAGCATCCTCAGCTCGTCCGCCATCGACACGTCGAGATAGCGGCCCTTGTTGCCGAAGCCGGCGTTGTTGACCAGCAGGTCGACGGGGTTCTTGCGGTCGCCGAGGCGAGTGGCCACCGCCTCGATGCCGGCGTCCGTCGCGAGGTCGGCGCTCAGCACCTCCGCCTCGATGCCGTGCCGGTCGTGCAGTTCGGTCGCCTGCTCGCCGAGCCGCTTGGCGTCGCGCGCCACCAGGACGAGGTTGTGGCCGTCGGCGGCCAGCCGCCGCGCGAACGCGGCGCCGATTCCCGCGGTCGATCCCGTAATCAAAGCCGTTGTCATGGCGCAAGATTAGTGACCCAGGCTGTGCCCGTCCGCCCCCTGCACGCTCCCTCCCGATCGTGAAGTCCCCGCTCGGAGCACAGACGTAAGCCCTCGTCAGCAGCTGTGCCCTTCCCGTGTGTCAGCCGTACTTCTTCACATACGCGCGAACCGCCGTCGCCGCCTCCGAATGCAGCGCCGCACCGGCTGTGAGCAGCTGTGGCATCAGTGTCCGGTCGGTCGTCAGAGCCCGGAAGTACAGGGCGACCGTCACATCGTGTTCCGGTCGGTGCACGATGTCGACCGGGTCGCCCGCCCGTATCTCACCCGGCTCGATCACCCGCAGATAGGCACCCGGCGCACCCCGCTGCGTGAACCGCTTCACCCACCTTTTCTCACCCAGATGGCCCTGGAAGGTCATACAGGGGATACGTCCGCTGGTGACCTCGAGGATCACTTCGGACCCGATCCGCCAGCGCTCGCCGATCAGCGCGCCGGACACGTCCAGCCCCCGCGTGGTGACGTTCTCGCCGAACATCCCGTCGCGGAGCGGGCGGCCCAGCTCGCGCTCCCATTCGTCGAGATCCTCGCGCGCGACCGCGTACACCGCCTGTTCGTCGCCGCCGTGGTGCTCCTTCGAGCACACCGCGTCCCCGGCCAGACCGCTGCCGCCCATCCCCTTGGGCCCGGGCGCCGACACCCGCACCGGCCCGTCCACCGGTTGTTTGTCGATGGCGGTGCCCTGCGGATGATCCGTGTACGGCACGGACTGCGCACGACCCACGTTCACGGACAACACCCTCATCACGACACTCGCCCCCGTACTCGTTCGCCACGTCACCGCATCGATGACCACGACCACACGCTAAGTCACTCCTGCCCAAAGTGTCGACGCAATATTCGCCATCACACCCAAGATTCACTTATGATCGAAAAATGATCGAAGCCCGTCATCTCCGCGTCCTGCGCGCCGTGGCCTCCACCGGCTCCTTCTCGGCGGCGGGCCGCGAACTGGGCTGCACCCAGCCCGCTGTGAGCCAGCAGATGAAGGCGCTGGAAGCCTCCGTCGGCACCCCGCTGCTCATCCGCAGCGGACGAGAGATGCGCCTGACCCAGGCAGGCGAGGCGCTGGTGCGGCATGCGGCGAGCATCCTCTCGGGCCTCACGGCGGCGGAGGAGGAGGTCGCCGCCATCGCCGGCCTGCGAGCCGGGCGGGTCAGGCTGGTGTCCTTCCCCAGTGGCAGTTCCACCCTTGTCCCGACGGCTCTCGCCGCCCTGCGCGCCGCCCACCCCGGCACCCGGGTCTCCCTGCAGGAGGCCGAGCCCCCGCACTCCGTCGAACTGCTGCGCGAGGGCGACTGTGACGTGGCCCTGGCCTTCCGGTACGAGGGCGCGGCGGGCGCCGGTGAGTGGGACGACCTGGTGGTCCGCCCCCTCCTCACCGACCGGCTCGTGGGCCTCGTGCCCGAAGGGCACCGGCTGTCCCGCGCGGAGTCGGTCGCCCTCGGTGAACTCGCCGCCGAACCGTGGATCGCCGGCTGCCCGCGCTGCCGCGGCCAGCTGGTCGAGGCCTGCGAGAGCGCGGGCTTCACCCCCCGCATCGACTTCGCGACCGACGACTACCCTGCGGTGGTCGGCCTGGTGGGCGCGGGCCTGGGCGTCGCAGTCCTGCCGCAGCTCGCCATCGAGTCCGTACGACCACGAGGCGCGCGCACGGTGACGCTGGAACCGGCGGTCCGGCGGGAGATCGTCGCGCTGACGCTGCCCGACTTGGCGCAGGTGCCGGCGGTGGCGGCGACGCTGGATCAGTTGGCGCGGGCGGCGACGCGAACCTGAGGCGGGCCCCCGCCCCGGAAGAAACGTTCCTTCAGTTGTTCGAACCGAGGGCTTCGCCGGCCGACGCAGACGCCGACACCAGCCGGTTGCGGGCCCGCCCCATCAGTTCTTCGCGTTCGTCCTCGGTCAGTCCGCCCCACACGCCGTAGGGCTCACGCACCGCCAGCGCGTGCGCCGCGCACTGCGCGCGGACCGGGCATCTCATGCAGACCTCCTTGGCCGAGTTCTCGCGAGCGCTCCGTGCCGCACCGCGCTCTCCCTCCGGGTGGAAGAAGAGCGAGCTGTCGACCCCACGGCAGGCCGCGAGGAGCTGCCAGTCCCAGAGGTCCGCGTTCGGACCGGGAAGGCGGGAGAAATCTGCCATTGCATGTCCCCTTGTTGCCGTTCTGGGCTGAGGTGGTGCCCCCGACCGTACAACTACGATCTAAGGAGATGAAAATATGACTCATTGCGAATCTAGCCTCAGACACCAATAAATGGGAAGAAAAACGGCTAAATGGGGCATAGGTTGTGGTGAAACGTTGAGGGTCTGTTGTGCATGTCTGCACCGTGTGCGCGCCCTCACGTAGAGTGCCGAAGACGACACACAGCCCCGTAACTCTTTCGAGTGACCGTCGTTGAGAGTGCGGAGGCGGTTGGAGGAACAAGCGCTCGGACGGGCGGCAGTACCCACTGCCGGGAAATTCGGTCGAGCGTCAACCGCACAGGTGACGATTAGTACCAGCCTGGAGGCTCAAGGTGACGCGCATCAGCTGCGGAGGGCGGCCATGACATCCGTCCTCGTCTGCGACGACTCCCCGCTTGCCCGAGAGGCGCTCCGCCGCGCGGTCGCGACCGTGCCCGGTGTCGAGCGCGTGACCACGGCGGCCAACGGCGAGGAAGTCCTCCGCCGCTGGGGTGCCGACCGTTCGGACCTGATTCTGATGGACGTACGCATGCCCGGTCTGGGCGGCGTCGAGACGGTCCGGCGGCTGCTGTCCGCCGACCCCGGAGCGCGCATCATCATGCTCACCGTCGCCGAGGACCTGGACGGCGTGGCGCTCGCCGTCGCCGCCGGTGCCCGCGGCTATCTGCACAAGGACGCCTCGCGCGCCGAACTGCGGGCCACGGTGACGCAGGCGCTGGCCGACCCGACCTGGCGGCTCGCGCCGCGCCGGCTGCGTTCGGCCGAGATGGGCGCTGCGCCCACGCTCACCGCACGCGAGATCCAGGTCCTGGAAGGCATGAGCCACGGCCGGTCGAACGCGGAGATCGGACGCGAACTGTTCCTCTCCGAGGACACGGTGAAAACGCACGCCAGGCGCCTGTTCAAGAAGCTCGGTGCCTCGGACCGCGCGCACGCGGTGGCGCTCGGTTTCCGGTGGGGTCTGGTTCGTTAGGTGGACCTCAGCGGGGGTAAAGAAGTCCCCGCCTACCGCAAGGTGGGCGGGGGTCGCAAAACGGCCCGCCGGGTGCCCGCTGCTCGTTTCGCCGCGGATGCCGCATCCTTGAGGTGTGGAGTTCCTCGGGGACGAGTCGGTCGAGCGGAAGGGGAGGGCGCAGGAGATGAGTTCCGGCGCACCTGCTCATAACGCTTCGGTGCACAACAACGGACGCGGTGCCACGGAGAGAGCGGCGCCAAGGCACCATGGTCCGATGCGTGACGACGAGGCGGCTTATGCCCATGGGGTGATTGGTGCGCTCGTCCACCGCGCCGTCGACGGGGACGAGCAGGCGACGCACGACCTGCTCGCCCATGTCCACCCTCTCGCCCTGCGCTACTGCCGCACCCGGCTGTCCCGACTGCCGGGCGACGCGAGGCACTTCGTGGAGGACCTGGCGCAGGAGGTCTGCGTCGCCGTCCTCCTCGCCCTGCCGCGCTACCGCGACACCGGACGCCCGTTCGAGGCGTTCGTCTTCGCGATCGCCGCGCACAAGGTCGCCGACCTCCAGCGCGCCGCGATGCGCCACCCGGGTTCCACCGCGGTTCCCTCGGACGAGATGCCGGAACGCCCCGACGACTCCCTGGGTCCCGAGGAAAGGGCTCTCCTCAGCAGCGACGCCGAATGGGCCAAGAAACTCATGGCCAACCTCCCCGAGAACCAGCGCGAACTGCTCCTGCTGCGCATCGCGGTGGGTCTCACGGCGGAGGAGACGGGCCAGATGTTGGGAATGTCACCCGGGGCGGTGCGCGTGGCCCAGCATCGCGCGTTGAGCCGGCTACGGGCGCTGGCGGAGCAGTAAAGGCCGCAGCGATGGCCCCTTGTCCCGGTCTCCGGGTGAACGGTCGGGGTGCCGACTCCGTACGAATAGTCGATTCCGTACGAACGTACGAAGCCCCCGGGCACCTCGCACTGTGGAATTCGGGACCCGTGCTTCCCGTTAGCATGGACATCCGCACCGATCAAGGCCATTTGGGGAAGGTGTCATGACTGCCAACGTCGACGGAGTGCCCGCCAAGTTCGCGACACTCGGGCTGACCTACGACGACGTGCTGCTGCTGCCGGGCGCATCCGAAGTGCTGCCCAACGCGGTCGACACCTCGTCCCGCATCTCCCGCAACGTCCGTGTCAACATCCCGCTGCTCTCCGCGGCGATGGACAAGGTGACCGAGTCGCGCATGGCGATCGCCATGGCCCGGCAGGGCGGCGTGGGCGTGCTGCACCGCAACCTCTCCATCGAGGACCAGGTCAACCAGGTCGACCTCGTGAAGCGCTCCGAATCCGGCATGGTCACCGACCCGATCACCGTGAACCCGGACGCGACGCTGGCCGAGGCCGACGCGCTGTGTGCCAAGTTCCGCATCAGCGGTGTCCCCGTGACGGACGGCAACGGCAAGCTGCTCGGCATCGTCACCAACCGCGACATGGCCTTCGAGACCGACCGCTCACGTCAGGTCCGCGAGGTCATGACACCGATGCCGCTGGTCACCGGCAAGGTCGGCACCTCCGGCACCGAGGCCATGGAGCTGCTGCGCCGCCACAAGATCGAGAAGCTTCCCCTGGTCGACGACTCCGGTCTCCTCAAGGGCCTGATCACGGTCAAGGACTTCGTGAAGGCCGAGAAGTACCCGGGTGCCGCCAAGGACTCCGAGGGTCGGCTGCTGGTCGGCGCGGCCGTCGGCGCCAGCCCCGAGGCGCTGGAGCGCGCCCAGGCGCTCGCCGAGGCGGGCGTGGACTTCCTGGTCGTCGACACCTCGCACGGGCACAACAGCAACGCCCTGAGCTGGATGTCGAAGATCAAGTCGAGCGTCCACGTCGACGTGATCGGCGGCAATGTGGCCACGCGTGACGGTGCCCAGGCCCTGATCGACGCGGGCGTCGACGGCATCAAGGTGGGCGTCGGACCCGGCTCCATCTGCACCACCCGCGTGGTCGCCGGCATCGGCGTACCGCAGGTAACGGCCATCTATGAGGCTGCCCTCGCGGCCCGTGTCGCCGGTATCCCCGTGATCGGCGACGGTGGCCTGCAGTACTCCGGCGACATCGGCAAGGCGCTCGCCGCAGGTGCCGACTCCGTGATGCTGGGCAGCCTGCTTGCGGGCTGCGAGGAGTCCCCGGGCGAGCTGCAGTTCATCAACGGCAAGCAGTTCAAGTCGTACCGCGGTATGGGTTCGCTGGGCGCCATGCAGTCGCGCGGCCAGGCGAAGTCGTACTCGAAGGACCGCTACTTCCAGGCCGACGTCGGCTCCGACGACAAGCTCGTCCCCGAGGGCATCGAGGGCCAGGTGCCCTACCGCGGTCCGCTGGCCAACGTGCTGCACCAGCTCGTCGGCGGTCTGCGCCAGACGATGGGGTACGTCGGTGCGGCCACCGTCGGTGAGATGGAGACCAAGGGACGCTTCGTCCGCATCACCTCGGCGGGCCTCAAGGAGAGCCACCCGCACGACATCCAGATGACGGTCGAGGCGCCCAACTACAGCCGCAAGTAGGCGCAAGCGGTAACCGGACGTGCGAGAGGCGGTCCCGGAGGTACTCCGGGACCGCCTTCGTCGTACCCGTCGGGGATACTGGGAGGCGCAGAACCAAGGATGGAAAGGCCACACACGTGACTGAGATCGAGATCGGGCGCGGCAAGCGCGGCCGTAGGGCGTACGCCTTCGACGACATCGCCGTCGTCCCGAGCCGTCGTACGCGCGACCCGAAGGAGGTCTCGATCGCCTGGCAGATCGACGCCTACCGCTTCGAGCTGCCCTTCCTGGCGGCCCCCATGGACTCGGTCGTCTCCCCGGCCACCGCGATCCGCATCGGCGAGCTGGGCGGCCTCGGCGTCCTGAACCTCGAAGGCCTCTGGACGCGGTACGAGGACCCGCAGCCGCTGCTCGACGAGATCGCCGAGCTGGACGCGGACACCGCGACCCGCCGACTCCAGGAGATCTACGCGGCTCCCATCAAGGAGGAACTGATCGGCGCGCGCATCAAGGAGGTGCGCGACTCGGGCGTGGTCACCGCAGCCGCGCTCTCCCCGCAGCGCACGGCCCAGTTCTCCAAGGCCGTCGTCGACGCGGGCGTGGACATCTTCGTCATCCGCGGTACGACGGTCTCCGCGGAGCACGTCTCCGGTGCCGCCGAACCGCTGAACCTGAAGCAGTTCATCTACGAGCTGGACGTCCCGGTGATCGTCGGCGGCTGCGCCACGTACACGGCGGCCCTGCACCTGATGCGCACCGGCGCGGCCGGCGTGCTCGTCGGCTTCGGCGGCGGCGCCGCGCACACCACGCGCAACGTGCTGGGCATCCGCGTCCCGATGGCCACCTCGGTAGCCGATGTGGCCGCCGCCCGCCGCGACTACATGGACGAGTCCGGCGGCCGGTATGTGCACGTGATCGCGGACGGCGGTGTCGGCTGGTCCGGCGACCTCCCCAAGGCGATCGCCTGCGGCGCCGACGCCGTGATGATGGGCTCCCCGCTGGCCCGTGCCACGGACGCACCCGGCAAGGGCCACCACTGGGGCATGGAGGCCGTCAACGAGGAGCTGCCGCGCGGCAAGAAGGTCGACCTCGGCACGGTCGGCACGGTGGAGGAGGTCCTCATGGGCCCCTCGCACATTCCGGACGGGTCGATGAACTTCTTCGGCGCCCTGCGCCGCGCCATGGCCACCACCGGCTACAGCGACCTCAAGGAGTTCCAGCGTGTCGAGGTGACGGTGGCGGACTCGACGCACATGCGATGAGCTGAGATGACGCTGCGCTCGGCTTGGGCGGCGTCAGCGGCTTGGGCGGTCTGAAACGACGAAGGGGCCCGGTTACCCGTGGGGGTGGCCGGGCCCCTTCGCGTGCCCAAGCGGACCTGGTGGGGCGCGTTTTCGGTGAGGGGGCGCACGGTTGCTTTCGAGGCGAATGCGGGCCGGTCAAGGGTGGCGAGGCCGCTGGCGTGTGTCTCGGCGCCCCAGTTTCTCTGGAGCGCCCCCTTCCAGGGACATGGTTCCGGACCCCCGCCCGTCGGGGCCCGGCCCGAATTCCAGCCAGCCGCCTACCGGGTCTATGGGCGGTGTCGCGGAAGGGGGCGCCCATGGGTCGCCACCGCAAGCCCACCCGCTGGGACCGGATCCGTCTTCGGGCGGTCAAGTTCCGAAGGAGGTGCCTCTTGTGGACATACGGAAAGTGAGCGGCCACCCCCAGGAGAACTAGGGGTGGACACTCCGTTCACTTTTCAGGAGCCCCCGCAGTTCCCGCTGCGGTGGGCTCCACCTTTTTGTACGGTACCGGATGCGCCGACGGGCGGCCCGATGCCGGAGGCGGGGCATCCTGTGGACGTACGGATGGTGAGCGGCCGCCCCTAAGAGAGATAGGGGTGGACCCCCGTAACCCGTTCAGGAGCCTGCCGCAGCTAGACCCTGCGGCGGCCTCCACTTCGTACGCTACCGACGCAAGTGCACCCCACGCCACCGGCCCCGGAGGCGTAGCCATCTGCACGCGCCCCTGTTCACAACCGATGCGCCGCCCCCGTAGGCGTGGCCCCCCGTGTGTCCAAAAGCAGCTGCGCCTTCACCGACAGCCCCTGGAGGTCGTACGTGCGGTGCTGCTGGAGGAGGATCGTCAGGTCGGCGTCGGCCGCCGCCTCGTAGAGGGAGTCCGCGCGCGGGAGGGGGCGGTCCAGGACGCTCCACGACGGGACGTGAGGGTCGTGGTAGCTGACGGAGGCGCCCAGTTCCATCAGGCGGATCGCGATCTCCTGGGCGGGGGAGCCCTGTTGGTCGGCGAGGTCGGGCTTGTAGGTGACGCCCAGGAGGAGGACGCGGGCGCCGCGGGCCGATTTGCCGTGCTCGTTGAGGAGCGTGGCCGCGCGCTGGATGACGTACTGGGGCATGTGGTTGTTGACCTGCTGGGCGAGTTCCACCATGCGCAGGGTGCGGCCGGTGTGGCCGTGCAGGTCCTGGGGGGCGGCGTGGCCGCCGACGCCCGGGCCGGGGCGGAAGGCCTGGAAGCCGAACGGCTTGGTCTCCGCGCAGCGGATGACGTCCCACAGGTCGACGCCCAGGTCGTGGCAGAGGACGGCCATCTCGTTGACGAGGGCGATGTTGACGTGCCGGAAGTTGGTCTCCAGGAGCTGCACGGTTTCCGCTTCCCGAGGTCCACGCGCGCGTACGACCTTGTCGGTGAGCCGGCTGTAGAAGGCGGCGGCCGACTCGGTGCAGGCGGGGGTGAGGCCACCGATGACCTTGGGGGTGTTGGCGGGCGTGAAGTCGCGGTTGCCGGGGTCGACGCGGCTGGGGGAGTAGGCGAGGTGGAAGTCGCGGCCCGCCTGTAGTCCGGAGCCCTCTTCGAGGAGGGGGCGCAGGAACTCCTCCGTGGTGCCGGGGTGTACGGGCGACTCCAGGATCACCGTGGTGTGCGGGCGCAGACGGGCGGCCAGGGTACGAGCGGCAGCCTCCACCTGGCTGAGGTCCAGGGTTCCGTCGGCGCCGCGCGAGGTGGGCGCGCAGATGACGGCGGTGCGTACGCGGCCGAGTTCGGCGGGGCCGGCGGCCGTCCGGAAGCCCCCGGAGAGCATCCGGCGCAGTTCGGCGGCGGTGAGGGAACCGGCCTCGGGGCCGGTCTTGTAGCCGAGGGTGGGGATGCCGGCGGCGACGGCGGCCTGGGCCAGTGGCAGGCCGAGATGTCCGAGTCCGATGACGGCGAGGTCTGCGGGCATGCGTGGGCCGTCCTTCCCAATAGCCGAAGCGGGACAGGTGCGCAAACCCTGTGGACTGGACGGGCGAGCGCAATGTCAGACTAGGAGTAAATATGACCGATATGCGGGATTGGGTGGGCGAGTTTCCGCCGGTGTTTCTGTGCGGGTTGTCCACAGGCTGAGGGCGGGTGGTGGCCGAAGTCGGGCAACCCGGTCAGAATTCGGGCAGGGGGACAGGGCAGGCGCAGACGTACGGCGGAACCACAGTCGGCTGGTCGTACGGACGCGGCGGGCGCGACCGAGAGCGGGAGGCAGCGATGAGGACAGCGGCACTGGGACCGGCGCAGCGCGCCGAGTCACTGGCAGCAATGGCCGAGCGTGAGCTGGACGTGCTGGTTGTGGGCGCCGGCGTGGTCGGTGCGGGCACGGCGCTCGACTCCGTGACCCGCGGCCTGTCCACGGGGCTGGTGGAGGCCCGTGACTGGGCATCGGGCACGTCGAGCAGGTCCAGCAAGCTCATCCACGGGGGCCTGCGCTATCTGGAAATGCTCGACTTCGCCCTCGTGCGGGAGGCGTTGAAGGAACGCGGGCTGTTGCTGGAGCGGCTCGCTCCGCACCTGGTGAAGCCGGTGGCGTTCCTGTATCCGCTTCAGCACCAGGGCTGGGAGCGGCTGTACGCCGGGGCGGGTGTCGCGCTCTACGACGCGATGTCGATGGCCCGCGGGCACGGGCGGGGCCTGCCGGCGCACCGTCACCTGAGCCGCCGTCACGCTCTGCGCGTCGCGCCCGCCTTGAAGAAGGACGCGCTGGTCGGAGCGTTGCAGTACTACGACGCGCAGATGGACGACGCCCGCTATGTGGCCACCCTGGTGCGCACGGCAGCGGCGTACGGCGCGCAGGTCGCCAACCGCGCGCGGGTGACCGGTTTTCTGCGTGAGGGGGAGCGCGTTGTCGGTGCGCGAGTCGAGGATGTCGAGGGCGGCGGGGAGTACGAGATCCGCGCCCGGCAGATCGTCAACGCCACCGGGGTGTGGACCGACGACACCCAGGGGATGGTCGGCGAGCGCGGGCAGTTCCACGTCCGGGCGTCCAAGGGTATCCATCTGGTTGTGCCCAAGGACCGGATCCACTCGACGACCGGGCTGATCCTGCGCACCGAGAAGTCCGTGTTGTTCGTGATCCCGTGGGGCCGGCACTGGATCGTCGGGACGACGGACACCGACTGGGACCTGGACAAGGCCCACCCGGCCGCGTCCAGCGCCGATATCGACTATCTGCTGGAGCATGTGAACTCGGTGCTCGCGGTGCCGCTGACCAGGGACGACGTCCAGGGCGTGTACGCGGGTCTGCGGCCCCTGCTCGCCGGTGAGTCGGATGCCACCAGCAAGCTCTCGCGCGAGCACACCGTGGCGCATCCGGTGCCGGGGCTCGTGGTCGTGGCGGGCGGCAAGTACACGACGTACCGGGTGATGGCGAAGGACGCGGTCGACGCGGCGGTGCACGGGCTCGACCAGCGGGTCGCCGAGTGCGTGACGGAGGACGTGCCGCTGCTGGGCGCCGAGGGATACCGCGCACTGTGGAACGCCCGGGCGCGGACGGCCGCGCGCACCGGACTCCATGTGGTGCGCGTGGAACACCTGCTGAACCGGTACGGCTCGCTGGCGCAGGAGGTCCTCGACCTGATCGCCGCGGACTCCTCCCTCGGCGAGCCGCTGCAGGCGGCGGACGACTATCTGCGGGCGGAGGTCGTGTACGCGGCCTCGCACGAGGGCGCGCGGCATCTGGACGATGTACTGACGCGGCGGACCCGGATCTCGATCGAGACGTTCGACCGGGGAACGCGCAGTTCCCGTGAGGCGGCGGAACTGATGGCGCCCGTCCTCGGCTGGGACAAGGATCAGATCGAGCGCGAGGTCGAGCACTACGACAAGCGGGTGGAGGCGGAACGCGAGTCGCAGCGGCAGCCCGACGACCTGACGGCGGACGCGGCGAGGCTGGGCGCGCCGGACATCGTGCCGCTCTGACAGCTCCGGAACTTACGACTCGAAACGGTTCGAAGGCCCGGTTTTGAACTTCCGGCGGCTTCCAGCGCGTTCCCCTCGAATTCCTGAACGTCACTCGAACGGGTGTCGTGAGCTGGGATCTTTGCTCGGCACCTGTCCGTTCTACGGGGTGCCGGGGCAGAACTGAGCGGCGAGCGGAGCCGGTTCGAGGGCCGGGTCCGCGCTCGGGTCCGTGTTCATTCGGGAGGGGGGAAGGCAGTGAGAGCAGGTCGGACGGCAGAAGGCGTGCTTCGCGCGGGCTCCCTTCCCACAGGCCGCCGTCCGTCCCGAGGGGCACCCGGGGCATCGGCCGGTTGTCGGGTGAGGGACAATGGAGGCTCTGTCAGGGCGGGTTGCATGAGGGGACGCATGTCGGAGGCGGAGCGGGCGGGAGCATCCCGTCAGGACAGGAGTGAGCGTCTCCTCGCCGGGCGGTACCGGCTGGGAGGAGTCCTCGGCCGCGGCGGCATGGGCACCGTCTGGCGCGCGGAGGACGAGACCCTCGGCCGGACGGTTGCCGTCAAGGAGCTGCGGTTCCCGGGGAGTATCGACGAGGAGGAGAAGCGGCGGCTGATCACGCGGACGCTGCGCGAGGCCAAGGCGATCGCGCGGATCCGCAACAACAGCGCCGTGACCGTCTTCGACGTGGTCGAGGAGGACGACCGGCCGTGGATCGTGATGGAGCTCGTCGAGGGCAAGTCGCTCGCCGAGGCCATCCGTGAGGACGGGCTGTTGGAGCCGCGGCGCGCGGCCGAGGTGGGGCTCGCGATCCTCGATGTGCTCAGGTCCGCGCATCGTGAGGGCATCCTGCATCGCGACGTGAAGCCGTCGAACGTGCTGATGTCCGAGGACGGCCGGGTCGTCCTCACCGACTTCGGTATCGCGCAGGTCGAGGGCGACCCGTCGATCACCTCGACCGGCATGCTCGTCGGCGCGCCCTCCTACATCTCGCCGGAGCGGGCCCGAGGCCACAAGCCCGGCCCGGCTGCCGACCTCTGGTCGCTCGGCGGCCTGCTGTACGCGTCGGTCGAGGGTGTGCCGCCGTACGACAAGGGTTCCGCGATCGCGACGCTGACCGCCGTGATGACGGAGCAGCTGGAGGAGCCGAAGAACGCGGGCCCGCTGAAGGACGTGATCTACGGCCTGCTCACCAAGGATCCCGCCAAGCGGCTCGACGACGCCGGTGCGCGCAGGATGCTCAACGCGGTGATCCACGCACCCGAGCCCAAGCCGGCCGAGCCGGAGCCCTTGGACGCCACGAAGGTCGTGCCGTTGCCGGTCATCCCCGGCAAGGGCAAGCGAGCCGACAAGGGCGCGGAGAGCGGGAGTTCGGCCGACTCGGGCTCCGGGGGGAAGCGGGGCGAGGAAGCCGCCGAGCGGTTCCGTGGGGCCTTCCGGTCCGTGAAGAAGGCTGCCGTCGCGGCCGGTGCCGGAGCGGGGGCGGCGGTTCGGACGAAGTCCGCCGACTCTGCTGACTCTGCTGACGCTTCCGGGGCTTCCGGGTCCGGGGAAAAGGCCGGGGCTGGTGCGGGCGCGGGGGCTGCGGCCTCCGATACCGCGGTCTCGGGGAGTGTGGCTTCCGCCGGTGTGGCGGACGAGGCTGCGAAGAGCGGCGGTGCGGCGGACTCAGGGAAGCGGGCCGGGGGCGCTGCTCAGGGGGCTGTCGTTCCCGGTGCTCGGGACGGTCAGGCTCGGGACCGTGCGGCTCAGGGCAGCGAGTCTCAGGGCGGTAACCCCGGTGCCGGGGGGCGGAGTTCGGGATGGCCCGTGGTGCCGCCGCCGGATCTGCCGCGTCGGTCCGTGCCCAGGGCGCCGCTCACCGACGTCGTGCCGAAGCGGACGCTGGTGATCATCGCGGTGGTCGTCGTCGCCGTCATCGTGCTCGGCGTGGTGCTGGCCCTCGTGCTCGGGGGTGACAAGTCCACCGGCAGTTCCGCCGACGGGACGAAGAGCGGTGGGGACAAGGTGACGTCCACGTCCTCCGGCTCCGCCGAAACCAAGGAGGACACGGACGACGGCACCCGTGCGGACGGCGGGCAGAGTGCCGACGCCTCGAAGAGCGCGGGTGCAGGGACCGGCTCGGGTGCGGGGGCCGGCTCGGCGAACTCGCCGAGTGCGACGGCGAGTGGGTCCGGTGGGGCGACGGGTGTGTCCACGCACACGGATGGGCAGGGGTTCTCCATTGGACTGCCCGCCGGGTGGAAGTACGAGTCCACGGGGGCCTCGGGCGCCCGGTTCGCAGGACCGGGCGGGCAGAAGCTCCTCGTTGGGTGGACCACTACGCCCAAGGACGATCCGGTGGCGGACTGGAAGAACCAAGAGCAGTACATGACGCGTTCGCAGTACGACAGGATCCGAATAGAGAAGGTGAACTACCGGGGCTGGAACACGGCCGACTGGGAGTTCACCTACGCGGAGGGCGGGACCACGTACCGGTCGGTGGACCGGGGGTTCGTCGTCACCGACCAACTCGGGTATGGGCTCATGTACACGGCAAAAGCGTCGAATTGGGACAGTGAGCTGCGCAAGGAGACATGGCGGACGTTCACGGAGTCGTTCGAGCCGAAATCGTGATGCGGGCGCTTCCGAGTTGAGGCCGTGAGATCTCGAATCCCCTCTTTGTGAGTTGCCTCCGGCACGTATCGTGAGTGGTTGCGGACCGTACGCATGCAGAACGGGACGTATGGCGAACGGAATTGAGCAGCCGGACGGCCGGGGGAGGCATCGTGGAGGAATATGCGGGGCGGGTACTCGCCGACCGCTACCGCCTGCCGCTGCCGCCGGCCGATGAGTTCGAACAGTCCGAGATTCGGGCCTTCGACACCTACAGCGGGCAGGAAGTCCTGGTCAGGCAGGTGCCGTTGCCCGAAGTCGTCGAGGCCGAGGTGCTCGACGCGGACGGGCTGCCGGACGGGTTCGTGGCGCGGGACGGGCGTCGGGCGCGAGGCGCTGACACGCGGTCCGCAGCCACCCGTCGGCCCAGCGATCCGGCCGTACGGCGTGCCATCGAGGCCGCGCAGGCTGCCGCTTCCATCCCCGATCATCCACGGCTCGACCAGGTCTTCGACGTGTTCGCGCAGGGTGGTTCGCTGTGGATAGTGAGTGAACTGGTACCGGCCCGATCACTGGAGTCGCTGCTCGCCGAGAAGCCGCTGACGCCCTACCGCGCGGCCGAGGTCGCTGCCGATGTCCTCATGGCCCTCCGAGTGCTGCACGCCCATGGCTGGGTGCACCGCAACATCACCGAGCGCACGGTGCTCGTCTGCGACGACGGGCGCGTGATGCTCACCGGCCTGGCGGCCGGGGCGGCGGAAGAGGCCCTGTGCGGGTACGACCCGGTGCCCGGCCGGGACGCGCCTGGGGCGCCGGAGGACGCGAAGGCCATAGGAGGCGCGAGCACGGCTGCAGCTGGCGCTCCGGGGGCCGGCGGTGGTGCGCAGCATTCTGGTGGGGGCGGGAGCTACGGGGTTTCCGGGGGGACGTTCGCAGGGGATGCGGAGGCTGCCCGGCGTGCCGCCATCGAGGCGCGCACCGGTGCGGGTTCGGCGGGCGGTAGCGGCGGGGGCGGTGGGTACGGGCAGTCACCGGCTTCGTCGGCGGGTGGGCCGGGCGTGGCGAGGCCGCAGGGCTTGACCGGCGGTGGGGTCGGCGGTCCGGGGCATCCCGGCGGGAGTTACGGGGTTGTCGGAGGTACGTTCGCCGGGGATTCCGCAACGGACCCGGAGGCTGCTCGGCGTGCCGCCATCGAGGCGCGGGCCGGTGGCGGGGTGCCCGGGGCCGGCGTCGAGGGGAGCAACGGAGGGGCCGCTGGGGGTGAGCCGCGGGCGTTGGAGACCGGCGGGGACATTCGGGCGGCGCGGGCCGGGGCGATCGCCGCGTACCGGGCGGGCGCTCGGGCCGCGGCCCGGGTTCAGGAGGCCGAGCAGAGCGGGCGCACCGCGTTGCCCGGCGCCCGGCCTTCGATCGAGGCGGCCGGTGACACCGGTGGCGGTGTCGGTGCGTACGGCACCGGAGTGGAGCGGGCCCCGGCCACTCCGCCTCCGGGGCAGATCGCAGACCCCTACGGCGTGCGGACGACGACTGCCTGGAACGGTGCCGCCGGTCCAGCGGCCGGGGGCGCCGGACCGGCCGGGCAGGCGCGTACCGCACTCCCCGCCGGAGGAAGCGGCGCCGCGCCGAGCAGGGTCGCCGACAGCGTTCCGCAGCAGCAGCCCCGCCCGCTCACTCACGGCCACCCCCAGGACCAGTCCCCGTCGGCCGACCGCGTCGGCCAACCGACGGGCCGCTGGGGTGACATGGCTGTCGCCGATGCCCCCAGGCGTGGGCCCGCCACCGCGCTGGCCGCCGATCGGGCGCGGCAGGCCCGGATGGCTGTCGTCGGGGCGGTGACCGAGCGTTGGGCGCCCGAGCAGGCCGGGCCCGTGCACGAGAACTGGCAGCTGGCCCCGCCCATCGGTCCCGCGACCGACCTGTGGGCGCTCGGCGCGCTGCTCTTCAGGGCCGTACAGGGGCATGCGCCCTACCCCGAGGAGTCGACGGCCGAGCTGGTTCAGCTGGTGTGTGCCGAGCCGCCCGCCTTCGCGGAGGAATGCGGGCCGCTCAGGCCCGTCGTGGAGTCGCTGCTGCGTCAGGACCCCACCGAGAGGCTCGACTTCGAAGAGCTGAACGGCTGGCTGCGCTCCCTCGTCCGGTCGGCACCGGAGCCGGAGGCCGGCGTGCACCTCGTCGCCGCGCCGCCCACCGATCCGCGCCGGCTGCCGATCGTGCGGCGCAGGGGCGAGCTGGTGCGCAGGCGCCGGGCAGGCCTGCCCGCGACCGGTCCGCACGGCCGGCACAAGCGGGCCAGGCAGGAGCAGGCGCCGCGCAAGCTGGGCCGCAACCTGCTCCTCCTGATACTGCTCGCGCTGGTCGCGGCGATCGCGTACGCCATGTTCTTCATGCCGAAGGCCAAGAGCGACGGAGCGCAGGACGGGGAGCGGACCGGTTCCGCCGGGGAGGTGAGCGCTTCGCCGGAGCGGTCGGCCGACAACCCGGACGCGAGCAGCGAGCCACGGCCCGAGCAGACCTCGCCCGGCAGCGGGAAGAGCAACAGCGCCTCCCCGTCGGCCGGTTCGTCCGAGGGGCAGGCGACCCCTGGCCCCGATGCCGCCGCCGGTTTCACTGTGCGCACCGACCCTGACGGCTTCCGTATCGCCGTCGCCGACGGCTGGGACCGGACGGGCAAGAACGGGCGCGGCCAGGTCGTCTACTCGCACGGCTCGTTCCAGCTCATCGTCGTACCGGGCCGGGACACCACCAAGGCGTACGGCGCCGATCCGATGGCCTACCAGCGGGAGCGGGAGTACGAGTTGCAGCCGTTCCGCGACTCCACCTGGGCCACGTCCAGCGGGATGCGGACCATCGAGGTGGGCGGACGGACCATGGCAGAGGGGCAGTTCACCTGGCAGAACAGCTCCGGCAGCGAGGTGTTCGTACGCAATCTCGCGATCATCGTCGACGGGCGGTACCACGTGGTTCAGGTGCGTGGACCGGAGGCCGAGCGGGACGAGGTGACCCGTTTGTACGAGCAGGCGTCGGCCACCTACCAGTCCACCGGCTGACAGCGGGGCCCTGTCGGGCGGGCAGAACCGTCACAGTGCTGTCCCCGTAGGGGCCCCTGCGGTTCCCTCAGGCGAGAGGTCTCCTTAGGCTTGCCCCTGTCAAGACCATTGCGGGGAAACGTGAATCAGATGCAGGGCCTGCTCCTCGCGGGCCGCTACCGGCTCGTCGATGTCATCGGCAGCGGTGGCATGGGCCGGGTGTGGCGTGCGCACGACGAGCTGCTGCACCGTGCCGTCGCCATCAAGGAGTTGACGGCCGCGCTGTACGTGTCCGAGAGCGAACAGGCCGTCCTGCTCGCTCGTACCCGCGCCGAGGCGCGCGCGGCGGCGCGGATCAACCACCCCGCCGTCGTCACCCTGCACGACGTACTCGACCACGACGGCCGGCCGTGGATCGTGATGGAGCTCGTCGAGGGCAACTCGCTGGCCGACGCGGTCAAGGACGCCGGCCGTGTCGAGCCGCGCGAGGCCGCCAGGGTCGGCCTGTGGGTGGTGCGCGGACTGCAGGCCGCGCACGCCGCCGGTGTGCTCCACCGGGACGTCAAGCCCGGCAACGTCCTCCTCTCTCAGGACGGCCGTGTCCTGCTCACCGACTTCGGCATCGCCCAGGTCGAGGGGGACACGACCATCACCCGTACGGGAGAGATCGTCGGATCGGTCGACTACCTCGCCCCGGAACGGCTGCGCGGCGAGGACCCGGGACCGTCCTCCGACCTGTGGGCGCTCGGCGCCACGCTGTACACGGCGGTCGAGGGCCGGTCGCCGTTCCGCCGCACCTCCCCGCTGACCACCATGCAGGCGGTCGTCGAGGACGAGCCCGCCGAGCCGCGGTACGCCGGTCCGCTCGAGCCCGTCATCACGGCCCTGCTCCTCAAGGATCCCGCCGTACGGCCCGGAGCGGCCGAGGCCGAGCAGATGCTCGCGGAGGCGGCGGAGGGGCGACGGCCCCGCGCGGCCCAGCAGTACGTGCCGACACTTCATGCCGGGTCGGTGCGGATGCCAGGGGAGGGGGACGTCGGGACCTTCCGTATAGGCGGGGCGGCAGTCGGCTCTCCTACGCCGCACCAGGGGATCGCCGTTGCTCCTGTCGCCCCTGTCGGGCCGCGCCGCCGGGGTCGTACGATCGCTCTCGTCGCCGCGCTGGTCGTGCTCGTCGGCGGGGGTGGCGCGGTCGCGCTGCACCAGTGGAACTCGGGGGCACGCAAGGCCGGTTCAGCCGCCGCGGCCACTCCGTCCGCCACACCGTCCGTCACCCCTTCTGCCTCTGCCTCTGCCTCTGTTTCTGCCTCCGCCGGTGCGGGCGGACAGCCCTCCGCCGTGCCGAACGCCGTGCCGAAGGACTGGGAGCGTGTCGACGATCCGGCCGGTTTCAGCCTCTCGCTGCCGAAGGGGTGGACGCGGACGGTGGAGAACGGCCAGATCGACTACTCGCCCGACGGCGGGAACCACTTCCTGCGTATCGCCATCGACCAGAGCCCGGATTTCGAAGACCCCTACCTCCACCAACTCGACCTGGAAGAGCAGCTCAAGCGGCTCCGCGACTACCAGATGGTGAGCCTGGAGTCGAACGTCTACCGCGACCGGAAGGGTTCGCTCTGGGACTTCACCTGGACCGCGCTGGCCAAGGACTCGGCCTTCCCGGGGCCGCGGCGGGCCATCGAGCAGGCGTATCTCGGCCGGGACGGGGCCGAGTACCTGCTCTACATGTCCGCTCCGGCGGCCGACTGGGCGACCGCGCGCGAGCAGTTCGCGGCGGTGCTGCGCGGGTGGCGTCCGAACTCCGGCTGATCGAGCCCCGTGCACAACGGGCCTGTACGGCGGTTGTCGGTCATCCGCTGCTCACCGCTCCGGAGTCGCGTCCTCCGGTGCGGCATGATGAGGCTCATGGGGACCGAGGGGGACAGCTTCCGTGTGATCGCCGGGCGGTACCGCCTGGAGGCGAGAGTCGGCCGGGGCGGCATGGGCGTCGTCTGGCGGGCGACCGACCAGCTGCTCGAACGGCGGGTCGCGGTCAAGGAGCTGACGCAGGACACCTCTCTCTCGACGGACGAGGCTCGGCTGCGGCGCGACCGCACCCTGCGTGAGGCGCGCGCGGTCGCCCAGTTGAGCCACCCGCACATCATCGTCGTGCACGACGTCGTCGAGGACGACGAACGCCCGTACATCGTCATGGAGTTGATCGACGGCGGTTCGCTCGCCGACCGGATCTCCCGGCGCGGCCCCGTCGACGCCGACGAGGCCGCCCGGATCGGCATCGCCCTGCTGGGCGCCCTGGGTACGGCCCATGCCGCGGGTGTGCTGCACCGGGACATCAAGCCGGCGAACGTGCTCCTGGAGGACGGTACCGACCGGATCGTCCTCACCGACTTCGGTATCGCCCAGGTCGCGGGCGCGACGACGCTCACCGAGACCGGCTCCTTCGTCGGCTCGCCCGAGTACACGGCGCCCGAACGGATGTCCGGCGTCAGAACCGGGCCGGAGTCCGACCTGTGGTCGCTCGGCGCGCTGCTCTGCACGGCCCTGAGCGGCGAGTCACCCTTCCGGCGCGACTCGTTGGGCGGCATCCTGCACGCCGTCGTGATCGACGAGGTACGGCCACCGGCGCAGGCCGCGCCGCTTCTGCCCGTCGTACGGGGGCTCCTCGAACGGGATCCCGTCAGGCGCCTCGACGCGGCGGAGGCGGAACGGATGCTGCGGGCGTTCCGGGCGACCGGGCGTACGCCGAAGCTGACGGCCGGGTACACGCCGGGCCGGCAGCAGGCCAGGACCCAGAGGCGCGAGGAACCCGGCGGCCGGGAGGCGACGCCGACGGCCTCTCGACGTACGGCAACTTCCCGTATGGCTCCCGCGGGCACGGCGGACCGGTCGCCGCGGCCCTCCGGGCGGACCGCGCTCGTTGCCGCGGTGCTGGTCGCGGCGCTGGCCGGGGCGGGGGTGTCCGCGGCGGCGCTGCTGATGCACTCGGGGGACGGCAAGGGCGAGAGGCCGGGGAGCACGACGACAGCGACGGCGACAGCGACGGTGTCGGGGACGGCCGCCGCCACGCCGACGGCGTCTGGGACGGCAGCGGCGTCGGTGTCACCCAGCGCGGCCTCTGTGCCGCCCGGTACACCCGGGCCTTCCTCCCCTTCCTCCCCCTCTTCCCAGACCGCTCCCTCCGGCTATCGCCTCGCCCACGACCCGCGCGGCTTCTCGCTCGCCGTTCCGGACGGCTTCACGCGCACCGCGCAGAAGGAGCGCGTCTTCTATCTGTCGCCGGGGGAGACCTTCAGACTCGGGATCAAGATCACCGACCCCCAACCGGGAGGCCCACTGGCGGTGATGGAGAGGGCCGACGCCAACGGGGCCTCCGCGAACCCGGGTTACCGCGACGGGCGGGTCACCGAGACCGTGCACGCCCAACAGGTCGCCGCGCTCTGGGAGTTCACGTGGGACGGCTTCAGTGCGGCGGAGGGGCCGCGGCACACCTATGACCTGTGCTGGGAGGAGGGCGGGCGGATGTACGACGTGTGGGTGTCGGCGCCCGTCGGCAAGGTGCGGGAGGCCAAGGAGTATTTCGATGTCGTCCTGGACACCTTCGTCGCGGGTGGGTGACCGGACAATCGATGGAGGCGGCGATTTCAGAGACGGACGGCCGCCCTGAGAAGTCCCGCCTTCCCGGTCCTGCCCACCCGCAGGGCGAATCCGCCGCCGGGACGGGAAACCGGCTTCGCGTGCCAAAGGCCGCTCCGACGCCACCACTTGACCGCGCCCAGACCCTTCGGCGGCTGAGGCAGGGGCAACGCCCGCTCCCCGAGCCGTAGTTCGCCGCTCCACACGCCCGGACCCAGCTCGGCGACAGGCACATGGACGGTGAACTGCTCGCTGTGCGGGGGCTGTACAGCGGTGAAGACCGCCGTGGCATCAGCCTCCTCCGCGTTGCTCAGGTGCACGGTCAGGGCCCCGCGCGGGTACGCGCCGAGCGTGCAGCGGCCGGTTATCAGCAGCTCGGTGGGGCGGCCTGCGTGCCAGCGGATGTCGCCGAACGCGAGCCGCTTCAGCACCGGGTGTTTCCGCTCGCCGAGGTCGATCGTGTAGTTGCCGTACGGAACGGTGGTGTAGAGGGTGACGGCCCGCCTGCCGCGTAGGGTCTCCACGATCCGTACGTCGGGACGGCCGGACAGCCGGTCGGCCCGGCTGCTGCCTATGCGTACCTCGCGCGTGAGCGCCTTGGCGCCGACGGCGAGGGATATGTCCCACAGCCCGTCGGCGAGGGGCGTTCCGTCGGCGACCGTGTCGATGTCGAAGTCCGCCTCGAATCCGGCCTTCTCGTACGAGTACCGACCTTCGTCCTCCTCATCCTCCTCGGCGCCGATGCACGGGGACGCGGTGCGCGTGACGGGCAGTCGGTACTCCGTTCCCGACTCCCGCTCGCGCAGGACGAGTTCGGTGGTGAAGTCGTCGGTCTCGACCCGGTGCGGGTACGCGTATCCGTCCAACCGCACCCGGGTGCACCGCAGTTCGGCCCGCGAGACGTGGTGCCTTATCTCTGTTTCGTGCTGTCTCAGAGAATTCGTTTCGGGCACGGTCATCGGCACGTTCTCCAAACAGTGCGAAGTGTGAAGTGCGAATGCGCGCGCCGTTATCGGATATGCGTGGCGACTGGTTCGTGAAGATACCGTGACCTGATCGTGTCTTCAAGGTGAGAGCGCCCCGCTTTGTTCCTCCTGTGAGCAGGCTGAACAGGAACTCTGCTAAAACGTCGACATGGACATGGACACCGGCGTGGGCATCGAGCTGTTCGGGCGTGCGCATGCCCGGCAGCGCTGGGCGGCGCGCGGTGCGCTCGGAGCCGCCGGGCTGGCCGTGCTGCTGCCGATCGGGTACGCGGGCCTGGACAGCCTGCTGCTCGGAGTGGTCGGCGTGGGCGGGGCCGTGCTCACCGCCTCCGGCCTGTGGTGGGCGCTCGCCAGGCGCGGCCTCGTGCGGGGCGTGGGGGCGGTGCTCGCCGTCGCCACCCCCATCGCCGTGGTCGCCCTCTTCGCCGCCGCCAACCTGCTGTGGCTGGCGATCGTCTCCCTCGCCCTGTGGGGCGCCGCCGTGTGGGCCGGAAAGTTCGCGCTGAGCAGCACCAGGTCCCATGTCGTGCCGGTCCGCGAGTACGAGGCGCCCGCGCCCCTGAGGCCCTTCCTCCTCATGAACCCGCGCTCGGGCGGCGGAAAGGTCGAGCGTTTCCGGCTGCGCGAGAAGGCGGAGCGGCTCGGTGCCCGCGTCCACCTGATCGACCCCGACAAACCAGAGCCCGAGGACGTCGTCGCCCTGGCCCGGGAGGCGGTCGCGGCGGGCGCGGATCTGCTCGGCGTGGCCGGCGGCGACGGCACCCAGGCCCTCGTCGCTGGCGTCGCCGCCGAACACGGGCTGCCCTTCCTGGTCGTGTCCGCCGGTACGCGCAACCACTTCGCCATGGACCTCGGCCTCGACCGGGACGACCCGGCGACCTGCCTCGACGCCCTCACGGACACGGGCGGCGTGGAGCTGAAGGTGGATCTGGGCTTCCTCGACAGCGGCGCCGACAGGGCGGACGACGGCGGTACGGCGGGCAGCCGCCCCTTCGTCAACAACGCCTCCTTCGGTGCGTACGCCTCGATCGTGCAGAGCCCCGCCTACCGTGACGACAAGGTCGGCACCACCCTGGGACTGCTGCCCGAGCTGCTCACGTTCGAACGCGGTCCGACGCTGACCGCGACGGCGTACCCGCAGGCGCGGAAGCAACCGGGAGAACAGTCCGGGATGACGGTCGTGCACGGGCCGCAGGCCGTGCTGGTCAGCAACAACCGGTACCGGATGGACGACTTCGCCGGCCTCGGCCGACGCGAGCGCCTGGACGCCGGTGTCCTCGGGGTGCTCGGCATCAAGGTCGAGGACGCGGCCCAGGCCGCCGAACTGCTGCTCGGCCGGTACGCCACCGGCATGACCGTCGTCACCGCCCACGAGGTCGTCGTCGACGCCGACCTGCCCGAGATCGAGGTAGGCCTCGACGGCGAGGCCCTCGTCCTGCCCACCCCCGTCCGCTGCCGCGTCGAACAGGGCGCCCTGCGCGTCCGCGTCCCCCGTGACCGACCCGGCGTTCCCGCGCCGACGCCCCCGATGGACTGGCGGCGGCTGCGCAAACTGGCGGCGACGGTGGGTCGTACGGCACTGCCCCGCCGTACGACGGACGCCCTGAACCGGCGTCGACAAGCGTCGGTCCCGCAGGGTAGGGATGGGGCATGAGCAACGGCGGGGAAGGCGGCGCGGACAAGGGTGGGGGGAACAGAGGTGGGGCGTACAAGGGCGACGAGGGGCGGCTGGTCGGTGGCCGGTACCGGCTGACCGAGCGCATCGGCTCCGGCGGTATGGGAACCGTGTGGCGGGCCCAGGACGAACTCGTCGAGCGTGAGGTCGCCGTCAAGCAGCCGAGGCTGCCCGGGGACCCGCAGGACGCCGCCCACCAGCGGATCGCCCACCGCCTGCACCGGGAGGCGCGGGCCGCCGCGCGCGTCGACCATCCCTCGGCCGTCTCCGTCCATGATGTCGTCGTCGAGGACGGACTCCCCTGGATCGTCATGGAGTTGGTGCGCGGCGAGTCACTGCACGAGGTGCTCCAGCGCGGCGCCCTCAAGCCCGCCGAGTCCGCGCGCATCGGCCTCGCCGTGGTCGGCGCGCTGCGTGCCGCGCACTCCGTCGGGATCGTCCACCGGGACGTGAAACCTGCCAACGTGCTGCTCGGACAACATGGCCGGGTCGTCCTCACCGACTTCGGCATCGCCCACATCATGGGCGAGGAATCCCTCACGATGAGCGGGGAGTTCGTCGGCTCCCTCGAGTTCATCGCGCCCGAGCGCATGTCGGGCCGGGGCGCCGGCCCCTCCTCCGACCTGTGGTCGCTCGGCGTACTCCTGTACGCGGCCGTCGAGGGCTGGTCCCCCTTCCGCCGTACGACCCTCGAGTCCACCCTCGCCGCGATTCTCGCCGCCGAGCCGGTCCAGCCCCAACAGGCGGGTCCGCTCGGACCGTTGCTCGTACGACTGCTGGTGAAGGACCCCGCCGAGCGCCCCGACGCGGACGAGGTCACGGCGGCCCTGGAAGCGGTGGCCAAGGGCTGGCCCCTGCCGAAGGCGCCGGAGAGCGGGGAGTTGACGAAGGCTCAGGAGCCGGTCGGAATAAGAGAGTTCGCGGACGACGCGGGAACGGTACGACTGAAGGCTGACGGCCGGGCGCCAGAGCCTGCTCCCCTGTCCGAGCATGCCCCCCTGTCCGGGCCTGCCCCTGTGTCCAAGCCCGAGCCGGAGTCCCCGTCCGAGACCAGGGCCGATTCCGCTTCCGGGCCCGAGACAGCCGTACCCGGCACACCCGTACCCGGGGCCGTCGGCGCCGAGCTCTCCCCCGAGACCCGCGCCACCTCGCTGCCCGCCCCCAAGCCGCCGCGCCGCCGACGCCCCCTGCGGGTGGCCCTCGCGGTCCTGGCCGGCGCTGTCGCGCTCGTGGGCGCAGGCATGCTGTTCGAGGGCACGGTGATCGATACCAGCGGTGAGGACACGGCGGTCGCGGTGCGGGAGCCGCGCGCCACCCCGGGCGACGTACCCACCTCCGTTCCCGCGCCGACGGAGGTCCTGCCGACCCTCGACAGCTGGCTGGCCCACGAGGAGAAGGACCTGAAGGCGGTCCTCGCCCTGCCCCGCCAGTACGTCCGGTTCCATGAGCAGGGCGACGCCGCCGACCAGCCCCGGATGGCGATCTACGACAACGACGAGGTCATCCAGGTCCGCCTCACCATGTGGGACAAGGCGCCCCGCTCGCCCCTGGGGCAGGCGAATGAGGCCGCCGAGACCTGGTCGGGATACGGCGAGTCGCGCACCCAGTACACCGACACGACCGTCGACGGCTACGAGGCCGTCCAGGCCGACACCACGTACGAGACCGAGGGCAGGCTCGTCCGGGTCATGCAGGTGGAGATCCTGACCGACGACGGGCGTCTGTACGAGCTGCGCGTCGACATGCCCAAGGGGACGGCGAACGAGAAGCGGGGCATGGAAGTCTTCAAGGGGGCGCGCGACCAGCTCGAAATCGAGCGGTAGCGAGCCGGCGGCGAGCGACACCAACGCCCTGATCAGCGGATTCGTTGCCAGCACTCACTGGCGGCATGCGAGCCTGGTGTGCGCACTCGGTGAATCCGGGTTACCCATGGGTACCCAAAGCCTGCGAGTCCGTCATACGCTGCGGCTCATGACGGACTCGCAGGCCCCGGTAAAGCCCGGCACCGACGCCCCCACCGGTACGAACCCCCTGGCACCCGCGCCCACAGGCGCCCGCACCGCCGCCGACGTGGTCACCCCCGAGCTGGTCGCCCAGCTCACCAAGGGTGTCGTCGGCTCCGGCCGCACCGCCAACCACACCCCGTTCACCGGCGAGAAGCTGGCCGACCTGCCCGAGTCGACCCCCGAGGACGTGGAGAAGGCGTACGAGCGGGCCCGCGCAGCCCAGGCCCTCTGGGAGCAGACCCCGGTACGGCAGCGCGCCGCCGTGCTGCTCCGCTTCCACGACCTGGTGCTGGCCCGCCAGGCCGAGGTCCTCGACCTCATCCAGCTGGAGACCGGCAAGGCCCGCCTGCACGCCCACGAGGAGGTCCAGGCAGTCGCCGTGGCCGCCCGCCACTACGGGCGCATGGCCCCCCGGTACCTGAAGCCGAAGCGGCACGCGGGCGCGATGCCCACGCTCACCAAGGTCACCGAACTGCGCCACCCGCGAGGAGTGGTCGGCCAGATCGCCCCCTGGAACTACCCGCTGGAGCTGTCGGTCGGCGACGCGATCCCGGCCTTCGTCGCGGGCAACGCGGTCGTGATGAAGCCGGACACGGAGACCTGCCTCACGGCCCTCTGGGCCCGGGACCTGCTCATCGAGGCCGGGCTGCCCGCCGATGTCTTCCAGGTCGTCCTCGGTGAGGGCCCGGTCATCGGCCCAGAGGTCGTCAAGCACGCCGACTACGTCTCCTTCACCGGCTCCACCCGCACCGGCCGCGAGGTCGCGCAGGGCGCCGCCGCGCGCCTGGTCGGGGTGTCGCTCGAACTCGGCGGCAAGAACGCCATGTTGGTCCTGGACGACGCCGACATAGAGAAGGCGGCGGCGGGCGCGGTCCGGGCCTGCTTCTCCTCCGCCGGTCAACTCTGCATCTCCATCGAGCGGTTGTACGTCCACGAGTCGATCGCGGACGCGTTCGTCGAGCGCTTCGCGGCCCGTACGAAGGCGATGCGGCTCGGCAAGTCCCTGGCGTACGGCGCCGACATGGGCTCGCTGGTCGGCGAACGCCAGCTGGAGACGGTGACCAAGCACGTCGACGAGGCGGTCGCGAAGGGCGCGAAGGTCCTCGCGGGCGGCACGGCCCGCCCGGACATCGGCCCGTACTTCTACGAGCCGACCATCCTCGACGGCGTCGAGACCCCGATGGCCGTCTGCTCGGAGGAGACCTTCGGCCCGGTCGTCTCGATCTACCGCTTCAAGACGGACGACGAGGCGGTGGCCCTCGCCAACTCCACGCCGTACGGCCTGAATTCCTCGGTCTGGACGAAGAGCGGCGCCCGTGGCCGCGCCGTCGCGGCCCGCGTGCGCTGCGGCACGGTCAACGTCAACGAGGGCTACGCGGCCGCGTACGGCAGCGTCCAGTCCCCCATGGGCGGCATGAAGGAATCCGGCCTCGGCCGCCGCCACGGCTCCGAGGGCATTCTCAAGTACACCGAGGCCCAGACGGTCGCCCAGCAGCGCCTGCTGCCGCTGGCCCCGGCCCTGGGGATGGACGACGAGAAGTACGCGGAGTTCATGAGCAGGAGCCTCAGGGTGATGAAGGCACTGCGGCTCCGTTAGGGCTGAGGCTGCGTCAAGGCCGCAGCCGCGCCAGGCAGGTTCTGTTCTCAACGAGGAGAGCAAGTGTCGTACGACAGCGATCACGACTACGCCTATGACTACGACGTCATCGTCGTCGGCTCCGGCTTCGGCGGCTCCGTCACCGCCCTGCGCCTGACCGAGAAGGGGTACCGGGTCGGCGTACTGGAGGCGGGCCGCCGCTTCACGCGCGACACGCTCCCCAGGAACTCCTGGGACCTGAAGAACTACCTCTGGGCGCCCAGGCTCGGGATGTACGGCATCCAGCGCATCCATCTGCTGGGCAACGTGATGGTGTTGGCGGGCGCGGGTGTCGGCGGCGGTTCGCTGAACTACGCCAACACCCTCTACGTACCGCCGAAGCCGTTCTTCGACGACCCCCAGTGGCGTGACATCACGGACTGGCAGGAGGAGCTCAGCCCGTACTACGACCAGGCCCGGCGCATGCTCGGCGTACGGCTCAACCCGACGATGACCCCCTCCGACGTTCACCTGAAGGCGGCGGCCGAGCGGATGGGCGTCGGCGACACCTTCCATCTGGCGCCGGTGGGCGTCTTCTTCGGCGACGGCGCGGACGGAGAGGGAGGGGAGGGCGCGGTGAAGGCGGCGCCGGGGGAGCAGGCCCCGGACCCGTACTTCGGCGGCGCCGGGCCCACGCGCAAGGCGTGCACCGAGTGCGGCGAGTGCATGACGGGGTGCCGGCACGGCGCGAAGAACACGCTCAACGAGAACTACCTCTACCTGGCCGAGAAAGCGGGCGCGGTCGTCCACCCCCTCACGACGGTCGTGTCCGTCACGGACGACTCGCGCGGCGGCTACGCGGTGGCCACCCTCCCCACCGACGGGAAGAAGAGCGGGGGGCGCACCCTCACGGCCCGCCGTGTCGTCCTCGCGGCCGGCACGTACGGCACCCAGACCCTGCTGCACCGTATGAAGGCGGGCGGCCAACTCCCGCATCTCTCCGGCCGGTTGGGCGAACTGACCCGTACCAACTCGGAGGCGCTCGTCGGCGCCCAGACCGACGACCGCCGCTATCGCAGGGCAACGGGCGAGGCGAAGGTCGACTTCACGCGCGGAGTCGCCATCACGTCCTCCATCCACCCCGACGAGAACACCCACATCGAACCCGTCCGCTACGGCAAGGGCTCGAACTCGATGGGGGGCCTGTCGATCCTCCAGGTCCCGTACGCGGAAGGGTCGTCGAGGGCCCTGGGCTGGCTGGCGAACGCTGCCCGCCACCCCCTCCTCGTCCTCCGCTCGATCTCCAACCGCCACTGGTCGGAACGGACCATCATCGGCCTGGTGATGCAGTCCCTGGACAACTCCCTGACCACCTACCTGAAGCCGAAGGGCGCGGGCAAAGGCCTTTTGACGGCCCGTCAGGGTCACGGCGCCCCCAACCCCAAGCAGATCAGGGCGGCGACGGAGAGCGCGACGGCGATCGCCGCGGAGATCAACGGCTTCGCCGGCAGCAACGTGGGCGAACTGATGGGCATGCCGCTGACCGCCCACTTCCTCGGCGGCTGCCCGATCGGCGATTCACGGGAGACGGGCGTGATCGACCCGTACCACCGGCTGTACGGCCACCCGGGCATCTCGGTGGTGGACGGCGCCGCGGTCTCCGCGAACCTGGGCGTCAACCCGTCCCTCACGATCACCGCCCAGGCCGAACGAGCGATGTCGTACTGGCCGAACAACGGCGAGGCCGACCCGCGGCCGGCCCAGGGCGCCACGTACGAGCGTCTGAAGCCGGTCGAGCCGAAGGCCCCGGCGGTCCCGGCGGAGGCGTTCGGCGCGCTGCGGCTGCCGTTCCTGGGGATACCGGCAGTGCCGAAGAAGCAGTCATAACGGCACGTACGGAGAAACACGTACGGAGAAAGAGGAGAAGGACCCGCGTCCGGAGAAACAAGAGAAGGACCTGCGCCCGGAAAATAAGGGAAGGACCCGCGCCCCCCTCCGAGCGCAGGTCCTTCCCTTGTTCTTGCGGAGGCCTGACTACGCCTCGGTGCCCGCCTTCCGGCGACGCATCGCGAACACCGCACCGGCGCCGGCGACGACGGCGACACCGCCGACGAGGCCGATCATCGGCAGGGCCGAGCTGGAGCCGGTGTCGGCGAGGTTGCCGGTCGGCAGGTCGGAGACGCTGCCCTGGGGCTTCTTGACCGAGTCCTTGGGGCCGCTGTCGTTCGGCGTGGCCGTGCCCGGGTCGGTGTTCGAGGTGCCGGCCTTCAGAACCCGGAAGTCGTACTGGGCCCAGCCTTCGGCGATGCAGTCCTGGCCGTCGACGTTGTCGATGTAGGCGCCGGAGCCGAAGGAGTAGGCGTCGCCCGCGGGGGCCTGCTTGGAGATGCTGACGCGCAGATCGACGGACTCGCTCGCCTTGGCCTTCAGCTTGGCGACGTAGAAGAAGTAGTCGCCGGCCCAGTCGTCGTCGCCGATCCGGTCCCAGGTGCCGGTCTTGGGGTTCTTGAACTCCAGGTCGACGTACGGGCTGAGGAACTTCGCCTCGTCGACCTCGTAGTTCTCGATCACCGCGTAGAAGGCGACACCCTTGATGTCGGCCTTCGAGTCGTTGGTGACGATCAGCTTGAAGTTGTGGAAGCCGTCGCCCGCGACGATCTTGCCCGGCAGGCCCTTGATGTCGGCGGACACCTGGGCGTTGCCGTAGTTCTCGTCGAGGTCCTCGCAGAACGGGACGTCCGGGTCCGACGGGTCCTCGCTCGGCTCGGCGGAGGCCGACGCGGAGACGGAGGGGGACGGGGAGGGCGAGGTGGAATCGCTCGTGCTCGCGCTCGGCGAGGCGCTGCTCGACGACGGCACGTCGGACGGCAGGCCGGTGTCGGAGGGCGCGGGGTCCGAGGGGGTCGCCGAAGCGGTGTCGCTCGGGCTCTGCGAGGGGGTCTCGGTGACCGCAGTCTCGCTCGGGGTGGGCGAGGGCGACTCGTCGGCGAACGCGGAGGGCGCGGACAGCAGGGCGAGTGGGGCTATGACAGCCGTCGCCGCTGCTGCGGCCATGGCACGGCGAAGCTTCATGAAGACCTCAAGACCTCAGGACGTCCAGGTATGGGGCACGGGCGTGGCCCCTGGTTCTGAACGTGTGACATGCGCCGACTGTGAATGGTTGCTCTTCGCTGACAGAAAACTTATGTGTGCTGGGTCACATCTGAGGTGGCGAGTCGCCTTCGGCTGCCGGGTGGACGCGGCATGGCAATGGCAAAGGGCCCCGCGGGGCGGAGCCGCGGGGCCCTTCTCCGTCAGCACCGGCGTCAGGGCAGCGCCGGTGCCTGGGGGAAGCGGCGCCGGGGGGTTGCGCCGCATTGTTGGTCTGTACCCACGGTCGGCGCCCCGGCGTACGAGGGGCGCACGCCCGGTCTGGACCAATGGCAGTCGGGGATCGCAAGGCAATGCACTTGCCTGCTGCGGGACTTGGAGTTGTTCTTGCATCGTGCTGGAAGGTCACGGAGTACGCAACCTTTTGACCCGGGCTCGTACTTTTTGGCCCCTGTGCCGTGCCGTGCTGTGTCGACTGTGTTTACCGGTCGACCCCGGGCGTCCCCGGGGTCGACCGGTCTCTGGGGTGACCGGGCTGCTGTCCCCTGCTGTCCGGTCACAACCCTGGAGCCACGCGTGGTTTGTGCGGGCCCGCCCCTGGCTGGCACGGACACCGGTACCAACGAGGGCCGGGGACGCCGGTCACGCGCTGTATGGGTGAGACGGCGCCCGAACTCAGATGCGACCCGAACCCGACCCTGGACCCGGACTCAGATCCGGCCCCGGCACAGCTCCAGCAAGGTCATCGCGAGCGAGGTGCCGGGCCTGCCCAGCGCGTCCCGGTAGTGGCTGAGGACGTCCATCTCGCGGGACAGGTTCACACGCCGCCCGCCGGAGGCGATCCGCGACTCCTGGATCACGGCGGACACGGCCATCCGTTCCTGGACGAGACCGATGATCCGGTCGTCGAGAGCGTCGATGCGTTCCCGTGCGCCGGCGATCACATCGGCGGCCTCGGGGGTACGGGCGCCGGTCACATCGAGAGAGGTCATTCGGAGCTCCTTGTCGGAATGGGTGCCCCGGACCGGCAGGACCCGGAAACGGCAGACGCCCCGGGCCTTGTCGGCCCGGGGCGCCTGGGAAGTCGCTTGTCAGTTGCTCAAGCAGCACGACCATGGCAGCCGGTAGGCCGGTTGCCATAGGTAAAGAGGAAGGTCGGGTGCGTGAGCATAGGGGTCAGTATGCACAAGGGAGGGCGCCCTTCCAAGCGCGGTGCACCATTCCAGCCCGTCCGGTGTTCGAGGACGAGGCCGTCCAGCCGAAGCGGGGGGGTCTGGGGCGGCAGCCCCCAGTGGAGGGGAAGGTGCCCAACCTCCACCCCGGTAGAATCGACCCCACAGACCCCCGCCCAACCGCCGGAAGGCCCTCGTGTCAGCAGCGACCCCCGCCCCCGACACCGTCCTGGTCGTCGACTTCGGTGCGCAGTACGCCCAGCTCATCGCCCGCCGAGTCCGCGAGGCCCGGGTCTACAGCGAGATCGTGCCGAGCACCATGCCGGTCGAGGAGATGCTCGCCAAGAACCCGGCGGCGATCATCCTCTCCGGCGGCCCCTCGTCGGTGTACGCGGAGAGCGCCCCCAGCGTCGACCGCACCCTCTTCGAGGCCGGCGTCCCCGTCTTCGGCATGTGCTACGGCTTCCAGCTGATGGCGACCACCCTCGGCGGCACGGTCGACAACACCGGAGCCCGCGAGTACGGCCGTACGCAGCTGGCCGTCACCAAGCCGTCCTCCACCCTCTTCGAGGGCACCCCGGCGGACCAGTCGGTGTGGATGTCGCACGGCGACGCCTGCTCCGCCGCCCCCGAGGGCTTCTCGGTCACGGCGTCCACGGACGTCGTCCCGGTCGCCGCCTTCGAGAACGACGAGAAGAAGCTGTACGGGGTCCAGTACCACCCCGAGGTCATGCACTCCACGCACGGCCAGCAGGTCCTCGAACACTTCCTCTACCGGGGCGCGGGCCTGACCCCGTCCTGGACCACCGGCAACGTCATCGACGAGCAGGTGGCGCTGATCCGCGAGCAGGTCGGCGACAAGCGTGCCGTGTGCGGCCTCTCCGGCGGCGTGGACTCGGCGGTCGCCGCAGCCCTCGTACAGAAGGCCATCGGCTCCCAGCTGACCTGCGTGTACGTCGACCACGGGCTGATGCGCAAGGGCGAGACCGAGCAGGTCGAGAAGGACTTCGTCGCCTCGACCGGCGTCACGCTGAAGGTCGTCGACGCCGAGGAACGGTTCCTGAACGCGCTCGCCGGTGTCTCCGACCCCGAGGAGAAGCGGAAGATCATCGGGCGCGAGTTCATCCGTGTCTTCGAACAGGCGCAGGCCGAGATCATCGCGGACGAGGGTCCCGAGGTCGCCTTCCTGGTGCAGGGCACCCTCTACCCCGATGTGGTCGAGTCCGGTGGCGGTACCGGCACCGCGAACATCAAGTCCCACCACAACGTGGGCGGGCTCCCGGAGGACCTCGAGTTCGAGCTCATCGAGCCCCTCCGCCAGCTCTTCAAGGACGAGGTCCGGATGGTCGGCCAGGAACTCGGCCTGCCGGACGAGATCGTCCAGCGCCAGCCGTTCCCCGGCCCCGGCCTCGGCATCCGCATCGTCGGCGAGGTCACCAAGGACCGCCTCGACCTCCTCCGCGAGGCCGACGCGATCGCCCGCGAGGAACTGACGGCTGCCGGCCTCGACCGCGACATCTGGCAGTGCCCGGTGGTCCTCCTCGCGGACGTGCGCAGCGTCGGCGTCCAGGGCGACGGCCGTACGTACGGCCACCCGATCGTCCTGCGCCCGGTCTCCTCCGAGGACGCGATGACCGCCGACTGGTCCCGCCTCCCGTACGAGGTCCTGGCGAAGATCTCGACACGCATCACGAACGAGGTCGCGGACGTCAACCGAGTCGTCCTCGACGTGACGAGCAAGCCGCCGGGCACCATCGAGTGGGAGTAGTCCCGCAGGCCGTGAAGGTCACGTCCGCCTGAGAGTCCGCACCGGCTCTCCAGGCTGCCAGACCTGGACGACCAGGTACTTCTCGTCCTCCACGAACGTCCGCACGACCTCCGTCAGCTCGGTGCGGAAGAGGTGGAACAGCTCCGGCGGTTCCACCTCTTCGGCGTACGCGGCCTTGGCTGCCGGGTCCTCGACCTCGTACGCCCGCCCGCTGATCCGCACATCGCCGCCGCCCATGCCCGTCCCCGGGCCGGGATTCGCCTGGAGGGCGAAACGGGGGTCGCGGCACAGATCCCGCGCCTTGACCGAGTCCGGCATCATGGCGAGCCACAACTCGCCGTGCAGGAAGCGGACCTCCAGGCCGGAGGTACGCGGCGACCCGTCCCGGCGGAGGGTGGCGAGAGTGTGGTGCGTGAAGGACCGGAAGCGTTTCTCGACGGTTTCGGCCAGGTCGGGTTCCGCGGTGGTGAATACTGCCCAGTTCATGGGACCGAGTCTGACGCGGATACCCGACATCCTGTGACGTGTATTCGCCGGTGTCTCATCGGTGTCCGGTCAGCCTCTCGGGTCCCTGGCTCAGATATCTGTTTCATCTCTTCGCAAACATCCCTGTTCTCCTGCGCGGACCGACGGTAACTTCCGCTCCGTAAAGGAACCCAGTGCTGGAGGACCTATGCACGGGCCCACTCCGCCCCTGCCGTTGCCCACCGACCAGCTGCAGTTCGCGATGCCGCCGATGTACGAGTCGCTCGACGACGAGCGCAGGCACCGCAAGGAACGGCTGGCCGGGGCGATCAGGCTGTTCGGGCGGTTCGGCTTCGAGGACGGTGTCTCGGGGCACATCACGGCGCGCGACCCGGAGTACAGCAACTGCTTCTGGGTGAACCCGTTCGGGATGCCCTTCAAGCACGTCACCGTGAGCGACCTCGTCATGGCCAACCAGGACGGCCAGGTCATCGAGGGTCGCTACCACATCAACCAGGCGGCCTTCACCGTGCACGCCCAGGTGCACGCCGCCCGCCCCGACGTCGTCGCCGTTGCCCACTGCCACTCGGTGCACGGCCGCGCCCTCTCCGCCCTCGGTGACCTCCTCGACCCGATCACCCAGGAGAGCTGCGCCTTCTACGAGGACCACGCGCTGTACGACACCTACACGGGCGTCGCCGTGGACGCCGACGAGGGCCGGCGGATCGCCTCCGCGCTGGGCTCCCGCAAAGCCCTCGTGCTGCGCAACCACGGGCTGCTCACAGTGGGCGACTCCGTGGACGCGGCGGCCTGGTGGTTCCTGTCGATGGAACGGTCGAGTCAGGTCCAGTTGACGGCGCGGGCGGCGGGCCGACCCATCCTGATCGACCACAAGCAGGCGGTCTCGACGCGGGAGCAGCTCGGCGGTGACCTGGTCGCATGGATCAACTACCAGCCCCTCTGGCGGGACATCAGCAGGAGCGAGCCGGATCTGTTGAGTTAGCGAGCCCGGGGCGGTCAGAAACCCCGTAGGACAGCCGCCTTGGTGGAGGTGAACTCCTCGTCCGTGAGCACACCCTCGCGGTGCAGCTCGCCCAGCTCCCGGAGCCTGCGCAGAAGTACGTCGTGATGGTCGGACCGGGGCGGGACAGCGGGCGTGAGTCGGGGCCGCTCCACGTAGTCGACCGCCCGGGTGGAGGGGTGGGGCAGGCGGGCGGTGACCGCGGTCGCGACGAGCGCGGTGAGCAGGTCGCGGCGGGCGCTGCCCCACAGGTCGAGGGCGTAGGGGTCCTTCTCGGGCGGCAGCTTGGAGAACACCGTCCCGCGGGTCACGAAGCGCATGAAGCCGTCCTCGTAGCCGGAGTTGGGCAGCCAGTCGACCTGGACGAGATCGTTGGTGGAGATGATGCGGGGGCCGGTGGCCCGCTTGACCCGGTCGGAGGTGTCGGCCCAGTCGATACGGACCTGCGTCCCGTCGAACGACACCATGCCGTCGCTGGACCGCACCGACACCGGCACGGGCGGGCCGGGGAGCAGATACGCCTTGACCGGTTCCTCCGGAACCTGGTCGAGGAGCAGGGCGTGGCGGATTTCCTCGGCGAGGTACTCGGCGACCCCGGACCGGTCGATGTCCACGGTCAGCCGGTACGGGTCGGCCGCGTCCGGCAGCCGTCCGCCGGTCGCCTGCAGCAGCGGGTCGGCGCCCTCGCGCAGCCTGAGCCGCAGCCGCCCACGCTTGCGTTCGGGTTCGTAGACGATGCCGGAGACGGCCTCCAGGGGTACGGCGACCTCGCCGTACGTCTGCCGGAACAGCGGCACAGAACGGTGCAGCCCCGGCGTGATCCTGACCGTGCTGCCGTCGAAGGCCCAGGTCCCGTCGCGCTGGATGATCTCGGCCATACGCAAATTCTCGCAGCCGGGTCAACACGGGGGTCACGGTTTCACTCGCCCTTTCCGCTGCCGGGGCCGACCTGCCGCACGCGACGGGTGTTAGGTAGGGCACAATTCGCTCTCGTCGTGGGGGAGTTGCGAGGCCAGGTTTCGGGCCTCCAAAACCTCGGCTTTTTCCGGTGTTTTCCGGTGCATACCGGTGCGCTGATGTCCTGGTTCTTGATGTGTCGTGTCGGGTGTGGGGAAGGCGGGCGTCGGGCGTGGCGGTGCAGGAGGCGAGGCAAGGTGTGCTGCCCGGGGAACACGGGGGCGGCTGCACCTGTGGGGACTGCCCGCACGGGGCGCGTACGGGGCACCGGCGTGCGGTCGCCGAGTTCCTGCTCATGCGGGAAGGGTTCGCGGCGGGGCAGGGGCTGCCGGCCGCGGTGGCCCATTCGGCTTCGGCCTCCCGCCAGTGGGTCTCGGACGAACTGACCCAGTCCGCGGCGGTCGTCGCCGAGCGCGGCCGGGCCGAGGGCGAGGTGTGGCTCGCGCGGCTGTGGCGCCGTACGGCTTTCACCGTGTGGGCGCTGATCGGCGTCCTGCTGCTCGTACAGGCGCTCACCGCGATCGGGGCGGGCTGGACGTCCGCCCGGACAGCCGGACTGGTGGCCGCCGTACTGGTCGGCGGCGTGCTGACCGCCGCGTCCTGGTTCCACCGGGCGCGGGGTGGGGCGCTGGCGCCCCTGATCGGCGAGGACAACCGCCTGTCGACCTCCCGTGTGGTGGCGGCGAGCTGGGTGCTGTTCCTGGTGTACGCCGTGCTCGTCCTGGTGGGCCGGCTGGCGGCCGCCTCCGGCCACGAGGAGCGCGACGCTCTGATCGCCGGCCTCGAACTCGCCCGGGGCGCGGGCGTCGTGACCGTCCTCGCGGTGGTGTGCGCCATCGCGGTGCTCGTACGCAGGGTGGTCGGCCTGCGCGTCCTCGGCCAACGCCTGCAGAAGGTACGCGCGGACCGCCCCCGCGCAGCCGACCTCCTGACGGACGACTCGGGCCGCGGCACCTTCGCGGACATCCAGTACGTGATGATCGGCACGGTCGCTCTCCTCTTCGCGGTCGTACGGCTGGCCCGGCGCCCGGATCAGCTGCCGGACCTGCCGTGGGGGCTGGCTGTGGTGGTGCTGGTGTCGGCGGCGACCTATGTGGCCGGCAAATACGCGGAGGGCGGCCGGCCTGTGATCCTTTCGGTCGTGCGGTCCCGGGAGGCGGGCGACCTGGACGCCCCGATCCGCACCGGCGACGACATCGAGATCCGCGGCGCCGGCTTCGTGCCCCCGGGCGCGGGTACCGCGGACCGGCTGTCCCGCATGGTCGTCCGCATCGGCCCGGTCCACGTCCACGTCCCCCTGGTCCCGGTACCCGGCGGCTTCAGCAACCCCCGAGACGAGGTCCTGACGGTGCCGGTACCGGCTGATGTGGAGCCCGGCCGGGTGGAGGTGCAGGTCGTGACTGCGGCGGGTGTGGAGACGAACCGGTGCGTGATCGATGTGACGGACTGAGGGTTGGCCTCCTGACGGTGGTCGCGGGCTTGGCGGGTGGGTGCGGACAGGCGCGGATGCCCCGCCGTGCGCGGTGCCGTGCGTTGTGGGGTCGGGGCGCGCCGGGGGCATCCGTCCTCGGGCGGGCGTGAAATCGGTCGGTCACCAACGTGCCGGTGTTGACGCGCCAGCCCCTGCGGGGCGGCCCCCCCCCGACACGTCTCCTGCCGTGGTGAGGCGGCTGCGGGCACATGGGGCCCGGTCGTTTCTCCCTCCGCGCCCTTTGCCGCGCATGCACCAGCCGGAAAAATGCCGTGCTGGAGGTGAGCGAGGTCACGTTGTCGTGCGTATCGTCTGTTGAGGGGTCAACGTATGGCAGGCGAGAGGCGGCTAAGGGCGATGGCTCACAGCACTCGATCGGACACGCACTCTCCTTATCTCGACGGCGACCGGGACTGGCGGGACACAGCCACTCGCTACGCCCTACTGCCCCTGCGCGTCTTCCTGGGCATCACTTTCATCTACGCCGGCCTGGACAAGCTCACCGACAGCTCCTTCTTCGCCGACTCCGGATCAGGCTCTGTCGGTGACCTGATGCGCACGGTCCGGGACTCCTCCGCGATCCCGGCCCTCGTGGACCTCGCCCTCAAGAGCCCCGCCGGCTTCGGCTACGCCATCGCCATCGGCGAGCTGGCCGTCGGCATCGGCACGCTGCTCGGACTGCTGGCCCGGCTGGCGGCGGTCGGCGGTGCGCTGATCTCGCTCAGCCTCTGGCTGACTGTGAGCTGGGCCTCCGACCCGTACTACTACGGCAACGACCTCCCCTACCTGATGGCCTGGCTCCCCCTGATCCTCGCCGGCGCGTCCGTCTTCTCCGTGGACGCCGCCCTGCGGGCGCGACGGCGGCAGCGGTCCGGGGGATATCGGTAGCAGCAGGCTGGGAGTCGATGCGCGCGAGCGTGTCGACAGCGGGCGTCGAGCCGGTCAGTTCGGTATCTCCGGTGGCCTTGACGGTCCTGCCGTCTCCGGCGTGTTGCCGGTGGGTGCCGCCGCGCGGCGCCTTGTGCGGCTGCGTATCGCCCCGGTCAGAAGGGCCACCGCACCTGCCAGGGCCAGGCCGAACCCCAGGAGCGGGATCACCGCGAACCAGGGTGTCTCCCAGGCGTCGCCCGCGTCGCCCACGTAGGTGATGCCGGCGATGCTGACGAAGATGCCCGCGATCAGCTTTCCGGGCTGGAACTCATGACGCAGCACGAGTCACCTCCGCCTGACCCAGGCCGACTCCGAGGTCGAGGTCGACCGTGGCGGCGTTGGCGCCGCCGCTCGCCGGCGACAGCGTGACCTGCTTGCGCTTGCCCGGTGCGACGTCCACGTCCTGCTTGCCGTCGCCGGGCAACTGGATGTCGCCTATGCCCACTTCGATCTCCGCCTCCACCGTCACGCCCTTCGGCACGATCACCTCGATCCGGCCCACACCCACCTCGACCGCAGTTCTCACCGTCTGCCCCTTGGCGAGGCGCAGCCCGGTCAGGTCCAGCGTGGCGACGCCTGTGCCGACGTCGTACCTCGGTAGTACGTCTGTCACCGCTGTCGGTGTCCATTCCCTGCGCACCCAGTGGGTGCTGGCGTCCTTGGGCAGCGCGGCCGAGCCTGCCAGCAGAGCCGCCGTGATGATCGCCAGGAAGACCGAGCCCGCTCCGGTACGGCCGAGGAACGCGCTGACCGCGATGCCGACACCGAACACCGTGAGCGCGCACGCCAGGCCGGTCTGCAAGCTGGTGGCGAGTGGCTGGTCGTACCATCGCGCTGCCGTGCCGAGGAAACCGGCGAGGAGGGCCAGCAGGAAGATCCAGCCGCCGATCCAGCGGGGACCCCGCGGCTTCGGCTGGCGGGGCCAGGCAGCCCGTATGTCCGGACCTCGGCCGCCGTAGTTGCCGTGGGTGATGTTGACCGCCGCAGCGATGTCCCGGTCGCGGGTGTCGTGGGGGCCCCACAGATAGCCCGTACCGCCGACATGTGTGCCGTCCTTGACGATGGGGTCGCGCCACCAGGAGGGGTAGGCGGAGGGGACCGGGGGTGCCTTGGCCTCCGGTGGGGCGTCGGCGACGGCTTGGGCAGCCAGCGGGTCGGGGTCGGGGGCGCCGCGGTTGCGCGACCAGTAGCCTGCGCCCGCGAGGAGAATGGACAGTATGACGGCGAAGGAGAGCACCCCTCCGTTCTTCAGCATCGTCAAGAACACACCGCAGCCGACCAGCGCGAAGAGCACGGCCGTCAGCGCCTGGCCGTCCACCCGGCCGGTGAGCAGCTTGCGGACCTCGTTCTCCTCCTCGTCGTCGTACGGCACGAACAGCCAGGCGAAGCCGTAGAAGATGAGGCCGATGCCGCCGGTCGCGGAGAGCACCGCGAGCGTGATCCGGAAGATCACCGGGTCCATGTCGCACGTCCGCCCGAGCCCCGCGCACACTCCGCCCAGCATCTTCTGCCGCCGGTCGCGTCGGAACCTGGCCGGCAGCTGCTCGTCGGCTGGGGCAGCCGCCGCGGATGCCTCGGAGGGGCGGGAACTCGCATGTGTTCCCGTTCCCCTATCCCTTTGTGCGCCCGCGTCCGTGTGCTCGGGCGCGCGCGGTTCCCCTTTCTCCGTGGGCCGGGTTGCCGCGGCGGGTGCGGCATCCTGCGGCCCGGCGCCCGGAGTGGGGCGGGGGCCGGAGCCGGGTCCCGGACCCGTCGCGGCGTGCGTGTGATCTGTCATGCGTCCATGGTGGCGCTTGAGGCGGCCCGGCGGCAGTCGGAATGACCCTGGGCGAACCCTGATATCGGCCCTGAGACGCGGAGGGGGAAGCGTTCGACGGCAGGTGGGCTCGAAGATCAGGGGAGTCTCGGGGGCCGACCCTGATGCCCGGGCAGGCCGGGCGTGTGAACATCGATGGCATGCCGGAAGCCGCAGCGTTGCCACTCGTCGAACCGCGGCCCCCGCGCAAGCTCTACCGCAGCAGCGACGGACGCTGGCTCGGAGGCGTGGCGCGAGGGCTCGCCGGGCATCTCGGGCTGCCCGTGATCTGGCTGCGCCTCATGTTCGTCGGCCTGTTCATGGCGGACGGACTCGGTGCGCTGCTGTATGCGGCCTTCTGGTTCTTCGTCCCGCTGGGTGTCGGCGGCGTCGAGGCCCAGCGGCCGCCGTCCCTCGTCAGCACCGAGACTTCGCCCGACGGCCGTCGCAGACTCGTGGCCCGTAAGCCGGACAAGGGGCAGATCGTCGCCCTGCTCCTCATGGTCGTCGTGGCCATGGTCTTCGTCGGCAATGTGAATCTCGGCGGAGGAGCCAAGGCCTATCTGTTCCCGACTGTGCTCGTCGCCGCCGGCGTCGCCCTGGTCTGGCGCCAGGCGGACAACGCACGGCGGGCCCGCTGGATGGAGGTCGGCAGGCGCCGGCGCACGCTCACCCTCCTCCGTGCCGCGGCCGGCGTCGTGCTGGTCACGGCGGGCGTGTCCGGCGTCTTCGTCCTGCAGGGCTCCGCCTCCCACCTCGGCTCGGTCCTGCAGGCCGCGCTCGCGGTGCTGGTCGGGATAGCTCTGCTGGCCGGTCCGTATCTCGTCCGTATGACCCAGGACCTCTCCGAGGAGCGCCTGATGCGCATTCGCGCCCAGGAGCGCGCGGAGGTCGCCGCTCATGTGCACGACTCGGTGCTGCACACCCTGACCCTGATCCAGCGCAACGCGGAGAGCGCGAACGAGGTGCGCCGCCTCGCCCGTGCCCAGGAGCGCGAACTGCGCAACTGGCTCTACAAACCGGAGGGCACCGGAAAGGAAGAGGCCGACGAACCCAACACCCTCGCCGAGGCGGTGCGACGCAGCGCGGCCGAGGTCGAGGACAAACACGGTGTTCCCATAGAGGTCGTGGTCGTCGGTGACTGCCCGCTCGACGACAGAACCGGCGCACAGATGCAGGCCGCGCGGGAAGCGATGGTGAACGCTGCCAAGTACGGTGGCGAGGGCGGTGCGGTGCAGGTCTACGCCGAGGTCGAGGGCAGGACGGTCTTCGTGTCCGTCCGGGACCGCGGACCCGGCTTCGACCTTGACTCCATACCCGCCGACCGCATGGGCGTCAGAGAATCGATCATCGGCCGTATGGAGCGCAACGGCGGTACGGCGCGGCTACGCGCGGTACCCAGCGGCGGTACGGAGGTCGAGCTGGAGATGGAGAGGGCGGAGAGCACGTCATGAGCGAGGCGCACGGGGAGAACAGGCAGACCGAGCCGGCCGGTTCGGCGGAGTCGGCCGAACCGACAGCGACTGCCGAACCGACAGCATCTGCCGAGGCCGCACAGGCAGGCGGGCCTGCCGTCGGCGGCGGTGACAGTGGTGACGCGGGCGGGCGGCGGGTGCGTGTGGTTCTCGTCGACGATCACCGCATGTTCCGTACGGGCGTTCAGGCGGAGATCGGGCAGACCGAGCGGACCGGGGTCGAGGTGGTCGGCGAGGCCGCCGATGTCGACCAGGCGGTCACCGTCATCACCGCCACCCGCCCGGAGGTGGTCCTCCTCGACGTCCATCTGCCGGGCGGTGGCGGCGTCGAAGTCCTGCGCCGCTGCGCCCCGTTGATGGCCGACGCCGAGCGGCCGGTTCGCTTCCTGGCGCTGTCCGTCTCGGATGCCGCGGAGGACGTCATCGGCGTGATCCGCGGCGGCGCACGCGGATACGTCACGAAGACGATCACCGGCGCGGACCTCGTCGACTCCGTCTTCCGCGTCCAGGACGGCGACGCCGTGTTCTCGCCGCGGCTCGCCGGGTTCGTCCTGGACGCGTTCGCGTCCACGGATGCCCCGCCGGTGGACGAGGACCTCGACCGCCTCACTCAGCGCGAGCGTGAGGTACTGCGGCTGATCGCCCGGGGTTATGCGTACAAGGAGATCGCCAAGCAGCTCTTCATCTCCGTGAAGACGGTCGAGTCGCATGTGTCGGCGGTACTCAGGAAGCTCCAGTTGTCGAACCGGCACGAGTTGACGCGGTGGGCCACGGCACGGCGCCTCGTCTAGGTAGGCCCGCCTGGCCTCATGCCACCCTCGTGGCGCCCGCGAACGGCATCTCGTCCAGAGGCGCCACCCGTACCGGTGCCGAAGGGTTAGGGGCGTGGATCATCTGGCCGCGCCCCACGTAGATGCCCACATGACTGATGCCCGAGTAGAAGAACACCAGGTCGCCAGGGAGGAGTTCGGACTGTGAGACACGCTGGCCGGCGTTGATCTGGGCGTACGTGGTGCGGGGCAGGGAGATTCCCGCGTTGCGGTAAGCGGCCTGCATGAGGCCCGAGCAGTCGAAAGCGTCCGGGCCGGTGGCGCCCCACACGTAGGGGCTGCCGAGCTTCTGGTAGGCGTAGGAAACAGCCGCCGCCGCACGCGAGTTGGGTGCCTGTGCCACGCCGGAGGTCCCGGCAGCGCCGGACATCCCGGGGGCGTCGGCGGCTCCAGCTGCCCCCAGTTCCTCCCGCACACTCCCCGACGACCGTGACGCATGCCCACCGCCCCAGCCCGCGCCACCACTTCTGCCGTCCGCCGTGAGCCGGGCGCGTTCCTCCGCGCTGAGGCGGGCCAGTAGTTGGCGGGCCTCGCCCAGCTTGCCCGTCACGGTCTTCTTGTGGCGGTTCAGTTCGGCCTGACGAGATTTGAGGGTGGTCAGTTCGACGTGGGCGGCTCCACGGAGCTGCTCGATCTCCCGCAGTTGTTTGCGTACGCCGGCCACGTTCGACGCCTGTCTGCTGCCCGCCCGTTCGGCGAACGCGGCGCCGTCCAGATAGCCGTCGGGGTCGTCGGAGAGGGCGAGTTGCAGTGCGGGGTCGAGCCCGCCGGAGCGGTACTGTGCCGCGGCCGTCGAACCCAGTGCCTCCCGCGCGGAGTTGAGTCGCTCCTCCCTGCGCGCCGCCTCGTCCCGCAGGTTCTCCAGCCGTCGCTCCGCTCGCTGGGCCTTCTCCTTCGAGCCGTTGTACTTCTCGGTGGCGACCTCCGCCTCCTCGTACAGCTTGTTCACCTTGGCTTCGACCTGCGCCGGTGTCAGCTGTGGCTCGGCGTAACCGACACCGTCGAAGCCGGTCGCCGTCGCCGCGCCCGCGAGGGCGATCGTCGCGGCGGTGCGGGCCGTATGGCCGTTGAGCGAGCGCTGTCGGGGCTTGCGGTGCGCTGCCACCGGGGCGTCACGTCCTTTCGTACGACCGCCACTACGACGACCGCCGGACGGCTGCCTGGGAAGCGGACCCAGGAGGGCGGTTGCGCGTCCGGCGACGGTCCGCACAGGGGGAGCGGTCCGCCGCCGGACTTTCTCGGCGGTGGTGTCCGACTGCCGCCCCTGGCCCGGGCGACGGTGGGGAGCCGGCCACCTGGTGGAGGACGCTAAACGTGGTCTGTCGTGGGGGTAACGCCATGTACGGAACTGGCGTGAGCCGACCGCCGGGTGACCGCATACGACCGTGATCCAGGTCCGGCGTCGCCGCCTTCGCGCAGAGGGCTGACCGAAGGAGAGATTTGCGGGGCACGTGGGGGTGACAGGGTGCTATGGGGTGCATATATGCGAGATCTCCGAGCGCCTCGCGAACGACGAACGACGAACGCTGAACGCCTGGCGAACGCCGTGCGCCCATCCCGGTGTCATGCGGCGTGGGTGCCTCTGACTAGGCTCCGGGCTCATGGACGTACTCATCCATCTCTTCGTCGGCCTGCACATCATTGGCATCGCCTCGCTCCTGGGCGGGTTTCTCACCCAGATGAAGGCGATGGGGCAGGGCACGGCCCGCTTCGTGCCGGCGATGCTCCACGGTGCGTTCACCATGCTGGTCACCGGTGTCGCCCTGGTGGGCCTCAACCAGGCCGACGACCAGACGGTCAACAACGTCAAGATCGGCGTGAAGCTGGCCCTGCTGATCGTGATCCTCGGCCTCGTCTATGTGAAGCGGGACGACGAGAGCGTGGACAAGCGGCTGTTCGGTCTGGTGGGTCTGTTCACCACGGCGAACATCTTCATCGCCGTGCTCTGGACCTGACCCGGTCGAACCTCCCGCCTCCGTGCTTCAGGCCGGGCGCACCACGCTGTGGATCGTGGACTCACCGTCGTAGAAGATCGATTCCTCGCGGACGTACGCACCCGGCTTCGGGGCGTGGATCATCATGCCGTTGCCGATGTAAAGGCCGACGTGGCTGATGTCTTCGTAGAAGAAGACCAGGTCACCGGGCTGGATGTCGGAGAGGGAGACCGTCGTGCCTGCGTTCACCTGGTCGTAGGTGGTGCGCGGGAGGGTGACTCCGGCGGCCCGCCAGGCGGCCTGCGTGAGACTCGAACAGTCGTACGAGTCGGGGCCGGTCGCGCCCCAGACGTACGGTTTGCCGACCTGTGCGCGTGCGAAGGCCAGGGCCTTCTCGGCCTTGGTGGCGTACGAGGAGTCGGGGACCGTCGTCGTCGAGGTGTCCGCGGAGCTGCCGCCCGTCGGCTGCGCCGCTGCTGCTGCCGCTTCCTGCCGGCGCTGCTCCGCCGCCTGCTGCTGCCGGGCGAGTTCCTGTGCCTGACGGCGGGCCTCCGCCTGCTTCTCCCGTTCGATCGCCGCGAGGCGCAGCTTCTCCTCGGCGGTGAGGCGGGAGAGCAACTGGCGGGCCTGCACGAGCTTCGTCTGGACGGCGGTCTTGGTCGTCTGCAGCTCGTCCTGGGACTCCGTGAGCGACTCGAGGCTCACGGTGGCCTCCTGGCGCTTCTGTGTCGTCTCGGCCTGCTGCGTGACGTAGTCGTCGACCGCGTCCTTCTGGCGGGCGGTCAGACGGTCCATCAGCTGGTTCTGGTCGAAGTAGTCCTGCGGGTCGTCCGCGAGCAGGAACGTCGCCGTGTCCGGAGCGGCGGATCCGGTGCGGTACTGGGCCGCGGCGAAGGAACCCAGCTCCTCGCGCGCGTCATTGAGTTTCTGGGTGCGCTGGGCCACGTCGTCCATCAGGGCGTCGACACGCCCCCGCTGCTTGGAGGTCTTCTCCTTGGCGGCGTTGTACTTGTCGGTGGCCGACTCGGCCTGGCGGTACAGGTCGCCGACCTTCGCCTCGACCTCCTCCATGCTCGGCTTGTCGTCGGACGAGGGAGCCGGGGGTGTGGAGGGTGCCGTGGGCGCGGCGTTGGCGGTCTGGGACAGCAGGGCTACGGAGGTCAGGGCCGCCGTGGCGAAGGCGGGGGTCCGTATGCCTGCTACGCGCGTTCCCGTAGGACGCGACTTGCGGTGCGACGACGCCAAGGGAGGCGACTCCTTCCACGTTCCGCCTACCGGGTTAGCTGTCGGGTTCGGGCGGGTGGTTCGGAAGGGTTGCCCTACGGTCCTTGCCCTGGAGGGCAGTCGGACCGATTCACCCCAAGTTTCGGTGGGTCCCCGGCTCCTGCCGCACATGGCGGCACGATCGGACTCGGCGGAGGCCGCGCGGCCCGGCGACGTTCGCCGGTTGGGGTCGAGCGGCCTTAAGGCACGCTAACCAACGGGTGAGGCTTCTGTGAAGGTTGATGACCGCTATGCCCGATACGTTTTTGTGACCTCGGCCCTAAACATGGCTCTGTGGAGTCGGCTAAGAAGAGTGTGTGATGAATTCTGATGATTTGCGAAGCCCGGGTCTGATCCGGGGTCCGCTGTCCGGACAGGCGTGGCCATCCGGACAGAGGTGCGGCAGCAGGAATGCGGACGTGGTCGGCAACGTCCTGATCGACGTCCCGCCCGGCGGAGGGCCGTCCTTTCACGGTCTCGGCCGATATTCGGCGGATGTTTTCGGGGTGGCGGCCGGTTGTCAGTGGGGGAGCCTAAACTCGGAGAGCGATGAGCAGCCTCTTTGACGACAGCTTCCTGGCGGACCTCCAGGGCCCTCGGGCCCGCGAGGAGGAACCCCCGCCACCGCCCGAGGACGAGCATGTGCCGGAGTCCGTTCCGGACGACCTGTTCGGCGGGAAGTTCGACGCGCCGCCGGACCGGGACGCGTACTACCGCGACGGCGCCCCGCGTCCCGTGGTGGACCCGGCCGCACTCCTGGACGGGCTGAACGAGAACCAGCGCGCGGCCGTCGTGCACGCTGACACCCCCCTGCTCATCGTGGCGGGCGCCGGCTCCGGCAAGACGCGTGTGCTCACGCACCGCATCGCGTATCTGCTGGGCGAGCGGGGCGTCCATCCCGGCCAGATCCTCGCGATCACCTTCACCAACAAGGCCGCCGGTGAGATGAAGGAGCGCGTCGAGCAACTCGTCGGCCCGCGCGCGAACGCGATGTGGGTGATGACGTTCCACAGCGCGTGCGTGCGGATTCTCCGGCGGGAGAGCAAGAGGCTCGGCTTCACCTCTTCCTTCTCCATCTACGACGCCGCCGACAGCAAGCGGCTGATGGCGCTCGTCTGCCGCGATCTGGACCTGGACCCCAAGCGCTTCCCTCCCAAGTCCTTCAGCGCGAAGATCTCCAACCTGAAGAACGAGCTGATCGACGAGGAAGACTTCGCCGCTCAGGCGAGCGACGGTTTCGAGAAGACCCTCGCCCAGGCGTACGCGATGTACCAGTCGCGGCTGCGTGAGGCCAACGCGCTCGACTTCGACGACCTGATCATGACGACGGTCAACCTGCTGCGCGCCTTCCCGGACGTCGCCGAGCACTACCGCCGCCGCTTCCGGCACGTCCTCGTCGACGAGTACCAGGACACCAACCACGCCCAGTACGCGCTCGTACGGGAACTCGTCGGCACCGCCGAGCACCCGGTGGACGTACCGCCGAGCGAGCACGACCTGCGCCCGGCCGAGCTGTGCGTCGTGGGCGACGCCGACCAGTCGATCTACGCCTTCCGGGGCGCGACGATCCGTAACATCCTCCAGTTCGAGGAGGACTACGCGGACGCGACGACGATCCTGCTCGAACAGAACTACCGCTCCACGCAGACGATCCTGAGCGCAGCCAACGCGGTCATCGAGCGCAACGAGTCCCGCCGCCCCAAGAACCTGTGGACCAACGCGGGCGCGGGCGCGCGCATCACCGGCTATGTCGCCGACACGGAGCACGACGAGGCGCAGTTCGTCGCCGACGAGATAGACCGGCTGACGGACGCGGGCAACGCGAAAGCGGGCGACGTCGCAATCTTCTACCGGACGAACGCCCAGTCCCGTGTCTTCGAGGAGATCTTCATCCGCGTCGGCCTGCCCTACAAGGTCGTCGGCGGCGTCCGCTTCTACGAGCGCAAGGAGGTCCGGGACGTCCTGGCCTACCTGCGTGTCCTCGCCAACCCGGAGGACTCGGTGCCGCTGCGCCGCATCCTCAACGTGCCCAAGCGCGGCATCGGCGACCGCGCGGAGGCGATGATCGACGCGCTGTCCCAGCGCGAGAAGATCAGCTTCGCGCAGGCGCTGAAGCGCGTGGACGAGGCGTACGGAATGGCTTCGCGGTCGGCCAACGCCGTCAAGCGGTTCAACACACTGATGGAGGACCTGAGGACGATCGTGGAGTCGGGCGCGGGCCCGGCGACCGTACTGGAAGCGGTCCTCGAACGCACGGGCTACCTCGCCGAGTTGCAGGCGTCGACCGACCCGCAGGACGAGACCCGGATCGAGAACCTCCAGGAACTCGCCGCGGTGGCCCTGGAGTTCGAGCAGGAGTCAGGAGCGGCCGCGGAGGCGGGGGAGACCGAGCAGCCCGCGGAGGGCGAGGCGCCGGCCCCGGCCGGGCTCGCCGCGTTCCTGGAGCGGGTCGCCCTGGTAGCCGACTCCGACCAGATCCCCGACGAGGACGACGACGGTTCCGGCGTCATCACCCTGATGACCCTGCACACCGCCAAGGGCCTTGAGTTTCCCGTGGTGTTCCTGACCGGCATGGAGGACGGCGTCTTCCCGCACATGCGCGCCCTCGGCCAGGCGAAGGAGCTGGAGGAGGAACGGCGGCTCGCGTACGTCGGCATCACGCGCGCGCGTGAACGGCTGTACCTGACGCGGTCGTCGCTGCGCAGCGCGTGGGGGCAGCCCTCGTACAACCCGCCTTCGCGTTTCCTGGAGGAGATCCCGGCGGCCCATCTGGAGTGGAAGCGCACGGGTGCGATGGCTCCGGCGACGTCCTCAGGTCCGGCCTCCGGGGTGGCGTCGTCGTTTTCGTCGTTGGCGTCCTCGCGTTCGCGCTCCGCGGGCGCGGGCGCGTCCGGCTTCGCCACGCGCCGGGGCGGTGCCGAGAAGCCGGTCGTCGCGCTGGCCGTGGGGGACAGGGTCACGCACGACCAGTTCGGTCTGGGCACCGTGGTGGGCGTCAAGGGCACGGGCTCGAACGCCGAGGCGACGGTCGACTTCGGCGAGGAGAAGCCGAAGCGGCTGCTGCTGCGGTACGCGCCGGTGGAAAAGCTTTAGCGCTTCGCTGGACAGGCGGTGCAGGAGCTGCGGGCCCGCTGTGGCTGGTCGCGCAGTTCCCCGCGCCCCTGAGCGCCCCTGCGGGGCGCGATACCGGCCGGTTGCGCTTGCGGGTTACGTCGGGTCGAGGCCGTGGCTGCGCAGCCAGGGGAGCGGGTCGATCGCCGAGCCGCCGGCGGGCCGTACCTCGAAGTGCAGGTGCGGGCCGGTCGAGTTGCCGGAGTTCCCGGAGTACGCGATGGGATCGCCGGCCTTCACCGTCGTACCGGACGAGACCTGGTAGCTGGAGAGGTGGCAGTACCACGTCTCCGTGCCGTCCTTGTCGGTCAGGATCATCATGTTGCCGTACGCGCTGTTCCACTGCGTGCGGACGGTGCCGTCGGTCGCCGCCATCACGGTCGTGCCGTACGAGACCGGGAAGTCTATTCCGGTGTGCACGGACATCCAGTTGATGCCGGCCTGGCCGAAGTAGGCGCTGAGGCCGTGCTGTTCGACCGGGAGGGCGTACTTCGGGCGCAGCCGCTCCTTTCGGGCCGCTTCCGCCGCCGCCGCTTTCTTCTCGGCGAGCTGCTGGGCCTTGAGGTCGATACGTTCCTGCGTTCGGCTGGCCCGGTCGGCGAAGTCGTCGGCGCCCGCGGAGAGGCTCTTCAGCTGGGAGTCCAGCTTGTTGTTCGCGATGGACGGCTTCACGGCGACGCCGTCCGGCGCCGACGCGGTCGTGTTCTGCTCGTCGTCACCGCTCAACCCGTCCACGGAGGCGGCGGCGAAGCCCGCGACACCCATTACACAGGCGGACGGAACGGCGATGGTCAGCAGAGCGGAACGTTTGGCCGGGGTACGACGCCGGGACCGGCCCGCGTTGCGCGCCGCCGTACGGGACGCCGCGCGCCCGCCTCCGGGCATCGCGCCCGAGGCGACCTCTTCCTGGCCGTCGAGCAGCGGAGCCTCGGCGGGCAGATCGCCGTCGGCGACGAGGTCCGACTCGTCGTGGTCGAGGGCGTGTCGGTCGTACTCCGGTACGTCCGCCAGGTCCGCGATCTGCTCGAACATCGCGGTGGCCTGCTCGTCGTACTCGTGCTCTGGGTCGTGGTCGTACTCGGCGGACGAAGCAGGCGTGCTGTCCGGGCCGCTGTCCGAGTTCCACTGGGTGGCGTCGTACACACCCGTGTCGAAGGCCTGCGTGCCCCATTCCCAGTGCTGGGTCTGGTCGGCAGGGCCGGCCTGCTCGGGCTGGAGCCAGGTGCTCGCGTCCCAGTGGCCGCTGGTGTCGCCGCCGGGAGGCGGCGTCTGCGCGGGGATGTCGGCGAGTTGTTGGTAGCCGGGCGCCCAGGTGGTGGTGTCGTACGCCCCGGTGTCGTAGGCGGCGTGATGCTGGGCCGCGTACGGGTCGTAGTTCAGGGTGTGGTGACTGCCGGTGGACCACTGGGAGTTGTCGTACGAACCGGTGGCGTCGTCGCCCGGCATGTTGCCGAAGAGCGGGTCGGTTTCGAAATTTCCGGCAGTGGTACCCGTGCCCATGTTCGCGTCGAAACCGTTGGCGAAGGTGGGGTCGTACGTGGTGAAGTCACCGAAAGGGACTTCCTGGGTGCCGTACGACGTGTAATGAGCCGTCGCGGCATCGGAAGCCGGAGTCGGGGTGGTAATGGTCCCCGACGGGTGACGTTCGTTCACCAACTTCTCTTTCGCCTCGACAACAGGGGCTGGCAGAGCAGTGCGGCGACTGTACCCGGCGGTATGCGGGCGCGACAATCTTCCGCAGGTTTCGTGCCTGAGGGAAACGGGCATTCGGCCGTGTTTCGGGGGACTGCGGGCACGGGTTTGGCCTGGCGTTCGAAGATTGTTCGAATCGCGGCAGCTGTTCGGCGGTCGTGAGCCGCCTGTGGGTGGCGTTTGGGGCGGGGTCTACGCCACGGTCAGTCCGCCGACTCGGGCCTGGTCCGACCGCGCTCCGGCGGGGAGGGAGTGGCCGCTCTGGTCCAGGGCCTGCCGTATTCCGGTGGCGACGGCGGGGTGCACGGGCAGGGCGAGGTGGCCGATGCCGGTGACCTGCACGTTCTGCGCCAACAGGTCCGGGTGGTCGACGCAGGCCGTCTCCGGCGGGTCCATCACATGGTCCAGGTCGCTCCAGAAACTGACGAAGCGCGTACGGCAGTCGGGCGCGGGCAGGCGCAGTTCCTCGATGACCTCCGAGCCGGGGCGCATCTGGCGGACGATCGGGTGCGCGTCGGCCAGCGGGACGGCCCGGGTGCCTGAGTGCGGGGTGCCGAGGGTGACGAGCGTACGGACGCGGATGTCACCGCCGAGTCGCTGCACGTAGTAGCGCGCGATCAGGCCGCCCAGGCTGTGCCCGACGATGTCCACCTGCGGGTGGCCCGTGCGCCTGCATATCTCCTCTATGTGCCGACCGAGCAGTTCGGCAGCGGTGCGGATGTCGCAGGTCAGAGGGGAGTAGTTGAGCGACTCGATCTGCTGTCGGCCGTGCTGGACAAGGGAACGGCGCAGCAGGACGAAGACGGATCGGTTGTCGATGAAGCCGTGGAGGAGGACGACCGGGGGCTTGGGCTCCGTCGGCAGGTGGGTGGTGGCTTCTGCGAGCGGGGAGGGTTCCGGGGTCGTGGTCCGGCGTTCCTGGACGATGCCCGACGGATAGAGGAGCAGATGTCCGGCCAGGATCGCGATCTCCAGGGCGGTCGCCTTGAGGAGAGCGATGGAGAGCCCCGTCAGTCTGCTCGGCAGGACGCGCTCGCAGAGCGGAAGCAGGGGCTGTACTGCCCGGATGACCTTCATGGCCGACCTCCTGTCGGCACGCGGGAGGACTCCTCTGTCCCCCGTGTGCCCTCATGGGGGGTCGCGACGAGGGCGGCCGGTGATGGCGTCGGCGGTGGTGTACGAGTGGGGCGTGTGGTTTGTGCGACGCCAAGGGGTGGCGAAGCTTCCTGCCGTACGGCGACGAAGCTCCCCGCTGTCGTGCCCTTCCTGCCCTTCGTGCCATCTCCGATGCACCGCACCGCCCCGGCGCGCGGCTTGCGACGCGGTGGTGCGACGACCTCGATGCGGCTCCCCTTGCGCCGGTCCCGCCGGTGCGCGGCGAACGTGTCCCACTGTGTGATTTCCCCCTCGCCGACCGTCGCGAAACTGCCGGTTGCGGGATGCTTGACTTAGCGTTCGTTCACTTCATGGAGGCAGCGATGGGTGTAGCCGCTGGTCCGATCCGCGTGGTGGTGGCGAAGCCGGGGCTCGACGGCCATGATCGCGGAGCCAAGGTGATCGCGCGGGCGCTGCGGGATGCGGGTATGGAGGTCATTTACACCGGCCTTCACCAGACTCCCGAGCAGATCGTCGACACGGCGATCCAGGAGGACGCCGACGCCATCGGGCTCTCCGTCCTCTCCGGCGCCCACAACACGCTCTTCGCGGCCGTGATCGACCTCCTGCGGGAGCGTGACGCGGCCGATATCAAGGTGTTCGGCGGGGGGATCATTCCCGAGGCGGACATCGGGCCCTTGAAGGAGAAGGGGGTCGCGGAGATTTTTACGCCTGGGGCGACCACGGCTTCGATTGTGGAGTGGGTTCGGGGGAATGTCCGGGAGTCGGCGGGGGCGTAGCCCTCAGTTCCTCCGCCATCTCCGCGCGCAGGCGCAACGTGCCCACCAGGCGTTGGAATGCCTCCGCCCAGTAGGTTCCCGCGCCCGGTGACGCGTCCTCCCCTTCGTCGGGGACTGCCAGCAGGCCGTCGAGGCGGCCGGCCTCGGAGGGGTCCAGGCAGCGTTCGGCCAGGCCCATCACTCCGCTGAAGCTCCATGGGTAGCTCCCCGCGTCCCGCGCGATATTGAGCGCGTCCACCACTGCCCGCCCGAGCGGCGGAGCCCACGGCACCGCGCACACCCCGAGCAGCTGGAAGGCCTCGGACAGTCCGTGCGTCGCGATGAACCCGGCCACCCACTCCGCCCGTTCGGCGGAGCCCAGCGTGGCGAGGAGCTTCGCCCGCTCCGCCAGGGACACCGCCCCGGGCCCGCCGGCCTCTGGTGTCGAGGGCGCGCCGAGAAGCGCCCGGGACCAGTGGGCATCCCGCTGCCGCACCGCCGCCCGGCACCACGCGGCGTGCAGCTCGCCCTGCCAGTCGTCGGCCACCGGCAGCGCCACGATCTCCTCCGGCGTACGCCCGCCCAGCCGCCCCGACCACGATCCGAGGGGGGTGGCCTCCACCAACTGACCGAGCCACCAGGACCGTTCGCCGCGCCCCGCCGGGGCCTTCGCCACGACGCCGTCACGCTCCATGCCGGCGTCGCATTCGTGCGGTGCCTCGACGACGAGCGCGGGCCCACCCCTCGTATCGCCCTTGTCCCTACCCATGCCGTCCCCGCTGTTCGTACGGTCGAGCGCCACGCACGCTCCCGCGCGGACCGCCATCCGTGCGGCGAGTGCCGAATCCGGCAGCGCGGACAGCAACTCCGCCGCTGTCGCCCGGACGTTGCGGCTGCGGTCGGCCAACGCCCGCTCCAGGAACGGCTCGTCCTCGGCGCGCAGGCCGGTGCGGAGAGAGTCGAGGAACATCAGCCGGTCCTCGGCCCGCTCCGTCGGCCAGGTGGTCTCCAGCAACTCCCGGGCGGCGCCGGGCTCCCGCGCGCGTATCGCCGCGAGGAGGGAGACGCGCTCGGCGAACAGACCCTCCTGCCACAGCCGCTGGATCCGCTCGGTCTCCTCGACTCCGGGCAGGGTCGCACCCCCGCCCGGGGTCGAGCGCAGGGCGAATCGCCAGTCCGTGTTCAGCCGGGCGAGCCACAGCGCGCGCGGGCCGGCGAACGCCAACGCCGCCGGACGCAGATCCGTACGCCCCCTGGCCGCGTCGAGGAGCGCGGGCAGCGTCTGTGGAGGGGCCGCGAAACCGTGCGCGTTGGCCGCCGCGAGCCACTGGGGCAGCAGCTCCATCAGGTCCGGCGCCGTGCCCCGGCGACCGCTGCCGCCGGGGGTGCCGGGCCGGTCGGCCAGCAGCAGGGACAGCCTCCGGGCCGCAGCGGGGGGCAGCGGCGGGCGCGGGTCCGCCGCAGCGGGCTCCGGTCGCGTCGCGGTCCGGGCCGGCCGCAGCCCCGCCCGCCGCCGTACGGTCTCCACTGCCGCCGCGTCGAGCAGCGCGACCGGAGCCTGCCTGCCCGGCGGGCAGCCTGGGGGCGTACGCCGCTCGGTGCCGAGCAGCGCCGCCGTGACCAGCTCCTCCCAGGCACCCGCTGTGGGTGTACCCGCTGAAGGCGAGCCCTCGGGGGCGGAGTCCCCGCTGCCGTTCATGAGATTCCCTTTCCTCGGGAGTCGTCGGTCGTCCAGTCGTGAGTCGTGGGGTCGTGGAATGCCGCGCGCCCTCAGCACAGCGGGACCGCCTGTCCCGCAGCACCCTCCGGCCAGGCCGTCAGGGGAGTGAAACCCCGGTGACCGCACTCGCCGAAGACCGTGACGGGGGCGCCGCCCGAGAGAGCGAGGAGGCGCCACAGGCCGGGGTGAGCGATGGCGGAGGGGGCGAGGGGCAGCGCCAAGTCGGCGTCGGTGTCGGCCAGTTGCCAGGAGTCGCCGTCGGGGACCGGTATGACGCGGTCCAGTGTCACAGGGTAGGAGTCCAGCCAGGGGTCGTCCCGGAGCGCGTCCCCGTAGAGCTCCGTCGCGCGCGTGGTCGTCGTCCCAGGTGGCCGTACGTCCGTCGGTGCGGGCGGAGTGAACCGCTCACCCAGGGCCGCCCGCAACTGCCCCGCACCGGGATATGCGGACACCTCCGCCTCGAACGCCAGACCGACAGGCAGCGCCAGTTCGGGGGCGCGGCCGGCCGCCCCGTACGAGAGGAGCAGGGCGGTGCGGCCCGACTCCGCGCCGTGCAGCCAGATCCGGCGGGTTGTGAGGCGGGCGTCCGCCGTCTCGTACTGGGCGAGGACCAGCCAGTGGTCGCGCACACGTGGGCCGTCCGCCGAGCCGGGCAGACCGATCCGCGACCGTACCGTCGCCGCCAGACCGTCCGGCAGCTCGTCCCGGCGCAGCCAGCCCCGGTCGAGGAGGTGGAGCAGCGCGCACTCCTCCAGCAGCCGCACCGGCCAGCCCGGACCGGACGCCGGAATCGACCCCAACTCCCTTACCCGCGCGGCCAGTCCGGGGGCCTGGGCGTCGACCATGCGGGCCGCCGTCTCCTCCCACAGCCCGTACCCCGCCTGCTCCGCCGTGGCCAGGCCGCCGCGCAGCAGGTCGGCGAGGCGCTGCTCCAGCTCCGTCGCCCCCGCCGTTATCCGCTCGGCCCGGCGCTCCGCCCTGCGCCGCGCCGCCTCCGGATCACCGCCCCCGGCCGGGGAACCGGCCGAGCCCCCCGCCCGTTTCTCCTCCGTGCGTCTGCGCCGCCCCGCCAGCCACTCCTCTGCCCAGCCCGGCGCCTCCGCTCGTGGCACCGCGCCGTCCTCGCCCGCCCAGAGCAGCAGCAGTCCGAGCGCGTGCTTGCACGGGAACTTGCGGCTCGGACAACTGCACTTGTACGCGGGGCCGGTGGCATCCGCGATGTCGACGACTGTCTGATACGGCTTGCTGCCACTGCCCTTGCACAGTCCCCACACCGTCCCCTCGTCAGAACTGCCGGCCTCCGACCACGGCCCGGCCGCGCCGAGTTTGCTTCCCGCTTTGCGTGACGAGACGTCAGGCGCCAGTGCCAGCACCTGATCCGCCGTCCAGCGCACCCCCTGCTGAGTCATGACATCGAAGGTAGATCCCGGCACTGACAATCGGCCCTCGCCGCGAGCTCCGCTCGGCCTTCGGAACAGCATTTTCGCAGGTCAGAATGCGTTGTCAGTGGCGTGGTGCAGTGTGGTCACCAGATCCGAACGGGCCAAGACCGGCCGAGCTGGAGGGGGACCGAGCCATGCCTGTTTCCGCTGAACCGACATCCGTCGACCCGCGTCACGAGCAGTCCGCGCACGCGAACGGCACGGAGGAACTGCGCCCGCACGCCGAGGACGCCTTCGCCGCCGAACTCGCGGCGCTGGCCGCGCAGGACGACCGCCCGCGCCCGGCCCGCTGGAAACTGTCGCCGTGGGCCGTCGCGATGTACCTGCAGGGCGGCACGCTGCCCGACGGCACGGTGATCACCCCGAAGTACGTGGGCCCGCGCCGTATCGTCGAGGTCGCCGTCACGACCCTCGCGACCGACCGTGCCCTGCTGCTGCTCGGCGTGCCCGGTACGGCGAAGACCTGGGTGTCCGAGCACCTGGCGGCGGCGGTCAGCGGCGACTCGACGCTGCTGGTCCAGGGCACGGCCGGCACGCCGGAGGAGGCGATCCGGTACGGCTGGAACTACGCGCGGCTGCTCGCGCACGGCCCGAGCCGCGAGGCACTCGTACCCAGCCCCGTCATGCGGGCGATGGCTGAGGGGATGACGGCCCGCGTCGAGGAGCTGACCCGTATCCCGGCCGACGTACAGGACACGCTGATCACGATCCTGTCGGAAAAGACGCTGCCGATACCGGAGTTGGGGCAGGAAGTGCAGGCGGTACGCGGGTTCAACCTGATCGCGACGGCCAACGACCGTGACCGCGGGGTCAACGAGCTGTCCAGCGCCCTGCGCCGCCGCTTCAACACGGTCGTGCTGCCGCTGCCGGAGAGCGCCGACGCCGAGGTCGACATCGTCTCGCGCCGGGTCGACCAGATCGGCCGTTCGCTCGACCTGCCGGCCGTGCCGGACGGTGTCGACGAGATCCGTCGCGTCGTGACCGTCTTCCGTGAACTGCGCGACGGCATCACGTCGGACGGCCGGACGAAGCTGAAGTCGCCCAGCGGCACGCTGTCCACCGCCGAGGCGATCTCGGTCGTCACCAGCGGCCTGGCCCTGGCGGCCCACTTCGGCGACGGCGTCCTGCGGGCGTCCGACGTCGCCGCGGGCATCCTCGGCGCCGTCGTGCGCGATCCGGCGGCCGACCGGGTCGTCTGGCAGGAGTACCTGGAGGCGGTGGTCCGAGAGCGCGACGGCTGGAAGGACTTCTACCGGGCGTGCCGGGAGGTGAGCGCGTGAACCGTGACGGGGGTGCGGGCGCGGAGGGACAGGGGCGTGTGTACGGGATGTCGATGGGAGGCGGTTCGGTGTCCGTGCGGGCCGGTGGCGTGAGTGCAGCGGTCGGTGACGACGACTCGACGTGGCGCAGGAAGGGGGCGGCGTGACCGACGTCGAGACTGGCGCCGGGCCGTTGCTGCTCGGTGTGCGGCATCACGGGCCCGGGTCGGCGCGGGCGGTGCGGGCCGCGCTGGCGGCGGCGCGGCCGGCGGTCGTACTGATCGAGGGGCCGCCCGAGGCCGACGCCCTGATCCCGCTGGCCGCCGAGGAGGACATGCGGCCCCCGGTCGCCCTGCTGGCCCACGCCGTGGACGAGCCCGGCCGCTCGGCGTTCTGGCCACTGGCCGAGTTCTCCCCGGAGTGGGTGGCGATCCGCTGGGCCCTGGAACACGGGGTCCCGGCCCGCTTCATCGACCTCCCCGCCACGCACACGCTGGCGTGGGAGAACGAGGGTGAGGCGGAGAGGGAGCGGGAGGGAGAAGGGGACGGAGCCGACGGTCGTCCGTCCGACGCGGACACGGACGCGGATATCGATGTTCGGGTCGATCCGCTCGCCGTGCTCGCACAGACCGGCGGTTACGACGATCCGGAACGCTGGTGGGAGGACGTCGTCGAGCACCGGGGGTCGGGGGAGGGGGATGCGTTCGCCCCCTTCGAGGTGCTCGAAGAGGCCATGGGTGCGCTGCGGGAGGTGTACGGGACCGGAGGTCATGACCGGGATCCGGTGCGGGAGGCGTACATGCGACTCCAAGTGCGTGCGGCACAGCGGGAGTTCGGGGATACGGCGGTGGCCGTGGTGTGCGGCGCCTGGCATGTGCCCGCACTGCGGCAGAGGGTCGGTGTCGGAGCCGACCGGGCGTTGTTGAAGGGGCTGCCAAAGGTCAAGGTGGACGTGACCTGGGTCCCGTGGACGCATCGAAGGCTCGCGCGGGCCAGCGGGTACGGAGCGGGCATCGACTCGCCCGGCTGGTACGGGCATCTGTTCGGAGCGCGGGACCGGCCGGTCGAGCGGTGGATGACCAAGGTGGCCGGGCTGTTGCGCGACGAGGACAGGATGGTCTCCTCGGCGCACGTCATCGAGGCGGTGCGGCTGGCGCAGACGCTCGCCGCGATGCGAGGCCGCCCGCTGCCGGGGCTGACCGAGACGACCGACGCCGTGCGGGCGGTGATGTGCGAGGGCTCGGACGTGCCGCTGGCCCTGGTGCAGGACCGGCTCGTCGTCGGGGACGTGCTCGGGGAGGTGCCGGAGTCGGCGCCCGCTGTGCCGTTGCAGCGCGACCTGACACGCCTCCAGCGCCGACTGCGGCTCAAACCGGAGGCAATGGAACGGGAGTTGGAGCTCGACCTGCGCAAGGAGACCGACGCCGAGCGCAGTCGGCTGCTCCACCGGCTGCGGCTGCTCGGCATCGGCTGGGGCGAGCCCGCGGCGTCGCGTGGCAGTACCGGCACTTTCCGTGAGACGTGGCGGCTGCGGTGGGAGCCGGAGCTGGCGGTACGGGTCGCCGAGGCCGGCGTGTGGGGGACGACGGTGCTCTCGGCGGCGACCGCCAGGGCGGAGGCCGACGCCGTCGGCGCGGGCTCGCTGGGCGACGTGACCGCACTCGCCGAGCGCTGTCTGCTCGCCGAACTGTCCGAGGCGCTCCCCGTCGTGATGCGTGTCCTCGCCGACCGCGCGGCCCTGGACGCCGACGTGGGTCACCTGGCCCAGGCCCTGCCGGCGCTGGTCCGTTCCCTGCGCTACGGCGACGTACGCGGCACGGACACCGGGGCGCTGGCCGAGGTCGCGGCGGGCCTCGCCGAACGCGTCTTCGTCGGCCTGCCCCCGGCCTGCGCAGCGCTCGACCCGGACGCGGCGCAGGAGATGCGGCGCCATGTGGACGCGGTGCACGGGGCGGTGGGGCTGCTCGGCGAGGCCGCGGGCCGGGCTCCGGACACCGCTCCGGCACAGGCCCTCTCTCCGGCCGGCACCGCGGTTGCGGGGGCGTCTCCCGGCGACGCCTCTGCGGGCGCCGCTGCCGAGACCCTCGCGAGCGTCCCTGAGTCCGAGGAATCCGTTGGGTCCGAGGAGGCGTCCGCGGGTGGCTCCCCGGGTGCCCGCGTGGGCGTTGTGGCAGATGTCCCGGTGTCAGGAGATCGCAGTGAGCTGCAGGGCCGCCGGCGCTCGGTCGGGTCTGTGGGGGCGTCCGCGGGTGGCTCCTCGGATGCTCGCGCGGACATCGCGGCGGATGTCGTCGGGCCCGGACACCACAGCGAGCTGCGGCGCCGCTGGCACTCCGTGCTTCGGGTGTTGTCCGCGCGGGACAGTGTGGCCGGAGTGGTGCGCGGGCGGGCCGTGCGACTGCTGCTGGACGACGGGGAGTTGGCGCAGGACGAGGCGGCGGTGCTCATGGGTCTCGTGCTCTCGCCGGGGACGCCGCCCGGGGACGCGGCCGCGTGGATCGAGGGGTTCGTCGGGGGCGGCTCCGGGGGCGGGATGCTGCTCGTGCACGACACACGGCTGCTCGGGCTGGTCGACGCCTGGCTGACCGGCGTGCCGACGGAAGCGTTCACGGATGTGCTGCCACTGCTGAGGCGCACCTTCTCGGCGTATGAGCCCGGGGTGCGCAGAACGCTGGGGGAACTGGTCCGGCGCGGTCCTGGGCAGCGGGGGAGTGCGGTGGCAGGCGTGGCCTCTGTGCCGGGCTTCGCACCCGACCTCGACACCCGGCGAGCGGATGCCGTGCTGGCGGTGGTGCGGCTGCTGCTGGGGCCGACGGACGCGGGCGACGGGGGCGTCGATGACAACAACCTTGTGGGGGCGGGCACATGACGACGACTGAGACGGCGGATCCGGCACAGGAGCGGTTGCGGCGCTGGCGGCTCGTGCTCGGCGGCGACGCGGCGGAAGGGACCGGGTGCGCGCTCTCCGGTCAGGACGCCGCGATGGACGGGGCGCTCGCCGCGCTCTACGGAAGAGGGGACGGAGGCAAGGACCGGGCAGGACGGGACCGTTCGGCGGGGCTCGGGGCGTCCGCGCCGTCGGTCGCGCGGTGGCTCGGCGACATCCGGACCTACTTCCCGTCGTCCGTCGTCCAGGTCATGCAGCGGGACGCCATCGACCGGCTCGGGCTCTCCGCTCTCCTGCTGGAGCCCGAGATGCTGGAGGCGGTCGAGGCGGACGTCCACCTCGTCGGCACGCTCCTCTCCCTCAACAAGGCGATGCCGGAGACGACGAAGGAGACGGCAAGAGCCGTCGTACGCAAGGTCGTTGAGGACCTCGAGAAGCGACTCGCCACGCGGACCCGGGCCACGCTCACCGGTGCGCTGGACCGCAGTGCCCGTATCAGCAGGCCGCGCCATCACGACATCGACTGGAACCGCACGATCGCGGCCAACCTCAAGCACTACCTCCCCGAGTACCGCACGATCGTGCCGGAGCGGCTCATCGGATACGGGCGCGCCTCCCAGTCGGTGAAGAAGGAGGTCGTCCTCTGCATCGACCAGTCCGGGTCGATGGCGGCGTCGGTGGTGTACGCGTCGGTGTTCGGTGCGGTACTGGCGTCCATGCGGTCGATCGACACACGACTCGTCGTCTTCGACACGGCGGTGGTCGACCTCACCGATCAGCTCGACGATCCGGTGGATGTGCTGTTCGGTACGCAGCTCGGCGGTGGTACGGACATCAACAGGGCGCTCGCGTACTGCCAGTCGCAGATCACCCGGCCCGCCGAGACGGTCGTCGTGCTGATCAGCGACCTCTATGAGGGAGGCATACGCGACGAGATGCTGAAGCGGGTCGCCGCGATGAAGGCGTCCGGGGTGCAGTTCGTGACACTGCTCGCCTTGTCGGACGAGGGGGCGCCCGCGTACGACAGGGAGCACGCGGCTGCACTCGCCGCGCTGGGCGCACCGGCGTTCGCCTGCACGCCCGATCTTTTCCCGGACATCATGGCCGCGGCGATCGAGAAGCGCCCGCTGCCGATACCTGACACCGAGTGACGTGCGGGTGGCTTCGATCGGTAAGTAGGTCGATCGGCAAATAGGACATGAGTGCGCATCGGTGACGGGGGGCTTGCGCGACCTCGGGAGGGCCGTGCGAGGATCGGCGCCGCCTCATCCTGTCCTCCGTCAGCTCATGACGTGCCAGCTCATGACGCTCGTCTTCGTACCGCCGCCCCGGAGGGTCCCTCCTCTTGAACTGGCCAGCCGCCGTTGCCGTTGCCGTACTGCGTGTGACGCGTACGGCGGCGGGGCGGCGTGCGCTGCAAGTGGCGGTGCTGGTGGGCGGGCTGTTCGCGTTCGGGTTCCTCTGTGGGGAGCGGGCGCATGCGGCGGAGGGCGTGCCGGCGGTCCCGGTCCAGATCCCGGTCCAGATGCCGGTCCCGGTCCAGCGGCAGGTGGAGGCCGTGACCGAGGAGTTGGCGACGGTATCGGCGCAAGCGCCGACGCTGCCTGCCTTACCGACGCTCCCGGCTCTGCCTGCGCCTGTGCCCGTGCCTGCGCTTCCGGAACTGCCTTCATTACCTGTGCTTCCGGGACTCCCTGAGGTTCCGGCGATTCCCGAGCTTCCGGTACGTCCCGCGCCTCCGGGTGTGCCCTCTGCGCCCACCGTCCCCTCTGCTCCCGCTCCGCCCTCTGCTCCTGCTCCGCCCTCTGCTCCCGCTTCCCCCACCTCCCCTGCGGTTTCCTCGCGGTCGGAGAAGAAGATTCCGCCGACGCCCGCTGTCAGGACGTATGAGGGCGGAGTTGCCTACGGCCCCCGGTTCCTCGGCCAGGTCGGCGGTGCTGTGGAGGTTCGTGCTGTGGTGGCGTCCGGCGATCCGGCCGGCGTACGCGTCTCGCAGGCGTCTGCGCGTCAGACGCCCGGTGACAGGCCGGACAGGGCGCCCACCGGGGCGCCCGGCGATCGGGTGGTCGTCGACGGTGGGGGTCTTCGGCACGGTGGGCTCGGCGATGGGCGTGCCGTCGTGCCGGACCGGCGGGCGCCGGTGAGCCTCGTGCCGGGGGTTGCCCCGGTCGCCGTCGGTGTCGAGGTCCGGGACAGGTACCGGGACGTGCCGGTCTCCCCCGCCTAGGGGCTCCGCTCAGGCAGCGCGTCCCCTCCGTTCGGTCGCCGTGCGCGAATTCGTGCCGCGCGTGACGGGAGGGCGCGACGACTGCACGCAGTGCCAGCCAGGTGCCCGACCTCCTGCGCAGCACCTGACCTGACCCTGCGCACCTGGCCCGACCTGATCTCCGCACCCGACCTGATCTCCGCACCTGACCTGACTTCTGCTCGCCTGACTTCCGTACGCCTGACGTGCGGATCATCCGGACTCCGCCGGGAAAGCCCTCGTACGGCCGAATGCCATCGGTCAGGTCGGGGCGTGCCCGGCGGGCGGCGGTGAGTGGCTCCCATAGGGGTGGGGACCGCTTGCCGGAGGACCGTCAAAGCCGTTGGCGGACCTTCCAGTGGCCTCACCGGGCCTACCCCAGCCCGGTGAGGCCTCACCTTTGCACTCCTATCCACCGCAAACGCACCTTGGAAGGTCCTCACGCGGGCCGATCGGCGGCCGTGAGTGGCACCCTGTGACAGGTATCACCGCTCAGGTGTGATTCCTGATTTAGGGACCTGCGGGGTGCGGCGATAACCTGCGAGACGGACATGCCGCGCGCTCGGACATCGTGTGCGCCACCCTTGTGACACAGCGGACGTCACGTTGCCCATCGCGGCACGCCCACGGAGACAGCAGACCGTAGAGCGGCGAGACCACTGATAGGGACGGACGCGCGTGGACCTGTTCGAGTACCAGGCGAGGGACCTCTTCGCCAAGCACGGTGTACCGGTGCTGGCCGGTGAAGTCATCGACACGCCTGAGGCGGCGCGCGCGGCGACCGAGCGTCTGGGCGGCAAGTCCGTCATCAAGGCGCAGGTGAAGGTCGGTGGGCGTGGAAAGGCCGGCGGCGTGAAGCTCGCCGCCACCCCGGACGAGGCCGTCGCCCGCGCGACGGACATCCTCGGCATGGACATCAAGGGCCACACGGTCCACAAGGTGATGATCGCCGAGACCGCGCCCGAGATCGTCGAGGAGTACTACGTCTCGTACCTCCTCGACCGCACCAACCGCACCTTCCTCGCCATGGCGTCCGTCCAGGGCGGCGTGGAGATCGAGGTCGTCGCGGAGGAGAACCCCGAGGCCCTCGCGAAGGTCCCGGTCGACGCCAACGAGGGCGTGAGCATCGAGAAGGCCCGCGAGATCGTCGCGCAGGCGAAGTTCCCGGCCGAGGTCGCCGAGCAGGTCGCCGAGATCCTCGTGACCCTGTGGGACACCTTCATCAAGGAGGACGCCCTCCTCGTCGAGGTCAACCCCCTCGCCAAGGTCGCTTCCGGCAAGGTCATCGCCCTCGACGGCAAGGTCTCCCTGGACGAGAACGCGGAGTTCCGCCAGCCGGACCACGCCGCGCTCGAGGACAAGGACGCGGCCAACCCGCTGGAGGCCGCGGCCAAGGCCAAGAACCTCAACTACGTCAAGCTCGACGGTGAGGTCGGCATCATCGGCAACGGCGCGGGTCTCGTCATGAGCACCCTCGACGTCGTCGCCTACGCCGGTGAGGCGCACGGTGGGGTCAAGCCCGCCAACTTCCTCGACATCGGCGGTGGCGCCTCCGCCGCCGTCATGGCGAACGGCCTGGAGATCATCCTCGGCGACCCGGACGTCAAGTCCGTGTTCGTCAACGTCTTCGGCGGCATCACCGCGTGCGACGAAGTCGCCAACGGCATCGTGCAGGCGCTGCAGCTGCTCGCGGACAAGGGCGAGGAAGTCTCCAAGCCCCTCGTCGTCCGCCTTGACGGCAACAACGCCGAGCTGGGTCGCAAGATCCTCTCCGACGCCAACCACCCGCTGGTCCAGCGCGTGGACACCATGGACGGCGCGGCCGACAAGGCCGCCGAGCTCGCGGCTGCGAAGTAAGGAAGAGGGACAGACACAGCCATGGCTATCTTCCTCGACAAAGACAGCAAGATCATCGTCCAGGGCATGACCGGTGCCACGGGCATGAAGCACACCAAGCTCATGCTGGCGGACGGCTCCAACATCGTCGGTGGCGTGAACCCGCGCAAGGCGGGCACCTCCGTCGACATCGACGGCACCGAGATCCCGGTCTTCGGCACGGTCGCCGAGGCGATCGAGAAGACGGGCGCCAACGTATCGGTCCTCTTCGTACCGCCGGCCTTCGCCAAGGCCGCCGTGGTCGAGGCGATCGACGCGGAGATCCCCCTCGCGGTCGTCATCACCGAGGGCATCGCGGTCCACGACTCCGCCGCCTTCTGGGCGTACGCGAAGTCGAAGGGCAACAAGACCCGGATCATCGGCCCGAACTGCCCCGGTCTCATCACCCCGGGTCAGTCGAACGCCGGCATCATCCCGGGCGACATCACGAAGCCGGGCCGTATCGGTCTGGTCTCGAAGTCCGGCACGCTGACGTACCAGATGATGTACGAGCTGCGGGACATCGGCTTCTCGTCCGCCGTCGGCATCGGTGGCGACCCGGTCATCGGTACGACGCACATCGACGCGCTGGCCGCGTTCGAGGCGGACCCCGACACCGACCTGATCGTGATGATCGGTGAGATCGGTGGTGACGCGGAGGAGCGTGCCGCCGACTTCATCGCGAAGAACGTGACGAAGCCGGTCGTCGGTTACGTCGCCGGGTTCACCGCGCCCGAGGGCAAGACCATGGGCCACGCCGGTGCCATCGTCTCCGGCTCCTCCGGTACGGCCGCCGCGAAGAAGGAGGCCCTTGAGGCCGCCGGTGTCAAGGTCGGCAAGACGCCTACCGAGACGGCGAAGCTGGCGCGTGAGATCCTCGCCGGCTGACGTTTCTCGGCAGTAGTGAGCTGAACCTATGTGGGCCCGTTCCCTTCGTTGGGGCGGGCCCGCTGGCGTTGGGCGGGGGCCGTGGGATCACCGGGTACCCGGCGTTGCCGACTGTGCCCACCCTCCCCCAGTCCTGCCCCAGTGGAAGGACTGCCCACAGCCAGGCGAGGCGGGCGCTCACCTCGGTTCCGGTTGCACCCTCTCCGGGCCGGCTGCTGTCGCGTTCTGCAGTCTTTTCCGGAGGGCCAGTTCGGCGTGTGACAACGGTCCCGGTGCCGCCTGCGGTGGTACTCCCTGCACTGTTCTCCCCGGGGCCACCGGTGGCTCGTAGTGGGTCGGGGCCGTGTGGAGGGTGAAGGTGGTGGCGCCGATCAGGGCGACGGTGAAGGTGATCGCCGCCTGGGTCCAGTTGCGGGCGCGGCGTTCGCTGCACGCGCGGACGGACGACGGTCGGGCGGCGCGCAGGCGGGCATGGGTGGCCAGGCCCGCCAGACGGGGCGCGAGGTGGGCCGGGTCCGCGAGGTCCGGCAGGTGGGCGGCCACAGCTTCGCGGGCGTGCAGCAGACGGTTCGCCGTCGCCAGGGTGCTCGCCTCCGTCTCCGCCGCCGTTTCGGGCAGGCCGATGCCCACACCGTCGTGGAGAAGCAGGGTGCGGCGATACGTCGGAGGGAGTTTCAGGAGTACGGACAGCAGCGCGCGGTCGGCGGGGTCGGCAGGCGGGGCCTCCGGGTGGCGGTGGCGGGCGCGGAAGCGGTGCCAGGGGGAGAGCGCGCACTCGTACGCTGTGGCCCGTACCCACCCCGCCGGGTCCGGGTCCATGGCCACCTCGGGCCAGCGGTGCCAGGCCAGTTGGAACGCCCGCTCGACCGACTCGCGCGCCAACTCCCGCCGCCCGGTGAGGAGATAGGTCTGCCGTACGAGCGCGGGTGCGCAGAACGCGTAGAGCGCGTCGAAGGCCTGAGCGGGCGTCAGGGCGGCCATGTCCTCCGTGGCGGCGACAGGGGCCGGGTGCGCCGGTGCCGCCGCCAGCAGGCTCGCGTACGTCTGTGCCCTGCGTCCGCGCGGTGTCGTACGGCCGGTCTCCCACGCGCGGACCGTCTCGCGGCTGACGCCCACCCGTTCGGCGACCTGAGCCCGCGTCAGCGACTGGGACTCGCGCAGGCGTCGGCGGTCGGTGGGCGGGGGCAGCGGGGTGGTGGGGCTCTGAGTCACCGGGGGCACCTTCGCGTGGAATCGTACATAAAACGTATATTGAGTGACACGTCGTAAGTTCGCCTATTACGCCGGGAAAGCGCGTGTCGTTGGGAACATGGCGCTCGTGACCCAGATGACCGACCGCCGGCTTCCCTCCCTGCCCCTGCGTACCCGGGTCCGTGACCGATTGCGCGACCGATCCCCCGGACTGGGCGCAGGCCTGCTCGGCGGCGCGGTCGCGGCCGGGCTCGGGCTGGGTTCGTTCGCCGTGCTCGTCATGGTGCTGTGGATCAGCTCCCCGTACCCGGACAGCGGCCCCGACGGCGCGCTGCACATCGCCGCCGCGCTCTGGCTGCTGGCCCACGGAGCCGAACTCGTCCGCACGGACAGCCTGTCCGGCGCCCCCGCCCCCGTCGGCGTCACCCCCCTTCTGCTGCTCGCGCTCCCGGTCTGGCTGCTGCACCGCGCCGCCCGCGACGCGACGGAGGGCCCGGAGGAAGAGGGAGCGGCCCAGGACGCGCCCCCTCTGCCCGCCCACACCGCCTGGCTCGGCGTCGTCACCGGGTATCTGGCCGTCGGCGGGGGCGCCGCGCTGTACGCGGCCGGGGGCGGACTGCGTCCCGACTGGACGTGGACGGCCGTATGCGTACCGCTGCTCACCATGGCCGCGGCAGGCGCCGGGGTGTGGACGGCGTACGGCCGCCCGCGTGGGCCACTGTCGCCCCGGGTGCTGTATCTGCTGCCCAGGTGGGTACGCCGGCGCGTCCTGGACCCGGGTGCCCGTGGCCGGGGCCTGGCCGCCGGACGGGCCGCCGGGGCCGGTGTCGCCGTGCTCGTCGGGGGCGGGGCGCTGCTCGTCGCGGTGTCGCTGGTGGGGCACGGCGGGGCCGCCCGGGCCTCCTTCCTCCAGCTGACGGAGGCGTGGTCGGGCCGGATCGCCGTACTGCTGCTCTGTCTGGCCCTGATCCCCAACGCGGCGCTGTGGGGCGCGACCTACGCCCTCGGCCCGGGTTTCGCGCTCGGTGCGGACCGCGTCGCCGGCCCGCTGACCTCCGCCCCGGCGCCGCTGCTGCCGCCGTTCCCGCTGCTGTCGGCGGTACCGGACGCCGGCCCGGGCACCCCGCTGACCTGGGCGGTCGCCGCCGTACCGGTGGCTGCCGGGCTGACGACGGCCTGGTTCACGGCGCGGGCGGCATGCCCCGGCAGCGAGGGGAAGACGCTTTGGTCGGGTGGGCGTACCGCCGCGAACGCGTGCCTTGCAGCCGCCCTGTGCGCGGGCGCACTGGCGGCGCTGGCCGCCCTGGCGGGCGGACCGCTCGGCAGCAACGCCCTCGCCCACATCGGGCCGGTGTGGTGGCAGGCGGGCGCGGCGACGCTGGCGTGGACGGCGTCCGTCGCCGTACCGACGGCGCTGGGGCTGCGCGCGTGGCGGGTGCGTAAGCGCCCGAAGGACACCGGCACCGGCACCGGCAGCAGCACGGTGACGCCGACGACCTCGGCGGTGCCCGCCGAGGCGAAGAAGCGGCACGGTAAAGACGCAGCCGAGGATGCGTACGAGGCGAGCGACCCGTACGAGTCGGAGGCCGCCTACGACTTCCTCCCCGCCGACCTGCCGTCGCCCTCACTCTCGCCCTGGTACGACACCGCGTCCCGCGAGGCCCGCTGGGCAGCGCTCAAGGAGGCGTCGTCGACGACGCCGGAGCCGGAAGAGACTCAGCAGCCGTAGCCGGTCAGCTGTTCGTGCCGAACACGCCCCGGAGTTGCTTGGGGAGCAGGTCGGCGCAGTCCTTCTTCGCGGTGTTCGTGAGGGCGTCGTTCGCGCACGTGTAGTAGTCGCGGTAGACGAACTGGACGGTGAACAACCCGGCGACCATGGTGAGCGCCAGGGACGCCGTGACCAGACCGCTGATCGCGGCCGTCCGCTGCTGCCGGCCTCCGCCGCCCGCGCCCTGCGCGGGCGCCGGAGCGTCCGGGTCCGGGGTGCGGGGCTTGGCGCGCAGGGCGCCGATGCCCCAGTTCAGGGCGAGCGCGCCGAGCAGCAGTGCCACGTACGGCCAGCCGAAGAGGGCGAAGAAGACGGCCCACATACCGCACAGCAGTGCGTACCGTGCGCGGCGCTGGGCCGGGTCCGTCGGGTCCCAGCGCGGGTTGGTGCCCGGTCCGTCGGCCGGGCCCTCGGGGCCGCCCTGGCCGCCGGACCGGCCGGAGCGGTCGCCGAACCCGCCGGGGGAACGGCCGGGCTGCCGGTCGCTCCACTGGCTGCCCCACGGGGAGCGCCCGCCGTCGCCGGAGGCGTCGTCGCCCGCCGGGCGCCGGGGCTGCCAGGGCTTGTCCGGCGTGCCCTCGGGCGGCGGGGCGAACGGGTTGTCGTCCTGGGCCGCGCTCCCCTGCCCGTCGCCGTTCGCGCCGGAGTCGCCGTTCTTCTTGCCCGAGGGTGCGTCGGGCGGCGACGCGGGGCGCTCCCGCAGCAGCACCGACTGCGGGGTGAGCTTGAGGAGTCGCAGGCTGCGGTCCGACATCAAGTGAGCGTCTTCCCCTTGTTGGTTACAACTGTTGGCTACAACTCTGGTCACAGCTTTGCTTACATACAGCTTTGGTTACGGCGTTGAGTACGGCTGTTCCGGCGTGGGCCGCCACCCAGTGAACGCACCGTATGACGACCGCGTTCCCGGACCGGCTCCTCCCAGACGCTACCTTCCGGCCACGCCCCCGTCCCGTGGGGGCTGTCCGGAGTGCCGGTATCGTTGCTGCCGGTCGGCCGCTTCGTAGACTTCCCCGTATCCCCGGGCGCGAAGCATTCGTATGAATACACGAGCCGCCCGCACAGACTGTTCCCCCGAGAAAGGGCCCCGCTGTGGCCGAGTCCCAGGCCGCCAAGCGCCTTGTCGTGCTGGTCTCCGGCTCCGGTACGAATCTTCAGGCGCTCCTCGACACCATCGCGGCCACCGGCACCGAGGCCTATGGGGCCGAGATCGTCGCAGTCGGAGCCGACCGGGACGGCATCGAAGGGCTCGCGCGCGCGGAGCGGGCCGGTCTGCCGACGTTCGTGTGCCGGGTCAAGGACTTCGGCACCCGGGCGGAGTGGGACGCGGCGCTCGCCGGTGCGGTGGCCGCCTACGAACCCGACCTGGTCGTCTCCGCCGGGTTCATGAAGATCGTGGGCAAGGAGTTCCTGGCCCTGTTCGGCGGGCGGTTCGTCAACACGCATCCCGCCCTGCTGCCCAGTTTCCCGGGGGCCCACGGCGTTCGCGACGCGCTCGCGTACGGCGCCAGGGTCACCGGCTGCACCGTCCACTTCGTCGACGACGGCGTCGACACCGGACCGATCATCGCTCAGGGCGTGGTCGAGATCCGGGACGAGGACGACGAGAGCGCTCTGCACGAGCGCATCAAGGAAGTCGAGCGAAGGCTGCTCGTCGATGTCGTGGGGCGGCTCGCCCGCAACGGCTATCGCATTGAGGGACGAAAGGTAGTTATCCAGTGACCGCCGACATCACTGTCACGGCCGAGAGCAACAAGCGGGTCATCCGACGGGCGCTCATCAGCGTCTACGACAAGACCGGCCTGGAAGAGCTGGCCCGTGGCCTGCACGAGGCGGGCGTGGAACTCGTCTCCACGGGATCGACGGCGGGCCGTATCGCCGCCGCCGGCGTCCCCGTCACCAAGGTCGAGGAGCTCACCGGCTTCCCCGAGTGCCTGGACGGCCGGGTCAAGACCCTGCACCCCAAGGTGCACGCGGGCATCCTCGCCGACCTGCGCCTGGAGGACCACCGCAACCAGCTCGCCGAGCTTGGCGTCGAGCCCTTCGACCTGGTCGTCGTCAACCTCTACCCGTTCCGCGCGACGGTCGCCTCCGGTGCCTCGCCCGACGAGTGTGTGGAGCAGATCGACATCGGCGGCCCGTCGATGGTCCGCGCCGCCGCCAAGAACCACCCGTCGGTGGCCGTGGTCACCAGTCCGGCGCGATACGCCGACGTCCTGGCCGCGGTCAAGGACGGCGGCTTCGACCTCACCGCCCGCAAGCGGCTGGCCGCCGAGGCCTTCCGGCACACCGCCGAGTACGACATCGCGGTCGCGAGCTGGTTCGCGAGCGCCTACGCGCCCGCGGACGACTCACAGTTCCCCGAGTTCATCGCCGCCGCCCTGGAGCGCAAGAGCACCCTCCGCTACGGCGAGAACCCGCACCAGCCCGCCGCGCTCTACGTCGACGGCACGGGCACCGGTCTCGCCGAGGCCGAGCAGCTGCACGGCAAGGAGATGTCGTACAACAACTACACGGACACGGACGCCGCCCGCCGTGCCGCGTACGACCACGCCGAGCCCTGCGTCGCGATCATCAAGCATGCCAACCCCTGCGGGATCGGGATCGGCGCGGATGTCGCCGAGGCGCACCGCAAGGCACACGCCTGCGACCCGCTGTCGGCCTTCGGCGGGGTCATCGCCGTCAACCGTCCGGTGAGCAAGGAGCTGGCGGAGCAGGTCGCCGAGATCTTCACCGAGGTCATCGTCGCGCCCGACTATGAGGACGGCGCCCTCGAAGCCCTCGCCAAGAAGAAGAACATCCGCGTCCTGAAGGCCCCGGCCGCGCCCTCTCACCCGGCCGAGGTCAAGCCCATCGACGGCGGCGCGCTCCTCCAGGTGACGGACCGGCTCCAGGCCGACGGCGACGACCCGGCCAACTGGACCCTGGCGACGGGGGAGGCGCTGTCCGCGTCCGAGCTCGCGGAACTCGCCTTCGCCTGGAAGGCGTGCCGGGCCGTCAAGTCCAACGCCATCCTCCTCGCCAAGGACGGCGCCTCGGTCGGCGTCGGCATGGGCCAGGTCAACCGCGTCGACTCGGCGAAGCTGGCGGTCGAGCGGGCGGGGGAGGAGCGGGCGCGCGGTGCGTACGCGGCCTCGGACGCGTTCTTCCCGTTCCCCGACGGGCTGGAGATCCTGACGGCGGCCGGTGTCAAGGCCGTGGTGCAGCCCGGCGGTTCGATGCGGGACGACCTGGTCGTGGAGGCGGCGCAGAAGGCGGGCGTCACGATGTACTTCACGGGGACGCGGCACTTCTTCCACTGAGTCCTGATCGGTTTCCACCGAGTCCTGCTCGGTCGGCTGAACCACGTGTACGGCTGCGGCCCACCGGAACCTCGGTTTCCGGTGGGCCGCAGCCGTGGTGGCCGACGCGGGGACCTCCGGGAGCGGAATGGCGCATACCTGGGTACAGACGCAGGGATTCCGCTGGGACGGTGTGACGACAGACAACGTGTCTGTTCCAACCGGCCTCTGGAGGTCCGGAGATGCGCAGTAGAGCTCGTGGATCTGGTTTCCTTGTCGCCGCCGTCGGTACCGCGCTCGCCCTCGGGCTCGGCACCGCGTCGGCATCCGCGGCCGGGCAGGGCGCGGCGGCGGTCCCGTGTTCGTCGGGGTTGGTGTGTCTGGTGTCCACCGACGGGCTGACCAGGGTGAGCGTGGCGGAAGGGGCGACCGCCTCTTTCCTCCCCCCGATGAAGGCGGCGGCGATCACCAACAGCACGTCGGTCTGGTACTGCGTGACCGGTCCCGTCAACGGGGCCGTCCCACCCGGCGACACCCTGTTCGGGATCGACGGCATCATCGTCCGCCGGCTGACCCCGTCGCCCAGTGGCGCCTGCCCGGCGTAAGGACATGTCGAAGGGGTTCCAGCCCCCCATGGGGACCGGAACCCCTTCGCACACGACTGCTCAGGGTTGTCGTGTGGGCGACGACGTGGCGTTGGCCGCTCGTTCGCAGTTCGGCCAGTCGTGGAAGTCGTGGTCCTTCCTCCACAGGCGCTCGGCCGCCTCGATGTTCCAGGCCGGATCCAGCGCCAGCCGTGGTGTGCCGCCCAGTTCGCGCAGCCGGGCGTCGGAGATCTGGAACACGCCCCAGTTACGCGTGCCGTTGGTGTTGGGGAGGATGTGCAGCGGGTCCAGGAAGGACTGGCAGTCCGCGATGGCGACGGCCTTGTCGGGCGCTTCCTTGAACACGGCGCGGATGCGCTCCCGAACCTTCTCCGGCGACCAGACGTTCATGCGCACCTTCGACGACGAGTACAGCGCCTTCTTCGTCGCGTCGTCCACGATCCCGTTGGGCGGGAGGCCGGCGAACACCTGGAACGCGGTGACCCTGCGCAGGGTCTGCGGCCCGAAGTCCGAGTCGACGCCGATGTCCGCGCCCTTGTCGTGCAGCAGCTGCTGCACCTCGTGGACGCAGGTGTCGTGCTCGCCCATGGCGACCACCGAACGGCAGCCGGCCGAGAACAGCACGCGGTCGTCATAGGCGTTGGCGGACGAGGCCTCCTGAGTCGACAGGACCCAGGCGGAGATTCCGAGCGTCAGGACCGCTGCCACCGCGGCGGCCACCACGGAGTAGCGGGAGCGGCGCACCGGGGCGGGGTCCGGCGTCGCCGGTTCCTCGACAGCCGGTTCCTCGACAGCCGGGTCCGCTACAGCGTCCTGCGCATCCGGTCTCTCCGCCCCGCTCTCCTTGAGCCGGGCCGTGTCCGCGAGCGCCCACAGCCGGTGCAGTGACCGGAGTTCGTCCGGGGACGCGCCGCAGACCGTGCCGATGCGGTGGACGCTTCCGTAGTCCTGCGGTACCGACGAGCCCTTGCAGTAGCGGTGCAGGGTGGAGCCGGCGATGTCCGTCTTCTTCGCGAGTGCTTCGTAACTCAGTCCTGATCTGTTCTTCAACGCGCGCAATATCGCGGCGAGTTGTTCGGATTCCGGGTGTGCGGGCATGGTTTCCCCCCATGGCACGTTGGTCAGACGCTCCAGTAGCCGGGCCACTGTGCCACGCACGCCGTCCCATGGCCGTTCCAACGATCTCGGGACGTGCCAGGCGAACGGCGTCCCACCGTCCCGGCATCCCATCGGGACCGATTTCCTTGCCCGGCGGGGGCGCGACGAACTCCAGGAGATCAGGCCCATGAACCTTGCCGTACGCAGGCCGCGCCGCCTCAAGCCGCTCTTCGCGGTCCTCGCCCTCAGCGCGGCGGCGGCCACCGCCGCCGTCGACTGTGAGAGCGGCGACATCTGTTTCTGGACGGGCGCCAACTTCACCGGCCAGAAATGCTCGTGGGACGCCGCCGACCCCGACTGGCAGGGCGGCTCGGTCCGTTGCTCCTGGGCCGCGACGACGAACGTGAAGTCGGTGTGGAACGCCGGCACCAGCTCGTCCACCGGGGTCGCCTACTACCGGGGCGCCAACTACGACGACCGGATCGGCTGCACCCGGCAGCAGCACGGCGGCAGCCTCGCCGGCACCTACAAGGTCCGCTCCCACAAGTGGATCAGCGGCAGCTGCGGCTGATCACGCCTTGGCGTGCGACGCATCAGGGCCGTGTCCCCCTCTGACGGGTGAGACACGGCCCTGGGCGGTGAATGGCGCAAACACTTCGTCGCGCGTCAGTGCTTGTGCACGACCATCGTGCCGGCAGCCTTGTCGTGCCAGCCCATCTGGCGGCCCGACTTGTCCCAGAACGGAGACAGGTACACGACCAGCTGACCGATACCGCAGGCGAAGCTGCCGACGACCGGGATGATCCAGCGGATGAACGCGGAGCCCAGACCGGGCTTCTGGCCCGTGTCGGCCTTCGCCACGCGTATGCCGACGGCCATCTTGCCGAAGGTCGCGCCCGCCAGGCCGGTCATCAGCCACTCGTAGAGCAGACCCGCGATCGCCAGGGCCCCGAACACCGCGCCCATGGAGGCCACGATGTTGCCGCTGGCGTCGTTGATGCAGCTCTCGTAGTCGGCCGCGTTCGGGTCACAGTCCTGGGCCGCGCTGATCGAGCCGGCGATGCCCGCGAAGCTGAAGCCGAGGTAGATGACGGAGAGGATCACCATGTCGATCAGGCGGGCGCCCAGTCGGCGGCCCATCGAGGCGACCGTGGGACCGGTCCCGCCCGGGTAACCCGGCTGCTGGGGGTAGCCCGGCGCCTGCGCGTAGCCGTAACCCTGCTGCGGCGGGACACCCTGGGGCGCCTGCGGGTAGCCGTAGCCAGGGGGCTGCTGGCCCTGCTGCGGGTAGCCGTACCCGGGCTGCTGCGGGTTCTGCGGGTTCTGCGGCTGACCGTACGGGTTGTTGGGAGAGCCGAAACTCATGGTGGGATTCCTCCGTTGCACAGCTGGGGACGATGCGGATTGTGCGGAGGAACATCACGCTCTGAGCGGTTTGCCCCCGAACATCAACCGCGACACTGCGCCGGACATGCTTCTAGGGAGGCAAGTTGTTGTCCAGCCGCATTCTGCAGGTGTTGTGCAAGTGCAACATCGCTGATCATGGCGGGATACGGGCGGACGGGCGCCGTGCTGTCCCGGTGGGACCCGGATTGGAACCGGGGGCGGTCATCCGCGAGGATGGGGGTATGACCGCCCAGATTCTCGATGGCAAGGCCACTGCAGCCGCGATCAAGTCCGATCTGACCGCCCGCGTGGCGGCGCTGAAGGAGAAGGGCGTCACGCCCGGCCTCGGCACGATCCTCGTCGGGGAAGACCCCGGCAGCCAGAAGTACGTCGCCGGCAAACACCGCGACTGCGCGCAGGTGGGCATCGCCTCCATCCAGCGCGAACTGCCCGCCACGGCCACCCAGGAGGAGATCGAGGCGGCGGTCCGCGAACTGAACGAGGACCCCGCCTGCACCGGATACATCGTCCAGCTGCCCCTCCCCAAGGGCATCGACGAGAACCGCATCCTCGAACTGATGGACCCCGACAAGGACGCCGACGGCCTCCACCCGATGAACCTCGGCCGCCTCGTCCTGAACGAGCCGGCCCCGCTGCCCTGCACCCCCAACGGCATCCTCACCCTCCTCCGCAGCCACGGCGTCGAGATCAAGGGCGCGGAGGTCGTGGTCGTCGGTCGCGGTGTCACCATCGGCCGCCCCATGCCACTGCTGCTCACCCGGCGCAGCGAGAACGCGACGGTGACGCAGTGCCACACGGGTACGCGTGACCTGGCCGCCCACCTCCGTCGCGCCGACATCATCGTCGCCGCGGCCGGCTCCGCCCACCTGGTCCGCCCGGAGGACGTGAAGCCGGGCGCCGCCGTCCTCGACGTCGGCGTCTCGCGCTCCGCCGAGGGCAAGATCGTGGGCGACGTCCACCCGGGCGTCGCCGAGGTCGCGGCCTGGATCTCCCCGAACCCCGGCGGAGTCGGCCCGATGACCCGCGCCCAGCTGCTCGTCAACGTGGTCGAGGCGGCGGAGCGCAGTGTCGGCTGAGGCGGAGGACAGGCAGGCGGAACCGGTGGCGGCGTCTGCGGCGACGTCCGATGAGGGCCCCGAGCCCACTGCCGTCGACCCCGTCAGCGCGCCGGACGCCGAGGGGCGTCCCCGGCGTACGACGCGCCGCTTCCCCCTCTTCACGCGGGACACCGCGCGACCCGAGGGAGGCGGCCGGGCGGCTCCCGGGGATGCGCCGGCGCCGGCTCGGCAGTGGCCGATCCTCCTCGTGCTGGGGTTGGTCGGGTTCGGGCTGCTGCTGACCGCGCTCGACGTGTTCCGGTACGGGACGCTGCTGATCGGGGGCGCGCTGCTGGCCGGTGCGGTGCTGCGCTGGGTGGTGCCGGACGTCGGGATGCTCGCCGTACGGTCCCGGTTCACGGACATGGTCACGTACACGGTGCTGGGCACGGCCATCGTGCTGCTGTCGATGATGGCGCAGCCGAAGCCGTGGCTGACGATCCCGTTCCTGGACGACACCCTGCACTACACGATCAGCAGCCAGGGCCGGTAGGACCGCACTTTGTCCCAGCGGGAACCGATTCACCCTCTGACGTCGTCAAATGCCTCGGACCGGCCGACGAACGTCGAGGAGGACTCGCGATGAGCGCCTGGCAGCCGCTGCCGGACGATCTGCCGCCGGAGGTGCGGCATTTCGTGGAGCAGGTGCGGCTTCTCAAGGACCGCACCGGGCTCAGTCTGGCCGCGCTCGGCGCGCGCACCGCGTACAGCAAGTCCTCCTGGCAGCGGTATCTCAACGCGACCCAGCCGCCGCCCCGGCAGGCGATAGCCGCCCTGTGCCGGGTCGCGGGCCTCGCCCCCGCCGACGCCGAGCGCTTCGGCGTCCGCTGGGAGCTGGCGGTCCAGGCCTGGCCCCGGCCACCGGCCCCGGATCCGGCGAAGCCGGGGCAGCAGGACGGGGTGTACGAGGAGGAGGTGCCCACCCTTCCGTGGTGGGTGGAGTCCGAGTCGGCCGTGGCTGCCGAGGCTTCCGTCGACTCGTCCCGGCGGGTGCTTCTCGTCGCCGTACTCCTCGTACTTGCGCTCGGGCTTGTCGCGGTGGTCGGCGCTGTCGCTTTTGGTTGATGCCGTTGAGGGAATCTGACACAACTGCGTCCGATGTGACCGTTCTTGTGCTTTCTGTGTGGCGATGTGTCGATAAGTTCGAGGATTTGCAACCGGGCCGCAATGCGGCAGGGTTAATGTGGGCAATCGGGGCGTCCGGGGCGTCCCGTGTGTCATCCAGGGGTTCGGCCGGCCGGGAGGGTGGTCGGTGGAACACTGGACCGCAAGCCGGGGGCGTGCAACGGTGCACCTCCAGGCCAGACAATGCTCCTGTGCGCCCCCACCCCGGGAACCGAGATCCTGAATGGGCGCATCCGTGTGGGTAGCCAAGACAGTCGGATGAGGTTCGGCCGAGGGATCCACGGCACCACGCACGGGAGAACAGCCAGCACGACCGGGGGGAATGAGGGGGGAAGCAATGCCTCGTTGGAGGGCCTTGCCGGATGAACTAGATCCGCAGGTCAGGGAGTTCGCGAGCCAGCTACGCAGGCTCGTGGACCGCAGCGGCCTGAACATCGCGGCGGTGGCCGACCGCACGGGCTACAGCAAGACGTCCTGGGAGCGTTATCTCAACGGCCGGCTCCTCGCACCCAAGGGCGCGATCGTCGCCCTGGCCGAGGTCACCGGCACCAATCCCGTTCACCTGACGACGATGTGGGAGCTGGCCGAGCGCGCCTGGAGCCGCTCGGAGATGCGCCACGACATGACCATGGAGGCGATCCGGATCTCCCAGGCGCGCGCCGCGCTGGGAGAGTTCGGTGCGCCTGCCGTAGAGGCGAAGAACGGGAGCAGCAGCAACGGACGGGCCGCCCGGAGCGCGACGGTGACTCCGGGAATCGCGGGCCCCGCAGGCGTCTCACCGACCGTGCCGCCGCAGCCGACGCCCCCGGAGACCCGGGACGCGGTCGGCGGCGTAGGAGCGGGGGCGGCGCGGGGCGGTGTCTCCGGCGGCTCGGTGAGTTCCGCGAGTTCGACGAGCTCCGCCGGCTCCACGAGTTCCGTCTCGGCCGAGAGCAACTCGTGGGGTATAGCCGGATACCAGGGGCCGGCGTCGAGGGGTGGCGCCGGGGGGCGCTCCGCCCCGCCGTCGGGACCAGCCGGACCTTCCGGGGCGTCGGGGGCGCCCGGGTATTCGGGTGCGGCACCCTGGACGCCCGGTACGCCCGTGGGGGCGCCCAGCGGTTCGCCGCAGGACGCCCGACCGGCCGGCAGCGGTGGAACCGGTGGCAGTGGCGGTTCGCGGCGCAAGCGGCGGCTCACGATGTTCCTCGCGGGCGTGGTGGGCGCGTCGGTGGTGGTCGCGGCGGCCCTGATCCTCACCAACCGGGGCGATGACACCCCGGAGGCCAAGCCGAGCCCGTCCCCGACCACCTCGGCAGGTACGAATCCCGACCTGCCGGTCGGTGTGGAGTGCAGTGGCGCCGCGTGCACCGGCCAGGACCCGGAGAACATGGGCTGCGGCGGCGAGTTGGCGCAGACCGCCAACAGCGTCACCGTCGGCACCACGCTCGTCGAGGTCCGCTACAGCAAGACCTGCCAGGCAGCCTGGGCGCGCATCACCCAGGCGGCCCCGGGCGACCAGGTCGACGTCACCGCCTCCGGCGCGGCGAAGCAGCTCGGCACGGTCGACACGGACACCGACGCGTACACGCCGATGGTGGCCGTGAAGGACGCGGGCGACGCGACGGCGTGCGTCACGCTCAAGGCGACCGGGGAGAAGGGCTGTACCCAGTAGCGGGACAGGCGCATTCCCCTCGTACGGAACCGCGGAATCACGAAACCGCCGTACGAGGGGAATGCCCGGCCCGGTTCGGGGCAGGCGGTGAAGTACCCCCACGGGAGTCCGGCTCGATCGGTTCCCGGGCGGCGGTCGCCCGTCACACCTCTCCCGGACGGGCGGCCGCCGCTTGCTGTGGACGGTGAACGCGACTCTGCGAACCTGACTCTGTGGGGTGGGCCACACGGGACCCGGACATCCGGGATCCCGGATGCGCGATAGCCTGACGGCGGATCTCTCTTGACGCCAAGAGATCGATCATCCGAAACCCGGGGCAGCGACGCCCCACCGCCAGCTGTCATACGGAGAACGCCATGACCCGCACTCCCGTGAACGTCACCGTCACCGGCGCGGCCGGCCAGATCGGTTACGCCCTGCTCTTCCGCATCGCCTCCGGCCAGCTGCTCGGCGCGGACGTGCCGGTCAGGCTCCGCCTCCTGGAGATCACCCCGGCGCTCAAGGCCGCCGAGGGCACCGCGATGGAACTGGACGACTGCGCCTTCCCGCTGCTCCAGGGCATCGACATCACGGACGACGCGAACGTAGCCTTCGACGGCGCCAACGTCGCCCTCCTGGTGGGCGCCCGCCCGCGCACCAAGGGCATGGAACGCGGTGACCTCCTCTCGGCCAACGGCGGCATCTTCAAGCCCCAGGGCAAGGCCATCAACGACAACGCCGCGGACGACATCAAGGTCCTCGTCGTCGGCAACCCGGCCAACACCAACGCGCTGATCGCCCAGGCCGCCGCGCCGGACGTACCGGCCGACCGCTTCACCGCGATGACCCGCCTGGACCACAACCGCGCGCTCACGCAGCTGGCGAAGAAGACGGGCTCGACGGTCGCCGACATCAAGCGCCTCACCATCTGGGGCAACCACTCGGCCACCCAGTACCCCGACATCTTCCACGCCACCGTCGGCGGCAAGAACGCCGCCGAGGTCGTGAGCGACGAGAAGTGGCTCGCCGAGGACTTCATCCCGACCGTCGCCAAGCGCGGCGCCGCGATCATCGAGGCCCGTGGCGCGTCCTCGGCCGCCTCCGCCGCCAACGCCGCCATCGACCACGTGTACACGTGGGTCAACGGCACGGCGGACGGCGACTGGGCCTCCATGGGCATCCCGTCCGACGGCTCGTACGGCGTCCCGGAGGGCCTCATCTCCTCCTTCCCGGTCACCACGAAGGACGGCGTGTACGAGATCGTCCAGGGCCTGGACATCAACGAGTTCTCCCGCGCCCGCATCGACGCCTCGGTGCAGGAGCTGACGGAGGAGCGCGAGGCGGTTCGCGCGCTCGGCCTCATCTAGTCAGCCAGTCCCAACCGCTCTGCTCTCGGGCCCCGTTCAGGCTTCGGCCGGACGGGGCCCGGGTGCGTCCGGCCCCGGCGGGGACAGTCGCTTCTCGAACCAGTGCCCCGCGTACGGGTTGTCGTCGTAACGCGGGATCTCCGCGTAGCCGCACGCCCGGTACATCGCCCGCGCCTCCTTGAGCACGGCGTGCGTGTCCAGTCGTACGACCGTCAAGTGCCGTACGGCGGCCTGCTGTTCGAGGCCGTCGAGGAGGCGTCGGGCGAGCCCGAGCCGCCGGGCGGCGGGATGCACCCACACGTGCCGGATCTCGCCCACCCCGGGTTCGAGCCGCCGCAGCGCCCCGCACCCCACGGCGCGCCCTTCCTCGTACGCCACCAGGAAGGCACCCGCGTCCCCCGACACCTCATGAGGCTGTACGAGGGCGGCCGGGTCGAAGCCCTCGGGGAACCGTTCGTCGATGTCGGCGGCGTACTCGGCGAGGCAGGCGCGGGCGTCGGGGCTCGCGCCGTCGACGGCCTCGACGGTGATCGCCGCGAGGCGGAGCAGACGCCGGGCGGTGTCGAGGGCGGCCGTCAGTTCGCCGCGCCGGGTGTCGTCGAGGCCGGCGAGGAGGCCCGCCGCCAGATCGTCGGCCCGCCGGTTCTGCTCCGTCAGCGCGGCCTGCCCGGCCGGCGTCGGCTCCACGACCCGTGACCTGCTGTCCCCGGGGTGCACCCGAACCCGCACCAGCCCCTGCGTCTCCAGCGCGCGCACCATCCGGCTCACGTACCCGGCGTCCAGGGTGAGCCGGCTGCGGAGCTCGCGCAGCGAGGTCCCGGCTCCGATCTCGAAGAGCAGGCGCGCCTCGCCCAGTGGCCGGTCCTGGCCGAGGTAGTGGTCGTCGAGGGCGCCGATGCGTCGTGTGAAGTACCGGTTGAACCGCCTGAGGGTGTTCACGTCGTCCGCTGAGACTGGCTTCATATTTCTTTGACTTTAGTCAAAGAACTGTCGGGATTCCACAGGATTCCACACCCGAGACCCCCTGAATTCGGTGAAATCGGGTGTCCGGCAAGGCCGTTGTGTGCACGCTCGGTGCATGAGCGATTACAGGGACGATGTCCCGGCGTATCTGACGATCCGGGTCACCGCCCAGGAGGGCCCGATCGCGGCCTTCGCGGAGCAGGAGGCGGGGGAGGCCGCGCAGCGGTATCCCGACCTGATGGGGGTGGGCGTCCCGGAGTTCTTCCACGCGAGGGAGTGCGAGACGGGCGGCTGGGAGCTCTACGGCTACGGCAGCGACACCCCGCAGGGCTCCCGCGACTCGCTCGGCTCGGTGTTCCGGCTGCGGGCCAAGGAGGCCGAGGACGCCGGGGACGAGGCCGCCCGGCGCAAGTGGATGGCGGCGGCGGTGCGCATGGACCGGGAGGTGGTGGACGAGGTACGGGTGCGCGGCGAGCGTTTCCGGATCGTGCGTGCCTCCCGCTTCGTCCGGATGGGGCCGAACGGGCCCGAGCCGCCCCGCCCCTCCGACCCCGACCCGGGGGAGGTCGGCGAGGCGTACCGGGTGGGGCCGCGCACCAAGGGTTTCGTGGTCGACCCCGTCACCGGTACCGGACTGTCCGACGGCATCCTCAAACTGGACCTCATCCAGTTCGTCGGCGTCGTGCCCGGCGCGCCGCAGGCGGTCCGGGACGAGGCGCGACGGGCGATCCACACGCATCCGGGCGGGGTGCTGCTGCCCGCCGTCTACATGATCTCCGAGCGGGTGGACGGGAGTTGGCGGGCCCACAACCCCGGTGCCTCCGACTTCACGCCCCAGGGCGCGCGGGACTCGCTGGCCTACTGGCTGCGCGTGATGGCGCCCTTCACCCTCCGGCTGAGCGAGGAGAAGGCCGCGGAGTACGCCCTCATCGCCGACCGCGTCGACGAGAAGCGCTCCAACGTCGCGACCGTCGACGGTATCCGCTACCGCGTCACCCGTGTCGAACGCCTCGTCAGGGTCGGCCCTGACGGCCCAGAGGGCCCGCGCCCCTCCGACTTCGACCCCGAGCCGCCCGTCGACGTACAGACACGCCAACTCAAGGAACAGGGCCTGTGGAAGGAGGAGGACGATGACGAGCCGATCCAACTCGGCGAACGGACCCTGGAGTTGAAGCGGCGCTGGGAGGCGGAGGAGGCGCGGCGGCAGGCGGTGCGCGAGAGCAGGAAGCAGGCGAAGGGCTGAGCAGGAACGGCCGCACCGGCAGCGGCCTGCCGCCGCACAGTCGGCAGTTCCATTCCGTTTCCGTTTCCGTCACTTTTCCGATCCCCAAGCCATCTTCATCCTCTTCAACGGATACAGTAATCCCATGACCACCACTGAACCCATATCCCGAGTCGCCCTCAAGAAAATCACCCCCGAGGTCTCCGCCTCGATGGGCGCCCTGCATGGCGCCGCAGTTTCCGCCGCGCGGGACGCCAAGGTCGAACCGGAACTCCTCGAACTGATCCGGATTCGCGCCTCCCAGCTCAACGGGTGTGCGTTCTGCCTCGACATGCACACCAAGGATGCCCGCGCGGCAGGCGAGACCGAGCAGCGGATCTACGCCCTGAACGCCTGGCGGGAGACCCCCTTCTTCACCGAACGGGAGCGCGCCGCACTGGCGTTGACCGAGGCAGTGACCCTGGTGCACGACGGGCACGTCCCCGACGACGTGTACGCCGAGGCCGCCGGTGTCTTCGACGAGGCGCAGGTCGCCGCGCTGATCTGGGCGGCCACCGTCATCAACGCATACAACCGGATCGCCATCGCCACGCGCATGGTTCCCGGCGGATATCAGCCGGTCCAGAAGAGCAACTGAATTCAGACATGAAAAGGTAGGGAAGGGCGAATGATATCGCCCCGCCCTACCTCTCTTCATTTAATTATTGCAGCGGCTCCATGAGGCCTTCCAGCCATGGTCGCCATTCGGCGGCCCGTACCGGATGACCCGCCCGCATAAGCGGTTCCGTTCCGCCCGTCCATTCCTTCACCGGACGGATTCCGTGCAGGGCGTTCACCAGCCACACCTCGCGGCCGTCCAGGTCGGCGAGGGTGCGTTCGCGGTGGGCGACGCGGATGCCGGTGCGCTGGGCGCGTTCCTGGATGAGGGCAGCGGTGACTCCGGCCAGGACGGGGAGCTGTGGGGAGGGCAGGCACAGGGTGTCGTCCTCCCACCACAGGAGGCTGGTGGTGGCCCCCTCCAGGACCACGCCCGAGGGGGCGATCAGCACCGCCTCGTCCGCGCCCTCGGTGGCCGCCCGTTGCCGGACCCGGGCCAGGATGTCCAGGTCGGGGCCCTTGCGGCGGGGGACGGTACGTGGGTCCAACTGGCCCGCCGCCCAGACCCGTACACCGGTGCCGAGCGGTGGCGCGTGGCGGAGCAGGAGCCTCAACTCTCTTGATTCGGCGCCCAGTTCGACCCGGGGAAACCATTCCCCGGTGTGCGGCAGCGCGGCGGTCATGTCCCGCCAGAAGTCGACCAGTTGGCGCGGCGAGGGGCCGCCGGAGTCGCCGCAGGACCGTAGGAAGCGCTCCCGGTGCCGGCCGAGGCCGCGTACCCGGCCGTCGCGCAGCAGCCACGAGTCGGCGACCGCCAGTCGCTCACCGACCGTCGGCACGCAGCCGTGCGAGTCCGGACCGGTCAGGCCACGGCGCGGCGTCCACGTCAACAGCCCTTCCGCGACCGCTGCTTGTGTTGCTGGTTGCGTCATCAAGTGCTCTCTCTTGATACCTCTGCTCTGATACTTCTGATACCTCTGTCAGTACTTGCGGCCCGCCACCGCCGGCGCCCCGTTCCGGGGCCCGTACGGTGCGTGCTCCAGCCACGACCCGCACCACGGCAGCACCGGTGCGAGGGCCGCCGCCGCGCGCTGCTTGGCCCGGACGATCCGTCTCCGTGGCCGCAGGTGGTCGAGGGCGTTGCCGGCGGCGGCACTGTTGAACACGGCCGCCGCGTGCCGTACTTCGGCGAACTCGGCGACCGCTCCCGCCAGTCCGGTCCTGGCCACCGCCGCGATGGCCTCCGCCGCTGCCGCCGCGTCCGCGATCCCGCTGTTCATACCGCGCGCCCCGAACGGCGGGAACAGATGCGCCGCCTCCCCGACGAGCAGCACCCGCCGGTGCCGATCGGTGAACGCGTCCGCGACCTTGCGCAGGAAGCGGTACGTCGACACCCACAGGATCTGCTCCCCGTACCCCTTACCGGAGTCACTGGCTCCCAGGACCGCCGGCAGCCAGTCCCGGACGGCCTCCTGCGTGCCGTACGCCTCCTGCGAGTCGTCGTCGCGGCACTGGAGGTCGACCTGGAAGCCGCCGGTGAAGGGCACCCGCATCACGCTTCGGCCGCCCACGCCCGGGTGTTCGTAGTGGAAGACGCGCTCCAGGGGGAGTTCGGCGCCGGGGATGTCGGCGACGTCCACGACCACGTGGAACCCCTCCGAGCGCGTGCCGTCCATGGTGATCCCCAGCTCCGCCCGGACCGCCGAACGGGCGCCGTCGGCGGCGACCACATGGGTGCCGTGCCAGACGCCGCCGTCGGAGTCGGTGAGGGTGACCCCGGTCGGCGAGGACCGTACGCCCGTCACCCGTACGCCCCACGCGAACTCCACGCCCGCGTCCCGGCAGGCGGCGCGCAGGAAGCGCTCGGTGTCCACCTGGCGCAGGCTGGTGAAGGGCGGGGTGGTCGCGGGCGCCTTCGGCTGCTCGGGGAAGGTGCGGGAGTAGACCTCGCGGCCCCGGTACAGCGTGCGCCGGGTGTGCCACGTCCGTCCGTACGACGCGAACTCGGCGGCCAGGCCCGGGCGCATCCCGTCCAGCAGGCGCAGGGTCTCGCGGTGCACGAACAGGGCGCGGCTGCCCGGGCGTTCACGGTCCTCGGGGTCCGCCTCCAGGACGACGACGGGCAGCCCGTGGGCGCGCAGCCCGAGGGCGGCGGAGAGGCCTACGGGACCCGCGCCCACGACCAGTACCCGGTCAGGGGTGGTGTCGGTGTCGGTGTCAGGGGGGTTCATGTGCGGGCGCTCTCGGCCAGCATGCGGGTGATCTCCACCCGTTTCACCTTCCACGTCGCCGTCATCGGCAGCTCCTCGAACCGCCACTGCCGGGGCTCGGCCATCGTCGGCAGATCGGCGGTCGCCTGGCGCCAGCGGTCCGGGTCCAGCGGCATCTCGTCCCGTACGCAGACCACGGGTACCGGCTCGCGGTCGGCGCCCGGCACGATGACGACCTCGCGCAGCTCCTCCAGCCGGTCCATCAGCGTGTCCTCGACCTCCAGGTTGCTGTGCACGGAGTCGATCTGGTCGATCTCGCGGTCGATGAGATACAGCGCGCCGAGCCTGCTCCGGTACCCCATGTCGCCCATCTGCCACCACCCGCCGCCGTCGAGCTGGCGCTGGTACTGCTCGCGCGCGCCGAGGTAGGTGAGGATGCGGCCACGCGTACGGGCCTCGATGCGGCCCGGTTCGCCCGGCGCGGCGGGCCGGCCGTTGTCGTCCGTGACGCGGACCCGGGTGAAGCCGGGTATCCCGATCCCGACCCGGCGGCCGTCGGCCTTCGCGGCGTTTCGCCGGGTGAACCACTGGAAGGCGACGGGCCCGGTCTCGCTCTGCCCGTACAGCTGGATCAGCCAGGCGCTCCGGCGCTTCGATGCGCCGAGCAGCCGCCGTACGGTCCGCGGGTGGATCGCGTCGAACGTCGACCCGTACGACCGTACGCGCGACAGCGGTTGACCCGGTGCGTCCGCCAACTCCTCCCACAGGACGAAGGTGTTGGGGTGGGTCTCGACGATGCCGGGGCGGTGGCGGGCGAGCAGCGGGCCCACCGAGGCCGGGGTCGGATCGGTGATCAGGAGCAGCGGGCTGCCGAAGTGCAGGAGCACGCCGAGAAGATGGTAGAAGCGCGAGTGCACGAAGGACATGTGCAGCGCGGCCGTCTCCCCGCGCGTGGGCCAGCCCATCGCCTGCTGCGGTACGAGCCGGTTCCACATGGTGTTCGCGCAGTGCACGGCGAGTTTGGGGATGCCGGTGGTGCCCGAGCTGTGGGTGATCAGGGCGGGTTCACGGGGGTGGAGGCGGACGGGGGCGGCGGGCTCGGCGACGGCGTACATCGCCAGGGGTTCGGCGCCCGGTACGCCGGCGCCGGCATCGGCGTCCACGGCGAGGGTCCGGCGTACCAGCGGGGAGAGGTCCAACTCCGCGAGCGGACCGGTGAGTTTGGCGCTGTCGGTGAGCAGCCAGGGGCGGTGCAGACGGGCCAGCAGCTGGCCGACGACCGGTCCGGCGAGGCCGGGGGACAGCAGCACGGGGACCGCGCCGATACGGGAGACGGCACAGGTCAGCAGCACGATGTCGACGTTGTCCGTCTTGTGGACGACCACCTCCTCCGAGGGCCGCACCCCGGCCGCCCACAGCCGCGCCGACAACTCCTCGACCAGATCGGCCAGTTGGGGATAGCTGAGGTCGACGCCGAGGTCGGGGCTGACGTCGAGCGGCCGGTCCAGGGTGACGAAGACGGCTCCGTGGCGGTCGGCGGCCCGCCGGAAGACCGGGCCCAGATAGAAACCGCGGTCGGCGAGCAGGGGCTGCTGCTTTGGCATGCGCCCGTTCCCTTCTGAAGTACTGCGGGGGGTTGCAGTGGCTGCGGTGGTCACCAGGCGCCCTGGCGGACCAGATGGCGGCGGAGTTTCCCGGTCGACGTGCGGGGCAGCGACGGGACGAAGCTCACGCTCCGGGGCACCTTGAAGGCGGCGATACGGGCGCGGGCCAGCTCGATGAGTTCGGTCTCCAGTCCTGCCCGGGCCGGTCCGACGGGCACGACGAAGGCACGCAGCCTGCTGAAGCCCCGCTCGTCGGTGAGAGCGGCCACGGCGACCTCCTTCACCGCCGGGTGGGTGCGCAGTACGGCCTCCACCTCCAGCGGCGAGACCGTGATGCCGCCGACCATCTCCATGTCGTCGGCGCGGCCCAGGTGCCGGTAGCTGCCGTCCGGTTCACGGACCGCCCGGTCCCGGGTGGCCAGCCAGCCGCCGACCAGTGAACGGGCCGTCTCCTCGGGCCGGTTGAGGTAGCCGCTCGTCAACGTGGGCCCACGTACCCAGAGTTCACCCTCGGCGCCCTCGTCGGCGTCGGGCAACGGGAGCCCGGCGCGGTCGCGCAGCTCGACCTCGAAACCGGGGACGGGGCGGCCGACCGTACCGGGGTGGTTGTGGTCGAAGCTGTTGGCGCAGAAGGCGTGCCCTGCTTCCGTGGAACCGATCTGCTCCAGCACCGGAGCGCCGAGCAACTCGCCGATCTGCTGCCCGAGTCCGTCCGGCAGCCCCTCGCCGGCCGACACGGCGGCCCGTACGGAGGCGAAGCAGCCCTGGTGGCCGTTGCCCCGGTCGGCGACCAGGGCGGCGTACGCGGACGGCACGGAGTAGAGCAGCGTCACCCGGTGCCGGGCGACGAGTTCGTCGACGGCGGCCGGGGCCGGACGCCGGTCCACCAGGACGGCCGACGAGCCGGAGAAGAGCGGGAAGACGAAGGCGTTGCCGAAGCCGTAGGCGAAGAACAGCTTCGACACGGAGAGGGAGACGTCGTCCTCGGTGATCCGAAGGAGGCGGCGCCCGATGAGATCGTGGTAGGTCTTCGGGTCGCCGTGACTGTGCACAACTCCCTTGGGGCGTCCGGTGGTTCCGGACGTGTACTGCACGTATAACGGCGTGTGCGCGTCCACCGGGTGGGCGGTGGTGGTCGGTTCGGCGGTGGGGGCGAGGGCGGCGAGCTGATCGGCGCCGAGGAGCGGCCGGCCCGCGAAACGCCCCTCGTCGCCCGCGCCCTCCTCCATCCAGGGTCCGGTCACGCACAGCACGGCTTCGGCGTCCTCGGTCATGAACGCGTGGTCGGCGGGCGGGAGTTCGGGGTTGACCAGGACGGCCACGGCACCGAGCCGGGCAATGGCGAGGAAGGCGGTCACCCAGGTGATGCCGTCGGGCAGCGCGAGGACCACCCGGTCGCCGGCCCCCACACCGTGCCGGGCGAGCACCGTCGCCGTACGGGCGGCCAGCTCGTGCACCTCGCCGTGCGTCCAGGAACGGTGCCCCTGGTGGCTCTGGTGGAAGGCGGCCCGGTCGCTCCAGCCGCGCCGCTCGGCGAGAGCGGCGAGATGGGCGGCGAGGTTGCCGGGGGCGTCGGCGTCGGCAGGGGCGGGGGCGGGCGAGGACGCGGGTGCTGGGGGAGCGGTGGTGGCCGGGTGGGTCGTCATCGGGCGGCCTCCTCGGCGGCGGCCGACAGGGACGAGGACGGCTGGTAATCCTGGTATTCCTGGTACTTCTGGAATTCCTGGTACCGCTTCTCGTCCTCCTGGTAGGCCCGCATCTGCGCGGCCGTCTTCAGCAGCATCTCGTCGTACTCCGCGACCGGGTCCGAGGCGAGGACGATCGCGCCGCCGGCGCCCAACTGCATCTCGCCGTCGGCGATCACGGCGGTCCGGATGACGATGTTGAGATCCGCGCCGCCGCTGCATCCCAGGTAGCCGAGGGCCCCGGAGTACACGCCCCGCGCCTCGGTCTCCAGCGAGTCGATGATCTCCATCGTGCGGAGCTTGGGCGCGCCGGTCATGGAGCCGCCGGGGAAGCAGGCGCGGACGGCGTCCACCGAGTCGGTGCCCTCGCGCAGCCGTCCCTCGACGTAGGAGACGAGCTGGTGCACGGTGGCGTACGTCTCGGCGACCATCAGCCGGGAGACGCGTACCGTGCCGGTGCGGCAGACCTGGCCCAGGTCGTTGCGGAGCAGGTCGACGATCATCAGGTTCTCGGCGCGCGTCTTGTCGTCGGCGGCGAGCGAGTCGCGCAGGAGGTCGTCCTCCTCCGGGTCGTGGCCACGCGGGGCGGTGCCCTTGATGGGCCTGGCCTCGGCCATGCCGTCCCGGGTGATCCGCAGGAACCGCTCGGGGGAGGAGCCGGCCACATCGAGGTCCCCGAACCGCAGGAAGGCCGCGTACGGCGCCGGGTTGAGGCGCCGCAGGACCCGGTAGTAGTCGTACGAGTCCGGCGGGGCCGGCATCCGGGCCGCGTTGGTCAGACAGACCTCGTAGCTCGTGCCGGCCGTCAACTCCCGGTGGCAGGCCTCGATGTCGGCGAGATAGGTGGCCCGGTCGCGCACCAGCCACGGCTCGGCGGCGACGGGGTCCGGCTCGGCCGCCGGTACGGGCAGCGGCGGCTGTTCCCCTGACACGAAGGTGAGTTGGGCCAGCGCGCTGTCGAGCCAGTCGGCGGCCTCCAGCGTGGCCTGGGGGGTGTCCTCGGCGACGCAGACGGCGTACGTGTAGCCCTCCTGGTGGTCCACCGCGATCAGCCGGTCGGCGAACAGCCAGCAGGCGTCGGGGGTTTGGGCCCGGTGGACGTTGGGCGAGGCTCCGCAGTCGGCCTTCGTCTCGTATCCGAAGTAGCCGACGTATCCGCCGGTGAAGTCGAAGGGCAGTCCGGTGGCGTCGACATAGCGGGTCGTCAACTGCCGTTTCAGGTAGTCGAAGACGCTCGCCTTCACCTTGCGCGTGGGCCGTCCGTCCCGCTCGATCTCACAGACGCCGCTCGTGACGTCGTACCGCACGTACTCGGAGAGCGGACCGGACCCGTCCCCGAAGAACGAGAACCGCGACCGCCCCTTCTCGACCTGCGAACTGTCCAGCCAGAACGCGCGCGGCGAGTCGGCGTACATCCGGCCGAACGCGGCCTCCGTGTCCACGGCCGTGGCGATCCGGCGGGTGTGCAGACGGTGGGTGGGGCGCCGCTGCGGGGAGCGGCGCTGGGCGGGGATGCGGGCGGTGCGGGGGATGAGCACCGGGGAGGAGTGCTCGGGCATCGCCGCGGCGGTGCGGGTGACGGCGGTGTTCTTCGTACGGAGCTTGCGGGCCCGTTCCGCCGTGAGGTTGCGGAAGTTCATGAGCATGCGGCGGCCGTACTCGGTGAGGACCGACTCCGGGTGGAACTGCACTCCCCACAGGGGGCGCGTGCGGTGCCGCAGGCCCATGAGGACCCCGTCCTCGGCCCAGGCGGTGGCTTCGAGGGTCTCGGGCAGCGGCTCGCGCACGGAGAGGGAGTGGTAGCGCACGGCGGTGAAGTGCTGCGGCAGCCCCTTGAAGAGGTCCTGCTCGTCGTGCCGGATCGTCGACAGATGCCCGTGCCGGGGCTCGGGGGCCGGCACGATCCGGCCCCGCTCGCCGAGCGCGATCCCCTGGTGACCGAGGCAGACGCCGAGTACGGGTATCCGGGACTCGGCGAGTACACGTGCGCTGATCCCGAAGTCGCGAGGGGTGGCCGGGTGCCCGGGGCCCGGTGAGACGACGATGTTGTCGAAGTTGCCGAGGTTGTCGAATTCCACAAGAGTGTCGAATCCGCTGGTCGGCGCATCGTTACGGATCACCACCGGCTCCTCGCCGTTGACCTCGGCGATCAGCTGGAACAGGTTGTACGTGTACGAGTCATAATTGTCGATGAGCAGGGTCTTCACCCGCCCACCTCCCTTGCGTCGTTCATACCGTCGGTCATGCGGTTCGCCTTTTGTGGCGTCCACGAAGTGCCTGGAGCGGCGGGTAGAGCCATTTCTTGAAGAAACGCTGAAGACGCGGCATGAGAATCCAGGTGACGAGTGCCGTCACGGCCAGACAAAGCAGCAGAGTGCGAATGAGTGCATTGACACCGCCGAGGAAGGGAAGAATGGTCAGATTGAATATGAGCACGGGTGGAAAAACTGCGCTCATATTCACGAACCACAGCTTCCATTTGTCCGGGGGGCGTGGCGGAGCCGGCGCCTGGGCGGCGGCCGGTAAGTCGGTCTGGGAGTCGAACCACACCTTGGAGCCCTCGACGCTTCGGCGCCCGGTCTCCCGGGCGAGCCCCTCCACCCTGGCCGCCCACTGCGCCCAACTGGCGGAGTTTTCCCAGGCCAGGGCCGAACTCTCGCTGTCGAAGCGGTAGACCACATGCCACTCCGCCTCTCCGTCGACAAGGACACCACCCCCCAGAAAGCCCGGCTCACGCGCCCTCGCGCGCAGCACGGCCCACCCCCAGGAGTGGAACTCGGTCTCGCGGCCCGGGATCACTTGATACGCCACCGTGATGGTGACGGGATTCCTGGTCACGCCGTCGTATACGCAGCGGCAAGCGATCGCGCTCAAATATTCAACGAAGATTTTCGAAACCTCCGTACGAATGTCCGGAAGATGGCTGTTTGTCGTTCTTTAGGGTGGCTTTCTGTCTTCTTTCGAGTGATACCTGGGGTAACTTTTTCGGAATTGAGGAAAGGGCTTGCCGGGGTGAGTGGTAAAGCGGCACGATCGCCATTCGACCAACGCGAGGGAGATTTCATGTCCAGGTACGACTGGGATATGACCCACGAGGGAATCGAGCGGGCCCGGTCCGTGATCGAGCCGGTGCGAAAAGAAGTGACCGCCCACCCGATTTACCAGCGGATAAACACCAGGGAACACATGGCGACGTTCATGGAGCACCATGCGTTCGCGGTATGGGATTTCATGTCCCTGCTCAAGTCGCTGCAGCGGGAGCTGACCTGTGTCGACGTCCCCTGGGTGCCGCGCGGGTCGCAGGTGAGCCGGCGTCTCATCAACGACATCGTGCTCGTGGAGGAGAGCGACGAGCTGAACGGTGGCTTCACCAGCCACTTCGAGCTGTACTGCGCCGGTATGAGCGAAGCGGCGGCGGACACGTCCCGTATCGACACGTTCGTCGGTCTGGTGGGGGAGGGGCACGACGTGAGCTCGGCGCTGCGTGTCGCCCAGGTCCCCGGCCCCGCAGCCGAGTTCGTCCGTACCACGTTCGAGATCATCAACGACCGGCCGCTGCACTGCCGGGCCGCGGCGTTCGCCTTCTCCCGCGAGGACCTCATCCCGGACATGTTCGACCAGGTGATCAAGGAGGAGGGCACAGACCGGTTCCCCCTGTTCTGCGACTACCTGTCCCGGCACATCGAGGTCGACGGCGAGGAGCACACGCCGATGGCCATGCAGATGGTCGCCGATCTGTGCGGTACGAGTGACGCGCGGTGGGCGGAGGCGGCGGAGACGGCGACGGACGCGCTGGAGGCGAGGGTGCGGCTGTGGGACGGGGTGCTGGGGGCGATGAGGTGACCGTCTGCAGCCTGTCCGGCGTCTGAGGACGAGCGCCTTCGGAGTGGCGGGGGCACAACTGGCGCAACTCAGTCCGGCGCCTCACCGAAGCGCGCCAACGCCAGCGCCCCCACCACCGCCACCCCGAACCCCGCCACCGCCAGCCACCCCAGCCCCTCCCGCGTACGATCCCCCAGCCACACCACGCCGATCACCGCAGGCCCGATCGTCTCCCCGATCACCATTCCCGCCGTCGGCACCGTCACCGCCCCCCGCTGCAACGCCGACGTCAGCGCCAGAAACGCCGCCGCACCCCCCACCACCAGCGCATACACCGCCGCGTTTCCCACCAGCGCCCCCACCGACACGTCATCGACGAGCCGCACCGAAACCTCGACCACCCCGAACCCGAACCCCGCCGCCAACCCGAGCACCAGTCCCCGCCCCCGCTCCGGCAACCGCCCGCTCAGCAACCCCAGCACCAGCACACCCACGCCGGTCGCGAGCATCGCGTACCTCAGCGCGTCCGACCCGGCCTGCTCCCCCTCGGTCCCGGACGCCAGCCCCAGCATCCCCAGCCCGGCGCACACCACCCCCACCGCGGCCCACTCCACCCCGCTCAGCCGCACCCGCAGCAGCCGGGCGGCGACCACCGCGGTGACGGCGAGACTCGCGGCCAGCGCCGCGCCGACCGCGTAGATCGGAAGGGACCGCAGCGCCGCGATCTGGAAGAGGAAGCCGAGCCCGTCCAGGGCCAGCCCGGCGATGTACCGCCACTGCCGCAACGCCCGCAACAGCAACGCCGCGTCGCCACCCGGACCGCCACCCGCACCGGCGACATCGACCGCCGCCCGCGTGGCCATCGCCTGCAACACCGTCGCCGTACCGAAACAGACCGCCGCGCCGAGCGCGCACACCATTCCAAAGAGCACGAAGCGACTCTAGGCGGGCGAGGCGGGCGAGGCGGGCGAGGCGGCCGAGAAGAGGACAGGAGGAACAGGGGGCCAGCCGAGGGCAGCCCTTGGGCGATCTTTAAGCTGAGCGAAACACCAACGGGGAGACACGAACATGGCTGACGCACGCAGACAACTCCGCTCGGGCACCGTCGTACTCGGCGGCATGGGCCTGCTCGCCGCCGCCCTCACCGCCTGTTCCTCGGACGACCCCGACAAGCGCTGTGTCGACCGCGACAGCTACAACGCCGCCAAGGGCTACCAGGTCGTCGCCGACAAGAACTGCAAGACCGTCACGACCACGAACGGCGCCTACTACTACGGCGGCAAGAAGAAGTCCGGCTGGGTGAAGGGCGGCTCCTTCACCAAGTCCCGTAAGAGCAGCGGCAGTTCGAGCGACGACGACAGCAGCGGCACCGGCGTCCACCGCGGCGGTTTCGGCGGCGGCGACACCAGCTCGGGCGGCTGAGCCGCCGTGCAGCGCCGCACGATCGAGCCCCGCCCCGGCTGGCAGCAGACCGTCGAGGCGCAGGGGCTCATCTACCCGCTCACCCGCCTCCCCGACGACTCCCTGCGCCCCTACTGGGACGAGAGCGCGTACTACGTCTTCTCGCTCCCGGAGGTGGAGGCGCTGGAAGAGGTCGTCGAGGAACTCCACGGCATGTGTCTCGCGGCGGCCGACCACATCGTCACCACGAACCGTTTCGCCGACCTCGGCATCACCGACCCGCGCATCGCGGCAGCGGTCGCCGAGGCCTGGCACCGTCGCGCCGAACTCCCGTCCGTCTACGGCCGTTTCGACCTCCGCTACGACGGCGGCACGGAGCCCGCGAAGCTCCTCGAATACAACGCCGACACCCCCACCTCCCTCGTCGAGGCCGCCTCCCCCCAGTGGTTCTGGATGGAGGACCGCTTCCCCGGCGCCGACCAGTGGAACTCCCTCCACGAACGCCTGGTCGCCGCCTGGCAGAAACAGGCCGCCCTTCTGCCGCCCGGCAGCCCCCTCCACTTCGCGCACTCCGCCGCCGACGAACTCGGCGAGGACCTGATGACCGTCGCCTATCTGAAGGAGACGGCGGAGCAGGCGGGACTCGACACCGACTGGATCTCCATGGAGGAGATCGGCTGGGATCCGCTCTCCGGCCGCTTCGTCGACAACCAACTCCGGTTCATCCGCAGCTGCTTCAAGCTGTACCCCTGGGAATGGCTCACCACCGACGAGTTCGCGGACCAGGTCCTCGGCACGCTGGACAACGGCGGCGGCACGGGCAGCACCCTGTGGATCGAACCGGCCTGGAAGATGCTCCTCAGCAACAAAGCCCTCCTCGCCGTCCTCTGGGAGCTCTACCCGGATCACCCGAACCTCCTCCCCGCCTACCTGGACGGCCCACGGGAGCTGGCGCACACCACCGGCTACGTCGCCAAGCCGCTGCTCGGCCGGGAGGGCGCCGGCGTGACGATCCACGAGCCGGGCACCGCCCCCACCGCCGTCCTGGCAAGCGCCGAAGAACCCCGCTGCTACCAGGAGTTGGCACCCCTGCCCACCTTCGACGGCAACCACGTCGTCCTCGGCGCCTGGGTCGTCGAGGACGAGTCGGCGGGCCTCGGCATCCGTGAGTCGGCCGGCCTGATCACGGACGAGTACGCCCGCTTCCTGCCCCACGTCATCCTGTGAAGCCCGCACCGGTGACGTCGCTCGCATGGTGGACAGGACGGCCCGGACCTCCGGCCTGCCCGGTAGGCTGACCAGCGGGCCGTGACTGGCGCGCTGGGATGGGACCGACCATCGGGAAGCGGCCCCAGGATCCGTCGCAACCTGTTGTCGGGGTCCGTGAGTGAGTGCCGTGCGCCTGGGCCGAGCCGTGAACGCCGAACGCCACGTCCGGAGGTCCCCATGTCAGCAGAGCCCCTCTCCCCCGAATCCACCGCCTTCCGCAGCGCCCTCGACGTGATCCGCGCCGTCGAGCCGCGGGTCGCCGACGCCATCGGCCAGGAGGTCGCCGACCAGCGCGAGATGCTCAAGCTGATCGCCTCCGAGAACTACGCCTCCCCGGCCACCCTCCTCGCGATGGGCAACTGGTTCAGCGACAAGTACGCCGAGGGCACCATCGGCCGCCGTTTCTACGCCGGCTGTCGCAACGTCGACACCGTCGAGTCCCTCGCCGCCGAGCACGCCCGCGAACTCTTCGGCGCCCGGCACGCCTACGTCCAGCCGCACTCCGGCATCGACGCCAACCTCGTCGCCTTCTGGTCCGTACTCGCCGACCGCGTCGAGGTCCCGTTCCTGGAGAAGACCGGCGCCCGCCAGGTCAACGACCTCTCCGACGCCGACTGGGCCGAGCTGCGCCAGGCCTTCGGCAACCAGCGCATGCTCGGTATGTCCCTGGACGCCGGCGGCCACCTCACCCACGGCTTCCGCCCCAACATCTCCGGCAAGATGTTCGACCAGCGCTCGTACGGCACCGACCCGGCGACCGGCCTGATCGACTACGAGGCGCTGCGCACCTCGGCCCGTGACTTCAAGCCGCTGATCATCGTCGCGGGCTACTCCGCGTACCCCCGGCTGGTGAACTTCCGGATCATGCGCGAGATCGCCGACGAGGTCGGCGCGACGCTCATGGTCGACATGGCGCACTTCGCGGGCCTGGTCGCCGGCAAGGTCCTGACCGGCGACTTCGACCCGGTCCCGCACGCCCAGATCGTGACGACCACCACGCACAAGTCGCTGCGCGGCCCGCGCGGCGGCATGGTCCTGTGCGACGACTCCCTCAAGGACCAGGTCGACCGCGGCTGCCCGATGGTCCTCGGCGGCCCCCTCCCGCACGTCATGGCCGCCAAGGCCGTCGCCCTCGCCGAGGCCCGCCGGCCCGCCTTCCAGGACTACGCCCAGCGCATCGTCGACAACGCCCGCGCGCTCGCCGAGGGCCTCATGAGCCGGGGCGCCACCCTCGTCACCGGCGGCACCGACAACCACCTCAACCTGATCGACGTCGCCTCCTCGTACGGCCTCACCGGCCGCCAGGCCGAGACCGCGCTCCTCGACTCGGGCATCGTCACCAACCGCAACGCCATCCCGGCCGACCCGAACGGCGCCTGGTACACCTCGGGCATCCGCATCGGCACCCCCGCGCTGACCACACGGGGCCTGGGAACGGCGGAGATGGACGAGGTGGCCGGCCTGATCGACCGTGTCCTCACGGCCGCGGAGCCGGGCACCACGAAGTCGGGCGCACCGTCGAAGGCGTCCCACGTGCTGGACGCGAAGATCTCCGACGAGATCTCCCAGAGGGCGACGGACCTGGTGGCGGGCTTCCCGCTGTACCCGGAAATCGACCTCGGCTGAGATGTCTTCAGGGGCGCGGGGCCGCATCGATCTGCGGCTCCGCGACGGGGCGCGACCAGCCCCCACCGGCCCGCAGTCCCCCACGCACCGAACCACCCCCCACCTCCTGGGCCAATCTCACCCTCACCCTCTGAGAGAATGGTGAACATGGCCTCTGACCGTCCCCGCGTGCTCTCCGGAATCCAGCCGACCGCAGGCTCGTTCCACCTCGGCAACTACCTCGGCGCCGTCCGCCAGTGGGTAGCCCTGCAGGAGTCCCACGACGCGTTCTACATGGTCGTCGACCTGCACGCGATCACGATGCCGCAGGACCCGAAGGAGCTCACGGCCAACACCAGGCTGGCCGCCGCCCAGCTCCTCGCGGCCGGGCTCGACCCCGATCGCTGCACGCTGTTCGTCCAGAGCCATGTCCCCGAGCACGCCCAGCTCGCCTGGATCATGAACTGCCTCACCGGCTTCGGCGAGGCGTCCCGTATGACCCAGTTCAAGGACAAGTCCGCCAAGCAGGGTGCCGACCGGGCGAGCGTCGGGCTGTTCACGTACCCGATCCTCCAGGTCGCCGACATCCTGCTCTACCAGGCCCACGAGGTGCCGGTCGGCGAGGACCAGCGCCAGCACATCGAGCTGACCCGTGATCTCGCCGAGCGCTTCAACGGCCGCTTCGGCGAGACCTTCACGATCCCGAAGCCGTACATCCTGAAGGAGACGGCGAAGATCTACGACCTTCAGGACCCGTCGATCAAGATGAGCAAGTCGGCGTCCACGCCGAAGGGCCTCATCAACCTTCTCGACGAGCCGAAGACCACCGCCAAGAAGGTCAAGAGCGCGGTCACGGACACGGACACCGTGATCCGCTTCGACCCGCAGGAGAAGCCCGGCATCAGCAACCTGCTCGGCATCTACTCGACCCTCACCGGCACGGACATCGCCGAACTTGAGCGGAAATACGACGGCAAGGGCTACGGTGCGCTGAAGGTGGACCTCGCCGACGTCGTGGTCGACTTCGTGACGCCGTTCCAGGAGCGCACCCAGCAGTATCTGGACGACCCGGAGACGCTCGACTCGATCCTCGCCAAGGGCGCGGAGAAGGCACGAGCCGTCGCCGCGGAGACGCTCGCCCAGACCTACGGAAGAGTCGGCTTCCTGCCCGCGAAGCACTGAGAAGCGTTGAGAAGCACTGAGAAGCACTGAACCCCAGCCGCACGGGTACCAGTAGCACCGCACGGCGCACGACGCGGCATCAGAGCGCTGCACATCACTATGGTTGCGCCTGCCCGCAGACCCGCCGTGCCCGTACAGTCGATAGCCGACCGGTACGAGCAACAGCCCATATGAGCACCACAGGTACGAGCAACACCGAGCCGACGAACAGGAGACGACGTGGGGACCGTAACGATCGGTGTGTCGATCTCGGTCCCGGAGCCTCACGGCAGCCTGCTTCAGCAGCGGCGTGCGGGCTTCGGCGACGCCGCGGCTCACGGCATCCCCACCCACGTCACCCTGCTGCCGCCCACGGAAGTCGACTCCACGGCGCTGCCCGCCATCGAGGCCCACCTCGTCGAGGTGGCCGCCGCGGGCCGGCCCTTCCCGATGCGGCTCTGCGGTACCGGCACCTTCCGGCCGTTGTCGCCCGTCGTGTTCGTCCAGATCGTCGAGGGCGCGGAGGCCTGCACCTGGCTGCAGAAGCAGGTCCGTGACGCCTCCGGGCCGGTCGCGCGCGAACTGCAGTTCCCGTACCACCCGCATGTGACAGTCGCGCACAGCATCTCCGAAGAGGCGATGGACCGAGCCTTCGCGGAACTCGCCGACTACGAGGCCGACTGGCCCTGCACCGGCTTCGCGCTCTACGAGCAGGGGGCCGACGAGGTGTGGCGCAAGCTGCGCGAGTACACCTTCGGCGGGCCCGTCGTACCGCCGCAGGCGGCCCACGCGGAGCACGGCACCCTTCCGACCAGGTAGAACCACCACGATCAGGCACTTCCGGGGTACACGCTCACCATGGACTGGCTGAAGAAGCTCCCCGGCATCGGACCGATAGTCGTCCGCCTGATGGCCACGCACGTGTGGCGGTCGTACGAGCGTCTGGACCGCGTGAAGTGGTCGCAGCTCGCGGCGGCAATGACCTTCATCAGCTTCGTGGCACTGTTCCCGCTGCTCACCGTGGCCGCCGCGATCGCCGCCGCCACACTCAGCACCGGACGGCAGAACGAGCTGGAGGACAAGATCTCCGAGCAGGTGCCCGGCATCTCCGAGCAGCTGAACATCGAGGGTCTGGTCCAGAACGCCGGCACGATCGGCGTGATCGCGGGCGCCGTACTGCTGTTCACCGGCATCGGCTGGGTCGGCTCGATGCGGGAGTGTCTGCGGGCGGTGTGGGAGGTGCCCGAGGACGAGGGGAACCCCGTTCTGCGCAAGGCCAAGGACACCGGTGTGCTGGTCGGGCTCGGCGGCGCGGTCCTCGTCACGATCGCCGCGTCCACCGTCGCCTCGGCCGCGGTCGGCTGGACGGCGCGGGGGCTCGGCGTCGACGAGGCAGGCTGGGGCGCGGTCCTGCTGCGCCTGGCCGCGTTCGCCGTCGCCGTACTCGCCGACTTCCTGCTCCTCCTGTACGTCCTCACCCTGCTGCCCGGCGTGGAACCGACCCGGCGCCGTCTGTTCGTCGCCGCGTTGATCGGCGCGGCCGGCTTCGAGCTGCTGAAGCTGCTGCTCAGCAGCTATCTGCAGGACGTGGCGGGGAAGAGCATGTACGGCGCGTTCGGCGTCCCCGTGGCCCTGCTGCTGTGGATCAACTTCACGTCGAGACTCGTCCTGTTCTGCGCGTCCTGGACGGCGACACCGAGCAAGGACGCGTCCGGCGGGGCTGAGTAGTTCAGCCCGTCCGGCGTTTGAGGACAAGGCCCGTTCAGGGCCGTAGCGGGGGTCTGGGGGCGCAGGCCCCAGGGATGGAACGGGGGTAAGGGCGGCGGGGGCGCAATCCGCCGTCACCGCCTGCGCAGCGGCCAGCGCCGGTTGATCAGGAACGCGCCCCCCGCGAGCAACACCACCACACCACCGGTGATCCCGAGGGCGACACCGATGCCGCCCGCATCCGACCCGGACCCGGCGGACGCCTTCGCGACCGGGGACACGGAGGACCTGCCCTTGTCCGAACCCTCGCCGCCCCCCGCCTCACCGGAGTCGGAGTCGGTGGCACCGTCGGTCGACCCAGGCTGCGCGCTCGACCCCGCCACGCCCTTGGGAGCGACCAGCTCGCCCACCGGCCGCACCTTTCCGCTGGCCCGGAAGCCCCAGTCGAGCAGCCGGGCGGTCTCCTTGTAGACCTCGTTGTGCTCGCTCTTCTCCGGGTTCATGACTGTGACCAGCAGCACCTTGCCGCCCCGCTCGGCGACGCCCGTGAAGGTCGCGCCCGCGTTGGTGGTGTTGCCGTTCTTCACACCCGCGATGCCCTGGTACACGGAGATGTCCGGGGCACCGGCGAGCAGCCTGTTGGTGTTCTGGATCTCGAAGGAACTGCGAACCAGCTTGCCCTTCTTGTCCTTCTTCGTCTCGCCCGGGAACTTGGCCGAAACCGTCGAGCAGTACTCGCGGAAGTCCTTCTTCTGCAGCCCGGAGCGGGCGAACAGCGTCAGGTCGTACGCCGACGACACCTGCCCCCGCTCGTCGTAGCCGTCGGGGCTCACCACGTTCGTGTCGAGGGCCTGGAGCTCCTCCGCGTGCTCGTTCATCTCCTTGACCGTGGCCCCGACGCCACCGTTCATGTGGGACAGCACGTGCACCGCGTCGTTGCCGGAGCGCAGGAAGACGCCGAGCCACAGGTCGTGGACCGTGTACGTCTCCTTCTCCTTGATGCCGACCATGCTGGAACCGGCGCCGACATCCGCGAGCTCGGCGGGCGTGACCTTGTGCTTCATCGTCCTGGGGAACTTCGGCAGCACCGTGTCTGCGAACAGCATCTTCAGCGTGCTCGCCGGGGGCAGCCGCCAGTGCGCGTTGTGTGCGGCGAGGACGTCGCCGGACTCGGCGTCCGACACGATCCACGAGCGGGCGGTGACGTCCTTGGGGATCACCGGCACCCCGGCGGAGAGGTTCACCTGGGTCCCGGCCAGCCCGAGCCGCTGCCCGCCCACGCTCGACATGTTCGCCGGGGGCGTCACCGTCGGCGTGGTGCTCGGCGTAGGCGTGGCGCTGGGCGTCGGTTTGGGGGCCGCGAACGCCGGTACGGGCGCGGTCAGCGCGGCGGACAACAGGGTGGCGGAGGTGACCAGCAGGGTTCGCTTGGCGGTCTTTTTGGAGGCGGGCACGACGGAGAACGTACATGTACCGGCCCGTGAAATCGTACCGGCCACCCCACCCCGGCCACGGGCACCAGTACCGGGCGGCGATACTGGACGCATGAAGCTCAGCCGCCCCGTCTCCTGGTTCCTGCTCGCGTTCGGGGCGTGGAGCTGGGTCATCTGGGTCACTTTCATCAAGAATCTGGTCAAGGACGGCAGCGGACTCGCGTTCAATGACGCGGGCACTCCGACGGCGTACTTCTGGGTGCATCTGGTGCTCGCGGTCGTCTCCTTCGTATTGGGGACGATCGTCGGGGGCATCGGGTTGCGCGGACTGCGCGCTTTGCGCCAGACGTCATAACGGGGGACACACCCGCATGGTCATCGTCTTTCTGCTCGCCGGGCTTGCCGCGGTCGCCGCTCTTGTCGGGCTGCACTGGTACGTCTGGCGCCGCCTGGTGCGCGACACGACCGCCGGTCCCGGCCGCGCCCGCCGCGTCGGCACGGTGGTGTTCGTCGCGCTGCCCGTCATGATGGTCGGGGCCCTGGTCGCCGAGCGCGGCGGCGCGCCCTTCTGGCTCCAGCGCACGCTCGCCTGGCCGGGTTTCCTGTGGCTGGCCCTTTTCATCTATCTGGGGCTGGCCCTGATCGCGGGCGAGGCCGTACGGCCACTGCTGCGACGGTTCCTGGAGCGGCGCCGACCGGCCGGGGCATCCGTACCGCCCGCACCGCTGCGAAAGACGGAAACCGTACCGGCGGGGGCGTCCGAGACCCCGGAACCGGCACCGGGCACTCCCGACGCCCCGAGCGACCCGAGCGCCCCGGACACGCCTGCCTCCCCCCGCCTCCTCGCCGCTCCCTCCCGACGCCTCTTCGTCTCCCGTGTGGTCGCCGGCACGGCGGCCACCGTGGCGGCCGGGACGGTCGGATACGGCACGTACGGCGTCGTGCGCGGCCCCCGCGTGAAGCGCGTCACCGTGCCGCTGGCCAAGCTCCCGCGCGGCGCCCACGGGTTCAGGATCGCCGTCGTCAGCGACATCCACCTCGGGCCCGTCCTCGGCCGGGGTTTCGCGCAGAAGGTCGTCGACACGATCAACTCCACCCAGCCCGATCTGATCGCGGTCGTCGGCGACCTCGTCGACGGCAGCGTCAAGGACCTCGGTCCCGCGGCGGCGCCCCTCGCCCAACTCCGGGCGCGTCACGGGGCGTTCTTCGTGACCGGGAACCACGAGTACTTCTCCGGCGCCGAACAGTGGGTCGAGGAGGTACGGCGGCTCGGTCTGCGCCCGCTGGAGAACGCGCGCGTCGAACTGCCCGCCTTCGACCTCGCCGGGGTCAACGACATCGCCGGTGAGAGCGAGGGTCAGGGCCCCGACTTCACCAAGGCGCTCGGCGACCGGGACACCTCACGGGCGAGCGTGCTGCTGGCCCACCAGCCGGTGCAGATCCACGACGCCGTCGAACACGGCGTCGACCTCCAGCTCTCCGGCCACACCCACGGCGGCCAGCTGTGGCCCGGCAACATCATCGCCGACCTCGCCAACCCCACCCTCGCGGGCCTGGAGCAGTACGGAGACACGCAGTTGTACGTCTCCCGGGGCGCCGGCGCATGGGGCCCGCCCACCCGGGTGGGGGCGCCGTCGGACATCACCGTGGTGGAACTGGCGTCGACCGCGTGATCGCGACTGGGTGGTGCGGTCGATGATCACGTACTGTCGGCGGTGGTCCGCCGCGTCGCGCCCGTCGCCGGGCTGATCGCCCTCGTGGCCGGCGGGGCCATGCTCGCGGTGCTGCTCGTCGGAGACGGGGCGCCTTTCGCGCCCGCGCTCGGACAGAGCGCGCTCGCCGCGCTGACCTGTGGTGTTGTCTTCCTGCTGGTCGTGCCCGTGCCGGAAACGGTCACCGCCGTCCGAACGGCCTCCAACTACGGGCTGTCGCTGGAGCCGACGGCGGCACGGCTGCCCGCGGTCCGCCGGGTCACGGCCGACACGTCGGACGCCACGGCGTTCCAACTGGCCGACAGCGTCCTGCACGCCATCAAGAAGGCGCAGACCCCGGTGGTCGCCGAGGTACTGGAGCTGGGGCACGGAAGGGTCGCCCTGATCTGCGAGGCTCCGTACGGGCCCCCGGTCCAGGTGTCCGTAGACATCACCGTCGCCGGGGGCAAGGCCGTCGCGGATATCACCTGCCGACCCACGATCACCTGGAAACGCCTTGACGGCGGGGCGAGTTGGGCGATTGCGGGCATGCTGGAACGTCAGGTGCGGGCAACGCTGAACGAGAACTGAAACCGGCCGGACGCGAGCGACCAGCCACAACGCGTCCGCAGCCGACGAATCGGCCCACTCACACCTCACTCACGGGCGAACAACCCGCTCCGGCAGAGTGACCGTCACGGCCAACCCCTCGCCGGAGGCGGTCCGCACCGCGACCTCCCCACCGTGCGCCAGCACAACCCCCTGCACGATCGCCAGCCCCAGCCCGCTCCCCGCCCCACCCCCCGCCCGGAAGAACCGGTCAAAAATCCGCGCCGCGTCCTCCCGCTCCAGCCCGGGCCCCTCGTCCGCGACACACAGCCGCACGACACCGTCCACGCGTTCCACGCCGAGCCGCACGGGCACGTCGGCCGGAGTGTGGGTGCGGACGTTGCCGACGAGATTGCCCAACACCTGCCTGAGCCCCGACTCGTCGGCCCGCACCAGGATCGCCCCGTCGGCGTTCACGCTGACCGGCCGGTCCGGTTCCTGGACCCGCAGATCCTCCGCCGCGTCCCGCACCAGACGGCTCAGGTCGACGTTTCTCAGCCGAAGTTCGGGCCGCTGGTCGAGGCGGGCCAGCGTCAGCAGCTCGTCCACCAGGCGCCCCATGCGGTCCGCCTCGCCGTTCATCCGGTCCCAGGCGCGCCGCCGCTCCTGCGGGTCGGTCAGCATGCCCTTGTCGTACAGCTGGAGGTAGCCGCGTATCGCGGACAGCGGGGTGCGCAGTTCGTGCGAGGCGTCGGCGACGAACTGCCGCAGCTGGGCGGCGCTGCGCTCGCGGGTCCGGTACGCCGACTCGACCTGGTGGAGCATGGTGTTGAGGGCGACCCGCAGCTGTTCGACCTCAAGGGTGGCCTCGCGGCTGGACGGGACCCGACGGGTGAGATCGCCCTCGGCGATGGCCGTCGACGTCTCGACCATGTCCTCCAGGGGCGCCATGCGTCGGCTCACGCTGAACATGGTGAGCACGGCGAGCAGCGCCAGCAGCAGCGTCCCGACGGTGAGATCGAGCTTCAGGGCCTTGCCGAGGACATCGTGCAGGGCGTCCGTCGAGGTGGCCAGGAGCACGGTCGCACCGTCGGCGAGGTGGGCGGCGGTGACGCGGTAGGGGGCGTCCCGTACCCGGATGTCGTGGGGTTCGTCGTCGCGCGCGAGGGCGGCCGGGTCGGAGACGGCGCCGGCCAGGGCGCGCTGGTCGGCGGTGGCCTCGAACCCGGCGACGGGCATGGCCCGCCCCTTCTCGCCGACGACCACGAAGATGCCGTCGGACGCGAGGGAGTCGGTGCTCGGCGAACTACCGGCGCCGTCCCCGGAGTTGGACCGGTATCTGTCGGTGAGGGCGGCGAACGCGGTCAGCGAGTCGATCTGCTGCAGCGTGATCCGGGAGCCGCCGATCGAGTCCCGGGTGCTCATCAGCTGGGTGTCGACGCTGTCCTGCAGATACAGCCGCATACCCATCACGCTCACCGTGGTCGCCACGACGATGCCCAGGGCGAGCAGCGCGACATTGGCCAGCGTGAGCTTGATGCGCAGGGAGTGGATCCCGCGCTTGCAGCGGAAGGTGCGCCCCCATCCCGCCCCGAAGGCGCGCCCCCATCCCACCCCGATCCCCAGGAGACTCATGCCAGCCCGTATCCGACACCGCGCCGGGTGGTGATCACCGGCGGTCCGAGCGCGTCGAGCTTGCGCCGCAGATAGCTGATGTACGTCTCGACGACCGTCGACTCGGGAGGCGTGTGTTCGTACTGCCAGACGTGCCGCAGGAGTTGCTCCTTGGGCACGATCCGGCCGCCGTTGCGCACCAGGAACCGCAACAGCGCGTACTCCGTCGGGGTCAGCTCGACGGTGCCGCCCGCGCGGTGCACGCTGTACGTCGACTCGTCCAGCTCCAGGTCGCCCCACCGCAGGGGCGGCCGTTGCGGCAGCACGTCGGCGGGCCGGGTCCGCCGCAGCACGGCGGTGATCCGTGCGATCACCTCGTCGATGTTGAACGGCTTGGTGATGTAGTCGTCGCCGAAGCCGAGGGCGCCGACGATCTCGCCCGGCGCGTCCCGCGCGGTCAGGAAGACGAGGGCCAACTCGGGTCTGCGGTCGCGCAGTTCACGGCCGAGGGCCCGCCCGTCACCGTCCGGGAGCATGATGTCGAGCAGGGCTACGTCCGGCCGGGTGCGCTCGGCGAGGGTGAGCGCCTCGCGGACGGTGCCGGCGACCATCACCTCGAAGCGGTGGTAGCGCAGGGCGATGGCGAGGACGTCCGCGATGCTCGGTTCGTCCTCCACCACCAGCACGGTGCCTGTGCCTGTGCCCGTACCTGCGCCTGGAGCCGTCATGCCCCCAGTATCGGCGGGGCCACTGACAGCCGGGCCCCGTTCGCGCTTTGGAGTTCCTTGAGAGTCATGGCGGGCCGGTGTCCATGCCCGCGCGCCGCCACCAATCCTGTTGCCCAGGACCTGGGGGACCGACCGAACCAACCAACCAAACCAACCAGTCTGACGAACAAGGGGTGTTGAGCGTGGCGGCATTGGCGCGGTGGTGCTATCGGCACCGGCTGGTGGTCCTGTTGATATGGGTGGGGGCCGTGTTCGGACTGGGCTTCGCGGGCTCCGCCGCGGGCACGGACTACGCGAACACGTTCTCCCTCCCGAACACGGACTCCACACGTGCGTACGACCTGATGGAGAAGGCCTTCCCACAGGCCGCGGGCGACACCGACACAGTCGTGTGGAAGGTCGACGAGGGCACGGTGCGGGACGAGTCGGTACGGTCCCGGATCGAACCGAAGCTCGCGGAGATAGGGAAGATGGCTGGGGTCGGCGAGGTCACCAGCCCGTACGCCTCCGGCGGCGCCGCCCAGATCAGCGAGAACGGGCGGATCGCCTACGCCCAGATCACCTTCACCGAGCAGGCGAACGGGGTGCCCAAGAAGACGGTCGAGGACGTCGTCGACACCGCCCAGGCCGCCGAACGTGACGGACTGCAGGTCGAGTTGGGCGGCCAGGCGATCACCAGGACGCAGGAACCGCCCACCGGCATCGCCGAGATGGTGGGCATCCTGGCCGCGGCGGTCGTCCTGTTCCTCGCCTTCGGCTCGCTCTTCGCGATGCTGCTGCCGCTCGTCGTCGCGATCGCGGCCCTCGGCACCGGCCTGATGACGACCTCGCTGCTCAGCCATGTCACCGACGTGCCCGAAGTCGCCCCGCTGCTCGGCTCGTTGATCGGCCTGGGCGTCGGCATCGACTACGCGCTGTTCATCGTGACGCGCCACCGCCGAGGCATCCTGCGCGGCGCGCAGCCCGAGGAAGCGGCGGTGACGGCGCTCAACACCTCCGGTCGGGCCGTACTGTTCGCCGGCGGCACCGTCTGCATCGCGCTCGCCGGCATGCTGGTGATGAACATGCGCTTCCTGGACGGCGTGGTCATCGCGACCTCCCTCACGGTCGTCCTGAGCGTCCTCGCCGCGACGACCCTCCTCCCGGCGCTCCTCGGCCTCCTCGGCATGCGCGTCCTCAGCCGCAGGCAGCGCCGCCGGCTGGCCGCGACGGGACCGGAGTCGGCCGAGGCGAGCGGACTGGCGGCGCGCTGGTCGTCGTACGTCGAACGGCGCCCGCGCTCCACTGCGGCCATGGCCCTGGTGGCGATGCTGATCCTCGCGTTGCCCGTCCTCTCCATCCGCCTGGGCGCGACCGACCAGGGCAACCACCAGGAGTCGACGACCACCCGTCAGGCGTACGACCTGCTCGCGGAGGGCTTCGGTCCCGGCTTCAACGGCCCGCTCCAGGTGGTGGTCGCCAAGGGCGACGCGAACGCCCTCGTCTCGACGATCCGTACGACGGAGGGCGTGGCGCAGGCAGCGGCGGCGCCCCCGTCCCAGGGCATCACCGTGATCCAGGTGGTCCCGACGACGTCCCCCCAGTCGGAGCGCACGGACCAGCTGATCGACCGCCTGCGCGACGAGGTCATCCCGGCCTCCGGGGCCGAGGCCCACGTCGGCGGGGTGACGGCGATCTTCAAGGACTTCGCGGCGGTGACGGGCGACCGTCTGCCGTACTTCGTGGCGGCGATCATCTCGCTGGGCTTCCTGCTGTTGCTGATCGCGTTCCGCTCCATCGTCGTCCCCCTGACAGCCGCGCTGATGAACCTGATCGCGGCGGCGGCCTCCTTCGGCGTACTGGTCGCGATCTTCCAGTGGGGCTGGGGCACGGAGCTGCTCGGCGTCGGCAAGGAGGGCCCGATCACGGCGTTCCTCCCCGTCATCATGCTCTCCCTCCTCTTCGGCCTCTCGATGGACTACCAGGTGTTCCTGGTGAGCCGTATGCACGAGGAATGGGTCCACACGAAGGACAACGCACGGGCGGTCCGCGTCGGCCTCGCCGAAACAAGCAGGGTCATCAACTGCGCGGCCCTGATCATGATCTGCGTCTTCTCGGCCTTCGTCCTGAGCGGCGACATGGAGGGCGCGATGGCGGGCATCGGCCTCGCCGCAGCGGTCGCGCTGGACGCGTTCATCCTCCGTACGGCCCTGGTGCCGGCCGCGATGCACCTGCTCGGCAACTCCAACTGGTGGCTGCCGGCGGGCCTGGAGAAGCGCCTGCCGCATCTGGCGGTGGAACCGAAGGAGGAGACCGAGGTCCAGGAACCCGCCCGGCTGGAGGGCGGCGCCTCGGTGGTCCACGGGTTCGTCCGTGACTCGGAGGGCGCGCCGGTCGAGGACGCGTCGGTGACCCTCCTGTCGAAGGGCGGACGCCAACTGGACCGGGTCACCTCCCTGGCGGACGGCTCGTACATCCTCTCCGTCCCGTCCCCGGGCGCCTACCTGCTGGCGGCGACAGCGTCGTCGTACGGCTCCCGGGCCCGGCAGGTGACCGTGGAGGACAGTCCGCTGGTGTACGACGTGGAGCTGACGGAGGCGTCGGAGGAGGGAGCGGACGAGGTGGACGCGGTGAACTGACCGCGCTGGGCGCCTACTTGTCGACCTGTTCGCCCTTCCCGGACTCCTCGGGCTTCTCAAACTCCTCGGACTCCTCGGGAAGGGCGTTGGTCATCCCCGGCAGGAAGTCGCTGAACAGGTCGTGTACCTCGCGGACGAGCGGGCGCAGCACCCGGAAGCGGGCCAGGGACACACCGCGCGCGGTGAGCCGGGCGCCACGCCCGGCGAGCCGGTAGGTGCGCTCACGGCCCTCCGTACGGTCGTAGATCCAGTACATGACCATGCCCATCTGGGACAGCCACATCAACTCGGGCAGCACGTCCCGGAGTTCCTCCGGCACCTTGGCCTTCGACCCGGCAAGCACTTCCCGGTGGACGTCGATGGCCTGCACGCGCGCATGCTCCGACTCGGCGGAGAAGGGGCTGAGCGGACTGTTCGGGTCGGCGGCGGTCTTGAAGAACTGCACGGCGAACTCGTGGTAGGGAGCGGCCACATCGAGCCAGGCCCGGTGCACCCCGGCAAGCCGGGCCTCCAGCTCGGTCTCCCGGTCGAGTACCTCCCGCGCGGCCACCTGGTACTCGCGGGCCAGCTGGTCGTAGAAACCCTGGATCAGGTGTTCCTTGCCGGCGAAGTAGTAGTAGGCGTTGCCGACGGAGACCCCGGCCTCCTGAGCGATGGCCCGCATGGTCGTCTTGTCGTACCCCCGCTCCTTGAACAGCCGCATGGCCGTCTCCAGGATCAACGCACGCGTCTGCTCACTCTTGGCGGGAGCAGACGCAGGAGCAGATGTCTCAGGGGACCCAGGAGACTCAGGAGGCTCAGGGGACTTGGGGCTGTCTTTCGCTGCTGACACGGAAGGAGCCTAACCAGTGGAGCAGGTGCCGCTGTCACAGCCGGGTGGGGTGTGGACCCACCCGAAGCGCGGATCGTACGACCACCCGTCGGCCCGCTGGTACACCGGCCGGCCACCCCTGTCGGTGCCCCACTGGCGCCCGCGCCACTTGGCGGCGGCAAGCACGGCCCCCTTGGCGAGCCGGGCCCCGGCCGGGGTGGCGAACCGATGGGCGAGCGGCCGGTGCTCGCGCAACGCCCACAGCACGACGACCCAGGCACCGGCGCCGCGATAGACCTGCCCGGAGTCCCCGACGACGGTGATGTCGGCGAGGGTGGCGGAGTGGTCCAGGGTCGGGAACAGCGTCCGCGCCCGCTCCGAACCCGCCGGAACCATTGCCAGCGGCACCAGCTGAGGCTGCCGTACGAGCCACTCGCGCACGAAGGTGCACAACTCGCACTCGGCGTCGTACAGAACGGTGAGCCGGCGGACCGGGACGCCCCCCGTGGCGTCCCGGTCCGCGCGGGCGGTGGTGTCCCCCGACCCCACCGCGTTCATGTGGCTCATCGTGGTCACACCCCGGCCGTGGGGGCGACCCAGCCCTGCGGCGCGACGGGCGGCACCTGCTCCCGCTCCATGACACCCCGCCGACGGATCTTGCTGAGAACGAACACGTTGGCGAGGTGCATGACACCGAGCACGAGCAGCACGACACCGAGCTTGGTGGAGAGAGCCTCGAACACCTCCCGGGTGCTGCCGATGTCCCCGTCACCGCTCAGATAGAGGGCGACGAACCCGAGGTTGACGAGATAGAAGCCGACGACGAGCAGATGGTTGACGGCTTCGGCGAGCTTCTCGTTCCCGCGCAGCACATCGGCGAGAAAAACCCGCCCGTTGCTGCTGAGGGTCCGCGCGACCCAGACGGTCAGCGCGACGCTGACCAGCAGGTAGATGACGTATGCGACGACTGTGAGGTCCATGTCTTCGTCCTTGTCCCCGTACCCCTTGAACGACTTGAACGCGTTCAAAAGTGCTTACGGTGATGACTGTAGACCTGTTTTTGAACACGTTCAAGTGGCATCAGAGGTGGGCTGTTGTCGATGAGCCACGACGGGACGCGACGCGACTCGCCCTTGGGGGGCTGGACTTGGAACCGCCGTGGACGTCCTGGACGCCGTACGGCAGACGACCGCGCGCGGAAGATGTTCTACAGGCCGCCGAGTCCCGCAATTAGGCGGCGGCCGGGGGCTGCACTTCTGGAGGGTCGAGCAGGGCGGAGCAGGACACCGCCCTGACGGCGATCAACCGTCGGTGACCTCGTTCATGACCGCGCGAGCTCCGGCCGCTTCCGGTAGTCCGTGAAGCCGATGACGTTGCCCCACGGGTCGGCGATCTCGACGGTCCAGCCCGTGGCCACGGACACCGGGGCGTCGAGCGGGGTGACACCGGCCGCGGCCAGGGCGCGGGCCGCCGCCTTGGCGTCCGGTACCTCCAGCCACACCCGGGGCGAGGCCCACGGTGGCGGCCGGTGACCGAGCGCCTCCTCGACCCGCAGCAGCAGCCCCGGCGTCTCGGCGCCGACCCTCAGCACGGCGATCCCGGCCTCGTCGAGCCGGGCGGTGATCCCGAACCCGGCCCGCTCGTAGAAGGCCACCGCCTCGGCGAGGTCCCCGACGGGCAGCAGTACGTTGTCGAAACCGAGCAGTTCGTACGACTCGTGATCTGACATGGCGTCAGGTTAACGGGACGGTCGGCGGAATCCTGGGAGGCTGGAGATGGCAGGAGGGTGCGGTGACCAGCGCGATCAGGGAGTCCGCTTCGACTGCCCGGCTTCGAGGATCTCCGCCACATCGAGGCTGACCTTGGCGCCGATCGAGTCGGGGAGGGTGACGATCTCGCCGGGGGCGTGGATGCGGTAAGTGGTGTACGTGCTGCCCTCGGGGTTGGTGAGCACGTGGAGGCGCTGGTGCTTGCGGTCGACGACGACATAGACGGGTACCTTGGCGTCGGCGTACGCAGCGACCTTGATCTGTAGGTCGGCCTTCCAGTTGCTGGAGGTGACTTCCAGGACGAGTTGGAAAGCCACCGGCTCGTAGCAGTTGTTCTCGACGAAGTGGTCTTCGATGTCGGCGTCGACGACGACGAGATCGGGGATGGCGTAGTCCTCAGTGCCGCTGGGCAACCACAGACCGACGCCCTGAAGTACCTCTGTCTCGCTTCCGTCGATACCGGCTGCGATGAAGGGGTGCGTCAGCCTGCCCAGAGCGCGGGCGTGGGCGACGTCCGGGGGCGGGGACACGAGAATCAGGCCTCCGATGATCTCGACGCGGTAGCCCGGATTGCGCTCCATGAGACGGTTCGCCTCCGCGATCAGCGGACGTTCGCCGTGAGGCTGCTCGACAGCTGTTGCGGACATCAGGTGCCTCCCGTTGGGCTGGTGTCGAGGCCATCATCGTAGGCCGGAGGAAACAGTCGTGCCCCCTTCACACCGCGTCACCCGAACGTGTGCCCCCGCACGCCCGAGGGCCCCGTCTCCTGCGGAAACGGGGCCCTCGAACCCCGAGACCGACACCGAGATCTACCGCCCCACGCAGGACGACGGCACCCGTGTCGAGCACAAGACCGGCGGCAGCAACGGCGACAACAACGGTGAGTACTGGGTCGTCACCACCACGGACGGTACGAAGTACTACTACGGCCTGAACCAGGTCGGCGGCGGTCACGCCAACACCACCTCGGTCTCCACCGTCCCCGTCTTCGGCAACCACCCGGGCGAGCCCTGCCATGCGGACGCGTTCGCCGACTCCCGCTGTGGCGCGGGTAAGAAACAGGCCTGGCGGTGGGGTCTGGACAAGGTCGTCGACGTGCACGGCAACGCGATGGTGGTGAGCTGGAAGCAGGAGTCGAACTACTACGCGGTGAAGAAGAAGTTCAAGACCCCGGAGCAGTACGACCGTTTCGCGTACCCGTCGGTCATCGAATACGGCATGCGGTCGGACCTGACCAAGCCCTCGGCAACGGTCGAGTTCGGGGTGAGGCAGCGCTGCCTGAAGTCGGACGCGGTCTGTGACGCGGCGAACTTCAACAAGACCGAGGACCCGGGTGCGTACCGCCCCTGGTGGGACACCCCCGGCAACTTCAACTGCAAGTCCTCCTCCAAGTTGTGCCCGCCCTTCCCCTCCTTCTGGACGCAGATGCGTCTGGACACGGTGACGACGAAGGGCGCCCGCGCCGGCCAGACGGGGCTCGGCAAGGTCGACACGTACGAGCTGCACCAGTCGTTCCCGGAAGACTGGTACGACACATCCCCGGGCCTGTGGCTGAACTCGATCACCCGGCGCGGCTTCGCCCCGGGCGACACCACCGGCACGCTTCAGCACAAGGACGGCGTCAGCTTCGCCGAGTACTCCGTCGGTTCGAACTCCCCGCTGCGCACCCGCCTCCAGGACCGCCAGTTGCCGAACCTGGTCCTCACCGGCCCGAATGACCAGCGCCCCGGCTTCACTCGGCCGCGTATCGGTACCGTCGCCACGGAGTACGGCGGTGACATCGAGATCGAGTACAAGGGCGGCTGTGCCACCGAGCCGTCAGAGGACAAGGGCAGGAGCAACGGCACGTGCTACCCGGTGCGCTGGTCGCCGGATGGTGACGAGAAGACGCCGGCGAAGTCCTGGTTCAACAAGTACGTCGTCCACTCCGTGACCGAGACCGACAAGGTGACCTCGCACGGCAAGCCCGTCGTTACCAAGTACGGCTACTCCAGCCCCGCCTGGGCCAAGAGCGTCGACGAGTTCACCCGCCCCGCTCTGCAGACTTACAGCGACTGGCGCGGCTACCGCCAGGTGGCCGTCATCAAGGGCAGCAAGTCCAGCTCGCAGCAAGGCGACCCGCAGGCCCAGTCGTACTCCGTGACGCGCTACTTCCAGGGTGTCGGCGGCGCGGTCAAGGACTCCACCGGTGCCTACACGCTGGTGGACGACGACGCCCCGCAGTACGCGGGCCTGACCGCGGAATCCATCAGCTACCTCAACTCCGACAAGAAGGTCCAGCAGCGCGTCCTCAACTACCCTTGGTCGAAGCAGACCGCGTCCCGCGCCCGCGAGGCCGAGACCGGCATCGACCTTGAACCGCTGCTCGCCCACCGCGGCGCCATCAAGCGCACGGACGCGATCCAGACAGTCGACACGAGCTGGCGGGCCGTACGCACGCTCACCTCGTTCGAGGACACCTACAGCCTGCCGTACCAGGTGGAGACGGCTGTAGTGAAGCCGAACGGCTCTGGCGGCGAGACCCTCTCCGACCAGACCTGCACCAAGACGTCGTACGTCCACAACACCTCGGCCTGGCTCATCGGCCTGACCAAGGAACAGCGCTCCACAGGCACTTCCTGCGCGAGCTACGACTCGGCCGACCCGGCCAAGCAGCTCAAGTCCGCAGTGCGGTACAGCTACGACAAACTGGACCACGGGGCCACCCCGACGAACGGCGACATCACCTCCGTGGCCACGATCGACGGTGCCGGCACCTCATATTCGAAGGTCATCACGACGACCTACGACGACCTGGGCCGCAAGCGCTACGTCACCGCGCCCGGTGAGGGCACCAACGAGACCCAGTACGTCCCGGCGGACGGCGGCCCGGTCACCTCGATCAAGGCGATCAACGCCAAGGGCCACGCCACCACCACGACCTTCGACCCGGGCCGCAGCCTGGCGCTCACGGTCACCGACCCCAACGGCCGGGTGCTGAAGACCGAGTACGACGCGCTCGGACGTTCGGTGAAGGGCTGGTCGGCGTCCCGGTCGTCCGGCGGCAAGTCCGCAGACGTCCTGATCGAGTACCAGAACGCCATCGCCACCTCCGAGACGACGCGTCCGGCGGCGGTCACCACCAGGACCCTCAAGGACGACGGCACCTACAGCAAGCAGGTCACGATCTACGACGGCCTGATGCGCAAGGTCCAGGTTCAGGAGGAGGCCCACGGCCCCGGTCGGATTGTCACCGACACCTCGTACAACGACCACGGCCTCGTCGACGAGCAGACCGCCGGATACCTCGCCAAGGGCGATCCCGCGGTGGAACTGTTCACCCCGAAGTCGACCACGTCGATCCCGAGCTGGACCAAGACCCGCTACGACGGCCTGGAACGGCCGGTCCGTAACTCGACCTACTTCGACGGCAACTACCGGTACGCCACGTACACCACGTACACCGACACCAGCACCTATGTGGACCCGGCTGGCGGGACGGCACCCCGAACCCGCACGTACACGGACGCCCTAGGCCGGATCACCTCGGTCAAGCACTACAGCCGGGACGACTCCGACAGCGACACCGGTCGTACGACGGCCTACGGGTACGACGCCCGTGGCAACCGCGACAGGGTCACAGACCCGGCCGGCAACAGCTGGTCGTACACCTTCGACGCGCGCGGCCGTGTCACCTCCGCCACCGACCCGGACACCGGCAAGACGGAGACCTGGTACGACGCCGCCGACCGGCCCAACAAGACGACCAACTCCCGGGGGAAGACGACCTACACGGAGTACGACGACCTGGGCCGGCCCATCAAGGTCCGCGAGGGGTCCGAGACCGCCACCCCGGTCAAAGAGTTCACCTACGACTCCCTGCCCGGCGCGCTCGGCAGGCCGGTCGCCTCGATTCGCCACACCGGGAACGGCGACTACATCAGCCGGGCCACCGGCTACGACAGCGAGTACCGGGTCACCGGCCGGGAGACGGTCATCCCACCCCACACGATGACCACGGGCGTCGCCGGAACCTACACCTACGGGTACACCTACACCCCGGTAACCGGGCAGCCACTGTCGTACACCATGCCCGCCGTCGGTGGCCTGCCCGCCGAGAAGGTCATCACCCGCTACAACAGCGACGGCCTGGCCGAGTCCACCTCTGGCCGCGCCTGGTACACCTCGGACGTCACCTACTCGCCCTTCGGTGAGCCGCTGCGCACGGTCTCCGGCTCCCAGCCGTCCCGGGTGTGGACGACCAATTTCATCGACCCGCACACCGGCCGCCTCCAGCGCACGATCGCCGACCGCGAGACCGCGAGCCCGCACCGCATCAGCGACAGCTACTACTCCTACGACGTCTCCGGCACCATCACCTCCAACGCCCGCGGTTTGACCGAGGCCTCAGGCACCACCTGGGACACCCAGTGCTTCACCTACGACGCCATGGGCGAGATGGTGAACGCCTGGACGTCGAAGATCACCCCCGACGGCAAGGCCACAGGCTGCAAGGCGTCGAACGGCACGGCCTGGGGGCCCCGCACCGACTACGAGGCCTCGACCGGGCCGGTGGCCGACGCCCCCGACGCCGCGACGGACGTGTCGAGCCCGGACACTTCGCTGAGTTCGACCTTGACCGCCGCCGCACCCGCCTCCGCCACCGTCGCTACGGGCGCCAGCACCTACCGCCAGTCCTTCACCTTCGACTGGCTCGGCAACCGCGCCGCCATGACGGAGTACGACCCCGCGGATGCCACCAAGAACGTCGGCTACAGCTACGGCTACGACAGCAAGCAGCCCCACACGGTCGACTGGATCAAGTCCAGTCCAACCGGCAAGGGCGGCTCCTATACCTATGACACGGCCGGCAACACCGAGGTCCGCGACCTGTCGAACACCACGCAGAACCTGACCTGGACCCAGGAGAACCGGCTCGACACGATCACGGACGACGGCACCAAGACGACATACGTCTACGACGCCGACGGCAACTCTGTCCTGGAGAACTCACCGGCGGGCTCGACCCTGTACCTCGGCGAGACCGAGGTGACGACCAATGCGAGCGGGGCGATCACCAACGCCGCCCGGTCCTACGCCCAGTCCGGCGCCCCGACGGTCATCCGCAGCACCGCCAACGGCGCGACCACCGGCCACAAGATCAACGTCCTGCTCGCCGACCACCTCGGCACGGCCAACACCGCGGTCGAACTCGCCGGCACCCAGCTGGTGGCGCGCCGCGCCTACAAACCGTACGGCGAGATTCGCGGCACGAAGCCGTCGAGCTGGCCGAACAAGCGCGGCTACCTCGGCGTCGGCATCGACGACGCGGCGACCGGCCTGACCCACATCGGCGCCCGCGAGTACGACCAGTCATCCGGCCGCTTCCTCTCGGCCGACCCGGTTATCGACATCGCGGACCCACTCCAGATGAACGGGTACGCGTACAGCAACAACAGCCCGATCAGCAAGAGCGACCCGACGGGTCTGATGCTCGCTCCGGAGGACGGCGGAGGCGGCGGGTACGTCCACCCCAACCCCAATAAGCCCAAACTGAAGGAGAAGGTACTCGCGGACGGCCGCACGGCGATTTACGACGAGTACGGAATCGGTCACGTCAAGGGCGGCAAGTTTGCCAACGACGCCGAGCGACGGGTTCTGCAGAACTTGAACGCCGACCTCAAGGCGGCCGGACTCCTCACCGATGGGAAAAAAAAGGGCACAGGTGAAATCTATTACTTGCAGTCCGACAATAATCCGGTGGTAGGTAAAGGATATTTCACGGACAAAAACGGAAATCGGCGGTACAACGGCACGACGTCCGACTTCATTAAAGTCACATACGTGAGTGGGAAGATCGTCGACGTAATCGACTTCGATGCCACGAGCGCCGGGTCACCGACAAAGGATCTCGCTGAGATTACGAAAGACATCAACGGCAAGATGATCCCCAAGCCGGGAGGCAAGGAACAGGCCAACAACGTGGTATTCGTTGGCGCGAGCGAGGATCAGGCCAAGCAGGTCGCCGCCTTGTACGAGAATGACTCCCGAGTATCAGCGATCCATCCGGAGAGCGGCTACGACTCGCGAAGGGTATTCAACCCTTCTACCGGTAGTGCGAGCTCCGGGCGCGTCAGCCCGCGGATCCGTGGCCGTGTATTCGGTATCGCGGGATCACTGATGCCGTTTGCCCAGGCGAACAGCTATGTACGGAGCTTCGGCGTCTGGGGTGGAATGACGGAGATGGGTAAGGACTTCTTCGATCCGTTCGGATTCCACGACGCCCTGGAAGTCCCTACCGCGCAAAATCCGCCGATCTGATTAAATTTCCCGGGTCAAAAGTGTGCCCCCGCCTGCGTCCGGCGGGGGCACACTTTTGACCACAACAGACACCCGGTACTTCAGTACGGAGCCATCTCTAGGTCGCCGATCACGCTCAGACCAACCTGAGCCGCGAGCCAAGGCGCGCGTTCGGCCTCGTACTGCTTGACATGGACCCAAACCGTGTGATCGGTAGAGGGCTCTTCCAGTTCGAGGTCACGGAGGTTCACGCACAGCGTCACGAACGCGCCCCTGGCGCCACCGACACCCAGGCCCACTTCGGGGGCCTCAGGCCAGCCCATAAAGTCCCACCGCACGGTGGCCGGGCTGTCGCCCGCGACATCGAGGAACGGCCCCACCGTCTCAGGCGGCTGGCCCAAGGCCCTCAGTCGGACGGGGAAGTGCTCTGATGGGTTGTCCCCCGTCGCCGACGAGCCACCTGTGTCCCCTTTGGCGTGCCAGTTGGCATGTGCAAGCGTTTCCAGCATCGGTGCGAGGACTTCCGCAGAGGAGACAAGGGCCTCGAAGTCGATTTCGAGATCCCGGAGATCGGCGATCCCGAGCAGCCGCTCGACAATGTGCAAGGCCTCCGAGAGATCGGGCGTCCGTAGGATGGGCTGTGCGTAAGAATTAGACATGGGGGCCATTCTGCCACTGGCATGTCCTTGGCTGGTGGGCTACCCGACCTCTGCGTGCGTGCGTGCGTGTGTACGGCAGGCGCTCAGTACGGAGCCATCTCCAGGTCGCCAATCACCGTCAGGCCGACCTGCGTCGCGAGCCACGGTGCGCGCTTGGCCTCGACCTGCTTGACGTGGACGAAAACCGTGTGGTCGGTCGCAGGCTTCTCCAGGTCGAGGTCGCGGGCATTTACGCACAGCGTCACGAACGATCCCCTGGACCCACCGTACCCGAGGCCCACTTCAGGGGCCTCGGGCCAGCCCTCGAAGTCCCACCGCACTGCGGCTGGGCTGTCACCCAGTGATTTGATGAATGGCTCCACGATGTCGGGCGACATGGCCCAGCCTCTCATTCGGATGGGGAGGTGCGCCGTGGGGTCGTCTCCGTACTCTTTGGAGCCGTCGCTGTCCCCTTTGGCCCACCAGTCGGCGTTCGGCAAGAGTTCCATCAGCGTAGACAGAGATGGTGTCGAGGAGACCTGTACGTCGACATCGATTTCGAGCTCAGAGGTGTCGGCGATTCCGAGCAACTGCTCGACAATTCGCAATCCCTCCGAAAGGTTGGCTGTTCTAAGGATGGGTTGCGCGTATGAGTTGGACATGGCGGTATTCTGCTACTCGCATGTCAATCGGCCGGTGGGCACCCCGACTGCTGGGGTCGAACTCGCAGTGGCGGTCCGGTGGATCATCCGCCGTCCATGATCAGTTCGGCCTCGATTAGGCAGCCGTCGATCAGGTCCGGCCGGTACTGGATCTTCCGACGATGCCGGCTCGACCTGACGAGACGGTCTGGTCGCGTTCGCGGGCCATGCGAGCGCGGGGGCGGGGGTTTCGTCTTGCATTCCGCGGCCCGCGCCCCGAAATTCGGGGCTCGATGCGTCAGGAGTTGATGCGTTGCCCTGAAGCCGCGAACGTGCTGATCACACTCTGATCAGCCCTGCCGGCGTTGCGATGGTCGATCAGTACGCGGGAGAACTTTCCCCGGCTCATAAACCGGTTGCGAGATACGCTCGTCCACATGCCTGACTTCGTGCAAGTGTCGACGGCGACCGAGACGCGTGAGCAGGCGGTGGAGCTGGCTCGGTCGGTGGTGACCGGTCGGTTGGCGGCTGGGGCGCAGGTCGTCGGGCCAGTTGGCTCCGTCTTCTGGCATGAGGGCGAGTTCGGGACCGGTGAGGAATGGCAACTCCTCCTGAAGACCCGGGCCGACAGGTACGCCGAACTTGAGGCCCACCTCCTGGAACGCCACCCGTGGAAGAACCCGGAGATCTTGGCCGTGCCGATTGTGGCCGGGTCGGACGCCTACCTGCGATGGGTAAACGCGACCCTCCGGCATATGCCCGCAGAGTGATCGACTGTCAGGCTTGAGCCTTGTCCAGTGCCTCGGCAACTTCCGGAAGCGCCCGATGTCCACCAAGTCGTCGCAGAACTGGGGCAAGTCGCTCCCGCGGCCGGACAGAGGCCACCCCAGCGGAGAGATCGAGGGCGCGGCTCGTCACGGCGGCCGCCTGTTCGATCTCCCCGGCAGCCAGGTAGGAGTCGGCGAGCCAGGACATATACAGGCTCTTGTCCCGTGCGTGCGCGTCGTCGTACTCCGCCAAGGCCGTCTCCAGAGCCGGGACCGCGCGGAGCGGGCGCCGGAGTTCCGTCCAGCACCGGCCCGTCATGATGCTCAGTTCGTTCCGGTCGACCCACGCCACCCAGTCAGGCTGCGGCGCGTCGTCGATCTCCGCGAGCGCCGACTCTGCGGCAGCGAGGGCGCGTTCAGTCTCACCTGCGAGTCCCGCGACCGCGTACGCCCAGGCAAGCCGTTCCTGTAGCAGCGCGCGTACCCCTGGCGCCGCGTCAGGCCCCGCAGTGGCACACGAGCGGGCGGCTGTCTCTATGCCGGCTTGCCTATCGCCGCTGACTGCCTGGTAGGCGAGGAAGGCGAGCGCGTTGCCAGCGAGTGCGGTGTCTTCGGCCTCTATGGCAGTCGTGCGGCTTGCTTCGTACAGCCCGGTCGCATCGGAGTGTCTGCCGCTGTCGAACGCGGCCCAACCGGCTTGCTGGGCCTGTTCGGATAGCACGGAAAGCAGCGACTTGTACGTACCTTCGCTGTAGGTCGCGTCGCGGATCAGAGCCTTGGTGGCCTGGTACTCGCCCAGGTAGACGCGGTACGTGTCCCCGCCTCCGAGCACGTCGTCCAGGCGGCGTAGTCGCGTGGTGCGCTCCCGCAGCCGCTCGGGGAAGTCGCTTCCGACGCGGCGGCCCACCTTGGGGCGAGAAAGTTCGGGCAAACCCACGGCGAGCCCAGCCCCGGCCGATGACTTGAAGAACTCCCTACGCCGCACTTCGTTTCCGCCTCCTTCGGTGGTGATCGGATGTAGATGTCTGGGGAGCGCGCGGTGCGGTGCCGACGGTTCCTCCCACTCACGTCGGGCGAGACCGAGCATGGCTCCGGGGATGCGCAGCGCGTCGGCGATCCGGGCGACCTTTTCGAAGGTGGTCACACTGCCGTGCCCACGTGCCAGCAACCCGACGCGCTCCGGCTTGATGTCGCACTCGGCAGCGATCTTCGAGTAACTGATCCCCGCCTCACTCCGAGCGAGGCGGAACACCGTGCCGAAGTCGTGCGCCCTGATCGCGGTTCTCATGTCCGCACGGTCCAGGAGCCCGTGCGGGAGCGCGGTAGATGGTACGTAACCGGTCATGAGGCGTCCCGTCGTGCCCGCTGATGACAGTGTGCTGCACTCGGCTGGACCTCAGCCTACCCATGATGGGGATACCCACAGGTGGGAAGTCAGCAGCCTTACCAAGGCGGACAGTTGACGCGAAATACCCCGGCAACCGCGCGAACGGCCCCGGGGCGTGGCCAACACTGACCAGGAGCGTCGACATGTCGAAAACTACAGCCCCCGAGCGAGAACGTGACCCCGGGGCCAGGATGACGATCCACGTCTACACCGTGCGCAGCGGGACCGGTGAGATCGTCGAGGACCGAGGCACCGTCAGGGTCCTGGGGAGCGACGAGCCGATCCCCCTGAGGATCGCGTTCCCGCCCTGCGCCTGCCCGCTTCACCGGAAGCAGGAGCCCGCGCTGTGACCACCCGTGCCGCCCAGGACACCCCACCCCCCTCGGCGGAATGCACAGTCGCGCAGCGGCCGGAGTACGCGGAGCTGCACCGCACCTGTCGCCAGACCGAGGACGTCCCCTTGCCCCATGGAGGCGGGCTGCTGCTGATGCGCCGCTGTGGCTGCACCTGCCACGCCCGGGCCGCGGACGTGTCATGACGCCGCCGGGGCTGCACATGTGCCGTCACTGCGACCGTCTGATCCTCGACCCCGACGATGCGGTCGTGGTGGCGTACGTGCACGCCAACTCCGGGCCAGGCTGGGTGGTGTGGGCGCACAGTGCGCACGCGCACCTCGTACAGCCTGACCCGTACCCGCTCGCGCTGCTGGCCCGTATCCGCGCGCTCTGCGCGGAGAACTCCGCCACCTGAATCGGCGCCCCAGGGCCCGGTGACCGACAGACAGCACACGTCAGTCACCGGGCCCCTCATCGGACCGGACCGCCCCCTACTGCGGGAAGTCGGCCCGAACCGAGATTTCACTCGCAGCCCTCGTCGTTATGCCGCCAGCCCCCGCCCGAAGCAGCACGTTCCCGGTGCCGTACTGCCCCGAGATCAGTAGGTCCGCGTCGCCGTCCCGGTCGATGTCCCGCAGGCGGACGCCGAGGCCGAACATCTGCTGCTGCGCTGCGTTCCCCGGCACTCCCGCCGAAGCCCGCGTGAACCACTGGGAACCCGCGCCGGGCAGCCCGTTCCTGCCGCCGCGCAGGACATGGACGCCACCGGCGTCCGAGACCGAGCCGACCTTCTCCCCGATGGAGCTGACCGCGAGGTCCGGATAGCCGTCGCGGTTGGTGTCGCCGGCGGAGAGGGCGTAGCCGAAGGCGTCGCCCTTCGTGGCGTCCGTGTGGACACCCGAATTCGCCTGTGTCAGCCGGGAGTACCTGCTCACCGGGCCGGTGCTGCTCCCGCGCAGGATGACGACCGAACCTGCGCCCCTGTTGTACGGGACGTCGCTGACCACGAGGTCGCCGTAGCCGTTCTTGTCGAAGTCGGCGATGACACCCGTCGGGCTGTAGTCGGGCTGCGAGTTGTTGTACGTCGTGAGCCTGCCCGACGTGATCGTGGCTCCGCCGCGCAGGAACCAGGCGGCCTGCGTCATCCGGTCGTCCTTGTAACCCTGGCCGAGGACGTACAGGTCCGTGGCCTTGTCCTTGGTGACCCTTCCGGCGACGAGCCCGGTGGGTTCGCCCAGGTCCCAGTTCTCGTGCCGGGTGACCCTGCCCGTCGTACCGGTCGGGGAGAAGCCGCCACGGTAGATGTAGACCGTCCCGATCCCGTCCGCGATGGCCAGGTCCGGCTTGCCGTCGCCGTTGAAGTCGCCGGTCACGACTTCGTTGCCGAACCCGTAGTCGGCGCGGGTCGTGACGGGGACGCGGGACGCCTTGGCTCCCAGACCGGCCCTGGCACCCCACAGGATGGTGACCGCACCCGCCCCGGCCTTGCCGATCACCTTCTCCGACCGGTCGCCGATGGCCAGGTCGGCGTACCCGTCCCGGTTGAGGTCGGCGTTCGCGAGCGAGCTGCCGAACGAGTCGCTGTACCCTCCGGCGTCCCCGGCGACGCCCGGTATGCCGGCGCTGTTCTGCGTGAACCTCTTGCTTCTGGTGCCGGGACCCGTCGCGGTCCCGTAGGTCACGGTGACCGAGTCGCTGTCCCCGACCGCGTAGTCGCGGTAGCCGTCGCCGTTGTAGTCGTCGGCGTACCTGGCCGGGGTGGCCGCGTTCACGGGGCCTGCTGAGAGGGTGAGCAGTCCGCCGGTCAGCGCGACGGATGTTGCCGTCGCGAGGACCAGGCGAGCGGTGGCGCGTATGGACATGTGTCTCCTGCGGTACGCGGGGCCTTGCGGCTGCCCGCGGTGGTCTGGTCGCCCCCGTCCGGACAGGCCGTACGGCCGGGCCGCGCCGCGCGCGAACGGCATCCAGGAGTACCTGAGCCGAATTGAGCTGCTGTGGGACTGCGGCGCGCGCCGGACGGGGAGCGCACATAAGACCTGCGCGGTGTTCAGAGGGTTGTACGCCGTTGGGAGGGAGCTACGGCCAGTTTGTTCGGCAGTCCGGATCGGAGTGACTCCCGACAGCGGCAGCGCGCCACATCGTTCACCCTCCGCCTCCGCCTACGCCTACGCCTCCGCCTACGCCTACGCCTACGCCTACGCCTACGCCTCCGCCTCCGCCTCCGCCTCCGCCTCCGCCTCCAAGGCTCGCTACGCCCCGTCGACCCCGTCCCTCACAACCTCCCGCGCCACAACCTTCCGTGCACCCGCCAACTCGGCGGCGATACGCGCGCTCCGCTCGTCGTCCGCCGCAACCAACGCCGGAACCGCCGCCCCGTCGAGCAGCCGCCGGCGCCTCAAGTGGGTAGGCGGGTGGGTCGCGTCGACGCTGTGACCGCGCAACGCGCCCACGCGGCGCTGGCGTTCGTACTCGAACTCCGGGATGGAGTCGATATGCGCCGTCAACTCCTCCCACAGGCCGTCGCCTTCGGTGCCCCGGGTCTGTCCGCCGCGGCGCACGCGTCGGCTGTTCACCTCGCGGCGCAGGGTGATGACGATGGAGTCGGTGACGAGGAGACGGTCCATCAGGCCGACCGCCGCGCTCGTCGAACCGACCCGCGCCGCAACCGAGTCGGCGAGGTACTCGGCGCGCTGCTTGGCGCGCAGGGTGAGGGTGTCGAGCAGCATCAGTACGCCCAGGACGAGCAGCCGTGGCACGACGTACGCCAGGTTGGTGATCATCTGGAGGGCGTTCGTCGGGTTCGCGATGGGGGAGACGTAGTGGAGCCAGAGGCCGAGTGAGCGGTACGCCGTCCCCAGCACCAGGCCGCGCTGCGCGTCGCCGTTGCTGTAATGGCCCAACTCGTGGCCCAGCAGGGCGATTCGGTGCTCGGGGGTGAGGGACTCCCACAGGGGGAGGCCCAGGGTGAGCAGGCGGCCACGGAGGCCGTATGTCCGGACGCTCGCGTTCGTCTCGGCGTTGACCGCCACGGCATCCACACCCCTCGTGCTCGACGCCTCGGCGATCTCGTCGATCAGCGCGAACAGTTCGGGCGCGTCGGGGCGGCGCAGGACGACACCGTCGTCCTCATCCTTCGGGAGCCGGTTCAGCCTGGGACGCAGGGCCCAGCCCAGCAGCAACAGGAACACCCCGGGCAGCATGAAGAATCCGCCCCAGCCCCTCACCAAGCACCAGGCTCCGGTCACGAAGAGGACGGCCGTCACTCCGTGGATCAACAGCGCGACCGCGTACGCCAGCACGCCGTACACGTCACGACGAGCCCGCTGCTCCTCAGCCGTGTCCGTACTCATCGTGGCCAGCAGCTTCTCGCCGTGCCGCTGCGCCAGCGTGCGGCGCAGTGACTCAAGCCTGCCCTTCTTCTCCTCCGGGCCGCCCGGATCCACGTTCCAGTCGCAGGCCGGACACCACTTGGTGAAACGGCTGTCCGCCTGGATCTCCGTACCGCACTGAGGGCACCGACTGGACTCCAGCACGCCTTCTGTGATGGTGCGCATCGCTGCGTACCTCCCCCCGACCTCTCCCCAGAGGTCGCTCTGCTCATGACATGTTGGGGTCGATCATGTCAGGGACTCGAATGCGCTTGTCCGCCGTTTCCGTCCCGCAATACCGTGCTGAGGTGGATCTCTTCTCGCGCTCCTGGACGGCATTGCTCACCGCCGTCGCCGAAATCCCCGACGAGGACTTCGCGCGCCCCTCCGGCTGCACCGGCTGGCTGGTACGGGACCTGGTCTGTCACCTGGTCATCGATGCCCAGGACGTCCTGATCACCCTCGTCACGCCCACCGAGGCCGAGCCGACCGTCGACGCCGCCACCTACTGGGACGTCCGCACCGAACCCCCGACCGGCGACGACCCGCTCGACGCCCTGATCCCCCGCTTGGCCGCCGCCTACGGCGAGCCCGCGCTGCTCAAGTTCCACCTCGACGACGTCGGTTCCGCCGCAGGCCGCGCCGCCCAGCTCGCCGATCCCGCCGTCCGTGTCGGCACCCGCGACGAGGTGCTGACCGTCGGGGACTACCTCTCCGCGTACGTCCTCGAATGGACCCTGCACCACCTCGACCTGATCGCGTATCTGCCGCAACCTGTGCAGACGCCACCCGCCGAGACTCTCGCGGCGGCACGCGCATCGCTGGAGGCGATCGCGGGTGCGGGGTTTCCTGCCGCCTTCTCCGACGAGGACGCGCTGCTGATCGGCACCGGCCGCCGTACGCCGACGGACGCGGAGACAGTCGCCCTCGATGACCTCGCCGCGAGGCTCCCGCTCATCCTCGGTTGAGCGGACCGTCACCCGGGCCGGGGTGATTCCAAAAGGGGTACGGGGTGAGGCAGGGCACCGCCTCACCCCTACACCGACCGGGTCAGAGGCCCCGCCTCAACACCCGCCCACGCGCCCCGGACTCACCACCACATCGTCCATCCGCACGTCGTACGACGCCGGCGACGGGTTCCCCTGATACAGCTGCCAGCCCAGCTTCAGCTTGTCGAACGTCGGGAAGGCGAAGTCGGAGTCCTGGGCGCCGCCGTGATGGGTGGCGTCGACCGTCAGGTCGGACTGCTCGACCCCGTCGAAGTACACCGTGACCCGGCTGTCCGCGGCGTCGAGATGGAATTCCACGCAGTTCCACTTGTCCGCGACCGCCGGTGCCGACGTCTTCCACGACGTCCAGTCGCCCGTCGGGCCCAGATCGGAGCCGGCGCCCCAGAAGTTGCCCTTGTCCGTGGGGGCGTACTGGCCGCCCAGCGGGCGTACGAGGGTGGGGGAGTCGGCGCCGGAGGCCTCCGCGATCGTCCAGTGGGCCCAGTCGGGGGCCGTGGGGAAGGCGTCCACGCGCAGGCGCAGGCGGGCCCAGTAGCTGTTGCCGGGCGGGGCGAGGTCGGGGAAGACGACGAACGCGCGGCCGTTGCCCTCCGTACGGATGCGGAGTTCGCGGCCCTTGCCGTTCGCGCTCCGGGCGACGGTCAGGGTGCCGTTGGAGGTGTCCGTCGTCCAGCCGTGGCCGGCGGTGACCGGGCCGAGGGGGAGGTGGTCGAAGTTCTCCCGCGCGAGGGGTCGTTGGCCAAATGCCGTGTCTGTCGCGGGAGTTGCCGAGGCAGTGGGGGGTATCGCGAGCAGCGTGGCTGTCGTGGCTGCGACGGCCGACAGTGCTGCGATCGATTTCCTCAGATTGTTCATGTGCCCAGTCTGTAACGGGAGTTGACCAAGTTCCTAGTCATACTGATGGGTATTCAGGTACGTATGGGGCGCGAGTTGTCCGAGCGGCGTTGGTCGAAGGCGTTGGTCGAAGGGGGAGGGCTTCGTGCGGCGGCTGCTTGTGGTCGGGTTCGTGCCGTGCGGGCTCTTCGTCGGATGCCTCTGGGCCCTTGTGCGCGCGGGGAGTTTCGGCGGGCGTCGCAGCGACTGGGGTGCCGTCGTCCCCGCGACCTCCGGTGCCGTCGCCGCCACCCTCCTCGCCCTCACCGCGTGCGCCGGTCTCCTCGCCCTTCTCCTCCAGCCCTTCCAGGTACGGGCCGTACGCGTCCTGGAGGGCTACTGGGACCGGTGGCCGCTGACCGCTCGGCTGGCCGGCGTACTCGTCGAGGTGCAGCGGCGGCGCTGGGAGGCGTTGCGGGAGCGGGCGCAGGGCGGCAGGACATCGAGCGGGGCATCGAGAGGAGCGGCGGGCCGTCGCGTACGCGCTGACGCAGGTCGACGGCTCGGCGCCCGCCCACCCGTCGACGTACTTCTCCCCACCGCTCTCGGCAACGCCCTGCGCGCCGGCGAGATGACTGCAGGGGAGCGCTACGGCCTCTCCACCCTCGCCTCCTGGCCCCGCATATACATGCAGGTCTCCGACCGTATGTCCGACGTCCTGCGCTCCACCCGCGACGCCCTGGACGTGGCGACCAACCTCTGCTGGAGCTTCCTCGCTCTGACGGTCGTCTCGGCGACAGCCCTGTACGACGAACCCGCGTACCGCTGGCTCAGCGCCGCCGCCCTGCTGCTGGCGGCGGTCGCGTACAAGGGTGCGGTCATCGCGGCGCAGTCGTACGCGGGGCTGATGCGGGTCGTGTTCGACGTTCACCGGTTCGACCTGGTGGACGCGCTGCACCTGCCGCTGCCGGGCACGCCCGAGGAAGAGGACGCACTCTTCGCGGGCGTCTCCGACCTGCTCACCGGTCGAGGGCGGCCCGATCTCCCGTACGACCACCATCGCGCCGACCGCCGCCCGCGCGGGCTACACCCGGACGATGCCCACCGCGCCGCAGACCCCCAGCACATGGATCGTGAATCCCCTTGAGAGGTCGGCCGGTTCCACCGGGTCGACGCCCGTCTCCCCTATGTGCGTGAGCACCGCCCCGGACGCGTGCACCCGCACCGCCCGGTCTTTCGGGACCGTCACCTGTACATGTCCCGCGATCGCCGTGAGGTGCACGGTCGTCTCGCCGTCGGCCGGCGCCTGGGTCAGGTCGGCACGCAGGTCGCCCAGTACGGCCCGGACGGTGACCGTCCCGCGCGACCCCTTCGGCATGGTGACCCGGCCGGTCGTCAGGAACCGGGTCCAACTGGTCGTCCGGGCATCGTGCGAAGCCGCCAGCGCGAGCCCGGCGCCGGCCACGACGAGTACGCCGGGCAGCGCGATGTCCTTCACCTCTCGGGTGCCGGCGCCGTCGGACATCGCCAGTCCGACCAGCGCCACGGTGCCGAGGACGAGCGGTCCGATGTACGAACCCGTGGGCATCGCCGACCTGAGCAGGTTCAGCAGAGCCACGGCCAGGAGGATCCACGGCCACCAACGGGCGACGAACATCAGTGCCTCGCCGGTCCGCCGAGCGGAGTCCCCGGCGAGAAAGCAGCCGACGCCGAGCACGACGATCCCCGTCCACACCCGAAACCGAGACGCCCGGTTCCCGACGCCGCCGTTCACCATCGCCCGTCCACTTCCACTTCGGCCGCAATGGGGAGGCGGCGCGTGGCGCAATCGTAGTGGCCGGTTGTGGAGGGGCTGTGATCAGGGGGAGGACTGCTTGGCCCCGGAGAGCTTGGTGCGTATGTGGTCCATGAGATCGAGGTCCTGTTGCCAGAGTGCGATGGGCGGCAGATCGCGGTAGTCACAGGTGGGTGTGTGACGGCCGGCCTTTCCGTGCAAATCGCGGAAAACCGTGTTCCGTGGCGCACTGCGTGGCCGGATGGACTCCTCCCATTTCTTGAATTCGGCCTCGGTATAGACGACGTACTCGCCCTCGGGGAAAAGTGGGGTGTCGCAGTAGAGGCAGCAGGGTCTGCCGTCCTCGGGCGGGAATCCGGGGAGTTCGATGTCAGTCAGCATCTGGCGGCTCCTTGTGAAGGATTCGGCGGACTGTGCGCAGAATTCGGCTGGGCGGATCGGCGACTCTCAGATGGAGATAGCTGATCCAGACACCGTCCACGATGGTCGCGACGAGGACGACCGCAGCGGCTGCCCAGCGCCACTCCGACTGCATACTGCACTTGGGCGGTACGAGCGCCGCGGCGACCCCAAGTCCCAGCAGGAGGGTTCCCCCGTTGAAGCAGTGGACCGCCGCGGTGTTGTACTTCCGCCACTTCTTCTGATCTTCCTGCTGCCTTTTGAACAGCGACATCTGTTCGGCATCGACGAATTCGATCGACTTCCAACTGACCAGGTCGTCGTACGAGTACAAGTAGAGGCGCCCCTGATAGCCCAGCTGAATGCTCGCGACCAGCGCCAGCGCCGAGATGACGAGCAGCAGGAGAATGGGGCCGGGCCAGCGGAATTCGTCGTCCGCTCCACCGACCACACCCGCGAGAGACAAAGCGGCGGCCGTGAGCAGTGGTGATGCCACGAAGAGCGCGGAACTGCTGGCCGGCCCGTAGCCCAAGGGTCTGGGCGCGTGCCAGGGCAGCCGTCTTCTCTGCGTGGATTCCCCGCCAGGTTCCAAGCCAGCCCCCTCCGAAAGCGCCGAAGACCACGCGTTCGGAGTGTGACCTACAAATGCGCCCCCTGGTAGCAGCGCAATCACGCCAAAAACGCCTGAGGGCCCTGTTTCTGTTGATACAGAAACAGGGCCCTGGGGCGAACTCGGTAACTCCGAAAGATCAGAACCGCCGAGTGATCAGCGCCCTCTTCACTTCCTGGATCGCCTTCGTGACCTCGATGCCACGAGGGCACGCGTCCGTGCAGTTGAACGTCGTCCGGCAGCGCCAGACGCCGTCCCGGTCGTTCAGGATCTCCAGGCGCTGCTCGCCCGCCTCGTCACGCGAGTCGAAGATGAACCGGTGCGCGTTGACGATCGCCGCCGGGCCGAAGTACTGGCCGTCGTTCCAGAACACCGGGCACGACGACGTGCACGCCGCGCACAGGATGCACTTCGTCGTGTCGTCGAACCGTTCCCGGTCCTCCGCCGTCTGGAAGCGCTCGCGCGTCGGCTCGTTCGTGTCCTTCGTGATGAGGAAGGGCATCACGTCGCGGTACGCCTGGAAGAACGGCTCCATGTCGACGACGAGGTCCTTCAGGACCGTCAGGCCCTTGATGGGCTCGACCGTGATCGGCTTGGCGGGGTTGATGTCCTTGATCAGGGTCTTGCAGGCAAGGCGGTTCTTGCCGTTGATCCGCATGGCGTCCGAGCCGCAGATGCCGTGCGCGCAGGAGCGACGGAACGTGAGCGAACCGTCCTGGTCCCACTTGATCTTGTGGAGGGCGTCGAGGACGCGTTCCTTCGGGTCGATCTCCAGCTGGAAGTCTTCCCAGACCGCCTCGGCCGCCAGCTCCGGGTTGAAGCGGCGGATGCGGAAGGTTGCTGTGATGTACGGGGAGTCGGCGAAGCCGGGCTCGGGCTCGCCGGCCGCGTCCGTCTTGTCCAGAACAGGGGTTGCCATCAGTACTTACGCTCCATCGGCTGGTAGCGGGTCTGGACGACCGGCTTGTAGTCGAGACGGATGGACTCGGTGCCGTCGTCGCCCACCTCGCGGTACGCCATCGTGTGGCGCATGAAGTTGACGTCGTCGCGGTTCGGGTAGTCCTCGCGGTAGTGACCGCCGCGCGACTCCTTGCGGGCCAGGGCCGACACCGCCATGACCTCGGCGAGGTCCAGCAGGTTGCCGAGCTCGATGGCTTCCAGCAGGTCCGTGTTGAACCGCTTGCCCTTGTCCTGGATCGAGACGTTCAGGTAGCGCTCGCGGAGTTCCGCGATCTTCTCCACCGCCGTCTTGATCGTCTGCTCGGTACGGAACACCATGACGTTCGCGTCCATGGTCTCCTGGAGCTCCAGGCGCAGCGCGGCGACCCGCTCCGTGCCCGTGGACTCGCGCAGGTGCTCCACCTGGGAGATCACCAACTCGGCCGGGTTCTCGGGGAGTTCGACGAAGTCGGCCTTCTGGCTGTACTCCGCCGCCGCGATACCGGCCCGCTTCCCGAACACGTTGATGTCCAGGAGGCTGTTCGTGCCGAGGCGGTTGGCGCCGTGCACCGACACACACGCGACCTCACCGGCGGCGTACAGGCCGGGCACCACGGTCGTGTTGTCGCGGAGCACCTCACCCTCGACGTTCGTCGGGATGCCGCCCATCGCGTAGTGCGCGGTGGGCTGGATCGGGATCGGGTCCGTGTACGGCTCGATGCCCAGGTAGGTACGGGCGAACTCGGTGATGTCGGGCAGCTTGGCGTCCAGCTGCTCCGGCGGGAGGTGGGTCAGGTCGAGGTAGACGTGGTCGCCCTCGGGGCCACAGCCACGCCCCTCGCGGATCTCCGTGTAGATGGACCGCGAGACGACGTCACGTGACGCCAGGTCCTTCATCACCGGCGCGTACTTCTCCATGAAGCGCTCGCCGTCCTTGTTGCGGAGGATGCCGCCCTCACCGCGGGCGCCCTCCGTCAGCAGGATGCCCATGCGCCAGATGCCGGTCGGGTGGAACTGGAAGAACTCCATGTCCTCCAGCGGCAGCCCGCGACGGTAGACCGCCGCCTGGCCGTCACCGGTCAGCGTGTGGGCGTTCGACGTCACCTTGAAGAACTTGCCGCAGCCGCCGGACGCGTAGATCACGGCCTTCGCCTGGAAGACGTGGATCTCACCGGTCGCCAGTTCGTAGGCGATGACGCCGGCCGACCGCTTCACACCGTCGACCTCGACGATCAGCTGGTCGAGGACGTAGAACTCGTTGAAGAACTCCACGCCCTCCTTCACGCAGTTCTGGTACAGCGTCTGGAGGATCATGTGACCGGTGCGGTCCGCGGCGTAGCAGGACCGGCGGACCGGCGCCTCGCCGTGGTTACGGCTGTGACCGCCGAAGCGGCGCTGGTCGATCGTCCCGTTGGGCGTGCGGTTGAACGGCAGGCCCATCTTTTCCAGGTCGAGGACCGAGTCGATGGCCTCCTTCGCCAGGATCTCGGCGGCGTCCTGGTCGACCAGGTAGTCACCGCCCTTGATCGTGTCGAAGGTGTGCCACTCCCAGTTGTCCTCCTCCACGTTGGCGAGCGCGGCGGCCATACCGCCCTGCGCGGCGCCCGTGTGGGACCTGGTCGGGTAGAGCTTCGTCAGTACGGCGGTACGGCTGCGCTTCGTCGACTCGATCGCGGCGCGCATGCCGGCGCCGCCGGCGCCGACGATGACGGTGTCGTACTTGTGGATCTTCATCAGGATTTCCTCAGTCCCTCAGCACCGTGGCCTAGCGGATGTTCGGGTCGAAGGTGAAGATCACCAGCGTGCCCAGCAGGATCGTGAACACCGTGGCGGTGTAGAGCAGGCCCTTGAGCCACAGCCGGGTGTTCGCGCGCTCCGCGTAGTCGTTGATGACGGTGCGCAGGCCGTTGGCGCCGTGCAGCATCGCCAGCCACAGCATCAGCAGGTCCCAGACCTGCCAGAACGGGGAGGCCCAGCGGCCGGCCACGAAGGCGAAGCCGATCTTGGAGACACCGCCGTCCAGCACCAGCTGGATGAGGAGGTGGCCCAGGACCAGCACGACCAGGACGATGCCGGACAGCCGCATGAACAGCCAGCCGTACATCTCGAAGTTGCCCCTGGTGGACTTCGGGGTCTTCTTGGTGCGCTTGCGCGGGGCCTCGATCAGGAGCGCCGGGTTGTCGGCGTCGTATCCCGAGAACGCGCCCGCGCCCTCGACGGGCCCGACGCCCGAGGCGGTGGATTCAGTCGTCGCCATGTCGTCAGCTCCCGAACAGTTCACGAGCGGCGTGACCGAGGACGGGGTAGATCGCCCCGATCATCAGCACGACCCACAGGCCGACGACGGTCCAGAGCATGTGCTTCTGGTAGCGCGGGCCCTTCGACCAGAAGTCGACGGCGATGACGCGCAGGCCGTTGAGCGCGTGGAAGAGGATGGCGGCGACGAGGCCGTACTCCAGCACGGCGACGATCGGCGTCTTGTACGTGGCCACAACCTTGTCGTAGGCCTCGGGGGAGACACGGACGAGAGCGGTGTCCAGGACGTGTACGAACAGGAAGAAGAAGATGAGGACGCCGGTGACTCGATGAGCCACCCAGGACCACATTCCTTCCCGGCCGCGGTACAGCGTTCCAGCCGGCACGGAAAACCCTCCGGGAGCGGGGATTGGGGCCGCGCCGGCTTGGGTGTCGGTCGGGCCCGGCCGGGTACGGTCCACCGGCCCTCGCCATCGTAGCGACGTGTTGTCGGAACGCTTACGGCGGCCCTACCGATGTGATCAAACAGGCTTCTTACGGGCTACTGGGGGCGGCTACTGGGGAGGGGGTGCGGTTCGTATGCCCGGTGACAGGTCAGCTGTGGCTGGTCGCGCCCCGCGGCGGAGCCGCAATATGTTGCCGCCCCGCGCCCCTCAGGGCGTTCCCCAACCGTTGCCTTGCCAGGCGCCGCAGCTCCTCCGCCGCAACCACCCGCTCCTCTTCCGGATCGTTCGTCAACCGTGACCGGATGCCTGTCAGGACCTGGTTGAGGGCCTCGTCCGGGGAGGTGCTGTCGACGTGGATGACGAACACGTGCCCGAAGCGACTCTCGTACGCCGCATGCGCCGCGCTCAGAGCCGTGTGGGCCGCGGAGTACACGCCGTCGGGCAGCGCGGGCAGCGCCTCCGCCGCCAGGGCCTCCGACAGGTCGCCCGGGGTCAGGTCGTACGCCGCCTCGTCCGCTGCCGCGAGCAGGGAGTCCAGGTCGGGGTAGGGGCGGTGGTCGGCGAGGCGGTGGGCCCAGCGGAGGCTGCGCAGGCAGGTGAGGAGCGCGCGCTCCACATCCTCGGCGGGGTCGGTGTTGAACCGCTCCAGGCTGGTGGGCGTAAGAGAACCCGGCAGGGTTGGACAGGGGGACTCGGTGCGCGTCTGTGCCGGCATGGCGAGCTGGCCGGAGAGGTGGGGAAGACGGGGCGCGGACAGCGTGAGTCCTCGGGTTCTGGGATTGATGTGTGGGATGTGCGGGAGAAGCGCCGCAGTGCCGCTCACATTATCGAGAGCGGTCAGGAGCCGTCCGATGGACGTGTCTGAATTTCACCCGAACGGGAGGTTTTCGGAACGTACGGTGGACGCTACCGGTGTAGTGGGGTCGTAGGTTCAGAGGTGGAGGCGATCCAGGAGGTGCGTGGCATGCGGGCGATACATGAGGTTCGGACAGGTGGGAACCGATGACCGGGCGGAGGCGGCGGGCTCCTGAGCGGAAACGGGGTCCAAGGAGGAAGACGTACGGACAGGGGTCCAGGTTGCTTCTCGGGGCCGGTGTTCTCGTCGCCGCCGGGGCGGTAGGGGTGTCCGTCGCTTTCTGGCCGGTCGGCGACGCGGGCACCGACACCGACACCGGCAGCACCGCCGCGTCGACCGGCGCTGCGCGCTCCTCGAACGTGGCCGAAGCGGCCAGCTCCGCACCCGCGGTCGGATCCCGCACCCCTTCCCCCGCCGCCCCCTCTCCAGCCCCCGCCCGCGTCTACCCCCTCTCCAAGGCCCCCCGCACCATCCCCGCCGTACGCGAGCACATAGCCGCCCGGGGCCCCGGCTGGCGCCCCGCCTCGACCGCCCGTGTGGTCGTCGGCGCCGGCGCTCTCGCCGACGAGGGGAGGCTGCTCGCCGGCGAGCTGAGGATGACGTACGGCGGGAGCGCCGCCCCTCGTGCCGGGGACGTCCAGCTCAAGCTGGACCCGGGACAGGCGCAGAAAGGCCCCGAGTCCTACACCCTCACCGTCAAGAACCGCCGCGTCACCGTCGCCGCGCCCGCCGAAGCCGGCGTCTTCTACGGCACCCGCACCCTCAAGCAGGAGGTGAGCGGCGGGAGCACCGCCCCCGAGGGCGTCGTGCGCGACCGGCCCGCCAAGCCGCAGCGCGGGCTGATGCTGGACATCGCGCGCAAGCACTTCACGGCGTCCTGGATCGAGGACCGCGTCCGTGAACTGGGCGACCTCAAGTTCAACGAGCTGGGCCTGCACTTCTCCGACGACCAGGGCTTCCGGATCGCCTCCGACACCCACCCGGAGATCGTCTCCAAGGACCACCTCACCAAGGCCGAGGTCCGCCGCATCCTCGCCCTCGCCGCGAGCCGTCACATCACCGTCGTGCCCGAGATCGACTCCCCGGGCCACCTGGGCGCGGTCCTCGCCGCGCACCCCGACCTCCAGCTGACCAACGCGCTAGGTACGCCGGCCCGCGGGGCGATCGACATCTCCAAGCCCGAGTCCGCGAAGATCGTCGACGACCTGCTGGGCGAGTACGCAGACCTCTTCCCAGGCCCCTCCTGGCACCTGGGCGGCGACGAGTACCGGGCCCTGACGGTCTCCAACCCGGCGGCTTCCTACCCTCAGCTCGCCGCCGCGGCCACCAGGAAGTACGGGTCCGGCGCCGGCGTCTCCGACCTGGCGACGGGCTGGCTCAACGACCGCGCCGCCACCGTCCGTGCCCACAACCGGACGGCTGTGCGCGCCTGGAACGACGGCTTCTACCAGTCGAGTTCGGTCCAGCCGGCCAAGAGCATCCAGGTCGCCTACTGGACCGGCAAGGAGATCGGCGCCCGGCAGCCGGCCGGGTATCTGAGCGCGGGCCGCAAGGTCGTCAACTACAACGACGAGTACCTCTACTACGTGCTCGGGCAGCCGAACACCTTCGTCTATCCCACCGGTGAGCGGATCTACCGGCAGTGGACCCCGCGGGTGCTGCGCGGCAGCACGGCCGTCTCATCGACGTACGACAGTCAGATACTCGGCGGAGTCTTCGCCGTCTGGTGCGACCTCGCCGGATCACAGACACAGAACCAGGTGGCCGTCGGAATCCGGATGCCGCTGCGGGCGACCGTCCAGAAGCTGTGGGATCCCCGGGCCCAACCACCCCTGTCCTGGACCGACTTCAAGAAGCTGGCGAACCGGCTGGGCTGATACGGCTGGACGCGGGGGCCGGGTGAACCGTAGGTTCCGCACGAGTAGTACACGTATTCGTATGCCGGGCGTGTCCCTGGGGGGAAGCGCCCGGCTTCTTGCCGACGGCACGGCCTCCCGTACCGTCGGTCTCGGGGGATTCACATGTTCAGCAAGCGCGGCCAGGATTCCGCTCCGACCGGCCCCGTCATCCAGCCGCACGGACCGGCATGGCTGCGTTCGCCGGTCGGACTCGGCAAGGCCGTCGCGGCAATGCTCGGCCTGGTCATCGCCGTCGACCTCTTCGCCGTCTACGCCGACATCACCATGTACGACGTGATGGGGTCCCTCGCGAAGAACAGCCACCCCTACGACATCTACGGCATCGTCCAGCGCGACGCCGATCGCGCGGACTCGCTCTACACCGCCGCCGGATACATACAGACGGCGACCTTCTTCGCGACGGCCGTCGTCTTCCTCATCTGGTTTCTGCGCGTGCGGGTCAACGCCGAGGTGTTCAACCCGTTCGGGCACAGGATGAAGCGCGGCTGGACGGGCTGGTGCTGGTTCGTGCCGATCGTGAGCCTGTGGTTCCCCCGCCGGATCATGCTGGACATCTGGGACGCGAGCAGCCCTGCGGGCACCCGCGCCCCGCACGTGCTCGTCAACGCCTGGTGGGCGGTGTGGCTCGTCGCGCTCTTCACCAGCCGGGACGATTTCGGCACGTTCGACCGCGCCGACACGGCGATCAGGATCCGGGACGGCGTCGTCCAGGTGCTGCTCTCCGACGCCACCGACATCGCGGCCGCCGTACTCGCGATCCTCGTCGTGCTCCGGCTGACCCGCATGCAACAGGAGAAGGCCCTGCGCGGCCCCGTCCCCGCGGACGTCTGACACGCCCGGCGTCAGATCACTGGCCAACCTCCTTGTCTCTGTGGTGTATTCGGCGCGGGCAGAGCGAGCAGAACCGAAACGCCAGGGGGATGGCATTGGGTTACTGGGGCTACTTGATCGTGGGCAGGAGCGAGCGGCCGCTCGCCGAGACCGACGCCCTGCGGGCGGTGCGCGACGGGCTGACCTCGCGAGAACGGCGGGACGACGGCTGGCAGGTGTGGGAGTACCCGAGCGGCGACGGTGACGTCGGTAGCATGAACACCCTCGCCCTGGAGACCGGCGCGCCCGCGCTCTTCGGGTACGTCATGGACAGCCACTGCGTGGTGCTGGAGGCGGCGGCGCCCGAGAGCGGGGCGTGGACCACCTGTCTCGCGCGCGGCGCCATGGCCGGGTACCTGGGCGCCGGACAGGGCGACGGTGCGGGGGCGGGTGAGGAGGACGGCGGGCTCACACTCGACGACTACTTCCTGGAACCCGGCGACGCCGCCGAACGCGCGGTCGACTGGGCCGCCGAGGCCGGCCATACGGTGAACGCCGGGCCGCTCCTCGACGTACTGACCTCAGAGCCCGACCCATTGGCCGAAAACCTGTTCTTCCGGTTCCTCGACCGACTTGGTGTTCTGCCCCTGTGACGCTCCGGGTACGTTGCACGCAGTAAGGGACAGCACGGGCTCCGTAAGGGATGGCGCCCTCGGAGGGAGGCGTGCATGAGCCTGGTGGAACTGATCGCTGATGCCGACGAGCGCGGCCTGACAGTCAGCGGACTGGCTTGTTTGGATCGGTGCGTGTCCCTCCTGGGCGGTGACGACGAGATCCTGCGCCCCCTGTGGGCCGGCCTCGCCGACGGCAGCGACGCGGAGGAATGGGCGACCCGGCTGGAACAGGCCCGCGTCAAGCTCAACGCCGAAGGCACCGCGGACGCCGTCGACCCGGCTGCCCCCGCCCCCACCTCTCCGGCCTCCGCCGAGAGCGAGGCCACCTTCCTCGCCCGGCGGATGCTCGTCGACGCCCCCGCCATCCGGTCCGCCGCCGGAGTGCGCGAGTGGGCCGACGCCTGTTCCGTCGCCGCGCTCCGCATCCACCGGCTCCTGGACGCCTCCGCCTCCGCCTCCGCCGCCGACGCGGCCTCGGTCGACTCCTGTCGTGAAGGCCGTACGGAGGGCATTTCGCCCCTCGTATCGGCCGAACTGCGGCGCCAGATCAGGGTCCTGGAACTGATCGCCAGTCATGGTTCCGGCGGGCTGCGGCAGGCGCTCGCGGTGTCGACGGAGGGCAGGCGCGTACTGCGCGCGGTGGTGTCGCGACGGGCACGCGGACGGGCCTGACCTCCCGAAACGGGTGGGCCGTGTGGTTTTCCTGTGTCGTTCCGGGATGGACCTGGGGTGGTCCCGCACCGATTTCCGTCGATCGCCGGAATCGGGTGCCACCGACCGCCACCTGCGCGCTTTCCTGGACTGTGACAGCACACCGAGCACCAGAACGAGCGATACGCCCGCAGGCCGCCGCGAAGCCCGTGCGGTGGGCCGCCGACACCGTCGCGACGATGCGCGAGGGCGCGCGGCTGCGCCTCGACTACTCGACCCAGAGCCTGTGGCGCGTCGACCGGATGATCGAGGAACTGCGCCGCGAGCAGACGCCGTACGCCGCCGTGGAGTCGGTGTTGCGCGGCTTCGGGGCGTACGCGGGTGAGGTGATCGTGCGGCAGGCCGGGGGCGCCGCGGAGTGGCTGGAGACGGACGGCGGGCACTGGATTCGTACGGCCGACGGGCGGTTCTGGGACCCGGTCGACGAGGCCCGCCGCTGTTTCGGCGGCCACGGGTCGCTGCGGCTGCTGTGCCTGGACGCGACGGCGATCTGAGCCGGCCCTGGGGTATGGACGTGGACGGCGGGTCCTGCTGGCCGCCGATGGCAACGACCGGGGCCGCCACCCCCCACAGGAGAGGCCCCGGCCGTCGCGCGGCACGGGCCGCGCGGCGGCCCGTATCTCCTACAGCGCCGCGGGCGCGTTTTCTGTCACACCGTCACGGCATCACGAGTTAGTTGCACGCTGGACGGACATGGACGAGGAGCACTTTGACGCCGTAACGTGCCTTTCGCTACAGGCTGCGGACAACAGGCAACTGCATCCACTGAGGTCTTGAGGTGTACGCGGTGCAGGGGGACGACGCGGAGCTGACCACCGCGGTGCTTGCGGCACAGGCCGGGGACGAGACCGCGTTCCGGACTGTGTACCGCTCGGTGCACCCACGGCTGCTCGGATATGTACGGACGCTGGTCGGCGACCCGGACGCCGAGGACGTGACGTCCGAGGCCTGGCTCCAGATCGCCCGTGACCTGAACCGATTCAGCGGGGACGCGGACCGGTTCCGGGGCTGGGCCGCGCGGATCGCCCGCAACCGTGCCCTCGATCACATACGTATGCGTGGGCGCCGTCCGGCGATAGGCGGCGACGAGACCGAGCTGTCCGGCCGGGCCGCCGACTCCGACACGGCGGGCGAGGCCATGGAGTCCCTGGCCACCGACAGCACCCTTTCCCTCATCGCCCGGTTGCCGCAGGACCAGGCCGAGGCCGTCGTCCTGCGCGTGGTCGTCGGCCTCGATGCCAAGACCGCCGCCGAGACCCTCGGCAAGCGCCCCGGAGCCGTCCGCACGGCGGCGCACCGCGGTCTGAGACGGCTCGCGGAGTTGCTCGGGGAGGACCCGGACGCGACCGCCTCGCTCGACGCGCTGCCACCTCCACGGGAACCGCACGGACGTGCGGTTACGTCGGCCGGTGTGACGCATACGCGTTCGCGGACGCAGAAGGACATGTGATGGCCGACGACGACCGGTACAGGTGGCTGGACCGCGCTACGGCGGAACGTTTGCTGAGCGGGGAGCCACTGGAGATTTCACTGGCGTCCGCGGGCCCCGAAGCCCGCGACCAGGCCCAGCAGCTCGCCAAGACCCTGGACTCGCTCTCCGTGGAGACCCCGCCGGGCAGCGCCGAGCTCCCCGGCGAGGCCGCCGCGTTGGCCGCCTTCCGCAAGGCCCGCCCGGTCCCGGACCCCGCCACCGTTGCCCCCGCGACCGTTACGCGACCCTCGTCGGACATGGGTTCGGACATGGGTCTCGTACGGGTGGGACGGTTCGGGAGTTCCGGCGCCGCCCGCCACAGTGGTGTCCGCCCGGCCCGCTGGGGCCGTCCCCTGCGCCTGGGGCTCGGTGCCGCGCTGGCCGCAGGCATGGTCGGCTCGGTCGCGATGGCCGCAGGCGTCGGCGTCCTGCCGAACCCGTTCGGCGGTGACGAGCCCGGCCGGCCCGCCGCCACCGTGTCGGCCGCCGAGTCACGCGACCCCATGCTGGCCTCGCCGTCTACGGACGGCGGCACCCGGGGCAAGAGCGTGCCGTCCCTGCCCGACGCCACGACCGGGGGCTCCGCCGACCGGGGCGCCGACGGGCGCGACGAGCCCCGGGCCCATCCGACCGACGGGGGACAGGGCTCCCGCTCCGACATGAGCCTGCCCGGCGACTGGCGCGGCGGCCTCGTCTCCTCCTGCCGCGACATGCGCAGCGGCAAGAGACTGGACGCGGAGCACAGACGGGCCCTGGAAAGGGCGGCCAAGGGCTCCACGAAGGTGCCGAAGTACTGCGAGAACGCCCTGAGGCATGAACCGGCCGTCCGCTCGAACGCCGACATCGGCACGGGCACCGGGGAGGGCAGGGGGGACATCGGCGCCGACGGCGGCCAGAGCGGCGCCGGTGACAACGGCGGCAAGGGCGACGGCGCGACCGGCGGCAACGGCCACGGCGACAGCGGTGGAAACGGCGACGGGAACGACCAGGACAACGGCCAGGGCAACGGCAACGGCCATGGCAACGGCGGAGGTCACGGCGGCCGGGCCGCGACGAGGCCGACGCCCACACCGACGTCCTTCACCGCCCTCAAGCCGGACGAGCCCCGCAACGTACCGGCCCCGGCCACCGACCCGTCGTACGGCATCCTGCCGCTGCCGACGGCCACCTGAGCCCCGCACGCCGCAGAAGACCTTTCCCCGCACAGCGCCGGGATTGACCGCAGCGCACCCTTCTGACCTGCGTAGACGCGAGCCGGGGACGTTCTCGCGTGCCGGGTGTGACATTTTTGGCGGTGCCGACGCAGTAGACAGTGAGCCGACTGGTCATCGGTTCCTCGCACAGAGCCGGGGTTCCCCCCGTACCTACGGCTCGTGCACCTGGCGCGGGCGGGACACGTTCCCCCGGTCCCGTCCGCGCCCCAGATCATCCCCTCCGCCGTCGCCGGCTCACCAGTAGATGACGACCTTGTCGCCGTTGCTCACCTCGGCGAAGATCGCGGCGATCGCCGTCTCGTCCCGTACGTTCACACAGCCGTGCGAGGCGCCGCCGTAGCCGCGGGCCGCGAAGTCGGCGGAGTAATGGACCGCCTGTCCGCCGCTGAAGAACATCGCGTAGGGCATCGGGGAGTCGTACAGCGTCGACACATGGTGCCGTGACTTCCAGTAGACCTCGAAGACTCCTTCCCGGGTCGGGGTGTACTGGCTGCCGAACCGCACGGACACCGTCGAGACGGTCCGGCCGTCGATCATCCAGCGCAGCGTGCGGCTCGTCTTGCTGATGCACAGCACCCTGCCCCGGAGGCAGCGCGGGTCGGGATAGGCGGCCGGCTGCCCGCCCATCAGATACAGCTCCCACTGTCCGGGCTCGCGCGTCATCCGCAGCAGCCGCTGCCAGGTGACGGTGTCGGTCCTTCCGGTGCGCGGCAGCCCGCGCTTGCCCTGGAAGCCCTTCACGGCGCTCTCCGTCAGGTCGTCGTACGACCCGGTCGGCCCGTCGTAGAGCCAGGCGACCTGGCGCAGCCGTGCCTGGAGTTCGCGCACGTCCCGCCCGCTGTCACCGCGCGACCAGAGAACGGCGGCGGGCGGCGCGGGGGGCGCCTTCTTCGGCGCGGGTGTCGAGGCCGGTGTCGGTGTCCGTGTCGGCGCCGGAGAGGTCGTGGCGCCGGGTTTGCCGTCGGCGGGCGGGTGTGAGACCTGGATGTGCACGGGCGACCGAGCGTCGCCGTCCGGGTCGGTGGTCTGCACCGTGCAGCCGCCCACGGCGAGAGCCGCGAGAACGGCGGAAATCACCTTTCGCATGTCCGTAGTACGCAAGCCGGACCCCCCGAAGCTCATCGTCCCTACCCCCATCCGTCCGTACCCCCATCCGCCCGTCCCATCGATGTTCCCCGCACATGACCGGGGACGAACTACGCGGCATTGTTGTGTGCGGCGACTGGCAAGCTACGCGGAGGCACACACCATGACGCGTGAGACCGAGTCGGGACTACCCATCGAACCGGTGTACAGGCCCGACACGCTCGCGGACTGGGACCCGGCTCAGAAGCTGGGCGAGCCGGGCGAGTACCCCTTCACCCGGGGCGTGTACCCCTCCATGTACACCGGCCGCCCCTGGACGATGCGCCAGTACGCCGGTTTCGGCACGGCTGCCGAGTCCAACGCCCGCTACAAGGACCTGATCGCCCACGGCACCACGGGCCTGTCCGTCGCGTTCGACCTGCCGACCCAGATGGGCCACGACAGTGACGCCGCGATCGCGCGCGGCGAGGTCGGCAAGGTGGGCGTGGCGATCGACTCGGTCGACGACATGCGGGTGCTGTTCGACGGGATCCCACTGGGCGAGGTGTCGACGTCGATGACGATCAACGCCCCCGCAGCGCTCCTGCTGCTGATGTACCAGCTGGTCGGCGAGGAACAGGGCGTCCCGGCCGACCGCCTCACGGGCACGATCCAGAACGACGTGCTCAAGGAGTACATCGCGCGCGGGACGTACATTTTCCCGCCGAAGCCCTCTCTGCGCCTGACCGCGGACATCTTCAGGTACTGCGGGGCCGAGATCCCGAGGTGGAACACGATCTCGATCTCCGGCTACCACATGGCGGAGGCGGGTGCGAGTCCCGCACAGGAGATCGCGTTCACGCTCGCGGACGCTGTCGAGTACGTCCGTACGGCGGTCGCGGCCGGTATGGACGTCGACGACTTCGCCCCGCGCCTCTCCTTCTTCTTCGTGGCCCGTACGACGATCCTGGAGGAGGTCGCCAAGTTCCGTGCGGCCAGGCGCATCTGGGCGCGGGTGATGAAGGACGGGTTCGGCGCGAAGAACCCCAAGTCGTGGATGCTGCGGTTCCACACGCAGACCGCCGGGGTACAGCTGACGGCTCAGCAGCCCGAGGTGAACCTGGTCCGGGTGGCGGTCCAGGGCCTGGCGGCGGTGCTCGGCGGCACCCAGTCCCTGCACACCAACTCCTTCGACGAGGCGATCGCCCTCCCGACCGACAAGAGCGCCCGCCTGGCCCTCCGTACCCAGCAGGTCCTCGCCCACGAGACGGACGTGACGGCGACGGTGGACCCCTTCGCCGGCTCGTACGTCGTCGAGAGGATGACGGACGACGTGGAAGCGGCGGCGGTCGCCCTGATGGAGCGGGTCGAGGACCTCGGCGGTGCGGTGGCCGCGATCGAACACGGCTTCCAGAAGAGCGAGATCGAGCGCGTCGCGTACCGCATCGCCCAGGAGACGGACGCCGGCGAGCGGGTCGTGGTCGGCGTGAACCGCTTCCAGCTCGACACGGAGGAACCGTACGAGCCCCTCCGCGTCGACCCGGCCATCGAGGCCCAGCAGACGCAGCGCCTCGCGAAACTCCGCGCGGGCCGGGACCAGCAGGCGGTCGACACGGCCCTGGCCGCCCTGAAGCAGGCGGCGGAGGGCACGGCCAACGTCCTGTACCCGATGAAGGACGCCCTGCGGGCCCGGGCGACGGTGGGGGAGGTGTGCGGGGCCTTGCGGGAGGTTTGGGGGGTTTATGTGCCCTCCAATGCCTTCTGAGCTGGGCGATTCGTCTGAATGGGTGATCGGAGGAGGAAAGCGCACGCCCCCGGTTACTCTCGTGAAGTGTGAGCCCTGAAAAGGAGGACGCCGTGGCCGTACTGCAACACGAGCTGACGTTGGGCGAAGCCGCCGACCAGCTTTCCCGTGCACTGCCTGGGCACCGCGTGGAGATTCTCCAGGGGAGGCTCACTGTGACACCACCGCCGGACGGCTCGCACGCGCTGTCGCTGACGAAGCTCAGCAGGGCGTTCGAACGCGCAGGTATCGAGGGAAGCGGGGTCGAATGGGTCCAAGGCGTCGGCCTCTGGCTGCCCGCGTTGCCCGAGGACTTCGCGATCCCTGACTTCTCCGTCGTCGACGAGGACTTCCGCGACGCCCACGTCACGAAGAACTACTACGCCCCGAACGTCTTCCGCCTAGTGGTCGAAGTGACCTCCTCCAACTGGTCCGACGACCTCTATGTCAAGGTCGAGTGCTACGCCCAGGCCGGCATCCCCGCCTACCTCATCGCGGACCGCAAGCACGGCGAGGTGCTCCTCTACGCCGACCCGGTCGACGGCAAGTACCCCGACCCTCAGCGCTTCAAGCGGGGCCAGAGCGTGCCTGTTCCGGAGTCCGTCGGCGTTCGCGTCGAACTCTCTACGGACACCCTCCTCGACGGCTGACCCAGCTGTACTGCCCAGCCAGGACGCCCATCCCCGCCGCGTACTCCGTCAGCCCCTCCGTCGTGGTGCCCGCCCAGCCGACGTAGCCGTCCGGGCGGACGAGGAACACCCCGGGGCCGTACGCCTCGTGCGAGCTGAGGTGGACGCTGGGGATGGGGAGCGGGTGCGGTGCCCTGGCCTCGCCCACCGTCAGCAGGGTCCAGTGCGGGCCGCGGAACGCGTCGAAGAGGCGTACGCCGTTCTCCTTGCCGTCCGGTGCGCGGTCGCCCGCGCGGACCTGGCCCGGGGCCGGGCGGGTCTCCCTCGTCAGTGACGAGTCGCGGTAGCCGAGGGTGAGCTGCCGGGTCGCCTCGCCGCGCCTGATCTCGCCCCGGTGGACGCCCGTCGAGATGCCGAGCATCTGCCCGGCGATCGGCCGGCGCTCCTCCTCGTACGTGGCCAACAGAGCCTCGGGCGCCCCGCCCCGCAGTACCGCGCCCAGCTTCCAGCCCAGGTTGTACGCGTCCTGGACGCTGGTGTTCAGGCCCTGGCCCCCGGCGGGGGAGTGGACGTGCGCAGCGTCCCCGGCGAGGAACACCCGGCCGGAGCGGAAGCTGTCCGCGAGTGCCGCGCGCGGGCGGAAGTCCGAGGACCAGCGGACCTCGGTCACGTCCTCGGGGGCGAGATGCGAGCGGGCGGCGGCGACCTTCCGGATGCCGTCCAGGGACAGGTCGAGATGTTCGCCCTCCGGGAACTGGGCCACCAGCTGGAAGTCCTCGGTCCCCGCCAGCGGGCAGATCGCGAGGAAGCCGCCGTCCCCGTGCGGCGGGAAGACGTGCCAGTTGTCGCGGTCCAGGCCCGTGATCCGTACGTCCGCAACGAGGATCGGGTTCGGGTCGACCGTCTCGCCCGTCATACCGATCCCCAGCGACCGGCGAACCGTCGAGCGCCCACCGTCGGCCGCGACCACGTACCGCGCGCGGACCGGCTCACCGGCGGCGAAGCCGACCGTCACACCCTCCGCGTCCTGCTGAAGCCCCACGACCTCGCGGCCGAAGACCACCCGCTCGCCCAGCTCGGTCAGCCGCGCGAACAGGATCTCCTGCGTCCTCCACTGCGGCACCATCCACGGTTCGGCGCCGTACGGCGAGTCCTCGCCGCCCTCCGTTTCCTCCGCCGGGTCGAACATCCGGTGCTCGCCCACCCGCTCGCCGCCCTGCCAGATCATCCCGACCGGGTACGGGCCGCCGGCCGCCCGGATCGCGTCCACCACCCCGAGGTCGTCGAAGACCTCCATCGTGCGCGGCTGGATCCCCTTGCCCCGCGACCCGGGGAACAGCCCCTCGGCCCGCTCGACGACCACCGCGTCAACCCCGCGCCGCGCGAGGTCCACGGCGAGCGCCAGTCCGGTGGGACCCGCGCCCACGACCAGTACGTCAACCATCATGACCTTCTCCTTAACGTTGTTAAGTTGCCCTGCCCTCCGAGCGTGGACTTAACGGTGTTAAGTTGTCAAGCGTGAGTACGGAATCACCGGAACCACCGGAATCACCGGAGCGACCCGAACGGTCCGGACGGCGCGCCCCCCTCGACCGCAAGCGCGTCGCCGACACCGCCCTGAAGCTCCTGAACGAGGTCGGCCTCGACGGGCTCACCCTGCGTGCCATCGCCAAGGAGCTGGACGTCAAGGCACCCGCCCTGTACTGGCACTTCAAGGACAAGCAGGCCCTGTTGGACGAGATGGCCACGGAGATGTACCGGCGTATGGTCCGAGGCGCCCCCCTCGACCCGGGCCTCGGCTGGCGGGAGCGGATGCTGGTGTCCAACCGCGGACTGCGTGCCGCGCTGCTCGGCTATCGCGACGGCGCGAAGGTCTTCAGCGGCTCGCGCTTCACCGGCACCGAACACGCCGTCCAGATCGAGGCGAACCTCCGCTGCCTCGTCGACGCCGGCTTCACCCTCGCCCAGGCGGTCCGCGCCACCATGACGGCGTACGTGTACACCGTGGGCTTCGTCACGGAGGAACAGGGCGTCCACCCCGTTCCCGGTGAGCGCCGCGAAGGGTATGACGTTGAGGAGCGGGCCCGGCGGATGGCCGACTTCCCGCTGGCGGCCGCGATGGGCGGCGAGCTCTTCGAGGGGTACGACCGACAGTTCGAGGAGGGACTGGACCTGCTGCTCGCGGGGATCGAGGCGAAGTACGTGGGCACGCCGTGACCCGGCGTCCGGGCCCGCGCCGACTTCGCCACCGCACAGCTTCCTGCGGGCTGGATCACAAGTCACGGCTGTAGGACTGGCGGTGAAGAGCCGACGTCCGGCGTCCGAGCAGCGCCTGCCGTCACTCGGTCTGCCGTTGAGAGAGCCCAGGTGTCCCCGTGTCCATCCGCCCCCCGACACTTTCAGTGATCGTCCCCTGCTACAACGTCGAGTCCTACGTCCCGGAGACGGTGACCAGCCTCCTCAACAACGACCAGGACGACTACGAGTTCATCTTCGTCGAGGACCGCTCGACGAAGGACAAGACCTATGAGGCGCTGCTGCAACTGACGAAGCGGCTGAGGAACAGCAGGGTCGTCCGGCACGAGCACAACGGTGGTCTGGCCACCGCGCGCAACACCGGGATCGACCTGGCCGAGGGCCGCTACCTCGCCTTCCTCGACGGCGACGACTGGCTGGCCCCGGGCTACCTCAACAGCCTCGTGGACGCCGTCGAGCGCTTCGACGTGGACTTCGTGCGCACCGACCACGTCCAGGTCACTGGCATCGAGCGCGCCGTCCACCGCGCCCCCGAGGGCCGCCGGCACCTCGCCCTCGACCCGCGCGACTCGATCCTCCCCGTCGACGAATCCACCATGGTCGACTACCCCTACGCCTGGGCCGGCATCTACCACCGCCGGCTCCTCGACAGGGGACTGCTGCGCTTCCACGACGGGTTGCGCACCGCCGAGGACCGCCCCTGGATCTGGGACCTGCACCGCAGAGCCGACTCCTACGCCGTCGTCGGCCTGCGCGGCGTCTTCTACCGCCGGGGCGTCATGACCTCCCTGACCCAGATCGGCGACGTGCGCCAGCTCGACTTCTTCCGCGCCTTCGATCTCGTACTCGCGGAGCTCGCGGGCGACCCCGAGGCCGGGCGGCTGCGGAAGAAGGCGCTGCGCAACTACTGCGTCGTCATCGCGCACCAGCTGCTCGAACGGGACCGGTTCGAGCGGAACGTGGCCGCGAGGCTGCGGCAGCTGAGCGCCGAAGCGCTGAACCGGATGACCGAGGACGAGCTCCGTGAGGCTCTCGTCGGCATGGGCGAGACCCGGATGCACATGCTGCGGCGCGTGCGGGGCGGCATGAGGGGAATCGCGGCATGATCCAGCTCTTCTTCTCGGCGACGCAGTACGCCGCCGCGACCGTCACGGCCGCGATCCGCGCCGGACTGTTCGGCCCGCGCGAGGACCACAGACGCATCCTCGTGGTCAGCAACACCGCCCCGATCCCCGAGGTCAGCACCCCGCTGGACCGGATGGCAGGGTTCGAGAAGCTGCGCCCCGAGTTCGACGAGGTGCGCTCCTGGAACGAGTTCGTCTTCCCGCACCACCCCACCGCCTGGTCCCCGACCGCCCAGGACGCCCCGATGTGGGAGAAGGCCGTACGCCTCGCCTGGAACCTCGGCGACCAGCCCGTCGAGATCGCCTGCGAGTCCATCCAGGCCAACCCCTCCCGAGCGGTCGCCGACATCTTCGCGGACAGCCCCATCCACGTCTACGCGGACGGCCTGATGAGCTACGGCCCCACCCGCAACCGCATCCCGCACGGCATGAGCAGCCGCATCTACCGTGTCCTGCACCTCGACCTGATACCGGGACTGCGCCCCATGCTGCTCGCCGAGTACGGCGTGGAGCCGGTGGCGATCCCGAACGAGCCGATCGTCGCCGTACTGAACGAGATCGGTGCACACGGCGCGGACCTCCTCGCCGAGTGCCTCCCGGCCGAGAACCGGCCCACCGCCGTGCTGCTCGGGCAGTACCTCTCCGCCATCGACCTGATCTCGCAGGAGGAAGAGGAGGAGCTGCACGTACGGATGCTGTGCGCGGCGGCGAAGGCCGGCCACACCGGCATCCTGTTCAAGCCCCACCCCAGTGCCCCGGCCGCGTACTCCAGCTCCCTGGAGACCGCCGCGAGGGAGCTGGCCGTGCACCTGACCGTGCTGCGCGAGCCGGTGCTCGCCGAGACGGTCTTCGCCTGTCTGAAGCCCGCGCTCGTCATCGGCTGCTTCTCCACCGCCCTGATGACCGCCGCGACCTTCTACGGCATCCCCGTCGCCCGCGTCGGTACGGAGATGCTGCTGAGCCGCATCACACCGTACGAGAACAGCAACCGGATCCCGCTCACCATCATCGACGCGGCGCTGCCTGACGCCGAGCACGGGCCGGCGGACTTCATGGCCGCGCCGACCGACGCCGGGGTGGTCGAGCGGCTGACGCCGCTGGTGCGCGCGGTGGGGTACTGCATGCAGTCCCGCAAGCATCCCGACCTGCGCGACGAGGTCGCCGCCTGGCTGAGCACCCAGCTGGCGGCGAACGCCCACTACTTCAAGCGCCGCCGCCTGACCAGCCTCCGCCTCCCCGGCGGAAGCCCGATCCGCGCCGAGACGCTGCGCCGCAACCCGACGGTACGGAAGGTCGTACGGCGTATCCGTGCCGTACAGGCGCAGCGCTGACCCGGTGGGGCCGGTTCAGGCCTTGTGGAACCGGGCCGCCTGAACCGTCATCGCGCGCTTCAGTCGGGGCCCGAACGGCTTCTCGACCAGGCGGTAGATCGCATAGGCCAGGACGAGCATGCTCGTGATGGTGGCGGCCAGTGTCAGGTACGGGTCGAGGCCGAGGCCCCGGTGCAGCACCCGGATGAAGAACCAGCCCAGGTGCTCGTGGATCAGGTAGAAGGGGTACGTCAGCGCGCCCGCTATCGTCAGCCAGCGCCAGTTCATCCAGCTCAGCCAGCCCAGGGCCACCACGGCGACGGCCACGAAGGCGAGCAGCACGAGGACCTGGATGACGTGCGGGTTGCGGTGGAAGTCGCCGGTCGCGCCCGGGTGCCACAGGTCCGTCACCGCGTAGCGCTGGCCGAGCAGGAACGAGACGATGACTATGCCCCAGGTCAGCAGGTCGCTGCCGAACTTGTGGATCAGGAAGAGCGCCAGGCCGCCGATGAAGTAGGGCGCGTACTCCGGCATCACGGTCGCGTTCACCAGCGGGTCGTCGGTGACCCCGGCGAACGCGCTGGCGAGCGTCCACAGGAGGCAGAAGATCACCACGCTCCGGTAGTTGACGCCCTTCCAGACCACGAGCAGCGCGAACAGTGCGTAGAAGCGCACCTCGGCCCAGAGCGTCCAGCACACGCCGAGCACCCGGTGCACGCCCATGGGCTGCTGCAGCATCGTGAAGTTGACCAGGATCTCGTCGGTCCGCAGCGGGTGGACGACCACGGGCAGCAGATACGCGGCGACGGTGATGATGACGATCGCGACCCAGTACGCCGGGTAGAGACGGGCGATACGTGAGCGGAAGAAGTCGCCGATCGTCCGGCCCCAGCTGCTCATGCAGATCACGAAGCCACTGATGACGAAGAAGAACTGCACGCCGAGACAGCCGTAGACCGCGGCCTGGGACAGGGTCGGGAACATCAGGCCGGGCGACTGGTCCCAGGACTCCGAGATCGTGCCGCCACGACCGGAGTAGTGGTAGAAGCAGACCATCAGGGCGGCCAGGAGACGCAGCCCGTCCAGCGCGCGCAGGCGGCTACCGCCCCCGCGCGGGGCGGGCACGGCGGGCACGGCTGGGCCGGCCGGTTCGGCGTCCCCGCGCGTACCCGGCGGCGATGCCGGATGCGGGGGTGCCATGGTCTGGTCGGCCGCGGTCATCGTGAAGCCTTTCGGGACAAGGGCTGTGGGCAGCAGGGACCGAAGGGGTCAGGGGCAGCACACGGCACCCGCACAGGAGTTGTACGGGTGAAGGATAGGACAGTGTATTGACGCCCGAGGGCACACATGGGTTGCCCCCCGTTTCGAAACGAAACGGGGGGCAACTGTCGTGCGGTTCAGCCCGCTTCTACTTCTTCACGGTCTTGCCCAGCGCGCGCGCCCGGCGAGCGATGCGGCGCACGGTCGCGTTGCGCGGGATGAACGCCAGCTGCACGGGTACAGAGCCCGGCAGGGCCAGCGCGGTCAGACGGCGGCGCTTGAAGTAGCGCCAGGTGTGCGCGTCGAGCCGCGTGGAGAGGTACTTCTCCGCCTCCGGCCGCAGCCGGGGATAGATCTTCGGCTGCATGCAGAACCCGACGGCCTTGACCAGTCCGGCCAGGTCGTCGTCCACCTGCTTGCGCGAGGGCATCGCCCACTTGGCCACCGCGGAGGCGTCCTCGAGATCGGGCAGCAGCGCGTCGACGATGGTCAGGGGCACCCGGTTGCTGTTCTGGTAGGGCGCGAGCCGCTCCAGCAGGGTGTCCGTGCCGACCCGGGCGACCGGGATCCCGTACAGACCGGCCGCGGTGAGCAGTCCGGTGGAGAAACAGCCGACGACGAGCGAGGGCCGGGTGTGCTGGAAGAGCACCTCGGCGAGCACGGGCCGGTCCAGCACGGTGAGCTCGGCGCCGAGCTTCTTCGCCTCGTTCTCCAGGGTGTGCGACCAGTGCGCGGGCGCGACCGGGTGCGGCTTGAAGACGATCCGGCGGTGTCCTCGCGCCACGGCACCGCGCATCATGCGCAGGTGCAGCTCCTCCTCCTCCTCGGGGGTGAGGATGCTGAGCGCCGAGAGGTACTGGCCGAGCAGCAGGGCCGGGCGGTCGCCGGAATCGGCCGCGGTGACCGTCTCGCCCTCGGCCTCGTCCTCGGTGGCCGCGGCCTCCGCGAGTTCGCCGAGGACCTTGAGGAACGCCTCGGACGGCACCAGTTCGGGCTCCACCCCGAACTCGGTGAGCAGCAGCGGCTTGAGCCCCGGTACGAGATCGAGGTGCAGCAGCCGTCTGATGCTGGTGCCGACCAGCGCGTCGATCTTGTCGCGAGTGGGGCCGTAGCTCATCAGGCCGTCCGCGTAGACATCGACGGGCGCGCCGGTGAACAACCGGCACAGCGCGAGCGCGGGATTGACCTGGACGGACTCGACAGCCAGCTGGATGTCGTCGTCACCGAGGTTCCACAGCAGCCGCAGATGCCGCTCCCATATGGGGATGTCGTCGGCGCGCGGGCTCCAGCCGCTGGGGTGGAACGGGGAGATGGCCTCGTTCCACGAGAGGACCTCGTCGAAGCGCTCCCGGACCCGGTCGAATCCGGACATCTCATCGAGACCGGGGGTGATCTCGGGGGCTGCGGTGTTGTTGGTGACCAACAGCAGCCGCCGGTCGGCCGGTTCGAACAGCCCTGCGTCCAGCGCGGCGGCCACCGTGGCGGCGCCGTACAGCGTGGACGCGCAGAAGATCTGAGTGGTGCGAGCCATCAGCCGGCCACCTTCTCGGCGGCAACGGGCCTGCGCCGTACCCGGCGCAGTCGGCCGGCGCGCGTGGCGTCCATGGAGTTGATCGCCTCCGTGAGGACATCCTGCGGCATCCGCTTCAGGGCGGCGGAGCTCAGTGAGCGCAATTCTCGAGCCACGGCGGGTTCGAACCTCTCGATCGATCCGAGATGATGGGCCATGATCGCGCAGTACGTGCGCACTGCTTTGGGCAGCAGCCTATCGGCCTCGGCATCCCGGGCGGTCTCCTCGATCACCTGGTCGAACGCCCGGATGAAGTCCAGTTGCCGTACGTCACCGATCTGCGTGAGCGACGACGTGACCCCGCGCCGGTAGAAGACACCGAGCAGCCCCACCGCGGCGAACGACTCCGCCTCCCGGTGCAGCTTCCAGATCCACGGCCGGTCCTCCGCCGTCCGCAGCCCGTCCGTGAAGTGCAGGACGCCACGGTCGACGAGTCGACGGTGGTAGATGCCCGCCCAGGCATAGGCGTAGTCGACGGACGTGGTGCGGTCGGTCGGCAGAATCGCTTCCCGCGGCGACATCACCACCCCGCGCCGGCCGTGCGGGACCCGGTGGATCGTGCGTGCCTTGCCCGTGCACTGCACATGATCCGTACGGACGAAATCGCAGCCCAAGTCCTCAATAGAGGCGAGGAGTTGGGAGAAATAGCCGGGTGCGAGCCAGTCGTCGCCGTCGAGGAACGTGAGGTATTCGCCACGCGCTTTGTCGATACCGGTGTTGCGGGCGGTGGCCAGTCCTCCGTTCTTCTCGTGGCTGACCAGCACGGCGCCCGGCAGCTCGCGCTCTGCGCGCGCGAGGATGTCCGGAGTCTCGTCGCGCGAGCAGTCGTCGACGAGAATGAACTCGAAGTCCTCGCGCGCGTTGGCGCTGAGGCTCTTCAGAGTGTCGGGCGCATATTGCTGCACGTTGTAGAACGGCACGATGACGGAGAGCTTGACCACGCGTCCAGGTTAGAGCCTCTCCGGACCTCCTACTTTACCCGGGGTTTGATGTGGGGCGAACTACATGTGTCGGGCTGGTGAATCACGGGGGTTTCTGCATGTATGGCGCCCCGAATCAAGCTGAGTCGATCTTTTGTTAACCCTTTGTTGCCTCGGGATTGGGCGGAAGCACCCCATGTCGGCTTAAGGTCTTGGGCGTGCCAGCCAGTACCTCGAGCCCCATGCGGGTCGCCGTCCTCGCCGATTCCGACACTCGGTGGAAATGGGGTGCACTCACCGCCAGTCGTATTTCTCCTGATAATTCAGACATTCACCTCGACGGCTACCTCCTCAGAGGCAGGGCCACGCCCACGGCCCGCCAGCTCCAGGAGGTCGGCGTCAAAGCCGACTCGCTGCGCGAGGTGACCGCCCTGGAGTTCCTGCGGGCCATGGAGCAGGAGTCGTACGACATCCTCGTGCTCGCCCTGGTGGGCGGCGGTGTCCAGGCGATGCTGCACGGCCTCGGCCAGGTCTGGGCGGACAACGCCGAGCGACCCGTGGTCGTCACCGGCTATGTCGGTGTCGTCTACGAGAAGCTCACCGACGGCCTCCTGCTTCGCCACGGCGCCGACCTGGTTCTCGCCAACTCCCGCCAGGACGCCGACCGATTCAAGGCCGTATACGACGGCGTCGGTGCCGATTCGTCCTCTGTGACCGAAGTCGCACTCCCCTTCCTGGGTGGCGCGTCCTACACAGGTGAGCATGGTCACCCGTACACGGTGGTGTTCGCCGCTCAGCCCTCCGTCCCGGAGAGCCGCAAGGACCGTACGTATCTGCTGGACCGGCTCGTGCAGCACGCCACGCTGCACCCCGAGCGCGAGGTGCTGCTCAAGCTGCGCTCCAAGCCCGGCGAGCACACCACGCACATCGAGGAACTGCCGTACCAGAAACTGGCCCAGCGCGCCGACCTTCCGCCCAACTTCAAGCTCGTCTACGGGCACATGGGCGAGGTCCTGGACCGTACGGACCTGCTGGTCACCATCAGCTCCACGGCCGCGCTGGAGTCCCTGCACCGCAGCATCCCGACCGTCGTGCTGAGCGACCTGGGCGTGCGCGAGGCGCTCGGCAACCACCACTTCGTGGGCTCCGGCTGCCTCGCCTCCTGGGAGCAGCTCGACGCGGGTCACCAGCCCGCTCCGGACGCCCACTGGGTGGCCCGCCAAGGTGTCGCTGCTGATGGCTCGTACGAGACGGCGTTCGACGCGGCACGCGACAGGATCGACCGTCTTCTGGGATCCTCGAAACTTCCGCCCCTGGCCCCGTACTACACACCGATGACGGCTCCCGGATATTTGCCGGGTATTCTCGCTCGGCACCACCTCGGCCCCGACGGCGTTCCGCTGCCCGGAGCGCCGGCCGCCGACAAGGAGCCGGGAGCGGTGCGGCAGATCGTGCGTCGCGCGGCCCGCGGCGCCTACCGGCACGGCGTGCAGCGCGTCGCGCCCGTGATCCGGCGGATGGGGGAGCTGTGACCCACCGGATTCCCCGTCAAGCACGCGAAGAGCGTCAAGGAGTACAGGCAATGTCCAACCCGGAGTCCAACCCGGAAGCGGGCCGAGCGACCGCGCGGCCCCGCGTGCTCGCGGTCATTCCCGCGAGAGGCGGCTCCAAGGGCGTCCCCGCGAAGAACCTGCTGCCCGTCGGCGGGGTCCCGCTGGTCGCCCGCGCGGTGCGCGAGTGCCTCGCGGCCAAGCTGGTCACGGACGTCGTCGTCTCCACCGACGACCAGGCGATCGCCGCCGCCGCCCGCCAGGCCGGCGCCGAGGTCGTGCTGCGCCCCGCCGCCATCGCCGGTGACACCGCGACCTCCGAGGCCGCCGTCCTGCACGCCATGGACGCCCACGAGACACTGCACGGCACCAAGGTCGACGTGGTCCTGCTCGTGCAGTGCACCAGCCCGTTCATCGTCCGCGAGGACGTCGACGGCGTCGTCAACGCGGTCGTGCACAACGGTGCGGACAGCGCGCTGACCGTCGCCCCCTTCCACGGCTTCATCTGGCGCGACGCCGCCGACGACCCGCAGGCGGTGCCCGGCGAGCGCACGGCCGTCGAGGGCGGCACCGGCTCCGTGGCCACCGAGACGGTGACCGTCGGCGGCGGCTATGGCGTAAATCACGACAAGTCCTTCCGGCCCCGCCGCCAGGACCGCCCCCAGGACCTCCTGGAGACCGGCGCCGTCTACGCCATGAACGCGACGGGCTTCCGCCGGTCGAAGCACCGTTTCTTCGGTCACACCGAACCCGTGCGTACCGACCCGGCCCGCGTGCTGGAGATCGACGACCCGCACGACCTCGCCCGCGCCCGGGCCCTCGCGACGCTCTTCGACGCGAACCGCCCCGGCGCCCTCCCGACCGCCGACGACATCGACGCGGTCGTACTCGACTTCGACGGCACCCAGACAGACGACAGGGTGCTGATCGACTCCGAGGGACGGGAGTTCGTCTCCGTGCATCGCGGAGACGGACTCGGCATCGCAGCGCTGCGCAAGAGCAGCCTCAAGATGCTGATCCTGTCCTCGGAACAGAACCCGGTAGTCGCCGCCCGCGCACGGAAGCTACAGCTGCCCGTGCTGCACGGCATCGACCGGAAAGACCTCGCGCTGAAGCAGTGGTGCGAGGAGCAGGGCATCGCGCCGGAGCGCGTGCTCTACGTCGGCAACGACGTCAACGACCTCCCGTGCTTCGCCCTCGTGGGCTGGCCCGTGGCGGTCGCGAGCGCCCACGACGTTGTGCGCGGCGCCGCACGCGCGGTCACCACCGTTCCCGGCGGCGACGGCGCGATCCGAGAGATCGCCAGCTGGATCCTCGGCCCCTCTCTCGACCCCCTCAACAAGAAGTAAGGAACCAAAGTCATGACCTCCACCCGCTTGCGCTCGTTCGGTTCGAAGACCGCCGGCCCCGGTCAGCCCGTCTACATCTGCGGCGAGATCGGCATCAACCACAACGGTGACCTTGAGAACGCCTTCAAGCTGATCGACGTGGCCGCCGAAGCCGGCTGCGACGCGGTCAAGTTCCAGAAGCGCACCCCGGAGATCTGCACCCCGCGTGACCAGTGGGACATCGAGCGCGACACCCCCTGGGGCCGCATGACCTACATCGACTACCGCCACCGTGTGGAGTTCGGTGAGGACGACTACCGCCAGATCGACGAGCACTGCAAGAAGCGCGGCATCGACTGGTTCGCCTCCCCGTGGGACACCGAGGCCGTCGCGTTCCTGGAGAAGTTCGACGTCCCGGCCCACAAGGTCGCCTCCGCGTCCCTGACGGACGACGAGCTGCTCGTCGCCCTGCGCAAGACCGGCCGTACGGTCATCCTGTCGACGGGTATGTCCACCCCGAAGCAGATCCGTCACGCGGTCGAGGTGCTGGGCAGCGACAACATCCTGCTCTGCCACGCGACGTCGACCTACCCGGCGAAGGCCGAGGAGCTCAACCTCCGCGTGATCAACACGCTGGAGAAGGAGTACCCGAACGTCCCGATCGGCTACTCCGGCCACGAGACGGGCCTGCAGACCACGCTGGCCGCGGTCGCCCTCGGTGCCACCTTCGTCGAGCGTCACATCACCCTCGACCGCGCGATGTGGGGCTCCGACCAGGCCGCCTCCGTCGAGCCGCAGGGTCTGGTCCGCCTCGTCCGTGACATCCGCACCATCTCCGAGTCCCTCGGCGACGGCGTCAAGAAGGTCTACGAGTCCGAGATCGGCCCGATGAAGAAGCTCCGTCGCGTCACCGGCGTCATCGCCGACGCCGAGGTCGCGGCTGCGGCGGGCGAGCCCGTCACCGCCTGATCCGCACCACTCAGCGGCTTCACCGGCGTCAGCCGGTGACCACTCCGTCCACGCGGATCCCCCAGTCCGTACTCACGGAAGCGACGGTTGTACGTCGATGAGCCCACGCGCCGGTACCACCGGCCCCCAAACTCTCGCCTTCGTCGAGAGCCCGGTCCAGCTTCTGAACGTGCTGGAATGGGCGCATGTGCATGCGCATGCGCCTAGCCCGGAGGGGGCCGGCGGTCCGGCGCCGGCTGTTTCCGCCCGCAAAAAGGGCAAAGTCCCCGGACAGGCGTCGCGTCGCTGGCGCAGAGGCCAGAGCCGGCCGGAGATCCTCCGGGAACCTGCCGGTGGCGGACTGACCCTGGTGGTCCTCTCCCCGGTCGATCCGATGACCCGGGGCCAGCTGCGCCGTATGGCCGAGCTCGCCCGCGAGGAGGGCCACGAGGTCCGCTGGGAGGACGCGCGGGACGGTACGTCGGCGCCCTTCCGTACGATCGGCGGCCTCGCCCCCCTGCTGCGCAGGACACGGCGGATCGTGATGGGGGACCCGTTCTCCCGTTACGTACAGGTACTTCTCAACATCACCAAGGCCCGCGACCTCGTCGTGGTCGACGACGGCACGGCGACCATGGAGTTCGTCTCCCAGCTCGCCCGCGGTGAACGCCTGGTGCGCTGGCACCGCAAGTCCCAGCGCCCCGGAGCGCGGGACCTGCTGTTCATCCCGGTGTCGTCGAAGGCCCGCCGCCGGCTGACCCCGGGCGGCAGGCGCCGGGTCGAGATCTTCTCCTCGATGCCGATCGAGGAGACTCCCAAGGGCGTCGAGGTCACGTACAACGACTTCGCCTGGACCCGCTCCCGCTTCGGCCCCCCGCACATCTCCGAGGGCGCGGACATGGTCGGCACCTCGCTGGTCGAAACAGGCGTGGTCGACGCCGACCGCTACCGCGAGGCGGTCCGCACGCTGGCCAAGGCCCACGGCGTGACGCGCTACTTCGCCCACCGCCGCGAAAGCCCCGAGAAACTCCACGACCTGGCGGCCTGCACAGGCCTGGAGGTGGTCCGCCCGGACCTCCCCCTGGAACTGATCGCCCGCCGCGGCCCCATCGGCCGTACGATCCTCAGCTTCCCCTCGACGGTCGTCCACACCCTCCCCCTGGCCCTGGCGGGCACGGACGTCAAGGTCGCCGTCTGCGACATCGACCCGGCCTGGCTGACCGCGAACGCGTCACCACGGGCACAGGGGTTCCTGTCGGGCGTCACGGGATCGGCCCGGGACGTGCAGCGCGTGTCGACGGAGTCGGGCCGCCCGACGAAGGAAGCGAAGGCGACGGGCTGAACGCCCGTTCCACCGCCACCCCGCGACACCTCACCCCGTGAGGTTTCTCACGCGCCCGCCGCCACACAGAACTCGTTGCCCTCAGGGTCCAGCAGGACGACATGGTCGTCGTAGCGGGCAAAGACGGTGGCGCCCAGAGCCGTGAGCCGGTCGAGCTCAGCGCTGAGGTCCGGCGTCGACAGGTCCAGGTGCAGCCGGTTCTTGACGCGCTTGGGCTCCGGGACGAGCTGGACCCACAGCCGGGGGCCGCCGTCCCGCGGCACCAGAAGAACCGTCGGGTCGTCCTCCGGTCCGGCGATTCCCAGCCCGCGAAGACGGGCGAGTTCGGCCTCGTCGTACGGGGCGACGGCGTATCCGTCGAGCGCGGCGGCCCAGAAGCGGGCCAGCGAGGCGGGGTGGGCCGAGTCGACGACGATGTCGTGGAGGCGTGCCATACGCCGATGATGCTCGCCACTGCCCCGGGCTACGCCACCGGTTTCCGCGCCAGCAAGTACGCGCGCAGGCGCGTCTCCTCCTCGTACGGCTCCCGGACCGTTTGCGCGTGCAGGGTCAGGCCCGCCTTGGTCAGGAGTTCGGCCACCCGGTCCGGGGTGCGGAAGTAGTAGTCCAGGGACATCTCGTGGCCGAAGCGTTCCGTGAGGTGCAGGTGGTCGTCCTCGGGGCCCGCCTGGAAGCCGAGCAGTACGTGGCCGCCGGGGGCCAGGACGCGGTGGAACTCCGCGAACACCGTGGGCAGGTCGCTGTCCGGGACGTGAATGATCGAGTAGAGGGCCAGGACTCCGCCCAGAGTCTCGTCCGGGAGATCCAGAGCCGTCATCGAGCCGACATGGAACCGGAGTTCGGGGTGGGCCTGGCGGGCCAGCGCCACCATGCGCGGGGACAGGTCCACGCCGAACACCGGTACGCCGAGGGCGTGCAGTCTCGCGGTCACGTAGCCGGGGCCGGAACCGATGTCCGCGACGGGCTCGGGGCCCCGGGCCCGCACCAGCTCGGCGAAGGCGGCGACGAGGGCGCGGTCCAGGGGGAGGTCCGCCAAGTGGTCCGAGTATCGCTCTGTGTAGTCGGCGGCCATGGCGTCGTAGGACGCTCGGGTGGCGTGGAGGAAGTCCGGTGAGTCCGGTACGGAGGCCTGTACGGAGTCCGGTACGGACGTCTGGTTCGGGGCGGTCACGTAGGTGCACGTTACCCGGGGGCGGTGCGGGGGAGGGGGCGTTCTCGCGGGCGACGGCGAGAGTTCATGTGATGTGACCGTGGACGTTTCGGTGGGTGGACGGTTCCGTCGACGCGGTGGACGGCGTGGCATCGTGGACGCAGGGAGACGGAAGCGGCTGCCGGGAAAGGGCCGCGAGTCTACCCATCCCAGTTAGCGAGTATGCCTCTGGCGGTCAGATTTTCTTCCTCTAACAGGTTGAAATTTTGTTGATCGTGGGTCATTCCACCGCCAGGGCGTCCTACCCTTCAGAGGGTGAACCAATTGATGTACCGAGAGTCCGAGGCCGATCTCCCCGGGGAAGCCGCGCTTCCCGGCACACTGCCGGAGGCGTTGCGCGCCGAACTCGTCGCGTTCCGACGCGACCTGCACATGCACCCGGAGCTCGGCAACCAGGAGTTCCGCACCACCGCCGCGATCAAGGCACGGCTCGAGAAGGCCGGCCTCAAGCCGCGTGTGCTCGACACCGGAACCGGGCTCATCTGTGACATCGGTGACATCGGCGTCGACCCCGAGGGCCAGGACAGCGGCACCGCCGTGCCCGTGCTCGCCCTGCGTGCCGACATCGACGCCCTCCCCATCCCGGACACGAAGAGTGAGTGTTCGTACCGTTCCACCGAGCCCGGCCGCGCCCACGCCTGCGGCCACGACGTGCACACGACCGTCGTTCTCGGTGCCGGGCTCGTCCTCGCCGACCTGCACCGGCAGGGCCTGCTGCCGCGGCCGGTGCGGCTGCTCTTCCAGCCCGCCGAAGAGGTGCTGCCCGGCGGCGCCGTCGACGCGATCGAGTGCGGCGCGCTCGACGGGGTCGGGCGGATCATCGCCGTGCACTGCGACCCGAGGGTCGACGCCGGACGGATCGGGCTGCGCCACGGGCCCATCACCTCCGCCTGCGACCGGCTGGAGATCTCCCTCGACGGCGCCGGCGGTCACACCGCGCGCCCCCACCTCACCACCGACCTCGTCACCGCCGCCGCCCGCGTCGCCACCGACGTGCCTACGCTCGTCGCCCGCCGCGTGGACGCCCGCAGCGGGTTCTCCGTGGTCTGGGGGCGGATCGAGTCGGGGCACGCCTGCAACGTGATTCCGCAGCACGCCGAGCTCTCCGGGACCGTACGGTGCCTCGACCTCGAGACCTGGCACCAGGCGCCCGACCTCGTCCACGCGGCCGTCGACGAGATCGCCAACCTGTACGGGGCCAAGTCCGAGATCACCTACGTCCGAGGGGTGCCGCCCGTCGTCAACGACGCGGACGTCACCGAGCTGCTGCGCGACGCCATGACCTCCCGGCGGGGCGCCCACTCCGTCGAGGACACCACCCAGAGCCTCGGCGGCGAGGACTTCTCCTGGTACCTGGAGCACGTGCCCGGCGCGATGGCCCGGCTCGGCGTGCGCAAGCCGGGGGAGCGGGGGGTGCGCGATCTGCACCAGGGCGACTTCGACGCCGACGAGCACGCGATCACGGTCGGCGTGGAAATGTTCACGGCCGCCGCGCTGATCGACGCGCTGGAGCGGAAGGCGTAGGAACGGCTGGGGAGGGGTACTTCCAGGGCACCAGGCGCGGCGCCCCTCCCGTGCCCGTTTCGGGCGCCTTCATCCTTTTGCTTCACTCCCGCGTAACCGTGAGTGCGTAAACGTAACCCCTCTCGGCACGAATCGATAACGGCCTTCCACAACCCCGTTCCCCTCCCTGTCTACGCGCGTTACTGTGCGCCGCAATCGCTGCCGCAGGTGGCGCATTGGGAAAGCGGGCCGGGGACGGTGCCGTGGGGATGAAGGGGTGCCTGCTGTGCGTCTTATTTCTCGGAGGACTCGGTTCTCTCAAGCTGCGGTGACCGTCGCGGTCGTCGCCCTCACGGCTGTCGGTTGCGGTAAGACCAGCACCAGCGCGGGCAGCTCCGACGATGCGTCCGGCAAGTACACGGGCAAGGGCATCGGCCTCGCCTACGACATCGGCGGCAAGGGCGACCAGTCCTTCAACGACGCCGCCTACGCCGGCTTCGAGAAGGCCAACGCGGAGTTCAAGATGGGCGGCCGGGACATCGAGCCGCAGGACGGCGAGTCCGACGCGGACAAGGTCCAGCGCCTCACGCAGCTCGCCCAGGCCGGCTACGACCCGGTGATAGGCGTCGGCTTCGTCTACGCGCCCGCCGTCAAGGAGGTCGCCGCCAAGTTCCCGAAGATCTCCTTCGGCATCATCGACGACGAGCAGGTCAGCGCGAAGAACGTCACCGACCTCGTCTTCCACGAGGAGCAGGCCTCCTACCTGGCCGGCGTCGCCGCCGCCAAGGTGACGAAGGTGAACCACATCGGCTTCATCGGCGGCGTGGACATCCCGCTCATCCACAAGTTCGAGGCCGGCTTCGTCCAGGGCGCCAAGTCCGTCAACCCCAGCATCAAGATCGAGTCGCAGTACCTGACGGAGACCCCGCAGGAGGGCGGCTTCTCCAGCCCCGACAAGGGCAAGGACGCCGCGAGCGGCCAGATAGAGTCCGGGGCCGACGTGCTCTACGCCGCAGCCGGTCTGTCCGGTCAGGGCGTGATCTCCGAGGCCGCCTCCAAGAAGATCTGGGCGATCGGTGTCGACTCCGACCAGTACAGCCAGCAGGCGCTCGCCGCGTACAAGGACTACATCCTCGGCTCGGCCCTGAAGAACGTCGGCGGCGCGGTCTACGACCTGGCCAAGTCCGTGTACGAGGGCAAGCCGCTGACCGGTGTCCAGCGCGCCGACCTCAAGTCGGGCGGCGTCGGGTTCGCCGACACCAACCCGAAGTACAAGGCGATGACGGACGTCGTGGCCGCGGTCGACAAGGCCAAGCAGGACATCATCGACGGCAAGGTGACCGTCAACACGAAGTGACACCGACAGGGCGATGAGCCGAGTCGGACAGCGAGCAGCGCCCCGGTCCACGAGACCGGGGCGCTGCTCGTCGTTCTGGAGAAGTCGTACGCCAGAACCGGGGAAAACCGCCGCTCACGCCATCCAGAAGAAGACCGCCGTCATCCGCTTCTCCGCCAGCGTCGTCCCGCAGTAACCGGTCGCGCTGTGCACGAGGTTGGCGTTGTACAGGAGCAGACGGTTGTACTTGTGCGGGACGCGTACGTCCTCCTCGAAGGCGTCCGGTGCCACGAACCGCGTGCCCAGCGCCTCGACGAGGTTGTTGTGCGGGGCCTGGACCGTGTTGCCGCCGAGGCGTCCACCGGGCAGGGACTGGCGGAAGAAGCTGGTGCCGCAGTCCTTGGGGACGCCCGGGTTGAGATAGAGCACGGCCGCGTACCGGCACAGTGCCCGTGAGTCCGTGTGCGGACGGGGCGTGCTCTCGCCCTCGCCGACCACCTGGACGCAGTTGTGGTTGAGGGTGCCGCCGCCGGGGGCCTGCTGGACCCAGAGTTCCTTCGCGCCGGTCGCCTGCCGGACCAGCCGTTCGATCCGCCCCAGCTCGGCGGGTTCGAGACCCGGCATGGCCCGCAGCCCGGGCCAGCTCTCCGAGGTGTACGGGTGGCCCTCGGTCCAGTCGTCCTTGGCGAGGCACCGCTCGCGTACGGCGTCCACGCCGGGCAGGACGTCGTCGAGGACCCAGTAGTCGCGGCCCTTGGTGGGCTTGCGGTACGGCAACACGGGTAGTGGGGGGCGGGAGGCCTGCGCGGTACGGGCAAGGGGCGCCCTGGAGGAGGGAGGTGGCTGTGGGGGCATGCGCCAGAACGTAGGGCGGGCTTGGTTTTGACTGTGTCTGTACTCGGTCAACCTTGTCCCGGCTTTGGTCAACCTTCGGTCAGCGGACCGCTGACCCGGTCTCGCTTGATACGCCCGGCCGGGCATCGTTCCTGCGTATACGCCGCTTGCTTCCCGCGAGGGGCGCGTTCCTGTCCGTAGTGTGGGCGGCGACTGCGGCCACAGCTCGATAACGGACCGGACAGTTGGGGTTTTCCGTCTGGTCTACGCGCGTTACGCTGCGGCGGAACCTGCGCCTGGTATGGCGCTTGCACAAAGGAGTCCCTTCCCATGCGCCGGCTGTCCCGAATCGCGGTTGCGGGTATCGCGTCCGCCACCCTCGCCCTCACTGCCTCTGCCTGTGGCAGCTCGTCCTCGTCCTCCAGCAGCAGCGACAGCGAGGGCAAGGGTCTCGCCCTCGCCTACGACGTCGGCGGCAAGGGCGACCAGTCCTTCAACGACGCCGCGACCGCAGGTATGGACAAGGCCGACGCGGAGTTCGGCTACAAGAGCAAGGCCGTCGAGCCGCAGGACGGCGAGTCGGACGCGGACAAGGCCCAGCGCCTGGAGCAGCTCGCCAAGCAGGGCTACAACCCGGTGATCGGCGTCGGTTACTCCTACGCGCCCGCCGTCAAGGAGGTCGCCGTCAAGTTCCCGAAGGTGACCTTCGGCATCATCGACGACGACCAGATCAAGGCCGGCAACGTCGCCGACATGGTCTTCACCGAGGAGCAGGGTTCCTACCTCGCCGGTGTCACGGCCGCCCTCACCACCAAGACGAACGTCGTCGGCTTCGTCGGCGGTGTGGACATCCCGCTCATCCACAAGTTCGAGGCCGGCTACAAGCAGGGCGTCGAGGACACCAAGAAGGGCATCACGGTCAAGTCGCAGTACCTGACCGAGACCGCTCAGGAGGGCGGCTTCGCCAGCCCCGACAAGGGCGAGAACGCGGCCGAGGGCCAGATCGACGCCAAGGCGGACGTCATCTACGCCGCCGCCGGTCTCTCCGGCCAGGGCGTCATCAAGGCCGCGGCCGCGCACAAGATCTGGGCGATCGGTGTCGACTCGGACCAGTACAAGCAGGACGCGCTGGCCAAGTACAAGGACTCGATCCTGACGTCGGCCCTGAAGGACGTCGCCGGGGCGGTCTACAACCTGGCCAAGTCGGTCAAGGACGGCAAGCCCGCGACCGGTGTCGTCCGCGCCGACCTTGCCTCCGGTGGTGTGGGCCTCGCCGACTCCAACCCGGTCTTCAAGGACAACGCCGAGCTCCAGGCCGCGCTGAAGAAGGCCGAGGCCGGCATCAAGGACGGTTCGATCAAGGTCAAGACCTCCTGACGTCAGGGGACTTGAGCGTGACCGGTCGGGCGCTGTAATAACAGCGATACGGCCACGGAACGGGGTGCGGAGAGGATGGCCGATCCGCACCCCGTTCGCGCAGCAGAACGCCCGGACTGGCACAGTACGGATCGGTACGGATCAATCAGTAAATGATCAAGTCCGATCAGGTCCGGGCACTATTTTAAAGCAGGGGCGCTACGCGCGTAGAGAGGCCCCTTTCCCAAGGAGAGTGCGCCATCGACGCGTCCAGCAGCCCTCCGCCCACCGCTCAGTCGACGACCGCGGTCGAGCTGGCGGGCATCACCAAACGGTTCCCCGGTGTCGTCGCCAACCACGACATCCACCTCACGGTCAAAAAGGGCACCGTGCACGCCCTCGTCGGCGAGAACGGGGCCGGCAAGTCCACCCTGATGAAGATCCTCTACGGCATGCAGAAGCCGGACGAGGGCACCATCGCGGTCGACGGTGAACAAGTGGCCTTCTCGTCGCCCGCCGACGCCATCGCGCGCGGCATCGGCATGGTCCACCAGCACTTCATGCTCGCCGACAACCTCACCGTCCTGGAGAACGTCGTCCTGGGCAGCGAGAAGCTCCACGGCATCGGCGGCGGCGCCCGCAAGAAGATCAGGGAGATCTCCGACCGCTACGGGCTCAGCGTCCGCCCCGACGCCCTCGTCGAGGACCTCGGCGTCGCCGACCGTCAGCGCGTCGAGATCCTCAAGGTCCTCTACCGGGGCGCCAGGACCCTCATCCTCGACGAGCCGACGGCCGTCCTCGTCCCGCAGGAGGTCGACGCCCTCTTCGAGAACCTGCGCGAACTCAAGTCCGAGGGCCTGGCCGTCATCTTCATCTCCCACAAGCTGGGCGAGGTCCTGTCGGTCGCCGACGAGATCACCGTCATCCGGCGCGGTACGACGGTCGGCACGGCCGTCCCCGCCGAGACGACCCCGCGTCAGCTCGCCGAGCTGATGGTGGGCAGCGAGCTGCCGACGCCGGAGACCAGTGAGTCGACGGTGACGGACCGCCCGGTGATCGAGGTCCGCGACCTCATCGTCATCGACAAGGGCACGATCCAGCTCAGCAACCAGACATCGGCCGGCCTGCTGATGTCCGAGGTGCACAGCGGCACGGTGAAACTCGCCGTGGACAACGTCACGTTCACCATCCACGCGGGCGAAGTCCTCGGTATCGCCGGCGTCGAGGGCAACGGCCAGACCGAGTTGATCGAGGCCCTCATCGGCCTCAAGAGCGCCGACTCCGGCACCATCGCCCTCGCCGGTGACGAGATCACCGCCTGGCCCACCCGCAAGCGCCGCGAACAGGGCATCGGCTACATCCCCGAGGACCGCCACCGTCACGGCCTGCTCCTCGAAGCCCCGCTGTGGGAGAACCGTATCCTCGGCCATGTCACCGAGAAGCCCAACAGCAAGGGCAAGCGCGGCTTCTGGCTCGACCCGAAGGGCGCCCAGGAGGACACCCGCCGGATCGTCGAGGCGTACGACGTCCGCACCCCCGGCATCGACGTCACCGCCGCCTCCCTCTCCGGCGGCAACCAGCAGAAGCTGATCGTCGGCCGTGAGATGACCCACAAGCCGCGCTTCCTGATCGCCGCCCACCCCACCCGCGGTGTGGACGTCGGAGCCCAGGCGCAGATCTGGGACCAGATCCGCGAGGCCCGCCGCGAAGGCCTGGCCGTGCTGCTGATCTCCGCCGACCTGGACGAGCTGATCGGCCTGTCGGACACCCTGCGCGTCATCTACAACGGCAGGCTGGTCGCCGACGCCGACCCGGCCACCATCACGCCGGAGGAACTGGGCTCGGCCATGACGGGTGCCGCGTCCGGCCACCTGGAGCACGTCGAAGAACCCGCAGCGAGCACAGCGACCGAAGCCAGCGCGGCAGACACCGCCCCGGAGGACGAGGCCCGATGAAGAAGTTCGACAAGGAGCGGCTGCTCCTCGCGCTGGCCGGGCCGGTCATCGCGCTCGTCGCGGCGATCGCCCTGACCTCGATCGTGCTGCTCGCCTCGGGCCGAAACCCGTTCGAGCCGTACTCCCTGATGCTGGAACAGGCGTCGTTCTCCGACGTCCAGGTCCTGATCGTCAACCAGGCGTCGATGTACTACATCGCCGCCCTCGCGGTCGCCCTCGGCTTCCGCATGAACCTGTTCAACATCGGCGTCGACGGCCAGTACCGCCTCGGCGCGATGATGGCCGCCGCGGTCGGCGCCAACGTCTCGCTGCCGTCCTTCCTCCAGATCCCCCTGCTTCTCCTGGTGGCCATGCTCACCGGCGCCTTCTGGGCCGGAATCGCGGGCATCCTGAAGGTCACCCGGGGAGTCAGCGAGGTCGTCGCGACGATCATGCTCAACGCGATCGCCACCAGCCTCATCGGCTGGCTGATGCTCTCCGACAACTGGGGTGTCCAGGTCGGCAACAACAACACGACCGGTGTGCTGAAGGAGTCCGGCTGGTTCCCGGGCATCGACCTCGGCGCGGACGTCGGCGAGATCTACGGCCTGGTCTTCCTCGCCGTCCTCATGGGCATCCTGTACTGGGCCGTCCTCAACCGCACCCGCTTCGGCTTCGACCTGCGGGCCACCGGTGAGTCCGAGTCCGCCGCCGCGGCCTCCGGCGTCGACGCCAAGCGCATGGTCCTCATCTCGATGCTGATCTCCGGCGGTGTGGCGGGCATGTCCGGCCTGCCGCTGCTGCTCGGCGAGGTCCACACCTACAGCCTGAGCTTCCCCGCGGGCCTCGGCTTCACCGCCATCGGCATCGCCCTCCTCGGCCGCAACAACCCCGGCGGCATCGCGTTCGCCGCCCTGCTGTGGGCCTTCCTCGACAAGGCGTCCCCCGCCCTCGACTACGCGACCCCGGTGGCGTACGAGAAGGAGATCGCCACCATCATGCAGGGCCTGATCGTCTTCGCGGTCGTCATCTCGTACGAGGCCGTACGTCAGTGGGGCCTGCGCCGCCAGCAGCGTCAGGTGGGCGCCGAACTGGCCGCAGCCGCCGCCGACAACCACACCACCCAGAAGGAGGTGGCGGCCCGATGAGCACCCAGACCATCGCCAAGCCGCAGGCGCAGCAGCCCGGCAAGGGCAGCCGCCGGATCTCGCTCCCGGTACTCCTGCTGATCATCGCGGGTGTGCTGATCCTGACGTCGATCGTGCGCCTGATCACAGGCGCCGACGGCATCACGTCCACCGGTCAGATGTCGACGGCCCTGCGGCTCGCCGTCCCGATCGGCCTGGCCGGCCTCGGCGGTCTGTGGTCCGAGCGCGCGGGCGTCGTCAACATCGGCCTCGAAGGCATGATGATCCTCGGCACCTGGTTCGGCGCCTGGGCCGGTTACCAGTGGGGCCCGTGGGTGGGCATCGTCTTCGGCATCATCGGCGGCTGCCTCGGCGCCGTCCTGCACGCCATCGCGACAGTGACCTTCAACGTCAACCACATCGTCTCCGGTGTGGCCATCAACATCCTGGCCCTCGGCACCGCCCGGTACCTGTCGAAGTTCACCTTCGAGGAGGCTGAGGGGGGCTCCTCGAAGCAGTCCCCGCCGATCGACTCGCTGGGCACCTTCGACATCCCAGGGCTGTCGAGCTGGCTGGACACGCTCAACCAGAAGCACTGGTTCCTGATCTCGGACATCGCGGGCCTCGTCGGTGGTCTGGTCACCGACCTCTCGCCCCTGACGGTCATCGCGGTGGCCCTCGTACCCGGCACCTGGTGGGTCCTGTGGCGCACCGCCTTCGGCCTCCGGCTGCGTTCCTGCGGTGAGAACCCGGTGGCGGCCGAGTCGCTCGGCGTCAACGTCTACAAGTACAAGTACCTGGCCGTGATCATCTCGGGCGGCTTCGCCGGCCTCGGCGGCGCGTTCCTGTCGATCGTCGCCTCGAACGTGTACCTCGACGGCCAGACGGCAGGGCGCGGCTATATCGGCCTCGCTGCGATGATCTTCGGCAACTGGATGCCGGGCGGACTCGCCCTCGGCGCGGGCCTGTTCGGCTACACCGACAGCCTCAACCTGCGCGGCGGCACGACCAACGTGCACGCGCTGATCCTGCTCCTCGCGATCCTGCTGGTGGTCGGTGCGGCCTACCTGGTGTGGAAGAAGCGGTACGTGCCCGCCGTGGTCACCGCGGCCATCTCGGCCCTGATGTTCGTCTGGTACGTCAACACGAACGAGGTCCCCCGCCAGCTCGTGACGGCGGCGCCCTACATCGTGACCCTGCTCGTCCTCTCCTTCTCGGCGCAGCGCCTGCGGATGCCGAAGGCGGACGGCATGCCGTACCGCAGGGGGCAGGGCAAGTGACGGAGACCGGGCCCACGAACGCCGAGCCGGTCGAGCCGGTCGACTGGGAGAAGCTGCGGGCGGTGGCCCGGGACGCGATGTCCCGGGCGTACGCCCCCTACTCCGGTTACCCGGTCGGCGTCGCGGCCCTGGTCGACGACGGCCGCACGGTCTCGGGCTGCAACGTCGAGAACGCGTCGTACGGGCTGGGCCTGTGCGCCGAGTGCGGACTCGTGTCCGAGCTCCAGCTCACCGGGGGCGGCCGGCTGACGCACTTCACGTGCGTGGACGGCAAGGGCGACGTCCTCGTCCCGTGCGGTCGCTGTCGGCAGCTGCTGTACGAGTTCGGCGGCGCGACCCTGCTGCTGGAGACCCCGGCGGGCATCCTGCCCCTCTCCGAGATGCTTCCCCAGGCTTTCGGCCCGGACCATCTCACCAAGTAACTCCCGTACGGCCCCCCGGAGTTGGTCGCGCGCCTACTCCGGGGGGCCGCACCGTTTCGCAGAACAACCGGTTCGCAGAACCACCGGAAGGAAGCCAAAGCCATGACGATGCTGTCGATGGATGTCATCTCCGTCATCCGCACCAAGCGGGACCGCGGCGAACTCAGCGACGAGCAGATCGACTGGGTCATCGACGCGTACACCCGCGGCGAGGTCGCCGACGAGCAGATGTCCGCGCTCGCCATGGCGATCCTGCTGAACGGCATGAACCGCCGCGAGATCGCCCGCTGGACGGCGGCGATGATCGCGTCCGGCGAGCGCATGAACTTCGCCTCCCTGTCCCGCCCGACAGCCGACAAGCACTCCACGGGCGGCGTCGGCGACAAGATCACCCTCCCGCTCGCCCCCCTGGTCGCGGCCTGCGGCGCCGCCGTACCGCAGCTCTCGGGCCGGGGCCTCGGCCACACGGGCGGCACGCTGGACAAGCTGGAGTCGATCCCGGGCTGGCGGGCGCTGCTCTCCAACGAGGAGATGCTGAGCGTCCTGGACGGCACGGGCGCGGTCATCTGCGCGGCGGGCGACGGTCTGGCCCCGGCCGACAAGAAGCTGTACGCGCTGCGGGACGTCACGGGCACGGTCGAGGCGATCCCGCTGATCGCCTCGTCGATCATGTCGAAGAAGATCGCGGAGGGCACCGGCTCCCTGGTCCTGGACGTGAAGGTGGGCACCGGCGCCTTTATGAAGACCATCGAGGACGCGCGGGAACTGGCGTCCACGATGGTGGGCCTGGGTACGGATCACGGGGTGAAGACGGTCGCGCTGTTGACCGACATGTCGACGCCGCTCGGTCTGACGGCGGGCAACGCGCTGGAGGTGCGGGAGTCGGTCGAGGTCCTGGCGGGCGGCGGCCCCTCGGACGTGGTCGAACTGACGCTCGCCCTGGCCAGGGAAATGCTGGACGCGGCGGGAATCAAGGACGCGGACCCGGCGAAGGCACTGGCCGACGGTTCGGCGATGGACGTGTGGCGCCGGATGATCGCGGCCCAGGGCGGCGACCCGGACGCCCCGCTGCCGACGTCGAAGGAACAGCACGTCATCAAGGCGCCGTCCTCGGGCGTCCTGACCCGCCTGGACGCATACGGGGTCGGTGTCGCCGCCTGGCGGCTCGGCGCGGGGCGTGCACGCAAGGAGGACCCGGTACAGGCGGGCGCGGGCGTCGAACTCCACGCCAAGCCGGGCGACGCGGTCACGGCGGGCCAGCCCCTGCTGACCCTCCACACGGACACGCCGGAGCGCTTCGAGTACGCGCTCCAGGCAGTCGAGGGCTCGTACGACATCGGCGCGGCGGGCACCGACTTCGCGGCGGCGCCGGTGGTGCTGGAGCGGATCGCGTGAACCGGTAGGCAGAGCGGTGCGCCCGGGCGGAGGAGTCCCTGCCCGGGCGCTTTTTCGGTCAGCCCAGCAGGGCCGCGACGACCACCAGTACCGGTACGGCCAGGACGGTCGACAGCAGGATCGACTCGCGGGCCAGGGTCACCCCGACGCGGTAGCGGCCCGCGTACGTGAAGAGGTTCTGGGCGGCGGGCAGGGCCGAGGTCACCACCACGTCGAGCAGCGGCGCGCCGTGCAGACCGAAGACACCCACGCCCAGCGCCCACGCGGCCACCGGCTGACCGACCGACTTCAGGGCGACCGACAGCAGTACGGGAGTCCGCTCCGATCCGCGCAGCGGCCACGTGCTGCCGGACAGCGAGATACCGAAGGCCAGCAGCACCGCCGGGACGGACATGTTGCCGATCAGGGTCAGCGGGTCCATGACCGGCGCGGGCAGGCTGAGCCCCGTCGCCGACACCAGCACCCCGGAGAGCGAGCCCACGGCGACGGGATTGCGCAACGGCGTGATCAACTGCCGCCACAGGGGGCCCTTCTCAGCGGTGCTCGTCAGATCCAGGACGGTCAGCGCGATCGGCGTGACCACGATCGTCTGGAACAGCAGCACCGGCGCGACGAGCGAGGCATCACCCAGCACATACACGGCGATCGGGATACCGAGGTTGCCGGAGTTGACGTAGCTGGAGCAGAGGGCGCCGATCGTCGTACGTCCCGCACCCCAGCGGCGTACGACGCCCACCGCGACGAAGACACTCGCCGCCGCGATCGTGCTCAGCGCGGTGATCAGGAGCCGGCTGGAGAAGATCACCGACAGGTCGGCCCGGGCGAGCGTGGTGAACAGCAGGGCCGGGGTGGCGACATGGAAGGCGAGCTTGGTCAGAACCTCGCGTCCGTTGTCCCCGAGGTAGCCGCGCAGCCCGATCGCATAGCCGACGCCGATGACCACGGCGATCACCGCGAACCCGGTCAGCACGCCCTGCACGGAGCCTCCTTCGCGGAGGAGGAAAGAAGGCCGTGGGGTATCGCGGGCGGGGTTGGTTCGTGGGGCATACACGTAACCCTCCGGGGGAGGAGGGTGGCGCGTCAAAGCGATCTCAACGGGTGGGCGATGAGTTACGCGCACCTGCCCGGTCTACCGTTCGTGGACGCCATGACACCCGCTGTACTCGTGCTGGCCGGCCCCGTCACCCGTGAGGAGGTGCCGGGGCTGTGCGAGGTCGTGCGTACGCTGCTGGGTACCGGCCTGACGGCCGGCGGTGGGGGTGGTCGTGACCCGGTCGTGGTGTGTGATGTGGCGGGGCTGGGGCCGCCGGGGCTGGGCGCCGTGGAGCTGCTGGCTCGGCTCCAGCTCACCGCCCGCCGGGCCGGAGGCCGGATACGCCTCCGGGACCCGGCACCCGCCCTACTGGCCTTCCTTGACCTGGTCGGTCTCAGCTTCGATGTCGCTGTCGAGGGGGAGCGAGAGGGGGAGGCCGAACAGCGGGAACCAGCGCTTCGTGTCGAGGAAGCAGTGGAACCCGGTGATCCGGCCGTCTGAGATCTCCAGCACCTGGACCGCCCAGGGGGAGAAACCGCCCGTCTCCTCGTCCGGCTTGTACTGGGCGAAGCCCGGCAGTCCGTTGACGGCGACCGGCACGAGGTGCGAGCCCGCGCAAGCGGCGCCGAGCGTCGTCATGAAGCCCGTGATGTCCTCCGGCCCGGTCAGCCACAGGTCGAACGGCGGCATCGTCATGACGGCGTCCTCGTGCAGCAGCGCGGTGAGGGCCGTCATGTCGTAGCCCTCGAACGCGGCGACGTAACGGTCGAGCAGTTTCTGCTGCTCTTCGCTGAGCGGGTCGGAGACGGTGGCGTTGGCACCGACGCCGCTCCCGTCCCGGTCCCGCTCGGCGAGGGTGGCCCGGGCCCGCTGCAGGGCGCTGTTGACGGACGCGACCGAGGTGTCGAGGAGTTCGGCGACCTCGCTCGCCTTCCAGGCCAGCACCTCGCGGAGGATCAGCACGGCCCGTTGTTTCGCGGGGAGTTGCTGCAGGGCAGCCATGAAGGCGAGCCGGACGGACTCCTTGGCCACGGCGGCCTCCGCCGGGTCCTCGACGGTGGGCAGCACGCGGGCGTCCGGCATCGGTTCCAGCCAGGTGTTGTCGGGGCGAGGGGAGAGGGCGGCCCGGGCGAGAGGGCTGGAGTCGGTGAGGTCCATGGGGCGGGCGCGTTTGTTGCCGGCGGTCAGCATGTCCAGGCAGACGTTCGTGGCGATGCGGTACAGCCACGAGCGGAGGCTGGAGCGGCCCTCGAACTTCTCGTAACTCCGCCAGGCGCGGACCATGGTGTCCTGTACGGCGTCCTCGGCCTCGAAGGAGGAACCGAGCATGCGGTAGCAGTACCCGGTCAGTTCGACGCGGTGCCGTTCCAGTTGTACGTCGAGGTCTGTCGCAGTAGCCGTACTGTCACCCATCGCCAACCCACCCCATGGCTGCCTTCGTCGCCCCATCGCGACCCAACACGATGAAAGCTAGCGCAGCCCACTGACAACGGCCCGTGGAGTGGGAAAAGGTGCAGGTGAGGAGCATTCTCTTCGCCCCCGCCGCCCCTACCCGTCCCATCCCTGGGGGCTGCGCCCCCAGACCCCCCTTCGCGCTGAACGCGCTCGTCCTCAAACTCCCCCAGAGGGGGGACCCCCAGACGGGCTGAACTACTCAGCCCCTCCGGCGATCGGGACGGGTAGGGGCGGCGGGGGCGTGGAAGACCCTTCGGTCACGCAGCCGTCGGCACCCGCACACTCCGTGCCGCCCGGGACCCCATCACCGTGACCGTCACAACCCCGAGCACCGCCAGCAGTCCCAACGCCACGGTCCCCGACCAGCCACCCGCGTGGAACGCCACCGCGCCCAACGTACTGCCGGCGCTGGAGCCGATGTAGTACGCCGACTGATACAGCGCCGACGCCTGCGCCCGCCCCTCCTTCGCCGTGTGACTAACCGCCGACGACGCCACCGCGTGCCCCGCGAAGAACCCCGCCGTGATCAGGACCAGGCCCAGCAGAACCACCGCCAGGGTGTCCGACAGCGACAGCAGCAGGCCTGCCGTCGTCGTACCGCCGGCCAGGTACAGCGCACCCCGCCGCCCCAGGCGGGCCACCAGCTTCCCCGCCGTCGACGCCGACACCGTACCCACCAGATACACCAGGAAGACCGAGCCGACGATGCCCTGGGGCAGGCCGAAGGGGGCCTCCGTCAGGCGGTACCCGATCACCGTGTAGACCCCGCCGAACACCGTCATGAACAGCGCGCCGATCGCGTACAGGCGCCGCAGCAACGGGTTCGCCAGATGCGTACGCACCGTGCGCGCCAGCACCCCGGGCCGCAGCGAGCCCGTACGGAAGTGACGCGGCGCGGGGAGCAGCAGCCGGAAGGCCACCGCGCAGCCCACAGCCACGACGCCGATCACGGCGACGGCGACCCGCCAGCCCCACTCCTGCGCGACCCAGCCCGTGATGACCCGGCCGCTCATCCCGCCCACGCTGTTGCCGGCCACGAACAGACCGATCGCCGTGATCAGCGCCTTGGGACGGACCTCCTCGGCCAGATACGCCGTCGCCGACGCGGGCAGCCCCGCCAGCGCAGCGCCCTGCACCGCCCGCAGCGCGATCAACGCGCCCAGCGAGGGGGCGAACGGCACCAGCAGCCCGACCGTCACCGCCACCACCAGCGACGCCGTCATCAACGTACGCCGCCCGAACCGTTCCGACAGCGCGCTCATCGGGAGGACGAAAAGGGCCAGCGCACCGGTCGCCGCCGACACCGTCCAGCTCGCGTCGCTGGCCGGCACCCCGAACTCGCCGGAGATCAACGGCAGCAGTGCCTGCGTGGAGTACAGGAGGGCGAAGGTCGCGACGCCCGCGAGGAAGAGCGCGAAGCTCATCCGCCGGTAGCCGGGCCCACCCGGGGCCATCCGGGAGTCGACGACGGGAAGCGAGGGGCGGGAGGGAGAGGCGGCGCCCGTGATCACGGACGCCCCGGTACTGGCAGCAGGCATGCCTCGAAGTTACGTACGCCCCCGTTCATCCGTCCAATGCATGGAAACCCCATAATCGTTCCCATGGTGCATCAGCAGAGGTCAGACGCCCGCCTGTCACCGTCCAGTGACACAGAAGACATCGTCACCGCTCTCGCCCCACGCCTCTCCTACTTCGCCGGAGTCGCCCGCACGGAGCACGTCACCCGCGCCGCCCACGAGATGCAGGTCCCGCAGTCGACGCTCTCCCGGGCGATGGTCCGCCTCGAACAGGATCTCGGCGTGGACCTCTTCGCCCGCCGGGGACGGACCGTCTCCCTCACCCCCGCGGGCCGTACGTTCCTCGCCTCCGTCGAGCGGGCCCTCGCCGAGATCGGGCGGGCCGCCGACGAGGTACGCGCCGACGCAGACCCCGCCACCGGCAAGGTCGCCTTCGGATTCCTGCACACCATGGGCGCCGAGACCGTCCCCGGCCTGCTGCACGCCTTCCGCGCCGACCACCCCCGCGTCCGCTTCACCCTCGTACAGAACTACGGCGAGGCCATGATCGAACGCCTGCGCTCGGGCGAACTGGACCTCTGCCTCACCTCCCCCGTCCCCGACGCCCCTGACCTGGTCGCCCGCCGCCTGGACGAACAGAAACTCCGCCTCGTGGTCCCCGCCGACCACCGCCTCGCCACCCGCAGACGAGTCCGCCTCGGGGAAGCGGCCGACGAAACCTTCGTCACCCTCGAACCCGGCTACGGCCTCCGCCGCATCACCGACGACCTCTGCAAAGAGGCCGGCTTCCGCCCCCGAATCGCCTTCGAGGGAGAGGAGGCGGAGACCTTGCGGGGCCTGGTGGCCGCCGGGTTGGGGGTGGCTCTCCTCCCACCCCCGGCCGTCCCCCGCCCGGGCGTGGCAGAACTGACGGTCACCTCACCAAGAGCGGCGAGGGAGATCGGCGTCGCTTGGCTCGACGGCCACCCGGACACCCCGCCGGTGGCAGCCTTCAAGCGTTTCCTGCTGTCAAGAAGGGGCAACCTGCTCCCGACGTGAGGGCGCGCGGACCCGCTTTCAGGGGCGCGGGGCTGTGACATTTGCGGCTCCGCCGCGTGGGCGCGACCAGCCCCCACCCACCCGCACCCCGAACACAACCCAAAGCCCCCGAACCTACCGCCGCAAAGACCCACCGAACCCCGCAGCCAACGGCATCCTCAACCCCAGCGGCGGCGGAGCCATCAACGCATCGTGCACAGGCCGGGAAAACCCGTGCCCGAACAGCACCCCCATCACGAAGTCCACCGCCAGCGCGTGCACTTCGCGCCGGTACTGATGCAACCCGTGCCCGTCCGCATGCACTTCGAACCGGCAGATGTCCCGGTTCGCCTTCTTCGCCCGCGCCGCGAACCGGAACGACAGTTCGGGATCGGTCCGTTGGTCGTTCGTGCCGTGCACGATCAGCACCTGCCGTCCGGTCAGCTGCCGTACCGGTTCCGGCGGCGCCGCCACGTCCTCCTCGGGCAGCCAAGGCGCCAGCGCCAGTACGGAGTTGACGGCCTCGTGATCTGCCGCGCGCAGTGCCGCCCGGCCGCCCATGTCGACGCCGGCGAGGCACACGGATACGTCGCCGTACCGCCGTACGATCTCGTCGACGGCCCATCGCGCGTCGTGTGCGAGCTGCGCCTCGCTGCCGTTCCAGCCGCGGTAGCGGTAGTGGACGACGTGCACGGCCAGTCCGTCCGTACGGCCCGCGCGGGCGAGCCGGCGGCCCAACGCCCTTACGGAGGCGGCCGCCAGCACGGGCGACGGCTTGCGGGTCGAAACCTCGTCACCGCTGGGAAGCAGCAGGACCACGCCGCTGACCGACGTCGGCTCCGGGCCCAGTACCTTCCCGAGCCGGGCCCGTCGTACCGGCGTCACTTGGTGTGCCATGGCAGAACAGTGTCAGAAGCAGCGGTGTACGCCACCCGTTCTCGCGGTCACCGTTACGTATCGGCGGAAACGTACAGGCGAAGAAAACGTACAGGCGAAGAAACGGAGAAGAGGAGGGAGGGACAGCGGGTGATCTACGCGCGTAGGAGTTAGAGTGCGGAAATGACGAGCCAGAGTGATCGGACGACGAGTCAGACGGGCCAGGCGAGTGAGACGAGTCAGGCGAATGAGACGAGTCAGCAGACGAGCCAGAGCGTGAACACGAGCGGGAGCTCCGGTCCCAGTCCTACCCCGGACCAGATCCGCCGCGCCCCCAAGGTCCTTCTCCACGACCACCTCGACGGCGGCCTGCGCCCCGGCACCATCGTCGACCTGGCCCGCGACACGGGCTACGCCCAACTCCCGCAGACCGACCCCGACAAGCTCGGCGCCTGGTTCCGGGATGCCGCCGACTCCGGTTCCCTGGAACGGTACTTGGAGACCTTCGCCCACACCTGCGCCGTCATGCAGACCCGCGACGCCCTCGTCCGGGTCGCCGCCGAGTGCGCCGAGGACCTCGCCGAGGACGGCGTCGTCTACGCGGAGGTGCGGTACGCGCCCGAGCAGCACCTCGAAGGCGGGCTCACCCTCGAAGAGGTCGTCGAGGCCGTCAACGAGGGCTTCCGGGAAGGCGAGCGGCGGGCCCGGGAGAACGGTCAGCGCATCCGGGTCGGGGCCCTGCTCACCGCCATGCGGCACGCCGCCCGCTCGCTGGAGATCGCCGAACTGGCGAACCGGTACCGCGATCTGGGCGTCGTCGGCTTCGACATCGCCGGTGCCGAGGCCGGCTTCCCGCCCACCCGGCACCTCGACGCGTTCGAGTACCTCAAGCGCGAGAACAACCACTTCACCATCCACGCCGGTGAGGCCTTCGGGCTCCCCTCCATCTGGCAGGCCCTCCAGTGGTGCGGCGCCGACCGGCTCGGCCACGGTGTGCGCATCATCGACGACATCCAGGTCCAGGACGACGGCTCGGTGAAACTCGGACGCCTGGCCTCCTATGTACGGGACAAGCGCATCCCCCTCGAACTGTGCCCCAGCTCCAACCTCCAGACCGGTGCCGCGGCCTCCTATGCCGAGCACCCCATCGGGCTGCTGCGCAAGCTGCACTTCCGCGCGACCGTGAACACCGACAACCGGCTGATGTCCGGTACCGGAATGAGCCGAGAATTCGAGCATCTTGTCGAAGCGTTCGGTTATACGCTCGATGACCTGCAGTGGTTCTCGGTCAATGCTATGAAGTCAGCATTCATTCCTTTCGATGAACGACTGGCGATGATCAATGACGTCATCAAGCCCGGATATGCCGAGCTGAAATCCGAATGGTTGTTCCGGCAGACCGCTTCCACCAGCGGTTCTGTCGAGGCGCAGACCTGATCAGGAGGTTCGGAAAGCGGTCGGGTCGGGTCGGCTCGGCTGCTTTTCGATGTTTGCGGCGAGTGGCTTCTCGTGTTTACGGTCGTGGACCGCTCACATCCTCGTCATCGCATTCAAGGACGCATTCACTATGAAGCAGTCTGCTGCCAAGACCCTCGGTGTCGCCGCTCTCGGTGCCGCCTTCGCCGCGGCGGGTGCGGGTGCCGCCAACGCAGCCCCGGCCCTCCCCGCCCTCCCCGACTCCGCCGCGCTGGGCTCCGTGACCCAGACGCTGCCCGTGGAGAGCGCGTCGAAGGCTCTGCCGGGTGCCGCCGAGGCCGTGGCCACGGGCCAGGGCGCGGTCGGCGCGGGCGTGGCCGCCGCGCAGCCTGCCGTCACGAAGCTGCTGGCCGAGGGCCCGACCGCGCCGGTCGCCGGTCTGCTCGGCGGCCTCCCGCTGCAGGGCCTGCCCACCCACGGCCTCCCGGTGAACGGCATTCCGCTGGGCTGACCCACGCCGTGAACGCGCCGATGGGGCGCACCCCTTCACCCGGGGTGCGCCCCATCGGCGTACCAGCGCGTCGTCAGGGTCGGCTACCAGGCAGCGTGGGCCTTGTTCTCGTACTTCTCGGAGGGCAGCAGGATCCACATGGCTATGTAGAGCAGGAACTGCGGGCCGGGCAGCAGACACGAGAGCACGAAGATCACGCGCATCGTCGTCGCGGAGGTGCCGAAGCGCCGTGCCAGCGCGGCACACACTCCGCCGATCATGCGGCCGTTGGTGGGGCGGGCAAGGGCGGTCATGGCGTCTCCTCGGTGAGTCCGGTGAGGGGACCGGCCTTTTCCGGTCGCCTCATCTGTACTCAACGTTACGGACGCACAGCGGACGAAGCGTCGCTCTACGGGGCGATCCCGACCCTGGGAATCGTCGGGGTCCTACCCTGAGTCGCGTCCTCCGTACGGACGGCAGCCAGGCGCCTGCGGTCGCTCCTGCGGCGGAGCCAGGACCGTGCGGCGGGCACCATGGCGACATGCGCGAGACCCACGCCCACCGTGTTCAGGAGCAGCGCGTCGACGTCCATGACCTGACCGGGCACGCCGGTCTGCAGCAGCTCGATGCCGAGCGAGATCAGGGCACCCGCCATGACCGTACGCACGAGCGACGCGAGCGGGGAGACATCGAGCCGCCCGTCCGCCATCGGCAGCAGCACACCCAGCGGAGCCAGCAGGGCGAGCCCCTCGATGATGTGCCGGGTCGCGTCCTGCCAGCCGAGGGTCAGATCGGCCCGTATGCCCGCGAAGGGCTGCAGGTTGGCGGGCAGTTGCCACGGGACGTCGAGCGGACGCAGCGTGATCCAGGCGACGAGCGCGAGATGGGCGACGAGGAGGACACCTCCCGCCGCGCGGATGCGAATGACGGCACTTTCGCCGCCCGAGCCTTGACGCTGCACGCCCCCCAAGACGCGAGGGTCGGCACGATCGGTTCCGGGTTGCCCCGGTGCAGGGGGGTGAGTCGTGTGCCACACGGGGGCCGGCGTCGCTCCGGCCCCGTCCGCCAGGGCCCCGCGGTCAGGTGGCCCTTTTGCCGCGCGCCCCGCGGCGGAGCCGCAGAAAGATACAGCCCCGCGCCCCTGAAGGGGCGCGGTTGTGCACCCGGACTCACCGGGACCGGTCAGCTGCCGTCTACCCCCGACGACGGCGGTACCTGGGCCCCCGGCCTGGAACGGACCTCCGGTGTGCACGCGTACCGGCGCAGCGGGTCGGTGTCCGGGCCGCCCAGGACGACGTGGCCGTCTCCCTCGGCGGCGGCCGAGTCGGAGAACGTGCAGACGATCTGGGCGAGGGCGTACGACGCGAGGTCGTCCGGGGTGGTGCTCAGGCGCAGGGCGTCCTCGGGGTCCTTCGGGCCCGGGCCGCGCACGCTCATCCCGCCCCGTACGTCGGTCGTGTAGCCGGCCGCGGTCTCGCTCGCCGCCGGAGTCCTGGCCAGCTCGTCCAGCAGCCCCTGGGCCACCAGGACGCGCCGCTGCGCCTCCGCCGTACCGTCCGGGACGCGCACCGCGCGGTCGACGGTCACCAGCTGGGAGGCGCACAGGAGGAACACCTGGACCGGGACGCCCGCCGACGTCTGCGCGGCGACGTTCGGCGCGGAGGGCCCGGGGACGTCGGAGAGGGAGCACGGGACGCGGGAGGGCGCCGGACCGAAGTCCGTCGGAACCTCGGTGGCGCGGATCCCGCAGCCGGCGAGCAGCACCGCGAGCACCGCGAACAGCGGGACGGCCGCCGCCCAGGGGCGTACGCCCCGCACTCGTCGTACCCCCTGTACGCCCCGTACGTGCCGTACGCCTCGTATGTTCGTCACGCGCTCTCCCCGTCGCCGTTCGCCCCGTCCGGCTCGGCCGGTGTCTCCGTCAGTGCCGACGGGTCCCTGGGGAGCCGCAGGGTGAACACGGCGCCGCCCTTCGGGGAGTTGGCGGCGGTGATCTCGCCGCCGTGGATGTGGGCGTTCTCCAGGGCGATGGACAGGCCCAGGCCGCTGCCCTCGGAGCGGGGGCGGGAGGCGCTCGCCTTGTAGAAGCGGTCGAAGACGTGCGGCAGGACGTCCTCGGGGATGCCCGGACCGTGGTCCTGCACCTCGATCAGCAGGTCGCTGTCGGACGCGCGCACCGACACCCGTACCGGCGAGCCGCCGTGCTTGAGGGCGTTGCCGATGAGGTTGGCGAGGATGACGTCCAGGCGGCGCGGGTCGAGGATGGACATGATGCCGCGCTCGGCGTCCAGTTCGACCGCGTCCAGCCAGGCGCGGGCGTCGATGCAGGCCGTGATCTGGTCGGCGATTTCGACGTTGTCGAGGACCAGCCGGGCGGTGCCCGCGTCGAAGCGGGTGACCTCCATCAGGTTCTCCACCAGGGAGTTGAGTCGCCGCGTCTCGCTCACCACCAGCCGTACCGCCGGTTCGATCATCGGGTCGACGCTGCCGGTCTCCGCGTCCAGTTCCTCTTCGAGGATCTCCGTCACGGCGGTGATCGCGGTGAGCGGCGTACGCAGCTCGTGGGACATGTCCGCCACGAACCGCCGCGAGGCCTCGTCCCGGGCGCTCATGTCGGCGACCCGCGTCTCCAGCGACTCCGCCGTGTGGTTGAACGTCCGGGCGAGGTCGGCCAGTTCGTCCGTGCCCGACACCCGCAACCGGGTGTCCAGCTTCCCCTCGCCGAGCCGCCGGGCCGCGATACCGAGGCGGTGCACCGGCTTCAGTACGGTCGTGGCGGCGGCCTGCGCGAGCAGCGCGGAGCCGATCAGCGCGAGGCCGGTGGCGATGCCCAGCGACCAGGCCAGCGAGTTGAGATCCTTCTCCTCGGGCTCCAGCGACTTCAGCATGTAGCCGGCCGGACCGCCGCCGATCACCTTCGTGCCCGCGACCAGGTACGGCTTGTCGCCGTCGATGGTCCGCTGCCAGTACAGGTGGTACGGGTCCTTGTTGTTCGAGGTGACCGACTGCCGCTTGCCGACCGCCGTACGCAGCGACTTGGGCACGTCCGTCAGCGAGAAGGTGTCCAGCGCCCCGGAGTTGCCGACGACCGTCCGCCCGCTCTCGTCCTCGGCGACCAGCAGCACACTGAACCGCTGGCTGCTGGCGGCCATCTGGCCCGCCGTGTGCTGGAGTTCGTCCTGCGTGGGGTGTGTCGGCAGCACGCCCGCGCGATTCTGCATCTCCTGCTGGAAGTCGCGCAGCACCGCGTCCTGGGTACGGGTGAGCACGGCCTCGCGGTTGAGCCAGTACGCGATCCCGGACGCCGACACGGCCGCCGTCAGCGCCACCAGGCCGAAGACCACGACCAGGCGCAGCCGCAGGCTGGTGAAACGCAGCCCGGAAAGTATCGCCTTGCGCGCCGCGGCCCAGCCACGGAGCTTGCCCTGCGGTTTGGTCACTGAGGCGAGTCCAGTCGGTAACCGACCCCGCGGACGGTACGGATCAACGTCGGCGACGACGGCACGTCCTCGACCTTGGCGCGCAGCCGCTGCACACACGCGTCCACCAGCCGCGAGTCGCCCAGGTAGTCGTGCTCCCACACCAGCCGCAGCAACTGCTGGCGGGACAGCGCCTGACCGGGCCGCCGGCTCAGCTCCAGGAGCAGCCGCAGCTCGGTGGGCGTCAGCTGCAGATCCTCGCCGTTCTTCGTCACCGTCATCGCCGAACGGTCGATGACCAGCGAACCGAAGGTCGCCGAGTCGTTCGACTCACGCTCCCCGCGGCGCAGCACGGCCCGGATACGGGCGTCGAGCACGCGCCCCTGCACGGGTTTGACGACATAGTCGTCGGCGCCGGACTCCAGCCCGACGACCACGTCGATGTCGTCGCTGCGCGCGGTGAGCAGAATGATCGGCAGTTGGTCGGTGCGCCGGATGCGTCGGCACACCTCGAATCCGTCGATGCCGGGCAGCATCACGTCCAGAACGATCAGATCCGGCCGCTGCTCACGCAGCAGCTTCAGACCGTCCTCACCGGTGGCAGCGGTGGCAACCCGGTGGCCCTGGCGCGTCAAAGACAGCTCCAGGGCCGTACGGATGGCGTCGTCGTCCTCGATCAGCAACAGGGAAGGCACGGATGCATTCTGGCCCATGGCCGGGCCGGGCTGCGACTGCCAGGGGGTTGTCGGGTGATTTGGGGGTGCGCGCGGGCGTCTACCGCGTGTTGCTGTGACCCAGCCGTGATGTTCCTGAGACGGGGCCCTGTTGCACGCCTGTGACAGTCGGCGGACACCGTCATGAAGTGGCGTGGGCAAGCTTCTCGGCACAGGCAAGGAAGCACCACGAACCGAGCCGAAGACCGGGAAGTCCACGACGGGGGGCGCGAGATGAGCAAGCTGCACAGCACTAGCGCGAACGCAGTGATCACGCGTCTGCACGACGTCACCCGGACCACCGAGAAGTCCGGTGCCGTAAACGGGCGGGGGTGCGTTCGCGGCACCGGGCGTCAGCACACCACGTACATGTCAGTGGTTGACGCGCACACCGGGGGAAGCGTAAGCGGCGCCACGGGGGAAACGGGGCGCACGGGGGCGGCGTACAGGGAGTCCACGGGGGAGCGTTGCTCGCTGTCGGAGGCGGAGTTCACCGCCTACGTCCAGGAGCGCCGCGCCTCCCTGTACGCAACCGCCTACCACCTCACCGGTGACCGCTTCGAGGCGGAGGACCTGCTCCAGAGCGCGCTGTTCTCGACGTACCGCGCCTGGGAGCGGATCAGCGACAAGGCGGCGGTCGGGGGCTACCTCCGCCGCACTATGACCAACCTGCACATCAGCGCGTGGCGTCGCCGCAAGCTGAACGAGTACCCGACCGAGGAACTGCCGGAGACGGCCGGCGACACGGACGCGATGCGCGGCACGGAGCTGCGCGCGGTCCTGTGGCAGGCGCTGGCCCGGCTCCCCGAACTCCAGCGGACGATGCTGGTCCTTCGTTACTACGAGGGCCGCACGGACCCGGAGATCGCGGAGATCCTCGACATCAGTGTCGGCACGGTGAAGTCCAGCATCTGGCGGTCGCTCCGCCGGATGCGTGAGGACGAGGTCCTCAGCTTCGGCCGTGACGAGGAGGAATCCTTCGGGGAGCTCGTCGCCTGAGGGTGTGGGGGAAGCACCGCTCAACGGGGGAGCGGTCAACGGGGGAGCGGTAAACGGGGGGAAGCACGGGGGAGCACCACCAGAGGGGAACCACCGGGGCTGGGGGGCCGCGGGGGTAGCACCACACGGGGGAAGCACAAAGAGAGCGGGACTGGAGGGCCGGGGGGTCCAACCAGTCCCGCTTTTCGTGTACGTGTACGTGTGCGCGAGTGCGGGGTGAAGTACGGGGTCAGGCTGCCGTACTCGTCTGTGGGCGGCGGCCCGCTGCCGCGTCCGCCAGTCTGCCCATCGCCTCGTCCCGGTCGCACGCGTGCGCGCCCAGGGCCGTCTGGCGGGCGACGATGGAACGCTCGGCGCGCATCAGCCGCCAGCCGCGGCGCAGCAGGAACGGCACCGACTTGCGGCCCTCGCGCAGGTCCCGCAGGAAGCGCCGGCGGAACGTCTTGACCGGCCCCCGGCTAAGACAGAGCGCGTCCGCGAGGACGCCCTCCTCCTGGCAGCGCGCGACGATCTCGGCGGCGAAGATGCCCTCCGCGATGAACAGCGGGGTCCGGCCGATCTCGACGCCCTCCTCGCCCGTACGGGCGCTCTGCGAGATGTCGTACACCGGGACGTTCGTACGACCCGTGCGGCACAGCTCGGTGATGGCGGTGACCGCCGCGTCCGCGTCCCACGACTGAGGGTGGTCCCAGTCGATGTCGGTGCTTCCCAGGACCTGCGGCAGCGTCGGGTCGGTGCCCTCCTTGTAGAAGTCGTCGAGCCGCAGGACCGGGAGACCGGAACGGGCGGCGAGGAGGGACTTGCCGGAGCCGGAAGGGCCGCAGAGCAGCACGACTCGCGTGGGTATGGGCGGGTGGGAGGTCACGAGACACCAGTGTGAGGCATCGGGCGCCCACCTGCCCACACCCACGCGAGTCGGCTTGCGTCACACCTCGACACCGTTCCTGTGGACTGAGCGGGAGTTGAGCCCGTTCAGCCGCGCGCCCCGAACGGTCTTGGGCGAGCTGGTACCCGGTGTCCCAGGTCGCACGACCACGCCAACCCGAACGGCCCAGCGCGCCGCAAGCCTGGAAGTCGCCCATCACGCGATCGAGCTAATCCAGCCTCGCCCTCCTCGGCGAGCAACTACTACCCTTCGTGTCGTCCTGATTACCCAGCGCACCAGAAGGCGGCCACCACTCATGGCACGACGCACGTCCACCCAGAACCAGACCGCTCAGCGCGCCCTGATCGCCCTCGCGGCCACCGGCGCTGCCCTGGGGGCGGGCGCCGCGACGGCCTCCGCCGCAGAGGGCGGACCCGCGGTTGACGTCGTTCGCACCAACCCCAGCACCTCGTTGGGCCAACTCGCCCCGCAGTCCGGCCTGGCGGCGCTCACCGGCTCGGTCGGCTATGTCACGGGTGCGATCCAGGGCCTCAAGCCCAACCCCCTTGCCGGTACGGGTGTCGACCCGCTGGACAACGGGGTGGGCACCCAGCTCGCCGACTTCCAGCCGCTGACCTCGCAGGCGTTGACCGGTCCGGTCGCGCAGGCGCAGTCGATCGGCAGCATCCCGGTGCTGGGCCAGGCCGCGGGGCTGCTGGGCGGCTGAACGCCCGCCCGACGACAGAAGAGGGCCGCGCCTCCCCGGACGGTGGGAGACGCGGCCCTCGGCTTCGGCGGCAGACGCCGTCGGCCGGTCGGTCAGTACGAGGAACCCGACGCGCCAAGTGAACCCGTCGGGTGCCAGACCGTCTTCGTCTCCAGGAAGGCGGTCAGTCGTTCGGTGCCCGGGGTGGCGAACCAGTGCGCGTTGTCCACAGCCTGTGGACGGAGGATGCGCTTGAGGTTGTCGGCCGCCGCGATCTCCAACTCCTTCGCGAGACCGTCGTCGGCGCCCGCGCCCGCCAGGTCGATCGCGTTGACGTCCTGGTGCGCGGCCAGGGACGGGGCGATCTCCGCCGTACGGCCGGAGAGGATGTTGACGACTCCGCCCGGTACGTCCGACGTGGCCAGGACCTCGCCGAGGGAGAGCGCGGGAAGCGGTGACTTCTCGCTGGCGATCACGATCGCCGTGTTGCCGGTGGCGATCACCGGTGCGAGCACCGACACCAGGCCCAGGAAGGACGACTCCTGGGGGGCGAGGACGACGACCACGCCGGTCGGTTCGGGGGAGGAGATGTTGAAGTACGGCCCTGCTACCGGGTTTCCGCCGCCTACGACCTGGGCGATCTTGTCCGTCCAGCCCGCGTACCAGACCCAGCGGTCGATCGCCGCGTCCACCTGGGCGGTGGCCTTCGGCTTCGACAGGCCCTCGGCGTCCGCGACCTCCCGGACGAACTGCTCCCTGCGGCCCTCCAGCATCTCGGCGACGCGGTAGAGGATCTGGCCCCGGTTGTACGCCGTGGCCCCGGCCCAGCCGCCGAACGCCTTGCGCGCGGCGACGACCGTGTCACGGGCGTCCTTGCGGGAGGCGAGGGGCGCGTTCGCCAGCCAGTTGCCCTTAGCGTCGCTCACCTCGTACACCCGGCCGCTCTCGGAACGCGGGAACTTCCCGCCCACGTACAGCTTGTAGGTCTTGAAGACGGACAGACGTGTGTCCGGTCGTGTGTCCACTCGTGCGTCAGACATCGAGGTACGCCTCCAGGCCGTGGCGACCGCCCTCGCGGCCGAAGCCCGACTCCTTGTAGCCGCCGAACGGCGAGGTGGGGTCGAACTTGTTGAACGTGTTGGACCAGACGACGCCGGCGCGAAGCTTGTTGGCCACGGCGAGGATCCGTGAACCCTTCTCCGTCCAGATGCCCGCCGACAGGCCGTACTGGGTGTTGTTGGCCTTGGCGACGGCCTCGTCCGGGGTGCGGAAGGTGAGGACCGAGAGCACCGGGCCGAAGATCTCGTCGCGGGCGATGGTGTGCGCCTGGGTGACGTTCGTGAAGAGCGTCGGGGCGAACCAGTAGCCGGAGGACGGGAGTTCGCAGGCCGGCGACCAGCGTTCGGCGCCCTCCGCCTCGCCCGCCGCGACGAGCGAGGTGATCCGGGCGAGCTGCTCGGCGGAGTTGATCGCGCCGATGTCCGTGTTCTTGTCCAGCGGGTCACCGAGGCGGAGCGTGGACAGACGGCGCTTGAGCGAGTCGAGCAACTCGTCCTGGATCGACTCCTGTACGAGGAGCCGGGAGCCCGCGCAGCAGACCTGGCCCTGGTTGAAGAAGATGCCGGTGACGATGCCCTCGACCGCCTGGTCGATGGGGGCGTCGTCGAAGACGATGTTGGCGCCCTTGCCGCCCAGTTCGAGGGTGAGCTTCTTACGACTGCCGGCGACGGTGCGCGCGATCTCCTTGCCGACGGCGGTCGAGCCGGTGAACGCGACCTTGTTGACGTCCGGGTGCGCGACGAGCGCGGCGCCCGTGTCGCCGTAGCCGGGAAGGATGTTGACGACGCCCTTGGGCAGGCCCGCCTGGCGGCAGATGTCCGCGAAGAAGAGGGCGGAGAGAGGCGTCGTCTCGGCGGGCTTGAGCACGACCGTGTTGCCGGTAGCCAGGGCCGGGGCGATCTTCCAGGCCAGCATCAGGAGAGGGAAGTTCCAGGGGATGACCTGGCCCGCGACGCCGAGGGGGCGCGGATTCGTTCCGAAGCCGGCGTGGCCGAGCTTGTCGGCCCAGCCGGCGTAGTAGAAGAAGTGCGCCGCGACGAGGGGCAGATCGGCGTCCCTCGTCTCCTTGATGGGCTTGCCGTTGTCCAGGGTTTCCAGGACGGCGAGCTCACGGCTGCGCTCCTGGATGATGCGGGCGATGCGGAAGAGGTATTTGGCGCGCTCGGAGCCGGGCAGCGCCGACCACTTCTCGAACGCCTTGCGGGCGGCCTTCACCGCACGGTCGACGTCCGCCTCGCCCGCCTGGGCGACCTCGGAGAGGACCTCCTCGGTGGAGGGGGAGACCGTCTTGAAGACCCTGCCTTCGGCGGCTTCCACGAACTCGCCGTCGATGAACAGGCCGTAGGAGGGGGCGATGTCGACGACGGCGCGGGACTCGGGCGCCGGGGCGTACTCGAATGCGGAGCTGAAAGGGGATGCGGATACGGATGCCATGGTGATCAGTCCACCGTCACGTAGTCAGGGCCGGAGTAGCGGCCGGTGGCCAGCTTCTGACGCTGCATCAGCAGGTCGTTCAGCAGCGAGGACGCGCCGAAGCGGAACCAGTGGTTGTCGAGCCAGTCCTCGCCCACGGTCTCGTTGACCACGACCAGGAACTTCACAGCGTCCTTGGTGGTGCGGATCCCGCCGGCCGGCTTGACGCCCACCTGGATGCCGGTCTGCGCGCGGAAGTCGCGTACGGCCTCCAGCATCAGGAGGGTGTTCGCGGGTGTCGCGTTCACGGCGACCTTGCCGGTGGACGTCTTGATGAAGTCGGCCCCGGCGATCATGCCGAGCCAGGAGGCGCGCCGGATGTTGTCGTACGTCGACAGCTCGCCGGTCTCGAAGATGACCTTGAGCCGGGCGGACGCCCCGCAGGCCTCCTTCACGGCGACGATCTCCTCGTACACCTTCAGGTAGTCGCCCGCGAGGAAGGCGCCGCGGTCGATGACCATGTCGATCTCGTCGGCACCGGCGGCGACGGCGTCACGCACGTCGGCCAGCTTCACGCCGAGGGCGGCGCGGCCGGCGGGGAAGGCGGTGGCGACGGAGGCGACCTTGACGGCGGAGCCGGCGACGGCCTCCTTCGCGACGGCCACCATGTCGGGGTAGACGCAGACCGCGGCTGTGGCGGGCGCGGTGCGGTCGGTCGGGTCGGGGCGGACCGCCTTGGCGCCGAGCGCCCGGACCTTGCCCGGGGTGTCCGCGCCTTCCAGCGTCGTCAGGTCGACCATCGAGATGGCGAGGTCGATGGCGTACGCCTTCGCGGTCGTCTTGATGGAACGCGTGCCGAGGGAGGCGGCGCGCGCCTCCAGGCCGACCGCGTCGACGCCGGGCAGCCCGTGAAGGAAGCGGCGCAGCGTGCTGTTGGACGCGGTCACGTCCTTGAGCGGGAGTGCGGTGGATGCAGTGGTGGGCATGGTCACAAGCCGAGCATATCTACGCGCGTAGCGGCTGTACAGCCCCGGAGAAATAGCTGGGGGTGGGTGTGGGTTTTCTCGCCCCCGCCGCCCCTACCCGTCCCATCCCCAGGGTTCCGCCCCTTCGACCCCGCTGGAGCTGCGCCCCAGACCCCCTTCGCCCCAGACCCCTTCGCCCCAGACCCCTTCGGCCTGGACGGCCGCGTCCTCAAAACGCCGGACGGGCTGGGTACTGGCACCGGCGGCAAGGGTTGTTCGAGGTGTCGGGCAGAATCGGGGGCATGACGACCCCGGACCACCCGTCGCCCGCGCAGGGCCCTACGCAGCCCGAGTCTCCCGACCGGATCTATCGGGCACCCTCCTCCCTCGTGGCCGGAGTGCTGCTGCTCGGGCTCGCCGGCTGGCTCGGCGGTGACGCGCTGATCGTCGGCCACGGGCGGACGCCTTGGCTGGCACTCGCCACGCTGCTCTTCGCCGTACCCCTGGTCGTCGCCTTCACGCTGCGGCCCGCCGTGTTCGGGAACGACCACCGGCTGCGCGTGCGCAACCCGTTCCGGGTCGTCGTGGTGCCCTGGGGGGCCGTCGCCGGGTTCCGGTCGGGCTTCTCGAACGAGGTCGTCGTCGAGTCCGGTGCCAAGTACCAGCTCTGGGCCGTCCCCGTCTCGCTGCGCGCGCGCAAGCGCGCCAACCGGGCCGAGACGCGTGCCGCCCGCGAGGCCGACGGAGGTGGCGGACGGCCGTCCCTGATTCCGCCCGGTCCGACCCGGGCCCAGAACGACCAGATCATGGACGACCTGAGCCAACTGTGGGAGGCCCGGCAGAAGGCGGCCACCTCACAGGGCGAGGTGACCGTGAAATGGGCGTACGAGATCATGGCGCCCGCCGTCGCGGGTGCGGTTCTGCTGGCGATTCTGCTCGCGGTCGGCTGAGCCGCGTGGCCTTCCCCGACGAGTCGCTGCGGCTGCCCTCCGCCTCCATACCCGACGGCTGCCAGGACTGGACCACCGCCCGTGCGGCGGGCTGGTCGGCCGCGCTGCCGCCGCGCTGGACCTTTCTGCGGGTGCGCCGGTCGGTCGCGGCCGGTCTGGCCACCCTTGTGCTGTGCGTGGGCGCCCTGGTGGCGATGGCCGGCGGCCTGTGGCCGTTCGTCGCGGCCGGGTTCGCGGTGTACGTGCTGTGGGTGCTCGCCCGGCCCGAGCTCGTGTGGGTCGGCGCGCCCCTGCTGTTGCTCGCCCTCGCCGCGGAGGCCTCCTCGAAGTCGTGGGGGCTGACCGCCTTCGGAGTCGTGGTCGTGCTGGGCTCGTGGGCTGTCGTGGCCGTACGGCTGCGGGCGCGGAGCGAGCAGCTGGAGCGGGCCGTGGAGGCCGCCGGGGGCGTCGCCGTACCGGTGCCGGGCGCAGACGTTCCCGTACGGCGTGGGCAGCTGCTGTTCGTGCTGGGGTTCGTCGTGCTCGGGCTCGGCCTGTTGACCGGGAGCACCGCCGGATTCTGGGGCTCGGCCGAGGACCAGGAGGGTGCCTGGGTCGTCACCGTCTTCCTGGCCGGCCTGGGGGCGACCGCGCTGGCCTCGGCATGGCTCGGCCGGCAGCGGGCGGGCGCGCTGCGCGCGACTCCGGTGCCGGTGCTGCGCGTGCTCGTACGGGACGACGCACAGGGCACTACGGAGGTGTACGCCGCCGACGATCTCACCACCGAGCGGCCCCTGTTCACCGTCGACCTCACCTCCTTCGACGAGGACGACGACGATGATGACGACGACGGCGTTGACGTTGACGATGACGCGGGGGACGGGGACGGGGATGAGTCGGACGGCGACGACGAGATTCGGCGGATGCTCCTCGGTCTCGACGACGACACCCTCGGGCCGGTCCGGGAAGCCGTTCTCTACGGTGCTCCCTTCGACGGCGCCGAGGTTCTCGTCGTCAGCGCAGACGAGGATCCCGAGCAGCCGCCGCTGACGGAGTGGTCGGCGGGGCCGGTCCGGCCGCTGTCGCCGGACGCGGGGCGTCGACGGGTTGCCAAGCACCGCGAACACGCGGCGGACAGCCTCCAACTGGAGCTGCAGGGCCGGGAGTTGGCCGGGCAGCAGGCGGCCGACGGCAAGGTGCGGCGGTGGCGGGCGGGGTGGCTGGACTGGCTGGCCACCGCGTTTCTCGTGCAGTGGGGCCTGTGGCTGGTCTGGGGCTGGTTCGACGAGCCCGGCATGTCGATGTGGAAGCTGGCGCTCATCCCCCTGCTCGGGCTGTACGGGGCGGTCCGCGTCCCCATGAAGCTCGCCTGGCGCGTCACGGCCGACCGGTCCGGTGTCTGGGTCACCGGGCTGCGCGGACCCCGCCATGTGCCCTGGGACGACCTCCGTTTCGTACGCTGCCGGTCCCTGGAGCTGAAGATCGACTGGCAGGACGGCGACTGGGCGGTCTCCGCGCCCCGCTGGGCCTGGCTCCAGCGCCGCCGGGGGCTCACCCACCCGTACGACGCCCTGGCCGCCGAACTGACCGCCATGCGCCTCGACGCCGGACTGCGGCCGACCGGCGAGAGCGGCGCGGCGGAACGGGGTCGGCCGGTCTGGCCTATGGCCGCGGTGCTCGCGTGCGTGTGGGTGGTGGCGTTGGTGGCGACGCGCTGAGCCGGTGAGGGTGCGATCTGCCAGGCCGGCCCCTAGGAGCCCTAGGGTGCGCTCGGCCAGACCAGGACCATGTACGCGCCGCAGTACGCCGACAGCGCCACCGCCGTCGCCAGGGCGATCGTACGGAAGCGGCGGGACGCACGGGCGAGATGGACCGCCAGGGGCAGCAGGAGAGGGAAGGCCGGGACGAGGAAGCGGGCGCGCGGGTAGTAGACGCCGCCGCTGCCCAGGACGATCGCCAGCAGGACGCCCGTGAAGACCAGCAGCGGGAGGGGCTGGCGGTCCCAGACCGACAGGACGAAGAGGCCGGCCGCCCCCAGCAGGACCGCGGTCACCATCACCAGGAACAGCTCGGGTGTCGAGTCGTACATCAGCAGCTCCCGCATCCTGCGCAGGGTCAGCGCGCCCCCGTCCATGTCCTGGCGCCACAGGCGCTGTACGGCGAAGTAGCCGTCCCAGCGGCCCAGCCGCAGGCCCACCCACCCGACGTACCCGAGCCAGCCGAGCGGGGCGAGGACGGCGGCCGCGAGGACACGGGGGGAGCGGTGGCGGCGGAGGGCGAGGAGTGCCGTGAGCGATACGGCGGCGGCCACGGCGACACCGGTGGGGCGGGTCAGTCCGGCGAGGACCGCGAGCGAGGCCGCCCACAGCCAGCGGCCCGTGAGCACCGCGTACAGCGACCAGGCCGCCAGCGCAGTGAACAGGGACTCCGTGTACCCCATCCACTGGACCGAGCCCACCGGGAACGCGGCCCACAGCGCGGCCAGGACGATGCCCGTCCGGCGGTCGTACAGGCGCTCCCCGACGGCGAAGACGCCCCACGCGGCGACGAGCGACGCGACGACGGCGAACGCCAGGCCCGTACTGGCCCGGGTGCCCGGGGTGAGGACGGCGAGCGCCTTGACGAGGGCCGGGTAGAGCGGGAAGAAGGCAAGGCTGCCCGAGTCCTGGACGGAGCCCAGGGTGTGCGGGTAGCCGTGGTCGGCGATGCCCAGGTACCAGTCGGCGTCCCACCGGGTGGCCAGGATCGGCCAGACGCCGTGGTGCTTGTGGTGCGCCCAGAGGGTGAGGAGGAGCAGGCCGGTGGCGCGTACCGCCGTGTAGGCGAGGAGGGCGGGGATCGCGCGGCGGAGGGACTGGAGGACCGAGCGGGAGAGGCGCGCGGGTGGGGCGGCGACTGTGCTGGTCGCGGTGGCCGGGGTGGGCTTCGGCCGGGTGACCGTCGAGGACACGGGGCGGCTCCAGGTACGTGGCGACGGGGCGGTACCGGGTCACCGTTCCCCGGAGGGCGGTGGGAATGGGGGAGCGTGCGGCGGTCGTGCGTCAGCTGGCGTGCGCAAATCACTCGATGGGGTGCCCCCGGTCGGGGGACCCCATCGAGTGCGAGGGGTTTTCGTGGTTGGCTGGCCGGTTGGTTGGCTGGCCAGCAGCTCAGATGCCTGCCGCCGCGGAGAGGTCCCGCTTGATCGTCTCCAGCAGGTCCGTCGCCTTCGTCCGGGCCGCCGCGAGGTCCGCGTGCGTGGGCACCGGGAGGACGACCTCCAGGTAGCACTTCAGCTTGGGCTCCGTACCGCTGGGACGGACGATGACACGGGCCCCGTCGAGCGTGTAACGCAGGCCGTCCGTGGGCGGGAGCGTCTCCGTGCCCTTGGTGAGGTCCTCGGCCTTCGTGATCGGCAGGCCCGCGAGGTGGGTCGGGGGCTGCTCGCGCAGACGGCTCATGGCGTTCGCGATGACCGACAGGTCCTCGACGCGGACCGAGAGCTGGTCCGTGGCGTGCAGACCGTGTTCGACCGCGATGTCGTCGAGCAGGTCGAGGAGCGTACGGCCCTCGGCCTTCAGCTCGGAGGCGAGTTCCGTGATGAGCAGCGCGGCCGTGATGCCGTCCTTGTCGCGTACGCCCTCGGGGTCCACGCAGTAGCCGAGGGCCTCCTCGTAGCCGTAGCGAAGGCCCTCGACCCGGGCGATCCACTTGAAGCCGGTGAGGGTCTCCTCGTACGGCAGCCCCGCCTTCTCGGCGATCCGGCCGAGGAGGGAGGACGAGACGATCGACTCGGCGAAGGTGCCGCGCGCTCCGCGGCGGACGAGGTGGGTGGCGAGGAGGGCTCCTACTTCGTCGCCTCGCAGCATGCGCCAGCCATCCGCTCCCGGCACAGGTACGGCTGCCGCGCAGCGGTCCGCGTCCGGGTCGTTCGCGATGATCAGGTCCGGGTTCGTCTCGCGGGCCTTCGCGAAGGCGAGGTCCATCGCGCCGGGCTCTTCCGGGTTGGGGAAGGCGACGGTCGGGAACTCCGGGTCGGGGTCGGCCTGTTCGGCGACCAGCTCGGGGGCGGGGAAGCCGGCCCGGGCGAAGGCGGCGAGAAGGGTCTCCCGGCCGACGCCGTGCATCGGGGTGTAGACCGTGCGGGCGGTACGGGGGGAGTCGGGGGCGAGGACGGCGTCCGTACGGGCCAGGTAGGCGTTCAGGACGGTGTCGTCGAGGGTTTCCCAGCCGGCTTCCGGGCGCGGTACGTCGCTCAGCGCGTGTACGGCGTCGATCTCGGCGGCGATCTCGGCGTCGGCGGGCGGGACGATCTGTGAACCGTCGCCCAGGTACACCTTGTAGCCGTTGTCGCGGGGCGGGTTGTGGCTGGCGGTGACCTCCACGCCCGCGACGGCGCCGAGATGCCTTATGGCGAACGCCAGTACGGGGGTGGGGAGGGGGCGGGGGAGAACGGCTGCCTTGAGACCGGCGCCGGTCATCACGGCGGCGGTGTCCTGGGCGAAGTCCGCCGACTTGTGGCGGGCGTCGTAGCCGATGACGACGAGGCCGTCGGTCTGGCCCTTGGCCTTGAGGTACGCGGCGAGGCCGGCGGCGGCGCGGATGACGACGGAGCGGTTCATTCGCATGGGGCCGGCGCCGAGTTCGCCGCGGAGGCCTGCGGTGCCGAACTGGAGGGTGCCGGTGAAGCGGGTGGTGAGTTCGGGGAGGTCCTGGGCGTCGATGAGCTTGGCGAGTTCCTCACGGGTTTCGGCGTCGGGGTCCTCGGCCAGCCACGCCTTGGCCCGGGCGATGAGTTCGTCGTCGTGCACGTCGGGTGCCTCTCGTTGTGGTGGTGCGGGGCGGGGCGGGGCGATGTGGTGCGGTGCGGTGCGTGGTCGGGTGCGGGTCCATTGTTCTCGCCCCCGCCGCCCCTACCCGTCCCATCCTGTACCTGGGGGCTGCGCCCCCAGACCCCCCGTCGCGCTGAACGCGCTTGTCCTCAAACGCCGGACGGGCTGAGGGTGCGGGCCGGTGCGTGGGGTGTGGCCCCGGGCTGGGGGGCGCCTGGCCCGGGCTGGGGGCGCCTGGGCTGGGGTGTGGGCGCTGGTGGTGGGGGTGTGGGGCGGGGCTTGGGGTGGTGGCTGGTGGTGGGGGTGTGGGGCGGGGCTTGGGGTGGTGGCTGGTGGTGGGGGTGCGGGGCGGGGCTTGGGGGTGGTGGCCGTGTTCTGGGGGTGCCGGTCGGTGTCTGAGGGGTGCTCGCCCGGGCTGAAGGAAAGGAGCAGCGGGGGCGGGTGAGCTGAAGGAACGGTGGGGGCGGGTGGGTGGAAAGTGCGGCTGGGCCCGAGGCGCTTGTCCTCGAACGCCGGACGGGCTGGAGACGCCGGCCGGCGTTTGAGGGGTGCGGCCAGGCTGAAGGAACGGTGCGGGCGGCCGGGTGGGAAAGGGAGGCCCCGTCCCGTACCCGCTACAAGCGGTCCAGCACCTGCGCCAGCAGCGAGCCCATTTGCGTCGCGCTGTCGCGGCCCGCCTGGAGGACCTCCTCATGGTTCAGAGGCTCCCCCGTCATCCCCGCCGCGAGGTTCGTCACCAGGGAGATGCCCAGGATCTCGGCGCCGGCCTCACGCGCCGCGATCGCCTCCAGCACCGTCGACATCCCGACGAGGTCCGCGCCGATCGCCCGCGCCATCCGGATCTCCGCCGGCGTCTCGTAGTGCGGGCCCGTGAACTGGGCGTACACGCCTTCCTCAAGGCTGGGGTCGATCTCCTTGCACAGGGCGCGCAGTCGCGGCGAGTACAGGTCCGTCAGGTCGACGAAGTTCGCACCGACGATCGGGGACGTCGCCGTGAGGTTGATGTGGTCGCTGATCAGGACCGGCTGGCCGGGGCGCATGTCGGCGCGCAGGCCGCCGCAGCCGTTGGTCAGGACGATGGTCTTGCAGCCGGCGGCCACGGCGGTACGGACACCGTGCGCCACGGACGCGACGCCCCGGCCCTCGTAGTAGTGCGTGCGGCCCAGGAAGACCAGCGCGCGCTTGTCCCCGATCCGGTACGAGCGGATCTTGCCGCCGTGGCCCTCGACTGCCGGCGGCGGGAACCCCGGCAGCTCGGTCACCTGGAGCTCGGCCTCGGGGGCGCCCAGGGCGTCCACGGCCGGTGCCCAGCCGGAGCCCATCACGAGGGCGACGTCGTGGGTGTCGGCGCCCGTGAGCTCCCGCAGGCGCGCGGCGGCGTCGTCGGCGGCGGAGTAGGGGTCGCCCTGGATGTCGTCCGGAAGAAGAGATGCGTTCACGCGCATGAGGGTATCCGGTTCGAGCCTACGCGCGTAGATGACGGAGGTTACGGGATGGTGATCGTTGTCTTGTCGTTTCCAACCAAAGGGCGGAGGGAGTCCGGGGAGGACTCAACAGGGACGTTTTCTCAGTTCCATCACATAGTCGTGCGGAGCCCCCGCCGACTCCGCGGCGTCGGCGATCTCGCCCAGGTTCCGGGCCGACGGCAACCCGCCCTCGTACCCGTTGAGGACGTACACCCACGCCGGTTCCTCGCCCTCCAGCGTGTCGACGCGCAGCCGCATCCGGCGGTAGATGTCGAGGCCCACGCCCTCCCACCGGTCCAGCGAGTCCTCGTCGAGCGGGGCGATCTCGTACAGGGCGACGAAGACCTGCGAGCGGGGGGCCTCGACGATCGTCGGGAGGGCGCCCTCCCAGCCCATGTGCTCGCCGGCGAAGGTCAGCCGCCAGCCGGTCAGCCAGCCGGTGGCACGCAGCGGCGAGTGAGGTGCGCGACGCGTCATGAGCCGCGCGTCGAGATTGCCGGCGTAGGCGGCGTAGAGCGACATGGATCGAGAGTACGGCAGCGGGCACGGCCGTCACTCCGACAGCACACGCCTCTTCCGCCCCCGCACAAGCGTCCGCCTGTGCCCGGCCACGCACCCGTCGGCCACTCCCTCCTTGTACCCGTCCACAGTCCGCCTCGTACCCGGCCCGGACCCGTACGGTGGCCCCGGGGCGTCGGCACGCCGGGGCGTACGGGACAATGGAGTACGTGACTCGGATCGTGATCATCGGTGGCGGACCCGGCGGCTACGAAGCGGCGCTGGTGGCAGCGCAGCTCGGCGCGGAGGTGACCGTCGTCGACTGCGACGGTCTGGGCGGGGCGTCGGTGCTGACCGACTGCGTACCGTCGAAGACCCTTATCGCCACGGCCGAGGTGATGACCACCTTCGACTCGTCGTACGAGGAGCTGGGGATCATCGTCGCCGACGACACCCCACCGGAGCAGCAGGCCGCTCGTGTCGTCGGTGTCGACCTCGACAAGGTCAACCGACGGGTGAAGCGCCTCGCCCTCGCCCAGTCGCACGACATCACCGCCTCCGTCACCCGGGCCGGCGCGCGCGTCCTGCGCGGCCGCGGGCGGCTCGACGGTCTGCAGGGCGTCGACGGCTCCCGGAAGGTCGTCGTACGGGCCGTGGACGGGAGCGAGGAGACGCTCGTCGCCGACGCCGTGCTGATCGCCACCGGCGGACACCCGCGTGAGCTGGCCGACGCGCAGCCCGACGGTGAGCGCATCCTCAACTGGACCCAGGTCTACGACCTCACCGAGCTGCCCGAGGAGCTCATCGTGGTCGGTTCCGGTGTCACCGGTGCCGAGTTCGCGGGCGCATATCAGGCCCTCGGGTCCAAGGTGACCCTCGTGTCGTCGCGCGACCGTGTGCTGCCGGGTGAGGACCCCGACGCCGCAGCCGTCCTCGAAGAGGTCTTCCGGCGCCGCGGTATGAACGTCATGGCCCGCTCCCGCGCCGAGTCCGCCAAGCGCGTCGGCGACCGGGTCGAGGTCACCCTCTCCGACGGGCGGGTCATCACCGGCTCGCACTGTCTGATGGCCGTCGGCGCGATTCCCAACAGTGCCGGAATGGGGCTGGAGGAGGCCGGGGTCAGGCTCCGCGACTCCGGGCACATCTGGACCGACAAGGTGTCGAGGACGACCGCCCCGGGCGTGTACGCCGCCGGTGACGTGACCGGCGTCTTCGCCCTCGCGTCCGTCGCCGCGATGCAGGGCCGTATCGCCATGTACCACTTCCTCGGCGACGCGGTGGCCCCCCTGAACCTGAAGACCGTCTCCTCCAACGTCTTCACCGACCCCGAGATCGCCACCGTCGGCTACACCCAGGCCGACGTCGACGGCGGCAAGATCGAGGCCGTGGTCGTCAAACTGCCGTTGCTGCGCAATCCGCGCGCGAAGATGCTCGGCATCCGGGACGGCTTCGTCAAGCTGTTCTGCCGACCGGGCACCGGGATTGTCGTGGGCGGGTGTGTCGTGTCGCCGCGCGCCTCCGAACTCATCCATCCGATCTCGATCGCCGTCGACAACAATCTGACGGTCGAGCAGATCGCGAACGCGTTCACCGTCTATCCGTCCCTTTCGGGATCGATCGCCGAGGTCGCCCGGCAGCTTCACACGCGCAAGGCGACGGGCGAGGCCTGACGGCCGGGAGGCGGAGGGGAGAGCGACTTCCCGCTGGTCATGGGGAGTTGTGGTCCATTCGCACGGCATAAGCGGCCGAGATAGGCGCGTATACCACTTCCCGTACCTCCATGCGAACAACTTCTGTTATTCGGCGCATACTGCTGAAAGCAGACGGTCGTTGGGGTTACTGTCAGTTTCGTGTTCGCTGCAGAACGTCGTCAATTGATCCTCGAAATGGTGCGTGCCAATGGAGCCGTGTCGCTCCGTGAGCTCGCCCGCGTCGTCCAGACCTCCGAAGTGACCGTACGGCGGGACGTGCGCGCACTGGAGGCAGAAGGACTCCTCGACCGCCGGCATGGCGGTGCGGTATTGCCGGGCGGGTTCACGCGGGAGTCCGGCTTTCCGCAGAAATCTCATCTCGCGACCGCCGAGAAGACGGCCATCGCCGACCTCGCCGCGAGCTTCGTCGAAGAGGGCGAAGCCATCGTGGTCGGGGCGGGGACCACCACGCAGGAGCTGGCACGCCGGCTCGCGCGGGTTCCCGGGCTGACCGTCGTCACCAACTCCCTGTTGGTGGCCCAGGCGTTGGCCCACGCGAACAGAGTGGAGGTCGTGATGACCGGCGGCACTCTGCGCGGTTCCAACTACGCCCTGGTCGGCAGTGGCGCCGAGCAGTCCCTGCACGGGCTGCGGGTGTCCAAGGCCTTCCTCTCCGGAAGCGGGCTCACCGCCGAACGCGGGCTGTCCACCTCCAACATGCTGTCGGCGTCCGTCGACCGCGCGCTGGTGCAGGCCGCCGCCGAGGTCGTCGTGCTCGCCGATCACACCAAGCTCGGTTCGGACACCATGTTCCAGACCGTGCCCACGGATGTGATCACCCGCCTCGTCACCGACGAACCGCCCGTCCACGACGACCGCGCCGGTACGGAACTCCAGGCCCTGGCCGACCAGGGAGTGCAGATCGCCGTGGCCGGATCGTCGGGCTCGGGAAACGGTTCCTCGGGAAACGGGGCGCAGGGCGGTGATCACGCTCCGGCGCGCCAACAGCGCCGGGACGTGCCGCTTCCGAACCCTCGCCGGGGACAGCTGCCCGGCGGCGCGGCGGGCCATCCGCTGCGCGGCACGATGCTGGGCGAGCAGCCCGGCGGACCCGGTGAGCGCGAGCGGGAACGGGCCCGGGTGGCGGACCTCCGCCGCCGCTGACTGTCGTACGGACCCGGGGCATGCGTACGGGGGCATGCGTACCGGGCCGTACGAAGCGGGTCAGCGGGGTACGGCCTTCAGGCCCCGCAGTGTCAGGGTCAGGAGGCGGTCGGCCAGGTCCGGGTCGTCCGGGGTCTCCTCCGCCGCCAGCGCGATGGCGTTGGTGAGCTGGAGCAGGTCGCCGATGGCCACGTCGGTGCGGAGGGTGCCGGCCTGCTGGGCGCGGGTGAGCAGGGCCGCGCCCGCCTCCCGCATCGGGTTGCTGCACCTGGCCAGGGCCGAGTCGGTGTCGTGCGACACCGACATGAGCGCCCGTGCCAGGCCGCGGTACTCGCCGGCGTGCGTGACGATCTCGCGCAGCCAGGTCACCAGCGCGGCGCACGGCTCCGGGGCGGTCAGCAGTTCGCGGGAGCGGGCCAGCAGGTCGCTGACCGCGTCCTCGAAGACAGCGCTCAGCAGGGCGGGCCGGTTGGGGAAGTGGCGGTAGAGGGTGCCGATGCCGACGCCCGCGCGCCGTGCGACGTCCTCCAGGGAGGCGTCCGTCCCATGCTCGGCGAAGGCGGAACGCGCCTCGGCGAGCAGCCGCTCGTAGTTGCGGCGGGCGTCGGCACGTAGGCCTGCCGGCGGCTGGGCCATGGTTCACCTGCCCTTCCTGTACTTGTTCCGTGGGTTCAGCATGCCATCGGCCCGTCGCCGTGGGGTGCGGTGGGTGGTTGCCGGGTGCGGGTCCGGTGGGGGCTTGTCGCGCCCACGCGGCGGAGCCGCAAATCGATACAGCCCCGCGCCCCTGACGTACGGGCGCTGCGCGCACCGTACGTCAGGAACGGAAGCGCCCGGTGCACTGATCGCTCAGTGCACCGGGCGCCCTTCTCAATGTCGTACGGTCTGTCAGTCCTTGATCTCGCAGATCGGTGCGCCCGAGGTGAGGGAGGCGCCGACCTCGGCGGCGAGGCCCTTGATGGTGCCGGCCTTGTGCGCGTTGAGGGGCTGTTCCATCTTCATCGCTTCCAGGACGACGACCAGGTCGCCTTCCTTGACCTCCTGGCCCTCCTCGACGGCCACCTTGACGATGGTGCCCTGCATCGGGGAGGCGAGGGTGTCACCGGAGGCCACCGGGCCCGACTTCTTGGCCGCGCGGCGCTTCGGCTTGGCGCCCGCCGCGAGGCCGGTGCGGGCCAGGGACATGCCCAGCGAGATGGGGAGGGAGACCTCCAGGCGCTTGCCGCCGACCTCGACGACCACGGTCTCGCGGCCCGCTTCCTCGTCCGCCTCGACATCGGCGGGCGCGGAGAAGGCCGGGATGTCGTTGACGAACTCGGTCTCGATCCAGCGGGTGTGGACCGTGAAGGGGTCCTGGCCGCCGGTGAGTTCGGGGGCGAAAGCGGGGTCGGTGACCACCTTGCGGTGGAAGGGGATGGCGGTGGCCATGCCCTCCACCTGGAACTCCTCCAGGGCGCGGGCGGCGCGCTGGAGGGCCTGTTCACGGGTGGCGCCGGTGACGATCAGCTTGGCGAGCAGTGAGTCCCAGGCCGGGCCGATGACCGACCCGGACTCGACGCCGGCGTCCAGGCGGACACCGGGCCCGGAGGGCGGGGCGAAGGTGGTGACGGTGCCGGGGGCGGGCAGGAAGCCGCGGCCGGGGTCCTCGCCGTTGATGCGGAACTCGAAGGAGTGGCCGCGCAGTTCCGGGTCGCCGTAGCCGAGCTCCTCGCCGTCGGCGATGCGGAACATCTCGCGGACGAGGTCGATGCCGGCGACCTCCTCGGTGACCGGGTGCTCCACCTGGAGGCGGGTGTTGACCTCCAGGAAGGAGATCGTGCCGTCCGTGCCGACGAGGAACTCGACGGTCCCGGCGCCGACGTAGCCGGCTTCCTTCAGGATCGCCTTGGAGGAGGAGTACAGCTCCGCCACCTGCGCCTCGGACAGGAACGGGGCGGGCGCCTCCTCCACGAGCTTCTGGTGGCGGCGCTGGAGCGAGCAGTCACGGGTCGAGACGACGACCACGTTGCCGTGGGAGTCGGCCAGGCACTGTGTCTCCACGTGGCGGGGCTTGTCGAGGTAGCGCTCGACGAAGCACTCGCCCCGCCCGAACGCGGCGACGGCCTCGCGGACGGCGGAGTCGTACAGCTCCGGGACTTCTTCGAGGGTGCGGGCGACCTTCAGACCGCGTCCGCCACCGCCGAAGGCGGCCTTGATCGCGATGGGCAGGCCGTGCTCCCGGGCGAAGGCGACGACCTCGTCCGAACCGGAGACCGGGTCGGGCGTGCCGGCCACCAGCGGCGCGCCGGCGCGCTGGGCGATGTGGCGGGCGGCGACCTTGTCGCCGAGGTCGCGGATGGCCTGCGGGGGCGGGCCGATCCAGGTCAGCCCGGCGTCGATGACGGCCTGGGCGAAGTCGGCGTTCTCGGAGAGGAAGCCGTATCCGGGGTGGATCGCGTCCGCTCCTGAATCCTTGGCGGCCTGCAGCACCTTGGCCATGTCCAGATAACTGGTGGCCGGGGTGTCACCGCCCAGGGCGAACGCCTCATCCGCGGCGCGGACATGCAGAGCGTCCCGGTCCGGGTCGGCGTATACGGCCACGCTCGCGATCCCGGCATCCCGGCAGGCCCGGGCAACGCGGACAGCGATTTCGCCACGGTTGGCGATGAGCACCTTGCGCACGATTGAGGCTCCCTCCTTGAAACAAGCCGAGTTTAGGGACTGCCGACACGATGCATCGACCCGTCCTCACTGGTGAGCTTGCCCACACGGAGCGTGATGCGAGGCTAGCTCGACCCGCGAAATCCCTTGTCGCACCTATGTACGCAGGACTCCATCCGGAAACCCTAGTCCCCTGATGTGGTCAAGGTCTCTGTGAGAGCGTGCTGCGGCCCACTCGGTTTCTTTGTGGGGTCCCTACGAACGGCCCAGTGATTCTTTGCCCACCGATGAACCTTCCCCGAACCCTTGTCCACGCGTATACCCGTGAGTAGCGTTCAAGATGTACCGAACGTACTAGTGGTAACAGCAGACTTGCTCGGGCGGCGCTCGTGCGGCAGTCGAAAGTGGGTGGGGGCCGGTGGTCCGCAGACCGGTGGCATGGATCGTGGCGGTCGTCCTCTTCGTGGAGGCGTTCGGCATCGCTGCGCTGAACTGGTTGCTCGGGATAGTCGTCGACCGCCAGAAGATGTCCCTCGCCGGCCTCGACCCGGACATGATGTCCGTGTCCTCGAAGATCGGCGGCCTGGTCTTCGGCGCCTACTTCGCGCTGTGCGGCGTGGTGGCCCTGCTCGTCGCCCTGCGCGACCGCTCCCCGGCCGGCCTCGGCCGCATCCTGCTGATCAGCGTCGCCGTGGTGCACGCGCTGCTGGGGGCCTTCGCCTGGGGGCTGGTGGGTGTGCCGGCGTTCCTGACCATGGTCGCGGTGCTGACGCTCGTGGTGCTCCTGCTGATGACGTACGACAGGCAGAACGGCACCGCGGCCAAGGCTCCCCATGACGGCACGGACGGCACGGGCGGCGGCTCCCCGGCCGCGGACAACGCCGGCTCGCCCCTGACACCCCCGCCGACCCCCAGCACCCCCTGACCGCTGCTTCCGCTTCGACTGCTACTTCTCCCGGGGCGTCCACAACTCCGTGATGCCGACGCCCAGTTCGGCGAGCAGCTTGCGTACGAGCGGCAGGCTGATGCCGATGACGTTGCCGTGGCCGCCGTCGATGCCGTCGATGAACGGTGCCGAACGGCCGTCGAGGGTGAACGCCCCGGCGACGTGGAGCGGCTCGCCCGAGGCGACGTACGCGGCGATCTCCTCGTCCGTCGGCTCGCCGAAGCGGACCACGGTGGACGCGGTGGCCGAGACATGGCGCCCCGCGGCCGTGTCGTAGACGCAGTGCCCGGTCTGGAGCGTGCCCTCCCGGCCGCGCATCGACTTCCAGCGGGCGGTGGCCTCCTCGGCGTCGGCGGGCTTGCCGTACGCCTGGCCGTCCAGGTCGAGGACGGAGTCGCAGCCGATCACCAGCGCGCCCCGCACCCCGGGCTGCGCGGCCACCACGGAGGCCTTGGCCTCGGCGAGGGCGAGGGCCAGTTCGGCCGGGGTCGGCGCGGTCACGGCGTCCTCGTCGAACCCGCTGACTATCACCTCGGGGTCGAGTCCGGCCTGCCTGAGCAGATTGAGCCGGGCGGGGGACTGGGAGGCGAGCACGAGACGGCGGCGCGGCTGATCGGTCATGCGGCCAGGGTATCGGCGGCCTGCGGGCCTACCGCACGCCGAGCACGATCATCGCGAGCAGCATGGCCAGCGCCATGAGAAACCCGAGCCGCCGAAGCATCTGCTGCGCGTCGCGCAGTTCCTTCGGCGGCTCGTTCTTGGGGTCGGACCACAGCATTCCACTAGCGTGCGGCTTGGCGGGTCGGGGGCGCCTGAGTACGCGTACTCAACTTGCCCGAACGGTTCCGCTCAGCCCGGCCAGTAGGTGCGGCTCCAGGATGTCGGGCTCGGGTGGGGCAGGTGGTGGGCGGCGATGCGGGACGGGTCCGCCCACGCGTCCGTGGTGCCGGGTGCGCCGGGCGGTATGGAGGACGCCGCCACGGCGCGGGCTCGGACCACCGCCAGGGCGGCGGCGAGCTCCTCGGGGGTCGGGTTGCCCCGTACGACCTTGATCGTCATGACGCCGGCTCCTTAAAGCGGGATGTTGCCGTGCTTCTTCGGGGGCAGGGACTCGCGCTTCGTACGGAGCTGGCGCAGCCCTCGTACGACATGGCGGCGGGTGTCGGACGGCAGGATCACCGCGTCGACGTAGCCGCGTTCGGCCGCGATGTAGGGGTTGAGGAGGTGGTCCTCGTACTCCCGGATCAGCCGGGCGCGGACCACGTCGAGATCCTCGCCGTTCGCCTCCGCCTCGGCGATCGTGCGGCGGTGCAGGATGTTGACCGCGCCCTGGGCGCCCATCACGGCGATCTGGGCGGTCGGCCAGGCGAGGTTGAGGTCGGCACCCAGGTGCTTGGAGCCCATGACGTCGTAGGCGCCGCCGAAGGCCTTGCGGGTGATGACCGTGATGAGGGGGACGGTCGCCTCGGCGTACGCGTAGATCAGCTTGGCGCCGCGACGGATGATGCCCGTGTGCTCCTGGTCGACGCCCGGCAGGAAGCCGGGGACGTCCACGAAGGTGATCACCGGGACGTTGAAGGCGTCGCAGGTGCGGACGAAGCGGGCCGCCTTCTCCGACGCGTCGATGTCGAGGCAACCCGCGAACTGCATCGGCTGGTTGGCGACGATCCCGACCGGACGCCCTTCCACCCGGCCGAACCCGGTGAGGATGTTGGGCGCGAACAGGGACTGCGTCTCGAAGAACTCGGCGTCGTCCAGGACGTGTTCGATCACCGTGTGCATGTCGTACGGCTGGTTCGCGCTGTCCGGGATCAGGACGTCCAGTTCGCGGTCCTCGTCCGTGACGGTGAGGTCCGCCTCCTCAGGGAACAGCGGGGGCTCGCTGAGGTTGTTGGACGGCAGGTACGACAGCAGCTGCTTGACGTACTCGATGGCGTCCTTCTCGTCGCCGGCCATGTGATGGGCCACGCCCGAGGCGGAGTTGTGGGTGCGCGCACCGCCCAGCTCCTCGAAGCCGACGTCCTCGCCGGTGACCGTCTTGATGACGTCCGGGCCGGTGATGAACATGTGCGAGGTCTGGTCGACCATGACCGTGAAGTCGGTGATGGCCGGCGAGTACACGGCGCCACCGGCGCACGGCCCCACGACGAGCGAGATCTGCGGGATGACACCGGAGGCGTGGGTGTTGCGGCGGAAGATCTCGCCGTACGCGCCCAGGGACGCCACGCCCTCCTGGATACGGGCGCCGCCCGAGTCGTTGATGCCGATGACCGGACAGCCGGTCTTCAGCGCGAAGTCCATGACCTTGACGATCTTCTGGCCGTAGACCTCGCCCAGCGCACCGCCGAACACGGTGAAGTCCTGGGAGAACACGGCGATCGGACGGCCGTCCACGGTGCCGTAACCGGTCACCACACCGTCTCCGTACGGGCGGTTGTTCTCCAGCCCGAAGTTGGTCGAGCGGTGCGTGGCGAACTCGTCGAGTTCCACGAACGAGTCCTCGTCGAGGAGCAGTTCGATCCGCTCACGGGCCGTCAACTTTCCCTTGGCGTGCTGCTTCTCGACAGCCCGTTCCGATCCGGCGTGCGTCGCCGCCTCGACGCGGCGCTGCAGGTCCGCGAGCTTGCCAGCGGTGGTGTGGATGTCGATCTGCGGCGGCTGTACCGGCTCGGCCATCGGGATGCGGCTCCCTGCAAAGAGTGACGTGCTCAGAAGGGGGATGGGCTACTCATCCGTAGCGTAGTGGGGTGCCTACCCATCGGCAGTGCGGCGTTTACCACACTCATCTCCTCTTCACAGAAGGGCAGGGAAGATCTCCGGAAGGTGGCACGTGAACACGCGGCCACGCATATGCTCAGGATGTCGCGGCGGGACACGCCGGAGAGGTGACATCGCGAGACCGGTCGAGCACCTGTGAACCTCAGCCCTCAAGGGCTGGAATCCATCCCCCTCTGCGGGATCGAGGATGTCAAATCTAGTGTGGCTTGCATGATGGAGACGCCACCGAACGATGAAGGTAACCCGCCCGACGGGCACGGTGAGCCGAGGTCGGACCGCTGGTCCGACCTCGACCGCCCCCCTCTGAACGCCGCTGGCCTGCGCAGGGCTCTCGTGCGCGAGGGCAGCCTGTGGTCCGACGTGAACGTGGTGCGGAGTACCGGCTCGACCAACGCGGACCTGGTCGCCCTGGCGACCGCGGGCAAGGCAGCCGAGGGCGTGATCCTGCTCGCCGAGGAGCAGACCGCCGGACGCGGTCGGCTGGACCGGCAGTGGACGGCGCCTGCTCGTTCCGGACTGTTCTTCTCCGTGCTGCTGAAGCCGACACAGGTGCCGGTGACCCGCTGGGGATGGCTGCCGCTGCTCACCGGGGTCGCGGTGGCGACGGGGCTGTCACGCGCCGCGGGCGTCGATACGTCCCTCAAATGGCCCAATGACCTGCTGGTGAGCGTGGGAGGCGCGGAGCGCAAGGCGGGCGGGATCCTCGCGGAGCGGGCCGGTACGGACGGTGTGGTGATCGGCATCGGCATCAACGTCACCCTGCGCGAGGACGAGCTGCCGGTGCCGACGGCGGGGTCGCTGGTCCTGGCGGGGGCTGTGGGGACGGACCGGGATCCGCTGCTGCGGGCGGTGCTGCGGTCGCTGGAGCAGTGGTACCTGCGGTGGCGGGCGGCGGAGGGGGATCCCGTGTTGTCGGGGCTGCAGGAGACGTATGCGGCGGGGTGCGCGACGTTGGGGCGGACAGTGCGGGCGGAGTTGCCGGGGGACCGGAGTGTGGTGGGGGAGGCGGTTGCTGTGGACGGCGACGGAAGGTTGGTGCTGGCCACGGGGGAGGGGGTGCAGGAGCCGGTGGGGGCGGGGGATGTGGTGCACTTGCGGCCGGCGTGAGGTGGATTTTCAGCCCGTCCGGCGACTGAGGACAAGGCCCGTTCAGGGCCGGAGCGGGGTCTGGGGGCGGCAGCCCCCAGTGAGGCTCACACCAACTCCGGCGCGTCGTCCCTGCTGGACCCAGCGGAGCGAGGCCGTATCGTTGAGGGCGGTCGATATCTGACCGTGACAGATCGGAAGGGCAGCAGGCGTGACCGTCGACGACACGGGCTCTGACGCGGCGGGCAGCCGGGTGGATGGGCAGGACGCCGACCCCGGTGATGACCCGCTCGCCCTGCGTCTGGAACAGCTCATCCTCGGTGCCGAGCGGCGCTACACCCCCTTTCAGGCGGCCCGCAGCGCCGGTGTCTCCATGGAACTGGCGTCCCGTTTCTGGCGGGCGATGGGCTTCGCCGACATCGGGCAGGCCAAGGCGCTGACGGAGGCGGACGTACTCGCGCTGCGCCGGCTCGCCGGTCTCGTGGAGGCGGGGCTGCTGAGCGAGGCGATGGCCGTGCAGGTGGCGCGCTCCACGGGGCAGACCACCGCCCGTTTGGCCGAGTGGCAGATCGATTCCTTCCTGGAGGGGCTGACCGAGCCGCCCGAGCCCGGAATGACGCGCACCGAGGTGACGTACCCGCTGATCGAGCTGCTCCTGCCCGAGCTGGAGGAGTTCATCGTGTACGTCTGGCGGCGCCAGCTCGCCGCCGCGACCGGGCGGGTCGTGCAGGCCGCCGACGACGAGGAGATGGTCGACCGGCGGCTCGCCGTCTGCTTCGCCGACCTGGTCGGGTTCACGCGGCTGACCCGTCGTATGGAGGAGGAGGAGCTCGGCGAACTCGTCGAGGCCTTCGAGACCACGGCCGCCGATCTGGTGGCGGCGAACGGCGGGCGGCTCGTCAAGACGCTCGGCGACGAGGTGCTGTACGCGGCGGACGAGCCGGGTGTGGCCGCCGAGATCGCGCTGCGGCTGATCGAGACGATGGCGCACGACGAGACGATGCCCGAGCTGCGGGTCGGGATGGCCTTCGGCACGGTGACCACCCGCATGGGCGATGTGTTCGGGTCGACGGTGAATCTGGCCTCGCGGTTGACGTCGATAGCGCCACGGGATGCCGTGCTCGTCGACGCGGCGTTCGCGGAGGAGCTGATCCGTACCGGGGACGCGCCCGCCTCCGAGGCGGAGGCGGCCGAGGCCGCTGCCGCCGCGGAGAAGGAGGGCGAGGAGCCGCCGGTGTACCGCTTCGCGCTCCAGCCGATGTGGCAGCGCCCGGTGCGCGGGCTCGGCGTGGTCGAGCCCTGGCTGCTGACCCGGCGGGCCGGCCCCGTCGCATAGGGCCTGCACAGGGCTGACCCGGCCGCTCGTCAACCCGCCTGACCCGCCTACTGAGATTTGCCGCGTGATGTCGCGAGGGGGCGCTGACCTGCGAGGGCTGGCATCGTTCCGGGCCATCAGACGAAGATCACCTGTAGTCGCGAGCCGAGAACCTGTCTTCGACGGCAGGCGCCTTGTGCGATCTTCGGCGACCTTCTAGCCTCAGTCCACCATTGGCGATCAACGTGACGGGGGACGTGACGCGGTGAACGACGCCATCACAGCGGCTGAAGGCACCGGCAAGCCCGATGCGTCCAGTCGTTCCATACGTAGTCTGCTGGCCCACTGGGGCCCCACGATCGTCTTCAACATCGCCGGGCCGATCCTGCTCTACGGCTACCTGACCGATCACGGGTGGAGCAAGGCGCATGCACTGATGCTCGCCTCTCTGCTGCCGTTGGGGGAGATCAGTGTCGTCTACGCGCTCCGCCGCCAGATCGACGACTTCGGCGTCTTCACATTGATCACGATGGGCTTGACGCTGGTGAGCATGGTGGCGTTCAACAGCGCCCGTGCGATCCTGATCAAGGATTCGCTGCTGATCGGCATCATCGGCCTGGGGATTCTGCTGACGCTGGTGATGGCGCGTCCGTTCGCGTACTACATGGGCCGCAAGTTCGCCACCGACGGCACCGAGGCGAGTCGCGCCTGGTGGGAAAGCTTGTGGCGGTACGACGGCTTCCGGCGCACCCAGCGGACGATCACCATCGTGTGGGGCGTCGCGTTCGTGGTCGAGGCCGCCGTTCGCGTCCTGCTGACGTACATGTTGTCGACGTCGATCATGGTGAGCGTCAGCAGCATCGGGCCGTTCGCGGTGCTCGTCTCCCTGGTCTTCTGGACGATCCGCTACAGCCGGCGCAAGCAGGCCCAGGCTGAGCGGGCGCAGGGACCGGTCGAGGCGCCTGGTGCCACGGGTCTGGCCGGGAACGGCACCGTGACCTGAGAGCAGCCCTTGCTGGTGATCATTGCGTGAAGTGCCGGAGCGGCCTGATCCCTCGCGGGTCGAGGCCGGTCCTCTGCGACATCGCGCGGCGAAACTCAGTAACCCGCCTCCGTCGTGATGGCTCAGTGGCGGTGGTTCAGCGCGTCCACGCACAGGCCGATGAGCGGTACGCACACCCCGCCGGGCGCCGAGGCCTCCGGTGCCGGTGCGGGGGCCCGCGAGGGCTCTGGCGTCGGCGTGGGGGCCGGTGCCGCCTGCTGCGGGGGCTGTGGCTGGGGCTGAGGCGCCATCGCGGCCGGTGCCGGAGCCGTCGGCCGCAACTGGCCGGGGGTGGTGACAGGCGCCGGTGTGCTGGGCTGCTGCGGGATCGTGGTGGCGTCGGCGGCGGGCGCGAGAGACGTGGGCAGCGCGCCGAGGGGCATGGGCCGCAGGGGGCCGGTCGTACTCGGGAGAGCCGTCGGGAGCGCGGGCGCGGTCGGGACGGGGGTCGCGCCGCCCATGGGGGCGCTCGCCGACGGGTTCGCCGTGGGGACTCCGTCGACGGTGGCCACCGTGTTGCCGGTGCGGTCCGCCGAGGTGTCGTCAGCCGTGGTCGCGTTGGTGTCCGTGGCCAGGTCGGTCTGGGCCTGCGCCCTGCCGACGCCGCCCACTCCGCCGTCGGGCGTCATCCGTACGAGGCTCAGGACCCCGGCGGCCAGCGCGAAGCCGCCCGCCGCGAGCAGCACTTTGCGGGGGCGGGGCTTGCGGTGCCGGCCCCGGGGGCGGTTGACGAGGGGGGTGGTGGGCGTGGTCTCGGGTGCCGGGGGCGTGGCGCGGGGCGGGGGAGGCGTCCATGCCCGGGCAGGGGGCGGGGACTGAGGCGGTGACTGGGGCGGGACCCGTGGCGGGACCTGGGCGTGCCTCGGTGTGCCTGTCTCGACCGGCCTCGTCGCTGTGTCCGTCATCGCGATCCCTCCCCGTTGCGCTCGTGCCCCGGGTGCGCCGTGGCGGAGCGCACGTTATGCGCTCCTGGCAGCGGATTTCGGGAGACCGGTGCGATGTCACCCGAACGAGGAGAGGGGGTCCCTTCTCCGTCTGTTCTTCCCCTGGGCACGGGCGGGCTGCGATGATCGGGGCGGCTGTAGTTAACCTGCGTTAACCAGGAGGGTGTCATGGGTGAGGAGCGGTCCGAGGAACGGTCCGAGGAGCGGTTCGGGGAGTTCGTTGTGGTGCGGCGGCACGATTACGTCGCCGAGCTCGTCCTCGATCGGCCGAAGGCCATGAACGCGGTCTCCTCCGCCATGGCCCGGTCCATCGGCGGCGCGTGTGCGGCGCTGGTCGCCGACCGTGACGTACGCGCGGTGGTGCTGACCTCCACCCATGAGCGGGCGTTCTGCGTCGGGGCCGATCTCAAGGAGCGGAACTCGATGTCCGACGCCGAGCTGGTCCGGCAGCGGCCGGTGGCGCGGGGTGCGTACACGGGTGTGCTGGAGTTGCCGATGCCGACGATCGCCGCGGTGCACGGGTTCGCGCTGGGCGGCGGGTTCGAGCTGGCGCTGTCCTGCGATCTGATCGTGGCGGACTCCACGGCCGTGGTGGGGCTGCCGGAGGTGTCCGTGGGGGTGATTCCGGGGGGCGGCGGTACGCAGTTGCTGCCCCGGCGGGTGGGGGCGGCGCGGGCCGCCGAGCTGATCTTCACGGCGCGGCGGGTGGAGGGGGCCGAGGCGCGGGAGCTGGGGCTGGTGGACGTGCTGGTGGAGGAGGGGCGCGACCGGGAGGAGGCGCTGACGCTGGCGTCCCGGATCGCGGCGAATTCCCCTGTCGGGGTACGGGCGGCCAAGCGGGCGTTGCGGACGGGGTTCGGGTTGGACCTGCGGGCGGGCCTTGAGGTGGAGGACGCCGCGTGGCGTTCCGTTGCCTTTTCCGGCGACCGGGCGGAGGGGGTGGCGGCGTTCGCCGAGAAGCGGGCGCCGGTCTGGCCGGGTGAGTAGGGGGGCGTTGTCAGAGCTCCTCCGGGCGTTGTAAGGGCCCTTCCGTAAGGGCCCCCTCGTTCGCCCTCTCGATGTCTCAATTCATCCCAAACATTCCTAACCTGGGTCAATGGGTGAGGAAAGCCGGCTCCGCGCCGTCGTGACGCTCGCGCAGGGCATGGCCGCCGCGCAGAGCCCCCGCGAGTCCTGGCGTGCCGCCGCGCTCGGTGGGTGTCACGCGCTGGCCGGTAACTTCGCCGCGCTGTCGGTCTGGGAGCGGGAGCTGGGGCGGCTGCGGGTCCTCGTGAACGTGGGGGAGCGGGCCGCCGACGAGGAGGAGTTCCCGGAGGGGGAGGCCTACCCCGTGCACGAGTTCCCGGAGATCGCCGAGTTCCTGCACGAGCGATGGGCGGGCGGTGGTGAGCCCAACGCCTGGGTCGAGACCGCCGAGGGGCCGGCACGAGGGCCGTCGGCGGGGCGCGCCGGGTACTGCCATCAGCGCGTCGCCGCCCTACGGCGCCGGGGGCGCGGCTGCTGTGTCGTCGCCCCCGTCGTGCTGCATGGCAGGGCCTGGGGTGAGCTGTACGTCGCCCGGCCCGCCGGTGCCCCCGTCTTCGGCCGTGCCGACGCCGACTTCGCCACCGTCCTGGCCTCTGTCGTCGCCGCCGGGATCGCCCAGACCGAGCGGCTGGAGGAGGCGCGGCGGCTCGCCTTCACCGACGCGCTCACCGGGCTCGCCAACCGCCGCGCGGTGGACGCCCACCTCGACGAGGCGATCGAGCGGCACCGGCGGGACGGTGCCGTGGTCAGTCTGGTCGTCTGCGATCTGAACGGGCTCAAGCGCGTCAACGACAGCCTGGGGCACGCCGTCGGCGACCGGCTCCTCGAACGGTTCGGATCCGTGCTGTCGCTGTGCGGGGCCATGCTGCCCGGCGCCCTCGCCGCCCGGCTCGGCGGCGACGAGTTCTGCCTCCTCGTGGTCGGTGCGCCCGTCGACGACGTGGTTCGGGCGGCGGGCGAACTGTGCCGTCGCGCCGCCGAGTTGGAGCTGGGGGAGGGGGTCGCCTGCGGGATCGCGTCGACCGCCGACGCGATCGGGCCGGTGCGGACGGCTCGCCGGTTGTTCCGGCTCGCCGATGCGGCGCAGTACCGGGCGAAGGCGGTCCACGCGGACCGGCCCGTGGTCGCGGGGCGCGAGGGCCCCGACGACCCGGTCGTCCGGCTCGCTGACGCGAGGCCCTCCGGGGAGGAAGTTGTTGAGCGGCGGCGGTTCCGTGGGCGGCGGTTGTGAGGTGCGGGGGGTTGGTGCGGGCCCTTGCTGGGGGCTGCGCCCCCAGGCCCCCTCCGGCCCTGAACGGGCCTTGTCCTCAATCGCCGGACGGGCTGGGGGTGCGGGCCGGTGCTTGGGGGTGAGGGCGGGTGCTAGGCGTGCGGGCGGGTGCTGGCGTGTTGTAAGGGGTGTACCGGGCACCCGGTAGTGACATCTTGGAATTCACTGCGTACGCTCCTGAATATGGATATGCACACTGTGGTGGTGGGGACGTCCGGGACGACCGCGGCCGACGTGCTCGCCGTGGCGCGCGGCGGGGCCCGGATCGAGCTGTCCGGCGAGGCTGTCGCCGCCCTCGCGAAGGCCCGCGGAATCATCGACGCGCTGGCCGCCGAGCCCACGCCCGTCTACGGCGTGAGCACCGGGTTCGGTGCCCTGGCGAGCCGGCACATCAGCCCCGAACTGCGGGCCCAGCTCCAGCGCAACATCGTCCGCTCGCACGCCGCCGGCATGGGTCCGAGGGTCGAGCGGGAGGTCGTACGGGCCCTGATGTTCCTGCGGCTCAAGACCGTCTGCTCGGGGCACACCGGCGTACGGCCCGTGGTCGCGCAGACCATGGCCGACCTGCTCAACGCCGGCATCACCCCGGTCGTGCACGAGTACGGCTCCCTCGGCTGCTCCGGAGACCTCGCACCCCTCTCCCACTGCGCCCTCACGCTCATGGGCGAGGGCGACGCGGAAGGGCCGGACGGGGTGGTGCGGCCGGCCGGTGAACTTCTCGCCGAGCACGGCATCGCGCCCGTCGAGCTGCGTGAGAAGGAGGGCCTGGCCCTCCTCAACGGCACCGACGGCATGCTCGGCATGCTGATCATGGCCCTCGCCGACCTCGACACCCTCTATAAGTCCGCCGACGTCACCGCCGCGCTCTCGCTGGAGGCGCTCCTCGGGACCGACAAGGTGCTCGCGCCCGAGTTGCACGCCATCCGGCCGCACCCGGGTCAGGGGGCCAGCGCGGCCAACATGCTCGCCGTGCTGAGGGGTTCGGAGCTCACCGGGCATCACCAGGACGGCGCGCCGCGTGTCCAGGACGCCTACTCCGTGCGCTGTGCCCCGCAGGTCGCCGGTGCCGGGCGGGACACCATGGCACATGCGCGGCTCGTCGCCGAGCGGGAGCTGGCCTCGTCCGTCGACAATCCCGTCGTCCTTCCCGACGGGCGCGTCGAGTCCAACGGGAACTTCCACGGCGCTCCGGTGGCGTACGTCCTCGACTTCCTCGCCATCGCCGTCGCCGACCTGGGGTCGATCGCCGAGCGGCGCACGGACCGTCTCCTCGACAAGAACCGCTCGCACGGGCTGCCGCCGTTCCTCGCGGACGACGCCGGGGTGGACAGCGGGCTGATGATCGCCCAGTACACGCAGGCCGCTCTGGTCAGCGAGTTGAAGCGGCTCGCCGTACCCGCCTCGGCCGACTCGATCCCGTCCTCCGCGATGCAGGAGGACCACGTCTCGATGGGCTGGTCGGCGGCGCGCAAACTCCGTACGGCCGTCGACAACCTCGCCCGGATCATCGCCGTCGAGCTGTACGCCGCCACGCGCGCCATCGAGCTGCGGGAGGGTCTGACGCCCGCGCCCGCGTCCCAGGCCGTCATCGACGCCGTACGGGCGGCCGGGGTCGAGGGGCCGGGGCCGGACCGGTTCCTGGCGCCCGACCTCGCCGCGGCGGACGTGTTCGTGCGGGGTGGGCAGGTGGTCGCGGCGGTGGAGCCGGTGACCGGGCCGCTGCAGTAGCCGCCGCGGTGCGGGGGTCGGGGCCCTGCCGGTGCCGCCGGACGGGGCCCCTTTTCTTCGACGGTCAAAAAAACGTCAAGTTCTCCAAGTTCCGCAAAAACTTGGTATCCCGCGTCCCGATCCCGCTCAGAACCCCAGGCGTTCCCGCCGCAGCGAATACACCACGAACCCCGCGCCCAGGGCGAGGCTGAGTGTGCCGCCGTAGACGTACGGGGTGGTGTCGAAGGTGCCGGTGTCGGCGAGGCGGGTGCCGTCGTCGGCGGCCGAGTCCGAGGTCGTCGTGGATGTCGACGTGGCGGTGGTCGTGCTCCCACTCGTGCTCGTGCCGGTGGTCGTACTGGTGCTTGTGTTCGTTTTCGTCACGGATATCTGACGAGTGAAGTCCGACATCGTGGACATGGACGTGTCCGCTCTGTGCTGCCGCTCCACCGACTTCTCGGCCGTCGCGTTGGCGGACGGGACGAACCACAGAGCACCCAGGAGGGTGCCTGCGGCGGTGGCGGTCAACAACGATCGATGTGCGGATGACACGGAATATCGATCCCCTTGTGGCGCTGGCGAATTGGCCGTGGCCCCGATGCTAATGAAAGGCGCGGGTCGTGGGAAAGTTGCGGGAGCTGTGAGCCGTACGCTCTCCGACCATGAGCACATCAGAGACATCACGTTTTGTACGACTTCGGGTGGAACTGGTCGTCGAGGTCGACGACGTGGACGCCCTGACGAAGGCCGCGCTGCAGCGGATCGCCGGTGACGCCGAGATGCCGGCCGACGAGCGGGTGCACGCCGAGGACGCTGTGACGGAAGACACCGCGGAGGCGCTCGCGTACCTCGTGGACCCGTTCGACCTGATCGGAGAGGTGCCGGGGACCGAACTGGCACAGGCCTCGTGGAGCAGCGAGGAGATCGACTACGACCCGGATTCGCCGGATTGGGATCTGGACGAGGATGATGACGTGGAAGGCGACGAGGTGGTCGGGGAGCGGGTCGACGGCTGACGCGGCTGGGGAGAATTCGTGACCCCGGGCGGCAACCGCCGACCGGGGTTTCGTCGTCTCAGAGGGAGCAGTGACCGGCATGGGCACCACGCGACCCGGTGGAGTACAGGACGGGCGGACAGCCTCCTGTGACCCAGGCGACGTGGTGTGCCCCACACATCAGGTGAATGTGGAACGGGACGAACCGGTCGTAGCGTTGAAGCTTGTTACGGGTACTTGTCAGGTTCCGTACGGGGACTCGTGAGTCCCGGCGGTTGACGGTTCGGGGATTCGGCAACGATGGAGAAGCGTGTGATGACGGACAGTAGGCGGCGCAAGGGTCTGATGGCCGCGTCCGCCCTGCTCGGTGGCGTGCTGGTGCTCTCTGCGTGCAGCGGAGGCGACAGCGACAGTGCCTCCAAGGGCGACAGCGGTACCGACACCTCGCAGGCCAAGGCCGACGAGGCGGCGGCCGAGAAGGCCTCCGAGGCGCAGATCAAGATCACGCCAGGGGACGGTTCGAACAACGCCTCCATCAACAACGCCGCCCAGGTGGCGGTGACCAAGGGCACTCTGACGGCCGTGGAGATGACGACGGCGGACGGTACCGCTGTCGCCGGTGAGATATCGGCCGACAAGACCAGCTGGAAGCCGAGCGGCCAGCTGGAGCGCGCCACCACCTACAAGGTGACGGCCGAGGCGAAGGACGCCGACGGCCGCGCCGCCCACGAGAACGCCTCGTTCACCACGGTCGCCGCCGCGAACAGCTTCGTCGGCTACTTCACTCCCGAGGACGGCTCGACCGTCGGGGTGGGCATGCCCGTGTCGATCAACTTCGACAAGGCGATCACCGACAAGTCTGCCGTGCAGAAGGCCGTCACGGTCTCCTCGACCAGTGGGCAGGAAGTCGTCTGCCACTGGTTCAACGACACCCGTATGGACTGCCGGCCCGACGACTACTGGCAGGAGAACTCCACCGTCACGCTGAAGCTGGCGCTCGACGGAGTGGAGGGCGCGAGCGGTGTCTACGGCGTGCAGCAGAAGACGGTCACGTTCAAGATCGGCCGCAACCAGGTGTCCATCGTCGACGCCAAGACGAAGACGATGAAGGTCACCCAGGACGGCAAGGTCGTCAAGACCATCCCGATCTCCTCCGGTTCGCCCGAGAACAAGACGTACGAGGGCAGGATGGTGATGTCGGAGAAGTTCAAGGAGACGCGCATGAACGGCGCGACCGTGGGCTTCACCGACGACGACGGCAAGGGCGAGTACGACATCAAGGACGTGCCGCACGCCATCCGGCTGACCACGTCCGGCACCTTCGTGCACGGCAACTACTGGAGCCCCGACGGGACCTTCGGCAGCGCCAACGTCAGCCACGGCTGCGTCGGCCTGAACGACACCAAGGGCGCCAACGACCCGAACAGCGAGGGCGCCTGGTTCTACGACCACTCGATCATCGGTGACGTCGTGGACGTCCGGAACACCGGTGACAAGACGGTCGACCCGGCCAACGGCCTCAACGGCTGGAACATGAGCTGGGCGGACTGGAAGGCGGGTTCGCAGGCCTGACGATCCGTCGGCCCGGACTCTCCTGACTCCCCGATTTCCGAGGGCGGTCGCTCGTACGAGCGACCGCCCTCGGCGTTTTCACAGCAGTTCTGACGCTGATCACAGCCTTCTCATGCGTCTCTTATGCGGGGCTTATCGCGTCATCACGCGGCGTACCTAGCTTGCGGCCATGTTCTTCACCTACCTGAGGCGCGAACTGCGCCGCCGCCGTAAAGCGGCACTCGTCGTCGCCTCCGGGCTTGCGCTCGGCATCGCCCTGGTCATCGTGGTCACCTCCGTGTCCTCGGGCATGTCGAAGGCGCAGGACAAGGTCCTCGAGTCGTTGTACGGACTCGGTACCGACATGACCGTCACCAAGGCCGCCGCGGCCCAGACCGGCACCGGTGACACCCAGCGCCGGCGCTTCCAGTTCGACGCCCAGGGCAACGACTCCGACACGGAGCAGAGCAGCGACCGGGTGTTGGTCCAGGGCTTCGAGACCCTGGCCGCCTCCACGGTCACCAAGGTCGGTACGCAGAAGGGCGTTTCGGACGCCGTCGGCGGGCTGAGCCTCCAGGTCATCAAGGTCAGCGGCCAGTTCAGGCAGGGCCAGTTCCGGCAGGAGGAGCAGAGCACAGGCGGCAACCAGGGCGGCGGATTCCCCCGCGGCGGCTCAACGGGCGCTCCGGAGGGGCGGGTTGAGGGCGGTGGCGCCGAGTTCGACGTCAACAACTACTCGGTGTACGGCGCCGACGTCACCAAGCCGGAACTCGGGCCGCTGACCTCCTCGAAGATCACCAGCGGACGCACCTTCACGACCTCCGAGACCGACGCCAAGGTAGTGGTCGTCGACGCCTCCTACGCCAAGGAGAAGAAGCTCAAGGTCGGCAGCACGGTCACCATCAAGAGCGTCAAGTACAAGGCCATCGGCATCGCCACCCCCGAGAGCGGCGACGCGGCGGCCAACCTGTACATCCCGCTGAAGCAGGCCCAGACCCTCAGCGACTCCAAGGACAAGGTCACCACGATCTACGTCCAGGCGACGGACTCCCAGCAGATCAGCTCCGTCAAGTCGACCATCCAGAAGAACATCTCGGGTACGACCGTCACGACATCTGCGGATCTCGCGAGTACCGTCTCCGGGTCCCTGTCCACCGCCTCCGACCTGGCCTCCAGCGTCGGCAAGTGGCTGTCCATCGCGGTGCTCGTCGCCGCCTTCCTGGTCGCGGGCCTGCTCACCTCCTCGGCCGTCTCCCGGCGGGTGCGCGAGTTCGGCACGCTGAAGGCGCTCGGCTGGAAGTCCGGCCGGGTCACCCGGCAGGTCGTCGGCGAGGCCATCGTCAACGGGCTGGTGGGCGGTGCCCTCGGGATCGCGCTGGGCCTCGCGGGTGCGTATGCCGTCACCGCGATCAGCCCTGAACTCCAGGCGGAGCTGGGCAGTTCGGGCGGCAACGCCGGTCCCGGCGGCGGGGGCGGCTTCCCCGGGGGTGGTGGCGGCTTCGGCCGGCAGGCCGCGTCCAAGGCCCTGACGGTCGCGCTCACCGCGCCCGTCGCCGTCTCCACCATCGTCCTCGCGGTCGGCCTCGCCGTCACCGGCGGCCTGATCGCCGGCGCGTTCGGCGGCTGGCGCGCGTCGCGGCTGCGTCCGGCGGACGCGCTGAGGCGCGTCGAGTAACGAGGGGCTCGGCTGCGGCCGGCGGGGACTGGACCCACCTGAGGGGCGCGGGGAACTGCGCGACCAGCCCCCACCGGCCCGCAGCCGACAAACGACCGCCACCACCCCGAATCTCACGCAGGAGCCACCATGTACGAACTCAAGGGCGTAACCAAGCGCTACACCCGAGGAAAAGAAGCCGTCGACGCCCTCGCGGGCATCGACCTGACCATCGCCGACGGCGACCGCCTGGTCATCCAGGGCCCCACAGGCGGCGGCAAGTCCACGCTGCTGCAAATGCTCGGCGGCCTCGACCGCCCCACCGAGGGCAGTATCGATCTCGACGGCACGGATCTCGCCAAACTGTCCGAGAGCCGCCTCACCAAAGTCCGTAGCGAGAACATCGGGTTCGTCTTCCAGAGCTTCAATCTCATTCCGACACTGTCGGCCCAGGAAAACGTCGAGACCGCTCTCGTACCGCTCGGCGTCAAGGGCAGGGAACGCCGCGAACGGGCCGCCGAGGCCCTGAAGTCGGTCGGGCTCGGAGAGCGCCTCGGGCATCTGCCGGGGGAGATGTCCGGCGGCCAGCAGCAGCGCGTCGCCATCGCTCGTGCGCTGGTCAAGCAGCCCAAGGTGCTGCTCGCCGACGAGCCCACCGGGAACCTCGACGAGTCGATGCGCGACGAGATCATGGACGTACTGGAAACCATGTGGAAGGAGCTCGGGCTCACTTTCATCATGGTCACGCACGATTCGGCGATCGCGAAGAAGGCCCCGCGGGTGGCCACAATCCGTAAGGGAAAGATCACCGTGAAGGAGAACGCGGGCGCGTAAGGGAGAACGCGGGCGCGCAAGGGAGAACACCGGCGCGTAAAGGGAACAGCGGCGCGCAGGAATTCGTCACTGCCTCGTAACAGCCGACTCGTCAACGTCCAGTCTATTGAGCGGCTGATCACCCCTCGGCATAATTCACGGTCGGGGGGTGTGTGCGCATGCGTGCGGAACTCCCCCAGCCGGGTGAACGGGGAACTTGCCCGGCACTTCAGCCAGCGCTCCAGGGGGAGACTTGCGCAAACAAGTGAAAAGAGTATGCGCGGCAACCGTAGCCACGGCAGCCGCAGTTGCCCTCGCGGCGGGCATGACCGGCCCGGCGTCCGCGAAGGGCGAGGCGAAGGCCGAACAGCAGCGCGTGACCAGTGCTGCTGCCCAGAAGCTCAAGCCGGCGCACCGCATCACGCTGATCACCGGTGACCGGGTCGCCGTCGACGCCAAGGGTCGCGTCGTCGGCCTGGAGCGGGCGGCGGGCCGCGACAAGATACCCGTACAGATCCGCAAGGTCGACGGGCACACGCTCGTCGTTCCGGCCGACGCGGCCCGTCTGGTCTCGGGCGGCAAGCTCGACCAACGGCTGTTCGACATCACGGAGTTGAACAAGGAGACGACCCGGAAGTCCCAGCAGAAGGGACTGAAGGTCATCGTCGGTTACGCGGGGGCGGCGACCGCCACCAAGGCCGACGTCCGCGACGCGGGCACGCTGCGCCGGACGCTGAAGTCCCTGAACGCGGACGCCGTGCAGACACCGCAGAAGGACACTCCCGAACTCTGGGACGCGGTGACCAACGGCGACAGGACCGCCGCCGGGATCGCGCACATCTGGCTCGACGGCACCCGCAGGGCGAGCCTCGACAAGTCCGTGCCGCAGATCGGCGCGCCGAAGGCGTGGGCGGCCGGCTACAACGGCAAGGGCGTCAAGATCGCCGTCCTGGACACGGGTGTCGACGCCACCCACCCGGACCTCAAGAACCAGGTGATCGCGGCCAAGAACTTCTCCACGGCCACCACCACCGCCGACAAGGTCGGCCACGGCACGCACGTCGCGTCCATCGCGGCGGGCACCGGCGCCAAGTCCGGCGGCAAGTACAAGGGTGTCGCACCCGGCGCCAAGATCATCAGCGGCAAGGTCCTCGACGACACCGGCTCCGGTGACGACTCGGGCATCCTCGCCGGCATGGAGTGGGCGGCCGAGCAGGGCGCCCAGATCGTCAACCTCAGCCTCGGCGGCCAGGACACCCCCGAGGTGGACCCGCTGGAGGCGACGGTCAACAAGCTGTCCGCCGGGAAGGGCATCCTCTTCGCGATCGCGGCGGGCAACTCCGGTCCGGAGTCGGTCGGTTCACCGGGCAGCGCCGACGCGGCGCTCACCGTCGGCGCGGTCGACGACAAGGACCTGCTGGCCGACACCTCCAGCACCGGCCCGCGCGTCGGCGACGGCGCCATCAAGCCGGACGTGACCGCGCCCGGCGTGGACATCACGGCCGCCTCCGCCAAGGGCAGCCTCATCGAGCAGGAGGTCGGCGAGAAGCCGGCCGGGTACCTCACCCTCTCGGGTACGTCGATGGCGACACCGCATGTGGCGGGCGCGGCGGCGATCCTCAAGCAGGAGCACCCGGACTGGACGTACACCGAGATCAAGGGTGCGCTCACCGGGTCCGCGAAGGGCGGCAAGTACACGCCGTTCCAGCAGGGTTCGGGCCGTATCCAGGTCGACAAGGCCATCAAGCAGACCGTGATCGCCGACCCCGCGTCGGTGAGCTTCGGCACGCAGGCGTGGCCGCACACCGACGACACCCCGGTCCCCAAGCAGCTGACGTACCGCAACCTCGGCAAGACCGACGTCACGCTGAAGCTGGCGGCGACCGCGACCAACCCGAAGGGCCAGGCCGCTCCGGCCGGCTTCTTCAAGCTGTCCGCGACGACGCTGAAGGTCCCGGCGGGCGGCAAGGCCTCCGTCGGCTACACCGTCAACACCAAGGTGGGCGGCACCCTCGACGGCACGTACTCCTCGTACGTGACGGCGACGGCCGGTGCCCAGAGCGTCCGTACGGCGGCGGCGGTCAACCGTGAGGTCGAGTCGTACGACGTCACGGTCAAGCACATCGACAAGGCTGGGCAGCCGACCGGCGAGTACTACACGGTCGTCGATGGCTACAGCGGCCTGGCCACCGGCCGCTACTACGAGGTCCCGCCGGCGGCCACCGGCACCACGATCGTGCGGCTGCCCAAGGGCACGTACCTCCTGGACGCGTGGATCGCGAAGGACTTCACCAAGCCCGACCTGGGCGGTGACGGTCTCGACTGGCTGGTCCAGCCGAAACTGACGGTCACCAGGAACACCTCGGTGACGATCGACGCGCGCACCACCAAGGCGGCCGACATCACGGTGCCGGACGCAGGTGCCAAGCCGCAGAGCGTGACGGTCGACTATCTGTACGAGGTGCCGGGCATCACCGTGGGAGTCAACCTCGACTCCTTCGCGAATCTGCGGATGGCCCACATCGGCGCGGAGGTCACCGGCCTCTCGCAGACCTGGTTCGGCCAGTTCAGCAAGGGCGCGGGCGCGGAGTACGACGTGATCACCACGGCCAAGGTGAAGAAGATCCAGGGCAACAAGGTCCGCCACTTCAAGGCGAGCGAGTTCGCCACGGTGTCGAACCGCCTTGGTGCCGGGTCGCCCCACAAGACCGGTGCGCTCGGCGTGATCGCCCTGCTGCCCGAGGACGTCAGCTTCGGCGGGCTCGTCGAGCAGGCGCTGCCGGGCACGCGTACGTCGTACATGTCCACGGGTGAGAAGGTCCAGTGGATCTTCGAATTCACCCAGTTCAAGGGCAAGAACGCACAGGGTGTCCCGATCCCCGAGGCCTCCTACACGCTCGGTACCCCGGAAACGCTGAAGGCGGGCAAGAAGTACACGCGCACCTTCAACACCGCGGTCTTCGGCCCGCGGCTGCTGCCCGACTACGGCCTCTTCCGCGACGGCAACTTCATCTACGGTCTGGTGCCGCTGTTCGCCGACGGTGCGGGCCACCCAGGCTCGTCCGACTTCACGTCGGTGACGACGACGCTCTACCGCAACGGCAGGAAGGTCGCTACGAACGACGATCCGCTGTTCGCCGAGAAGGCGTTCACGGTTCCGGCGGGCGACGCCGCGTACAAGCTGACGACGTCGGTCAAGCGCAGCGTCAAGGTCGCCCAGGCGTCCACCCGGATCGACGCGAGCTGGACGTTCCGGTCGAAGAAGCCGGGGGAGGACGGGGCTCAGCTGCCGGCCTCCTCGGTCCGCTTCAACGCGGCCGTCGGCCTGGACAGCAAGGTCGCGGCGGGCAAGAGGGCCACGTTCCCGGTCGTCGTCGAGGGCGCGGCGCGCGGCCGCAACCTGAAGACGCTGTCGGTGTACGCGTCGTACGACTACGGCAAGACCTGGAAGAAGCTCACCGTGAAGAACGGGAAGATCACCGTCGTGAACCCGAAGAAGGGGGCGGCGATCTCCTACCACGCGAAGATCACCGACAAGAAGGGCAACAAGTCGACGATCTCGATCTACAACGCGTACTACGGCAAGTAGGTCGCCGGAGGCGTGTGGGCGGACGGCCTGTCGGGGGGATGTCTCCGGCGGGCCGTCCGTCCGTGTTTCTCGCCCCCGCCGCCCCTACCCGTCCCGTCCTCGGGGGGCGCTGCCCCCGAACCCCCGAACCCCCGAACTCCCGCTCCTCAGACGCCGGAGGGGCTGGGGGAGCAGCCCCCAGTTCAGGAACTCGCGCCCGCCTTCGTCGCGTCCCGCCCCCAGCTGGCCAGCAGGCGCAAGCCCTCCGCCGACGGTGATCCCGGTTCCGCGCTGTAGACGATCAGTATCTGGTCGCTGTCGTCCGGGAGCCTGAACGACTCGAAGTTCAGGGTCAGTTCACCCACCAGAGGATGCTGGAACCGCTTCACCCCGTGGCTCTTCTCCTTGACGTCGTGGGTCGCCCACAGCCGCCGGAACTCCTCGCTCTTCACCGACAGCTCACCCACCAGCGCGGACAGCCTCGGGTCCTCCGGATAACAGCCGGCATCCATACGCAGATGGCAGACGATGTCGATCGCCTTCTGCTCCCAGTCCAGGAACAGGTCGTGGTACTCGGGCCGCAGGAACACCAGCCGCGCCCAGTTGCGGTCCTGCGGCGGCAGCTCGGCCCAGTCCCCGAAGAGGGACGCGGTCATCGCGTTCCACGCCAGGATGTCCGTACGCCGCCCTGCGATGTACGCCGGTACACCGTCCAGCGTGTCGAGCAGTTGCCGCAGCGTCCCGCGTACGACCTGCGTCCGCACCGACGGCTTCTTCTTGTGCTGCTTCGGCTTGGCGAGGTGGGTGAGGTGGGCGTGCTCGGCGCCCGTCAGCCGCAGGGCGCGGGCGATGGCGTCGAGGACCTCCGCGGAGACGTTTCGCCCGTTGCCCTGTTCGAGTCGCGTGTAGTAGGCGACGGACACCCCGGCCAGCTGGGCGAGCTCCTCGCGGCGCAGCCCGGGCACCCGGCGGTGCCGCCCGAAGTCCGGCAGCCCCACGTCCTCCGGCTTGAGCCGGGCCCGCCGGGTGCGCAGGAACTCGCTGAGCTCGGCACGCCGGTCCAGCGCACCGCCGGTGTTCCGCCCGTTCGCGGAGGCGTTCGCCGGATACGCTGATTCGGGATGTTCGTCCATACGGTCCAGTATTCCCGGTCGTACGAACACGAGCCTGACCCCGCCAGTGGTAGGACCGCTGGACGTACGCAGAAGCGTGGACTGGGTGAAAGCTCAAACGTTCGGCACACTGGTTGTCGCACCCGGTCAGAAGGCGGCCGGGCGTGAACCCCCTCTAGGAGAACTCCCGGCATGACCACCACAGTCGCTGCATACGCCGCCCCCTCCGCCAAGGCTCCGCTGGAGCGCACCACGATCGAACGTCGCGAGGTCGGCGAGTTCGACGTGCTGATCGACATCAAGTTCGCCGGTATCTGCCACTCCGACATCCACCAGGCCCGCGAGGGCTGGGGCGAGGCCATCTTCCCGATGGTGCCCGGCCACGAGATCGCCGGTGTCGTCGAGGCGGTCGGCTCCGGCGTCACCAAGTTCGCGGTCGGCGACCACGTGGGCGTCGGCTGTCTGGTCGACTCGTGCCGCGAGTGCGAGAACTGCAAGGCCGGCCTGGAGCAGTACTGCCTCAAGGGCGGTGTCGGCACGTACAACGCCCTCGACAAGAACGGTGAGCCGACCTACGGCGGCTACTCCGAGAAGGTCGTCGTCGACGAGAGCTTCACCGTCCGCATCCCCGACGGCCTCGCCCTCGACGTGGCCGCGCCGCTGCTCTGCGCCGGCATCACCACGTACTCCCCGCTGAAGCACTGGAACGCCGGCCCCGGCAAGAAGGTCGCGATCCTCGGCATGGGCGGCCTCGGCCACATGGGCGTCAAGATCGCGCACGCGCTCGGCGCCGAGGTCACGGTCCTCTCGCAGTCCCTGCGCAAGAAGGAGGACGGCCTGAAGCTGGGCGCCGCGCACTACTACGCCACCAGCGACGAGGCCACCTTCAAGGAGCTGCGCGGCACCTTCGACATCATCCTGTCCACGGTGTCCGCCCCGCTGAACCTGGACAGCTACCTGTCGCTCCTCAAGACGGACGGCGCGTTCGTGAACGTGGGCGCCCCCGAAGAGCCTGTCGCGCTGAACCTCTTCTCGGTGATCGCCGGCCGCAAGACCCTCGCCGGCTCCGGCATCGGCGGCATCCAGGAGACCCAGGAGATGCTGGACTTCTGCGCCGAGCACGGCCTGGGCTCGGAGATCGAGCTGATCAGCGCCTCGGAGATCAACGACGCGTACGAGCGGGTCCTGGCGAGCGACGTCCGCTACCGCTTCGTGATCGACGCGGCGACGATCTGATCCGTCGGGTGAGACGCGGGTGATACGCGGGTGAGTCCCGTGTGAGGTGAGGGCCCCGGCGGGTGGTGAACGCCGGGGCCCTGCCTACGGGGCGTACGGTCATCCGGCCCCGCTGGTGTCGTCGAACGTCCACACGGCGTGGGCGCCCGGGCCGACGACCAGGGTCGAATGCCCGAGCCGTTCCTCGTGCCGGTGTTTCACGGGCCGGTTGAGGGACATCTCGACCCGTCGCATCCCCGCGTGTTCGCGCGCGACGACGTCGTAGCGGATCGTGGTGCCGCCGCCCTGCGCGACGACGCCGCCGTTCGCCACCGGCCGGACGGCGAACCCGCCGGCCCGCAGCAACGGCACCGTGGCGGCGAGGTCGCGTGCGGTGACGGCGAGGCGTACCGAGGTGACGTCCCGCATCAGGTGGTCGCGGTAGAGATCGGGCAGGTAACGCTCCCGGCCGACGTCACCGGGGAAGGCGGCCGGCTCGGTGTTGCTGCGCGGGTCGGCGAAGTACTCGGGCGTGTACTCCATCGCCCAGGCGCCGTACGCGTCGTACTGGAGGGTGGTGAGGACAGCGTCGAACCACGGCACCGGGACGCCGTCGCCGAAGTCCCGCGTCTGGCGGAACAGGACCGGGTCGGTGACCCCTTGCTCCCGCAACCGCTCGATCACGGTGGCCTGGTCACCGGCGCGCTCGGTCGACAGCCCCGTTCCGGCGGAGCCGAGGGTGCCGTCCTGGCCGGGTACGTCCCCCACCCCGAACAGCTCGAGATAGGTCTCGCGACCCATCAGATACCGGCCGGTCCAGGTCTCGCCGCCGGCCCCGGTCGTGGTGCGGACCTGGAAGTTGGCGAACTCCCGCAGATAGGCGGAGTGTTCGACGGCGTCGGCGGTCTCCCGGTCGAACACCCCGTAGGCGTGGTTGTAGTAGAGCAACTGCCGTTCAGGCGACGGTGGTTGGTCCTTCTGGGCGGGCGCCGCGTTCGCGGCGCCTCCCTGCACCGCCGCTGCGAGGGCCACCGCGATGACCATGATCATCCGTAACGTTCTTCGAAGCAGCATGCGAGCGATCGTAGGCCGGAGGATTTGCGTCCGCTGTCGGTTTTCGGGACGCCTGTGCCGGTGCTCGTACCCGTACCCGTACCCGTATCGCAGGTCGCTCGTGTCGCACAATTGCTTGGTGATCGACGGGACTTCGCCGACAACGGCCCGAGACTCGCCTCAGCTGGTCAAGGACGACGAGTTGACCGCGCACTCCGTCGTGGCCAACAGCACGATGAACCGCGAACGGGTGCTCACAGGCGTCAACAGCTACACGCGCGAACTCGGCTTCGACCCGGCCGAGTTCCTCGGCGGGTGCGGCCCCGCCCCCTCCTGGCTCGACCTGTGCAGCGGAGAGGGACTGGCCCTCCGCGCGGCGGCCCCGCACCTTCCACAGGCCACCACGATCACCGGCGTGGACCTGGTGGGCCCGCTGCGGCCGGCAGCCCTGCCCGACGGCCTCGAACTCATCACCGCCGACCTCGGCCAGTGGTCCCCGGCGCGCTGCTACCACCTCATCACCTGCGTCCATGGCCTCCACTACATCGGCGACCGCCTCGCCCTCCTGGAACGGGCGGCCTCCTGGCTCACCGACGCGGGCCTGCTGGTCGCCCACTTCGACCCCGTGACACTACGGCGCCCCGACGGCACCGACGCCTCCCGCCCGGTCCTCGCGGCACTGCGCGCCGCCGGCTTCGCGTACTCGGCCCGGCATCACCGGCTGACCCTGCGGGGCGGGAGGCCGGTCGGGCTTCCCTTCACCTACCTGGGCGCCGACCCCGACGCGGGCCCCAACTACACCGGGCAGCCCGCTGTCGCGTCGTACTACGGGGATCGGGGTGTGGGGCAGGTGGTGTAGCCGCGCAGCCCTTTCAGCGCACGGTGTCGCCGACGAGCACGAACGGGGCGCGAACCTCGCTGCCGTCCGGCAAGCGCCAGCCGGCGGTGACGTGCCCCTGAGCCTCGCTTGTGTCGATGCCCGGGGCCTGCTGCTCCGGCGTCGGGAGGGTGCGCGTCACTTGGAGGGTCAGGGAACCTGCAACGGTTTCCACGACCACGGCGGTGCCGTGCTGCCCATCGGTGACGGCAACCGACGCGACCTCGGCGGAGACCCCGGCCCCCGTGAAGTAACCGGTGACAGTGGGGTCGGGGGTGTCGCTCAACCCCTGGGCCTGCGCCTCGGCACGGCCTTGGAGGAACGCGAGGAGCTGACCGACGACCACCGGGTCGTGGGTCCCGTCGTACACCCACCGCTTGCCCAGCACCCCGTGCTCGGTCGTCCCGACGAGCGCCTGGTCGGCTCCGTCGAGCGGCGCGCCGCGGTAGCTGAGCGGCACGTGGTAGGAGACCGGCGTCTCGCCCGAGGCGTCAGTGACCACCATGAACTCGATGCCGACCTCCCCGTCCGGATCATCGAGCCGAAATCCGCCGACCTTGGTCAACTCCGGCTCACGCGCCCCACCGACGTACCAAGGCCGCGTGGGAAGCCAGGCCGCCAGCAGCTCCAGCTTGGTGGGGGTCAGGGTCGTGTGGTGGATGAGAGCCATGCCTCGTGAACTTCTTCCGGTGACGGAAGATTCCCCTCTGTTACCTCCTCCTGTTACCTCCTCAACAGCGCATCGGCGAAGTCGTCCGCCGACGCGGGTGACACGAACTCGCCTGGCGGAAGCTCGGCCTGCTGGCGATCAGGCCCCGACCGCCACGAGCACGCCGGCACCGGCCCACGCCAGTCCCGCGACCTGCAACTTCAGGTTGGACAACTCTCGTTGCGGGGTCACTCCTCCTGCTTCTGCTGCGCCGAGTGAGCCGCCGCTCGCAGGGCGCGTACGGCAGGCAGGTCGCGGTTCGCCGGGAGCCACGCGAGGAAGGAGACCGACTCACCGAGCTCGGGGACGTCGACATAGACGAGCCCCGGGCGTGGATAGAGGCGGCGTGCCGAGGCCGGAAGGAAAGTGATGGCCTGCCTTTGCAGGACCGCCAGGACCATGGCCTCGGTGTCCCGCACCAGGGGCCCGAATCGCACCCGAGTCCCGTCGGGTCGGGGATTGACGGTGAGGTGATCCCACCATGTACGGGGCACTTCCCGTGGCATGTCGACGACCATGCGGTCCGCAAGCTGAGCCAGTGTCAGAGTCTCCTCGCAGGCCAGGGGATCAGCTGCCGCCAGGCACACGACGCGCGATTCCGTGGCCAGTCGACAGCTCTGGAACCCTGAGGGCAGCGGACCGCGCAGGAACGCCGCGTCGACCTCTCCGTTAACCAGAAAGTCGAACTGCTGGACAAAGCCGAGGGTGCGCACCTCGACCTCAAGGTGGGGATGATGGTCACGTAGCTGGGCAAGCACAGCACTGGCATGCGGCATGGCGGCCTCAGCGCCGAGCGACCCGACCCGTACTTTTCCGGTTACCGCCCCGGCGTGTGAGTCGGCCACCTGAAGCAGCCGATCCAGCTTGTTGATGACCGCCCTGGACTCCTCAGCAACCGCGCGTCCCGCGGGCGTCAGCCGTACGACCCCACCCCCGCGTTCGATCAACGAGACTCCCAGGCGCTCCTCCAGAGCACGGATCTGCTGACTGAGTGCGGGCTGCGAGATGAACATGCGTGAGGCCGCCCGCCCAAAGTGCAGTTCCTCCGCCACGACGAGCAGTAGGCGCAGTTGGTGAACACTCGGATGACGCAGGCTTCGATGACGCCTGTTCCCGGCAACCATAGAGATGAGGTTATCGGACCATCGACGTATCCTCCCCGGTGCTTCTCTGGCGCAGTCGACCTGTTCCGGGTCAGCATGGCGGGGCGAGATCCGTGTTGCTTCGCAGTCCGACCCACTGCGAAAAATCGGGGGGAAGTCTCACTTGTTGCACCCCATATGCCCGATATGGCGGAGAAGCCTGCTTCCGATGCGGCATAGGTATGGGCATGGGCACGACTCGTCCCTCCGGCCCTACCCCCGATGGCCTGCACTGCACATCGCGCCGTGAGCGCCCAGGGGGTCACGGCGACGCCAACAGCGACGCCAACAGCGACGCCATCGGGGAACCACCACGCGTTCGACGGCAGCGTCCAGCCGGAGGTCGACACCCCACACTGCCCATCGCCAAGGAGGTATCCGTGCTCCGTCTGCACTTCACCGCCGACGACCTGAAGAAGATCCGGCTCCTGCGCCACCCTGATCCCACGTGGGAAATCATCTGCAGCATGTGCCGATTAAAGACCGACGAGGGGCAGACGGCGTTCGGTACGTGGCGGAGCACGACGCGTCACCGGCTGCTCCGTGACGAGAGGCTGCGCGCGGCTCTGTCTCCCCTGCGTGGGCTGGTGCCCAGCGTCGGCTACATCCCTGACTTCTTGACTCCCTCAGCCGCGGATGGACTCCCGGCAGCGCTGGACACGATCTGCAGCACTTCACCCCGTGAGGTCTCACACCAGCTCACCCGGCTGGACACCGTCCAGCGCGGGATCGGCAGGCCGGGCACGGCGCCACGCCCGAGCGACACCAACCTCCTTGTGATCGCCAGGGCCCTGGATACGTACTTCGAGACGACGGTTCGGCCGCACTGGCCGCGCATGCGTGCCGTGGTGGGAGCCGATGTGGACGTGCGCACAAGAACGTTGCTCGACGGCGGTGTCCAGGCGCTCCTCGAAGGTCTGGCTCCGTTCGCCCGGTGGCGGGACCCGGTCCTTGAGGTGGACTACCCGGTCGACCGTGACGTGTCACTGGACGGCCGGGGGCTTCTCCTCATTCCGTCCTTCTTCTGCTGGCGGCGTCCGACCGCCCCGGCCAACCCGGCACTCCCGCCCGTCCTCGTCTATCCGGTGGCCAAGAGTCCTTGGGACCTGGCCCAACCGTGGGGAACGGGGGCCGCCCGTCTCCTCGGGCGCACCCGTGCCGCCATCCTGTCCGCCATCGCCCGCCGGGACGGCCGCACGTCCTCGGACGTCGCTCACGCCGTCGGGGTCGCTCAGTCCAGCATCTCCTACCAGATCACAGTCCTGCGCGAGAGCGGTCTGGTCAGCAGTCAGCGCAGTGGGAAGTGCGTTGTTCATACCGCCACGCCGCTCGGCCTGCAGATCCTCGAAGCCGGCCACTGAGGTTTTCGGCTCAGCGTCGGATGGTGATCTCCGCCGTATGCCGGGCCCCCTGACTTGACGTGGCGGGTGCTGCGGACGGCTCGTCCTCTGCGCCCGGCAGGCCTCCCGGGCGTGACACCCGGAAGGCCCGACGGCGGGAGTGCGACGGTCAGAAGCCGCAGTTGGTGACCCACTTGTGGGAGGAGATGCGGTCGTTCCACTCCGACGGGATGTTGCCCGAGCCCCCGTTGGGAGCGCAGGTGGAGGCGCCCACGTAATTGATGTCCGCGTACACGCGCACGTCGCCGAAGGAGCCCGGGTAGCCGCTGTTCGACCAGAGGGGGCTGAGTTCGTATGCCGAGGAGTTCGCGTAGTTCGCGGACCCGAAATGCCGCGACGCACACGAGTTGTTCACGTTCTCGTTGTCGATCTTCACGGAACAGGGCGGGGCTGAGGGCCCGAGAGCAATTACCGTGCCCGGAAGATCGACGGACCGCACAGTTCCGGCACAGGGACATGCGTGACATCCGTGCCGCTCCCGCGGCCAAGTCCAGCGCCGGAGTTCAGAGTTCAGAAAACGTTCTGGAGACAAGCCCGATGAAACTCGCCAAGCGAATCATCCTCACCACCACAGCTCTCGCCGCCGTATCGGCCGGCACGCTCCTGAGTGCGACGGTCGGCCAGGCCGCGGTCTCGCAGCCCGCCCGCCACGGTGTCGACGCTCCCGCCGCGCTGAAAGTCCCCGACGGCAACAGACTGACCGGCGTTTTCTCCGCCGAAGGCGTCCAGACCTACACCTGCACCGACGGCGCCTGGAAGCTGCTGGAGCCCGCCGCCACCCTCTGGGCCAAGAACGACCACTCCCGCCGTGCCGTGGCCCTCCACTCCCGCGGCCCGGTCTGGGTGTCCACCGTGGACGGCAGCGCGGTCAACGCCGCCGCCGTCGCCAACTCCCCCAAGACCGGCACGATCCCGGAGCTCCTCCTGAAGTCGACCGCCACGCGCGGCACCGGTGTCTTCGCCGACGTCTCCTACATCCAGCGCCTCAACACCCGCGGCGGCGTCGCCCCTGCCGCTGCCTGCACCGGCACCGACCAGGTGAGCGTTCCCTACTCCGCGACGTACACGTTCTACAAGCCGACCAAGTAGTCATCGCTCGTCATCGCTCGTCAACTTCCTTGAATCCAGGGCCACAAGCGACGTAAGCGACGGTCCCCGGTACCGCCAGGCACCGGGGACCGTCGCGTACCCGGCTGATGCGGGCATTCCTCGCCGGCACAGACCAGCCCTTTCCAACTGCTCCAACGGGACGAGTCGCCGTGTCGCCGTGGCGCCGCATGGGGGCGACGCCACGGCCAGTCGGACGAGGGCGCAGACTCCCGCAGAGTCCGCACCGCTCGCCCGCTCGCCCGCTCGGACAGCGTTAGCGCAGGTCATGACACCGGCCGAGTGCGGTGCGGCGTACCAGACGTCCACGGTCGGATCGTCATGCGGTGGCGCAGGAGCCACCGCTGTACAGCCATCCGATCTGGCCACGCCGATCGGGCAGGAGACACCGATCCCGACGAGGCCGCGCGGCCATGCCCCTCGGCTGCCGCGTCCGCCCGGGTGTCGTGGCCGGGGATGCGGAGCCTGGGGGAAGGGAGGACGATGGAAAAGCAGGCCGCGGCGCGATCACTGTCCTGGGGGACGTGGAGATGCGACATGCCGGTTCACAAGGTCCGCCCGGACATCAGCGTTCTGACTGACAGCCTTGAGGTGCCGGGGATTGGGCACCTCCCGGTGAACGCCTTCGTACTGCTCGCTGCGCAGCCCGTCGTCATCGACACGGGACTCGGTCTGCCCGACCGGAACTTCCTGGAGGCGGTCGGTTCCGTGGTGGATCCGGCCGATGTGCGATGGATCTGGCTCACGCACCCGGATCGTGATCACACGGGTGGGATCTTCGACCTCCTCGCTGCGGCGCCCGAGGCGCGTGTCGTGACCACGTTTCTCTCCGCCGGGCTCATGTCCTGTGAGCGGCCGCTGCCGCTAGATCGTCTGTATCTGCTCAATCCGGGCCAGAGCCTGGATGTCGGCGACCGTACCCTCACGGGGTTCAGACCGCCGTTGTTCGACAACCCGGCGACCGTTGGCCTCTTCGACGACCGGTCGGGCGTCTGTTTCAGCTCCGACTGCTTCGGTGGGCCGATGTCCAGTACCGAACTGGCACAGGCTGACGACGTCCGCGCGGTCGGGGTCGAGGACTTGCGGGCCGCACAACTGCTGTGGGCCACGGTCGACAGCCCGTGGGTGCACAACGTGGACGTCCAGAAGTTTCTCGATACCTTCCGACTGCTGCGGGACAGGAATCCGGAGCTCGTCCTCTCCACGCATCTGCCGCCGGCCCCGGGAGTAACCGGGGCGATGATCGACACGCTGGGCTCGGCACCAGGAGAATCGGCGTTCATTGGGCCGGACCAGGCGGCGCTGGAACAGATGCTGGCCGGGTTCGAGCCCACCGGCGGTGCGCACCAGCCCGCACCCGGCAGCCCGGCATGACTCCAACGCCGCCTCGGGCAGCGGCCGAGTTCCGATGCCGGAGCAACACCGGTCGGGCGAGACACCCCCGAGTGCGTCTCGACGGGGTCACGGCCTCACGGCGTGTAGTAGGCGGCGTACTGGGCCGAGTGTCCCTCGACAGAGAAGGCGTCGAAGTCGCCGGCCGCCTCAGCGTGCGGCAATCGCCGCAGCGCCGTGCTCCTTGTCCGCGCGTGGCGACCGGGGCGCCAGCGCTCTGGAACGTGTCACGCCGATCGCGCAGCGCCCGCTGATCAGCCGGTGTGCCGGTCCGTGGAGAGTAGCCACCACCACCGTCGGCGTTCCGTGACGAGGGTGGCGGCCACCAGGAGAGACACGAGGACTGCCGCATAGACGGGCCATACCGACCACGCGGCGATCACGGCAGCAGCGAGTTGGAGCAGCACGAGCAGGATCGTGACCGTACCCGAGACAGGGATGATCACCTGTGCCTTGTCCCCCGGCGTCGAGAAGACGGTCGGCAGACCGACCAGCACCACCACGGCCAGGACGGCGAGCAGCCACGAGTACGTGGACAAGGCCCACGGGGTGGCCACCCAGGCGACGAGTTCCGCGGCGAAGCGCAGAACGGATGGGATGCGGTCGTCCGGTCTTTCCATGTACGCCCCCCAGACTGTGCCGAAGACTGTGCCGACCAACAGCGGGAGATCCTACGACGAGTCACGCGACGCCAAGAGCCCAGCCCAGTAGGCGGCTCAGTCACAGCCGCTCCCACCACCACAGCTGAAGTTGCTGCCCGAGCCGGTGTCGGAGTCGGAGTCGGAGTCGGAGTCCAGGGCCTTGCCCATGCGGATCAGAGCCCGGCCCAGACCGGACGGGACCGGCCGTGCGCTGACGACGCCGCGTCGGACCGGGCCGTTCGGGAGGGCAGCGGGACCGCCGAAGACGTAGTCCGCCAAAATCCTCGCCCTGCTGGGCCGCCCGTAGTCGCCGTCTGCCCAGCCGCGTCAGTCGGCGCCCGGTCTCCTTCGCCAGGCTCCGCGCAGCGAGCCGGGCCGTGCTCACAGACCTTTTGAGGCGCTGCTCTCCTGGGCTTCGAGAAGCTCGTCAGCGTGCTCGATCGCCCAGCGGCCGAGCGTCATCATCGGGCCCTCGACCAAACTCTGTCCCAAGCTGGTCAGGGCGTACTCGACGCGAGGCGGCGCCTCGGCGTGTGCGTGGCGTTCGACCAGTCCGGCGGCGAGCAGACGGTGCAGGGACTCGGTAAGAACCTTGTCGCTGATGCCACCGATCGCGGTGCGCAGCTCACGGCGTCGGCGCGACCCCACGCGAAGAGCCGCCAGTACGACGGGATCCCAGGTGTGGCTGAAGAGATCAGTGGCCGCGCGCAGACGGCAGTCGGCGACGAAATCGAGGCAGTGGGCGTCGTGATCAGTCATCTCGCCGCCCATCATCCGGTGTTGGTCACGCACCGATCAGTGCGTAACGCTCTGCATACCGTGCCTACCCAACCAATCACTGTTTGAGAGGCGGCGACGATGCGCATCGGGATCCTGGGAACGGGGACACTTGCGGCGGCCCTGGGCGAGGGCTGGGCACGTGCGGGGCATGAGGTGGCGATCGGCGGGCGGTCGCAGGTGAAGGCGGAGAGGCTTGCCGAGCGGCTGGGGCACAGGGTGCTCGCCGTTCCGCCGCGTGAGGTGGTCGTCGGGCGCGATGCGGTGCTGCTCGCCGTGTCATGGGACGGTGTCGAGGACACTCTGAAATCGGTGGGCGCGTCGGACGGCGTACTCGACGGGACGCCGTTGATCGATCCCACGAACGCTGTCGCACATGGTGTCGGCACTCTGCTCACCGGACAGGGGGAGTCGATGGCGGGGCGGATCGCCGGGCTCGCTCCAGGCGCCCAGGTCGTGAAGGCGTTCCATCTCTTCCCCGCCGGCCAGTGGACAAGCCCGCCCGACGGCGGCCGGTCCCGGGTGACGGTGGCGATGTGCGGCGACGACCCGACGGCGCTGCGTGTCGTCGGCGAACTGGTCCGTGACGTCGGCGGGATCCCGGCGACTCTGGGGGCGCTGGATCGCGTCCGTCAGTTGGAGGAGGTGGCGGGTTTCGTCATCGGCCTGGCTTTCGCGGGCTTCGACCCCAACTCCGCCGTCCCTCAGGTCCCTTCACAGTCATCGGGTGCGTAGTAGGCGGCGTACCAGGCCGAATTCCCTGCGACGGAGAAATCCTGTCCTTCGGCAGGCCGATCACGTGACGTTGCCGCCACCGAGGCAGGAGACTGGCCTGATGGAGTTGATCTTTTCCGGCCGAGTGGTCGAATGGCGCGGACCGTCGCCGTACTACTTCGTTCCTGTGCCGGACGAGGATTCCGCCGACATCCGCGAGGTGGCCGCAATGGTCACCTACGGCTGGGGCGTGATCCCAGTAGAGGTTCAGATGGGCGAGGTCGTCTTCCAGACATCACTCTTCCGTTGCTTTGATCATCAAGTGCTCTCAGTAATCCCGGCGTTTCTGCCGGAATGGTCCGTAACGGTTTCACCAGAGTGCGAGTTGCGTCCTGGTGGCCTGTTGACGGTCTCCCGTTTCCTTCCCGGCCCGGGGGCTGGGGATTGCGCCACCTGCCTGCCCCGTCCCGGCTTTGCGGCGCGGGCGGGTGGTGCGGGTCTTGCGGTCGGCTCCACGGGGCTTCGACTCCGCCTCGACGGCGTTGTCCAGGTCTCCGGCCACTCCGGTACCTGTCGTGCGGGCCGCGAGGGCGACCAGGTTGTGTCCTGCGTTGGCGTCCCGGTCAAGGACGAGGCCGCAGTTGTCGCACTCGAAGACGCGCATGCTGAGGGGCAGTTTGGCTTTCACCACACCGCAGCGTGAGCAGGTCTTCGAGGAGGGGAAGAAGCGGTCGGCGACGACAAGGCGCGTACCGTGCCGACGGGTTTTGTAGGTGAGCTGGCGTCGGATCTCGCCGAACGAGGCATCCGCGATCCGGCGGGACAGGCGCCGGTTGCGGCCCATTCCGGCGACGTTGAGGTCTTCGACGACGATCGTGCCGTACTGGGAAGCGAGGCGGGTCGTCATCTTGTGGAGGGTGTCCTCGCGGAGGTTCGCGACCCGGTGATGGATCTTGTTCCGCGCCTGATTGGCCTTTTCCCAGCGCTTCGATGCCTGCTGCCCGGTGCGCCGGTCCGGCCCCTGTCGGCGCGAGACGGCACGGCTGGCATGGCGCAACTGCTTCTGGGCGCGGTCGAGGTGGCGTGGGTTCGGCTCCTCGCTGAGAACACCGTCGCTGTCCGCGTAGACGGCGAGGGTCTTGATGCCGAGGTCGATACCGACCGCCGCATCCGGACGGGTCACTTTCACCAGCTGGTGCTTCTGCTCGACCTGGAGAGACACGAACCAGCGGCCCCGGTCCAGGCATGCGGTCGCAGACAGGACCCGCATGTTCCCCGCGTCGATAAGAGCTCGCAGGTCAGCTCGGTTCTCGTGGAGGCGCACGGTGCCGATCCTGGGCAGGGTGATGTGCCTGCCGTCAGGCTCGATGCGGATCGTTCCGGTGGTGAACCGGCAGGCCAGGCACGCTTTCCGTTTCGGCTTGAAGCGGGGGATACCCATCTTTGGGCCCTTGCGCTTGCCGCTCTTCGACTTCGCATAGTTGTCGAACGCCGCCGACGCGTTTGCCAGGCCGGTGTTGTACGCCTCCTTGGAGTTCTCCTCCCACCAGCCGGCAAAACGCGCGTTGATGCGCTTGTCCTCGTTGAACGCCTTGCGCAGAGAGGGCAGCGACCACGACCGCCACGGCGTCAGCTCGTCCTCGCAGATGCCGTACGACTGCTCGGCCTTGCGCTGCCACCACGCGGCGGTGATGTACGCGACCGCCCAGTTGTACGCTGCTCGCGCGGCACCTGCGTGCGAGTGCAGGTGGCGGGTGGTCGTGGCGTTCGGGTCCAGTGCGAGCTTGTGCGCGAGGACGGTGAAACCCGGCTGCGGCGTGAATTTCTTCATCCGGCCGCCTCCGGACCAGTGGCGGCGGCGACGGCCCGGGCGGCGCGGTTGTGCGCGGAACTACGGCCGTACAGGCGGGCGCACATCGAGGTCAGGACCTCGGTGATGTCCCCTGCGAGGTCGTCGGCGGTCTCTGCCGGGTCGAGGACAAGCAGGCGCCGTCCGGTGGCGGAGAGAGCGGCTTCCAGGTGTTCGACGCCGAACCGGGCGAGGCGGTCCCGGTGCTCGACCACGATCGTCCCCACACCCGGATCGGCGAGCAGCCGGTGCAGCTTGCGGCGGCGCCCGTCCACCCCCGAGCCGACCTCCGTCACCACATCAGCGACCGCATACCCCTGGGCCGTTGCACCCTGCACGGTACGGGCGACCTGACGTTCCAGGTCCGCTTCCTGGTCACCGGACGAGACACGGCAGTACGCCACGACCCGCCCGGCAGCCGACGCGGCGGGCTCGGTCACCAGCCAAGTACCGGACGGCGTCTGGACGACCGGGACCGGCATACGGCCCTCTCTCGCCCAGGTCCACGCGGTCTGGTAATGCACGCCGTTGCGTACTGCCCACTCGGAAAGCTTCACGACATCAGGCTATTCACTGAGAATACTGGATATCCACTGAAAGAAATGGGAACTGTTGTCCACCCCAAGGACAGCGGCTACCTGCTGCCCCTCAAGGTCGCTGTGCGCAAGCAGTGCGCCCTTGCAGCAGGGGATGACGTGACAGTGAAGATGACCGTCTCCCTCCAATGAATCCCCACCCCGCCAGGGTCCGCAGTCACAGTGCCGGTGAACTGGTTGTGGTCTGCCCGTGCGGCTTGTTGATCCATGTTGGCGACAGTCGTCTACCGGTTTCCAGCCAGACGCCGTAGCATCTCGACGACGTTCTGGATCGTCAACTCGACTTGTTGGCGGGCCTGTTGGGATACAGCAGTGCGCGGGGGAGTGACGATGGGGGCTCGAAATCCATGGGGCGAGATCCCGGAAACCGTGCCGGGCGCGGCGGTGGAGCGGCAACTCGGCGCCGGTCGATACGCCTTTCGCACACGGACCAGTGCGGTGTCCTGGTGGGGCTCGTTCATGCTCCTCCTCGTCACGGCGTTCTGCGTGATGATGTTTTTCGTCATCAGTGGTGAGAGTGAATGGACGAACGCGATCCTCTTCATCATCCTCGGCGCGTGCACCTTTCTCGGGGCGATTGCCGTCCCCCTGGTCGCACGGTTCAGACCGGTCGCATGGTGTGCCGTTTTCGAGAATGGTGTCGTCTACCAGTACGGTTCGCAGCCACCGATCGCCGGGGCCTGGGACGAGATCACCGGATGTCAGCGTCAGGCGACGGACCTCGTACGCAACGGGGTCACCATGTCCACTACACATTCCGTGTACGTCCAGATGCCCGTCGGCAACTTCATGGTGTCGGGTGACACACCCGACGCTCAGGAAATCGGCGCCCTGATCGCGAACAGCTGGGTCGCGATCCAGAACCGGATCGCCGAAGAGGACGCCACGGTCCGAATGGCCGAACTGGGCGCGTTGTTGGAGACCGGTGGGCGAGTGGAGTTCGGGCCGTTCACGGTGAGCCTGGCCGGACTCGAGCACGAGGGCACTGTCATGGACTGGAAGAAGATCAGCGAGATCGAGCTGATGGGATCGACCGTCTGCGTGGTGGTGACCGGTGAGCGTAAGCCGGTCCGAGAGCCGGTCGAGGCCGTGCCGGACGCTGTTCTGTTCCTCACCGTGTCGGACGCCTTGTGGCGGGCTGCGCGGCAGACCGGGTGAGTCGGAGGCCGCTCGTCCCGACCACTACCCATCAGAACTGAGCTGGCCCCGCGGACCAGGTCGGCAGGGGCTGTCGGGCGGGCACGGAATCGCCTGGAACCCTCGCGCGTTGAGGGGAGTGGGCATGGCATGCCGGTGGTGTGTGAACCGAGTGGCCCGAGTGACCGAGCTACAGATACTGGAGGGGCCTCGATGACTGCGCAGACGCAGAGGGCGGTGCTGGCGGGTGGATGCTTCTGGGGGATGGAGGACCTGATCCGCCGACTCCCGGGCGTGACGGCGACCCGGGTCGGATACACCGGCGGGGACGTGGCGAACGCGACGTACCGGAACCACGGCACGCACGCGGAGGCCATTGAGATCCTTTTCGACCCCGCGGGCACCGATTTCCGCGCCCTCCTGGAGTTCTTCTTCCAGATCCACGACCCCAGCACCAAGAACCGCCAGGGCAACGACATCGGTCTCAGCTACCGCTCGGCGATCTACTACGTGGATGACGAGCAGAAGCGGGTCGCCGAGGACACGATCGCTGATGTGGACGCCTCCGGACTGTGGCCGGGCAAGGTCGTCACCGAGGTGGAGCCGGTCGGCCCTTTCTGGGAGGCCGAGCCCGAGCACCAGGACTATCTGCAGCGTTACCCGAACGGCTACACCTGCCACTTCCCGCGCCCGGGATGGCGACTGCCCGCCCGCACGGAGGGCTGACCGCGCGGCGGCCAGGCGGAAGGCGGAGGCAAACCGGCCGACCGGCCGACCGGCCGAGGTGGTGGCGGCGCCATCGACGCCGCCCGCATGCCGTCCGTAACCGTCGCTGCGGCCGGCTGGGTCAGTCCGCCATGGCCCCGAGTCCCGCCCCCGCCCCCGTGGCCTCCTGTTTCGCCCCCGCCGACACGACCGCCTGCGCCGACAGGTTCCGGATACGGCAGTAGCGCGCCGTCATCCCCGCGCCGTGATAGCGCCACGGCAGGGCTTCCACGTACCCGTCGACCAGTCTGAACTGCTCGATCGCGGCCTCGTCGCGGTCCTGGAGGGCGAGGTAGTACGCCAGGAGGTGCCGGAGTTCCGGCAGGCGCGGGTGGGTCGGGTCGGCCGCTGCGGCGTCGGCCAGGCCGGCGTTCACGCGGGCGATCATCTCGGGGGTGCGGTCGGCGGCGCTGTCGGCGGATTTGTCGGAGTCGTCGTGTTCGAAGTGGGCGATCAGCGGGAGGACCGTCAACAGGCTGCCCAGCGGGGCGGAGGCCGCAGCGCGCTCGGCGAACTCGGTCGCGAGCTGCTCCGAGCCGCGCCACTTCTTGCACCAGTACTGCAGCGCCGAGAAGTGGGCCTCGTAGTGGTGCGGGTCGCGGGCGGTGAGCTGCGACCACAGCCTGTCCATCTCGGAGTGGGGGTAGCCGAGCCCGAGCGCGGTCCAGATCTCCGTGACGTACGGGGTCGGGTCGTCCGGGTTGAGAGCCGCGGCCCTGGCTGTCTCCTCGCGGGAGCGCTGCAGCAACCGGTGGAATCCCGCGAACTGTTCGCCCGTCGTGTTGCTGGCCACCTTGGCGCCCCGGATGTTCCAGGCGAGGATCACCGTGCTGCGGGCCCGGACCAGGGCCGCGTCCGGGTCGTCAGGGCTGTTCGGCCCGGCGGCCTCCCAGGCGAGCAGCCAGCCGTCGTCCTCGGCTGCGATGTCCGCCAGCAGGTAGGTGGCGAGGGAACGGCGCTCCCAGTCCCGGCCGATGGCGCGCAGCAGTTCGGCGGCCGCCTTCCAGCTGCCGTCGCCGCCGCCCCGTACCGCGTCGAGCGCCGCGTCCCAGCCGACCGGCAGCGGTCCCGCGGACTTCGTGCTCTGGCGTTCGGCGGGGAGCAGTCCGAGTTGCTCGGCGGCCTCCGCACCGCCGTCACCGTTCTCGCTGCCGCCGGTTCCCGACGTCTGAGCGGCGAACTCCTTGACGAACACCCCGCCCAGCCAGAGCACGACGATCAGGGTGGGCACGGCCAGGATGCCCAGGATCCACAGCAGTACGGTCATCGGGGGGCGTCCGTTTCTCGGGAGGCGGGGTCGCGGGGAGCCGGGGGTAGCAGGGCGCGCAGCGGGACGGTGTCCGGCGGGTCGGCGAGAGCCCTGTCCACGGCGGTGGCGATCGCGGCGTCGAGCCCCGGGTCACCGTCGTCCGGCGTGCCGCCCGGCGCCGGGAGCAGGCGGGCCTTCGCCGGCTGCGCCCAGGAGAACTCCCAGCGCATCCGCGACCGCGCGCTGAACTCCGCCATCACCATGCTGTGCAGCGAGTTGTGCAGGGTCGGGCGTACGAACTCGCGGAACGCCCGCCCCTTCGCCGCGGCCGCCTCGTCCGACAGCGGCAACCGGCGTGCCAGCTGCCACAGTTGGCCGTTGTCGATGAGGGTGAGCAGGGCCGGGAGCGCGGGACGGCTCTTCGTGTAGAGGGCCAGGGCACGGTGCAGCGGGGTGTTGAGGGCGGCGAGGTTGCCCGCCATCGCGTCGTCGAGGAGTTCCTGCCAGTCGGCGGTACGCGGCAACAGCCGTACCTCGTCCGTGAGGACCGCGTCCTCCAGTGCCGCGTACGTGCGCTCCTCGTCCGTGAGGAGGCTGATGGCCGCGCCGTGGGCCTCGTCCGCGCGGCCGTCGGCGGGGAGCAGCTCGATCCGGCGTACACGGTCGGCGACGGGCGGGTGGGAGTCGTACGGCGAGGCCGGTTCCGTGGACAACTCGCTGCGCAGGCCCGCCAGTTCGAGCTGGCGGGCGGTCAGCATCCGGCCGAAGCCGCCGAACACCTCACCGCGCGGCGGCAGCAGCCCGGCGTCGGTGCCGAGGGTGGCGTAGCTGCGCACGTAGAACCCGAACGCGCCGTCCAGCACCGGGATTTCGCGCAGTGCCGACGCGATGGCGTCGCGGCCGGTGATCCGGGCGGCCGAGGCGTCGGCGGCGTACTCCTGGCGGCGGGAGTCGGTGAGTGTGGCGCGGAGGTACAGCTTGGCGTACGCGGTGTAGATCCGGGCCAGTGTGCGATACGTGATGCCCGCGCCGCCCGTGTCGATCTCCCGCGCTTCCTTGCCCCTGGCCTCGGCCTTGGCGTTCTTGCGCTCCTGCCGGGCCCGCTCCCGGGCCTCCGTGCTGCCCGCGCGCTCCTCGAAGTTCCTTACCGTGCGCTGGAGTTGGACGCGTCCGCGCAGGGTGAGGGCGGCCAGGCGGGTGTCGGAGCCGGCGTAGTGGCCGAGTTCGTGGGCGAGGACCGCGCGCAGCTGGGCCTCGGTCAGGCCCTGCATGAGGGGTACGCCGAGGTAGAGCCGGCGCGGACCGGGCAGAAGGCCGAGCAGGTGGGCGTCCTCGCTGACGGCGGCGTTGACGTCGCCGGTGAGGACGATGCGGGACGGGGCGCGGGTGTCGACCTGGTCGGCCAACTCCCTTACAGTGCGCCAGAGTTCCGGCTCGTCCGCCTCGGACACGGGCAGCCCCGAGGGCTCCTCGCCCTTCGGTGTACGCAGCATGAGCAGGCCGCGGACCAACGGAATCGCCAGCAGTACGGAGACGACGGCCAGCTTGGTCGCGACGGCGGCCGGCGCGTGCGCGAAGAGCAGGTAGTCGGTGCCGGCGAGCACCGCCAGCAGGAGCACGCCGAGCAGATAGAAGCCGGCGAGCAGTACGAGAGCGCGCAGCGCGCGCAGGGTCGAGCCCATCGGGCCGGGATCCCTCCACGGGGAACGGGGACGGTAGGAAGGGCGCGCGGCCGAGCGGTGGGGTCATGACCGGCGGGTGGGGGAAAGCGGAGTATCGCCTACAGGCCCGGGGGCAGGCAAGACATGACCATGCCACCCGGTGTCCACTTACCCGCGGGCCCCCTCGCGGACGTTCCCCTGCCCTCTCCCTGCCCTGCCCCCTCCCTCACTTCAGCAGCGTCGCCGGACTGCCGCCGTTCGCCTCGTACCCCGCCACCGCCAGTGCCCGGTACACCGCGAACTCCCCCGCCGGGTCGGCGGTGAGGGTCCACGGGAGGGCGCCCACATGGCCGTCGACGTGCACCAGCTGGTTCATCGCCTCCGCCCAGCGCTCGGAGCGCACCAGGAAGAAGATCAGCAGGTGACGTACGTGAGCCAGCATCGGGTCGCCCGGCCGGGCCGCGTGGACCGCGTACAGGGCGCCGTGGATCGACTTCGTCACCACCTCGCTCTGGTAGAAGCCGCTGACCAGGTTCACCTCCGGGAGATGCTCGAAGACCGCGAACAGGGGCATCGCCGCAAGCAGCGAGCCCTGCGGAGCACGGGCCGCCGCCGCTTCAGCGAACGACATCGCCAGCGCCCGCGAGCCGTGCCACTTCTCGCACCAGTAGTGCAGGGCCGCGAGATGGGCCCCCATGTGTTCCGGCGCGCGGTCGAGGATCTTCAGCCAGAGCTGCTCGAACTCCGGCCGGGAGTACGCCAGTCCGCGCGCGACCGACAGCTCGACGATGTACGGGACCGGGTCACCGGGGGAGAGGAGCGCCGCGTCGCCGCACGCCGCCTTCGCCTCCTCCATGATGATCCGGAACTCGTCCGTCCCGGGCGTCGACGTCCGCCACGCCTGCTGCACCAGGAACTCCGCGTGCACCGCCGCGCCGCCCGCGTCCTTGGGCGCCTCCGTCCGCCACACCCGCAGCCACTGGCCGCCAGGCGACTCGCTCACCCCGCCGGGGCGCTGCTGCAGCTCCAGCGACGCGGCGCCCGCGAAGGCCTGTACGCGCTGCCAGCGCCGCTCGCCGTCCTTCTCCGTGCCGGCCAGCAGCTGCGCCGCCGCTCTGTAGTCCTGCGTGCGCTGCACGACGTCCAGGACGTCCAGCAGGTCCTGGTCGGGGCCGGGCATACGGATGTCCAGTGCCTCCTGCCGGACGAAGCCGTAGTTCGCCGGGTCCGCGGCGTCCGGGTCACCGGGGGCGACCTGCTGAATACCGGCACTCCTGCGCCGCATGAACGGCAACACCACGAAGCCGATCATGACCAGCGCCATCAGGACCCAGAGAATCTCCATGCCTCAAGCGAACCAGACGCCTCTGACAATTGGCGAACCCGGTCGGAATAGTCGGGACAGTCGGGACAAAGACCTCAGGAAGCGTTCCGGAGCCCTCTGGAGCCGTCCGGCCGGCCGGCGGGCCCGTCCCGGCACCCCGGTTCCGTCCCGTGCCGGTCCGCCCCCGGGGCCCGCTGCGGCCCTGAACCGCCCCAGCAACCCGGATATCCCGGAGCCGGTCCCGGTTCGCCCGGCACCAGACCGATCTGCCCTGGGGCCCGCATTCGGCCCGTGCCACTAGCGCTCGGTCCGCCGGGCCGCAAACCTCTCCGGTCCGTCGTGCGTCCCGTGCCGGTCCGCCCTCGATCCCCGAGCCCGCTCACCCCGGCCCCGGATCCAACCAGTCCCAGCCTCCAGAGGCCGTGGCCGTCACCAAACCCGCGGGCGCACTACCCTCGGTGCACATGAGCGACAGGCACATCAGTCAGCACTTCGAGACCCTCGCGATCCACGCGGGCAACACCGCGGATCCCCTCACCGGCGCGGTCGTCCCGCCGATCTACCAGGTCTCGACCTACAAGCAGGACGGCGTCGGCGGGCTGCGCGGCGGTTACGAGTACAGCCGCAGCGCCAATCCGACCCGTACCGCCCTCGAAGAGAACCTCGCGGCCCTGGAGGGCGGTCGCCGTGGTCTCGCGTTCGCGTCCGGACTGGCGGCCGAGGACTGCCTGTTGCGTACGCTGCTCAGCCCCGGTGACCACGTGGTCATCCCCAATGACGCCTACGGCGGCACGTTCCGTCTCTTCGCGAAGGTCGTCGCCCGGTGGGGAGTGGAGTGGTCGGTCGCCGACACCAGCGACCCCGCCGCCGTACGCGCCGCCCTCACCCCGAAGACCAAGGTCGTGTGGGTGGAGACCCCCTCCAACCCCCTCCTGGGCATCACCGACATCGCCGCCGTCGCGCAGATCGCCCGCGAGGCCGGCGCCCGGCTCGTCGTCGACAACACCTTCGCCACGCCCTATCTCCAGCAGCCGCTGGCGCTCGGCGCGGACGTCGTCGTGCACTCCCTGACCAAGTACATGGGCGGCCACTCGGACGTCGTCGGTGGCGCGCTGGTCACCGGTGACCAGGAACTCGGCGAGGAACTGGCGTACCACCAGAACGCGATGGGCGCGGTCGCCGGGCCCTTCGACTCCTGGCTGGTGCTGCGCGGCGCCAAGACGCTCGCGGTGCGGATGGACCGGCACAGCGAGAACGCCACCAGGATCGCCGACATGCTCACCCGGCACGCGCGCGTGACGCGCGTTCTGTACCCGGGGCTCCCGGAGCACCCCGGTCACGAGGTCGCCGCCAAGCAGATGCGGGCGTTCGGCGGCATGGTGTCGTTCCAGGTCCAGGGCGGCGAGGAAGCGGCCGTCGAGGTCTGCAACCGCGCCCAGGTATTCACACTCGGCGAGTCCCTCGGCGGCGTGGAATCCCTGATCGAGCACCCGGGGCGCATGACACACGCGTCCGTCGCCGGGTCGGCCCTGGAGGTGCCGGGCGACCTCGTACGCCTCTCCGTGGGCATCGAGAACGTCGACGACCTCCTGCAGGACCTCCAGCAGGCCCTCGGCTAGACACCGGCCGTGACCCGGTCCCCGCGACCGGGTCTCACCAGCCCGTCGGGGGTGGTGTCGTCTCTGACGGCGGCACCACCCAGGGCTGGACCGTCGCCGCCCACACGGCGAAGACGACCACCGCGGCGACCAGCAGCACCCACATCAGCCGCCGTGCCGCCCGCCTGCGCCGCAGCATGCGGCTGCCGCGCCGTACGACCTCCACGTACAGGTCCGGCGGCACCGGAGGCGGCGTACCCTCCATGACCTGCCGCGCGGCGACCTCCCGGTCCCGCCGGCTCATGACGGCACCACCTTCGGGCCGGCCACGGCCGGCGCCGGGCCCCGCGGCGGGTGCAGAAGCGTCGCCGTCGCCCGGTCGCAGATCGCGTGTACGCGTTCCGTGGGCAGGCCGAGCAGCGCCGCCGTCTGCTCCTCGCCGACCCCCTCGTACAGCCGCAGGACCAGGACCAGCCGTTGCTGGGGGGTGAGCAGGGCCAGGGCGCTGCCGGGGTGCGGGCGGGCCCGGCCGAGACCGCCGTACTGGTGCCAGGCCCCGCGTGCGAAACGGACGGCGAGGTACTGGCGGGCCCGGTCGTACGGGTCCTCGCCGCGCATCCGGTCCCAGCACGCGTACGTGTGCGCGAAGGCGTGCGTGAGCAGGCGCCGCGCGCGCGGGTTGTCGCCCGGCGCCTCTGCCGTGAGCAGCGTGGCCGTATGCAGCAGTCGGCCCGCCGCGCCCGCGACGAACGCTTCGAAGTCCCGGGCCGGGCCGGCACCTCGGGACGGCTGCCGTTCTCGCACCGTGCCTCCCGCCGTACGACAAGGACCCGGTCTCATCTGAGGCCAGATGCCGCCGCCGGTCAAGGGTCAGGAGGCACCCACGCACGCGTGTGCACGACGCCGATCACGACGATTCGGCACCGGCGGCGTCAGGAGCTGGGCTCCGGTTCCCCCACCGGGATGCCCTGGGCCGCCTGGCGGGCGGAGAGCGCGGTGTTGAAGCGGGTGAGGAGCGTGCAGAACACCTCGCGCTCCTCCGGCGCCCACTCCTGCGTCAGCTCGGCCATCAACTGACGCCTCGACGACCGCACTTCCTCCAGCCGCGACAGCCCGCGCGGGGACAGCTGGAGGACCACCGCCCGGCCGTCCTCGGGGTGTGAAGTGCGCTTGACGAGGCCCGTGTCGACGAGCGGAGCCACCTGCCGGGTGACCGTCGACGAGTCGATGCCCATGCTCGCGGCGAGCGCCTTGACGCCCATCGGGCCTTCCTTGTCGAGGCGGTTGAGCAGCAGATATGCCGCACGGTCCATCGAGTTGCGCACCTGCCCGACTCCCCCGAGCCGGGTCTGTTCGGCACGGCGCGCGAACACCGCGACCTCGTGCTGCAACGTGTCGAGGAGACCGCTGTCACCGACGGTCGTCATGTCCATCGACATTTCAGGTGTTGTGGGCATGGCCGGGGGCTCGCTTCATCAAAGGGGTGCTGGGTTGGGGGACAGGGTACGCGGCCGAAAGGCGGCCCGTACCGACGCTGCGAAAACCGATCTCGGAGCTTGGTCACACCGCGAGCCCGCGCCTGTGAACTGCGAGACTTGAGTCATGAGCTACAGCACGGCTGACTCCTTGCACTCCCTGAGGCCCGTCACACTCGACGACGTACGCGGTGCCCGGAAGATGCTCCTGGGCGTGGCGCGGGTGACGGCCATGGAGGGCAGCCGGCATCTGTCCCAGCTGGTGGGCGCGCCGGTGCACCTCAAGTGCGAGAACCTCCAGCGGACCGGGTCCTTCAAGCTGCGGGGCGCGTACGTCCGTATCGCCGGGCTGCTGCCCGAGGAACGGGCCGCCGGGGTCGTCGCGGCCAGCGCCGGCAACCACGCGCAGGGGGTCGCGCTGGCATCGGCGCTGCTCGGGGTGCGTGCCACGGTGTTCATGCCGCAGGGCGCCCCGCTGCCGAAGATCAGCGCCACCCGTGAGTACGGCGCTGAGGTGAGGCTGCACGGTCAGGTCGTCGACGAGACGCTGGCCGCCGCGCAGGAGCACGCGGAGCGGACGGGCGCGGTTTTCATCCACCCCTTCGACCACGCAGACATCATCGCCGGGCAGGGCACGGTGGGCCTGGAGATCCTGGAACAGTGTCCCGAGGTACGCACGATCCTCGTCGGGATCGGCGGCGGCGGCCTGGCCGCCGGGATCGCGGTCGCCGTGAAGTCGGTGCGGCCCGACGTACGGATCGTGGGTGTGCAGGCGGCCGGCGCCGCCGCATATCCGCCCTCGCTGGCGGCCGGGCGGCCGGTGTCGGTCGCGAACCCGGTCACCATGGCCGACGGGATCAAGGTCGGGCGGCCCGGTGACGTGCCGTTCGGGATCATCGGCGAGCTGGTCGACGAGGTCCGCACGGTCAGTGAGGACGAGCTGTCGGCCGCGCTGCTGCTCTGCCTGGAGCGCGCCAAGCTCGTCGTGGAGCCGGCCGGGGCGAGCCCGGTCGCCGCGCTGCTGAGCGATCCGGGGGCCTTCGAGGGGCCGGTCGTCGCGGTGCTGTCCGGCGGCAACGTCGATCCCGTGCTGCTGGAGCGCATCCTGCGCCACGGTATGGCCGCACAGGGCCGCTACCTGGCGGTTCGGCTGCGTCTGACGGACCGGCCGGGCGCCCTCGCGACGCTTCTCGGGGTGTTGTCAGTGGTCGACGCTAATGTCCTCGACGTGAGCCATGTACGGACCGATCCGCGGCTCGGGCTCACGGAGGCGGAGGTCGAACTACACCTTGAGACGAAGGGGCCGGCGCACTGCGCCGAGGTCGGCCTGGCCTTGCGCGAGGCCGGTTACACGGTCATCGGCTGAGGCCGGAGCCACAGCCTCGCCCGGATCCCGCTGGGATCTCACTCGGACGGGTGGCTCTGGGAAAAACGCATTGAGAGACGCGATACATCGCGTTATGGTGTGTGTCACGCCGCTGCGCGCCGCCCTTTTCGAGCTCCTTATGTTCCTCCTGCTGGCCGGGCGGGGCAATGGAGAAAAATTTAGGCTGCTCGCGGTAATCCCCAACGACGTGGAGAACTGATATGCCAGGCGCCATCTATGCCGAAGGCCTGGTGAAGACCTTCGGTGACGTAAGGGCTCTGGACGGCGTCGATCTGGACGTCCCGGAGGGTACGGTCCTCGGCCTGCTCGGGCCGAACGGAGCGGGCAAGACCACCACGGTCCGCTGTCTGACGACCCTGCTGCGGCCCGACCGCGGCTCGGCGGTCGTCGCGGGCATCGACGTCCTGAAGCACCCCGACGCCGTCCGCCGCTCCATCGGCCTCTCCGGCCAGTTCGCCGCGGTCGACGAGTATCTGACCGGCCGCGAGAACCTCCAGATGGTCGGTCAGCTGTACCAGATGAAGGCGAAGGCGGCGAAGGTCCGCGCGACCGAACTGCTGGAGCAGTTCCACCTCGCGGACGCCGCCGACCGCCCCGCGAAGACGTACTCCGGAGGCATGCGCCGCCGGCTCGACCTCGCGGCGGCCCTGGTCGTCTCACCGCCCGTGATGTTCATGGACGAACCGACGACCGGCCTCGACCCACGCAACCGTCAGCAACTGTGGGAGGTCATCAAGCAGTTGGTCTCCGGAGGGACGACGCTGCTGCTGACCACGCAGTATCTGGAGGAGGCCGACCATCTCGCGCACGACATCGCGGTGGTCGACCAGGGCCGTGTCATCGCCCGCGGCACCTCCGACCAGCTCAAGGCCCGCACCGGCGGCGAGCGCGTCGAGGTCGTCGTGCACGAGCGCGAGCACATATCGACCGCCTCCGAGGTGCTCAGCGCCTTCGGCAAGGGCCAGGGCGAAGTCGCCGTCGAGGAGCACATGCGCAAGCTCACCGTGCCCGTCACCGGCGGCGCGAAGCTCCTCGCCGAGGTCATCCGCGAACTGGACACCCGAGGCATCGAGATCGACGACATCGGCCTGCGCCGCCCGACCCTCGACGACGTCTTCCTCTCCCTGACAGGCCACGTGGCCGAGGTGAAGGACGAGGGAAACGGCGCGGAGAGCGGCAAGCAAGCCGGCAAGCAAGCCGGGAAACAGGGCGCGAAGCAGAGCGGAAAGGAGACCGACAAGTGAGTGCCGTCACCGACGCGGTGCCCGTAGTGGCGTCCACGAACCCCCTCAGCCAACTGATCCGCGACTCCCTGGTCGTCGCGAAACGGAACCTGATCCGGATGTCCAGGATTCCCGAGATGGTGATCTTCGGGTTGATCCAACCGATCATGTTCGTGGTGCTGTTCGCGTACGTCTTCGGCGGCTCCATGAACATCGACGGCTCGGCGGACCCCGGCACCTACCGCGAGTTCCTGATGGCCGGCATCTTCGCCCAGACCGTCACCTTCGCGACGGCGGGGGCGGGTGCGGGCATCGCCGACGACATGCACAAGGGCCTCATCGACCGCTTCCGCTCCCTGCCCATGGCACGCGGCGCGGTACTGACCGGACGGACGCTCGCCGACCTCGTGCAGACGGCGCTCACGCTGCTCGTACTCGCCGTCGTCGCCCTGCTGGTCGGCTGGCGCACGCACACCAACATCGGTGAGGTGCTCGGTGCCTTCGGGCTGCTGCTCCTGGCGGGATACGCGTTCACCTGGATCGGCGCCCTGATCGGCCTGTCCGTGCAGACGCCCGAGGCGGCCACTTCCGGGGGCCTGATCTGGCTCTTCCCGGTCACGTTCGTCTCGAACGCGTTCGTGGACTCCAGCAATCTGACTCCCTGGCTGCGTCACATCGCCGACTGGAACCCCTTCAGTGCCACCGTGCAGGCCTGCCGGGTACTGTTCGGCAACCCCGGCGTCTCACCGTCGGACGCCTGGCCCATGCAGCACCCGGTGTGGGCCTCGGCCATCTACTCGGTCCTGATCATCCTCATATTCAGGACCCTCGCGGTCCGCAAGTACCGCTCGGACACTGCATGACGGCGCCCTGGGCATGACGATGCCCCCGGCGCCGGGAGGGCGCCGGGGGCTCGCAAGGGTCGAGGCAGGGGGTCCGAGAGGTCAGGCCTGGTAGGGCACGGCCTTCAGGATCTTCACGGAGGCGAGCTTGCCGTTGGGCAGCTCGTACTGGGCGTCCGCGCCGACCTTCTTGTCGCTCACTCCACGGCCCAGCGGGGACTGCGGCGAGTAGGTCTCGATGTCGGCGCTGGCGTACTCGCGCGAGGCGAGCAGGAAGGTCAGCGTGTCGTCCTCGTCGCCGTCGAAGGCGATGGTCACGACCATGCCGGGCGCGACCGCGCCGTTCGCCGCCGGAGCCTCGCCGACCTTCGCGTTCTCCAGGAGCTGGGTCAGCTGGCGCACACGGAGCTCCTGCTTGCCCTGTTCCTCCTTGGCCGCGTGGTACCCGCCGTTCTCGCGCAGGTCGCCTTCCTCACGCGCAGCGGCGATCTTGGCGGAGATCTCCGTGCGCGCAGGACCAGTAAGGTGCTCAAGCTCGTCCTTGAGCTTGTTGTACGCCTCCTGGGTCAGCCAGGTGACGTTCTCGCTGGTCTGGGTCACAGGTGCTCCTCGTAGGTACTGGGATACAAAGCATCGCCCTACCAGAAGAATGTTCCTTCACGGATGGGCGAAACCACGAGCCTAACAATTCAGCGGCGGCAGGGGGAGGACATAAGCCATCAGAAATACGTCAACGCAGGTCAGCGCTTGTGTGATGAGAGTGACCCCGTCGATTGCCCCAGGTGCTGACCCCCGGCGGCGGCCTCAGGCGGTGTGACAGCCGAGCAGTTCGGCCGTAGTGCCCTGGGACGTCGTCCGGAGGGTGACGAGCCTGTCGATACGCGTGGCGTCGCCGTCGAAGCGGAAGTCGGCGCGGCCGACCTCGGCGCCGTTCTCGGCCTGGGAGCGGACCGTGCAGTAGCCGTTCGTGCCGGAGTCCTTGCGGACCTCCAGATGAACCTTGACCGAGTCGTCGTACGTCTTGAAGGTGATGATCTCGGCGCTGATCTTGTTGCCGACGACGTAGTGGTAGCCGAACCAGCCGAGCACGACGAGCAGTACCGCTCCGAGGACAGCGGCGGCGATCTTGAGCTTGCGGTCGGCGCGCTCGTCCGTGGAGCGGCCGTACCGTCCCTCGGGCACTCGCGTGGTCGCCGTACTCATGATCGTCCTCTCCGCGAGGGCCCTGGAAAGGCGGGCCCCGGAATTATTGGCCGCTCGGTTCGGTCACTATAGAAGCCGCTCATCGCACCCGCTCACACCGGATGCCGACTTACGAGGATTGAGTCTTGACTGACCAGCTGCGACTGATGGCCGTGCACGCGCACCCCGACGACGAGTCGAGCAAGGGTGCGGCCACCATGGCGAAGTACGTGTCCGAGGGGGTGGACGTGCTCGTCGTGACCTGCACGGGCGGGGAGCGCGGATCCATCCTCAACCCGAAGCTGCAGGGCGACAAGTACATCGAGGAGCACATCCACGAGGTACGGAAGAAAGAGATGGACGAGGCCCGCGAGATCCTCGGCATCAAGCAGGAATGGCTCGGCTTCGTCGACTCCGGCCTGCCCGAGGGCGACCCGCTGCCGCCGCTGCCCGATGGCTGCTTCGCCCTGGAGGACGTGGACAAGGCGGCCGGCGAGCTGGTGAAGCAGATCCGCGCGTTCCGCCCGCAGGTGATCACGACGTACGACGAGAACGGCGGGTACCCGCACCCCGACCACATCATGACCCACAAGATCTCGATGGTGGCCTTCGAAGGCGCGACGGACACCGAGACCTACCCGGAGTCGGAGTTCGGCCCGGCGTACCAGCCGCAGAAGCTGTACTACAACCAGGGCTTCAACCGGCCGCGTACCGAGGCGCTGCACAACGCGCTGCTCGAGCGCGGGATGGAGTCGCCGTACGGGGACTGGCTGAAGCGGTGGTCGGAGTTCGAGCGCACCGAGCGCACGCTGACCACGCATGTTCCGTGTGGCGAGTTCTACGAGATCCGCGACAAGGCGCTGCTCGCGCACGCCACGCAGATCGACCCCGACGGGGGCTGGTTCCGGGTGCCGCTGGACCTTCAGCGGGAGGTCTGGCCGACGGAGGAGTACGAGCTGGCGAAGTCGCTCGTGGACACTTCCCTCCCCGAGGACGACCTCTTTGCGGGCATCCGCGACAATGCCTGACATGAGCGCAAGCGCAAGCCTGGCAATGACGCACCTCGTCTCCTTCGCGGCGGAGGTCGACGAGGACAAGGTGACCCCCGGTGTCCTCGGCTTCATCGTGTTCGCGGTGATGGCTCTCGCGGTGTGGGGGCTGATGAAGTCCATGAACAAGCAGATGGGCAGGATCGAGTTCAAGGAGGCGTCGGACTCCGAGGAGACCTCCGGCGCCGCCAAGGAACCGGCCAAGGGCGCGGTCAAGGGAGCGGCCAAGGGCTCCGCGCCGGAGTGAGGCCGCACCGGGTGCCCGGCACCCGGTGTCCGCACCTCCCGCCCTACCGCCGGCCGGCCGCCGCCACCGGTACCCCCATGACCTCCCGGGCGTGCCGGTTGGGGATCATGCCCAGCCGCCATGCCTGCCAGCCCGACTCCAGGGAAACGCCGCGCTCCAGGAGGAGCTGGTAGGCCTCGGCATAGTCGTCGAGTTTCTCGTCGCGCGAGGGGTGGCGGGCGCGGGAGAGCTGCGTCAGCTCCTCCTGGGCCACCGCCGTGCCGATGTCGACGCCGCCGGGGGCCGCGTACGGCAGGAGGGTGCAGCGCAGGAAGCGCGCCCAGTCCTCGCCGCGCCGGTCGCCGTACGAGGTGAACAGGCCGATCGCCTCGTCGCACAGGGCCAGCGCCTGCTGGGTACGGGCGTTTCCCGCGTCGACCACCGCCAGCTCCAGGCAGGTCCAGGCCTCGCCGTGGGCCACCCCGATGCGCTGGAAGTCGGCGCGGGCGTCCACCAGGAGCTGGCGGGCGAACCCCGAGTTGCGCAGTGAGCCTGTCTGGACGGCCCGCTGGTCGCGGGTGACGCGGGCCGAGTGATGGCGGGCGCAGGCCAGGCCGTAGACGTCCCGGATACGGGAGAACATGGTGCGGGAACGTTCCAGCTCGCGGACCGCGAGATCCAGGTTGCCCGTCTCCTCCAGGGACTGGCCCAGGTAGTAGACCGACCACGCCTCGCCGCGCGCGTCCTCGTTGTCCCGGTGGACCGCCGCCGCCCGGCGCAGCCCGTCCACCGCCGCCGACGCGTCCCCGGCGACCAGCCGCGCCCGGGCCAGCTGGGTCAGGGCCCAGGCCTCGCCACGGGCGTCGCGCGTACGGCCGTACAGCTCGAGGGCCGTGCGCAGTTCGGACTCGGCGCGCGGTACGTCGCCCATCCGCAGGCCCAGTTGGCCGAGCTGGAAGTGGGCCCACGCCTCGCCGTGGATCGACTCGCCCTCCCGGTGCAGGACCAGGGAACGGGTCAGCAGGTCCCACGCCTCGGCGAGGCGGGAGCGGTCGCGTTCGACGGCGGCGAGGGCGTGCATCGTCCAGGCGCGGTCGGTCGCCAGTTCGGGGGCCTGCTGGAGATCCAGGGCCTCCTGGAGCTTCGCAGCCGCCTCGACCAGATTGCCCTGGTGGTGCAGCGTGATGCCGAGCGAGCACAGCGCCCGGGCGGCGCCCGCGTCGTGATGGGCCTCCATGTACAGCTCGACGACCGAAGTGAGCGTCGTGCGCGCCTTGTCCAGCTCGCCCAGCTGACGGGCCGCGATACCCGTACGCCACTGCACCGAGCGCACCAGCAGACCCTGGTCCACGGACTCCGCGAGCTCACTGATCTCGCCGAGCCGGTAGAGGTCGCCGCGCAGCAGGCAGTAGTCGCACAGGGCGCCCAACAGGTTGAGTACCGCGGCCTGGTTGACGCCCTCCGCGTACCGCAGGGTCGCCGTGATGAAGCTCGACTCGTCGTCCAGCCAGCGCAGCGCCTCGTCGAGGGAGGTGAAACCGTGCGGGCTGAAGCGGTCCGAGCGGGTCGACATGTTGCCGTCGACCAGGCGCAGCACCGAGTCGGCCAGCTCTCCGTAGCTCACGATCAGACGTTCCTGTGCGGCCGTGAGCTCCGCCGCTTCCTCCTCGTCGAGGAGGCGGGCCTGCGCGAAGGCGCGGACCAGGTCGTGCAGGCGGTAACGGCTGCCCCGGACGTGGTCGATCAGGCCGGCGCGGGCGAGCGCGTCCAGCTGACGGGTCGCCTCCGTCCGGTCAGTGGCCAGGAGGGCCGCGGCCGCCGCGGCGCCGAGCGAGGCCCGCCCGGCCAGCGCCAGCCTGCGCAGCAGCCGCCGGGCAGGTTCCGACAGGTCGGTGTAGCGCAGCCACAGCACCCGCTCCACCGGCTCCACCGGGCCGTACGCGCCCAGATCCGTGGCCAGTTGGCGCTGGCTTCGGGGGCCCAGCGACGAACCCGCGATGCGCAGCGCCAGCGGCAGCCCGCCGCACAACTCCCGTATCCGGTCGGCGGATTGGGAGTCGTAGGGTCCCGGCTCGGCTTGCGCGGACGCGCCCAGCAGTTCCTCCGCGCCCGCCGGGTCCAATGCCTCGACGGGCAGTTGATGAACCCAGAAAGGCAGGTCGGCCGGAAGATCGAGGGGCTCCCGGGCGGTGACGACGACGAGGCTGTCGGAGCGCTCCGGGATGAGCGTGCGGACCTGCTCGGGGTCCTGGGCGTCATTCAGGACGATGGTCACCGGGACACTGGTGAGGTGCTGGTTGTACAGCTCGCTCAGCCTTCTGACCTGCTGGTCCGGTGACGAACGCTCACGGAAGAGCAGTTGCTCGCGGGAGGCGCCGAGCCGGTTCAGCAGGTGCAGCAGGGCGTCGCGGGTGGGCAGCGGCGGCTCCCCTGGGCTGTCGCCGCGCAGATCCACCACGCAGGCACCCCGGAACTGGTCCCGCAGATCGTGCGCCGCGTGGATCGCGAGCGCGCTGCGGCCACTGCCGGGCGCGCCGTGCAGGACGACCACGGTGGGCCGGGTCTCCGTACTCGCCCGGGCCGCGTGCACCCACTGCCGGATACGGGCCAGTTCCTGCCGCCGGCCCGCGAACGGCTCTTCCGGATCCGGGAGTTGGGCGAACGACTGCTCAAGAAGGCTGCGGCTGCGGGCCGCCGCGCTCTTGTCGCTGCCGCGCAGCCTCGGCCCCGGCTTCGTCGGCCCGGTGGACGCGCTGAGCACCCGCTGCTGGTCGAGGAACGGCCGGATACCGCGTACCTCAAGCGCCGTCAGCCACGTCAGCCGAAGCTGCTCGGGACCGCCGGGCTGGCTCACCGCACCGGCGCGATGGTGGGCGGCCGGCAGATGGGCGGCGGTCACCTTGAGGACGGTCGCGGCGGCGCCCACCACGCCCACGGTCAGCGCCGCGCCCACGGCGGTACCCGTACCGGTGCCGAGCGCCACGTCGGCGATGCCCGCAGCGAGCGCGGCAACAGCAGCCACCAGCAAGGGAGTTCCGGCGCCCTCCCGGGCGTAGCGCTGCCCGAAGGTGAGCTGCCCGGCCTTCGCTTCGTCGAGCGCCCGCGTGTACGCCTCGTACTCCGCCGCGGACGACTGCGCCATGGTGTCCAGCGCCCCGCGCGCCCGAGTGAGCAGCACACCCCCGTCGGTACGCCCCCCGGACCGCCGCACCTCTTCTTCCACGGCCCGGCCCAACAGCCGCTCGGCTTCCGCCCGGTGGCTGTCCCGCATGGTGTCCCCCTCTGACGTCACCTGCTTTGCCTATGAGTGTCCGTCGCGGAAGGCAAGAGCGCGAGAGGGCTGTCGATCAGTGGAGCCGGTTCCGTGACGTTCGAGTGACTCGCTCGTTCATCCGTATGTCGAGATCATTGTCGATCCGGGGGTGTTGTGGACAAGCGTGCCGAAGGTGGACAGGCCGGACTGATTCCAGTTGTTTCCTATGCGCGGACGTCCGAGGACATCCGCCGACGTGACGGGCACGGCGTGCGCCATCAGTTGCGCATCAATGAGCGGACCGCGCAAGAACATGGCTGCACGGTGGTCGAGGCCTACAGCGATAACGGCATCAGCGCGTCCAAGGCGGGGGTGGTGCGGCCTGAATTCAACCGTCTGGTCGCCGACCTGGTGCGTGGGCACACCGACAGCGGACAGCTGATCGAAGGGGTCGTCTGCGTCGCGGACGACCGGCTGTATCGCCGGGCAGAGGATCTTGCACGGTTCTTCGAGGCACTGACCTGTCGGCCGGGACGCGTTTACGTCGATGCGGAGGGCGTCCGAGATCCCTACTCGCAGGATGGGTTGATGCAGGCCGTGCGATCGCTGAACGAGGCGATCACGGAAACGCGAATCCGGAGCAGGCGGCTGACGGACTGGCACTGGGCGCGCGCCGTCGAGGGGGTGCCGCACAGTGGGCCGCGTCCGTTCGGCTGGCGAGAGGACAGGATCACCCTTCACCCGGATGAGGCGCTACTCGTTGAGCAGGCGATCACGGACCGCATCAAGGGGAAGGCGATCCGGGCCATCGCGCGTGACTGGTGTGATCTCGGAGTTACTGGCACCCGTGGCGGCAGACCCAACGCTCAGACCGTCACGCAGATCATTACCGCACCTCGCGTGTGCGGCTACCGGGCGAACAGGGGCGAGCTGCTGCTGGTGCCGGAGACGCGGCAGCCAGTGCTGGGCCAGTGGGAACCCATCGTGGCTCCAGATCAGTGGCAAGCGGTATGCGGGACGTTTTCGCCCGGCAGTCTCTACCTGCACAGGGGCAGCGGTGCTCCGAGACTCACCGACATGAGAAAGCCTGCCCCCAGTCGCCTCGCCACTGGCTTTCTCCGTTGTGGGGTGGAGCGCCCCGACGGCACGATGTGCTGTGGTGCGATGTGCGCCCAGAAAGGGAGAAGCAAGCGGAGTCCCTACGTCTATGCCTGCCGTAGCTGCGGGCGATGTGCCATCAGCGGGCCGTTGGCCGACGAGAGCCTGGAACACCTGCTGTTTCCCGAAGCTACAGAGCATGTGAGGCTGCCGGAGTCTGTGCGACAACGCTGGCAGTCCGGCGAGATGGGCCTCGAGGAGAAGCGACGAGCTATCGCGTCCGTCTTCACCCATTGCATCGTCCGACCTGGTGCGAAGGGAAACCGCGAGTGGGACTACGCGAGGCTGGAGCCCGTCCGGCGCTGAGCGGATCGGGTGGTATCGGTGGGCGTGACCGTATGAGAGGTGGCCGTCCTACGGTTGGCCGGGCCTGTCCGGCAGGATGGACCCCATGGCGAACCGACTGGCCCATGAGACGTCCCCCTATCTCCTCCAGCACGCCGACAATCCGGTCGACTGGTGGCCCTGGTCGGAAGAGGCCTTCGTGGCGGCACGACAGCGAGGGGTTGCTGTCCACCTGAGCGTCGGGTACTCGAGTTGCCATTGGTGCCACGTCCTAGCTCGTGAGAGCTTCGAGGACGAAGCAGTCGCCGCCTTCATGAACGAGCACTTCGTGAACATCAAGGTCGACCGCGAGGAGCGTCCCGACGTCGACGCCGTCTACATGGAGGCCGTCCAGGCGGCGACCGGCCAGGGCGGCTGGCCCATGACGGTGTTCCTCACGCCCGACGCCGAACCCTTCTACTTCGGCACCTACTTCCCGCCCGAGCCGCGCAGCGGCATGCCCTCCTTCCAGCAGGTGCTGGAGGGAGTCCGTGCCGCCTGGGCCGACCGGCGGGACGAGGTCGCCGAGGTCGCCGGGAAGATCACGCGGGATCTCGCCGAGCGGGAGGTCCAGTACGGCGGCACCGAGGCGCCCGGCGAGGAGGAGCAGGCGCGGGCGCTGCTCGGGCTCACCCGGGAGTACGACGCCCAGCGCGGGGGATTTGGTGGTGCCCCGAAGTTCCCGCCGTCCATGGTCCTGGAGTTCCTGTTGCGGCACGGCGCCCGTACGGGCGCCGAGGGGGCGTTGCAGATGGCCCAGGACACCTGTGAGCGCATGGCCCGGGGCGGGATCTACGACCAGCTCGGCGGCGGCTTCGCCAGGTACTCCGTCGACCGGGAGTGGGTTGTGCCCCATTTCGAGAAGATGTTGTATGACAATGCACTTTTGTGTCGCGTGTACGCCCACCTCTGGCGTGCCACCGGCTCCGAGCTCGCCCGGCGCGTCGCTCTGGAGACCGCCGACTTCATGGTGCGCGAACTCCGTACGAACGAAGGGGGGTTCGCGTCCGCGCTCGACGCCGACAGCGATGACGGGACGGGCAGGCATGTCGAGGGCGCCTATTACGTGTGGACGCCGGCCCAGCTCGCCGAGGTGCTCGGCGCCGAGGATGCGGAGCTTGCCGCGCACTACTTCGGGGTGACGGCGGACGGCACCTTCGAGGAGGGGGCCTCGGTTCTCCAACTTCCGCAGCGCGAGGGCGTGTTCGACGCCGATAAGGTCGAGTCCATCAAGGCGCGGTTGCTCGACGCCCGTCGCGAGCGGCCCGCTCCGGGGCGTGACGACAAGGTGGTCGCCGCCTGGAACGGGCTCGCTGTCGCCGCGCTCGCCGAGGCCGGCGCCTACTTCGAGCGGCCCGATCTCGTGGACGCCGCGCTGGCCGCCGCAGATCTCCTCGTACGGGTTCATCTGGACGACCGGGCCCAGCTCGCCCGTACCAGCAAGGACGGGCAGGTCGGGGCGAACTCCGGGGTGTTGGAGGACTACGCGGATGTCGCCGAGGGGTTCCTCGCGCTTGCCTCCGTGACGGGGGAGGGGGTGTGGCTGGAGTTCGCCGGGTTCCTGCTCGACCATGTGCTCGCGCGGTTCGTCGATGCGGAGTCGGGTGCTCTGTACGACACCGCCAGTGATGCCGAGCAGCTCATCCGGCGGCCTCAGGATCCGACCGACAACGCGGTGCCCTCCGGGTGGAGCGCGGCGGCCGGGGCGCTGCTCGGTTACGCCGCCCAGACCGGTGCCGAGCCTCATCGGGCCGCTGCCGAGCGGGCGTTGGGGGTGGTGAAGGCGCTCGGGCCGCGTGTGCCGCGGTTCATCGGGTGGGGGCTCGCTGTGGCCGAGGCGCTGCTCGACGGGCCGCGTGAGGTTGCCGTGGTCGGGCCTTCGCTTGCTGATCCGGCCACAACGGCTCTGCACCGTACGGCACTTCTGGGCACCGCTCCGGGGGCTGTCGTCGCGGTGGGGGTCGCGGACAGTGACGAGTTGCCGTTGCTCGCCGGGCGGATTCTCGTCGGCGGTGAGGCGACCGCGTACGTCTGCCGTCACTTCACCTGTGACGCGCCGACGACCGATCCGGAGGGGTTGCGTATCGCGTTGGGCGGCTGAATCCGGCCTGGGCGGCCTGAATCCGGCCTGGGCGGCGGCCGGCAGGCGTGTCCGCGTCCTTGCGGTGTTTCGCCCCCGCCGGACGGGCTGGAAACGCGGGCCGGCGCTGAGAGGGTGCGGGTGGGCGGGGAAGAATCGGTGCAGGTCAGAGCGTTGGGAGCCCGTGTTCGAAGACGTTCACCGTGCGGTCCACCAGGTCGGCCAGGTTGTCCTTGAAGTCGTTCTGCGCCCAGTAGACGGTGACCTCCGACAGGCCGCCGATCAGGGACATGGCGTAGACGCGGACCTCCAGGTCGGCGGGGTCGCGGCCGGTGCGTTCCGCGATGACGCGGCAGAGGAGGCGGCCGGTTTCGGACATGCTCTCGATCATGCGGGAGCGGACCGCCGGGACCTCCAGCATCAGACGGCTGCGCAGCCGGGTCACCTCGGGCTCCTCGACCCTGCTGACGCCGACCGCCTTCTTCAGGATGTACCGCAGGGAGTCGAGCCACGGTTCGTCCGCCGGGCGGGCGCGCAGTTCCTCCTCCATCACGGAGTCGTACTCGTCGGTGAGCACGATGTCCTCCTTGGTGGGGAAGTAGCGGAAGACCGTGGACTGCGACACCTCGGCGCGCTCGGCGATCTGCTCGATGGTCGTGGCGTCGTACCCCTGGTCCTCGATCAGTTCGTACGTCGCGGCACGGATCGCCATCCGGGTCTTGATCTTCTTCCGCTCACGCAGGCCCAGCTGGGGGCGGTCGGCGAGGGGAGAGGTGCGTGCGGCCGTCATGCGCTCATTGTCGGCCATCGGGTTGGGCAGTGGCTATTTCCGGGGTGGCGGCCGGGGTGTTGGGGAGGAACGCGGCGGCCAGCAGTGCCGCGACCAGAGCGGCCACTCCGCTCACCAGCAGGACGACGCCCATGCCGTGGACGTACGCACTGTTCGCGGAGGTCAGCAGCTGCGCCGATTCCGTCCGCTCCGCGATCAGGTGGGCCGCCACCACCGAGTCGCCGGCCGTGTCCTTGAGGCCGGCGGGCAGGCCCGTGACGTCGAGGCGGTCGCGGAACGTGCTCGCCAGCAGGCTGCCCAGCAGCGCGATGCCGATCGCGCCGCCGACCTGGCGCAGCGTCATCAGCAGCCCCGAGCCGCTGCCCGCGCGGTCGGCGGGCAGCGCGGCCAGGGCGCCGTCCATCGCCGGGACGACGGCGAGGCCGAAGCCGACGCCGGCGACGGTCAGCCACAGGGCCGTGTAGCCGTAGCCCGCGTCGACCGTCGTACGGCTGCCCAGGATCGCCGCGAAGGCCAGGATCACCAGGCCGGCGGTCACCGTCGCCCGGGAGCCGAACCGGGCGACCACGGGCTGCGCCGCCCGCGCGGCCACCGTCAGACCGGCCATCAGCGGCAGCAGCCGTACACCCGTGCCCAGGGCGTCGCTGCCCAGTACCGCCTGGAGATACGGCGGCAGCACGAACATCAGGCCGGACAGGACGAACATCACCAGCGTCGCCGTGACCGTGTTCAGCAGGAAGCCCCGGTGGGAGAGCAGCGTCATGTCGAGCATGGGGCGGGCGGCGCGGCGTTCACGCAGGACGAGGGCCGCGAGGAGTACGGCCGCGGCGGCGAACAGGGTGAGAACCAGCGGGTCGGTCCAGCCCCGGGTGGGGGCTTCGATGATCGCGTAGATGAGCGCGCCCAGGCCCGTCGCCGTGAGCGCCGTCGAGACCACGTCCACCCTGGGGGAGGCCGGGTCGCTGGTCTCGGGGAGCAGGAACACGCAGGCCGTGATGCCGATGGCGACCATCGGGACGTTGATCAGGAAGACCGAGCCCCACCAGAAGTGGTTGAGCAGCCAGCCGCCGATGATCGGGCCCAGCGGCATCCCGAGAGCGGAGCCGGCCGAGATGACACCGACGGCCTTGGTGCGCTCGTGGGGCGGGAAGAGCGAGGGCAGGACGGAGAGGGCCAGGGGCATGACCAGGGCCGCGCCGATGCCCATGAGCGCGCGGGCCGCGACGATCCAGTTCACGTCACCGGCCAGCGCCCCGACCAGAGACCCGGCGAGGAAGACGCACAGCCCGGCGATCAGCATCCGGCGCCGCCCGAAGCGGTCGCCGAGGAGGCCGGCGGGGAGCATCAGCGCCGCGAACACGACGATGTAGGCGTCCGCCATCCATTGCTGCTCGCCGGTGGACGCGCCGAGCTGCTCGGCCATCGTGGGCAGCGCGACGTTGAGGATCGTCATGTCGAAGCCGAGGACGAGCATGCTCGCGACCAGGGCGCCCAGGGCCCACCAGCGGCGGGGATCGAGGGGTGGGGTGGTGTGCGTACCGGTGTCCGCACCAGTGACAGTAGCCATGAAATGAGAGTAACTCCCAAAAGGTTGTTACTGTCAATCGAATGTGGGCGTCGGTACGCAAAAAATGGCCGCGGCTCGGAAGCCGCGGCCATGCAAGGGGAGGTCAGGGACTGCTACTGCTACTGCTACTGCTGGTAGGCCACCATCGAGATGCCGATGTAGTGCGCGACGAAGGCCGCGAGGGTGAGGGAGTGGAACACCTCGTGGAAGCCGAACCAGCGTGGTGACGGGTTGGGGCGCTTGAGTCCGTAGATCACGCCGCCCGCGCTGTAGAGCAGCCCGCCGACGATGACCAGCACCAGGACGGCGATGCCGCCCGCGCGCATGAAGTCCGGCAGGAAGAAGACGGCCGCCCAGCCCATCGCGATGTAGCAGGGGGTGTAGAGCCAGCGTGGGGCGCCGACCCAGAACACGCGGAAGGCGATGCCGGCCAGGGCCGCACCCCAGATGCCCCACAGGAGCCACTGACCCTTGCTCGCCGGGAGCAGCAGCATCGTCAGCGGGGTGTAGGTGCCCGCGATGATCAGGAAGATGTTCGCGTGGTCGAGTCTGCGCAGGACGCCGTCCATGCGCGGGCTCCAGGTGCCGCGGTGGTAGAGCGCGCTCACGCCGAACAGCAGGCAGGCGGTGAGAGCGAAGATCCCGCAGGCGATGCGTGCCCGGCTCGAACTGGCGAGCGCGGTCAGTGCCAGACCGGAGATGAGTACGGCCGGAAACATGCCGAGATGCAGCCAGCCGCGCAACTTGGGCTTGATCTCATCGGAATGTGGCAGCGAAAGCGGCCGTGGACCGTGGCCGACGGCCGGCGAGTCCAGGGGCGCGTCGGGGGCGGACGCAGTCATGACGGCCATCGTACCTACGTAACCGTAAGTTACGCGTCAGTTCGGGGGTGGGAAGGGTCGGAAGTGGCCAGCCTCTCATGTGTATTGGGGCTGTGTCGGGGCTGTATGGGGACTTCGTCGGGGCCTCGGGTGCGCGAGGTGAATGCGTGGTGACCCAGAGGAAACGCCTGGGCGGGCGTCGGGTGAGTGGCGATGGTCACGTCGCTCACGTGTGAGGCCCTCTGGACAGATGGGCGCTCCGGTCGGATGATCAAATGAGTGCGGTCGGCACCGGATGAGCGCCATTGATCAACATCGTGAAGCATCCGGGTCGCAGCCCCCAAGGGGCAGAAGACAACAAAACCCTCATTCAAGGAGCAATCGTGGCGCGCGACATCGCGGCTCCCGTTCCCCCTGACACCTTCCGCTCAGGCACCGTCCCGACCAACCACAAGCAACTGATCTCGTGGGTCAACGAGATCGCAGAACTGACGCAACCGGACAACGTGGTCTGGTGTGACGGATCCGAGGCCGAGTACGAGCGACTGTGCGAAGAGCTCGTCCAAAAAGGCACCTTCAGGAAACTGGACCCGATCAAACGCCCCAACTCCTACTACGCGGCCTCCGACCCGTCCGATGTCGCGCGTGTCGAGGACCGCACCTTCATCTGCTCCGAGAAGGAGGAGGACGCGGGTCCGACCAACCACTGGAAGGATCCCGCCGAGATGCGGGACATCTTCGCGGGGGAGAAGGGCGTCTTCCGTGGCTCGATGAAGGGCCGGACGATGTACGTCGTCCCGTTCTGCATGGGCCCGCTCGGCTCGGACCTCTCCGCGATCGGTGTCGAGATCACCGACTCCGCGTACGTCGCCGTCTCCATGCGCACGATGACGCGCATGGGCAGCGCGGTCCTCGACGAACTCGGCAGTGACGGCTTCTTCGTGCGTGCTGTGCACACGCTCGGGGCGCCGCTGGCCGAGGGCGAGGCCGACGTACCGTGGCCGTGCAACTCCACGAAGTACATCTCGCACTTCCCGGAGAGCCGCGAGATCTGGTCGTACGGCTCCGGGTACGGCGGCAACGCGCTGCTCGGCAAGAAGTGCTACGCCCTGCGCATCGCGTCCGTCATGGCGCGCGACGAGGGCTGGCTCGCCGAGCACATGCTGATCCTCAAGCTCACGCCTCCGCAGGGCGAGTCGAAGTACGTGGCGGCGGCCTTCCCGTCGGCCTGCGGCAAGACGAACCTCGCGATGCTGGAGCCGACGGTCGGTGGCTGGACCGTCGAGACGATCGGCGACGACATCGCGTGGATGCGCTTCGGCGAGGACGGGCGCCTCTACGCCATCAACCCCGAGGCCGGCTTCTTCGGCGTCGCACCCGGCACCGGTGAGCACACCAACGCCAACGCGATGAAGACGCTGTGGGGCAACTCGGTCTTCACCAACGTGGCGCTGACCGACGACGGCGACGTCTGGTGGGAGGGCATGACGGAGGAGACTCCGGCCCACCTGACGGACTGGAAGGGCAACGACTGGACGCCGGAGTCGGGAGTGCCGGCCGCCCACCCCAACGCCCGCTTCACCACCCCCGCCTCCCAGTGCCCGATCATCGCGCCCGAGTGGGAGGACCCGAGAGGCGTGCCGATCTCGGCGATCCTGTTCGGCGGGCGGCGCGCCACCGCCGTACCCCTGGTCACGGAGTCCTTCGACTGGAACCACGGTGTCTTCCTGGGCGCGAACGTGGCCTCCGAGAAGACGGCCGCCGCCGAGGGCAAGGTCGGCGAGCTGCGCCGCGACCCCTTCGCCATGCTGCCGTTCTGCGGCTACAACATGGGCGACTACATGGCGCACTGGATCGACGTGGCGAAGGACAAGGACCAGTCCAAGCTGCCGAAGATCTACTACGTCAACTGGTTCCGCAAGAACGACGAGGGCAAGTTCGTGTGGCCCGGCTTCGGTGAGAACAGCCGTGTCCTGAAGTGGATCGTGGACCGGCTGGACGGCAGGGCCGAGGGCGTCGAGACGCCGATCGGTGTTCTGCCGGCCAAGGGCGCGCTCGACACGGACGGTCTCGAACTCTCCGAGTCCGACCTCGACTTCCTGCTCACGGTCGACAAGGACGTGTGGCGCGAGGAGGCGGCGCTGGTTCCCGAACACCTCAACACGTTCGGCGAGCACACCCCGAAGGAACTGTGGGACGAGTACCGGGCGCTGGTGCAGCGTCTGGGCTGAGGCCCTGACTTCCCGCAGTAGTTGAAGCTCCGCGGCCGGTCGGACTTGCCCTGACCTGCGACGTCGTCATGACCGGCCGCGGTATCAACGTTCCGATATCGCTCATTTGTGCGATTGATCACCCGTGGTGATGGTTTTTCGGCGGCCAGAGAGCGCAATACGGCCCTCGGGCCGGCGAAACTCCGCGCGGCCGGCGCAAAGCTGCCGACATGCTCACATCGGCCAGATCACGCGCATCACGCGCATCACGCACATCGCTCATCTCTCGCCTGAGACCGGCGGCCCGCACCGGCGTTGTGGCGGCCATCGGCCTGGCGCTCGTCCTGACCCTTCCGGGCACCGCGATCGCGGCCCCGGGCGACCTGGATCCCACCTTCAGCGGCGACGGCAAGGTGCTCACCGGCATCGCCGACGACGACCAGGCCCGCGACGTGGCCGTGCAGTCCGACGGCAAGATCGTCTCTGTCGGCTCTTCCGCCGACTACTCGGTGTCGGAGAGCCGCTTCGCGCTGACCCGCCACAACGCCGACGGCACCCCGGACACCAGCTTCGGCGGCAACGGCGGCGACGCGGCCGGCACGGTGACGACCCTCATCAACAACATGGGCCCGAACCTCCAGTGGAGCGAGGCCAACGCCGTGGCGCTGCAGGCCGACGGCAAGATCGTCGTCGTGGGCATGAGCTGGCGGGACTACGAGGACTGCTGCTGGTTCGTGGTGGCCCGCTACAACGCCGACGGCACCCTGGACAACACCTTCAGCGGCGACGGCAGAGTCTTCGCCGACATCCCCGGCCCGACCGAGGCCCGCGACGTGGCGATCGACTCCAGCGGCAGGATCGTCGCCGCCGGCTACACGGGCGGCAACATGGCGGTGCTCCGCCTCACCAGTGACGGCACCCCGGACACCACGTTCGGCGGCGACGGCACGGTCACCGCCAATCCGGCGGGGCCGGTCCTTCAGGAGGGCGGCGACGGCCGTGCACTGGCGTTGCAGCCCGACGGGAAGATCGTCGTCGGGGGCCAGGTGGGTTCGACCCGTTTCGACTTCGCTCTGATGCGCTTCAACACCAACGGCAGCGTGGACACGAGCTTCGACGGCGACGGCATCGTCCGCACCGACTTCGGCGCCTACGAGGCCGTGGAGTCCCTGGCGGTCCAGCCCGACGGCAAAATCGTCGCGGCGGGCTCCAGCGACGACCGGGCCGCGCTGGCCCGCTACAACGCCAACGGCAGCCTGGACACGAGCTTCGACGGTAACGGCCAGGTGATCACGCCCGCCGCCGGCGTCGCCGACATGGCGCTCCAGCCGGACGGGCGGATCGTCACCGCCGGTGGCAGCGGCGGCAACTTCTCGATCCTGCGGTACACCACCGGCGGCAGCCTGGACAGCGGCTTCGGCACCGGCGGTCGGGCCACCGCGGACTTCGGCGGCTCCGACACGGCGTACGGCGTGAAACTCGACTCCGCCGGCAGGATCGTCGCGGCCGGCGCGGGCGGACCGAACAGCGACTTCGCCCTGGCCCGCTTCGAAGGCGGTGGCAGTACGCCGCCGCCCCCGACCGGCCCGGACCTGTCGGTCACGAAGAGCGGCACCAGCACGGTGTCCATCGGCGACCGTGCCACCTACACCCTGACGGTCACCAACACCGCCGCCGCCACCACGGCGACCGGCGTCACCCTCACCGACACGCTCAGCGGCCCCGCCGCCTCGGTCGTCTCCGCCGCCACCACCCAGGGCACCTGCACGACCAGCGCCACCGGCGCGACCTGCAACCTCGGAACCCTCCCCGCCGGTACCCCCGGCGCCACGGTGACGATCGTCGTGGAACCCCGCGCCACCGGCACCCTCAGGAACACCGCCACGGCCGCCGCGACCCAGAACGACCCCGCCCCGGGCAACAACACCGCCACGGCGACCACCACCGTGAACAACTCCCGGGGCTGCACGATCATCGGCACCAGCGCCGCCGAGACCCTGAACGGGACGGCCGGCAACGACGTGATCTGCGGTCTCGGCGGCAACGACATCATCCGGGCCGGGAACGGCAACGACACCGCCCACGGCAACTACGGCAACGACAACATCGATGGCGGCTCCGGCGACGACACCCTGAACGGAGGCCCGGGCAACGACACCCTGACCGGCTACATCGGCAACGACCGGCTCATCACCTCCGACGGCGTCGGAGGCAACGACACCGCCAACGGCGGTGCCGGCTTCGACACCTGCACCACCGACCCGGGCGACACCCGCATCAGCTGCCCCTGAACAGCAGCACGCTGTACGTCAGTCGCCGATCCCGCCGCTGCGCGGCCCCCGGCCCTCCAGGTAGCGGGTGTGGGACTCCTGACGGCGGGCCTCGATCTCCCTGAGGCCCGCCGCCAGCCCCTCCGCCTCCTGCCGCAACAGCCCGAGCTGCCGCTCCAGCTGCCGTTCCGGCGGCTCCTGCCCCGGCGCCAGCCGCGTCCACCACCGCGCCCGTACGAAACTGTCGACGGCCTCGGGCAGGTCCTGCCGCACGATCCGCGACAGCGCGTACACCCCTTCCGGATCCTGGGCCAGCACCTCCGTCACCCACCCGGGTTCCAGCAACGCGCCGACGAGTCCGGTCAGTTCGGTGACCTGCCCGGCCGCCGCGGGCGGCAGCTCGATTTGCCCCAGATAGGTGTCCAGCCGCTCGAAGTCCCCCCGCAGTTCGTCGAGTTGGGCGGAGAGCTCGGCCGACGGGTCCGGGAAGTCCGGCAGGGGCTGCCGCTCCGGCGGGGCGATCAGCGCGCCCGCGCCGTACAGCCCCGCGACGACGAGCGGCCAGTACGGCCCCGCCAGACCGGTGAAGGTCAACACCAGGCCCACCAGCCCGCACGCACTGCCGGCGATGTTCTTGCGGGACTCCAGCAGCCCGACGAACCCCGCGAACCCGACGAACCTACTGGTAGCCACGGATCTCCTTGAACGCGCCGTCGAGCGAACCCTGCTGGGCGTCGAAGAGACGGCCGCCGGTCAGCTCGGCGATGTGCGTCAGCTCGGAGCGGTCGGAGTCGCCGAAGAGGATGGGGAAGACGGGGATCTCCCGCTGCCGGCCCGGGAGTTGCCGGTAGAAGCCGTCGAACTCCGCCGCCTTCGCGCCCGCCGTGTTCTCGCCGTCCGTCATCAGCACGATCGACGTGAACGTGTCGCGGTCGGCGCGGAGTTGCTCGTACGCCTGCTCCAGCGACGTGTAGATCGCGGTGTCGCCGTCCGCTTCGAGCGCGTCGGTGTCCCGGCGGATCGCGTCGAGTCCGCTCTGCGGATCGGTGGGGCTCACGACATGTGTCCGCACACTCTTCACGTCCGACCCGAACGACATCAGCGTGACCTCCTCGCGGTGCCGGAAGTCCCCGGTGAGGCCGCGCAGCGCCTCCTTGAGGCCGGACAGCCGGTCGCCCTCCATCGAACCCGAGGTGTCCAGGACGTACACGGTCCGGGAGGGGCGGCGCAGCTTGTTCTCGTACGCGTCGAGCAGACCGTCGGCGACGGACCGGCTGCCGGGGAAGGGGAGTTCACGACGGCGGGAGGTCCCCAGACCGGTCGCGGGCGGTACGGAGGCGACGACCGGGCGGCGGTGCGTGACGTCGGTGATCTCGCGCTGCGTCGCCGTGGTGCGCAGGGCCTCCGTCAGCCGGCGGACCTCCTCCCGGGTCGCGGCGTCCGTCGACGCGAGCGAGGTGATCGGGTAGTCGGCGGTGACGACCCCGTCGCGCGGGCGGATCACCGTGAGCCCCGGAATGCTCTTGAGGACGGACTCGTAGTTGAGCAGGGCGTCCACCGTGCCGCGCCGGTCGTAGGCGGCGGCCAGCCAGCCCGACGAACTGGATGTCAGCTTCTGCCCCTTGAAGAACTCCTTCAGCCGCGGGGACGCCTTCTGCACGTCCGCGTCGGTCAGCGCGGACTGCGCTCCGGAGAGTCCCGAGGCTACCGAAACCAGCGTGGAGAAGCCGGAGTTGGAGCGCGCGGGGTCCGTCATGCCGTACGTCAGCTTCCCGTCCCGTACGGCCTCCTCGACCTGGGACCAGGTGACCTGGTCGGGCTTCCAGCCCAACTCCCTTACGGTGGCGGCCTTGACGCCGATGGCAACCGGGCTCGACATGATCGGCGTCTCCGACACGACCTTCTTCGCGGCGTCGGGACGCAGCCGCAGATAGTCGTTGGAGGACAGCCACAGCGCGTCGTACCGCCCGTCCGTCTTCCCCGTCGCCAGCATGTCGATCGCGTCGAGGGTGCCCATGTAGGTGGGCCGGACCTTGATGCCGGTGTCCTTCTGGACCTTGTCGAGGACGGGCGTCATGTCGGAGAGCTCGCTGGAGGCGAGGACGCGGAGGGTGCCGGGCTCGGGGGAGCCGTTGTCGAGGAGGGGATCCGGCTCGTCCTGCGGTGTGCAGGCGGTCAGCATCAGCAGGATGGTGGCGGCGATCAGTGCCGCGGCGGCCGGTCGCCGTCTCATATCTGGCCTCCGTCCAACGCGCTCCGCGACCGGCTGCGCTCCAAGTAGGCGCTCGCGTGCTGGAGTTCGGAGGTCAGCGACTCCACGGTCGCCGCCATCGCCTCCGTCGCCTGGACCTTGTAGGTGTCAATGGTGTCGAGGGTGCGGTAGATCTGCTGGAAGGCGTTCTTGAGGGTCTCCGCCCCTACGGCGGGGTCGGCGGCGATGCGCTGGATCTCCCCGCTCTGGGTGGCGAGCATTTCCGCGTTGCCCCTGATGAGGTCCTCGGTCGTGCCACGCAGCGCGTTGACCTGCTCGATGACCTTCTTCTGGTTGTCGAGGGCGGCGGCCAGCATCACGGAGATGCGCAGCGCGGACACGGTCGTGGTGGCCGCGCGGTCGACGCCCTTGATCAGCTCGTCGTTGTTGCGGCGTACGACGTCCATGGCGAGGTAGCCCTGTGCGCACACCGCGAGCTGGGTCAGCAGGTCCTGGTGCTTCTGCCGGACCGGGAAGAGCACGTCGGCGCGCAGGTTGTCGGCGCCCGCCGGGTCGGCCGCGTCGACGCCGCCGATGTGCTGCTCGACGGCGGAGTCCAGGGCCTCCGTCAGGACGACGTACTCCTGCAGCTTGCCCATGGTCTCCCACAGGCGCACACGTTCGGTCTGCAACGCCGCGCTGTCTCTGCGCAGTTCGTCCTGTCCGCCGCGCAGTGAGCCCACGATCTTGTTCAGGGTCGCCTGCGAGGAGGCGTACTTGGCGACGTGGTCGCGCAGTCTGTTGCCGCCGGGAAGCTTGGAGAGAAGCTTCCGCCCCTTGCCCGTGGGCAGGTCACGGGGGTCCAAGTCCTCGACGACGCGCCGGAGTTCGACGAGCGAGCCCGCCACCTGCGACTGGGCGTCCCCGCCGTTGCTCGGCAGGCTGCGCACGGCCCGTTCCAGCATGCGGTTGGACTGCGCGGCCGCGGTCCGCATCTCACCGGCGCCGAGTCCGGTGATCTCCCCGACCCGGCCCGCGAACTCGGGCGAGCGGGCGTCGAGGGCGGCGAGCTGTCCGACGTACTCGGCGGCCTTGCGGGCCATATCCGTACGGACACTGTCGTCGACGGGGACGAGACCGCCGGCCTTCTCGCGCGGCACTGCCGCGACGGGCTCGGGCGGGGTGAGCGTGAAGATGTCGTCGCCGCTCTGACTGCTGTTCTGGCTGGTGTTCGGGTTCGGTCCCTGGCCCGGCTGTCGGCCCGGCTGCTGGTTCGACTTCTGGTAATTCACGGGTGATCCCCCCTGCTTACGACTGTCCTCGGGCCCGGCGCGCCATCTCGTGCAGCACCCCGGAGGTGGGCACGGGCGCCTGCCGGACGCCGGTCAGTCTCTGGTTGAGGTAGGCGGCGTGGGCCGCGGTGGCCGCGACGAACTCGGCGGCGTCGCCCTGCGGCCGGAACCCGTGCCGGACGGCGAGCTTGCGCAACACCGGGTCGTCGCTGAGGAGTTCACCGAGGGCGCGGCCCTCTTCGGTCAGCGGTACGACGGTGTGGTCGCTGTTGGCGGTGGTGTCGGGGTAGAGGACGGTGAGGTCACCGGCGTCCTGTTGACCGCCGTTGCCGTTTCCGTTACCGCTTCCATTGCCTTCGCCGAGCAACGAGGCCACCTGCGACTCGTACACCAGCACCAGCGGGTTTCCGGCGCCGCTCACGAAGTCCCGGAACGCCGCGTCCGAGCTGGGCTGTTGGGCGCCCTGGACGCTGACCAGCTTGCGCATCAGGGGCGCCGTGCGGTTCACGTCGGCGCCGCTCGCCACCACCCGGCCGCCGTTCGCCACGTAACTGGTGGCGGCGAGATAGAGGGCACCGGAGCTGGAGCTCTCCGGGTCGGTGGAGGCGATGTAGAGGGTGCCCGTCAACTCCCCGTATTTGTCGGCGCCCTTGAGCTGCTGCCAGGTGCGGTCGTTGTCGGCGGCGGCGAGATAGGCGCCCATCTTGAGGGTGCCGCGGTGCTGGCCCTTGTCGAGCGTCGCGAGTCCGCCGGCGGCCAGTACCTCGGCGGCGTTGCGGTGGGCCACGACGACGAGCGGCGAGTAGAAGGGGCGCGGCAGGGGCTGCCGTGCCTTGTACTTGGCGGCCAGCTCGTCGGCGGGCGCCTGGCTGGACGGGAAGGCGAAGTCGTAACCCTTGAGGTCGAGACCCTCCATGGCCCACGACCCGGAGGTCTCCGTCCGCACGGTGTAGCCCTTGGCGGCAAGGGCCTTCACCACGTCGGGATCGGCGAAGAACTCCGCCTTCTCCGACCCGATAACTCCACGCACGGTCTTCGTTGCCGTGCTCTGGTCCCCGTTGTCCCGGCCCGCCACGACGGCTGCCACCACGCCGCCGATCAGCAGGACCGCGAGGACTATCCCTGCGATTCGTCTCACGCCGGGAGCGTGCTCCCGGAATCCAACGTTCCCCGGCTAGAAGGATGAACGGACGGTGAAGCACTGGTCCCGGTACGCAACGGGAATCGGCCACGGCGCGCCCGAAGGGGCGCGGGGAACTGCGCGACAAGCCACGACGCACCCGCACTCGCCGAACAACATGTACCCCTACGGCGAATGGGCGCCCCGGCCCAAGCGAACGCAGTGCTGTGGCACCCGGTCCGCGCGTCGCTGCGGGAGCGCGCGGACCGGGGCCGTCGAGGGGAGCCCGGGGAGGAGGCGGGGGCTCAGTGGGACGCGAGGGCGCGGGGCCCGGTGGCCTCGGCGTGGGCGTCCATGCGTTCGGCGGCGAGGATCGCGGCGGCCGTGTCGGCGCGGGAGGCCGCGACGACCAGGGCCCGTCCGGCGAGCGCGTGGGCCCGCTGGTGCAGGGCGGTGAGGTCGGGGCCGACGGTCGCGGGGGCCGAGGCGCGGAGCGGCGTACGGCCCCGGCGCAGCCTGCTCACCTGGGAGGCGAGGCGCTCGGCGGCGGCTTCCAGGTCTGCGGAGGGTGCGAGGGTGCGCAGCTCGTCGGTGGCGGTGAGGAGTGCGGCGAGATGGCCGGCCAGCTGAATGTCCAGCTCCTCCTCGCGCGTCCTGTGAGGGAAGTCCGAGGCTGTGTCGGCCAACGCGTCGCGGGTGCTGTGCACCGACGGGGTGCGGATCGGTTCGTACATGGGGAGCTGGCCTCCTGTGCGCTGACAGGAAGCCATCCTAGCTTAGATTCAGTCTAAAGTTGAGCCCGATCGCGGACGGGGTGTCGTGCCCGCGGTTACGGCTGGCTGTAGCCGTCCAGGAAGGTGCCGATGCGGGTCACCGCGTCGCGCAGGTCGCCGACCGTGGGCAGTGTGACGACGCGGAAGTGATCCTTCTCCGGCCAGTTGAAGCCCGTACCGTGCACGACCATGATCTTCTCGCGGCGGAGCAGGTCCAGGACCATGCGCCGGTCGTCCTTGATCTTGAAGACGTTCGGGTCGAGACGCGGGAAGAGATAGAGCGCGCCCTTCGGCTTCACACAGCTGACGCCCGGAATCTGCGTGAGCAGCTCGTACGCGACATCCATCTGCTCCTTGAGCCGCCCGCCCGGCAGCACCAGGTCGTTGATGGTCTGGCGCCCGCTGAGCGCCGCGACGACACCGTGCTGGCCCGGCATGTTGGCGCACAGGCGCATGTTCGCCAGGATCGTCAGGCCCTCGATGTACGAGTCGGCGTGCGCGCGGGGCCCGGAGATCGACATCCAGCCGACCCGGTAACCGGCGACGCGGTACGCCTTCGACATGCCGTTGAAGGTGAGCGTGAGGAGGTCGGGGGCGATCTTCGCGGTCGAGGTGTGCGTGGTGCCGTCGTACAGGATCTTGTCGTAGATCTCGTCCGAGCAGACGAGGAGGTTGTGGCGCCGGGCGATGTCCGTCAGCCCCCGGAGCATGGCGTCGTCGTACACCGCGCCCGTCGGGTTGTTCGGGTTGATGATGACGATCGCCTTGGTGCGGTCGGTGACCTTGCGCTCGATGTCCGCGAGGTCCGGCATCCAGTCGGCCTGCTCGTCGCAGCGGTAGTGGACCGCCGTACCGCCGGAGAGGGAGACCGCCGCCGTCCACAGGGGGTAGTCGGGGGCGGGTACGAGCACCTCGTCGCCGTCGTCGAGCAGGGCCTGCATCGACATGACGATCAGCTCGGAGGCGCCGTTGCCGATGAAGACGTGCTCGACGTCCGTCTCGATACCGAGGGTCTGGTTGTGCATGACGACCGCGCGGCGCGCCGCCAGCAGCCCCTTCGCGTCGCCGTACCCGTGGGCCGACGACACGTTGCGGAGGATGTCCTCCAGGATCTCGGGCGGACACTCGAAGCCGAAGGCCGCCGGGTTCCCGGTGTTCAGCTTGAGGATGCGATGCCCCGCCGCCTCAAGCCGCATCGCCTCTTCGAGAACCGGGCCCCGGATCTCGTAACAGACGTTGGCTAGCTTGGTCGACTGGATCAGCTGCATGTCCGTGAGCTTACGGCCGGGTAACGCATCCTGCGTCGTGTTTTCCACCACTTGAGACGGGGAAGAGTGGGGCGCCGGGTGGGTTGCCGGGCAGGTCACACGCCCGCGCCCCCCTGATCAAGAGCGCTTGTCTCCGACCACGCAGAAGGGGTGACCGGCCGGATCAGTGAGGACCCGCCACCTGTCCTCATTCGGCTGGTGATCCGGTTTGCCCGCGCCCAGTTCCAGCAGGCGGGCCTCGGCCCTGTCCAGGTCGTCAACCGCGAAGTCGAGATGAATCTGCTGGGGAACCGTCCGGTCGGGCCAGCGCGGAGCCTGGTAGTCGTCGACGCGTTGGAAGCCGATGAAGAGCCCGTCCTCACCGGTGAGCCCGGCGAAGTCGGCGTCGGATTTCGGGTGGGGTTCGAGGCCGGTGGCCTGCTGATAGAACGCCACCAGAGCCAGTGGGTCAGGGCAGTCGAGTGTTATCGCACGCAACTTCATCTGCAGGGACACAGCACCTCCGGGCGATCGGTTGACTGCGGCGGGTCAGTAATAGTGGACCAGGCAGAACTCGTGATCTTCGGGATCGGCCATCACGACGACCACGCCCTCGTCGTAGTCGTGCCGTTCGCCGGTGAACCGGCCGCCGAGGGCGAGGACCTGGGCGATGCCCGCTTCGATGTCGTCGACTGCGACGTCGAGGTGCAGGCGGACCTTGCCGTGCTTCGGCTCGGTCACGGGCTGGAAGACGAGACGGGGCTGCGGGTCGCCGGGATGGCCGAGGTAGACCCAGCCGGGCTGGGCCGACCCCGGCGGGCGGTCCAGCAGTACGCTCCAAAAGGCCGCCGTCCTTTGCACGTCGACGCAGTCGACCGTCACTCCGACCCAGCGGTTCGCCATGCCGTCAGTACTCCTGTGAAACGCGTGGGTTCCCGGATTCCTGCGGGTCAGACCTTCAGAACTCGGACGAGACTTCCGCTTTTGGGGAGTCAGGTAGATGGGTTCCTCGATGCTGGTGTGTAGATCGACTGTGCAGACCGCGCCCTCATCTGTGTGATACCGGGGTCTGACGGGATCCGCCGACAGGGGTACGACCAAGTAACCCTGGAGCCGGACGTGTTGTGGAGAACCAGGGCCTAGCTTCGACTGCATGATCTCCAGACATCGCAGGGCCACTGTGGCCACTCTGCTCACCCTGGCCCTGTCTGCGCCGCTTTTGGGTGCCACACCGGCCGCCTCCGCCAACGCCGCGCAAGCCGCGCCCCAAGTCCCATACAGCAGCGGGTTAGAACTACCGTCCCCCGCCGGTCCGTACCCCGTGGGCCGCCGCACCCTGCACCTGGTCGACCGGAACCGCACCGATCCATGGGTGCCGGCGGCCGGTAACCGGGAGCTGATGGTGACGGTGTCCTACCCGGCACGCTCGGCGAGTGGACTACCCGCGGCATACATGACCGACGAGGAGGCGCAAGTCCTCTTGGAGGCGAGGGGACTCGGTGGTGTGGTGCCCTCCGAAACGGTTGCCGGGGCGCGTACCCATGCGTACGTGGGCACTCGCCCGGCGCCAGGGCGCTTCCCCCTGGTGCTGCTCTCCCCGGGCTTCTCGATGCCGCGCACCACACTGACCTCGCTCGCTGACGATCTCGCGAGTCGAGGCTACGTCGTCGCCTCGGTGGACCACGCGTACGAATCCGTCGGCACTGCTTTCCCCGGGGGCCGGATGCTGACCTGTGTGGCCTGTGAACGGGTCGACACTCCAGAGGAGCAGGCGGCTGTCGTGCGCGGCCGGGCCAAGGACATGTCCTTCGTGATCAGCGAGTTGACCAGCGGCCGACAGGCCGGGGTGCTGTCCCAAGTGATCGACCCGAACAGGATCGGAATCGGCGGGCATTCGATCGGGGGTGCGACCGCGGTGGCAACCATGGCCGCCGACGGTCGTGTGCGGGCGGGGTTCGACCTGGACGGTGACTTCTTTCTGCACCCTGCTGCGGCAGGGCTCGGCGGGCGCCCGTTCATGATGCTCGGCGCCGAGTCCACCCACAGCCCCAGCAGCCCGACAACCGACTGGCCTAAGGCATGGAAACACCTGAACGGCTGGAAACGCTGGCTGACCGTGGCTGGCGCCGAACACTTCTCCTTCACGGACCTGCCGTATCTGGCCGGGCAGTTGGGCCTGTCGGACCCTGCTATACCGCTGTCCGGAGAACGCGGGTGGCGCATAACCCGCGACTACGTATCAGCCTTCCTTGACCTTCACCTGCGGGACATATCGCAGCCGCTCCTCGATGGCCCCACGGCCACTCATCCTGAGGTCGCATTCCAGCAGCCGTGACCTGGCGCCCGGTAACAGTGCCGCTACCTGAGCAGCTTCGCGGTTCGCTCCGGGTAGGCGGTGCCGACATAGCGCATGGCGGTCGCCTCAGTGATGCCGAGGAGCCTCATGAGTGTGAGCGGGTCGCCGGTGGTGAACGCTTCGTCGAGGATCCGGTCCTGGCGCAGCCTGTCGAGGGTCTGTCCCTTGGGCAGGACCTTCTGCATGGTGATTCGGTGCACGGCCGGGTAGTCCGGGTCGGGGGCGGTCTTCTGGGTGACCAGCAGGTGGGGGTTGGCGCTGGTGGGCCAGCGCTGGTGACGGTAGGTGAGCCAGTCGGCGGCCAGGCGGTGGGTGAGTTCCTCCAGGTAGAGGGTGTGCCGACGCAGGCCGCGGCGCAGTTCGAGGGTTCCGCGGGAGAGGTTCAGGTCGGCGGTGAGTGCGGTGCGGATCTCTGCGGCGGGGACAGCATGGATGGCTGCCAGAGCGATGGCGAGCCGCGCGAACGGGGTGGCGGCTTGGTCGAGCAGGCCGGCCAGCACGTCGGAGGGAACCGGCCGTGGGATGCCGGTCAGATCGCCCACGGGAAGGTGGCGAACAAGATCGCGGAAGACCAGCCGTTCGCGCTTGAGCGCCCGGAACAGGCTGCGCAAAGCGGTGGCGCGCTGGCGGCGGACGGTCCCCTCCAGACCGTCCATCGTGGCCTGGATGTGGTCTGCGGTGACTTCCCGAAGCGTCGTCATGCCGGCCGCCGTCCACGCATTGAGGACGGGCCGCAGGTTGCTCAGGTAGCGGCGGATGCCCTCCCAGCTGCGCGGCTCGTTTTCCCGGGGGCCCTGGCCGCGCAGCGCCTGCACCCATGCGTCGACCTCCTCGGCGACGGGTTGGGGCAGCGTGGCCAGAGCCCTCTCGATCCAGGCCAGATCGCGGTCCCGGTGCAGTCCGGGGTCGTCGACGAGCAGGCCACGGGTGCGCAGGAACTGGCAGACAGGCTTGGCCGCGAGGTGCGTCTGGAGGCGAGCCAAGTCGTGGACGTCGCGCTCGTGGAGGGCGTTCTCGACTCCGAGCCAGTGAGGTTCACCAACAGTTGGCGGGAACCCGCGCGTACTCCATTAGTTGTCGTGCGGGATGTCGGCGGTTCGGGCTCCATCGGCCCATCGGCCCGGCGACCCACGGGGGCCAGAAGCTGCGCTGAGGCGGAGCAGCCCGACGAAGTGGGCGCCGACCGCACCGAGGCCTGTCACTCCGAAGGTCCGACCCCTCACACGTTGCCCCGCGGGGTGTACTCCTGCACCGTTCGAAGCACTGCCACCAGCACCGGCTCAGGCAGTGGACGGCGGGTGTCTCGCGTCATCGTGCTCAGCCGCCGAACTCTCCATCATTGACGCCCGTGCTGAAGGCATTCCACTCCGCGGGGGCGAAGAAGAGGACGGGGCCGTGAGGTGCCTTGCTGTCGCGTATCGCGCGGCCTCCGTCGGCGGTTTGGGCTACCTCTACGCAGTCGTTGTTGCCCGTCGCCGACGAGGCCGACGACTTCCTGAAGGCCGTGACGATGTTCCGGTTCTTACTCACTTGCCTCTTCTTCCTGGGAGATGCTGTCAATCGTCTGCCGGAGGAACGCGAGGCTCTCCTCGGGGCTCAGCGCGGCGGACCGCAGCGTGTCGAAAGCGTGCCCGTAGTAAGCCAGTTCTTCCTCGTCCTCGATGATCAGTGTGCTTCGCAGCGCGTCGAAAGCTACGGCTTCGGGAGCCCATTCCTTGTCGAAGGAGAAGGCGACGAAGGGGTTGGCGACCCTTGCCGGTGCCCATTGGCTCTGCGGAAGGATCTGGATCGTCACGTTCTTCCGCCGCGCGACCTGGACGATGTGCTCGATCTGTTCGCGGTGATCCGAACGGCTCGGCATCGGGGAGGTGAGCACGGGCTCCCAGATGACGGCGGCGAAGCGCGCGCCCGTCTCCTCGAAGGTCCGGCGGCGCTCCTGGCGGACCTTGATGCTCTCTTCGATTCTGTCTTCCGGCATTATCGACGGATTTCCCTCGAAGATCACTCGCGTGTACTCGGGGGTCTGGAGGATTCCGGGGATGAACATGGTCTGCCAGGTACGGATGAAGGACGCGTCCGCTTCCAGCGTCACGAAGTCGGCGAACTCGTCCTTGAACGTCGCTTGGTAGTCCGCCCACCAGCCGCGCTTGTTGCTCCGGCGCGCCAGGTTCTCGAGCTGAGCGCGCCGCTCCGCGTCCTCGATCTGGTAGAGGTCGAGGAGGATGCGTACGTCCCCTACGCGTGCCGCCGACTGCCCCGACTCCAGTCGGCTGATCTTGGACGTTGAGCAACCGACGGCTTCGGCCGCGTCCTTCAGGTCGAACCGAAGACCTTCGCGGTACTTGCGCAGCGCGGTCCCGAGTCGTCGGCCACGAATCGCAGGCCGTCCACCTGATGACATGCCGCCCCCTTTCAGTGCTGGTTCCCAGTCTGCCCACCAGCTTGGTGTGCCCGCCAGCGAGTTGCCTGATGAGTGTGATGCAAGCTTGCATCGAGATTTCATTGCGTAGCTACTCGATCCCACGCTACGTTCGTTGCGTGACCTTCCGTTCTTGAGTGAACACGGGAGGTGACTGGTTCCGCGTGTCCGTAACCCGCAGGAGGACGCATGTCCGGGCGCACGCACAACAAAAGGTTCCGTTTACGGAAGGAGTCGGTGCCGGTCGCCCGTGACCACGTCCGCGCGATATTGACCCTGTGGCTGCTCGGCGAACTGGCCGACGACGCGGAGTCGATCGTGTGCGAGCTGGCGGCCAACGCGGTCGTGCATGCCAAGGGGGTCGGCGAGTTCTTCGAGGTGGGGCTGCGTCGGCGTGACGGCGTACTGATCGTCGAGGTGTCGGACTCGTTCCAGTGGCGGATGCCCGAAAGGTGCGACGCGGATCCTGGTGGCGTCGGCGGGCGCGGGCTGGTCATCGTCGAGGGGCTGTCCGACAAGTGGGGCGTGCGGCCCAGGGAGACCGGCAAGACGGTCTGGGCTCACCTGGTCATCAACCGTGGGGGAGCGGCGTGTTGAGCGCGGGGCTCGCGCCGCCCACCGCCTTCGATGTGGGCTGCGTGGCGTACACGGTCTCCAATCGCTCGCTGTACGAACTCGGCGGCCACCGCTCCAAGTCTGCCTGGCTCGCCATGGTTTGGCTGGTGCGGCGGGCCGGACACATCGTGGACCAGCTCGACCCACCGGCTGCCGCTCCGGTGCGGGCGTGGATGTCCGACGGTTGCGAGCACGCGCGAGCCTTGCTGCGGCTCGGCCAGCAGGAGACGTACGCGTACACGATCTGCGACGGCGACGTGCGGTACGTACTAGCCGTCGCCCCCGTTGTCCTCGTACGCCACGATGCCGACCAGGAGGCGACGTGCGCCGCAGCCTGATGCACCGTCCCGGGTCCTTCGTTCGGCAGGGCTGGTGGTGCGAGTTCACCGCGTACGCCATGGCAGATGGCGGCAACGGCGGGGCAAGACTCCGAGCGAACGCGGTCGATACCCCGGAACGGGCGCTGGTGTGGATGCGCCTCGCCGTGCGTGTCCTGCTCTCCGCGTTCGACCCCGAGGACACCGAGCGGGCGTTCCGGTGGCTCGACCACGGTCAGTGGGAGGGGGTCATGCGGCTCCGGGCCGGCGAACCGTATGCGTTCGTCGCGTCCTCAGGGGAGACGCGTGTCGAGTGGTCCGCCCGACCTGTGCTGTTCCTGCCTTTGATCTGCGCCGATGATGGTCAGCAGTGTCCGTGTCCGCCCATGACTTCTGCGTCTCCAGGCAACCGGCCAGGTCAGTGACCTGCGGAGATCTTCCCCGCGGGTCGCTGACCTGGCAGTCGGGAGGGAGAACGCCTCACTGAGTGCCGTGGCGTCAGGCCGGATCCCCGTTGGTCTCCTCGATCTCCTTCAGGAGGGCCTTTCGCTTCTTCGCTGAAAGAGAGTCGCCGGCCACGCTGTTCATTGCCCAGGGGATGGGACACGGACCTTCATGCCGCGGGTCCGGGCACAGTACGTCTACGAGCCGGTCCATGAGCTCCTCGTGCTTGGCCGATGTTGTCACCAAGGCGATATTCACCTGCCACAGCCTCGGCTCCTCCGCCACACTCTCGGGTTCATGCTTGTCCGCGTCGTTCATGATGTGGTCCTTGTGTACGGAGCTCTTTCCCATGTGCCGCGCCTTCGCAGGTCGGGCGGCGGGCGGAGCGGTAGCGGGGTGGTGCCATGACGTACTGCGCGCAAGTCGAACGTGTTTTCGGTACGGGGTGTCGGCCGGGTGTGGTTCGCTGCCGGGATGACTCAGGACAGGGAGACCGTCGTCTTCGCATCCGCCGAGGCGTTCGAGACATGGCTCGGCGAGAACCACGCCGCCTCGCCCGGCATCTGGCTCAAGCTCCGTAAGAAGGGCCCCGGAATCGTCGCGCTGGACTACGCCCAGGCGCTCGACGTGGCGCTCTGTTACGGGTGGATCGACGGCCAGAAGGCTGGGCTCGACGATGAGTGGTGGCTGCAGCGGTTCACCCCGCGCAGGGCGCGCAGCAGGTGGTCCAAGGTCAACCGGGACAAGGTGGCCGCCTTGATCGAACAGGGCCGGATGCGTCCGCCCGGGCTGGCGGAGATCGACCGGGCCAAGGCGGACGGCCGCTGGGAAGCGGCGTACGACAGCCCGAGGACCGCCACCGTGCCGGACGACCTCGCGGCGGCCCTGACCGCCGAGCCGGCCGCGGCTGCGTTCTTCGAGACCCTGGACCGGCAGAACCGCTACGCGATCCTGCACCGCGTCCAGGAAGCGAAGAGGGCCGAGACCCGGGTGCGTCGGATCGAGAAGTACGTGGCGATGCTGGCGAAGGGGGAGAAGTTGCACCCGTAGGGGTGAGGGCGCGCGCGGCGCTGTGGGGCCTTGCCGCGCCTGTGCTCTGCAAAGGGGCCCAACTAGCTCTGGACCTGGGTATGTTGACCTCGGCGATCTTATCGAGGGGGGCGGCGGCGCATGAGGTTCTCGCTGCTGAACGACGAGCCCGTGACCGTGCCGCAGGCCGATTTGCTCGGCACCGGGCGGGCCGCGCGGGAGCTGGCCCGGCTGCTGCACGACTCCCGGACGGCGACCCCCTTCACGCTTGCCGTCGACGCCGGGTGGGGGATGGGCAAGAGCAGCCTCATGCGGCTCGTCGAGGCCGAGCTGCGGCAGCGCGAGGACGTCGAGATCGTCTGGTACAACGCCTGGACGTCCACCGGTGCCGATGCGCTGGAAGGGCTCATCAAGTCGGTGCTGATGAAGTTCGACCGGCGCCTGCTGCGGCGGGTGATCCACGGCGCGTCGGAACACGGGACCTTGATACGGGCCCTGCGGACGATCCTCACCGTGGCCTCGGCGCCGTTCGGTGTGGCCGGCCTCGTCGACCAGTTCTGGCGTGACCTCTCGGTCGATCCGAAGGCCCGCAACGAGATGCGGGACGCGCTGCGCGACCTCGCCACCGAGTGGGCCGACTCTGCGCAGCACGAGCCGCGCCGCCTCCTCGTCGTCTTCGTCGACGACCTCGACCGCTGCTCGGAGGAGACGGTCCTCGCGGTCTGTGAGGCGGTGAAGGTCTATCTGGACGTGCCGGGGCTGGCCTTCGTCATCGGCTGCGACCGGGCCGCGCTCGGGCCGGCCGGGCTGCTGCGGGACCTCGGGCCGGCCGGGTCCGCGTTCATGGAGAAGGTCTTCCAGACGAGCTACCGGCTGCCGGTGGCGGGCGGACCCGACCTGGAGACATACGTCCGCCACTGCGCCGAGCGCGCCGGGCTGCGCGAGCTGCTCGACGACGACATGGTCCGGCTCATCGCCGACCGTTCGGCCCGCAACCCGCGCCGGATCAAGCGGCTCATCAACGGCTTCGGACTGGAGTGCGCGCTCAACCCGGTCTGGGCGCGATTCAAGTCGGAGGCGGTGATCCGCACGCTGCTGCTCCAGCACCTGTACGCGGACTTCTACCGGCTGCTCGTCGCAGGTGACGGCACGTACGCGCACGCGGCCCGTGAGTTCCTGGAGTACCGGACGGCCCGGCACGTCCTCAGCCAGTGGGCGCGGGCGGCTCCGGAGGCCTGGCGGACCACCCTCGACTCCGTGACCGGGCACGGTCTGCCCGAACCGCAGCCGGACGACTCGGACAGCTGGGAGGCCGTCCTCGTCCGGCTGGAGGAGGAGCTGCCGACCGCGTTCCCGGTACTCGCGCGCGATCAGAACTTCGTCCACCTCGTCGAGGAGTGGATGGCGCTGCCGCAGGTGGACGAGCTGGTGAAGCAGTTGCAGGAGGGCGGCGCGCCGCCGGTCACCGCGATCCGCGCCGACGGCGATCGGGAGACCCGCGAGACGGTCGCGGGCTCGGCCGCCTACCGAGGCATGCGCATCCTCTGGGTCGACGACCATCCGGAGGGGAACCGGACCTACCTCCGCCAGCTGGAGGCCCACGGAGCCGATGTCCTGGTGGCCGAGAACGGATGGACCGCCCAGCGGATTCTCGGCACCCACCCGGTGGATGTGCTGATCTCCGACGTGGCACGCGGCACGGACCGGGACGCCGGTTTCACGGACCTTGCGAGCTGGCGTGCGCTGCGGCTTTTCGACGGGCCCGCGGTGTTCTTCTCCGGTCGGGTCACGCCCGCCCGCGAGCGGCGGTCCCGTGAACTCGGGGCGCGCATCGCGGACGGCGGCAACACGCTCTTCGCGTACATCGACGAGGCATGTACGGAAATCCGCCAACGCCCGTCCTGAAACAACTCCTTGCCCACCAGCCTCTCTGTGCTCACAATGCACATGACAAGTCGGAAAGTGGCCGGAAGACCTCCGTTCACTGCCGTCTCAGAGTCTCAGAGGGGACCCCCACACATGAACAAGCCTCTCCTTGCCGCGCTCGCAGCCCTGGTGATCACCGGGGCGGGAGCGGCACCCGCGGTCGCCGCGCAGGCCGACACGGCCGCGCCGGTCGCGAAGAGCGCTGTCACCAAGGCGGCACCGGCCATCCAGGCCGTCAACTTCGCCGGTACCGTCTCGCTCTCCAACTGTTCCGGCTCGCTCGTCCGCTTCCCGAACTCCGAGGCCAACGACCCGGCGCTGGTCATGTCCAACGGGCACTGCCTGGAGACGGGCTTCCCGGAGGCCGGCGAGGTCATCGTCAACCAGGCGTCCACCCGCACCTTCGGGCTGCTCAACGCCTCGGCCACCCGCGTCGCCACCCTGCGCGCCAGCAAGATCGCGTACGCCACGATGACCGACACGGACGTGTCGATCTACCAGCTCACGACCACCTACGCGGCGATCAAGAGCTCGTACAACATCAACCCGCTCACGCTCAACACCACCCACCCGGTCGTCGGCACCGCGATCACCGTCGTCTCCGGCTACTGGAAGCGCACGTACGCCTGCAACGTCGACGGCTTCGCCTACCGCCTCAAGGAAGGCGAGTGGACCTGGAAGGACTCGGTCCGCTACACCTCCGCCTGCCAGACCATCGGCGGCACCTCGGGCTCGCCGGTCGTCGACAACGCCACCGGCAACGTCGTGGCCGTCAACAACACCGGCAACGAGGACGGCGCGCGCTGCACCGACAACAACCCCTGCGAGGTCGACGCCAACGGCACGGTGACCGTCCGCGAGGGCATCAACTACGCCCAGGAGACCTACCAGATCCCCGCCTGCTTCGGCCTCGGCAACAAGCTCGACCTGAGCGCGAGCGGCTGCACCCTGCCGAAGCCGTAAACAGGTAGTAGGCAGCAGGTCGCAAGTAGTACGTGGCTCAGGCGGGCGGTCAACTGCCGGTACGGCGGACCGCCCGCCCCGCCAGTACGTCCGTTCTGCGGCCGTCCTCCATCACGAACCGGCCGTCGATCAGCACGTACGGGATGCCCGTCGGGAGTGTGCGCGGCGCCTCGAAGGTGGAGCCCGCCGCCACTGTCGCCGCGTCGAAGAGGACCAGGTCGGCACGGTAGCCCTCGCGGACCAGGCCCCGGTGCGGCAGGCGCAGCCGGGCCGCCGGGCGCGAGGTCAGGTGGGCCACGCACTCCTCCAGGGAGAGGACCTCCAACTCCCTTACGTACCTGCCCAGATACCGCGGGAACGTGCCGTACGCGCGCGGATGCGGCTTCGTGCCCTGCAGGATGCCGTCCGAGCCGCCCGTGTGGACGCGGTGGCGCATGATCGCGCGGACGTTCTCCTCGTGGCCGACGTGCTGGAGGATCGTCGTGCCCAGGCGGTCGGCCAGGAGGAGGTGGCGGGCCGTCGTCCAGGGGGTCTCCGCCCGTCCGGTCGCGGACTCCTGAACCGTGCGGCCCACGAAATCGCTCAGCGCCGGGTCCGTCACCCCCGAGATCTCGATCGTGTCCCACTCGACGGGCACGCCGTGGCAGCCGTCCGCGCCGACGACCTCCAGGTGGTGGCGGACACGTTCGGCGGTGTCGGCGTCCGTCAGGCGGCGCAGGATCGCCTCCGGTCCGCCCTCGCTCGCCCAACTCGGCAGCAGTGCCACGAGCGTTGTGGAGCCGGGGGTGTAGGGATAGGTGTCCAGCGTCAGGTCCGCTCCCGCCGCCAGCGCCTCGTCGAGCAGTGACAGCAGCTCCGGTGCCCGGCCCTCGTTCACGCCGAAGTTCATGGTGGCGTGGGCGAGATGGAGCGGGCAGCCCGCCTCGCGGGTCAGGTTCACCATCTCCTCGTACGCCTCCAACGCGCCCGCTCCGTACGAGCGGTGGTGAGGGCAGTAGTAGCCGCCGTACGACGCCACCACCCGGCACAGCTCGGTCAGTTCGGCGTCCTTGGCGTACATGCCGGGTGTGTACGTGAGCCCGGACGACATGCCCACCGCGCCCTGCTCCATCCCCTCCGCGACCAACTGCCGCATCCGGTCCAGCTCCTGGGGTTTCGCCTCCCGGTCCTCCCAGCCGACGGCGAGCATCCGAACCGTGCCCTGCGGGATCAGATACGCCGCGTTGACGGCGATGCCCGCGCCGTCGAAACCGTGGTCCAGGCGGTCCAGGTACTCGCCCACGGAACGCCAGTCGAAGTCGATGTCGTCGCCGTGGCCGTTCCAGCCGGTGATCGCGCGGCGGACCTCGGCGAGGGTGCGGTCGTCGACCGGGGCGTACGACAGCCCGTCCTGGCCCAGGACTTCGAGCGTCACCCCCTGTGCGGCCTTCGCGCTGTGGTCGGGGTCGCGGAGCAGGGCGAGGTCGCTGTGGGCGTGCATGTCGATGAAGCCGGGCGAGAGGGTCAGGCCCTCCGCGTCCAACTCCCGGCGCGCCTTGGGGCGTTGGCAGCCGGCTGCGGCGGCCTCCTGGACGATCGAGACGATCCTGCCGCCGTCGACCACGACATCGGCGCGGTACGACGGCCCGCCGGAGCCGTCCACGACGTCCGCGTCCCGAATGACGAGCTCATCCATGGCTGAGTCCCCTAGAAGAACGTACGGATGTAGTCGACGACCGTGCCGTCCGCCTCGGCCAGCGGAATCAGCTGCCACTTGTCGAAGGACGTGCACGGGTGGGACAGGCCCAGGCCCAGCCAATCGCCGACCTCCAGGTCCGCCTCCGGGGCCGTACGCAGCCAGGCGTGCTGGTCGGAGAGACCGGTGACCGAGATGCCGGTGGCGGGTCGTTCCGGGCCCCCCTCCCTGCGGACCACCTGGGGAAACGGCAGGTCGAGGTCGTACGCCGCGTCCCGCTTGCCCGCGTTCACGAAGGCCTGCTCGGGAGAGGGGCGGGAGACGACCTGCGTCCAGAGCCGGAAGGCGGGCTCCAGGGCACCCTCCTCGGGGACCCGGTTGAACGGGGTGATCTTGCGATAGTGGCCGTCGTCGTGCGAGACGTACGCCCCCGAGCGCAGCAACTTCAGGACGGGGAGCGACAGTTCGGGGATCTCCGCGAACACGTCGGCGACCGCGTCGAACCAGGCGCTGCCGCCGGCGCTCACCACGATCTCCTCGATGGACGCGTCGGCGAACCGCCCCGCCTTGTCGAAGTCCGCCGCCAGCGCCACCAGCCTCCGCAGCCACGCCCGCACCCGCTCCGGGTCGGCCCGCGGCACCTCACCCTCGTACCCCGCGACCCCGACCAGCCGCAGCGTCCCTGCGGCGGCCACCGCGTCCGCGACCGCCGCGCACTCCGCCTCCGTACGCACGCCGGTCCGGGCGCCCTCGCCGGCGCCGAGTTCCACGACCACGTCCAGTGGACGGGCAGCCGTCCCCGTGAGAGCCGCGTCCATCAGTTGCACCCCGCGCACGGAGTCGACGTAGCAGATGAAGTGGAAGCCGGGGTCGGCTGCCAGTTCCGTGGCGATCCAGCGGAGAGCCGCCGGGTCCATCAGCTCATTCGCCAGGAAGACCCGTTGGACGCCGAAGGCGCGGGCGACGCGCACCTGGTGCGGGACCGCGAGAGTGATGCCCCAGGCGCCGTGGTCGAGCTGGCGGTGGAAGAGCTGGGGGGCCATGGAGGTCTTGCCGTGCGGGGCGAAGGAGAGGCCGTGGCGGGCCGCGTACGTCTCCATCAGTTCCAGGTTGTGGGTGAGGCGCTCGGCGGAGAGGGCCAGCACGGGGGTGGTGAAGCCGCCGGTGAAGAGGTTGCGGCGCTGGGCGGTCAGCTCGTCGACCGTCAGGCCGTCGGCGTCCGGTGGGAGGCCCTTGAAACGGGCGTCGACGCGTTCGGCGGCCAGACGCGCGAGCGCCCCGGTGCTCTTGCTGCCCTCGGTGCTCCCGGTGGCCATGGAACCTCCCCGATCGGATGCGATGCGTTGCGCTACATGCAACGCTCATTGCGTATATCGCTCACTGCTGTCTAACATCTCGCCCAACGCGGGGTCAACGGAGCCGCCGCCTCCCCCGCACCATCTAGGAGCTACGACGATCGTGACCCTCACCGGACCCTGTAACGCCCCCGACGTCGTGGACGTCGTCGCGCTCGGCGAGTCCATGGTCACCTTCCTGCCCTCCCGGCCGGGCCGCCTCGCCGACGTCCCGTCCTTCGACCGGACCATCGGCGGCGCCGAGTCCAACGTGGCATGCGCTCTCGCGGCCGCCGGCCACTCCGCCCGCTGGATCAGCCGCGTCGGCGACGACGGCTTCGGCGACCACCTGGTCGAGGCGATCGGGTCGTACGGGGTGGACGTGGCGTTCGTACAGCGTGATCCGGCGCGTCCGACGGGGGTGTACTTCCGTACGGCGGGGGACCGGGCGACCGACGCGCACGAGGTGGCGTACTACCGGGCCGGGTCGGCGGCCTCGGTGATGTCGGCGGGGAGCGTGGATCTGGAGGCGGCGCGCGCGGGGCGGGTGCTGCATCTGTCCGGGATCACGGCGGCCTTGTCCGGCGACTGCCTCGACCTTCTGTGGGAGCTGACGGAGCCCCGGGCGGGGCGGCCACTCGTCTCCTTCGACGTCAACTTCCGCCAAGGGCTGTGGGCCGACAGCGACGGTCCCCGCGTTCTGCTGGATCTGGCCCGGCGGGCCGACCTCGTCTTCGTCGGGGCCGATGAGGCGGAGGCCGCGTGGGGGTTGCGTGGCGCGGGCGATATCGCGGGGGCGCTGCCCGAGCCGGGGCTCGTGGTCGTCAAGCTGGGCAAGGGCGGGGCTGTCGCCTTCCACAAGGACTCCGACGGGCAGGCCGGACTGGCCGGACTGGCCGGACTGGCTGGCCTGGACGGGCTGGACGGGCTGGACGGACCGGAAAGGCTGGAGGACGCCGACTGCGTCTCCACCCACGTCCGGGCGCCCCACGTCGACGTCGTCGCGGCAGTCGGCGCCGGTGACGCCTTCGCCGCCGGGTTCCTCGCCGCCACCCTGCGCGGCCTCCCCGTACCGGACCGCCTCCGGCACGGCCACCTCATGGCCGCCGCCGTCCTCACCGCCCCCGGCGACCTGGCCGCACCGCCCGCCCGCGACCACGCCGATCGACTGGTCGCTCTCGACAAGCGTGCGTGGGAGACACTTCGACTCGGCCCCGGCTGGACCACCCAGGCCCAGGATCCGCACCAGGATCCGCACCAGGACGTGCACCGGACCGAGGAGGAGGTACGCACCCCATGAGCCAGACCGTCGACCGCGCGCTGAGCATCCTGCCGTTGCTCGCCGAGGGCCCCGCCGACCTCGGCAAGGTCGCCGACCGGCTCGGCGTCCACAAATCCACCGCCCTGCGGCTGCTGCGCACCCTGCACGAGCACGGGCTCGTCTACCGCCAGTCCGACCAGCGCTACCGTCTCGGCGCCCGCCTCTTCGCGCTCGCCCAGGAAGCCGTCGAGAACCTCGACATCCGGGAGATCGCCCACCCCCACCTCGTACGCCTCAACGAGCAGTGCGGGCACACCGTCCACCTCGCCGTGCACGAGGAGGGCGAGGTGCTGTACATCGACAAGGTCGAGAGCCGCTACCCGGTGCGCATGTACTCGCGGATCGGGAAGCCCGTCGCCATCACCGTCGCCGCCGTCGCGAAGCTGCTGCTCGCCGATCTGCCCGAGACCGAGCGGCGCGCGCTCGCCGACAAGTTCGACTACCCCATGTACACCTCCCGCTCCACCCCCAACGCCCTCGCTTTCCTAGGGGAGTTGGAGAAGGTGCGCGACCAGGGCTGGGCCACCGACCTCGGCGGTCACGAGGAGTCCATCAACTGCGTCGCCGCCCCGGTCCGCGGTACCGACGGACGCGTGGTCGCCGCCATGTCCGTCTCCGCCCCGAACGTCGTCGTCACCGCCGACGAACTCCTCACCCTGCTTCCGCTGGTGCGCCGTACCGCGGATGTCATCAGCGGTGAGTACTCCGGCAGAACTCCAGCAGCCAAGGAAGCCAAGGAATCCACTCCATGACAGACATGACAGACATGACAGGCAAGACGGACAAGATCGCGCTCACGCCGAAGACCCACGCCACCCCGCCCGCCAGGTTCTCCCACGGTGTGCGGAAGGGGAACATCCTGCAGGTCGCCGGTCAGGTCGGCTTCCTGCCCGCCGTCGAGGGGCAGCCGCCGACGCCCGCCGGGCCGACCCTGGCCGAGCAGACCCTCCAGACGCTCGCCAACGTCAAGGCCATCCTGGAGGAGGGCGGCGCGAGCTGGGACGACGTGATGATGATCCGCGTCTACCTCACGGACGTCGATCACTTCGCCGAGTTCAACGCGATCTACGACCGGTACTTCGCCGGGCTGGAGGGGGCGGCTGCCGCCCGGACCACGGTGTACGTCGGGTTGCCCAAGGGGCTCCTGATCGAGATCGACGCTCTGGCGGTGCTCGGCTAGGTGAGCGTGTTCGTGTGGGCAAGGGGCTGTGGGCGAGTGATCTGTCTTGATCTCGCTTGATCTCTCTGGCCCCTGCTGTCCCATGACACAGCAATGTCCGCCATACTTCCGCCTGTGGAGCAGCGCATAGGTTCGAGCAGCCAGCCCCTGGAAACCGCCGCGGTCGACCCGGCGGCCATCCCCGGGCTCACTTCACCCGTGCCGGCCGAGCCGGAGGACGGGGTCCCGGAGTCGGCGGAGGAGGCCGCGCCGGGGGAGGCCACCTCGGCGGCCGAAGCGGAAGAGGAAGCGGAAGCGGAGACCGAGGCAGAGATCGAGACAGAGGCCCCCGAGGGCCCGGTCTTCGAGGCGTCCGACCGCCGGGCGAAGATCATCGCCGACCACAGCGGCGTACGGCTCTACCTGGACGACCAGGAGTGCGAGTTCCGCTGGGACGAGATCGGGGCCGTGGAGACGGAGACGTCACGCTTCGGCAAGCGGTTCACGGTGACGGTCCACACCCCGGACCGCCGCTGGTACCCGGTCGAGATCGAGGCGAAGGCGAAGTCCCAGCACCAGGAGTGGGAAACGGAGCTGGACGCGGTCCTGGACACCTACTTCGAAGACGAGAAAGACGAGAAAGACGAGAAAGACGAGAAAGACGAGAAAGACGAGAAAGACGAGAAAGACGCCGAAGAGGCGGTAGCCGCCGAAGAGGCTGAGGAGAGCGCCTCTTAAGGGGCGCGGGGAACTGCGCGCTCAGCCACAGCGGAGCCGCAGTTCCCCGACCACCTCACTCGGCAACCCCTAGCTGCAGTACTGGGCCTGCTTCCCGATGGACCGGTACATGCAGTCCGAGTTCTCGAGAAGCTGAAGCACCGCATCCCGGTTACGGGCCGTCTCCCGGTCGATCACCTCGTCGGGCGGATAGAACCCGCCACCCGAGCTGGACGACGGGTACATCTCGAAGGTGTACGAGAAGATCTTCTGACTGCCCCAGAGGTAGTCGTCGATCGAGCCGTCCGTGATGTACAGGTCGCTGGACTGCTCGGGCGTGTAGCCGTTGCTCGCGGCCATCTTCCCGCCGACCGTGGCGAAGGCGTCCCGGTCGTCCTGGGTCATGCCTGTCGTGGTGTTGGCGGTGGTGTACCCGAAGGGCCACAGCACCAGTTCGCTGTACGTGTGGAAGTCGATGCCCGTCTTGATCTGCTGGACGCCGCCGACGACCCGGCTGCGGACGAAGTTGGCGACCACCTTGACCTCGGGCGCGGACTCGGCGGACGCACCGCGGTACGTCTCCGACGAGGTCGAGCCGGAGGAACCGCCGCAGCAGCCGAAGCGGTAGTTCCAGTTGCGGTTGAGGTCCGTGCCGACGTTGGACGAACCGCTGTTGGGCTGGCGGTTCTTGCGCCACGAGCGGTACGAGCCGGTCGCGATGTCGTACTCGCCGCCGTCCGGGTTGAGGTCCGGGATGATCCAGATCTCACGGGAGTCGATCATCGACTTGACCCGGGAGTCGGTGGCGTAGGTGGAGGTCAGATTGCGCAGCAGGTAGAGCGCCATCTCGACGGTGAGATGCTCACGGGCGTGCTGGTGATGGGTGAACAGCACCTCGGGCTCGGCCTCGTCGGTGCCGACGTTGTCGCTGAGCTTGATGGCGACGATGTTCCGGCCCGAGTACGAGGTGCCGATGACGCGCTGGCTGGCGATGGAGGAGTTGGCCGAGACAAGGGAGTTGATCTCCGTCGTCATCTCCGCGTAGTTGTGATAGCGGGAGTCGGCCGTGGGGAAGTCGAGCAGCCGTACGTCGTCGGCGCTGCTGGAGCGGTCCGGGGCCGAGCCCGAGCCCAACAGGGTGATCTCGTAGCCGCGTTGGGCCAGTTTCTTGGCCTGGTCGGCGCGGCCGGAGACCACGACCCTCTCCTCGTCGGCCTCGTCCACGGTCACACCCGACGCCATGATGTCGGTACGGACGTCGGACGTGGAGTTCGCGAAGTTGATCTCGTACTGGCGGATGTCGTCCGCCGAAGCCGCTGGGCGCTTGGCGCTGGTCGCGATGGCGTCGGGTGTCGTGGAGGTGACGCCGACGGCGAGGGCGAGGGACAGCAGGCCGACGGCGGCGGCGGACCGTCGGCCGCTGCGGGCGCCTGAGCCTCGTATGCGAAGTCGCATGAAGTCTCCTGATTTCTCCGGGAGTTCCGGGTTCTCCGGAAGCTGGGGAGTGGAGCGGGGGGTGGTTCTTCGGTGCGACGGACTGGTGCGGGTGTGCGGCTCATCGTGCGGCTATGACATGGGCAGGTCAAGAGCGCATAAAGGGTGAGGACGTGAACCGGCTGGCCGAGAAGGGGGGAGGATACGCGTGCCCACGCCGTCCGTCGTGGCTCCTCGCCAAGTGCACACGTGCGTGTGACCTGCGTGTGTGAACTGCAGGGAGCTGTTGGAAGGTACTGATCATGGGCGGATCAGCGCCACGAACGGATCGCCGATCACCGGCGACGGTCTGCCGAACACCGGCCGAACCGCCCGTCGAGACCACGAGCTTCGTCGACCGCCGCGCCGAACAGGCCGAAGCCCGCGCCCTGCTGGCAAGAGCCCGCCTCGTCACCCTGACCGGGCCGGGCGGCGTCGGCAAGTCGCGCCTCGCCGCCCGTGTCGCGGCACGCATGACCCGCGCCTTCCCGGACGGCGTCCGTTTCGTGCAGCTGGCCGGTCTGGCCGACCCTGACCTCGTACCGCGGGCCGCCGCCGAGGCGTTGGGCCTGTACGACCACTCCACGCGCCATCTGCCGCAGACCCCGGACGCCCTGGCCGACCAGCTGGGAACGCGCCGCCTCCTCCTGGTCCTCGACAACTGCGAACACCTGCACAGAGCCTGCGCCGAACTCGCCGGCGCACTCCTGCACCGCACCACCGGCGTACGTGTCCTCGCCACCAGCCGGCACCGCCTGGGCCTGACCGAGGAACACCTGCTGGACGTACGGCCGTTGCCGACCCCCGATCCGGACAGCGACCTCTCCGCGGCCCACCGCCACCCGGCCCTCGCGCTCTTCGCCGACCGAGCCGCGGCAGCGGTCCCGGGCTTCACGCTCACCCCCGCCAACCGCACCACAGCGGCCCGCCTGTGCCGCCGCCTGGACGGCCTCCCCCTGGCGATCGAACTCGCCGCGGCCCGCATGACCGACCCAGGCGGCCTCAACCTGAACATCGACGACCTGCTCGCCCGCACAGACGACGACCACCACACCGACACCGACACCCACACTCACATTCACGCCGATCACCGCCATCGCAGCCTGCGGGCGGCGGTCGACTGGAGCCACCAACTGTGCACGCCGGACGAGCGGTTGGTGTGGGCACGGGCGTCGGTGCTGGCCGGAGACTTCGACCTGGAGACGGTGGAGGCCGTGTGCGGGGAGGGCACCGACGACATCCTGGAAGCCGTGACCGAACTGGTCGGCAAGTCCGTACTGAGCCGGGAACCGGGCCCGGCCGGCGGCGTACGGTACCGGCTGCTCGACACCCTCCGGCAGTACGGCCTCGACCGGTTGGGACAGCGCCCCGGGGAGGAACGGGCCACCCGGCGCCGGCACCGCGACTGGACGCAGGCTCGGGCGGCGGCGTACGAACGGGCCTGGTTCGGCCCCGGCCAACAGCACATGGCCGCCCGCCTCCACGCCGACCGGGCCAACCTGCGCGCCGCTCTGGACTTCAGCCTCGGGGCGAACGGGGGCGCCCCCGACGACGCGTTCGCCGCCCTCCGTCTCGCCGGCACCCTCTGGTTCCACTGGTACGCGTGCGGCGCCCCCGGCGAGGGTCGGTACTGGCTCGACCGCGCCCTCGAAGCGAACCCCGAGCCGAGCCGTGAGCGGGCCCGGGCGCTGTGGGTCTCCGGGCTGCTCGCTCTGCTCACCGGGTCACCGGAAGACCGCGCCCGGGGCAGGCGGCGAGCCGAGGAAGCGCGCGACCTCGCCCGGCGACTCGGGGACGCCGCCGAGGCCGCGCACGCCGGGTTCGCCGTCGGGGTCGGCCTGCTCCTCGACGGCGAACCGGCCGCCGCCCTGCGGCACTTCGAGGACACCGTGGCGCAGGACCCCGTACCCGGCGGGCATACCGGCCTCGCCGGCCTCGAACGCGTCCAACTCGCCTGTGCACTGGCCTCGTTGGGCGAGACGGACCGGGCGGTCCCCTTCTGCGAGGACGCCCTGCGGGTGTGCGAGGAGTACGGCGAGGAATGGGTCCGCTCGTGCGTCCTGCGGGCCCTCGCCCTCGCCCACACGGCCCGCGCGGACTGGCACCGGGCCGAACCACCCGCCCGAGAGGCCCTGCGCATCGGGCACACCCTGCACGACGTCCTCGGCATCGCCCCCACCCTCGACCTGCTCGCCCTCATCGCGGCCTCCGACGACCACGACCACGAGCGCGAGCACGACCGTGAGAACGGCCACGAACGCGCCGCCGTCCTGCTCGGCGGCGCCGACAGCGCCAGGGCCACCCCCTTCGACTCCGTACGCCAGGACGCCGAGACCCGGGCACGCGAGGGCCTCGGGCGACGGGCGTACGAGCGGGCGTACCTTCGTGGGAAGGCCTTCGACCTCACAGGGATCGTCAACTACGCGTTGGGGGAGGGCGAGTCGGCCGACCGGAGCCCCGAACCGCCGTCCGGCCTCACCCGCCGTGAGACCGAGGTCGCCGCGCTCGTCGCCGAGGGCCTCGCCAACCAGCAGATCGCCGACCGCCTGGCGATCGCCCGCCGTACCGCCGAAGGCCACGTGGAACGCATCCTCGGCAAACTCGGCTTCGCCAACCGCACCCAGATCGCCGCCTGGGTGGCAGCGCATCGCTGACGCCGCGCTGTGCGTGCGTACGGAAACAGGTATTTCTACCCGCGCGCGGGGGCGCCCGTGGAGGCGATGCTGAAGACATGCTGCAACTCTCCGGGGACTCCGGGGGACACGGCCCGGATCCCGTCCCTCGGTATGGCTCGTACCTCCAACCCCCGCTGGGGGCAGGCCATCTGAGCGTCGAGTACGACCCGTGCCCCACCGCCGCCCGCGAGGCCCGGGCCGAGATACGCAGGCAGTTGGAGGAGTGGGGCCTGACCGGCCCGAAAGACCTGACCGGCCGGAAAGACCTGACCGGCCGGAAAGACCTGACCGACCGGGACGACGACCTCCTCCATGTGGCGGAACTGCTCGTCAGCGAGCTGGTCACCAACGCGGTGCTGCACGCCGCGAGCCGGTTCACGCTCACCCTCTCGGCCGCGCACGGCGTCCTGCGCTGCGAGGTCACCGACACCGGCCGCCGTACTCCGCGGGTGCAGTGCGCGGGGGTCGCGGAGAGCGGTCGGGGGATGTTCCTGGTGGATGCGCTCGCGAGGCGCTGGGGCTGCCACCAGGACGGGCCGGGCAAGACCGTGTGGTTCGAGCTCGGCACATGCGGGTCCGACGGCTGTGGTCGGCGACAGCTGTAGCAACCCGTGGGTTCCGGACGCCGGATGCCCTGGCTGTCCACCTCCGGCTCCGGAACGCCCTCTTGTGCGCCTCCACCCCTTTGCGCTTTCTTTGCTCCATGGCGGACACCACAGGAAACACCTCGGCAGCAGGGGCTACCGGCACCCCGGGTACCTCGGGCGCCAACACCGCTCCACGCAAGTCCAGTTGGAAGTACATCGGCCCGGGAATCGTGGTCGCCGCGACCGGCGTCGGCGCCGGCGACCTGGTGGCGACGCTCATCGCGGGCAGCAACTTCGGCTACACCCTCCTGTGGGCCGCCGTACTCGGCTGCCTGGTGAAGATCTCCCTCGCCGAGGCGGCCGGCCGCTGGCACCTCTCCACCGGCCGCACCCTCTTCGACGGCTGGGCGAGTCTCGGCCGCTGGACGACGTACTTCTTCGTCGCGTACGTCGTGATCTGGGGCTTCGTCTACGGCGCGGCGGCGATGTCGTCGAGCGCGCTGCCGCTCCAGGCGCTGTTCCCGGACGTCATGGACCTCAAGGCATGGGCGATCCTGTGCGGCTTGTCGGGCCTGGTATTCGTCTGGTTCAACAAGTACGAGGTCTTCGAGAAGGTCATGACGGTGCTGGTGGGCGTGATGTTCGTCGTCACGGTCTACCTGGCGATCCGGGTCACCCCGAACCTCGGGGACGCCTTCGCCGGCCTGCTGCCCGTCCTCCCCAACGAGAAGGACTCGATCCTCAACACACTGGGCCTGGTCGGCGGTGTGGGCGGCACCATCACCCTTGCGGCGTACGGCTATTGGGTCAACGCGAAGGGCTGGACCAACACCGGCTGGATGAAGGTGATGCGCCTCGACAACCGCGTCGCGTACGCGACGACGGGCATCTTCGTGGTGGCGATGCTGTTCGTGGGAGCGGAACTGCTCCATTCGGCCAATGTGGCGATCGCGAGCGGCGACAAGGGCCTGATCCAGCTGAGCGACATCCTGGAGGACAAGTACGGCTCGGCGACCGCGAAGTTCTTCCTGATCGGCTTCTTCGCCACCTCCTACACGTCGTTGATCGGCGTCTGGCACGGCGTGAGCCTGATGTTCGCGGACTTCGTGGAACGCTTCCGCGGGACCCGGACGACGGGCGAGGAGGTCGCCTCGGGCACGCGCGAACGGTCGTGGCCGTTCCGCGCGTACCTGCTGTGGCTGACCTTCCCGCCCATCGTCCTGCTCTTCCAGGGCCAGCCCTTCCGCCTGATCATCCTGTACGGCGTCCTGGGCGCGGCCTTCCTCCCCTTCCTGGCCGGCACGCTGCTGGTCCTGCTCAACTCCTCCCGCACGCCCCCCGAATGGCGCAACCGGCTGCTGAGCAACGCGATGCTGGTGATCGCGGGCCTGCTGTTCCTGGTGCTGTGCGTGAAGCAGGTCTGGGACCAGCCGTGGTCAGAGTTCTTCTGAGCCCGTTCAGCCCTTCGGCGGCGGCTCAGTTGGGGGCCGGCAGCAGCCCCGCCCACTTCGAGTCGGTGGCGATCGTCTTGAGCTGGTCGAGGGTCAGGGCGGGATTCTCACGGGTCGGGCCGGTGATCTGGCTGGCGGAGTTGAAGGCGCTGACGACCACCCGCAAACCGTCGGGCCAGATGGCGTCGGCGGTCCGCATGACGAGCCCCTTGCCCTTGTTGTCTCCGGCGCCCTGACGGACGACGACCTTGATCCCGTCGGGCAGGGTCACGGCGCCCGAGCCCTCGCCGAAGAGATCGTCCTCGATGTCCTTCATGTTGGGCTGCACGTTGATCTGGACGAAGCTCTTGCCCTTGCCGTCGTCGACGACGACATACCCGAACCCGGTGCCCGGGCCGCTCTTCCCGACCACGCTGAGGCCCTTCGGGAGCAGGCCGGTGAGTGTCGTCACGATGGCGTCGCTCTCGACCTCCGCGGGCTCGCTCGACGTCGGCGGCTTCGAGGACTCGGCGGCCTTCGGGATGGCGTTGATGGCCCTGAGCCATGCCGGATCGGTGACCACGGTCTTCAACTGCCCACTGTCGAGGGGAGGTTCGGGTCGACTGATGGGCGCGTCCTTCTCGGCGGCGGCGTTCCACTCCATCACCGTCACCTGCTCCCCCTCGTTGGTGACGAGGTCCGCCGTCCACAGTTTCGTGTCGACGCGGCGGTCCGGATACTCGTACCCCTTGAGGATCCTGAGCAAGGCGCCCCCGGGCAGCGGGCTCGTCACGCACTCGTCGTACGGGACGAACGCCTTGTCCGGGCACTCGGCGATCTCCCGGGCCTGCTGTCCCCCCGGCTCGATCCGGCCGAGGTTGACGGAGAGAGCCGCGGCGCCCTTCCCGTCGTCGAACACGGCATACGCGTACGGACCCAGCTTCGAGGCGGTGCCGCGCGACCGCTCCTCACTGTAATCGCCCTGAGGCAGCAACCCCTTGAGGGTGCTGAGCAGTTGGGCGCCGGAGACAGGCGACGGGGCGGCGCTGGTAGTGGCACTGGGGGTGGCGCTGGCGTCACCGGGTCCCACGGTCGTCCCGCCGGCCCCGACGGCCCGCTGCCCGGTGCCGTCCCCTCCCCAGGGCGCGACCAGCGCGCCGCCCACCCCCACCAGCGCGATCGCGGCGGCGCCGCTCACGACAGCGGTCCGGCGCCGCATCCGGAGCCTGCGCCCGCGGGTCTCGCCGCCGGCGACGAGGGCGGCACGATCGGCGTCGAAGGCACCGCCGGCGTTGCGCAGGGCGGCACCGAGCCGGTCCTCGAACTGGTCGTCTCGATGATCAACGGACATGGCGAACCACCATTTCTGCTGTGTACGGGAATGTGTACCGGAACGGTGAGGGGATGCGGGGGAGGAGGGGAGCGGGAGCTTCTCGGGGGAACGTGGGCCTCAGCGGGCGGCGTACTCGCCGAGTTCCTCGCCGAGGAGGGTGCGCAGCCGGGCGAGGGCGCGGACGCAACGGGTGCGTACGGCGGCCGAGCTGACGTTCATCGCGCCGGCCGTCTCCTCGATGGAACGGTCCTCCCAGTAGCGCAGGACGACCACCGCCCGGTCCTTGGGCGCGAGTTGGGCCAGCGCCTCCACGAGGGTGAGCCGCATGGTCACGTCGGCCCCGGCGGAGGGAACGGGCACGTCGGGCAGCACGGCGGTGGCCCGCTCGGTACTGCTGCGGCGCCGCTGATGCGCGAGAAAGGTGCGGGTGAGCACGGTCTGCGCATACCCCGCCGGGTTGCTGGCCCGGGAGACGCGCCCCCAGTTGACGTACAACCGCCCGAACGTCTCCTGCACCAGGTCCTCGGCGAGGTACGTGTCCCCGGCGGTGAGCAGACACGCGGAGCGGTACAGATGCCCCGCGCGTGCCGCCGCGAACTCCGCGTACCCGTCCGCGCGGACCTTTCTCATACGTTCCCCCTGCTGCCTGCGGTGCGCTCAGGTTTGGGCGCGTGGACTGCCTTCACCTCATTGATGCGGTGGGTGGGGGGAAATGTTTCAGAGGAGAGGGGACTGATTTACGCCGGGGCGGCGATGTGCCGCCCGGTCAACGGGCGGGGGAGTCGGCGCAGCGACTGAAATGTCGGAGAGCGTGCCGTTGCCATCGGCGTTGCGGTGCGTGTCGGTGGCTCGAGGGGGACCCGAAGTCCCGCCCTCGATCCCGTTGTCGGCGCAGGCCGGGGCGCCGCCCAACAGCACCGAACCGACCCCTATCGATGAGATCAGCGCGTGCGACCGCGTTCTCAGGGCTGGCACTTGTCGCTCCCTCTTTGCGAAATGATCTTCTCGATGGCCCAGACGCCCTTGTCGTTCCTGTGCAGCTGGGTGTTGTAGAGGACGTAACTGTTCTTCGTGACCGGGGTCTTGTCGATCTTCTTCGGGCTCAAGTACATGTCGTACGCCTTGCCCTGGTCCTCGCAGTACACGAGGGAGGCGCTCTCCTCCCCGCTGACGGTGGCGACCGCGTCGTAGTAGCGGTAAGTGCCGGTGACCCGCGCTTTGGCGTCGACGTACGCCCTGATGAACGTCTCCGTGGCGGCCGCTGCCTCGCCTTCGTAGTAGTGGAGGTAGGACTTGTCTAGGGCGTTCTGGTTCACGATCGCGAGGTCCACGGCCTTGATGGACTGTTCGCTGTCGGTCAGGATGGCGTCCTTGTCCGTGTCACCGGTCCTGGGCCAGTCGAACGTGTACGTCAGGTCGGACGGCAGCTCGATCTTCGGCCGGTCGGTGGAGGCGGCTGAGGCGGTCGCTGTCGGCGATGCCGAGGTGCCGCTGCCGGTATTGGCGTCGGCGATCTTGTCGTTGTCCGTCGACTTGCTGTCGCCGCTGGCACAGGCAGTCAACAGCAGGGCCGCGGACACGACGAGTGCGGCAGCAACGGGCAAAGAGCGGCGCTTCAAAGTGGACTCCCCGTGAGACAGATGTGTTGCAAAGCCCATACGGTATCGGGGGCCTCGGACAACCCTGCCCGAGACCTTCTGGTCGCGCCGAGCCCGGCCGGTGCCGGTAGGGGTGTGTGGGCCCGGGTAGGGATTGAGAGCATGGAGTACTGGAAGGTGGACTGGCTGCACGATTTCCAGTTCGAGGCGACCAGGATCTACAACGAGATCGGTGACGACGGCTACGAGGTCCGAAAGGTCTACCAGTACAGGGACGGGCGCAATCTGAAGGCTGACGAAGTCCACGAATCCGATGAGATCGGCCTCGGTACGACTCCGGTCGGCCCCATCGAAGACGTGGTTGCCCAGTCCGAATTCGAGGCCGTCGTGATCGCCCGTCAGGAATTCGAGACGGAGTGGCAAAGCGCGTCCTGGCCAGCTGGGACACACGCGTAGGCGCGGCCTGTGACCAGCTCACCGACTTGTAGCACCTTCACCTCGAACTCCCGTGTCCAGTAAGTTCGCGTGTGTGTACGGCTGTTGTCGTTGAGGTTCGGGGTGACGGGGGTTGCGGATGGCGGGGTACCGGCCGGCGGACTGGCATGTGCTGGACCTGGACCTGGATCCGACCCCGGGTGATCCGGACCGTGTGCGTCAACTGGCCCGTACGCTGCACGACTTCGCCGATGATGTCGCGGACGCGCTGCGGTTGATCAAGGGGATGGCGCAGGAGAACGAGACGCTGGAGTGGGCGGGCAAGACCGCCGAGGTCTTCCAGGACGAGTTCTCGGATGTGCCGAAGAACCTGAAGAAGCTGAAGAAGTCGTACGACCTGTGCGGCGACGCGCTGGTGGATTACTGGCCGAAGCTGGAGCGGGCGCAGGCGCTGGCCGACAAGGCGCTGGCCAAGGGCCGGGAGGCACAGGCCGATCTGTCCTCGGCCAAGTCCCGCCTGTCTTCCGCCGATTCGTGGGTGACGCGGGCCGGCAAGGAGTCCGACAAGTACAAGGACGATCCCACTGGCAGCAAGGTCGCGGATCCGCCGGACGAGGCGAAGGTCCGGGCCGCCACCCGCGACGCCCAGCACGCCAAGACCGCCCAGAGCAGCGCCCAGTCGGACGTGGACGGCGCGCAGTCGGCGTTGGACGCGGCGAAGAAGATGGCCGAGGACGCGCGCAAGATGCGTGAGGACGCGGCGGGCGAGGCGAAGCGGAAGATCGACGAGGCGTCGGACGCCGGTATCCAGAACCGGAGTTGGTGGGAGGACGTCGGCGACTGGTTCGTCGACAACTGGGACAGCATCGTCGCCGTCTGCAAGGTTGTCGTCGCGGTGGTCGGGGTCGTGGCGATGATCATCGGAGGGCCGATCCTCGGTGCCATCGTGCTGATCGCGGCCCTCGTCGTCCTCGCGGACACGCTCTACAAGTATTCCAAGGGACAGGCGTCCCTGTGGGATGTGGGCTTCGCCGCGCTCGACTGCATACCGGGCATGAAGGGGCTGACCACCCTCGGCGGCCTCGCCAAGGGCATGAAGTCGTTCGGCAAGCTGGGCCTCAAAGGCATGGCTCTGGGCGCGCGCGGTCTGGGCAAGAGCGCCAAGGGCATGGTTGGCGACGGCGCCAAGGGCGCCTACAACCGTCTGAAGAGCAAGATCAAAGGCTGTGGAGACCCGGTCGACGTTGCCACCGGACAGATGTTCCTGGTGGAGCGGGACGTTTCACTCCCCGGAACTTTGCCTCTCTCCTTCACTCGGCGTGTTGCCTCTGGTTACCGGACCGGTTGGTGGTTCGGCCCCACCTGGGCCTCCACGATCGACCAGCGTCTGGAGATCGACGATCAAAACGTCGTCTTCGTGACCGAGGACGGCATGCTGCTGGAGTATCGGCGCCCTGAGGTTCCGAACGTTCCAGTGCTTCCTGAGGCGGGCCCGCGCTGGCCGCTGGTCCGCCTGAACGCAGGTGGCTACCGTATCGACGACCCGATCTCCGGCCGTAGTCAGCACTTCGCGACGCCCGAAGGGCAACTGGCCCTGCTGGAGTGCATATCCGACCGGAACGGCAACACGATCGAGTTCGACTATGACGACGACGGCGTTCCCGGTGCGATCCGGCATTCCGGCGGCTACCACCTCAAACTGACCGTGGAGGATGGCCGGGTCACAGCCCTCAGCCTGGCCGACGCGGCCGAGGACGGCTCCGATGCCACGATCAAGCGGTACGGCTACGAGGACGGCAATCTCACCTCGGTGACCAACTCATCGGGCCTGCCCATGGCGTTCACCTACGACGAGCGCTTGCGTGTCACGTCCTGGACCGACACGAACAGCAGCAGATATGAATACACCTACGACGACCAGGACCGCTGTGTGAAACAGGGCGGGGAGGCTGGGTACGCCACCAACTTCTTTGCCTACGACGGTACGGATCCGGCATGGCCAGGGTGCCATGTCACAGCGGTCACCACTGGCGAGCGAACAGTGTCGAGCTTCATCATCAACAACAACTGTCAGGTCGTCGCCGAGATCAACCCGCTGGGCGGCACCTTGCGTGCCGACTATGACGCCAACCACCATCTCATCTCCACGACGGATGAACTCGGCCTGACCACGCGCCTTTTGAACAATGCACTCGGCCAGGCCACTGAGGTGATCGATCCCGACGGTGCCGCTATCCGCTATACCTTCAGTGATCTGAATCTGCCGATCTCCATGGAATTGTCGGATGGTTCCCGCTGGCTGCGGCAGTACGACCAGGCCGGAAACTGCACGGCCGTAACTGACCCGGCTGGCGTGACCACCCGCTACGTGTACAACGAGCGCGGCCATCTCTCCGCGGTCACCGACGCACTGGGCTGCACTACCACTGTGCGATGCGATCCGGCGGGTCTGCCCGTAGAGAACGTCAACCCTCTGGGTGCGACCACCTCTGTTGAGCGGGATGCCTTCGGCCGGCCTACCGTACGGGTCGATCCACTGGGACACGCCACACGGTTCTCCTGGACCGTCGGGGGACTGGCGTCACAACGGATTGCACCGGACGGAGCCGTCGAGTCGTGGATGTATGACGGCGAAGGGAACTGCACGAGCCATACCGATCCGGTGGGCGCTGTCACCACGTTCGAATACACGCACTTCGACCTGGTCGCCGCACGCACCGGGCCTGACGGTGTGCGCCACGAATTCATCCACGACACAGAACTGCGACTTGTACGGGTCATCAACTCCACCGGGCTGAAGTGGAATTACGCATACGATGCGGCTGGGCGCCTTGTCTCCGAAACCGATTTCGACGGCCGGACCCGCACCTACACTCTCGATGCCGGCGGGCACCTGACCAGCCGTACAAATGCCCTCGGCCAGACAGTGCGCTATGAGCGCAACGCACTTGGACGGATGATCCGCAAGGACGCCGAAGGGCAGATCACCACCTTCGACTACGCCGCTTCCGGCCGACTCGTCGGCGCCGTCGGTCCGCTTAGCACGTTTTCGCTCGAACTCGACGAGCGCGGCCTGCGCCGATCCGAAACCGTCAACGGCCGCACGCTCAGCTGTGCGTACGATGCCGTGGGGCGCCGGACACGCCGTACCACACCCGGCGGTGCGATCAGTACGTGGAGTTATGACGCGGCGGGCCGCTCGGCGGAACTCACCACTTCAGGGCGTTCGATCGGCTTCGACCATGACGAGTCCGGCCGGGAGACCGCACGTCGCTTCGGTGAGTCGATCACCATGGCCCACACCTTCGACATGGTGGGCCGACCTACTACGCAGCAGGTGCTCACAGACGCGGGTGTGATCCAGCAACGTGCCTTCACATACCGCCCGGACGGCTCCCTGACCGAGATCGACGATCAGCTGAACGGCGTCCGGCGTTTCGACCTTGATGTCGCCGGGCGCGTCACCGCTGTCCACGCCGGGAAGTGGTCCGAGACCTATGCCTACGACGACGCGGGCAATCAGACCTCGGCCAACTGGCCTACGACCCACCCTGGCCACGAGGCCACCGGGCAACGCACCTACATCGGCACCAGGATCACCCGAGCCGGAGGTGTCCGCTACGAACACGACGACGCGGGTCGAATCGTGCTGCGCCAGAAGACCCGGCTGTCCCGCAAACCAGATACCTGGCACTACACATGGGACGTTGAGGACCGACTGACCTCCGTCACCACACCCGACGGCACGCTCTGGCGCTACCAATACGATCCCTTGGGGCGCCGCATCGCCAAACAACGCCTTGCCGCCGACGGCGAAAGCGTTCTCGAGGAAACCTCGTTCACTTGGGACGGCCACGTTCTCTGCGAGCAGTCCACCACGGCCGAGAACCAGCTCCACACGGTCGTCCTCACTTGGGACCACGACGGCCGACGCCCCCTGGCCCAGGCGGAACGCATTACCACCGCGGATTCTCCCCAGAGCGTCATCGACCAGCGGTTCTTCGCCATCGTCACCGACCTCGTCGGCACGCCGAGCGAACTTGTGGACGAAACCGGCGACATCGCCTGGCGCACCCGCGCCACTCTCTGGGGCACCACTACTTGGAACAACGACGCGACGGCCTATACGCCGCTCCGCTTTCCAGGCCAGTACTACGACCCCGAAACCGGCCTACATTACAACTACTTCCGTACCTACGACCCGGAAACGGCTCGCTACCTCACTCCCGATCCCCTCGGTCTGGCACCCGCCCCCAACCCGGTCACCTACGTGGACAACCCGCATACGTGGATGGACCCCCTTGGCCTGGCGCCGGGATGCGGAGAACCAGTCGGACGTACTCTGGAGGAGGCAAAGGCACAGGCTTTGAAGGATGCTGGCATTCCTGAAGGATCCGTACCTCTCGAAGTCAACAATCATGTCCCGGCCACCACACCGGAATGGCAGGGATCAAAGCAGTTGATGGGGGAGGACCACCAGCCCATCTACTACACGGAAGAGGTTTACGAGCACCCCAATGGAGAGGACCTCGTGGTCTTCCAGGATCACTGGTTCGGGCATCAGAAGCCAGGTGAACCTGGCTATCAGGGACCACATGTGCACGTGAGACCTTTCGAGGACACCCGCAACGGCCAGATCCCCGGTGCCGAGGAGCATTACTACTATGACCGTTGAGAGTTTTCTCGTGAATCCGGAAGCACTCAATTCGCTCTATGGCCATGTCCCGGATCTCGTTGACGTCAGGATCAGATCGATCAATCTGAACTGGCGCGGACCCACGGTAACCCTCCGCATCGACCTGCCCTTCTTTCCCGGCTCGGCGCCACAGGAGTGGACCGATGCGGGTACGGACACGGTGCAGTGTCAACTTCAGTTCCTGGCAGTGGAGAACATCTCCCTCACCGGCTGGGACCCGCCGGCCGTCGGCCGCGTCGAGATGTCTTCGTGGGGCAGGGAGAGTCGTATGCGGGTAACCGCAGACGGTCGAGGGGTGGCGCTCCGATTTGACTGCAGTGAGTCCGTGCGCGTCGGCCATGTGAGCGCATTCAGAATCCAGGCCGACGGATCGGACGATGGACCGCATCTCTTCGTGAGCAAGATCGACGCCCGGCGGCACACCTTCCTTCCCTCGACCGATGAGAAGACGTTCTATGAGCGCTGACTGGTCGCAACTCCTCGCATCTGCCGAATACTTGGGGGAGCTGTACGACGGTGCCCCGCCCCCGACTGACGCGTACGACCTCTTCTACGTGCACATCGACGAACGGGAGGACTCGGTGACTCTGGGCTTCGACACCAGGGCCTTCCCGCTGAAACTGCCCCCCGAATGGAGGGGAAAGGACTTCAACGCCTTCGAGTTCCACCTGTTCTTCACGGGGGTTACCGGTCTCCGGGTCACGGGCTGGGGGGCTTCTGAAGCCAAGGTGATCGATCTGACCGTCGACGATGGAGGGCACTTCGACGTGGCCCTCGGGTCTGAGGCCTCCGGTATCGCGTTCCGTGCTACTGCGGCCCGTCTGGCCAGAACGCGCGCCTATCTCGCTTCGGGCAACCTTTGAAATTGAGGGGAAAGCCGCCCACGGCGCGGGTATGTCCCTGGTCCAGCACCCGTGCCTGTCCTGGATGGGTGTGGCTCTCCTGCGGGGAAGCTCTGAGCTGGGAGAACGCTGGTTGGCGATGTGGGCCGGGTTGGTGTCCTTCTACTGTGGCGGGTGAGGTAGGGGGCGTCGACGGTGTCGTTGATCGAGGAGTTGGAGGCGCGGGAGGCGGCAGCCCGTGTCCGGGTGGAGGAACTCGAGGTGAAGATCGTCGAGTTGACCTCACGGCTGGTGGGCGAGCGGGAGGCGTGGTCGCGGCTGCGGGTGACGCGCGAGACGGTGGCCGAGGTGCTCGCCGAGCTGTCGGGGCAGGACGTGACCGAGGCTGCGCCGTTGCGGGAGAAGGCGCCTGCCGCCACTTGATCGGCGACCGCCTCGACAACACCGGCAGCCGCTGGGGCCTGACCGGCGCTGAAGATGTACTCAGGCTCCGTGCACTCATCGACAACGGCGACTTCGACGCCTACTGGGCGTTGCACCTCGCCCGCGAGCACGACCGCCTTTACCCCACCCCCTACCAGCACGACTGCGACCTCATGGCTTGATCAAGCACTCCCCCTGAACACGAATCGCATCCAACTGGGACTGGACCTCACGGAGGCTTTGATGCAGATCGCTTCGTTGCCGCACATCGATGAGCACGCGACGGTCATTGAGGCGGGGGTCGACGACGTCTGGCGCAGTCTGGGCGAGATGCTGGACCGATCCTTCTCGCGTCCTGGTGTGGTGGGCTACGCGAGACTGGTGGGATGCGCCGACTGCACAGCGACTGGGCCACGGCCCCTTGCCGAAGGCTCGACGGTGCCCGGTTTTCGAGTGGTCGCTGCGGTCCCGGGACGGGAGCTGGTCCTCGAGGGGCGCCATCGTTTCTCCTCCTACGCCCTGATCTTTCGCCTCGAACACGTCAGTCCGGGTCGATCACGGTTGCGCGCCGAAAGCCGAGCCGTTTTTCCCGGCCTGGCCGGCGGCATCTACCGACGGCTCGTCATCGGGACGGGCGGGCACGTGGTTGGCATGCGGCGCCTCCTCTCAGCAATCCGCCGCCGATCCGAGTAGCGCACACACGATCACGGTCCCGTCCTCATAGACGAGCTACACCCGTCTTGGATCGCCCCGCGTGCGGTCCTCGCCTAGAGGAGGTGGTCGGCCTTGCCCGCCTTGATGTCGAGGATGAGTGTGCGGAGCGCTTCACGGGTGTCGGTGAGGTAGGTGTCCTCGGCACCGGCTACGGCTATGTAGGCGTTGCCGGTGGGATCGGTGCCGAGGCGGAAGCAGGAGTTCCCCTCGCCGCAGAACGGTTCGTCCCAGGTGATGTCGTTCATGGACGGCTCCCTCAGAGTTGGTCGGCGATGTCCTGGACGAAGTTGCGCGATGCCTCGGGTGACAGGGCGAGGCCCACGCTCGCGCCCACCTTCCCGGCGGACCCAAACCGTCCAACCCCCGAAACCCTCCGCTATAGCCTGACCCTCCCTGCGGCTCTGGCTAGCCCGGCGATGGCGAGGGCGACGGCAGGGGCAGCCCTACGGGCGCACGGACTGACCGACATGCTGGACCCGGCGCTACAAGCGGAGCCGAACTGACAGCCACCGCCTGCCAGTTCACAGAGTCCCCGGACTTTTACCTGTCCCTCCGCTACCGCTCCGCCACCCTCCGGGTGATCGTCTACGACAGCCACCCGCGCCACACCCAACCGAACCTGGCGGCAGCGTGCGACACCTGTCGCCGAGCCGCCCTCCGGGTCCTGGCCTGCGTATGCCGGGCCTGCGAAGGCACTGGGGCTTCGGCGCGTCCCGCGAACCAGGCGGCGGGACGCGCATGTGGGCGACGCTGCCGCGAGAGACGGCAGCGAAGTACGGGCGGAAGGGGAACGGGAGTCGACTCAGCGGTTGACGGCCTGGATCTCCTGAACCACGACGGCTTGCTCGGCCCCGAACTCACCGTCGGGCAGTGCCTGCGGGTTGTTGACACCCGTACCGGTCCAGTGGATCTTCCAGGTGATGGTGGCGCGGAGCGGGTAGGTACCGTCGCCGGAGGAGCGCAGGTACTTCACACCGCAGGGCGGCGTCTGGCTCGCCTTCCCGGCGGCATACGGCTCCCCGATACGCCCGTTGACGAACGTGCACACACCGGACGCGGGGTAGACCTGCGCGTCGGCGGTACCGGGCTCGATCTTCAGGGAGACGGGCTCGGCGACGGTAGTGGCCTCCATCCCCAGAATCTGAACGCGCGCGGTCACGGAGACGGGCTTGAACTGCGCCGAGTCCAGCCAGGCCCAAGTCGGAAGGTTCACCTTGGTCGCGGCGGCGGGGGCGAGGGTCACCTTGGTGGAGGGGACGCGGATCTCGTTGTAGGCGAGTCCGGCGAGGATTGCCGGGGTGATCACGTTGTCGATGTTGGCGGGCGGGGCGTCGCCGGTGTCGACCCAGAAGTAGTCCTCTTTGCAGGCGTCCCAGCCCGGCGGGTAGGACTTGTTGACATACGGGCCCCACCAGTAGCCCTTGCCCGTCTTGTCCTTGTTGAAGTCCTTCGAGTGGTCGTCCTCGTCGAGGTACTTCTTCCGCTGCTCGGCATCCCACTCGTAGCCCGTGGACTCCGCCTCCCAGACCGGCTCCTTGACCTTCTGGAGCTGCTCGGGGGAGTAGGTCGGGGCATACCAGCAGGCGGGCGGCGTCCAGTTGGTGGAGGCGGTGACAGGGCCGACCGACTGCCCGGAACCGTTGTTGTCGCGGTCGAAGACGACAGCGCCGGCGGTCGCGGAGAGGGTGCCGTCGGCGCTGGCGTTGCCGTTCGGTCCGTTGGCGCCGGGGTTCTGGGCGTTGCCGTCCAGTGTGTCGTCGGCGTGCGCTACTCCTGGAAGCGACAGGAGCGGCACGAGCATTGCGACGGCTATCGTGGCCGACAGAGTCCACGGCTTGCGTGTCAGGGCTGGCACTTGGCACTCCCCACTTCAGAGACCATGTTCTCGATGACCCAGACACCCTCGCCGTTCCGCTTGAGGGACGTGTGGTAGATGACGTAGCTGTCTGCGGTGACCTCGGTCTTCTTGACCTTGTTGGTTTCCAGGTACTTGACGTATGCCTTGCCCTGGTCCTCGCAGTAGCTGAGCGAAGCCGTTCCGTCGTTGTCGACCTTGAGGTCCGGGGCGTAGAAGCGATAAGCACCCGTGATGCTTGCCTTGGCGTCCACGTACTTCTTGACGAACTTTTCGGTGCCGGCCGCCGCTTCGCCTTCGTAGTAGTAGAGGTAAGCCTTGTCGAGGGCGTTCTGATTCACGATCGCGAGGTCCACGGCCTTGATGGACTGTTCGCTGTCGGCCAGGACCGCGTCCTTGTCCTTGTCGCCGGTCTTGGGCCAGTCGAAGGTGTACGTCAGGTCGGACGGCAGCTCGATCTTCGGCCGGTCGGCGGAGGCAGCCGATGCCGACGCGGATGCCGTCGGTGATGCCGGGGTCTCGCTCCCGGTGTCGGCGCCGGCGATCTTGTCGTTGTCCTTCGATCCGCTGTCGTCGCCGCCACAGGCAGTCAACAGCAGGGCTGCGGACGCGACGAGCGCGGCAGCAACGGGCAAAGAGCGGCGCTTCACAGTGAACTCCCCGTGAGACAGATGTGCTAGCAAAGCCAAGACGCTATCGCTGGGACCGTTGGTTCCGCCAGGCTGCCGAGGTTGCGCTGTGGCAACGGCAAAGGTTGATCGCCGTACCGGCGGTCCCCCCGACGTCGCTCTTCCCATTCCCCGTTCAGTGCCGGTGAGCGCGAGATCCCACACTCAGGACTGGCATACGGAGCTCCCCCGTTGGGACGTCAGGGTCTCCGTGATCCAAATGCCGTGCTCATCACCCCGCAGGCGGCTGCTGTAGAGGACGTAGCTGTTCTTCGACGCCGCGGTCACGTTGGTCTTGCCGGTCGTGAGGCTCTTGTTGTACGCCTTGCTCTGGTCCTCGCAGTAGACGAGTCCGGCTGTGCCGTCACTGTTGACGTTCACTTTGGCGTCGAAGTACTGCTTGGCGCCGGTGATGCGGTCCCTGTAGTCCACGAACTCCTGAATGAACTTCTGGCTCCCGGCCGCCGCCTCGCCTTCGGAGTAGAACTGGTACGCCTTGTCCAGCGGGTTCTGCTTGGCGATCGCCATGTCCACGGCCTTGATGAACTGTTCGCTGTCGGCCAGGACCGCGTCCTTGTCCTTGTTACCGGTCTTGGGCCAGTCGAAGGTGTACGTCAGATCGGACGGCAGCTCGATCTTCGGCCGGTCGGCGGAGGCGGCTGAGGCCGAGGCGGATGCCGTCGGTGATGCCGAGGTCTCGCTCCCGGTGTCGGCCCCGGCGACCTTGTCGTTGTCCTTCGATGTCGATTCGCCGTCGGCGCCGCCACACGCCGTCAGCAGCAGCGCCGCCGTCGCGACGAGCGCGGCGGCAACGGGCAAAGAGCGGCGCTTCACAGTGGACTCCCCATGAGACAGATGTGCCAGCAAAGCCCTTACGGTATCGGGGGGTTCTCGGTGAGTCGGCCCGGGCACGACTCTGGTCGCTCCCAGCGAGGACTCCCACTTCCTTCACCTCGAACTCCCGTATCCAGTAAGTTCGCGTGCGCGTACGGCTGTTGTCGTCGAGGTTGGCGTGACGGGGGTTGCGGGATGGCGGGGTACCGGCCGGCGGACTGGCATGTGCTGGACCTGGACAAGGACCCGACCTCGGGTGATCCGGATCGCGTCCGTCAACTGGGCCGTACGTTGCATGACTTCGCCGATGATGTCGCGGACGCGTTGCGGTTGATCAAGGGGATGGCGCAGGAGAACGAGACGCTGGAGTGGGCGGGCAAGACCGCTGAGGTGTTCCAGGACGAGTTCTCGGACGTACCCAAGAACTTGAAGAAGCTGAAGAAGTCGTACGACCTGTGCGGTGACGCGCTGGTGGATTACTGGCCGAAGTTGGAGCGGGCGCAGGTCCTCGCCGACAAGGACCTGGCCAAGGGGCGGGAGGCACAGGCCGATCTCTCCTCGGCCAAGTCCTGTCTCTCTTCCGCCGATTCGTGGGTGACGCGGGCGGCCAAGGAGTCGGACAAGTACAAGGACGATCCCACCGGCAGCAAGGCCGCGGAGCCGCCGGACGAGGCGAAGGTCCGGGCCGCCACCCGCGATGCTCAGCACGCCAAGACCGCCCAGGACAGTGCCCAGTCGGACGTGAGTGGCGCGCAGTCGGCGTTGGACGCGGCGAAGAAGATGGCCGAGGACGCGCGCAAGGTGCGTGAGGACGCGGCGGGCGAGGCGAAGCGGAAGATCGACGAGGCGTCGGACGCCGGTATCCAGAACCAACGGCGCGGGCGAGTCCATCGACTACATCCGCGACGCCTTCGGCACGGTGGCGCAGCAGCACACGACGGAAGGGGCCACCACGTACACGTATGACCCGGTCGGAAATCTGCTTCGAGTGGTCGGCGGCCAGACCGAGTTGACCTACGAGCGGGACGCCCGCGGCAGGGTCCTTGCCGAAACCTGCAACGGCGCGACCGTGCGCTCGGTCTACGACGTGCTGGGCAGACGTATCCGCAGGGTGACCCCGTCGAACGCGGAAAGCACCTGGGAGTACGACGGAAACGACCGGCCCACGCACGCGTTCGTCACCCTCGGGTGCGCCGTCATCTGCTGGCGACGACTGCGCACTGCACTTTGTCGAGAGTAAGGGCGGGCGATCGCCCCAGGGAATGGCCTGCTCGATGCGTCAGAACACATTCGTAGCAATCGGGCCCGCACAGCCTCACATCCGGGATCTCAGCACGTCGATCTCGCAGCCCGGCGCGGAGGGGTCGAAGCCATGCTCGATCAGCCAGCGAACTGCCAGCAGGCTTCGCAACGACCACCACGCGTGGATCACGTCGAGGTCGATGTCGGTGCCATAGCCGGCGATGACGTCGTCGAGGCGCTCCTCGTGTCCGAGCGTGAAGGTGGCGAGGTCGTACAGGGCATCACCCTGGCCCGCCTCGGACCAGTCGATGATGCCCGTGACCTCGTCGCCGTCGACGAAGACATGCGCGATCTGCAGGTCGCCGTGCGTGAACGCCGGAATCCACGGCCGGAGTGCGGCCTCGGCGACCTGGCGGTTGCGGGTGACCAGGTCGGCGGGCAGGACACCGTTCGTCACGAGCAACTCGCACTCGTCGTCGAGTTCCGCCGCCAGCGCGACGATGCTCCGCCCGGCCCGGCCCGGCAAGGGCGGCAGGGGCGCTTCGTGCAGCTTCCGGATGGCGGCGCCCGCCGCGGCCCACGCCGCCGGCGACCCGGTCGACGGCCCGCCGAGGCGCCCGAGCGTCGTACCCGGGAGTGCGGCGATCGCGAGCACGGGCGGCTTGCGCCACAGGACCTCCGGGGTCGGGACCGGCGCGAGGGACATCGCTTCGACCTCGACGTCGATGCGCGCCTGATCGGCGTCCACCTTCAGGAACACGTCACCGACGCGCAGAGTCGCGCGCTCGGAATGGGCGACGACGACTTTGACCTCATCCATGGGCGACCAGTATCCCGGGGATGATCGCCGACGTCGCCAGGTTTATCGCGTGCGCGGAGTGATGGCGGCGGTGAATGTGCGCGCGGCGGGCAACCCCATGCATGGGGTGCCGAAGCCCATTTGCGACTCCTGCCAAGATGTTCTTGATCGGTTGGGGGTTCGAGGGGTGTCCTAGATGAGTGAAAAAGTTCGGCATTGGTCCACAGAGACCGAACAAGTACTCCGGAGGGCCGGATGGCAGCCAGGCCGTTCGGTGCCCACCGCCACGTGGGAGTCGATTCTGCGTGAGCGTGGGGAGTTCGAGGTCCACGAGGCCGCGCGACGATTCCTCGCCGAATTCGGAGGCTTGGTGACCTATGGCTGGCCGCCGGACTCGATCCTGACCCGGTCAGCCATCAGGTTCGACCCGCTCAAGGCCGAGTGGGACAGCGAGGCCTTCGCCAGGCTGAGCGAGGAGGCCGGGACTCTTCTCTGTCCCGTCGGCCAGGCCGACAGCGGGAACAGTTATCTGGGCATCGCCGCCGACGGGGCGGTCTACCTGGCCAGGGAGCACGCGGAGTTGCTTGCCGGAGGCGTTGACCAGGCGCTCGATCGACTCGTGCAGGTGCAAGGAACGCAAGCGGGTGTCTGGGCGCCTGATGTTCCGGTGTCAGCTCACTCGTTCTGGGACCGGATCGAGGCCGTCACACCAGGTGCCGATGCTGAGCGGCGTTGGCCCGCGGAGACGGACCGAGTGCTGCGCGCGGCCGGCTGGTACCCCGGCCGTTCGGTTCCTACAGCCACGTGGGAGAGCATCCTGCGCCAGCAGGGCGAGTTCGGGATGCATGAGGCAGCACAGCGGTTCCTTGCCGAATTCGGGTGTGTGGGCATCCCGCATCGGGAGCCGCGGGATTCGATGCCATGGGGTGAATTCCGGCTCGATCCACTCCTGGCCATGTGGGACGACGAGATCCTCGATGACCTCAGTGAGCAAGCAGGTGCTTATCTCTACCCCGTCGGCATGATTGACCGAACCAACCAATACCTTGGCGTTGCGGAGGACGGTGCGGTCTATGTCGGAATGGACTCCGTAAGGTTGCTCGCCGCCACGCCTGACGAGGCTTTGAAGGAACTTACGAGAAGAATTCGATAGCTGAAGGAGATCTCGTCACCCGAACGGATTGATCACGAGGGTCCCTGTACTCGGTCCCGAGGTCGACCCACCGTCCGCCCTGCCGACTGCAGGACACCGCCTCCTCTGTCACATGCTCGATACGCTCACGCCATGACTGCGGACGAGCGTATCGAGCAAGCCGAACTCCTCTACGAACGTGCCGTGTTCGGCGGAGACAGCAGTGCGCTGGTGTCCGCTGACCGGAACCTCGACGAGGTCGAGGCGGACCTCGCACTGACCCGTGGCAAGGTGATCCACGCCCGCTTTCTGGGGAGGCGCGTCGAGGACGCACGGGAGTTGGAGCTCTTCGAGCGTGCGGCGGAGCTGTACGGGCGGCTCGGTGATGTGCGGGGCGAGAGCGAGGCGGTGTTCTGGGTCGGCGCCTTCCACCAAGTGGTCCGCGACGACACCGAGGCCGCAGTGCCCGCCTTCGAACGTGCCCTCGATCTTGCCAACCAGGCCGGCGACCGCCTGACGACCTCCTACGCGTTGCGGCACCTCGGTTTCGTCGACCACGTGGCCGGCCGCCTGGACGAGGCCCGTGCGTGCTTCGAGGAGTCCACCCGTCTCCGCCGGGAGCTGGGATTCCTGCCGGGGGTGGCCGCCAACCTGATCGGGCTGGCATATCTGGCCGCCCAGCAGGAGCGGCGCGATGACGCGGCGGCGCTGCTCGAGGAAGCGACAGAGCTGGCCGAGAACACCGACTCCCATGGCGTACTGCGCTGGGTGGCAGAAGCCCGCGAGGAGATCAAGCTGCCGTGAGGCGCCGTCCTTCCGGCGTGGCCCGCAACTGTCGCCCGGATCACCCTGGTTGAGGGGTCAGCCGTGGTGGTCCGCTGTCGTCGGAGCTTCTGCGGCGGCTCTTATGGCCGCCCGCCGCGATCTCAACTCCCCTCTGAACATGAATCCCCGCAGGACCGCGACGGCGAGAAACAGGACGCCGAAGCCGAATCTGGCCCACCCTCCGACTTGGATGGTCCAGTAGAAGCTGATGCCGCAGAAGAAGAGGCAGATGGCGATGACCAGGGGTTCGCGGATGTAGAAGGGCAGGGCGCGGAGTATCAGGTTGAAAAGCATCCGGGCAGTGGATCAGGCGTGGACCCCGCACGCTGTGATGGAGGCCACAATTCCGCAGGTGAGGATTACGCGTGGACCTGTCGAAGGTGTGAAGAATCCTGGCAGACCTGCCCTCGAAAGGTGCATCGGCTCCGTCGGGTGGCCGCCGTCAACTACCCTCCCCGGCACCCGACTTGTGGCATATTCGCCTCACTCTGCGTCGATCAAGCTCCACCTTCCGTTAGTTGATCTAGAAGATTCGGTGTTGAGCGGGCCATGCCGTGGATAAGGTGCTGATGCAAGAGGACGTCACAGGGGCGATCTGAGGCGGTGGCCGACCACCCCGCCGCAGTGAACGGGGTGGTGTGCAGCGTGCCGACCGCGATAGCCGTCACCAGTACCGATCTGGTGCTCCCACCGCATGACCGGCAGACGCCACCCGCCGCCGTCCCGTCACTCGACAGCCTCGACGGGGCCCTCATGGGGATGCACACGCTCGTCGAGCAGCACGGGTATGTCATCGCCCTCTACCCGGCGTCCACGGACGCGGCCGTCACCCGGCGGCTGCACACCGTGCGTTCCGTCCTGGAGAGCGACCGCATCGCGCTGCTCGCCGTCGATCTGCCGCCCCTCGGACTCGCCCTGCTCGCCCAGCAGTTGAGGCAGCTCTCCATGTGCGACTTCAGCCCGGGCGTGCTCGCCTCCTCTGCCCGGCTGCTCGCCCACTACATCTACGCCGGCGCCCATCTCGGCTCCGTCGCCAAGCTCGACCGGGTGCCCGTTTCGCTCAAGTCGCACGCCAAGTCCTGGGTGCCGGGCGCGCAGTTCGCCGTACTGGCCAACCCGCGCGCCCAGCTCGTACGGGTGGGTCAGGAGGAGCTGGCCGGGCCCGAGTTCGGGACGCGGCTGCTCGTCGCGCAGGGGCAGGCGCCCTCCGACTGGGTCACCGCGACCCTCGCACCCGCCTGGCGCGTGCAGGGAGTCGCCCCTGTTCCGCTGCCCGCGGAGTCCGCGCGCTGGTGGGGGACCGGGAAGATCGTGGAGTTCGCGGCCGGGCTGCACGACGTCTCCGTGCTCTACCAACTGGTCTCCTCCGTACGCCGCGAGGAGTGCCATTGGTGCGGCCTCGAACTCATCGGCGACCGCTGCGGATTCTGCGCCGCGCCACTCGCCCCGCCTCCGGAGCTTCCCGTGGCCCTCGGGCGGGCAGGAACCCCGGCAGGAGCATCAGGAACATCAGTACGAGCGCTGCCCCGAGGTACGACGTAAGAGACGTAAGAGACGTAAGAGACGTAAGAGGCGCACGCACAACTCAACACGAGACACAGCACAGCACAGCCCAACCCACACCCAAGAACAGCCCGACCCTCGCCAAGCACAGCCCCACCCGGCACGACCGCTCGACCCCGTCCGTCCCCACCCCCGATCGAGGTTGTCCGCGTCATGAACTCACGCCAGCGCCGCGGCGTCATCCTGCTGGTCCTCTCGACCCTGTGCGCCATCGGTGCCTTCGTCGGAGTGCTCTCGGTGATCCGCGACGTGAACTCCAAGGTCGGCCCGGAGGTGACGGCGTACCGCCTCAAGAGCGACATCGCGCCCTACAAGGAGCTCACGGCCGACCAGTTCGAGAAGATCTCCATGCCGAAGCGGTGGTTGTCGGAGACCGCTGTCACGCGCGTCTCCCAGATCCGCGGCAAGGTGGCGGTGACCCAGTTGGAGAAGGGCTCTCTGCTGCAGACCGACATGATCGTCGACCGGCCCGAACTGGCCGCGGGTGAGCAGGAGATCGCGATCATGATCGACGCGTCGACGGGTGTGGCCGGAAAGATCAACCCGGGCTCGGTCGTCAACATCTACGCCACCTTCGAGTCCAAGGACAGCGACAAGGGTGTCGACGAGGCCAAACTGCTCGTCACGAACGCGCGCGTCATCGACGTAGGCAAGCTCACCGCCCTCGAATCGGGGCAGTCGAGCAACGAACGCCGGCGTACGGCGACGGAGGCCGTCCCGATCACCTTCGCGCTCAAGACGCTGGACGCCCAACGCGTCGCGTACGCCGAGTCGTTCGCCGAACACGTCCGCCTGTCCCTGGTCGCGGGCGGCGAGCTCACGGCCGTCCCCGGCGCCGCCGACCGTACGTACACCCTCGACAAGGACAAGTAGGAGGCGGGCATGAGGTCCGTACGTACGAAGCCGCAGCCCCAGCGACGGTCGTCGCAGCCCCAGCGCCAGTCGTCGCAGCCTCAGCGACGTTCGCAGCCGCAGGCATGCCTTCCGAGGGCGCGCCGATGACCATCCGCATCCTCCCCGCCACGGCCGACATCGAGTCGGCCCGTGCCCTGAGCACCCTCCTCAGCCGCCTCCCCGACGCCGAACCCGCCCCGCCCGTCGCCGACTCGACCGCGCTGCTCGACACCCTGGCCAGGATGGCCGCCGAGTCCCTGGACGAGTTGCCGGAAGTCGTCCTCGTCCACGAGCGGATAGGGCCCCTCCCGGCCCTCGACCTCGTACGCGACCTCGTGATGCGCTTCCCGGCCGTCGGCGTCGTCCTCATCACCGCCGACCCCAGCACCGGCGTCCTCACCGCCGCCATGGACTCCGGCGCCCGCGGCATCGTCCAACTGCCCCTCACCTACGACGCCTTGGCCGAGCGCGTACAGGCGGCGGCGGCCTGGTCGTCGGGGATGCGGCGCCATCTGGGCAGCAGTGCACCGGAGTTGTACTCAGGACCGGGCGGTACGGTCGTCACCGTGACCGGCGCCAAGGGCGGCGTCGGCGCCACTGTCACGGCCGTCCAACTCGCCCTCGCCGCAAGGGCGTCGGGCCACACCGTCGCCCTCCTCGACCTTGACCTCCAGTCGGGGGACGTGGCCTCCTACCTGGACGTCCAGTTCCGCAGGTCGATCGCCGACCTGGCCGCGATCACGGACATCAACCCGCGCGTCCTCCAGGACGCCGTCTTCACCCATGACACCGGCATCGGCCTGCTCCTCGCCCCCGCCGAAGGCGAACGCGGCGAGGAGGTCACCGACAGGGTGACCCGCCAGGTCGTCGCCGCCCTGCGCTCCCGCCACGACGTCGTGGTCGTCGACTGCGGCGCACGGATGGACTCGGCCACGGCCGCCGCCGTCGAGATGGCCGACCACGCCCTGCTCCTCGTCACCCCAGACGTCGTCGCCGTACGCGCCGCCAAACGCATGGTCCGCCTCTGGGACCGCCTCCAGATCCGCAAGGCCGAGGAGACGTTGACGGTCGTCAACCGGCAGTCCAAGGGTGCGGAGATCCAGCCCGCCCTCGTCGAGAAGGTCACCGGCACCAAGGTCGCCCGCGCGACGATTCCCGCCGCGTTCAAGGAGCTTCAGGGCGTTGTGGACGCGGGACGGCTCCAGGACCTGGACGCCCGGTCGACCGTGAAGCAGGCCCTGTGGGCGCTCGCGGGGGAGTTGGGGCTGGTCGTCGTTCACGAGGGGGGCGGCGGCAAGCGACGTAAATCGTCCTCGTCGTCCTCGTCGTCCTCGGACCGGGGCGCACTGTCCCTGCGCCGACGAGGGGAGCGCGGCGACCGAGGAGCGGTGACCCTCGAATTCGCGGGCATGTTCCCGCTGTTGCTCGTCGTGATGAGCATCCTGTGGCAGTGCGTGCTGTACGGCTACACGTACTCCCTGGCCGGCAACGCGGCGGACGAGGCGGCCCGCGCGGCGACCGCGGCGTACGCCCTCGACCCCACCGTCTACGCGGGAGCCTGCGAGGACGCGGGCGGCGAGAACCTTCCCGGAGCCTGGAACGGCGCCTTCATCCGCTGCGATCCCGACGGCGGGGTAATGAAGGCCACCGTCCGCGCCCAAGTACCACTGTTCTTCCCGGGGTTCGACGTGAACTGGAAGGTGATCGGCGAGGCGGGCGCGGCGCTGGAGGGAGACGAGGGCTGATGAGGACGAGGAGCTTTCGGAGCCGTCTTGCGAACCGCATCCGGGATGAGCGGGACCGGGGTTCCTCCATCCTGGAGTTCACCGGCTTCCTCCCGATCCTCATCATCATCGGCCTGGCCTGCATCCAGCTCGGCCTGATCGGCTACGGCATCAACCAGGCCGGTACGGGCGCCCGCGCGGCTGCGCGGGCCACCTCCCTCGGAGGCGACGGGGTGGCAGTGGGCGCCGCCTCCGTCAGCGACTGGCTCAACCCGGAGGTGGACGCGCCACTGGGCGCGGGCGACACGACCACCGCCACCGTGATCGTCCATGTCCCCGCGATCATCCCGATCTTCGACGAGTGGGACGTACGACGATCCGCCACCATGCCCAACGACGAAGACAACTGATCGTGAACCGGCAACCAATGGAGAGGAGTTGAGACAGAGACCATGAGCCTGCGCTCCCGCATAGCCTCCGCCGACGACAACGGCAACGGAACCGCGCGCGAGGACGGCCACCTCGTCGCCGTCTACCGTGCCAAGCTCCTCGAAGAGATCGACCTCGCGGAGATGTCCAGCCTCGCCGCAGCCGAACGCCGCGTCCGTCTGGAACGCGTCCTCGGCCACATCATCAGCCGCGAGGGCCCGGTACTCTCCTCCGGCGAACGCTCCCAGCTCATCAGACGGGTGGTCGACGAAGCCCTCGGCCTGGGCGTCCTCGAACCGCTCCTCGCCGATGCGTCGATCACCGAGATCATGGTCAACGGCCCGGACTCGATCTTCGTGGAACGAGCGGGCCGCGTCGAACAGCTCCCCATGCGCTTCGCGTCGAGCGAGCAGCTGATGCAGACCATCGAGCGGATCGTCTCGACGGTCAACAGGCGGGTGGACGAGTCGAATCCGATGGTCGACGCCCGCCTGCCCACCGGCGAGCGGGTCAACGTCATCATCCCGCCGCTCTCCCTCACCGGCCCGACGCTCACCATCCGCCGCTTCCCCCGCGCCTACACACTCCCGGAGTTGATCGACCTCGGCTCGCTGGACGAGCAGATGCTGATGCTCCTGGCCGCGTTCGTCCGCGCCCGCTTCAATGTCATCGTCAGTGGCGGAACGGGCACCGGGAAGACCACCCTCCTCAACGCCCTCTCCGGCCTGGTCCCCTCCCGCGAGCGCATCATCACCATCGAGGACTCGGCCGAACTCCAGCTCCAGCAGGAGCACGTGATCCGCCTCGAATCCCGGCCGCCGAACGTGGAGGGCAAGGGCCAGATCACCATCCGCGACCTGGTCCGCAACAGCCTGCGCATGCGCCCCGACCGCATCATCGTCGGTGAGGTCCGAGGCGGCGAGACCCTCGACATGCTCCAGGCGATGTCCACGGGCCACGACGGTTCTCTCGCCACCGTCCACGCCAACTCGGCGGAGGACGCGCTGATGCGGCTGCAGACCCTGGGCTCGATGTCCGAAGTCATGATCCCCTTCGAGGCGTTGAAGGACCAGATCAACTCGGCGGTGGACGTGGTCGTCCAGTTGGCCCGCCACGCCGACGGCTCCCGCCGCGTCGCGGAGATCGCCCTGCTCGTCTCCCACGGCCGCGAACAGTTCCGCATCGTGACCGTCTCCCGCTACGTCTCCCGCCCGACCGGCCCCGACCGCGTCGCCCAGGGCTATTTCGAACACCTCCCGGTGCCCCGCCCGGTCGCCGAGAAGCTGTACCTGGCGAACGAATCGCTGCCCCCGGCGTTCGGCGTGGCCGAGTTGCTCGACGTACTGGACTCGAGGCAGGCGATCGGATGAACACGCGGACGGCGACGACCATTTCAAGGATCAGTACGAGTACAGGGATCAGTACCAGTACAGGGGTCAGTACCAGTACAAGGACCAGTACGACTATGCGGAGCGAGCAGCCATGAACAACTCGGTCCCGCTGGCGTTGGGTGCAACCGTGCTGTGCTGCACACTCGCCGTCGCGGGCGTGCACACGTACGCCACCGGCCGCGCCCAGCGCCAGGCACTCGAGGACCGCCTCTCCGGCGGCGGTGTGCTGCGCATGGCGTCCGGCCGCGTACGCCGGTTCGCGGCCGTCGACCGCCGACTGCGCCGCACCCGCCTCGGCCGCACGATCCACCTCCGCCTCTCGGCGACCGGACTGGACCTGACAGCGGGCGAGTTCTTCACGTACGTCGCCGGTGTCGGCGTCGCGCTGTGGCTGCTGGCAGCCTCCGTACTGGCCCCCTTCTTCGGCCCGATCGCCGCGCTGGTGACGGTCTGGGGCGCGGCGATCTTTCTCAACTGGCAACGCCAGAAACGTATCGAGGCGTTCATCAACCAACTCCCCGACGTGGCCCGCCTGCTGGCCAACGCCACGGCGGCCGGCCTCGCCCTGCGAACGTCGCTGGCGATGGCGGCGGAGGAGCTGGAGGCCCCGGCGGGCGAGGAACTGGCCCGGGTGGCCGACCAGTTGACGCTGGGCCGGACGGTGGACGACGCGCTGGGAGAACTGGCGGAACGCCTGCCGTCCCGCGAACTGGTCGTACTCGTCACCACGTTGGTGCTGGCGAACAAGGCGGGCGGCTCGGTGGTCAGCTCGCTCCGCAACCTCACCCAGACCCTTGAGGACCGCAAGGAGACGCGCCGAGAGGTCCGCACGATGCTGTCGGAGGTCAACGCGACCGCCTTCACGGTCCCTTGCCTGGGCCTCGGCTCTCTCCTCCTCGTCAACTCCTCGAACGAGGGCGCGCTGGAGAAGGTGACCGGCTCCGCCCTGGGCCAGGGCCTGATCCTCCTCTCTCTGGGCCTGTACACGGTCGGCTTCTTCGTCATCCGCCGCCTGGGCAAGATCGAAGTCTGAGGGGAGTGAGTGACCGGATGCTGCCACTGCTGCTGGCCTTGTTGATGGCGATCGCCGTCGGGGGCGCCCTGCTGGGCATCCGCATGATCCGAGCCGACGCCAAACTCCCCTCCGACCTGCTCCTCGCCCTGGAGGTGGGCGGCACCCGGGTCTCGAAGGCCGACTCGGCGGTGGACCGCATGGGCATGCGCTTCGCCCCTCTGGTCCTGCGCCTGATGGGCCCCCGCCGGGTCGACGCGAAACGCCTGCGCATCGACATGGCGGGCAACCCCGGCGGCCTGACCATCACCCGCTACGCGGCCCGTCGAGCGGTCTACTTCACCTTCGGTATACTCCTCGGTCTGATCTTCCTCACCAACGGCCAACTGATCCTCGCGGTCATCACGTTCGCCTTCGGAGTGACGGCTGCGGACGCGGCGATCTGGCAGGCGGTACGGGAACGCAAGGACGTCATCGACCGCACACTCCCCGACTTTCTGGACGTGCTCGCGGTCGTGGTGTCGGCGGGCCTGGGCTTCCGGCAGGCCCTGGACCGGGTGGCGGAGAAGTACGAGGGCCCCTGGGCGGACGAACTCCGCATCACACTCCGCCAGATGGACATGGGCGTCAGCCGCCGCCAGGCCTTCGACCAGCTCCGCAAGCGCAACTCCAGTGAACAGGTGGCCCAGTTCGTCTCGGCGCTCCAGCAGGGCGAGGAACTCGGCTCCCCGATCGCCGAGACCCTGATCCAGATCGCCGCCGACATGCGCCGCACGGACGCCCAGGAATCCCGCCGCCGCGCCGCGAAGACGATCCCCAAGGCAACCCTCGTCACCCTGGTGTTCATGCTCCCGGCGACGATGATCCTCATCGCAACGGGAATGTTCCTCGGTTCGGGTACGAACTTCGGCTCGATTCTGGGGCGTTGACGATGATGAAGACGTTGGTGACGAGGATGCGGCGCCGGGGGGAACGAGGCTACGACCCGACCGCCGGCTACCTGGCCGACGACGCCCCGGCCCCCGCGACCGTCCGTCTCCAACTGAACGCCCTGCAGGCCCTGTGCCGCCAGGCGTTCGCGGTGCGCATGACGATGATTGCCCTCGGCACCCCCTTCGCCATGACCAACACGGTGGAAGGCCCCCCGCGTTACACGGTCCTCGTGGCGGCCGTGCTTGGCATCACGGCCTCGTACGCCATGTACCGGGACTGGGACCGCCTGGCCCCCCGCCTCCTCGCCCACCCCGCCCTGATGGCGGCGGACCTGACGCTCGCGGCCATACTCCTGCTCACCGCGTCACCCGCCTCCCCTCTCGCCTACGCCACGGCGTGCACCCCCCTCCTCGCCGGCCTCCTCTACGGCTGGCGAGGCTCGGGAGTCTTCACGGGCCTGCAACTGGTGGTACTCCTCACGGTCTACCGAGCCTGGGAAGCCCGCCCGGGAACAGGCACCAGCACGCTCCTCATAGCGGGCTTCTGCATCGGCGCCGGCATCATCGGTGTCACCTTGCGCAACCTGATGTTCCGCTTCGGTACGGCGAGCGAGGCACTCGCGGAGGCGAACTCCCGTCTGGCGGTCGCGGAGGCGGTGGAGTCCGAACGGGCGCGCCTGGCAAGGGAGATGCACGATTCGGTCACCAAGACCCTGTACGGCCTGTCGTTGGCGGCAGAGGCCCTCGCGGCATCGGCGAACGGCGGAACTGCGAACCCGGACCCGGAATCGGTACGGCGCCACGCGGCGCTGGTGGCCTCGGCGGCCCGCCGAGCGGCGGCGGAGTCCCGCGACCTCCTCACCGACCTGCGCCACCACACGGACCTGACGGCACCGGACGTAGATCTGGTCGCCGAACTGACCCAGAGGGCGGCGGAGTTCGAGCAGAGCACGAGAATCCGTACGCGTCTGAAGACGCCCACCGGAAGGCTCGACGCCCTCCCGCACCGGACGGCACACCACCTCCTGGCGATCGTGTCGGAAGCCCTGGAGAACACGCGCAGGCACGCGGACGCGACGAGCGTGACGCTGGAGGCGGAACCCTCCGGGGACGGCCTGACGCTCCGCATCACAGACGACGGAGTAGGCCTCCCCGCCCCACTGAACCTCGAAGCGACCACCAGAACAGGCCACTTCGGCATGCTGGGCATGGTGGAACGGGCGAGGTCACTGGGTGCGGTGATTCACCTGGGCCGACGGGAGGAAGGGGGCGCAGAGATCCGAGTCGACGTGAGGTCACCCGGACTCGACTACGTGCCCCGGCCCCGGAAGGAGGTCGTATCGCATGCCCGGAGATGAATGGCCACAGCCGCTACGGGTGTTGGTGGCGGACGACAACCCCGTCGTACGGGCAGGCCTGACGGCACTGCTGGGCGGCCACCCGGACATCGATGTGGTGGCGGAGGCGTCGAACGGCACCGAGGCGGTGTCGGCGGCGGAGCGCGTACAGCCTGACGTGGTGTTGCTCGACGTACGCATGCCCGGCACGGACGGCCTCACGGCCCTTCCCCAACTGGTCTCGCTGGCCCCGGTGATGATGCTGACGTACAGCAGCGAGCCGGAGATTGTGCGGCAGGCGCTGCGCAGAGGCGCTTCGGGCTACCTGATCCACGGGGGTTTCACGGCGGAGGAACTGGCGGAGGCGGTACGGGCGGTAGGCAGGGGGGTGAGAGTGATGGCACGGGCGGCGAAGGCACCGCACGCCTCCGTACTGAGACCGGACGTCGCGGATTCGCTCAGCGTTTCCTACGAACCGAACGAAAGCTCTTCGCATTTGCAACCATTTGTGGCACCCTTGCGGCAAACTCGAGATGCCCGGCTCGGCCGCGTGGCGACACTCGCCGCCCGCGACCACGGCCGACCGGACTTCGGTTTGAGTTTGAGGGAGGTGGAGGTCATGGATCTCATCGCAGCGGGGGTGAACAACCAGCAGATCGCCGCCACCTGTTTCATCAGCGAGAAGACAGTCAAGAACCACATCAACCGCATCTTCGCAAAGCTGCAGAGTACGACACGGAGCGAAGCGATCGCCCAGTGGCTGGGTACGGCTCGGGAGTGGTGGCTGTGATGAGGCGTACCGCAGAGGGAAGTTGGGTCCCCGGACCCACGCGGAGTAGACCGTCTTTCACGTACGGTGGCCGGGTCAGTATTGACGTTCGGCGGAAGGGCAGGCGCAGTGGACAGGTTCAACAGGTGGACGTGGACTGTCGTTTCCCGGATGCAGGGCAGGCAGCGGGACAGGGGAGCCGGGTTCGTGGAGTATGCCGGCCTGATGATCATCGTCGCCGGGATCTTCGTGCTGATCAAGAGTCTCAATCTGGGCGGCCTGATCTCGGGGGCGATTCGCACTGCGGTCACCAGCGTCACCGGCGGCTGACCGCCGCACGAGTTCTCAGCGACCGTGGGCAGACTCTGCCGATCTACATCTGGCTGACGGGAATCCTGCTCTTCGCCGCCGTCGCCTTCTTCGTGTTCGCGCAAGCAGCGTCCGTCCGCAACGGAGCCCAGTCCGCGGCGGACGCTGCGGCGTTGGCGGCCGCACAGGACGCCCGGGACGAACTGGTGGACGGCTTGGTCGCCGCCATCGAGGCGGACGACGATGACTGGCTCGACTGGCTGAACGGTGACGAGTCAGTGGGCGATGGCGCCCAGGCCGCTGCGCAGGCACTGGCAGCCGACAACGACTCCGTCCTTGAGGGCGAGGCCGTGCAGGTCATGCAGGACGGATATCCCGGATTCCGGGTCAACATCCAGACCAACTACACCGTCGGCAACTCGATCATTCCAGGCACCGAGAGCATGAAGGGCAGGGCCCACGCGACCGCTGTCATCCAGCCGCGCTGCGAGAACGTTCCCCCCGTTGATCCCCTGGATCCCTTCGAGTTGGACTGTGACGGCGAAACCGTGACCATCGACCCCGGTCATTTCAATCCAGGCGACTTTCCCGACGCGTCTGAGCTGTTCTCTGTGCATCTGGTCCAGTGAGAGGAAGTCGTACCGATGAAGTTTCGGCACACCATGAAGAGCCGTAGGGCAGTGACCGCGGTGGCGATCGCGACCGGGTTGCTCCTCACGGTGGCGGGCTGCGGGGGAGGAGACGGCGGCAAGACGGACGAGAAGGCGTCTTCATCGGCACCCAGCCAAACCCAGAGTGGCGGAGACGAGAAGACGGAGTCCCCGGCGCCGGCCGCCGAACCCGCACTGGCCGAAGTGAAGAGCGGCGACATCACACTCACCGTCACCTCGGCAGTTCGTGATCAGGGTGGCTTCGTGACGGTGAACGGCACGGTCACCAACAGCGGCGGGAAGTTCTGGGTCGCGGCGGACTGGCTCGGTGACGAAAATGAGCTGATCAAGAACGGCCCCTCTCTCGCCGGAGCGTCGCTGGTAGACAGCAAGGCCAAGAAGAAGTACCTCGTCCTTCGGGACACCGATGGGCGCTGCCTGTGCACGAAGTTCGAGGGAGGAGGCGTCGACACGGGACAGACGGCCGACTGGTTCGCCCAGTTCCCCGCTCCTCCGGAGGGTTCCAACCAGGTGAACTTCCAAGTCGGCACGATGCCCCCGGCGTCGATCGAAATCTCCGAGGGCGAGTGACCATGGCCGTCACCTGTCGCTCCACCTCAACAACCGTTCTCACGGCCTTGGCGGTACTGGCCACCCTTTGCCTGACGGGTTCACCCGCTGCCGCGGACGACGACCCAAACGCACTCCTGGGCACGGTCACCACATCTCCACCCCCAGAGGTGGACCCGAACAGCCCCGGCCTGAAACTGGCGGACGGCGCCACGCTCGCCGAATCCAAGGTCCTGGACATCATGTCGGTCGTGGAGGACATGGGCGGCGAGGAACGCCGAGTGGACACCAGTGAGAGCGTGACTTTCGCGCTCCAGGCCGAAGTCCTGTTCCCGAAGAACAGCTCAAAACTCAACCCCGAGGCCCGCTCCCGCATCCGGGCGATCGCCGACGAGATCAAGGCCCAGAAGGCCACGAGCGTCAGGGTCTTCGGCTTCACCGACAACCTGGGCTCGTACGCCCACGGTCTGACCCTCTCCAAGAACCGCGCGGAGGTGGTCCACGACGAACTGGCCGCCGGCCTGGGCGCGGACATCACCTTCCAGGTACGCGGCTACAGCGAGGACTACCCGATCGCCGACAACACCTCGGAGCAGGGCCGCCGCAAGAACCGGCGCGTGGAGGTGACGTTCCAGAAGGCGGACTGAAACCGAGTCCGAGTCCCTACGACTCATGCCCCCGCCACCTCAAACCACGCCGAACTCAGCCGGCGAGCAAGGCACGCGCCCACTGTTCTTCGCGCTGTTCGATGTATTCGGCGTCGCTCCGCCAGGCGTCGCCGTGCCCTTCGGCCCAGAGCGTCGCCCACGGCTGGTTGCCCTCGGCGGCCTGCTGACGCAGGAAGTCATGCATGGCCCGGGTACGGCGTCCCAGCAGGGGCACCAACTCACGCCGCTCGCCCTCGTCAAGCCCGTAGGCGTCGGCGAAGACCCGCAGTCGGCTGTCGGCATCGGCACGCTGCCAATGCGGATGCGCGGACAACTGAATGAAGCCCCGCATTGCGTAGGCGACGTCCCAGAGGCGAGTACCGGGCCCGGCGGTGTCCCAGTCGATGAAGGCCCACGCGTCCTCCCCCTCGGCCACGAGGTTCCAGGGGGCCAGGTCGTGGTGGGCGATGATGTCAGCCCCCTCGACGGGGATCAGCACCTGCCACTGGGCGTCGGGCGGCGGGGTGAACCCCTCCACGGCATCGTGGAAGTCCCGGACCAGACGCGCCACGCGAGCCAGTCCTTGCGAGGTCTCCACCAGCGCGAACCGGTCGGGCCAGATCACCTCGCCCCTCACAAAGCTCAACACCTCCCGGCCCTGCTCATCGATGCCAAGGGGCCGAGGCGCCGCCCGGAAGCCCACCTCGTGAAGATGGGCCAGCAGCGCATGCACCGCTGGAGTCCACGGTCCCGCCGGGCGCCGGACGGTATCACCGACCCGGACGACACCGGCGCTCATGTTCCCGCCGGACAATGGCTGCTCTTCGTCGTGTCGCACGGTGGCAGTCTGGCCGACCTGCCTTTGCCGATCACCTCAATTAGAGGGGACTTCTCCACCTGGAAGCGCCAGGGTTGGGGGGGGGCAGGGACCTGTCGTGCCCGAGGGAGCGGGTCGGCGCTCCTCCTCGTTCACACCAGGTGGTCCGCTTTCCCGGCCTTAATGTCCCGGACCAGCGCGAGGAGGGCCTCGCGACTGTCTGTCAGGTAGCGCTCTTCTTGTCCCGCGACGGCTATGTAGGCGTTGCCGTCGTTGTCGGTGCCCAGGCGGAAGCAGTTGTTGCCTTCCCCGCAGAAGGGCTCTTCCCAGTGGATGCCGGTCACGATCTCTCCCCTAAAGTTCGCGGGCGATCTGGTGGATGAGATCGCGGGAGACCGTCGGTGACAGTGCCGCGTTGTCCATCCAGTCCAGGTGGACACGGTACTTGCTGAGCTGCGCTTCGGCGTGGGTGAATTCGGGCCCGTGTGCGGAGTCGAGTTGCACCGTGTCGAGCTGAGCCACCACCCCGTCCGCGTAGAGCAGCGCGTGTCCCGCTCCGGGGAAGCCGCTCACGGTGAACGGGATGACTCGCACCTCCACGTTCTCTTGCTCGGACGCCGCGCACATGCGCTTCAGTTGATCCCGAGTCACTTCGGAACCGCCGAACGGCATACGGAGGGCCGCTTCGTGGACATAGGCGGCGTACGGGACTGGCTGGGGACGCGCGAAGACCTGTTGACGCTCCAAGCGGTGGGCGACACGCAACTCGATCTGCAGTCTGGACAGGGGCGGTAGGACCGCGGCGAAGACCGCGCGAGCGTATTCCTCGGTCTGGAGCAGTCCTGGTACGTGCATGATCTGGACCGTGCGTACGCGCGCGGCGTGCCACTCCAACTCCGCGATGTCGAGCAGCCCGGCGGGCAAGCTGCCCCGGTGCTTCTCCCACCACCCGCGTTCCTTGCTGCCGACCATGTCGGCCAAGGATGAGAGCGCCTCGACGTAACGAGCGTCCGTGCAGCTGTAGTTGCAGGCGAGCGTGCGGACCCGTTCGGCTGAGAAGGGCCGGATCCCGGACTCCATGTTGGACAGCCTGGTCCGGTCGATCCCGAGCAGACCGGCTGCGTACTCGGTCGTACAGCCGGCCGCGAGACGCATCTTGCGCATCTCGGCACCGAGCCGTTTCTGCCGCTCTGTTGGCGTGGTCCTGGTCGACATGCCATCCCCTCTAGGCCTGGATGGCTCACAGTCTGCCCACCAGGCATTCCCCCGGTCCACTCGGTAGGGGGTAATTATCACTGAATCGATGGACACTGTGACTCCAATACCTTTACCTTCGGTGACGTAGTGACTACACAACGCACTGCCGGAAGTGCATCACGTGTGCCTGCTCGCACCTCCTTCCCTGGAGGGGCAGGCTCACGTCAGGGAGACGGGCCGCCGGCTGCATGTACCGCACGCGCGTCGAATCGCCTTCGAACGCGCCACTCGCGCAATGGAGTTGCCATGACTACAGCTGCCCTCGCAATCACCTGCCCACTGTCCAACGACCTCCTGCCCACCGCGCCACCCGAGCCGGAGAAACTCGCGTACAGCCTCACCCTGCCCGCCGCGCCGACGAGCGCGGCGATCGCGAGGGCGGCCGCCCGCACGGTGCTGCGCATGCACGGCCTGCACGACGTAACCGACGCGGCGGTCCAGGTCGTGAGCGAACTGACGTCCTGCGCCTGCCGTTTCACAACCGCCGACGACATCTACGTCTCGCTCCGTTATCGCGACGGAGCGCTGCGCGTGATCCTCTACGACGCCCACCCCCGACACGCCCACCCCCGCTTGTCGGCAGCCTGCGACGCCAGGCGCCGCGCGACCCTGCGGGTGCTGGCCTGTGTTGTGCGCGCCTGTCAGGGCAACTGGGGCTTCGATGCCGCCCGGGAGCCGGGTGGCGGTACGCGTTTGTGGGCGGTGCTGCCGAGGTCGGGGGCGCGGACGTACGGGGTGCCGGGGGGAGGGTGCGAATGAGTGAAGCAGGACCGGACGCGGTAATCGCGACGCGAGGTGATGCCTGTGTTCGGGGTGTGTCTCGGTGGGCACTGGGCGAGCGCCTTGGGATGACCATTGACGTGGTGGAGGTGCTGGAGTTGGGCGGCATGTTGCCTGTCGTTGTTGGCCTTCTGGCCCGGTTGGCTGGAGCGCTGGTTGGCGCGGTGAATCTGCATGCCGGGTCGACGGCGTCAATGCCCTGACCTTCGGGGAGCGGGTGGCGTAGGCCGCTGAGCACCTCTTCGCCCACTTTGCCGTGCAACCGTTAAACGGCCTGCTCACTGCGCTCAGTGGTGAGCAGGCCGCCGCGTTATGTAACTGTTGTAGGCCTAGCGGGCTGAATGTTGGCCGGTTTGTTCACATACGTCCTGATGGTTGACAGGCTTCAACATGGTCTCTCCCGACGCGGACGGATAGCGTTGGTTCGCCAATGAGAACCCTCGCCCCACCGGGAGTTGACCGTGACCCGCCGTCCCATGTTGCTCGCAGCGATCGCGCTGACCGCTGCTGCGGCCCTGTCACTGTCCGCATGCGGGAGTGATGACAGTTCCAACAGCAAGGACAACGACAAGATCGCGGGAGCCGACACCGGAAGCGAGGCGCCAGCATCCCCGAGTGCCTCAGCCTCGGCGACCCATGACCGCCCGAAGATCGCATTGCCGTCGGATGTCACGTACAGCTTCGAGTGGACGAAGACCGGCAACGCGGACAAGGACGCTGTGCTCGACGATGCCGAACAGCGCATCAAGGCCGTGGACTTGGCCATTGCTGAGCAGGACCCGCTTCACACGGCTTACCGCTTCTACTCCGAGGGCACAGCAGCAGCTGGAAGCCAGGCGTACATCCAGGAGTTCGTCGACCACAAGGCGCGCACAACAGGCCTGACCCGCTATTACAACGAAAGCGTGACGGTCAAGAGTGATGGCACCGCTGCCCTCCTGTACTGCGAGGACCAGAGCAAGGCGTACAACAAGTTCTTGAAAACCGGCAAGACAGACGTCACGCCGGTCACGAAGGACAGCTACGTCATCTATGCCAGCACGCTGCGCAAGAACAAGAACGGCGTCTGGGTCACCGAGACTCTGGACTCGCAGCGGGGGAGCGCAAAGTGCCAGCCTTGATTCAGCGAAAACACCTGCTCGTTTCAGGACTGACGGCCCTGGTCCTGGCAGTTGCCACTCCCGCACACGCCGAGAAGGGATTCGGCGGCACTGACGGCCAGACGAACCAGAAAGCCGATGCCGACGGCGCTGGCAACCTTTCTGTGTCCGCAGGTGGTGTTGTTTTCGACCGCTCGAAGAACGGCAGCGGCAATTCCTCGGGCGCGTTGACGCCAACGACGTCCTGGACGCCGCCCGCCTGCTGGTATGCCCCGACGTACACGCCCGAGCAGCTCCAGAAGGTCAAGGAGCCGGTCTGGCAGGCGGAGTCCACGGGGTATGAGTGGGATGCCGAGCAGCGGAAGACGTTCCTCAACGAGGACGACCACTCGAAGGACTTCAACAAGGACAAGACCGGCAAGGGCTATTGGTGGGGCTCGTATGTCAACAAGTCCTACCCGCCGGGCTGGGACGCCTGCACCAAGGACTACTTCTGGGTCGACACCGGCGACGCCCCGCCCGCCGACATCGACAACGTCGTCACCCCGGAAATCCTCGCCGGACTCGCCTACAACGAAATCCGCGTCCCCTCCACCAAGGTGACCCTCGCCCCCGCCGGCGCCACCAAGGTCAATCTTCCGACCTGGGCCTGGCTGGACGGTGCTGACTTCAAGCCGGTCTCCGTCACGGCGTCCGTACCGGTGCTCAATTTGTACGCGACCGCGACGGCAACGCCAGTGTCACTCAGGATCGAGCCAGGCACTGCGGACGCGATGACCTACCCGGCTTCCGGCGCCTGCGAGATCAACAACGGCAGCATCGGCGAGCCCTACGCCCAGGGCAAGGCCCACGACACTCCGCCCTGCGGTGTGAAATACCTGCGCTCCTCGGGTGACGCCTCGTACCCGCTCAGTGCGACGGTCACCTGGAAGATCACCTGGACCGGTTCCGGTGGCGCCGGCGCTGACCTTCCCGACGGCAGCTTCGGCGCAACCCAGGATGTTGTCGTACAGGAGATCCAGGCCGTCAACCGCTGAGCTACGTGAAGGAACTGTCGCGAGATGCCCACTTCCGTGTAGGAGGCGGGCATCCACGCGATGTCTCACAAGCGGCACGGTTAGAGTTCCCTGCCAGTGCCCTACTCATGGCAGCAGGGGATAGGGAGAAGGGACGGGCGTGTGGCGGACCGGTTGGCCGTTGATGGCGATGAGCTCGCGCACTTCATGAAGTTGCTTAAGAAATCCAGCAATTCTTTGAAGGGCCTGCGTAAGGCGCTGAGTGATGCCAATGTCAGCGGGCTCGGCACGGACGATCTAGACTCCGCATGCCAAGACTTCCAGGAGGACTGGAAGTACGGAGCCGAGGAGATCGGTAAACAGACCGATGATCTTGCCGACATCATCGGGAAGAGCAAGGACAGTTACCGTGAGGTCGACAAGGCGCTTGAAGAGGCTTTGAAGAAGGCCCGGGATGGCAAGGGCGGAGCCAAAAAATGACGCTCGCACCCGGGGTTGAGCCTTCCCCTTACCCGGACTCCCAGGCCCGCAGGAACGGCGATCTTCCGCAGGGCCTGAAGTCATATCCGCCCCTCCCGAATCCCAACTACCATCACCTGGGGTTCAACCCCGTGCCGGGCGACACTGAGACAGTGCGAGGGCTGCACAAGAAGCTCTCCAGTTGCGCGAAGGTGCTCGAAGAAGCGCATGAGCTGGTCACCAAGTTGATGGACGGCAGCTACTGGGAAGGTGACGCGGCCGTCGCCTTCCGGGAGCAGCTCGACGGTGGCCCGCTGCCGCTCAACCTGAAGAACGCGGCGCACTCCATCCGTAAGGCGGCCAGGCAACTGGGCAGCTGGGAGGACGAACTCGACGACTTCCAGCGTCGTGCGAAGCGTCTCGAAGAGGACGCAAAGGCAGCCCAGGACGCGGTGGACCGCGCGAAGGGGCGCGCGACCGAGGCCGGCGATGCTCCGGGCCTGGACAAGAAAGGCGCCGATCACGACGCCGCGAAGAAGGCGCTGAGCCGCGCGAACTCGGATGTGGAAGAGGCCGAGGCCGAGCTGGAGAAGGTTCGCGGTAGGGCCCGGACGCTGGCGGAAGAGCACGAGGACAAGGCGAAGTACCGGGCGTCGAAGATCCACGACGCGACGAAGAAACTGGCTCCGCACGAGCCGGGGTGGTTCGACGACGCCCTTGATTGGATCGAGGACAACCTTCCAGACATCCTGAGCTTCGTGGCAGGAGTCATCGGATTGGTGGCCATCGTATTCGCTGGTCCGCTGGGAATCGCGATGGTAGCGGCGCTGATGCTCACAGCGTCTGCTCTGAGCGCAACTGCGTTGGGATATCGACTCTCTGCGGATCCCGAAACATGGGCGTCCTTGAAGGACGGCTTCACCAAGGGGGAGTTCGACGCTGATTTCTGGAGCAACGCGGTGTCGGTGGGGGCAGACGCGATGGGCATGCTGCCAGGAATCGGGGCGGCAGTTGTCGGGGTCAAGGGGACAGTGACGGCTGTGCGGACGGGGAGTGAAGTGCTCTCACTCGGGCAGAAGATGGCCACGTTCGGTACCAAGACAATGGACAGCATGGGAGGCATCGCCCAGTTGGACAACCCGCTCATTGCTCGGGCGGTGCGAGGCTTTAGCAATCCCGAAGCGGCGGCCAAAGCGGTCGCAGTGACATCGAGTGCGGTCGGCGTAGGTACTGGGGGCTTCGGCCTGTACAACAGTGCGGTGGACGCGGACGACGATGGCGTCAAGGACGGAGCCGTTGCCGGCATCGACGGCGCACGTCTCATCCTCGACAACGGTGGCATCCTCGATCTCGTCCGCCATGTCTTCTGACGCTTCCTGATTGGAGAGGTACAGTCCATGACTCCCACTGACCACCCGATTGCCTGGGAGAATTCAGCCACCCGTCGGGCTTGGACGGTGCACATGGCGATGAATGTTGCTGGCTTCATCGGCTGGATTGCCGCTTGGGTCGGCCTGCTGTATGTGCTTATCGTGTTCTTGTCACCAGGGTTCGTTTTCCTTTTCGTGTTGCCTCTCGGATATTGTTTCTATCGAGCCGTAACTCAGCTGCGCTACTTTCCTCCGGCGTTTCGCATGCGGCGCATTCTGCGGACCTATCCGTGGCAGGCAATGCGCGATGCTCCACATGGATTGAGTGGCCATCCCGACGTGCCCGACAAGCATCACGGTTGGTTTGAGTTCCCCAACCCTGCTCGGCCCGATCAGCTACTTGCCCTAGTTTTCTCTCAGCATCTTCGTACAGAATGGTGGCACCGCCGGATGGCTCCCCGAGCCAAGCCGCAACTGAAGTCGCAGATTAGTGTTATCTGGTTCGCTGGCGATCCGCGCTTCATCGGACTTATCGCCGCATCCACTCACGATGAAGATGCGCCTCGTCGTATGCAAGTTCTTGAACAGCGGACAGAGGTAGTGGGCGGCCAGGGTCTTGCGGACTGGGGTGCTACTCCGGAGGACATCGAGCGCGGTCGAAGCGTAGGTATTTACCCTGCCCATTCCTGATATGCGTTCGGAATGTATCGTGAAGACTCCCATGTTTGTCCTGCATAACTCCGTCAATGACCCTCAAGCGGAACTCTGGTTTGCCGAACTCGCCGGATTTACTGCCCTCCCCTTCGAAGCCTTTCTCTCCGCGCCCGGCTCCCCAGCCGCTGACAGCCTGCGCGTAGCCATCGCTCCATTTCTCGACTCGGCGCCTAATGACCTGGTACGCCAACAGTTCATCGCCAACGTCGCGTCGGGACAGCAGCTGCTGGGAGCTCTCCGCGAGATCGGTACGGTGCACTGCTCCATCGGCCTGCACCGTGACGACGTGGGCGAGACAGGCGCGAGCGGCAACCACCCGCTGCTCTCCTTCTTCACGATCTCCTGGCGTGACACGGCCGTCGCCCCGCGCGGCGTCACGGCGGCACGCGCGGTGACATCCACCGACGGGCACACAGGCATCGAGTTCCTCGAACTCCCTTGTGGGCCTGCGACGATCAGTGAGACTACGCTCAAGCCTTCAATCGAGAGCGGCCTTCCACAGCAGCCCCTTATCCAGATTCATGCGCATCTGCCACATCCTGATTGCAAGCGCTTGGCCGTTCTTACAGTCAGTACGACTGCGGTGGCCCGCCGAGCAGAATATCGCGCGATTCTTCAACAGATCGCCGAGACAGTCAGCTTTGAGAATCCCCTGGACTCCGGGACGCTAACTACGTGAAAGTGCGCGTGGCAACAGCACCTTGAGGGAGATTCGGTTAGTACCGTGAGTCCCAGTGCCGCTAATAATCGGTGAGGTGTGTGTGCCGTGCGGAAAGTCGTATTGATGATGTCCGTCTCCCTCGACGGATACTTCGAGGGTCCCAACCGCGAGATCGACTGGCATATGGTCGACGAAGAACTTCACCGGTACTTCAATCTGCGGACCAAAGCCATGGGTGCCTTCCTCAGCGGGCGTGTCACCCATCAGCTCATGGCCGACTTCTGGCCCACTGCGGACTCCGACCCCGGCAGCACGACGGAAACCATGGTCGAGTTCGCCGGTATCTGGCGGGACATGCCCAAGTACGTGTTCTCCCGGACCCTGGAGCATGCCGACTGGAACACCACCATCGTGCGGGAGGTCGTTCCGGAGGATATTCGGGCGCTCAAGGAGCAGCCGGGCGGGGATCTCGCGGTCAGTGGGGCCGAGCTTGCCGCCGAGTTCATGCGGCACGACCTTATTGACGAGTTTCAGCTGTGCGTTCATCCCGTGCTGATCGGACGCGGCAGGCCGCTCTTCCTCCAGGCCGACAGCTTCATCCGGCTCCGGCTCATCGAGTCACGTACCTTCGGCAACGGCGTCGTACTCCTGCGGTACGAGCGTGTCAGCAGCGACGGCCAGTAATGGTGTTGTACTGCGCAGCCCCGCTCGATAGGAAGGCCCTATGACCACCCTCGGCGTCGTCTTCCGCCCCCAACTCCCGCCCGAGCGGCTGCGTGCCCTCGCCCAACTCGCCGACGCCACCGGGATCGAGGAGCTGTGGCTCTGGGAGGACTGTTTCCGCGAGGGAGGTATCTCCGCTGCCGCGGCTGCCCTCGCCTGGACCGAGCGCGTCCGAGTCGGGGTGGGCCTGCTCCCCGTACCGCTCCGGAATGTCGCCCTGACCGCGATGGAGGCCGCCACCCTGCACCGTCTGTTCCCGGGGCGGGCCATCCTCGGCCTCGGGCACGGTGTGCAGGACTGGATGGGGCAGGTCGGGGCGCGGGTCGCGTCGCCGCTCACTCTGTTGCGGGAGTATCTGCTCGCGTTGCGCGCACTGCTCGACGGTGAACGGGTCACCGCCGAGGGGCGGTACGTGAAGCTGGACGACGTCGGCCTCGACTGGCCGCCCGAGCCCGGGCTGCCCCTTCTCGCCGGGGCCACCGGGCCCCGTTCGCTCCGGCTGGCCGGGGAGGTGGCGGACGGGACCGTTCTCCATGCCGGTACCGCTCCCGACGGGGTGCGTCAGGCCCGGCAGCTGATCGAGGAGGGGCGGGTGGCCGCCGGCCGGACGGACGCGGCGGGGCAGACCCATCGTGTCGTCGTCTATCTCCTCGTCGCCACCGGGGTCGACGCCGACGACCGGCTCCGTGCCGAACTCGCTGCCGAAGGACTGGCCTCCGTCCCCGATCTCGGCGTCGCCGGGGACGCCGGTGCCGTTGCCAAGGCCGTGGGGCGCCTCGTCGAGGCCGGGGCCGACACTGTCATCGTGCAGCCGACCGGGGACGAGCCCGACCCCGAGGGCTTCGTACGGTTCGTCGCCGAGGAAGTCCGGGCGCTCGTCCCCTGACTCCGGTTCCCCTGACACCGGTGACCCGGTGACCCGGTGACCCGGTGACCCGGTGACCCGGTTCCCCGGACCCGCTGTTCCCCAGGCCCCGCTCGCCATCCCGGCAATGTCAGTGGCCCCTGCCAGACTCCCCACCATGACCGAAACCGATGACGTACAGCTCCGCGACGTCGTGGAAGCCGACCTGGAGTTTCTGCTCGCGTACGAGAACGACTCCGAGGCCGTCCGGCGGTCGCGGTTCACGCCCCGGCCGCGGGACGCCTTCATGGCGCACTGGAAGTCGAAGATCCTGGGCGACAGCACCGTGTTCGTGCAGACGGTCACCGTGGACGGTGAGCCCGCCGGCCACATCGTCGCCTGGTGGGAGGGCGAGCAGGGCGTCGGCGGACATCGCTTCGTCGGGTACTGGCTCGGGCGGCCGTACTGGGGGCGGGGCGTCGGGAGCGTCGCCCTCGGGCTGTTTCTGCGGCGCGAGACCAATCGGCCCCTCTACGCCGATCCCTTCGCCGAGAACACCGCCTCGGTCCGTCTCCTCGAAAAACACGGCTTCCGTCGCACCGGCACGGTCCGCCACGGCGACAACGAGCACCTCATGCTCGTCCTGGACGCCGACAGGTCATGAACTGTCAGGGCAGGCAAAGGCAGGCAATGGCAGTTCATGACACGCGTCATGACGGTTCGTACTCGCCCGTCGCCCCGTCGATCAGCTCCCGCACGACGTCCATGTGCCCCGCGTGCCGCGCCGTCTCCGCCGTCATACGGACCAGGACCCAGCGCAGCGAGCACTCGTCGTCCCGCCACGTCGGCTTGCCCAGGGTGTCCAGGGGGAGTTCCGTCAGTACGCGGTCGGCGGCGGCGCGGGCGCGGGCGTAGAAGTCGGTGATCTGGGCGGTGGTCTCGTCGGGGCCCGCGGTCATGTCCTCGCCGAGGTACGGGTCGAACCAGAAAGGCTCCGTCTCGCGGCCGAACGTCTCCACGAACCAGCCGTACTCGACCGACGCCAGATGCTTCACCAGCCCCAGCAGACTCGTGCCCGACGGTGTCATCGGCCTGCGGACCTGCTCCTCGTCCAGGCCCTCCAGTTTCCACAGCACCGCGTCCCGCTCCTGGTCGAGCTTCGCGCGCAGCGTCGTCGTCTCGTCATCGGCGTACAGCATGTCCCGGACCACCTCTGCTTCTGTTCCGCTTCCGCGTACTTCCGTCGTTGCGGCGGAAATTATCAGCGGCCACTGACAACCAGCTGCGAATATCACCCTCATGTCTGCGCCCGAGCCCACCACCCCCGTGCATGCATCCACCCTCGCCCCCACCCACACCTCCGCCTTCGAGCAACTCCTCGCCGAAGGCGCCGCCGTCCCCACCGACGGCTGGGACTTCTCCTGGTTCGACGGGCGGGCCACCGAGGCGCGGCCCTCCTGGGGGTACGCCCGGGCCATGGGGGAGCGGCTGGCCCGCGTGTCCGCCGCGCTCGACGTGCACACCGGGGGCGGCGAGGTACTCAACACCGCCCCGAAGCTGCCCCCGCTCACCGTCGCCACCGAGGGCTGGCCGCCGAACGTCGCCAAGGCCACCGCGCTGCTCCACCCGCGCGGCGCGGCGGTCGTCGCCGTACCGGACGACGCGCCGCTGCCCTTCGCCGCCGACGCCTTCGACCTGGTCGTCAGCCGGCACCCCGTCTCCGCGCACTGGACCGAGATCGCCCGAGTCCTGCGACCCGGCGGTACGTACTTCGCCCAGCACGTGGGGCCCGCCAGCGCGTACGAACTCGTCGAGCACTTCCTCGGACCGCAGCCGGACGAGCGGCGCAGCGGGCGCCACCCCGACCGTGAGCGTGCCGGCGCGGAAGCCGCCGGGCTGGAGATCGTCGACCTGCGCGCCGAGCGACTGCGGATGGAGTTCTACGACATCGCTGCCGTCGTGCACTTCCTGCGCAAGGTGATCTGGATGGTGCCCGGTTTCACCGTCGATGCGTACCGCCCGCAACTCCGGTCCCTGCACGAACGGATCGAGGCCGAGGGTCCTTTCGTGGCGCACAGCAGCCGCCATCTCTTCGAGGCCCGCAAGCCGTCCGGCTGACCCGCTGACCTCGACCGACCGGAGCCCCTGCTTCCGGTGCAGAAGAAATCTGGCGCGAACTGGCGAGTGACTGCCGATCGATCTGCCGAGCGCCTGCCTTGGCCAAGCCGGCCCTTGAGTCGCACCTTGATCTTCGCGTCGCCGGATAATTGGGGCGATCTACTGCATTACGTAACTTATCTCCAGCAAACTTCCGGATATCGTTCGCTGGCGTCCGAATATTGGCGAAATCTCAGCGAGGGGGGTGGGGGTGACCAGGGTCGACCGGGACCCCTCGCTCGATGCGCGAGACATGTGTGCGTATGCCCGAAAAGGCTTCACGAGGTTTCCACATCGTTATCGCGGGGGTTCGTGAGCGCGGGGTGTCGTCGCGTAAATTTAGGTAAAGGTAATTCGCGTGAGCAAAGCGCGCGGGTGGCACCGTGCAGAGGAGGGGCCTGCGCGGTGCCGTACCTACCCCCCTCGGGGCTCGTCCGAGTCTGCCCCGCTCCTGCTCAGTGGTCCTCCGGTGCCGCGCCGTCGGCCCGGATCAGGAGCCGTACGCCCCGCCGTACCCCCCATCGTTCCAGCGCCCCGGCCTCCGCCTCCAGGACCGACCGCACCCAGGGGCGGGGGAGTCCAACTCGGCCCGGGCGCATGGTTCTTACCGTCCGGACCCGCGCGTTTGCGTCCAGATAGGCGACGTCGATCGCGAACCGCATCCCGAATGTGTGAACCGAACTCGCGGGCGTCAGCAGCAGTGCGCCCTCGATTCCGTCCCGGCCCAGCAGCCCGCGCCGGCGTGCTCGTCCCGACTCGGCGAGCTCCAGCGGAACCGGCTCCGGCGTCTGGGCGGTGGTGAATGTGGCCATGGCTGCGAAGTTAGCGAGGGCGTCAAGCCGGCGTTCGCGACCGGGTCGCCCTTGGGAGGGACGCCGGGCCCGAAGGCATCGCCCGCACCCGTCCGGTATCCGAATCGCGCTGAAGCGGCCGGGGGTCTGCGCCATGGGGGTGAAACGTGCCGGATCCCTCTGGATGTCCTCGGATCCCTCGATTTTTCCTGGGAATCAGCTGTTTTCCAGCCATGATCCGGCCATGAAAACGGCCTTCCGGGGCCATCCACGCGTCGTCGGGCGACTTCGGAGAGTAGTTGTTCGGCGCTGATGCGCGCAGCATCACTCACGAAGGGTTATGGTGGAAGCCCCCCCTCGGGCCGGTCCGTCTCCCCCCCCACGGACCGGCCCGTTTTTTTGTGCCCGCGACGAAGCCAGCCGGATACCGCCGCCCTCCGACCCCTTCTCCCCGGGCGCAGGGACCCGTTCCCCAGGCCTCGGTTCCCCCAGGCGCAAGACCCCCCGCCTCGCAGCGGTACGCTTCCTCCTCCGGGGATCGCCACCCCCGAGGACCGCCATACGGGCAGGGATCGCGCCAGGGATTGCGCTCGGCCGCGCCTGTCCGATCCGTACGGAGGGGCTGACAAACACGTGAACCTGCGCGAAAACCTGCGCCGGCTGCTGGTCAGGGTCTACACACGCAGGGTGGAGGGCCACCTCGACCACGACCAGGTGCCCAAGCACATCGGCGTCATCGTGGACGGCAACCGGCGCTGGGCGAAGGCGGCGGGCTCCACCACCGCCCAGGGGCACAAGGCCGGTGCGGACAAGATCGAGGAGTTCCTCGGCTGGTGTTCCGAGACGGACGTAGAGGTCGTCACTCTCTGGCTGCTCTCCACGGACAACCTCACCCGTCCGCAGGCGGAGCTGGCACCGCTTCTCGGGATCATCGAGAACGTTGTGACCTCCCTCGCCGCCGACGGCCGCTGGCGCGTCCACCACGTCGGCAACCTCGATCTGCTCCCGGGTCAGATGCAGAACCAGATCAAGGAAGCCCAGGAGTCCACCGCCCATGTGAAGGGCGGAATACTCGTCAATGTCGCCATCGCGTACGGCGGCCGGCAGGAGATCGCCGACGCCGTGCGCTCGATGATGCTCGACGCCCACGACAAGGGCACCTCGCTGGAGGAACTCGCCGAGAACGTGGACATCGACCTGATCGGCAAGCACCTCTACACCAGCGACCAGCCCGACCCCGACCTCGTCATCCGTACCAGCGGCGAGCAGCGGCTGTCCGGGTTCATGCTCTGGCAGACGGCCCACTCGGAGTACTACTTCTGCGAGGTCTTCTGGCCGGCCTTCCGCAAGGTCGACTTCCTGCGCGCCCTGCGCGACTACGCGGCCCGCCACCGCCGCTACGGCAATTAAGAGCTCCGCCGGTCAGGTGGTTTTTCGCTGCCGGCAGGTGGGGGCTGGTCGCGCCCCGCGGCGGAGCCGCAGATCGACACAGACCCGCGCCGCTTAACGGCTTTGGGACGGAAGTAACAAGGAGTTCACCAGCGCGCCGCCATGTGGTGTGGCATGGCCGCGCATGTTCGAGGGCATAAGGCAAGCAGGTCGACACCCGAACCACGGGTGTCGTATCTCAGCGGACGGCACGGGGCCGTCCGCCCGGGAGGCCCTTTGCACCAGCCCGACCGTGTGGTCACAGCACGGGCGAACAGGCGGAGGGCCGGTTCTCGGCCCGCGCATTGCGGCCGTCGACCGGTCCAGATCTCCTTCGTCGCTCCCCGACCTCATCCGAGGGGGTACGTCCTTCCGTGGTGACCAGCACAAAGCGCCGTATGCCAGACCGGCGCACCTATGTTCTCGACACCAGCGTCCTGCTGGCCGATCCAGGCGCCCTGAACCGCTTCGAGGAGCACGAAGTCGTGCTGCCGATCGTCGTGGTCACGGAACTGGAGGCCAAGCGGCACCATCCCGAACTCGGGTACTTCGCCCGACAGGCGCTACGCCTGTTGGACGAGTTCCGGGTCCGGTTCGGTCGTCTCGACGCCCCGATTCCGATCGGGGAGCTGGGTGGGACCGTCCGTGTCGAGCTCAACCACTCGGACCCCAGCGTGCTGCCAAGCGGCTATCGCCTGGGGGACAACGACTCCCGCATCCTCGCGGTCGCCCGCAACCTGCAGGCCGAGGGGTACGACGTAACTGTCGTGTCGAAGGACCTGCCACTCAGGATCAAGGCCTCGTCCGTCGGTCTTCTCGCCGAGGAGTACCGCGCGGAGCTGGCCATCACGGGCTCCTCCGGCTGGACCGGAATGTCCGAACTGACCCTGGCCGGCGAACAGGTGGACCTCCTCTTCGAGGAAGGGCACGCCTACGTCCCCGAGGCCGCCGAACTACCGGTGCACACCGGTCTGACGATCCAGTCGGAGCGAGGCAAGGCTCTGGGGCGCGTCACGTCCGAGGGCAACGTCCGCCTCGTACGCGGGGATCGCGAGGCGTTCGGTATCAAGGGGAGGAGCGCCGAACAGCGGATCGCGCTCGACATCCTTCTCGATCCGGACATCGGGATCGTGTCGATGGGCGGCCGGGCCGGCACCGGCAAGTCGGCGCTCGCGCTGTGCGCCGGTCTGGAGGCCGTGCTGGAGCGGCGGCAGCACCAGAAGGTGATGGTCTTCCGGCCGCTGTACGCGGTGGGCGGGCAGGAACTCGGCTATCTGCCCGGCTCCGAGTCCGAGAAGATGGGCCCCTGGGCGCAGGCGGTCTTCGACACCCTGTCCGCGGTCACCAGCCGCGAGGTCATCGAAGAGATCACCTCGCGCGGCATGCTCGAAGTGCTGCCCCTCACCCACATCCGCGGCCGGTCGCTCCACGACGCGTTCGTGATCGTGGACGAGGCGCAGTCGCTGGAGCGGAACGTCCTGCTCACCGTGCTGTCCCGAATCGGCGCCAACTCGCGGGTGGTTCTCACCCATGACGTGGCACAACGGGACAACCTGCGCGTCGGCCGGTACGACGGTGTCGTAGCCGTCGTCGAGAAGCTGAAGGGCCACCCGCTCTTCGCGCATGTCACCCTCAACCGGTCCGAACGCTCCCAGATCGCCGCCCTGGTGACCGAAATGCTGGAGGACGGGCACATCTGACCCTCGTTGTGTAGATAGGGGAGTTGGCGATATCGGCGCCGTCCGGCAAAAGGCGAAGAGCCTAGCTGGGCGGCGCTTCCGCGTCTGCGGCTTTCCTTAAATCACCTGGGGCAAACGAGGTGTGAGCTTTCACACGCAACTCAGAATTGCCACCCGGCGTCCGGTTGCGGCAGAGTCTCACTCCTGTCAGGCCCCGCATACGACACATCTGTACCCCCAGTAGTACGGCACCACAGAAGCACCGCCTTCAACTCCATACCGTCGTCGTATGCCGCCCGCACACCACGCGGCGCTCCCCGCAAGGGAGTTGCCCGGCGGGCCCGTGCCTCCCGTGACCCCGCAGTTGGGAGGACAGCGTCTTGGGGCAAGATTGCGTCCGCCAGGGTCACCGAAGCGGGCGATGCTGGAAGGAAACCGTGTGAGCCGGATTTCGGTCCGGGGACTGGCAGTGGCCTCGGCCACCGCGGTCACCGCTGTCGGCGCAGTGACTGGTGTGGCCTCGGGCCAGACCGCGACCCCCAACGACGCCGAGGCACTGGTAGGCGACACCACGCTGCTCACGGACATTCCCGTGGGTTCCCAGGCCCAGGTGCAGACCGCGTCCCTGACGCAGCAGGCCGACGTTCAGGCCATCGCCGCCGACGTCACCGCCAAGAAGGACGCCGAGGAGTCTGCCCGCAAGCAGGCCGCCAAGGACGCGGTGGCCAAGCAGAAGGCCGCCGAGAAGGCCGAGGCGGAAGCCAAGGCGCGCAAGGAAGCGGAAGAGGCGGCCAGCCGTTCCGCGGCGCGTGAAAACGCCTACTTCCCGGTGCAGAACTCGTACTCGATCGCCGACGTCCAGGACATGGCGCGCCAGATCGTCCCGGCGGACCAGTTCCAGTGCTTCAGCAACATCGTGGACCACGAGTCCAGCTGGAACTACCAGGCGGACAACCCCAGCTCCGACGCGTTCGGCCTTGTGCAGGCGCTCCCGGGTTCCAAGATGTCCTCGGCCGGCGCCGACTGGGCGACGAACCCGGCCACCCAGATCAAGTGGGGCCTGAGCTACATGAACGACCGCTACGACAGCCCGTGCGGCGCGTGGAACTTCTGGCAGGCCAACAACTACTACTAAGTCTTCTGGGCCCGCTGCGTCTGCTTCGGATTCTGCGCTCAGTTGTCTCAACCTTTCCGAGCCCCTCGCCGTCCTTCGGTGGGGGGCTTCGGCCGTGTACGGTCAGACGCGGACCGCTGCTCCCGAGGCTCGCGAGCTGTAGGGGAGAGCGGTGGGCAGAGGGAGAGACGGGGGACGAGGGCGGATCATGTCGCGAGTGCCGCAATGGCTCGGCCGGATCGGTGTCCGGCTGACCGAGATGGGCGAGCGGTTGGACGCACGCCGGGCCGAGGTGGAGAAGGAGCACACGGACGACGGGCTCTCGCCGCACGGCACTGAGCCACCGCGCCGACCGGACAGCTCACGGCCCGCGCCACACTCCGCCCCCGGACGCGGGCCCGAGGACACGCCCGGGCACACGTCCGCGCACCCGCCCGAGCACGAACAGTCTCCGTCCGCCGTCACCGCTAGCACCCTCACCGATTCTGGCGCGGTCGCGGTCGCAGTCCGGCCCGAGCCTGCCGCCGTCGTCCCGTGGGGCGTACGGGTCGCGGCCGAGGCGGGCTGGCGGTTGCTGGTGCTCGCGGGCACCCTCTGGGTGCTGATGCGGGTCATCAGTGCCGTCCAACTCGTCGTCTTCGCCTTCGTGGTGGCGCTGCTCATTACCGCGCTGCTCCAGCCCGCGGTCGCCCGCCTCACCCGCTGGGGCATGCCGCGCGGGCCCGCGACCGCGCTCACCGCGATCCTCGGGTTCGTCGTGATGGGGCTGATCGGCTGGTTCGTGACCTGGCAGGTCATCGAGAACACCGACCAGCTCTCCGACCAGGTCCAGGACGGCATCGACGAACTGCGCAACTGGCTGCTCAACAGTCCCTTCCACGTCACCGACAAGCAGATCAACAAGATCGCCGAGAACCTGCGCGACGCGATCGGCGCCAACACGGACTCGATCACGTCGGTGGGCCTGGAGGGCGTCACGGTCGTCGTCGAGGCGCTGACCGGCATACTCCTGGCGGCCTTCTCGACCCTCTTCCTCCTCTACGACGGCAAGCGCATCTGGGAGTGGACGCTGAAGCTGGTCCCGGCGGCGGCCCGTCCCGGTGTCGCCGGCGCGGGCCCGCGAGCCTGGCACACACTGACGGCCTATGTGCGCGGCACGGTGATAGTGGCCCTGATCGACGCCATCTTCATCGGCCTCGGCATCTACTTCCTGGACGTGCCGATGGCCGTCCCGCTGGCCGTCTTCATCTTCCTGTTCTCCTTCATCCCGCTGGTGGGTGCGGTCGCCTCGGGCGCCCTGGCGGTGGTGGTGGCGCTGGTGACCCAGGGCGTCGTCACGGCGGTGGCGGTGGTGGCGGTGGTGCTGGCCGTGCAGCAGATCGAGGGCCACATCCTGCAGCCGTTCATCCTGGGCCGCGCGGTCCGGGTCCACCCGCTGGCGGTGGTGCTGTCCGTGGCGGCGGGCAGCATGGTGGCGGGGATCGGCGGCGCGGTGGTCGCCGTACCGCTGGTCGCGGTGACCAACACGGTCGTCGGCTATCTGCGCGTGTACTCCCAGGCCCACACCCAGGATTCGGCGGTGCTACGCCACGCACCGCAGCCGCGCGGAGCCACGTCGGCGGAGATCGCGCTGACCAGGGCTCAGCGGGTTGCCGCGCAGCCTGAGCAGGGTGCGCCGCCCTCCGACCCGCCTGCGTAGGCCCCAAGGGGCGCGGGGCTGTGACACTGGCGGCTCCGCCGCGTGGGCGCGCGACAAGCCCCCACCGGCCCGCAGGCGAATGAACCCGCACAAGGGGTCAGTTGAGCACCTTGAGGGCCGGCCCCAGGGCGATGAACAGCGGGATCAGTGGGGCCAGGGCGGCGGCCAGAAGGGTGGCGGCACGATAAGGCGCGTCCAGGCGCGGTGGAGGCGCCAGGAGACGCTCGACCCGGTCGCCCAGCTGCCCGCGGGTACACGCGCAGGACAACACGCCCCGGTGCCGGTTGAGTTCGATCAGGGCGAGTGCGGTGGTGCGGTGGCCGCAGCGCCGGGACGCGGTGTCGTCGGCGGCCAGTTCGACCAGGCGGTGCGTCTGGTTCCGGAAGTGGGTGAAGACCGGGACACGCGGGAAGCCGGTGGCCAGCGCCTGCGAGAGGTTCAGCAGCCAGTCGTGGCGGGCGCGGGCGTGACCGAGTTCATGGGCGAGTACGGCGTCCAGCTCGTGGTCGGACAGCCGGCGCAACGCGCCCGTGGTGACGACGAGTTGGGGCGTCGGCCCGGGCATCAGCCAGGCGTCGGGATACTCGTCCTCCAGAACCAGCAGCGGCCCCCGGGCAGCCGGGAAACCGGCGGGCAGGTCCGGCGCGCGCTCCCGCAGATGTACGCGCCGCAGTCGACGCCGCCTGCGCGCCTCCGCGAGTTCCCGGGCGAGCATGGCGACCGTCCAGGCCGCCCCGCAGGCCAGCAGCAGCGTCAGTACGGTGAGCCAGACGGGCGCCCGCCCCAACTGGTAGGCGGCGGTGACCGAGGGCGGCGCCGGCGCGAAGGCGTGGGCCCGGACCGTGCCGAACGCGGCCGTCGTGCCCAGCAGCAGCGCGGCGAGGCAGCACACCAGGACGGTGGCGACCAGGCACTGCCACACCCACAGCCCCAGCACCGGCTCCCGGTCGGGCCAGCCGGCCCGGGTCAGCACGCGCGGCAGGACGGCGGCGGCGGTCAGGGCGACGGCGGCCATCAGCGCCAGGACGACGGTCATGCGGGTGGCTCCCTCAATCGGAGAAACACGGTCCTCGCGGCCGGTACGACGAAGGCGGCGACGAACGGAGTGAGGGTCCGTCCATTGTCGGACGTACCGCGTGCCGCGTCCAGTCACCCGCCCCGACCGGCGAAACGCGGCTGCCCGGCGGCTACTCGGCGAGGATCGCCTCCGCGTCCAGGGTCGTGCCGACGGCCTGGACGACCGCCGCGATCCTGAACGCCGCCTGTACCGTCTCCCGGTCGACGCCCGCGCCGCGCAGCACCCGCTCGTGCGCGTCCAGACAGGCTCCGCAGCCGTTGATCGCCGACACCGCCACCGACCACAGCTCGACATCGGTCCGCTCGACGCCCGGGTCGCCGAGGACGTTGGCCCGCAGACCGGCGCGCAGCCGCACGTACTCCGGGTCGGAGAGCAGATGGCGGGTGCGGTGGAAGACGTTGCTCATCGCCATCACGGCGGCGGTCGAGCGGGCGGCTGTGTACGCCTCCGGTGAGAGGCGCGCCCTGGCCTCCGGCGCCAGCTCGCGCAGCACATGCGGTGAACGGGACGCGATCGCGCAGACGAGCACGGTGCCCCACAGCCGCTGCCCGGTGAGCCCGGAACGGTCGATGACCGAGCGCAGATTGAGGCGCAGGTCCGCCGCGTAGTCCGGCAGGGCGGACTCGAGTTCCGCGAGGCTCATACCCACTCACCACCATTGATCAGGGGAATCGATACAATCTGTCATGTTGATCAGTGAAAGCTATCAGTTCGGGTGAGGGGTACGGGTATGGCCGCGGCCAGGAACACCGATGGGCGCCGTCGGCCCAGTCTCGCCCAGTTGCGTGCCTTCGTCGCCGTCGCCGAGCAGCTGCACTTCCGGGACGCCGCCGCCGCGATCGGCATGAGCCAGCCGGCTCTCTCGGGCGCCGTCTCCGCCCTGGAGGAGGCCCTCGGTGTCACCCTGGTGGAGCGCACCACCCGCAAGGTGCTGCTGTCGCCCGCCGGTGAGCGGCTCGCCGTACGTGCCCGGGCCGTGCTGGAGTCCGTCGACGCGCTGATGGAGGAGGCCGAGGCCGTGCGCGCGCCCTTCACCGGCGCCCTGCGGCTGGGCGTGATCCCCACCGTCGCGCCCTACCTCCTGCCCACCGTCCTGCGGCTCGTCCACGACCGTTTCCCGGACCTCGACCTCCAGGTCCACGAGGAGCAGACCGCCGGCCTCCTCGACGGGCTCACCACCGGGCGCCTCGACCTGCTTCTGATCGCCGTCCCGACCGGCATGCCCGGCCTCCTCGAACTCCCCCTGTACGACGAGGACTTCGTGCTTGTCACGCCCCTCGACCATCCACTCGGCGGGCACACGGACATCCCGCGTGAGGCGCTGCGCGAGCTCGACCTGCTGCTCCTGGACGAGGGGCACTGTCTGCGCGACCAGGCGCTCGACATCTGCCGCGACGCCGGGCGCGTGGACGCCCCGGTCACCGCCACGGCCGCCGGTCTGTCGACCCTCGTCCAGCTGGTGGCCGGCGGCCTCGGCGTGACGCTGCTGCCGGACACCGCTGTCAGGGTCGAGGCGGGCCGCAGCGACCAGCTCCGCACCGGTCGCTTCGCCGCCCCGGCCCCGACCCGCCGGATCGGCCTCGCGATGCGCGCGGGCGCGGTGCGGGGCGCGGAGTACGAGGAGCTGGCGGCGGCTCTGCGGGAGGCGCTGAGACCGTTGCCCGTACGGGTGCTGGGCGACTAAACAGGTGACTGTTCGATCAAATGAGCGTCGAACAAAGACCGTTGAACGGCGAGAGATTTCAACTTCCGTCAGGTAGCAAGACCCCGGTCTGCATATGCGCCCGGACTGATACACATACCCCCTCAGTGCTACGCGTCAGGCGTATGTGCGAAATGGCGATGGGCAAGGCCAAGGGGAGTGATGTCGGTCATCCGCGATTCCATATCCGCCACCGCCGCCGCGTCCGCATCCGCCCGTGACTCCAGACCCGAATCCGAATCCCCGGATTCCCTTGGCCGGATCGGCTACGGCCTGCTGCTGAACTCCCTGGCCGACTGCGGGCGCGAGGAGTTCACCGGGGCGCTGCACGCGGCCGGCAGCCCCGGCGGGACCTTCCACTTCCGGCGCGGTCTCGTCGTCGGCGCCGAGAGCCCGGGCGCCCCCGGCCCGGAGGCGCTGCTGCTGCGTTCCCGCCGGATCAGCGGGGAGGACTGGGCCGAGCTGGTGCGGGAGGCCGGGGGAGCGCGCTGGCCGGGCGCGGAACTGATCAGGCACGGGTACGCGGGCGCCGTCCAGCTGCGCGTCGTCTGCATGATGGCGTTACGGGACGCCGTCTTCGCGGTCGTCGCCGGCCGCGTAAACGCCTGCGAACGCGACCCCGGGGCCGAGCCGCTCGCCCCCGTCCCGGTGGGCGAGGGGCCGGTCCGCCTGCTCCAGGACGCCAACCGCAAACTGGCCGCCCTCGCCGCCCTGCCCCACCCGGTACGCCCGAACCGTGAGCGTCCGAGCCCGAGTTCGGCACCGGTTGCAGTCGCTGAGGGGCGACTCACCCCCGTACAGCAGGAGTTGCTTGCCCACGCCGACGGCCGGCGGACCGCCCGTGACCTCGCGTTCCGTACCGGCCGGGGGGTGTACACGGTGACGGTCGAGGTGGCGCGGATGACCGGTGCCGGGCTGCTGGAGTGCGCCGAGGGCGCCGCGCCCCTCCCGGTCGTACGGGTGCCGCAGGAGGGACTGCGGCAGCGCAGGCCGCCCCCGCCGTCACCACCTCCGCCACTGCCGCCCCCGTACGTCGACCCTGCCGTCGTCACCCCGCTTACCGCCCTGCCCCGCCGTGAACCCGGCGCCAGTGGCATCACCGAAACTCTCGTCCCGGAAAAGCGCGGGACGAGCTGGAAAGGGTTCTTCCGCATGCGGAACGGAACTCATGATTAATAGAAGTCATAGGGGAGTTGAGTACATGGACCACAATGCGCTGGCCATGGAAATGCGCGATCTGCGCGAAAAAGTGGAAGGAATCACCGACACGGCAATTGCCGCCACCGACGGACTGCTCATAGCGGCGGACACCGCGGAGTCGATCGACCCCGAAGGCCTCGCCGCCATCGCCGCCGCGGGGCTCGGTCTCGCCCGCCGGGCCGCCCAGGCGACCGGCCGCGGCACCCTGCGCCGGACGGTCACCTACGGCAGTCAGGGCTGTGCCGCGTTCTACGCCGTCGGGGACACCGCGCTGATGGTCGTACTCGGCGACGAGGGCGTCGACCTGGACCGGCTGCACCGCGCGACCCAGCCGGCGCTGCGCCGTATCGGCTCGATCCTCACCGCGACGGACCCCGCCGTGGCGACCGAAGGAGTGTGAAGGAAAGGATGGCGACGAAACGCATGACCACAGGTTTCTCCGACCAGGTCATGAGCCTGGTCAAGGCGCTCCGTACCGATGCCCCCGAGTGTGTCGCGTCCGGGGTGGTCGACATGGCCACCGGGATGCTGCTGTCGTACGAGACGGTCGACAACCATCCGCCGGAGGTACTCGACCTGCTGGCGGGCGCGACCCTCGACCTGTTCCAGGGCCGTACGGTCGTGATGATCGAGGACGTGTTCAAGGAACGGCGGGGCACCCCGAGCGACCAGCACTTCTTCCAGGAGATCCTCGTCAACAGCGAGAACCTCACTCACCTGTTCGTGCGGCTGAACGAGCAGCAGGACGTCGTCGCCGTGGTCGTCTGCCGCAAGGCGGTCAACGTCGGCATGCTCTTCGCCCAGGTGCGGCGGGTGGTCAAGGAGTACAGCCTCTGAGCGGAACGCCGACGGGCCCCTCGAGGGGCCCGTCGGCGGGGGTGCGCGGGAGGGTCACTCCGTGCGCAGGCCCTCCGCGCGCATCAGCCGCAGCAGCGGCGGCAGGCTCAGCAGCGTCACCAGGAGGACGACTCCCGCGCCGATGCCGGTCATCGCCAGTACGGCGGCCCAGTCGACGTGGACCGACCTGCTCGTCATCTTCAGCAGGACGACGCCCAGGGTCAGTCCCACCACCGACGACAGCATCAGCCCCAGTCCGATCGGGATCGCCGTCTGCCACAGCACCGACAGGCTCAGGGTGCGCCGCCGGGTGCCGAAGGCGACCAGGGACGACAGCAGCTTCCGGCGCTCGCGCAACTGCTCCAGCTGCGAGACCAGCAGGCTCACCCCGATCAGCAACAGGACGCAGGTCGCGCCGACGAAGAGGCCGGTGCGGATCGAGTTGAACTGCTTGGTGCGGTCGCTCGACGTCCAGGTGTCGGGCGCCGTGAGAGGGTCGATCCGCGCCGCCGTGTTGCGGACCAGGTCGTGGGCGTCCGCCACCTCGGGGTCGAGGCCGATGAAGATCCGTCCGGCGGCCTCCGCCACGGTCTCCTTGGGCAGGGCGCCCGGCGTGGCGAGGATGCCGCCGTGCTCGACCCCGGACGGGTCCTCGCGCACGCCGGCCTGCTTGAGGCCCGCCGGCACCGTCCAGGCGTCCGACGGCTTCGTCGTCGCCAGGGCGCGGTCCGAGCTGATCCACAACTCCCGGCCCGGCTTGACCATTCGGGGCGTCACCGTGTCGTACTCGGCGCCCCGCACGGTGAAGGCATCGCCGTCGCGGCACGAGGGCAGATGGCCCATCTCACGCAGCGTCGCGCAGTCGCCGATGGTCAACTCGACAGAGTTTTCCGGGTCTTTGGCCTTATCGCCGACCGAGGCGGAGGAGATCACGGTGATCTTCCGTACGCCCTTGGTGCTGGTGAGCTTCTGGGCGGCCGAGGCCGGGGAGACGTTGTCGGGAACGCTGAACTCCATCTGGGCCCGGTCGAGGTCCTGGTCCGACGCGGTCGTGTAGGCGCCGGAGACCCCGGCGAAGAACATCTGCAGCGCGATCGCACCGGCCACCGCCACCGCGATGCCGTTCACCATGCGCGCCGCGGTACCGCTGCTCAACTGGAGACGCCGGACGGCCAGTTGCCAGGAGAGCCCGCCGGAGCCGAGCCGGGCGACGGTCGCCTCGACGACCCAGGGCAGCAGCGCGGTCACCCCGACGAGCAGCAGCGTGACACCGGTGATGACGAGGAGGTCGTTGAACTGCCCGGCGTCGTTGCCCTGCCCGATCATGGGAGAGAGCGCCGCGATCCCGCCCAGCGGCATCAGCAGCCGCCACCACAGCCGACGGCGCGGCGGCCTGGCCGTACGCACCACGCCGAGCGGTTCGATCACGACACCGCGCAGCGCGAACAGGGTGACCAGCACTGCGGCCACCGGGACGGCGACCCCGACCAGGACGGCCAGCGCGGGAGCCGGATTCAGATCGCTGGGGAAGACGCTCATGTCGAGGATTTCGACGTAGCCCGCGGCCTGACGGCCGATCAGGAAGAAGACGGCGCCGAGGACGAGCCCGACCGCGGCGCCCGCAAAGGCCTCGCCCGCCGCGATCCGCCGGGTCATCATGCCGTCGGCCCCGACCAGCCGCAGCGCGGCCAGCCGCCGGTCGCGCCGCTCACCGCCGAACCGTACGGCCGTGGCGATGAAGACACCGACCGGCATCAGCAGCACCACGAAGACGACGAGGGTGAGGAGGAGCAGGACGGGGTCCATCCCCTCGGAACTCGATTCCAGATCCCCGAACCGGTTGATCCGCGCGTTCACACCGTTGGTGAGGTGCTCCGCGAGATTGTCGGCGCCCCGGTAGAAGGCGAGTTCGGCCGGTCCCCTGAGCCCGTTGTCGTCGATGGTGCCGACGATCCGGTCCGGCAGCCGCTCCCGCAGCAGCTTGCCGTCGCCGGACTTCAGCAGCCTTTCGAGAGCGGGCGAGACGACCATCTCCCCGGCCGCGGGGAGTTTGTCGACCCCCGGCGGCAAGGGCGCCCGTGGCCCCTCGGCCTCCAGTGCCCGCCCGCGTATGTCGTCGGCGCGGAAGTTCGTGTCCGCCATGGCGACGAGCAGCGTGTTGTCGGCCTTCGGCATCTGCGTGTCGACGTACATGATGTTCGTCCGGGCGCTCTCGCGATCGCCCCGGGCCGCCAGGGCGCTCGGGATGGCGGTCGTCAGCAGCAGCAGCGCCACCCCGAGCCCGACCCCGACGGCCGTCAGCAGGACCCGCCCCCAGCCCTCGCGCCCGCCCGTGAAGGCGAACCGGACCCCCAGCCCCAAGTCCCTCGTCCACTGCCGAGCGCTCATACGACGCGCTCCATGTCCCGTGACTTCCCGTCCCGTACGACGATCTCGCGGTCCGAGTAGGCGGCCACCCGTGCCTCGTGGGTGACGAGCACGACGGCCGCGTTGGTCGACCGGGCGGCCTCGGTGAGCAGCTCCATCACGCGCTCGCCGTTGAGCGAGTCGAGGGCACCGGTGGGCTCGTCGGCGAACAGCACCCGGGGACCGGTGACCAACGCGCGTGCGACGGCAACCCGTTGACCCTGACCGCCGGACACCTCGCCGGGCCGCTTGCCCTTGAGGTCGTCGACCTCCAGCCGCTCCATCCAGGACAGTGCGGTCCGCTCGGCCTCCTTGCGGGAGGTCCCGTTGAGACGGAGCGGGAGCGCCACGTTCTCGACGCAGGTGAGTTCCGGGACGAGCTGCCCGAACTGGAACACGAACCCGAACTCGGTGCGCCGCAGCTGACTGCGCTGCGCGTCGCTCATGCCGGCCATCTCACGCCCGTTGTACGTGATGGACCCCGAGTCGGGCGGCACGATCCCGGCGAGACAGTGCAGCAGGGTCGACTTGCCGGACCCGGACGGGCCCATCACGGCGACGACCTCGCCGGGGTGGATCGAGAACTCGGCGCCGTCGAGCGCGTTGGTCGGGCCGTAGGCCTTGCGCAGTTCGCTCGCGACGAGCAGGGAACCGGGAGGAGGGGTCGAGGTCATCGGGCCGTCACCGCCAGAGCGAGTTTGTCGAGACGCGCGGCGGTCAGTTCCAGCCAGCGCAGATCGGCTTCGAGGTGGAACAGGGCGTGGTCGCAGATGAGCTGGTCGGCGAGGTCGCCCTTGCGCTTGCGGTCGGTCAGGATGCGCATCATCCGCAGGTGCTCGGAGCGCTGCGTGTCGAGGATGTCACCGGCGTTCCGGTGCGTGAGCAGCGCGAGGACGACCTTCGTGTAGAGGACCGACTGCAGATACGGCTCGGGCTTCTCGGGCGTGGCGAGCCACCGCTGTACGTCGGTGATCCCGGCGTCGGTGATCGCGTAACGCTTCCGCTCGGGGCCGTCGCCGGCCTCGATCCCGTCGACCTCGACGAGCCCGTGCTTCAGCAGTCGGGACATCGTCGAGTAGACCTGCCCGTAGTGCAGCGGGCGATCATGACCGAACTTCTCGTCGAAGGCCCGCTTCAGGTCGTAACCGTGTCGGGGGCCGGACTCCAGGAGTCCCAGAAGGGTGTGACCGATGGACATGGGGAGGACTATACGCACGGGGTATACGTGGTGTGTATACCTGCCGTGTATAGAGCGTGGGAGGGGGTGCGGGATGGGGTGTGAGTGCGCAGGTGGGAGCCGATTGTCACGGTTCTGTCACCGGGCACTCTCCGGCGGCGGGCGGGTGCATCTCAGTGCCGGACGGGCATCTTCAGCCCGTCCGGGGGTCCCCCCTCTGGGGGAGTTTGAGGACGAGGCCCTTCAGGCCGACGGGGGTCTGGGGGCGGAGCCCCCAGGGGGACGCCCGCGCCGAGGAATCGGCCCCGCTTCCCCCGGCAGCCTTCCCGCCTCCGCCAACGCCCGCCGCAACAGAAACTCGATCTGCGCGTTGGCCGAGCGCAGCTCATCCCCCGCCCACCGGGCGAGCGCCTCGTACACGGCAGGGTCCAGCCGCAGCAGCACCTGCTTGCGCTGCTGTTGCGGCCGCCGCTCGGGGCGCTCGGGGCGTTCGAGGTCCTCGGGGTTCTCACCCGCCGAACCCCCGGAGGGACCACTCACTGGTACAGGGACCCCGTGTTCAGGACCGGCTGCGCCGCTCGGTCGCCGCACAGCACCACCAGCAGGTTCGACACCATCGCCGCCTTCCGTTCGGAGTCCAGCTCCACGATGTCCTGCTCGGTGATCCGGGCGAGCGCGGCCTCGACCATCCCGACCGCGCCGTCGACGATCAGCCGCCGTGCGGCGACGACCGCCCCCGCCTGCTGCCGCTGGAGCATCGCGGAGGCGATCTCGGGAGCGTACGCGAGGTGGGTGAAGCGGGACTCGATGATCTGGACGCCGGCCGCCGCCACGCGCGCGTGCAGCTCGACGGCCAGCTTCTCGGTGATCTCCTCGGCGTTGCCGCGCAGCGAGAGCCCGTCCTCCTCGTGGGCGTCGTACGGGTACTCGATGGCGATGTGCCGGACGGCCGCCTCGGTCTGGGTGGCGACGAACTCGATGTAGTTGTCCACCTCGAACGTCGCCTGCGCGGTGTCCTTGACCTTCCACACCACGACCGAGGCGAGCTCGATCGGGTTGCCGTAGGCGTCGTTGACCTTGAGGACGGCCGTTTCGTGGTTGCGGACCCGGGTCGAGATCTTCGTGCGCGAGGTGAGCGGGTTCACCCAGCGCAGTCCGTCCTGCCGGATCGTCCCCCGGTACCGCCCGAAGAGCTGGACGACCCGGGCCTCGCCCGGCGCCACCGTGTTCAGGCCGCACATGGCGATGAAGGAGCAGAGGCCGACCAGGATGCCGGGCACGATCAGCGCGGCCTTGGCCCCGCCGCCGGAGACGGCCGTCGCGCTGACGACCATGCCGACGCCGAGCGCGAGTCCGACCAGCCCCACCAGCAGGGCGAGTCCGCCGCCGATGCTGTGGGCGGGAAACTCCCGGACCTGCGGGTCGGGCATGTCGGGCAGATCGGCGTCGGGATCGGTGGTCGGAGTGGAGTTGTCCGTGGTCATGGATGGCCCCCGTTTCATGGTCTGGTGTCGCCAGACCCTAGCAGTGTTCTAGCTAAGTGATATCACTTTAGCTCGCCCGGCAACCTTCCGCACCCCCCAGTAGTCGGTTCCAGTGGGGTGGGTGCTGATTGTCACGTCCGGAAAAGGCGGGATCGAAATCTCGTCGTCTTATCTGCCGGTGTTATTTTTCTGAGCTGACCTGAGCCACGAACCTGTGTGACGTGCGAGACGGAACACAAGAAGGAACCGGAGCGAAGCGAACTCATGGGACGAGCGGACGAGAGACGAGCGCGGCAGCAGCGCGGTGGCCGCCGCGCGGCGCCCAAGCGCTCGCCCAGAGACACGTCGACCGGAACCGAGCACGGGACCGAATCCGAGACCGGGACCGGGGGCGGCACCGCGACCGCGACCGCGACGGCGCCCCAGGGCCGGGCAGCCAGCAGGGCGGCGGCGCGGGGCAAGAGTGGCAAGGGCGGCAAGGAAGGTAAGAGTTTCATCCGCCGGCTCTTCACCTGGAAGAAGATCCTCGGCGCGTTCTTCGGCTTCATCCTGCTCGGCATGGGCGCCTTCATCGTGCTGTACCTGATGATCGAGGTGCCCGCAGGCAATGCCGCCGCGAAGCTGCAGAGCAACATCTACAAGTACAGCGACGGCACCGTCCTCGCCCGCACCGGCACGGTGAACCGCGAGATCGTGGACCTGGCCGACGTACCCAAGAAGGTCCAGTTGACCTTCGTCGCCGCCGAGAACAAGTCCTTCTACAAGGACTCCGGCGTCGACCTCAAGGGCACCACCCGCGGTCTGATCAACACGCTGTCCGGCAAGGGCAAGCAGGGTGGTTCGACGATCACCCAGCAGTACGTCAAGAACTACTACCTGGACCAGAACCAGACCGTCACACGCAAGCTGAAGGAACTGGTCATCTCGCTGAAGGTGGACCGCGAGAAGTCCAAGGACTTCATCCTCGCCGGCTACATCAACACCAACTACTACGGCCGCGACTCCTACGGCATCCAGGCCGCCGCGCAGGCCTACTACGGCGTCGACGCCAAGCGCCTCACCGTCGCGCAGGGCGCGTACCTCGCCGCGCTGCTCCAGGCGCCGAGCCAGTACGACTGGGCGGTCGCCTCCGACACCGGCAAGAAGCTGGTGACCGCGCGCTGGAACTACGTACTCGACAACATGGTCGAGGAGGGCTGGCTCGACAAGACCGAGCGCGCGGCCATGAAGTTCCCGGTGCCGAAGCCCCCGAAGGGCGCCCCGGGCCTGGAGGGCCAGACCGGCTACCTCGTCGACGCCGCCAAGGGCGAGCTGGCCAAGCAACTCGTCACCCAGGGCACGGCCAGCGACGCCGAGGACGCCAGGGCGCAGGTCGACGCGGGCGGCTGGACGATCACGCTCAACATCGACCGGAAGAAGCAGGTCGCGCTGGAGCAGGCGGTCAAGAGCCAGCTCACCAGCAAGCTCGACGCGAAGAAGCGCAAGGTCGACGGCAACGTCCAGGCCGGTGCCGCGTCCGTCGACCCGAAGACCGGGCGGGTGCTCGCGCTGTACGGCGGTGTCGACTACTTCAAGCACTTCATCAGCAACGCGACCCGGCGTGACTACCAGCCCGCGTCCACCTTCAAGCCGATCATCCTCGCGGCGGCCATGGAGGAGCAGGCGCGTACGCAGGGCGGCGATCTGATCAACCCGGACACGATCTACGACGGCACGAGCGGCCGGCAGGTCGTCTCCGACGGCAAGAAGGTCGGCTTCGGCCCGCCCAACGAGGACGACGACGACTACGGCGACGTCACCGTCCAGACCGCGATGAACAAGTCGATCAACTCGGTGTTCGCGCAGATGGGCGTCGACGTCGGGATGTCCGAGGTCATGAAGGTCGCCGACGAACTCGGCCTGGACACCGAGGGGTTGCAGGCGGTGCCCGCGCAGACCCTCGGCACGATGGGCGCGAGCCCGATGGAGATGGCCGGCGTCTACGCCACCCTCGCCAACCACGGCCGCAAGGTCACCCCGGCCGTCGTGCAGTCGGCCGAACACAAGGACCGTACGGTCGAGTTCGACTCCTCGCTCGGTGAGCAGATCATCACCCGCGAGGCAGCAGACACCGTCACGTCGGTGCTGACAGGCGTGGTCAACGACGGTACGGCCCGCGTCTCGGTGGCCCAGGCGAAGAACCGCAAGGGCCAGCAGGTGGCCGGCAAGACGGGTACGTCCGACGAGAACAAGTCGGCCTGGTTCACCGGCTACACGCCGGGTCTGGTCACCTCGGTCGGCCTGTTCGGCGAAGACACGAAGGCCCGCAAACAGGTCTCCCTGACGGGCGCCACGGGCCTCATCACGGCGGGCGGCGGCCGGATCAACGGCGGCGGTTACCCGGCGAAGATCTGGGCGGAGTACACCTTCGGCGCGATGGGCAAGGTGACCAAGTTCGACCTGGACGCCACGCAGGGCGCGGGCGTGAAGCCGACGCCGACGCCGACACCGTCCCCGACGCCGTCCCCGACGCCGACCCCGACGCCGACCCCGACGCCGACGCCGACGCCGACGCCGACGCCGACCCCGACCCCGACCCCGACGCCGACCCCGACGCCGACCCCGACCCCGACGCCGACCCCGACCCCGACGCCGACCCCGACCCCGACGGGCGGCGGGCCGGGCGGGATCACACTGGAGCCCGGAGACCCGGGCGACGGGCAGTAGGTACGTACGAGGAAGGGCCCCCGGTGATCACCGGGGGCCCTTCCTCGTACATGCGACCTCGTTCATACGACCGTGACCGCTCACGTCCGGTTCAGTTCGAACCAGACCACCTTCCCCGTGCTCAGCCGGGTCGCACCCCAGCGCCGGGCCAGCCGGTTGACGAGATACAGGCCACGCCCGCCCTCGTCCGTGGCCCGCGCCTGCCGCAGCCGCGGCAGCTGCGGTACGTCGTCGCCGACCTCGCAGCGCAGTACGTCGGTCCGCAGCAGCCGGAGGGTGATCGGCTTGGTCGCGTAGCGCACCGCGTTCGTCACGACCTCGCTGACCAGCAGCTCCACCGAGTCCGTCAGGTCCTCCAGACCCCAGCGGGACAGGGCGCGCCGGGCGAGCCGGCGGGCCCGGCCGGGAGCCGCGTCCTCCGGGTCCAGGTACCAGTACGCGACGTCGCTCGGCGCGATGCCGTCGAAGCGGGCGGCGAGCAGCGCGATGTCGTCGTCCCGGTCGCCCGGGCCGAGCATGTCGAGGACCTCGTCGCACAGGGCTTCGAGGGGCGGCGGATGGTCGGGCCCGGTCAGCTGGGCGGTCGCGGCGAGCTTCTCGCGCAGCTGCTCGATGCCGGTCCAGACGTCCCGCAGCCGGGACTCGACGAGCCCGTCGGTGTAGAGGAACAGGGTGGCGCCGGCGGGCGCGTCCAGCTCGACGGCCTCGAAGTCGACACCGCCGACGCCGATGGGCGCGCCGGACGGCACCTTCAGCACCTCGGCCCGGCCGCCCAGGTGCAGCAGGACGGGCGGCGGATGACCGGCGTTGGCGATGGTGATCCGGTGCGATACCGGGTCGTACACCGCGTACAGGCAGGTCGCCATGCGGTCCGTACCGAGCCGCTGGGCCTGTTCGTCGAGGTGGTGCAGGACCTCCTGCGGGGGCAGGTCGAGACCGGCGAGGGTCTGCGCAGTCGTCCGCAGCTGGCCCATGATGGCCGCGCTGGTCATGGAGTGCCCCATGACGTCGCCGACGACGAGCGCGACCCGGCTGCCGGGCAGCGGGATGGCGTCGTACCAGTCACCGCCGACGCGGGCGGTCTCGGCGGCCGGGAGATAGCGGGAGGCCAGCCGCACGCCTGTCGGGCGCGGCAGGGTCTCCGGCAGCATCGTGCGCTGCAACTCGTCGGCGATGTAGGCCTCGCGGCCGTACAGCACCGCCTTGTCGATGCCGAGGGCGCTGTGGGTGGCGAGCTGGGCGGCGACCAGCAGATCGTCCGTCTCGAACGGGATCCGCTCCGGCCGGCGCAGGAAGAGCGCGGCCCCGATGACCCGCCGCCGGCCGCGCAGCGGGGCGAGGATCGCGCGCTGTCCGTCCGGTACGTCCAGATCGCAGCCCTCGCCGAGCAGTTCGGGCAGGGCGGCGCGGGCGGCGGGCGCGTCCGCGAAGACGGGCCGTACGCCGCGCAGCACCTCGGCGAGCGCGCCGCCGGGACGCACCTCGCACAGTTCGGCGCTGACCGGGGACAGCTCGGGCGGGGGCTGCGGGACGGCGGAGGTGGCCAGGAAGCCGTTCTCGGTGTCCCGCTCCGCCGGAAGCCGGTCGGTGCGGCGCAGCCGCAGCACCAGCGGTCCTGTGGGCCGCTCGTCGCCGACGGGCAGCGGGTCGCGCAGATAGACGAGGATCGTGTCGGAGAACGTCGGCACGGTGGCCCGGCACAGCCCCATCACGATCTCGTCGAGGTCGATGCCCCGGGCGATCCGCCGGGTGGCGGCACCGACGAACCGCAGCCGGTCGCCGTCCCGCCGCATCGGCAGGGGGGTGCCGGCGGGGTTGCCCTGCCCGGAACGCCGCTCCTTGCCCGCAGATGCGCCCGAGAGCGTCTCGGCGCTGTCGGTGGGCCCGGGGACCTCGGCGGGCGCGCCGACGCCCGTGTGGTTGCCCGTGGCGTGGTTCTCGGCGGCGTGGTTCTCCGTGCCGGGGCGGGCCGTGTCACCGTCCGGCTGGACAGGGATGCTGTCCGGCGCCGGACGCGGGCGGTGCGCGTCGGGCTCGGTCGAGGACTGCTGGTCGGGCTGCGAGTGCTCGGGGCCGGGGATGGCCGGGGGGCCTGCGGAGTTGGGGCCGGTGGAGCCGGACGTACCGGTACCAGTACCCGAGCTGGATGCCATCGCGCCTGTTCCCGCCTCTGTTCCCGCTGTTCCCGCGTCGTGCGCGGCCGTACCGGCGCCGCCGACGGTCTCGGGGCACTCCGAGCCTGTCACAGAGCCTGCGGCGGCCTCCAGCCCACCGGCGGCCCCTCCCTGCCCTGTTGTCTGCTTCGGCAGCGGCAAGGCCGCCGCCTCCGGGGAACGCAGAAGCGCCCCGCGGGTGTCCGCGGGGTTGTCCGGCCGGCCGTTGTCCGGTCGCCGGTGCTCGTGCGAGGTGGGTTGCTCCGTCACGCGTGTCGAATCCATCCGTCCGGGGCTGCGCGTTGTACACGCAGTTGGTCCCGCCGACTTCCCGATACCCGGAATACGTGCCCCAGGAACGGAAAACCGGCGTGGTCAGGGGTTGTTCCTGATGCACCGGCGAGCCCTGTTCGGCCCGGACCGGTGTTGCCCTCGTACGCCTCGCTCACGTCCTGCCGCCCCTCGGTGACGTATGGTCAGGCCCAGCGCATGTTCCGGGAGTTACGGTTGTGCGCCCTTGTGGAGGACGATCCTACGGTTGTGCACCGGGGGCGCATCAAGGGTCTCATGACGACATGTGCGCGGGCGTACGGTCCCAGTCCTCCGGCAGTGACGGTACAGCCCACGACGGATCCGGGCGCCAGTGCTGCCAGCCATCAGCGAACGGTGCCCCCCAGGCCTCGATGACCTCCACCGCCGAACGCCCCGCTTTCCTTACCCGTTCGGCGAGTTGGGCGTCCATCAGTCCGGCCTGCTGGGCCTGCGCGAACTCGTCCTCGTCACGCCATTCCCAAGTCCGGTCGGGATTCACGGTGATGTCGAGGAAGTGGTCCTCGGAGTCGACGCCGCCGGCCCAACGGGCAAGCGGCTCCTCCAGGTTCACGTACCAGTTCTTGAACTGCCAGCCCGGCTCCCAGAAAAGCCACACCGACCAGGGCTCGGCGGGTCGCGCCAGCTTCAGCACCCCGGTGCCGAACCAGCGGTCGCGCTGCACGGTCCGGGGCTTGGTGTACCGCGACTCCAGCGGCTCCACATGCACGGGCGTACCGTCCGCCAGCACGGGTTTGACGCACTCGGTGCCGGGGGCCATCCACACCGCGAGCACCTCGGGATCATCCCGTACGACGGTGACGGGCCGCGCGATGTGGAAGCGCTCGCCGGAGTTCTCACGGTACCGCCACAGGACTTGACTCCCGGGGGACCAGTACGCCGCCGATCCGCCCGCTTCCACTCGTCTCAACGCTCCGTCGTCTGTCATGGAGAGATATTAGGTGCCCCGGGCATACGATGCTGCGGTGCGTGTCACGGTTCACGCCGGTGGCCGGATGACGTTACGGGCGCGTCATCCGCAGGACATCAAGCGCCGTGTCGAGCTGCTCCACGGTGAGGTCGCCGCGCTCCACATACCCTGATTCCAGGACGACTTGGCGGATCGTCTTCTTCTCGGCGAGCGACTTCTTGGCCACCTTGGCGGCTTCCTCGTACCCGATGTACTTGTTCAGCGGCGTGACGACGGAGGGCGAGGACTCGGCGTACTCACGCGCCCGCTCCCGATGGGCCACGATCCCGTCGACGGTCCGATCGGCAAGCAGCCGCGAGACGTTGGCTAGCAGCCGCACGGACTCAAGAACATTCTTGGCGATGACCGGCAGCATCACGTTGAGCTCGAAGTTCCCGGCGGCACCGGCGGTGGTGACGGTGAGGTCATTGCCGATGACCTGCGCGGAGACCATCAGCACGGCCTCGGGGATCACGGGATTGACCTTGCCGGGCATGATGGACGAGCCCGGCTGAAGATCGGGCAGGCTGATCTCGGCGAGCCCGGTCCGCGGCCCGGAGGCCATCCACCGCAGATCATTGGCGATCTTCGTCAGCCCCACGGCGATGGTCCGCAGCTGCCCGCTGGTCTCGACGATCCCGTCCCGCGCCCCCTGAGCCTCGAAGTGATCGCGAGCCTCGGTGAGGGGCAGCCCGGTGGCGTGGGCGACCTCCTCGATGACGGCGGCGGAGAACCCGGGCGGGGTGTTGATGCCGGTCCCGACGGCGGTACCGCCGAGGGGCAGCTCGGCGAGCCGGGGCAGCGAGGCCCGCAGCCGCTCCACGCCGTACCGCACCTGCGCCGCGTACCCCCCGAACTCCTGCCCGAGGGTCACGGGCGTGGCGTCCATGAGATGCGTACGCCCCGACTTCACGACGTCGGCGAACTCCTCGGACTTGCGGGTGAGGGCGTCGGCGAGGTGGTCGAGAGCGGGGATCAGATCGCGGGTGACGGCGGCGGTGGCGGCGATGTGGATCGAGGAGGGGAACACGTCGTTGGACGACTGGGAGGCGTTGACATGATCATTAGGGTGTACGTCTCTGCCGAGCCGCTCACTGGCAAGGCCGGCGATGACCTCGTTGGCGTTCATGTTGGACGAGGTCCCGGAACCGGTCTGGAACACGTCGACGGGAAAGTGCTCGTCCCAAATCCCGGCAGCGACCTCGTCGGCGGCCTCCTGGATGGCGTCGGCGATGTCCTTGTCGACCACACCGAGCCGCGCGTTGACCTTCGCGGCGGCACCCTTGATCCGGGCGAGCGCCTCGATATGGGAGCGCTCGATACGTTGCCCGGAGATGGGGAAGTTCTCGACGGCACGCTGCGTCTGGGCCCGCCACTTGGCGTGGACGGGGACGCGTACCTCCCCCATGGAGTCGTGCTCGATGCGGTACTGCGGGTCGGGCGTTGTCATCGTCGTACCTCCGGAAGGCACAGCGCGGGTCCGGGGGGACGTATTCCCCGTACCTGTGGCTGTCAGCCCGTTGGGGGTCCCCCCTCTGGGGGAGTTTGAGGACGAGGCCGTCCAGGCCGAAGGGGGTCTGGGGCGCAGCCCCAGCGGGGCCGAAGGGGCGGAGCCCCTGGGGATGGGACGGGTAGGGGCGGCGGGGGCGAAACAAACTGACGCGCACCCCCACCTCCACCGCCCCGAACCCGCCTACGCCAGCCCCGGCCCCCGCACCGGAATCGACGTGAACGTAGGCGCCGGCGCCGGATCCTTGAAGAAGTCGTTGCCCTTGTCGTCGACGACGATGAACGCGGGGAAGTCCTCGACCTCGATCTTCCACACCGCCTCCATACCGAGCTCCTCGTACTCGACGACCTCGACCTTCTTGATGCAGTCCTGGGCGAGTCGCGCGGCCGGGCCGCCGATGGAGCCGAGGTAGAAGCCGCCGTGCGCGTCGCACGCGTTGGTGACCTGCGCCGACCGGTTCCCCTTCGCCAGCATCACCTTCGACCCACCCGCCGCCTGGAACTGCTCGACGTACGAGTCCATGCGCCCGGCCGTGGTCGGCCCGAACGACCCCGACGCGTACCCCTCAGGAGTCTTCGCCGGCCCGGCGTAGTACACCGGGTGGTCCTTCAGGTACTGCGGCATCTCCTCGCCCGCGTCCAACCGCTCCTTGATCTTGGCGTGCGCGATGTCACGCGCCACGACCAGCGGCCCGGAGAGCGACAGCCGCGTCTTCACCGGGTACTTGGTCAGCGCGGCGAGGATGTCGTCCATGGGCTGGTTGAGGTCGATCCTGACCACGTCGGACGCCTCGTCGAGATGCTCGTCCGTCGTCTCCGGCAGGAACCGCGCCGGATCGGTCTCCAATTGCTCCAGGAAGACACCCTCCGCCGTGATCTTCGCGACGGCCTGCCGGTCGGCCGAGCAGGACACGGCGATGGCGACGGGACAGGAAGCCCCGTGCCGAGGCAGCCGAACCACCCGTACGTCGTGGCAGAAGTACTTGCCGCCGAACTGCGCGCCGATCCCGATCTTCTGCGTCAGCTCGAAGACCTTCTCCTCGAGCTCCTTGTCCCGGAAGCCGTGACCGAGCTCGGACCCCTCGGCCGGGATCTCGTCGAGGTAGTGCGCGGAGGCGTACTTGGCGGTCTTGAGCGCGTACTCGGCACTCGTGCCGCCTACCACGATCGCCAGGTGGTACGGCGGACAGGCGGCCGTACCCAGCGAACGGATCTTCTCCTCCAGGAACTTCATCATGGAGGCCTCGTTCAGGACGGCCTTCGTCTCCTGGTAGAGGAACGACTTGTTGGCCGAGCCGCCGCCCTTGGCCATGAACAGGAACTTGTAGGCGCCACCGTCGGTGGCGTACAGCTCGATCTGGGCCGGCAGGTTGGATCCGGTGTTCTTCTCCTCCCACATGGTGAGCGGAGCCATCTGCGAGTAACGCAGGTTCAGGTTCAGATACGCGTCGTAGATGCCCTGGGACAGGGCCGCCTCGTCCCCGCCCGTCGTGAGGACGTTCTGCCCGCGCTTGCCCATGACGATCGCCGTGCCGGTGTCCTGGCACATGGGGAGCACGCCCGCCGCCGCGATGTTGGCGTTCTTCAGCAGGTCCAGGGCCACGAACTTGTCGTTGCCCGACGCCTCGGGGTCGTCGATGATCCGCCGCAGCTGCGCCAGGTGGGCCGGCCGCAGATAGTGCTGGATGTCGTGGATGGCCTCGGAGGCGAGCTTGCGCAGCGCCTGCGGCTCGACCTTGAGGAACGTGCGCCCGTCGGCCTCGAAGGTGGAGACACCCTCGGAGGTCACCAGCCGGTACGGGGTGGTGTCCTCTCCCATGGGGAGCAGATCGGTGTACGCGAACTCAGGCATCTCGCCCATTCCTCACTCGACGAAGACAGCGGCCTGCCTTCATTGGCGGGCGCACACCAGCGTATGACCTGCCGGACAGGAGGAGCTTGTTAGGTAAGACTCAGTTGAGAGGGGACCAGCTCGAACGAGGTCGCCCGTCGGTCTGTCCACATGTCTGTCCACGCGTCCGTCCACACCCCTAGTCGCGATCTATCGCGTTTGGGTACGCTGCTTTCGTGGACCTTCAGAAGCACACCGAACCACGCCCCTCGGAACTGCGCGCCTCGGACGCGGACCGCGACCGCATCGCGGACCTCCTGCGCGAGGCGCTGGCCGAGGGCCGCCTCACGCCCGACGAACACGCCGAGCGCGTCGAGGGGGTGCTGAGCGCCAAGACGGTCGGCGAACTGGAGGTCTTCGTACGGGACCTGCCCGCCGGCCACCAGCCCTATCAGTCCTACCAGTCCCGCGCGCCCCGGGACGCGGGATGGGCGTACACCCCCGCGCCCAACCGCCCCACCCCGGGCGCGATCCCGCTCGACCCCGACGAGAACGTGGTGGCGGTCTTCAGCGCCGCCGTCCGCAAGGGCCGCTGGCGCGCGGGCCGCCGTATGCACGCGTACGCGATCTTCGGCAGCGTCGAGATCGACCTCAGCGAGGCGATATTCGAGTACCAGCAGGTCGTCATCAAGGCGATCTCGGTCTTCGGCAACGTCGAGATCCGCGTCCCGGAGAACGTCTCGTTGCGCGGCACCGGCGGCGGTGTGCTCGGCAACTTCGAGGTGAGCACGCTGGATTCGGGTGATCCCGACGCGCCCGTGGTCTATGTGGACGGGCTGGCGATACTCGGAAATGTCGAGGCGAAACCCAAGCGGGGCAAGATGATCGAGGACATCCTCGACCGGGTCTCCCGCAAGGTCGACAAGGGTTTGCGCAAACATCTGGACCGTTGACGGTTGTGAATTCGGTCGCACCCGAAGCGATTCGGTCAGGTCGCGACGCCTCGACAACGCCCTGGAACCTCAGTGGTCGGGAACTCAGTGCATAGGCGCGCGCACAGCGGGTAGGGCTTGCTGCATCGTCTCTTGGAGGGTGCCGTGGGCTTCACGCGGAACCCGGTACGCCCGGCACGCGCGCGCCTTGCGATCGCACGCCCCGGACGCACCGGACCCGTCGCCCCGGTCCACGTAGGCCCCACGGCTCCCTCCAGCTCGCGAAGAAGCCGTCGTCAGGAGTAGACCGTGCTGCAACCGCCGCATTCGTCCCTGCAGGTCGCTGCCGTTCCGCCCCAGCGGGTGCCAGTGCGAGAAAGGGACCAGGACGCCCCATGGCACACCGAGGCGGTGTGCCGGCGCGACGAGGCGGGTCTCTTCTTCGCCCCTTCCAAGGAACCGACCGCGGCCCGGCTCTCCCGGGAGGAGGCGGCCAAGCGCGTGTGCGGTGGCTGTCCGGTGATGGTCGAATGCCGCGAACACGCACTGCTGCAACCCGAGCCGTACGGAGTCTGGGGCGGCCTCACCGCCGCCGAACGCCGCGTGGTCCTGGCCAGGCGCCGCCGCCGCGAAATGGAACTCAAGAAGACCAGCCACGACACGATAGCCGCGGCGGGCTGACCCGACCTGTCACAGCGAAAGGGGCGCCCCTCCGCACAAGGGGCGCCCCGACAGGGGTGCGGGGCTGTGACTACTTGGCGCGATCGAAGTCGATCGCGCTGTACGCCCGCAGCTTGCTGAGCCGATGCTCGGACGAAATCTGGCGAACCGTCCCCGACTTCGACCGCATCACGATCGACTCCGTCGTCGCCGTCTCCGACCGATAACGAACCCCCCGCAGCAACTCACCGTCGGTGATCCCGGTCGCGACGAAGAACACGTTCTCACCGGAGACCAGGTCGTCGGTCAGCAGAACGCGGTCGAGATCGTGCCCCGCGTCCACCGCCCGCTGCCGCTCCTCGTCGTCCTTCGGCCACAGCTTGCCCTGGATGGTGCCGCCGAGGCACTTCACGGCGCAGGCCGAGATGATGCCCTCGGGCGTACCGCCGATGCCCAGCAGCAGATCGACGCCGGTGCCCTCGCGCAGGGCGAGGATCGAACCGGCGACATCGCCGTCGGAGATCAGCTTCATGCGCGCGCCGGTCTCCCGGATCTCCTGGATGATGCCGACGTGGCGCGGCCGGTCGAGGATGACGACGGTGACGTCCTCGGGCGTGACCCGCTTGGCCTTGGCGACCCGGCGGATGTTCACGGAGACGGGCGCGTTGATGTCGACGAAGTCGGCGGCGTCCGGCCCGGTGACCAGCTTGTCCATGTAGAAGACGGCGGACGGGTCGAACATCGACCCGCGGTCGGCCGCCGCGAGGACAGCGATGGCGTTCGTCATGCCGTTGGCGGTCAGGGTCGTACCGTCGATGGGGTCGACGGCGATGTCGCACTCGGGCCCGGTCCCGTCGCCGACATGCTCCCCGTTGAAGAGCATGGGCGCCTCGTCCTTCTCGCCCTCACCGATGACGACGACGCCGTTCATCGAGACGGTCGAGACGAGGGTCCGCATGGCGCGCACCGCGGCACCATCGGCGCCGTTCTTGTCACCGCGGCCGACCCAGCGGCCCGCGGCCATCGCGGCGGCCTCGGTCACCCGGACGAGTTCCAGGGCGAGGTTGCGGTCGGGAGCCTCGGAGGGGACTTCGAGTTCGGACGGCAGATGATGATGCTCGGTCATCGAGACGCACCTTTCTGATACGGCGACGGCCGGACGAGGGTGTTGGCCCCGACTCTATCGTCAGGCAGACAAAATGAGCAGGGGGCCCCACGGATGAGCGGACCGGTGCACCTGCGACGATAGGGAGCGTGGCAGGTTCGAACGGCAAGAACGGCAAGCAGAAGACGGTCCGGGACATGATTCTGTCCCTGGGCCTCATCAGTCTCGCGGCGGGAGTCATCTACCTCTTCCTCCCGCACGACGACTCCGCTCCCGACCTCAAACGGGTCGACTACCGCGTCGAGTTGCTGACGGCTCGCCGCGCCGCGAGCTACCCGGTGGTCGCGCCCCAGGGCCTGTCGGCCGACTGGAAGGCGACCTCGGTGCGCTTCTCGGGCGCGAACTTCGACGCGTGGCACCTCGGCTTCCATGACTCCGAGGGTGAGTACGTGGCGGTGGAGCAGTCCGCTCAGAAGCCGTCCGTCTTCATCGACGAGGCCACCCAGCGCGCCCGGGAGACGAAGGTCACCCAGCGCATAGGGGACGCGACGTGGACGCGGTACGAGGGCGGGCAGTACGACGCGCTGGTCCTGCGCGACAAGGGCTCCACGACGGTGGTGACGGGCACGGCGTCGTTCGACCGCCTGACGAAGATGGCCCAGGCCCTGAGGACGACGTAGGAAACCAGGCAGGTGCGACTGAGGCCCCCGGCACGAGCCAGGGGCCTCAGTCGTGAATGCGTCGGTTGCGTCGGTGTGCCTCAGACGGTGGTGATGACGTCGTCGTACGCCAGACGCGGGGAGCGCGGGTACCAGGCGTCGGCGCCCGGCTTGCCGATGTTGACGACCATCAGCGGGGTGTGGTCGCCGTCCAGGAACTCCTTCTGGACACCGGCGAAGTCGAGACCGGTCATCGGGCCGGCGGCGAGGCCGGCGGCACGCACGCCGATGATGAAGTACGCGGCCTGCAGGGCGGCGTTGAGGCCGGCGGCACCCTCACGGGCGGAACGCTCGCTGAAGAAGAGGTCCTTGGCCTGGGGGAAGGCCGGGAGCAGGGCCGGCAGCTCCTCGTGGAACTCGTTGTCCGCGGAGAGGATCGCGACCAGCGGGGCGGTGGCGGTCTTCGCCTGGTTGCCCTCGGCCATGTGCTGCACGAGGCGCTCGCGGGCCTCGGCGGAGCGGACCAGGGTGATGCGCAGCGGGGTCTGGTTGAAGGCGGTCGGGCCGAACTTGACCAGGTCGTAGATCGCCTGCACCTGCTCGTCCGACACCGGCTCGTCGGTGAAGGTGTTCGCGGTACGGGCCTCGCGGAACAGCAGGTCCTGGGCGGCGGGGTCAAGAACGAGGGACATGGCAAACCTTCTGTAGACGTGCGCCGGATCCGTCGGGATCGGCTGACGACATCGACAGTACAAAAATGAAGTTCAAGGTTCAACAAAACCCGGCGGATGGTGATCCGCTTCACAGAAAGCGAGGCGGGACCACCGCCAGATCACTCGGAGCCGGAGCCGGACCCGTCGTCCTCCTCGCCGCCCGCCCCGGACCGGCCCTCGGCCAAGGCCGCGTCGAGCCGCTTGCGCGCACCTTCCAGCCACTGCCGGCACACCTTGGCCAGCTCCTCTCCGCGCTCCCAGAGGGCGAGGGACTCCTCCAGGGTCGTACCGCCGACCTCCAGTCGCCGTACGACCTCGATCAGCTCGTCCCGTGCCTGCTCATAGCCGAGCGCCTCGCTCACGTTGCTGGTCATGCGCCCACCCTAGACATCGACTCGGACAGTGAACTCACCCTCGGCGACCCGCGCCCGCAGCGCCTCGCCGGCCACCACCTCACCCGGATCCCGGACCACGTGCCCGTCGGCCTGTTGCAGCACCGCGTACCCGCGCCGCAGGGTCGCGGCGGGGGAGAGGCCCACCACGCGCGCGTGGGTGTGGGACAGCTCGGAGTCGGCGCGGTCGAGAAGGTGACCGAGGGTGCGCCGCGATCGCTCGACGAGGGAGGTGACCTGGTCGGCCCGCTCGTCGATCATCCGATGCGGATCCTCCATGACGGGCCGCGCGAGGGCGTGCGCGAGTCCGCGCTCCTCCCGCTCGACGAAGCCGTGAACGGCCCGCCTGGCCCGATCGAGCAGCAACCGCACCCGTTCGTACTCCTCACCCACGTCCGGGACGACCTTCTTGGCGGCGTCGGTGGGAGTGGAGGCCCGCAGATCCGCCACGAAGTCGAGCAGCGGCTGGTCGGGCTCGTGCCCGATGGCGGAGACGACGGGCGTACGACAGGCGGCGACCGCCCGGACGAGCTGCTCGTCGGAGAAGGGCAGCAGATCCTCCACGCTCCCGCCGCCCCGGGCCACCACGATCACATCCACCTCGTCGAGATCGTCCAGCTCCTTCACGGCCTGGACGACCTGCGATACGGCGTGCACGCCCTGCACGGCGACGTTGCGCACCTCGAAACGGACGGCCGGCCAGCGGCGCCGGGCGTTCTCCAGGACGTCCCGCTCGGCGGCGGACGCCCGTCCGCACACGAGCCCGATGAGGTGGGGCAGAAAGGGCAGCGCCTTCTTCCGCTCGGCGGCGAACAGTCCCTCGTTGGCGAGGGCCTTCTTCAACTGCTCCAGCCGGACGAGCAGTTCCCCCACCCCGACGGGCCGTATCTCGGTGGCCCGCAGCGACAACTGCCCCCGAGGCGCGTACCACTCGGGCTTCGCGAGTACGACGACGCGGGCCCCTTCGCTCACCACATCGGCGACGGCGTCGAACACCTGCCGATAGCAGGTGACGCCGACGGAGATGTCGTGCGAGGGGTCACGCAACGTCAGAAACACCACGCCCGCGCCGGGCCGCCGTGACAACTGGGTGATCTGCCCCTCGACCCACACGGCACCGAGCCGGTCGATCCACCCCCCGATGAGCCGCGACACCTCACCGACAGGCAGCGGAGCGTCAGCTGACGTATTGAGAGCCATACCGCGAGACTAACGGCCACCACTGACACACCGGGCACCTTGCAACCCGTCCGGCGTTTGAGGACGAGGCCCCTTCAGGGCCGACAGCGGGGGTCTGGGGGCGCAGCCCCCAGGAACAGGATGGGACGGGTAGGGGCGGCGGGAGCGCAAACCGCACAATCATCGCCACACCGAGCGCGGCCTTACGATGGTTCACATGACCGCTTCGCCTGGCCGCCGTGTCCTGCTCGCCGCCCCCCGAGGCTACTGCGCGGGCGTGGACCGCGCCGTGATCGCCGTCGAGAAGGCCCTCGAACAGTACGGGGCCCCCATCTACGTCCGGCACGAGATCGTGCACAACAAATACGTCGTACAGACCCTCGAGAGGAAGGGCGCGATCTTCGTCGAGCGCACCGCGGAGGTCCCCGAGGGATCGATCGTCATGTTCTCCGCGCACGGCGTCGCCCCCGTCGTGCACGACGAGGCCGCCGCAGGCAAGCTCGCGACCATCGACGCGACCTGCCCCCTCGTCACCAAGGTCCACAAGGAAGCCGTCCGCTTCGCAGGCGAGGACTACGACATCCTCCTGATCGGTCACGAGGGCCACGAGGAGGTCATCGGCACCTCCGGCGAGGCCCCGGACCACATCACGCTGGTCGACGGGCCGAAGGACGTTGCCAAGGTCGAGGTCCGCGACCCGTCCAGGGTCGTCTGGCTGTCCCAGACCACCCTCTCCGTGGACGAGACGATGGAGACCGTCGACGCCCTCAAGGAGAAGTTCCCGCAGCTGATCTCCCCGCCCAGCGACGACATCTGCTACGCCACCCAGAACCGCCAGCTCGCGGTGAAGCAGATGGGCGAGGAGGCGGAGCTGGTGATCGTCGTCGGCTCCAAGAACTCCTCGAACTCGGTCCGCCTGGTCGAGGTCGCGAAGCTCGCCGGCTCCCGCGAGGCGTACCTCGTGGACTTCGCCGACGAGATCGACGAGGCCTGGCTGGACGGAGTGTCGACGGTCGGCGTCACCTCGGGCGCGTCGGTCCCCGAGATCCTGGTCGAGCAGGTCCTGGAGTGGCTGTCCCGGCGCGGCTTCGAGGACGTGGAGCTCGTCAAGGCGGCCGAGGAGTCCATCACGTTCTCCCTGCCGAAGGAACTGCGCCGCGACCTGCGGGCGGAGGCGGCGGAGCTGGTGGGCCGGCGCAAAGGCGCGGCGCCCGCACATACCCCCTCGGGTGAGTGACTGTCAGTCGTACGCCGTAACGTAGAGCCATGCACATTTTCGGCGTGGACATCGGCGGGTCAGGGATCAAGGGCGCCCCTGTGGATCTGGACAGGGGCGACCTCGCGGAGGAGCGCTTCAAGGTGCTGACCCCGCACCCGGCCACGCCCGACGCGGTGGCGGACGGCGTGAAGGAGGTCGTCGGCCACTTCGGCTGGACGGGCCCGGTCGGGATCACCTTCCCGGGCGTGGTGACGGACGGCTCGACGATCCGTACGGCGGCGAACGTCGACAAGAACTGGATCGACACGGACGCGCGCGCGTTGCTGAGCGACCGCCTTGGCGGCCTCCCGGTGACGGTGCTGAACGACGCGGACGCGGCGGGCGTCGCCGAGATGCAGTTCGGCGCCGGCCGCGACCGCAAAGGCACGGTCGCCCTCCTCACCTTCGGTACGGGCATCGGTAGCGCCCTCTTCGCCGAGGGCGTCCTGGTCCCGAACACGGAGTTGGGCCACCTGGAGCTGCACGGCCACGACGCGGAGACCAGGGCGTCCACCAAGGCCAAGGACGACCACGAACTGACCTGGGAGCACTGGGCCCAGCGCGTCCAGAAGTACCTGGCCCACGTCGAGATGCTGTTCTCCCCCGAGCTGTTCATCATCGGCGGCGGCGTCAGCCGAAAGTCCCAGAAGTTCCTGCCGCTGATCGAGGGCATCCGGGCGGAGATCGTCCCGGCGCAGCTGCAGAACAACGCGGGGATCGTGGGCGCGGCGATGCGGGCGGCCAAGAAGGCGTAACCGGGCGGGGAGATGCGGGACGGGCGGCCAGGAGAACCCCCGGTAGGGCGACCGGAGAACCCGGTGCCTCACACGGGCGTGCGGGTCCGCCCCGGCCGCCGGTTCATCAGGCGGACCTTCCGCACGGTCGCGATGGCACCCGCGACGAGCGTCCCCCCGTACAGCCAGCCGGCCTCGGTGGCGAGTGCGGTGACGATGCCCATCAGGCGGGCGAAGACACCGTCACCGTCTGCCACGGGCAACAGGCCCACGGTGAAGGCGATGGGTGCGACGACGGGCGCGGTCACCAGGTCCGCGCCCCGCACCCAGGCCGCGGTCAGCACGCACACCGGCAGGAACAGCACTCCGTACGCCGTCAGGGACGCCCCGAACAGCAACTGGTCGAGACAGCCGAGCGCGAACATCAGCGCGGCGCAGAACAGCCCGCCGCCGAGACCGGTGAGCCGGGGGTTCGGCATCCGCCGCAGAGCCTGCACGACCGGTGGAGCGGACCGTCGGGCGGTGGCCGCGGGCCGCCGGGATCCGGCCGCCGCCTGCCCTGCGGCACGGCCGCCGCGCGGGGCCGGCGGGGCGCCGCGGCCGGGCCGGGCGGGGCCGGAGCGCGGGGGACGGTGTCGGATCCTGTGTTGCTCCACTGGACCAACCTAGGTGGGCCTGTGCACGGAACAACCCCTCAGACACGCCGAACAGGCGGTCAAGACACGCCGACGGACAGACCGCGGACCGACCTTGGCCAAGGGTTCGATACGGCGCCGGACGGGGGGTACGGCAGCCCGTAGACTGAGGGATCGTCTCCACCCTCCTCACCCTCCTCTCGTACGGGAAGTCGCAACGTGTCGCTCACGATCGGAATCGTCGGTCTGCCGAATGTCGGCAAGTCGACCATGTTCAACGCCCTGACCAAGAACGACGTGCTGGCGGCCAACTACCCGTTCGCCACGATCGAGCCGAACGTCGGCGTGGTCGGTGTCCCGGACGCGCGCCTCGCGAAGCTGGCCGAGATCTTCGGCTCCCAGAAGATCCTTCCGGCGACCGTCGACTTCGTCGACATCGCGGGCATCGTGAAGGGCGCCTCGGAGGGTGAGGGCCTGGGCAACAAGTTCCTCGCGAACATCCGCGAGTCGGACGCGATCTGCCAGGTCATCCGCGCCTTCCAGGACGAGAACGTCGTGCATGTCGACGGCAAGGTCTCGCCGAAGGACGACATCGAGACGATCAACACCGAGCTGATCCTCGCCGACCTCCAGACGATCGAGAAGGTCCTGCCGCGCCTCCAGCGGGAGTCGCGCATCAAGAAGGACATCGGGCCGAAGGTCGCGGCGGTCGAGGCGGCGAAGGAGATCCTGGAGAAGGGCGACACCCTGTTCTCCGCGGGCATCGTCCAGGGTTCCGGCAACGAGGAACTCCTCCACGACCTGCACCTTCTCACCACCAAGCCCTTCCTCTACGTCTTCAACGTCGACGAGGACGAACTGGTCGACGAGGCCTTCAAGGACGAGCAGCGCGCCCTGGTCGCCCCCGCCGAGGCGATCTTCCTCAACGCGAAGCTGGAGGCGGATCTCGCCGAGCTCGACGAGGAGGAAGCGCTGGAGCTCCTGGAGTCGGTGGGCGTCGAGGAGCCCGGCATGGCCACCCTGGCCCGCGTCGGCTTCGACACCCTGGGCCTGCAGACCTATCTGACGGCCGGCCCCAAGGAATCCCGCGCCTGGACCATCAAGAAGGGCGCCACCGCCCCCGAGGCCGCCGGAGTCATCCACACCGACTTCCAGAAGGGCTTCATCAAGGCGGAGGTCATCTCCTTCGACGCCCTGGTCGAAACGGGCTCGGTGGCCGAGGCCCGCGCCAAGGGCAAGGCCCGTATGGAGGGCAAGGAGTATGTGATGCAGGACGGGGACGTGGTGGAGTTCCGGTTCAATGTATGAATTTCGCCACGTCGCTGACCTGGGGAAATGAGATACAGAAGGAGAAGCGGCCGTCGATGCCGGGCTGGTCTGGCCCGGCATCGACGATTCGTTGTCGTCTCGCATCCCTCAACCGGCCGGTGTGCGAAGACGAAACCGTGCGGCCGTTCGTCGGCACCGGCCTTCAGCGGATGATCGAGGTCAGCACGTCCACGCCCAGATGCGTGAGGCGGTCCGTGTCCAACCGGTGGTAGATCTGTCGGCCGTCCCGCCGGGAGGTCAGCAGACCCACCTCGCGCAGGCGTCCGAGGTGGCGGGAGACCTGGGACAGGGTCATCCCGGTCCGTACGGCCAGGTCGGATGTGGTGATGGGTTCGTTCACCAGGTGCCGGCAGAGGGACAGTCGCGCGGGGTCGGACAGGGGCGCCCTCCGGGTCGTGGAACTGCATCCGATCGAACTGCAACGGGACGGCCCGCGCGATGCCGACCGTGGCATCCCCCGGCTCGCCGACCCGCCCACCGCGGAGCGCATCCTGCGACACCTGCAACGACTCTCCAACGGTGGATCACTGACGCATTGACGTAATGTTTGCGTCACTATACGGTGTGTGCATGCTCTTCCCCACGCCTGTTCTCAATGCCGAGGATCAGCGCGTTCTTGGCGAAGTCGACGATCTTCGCCACTCGTTGCGCCTACAGGTCCGGTCCGCTCCGTCGAAGTGGACTGAGGGGCTGCGTAAGTTCTTGACAGCCGACGCGGTGGCGGCCTCCAACTCGATCGAGGGCTTCAAAGTGTCCACGGTCGACGTCGAGGATCTTCTCGAGGGCGAGCGGGATGTCGATGTCTCCGAGGAGGACCGCGAGGAGACGCTCGCTTATCAGCGGATGATGACCTATATCCAGACGCTGCACGATGCCTCGGACTTCCGTTATGGCAAGGAGCTCCTCAACGCGCTCCACTGGATGCTGCAGGGACACCGGCACAGCCCGAGGAAGCCGGCCGGGCAGTGGCGACGCGGAGCGGTGTACGTGACGGACGTCCGCGACTCAAGCATCGCGGCATACACGGCGCCGGACGCGGCCGATGTGCCTGCGTTGACGGGCGAACTGGTCGAGTGGTTGAACACGGACGATGGCACCCACCCACTGGTGCGGGCCGCCATGGCGCATCTGCATCTCGTTTCCATCCATCCGTGGGCGGATGGAAACGGCCGTATGTCCCGGTCCCTCCAAACACTCATGATCGCGAGAGAGGGAGAACTGGCCCCCGAATTCTCCTCGATCGAGGCTTGGCTGGGGCGCCCCGGCAATACATGGGAGTACTACCGGGAGCTGCAGCGCCGGGGTGCCACCTACCGCCCCGACCAGGACGTCTCCGACTGGGTTCGCTTCAACCTCACTGCCTACCACCAGCAGGCGCAGACCGTACGTAGTCGCCTGGATCGTTCGAGTCGGGTGTGGGTCCTGCTCGGTGAGTTCGCGGAGGTCCGGGGGCTGGAGGAGAGGGTGGTTTCTGCTCTGCATGACGTGGCGATGTCCGGGCGGGTGCGTCGTACACGCTACGAACGAGCGGAGGACCTGAGCCTGCAGCGGGCCCAACGCGACCTGCGGGATCTGGTTGCGGCCGACGTCCTGACACCGGTCGGCCGTACCCGTGCCCGCTTCTACACCGTCGGCCCCGCCTTTCCGGAGCCAGCTCTGGAAGCGGCTCGGACACCGCTGCCGCTGGCCGATCCGTACCCGCGCTGAGGACGTCGCGCGGTCACGTCCGCCGATATGGTGGAACTGTTCGGAGTTCGCGACGGGCAGGGTTTCTGACGCTCATCAAGAAACGTGCCCGGCCCGCCGGAGGATGCCGGCGGGCCGATGCCCCATCGTGTGCCGTTGTCGGTGGCGGGTCGGGTCAGTCCTTGCCGGAGAGCCGCCAGATCTGGTTCTTCTTGGTGTTCAGGGTGCTGCCGGTGTCGCAGGTCCACTGGTGGACGAGGGCGCCGGGTGCGGTGGAGATGGTGCTGACGTCGACGCACTTGCCGCTGTGCGATGCGACGAGTTGGTAGTCGTGGCTGTTGCCCAATGCGGTCACCGTGCGCAGGTTGAACCGCTGGTTGGTGCCGCCGTTGCAGGTCCACTGCTCGACGATGGCGCCGTCGGCCGTCGAAGCGTTCGCGACGTCCAGGCACTTGCCGCTGAAGTGGTTGACGACGGTGTAGGTGCCGGCCGCGCCGGTGACGGGGTGGAAGTCGAAGCGCTGCTCCTGGCCGGTGCCGCAGGTGTTCTGCCGGTACTGGGTGCCGTCGGCGGTCGACTGGGCGGGGTTTTCGAGGCAGAGCCCGCTGTGCTGGGCGACGGCCGTGGAGGAGAAGCCGGTCGAGGCGCCGATGTGCAGGCTCGCGGGCGCGAAGGAGACCTGGTCGAGGTGGGGCGCGGAGCTGGAGCGCATGGGCTGTCCGATGTCGCTGCCGCCGCCGGAGTAGACCAGGCCGATGGTGGTGCCGTCGTAGTCGTAGAGCTGTGAGGCGGTGAACTTGACGGCGTTGGCGCCCTTGGTGAGGGTCACGGGGACGGTGTAGTCGTTGAACTGGTTCCAGTGCAGGGTGTTGGCGAAGTTGACGCGCTTGGCGGCACCGCCGTTGACGCTGACGTCGGCGTGCTCGGCGTACAGGTCGGGGTTGTAGTGGTTGGAGGGCAGTTCCTCGGCGTTGGCGTAGCGCATGGTCATGGCGTACGTGCCGGCCTCGGGCGCGTTGACGTTGAGGGTGAGGGAGTTGGCGGTTCCGTTGCCGATGCCGGTGACGACGCCGCCGTTGGCCTGGCTGTAGGTGGTGTCGGCGGCCGCGGTGCCGGCGAGGGTACCGCTCTCGGCCTGGTAGGTGACGACATTGCCGGTGGTGACGGCGTCGGTGGCGCTGAACGGGGTGACGGCCAGGTCGTCCAGGGCGAGGGTGCCGCCGGTGCCGGTCACCTTGACCTTGTTGATGCCGCTGTTCAGGTAGACCCGGTTCGCGGAGGTGGACCAGGCGCCGGTCGTCGCGCCGGAGAGGGTCTGGTCGTCGGTGGCCTTGCCGTTGACGGTGAGGTCGGCCTGGCCGGTGTTGCGGTAGCGGGCCGTCAGGTCCGCGTAGCCGTCCCGCTCGGAGTACACCCAGAACGTGGCGGACTTGCCGGAGGTGAGGTTCACCGCGCCCGCGCCGGACTGGCCCTGGGAGGCGTAGGTGGCGGTGCCGCTGTCCGAAAGGTTGGCCTGCTCGGCCTCGTAGAGCTTGGTGCCCTGGACCGCGGCGTCCTTGTACCGGAGGTCGATCTTGTCGACGATGGCGTCGCCGACCGTGGTCGCGCCGTTGTCGCCGGTGGTGGCCAGGGTGATGGTGTGGCTGCCCGCGGTGAGGTGCACGGTGGTGTCGCTGTGCCCCCACACCACCCACTGGAAGCCCACCGGGATGTCGATCCTGGTCGAGGCGCCGCCGTCGACCCGCGCGTACACGTTTGTCGGGCCCTTGACGTCGGCGTCCTTGGCGTAGTTGTTGCCGAACACCGACAGGTCGTAGTCGCCGGTGGTGGGGACGGAGACGGGGAAGGAGATCACCGTGGTCGAGCCGGTGCGCAGGCCGCCGACGTCCTTGGTGCCGGAGGTGGCGAACTTGTCGAGCCTGCTGGGGGTGCCCTCGGTGTTGATGTTGTAGCCGCTGCCGCTGAGCGTGGCGTTCTCGGCCTCGTACGTGCCCGTCCAGGTGCTGTCGGAGGCGGTGGTGCTGCCGGTGCCGCCCGGGGAGACGATCACCTGGTACGCGGACATCGCGTCGAGGGTGACGGGCACGGTGATCGAGCCGTCGGTGCCCACGGAGACGTCGGCGTCGGAGAGCCGGGTCGGGGTGGCCGCTGCGCCGATGTAGCCGCTGTAGCGGTCCTGGAAGACGCTGACGTGCACGGTGCTGCCGAAGACCGCGGGGTCGATGTTCTTGATGACCGTGTTCGAGTCACCGCTGGTGCCGCCCCCGGCGAGGATGACCCGGGCCTGCTTCTTGGCCGTGTCGAGGCTCGCCAGACCCTGAAGGGTGTATGCGGCGTCGTTCTCGGCGCCGGTGACCTTGACGGTGTTGCCGCTCATGGAGGTGTACCAGTTGTACAGCCACCACTGGGCGTTGGGCGTGTTCTGCGCTGCGGCGGAGTCACCGAGGTTGCCGTTGATGTTCCAGTACGGCAGGTTGCCGTCGATCTTCTCGTCCTCCATGGCCGAGATCCACTGGACCATCTGGCCGGGGTCGGTCAGGTGGTAGCGGAAGGCGTACTCGTTGAGGTTGATCGGCAGGTGCGAGGGGATCCCCACCGAGGTCTCGGCCGCGCGGTAGTTGTCGACCGTGCTGCGCACGTCCGCCGGGCTGCCGAGGGTGTGCCAGGTCACGATGTCCGGCAGGCAGTTGTTGGCCTTGCAGTAGGTGAGGAAGCCCTTGAGGGCGGACTCGGTGTAGCTGGAGACGTTGGGGCCGGCCAGCCGCGCCTGGGGCCAGATGCCCTTGATGAAGTTGTAGGTCTGCCGCCACTCGGAGTTGAAGGCGGCCAGCGGCCCCGCCTGGGTGCGCATGCCCTGGAACCACATGCCGTCGGGCTCGTTGTAGGGGACGAGGACGACGCGGTCCTTGTAGGGGCTGGCCATCACCTGCTCGATCTGGGTCCTCATGGCTGCCTGGTAGGCGGCGTAGCTGGTGCGTTCGTAGCTGAACGTGCGGTACACGTCCGTCATGTAGATCATGACGTCCTTGCCGCCGCTGTCCACGAAGGGCTTGGCGATCTCCAGCGTGTCCGAGCCCGGGTGTTGCTGTCCGTCCTGGGCCTTCGTGTTGGTGGTCTGGAGGCCCATCCCCTCGATGAGGTTGTTGGTCGGCACGTCCGGGCCGTACAGGCCGTACAGCGCGCCGGAGGCGCCGTAGTGGAGGGCTCCGGTGGTGGTGCCCAGGTCCACGGTGAGGGTGGGGGTGGCGGCGGAGGCCGGCGTCGCCATCACCGTGGTGGCGCCGGCTGCGACGGTGAGTGAGAGCAGCGACGTGGTGATGCCGTGGAGAAGGCGTCTCGCGGTCGAGCGCCTTTGCCCGATTCTTGGCATGTGCTGATGTCCCTTCAGGGATGGGGCTTCTTGGTGCTGTGCCGGCCCCCGTGCCGGACGTTCTGGGTGGGTTGTCGCGCGCGGTTCAGACGACGGCGGCCGCGGTCTTCGCGTCCGCGCCGCGCCGCTGGTGGTCGCGGGCGAGGAGGAGGTAGCTGCTGGCGGTCCAGGTGTAGGCGCGGTCGCGTAGTCCCTCGCCGGTCAGGGCGTCGAAGTTCTCGGCGAAGCCGGAGGTTTCGCACAGGGCGCGGAAGCGGGCGCTGATCTCGTCCGCGAGGCGTTCGTGCCCGGCGCGGCGCAGGCCGTCTTCGATGAGGATGGTGGCGGGGGCCCAGATCGGGCCGCGCCAGTAGCCGTCGGGCTCATAGTGGGGGGAACCGGGGTGTTCGGTCGCCAGGCCGAATGCGGTGAGGTGGCCTTCGAGCTGTTCGGCCAGCCGGTCGCGGACCTTGGGGGGCAGGCGGTCGCCGAGCACGATCGGCATCAGGTCGAGCAGGCTGGCGCTCGGCGCGGGGGCTCCGCCGTGGGCCGGGCGGCTCAGGAACCGTTCGCCGTCCCACAACTCGTCCAGCAGGGCGGCCTGGAGGGCGTCGGCTGTCTCGGTGCGGCGCCGGGCGTCGTCAGGGAAGCCCAGTTCGGCGGCCAGCCGGGCCAGTTCGTCGAGTTGGAGGATCAGTACGGCGGCGAGGTCGGCGGTGACGGCCACGCGTGCGGGGTCGAAGGTGGTGGCGTTGTCCCAGCCGCTGTCGTTGCCGTGCTGGTAGTGGGGCAGGACCGCCGAGGGTGCGCGCCGGGCGGTGAGCCAGAAGTCCGTCCAGCGGGTCAGTCTGTCGTACGCCTCGTGCAGTTGCGCCGGAGCGAGCGGCTCGGGGAGCCGTCGGCGCAGGTGGCCGAAGGCCCAGCCGTGGATGGGCGGTTTGACGAAGTTGTACAGGACCTCGGAGTGGGTGACCGAGTCGGGCAGGGCCCCTGTCTCGTCCTGGTGGTCGAAGGGCAGCTGGTACTGGTCCCAGGCCAGTTCGGGGCGTCCAGGAGCCAGGGCCAGGGCGTTGAAGCAGTGGTCCCAGCTCCAGACCTTGTCCATCCAGTGCTTGGACATCAGGACGGCGGGCCGGGTGACCAGCCCCGCCGGGCGCACGGTCGCGGACCACACCACATACGCGGCGAGTTCGGCTGCCTGGGTGGCGGACGAGCGCCAGGGGGCGACCGCGTCGACAAAGTCCGCGAAGGAGTTCTGCCCTTCCTCGACGAGCTTGGCGAACGCCGCCGCCGACGCGTACGGCGGGCGGGACGTGTCGAGTTCCTCGACCGCGATCTCCCACGATCCGTCAGCTTCGGCGGCGACCGTGAGGCCCCGGTCGGCACTGCCAAGGGCCTGGCTGCCGGAGGTGTCGGTCACCGTGCCGGAGAGCACCGTGACGCGGTAGCGGCGCCCGGTCTCGTACGACGTGAACACGTGCGCGTCGGCGGCCGCGTCGTGGAAGAAGTAGGTGCCGCTGAAGGGGGTCAGCGCCCTCGCCGCCGCGGAGATGCGCAGCGACAGCCCCGTACCTTGCAGGCGGACGGTGTCCGGTGATTCGTAGGCGAGGTCGATGCGGCCGTCCGTACCGGTCCAGCTGAGCAGGCCCGGGGTCGCTTCGACGCGGGTCTCGGCGCGGTCGCCCGTCGCCCGGTCCAGGGGAATCAGGCTCAGGACGGCGTGCATGCCGTTCTGGTGCGAGACGAGGTGGAGGTCCTCGGCGTATGTGTTCTCCGCGACAACGGGAGAGATGTCGAACCAGGATCCGTGTGTGCTGAACGGGATGTCGTGGACGGAGAAGGCCGGGCCGGACGGAGCGGCGGTCATGGAGCGGCACTCGATTCTCGGGCAGGGTCGGCCGTCCGTCCGGTGTACGGACGGTGGGGACCGGGAGGAGATGGTGGGGGTCAGTCCTTGACGGCTCCGGCGGTGACGCCGGCGGCGACGTAGCGCTGGGCGAGGACGAGGATGACTGTGGCGGGCAGTGAGGCGACGACGGCGGTGGCCATGATGGCGTTCCACTGCTGGTTGTTGTTGCCGATGTAGTGGTAGATGCCGAGGGTGATCGGCTCGTTGGCGCCGCCGCCCGCGAGGGTGCTGGCGAAGATGAAGTCGGACCAGGACCACAGGAACGCGAACAGGGACACCGTGACGACCGAGTTGCGGCTCATGGGCAGGACGATCGAGCGGAAGGTGCGCAGCGGGCCGGCGCCGTCCATGGTCGCGGCCTGGAGGAGTTCGCCGGGGATGTTGGACATGAACGCGGTGAAGATGAGGACGGCGAAGGGGACGGCGAGGGTGGAGTCGGCGACGATCAGGCCGGGCACGGACTGCAGCAGGCCGAGCTGGAGGTAGATGGCGTAGAAGCCCATCGCCATGATGATGCCGGGGATCATCTGGGCGGCCAGCAGGACGAAGCTGAGGAGGCCGCCGCCGCGCGGGCGCAGTTTGGCCAGCGCGTAGCCGGCGGGTGCGGCCAGCGCCACGGTCAGTGCGACGGTGCCCAGGCCGATGACGAGGCTGGTGCCGAGGTAGGGCAACTGCTGGTCGAGGACGGCCCGGTAGCCCTCCAGCGTGGGCCGGGCGGGGAACAGGTCCGGCGGGCTTTTGCGCATGTCCTGGTCGCGGGTGAAGGACACGTTGATCATCCAGTAGACCGGGAAGAGCATGAACGCGGTCAGCAGGAGACCGACGGCGGTCTTCCACCAGGTACGGGGGCGTCGGTTCATGGCGATTCCTGTCATGACAGGGCCTGCTTTCGCTGGACCCGCATGTAGACGAGGCCGAAGAGCAGGGCGGCGACGACGAGGAGGTTGCCGACGGCCGCGCCGGGGCCGAAGGCGGGCAGCAGGTTGCCGAAGCCGAGCTGGTAGGACCAGGTGGCGAAGGTGGTGGAGGAGTCGGCGGGGCCGCCCTTGGTCATGATCCAGATGATGTCGAAGACCTTGAGCGTGTAGACCAAGCCGAGCAGGAGGGTGATGGCGGAGACCGGGCGCAGCAGGGGGAAGGTGATGCGCCAAAAGCGCTGCCAGGCGTTGGCGCCGTCGAGGGCGGCGGCCTCGTACAGGCTGGTGGGGATGGACTGCAGGCCGGAGTAGAGGACGACGAGGTTGAAGGGGACGCCGATCCAGATGTTCGCGATGATCACCGAGGTCAGTGCCCAGGACGGTGAGGTCAGCCAGTTCACCGGGCCGATGCCGACGGCGTGCAGGGTGGCGTTGACGATGCCGGAGTCGCTGTTGAGCATCCACGACCAGGTGGACGCCGACACGATCAGAGGCAGCAGCCACGGCACCAGGAACAGTGCGCGCAGGGTCGCGGAGAGCCGGAAGTGCTGGTTGAAGAAGACGGCGAGGGCCAGGCCGATCGCGTACTGGAAGACCAGGCACACGGCGGTGAACACCATGGTGTGCAGCAGGGCCGGGGCGAAGACCGGGTCGTCGAACACCGTCAGGTAGTTCTTCAGGCCCGTGAACGGGGCGTCCCCCTGCACGAAGGAGCGGACCGTGTAGTTGCGCAGGCTCAGATCGATGTTGCGGTAGAGCGGATACGCGTAGAAGAAGGCGAGATAGGCGACCACCGGGGCGAGGAAGGCCCAGGCGGCCCACTGCGGGGAGGCGGGCCGGCGCTGTCGCGGGGCGGCGGCCGGGGGCGGGGCGGCACTCGCCGCCCCGTTCCCCTCGCGCACCGGCAGCGGGTGGGGCGCTGGTGGGTTGCGGTTCATCAACGGGCCTCTGGCACTGGTTACTTGACGGCGGACTGGGCCGAAGTGAGCGCGTCCTTGGGGGACTTGGCGCCGCTGAGCGCGGACTGGACGGCCTTCCACATCTGCTCGGAGATCTTGGGGTACTTGGTGCCGAGGTCGTCACTGGTGCGGCCCTTGGCCGCCTTGACCGCGTCCACCCACGGCTTGAGCTTTGCGTTGGCCGCGACCTGCTTGTCCTGGACCTCACCGGTGGGGGCGACATAGGACAGGGTGGTGTCGGTGTCGTACAGGTTCTGGGTGCTGGTCAGGCAGGAGACGAGCTTTTGTGCGGTGGTGTAGCGGCCGGTGTCGTCCTGCACCGGGATGGTGACGAACTCGCCGCCCGTCGGGGCCGCCGCGTTGCCTCCTGCGGCGGCGGGCACGGGGATGACGCCGTAGTCGAGACCGGCCTTGTCGGCGCCCGCGAGCTGCCAGGTGCCGTTCTCCGCGAACGCGTAGTCGCCGCTCGCGAACTCCTGCCAACTCGTCGTCTGGGTGTTGTTGAGCACCGAGTTGGGGGCGTAGCCCTTGCCCAGCCAGTCCTTCCACAGGGCCAGCGCGGACACGCCCTGGGCGGAGTCGAGTTCGGTCAGTTTCGCGCCGGAGCCCCACAACCACGGCAGGAACTGGAAGCTGCCCTCCTCCGTGCCGATCGCGGAGAACGTGATGCCCTTCTTGCCCGCCTCCTTCACCTTCGCCAGCGCCGCGGTCAGCGACGTCCAGTCCCTGACCGAGGAGATGTCCACCCCGGCCTCCTTGAGCACCTTGTTGTTGTAGTAGAGGGCGAGGGTGTTGGCGCCGATCGGCGTGCCGTAGGTCTTCCCGCCCGACTGGCCGGCGCCGAGCAGGTTGGGATCGACGCCGGAGGTGTCGAGCTTGTTGTCGCCGGTCGTGGTGAGCACGCCCGCCTCCGCCAGCGTCGACACCACCGGGTTGTCGACGATCAGCACATCCGGGGAGTTGCCCTGCTGCGCCGCCAGCAGCGTCTTGCTGGTCAGGTCACTGGTGTCGAACGCCGTCCGCTTGACCTTCACACCCGCCTCGGTGCCACAGCCCTCCAGCAGCTTCGCCCACGCCGAACCCTTCGCGAACTGCGGGTACGGGTCCCAGATCGTGTACGTGGCGTCGTCCGCCGCCTTCGTGGAGGAGCCGCTCTTACCGGAGCCGCAAGCGGTGGCGCCGACGGTGACGGCGACGACGGTCAGGACTGCGGCGGTGAGACGCCGTCTGGCAGATCGGTTCATTGCGTGTTCCTCGTGGTTTTTGGCACAGGTGTGCCGTCGGATCGGCACAGGTGTGCTCTGAAGGGTGATCGCGGGTCGTCGGCTCGCCGAGCCCGGCGGTGAGCCGCTCAGCCGTCCGGCACGGGGAGCGGCGGGAGCAGGGGAGAGTGCGGGAGGAGGGAGGAGGGAGGAGGGAGGAGGGAGGAGGGAGGAGGGAGGGTCAGCGGTTCGTACGGGCACCTAAGCCCGTGGCCGGGCCGGTCGGCGTGGTGTCCGGGGGTGCGCTGCCGACGGGTGCGGTGCTCGCCCGCAACGAGATCGGCGGCGCGAGCAGGTGGTGCCGGGCCGGTGCGTCGGGGTGGTCGAGCCGCTCGACGAGCAGGTCGACGGCAAGGCGGCCGATCTGTTCCGCCGGTACGTCCGCAGCGGTGAGCTGCGGGGTCACCGTCTCCGCCCAGCGGCCGGCCACGACCCCGGTGACGGAGAAGTCGCGCGGCACATGGAGGCCGGCCTGGGCCAGCCCGCGGTAGAGACCGCCGAGCGCGGCCTCGTTCAAGGTGACCAGGGCGGTGGTGGCCGGGTCGTCGTGCAGGATCCGTTCCAGACAGGCCTGGCCGGACGCGGGGTCGTCCCCGCAGCAGTACGTCCTCACTGTCAGCCCGCGTTCCGCCGCGGCCTTGGTGAACCCTTCCAGGCCCCGGTGCGCGGACTCGTACCCGGCCTGCAGGAGCTGCTCCGGCCGGTTGACGAAGGCGATCCTGCGGTGGCCCAGGTCGGCGAGGTGGTGCACACACGCTGCCGCGAGTGCCGTGTGGTCCAGACCCACCCACCAGCTGCCCTGCGGGTGGGCGGTGCGGCCGATGGCGACGGAGGGGAAATCCACCGCGGTGAGGTGGTCGAGCCGGTCGTCCTCAAGCCGGATCTCCATCAGGATCGCGCCGTCGACCCGACGCTCGCCCAGCAGCCGCTGGAACGAGCGGTCGCTGTCCACACCGCTCGGAGAAAGCAGCACGTCGTAGTCGTAGGCCGCGGCGGCCTCGGTGACGCTGCCGATGAAGTCCAGCTGCATGCCTGTGTAGTGGTTCCCGGCCGGCGGGAAGACCAGACCGATGGTGCTGGTCCGGCCGTTGGCCAGGGCCCGCGCACTCGCGTTGGGCTGGTAACCCAGCTCGTCGATGACGCGCTGGATCTTCTGTCGGGTGTCCTCGGACACGGGACGCTTGCCGCTGAGCGCGTACGACACGGTGCTCCGCGAGACACCGGCCCTCTTGGCGATCTCACCGATGTTCACGGAACTCCTTGCTGAGATGTCGAACCGATTCGATGTTGTCAGGGAGAAAGTTGATCAAGCGCCGATGGTTGAATCGGTTTGCTGATGTCAGGGGTGTAACCGTTCCGGTGTCGATCGTCGAACCGGTTCGCGTGAAGTGAAGGTAGGAGCCGCCCGGGCCGGTGTCAACGCCTTGTTCCGAAATTTTCGTAACAGCCCGGAAATGTCGGTGTGCGGGAGCGTGGGAGCCGGCCCGCCCGGATTCGCGCGCGCTCACCAGCAGGTCAGGTGCCGGATCCGGCGCGGCCCGGGCGACGGAACCGGAACGGCTCGTCACCGGTCTCGCCGACGACACCGGCGCTTTCGTCGATGGGTTCCGCGCCGCGATGGGGCCACAGGTCCGAGCCGCGCACTCAGGTGGCGACCGTGCGGATGGTCGTGGAGGGACGCGCGGAAGGTGGAGAAAATCTGGTCAGTGGCAGTCAGGGAGGGCATCATCCTGGGAGTAAATTCTCCCCCTTTCGCCGATGCGTTCGGTGTCATGCTGGGACGCATGACCAGCAACGTTCCCCTCAATGAGCTGGGAGAATTCCTCAAGAAGCGCCGCTCCGAGCTGAGTCCGCGCACGGTCGGACTCCCCGAGACCGGCGGGCCTCGTCGGGTGGCCGGGCTGCGCCGTGAGGAGGTCGCCCAGCTCGCCAACATCAGCACCGACTACTACATGCGTCTCGAACAGGGCCGTATGCAGGCGTCCGCACCCGTCCTGGACGTCCTGGCCCGGGTGCTCCACCTGGATGACGACGAGCGTGGCTATCTCTTCCAGCTCGCGGGCAAGACCACCACCCGTACCCGGCGCCGCGGCCGGCAGAAGGTCCAGCCCCAGCTGCAGCGGGTCCTGGACGACCTGACCGCCACCCCGGCCATCGTGCAGGGCAGACGCGGGGACATTCTGGCCTGGAACACACTGGCCGCCGCGCTGGTCATCGATTTCTCCCGCCTCCCGGAGAAGCGCCGAAACTATCCCCGGATCCAGTTCACCGAACCGGCGATGCGCACCCTGTACGCCGACTGGGAGACCTCGGCGCAGATCTCCGTGGCCCAGCTGCGGATGGAGGCGGCGAAGTATCCGGAGGACCCTCGCCTGATCGAGCTGGTCGGTGAACTGTCCACGAGGGACGAGAAGTTCGCCCGCTGGTGGGGCGATCACCGTGTCGCCGGCCGCACCGTGGGCACGAAGACCCTCAACCATCCGGTCGTCGGCGAACTCGTCCTGGACTGGGACACCCTGACCGCCAGCACCGACCCGGACCAGCACCTGACCGTCTGGACCGCCGAGCCCGGCTCCCCCACCCACGAGCGGTTGAGCATCCTCGCCTCCTGGGCCGCCGACCAGAACCTGCCCGCGTCCCGGCCGATTGCCTGACGCAACGTCAGGAGCGGTTGAGGGTCTTCGTGTCCATGGAAAACCAAGGATGAAATCCAAGGATGGAAGACCAAGACGGAAGACCAAGGGGGGACAAAAATCTCCCAGTCACAGGCATGACTTGCGATGCCAGACTTCCCACCTGGACGGCCGCAGCCAGACGCTCGGTCGCCCAGGTCTGCGGTGACGACGATCCCGTCTCCTGCCGTGCCGCTCTGTACGGCCGATCCGTTCGTGATGCGAAGGCATGCCTATGTCCATTGAGCTCCCTGAATCTGCTGTTCCACCCCCCACCGGATCCGGCGAGTCCTCCCCGGCGCCCAGTCGGCGCACCTTCATCGCCACCAGTGCCGCGGTCGGCGGTGCGGTCGTGGCCGGAGGGACCTTCCTCGCGGACCCGGAAGAAGCCACCGCGGTGGGGGCGTCGCCCTCCAGCCGGGTCTCGTTGACGGTCAACGGCACCCGCCGCACCGTGACGGTCGACAACCGCACCTCGCTGCTGGACCTGCTGCGCGAGCACCTCGACCTGACCGGTTCGAAGAAGGGCTGCAACGCCGGCGCCTGCGGGGCGTGCACCGTGCTGGTCGACGGCCACCGGGTCAACTCCTGTCTGACGCTGGCCGTCCGGCTGGAGGGCACCGAGGTCACGACGATCGAGGGCCTGGCCGACGGGGACCAACTCCACCCGTTGCAGCAGGCGTTCATCGACGAGGACGCCTTCCAGTGCGGTTACTGCACGCCCGGCCAGATCCTGTCCGGTGTGGGCTGCATCCAGGAGGGTCACACCGGTTCGCACGAGGAGATCCGGGAGTGGATGAGCGGCAACATCTGCCGTTGCGGCTGCTACGTCAAGATCGTGCGCGCGGTCGAACAGACCGCCGCCCGGAAGTAAGGAGCGGCCCACCATGCATCCCTTCACCTACACCCGGGTCTCCGACACCCGCGAGGCAGTCAACGCCGGTCGCCAGGGCGGGCGTTACATCGCCGGCGGCACCACACTGGTCGACCTGATGCGCGAGACCGTCGAGCGTCCCGAGACGCTGGTCGACATCTCCGGCCTGCCCCTGCACGACGTCACCGTCACCGGGCGCGGGGGGCTACGCATCGGCGCCCTGGTGCGGATGGCCGAGGCCGCCGCCCACCCCAAGGTCCGCACCCTGTACCCGGTGATCTCGCAGGCACTGGAGCTGAGTGCCTCGGCCCAGCTCCGCAACATGGCGACCATCGGCGGCAACATCATGCAGCGCACCCGGTGCACGTACTTCCGTGACGTGAGCGCCGACTGCAACAAGCGTGAGCCGGGCTCCGGTTGCGCGGCACTGCACGGTGTCAACCGCTCGCACGCGATCCTCGGCACCTCCGACCACTGCGTCGCCACGCACCCCTCCGACGTCGCCGTGGCCTTCGCGGCACTGGAGGCGACCGTGCACCTGCTGGGCCCGGCCGGGCAGCGTGAAGTCCACTTCGCCGACTTCCTGCTGCGGCCGGGAAGCACCCCTCAGCGGGAACAGGCCCTCAGACAGGGCGAGTTGATCACCGCAGTGGAGATCCCGGCGCTTCCGCGTCCGCTCAGGTCGGGCTATCTGAAGGTGCGCGACCGGCAGTCCTACGAGTTCGCCCTGACGTCCGCGGCGGTCGCCCTGCACATCCGGGGCGGGGTGATCCGGGAGGCGAAGGTCGCCGCCGGGGGAGTGGGCACCGTCCCCTGGAAGCTGACCGGCGTCGAACGGGCCCTCATCGGCCGACGCCCCTCGGACGCCCTGTGGACAGCGGCCGCGGAGAAGGCGACGGAGGGGGCACGCCCGCTCACGCACAACCGCTTCAAGGTCGCGCTGTTGAAGCGGACCGTCGAACGTCAGCTGCGCATCGTAGGAGGAACCAAGTGAGCCCTCAGCCGCAGGCAGCCGTGGGCGCGCCGCTGTCCCGCGTGGACGGGCGGCTGAAGGTCACGGGCAAGGCTCGGTACGCCGCCGAGTTCGACGCCGAGGGGGTGGTGCACGCCGTCATCGTCGACGCGAGCATCGGCCGCGGCCGCATCACGTCCATCGACACCGGTGACGCCGAGGCCCATCCGGGCGTGCTGCGGGTGATCCATCACGGCAACGCGCCGACGCTGCCGTACCGCGACAACTCGGGCGGGTCGAACAACCTGCCCGGCCGCAAGGTGCGGGTGTTCCAGGACGACCGGGTTCTCTTCCACGGCTACCCGGTCGCCGTCGTGGTGGCCACCACCCTGGAGGCCGCGCAGCACGGCGCGAGCCTGGTGAAGGTCGGCTACGACCCCGAGCAGTCCTCGACGGACCTCGCCGAGGGCGAGCCGGGTGAGCCGGCCACCTATGCGCGCGGCGACGCGGAAGCCGGGCTGCGCGACGCGGACGTACGGCTGGACCTGACGTACAACCTGGCGCGCAACCACCACAATCCGATGGAGCCGCACGCCACCGTCGCCCGCTGGGACGGCGGCAGGCTCACCGTGTGGGACAAGACCCAGTGGGTGCCCGGCACGCAGCTGGAGCTCTCCACGGTGTTCGATGTGCCGCTGGACGACGTCCGGGTCATCAACCCGTTCGTCGGGGGCGGCTTCGGCAGCGGGCTGCGCTGCTGGCCGCACACCGTGGTCGCCGCGCTGGCCGCCCGGGAGACAGGCCGTCCGGTCAAGCTGGTCCTGACCCGGAGGCAGATGTACTTCGGCACCGGCTTCCGGCCCTCCTACGACTACCGGCTGAGCCTCGGCGGCGACCGGAACGGCCGCCTGGTCGCCGCGGACCACCGGATCGAGGCGGAGACCTCGTCGTACGAGACGTTCACCGAGGCCGTCATGTCGCCCGGCCAGATGCTCTACAGCACGCCCGGCGTCCGCCAGGCGTATCGGACGGTGCCGCTGGATGTGAACAGCCCCATCTGGATGCGCGGCCCCGGTGCCGCCACGGCGGTCTACGCCGTCGAGTCGGCCATGGACGAACTCGCCCACGAGCTCGGCATCGACCCGATCGAGCTGCGCCGCCGCAACGAGCCGGCCCAGGACCCGTCGAACAACGCGCCGTTCTCCACGCGCCGGCTGCTGGAGTGCTACACGGTCGGCGCCCGCGAGTTCGGCTGGGACCGGCGCAAGGCGAAGCCCCGCTCGACGCGTGACGGGGACTGGCTGATCGGCATGGGCATGGCCTCGGGCGTCTACCACACCGGAGTCGCCCCGGCCCAGTCACGGGCCCGCCTGAACGCCGACGGCACGGCGGTCGTGGAGTCCGCCACCAGCGACATGGGACCGGGCACCTACACCGCCCAGACCCAGGTCGCCGCCGACGCGCTGGGGCTGGCCGTGCGCGCGGTCGAATACCGGCTCGGCGACTCCCGGTATCCGCAGACCCCGCCGCACGGCGGCTCGATGACCATGGCGAGTGTCGGTTCCGCCACCCTCGACGTCTGCAACCAGCTCCGGCGGCAGGCGATCCGACTGGCCGTCGAGGACGAGGAATCGCCGCTGTACGGGGCCTCGGCCGACGAGGTCGTGGTCCGGGGCGGCCGACTGCACGTGGAGGGGGATCCGGCGCGCGGTGAGTCGTACCGGCGGCTCCTGACCCGCAACGACCGCGACCGCCTCGAAGCGAACACCTCCTTCTCCCCGCCGGGCGGCGAGCGGTTCTCCATCAGCGCCTACAGCGCGACCTTCACCGAGGTGGCGGTGGACGCGACGCTCGGTCTGGTGCGGGTGCGGCGGATGCTCTCCGTGTACGACGCGGGCCGCATCATCAGCCCCAAGCTGGCGGACAGCCAGGCTCTCGGCGGCATGGTGGGCGGCATCGGTGCGGCCCTGCTCGAGCACACGGTCACCGACCACCGTGACGGCCGGATCGTCAACGCCAACCTCGCCGACTACCTGGTCCCCGTCAACGCCGACGTCCCCGACCTCAGGGCGATCTACCTCGACGGGGAGGACATGCACGCCGACGCGCTCGGCGTGAAGGGCCTTGCCGAGCTCGTGATCTGCGGCGTGGCGCCCGCCATCGCCAACGCGGTCTTCAACGCCACCGGCCGCCGGGTGCGTGAACTGCCCATCACGGCCGAGACGTTGCTCTGACGCGCCGCGCCCCGGTCGGCGCACGGCTCACCGACCGGAACGTACACCGATCCGTCCGGTTGAGGGTCCCCAACGCCAGTCCGGCAGTGAGGAAGGCCCCTACCGCTGCCGGACTCCAGGGCCGTCGCCGCGCGGACCGCCCCTCCCCGGCGGCGTGGCGGCGGCCCGCCACCCCTTTGCACGAAGGACCCGTTCATGCTGAACATCGCGGACACACTGCACCGTTGGTGCCGCGAAGAACGCCCCTTCGCCCTGGCCACCGTCGTCAAGGTCCGGGGCAGCGCGCCCCTGCCCGTCGGTACGTCGGTCGCCGTGGACGAGGACGGCAACGCGGTCGGCAGCATCTCCGGCGGCTGTGTCGAGGGCGCGGTGTACGAGCTGTGCCGGCAGGTGCTCGACGACCGGGGCGCCCCCCAGCGTGCCCGGTTCGGCTACTCCGACGACGACGCCTTCGCCGTCGGCCTGACCTGCGGCGGCGAACTCGACGTCCTTGTCCAGCGCGTCGACCCCGGGACCCGGCCGTACCTTGCCACCGCCCTCGCCGACGTGGTGGAGGGGCGGCCTGCTGCCGTGGCCCAGGTTGTGGAGGGCCCGGAAGAGCTGCTCGGCGGGATGCTGTGCGTCGACGCCGCCGGAGGCATCCGTCACGGTCCGCTGACCGGAGTACTGCGCCGGGAGGTCGGCGCCCAGGCGTGGTCGCTGCTGCGGGCCGGACGTACGGCGCGGGCGGAGGTCGGCGGGGATGCCGAGACCTGCCCGGAGCGGCTGTCCGTGCTGGTCCACGTCCACGCCTCCCGCCCCCGCATGCTGATCTTCGGCGCCGTCGACTTCGCCGCGGCCCTCAGCCAGGCCGGCCGCTTCCTCGGCTATCAGGTCACCGTGTGCGACGCGCGTCCCGTCTTCGCCACGGCGGCCCGTTTCCCCCACGCCGACGAGATCGTGGTCGACTGGCCCCACCGCTACCTGGAACAGGCCGAGGTGGACACCCGTACCGCCGTCTGCGTCCTCACCCACGACGCCAAGTTCGACATCCCCCTGCTGCGCCTGGCCCTCGGCCTGCCGGTCGGCTATGTCGGCGCGATGGGCTCCCGACGTACCCACGACGAACGCCTGCGCCTTCTGAGCGAGGCGGGCGTGCCCGAGGGGCAACTGGCCCGGCTGCGCTCCCCGATCGGCCTCGACCTCGGCGCCCGCACTCCCGAGGAGACAGCGATCTCCATCACCGCGGAGATCGTCTCCCGAACCAACCGGGCAACCGGCCTGCCCTTGTCCGCCCTGGCCGGCCCGATCCACGCGGGTACGTCGAGCTGACTCGCCGCTCGCACTCGCCGCTCGCACCAGCAAAGTTGTGCATTATCTTGACGGCCGCAAGAAATGAGCCCTACATTCCTCCACGTCTTCGTTCAGCGCACTGAGCACCTGTCCGGTCCCGCTCCGTTACCCGCCCCCACGCAAGGAGCCGCTCCATGCCCGCAGGCACCCGCACCCGCACTCCCCGCACCCGTTCGCGCATCGCCCTGGCCCTCCTGGCATCGCTGACCTCCGCAGCGCTCACCACCCTCCCCTCCTCGGCCGCCCAGCCGGACGCGGCCGTCGCCGGCCACCTCACCGGCACCCTCTCCGACGGCGCCATCTGGATCGCCGACGTCCCCGAAAACTGGAACGGCACCCTGCTCGTGTTCAGCCACGGCTTCGGCACCCTGGTCGCCAGGAACGCCCCCACCGACGCCGTACGTACCGCGCTGCTCGCCAAGGGCTACGCGATGGCCGGATCGTCGTACGACCCGGGCGGCTCCATGTGGGCCCTGAACAGCGCCGAACGCGACCAGTTCGCCACCATCGACGCCGTCGCCGCGAAGATCGGCAAGCCGTCGCGCACGCTGGCCATCGGCAGTTCGATGGGCGGCCTCGTCAACGCGCAACTGGCCCGGGACGGCGGCGGCCGCATCGACGGCGCGCTCGGCCAGTGCGGACTGGTCGCGGGCGGCAACGACCTGGAGAACTACCAGCTGGACGCCGAGTACACGATCGCCCGCCTGCTGCTGCCCGAACAGGACGTGAAACTCGTACGGTTCGGCACGGCCGCCGAGGCCGCCGCCACCGCCGACCTGCTCACCAAGGCGGTCACCGCCGCCCAGGGCACCCCGCAGGGCCGCGCCCGCGTCGCACTGGCCGCCGCCTTCCTCAACCTGCCTGCCTGGGCGCCCGGAAAGGACCGGCCCGCCGCGACCGACTGGGCGGGGCAGCAGGAGCAGCAGTACGCGTGGTTCGCGCAGGGCATCCTGTCGTTCGTCGAGGGCGGCCGGTACGCCATCGAGCAGTCCGTCGGGGGCAACAACTCCTGGAACCGGGGCGTCGACTACGCCGGCCTGCTCGCCGCTTCCCAGCACGCGCCCCAGGTCCGCGCCCTCTACCAGGCGGCCGGCCTCGACCTGCGTGCCGACCTGCGCACACTGACCAAGAGGGCCACGATCACCGCCGATCCCGCCGCCGTCCGCACCGCGCAACGGACGTCCTCCGCAGGTCAGGGACTTGAGGTGCCCCTGCTCAACATTCACACCACCGCCGACAACCTGGTTCCCGTGGAGCAGGAGAACCGCTTCGCCGCCCGCGTCCGCGCCTCGGGTGACGGCGCGCTGCTGCGGCAGGCCTACATCGAGCGGCAGGGCCACTGCACGTTCACCACCGCCGAGACCGTGGCCGCCCTGCACGCCCTCGAACACCGCGTCGACACCGGCCGCTGGGACGACGTCGCGACCCCGGCCGCACTCCAGAAGTCCGCCACCGCGCTCGGCCTGGACGGGGCGGCGTACGTCCCGTACCGCCCGGCGAACCTGTCGGTCGGTCGCGACGCCTCGGCGCACAAGGCGGAGCGCTGACGAAGACCGCCTGATCTCCTGGCCGTCGGTGTACCCGTCCGCGAGCGTGGCGCCCGTGGAGGGGTACACCGACGTTTGTCATGGGCCGTCACCCGTGCGAAGTAGCGGTCGTTCAGGCGCGTGACCCCTGGGATGCGGTCGGTGCCCCGTTCCAGGGCTGGAAGGTCTCGGTGACCTGTCGCAGGCGCAGCTGTTCCAGAGTCTCCAGATGCCGTTCGGCGCGTTCGAGGAGGCCGTCGAGGTGCACGGGGTCGAGGCGGGCGTCGGCGTCGGCCAGCCGGCGCAGCGTCCGCCAGACGGCGGCCTTTCCCTCGACGCCCAGACGCAACAGCTCCAGCTCAAGCATGGGAGCGAGCGGAGAACGCCGGACGACCCGGCCGTTGGCCTTGAGCCGGCCCACCCGCTCTGCCAGCCGGCCCGCGACGATCTTGTAGCGGCGCACGGGGACATCGAGCGACCGCATGATCCGCAACAGGTCGGCACGGTCCTCGGCGATCTCGTCGGCGATCGGCCCCACGGCGTCGGCGAGCGCCGGGTCCCGCTCGGCCTCGGACTCGGCGAGCGACCGGGCCCGGTCGGTACCGAGGGTGGCTCCGGCGAGATGGTCGTTGAGGTAGATGCCGAGCAGGTCTGTGTCTGTTCGGTCCGTTCGGTCCGAGCGGTCGTACATGGGACCACTTCCCTTGGGATCGATGGCCGCGATCGACGGCACGTCGGCGGTGTCACCCCCGTTTGAGGGGGGCGAGCCACTCCTCGGAGTGCCCACGTCGGCGTGATCCACACGGACGGGCCCTGGTGGCCCGGGTTCACGAGAGACCCCGTAGACGTGTGCGTACACGTGTGCGTGGTGACAGCACCTGGTTCCGCGAGGGGCCGGTTTGAATCCGGGGACCGCGGGGCAGCAGCGTGCGTGTCGCCCACGCACGACCCGCGCAACGCGGGGACGGCCACAGCGCCCCCGCCCCGACCACCACCGCCTCGGCCCCAGTCGGCCTCGGCGTGCCATCCACAGACGCTGCGTCAGCTGCGCTGGACCAACACCATGATCAAGACTCTGTCCCCGCAGATCCTTTCGAGCCGGTGACGAGTCGAGTCCGCTACGAGTCGAGCTCGTGCCGCGGGGGTCCCGTTTCGGCCCTGTGGAGGCGTGCGCCACCTGCGGAAGCCGCTGTCCGTCTAGGCTGCTGCCCGAGCGTCTGAGCGGGTTGGCGCAGTCAGCGGACAGTGGTCTACGGGAGGGCTGACCTCATGAGCAGGGTCTGGTTCATCACCGGTGCGAGCAGCGGTTTCGGGCGGGCCGTCGCCGAGGCGGCGGTCGCCGCGGGTGACGTGGTCGTCGGCGCCGCACGGCGTACGGGCGCGCTGGACGGCTTCGTGGCCGCCCACCCCAAACAGGTCCAGGCGCTGCGCCTGGACGTCACCGACCTGGCCGCGGTCGAGACCGCCGTACAGGATGTCCTCGCCTGGCACGGGCGGATCGATGTGCTCGTCAACAACGCGGGGCGTACACATGTCGGTGCCGTCGAGGAGACCACGGACGCCGAGCTCCGTGACCTGTTCGACCTGCATGTGTTCGGGCCCGCCGCACTCGTACGCGCCGTGCTGCCGCACATGCGGCAGCGGGGCTCGGGCGCGATCGTGCAGATGAGCAGCGTGGGCGGGCAGCTCTCCGCCCCGGGCTTCGGGGCGTACAGCGCGACCAAGTTCGCGCTGGAGGGGATGTCCGAGGCGCTCGCGGCGGAGGTCAGGCAGTTCGGGATCAAGGTGCTGATCGTCGAACCGGGGGCCTTCAGGACCGAGTTGTTCGACGGCGGCCGTGCGGGCGCCAGCCGGGACCTCGGTGTCTACACCAGCACGGTCGGCGCGACGCGCCGGATGGTCGCGGAGAACGACGGCACCCAGGCCGGCGACCCGGCGAAGGCTGCGGCCCTGATCCTCGCCGCCCTGGACGCCGACGCCGGGCACACCCCGCTGCGCCTGCCCCTCGGCGACGACGCGGTCACCGCCGTACTCGGCCATCTCGACCAGGTACGGGGTGATGTCTCCGGCTGGGAGAAGCGCGCGCGGGCGACGGGTTACGACGACGCGTGACGTTTCGGTCGCGCGGAACGTGCGGAACGTCAGGCCGGTGACGCCGGCGCCAAGCCCGTCTTGAGCCCCGCCCCGCACAACGGCACCACCGCCGTTCGCGCCCCCAGCGCCCCCTCCCGTACCGCGGCCCAGCAGGCCACGCCGGTGGACTCCACGTACAGCCCCTGGGACGCCAAGTCCCTTTGCGCGTGCCTGATCTGATCCTCCGTCACCGTCAGGAAGGTGCCGCCCGAGTCGCGCACCGCGCGCAGGATCTGGCGGGCCCGGGGCGGGTGGGGGATCGCGATGCCCTCCGCGAGGGTGGGCGACATCGGGGGCGGGGCGGTGCCGGTGAGGTCGCTGGCGCCCTCCGCCCAGGCGTGCGCGAGCGGGGCGACCGCCGCGGCCTGCACGGCGTACAGCGCGGGGCGCCGGTCGATGAGGCCCGCCGAGTGCAGCTCGGCGACGGCGAGGGCCGCGCCCAGCAGCAGGGTGCCGTTGCCGACCGGCACGACGATGACGTCCGGGAGGCGGCCGCCCATGTCCTCCCACAGCTCGTGGACGTATGTCTTCGTGCCGTGCAGGAAGTACGGGTTGTAGACGTGGGACGCGTAGAAGGTGCCCGGGGCGTCCGCCGCCTCGCGGGCCGCCGCAGCGGCGGCCGCCCGGTTCCCGTCGACCAGGATCACGTGGGCCCCGTGCGCCTGGATCTGCTCCAGCTTCTTCGCGGAGGTGCCCTCGGGCACGTACACCGTGCAGGGCAGCCGGGCACGGGCACAGTACGCGGCGATCGCCGTCCCCGCGTTGCCGCTGCTGTCGGCGATCACCTGCCCCGGGTTCAGCCGGAGAGCGAGCTCGGCCAGGAGCACGGCGCCCCGGTCCTTGAAGGAGAGGGTCGGCATCAGGAAGTCGAGCTTGGCCGAGATGCCGTCGCGCAGTTCGACCAGGGGGGTACGGCCCTCGCCGAGGGTGGTCGTGGGGGTGGGGAGAGGGAGCGTTTCCGCGTAGCGCCAGAGGGAGTTGACCCTGCCGGTGAGGGATTTGAGGGCCGCCGGGGTCGGTGCGAAGTCGAGATCCAGGGGGCCGCGGCAGAGGGGGCAGCACCACGTGAGGGTGCCTGCGGGGACGCGGGTGCCGTCCGCGGGGCAGTAACAGTCCGGCAGTGGGGTCATGTACGCAGAGTAGTTGCGTACGGCTTTCCCGGACATTTCAGCCCGACCGGCGTTTGAGGACAAGGCCCGTTCAGTGCCGTAGCGGCGGTCTGGGGGCGGCAGCCCTCAGGGATGGGACGGGTAGGGGCGGCGGGGGCGAAACTCCCTTACCATGCGCCAAGTCGCACGCCAGTTCACATCACCCGACGAGGAGCCCGGCACTCGTGGCCATACCCCCGCCCCCCGGACCCGACCAGCCGCCGTACCCCTCGTATCCGGGCCACCCCCAGAACCACCCCCAGGGCTACCCGCAGAATCACTCCCAGGGCCACCCCCAGGGCTACGCCCAGAACTACCCCCAGGGCCCCTACGCCCCCTGGTCCCAGGGCTACTCCCCGTACAACCGCCCGACCCCCGTCAACGGCGTCGCCATCGCCTCCCTCGTGCTCGGCATCCTCTGCTTCCTGCCCGCCCTCGGCCTCGTCCTCGGAATCGTCGCGCTCGTGCAGATCCGGAAGAAGGGGGAGCGCGGCAAGGGCATGGCCGTCACCGGGTCCGTGCTGTCGACCGTCGGGCTCGCGCTGTGGGCCCTGCTGTTGGGCACCGGGGGCCTGTCCGAGGCCTGGGACGGTTTCAAGGACGCCGCGAAGGAGAACAACAGCACCTTCTCCCTCGCCAAGGGCGACTGTTTCGACGCCCCGGAGGGCTCCCTGGAAGGCCTCGCCTACGACGTCGACACCGTGCCCTGCTCCGGTGCGCACGACGGCGAGGTCTTCGCCAGCTTCCAGATGCCGGCCGGTTCCTACCCCGGCGACGACCGCGTCACCGACATCGCCGACGACAAGTGCTACGCCCTTGAGGACCGTTACGCGATGGACGCCTGGGCCGTGCCCGACGACGTCGACGTCTACTACCTCACCCCGACCCGCCAGAGCTGGCGCCTCGGCGACCACGAGGTCACCTGCGTGTTCGGCAACATCGACACGAACGGCAGCCTCACCGGTTCGCTGCGCAAGGACGAGACGACGCTCGACGCCGACCAACTGGCGTACCTGAAAGCGGCCCACGTGCTCAACGCGGCGATGGACACGGCGCCCGACGAGGAGTACGTCGAGGACGACCTGCCGGGGCACAAGAAGTGGGCACAGCGGGTGACGGCCGCGCTCGACGAACAGGCCCGCCTGCTCACCGAACACCGGTTCGCCGCGGCCCCCGCGCCCAGCGTCGCCGCACTCGTGAAGGACCTGCGCAACGCACGCGGGGAGTGGGCGAAGGCGGCCGAGGCCACCGACGCGGACACCTTCTACGACCACTACGACACCGGCGACAAGCTGCTCGACGTCGGCCGGACGGTCACCGCGCGCAAGGCTCTGGGGCTCGCGACGACCCCTCCCTCGTACGAGCAGGAGGGTGACAGCGGCGGCAACGGCGGAGGTAGCGGGGGCGGTGGGGAGGGGGACACCGGGATCGAGGTGTGAGGTGTGGGGTGTGATGACGGCCGGAACGGGGAGAACGTGCCTGCGTCGTCGAACTTGCTTCGTCGTGCCTGCGTAAACGCCTGCGTCCCGCCCGCGTCATGCCATCCGGAGACGCAAGTCATCACATCGAGTGATTCTCTGGCCTTTGCTTGCATGTCACAACCCATGGTTGCCACGCTGTAGCTGTCTGTACAACCTGATGGGAGCGGCCCGTGACATTCGGTGAGCAGCCGGCCTACCTGCGTGTCGCGGGTGATCTACGAAACAAGATCGTCGACGGTTCGCTGCCGCCCCACACCCGCCTCCCCTCCCAGGCCAGGATCAGGCAGGAGTACGGCGTTTCGGACACGGTCGCCCTGGAGGCGCGCAAGGTGCTCATGGCCGAGGGTCTCGTCGAGGGCCGCTCCGGGTCGGGCACGTATGTGCGTGAGCGGCCCGTGCCGCGCCGGATCGCCCGCTCCGGCTTCCGTCCGGACGGCGGCGCGACCCCGTTCCGCCAGGAGCAGTCCGACACGGAGGCGCGCGGCACCTGGGAGTCCAGCAGCGCGCAGGCCGCGGCGAGCGGCGCCGTCGCCGAGCGGCTCTCCCTGCTGCCGGGCGACCGCGTGATGTGCACGAAGTACGTCTTCCGGGACGCCGGCGAGGTGATGATGCTGTCCACCTCCTGGGAGCCCCTGGCCGTCACCGGCCGTACGCCGGTGATGCTGCCCGAGGAGGGCCCGCTCGGCGGGATGGGTGTTGTCGAGCGCATGGCGGCCATCGACGTGATCGTGGACAACGTCACGGAGGAGGTCGGCGCCCGCCCCGGCCTGGCCGAGGAACTGCAGGCCCTGGGAGGTGTCCCCGGGCATGTGGTGCTCGTCGTGCAGCGCACGTACTACGCCTCGGGGCGCCCGGTCGAGACGGCCGACGTGGTGATCCCTGCCGACCGCTACCAGGTGGCGTACCACCTGCCGGTGAAGTAGCTCGCCGGAGGCGGGTGCGCGAACAGGTGGCGCACCAGCAACCGCTGGGCCTGAGGTCACCCCAGGTCCGCTTCGAACAGCCGGCCCCTGAACCGGTCTGAGCCGACCAGTTGCAGCCGGATCCGGCCGGATCGAGTCGGATCCAGCGGGATCCAGCGGATCCAGTGAAGTACCCCACACGCCGGGGCGGTTGGCCCCCCGAACGCTCCCCTCTTCACCTGCGCCCCGCCAATCGCCGCCGCCCGCCGGGCCGTTGGATTCTGGCCGTTCTCGCAGGTCGTCCCAAGGGGCCCGGCGTGCCGCTGACCGGACACACCGTGCTCTTTCGACGGCGCGTTCGATGTAGTGCGCCCCCGCGCCCCTGGCCGGTTGGCGTACCTCTTTGTGAAAAGCCGTGTTCGCTGCGTAAAGGTTAGGCGTAGGGTCGGGCATATGCGGATTGCGGTTTCCTTAGCGGGCGGGGCGCGGCGCAAGCCGGGGGCGGAAAGTGGAGGGGCTCCATGAGCGACGGGACGATCACTCTTCCCTGGCTCGTCATACGGCAGGACGACAACGGCAATCGCTACCGCGTGGGCCGGTATGCGACGCGTGCGGAGGCTCAGAAGATCGCCGACAGTCTCGATGACCGCGGCCACAAGCAGCTCTACTGGGTCGAGCGGATCGGGCAGAACGGAACCCGGTGATCCGGCTCCCGTAGGCTCCGGCCCATGACGGAACGGACGGAGCGGACAGACCCCGCGGCAGGACCGAGGCGCGCGGCCGAGAAACGGATCGTGGTCGTGGGCGCCGCCCTGCTGCGCGACGGACGCCTCCTCGCCGCCCGCCGCAGCGCACCCCCCGAGCTGGCCGGCCGCTGGGAGCTCCCCGGAGGCAAGGTCGAGCCGGGTGAGGAGCCCGAGGACGCCCTCGTGCGCGAGCTCCGCGAGGAACTGGGCGTCGACGCGGAACCCGTCGAGCGCATCCCGGGGGAGTGGCCCCTCAAGGCGCCGTACGTCCTGTGGGTCTGGACCGTGCGGCTCCCGGCCGGCTCCGCCGAGCCGAAGGCTCTCCAGGACCACGATGAACTGCGCTGGCTGACCGCTGCCGAGATCTGGGACGTCGACTGGCTGGATCAGGACGTGCCGGCGGTACGGGAAGCGGCCGCCCGGCTGGGATGACGCTCCCGGGTCGATGTGCGGGCTTGTGAGGCGTGTGGGGCGCCCGATGTGTGCGCCTCGTACGCCGTTCGTGCCACAGTGCGCCCTCGGGAGCGGTAATGAGCGTCACATATCGGGTATGTGCCCAATAACCCCACGAAACCGGATATGGGTGGGTTGCTGGCCTGGGAAGTGATCGGCGTGATCGACACCGAAGGCGACTGCGTCGAGTGGAGCTTCCCGGCGGAGCCCGGCGCCGTCCGTGGGGCTCGGACGGTTGTGCGCGGACAGCTGCGCAGCTGGGGGCTCGACGCCCTGGGTGACATCACCGCGCTGCTGGTCAGCGAGCTGGTGACCAACTCGCTGAGGCATGCCACGGGGCCCATCGGTGTCCGGCTCGTGCGGCCCGTCGGCATCGTTGCCACGCTCCTGGTCGAGGTCTCCGACCCGCTGCCCGACCTGCCCCTCGAGCGCGCTGCCGGCCTCGACGAAGAGGGCGGCCGAGGGCTCCAACTGGTCGCCCACTCGTCCAGCCGTTGGGGCACCCGCCCCGCAGATGCGGGCAAAACGGTGTGGTTCGAGCTGTCGGTACCCGGATGAGCGGGTCGGGAACGGCCCTGGAGCGCCGGGCGTACCGACGGTGGCGGACCGTGTGCCGGGGTGAACAGACGTTGTACGTCCGCCCTCGCTCTGTCGACCGAGTGGTTCAGGCCACTGGCAGTTGTCGACAAGAGGGATTCGACCGGTGGTCCCCTGGTTAGAAGACTGGGAGTGTTGTCGCGGGCCGGTCCGAAAAGCATCGGGATCGTCCTGTGATCGTGAACACCGTGTTGTGGGGCGCCGTAGTGCTGGATACTGCGGGCAGCCGCCCCCGGTGACCGGTGCCGGACGCGGTGAGCTGGAGGGGACGGTTCGCGTGAGCGAGATACCAGCGAAGGCCACGGAGTCCAAGGACCCGTCGGGCGGCGCGAGTGGGAGGGCCACGGGTGATGCCGCGGCCGGCACGCCACGCCGTGCGTCGGATGTCCGGGGCCCTGGCGGCGGTGACGCGATACGCGATGCGACACGTGAAACCACGCGTGACACCATGGGCGATCCGGTGCGCGATACGACTCGTGACACCGCGCAGGACCACACGCGTGACGTGACAGGTGACCCCATGTGGCAGAGCAGCCCACCCGGCTCGATCTACGACTACATCAAGGTGGCGTCGTTCTCCATCGGCCCCGACGGCCTCGTCGACCAGTGGAGCCTGCGCGCCGAGAAGATCTTCGGCATCCCCGCCGCGCGGGCCGTGGGCATGGACCCCATCGAGGCGTTCATCGACCCCGATCTGCGCGAGCGCGGCCAGCGCAAGATGGCGGAGATCCTCGACGGCCGGGAGTGGACCGGCGTGGTCCCGTTCCGTATCCGCGAGCCCGAGCTGGGCGAGGGCGGCCAGCGGGAGGGGCTCGCCGAGGTCTATGTGATGCCGACGCGGACGGAGGAGGGCGAGAGGGCCGCCGTATGCATCGTCGTCGATGTCCGTACGCTGCGGCAGATCGAGACCGACCTTGCCGCCTCGCAGGCGATTTTCGGACAATCCCCGTTCGGCTTCCTGCTGATCGACACCGATCTCCGGGTCCGGCGCGCCAACGAGCGCTTCGCCTCCATCTACGGCGGCACGGTCGACGACCACCGGGGCTGCGGTGTGTACGACTACCTGCGCTCCCCCGAGGCCGAGCGGGTCTCGGCGACGCTCCGCCGGGTCCTGGAGACCGGTGACTCGATAACGGACATGCACATCACGGGCTTCGTGCCGGGTTCCGACGAGCGCCGGCACTGGTCGATCAACCTGTACCGCGTGCACAGCGGCACCGGCCGCCCCATCGGCATCGCCTGGCTCGGCCTCGACATCACCGCCCGCCGCGCCGCCGCCCGCGAGGCCGCCGCCGCACGGCGCAATCTCGCCCTTCTGAACGAGGCCGGCTCCCGCATCGGGAACTCCCTGGACCTGGAAACGACCGCACGCGAACTCCTCGACGTCGTCGTCCCCGGCTTCTGCGACCTCGCGACCGTCGACCTGTACCAGGGACTGCTGGCCGGCGACGAGACCCCGCCGGGCCTCGCCGACGGCAGCGCCGAACTGCGCCGCGTCGCCTTCGCCAGCGCCGTCTCCGACGCGCCCTTCGCCGGCGGCGGGGCGCCGGTGTCCGTCGGCGCCGTGCACCACTTCCCGTTCAACTCGCCCTGCGCGGACGCCCTGCGCACCGCCCGCCCCCAGCTCGTCCCCGCCGAGGACAACGGCGCCATCCAGTCCACGCTGGCCGTCCCGATGGTCGCCCACGACACCGTGGTCGGCCTCGCGCAGTTCTCCCGTACGAAGGGCAGCGAGCCGTTCGGGGAGCGGGACCGGTCGCTGGCCTGGGAGTTGGCCGCAAGGGCCGCCGTCTGTATCGACAACGCCCGGCTGTACAGGCGTGAACACGAGCGGGCGCTGATCCTCCAGCGCTCCCTGCTGCCCCCGGGCGACCCGGAGGCCTCCGGCCTCGACATCGCCTGCCGTTACCTGCCCGGCAACGCGGCCACCGAGGTCGGCGGCGACTGGTTCGACGTCATCGAACTCCCCGGCAACCGCACCGCGTTGGTGGTCGGCGACGTGATGGGACGAGGGCTGCGCGCTGCCGTGGCCATGGGGGAACTCCGTACCGCCGTACGCACCCTGGCCCTCCTCGACCTCGAACCGGCGGAGGTTCTCTCGGCGTTGGACGAGATCGCGCGCGGCCTCGGCACGCCCGGTGGGGTCCAGCAGGCCACCCGCGCCGCCCGCCAGCCCCGCGACGCCGATCTCTCCGAGGTGTACCTCGCGACCTGCATCTACGCGGTCTACGACTCGGTGACCCGCAGGTGCACCTTCGCCAACGCCGGCCATCTGCCGCCCGTGCTCGTCGAACCGGGCGAGGACGCGCTGATGCTCGACGTGCCGCCGGGCATGCCGCTCGGTGTCGGCGGGGAGCCCTTCGAGGAGGTGGAGGTCGAACTACCCGAAGGTTCGCTGTTGGCGCTCTACACGGATGGACTGGTCGAATCCCGCGACCACCCCCTCGACGAGGGCCTGCAGGCGTTCGTCGGCGCCCTCCGCGACCCCTCCCCGCAGCTGGAGGACGTCTGCGACCACGTCCTCAGCACCCTCGACACCCACCACGGCGAGGACGACATCGCCTTGCTGATGGCACGTGTCCAGGGGCTGCCCGCCGACTCCGTCGGCGACTGGACCCTTCCGCGCGAACCGCGCAGTGTGGGCCGCGCCCGCGAGTACACCCGCACCCAACTCACCGCCTGGGGCCTCGAACCCCTCATCGACACCACGGAGTTGCTGGTCAGCGAACTGGTCACCAACGCCCTGCGCTACGGCGAGGGCGAGATCCGGCTCCGGCTCCTCCTCGACCGCATGCTGGTGTGCGAGGTGTGGGACGCCGGCCTCGTCCAGCCGCGCCGTCGCCGTGCCCGCGACACCGACGAGGGCGGACGCGGCCTCCAGCTGGTCGGCCTGCTCAGCGCGGCCTGGGGCTCCCGCCGGACCCCGCGCGGCAAGACGGTGTGGTTCGAGCTTCCCCTGCCGGACGCGGGAACGGTCCTCGCGGACCCGGCGGAGGCCTTGCTGAGCCTGTTCTGAGCAGCCTGTTCTGACCAGTCTGTTGCGGAGGCACCGACGCGCTCTTACGGAATTCCTGGCGGATTCTTACGGTGCGACACCCCGCCGCGCACGCGTGGCGGGCCCGCCGAACGAACCCGGCGTGCCGCCGGTCAGCGCCTCGGCCTCCGCGTCCGGCAGATCGCCGAGCAGGATTCCGCCGAGGACCGCCCCGGCGACCCCGTTCGTGTGCTCGGGCCGGCCGCCGTACGGATTTCCGTGCGCGCGAACGTCCCGCTCTGCCAGCTCGCGGGCCTGCCGGGCGAAGGCGTCGGCCTCCGCCGGGTCCCGGTCCAGCAGCCGCCGCGCCTCGGCCAGCCGCGTCCGGGCCTCGGCGCCCACCGCGCCCCGGTGCGTGCCGACGAAGACGTCCGCGGCGTCGGTGGCCCACCGTGTGACGAGCCGGAGGGCACCGGGCACCGTTCCGAGGGGCGCGGACACGACCGAGACCCGGCGCAGGGCCTCCAGGGGGTCGTACGGCCCGGCGGCGGCCTCTTCCCGTACGGCGGTCAGCGCGGCCTCGGTGCGGCTGACATGCCCCTCCAGCGCACCGACGGGCTCCCTGTCCGCCGTGCCCTCGGCCAGCCGCTCCCGTGTCTCCACGACCGCCGTCTCCGCCTCGTCCAGCGCGTCCGGCACCGCCTGTGCGGCGGCGGCCAGTGCGGACGCAAGGCGGTCGACGCCGTCCACGAACATCTCGGCCTGGGTGATCGCGCCCTCGGCGGCGCGCAGCTGCAGCACAGCCCTTTCCGGGTCGCCCAGGTCGGCGGACTGACGGGCCCGGTTGAGCCCGGTCGTGGCGAACACCAGCCGGTCCTTCGCCTGTTCGACCTGGCCGGAGACGAGGAGCGAGGCGCTGGGCGCGTACCGCTCGCGCAGGTCGGCGAGGGTGGCCTCCGCCGCACCCGTACGGCCGGTCAGCTCGCGAAAACGTACCTCGGCGTGTCGGAGCGCGCCGCTCATGTCCTGTTCCAGGGCACGCAGTTGGTCGAAGCCGGCGGCCTCCGCGTCCAGTCGCCGCCCCGCGTCCACACACCGGGCGACGATCTCGTCGAGGGCGTCCCGGTAGGCGTCCGTCGGGTTGTCGTCGTACGTCTGGCGCAGTTGGAAGGCGGCCGACAGCTCGGTCTCCGCGTACCGCACGGCCTCCGTGAACGGCGCCACCGCCTCGGCTCCGAACAGCCCCTCCACAAAGCCGAGTTCCTCCCGGCTGGTGCGCAGGCAGTCGTCGGCCGCGACCAGTGACTTGCGCGCCTGCCGGTCGAGTTCGGGGGCTGTGGGCTGCGCGACCGGAAACAGGGCGGCGGGAGCCGTACGGGTCCTGACACGGCGTCTGCGGCGGGCGTAGCTGTACGCGGCCACAGCCGTCGCCGCGCCCGCCGCCACCAGGGGCAGGACCAGATCGCCGGTGGAGGTCTCCTCCTCCTGAGCGGCGACGGCCGGGGCCTCGGACACGGCCGGTGCGCTGCCGAGCACCGACACGGGAACCTCGTGGCTCTCGTGACCCTCTTGGTCCGCCGTCATCCCGGGCAGCACCAGCCACATCACGCCGATCAGCCCGCCCAGGGCGGTGTGCGCCACGCGCACGGGTATGTGGGAGGCGGCTCGCCGAGGCCGGCCCCTGGTAAGGGAGGGCGTCACATTTGTGAGCGTATGGGGGTGATCGCGGTCCCGCGACCGGGGTGAGGCAGGGGTGGCCGGAGAGGGGGAATGGGTAGGGTTTCCGGATACACGTTCGAAGGGGGTGGGGGATGCACGGGGACTGGTACTGGTACATGTCGGGAGCGTCGGCGCTGATTGCAGGCGTCCTGGTCGTGTCCGGTGTGGTGGCGGTCAGCACCGGACGGGTGCTGCCGTGGCAGCGACGGCAGATCTTGCGACCCGAGCTGTGGGGCTACTCGTCGATGCTCGTCGGCACGGGCCTGCTCCTGATGACGTGGGAGTCGTCGGACACGTTCGACGGCACCCCTCCCCTCGACGGGGCAGTTTGGTTCACCGGCCTGCTGCTGATGATCGCGGGCGGCTGGTTCCAGGAACTGTCCACGCGCCAGCCCCTCGACGCATGACCGGCACGCCCCGCAGGGAACTCACCGCCGCCGACCTCACGCCCCTCGCCCGCGCCGCCCTCGGCCGGAACCGTTCGCTGACCGGTGTCACCCGGGTGCGTGGCGGCAGCAAGAAGGGCGTCTACCGGCTCGCCCTCGACGACGGCACGACGGCCATCGCGTACGTCTGGTCGCCGGACGAGGACTTCTGGGACGCCGGCCCCGTCGACCACCGCGACCCCCTCGCCCACGCCACCGGCCTCGACCTGTTCACGGCCTCCCACGACCGCCTCACGGCCATCGGCGTCCGCACCCCGCGCCTCCTGTACGCCGACGCCGCGCACACCCACCTCCCGGCGGACGCGGCGGTCGTCGAGGACGTACGGGGACACCCGGGCGGCGGTGATCTGGAGGTGCTCCTGGAGCGCGACCCGAAGACGGGGGCCGAGGTCCTGGACCGGCTCGGGGGCCTGCTCGGCACGCTGCACAGCGCTACCGGACCCCGCCTCGGCAAGGTCGGCGTCGTCGACAAGGGCGGGACGTCCCACGGGAGTTCCTGCGAGCACGTCATCACGGACCGCGCGTTCCACGACCTCGACGACCTCGTCGTACGGCAGCCGCGAGCCGCCGCCCTGCACAGCGAACTGGCCGCGCTGCTACGACACCTGGCGGCCGAGGTCCGCCCCCGGACCGGCCCGCTGTCCCTCATCCACGGCGAACTCGGCCCGGACCACGTCCTGGTGACCCCGGACGGCGAACCGGCGCTCATCGACATCGAAGGCCTGCTGTACTTCGACGCGGAGTGGGAGCACGTGTTCCTGCGGCAGCGGTTCGGGACGCTGTACGACAGGCTGGCCGTCCCAGGCCTCGACCCGAACCGTCTGCGCCTCTACCGGCTCGCGATGCACCTCTCCCTGGCCACCGGCCCACTGCGGCTGCTCGACGTCGGCGCGTTCCCGGACCCCGCCTTCATGCGCGAGATCGCCGAACACAGCCTCGAACAGCTCATGAACTCTCTGAACGCCTCCTGATCTTCGAGCCCAGCCACACCAGCGGGTCGTACTTGCGGTCAACGGCCCTTTCCTTCAGGGGAATCAGCGCGTTGTCAGTGATGTGGATGCCCTCCGGGCACACCTCGCTGCAGCACTTGGTGATGTTGCAGTAGCCGAGGCCGTGCTCGTCCTGGGCGGTGCGCTTGCGGTCGAGGCCGGACTCCGCCGCCGCGTCCAGGGGATGCATGTCGAGTTCCGCGACGCGCATCAGGAAGCGCGGGCCGGCGAACGCGGGCTTGTTCTCCTCGTGGTCGCGGACCACATGGCAGGTGTCCTGGCACAGGAAGCACTCGATGCACTTGCGGAACTCCTGCGACCGGTCCACGTCCTCCTGCATCATCCGGTACTCACCGGGTGCCACCCCGTCCGGGGGCACGAAGGACGGCACCTCGCGGGCCTTGGCGTAGTTGAACCCGACATCGGTGACGAGATCCCGGACCACGGGGAAGGCCCGCAGGGGAGTCACGGTGATCGTCTCCTCGCGGGTGAACACCGACATCCGGGTCATGCACAGCAGCCGGGGACGTCCGTTGATCTCCGCCGAGCACGAACCGCACTTGCCCGCCTTGCAGTTCCAGCGGACGGCGAGGTCGGGGGCCTGGGTCGCCTGGAGCCGGTGGATGATGTCGAGGACCACCTCGCCGTCGTTCACCTCGACCGCGAAGTCCTTGAGCCCGCCGCCCTTCACATCACCGCGCCACACCTTGAACCGGGCCTCGTAGCTGCTGCTCACTCGTAGAGCTCCTCGTCGGTGAGGTACTTGACCAGCTCCTCTTTCTCGAAGAGGGCGAGCAGGTCGGGGCGGACGGGTTCGGTGGTCTCGCGGGTGAGGGCGATCAGGCCGCTCACCGGATCCGTGCCCGCCAACCCACTTGCGGGATCGGAGAGTTGGCACAGCAGGTTCACGTTGCGCCACCCGCGGTCCATCGCCGGATGGTCCTCCCGGGTGTGGCCGCCGCGCGACTCGGTGCGCTCCAGCGCCGCCAGGGCCACGCATTCGCTGACCAGCAGCATGTTCCGCAGGTCGAGGGCGAGATGCCAGCCCGGGTTGAACTGGCGATGCCCCTCGACGCCGGCGCGCTGGGCCCGTACCCGCAGCTCGGCCAGCTTCTCCAGCGCCTGTTCCATCTCGCCCTCGCGGCGGATGATGCCGACCAGGTCGTTCATGGTCTGCTGGAGCTCCTGGTGGAGCGTGTACGGGTTCTCCGGCGGGCGGCTGCTTTCCCCGTCCGGAGCCGGTTCCTCCGCCGAGAAGGGGCGCAGGGCCTCAGCCGCCGCCGTGTCGATCTGGTCGTCGTCCACCGGTGGGCGGGCATCGACCGAGTTCGCGTACTCGGCCGCGTGCAGGCCCGCACGGCGGCCGAACACCAGCAGGTCGGAGAGGGAGTTGCCGCCGAGCCGGTTGGAGCCGTGCATCCCGCCCGCGACCTCACCGGCCGCGAACAGCCCGGGCACCCCGCGGGCGGCGGCGGTGTCGGACTCGACCGCGATACCGCCCATCACGTAGTGGCAGGTGGGCCCGACCTCCATCGCCTCGGCGGTGATGTCGACGTCCGCCAGCTCCTTGAACTGGTGGTACATGGAAGGCAGTCGACGCCGGATCACCTCCGCCGGCATCCGCGTCGAGACGTCCAGGAAGACACCGCCGTGCGGGGAGCCGCGACCCGCCTTGACCTCGGAGTTGATGGCGCGGGCCACCTCGTCCCGGGGGAGCAGTTCGGGGGGCCGGCGGTTGTGGTCGGGGTCCTCGTACCAGCGGTCGCCCTCGGCCTCCGACTGGGCGTACTTCTCCTTGAAGACGTCCGGGATGTAGTCGAACATGAACCGCTTGCCGTCGGAGTTGCGCAGCACGCCACCGTCGCCGCGCACGGACTCGGTGACGAGGATGCCCTTGACGGACGGCGGCCAGACCATGCCCGTCGGATGGAACTGCACGAACTCCATGTTGAGCAGCGGCGCCCCGGCGAGCAGCGCGAGCGCGTGGCCGTCGCCGGTGTACTCCCACGAGTTCGACGTCACCTTGAAGGACTTGCCGATACCGCCGGTCGCGATGACGACGGAAGGGGCCTCGAGAACGAAGAAACGGCCGGTCTCGCGCTCGTAGGCGAAGACACCGGAGACTCGGTCGCCGTTTTTCATGACGCGGGTGACCGTGCACTCCTGGAAGATCTTCAGCCGGGACTCGTAGTCGCCGGTCTCCTTCTTGTCCTGCTGCTGGAGGGAGACGATCTTCTGCTGCAGCGTGCGGATGAGTTCGAGGCCGGTGCGGTCGCCGACGTGGGCGAGACGCGGGTACTCGTGGCCGCCGAAGTTGCGCTGGGAGATCCGGCCGTCCTTCGTACGGTCGAAGAGGGCGCCCCAGGTCTCCAACTCCCAGACCCGGTCCGGCGCTTCCTGCGCGTGCAGCTCCGCCATCCGCCACTGGTTGAGGAACTTGCCGCCGCGCATGGTGTCGCGGAAGTGGACCTGCCAGTTGTCGTGAGCGTTCACGTTGGCCATGGCGGCGGCGATCCCGCCCTCGGCCATCACCGTGTGCGCCTTGCCGAAGAGGGACTTGCAGATCACCGCCGTACGGGCGCCACGCTCGCGTGCCTCGATCGCGGCGCGCAGCCCGGCGCCGCCGGCGCCCACTACGACAACGTCCCATTCCTGGCGGTCGACCACGGACATCAGAAGCTGTTCCCTTTTCTTCTAGAAGATGGTCGGATCGTCGAAAGCGCCAGAGGCGACCAGGTACACGTAGAAGTCGGCGAGCGCCACGCTCACCAACGACGCCCAGGCGAGCAGCATGTGACGGGCGTTCAGTTTGCCGACCCACTGCCAGGCGCGGTACCGCACGGGGTGCTTGGAGAAGTGCTTGAGCTTGCCGCCGACGATGTGCCGGCAGGAGTGGCAGGAGAGCGTGTACGCCCAGATCAGCGTGATGTTGAGCAGGAAGACGAGGGTGCCGAGGCCCATGTGGCCCCAGTTGTAGTGCTCGTCGCGGAAGGCCAGGACCGTGTCGTAGGTGAGGATCCCGGCGACCACGAGGGCCGCGTAGAAGAAGTACCGGTGCATGTTCTGGAAGACCAGCGGGAAGCGGGTCTCGCCGGTGTACTTCTTGTGCGGCTCGGCCACCGCGCAGGCGGGCGGGGACGCCCAGAAGCCGCGGTAGTAGGCCTTGCGGTAGTAATAGCAGGTCAGACGGAAGCCCAGCGGGAAGATCAGGATGATGATCGCGGGCGAGATGCCCCACCAGCCGCCGAACAGATCGGCGTTGGGGCCGTGCCGCATGGGCGCGCAGTTGTCCGCCAGACAGGGCGAGTAGAACGGCGAGACGTACGGGGCCGCGTAGTAGTCGGCGTTCGCGAACGCCCGCCAGGTCGAGTACACGATGAACGCCAGCAGACCGGCGGCCGTGGCGGCGGGCGCCAGCCACCAGCGGTCGGTCCGCAGATGCGGGGCGTCGATGGCGGCGCGCGTACGGGTCCGTACGCCGCCGCTCTGCGGATGGGGGTCCGTATCCGGTGGTTCGGTGCCAGTGGCCAAGGGAGAGCTCCGGTCGGATTCTCAGGGGGCGTGCCGGTCACGGGCGCCGAGTCCTTCGTCGTCCGAGTCCGTCCACAGCGTGTTGTCGTACGGAGTGTCGGAGATGGACACGAGGTCGGGGCGCCGGGGTTCCGCGAGCCCTGGGGCGGCCTCACGGAGGAGCGCGAGGCTTTCCCGCAGGTGGTTGGCGTCACTGCGCAGGCGGCGCAGTTCCAGGCCGCCCTTGCCGATCTGCTGCTCCAAACGGCCCATCGAACGGAACAGGTCGTCGAGGCAGCGCTGGATGGATGTCAGTTCGTCGTTCACGGACATGACGTGACCTCACTTCGTAGGCCGGGGCCTTGGACGGCAACGTTCATGCGCCTGCGAGTGTTGCGCGTCACACCTGTCGGTGGGAAGGGATGTGCACCGATTGGCCGAGGCGCATCGGTGCATCCCGAGGGGTGCACTGCGCCGCACGGGTGGGCTTCCCGGCTGTCGCCGCCGTGTCGCCGTCGGTTGCCGAACCCTTTCCTCTTCAGTGGCGGCATCCATGTGATCAGCTCCATATACCGCCAAAAGTGATCATAACGCCCGCGGCTCCCGGAGGTAAGCAGAGATGTCCCACCATGGCGTCGGACTGCGCGCGGTAACGCGCTCGGTCGTCTTCCTCACCGCCGGCGTACTCGCCGTGCCCCTGCTCACCGCGTGCGGCGGTGACGAGGACGAAGAGAGCAAGCCGCTCGCCGGGCAGGACATCGCCCCCGCCGACCGCGCCCTGCTAGCCGACGGCGGCACTCTGCGCTGGGCCGTGGACTCCGTGCCGGAGACGCTCAACACCTTCCAGGCGGACGCCGACGCGACGACCACCCGCGTCGCGCAGGCCGTGCTGCCGTCGATGTACCGGCTCGACGCGAACGGGCGGGCCAAGCGCAACGAGGACTTCCTGGAGTCCGCCAAGGTCGTCGACACCGAGCCCAAGCAGGTCGTCCTCTACAAGCTGCACCAGCAGGCCGTCTGGAGCGACGGCCGGGAGATCGGCGCCGCCGACTTCGCCGCCCAGTGGCGTGCCCTGTCCGGCAAGGACTCCGCGTACTGGACCGCCCGCAACGCCGGGTACGACCGGATCGAGAAGGTGCAGCGCGGCGCGAACGACCTTGAGGTCAAGGTCACCTTCAGCCGGCCCTACGCCGACTGGAAGTCGCTGTTCTCGCCCTTGTACCCCAAGGAGGTCATGGGCACCCCGGACTCCTTCAACGACGGGGCGCGGCGCAAGCTCAAGGTCACCGCGGGGGCGTTCAACTTCAAGAAGGTCGCCAAGGCGGACGGCGACGTCGTCCTGGTACGCAACCCGCGCTGGTGGGGACGTGCCCCCCGCCTCGACAAGATCGTGCTGCGCGCCGTACCGCGCGACCAGCGCACCGAGGCGCTCGCCGCCGGCAAGGTGGACGTCGCCGAGGTCGACCCCGACGAGGCCGCGCGCATCGTTCTTGCCGCGCGCGGCAAGTCCACCCCGCAGCAGGGCCCCGCCGCCGCCCTCACCCCGGCCCGTGCCCTGCGTTCCTGGGCCCGCGCCCACGGTTCCGACAAAGCCGCCGCCAAGGAGGAGATCGGCGCCCAGCGAAAGCAGCGCGCCGCGGTCGCCGAGTACGCCGGGCAGCAGCAGTCGCTCAGCGCGTTCGAGGTGCGCAAGTCCCTCGAACCGGCCTACACCCAGCTCGCCCTCAACGGCGCCGACGGCCCCCTCGCCGACGAGCGCGTCCGCCGGGCCGTCGCCCGTGCGCTGGACCGCAAGGAGATCGCCGGTCTCGTACTCAAGCCGCTGGGGCTGCCCGCCGTACCCGTCGGCAGTCATCTCGCGCTCTCCGGACAGGCCGCCTACGCCGACAACAGCGGTGCGCTCGGCGGTCAGGACACCGACGAGGCCGAGGAGCTGCTCGCCGACGCGGGATGGGTGCGCGGCGGCCCGCTCAGGAAGCCCAAGCAGAAGGACGGCGAGAAGGTCGCCGGGGGAGAGGGGAAGAAAGCCAGCGCCAAGCCCGCCACGCCCAAGGCCTCCCCGAAGGCCAGTAAGCCCAGTAAGGCCAGCCAGGCGAGTGGCGCCGACGACGGGACCTACGTCGTCGGCGACGACGACAAGCCGTACGGCGAGCCCGTCCGTGAGGATCACCAGGACCCCCGGGATCTTCAGGGCGGTCAGGGCGGTCAGGGCAGTCATGGGGAGAAGAATCTCGCCCATGACGGCACGCAGTCCGTCCGCGAGCATCCGGACCAGGGCAGTGCGCCCGGTGCCTACGCGCCCAAGGGCACCCCTGTTCCCGCCGGGGCCGCCGCCGGGGCGCTCGCCAAGGACGGCAAGCCGCTGACCTTGCGGTTCGTGCTCCCATCGGGGCCGGGCTCGGCCACGCTGCGAGCCGTGGGCGGGCGGATCGCGCGGATGCTGGACCGGGTCGGTATCCGTACCACCATCACGAAGGTGTCCGACGCCAGTTATTTCAAGGATCACATCGCCAGCGGACAGTACGACCTGGCCCTGTACTCGTGGCCCGCGTCCGCCTTTCCCGCCACCGACGCCCGGCCCATCTACGCCAAGCCGGTGCCCGCCGCCGACGGGTCGCTCAACGTCGAGCAGAACTACACCCGCGTCGGCACCGACCAGGTGGACCAGCTCTTCGACCAGGCCATCGCCACTCTCGACGAGGGCAGGTCGGCCTCGCTGGTGCGCAAGGCCGACGCCCGGATCTGGGCGGCCGGCGGGTCCATTCCCCTCTTCCAGCGGCCCCAGCTCACGGCCGTGAAGAAGAACGTCGCCAACGTGGGCGCCTTCGGATTCCAGACCCCCCACTACGAGGACATGGGGTTCCTGAAGAAGGGCGCGACACCGGGCAGCAGGCCCTCGCCCCGACCGTGACGGTCGCCTCACCCGTACGGCCCGGCGAGCCCCTACCGCGCCGGGCCCGTACGATGGGGTAAGGCCGTGGCATGTTCAGCCCGGCAGGGCCCGCGTGACGCAGACGCATACGCAGGCCGTCCTCACCACTCCGGGAGTACGCCGCACTATGGCCACGCGCCACGACATCCGCAACGTCGCCATCGTCGCCCACGTCGACCACGGGAAGACGACACTGGTCGACGCCATGCTGAAGCAGGCCGGTGCCTTCGCCGCGCACGCCGCCGAGTCGCTCGACGACCGCATGATGGACTCGAACGACCTGGAACGTGAGAAGGGCATCACGATCCTCGCCAAGAACACGGCGGTGAAGTACCACCCGAAGGACGGGGGGGACGTCATCACCATCAACATCATCGACACCCCGGGCCACGCCGACTTCGGCGGCGAGGTCGAGCGCGGTCTGTCGATGGTGGACGCCGTGGTCCTGCTGGTCGACGCCTCCGAGGGGCCGTTGCCGCAGACCCGGTTCGTGCTGCGCAAGGCGCTCCAGCAGCGTCTGCCGGTCATCCTCTGTATCAACAAGACCGACCGCCCGGACTCCCGGATCGACGAGGTCGTCAACGAGACGTACGACCTCTTCCTGGACCTGGACGCGGACGAGGAGCAGATCGAGTTCCCCATCGTCTACGCGTGTGCGCGTGACGGTGTCGCCTCGCTGACCAAGCCGGAGGACGGCACCGTCCCGGCCGACAGCAACAGCCTGGAGCCGTTCTTCTCCACGATCCTGTCGCACGTCCCGGCCCCGTCGTACGACGAGGAGGCCCCGCTCCAGGCGCACGTCACCAACCTGGACGCCGACAACTTCCTCGGCCGTATCGCGCTGCTCCGCGTCGAGCAGGGCGAGCTGCGCAAGGGCCAGACCGTCACGTGGATCAAGCGTGACGGCACGATGTCCAACGTCCGCATCACCGAGCTGATGATGACCGAGGCGCTCACCCGCAGGCCCGCCGAGATGGCCGGCCCGGGTGACATCTGTGCCGTCGCCGGTATCCCGGACATCATGATCGGCGAGACCCTCGCCGACCCCGAGAACCCGATCGCGCTGCCGCTCATCACGGTCGACGAGCCGGCGATCTCCATGACCATCGGTACGAACACCTCGCCGATGGTCGGCCGCGGTGGCACCGGCAAGGGTGCCGAGAACAAGGCCGTGGTCAAGGACCGCAAGGTCACCGCCCGTCAGGTCAAGGACCGTCTCGACCGCGAGCTGATCGGTAACGTCAGCCTCCGCGTCCTCGACACCGAGCGTCCCGACGCCTGGGAGGTCCAGGGCCGTGGTGAGCTGGCGCTCGCCATCCTGGTCGAGCAGATGCGCCGCGAGGGCTTCGAGCTGACCATCGGCAAGCCCCAGGTGGTCGTCCAGGAGATCGACGGCAAGGTCCACGAGCCCGTCGAGCGCATGACGATCGACGTGCCCGAGGAGCACATGGGCGCGGTCACACAGCTCATGGGCGTCCGCAAGGGCCGGATGGACAACATGTCCAACCACGGTTCGGGATGGGTGCGTCTGGAGTTCGTCGTACCGTCGCGCGGCCTCATCGGCTTCCGTACGGAGTTCCTGACCGGTACCCGTGGCACGGGCATCGCGCACTCCATCCACGAGGGCCACGAACCCTGGTTCGGTGTGCTGACGACCCGTAACAACGGCTCGCTGGTCGCCGACCGCGCGGGTGCCGTCACCGCGTTCGCGATGACGAACCTCCAGGAGCGCGGTGTGCTGTTCACCGACCCCGGCACCGAGGTGTACGAGGGCATGATCGTCGGCGAGAACTCGCGCTCCGACGACATGGACGTGAACATCACCAAGGAGAAGAAGCTCACCAACATGCGGTCGGCCTCGGCCGACACGTTCGAGGCGATCGTCCCGCCGCGCAAGCTCTCCCTGGAGCAGTCCCTGGAGTTCTGCCGCGACGACGAGTGTGTCGAGGTCACCCCGGAGGCGGTTCGCATCCGCAAGGTGAGGCTGGACGCCCGCGAGCGCGCCCGCTCCGCGAGCCGCGCCAAGCACGGCTGACCAGGTACTGATCAGGTGCTGAAACGACGTTGATCTGACGTCACGAGGACCCGGCCCCCCAGTGGGGCGCCGGGCCTTCGGCGTGTCCGCGATGACACGCCGGAAGCAGGTTCTCCCGCCCTGACAGCATCTCTGTCCGCGCGCTGTGCGAGGCTGTTCGGATACCGGTGAACCAACGATCAAGTTTCGGACATGTAAACAGAAAACGATCCCTTTATGTCCGTTTGGTGGATTTACTGTTCGACGTGTCAAGCGCGCGTAGGTGTCAATCTTTGCAATTTTTGCTCAAAATATCGACGGTAGGGAGATCCCTATGCCTTCCGGCCTTGACGCGCGTTGACTTACTTGGCGAAAGTTCCCCCAAACCACAGAACCCGCCGGTATCTGTGCTGCGCTCAACTCTCCAACCCCCCGGGGGAAGAACACACATGACCAGTCCAGCCAAGGCTGAAGGCTCCGGGCCCTCGATCGCCTTGGACCCCGAGCTCGATACGATCCCCGGGCCGTCCAAGGACGTGAAGAACCTTGAGGGCCGTTCCCCCGGGCAGCTGATGTGGCAGCGCTTCAAGCGTGACCGTACCGGTGTGATCTGCGCCGTGGTAGTGATTTTGTACTTCGTGGTCTCACTGCTCGCGCCGCTGCTGGTCAAGCTGAGCGGGACCAACCCGTACACGCTGTACGGGCAGGACCCGACCTATGCGGACAAGCCCATCCTGGACCAGTTCGGGCTGCCGCTCGGCTACTTCGGCGGGGTCTCGGGGGACCACTGGTTCGGTGTGGAGCCGCAGTACGGACGTGACCTGTTCGCCATGCTGGTGTACGGCATGCGCACCTCGCTGTACATGGCGGTGGGCGTGACCGTGCTGCTGATGGTCACGGGCGTGATCATCGGTCTGATCGGCGGCTACTTCGGTGGCCGTACCGACTACTGGATCGGCCGGGTCACCGACTTCTTCCTGTCCTTCCCCCAGCAGCTGTTCTTCATCGCCTTCATGCCTGTGGTGACCGCGTTCTTCGTGGACCCGCGGGAGGAGACCCCCACGTACTTCCGCGCGTTGGCGATGTTGATCGTCCTGTGGCTGCTGGGCTGGATGAGCATGGCCCGACTGGTCCGCTCGACGGTGCTGTCCCTGCGGGAGCGGGAGTTCGTCGAGGCGGCCAAGGTGTCCGGCGCCTCGCCGTGGCGGATCGTCCGCAAGGAGATCCTGCCGAACGTGGTGACGCCGATCCTGGTGCAGTTCACGTTCCAGCTGCCCAGCACCATCCTCACCATCGCCTTCCTCTCCTTCGCCGGTGTCGGCTTCGTCGAGCCGACCCCGGACTGGGGACGACTGTTCGCCGCAGCTGCCAACTACACCGAGCAGGACGCGGCGTTCCTCTTCTTCCCCGGACTGGCGCTGGTGATCTTCGTCCTGGCCTTCAACCTCCTCGGAGACTCGGTCCGGGACGCTTTCGACCCCAAGTCCGGGCGCTAGACCGTCCATTGGTGGGGGGTGACTGCCGCCCCCGCGTCGGCCTACCAGCCGCGTCAGGCAGTACTCATGGATAACAAACGACAGGTAGGTATTCGCCACATGAAGTCCAACAGTTCGCGCAGAGCGCGCGCCGCAATCGTCGCCCTCGCAGCCGGTTCCCTCGCTCTCACGGCCTGCTCCAAGAACGAGGGCGGCAGCTCCGATACCGACTCGAAGAAGGACCAGCAGGAAGCGTCGGTGCAGTCGAAGCCGGTCGTCTACGCGGACGCCGCGGGCTCGACCGGTCCTGCCGAGGTGGTCGCGGGCGCCAAGACCGGTGGCACGATCAACGTGTACCAGGAGGCGGGCCTCTCCCACCTGGACCCGAGCCAGATCTACGTCTCCGACGCCGGTCAGGTCGCGAACCTGCTCTTCCGTCGCCTGACGCAGTTCAAGGAAGACGCCAAGGGCAACGTCACGGTCGTGGGTGACCTCGCCAGCGACTCGGGCAAGTCCTCGGACGGCGGCAAGACCTGGACCTTCACGCTGAAGGACGGCGTCAAGGACCAGAACGGCAAGGCCATCACCTCCGCCGACGTCCGTCACACCGTCGAGCGGCAGTTCGCGAAGTTCATCTTCGACGGCCCGCCCTACCTCCAGACCTGGCTCGCCGGCGAGAAGTACGCGTCCGACTACCGCAAGCTCCTGCCGGGCGGCGGCTTCGACGGCAAGCACCTGCCGGCCTCGGTCCTGGACACCCCGGACGCCAAGACCGTCGTCTTCCACTTCGACCAGGCGCGCCCGGACCTGCCGCAGACGCTGGCCATGGCCGGCTACGCCGTCGTCCCGGAGAAGACGGACACGAAGGAGAAGTACGACAAGGCCCCGGTCGCCACCGGCCCGTACAAGATCGCCTCGTACAAGGTCGGCAAGGAACTCGTGCTCGTGAAGAACACGAACTGGGACGCCAATTCCGACTCCGTGCGCCACCAGTACGCCGACGGTTTCGACTTCCAGTTCGGTGTCACCGAGGCGACCCAGACCAAGCGCCTGATCGCCGACCAGGGCGAGGACAAGAACGCCATACAGCTCACCGGCAGCGTCGAGGCCACGCAGATCCAGGACGTCATCGGCAACGCGTCCGTCAACAAGCGGGCGGTCAAGGGCTACCAGCCCTACGTCATGCAGCTGACGTTCAACCTCGACCGGGTCAAGGACATCAAGGTCCGTCAGGCCATCACCTACGCGGTCAACTCCAAGTCGCTCATCGCCGGTGAGGGCGGCGCCTACGGCGGCGACGTGGCCCCGAACTACTTCGCCCCGACCCTGCCGGGCTACGAGGCCTCGTACGACCCGTACGACCGTCTGAAGGCTCCGCAGGGCAACATCGCGAAGGCCAAGGAGATCCTCAAGGACGTCCCGGCGGCCGAGAAGAAGGTCGTCTTCGCCTACTCCAGCACCGAGGCCGGCCAGAAGCGCAAGGTCGCCATCGAGGACGCCCTGACCAAGGTCGGCTTCGACGTCGTGGCCAAGGAAGTCGACTCCGCGAGCTACTACGAGCAGATCGGCAAGCTCGACAACCCGTACGACATCTACATCTCGGGCTGGGGCCAGGACTGGCCGTCGCCGGGCACGGTCATCACGCCCGTCTACGACGGCACCCAGGTCGCCGACGGTTCCCCGAACTACTCCCACGTCAAGGACCCCAAGGTCGACGCGCTGATCAAGAAGGCCCTCTCCGAGGACCCGGTCGCGGCCGCCAAGACGTGGAAGGAAGCCCAGCACTACCTGCTGGAGAAGGTCATCCCGGCCGCTCCGCTGTGGTACACGAAGCAGTTCCAGCTCTCCGGTTCGAACATCGGCGGCGCCCGCTACGGCTCGGTGTCGAGCCTCATCGACATCACGCGCCTGTACGTGAAGTCGTAACTCTCTACGGCTGATCGCGGGGGTGCGCACCAGGCGGAGCGCATCCCCGCGGTTCCGTGAACCCTTCCCCACATCGTCTCCACCGTCTCCGCAGAGAGCAGCCCTCCCGCCATGTTTCAGTTCATCCTCCGGCGCACGGTCGGTGCCGTCGTCACCCTGTTCCTGATCGGTGCGGCCACCTTCTTCCTGTTCGTCGCCGCGCCCTCCGACTACGCCTCACTGGCCTGTGGCAAGGACTGCTCGCCCGCGAGACTCGAAGACATCCGTACGGCGCTCGGGCTCAACCTGCCCATCGCGCAACAGTTCTGGGACTTCATGTCCGGCATCGTGATGGGCCGTGACTTCCCGACCGGGCACTGCAGCGCACCCTGCCTGGGACAGTCGTTCTACTCGGGCGACATGGTCTGGCCGACCATCATGGACCGCTTCCCGACGACCCTCACGCTCACCGCGGGCGGTGCGATCGTCTTCGTCATCGTCGGTGTCGGCGCGGGTATGATCGCCGCGTACCGAAGCGGATCGATGGTCGACAAGATCGCCACCGGCGTGTCCATGGTGCTCAGTTCGTTCCAGATCTACGTGCTCGGCCCGATCGTTCTGCTGATCTTCGTCTACAGCACGGGCTGGATGGACAACCCTCAATACCACCCGGTCACCGAGAACCCCTGGACCTGGTTCACCGGCATGCTGCTGCCGGTGCTGGTGATGGCCACCATCTTCACCGCGCAGTACACGCGTATGGCACGCTCCTCGATGATCGAGCAGCTCGCGGAGGAGCACGTCCGCACTGCCCGCGCCAAGGGGATGTCCCAGAAGTACGTGTTCTTCCGGTACGCCTGGCGCGGCTCGATGATCCCGATCGTCACCGTCCTCGGCATCGACATCAGCGGCATGCTCGGCGGCGCCGTGGTCACCGAGCTGACCTTCTCGCTCCAGGGGATCGGCCGTCTCGCCGTGGAGGGCGCGCGGACCAAGGACCTGCCGCTCACCATGGGCGTCATGATGTTCGGTGCCTTCTTCATCCTGATCGTCAACATCCTCACCGACATCGCGTACGCCTACATCGACCCGCGCGTCCGGCTCTCCTAGGAAGAACGAACCACCGTGACCACACTGACCAAGACCGAGGACGCCCCGGCCCCGACCGGTCCGGAGAGCTTCCTCTCGGTGCGTGATCTGAAGGTGCAGTTCTCCACCGAGGACGGCATCGTCAAGGCGGTCGACGGCCTCTCCTTCGACGTCGAGCGCGGCAAGACCCTGGGCATCGTCGGCGAGTCCGGCTCCGGAAAGTCCGTCACCAACCTGACGATCCTGGGCCTGCACAACGCGCGCTCCACCACTGTCGACGGCGAGATCGTGCTCGACGGCAAGGAACTCGTCACCGCCACGGAGCGGGAGCTGGAGCAGCTCCGCGGCAACAAGATGGCGATGATCTTCCAGGACCCGCTGACCGCCCTCTCGCCCTTCTACACGGTGGGCCGGCAGCTGGCCGAGCCGTTCATGAAGCACCGGGGCGCCTCCAAGAAGGAGGCCAAGGACCGCGCCGTCGAGATGCTGGAGAAGGTCGGCATCCCGCAGCCGAGGATGCGCTACGACGACTACCCGCACCAGTTCTCCGGCGGTATGCGCCAGCGCGCGATGATCGCCATGGCGCTGATGTGCGACCCCGACCTGCTGATCGCCGACGAGCCCACCACCGCGCTGGATGTGACGGTGCAGGCCCAGATCCTGGACCTGCTCAAGGACCTCCAGCAGGAGTTCGGCTCCGCGATCATCTTCATCACGCACGACCTCGGCGTCATCTCGAACATGGCCGACGACCTGCTGGTGATGTACGCGGGGCGGGCCGTGGAGCGCGGCTCCGTCCGCGAGGTCCTGGGTGCGCCCAAGCACCCCTACACATGGGGCCTCCTGAGCTCCATGCCGCGCCTGGACGGCGACATCAACGAGGCGCTGGAGCCGATCCCCGGCTCGCCGCCGTCGCTGCTCAACCCGCCCTCCGGCTGCCCGTTCCACCCGCGGTGCGCCTTCAAGGACGAGGTGTCGGGCACACTGTGCACCGATGCCCGTCCGTCGCTGGGCGAGGGGCGCGCCTCCGCGTGCCACCTGACGGCCGAGCAGAAGCAGACCATCTTCATCGACAAGATCCAGCCCCGGCTGCGCTAGGGAGCACCGAGACATGAGCGACAACCTCACCCTCCCCACACAGCAGGGTTCCACCGGTACGTCGACCGAGGAACTGCTCAAGATCGAGGGCCTGACCAAGCACTTCCCGATCTACGGCGGCTTTCCGATCAAACGGAAGGTCGGCGCCGTCCAGGCCGTCGACGGGGTCGACCTGACGGTCGGCGTCGGCGAGAGCGTCGGCCTGGTCGGCGAGTCCGGCTGCGGCAAGTCGACGACCGGCCGGCTGATCACGCGGCTCCTCGAACCCACTGCCGGCAAGATCACGTACGCGGGCCAGGACATCACGCACGCCTCGCGCAGGCAGCTGGCGCCGGTCCGCTCCGAGATCCAGATGATCTTCCAGGACCCGTACTCCTCGCTGAACCCGCGGCAAACCGTCGGCACGATCATCAAGTCGCCGATGGAGGTCAACGGGATCGAGCCGACGGGTGGTCGGGAGGCGAGGGTCCGGGAACTGCTGGAGCTCGTCGGCCTCAACCCCGAGCACTACAACCGCTTCCCGCACGAGTTCTCCGGCGGTCAGCGCCAGCGCATCGGGGTGGCCCGCGCGCTCGCCCTCCAGCCGAAGCTGATCGTGGCGGACGAACCGGTCTCCGCGCTCGACGTGTCGATCCAGGCGCAGGTGGTGAACCTGCTCAAGAAGGTCCAGGACGAGCTGGGCATCGCGTTCCTGTTCATCGCCCATGACCTGGCCATCGTCCGGCACTTCTCGCAGCGCGTCGCGGTCATGTACCTCGGCAAGGTGGTGGAGGTCGGCGACCGGGAGGCCATCTACAACGCCCCCCGGCACCCCTACACCCACGCCCTGCTCTCCGCGGTGCCGGAGGTCGACATCGACGGGGACAGGGCGGGCCGCGAGCGCATCCGCCTCGCCGGTGACGTCCCCTCGCCGATACACCCGCCGTCGGGCTGCCGTTTCCGTACGCGCTGCTGGAAGGCCCAGGACAAGTGCGCGAGCGAGGAGCCCCCGCTGCTCCAGATCTCGGGCAACCGTGAGGGCCACCTGACGGCCTGCCACTTCCCGGAGGACCCGACGACGGAACCCCGCGACGAGGACGTCATCCTGGACCCGGCGCTCAAGGCGCTGGAGGCGGACGCCACGGAGGGCTGACCCGGAGTTCCGCGCGTCGTGCGGCGGTGGCGAACTCGGAGTGGGGGCGGGGGTCACGGACCCCCGCCCCTCGTCGTTGAAGGGACTCGGGAGCGCGGTGTTCCACCACGTCGAGCTGTGGGTGCCGGACCTGAACCGTGCGGTCACCTCCTGGGGCTGGCTCCTGGAGCGCCTGGGGTGCGTCCCGTACCAGAGCTGGCCGGAGGGCAGGAGCTGGCGGCACGGGGACACCTACGTGGTGGTCGAGCACTCGCCGGCCCTGCGCGGAGACCGCCACGACCGCCTGTGTCCAGGCCTCAACCACCTTGCTTTCCGCGTCCCTTCACGTCCGGCCCTGGACGCCCTGGTGATGGAGGCCCCGGCCCACGGCTGGACCCTGCTCTTCCCCGACCGGCATCCGTATGCGGGCGGGGCGGGGCACTACGCGGCATACCTGGAGAACGTGGACGGGTTCGAGGTGGAACTCGTGGCGGAGGGCCGACGGGCGGTGGCCCACTCGGCGTCCGTGACCTCGGCCGCGGTCGGCCCGTCCGCGGCCGGCTGAGGGCGACGCCGACGGCCGCGGGGCGGGCTCCGGTTCACCGTGGCAGGCGGTACTCGTCTCGGCGGGAAACGCGGACATCTTCCAGCGGGAGGACGTGGTGTGCCGGCCGGTGACCGGTCTCTCGCTCAGCCGTCTCGCGGTCGTCCGGCGGACGACGGACGACGGACGACCGCAAGGCTGTATGGATCTTCGTGGACGACGCCTGTGTCCAGTGCCTCTGCGATCAGACCTGGGGCGATGCGCACTCGGATGCGCCTGCCTCGTCACCGTCTTAATCGTTCGACATTCCGGGCGGGGTCCGGGACGCTGCGAGGCGGTGTTCCTCACATGGCCTGGAGGCCTCGTTGTCTTTCCCCACGATCCACAGCATCACCTTCGACTGCACCGGTGACCCCTACGATCTCGGCCTGTTCTGGAGCGAGTTGTTCGGCCGGCCGCTCGCCGACGACGACAAGCCCGGTGACCCGGAGGCGTTGATCGCCGACCCGGACGGCGGGCCGAGGCTGCTGTTCATCCGGGTCCCGGAGGGCAAGACGGTCAAGAACCGCGTGCACCTCGACCTGCAGCCGCACGGCCGCACCCGGGACGAGGAGGTCGAGCGCGTGGTCTCCCTCGGCGCCCGGGTCGTCGCGGACCACCGCCGGGCCGACGGCGGCGGATGGGTCCTCATGGCCGACCCCGAGGGCAACGAATTCTGTGTGGAACGCGGGGAGCTGGGCTGATCAGCAGACCTGCGCGGTGACGTAGTCGGCGTGGTACTCCGTGCGCTGCGCCGGCGTCAGATGGCAGGCGGCGCCGTGGGCGGCGGTGCCGGGCAGGAGGGGGCTCCGGTTCGCACAGCGGCCCGCCGGCACCTGTTCCGTGAACGCGCAGCGCGGTTCGAAGCGACAGCCCGGGAGCGGGTCGAGGAGCGACGGAGGTGTGCCCGGGATCGGGGACAGCGGGACGTCCACCGGGGCTTTCAGCGTCGGCATCGAACCCAACAGACCCCAGGTGTACGGGTGTTCAGGCGTCCGCAGTACCTCGCTACGGGTGCCGCGCTCCACCGCCCGGCCCGCGTACATCACCAGGATGTCGTCCGCCATACGGGAGATGACGCCGAGGTCGTGCGTGATGAAGACGATCGACGTGCCGAACTCCTGCTGGAGGTCTTTGAGCAGGTCCATGATCTGGGCCTGGACCGTGACGTCCAGGGCTGTCGTCGGTTCGTCGGCGATCAGGAGCTCCGGGTCGCACACCAACGCCATGGCGATCATCACCCGTTGGCGCATACCGCCGGAGAACTGGTGGGGGTAGTCGTCGGCGCGGAGCTGCGGCTGCGGGATGCCGACCCGCCTCAGCATCTCGACCGCACGGGCCCTGGACTCCCTGCGCGAGGCACCGGTGTGCTTGGCGTACGTCTCCGCGATCTGCCGGCCCACCGTGTGGTACGGCGACAGGGACGCCAGGGAGTCCTGGAAGATCATCGCCATCTTGTTGCCGCGCAGCTTCTCCAGCTCCCGTTCCCGCGCCGTCAGCAACTCCTGGCCGTCCAGGACGATCTCCCCGGCCAGCGTCGTGCGCGTACGGTCGTGCAGGCCCAGGATCGCCAGGTTCGTCACCGACTTGCCCGAGCCGGACTCGCCGACGATGCCCAGGGTCCGGCCGCGCCCCACGTCGAAGGACAGGCCGTCCACCGCCCTCACCACACCGTCGTCGGTGGCGAAGTGCACCTTCAGGTCCCGTACGGAGAGGAAGGGGGCGGCAGCCACCGGTTCGGCCAAGGTCACCAAGCCCCCTATGCCAGCCTGATCCGCGGGTCGATCAGCGCGTACACCGCGTCCACCAGGATGTTCGCCACGACGATCGCAGCCGCGGCCACCAGGACCACCCCCAGCAGCAGCGGCAGGTCGTTGTCCCGTACCGCCTTGATGGACAGGGCGCCGATGCCGTGCAGGCCGAAGGTCTCCTCGGTGATGATCGCGCCGCCGAGCAGATAGCCGATGTCGAGGCCCAGGATCGTGACGATCGGGCCCATCGCGCCCCGCCAGGCGAACCGGAAGAACACCGTGCGGCGGGACAGGCCCTTGGCGCGGGCGGTACGGACGTAGTCCTCGGCGAGGGTCTCCACGAGCTGGGAGCGGGTCATCCGGGTGTAGTTGGCGGTGAAGATGATCGCGAGGACGAACCAGGGCAGCAGCAGGCCCTTGAACCAGGCCACCGGGTCCTGGGTGAAGCCGACGCTGTCCTGGGGGCGGGGGAGGATGCCCCACTGGTCGGACAGGTAGTACATGGCGACGACACCGACGATGTAGATCTGCAGGGACGAGCCGACCAGCGAGATCGACGACGCGATCTTGTCCACGGCCCGGCCCTGCTTCACCGCCGCCAGCATGCCCGTACCGACGCCGAGGACCACGAACACCACCGTGCTGCCCAGCGTGAGGGACAGGGTGGTGGGGAAGCGGTTGGTGATCAGACCGAGGACCGGTTCGTGGTTGGTGAACGAGTAGCCGAGGCAGGGCGCAGAACAGTGGCCGAGGCCGGTGTAGTCGCGGCCCACGAACACGCCCGCCAGCCAGTGCCAGTACTGCAGCGGCAACGGGTCGTCGATGCCCAGGTTGCGCCGGACGAGCGCGAGCGTCTCCGGTGTGCAGAGCTTGCCGCAGGCGCTGCGGGCCGGGTCGCGCGGGGCGACGTAGAAGAGGACGAAGGTGATCGCGCTGATGACGAGGAGGATCATCAGCGCGCTGAGCGTCCGGCGGAGGATGAAGCGGTACATGGCGATCGGATTCCCTGGCGGAACCCCCGACACCGGTCCCTGGTGGTCGGGACCGGCGCCGGAGTGGTCGGGTTGTGCGGGGGTGGGGGTATCGATGAACTCCGGTGCGGTAACGCGCCCCTTAAGGGGCGCGGGGAACTGCGCGACCAGCCCCCACTGGGCCCGCAGCCGAAGAACCGCAGTTCCAGCTCTACTTCGCGTACAACTTGTAAAGCACGAACGACGAGTACAACGGGTCGTACTCGGCGCCGCCGACCTTGCTGCCGTACAGGTAGAAGCGGCGCTGATACGTCTCGGGGATGATCGGCGCCTCCTTCTCCATGAGCTCCTTGTCCAGGGCCGCCCACGCCGCGTTGGCCTGCGTCGGGTCGGTGATGGCCGCGGCCTTGTCGATCGCCGCGTCGACCCAGTTCACCTTCAGCTGGGAGACGTTGTTGGCGCCGTTGGCGATCGTCCGGCCGTCGAAGAGGGGCTGGAGCATGGTGTAGCCGGTGGGCCAGTCCGGGGACCAGCCGAACCACATCACGTCGAAGGAGTTGTCGACCTGCTGGGCCTGGTCGTAGTAGCTCGTCGACTCCACCGGCTTGATCACCGGGTCGAAGCCCGCCTCCTTCAGGGCGTTGGCGATGACGACCTTGGTCTTCTCATAGGCGTCGCTCCCGCCCTGCGGGTAGGTGTAGACGATCTTCTGGCCGAGCTTGCCGGCCTCCTTCAGCAGCGCCTTGGCCTTCGCGGTGTCGCCCTGCGGCTTCGTCAGCTTGCCGTAGATGTCGAACTTCACCCGGCCCGCCATGTCCGGGCCGAGGATCGTGGTCGCGTAGTCGCCGGCGGACGGACCGCCGTAGATGGTCCGGATCTGCTGCAACGGCCAGGCGTAGTTGAGTGCCTGACGGACCTTCAGGTCGGTGATACGCCTGCAGTTGATGGCGTAGTAGTACAGGCCTGTCAGCAGTCCGTCGACGGTACGGCTCTTCAGCGCGGGCGTCGTCAGCACCTTCTGGATGCGCTCGGCCGGCACCCCGCTGTACGCCATCAGCGCGTACTGGTCGGTCCCGGAGTCCGCGATCAGCCGGTCGGTGGTCTGGAGCGCCTCGGGGCCGAACTCGAAGGTGAACGAGTCCGGGTAGGCGTTGCGGATCGAGTCGGTCGCCGGGTCCCAGTGGGTGTTGCGGACCATCGTCAGGGACTTGTCGACGGAGTGCGCCTTGAGCCGGTACGGGCCGCAGGAGAACGGGTCCTTGTCGTACTTCTCCTTGGTGTCGTGCTTGGCGGACACCGCTCCGTAGGACTGCATCGCCAGCGTCCAGTTGAGGTCCGGGCGGGCCGTCTTGAGGTGGAAGGTGATCGTCTTCTTCGCGGTGTCCGTGACGACCGAGTCGAGGTGCTTGCCGTCGTACGGGCCCTTGTAGACCGAGCGGAAGTCGTTGCTGCCGGTCAGCGCGGCCTGGAGGTAGGTGGCGCCCTCGGTGGTGAAGCTCGCGAAGCCGCGCTCGATGCCGTGCCGTACGTCCTCGACGGTCAGCTCGCTGCCGTCCTCCCACTTCAGCCCGTCCTTCAGGGTGAAGGTCCAGGTCTTGCCGCCGTCCGCCATGGTGCCGGTGTCGGTGGCGAGGTCGCCGACGAGCTTCATCGCGCCGCCGTCGACGCGGTAGCCGGTCAGGCAGCGGATGTAGAGGTTGCCGACCTCGGAGTTCCACGAGTAGTAGATGCGCTGCGGGTCGAGGTGCGAGAAGTCCTGCGGGCCGATCGGCCGGATCGTGCCGCCCTTCTTCGCCCCCGGGATCTCCGGCGCGGGCCCCGTGGAGTCCTCCTTGGTGCCGATGCTGACCGCCGCGAACTTGGCGGTACCGGCCGCGCCGCCCCCCGACGTACCGCCACCGCCTCCCCCACCACTGCTGCACGCGGACAGGACCATGGAGCCGCCGGCGGCTACCGAGGTGGCTATGACGAAGTTTCTGCGGGAGAGAGACATGGGGTGTCCTGCCTGAATCAGGGAGAAGGGGTGTTTCTCGGTGTATCTCGGTGCTTCGGTGGTTCCGGATTTTCTGCGGGGCCGGTGGGGCGCGGGTGCGGGGCCGAGTGGGGCGGTGACGCGGCGCCGCTGTTCAGCGCCTGGTCTTCGGGTCCAGTGCGTCGCGCACGGAGTCGCCGAGGAGGTTGAAGGCGATCACGAAGAGGACCATCGCCAGGCCGGGGAAGAGCATGTACGTGATGTCGTTCTGGTAGACCTGCGCCCCGCGCTGGATCATCACGCCCCAGTCGGGCGTGGGGTCGCTGAGCCCCACCCCGAGGAAGGCGAGCGCCGCCTCGGTGGTGACGTACATGGGCAGCGCGAGGGTGGCCTGGATGAGGACCGGGGTCCACAGGTTGGGCAGCAGTTCCTTGAAGATGATCCGGGCCGGGGAGGCACCGGTGACCTTGGCGGACTCCACGAACTCCCGCTCGCGCAGGGCGAGTACCTCACCGCGCAGCAGCCGGGCGATGGGCGCCCAGCCGAACGCGGTCATCACGGAGATGAGGCTGACGACGGTCAGCCAGGTGGGGGTGTTCTCCTCCGGCGACACGAAGACGGAGATCATCACCGGCCAGAAGGCGATGAAGAACAGGGTGGAGGGGAACGCCAGCAGGATGTCGATGACCCGGCCGACGAAGCCGTCGATCCGCCCGCCCAGATAGCCGGCGGTGAGGCCGACGACGATGCCGAGCAGGGTGACCAGCACGGTCGTCACCGTGGCGATGAGCAGCGAGTTGCGGATGCCGTAGAGCAGCAGGGTGAAGACGTCCCGGCCGAGCTGCGGCTCGACCCCGAACCAGAAGTCGCCGCTGATACCGCCGTTGGGCCGGATCGGGAAACCGAATTCGTTGAGCAGACCGGTGCCGTTCTGGCCGTACGTCGTGTACGGGTCCTTGCCGTAGAGCTTGGCGATCAGGGGGGCGGCGATGCCCGCCACGAAGAACACCACGACCACGACGGCCGAGACGACCCCGGTCCGGTCGCGTCTGAAGCGCAGCCAGGCGATCCGCCCCGGCGAGCGGCCGGTGCCGCCGTGAGCCGGCGCGGTGGGCGCCGGTGGTACGGCACCGGATTCGGCCGCCACCTGGGGTGCGGTGGCGGAAGGTGTAGGCGAGGTCACATTGGGGACTTTTCAGCGCCGCTTCAGTCGCCGTCAATGATTTGTTGACGCCTTTGATCTGGACTTTTGCCCTTTGACTCAAGGGTGGCGCGCCACTTGGTTCAGCTTTGGACGGTCATGACCAAAGCGGGAGGGAGGCCTGGAGGGAAGCCCCGAGGGGCTTGAGTGGCCCCAGAAATCCGGGACGATCTTGCCAACGGGTTGAAATAACCGCATAAACACGCACGAACCGCGTTAACACGGAGGCAACTTGGCCGACCCGATCTCGATATATGGACGGGCCACTCTGAGGAACGTACGGCCGTGCGGGTGCCGTAAACGGGCCGGGGCTCGCCATGTAGCCCCGGCCCGTTGCCGTGCCTGCAGGAGATCTACGCCAGCCCCAACGCCCGCTTCAGGAAATCCACTTGAAGCAGCAGCAGGTTCTCCGCGACCTGTTCCTGTGGGGTCATGTGCGTGACGCCGGACAGTGGGAGCACCTCGTGCGGGCGGCCCGCGGCCAACAGCGCCGAGGACAGCCGCAGGGCGTGCGCGAAGACCACATTGTCGTCGGCGGTGCCGTGCACGACCATCAGCGGCCGATGCGGCTCGGCGGGGGACGACAGCCCGGCCTCCGTCACCAGCGAGCTGTTCGCGTACGCCTCCGGTGAGGTCGCCGGGTCGCCCAGGTACCGCTCCGTGTAGTGCGTGTCGTACAGCCGCCAGTCCGTCACCGGGGCCCCCGCGATGCCCGCGTGGAAGACGTCAGGGCGCCGCAGCACCGCAAGCCCCGCGAGCCAGCCGCCGTACGACCAGCCCCGGATCGCCACCCGGGAGAGATCGAGCGGGTAGCGCTCGGCGAGGTCCCGCAAGGCGTCGATCTGGTCGTCCAGCGAAACCGTGAAGTCCCCGTGGACCGCCTTCTCCCAGGCCGGCGAGCGTCCCGGTGTTCCGCGCCCGTCCGCGACGACCACCGCGAAACCCTGGTCGGCGAACCACTGTGAGGTCAGGTGCGCGTTGTGCGCGGCGACGACACGGGGTCCGTGCGGACCACCGTAGGGGTCCATGAGGACGGGGAGGGGAGTGACGCCGTCGTAGTCGGTCGGCATAAGCAGGGCGCATGGAATTCTGCGTGCGCCCCCCTGGGTGAGGGTCATGCGCGGGGACAAACCGGGGTCTTCGGCGTACGAGACGACGGCCGCCGCCTGCTTCCCCTCACGCAGCACCTGTACCTGGGCCCCCGGCCGGTCCGGCACCGCCGACACGAGCACGGTCACGCCCCCGGCGCGAACCGCCGAGTGCACGCCGGGCTCTTGCGAGACGCGCTCCAGCCCGAGCTCGTTCACTCGATAGACGTGCACTTCGCCGATCTCGGTGCCGACCGCCTCCGCACCTGCCGACGCCGCCACGAGCACATCGTCAGCCGATACGTCCAGCACCGCCCGGACGTGCAACTGCGGCCCGGTGAGCGGGCGTTCGCCCACCGCCAGCACTCGTGCGCCGCCCTCGTCGGCGATGCGCACCAACTGTCCGGAGGGGCTCCAGCACGGCACCCCGGGGAAAAGATCAAGCCAATGTGGATCTTCCTCCGCGTGCACCATCCGGGTCGCCCCCGTGTCCGGGTCCACGGCCAGGAAAAGCTGCCCGCGCTGGTCCCGCGACTGCACCAGAATCAGCGGCGCACCTGCCCCTGACCAGTGCACACGCGCCAGATACGGATAGCGCGCCCGGTCCCACACAACCTCCGTCCGCACCCCCTCAAGGGTGAGTACGAAGAGCCGCACCTCCGCGTTCAGGGTGCCCGCCGCCGGATACGCGACCCGCTGCGGCTCCCGTTCCGGATGCGCCGGATCGGAGATCCACCAGCGGTCCACGGGGGCGTCGTCGGCCCGCGCGACCAGCAACCGGTCGGACTCCGGGGACCACCAGAAGCCCCGCGACCGGGCCATCTCCTCGGCCGCGATGAACTCGGCCAGCCCGTACGTCACCGTCTCCGACTCGGGCTCCGCGAGCGCGAGGGCCTGCTCGCCGACCAGGTCGGTGAGACACAGGGCGCCGTCCGCGACGTACGCAACGAGCCGTCCGTCGGGGGAGGGGTGAGGGTCGATGACGGGCCCCAGGGTGGCGATCTCGCGCACTGTCCCGGCTTGCAGTTCGGCCACGAAGAGCCGCCCGGACAAGGCGAAGGCGGCCAGTTCGACGGCCGAGTCGGTGGCGTAGCCGACGATCCCGGCGCTGCCTTCACGGCTGCGTTCCCGGCGTGCCCGCTCCTCGGCGGACAGCTTCTCGTCGGCCCCGCCGAGGAGCGTGAACGGGTCGGCGGCCACGCGCTCGCCGCCGTCCGGGAGGTCGAGCACCCACAGCTTGTTCGCCCGGTCGGTACCGGAGGAGGACCGCAGGTAGGCGACCCGTGAACCGTCGGGCGCCACGGTGAACGCGCGGGGCGCGCCGAGCGTGAATCGCTGGGTGCGGGCGTGCCGGCGGGGGAAGGAGACAGGCTCGGTCGTCATGCCCCGACCATATTGGCCATGCGCCCCCTTGTGCGGCAGTGCGCCGACCGATGCGCGCGGGCGAATAGTTATGATCACTGGCGGCGAGTGGGTATGAACCTGCTGGCCACTGTATGGATCTACTGCCCCCATAGTCCGACCCCCCGCGTCCCTGGGCCCCTTGGAGGTGAGCCGCCGTGGCACTCTCGATTTCGGCGGTCGTGCTGCTGGCGATCATCGTCTTCTTGCTGATCAAGAAGTCAGGACTCAAGGGAGGGCATGCGGTTGTCTGCATGCTGCTGGGGTTCTACATGGCCTCATCGACCTTCGCCCCGACGATCAGCGACCTGACGACAAGCATCGCGGGCATGATCGGCGACCTCAAGTTCTGATCCCGGGCCCGCTGGGCAGCGCCGGTGGGTGGGCTGCCGGTGGGTTCCGGTGGACGCTGGTGGGCTCCGGAGGGTGAGAGGCCGGGGCCCGGCTTGTCCGACCTTCGGGCGAACACGACCAGGAACGGAGCGCTCGTTCAACGCGGCCATAATTGCCGTGGCGCCGTCGTGTTCACATGCCAAGCCGGTCTACAAGGCGCGAACTACCGGGCCGCGCGGGCCTTTCCTTTGCCCTTCTTGCGGAGCTTCCGTATCCGCTCACGCTCACGTGTCTGGCGCTTCTCGGCCCGAGCGTTCTGGATTCGGTAAAAGCCCCATCCCAGAAGTGCTGAGGTGGCCAGGCAAGCGATGAGGGCACTTCCCGTTCCAGGGATGTACTGGCAACCGTCCCTGTATGACGGGCAGTTCTTGCCGGGCAGAGAGGCGAGAAGGTACATCAGTATGGCGAATGCCGTTCCCCCGCAGGCCGCCGTGCCGACCCCATGACCTACCCGCCGCAGCCGCGACCCCCTGACGGTCAGTCCAGAGAGCCACGAGGCGCCGAGAAAGCCGAGGGCCACGACCACTCCGGCGGCAACCCCGAACGCCCATGACCCACCGGGCCAGTTGAGCGCCACTGGCGCTGTCGTCCGGGCGAACCACTTCCACAAGCCGAGCGCCATGACGACCAAACCACCGAGGGTGATCACCATCCCGGCAAGTGCGAAGCCCTCCCAAGCCCTGAACTCTCTGTTGGGCTCACTAGCCATCATTCACGCCCAGTGCAACGGTTCGGCCATCGTGTCGCCCAGCTCGGTCGAGTACGGCACGAACTCGGCCCAGGTGGCGGGGGCGAAGGCAAGACGGGGGCCTGTCTCTATGTTCTTGGAATCGCGCACGTGGATGGTGCCGGGGGAGGTGGCGATCTCGACGCAGGAGTCGCCCTCCGTGCCGTCGCTGTAGCTGCTTTTGAACCAAGCCAGTTCGGAGGGGGCGCCGGCGAGGTGCTTGCGGATCATGTCTCTCCCAGTAGTTGCTCGATGAAGGCGAGTGACTCCCCGGAGGTGAGGGCCTCGGCCCTGATGGTGCTGTAGCGCAACTCCAGGATGCGCAGTTCCTTCGGCTCTGTTGTCGGACGGCCGCTGAACGCCCCGTCGGAGCGCCCCACAGCCGTACCGTCTGCGAACTTCAGCAACTCGATCTTGCCATCCACCCCAGGATGCGCGCCGCTTTCCGTTGGCATCACCTGGAACGTTACGTTGCGCAGACGCGCCACTTCCAGCAAGTGTTCGAGCTGTCGGCGTCGCACCATTGTGCCGCCGATGCGACGACGCAGTGCCGCCTCTTCCTGGACGAAGCTCAGCGCAGTCACGGGTGATTTGTCGAAGACCGTTTTCCGTGCCATGCGGGCGGCTACCAGGCGCTCCACTTCCCCCTCCGAGTACGGCGGTTGACGAGCCTCGAACAGGGCACGCGCATGCTCGGGCGTCTGCAACAGGCCGTGGAGGCTGAGTCCGACGTACACGCCGATCTCCACCGCCTTCGCCTCCATCTTCGCGATGGCCCGAACCTTCTTCGGGTACTGGACCTTCTCCAAGTCCTCGTTCATGGCGGAGATCAGCCCGTCCGCCCCCAACGCTTCGTCCGCCTTCACCAAGTACTCGGGCCGAGCGATCCGCTTCCCGCCCTCGATCTTGTAGACCATGTCCTCGCCGTACCCGAGCGCCTTGCCGAAGTCGGCGGCGCTCATCCCCACCGCCTCCCGCCGCAGCTTCAGTTGCCGCCCGACGGTCTCCACGACGGCCACACCCCACGCGTCGTCCGGGTCCACCTCCCAACCCGGCTCGTCCGCCTCGCCCTTGAGCTGCCCCGCGTCGCCGTCCGCGCTCATGCCGCACCTCTCCGTCGTACCGCGCTGTACTTTGCCCCCGCCCTACCCGTACGCCCCGTCCGGACAGGCCGGACACGGCCGGACAAGCTCCGGACAGTCATCGTACGTATCGGCTGAGTCACTGCTCACGGTAAGCAGGTGCGGCCACTCTGAGTGACGTGAATCAAGAAACCGCCGCTCCCGAGGCCCAACCCGGACACGCCTTCCGCAACTTCAGCGTGCGTCTGTCTCCCACGCCCCGTGGCGCCCGTCTGGCCCGGCTGCTCGTCGCCGAGCAACTCTGTTCCTGGGGACTGCCGGTGGACCCGGCGCGTCAGATCGTGGCCGAACTGTCGGCCAACGCCGTCACGCACGGACGCGTCCCGGGCCGCGACTTCCGGCTCACCATGTACGTCATCGGCACCACCCTGTGCATCGAGGTGACCGACACCTGCGGGGATCTCCCACCCCGCCCCCAACACCCGTCAGACGACGCGGAGTCCGGGCGGGGCCTGGCTCTGGTGGAGGCGCTCGCCGACCGGTGGGGGTGGGGTCCGGGGCTGCGGCCGCACAAGACGGTGTGGGCCGAGGTGACCGTCGTACGGCAGGGAGGGAGCACGTGATGCCGAGGTCCCAGTGACGGCGCGCGATGTTCCACGGGAGCTGTGCGCGCCGTACTGGAGTAGGCCGCTCGGAGTGTTCCCGCTCCGGATCCTGGCCGCGTGGGTTCCGGCGTGACCGGCGCTCTTTCCAAAGGAACATCTGAAGAGAAAGAACCCCAACCAAGCCCCACCCCTCCCGCCCGCCGGGATGGCCACCGAGGGCCAGGCCGCCGCCAACGCGCAAACTCACCCGCGCGAGTGAACCTGGCCAACTCGGCTGGATTTGTGACCGGTTGCCTGCCCTACGCTCAGCGCAGCACCATCACCACAAACAACCGTAGACATGCGACGGCCCTCGCCGGGAAGGCAATCCCAAGGCGAGGGCCTGACCACCGAGGAAGAGGCAACTTCCTGATGGATACGAAAAACCTTAGCGTGCCCTCGCACGCCCAAGCCCGTATCGCGGGCAAGAATCACCCCCGCCAGCGTCCCAGTTCCGGCGTCTCCGGCATCGTCCACGACAACGCCCGCCACACCACCCGCTTCACGGTGATCGGCAACCACCTCGCCCAGCACCCCGAGTTGTCGCTGCTCGCGATCGGGCTGTCCGTGCACATCCAGTCGCTGCCCACGGGTGCCCGCGTCGATATCAAGACCCTAGCCAGGAAGTTCCCGGAGGGCCCGGACCGTATCGCCGCAGCCCTGCGCGAACTCGAAGCCCACGGCTACCTGCGCCGCCCCCGCGAACGCACCCCCAGCGGCCACATCGTCACCCGCACGGTCTCCTGCAACCAGCCCGGACGTCACGCTGAGGGCCACACCGATCGCCGTACGGAGGACGAACCCGAGCCGGGGCGTCCCACTCACGACGAGCCTGCGCCTGCCCCCGCCCCCGGACCAACCCGTCTAGCGCAGCCGAAGGCCCCCGTCCCGCCCAGGAAGCGCACCCCGCGCAAGCCTCTCCCCGCCGTACCGCAGCCCGCGTACGCCGGACCGGGCCTCCTCCAGGCCGCCACCGACCTCCTCGCCGGCCTTCGCCGCCTCGACCCCGACCTGCTCCTGTCGGCCTGCGACACGGCCCACCTCGCCCCCGGAGTCGCCGCCTGGCTGGAGCGCGACGTCAGTCCCACCGCCGTACGACAGGCGCTGACCAGTGACCTGCCGCCCGAAGGGATGCGCCGTCCGGCGGCCGTTCTGGCCCACCGCCTCACCGCCCAGTTGCCGCCCCTGCCGCCGTTCCGTGCCCCTGCCTCGCCCTCAGCCGTCCGCCACCCGCTCCAGAACTGCGGTGGCTGTGAGCGTGCCTTCCGTGCGCCCGAGCCCGGTCGCTGCCGCGACTGCCGATCCGATCTCCTGGAGGCCGCCTAGCATGAAAGTGACGATCCTTGCCCCCGGGCACAGACGACGAGGAGCGAGCGCCATGACCATCGCCCCGGACGATGCGCGACAGGGCGCCTCTCGCCTGTACCGGACCATGCGGGACTTCGTTCAGTCGACGGACGACGCCCTCCCCGGGAAATTCGAGATCACCAAGGAAGGGATCGTTCACGACATGATGTCGCCGGGGGGGCCTCACGAGGTGACGGCAGCGCACGTCAGCCGCCGTCTGGAGAAGTCCATGCCGGACGAACTGCTGGCCCACAACGGCACGCCCGACGTGGAGGACGAGCCAGAGGGCATCATGCGTCACCCCGACGTCATGGTGATCGCGTGGACCGATCTGAACGTCGAGGGCTCCATCGATCCCCGTACGGTCATCGCCGCCATCGAAGTGGTCTCCAAGTCCAACCCCGAGAACGACTGGGTCACCAAGATGCGTGACTACCCCCTGATCGGCATCCCTACCTACGCGATCTTCGACCCCCGCACCGGAACCGGCGCCGTCCTCACAGACATCCACCCCACCCCCGGCGGCCCTCGCTACGCGACCCGCAAGGACTTCGTCTACGGCGAGGACGTCACCATCGCCGACTGGACGATCCCGACGTCCGGTTTGCCGCGCTACCGGGACGAGGCCTCCTCCCCAGGGTGCGAGTCCTGAACGCACAGAAGTGCGCTGCGCAGCAGTAGAGCGGGGCCCGACCCCGGCCGATGTCGCGACTGCCGATCCGATCTCACCGGAAGCGCCCTCATGGTGCACAGTGCGACGACTACAGTGGTGGCATGAGTGTATTCACAGTTCGCATACCGGATGATCTCGACGTCGAAGTGCGCAAGGCCGCGGCTGACGCGGGGCTTTCGCTGAACGCCTACATGGTCCGCACCCTGCGCGAGCAGACACTCCGGGAGGCGCTGGCCGCTGTGGACGCTGAAGGTGCTCTGCTGGTCGACACCGGTGACGACGATCCGGCGGGGGACATCCGTTGAAGCGAGGCTCTGTCTGGGAGGTTCCGGTCGGCGAGGCCACTCGTACGGTCGTAGTGCTCTCCATCGACGAGGTGAATACGAAGTTCCAGGCAGCCGTGTGTCTGCTCCTGCATCCAGCAGGCGCCTACCCGGACACACTGGTCTCCGTGCCGATCACCGATCCGGTGCAAGCGGTCGCAGTTCCCGTGAACATCACCCAGTACGCCGCCCGGCGCTTCGAGAACGCCAAGCAACTGGGCGCGGTGACGCCCGAGACGATGGAGCGCATCGAGCGTGCCGTTCGCTCCGTTCTCGACCTGTAGGGCACCGATACCGGGTATTCGGAGCGGCGGGATCCGGAGGCCGACGAGCCGGAATCGGACAGTTTCGTCCGCAGTCCCGCCCGTCGGCTTGTCCGGGTGCTCGACGACGACCACCCCAACGATCACGACGAGGGGTGACGGGCGCCCAGGGGGCATCGGGCCGAAGCCCGCCGCCTCGTAGGCTGACCCCATGACGGAACTGCCCGACCGGCGTCTTCTTCTGGTGCACGCGCACCCGGACGACGAGTCGATCAACAACGGCGCGACCATGGCCAGGTACGCGGCCGAGGGTGCCCACGTGACCCTGGTCACCTGCACCCTCGGGGAGCGTGGCGAGGTCATTCCGCCCGAGCTCGCGCATCTCACCGGTGCCGCCCTCGGCGAGTACCGGCTGCGTGAGCTGGACGCGGCGATGCGCGCCCTCGGTGTCGCCGACCACCGTCTGCTCGGGGGAGTCGGCCGCTTCGGTGACTCCGGGATGATGGGGCTCGCCGACAACGACGACCCCGGCTGCTTCTGGCAGGCGGACGTCGACGAGGCGGCCGGGTACCTCGTCGAGGTGATCCTCGAAGTCCGCCCCCAGGTCGTCGTGACGTACGACCCGGACGGCGGCTACGGCCACCCCGACCACATCCAGGCCCACCGCGTCACCATGCGTGCCGTGGAGCTGGCCGCCGAGGCCGGCTGGAGCGTCCCCAAGGTCTACTGGAACCGCGTGCCCCGTCCGGTCGCCGAGAAGGGCTTCGCGCGTCTCCAGGAGGCGCTGCCGGGCCTGCCCTTCGCCAAGGCCGGCGCGATCGACGACGTACCGGGTGTCGTGGACGAGGAGCACATCACCACGGCGATCGACGGCACCGCGTACGCAGCCGCCAAGGCCGCCGCGATGCGCGCGCACGCCACGCAGATCGAGGTGGCCGAGCCCTGGTTCGTCCTCTCCAACCAGCAGGCCCAGCCGCTCTTCACGGACGAGTACTACGAACTGGTGCGCGGGGACCGGGGGAAACACGACTCGGCACGTGAGACGGATCTGTTCGACGGGCTCGCAGAGAGCGGTGCGCGGTGAGTGCGATGAGTGCGGTGAGTGCTATGAGTGCGAACGGAAAGATTCCTGCGGACGGAGCGCGTGGCAAAGCGGTGACCGGCGCTGGAAGAGGCACTGGAGGAGGCGCGGCCGGCGGTGGCAGTCTGCTGGCGCAGCCGCTTGTCGGGCCCTCTCCGGGGCGGGCGGTGGGCTACCTGGGGTTCTTCGTCCTCGGGGCCGTCGTGGGGGCCGCGGGCGCGCTCCTCCAGGCCGCGTGGTTTCCGGGCGGGCTATTGCTCGCGCTGGGCGGAGCGGCCGGGCTGTTTCTCGGCGGGGCGCGTGCCGTCGGCAGTCGCGCCGGGGCGGTCGCGCCCGCGGCCGGCTGGATGGTCGCCGTCGTCCTGCTCACCGCCAGCCGCCCGGAGGGAGACTTCCTGTTCGCCGCGGGAGTCGGCTCGTACCTCTTCCTCCTCGGCGGGATGGCTGTCGCTGTGATGTGTGCCACCCTCGCCCAGACGCGGCAACCGGACGGCTCCGACGTCCGACTTGGCAAGTGACGTACTACTTCGCCGCCGCAACCGCGTGGGGGTCCAGTGATGGTTTCTCCGGCGGTCGTGGGATACGCACCAGGAGTGGCCAGTATGGTGGTGCGCGCCGCCGAGCTGCCCGCGTGAGGTCGCGTCGGGCGGCGGAGCCAACCGGGAGAACCTGCCTTGAGTCGTGAAACTGACAGTCCGTCCTCCGGGCCCAACGGGCGCGGAGGTGCCGCCTACCCCTCGGGGACACCGCCGTACGGCACGCCCATGGCGTCCGACGGCGGTCCGGACGCGGGCCGTTCGGCCGCGGAGCCGGACGGGCCCAAGACCGAGACCACGCTGACGACCCGGATCCGGATCAACATCCCCGGATCCCGGCCCATTCCGCCGGTCGTGGTCCGGACGCCCGTCGCGGACACCGAGTCCTCCGAGGACACCGGAACGCATGCGCGGCCGAAGACGGGAGGCGACGGCAGAACGCCGGGCACGCCCCCGTCCAACGGCGCCGCCGATCCGTCCGCCGAACCTCCGGGCCAGCCCGGGGAGAAGACCAGCGACTGGTTCGCGCCGCGCAAGTCCGGTGCGCCCAAGGGTGGTCCGGGCGGCGGCGCGAGCAACGGCGCCGGTATGCCCGGCGGTTCGGGCCCCGCACCTGCGGCCCCCCGTCCTGGTGGTTCCAACGGCACCGGCCCTGTGGGCGCTTCACGTCCCGGCGGTCCCAACAGCGGCGGTTCCACGGGCTCTTCGCGTCCGGGTCTGGGCGTCATGGGCGCCGCGGGCAACGCGGGCGGCCCACGCGCCGCCGGCGGCGGTACGAAGGGTGCCGGGCTCGGCGGTGCCACAGGCGCCGGTCCCGTGGCGCCAGGGCACGGTGGCGGCACCGGTTCCTTCGACGTGTCCGCGCTGGCGGCCGGGGCGGGACCGCTGAGCACGCCTTCCTACCCGTCGGCGGGCAACCCCCGTAACCAGGGTGGTCCCGGCGCGGGTGCCGGTACCGGGGCTCCCGACGGCCGTGGTGAGCCGCGCCGCGACGACCTGCCGTACTTCTCGGACAACGGGCAGGGCGGCCAGGGCGGCCCGAACGGGCAGGGTGCCCCAGGCGGCCAGAACGGCTTCGGCGGTCACGCCGGCGGGTTCGGCCCTCAGCACGACTTCGCCGCCCAGAACGACTTCACGGCGCCCAACGACTTCGGTGACTTCGGCGGTCAGAACGGCCAGAACGGCTTCGGTCCCGGTGGTCCCGGAGGACCGGGTGGACGAGGCCCCGCGGGCCCGACCGGCGGTCCCGTCACCGGAGACGGCCCGGTCGTCCCGCCCGTCACCGGCAACGGCTCCGTCGCCCCCGGCGTGTCCGGCACCGGCCGGCTCGCCGCCGGGCTCAGCGACGACACCGCGATCCTGACCCCGCAGAAGCACGCCCACGAACCGGGCGGCGGCTACGGCGGCTCCGTGGACAACGTCTCCAGCTCCACCCTCACCAGCGGCATGCCCGTCGTCCCGACCGACCGGAACTCCCCGTTCGGGACGGGCACGCACCCCGACGGACCGCTTCCGCACACCCCGCCGAAGCTGCCCGAGCCGGTGTCGCCGAACACGCCCGCCGCTGCCGCGCCCAAGGGCAAGAAGAAGGCGAAGAAGAAGGGCCGCAGCAAGGTGACGCTGCTGTTCGTCGGCGTCATCGTCATCGGTGGTGGCGCGTACGGCGCCGGGCTGCTGATGAACCACTCCGACGTGCCCAAGGGCACCACCGTGTTCGGCGTCGACATCGGCGGCGGCACCCGTGACGAGGCCGTCAAGAAGCTCGACGACGCCTTCGACGACCGGATGACCCAGCCGCTGAAGCTGTCCGTCGACGGCAAAACGGTCGACCTCAAGCCGGACCAGGCGGGGCTCCAGTTCGACACCCAGGCCACGGTCCGGGCGGCGGCCGTCAGCGACTACAACCCGATGTCGGTGATCGGCTCGCTCTTCGGGCAGCAGCGGGTCGTCGAACCCGTCATGCCGGTCGACGAGGAGAAACTGGCCGCCGCGCTCCAGCGGGTGGCCGGCGGGGCCAGTTCGGCGAGTGACGGCACGATCAAATTCGTGTCCAGCAAGGCCGTCGCCGTCTACGGCAAGGCGGGCAAGGGCATCAACGCCGCCGCAGCCGCGGAGTCGGTCGAGAACGCCTACCGCAGCCAGGTGGAGAGCGGCACGAGCACGCCGATCCAGGTCCCCACCAAGGCGCAGGAGCCGACGATCTCGAACGCTGAGGTCGACCGGATGATGAAGAAGTTCGCCACCCCGGCGATGTCCGCCAACGTCACCGTCCGCGTGGACACCGGCGCGCCGGAGCTGGAGTTCAGCCCGAAGAACTCCCTGTGGAAGTTCCTCCAGGTGAAGCCGGTCAACGGCACCCTCGTCGAGGCGTACGACAAGGAAGCGCTCAAGGAGTTGTACGGCGCCACCTTCAGCCAGGTCCTGATCCCCCGCGGCAACGGCAACAAGACCCCGGTCACCGTCGAGGACGTCATCGGCGCGTTGCGCCCGGCCCTGATCAGCACGACCAACCGGGTCGGCGTCATCAACACCAACCCGACGTAGGGCTCCGCCGGTTACGCGGGTTCTCGGCCGCGGCTCCGGTGGGGGCTGGTCGCGCAGTTCCCCGCGCCCCTTCAGGGCGCGGGGAACTCACCCTCGTAATCCCTCCCGCACATGACATCTGTCACCCGCGAGTCAGGATCACCGGCACTGCCGGGCGGGTCGGGCCCGCGGCCACGATGGACCACATGGAAACCCCTTCCGTGGTCGCGTTCGACCAGGTCACCAAGAGCTACGGCGAGGTACGGGCCGTCGACGGGCTCACGCTCACCCTCCGGCCAGGCGAGACCGTCGCCCTTCTCGGCCCCAACGGCGCCGGCAAGTCGACCACCCTGGACCTGCTCCTCGGCCTCAAGCAGCCCGACAGCGGCACGGTCCGCGTCCTCGGCAAGAGCCCCCGGGACGCCATCGTGGGCGGACACGTCGGCGCCATGCTGCAGAGCGGCGGCCTGATGGACGAGGTCACTGTCCGCGAGCTCGTGTCGCTGGTCTGCGCCCTGCACCCGCGCCCCTTCCCGGTCGGGGAGGTCCTCTCCCGGGCCGGCATCACCCATCTCGCCGACCGCAAGGTCAACAAGCTGTCCGGCGGTCAGGAGCAGCGCGTCCGGTTCGCCCTCGCCACGGCCGGGGACAGCGCTCTGATCGTCCTGGACGAGCCCACGACCGGCATGGACGTCACCGCCCGCCAGGCCTTCTGGGCGACCATGCGCGAGCAGGCGGACCAGGGCCGTACGGTCCTGTTCGCCACCCACTACCTGGAGGAGGCGGACGCGATAGCGGACCGTGTCCTCGTCCTGCACCGGGGCCGCCTGCTGGCCGACGGCACGGCCGCCGAGATCAAGGCGAAGGCGGGCGCGCGCCGCATCTCCTTCGACCTGGAGGCACTGGCAGAGGAGGCGGTGTTGCGGACCCTGCCCTTCCTCACCTCCCTCGACGTGTCGGGGCAGACCGTCCGCATCCAGTCCTCCGACGCCGACGCGACCGTCCACGCCGTGTACGGACTCGGCCTCTACCCGCGCAACCTCGAAGTGGCCGGCCTGGGCCTTGAACAGGCGTTCGTCACCCTCACCGCCGCAGCCGAGGAGGCGCGCACAGCATGAACGACCTCATCCGACTCGAAATCACCCGGGCCCTGCGCAACCGCAAGTTCCTGTTCTTCTCGGTGATCTACCCCTCGGCGCTGTTCCTGCTGATCGCGGGCAGCGCGGACAGCACCACCAAGGTGCCGGGAACCGCTCTCAACCTCCCGACCTTCTTCATGGTCTCCATGGCCTCCTTCGGCGCCCTGACGGCCGTCCTGATGGGCAACAGCGAGCGCATCGCCAAGGAGCGCGAGAGCGGCTGGGTACGGCAGTTGCGGCTGACCCCGCTGCCGGGCCGGGGCTATGTGCTGGCGAAGACGGCGAGCGCGGCCGTGATCAGCCTCCCGTCGATCGTGATCGTCTTCGCCGTCGCGGCGGCGGTGAAGGACGTACGCCTCGACGCCTGGAAGTGGCTGGCGCTCACCGGGGCGATCTGGGTGGGCAGCCTGGTCTTCGCGGCCCTGGGGGTCGCCATCGGCTACCTGGCGAGCGGGGACGCGGTCCGTCCGATCACGATGATCGTCTACTTCGGCCTGTCCATGCTCGGCGGCCTGTGGATGCCGACGACGACCTTCCCCGGCTGGCTGCAGGACATCGCGAAGTGGCTGCCCACGCACGCGTACGCTGCCCTGGGGCGGTCCATAGAGCTGGGCGACGCCCCGCAGGCGAAGGATGTGGCGATCCTGGCCGTCTCGTTCGTCCTCTTCGCGGGCGGCGCGGCCTGGCTGTACCGGAAGGACACGCTGAAGGCGTGAGCAGCGTTGGCATCGGGCAGCGCCCGACGACCCCCAAGCGGCGGCTGGTGAAGTCCCTGTGGATCGGCATCTGGCTGGTCTACCTGGGCGCACCGGTCAGCGACCTCCTCCACGGCGGCCACAGCACGGGCGTGCGGGTCCTCGGCTGGCTGGGCCTGGTGGCCTTCGTGGCCTGGTACGCGGCTCTGGTCTTCCGTACGGGCCGCGGCGAGACGACCCGCCTGGTGGTGGCCTCCCTGGCGGTCCTCGCCGCCCAGTCGACCGTCCTGGCCCTCAGCCTGGGCCGCGAGTGGCTCGTCCTGTTCGTGTACGTGTCCACCGCGTCCGGCGCCGCCCTGCCGGTCCGGATGTCCCGCTGGGCGATCGCCGCCACGTCGGCCCTGATGACGGCGGTCGCGCTGGCGGTCCCCGGCGGTCACTCCTACCTGGCCTCGCTCCTCATCCCGGCCCTGCTCGGCGGCGCCGCCATGGCGGGGGTACGACAACTCGTCCGCACGACCATCGAGTTGCGCGAGGCCCGGGCCACGGTCGCCCAGCTCGCGGCGAACGAGGAACGTCTGCGCCTGGCGCGGGACCTGCACGACCTGCTGGGCCACTCCCTCTCCCTGATCACCCTGAAGAGCGAGCTGGCGGGCCGGATGCTCCCCGCCCACCCCGAGAAGGCGGCCCAGCAAGTGGCCGACATCGAGAAGGTGAGCCGCCAGGCACTGGTGGACGTCCGCGAGGCGGTGAGCGGCTACCGTCGGCCCCGGCTGGCCGGTGAACTGGCGGGCGCCCAGGTCGCGTTGACGGCAGCGGGCATCACGGCGGCGCTGCCCTCGGACATGGCCCCGACCGACGTCGACGAGGAGGCGGAGTCCGCCCTCGCCTGGACGCTGCGCGAGGCCGTGACGAACGTCGTACGGCACAGCGGGGCCCGGCGCTGCACGGTGGAGGTGCTGAGCCGGCAGACTCTGGACGGCCCGGTGCTCGAACTGTCGGTCGAGGACGACGGCTCGGGCAACGGCTCCGCCGGCGCCCCCGGGAACGGTCTCACCGGCCTCGCGGAACGCCTGGAGAAGGCGGGCGGCTCCCTGGACGCGGGCCGCATGAAACACGGCTTCCGCCTGGTGGCAAGGGTGCCGGTGAATCCGTCGCCCACTCCGGCGGACGTAGGATCCGGTTCATGACCCGCATGATCAAGGTCCTGTTGGCGGAGGACCAGTCGATGGTCCGCGAGGCGCTGGCCGCGTTGCTCGGCCTGGAACCCGACATCGAGGTCGTGGTCCAAGTGGCGCGCGGCGACGAGGTGTTGCCGGCCGCCCGGGCCCACGCCGACCTGGACGTGGCCCTCCTGGACATCGAGATGCCGGGCGCCACGGGCATCGAGGCGGCGGCCCAGCTCCACCGGGAGTTCCCGTCCCTGAAACTGGTCGTCCTCACGACCTTCGGCCGCCCCGGCTACCTCCGCAGCGCCATGGAGTCCGGCGCGGACGCCTTCCTGGTCAAGGACGCCCCGGCGGCCCAACTCGCGGAAGCGGTACGCAAGGTACTGGCCGGGGAGCGCGTCATCGACCCCACGCTGGCGGCAGCCGCGCTGGCGGACGGCGCCAACCCCCTGACGGACCGCGAACGCGAGGTCCTGCGCGCGGCAGCGGACGGCGCGACCAACGCCGAACTGGCGACCACTCTGCACCTGTCCCAGGGCACGGTCCGCAACTACCTCTCCACGGCCATCCAAAAACTGACGGCACGGAACAGAACAGAGGCAGTGCGGATAGCGAGGGAAAAGGGCTGGTTGTAGTTTTTCGTTGAGCTGACGGCAGGCTCACTTACCAACAAGGGCTGCGGGCAACTCCCCAGGGGCGCGGGGCTGTATCTATTTTGCGGCTCCGCCGCGTGGGCGCGACCAGCCACAGCGCACCCGCACCCGAAACGCAACCTCAGTTCAGCCGCGCTCGGGCCGCTCGCGCCTGCCCCCGCATCCGCTCGGCCGACGGCGGGTCGAACGTCGAAACCACCTCCGCGTACCCCTCGAGCTCAGCCGCCCCCGCCACGAACTCCCCCCGCCGCACCAGCAGCTGAGCCCGCTCATACCGCAACCGAGCCGGATGCGACGGCAACAGCAACGCCAACTCCACCGCCCACAAAGACACTTCCGACCGTTCCGGCCGCGCCGCCCCCCACGCCCGAACATTGTTCAGCACCCGCAACATCACATCCAACGGATCCGCGGGCCCCAGCATCGACGGATCCAACGCCTCCCCCGTAGCCCCGGCCACCAGCAACTCCGCGTCACTCCCGCTCAACACCCGCCCCCCGTCGAAGGGATCGGCAAGCACCTGCTCGTCGACCGGACCGAACCCCACGACGAAGTGCCCCGGCAGCGCGACCCCGTACACCGGCGCTCCCGCCCGCCGCGCGACCTCCATCCACACCACGGACAGCAGAATCGGCAACCCCCGCCGCCGCACCAGCACTTCGTGCAGCAGCGACGACTGCAGTCGCTGATAGTCGGCGGCGCCGCCACGGAACCCCTCCCGCCCGCCCAGGAGTTCGTGCAGAGCCGTCGCCCAGGAGCGCGGCCCGCCCGGCCGGAACGGCAACTTCCCTGCCAGCCGGTCGAGTTCCATCTGCACGGCGTCGACGCCGGCGTCGTCCAGCGCCCGGTCCGCGACCGCCCCCATCAGCAGACACAGCGTCGTCAGATCGGGCCGCTCGGCACGCGCCTCGGCGGCGAAGAGCCTGCGCAGCTCGGCGGACCGTTCGGGCCCCGGCGGATACGGAGGGGGATGAGGGAAACGCATACCAGGCCCGTGCCCTCTCACGCCGATCGATAGTGATGGTAGGAGTGATGCGCTCCGAACCCCATCGCGGCGTACAGAGCACGCGCCCCCGAGTTGTCTGCCTCCACCTGAAGCCAGGCAGCCGACGCCCCCTCCTCCAGCGCCCGCCCGGCCAACGCGGCCATGACAGCAGTGGCCAGCCCCTGCCGCCGCCGGCCGGGGTCCACCTCGACCGCGCCGAACCCGGCCCACCGCCCGTCCACGACACACCGCCCGATCGCGGCGGGAGCCTCACCCTCACCGCCCGGCACGGTCGCGAACCACACCGACGGCCCGCTCCCCAGCACCGCCAGTGCCACGTCGCTCACACCCTTGCGCTGATACCGCGAGAGCCATGCCTCATCGGCCTCCCGGGACAGCACGACCTCCGCCGTGTCCGTGCCCAGGTCGGCCACGGGCGCCAGCCCCCCGACCCACAGCTCGGCCGTCACCTCACGCGTCCACCCGCGCGCCTCCAGCTGCGCGCACAGCAGCTCCTGCGTGCCCTCGGCGCCGGTGGCGGTCTGGACGTAGGCGGGCAGGCCGCGCTCGCCGTACCAGCGCCGTACGACGGTCAGCGCCTCGTCGAGGGGGAGGCCGGGGTCTCCGACCGGCAGCACCGAGTTGGCCCGCCGGGTGAACCCGGAGGCCGCCCGCAGCTCCCACTCGCCCAGCCGCTCGCTCTCCACCGGCTGCCAGGACCGCGCGGAGACCCGCGCCAGCTCCTCGTACGAGGCGGCGGGACCCCGGCGGCGGGCGGGGGCCGCCGGGACGACCTTGCCCGCCACCAGGGACGCTTCCGCCACCCGGACGCGCTCGCCGTCCCGCCGTGTGATCAGAAGCACACCGGCGTCTTCGTCCCATGATGTGAGAACACCGACCGTGTCGGTGAACTTCTCACTACCCGGAGCTTCTTCGTTCAGCCGTCGAACAGAGACACGTTTGCCCACGTCAGCAGCGGTGATGCGGACCTTGAGACGGCCGGCCGCAGAGATTTCCACAGGTCAGTTCACCCCTCCTGTATGGATCATGCCCGGGAACGGAGATACTAGAGGCGGGCATCGACGACGCCGCGCTCCCGCGCGCCAGGTGGCGGAGCCTGTAGACGGCTCGCCAGCGCCCTATCGAGGAGGAACGACAGCGTGACCTACGTCATCGCGCAGCCTTGTGTCGACGTCAAGGACAAGGCGTGCATCGAGGAGTGCCCGGTCGACTGCATCTACGAGGGCTCCCGGTCCTTGTACATCCACCCGGACGAATGCGTCGACTGTGGAGCCTGTGAGCCGGTCTGCCCGGTCGAGGCGATCTTCTACGAGGACGACACTCCGGAGGAGTGGAAGGACTACTACAAGGCGAACGTCGAGTTCTTCGACGAGCTCGGCTCGCCCGGCGGCGCCAGCAAGCTGGGACTGATCGAGCGCGATCACCCCTTCATCGCCGCGCTGCCGCCGCAGAACGGCTGACCGGCGGCCCGCAGAGCCTGCGCCGCCTCGGTCCCGTACGGCCTGATCATCTTGATCTTGACCGCCGTACGGGACCGAGGCGTTTGGCGTACGCATGTACGCACGCACTTCGTACTTGAAAGTGAGCCAGATCCCGTGTCCGCAGTCTCCGACCGCCTCCCCACCTTCCCCTGGGACAAGCTGGAGCCGTACAAGAAGACGGCTGCCGCGCACCCGGACGGCATCGTCGACCTGTCGGTCGGCACGCCGGTCGACCCGGTCCCCGAGCTGATCCAGAAAGCGCTGGTCGCCGCGGCCGACTCCCCGGGCTATCCGACCGTCTGGGGCACGCCGGAACTACGCGACGCGCTGACCGCCTGGGTCGAACGACGACTCGGCGCCCGGGACGTCACCCACCGCCACGTCCTGCCGATCGTCGGCTCCAAGGAACTCGTCGCCTGGCTCCCGACCCAGCTGGGCCTGGGCCCTGGCGACAAGGTCGCCTACCCGCGCCTGGCCTACCCGACGTACGAGGTGGGCGCCCGCCTGGCCCGCGCCGAGTACGAGGTCTACGACGACCCGACGACGGACCTGGGCCCCACCGACCTCAAGCTCCTCTGGCTCAACTCGCCCTCGAACCCCACGGGCCGGGTGCTGAGCAAGGAGGAGCTGACCAGGACGGTCGCCTGGGCCCGCGAGCACGGTGTGCTGATCTTCTCCGACGAGTGCTACATCGAGCTGGGCTGGGAGGCCGACCCGGTCTCCGTACTCCACCCGGACGTGTGCGGCGGCTCGTACGAGGGGATCGTGTCCGTCCACTCCCTCTCCAAGCGCTCCAACCTCGCCGGCTACCGCGCCGCCTTCCTCGCCGGTGACCCTGAGGTCCTCGGCCCGCTGCTGCAGATCCGCAAGCACGGCGGCATGATGACCTCGGCGCCCACCCAGGCGGCGGTCGTGGCCGCGCTCGGCGACGACACGCATGTGCGCGAGCAGCGCGAACGGTACCTGGCCCGTCGTACGGCCCTGCGCGAGGCCCTGGTGCGGCACGGCTTCCGGATCGAGCACAGCGAGGCCAGTCTCTACCTGTGGGCCACCCGCGAGGAGTCCTGCTGGGACACCGTCGCCCACCTCGCCGACCTGGGCATCCTGGTGGCGCCGGGCGACTTCTACGGCACCGCGGGTGAGACGTTCGTCCGCGTGGCTCTGACGGCGACGGACGAGCGGGTGGCGGCGGCGGTCGCCCGCCTGTAGTCACCCTGTAGTCAGTACGACGGAGGGGCCCGGGGAAGATCCCCGGGCCCCTCCGCCATCACCTGGTCACCGCTGCTCGGGTCAGCCCAGCGGCAGACCCTGCAGGGGCAGCTGGCCGGCGCCCGGCAGGCCCTTCGTGGGGAGCGCGTCCGTGGGCAGGCCGCCCTTCGTGGCGGTCTCCGCGGTGTCGCCGAGGAGGGCGCCGGCGTCGCCCGTCGCTCCGCCGGCCGTCTTTTGCGCGGCGGGCGTGGCCTTCTTGGCGACCTTGCCGCCGGTCTTGGCCGCTGTCGGCACGGACTTCTTGACCGCGTCGCCACCGGTTTGGCCCGCGAGCCCGGAAACGTTCTGAGCCGCACCATCGACGGTGTTGCCCACGTTCGCCCCGTCCAGGGCGGTCAGGCCGCCGAGGTTCGGGGTGGCCGGCAGACCTGCGGGGGCCGCGCTGGCGGCGCCGGCCGCACCGACCCCGGCTGCCGCTCCCGCCGCTACGAGCAGCGCTGCACGGGCGATCCGGCGGGTCAGGGGGAGGGACATGATGCTCCTGAGTGTCGGTTGACTGTTGATCGTCCGGACTCGGACGCAGTGACTACCGCTCGAAGCCCCCTGAAGGTTGCGGCGCCGCAATGTAAAGAATTGGCAATGCGTCGCATTATCGGCTGCGGATAAAAACGGGCAAAGGGCACCCGGTCCGAAAGTCGGGTGAATCCTTGTGACGGGTTGCAGCCCTTTGTTCGCAAGGGTTCTGGCGGACAGTGCGCGGATGTGGGAGTGACTCGGCGAAAACCCGCGCAGACTTACACCGGGACCCGCCAGGAGTAACCCTCGCGAGTGACGTCCCGTACTCCTGTTCGTACTACTGCGCGGTGACGATACGGACCACGTCCGTGCCCTCACCTGTGCCCTTGACCGGGCCGTTCTCCGTGCCGACCGGGCGCCACTGGCTGTCGGTGTTACCGGCCGTCCATCGCCGCCCCGCGTACGAGACGTTCTCGATGTGCAGCGCGGAGGCGTTGGCCACCGCCCAGTGCGCCAGCTGCCAGCCGTGCTGCCGGACCGTCGACCCGGCGGCCTTGCCGGTGCCCGAGGGCACGGGAATCGTCACGGTCCGCCCCTCGGCGGCCGTCGTCGTGGTGGGGGAGGGCGAGGGGGCGGCTGCCTTGCGGCCCACCTCCGCACCGGCCACGGCGAGCACATCGCGGCCGAAGTCCCGTACGAGCGCCGCCCGTACGGCCTCCGGACCGCCGGTCGGGGTGTCGCTCGGGCGGCCCTCGCAGGTCAGGGTGGCCGCCGCGCGCCCGGTCAGGGCCGCCGCCAGCAGCACGGCGTCCGGCTCGTGCTTCGCGTATGCCTGCGGATAGCCGCTGCGCTGGACGCGCTGCGCGGCCACGGTGAGGGGGAGGCGTGAGTAGTCGGAGACCTTGACGAGATGGTCGTAGAACTCGCCCGCCGAGTAGGTCGGGTCCTGGATCTCCTTCGCCGTTCCCCAGCCCTGTGAGGGGCGTTGCTGGAACAGGCCCAGTGAATCCCGGTCGCCATGGGTGATGTTGCGCAGCCCCGACTCCTGGAGGGCGGTCGCCAGCGCGATGGCGACGGCACGTTCGGGCAGCCCACGCGCGGTACCGACCGCGGTGATCGTCGCCGCGTTGACCGCCTGCTCGGGGGTGAACTCGTACGCGGCTCCGTCGCCGTCGGCCGAGACGACCTCGCAGGCGGGTTTCCCGGTGCCGCCAGTGACGTACTGCACCGCGAGATAGCCCGCGACGGCGAGCAGGACCAGGAAGGACGCCCCACGGCGGAGGGGGCGGCCGCGACGCGTGTAGGTGGCAGACGACTCCGGCATTCGTACAAGGTACTGGAGAGTAGGGAGTGCGGCTTCAGTGGCGGGTGAGGGGGTGGCCGGAAGGAGGTGAAGGGGTGGTGTGAAGTGGTTTGCGGGGCAGCGGAATGATGTGCGGTGGGGCGGCGCGTTAGGGTCGTCGGCATGGCCGATACCCCGCTTGACCTCTCGTTGGACGCCGCCCTTCTGACCGCGTGGCTCGTCGACTTTCCCTCGGAGAGCGGCAGCGAGAAGCCGCTCGCGGACGCGATCGAGACCGCCCTGCGTGCCCTTCCGCACCTCGTGGTCGAGCGGTACGGGAACAACGTCGTCGCCCGGACGAACCTGGGCCGCGCGGAACGCGTGATCCTGGCCGGCCACATCGACACGGTCCCGATCGCCGACAACGTCCCCTCGCGGCTGGACGAGGACGGGGTCCTGTGGGGCTGCGGCACATGCGACATGAAGTCGGGGGTCGCGGTGCAGCTGCGGATCGCGGCCACGGTGACGGCACCGAACAGGGACCTGACATTCATCTTCTACGACCAGGAAGAGGTCGCGGCCGAGCTGAACGGCCTCAGGCATGTGGCCGAGGCGCACCCGGATTGGCTGGCGGGCGACTTCGCGGTGCTGCTTGAGCCGTCCGACGGCCAGGTGGAGGGCGGCTGTCAGGGCACGCTGAGGGTGCTGCTGAAGACGGCGGGGGAGCGGGCCCACTCGGCGCGCAGCTGGATGGGCTCCAACGCGATCCACGCGGCGGCCCCGATCCTGGCGAAACTGGCCTCGTACAAGCCGCGTTACCCGGTGATCGACGGACTGGAGTACCGGGAGGGGCTGAACGCGGTCGGCATCGGGGGTGGAGTGGCGGGCAACGTCATCCCCGACGAGTGTGTGGTGACGGTCAACTTCCGTTACGCGCCCGACCGTTCGGAAGCGGAGGCCCTCGCGCACGTACGGGAGGTGTTCGCGGACTGCGGAGTCACGGAGTTCGTCGTCGACGACCACAGCGGCGCCGCCCTCCCCGGCCTCTCGCACCCCGCGGCGGCGGCCTTCATCGAGGCGGTCGGCGGCACTCCGCAGCCCAAGTACGGCTGGACGGACGTGTCCCGCTTCAGCGCGCTCGGCATCCCCGCGGTCAACTACGGCCCGGGAAACCCGCACTTGGCGCACAAGCGGGACGAACGGGTAGAAACCGCAAAGATTCTGGCGGGCGAGGAACGACTGCGGGCCTGGCTGACGTCATGACCCGGCAGGGGGTCCGAAGTTGCCGGGAGGCGGCGCTTCATGGCGGACATGCTCACGTCCCCCGTCCGTAACCGGCGGAGATCTACGCTGAGGTGGAACGACAGTAGGTGGAGGAAGGGAGCGGCCATGGCTACCGGCAACCCCGAGGGCAAGAAGCAACCGCCGGAGGAGCAGCGGCTCGGACCGGTGCTGCGCAGGCGCGATCAGGTCCAGGCGAGCACCACCGACCAGCGTCTCCTCGACGCGGGCGGCCCCTCCGACTGGGTCCACACGGACCCGTGGCGGGTACTGCGCATCCAGTCGGAGTTCATCGAGGGCTTCGGCACCCTGGCGGAACTCCCGCCCGCGATCAGCGTGTTCGGCTCGGCGCGTACGCCGGCGGGCTCCCCGGAGTACGAGGCGGGCGTCCGTCTCGGCCGAGGCCTGGTGGAGGCCGGGTTCGCGGTGATCACGGGCGGCGGTCCGGGGGCGATGGAGGCGGCCAACAAGGGCGCGTGCGAGGCGAAGGGCGTCTCGGTGGGGCTGGGCATCGAGCTCCCCTTCGAGCAGGGGCTCAACCCCTACGTCGACATCGGCCTGAACTTCCGCTACTTCTTCGTCCGCAAGATGATGTTCGTGAAGTACGCGCAGGGCTTCGTGGTCCTGCCCGGAGGCCTGGGCACCCTCGACGAACTCTTCGAGGCGCTGACCCTGGTCCAGACGCAGAAGGTCACACGCTTCCCGATCGTGCTCTTCGGGAGCGAGTACTGGGGCGGCCTGATCGACTGGCTGAGGAACACGCTGATCGCCCAGGGCAAGGCATCGGAGAAGGACCTGATGCTCTTCCACGTCACGGACGACGTCGACGAGGCGGTGGCGCTGGTGTCGAAGGAGGCGGGGCGCTGAGCGCTGGGCTTGAGCGGCGGTGTCTCGGGGGCGCCGCCCCCGAACCCCCGCTCCGGCCCTGAAGGGGCCTTGTTCTCAAACGCCGGACAGGCTGAATATCCAGCCCCTCCGGCGTTTGAGGAGCGGGGTCCGGGGCGGAGTCCCAGAAGGATGGGACGGGTAGGGGCGGCGGGGGCGAAGACCCCCCTACGCCAACCCCCGCCGCGCCACCGCCGGGGGACGGTGGCCCGCGATCGACGTCACCATGTCCAGTACCTGCCGCGTCTCCGCGACCTCGTGGACGCGGTACACCCGCGCCCCCAGCCACATCGACACCGCCGTCGTCGCCAGCGTGCCCACCAGCCGTTCCTTCAACGGCCGGTCCAGCGTCTCGCCCACGAAGTCCTTGTTGGACAGGGACACCAGCACCGGCCACCCCGTCTCCACCATCTCCCCCAGCCGCCGCGTCGCCTCCAGACTGTGCCGCGTGTTCTTCCCGAAGTCGTGCCCGGGATCGATCATCACCGACTCCCGCGGCACCCCCAGCGCGACCGCCCGTTCGGCCAGCCCGACGGTCACCCGCAGGATGTCGGCCATGACGTCCTCGTACGCCACCCGGTGCGGCCGCGTCCGAGGCTCCGCACCGCCCGCGTGCGTGCACACCAACCCCACTCCGTACCGCCCCGCGACCTCCGCGAGCCGCGGATCGACGCCGCCCCACGCGTCGTTCAGCAGATCCGCACCGGCCTCGCACACGGCCTCGCCCACATCGGCCCGCCAGGTGTCCACGCTGATGATCACGTCGGGGAAACGGCGCCGCACCTCCGCCACGAAGCCGACCGTCCGCCGCGCCTCCTCCGTCGCGGTCACCTCTTCGCCCGGCCCTGCCTTCACCCCGCCGATGTCGATGATGGCGGCACCCTCTGACATCGCCTGCTCCACGCGCGCGAGCGCAGGCTCGTCGCGGAAGGTGGCTCCCTGGTCGTAGAAGGAGTCCGGGGTCCGGTTCACGATCGCCATGATCACCGGCTCGTGCGCGCCGAATTCACGCCTGCCCAGTCTGAGCATCGCCTGTGACCCCTCCTAGTACGTTTCCAGCACGTTCCTGTGCCCGGCCCGGCAATCAACCCTGTATTCGGCCGCCTGCGACCATAACTGCCAGACTCGCATGGCACGATCGGACCCTGCCGCATTCGGCACAGGCACTTTGATCAACCCGATCAAGCCGAACGAACCCGATCCACCTGATCAACCCGATCCATCCGAATCCCGTGGGGACCCAGCGATGTTGATGTTCTTGTTCCTGGTCGTCGCGCTCGCCGTCGTGGTCGCCGCGGTGACGCTGGCCGTGGTCGGCGGCGGCGAGAGCGCCGTCCTGCCCGAGGTCGCGCCCGAGCGGCTCCAGGACCCCCTGCCGCTCGACCGTCCGGTCGGCCGCGGCGATGTCGAGTCCCTCCGCTTCCCGGTCGCCGCCCGCGGCTACCGCATGTCGGACGTCGACGACGCGCTCACCCGCCTCGGTGCCGAACTCGCCGAGCGCGACGCCCGGATCGCCGACCTGGAGTCCGCGCTGGCCGGCGCCCAGGCCGCGCCGCGGGTCAGCATGGACAAGTCGGTCGAGGGGAACGAGCAGTGAGCGACGAAGGCGTGACCCTGGCCGGCCCCGACGGCGCTCTGCGCTGCCCCTGGGCGCTGTCCACGGAGGACTACGTGACGTACCACGACGAGGAGTGGGGCCGCCCCGTCCACGGCGACGACGCCCTCTTCGAACGGCTCTCCCTGGAGGCCTTCCAGTCCGGCCTCTCCTGGATCACCATCCTGCGCCGCCGGCCGGGCTTCCGTACCGCCTTCGCCGATTTCAAGATCTCGTCCGTAGCGGTCTTCACGGACGCCGACCGCGAACGGCTCCTCGCCGACGCCGGCATCATCCGCAACCGCGCGAAGGTCGACGCGACGATCGCCAACGCGCGCGTGCTGGCCGAGTGGGCCCCGGGTGAGCTGGACGAACAGATCTGGTCCCACGCCCCCGATGCCGCGACCCGGCCGGTCCCCAGGACCCTGTCCGACGTCCCCGCGATCACCCCGGAGTCGACGGCCCTGTCGAAGGCCCTGAAGAAGCGGGGCCTGCGCTTCGTGGGCCCGACGACCGCGTACGCACTGATGCAGGCGTGCGGGTTGGTGGACGACCACCTGGAGACGTGCGTGGCGAGAAGCACCCCGTAAGGGGGCTTCCGACGGCGCTCCGCCCCCCGAACTAACGACCCAAGTACTTCGGCTTCTCCTTGTTGACGAACGCCTGCACCGCGATCCCGTGATCCTCCGACGCGCCCGCCCGTGCCTGGAGTTCGTCCTCCTTCTCCAGGGTCTCCTCCAGGGAGTGGGTGAACCCGTACGCCATGGCCTCCTTGAGGGCCGCGTACGCCACCGTGGGGCCGGCTGCCAGGGCCCGTGCCGTCTTCTCGGCCTCGGCCCGCAGCTCCGCCGCCGGGACGACCCGGTTCGCGATGCCCAGTTCGTACGCCTCCTGCGCCTTGATGCTGCGCGGGAACAGGAGCAGGTCGGCGGCGCGGCCGGGGCCGACCACGCGCGGGAGCGTCCAGGAGACGCCCGAGTCGGCGGTCAGCGCCACGCCCGCGAAGGACGTGTTGAAGGCGGCCGTGTCCGCGACGACCCGGTAGTCCGCGGCGAGCGCGAAGCCGAAGCCGGCCCCGGCCGCGACGCCGTTCACGCCCGCCACCACCGGCTTGGGCATGCCCGTCAGCGCCCGCACGATGGGGTTGTAGTGCTCGCGGACCGTCGTCATGGTCTGGCCCGTGCCGGCCTCGCGGTCGGCGGCCAGCAGCCCGATGTGCTCCTTGAGGTCCTGGCCCACGCAGAACGCCCGGTCACCAGCGGCGGTCAGCAGCACCGCCCGTACGGCGTCGTCGGTGGCCGCCGACTGGACCGCCTCCCGGAGTGCGACCTTGGTCGCGATGCTCAGCGCGTTCATCGCCTCGGGGCGGTTCAGCGTGATCGTCGCCAGCCCGTCGTGCACCTCGTAGAGCACGGTGTCGGCCATGGGGGTCCCCTCCGGTGTCGCGGCTGCGTCGTCGTAGGTACTGATCAGTAAGTCCTCGTCCCATGACAGCATGGCGGAGATCACGAGCCGAGGAGAGGGTCGGTCATGTGACCTGCGTCAAAGAATTTCGGTTCGGCCGTGGTCGGTACGAGTCGGCGCGGCGGCGAAGTATCGCAGCCACATCGCCGAATTGAGTGGTTTTGCTCGCGCGCGTTGCCCAAGCGATGCCGACTGATGTTGGTCATAGGGTCCTGAGATGCGGGATAATGGCCTGGAAGCAATGTGTTCGATGCCGGTGACGTGCGTCCCATGAGGGGATGCGCGTGCCCTCCTAAGGGGCCGTCGGCGACGATGAGCTGGTTTCAGGAAGGGGAACGAGCATGGCGGCCATGAAGCCGCGGACGGGCGATGGCCCGCTCGAGGTGACAAAGGAGGGGCGGGGCATCGTCATGCGCGTTCCGCTCGAAGGCGGCGGTCGGCTCGTCGTCGAGCTGACCCCTGACGAGGCTGACGCCCTGGGCGATGCCCTCAAGAAGGTCGTCGGCTGACGCGCGGACGCGTCCATACCCTTTCAGCTGCCCCGGCATCGTGAACCTACGGTGCCGGGGCACTGTTTTGCCGTCCGTGAGCCAGTACGTGAACCACGAGACCCAAAGGGCTCAGCGCTTGACCGCGCACAGCAGTCCGTCACCCACGGGCACCAGGGACGACACCAGTTCCTGGCTCTCGCGCACCGCGCGTAGCAACTCCCGCAGCCGTATGACCTCGGTGGGCTGGGGACCCGAATCGACCGTCCTGCCGTTGGCGAAGACGCCCTCGAAAACCACCAGGCCACCCGTACGGAGCAGACGCAACGATTCAGCTAGGTAGTCCAGGCTCTCCAGCCGGTCGCCGTCGCAGAAGACGAGGTCGTAGCCGGCGTCCGCGAGCCGGGGCAGCACGTCCAGGGCGCGGCCCGGGATGAAGCGGGCGCGGTTGCTGGCGAAGCCGGACGCGCGGAAGGCCTGGCGGGCGAACTGCTGGTGATCCGGCTCGGGGTCGACCGTCGTCAGGACCCCGTCCGCGCGCATGCCCTGCAGGAGGTACATGCCCGAGACGCCCGTCCCGGTCCCGATCTCCGCCACCGACTTCGCGTCCACGGAGGCGGCCAGCAGCCGTAGCGCGGCGCCCGTGCTGGGCGCGACCGAGCGCAGCCCCGCCTCGCGGGCCCGGTCACGGGCCCAGCGCAGTGCTTCGTCCTCGGCGACAAAGGCGTCGGCGAACGCCCAGCTCGTCTGCCGGTTGCCGGTAATGACCCTCTCCTGTCCCCGCAGTTGCCTGGGCGTGACTGTATCCGTTGCGGCCGGGAACCTGCTGATGGGACCGGGCGTTTAGAGGGGTGCGGGACGAGGTGGGGCAGACAGGATAAGGACTAAGGGGGATGAGCGGATGGACCGGCACACCGAGAGCGCAGGAAACGCGGTGCAGGTGCTGACACGGCCGAACGAGCCGGATCAGCGCCCATCAATTTCTCCGAAAACCGCTTATCCGGAGCTAACGGGCGAGGTGGCTATGGTAGGGGCTCCACTGGACACCACCAGAGCCGACAGGGGAGGTGCGGCTGCGCCTGTGGATCGAGGAGGAGCGCTCCGGCGCCTTCTTGGATCAGCGGGCAGGCCGAAATCCGTGAACAAGACTGCTGCTGACCCCAGCCACGCCGCTGACCGAGCCCAGACCGCGACCTTCACCACCGACGCGGACGGGCAGGCGTGGACTCCGCCCACGTGGGAGGAGATCGTCAGCACGCACAGCGGCCGCGTCTACCGCCTGGCATACCGCCTGACGGGCAACCAGCACGACGCCGAGGACCTCACACAGGAGGTCTTCGTCCGCGTCTTCCGCTCGCTGTCGACGTACACGCCCGGCACCTTCGAGGGCTGGCTGCACCGCATCACCACCAACCTCTTCCTGGACATGGTCCGCCGCAAGCAGCGCATCCGCTTCGACGCCCTCGGCGACGACGCGGCCGAGCGTCTGCCCAGCCGTGAGCCCTCCCCGCAACAGGTCTTCAACGACGCGCACTTCGACGCGGACGTCCAGCAGGCGCTGGACACGCTCGCGCCCGAGTTCCGCGCCGCCGTCGTCCTGTGCGACATCGAGGGACTGTCGTACGAGGAGATCGCCGCGACTCTCGGCGTGAAGCTCGGCACCGTCCGCTCCCGTATCCACCGGGGCCGCTCCCAGCTCCGCAAGGCCCTCGCGCACCGCTCTCCGGAGGCCCGTGCCGAGCGCCGCTTCGCGGTGCCACAGGTGGCCGCGCTGGGAGGAGGGGGCGCGACCGCGTGAGTGGATCACGGCAGTACTCTGCCGAGCGTCGCCTCGCAGAGCAGCATCTGGGAGACCGCCTCTCCGCCCTGGTGGACGGAGAACTCGGTCATGAGACGCGTGAGCGCGTCCTGGCGCACCTGGCCACCTGCGCGAAGTGCAAGGCGGAGGCCGATGCACAGCGCCGTCTGAAGAACGTCTTCGCGGAAATGGCCCCGCCACCGCCCTCCGAGAGCTTTCTGGCCCGTCTGCAGGGCCTTCCCGGAGGAGGTGATTCCGACTCCGGCGGCTCACCGCTGGGCGGGGGAGGATTCGCCGACGGGCTCTCCGGATTCCCCGGGGGTCCAGGAGTCGGCTCAGGAGTCGGTTCAGGAGTCTTCGGGATGAGGGGGGAAGGGTTCGGGTACGTTCCCGCCCGTCCGCACACCTCCGTGCTCCCGTCCGCTCCGGGCCGGGGATTCCGTATCCACGACGTCGGTCGTCACGATGCCGACCGGTCGTCCTCGCGCGGCCTGCGGTTCGCGTTCGCCGCCGCCGGTGCGGTGTCGCTGGCCGCGATCGCGCTGGGCGGGGTGTCGACGGGCGTTCCCGGCGACACGACCGACGCCCGGGGCACCTCCGGGGGCAGCAATGTGACGCCGATGCGTCCGCAGGGCGGTGGGACCTCGACGGCTCCTGACAGCCAGCGGCGCCGATCGGGCGGTCCGCTGTTCTCGCAGGGACTGGGGCAGGGGACGTTCGGACAGACACCCTTGTCGTCGACAGAGGCGTCCGCGCCGCTGCTGCCGGGCATCCCGGCGCCGCCCACCGGGGGCCGGGAGCGCGAGGCCATGCATCCGCTGACCACGCCGGTCGTGGCCGCCGCCGCGGTGCTGTCCCCGCTCATACGCCCGCTGGCGGTCCCGCAGGTCTCCCTGAGCTCCTGGTCTTCGGCGCCCGAGGTGGCGGTCCAGGGTCTGCTGATGGCACCGGCGCCCGACTCGTCCCCCGCACCGTCCCCGTCCACCTCGGACACGGTCCGCTGACCCCGCGAACCTGGTTGAATCCGAGGTGCGGGCCGCACAACGGCGGGCCAGGTGTGGGGAGAGCATGAACGAGGGGAAGCCCGCGAAGGCCAACTGGTGGAGTCGGCCCCGGGAGGAATCGGCGCCCGTCCAGGAGGCGCCGATTTCCGGCCAGGATGCTCAGGAGGCTTCGGCCTCCGCTCCGGCTTTTGGTGAGGGAGTGTCAGGGGCGAGCCCGGCCGCCGCCGGTGACGAGGGTGACTTCGAGCTGCCGCCGCCTGTACTGCCTGCAGGGGTGGCCGACACGGCTGACGCGGTGCCCGCTGTCGAGGCAGGCACTCAGTCTCCGCACGACCCCGATCCCTACGGCACCCCGCCCTACGGCCATCCCGGCCCCTGGGCGCCCGCTCCGCCGGTTCAGCACCCCGCGATGACCCCGGCGCACGGTACGGCCGTGCCGGAGCCGCAGGCGCCCGCTGACGACCCCTGGCACCGCTACGACCCCTGGGCACCCTCCGCCCCCCTCCAACAGAACGGAGCCGGCCCCGTCGGCGGCCGGCCGGGGGCGCGCAAGCGTGGGTTGGCAGTCGGGGCCGTGTTGCTCGCGCTGCTCTCCGGGGGCATCGGTGGGGCGGCCGGGTCGTATCTGGAGCGTCATCAGGGGGACGGCGACCGTATTCAGCTGCCGCAGGCCGAGCGGGACGAGTCCGTCGGGCGGGCTCCGGACAGCGTGGCCGGGATCGCCGCGCGTGCGCTGCCCAGTGTGGTGACGCTGCATGTGCGCGGGGCGGGCGCGGAGGGCACCGGCACCGGGTTCGTGCTCGACGGCCGGGGACACATCCTCACCAACAACCACGTCGTCGAGCCCGCCGGCGCCGGCGGCGGGATAACCGTGACGTTCAGCGGCGGCGAGACAGCCCAGGCCGAGGTCGTCGGACGGGACAGCGGATACGACCTCGCCGTCGTCAAGGTGAGCGGAGTCGACGGGCTGCGTCCCGTGGTCCTCGGGAACTCCGACAACGTGGCGGTCGGCGACCCCGTCGTCGCCATCGGAGCCCCCTTCGACCTCGCCAACACCGTCACCTCCGGCATCATCAGCGCCAAGGAACGGCCCATCACCGCCGGGGGCGGAAGCGGCGACGGGAGCGACGTCTCGTATGTCGACGCGCTCCAGACCGACGCGTCCATCAACCCGGGCAACTCCGGCGGGCCGCTGCTCGACGCCCGGGCCAGGGTCGTCGGGATCAACTCCGCGATCCGTTCCGCCGACAGCGGCTCGGGACTGGACGGCACGCAGGCCGGTTCGATCGGGCTCGGGTTCGCCATCCCCATCAACCAAGGCAAGCGTGTCGCCGAGGAACTGATCAACACCGGGAGGGCGACCCACCCCGTAATCGGCGTCACCCTGGACATGGACTACACCGGCGACGGCGCGCGCGTGGGCACGAACGGCGACGACGGCAGGCCCGCGGTCACCACGGGCGGCCCGGGTGACCGGGCGGGCCTGGAGGCCGGCGACGTCATCACCGTGGTCGACGGCCGGCGCGTGCACTCCGGCGAGGAACTGATCGTCAAGATCCGCGCCCACCGTCCCGGCGACCGACTGGAGCTGTCCCTGGTGCGCGGCGGCAGGGAACAGACGATCTCCCTCGTCCTCGGCTCCTCCGGCGGGAACTGACAGAAACCTCACAGGTGGCGGGCCCGTACGGCCCTCCACAAGGCAAACATCCCGGAAAACCGGTCGCGTACACGCACTCTTGGGCCCCCGGACGGTACCGGTGGGACAGGATGGCCGGGTACCGTGGAACCGGCCCGGACCACGGAAGACCGCGAAGACCGCACGGACCACCGAGGGCCGAGGACCGAGGACATCGCAAGGAGCTTCAGGTGTTCAATGACATAGGACCGCTCGAGCTGGTGACGCTCGTGCTCCTCGCCGTGCTCGTCTTCGGTCCGGAGAAGCTTCCGAAGATGATCCAGGACGTCACGCGCACCATTCGCAAGATCCGGGAGTTCTCGGAGGGCGCGAAGCAGGACATCCGCCAGGAGCTGGGCCCGGAGTTCAAGGACTTCGAGTTCGAGGACCTGAACCCCAAGACGTTCATCCGCAAGCAGCTGGACAACGACGAACTGGGGCTCAAGGAGATCCGCAACGGCTTCGACCTGAAGAAGGAGATGGCCGAGGTCACGGACGCGGTCCACGGCCGCGAGTCGGACGCGCCGTCCTCCTCCCCGTCCTCCCCCTCCTCTTCTTCGTCGGGTTCCTCCGGTGGCACCGTCGACATGACGAAGAAGCCCGAGCCGGACGAGCGCCCGCCCTTCGACGCGGACGCCACCTGACCTTCGTAGGTCCGCGCGTGACGTGACTCATACTCCGACCGGGCCCCGGACGGCCCGATCCGGACGTCTGCGAGGCCCACGCGCCGGGCGCTTTCTCTGCTGCTCGGAGCGGTGTGGCTATGCTGCCGAGTTGTTGTGGGCCCGTGCATGAGCGAACGACGCCGCCCGAAGGGGGGCGGGCCGCTCCGGGCCGACGAGAACGAGGAGGCGTCCGGGTAAATGGAGACGACAAGTCGGGTGGGCGCGCAGGCGCCGGCCGCGGAGGGCGGACAACAGGTCCCCTCCGCCCGGCGCACGGTCGACGGCTATCTGCTGGCGCCCTTCCCTTGGTACGGCCTCGACGAGGCCTTCACGGGACCGCGCTGGCTGATGCAGGTGGGTACGGCGGCCGACGGTGCCGTCGCGCACGGTTCGATCGGGCACGGCGACGAACCCTCCGTACGGCACGAAGCCATGGGGGAGGACAAGGAGCGGTTCGCGGTGGTCGTCACCGTGGCCGCCAACCCCGTACGGCGCAGTGCGGACGGCACGGGGCTGCTGGAGGCCACCTCGGTGTCGTCGGCGGCCTGGCTGGCCGGTGTGGGGCTGCTGTCGTTCACCTGGCCCGGCCAGATGGACCACACCCTGCGCGACGACTGGCTGGACCAGCAGACGGAGACGGCGTGGGTCCTCGCGGACGATCTCGGCGGCGATGACTGGTCCACCCTCTCCCTCCCGGTCGACGGGGTGCCGACGCCCTTCCACTACCGGGAGTCCGAGTTCGGGTGGGTTCTCGCCGGGTCGACCCAGGAGGGTGTGCACGTGGGTGCGTACGGGCGCGGGATGAGCGCGTACGGGTTGGGCTTCGCCGTGATCAAGGATATTGGCGTGTACGCGTAGTCGGCGGTACGCGCTGGGGGCGCCCTCTTGGACGAGAGGGCGCCCCCAGCACGTACCAGGTACTGAAACTCAGAACTTGTTCCTCGGGGTGATCCCCAGCGACATGCCCGACAGGCCGCGCTGCCTGCCGCCCAGCTTGCCCGCGATCGCGCGCAGCGCGGACCCCGCGGGGGAGTCCGGGTCCGTCAGGACGACCGGCCTGCCGTCGTCGCCGCCCTCGCGCAGGCGGACGTCGATCGGGATGGAGCCGAGGACCGGGACCGTCGCTCCCGTCGTCCTCGTGAGGCCGTCCGCGACGCTCTGGCCGCCGCCCGTGCCGAAGACGTCGACCATCTCGTCGCAGTGCGGGCAAGGCAGGCCTGCCATGTTCTCGACCACGCCGACGATCTTCTGGTGGGTCTGCACGGCGATGGCGCCCGCACGCTCGGCCACCTCGGCCGCCGCCTGCTGGGGCGTCGTCACGACCAGGATCTCGGCGTTCGGGACCAGCTGGGCCACCGAGATCGCGATGTCGCCCGTGCCCGGGGGCAGGTCCAGGAGCAGAACGTCCAGGTCGCCCCAGTACACGTCCGCCAGGAACTGCTGGAGGGCCCTGTGGAGCATCGGGCCGCGCCAGACCACCGGGGCGTTGCCCGGGGTGAACATGCCGATGGAGATGACCTTCACGCCGTGCGAGGACGGCGGCATGATCATGTTCTCGACCTGGGTCGGACGACCCTCCACGCCCAGCATGCGCGGCACGCTGTGGCCGTAGATGTCGGCGTCGACCACGCCCACCTTGAGGCCGTCGGCGGCCATCGCCGCCGCCAGGTTGACGGTCACCGACGACTTGCCGACGCCGCCCTTGCCGGACGCGACCGCGTACACGCGCGTGAGGGAGCCCGGTTTGGCGAAGGGGACCTCGCGCTCGGCCTGGCCGCCGCGCAGGGCGGACGCCAGATCCTTGCGCTGGTTGTCGCTCATGACGTCCAGTTCGACGTCGACGCGCGTGACGCCCTCGACCCGCGAGACCGCCTCCGTCACCGTCTTCGTGATCGTGTCGCGCATCGGGCAGCCGGAGACCGTCAGGTACACGGCAACCGCGACCACCCCGTCCGCGCCGATCTCCACCGACTTCACCATCCCCAGTTCGGTGATGGGTCGCTGGATCTCGGGGTCGTTCACCGTCGCCAGTGCTTCACGCACCGCGTCTTCCGTAGCCATGACCCCGATGGTACGGGGCCGCACCAGCCCCCCGGAAAGCCCGTCACCGGTCTTCTACGTCACGCCCCCGCGGCCGTTCTGCCGGGAATATGCCGGGTCGGTCCGGCAGCGCGTCCGCATACCGCTCCTCCAGCTCCTTGACCAGGTCCTGGAGCTCGGAGCGGATCCAGTCCCGGGTCGCCACCTCGCCGAGTCCCGCACGCAGGGAGGCGATCTCGCGGGTCAGGTACTCGGTGTCGGCGATCGACCGCTCGTTCTGTTTGCGGTCCTGTTCGAGATTGACGCGATCGCGGTCGTCCTGCCGGTTCTGCGCGAGCAGGATCAGCGGGGCCGCGTAGGAGGCCTGGAGCGACAGCATCAGCGTCAGGAAGATGAACGGGTAGTGGTCGAAGCGCAGGTCGGCCGGTGCGGACACGTTCCACACCACCCACAGGATGATGACGACCGTCATCCAGACGATGAACCGCCCGGTCCCCAGGAAGCGCGCGATGCGCTCGGACATCCGTCCGAAGGCCTCCGGGTCGTACTCGGGCAGCAGCCGACGCCGGGGCGCGCGCGGCTGGTCGAGGCGCACCCGGGGACGGGGGGCCGCCGTGGCGCCCGTGGCCATGCGCTCGCGGGCGCCGGTCTCGCGCTCAGGAGTCATGGCCACCCGCTTCCCCGGCCTCGGTGCCATCGAGGTGGAACTCCGTCTCCCGCCAGTCCTCGGGCAGCATGTGGTCGAGGACGTCGTCCACGGTCACCGCGCCCAGCAGCGACCCGCTCTCGTCGACCACCGGCGCCGCCACCATGTCGTACGTCGCGAAGAAACCGGCGACGACCGGCAGTTCGGCGTCCGGGCGCAGCGGTTGCAGGTCGTCGTCGACGAGCGAGCCGACCAGCGTGTACGGGGGGTCGCGCAGCAACCGCTGGAAGTGGACCGCGCCCAGATACTTGCCGGTCGGTGTCTCGTCCGGCGGACGGCACACGTACACCTGGGCGGCGAGCGCGGGGGAGAGGTCGGGGTTGCGGACCCGGGCCAGCGCGTCGGCGACGGTCGCGTCCGGGCGCAGCACGATCGGCTCGGTCGTCATCAGACCGCCCGCCGTGTCCTCCCGGTAGGCCATCAGCCGGCGCATGTCGGCCGCGTCGGCGGGCTGCATCAGGCTCAGCAGCCGCTCCTTGTCGTCCTCGGGCAACTCGCCGAGCAGGTCGGCGGCGTCGTCGGGGTCCATCGCCTCCAGGACGTCGGCGGCGCGCTCCTCCTTGAGCTTGCCGAGGATCTCGATCTGGTCGTCCTCGGGCAGCTCTTCGAGTACGTCGGCCAGCCGGTCGTCGTCGAGGGCGGCGGCCACTTCGGCGCGCCGTTTCGGCGACAGGTGGTGCAGGACGTTCGCGAGGTCGGCGGGGCGCAGCTGCTCGAAGGTGGCGAGGAGGCTCTCGGCGCCCTGTCCGTCCTCCTCCAGGGAGAACCCGGTGACGGCGGACCAGTCGACGGTCAGCGTCTCGCCGGTGTTGCGCCGGAAGGCACCGCCGCGGCCCTTCTTCCGTACGAAGACCCGCTCGATCTCCCAGTCGCGGCGGGCCGGCAACTGTCGTACCGCCACATCCAGGACGGTGACCTCCTCGCCCGTCTCGCCGAGGGTGACGCGCCGGTCGAGGAGTTCGCCGAGGACGAGCCGCTCGGTGGGGCGCTGCTCGAAGCGCCGGACGTTCAGCACGCCCGTCGTGATGACCTGGCCGGACTCGATGCCGGTGACGCGGGTCATGGGCATGAAGACGCGGCGCCGGGTGGTGAGTTCGACGACGAGACCGAGCAGCCGGGGCGGACGGTTGCCGACGCGCAGCATGGCGACGAGGTCGCGCACGCGGCCCACCTGGTCGCCGTTCGGGTCGAAGACGGCCGTACCGGCGAGGTGCGAGACGAAGACACGGGGTGAGGCTGCAGCCATGCCGCGCCTCCTGCCTCGGTGTGCGCTGCGGGGAGCGCGTCGGATTGCGTCCAAGGGTTCCGAATTGCCTGCTCGGATGCGCTTCAGGCTAGCCCGTCCGGTTCGGCTCCGCCCTGGTGGGGGGTCCGGACGGACTGGCTCCGCCGAGGGCCGACGGCGGCGGTACGCTGCCGTCCACACCCCCTCAGGACACCCGTACGAGAGGCAGCCCCACCTGTGTCTGCGATTTACCGTGGCCGTACCCGCAGCGCCGGACTGGTGAGCGCGATGTGCGCCCTGGTCGTGACGGGGACAGGGCTGCTGACGGGTTGCGGTGCCGACCCGGACGAGGGCACGAACGGGGTCGGCAAGCTGCCGGCCGACACCATCCAGACCAAGACGCGTAAGGCCGCCACATCCGCCGACGCCGTACGGCTCTCCGGGACCGTGGTGACCAGCGGGACCACGTACACCCTCGACATGCGCCTCAAGGACGACGGCGGTACCGGCTCGGTCACCGCGAAGGGGTCGACGTTCCGGCTGCTGCGGGTCGGAGAGCACCTGTTCCTGAAGGCCGACGCCGCGTTCTGGAGCCACGAGGACAGCGGCAAGGGCGACGACGGCGACTCGGACGCGGCCGCCGCCGCGAAGCTCGGGGGCCTGTTCGTGAAGGTGCCGACGGGCGACCCCTCGTACAAGAAGTTCAGCGGCTTCACCGACAAGGACGTGCTCCTGGACGGACTGCTCACCCTGCACGGCAGCCTCGCAACGGACGGCCACCACAAGCAGTCGGGCGTCCGCACGATCCGCATCACCGGCGACAAGGGCTCCGGCGGCACCCTGGACGTCTCCCTGGAGGGATCCCCGTACCCCCTGCGCCTTGTGCGCGCGGGCGGCGCGGGGACGCTGCTGCTGAGCGACTGGGGCAAGGACTTCGCCCTGGAGGAACCGGCGAAGAACGAGACGGTGGACTACGGCCAGCAGCTCCCGTCGTCCTGAAGGGCGCTCTGCGCCCCTTCAGGGGCGCGGGGAACTGCGCGACAAGCCCCCACCGGGCCGCAGTGAACGAACCGCCTACCCCGCGGAGCGCTTGCGCTTCTTGAAGAGCAGGCGAGGCAACCCCGCCGGGATCGGCTCCCGCGTCGTCGCCGGCGTCGGCAGCGGCGGTGCCGACAACGAGCCGTCCGGCAGAGGGCGTGTTTCCCCCGCGCGCGGCACCAGCCGCACCACCCGGCATTCACGCGCCCATCGGTCCGGCATGCCCTCGCCGTCCGGCGCGTTCAGGCGCTTCCCCTTCAGCTCGGCGACCGCGGCCTCCCACTCCGGGGACTCCGGGGCCAGCTCCACGACCGTCGCCGCCCACGTGACGAGGCGCCCGCCCTTGTCCTTGCTGCGGACGGTGACCTCCGCCTCCGCCCCGTCGGCCAGCCCCGGCAGCGGCTGCTCACCGGGGCCGTCGCCGACCAGGACGGCCGCGCCCTCGTGCCATACGTGCCACAGGGCACGGGAGGGTCCGACGGGGCCCTTGACCCAGATGAGCCCGGACTTCTTCGTGGCCTCCTCGACGAGGGCCCGGTCGAGCAGCGTGTCAGTCATGGGCAGAAGGGTAGCGATGCCTGTCACAGCCAGCCGTTGCGCTTAAGCGTGCGGTGGATGCCCACACACATGCCGATCATGGCCGTCATGACCACGGGGTAGCCGAACTTCCAGTGCAGCTCCGGCATGTAGTCGAAGTTCATGCCGTAGACGCCGCACACCATCGTCGGTACGGCGATGATCGCCGCCCAGGACGTGATCTTCCGCATGTCCTCGTTCTGCGCGACGGACGCCTGGGCGAGGTTGGCCTGGAGGATCGAGTTGAGCAGCTCGTCGAAGCCGATCACCTGCTCCTGGACCCGGGCGAGGTGGTCGGCGACGTCGCGGAAGTACTTCTGGATGTCGGGGTCGATCAGCCGCATCGGGCGCTCGCTCAGCAGCTGCATGGGCCGCAGGAGCGGCGAGACGGCCCGCTTGAACTCCAGGACCTCGCGCTTGAGCTGGTAGATCCGGCCGGCGTCGGTACCGCGCGGGGCGCCCTTGCGGCCCGGCGAGAACACCTCCGTCTCGACCTCGTCGATGTCGTCCTGCATGGCGTCCGCGACCGCGACATAGCCGTCGACGACATGGTCGGCGATGGCGTGCAGCACCGCGGAGGGGCCCTTGGCGAGCAGCTCGGGGTCGTCCTGGAGGCGGTGGCGCAGCGCACGCAGGGAGCCCTGCCCGCCGTGCCGGACGGTGATGAAGAAGTCCCGCCCGGTGAAGCACATCACCTCGCCGGTCTCCACGACCTCGCTGCTCGCGGTGAGTTCGGTGTGGTCGACGTAGTGGATGGTCTTGAAGACGGTGAAGAGCGTGTCGTCGTACCGCTCCAGCTTGGGCCGCTGGTGGGCCTGGATCGCGTCCTCCACGGCGAGCGGGTGGAGCCCGAACTCGCTGGCGATACCGGAGAATTCGGCCTCCGTCGGCTCGTGCAGCCCGATCCACACGAAGCCGCCGTCGCGGCGCACCTTGCGCATCGCCTCGTGCGGCGTGAGCGTCCTCGGCGTCTGGACCCGGGCGCCGTCGCGGTAGACGGCGCAGTCGACGACGGCGGAGGGCGTCGAGGGGTCGCGGGTGGTGTCGTACGTGCTGCCGTCCTTGCGAAGGGAGGGACGGGACGGGCGGACCGCGGCACGCAGGTTGTGGATCATCGACATTTGGCAGGCTCCTTCGCGACAGGCAACGAAAGACCGCCGACAACGACTGGAACTGCCCGGAATGGGGACGTCCTGACTGAGGATGTTTGGCACGTCCACAAAGCGGGGAGCACCGCACCGTCGCGGTGGTGAGCTTCGCTACTGATTCAGAACTGACTGAGATCACATGGATCAGGCAAAACGAAACCAAGTGCTCTTCCGCGATGACGCGAATGCGAGAGGTGACAGCCAGCGGGAGTAGGCCGGAGCAACTACATCAGCGGGCGGAAGAGCGGGTGCTACTGCACGGATGACTTCGATCCATTGCAGCCCCACCTCCTCCGGCCGGTCCCTCGTGAGGGACGATCCATTTCCCCGTCAAGGGGAGCCCCCTAAGGGGAACTTCAGCGGTGTCGGGACTCGATCGCGACGCTTCTGCGTGCTGCCCCGAACCCGGCCAAGGGTAACAGCCGACGGAACTGTCAAGGTGCTCGTTTGCCCGTAACTGACGAGTTCTATGCTCGCGGCATGTCTGATGTTCTTCCTCTGGTCGAGGCCCGGCTGCGTACGACGCTGGGCGAACCGGACGCGCGCGCCGCGGTCACCTTCCTCGGCACCGACCGCGTCGAGGTGTTGCGTTTCCAGGACCGGGACCAGGACGGGGAGCTCGTCCGCTACGCCACGCTCGGCATGTCCGCGCAGCCGATGGCCGACCCCACCGCGGTGCTCGCCGACCCGGTGAAGGGCCCGCGCGCCGAACTGGTCATCTCCGTGCGGGCCGGCCTCGCCGACACCGACAAGGTGCTGCGTCCGCTCGCGATCCTCGCCGCGTCCCCGCAGGTCGAGGGTGTGATCGTGGCCCCAGGCGCTTCGCTCGACGTCGGGGAGCCGCTGTGGCCCGGGGCTCCCTTCACCTCGGTGCTGGTCGCCGAACCGGGCGGCCTGGTCGAGGATCTGGAGCTCGACGAGCCCCTGGACCCCGTACGGTTCCTGCCCCTGCTCCCGATGACCCCGAACGAGGCTGCCTGGAAGCGTGTCCATGGCGCCCAGGCCCTCCAGGAACGCTGGCTCACGAACGGGACGGACCTACGGGACCCGGCCCGCAGGTCCGTCCCGCTGGACTGACCCTCGTACGTGGCTTCGGAGTGACCGATCTCACCAACCGGCGGCGGAAACACGCCAGTTGGACTGGCTCTACCTCGCGAAGACGGCGACGCTGTCCTCGGTCGCGTGCTTGGTCTCCAGCTCCTCGGCATCGTGAGTGAGGGACTTCCGCCGTACGACGACCACGACCGCGCCGAGCACGGCTGTGACCGCGGCGACCACGAACGGCATGTGGATGTCGCTCCACTCCTCGATCTTCGGTGCGAAGTACGGGGCCGCGGCCGCCGCGAACCAGCGCACGAAGTTGTAGCCGGCGCTCGCCACCGGGCGCGGCGCGTCCGAGACGCCCAGCGCCAGCTCGGTGTAGACGGTGTTGTTCACGCCGATGAACGCGCCGGACAGGATCGTGCAGACGACGGCGGTGGTGTGGCTGCCGTAGCCGAGGGCCAGTACGTCGACGGCGAGCAGGACCAGCGAGCCGCCCAGCACCGTCAGTGAGCCGAACCGCCGCTGGAGGCGCGGTGCCACGAGCACCGAGGAGACGGCGAGCAGCAGACCCCAGGCGAAGAACACGGCCCCGGACTTGTACGGCGTCATGTCGAGCACGAACGGGGTGAAGGCCAGCACGGTGAAGAACGTGTAGTTGTAGAAGAACGACGAGATCGCGGCAGAGGCCAGGCCGCCGTGGCCGAGCGCCTTGATCGGGTCCAGCAGCGAGGTCTTCTGGGCCGGCTTCGGCTGTTCGTTCAGGAACACCGTGATGCAGAGGAAGCCGACGGCCATCAGGAACGCGGTGCCGAAGAAGGGGTAGCGCCAGCTGGCGTTGCCGAGCAGTGCGCCCAGCAGGGGGCCGCACGCCATACCGAGGCCCAGGGCGGATTCGTACAGCAGGATCGCCGCCGCGCTGCCGCCGGCCGCCGCGCCGACGATGACCGCGAGGGCCGTCGAGACGAAGAGGGCGTTGCCGAGCCCCCAGCCGGCCCGGAAGCCGACCAGCTCGGCGACCGATCCCGACGTGCCGGCCAGACCCGCGAAGACCACGACGAACGCGAGGCCGAGCAACAGGGTCTTCTTGCCGCCGATCCGGCTGGAGACGAAGCCGGTGACCAGCATCGCCACGGCGGTGATCAGGAAGTACGACGTGAAGAGCAGGGAGACCTGGCCGGCCGTGGCGTCCAGACCCTTGGCGATGGACGGCAGGATCGGGTCGACGAGCCCGATGCCCATGAAGGCGACGACTGACGCGCCGGCGGTCGCCCAGACGGCCTTCGGCTGCCGGAGGAGCCCTTCCGTACTTTCCGTGCTGCTGTGCATGCCTTCTCCTTCTCCTTCACGACTCGCGGGTGCGACCTGCGAGGAGATCGTTGGTGTATGCACATAGTAAGTTAGGGCGGCTAATTAATGCAAGCTACATCTAATTTCACCTGACGGAAGGGGTGGAAACGTGTCACTCCGGACGGGTGATCGTCCTTGACGGGAGGAAGGACGGAGAGGACCGTGGGGCTCTATGAGGGGCGAACCCAGTTGCCCGAAGTGTGGTGGCCGGGTCAGGGCTCCCGGACTCTTTTCCGACTCCTGGCAGTGTGATGTGCACGGGACGGTGCATCCACTGCAGCCCGTGATCCCGCCCAGCGTCGAGGCCCTCGATGTCGTGGTGCACCGCACCCAGGTGCCCGTGTGGATGCCGTGGCCGCTGCCCGTCGGCTGGCTGTTCACGGGTGTGGGCTGCGCGGGCGACGACCGCAGCGGCGGCCGTGCGACGGCGGTGGCCTGTACGGGCCCCGGCCCGCTCGGGGGCATGGGCGAGCTGATCCTGGTCGCCGAGGAACTCGGTGTCGGGCTCGGCGCGCGCTATGCGGGCATCGATGGGCCCGACCCGGGGCCGTACATGAACGTCGAGAAGCCGGCCGAGGCGAAGGTGCTGGCGGCGGGGCGGCCCACGCCGTTGTGGCATGTCACGGGTGGGCCCGATGATCGTGCGGTGTTCGCGGGTGAGGCGCTCGGGTTGTGGTTGTGGGCGGTGGTGTGGCCCGAGCAGTCCGGGTTGCTGATGTATGACGAGCTGGTGCTTACGGATCTGCGGGATGCCGGGGCTGAGGTCGAGCTGGTTCCCTGTGGGGCGCTGTCCCCTCGGTTGCTTCAGCCGTAGCGCTCCCCTGGGCGAGCCCCCGGGTGAGTCCGCGTAAGGGTCTCTCGCGAAGTTCAGGTGTGACAAGGTGGCCCCTGGGCCCGTTATGCTTGACGCGTCTCGTTCACCCCCGTCGTCGCCTGGAGTTCGCACCGTGCGCATAGATCTGCACTGCCACTCCACCGCCTCCGACGGTACGGACACGCCCGCCGAGCTGGTGCGTAACGCCGCTGCGGCCGGACTCGACGTCGTCGCGCTGACCGATCACGACACGACTCGGGGGTATGCCGAGGCGATCGCCGCATTGCCCGTCGGGCTCACGCTGGTCACCGGGGCCGAGCTGTCCTGCCGGCTCGACGGAATCAGCATGCACATGCTGGCCTACCTGTTCGATCCCGAGGAGCCCGCTCTGTTCGCCGAGCGTGAGCTGGTGCGGGACGACCGGGTGCCGCGGGCCCAGGGGATGGTGGCCAAGCTTCAGGTGCTGGGCGTGCCGATCACCTGGGAGCAGGTCGCGCGGATCGCCGGTGACGGGTCCGTGGGCCGGCCGCATGTCGCGACCGCGCTGGTCGAGCTGGGCGTCGTACCGACCGTGAACGACGCCTTCACCGGCAACTGGCTGGCCGACGGCGCCCGGGCCTACGTACCGAAGCACGAGACCGACCCGTTCGAGGCGCTGCGGCTGATCAAGGGCGCCGGCGGTGTGGCCGTGTTCGCGCATCCGGCTGCGAACAAGCGGGGGCGGACGGTTCCGGAGTCCGCGATCGCGGAGCTGGCCGCCGCCGGGCTCGACGGCATCGAGGTCGACCACATGGACCACGAACCGGCGACCCGGGCGCGGCTGCGCGGCCTCGCGGCGGAGCTGGGACTGCTGGGCACCGGCTCCTCCGACTACCACGGCAGCCGCAAGACCTGCGTGCTCGGGGAGTACACGACGGACCCCGAGGTGTACGGCGAGATCACGCGGCGGGCCACCGGGGCGTTCCCGGTGCCGGGGACCGGCGGAGTCTGAGGCCTCGGCCCCTCCGCTCGCCTTCCTCACCCCCCTGCCCGCTGCCCGCTTCCCCGTACCTACGCAAGGCTTGCCCACCCATGTTCGACGTCGCCGTCTTCGGCTCGCTCTTTCTCACCCTCTTCGTGATCATGGATCCCCCCGGGATCACCCCGATCTTTCTCGCGCTCACCGCCGGTCGCCCTGCCCGCGTCCAGAAGCGGATGGCGTTCCAGGCGGTCTGTGTGGCCGGCGGTGTGATCACCGTGTTCGGGCTGCTGGGGCATCAGATCCTGGACTATCTGCACGTCTCCGTGCCCGCGCTGATGATCGCCGGCGGGCTGCTGCTCCTGCTGATTGCCCTCGACCTGCTCACCGGCAAGACGGATGAACCCAAACAGACCAAGGACGTGAACGTCGCCCTCGTACCGCTCGGCATGCCCCTGCTCGCCGGGCCCGGCGCGATCGTGTCGGTCATCCTGGCCGTGCAGAAAGCGGACGGCGTGGCCATGCAGGTGTCGGTGTGGGCGGCGATCCTGGCCGTCCACGTCGTGCTGTGGGTGGTGATGCGGTACTCGCTGCTGATCATCCGGGTCATCAAGGACGGGGGCGTGGTGCTGGTGACCCGGCTCGCGGGGATGATGCTGTCCGCGATCGCCGTGCAGCAGATCATCAACGGAGTCACGCAGGTGATCCAGCAGAGCTGACGGCTGTCGGCCGTCAGGTGTGGCTCAAAAGCAGAACCCCCGTACGGCGTCGATGCCGTACGGGGGTTCTGAAGTCTGCTCGTCGTCCGCGAGCGTCGTTCGCGCGGTCGCGCGTTACGAGGCCGAGGTGTCGGCCGGGCGGATCCAGAGGCGCTGCCCTATGGCGGCTGCTTGCTGCACGATCCGGTTGACGGAGGCGGCGTCCACGACCGTACTGTCCACGGGGGTTCCGTCGACGTCGTCGAGACGCATGATTTCGAAGCGCATGGGCTTCTCCCTTCGTCTGGTCATCCTCCTGAGGAGAACTACTTGGTTACGTAGGTAGTCAACTACCCGCGTGTTACGAACATTCCCTACGCTAAGGAAATTTTTCGAACGTCTAACTACCACCCGGTAAGAGCCGTACAGAAGGTGTACAGGAGACTGACCGGGACCGGTTGTGTTCGAAGCGTGACCGCCGAGACAATGGAGGTATATGAACAACGACGACCACGCGGAGCTGAGCGCCCGCATCGACCGCACGAACGAACTGCTCCAGCGCATGCTCGCCGAGGTGGCGAAGACGCCCTCGACCCATGCGATCTTCGTCGACGCGGGATATCTGTACGCGGCGGCGGGACGGCTCGTCGCCGGAACCGAGGACCGCCGCTCCTACGAGCTGGACGCGGAAGGTCTCATCGAGGCGCTCATCGACAGGGCTCGCACGATCTTCGCGGACAGCCGGCTGCTGCGGGTCTACTGGTACGACGGTGCCCGGCGCCGCATCCACACCATCGAACAGCAGTCGATCGCGGAACTCCCCGATGTGAAGGTGCGCCTGGGCAACCTCAACGCCAACAACCAGCAGAAAGGCGTCGACTCACTGATCCGCACCGACCTGGAGTCCCTGGCCCGGCACCGCGCGATCAGCGACGCCGCGCTCATCGGCGGCGACGAGGACCTGGTGTCGGCGGTCGAGGCGGCGCAGGGGTACGGGGCCCGCGTCCACCTGTGGGGCATCGAGGCGCCCGAGGGGCGTAACCAGGCCGAGCCGCTGCTGTGGGAGGTCGACAGCCAGCGCACGTTCGACCTCGACTTCTTCAAGCCGTACGTCGCCCGGCGCACGGCCGCGTCCTACGAGTCGTCGGGTGGGACACGCCCCACGCGCGAGGACGTGCGGTTCGTGGGCGCTCAGATCGCGGCGAAGTGGCTGGCGGCGCGGGGGCGCGAGGCGCTGGTCGAACTGCTGCCCGGGCATCCGTATCTGCCCGGGTCCGTCGACCAGGACCTGCTGGTGGAGGCTGAGGGGCTGCTCCAGTACTCGCTGCGCGGACAGGCCGAGCTGCGGCGGGCGCTGCGGGACGGCTTCTGGGAGCACCTGCAGGCGCAGTACTAGGCCATTCCGGTTGTTACTGACCACTGCTGGGTTGCTGACTACTGCTACTGCTCAAGGGTGTCCCAGAAGTCGGCCAGGGCGCGCGCGGTCTCCAGCGGGCGGTCCGTGTTGGGGGAGTGCTCGGCTTCCGCGATGACGGTCCGGTGCGCGTGCAGTCGTAGCGCCATGTCGTCGAGCAGCGGGACGGCCCAGGTGCCGTCCTCCGTGCCGGACAGCACATGGAAGGGCAGCGGCACGGCGGCGAGTTCCGCCACCCGGTCCGGCTCGGCGCACAACTGACGCCCCGTGGCGACGAGTTGGGCCGGGCTGTTGCCCATCCAGCGGCGGCGCAGATCCTCGCGGTCGTCGAGCCCGGCGTCCACGGCGTCCACCGAGTCGAGGTCGCCGCCGCCGCTCTGCGGGTCGTCCATGGCCTGGATGGCCGCCCAGACGTCGGCCATGCTCATCACGGCGAGCGCGTCCCGCAGCAGTTTCGCGCGCTGCTGCTGCGCCTCGGAGATCTCGGCGGGGCCCGAGGAGATGAGCGTCAGCGAGACGAACGGGGAGTGGTCGCGGAGGACGGCGGCGCGGGCGATCTGTCCGCCGAGCGAGTGCCCGACGAGATGCACGGGGGTGCCGACGGCCGCCGCCTGGGCGAGCACATCCTGCGCCAACTCGGCTTGTGCGTACGCCGATTCGTCGTCCCGGGGGCCGGGCGACTCGAACTGCCCGCGCCCGTCCACGGCGACGGTACGGTACCCGCGCGCGGCCAGCGGCTCGTGCAGCGAGATGAAGTCCTCCTTGCTGCCGGTGAACCCGGGCAGCAGCAGAACGGTCCCCTTCGGCTCGGTGCCGGCGTCCGCGGAGGCATCGACGACGGCGAACTCACCACGCGCGGTACGCAGGGCGTACGCACGGGCGCCGGGGGGCGGGGCGAAGGTCGCAGGCCTGCTCATGCGTCGAGGTTATCCGGCGGACCCGAGGGGGAGGGCGGCGGCTCGGCACGGGGGCGGGGCGCTGCAGGGCCGGATCCGATCCGGTCGGAGGAGGACAGCGGCGCCTCAGAGGCGTAGGTGAGCGGGATGCGGTGCGGGCAGCCTCAGGCTGGAGGAGACGCCGACATCAGCCGCTGCCGCAGCGGGCGAGGGCGGGCCGTGGCCTGCGTCTCCGCCATGAACGCCGGAGAGGCCCAGGGGAACGCCGACGGCCCGGCCACCTGGTGGGCGGTTTCTAGGGGTCGTTGCAACACGTGGTCGTGTTGATCAGGCCGTGAGTAGTTTATGCAGGCGCTCGGCTGGGGTTTCCCAGCCGAGCGTTTTGCGTGGGCGGCCGTTCAGCTCGGTGGCGACGGCGTCGAGGTGTTCGCGGGTGTGGGCCGCCAGGTCGGTGCTTTTGGGGAAGTACTGCCGGAGCAGACCGTTGGTGTTCTCGTTCGATCCGCGCTGCCAGGGGCTGGCCGGGTCGCAGAAGTAGACCGGGACGTCCGTGGTGACGGTGAAGGAGCCGTGGGCGGCCATCTCTGATCCCTGGTCCCAGGTCAGGGACCGTCGGAGGTGGGTGGGCAGAGTCTGGACGGTTGTGACCAGTGCGTCCCGGACGCTTTCGGCGCCATGGTCTGCCGGCAGGTGCAGCAGCATGACGTAGCGGGTGGCGCGCTCGACCAGGGTGCCGATGGCCGACTTCCCGTCCTTGCCGATGATCAGGTCGCCCTCCCAGTGACCGGGCACGGCCCGGTCCTCCGCTTCGGCGGGGCGTTCGCTGATCATGACCATGGGGGTGGCGTATCGGGGTTGGCGCCGCTGGGCCTGGCGGCGGGGTTTGCGGTGGGCGCGGCCGGTGCGCAGGGCGCGGGCCAGTTCGCGGCGCAGCTCACCCCGGCCCTGGACGTAGAGGGCCTGGTAGACCGTTTCGTGGACCACGTGCATCTCCGGCCGCTGCGGGAACTGGGCCCTCAGAGCCTGGCAGATCTGCTCAGGGCTCCACCGTATGGCCAGGTGGTCCTGGATGAAGTCCCGCAGCTGGGGGTTCTGGCCGATCTTCCCGGGTTTGGGTCGGGGTCGGCGGGCATCGGCACGGGCCTGCGCGGCGTGCGGCCGGTAGTGGCCGCTGACCGGGTGGCGGTTGCGGCGGATCTCCCGGCTGACCGTGGACGGGCTGCGGCCCAGCTCGACGGCTATCGCACGGACCGTGGCCTTCTCCCGCAGCCGGTCGGCGATGTAAATGCGGTCGCTCTCGCGCAGATACCGCGAGGGACCGGGAGGAGGCGCCACCACGGTGACCGGTGACGCCCCGACGTTCCTGCCGGACGGCGCCCGGCCGTTACGCCAGCGCCGCCCGGTCTTCTCGTTGATGCCGACGATCCGGCATGCCTCGGTGTTGCTGTACCCCTGCTGCATGAGCTGAAGGTAGAGGCGCCGTTCCTCGGACAAGGGACGGCGCCCCTGGACAACGGACCGGTCCCGGACCTTGAAGTCCATCGCATCCCCTGAACTGGGGTGTTGCGACAACCACTAGAACCCAAGGTGGGGTGGGCCGGGCCGTCGGGGTGTGGCCGGTGCTGCGGAGGGCCGGGGCCCTCGGGTGATCAGGCCTCCACGGAGTCCGTGGCCGGCGCGGTGACCGTGGCCTTGCGGGTGGCGCGGCGCCTGGGCTTCGCCTCGGCGGCCTCCGGTGCCGTCTCCGCCACGACGACCGCCGGTTCGGCGGCCTTACGGGTCGTCCGGCGGCGCGGCTTGGCCTCCGCCTCGTCCGCAGCCTGTGCCGGGATGTCCGCGACGACCTCGACCGCCTTGCGTGCCGTACGGCGGCGGGGCTTGGCCTCGGTCGCCTCGGCGGTGTCTACGGCGGCTTCCGCGGCCGGCGCGGTCACCGTCGCCTTGCGGGTACGGCGCGGCTTGGCCTCCGCGGCCTCCGGCTCCACGACGACCGGAGCCTCGGCGACCTTACGGGTCGTCCGGCGGCGGGGCTTGGCCTCGACGCCCTCCGCGGTGTCCACAGCGACCTCCGCGGCCGGTGCCGTCGCCTTGCGCGTCGCACGGCGCTTCGGCTCCGGGGTCTCGGCCGAGGTCGGCTGGGCCGGGATGCCGGCCGTCTCCGTCACGACCACCGGTACGGCGGCCTTACGGGTGCGGCGCGGCTTCACCTCGACCGCCTCGACGGTGTCGAGGGCTGCCTCGGCGGCCGGGGCGGTCGCTGCCGCGGCCTTGCGCGCCGTACGACGCGGCTTGGCCTCGATCGCCTCGGCCGTTTCCACGGCGGCCACCGCGGCCTTGCGCGTCCGGCGGGGCTTCGCGGCCTCGGGCTCCGGAGTCTCCGGGGCGGCCTCGACCACGGCCACGACGGGCTCGGCGACCTTGCGTGCCGTACGGCGGCGGGGCTTGGCCTCGGTCGCCTCGGCGGTGTCCACGGCGGCTTCCGCGGCCGGGGCGGTCACCGTCGCCTTGCGCGTGGCAGTCCGGCGAGGCTTGGCCTCGACACCTTCCGCGGTGTCCACGGCGGCTTCGGCAGTCACCGTCGCAGCCACTGCCGTGGTCTTGCGGGGGGCACGGCGAGGCTTGGTCTCCGTGACGACCGGCACCTCGACGGCGTCGACGACCGGCTCCGCCGTCTTGCGGGTACGGCGGCGGCGCGGCTGCTCCTCCGGCGTCTCCGCCTCGGGGACGGCCGGGGCCTCGACCGGGATGACCTGGGCCGGAGTGGTCAGCGCGGGCTCCGCCGTCTTGCGGGTACGGCGGCGGCGCGGCTGCTCCTCCGGCGTCTCCGCCTCGGGGACGGCCGGGGCCTCGACCGGGATGACCTGGGCCGGAGTGGTCAGCGCGGGCTCCGCCGTCCTACGGGTGCGGCGGCGGCGCGGCTGCTCCTGCGGCGTCTCCGCCTCGGGGGCCGCCGGGGCCTCGGTGACGACCTCGGCCGGGGTGCCGGCCGGCGCGGACTCCGCCGTCCTGCGGGTGCGGCGTCGGCGCGGCTGCTCCGTGGCCTCGGGTGCCGGGGCAGTGCCCTCGGCCGTCGCGACCGCGGCCTCGGCCGACGGCTCGACGAACGTCGTCGTGGGGACCGTCACCGGCTCCGCGGCGGTACCGCGTGTACGGCGACGACGGCGCGGCGTACGGCGCTCTGTGGGCTGCTCGGACGAGGCGAGTGCCTCGGTGACCGGGGTGCTCGACGTGACCGGAGTCGTCGGCGCGTCCGAGGCGGCACCGCCACGGGTACGGCGGCGACTGCGCGGCGTACGCGCCGGGCGCTCACGCTCCGCCGACGGCGCGGCAGCAGCCGCCGGGCCGGAGGAGTGACCGGAACGACCACCGCGACCGCGCGGGCCACCGCGTCCGCCCGTCTCACCGAGGTCTTCGACCTCCTCGGCGCCCAGGCCGGCGCGCGTGCGCTCCGAACGCGGCAGCACACCCTTGGTGCCGACCGGGATGCTCAGCTCCTCGAACAGGTGCGGGGACGTGGAGTACGTCTCCGGCGGGTCGTTGAAGTTCAGCTCAAGCGCCTTGTTGATCAGCTGCCAGCGCGGGATGTCGTCCCAGTCGACCAGCGTGATCGCGATGCCCTTGGCGCCCGCGCGGCCCGTACGGCCGATGCGGTGCAGGTACGTCTTCTCCTCTTCGGGAGACTGGTAGTTGATGACGTGCGTGACGCCCTCGACGTCGATACCGCGCGCGGCCACGTCCGTGCAGACGAGGACGTCGACCTTGCCGTTGCGGAAGGCCCGCAGCGCCTGCTCGCGGGCGCCCTGGCCGAGGTCGCCGTGGACGGCGCCGGAGGCGAAACCGCGCTGCGCGAGCTGGTCGGCGAGGTCGGCCGCCGTGCGCTTCGTACGGCAGAAGACCATGGCCAGTCCACGGCCGTCGGCCTGCAGTATGCGTGCGACCAGTTCGGGCTTGTCCATGTTGTGCGCGCGGTAGACGTACTGCGCGGTGTTCGCGACCGTCTTGCCCTCGTCGTCCGGCGCGGCGGCGCGGATGTGCGTGGGCTGCGACATGTAGCGGCGCGCGAGACCGATGACGGCGCCCGGCATGGTCGCCGAGAACAGCATCGTCTGACGGCGGGCCGGCAGCATGTTCATGATCTTCTCGACGTCGGGCAGGAAGCCCAGGTCGAGCATCTCGTCGGCCTCGTCGAGGACGAGCGCGCGGACGTGGCTCAGGTCCAGCTTCTTCTGGCCCGCGAGGTCGAGAAGACGCCCCGGGGTGCCGACGATGATGTCGACGCCCTTCTTGAGGGCCTCGACCTGAGGCTCGTACGCCCGGCCGCCGTAGATGGCGAGAACGCGCACGTTGCGGATCTTGCCCGCCGTCAGCAGGTCGTTGGTCACCTGCTGGCACAGCTCGCGCGTCGGGACGACGACGAGGGCCTGAGGGGCCTCGGTGAGCTGCTCGGGCTTGGCGCGCCCGGCCTCGACGTCGGCGGGGACGGTCACGCGCTCCAGGAGCGGGAGGCCGAAGCCGAGCGTCTTGCCGGTGCCGGTCTTGGCCTGGCCGATGACGTCCGTGCCGGTGAGGGCGACGGGGAGCGTCATCTCCTGGATGGGAAAGGGAGTGATGATGCCGACGGCTTCGAGCGCCTCGGCGGTCTCGGGAAGAATTCCGAGATCCCGGAAAGTCGTAGTCAGGGCAATGCCTCTTCTGTGTACGCGGTGCGAGGCGAGCGCGGGGGTCGTGTCGGGACCGGGCCGGAAACTTCGGCCGCCTCACGGGCGGGCCGAGTGGCACGGGACCACTGCCGACGCTCGAGCGCTCGTACCGCTGAGGGTCCCTCCGAATTCCGTACGCATCGTGCCGTACGGACGAGGAGAGCTGTCGGGTCGGAGCCGATCGGGCCACCGACCGGGCATCCTCATTCGTGTGGCCCGTCGAGATACGTCTTTCAGCTCAGCGGGCGCATTACCACCATACCCCGGAATCGCGCACATGCGATGGCCGATTCGGTCACGTAGTGGTCGTCACACTGATTGAGCAGGAACTTCCGCCTTGCGGCCAGCGGGCTATTGTGCGCTTCATGACGACGCCTGACAACGCCTCCGGTACCCCCGAAACCCCCACAGAGACCGCGGCCGACGCCGCTCCCGCACCCACCGGAGTCGCCGCCCAGGACTGGGCGCAGGCAGCCACCGATCCGCAGTACCATGCTGCGGTCGTGGATCTCCTCGGAGCGCTCGCGTACGGCGAACTGTCCGCGTTCGAGCGGCTCGCCGAGGACGCCAAGCTGGCGCCGACGCTCCTCGACAAGTCCGAACTGGCCAAGATGGCGTCGGCGGAGTTCCACCACTTCGAGCAGATCAGGGACCGGCTCACCGAGATCGGCGCCGACGCGACCCAGGCGATGGAGCCGTTCGTCGCCGCGCTCGACGGCTTCCACAAGCAGACGGCGCCCTCCGACTGGCTGGAGGGACTCGTCAAGGCGTACGTCGGTGACTCGATCGCCAGTGACTTCTACCGTGAGGTCGCGGCCCGCCTCGACGCGGACACCCGCCAGTTGGTGCTGACGGTCCTCGACGACACCGGGCACGCGAGCTTCGCCGTGGAGAAGGTGCGCGCGGCGATCGACGCGGAGCCGCGGGTCGGCGGGCGCCTCGCGCTGTGGGCGCGGCGGCTCATGGGCGAGGCACTGTCTCAGTCGCAGCGGGTCGTGGCCGACCGGGACGCGCTGTCCACGATGCTCGTCGGCGGCGTCGCGGACGGGTTCGACCTCGCGGAGGTCGGCCGGATGTTCTCCAGGATCACCGAGGCGCACACGAAGCGGATGGCGGCGCTGGGACTTGCCGCCTAGCTTCCCTCGGCTTCCGTGGGGGCGGCTACGCCGTTGCCGATGATCGGCGGAGTCTGGTCGTAGGGCGGAGCAGCAGGGAGAGGGACGCGGCGGAGACGGCCGCCGCGCCCAGCAGGATCAGCACGAAGTGGCCGCCGCTCAGCGCGCTGTGCGTGACGAAGGCGCCGAAGAGGGCTCCGGCCACACCGGTCGACAGGACCAGGTGGCGTGCGGGGAGACGGTCGGGCAGCCGGCGGGCCGCCGCCCATGCCAGGGCGAGGCCGAGGATCGCGGAGCCGAGCGCTTCCAAGAACATGTCGGGGTCCCTCCCACTGCCTGCTGCGCATGACCTTCGTAGCCCGTCATACCCGTGACCTGCGGCGAGCAACCCACTTGTAAGGGTGACGTGTGGTCAACCTGTGAATGCGTATGGATGTCCGTATGCGTATGCGTATGCGGACATGGGTGGGGCCCGGCGGTTCGAAACCGCCGGGCCCCACCCATTGCGTATCCCTACAGCGCGCTGAAGCCCACCTTGCGGGCCGTCGGCTCGCCCAGCTCGACGTACGCGAGGCGGTCTGCCGGGACCAGGACCTTGCGGCCGTGGTCGTCCACCAGACTCAGCAGCGCCGACTTGCCGGCCAGCGCATCGGCCACGGCCTGCTCGACCTCCTCGGCGCTCTGACCGCTCTCCAGAACGATCTCGCGGGGCGCGTGCTGCACGCCGATCTTGACCTCCACGGCTATGTCCCTCCGACGGTCAGTGAAGTGCGCGGGCGTCCGCGCCGTACCCAGCACACATTAGCCCGGTGAGGGGACGTACATGTTCCGCGTGGGAACGCCAGGAGCGAACAACCAGTGGGAACAAACGGGCGGTCAGTGGTGCTCGGTGCCGTGCAGCGGGAAACCGGCGATGCCGCGCCAGGCCAGCGAGGCCAGCAACTGGACCGCCTGATCGCGCGGGACACTGCGGTCGCTGTGCAGCCAGGACCGTGCCACCACCTGGGAGAGGCCGCCCAGACCGGAGGCCAGCAGCATCGACTCCGCGCGCGAGAGGCCGGTGTCCTCGGCGATGACGTCGCAGATCGCCTCCGCGCACTCGTTCGTCACCTTGTCGACGCGCTCGCGCACGGCGGGCTCGTTCGTCAGGTCGGACTCGAAGACCAGGCGGAAGGCACCACCGTCGTCCTCCACATACGCGAAGTACGCGTCCATCGTCGCCCGGACGCGCTGTTTGTTGTCCGACGTCGACGCCAGTGCGGTGCGGACCGACCCGATCAGGGACTCGCAGTGCTGGTCCAGCAGGGCGAGATAGAGGTCGAGCTTGCCCGGGAAGTGCTGGTAGAGCACCGGCTTGCTGACTCCGGCGCGCTCGGCGATGTCGTCCATCGCGGCGGAGTGGTAGCCCTGCGCCACGAACACTTCCTGGGCGGCGCCCAGCAGCTGGTTCCGTCGGGCGCGACGCGGCAACCGCGTGCCCCGAGGGCGTGCCGCCTCAGTTTGCTCGATGGCTGTCACGCCGCCTCCCAATTTCGTCCACATGCGGTGTGCGCCGCGCCGCCATCGTACTTTTCGGTAACCCTGGTGTGCGCGGTCAGAGCGCAGAAATTCCTCGACCAGGCGACTGTATGTTCCGGCCTATTTGCTCAAATAGCAATAAATCCTGTGCGGGGTGCGGAGTGCGGGGACGGCTATCGGTAGTCGTCCTCGTCCAGTTTCACGACGCGGGCCTGTTCCGCGAGGTCGGCCTCGTTGGCCCGGTCCGTGTTCTCGCCGGTCAGTGGTGCGTCGTGCTGCGGGGTGACGTCCTGGTGCTGTTCGGCGGCGTCGCCCTCGGGGGCCTCGACGGCGAACTCGGTGGCGCTGTCCTCGGCCTCGTAGTCCTCGGGGTTCCTGATTTCCTCGAAGGTCTCCGGGCCGGTGGGGTCGACGGCCATGCTGGGCTCCCTTCCCGGGGGGTGCGGTTCCCCTACGGGTGCCCTGTTTACGAGCGTAGGAGACACAGGGACGGGATGCCATGCGATCGGGATCGCAGTCTGTGATGCCGAACACACGAACCACTGCGTGATCGTCTCGTAACATTGCCGCATGTCTTCGACCGAGCTGCCGTACGTGCCGGCCACCAATGTGCTTCCCAAGGTGGCGCCCGTCAGGGTCGCCGAGGGCGAGCGGCTGCGCTCGGTCGGTCTGCCGGGACTCACCCTGACCGTGCGGTCGCGGCCCCCCGCGCGCGAGGGGCTGCCGCCCGCGCTGTACGTCCATGGCCTGGGCGGTTCCTCGCAGAACTGGTCGGCGCTCATGCAGCTGAACGACGAGCTCGTCGACAGCGAGGCGCTCGACCTGCCGGGCTTCGGCGACTCCCCGCCGCCGGACGACGGCGACTACTCGGTCACGGGGCACGCGCGTGCCGTCATCCGCTACCTCGACTCATCCGGACGCGGTCCCGTGCACCTGCTCGGCAACTCGCTGGGCGGTGCGGCCGCGACCCGCGTCGCGGCGGTGCGGCCCGACCTCGTCAGGACGCTCACGCTCGTCTCACCCGCGCTGCCGGAGATCCGCGTGCAGCGCAACGCGGTGCCGACCGCACTGCTCGCCCTGCCCGGCGTGGCTCGTCTGTTCACCCGACTGACCGAGGATTGGAGCGCCGAACAGCGCGTCCGCGGGGTCACGGCGCTCTGTTACGGGGATCCTGGGCAGGTGACGCCCGAGGGATTCCGCAACGCGGTCGAAGAGATGGAACGACGGCTTCAACTGCCGTACTTCTGGGACGCCATGGCGCGTTCCGCGCGCGGGATCGTGAACGCGTACACGCTCGGCGGTCAGCACGGGCTGTGGCGCCAGGCCGAGCGCGTGCTCGCGCCGACGCTCCTCGTCTACGGCGGCCGGGACCAGCTCGTCTCCTACCGCATGGCCCAGCGCGCGGCACGCGCCTTCCGCGACTCCCGGCTGCTCTCGCTGCCCGACGCCGGACATGTGGCGATGATGGAATACCCGGAGACGGTGGCGTCGGCGTTCCGCGAACTGCTCGGAGACACGGCCGAGTTGACGGCGGATGCCGGTACTGTGGCACCGAGGACGGTCGGCAGTCGGGCCGACGCCGCGAACGCGGGGAGCTGAGACGCGAGGTGGGACGTCACAGCCGCCGCGGGCGAACCGACGGCAGCGCGAGTACGGGCAACACGGAGAACATCCCTGTGGTTCAACAGGGGCGGCAACCTCAACAGGGTCAGGCGCAGGGGCCGAACCAGGGGCAACGGCGGCAAGAGGCGCCGCGCTTTCCGGTTCCTGACGGCACCCCCGCTCATGGCTTCCCCCGCTTCTCCGAGGGCGCCCCCGCGCATGGGATGCCGCGTTTCCCGGAGGGAACCCCTGCACACGGCTTCCCCCGGGTCCGGGGAGGCGGACACCCCGAGCAGCGTGAATCCGGCGGCGGCTGGGGCGAGTTCGGCGGGCAGGCCGGGGTCGGTCCCGCCATACCGCGTCAGCGTCCCGCGCCCCCGAACGCGCACGGACCCCGACAGGCGTACGTCGATGCCTTCGACGCAGCCGGCCGGCCCGGTGCCGCAGTCGGCGATGCCGACCTCTTCGCGCCCCGCGCCCGGACGCCGCATCCCGCCGACACGCCCGAGACCGCCGACGCGTATGTGCCGCCCGCCGAAGTGGCGGTCAAGGGCAAGGGCGGCAAGGGGCGGGCGTTCACCGGGATCGCGGCTGCCGCCGTCACCACCGTGCTGGCGGTCGTCGTGGCCGGGCAGGTCACCAAGGGTGAGGACGACGGCGGCGGCGTACGGACCCAGACCGCGAGGGGCTCGGGCCAGGACGTACAGGGGTCAGGGGACTCCGCGGCGCGCAGTGACGGCCTTCCTGCCGCGCCCGGTGCGCCGGACGCGGTGACGACACTGACGTACGACCAGAAGATGGCCAAGACGTACGCGCTCGGCGCGGCCCTCAAGGGCTCGGGGAAGTTCGACGCGATCCGCGGGTTCGCCAAGGCGCCGGGGGCCGGGCAGAAGTACACGTACCGGGTGGACGTCGAGCAGGGGCTCGGACTCGACGGGGAACTGTTCGCACAGGCCGTGCAGAAGACGCTCAACGACGACCGTAGTTGGGCCCACAACGGTGGTCGTACGTTCGAGCGGATCTCCTCCGGCAAACCCGACTTCGTGATCACGCTGGCGAGCCCCGGCACCACCGCCTTCTGGTGCGCCAAGTCCGGACTCGACACCACCGAGGACAACGTCTCCTGCAACTCGACCGCCACCGACCGCGTGATGATCAACGCCTATCGATGGGCGCAGGGGTCCGAGACCTACGGCGACAAGATCTACGCGTACCGGCAGATGCTGATCAACCACGAGGTCGGCCATCGCCTCGGATACGGGCACGTGACCTGCGACAAGGACGGTGAACTCGCCCCGGTCATGCAACAGCAGACCAAGTTCCTCGACCATAACGGGATTCACTGCCGGGCCAACCCCTGGCCGTATCCAGGGAGTTGACGCGGGGCTCAAGGGCCACGTTGACATGGGTGGAAAGTTCGTTCATATTTTTGCGCATGTGGTCTAGTCATGCTGTCCGTCGCGCCGCCATCGAGCTGGCGCTGATCGGCGTGACCCCGCTCTGCGTGGCCGACATTCTCTGTCGCTGACACCCGCCCCCGGGCATGCGTGTCGCGACGTTCACCTTTGCCGTCACCGACTGACTTCTGTCATCGGCTGGCGGTTCTCGACGACCTGATGCGACCTGGCGCCCGGGCGGACGTGTGTTCACTTCCGTCTCACTCCTCGTCATTCCGTCTCATCATTCGAGAGGTCGTCTTCCGATGCGCCAACCGTCCGTCAGAGCGCGCCGCGTCGCAGCGGTGTCCGTCAGCCTGTTCCTGGCCGCGGGCGCCGCCGCGTGCGGTCCGAAGGACAACGATGCCAAGGGCGCGGACAGCGGCGACTCCAAGCCGCAGAAGGGCGGCACGCTCACCGTCCTGAACTCCAACCCGCAGGACGACTTCGACCCCGCCCGGCTGTACACCTCCGGCGGCGGCAACGTCCCCTCGCTCGTCTTCCGGACGCTCACCACACGCAACCGCGAGAGCGGGGCGGCGGGCGCGGAGGTCGTCCCCGACCTGGCCACCGACACCGGGCGCCCGAGCGAGAACGCGACCGTGTGGACGTACACCCTGAAGGAAGGGCTCAAGTACGAGGACGGTACGGCGATCACCAGCGCCGACATCAAGTACGGCATCGAGCGCTCCTTCGCCCCCGAACTCTCCGGCGGTGCGCCCTATCTGAGGGACTGGCTGATCGGCGCCGCCGACTACCAGGGGCCCTACAAGGACAAGGGCAAGGGCCTCGACGCGATCGAGACGCCGGACGACCGCACGATCGTCTTTCACCTCGACAAGCCCGAGGGAGAGTTCCCCTACCTGGCCACGCAGACGCAGTTCACGCCGGTTCCGAAGGCCAAGGACACCGGGACGAAGTACGAGGAGCACCCGATCTCGTCGGGCCCGTACAAGGTCGTCAGCAACGAGGGTGACGGCGAGCGGCTGATCCTGGAGCGCAACACCTACTGGTCCGCGGCCACGGACTCGGAACGCAAGGCGTACCCGGACAAGATCGACGTGCGGTCAGGGCTCGACTCGTCGGTGATCAACCAGCGGCTGTCCGCGTCCCAAGGGGCGGACGCCGCGTCCGTCACCACGGACACCAACCTCGGCCCCGCCGAACTCGCCAAGGTCACCGGTGACAAGGAACTGGCCGCGCGTGTCGGCACCGGGCACTTCGGCTACACCAACTACATAGCGTTCAACCCGAAGATCAAGCCGTTCGACAACCTCAAGGTGCGGCAGGCGATCTCGTACGCCATCGACCGTACGAGTGTCGTCAACGCGGCCGGCGGATCGTCGCTCGCCGAGCCCGCCACCACCTACCTGCCGAACCAGAAGTCCTTCGGGTACACGCCGTACGACCACTTCCCGGCGGGTGCCTCCGGGAACGCGGCCAAGGCCAAGGAGCTGCTGAAGGAGGCCGGTCACCCGAACGGTCTGACCGTCACCCTGACCCACTCCGACTCCAAGGACTTCGAGACCAGCCCGGAGATCGCGACCGCCGTCCAGGACTCGCTCAAGAAGGCCGGCATCACGGTGAAACTGGACGGGCTGGAGGACAACGACTACTCCGACACGATCCACGACGTGAACAAGGAGCCCGGGTTCTTCCTCGCCCACTGGGGTGCCGACTGGCCCTCCGGCGGTCCGTTCCTCGCCCCGATCTTCGACGGCCGGCAGATCGTCAAGGACGGCGCGAACTTCAACACCGGCTTCCTCGATGACAAGTCGGTCAATGCCGAGATTGACGCGATCAACAAGTTGACCGATCTTGACGCTGCCGCCAAGAGGTGGGGTGCGCTGGACAGCAAGATCGGCGAGCAGGCCCTGACCGTGCCGCTGTTCCACCCCGTCTACAAGCGTCTGTACGGCAAGGACGTCAAGAACATCGTGATCAGCGACTGGACGGGTGTCCTGGACATCTCCCAGGTCTCGGTGAAGTGACGACGCCGTGAGCGAGGTCCTTCTCGCCTCCCAGGCCGCCGGGACGGGTACGACACCCGTCCCGGCGGCCTCGGGGGCCCGTCAGTTCTGGCGGCGGTTGCGTTCGCAGCGTGCCGCCCTCGTCGCGGCGGCCGTCGTCGCGCTGCTCGTCCTGGTCGCGCTCGGCGCGCCGCTGCTCACCGCGCTCGCCGGCCAGGACCCGACCACCTACCACCCCGCCCTTGTCGACTCCGCGCGCGGAGGTGTCCCGACCGGCTCCTTCGGCGGGATGAGCGGCGACCACTGGCTCGGCGTCGAACCGCAGACGGGGCGCGATCTCTTCGCCCGGCTCGTCTACGGAGCCAGGGTCTCGCTGGGCGTCGCGCTCGCGGCGACTCTCGTCCAGGTGTTGATCGGCGTCGTGGTCGGCATTGCGTCCGCCCTGGGCAGTCAATGGGTTGATCAACTGTTGAGCCGTCTCACCGATGTCATCATCGCCCTGCCGCTCATGATCATGTCGCTGGCCCTGCTGGCGATCGTCCCCAGCAGCTTCCCGCGGCCCGTTCTCGTAGCCCTCGTCATCGGACTGATCGCCTGGGGTGGGGTCGCGAAGATCGTGCGCGCCCAGACGCTCACCCTCAAACAGCTCGACCATGTGGCCGCGGCCCGGCTCAGCGGCTGGGGCCCCTGGCGGATCGCCCGCCGCGAACTGCTGCCCGGCCTCGCCGCGCCCGTCATCACGTACGCAGCGCTTCTCGTCCCGACGAACATCACGGTCGAGGCAGCCCTGTCCTTCCTCGGCGTCGGCGTGAAGCCACCGACGCCCTCCTGGGGGCAGATGATCACCGCCGCCGACGTCTGGTACCAGGCGGCACCGCAGTACCTGCTGCTGCCCGCGGGCGCCCTCTTCGTCACCGTCCTCGCCCTCACCGTCCTCGGCGACGGCATCCGCACCGCCCTCGACCCGCGCGCGGCCTCGCGCCTGCGCGTCGGTACGGGCCGCAGGCGCGAAGCCAAGGCCGCGACGGAGAAGAAGCCCGAGGTCATGGTGGAGAAGAAGGAGGCCGGAGCGTGAACATCTCCGGTTTCGGCGGGTTCGTCGTACGCCGGGTCGTCGGCGCGGTCGTCACCCTCTTCGCCATCTCGGTGATCATCTACGTCGTCTTCTACGTCGCCCCCGGCAACGTCGCCCAGATCACCTGCGGGCCGCGCTGTTCCCCGGCCCAGGTGCACCAGGTCGCCGAGCAACTGCGCCTCGACGACCCTCTGTACCTGCGCTACTGGCACTTCCTGGAGGGCGTCTTCGTCGGCCAGGACTACTCGACCGGTACGTCCGTCGAGCACTGCTCGGCGCCCTGCCTGGGCCTGTCCTACCAGAGCGACCAGCAGGTCACCGAGCTGATCCTGGCGAAGCTGCCGGTCACCGGTTCGCTCGCGCTCGGCGCGATGGTGCTGTGGCTGCTCATCGGTGTCGGCACCGGAGTGCTCTCGGCCTGGCGGCGCGGCCGGCCCACCGAGCGCCTGCTGACCGGGCTCACGCTGGCCGGCACGGCCACGCCCGTCTTCGTCATCGGCCTGATCCTGATGATCGTCGTCTGCGGACAGCTGGAACTGCTCCCGTTCCCGCAGTACGTGCCCTTTACCGACGACCCCGAGCAGTGGGCCTGGAACCTGCTGCTGCCCTGGCTGTCGCTCGCCCTCATCGAATCCGCCAAGTACGCCCGCCTGACCAGGGCGTCGATGCTGGAGACGCTGGCCGAGGACCACATACGCACCTTCCGCGCGTACGGCGTCGGGGAGCCGTCCATCATCGGGCGGCACGCGCTGCGCGGGGCGGTGGCGCCCCTGATCGCCCTGAGCGCCACGGACTTCGGGTCGATGTTCGGCGGCGCGGTGCTCACCGAGACGCTCTTCGGGCTGCCCGGCCTCGGACAAGAACTCGTCGAGGCGGTCAAGGTCGTCGACCTGCCGGTGGTCGTCGGCATGGTCCTGGTCACCGGTTTCTTCGTGGTCATCGCCAATGCCGTCGCGGATGTGCTGTACGCGGTGGCCGATCGACGGGTGGTGCTCGTATGAGCCTGGACAAGGCCTCAATTGAGGCTCCGGCGGAGAACGTGGAGAGCAGTGCTCTTGTGGAGGTCGACGGCCTGACGGTCGCCTTCGGCTCCCTGCGGGCCGTGGACGGACTGTCGTTCCGGCTCGCGAAGGGCGCCGCGCTGGGCCTGGTCGGCGAGTCCGGCTCCGGCAAGTCCACGGTCGCGTCCGCCCTGCTGGGGCTGCACCGCGGTACGGGAGCGGAGGTCGGCGGCACGATCCGCGTCGCCGGAACCGACGTACAGCAGGAGTCCGAGGCCGGGCTACGGCGGCTGCGCGGGGCGAAGGCGGCGATGGTCTTCCAGGACCCGCTCTCCTCCCTCGACCCGTACTACGCGGTCGGTGACCAGATCGCCGAGGTGTACCGGGTGCACACGAAGGCGTCCCGGCGGGCCGCACGCGCGCGTGCCGTCGACGTACTGGACCGCGTCGGAATTCCGGACGCGGTACGGCGGTCCCGGTCGCGGCCGCACGAGTTCAGCGGAGGGATGCGGCAGCGCGCGCTGATCGCCATGGCGCTCGCCTGCGAGCCCGACCTGCTGATCGCCGACGAGCCGACGACCGCGCTGGACGTGACCGTCCAGGCCCAGATCCTCGACCTGCTGCACACTCTGCGCGAGGAGACCGGCATGGGCCTGCTGCTCGTCACGCACGACGTGGGTGTCGCGGCGGAGAGCGTCGACGACGTGCTGGTGATGCGGCACGGGCGCGCCGTCGAGCGCGGCCCGGTCACCGCCGTACTGGGGGCGCCGGCCCAGGCGTACACGCGTGAACTGCTCGCAGCGGTACCGCGCGTAGACGCGCGGCGGGTCCGTGGGGACGCCTCCGGCTCCGAGGAGGTCGTGCTGGAGGCCGTCGGCCTGCGGCACGAGTTCGGGCGTGGGAAGCGGGCGTTCGCGGCCGTGGACGACGTGTCGCTGACCGTTCGCCGGGGCGAGACCCTCGGGATCGTCGGAGAGAGCGGCAGTGGCAAGACGACGCTCGGGCGGATGCTGGTCGGGCTGCTGGAGCCGACGGCCGGTGAGGTGCGCTACGAGGGGCGTGTGCGGTCCGGGGTCGGTCCGGCCGTGCAGATGGTCTTCCAGGACCCCGTCTCCTCCCTCAACCCCCGACGCAGCGTGGGCGAGTCGATCGCCGACCCGCTGAGGGCGCGCGGCGAGAGTGACGAGGGGCGTGTTCGGGGGCGCGTGGGGGAGCTGCTGGAGCGCGTGGGGCTCGACCCGGCGCACTTCGACCGCTATCCGCACGAGTTCAGCGGCGGCCAACGCCAACGCGTGGGCATCGCACGAGCGCTGGCCGCCGAACCGCGTGTCATCGTCTGCGACGAGCCGGTCTCGGCGCTCGACGTCACGACCCAGGCCCAGGTGGTCGCCCTGCTCGGCGAGTTGCAGCGCGAACTCGGCCTCGCGCTGGTGTTCGTCGCCCATGACCTCGCCGTCGTACGCCAGGTCAGCGACCGCGTCGCGGTGATGCGGCGGGGACGGATCGTCGAGTCGGGCCCCGCCGACGAGGTGTACGACAACCCGCAGGACCCGTACACCCGGCAGCTGCTGGCCGCCGTACCCGCTCTCGACCCGGAAATCGCGGCCCGGCGCCGCGCCGCCCGGAGGGAGTTGACCCTGGCGTGACCGCACATGCGTTCGTGACCATGTGTGCGCGAATGATCCCTTAGCGCGACGGAACGCGGTCCGCACGGGAAAGTTACGACCGTTCACCCCTTTTGGTGGTGCGACGGACAACCGTCCGTCGCACCACCGCCATGTCCGCATACGTTCGTCCCGCTGCGAGCCGCCGGGTCAACGGCGGCTCCTCATACGGGAGATCGGGGGTGTGCTCGTGCGCATCGGACTGCTGACGGAGGGTGGCTATCCGTATGTGAGCGGTGACGCCAGACTCTGGTGCGACCGGCTCGTGCGCGGGCTCGGCGGACACGAGTTCGACATCTACGCGCTCAGTCGCAGCGAGCGGCAGGAGGACGAGGGCTGGATCGAGCTGCCGCCGCAGGTCAGCAGGGTCCGGACAGCTCCACTGTGGACGGCCGAGGACGACGGCGTGGCCTACGGCCGCCGTGCACGGCGGCGATTCGCCGAGGCCTACGGGGAGTTGGCCTCGGCCCTGGGCGGCGGGCCCGGCGCGGGAAACGCCGCGGACGGATCGAACGCGTCCACCGCTGAGGCGGACCGTTTCGGCAACGCGCTGTACGGGCTCGCCGAACTCGCCCGCGACGAGGGTGGGCTGGTGGGAGCGCTCCGCTCCGAGGCCGCCGTACGTGCTCTGGAGCGCGCCTGTCGTGCGCCCGGCGCGCAGGGAGCGGCGCGCGAGGCGCGCGTACCGGACCTGCTCACCGTTGCCGCGCACCTGGAACGCGCCCTGCGCCCCCTCTCGCTCGACTGGTACGAGGACGACGGACTCGGCTCGGTCGACCTGTGCCATGCCGCGGCCGGTGGCCCGGCGGCGCTCCCCGGACTGCTCGCCCACCACTTCTCCGGCGTACCCCTGCTGGTCACCGAGTACGGCGTCCCGCTGCGGGCGCACTACCTGGCCTCGGGCGCCGAGGACAGCGCCCCTGCCGTACGGTCCCTGCTCGCGTCCTTCCACGGCAGGCTGGCCTCGGAGATCTATCGGCGGGCCGCGCTCGTCACCCCCGGCAACACGCACACCCGCCGCTGGCAGGAGAGATGCGGGGCCGACCGGGAGAAGCTGCGCACGGTGTACCCGGGCATGGACGCGTCCCACTTCGCGGAGGTGGGCGAGTCGCCGGAGCCCACGGACACCGACACGCTGATCTGGGTCGGCCGCATCGAGCCCGCCAAGGACCTGATCTCCCTCCTGCACGCCTTCGCCGAGGTCCGCAAGGAGGAACCGAAGACCCGCCTGCGCATCATCGGCGCGGCCACGGGAGCCGAGAGTGAGGCATACCTCGGCCACTGCCGGGCGCTGGCCGCGCAGCTCTTCCCCGACGAGGCCGACGGCATTCACGCGGTCGGCGACAACCCGGTGTCGTTCGAGGAGATCGGCGGACCGGAGGCCCCGACGCTCGCGGAGGCGTACGCGGCGGGCGCGGTCGTCGTCCTGTCGAGTGTGGTCGAGGGCTTCCCGATCAGCCTGGTCGAGGCGATGTTCTGCGGACGGGCGACCGTGTCGACCGACGTGGGCGCGGTGGTCGAGATCATCGGCGGTACGGGGCTCGTGGTGCCCCCACGCAACCCGCGGGCGCTCGCGGAGGCGTGCGTGGCGCTCCTGCGCGACCCGGCGCGCCGAGAGCGTCTGGGCGCCGCCGCACGCGCCCGTGCCCTCGAACTGTTCACCGTCGAGCAGAACGTCGAGGCATTTCACGGCATTTACCTGGAGGTCGTCTCGCGCTGCCCGGTCAGCAGAGTGGTTTTCGACGACGCCGGCGAACCGCTCCCGTTCGCCGTCCCGGCGGAGGCCCACGTTGCCGGGCGCTGGACGCAGGCCGGCATAGGCGTGGTGGCCCGGGGCGGGCCCAGCTGGGCGACAGGACGCGCTTCCGCACCGGTACAGGCGACCCCCGTACCGGCCGGGGAGGGCGCGCGATGAGCGAGCTGGGAGAAGTGGACCGTCCCGGGACGCCGGACAGCCCCGGAGCCTGGGACGAACACTCGGAGGAGTGGCTCATGGGCGCCGCGGACACGAACGTACGAGTCACGGAGACGCCACAGACGCTGTCACAGACGTCCACACCCTCCACCCGTGCCGCGCGCCGAGGGACCGGAGACCCCGTGAAGGCGCTCATGCACAGACACCGCGAGCTCTGCGAGCGGGCGGTGGACCCCCTGGAGATCGCCGCCGGCCTGGAGGCCCACGGCGTGACGGACCGAACGGCCGCCCGCTTCCGCCACCGGGACGTGTTCTCCCTGGCCGAGGAGATGTACGCCCGGGTCTCCCAGGACGCGGAAACTGCACCGCGGCCCACCCCGCCGCCCGCCCCCGGCGTACGGGCCGACTGGGTCCTGCTCTCTGTGCTGCCGGGCGCCCTGGGCGCGGCGACAGTGACGGGCCTGCACTTCACCGAGGGCCGGGTCCGGCTGGCCGTGGCGACGCTGGGCGCCCTGACCGTCGCGCTGGCCGTACGCGCGGCACTCGGCCGGGGGCCGCTGAGCGCCAGGACCCATCCGGCGCCCGCAGGCACGTACACGAGCCGCACCCCGGCCTCCACGCGCGCGTGGACCTACTGGCTCCTCGCGTACGCACTCCTGGGCGACGCCCTGCTCACCGCCGCGCTGACGGGCGGCCCCAGCGGATTCCCGGCCGCGGTCCGGGATCTGTCCACCGCCCCTGTACTGGCCCTCACTTTCGCCGTTGCGCCGGCGGCCTGGTGTGCGCACCTCTTCGCAGCAGGAGCCCATCGCAAGCTGGCCGCCAGCCGTGGCCTGGCGGACTTCACGGCAGCCGTGAAACCCCTCCTCCTGGGCGCCTTCGCCCTCTTCCTGTGCATGTCGACAGTGCTCGTGGCGCTCTCCACGACGGTCCTGCACGAACCGGCGGCCTACACCACGACCGTCACCCTGGGCGCCCTGCTCCTGCTGGCCCGCCTCCTCACGGCACACCGCTTCACCCACGCCCCGGCGGTCGTCCTCGGTGTGGCAGCCGCAGCCGAGGCAGTGACCCTGACCACCGCCTTCGCGTCCCACCTCCCCGGCTGCGCCTTCCTGGCCGCCCCGGTGGACACGGTCGTGGCCGCCTGGGGGCCAGCAGGTATACCGGCCGCGGCGTGCGGAGGGGCCGCAGTGGTCCTCCTGCTCCACGCGATCCGCTCGCTGACCAGAGCGTCGGCGCACGCGATGCCGGGTGAGGCCGGATGACGCCCCGAACCACGACCACGGCAGACGACCGATTCCGCAACGCCAGGCCCCCCGTCACGAACGCACCCGCAACCCCCGAAGGAGTACACCGATGATCACCTCCCGACCCGGAGCCGGAGAATCCGCCGAGGGAGCCGTCCGATGAGGGTTCTGCTGATCGGAGCCAACGGCTATCTCGGCCGCTTCGTCGCCGACCGACTGCTCGCCGACCCCGCCGTGCAGCTCACCGTCCTCGGTCGCGGCGACGACGCCGACGTCCGGTTCGACCTCGCGTCCGGCAGCCCCGGCGCACTCACCCGCTTCCTCGACGCCGTCCATCCCGGAGTCGTCGTCAACTGCGCGGGCGCCACCCGTGGCGGTGCCCGCGAACTCACCCGGCACAACACGGTCGCCGTCGCCACCGTCTGCGAGGCCCTGCGGCGCAGCGGCTGCGGCGCCCGTCTGGTCCAGCTCGGCTGCGGTGCCGAGTACGGCCCCAGCCAGCCCGGTTCCTCCACGGCCGAGGATGCCGTCCCCCGCCCCGGCGGCCCGTACGGTGTCAGCAAGCTCGCCGCGACCGAACTGGTCCTCGGCTCCGGCCTCGACGCCGTCGTCCTGCGCGTCTTCTCGCCGGCCGGCCCCGGCACGCCCGCCGGCTCCCCGCTCGGCCGTCTCGCCGAGGCGATGCGCCGCGCGATGCAGTCCGGCGACGGCGAGCTCAAGCTGGGCGGTCTGGGCGCGCAGCGCGACTTCATCGACGTAAGGGACGTGGCGCGGGCCGTCCACGCCGCCTCGCTCTCGGCAGCGCAGGGCGTCATCAACATCGGCTCCGGTCGTGCCGTGCGCCTGCGCGACGCCGCCTCCGTCCTCGCCCGCGTGGCCGGATACGGCGGCACGCTGCACGAACTCGACGGCCCGCCCGGCCCCCTGAGGGCATCCATCGGCCACCCCCGAACCGACCCGGACCACGCCGCCCCGGTCGCGCACCCGTACCCGGACGGCTGCGGCAGCTGGCAGCAGGCCGACGTACGCACCGCGCGCGACCGGCTCGGCTGGCGGCCCCGGATCAACCTGGAGGAGTCCCTCGCAGACATCTGGATGGAGGCGGCATGCCGCATCTGACCAGTGCCAAGGCGGGCACCGCGAGCACCGGCGTACGCACAGGCTTCGGCATCCCGGGCTTCGCGCATCCCCTCGTCGCCCCGACCGAGTGGGGCCAACTGGCCCGCCCGGGCACGCCCCTGCACTGGGTCGTCCTCAACGTCGCCGACGGCCCGGGCAGCCGCCCCGATCCGCACTGCCTGGAGGCCGTCGGCCGTCTGCGCAACGCGGGTGTCCGTGTCCTCGGTCACCTCGACACGGTCCACGGGGCCCGCACTCACGGTGAGTTGACCGTCGAAGCGCAGCGGTACCGCGAGTGGTACAAGGCCGACGGCTTCCTCCTGAACCGCTGCCCGAACGACCGCACCGCGCTCCCCGAGATCCGCCGCACGGTCGGCGAGCTCCGCGCGGCGGACGACGACGCGCACATCGTCCTGGGCCACGGCACCCATCCGCATCCCGACTATGCCGAGCACGGCGACCAGCTCGTCACGTTCTCGGGCCACTGGAGTGACTACCGCTGGTCGCAGGTGGCCGAGTGGACCGCCGACCATCCGCCCGAGCGCTTCTGCCACTTCGTGCACGGACTGCCGCTCGGCCATCTCGACGAGGCGCTGCGAGTCGCACGCTGGCAGGGCGCCGCCACGATCTACTTCACCGACCGTACGGATCGTGGTGGCCGCACCGATGCCTGGGAGACCATGCCCGGCTACTGGGACGACCTCGTCTCGCGCCTTGGAACGGGTGTCTCGGAATGAAGAAGGGCGTGGCAGTGTTACGGGGAGAACAACTGTAGTGATTGACCGACCAACGGAGTCCCCGTGTCGCTGCCACCCCTGGTCGAGCCCGCTGGCGAGCTCACCGTAGACGAGGTCCGCAGGTACTCCCGCCACCTGATCATCCCCGATGTCGGGATGGACGGGCAGAAGCGGCTGAAGAACGCCAAGGTGCTCTGTGTGGGCGCCGGCGGCCTGGGTTCGCCGGCGCTGATGTACCTGGCCGCGGCGGGCGTGGGCACGCTCGGCATCGTGGAGTTCGACGAGGTCGACGAGTCGAACCTGCAGCGCCAGATCATCCACAGTCAGGCGGACATCGGCCGCTCCAAGGCCCAGTCCGCCCGCGACTCCGTGCTGGGCATCAACCCGTACGTCGACGTGGTCCTTCACGAAGAGCGGCTCGAAGCCGAGAACGTGATGGAGATCTTCAGCCAGTACGACCTGATCGTCGACGGCACGGACAACTTCGCGACCCGCTACCTGGTCAACGACGCGTGCGTGCTGCTGAACAAGCCGTACGTGTGGGGTTCGATCTACCGTTTCGACGGCCAGGCCTCCGTCTTCTGGTCCGAGCACGGCCCCTGCTACCGCTGCCTCTACCCGGAGCCGCCGCCGCCGGGCATGGTCCCCTCCTGCGCCGAGGGCGGCGTTCTGGGCGTGCTGTGCGCGTCCATCGGCTCCATCCAGGTCAACGAGGCCATCAAGCTCCTCGCGGGCATCGGCGAGCCGCTCGTCGGCCGTCTGATGATCTACGACGCCCTGGAGATGCAGTACCGCCAGGTCAAGGTCCGCAAGGACCCGGACTGCGCGGTCTGCGGCGAGAACCCGACCGTCACCGAACTCATCGACTACGAGGCCTTCTGCGGCGTCGTGTCCGAGGAGGCCCAGGAGGCGGCGGCCGGATCGACGATCACTCCCAAGCAGCTCAAGGAGTGGATCGACGACGGCGAGAACATCGAGATCATCGACGTCCGCGAGATCAACGAGTACGAGATCGTCTCGATCCCCGGCGCCAAGCTGATCCCGAAGAACGAGTTCCTCATGGGTACCGCCCTGGCGACCCTCCCGCAGGACAAGAAGATCGTCCTGCACTGCAAGACGGGTGTCCGCAGTGCGGAAGTCCTCGCGGTCCTGAAGTCCGCCGGTTTCGCGGACGCGGTCCACGTCGGCGGCGGTGTGATCGGCTGGGTCCACCAGATCGAGCCGCACAAGCCGGTCTACTGACCCGCGGTTCACCACCCTGTTCGGCCGGCGGGGGTCTCGCGCACCACAGGTGCCCGGGGCCCCCGCCGCCGTCATGAACAGACCTTGCCGTCCTGCGGCACCGTCCCGTCCAGCAGATACGCGTTCACCGTGGAGTCGACACAGTCGCTCCCACTGCCGTACGCCCCGTGTCCCTCGCCCTTCCAGGTCAGCATCACGCCGACGCCCTTGCCCAGTTCGTCCGCCATCTTGCGCGCGCCCTCGTACGGAGTCGCCGGGTCCCCGGTGTTGCCGACCACCAGGACGGGCGCCGCGCCGGGCGCGCCGACCTCGGGTGTGTCGTACTGACCGGCCACCGGCCAGTCGTGGCACCAGCCGGCCGTGTCCCAGCCCATGAACTCCCCGAACACGGGCGAGATCTTCCGGAACTCGGGCAGCAGCTTCTTGGTCCCCGTCACCGTCGGCCGCTGCTTGTCGTCCAGGCACGATATGACCCGTTGCGCATGTGTCGTCGTGCCGTAGTGGCCCGACGCGTCACGGTCGTTGTAGTTGTCGGCGAGCGCCAGCAGGTCCGATCCGTCGCCCTGCTCGGCCGCGTCCAGCGCGCTGGTCAGCGCCGGCCAGCTCTGCTCGCTGTACAGCGGCACGACGACGCCGGTGATCGCCAGGCCCTGGGTCAGCTTCCGCCCGGAGGACGTGGGCAGCGGCGCGGCGTCGATCCGCTTCAGCAGCGCCGCGATTTTCCGCGAACCCTGCTCCGGGTCCTGACCCGTCGACTTCAGATAGTCGTCGAGGGCGCGTTGGAAGCCCCGGGCCTGGTTCTTCGCGTGTCCCACCATGTCGGCGCTCGGGTCGACGACGGCGTCGAGGATCAGCCGCCCCACGTTCTTCGGGAACAGGTGGGCGTACACGCCGCCGAGTTCGGTGCCGTACGAGATGCCGAAGTAGTGCGTCTTCGTGTCGCCGAGAACCTGGCGCATCAGGTCCATGTCTCGGGCGGAGTCGGTGGTCGAGACATGCGCGATGAGGTTGCCGGCGGCCTTCTCGCAGCCCTTCCCGAAGTCGGCCGCGTCCTGGAGGAAGGCCTTCTCCTCGGCCGCGTCGTCCGGCGACGGGTCCACCGAATCGGCGGCCTGGATCTCCTTGTCGCTGCGGCAGCGCACGCCTTCGCTGGCGCCGACCCCGCGCGGGTCCCAGCTCACCAGGTCATAGCGCTGGCGGAGTGCGGAGACCGTGCCGGCGTACGAGGGCATCACGGAGATCCCCGACTGGCCCGGTCCGCCGAAGTTGAACAGGAGGGATCCGATGCGGTTGTCTCCGGTGGCCTTGGCGCGGATGAGCGCCAGGCCGATGGTCTCGCCGTCCGGCTTCGCGTAGTCCAGTGGCACCTTGAGTGTCGCGCACTGCCAGTCGCTGCCCGGTGTGGGGGAGTCCGACGTGCCTTTGCAGCGGCCCCAGTCCGGTTTCTGCGAGGTCAGTGAGGCGGGCAGTCCGGGCGAGGCCCGGGACGAGGAGGAGGCCGACGAGGAAGGGGCGGCGCCGGACCCCTTGCCGTCACCGCCGTCGGACGTGCCGCTGCTGCATCCGGCCACCAGCAACGCGGCGGCGCTAGCGGCCGTCCACCGTACGAAACGAGACATGCGAATTTCCCCCCTGCGGGCCGTCCGATCGGATCAGCGGATGGCGTTCCGGCCATGGTAGGCGGATCGCGTCGAGGCCGTATCAGCCTGTGGATAACGTTCTGACCTGCAATTTCTAGGTGCAGACGGTACCTGGTGCCGGTACCTTCCCGTTCAGCAGATAGCTGTTCACCGCCGTGAGTACGCAACGGTTCCCGCTGTCGTACGCGCCATGCCCCTGCCCCTTGTACGTCAGCTCGACACCCACGCCCTCACCCAGCGCCCCCACCATTTTCCGCGCGCCCTCGTACGGCGTGGCCGGGTCGCCGGTGTTGCCGACGACGAGGATCGGCGCCGATCCGGTCGCGCTGACGTCGGGGTGCTCGGCGGCGCCGGGCACGGTCCAGTCGGTGCAGCGGACCATGGACCAGGCCATGAAGTCGCCGAACAGGGGCGAGGCGGCGCGGAACTCGGGCAGCCTCGCCTCGACGTCCGCGACGGTGTAGCGCGCCTTCGCGTCGGAGCAGCTGACGGCCGTGTTCGCCGCGGTGATGTTGCTGTACTCGCCGTTCCGGCTGCGTCCGTTCAACGAGTCGGACAGCAGCATCAGGACCGTGCCGTCACCGTCGTACGCCTGTTCAAGGCCCTGGATGAGGTAGGGCCACAGGTCCTGGGAGTACAGCGCCTGCGTGATGCCGTTGGCCGCCGCGCTCTGGGTCAGCTCGCGCGGGAAGACGCCCGGGATCGGCTTCGCGTCAAGGTCCTTGAGGAGCTCGGCGATCCGATCCTTGACGTCCTGTGGGGTGTCGCCGACCGGGCAGTCCTCGGTCTTCGAGGCGCAGTCCTCGGCGAAGTTGTCGAGTGCGAGCTGGAAGCCCTTGGCCTGTCCGAGCGAGCCCTGTTCAGGGGTCTGGGTCGGGTCGACGACCGCGTCGAAGACCGCACGGCCCACCTTTTTGGGGAACAGGTGGGCGTAGACGCCGCCGAGTTCGGTGCCGTACGAGATGCCGAAGTAGTGCAGCTTGTCGTCGCCGAGGACCTGGCGCATCAGATCCAGGTCACGAGCCGCGTCGGTGGTCCGCACATGCGGCAGCACCCTTTTGGAGTGCTTCTCGCAGGCCGCGTTGAACTTCCGTGTGCTGTCCAGCAGATCGGCACGCTCGGCGGCGTCGTCGGGTGTCGTGTCCTGCTGGAAGTACACGTCGAGCTGTTCGTCGTCCTCGCACTGCACACCCGCGCTGCGGCCGACCCCGCGTGGATCGAAGCTCACCAGGTCGTAGCGCGTGCGCAGGGCCGCGTAGTCCGCGCCGAACGAGGGGAGCGCGCTGACTCCCGAGCCGCCGGGCCCGCCGAAGTTGAATATCAGGGATCCGATGCGCTTGCTCGTGCTGCCGCCGGCCCTCGCCCGGATCAGCGCGAGCCCGATCGTGTCGCCCTTCGGTTCGGCCCAGTCCAGCGGTGCCTTCATGGTGGCGCACTGCCAGGTGTCGCCGCCCGGCAGCGGGGACGGGGCCTCGCCACCGCCCTCCGACCCGGACGGCGCGGGACAGTCCTTCCAACTCAGCTTCTGGGCCGGCAGATCCTCGTCCGCGGGTCCGGAATCGTCGCTGCACCCCGCTATCAGTGACGACAGCATGAGCGCGGTGACCGTCAGGACAGCGGCACGCGGCCGGAAGGGTCTGGGCATGCCCCCATCCTGCGGTGGTACCCCGTGGGGCGCTCGGGGCGCGAGCCGTACGAGGTACCGCGCGCCCCAGGGAGTATCGGCACGAAGTCGCTCTCCCTAGAGGGAGCCCTTCCTCGTCAGGTGGTTGAAGAACAGCCAGCCGGGCAGCACCGGAATCCACAGGGTCAGCAGCCGGTAGAGCAGCACGGCGGGGGCGGCGACCTCCTTGGGGAGGCCCACGGCGATCAGACCGACCGTCAGGGTCGCCTCGACCGCGCCCACACCACCGGGAGTCGGCGCCGCGGACCCCAGCGCGTTTCCGGCGAGGAAGACGACGGCCACGCTGGCGAGGCTGAGCGAGGTCGACTCGTCGCCGAACGCCCGGATCGACGCGTCCAGGCACATCACGAAGCACGCGGTCAGCAGCAACATGCCGCCGATACCGGTGACCAGCTTCTGGGGGCGCTGCAGAACATCCAGCATGCGCGGGATGACACCGGCGAACAGCGACCTCACGCGCGTGGCGATGAATTTCCGCAGGAACGGCACCGAGGTCACCACGAGGACGAGCACCGCGACGGTCAGCAGACCCGCGATGACCGTCCGGGACGGCGACAGCGACGGTGTCTTCTCGGTGCCCGTCAGGTAGCCGAACGACAGCAGCATCAGGATGTGGCAGCCGAGCCCGAACAGCTGCGACGCGCCGACGCTGGCCACCGCGAGCCCCGGCCGCACGCCCGCGCGCTGCAGGAAACGAGTGTTGAGGGCGACGCCGCCCACCGCCGCGGGCGCGACGATCTTCACGAACGACCCGGCGACCTGCGCCGCCACGGTCCGCATGAACGGCACCCGCTCCGGGACGAAACCGAGCAGACTCATCGCCGCGGCGAAGTAACTCAACGCCGAGAACAGCACGGCCGCGATGACCCAGCCCCACTCGGCATTGTCGAACAGAGTGCCGAACTCGATGTGGGTGAGCTGGGAGAGCAGGAAGTACGCGCCGAACGCGCCGGCGATGAAGCTGATCAGCGTGCGGGGTCTCACCCGTTCCAGCCGGGCCGGTTCGACCGGCGCCTGGGGTCTGATCAGCAGTACCTGGTGGCGGATCTGGGTGAGCAGATCTTCTTCGCGGGCCCCCTCCAGGGCCTCGTCGATGGCCCGCTTCTCGGCTCGCTGCTCCGCCCGGACGGCCTTCTTGTCGGGCTTTTCCAGTACGACGGGCCGGGCATCGGCTTGGGTTGCCTCAAGCCGGGCCTGTTTGGCCAGCTGGGACGCCTCCAGGACCGCCTCGCGCTGACGCTGGGCGCGCTCGCGGGCGAGTTTGCGCAGCGTCGCGCGCGTGGAGCGCGACAGCGCGATGGGCTGGAGCATCGGCAGACAGTCCGCCACCGCGTCCGGGCCGAGCACCCCGACCGCCGACGCCACCGCGCGCTCGGCACCCACGCGCAGCCCCAGCGTCGACACCAGCTGGGCGATGTCCATGCGCAGCAGCAGGTCCCCGGCCGCGATCTCGCCGACCCGGAGGTCAGTGAGGATCACTTTGCCGGAACGATCCACCAGAATCGCCTCGCCGACCAGCCTGCGATGCGCGATGCGCCGCGACTGCAGGGCCTTCACCTGGTGCCAGGTGTTGCGCAGCAGCTCGTCGGTGATGTCCTCGTCGTTCAGCGAGTCCAGCGTGCGGCCTCCGGTGTGCTCGTAGACGAGCATCACGGCGTCGGGGCCGAGCTCGGAGGTCGCGATCAGCTTGGGCGCGTTGGCCCCGGCGGCGATCGCCGCGTAGGCGAGGAGAGCCTCCTGCTCCAGCGCCTGGCGCAGCGACTGGAGGCTGCTGCGCGTGGCCAGGCCACGCAGCGTGATGTTGCGCCACATGCGATAGAAGAAGTGCTGCGCCTGTTGCTCGCGGTCGACCACGGTGACGTCCAGCGGAGGGCCGTCCTCCAGGGTGACGAAGTACCGTCGGCCGCGGTCACCGCTGTCCGTCGTCTCCGGCACCTCCTCACGGGCCGCGCTCACCGGGCGGAAACCGACGTGCCGCAGGCCCGCCATCAGGTTGCGCCCGGTGGGACGCACGTTCGGCGAGCCGACCGCGTACAGCGTCCCGTACGCCACCGACCAGCCGATCAGCACCGTCAGGATGATCGAGAACGGTGTCGTGTAGCCGGTGACCAGCATCGAGAAGGCGTCGAGCAGCAGCACCACCCACAGCACGGCGCGCCAACGCGGCCGACGGGACATACCGACGGCCGTCATGTATGCGATGACCGGCGCGAGATAGCCGTGCACCGGGTCGGTGAGGGCGTGGATGTCGCCGGGGGAGGGCTGGGTCAGCGCCTCCTGGATGGAGTCGGGGGCGGCCTTGGCGACCCACAGATCGGTAGCGAGGGTCACCCCGTGCGCAAGGACCGCTGCGAGGACACCGTCGGCGATCCGCAGCCCGTCCCGCTTGATCAGCCGCTCGATCGCGAAGGCGACAGGCACCAGGAGGATCGCGATGCTCGACGCCAGACCCGCGATCTTGATCAGCAGGTCGGGTGCCTGGCCGGTGCCCTTGTTGATGTCCTGTTCGAGCCCCGAGGTGGTGCCGTGGGCGAACGCGGCGATCGCGAGCAGGACGACGATCGCGAAGACGCCCGCCAGGAGCCGCATGAGATCGGAGGGGCGGTGCACGCGCGCGGGGAGCAGCGGTTCGTCGCCCTCGACCTCCTCGGCGTGGGCGTCTTCGTCGGCGCAGTCGACGGCCGGTCCGGCCGGTGTCCGCTCGTCCTCGTGGCCGACGCCGTCGGCACCGGGGCGCGACGAGACCTCAGAGGTGTCCTCCGCGCCTTCGGGGTGCACGCCCTGATGCTTCATGGTCTCTTCTTGGTCTCGTATCACCGGTCACCGCCCGCACGATGGTGGCATGCCCCACTGACACACAGGGGCATCAGGGTGCGATGCGAGGGCGCACAGTCTGCCGCAAGCGCCGCTCCGGGGCGAGGGATACCGACGGTCGCCGCCTCGTCACATTGTCGGTGGGGTGGGGCAGGATGGGTCGGATGAGCGACGAGAGCCTTCCGGTGGACGCCCTGCCGGAGTACGCCGAGCGGGCCCTGGAGGCCGCGGAACAGATCCCGCCCGGGCGTGTCATGACCTACGGCGACGTGGCCGAATGGCTGGAGGAGGGCGGACCGCGCCAGGTCGGGCGCGTGATGGCCCTCTACGGAGGGGCTGTTCCGTGGTGGCGGGTCGTCCGCGCGGACGGCGTCCTGCTCCCGGGCCACGAACTGGAAGCCCTCGACCACTACCGCGCGGAGGGCACACCCTTGAAGGAGGCGAGCACGTCCGCCGAGGGGCATCTGCCGCGCCTCGACATGAGACGGGCGCGGTGGGACGGCGGCGAGCGGGCGGAGAGGCACACCTGACAGCTTCCGCCATCCGGCGGGCATCAGGGGGACCTGTGGCCCGTACGGGGTATACCGGGCACGTCCGTGCCATGGCGTACGTTCGTGGGGCGAGGGGCCCGGGTGGCGCGCGAGGCCGGAGGGAACATACGGAAGCCCTGCTTCCCAACCGCCCGGCGGCGTAGCGTCGGCCGCACCCACCCCCCTCACCTCCAGGCCACCGTTCTCCACGCGTGCCGCTCATCCCATCCGGCACCCGACCACCACCCCTCAACGACGGCGCTTCGCGCCGACAGTGATAGATGGCACACCCACCAGGACCGGCGAACCACGTGAGCTCCTCTTCCTCCACCAGGCGCCTGTCGCACCCCCAGGGGCGACAGGGGAACCGTGGCGCTTACCGACTGGTGCGTAACCCGCCCACGCGGCAGGATCCCCCTCGTCTGGACGCCGCACAGCGCGCGGTGGTTGACCACGCGCGGGGACCACTGCTCGTCCTCGCAGGCCCGGGAACCGGGAAAACCACCACACTCGTCGAGTCGGTGGCGGCCAGGATCGCCCGCGGCGGAGACCCCGAGCGGATCCTCGTCCTCACGTTCAGTCGCAAGGCGGCCGTCGAACTGCGCGACCGCATGGCACTGCGCATCGGAGCCGCCCGCGCTCCCCGCGCGACGACCTTCCACTCCTTCTGCTACGCCCTGGTCCGCGCCCACCAGGACAGCGACCTGTTCGTGGAACCCCTGCGGCTGCTCTCCGGCCCCGAACAGGACGTGGCCGTACGGGGACTGCTCGCCGGCCAGCCCGACCTGGAGCGGCTCGGGCTCGCCCATGTGCGCTGGCCGGACGAACTGCGCGCCTGCCTCACCACCCGCGGCTTCGCCGACGAGGTCCGCGCGGTTCTCGCCCGCAGCCGCGAACTGGGCCTCGGCCCCGACGCCCTGGACGCCTTCGCCCGGCGCATCGGCCGCCCCGACTGGCGCGCCGCTGCCGCCTTCCTCGCCGAGTACCTCGACGTACTCGACATGCAAGGAGTCCTCGACTACGCGGAACTCGTGCACCGCGCGGTACTCCTCGCGTGCCGCCCCGACACCGCCGGGCAGCTCGCCGCCCGCTACGACGCCGTCTACGTGGACGAGTACCAGGACACCGACCCGGCGCAGGTACGGCTGCTGCACGCGCTCGCCGGAGGCGGCCGGACACTCGTCGCCCTCGGTGACCCCGACCAGTCGATCTACGCGTTCCGCGGGGCGGACGTCAACGGCATCCTGGATTTCCCGGACGCCTTCCCGCGCGCGGACGGCCGCCCTGCCCCGGTCGAGGTCCTCAGGACCTCCCGCCGCTCGGCCGCCACCCCGCTGACCGCCACCCGCCTCCTCACCCAGCGCATGCCTCTGACCCGCCTCCCGGCCGAGAAGGTCCGCGCCCACCGCGGACTCGCCCCGGTCCGCGACGGAGGCCGCGTCGAGGTCTGCACGTACCCGACGTCCGGAACGGAGCTGGACAACATCGCCGACATCCTCCGCCGCGCACACCTGGAGGACGGTGTCCCGTGGGGCGAGATGGCTGTCCTGGTGCGGGCCGGCGGCCGTACGATCCCGACGGTCCGGCGCGCCCTCACGGCCGCCGGGGTTCCTCTGGACATCGACGGCGACGACCTGGCCCTGCGCCACGAACCGGCGGTGGCACCGCTGCTGACGGCGCTTCGAGCCGTGGCGACTGCGGAGGCGTCGGGCGCGGGCGAGGAGACGGACGTCCACGAGGCAGGGAACGACAACGGCGAAGCTGTCGACGTCGCCGTGCCGGGAGACACCGTCTGGCTCAGCACCGAAACCGCCCTGACCCTGCTCACCTCTCCCCTCGCCGGCATGGACGCCGCCGATCTGCGTCGCCTCGGACGCGCCCTGCGCGAGGAGGAGCGGGCCGCGGGCAACCCCGTACCGCCGCCCTCGGACGAACTCCTGGCCCGAGCGCTGGCCGAACCGGAACGCCTCGTCGCCCACGACCCGACGTACGCGCGAGGTGCCCAGCGCCTCGGTGCGCTGCTCAGGAAGGCACGTGAGCGGCTCGCCGGCGGCGGCACGGCCGAGGAGGCCCTCTGGGACCTGTGGAACGGCACACCCTGGCCAGGACGGCTGGAGCGGGCCGCCCGGCGCGGCGGCGCAGCCGGACGCAATGCCGACCGCGACCTCGATGCCGTGTGCGCGCTGTTCGCGACCGCTGCGCGCGCGGAGGAGCGCACCGGCGGCCGCGGCGCCCTCAACTTCCTGGAGGAGATCGACGCCGAGGACATTGCCGCCGACACCCTCACCCGCCGTGCCGTACGTCCCGACGCCGTACGCCTGATGACCGCGCACCGTTCCAAGGGCCTGCAGTGGCGCCTCGTGGTCGTCTCCGGTGTCCAGGAGGGCCTGTGGCCCGACCTGCGACGGCGTGGCTCCCTCCTGGAGGCCGACCGCATCGGCCGCGACGGCCTCGCCGAACCGCTGACCCCGGGAGCACTGCTCGCCGAGGAGCGGCGGCTGTTCTACGTGGCCACCACGCGCGCGCGTGAACGCCTCGTCGTCACCGCGGTGAAGGCTCCCGCCGACGATGGCGACCAGCCCTCCCGCTTCGTCACCGAACTCGGCGTCGAACCCAAGGACGTCACGGGCCGCCCGCGTCGTCCCCTCTCTGTCGCCGCCCTTGTCGCCGAACTGCGCGCCACAACAGTCGATCCGCGCGTCTCCGGCCCCCTCAGAGAGGCCGCGGCCCGCCGCCTGGCCCGGCTCGCCGCGCTCACCGACGAGGAGGGCCGCCCGCTCGTGCCGTCCGCCCACCCGTACCGCTGGTGGGGCATGTACGAGCCGACCGAGAGCAAGGTCCCGCTGCGCGACCGCGACCAGCCCGTCGTGCTCTCCGGCAGCGCCCTCGACCAACTCGCCAACACCTGCGCCCTCCAGTGGTTCCTGGGCCGTGAGGTGAAGGCCGACGCCCCCGCGACCGCCGCCCAGGGCTTCGGCAACGTGGTGCACGTCCTCGCCGACGAGGTCGCCTCCGGACACACCCCCGCAGACCTCGACGTCCTCATGGAACGCCTCGACTCCGTGTGGAACGCCCTCGCCTTCGACGCGCCCTGGAAGTCGACGCAGGAGAAGGCGCACGCGCGCGTGGCGCTCGAACGCTTCCTGACGTGGCACGTCGACTCCAGGCGCACCGGCCGCACCCCCGTGGCCAGCGAGCACGACTTCGACGTGACCCTCGGGGCAGGCGACTACGAAGTGCGCATCCGCGGTTCGATGGACCGCGTCGAGGCCGACGGCGAGGGCCGCGCCTACGTGGTCGACTTCAAGACCGGCAAACAGGCGCCCACCGCCGCCGAGGTCGCCCGCCACCCCCAGCTCGCCGTCTACCAGCTCGCCGTCCGTGAAGGTGCCGTCGACGACGCCTTCGACGGTGTGCGCCCTGAACCGGGCGGCGCCGAACTCGTCCAGCTGCGCCAGGGAGCCGCAAAGAGGGACGGCGGCGAGTCGCTGCCCAAGGTGCAGGCGCAGGCCCCCCTTGAGAGAGGGACAGGGGCGGAAGGGGAGGGGGAGTGGATCGGCGACCTGCTGGCCACCGCCGCCGGCAAGGTGCTCGACGAGCGGTTCACCCCGACCGCCGGTCAGCACTGCACCCACTGCTCTTTCAGGGCGTCGTGCAGCGCCCGCCCGGAAGGCCGGCACGTGGTCGAGTGATACCCACTGTCAGTGGCCGCCGCTAGCCTCTCTGACGTGCCAGCCAGTATCAGTGACCCCGAACAGCTCAAGGAGCTCCTGGGTATCCCGTTCACCCCGGAGCAGACGGCCTGCATCACCGCGCCGCCCGCCCCGCAGGTGATCGTGGCCGGAGCGGGGTCCGGCAAGACCACGGTGATGGCGGCACGCGTGGTGTGGCTCGTCGGCACCGGCCAGGTCGCCCCCGAACAGGTGCTCGGGCTCACCTTCACCAACAAGGCCGCCGGTGAACTCGCCGAACGCGTCCGCAGGGCACTCGTCAAGGCGGGCGTCACCGACCCGGACGTCATCGACCCCGACAACCCGCCCGGCGAACCGGTCATCTCGACCTACCACTCCTTCGCCGGTCGCCTCCTGACCAACCACGGCCTGCGCATCGGCCTCGAACCAACGGCCCGCCTCCTCGCCGACGCGACCCGCTACCAGCTCGCCGCGCGCGTACTGCGCGAAGCCCCCGGCCCGTACCCGGCACTCACCCGCTCCTTCCCGGACCTCGTCAGCGACCTTCTGACCCTGGACGCCGAACTCGCCGAACACCTCGTCCGCCCCGAGGAACTGCGCGCGTACGACGCCGAGCTGGTGCGCGCCCTGGAGGGCGCCAAACTCACCAACGCGGACCTGCGCAAGGTCCCCGAAACGGCCGCCGCCCGCCGTGAACTCGCCGAACTGGTGACCCGCTACCGGGCCGCCAAGCGCGAGCGCGACCTGCTGGACTTCGGCGACCAGATCGGCCTCTCCGCGACGCTGGCCCGCATCCCCGAAGTGGGCCGCGTCCTGCGCGAGGAGTTCCGGGTGGTGCTCCTCGACGAGTACCAGGACACGTCCGTGGCCCAACGCGTCCTCCTGGCAGGGCTGTTCGGCGGCGGCACCGGCCACCCGGTGACCGCGGTCGGTGACCCCTGCCAGGCGATCTACGGCTGGCGCGGCGCCTCCGTCGCCAACCTCGACGACTTCCCCGAGCACTTCGCCCACGCCGACGGCGGCTCAGCGGTCCGCCAGTCGCTCAGTGAGAACCGCCGCAGCGGAGGCCGCCTCCTCGACCTCGCCAATGGCCTCGCGGAGCCCCTGCGCGCCATGCACGCGGGCGTGGAGGCCCTCCGCCCCGCACCCGGCGCAGAGCGCGACGGCCAGGTGCGCTGCGCGCTGCTGCGCACCCACGCCGAGGAGATCGACTGGCTCGCCGACTCCATCGCCCACCTCGTACGCACCGGCAAGGCACCCGGCGAGATCGCCGTCCTGTGCCGCACCGCCACCGACTTCGCCGAGATCCAGGGCGCGCTCGTCACCCGGGACGTCCCCGTCGAGGTCGTCGGGCTCTCCGGGCTGCTGCACCTGCCCGAGGTCGCCGACCTCGTGTCCGTGTGCGAGGTGCTCCAGGATCCGGGGGCCAACGCCTCCCTGGTCCGGCTGCTGACCGGCCCACGCTGGCGCATCGGCCCGCGCGACCTCGCCCTGCTGGGCCGCCGGGCCCGTTTCCTCGTGTCCCACGCGCGCGTGGGCGACGCGGACGACCCGGACCGTCGGCTCGCCGAGGCCGTCGAGGGGGTCGACCCCGCCGAGGTGATATCGCTCGCGGACGCTCTCGACACCTTTCTGGAGACACCTCTGAGGGGCGAGAGCGACAACGACGGGCTGCCCTTCTCACCGGACGCGCGTGTGCGATTCGCCCGGCTCGCCACCGAACTGCGCGACCTGCGCCGCTCCCTCGCCGACCCGCTGATGGACGTGCTGCACCGTGTGCTCGCCGTCACAGGCCTGGAGGTGGAGCTTTCGGCGTCCCCGCATGCCCTGGCCGCCCGTCGCCGCGAGACCCTTTCCAACTTCCTGGACATCGCCGCCTCGTTCGCCGCTCATGAGAGCGAGGCGAGTCTGCTCGCCTTTCTCGGCTTCCTGCGCACAGCGGCGCAGTACGAGAAGGGCCTCGACAACGCCCTGCCCGGCGGCGAGAACACCGTCAAGGTGCTCACCGCCCACAAGTCCAAGGGCCTGGAATGGGACGTCGTGGCCGTCCCGGGCCTGGTCACCGGAACCTTCCCCAGCGACCGGGGCCGCGAGAAATGGACCTCCCAGGCCAAGGTCCTGCCGCACGGACTGCGCGGCGACACCGACACGCTGCCCGACATCGAGGCCTGGGACTCCCGGGGCATGAAGGCCTTCCAGGAGGCGATGAAGGACCACCAGCACACCGAGGAACTCCGCCTCGGCTACGTCACCTTCACGCGCCCCCGCTCCCTCCTGCTCGGCTCCGGACACTGGTGGGGACCCTCCCAGAAGAAGCCCCGGGGCCCATCCGACTTCCTGCAGGCCCTCTACGACCACTGCACGGCCGGACACGGGGAGATCGAGGCCTGGGCGGACGAACCGGAGGAGGACGAGGAGAATCCCGCCCTGCACGCGACGAGCGCCGACCAGTTGTGGCCCCTGCCCCTGGACGACGCCGCGTTCCGCCGCCGCCGGGCCGCTGCCGAGACGGTCCTCGCCCACCTGGAGACGCTCCCCTCCCACGAGGACGGCCACCCCGCCGCCGCGCAAGACCCCGATGCGTTCGACGACCCGGACTGGCCCCCGCCGCCGGACGACGAGCCTCTGTACGAGGATGACGGGCCCCTCGGCGACGGCCCTCTCGACCAAGACGCCCCTTTCCCCGCGGAGGACGACGCCGACTGGGACGCCTGGACCACGGACCGGCCCGAACCGCCCGCACAGACGCCACCCCACGCGCGCGTGCCCCGCACCGGACACGGCCACGACCGCCCGCCCACCGTGCCACACGCCCGCAGACACCCCGCCGAAGCGGATCTCACCCCCGAGGAGGCTCGCGCAGTCGCCTCCTGGGACCGCGACCTCGACGCCCTCACCGGGGAACTGCTGCGCGCGCGGGAGAGCGTCACCGACGTTCCCCTGCCCGCGTCGCTGACCGCGTCCCAACTGATGCTCCTGGCCGCCGACCCGGATGCCCTCGCGCAGGAGCTGGCCCGCCCCATGCCACGCCCCCCGCAGCCCGCCGCCCGTCGGGGCACCCGCTTCCACGCCTGGGTCGAGGCCCGCTTCGAGGAACTGCAGCTCCCCATGCTGGAGCCTGAGGAACTGCCCGGCAGCGACGCCGAGATCGCCGACGAACGCGACCTGGAAACCCTCAAGGACGCCTTCGAGCACACCGTGTACGCCCAGCGCACGCCTTATCGGGTCGAAGCACCCTTCCAGCTCGACATCGCCGGACGTGTCGTACGGGGCCGGATCGACGCCGTCTACAAGGAAGGCGACGGCGAGGAAGCGACGTACGAGATCATCGACTGGAAGACCCACCGCGCCCACACCGCCGACCCCCTCCAGCTCGCCGTCTACCGGCTGGCCTGGGCCGAGCAGCAGGGCGTGCCGCTGGAGGCTGTCGGGGCCGCCTTCCTCTACGTGCGCAGCGGCGAGACCGTACGGCCCGACGATCTCCCGGACCGGGCCGCGCTGGAGCGGCTGCTCCTGGACGAGCCGGCCGCGTTCGAAGTACCGGACGAGGATGTCAGCGCGGGCCGATAAGCTCATGACCATGAGCCAGGCCCCGGACAGCGCCGTCCGTACGTACATCGAGCAGCACCGCGCCGTCTTCCTCGACGACCTCGCCGAGTGGCTGCGCATCCCGTCCGTGTCGGCCCAGCCCGACCACGCCGCCGATGTACGCCGCAGTGCCGACTGGCTCGCCGCCAAACTCAGGGAAACCGGCTTCCCGACCGTCGAGGTCTGGGCGACACCGGGTGCACCTGCGGTCTTCGCCGAGTGGCCCGCCGACGACCCCGCCGCCCCCACCGTTCTCGTCTACGGCCACCACGACGTGCAGCCCGCAGCCCGCGAGGACGGCTGGGACAGCGACCCCTTCGAACCGGTCGTCCGGGGCAACCGCCTTCACGCGCGCGGAGCCGCCGACGACAAAGGCCAGGTGTTCTTCCACACACTCGGCGTCCGCGCCCACCTCGCGACCACCGGCCGCACCGCACCCGCCGTCCATCTGAAGATGCTCGTCGAGGGCGAGGAGGAGTCCGGTTCCATCCACTTCCGCTCCCTCGTCGAGGAGCGCGTCGACCGGCTCGCCGCCGACGCCGTGATCGTCTCCGACACCGGCATGTGGGCCGAGGACACCCCCACGGTGTGCACCGGCATGCGCGGCCTCGCCGAGTGCGAGATCCAGTTCCACGGACCGGACCAGGACATCCACTCCGGCTCCTTCGGCGGCGCGGTGCCCAACCCGGCGACCGCCGTCGCCCGACTCGTCGCCGCACTGCACGACGAGCACGCGCGCGTGGCGATACCTGGCTTCTACGAAGGCGTCAGCGACCTCACCGACCGCGAGCGCGAACTCCTCGCCGAACTCCCCTTCGACGAGGAGCAGTGGCTGCGCACCGCCAAGTCGTATGCCACCCACGGGGAAGCCGGACACACCACCCTGGAGCGCGTCTGGACGCGGCCCACTGCCGAGGTCAACGGCATCGGCGGCGGTTACCAGGGGCCAGGCAGCAAGACGATCGTCCCCTCTTCGGCCATGGTGAAGCTCTCCTTCCGACTGGTGGCCGGCCAGGACCCCGACCACATCGAGAAGATCGTCCGCGACTGGACCGAGAACCGCGTCCCTGCCGGAATCCGGTACGAGATCACGTTCGCGGCGGCCACGCGCCCATGCCTGACCCCCCTGGACCACCCGGCCCTGCAGTCCGTCGTACGCGCCATGAGTCGCGCCTTCGACAAACAGGTCCGCTACACGCGTGAGGGCGGCAGCGGCCCGGCCGCAGACCTCCAGGACGTCCTTGGTGCCCCCGTGCTCTTTCTGGGCATCTCCGTTCCCTCCGACGGCTGGCACGCCCCCAACGAGAAGGTGGAGATCGACCTGCTCCTCAAGGGCGTCGAGACCACCGCCTACCTGTGGGGCGACCTGGCCGGGAACTGGCGCCATGAGTCCTGACGACCCTGTCCGGTCCGGACAGGCAGACGCCCCGGGGCACACTGGAAGCACCGCCCCGAACCCGCGCGAACTCGCCCGAAAACCGCCATCCTCCATCCGTCCCCACCCACGTCCCGCTGAACCGCCCGCCGAAATATCCGTTCCACCGGGGGAGTTGGAAGCACCTGTGACCACCTGGACCGACCACACCGCCGACCGTCCCATCTCGCTCACCGCCCCCAGCGGCATCGACCGGGCCGCGCACCACCGGCTCGACGAGGCCTGGCTCGCTGCGGCGTGGAGCCACCCCACCACCCGCTGCTTCGTGGTCTCCGGCGGCCAGGTCCTCATCGACGAGACGTCCGAAGGGCGTACCGAACTCGTCATGACCCCCTCCTTCGAAGCCCCGCTCACCGAAGCGCACCGCTACTTCCTGGGCAGTGACGACGACGGCACCAGCTACTTCGCCCTTCAGAAGGACGCGCTGCCCGGCCGCATGGACCAGTCCGCCCGCTCTGCGGGGCTGCGCGAGGCCGGCCTGCTCCTCTCGCCCCGCGACGCGGGCCTCATGGTGCACGCCGTCGCCCTGGAGAACTGGCAGCGCCTGCACCGCTTCTGCTCCCGCTGTGGCGAGCGCACCGTCATCGCCGCCGCCGGCCACATCCGCCGCTGCCAGGCCTGCGGCGCCGAGCACTACCCGCGCACCGACCCGGCCGTGATCATGGCCGTCACCGACGAGGAGGACCGCATCCTCCTCGGCCGCCAGGTCCACTGGCCCGAGGGCCGCTTCTCGACGCTCGCCGGTTTCGTCGAGCCTGGTGAGTCCATCGAACAGTCGGTGCGCCGAGAGGTGTTCGAGGAGGCCGGCATTGTCGTCGGCCAGGTCGAGTACGTCGCCAGCCAGCCGTGGCCGTTCCCGTCCAGTCTCATGCTCGGCTTCATGGCCCGTGCCGTCTCCACCGACATCGAGGTCGACGGCGACGAGATCCACGAGGCTCGCTGGTTCTCCCGCGAAGAACTGCGCGCAGGGTTCGAATCGGGCGAGGTCCTCCCGCCGTACGGCATCTCGATCGCGGCCCGCCTGATCGAACTCTGGTACGGCAAGCCGCTGCCGAAGCCGGGCAGCGCGCTCTGAGACGCGAGGGCAGCCCCTGAGCCGGTCTGCGGGGCGCGCCGCGCATGCGAAGACCCCCGTACGGCCACCGGGCCGGTCGGGGGTCGGGGACACGCGGGTCAGGCGCCGAGGGCCTGCTTCACCTGGGCGAGGCTCGGGTTGGTCATCACGACCTCCGGGCCGGCGTTGGAGGGAACCACCAGCACCGTCGGAACGGTCTGGTTGCCGCCGTTCGCCTTCTCCACGAACGCCGCAGAGTCCGGGTCCTGCTCGATGTTGATCTCGTTGTACGCGATGCCCTCGCGGTCCATCTGGCTCTTCAGCCGACGGCAGTATCCGCACCATGTGGTGCTGTACATCGTCACAGTGCCCGGCATGTCTTTCGCGCTCCTCAGCAGTTCGGGGGACGGGTGCTCGCTGTGGTGGAACGTACGCGAAGCGGCCACCATTCCCGCGGGGGGTATCCGAAAGAACGACGCCTGCCGCATTAGTACGACTGGAAGGGCCTGCCTGTGGACAACCTGCTCACCCGTCTCCGGCGACCTGGCAGCATGGCGGTGTGACAGCAGCAACGCACTCCACTCTCTTCCCGCAGGTTCCGGACTCGGCCGACGCGGTGCTCGACGGACTCGATCCCGAGCAGCGCGAAGTGGCCACCGCCCTGCACGGTCCGGTGTGCGTGCTGGCAGGGGCCGGCACGGGAAAGACCCGGGCGATCACCCACCGCATCGCCTACGGCGTACGCGCCGGAATCCTCCAGCCCTCCAGCGTGCTCGCCGTCACCTTCACCAACCGAGCCGCCGGTGAGATGCGCGGGCGACTGCGCCAGCTCGGCGCCGGCGGAGTCCAGGCGCGCACTTTCCACTCGGCCGCGCTGCGCCAGCTCCAGTACTTCTGGCCGAAGGCCGTCGGCGGCTCCATGCCCCGCCTCGTCGACCGCAAGATCCAGCTCGTCGCCGATGCCGCAGCCGCCTGCCGTATCCGCCTCGACCGGGGCGAACTGCGGGACGTCACCGCCGAGATCGAATGGTCCAAGGTCACCCAGACCGTCCCCGCCGACTACGTGCCGGCCGTCGCCAAGTCCGGCCGTGTCGCCCCCCGCGACCCGGCCGAGATCGCCCAGCTCTACGCCGCCTACGAGGACCTCAAGCGGGACCGATCCGTCATCGACTTCGAGGACGTCCTGCTCCTCACCGTCGCGGTCCTCCAGGACCGGCACGACATCGCCGAACAGGTCCGCACCCAGTACCAGCACTTCGTGGTCGACGAGTACCAGGACGTCAGCCCGCTCCAGCAGCGGCTGCTGGAGCTATGGCTCGGGGAGAGAGACAGCCTGTGCGTGGTCGGCGACGCCAGCCAGACGATCTACTCGTTCACAGGAGCAACTCCTGACCATCTGCTCGACTTCCGCACCCGCCACCCCGGTGCCACTGTCGTCAAACTGGTCCGCGACTACCGCTCCACCCCCCAGGTCGTCCATCTCGCCAACGGCCTGCTCGCCCAGGCCCGGGGCCGCGCCGCAGAACACCGCCTGGAACTGGTCTCCCAGCGAGACCCCGGACCCGAACCCGGCTACACCGAGTACGCGGACGAACCCGCTGAGGCCGAGGGCGCCGCCCGCCGCATCCGTGACCTCGTCGCCATCGGCGTCCCGGCCAGCGAGATCGCCATCCTGTTCCGGACGAACGCCCAGTCCGAGACGTACGAACAGGCACTCGCCGACGCCGGAGTGCCCTACCAGCTGCGCGGCGCCGAACGGTTCTTCGACCGGCCCGAGGTGCGCAAGGCCATCAGCGCGCTACGTGCCGCCGCCCGCTTCGGAGGCAACGACTCCCTCCTGGACGACGTCGTCGACCTGCCCTCCCAGGTGCGTGCCGTGCTGTCGGGGGAGGGGTGGACCAGCGAACCGCCGGCAGGCTCCGGGGCCGTCCGGGAGCGCTGGGAGTCGCTGGCCGCACTGGTGAACCTCGCTCAGGACTTCACGGCTGCGAAACCGGGCGCCACGCTAACCGACCTCGTCGCCGAACTCGCCGAGCGGGCGAACGCCCAACACGCCCCGACCGTGCAGGGCGTCACCCTGGCCTCCCTCCACTCGGCCAAGGGTCTGGAATGGGACGTCGTCTTCCTGGTCGGAGTCGCCGAGGGCATGATGCCGATCACCTACGCAAAGACCGATGAACAGATCGAGGAAGAGCGGCGCCTCCTGTATGTCGGAGTGACGCGCGCGCGAGAACGCCTGCACCTCTCCTGGGCCCTCTCCCGCGCGCCCGGGGGCCGACCGAACCGGCGCCCCAGCCGCTTCCTCGACGGCCTGCGCCCCGGCTCCGTCACCACCGCCGTCCGGACCGGCACGGTCGGTTCCGGCGGCATCGAGCGCGGCTTCGGAAGCAGCCCCGGGGCGGCCCCGCGCCGGACCCAGAGAACCCCGGCCCGGTGCCGGGTCTGCGGGCGCACACTGACCGACGCGGGCGAGATGAAACTGATGCGCTGCGACGAGTGCCCCTCGGACATGGACGAGGGGCTCTACGAACGGCTGCGCGAGTGGCGGGCGGTCCAGGCGGCGCGCAGTGGGCAGCCTGCCTTCTGCGTCTTCACCGACAGGACCTTGATGGCGATCGCCGAGACCATCCCGGACGAAGAAGGGGAGTTGGCACGCATCCCCGGCGTCGGAGTGCGCAAGCTCAACCGGTACGGAACCGACGTTCTTGCCATCTGTGCAGGTCAGGAAGTTGCGAGGGAGGGTGGGGGTGACTGATTCAAACTCGTCGGAAAAATGGTTTGCGCATGCCCCGGCAATCCCCATAGGTTCTTAGCCACGGGTACAGAGTCTTCTCAGAAGGCCTGGCTCCGTGCTGTACTTCATAGTCGTATATCCGTTGGACTGGTTCACCCCAGTCCCCCAAGACGCCGAGAGGAGGCGAGTCCAGTGATCAGCATCAACACCAGCTCTGTCAGCACGGTCAAAATGACCGATCTCTCGGCCGTCTCCCTGTGCATGCTCGGCGTCTCGAACCTGGGCACCGGTCTGTCCGGCATTCCTGCCGTCCGGCCGGCGTCCACCGTGTCTCTCGCGGGTCTCCCTGTCCGTGAGCGCAATGAGCGACCGAGTAAGGCACTGGAAGCAGGAGCAGTAGTGGCACAGGCCCCGGCCTATGCCTTTGCGGCCGGTGCCGGATCCCTCAAGCAGACGACGCAGCACCACACGATGTGGGCCTTCCGTGGGCCAGAACCCTGGAGTGATCCAGCCTGATTGATCAGGCCGGCGCCTTCAGGGCCGCGGAACCCCATCCGGGATCCGCGGCCCTTCTGTTTTCCCCGAACGGGGACGACGGAGTGAAGGGGCCTCGGGACAAGAGAAACCCGCCGGTACCAGCCGCACCCGGCCCAACAGGGCCGGAACGACCAGACGAGGAAAACAAACCGTGCAACTCGAAGCGCACGCCCCGTCCGTACCGCCTTCCGAAACGATCCCCCCGCCCGGCCTCACGGAGGACTGCACCTTGATCCCGCTCACTGCGCTCACCGCGCTCGACGACGCCATCGAGAACCTCGGCGTACCCGTCCCCTGCCGCTCCTACGACCCGGAGGTCTTCTTCGCCGAGTCGCCGGCCGACGTCGAGTACGCCAAGTCCCTCTGCCGCACCTGCCCGCTGATGGAGGCCTGCCTCGCCGGCGCCAAGGAGCGGCGTGAGCCCTGGGGCGTCTGGGGTGGCGAACTGTTCGTCCAGGGTGTCGTCGTGGCCCGCAAGCGGCCCCGTGGCCGTCCGCGCAAGAACCCGGTCACAGCATGAGCATCACAGGAACGATCGACCGCCCCTTCACGCACGACCCCAAGAAGCAGGCCCCTATGACGCCGACCAGCAGCGAGCCTGTCGGCTCCGCGACCCAAGACTTCACCACCACCGGTGCGAACGACTCGCGCCAGAACAGGACCCGAGAGATGCAACTCATCCCAGAAGCCCTGGCTCGTGCGCATATGCACGACCGCCTTCAGGAGGCCGAGCGGGAACGCCGCGCGCACAGCGTGGTGACCGCCCGTCGGCTCCAGCGCCGAGCGGAGCGTGCCTCGCTGCGCGCCCGCCGTGCGCTTGCCATGGCGGTCATGCAGTAACGACCACGGCAGCTCGGCAGTAACAGCAGCCGCTTCCCGCGGGGGCCGGTCCGTCCGAACGGACCGGCCCCCGCTGTGCGTTGCGCGCGCCCGACCGCCGGTCACGGCGATACCGTCGCCGGGTGACGAGTCTTCCCGGTGACAGTGACGTTCCCGGCGGCGGTGACGACAGAGATTCCTCGGCAGGACCCCGCCCCGTCGCGTGCGCCCGCTGCAGCACGTGGGCCGAGGGACCGCCGCTGACCTGGACCTGCTCGGTGGAGAACGGCACGCGTCACTACCTCTGCGACACATGCGCTCGGGAGAACCTCAGGGCGATCGAGGGGCGGCCGGACTCGGCTTGGTGGTGAAGTCGGCTCACGCCTCGGCAGCCGCCGGCTCCTCCTCGTCCTCCGGCAGGAAGCCCGGCAGCCACTCCTCCAGTTCCGCACGCATGCGGACCGTAGCTCCCAGTTGGCACAGGACGCCGATGGTACTCAAGGTCACCCGGTGTATCAGGAGGTACGAAGGGGGCAGGTTGAGGCGCTTGCCCAGTTGGTGTGCCGGGGAGCGCGGGTCGGCTATACGGGCCGCCTGGCTGCGCATCCAGCCTCGGCTGAAAGTGAACTCGTCCGCCTCGGCCGGTTCGATGATCGGCAGAAGATAGTCGAGTACCGCCTCGGGATCCAGGTCGATCGAGTCCTTGACGAAGCCTTCCGCGCGGAGAGCCTCATAGACCGCATCGGCCTGGCCGTCCAGGGTCAGGCGCAGTGAGTGGCCGATCGTCGGGGGCAGACCGCCCGGGAGGCGGTCGACGGTGCCGAAGTCCAGCACGCCCAGACGCCAGTCCTCCTTGCCGGCCGGGCCGCCGGGCAGCAGGCGGAAGTTGCCGGGGTGCGGGTCGGCATGCAGGAGACCCGTGCGCGCGGGGCCCGAGAAGAGGAACCGGGCCAGCAACTGGCCCGCGCGGTCGCGCTGCTCCCGCGTACCGTCGGTGATCACCTCCGACAGTGGTATGCCGTCTATCCACTCCGTCACCAGGACCTGGTCGCACTGGTGGACGACGGCCGGTACCACGACATCCGGATCGTCCGTGAACTCCTCCGCGTGGGCCTGCTGGGCCTGGGCCTCCAGGCCGTAGTCGAGTTCCTCCGAGACACGGTCCCGGAGTTCGGCGATGAGCGGCTTGATGTCCATGCCGGGAATGAGGGGCCCCAACAGGCGGGCGAAGCGGCTCAACTGGGTCAGGTCGGAGAGCAGTGCCTCGCCGGCGCCCGGATACTGCACCTTGACCGCGACCTCGCGACCGTCGTGCCACACCCCCCGGTGCACCTGGCCGATCGAGGCCGCGGCGGACGGCTTGTCCTCGAACTCCAGGAACAGGTCCTGCCAGTCCACGCCGAGCCGTGCCTCCAGTACCGAGTGCACCGTGCGTGTCGGCATCGGCGGGGCCGCTTCCTGGAGCTTCGTCAGCGCAGCGCGGTAGGGGCCGGCGACCTCCTCGGGGAGGGCCGACTCGAAGACGGACAGGGCCTGCCCGAACTTCATCGCGCCGCCCTTGAGCTCGCCGAGCACCTTGAACAACTGTTCCGCCGTGCGCTGTTGCAGCTCGCGGCCGACGATGTCCGCCGACTCACCGACGATCCGTTTGCCGAGTCCCCAGGTGGCCCGCCCGGCGATGCCGAGCGGGAGCGCGGCAAGCTTGGCGGTACGGGTGACCGCCTTCCGGGGAAGATCAGACATGAGCCCTCCAAGTTCCGGACAGCCGCGCCGCGTGTGCCTTACGGCGTAACTCCGTCGACGGCCGTTGCTCCGCCATTGTCTCGTGCGACTCCCCGTCCTTAGAGGTGTGTTCCTCCTTACTCTTCTCCTCGGCACCGCACGGGCATGCGGGGTGCGCCCAGACCAGGCGGGCGTGCCAGTCGAGCCCGGGTACGGAAACCTCCCAACGGGCGCCCGCGGTGGACGGGGTCCTGCCGTCCAGGAAGGCGAGCGCGTGGCTCGCGGCCAGGCCCGCGACCGTCGTCGCCAGGGCCAGGTCACAGGCCCTGACCTGGCGTGGCCGTGCGGAACGCCACTGCGCCACCAGGCGCGGCCAGACGGGGTCCCGGTCGACGCGCCACCGGTCCAGACAGCCGGCGCAGGCCGTCTCGCCCGGCAGGACCAGCGGGCCCACGATGCCGGTTCCTTCCACGACGCCCACGTACAGATGCGGTGTGCCCGAGGTCACGAATGGTTCGGCGGCGGCCGGGTCGGGCGCGTGCACGGCGAGGTCGTCGCGTGGAGCGAGGATCACCAAGGAGAGACCGGGGTCGCTCTCACCGGGCGGCGACTGAGCGGCCGTACGCCGCGGTGGGCGGTCCGGCGCCGCCCGTCGGGCAGCGCGCCGCGCGGACTCGTCCCGGCGTTCGCCCACGGAATCGACGGGCAGGCCACCCGGTGCGACGTCCCATGGCTCGACCACCCCGCCGTCGCGCACATCGACGTGGCCCACGCCCGCACCCGCCAGCAGTGAGGCCACCACTGCGCCCACCCGGCCCGCGCCCCGGACCTGCACGCGCAGGGACCGCCGAGCGGCCAGCCGTGCCATCGCCTCACCCGGTGCCGGGGCGACCAGGGAGAGGGAGGCAAGATCGGGACCCATCCGCTCCAGAACCTTCTTCTTACCGCGCAGCGTTTCGACGGCCGGGCCGCCGCCAGTCGCGTCGTCGAGGAGGCCGGCGTCGCTGAGCCGCTCCACCAGCCCGTCGATATGGGCGGCCGGCAGGTCCATGCGGTGCCCTTCCTCATGGAGGAGCGGCAGCCCGCGAGTTCCGTCGAGCAGACTCAGGAAGCTGCCCGTGGCCGTGTCCATCGGGCCGAGTGTCATCGCATGAGCGGGCGTCATCCCGAACTGCACCGTGTTCAAATCCCGCCAGCAGGTGCGCAGCGCGCCCTTCATCATCGGGTGGGTGACACGCGGGTGGGTTTCACCCAGGTGGGTTGTGGCCGACAGCGCGACAGCTGTGTCCGACGCAGGCGCAGGTGTGGTGGTTGATCGCATGACAGGCCCCCGTAGCCAGTGAACGTCCCGGTTGAAAGTCCCTGTTTGTCGGTTGATTTCGGTGCTTGTTCCGCCGACGAGTGCCAGCATGCCCGGTTCGTTCATCGGGCGTCGAAAGTTGTCCACAGGTAGTGGATATTCGTCGTACAAATCAAACGCATGGTGGGGGATCACCGCGGAACCGTGCGGGAGTCAAGACTTCCCCCATGCACAGCGGGTAACGTCGTGCCGTGCCCGCCGACCCACTGCACCGCGCCGGAAACCCACAGCGCAGTACGACGAGCCAGCCGCCAAGCGGCTCGGGGGCGAGCGCGATCGAGGTTCGCAGGAGTGACCGGCGACGCCGGACGGTCTCCGCGTACCGCGAGGGCGATCGCACCGTTGTGCTCATCCCCGCCCGGATGTCCGAGGCCGAGGAACAGCGCTGGGTGACTGTCATGCTCGACAAACTGGCCGCCCAGGAGAGCAAGACCAAACGTGTGCCCGGCGACAACGAGTTGGCCGAACGCGCCGAGCAGCTGTCGGCCCAGTACTTCGACGGCCGCGCCCGACCCGCCTCGGTGCGCTGGGTCACCAACCAGAACACGCGCTGGGGCTCGTGCACCCCGGCCGAGGGCAGCATCCGTCTGTCGCACCGGCTGCAGGGCATGCCCGAGTACGTCGTCGACTACGTCCTCCTCCATGAGCTGGCACATCTGCTGGTGCCCGGGCACGGGCCCCGTTTCTGGCGGCTTCTGGACGCGTATCCACGGACCGAGCGGGCCCGTGGCTACCTCGAAGGAGTGGTCGCCGCCGACCGGCTGCCGCATCCGCCCTCCGCGCGCGGGGAGTGATCTCCGGGCCGCGAGTGCGTGGTGGCGAGGCGGCGTTGTGTACCGGGTTTGTACCGGCTCCGGCCGCGTCCGGAATTAGCCGTTAGCCTGACCCGACGCATTCGGCATTCGGGATGGGGGACGGTCGGTACGCATGGCCAGGGAATTCCAACGCGGCCACAAGGCCAGGATCAGTGATCTCACAGCGGGCACGGATCTGTACGTAGGCGTGCAGATCTCCGGACCGGGGCTGACCTTCGACATCAGCTGCTTCGGCCTCGACGCCGACGAGCGGCTCTCGGACGACCGGTACTTCGTCTTCTTCAACCAGCCGAAGTCCCCCGAGGAGTCCATCCAGATCCTGGGCGCTCAGGCGGGCGACACGGAGTCCTTCCGCGTCACGCTCGACCGGATCCCGCCGCAGATCCAGAAACTGTCGTTCACGGCCACGCTCGACGGCGCCGGGCAGATGTCGCAGATCGCCCCCGGATACGTCCGCATCGTCGCCGGCGGCGAGGAGGTGGCCCGCTACCCCTTCAACGGCTCGGAGTTCTCCACCGAGCGGGCCGTGATGCTGGGCGACTTCTATCTGAAGGACGTGTGGCGGTTCGCCGCGGTCGGACAGGGTTTCGACGGCGGCCTCGACGCGCTGCTGAAGAACTTCGGCGGGGAGGTCGCCGAGGAGGAGACGCCCCCTCCGCAGCAGCCCCAGACCGGTGCCGCTCCCAGCTTCGCACCGCCCGCGTTCGGCGCTCCGGCACCGGCCGCTCCGCAGCCTGTCGCCCAGGGTTTCGCGCCCCCTCCGGCAGCCATGGCGCCCCCGGCTCCGGCCCCCGCGCCGTCGATGCACGCGGCCCCCACCATCATTGCGCCCCTGACACCGCCCGGCGGCGCCCAGGTGCCGCCCCCGGCTCCGGCGCCCGCGCCCTACGGACAGCAGGGGCACCCGCAGCCCCCGCAGACTCCTTACGGCCAGGTACCCGGCCAGACCGGGTCGCTGCCCCCCGGCTACGGCCAGCCGCAGGCGCCCCAGGCCCCGCCCGGCTACGGGCAGTCGACCCCGCCCCCGGGCTACGGTCAGCAGCCCCCGTTCGGGCAGGTCCCCGGTCAGCAGGCTCCCTACGGGGTGCCACAGGGTGTACCGCAGGGCGGCGGGCAGGGCGCCGGCGTCACAGCCGCGCTCCAGCAGTTCAAGGAGACGCCGACCGGGCAGCGCTGGACTCAGCAGAACAAGAAGCTGATCCGCGTCGACCTGGGCATGGGCGGTCAGCCCGTGCTGGCCCGGCAGGGCAGCATGGTGCTCTACCAGGGCAAGGTCGACTTCAGCTACAAGGGCGCCGGATTCGCCGGCCGGATCGTGGGCAACGCGACCGGCCAGGAGATGCAGCTGATGCGCTGTACCGGCCAGGGCCAGGTGTTCCTCGCCGACAACTCCACGATGCTGCACCCCATCGAGCTCCAGGGCGACGGCATCTGCGTCTCCGCCGAGAACGTCCTCGCCTTCGACGAGAGCCTCCAGCACGAGGTCCGCCGCGTCGAGGGACACGGCATCCCAGGCGGCGCTCTGTTCACGATGCAGTTCCAGGGCACCGGCACCATTGTCGTGAAGACACACGGCGTCCCCGTCGTCCTGCCGGTCACACCCACCACATTCGCCGACTGCAACGCCGTGGTCGCCTGGTCGGCCGCCTCCCAGGTGGTCGTCTCCAGCCAGGTACGGATGCGCCGCAACGCCTACCCGGGCGACACCGGCGAGAGCGTCAACCTCCAGTTCCGAGGCGCGCCCGGCAACTTCATCGTCGTTCAGCCGTACGAGGTCTGAGGGAGCCCGTCATGAACCAGCCACTCGCGGGCTACGCTCCCGCACCCGTCACCGCTCGCATGGAGAACCACGGCAACCACATGCTGAAGGTCGCCATGCAGACCGGAAACGACCTCCTCGCGCGCGTGGGGTCGATGGTCGCCTACGAAGGGTTCGTCCAGTACGAGCCCAACCCGCCGGCCGTACGCCAGATCGCCAAGGACTGGATGACCGGCGAGGGCGCGCCCCTGATGAAGTGCTCAGGGGACGGCCTGCTCTATCTCGCCGACTACGGCGCGAACGTGGTCGTGATCAACCTCAACGGCGACGGCATCTCCGTCAACGCCACCAACCTGCTGGCCTTCGACGCGCACCTCACCTGGGGTGTCGAGCGGGTCAAGGGGCTGGCGAAGTTCGCCGGACAGGGCCTGTGGAACACCAAGATCTCCGGGCAGGGCTGGGTCGCACTGACCTCCCGGGGCAAGCCGATCGTCGTCGACTGCGGGGGCGGCGATGACGAGACGTACGTCGACCCGGACGCCCTCGTCGCCTGGTCCCCGAACCTCAAGGTGAAGGGCAAGCGCAGCTTCAAGGCGCAGTCGCTCATCGGCCGGGGCAGCGGCGAGGCCTACCAGATGGCCTTCTCCGGCCAGGGCATCGTCGTCGTCCAGCCCAGCGAGGACAGCACCGACCGTCTCCGGGTCCGGGGCTGAGGGGGAACCAGAACGCCATGCAGAGCCCACTTTTCGCGCACAACGACTCGCAGACCCAGGAACGCTGGAGTCTGCAGAACAAGCAGATGCTCCGGATCACCCTGGAGGGCCACGACGACATCCTCGCCCGCAAGGGCACGATGGTCGCCTACCAGGGACTGATGGAGTTCGACGCCGAATACCAGAGCAGCAACCAGGGCCGCTCGCGCGCGCACACGGGCGAGGGCCTGGACCTGATGCGCTGCCACGGGCAGGGCACGGTCTATCTCGCCAACCTCGCCCAGCACATCCATGTGATGGACGTGGAACAGGACGGCCTGACGGTCGACAGCAGTTACGTGCTGGCGATGGACTCCGGGCTGCACCACGAGGTCATCGCCGTGGACAGCCTGTACGGCATCTCCGGTTCCGGGAAGTACCAGCTCAACATCACCGGCCGCGGCAGGGTCGCCCTGATGACCTCGGGCGCGCCGCTGATGATGCAGGTGACGCCGGACAAGTACGTCAACTGTGACGCCGACGCGATCGTCGCCTGGTCGACCGGCCTGCGCGTGCAGATGCAGGCCCAGACGCACACCTCCGGAGTGTGGCGGCGCCGCGGCAACACCGGCGAGGGCTGGGAGCTCAGCTTCATGGGCAGCGGCTATGCGCTGGTCCAGCCCAGCGAGTTGCTGCCGCCGCAGAACGCCCAGGTCGGCCAGGGCGCCGCCGCCCAGTTCGGCATGGGACAGCACGGAGCCCGGGCGCAGAACCAGGGCAACGCCTGGAGCTAGCAGCACCGGGCAGGCAGGTAAGGGGCGACCACCAAGGCGGTCGCCCCTTACGCATTCACAGTCTGGCGCGGCTCGCTTCGAGCAGTCGTACGACTGAGTCGTCCGCTACGTCCGCCACCTCGGCGTAGGCGAACCAGCGCAGATCCAGGGACTCGTCGCTGATCGCCTCCACGGCTCCCCGCGGGGCCACGGCGGCGTACTGCACGTCCAGGTGCCAGGCACAAGGCGTGTGGTGCCGGTCCAGGCGGACCGGAGTGCTCTGGAGCAGACGCAGCGAGGGGATACCGGACTCCTCCGTGGCCTCACGGAGCGCGGCACCGGCGAGCGTGTTGTCGCTCCGCTCGCAGTGCCCGCCCGTCTGGAGCCACATTCCCAGCTTCTTGTGGAGCGTGAGCAGGACCCGCTCACGCTCCACGTCGACCACCAGAGCGCTGGCTGTGATGTGTCCGTCCTTGCAGTCCTTCCACATCCCGTCGGGATGGCCGTCCAGATGGTCCAGGTAGACCTGACGGAGATCCTGCTGATCCTCGTACTTCTCCAGCACCTGGACCGCGTTGTGGTGGAGAGTCACTCGGAGTCGTCGTCCTTCTTCAGGTTGGGCTTCTCGGCGGAGCCGCCCGCCGCCTCACCGAGCATCTTGTCCAGCTCGGAGAAGTCGAGCTGCTCGCGGTGCACGAAGCCGTCCGGATCGTCGAGGTCGGACGCCGTCGGCAGCATGTCCGGGTGGGCCCACAGGCCGTCCCGGCCGTCGACACCGCGCGCGTCCGTCAGCGACGCCCACAGGCGCGAGGCGTCACGCAGCCGACGCGGGCGCAGCTCCAGACCGATCAGGGTGGCGAACGTCTGCTCGGCCGGGCCGCCCGAGGCACGGCGGCGGCGCAGCGTTTCGCGCAGCGCGTCCGCGGACGTCAGACGGGGCTTGGCCGCCGCGTGCACCACCGCGTCCACCCAGCCCTCTACGAGGGCCAGCGCCGTCTCCAGACGGGCCAGAGCGACCTTCTGCTCCGGGGTGTCCTCCGGCTGGAACATGCCCTGCTGGAGTGCGTCCTGCAGCTGCTCCGGGTTCTGCGGGTCGAACTGACCGACCACGTCCTCCAGCTTGGCCGTGTCGACCTTGATCCCGCGCGCGTAGCCGTCGACCGCGCCGAACAGGTGCGAGCGCAGCCACGGCACATGGGCGAACAGGCGCTGGTGGGCGGCCTCGCGCAGGGCGAGATACAGCCGTACCTCCTCCTGCGGCACACTCAGGTCCTTGCCGAACGCCTCGATGTTCGCCGGCAGCAGCGCGGCCCGGCCCGTCGGGCCCAGCGGCAGACCGATGTCCGTCGAGCCGACGACCTCACCCGCGAGCACCCCGACGGCCTGCCCGATCTGCGTGCCGAACATGGCGCCGCCCATGGAGCGCATCATGCCGATCAGCGGGCCCGCCATGGCCTGCATCTCCTCGGGCAGGACATCGCCCATGGCCGCGCCGACACGCTCGGCGACCGGGTCGACCAGCTCCTTCCAGGCGGGCAGGGTCGCCTCGACCCACTCCGCGCGGCTCCACGCCACCGCGGAACCGGCACCGGACGGCAGCGACGTCGCGTCGTCCAGCCACAGGTCCGCCAATCGTACGGCGTCCTCGACAGCGGTGCGCTCGGCGGGACCGATGCTGGAGTCCTTGATGCCGTCGGACGTCCCCTGGGAGACCGTCTGGCGGGCGATCTGCTTGGCCATGTCCCAGTTCACCGGCCCGCCCTCGTACGAGAGCATCTGGCCCAGCTGCTGGAACGCGGCACCCAGGTCGTTGGGGTTCATGGAACCGAACATGGCTGCGAGTGGATTGTCGCCTCCGGGACCACCGAAGCCGGGCAGTCCGAAACCGAACGGTCCCTGACCACCACCGCCCTGTTGGTCCTCCTGCTTGCCCTCGTCGCCGTTCTCCGGCTCCTCCGGCGGAAGGCCGAATCCGAATGGGGTGTCACTCACGGGATTCCTCGGCTGGTAAGGCCGTCGGCTCTTTCGACGGCGGCTGCCCGACAACACCACCTAGCCTAGACACCGCCACCGGTTGGGGGCTCGGTGCTTCGCCGACTCCTGGCCTGCGGCAGGATGGATGTCACCTGGTACGTACGCGTCACGCGCGTCCTTACTGAAGACAACCGCTGGAGACGCCGGTGAGTTCCCCAGATCCGCAGGTTCGCGCAGCGCGAAACCACTCAACCAACCCGGGCGTACGCGGGCCAGTCGTCGCGGTCACCGGTGCCGCGACCGGGATCGGGGCGCTGCTCACCGAGCGGCTCGCCGCGTCCGTGGAGATCAAGCAGGTCGTCGCCATCGACGAGCGGCGCGGCGAGTGCGCGGCGGCACAGTGGCACATCCTCGATGTGCGGGATCCGGCCATCGCGGAGAAGCTGCGCGGCGCCGACGTCGTGGTCCATCTGGCGCTCGATCTTGACCTGGAGACGGACGGGGCCGCCCGAACGGCGTACAACGTGCGCGGGACGCAGACCGTGCTGACGGCTGCCGCCGCGGCCGGGGTGCACCGGGTCGTGCTGTGCACGTCCGCGATGGTCTACGGGGCGTTGCCGGACAACGAACTGCCGCTGGCGGAGGACGCCGAGCTGCGGGCGACCGCCGAGGCCACCGGGGTCGGGGACCTGCTGGAGATCGAGCGGCTCGCCCGGCGCGCACCGCGGGCACATCCCGGGCTCAATGTGACGGTGGTGCGGCCCGCAGTGTTGATCGGGGGTACGGACACCGCTCTGACCAGGTACTTCGAGTCGCCTCGGCTGCTTGTCGTGGCCGGGTCACGACCCGCCTGGCAGTTCTGTCACGTCGAGGATCTGTGCAGCGCTCTGGAGTACGCGGTGCTGGAGAAGGTCGAGGGGGAGCTGGCTGTCGGGTGCGACGGATGGCTGGAGCAGGAGGAGGTCGAGGAGCTCAGCGGGATCCGGCGTATGGAGCTGCCGTCCGCTGTCGCTCTGGGCGCGGCGGCCCGGCTGCACCGGATCGGGCTCACGCCTTCTCCGGCCGGAGATCTGGCGTACACGATGTACCCCTGGGTGGTGAGCGGGAGCCGGCTGCATGATGCCGGGTGGCGGCCTCAGTGGAGCAATGAGGAGGTGCTCGCGGAGCTGCTGGAGGAGGTTGCGGGGCGCCATACCGTGGTTGGGCGCCGGCTTGGGCGCAAGGACGCGACGGCTGCGGGGGCCGCGGGGGCGACGGTGGCGTTGTTGGGTACGGCGGCGTTGGTGCGGCGGGCTCGGAAGGCTCGGCGGCGGATCTGAGGCGGGTAGGGGGTGGGTTGTGTTTCGCCCCCGCCGCCTCCACCCATCCCATCCCGTTCCTGGGAGTGCGCCCCCAGACCCCCCCTACGGCCCTGAACGGGCCTTGTCCTCAAAACGCCGGACGGGCTGAAACGCAGTGGGGTGAGGCACGATGGGGGTATGGCATCCCTCAATGATCATCCCGGTGAGCAGGCGGCTCTGGAACCCATCAAGCTGGTTGCCGTTCGGGACGCGCCGCTGTCCCTGGACGAGGTTTTCCGCGCTGTCGGGGACGACTCCGCCGGGGGGACCGCCCTGTTCGTGGGCACCGTGCGGAATCACGACGGGGGTGCCGATGTCGATGCGCTCGGCTATTCGTGCCACCCCAGTGCCGAGGCCGAGATGCGGCGTGTGGCCGAGAAGGTCGTCGCCGAGTTCCCGGTGCGGGCGCTTGCCGCTGTGCATCGAGTCGGGGACCTGGCAGTGGGGGATCTGGCCGTCGTCGTCGCCGTGTCCTGTCCTCACCGGGGCGAGGCCTTCGCGGCCTGTCGGAAGTTGATCGACGACCTCAAGCACGAGGTGCCCATCTGGAAGCATCAGACATTCTCCGACGGGACCGAGGAGTGGGTCGGTGCCTGCTGACGGGTCTCCGGTTGCGTAACCACCCCCCGGGCGTGAGCGTTAACACGGTGGAGGTTAATCTGCTGATCAGTCAGTTGCGGTCGCTTGTTGGGGTTGGGAGGTCGGCATGGCTGCACTCGCCTGGTTGCTGATTCCGCTTGTGGCTGCGATCGGTGCCGGTCTCTGGGGCAGTTGGGCCAACCGGACGCGCAGGGCGCGCGGTGACGGGCCCGAACTCGACGGCTACGAGCGGTTCCGCGAGGCCATGGAGAAGTCCCGTACCTGAGCCACCGCACGGGCGGCCCTGACGGTGCGCCGACAGGACCGTCCCGTACTGTCGTGCCATGCCACGCCGCACCGCGACGCTGCTCGCCTCCACCCTGATGCTGATCGCGCTCCTGTGTGCCGGAGTGTTCATCCGCGTGCCGTATTCGGAGCTGTCGCCGGGGCCGACCGTGAACACCCTCGGGGACCACGGCGGCGAGCCGGTGCTGCAGATCTCCGGGCGCAAGACCTACGCGGCCACCGGGCACCTGAACATGACCACCGTTCGCGTCACCAGCGCCAACTACAAGATGAACCTCGTAGAGGCCGTGGCCGGGTGGCTCACGCACGACAGCAAGATCGTGCCGCACGACACGCTCTACCCGAACGGCAAGACCGAGGAGCAGTCGACCCAGGAGAACGCCGAGGAGTTCAGTGAGTCCCAGGAGAGCGCCAAGGTCGCGGCGCTGGAGGCACTCGATGTCCCGCTGCAGTCCTGGGTGATCGTCTCCACCGTTCTGAAGGGGTCCCCTGCCGAGGGCGTGCTGCACGCCGGTGATGTCATCAAGGCCGTCGACGGTACGACGGTCAAGGAGCCCGCCGACGTCGCCAAGCTGGTGACCAAGCACAAGGCCGGCGAGAAGGTCGTCTTCACCATCGTGCCCGCTGCGGAGCAGGCCGCCGCCGAGAAGGCGAAGCGGGCGGCAGACAAGACGCAGGACATCACCATCACGACCACCAGGTCCGCCGCCGACGACGGCGCCGAGCGCGCCATCGTCGGGATCTCCGCAGGCACCGACCACACCTTCCCGTTCACCATCGACATCAAGCTCGCCGATGTCGGAGGGCCCAGCGCGGGGCTCATGTTCGCCCTCGGTATCTACGACAAGCTGACGCCCGGGAGCCTCACCGGCGGCAAGTTCGTGGCCGGCACCGGCACCATCGACGACGACGGCAAGGTCGGCCCCATCGGCGGGATCGAGATGAAGACCGTCGGCGCGCGGGACAAGGGGGCTCAGTACTTCCTGACGCCGGCCGACAACTGCGCGGCCGCCGCCAAGGACACCCCCGAGGGGCTCACGCTCGTCAAGGTGGGAACCATTGGCGATGCGTTGAGCGCCCTCAAGGACATCCGCTCCGGCGACACCGGTGATCTGCCGAAGTGCGGCACCAAGTAGGCAGTCCGTAGGACTGCCACTCGCTATTCCGCGAACGTCGCCGACAGGGCCTCCGCCAGGCCGGGCACCAGGCCCGAGCCGGTGAGCACCTCCGTCGCCGCGTCCTTCTCGCGCAGGCGTACCGCCGAGTCCCGCGTGCCGTCACGCAGGACCGCGACCGTCATCCGGACCTCCTGACGGTTCGGGTGCGCGGCGACCCAGGCCGCCAGCTTCTTGTCGCTCAGCCCCTGCGGAACCGTCGCCTCCGCGGACGGCGGAAGCATCAGGCGCTCGACGGCGAGGGCGCAGCCGACCACCGCGTCCGGCCAGGCGATGGTGGCGAGGAACTCGTCCAGCGGCTTGCCCGCGGGGATCTCGTCCTGCTCGATGGGAGTGAGACCGGTGGTTTTCTGCTCGTCCGACAGGCCGAGCTGGGCCGCGAGAGCCGGTTCCTGGACCCTCAGTCGGGCGGTGTCTACAAGGGCGAAGAGACGAGCCGGCTGGTCCCAGCCGAGGCCGGAGGCGTACTCGTCGATCTCGAGTACGGCCCGGGTGAGCGGGTTCGCCGCCATGGGAGTGTTGGACATGGTCACAATCCTGCCTCGTTCATGGGCCGAAACGGGAACCGAGTAAAGCGTGAGTAAGTTGCATAGGTGAGGCCTCTACGATCACGAGGCCTGACGGATGGTCCGCGATCACGGGGGCCTGACGGACCGACAGCGACTTTTGAGGTGCCAACCTTGGCTTTCCAGATGCCGGACCGCGGCGGAGGCCCGCAGGGGCCACGGATCAGAGTGGGCCGCCCGTCCCGGCGCGTCCGGACCCTGCTCATGACGCTGGGCGTCCTTGCCGTACTCGGCATGGCGTTCATCATGTTCGCGGGGTTCTGGACGGACTGGCTCTGGTACCGCTCGGTCAACTACTCGTCGGTGTTCAAGACCACACTGTGGACCAAGATCGGTCTCTTCTTCGTCTTCGGCCTGCTGATGGCGACCGCGGTAGGTGTGAACATCTGGCTGGCGCACCGGCTGCGCCCGCCGCTGAGTGCCATGTCGATGGAGCAGCAGAGCCTCGACCGGTACCGCATGGGCATCGCCCCGTACAAGATGTGGCTGCTGCTCGGTATCACCGCCCTGGTCGGCCTCATCGCGGGCGCGTCCGCGTCCGGGCAGTGGCGGACCTGGCTGATGTGGGTCAACGGAGTGTCCTTCGGGCAGAAGGACCCCCAGTTCGGTCTGGACGTGTCCTTCTACGCCTTCGACCTGCCCTGGTACCGCTTCCTGCTGGGCTTCGGCTTCGCGGCCACGATTCTCTCCCTGATCGCCGCCGCTCTCACCCACTATCTGTACGGCGGGCTGCGCGTCACGAGCCCGGGGGCCCGTGCCACGGCTGCGGCGACCGGGCATCTGTCCGTGCTGCTGGGGCTGTTCGTCGCCCTCAAGGCGGTCGCGTACTGGCTCGACCGGTACGGCCTCGCGGTGAAGTCGAGCGACTTCAAGGCGACCGGCAACTGGACGGGCCTGCGGTACGTCGACGCCAACGCCTATCTGCCGGCCAAGACGATCCTGTTCTGCATCGCCATCATCTGCTCACTGCTGTTCTTCGCGACCCTGTGGCGGCGCACCTGGCAGCTGCCCGTCATCGGCTTCGGACTGATGGTCCTCTCGGCCATCCTCATCGGCGGGCTGTACCCGGCGATCGTGCAGAAGTTCCAGGTCCAGCCGAACGAGCAGGCCAAGGAAGCGCCGTACGTCACCAAGAACCTCAAGGCGACGCGCGAGGCCTATGGCATCGACGACGCGAAGGTCAGCGAGTACGCCGGACGCAGTGACACCGAGGACAAGACCAAGCTGCGCGACGACGTCGACGCCACGGCGAGCATCCGCATCGTGGACCCGAACATCGTGTCGCCGACGTTCCAGCAGCTCCAGCAGATGCGTAACTACTACGCGTTCCCGACCAACCTTGACGTCGACCGGTACGGCAAGGACGGCAAGGAGCAGGACACGGTCATCGGTCTGCGTGAGCTGAACCTCAACGGCATTCCGAAGAACAACTGGATCAACGACCACTTCCGCTACACACACGGCTTCGGTGTGGTCGCGGCCAAGGGCACCACGGCCGACGCCGAGGGCCGCCCGGTCTTCACCGAGTCCGACCTGCCGTCCATGGGTGACCTCGGGACGTATCAGCAGCGGATCTACTACGGCGAGAAGACCAGCCAGTACTCGATCGTCGGCGGTCCCCAGAAGGAGATCGACTACTCCGACGACGCCGGTGAGAAGACCACCAGCTACAAGGGGAAGAGCGGTGTCAACCTCTCCAACCCGATGAACCGCGCCGCGTACGCCGTCGCGTTCAGTGAGCCGCAGATCCTCTACTCCGGTGCCATCGGCGAGGGTTCGCGCATTCTGTACAACCGCACGCCCAAGGAGCGGGTCGAGGCGGTCGCGCCCTGGCTGACCATCGACGGTGACGCCTACCCGGCTGTCGTCGACGGTGAGATCCAGTGGATCGTCGACGCGTACACGACGACGAACGGTTATCCGTACGCCTCCCGCACCACCTTGGGTGACACGACGGCCGACTCCCTCACCGCGAACAACAACCAGCGTGCGGTGGTGGCCCAGCAGAACCAGGTCAACTACATCCGCAACTCGGTGAAGGCGACCGTCGACGCGTACACCGGCGAGGTCAAGCTCTACCAGTGGGACACCAAGGACCCGGTCCTGAAGACCTGGATGAAGGCCTTCCCGAACACGGTCGAGCCGAAGAGCGACATCTCGGCCTCGCTGATGGCCCATCTCCGGTACCCGCAGGACCTGTTCAAGGTCCAGCGCGAGCTGCTGACCCGGTACCACGTGAAGGACGCGCAGACGTTCCTCTCCGGCAGCGAGGTGTGGCAGGTGCCGGACGACCCGAGCAACAAGTCGGGCGACGCGGTGCCGCCGTACTACCTGAGCATGAAGATGCCCGACCAGAAGGCGCAGGCGTTCTCGCTGACGACGACGTTCACGCCGAACGGACGGGACAACCTGAGTGCCTTCATGGCGGTCAACGCCGAGGCGGGGACGAGTGATTACGGCAGGATCAGAATCCTGAAACTGCCGACGAGCAGAACGGTCGACGGACCCAAACAGGTCCAGAGCCAGTTCAACTCCGAACAGGACATCGCCGAGTCCATCAGGCTGCTGAGAGGTGGCGACTCGGAGATCGAGTACGGCAACCTGCTGACGGTGCCGCTCGACGGAGGTCTGCTGTACGTGGAGCCTGTCTACGTACGCGGCAGTGGACTCAAGTACCCGCTGTTGCGCAAGGTGTTGGTGACCTACGGCGGCCAGACCGCCTTCGAGGACACTCTCGATGCCGCGCTCAACAAGGTCTTCGGGGCGGAGGGCACGACCACCGAGCCACCGGACGAGGGCGGTGGTACGACGAAGCCGCCGCCGGCGTCCGACAACCCGACGGTCCAAGAGGCGCTCAACGACGCCCAGAAGGCCTTCGACGACGGCCAGGCAGCCCTCAAGAAGGGCGACTGGGAGGCGTACGGCAAGGCGCAGGCGGACCTTGAGGACGCGCTCAAGCGGGCCGAGGAGGCGCAGTCCGCGGCCGACAAGGCCGGCAGCGGGAGCGGTACCGGTGGTGCCGGGGACGGTTCCTCCGGTAGCGCGAGCCCCAGTCCCAGCAGTAGTCCAAGTACCAGGACAAGCAGCAGTCCCAGCAGCAGTTCAACCAGTGGTTAGTGCTGGTCGGAGGCCCTGCTGAGGCTGTGTCCTCCGCTCCTCCCGCGCCGTGGTACGGTTGCAACACAACGGCGCGGGGTGGAGCAGCTCGGTAGCTCGCTGGGCTCATAACCCAGAGGTCGCAGGTTCAAATCCTGTCCCCGCTACTGATCGCGAAGGCCCGGATCCTCCAAGGATCCGGGCCTTCGTGGTGTGCGAACGCATGTGCCGACCTGGTGAAGGCCGCGCCTTCCCGGGGCAGTTGAGGGTAACTGTGTTTGACTTGTCTCTCTGTGGGCATGTCGACAAAACGCTGTAGAGACCTCACTGGCTGCGGTATACCAGGTGTACCCAGGTTGCAGGTGGTGCGACGATGGACGTTATGGGGGACAAGGCAACTCTGTTGGAGACAGGGCGATTTGTGCAGCCTTCCGACCGGGACGAAACCGGCGAGGCGGTAGAAGAGGCACGCCAACGGCTCGCCGCCGAGGCAGGCGACGTCGAGGCGATGAGTGTCCTCGGAGCCATGCTGCTGCGCCGCGGTGATCTCGACGGAGCCGAGCCTCAGCTGCGTGCCGCCACCGCCGCCGGTGACCGCGCCGCCGCCAACAACCTCGGCGTCCTCCTTCACCAGCGCGGGTACGCCGACGACGCCGCCGGATGGTGGCGGATCGCCGCCGTCGCCGGCTCCGCCCCCGCCGCGCACGCACTCGGCCGCCACCACCGCGAGCGCGGCGACGAGCCGGCCGCCGAGTACTGGCTGCGTCAGTCCGCCGAACAGGGGCATGTGCTGGGCGCGTACGCCCTCGCCGATCTGCTGGAGCACCGCGGGGACGCGGCCACAGGCCAGTGGATGAGGGTCGCCGCCGAGCGGGGGCACCGGGAGGCCGCTTATCGGCTCGCCCGTGCGCTTGATCGGAAGGCTGCGGAAGGCCTGGAGGGTGCGGGCGCCGACGGCGGTGCGAGTGGCGGTGGTGCGAGTGACGGTGGAGTCGGGGAGGCCGAGCAGTGGTATCGGCAGGCTGCCGCGCGGGGGCATCAGCGGGCCGCGCTGCATCTCGGAGCCATTCTGGAGAAGCGCGGTGAGCTCAAGGAGGCCGGGCGCTGGTATCTGACGTCCGCCAAGGACGGCGAGGCCCGGGCCGCATGCGCGCTCGGGTTCCTGCTGCGCGACGCGGGGGACTCCGAGAGCGCCGCCGTGTGGTGGCTGCGGGCTGCCCAGGACGGGGACGGCAACGCCGCCAACGCGCTGGGCGCGCTGCACGCCGAACGCGGTGAGACCCAGACCGCCGAGCGCTGGTACCGGGCGGCCATGGACGCTGGGGACGTGAACGGTGCGTACAACCTCGGTCTGCTGTGTGCCGAGCAGTCGCGTACGGCGCAGGCCGAGCAGTGGTATCGGAGGGCCGCGTACGCCGGGCATCGCGAGGCCGCGAACGCGCTTGCCGTTCTGCTGCTTCAGGGTGGGGACGCGGCCGGGGCTGAGCCCTGGTTCTCGAAGGCCTCGGATGCGGGGAGCGTGGATGCTGCCTTCAATCTGGGGATTCTGTACGCCGGGCGGGGCCAGGATGCCGGCGCGCTGCGGTGGTACGAGCGGGCTGCCGGCGCCGGGCACACCGAGGCGGCGCTGCAGGTCGGGATCGTGCGGTTGCGGGACGGGGACGAGCGGGAGGCCGAGCGGTATCTGCGGTGTGCGGCGGGCGGGGGGAGCCCCGAGGCCGCGTATCGGCTGGCCTCGGTGCTCGACGCGCGGCGTCCGCAGGCGCCCGCGCATGAGCTCGGTGAGATCGCGCACGAGAAGACGGAGTGCGAGGAGTGGTACGAGCGGGCGGCATCCCAGGGACATCGGCGGGCGCAGGTGCGGGTGGGGATGCTGGCATCGGCTCGGGGGGACGTGGTGGAGGCGGCTCGGTGGTATCGGGCTGCGGCTGAGGCCGGGTCTCGCAACGGGGCGTTCAATCTCGGGCTGTTGCTGGCCCGTGAGGGGAGTGAGCCCGAGGCTGCGGTGTGGTGGGCTCGGGCGGCTGAGGCGGGGCATGGGCGGGCTGCGTTGCGGCTGGCGCTGGTGTATGCGCGGCGGGGGGAGTTGGCGGAGGGGCAGCGGTGGGCTGATCTGGCGGTTTCGCTGGGGCCGGGGGAGGTTGCGGAGCGGGCGGCTCGGTTGCGGGATGCGTTGCGGGAGGAGCTTTCTGCTTGAGGGTGCGGTGGGTGGGGGTGCGGTGGTGGGCGGTGGCTTTTTTCGCCCCCGCCGCCCTTACCCGTCCCATCCCGTTCCTGGGGGCTGCGCCCCCAGACCCCCCATCGGCCCTGAACGGGCCTTGTCCTCAAACGCCGGACGGGCTGGAGAGGCTGGCCTGCGCTGGAGGTGAAGGCCCGTGCTGGAGATGTAGGCCCGTGCTCAAGCGATTTGCCTTTGTGGGTGGGGTCGACGTAATGTTGCGTTTACCGACGCGGGGTGGAGCAGCTCGGTAGCTCGCTGGGCTCATAACCCAGAGGTCGCAGGTTCAAATCCTGTCCCCGCTACTTTAGGCCGAGGGCCGGAGTCCGATACAGGACTCCGGCCCTCGGTGCGTTTCCCGTTCAGGCGGGCGCGTGCTGTCGTACCGGGGCCCAGCAGCGGATGATGTCGCGGACCGAGACGATGCCTGTCGGTTCGCCGCCGTCCAGGACGATGAGGTGGCGGAAGCCGCCGTGGGCCATCGCGTATGCGGCCTCCTCCAGGGTCCAGGAGGGGGCGGCGAAGACGACGTCGTTGGTGGTGTGGGCGTGGGCGCGTTCCGTGTCGGGGCTCTGGCCGCGGCCGACGGAATTGAGGATGTCGCGTTCGGTGAGGATGCCGATTCCGCCGGCGTCCGGGTCGAGGACCACCGCCGCGCCGATGCGCCGCGCGGCCATCAGCGCGGCCGCCTGGCGGAGTGTGTGATCGGGGCCGATGGTGAGGACCACGGTGCTCATGGCGTCACGTACGAGCATGGGGTGGAGCCACCTCCTAGAGAGTTCCCGCCCCTGTTCAGTTTTTCACAAGTTCACAAGTGGGGGGAACTTCAGAGTGGCAGGTAAAGCGACGGTCAACAAGGGGGCGTGTGCGGCTGTTACAGGGCGTACGGGGGATCAGGGTCAGGATCAGTAGCGCTGGTTCAGATAACCCAGCATCTCGTCGTGCAGATGGCCGTTCGACGCTGCCGCGTCTCCGCTGTGCGGGCCCGGGCGGCCGTCGAGGCCGGTGAACGTGCCGCCCGCCTCCGTGACGATGATCGCGTTGGCCGCCATGTCCCACAGGGACAGCTCCGGCTCCGCGCAGATGTCGATCGAGCCCTCGGCGACCATCATGTACGGCCAGAAGTCGCCGTACGCGCGCGTGCGCCACACCTCGCGGGTCAGGTCCAGGAAGCCGCCCAGGACGCCGCGGTCCTCCCAGCCGGTGAGCGACGAGTACGCGAACGACGCGTCCGTCATCTTCGAGACGTTCGAGACGCGCAGCCGGGACGACGAGGAGAGGCTGCGGCCGGTGAAGGCGCCGTGGCCCTTCGCCGCCCACCAGCGGCGGCCCAGGGCAGGAGCGGAGACCAGGCCGACCACCGGCTGGAAGCCGCCCTCGCCCGCCTCCATCAGGGAGATCAGCGTGGCCCAGACGGGCACACCGCGGACGTAGTTCTTGGTGCCGTCGATCGGGTCGATCACCCAGCGGCGGGGGCCGGTGCCCTCGGTGCCGTACTCCTCGCCGATGATCGCGTCGCGCGGGCGGGCCCGCTGCAACTGGCCCCGCATCAACTCCTCGGCCGATTTGTCCGCCTCGCTGACCGGTGTCATGTCCGGCTTGGTCTCGACCTTGAGGTCGAGTGCCTTGAACCGGGCCATCGTTGTGGCGTCGGCAGCGTCCGCGAGGACGTGGGCAAGGCGCAGGTCATCGAGATAGTCGGGCATAGGCGAACCGTATCTTTCACGGCTGCCACCGGGCTACAGGGGGCGGCGGGTGCGATTACCCGCGAATACCCGCAGTTGTCCGGCTCAACCGGCTCTGTCGGCAGGGCTCGCGACAGCGTCGGGGTGCGAATGTCGATACGCGCCCCCCGGCGCTGTCGCGAACCCTTGACAGTGACTCCGTGCGCGTCAAACCTAAGGCGCAGAGCCGCTCGCCCCTGGGAGGCGGATGATGCCTGCAGCGCGGGATTCCTTGCTGGACGCCGCTTACACGGCGCTCGCGCGTCGTCCGTGGTCCGCGGTGCGGATGGTCGACGTCGCGGCGGCGGCCGGAGTGTCCCGGCAGACGCTGTACAACGAGTTCGGCAGCAAGGAGGGGCTCGCCAGGGCCCTGGTCCGCAGAGAGGCCGACGCCTACCTCGCGGGCGTCGAGCGGGCGCTGACCGGGCCCGCCGACCCAAGTGCCGGTGCGCGGGAGCGGCTCACCGCGACTGCCGAGTGGACGATGTCGGCCGCCCGCGACAACGTCCTCGTACGGGCCCTGCTGACCGGCTGCTGGAGCGAACGGCTGCCTTCGCCGACGCTGTCCGCCGTGCCGTCCTCCGCGGCGGTGCCCGCGCAGCGACGGGCCGACGGGCCGCTGCCCTCGCCCGGGGACTTCGTGGCCCTCGTCAGGGACCGTGCCGTGACCGTGCTGTCCGGTGGCGGCGCGGCCAGGTCGGAGGCGGCCGAGATGTCCCGTACCTGCGAACTGGCTGTCAGGCTTGCCCTGTCCTGTGTCGCCGCGCCCCCGGGGGAGGAGGGTGTCGCCGACCTCGTGCGGAGCGTGTTACGGCCCTCGGACGCCGCGGTGTGGAACTGAGCGCGCCTGGCGCCCCGTCCGGTGCGGCTAGTGCGACGAGCCCGACAGCTGCAGGCCGATCACGCCGATGATCACCAGGCTGATCGAGACGATCTTCAGGACGGACACCAGGTCGTCGAGGAAGATCATTCCGTAGATCGCGGTGCCCGCCGCGCCGATGCCGGTCCACACCGCGTACGCCGGGCCCACGTCGAGCTTCTTCAGGGAGAGGGTCAGCAGGCCGAAGCTGCCGAGGGCGAATATGCAGAACGCGATCGTCGGCCAGAGGCGGGTGAAGCCGTGGGACAGCTTCAGGCAGACCGCGAAGCCGACTTCGAGGAGTCCCGCCACAACGACCAGCAGCCACGCCATGTCTTGTCCCTCCCGTGTGCCACGTCGACTGCTTCGTCTGCTTCGTCACGCTCGGATCCGGCTCGGTGCGAGTATGCACTTACCGGCCCTCGCCTCTGCCAAACAACGCGGAGGTCAGTCGCCTTCCGTTCGCTCCCTTGTCGACAGCAGCCGACGCAGCGAGTAGAGCCGCGCCGGATCGGCGTGCCCCTTCTCCACCCACTCGTCCAGCGCGCAGTCGGGCTCGTCGTGACTGCACGCGCGCGGGCAGCCCTCCGTACCCGGTTCCAGGTCGGGGAAGGCGTGGATCACCAGGGACGGGTCGACATGGTGCAGTCCGAACGAACGTACGCCCGGGGTGTCGACCACCCAGCCCGCGTCGCCCGAGAGGGGGAGGGCCAGGGCGGAGGTGGTGGTGTGGCGGCCCCGGCCCGTCACCGCGTTGACGATTCCCGTCGAGCGCCGTTGGTCGTTCGACACCAGGGCATTGACCAGGGTCGTCTTGCCGACGCCCGAGTGGCCGACGAACGCCGTGATCTTGCCGTCCAGTTGCTCGCGTACGCGGGCCACGGCGGCCCCGCTCTCCAGCTCCTGACGGCTGGTGACGACGTACGGGATGTCCAGGGCGCCGTACAGCTCAAGGAGCTTGTCGGGCGGGGCCAGGTCCGACTTGGTCAGGACCAGGAGCGGGGTCAGGCCGCCGGCGTACGCCGCCACCAGGCAGCGGTCGATCAGACGGGGGCGGGGTTCCGGGTCGGCCAGCGCCGTGACGATGGCCAGTTGGTCGGCGTTCGCCACGACCACCCGCTCGTAGGGGTCGTCGTCGTCCGCCGTGCGGCGCAGGAGCGAGGTGCGCGCCCCGATGCGGACGATGCGGGCCAGGGTGTCCTTCTTGCCGGAGAGGTCGCCGATGACGGACACGTGGTCGCCGACCACCGCGGCCTTGCGGCCCAGTTCGCGGGCCTTCATCGCCATGACGATCTGGTCGTCGACCAGGACGGTCAGCCGGCCCCGGTCGACGGTGAGGACCATGCCGTCGGCCGCGTCCTCGTGCTTCGGGCGGATGTTCGTACGGGGTCGGTTGCCCTTGGGGTTCGGGCGAGAGCGGATGTCGTCCTCGTCGGTGTTCTTGCCGTAGCGGCGCATGATCCAGGTCCGCCCGTCAGTTCCCGAGCATTCCGGCCCACAGATCGGGGAAGTCCGGGAGGGTCTTCGCCGTCGTCGCCACGTTCTCGATCCGTACGCCCTCCACCGCCAGTCCGATGATCGCGCCGGCCGTCGCCATGCGGTGGTCCTCGTACGTGTGGAAGGTGCCGCCGTGCAGAGGGCGCGGGCGGATGTGCAGGCCGTCGGCCGTTTCAGTCACGTCGCCGCCGAGTTCGTTGATCTCCTTGGTCAGGGCCGCCAGGCGGTCCGTCTCGTGGAGGCGCAGATGGGCCACCCCGGTGAGGGTGGAGGGGGAGTCCGCGAGGGCCGCGACCGCCGCGATGCCCGGGGTCAGCTCACCGACCTCGCTCAGATCCACGTCGATACCGTGGATCGCGCCGGAGCCCGTGAACTCCAGCCCGTACGGCGTCAGTTCGCAGGAGCCGCCCATCTCCGTGAAGATCTCGCGGAGCCGGTCGCCGGGCTGGGTGGTGCGGGCAGGCCAGTCGGGGATCGTCACCTTGCCGCCGGTCACCAGCGCCGCCGCCAGGAAGGGCTGGGCGTTGGAGAGGTCCGGCTCGATGGTGAGGTCCCGGCCGAGCAGGGCGCCCGGCGTGACCCGCCAGACGTTCGGCTCGCCGCCCGACTCCGGGGTGTCCACCTGGGCGCCGACCGCGCGCAGCATGTCGACCGTCATCCGGATGTGGGGGAGCGAGGGCAGGGTCGCGCCGGTGTGGCGGACCTCCACGCCCTGGTTGAAGCGGGGGGCGGAGAGCAGCAGGGCGCTGACGAACTGCGACGACGAGGACGCGTCGATCGACACCGGGCCGCCGTCCAGGGCGCCGCTGCCGTGCACCGTCAGGGGGAGCGCGCCGCGACCGTCGTCGTCGATGCGGGCGCCGAGGGCGCGCAGGCCGTCGATCACACCGTGGAGCGGACGCTCGTACGAACGCGGGTCGCCGTCGAAGCGGATCGGGCCGTCGGCGAGGGCGGCGACCGGGGGCAGGAAGCGCATCACGGTGCCGGCGTTGCCGACGTCGACCGTGGCGGGGCCGTGCAGGCCGGAGGGGATGACGCGCCAGGCCTCGCCGGAAGTGGCCGGGTCCCCCGCGACGGAGGAGCTCGATGACACCGTTTCCTCGATGCCCACGCCCATCGTGCGCAGGGCGCCGGCCATCAGGAGGGTGTCGCGGGACCGGAGGGGGCGGCGCAGCCAGCCGGGCTCCGAGGCGAGGGCGGCGAGGACGAGGGCCCGGTTGGTGACGGACTTGGAACCGGGCACGTGGACCGTCGCGTCGACGGCTCCGCTTGCGTGCGGGGCGGGCCAGAGGGCGGTGTCTGCGGGGTTCGGGGCCATGGGGCCCACTTTAGTGGGGGTTCGGCGTACTGGGTTTGGCTGGGGAACGTGGGTCGTTTGTCGGCTGCGGGTGCGTTGTGGCTGGTCGCGCCCCGCGGCGGAGCCGCAAACAGACACAGCCCCGCGCCCCTGATAACGACGCCCCTACGGGGCGCGTCATACCTCCAGGAGCCAGCGCCCCCCGCCTATCAGTGAGCACAGGCTCACCGCGTGGAACAGGAACAGCCACATCCCCGCCGGTACGTGCGTGAGCCGGGACAGTTGGTCCGCGTCCGAGTCGCCCGCGCCGCCCCTCCTGCGCTTGGCCTGGAGTTCGAAGGCCGGGCGGACTCCGCCCAGGAGCAGGAACCACACCACCGCGTAGGCGAATGCCGCCTGGATCTGGGGGCCGGCGAGCCAGGACACCACCACGAAGGTGCCGCCGGTGACGAACACGGTGAGGGCGCCGTACGCGTTGCGGATCATCACCAGCATCGCCACCAGCAGTGCTGTGGCCAGCCACAGGAGGGCCGTGATGTGGCCGGCGGCGAGGAGCGCGGCGCCGCCGAGTCCGAGCAGCGGGGGAGCGGTGTAGCCGAAGGCGGCCGTAAGGATCATGCCGATGCCGTGGGGCTTGCCCCGGCTGACCGTGAGGCCGCTGGTGTCGGAGTGCAGGCGTATGCCGGTGAGGGTGCGGCCGGTCAGCAGCGCGACCAGACCGTGGCCGCCCTCGTGCGCGATGGTGATGGCGTTGCGCGAGAGGCGCCAGACGGGATGCGGGACGATCACGGCGAGCGCGGCGGCCAGGGTCGCGATCACCACCCACAGGTCGGGGTCGGGCTGGCTGCCGAATATCTCGTCCCAGAGGCCGACCAGCGAGGTGGATGCGGTGCTGTCCATTGTGGGCGGAGGCTCCCTAGCGTCGCGTCGAATCTGGCAGTGTGGCACGTATGTGCGGTAGGTATGCAGCGAGTCGTGCGCCCGAGGATCTCGCAGGAATCTTTGAGGTCGACAAGTGGGAGCCCGAGGAGACACTCGCCCCTGACTACAACGTGGCCCCGACCAAAGAGGTCTACGCGGTCCTCGACCGTCCTCTGAAGGACGCCGACGCTGCGTCTACAAGTTCCTTCGTCATGGGGAAACCGGTTCGGCAGCTGCGCAAGCTGAAATGGGGCCTCGTCCCCTCCTGGGCCAAGACGCCCGAGGGCGGCGCCCGGATGATCAACGCGCGCGCGGAGACCGTCCACGAGAAGCCCTCGTACCGTCGTGCCTTCACCACCCGGCGCTGCATCCTGCCCGCCGACGGCTACTACGAGTGGGTCACCGCGGCCGGCGAGCGTGAGCTGGAGGTCGAGGGGAAGAAGAAGCGGCCGCGCAAACAGCCCTACTTCGTGACCCCCGCCGACGGGTCGGTCTTCGCGATGGCGGGCCTGTACGAGTTCTGGCGGGACCGGACCCTGCCCGACGACCACCCGCGGGCCTGGTGGGTGACGTGCTCGGTCATCACCACCGAGGCCGAGACCTCCCCGCTCGCGACCGCCCCCGCCGAGGGCCCGCGTGCCCTGGCCGACATCCACCCGCGGATGCCCCTGATGCTCACCCCGGACCACTGGGACGCCTGGCTCGATCCGGCGCGTACCGATGTGGACGACCTGCGCGAGCTGCTCGCACCGCCACCCACGGGGCTGATGCGCGCATACCCCGTCTCCACGGCCGTGAGCAACGTCCGCAACAACGGGCCGGAGCTGCTGACCGAGCTGGAGGGGCCCGAGGAGGGCACACTCTTCTGATGTGAGCCCTTCTGACACGCGTACCGAGACCGTCGAGACCGACGCGGGCACCGCCCGCATCACCTGGCGACCCGCGGCGAAGGCCCGACTCGTCCTCGCCGTCAGCCATGGCGCCGGCGGGGGCGTGGAGGCGCGCGATCTCCAGGCCCTCGCCGGGGAGCTGCCCGCGCACGGTGTCACCGTCGCGCTCGTCGAGCAGCCCTGGCGGGTGGCCGGGAAGAAGGTGGCGCCCGCGCCGAAGACGCTGGACGTGGGCTGGCGGGGAATCTGGCCCGCGCTCGCGAAGCCCGGGCTGCCGGTGATCGCGGGCGGGCGCAGCGCCGGGGCCCGCGTGGCCTGTCGTACGGCCGGGGAACTGGGCGCCGTGGCCGTGCTCGCCCTCTCCTTCCCGCTGCACCCGCCAGGGAGCCCTGAGAAGTCGCGGGCCGGTGAACTGCTCGGGGCCGGGGTGCCCACCCTTGTCGTCCAGGGCGGCAACGATCCGTTCGGGAAGCCGGCCGAGTTCCCGACGGGGGAGTACGAGTTGGCGGAGGTGCCGTACGGCGATCATGGTTTCGCCGTGCCGAAACGGGCACCCATGGGGCAGGAGGAGGCGGTGGCGGTGATCACTGGCAGGGTCGTTGAGTGGATCGCGTCACTCGGGTGAGGGCCGGGAATGCCGGGCGGCGGACCACTGTTGTGCGGATCAGACACCACGAGCGTGGGGTGACCGTTCGTACGAGAGGAAGTCCGCCGCATGGGTTCGACCATCTGCCCGAATCGCCGCAGCAGTGCTGACCTGGACTGGACGGTGCTGCACGCGTCGAAGACCGCCCCTATTCGGGCGGCGGGCGGACCGGGTATTCGTCTATCCTCCGATTCGAGTGGGATCGGTTTCGGTTCCATCACATCGTCTGAGGAGGTGGGTCCGGTCACTGGGACCGACGCAGGGACCGAACACGGCCAGGCGGAGCAGCCCGAGGGCCCGGGCAGGAGTGAGTCGACCGTCGAGCGCAGCGCGCGCTTCGAGCGGGACGCGCTCGAATTCCTCGACCAGATGTACTCGGCCGCGCTGCGCATGACACGCAACCCGGCCGACGCCGAGGACCTGGTGCAGGAGACGTACGCCAAGGCGTACGCGTCCTTCCATCAGTTCCGTGAGGGCACCAACCTCAAGGCGTGGCTGTACCGGATTCTCACGAACACGTTCATCAACTCGTACCGCAAGAAGCAGCGCGAACCCCAGCGCAGTGCGGCCGAGGAGATCGAGGACTGGCAGCTCGCGCGTGCCGAGTCGCACATGTCGACCGGTCTGCGCTCCGCCGAGTCGCAGGCGCTCGACCACCTGCCCGACTCGGACGTCAAGGAAGCGCTCCAGGCCATCCCGGAGGAATTCCGCATCGCGGTCTATCTCGCGGACGTAGAGGGCTTTGCGTACAAGGAGATCGCGGACATCATGGGGACACCCATCGGTACGGTGATGTCCCGGCTGCACCGCGGCCGTCGTCAGCTGCGCGGCATGCTGGAGGACTACGCCCGTGACCGTGGCCTGGTCCCGGCCGGTGCCGGAGAGTCGAACGAAGCGAAAGGCTCGGGCTCATGAGCTGCGGAGAGCCGCATGAGACGGACTGCAGTGAAGTACTCGATCATCTCTACGAGTTCCTCGACCGGGAGATGCCGGACTCGGACTGCACCAAGTTCGAGGTCCACTTCGAGGAGTGCTCTCCGTGCCTGGAGAAGTACGGTCTCGAACAAGCCGTGAAGAAGCTCGTCAAGCGCTGCTGCGGTCAGGACGATGTGCCGACCGACCTGCGCGCCAAGGTCATGGGGCGGCTCGACATGATCCGCTCAGGGCAGGTCGTGCCCGACCACGACGTGGCTGCCGAGAGCTGACACCGTCGAACGTCGTCGGCCCCGCGAAAGCGGGGCCGATCGTCGTTTTTCTTTCAGACGTCCAGCCCGTTCTCGATCTTCTTCAGGCTGTGCCGGGCCAGCGCCAGGTTGCTGCGCGCCCGGTCGAGCGCGACGTACAGGAAGAGCGCGCCCTTGCTGCTGGCCAGCGGGCGGATCAGGTGGTACTGCCTGCCCAGCGTGATCAGGATGTCCTCGATGCTGTCATCCATGTCCAGCGAGGCCAGCGTGCGCATCTTCGCCCGTACGACCTCGGTGTTGCCGGCCGCCGCGAGCTCCAGGTCCAGGCCCGGGCCGCCGCCGAGGGTGCCGAGCGACATACCGCTGTCGTAGTCCACCAGAGCGACTCCGAGCGCCCCGTCCACGGTCATGGCTTCCTTGAGCGCTGTCTCGATGTTCATTCTGCTGCCCCAATTCCTCAGTGACGCTGACCGGTCGCTGTCCGTGCAACTACGATCGAACTCAAGCGACTTACGGGTCGCAAAACATCAACTTTGTTGTGTGTTACGAAAGTTGTCGTTCAAAGTACTGTGCAGCGGTGGTGCGCGAAGGGGGAATGGCGAAATGTCGACGGCAGTTGAGGCTTCGCTGGCCAGGTTCCTCGACTCCCCCGGCGTCACCGGTGTCGCCCTCGTCGACGCAGTCACCGGCCTCACCTACGGCGTGGCGGGAGACACCGTCGAGGCTGGGGACGGCCAGGAGAGCTCCGAGTTCGCCGCCCTGGTCGCCGAACGGCTGGGCCGGGCGGGCGCCGAGGGCGAGTTGGAGAGCGTCGTCACGACCAGCGTGCGACGCCATCAGGTCCTGGTCATGGTGGGCCGCCCGGCCGGCGATCCGCTGCTGCTGACGGCCGGACTCGACCGGGAACGGGCCAATCTCGCGCTCGCCGCGCGCAGCATGGGCGATCTGGCCGGCGAGGTGCTGGCATGACGGGCCCAATCGGCCCAATCGGCCCAATAGGCTCGGCCGGCCTGACTCGTACGACGGGCTTGAGAGCGCGGGTGGGTGCATGAAGGCGTCCGCCGCGCGCAACCTGCCCGCACTGCTGCTGGAGCTTCGCGAGGAGGAGTTCAGCGGCACGGTACGGGTCGCGGGCACGCCGGGCGGCACGCTCCATCTGCGCGACGGCCTGGTGGGCGCCGCCGAGACACCGGGTGCGCCGACCGCCGCCTCGGCCCTGCTGACCTCGGGCCGGATCGGCGACGAGGACTGGCTCGCCGCCTGCGCCGCACAGCGCGACGCGGATCTGCTCGGTAAACGCCTGGTGGCCGACGGACTGGTGGGCGCCGCCGAGCTCGAAGTCATCTGCACGGCCGCCGTGTTCGACGGGGCCTTCGCCATGTCGCTGGGCGCGCCGGGCAGTTGGGAGCTGAGCGACCGGGAGCCGACACTTCTCGCCCGACCGGGCGTGGAACCACGGCGGTTGACCGACGAGACCACACGGCGCATCGCGCTGCTCATCCACCTGTGGGGACCCCCGGGCGATCTCGCCCGAGTGCGCCCCATACCGGGCACGGGGGTCGTGGAGGGGCCGCTTTCCGGCCGGCACGAGGACATTCTGAACCAGGTCAACGGGCGCCGTACGGCCCGGGACATCGCCTTCGCGCTGGGGCGCGGGCTGTACGCCGTGATGCTGGACCTGATCCGCATGCAGACGCTCGGGCTCCTCCGGTGGGAGACCCCGACCGTTCCCGGCGGTCGGCCCAGCACGGCGCCGCGCGTCACCCCCGGCCGTACACCGGCCGCCGGCCCGCCGCCGTCGAGAACCGAGCCGCTGCCGAGGCGTATGCCCCGTGGCGGAGAGAAAGGGGGGAAGTGAGTGCGGACGATGGAAGAGATGACCCAAGCACCGACCGAGGTGCTGACAGCAGCACCGACCGAAGCGCTGACGGAAACGATGAGGGCCCCGCTGAGGGAAATGCGGGAATCGAGGGAAACGCCGGAAACGCGGCGGACCACGACGACCCGGGTGTGACCACACCCCCTCTGCCCGTACGGAAGCCGCTTCCCGTACGCGGTGCGGCGAACCCCGCCCTGCTGGGCCCCACGGCCGAAGAACTGGCCGCCGACCAACCCTCTGTCGAAACGCTGCGGCGGGTCCGCCACGCGTTGCGCGCTCTTCCGGAGCCCGACTGACCGCAAGGAGTACGTCCCATGGGTCCCCTGAGCTCCCCGAGTCCCCTGAGCGACAACCCGCAGTCCCCGCAGTCCTCCCAGTCCTCTCAACTGACCGGCATCCTGATCTCGTTGCGGGATCGGGTGATGGGAGTCTCAGAGAGCGTTCTGTCCACGGTGGACGGCCTTCTCGTCGTGGCCGACGCGGACGCCGTGCACCCCGAGTCGGTCGCCGCACTCGCCGCCGCGACGCTCGGAGTGAGCCGTCGAATCGCCGACCAGGCGAAGGTCGGCCCCCTGCGTGAAGTGGTCGCACGGTGCGGTTCCGGGCACGTCATCGTGCTGGCCGTCGGCGAACGCGCGCTGCTGACCGTGGTGGGCGACGACGGGCTGGACCTCGCCGCGTTCCAGCGTGAATCCCCGGCCACGGTCGAGGAGTTGACCAAGGTGCTGGCCGCGGATGTGGCGTACTGAGACGGTATGTCGCCGGCTCACTCGAACGGGCTAATCTGCGGCTCCTGAGGCCTGAGATTCGCCCAATGCCTCCGTACGGCCGCTGTCGGCCGCCCTATCCTCCGTGTCCTGGAGCCTGAACAGGCTGGTGCCGAACGTCAGCCCGGTCGGCCCCGGTCCGGGACTCGGGGGAGGGGAGCGCCATGCGGTCGATCACACCGTGGGCGCGTGTCTACGTCATCGCTGTCGCCGTGGGGGCCGTCCTCTGCGCGGCGCCCGTCCGGTTCACGCACACCCCCTGGGGCGCCGTGGCGCTGTTCGCCGCGCTGTGCGCCGCGTGCGAGCAGCTCGCGGTCGGCCGGTTCGGCGGGGGCCAGGGGTACGAGGGCCCGGGCGCCGCCGGTCCCGGGGGTGCCGGCAGCGGTCCGCCCCGGTGGCACACGCCCGTCCTGCTCGCCGGTGCCTTCCTGCTGCCGCCCGAGGCCGCCGCGCTCGTGCCGCTGCCGGGTGCGCTGCTCGTCCGGGGCGGGGAGCCCACGCCGTGGCTGCGCCGGCTCTGGCGGGCCGGACAGCTCGGGATCGGCGCCTGGACGGCTTCACGGGTACACGGGGCGCTCGGCGGGCCGGACACGGTCGTCACCTCCGACTTCCCGTACACGCTGGTCAGCGCCGGGGTGTCCGTGGTCGCGTTCTGCCTGGTCCTGGCCCTGCTCGACGGAGGCATCCTGGCGCTCGCCGAACGGGTGCCGGTGCGGCTGGCCTGGCGTGGACTGTTCGTACGGTCACTGGTGCCGGTCGGGGTGCACGGGCTCGCCGGGCTGATGATGGCCGTCCTGTGGCGCGGTCCGTACGGGCCGGTCGCCGCGCTCCTCGTACTGCTGCCGATGTGGGTGTCGTGGTGGGTGTTCGCGCAGTACCACCGGGAGCGGGCGGCACACCAGGCGACGATCAGGGCGCTCGTGCAGGCCGTCGACATCAAGGACGGGTACACGCGTGGGCACAGCGAGCGGGTCGGGCAGGCGTCGATGATGATCGCGCGGGAACTGGGCATGGACGACGAGCGGGTGGAAGTGCTGCGGTTCGCCGGAATTCTGCACGACGTGGGCAAGCTGGGCGTTCCCACCCGGCTGCTGCGCAAGGACGGGCCGCTGACGCCTCAGGAGCGGCGGGTGATCGAGCTGCACCCGGAGTACGGGCACGAGATGGTCCGGGGGATCGGTTTCCTCGGGGAGGCCCGGTCGGCGATCCTGCACCATCACGAGCGGCTGGACGGGAGCGGGTACCCCTACGGGCTCGTCGGCAGCCAGATCCCGGAGTTCGCGCGGGTGGTCGCCGTCGCGGACGCGTTCGACGCGATGACGTCGACCCGCTCGTACAGCAGGGCCCGGCCGGTGCAGGTTGCTTTGGCGGAGCTGGAACGGTGCGCGGGGACGCACTTCGACCCGGTGATGGTGAGGGCGTTGGTGCGAGGATTGGAGCGCGAAGGCGGATGGCATCCGGCGGTCACAGCGGACGGGGTCCAGTCGCAGGGTGATCACCCACCCACTGCACCTGTTGCCAGTCCGGCAGGAAAGCACCCCAAACGCATTCCCGGGCAGGTAGGCAGCAAAGGCGGGCCGGCATGACCTCGGCCTCGCGATTCCTTACCCTCATTCACACCGCCGCCGCCCTGCTCACCCTCCTCTCCCTCGCCCACACCCTCTGGTCCGGTCTCGACGAACGTGCCGTCGCGCTCTCCTTCGGGCTGCTCGTCCTGCTCGGCGAGCTGACCCGGTGGAGCGGGCCCGAGTCGCGGGAGGTGGCGCCGCTCGCCGCCGCCGCGGCCCTGTCGTACGCGCTGCTCGGGGAGGACGCCGGACGGGCCACGCATCACGGGGCGCTCCAGGTCGTCGCCGTCGTCGTCGCGGCCACCCTCGTCGGCTGCGTACCGCACGTCGCGCGCGGACAGGGGCCGACCGCCGACCACCTCGCCCGTCGGGTGCTCACCGCCGGGTTCGCCGCCAGTTGCTTCCAACCCCTCTACAACCAGGGCGTGTTCGAGGCATGGGGCGGCCCCGCCTACGTCCTGCTGCTCGTCGCGCTGCTCGGGCTCACCACGCTCTGCGACGCCGTACTCGCCGCCGCGCTCGCCCACTCGCGCACCGGCTGGCCCTTCGGTCCGCTGCTGCGGGACGAGCTGCGGGCCATGCTGGGGATCGGGACCGCCGTGTGCGCCACGGGGGTGGTCATGGCGCTCGCCGTCGCCGTCGTAGGGCTCTGGGCGCTGCCTGTCTTCTCGCTGCCGCTGCTCCTGACCCAGTTCGCCTTCCGGCGGTACGCGGGCGTGCGGGCCACCTATCGGCAGACGATCGCCTCCCTGGCCCGCGCCACCGAGATCGCCGGGTACACCCCGGCCGGGCACGCCCGGCGCGTGGCGGTGCTCAGCCGGGCGGTGGGGCGGGAGCTGGGGCTGTCCGAGCCGGAGCTGACCGTGCTGGAGTACGCGGCCCTCATGCACGACATCGGGCAGCTCAGCCTCGTCGACCCGGTACCGGCCGGGGCCACAGCCGTACTCCCGGTGGAGGAGCAGCGCCGGATCGCACTGCTCGGCGGGGCCGTCGTACGGCAGACGGGGGTGGCCGCGGCGGTCGCCGTGGTCGTCGAGCGGCAGGCCGATCCGTACCGGGAGCAGCCGGTCTCCGCGTGCATCGTGCGGGCGGTCAACGCGTACGAGGAGAAGGTGCGGGACGCCGGAGCGGGCGGGCCGCTGCGGGCGCTCGAAGAGCTGCGACTCGGTACCGGCCGGGATTATCAGCCGGAGGTGGTGGAATCCCTCGCCCGGGTACTCGCCAGGAATGGCGGAGTCGTTCACGAGCGCATCGGTTGAAGGTGGTGGTGGGAGAGGGGTGGACGGTCTTACGCTGCCCTCGGTTGGGTAACCCATGGGTAATGAGCGCCCCTCCAGCGGTCCGTGGTTGGATGCGAGGGAGAGGCTGTACGGGGGCAGAAGCCGGCCCACTCCACGGCACTGGCAGGCGGGAATCGTGAGGATCTTCGGCAAGGGGCGGCACCGGCCCTCCGCCTCATGGCGGCAGGCCACCGACCGGGCGTTCACGCTGATCGGCGACGGGCGGTACGAGGACGCGGGCGCGTTGCTGACACGTGCCGCGGATCTTGAACCCTGGCTGTCCGAGTCCTGGTTCAACCTGGCCCTGCTGCACAAGTTCCGGCACGACTGGGAGCAGGCCCGGGCGGCCGGTCTCCGCGCCGTCGCGCTGCTCGACCGGGAGACCGGGGCCCCCGATTGGTGGAACGTGGGCATCGCGGCCACCGCCCTCCAGGACTGGCCGCTGGCCAGGCGGGCCTGGCAGGCGTACGGGCTGCGGGTGCCCGGGGGCGCGACGGCCGCCGGTGAGCCCGTCGGGATGGACCTGGGCAGCGCGGCCGTACGGCTGTCGCCGGAGGGGGAGGCCGAGGTCGTGTGGGGGCGGCGGCTCGACCCCGCCCGTATCGAGGTGCTGTCGATCCCGCTGCCGTCCTCCGGGCGGCGCTGGGGCGAGGTCGTGCTGCACGACGGGGTGCCTCACGGAGAGCGGACCACCGCGGCCGGGCACTCCTACCCCGTCTTCGACGAGATCGAGCTGTGGGCGCCCTCGCCGGTCCCCACCTGGGTGGTCCTCCTGGAGGCCGCCGCCGAGGACGACCGGGACGCTTTGGAGCGGCTGGCGTCCGACGCGGGTTTCGCCGCGGAGGACTGGTCGTCGTCGGTGCGGTTGCTGTGCCGTATGTGTTCGGAGTCCCGGATGCCGTCCGACGAGGGTGACGGGGAGCATCTTGATCCGCACGATCACAGTGAGCCGGGGCATCCTGGGCCGCTGGGGCATCGTACGGACGGGCAGTTCTGGGCGCCGGAGCGGGAGTGTGGCATCGCTGCCCCGGCGTCGCTGGTCAGGGGGTTGCTGGACGGGTGGGTTGCCGACAGTCCGGAGACTCGGGCTTGGCGGGATCTCGAAGAGGTGTGTTAGGTCTCGTCTCGTGCCGGCTGCGGGTCCGTTGTGGCTGGTCGCGCCCACGCGGCGGAGCCGCACATCGGAACAGCCCCGCGCCCCTGTAGGGGCGGCCCCTATGGGGCGCTGCCCGTACCCTGTATCAGCAACTCTCCCCCCGAATGTTTGAGGAAGGCATCGTCGGTCATGGCGCAGCAGGACACCGATCAGCAGCACGTGGGCGTGCTTCCCGTGGACGACGAGGGCTTCGTCATCGACACCGAGGACGGCGAGGAGCGGGAGGCCGCCTGGCGTGAGCGCGGGACCTCGCGGCCCATCACGGTCGTCGGAAACCCGGTGCTGCACAAGGAGTGCCAGGACGTCACCGAGTTCGGCGCGGAGCTGGATCAGCTGGTCGCGGACATGTTCGCCAGCCAGCGCACCGCCGAGGGCGTGGGCCTGGCCGCCAACCAGGTCGGCGTCGACCTGAAGGTCTTCATCTACGACTGCCCCGACGACGAGGGTGCCCGGCACACCGGTGTGATCTGCAACCCGAAGCTGGTCGAGCTGCCCGCCGACCGGCGCCGGCTGGACGACAGCAACGAGGGCTGTCTCTCGGTGCCGACCGCGTACGCGCCGCTCGCCCGGCCCGACTATGCCGAGGTGACCGGGCAGGACGAGAAGGGCAACCCGATCAAGGTGCGCGGCACCGGCTACTTCGCACGCTGTTTGCAGCACGAGACCGATCACCTGTACGGCTACCTGTACATCGACCGGCTCTCCAAGCGCGAGCGCAAGGACGCGCTGCGGCAGATGGCCGAGAACGAGCCCCGGTACCCCGTCGTCGCGAACGACTGAGCACTTCTGAGGCACACGCACACGAACGGCCCCTGACCAGGGGCCGTTCGTGTGTCTGTCGTAGCGCTTCTGGTGATTCGGAATCAGTCAGACATGAGGCGAATCCTGGCAGCTTGGGGTAGTGAAGGAAGCAAATCCCTTCCCAGAACGGTCAGTTGTGGTGCTCGAGGCGGCGTTTCTCACGGCCGAGGTGGCCAGGAAGTGGCGCTTCGAACGGGTGCCCGGATCGCGCGACGCGGTCCGCGTGGGCATTCTCAGGCGGCCTCCGGGCCCTTGAACGTACGCCGGTACGCCTGCGGGGTGGTCCCCAGCGACCGTACGAACTGGTGGCGCAGCGCCGCCGCGTTGCCGAACCCGGTGCGCCAGGCGATCGCGTCCATCGTCTCGTCCGTCGCCTCCAGCAACTGCTGTGCCAGCAGCACGCGTTGCCGCAGAATCCAGCGGTAGGGCGTGGTGCCGGTCTCCTGCTGGAAGCGGCGGGCGAAGGTGCGGGGCGACATATGGGCGCGCTCGGCGAGCTGCTCGACGGTCACCTCCTCGTCGAGATGGCGCTCCATCCACACCAGCACCTCCCCGACGGTGTCGCACCGCGACCGGGGCAGGGGCCGCTCGATGTACTGGGCCTGCCCGCCGTCCCGGTGCGGCGGTACGACCATCCGGCGGGCGATGGCGTTGGCGACCTCGGGCCCGTGCTCCTCCCGTACGAGGTGCAGACAGGCGTCGATCCCGGCGGCCGTACCGGCGGAGGTGATCACCGGCCCCGCGTCGACGTACAGCACGTCCGGCTCGACCTGGATCCGCGGATAGCGCCTGGCCAGCTCCTCGGCGTGCCGCCAGTGGACCGTGCACCGCCGGCCGTCCAGCAGTCCCGCGGCGGCGAGCACGAAGACCCCGGAGCAGACGCTGAGCACCCTGGCCCCGCGCTCCACGGCCCGCCGCAGCGCGTCAAGCAGCTCCGGCGGATACTCCCGGTTCGCATAGGTCTGCCCGGCAGGTACGGCGATCAGGTCGGCGCTCTCCAGCCGCTCCAGCCCGTGTTCCGTAGCGACGGAGAAGCCCGCGTGGGTGCTCAGTGTCGGACCCTCGGCCGAGGCGACCGCGAAGTCGTACACCGGCAGGCCCTCGTCGCTGCGGTCGAGGCCGAAGACCTCGCAGACGACCCCGAGTTCGAAGGGATGCACTCCGTTGAGCAGGACGACGGCCACGTTTTCGAGCATGCTGCCAGTGTGCCTCGACAGTGGCAGGAAATCGAGGGTGTACGGCAGTCCTGCCACTGACGGTCAGGAGCATCCGGCGCGAGACTGATGTCCATGAACACAGCAACGGACAACATCGTCGGAATCCTCGCCGTCGTCGCGATCTTCATCGCCCTCGCTCTCCCGTCCCTGATCGGCCTGGCCCGCGACCGGCGCATCGACCGCCAGCTACGCGAGGCCCAGCGGACTCGCCGGGAGGCCGAGCGAATCGGCCCCACGGCGTTCCCCGCACGGCGGCAGCGCTACTTCACCACCACGGTGACCCGCCACTCCTGAATCCCCCGGCATGAGACCTGGCCGGTCCGGGCGGCGCACAGTGGCCGCGTGGACTCCAGCCGGATTCTGCCTGTCGATACGGCCTTGAAGGCGGCGCTCGCGTCGCCGGGTAGCAGGACGAGCCCGCTGTTGGTGGCCGCCAGGCCGAGACCGCTCACGGTGACCGGTTTCCAGGGCCGCTCGGAGGTCCCGTCCAGGCTGACACGGACCGTGTCGCCCACCGCCAGGCACAACGTACGGCCGCTGTCGCGGGCGCCGAGCGTCGTCACTGCCGTACAGCCCGCGGAACTCGGCGTCGGGCTCGTCGGGTTCGTGGTGGGGGTGGGGGCGAGGGAGAGAGAGGGAGCGGACGACACGCTGTTGCCGCCGTCCTTGCCGCTGTCGGTCCGGTCGGCGCAGCCTGCGACGGTGAGTGCGAGTGTGAGTGCCACGAGGGCGAGGGTCGTGCGGCGGCGGATCGTTCGGCGCATAGGGGGCCTCCTCTTCTCTTCGACGTGTCACCCGCACGTCCGGATCCCACACCTGGTCCCACAGCTGATCCCACACCGGAGCCCCGGCCGCGAAGGCGGCGACCGGGGCCCGGGGCGGAGCGGTGGTCAGCTGGTCGTGACGGCGGTGTCGTCGAGGACGAAGCTGGTCTGGAGCGAGGAGTCCTCGACACCGCTGAACTTCAGGGTGACGGTGGAGCCGGCGTACGAGGACAGGTCGAAGGACTTCTGGGCGTAGCCCGAAGCGGCGTTGACGTTCGAGTACGTCGCCAGGGTGGTCGATCCGGCGGTGACCGTCAGCTTGTCGTAGGCGGTGCTCGTGGAGGTCTCCTTGGTGTCGACGTGCAGGTAGAAGGTGAAGGTGGCCTTGCAGCCGCTGGGCACGGTCACCGACTGGGACAGCGTGTCGGTGTGCGCGGAGCCGTAGCCGTCCAGCCAGGCGTAGTACGAGCCGGCGTGCGCCGCCTCGCTGGTGGAGTTGCTGATGACGCTGGTGGACGCGGTCCAGGTGGTGTTGCCCGACTCGAAGCCGGGGTTGCCGAGCAGCTGGGACGAGGTGCAGGTGCTGCTGCTCGACCCGACGGTCCAGCTGAAGGAGGCGGAGCCGGAGGCGCCGGTGCTGTCTTTCGCGGTCACGGTGACCTGGTACGTGCCCGCGGTGGACGCCGTACCGGAGATCAGGCCGGTCGAGCCGCTGATCGACAGCCCGGTCGGCAGACCGCTCGCACTGTAGGTGAGGGTCGCCGCCGCACTGTCGGTCGCACTGATCTGCAGGCTGACCGCGCTGCCGGTGGTGGTCGACCGGCTGCCCGGGTTGGTGACGGTCACCGTGTTGCCCGTGGTGGTGCCCGAGGCGAAGGCGGTGGTGCCGTTGGGGGTGCCCCAGCCGGTGGGACCGTCGTAGCCGGTGGCCGCGGTGCAGAAGTACGAGGTGGAGCAGGAGCCGTTGTTGCCGCTGGTGACGTCGTACAGGTTGCTCGTGTGGCTGTAGGGGTACTTCGCCGGGTAGTCACTGGAACCCGGGGTACCGGCCAGCGCGTACACGCCCGCGATGATCGGTGCCGAGGCGCTCGTGCCACCGTAGACGGCCCAGCCGGACCCGCCATAGGTGTCGTAGACGGCCACACCGGTGGCAGGGTCGGCGACTGCGGAGACGTCCGACTCCATGCGCTTGGTGCACCCGGTGTCGGTCTGCCAGGTCGGCTTGGCGTCGTACGCCGAGCAGCCGGACCCGGTCCCCTCCGTGCTGCTGGTCTTCCACACGGACTCGGTCCAGCCGCGGGAGTTGGAGGACGTGGAGAGGGCGGTGCCGCCAACGGCGGTCACGTACTGGGAGGTTGCCGGGTACTCGGCGCCGTACGCGCTGTCACCCGCGCTGACCGTGATCGCGACACCGGGGTGCTTGAAGTACGAGGTGTCCTCGGTCGTCTGGGAGGACGCCTCGTCGCCGCCCCAGCTGTTGGACACGAACTTCGCGCCGAGCGCAACGGCCTCGTTCTCGGCGGTGCCGAGGTCGGAGTCGGTGGCGGAGCTGGCCTCGACGAGGATGATGCTGCAGTTGGGGCAGACGGCGCTGACCATGTCGAGGTCGAGTGCCTCTTCACCGGCCCAGCCGGTGTCGTTGGTCGGCAGCGAGGTCGTCGAACCGGTCTGGCTGACCTGCTTGAAGCAGCCGCTGGCCTTGGTGCAGGCGGACAGGCCGTACTGCGAACGGTAAGTGGCCAGGTCCGACTCGGCGTTGGGGTCGTTGTACGCGTCGACCACGGCGACTGTCAGGCCGGATCCGCCCGTTGACGGGAGGTTGTAGGCGCTGTGCAGATTGGCCGGGCTGAGCCCGGACGGCGCGGCGGCAGCGGCTGCTGCGGCCAGCCGCTGCTTGATGTCGGTCCGGCGCTGGGCGAAACAGGACACGTGACCGGGCTCTGCGGTGGCGCAAAGGTGCGTGGTCGGCACCTTCTGGCCGGCCTTGCCGGTCGAGTGGAACGTCTGCCGGTCCGGGGAGGTGAGGGCCTTGGAGTTCTGAGTGACACGGGAGGTGCTCGCGGCTGCGTGCGCTGCGGGTGCCGCGTGCGCCGGCGCCGCGACGAGTCCGGTGAGGCTGAGGGCGAGGGCGGGTGTGGCCGCGACCAGGAGTCTTCGCAGGCTCCGTCTGGGCTTACCGGTGGGTGTCTTACGCATGGGGGTACTGCCTCCGTCGTGGGAGTGGGGTTCTCGACGCTGGTGGCAGGCCTGTGACGCGCGTAGCGGCGGCAGAGCGCGTTATCGTCAGGGGCATGACACTTGGATGTTCCGTGATGCCGTTGTGCGCATGACAGGATGGCCAGAAAGTAGCCGGGGTCGACAAGGCCGGAACAGATGCGTCGGAAGAACTTTGCCGCTCCATAGGAGGTCCATGGACGGCCGATGGACGGTCCATGGACGAGGCCTCGCGCTTCATGGGGCCGGGCTTACCCTTCGGTAAGCCCGATCCCATCAGTGACGTGGCGTCAGAAATCCTCGTCGAGGTCGACCGTGCCCTCCACAGCCACCTGGTACGCCGAAGGGCGGCGCTCGAAGAAGTTGGTCAGCTCCTGGACCCCTTGCAGCTCCATGAAGGAGAAGGGGTTCTCGGAGCCGTACACCGGGGCGAAGCCCAGGCGGGCCAGGCGCTGGTCGGCGACGCACTCCAGGTACTGCCGCATCGACTCGGTGTTCATGCCCGGCAGGCCCTCACCGCACAGGTCCCGGCCGAACTGGAGTTCCGCCTCGACCGCCTCCCGCATCATGTCGGTCACCTGCTGCTGAAGCTGCTCGTCGAAAAGCTCCGGCTCCTCCTTGCGGACGGTGTCGACCACCTCGAACGCGAAGCTCATGTGCATGGTCTCGTCCCGGAAGACCCAGTTCGTGCCGGTGGCCAGGCCGTGCAGGAGACCCCGGCTGCGGAACCAGTAGACGTAGGCGAAAGCACCGTAGAAGAACAGTCCCTCGATGCACGCGGCGAAGCAGATGAGATTGAGGAGGAAACGGCGGCGGTCGGCCTGGGTCTCCAGCCGGTCGAGCTTCTCGACCTCGTTGATCCACCGGAAGCAGAACTCGGCCTTCTCGCGGATCGACGGGATGTTCTCCACCGCGTCGAACGCCGCGGCCCTGTCCGCCGGGTCCGGGAGGTAGGTGTCCAGCAGAGTCAGGTAGAACTGGACGTGCACGGCCTCCTCGAACAGCTGTCGGCTCAAGTACAGCCGCGCCTCCGGGGAATTGATGTGCTTGTAGAGCGTGAGCACCAGGTTGTTCGAGACGATCGAGTCGCCCGTCGCGAAGAACGCGACCAGCCGGCCGATCATGTGCTGCTCACCCTCGGACAGCTTCGCCAGGTCGGCGACGTCCGAGTGGAGGTCGACCTCCTCGACGGTCCAGGTGTTCTTGATGGCGTCCCGGTAGCGCTCGTAGAAGTCCGGGTAGCGCATGGGGCGGAGAGTCAGTTCGAAACCCGGGTCGAGCAGGTTCTTCTCAGCGGCGGTGGTCATCACTGGCAGGCCTCGCAGGACTCGGGGTTTTCCAGGGAGCAGGCGACGGCGTCGGGGTCGGCGGCCTGCTGGACGGGGATGGTCTTCTCGGGCTGAGCCTGCGCCTGTGCGGCGCGGGCGATACGGGTCGCCGGGCGTGAGCGCAGGTAGTACGTCGTCTTCAGGCCCGACTTCCAGGCGTACGCGTACATCGAGGAGAGCTTGCCGATGGTCGGCGTCTCCAGGAACAGGTTCAGGGACTGCGCCTGGTCCAGGAACGGGGTCCGGGCGGCGGCCATGTCGATGAGCCCGCGCTGCGGGATCTCCCACGCCGTGCGGTACAGGGCGCGTACGTCGGCGGGGATCCAGGCGAAGTCCTGCACCGAGCCGTTCGACTCGCGCAGCGCCTCACGGGTGCGGGCGTCCCACACGCCGAGGTCCTTGAGCTCCCGCACCAGATACGAGTTGACCTGGAGGAACTCGCCGGACAGCGTCTCGCGCTTGAACAGGTTGGAGACCTGCGGCTCGATGCACTCGTACACGCCGGCGATGGAGGCGATGGTGGCGGTGGGCGCGATCGCCAGGAGCAGGGAGTTGCGCATCCCGGTCGTGGCGATACGTTCCCGCAGCGCCGACCAGCGCTCGGGCCAGTTCAGCTCGACGTCGTAGTGGTCGGGGTGGAGCACGCCGCGGGCCGTACGGGTCTTCTCCCAGGCCGGCAGCGGGCCGTTGCGCTCGGCGAGGTCGGCGGAGGCCTCGTACGCGGCCAGCATGACGCGCTCGGCGATGCGCGTGGAGAGGGCCTTGGCCTCGGGCGAGTCGAAGGGGACGCGCAGTTTGAAGAAGACGTCCTGGAGGCCCATCGCGCCCAGACCGACCGGGCGCCAGCGGGAGTTGGAGCGGCCCGCCTGCTCGGTCGGGTAGAAGTTGATGTCGACGACCCGGTCGAGGAAGGTGACGGCGGTGCGGACCGTCTCGTCCAGCCGCTCCCAGTCGATGTCCCCGTCGACCACGAACGCGCCGAGGTTCACCGAACCCAGGTTGCAGACCGCGGTCTCCCCGTCGTCCGTGACCTCCAGGATCTCGGTGCACAGGTTCGAGGAGTGGACGACACTGCCCGGCTCGGCCGTCTGGTTGGCGGTGCGGTTGGCGGCGTCCTTGAAGGTCATCCAGCCTTGGCCGGTCTGCGCGAGCGTACGCATCATGCGGCCGTACAGATCACGGGCCGGGATGGTCTTGCGGGCGAGCCCGGCCTCCTCCGCCTTGCGGTAGGCGGCGTCGAACTCGGCGCCCCACAGATCGACCAGTTCGGGCACGTCGGAGGGGGAGAAGAGCGACCAGAGCGCGTCCGTGTTCACCCGGCGCATGAACTCGTCCGGGATCCAGTGCGCGAGGTTCAGATTGTGCGTACGGCGGGCGTCCTCACCCGTGTTGTCGCGCAGCTCCAGGAACTCCTCGATGTCGGAGTGCCAGGTCTCCAGGTACACCGCGGCCGCGCCCTTGCGCCGGCCGCCCTGGTTCACGGCGGCGACGGAGGCGTCCAGCGTCTTCAGGAACGGCACGATGCCGTTGGAGTGCCCGTTGGTGCCGCGGATCAGCGAACCGCGGCTGCGGATCCGGGAGTACGACAGCCCGATGCCGCCGGCGTGCTTGGAGAGGCGGGCGACCTGGTGGTAGCGGTCGTAGATGGAGTCCAGCTCGTCGACGGGCGAGTCGAGGAGGTAGCAGGACGACATCTGGGGGTGCCGGGTACCGGAGTTGAAGAGGGTGGGGGAGGAGGGGAGGTAGTCGAGGCGGCTCATCAGCCGGTAGAGCGCGGCGACTTCGTCGAGTGCGTGGACACCCGTCTTTGAATCAAGCACAGTGTCGTCGGCGAGACCGCTCGCGACGCGCAGCATGAAGTGCTGGGGCGTCTCGATGACCCGGCGCGTGATCGGGTGACGCAGGAGGTACCGGCTGTGGAGGGTGCGCAGCCCGAAGTACCCGAAGCGGTCGTCGCCCTCGAGGTCGATCAGGGCGTTCAGGCGGTCCGTGTGCAGCCGTACGAACTCGGCGGTGCGGTCGGCGATCAGGCCCTCCCGATGCCCGACCGCGACCGACTCGGAGAAGGATGTGACGCCCTGTGAGGCGGCCTCCGCGGCGATGGTGACGGTCAGCAGCCGGGCGGCCAGCCGGGAGTAGGCGGGGTCCTCGGAGATGAGGCCTGCCGACGCCTCGGTGGCCAGCTCGCGCAGCTCCGACATGTCGGCCCGCGCGGACCGGCCGCGCAACGCGGCTGCGGCGACCCGGCCGGGGTCGGTGTCGGGGAGGTCGGCGGTCAGCTCGGTCAGGGTCCGAAGCAGCGCGGTACCGGGACCGTCCGTCTCGCCTCTGGCCACTGGGGTCGCTGAAGCCGGTTCGGCTGGCGCGATGGTCACGTGGGGGCTCTCCCTCGCTCGGCACGGGGCCTTGCGGAGGGCAGCGGGGCACACGGACGCCTTACGGGTACGCGCGCGTCCACCGGCCCACTCCGCGAGGCCCGGACGTCAGGCACCCGGACCGGTCGGCCGGGCGCACTGTCGACAGGTCCTCGGACTGGACACGCGCACAGTCGTGCGGAGGCACGAATGGGCATGTGTACACCGTTGCGGGACAGTTCCGGATTCGCACCGGATTCCCCTGCGGCGACAGCGAGCATGAGCATACATCTTGTGCTGGGCCCTGGAAGCACCCCCACATGTTGTGTCGTATCGGTGAGTTGAGTGGATTGGAGGGGTACGACTACGGGCCGCCGGAGAAATCCGGCGGCCCGTAGTGGCGCCCCTTGAGCGGCGCGGGGCTGTATCGATATGCGGCTCCGCCGCGCGGGCGCGACAGGTCCCCACCGGCCCGCGGCGAACGAACCGCGTATCCGGCGGAGCCCTCAGTGTGCGGAGCCCGCTGTGGCCGGCGGCAGCTCCACTGCCACGCCCGGCTCGCCCGCGTCCGCCGTGTAGTCCGACGGCTTCGTCTCGTCCACGCCGTCCGGGGCCTTCAGCGCCTTCAGTGCGAAGGTGAGGACCACCGTGACGACGAGGTTCAGCACGAACGCCGTCAGGCCGATGTAGCCGATCTCGCCGATCCCCGGGATCTCCTTCGCGCTGCCACCGAAGTGCTTCTGCGTCGGAGACGCGACCCCGTACGCCGCCAGCGTGCCGTACAGCATGCCGACCGCCCAGCCGGCCAACAGGGCCCAGCGATGGAACCAGCGGGTGAACAGGCCGCCGACGAGCGACGGGAAGGTCTGCAGGATCCAGATGCCGCCCAGCAGCTGGAAGTTGATCGCGACCGTCTTGTCCATGGTCAGGACGAAGACCAGCGCGCCCACCTTCACCAGGAGCGAGACCAGCTTGGAGACCTTGGTCTCCTGCGCCGGTGTCGCGTCGGGCTTGAGGAAGTCCTTGTAGATGTTGCGGGTGAAGAGGTTCGCCGCCGCGATGGACATTATGGCCGCCGGGACGAGGGCTCCGATGCCGATCGCCGCGAAGGCCACGCCCGCGAACCAGGACGGGAACATGTCCTCGAAGAGCTGCGGGATCGCCAACTGGGGGTTGGTGACCTTGACTCCGGCCGCGATCGCCATGAAGCCCAGCAGGGCGAGCAGCCCGAGCATCAGGGAGTACAGCGGCAGGATCGTGGTGTTGCGGCGGATCACCTCACGGCTTCTGGAGGACAGCGTCGCCGTGATCGAGTGCGGGTACATGAACAGCGCGAGCGCGGAACCCAGCGCCAGCGTGGCGTAGGTCCACTGGCCGGCCTCGGCCGGGACCAGCGCGCCCGCCTTGGCGGCGGTGTACTTCTCGCTCGCCGCGCCGAAGACCTCGTCGAACCCGCCCAGTTTGATCGGGATGTAGATGATCGCCACCGCGATGACGATGTAGATCAGCGTGTCCTTCACGAACGCGATCAGGGCGGGGGCCCGCAGGCCGGAGGAGTACGTGTAGGCCGCCAGCACGCCGAACGCGATCAGCAGGGGGAGGTCCTTCACGAACCAGTTCGTGTTCTCACCGCCGCCGACGCCCATCACGTCGAGAACCGCCTGGATACCGACCAGTTGGAGCGCGATGTACGGCATGGTCGCGAGGATGCCGGTGACCGCCACCGCCAGAGACAGGCCCTTGGAGCCGAAGCGGCCGCGTACGAAGTCCGAGGTCGTGACGTATCCGTGCTTGTGGGAGACCGACCACAGGCGGGGCAGGAACGTGAAGATCAGGGGGTACACCAGGATCGTGTACGGCACCGCGAAGAAGCCCGCCGCGCCCGCCGCGTAGATCGCCGCCGGTACGGCCACGAAGGTGTACGCCGTGTAGAGGTCGCCGCCGAGCAGGAACCAGGTGACCCAGGTGCCGAACGACCGGCCGCCCAGGCCCCATTCGTCGAGGCTGTGCTCGTTCTCGGCCTTGCGCCAGCGCGTGGCCATGAAGCCGATGACCGTGACGGCCAGGAAGAAGATGATGAAGACGGCGAGTGCCACGCCGTTCACGCCGTCGTTCACGCGGACGCACCCCCGTCCTTGGGAGCGGCCTTGCGGGCGCGCTGGTCACGCTGCCAGAGCTGGTACGCGGTCATCGTCAGCGCGGTGGAGACGACCACCCACAGCATCTGGTACCAGTAGAAGAACGGGATGCCTATGAAGGCCGGATCGGCCTTCGCGTACGAACCCACCCACAGCATCGCGACGAAGGGTGCGAAGAGGCAGAGCCCGATGACTATGCGCATCGGAGTCACCACCGGTTGTTCTGCCACCGGTTGTCTCACTTCAGGCGCTTCTGGCATGTCAAGGCTCCGTCCCCTCACCGATTACCTGTTTATCTGTGATCGCGTGTGCAACGCGCAGGAAATCTACGGGACGGCATCGCTTTAGGGAACCGTCCCCAGGGGCTGATCGGGGGTGGATCCTGTGTGGCCGAGTGGCCCTACTCGGTGGGCCGCTTGAGCCGTGCCACGAACTTGTACCGGTCCCCCCGATAGACGGACCGCACCCACTCCACCGGCTGCCCGTCCTTGTCCAGCGAGTGCCGGGACAGCATCAGCATCGGCAGGCCCACGTCCGTGCCGAGCAGGCCGGCCTCGCGCGGGGTGGCCAGGGAGGTCTCGATGGTCTCCTCGGCCTCCGCGAGGTGGACGTCGTACACCTCGGCGAGGGCCGTGTAGAGGGACGTGTACTTCACAAGTGACCTGCGCAGGGCCGGGAAGCGCTTCGCGGAGAGGTGGGTGGTCTCTATGGCCATCGGCTCGCCGTTCGCCATCCGCAGCCGTTCGATGCGCAGGACGCGCCCGCCCGCCGTGATGTCGAGCAGCTCGGCGAGGGCGTCGTCGGCGGTGATGTAGCCGATGTCGAGGAGCTGCGAGGTGGGTTCGAGGCCCTGGGCACGCATGTCCTCGGTGTAGGAGGTGAGTTGCAGCGCCTGGGAGACCTTCGGCTTGGCGACGAAGGTGCCCTTGCCCTGGATGCGTTCGAGCCGCCCCTCGACGACCAGTTCCTGAAGGGCCTGACGGACGGTCGTGCGGGAGGTGTCGAACTCCGCTGCCAGCGTGCGCTCGGGCGGGACCGGAGTGCCGGGCGCCTGGGTCTCCGTCATATCGAGCAGATGTTTTTTCAGACGGTAGTACTTGGGTACGCGCGCGGTACGGACGGTAGCCCCACCCTCGTTCTCCGCACTGCTCACGTCGGTGCTCATGCTCCGCCTTCCCGGCTTCTGGTGCCGCTACGGCCGGCACCCCGCCGGTCCAAGTTCACATCGTGACACGGCTCACGCCGCGATTGACCTGTGAATGGTCTCGTCGGACCCCCGCGCACTCCGTGATCCCCTCTGTATACCTTCACGCCCCGCGCTGGTCTAGTCCACCGCAGGGAAAGCTGCGCCAAAGGCCGCACTCGGCGCTCCTTTGGAGTGGTCTACCTCGAACCAGATGGGTGTGCAGGGTATTTCCGCCACTTTCTTACTTAAAGGTTCCTGCATATGTAGGTCGCATAACGGCTGGTCAAAGGCGTTCCAGCACCCTTGACACGCTGTTTGGTCTGAGCCAAGCTCCGCCTACTGGTCTACACCATTGGTCCAGGTCCCTGAGGAGGGTGGCGTGAAGCGCAAGCTGATAGTCGCGATCGGTATCGCGGGCATGATGGTCTCCATCGCGGCATGCGGCGACAGCGGCAGCGGCAGCTCGGACAACTCCGGGGCCGACGCCAAGGAGCTGACCGTCTGGTTGACCGTGGACGCGCAGAACAACTGGCCCGAGCTGGTGAAGGCCGCCGACGCCACGCTGACGAAGGCGCACCCCGGCATCAAGATCAACCACGAGTACTACGGCTGGCCCGACAAGAACGCCAAGCTCGACGCCGTCCTCGCCACGGACAAGGCCCCCGACGTGGTCGAGATGGGCAACACCGAGATGCTCGGCTACATGGTCAAGGGCGCCTTCGCCCCCGTCGACCCGGCGAAGTTCGAGAACTCGGCCGCCTGGCTGGACGGCCTCAAGGCCTCCGTCACCTATGACGGCAAGACGTACGGCGTTCCGTACTACGCCGGTGGCCGCGTCGCCAACTGGCGCAAGGACGTGGCGGCTTCGGTCGGCGTCAAGTCCGCGCCGAAGACGTACGCCGAACTCACCTCCGCCCTGGACAAGATCCAGAAGAAGGAAGGCGACAAGTACAACGCCTGGTACCAGCCCACCCGCGACTGGTACGCCGCCATGTCCTTCGTGTACGACGCCGGCGGCTCGATCGCCGAGGAGTCGGGCGGCGAGTGGAAGGCGAGCCTCTCCTCGCCGGAGTCCCTGAAGGGCCTCACCGAGTTCAAGAACGTCGTCGACAAGTACATGCACGGCGACAAGACCAAGGACGAGTCCGACCGCTACATCGTCTACGGCCAGGGCAAGACGAGCATGATCTTCGCCGCCGCCTGGGAGGGCGCGACCGCCGAGACGCCGGAGAACGACAAGACCGGCAAGCTCAAGGGCAACCTGGAGAACTTCGTGATGCCCGGTCCGTCCGGCAAGAACATGCCGGTGTTCCTGGGCGGTTCGGACCTCGCCGTCCCGGTGAAGTCGAAGGCGCAGACGGTCGCCGCCGAGTGGATCAACGCCTACACCGGAGCGAGCGGCCAGAAGGGCCTGATGGCCAAGGGCAACCTGCCCAACAACAAGACCGACCTCGCCACGCTGAAGAGCGACCCGGCGACGGCGGTCCCGGCCACGGCGGCCGAGTCCAACTGGTTCGTGCCGATGGCGCCGGGCTGGGGCCAGGTCGAGAAGGCCCAGATCCTCCAGACGATGCTGCAGAGCATCGGCACCGGCAAGAAGTCGGTCGAGGCCGCCGCCAAGGAAGCGGACGCGGCGATCGACAAGGTCATCAACGTCAAGTAGCGAGCCGACGCGGGGCCCTACCACGGGGAGGGCCCCGCTCGCCCGCCAACTGAACCGACCTGGACGACCGCAACGACCGTACGACCTGAGGGACCGCTGAGGAGCGCGCGGATGAGTGCCGCTGATACGACCACACCTGCCAAGCTGCCGCCGTCGACACGGCACGCGCCGCCGTCACCGCCGCCCGGCACGGGCACACCACCCAGAAGACGGACGCCGAAGGGTGCCGCCGCGATTCCGTGGGCCCTGCTGGCCCCCTGTCTCCTGATCCTCGCCCTCGTCCTCGGCTATCCGCTCGTCCGTCTGGTCACCCTGTCCTTCCAGAAGTTCGGGCAGTCCCAGCTGTGGGGCTTCCAGCCGGCCGAGTCGGTGGGCTTCGACAACTTCAGCAACGTGCTCGGCGACGGCGAGTTCTGGGACGTCGTCGTCCGCACCATCGTCTTCGCCGTCGGGTGCGTGGTCTTCACGATGGTCGGCGGCATGCTGATCGCACTGCTGCTCCAGCGGGTGAGCGGCTGGATGAAGACGCTCATCAACATTGTCCTGGTCGCCAGTTGGGGCATGCCGATCATCGTGGCGACCACCGTCTTCAAGTGGCTGTTCGACTCCGACTACGGGATCGTCAACGCCCTGCTGAGCAAGCTGCCGGGCGTCGAGCTGATCGGCCACAACTGGTTCGCGAGCGGACCACAGGGCCTGGCTGTGATCATGCTGCTCGTCGTCTGGGGCGCGGTGCCGTTCGTGGTCATCACCCTCGGCGCGGGGCTGACCCAGGTCCCGAAGGAACTGGAGGAGGCGGCCCGGCTGGACGGCGCGGGCGCCTGGGGCGTCTTCCGTTACGTCACCCTCCCCATCCTCAAGCCGATCATCGTGATGCTCACGACCCTGTCGGTCATCTGGGACATGGGGGTGTTCCCCCAGGTGTTCGTCATGCGGAACGGCCACCCGGAGGCCGAGTTCCAGCTCCTGACCACCTACTCCTACGACCGCGCCTTCGCCGTCAACGACTACGCCCAGGGCTCGGCGATCGCCCTGCTCACCGTGGTGCTGCTGCTCGGCGTCGTGGCCGTCTACATGCGCCAGATGCTGAAGATCGGGGACGTTGAATGACCAGCATGACCAGCATGACCAGCACCACCGGCATGAGAGCGGTAGCCCCCTACGTACCCCGCAAGCCCCGCAAATCGAAGGCCGGCTGGAACCTGCTGGGCCTGCTCGTCTTCCTGACGGCCGGCTTCCCCGTGTACTGGATGCTGAACACGGCGTTCAAACCGGCGAAGGACGCGATCGACCCCGACCCGAGCCTGCTGCCGACGGGCTTCACCCTCGCCAACTTCCGCCGCGCGCTGAACATCGCCGACTTCTGGGGCCCGGTCGGCCGCAGCCTCATCGTGTCCCTGACGGTGGTGGTGATCGGCATCGTCGTGGGCATGCTGGCGGCCCTGGCCATCTCGCGGTTCGCTTTCCGCGGCCGGAAAATCGTCATCGTCGGCATTTTGGCCGTGCAGATGGTCCCCCTGGTCGCGATGATCATCCCCGTGTTCCTGCTCCTCAACGACCTCGACCAGTACGACCGGCTGACCGGCCTGATCATCACCTACCTCACCTTCATCCTTCCGTTCACGGTGTGGACCCTGCGCGGCTTCATCGTCAACATCCCGAAGGAACTCGAGGAGGCGGCGATGGTCGACGGCTGCTCCCGCACCTCCGCGTTCCTCCGCGTCGTCTTCCCCCTGCTGGCCCCCGGCCTGGTCGCCACCTCGGTCTACGGCTTCATCCAGGCCTGGAACGAGTACCTCTACGCCCTGATGCTGATGAGCCAGAAGAACCAGACCGCCACCGTCTGGCTCGGCAACTTCACCACCAAGCACGGCACCGAGTACGCCCCGATGATGGCCGGTTCCACGATGATGGCCGTGCCGATCGTCGTCCTCTTCCTCCTCGTCCAGCGCAAGATGGCCGCGGGCCTGACCGCGGGCGCCGTGAAGGGATAACCCCACCCGATGACGACACTCGCCCGCCGCCCGGACACGTTGACCCGCGACGCGCTCACGGTCCTCCAGCCCGGCTTCACCGGCACCACGGCCCCCGACTGGCTGCTGCGCCGCCTCGGCGAAGGCCTCGCCTCCGTGGGCCTGTTCGGCCGCAACATCACGTCTCCCACCCAACTGGCCGCCCTCACCGCCCAGTTGCGCGCCGAACGCGACGACGTCCTGGTCGCGATCGACGAGGAGGGCGGCGACGTCACCCGCCTGGAGGTCCGCACCGGCTCCTCCTTCCCCGGCAACCACGCCCTGGGCGCGATCGACGACGTCCAGCTGACGCGGGAGGTGGCGCACGAACTCGGCCACCGCCTCCGTGCCTGCGGGGTCAACCTCAACTGGGCCCCGTCGGCGGACGTCAACTCCAACCCCGCCAACCCCGTCATCGGCGTCCGCTCCTTCGGCGCGGACCCGGAGCTGGTCGCCCGGCACACCGCCGCCTATGTCACCGGTCTCCAGACGGCGGGCGTCGCCGCCTGCACGAAGCACTTCCCGGGCCACGGAGACACGTCGGTCGACTCCCACCACGCCCTCCCACGGATCGACGCGAGCCGTTCAGTGGTCCTCGACCGCGAGCTGTCCCCGTTCCGCGCCGCTTTCGCCGCCGGCACCAAGGCGGTGATGAGCGCCCACATCCTGATCCCCTCCCTGGACCCCGACCGCCCGGCCACCCTCTCCCACCCGGTCCTCACCGACCTCCTCCGCGGCGAACTCGGCTTCACCGGCCTGATCGTCACCGACGGGATGGAGATGCAGGCCATCGCGGGCACTTATGGCATCGAACGCGGCAGCGTCCTCGCCATCGCCGCCGGCGCCGACGCCATCTGCGTAGGCGGCGGCCTCGCGGACGACGAGACGGTACGCCGCCTGCGCGACGCCCTGATCAAGGCCGTCCGTACCGGCGATCTCCCGGAGGCCCGCTTGGCGGACGCGGCGGAACGCGTCAGGACCCTGGCGCACTGGACGTCGACCCCACCACAGGAGCCCTCTGCCACGAGGTCCACGGACGTCGGCCTCCTCGCCGCCCGCCGCGCCGTGGAGGTGACGCGCCGGGCGGACTCCGCCCCGTTCGACCCCCTCCGCGAGCCTCCGTACGTGGCCGCCTTCACCCCCGTGGCGAACTTCGCCGTCGGCAACGAGACCCCGTGGGGTGTGGCCGCCGAGCTGCTACGCCTCCTGCCCGGCACCCGCACCGGCACCTTCACCGGCGACGGGGCGGCCCAGGCGGCCCTGGCGGAGGCGGGCCCGAGCCGCATCGTGGCCGTGGTCCGCGACGAACACCGCCACCCCTGGATGTCCGCCGCGCTGGACACCCTCCTCGACGCCCGCCCCGACACGATCGTCGTCGAGATGGGCGTCCCCCAGGCCCCCCGCCGGGGCACCCTCCACCTGGCAACCCACGGCGCGGCCCGAGTCTGCGGACGCGCGGCGGCAGAGATCATCGCGGGGACCTAGCAGCCCGTACGACCACGAAGGCGCCGGCCCCCTTGAAAGGGGACCGGCGCCTTCCTTTAGGGGCGCGGGGCTGTGACATCTGCGGCTCCGCCGCGCGGGCGCGACAAGCCACGGACAGCCCGCACTCACCAGAAAACAGAACCCGGAAGACGCTTAGATCCCTTGCCACTCAGGCTTATTGACAAAAGTGTGCCGAAAGTAATCCGCAAGCTTCAGCTTGGAAGCCGCCCCCTCATCGACAACCACCGTCGCATGCGGATGCAACTGCAGCGCCGAGGCAGGACACACCGCGGCGACAGGCCCCTCCACAGTCGCCGCCACCGCATCAGCCTTACCCTCACCCGTCGCCAACAGCACCAGATGCCGCGCCTCAAGAATCGTCGCGATGCCCTGCGTGATGACGTGATGCGGCACCTGCCCGATGTCACCGTCGAAGAACCGCGCGTTGTCGATCCGCGTCTGCTCGGTCAACGTCTTGATCCGGGTCCGCGAGGCGAGCGACGAGCACGGCTCGTTGAATCCGATGTGTCCGTCGGTCCCGATCCCCAATAGCTGGAGATCGACCCCGCCGGCCTCGGCCAGCGCCCTGTCGTAGGCCTCGCACGCACCCCGCACGTCCTCGGCGGTCCCGTCGGGCCCCATGAAGGCGTCCATCCCGATCCCGAGCGGCTCCAGCACCTCGCGCCGCAGCACCGAACGGTACGACTCCGGATGCTCGGCCGGCAGGCCCACGTACTCGTCGAGCTGGGCTATTCGCGCCCGGGACACGTCCGCGGCACCGGAACTCACCTGGGCCGCGAGGGCCTGGTAGATGGGCAGCGGGGTCGAGCCGGTGGCCACGCCGAGCAGGGCGGTCGGCTTGTGCCGGAGCAGCTGTGCCATGGCCCCGGCGATGAGCTCGCCACCCGCCTTGGCGTCCGGAACGATGACAACTTCCACGCTGGGCCTGCCGATCTGGAGAGAGAACTCAAGAGAACGCGGGCGAACTCAGGAGCCGACGCAAGTCTCGATTAGAGGTCTCGGCCGAGACCTGGAGGGGGCTACGAAGGAAACATGTGGTTTAGACCAATCTAACAGAACTGGGTCCTGCGGCCCAGGTTCTACGTCAGTGAACCTCCCGTGGCATCCACCCAGCTTCCGGTCGTCCATCGCCCACCGTCCGACGCGAGGAACGCGACTATGTCGGCCACGTCCGCCGGCGCTCCCACCCGCCCCAGCGCCGACAGGGCCGCCGCCTCTTCCCGTGCGTCCTCGCTCGCCCGCAGCATCTCGGCCGTGCCGTCCGTTTCGATGATTCCCGGGGCGACCGAGTTCACCGTGATTCCCCTGGCGCCCAGAAGCTTGGACAGGTCCCGGCTGAGAATGTCCAGCGCGCCCTTGGTCATGGAGTACGCCGTGAGGCCCGGCATCGCCGCGGTGCGGGCGAGGCCCGACGAGATGTTGATGACCCGCCCGCCGTCCCGCAGCCGGTCGAGGCCGTACTTGGTGATGAAGTACGACGCCTTCACGTTCACCGCGAAGACCCTGTCGTACTCCGCCTCGTCGATCGCCTCGATCGACGTCGACACACCGATCCCTGCGTTGTTGACCAGGATGTCCACCCCGTCCGCCTGCTGATCGAACGCCTTCCACACCGCCTCGGCGTCCCCCGGCCGCCCCAGTTCGACCCCGATGGTGAACGCCGAACCGCCTGCCGCCTCGATCGAGGCGACCGTCTCCTTCGCGGCCGCCTCGTTCCGGCCGTAGTGCACCGCGACCCGTGCCCCGTCCCGCCCCAGCCGCTCGGCGATTCCCCTCCCGATCCCCCTGCTCGCACCCGTGACCAGTGCTGTCCTGCCCGTGAGTACACCCATGACTGACGCCCTCTCGTATTTCCATAGCGATCGCTACAGAAAAAACTGTACAACAGCCCGCCGACATTTCTCTAGTGCCCGCTATAGAATTCACTCCATGGTGAACGAGCAGCCCCCTGCCAGGGCGCATTCCGCATCCGTGCCCGCGTCCAAGCCGCGAGGCAGGCCCCGCTCCTTCGATCGCGAAACCGCGCTGGAGCAGGCGGTCCTCGCTTTCTGGGAGCGCGGGTACGAGGCGACCTCCGTCTCCGACCTCACCCGCGTCATGGGCATCGGTGCCCCGAGCCTGTACGCGGCGTTCGGCGACAAGCAGTCCCTCTTTGCCGAGGTCGTGCAGGTGTACGGGGTGACGCACGGTGCCTTCGGTGACCGCGCCCTCGCCGAGGAGCCCACCGCCAGGGCCGCGATCGGGCGGATGCTCAGGGAAGCCGCAGCCGAGTACACGGACCCCGGCCACCCCCACGGCTGCCTGGTGATCCACGCGGCCACCAACTGCACGACGCCCGAGGTCGAGGCCTCCTTGCGCGATCGGCGCAAAGCGGCCATCGCCGCCTTCGGGAGCCGTATAGAAGCGGATGTCGCGGCGGGCGAGCTGCCTGCCGGAACCGACGCGGGTGTGCTCGCCCGGTATGTGGGGGCGGTCCTCCAGGGAATGTCGCAGCAAGCGCGCGACGGTGCGAGCCGGGAGGAACTGGAGGCGCTCGCGGAAATTGCCATGGCGATCTGGCCCCGCACATGAACCAACAGGGCTAGGCTGCATGGTGGATGCTGGGACGTCCGAGTAGTTCCAACGGGCGGCCCGGAGACATCCGAACCGCTCGCGAAGCCACAGCAACAAACACTCTTCAACGCATGGACACGACTTGTGGTCTAGTCCACAATGCGTAGAGAAACGCACGATCGATCAGCTGTATGTATGACCAGAGCCTCCGTCTTCCCCGCACAGGAAGACGGATCGAGGAACCGGGGCTCTCTGCCCTGACTGCGCCGGCTCCTCATCCATCGGCCGCCCGGGACCGCACACCCCACGGCCGTTGCTGCTCCGGGCTGCGGTGCCGGGAGGGCTGAGGGTCCCTCTCAGGCGCCGCGGCCCGCGGGTGTCTCCGGGCCAGTTCGAGACCTCCCGCCCGCCACGGTTTCCGGCTATGTCCGAACCGGCGGGTACGCTCGCCACGTGCCCTCCATGAACGAACTCGTACGCCAGCACACCGCGCTCAGTGACTCCGACCTGGAGTGGCTGCACCTGCTGGTGTCGGAGTGGCAACTGCTCTCCGACCTCTCCTTCGCCGACCTCGTCCTGTGGGTTCCCACGCACGACGGCACCCGCTATGTCTCGGTCGCCCAGATGCGGCCCAACACCGGCCCGACCTCGTACCAGGACGACATGGTCGGCCACCTCGTCCCCCGTGGCCGCCGCCCCCTGCTGGACGCCGCCCTGGACGAGGGCCGGATCGTGCGCGAGGGCGACCCGGAATGGCGCGAAGAGGTCCCTGTCCGCGTCGAGTCGATCCCCGTGCGCCGGGAAGGGCGCGTCCTCGGGGTCATCGCCCGCAACACCAATCTCCTCACCGTCCGGACTCCGAGCCGCCTTGAGCTGACGTATCTCCAGAGCGCCTCCGACCTGGCCCAGATGATCGCCGCCGGATCGTTCCCCTTCTCGAACCAGGTGGTCGACATGGACGCCTCGCCGCGTGTCGGCGACGGACTGATCCGGCTCGACGCCGACGGCATCGTCCAGTACGCCTCGCCCAACGCACTGTCCGCGTACCACCGCCTCGGCCTCGCCTCCGACCTCGTCGGCCATCACCTGGGCGTGACCACGGCCGAACTCGCTCCGTCCCGGGGGCCGGTGGACGAGGCGCTCTCCAAGGTCGCCAGCGGCTGGGCGCCGCGCGAGTTCGAGATCGAGTCCGCCGACGGGGTCATTCAGTTCCGTGCCATTCCCCTCAAGCCCAAGGGGACGCGCATCGGTTCGCTCGTCCTGCTCCGGGACGTCACCGAACTGCGCCGCCGCGAGCGCGAGTTGATCACCAAGGACGCGACCATCCGGGAGATCCACCACCGCGTCAAGAACAACCTCCAGACGGTGGCCGCCCTTCTGCGCCTGCAGGCCCGGCGCATCGACTCGGAGCGCGGGCGCGAGGCCCTGGAGGAGGCCGTACGGCGGGTGGGGTCCATCGCGATCGTGCACGAGACGCTCTCCCAGAACCTGGACGAACGCGTGGAGTTCGACGAGATCGCCGACCGCGTACTCGCGATGGTCTCCGAGATCTCGCCGGGCACGGTCACCGGGCGGCGCACCGGGCGCTTCGGCATTCTGGACGCGGAGGTCGCGACTCCGCTCTCCATGGTGCTGACCGAGATCCTGCAGAACGCCCTGGAACACGGCTTCGGACCGGGCGACACCGGCTCGGTCGAGGTCTCGGCGGTCCGCGGCGGCACGACCAAGGAGTCCCGCCTCCTCGTCACCGTTCAGGATGACGGCGTGGGTCTCCCCGAGGGCTTCGACCCGCACCGCTCGGGCAACCTCGGCCTGCAGATCGTACGGACGCTGGTGGAGGGGGAGTTGGGCGGCACGTTCGACATGGTGCCGGCGCCCGAGCGCGGTACGCAGGTGATTCTCGACATCCCGGTGCGCGCCAACAAGTAGCCCGCGCACGGAGATGAGCCCAGGCAAAGCGATGAGCCCCGGACCATGGAACGGTCCGGGGCTCATGTGCTTGTTCGCGCTGTTGCTATGCGCATCGGGGGAACTGCGCGCTGCGGCTCGGGGGCGGGAGATGCGTACTCGCTGTACGCGCCGCCAAGCTCAGGCTGTTAGCGGGGTGGGTTGTCAGGCGGTTGCCTGGCGGGCCCGGTTGCGGGCGGCGCGACGCTTCATGGCACGGCGCTCGTCCTCGCTGAGACCACCCCAGACGCCGGAGTCCTGGCCGGACTCAAGCGCCCACTGCAAGCACTGCTCCATAACGGGGCAGCGGCGGCAGACGGCCTTGGCTTCCTCGATCTGCAGCAGCGCAGGACCGGTGTTGCCGATGGGGAAGAAGAGTTCCGGGTCTTCCTCGCGGCAAACGGCGTTGTGACGCCAGTCCATGGCTGCTACCTCTCCTTGGTATTACATGCACGTTGCTTGTGAATGTGAACGCTTTCACGAATCCCTCAACAAGTGAAGGGCCGATCATCAGACGGACTGATGTGGTCCTGTGAAGTGAGGAGGGGTTCTGGCTCTCTGTGGTGGCCGGTGTTGCGGGCCGTCCCGAGCGCCACGTAGAGACTCGCAAACCTCAGCGGCGGATACAACCCCTACCGGAAAGTTTTTTTTGATTCCTCGGTGTCGGCTCAGTCACAGCCGTACTTCCATGGGGTGGACCCTGGCCTAAACGTTCGAGTGGAAGGACTTTAGCCCGTTCCGCTCACACAATCACACGCAGTGCACGGCGTACGCCTGTGAACGTCACGCTCGTTCGCAGTCCAAGGTGGTCGCCGTCCATCTGGAGGGGCAGAGGGACCTTCGAATGCAAGGTGAAGTCCGTCAGGTCATGCAGGGACGTGGCATGCCTGCCATGGGGTCCCCGCTCGGGGGACGAAGTGAGCAACTGCATGCCATACCGGGCAACAGCGCTCGTCGACATGCGACTGAGACCGAGTACGTCGAGCCCGGTATCGAACGAAGCCTTAGGCGACGCGTACACCGGACGATTACCCAGATACGTCCAGGGGGACGTGTTGCAGACTATGGACAGCACCAGATCCGTCACCGGGTCGACGCCCGGCTGTTCCAGGGTGATCGTGCCGTGCCGGCGATTGGCCTCACCCAGGAACTGGCGCACGACCTGCCGCAGGTAAAGGGAATGTGTGGATTTACGGCCGCGCTCCCGCTGCTGTTCCACCCGGCCGATCACACCGGCGTCGAATCCCAGACCGGCGCAGAACGTGAACCAGCGCTCCGGCACGGACTCGTCCTCGGTGCCCGGTGTGCCCCTCGCGACACCGAGGCCCACTGTGCGCTCGCGGTTCTCGCGCAGGGCGTCCAGGAGGGCGCCGGTGGCCTCCACGGCGTCGTTGGGCAGACCGAGGGCGCGGGCGAAGACGTTCGTGGAGCCGCCGGGGACCACGGCGAGGCCGGGCAGCCGGTCCGGATCCGGCCCGTTGTGCAGGAGGCCGTTCACGACCTCGTTGACCGTCCCGTCTCCGCCGAGGGCGACGACCAGGTCTATGTCCTTGCTGTCCGCCGCCTGCCGGCCGAGGTCACGCGCGTGGCCCCGGTACTCGGTGGTGACCGCCTCGAGTTTCATCTCGCTAGCGAGAGCATGGGTCAGCACATCGCGCGTACGTGCGCTTGTGGTGGTAGCCGCCGGATTGACCACGAGAAGTGCACGCATGCGAAGCAGGGTACCTACTGGGTGGTACCCGGCCCAGGGCAGGTCAGAGATCAGTAAGAAACGCGGGGTCCAGCGCCGGAGTGCCCCCGGCTACCCTTCAGGGGTGAGCGCTGAGCAGACCCCCGCCCCGGAAACTCTCGAACCGACGGGGCCGCGGCCCCTGCGGCTGACCGCGGCTGCCGTGCTCGCCGCTCTGGAGGGGCTCGCCCTGGTGGTCGGCGGGGCCTTCATCCTCGTACTGGGGCTGACCGGCGATCCGGACGACCGGCAGCAGGCTGTCACCGGTGGCGTCACGCTGATCGTGCTCGCGCTCCTGCCGCTGCTCGCCGCGCGCGGGTTGCTGGGGCGGCGGAGTTGGAGCCGGGGGCCCGCCGTCATCACCCAGATCATGGCGCTGCCCGTCGCCTACGACCTGCTCCAGGCCGACAGCATGGCCATTCCGGGCGGGATCGTGCTGGGTGTCGTGGCGGTCACCGCGCTGGTGCTGCTGGTGAACCAGGAGGCGACCCGGGCCCTCGGGATCCGGGGGCCCGGCAACGCACCGGAGTAGACCCGAAGGGTTACTCCTCCACCAGAAGCTTCTCCCGCAGCTGGGCCAGGGTCCTGGCCAGCAGCCGGGAGACGTGCATCTGGGAGATGCCGACCTCCTGCGCGATCTGCGACTGCGTCATGTTGCCGAAGAAACGCAGCAGCAGGATGCGCTTCTCGCGGGGCGGGAGATCCTCGAGGAGCGGCTTGAGCGACTCGCGGTACTCGACGCCCTCCAGGGCCTCGTCGTACGAGCCCAGTGTGTCCGCGACCGCCGGGGACTCGTCGTCCGTGTCGGGGACGTCCAGGGACAGCGTGGAGTAGGCGTTGGCCGACTCCAGGCCCTCCAGGACCTCCTCCTCCGAGATGCCCAGCTTCTCGGCCAGCTCGTGGACCGTGGGGGAGCGGCCGTGCCGCTGCGAGAGCTCCGCCGTCGCCGTGGTGAGCGAGAGGCGCAGCTCCTGGAGCCTGCGCGGGACGCGGACCGCCCAGCCCTTGTCACGGAAGTGCCGCTTGATCTCGCCGACGACCGTCGGGGTCGCGTACGTCGAGAACTCGACGCCGCGGTCCGGGTCGAAACGGTCGACCGACTTGATCAGGCCGATGGTCGCGACCTGGGTCAGGTCGTCCAACGGCTCCCCGCGGTTGCGGAAGCGGCGCGCGAGGTGCTCCACCAGCGGAAGGTGCATACGGACCAACCGGTTGCGCAGCTCCGCGTACTCGGCGCTGCCGTCCGGCAGCGCGCGCAGCTCGTAGAACAGGGCGCGTGCTCCGCTGCGGTCCGTCGGGGAGTGGTGCGTGACCTGCACCGTCTGTTGTGCGCCCTGCGCGTCGTCTCGTTCGTGCTCGCTCATCGTCCCGCCCGTCGACCCTCCCCGAGTCCGCGCACTGGCGCGCACAAGGGAGACCTCACTTGGCCCTTCCAGGGGCGCACTCTGCACGGCACCTTTCCGATCCAGCTGCCCGTCGTCCACGAAGCCGGCCTCCGAGGGGTCGTCCTCCGGGTGCGGCCGGGCCTGCTCGGGGATGCCGGAGATCCCGGCGGTGGCGTCCGCCGTGTCCCGCGGCCCGTCCGGGCCGCCGCTGCCCGCCGCGGGCAGCTCCCGTGTGCCGCGTTCTTCGTCCCGCACCGGCCCGTCCCCGTTCCTCACGCCGGCCCGGGTCCCGCGCCGCGCTTCTTGTAGAGACTGATCGACACGGTCTTGTCCTCGGCGACGGTCGAGTCGACCTGGCCCGCGAGGGCCGACAGAACGGTCCAGGCGAAGGTGTCGCGCGCGGGGGCGTGACCGTCCGTGGTCGGGGCGGAGACCGTGACCTCCAGGGAGTCGTCGATCAGCCGGAACACACAGCTGAGTACGGAGCCGGGCACGGCCTGCTGAAGCAGGATCGCGCAGGCTTCGTCCACTGCGATGCGCAGGTCCTCGATCTCGTCGAGGGTGAAGTCCAAACGGGCCGCGAGACCGGCCGTGGCCGTACGCAACACCGACAGGTAGGCACCCGCGGCCGGCAGCCGGACTTCGACGAAGTCCTGGGTCGCGGGCTCGCCTGCGAACTGGGACACCCTCACCTCCAAGGTGGTACAAGCTCTTTCGGGGGCCGAGGGTCGCCCCCCGGGGGTAACGCGTACGTGGTTCAGCGGTGACGCTACCGCGCTCTCGACTTTCCTGTCCCCGAGACCCCAGCCCCTTGCTGTCACTCATAGTAAACCTATGGATACGCACAGTGGCTAGGGGTCTGCGGGCCCAATTGGGAAGAGCGCGCGCCGGGTTGACGTACCCAGACGTCAGACGGTCGAACCGTCCGGATCCAGGGTCACACGAGTACGCCCTCGGTCACCAATGCCCCTGCTCACGCGGGTGCGGGGCCGGGTGCGCGGCAATGTACGGTTTCCGCGCGGTCATACGAGAACGTGGTCGACGAAGCACCAGCGCCAGCTTTCGCCGGGTTCGAAGGTCCGCATCACCGGATGCCCGGTCTTCTGGTGGTGCTCTGTCGCGTGGCGCATCGGCGAGGTGTCGCAGCAGCCGACGTGGCCGCAGTCCAGACACAGGCGCAGCTGCACCGGGTGGGTACCGGCCGCCAGGCACTCCGGACAGGTCTCGCTCTTGGGCTCGGGTTCAGGGAGCGGCAGCGCGTCGGCATGCGTGCACTGTTTCATGATTGCCAGGTTACGACGGCTGTGCGCAAAGCCGCGCGGAAAGCCGGAGTGCGTGAAGTACCAGGGTGGGTGGAAACGAGAGTGGGCCGAAACCGATGCATGTGATGCCACTGCTCCTGCTGGTCGCGGGGAGCGCCGCCATTGCCGCCGGGGCCCGCCGCACCCCTGTCCCGCCCCCGCTGCTGCTGGTCGCGGCCGGCCTGGTGTTCGCGTACGTCCCTGGGGTGCCCGACTACGCCCTCGACCCGCATGTCGTCCTGCCGCTGATGCTGCCCCCGCTGCTGTACACGGCGGCCGTCGACAGCTCGTACCTCGATCTGCGCGCGCAACTGCGGCCCGTGGCGCTGCTGTCGGTGGGGTACGTACTCTTCGCGACGCTCGTCGTCGGCTGGGCCGCCTATCTGATCGTGCCCGGGTTGCCGCTGACCGCCGCGCTGGTGCTCGGCGCGGTCGTGGCACCGCCGGACGCCGTCGCGGCCACGGCGATCGCCCGCCGGGTCGGGCTGCCGTCGCGGGTCACCACCATCCTCCAGGGCGAGTCCCTGGTGAACGACGCCACCGCGATCACCGCGTACCGCGTAGCCCTCGCGGCGGCCGTGGGAGAGGGCGCGACCTGGGCGGGCGGGATCGGCGAGTTCCTGCTCGCGGCAGTCGGCGGTATCGGGATCGGCCTGATCCTGATGATGCCGATCCACTGGCTGCGCACACACCTGAGGGAAGCGCTGTTGCAGAACACGCTGTCCCTGTTGATCCCGTTCGCGGCGTACGCGGTCGCCGAAGCGGTGCACGCCTCCGGGGTCCTCGCGGTGGTGGTCGTGGCGCTTTATCTGGGCCATCGCGCGTGGCAGGTCGATTTCGCGACCCGTCTCCAGGAGGAGGCGGTCTGGAAAATGGTTGCCTTCGTTCTCGAATCGGCTGTCTTCGCCCTGATCGGGCTGCAGCTGCCGGTCGTCCTGGAAGGACTTGGGGACTACGAGGGTGTCGATGCCGCCTGGTACGCGATCGCCGTCTTCCTCGTGGTCGTCGTCACCAGGTTCGCGTGGGTGTACCCCGGGACGTTCGTGCCCCGGCTGCTGTCGGCGCGGATCAGGGAACGGGAGCCGAACCCGACCTGGAAGGGCGCGTTCGTCATCTCCTGGGCCGGGATGCGGGGGGTCGTCTCGCTGGCCATCGCCTTCTCGATCCCGCTCACGGTCGAGGGCGGCGAGGCGTTCCCGGAACGGAACCTGGTCCTTTTCCTGACCTTCACGACGGTCATCGGCACGCTGGTCCTCCAGGGCCTGACACTGCCCCCGCTGATCCGGCTGCTGAAGCTGCCCGGGCGGGACGCGCAGGCCGAGACGCTTGCGGAGGCGAACGCCCAGGCGCAGGCGTCCAGGGCGGCACAACGGCGCCTCCAGGGCCTGCTGGAGGACGAACGCAACGCACTGCCGCCTCCACTGGCCGATCGGCTGCGCTCGGTGCTGGAACGCCGTCAGAACGCCGTCTGGGAGCGTCTGGGCTCGGTCAACCCCGTTACCGGTGAAACGGTGGACGACGCGTACCGGCGGCTGTCGCGGGAGATGATCAGCACGGAACGCGAGGTGTTCGTGCGGCTGCGGGACGGGCGCCACATCGACGACGAGATGCTGCGGACGCTGCTGCGGCGGCTGGACCTGGAGGAGGCGGCGGCGTTCCGGGAGACGGAGTAGGGGGAGGCGGCTCCGGTCGTCTACGGGAACGGGCGGCCCGTGATCACCGCCGCGACGGTGGTCCCGTTCGCGAATGCGCCTGTCTCCGCCAGGGCGACAAGTCCGTACAGCATCTTGGCGACATAGAGACGTTCCACGGGTACGTCGTGACGGGCCTCGAAGTCGTCGGCGAAGGTGTGCAGTTCGGGGGGCGTACGGGCGTAGCCGCCGAAGTGGAAACGGTGGTCGAGGGTCCAGGAGCCGCGAGGCCCGCCGAAGGTGAGGTCCTGGAGGGCCCGTATCTCCGCGTCCAGGAAGCCCCCTTTGAGGACCGGGATGCCGAGGGCGCGCTGCTCGGGGGCGAGGCCGGCGGCCAGACCGGCGAGGGTGCCGCCGGTGCCGCAGGCGACCGCGACGACATCGGCGTGGCCGCGCAGCTCCTCACCGAGGGCTCGACAGCCGCGTACGGCGAGGGGGTTGCTGCCGCCTTCCGGGACGACGTATGCGTCCTTGGCGCCCGCCTCCAGGCGGACGGCGGCGAGGGTGTCGGGATCGGCTTTGCGCCGGTACGTCGATCTGTCGACGAAGTGCAGACGCATCCCGTTCGCCGCGCAGTGGGCGAGGGAGGGGTTGAGGGGGCGGTCCGCGAGTTCCTGACCGCGGACCACGCCGAACGTGGGCAGGCCCAGGAGGCGGCCGGCGGTGGCTGTGGCGCGCAGGTGGTTGGAGTAGGCGCCGCCGAACGTGAGGATCGGACGCCCGGCGGCGGCTTCCAGGTTGGGGACCAGCTTGCGCCACTTGTTGCCGATCAGGTCCGGGTGAACCAGGTCGTCGCGCTTGAGGAGCAGACGGAGGCCGTGGCGGGTGAAGCGGGGGTCTCTGAGTTCCTGGAGGGGCGTGGGAAGGGGCACGGGCCCATTGTTAGCCTCGGCCGGCACCTCCCGCCTCGGCCGGCACCCTTCCAGCACCGGCCCGCGCCTTCAGCCCGTCCGGCGTTTGAGGACAAGGCCCGTTCAGGGCCGTAGCGGGGGGTCTGGGGGCGCAGCCCCCAGGAACGGGATGGGACGGGTAGGGGCGGCGGGGGCGAGAAACCCCTACTTCAACCGATCCCGCACCCTCTCCCGCAGCCACTGCATGCTGAACCCCCGGGGATCAATCTTGCCGGGCTGCCATTCGCGGTGGCCGATGACCGACCGTTCCGTCCACCCGTGGTGGCGGCACAGCGCCGCGGCGACCTTCTCGATGGCGTCGAGCTGGGCCTGCGGCCAGGGATCCTCGCCGTCGCCGAGGTTCTCGCACTCGAAGCCGTAGAAATGACGGTTGCCGTCGGTGTTGGCTTCGTTGTCCGGCGGGAGGGCCTTCTCCACGATCACCGCACGCAGTACGTCGTCGTCGCCCAGGCCCGCGTGGTTGGCCCTGCCGTAGCCGACGAGGTGGACGCAGCCGTCCTTGGTGATGACGCCGTGGCACAGGGGGCCCGGCAACTCGGCGTAGCCCTCGCGGCAGAGTTCCACCGTGCGCTCGCTGCCCTTGGTCACCGTGTGATGGATCATCACGCCGTGGACCGGGCCCCAGGGGCCCTTGTGATTGCGGTTGTGGTGGGCCCAGTCGCCGACCTCGACGACGGTGACGCCTTCCTCCCTGAGCTGGTCCAGGAAGCCGGCAGCGGACATGGGTGGGGCCATGACCGTCTCCTTCGCGCTGCGCGACGGCCACCGGTCGTGACCGCCTCGTATCGCAGCTTGTACCGGAATCCAACGGTCAGGGGCGAATTGTTCGTACGGCGTGCGAGCCGATCCGGTCAGTGACGCCCCTATGGCGTCACCGGCCGTCACTGGCGCAGGAACGCGTCCCCGTTCACCGCGATGTGGCTCTCCAGGGCCTGCAGGGCCCGCTGCGTCGCGTCGGGGGAACCGCTGCCGCGCCGCTCCGCGTAGTACGCCGCACCCACCTTCTTGAGCAGGTCGCTGCCCGCCCGCTGGGCCTGTACCTCGTCGAGCTTCTGCTTGCCCTGCGTCAGGCCGCGCTGTGCCTGTTCCTTGGCGCGGTCCAGGAAGCCTGCCATCGGTGTCTCCTGTTCGTCGTCCGTCAATGGCTCAAACGCCCGGCCCGATCTTGAAGTTCCCCCGCGAGGCAATTCTCGTTCGCTCGGTCGAACGAGCTGACGAAGAACTCCTATGTGCCCACTTCGGAGATGATCCATTCCCGCTCATTCGTGTAATAGCACTGGCACGTTCGGTAAGGAAGGCTGGTGCGTGCAGGCGTCCGATGCGGGCGGACCCGATGGGAATCAACGCATCGACGCGTTACGTGTTTATGGGAGGCAGTTCTTTATGTCGGTAGGCGAAGAGATCCGCACTGAGCAGGACAAGCCGCAGCAGAGTCTTGGCACGTCGGCCGCGCGGAACCTGGCCACCACCACCAAGTCCGTACCCCAGATGCAGGAGATCAGCTCGCGCTGGCTGCTGCGGATGCTCCCCTGGGTGAACGTGCAGGGTGGTGCATACCGTGTGAACCGGCGGCTCACCTATTCCGTGGGAGACGGCCGTCTGACGTTCGTGAAGACCGGCGACCGTGTGGAAGTGGTCCCCGCTGAGCTGTCCGAGTTGCCGGCGCTGCGGTCCTACGAGGACGAGGAGGTGTTCGCCGAGCTCGCCCGGCGCTGCCAGCAGCGGGAGTTCGCACCCGGCTCGGAGATCGCCTCGTTCGGCAGCACGAACGACGAGGTGTTCCTGCTCGCCCACGGCAAGGTCGAGAAGATCGGCACGGGTCCGTACGGGGACGACGCCGAACTCGGCATGCTGGCCGACGGTGCGTACTTCGGCGATCAGGCGCTGCTCGACCCCGATGCCCTGTGGGAGTACACGGCCCGCGCGGTCACCGCGTGCACCGTGCTGACCCTCTCCCGTTCGCACTTCGAGCAGGTCGCCGAGCGTGCCGACTCGCTGCGCGAGCACCTCCAGGCGCTGAGCGCGATCCCGGAGCAGCACGCCAACAGGTACGGCGAGAAGGAGATCGACCTCGCGGCCGGCCACAGCGGCGAGCCCGACATCCCGCGCACGTTCGTCGACTACGAGGCCAGGCCCCGTGAGTACGAACTGAGCATCGCCCAGACCGTGCTGCGCATCCACTCCCGCGTGGCCGACCTCTACAACCAGCCGATGAACCAGACCGAGCAGCAGCTCCGTCTCACGGTCGAGGCACTGAAGGAGCGCCAGGAGCACGAACTCATCAACAACCGGGAGTTCGGGCTGCTCAGCAACTGCGAGTACGACCAGCGGCTCCAGCCGCACGACGGCGTACCCAGCCCCGACGACCTGGACGAACTGCTCAGCAGGCGGCGCGGGACCAAGTTCCTGCTCGCCCATCCGCGCGCGATCTCCGCGATCGGCCGTGAGCTGAACAAGCGCGGGCTCGTCCCCGAGACGATCGACATGAGCGGCAACCGCATCCCCACCTGGCGCGGTGTCCCGATCTTCCCGTGCAACAAGATCCCGGTCACCGAGGCCCGTACGACCTCGATCATCGCCATGCGTACCGGCGAGGCCGAGCAAGGGGTCATCGGGCTCCAGCAGGCCGGTATCCCGGACGAGATCGAGCCCAGCCTGTCCGTGCGGTTCATGGGCATCAACGAACAGGCGGTCATCAACTACCTGGTGACGGCCTACTACTCGGCGGCCGTCCTGGTGCCGGACGCCCTCGGCGTGCTGGAGAACGTCGAGATCGGTCGCTGGCGATGACCCGGGCCCACGGCCCGGCCGAGACCATCGAGACTCTGGATCCGGAGAGGCGGAACCCCATCGGCAGTCCGGCTCAGAGCCCTTCGGAGAGATCCCCGGAGTCTGTGGCAGGGGAGTGGCCGACCGTGGGTACAAGGCGCGCAGGCCAGGCCCCTTCCCCCGTACATGTACGGGGGAAGGGGGAGGAGCGGGTGGCGTCCGGCGGGTCGGACGGGCAGGACGCCGCCCTCATCCTGGAGCAGGCCCGGACAGTGGTCGATCCCGAGTTGCGTGGGGCGATCGAGTCCCTGCCCGGGGCCATGCGCCGCGTCGCGCTCTACCACTTCGGGTGGGAGCACGCCGACGGCAGCCCGGCGGCGGGCAACGCGGGCAAGGCGATCCGCCCCGCGCTGGTGCTGACCGCGGCCGCGGCACTCGGCGGCAGGCGGGAGGCCGCCGTACGGGCGGCCGCCGCGGTGGAACTGGTCCACAACTTCACCCTGCTGCACGACGACGTCATGGACCGGGACACCACCCGCAGACACCGGCCCACCGCGTGGACCGTGTTCGGCGACGCCGACGCGATCCTCGCGGGGGACGCTTTGCAGGCCCTGGCGCTGCGGCTGCTCGCCGAGGACCCGCACCCGGCGTCCGCCACCGCAGCGGCCCGGCTCGCCTCCTGCGTCGTCGAGCTGTGCGAGGGGCAGCACGCGGACACGGCCATGGAGAAACGGGGCACCGACGAGGTCACCCTCGACGAGTGCCTCGCCATGGCCGAGGCGAAGACGGGCGCGCTGCTCGGTTGCGCCTGTGCCCTCGGGGCGCTGTACGCGGGTGGATCGGCCGCGGACGTCGAGGCGATGGACGCGTTCGGCCGGGAGGCCGGGCTCGCCTTTCAGCTCATCGACGACGTGATCGGGATATGGGGGGACCCGAGCCGCACCGGCAAACCGGCCGGGGCGGATCTGGTCGCCCGTAAGAAGTCCCTGCCCGTGGTCGCCGCACTGGCCTCCGGCACTCCGGCGGCCGCAGAACTGGCCGAGTTGTACGGAGTTCCGTACGACGAGGGGCAGGAAGGGGCGCTGGAGCGGACGGTGCTCGCTGTCGAGCGGGCGGGTGGCAGGGACTGGGCGCAGCTCCAGGCGGCCGACCGGATGGCCCGCGCGATACACGAACTGTCCCGCGCGGTCCCCGACCCGGAGGCGGCGGGCGGCCTCCTGTCGCTGGCCGAGTTCGTGACCCGCCGCACCACCTGAGCCCCGGAGCCACCCGTGGCGGGGCGTACGGCCCTGACTCCGTACGCCCCGCGGCGGCGCTCCGGTCGACGGGTCCCGCACATCCCCACGGTGTGCGGGACCCGTCACATCTCGCACACCCGTTAGGCTCAACCGCCGAACGATCAGCGGCGGTTGAGACAAAAGGGGCGCGGCATGGGCGTGGCGATACGTACGGCGGGCGAGGGTGACCGGGAACTGGTCGTCCGGTTGCTGGACCGGGCGTTCCAGGACGATCCGGTGAGCGGCTGGGTCTTCCCGGACCCCGCGCACCGCCGCGCGACGCATCCCAAACTGATGGCCGCCTTCCTCGACATCGTGCTCGCCGAGGGGCGCGTCGACCTCACCGAGGACGGCACGGCATGCGCCCTGTGGCTGTCCGTCCCCGCCGACGCCCACCCGGAGAACGCGGAACAGGGCGACGATGCCGCCCAGTTGCGCGAGGCAGTCGATCCCGACAACGAGCGCGTCGAACTGATCGGGCAACTCACGGCCGGGATACACCCCTCCGGGCGCGCCCACGAGTACCTGTGGATGATCGCCGTCGCACCGGACAACCAGGGCCGGGGCCTGGGCACAGCTCTCGTTCAGCACGTCCTCGACCGCTGCGACCGCGAGGGAGTGGCCGCCTATCTGGAGGCGAGCTGCGCGCGCAGCCTCAAGCTGTACGAGCGGCTCGGTTTCGACCTCCTCGGCCGTCCCCTCGACCTCCCGGACGGCCCCCAGATGTGGCCCATGTGGCGCGAGCCTCAGGCCTGATCCCCGCTCACTGTCCCCGATGCGTCCGTCTGCGGTACGACCGTCGCCACGATCCGTTCCACCAGCCCCTCGGGGACGGTGACCCCCGGCAGCACGCCGTCCAGTACGCCCGGCAGTGTCAGGTGTTCCAGGAGCAGCCCGAGCATCGCGAGATAGAGCACCATGACGGTCTCGTCGCCGCCGGGCAGCCCGGCCGCGCGATGGAACTCCATGCCTTCTTCCAGGCCACCGCGGACCGATCTGGTGTACGAGGCGCGCAGTTCGGGGCGCCGGGTGGCTTCGAGGCGCATCTCCAGGAGGGCGAGGTACCCCGTGCGGTCGCGGGCGGCCCGGCCCATCAGGTCGTGCATGAAGGCCACGACGAGTGAACGGTCCCTGGGCAGTTCCAGCAGCCCGGCCAGCACCTCGGGGTCGGGCGCGAGCCGCTCGTGCAGCCGGGCGTCGATCTGCCGCAGCAGGTCGTCGCGCCCGGTGAAGTAGTTCGAGACGGTACCCACAGGTACGCCGGCCTCCGCGTCCACCGCCCGGAAGGTCAGCCCGCGCGCCCCCTCACGCGCCAGCACCTCGACCCCGGCGTCGACGAGACCCGCCCTGCGCTCCGGATTCCTGACCACCCGAACCTCCTTCCCGGTTTCCGAACTGTTCGATAAACCGCTTGTAACCACTACAAGTGAAGCACTATAAATGAAGTGGTCCAAGCGTCACACGACACCCTGCGGAAAGAGAACAGCTTGCGAAAGCTCACCTACTTCATCGCCTGCTCGATCGACGGCTTCATCGGGGACGAGAGCGGCGACGCCGCCTTCATGTACCCGTTCGTCGACGAGGCGTTCCTGGAGTTCCTGAAGACCGAGTACCCCGAGACCATCTCGACCGGAGGCCGCCGCGCCCTCGGCCTCGACGACCTGCCCAACCGCCGTTTCGACACGGTCGTCCAGGGCCGGGCCAGCTACGAGGTGGCCCTGAAGGAGGGCGTCACCAGCCCGTACGCCCACCTGCGCGAGTACGTCGCCTCGCGCACCCTGGGGGAGTCACCCGACCCGCACGTCGAGATCATCGCCGCCGACCCGGTCGCCAGGGTCCGCGAACTCAAGGCGGAGAACGGCGGGTTGGGCATCTACCTGTGCGGTGGATCGTGGATCGCAGGTGAACTGATCGACGAGATCGACGAGCTCGTCATCAAGACGTACCCGATCGTCCTCGGCGCCGGCATGCCGATGTTCGGGGCCGGCTTCGACGTCTCGGAGTTCGCTCTCGACGAGGTGCGCCCGTTCAAGAACGGGGTGCTCGTGCGGACGTACAGCAGAAAACGCTGAACCGGCAGAAAACGCTGAACCGGCGGAATGCGCCGAACCGGCGGGGAGCGCCCCCGCCGCTCCCGCAATACCCTGGAAGCATGGGCCGAGATGAGCACAACTGTCCCGACTGCGGACAGCATGTGACCACGGTGGTGCGGCGGTACAAGACCCTGGGCGCATGGGTGCCGAAGTGGGTCGCCGGGCCGTGCCGCAACGCCGAGTGCGAGGCGTACGTCGATCCGGCTGCCGAGGCGGAGGACGGCTCCGGCAGAGCCGCCCGATCGCCGCGGCCCGAGCCGAAGGAGCGGTCATGAAGTACCTGGTGACGGTCCGCGGGACGCAGGCGGACTACGAGGCCCAGAGCGGCAGGGCGATTGAGGGCGTCCCCGCCTGGACCGAGGACGACGTGCAGGCCATGTACACGTACATGGGTGCGATCAACGCCGACCTCGCCGAGACCGGCGAGTTCCTCGACGGGAACGGCCTGGCCGAACCCGTGCGGATCCGACACGTCACCGTCGGCGAGGACGGCGGCACGGTGATCACCGACGCTCCCTACAGCGACACAGAGGAGCTGACGGCTGGCTACTGGCTGCTGGAGTGCGAGAGCCTGGAGCGGGTCACCGAGATCGCCGCGCGCGTCACCCGCTGCCCGGTCCCGGAGGGTGCGCCGGCCCACCCCGTGGAGATCCGGCCCGTCATGGACGGTGCCGGGGACGTGTGAGCGCTCGTACCCCCGGCGCTATTTTGGGTTCATGCCTGAACTCCCGCACATACTCCACATCACCGAACGCGCCCTCTGGGACGCGGCCCGCGAGCGAGGCACGTACGAGATGTCGACGCGTGGCCGCACCCTCCAGGAGGAGGGTTTCATCCACTGCTCGACCCGGGCCCAACTCCCCGCCGTGGCGGCCTTCCTGTACGGCTCCTACGACGGTCCCGACGACCTGGTGGTGCTGGTCGTGGACCCCGCCCGGCTCGACGTACCCCTGAAGTACGAGGCCCCGAAGCCGGGTGGCGAGGAGTTCCCGCACGTGTACGGGCCGATCCCGGTGGCCGCCGTGGTGGACGTCGAGGCGTGGGGGTGAGCCGCAGGGCGTGGCGGCGGGCTGTGCTTGTGTGGGTGGTCGCGGTGGCAGTCGGCGGTGGGCTCACGGTGTGGCTGCGGGACTCGGCGGAGCCGCCGCAGACGTACGGCCGGTACGGGACGGGCAAAGACGATCCGGCACCGCTGCTTCGGCAGGACCTGGAGGATCTGTGCTCGGCGACACCGGGGGCTTCCCCGACGCCGGAGGAGACGTCCGGGGTGATCGTGGTTTGTGCGTCTGCGCCCCTTCGCTAGGCGAGCCTGTCCGCTGTCGTCGGCTTCGGCAGCCCGCCCGTCTCGGGGTCGCGGCCGGTGAGGCAGTACGTGGCGCCAGCCGGGTCGCGCATGACCGTCCAGTGGGTGCCGTGGGCGACGACCGTGGCACCCAGTCGCTCGTGGCGGGCGCGGGTCGCCCCGATGTCGGCGCAGGCCAGGTCGATGTGGGCGGAGGCGGTGGGCCGTTCGGCGCCGAGGCGCTGGAGGAGGATGCGGATCGGGAGGTTGGCCGGGGGCCGCAGGACGTGGAACTCCGGGAGTGAGCCGGTGAGGGATTCCCAGGCGGTGAGGCGCTCCCAGAAGGCGACTTCCGTGGCGTACGCGGTCGGCGGGATGTCGATGGCCACCTGGTCCAGGCGGCTGCCGTCCACCACGACGGGCCGTACCGTCTCCCCGTGCCAGGGCACGGCGCAGAACAACTGCCCAGCGGGGGACCGCAGCACGGCCCACCCGGCGTGCGTGGCGACGACCGTCGCTCCGAGCGCCGACGCCGATCCGACGAACGCGTCGACATCCTCGACGGCGAAGTCGAGATGGGCACCGCCGTCCCCGGCGTCCACCCCCTGGACCTTGACGCAGGCGTCGCCCTCGCCCGGCAACAGGGTCGCGAACTCGCCCTGCTCACCCCGGGTTTCGGACATCCGGGTGGCCGTGACGGCGGCCCAGAAGGCCTGTGCGGGGCGGAGGCGTCCGGCGGGCCGGTCGATGAAGGCGTAGGTCCAGCGGATGCCGTTGCCGTTGCCAGTGCCAGTGCCAGTGCCAGTGCCAGTGCTCATGGGATGATCGTAGGGTGGCGATCGTCCACGTCACCTGCGTTTTTTCCAGGAACAGGCTTTGCCCGCAGTTCGCCGCGAGTACGCCTGCGCTTGCTTCCATCGAACACATGGACCACATCACGTTCCTGGTGGCGGTCGTCATCGTGACGGCCCTGGCCTTCGACTTCACCAACGGCTTCCACGACACGGCCAACGCGATGGCCACCTCCATCGCCACCGGCGCCCTGAAACCGAGAACAGCGGTCCTGATCGCGGGCGTCCTCAACATCGTCGGCGCGTTCCTGTCCACCGAGGTCGCGAAGACGATCTCCGGCGGCATTGTCGACGACACGCTCGTCACCCCGGGGATGATCTTCGCGGGGCTGGTCGGGGCGATTCTGTGGAACCTGATGACCTGGCTGGTGGGCCTGCCGTCGAGTTCCTCGCACGCCCTGTTCGGCGGGCTGATCGGCGCGGTGTGGGTGGGCGCCGGCGCCGACGGTGTGCACTTCACCAAGGTCGTCGAGAAGGTGCTGATCCCGGCGCTGGCCTCGCCGCTGGTGGCCGGAATCGCGGCCCTGATCGCCACGTACCTCGCCTACAGGCTCACGGCCCGCGCCCGCAAGGACTCGGTGACCAAGGGATTCCGGGCCGGTCAGATCGCCTCCGCCTCCCTGGTCTCCCTCGCGCACGGTACGAACGACGCGCAGAAGACCATGGGCATCATCACCCTGACCCTGATCTCCGCGGGCGCGCTCGGCCATGACGCCGGCCCGCCGGTGTGGGTGATCGCCTCGGCGGGGCTCGCCATCGGCCTGGGCACCTATCTGGGCGGCTGGCGGATCATCCGGACCATGGGCAAGGGCCTGACCGAGATCCAGTCGCCGCAGGGCTTCGCCGCCGAGACGGCGTCCACGGCCGTCATCCTCACCTCCGCCCACCTCGGCTTCGCCCTGTCCACCACCCAGGTGGCCTCGGGCAGCATCCTGGGCGCGGGTCTGGGCAGGCGGCTGGCGGAGGTGCGCTGGGGTGTCGCGGGCCGCATGGTCATGGCGTGGCTGATCACCCTGCCCGCCGCGGCACTGGTCGGCGGGGTCTCCGCGGGCGCGGTCAGGTACGGCGGCGACTTCGGCACCGTGGTCGTCGCGCTGGTCGCCGTGGCGGTCGCGGCGGGCATCGTCCTCGCCGCGCGCCGCAACCCGGTGGACGCGCACAACGTCAACGACACCCACGAGGTCAGCATCAGGTCGACGGCGCCGACGAGCGTCGGTACGGCCGCGTGAGCGAGGGAGAACCCACATGAAGCTGGACTGGACCGCACTGGGCCAGGTCGCCGCGGTGAGCCTCGGGGTCACCGTCGCCGTGGTCGTCGTCTTCGCCCTCGGCGTCCTCGGACTCGCCCGGGTGGAGGGCGCGCGTGAGAATGACGGGAGTACCCACTCGCTCGGGTTCGCCCAGGCGGGGCTGTGCTTCCTGGCGTGTGCGGCGGTGGTCGCGTACGGCATCTACCTGATCGTGCCGCAGTTCCACTGACTGCCGCTGATGGCTACCGATCGCTACTGACCATTGATGTTGATGCCAAGGAGGCCGACGGTATGACACCCCTGATGTCCGGACTGAAGGTCGACTACAGCGACTACGACGAGCCCGTCCTCATCCGGCCGGACGGCAGTCCGGTCGAGACCTGGCGGGAGAACTACCCGTACCCCGAGCGCATGGAGCGCAGGGAGTACGAGTTGCACAAGCGGCTCCAGCAGATCGAACTGCTGAAGCTGCAGAGCTGGATCAAGCAGACCGGCCGCCGACTGGTCGTCGTCTTCGAGGGCCGGGACGCGGCCGGAAAAGGCGGCACGATCAAGCGCTTCACGGAGCACCTCAACCCGCGCGGCGCCCGCGTGGTCGCCCTGGAGAAGCCCACCGAGCGCGAACGCGGCCAGTGGTACTTCCAGCGCTACGTCGAACACCTCCCGACCGCCGGCGAGATAGTCCTCTTCGACCGCTCCTGGTACAACCGGGCCGGCGTGGAACGGGTCATGGGCTTCTGTACGGACGACGAGTACCGCCGCTTCACTCGCCAGACCCCGCTGTTCGAGCGCATGCTCGTCGACGACGGCGTCGACCTGATCAAGTTCTGGTTCTCGGTCTCCCAGGGCGAACAGCGCACCCGTTTCACGATCCGTCAGGTCGACCCCGTACGACAGTGGAAGCTGAGCCCCATGGACCTCGCCTCCCTCGACCGCTGGGACGACTACACGGCGGCCAAGGTCGCCATGTTCCGCGAGACGGACACCGAACAGGCCCCCTGGACGGTGGTGAAGAGCAACGACAAGAAGCGGGCGCGGGTGGAGGCAATGCGCAGTGTGCTGGCCCGTTTCGACTACACGGGCAAGGACGAGGAGGTCGTCGGCAGTCCGGACCCGCGCATCGTGGGCGCGGCGGCGAACCTGCTGGAGGCGGGGGAGGATGACGACGGTATGTGAACCGTCCACAGCAGGGAGCCTCTGACGTGCCCGACCGCTTGACCGCCACCGACCGGACCCGCCTCGCCGGGAGTGCGTACAGCAGCGACCGTGACCTGGCTGCCCGGCAGTCGCTCTACCAGTGGCAGACGCCCCGTCACGACCTGCCGGGCATTGCTGCCGAGCAGTTGAGCGGGGTGCGGGGGAGCGGGCGCGTGGTCGACGTCGGCTGCGGCAACGGCAAGTACGTCCAGCGACTGCGCGCGGACCGGCCCGACCTGGCCGTGCTGGGCCTGGACATCGCGCCCGGCATCCTCGCAGTCGTCCCCGGCCCGGTCGCCGTCGCGGATGTCACGCGGCTGCCGCTGGCCACGGGGAGCGTCGACGCGGCCCTGGCGATGCACATGCTGTACCACGTGCCCGATATCCCGCAGGCGGTGCGGGAGTTGGCCCGTGTCGTCGACCGTGACGGCCTGGTGATCGCCTCGACCAACGGCGAGCGGGACAAGGCCGAACTCGACGATCTGTGGCAGCGGGCCGCGAGCGACGTGCTCGGCACCGGACAGGAACCGACCCGGTTCTCGATCGGGGCCCGCTTCTCCCTGGAGAAGGCGCCGGCCTTCCTCGGGGAGGAGTTCGGCCGGGTGCGGACGATCGAACTGCCCAGCACCGTAACGGTCCACGACCCCGAGCCGGTCGTCGCGTACCTGGCGTCCTACCGTGCCTGGGCGGACCAGTACGACGTGCCCTTCGACGCGACGATCGAGCGGGCCCGCGCCATCGTCACCGACCGGATCGCCCGGCAGGGGGTGTTCGAGGTCGGTTGTCGGGCGGGGATTCTCGTCTGCCGACGTTGAGCGGGCTCGTAGCGGCCTGGGGCAGCGAAAAGGGCCGGTCGACTTCGACCGGCCCTTCCCTGAAGCCTCGCATCAGGCCTTCTTCGTCTCCCAGAAGATCTTGTCGATCTGGGCGATGTAGTCCAGCGCCTTCTGGCCCGTCGCCGGGTCGGTGGACGCCTTGGCGGCCGAGAGGGCCTTCAGGGCGTCGTTGACCAGCTGGTGCAGCTCCGGGTACTTCTCGAAGTGCGGGGGCTTGAAGTAGTCGCTCCACAGCACCGAAACATGGTGCTTGGCGAGCTCTGCGCGCTGCTCCTTGATGACGGTGGCACGCGCCTGGAAGTGCGGGTCGTCGTTGGCTGCCATCTTGTCCTGCACGGCCTTCACCGACTCCGCCTCAATGCGGGCCTGGGCCGGGTCGTACACACCGCAGGGCAGGTCGCAGTGAGCGCTGACCTTGACCTTGGGGGCAAACAGGCGGGAAAGCATGGAGCGTTCCTTCCTCGTGATCGTCTTCTCAGGTTGGACATTACTCCCTGAGGGAGGGGTTTTCGCGAGTGCCCCCATGGGCTTAGGACAAAAGTAGGGGGTGACACTGGGACTGGTGGAGGATGGAACCGGGGAGGTGCCGGGATGCCGGAGCTGTCGCAGGAGAGCGAACATGGGAGCGAAAACGGGAGCGAGCGCGGAGGGGTTGCGAAGCGCTTCGGATGGGTCGCCGTGACCGGCCCGTCGATGGTGCCCACGCTGTATCACGGCGATTTTCTCGTGGTGCGGTACGGGAACCGGGTCAAGGCCGGGGACATCGTGGTCCTGCGCCATCCGTTCCAGCAGGACCTGCTGGTCGTCAAGCGGGCCGCGGAGCGCCGTGAGGGCGGCTGGTGGGTCCTTGGGGACAACGCCTTCGCCGGCGGCGACAGCACCGACTACGGGACCGTGCCGCACGAGCTGATCCTGGGCAGGGTCCGGTTCCGGTACCGGCCGCTCAAGCCCGGTCAGCGTTCGCCGCTGGCGCTGCTGCGCTGGGCGGTCTCGGCCGCCAGGCTCGTCTTCTCGGACCGGTCCGCCTCCAGTCGTTTGCGGGCGCGGTAGGCGGCCACGTTGGCCCGGGTCGCGCAGCGGTCGGAGCAGTAGCGGCGGGAGCGGTTCGTCGAGGTGTCGAGGTAGGCGTTGCGGCAGGGCGGCGCCTCGCACAGGCCCAGGCGGTCCACGCCGTACTCGGTGAGATGGAAGGCCAGGCCCATCGCGGCGATGGCCGCGAAGCCCGCCGTCGCGTTCGACGGGTGGTCGGCGAGGTGCATGTGCCACAGCGGGCGGCCGTCGTCGTCCCGGAAGTCGTGCCCGGAGATCTGCGGGCTCACCGGGAACTCCAGCAGAAGTGAGTTCAGCAGGTCCACCGAGAGCGTCTCGTCGCCGGCGTCCGCCGCCTCGAAGACCGCGCGCAGACGGGCCCGTACGGAGCGGAACCGGGTCACGTCGGCGTCGGTGGCGCGACGGGCGGCCTGTTGGTTGACGCCGAAGAGATCGCGGACGGAGTCGATCGAGGTCAGCGAGTCCTTTCCGCGTGCCGGTTCCTCGGTGTTGACGAGGCGCACAGCGTAGTCCGAGTAATAGGCCAGTTCCACTTGTAGTCCTTACGAGGGCGTTCTATGGTCGTGGATGCGAGGAAGTAACGACTGACATTGCTTCCAGGGTATTACGCGTGCGTTCGAAGTGAGCGGCCGACGGAGGGGCTTCGATGACCACCAGTACCGGTACAAACGCCGAAATCGACTGGAATGCCTGGCAGGCGAGCTGGGACCGGCAGCAGGAGTGGTACATGCCGGACCGTGAGGAGCGGTTCCGGATCATGCTCGACATGGTCGAGGCCCTCGTCGGCCCCGCCCCGCGCGTGCTCGACCTCGCGTGCGGCACGGGAAGTATCACGGCCCGGCTGCTCGACCGGTTCCCGCAGGCCACCAGCACCGGCGTCGACCTCGACCCGGCTCTCCTCGCCATCGCCGAGGGCACCTTCGCCGGCGACGACCGCGTCACCTTCGTCACGGCCGACCTCAAGGACCCGAGGTGGACGAGCGGGCTGCCGTACGACTCGTACGACGCCGTTCTGACCGCCACCGCCCTGCACTGGCTGCACAGCGAACCCCTCGCGGACCTCTATGGCCGGATCGCGGAGGTCGTCCGCGACGGCGGTCTGTTCATGAACGCGGACCACATGATCGACGACAGCACGCCCCGGATCAACGCGGCGGAGCGCGCACTGCGCCTCACACGTATGGATCAGGCCAAAGAGAGTGGTGTCGTCGACTGGGCGCAATGGTGGCAGCTCGCCGCCCAGGACCCCGTCCTCGCCGGACCGACCGCCCGCCGCTTCGAGATCTACGGCGAGCACGCCGACGGCGACATGCCCTCCGCCCAGTGGCACGCGCGCGTGCTGCGCGAGAAGGGGTTCGCGGAGGCCCGTCCGGTGTGGTGCTCGCCCTCGGACACGCTGCTGCTCGCGCTCAAGTAGGCCGGCAACACGGAAGGGGCGGTACGAGGGATCTCGTACCGCCCCTTGCGCAAGTCTGCTGTCGTCAGAGCACCTTGGACAGGAACGACTGCGTGCGCTCGTGCTGCGGGTTCGTCAGGACATCGCGCGGGTTGCCCGACTCGACGACCACGCCGCCGTCCATGAAGACGAGACTGTCGCCCACCTCGCGGGCGAAGCCCATCTCGTGGGTGACGACGATCATCGTCATACCGGACTCGGCCAGGTCACGCATGACGTCGAGGACGTCGCCGACCAGCTCCGGGTCCAGGGCCGAGGTCGGCTCGTCGAACAGCATCAGCTTCGGGTCCATGGCCAGGGCCCGGGCGATCGCGACGCGCTGCTGCTGACCGCCGGAGAGCTGCGAGGGGTAGTTGCCGGCCTTGTCGGCCAGGCCCACGCGCTCCAGGAGCTGGCCCGCACGCTCGCGGGCCTGCGCCTTGGTGACGCCCTTGACCTGGACCGGGGCCTCCATGACGTTCTCCAGCGACGTCATGTGCGGGAACAGGTTGAAGCGCTGGAACACCATGCCGATGTCCCGCCGCTTCAGCGCGACCTCGCTGTCCTTCAGCTCGTACAGCTTGTCGCCCTTCTGGCGGTAGCCGACCAGCTCCCCGTCGACGTACAGGCGCCCGGCGTTGACCTTCTCCAGGTGGTTGATGCACCTGAGGAACGTCGACTTGCCGGAGCCGGAGGGGCCGATGAGGCAGAACACCTCGCCCGACTTCACCTCCAGGTCGATGCCCTTGAGGACTTCGACGGGGCCGAAGGACTTGTGTACGCCTTCGGACTTGACCATGGCGTTGACGCTGGTGCCGTCGGTCTTCTCCACTGAGGTCATGGGGGTCACCGCCGGTAGCCGGAGAGGGAGAACAAATTGGTCTTGATCTTCTGGAACGGCGTTGGCGGCAGCGTACGGCTGGAACCGCGCGCGTAGTACCGCTCGATGTAGTACTGGCCGACGCTGAGGATCGAGGTGAGGATCAGGTACCAGGCCGCGGCGAGGAAGTACATCTCCACCGGGGCACCGGACACCTGGCCGATGTCCTGGGCGTAGCGGAAGAGCTCCGGATACTGGACCACCGAGACCAGCGAGGTCGTCTTCAGCATGTTGACGACCTCGTTGCCCGTGGGCGGCACGATCACGCGCATCGCCTGCGGGATCACGATCCGACGCAGGGTCTTGGCGTGGCTCATGCCCAGGGCGTGCGAGGCCTCGGTCTGGCCCTCGTCGACCGACAGGAGGCCGGCGCGGCAGATCTCCGCCATGTAGGCGGCCTCGTTCAGGCCCAGGCCCAGCAGCGCCGTCAGCAGCGGCGTCATGAAGCTGGACCAGTAGTCCTTGTAGATCGGACCGAGGTTGATGTACGTGAAGACCAGGCCCAGGTTGAACCAGACGACGAGCTGGACCAGGACCGGGGTGCCGCGGAAGAACCAGATGTAGAACCAGGCGATGGTCGAGGTCACCGGGTTCTTGGACAGGCGCATGACGGCGAGCAGGATGCCGCCGACGATGCCGATCACCATCGAGAGAACCGTCAGGAGGAGGGTCTTCCAGACGCCCGTGATGATCCGGTCGTCGAAGAAGTAGTCCGGTACGGCGCCCCAGTTGATGTTGCCCTGGGCGAACGCGTAGACGATCGCGACGAAGATCGCGATCGCGACGACGGCCGAGACGTACCGCCCGTAGTGCCGGACCGGGATGGCCTTGATGGCCTCCGGTCCGGCCGGGGGAGTGTCCGCCGGTCCTGTCGTCTTGTCGATGTCAACAGTCACGGGTGTTGCCTTTCAGTGCCCGTAGCTTCCGTGAGCCTCGGGTCACTTGCCGCCGTTGACGGCGGCCGAGGTCACGGCGCCGTCCTCGACGCCCCACTTGGCGATGACCTTGCCGTACTCGCCGTTCTTGATGATCGCGTCGAGCGCGGCCTGCAGGGCGTCCCGCAGCTGCGTGTTCGTCTTGGCGACCGCGATGCCGTACGGAGCCGCCTCGACCTGCTCGCCGACGACCTGGAAGTCGTTGCCGCCGCCCGAGGTCTTCACCGCGTACGCCGTGACCGGGAAGTCCGAGGAGCCGGCGTTCGCGCCGCCCGCGCGCACCCGGGTCTGGGCCTGCTGGTCGTTGTCGTACGACTCTATGGCGATCTTCTTGCCACCCGTGCACTTCTTCGTCTCGGCCTTGGCGAGGTCCTCGGAGACCGTGCCGCGCTGGACCGCGATCTTCTTGCCGCACAGGTCGGACCAGGTCTTGATGCCCTGGTCGTCGCCCTTCTTGGTGTAGATCGACACACCGGCGGTGAAGTAGTCGACGAAGTCGACGCCCTCGCCGACCTTCTTGCCGTTCTCGGTGCCTTCCTGGCGGTCCTTGGTGTCGGTCATCGCGGACATGGCGATGTCGTACCGCTTGGAGCGCAGACCCGTGATCAGGGTGTCGAAGGTGCCGTTCTGGAACTCGAACTTCACACCGAGCTGCTTGCCCATGGCGTCCGCCAGGTCGGGGTCGATACCGACCGTCTTGCCGGAGCTGTCCTTGAACTCGACCGGCGCGTACGCGATGTCGGAGCCGACCGTGATGACGCCCTTGTCCCGGATCGCCTGGGGCAGCTTGGCGGCCAGCGGGGCAGAGCTCGTCGAGGCGGTGTCCGAGCCAGTGCCCTTGTCCTTGGTCTGGTCACCGCATCCGGTGAGCAGCAGGGCGCCCGCGACCGCGATCGCACCGACCGCGGCTAGCCGGTTCTGCGCAGCGGTCGTACGAAGGGTGGAGCTTGCGGTCATGGTGGGTTCCTCCGGCGGATGGATGGTGTGCCATTGGGGCCGGGGCCTACCCAGAGGGCGGACCGTACCGGCGGGTCGACTGGTGCACGCATCTTTGAGTGTCGCGACCTTGTGTGATTACGGCATCTTGCCATTCGGACTTGGTCCTTCAGGCAACCGGCTATGTCAAAATCGGATAACGGGTGACCCCCGTAGAGCGTCAGGTCGGTGCATCAGAGCCGGACCTTCCCGGATCTTCTACGGGAATCATTCGTTCCGGCCGGAAGATCTTCGGTGTATCTCGCCAGGTGAGCGGCTGTTGCATCCGCACGTACGGCTGCGTCAGGACTCCTGCTTCGACAGGGCCCCGACTCCTGCCCCGACATGCCCCCGACTCCCGCGCCGGCTGCTTCTCGATTTGATCGATCATGCCCGGGTATGTGGGCATGTGTGGTGATGAGTCGTGTCGCCCACGTGTGACCTTCGCGTTATGGGGTCGTCGTCGGTGTCCTCCGTCCGGTAAGAAGGTTCTTTACACCCCTCATCAGGGGCTCAGGGCGCGTGTGCGGCGCGCCCGTCGCGTTCGTGCCCGTGCGCATCACTCACCGGGGCCTTGCGCGGTGCCCGCCCACCCCTCACCAGGAGTGGCCACCCTCAAACCGTGAAGACCTAAGGGGTACAACAAAGTGGCAGCGGAGATCGTCAATCCTCGCAGCGACATCCACACCGACAGTGATGCCGGTGAGTTCGACCCGGCGTTCGCCCTGCACCGGGGCGGCAAGATGGCCGTGCAGGCCACCGTGCCCATCCGTGACAAGGACGACCTGTCCCTCGCGTACACACCCGGCGTGGCCCGCGTGTGCACCGCCATCGCCGAGCAGCCCGACCTCGTCAACGACTACACCTGGAAGTCATCGGTCGTCGCGGTCGTGACGGACGGTACGGCGGTGCTCGGACTTGGGGACATCGGCCCCGAGGCCTCCCTTCCGGTCATGGAGGGCAAGGCGATCCTGTTCAAGCAGTTCGGCGGCGTGGACGCGGTCCCGATCGCGCTGGCCTGCACGGGCGTGGACGAGATCGTCGAGACGGTCGTCCGGCTGGCGCCGTCCTTCGGCGGGGTCAACCTGGAGGACATCTCGGCACCGCGGTGCTTCGAGATCGAGCGGCGGCTCCAGGAGCAACTGGACATCCCCGTCTTCCACGACGACCAGCACGGCACGGCGGTCGTGACGCTGGCGGCCCTGCGCAACGCGGCTCGGTTCACCGGGCGGGAGCTCGGGGAGCTGCGGGGTGTGATCTCGGGCGCGGGCGCGGCGGGCGTCGCCATCGCGAAGTTCCTCCTTGAGGCGGGGCTCGGCGATGTCGCCGTCGCCGACCGCAAGGGCATCGTCTCGGCGGACCGGGACGACCTCACGCCGGTCAAGCGCGAGCTGGCCGAGCTGACGAACAAGGCCGGGCTGACGGGGTCGCTGGAGAGCGCCCTGGCGGGCGCCGACGTCTTCATCGGCGTCTCAGGCGGTACGGTCCCGGAGGCCGCGGTCGCTTCGATGGCCAAGGACGCGTTCGTGTTCGCGATGGCCAACCCGGACCCCGAGGTGCATCCCGATGTGGCGCACAAGTACGCGGCGGTCGTCGCGACCGGGCGCTCGGACTTCCCGAACCAGATCAACAACGTGCTGGCGTTCCCGGGGATCTTCGCGGGGGCGCTGCAGGTGCGGGCGTCGCGGATCACCGAGGGGATGAAGATCGCGGCGGCGGATGCGCTGGCCGCGGTCGTGGGTGAGGATCTGGCGGCCGACTACGTGATTCCGTCGCCGTTCGACCCGCGGGTTGCTCCGGCGGTGACGGCGGCGGTCGCTGCGGCGGCTCGGGCGGAGGGTGTCGCTCGCCGCTGAGGGTTGTTCGTCAGGTGTGGCCCCGTCGGTTGCGGCGGGGCCATTTCTTTCTCGCCCCCGCCGTCTCTACCCGTCCCATCCCTGGGGGCTGCGCCCCCAGACCCCCATCGCGCTGAACGCGCTCGTCCTCAAACTCCCCCAGAGGGGGGACCCTCGGACGGGCTGAAAGAGCCGGCGAACTCAACAGGGCGTGTGTCACAGCGCCGCCTCGTTCCCCCGGCCCCGCCGGGCCCCTATCGTCAAGGTCATGTTCGCTGCCTACGCCGCCCGCATCGACCCCGACCATCCGCTCAACGGGCTGGAGTTGGGTGATCGCCCAGCCCCGGAGGCGCGTCCCGGCTGGACGACGGTCGACGTCAGGGCCGCCTCGCTCAACCACCACGACCTGTGGTCCCTGCGCGGAGTGGGACTCCCCGAGGACCGCCTCCCGATGATCCTCGGCTGTGACGCCGCCGGCATCGACGCGGACGGCAACGAGGTCGTCCTGCACTCCGTCATCGGCCAGACGGGCCACGGCGTCGGCCCCAAGGAACCGCGTTCCATTCTCACCGAGCGCTACCAGGGCACCTTCGCCGAACAGGTCGCCGTACCGGCGTGGAACGTCCTGCCCAAGCCCAAGGAGCTCTCCTTCGCGGAGGCCGCCTGTCTGCCCACGGCCTGGCTGACGGCGTACCGCATGCTCTTCACCAACGCAGGCGTACGCCCCGGCGACTCGGTGCTCGTACAGGGCGCCGGCGGCGGTGTCGCGACCGCCGCGATCGTGCTCGGCAAGGCGGCGGGCCTGCGCGTGTTCGCCACGAGCCGGGACGAGGCCAAGCGGAAGCGGGCGGTGGAGCTGGGCGCCGTCGAAGCCGTGGAGTCCGGGGCGCGGCTGCCGCAGCGAGTGGACGCCGTGATCGAGACGGTCGGGGCGGCCACCTGGTCGCACTCGGTCAAGTCGCTGCGGCCCGGTGGCACGCTGGTCATTTCGGGCGCCACCAGCGGCGACCGCCCCTCGCACGCCGAACTGACCCGCATCTTCTTCCTCGAACTCAAGGTCGTCGGCTCGACGATGGGCACGAAGGATGAGCTGGAGGACCTGCTGTCGTTCTGTGCCACCACCGGCGTACGCCCCGTCATCGACGAGGTGCTCCCGCTGGACCGGGCTCGAGAGGGCTTCGAACGCCTCGAATCCGGTGACCAGTTCGGCAAGATCGTCCTCACCACGTCCTGACCACCGATCACGCGCATCCCCCTGCGGCGGGCCCGGGTTTCCGGGCCCGCCCTTCGCGTTCACTGCCGCATCGCGTCAACTGGGGTTGACAGTCGCAGTGCGTCAACCTAAGTTGACAATATGACCGAAGCAACAGATCTCGCCGAGCGCGCGGGCGACCGCGACCCGCGGGTCGGGCTGAGGGCCGTCTCCGCGCTGCGGAAGCTGGTCGAGCAGTTGGAGTCCGTGCAGGTGCGCAGTGCGCGCAATCAGGGCTGGTCGTGGCAGGAGATCGCCGCGGAACTCGGTGTCAGCAGGCAGGCCGTGCACAAGAAACACGGGAGGCAGTGATGTTCGAACGGTTCACGAACGATGCGCGCGCTGTGGTGCGGGGTGCCGTCGTGCACTCCGAGCGCGTCGGCAGCCGGTCTGTCGGCGCCGAGCACCTGCTGCTCGCGCTGCTCGACCGCGAGGCCGGCCGGGCCTCCTTCGCGCTGGCCTCGCTCGGGCTCGCCGACCGCAAGGAGCCGGTGAGGGCCGCTCTGGCCGACGCCCGGCGCCGGGCCGGGCTGTCCCAGGCCGAGGCCGACGCCCTCGCCGGGCTCGGAATCGACGTGTCCGACATCGTCTCCCGGGTCGAGGAGGTGCACGGCGTCGGCGCGATGTCCGGCGACCGCCGGGACGGGGGGTGGTTGTCGGGGCGCCGAACCTTCGGCCAGGACGCCAAGGAGGTGCTGGAGAGGTGTCTGCGCATCGCGGTGGCCCACCGTGACCGCCGTATCGGCGACGAGCACATCCTCCTCGCCCTCGCGGCCCGCCCCGGCGTCCCGTCGGAAGTCCTCACCGATCAGGGAGTCACGTACGAGGCCCTGGACCGTGTGCTGTACGGCGGGGGCGAGGCGAAGGCGGGCTGAGAAGGCGGGCGGCGAGGGGGTGTTGGCGGGGGCCCCGCGCCCTGGCCGCACCCCCCTCTCGCTCCGACTGTCACTCCCCCTCCTCCTCCCTTCACACCTTCGGTGTCCGTAGTTCCGCCCCCACCAGAGCCGCCGCCGCTGACAAGTGGCGGCGGATCTCGTGGAGTTGGGGTTCCGTGACGCCGTGGTCGCGGGCCGTGTCGCGGATGTCGTCGCGGAAGCGGTCGAGGAGGCGGTCCAGGTCGCGGGCCGGGTCGCCGGTGGGCGTCTCGTGGGCCCAAGGCGGTTCGTAGCCGGCCGGGAAGTCCGGGGGGGTGTCTGTGTACTCCGGACGTTCCGGGTGTTCCGGGTGTTCCGGGTGAGCCGGTTCCCGGGTCGCGGAGGGCGTGGTGGCGCCGGGGCGGGGGAAGCCGAAGTCCTTGCCCAGGCCCTGGCCGATGTCCTTGCCCAGGTTCTTGCCGAAGTCCTTTCCGAACTCGCCGAACTCCTTGGCCAGTTCGGTCAGGCCCTCCCGGACCCCCGTCGGCCAGTCGCCCCTGCTGAAGTGCTCCTGGACCTGTTCCTGAACGCGCCTGGCGATGCGCTGCACTTCCTCCTGGGCCTGGGCGCGGGCGTGGTCCTGGGCCTCCTTGGCCTGGCGCCTGGCCCGCTGGGCCTCCTCGCGGGCCCGGCGGCTCTCGTCCTTCGCGCGCCGGGCCTGCTCCTTCCACTCCTGCTTGGCGCGCCGCATCTCCTCCTTCGCGACACGCCACGCCTCCTTGTCACCGACGTCCGAGTGGTCCCCGTTCTCCCCGTGGTCCCCGAACGGAGCGCTCCGCCCGGCCCCGGGGCCTCTGCGGGCCTCGCTCGCCGCCGCGCGCACCTCCCGGCGCAGGTCGCCCGCCGCGCCCCGGACGTCGGCCCGGATCTCGGCGGCGAGTTCGGCGACCGAGTCGCGGATCTCCAGTTCCAGGTCGGCCAGTTCACCGCTGCGGTCGGCCAGTTCGGCGCGACCCGCGTCCGTGATGGAGTACACCTTCCGGCCGCCCTCGGTGGTGTACGTGACCAGGCCCTCAGCCTCCAGCTTGGCCAGGCGGGGGTACACGGTGCCCGCCGACGGGGCGTACAGCCCCTGGAAGCGTTCTTCCAGAAGGCGGATCACCTCGTAGCCGTGGCGAGGGGCCTCGTCCAGCAGCTTCAGCAGGTAGAGGCGCAGGCGGCCGTGGGCGAAGACGGGAGGCATGTCAGAGCACCTTCTTGTTCGTCGGACCGGAAGCGTCCGCCGGGGCCGACTGGTTCTCGGTGGACAGGGTGGAGTCGGTCGGCTCGTCCTCCCGCTGGGGGCGGCGGAGCAGGGCGATCGAACCGGAGACCGTCGTCGCCCGGAGCTTGCCCGTGCCCGCGCCCAGGCGACCCGTGACGCGGTGGGCGCCCCACTGGCCGTGGACGCGGAGGTCGTCGAAGGCGTTCGAGATCTTGCCGCTCGCCGTGTTCGCCTCCACCTCGGCGTCCGCCGGATGCGGGAGCCGGATGGCGATCTCGCCCGAGACGTTCGTCAGCTGTACGTCCGTCGGGCCCTCGGGGTCGAGGTCGACGATCATGGAACCGCTCACCGACTCGGCGCGCACGGACGGTCCGGAGCCCTCGACGACGGTGAGGTCGCCGGAGACGGAGTTGAAGCGAAGGTCGCCCGTGACCGCCTGGGCCTCCAGGTTGCCCGAGACCGTGTCGGCGCGGACCGGGCCGGAGAGGCCCACGAGTGTCGTGTCGCCGGTGACGCCCTTCACCACCGTCGGACCGTCGACCCCCGAGACCACGGCGCCGGCGCCGACCACGCCCACCTCGACGCGCGTGTCGGCCGGGACGGCCAGGGACACCACCGCGGAACGGCGCCAGCCCTTGCGGTCCAGCCATTTGAGGAGGCCCTTCCAGGGCAGGTCCTCGTACGCCACCGTCAGGACGCCGTCCTCCTGGGTCACCAGTAGAGGTGGGCCCTCGATTTCGGACACCTCCAGGCGGGCGGAACCATCGTCGGTGCCCACCACGTTCACTGTTCCGTTGACGATGCGTACGTGCAGGCCCGTGACGGGCTCGTCGAAGGTGAGCTTGCCGGGCTCTTTGACGGACCACTCGGACGTCGTGGACATGATGCGGACCCCCTGGGTGAACGGACAGGCTGAACAACTGAGGAGGCGACAGGGCGCAACGCGCCATATCGCGTCTTCTGCTATTCACGATATATCGCGCTCACGGGAAGTCAAGACACCCGTTCGGGGGATCCGGCCCACTCCCGACCGCTCCGGCTTACTTCGGACTACTCGTCGTCCTCGTCGTCCAGCCGTGCCAGCCAGGTCGCCAGGCGCTCCACCGGTACTTCGAAGTCGGGATTGAGGTCGACGAAGGTACGCAGCTGCTCGGCGAGCCACTCGAAGGTGACCTCCTCCTCGCCGCGCCGCTTTTCCAGTTCTTCGATGCCTCGGTCGGTGAAGTACACGGATGTTCTCCTGGGGACTGCTCGGGATTGCTCGGGGCTGGTGGGGGCTGGATCGGGTCCGGCTGAGTGGGGAACTCTCGAAGTCCGGTTGTCGTGCCCCTCCAGGTTATGCGCACGCATCAGGGGCCCGGCCTGCCGGAACCGCCCTCAAAGCCTGGGCGTCCACTACGACCCACCCGGCCGGGCATGACGAAGGGCCCGGCACCGGATCTCTCCGGTGCCGGGCCCTCCCCGCTGAACTGCTGAACTGCTGAACCGCTGTGCTGCCGGAGGCCTACGCCTCGAACACCTCACGCACCAGCTGCTCCTGCTCCGCCTGGTGACGCTTCGCCGAACCCACCGCCGGGGACGAGCCCGCCGGGCGCGAGATGCGCCGGAGGCGTTCGCCGTGCGGGATGTCCGCGCCGACCGCCAGGTCCAGGTGGTCGATCAGGTTGAGGGCGATGAAGGGCCACGCGCCCTGGTTCGCCGGCTCCTCCTGCGCCCACAGGTACTTCTCGGCGTTCGGGTACTTGGCGATCTCCGCCTGGAGCTCCGCACCCGGGAGCGGGTACAGGCGCTCGATACGGATGATCGCGGTGTCCGTGTTGCCGCGCTTCTTCCGCTCGGCCTCAAGGTCGTAGTACAGCTTGCCGGCGCAGAAGACGACCCTGCGGACGTCGGCCGGGTTCACGGACTCGTCGCCGATGACCGGGCGGAAGGCGCCCGTCGTGAACTCCTCCGCCTTCGAGGCCGCCGCCTTGAGGCGCAGCATCGACTTCGGGGTGAAGACGACCAGCGGCTTGTGGTGCGGGTTGTGCACCTGCCACCGCAGGAGGTGGAAGTAGTTCGACGGGAGCGTCGGCTGAGCGACCGTCATGTTGTTCTGGGCGCACAGCTGGAGGAACCGCTCGATGCGCGCGGACGAGTGGTCCGGGCCCTGGCCCTCGTAGCCGTGGGGGAGGAGCAGGGTGACGCCGGACGTCTGGCCCCACTTCTGTTCCGCCGCCGAGATGTACTCGTCCACGACCGTCTGCGCGCCGTTGACGAAGTCGCCGAACTGCGCCTCCCACATCACCAGGGACTCGGGACGGGCCAGCGAGTAGCCGTACTCGAAGCCCATGACCGCGTACTCGGAGAGCAGCGAGTCGTAGACGTTGTAGCGGGCCTGGTCGTCCGCGAGGTACTGGAGCGGGGTGTAGTCCTCGCCCGTGACCCGGTCGATCAGCACCGCGTGGCGCTGGCCGAACGTGCCTCGGCGGGAGTCCTGGCCGGAGAGACGGACAGGAGTGCCTTCGAGGAGCAGTGAGCCGATGGCGAGGGTCTCGCCCATACCCCAGTCGATCGTGCCGTCCTCGATCATCGCCGCCCGGCGCTGCAGCTGCGGCAGCAGTCGCGGGTGGACGGTGACGTGGTCGGGGATGTTGACCTGGGACTCGGCGATGCGCTTGACGACCTCCTGGGAGATCGCGGTCTGCACGGCCACCGGGAACTCGGCCTGCGGGTCCGGCACATGGGCCTCGGGAGCCTGCGAGATGGCCTCGCGGACCTCCGTGAACACCTTCTCCAGCTGGCCCTGGAAGTCCTGCAGCGCCTGCTCGGCCTCTTCCAGGGTGATGTCGCCGCGACCGATGAGGGACTCGGTGTAGAGCTTGCGCACCGAGCGCTTCTTGTCGATCAGGTCGTACATCAGGGGCTGCGTGAACGCCGGGTTGTCGGACTCGTTGTGACCGCGGCGGCGGTAGCAGATGAGGTCGATGACGACGTCCTTGTTGAACGCCTGGCGGAACTCGAAGGCCAGGCGAGCGACGCGGACGACGGCCTCGGGGTCGTCGCCGTTCACATGGAAGATCGGCGCCTCGATCATGCGGGCCACGTCCGTGGCGTACATGGAGGAGCGCGACGACTCCGGGGCGGCGGTGAAGCCGACCTGGTTGTTGATGACGATGTGGACGGTGCCGCCGGTGCGGTAGCCGCGCAGCTGCGACATGTTGAGCGTCTCGGCCACCACGCCCTGGCCCGCGAAGGCCGCGTCACCGTGCAGGGCGACCGGCAGGACCGTGAAGTCCGTGCCGCCCTTGTTGATGATGTCCTGCTTGGCGCGGGCGATGCCCTCGATGACCGGGTCGACCGTCTCCAGGTGGGACGGGTTGGCGGCCAGCGAGACGTTGATCTGCTCGCCGTCCAGGCCCGTGAACACGCCCTGGGCGCCCAGGTGGTACTTCACGTCGCCGGAGCCGTGCATCGACTTCGGGTCGAGGTTGCCCTCGAACTCCCGGAAGATCTGGGCGTACGACTTGCCGACGATGTTCGCGAGCACGTTCAGCCGGCCACGGTGGGCCATGCCGATGACGACCTCGTCGAGGCGCGACTCGGCCGCGCTGTCGATGACGGCGTCGAGGAGGGGGATGACCGACTCGCCGCCCTCAAGGGAGAAGCGCTTCTGGCCGACGTACTTCGTCTGCAGGAAGGTCTCGAAGGCCTCCGCGGCGTTCAGCCGGCGCAGGATGCGCAGCTGCTCCTCGCGCTCCGGCTTGGAGTGCGGGCGCTCGATGCGGTCCTGGATCCACTTGCGCTGCTTCGGGTCCTGGATGTGCATGAACTCGACGCCGGTGGTGCGGCAGTACGAGTCGCGCAGCACGCCGAGGATGTCGCGCAGCTTCATCAGGGACTTGCCGGAGAAGCCGCCGACCGCGAACTCGCGCTCCAGGTCCCAGAGGGTGAGCCCGTGCTCGGTGATGTCCAGGTCGGGGTGCTTGCGCTGGCGGTACTCCAGCGGGTCGGTGTCGGCCATGACGTGGCCGCGGACCCGGTAGGAGTGGATCAGCTCGAAGACGCGGGCGGCCTTCGTGACGTCGTCGTCGTGCGAGGCGTCGATGTCCTTGAGCCAGCGGACCGGCTCGTAGGGGATGCGCAGCGCCTCGAAGATCTCGTCGTAGAAGCCGTTCTCGCCGAGGAGGTAGTTCGCGACGACGCGCAGGAACTCGCCGGAGGCGGCGCCCTGGATGACCCGGTGGTCGTAGGTCGACGTGAGGGTCATGACCTTCGCGATGCCGAGCTTGTTCAGCGTGTCCTGGGACGTGCCCTGGAACTCGGCCGGGTAGTCCATGGAACCGACGCCCATGATGACCGACTGACCGGGCATCAGGCGGGGGACCGAGTGAACGGTGCCGAGGCCGCCGGGGTTGGTCAGGGAGACCGTCACGCCGGTGAAGTCGTCCATCGTCAGCTTGCCGTCACGGGCGCGGCGGACGATGTCCTCGTAGGCCTGCCAGAACTCGAAGAAGTTCAGCGTCTCGGCCTTCTTGATGCCCGCGACGACCAACTGCCGGTCGCCGTTGGGCTTCACCAGGTCGATGGCCAGACCGAAGTTGACGTGCGCCGGCTTGACCAGCGTCGGCTTGCCGTCCTTCTCCGCGAAGGAGTAGTTCATCGACGGCATGGCCTTGATGGCCTGCACCATCGCGTAGCCGATGAGGTGGGTGAAGGAGATCTTCCCGCCCCGGGCGCGCTTCAGGTGGTTGTTGATGACGATGCGGTTGTCGAAGAGCAGCTTCACCGGGACCGCGCGCACGGACGTGGCCGTGGGCACCTCGATCGAGGCGTTCATGTTCTTCGCCACGGCCGCGGACGGACCGCGCAGCGTCACGAACTCCGGGCCGTCCGCGGCCTGGGGCGCGGGAGCGGCCTGCGGCTTGGCGGCAGCCGGCGCGGGCGCCGCTGGGGCGGGCTTCGCGGCCGGAGCGACTGCCGGAGCGGCAGCGGCGGGCTTGGGAGCCGCCGCCGGGGCCGGAGCCGGGACGGTCGGGGTCACGGGAGCCGCGGGGGCGGCCGGAGCCGCTGTGGCGGTCGTGAGGGTCGGGGTGGTCTCTGCGGCCCCCGCGGCCGCAGTACCCGCCGTAGCCGTGGGAGCGGAGGCCGCTCCGGGCTTGTAGTCGGCGAAGAAGTCCCACCAGGCACGGTCTACGGAGTTCGGGTCCTGGAGGTACTGCTGATAGATCTCGTCGACGAGCCACTCATTGGGTCCGAACGCCGCCGCAGGGTTACCTGCGGGTTCGTCGGTCGAGATGCTCGATGAGTTACTGGGGGACTGTGGCGACACGGCGGCAACCGCCCTCTTCCGCTTCACATGGTGGCTTCACAAGGTGATGGACAGCGGGAATCAAGGCTACGCCCCCGTGGCCGAAAGGTCAGTCCGGGTTCGTGCATCGTCGCGTAAGTCACATCAACAATCGTGTTTCGGGGGGTGAAATGGCGGGAAACAAGCGGGGTTCCGGTCCGAAAGGGACACTCGAGGGAAGCCCTGATTGTCGCCCGGGCGCACGAAATGCGCGGGCCTGTGACCAATCACACGTGTCCACGCGCGTCCGCCAGCGCGGACGTAGGTGGATCTTGTGGCTCCGCTTCGAACTTTACGTCAACTTGGGACGGATGACTCTCCCGGAAGGGTGACCAAAATCCGGCAACCCCGCTCGGATTCGGCCACACCGATCCGGCCGCCGTGCAGATCGACCGCCCAGCGGGCGATCGCCAGCCCGAGCCCCGTACCGCCGTCGCTGCCCGGACCGTGTGGCGCACTCACGCCGCCGCGGTTGAACCGCTCGAAGACGCGGTGCCACTCCGAGCGCGGGATGCCCGGACCCTCGTCCAGGATCTCCAGCTCCAGCGACTCGGGCGGCGTCCCGCGCCGCGCCTTCACCGTGACCCGGCCGTGCGCGGGGCTGTGCTTGACCGCGTTGTCGATCAGGTTGGCGACGACCTGGTGGAGACGCTCCGGGTCCGCGTGCGCGATCAGCTCGGGCGGGTTGACGTCGAGGTGCAGATGGACGTCGTTACGGGTGTGGCCGCCGGAGCCCGACGCGATGCCCGCGCGCGTGGCGGCGAGCATGTTGGCCTCCTTGAGCACGCCGGAGAGATACGGCCAGACCTCGAACCGGCGCTTGCGCAGGGGTACGACCCCGTTGTCGAGCCGGGAGAGGTCCAGCAGGGTCTCCACCAGCCGCCCGAGTCGCTCGGTCTGCTTGAGCGCCGTACGCATGGTCTCCGGATCGGCGGCCGAGACCCCGTCCACGACGTTCTCCAGCACGGCGCGCAGACCCGCGATCGGGGTGCGCAGCTCGTGCGAGACGTTCGCCACCAGCTCTTTGCGCTGACGGTCCTGGGCCTCCAGCTCGTCCGCCATGACGTTGATCGTCTGGGCCAGGTCGCCCAGCTCGTCCCAGCGGTTCTCGCGCACCCGGCGTGTGTAGTCGCCGTGCGAGATGGAGCGGGCCACCGCGTTCATGTCGTCCAGCGGCGCGGTGAGCGAATGGGCCACGAACTGCGTTATCAACAGTGTGGCGATCATCGAGAAGACCGTGATGAAGCGGAGCTCCGTCTTGGTGTGCACCGCGATCATCGACAGACCGGTGGTGATCAGCACCGAGACGACGACCAGAGCACCCAGCTTGGTCTTGATCGAGAACGGACGGACGCCGCCCCAGGACTCTCCCCCGGGGCTCCTCCGTGCGGCCGGCCGCCCTCGGTTCATGGCGTCGGTGTCTCCAGCGCGTAGCCGACCCCGTGCACCGTACGGATCCGTTCGGCGCCGATCTTCCGGCGCAGCGCCTTGATGTGGCTGTCGACGGTGCGGGTGCCGGAGGCGTCCGCCCAGTCCCACACCTCGGCGAGCAGCTGCTCACGGGAGAGCACGGCGCGGGGCGTGTTGGCGAGACAGACGAGCAGGTCGAACTCGGTGGGCGTGAGATGCACGTCCTCGGAGCGCACCCGCACCCGCCGCTGAGCGTGGTCGATCTCCAGCTCGCCCAGCCGCAGGATGCCGGAGCGCGGCGTCGACGCGGCGATGGCGGCCCGCTCGACCCGGCGCAGCAGCACATGCACCCGCGCGGCCAGTTCACGCATGGAGAAAGGCTTCGTCATGTAGTCGTCGGCGCCGACTCCGAGCCCGACCAGCATGTCGGTCTCGTCGTCGCGCGCGGTGAGCATCAGTACGGGTACGGCCCGCTGGGCCTGTACCCGCCTGCATACTTCCAGCCCGTCGAACCCGGGCAGCATGATGTCGAGGATCAGCAGATCGGGCTGCCAGGCCTCGGCGGTGTCGACGGCGGCCGGCCCGTCGCCCGCGGTCTGCACGAGGAATCCCTCGGCGCGCAGACGGGCCGCGATGGCGTCGACGATCGTCGGGTCGTCCTCGACCACGAGAACCCGGCGCTGGGCGCCCGGAGTCGCCGTCGCGCCGTTCTGGGAGGTGTGTGTCTGCTCCATCGCCCGCCCCTGAAGTGTGCTTTCCGGAACCAGTGGGGTGATTCCTTGGCTGCGCTTGTCCGCGCATGACTGCGATTGACGCACGACTGATCGGATGAGTGATCGGCGTCGGGAAGCAGAGTACGGGCAGTCACCGCATCAGGGCTATCCAGGTCTTACGGCGAGGTGGACGACGTCGGGGACTCCTCGGGCAACCGGGATCTCTTCGGTGCGTACTGCCCGGAACCCGGCATTCCGTAGAGTTTGCTCAAATTCCAGGGAAGGTTGCGCGGACCACACAGCGAGCACCCCGTCCGGCCTCAACGCCCTTGCACAGCTTGCCAGTCCGGCCTGCGAGTACAGGCCTTCGTTGTCCTCCGTGACGGTCCAGCCGGGCCCGTTGTCGATGTCGAGACACAGCGCGTCAAATGTGGCGTAGGTCTCATTGACGTAATTCACGAGGTCGGCTGCCACGACCTCGGTACGGGGGTCTGCGAGGGCGTCGGAGCAGAGCGGGGCGAGCGGGCCGTCCCGGTGCCACCCGATGATCGCGGGTTCACGCTCTACGACGGTGATGCGTCCCCAGAAGGGGTCGGCGGCGGCGTGCGCGAGCGAGAACCCGACGCCGAGTCCGCCGATGAGGACACGCGGGGCGGGGGCATGGGGGGCGGTGGCGAGGGCGTCGCGGGCGGCGTCGATCAGCAGGCGTTCGGACCGGCCGTCCGAAGTGTCCATCAGGAAGCATCCGTTGGCGATGATCTGGAGTAACTCCCCGTGGCGCCGCAGCACTACTTCGCCGTACGGACCCTCGCGACGGTCCAGGACTTCGGGGGCTTCATGGAAGTCGGTCGTACGGGTCATGAGGCCATTTTGGCAGCCGGGTGGGGGTCGGACGTGGCCTTTGGCGGGACCTGTCGGCTTCCTGTGAATCGGCCGGTGCGTGGCGCGGGTCACAGACAGCGGCATGGGTGGAGGCGAAGGGTGGGGCGAAACGGAAGGAGCGCCTCACCGTGGAACGGGCCGACGCGAAGGGTGACGTGACGCCGGGTTCGCCGGCGCCCTCGGGCATGCCCGTCGCGGAGGGCGGACGGCTGCTTGACGGGATGCCGAGGCAGCGGGGCCCGGTGGAAGCGGTGTCCGCGCGGCCCGTGGTCGAGGAAGCCGCTGCCCCCAGGAGGCGGGTCCTCCGCCCTTGGCGCGTCCTCCCCACGCCCACCGGAACTCCGTTCACGTTCACGTTCGCCGCCGTCCTCCTGGTCACGGCCTTCGTCGCCGAACACGCCGACCCGGCCCTCGTGCACGTCCTCCACCAGGGCTCCAGCACGGATGTCGCCCATCTCGTACGGATGCCCGTGCCCGTGCTGGTCGCCAGCGCGCTGTGGGTCGTGGGTGGCGTGACCTCGCCGTATGCCGTCGTCTTCCTCCTCGTCCTCACTGCGCTGGAGCGGCGGATCGGGGGGCTGCGCACCGCTGGGGTGTTCGCGCTCGGGCATGTCCTGGCCACCCTGGCGACGGAGGTGCCGGTGGGGCTCGGCGTGCTGGTGGGGTGGCTGCCCGGGAGTTCGTTGCACCGGCTCGACTACGGGATCAGCTTCGGGGTCGCGGCGAGTGTGGGGGCGCTGGCCGGGCTGCTGCGGCCCTGGCTGGGGTGGCCGTTGCTCGTGTTGTTCGGCGGGACGCTGGTTCAGGATCTCGTCGCGTACACCGATCCGATGACCAACTGGGGGCATGTGATGGCGCTGGCCATCGGGGTCGCCATGTGGCCGTGGGTGGGTCTGGCCGGAGGCCCGGGCAAATCACGGAAAGTGACTGTCTGACTACTCTGATCCGGATAGCCTGCCCGAGAAGGGTGGGGTCGGCGAGTGCGCGGTCCCACTGGAGGTCGATGGTTACCGAGGGGGCCGGTGTGGGGGAGAGGCTGCGTGTCGCGGATGTCGAGCGGGTGCCGACGGAGAGGCTCGTCGCGCTGATCACCGAAAGCTTCGACAACCTCGTGACCGTGGCCATCGCGGAAGCCGTCCACGGGAGGTTCCTCCCGCCCCGCACCGGCCGTCTGTTGCGCAAGGCGGAATGGCGGCTGGACTGGCAGGACGCTCTGCTGTGCGCCGGCGGAGAGCTTCAGGTCGCCACCGAGCGGATGCGTTACTCCGGCGACCCCCGACTGGAGGTCACCGAGCACCGGCTGGGCCGGGTTCGCCATCGCGCCCACGAGGCCGCCGTACTGGTAAAGAAGTTGCGGCGCAACGACTTCAACAACAGCCGGGAACGCAAGAGCGGTATGAACTCCCACCTCACGGCCCAGGGTTGGCTGAGGATCGCGTTCCCGGACGAGTACGCCGAACTCGTCCAGCGGGAGCGCGCCCGGCGGTTCGTGAGCGACATGGCCGAGCCGCCCGCGTTCCGTGACGTGCACGACGAGATCGCGTACGCCGTCGGCGAAGGCCGGCTCGCCGCGCCGCGCTCCCCGGAAGTCGACGCGCTGCTGGCTGCCGGCGACACCGCCGTGCGGCTGGCCGCGGCCGACGACGCCAAGGAGCAGGACGAACGCGACATGGCGCTGCGTCACCCGCTGATGCTGAAGCGGTGGGAGAACGCCCTGCGGGAACTGGGGGCGATGGCCGCGGACCGGGCCTGCGCGGAGACGCCGCATGCTCTGGGCACGCTCCCCGACGACTTCTGCACGCTGCCTGAGGCAGAAGCGGTCGCGGTACTCAACGCCCGGCGCTTCCTCGCGGCCGTCCAGCAGCGGCGCATGGAGTGCAAGCGGTACATCCGGCAGATCACCCAGGCGTTGCGCGAACGAGCACTCGAAAGTCCGTACACGAGGGCTGTGTCCGAGGCCAAAGCGGCGGCCGACCGGCTCCTCGTCGACGGACATCCGGCCGAGTACGCCTTCATCCGCGCCGAGCTGCGCACGCACGAGGAGCACGTCGGCTATCTGCCCCTGTCCCTCGTCAGCAGTCCGCAGCGTGCCGAGATCAAGCGCCGGGTCCTGGCCGCCCTGTCGGACGGCACCTGGATGTACTCAGCGGTGCCGGAAGCGCACTGACACCGGCCTGATCCGCCTTCGCCCCCATGTACTTCGCGCTCGTCAGAAACGCCTCCACCCGCCAGCCCAACGCCTCGTACAGCGCCCGGCCGTCCGGTGTCCCGGCCAGAACGCCTCTCTCCGCGCCCTGGGCGACGGCCTCCTGCGCGAGCGTTCGCATCACGAAGGAGCCGAGTCCCCGGCGGCGGTGCGCGGGGGAGGTCTCCACCTGGTCGACGACCGCCGTGCTGCCCGTCGGGGCGAGCTGGCCGCGGGCCGCCCAGGAACCGTCGGGCGCCGCGAGCAGGACGCGGGTCACCCCGGCGCGCGTCCAGACGCGGACCCGGTAACCGTCGGGGGCGGGCGGCGCCTCCGTGGGCGTCAGCGGAACCGACATCAGGTAGCCCGGCTCGGGATCGACCCACCAGCCCTCGCCGAGCCAGCCGCCGACCCTCGCCGGGTCGTCGAACACCTTGAGCCATACGCCCGAGCCGGTCACCGCGTCGGCCACCTTCCGGACGGTCCGTTCGTCGACGTCGTCGTTCACCGCGTCGAGGACGTGCCGGGTGACGTGCTCGGCCGTACCCACGTCGATCGTGTATCCCCAGGGCTCGACCAGGGGCGGAGATGCCCCGCGCGAGACGACCCAGCCGTCTACCCAGGCCCGCACGGTTCCGTCCTTGTTTCCGCCCACGCCGACCCCTTGTGTAATAGCTGTTATGCGTTAATGAGTGTTACGTAGATGACTGTAGGCGGGTGCCCGGCAGTCGCGGCAGAGGTGATCGCTCACGGCGAACACGCCCCGGGGAACAATCAACCGCCGCCAAGCATTGAGTCGGCATAGCTCAACTTGAATGCCGAAGGGGAGATCATGGCTTCGACGTCCACACCGCTCACACTGCCCGTGCTGCCGCTCGACGACGAGGTCGTGCTGCCCGGCATGGTGGTTCCGCTGGACCTGAACGACGCCGATGTGCGTGCCGCGGTGGAGGCCGCCCAGGCCGCCGCGCGTACCGAGCCCGGCAAGCCCAGGGTTCTGCTGGTGCCGCGCATCGACGGGACATACCCGAGTACCGGTGTCCTCGGCACCGTGGAGCAGGTCGGCCGACTGGCCGACGGGGATCCGGGCGCCCTCATCCGTGCCCTGGGGCGCGTGCGCATCGGCGCCGGGACCACCGGGCCGGGGGCCGCGCTGTGGGTGGAGGGGACGCGGATCGACGAGACCGTCCCGGACCCCGTGCCCGGTCATGTCACCGAACTTGCCAAGGAATACAAGGCACTTGCCACCGCCTGGCTCCGCAAGCGCGGCGCCTGGCAGGTCGTCGACCGGGTACAGGCCATCGACGATGTTTCCACCCTTGCCGACAATTCCGGTTACTCGCCCTTCCTCAGCACCGACCAGAAGATCGAACTGCTGGAGACCACCGACCCGGTGGCCCGGCTGAAGCTCGCCACCCAGCAGCTGCGCGACCACCTCGCCGAGCAGGATGTCGCCGAGACCATCGCGAAGGACGTCCAGGAAGGCGTCGACAAGCAGCAGCGGGAGTTCCTGCTGCGGAAGCAGCTGGAAGCGGTACGCAAGGAGCTGCGCGAGATCAACGGTGAGCAGGACGGCGAGGAGTCCGACGACTACCGGACCCGCGTCGAGGCCGCCGACCTGCCCGAGAAGGTGCGCGAGGCCGCCCTCAAGGAGGTCGACAAGCTGGAGCGGTCCTCCGACCAGTCGCCCGAGGGCGGCTGGATCAGGACCTGGCTCGACACCGTTCTCGAACTGCCCTGGAACGAGCGGACCGAGGACTCGTACGACATCCAGGGAGCCCAGGCCGTGCTCGACGCCGAGCACGCGGGCCTGGAGGACGTGAAGGAGCGCATCACCGAGTACCTCGCCGTGCGCAAGCGGCGCGCGGAGCGCGGGCTCGGGGTCGTGGGCGGGCGTCGTGGTGGCGCCGTGCTCGCGCTCGTCGGGCCGCCCGGCGTCGGAAAGACCAGCCTCGGCGAGTCCGTCGCGCACGCCATGGGCCGGAAGTTCGTCCGGGTCGCGCTGGGCGGGGTCAGGGACGAGGCCGAGATCCGCGGGCACCGGCGTACGTATGTCGGTGCGCTGCCCGGGCGCATTGTGCGGGCCATCAAGGAGGCCGGGTCCATGAACCCCGTCGTTCTCCTCGACGAGATCGACAAGGTCGGCTCCGACTTCCGGGGCGACCCCGCCGCCGCGCTGCTCGAAGTCCTCGACCCGGCGCAGAACCACACCTTCCGCGACCACTACCTCGAAGTCGAACTCGACCTCAGCGACGTGGTGTTCCTCGCCACCGCCAACGTCCTCGAAGCCATTCCCGAGGCCCTGCTCGACCGGATGGAGCTCGTCCGGCTGGACGGGTACACCGAGGACGAGAAGGTCGTCATCGCCCGGGACCACCTGCTGCCCCGGCAGTTGGAGCGGGCCGGCCTCGAAGACGCCGAAGTAGCCCTGGACGAGAGCGCGTTGCGCAAGCTCGCCGGGGAGTACACACGGGAGGCCGGCGTCCGCAACCTGGAGCGGTCCATCGCGCGGCTGCTGCGCAAGGTCGCAGCACAGCACGAACTCGGGGAGCGGAAGCTGCCGTTCACCGTCACGGACGACGATCTGCGCGGACTCATCGGGCGGCCCCACCACGTGCCCGAGTCCGCCACCGACCCGGCCGAGCGGCGCACCGCCGTACCGGGTGTGGCGACCGGGCTCGCGGTCACCGGGGCCGGGGGCGACGTCCTCTACGTCGAGGCGTCGCTGGCCGATCCGGAGACCGGCGCCGCCGGACTGACCCTCACCGGGCAGCTCGGCGACGTCATGAAGGAGTCCGCGCAGATCGCGCTCTCCTTCCTGCGCTCGCACGGCGCCGAACTGGAGCTGCCCGTGGGTGATCTGAAGGACCGGGGTGTGCACATCCACTTCCCGGCGGGGGCCGTGCCCAAGGACGGTCCGAGTGCGGGCGTCACCATGACGACCGCCCTCGCCTCGCTGCTCAGCGGACGGCTCGTCCGGACGGACGTCGCCATGACCGGCGAGGTGTCGCTGACCGGGCGGGTGCTGCCCATCGGCGGTGTGAAGCAGAAGCTGCTCGCCGCCCACCGGGCCGGCGTCACCACCGTGATCATCCCGAAGCGCAACGAGGCCGACCTGGACGACGTCCCGGCCGAGGTCCTGGAGAAGCTCGACGTCCACGCCGTCACGGACGTCCGCCAGGTCCTCGAACTGGCGCTCACCCCGGCGGAGAACCCGGCGGAGGTGAAGGTTCCGGCAGCGGCGTGACGGACGCTGCCGGTCGGTGAGGGCCCGGGTCCCGGAAGGGGTCCGGGCCTTCCCGTACGCCGAATCGGTGCTTGGAGGGACCTGGATGACATGGTCGCTCCGAGCCTGCGAAATACTGTCCGAGCTGCGGCGACGGCCGTGTACGACGGAAACTTTCTTCAGCGGCGAAACCGGATCAGGGGTGCTGGCGTGCACGAGGACGGGAACGGCGAGGGGAGCCTCGGCAGGCAGCGTGTCGAGTCCACGGCGCCCGGGCGCGGGGTGGAGCGGGAATTCCTCGCCCTGGAGCGCGAGTTGACCGTGTTCCTGCGGCGCGCCCGGGCCAACTCCGGGGAGATGGCCCGCGAGGTCCATCCCGACCTGGAGTCGTCGGCGTACGGACTGCTGGTGCGGCTCGACGAGTGCGGGCGCCAGCGTGCCACCGAACTCGCGGCCTACATCGGCGTCGGCAAGGCCACCATGTCCCGCCAACTGCGCGCCCTGGAGCAGCTGGGCCTCATCGCCCGCGAGCCGGACCCGGCCGACGGCCGCGCCTGGCTCGTCCACCTCACGGACGAGGGCCGCGTCCGTTTCCGTAAAGTCCGGGAGGCGCGACGGGCGCGGTACGTGCGTGAGCTGGCCGCCTGGGACCGCGTCGAGGTGGCCGAACTGGCCAGGCTGCTGCATCAGCTCAACCTCGGCATGGAGAAGTAGCCCCCGCCGCCCCCACCGTAGCCGGCAGTTCATCGCCGCCGGGCTTCACAGCTCGACGTAGACCACCGTCGCGTCGTCGTGCGTCTTGCTGCGGCCCAGGCGCGGTCGGCCCCCGTCCGCGTCCGCCCGCTCCAGCTCCCGTACGCGGTGCACCAGCGCCCCGGCGCCCTCCTTGCGTACGGCGGTGAAGCAGGCCGTCCAGTCGCCCTCGCCGAACCTCTCCACCCAGCGGGTCGCACCGTCCGTCAGCGCGGCCAGGGCGCGGACCTCGGCGCGCGGGAGCGAGCCCGTCACCGCGCGGGACGCCACCGAGGGATCGGCCGCCGCCGTGAAGAAGCCGCCCTCCTTGTTACGTACCGTCGCGTCGGCGATCGCGTCCGTGGCCAGGGAGGCGCGGGGGACACGGGACAGCCGGTCGTCCAGGTGTGCGGTGACCGTGCCGTCGGGGGACCCGGTCAGCAGGGCCGAGTCGGACAGGACCAGGTGCTCGACGGTGGCCGGTGACCAGCGGGCGAGAACCACGGTCGCCTGAGGTGTACGCGGGTGAGAAAGGTCACAGGTTTGCACGTGGGCCTCGGCGGTACGAGAGATCGCCGCCGCCAGCACCTCGGTCAGGGGCATATCCCGTTGCGAAACCGACAGTTCGGTCAGGGCGCCGCCGAGGCGGGCCGTGTACCAGGGGACGGAATGCAGACAACCCGTCCCGGTCCTGGGGGGAGTCACCCCGTCCAGGAGGACGAGCGAACCGCCCTGTCCGGAGGCGGGAAGTCCGATCGCTGCGAAGTCCTCATTGGGGCGGGCCGGATCGCCGGGCTCCGTGACGAGTTCAGTGCGCATCCGGCCAGTCTGCACGAGCCCTCCACAAGCTTCTCAAAAGGCTGGCAACAATTGCCGAAACAGCGTGTAGCCGCTGGTCAGTCGCCTGATTTGGAAGGGAATGAGCTACTCCGTGAAGACGTCGCGGCGGATAATGTCAAAGCCCGCCGTCCACGTCCAACCGGCCTGCCGGGCACGGTGGCAGCACAGGCCAGAGGAACTTGCCGCCAACTCCCGGCCGAGGTTGACTCCTTGATGTTCACTCCTTTGAGTGGCGGGTCAGGTGACGCGCGCTCCCCGCCCACCGGCATGGGAGGGTCGGGAGCCGGACCGTGCCGGGGAACCGGAACCGTACCGGGTGAGCGGCAGGCCAGAACCATCCGGGCGGCCATGCAGTTGACGGATCGTCACCCCGGTCCCCACGGATCGTCACCCGGGCCCATGGGCACACGAGTCAGGAATGCGAGCACCGGTGCAGAAGACGCGGCCTCGGCGCACAGGCAGGCAGACAGCTCCCGCGGGGAGCGCTACCGGTGGCGCCCCGACCGATCCCGCGGGCCGGGGACGCCCCGCCCACGTCCGCAACCGGCTCATCGTGGCCGTCGCCGTCGTGGCCGCCGCGATCGCCGGGGCCGGCGCCCCGTCCGTCGTCGCCGCCTCCTCCCAGCTCCACGACTCCCAGGATCTGGTGACACTCGCGGCGCAGACCCAGGACTCCCTGACTCTCGCCCACTCGCTCGCCGACGAACGCGACGAGGTCACCGTCTACCTCGCCGCCGGCCGAGCCAAGGTGAAGGCGCCCTCCGAGCAGCGCACCACCCGCGTCGACCGGCAGGTCGGCGATCTGCTCGCGAACCCCGACACCCCGGCCGCGCTGCGCGCCGACCTGGACGACATCGCGTCGCTGCGCAAAGAGGCGCTCGCCGGGAAGAGCACCGCTCTCCAGGCGCACGAGACGTACTCCGCCGCCATCGTCGGCCTGCACCGTCTCGCCGAGCAGTTGGCCGAGCAGCAGCCGTCCCGTGCGGGCGCAGGCGCGTACGCATTCGCCGAGCTCGACTCCGCCGTCCAGCAGGCCGCCGCCGCCCGGGGCCTTCTCCTCGCCGCGCTCAGTGTGCCGACGTCCACCGAGTCCGTGTACGACCCGGTCACCGGACTGACCTCCGACCAGACCGTCACCACACCGGCGAACACCAAGCAGCGGGGCGCCCTCAGCGCCGCCGCCCAGCAGGCCCGTCTGCGCTCGGACGCGGCGCTCGCAGACTTCCGCGAGAGCGCCCCCGAGGCCGCCGTCGGCAGTTACGACTCCACGGTCACCGGACCCGAGGTCGACACCGCCGACAAGTACCTCGCCTCACTCACCGACCAGCCCACGCTGTCCACGCGCGAACTGGCCACCGGCCTCAGCGCCGTGGACGCGGCCCTCTCCGCCCGCGTCGAGCTGATGCGCGGCGTCGAGTCCTCCCTCTACGACCGCCGCACCAAGGCCCTCATCCAGCTCCGCGACGACGACGTCACCGACCTGGAGATCCGGATCGCCGCCCTCGGCGCCCTCCTCCTGGTCGCCGTCGGTATCGCCACCGCCATGGCCCGCACCCTCACCCGCCCGCTCTCCGTGCTGCGCCGGGGCACCGCCCGGCTCGCCGAGGCCGCCGATCCGCTCGTCGAGGAACCGGTCAAGTTCACCGGCCGCAACGACGAGTTCGCCCAGGTCGTCCGCTCCGTCAACGCCCTGCACACCCGTGCCCTGGCCGTCCACGAGCGCATCGCCACCCTGGAGGCCGACCGCAAGCACCTGGTCGGCCAGCGCCAGAAGATGGCCGACGCCCGTGAGGAACTGCGCGCCGAACTCGCCGACGCCGCCACCCAGTTGGCGCGCACCCGGGACAGCATCCACGGCACCTTCGTAAACCTCGCGCTGCGCACCCTGGGCCTCGTCGAGCGCCAACTCGCCGTCATCGAGGGCCTGGAGGAGCGCGAGCAGGACCCGGACCGGCTCGCCACCCTCTTCAAGCTCGACCACTTCGCCACCGTCATGCGCCGGCACAGCGAGAACCTCCTCGTCCTCGCCGGCGCCGAACACGGCCACCAGCACGTGGGTCCCGTCCCGCTCGTCGACGTGGTCCGCGCCGCCGTGAGCGAGATCGAGCGGTACGAGCGGGTACGCATCTCCGCGCTGCCGCCGCACGCGCATCTCGCCGGGTTCGCCGCCGACGACGTCAGTCATCTGCTGGCCGAACTCCTGGAGAACGCCACCTCGTTCACCCCGCCCGAGCTCCCGGTGGAGATCTCCGGCTGGCTCCTGGAGAGCGGCGAGATCATGCTCTCCGTCCAGGACGAGGGCATCGGCATGACCGCCGAGCGCCTGGTCCGCCTCAACTCCCGCCTCGCCGACTTCGATCCGGACGCCCCGCACGACACGTACGAGACGAGCGAAACGGGTGAGGCCGCCGAGAAGGAGGGCGGCGACGGGATCGGGCTCGGACTGTACGTCGTCGCGCGGCTCGCCCATCGGCACGGTGTGCGGGTGCAGTTGCGGGAGCAGAAGCAGGGTGGTGTCGCGGCGGTCGTCATACTGCCGAAGGCGCTGCTGGTCCCGGACCCGGCCGCCGTATCGCCGTCGGCCACGTCGACGCTCGGCGGCTCGACACTGTCCTTCCCGGGGGCCGACGCAGAGGTCAACTCCAATGTCCTGCAAGGGCGTTCGGAGGCCGAGGAGCCGGGCGGGGAACTGGAGGCGGAGCCGGACGAGGCGCCGGCCGACGACCTGATCCCGGCCGACGCACCGGACCCGATGATCGCCCTGGCGGAGCGAGCCGTACGGAACGCGGAGGCCGACGCCGAGGCTGACTCGGACTCGGACACCGGCTCGGACACGGACGTGCCAACGCCGGAGTCCGACCCCGCGCCCCTCCCCGCGTCCGAGATCACCATGGAACTGTTCGCGCCGGAACCCCCGGCCGAGGACACCGCCGAGCCGACCGTCCCCACGGCTCCCGACACCGACACCGACACCGAAACCGTCTCGGACCCCTATGCCATCGGCCCCGACGCGCACGAGCGCGCCGAGGAGGAGCCGGTCACCGACAAGGGGTTGCCCAAGCGGACCCCGAAGATCACCGCGCCCGCGGCGCCGCCGAGACCACGTATGGGATCCGTCGATGCCGAGGCACTGCGCCGCAGGCTCGGCGGGTTCCAGCGGGGTGCGCGCGACGGACACCGTGACGTGGAGGCGGAGATCGCCGAGCAGACGGGACGGTCGGCGCAGACAACACAGACAACACAGGCAACACAGACGGAAGAACCGGCACGTACGGCTCAGCCGGCACGCGCCGAAGAAGCCACGGGGGGAACAGTCGAGGAGGCAAGCAGTTGACCGCGCCCAGTACCTTCGGCCTGAGTAGTGAAGCCCGCAACCTGCACTGGCTGCTGACCAATCTCGTCGAGGAGGTGCCGGGACTGACGTCGGTCGCGGTCGTCTCCTCGGACGGGCTGCTCCTGCTCTCGTCCGACCCAGACAGGAACGCGGAACGTCGGCCTGACCAGCCGACCGGCCCCAAGGGCTCCGCCGCCGACCTCGCCACGATCGTCTCCGGTATCGGCAGCCTCACCATCGGCGCCGCCAAGCTGATGGACTACGGCGGCGTCAAGCAGACCATGGTCGCGATGGAGGACGGCACCCTCTTCGTGATGTCGATCAGCGACGGCTCGCTGCTCGGTGTGCACGGCTCCCCGGACTGCGACATGAGCGTGGTGGCGTACCACATGGCGCTCTTCGTGGGCCGCGCCGGCCACGTCCTGACCCCTGAACTCCGCAGTGAACTACGGGAGTCGATCGAGCGGGGGGCGACGGACAACGAGCCGGTCGGGGTCGGTCCGATGGCGGTCCGGGCAGTGCGGGACCGGTCGGCGGGGGGTGCCAAGTGAGTACGCCCGCCGTGCCCAGGTTGCCCGTCCGGGGCGGCGACCGCAAACCGGCCCGGGTACGCCCGTACTCGCTGACCGGCGGCCGGACCCGCTTCGGCCATGTACTCCTCGTCGAGACGTTCGTCGCCGCGATCGAAGCGTCCGAGGAGCGCAAGGAGTTGGAGAATGGTTCCCTCAGCACCCGGGTCATGCCGGAGCTGCGGGCCATCGTCGAACTGTGCCGCCGGATGCGTACGGTGGCCGAGATCGCCGCGCTGCTGAGGACGCCGCTGGGTGTGGTCCGCGTGCTTCTGAGCGATCTCGCGGACCAGGGAAAGATCCGTGTGTACGGAACCGGTCACGGGCCGGGGCAGCCGGACCGCGCGCTGCTGGAAAGGGTGCTGAGTGGACTCCGTCGTCTCTGACGTCGCCCGTGGCGTCTCCCCGCTTCTCCACCTCCCGCCGGAAGGTCAACTTCCTGCGGAGAAAGAGGAGTTGCGGCCGTGGCAGGAGGACCGCACCCGTGCGCCGATCGCCACGAAGATCGTGATCGCGGGCGGCTTCGGCGTCGGCAAGACCACGATGGTCGGCACCATCTCGGAGATCGAGCCCCTCCAGACGGAGGCGCTGATGACCGAGGCGAGCGAGGGCACCGACGACCTCACCGCGACCCCGGACAAGCAGACGACCACCGTGGCCATGGACTACGGCCGCGTCACGCTCGACGACGACCTGGTCCTCTACCTCTTCGGTACGCCGGGACAGCAGCGGTTCTGGTTCATGTGGGACGACCTGGTACGCGGCGCGATCGGCGCGGTCGTACTGGCCGACACTCGGCGGCTGAAGGAGTGTTTCCCGGCGCTCGACTACTTCGAGAGCTGCGGGCTGCCGTACGTCGTGGCCGTCAACCACTTCGACGGCAGCGCCGAGTTCGACGCGGCGGACGTGCGGGACGCGCTCACGGTGCCGGCGCACATACCTGTCATGATCATGGATGCGCGGCGCCGCCTCCCGGTGATCGAGACCCTGCTCGCCCTCGTGGGGCACGCGCTGGACGTCAGTCCCGAGTAACTGCGACAAGGGGAGAGAGCAGACCGTATGCGGAAGATACTCGTCGTCGGAGCCGGTCAGGCCGGACTCCAGATAGCCCTCGGACTCCAGTCGCACGGGTACGAGGTCACCCTGATGTCCAACCGGACCTCGGACGAGATCCGGTCCGGCCGGGTCATGTCCACGCAGTGCATGTTCCACACCGCCCTCCAGCACGAGCGCGATCTCCAGCTGAACTTCTGGGAGTCCCAGGCCCCGAAGATCGAAGGACTCGGCGTCTCGGTCGCGGCCCCCGGCTCGCACGACCCGGGCCCGACACAGCGCGCGATCGACTGGCTCGGCACGCTCGACGGCTACGCCCAGTCGGTCGACCAGCGGGTGAAGATGGCCGGCTGGATGGAGACGTTCGCCCAGCGCGGCGGCCAACTGGTCATCCACGGCGCGGCAGTTGGCGACCTCGACTACTTCTCCCGTACGTACGACCTGGTCCTCGTCTCGGCGGGCAAGGGTGAGCTGGTGTCGATGTTCGCCCGCGATCCCGACCGTTCCCCCTACCGCGAGCCGCAGCGCGCGCTGGCCGTCGCCTACGTCCACGGCCTGGGCCCGCGCCCCGAGCACCCGGACCTGGACGCGGTCCGCTGCAACCTGGTCCCGGGCGTCGGTGAGCTGTTCGTCATGCCGACGCTCACCACCTCGGGCCGCGCCGACATCCTGTTCTGGGAGGGCATACCCGGCGGCCCCCTCGATGTCTTCAACGGCGTCCGCGACCCGGCCGAACACCTCTCCCTGACCCTGGAACTCATGGAGCGGTTCACGCCGTGGGAGTACGCGCGGGCCACAAAGGCCGAACTCACCGACGCGGGCGGCACGTTGGCCGGCCGCTACACCCCCACCGTCCGTAACCCGGTCGGCCGGCTGCCCGGTGGCGGCCTGGTCCTCGGGGTCGCCGACGTGGTCGTGGCGAACGACCCCATCACCGGCCAGGGCTCCAACTCCGCCTCGAAATGCGCGGCTTCGTATCTCGCGTCGATCATCGAACAGGGCGAGAAGGAGTTCGACGAGACCTGGATGCGGGCCACCTTCGACCGCTACTGGGACACCGCCCAGCACGTCACCAAGTGGACCAACGCGATGCTCGCCCCGCCGCCGGAGCACATCATCAACCTCCTCGGCGCGGCAGGCCAGTTGCCCCCCGTGGCCAACCGCTTCGCCAACGCCTTCGACGACCCGTCGGACTTCGAGAACTTCTTCTACGAGCCAGACAAGACGGCCGCTTACCTGGGTTCGGTCGCGGGGGCGTAGTCACCGGATCCCGTGGGCTCTGTGGGCTCTGTGGGCTCCGTGGGGAGGGCGTAGCCCTCGTCCGAGCCCGCTGTGGCGTCGGCGGGGAGCTTCGGCGGGGTGTACCGCCCCAGGGGCTCCCCGTCCGGGTCCGGCCGTACGGCGCCCAGCACCGGGTTGGCCGCGACCGGCGACACCTTCACCTTCGCGCCCGGCCGCGGCGCCTGTACGACCATCCCGTCCCCGAGATACAGGGCCACGTGCGTCGCCTCGGGGAAGTAGACCACCAGGTCACCGGGGCGCAGCTCGGCCAGCGGGATGTGCGGCAGCCGCGCCCACTGCTCCTGGCTGGTCCGGGGGATGGGCCGCCCCGCCTTCTCCCAGGCCTGCGAGGTCAGCCCCGAGCAGTCGAACGTCGCAGGCCCCTCCGCACCCCACTCGTACGGCTTCCCGAGCTGCGCCACCGCGTGACGCACCGCCCGCTCACCGTCCTCGGACGGCTTCCGGTCGGCGCTGAGGGCGCCGGAGGTGATGAACTCCCGCTGTTTACCGGCTACTTGGTCGCGCTCCAACTCGGCCAGTTCGGCGAGCTGTTCGGTGCTCAGGGAGGCGAGCAGCTCCTCGACCGCCCTGAGGCGTTCCCGTACGAGGTCCCGGTCCCTCTTCTGCTTTTCGCCGAGGGTGAGTTGCTCGTCCAGGGCGGCACGGGCCGTACGCGCCAGACCGTCGGTGCGCCGCTCACCCCCGACCAGCCTGCCCACTGTCTCGGCCCGCTTCAGCGCCAACTGCCGGATCACATGGTCTTGTTCGAGCGCGTGCTGCGGATCGCGGGCCAGCAGCAGCCGTACGTACGGGGAGATGTCGGTGCTGCTCTGGTACTGCTGCCGGGCGAGCCGGCCGAGGGCGCCGCGCCGCTCGCGCAGGGAGAGCCGGGCGTGCACGAGCTGCCGGTCCAGCCGCCGCACCTCGGCGCGCTGCCGCTTCAGCCGCTCGGCGGTGGCGGCGTAGGTGTCGGTGGCCTGCTCGGCCTCGCGGTACAGCCGTTGAAGGTCCGTCAGGAGGGCGGCGACGGACGGCTCGTTGGCTTCACGGGGGGCGAGGGCAGGGGATCGGGTCGCTGAGGGGCTCGGGTCCGGTACGGCCAGTGCTGGGACCGGTGCGAGGAACGTGCCGGCCGCCATCGCCGCCGTACAGACCAGACGCAGAAGCCTTCCTGACACGTCATCACCTCCGGTGCGAGGCGGACCTTCCGCTCCGCACCGCGAGCTTGTGACGTGGGCGCGAGGTCCGCGCGGCGAGCGTGCGCGGTTCGGCCCAACCTCGTCACCCGTCGGTGTCGTCCGGCTTGCCCTGCGGCGTGGCGTTCAGGGCCTGCTCAGCGGATCATGCCGGAGACGCGGGGCCGCGGTGACATCAGCCGCTCCGCGGTGGGTGCCCGTCTGTGGCCTTGTCGTCGGGTGCCGAATCGCCCACTCTCGACTCCGCTCACCTGCGCTTATTCGGCACCGTGGCCATCCTCGGACCTGCTCGGCCGGGCAGGCCCTGGTCCCGTGGTCGGTTTCGACCACGGCCAGCGCAGTTTGCCGTCGCCGGGCTTGTCTCCCTCGGGGTCGTACGCGTACTTCCAGCCCGGGTGCAGGCCCAGCTTTCCCGGCCCGCCCCTGGGGACGCGCCGGTAGACCAGCACGGTCGGCGGGCCGCCGGCCGCGTCCGGCACCGGGACCTTGTACGTCTTCGGCGGGTGGCCGGTCGGCCCGAGCAGGATGGGCAGCACGCGGCCGTCCAGGGGGCCGCCCTCGAAGGCGGTGTCTTGGCTCTTCACGGGATCAGTTTCCGGTATCCGCGCCCAGCGCGTCGCGTACGACCGCCGCGGTCTGCGGGTCGCGTCCGGCCGTCACGGCGAGGGCCGCCATGAACTGTTCCACCAGCCAGTCCCGCAGCTCGTCGACCGGCGGCTCCTTGTCCTCGTCCAGCCAGATCAGCGAGGCCGCCTCGACCGAGGTGATCCACATCCGTACGGTCATCCGCAGCCGGGGGCCGGGTTCCGTGACCCCGAGATGGCTGAGGATGTGCTCGGCGGCGGTACGGCGGACCCGGTCCACTATGGCCGTCGTACGTGACGTCTCGACAACGCTGCCGCCCTGGAGGAGGGCGCTGAAGCCGGCGTCGTGCTCGTCGACGAAGGCGAGGTAGCGGTCGAGGGCGCGGGAGAGGCGCTGGGGGAGTGGGCCCTCGGGGGGTTCGTCGAAGCAGAGTTCGAGTTCCTCGGCGGCGGAGCGGAGCGCGGCCTCGTACAGCTGCTGCTTGCCGCCGGGGAAGTAGCGGTAGACGAGGGGGCGGGAGACTCCGGCCGCCTCCGCGACGTCGTCGAGGGAGATGTCCTCCGGGGGGCGGTGCGCGAAGAGGGAGAGGGCGGCTTCGAGCAGTTGGTGTCTGCGTTCCTCGACGCCGAGTCGTCGGTATGCGGGAGCGGGGGCGTCCGGGGTCATGACGAGCAGGTTAATCGCGGCACCGACTTGGGGCTGCCGCCCCAGCCCTCGCTTCGGCCTGAACGGCCTCGTCCTCAAGCCCCGGACGGGCTGGTTGGTCCCAGCAACCCCGACGAGATCCACAGCCTCCGCCCCACGCCCCGCAACACCCCGATGTCGTCCAGGAAGTCCGTGAGCCGCCGGGCCCCCGTCTGCATCACTTCCCGCCGGTGCCCGCTCGCCCGCACCTGCGCCACCGCCTCCGCCCTGTCCAGGCCCACGTTCGCGTAGACGTCCGGGTTGACGAACGCGACCGAGAACACACGGGCGAACTCGCCGGAGCTGACGCGGGTGTACTCCTGGGACCACCTGGGGGCCGTCACCATCTGGCGGCGGAGTTCCTCACGGGCGTAGCGGACGTGGCGGGCCTCCTCCACGACGTGGATCCTCGTCACGCCCCTGATCAGCGGCTGGACGCGCTCGTCCGGGAACGTCAGGCGCTGCATCCAGTCGAGGACCTCCTCGCCGAGCAGGGTCGCCGTGAAGGAACCGGGGGTGGTGGACACCGTCTTGAAGAAGCGGCCCAGGTTCTGGTGCATGCGGCTGACCGGGTAGTACGGGGTGCCGCCGCGGCTGATCAGGCGGGCGAACATCTTCGAGTGACGGCACTCGTCCTCGATCTCCGTCAGGGCGTAGCGGACGTGCGCGCTCGTCGCCGCCTTGTCGTAGATGTGCCGTACGAGGAGCTGCATCAGGATGATCTCGAACCAGATGCCGAGCGAGGCGAGCGCGGCCGCCTCGTGCTGGGAGAGCAGGATGCGCTGCTCCTCGCTCATCCGCTTCCACATCGGAGTGCCGTACAGGGAGACCAGCTCGGGCGGCCAGAACCACTTGCCGTCCTCGAAGGGGGCGTCCCAGTCGAGTTCCTTGTCCGGGTCGAAGGAGTGCTTGGCGGACGCGTCGAGCAGCCGCTCGGCCACCTGTTCCCGGTCCTTGAGCACGCCGAGTGCGTCGCGGAGTATCTCGGCTTCCGTCACTGTCGTCACATTCTTATGAGACCGCTTGTCAGCAAGTCGGTCAATCCCCTGGGCGCTACTTACGCGTAGCTTTACGCGCAGCCCAGTCCGGGGCTGTCCGGGGCTTATTCGGGGCTTATGGAGTCACCCAAGTGCAGTAGCGTGCTGGCGTGTCCACGACTCCGCCGCCCCAGCCGCCCGACAACCCCTACGGCCCGCCCCCGACTTCAGGGCCCTACGGCCAGCAGCAGCCGCCTCCGCCGCCGCAGCAGCCGTATCCGGGCCCGCCACCGGGGCCGTACCAGACCCCGGGCCCGACCGGCCAGAATCCCTACGCCCAGCAGCCGCCGCCCCCGTTCGCCTACGGGCAGCAGCAGCCCTACGGCGCGCCGGCCCCCGCCCCCTGGGGCGCGCCGCCTCCGCCGCCCAAGAAGAGCCGGCTCGGGCTCATCCTCGGCATCGTCGGCGGTGTCGTCGTGCTGGCCGTGGCGGGCGTGGCCGCCCTCTACTGGATCGGCGTGAAGTCTGACGCCGGCTTTCCCGACGCGGAGTACAAGCTGACGCTGCCGCAGAAGGTGCTCGACGAGAAGTACGAGCTCGCCGGCGACCTCTCCGGCGCCGAGGGCAAGGCCATCGAGGACGAGGCCGACGGCGCCTGGGACGCCCGGGACACCAAGGCCGTGGTCGGTCAGTACAGCCTCGGCGGCGACCAGGCCCAGGGCACGCTGGTGGTGTCCGGCATGTACGGACGGTTCAAGAACACCGACCTCGCCCGCAACAACATGATGAAGGGCGCGGCCGGCGGCGACGGTGCCAAGGTCGCCGTCAAGCCCAAGGACTTCAAGCCGGCCGGCTCCGACGTCACCGTGACCTGCGAGGTGCTCGTCCAGACCCAGCTCGGTACGGAGATCACCATGCCCGTCTGCGGCTGGGTGGACGGCAACACCGGTGCCTCGATCGCCGAGATCACCGCGGACACGGTCACGCAGAAGCCCGCCCAGGTGGACCTCGCGGCGGCCGCCGAGACCGCCGTCAAGATCCGCGGCGAGATCAGGAAGCCGATCGGCTGAGCGACTCCGGCACCGGAGTCGCGAGGCCGGGCGGGAACGACGTACGCAGGGTGAACGCGTACTCCGTCGGCCCGTGCGCACGCAGATGGAGGAGGCGGGTCTCCGCCTCCTCCACCGTCGGGCGGTGCCCTGCCGGCACCCACCACAGAGTTGTGACCGCCTCTTCCAGCCGCTCGAAGAACTCACGGCGGCGCGCCAGCAACTCCCGGTGCTGCCCCTGGTACATGAACGCCGTGAGAGCGTTCGTGTCCCGCCACACCGACATGTTCACCAGGATCCAGTCGTCGTCGAACATGTGCGTGTCGGTCGCGTCGCCCGTCTCGCCCTGCAGCCGCCAGACGAATCCGTCGGAGGCGTCGGCGACGGCGTTGACGGGGTCAAGGCCGTCGGCAAAAGGCTTCAACCGGTCCGAGTCCAAAGGGGCTTTGAGGCGGCCGATGTTGACCTGGGCGAGTTCGTACGCGGCGTCCGATGATGGAGTCATGGCCGCACGGTAGGTCGGGGGCCCGACCGTCGCACCCCCTTTTCTCACCCGCCGAGCACCGCCTCCATCACCGCCCGCGCGATCGGCGCCGCCGTCCCGCCCCCGCTGATGTCCGTACGGTCGGCGGAGGCGTCCTCGACCACCACCGCCACGGCCACCGTCGGCTCGACGTCCCGTTCGCCCTGCGCCCAGGAGACGAACCAGGCGTACGGCGTACCGGCGTTGCCGATGCCGTGCTGGGCCGTGCCCGTCTTGCCGCCGACCGTGGCGCCGGGAATCGCCGCGTTCGTTCCGGTGCCCCGCTCCACGACGTCCCGCATCAGCTCGCGCATCCTCGCGGCGGTAGAGGGATACATCGCCCGGAGCCGGCTCCGTACGCCCGAGGTCGCAACTGTCGTGCCGCTCGCGGTGGTTGTCCGCTCCACCAGGTAAGGGGAAGGCACCTGGCCGCCGTTGGCGACCGCCGCCGCGACCATCGCCATCTGCAACGGAGTGGCCCGCGTGTTGTACTGGCCGATCGCGGACAACGCCAACTGCGCCTTGTCGACATGGCGGTCGAAGGTGCTCCGCGCGACCGAGAAGGGAATGCGCAGCCCCGAGTCGTTGAACCCGAAGCCGTCCGCCGTGGCCGCCAGGTCGGCGACCCCCACGTCCACGCCCAGCTTGGCGAAGACCGTGTTGCACGACCAGGCGAACGCCTCCCGCAGCGAGACGTCCGCACACCCGGCGCCCTCGTTCGTCAGGGCCGTGGACGTACCGGGGAGGCGGTACGGGTCTGGGGAGTGGGTCGTCTCGTCCAGATCGGTGACCACCCCCGCGTCGAGGGCCGCCGCCGCCGTGACCACCTTGAACGTCGAACCCGGCGGATAGGTCTGCCGCACCGCCCGGTTGAGCATCGGCTTGTCCGGATCGCCGTTCAGCCGCCGCCAACTCCGTTCCACAGAACGCCTGTTGCCGGACAGCGCCGCCGGGTCGTACGACGGCGCGGAGACCAGGGCCAGGATGCGCCCGGTCGACGGCTCCACCGCCGCCACCGCGCCCTTGCGCCCGCCGAGACCCTCGTAGGCGGCCTGCTGGGCGGCCGGGTCGATGGTGGTCACCACCTTGCCACCGGGGTTCAGCGCGCGCGTCACGTCGTTCCACAGGGGGAACGGGGAGAGGAACGGATCGGTGCCCGACAGGATGCCGTCCTCGGCGTGCTCCAGGAACGTCGTGCCGTACACCTGGGAGGCGAAGCCGGTGACCGGGGCGTACAACGGGCCGTTCTTGTACGTCCGTTCGTAGCGGAGCTGCTCCCCGGTGTCCGTGGACCCGGTGACCGGCCGGTCACCGACCAGGATGGCGCCACGCGGCTGGCCGTAACGGGCGATCACCTGGCGGCGGTTGGCCGGGTTGTCGTCGTAGCGCTGTGCCTGGACGACCTGGACGCGGGTGATGTTGACGAGGAGGGCGAGGAGCAACAGGGCGCAGAAGAGGGCGGCGTGCTCGATGCAGCGGGTCATCTTCCGGGGTTTTCTTGCCCGTTCGGGTTGTCTCGTCATGCTGTGCCTCGTCGTGCTGTGCCTCGTCGTGCTGTGCCTGATCGTGGTGTGGATTGCCCGTCGTCGTCCTCTTTGTGCCGTCCGCGCGCCGAGTCGCTGATCCGGATCAGCAGCGCCACGATGATCCAGTTGGTGACGACGGACGAGCCCCCCTGCGCCAGGAACGGCATCGCCATGCCCGTGAGCGGGATGAGGCCCGACACCCCGCCCGCGATCACGAACACCTGGAGCGCGATGATCGAGGCGAGGCCTACGGCCAGCAGCCGGCCGAAGGGGTCGCGCAGCGAGAGGCCGGCCCGGTAGCCGCGCTCCACCAGGAGGGCGTACAGGATGACGATCGCGGAGAGGCCGGCCAGCCCGAGTTCCTCGCCCGCCGTCGCCAGGATGAAGTCCGACTTGGCCGCGAAGCCGATCAGGATCGAGTGGCCGAGGCCCAGGCCGGTGCCGAGGATGCCACCCGCCGCGAACGCGAACAGCGACTGGGAGAGCTGGTTGGGGCCCTGGCCGGCCTCGATCGACGCGAACGGGTGCAGCCAGTCCTCGACGCGGCCGTGGACATGCGGTTCGAGGGTGCCGACCGCGAAGGCGCCCAGCGCGGCCAGCAGCAGACCGACCGCGATCCAGCCGGTGCGACCTGTGGCGACGTACAGGAGGACCACGAAGAGGCCGAAGAAGAGGAGCGAGGTGCCGAGGTCGCGCTCCAGGACCAGTACGCCGACGCTGAGCAGCCAGATCGCGACGATCGGGCCGAGGACGCGCCCGGTGGGGAGCTGGAGACGGCTGAAGCGCCAGATCTGGCGGCCGGTGTAGGCGAGCGCGCCCCGGTTGGCGGCGAGATACGCGGCGAAGAAGACGGCCAGCAGCACCTTCGCGAACTCGCCCGGCTGGATGGAGAATCCGGCGATCCGGATCCAGATGCGGGCTCCGTTCACCGACGGGAAGAAGACCGGGAGGGCGAGCAGGACGAGGGCGGCGGTCACACAGACGTACGCGTACCGCTGGAGGACGCGGTGGTCGCGCAGCAGCACGACGACCACGATGAACAGCGCCACGCCGACCGTGGACCAGACGAGTTGGGCGGGGGCGGCCCGGTGCCCCGGTGTCTCCAGGTCGAGCCGGTAGATGAGGACCAGGCCGAGGCCGTTGAGCAGCACGCCGATGGGCAGCAGGAGCGGGTCGGCGCAGGGGGCGCGCCGGCGCACCGCCAGATGGGCGAGGAGCGCGAGTACGCCGAGCCCGGCGCCGTAACCGGCGGCGCCGGGCGGGACGGTGCCGTTCTTCGCGAGGCCCACGTCGCAGTAGCCGTACACGGAGAGGAGGACGGCGACGACGAGCAGGGCCAGCTCGATGCCACGGCGCCGGGGGACGCGCGGGGCTGGAACGGGGGGATCGGCGGGCTCCGAGAGCCAGGGCTTCGGGGATTCCTCGTACTCCGCCGCCACGGTGGTTCCGGGCTTCGTCATGTCCGGAATCTACCCATAACTCATGGAATGTTGCGTGCAGGTCAGCAGAAGCGCGGTGCGGCGCCGATGTTGTCGATGTACCGGGCGGCGCCCCAGGCCCAGGTGCCGTCCGTGAGGAGGTACCAGAGCGAGTTGCCGTCGACGTTCTCGCCGCCGGTCTTGCAGAAGATGTTGACGATGGAGCCCTGCGGGACGACCCGGATGATCGCGCTGCCACGGTTGGGCGCGCTGCGCAGCCGCAGTCCGCCGATGGCGGTGACGATCCCCTTGTAGGGACCGACGTTGTTGCTACTGGTGTTGTTGTTGTGCTGGCCCCAGTCGTTGTTGCTCGGCTGTTGCTGTTGCTGGTGGTTGTTGCTCGGCTGCTGCTGCTGGTTGTTGTTCTGCTGATTCCAGCTGTTGTGGCTCTGCTGCTGCCCACCGCCGTCGTTGTCGCTCTGGTTGCTCTGGTTGCTCTGGTTGCTCTGGTTGCTCTGGTTGCTCTGGTTGCTCTGTTGCTGCTGCTGGTTCCAGCTGTTGCCGTTGTTCTGCTGGCCCCAGTCGTCGTCGGCGGGACTCGCGAGTGCCGGGGCGATGGTGCCGACGGAGAGCGCGGTGGTGGCGACGGCTATGCCGAGGCGGGTCAGGGTGGTCCGCGGTGACATGTGGGCTCCTTTGTCCGGACAGAGCTGACTAACCGCCACGCTAGGAGCGGGTCGTGTAATGCGCCCGTCACGCTGGGCCGTTGGTGGCGAGTCCCCGCGATTCGGCCAGGGTGAGCGTCGCCAGAGCGCCGCCGCCCTCGCGCTGCGGCACATTGGCGAAGGTCAGCCGGGCGCCCAGTACCTCCGCCTGGCCCAACGCGATCGTCAGCCCGAGCCCGTGTCCGGTCGCCCCGCCCTCCGTACGGAACCGCTGCGGCCCGTGCTCCACCAGGTACTCCGGATAGCCGTCACCGTGGTCCCGCACGCTCACGACCGGCCCGTCGACGGCCAGCGTCACCGGCGTACGGCCGTGCCGATGGGCGTTGGCGACCAGATTCCCGAGCACCCGTTCGAGTCGGCGTCGGTCGGTGTCGACGAGGGCGTCACGGACGATGACGATCTCCGTGTCGGCTCCGACGGTTCCCGAGGCCCGTACGACCCGTTCGGCGAGGGCGCCGAGTGGCTCGGTGTCGGCCTCCAGCCGCTCCTTGCCCGTGTCCAGCCGGGAGATTTCGAGCAGGTCCTCGGTGAGCGTACGCAGCGCGGCGACCCGGTCCCTGACCAGTTCGGTCGGTCGCCCGGGCGGCAGCAGTTCGGCCGCCGCGTGCAGCCCGGTGAGTGGGGTGCGCAGCTCATGGGCCACGTCGGCGGTGAAGCGCTGCTCGCTCAGGAGTTTCCGTTGCAGCGAGGCGGCCATCGTGTCGAGGGCGGCGGCGACGGCGGCGACCTCGTCCGGCGGACGGCTCGGATCCTGCGTACGGACGTCGTCGACACGGGCGTCCAGGTCGCCGGCGCTGATCCGGCGGGCCACCTGGGCGGTCGCGTGCAGCCGGCGGGTCACCCGGGTCACCGCGAACGCGCCCACCAGCAGCGTCGCGCCGATGGCGAGGCCCGACGACCACAGGATCGCCCGGTCGAGGCCCTCGATCGTACGGGCGCTCTGCGAGTAGTCGAGCGCCACGGCGAGAGCGCGCCCGCCGTCCGCGGGTCCCGCCGCCCACATCGTCGGCACGCCGTCCTGGTCGGCGACCATCGTGCCGCGCTCCCCGGCCGCCGCGAGCGCCCGCAGCTCCGTGGGCAGCCCCTCGGGATCGATACCGGTGCGCGGCCGGAGGGCGTCCCCGGCCTCGTACGCCGCCGTGGCCTCCACGAGCCGGGACAGGGCACGGTCGCGGGCCTGGTCGACGGTCTGATGGGTCACCGAGACATGCACGAGGACGCCGAGCAGGGCGGCGAGGGCGCAGCACATCCCGGTGATGAACAGCGCGGCCTTGGCGGCGAGGGTGCCTGCCCATCCGGGCAGCGCGACCCTCACCGGGTGCTCGCGGACGAGGAGGCGGTGGGGGAGTGCGGGGCGCGCTTGGGTTTGTCGGGTTTGCCGGTACGGAGGAACTCGTCCCGGGTGAGCAGCATCGCCTTCTGTTCGGAGTCCCAGGTCCACTGGGTGCGGTACTCGTACCCCGGGATCTGCGACGGCGAGCGGATGATCACGGCCCGGCCGGCCAGTTCCACAGCGGTCACGGCGTCGTCGTTCGCCATGATCTGCACCAGCTTGTGCCGCTGGAAGGCGTACACGCGTACGGCCGTTCCGTTGCCCGGCAGCAGCCGGAAACCGAGGGCCATGTCGTCGCGCCCGTCGCCGGTGAGGTCGCGGTAGTAGGCCCTGAGGACGGGACAGGCGCCGGCGCCTTTTCCGCTCCCGCTGCCGCCCTTCCGGCCGCAGGACGCCATCCCGGAGGCCGTCCCTGCGTACGGGGGGTTGTCGGCGTACAGCTCGGGGTGCGCGGCGATCTCCGCCCGTACGACGGCCACCGGGTCGACCTTGCGGATGTCGTCGCCGGGGGCGGTGACGCCCTTCACGGTCTCGGTCTCGGCCTCGCCGTAGTCCCAGGCGGGGCTGGAGGCGGCGGGCAACTCGGGCCAGAGCCTGGCGGGTCCGACGGCGGTGGGGGTCGGCCCGGCGCCGTGCAGCCCACCGGCGTCGCCGCAGGCGGAGGTGGCGGTGGCGAGCGCGAGAACGGCGAGAACGGCGAGGGCGGCGCGGGAGGTGCGGCTGGGGTTCACTGCGCTCCTGCGGGCCGGGACGGGCGTGGCGGGCGTGACGGGCGATGGTCGAGCGACCCTCGACTCGTAGGCCACACCTTATTCGGATGGATGTCGCATTTACCGGATGGGTTGCTCCGGCCGTTCGGCCAACTCCGCCGGTTGCACCTGCCCCGCTTACTCCGCGAGCTCCTCCAGCAGGCGGGCCGTGGGCAGGCCCGTGCGCAGATACTCCACGAAGAGCTGGTTGTGCAGGGCCCAGGGGGAGCGGCGGGACCGGATGAGCCGGATCGCCTCGTCGACGCTGTGCCCGTCGCGGACGAGTGCGTGCGCGACGACGAGCCCCGAGCGGTTGTAGCCGCTGTAGCAGCGCACGAGCACCCTGCGCCCGTCCTCCTGCGCGGCGCACGCGGCCTCGGCGAGCCGGATCACGCCGGCCAGCTGCGTCCCGTCGAGCGGCCCGTCCGGGATGGCCCACACATGATGCTCAACGCCGGGATCGGGCCCGTACCCAGGCAGCTTGAGCAGAGTCATGACCAGGTCGAACTCATCGTGCACGACGGCGAATTCAAGCTCCCCCGGGCGCCTGGTGAACTCGTGTCCGCCCATCCACAGCCCGGGCACGATCTCGCTCCACGGCTCGCCCGGAGCCGGTACGTCGGGCTGCTTCCCGCGGGTCCGCAACTACGCCGCCTCCCCCACTCGGGCACCCAACTCCGCCCTCAACTCTCTACAAAGGTAACCGGGTTCTTGCCGTCGCAGCACCCCGCCTGTTCCCATGGTCGTGCGGGGAATGGGGTGAGGTGGATGAGCGGACTGCGCGTCGTACCGGCCTGGCGCCAAGGACACGACCGGTTGTACGTGTGCCTGACGGACGGGCGGAGCGTCGCCTGGTACGACCGTGAGTCGTCCCGGGTCAACCTGCTGAGCGACGACCTCAGAGGGGACGTACTGGAAGCCCTGGGACCGTTTCTGACGGGCCCGGTGACGGTGGGCCCGCCCCCGGTCCCCACTCCGGCGGAACTGGCCCGCCTCTCCCTCCATCCCGACGACGACCTGGCTCCGAACCGTCCCGGCGAGGCCCTCCAGATAGCCCTGGACCGCGACCCGGGCCCACCCCACCGCCTCCGCCCCGACCCCCGACGACGTGCCCTGACGGCCGAACAAGCGGTGGGCGACGCCCTGGAGGCGCTGGAGGGCGCGGGCTGGCACACCCTGCACTCGATCCCCCTCCCCGGCGGCGACCGGATCCACCACCTGGTGATCGGCCCGGGAGGGCTGTTCGCGGTGCACACCCTGTACGCCCGTAAGCAGCGGGTCCTGGTGGCCGACCCGATGGTCTCCCTGGGCCGCCGCGACCCCCGCCCACTGCTCCGCGGAGTCCGCTCGTACGCCGACCGGGCCGCGTACGCGCTGACAGCCGAGGTCCACCCCGTCCTGGCCCTGACGGACCCGGCCGACCTGAAGGTGACGGTGCCCCTGAGGGACGTCAGGGTCCTCCGGGACACGGATCTGTCGGGGCTGGCGCGGCTGGGAGGCCTACTGAAACCGGCGGATGTGGAGGCACTCCATGCGGTGGCTCGGGATCGGGGGACTTGGGGGCGGGTGTAGTGCCGTGACCGGATAGGTCGACCGTGTTGTGATCCCCCTGACATGGCACCAGAACAGACTTGCCTGACCACGAGGTGTCTGTAAGCACTTGTTTTGGGGTCTGGCCCAAGTTGTGTAAGCCGGCTACTCGTTGTAGCTGTTGATCTTTATGGCGGGGGTTCGGAAGTCGCCTTGATTTCGCTCCTCGTATGGCTGAGGTGCTCGACATTCGGTTGCCGTGAACGAAGATCCGTCTCCAGTGCAAGAGTTGTTGTTCCCGTCGAACACGAAGGTCGTGTTCACGTCCGCCGAGATGGACGGCGAAGCGATACGCGTCGAGGTGCGATGCACCGCAAGCGGCGCTTGTTGCCCGGCCTGCGGGGACTGGTCGGCTCAGATCCACGGCTCCTACCTGCGCTTCCCCGCGGACCTGGCCTGTGCCGGACGGCCGTGCGTACTGGTACTGCGAGTCCGCCGGTTCGTCTGCGCGAGCGCGGCATGCCCGCGGCGCACGTTCGTCGAACAGGTGCCGGGACTCACCAGGCGCCACGGCCGGGCCACCGAGCGTCTGCGGTCCACGATGAGCAAGGTCGGGCTGGCACTGGCCGGCCGGGCCGGCGCCCGCCTCGCCACACACCTGGGCATCGTCACCAGCCGCAATACGCTGCTGCGGCGGGTGATGGACCTCCCCGACCCGCCTGCGACCCGGCCGAGGGCGGTCGGGGTCGACGACTTCGCACTGCGCCGCGGGCACGTCTACGGAACCGTGGTGATCGACGCGGAGACGCACCGGGTCCTGGACCTGCTGCCCGAACGGGACGCCGCCACCCTCGCACCGTGGCTGGCCCGGCACCCGCAGATCGAGGTCATTTGCCGCGACCGCTCCGGGGCCTACGCCGACGCGGCTCACACCGCCGCACCACAGGCTCTGCAAGTCGCCGACCGCTTCCACCTGTGGCAGAACCTCGCCAACGCGGCCGAGAAGACGGTCGCCGCCCATCGCCCCTGCCTCCGTGACCTTCCCGTCCCGGCACCTCGGCCCGAACCTGAGTGGGAGACCACGGACGCGCCGGCCCCTGAGGACGACGAGCCGTCCGGAAAGTTCGCCGAACGCGCCCGGGTGCATCACGCGCTCGTCCACGACCTGCTCGCCCAGGGACTGGGGCTCCGGGAGATCGCCCGGCACCTGAGCTGGGGACGGCATACCGTCCAGCGGTACGCCCGCGCCGCCCGCTGGCAGGACATGGTCAAGGGCCGAAAGCGCCAACAGCCCAGCAAACTCGACCCGTTCAAGCCCTACCTGACGCAACGCTGGGCCGAAACCGAAGGGAAGGTGACCATCCTCGATCTCCACCGCGAGATCACAGCCCGAGGCTTCCGCGGTCACTACTCCACCGTCCAGCTGTGGGTCCGCAAGGCCCTGCCCGCGTCGAACGGCACCCCGCCGGCGCCGGCCGCGCCGTCGATCCGCCAGGTCACCGGCTGGCTCACCCGGCACCCCGCAACCCTCACCGAAGAAGAGAAGATCCGCAGGAAGACGGTCCTGGACCAGTGCCCGGAGCTGGAGACGACCGCCCATCTGGTCGGCTCGTTCGCCGAGATGCTCACCACGCTCGACGGCGGCCGGCTCACCGACTGGATCACCGACGCCATGACCGCCGGCCTCCCCGGCGTCAGCACCTTCGCCGTCGGCCTGGAAGCCGACTTCGACGCAGTGACCGCCGGACTGACCACCGACTGGAACTCGGGCCCAGTGGAAGGGGCAGTGAACCGGATCAAGATGCTCAAGAGGCAGATGTTCGGCCGAGCAGGCTTCCCGCTCCTCCGGAAACGCGTCCTCCTCGCGTGACCCTGCGTAGTCGGCCCACACAACTTGGGCCAGACCCCCAAAGAAGTGCTTACAAACAAACACCACGAGGCGAGTTGCGTCGCTCCGGGCGCTGCCCGTGTCAGTGGCACCCACTACATTCCCGGAATGGTCGAACTGGACTCCCTCCCCGCCACCCGCGACGCCTACGACGCCGTCGCAACGCGCTACGCGCAGCACTTCGCCGACACTCTGCGCGACCGGCCGCTGGAGCGTGCGCTGCTCGCCGCGTTCGCCGAGTCGGTGCGCGCTGGTGGGGAAGGCGAGGTCGCGGATCTGGGCTGCGGACCCGGGCATATCACCGCTCACCTACGGCGGTTGGGACTGCGTGCCTTCGGTGTCGATGCGTCGCCCGCGATGATCGGGCTGGCCCAGGAGGCCAACCCGGAGCTGCGGTTCGAGGTGGGCTCGATGGCGGCGCTCGACATCGCGGACGGCGCGCTGGGCGGGGTGCTTTCGCGATCCTCGATCATCCACATCCCACCGCAGGACCTCCCGACCGTGGTCGCGGAGTTCGCCCGGGTCCTGGCCCCTGGCGGTCACCTGCTGATCAGCTGCTTCGCCACCGACGACTCCGCGATCCCCACGCAGTCTTTCGACCACTCGGTGATGACGGCCTATCGCTGGTCGCCCGACCGCCTGGCGGGGCTGCTGCGTGATGTCGGCGTGAGCGAGATCGCCCGGGTGCTGTGCGAGCCGAAGCCCACCGACAAGCGGCAATTCCAGGAGCTGCAATTGCTGGCGGCCAAGAACTAGTGTGATGCGCCAGAAGTCTTGAGGGTTAGTTCTTCTCTGTTTTCTGGTTGTCGGTTCCGACCTTGGTGAGGTAGTCGGCGAGGGAGTTGAGGATCTCGTCGGCGGTCTTGGTCCAGGTGAAGGGCCGTGGGTTCTCGTTCCAGGTGTCGATCCACGCGGCGATGTCGTCCTCCAGGGCCTTCACGGACGTGTGGACGCCCCGACGGATGAGCTTGTCGGTCAACAGGCCGAACCACCGCTCGACTTGGTTCATCCAGGAGGAGCCGGTCGGGGTGAAGTGGACGTGGAAACGGGGGTGCCTGCCCAGCCACGTCTTGATGTCGGCGGTGTTGTGCGTGGCGTAGTTGTCGCACACGAGGTGGACGTCGAGGCCGGCGGGCACCGCCTTGTCGATCGTGACCAGGAACTTCTTGAACTCGATCGCCCGGTGGCGGCGGTGCAGTGCCGATATGACGGTGCCGTCGGCGATGTTGAAGGCCGCGAACAGGCTGGTGATGCCATGCCGGTAGTAGTCATGGGTACGCCGCTCGGGCATGCCCGGCATCATCGGCAGCACCGGCTGCGAGCGGTCCAGCGCCTGGATCTGGGACTTCTCGTCGACGCACAGCACCACAGCTTTCTCAGGCGGGTGGTGGTACAGGCCGACGACGTCGACAACCTTGGCGACGAACTGCGGGTCGGTGGAGAGTTTGAAGGAGTCCTGGAGGTGCGGCTTGAGGTCGAAGCGCTTCCAGATCCGCCCGATGGTGGATTTCGACAGGCCCGTGCGCTGGGCCATCGAGGCCCTTGACCAGTGCGTGTCCTTGCCCGGAGTGGACTCCAGGGTCGCCACGATGACGTCCTCGACCTGATCGAGCAGGATCGAGGGCGGCCGGCCCACCCGGGGCTCGTCGGACAGGCCGTCGAGGCGCTTGACGATGAACCTCGCACGCCAGCGTTCCACCGTCGACTCGTCAACACCCAGGTCGATCGCGGCCTGCCGGTTCGTCCCGCCCTCTGCACAGCGCAGCACGATCCTTGCGCGCAACGCCAGATACTGGGCCGTCTTCGCCCGCCTCGCCCACCGGATGAGCTGATCCCGCTCAGCCTCAGTCAGGACCAGGTCGGCCTTCGGTCGGCCGATACGAGCGGCATCCTCAAGCCCGGCCAGCCGCTCAGCGGCGAACTTCCCGCGCCACTTCCTCACCGTCGACACCGTCACGCCGACCTCTGCTGCCACACGCGCATTCGGCGCACCGTCCGCGCACGCCAGCACAATGCGCGCCCGCTCCACAAAACGTGGCGCCACCACCCCACTGACCCAACGGGACAACTCCGCGCGCTCCTCAGCGGACAGAGTGACTTCAACAGCACGAGGACCCGGCGACATACAAACAGGCTAGCGACTTAGCCCCGATATTTCTGGCGCATCACACTAGTGCTGCCACCAGAATGGTTCACCGGCTTGGCGGTACTGTCCGCGCATGAAGCAGCTCCCCTGCACTTTGGAAGCCCTTGTTGTGCGCACTGACTTCTCGGCGGACGGTGCCTGGGACGCTCTTCGGGCGGCAGTGTATTCGCCCAGCAAGGACGGCTTCTTGGCCAACGTCGCGCTCGTCGATGACCGGAGGTACGAGGGCTTGACGCCTGACCAGGCCATCGACCTGATCCATCCCTCGTACCGGCATCCCCTTCTTGTGCTGGCGGACTCCGCAGCTGTCACCTCGGCCGAACTGCCGCTCCTTGTGGTGGACCTGCGGGGTGATCGTGGGTGTTGTATCCGCGTTGTGGCAGCCGAGCTGTGGAGCATTGAGAACAGCCTCTCGGGCGCGAACATGGAATTCGAGGAGTTCGCCGGTTCCGTCGACGACGACGGTGTCTTCCGGGGCTTCTGAGTCACTGGCCGTCAGACTGCGGCGGCGAGGGGGCGTCCGCCCCAGTGGATGCCCTGCTCGCCGCGGATGCGGGCGCGTTCCCTGCGCTGGGCGGCGAGTACGTCGGGGTGGCGGGCGTTGGCGTTGCGCCAGCGCGGGTAGCGGTGCAGGGCCAGGGTGGTGGCCGTCTGTATGACGAAGTCCTCGTCGTCAGGGCTGAGTTGGCGGGGACGGCCTCCCGCCCACAGAGGGTCCAGACAGGCCAGGCCGATCTTGTTGAAGCGGTGGATCACATCGCGGACGGTGTCCTCGTCGGCCTGGACGAGCTGGGCGATCAGCGGGACGCGGTTTCCGCCGGCCGAGGCCAGCATCATCATCGCCCCTCGATAGCGCACCGAGCTGGTACTGCCCCGGCGCACGATCTGCTGCAGTTTCTGCCCTTCCTGATCGGTCAGTCGGCGCACCCGCACAAGCTCGGCCACCACACCTCCAGCGGTTGGAACGAACGTCACCATCCAGCCGCTCCAAAGGCCCACCCGGCGAACCAATGTGGTCAGAGCACTACTAGGTGGCGGTTCTGGGCGCTTGCATTGCGCGTGGTGGCCCGTCCCGTCGCCAGGGTGCGCTCGCGCTGATGGCCGCCCATTCCGTCGTACCTCGGAACGGCGGCCATCGGGAGGCGTACGTCCTACGCGCGGCCCATGATGTGCGAGGTGCCGGGTGACGTCTGGACGGGGCTGCGGCAGTCCAGTGCGGACGGTGGTGCCGGTTGGCCGTCGAGGGCGCGGCACAGGGCGGCGTGGAGGTGCTCGGCCTCGGCGGGGGTGAGGGTCAGGGTCGTGTCGGTGGGCTGGTCGCCGGTGCGGGTCAGACGGAGAGGGAGGGCGAAGCGGTTGTCTTCGGTGCGGTGGAGGGGGCGGCCGGGGGTGCGCTCGACCTTCCAGGTCATGACGGCTGCCCCTTCTCCTCGGGGTGCGCGATCCGCGAGAGGCGGTACGTACCCCATAGCTCCCGCCCGTCCTCGCAGCCGTCCCGCGCGCTGGTCACCCGCTTGCAGGTGTCGCACTTGCGGGCGTGCTCGAACCAGAGGCGGTAGGCGCGCAGCATGGTGTCTTCGACCTGCTGAGCGGCCGCCCTGACTTTCCCCGTGCTCATCGGCCAGCTCCGTTCAACTGCTGTCGAAGCGCCGTCTGTTGTGACCCCGTAGGCAGCAGCACGTAGGCGCGAACGAGCCCATCAGCATGCGACTGTGCCTCGAAGGGAGGTGGAATGGTGGGGGACTCCGCCTGCGGCGCCCTGCGGCGTCGGGCTCCGGCGAGGATGGCTTCCCACATCTGGGGTGATGGGTAACGGGGTGCCGGGTGCTGGACGACCTTCGGTAAGAGGCCCGTACGGGCGGACTTGTTGGGTGTGCGTGGTCCCGAGAACCAGGCTCTTACCCGTTTGAGGGTCTGGGCTGCGTAGCGCACGTTGCGACCTGTGGTCATGGCGTTAATGGTGGCCGCGTCAAGTCCCCATAACGAGGACTTCTAAAGGGCTTTGCGTTGCCGCTAAAGGGACTTCTGGTGACCTTTTCGAGTGAAGGCTGACATGGAGGAGGGCTCACTGTGACACTGTCGGCAGTGCTCTAGGAGGTGGAACAGTGGCCCGGTCCGCAGGAAACACCCGTCTGAAGTCGGCCCGACTGGCCGCGGGGTACACGTCACAGCAGGCACTTGCCGACGCTCTCGGCGTGGGAGTACGGCAGGTGCGGCGCTGGGAGTCGCCGAACCCGCCGTGGCCGCAACCGGACGTGCAGCAGGCGCTCACCCGTACGCTCGGCCAGGACCTTGAATCGCTGGGATTCACGCCACCGGACGGTGTGGCCGTGAACAGAGGGCATCGCACTGTGCTTGCCGCGACGCCCGTGGCAGCCAGTCTTGCCACGATCCCTACGCAGGTCGTGGCCCCTCTCCAGCCCGCCACCGTCGCAGCGGACTATGCGGTGGTGACGCGGTCGCACCGTCGCCTCTATTGGTCGGTTGCTCCGGCCACGCTGCACCCGCCAGTGCTTGCGCACGCGACCCTCGGGTGTGCGCTTCTGCCGGAGACGGCGGGGCAGACGCGTACGGCCGTTGCGGCTGCGCTTGCCGAGACCTTCATGCTTGCCGGCCGGATCGAGTTCTTCGACTTGCGTGAGCCGGAGCGCGCCGCGCAGACACTGCTTCGCGCGCTGCAAGCAGCAGCCGAAGCAGATGCGCCGCTGCTCGGCTCGGCGATTCTCGCCCACACCGCGTTCATCCCGGGGCGGGACGGTCGCCGGGACGAGGCTGCCGAGCGTATGACTGCAGCCCGAACCTACGCGCGCCGTGGCCCCGCCTCCGCAGAGCTCCTGGCGTGGCTCGACGCAGTGGAGGCCGAATGCGAGACCCGGTGCGGCAACTCCCGCACCGCACTGCATCTGATCGGGCACGCCGAAGATGTCTTGGCCTCGGGCTCTGAGCACGCATCGCCCGAATGGCTGGACTGGTTCAGCCCCGCACGGCTGGCCGCCTTCAAGGGCAACACGCAGCTCACGGCAGGGCACTTGCCACAAGCCCGCGAAACGCTGCTCGGCGTCCTCGACGCACTCAGCTCCGGCGAGGAGAAGCAGACAACCGTCATCCTGGGCGACCTGGCCGCCGTCGAGGCCGCGGCCAACGACCCCGAGGCCGCGTGCCGATATGCGCTGCGGGCGCTCGATCAGCTGGAACGTACCTGGTATGCGATGGGCATGGACAGGGTGCGCGAGGTGCGGCGGGCGTTGGTGCCGCACCAGCACAAGCGGTGCGTACGGGAGTTGGACGACCGGCTGTACGGCTGGTCGACGACGGTCAGCGCGCTGGCTCGCTGATGCTGTTGAAGTCCCGGATCAATGCGGGCAGTTCACGCAGACTTTCGATCCTGAACGTCGGCAGCTTCTCCGCCTCCTCGGTCCGCCACTGGATCGTTGCCCAAGGCCCGCGATGCACCAACGCGGTGTGCATGCCCGCCGCGACCGCCGGGCGCAGGTCGTTGTCGACCCGATCGCCGACGTACAGGATCTCGTCGTCTGTGAACGGGACGACTTCGGCGACGCGGCGGAAGAAGGCGGGGTCCGGTTTGCTTGCGCCCCAGTCGTCCGACGTCCCGATCAGATCGACGTCGTCGCTGAAAAGTTCCCGGAGGATTCTCCCGGCCCGGACCGTCTGGTTGCCCGCGATGCCCAGCCACAGCCCGTCGGCCCGGAGTTGAGCGAGCGCGGGTCGTACGTCGTCATAAAGATCCGCTTCGTCGAACGCTTCGGGATGTCCGGCGGCGGCACGCTTCCCGCGCTCCTCCTCCAGATCGAAACCAGGCCGGAACTCCTGGAAGGTCTCCCGGTAGTCACGACCTTGGGCGATGACCGCACCGAACACGGCTGCGAAGGTGTGGCGGGGCACCTGGAGCCAGTCGGCCCAAGTGCCGTACTCCCTGGTCTCGTCCACGAGACACTCGCCGACGTCGAAGACCACTGCGCGAATCATGAGAGCCAGCCTATCCAGGGCTTTACAGGGTCCTCACTTGCTTCGATTCGGTGCATGGACAGGAGCGCGATGAGCACCCGGCGTTCGTACTCCGCAAGGCCTCTGGCGAGTGCGGCCGCCGGAGGGCTGCCGGAGCTGTAGCGGGAGTGGGTTCACTCCTGTGTCGGCCCCGCCGCGAAAGCGTCCAGCTGCTCCTTCGACCACGAGAGCCTGCCCGCCCGCAGGTCTTCGACCACCGCGCGCACCCACTCCAGCTCCGCGGCCGTCATGGCCCGCAGGTACTCGGTCTCCAGGCGGGTGATGCGCGGTAGCCCCTGCTCCGCCTCAGCGGCCAAGGACGCTTCCAACGCGTCGAGCTGCTCCGCGAGGGCGTCGACCCGCCGCTCCAGTACGTCCGCCATCTCGGCGGACGTGAGCAGCAGAAGATTCGAGAGGGCGGCCGGGAACTCCGGGAACTCCTCCTTGGGCGCGGCGAGCATCGTCTCCAGCCAGGCGCGGGCGGTCTCGCGCCCCGCGTCGGTGACCTCGTACACGGTCCGCTCGGGGTACTGCTGATCGCGCCCGGTCTCGCGGACCGCGATCAGCCCGTCGCCATTGAGTCGCTCGATCGTGCGGTAGAGGCCCGCACGCTGCCTGACGTTGACGACCCGCTCCTTGCCCCAGTCCTTGACCAGCCGCTGGATGCCGTACGGATGCAGCGGCTGGTAGTGCAGCAGGGCCAGGACGGTCAGGGCGAGGGGCGAGCTGCGGGGAGCAGATGGGGTCATGGGCTTCACTCTAGGACTTTAGCCTCAGGTGAACTAGTTGACGAGATACTAGTTTCAATGTGACTATGAATCGTCAGTGCGACACCGCACAGAGAGGAACCATCGAGATGCCTGAGATATCCGAAGCGTCCTTCACCGAGCGCATCCACTCCGACCACGACCTCGTCAAGCACCTCGGCGACTGGACCGAGGCCGGCCGCTTCGAGGTCAAGGCCCGCCATGGCGCCGCCGTCCTCGACCTGCGTTCCCCCGGCCTCCCCGACGACGTCGAGATCCACCTCGACATGGACCGGGCGATGGTCAAACTGCTCGTCGACGACGGCACCGCCGTCGACCACTGGAACCTGAGGTGGACCGCCCGCGGCAAGATCAAGGACTCCCGGTCCTCAGCCACGGGGTCCATGGGCGCCAAGACGGCCGGCCGCCGCATCCACTTGTCCGGATCGGCGACGAACAGCGAGATCCGCATCCACCGCGGCGGCATCGCGATCCTGTCGGCGATGTTCTCCCGCGCGTATGTCCAGGATGTGCGGCACGCCCACAGGACCGGCGGCGTACCGACGATCGACGACCCGACCAGGGGCCACCAGTCATGACCCGCATGAGCAAAGCCCGCACCGCGCTGGTCATCGGCGGCGGCATCGCCGGCCCGGTCGCCGCGATGGCGCTCCAGCGTGCGGGTATCGAGGCCGCTGTCTACGAGGCGTACGACACCACCGCCGACGGGGCCGGCGGCGGCATGACCATCGCCCCGAACGGTCAGGACGCCCTCGACGCGATCGGCGCGGGCGACCTCGTCCGCGCCATCGGCACCCCGGTCACCGCCATGGGCCTACGGAGCTGGACGGGCAAGGACCTCGCGCGGTTCGCCCCGCCCGCCCGCCTTCCGGTCCCGCAGTTCGTCTGGCGCGCCGATCTCTACCGGGCGATCTACGACGAGGCAGAGCGCCGCTCCGTTCCCATCCACCACGGCAAGCGGCTGACCGGTACGACGGACACTGGCTCCGGTATCACCGCGCACTTCGCGGACGGTACCCGGGCGAGCGCCGACGTCCTGATCGGCGCCGACGGCATCCGCTCCACGGTCCGCTCGCTGATCGACCCGGCCGCACCATGGCCGAACTACGCCGGCCTGGTGTGCTTCGGAGCACGGCTGGACCCGTCAGCGACGCCCTCCATGCCCTCCATGCCCTCCACCGACGGTGTCATGTACCTGTGCTTCGGCAAGCGCGCGTTCTTCGGGTACCAGGTCTTCGACGACTCCTCGGCGGTGTGGTTCGTGAACCTGCCCCACCGCGCCCCGATGACCGTCGCGGAGGCTCAGGCGATCGGCGCGGAGGAGTGGATGCGCACCCTGCGGACCGCCTTTGCCGACGACCGCACCCCGGCCCTCGAAATGATCAGCCGTACCGACGCCGGCCAACTCCTCATCACCGGCCCGATGGAGAACATGCCGAGCGTCGCGAACTGGACCCACGGCCGCATGACCCTGATCGGCGACGCGGCCCACGCCGCCTCGTCCAGCTCCGGACAGGGCGCCTCCATCGCCGCCGAAAGCGCTGTCGAACTGGCCCGCTGTATGCGGGACCTGCCCTACGACCAGGCTTTCGCGGCGTACGAGCGACTGCGCCGGCCCCGCGTCGAACGGATCATCAAGCTCGGCGCCCGCACGAACAGCAACAAGACCGCGGGTCCGGTCGGCCGCGCCCTGCGTGACCTCGTGATGCCGATGGCCATGAAGCTGATCAACCCGGAGAAGATGGCCTGGCAGTTCGACCACCACATCGACTGGGACGCGAAGTCAGCCCCGCTCACCTGAACTCCAGCCGTCCGCCGTCCGCCGTCCGCCGTCCGTCGCAGGCCGCTCCCGTAGCCAGAGCGCCACGTCGCAGCTGAGACACCCGCCGACGTCGAAGACCACTGCGCGAATCCATGAGAGCCGCCCCAGCCATGGCTCGACAGGGGTCTGATGTGTCCGGAGTCGAGGTAAGGGAGACATGACGCCGTCCGGAACGGGCCCGGTCGAGCCCGTTCCGGACGGTGGTGGTCCGTCGGTTACGCGGTCACGAGTTGAACGGAGTGGCGCCGTCATCGGTGACGAGTCGCCACAGATGGTCGGCAGTACCGGTGTCGTCCCACTGCAGAGCCTGAGCGCCGGACGACGTGGACATCCCGTCGATCCCCAGAACCATGCCGCTGTTCTTGTTGATGATCTTGCAGTAGCCGCCCCCGGCGTCCACCACGGACCAGAGGTGGTCGGCGGTGAGGGTGTCGCCCCACTGCAGTGCGGTGGCACCGGCGGTCTTGGAGGCGCCGTTGATGCCGAGTACCTGGCCGCTGTTGGAGTTGAAGATCTTGTAGTAGCCGTTCTCGGCGGGAACGATCTTCCACTTGTGGTTCGCGGAGGTGGTGGCCGTCTGCTGCTGGATCGCGCCTCCGGGGGCGATCGAGGAGCCGGCGACACCGAGCTCCAGGTTGCTGTTCTTGTTGATGATCTTGACGTCCGGTGTCTCCGGGTACCAGGACTCCAGCTCGGTGACACCGACGAACTTGCCCGCCTGCGGGGTGAAGACGACCCGGAACTGGGAGGTCGTGATCGTCGGGAAGGTCACCTCGTTGGAGTTGTCGGCTCTTGGCGTGGCCGGGCTCTTGACCTGGCCGGGGACGGACACCCACGAGCCGTTGTTGAGGTACTGGACGGTGTAGCTCGCCGGGACGCGGATGTTCGCGCCGTCGTCGTACGTGTAGAACTTCACCTCGTTGATCTTGCGCGGTGCGCCGAAGTCGACGCCGAGGTGATCGCTGCTGTTCGGCGAGCCGGAGTTGGTCCACCGGTCGTCGGGGATCTTGTCGTACCGGATCCAGCCGTCGGTGGCCCGCAGCGGGGCGTCGAAGGTGTTGGGCTTGCAGGTCTGGCCGCTGTGGCAGTGCGGGCCGTTGGAGACGGTGTTGGTGTAGGAGGCGAAGGCCTTCGGGAAGGGCTGGGTGACGGTTCGGCCCAGCCAGTCCTGCTCGGCGGTCAGCGGGTTGGCAGCCACGTTCATCAGCCGCTGCTGCGGCGCCGGCGTGACGGGAGCGGCCACGTTGACGGTGGTGTTGCCGATGGTCGAGGACTGGTGGATGCGCTGGCCGTCCTGGAAGACCTGCAGGCCGCTGCCCTTGCCGTAGTGCGAGCCGTCCCGGTCCCAGCGGATCGAGAGGGTGTGTCCGTGGTACGGCACGTTCTCCACCGCGAACCAGTCCCAGCCGGACGGGATCAGCGGCTTCAGTACCAGCGTGTTGTCGGCCTGGGGCTTGATGCCCAGCAGACCGGAGAGCACGAGGTCGTTGAAGCTGGAGTGGTTGTAGTTCTCGCTGAAGTTGAATCCGTCGTAGATCCAGTCACCGGTGTCACCGTTGGCGGCCTCGGCGATGTAGGGCTTGCCGTCCTTGTGCTGGAGTTTGGCGAACTGGCTCAGCATGGACTGGTAGTTCTGCTTGGTGACGTAGCTCTGCGCCGGGTAGTCCTGGAGCAGGTTCGCCATGCCGGTGAGGATCTGGCTGGTCTGGAACGGCCAGCTCGGGCCGTTCCAGTGGCAGCAGTTGGCGTCGTCGCGCTGCTGGGAGGCCGGGATCGCCTGGTAGTTGAAGTAGGGGTTCGTCGCGATCCGGTCGATCTCGGCGAAGCCCGTCCCCTTGGTGAACTTCAGCGTGTTGGCCCCCGCCTTCATCGGGACCTGCACGGTGACGGACTTCGACTCCGAGAACTGCCCCCAGCTGCCGGTGGGGGCGTAGCTGACGGTGAGCGGGTTGGCGGTGTCGCCGTTCACGACGACATTGTGGGTCGAGGTGCTGGTGGTGCCGTTGGCGTAGTGGACGGTCACCGGGTACGTGCCGTTGCCGGGTGCGTTCACGGTGAAGGTGACGTCGCTGTCGGCGAAGTCGATCTGGCCGATGTACTTGCCGTTGGATGCCGTCGACGAGTCGTGGACGTTCGCATGAGTGACGGCGGCCTGCTCGGCCTCGTAGTCGTGCACCCGCTCCAGCGTCGTGGGCCCGAACGCCGCTCCGAACCGCTTCGGGTCCGTCAGGTACTTCCACGCCGTCGAGTACTGCGCGTCGGGCAGGTTGAACGCCCAGGGGGCGAAGCCCATCGCCTCACGCCAGGTCGTCCTTGTTTGCTTCAGGGTGCCGTTGGTGTTGTTCGTGTTGTAGACCTGCATGAAGAACTGGCGCTGCGGGTCCCAGAGCGAGTTCTGCACCCCGGCCTTGAGTGAGGCGGCCTTGTCGCTGTACTCGGTCGCGGTCGCGGAGTCCCCGGTCATGGTGGCGATCTTGCTGATCGCCTGGGCGGCGCCGAACATGTACGCGTTGATGGTGGGCCGGTAGCCGGGGCCGCCGCCGAACCAGTCGCTGCTGTGCATCGACGTCTCGGTGTACTCCGTGGCGTCGGACAGCGGGGTCTGGTGGTACAGGTCGCTGGTCGAGGCGGTGCCGTTCACCGTGATGTCGTTGGTGAAGTTGGAGTCCCACTTCTTGTACAGCGCGACGAGGTGCGGGAGATCGGCCTTGATCTCGGCCGCGTCACCGGTGACGAGGTAGCGCTGGTATGCGGCGCTCGTGATCCACTCACTGAAGTTCCGCGCCCCGGAGTTGCCCGCGCCGCGCAGCCAGAAGTCCAGGTAGTCACCGGCGTAGTCCTGGTTGCGCAGCCAGCGCCCGTCCAGGAGGTGGTAGCCGGTGGCGTCCGGCAGTGCGGTGTACGGGTTCCCGGCGTAGCCGATCGGCACGTCGTACTCGGTCGACACGTACCCCGTGCCCGGCACGGTGTAGCGGAGCGCCCGCTTGTAGGTGCTCCACCGGTAGTAGTAGACATCGTCGATGTCGTTGTCCGGGGTGTCCAGGAACGGGATGTTGTCCTTGTACCACTGCGGCTCGTCGAGCTGGTTGGCGGCGAGGATCGCGTCCTTGTCCAGTGCCACCGCGTTGGGATCGTCGGCCGCCTGGGCGGGACCTGCCCCCGGCCCTCCGACCAGCAGGGCTGTCGCCAGAATCGAACTGGACAGGGCGGCCGCCACGCGGTTGCCGCGTCTGGGTTGGTAGCGCATAGGGGGTGTCCTCCATTGGGCACGCATCCGAACCGTTCGAAATATCGAACCTTGTTCGAAATCCTGCGAGACCGTAGTGACACGCCGGAATCAATGTCAATAGAGGTGGCGATGTGGACCTTCTGGGGTTTCCGGTCGAGCCGGTCAAGCTCCCAGCAGGGGCGACAGCAGATCCCCGTACGACCGCAGCCTGGGCGCGATGTCCTCGGCCCGGAACGCGAGCTGGGCCGGGTTCGTGCACCCCGCCACCTCCTCCCATGTCACCGGGGTGGACACCGTCGGTTCCGTGCGCGCCCGGAGTGTGTATGGCGTCGCCGTGGTTTTCCGGGCCGCGTTCTGGCTGTAGTCGACGAAGACCTTTCCTGGGCGCAGGCTGCGGGTCATGCGGTGGACGACCAGGTGGGGGAGGGTGCGTTCCGCCTCGACCGCCAGTTCCTTCGCGTAGGCCGTGATCTCGCGGGACGGAGTCCGGTTCGCCGGCGCTGCCAGGAGGTGCAGGCCCTTCGAGCCGGACGTTTTCGCGTACGCCTCGATGCCGTCCGCCGCCAGCCGCTCCCGTAGCCAGAGCGCCACCTCGCAGCACTCGACGATCGTCGCCGGATGGCCGGGGTCCAGGTCCATGACCAGGCGGTCGGCCTCACCCGGGGCGCCGATCAGCCACTGGGGGGTGTGGAACTCGGTGACCAGGTTCGCCGCCCACATCAGCGAGGGCAGATCCTGGATCAGGACCATGCGTGCCGGGCCCTCCGAGCGTGGAACCTGCGCCGTCCTCACCCAGTCGGGCGTACCCGGTGGCACGTTCTTGGCGAAGAAGACCTGGCCGTCCGGGCCGTCCGGGTAGCGGAGGAAGGAGAGCGGGCGGTCGTGGAGGTGGGGGAGGAGGGCGTTTGCCGTGGTGGCGTAGTAGTGGAGCAGCTCCCCCTTGGTGAAGCCTGTCGCCGGGTGGATCACCTTCTCCAGATTGGAGAGGGCCACCCTTCGCCCCTCCACCTCCGTGATCGGCGTCATACGATGAGAATCCCATGAAAGTGGGGCAAAGCCACCCTGTTTGTTCTGTTCCTTCCCCTCGTGCGATCCATGTGACTCCTCCCCGTCCTGAAGGACGGGGCTTCCCGCTATGCCGGGTTGGCGTTGCGGCGGACCAGCCCGGCCCGTAGAACGTTGGTGGCTGCCACGGTGTCGGCGTGTGCGTGGTGGCCGCAGGCGAGGCAGTGGAACTTTTCCTGGGTGGGCCGGTTCTCCTTCGCGGTGTGCCCGCATTCGGGGCAGGTGCGGGAGGTGTTGCGGGGGTTCACGGCGATCACTTCCCGTCCGGCGCTTTCAGCCTTGGCGTGCAGGATCGTCAGGAACACCCCCCAGCCGGCATCGTTGATCGAACGGTTGAGTCCGGCCTTCGCCGCTGCTCCGTTGGGCAGGAACAGGCCTGCCCGGTCGGGGTCGGGCCTGGGTGTGGGGGCCTTGCTCATGTTGCGGATCTTGAGGTCTTCGTGCGCGATGAAGTCGTGTGCGCGGACCAGGCCGAGGGCCGTCTTGTGTGCGTGGTCGAGGCGCTGGCGCCGGACCTTGCCGTGCAGCTGGGCAACTTTGTCCACGGCCCGCTGGTGGTTGGCGGTGCGGTCCTTGGCCTTGCGGCGCGGGAACCGGGACAGGGCCTGCTGCGAGGCTTCGAGCTTCTGGGCCGCGCGGCGGCCGTGGCGCGGGTTGGGGACGAACTCGCCGTTCGAGTCGGCGAGGAAGTTCGCGATGCCCAGGTCGATGCCGACCACGCTGCCGGTCGCGGGCAGCGGTGCGGGCTGGTCCTGCTCGGCGGTGAGCACGACGAACCACTTGCGGCCCTCGCGCTTGACGGAAACGGTCTTGACCCGGCCGGTCACCGGGCGATGCTGGTTGACCTTGACGTGGCCGACGCCTTGGAGGCGGACACGGGTGACGGGGTCGTGCGGGGTGGAGTTGAACCGGCAGCCGTCCCCGTCCTTGGGGAAGTCCACCGTGTCGAACCAGTTCACCCCACGAAAACGCGGATAGCCGAGCGTGTCACCGGACTTGACCCGGCGGAAGAACGCGGCGAACGCCTTGTCGAGACGGCGCAGGGTGGCCTGCTGCGAGCTGAAGGACCAGCGGCCCTGACGCTCCGGGTCGAACGCCCGGATGTCCTTGAGCTGCCCGGACTGCATGCCGTACTTGACGCTGGTCTTCGACGGGTGCCGCCAGGCGTCACGGCGTTCCTGCAGGGCCGCGTTGTAGAGGGAGCAATGATCCCGCAGCATCTCGCCGAGTGCCTGGGCCTGGCGGACGGTGGGCCGCAGGAGGAACTTGTATGCACGGATCATCCAGCCCACCCCCTCCGGTCGAGTTCGCTCGATCTTACTACACTTGGTGTATGTCACCGCGCTGGGAACCAGATCCCGATGTCCGAAGAGGAAATCATGTCGTTTTCAACCTCCACGCGCACTTGGTGTTTGTCACGAAGTACCGGCGTGAGGTCTTCAACGACGAGATGCTGACGCGCTGCGAGGAGATCATGCGGGACGTGTGCCAGTCCTTCGAGGCCGAACTGCGGGAGTTCAACGGCGAAGGCGATCACGTCCACCTGCTCGTGCACTACCCGCCGAAAATCGCCCTGTCCAAGCTCGTCAACAGCCTCAAGGGCGTCAGCTCCCGCTACCTGCGCGCGGAGTACACGGGCCGGATCGGTACGGGATCCGTCTTCTGGTCCCCGTCGTATTTCGCGGGATCCTGCGGCGGCGCACCACTGAGCACCGTCAAGGACTACATCGACAACCAGAAGCGACCGACCTGAGCGTCACCCCACAGACGCAGAGAACTCCGGCGCTACGCGACGGTAGATCCACGTCGAGGACGGTGGTTCTCTGGGGGTGTGAGGCGTTCTGTTAGGCGAGTGCGTGGTCAAGCCGCAGGCAGAGGAAGGTTTTCTGAGCGCGAGGTTCTGCGACAGTTGTGATGGATCTCGTGGGTGCCCCCAGTTGGGGTGCCAGGAACGGTGTCACCAGCCGCGAACGGCGGATTACTCAGCCGACTTCGAATGTCGGGGTAGCGCGGATGTGGCCGTGGCCTCCGCGAGTGTGCCTCGACCACCCTTCAGTTCAGGCGCGTACCTGTGGATCGTGTTCCTGCTGGCGGCCAGGAGCTTCACAATGGAGCTGAACCGCAAAGGATTCTTCGCGAAGGTCTCTTTGCGAAGAACCCTTTGCGGACTACCGTGTGTCGCATGGCTGATGCAGTGGAGAGGCCGGATGGCCCGAACGTTGAAGAGGACTCGGTTGTCCTGGATGCCAAGGGGCTGCGTGCCCTGGCGCATCCGGTGCGCGTGCAGTTGGTCGGGCTGCTGCGGAAGTACGGTCCGTCGACGGCCACCCGCCTCGCGGAGCGGCTGGGTGTGAATTCCGGTACGGCCAGCTACCACCTCCGGCAGCTCGGCGCGGCCGGTTTCGTCGAGGAGGACACCGAACGCGGCAACGCGCGAGAGCGCTGGTGGCGGTCGGTGCACCGGACTACCTGGTTCAACGATCCGGAGCTGGCCGAGCGGGAGCCCGAGGCCGCACTGGCCTACCAGCAGTCCGTCGCCGCCATCTACACCCTGCGCACGCAGCAGACTCTGAACGAGCTTCAGACGATGCCCCGCGCATGGCGCAACACCTTCGACATGAGCGACTGGGCCTTGCGGCTCACGCCCGAGGAAGCCGCCGCCCTGTACCGGGAGTTGACGGAAGTCATCGCGCGCTACCGGCGAGACGCGCCGGAGACGGCGGCAAGTGCCCCCGAGGGAGCCGAGCGGGTCGCCGTGATCACGCAGATCCTGCCCGAACTGGATGCGCCTGCCGCGTCGTCGTTCCCTTCCGACCCTCAGGAAGAGGAAGGAAGCCCGACGTCATGACCGACGACGCCTCGGAGGCCGGCGTCATACCCGGCAAGAGGTCCTTACGGCCGCTGGGCGGGGTGCTGACGGCCATGGCCGTGTCGCTGACCGGCACGCGGATCTCCGTTGTGGCACTGCCCTGGTTCGTCCTCGTCACCACCGGCAGCGCCACCCAGACCGGACTGGTCGCCTTCTGTGAGATGACTCCCTACGTGGTGGTCAAGGCGTTCACCGGACCGCTGGTGGACCGGATCGGCCCGCGGGCTGTTTCCTGGACCACCGATCTGGCCAGCGCGACCGCTGCCGCCGCGGTTCCCCTGCTCCACGCTTTGGACCTGCTCTCCTTTCCCCTTCTGCTGGTTCTGGTCGCGCTGATCGGCGCGGCCCGGGGACCCGGCGACCTGGCCAAGGAGGTAATGGTCCCGGAAGCAGCTGAGCGCGGCCGGGTGCCACTGGAGCGCGCCACCGGTCTGGCCGGTGTGATCGAGCGGCTCGCCTCTACCGTCGGCCTGGCGGTCGGCGGATCCCTGGTGGCGCTGATCGGTCCCCTGACCGGACTCGCCGTCAACGCGGGCTGCTTCGCCCTCGGATCGGTGATCATCAGACTCGCGCTGCCTCGTGGCATGGGGCACGCGGCCGAGGAAGCCCCCTCGAAGACCGGGGGAACGGGACCGGGTTATTGGCGGCGGTTCGGCGAGGGCTTCACCTTCCTGCGCGGCGAGCCGCTGCTGCTCACCTTCATCGTCATGGTCGGCATCACCAACCTGCTGGACGCGGCGTTCACCTCGGTGCTCGTACCCGTCTGGGCCAGGGAGTCCGGCAACGGGCCGACTGCGATCGGCCTGATGGGCAGCGTGATGGGGGCTGCGGCGGTCGGCGGGAGCCTGATCGCCGCGGTGGTCGCGCACCGGCTGCGGCGGCGGGTGGTGGTTCTCACCGGGTTCCTGCTGGCTGGGGCACCGAGGTTCCTGATCCTCGCCTTCGATGCCCCGCTGGGGGTGGTATTGGCCGTCTTTGCGGTCAGTGGGTTCGGTGCCGGCTTCGTCAACCCAGTGATGGGGGCCGTCCTCGTCGAGCGGGTGCCGCGCCGGATGCTGGGCCGGGTCAACGCGCTCGGTGACTCGCTGGCCTGGGCCGGTATCCCTCTCGGCGGGCTGATCGCCGGGGCGGCGGTGACCGCTGTCGGACTCGTGCCGGTGCTGCTCACCTGCGGCGCCGGCTACTTCCTCACCACGAATCTGGCTGGACTGCGGCCGGAATGGCGCGAGATAGACCGTACGCGTGGGCGGGGCGTCCTGAAAGCGCGCGCCAAGGAAGACATCTCACAAAATAGTACAAATATGGCGAAATGATGTTTACGGGAGGGAGGTAGACCCTTTGGTTTCCTTCTCTCCGACCGCTCAGATAACTGCTCTTGTCTGACATTCCGTCTCCGCTTTCCCATCGAGCAGGACGGTTCCCTGGCGCGCCGATTTCAGGAGGCTCGTGCTTTGCGCCGACCGCTCTTGCCGGTGAGAGCTTTGATCAACTCCTCGCGGGTCATTGATGATCGACCGGGGATGTCGGCTTCGGATGCGCGCTGGTAGAGCTCGGCCTTGGTCAGCCCTTCCAGCCCTGAAATCTTCGAGGACTTCCCTGCTCTTCCTGGCGTACGGCCGGCGCGTTGTTCGGCCGCTCTCTTCAGCCGTGCCGGTGGACGGCCACCCGCGGCTTCGGGTGCTTCTTCTTCGCCGTTCTTCCTCGTGGTTTTGGCCTGCTCGACGCTGGCCCGCAGCGCGTCCATCAGGTCGATGACATTGGTGGAGCGCGGCGGCGGCTCGCCCTTCTCCACCGTCTGACCGGTGCGCTTGGCCTCCACGAGTTGGAGCACCTTCTCCTGGTAGGTGTCGTGGTACTCCTCCGGATTCCACTCGATGCTCAGCGCCTCGACCAGATGCACCGCCGTCTGTAGCTCCTTGTCAGAGACCTTCGTCTCCTCCGGAAGACTCCCGATCTCCCGGTGAGGGTCGCGGACCTCGTCCGCCCAGTGCATGGTGTGCATCGCCAGGACATCACCCTCGGCCTTCACTGCGACCAGATACTCGTGGTTGCGCATGACGACGGTCGCTATACCGACCTTGTTCGCCTGGGCCAGGGCGCTGTGGAGCAGGGCGTAGACCTTGGCGTACTCCTTGCCCTTGGGTGCCAGGTAGTAGGTCTTGTCGAAGAAGACCGGCTCGACCTGGTCCAGGTCGACGAACCCGGTGATCTCCAGCGACTTGGACTGGCCAGGGGCGATCTCGTCCAGTTCGCCCGGCTCGACGACTACGTACTCGTCCCCCATGTCGAAGCCCTTGATGATCTCCTCCATCGGGACTTCCTCGCCGGTGCGCTCGTTGACTCGCTTGTTGCGCACTCGGTCGGACGTTCCGCGTTGGAGCTGGTTGAAACGGATCGTGTGGCTTTCCGTCGCCGTGAACAGCTGCACTGGCAGGGCGACGAGCCCGAATGAGAGAGCACCGCTCCAGACCGCTCGGGCCATGGCCTTCCCACCTCCTGTATTTCCATGGCACCTCCCCTGGCCGCTGATCGCATCCCGGCATGCGCCACCTGGACGGTTCGGAGGAACAGGTGCGGTCAGCGGTGGGTCTGGTTGAGGGTTCGGGTCAGTTCTCGGTTGGCGGCACGTGCGGCCTGTAGTTCCTCGGTGCGGTCTTCGAGTTGGCCTTGGAGTTCCACCACTCGCTGTTCGAGGGTGGTGATCTGCCGCTGGAGGTGGTCGATGTCGGTGGGCGCTCCGAGGCCGGAGTCGCGCCAGGCCTGTTCACCGAGCTGTTGGGAGAGCCGGTTCTCCAGTTGCCGGACGCGGCCGTGAGCCGGGCGTTGCGTTCCAGGGCGTTCGCCAGGTCGGCTTGCAGGGAGGTCCTGCTGACCTGGGTGTGTCCTTCGCCGGACGGCGGCGCCGTTGCCGCGGTGTGGATGAGTTGCAGCAGGTCGCGGTGGCGGTAGACCTGTATCCCTGCGGAAATGACCGCAGCCCACGCAGCGGAATCGGACGGGACAGTCGCGTCGGCGTGACCTCTTCCCCCCTCCCCTCCCTACGTCACCCGCCGTAACGCCAGTACCGCGTTGTGGCCGCCGAATCCGAAGGAGTTGCTGAGGGCCAGATCCCCGTGGTCCGGCAGCGGGCGCGGGCCACCCCTCACCACGTCCAGGTCGATCGCCTCGTCCTGTTCCCCCGCCGCGCAGCCGATCGTCGGCGGGATCGTGCCGTGGTGCAGGGTCAGGGCCGTGGCCACCGCCTCCACTCCGCCCGCGGCGCCCTGAAGGTGTCCGAGGTGGCCCTTCAGGGCCGTGACGGGGACACGGGGTGTGCCCACCGTGCCCAGTACCGTCCGCAGCGCGTTCGCCTCCGCCAGGTCGCCGTCGATCGTGGCCGTGGCATGGGCGTTGATGTGGACCACGTCGGCGGGGCGGCCCCCGGCGTCCCGCAGGGCGCGGCGCAGGGCCAGGGCCACTCCGGTGCCTGAGGGGTCCGGCGCCGCCATGTGGTGGGCGTCGGCCGACAGGCCCCAGCCGGCTGCCTCGCAGTAGATGCGGGCGCCCCTCGCCCGTGCGTGTTCCTCGGACTCCAGGAGCAGGAAACCGGCGCCCTCGCCGTTGACGAAACCGTCGCGGTCCCTGGCGAAGGGGCGGGACGGCAAGTCCGCGGCGGGGCGCGTCGACAGGGCGCGCATCGCGGCGAACGACGCCATGATCGCCGGGGTGACGACAGCCTCGGCGCCTCCCGCGAGGGCGACGTCGACATGGCCGTACCGTATGCGGTCGATCGCCTGCCCGATCGCCTCCGTGCCCGACGCGCAGGCGCTGGTCACCGTGCGGGCCTCGCCCGTGATGTGCAGTGCCAGGGAGATCTGGGACGCCGTCTGCGACGGCACCGTCATGGGGGTGGTGAGCGGCGAGACCGTCCGGGGGCCCTTCTCGCGCAGTCTGCGGTCGCCGCCGACGAGGACCGACGCGTCGCCCAGGATCGCGCCCACCGACACCCCTACGCGCTCGGGGGCCAGGCCGCTCGCCACCGTGCCCGACCCGTCGAAGCCCGCGTCCCGCCAGGCCTCCCGCGCCGCCAGTACGCCGAACTGCGCGGCCCGGTTCATCCGGCGGGCCTGGGAGCGGGGGAACAGGCCGGCCGGGTCCACGGGGACCGTGCCCGCCACGCGGACGGGCAGGCCGGTGAACTCCTCGCCCGTCAACTCCCTTATCCCGCACCGGCCTTCGAGGAGGCCCTGCCAGAGGTCGGGGACTCCGACGCCGAGCGGGGTGACAGCGCCCAGGCCGGTGACGACGACCCGGCGGGCGACGACGACCCGGCGGGTGCCGGGGTGGCTGAAAGGTCCGGGGACGTCCGGCTCGGAACGCATGGCGAGGCTGCCTCCCGGAGTGCGGCGCGGGACGGTCGGCGCACCTCAACTCTGCCCATGCCAGGGGCAATTCATGCCGGGATGGTTCACGCTTCAAGCGTTAACGTGCGTTCACTACTTGCATGTGGGACTTGCGCGCGGGGTCTGCGCGCAGGGCCGGCCGGCCCCTCAGTCCCGCGGCCACGGCCGTCCGTCCAGCCGCTCCACATCACGGTTGAGGCGGCTCAGTTGGGCGGCGAAGTCCGCGACCTCCTCGGCCGTCCAGTCGTCCAGCACCTTGGCCAGGCCCTCCAGGTTCTCCGCGCGGTTGGCGGCCAGGCGGCGCTCGCCCTCCTCCGTCATCGCGAACTTTCGGGCCATACCGCCGTCGGGGTCGGGGATGCGTTCGACGATTCCGGCCCGGAGCATCGAGGCGGTCTGCCGGTTGAGCGTGGACGCGTCCAGGCCGAAGGCGGCGCTGAGCTGGCCGATGGACATCGGCCCCTCCACCTGGATACGGCCGAGCAGGATGTAGGCGCTGCGGTCGAGCCGCCACACGGCACCCCGCGCCGTCGGGGAGAGCAGGTGCATGTGCCGGCCGAGGAGCATCATCTCGAACTCGATCAGATCAACGGGTTTGTCCATGCGGCTACTTCCTTCGGCTCCTGAACGGGCCTTCCCCTCGGCGGGCCCTCCCTCAAGTTAGTGCGTTCCCCCGCAATATGTATGATGCACTTCTCGTGCATAATGCACATCTCTCCGAGGGAGCGCCAAGTGGACAGTCCCAAGCCCGACGCCGGCTCCGGCAGGGTTGTCGGCATCCTCGCCTTCGCCGGCATCGTGGCCGCGATCACGCAGACCCTTGTGGTCCCGCTGATCGGGGAACTGCCGAGCCTGCTCGACACCTCCGCCTCGAACGCCTCCTGGGTGGTCACCGCCACCCTGCTGGCCGCAGCGGTCGTAACCCCGGTCGCCGGTCGGCTCGGCGACATGTACGGCAAGAAACGCATGCTGCTCGTCTCGCTCGTGCCGCTCATCCTGGGCTCCGTCGTCTGCGCGCTGTCCTCCTCGGTGCTCCCGATGATCGCCGGGCGCGGACTCCAGGGCATGGGTATGGGCGTCGTACCCCTGGGCATCAGCCTGCTGCGTGACGTCGTACCGGCGGAGAAGCTCGGCTCGTCCATCGCGGTCATGAGCGCCTCCATGGGGGTCGGCGGCGCGCTCGGGCTGCCGTTCTCCGCGGCGATCGCCGAGAACGCCAGCTGGCGGGTGCTGTTCTGGGTCGTGGCCGCGCTGGCCCTCGCCGTCGCCACGCTGATCGCCCTCTTCGTGCCCGACGGGCGCGAGAACACCGCCGCCGGGCGCTTCGACGTGCTCGGCGCGATCGGGCTCGGCACCGCCCTGATCTGCCTCCTCCTCGCCGTGTCGAAGGGTGCCGACTGGGGCTGGGGCAGCGGCACCACCCTCGGGCTGTTCGCCGTCGCCGTGGTCGTGCTGCTGGCCTGGGGCTGGTGGGAGCTGCGCAACACCGAACCGCTGGTCGACCTGCGTGTGACCGCTCGTCCGCAGGTGCTGATGACCAACGCGGCCTCGATCCTCGTCGGGTTCGCGATGTACGCCCAGGCCCTGGTCATCCCCCAGCTGATGCAGCTGCCCAAGGAGACCGGTTACGGCCTCGGCGAGTCCATGCTGGCCATGGGGCTGTGGATGGCCCCGGCCGGTCTGATGATGATGGTCATGTCGCCGCTCGGCGCCATGCTCTCCGCCAAGTCCGGCCCCAGGATCACGCTCTCCGTCGGCAGCCTGGTCATCGCCATCGGGTACGGCATCTCCCTGCCGCTCGTCGGCTCCGGCTCCACCTGGGGTCTGCTCGCGGTGACCATCGTCTGCAATACGGGTGTCGGCTTCGCCTACGGCGCCATGCCGGCGCTCATCATGGGCGCGGTCCCGCAGTCCGAGACCGCCTCCGCCAACAGCTTCAACACCCTGATGCGTTCGATCGGCAGCTCGGTCTCGGCCGCCGTCATCGGCGTCGTCCTGGCCCAGATGACCACCGACTTCGGCGCCTTCGCGCTGCCCTCCGAGGCCGGTTTCCGGTCCGCCATGATGATCGGCTGCGCCGTGGGCCTCGCGGCCTCGATCGTCGCCTTCCTCATCCCGGTCCGCCCGGTGGAAGCCCCTGCGGCGGCCGAGGCGGCTCCGGAGGCACTCGCTGCCGAGGAGATGTCCGAGGCGTCCGAGGCCTGACACGGCCAACCGGCCCTCGCAACGAGCCGATCTCCCCGGGTTTCCGCCGGGGAGATCGGCTCGTTCTGTCGTGTCCTGCCTCTTGTTCGGGGAGGGGGCATGGAATTAGATGGTCTGTCAGTGTCGCCGGGCAGGCGCCTTTGGCCGTCCCGAACGGGCCTCTCAGGCATGCCCGGATTCGGCCGCCGCGATGCGGACATGAAGAATTTACAAGGTTCCCTTCGCCCGCCCACCGTGTTTCCCAGGCGTGAGGCGGAAGTGAATTCAACCGGGTTTCTGGCAGCTCGCTGACGGGCAGGGCGTGCCGCCGGGTCTGCGGTGACGTCGAAACTGATTGGAATTGGGCGGTTTTTCGGGACTTGGGATGGCCGGACGGCGGTGGCCGAATGGAATCGGCCGCATACGGAATGTTCCACGCCATGTTGACTCGTGAGTAATGTCGGCGCTAGCTTCCCGTTGGTTTCCCCCTGAGGTGAAGTGCGTCCGCGCCACACAAAACCCCCACCGTGCAGTTTCACCGAATATTTCGGAGAATCATGACGTCTGCCGTGCGCGCCGTTGACATGATCATTGGAGTCACCCCTTTCGGAGAGCCCGACGCCCGGCTCGCCGCCGCCGTCAGCCGCGCGGGCGGCCTCGGGGTACTCGACCTGGGCCTCGGCGACCGGAGAGCCAGAGACGCGCTGGCGCGAATACGCCGCCACGCGCCCCCTACTCCTGGCTCCTCCTCCGGCGCCTCCGGATTCCGCTACGGCGTACGGATCGGCCCGCACTGCCGGCTCACCCCCGCCGACCTGGTCGGTGACGACGGCCCCGACACCGTGATCCTCGCCCCCGATGTCGCCGCCGCCTCCGCCGCCTCCGACGTGTTCTGGCCGGTCGCCGAGATCGCCGCCCACCACCGCGTCCTCGTCGAGGTCACCGACCTGGCGGAGGCCCTCGCGGCCGTCCGCGCCGGTGCGCACGGGCTGATCGCCCGGGGCAGCGACGGCGGCGGCCGGATCGGCGAGCTCAGCACCTTCGTCCTGCTGCAACGGCTCCTCGCCGAACCGGGCATCGACCTCCCCGTCTGGGCCCGCGGCGGCATCGGCCCCCGTACGGCCGCCGCCGCCGTCGCCGGGGGAGCGGCGGGTGTCGTGCTCGACAGCCAACTCGCCCTGCTCGCCGAGTCCTCGCTGCCGGAGGCGACGGCTGCCGCGCTCCGCTCGATGGACGGCTCGGAGACCGTCGTCGTGGCCGGTCACCGCGTACTGCACCGGCGCGGCCCCGACGCCCCGCCCGTCCCGGCCGGTGATCCGGCGGCGGTCGCGGCGCTCCTCGGCGCCCAGGACCCACGCACCCAACTCCTCCCGGTCGGCCAGGACGGCTTCCTCGCCGCCCGCTTCGCCGCCCGCTGGGGCGACACCGGCCGCACGGTGCGCGCCCTCACCGACGCGGTGCGGGAGGTCGTACGCGATGTTGTACGGGGTGACGGGTCCGTACGTGCGTTGCGCGCCGGTTCCCCGATGAGCCGGGCCCTCGGCACCCGACTCCCCATTGCCCAGGGGCCGATGACCCGTGTCAGCGATCAGGCGCGATTCGCCGCGGCCGTCGCCGGGGGCGGCGCATTGCCGTTCGTCGCGCTGGCCCTCGCGAGCGGCGAGCAGACCCGGACCATGCTGGCCGAGACCCGGGAAGCCGTCGGCGACGACCGCCCCTGGGGTGTCGGTGTGCTCGGGTTCGCGCCCGAGGAGCTGCGAAACGCCCAGCTCGAAGCCGTACGGGAGCTGCGGCCGACCCATGCCATCATCGCGGGCGGCCGGCCCGCCCAGGCCGAGGCGCTGGAGCGGGCCGGGATCAGCACCTTCCTGCATGTGCCGTCGCCGGGGCTGCTGAAGCAGTTCCTGGAGGCCGGGGCCCGCCGGTTCGTGTTCGAGGGGTCCGAGTGCGGCGGCCATGTCGGACCGCGCGGCAGCTTTCCGCTCTGGGAGGCCCAACTCGCCGTCATCGAGGACTACTTGGACGGGGCCGAGGAGAGTGACGGCGAGCGGATCGAGGTGTTCTTCGCGGGCGGTGTCCATGACGAGCGGTCGGCCGCGATGGTCGCCGCCCTCGCCGCTCCACTGACCGCACGTGGTGCGTCCGTCGGGGTGCTGATGGGCACCGCCTACCTCTTCACCGAAGAGGCGGTGGTCTGCGGAGCGGTCCAGCCGCTCTTCCAGCGCCAGGTCGTCGACGCGACCAGTACCGCACTGCTGGAGACGGCGCCCGGTCATGCCACCCGGTGCGTGCCCAGCCCGTTCAGCGACAACTACCGTGAGTTCGAGGCGGAGTTGAGGGCCGACGGGGTGCCCGAGCGGCAGATCTGGGAGCGGTTGGAGCGGCTCAACGTCGGTCGGCTGCGGATCGCCAGCAAGGGCATCGAGCGGGACGCCGAGGGCGAGTTGGCGGGCGTGGACGAGCAACGGCAGCTCGCCGAAGGCATGTTCATGGCCGGGGAAGTGGCCGTACTGCGCTCGGCGACCACGAGCATCGACGCGCTGCACCACTCCGTGGCGGACGGCGCCGCCGACTTCCTCACCGAGCGGGCGGCGGAGCTGCGGGAGCGGCTCGGCGTGCATCCGCCCGAAGAGGCCGCGGCGCCCGCGCCCCTCGATGTCGCCGTCGTGGGCATGGCCTGCATGTTCCCGGACGCACCAGACCTCGCCGCCTTCTGGGCGAACATCCTCGGCGGCCACGACGCGGTGGGGGAGGTGCCGGCCGACCGCTGGGACCCCGCCGTGCACTACTCGGCGGCGGACGGGGACGGCGGCGTCACGTCGTCCAAGTGGGGCGGCTTCCTGCCCCGCATCCCCTTCGACCCGCTGTCGTACGGCATTCCGCCCACCTCGCTCGGCAGCATCGAGCCCGTCCAGCTGCTGGCGCTCGAAGCCGCCCGGCGGGCCCTGGCACACGCCGGATACGGCGAGCGGGGGCGGGAGTTCGACCGCTCGCGCACCTCGGTCGTCTTCGGTGCGGAGGCGGGCAGCGACCTGTCCAACGCGGGCACGCTGCGGGCCGTACTGCCTTCCTACTACGGCAAGGTGCCGGACGGGCTCGCGGATCAGCTGCCCCGGCTCACCGAGGACTCCTTCCCCGGCATGCTCTCCAACGTGATCTCCGGCCGGATCGCCAACCGGCTCGACCTCGGCGGCGCCAACTACACGGTCGACGCCGCGTGTGCCTCGTCCCTGGCCGCCGTCGACGTGGCCTGCAAGGAGCTGGTGGGCGGGACCAGTGACGTCGTGCTGTGCGGGGGTGCCGATCTGCACAACGGCATCAACGACTACGTGCTCTTCTCCTCGGTGCACGCGCTGTCCCCGACGGGGCGTTCGCGCGCCTTCGACAGTTCGGCGGACGGGATCGCGCTGGGGGAGGGCGTCGCGTGTGTCGTGCTGAAGCGGCTGGCGGACGCCGAGCGCGACGGTGACCGGATCTACGGGGTCATCAAGGGGGTCGGCAGTTCCAGCGACGGGCGTTCGCTCGGGCTGACGGCTCCCCGGCCCGAGGGCCAGCGGGTCGCGCTGCAACGGGCGTACCGCAATGCCGGGGTGTCGCCCGCCGAGGTCGGGCTCGTCGAGGCGCACGGCACCGGGACCGTGGTCGGCGACCGCACCGAACTCACCATCCTGGGGGAGGTGTTCAGCGAGGCGGGAGCCAAGTCGGGTTCTGTCGCGCTCGGTTCGGTCAAGTCGCAGATCGGGCACACCAAGTGCGCCGCCGGACTCGCCGGACTCATCAAGACCGTGCTCGCCCTGCACACCGGGGTCAAGCCGCCCACCCTGCACGTCAACAAGCCCAACTCCGCATGGGAGGCGGGCAGCAGTCCGTTCGTGTTCCACGGGCAGGCGCGGCCCTGGGTGACTCCGGCGCGCGAACGCGTCGCGGGAGTCAGCGCGTTCGGCTTCGGCGGCACCAACTTCCATGTGGTGCTGGAGGCCTACGCGGACTCCGCCCCACCGGCCCACACGCTCGACGCCTGGCCTGCAGAACTGTTCACCTTCCGGGCGGCCGATCCGGCGGGGGCGCGGCGGGCCATCGAGGACGTGCTGAAAGCGGCGGAGGACGAGCAGTCCGCCTGGCGGCTGCGCGATCTCGCGCTCGCCGCCTCGCGCCGCTCCGATGCCCGGTACGAGCCCGTGCAGGTGGCGGTCGTGGCGACGGATGCCGCGGGGCTCGTCGGGCAGTTGCGGCGGGCGCTGGCGGGGGAGCACGATCCGCGCGCCGGCGTCCATCTCGCGCCACACCGGCAGGAGGCCTCGGGCCAGGTCGCCTTCCTCTTCCCCGGGCAGGGCAGCCAGCGGACGGGGATGCTCGCCGACGTGTTCGTCGCGCTCCCCGAACTCCAGTACTACCTGGAACTCGGCCGCGACCACACCGACCTCCTCTACCCGCCCACCGCCTTCGACGACACCACCCGCGACCGCCAGCACACCGCGCTCACCGACACCCGGGTCGCGCAGCCCGCCCTGGGCATCGCCGGCCTCGCCGCCCACGCCCTGCTCACCACGGCAGGCGTCCGCCCGGACATGGCCGCCGGGCACAGCTACGGCGAACTCGTCGCCCTCAGCGCGGCCGGCGCCCTCGACCCGGAGGCCCTCCTCGCACTGAGCGCGGAGCGCGCGACCGCGATCCTCTCGGCCGCCGGTGAGGCAAACGGCGACGACCCGGGCACCATGGCGGCGGTGTCGGCGGGCGCCGAGGACGTCACGGCGGCCCTGCGCACCGCCGACGCGCCCGCCTCGGTCGTCGTCGCCAACCACAACTCGCCCAAGCAGACGGTGATTTCGGGTCCGACGGAGGCGGTCGACGAGGCCGTACGGCTGCTGCGCGCCGCCGGTCTCGGCGCGAAGCGCATCCCCGTCGCCTGCGCCTTCCACAGCCCGCTGGTCGCCGGGGCCGGCGAACGGTTCGCCGCGTCGCTGGCCCAACAGTCGGTGCATGCACCCGAGTTCACGGTGTGGTCCAACCGTACGGCCGCCCCGTACGGCGCCGACGGGGACGCCGTACGTGCCGAACTCGCCGCCCAGATCGGCGCCCCGGTCGGTTTCGTGGCCCAGATCGAGGCCATGTACGAGGCGGGCGCCCGGATCTTCGTCGAGGCCGGGCCCGGTTCCGTACTGACCCGGCTGGTCGGCCAGATCCTCGGCGACCGCCCGCACCGCACGGTCGCCTGCGAACCGCGTCCCGACAGCGGACTGCGCGGCTGGCTGGACGCACTTGCCCAACTGGCCGTCGCGGGGCTGCCGGTGCGCACCGGCTGGCTGTTCCACGGGCGCGACGCTGTCGACGCGACCCGGACCAAGGCACCCAAGCGCCCCGGCTGGACGGTCGACGGCCACCTGGTCCGCACCGCCGCCGGCGACCTCCTCCCCGGTGCCCTCGCACCGGCCCGACGCGTAGTGGAGACGACGACAGTGACCGCGAATCACCAGGACGGCGCCCCGGGCGCCGATGGCAGGGACGCGCTGATCTCCGAGTTCCTGCGCACCAGCCGGGAGATGGTCGCCGCCCAACGGGACGTCCTCCTCACGTACTTCGGCGCGGCACCGGGGCAGTGGATACCGGGGCCGGCGGGGCCGGAGGCCCTGGGGGTGGCTCAGACTCAGGTTCAGGTCCAGCAGGCCGTGCCGGTGTCCGCGCCGACGTATCCGCCGGCGCTCTATGCCGTGCCCGCGGACGCTCCCGCCCCCGCTGCCGTGGGATTCACGGAGGCGGATGTGCTGGCGGTGGTGCTGGAGATCATCAGTGAGCGGACCGGGTATCCGGTGGACATGATCGAGCCGGATCTCGATCTGGAGGCCGATCTCAGCATCGACTCCATCAAGCGCGCCGAGATCGCCGGTGAGTTGGCCCAGCGGCTCGGAGTCGGGGGCGGCGGCGACCTCACCGTGCTCGATGACGTCGAGTTGGAGGATCTCGCCAAGGCCCGTACGGCGGCTTCGGTGACGGGGTGGCTCGCGGCGCGGCTCACGACGGACGAGTCCCAGCCGGTGCCTGCTGCTGTCCCCTCCGCCCCCGCTGCCGTGGGATTCACGGAGGCGGATGTGCTGGCGGTGGTGCTGGAGATCATCAGTGAGCGGACCGGGTATCCGGTGGACATGATCGAGCCGGATCTCGATCTGGAGGCCGATCTCAGTATCGACTCGATCAAGCGTGCCGAGATCGCCGGTGAGTTGGCCCAGCGGCTCGGAGTCGGGGGCGGCGGCGACCTCACCGTGCTCGATGATGCCGAGTTGGAGGATCTCGCCAAGGCCCGTACGGCGGCCTCGGTCACCGCATGGCTGGCGGCGCGGCTCGCCGGGCCGGCCGAAGCACAGGAACAGTTGTCCCCACCGCAGCCCCTGCGGCCGGAGGCGGCAGACACGCCCCCGGAGGTCACCGGTGAGGCGCCGAAGCGCTTCCAGCTGCGGCCCGTACTGCTGGAGCAGCAGGACGGGAACGTGACCGGGAACGCTGCCGGTACCGGCGACCCCGCCGCCGCATTGAACGGGAAACGATTCGCACTCCTCGGTGACGCCGACGCCGGTGAGGTGGCCCGCGAGGTCGTGGCGCGGCTCGCCGGACATGGCGCCGACGCGGTGGTCCTGGGGCCCGAGCATCTGCTGACCGGGGCGGACGGGGCCGTTGACGGTGTGCTGTACCTCGACCCGCTGGCCTCCTCCCGGCCGCCGGTGCTGCCCGACGCGTTCCCTGTGTTCAAGGCGGCCCTGGCGCTCGGCCCGCGCTGGCTGTTCGCCGTACGGGTGGCCGCGGAAGGCGGCCCGGACGGCGCCGAGTTGAGGTCGGCAGGCCTGCACGGGCTCTTCCGGACGGTCGCCCGGGAGTACCCGGAGACGGACGCGCGGATCATCGACCTCGCTGTCGGTGACACGGGCGCCGCCGCGGTCGCCGACGCCCTGCTGGCCGAGTTGCTGGCCTCCGACCGCACCCCGGTCGTCCTGCGAACGGCCGCCGGGCGCCACGGACTTGAGCTGGTCGAAACCCCACTGGGCGCACTCGGCACCACCGGCGCCGGACCCGCCGGGGACGGCGCCGCCGAGGCAGCCGCCCTCGGACTGGACCGGGACAGCGTGGTGCTGCTGGTCGGCGGGGCGCGGGGCATCACCGCGAAGTTCGCCGCCTCGCTTGCGTCCGCCTCCCGCTGCCGGATCGAACTCCTCGGCCGGACACCCGCACCGGACGGCCCCGAGGACGCGGCCACGGCAGTCGCCCGGACGCGGACCGAACTGCGCGCGACCCTCGCCGCCCGGGGCGGACTGACCCCCGCCGAGATCAGCCGCGAGGCCGAACTCCTGCTCGCCCAGCGGGAGATCATTGCCACCCTCGACGAGCTCAAGGCCCTCGGCAGCCCGGCCCGCTACCACTCCGTCGACTTCAGGGAACAGGACGCGGCGCTCCAGGCCGTGAAGGAGATCCACGCCGAACACGGCCGCCTCGACGGGGTCGTCTACGCGGCCGGGGTGATCGAGGACCGGCTCATCGCCGAGAAGACCACCGAGTCCTTCCAGCGTGTGTACGGGACGAAGACCACCGGCGCCGAGACTCTGCTCGCGGCGCTGGAGCAACTCCCCAACAGCCCTGCTTTCGCCGTCCTGTTCGGGAGCATCTCCGCCGTCCTCGGCAACCGGGGTCAGGTCGACTACGCGGCTGCCAACGACGCCCTCCAGAGCCTCGGCGCCGCCTGGGCGTCCCGTACCGGGCAGCGGGCGCTGACCGTGCACTGGGGTCCGTGGGCGCCGACCGGCGGCCACACCGGCATGGTGACCCCCGAACTCGGGCGCGAGTACGCCCGGCGCGGGGTCAGGCTCATCGACCCCGAGGAGGGCACGGCCGCGCTGCTGCGTGAACTGGCCTGGGGCGAGGAGTCGGCGGACGCCGTCGTCTACACCTCGTCGGGCTGGTAACCGACATGACGGATCGTCACAATCGTCACGCACGGTCAGCGGACGGCACGTCGACGCCCGTGGCCATCGTGGGCATGTCCGTGCTGCTGCCCGGCGCCGCCGACCTCGACTCCTACTGGCGGAACCTGCTCGCCGGTACGGACGCCATCACCGACGTACCGGACGGGCGTTGGGACGCGGACGCCTACTACCGGCCGGACTCCGCCGGTGGCCGTGCCGTCGCCGACCAGGTGTACTGCAGGCGCGGTGGGTTCGTGGACGGGCTGGCGGAGGTGGAGGTCACCCGGTTCGGCATCATGCCGAACTCCGTCTCCGGCACCGAACCCGACCAGCTCATCGCCCTCAACGTGGCCGCCGCCGCCCTCGCCGACGCGGGCGGCGACGACCACCTTCCCGACCGGCACCGCATCGGCGTGGTCCTCGGCCGGGGCGGCTACCTCACCCCAGGCCTGGTCCGGCTCGACCAGCGGGTCCGTACGGCAGGTCAACTCGTCCGCACGCTGGGCGAGTTGATGCCGGAGCTGGATCCCGCCCAACTCGACCGCGTCCGTACGGCGTTCACGGACAAGCTCGGTCCCGACAGCCCCGAGTCGGCGATCGGGCTCGTCCCCAACCTCGCCGCCTCCCGGGTCGCCAACCGGCTCGACCTGCGCGGACCGGCGTACACGGTGGACGCGGCCTGCGCCTCCTCGCTGGTGGCTGTGGACCAGGCGGTCAACGAACTGGCCTCCGGCCGCTGCGACCTGATGCTTGCGGGAGGGGTCCACCACTGCCACGACATCACCCTGTGGAGCGTCTTCTCGCAGCTCCGCGCCCTCTCGCCCAGCCAGCGCATCCGCCCCTTCCACCGGGGCGCCGACGGCATCCTGATCGGTGAGGGCACCGGCGTGGTCGTCCTCAAGCGCCTCGCGGACGCCGAGCGCGACGGAGACAGGATCTATGCCGTCATCCGGGGCACCGGCGTGGCCAGCGACGGCCGCGCCGCCGGGCTCGTCAACCCCGACCCGGGTGGTCAGGCCCACGCCGTACGCCAGGCCTGGCGGGCCGCCGGACTCGACCCCGCGCAGCCCGGCTCACTCGGTCTCCTGGAAGCCCACGGCACGGCGACCCCCGCCGGTGACGCGGCCGAACTGGCCACGCTGCTGGAGGTGTTCGGGCCCGGCGAGAGCAACGGTGTGGGTGCCGGTGACCCGGCGGTGATCGGCTCCGTGAAGTCGATGATCGGGCACACCATGCCCGCCGCCGGGGTCGCGGGCCTCGTCAAGGCCGCCCTGGCCATCCACCACGGCACGCTCCTTCCCACCCTCCACTGCGACGACCCGCACCCGGCCCTCGCGGCCACCCGTTTCCGCCCACTGGACACGGCGGAGCCCTGGGAGACCACGGCCGAGCAGCCGGTACGACGGGCGGCGGTCAACGCGTTCGGGTTCGGCGGGATCAACGCGCACGTGGTGCTGGAGGAGGCACCGGGGGCGCGTACGAGGACGACGGTTTCCCCGAGCCCGACGGTGACCGTAGTCGAGCCCGAGCGTGTCCTGCTGCTCGCCGCCGACACCCCCGAGGGCCTCGCCGCCCTCCTGGACGCCGATGACACAGCCGTACTCGCCGCCGGTCTCGACGCCACCCGTACGCATCCGCAGGCCGGACGTACCCGGCTCGGCATCGTCGACCCGACCGCGAAGCGGCTCACGCTGGCGCGCAGGGCGGTCGCCAAGGGACGGGCGTGGCACGGCCGTAGCGACGTCTGGTTCCGCCCCGAGCCGCTACGCGGGGACACAGAAGGCGAGTTGGGCGGGCTGGCCTTCGTCTTCCCCGGCCTGGAAGGCGACTTCGAGCCGCGCGTCGACGACATCGCCGCCCACTTCGGTCTGGACGGTGTCCTCCCGGCCGGTGAACGGGCCGAGGTCGGAGACGTGGGCCGGCACGGATTCGGGGTCGTCGGGGTCGGGCTGCTGCTCGACCGGGCGCTGCGCCGCATGGACGTCGTCCCGGACGCGGTGGCCGGTCACAGCGTCGGCGAGTGGACGGCGATGACGGCCGCCGGGCTGTACGACGGCGACGAGGTCGGCGCCTTCATGGCGACCTTCGACCCCGACACGGTGACCGTGCCGGGGCTGGCGTTCGGGGCGCTCGGCGCGCCCGCCGACCGGGTACTCGTGGCGCTCGCCGAGGAGGGCTGGGCGGACGTCGGCATCGTGCTCTCGCACGACAACGCGCCCGGCCAGTCGATGGTGTGCGGCCCGGCCGCGGCGGTCGAGGAGTTCGTCCGGGCGTTCCGTGCCCGGGGTGTGCTCAGCCAGGTGCTGCCCTTCCAATCCGGATTCCACACACCGATGTTGGCGCCCTACCTGGCCCCGATCGAACAGGCGGCGCGCCGCTTCCGGCTCCGCCCGCCGACGGTTCCGGTGTGGTCGGGGACCACGGCGGCACCCTTCCCGGCGAGCGAGTCGGCGGTGCGTGAGCTGTTCGTACGGCATCTGCTGGAACCGGTGCGCTTCCGGCAACTGGTCGAGGCGATGTACGCGGCCGGACACCGGACCTTCATCCAGGTCGGCACCGGCCAGCTCGGCTCCCTCATCGGCGACACGCTGTCCGGGCGCGATCATCTGGTCGTCGCCGCCAACTCCCCGCACCGCGGGGGGCTGGCGCAACTCCGGCGCTTGGCAACGGCGTTGTGGGTATCGGGGAGGACGACGGCGCCGGCGCTGCCGCTCTCCGCCGCAAGTTACGCCTCCGGCGACTCCGCTCCCCATGCTGCCGGTCCCTCCGACCGCTCCACGGAGCCGGCCCGCCTCGGGAACTCCGTGCGGGGGGATCGGCCGTCCGAACGTCCACCCGTCCGCCTCGACCTGGGCGGCGCCCTCGTCTCCCTCGACGAACCGACGCTCACGCGACTGCGCGCGGAACTGGGTTCGGAACTGAACCTCGCGGGGCCTGCGGTCACCGGGGCCCCGGTGACCGCCGCGCTGCCGCGCGTCGGAGGGTCGCCGGTCGCCACTCCTGCACCAGTGACGGTGACTGTCCAACGAAGGCGTGCCGCAGGGGTGTTGGGCGTTACGGAGACACCCGGCGCGGCCGGTCTCCCGGGCGCCGCCGGGCTGACCTCGTCGCTGGACGCGCTCGCCGGCCGTTTCCCGGCCGCCGCCGAACTCGGCGCCCTGCTGCGGGAGACGGCGGACACCGCCGCCGAGCTGATCGGCGTGGGTCACCGCCGTCCGGGTTCCGCCGCGGCCTACACAGGCGGCGCCGCGCAGGGTCCGGGCGGCCCTGCCGGGGGCGCCCACATGGTCGGCCCCGCAGGTACCGCGCTCACCGGAGCTTCCCGAGAGGCCTCCGCGACGCCCGCCGAGGCTTCCCGGCAGGCACTGGTCCCGCCCGACGGCGCCTCCCCGCAAGCCCCTTCGATACCCGCCGGAGCCTCTCCCCAGGCCCATAGCACGCCCACCGGCACCTCCGGACCGTCCCCCACTGCCCCGGGCACCGCGCCCTCCACCGCCCCGGCCACCGCTCCGTACCCCGCCCCGGGCACCGTGCCTTCCACCGCGGTCCACCGCACCCCGGGCTACCCGGCCCCCGCGCCGGGCACCGTGCCCTCCACCGCCCCGGCCACCGCTCCGTACCCCGCCCCGGGCACCGCGTCCTCCACCGCGGTCCACCGCACCCCGGGCTACCCGCCCCCCGCGCCGGGCACCGCGCCCTCCACCGCAGCTCACCGCACCCCGGGCTACCCGGCCCCCGCGCCTCGGTCCCCGCTCCCGCGTCCCCGATCAACCACCCCCGGCGCCCGACCGTTCCCCCCGACGCCGCCCACGGCCCCCACGGCCCAGGCGGCCCCACCCCCCTGGCGCACCACGGTCCACGTATCCCCGGACACCATGCCGTACCTCCTCGACCACTGTTTCTTCCCGCAGCGCCCAGGCTGGCCGGACGTGTCCGACCGGTGGCCGGTGGTCCCGGCGACGACGATCGTGCAGCACATGATGGAAGCGGCCGAGCAGTCGGCGGAGCGGACGGACCCCGGAGCCCGAGCGGTAGCCGTAGCCGTCGCCGTCCACGGAGCCCGCTTCGACCAGTGGCTCACCGCCACCCCGCCCCGCGACGTGGACGTGACCGTCACCCCCGTCCCCGCCACCCCCACCCACCGCGCCGTCGCCTTCGGCCCCCGAGCCCGGGCCACCGTCGAACTGGCCACCGCCTACCCGCCCCCGGCGACCCGCCCCACCCCCTGGCCCACCGACCCCACCACCGAAACCGAACGCATCCCCGACCACACCGCCGCCCAGCTCTACGCCGAGCGCTGGATGTTCCACGGCCCGGCGTTCCAGGGGGTCACCGAGCTCACCGCGCTGGGCGAGGCGCACGTGCGGGGAGTCATCACGACGCCGCCCGCGCCCGGCTCGCTGCTCGACAACGTCGGGCAGATCCTCGGGTACTGGATCATGGCGACGCGCACCGAGCGGACGGTCGTGTTCCCGGTCGGGATGCGCGAGATGCGGTTCTACGGGCCGCACCCCGAACCCGGCACCGACGTCGACTGCTTCGTACGGATCACCTCGCTCACCGACACCGTCCTCGAAGCCGACGTCCAACTGACCGTCGGCGGCCAGGTCTGGGCCGTGCTGAGCGGCTGGCAGGACCGACGCTTCGACAACGACCCGCAGACCAGGCCCGTGGAACGCTTCCCCGAGCGCAACACCCTCTCCCAAGCCCGCCCGGGCGGCTGGGTACTGCTCCACGAACGCTGGCCCGACCTCGCCTCGCGGGACCTCATCATGCGCAACTCCCTTGGCGGGGAGGAGCGTTCACAGTACGAGCGACACGCGCCGCGCGGTCGTCGGCAGTGGCTGCTCGGCCGGATCGCGGCCAAGGACGCCGTACGGCGGTGGCTCTGGGACCGGGAGGGCGAGGGGGACGTGTTCCCGGCGGAGATCCGGGTGCACAACGATCCGACCGGGCGGCCGTACGTCACCGGGCTGCACGGCCGGACCCTGCCCCCGCTGGACATCTCGCTCGCCCACTGTGCCGAGGCGGGCGTGGCGATCGTACGGCCGCACCGGCCCGGTAGCTCCGCCCCCGCCGGAGGCCCGGGTACGGGGCCCGGTATCGACATCGAGGAGGTCGTCGAGCGGGACGCCTCGACCCTGGCCACCGCCCTCGGCCCGGCCGAACTCGCCCTGGTCCGCGCCCAGTCGGCCGCCGCCGGTGAGTCCGAGGCGCTCTGGTTCACCCGCTTCTGGGCCGCCAAGGAAGCGGTGGCGAAGGCGGAGGGCACCGGATTCGGCGGCCGGCCAAGGGACTTCGCGGTACGGGAGGCCTCGGACGCGGGCGACCGGCTCACGGTCTCCGGGCGGCTCGCACCCGCCTACACCGTGCACTGCGAGCAGACCGGCAATCCCCCCGGACTGCCGGACAGGGAGTACGTCGTGGCCTGGACAACCGGATCACCCACCGAGGAAAGGGAGTTGGAGCGATGAGCCTCAACGGGCAAAGGACCGGAACCGTCGGCGAGGAGGCGGTGCTCGCCGACCTCACGGGCATGCTCGCGACCCTCCTCGACGAGTACGGCCTCGACGACGTCGAGATCCGTATGGACACCACCTTCAACCGCGATCTGGAGCTGGAGAGCATCGACCTGGTGACCCTGGCCGGGCTGCTGGAGGAGAAGTACGGCAACCGGGTCAACTTCGCCGAGTTCCTGGCCGGGATGGAGTTCGACGAGATCATCGAACTCACCGTCGGGCGGCTCGTCGAGCACGTCGTCGCCAGTCTCAAAGCGGCGGAGGCGGGCTGACCATGGCGATCGTCGACATCGGCGGCGGCCTCAGGCTGCACGCCCAGCGCATCGGCCCGCGCGGCGGACGGCCGGTCACCGCCACCGCCGTCCTCGTGCACGGCCTCCTCACCGACAGCCTGGCCAGCTACTACTTCACCGTGGCACCCGCGTTCGCCGCCTCCGGCATCAACGTCGTCATGTACGACCTGCGCGGCCACGGCCGCTCCACCCGCCCCGCCACCGGCTACACCCTCGACGACAACATCGACGACCTGGAGGCACTCCTCGACCGTCTGGAGGTGACCGGCCCGGTCCATCTCGTCGGCAACTCCTACGGCGGGACGGTCGCGTTCGGATACGCGGCCCGCCACCCCGAGCGTGCCGCCGGCGTCTCCCTCATCGAGTCGGAACCCGCCACCGCCGCCTGGGCGGGCAAACTCGACGGCATCCTCGGCCGGGTCATGCACCAACTGGCCCACAACGAGGCCGACGCCATCGCCTGGATCACCGCCAACCGCAGCCAGAACACCGCCCGCCTCGCCAAGGGCGCCGCCAGACTGGCCCGCGAGACCACCCTCGCCCAGGACATCCCGGCCAGCCGCGTACTGACCGAGGACGAGATAAGTTCCGTACGCTGCCCGGTACTCGGCGTGTACGGGGGTGACTCGGACCTCGCCGAACTGGCGCCCTGGATGGAGTCGGTGCTGCCCGACTGCCGGACCGTCGTCGTGCCGGGGCACGAACACTCGGTGCTCGTCGAGGCGTCGGGGACGGTCGGCGGGCACATCCTGTCGCTCGTTCTCGGTGCGGCTGCTCCGGTTCAGCTGGCGGGGGCGGAAGCGCGGTGAGCCGGTTCCTGTTCGTCGTGCCGCCGCTCGTCGGGCACATCAACCCGGCCGTCGGGGTCACCGCCGAACTCGCCTCACGCGGCCACGAGTCGGCCTGGGCATGCGCCGATCCGGGGCTCGTGCGGCGGCTGGCCGGAGAGGACGCCACCGTCTTCCCGTGCGCCGGGCCCGTCCCCGGCTCCGGTGACGGCGTACGGCCGCCGGACATGCGTGGGCCCGAGGCGCTGAAGTTCCTCTGGGAACGGTTCCTCGCCCCGCTCGCCGAGGAGATGGCCGCCGGAGTCGCCGCCGCCATAGGGGAGTTCGGTCCGGACGTCGTCGTCGCCGACCAGCAGGCCCTCGCCGGTGGCCTCGTCGCCGAGCGCCTGGGCCTGCCGTGGGCCACCTCGGCCACCACCTCCGCCGAGTTCACCGACGTACTCTCCGGCATGCCCAAGGTCGCCGAGTGGCTGGACGAGCTCCTCGCGGGCCTCCGTAGCCGCGTCGGCGACCCTGCGGGCACCGCAGACCCACGGTTCTCCCCGCACCTCGTACTCGCCTTCAGCACACCGGAGTTCGTCGGCCCCGACGCCCGGACGGGCGACCAGATCCGGTACGTCGGCCCGTCCGTCGCCGACCGGCCCGCCCCGCCCGGCTTCCCCTGGGACTGGCTCGACCCCGCCCGCGCCACGGTCCTCGTCACCCTCGGTACGGCCAACACCGATGTCGGCGCACGCTTTCTGACTGAATGTCATAGCGCTGCACGGGAGCGGGCGGACCGGATGCAGACGGTGATCGTCGACCCGGCGGGCGTACTCGGAAGCACCCTGGGCGGGGAGGACGAGAAAGGCGTACTGATCGTCCCCTCCGTCCCCCAACTCCCGCTCCTCGAACGGGTCGACGCCGTCGTCTGCCACGCCGGGCACAACACCGTGTGCGAGACCCTCTGGCACGGGGTGCCGCTTGTCGTCGCGCCCATCCGGGACGACCAGCCCGTGGTCGCCGGGCAGGTCGTGGCGGCCGGGGCGGGTATCCGGGTGCGGTTCGGGCGGGTCACCGCGCCGAAACTGGGCGCCGCGATCGAGGCTGTACTGCACGAGCCCGGTTATCGCTTCGCGGCGGGCCGGATCCGTGCCGCGTTCCGGGCCGCCGGAGGTGCCTCCGCGGCGGCCACCCATCTTGAGCAACTCGCCATCGGCGCGCCCGCCAAGGAGACGGTATGAGTGACGACGAGCACGAGACCAACGCACCGGAAGCACAGGCCACTCCGAGCCGGACCGAGCAGGTGGCCGCCGTCCGGCCCACGTACCAGGCCGACCTGGCCTTCGGCCTCGACCGGTTCTTCGAACCCCCGCGCACCCGTTGCCCCTGGTGCGGCTCGGCCCGGCTGGAGACGCGGCTGCGGACCACCGACCTGCTCCAGCACAAGCCCGGACGGTTCGTGCTCGACCGCTGCCAGGACTGCCGCCACACCTTCCAGAACCCCCGGCTCAGCGCCGCCGGGCTGGAGTTCTACTACCGGGACTTCTACGACGGACTCGGCGAGAAGCAACTCGGCAACACCTTCGCGGGCCGCACGAAAATGTACGAGCAGCGGGCCCGGGCGCTGCTCCCCTTCGACGACGCGCCCAAGAACTGGCTCGACGTCGGCACCGGCCACGGCCACTTCTGCGAAACCGCCCGGGTTGTCCACACAGGCACGACCTTCGACGGGCTGGACTTCACCGACGGCGCCGAACTCGCCGAGCGGGCGGGGCGCGTCGAGCGCGGCTACCGGGGGAGCTTCACCGAACTGGCCCCCGAACTCGCAGCCCGTTACGACGTCGTCAGCATGTTCCACTACCTGGAGCACAGCACCGAGCCCCCGCTCGAACTGGAGGCCGCACGGCAGGCCATCCGCCCCGGCGGTCATCTGGTGATCGAGGTCCCCGATCCCGACAGCCGCTACGCCAGGCTGCTCGGCCGGTGGTGGCTGCCCTGGCTCCAGCCCCAGCATCTGCACTTCGTCCCCGTCGACAATCTCCGGCAGCGGCTCACCGACCTGGGCTTCACCGTCGTCCTGGAGCAGCACGCCGAGCCGCACGACCCCGTCGATCTGCTGGCCGCCGTCTGGCTGGCCCTCGACAACGCCGCCCCCCGCGACAACCTCCCGTGGCTGCCGCACCCCCCGAACGCCCTGCGCCGCGTCCTGCGCGGAGCCCTGCTGCTGGCCGGTGTCCCGGCCCTGATCCTGGGCACCCTGCTGGACCGCTTCGCCGTCCGGCCGATCTCGCACCGCCTGGGAGTATCGAACGCGTACCGCCTGGTGGCCCGCCGGGACTGACCGCGCCGCGTGTCACAGCACCTTGGCGCGCACCAGCATCGACAGCACGAGGGCGCCCGGCAGCAGCGGCAGCCAGACCGTCAGGACGCGGAAGCCGACGACGGTCGCGGTGGCCAGGGACAGCGGGGCGCCCAGCGCGGCCAGCGTGAACACCAGGGCCGCGTCGACGGGCCCGATCCCGGCCGGCGCGGGTACGGCGCCGACCGCGGCGCTCGCGGCGAGGTAGGCGAAGAGCACGTCCGGCCAGGCGATCGGCAGCCCGAGCGAGGCCCCGACGCAGGCCAGCACCGCCGCCTGGCACAGCGAGAAGCCCGCGGCGCCGCCCCAGAGCGCGGCGACCCGGACGGGCCGGGTGTGCAGCCGCCGCGCGTCGGTCAGGGCGGTGCGCAGACCGTCGAGCAGGGGGCGCCGCAGCGGACGTACGAAGGCGAGAACCAGCGTCACGACGGCCACCGTGGCGGCCACGCCCAGGACGATGGGCAGCAGTGTTCCCTGGTCCGGGAGGAGGTCGGCGGTGCCCAGGGAGGTCGGGAAGGTCGCCAGGAGCGCGAGGATCAGCAGGAGCTTCGCCACCGGTTTGACCAGCGAGTACAGGGCGAGGGACGCGGTGGCGCGGGCCAGCGGGATGCCGCGGCCGGTCAGGAAGCGCAGCGTGACGGCGTGGGCGCCGAGACCGGCCGGCAGGACGTTGTTGGCGGCGCCGGCGGCGAACTGCGAGGCCAGCAGCAGCCCGGGCGGCAGGCGCTCCGGGATCGCCCCCTGCCGGGCGAAGGCGGCGGAGACCCAGCACAGGAACGTGAACGCGGCCCCGATCGCGAGCCACCCGGGGTCGGCGGTGGTGAGCTGCCAGGCCCCGTCGTGCAGGACCCGCCAGTTGTCCGCCGCCCAGATCCCGATGAGCAGGAGCGGCAGCAGACAGAGCACCCGGCGGGCGTGCCGGGCGGCGGGGAACCGGGAGAAGAAGGAGGCGCGGGAAACCGCGACGGGACAGTCCGCGGCGCCCAGGGAAGGGGGCTGGACCGTCGGAGCGGGCGGGGCTATGGGGACTATGGGCAATGAGGACACAGCGCGCGTCGTCCTTCCACGTGGCGCCCACGCGCTGCGGGGGCGGACGGGGGGAAATTGAAGAGCGAAGCAAGGGGGACGGCAGGAGCGTTCCCGGTCCGCGTGACGGGGTGGTGTCCAGGAAGAGAAGGGGTGCGGGCGGACGGGCGACACAGGTGATACCTGAAGCTATCTGTCAGAGTCTCCCCTCGTCGCCTCCTGTCAACCGGTCAATACGTTCTTTTCGCGACGTCCGTTCAACGCCCGCGTGCGGCCCTCGGTTCCCGCCGCCTCGCCGAACTCGCTCAGCGCACCCTCGACGATCGCCTCCAGCCGCGCGTGATGCGCGCCCCGCCAGTACAGACGCTCGCAGACCGCACACTGCGCGAAGACGTCGTACGTACGCCGGGTCCCGTCCTCCAGCCGGTCGCCGACCGTCTGCTTGTCGGCCTGCTCCAGCCGTCCGTTGCAGGCGGTGCACCGGGTCCACGGGGCGAGTGCGGGCGCGAACCGGTCCAGTACGTCCCGGAGCTGGTCGTCCGGACGGTCGCTGTAGATGTACGCGCCCGCCCACAGCTCCCGGCGCCGCAGCAGCCCCCGGTCCCGGGAGAGCAGCACGCGTTGCTCGGCCGCCGACAACGCGGCCAGCGCCGGATCGCCGATGTCCTCGCTCTCGTACGCCGCGTCGACACCCAGGAGCCGCAGCCGGCGGGCGAGCGTGCCCAGATGCACGTCGAGCAGGAACCGCAGCGGCGCCCCCGGCACCGACTGGGGTCTGACGACGGCACCGACCTCCACCGTCTCGCCCGCCCCCGGCACATGGGACACCGCCACGTCCCGGCCGTCGACCAGCAGTTGCCCGGCTTCCGTGAGCGGTACGCCCAGCGACTCCACCACGTGCCCCAGTGAGGACGATCCGTCGGTGACCACGGTGGTGGGCCCGGCACGTCGCTCGGACGGGACGAAAAGCCGCAGCTCAGGGGCGAAACTGATGACGATCTCCGGTCTGCTCACCCTTTCAGCATGTCATCGACCCGGCCGGGAACGCCCGGTGGTTTCCGGTGCACTACTCTCGGCGCTCTCAACACCCCGGTCCGGTTACCGCGACCTGGGAGGTCGACCTCGCTGGTGGGGGAGTACGGCAGCATGCAGTTCGAACGTACGGGCGTGCCCGGTTACGAGGTCGTCGAGGTCCTCGGCCAGGGCGGGTTCGCCACCGTGTACCGGGCCCGCCAACTGGCCGTGGGCCGCGAGGTCGCCCTCAAGATGGACAGCCGGGTCCTGGCCACCGACCGCGACCGACAGCGGTTCTTGCGCGAGGTCACCGCGGCCGGTCAGCTGTCGGGCCACCCGCACGTGGTGGCGGTGTACGACGCCGGGGTGCTCGACGACGGCCGCCCGTTCATGGTCCTGGAGCTGTGCTCCGGCGGCTCGCTCGGCGACCGGCTCCACCGGCAGGGCCCGCTCCCGGCCGCCGAGGCGCGTGACATCGGCGTACGCATCGCCGACGCGCTGGCCGCGGCCCACGCCGGCGGTGTACTGCACCGCGACATCAAGCCGGGCAACATCATGATCGACCGGTACGGAAACGTCGGCCTCGCCGACTTCGGACTGGCCGCGATGCCCCGCCCCGGCCAGGAACTGTCGGTCACCCGGGAGGCGTTGACGCCCGCGTACGCCCCGCCGGAGGCGTTCCGGCTGGCCGAGCCCACCCCCGCAGGGGACGTGTACTCCCTCGCCGCCACGATCTACGCCCTCGTGCACGGCAGGCCCCCGCACTTCCCGCAGGAGGGCAGCCTCGGTATCGCGGAGGTCATCGTCCGGCACACCTGGCCGCTGGCGGACCTCCCCGGCGTGAGCCCACGCTTCACCGAGGTCCTCCGCCACGCCATGGCCCCGGACCCGGCCGACCGCCTGCCGAGCGCGGCGGCGCTCAGGGAAGCGCTGGCCGCCGTGGACCTGGCGGACCCGGGCGGCGCCACCCCGGCCCCCGTTCCCGCCTCCGTTCCTGTCCCCGCGGTCGCTCCGCCCTCCGTCCTGCCCACCACCGTCCCTTCTTCCGCCGCCTCCCCGCGCCGGAAGAAGGCGCGTCTGCGGGTGTCGGTCGCGGCGGTGGCGGTGGTCGTCGTCGGTACGGGCGGGACGGTGGCGTACCAGTACCTGCCGCCCTCGACGACCGAGGCACCCACCACCGGACCCTCTGCTTCCGCTTCCGGTACGGGCGAGCCGAGCGGGTCGGCCCAGGCCGCGAACGCCGGTTTCGGCGTACCGACGACGACCGAGGACTGCCCGGCGGCCAACATCGCCGGCCTGGACGGCCGCTGCACCACCACCGCCGAATGCTGGGGCGGCATGGTCGTCATCGTCGGCATCGTCAGCGTGAACCGCTCCGACTGCCTGGTGTCACACCCGTGGGAGACCTTCGCGATAGCCCCGCTCCCGTCCACCGGGATGACCAACAACCAGCGGGAGCTGGAGAACCACCCGGACGTGCTGAATCTCTGCTCGCTCAAGGTCCTGGCCGAGTCCAGACGGGGCGACGCGGTCAAGATCGACCCCGCCCGCTGGACCGTCGACGTACTCCCGCCCACGCAGACCGAGTACGCCGACGGCCTGCGCGTCATGCGCTGCGTGGCCACCATCACCGGGGAGCAGTCGACGGGGGCGCACTTCCGGCCACGGTCGTGAGAGTCACAATCCACTGTGATCCACCTCACAAAAAAGCCGTACGGGTCTACAGTGGAATCGCTTGAAGGAAGTGATCCCGTTGTCCGTCGCCTGGGACGCCATCGGCGGTCTCGTCGATGCCCATGAGCGTTTTCTGGCCGGTGCGCGGGTCGACTCGGATGTACGGGACTCGGTGCTCGACTCGTGGAAGCGATGCCGGTACGCAGGGGTCGAGCCGGACCGGCTGCTGATCCCGTACGCCCCCGACCTGACGCTCGACCATCGGTTCCTGCGTGCCGCCGAGCCCGTGCTGAAGCGCCTCACCGTATCGCTCGCGGAGCTGAACACGACCGTCGCGCTCTGCGACGGACAGGCTCGTATGATCCAGCGGTACGGCGGCGACCGGGCCCTGCGCGCCCGCCTCGACGGGGTCAACTTCGCCCCCGGATTCGACGCCTCCGAACGAGCCGCGGGTACGAACGGTGTCGGCACCGCCCTCGCCGGCCGCAGCCCCGTCTATGTCGCCGGCCGTGAACACTTCGCCGACTGTCTGCAACCGTTCGCCTGTGCGGGCGCGCCCATCCGCAACCCCCTCAGCGGCCGCATCGAAGCCGTCCTCGATCTGACCTGTCTGCACGACGACGGTGACCCCGCGATGATGCGGTTCGTCCGGGAAGCCGTCCGTGACATCGAGACGCGGCTGCTGGAGCAGGCCACCGAGCGGGAACGGGCGCTCCTCACCGCGTACCGCCGGGCCGACCACGCCGCGCACGGCCCGCATGTGAACGAGGGTGCCGTCGGCGGCTGGCCGCCCCGGCTCCAGACCCGGCCTCCGCACGTAACCGCAGGTCATGAGCCCGCCCGCGACGGCGACGCGCTCGGCCCGATCGACCTGGCGGTCCTGCGTGAGAAGGCCGAGGCGCTGATCGCCGCGCCGCACCGCACCCTCGACGAGGTGCTGCTGTCCGGCGGCCGTAGCGCCACCCTGCTGCGCCGCCAGATCGAGGGAGCGGCCGGCGAGACGGGTGTGGTCGTCGAGGCCCGGGTCCTCGGCGGCCCGCGCCTGCGCCACACCGCTCCCACCGCCAACCCGGTCGCGGGCGTCCCGACCGTTCCGCAGCCGACCCGGACGCCCCCCGTCGTCCTGCGCGCGGTCCCCGACCAGCCGCCCCCGTCGCCGGCGCCCACCGAAACCGACGCATGGCTGCTCCTCGTCGGCGAGCCCGGCGTGGGACGGCTCGCCGTGCTGGCCCGCAGGCGGCTGGAGCTGCTGCACGACGCCGGGGTCCGGATCGGCACCACCCTCGACGTCACCCGCACCGCCGAGGAACTGACGGAGGTGGCCGTCCCCCGCTTCGCCGACTTCGCCGCGGTCGACCTGCCCGACTCCGTGCTGAGGGGCGAGGAACCGGGGCCGCTCGGCGCCGACACCCCGCTGCGCCGGGTCGCGCTGGGCGCCGTGCACGAGGAGTCCTGGCTGTACGGGATCGGTGAGGGGGTCCGCTACGTCGCCTCCACACCGCAGGCCCGCGCCCTGGAGAGCAGGCAGCCCGTGCTCGAACCGACGCTGACCGCGGACAGTGACTGGATCGCGCAGGATCCCGTGCGGGGCGAGCGGGTGCTCCGGGCAGGCATCCATTCACTGATCACCGTGCCGCTGCGAGCCCGGGGCACGACCCTCGGCGCGGTCCAGTTCTACCGCTCCGAGCGACCCGCGCCCTTCGAGGACGACGACGTCTCCCTGGCCCAGGAGCTGGCCGGACGCGCGGCGATCTGCATCGACAACGCCCGCCGCTACACGCGCGAACGCAACACCGCACTCGTCCTCCAGCGCAGCCTGCTGCCCCGGGGGCGGTCCGAGCAGAACGCCGTCGAGGTCGCCTACCGCTATCTGCCCGCGCAGGCCGGGGTCGGCGGCGACTGGTTCGACGTCATCCCGCTCTCCGGCGCACGCGTGGCGCTGGTGGTCGGCGATGTCGTCGGGCACGGGCTGCACGCCGCCGCGACGATGGGGCGCCTGCGTACCGCCGTACACAACTTCTGCGCGCTGGACCTGGCCCCCGACGAACTCCTCACCCACCTCGACGACCTGGTCGGACGGCTCGACCGGGGCGAGGGCTGGGCCGTGGAGAACACCTACCAGGACTCGGGGATCATCGGCGCCACCTGTCTGTACGCCGGCTACGACCCGGTGTCCCGGCGCGTCTCCCTCACCCGCGCCGGGCACCCGGTCCCCGCGGTCGTCGCTCCCGACGGCACCGTGGACTTCGTCGACCTGCCGCCGGGACCGCCGCTCGGTCTCGGCGGGACGCTCTTCGAGACGGTCGAGCTGGAGCTTGCCGAGGGCAGTCAACTGGTGCTCTACACCGACGGGTTGATCGAGGACCGGCTCCGGGACATCGACGTCGGCATGGACCGGCTCCGGACCGTTCTGGGCTGCGCGGGGCGGGCCCCGGAGGACACCTGCGAGGCGGTCCTCGACGCCCTGCTCCCCGCCCGGCCGGCTGACGACGTGGCCCTGCTGGTCGCCCGTACACACGCGTTGGGACCGGATCAGGTCGCCCAGTGGCCGGTGCCCCGCGATCCGGCGTTCGTCTCCCACGCCCGAGCGTCGGTCACCGACCAGCTCACCGCATGGGGCCTCGAAGAACTGGCCTTCAGTACCGAACTCGTGGCCGGCGAACTGATCACCAACGCCCTCCGCCACGCCTCCGGCCCGGTCCAGCTCCGGCTGCTCCGCGACCGCGCGCTGATCTGCGAGGTCTCCGACGGCAGCAGCACCTCGCCACGACTGCGCCGCGCGCGCACCGAGGACGAGGGCGGCCGGGGCCTGTTCCTCGTCGCCCAGCTCGCCGAACGCTGGGGTACCCGCTACACGGCCGACGGCAAGATCATCTGGACCGAACAGCCCCTGCCGCGTCCGATCCCGTGACCTGCTTCCGTGAGCCGGTCCGACTGTCCGGCATCCGGGCGGTGGTTGACGTACGGCGAGACGTACTGCTCAATTGTTCGCATGGATGCCCAGCAGCAGCGCTTGGTTACGCGCGGCCACATCGACCTCTGTCGAGTGTGCTCCGCCGCGTGTCGCGCCTGACTCGGCAGCGGGTCGTCTGACCGGCCCCGTCTCTCCCTTCTTCTCTTCTCTCCCCTTCTTTCCTTTGCGCCTCCCCCTTTCCTGACGAGCCGTCAAGTGCGGCCGTGCGCAGGGCTGTTCCGTGCTGCCCGCGTGCGAGGGCCGCCCCTCCAGGCAGCTCCAGGGAACCTGAGAAAGGCCGTTTCCCATGCCCGTGGAATTCCTTGGCATCGCCGCGACCAACGACGGCTCCGAAACCAACCCGCGCTCCGGCGCCGCCTTCGACAGGGAGTACACGCTCCGACTCGCCCGGGCGCACGAGGACCACGGCTGGGACCGGGTGCTGTTCGCCTACGGATCGGGATCGCCGGACCCCGTGCCGGCCGCCGCGTACATCGCCAGCAGGCTGGAACGCCTCCAGATCCTGCTGGCCCACCGCCCCAACGTCTCCTACCCGACCTTCGCCGCCAAGACGTTCGCCACCCTCGACCAGATCAGCGAGGGCCGCCTGACCGTCCACTTCATCACCGGCGGCAACGACCAGGAGCAGGGCCGCGAGGGCGACACCCTCACCAAGGACGAGCGGTACGCCCGCACCCGCGAGTACATCGGGCTGGTCAAGAAGATCTGGACCACCCACGAGCCCTTCGACCACGAAGGCGACCACTACCGCTTCCACGACTTCGTCAGCGACGTCTTCCCCGTCCAACAGCCGCGCCCGAACGTCTCGTTCGGCGGCTCCTCGCCCGCCGCGTACGCAGCCGGGGGCGCCGAGGCCGACATCTACTGCCTCTGGGGCGAGCCGCTGGAGAAGACCGCCGAGCAGATCGAGGCCGTGAAGGCCGCCGCCAAGGCGGCGGGCCGCACCGACGTACCGCGTATCCAGGTGGCGTTCCGCCCGATCATCGCCCCGACCGAGGAGCTGGCCTGGGAGAAGGCCCACCGCACGGTCGGTGCGATCAAAGACCGTAAGGAGCGGGGCGAGTTGATCAGCAGGCGCCACAACGGGGGTGCACAGCCGCAGAATTCGGGCTCACAGCGCCTGATCGCCATCGCCGAGGCCGGCGAGCGCTACGACCGCGCCCTGTGGACCCCGACCGCCGCCGCAACCGGTGGCGCGGGCAACTCCAACGCTCTGGTAGGCACCCCCGAGACCGTGGCCCGGGCCCTCCTCGACTACTACGACCTCGGCGTCGACATCCTTTCCGCCCGCGGATACGACCTGCTGGGCGACGCCATCGACTTCGGCCGACACGTGATCCCGATCGTCCGCGAGGAGGTCGCAAGGCGTGACGCCGAGCGCGCGGCCCGGGGTACGCAGATACTCGCGGCGGCGGTGAACGGATGACCTTCGTAACGCAACCACCTGCAAAGACGCGCCAGTTGACGGTACGCCAAGTCACCGTGGCCGACGCTCTAGCGGCACCCCTGCTGCGTGAACTCGGCGACGAGTACTCCGCCCGCTACGGCAAGGACGCCCACGCCGAACTCGCCCGCTACCCCGACGAGGAGTTCACGGCGCCGTACGGCGGTGTCCTGCTCCTGCTCCTCGAACACGGCGAGCCGGTCGCGGGCGGCGCGTTCCGCCGGTACGACGCGGGCACGGCGGAGCTGAAACGGATCTGGACACACTCCGCCCATCGGCGCCGCGGCCTGGCCCGCCGGGTCGTCGAGGAGCTGGAGCGTGAGGCGGAAGTCCGGGGTTACCGGCGGATCTACCTCACCACCGGCCCCCGCCAGCCCGAGGCTCGCGGCCTCTACCTGGCCACCGGCTACACACCTCTCTTCGACACGACGGCCGACCCGGAAACCATCGGCAAACTGCCCTTCGAGAAGCACCTGAGCGGTCCCGGCTGAAGTGGGGTGCGCGCAGCGCCCCCACAGGTGCGCGGCCGCATCTGTCTGCGGCTCCGCCGCGGAGCGCGACCAGCCCCCACCAGCCCCCACCGGCCCACGGCAGACCGTCAAGCCCCGATCACCCCTCACCCTCGGACAGGAACCCCACCATGGGCCTCACCACCGACTCCACCGCACCACCCGGCAGCCGCGAGGCCTCGCAGGCCCCGCCATCCCCACCCGCCCCGGAGGACCCCGCCTCCCTCAAGGTCGTCCCCGTCCGCCACTACGCCCGATGGGCGGCAGCCGTCGCCGTAATCGTGCTGATCGCGCAGTTCGCGCACGGGCTGGTCACCAACCCCGTCTGGGAGTGGGGCGTCTTCCGCGACTACGTACTGTCCGAGACGATCGTCCAGGCGGTCGGAGTGACCCTCCAACTCACCGCCTACGCAACGGTGTTGGGCTTTCTCCTCGGCACGGCACTGGCCTTCATGCGGCTGTCGCGGAGCCCGGTGCTGCAGACCGTCGCCTGGACGTACATCTGGATCTTCCGGTCGATCCCGATGATCGTCCAGCTGGTCTTCTGGTTCAACCTGGGCGCTCTGTACGACCGGTTGGGCATCGGCATCCCCTTCGGGCCGGTGTTCTGGTCCATCGACAGCAACACCCTGATCGGCACCATCGGCGCCGCGATCATCGGACTGACGCTGCATCAGGCCGCGTACGCCGCCGAGATCGTCCGGGGCGGTGTCATCGCGGTCGACCAGGGCCAGCTGGAGGCCGCCGCCGCGCTGGGCATCCCCCGGCTGCGGCAGATCCGGCGGATCGTGCTCCCGCAGGCGATGCGCGCCATCCTGCCCACGGCGGGCAACGAGATCGTCGGCCTGCTCAAGGGCACCTCGGTGGTCTACGTGATGGCGATCAGCGAGCTCTTCTACCAGGCCCAGGTGATCTACGGCCGCAACGGCCGGGTGATCCCGCTGCTGCTGGTCGCCACCGCCTGGTACGTCGTCCTCACCTCCCTGCTCACGGTCGCCCAGTACTACGTGGAGCGCCACTACGCCCGAGGCGCCAACCGCACCCCGCCGCCCACCCCGCTCCAGCGTGTACGGCGCTTCGTACGCGACCTGCGTACGGCGGCGGCCCAGCGAAGCCAGTACCCCCTAGGAGGCACCCGATGAGCGATGTGATGGTGGATGTCCGGGGCGTCCACAAGAGCTTCGGCCCGCTGGAAGTGCTGCGCGGCGTCGATCTCCAGGTCCGCGCGGGCGAGGTCACCGTGATCCTCGGCCCCTCCGGCTCCGGCAAGTCCACACTGCTGCGCACCATCAACCACCTGGAGAAGGTCAACCGCGGCTGGATCAGCATCGACGGCGAGCTGATCGGCTACCGGCGCTCCGGCGACAAACTGCACGAGCTGCGCGAGAAGGACGTACTGAAGCAGCGCACCCACATCGGGTTCGTCTTCCAGAACTTCAACCTCTTCCCGCACCTCACCGTGCTGGAGAACCTCGTCGAGGCACCCGTCTCCGCGCTGCGCCGCCCGCGCAAGGAGGCCGTCGCCACAGCCGAACGACTCCTCGAACGGGTCGGTCTCACCGACAAGAAGGCCGCCTATCCACGGCAGTTGTCCGGCGGGCAGCAGCAGCGCGTCGCCATCGCCCGCGCACTCGCCCTCGAACCCAAGGTGCTCCTCTTCGACGAGCCCACCTCGGCCCTCGACCCGGAACTGGTCGGCGAAGTCCTGGACGTCATCAAGGACCTGGCCAGCACCGGCACCACCATGATCGTCGTGACCCACGAGATCGGCTTCGCCCGCGAGGTCGCCGACACCGTGGTGTTCATGGACGGCGGAGTCATCGTCGAACAGGGCACCCCCACGGCCGTCCTGGACGCCCCGCAGCACGAACGTACCCGCGCGTTCCTCTCCAAGGTCCTCTGACCGCCCTTACCCGGTATCCCACCTGTCCCACTCAAGGAGTACGACCGTGTCCATCAACCTCGTCCGCCGATCCACCGCAGCCGCCCTGGGACTCGTCTCCGCACTGGTCCTCGCCGCCTGCGCCAACCCTTCGGACGGCGGTACCACCGAGGTCGCGGCCACGAAGGGCGCCGGCAGCGGTACGAAGATCAACCTGAGCCCCGACCAGAACCGTGTCACCACCGGAAAGGTCGACTCCATAGCCGCCGAACTCCCGGCGAAAATACGCGACAGAGGCACGCTGGAGATCGTCTACTCCTCGGGCAGCGCCGCCCCGTTGGGCTTCTACGCCACCGACAACAAGACCAGGATCGGCGTCGAGTCCGACCTCGCCCACCTCGTCTCCGAAGTGCTCGGCCTCAAGCCGGACTTCAACACCGTCTCCTGGGAGAACATCTTCGTCGGCCTCGACAGCGCCAAGTACGACGTCGGCTTCAGCAACATCACCGTCACCGAGGAGCGCAAGGAGAAGTACGACTTCGCCACCTACCGCGAGGACAACCTCGGCTTCGAGGCGAAGAAGGGCAGCGGTCTGAAGATCACCGGGCCCAAGGACGTGGCGGGCAGGACCATCGCCGTGGGCAGTGGCACCAACCAGGAGAAATTGCTCATCGAGTGGAGCAAGGAGGACGAGAAGGCCGGCCTCAAGCCGGTGAACATCAAGTACTACCAGAACGACAGCGACACCTATCTCGCCCTCCAGTCCGGCCGGATCGACGTCTACCTCGGCCCCAACCCGACCGCCGCCTACCACGCGGCCGCCACCGGGAAGACGGAGGTCGTCGGCACCTACTCCGGTGCCGGCTCCACCCTCCAGGGCCTCATCGCGGCCACCACCAAGAAGGACAGCGGCCTGGTCAAGCCGCTCGCCGACGCGATCGACGAGATCATCGAGAACGGCACGTACGGCAAGGTGCTGGAGCGCTGGGGCCTGTCCAACGAGGCCGTGACCAAGTCGGAGATCAACCCGCCGGGGCTGCCCAAGACCAACCAGTAGCCGATACGGGCAGACCCGGGTCCGGCCGACCCGGTACGGGCGGACTCGGGCCCGGCCGACCCGGTACGGGCAGACCCGGGTCCGGCCGACCCGGTACGGGCAGACCCGGGTCCGGCCGACCCGGTACGGGCAGACCCGGGTCCGGCCGACCCGGTACGGGCAGACCCGGGTCCGGCCGACCCGGTACGGGCAGACCCGGGTCCGGCCGACCCGATACGGGCAGACCTGGGCCCGGCAGACCTGGGCCCGGCAGACCTGGGCCCGGCAGACCCGGGCCCCGGCAGACCCGGGCCCCGGCGGATCGACGTCCCGGTGGATCGACGCCCCGGGGGGGCTCAGCGCCAAGGCTCCTCGGGTGTGCACACGAGGTGGAAGTCGGTGAAGTCGGCGGTGAAGGTGGCGTCGACGAGATCCGTGGCGTGGATCCCGGCCATCGAGCCGGTGAAGCGCAGCCGGGAGCCGTGGTCGTCGGAGAGACGGCTGAAGTCCAGCGGCGGGCCCACGGGCCGGCGGGTACTGTCCTGGACGTACCAGAACGACGCGTCGGCGCCGTCGACGGTCACCCCCAGGGTGAGCGGACCCGTCGCGTCGACCTCCGTGGCCGCCACCTGCCGCGTACCGGACTCGTCGCGTTCCCGCAGGCTGAGGACGGTACGGCCGGCGCCCTGCCACTGCTGGCCGCGCTGCGGTTCACCCGCCGGCTCCGCCCACGTCACGTCGAGGCTCAGCCAGGCTTCGGCGCTGTACCGGAGGACCAGCCCGGCGGCCTGGGTGAAGGTCAACGGCCTTGCCTCGACGGTGACCTGGGCCGTCGCCCGGTGCTCGGTGATGCGCTGCGCCAGCAGGCTGTGCGCCCACCGGGACTCGGGTCCGTGCCGTCCGCGCAGCCGTATCCAGCCGGGGCGGGTGGCGGTGTCGGCCCACGACGGGTCGGGCGCGGCCCGCAGGGTGCTCCAGGGCCAGCCCAACGGCTCGTCGGTGAACGGGAGTCGGGGCACATCAGTGTCGGGATCCGGGTCGGGGTTGGGACACGTGGGTACGTCGATATCGACCTCGACCGCCGGGTGATGGCCGCCCTGCCGCAGCCTGGGCCAGCCCTCGGCGTCCCAGGTCAGCGCCTGGATCGCGGTCTCCCGGCCGAGGGTGCAGCGCATGCCCTCGGGGGTACGCAGCGGGCGGGCCGCCAGATGGCTCAGGATCCAGTCGCCGTCCGGTGTCTCGACCAGTTCCGCGTGCCCCGCCTTCTGCAGCGGCACCGACGGGTCGTCCCGCGTCGTCAGCAGAGGCCGGCCGTCGAGCTCGTACGGCCCGGTGATCGCGCGACTGCGCGCGACCCGCACCCCGTGCTCGAACCCCGTACCGCCCTCAGCCAGCACAAGGAGGTACCAGCCGCCGTGCCGCACCAACTTCGGTCCCTCGATGAGGCGTTCGTGCTGGAACAGCAGATGCGTGTCGCCGGTCCGGGTCAGGGTGTCGCGGTCCAGCTCGGTGAGCACGATGCCGGCGAAGCGCTGTCCGCCGGGGCGGTGGTCGCTCTGCATGTTGAGCAGCCACAGCCGGCCGTCGGCGTGGAAGAGGGCGGGGTCGAAGCCGTGGCTCGCGACCCGGCGCGGAGCCGACCACTCGCCGTCGACCTCCGCGGCCGTACTGACGTACGTGTCCAGATCGAAGTAGGGCGTACCGACCGAGCGCACGATCGAGAAGACGACCCAGAACCGCTCGCCGTCCCAGCTCAGCGAAGGCGCCCAGACACCACCGGAGTCGGGCACCCCGGCGAGCGAGTCGCCCGGGACGGCACCCCGCACGTGTCCGGCGTACTCCCAGTGCGCCAGGTCCCGTGAGCGGTGGATCGGGATCGTCGGGAACCACTCGAAGGAACTGGTCGCCACGTAGTACCAGTCGCCGACCCGCACGAGGGACGGGTCGGGAGCGAAACCCCGGATGACCGGATTGCGCACGAGGGTCACTTGAGGGCTCCCATCGTGACGCCGGTGCGCCAGTAGCGGCGCATCGCGACCATCATGATCGCCATCGGGACGATGGAGAGAAGGGCGCCGGTCAGGACCAGGCTGGTGAGGTCGATGCCGGACTCCGCGCGTTTGCCGGACCAGTTGTAGAGGCCCAGGTTGAGCGTCCAGTTCTCCTGGCCGCGCAGCACGGTCAGCGGCAGGAAGAAGGCGTTCCACGTGTTGACGAAGGCCAGCAGGAAGACGGTCGCGCCACCCGTCGTCATCATCCGCAGCACGATGCTGAAGAAGATCCGCAGCTCACCGGCCCCGTCGATACGGGCCGCCTCCAGGAGTTCGAAGGGGATCGTCGCCTCGGTGTACACCTTGGCCAGGTACACGCTGAACGGGTTGATCAGACAGGGGATCAGCATCGCCCACGGGGTGTCGACGAGCCCGATCTCCGAGAACAGCAGGTAGAGGGGGAGCGTGAGCAGCGCGATCGGGATGAGGAACGAACCCACCACAGCCGCGAACACCACACCGCGCCCGGGGAAGTCGAAGCGGGCGAGGCCGTAGCCGGTCGCGAGGGCGATCAGTGTGCCGCCGAGGGAGCCGACACCGGCGTACAGGAACGAGTTGGCCGTCCAGCGCAGGAAGATGCCGTCCTCGTAGGTGAACACCTGATGCAGGTTCTCCCACAGATGCCAGCCCGAGAACCACAGCCCGTTGCTCTGGTAGAGCCCCGTACGGTCCTTGGTGGCGGCGATGATCAGCCAGTACACGGGGAAGAGGCTGTACGCGCTGGCCAGCACAAGTCCGACCAGGACGAACCGTTGACCGCCGCGCGAACGGCCCCTGGAATCAGGGCGGTTGAGGCGCCGTGCGGCAGACGACTGGGACCGCTTCGGGGACTCGGCGGTGGCGCTGGTGGTCGTCGTGGTGGCCATCAGTCGGTCTCCTTCGAGGTCAGCCGGTAGAAGAGGAAGGAGGCGACGCCGAGGATCAGGGCGAGCAGGACCGACAGGGCGGCGGCGTAGTGGTAGTTGCCGGCGTTGAAGGCCTGGTTGTAGATGATCATGATCGGGGTGAAGCTGTCGTCGACCGTCTGCGGCGTGATGTTCCGGAACAGCGCGGGCTCGTTGAAGATCTGCAGCATCTGGATGATCGAGAGCATCCCGGTCAGCACCAACGCCCCCCGCACGAACGGGATCTTGATGCTCAGCGCGACCCGCCACTCGGTCGCGCCGTCCAGACGCGCGGCCTCGAAGAGCTCACGCGGCACGCCCTGCAGCGCCGAGTAGATGATCACCATGTTGTAGCCGATGCCGTGCCAGGTCAGCAGATTGCCGATCGACGGCCACACCATCGACGGCGAGAAGAAGTTCCAGTCGAAGCCGAGCAGATCGCCGAGCGGGGTGAGCGGGCCGACGTCGGGGCTGTAGAGGTTGATCCACACGACCGCGGCGACCACCCCCGGGATCATGTACGGGACCAGCAGCATGATCCGGAACCGGCTCGCCGCCTGTGCGGTGAGCGCGTCCAGGAACAGGGCGAGGACCAGGCTGACCAGCAGCATGACCGGGATCTGCACGCAGGCGAACACCACCACGCGCAGCACGGAACCCATGAACTTCGGGTCCGTCAGGCCCTGTCGGTAGTTGTCGAGGCCGGAGAACTCGTCGGTGGTGCCGCCCAGACCCAGCCCCGAGGACTGCGAGTGGTACAGCGACTGGTAGACGGCGTACCCGATCGGCAGCAGATAGAGGAAGACGAAGCCGAGCTGGAAGGGCACCGTGAAGGCGGCGCCCTTCCAGCGCAGAGAACGAATCATCGGGATGTGCCTCAGCCCTTGACGTTGATACCGCGGGACTTCAGGTCCTTGACCGTCCACTCCTGCATGTGCGCCAGGAGTTCGGTGACCGTCTGCTTCTTGCTGACCACCTGGCCCCACTGGCTCTGCAGCTCGGAGAACATCGCGGTCCAGTCCGGACCGAAGGTCCAGTCGGTCGTCACGGTCGACAGGCTGTCCTTCACGATCTGCTGGGCAGGCTGGTAGTTCGAGCCGAGCAGCTTCTCGGAGATCGCCTCGGGCACGTACGTGTCACTGTCGGCCAGCGCCGGCATCACCCCGCTGCCGGTCTCCGGACTCGCCATCGTCTTGACCGCGCCCGCGTCGGTGGACATCCACAGCGCCGCCTCGGCGGCCTGCTCCGGGTGCTTGCACTGCTTGGACACCAGCGTCAGGTTGCCGCTCTGGTTGGTCCCGGCCGGCGTCTTCGCGGCCTCACCCTTGTACGTCGGCCAGGGGGACAGCGCCCACTTGCCGAAGGAGTCGGTGAAGTTCTGCACCATCCCGGACATCTGCCAGGTGGAGATCTGCCGGGTCGCGGTGCCGCCCTTGTCGTAGTTGCGCTGCACGGCCGCGTAGTCGGCGAAGGACAGCTTCGAGTTGAGGTCGTTGTCGATGATCTCCTGGATCACCTTCGCCGCCTTGAGGGTGCCGGCATCCTGGAAATCCACCTTCCAGGCGTCGCCGTCGATGGCGTACCAGTGGGCGCCCGCCTGCATGGCCAGCACCTCCAGGGTGCTGGGGTCCTCACCGGCGTAGTTGGTGATCTTGACGCCGTGCTTGTTGAGGACCTTGCCCGCCGCGATGAACTCGTCCCAGGTCGCCGGGGCCTTGAGCCCGTACTTCTTGAAGATGTCGGTGCGGTAGATCGTGAAGGCGGGCGCCGAGGCGGTGGGTACGCCATAGACCTTGCCCTGGACCTGGCCGACGGCCCACGAACCCGGGTTGAACTTGTCCTTGCTCGACCCGACGTACTCCGTGATGTCGGCCAGCGCGCCCTGCGCGACCCAACTCGTCACGTACTCACCGGTGTTCTGCAGCAGGCAGGGAGCGTTCTCGGCCTTGACGGCGTTGCTCAACTGCTTCTGCATCGTCAGCTGGTCGGTCACCTTCGTGTACTTCAGCTGGACGTCCTTGTGCGACGCGTTGAACGCCTTGACGACCGCCTCCTGACCGTTCGCCCACCCCCAGAAGTCGAGGGTGACCGGCCCGGAGGCCCCCGAAGCGTCGTCACCGGACCCGGAGCCGGACCCGCCGCAGGCGGAGACGGTGAGCGCGAGAGCGCAGACAACTCCGGCGAGTGCGGGGCGCCTGAATCTGACGGACATGAGCGTGCTCCTTAGGTATCACCACGACGTTCCACAGGAGTGGGGGGCGGGTCATGCAACCGGGGGTCATGTAACCGTTTGCCGTGCTGGACGCTAGGCCGGGTGCGGTCGAGAAGCAAGAGGTCGTGAGATCCCCGTTTCGCGCATCTTGCTCGCAAGTTACGGTCCGACACCGGTGACCTGCAGGTTTTGCTTCGGTGTCAGTCGGTATCGGTTCGGGAAAGCGGCAGGCCTCTGATCGCGCTTCCGGTGGCGCCATTGACCGATTCGAAGAGTGGACCCTAGCGTGGAATACGTTTACATCACTTCGTTTCCGTCCTCGATCCCGTTTCCAGTTCTCGTTCCCAGTTCCCGTTCCCGGTCCTAGTGCGCTTCCGCACCGAAGCAGGAGTCCCATGTCTCCCGAGCCCGTCGTGTCCACCCCCCACCTCCCGGTCGCCCTGTTCGCGATGGACCCGGTGCACCTGCCCGAACTCTTCCCGCCCGCCCTGATGGAACGGCTGCTGGAAATGGCACGGATCGATCCCGCACTGGTCGTCCAGGACTTCACCGACCCGGGGGCCGCTGCCGCGCTGGCCGAGGCGGAGGTGCTGATCACCGGCTGGGGCTGCCCGCACATCGACGCCGACGTCCTGGCCGCCGCACCCCGGCTGCACACCGTCCTGCACGCCGCGGGCAGCGTCCGCAGTCTGCTCGGCGACGCCGGCTGGGAGCGCGGGCTCACCGTCTCCAGCGCGGTCCGGGCCAACGCGCTCCCCGTGGCCGAGTACACCCTGGCCGCCGTCCTCCTCGCCGGAAAGGACGCCTTCGGCCTGCGCGAACGCTTCCGCCGCGAGCGGGTCCACCCGGCCCCCCACGAATACACACAGGTGGGCAACCTCGGCCGCCGGGTGGGCGTGATCGGCGCCTCACGGGTGGGCCGCCGGGTACTGGAACTACTCCGCCCGTTCGAACTGACGACCACGCTGTACGACCCGTACGTGGACGCCGAGGAGGCCAAGGCGCTGGGCGCGACCTCCCTCTCCCTCACGGAACTGCTGCGCACCAGCGACATCGTCACTCTGCACGCCCCGGACATCCCGGAGACGTTCCGCATGCTCGACCGCGACCGGCTCGCCCTCATCCCGGACGGCGGCGTCCTGGTCAACACCTCGCGGGGCGCCCTGGTGGACCACGAAGCGCTCACCGCGGAACTGGTCTCCGGCCGGCTCGGCGCGGTACTGGACGTGACGGAACCGGAGCCCCTGCCTGCGGGATCCCCTCTGTACGAGCTGCCCAACGTATTCCTCACGCCGCACATCGCGGGCTCCCTCGGCAACGAACTCGCCCGTCTCGGCCGGACGGTGGTGGAGGAACTGGCACTGCTCAACGCGGGGTTGCCGCTCGCGCACCGGGTGCGGCACAGCGATCTGGCGAGGAGCGCGTAGGCGCGGGCCGCGCGGGGGTCACGTCCGGACATGTGATCGCGACATGTGATCGCCATATGTAATCGTTCTCACCGAGAAGGGAGGGAGTTGCTGCACAGCCCCGGTCGGCATACCGGCGATGCAGTAACGTCGGAACGTGACGGAGAACGGAACCGAAGCCCGGAAAACGGGCCCTCGCGCCACCCCGGGCAAGCGCAGACGAAACGGCGCCGACGGCGACGGCCCCAGCACGATCCGCGACGTCGCGGCCAAAGCGGGCGTGTCGGTGGCAACCGTTTCCAGGGCCCTGGCCGGCAGCCACCCCGTCTCCGTCGCAACCCGCGCCCGCGTCATGGCGGCGGTCGAGTCCCTCCACTACGTGGTGAACGTCCACGCCAAGGCCCTGTCCGGCGGAGTCGCCGGTCCCGTCGCCCTGGTCATGGACCAGATCATCGGCCCGTCCTTCGCCGACGTAGCGGCAGGAGTGGAGCAGGAGGCCGCGGCCCGAGGCCGACTGAGCCTGGTCTGCACCACCCACGGTGACCAGAACCGCGAGCACGATCTCGTCCAACTGATGCGGGAACAGCACGCGGCGGCCGTCATCCTCGTAGGCGGTGCGGTACTGGACGAGGCGTACCACGAACGCATGGCCGACTACGCCAGAGCGCTGGACGCCGCCGGCTCCCGCCTGGTGCTGTGCGGCCGCCCGCCCCTACCGGGCGACCTCCCGGTGACCGTCGTCGAGTACGACAACCGCGGCGGCGCCTTCCAGGCAGGCGACCACCTCCTCACGGCCGGCCACCGCCGCATCCTCTACCTCGGCGGCAACCCCGCGATGAGCACCGCCGAACAACGCCGCGCAGGCTACCTCCAGGCGCTGCGCGCCCACGGCGTCCCCTACGCCGACGAGTTGGACATCCCCGGCACCTACACCCGCGCCTCGGGCTACGACCGAATGCGGGCCGCCCTGAATGCGGGCCTGGACTTCACGGCGGTCTTCGCGGGCACGGACATGGTGGCCACGGGGGTACTGGCGGCACTGCGGGAGGCGGGGCTCGACGTCCCCGGCGACATCTCGATCATGGGCTTCGACGACGTGCCCTTCGCGGCCGACCTCTCGACGTCGTTGACGACCCTCCGGGTGCCTTACGAGGACCTGGGGCGCACGGCGGTACGGCTGGCACTGGACGGGGAACGGCGCGCCGCGGGGGGCGATCACGTGATCCTGGGGACGCAGCTGGTTGTGCGGCAGTCGGTGCGGGCGCCGGGGGCGGGACGGAAGAGGCGGGGGCGGGGGTGACGGGGGACCGGCACCGCTCTTTCGGCGAAGCCACTGCGGACGCGCGCCTGTTGGCGGCCGCTTCGGCCACGACTGACGGCACAGTGGAAGCATGAACGCAGACGACAGGAACCTTCTCGGCCGCGGACGCGTGGCGACCAGGCTGCCGGCCCAGGACCTGGACAGGGCGCGGCGTTTCTACTCCGAACAGCTCGGTCTGGAGCCCGTCGATGAACGGCCCGGCGGGCTGCTGTACCGGTGCGGAGACACGGAGTTCGCACTGTTCGCGTCGTCGGGAGCCTCCTCCGGCACTTTCACCCAGATGGGATGGCAGGTCGACGACGTCGAGAGGGTGGTGGCGGAACTCAGGCAGCGCGGAGTGGTGTTCGAAGAGGTCGACGTGCCCGGGATCCGGACGAAGGACGGGATCGCCGAGATCGAGGGGAACTACCCGAGCAAGGGCGCGCGGGGTGAACGTGCTGCCTGGTTCCGTGACAGCGAGGGCAACCTGCTGGGCATCGGCGAGCCGGTCGTCTGAGTCGTCCGGCCGGTCGTCCGAGACGAGTGCCGGACCGGTGCGGTGCCCGGGTGCTCGTCTCGTCTTCCTGGGTGCGGGGGCCTGAAACGTCCTGGGGGAGGAGACTGGGGGAGAGGCTGTCGGTGCTCGCGAGGCGGTGTCGACCATGGCGAAGACATGTCGTACGAGAGTGCGGATGTGGCGCTGGAGGCGGAATTCTCTCCGGCGGCGCAGTGACGTCATCGAAGCCTGGGTCGTGCTGATCGCCGCGATCGTCGCCATAGTGGGGGGCCTGGTCGCGGGGGTGACGGTGGCACAAACAGCGGAGGAGAGCCTGAATCGCCAGCGACTGGAGCGCCGTACCGCCTCGGCCGTACTGACCGAGGACGCGCCGGGAATGAACGTGGCGCGCGTCGTCGGCGAGGACCGTGTGTGGGCCACTGTGCGGTGGACCGCGCCGGACGGCTCTGCCCGCACCGGTCTGACCCAGGTGCTCCCCGACACCGCGAAGGGCACCCCGGTGACGGTGTGGACGGACCGGCAGGGCCGGCTTGAGCCGAAGCCCGGCAGCCCTGCGGCAGCGCGCTTCCAGGGAGCCTGGGCGGGCACTCTGGCCGCCATCAGCGCCGGCGTTGTCGTGATCGGGGCCGCACAACTCGTGCGCGGACAAATGGACCGACGGCGCATGCAGGAATGGGCCGACGAATGGCAGCGCGTCGATGGACGCTGGGGCCGGGCGACCAGTTGAACGGCCATTCGGGGCGTGAGAACTACCCCGCGGCTACTCCTCGGCTACCCTGCGGCGCCCGTGTGCAGCGCGGTGAGCACGTCCTGGTCGGTGAGCTGGTCGAAGTGCTCGTACCACAGGCCGACGGCCATGAAGGAGACCGGACGGTACAGGCAGACCACGTCGTCGGCCTCGGCGCGCAACAGGTCCGACGCCTCGGGTGAGCCGACCGGCACGGCCAGCACGATCCGCTCGGGCGCCTGCCGCCGTACGGCACGCACCGCGGCCCGGGCCGTGGCACCGGTCGCAAGGCCGTCGTCGACGACGATCACCGTACGTCCCCGCAGATCGGGGGCGGGGCGGCCCTGCCGGTAGAGCTGCTCGCGGCGGTGGAGTTCGGCACGCTCCCGCTCGATGGTCTCGGCGAGGTCGGCCCGGCTCAGGCCCAGCTGGTCCAGGGCGCCCTCGTTGAACAGCGGCTCGTCGTCCCCTGCGATCGCCCCGACGCCGAACTCCTCCTGGAAGGGGGCGCCGATCTTGCGTACGACGAGCACGTCGAGCGGGGCGTCGAGCGCCCGGGCCACTTCCTGGGCCACGGCGACACCGCCCCGGGGGAGGGCGAGGACGACGGGGTCCGGGAGGGCGCCCTTCTCCTGCCGGATCCGCAACTGTTCGGCCAGTCTGCGTCCGGCCTGCCGTCGGTCACGGAACTGCATGACGGATGCCACCCCTTTCGCACATAGGAGTCAGCCCCCTGGGCCGAACCCGTAAGTCCGGTGCCTCCGCGTACCCCGTCCCGCACAGGTCGATGCGAGGCAAGGCGGCGGTTCTCACCCGGTCTCACCCGGCCGCGGTCTTCAGACGGTCGTCGCACCACTGCCGGGCGGTGTCGGCGACCAGGTCCAGCGCGCCGGGCTCCTCGAACAGGTGGGTGGCGCCCGGCACGACACGCAGAGTGTGCGGACCGCTCAGCCTGCGGGCGGCCTCCTGGTTGAGCCGCAGCACATGGTGGTCCTCTCCGCCGACGATCAGCAGGACCGGGATCCGTACGGCCTCCAGGGCGTCACCGGCCAGATCCGGCCGTCCGCCGCGCGAGACCACGGTCAGGACCCGGGAGGGCCGCTCGGCGGCGGCGACCAGGGCCGCGCCGGCACCGGTGCTGGCGCCGAACAGGGCGACGGGAAGGCCCCGGGTGTCGGGCTGGACGTCGAGCCAGTCGATCGCGGCGACCAGCCGGCGAGCCAGCAGGGTGATGTCGAAGCGGTGCTCGCCGGTCGCCCTGTCGTGCAACTCCTCAGCTTCGGTGAGCAGGTCGATCAGCAGGGTGCCGAGTCCTGCGGTGCGCAGTTCGGCGGCGACCGCACGGTTGCGCGGGCTGTGCCGGGAACTACCGCTGCCGTGCGCGAACAGCACGACCGCTCGGGCGAGCGTCGGCACGGCGAGATCGCCCGCCAGTTCGGTTTCGTTGACGGGCACCGTGACCAGTTGGGAGATCATCTGCCTCGTCTTCCTCCTCGATAGTTATGACATGACCTGATGTGTCCTTATCGCTCCAGGAAGCGTCGCAACCGGGAGTGCGGCCAGGTGTTGATCACGTCCTCCTTGGTGAGCCGGCCGCGCTGTGCCGTACCCACGCCGTATCGCATGTGGGCCAGGTGGAGGGTGGAGTGGGCGTCGCTGTCGATCGCGAACTTCACGCCGTGCCGCCGGGCCCGCAGGATGTCCTCGTCGCGCAGGTCGAGCCGGTTTGGATGGGCGTTGATCTCCAGTGCGGTACCGGTGCGGGCGCAGGCGGCGAAGATCTCGTCGAGGTCGGCGTCGATGCCCGGCCGCTTGCCGAGGACGCGGGTGGTGGGGTGGCCGATGATGTCGACGTACGGGTTCTCGCAGGCCCGGACGATCCGTCGGGTCAGCGCCTCGCGGTCCTGGTTGAAGTGCGAGTGCACCGAGGCCACGCACAGGTCGAAGCCGGCCAGGAAGCCGTCCGGCCAGTCCACGCCGCCGTCGGGGGCGATGTTCAGCTCCACACCGTGCAGCAGCCGCATGCCGCCCCGCCTGCCGTACGCGCGGTCGAGCCGCCGTACCTGATCGCGCTGGGCCAGCATCCGCTCGTCGGTCATGCGCTGCATGTACAGGTCAGGACCGTGGTCGGTGATCGCGTAGTAGGCGTAGCCGCGCTCCGCCGCAGCCCGGACCATGTCCTCCAGCGGGGCGAGCCCGTCGGTGAGGTCGGTGTGGGTGTGCAGGTCGCCCCGGATGCCGGACTCGGTGACGAGGTCGGGGAGATCGCCGCGCTGTCCGGCCTCGATCTCGCCGCGGTCCTCGCGCAGGGGCGGCGGGATCCAGGGCAGGCCGAGCCGTGCGTACACGTCCTCCTCCGTCCGGGAGACGATCATCTCCCCGCTCTCGGCGTCGAACAGCCCGTACTCGGAGAGCTTCAGCCCCTGGCGCACGGCGATCTCACGGATGCGGATGTTGTGCGCCTTGGAGCCGGTGAAGTACAGCAGGGCGGCGCCCCACGAGTCGGGCGGCACGACCCGGAGGTCGATCTGCAGCCCCCTGCCGGTGCGTACCGATGTCTTCTTCGCGCCGTGGGCGATGACCTCCGTGACGTAGGGCAATTCGGTGAACGCCCGCATGAGGGGCATCGGCCGCTTCGCCGCGGCGAGGACGTCGATGTCGCCGACCGTCTCCCGGAAGCGGCGCAGCGACCCGGCGTAAGTGCACCGCAGGCAGCCGGTCACCCGGGACAGCTCGGCGACGGTCTCCTCGGCGAGATCGAGGGCCACGTCGAGCTGGACGCGGTCCCCGGAGGACCGCAGCAGCTCGATGCCGTGGAGGAGGTTCTCCTCCGTCCTGGGGCCGAAGCCCTTCAGGTCGCGCAGCCGCTCGGCGTGGATGGCGTCGGCCAGTTCGTCGACGGAGGAGATCCCCAGCTCCTCGTGCAGCACCAGGGCCTTCTTCGGACCGAGTGCGGGGATGGCCGTCAGCTGCCGGACGCCGGCGGGGATCCTCGCCCGCAGCTTCTCCACGGCGGACACACTGCCGTCGCGGAAGTACTCGACGACCTTCTCGGCGATCGACCTGCCGACACCGGGGATCTGCTGCAGGCCCTTCACGTCGAGCGTGCCGACGTCGGCGTGGTGACCACCGATCGCGCGGGCAGCCTTCTCGTAGACACGCGCCTTGAACGCGTCTCCGCCGGTGATCGAGATCAGGTCCGCATACTCCCGGAACAGCGCGGCGACCTCGTCGTTGGACCGAGCCACACCTCCAGGGTAGGACGGAGCCGGCGGTTGACGGTGGTGTATCGATCGGCCTTGGACGGGTACACGAATCGGGCGGAAACCGACGCCCGTGGGAAAACCGGTGAAATGAGACGTTGAATCGGTGACAGGCGATGACTGCGAAGACCGACAGGAAGTCCGGTAGAAAGACGACCGGCGCAGCAGACAAAGCGGTGAGGAGAGCGGCGGACGAAGCAGTGGTTCGTGCCCTGCTGGACCGGCAGCGGCGCACCTATCCGGCGCAGGCCGGCATCCGGCTGCGCAATACCCCGGCCCCGCTGTACCAGACGCTCGTACTCGCGATACTCCTCAGCGCCCCCATCAGGGCCGACACCGCGGTGTCGGCAGCCAAGGCGTTGTTCGACGCCGGAATGCGTACCCCGCGGTCCATGGTGGACGCGTCCTGGCAACAGCGCGTCGACGCACTCGGCGAGGGCGGCTACCGGCGCTACGACGAGCGGACCTCCACGATGCTGGGCAATGGAGCCCAACTGCTGCTGGAACGCTACGGCGGCGATCTGCGGCTCCTGCGCGAGGAACCCGACCCGAAGAAGGCCCTGTTGGACATACCCGGGATCGGGCCCACAGGGGCCGACATCTTCCTTCGTGACGTACAGGGCGTATGGCCGGAGCTCGCGCCGTACATCGACCACAAAGCCCTGGACGGGGCCGGCCGGCTAGGCCTGCCGACCTCACCCGACAGGTTGAGCGGCCTCGTCCCCGGCCGCGAACTGCCCCGGCTGGCGGACGCCCTGGTCCACGCGGCCCTCGACAACACACTGGCGGACGAGGTGCTCGCTGCGGCCGGGGGCGCGTGAACAGTCCCTCCGGACAAAACCTTGCGTGCGGGCCACTGCCACTGACAGTGGCGCAGTTCCTGGAGCGCGACCTGAGGAAGGGTGGGAGTCAGTGGGACTGCCTCCCCCTGGCTGACGTGAGTACGACGGCCTGGTGCGGGACATGCTCGCGGTGCCCGGCGCCGAACCGGGCACGGCGCTGGTGGCGGTGTCCCGTTGTGGTGTCGAGGCCGGTCTGCCTCTTGCGGCGCACTGGGGTCCGGAAGACCTCGTCCGTGCCTGGCGGTAGTCAGGGAACCGCCAGGGCGGTCATGGTGATGGAGCCGGGCCTCGGGCGGCCCGTGGCAGTAGGCATCGACCGTCCTCTGAGAACCTTCCGGGCATCGAAGCTCATACACGCGGCCGTGTACGCGCTGTCCAGCGCTACGTCTGGCTCCACCACCCGGGATCAGCACCGTTCGCAGGTCTATCGCGATCAGCGCGCAGCAACGACAAAGAGCCGGACCCAGTGAGACTGGGTCCGGCTCTTGAAGTCTGGCACTTCAGCAGGTCAGCAACTAATTCACGCTGTTCCGGCTTCTGTGCCCCCGGCAGGATTCGAACCTGCGCACACGGCTCCGGAGGCCGTTGCTCTATCCCCTGAGCTACGGGGGCGTGTCTGGCGCGTTGCGCGGCGACGAGTAGAACCCTACCAGCTCGTTCGGGGTGATCAGGAACGGGTTTTGGGGGTCGCGTCGGACCTTGTCGGCGCCCGATCGTGCCGGTGGAAGTAGGGAAAAGCCGGACGCGGTGGCCGGTCTCGACCTACCCTCGAGTTGTGCCGGGCGTGTCCGGCCGGGTGCTTGTTGTGGACGACAACAAGGTGATCCGGCAGCTGATCAGGGTCAACCTCGAACTGGAGGGTTTCGAGGTCGTGACCGCGGCTGATGGTGCCGAGTGTCTGGATGTCGTTCATCAGGTGTGCCCCGATGTCGTCACCCTCGACGTCGCGATGCCTCGGCTCGATGGTCTGGGCACCGCCGCTCGGCTGCGCGCCGACCCCCGTACCCGCGACCTGCCCCTCGCCATCATCAGCGCCTGTACGCAGTACGAGGTCGAGGCCGGGCTCGATGTCGGGGTCGACGCGTTTCTCGCCAAGCCGTTCGATCCCGCCGAACTCATCAGCCTCGTACGGCGGTTGGCGGAGCGGGGGCGAGACGACGCCCCCTTCGAGAGCGCCCTCGCACCACCCCTCGGCGCCCCGAGCGAGACCGAGCGCGTCGGCCGGGCCGCCAGCGGCTGACCCGGGCACTGTTCCGCCGAACCCTGGTCCCGCACCCCGTTCCGCCCTGATCACCTCCACCCTCACCCCCAAACCCAGTCGCCGACCCACCCCCCTCCTCCCATACGCTTGTCCCGTGACCCCCGTCGAGCTCTCCCGTACCGTGCTGTGCGCGGTGCGTCGTGCTGTCGACGCGGGAGAGCTGAGTGTCGCCGTCCCCGCACGCGCCGTCGTTTCCGCGCCCGGGCCTGGTGGTACCGGGGACTACGCCACCAACATCGCGCTGCAGCTGGCCAGGCCCGCAGGCCGCACCCCCCGCCACGTCGCCGAAGTCCTGCGCGACCGGATCAGCGCCGCCCCCGGCGTCCGTGGCGTCGAGATCACCGGGCCCGGGTTCCTCAACATCAGCCTCGACAGCGCCGCCCCCGCAGCCCTCGTACGTGAGATCCGCACCCAGGGTCTGCGCTACGGGCACAGCGACGCCCTCGCCGGACAGGTGCTGTCGGTGCGGCTCCCCGTCGCGCACGAACCCCGGGCCGAAGTCGTCGCCGACGCGCTCGTACGGATCGCCGCCACCCAAGGCGCCCGCGCCCATCTCCACCGCGGCACCGGCACTCATGACGATGACGTTGCCCCCCAAGGCGCCCGCGCCCATCTCCACCCCGGCACCGGCGCCCACGAGGATGAGGACGACGTCGAAAGCGTCGACCTCCGCACCCTTCCCCCCGCCCCCCGCGACCCCACCCCCCTCGGCCCCGACGCCGCCCGCTGGGCACTCCTGCACCCCGCCCCGCACGACCGGCCCCGTATCGGCGCCGAGCATCTGGTCCAGCGGGAGAGGAATCCCCTCTTCCGGGTGCGGTACGCCTACGCCCGTACCCGCGCCCTCGGTCGCAACGCCGCCGACCTCGGCTTCACCGCGTACGCCGGTGACCTCACCGACGTACCACCACCCCCTCTTCTTGCTGTCCTCGCCGACCACCCCCGCCAACTCCTCGGCGCCGCCACCCATCGCGCCCCGGACCGGCTTGCCCGGCATCTCGTCACCCTTGCCGATGCCACACTCGCCTTCCTGCCCACCGTGCTGCCGCTCGGCGACGAGAAACCCTCGGCCGCCCACCGGGCCCGGCTCGCGCTCGTCGAAGCGGCCGGGACGGTGCTGGCCGGCGGCCTGTCCCTGCTCGGTATCGACGCACCCGAACACCTTTGAAATACCTCTGACACCACCGAGGAAGCCGTACAGCCATGAGCCGTTCCGCACACCCCGCCGGGCCCCGTCACGCTGATGTGCTGCCCGAGGGGCACCCCTCCGCGCCGCCCGCCGACCTCAACCACCTGGACCGGAAGGTCTGGGCGTCGACCGTCACCCGTACGCCCGACGGTGTCGTCAGTGTCGGAGGGATCGAGGTCACCCGGCTCGCCGAGGAGTTCGGGACCCCCGCGTATCTCCTCGACGAAACCGACTTCCGTGAGCGCGCCCGTGCCTGGCGTACCGCCTTCGGGCCCGACGCCGACGTCTTCTACGCCGGCAAGGCGTTCCTCTCGCGTGCCGTCGTGCGGTGGCTGCACGACGAGGGGCTCAATCTCGATGTCTGTTCAGGTGGCGAGCTCACCACCGCCCTCTCCGCCGGTATGCCCGCAGACCGCATCGCCTTCCACGGCAACAACAAGTCCGTCGACGAGATCGAGACCGCCATTCGCGCCGGTGTCGGCCGGATCGTGCTCGACTCCTTCCAGGAGATCGTCCGCGTCGCGCACATCGCGCAGTCCCTCGGTAAGCGGCAGCGGGTGCAGATCCGTATCACCGTCGGTGTCGAGGCTCATACGCATGAGTTCATCGCGACCGCCCACGAGGACCAGAAGTTCGGTATTCCGCTTGCCGGTGGGCAGGCCGCCGAGGCCGTGCGGCGGGCGCTGCAGCTCGATGGGCTTGAGCTCATCGGTATTCACTCGCACATCGGGTCACAGATCTTCGACATGTCGGGCTTCGAGGTCGCCGCGCATCGCGTTGTCGGGCTGCTCAAGGACATTCGCGACGAGCATGGGGTCGAACTGCCCGAGATCGACCTCGGGGGTGGGCTCGGAATTGCCTACACCAGCGACGACGATCCTCGTGAGCCGCACGAGATCGCCAAGGCGCTCACCGAGATCGTGAGCCGTGAGTGCGAGGGCGCGAAGCTGCGCACCCCTCGTATCTCCGTCGAGCCCGGGCGCGCCATCGTCGGACCCACCGCCTTCACCCTCTACGAGGTCGGCACGATCAAGCCTCTCGACGGGCTGCGTACGTACGTCTCCGTCGACGGCGGGATGTCCGACAACATCCGGACCGCGCTGTACGACGCCGAGTACAGCGTCGCTCTCGTCTCGCGGACCTCCGAGGCCGCGCCCATGCTGGTGCGGGTCGTCGGCAAGCACTGCGAGAGCGGGGACATCGTCGTCAAGGACGCCTTCCTGCCCGCCGACCTGGCACCGGGTGACCTCATCGCGGTGCCGGCGACCGGCGCGTACTGCCGGTCCATGGCCAGCAACTACAACCACGCCCTGCGCCCGCCCGTCGTCGCCGTGCGGGACGGGGAGGCTCGGGTGATTGTCCGGCGGGAGACCGAGGAGGATCTTCTCCGTCTTGACGTCGGATGACCGTGGGACAACCCAGGACAGGCGGACGGCGGAAGATCTCCTGTCTTCCGCCGCTCGGAAAACGAAATAAACATCTCACGATCCGGACGATGGGTAGAAAGTTCAGTCCGGTGAGTGAGACTTGTCGAACCTAGACGGTATGAGGAAACGAGGTCGGATGATGCGTACGCGTCCGCTGAAGGTGGCGCTGCTGGGCTGTGGGGTTGTCGGCTCAGAGGTTGCGCGCATCATGACGACGCACGCCGACGATCTCGCCGCCAGGATCGGCGCTCCCGTCGAGCTTGCCGGGGTTGCCGTGCGGCGGCCCTCCAAGGTGCGTGAGGGCATCGACCCCGCCCTCGTCACCACTGATGCCACCGCTCTCGTCAAACGCGGCGACATTGATGTCGTCGTCGAGGTCATCGGCGGTATCGAGCCCGCCCGCGCTCTCATCACCGCGGCCTTCGAGCACGGGGCGTCCGTCGTCTCCGCCAACAAGGCCCTCCTCGCCCAGGACGGCGCCGCTCTGCACGCCGCCGCCGAGGAGCACGACGCGGACCTCTACTACGAGGCCGCCGTCGCCGGTGCCATCCCGCTCATCCGGCCGCTGCGCGAGTCCCTCGCCGGCGACAAGGTGAATCGTGTGCTCGGGATCGTCAACGGCACCACCAACTTCATCCTCGACAAGATGGACTCGACCGGGGCCGGCTATCAGGAGGCCCTCGACGAGGCCACCGCCCTGGGGTATGCGGAAGCCGACCCGACCGCCGACGTCGAGGGTTTCGACGCCGCCGCCAAGGCCGCCATCCTCGCCGGAATCGCCTTCCACACGCGCGTGCGTCTCGACGACGTCTATCGCGAGGGCATGACCGAGGTCACCGCCTCCGACTTCGCCTCCGCCAGGAACATGGGCTGCACCATCAAGCTGCTCGCCATCTGCGAGCGGGCCGGGGACGGCCAGTCCGTCACCGCGCGCGTGCATCCGGCCATGATTCCGCTGACGCATCCCCTCGCCTCCGTGCGCGGCGCCTACAACGCCGTGTTCGTCGAGTCCGACGCCTCCGGGCAGCTGATGTTCTACGGGCCCGGAGCCGGCGGTGCGCCGACGGCCTCCGCCGTGCTCGGTGACCTCGTCGCCGTGTGCCGCAACCGGCTCAGCGGGACCACCGGGCCCGGCGAGTCGGCGTATGCCGCACTGCCCGTTTCGGGCATGGGCGATGTGGTCACTCGCTATCACATCAGCCTTGACGTCGCCGACAAACCGGGTGTTCTCGCCCAGGTGGCCACCGTGTTCGCCGAGCACGGGGTTTCCATCGATACGGTTCGGCAGACGGGCAAGGACGGCGAGGCCTCCCTTGTCGTCGTCACCCATCGTGCGTCCGACGCCGCCCTGGGCGGAACCGTCGAGGCGTTGCGCAAGCTCGACACCGTGCGGGGTGTCGCAAGCATCATGCGGGTTGAAGGAGAGTAACCAGCAATGACCCACCAGTGGCGCGGAATCATCGAGGAGTACCGGGACCGGCTGCCCGTCTCCGACAGCACGCCGGTCGTGACGCTCCGCGAGGGCGGCACGCCCCTCGTACCCGCGCAGGTGCTCTCCGAGCGCACGGGCTGCGAGGTCCACCTCAAGGTGGAGGGCGCCAACCCGACCGGGTCCTTCAAGGACCGCGGTATGACCATGGCCATCAGCCGGGCGAAGGAGGAGGGCGCGAAGGCGGTCATCTGTGCCTCCACGGGCAACACGTCCGCCTCCGCCGCCGCGTACGCCGTGCGCGCGGGCATGGTTTCGGCCGTTCTCGTGCCGCAGGGCAAGATCGCCCTCGGCAAGATGGGGCAGGCGCTGATCCACGGCGCCAAGATCCTCCAGGTCGACGGCAACTTCGACGACTGCCTCACCCTCGCCCGCTCCCTGAGCGACAACTACCCTGTGGCGCTGGTGAATTCGGTCAACCCCGTGCGCATCGAGGGGCAGAAGACGGCCGCCTTCGAGATCGTCGACATGCTCGGCGACGCGCCCGACATCCACGTCCTGCCGGTCGGCAACGCGGGCAACATCACCGCGTACTGGAAGGGCTACACCGAGTACGCCGCCGACGGCATCGCCCGGCGCACCCCGCGCATGTGGGGGTTCCAGGCGGCCGGCAGTGCCCCGATCGTGCGCGGTGAGATCGTCAAGGACCCCTCGACGCTCGCCACCGCGATCCGTATCGGCAACCCGGCCTCCTGGCAGCAGGCGCTGGCCGCGCGCGACGACTCGGGCGGTCTCATCGACGAGGTGACGGACCGTGAGATCCTGCGCGCCTACCGGCTGTTGGCCGCGCAGGAAGGCGTTTTCGTCGAGCCGGCGTCCGCCGCGTCCGTCGCCGGTCTGCTGAAGCTGGCCGAGCAGGGCAAGGTCGACCCGGGCCAGACCATCGTCTGCACGGTCACCGGCAACGGCCTGAAGGACCCGGGCTGGGCCACCGAGGGCGCACCGAAGCCCGTTGTCGTCCCGGTGGACGCCGCGACCGCCGCCGAGCGACTCGGACTCGCGTAGACCGGGTACTGACCACCTGAACCGGGGTTCTCCCTACCCAGTCCCTAGGACGGGTGCACAGGGGGCTTACGACACGCATCGTGCGCCTCCTGTGCGCCCTATGTCGCCACAGAACCTTCCTTCGATAAGCTGGGGTGAACCCGCCCGCCGCATATGCCCCCGCGTATGGCACGGCGCCGCGTTGCCTCAGCGGCCTGAGGGCCCCCATGTACGTCCTCAGCCGTATTTCAGTGTCGTATCGAGTGTCATCGAATGTCTTCGACGAAATCGCAGCTCAAGGAGAGTCATCGAGCGATGGCCGGTCCAGCGTTCCGAGCCGCCGCCGTCCGGGTGCGCGTCCCCGCCACCAGCGCCAATCTCGGTCCGGGCTTCGACGCCCTGGGCCTGTCGCTGGGGTTGTACGACGACGTAGTTGTCCGGGTGGCCGACTCCGGGTTGCACATCGATATCGCGGGCGAGGGCAGCGAGACCCTCCCGCGCGACGAGAACCACCTCCTCGTACGGTCCCTGCGCACCGCCTTCGACCTGTTGGGCGGGCAGCCGCGCGGCCTTGAGATCGTGTGCGCCAACCGCATTCCGCACGGGCGGGGACTCGGGTCCTCCTCGGCCGCCATCTGCGCCGGCATCGTCGCCGCGCGGGCCGTCACCATAGGTGGCGACAGCCGCCTCGACGACGAGGCGCTGCTCGAACTCGCCACCGAGATCGAGGGACACCCCGACAACGTCGCCGCCTGTCTGCTCGGCGGGTTCACGCTCTCCTGGATGGAGTCCGGAGCCGCCAGGGCGATCAGGATGGAACCCGCGCGTTCCGTCGTTCCGGTGGTTTTCGTACCCGGGAAGCCGGTACTCACAGAGACCGCGCGGGGTCTCCTGCCGCGTACCGTCCCGCACGTCGACGCCGCGACCAACGCGGGGCGCGCCGCCCTGCTCGTCGAGGCGTTGACCAGGCGTCCCGAGCTGCTGCTTCCGGCCACCGAGGACCGGCTGCACCAGGATTACCGAGCCCCCGCCATGCCGGAGAGCGCGGCGCTGGTGGAGCGGCTGCGGGCCGACGGCATCCCCGCGGTGATCTCGGGCGCCGGGCCCACGGTCATGGCGCTGACCGACGAGGCCACGGCAGACAAGGTCTCCCGGCTGGCGGGCGAGGGCTGGGCCGCCAACCGGCTCGGCCTCGACGCCCGGGGCGCGAGCGTTCTGCCGCTCGCGGCGCCCGGAGAGAGCTAGGCGACGACATCAACGGGGTGACAACAAGCGCTGCGACAAGCGGCGCTGTGACATGCGGCGCTGAGGCACGAGGCGCTGAGACATTCAACTACATACGGTTGCCGGATTTGGAGAGGGGGAATGTTTGTTGGATCCGGTAGTGTTAACCTCAAGTCTGCACCCGACCCCACCATGGCGAGGTGCTTTGTGTCCCCGTCCGGGACAGACATTCTTCCGGGAGCCCCCCAAGCCACTCTGTGTTTCACGCGGCGTTTCATTTGTCGTGTGCAGGCGCTGAGCGGCATTCAGGGCACGCTCCGGAACCGGTGTGACCAAGCCGCCTGACACGGACACTCAGTGTCATTGGCTTTGGGAAACGCCATCACCAGAAACCTCTTCCGCCGCTTCGGCGGACCACCGCCCCGGCACGGTCCACTCATGAAGGACCGATGCCGGACAGCAAAACCGGTCGCCGTGCCAGACAGGCCGACGTCCGCTCCAGGGAAGGACCCTTCGTGAGCGACACCACCGATCTGATGGGCGCACGTGTCGAGGAGACCGCTGCGGCGCCCTCCACGGACGCCTCCGCGCCTGCCACGGGTGCCGGCTCCCGGCGGCGCCGCGGTACCGGCCTCGACGGCATGGTGCTGGCCGAGCTGCAGCAGGTTGCATCCGGCCTCGGTATCAAGGGCACTGCGCGGATGCGCAAGAGCCAGCTGATCGAGGTCATCAAGGAGGCGCAGGCCGGGGGCGGAAGCCCCAAGGCCGCAGCTGCCCCCGCCGGGGACGCCGCCGAGACCAAGCCGAAGCGCCGCGCCACCTCCAAGGCCCGTACGGGCGAGGACACCGCGCCCGCCGCCGCCGAGAAGAAGGCGGCCGTGCAGGTCGTCGAGGCGCCCGCCGAGAAGGCCGTGGCCCAGCAGCAGATCGAGATCCCCGGCCAGCCCGCCAGCGACGACGCCCCGGCCGAGCGCCGCCGGCGCCGCGCGACCGCCGAGGCCGGCAGCCCGGAAACGGTTGTCGCCGAGGCGAAGAGCGAGCCGAAGGCCGAGACTGCGGCCGCGCAGACGCAGACCGACACCGGTGACGGGGACGGCCGCCAGGGCCGCCGCGACCGCCGGGACCGCAGCGACCGCGGCCGGGACCGCGACCGTCGGGGCACCAAGGCCGACGAGCAGCAGGGCGGCACCCCGCAGCGTGGGACCCAGCAGGGCCAGGCGCAGGGCGGCGGCCGTCAGGACCGCCAGGACCGTCCCGAGCGCCAGGACCGTCAGGACCGCCAGCAGCGGGACACCGGGCCGCGCGACACCGGGCCGCGGGACAACGGGCCGCAGGACGACGACGACTTCGACGGCGGACGCCGTGGCCGTCGTGGCCGCTACCGGGACCGCCGTGGCCGTCGCGGACGCGAGGAGTTCGGCCCGAACGAGCCGCAGGTCGCCGACGACGACGTCCTGATCCCCGTCGCGGGCATCCTGGACATCCTCGACAACTACGCCTTCATCCGTACGTCGGGCTACCTGCCGGGCCCCAACGACGTGTACGTCTCCCTCGCTCAGGTCCGCAAGAACGGCCTGCGCAAGGGCGACCACGTCACCGGCGCGGTCCGTCAGCCGAAGGACGGCGAGCGCCGCGAGAAGTTCAACGCGCTGGTACGTCTGGACTCGACCAACGGCATGGCCCCCGACTCCGGTCGCGGGCGCCCCGAGTTCAACAAGCTGACCCCGCTCTACCCGCAGGACCGCCTCCGTCTGGAGACCGACCCGGGCGTCCTCACCACCCGCATCATCGACCTCGTCGCGCCGATCGGTAAGGGCCAGCGCGGTCTGATCGTGGCCCCGCCGAAGACCGGCAAGACCATGATCATGCAGGCGATCGCCAACGCGATCACGCACAACAACCCCGAGTGCCACCTGATGGTCGTCCTGGTCGACGAGCGTCCGGAAGAGGTCACCGACATGCAGCGGTCGGTGAAGGGCGAGGTCATCTCCTCGACCTTCGACCGCCCGGCCGAGGACCACACCACGGTCGCCGAGCTGGCCATCGAGCGCGCCAAGCGTCTGGTGGAACTGGGCCACGACGTCGTCGTACTCCTGGACTCGATCACGCGTCTGGGCCGTGCGTACAACCTCGCCGCCCCGGCCTCCGGCCGCATCCTGTCCGGTGGTGTCGACTCGACCGCCCTGTACCCGCCGAAGCGCTTCTTCGGTGCGGCCCGCAACATCGAGGACGGCGGCTCGCTGACCATCCTCGCCACCGCGCTGGTGGACACCGGGTCCCGCATGGACGAGGTCATCTTCGAGGAGTTCAAGGGCACCGGCAACGCCGAGCTCAAGCTCGACCGGAAGCTCGCCGACAAGCGCATCTTCCCGGCGGTGGACGTCGACGCGTCCGGTACCCGTAAGGAAGAGATCCTGCTCGGCAGCGACGAGCTCGCCGTCACCTGGAAGCTGCGCCGGGTGCTGCACGCGCTCGACCAGCAGCAGGCGATCGAGCTGCTGCTCGACAAAATGAAGCAGACGAAGTCGAACGCCGAGTTCCTGCTCCAGATCCAGAAGACGACGCCGGGCGGCAACAACGACTGACCGTCGGCACAGCGGCGGACCCGCGTCCGTCGAGCAGTAACCAGCAAAGGGTCACCTCCCGTTCCGGGAGGTGACCCTTTGTGACGTATGCGACAAGTGTACGATCGCGCTCTTCGGGTCCGTTCTCGTGATGTGCCCGAACTGACGATCCCTAGGGGGGACTTGAGTGGGAACAACCATGTCTGGTGACGGTCGGCACAGACGTCGTATGCGCGTCCTCGTGCCCGTCGTCGCGGCCGGCCTCGCCGCCGCGGTCACCGGCGCGCTGATGATGTCGTCCGCGAACGCCGCCACCGCCCTGCCGCAGTCCACCGTCGCCGTGGGCCACAGCACGACCGGTGCCGCCGAGTTGAAGCAGCGGATCGCGGGCGCGGTCGCCGGTGACCGCACGCCGGGCGCCACGACGAAGAAGTCGGCGCCGACCGCCGGCGCCGTCGACGGCACCAAGGACGCGAAGATCATCGGTGGTTCGACGACCACCATCTCGGCGGCCCCGTTCATGGCCCAGCTCTTGTACCGCGACGACCGGGGACTGGCCTTCTTCTGCGGCGGCGCCGTCATCGCGCCGACGAAGATCCTCACCGCCGCGCACTGCGTCAAGGGCTACAACTGGGCGGACTACGGCGTCGTCATCACCGGTAGCGCGACGCTGCCGGACGCCGGCGGGAACACGAACGGGGCCGTGGCCGCCGTTTGGCGCCAGTGGAACTACCCGACGTACAACTCGACGACGCTGGACCACGACATCGCCGTCCTGACGCTCGACCGCGCCGTCAAGGCCGCGCCGATCCGGATGACGACGGCCGGCGACACCGTCTCCTACAAGGCGCTCACCAACGCCAAGGTCTACGGCTGGGGCCGCACCAGCTCCACCAACGAGAACGTCTCCCGGACGCTGAAGACGGCCACGCTGCCCATCCAGTCCGACGCCACGTGCTCGCGCGCCTATGGCCGCGGCTTCTTCAAGGGCCACATGGTCTGCGCGGGCAAGCCCGCCACCGGCAGCGACGCCGGCACCACCAGCGCCTGCAACGGCGACTCCGGCGGCCCGCTCGTGGTCGGCGGCAGGGTCGTGGGCGTCGTCTCCTGGGGTGTGGCGAACTGCGTCGAGAGGGGCGCCTACAGCGTCTTCTCGAAGGTCACGTCGTACGTCGGTGCCGTGTACCCGCGGGTCGAGGACGCGAACCTCAACGACGACCACCGGGCCGACCTGTGGCTGCGCCGTGCCTCCACCAAGATCGGCTACGAGAAGTACTCCACGGGCGCCGGGTTCGGCCCCAGCCAGCCCGGGGACAACCGGGGCGCCGTCAACGTCGTCCTCCAGACGGACCTGAACCGGGACGACTACCAGGACCTGGTGTTCCGCGACAGCGCCTCGGGCGCCGTCTACTGGGAGCACTTCGTGCCCGATCTCGAGGGCGGCGAAGGGGTCTGGGCCACGAAGAAGATCTACAGTGATTGGAAGACCCGCACCCAAATCATCACCCCCGGTGACGTCACCGGCGACTACAAGCCCGACCTCCTCTCGGTCGACTCCGCGGGCGCCCTGTGGATCTACCCGGGCGACGGCAACGGCGCCTTCGGGGCGCCGTCCAAGGTCTCCACCAGCTGGAACCAGTTCAACTCGGTCGTCGGCCACGGCGACTTCAACGGTGACGGCAAGGCCGACCTCCTCGCCCGCAGCAAGACCGGCTCGGTCGGCTACCTGTTCAAGGGCAACGGCAGGTCCGGCCCCCAGGCCTTCGCGGCCCGGGTCAAGGTGCGCACCTGGAACACCTTCAACACCCTGGTCGCACCCGGCGACGTGACCGGCGACGGAAGGGCCGACTTCCTGGGCCGTACGGTCGCCGGATCGATGTACCTCTACCCGGGCACAGGCAAGGGCACGAGCGAGATCTTCGGCACACCGAAGGTTGTCGGAACCGACTACAAGCAGTTCGACATCATCAGCTGAACCCGCAGGTGAACGGGGTTCTCCGAGAAGTTTCGGAAGAGTATCCCGCCCGTACGGTCGTGCACTGTGCCCTTCGCACCACGCGAAGGGCACAGTGCGTTGTGCAACCCTTTTTCCGTAATGACCGTCTGACTGAGCGGTTACGACGGAAACAGGACTGTCCCTGAAAGCAGGGGGTAACCGACCGGACGAGACCGAGGGAAGCGCATGTCCGCCGAGAGCAATCCGCTTGATCCAGCGAAGAGGCGCAGCCGTCGCAAGCCCCGCGGCAGGCGCTCCAAGGCGCTCCTCGTCGCAGCCTGGGTCGCCGCGGGCATCGTCGTGCTCGGCGGCACCGGCCTCGGATACGTGTACTTCAAGCTCAACGGCAACATCAAGAGTGTCGACATCAACCAGGCCCTCGGCACCGACCGCCCTACCAATGTCGACAACGGCTCCGAGGACATCCTGGTCCTGGGCTCCGACACCCGCTCCGGCGCCAACAAGAAGCTCGGCGGCGGTACGGACGACGGCAGCGCCCGCTCGGACACCGCGATGATCGTCCACGTGTACGAGGGCCACCAGAAGGCCAGTGTGGTCTCCGTCCCCCGGGACACCCTCGTCGACCGCCCCCGGTGCGCCGACGCCAAGGGCGTCACGCACGACGCGGCCTCCGGCGTGATGTTCAACTCCGCGTACACCACGGGGGGCGCCGCCTGCGCGGTGAAGACCGTCGAGTCGCTCACCGGGCTCCGTATGGACCACTACATCGAGGTCGACTTCGCCGGCTTCCAGAAGCTCGTCGACGAGCTGGGTGGCGTGGAGATCACCACGACGAAGGACATCAAGGACTCGGACAGCCACCTGAACCTGAAGGCCGGCACGCACAGGCTGAACGGCAAACAGGCCCTCGGTCTGGTCCGTACCCGCCACGGCGTCGGCGACGGCTCCGACCTGGGCCGCATCCAACTCCAGCAGGCGTTCATCAAGGCCCTCGTCGACCAGATCAAGGACGTGGGCGTCCTGACGAACCCCAAGAGGCTCTTCGATCTGGCAGACACCGCCACCAAGGCCGTCACCACCGACTCCGACCTGGGCTCGGTCCGCTCCCTGACCTCCTTCGCGACGGGCCTCAAGAGCATCAGCTCCGCCAACATGACCATGATCACCATGCCGGTCGAGTACGACCCGGCGAACCCCAACAGGGTCATGGTCGACAAGAGCAGGGCCCGCTCGGTCTGGAACGCCCTGAAGGCCGACCAGCCCATTCCGGCAACCGCGACCAAGGGCACGGCAAAGGGCGACGCGGCAGGCGTGGTGAGCTGAAAACAGGGGGCGCAGCCCCCGTTTCCAGGGGCGCGGGGCTGTGAATTTACGGCTCCGCCGCAGGGCGCGACAAGCCGCAGCGGACCCGCGCCGAAGCCGCAGGGAATACCTGAGGGCAACCCCCGGTTTTGGGGGATGCGCCCAGTCCTGGCAGACTGGTACGTCGGCCCCGGTTCACGCCACCGCACCCCGCGGCAGCGACCCGGCGCCCTCCCGAAACTAGGAGAATCCCTTGAAGCGCGAAGTCCACCCCGAGTACGTCGAGACGCAGGTCAGCTGCACCTGTGGCGCGTCGTTCACCACCCGCAGCACGATCACGAGCGGCAACATCCGCGCCGAGGTCTGCTCCGAGTGCCACCCGTTCTACACGGGCAAGCAGAAGATCCTCGACACCGGTGGCCGCGTGGCCCGCTTCGAGGCCCGCTTCGGCAAGGCCGCTGCCGGCTCCACGAAGTAGCGAGGCACCAGCGCCGGTCCACGGTCGCCCTCCGGGGCGTACCTGGACCGGCGTTTTTGGTCGCCCGCCATCCCCCACGCACCACACGTTTTCAGGAGCCACCATGTTCGAGGCCGTCGAGGATCTGCTCACCGAGCACGCCGACCTGGAGAAGAAGCTCGCCGACCCGTCGGTCCACGCCGACCAGGCCAACGCGCGCAAGCTCAACAAGCGCTACGCCGAGCTGACCCCGATCGTCACGACCTACCGCTCCTGGAAGCAGACCGGGGACGACATCGTCACGGCGAAGGAGTTCGCCGTCGACGACCCCGACTTCGCCGCCGAGGTCAAGGAACTGGAGAAGCAGCGCGAGGAGCTCACCGAGAAGCTGCGCCTGCTGCTGGTTCCGCGTGACCCCAACGACGACAAGGACGTGATCCTGGAGGTCAAGGCGGGCGCCGGCGGCGACGAGTCCGCCCTGTTCGCCGGGGACCTCCTGCGGATGTATCTCCGTTACGCCGAGCGCGTCGGCTGGAAGACCGAGATCATCGACGCCACCGAGTCCGAGCTGGGCGGCTACAAGGACGTCCAGGTCGCCGTGAAGACCAAGGGCGGGAACGGTGCCACCGAGCCCGGCCAGGGCGTCTGGGCCCGCCTGAAGTACGAGGGAGGCGTGCACCGCGTACAGCGCGTGCCCGCGACCGAGTCCCAGGGCCGGATCCACACCTCCGCGGCCGGTGTCCTGGTCACCCCCGAGGCGGAGGAGGTCGACGTGGAGATCAACCCGAACGACCTCCGCATCGACGTGTACCGCTCCTCCGGTCCCGGCGGCCAGTCCGTCAACACGACCGACTCCGCGGTGCGCATCACGCACGTTCCCACCGGAGTCGTCGCTTCCTGCCAGAACGAGAAGAGCCAGCTGCAGAACAAGGAGCAGGCGATGCGTATCCTGCGCTCCAGGCTCCTCGCGGCAGCCGTGGAGGAAGCGGAGAAGGAGGCCGCGGACGCCCGCCGCAGCCAGGTCCGCACCGTCGACCGCTCCGAGAAGATCCGTACGTACAACTTCCCGGAGAATCGCCTCTCGGACCACCGCGTCGGCTTCAAGGCGTACAACCTCGACCAGGTGCTGGACGGCGACCTCGACGCCGTCATCCAGGCCTGTGTCGACGCGGACTCCGCAGCGAAGCTCGCGGCAGCGTAAGCCCCGTACGAGCCCCGTACGAGTGACGAGTACCGGAGGACCAGCGTGCAGCAGAACATTGGGGGACGGCCCCCGAGCCCCCGCAGCTTGCTGCTCGCGGAGGTGGCCCAGGCCACCCAGCGGCTGGCCGACGCGGGCGTGCCCTCGCCGCGCAACGACGCGGAGGAGCTCGCCGCGTTCGTGCACGGTGTGAAGCGCGGCACGCTGCACACCGTCAAGGACATCGACTTCGACGCCCGCTACTGGGAGGTCATCGCCCGCCGCGAGGCCCGCGAGCCGCTCCAGCACATCACCGGGCGCGCCTTCTTCCGCTACCTGGAACTCCAGGTCGGGCCGGGCGTGTTCGTGCCGCGCCCCGAGACCGAGTCGGTCGTCGGCTGGGCCATAGACGCGGTCCGCGCGATGGACGTCGTCGAGCCGCTGATCGTCGACCTGTGCACCGGCTCCGGCGCCATCGCGCTCGCCCTCGCCCAGGAGGTCCCGCGCTCCCGGGTGCACGCCGTGGAGCTGTCCGAGGACGCCCTGGCGTGGACCCGCAAGAACATGGAGGGGTCCAGGGTCGACCTGCGGCAGGGCAACGCCCTGGACGCCTTCCAGGACCTCGACGGCCAGGTCGACCTGGTCATCTCCAACCCGCCGTACATCCCGCTCACGGAGTGGGAGTACGTCGCTCCGGAGGCCCGGGACCACGATCCCGAACTCGCCCTGTTCTCGGGCGAGGACGGCCTCGACCTCATCCGGGGCCTGGAACGCACCGCCCACCGTCTGCTGCGGCCCGGCGGCGTCGTCGTCGTCGAGCACGCGGACACCCAGGGCGGCCAGGTGCCGTGGATCTTCACCGAGGAACGGGGCTGGGCCGACGCGGCCGACCACCCGGACCTCAACAACCGCCCGCGCTTCGCGACCGCCCGCAGGGCCACGCCGTGAGCATCACCCAGACTCTCTACCCCCAGCAGTACGTGTACGAGGAGGCCCGCTAAATGGCTCGGCGATACGACACCAACGACGCGACCGACCGCACGACCGGTCTGCGCGAGGCCGCGTCCGCCGTCCGCCGCGGCGAGCTGGTGGTCCTCCCGACCGACACGGTGTACGGCATCGGTGCCGACGCGTTCTCCTCCGAGGCCGTCACCGACCTGCTGGAGGCCAAGGGCCGCGGCCGTGGCATGCCCACGCCCGTCCTGATCGGTTCCCCGAACACCCTGCACGGCCTCGTCACGGACTTCTCCGAGATGGCCTGGGAACTCGTCGACGCCTTCTGGCCGGGCGCCCTCACCCTCGTCGCCAAGCACCAGCCGTCCCTCCAGTGGGACCTGGGAGACACCCGCGGCACGGTCGCCGTTCGCATGCCGCTGCACCCGGTGGCGATCGAGCTGCTGACCGAGGTCGGCCCCATGGCGGTCTCCTCCGCCAACCTGACGGGCCACCCGGCCCCCGAGGACTGTGACGCCGCCCAGGAGATGCTCGGCGACTCGGTCTCCGTCTACCTGGACGGCGGCCCCACGCCCGGAATCGTCCCGTCGTCGATCGTCGACGTCACGGGCAAGGTGCCGGTTCTGCTGCGCGCGGGCGCACTGTCGGCCGAAGAGCTGCGCAAGGTGGTCCCCGACCTTGAGGTGGCGAATTGACTGCCCCTGACGCGGGGCGTGGCATAGGCACGCGTACGGGGGGCACGGGGGCTCAGCACTGGAACGGGGCCTCGCGGGACGCCTTCCGCATCCTCTATGTCAGCACCGGCAACGTCTGCCGCTCACCGATCACCGAGCGGCTGACCCGGCATGCCCTGGCGGACCGGCTCGGCGACCCGCTGTGGGGCGGCCTGATCGTGGAGAGCGCCGGTACGTGGGGCCACGAGGGCGCGCCCATGGAGGCCAACGCGGAGGCGGTCCTCGCGGAGTTCGGCGCGGACCCCTCCGGGTTCACGGGGCGCGAGCTGCTCGACGAGCACGTGATCCGGGCGGACCTGGTGCTGACGGCCACGCGGGACCACCGCGCGCAGGTCATCTCCATGGGCCACTCGGCGGGCCTGCGCACCTTCACCCTGAAGGAGTTCACCCGCCTGGTGAAGGCGATCGACCCGGCGACCCTGCCGCCGCTGGACGACGGCATGATCGAACGCGCGCGCGCCCTGGTCCGCGCTGCGGCCGCTCTACGCGGGTGGCTTCTCGCGCCCACCGCGGAGGCGGACGAGGTGTACGACCCGTACGGGGCGCCCCTGACGTTCTTCCGGTCGATCGGGGACGAGATACAGCAGGCGCTGGACCCGGTGGTGACGGCACTGACGGGGGTCGCGGCGCGTACGTAGGCGGTTCGTAGGTGCACCGGGCGCACCCGCTCTCCCAGGCCTACATTGGACATACGTCACCGTCGACGTCCGGAGTCCACCATGTCGGTCACGCGTGCCCTTGAGGGCGATGTCGCTGTTGAGGTACTGCGCCGGCAGGACCCCGAGCTTGCCGAGGTGCTGCTCGGGGAGATCGAACGGCAGTCGACGACGCTCCAGCTGATCGCCGCCGAGAACTTCACCTCGCCGGCCGTGCTGGCCGCGCTCGGCTCGCCGCTGGCCAACAAGTACGCCGAGGGGTATCCCGGCGCCCGGCACCACGGCGGCTGCGAGATCGTCGACGTCGCCGAACGCGTCGCCGTGGAACGGGCCAGGGCGCTCTTCGGGGCCGAACACGCCAACGTCCAGTCCCACAGCGGGTCTTCGGCCGTTCTGGCCGCCTACGCCGCCCTCCTGCGCCCCGGTGACACCGTCCTCGCCCTCGGGCTGCCCTACGGCGGCCATCTCACCCACGGGTCGCCCGCCAACTTCTCCGGGCGCTGGTTCGACTTCGTCCCCTACGGGGTGGACGCGGAGAGCGGGCTCATCGACTACGAGCAGGTGCGCGCCCTCGCCCGTACGCATCGCCCCAAAGCCATCGTCTGCGGTTCCATCACCTATCCCCGGCACATGGACTACGCCGCCTTCCGTGAGATCGCCGACGAGACGGGCGCCTACCTCATCGCGGACGCCGCCCACCCCATCGGGCTCGTCGCCGGGGGAGCGGCGCCCAGTCCCGTGCCGTACGCCGATGTCGTCTGCGCGACCACCCACAAGGTGCTGCGCGGGCCGCGCGGCGGGATGCTGCTGTGTGGCGCGGAGCTCGCAGAACGGGTCGACCGGGCGGTTTTCCCGTTCACGCAGGGGGGCGCGCAGATGCACACGATCGCCGCCAAGGCCGTCGCCTTCGGCGAGGCGGCGACCCCGGCCTTCACGGCGTACGCCCATCAGGTGGTCGCCAACGCGCGGGTGCTGGCGGCGGGGCTGGCCGCCGAGGGGCTGGTCGTCACCACGGGCGGGACCGATACGCACCTCATCACGGTGGATCCGGCGCCGCTGGGAGTGGACGGGCGCACCGCACGGGGGCTGCTGTCCGCCGCCGGCATGGTTCTGGACTGCTGTGCGCTGCCCCATGGGCAGGCGCGTGGGCTGCGGCTCGGGACGGCGGCGCTGACCACGCAGGGGATGGGGGACGCCGAGATGGCGCGGATCGCGGTGCTGTTCGCGGGTGTGCTGCGTGGGGCTGTCGAGAGCGGTGGGGCGCGTGAAGAAGTGCGAGAGCTGGCCGGTAGATTTCCGCCGTATCCCGGGCGGTGAGGGGTAGTCGTCAACTCGTGCACAGGCACGCGTGCAACCATCGTCGCTACCCGGAAGTCCCCAACCTTAAGCGTCCCTCGCTAGGGTGTGGGGCCTGGATGACCAGCGAGACCTGTGGGGAAGCCCGTGCGTGAATACCTGCTGACGCTCTGCATCACGGCCGCGGTGACGTATCTGCTGACAGGGCCGGTACGGAAGTTCGCGATCGTGGCCGGAGCGATGCCGGAGATCAGGGCCCGTGACGTGCACCGGGAACCCACTCCGCGGCTCGGCGGGATCGCGATGTTCTTCGGGCTGTGCGCCGGACTGCTGGTCGCCGACCACCTCACCAACCTCCACGAGGTGTTCAAGAACTCGAACGAGCCGCGGGCGCTGCTCTCCGGCGCCGCGCTCATCTGGCTGATCGGTGTCCTGGACGACAAGTTCGAGATCGACGCCCTGATCAAGCTGGGCGGCCAGATGATCGCCGCCGGCGTCATGGTGATGCAAGGGCTGACGATCCTGTGGCTGCCGATCCCCTCCGTGGGCAACGTCGCGCTGACCCAGTGGCAGGGCACCCTGCTGACGGTGGCGCTGGTCGTCATCACCATCAACGCGGTCAACTTCGTGGACGGCCTCGACGGCCTCGCGGCCGGCATGGTGTGCATCGCGTCGGCGGCGTTCTTCCTCTACGCCTACCGGGTCTGGGTCTCGTACGGCATCGAGGCCGCCGCCCCGGCCACCCTGTTCTCGGTGATCCTGATGGGCATGTGCGTCGGCTTCCTGCCGCACAACATGCATCCCGCCCGGATCTTCATGGGCGACTCCGGGTCGATGCTCATCGGGCTGGTGCTGGCCGCCGGCGCGATCTCCATCACCGGACAGATCGACCCCGACGCGATGAACCTGTTCTCCGGGTCCGAGCGCAACACCGTGCACCAGATGGTGCCGGTCTACATCCCGCTGCTGATGCCGCTCACCATCATCGCGATCCCGGCCGCCGACCTGGTGCTGGCCATCGTGCGGCGCACCTGGCGCGGACAGTCGCCGTTCGCGGCCGACCGGGGGCATCTGCACCACCGGCTCCTGGAGGTCGGGCACTCGCACAGCAGGGCCGTCCTGATCATGTACTTCTGGTCGGCGCTCATCGGCTTCGGCGCCTTGTCCTACTCGGTCAACAACGCGTCCATGTGGATCGTCCTCAGCGTGGTGGCACTGAGCGCGATCGGACTCGTACTCCTGCTGCTGCCGCGCTTCACGCCGCGCACCCCGCGCTGGGCCGAGCGCTTCGTGCCGCCCCGCTACCGGCGCAGCCGGACAGCGGAGGCCGGGGCGACGGCGCCCGCGATGGCCGGTGAGGAGGCCGCTCCGGAACACCGGGCTCCGGTGCGGGCCGGCGTCTCGGGAGTCAACGGGGCGACCGCGATCGGCGCCCGTTCGCGGCTTCTGGACCAGCGCAAAGCAGGGTCGTCGCGCTGACGCAAGGTAAGAATCTGACTAACACTTTGCTTGAAACAGAGAGAGTAGGCAGAGGGTAAAGCGTCCCAATACCAGACAAGTCGGCGCTGGTTCTGCACAGACGTGCAGGTTCACTCTCATGTGTGACGCCGAGCACACCATCCAGGTAAAGACCTCATCAAATAGTTTGTGATACGGTTCACGAGAACCCCGGACAGAGCCGAAGGACCGCAGTGCGACGGTCGGTTGGCGTGAGTTTCACCGCTCGAACCGGGGACTACGCTCGTCCATGACGACACCCCACGCCCCCTGCGAAAGCGGAGTTGCCGCCATGCCGTCCAATGACGTCCGGACCCTGCTTCAAGCCGCTGTGCCCACAGCCGCCGTCGGCGCTCTTGCCGCCGTCGTCAGTGCTGTGGTCGCCGGTGCCGAAGGGGCGATCGGGGCGGTCGTCGCGACGCTGGTCGTGATTCTCTTCATGGGAATCGGGTTTTACGTTCTGCAGCGCACTGCCAAAACGCTTCCGCATCTGTTCCAGGCCATGGGCCTGATGCTGTACGCGGCGCAAATTCTTCTGCTGTTCATCTTTCTCGCGGCGTTCAAGAACACGACGCTGTTCAACCCCAGGGCTTTCGCGCTCACGCTGGTCGCAGGCACACTCGCCTGGATCGCGGCGCAGGCGCGTGCCCACATGAAGTCGAAGATCCTCTACGTTGAACCCGACTCCACGACGGGGGACAGGCCCGAAAAGACGGGGCACTCGTCGTGAGAGGTAGGGCCGGGATAAGGGCGTGTGAGAGATCCTGCTATCGTCCGGTGCCAACTGCGGCATCGCGGGCGCGGGCATCTGAGCTGACGCCTGCTCAATCGCGAGGCTTGATGCCCCACAGCCGCCCCCACATCCGTAACACCAGTCCAGTGCCGACCCGCGGCTGCGTGCCGCGCCGACACAACGAGGTTGCCGTACCCATGCGTCACGCCGAAGGAGCCCGTGGTGAGTGCTGACCCGACGCAGGTGCTCGCCTTCGAGACCGATTGCCACCTCTTCGACGGTTGTGGCTTCCCGGCTCCGGGCCTGCATTCGTTCATGTTCGAGCCGCTTTGGGGCGACGCAGACGGCAACGGGCTCTACTTCAACAAGCCCATGCTGCTCGCTCTGCTCGGGTCCATCATCGTGGTGGGATTCTTCTGGGCGGCGTTCCGCAAGCCCAAGATGGTTCCCGGCAAACTGCAGATGGTCGCCGAGGCCGGTTACGACTTCGTCCGGCGCGGCATCGTCTACGAGACGATCGGAAAGAAGGAAGGCGACAAGTACGTACCGCTTGCCGTCTCGCTCTTCTTCTTCATCTGGATGATGAACATCTGGTCCATCGTCCCGATCGCCTCCTTCCCGGTGACCTCGATCATCGCCTACCCGGCGGTTCTCGCGGCCATCGTCTACATCACCTGGGTCTCTCTGACCTTCAAGCGGCACGGCTTCGTCGGCGCCTTCAAGAACTTCACCGGTTACGACAAGTCGCTGGGCCCGGTGCTCCCGCTGGCCATGACGATCGAGTTCTTCTCGAACCTGATCGTCCGCCCGTTCACGCACGCCGTGCGACTGTTCGCGAACATGTTCGCCGGTCACACCCTGCTGCTGCTCTTCACGATCGCCAGCTGGTACATGCTGAACGGCATCGGCATCGCGTACTCGGGTGTCTCCTTCGTGATGGTCATCGTGATGACCGCCTTCGAGCTCTTCATCCAGGCCGTCCAGGCGTACGTCTTCGTCCTCCTGACGTGCACCTTCATCCAGGGCGCGCTCGCCGAGCACCACTGAGCACCGTCCCCAACGCATACCTAGTCGTCCGGTGGCCAACCCCCACCGGTCCGTAAAGAGAAGGAAGAACTGGCATGTCTACCCTTGCTGCTGTCACCGGTGACCTCGGTTCCGTCGGTTACGGTCTCGCTGCCATCGGTCCCGGCGTCGGCGTCGGCATCATCTTCGGTAACGGCACCCAGGCTCTCGCCCGTCAGCCCGAGGCCGCCGGCCTGATCCGTGCCAACCAGATCCTCGGCTTCGCGTTCTGTGAGGCGCTGGCCCTCATCGGCCTCGTCATGCCGTTCGTCTACTAAGACGAATCACGACGACAGCCCCATTCGACGAAAGGCACTGATGTGAACCACGCACTGGTTCAGCTGGCGGCCGAGGCGGAGAAGGAAAACCCTCTCATTCCGCCGTGGCCGGAGCTTGTCATCGGCCTGATCGCCTTCGTCATCGTCTTCGGCTTCCTCGCCAAGAAGCTCCTCCCGACCATCAACAAGGTTCTGGAAGAGCGGCGCGAGGCCATCGAGGGCGGTATCGAGAAGGCCGAGGCCGCTCAGACCGAGGCCCAGAGTGTCCTCGAGCAGTACAAGGCTCAGCTCGCCGAGGCTCGGCACGAGGCCGCGCGACTGCGCCAGGAGGCGCAGGAGCAGGGCGCCACGCTCATCGCCGAGATGCGCGCGGAAGGCCAGCGGCAGCGCGAGGAGATCGTCGCCGCCGGTCACTCCCAGCTCGACGCCGACCGCAAGGCCGCCTCGTCCGCGCTTCGCCAGGACGTCGGCAAGCTCGCCACCGAACTGGCCGGCAAGCTCGTCGGTGAGTCCCTTGAGGACCATGCCCGGCAGAGCCGCGTGATCGACCGTTTCCTCGACGACCTTGAGGAGAAGGCCGAGGCGACTCGATGACCGTGCACGGAGCCAGTCGCGAGGCTGCCGCCGCCGCACGGGAGCGTCTCGACGCGCTGACGGACTCGACGTCCGCCGACGCGAAGAAGCTGTCCGAGGAGCTGGCCGCGGTCACCGCGCTGCTGCACCGCGAGGTGTCCCTGCGTCGGGTCCTCACCGACCCGGCGCAGTCCGGAGAGGCCAAGGCCGAGCTGGCCCAGCGCCTCTTCGGCAGCCAGGTCGGCGGGCCCACCACCGACCTGGTGGCCGGCATGGTGCGCTCCCGCTGGTCGCGTTCGCGCGACCTGGTGGACACGCTGGAGGAGCTGGCGGACATCGCCGACCTCACGGCTGCCCAGCAGGCGGGCGCGCTCGACAACGTCGAGGACGAGCTGTTCCGGTTCGGCCGGATCGTCGCTTCGAACACCGGTCTGCGCGCCGCGCTGACCGACCGTGCCGCGACGACCGGCGCCAAGGGCGAGCTGCTGCGCAGCCTGCTCGGGGGCCGGGCCGCCGCCACGACCGAGCGTCTGGTGACGCGCCTTGTGACCGCGCCGCGGGGACGTAGCCTGGAAGCGGGACTCGAGTCCCTGTCCAAGCTCGCCGCCGAGCGCCGGGACCGCATGGTCGCCGTCGTCACCTCCGCGGTTCCGCTGAGCGACCCGCAGAAGCAGCGCCTCGGCGCCGCCCTCGCGAAGCTCTACGGCCGTCAGATGCACCTGAACCTGGACGTGGACCCCGAGGTCCTCGGCGGGATCCGGGTGCTGGTCGGCGACGAGGTCATCAACGGCAGCATCGCGGACCGCATCGAGGACGCCGGCCGCCGCATGGCGAGCTAGCTCGCCCGGCAGCCACGCAGAACGCAGCAACTCAATACTCGTAGTACGTACTTGACTACGGCCCTGGTTGGGCCGTGCAGAGGATTCACCTCTTATTGGGGGGAGTCCCCATCCCCCCAAGTGAAACTTCGGGCCCAACAAGGAGAGCAGGGAACCCAGATGGCGGAGCTCACGATCCGGCCGGAGGAGATCCGGGATGCGCTGGAGACCTTTGTCCAGTCGTACAAGCCGGACGCGGCCTCGCGCGAGGAGGTCGGTACGGTCACCCTTGCCGGCGACGGCATCGCGAAGGTCGAGGGCCTGCCCTCGGCCATGGCCAACGAACTGCTGAAGTTCGAGGACGGCACCCTCGGTCTCGCGCTCAACCTCGAAGAGCGCGAGATCGGTACCGTCATCCTCGGCGAGTTCAGCGGTATCGAGGAGGGCCAGCCGGTCACCCGTACCGGCGAGGTCCTGTCGGTGGCGGTCGGCGAGGGCTACCTCGGCCGTGTAGTCGACCCGCTCGGCAACCCGATCGACGGCCTCGGCGAGATCGAGACCAGCGGTCGTCGCGCCCTTGAGCTGCAGGCTCCGGGCGTCATGGCGCGCAAGTCGGTGCACGAGCCGATGGAGACGGGCTACAAGGCCGTCGACGCGATGACCCCGATCGGCCGCGGCCAGCGTCAGCTGGTCATCGGTGACCGTCAGACCGGCAAGACCGCTCTGGCCGTCGACACGATCATCAACCAGCGTGACAACTGGCGCACCGGCGACCCGAAGAAGCAGGTCCGCTGCGTCTACGTCGCCATCGGCCAGAAGGGCTCGACCATCGCCTCCGTGCGTGGCGCCCTCGAAGAGGCCGGCGCGCTGGAGTACACGACCATCGTCGCCGCCCCGGCGTCCGACCCGGCCGGCTTCAAGTACCTGGCGCCGTACACCGGTTCGGCCATCGGTCAGCAGTGGATGTACGAGGGCAAGCACGTCCTCATCATCTTCGACGACCTCTCGAAGCAGGCCGACGCCTACCGCGCCGTGTCCCTGCTGCTGCGCCGCCCGCCGGGCCGTGAGGCCTACCCGGGTGACGTCTTCTACCTGCACTCCCGTCTCCTGGAGCGCTGCGCGAAGCTCTCCGACGAGCTGGGCGCGGGCTCGATGACCGGTCTGCCGATCGTCGAGACCAAGGCCAACGACGTCTCGGCGTTCATCCCGACCAACGTCATCTCCATCACCGACGGCCAGTGCTTCCTGGAGTCGGACCTGTTCAACGCCGGTCAGCGCCCCGCGCTGAACGTCGGTATCTCCGTCTCCCGCGTCGGTGGTTCGGCCCAGCACAAGGCCATGCGCCAGGTGTCCGGCCGACTGCGCCTCGACCTCGCCCAGTACCGTGAGCTGGAGGCGTTCGCCGCCTTCGGTTCCGACCTGGACGCCGCGTCGAAGTCCCAGCTGGAGCGTGGTCAGCGACTGGTCGAGCTGCTCAAGCAGGCTCAGTACGAGCCGATGGCCACCGAGGACCAGGTCGTCTCCATCTGGACCGGTACCACCGGCCGGATGGACGAGGTGCCGGTGGGCGACATCCGCCGCTTCGAGAAGGAGCTCCTGGAGTACCTGCACCGCAAGGAGCAGGGCCTCATGACCTCCATCAAGGAGGGCGCCAAGATGTCGGACGACACCATCACCGCCATCGGCGACGCCGTCGCGGAGTTCAAGAAGCAGTTCGAGACCTCGGACGGCAAGCTTCTCGGCGAAGACGCTCCGGCCGCCGCGGCCAAGTGACGACGGAAGGGACCTGACTCATGGGAGCCCAGCTCCGGGTCTACAAGCGTCGCATCAAATCCGTCACCGCGACCAAGAAGATCACCAAGGCGATGGAGATGATCGCCGCCTCGCGTGTCGTCAAGGCGCAGCGCAAGGTGGCGGCCTCCGCGCCGTACGCGACCGAGCTCACCCGCGCGGTCACGGCGGTCGGTACCGGGTCGAACACCAGGCACCCGCTGACCACCGAGGCCGAGACGCCGACCCGTTCCGCGGTCCTGCTCCTTTCGAGCGACCGCGGTCTGGCCGGCGCCTTCAACTCCAACGCGATCAAGGCCGCCGAGCAGCTGACGGCGCGCCTTGAGGCGGAGGGCAAGGAGGTCGACACGTACATCGTCGGCCGCCGCGGTCTGGCCCACTACAACTTCCGCGAGCGCAAGGTCGTGGAGTCGTGGTCGGGCTTCACCGACCAGCCCACGTACGCGGACGCCAAGAAGGTCGCGGCTCCGCTCATCGAGGCCATCGAGAAGGAGACGGCGGACGGCGGCGTGGACGAACTCCACATCGTCTACACCGAGTTCGTCTCGATGATGACGCAGAACGCGGTCGACGGCCGTCTGCTGCCGCTCCGCCTCGACGAGGTGGCCGCGGAGTCGACGGGGAAGGGCGAGATCCTTCCGCTGTACGACTTCGAGCCGTCGGCGGAGGACGTCCTCGACGCTCTGCTGCCGCGGTACGTCGAGAGCCGTATCTACAACGCGATGCTCCAGTCGGCCGCTTCCAAGCACGCCGCCACGCGCCGCGCGATGAAGTCGGCCACCGACAACGCGGGAGACCTCATCACGACGCTCTCCCGACTTGCCAACGCGGCCCGACAGGCCGAAATCACCCAGGAAATCAGCGAGATCGTCGGTGGCACCGCAGCCCTGGCCGACGCGACCGCGGGGAGTGACAGGTAATGACGACGACAGTTGAGACGGCCGTTGCCACGGGCCGCGTCGCCCGGGTAATCGGCCCGGTCGTCGACGTGGAATTCCCCGTCGACGCCATGCCGGAGATCTACAACGCCCTTCACGTCGAGGTGGCCGACCCGGCCCTGGACGGCGCGAAGAAGACGCTGACCCTGGAGGTTGCCCAGCACCTGGGTGACGGCCTGGTCCGCACGATCTCGATGCAGCCCACCGACGGTCTGGTCCGCCAGGCCGCGGTCACCAACACGGGTACGGGCATCACCGTCCCCGTCGGTGACTTCACCAAGGGCAAGGTGTTCAACACCCTCGGTGAGGTACTGAACTCCGACGAGCAGTACGAGGGCGAGCGCTGGTCCATCCACCGCAAGGCCCCGCGCTTCGACGAGCTCGAGTCGAAGACCGAGATGTTCGAGACCGGCGTCAAGGTCATCGACCTTCTCACCCCGTACGTCAAGGGTGGAAAGATCGGCCTGTTCGGCGGTGCCGGCGTCGGCAAGACGGTGCTCATCCAGGAGATGATCTACCGCGTCGCCAACAACCACGACGGTGTCTCCGTGTTCGCCGGTGTCGGCGAGCGCACCCGTGAGGGCAACGACCTCATCGAGGAGATGGCCGACTCGGGCGTCATCGACAAGACCGCGCTGGTCTTCGGTCAGATGGACGAGCCCCCGGGCACCCGTCTGCGCGTGGCCCTGGCCGGTCTGACCATGGCGGAGTACTTCCGCGATGTGCAGAAGCAGGACGTGCTGTTCTTCATCGACAACATCTTCCGCTTCACCCAGGCCGGTTCCGAGGTCTCGACCCTGCTCGGCCGTATGCCCTCCGCGGTGGGTTACCAGCCGAACCTGGCCGACGAGATGGGTCTCCTCCAGGAGCGCATCACCTCGACCCGTGGACACTCGATCACCTCGATGCAGGCGATCTACGTCCCCGCGGACGACCTGACCGACCCGGCCCCGGCCACCACGTTCGCCCACCTCGACGCGACGACGGTTCTCTCCCGTCCGATCTCCGAGAAGGGCATCTACCCGGCCGTGGACCCGCTGGACTCCACGTCCCGCATCCTGGACCCGCGCTACATCGCGGCGGAGCACTACAACACCGCGATGCGCGTCAAGACGGTTCTGCAGAAGTACAAGGACCTCCAGGACATCATCGCGATCCTCGGTATCGACGAGCTCGGCGAGGAGGACAAGCTCGTCGTCCACCGTGCCCGTCGCGTGGAGCGCTTCCTGTCCCAGAACACCCACGTCGCCAAGCAGTTCACCGGCGTCGACGGGTCGGACGTACCGCTGGACGAGTCGATCGTGGCGTTCAACGCGATCATCGACGGCGACTACGACCACTTCCCGGAGCAGGCGTTCTTCCTCTGCGGTGGCATTGAGGACCTCAAGGCCAACGCCAAGGAGCTGGGCGTCTCCTGACCCCCGCGCTCTTGGGAGAGGGGCAGGGGGGCACCCTTCGCGGGGTGCGTCCTGCCCCTCTCCGCACACCCACTAGAATTGATCCCAACACCCGGTACAACAGCCGGGTGGTGACCCGAGGAGCCAACCTTGGCTGCTGAGCTGCACGTCGAGCTGGTCGCTGCCGACCGTCAGGTCTGGTCCGGCGAGGCCACCCTGGTCGTCGCGCGCACCACGTCCGGCGACATCGGCGTCATGCCCGGTCACCAGCCGCTGCTCGGTGTGCTGGAGTCGGGCCCGGTGACCATCCGTACGAGTGATGGTGGAACGGTCGTCGCCGCGGCGCACGGCGGTTTCATCTCGTTCGCGGACAACAAGCTGTCGCTGCTGGCGGAGATCGCTGAGCTGGCGGACGAGATCGACGTCCAGCGCGTCGAGCGGGAGCTCGAGCGTGCGAAGGCTGAGGGCGACGCCTCTGCCGAGCGGCGCGCGGATGTCCGACTGCGGGCCGTGGCGGCGCGCTGACCACAGCGCACCAGTGTGATGCTTTGCCTCAGCCGCGGCTGGGACCGGTTACCGCCGGTCCTGGCCGCGGCTGAGGCGAATCCGGGTGTTTTTTCTTTTCCGTTACCTAGGAGACGAGGAGGTCGGTGTCGATGATCCTCGCTCTGACTGTGTGCGGCTTGGTAGTGGCGCTCGCGCTGGTGGGCCTGTTCGTCTTCGGGCTGCGCCGCCGACTCATCCAACGCTCCGGCGGTACGTTCGACTGCAGCCTGCGCTGGGACGTACCCGAGAAACCCGACCCCAGCGGCAAGGGCTGGGGCTACGGTGTCGCCCGCTACAACGGTGACCGGATCGAGTGGTACCGCGTCTTCTCGTACTCCCCCCGTCCGCGCCGCGTCCTGGAACGCTCGTCGATCGAGGTGGCCGGCCGTCGCGCCCCCGACGGCGAGGAGGAGCTGGCACTGCTCTCGGACGCGGTCGTGCTTGCCTGTGTCCATCGGGGGACGAGACTGGAGCTGGCGATGAGCGACGACGCGCTGACCGGTTTCCTCGCCTGGCTGGAGGCGGCGCCTCCCGGGCAACAGGTGAACGTGGCCTGACATGCATGCGCAGGAGGGCGGGGCTGGTTCCGTACGTACGGAACCCGCCCCGCCGCCTGTTGCCTGCCGTGCCGGTGGCTACGCCAGGCCGCCGCTGATCGCGCTCACCAGCTCCCCGTTGCTCGTGTCGCCGCTGAACTCCCAGAAGAACGCGCCGCCCAGGGACTGGTTCTTGGCCCAGGTCATCTTTCCGGCGATCGTCGCGGGAGTGTCGTACGACCACCAGTTGCTGCCGCAGTACGCGTACGCGGTGCCGGCGATCGTGCCGGTGGCCGGGCAGGACGTCTTGAGGATCTTGTAGTCCTCGATGCCCGCCTCGTATGTGCCCGGTGCCGCGCCGGTCGCCGTGCCGCCAGGGGCGGACTGGGTGACGCCGGTCCACCCGCGGCCGTAGAAGCCGATGCCCAGCAGGAGCTTCGCCGCCGGGACGCCCTTCGCCTTCAGCTTGGCGATGGCGTCGGCGGAGTTGAAGCCGGCGGCCGGGATGCCGGCGTACGAGGTGAGCGGCGAGTGCGGGGCGGTCGGGCCGTCCGCGTCGAAGGCGCCGAAGTAGTCGTACGTCATCACGTTGTACCAGTCGGCGTAGGCGGAGGCGCCGCCGTAGTCGGCCGCGTCGATCTTGCCGCCGGAGGAGCCGTCGGCGGTGATGGCCGCGGTGACCAGGTAGTTCGCCCCGAACGTCGTACGCAGCGCCGACATCAGGTTCTTGAAGGCCGCCGCACCTGACGTGTCACAGGTCAGGCCGCAGGCGTTCGGGTACTCCCAGTCGATGTCGATGCCGTCGAAGACGTCCGCCCAGCGCGGGTCCTCCACGACCGCCTTGCAGGAGGCGGCGAAGGCGGCCGGGTTGGCGGCGGCCTGGGTGAAGCCGCCGGAGTAGGTCCAGCCGCCGAAGGAGTACAGCACCTTGATGTTCGGGTACTTGGCCTTCAGTTGGCGCAGCTGGTTGAAGTTGCCGCGCAGCGGCTGGTCCCAGGTGTCGGCCACGCCCGACACCGACTGGTCGGCGGTGTAGGCCTTGTCGTAGGCGGCGTAGGTGTCGTCGACGGTGCACTTGCCGTCCTTGACGTTGCCGAAGGCGTAGTTGATGTGCGTGATCTTCGACGCCGAGCCCGAGGTGACCAGGTTCTTGACGTGGTAGTTGCGGCCGTAGACGCCCCACTCGGTGAAGTAGCCGAGCTTGACCTTGTTCCCGGTGGGCGGGTTCGTGGTGCCGCCGGTGGTGCGCACGGCGACCGCGCCGCTCACCGGGCCGGTCTGGTCGGCGGTGTCCCGGGCCTGGACGGTGTACGAGTAGTCCGTACCGGCGGTCAGACCCGTGTCCGTGTACGAGGTGGCCGTCACCGTCGCGACCTTGGTGCCGTCGCGCAGGACGTCGTAGTTCTTGATGCCCTTGTCGTCTGTGGCCGAGGTCCAACTCAACTTGGCCGAGGTGTTGGTGATGCCGGAGGCCGTCGGAGTGCCTGGCGCGGAGGGGGTGTTGTCGCCGGGCACCGTGCCGCCGCTGCAACTGCCGCCGTTCAGCTTGCAGTTGGCAGGGGAGCCGGTGCCGCTGCCGTTGAAGCCGAAGGAGACGGTGGCGCCGGGGGCGAGGGTGCCGTTCCAGGACTTGTTCTTGGCGGTCCAGTGGGTGGAGCTGGAGGTGACGTCGGCGTCCCAGGCCGAGGTGACGGACGTACCGGAGGGGAAGTCCCACTCGACCGTCCATGAACTGATCGACGTGGTACCGGTGTTGGTGACCGTCCACTTGCCTTCGAAGCCGGTGCCCCAGTCCTGGGTCTTGGCGTAGGTCGCGGTGGCCGATGAAGACGCAGCTGCCGCCTGTGTCGGTCCCGCCAGGCCCACCAGGGCGGCGAGGGGGAGCAGCAGGGTCGTCAGGCCTGCCGTACATCTTTGTCCGAAGCGCATGCCGCGCCTCCTTGGAGGTGTAGGGGGTGGGGGTGAGACTGAGCCTTCGCACCCACAGTGCCGCGAGAATAGGAAGGTCTGGACCATGGGTCAATAGGTCTGGACCACTTCGCGTGAAGGCTCGCCTGATTCCCCTAAACCCCCAACTCCTGTGCCAGTACCGCCGCTTGGACCCGACTGCGCAGCTCCAGCTTGCCCAGCAAGCGGCTGACGTGCGTCTTCACCGTCGCCTCCGCCATGTCGAGGCGGGTCGCGATCTCGGCGTTGGACAGTCCCTCGCCGAGACACGACAGCACCTCGCGCTCACGGCGGGTGAGGGCGTCCAGGACGGCGGGCTCGGCGCTCGGCTCCCGTACCGGCCCGGTGGCGAACTCGGCGATCAGTCGCCGGGTGACCGCCGGCGCGATCAGCCCCTCGCCGCGCGCCACCGTCCGTACCGCCTCGATCAGGTCCTTCGCCTCCGTGTTCTTCAGGAGGAAGCCGGAAGCCCCCGCGCGCAGCGCCCCGAAGACGTACTCGTCGAGGTCGAAGGTGGTCAGCACCAGGACGTCGGCGAGCTGTTCGGCCACCACCTGCCGCGTCGCCGACACCCCGTCCAGGCGCGGCATCTGAATGTCCATCAGCACCAGATCCGGCCGTAGTTCACGGGCCAGCGCCACCGCCTGCTCGCCGTCCGGCGCCTCTCCGACCACCTCGATGCCGGGCGCGCTGCCCAGAATGAGGACGAGCCCCGCCCGTACGGCCGACTGGTCCTCGGCGACGAGCACCCGGATCGCCGCTCCTGCTGCTGTCATACGTCTTCTCCTTCGGTGAGGGGCAGCGCGGCGCGCACGGCCCAGTGGGCGCCGTTCGGTCCCGCCGTGAAGGTGCCGCCCAACAGCGAGACCCGCTCCCGCATCCCGACCAGACCGGCACCCGAGCCCGGTGCGCGCGGACTGTCGTGACCCTCGTGCGGGCTGGTCACGGCGACGCTCAGCGAACCGTCCCGCCGGGTGAGCGCCACCGTGACCCGGCCGGGGGAGGCGTGCTTGAGGGCGTTGGTCAGGGACTCCTGGACGATGCGGTACGCGGCCAGCTCGACCGGGACCGGCAGGGCGGCGTGGTCGGTATCGGTGTCCAGGGTGACGTCGAGGCCGTTGGTGCGGGCACCGTCCACCAGTGCGCCGAGACCCTCCAGCGTCGGGGCCGCCGCCGGTTCCAGGTCGCCGCCGCTGTCGCGCAGGATGCCGATCAGGCGGCGCATCTCGGCCAGTCCCGCCACGCTGTTCTCACGGATGACGCCGAGGGCCTGTTTCGAGGTGTCCGGGTCGTCGATGGAGAGGGCGGCCGTGGAGTGGATCGCGATGGCGGAGAGGTGGTTGGCGACCAGGTCGTGCAACTCCCTTGCCATCCGCGCCCGTTCGGAGGTCACCGCCTGGGTGCGGTCCAACTCGGCAAGCAGGGCGGTCTGTTCGGCGCGCAGCCGGGCCGAGTCGGCGGCGTCGCGGTGGTTGCGTACGATCAGACCGGTGGCCGCGGGCGTGAACGCCACGATGCCGACGACCACACCGACGAGCAGCGCCTCCGGCACCCGCCAGACCGCGAAGGGCACGATCGCGGCGGCCACCGCGAGCAGCCCGGTGATCCAGGGGACCCGGCGGGCGGTGGCGGGCGGGCCGTACAGCACGGCCGCGTACACGAGGTCCGTGAACATCACGACAGTGGCCAAGTTGCCCTGCGTGACGACGTCCACGGTCAGCGCGGCCATGCCGACCAGCAGGCCCGTACGCGGACGGATCCGCCGGAGCAGTTCGCAGCCGGCGGTCACGACGAGCGGCAGCAGGATCGGCCAGCGCCCGTCCAGGAGCACGAGCGGATCACGGGCCGCGCGGGTGCCGAGACCGACGCCCCAGATCAGCAGTCCGCCGAGCAGCCCCGCGAGCGCGATGCGCACGTCGTCGCGGTGCGGGCGGGGAGGTCGCGGGGCCATGACTCCATCCAACACGGCCCGGGCGCCGCCCGCCTGATCCCCGGGAAGGGTCCCCAACTGCATCTTTCGATGTACCGCGACTTCCTCACCGCCGACGACGAATCCGGCACGTCCCGCCGGGAGCCTGGAAAGGTGACGGAGAGGAGCGAACTGTGATCGTCACACTGATCATCGCCTGCGAGGTCGGCTTCTGGGTGCTGCTGGCGCTCGGCCTGACCGTCCGGTACCTGCTCAAGTGGCGCCGCACCAGCGTGGCGCTGCTGCTCTGCGAGCCACTGCTGGAACTCGTGCTGTTCGTCGTCACGGCGATCGACCTCAGGAACGGCGCCGAACCGGGCTGGGAGCACGGCCTGGCCGCGCTCTACATCGGCTTCACCGTGGCGTACGGCCACTACATGATCCGCTGGCTCGACGGCCACGCCGCCCACCGCCTGGCCGGGGGCCCGCCCCCGCCGAGCCCGCCCCGCTACGGCATGGCGCGCGCCCGCCACGAGGGCCGCCTGTGGCTGCGTACCGTCGTCATGGCGGCGGTCGCGTGCGCGCTGCTCCAGGCGGCGGTCTGGTACGTCGGCGACGGGGACACGTCGTCGCTGCGGTCCTTCCAGGGGACGGCCCTGCGGATCGCCGGCATCCACGGGCTGATCGCGCTGACGTACACGATCTGGCCGAAGAAGGACCCGGGCGGGCCCGGAGGAGAAGCCGGGAGCGCCGGCCGGGTCACCTTCGAGAAGGAGAGCGCACGGCGATGAGCGGGACGACGAAGAACCTGCTGGAGGGCGCCGCCACCCTGGTGACCGGCCTGGTGCTGTGGCTGTTCGCCGGGGATGTGGAGCTCCCCTTCGTCACCTTGACGAAGGTGGGCGTGGTGATGATGTGCGTCGGGGGAGCACTGCTCCTGACAGGCCTGTTCCAGGTGGCACGCTCACCGAGGGGCAAGCGATAGGGAGGCGAGGCCGGTCGGCCCCCTCAGCGCTCCCCGCCCGGGACCCAGAGCACGTCCCCGACCGCCTTGTTGGCGGTACGCGCCAGGATGAACAACAGGTCCGACAGCCGGTTCAGGTACGTCGCGGTGAGCGGGTTCATCGCCTCGGCGTGGACCTCCAGCGCCGCCCATGTCGAGCGCTCGGCCCGGCGTACGACCGTGCACGCCTGGTGCAGCAGGGCCGCGCCGGGGGTGCCGCCGGGCAGGATGAACGAGCGCAGTTTCTCCAGGTCTTCGAGGAACCGGTCGCAGTCCGCCTCCAGCTTGTCGATGTAGGACTGCTCGACCCGCAACGGAGGAAACTCCGGGTTCTCGGCCACCGGCGTCGCCAGGTCCGCGCCCACGTCGAACAGGTCGTTCTGCACGCGCGTCAGCACCTTGACGACCTCCACCTCCAGCCCGCCCAGCGCGACGGCGGTCCCGATCACCGCGTTCGCCTCGTTGGCATCGGCGTACGCCGAGATCCGCAGATCGGTCTTGGCGACCCGGCTCATGTCACCGAGGGCGGTGGTGCCCTTGTCGCCGATCCTGGTGTAGATACGCGTCAGATTGACCATGCGGCCAATCTAGACGCTCCTCCGATGTGGGCCGAGTGGTGACCAAGTGCCCTCGGACAGAGGTCGGCCCCGGCTGACATCTTCGGGCTCGCGCATGCGTTCTGGGTTCGTATCCGCGTGGACATACGGGTTACAGGGCGTGGAGACCTCGGCATCAGCCGGTCTGTGAAGCGCCAACCAGCGTGAAACCGCAAGGAATTAGCGCTCCGACCGCTGAGGTCGGAATCCCTTCGGCTTCGGCCGTCGAGAGGATCGTCAAGTCCGTCAGATGAGACGTGGCCAACGTGATCGGCGTCTCACGCCATGAGACGTGAAACGCGTTACTAAGCGGTCACACAACCGCTCACGACCGCTAAGGTCCGCCGGAGAGGCCTTGTCGAGGCCCCTATCAAGGCACACATAAACAGCGCGTCAGGGGAGTCGCACAGTGGCACGGAAGCTTGCCGTCATCGGAGCCGGCCTGATGGGTTCCGGCATCGCCCAGGTATCCGCCCAGGCGGGCTGGGACGTCGTACTGCGCGATGTCACCGACGAAGCGCTCACCCGTGGCACCGACGGCATCAAGTCCTCGTACGACCGGTTCGTCGGCAAGGGCAAACTGACCGCGGCCGACGCCGAGGCCGCCCTCGGGCGCATCACCGCGACCACCGACCTGGATGCGGTCGGCGACGCGGACATCGTCGTCGAGGCGGTGTTCGAGAAGCTGGAGGTCAAGCACGAGATCTTCCGCGCGCTCGACAAGATCGCCCGCGACGACGCCGTGCTCGCCTCCAACACCTCCGCCATCCCGATCACCAAGATCGCCGCCGTCACCGACCGCCCGGACCGGGTCGTCGGTGCGCACTTCTTCTCTCCGGTGCCGATGATGCAGCTCTGCGAGCTGGTCCGCGGTTACAAGACGAGCGACGAAACCCTCGCCACGGCACGGGAGTTCGCCGAGTCCGTCGGCAAGACCTGCATCGTCGTCAACCGGGATGTCGCCGGTTTCGTGACGACCCGGCTGATCTCGGCGCTCGTCGTCGAGGCGGCCAAGCTGTACGAGTCCGGTGTCGCCACCGCAGAGGACATCGACCTCGCCTGCAAGCTCGGCTTCGGGCACGCCATGGGCCCGCTGGCCACCGCCGACCTCACCGGGGTCGACATCCTGCTGCACGCCACCAGCAACATCTACACCGAGTCCCAGGACGAGAAGTTCGCTCCTCCGGAGCTGATGCGCCGGATGGTTGACGCCGGTGACATCGGCCGTAAGAGCGGGCAGGGCTTCTACAAGCACTGAGCAGTACCGAGCGCTACTGAGAAACGACGAGTAGTACTGCTGCACCGCAGTACCGCACGTAGTCAACAGACAGGGAAACCGCACGAACCCCTGGGGTATCACCCTGTGGGGTGAATTGAGTATCGGTTCGCTCACAGACGGCAACCTGACCGCCCCTCAGGCAGTCAGAGGTTGCATCACCTACCTACGCGGAGCACGACACGCACTGACGGGGAGCGCATATGTACATCAGGGGCGACCACGCCGAGCTGGTCGTCGGGGGCCGCCTCGACGTCCGCAGCGCGGCGGACGCCCGTACGGTCCTGCATACGGCCGTCGACACCGGCGTCGGCGATCTCGTGCTGGACCTGTCCGAGCTGGACTCCTGGGACGCCACCGGACTCGGGGTGATCATGGGGGCCCACCGGCGGTGCGGGCGGTGCGGCAGACGGCTCGTGCTGCGCGACGTACCACCGCAGATGCAGCGCCTGCTGGTGGCGACCCGGTTGCACCGGATTCTGGCGATCGAGGGTGGTATCGGGGTGGAGTCACTGCCCAGAGTGTGAACCAGAGTCTGAAAACGCGCTTCATGCACAATACTCACGAGACTGTGACGTCTCGGACGGCGCGGTACCCCGGCCTGTCGTAGATACTGTGCGAAGGTTTAGGGTTCGGTCGCCCGCTGCCTGACATCCCACGCGGGCCCGGACCAGAAGCGACAGCGCAGTGTGCGGCAAGGCCGGGAGGGGCCTGGGTCTTGTGACCACACGACGCTTTTGGGGGGCTTGAACCTTATGGACCCGAACAACCAGGGCTCCGAGGAGTACGGCCACGACGCCGACGGCACGACGCCGCGTCAGCGCCCGCCTCGCGACGCCCTCACATCCGACTTCGGCCAGCACACACCCGCGCTCGCCCGCACGGTGCAGCTCGTCTCGGGCGACTACCTGCTCACGATCAACCCGGTCGACGGCAGCGAGATAGAGGTCTGCCCGCCCGGCGAACGGCCCGGCCGGCCCGTCAAGCTCACGGCGGCCGAGCGCGCCGAGATCACCCGCGCCGCCCGGCCATCCGTACCGCCCGGGCCCCCGCAGCCCGAACTGCCGCTCCTGGAGCGCGACGGCGAGCGCGAGCGGCTGGTGCGGCTGCTGGCCCGCGGCCGTTCCGTACGCCTCACCGGCCCGGCCGGCTCTGGACGCACCACACTCCTCGACGCCGTCGCCGCCGACTGCGCGGACCTCGCGCCCGACGGCGTGGTCCGACTCACCGGCTTCCACCGCACCCAGAGCGACCTGCTCTACGACCTGTTCTACGCCGTCTACAGCGCACCTCTGTACCGGCCGGAACCGGACGAACTGCACGCCCTCGTCCGCGAGGTCGGCGCGGTCGTCGTCCTCGACGACGTGGAGTTCGGCGGCGCCGCGCTCGACGAACTCCTCGACGCGACCCCCGAGTGCGCCTTCCTGATCAGCGCCACCCCCGACGTGCCCGCGCCGTCCGCCGACTCGCTCATCGAGGAACAGTTCCTCGACGGCCTCGACCGGGCCGGCGGCCTGGAGCTCCTGGAGCGCGCCGTCGGCCGCGTCCTCACCGAGGAGGAGTCCAACTGGGCCGGCGACCTCTGGTTCGAGTCCGAGGGCCTGCCCCTGCGGTTCGTCCAGGCCGGTGCCCTGCTCAGGCAGCGTGACGGACTGCGCGCCCGCGCCGACGCCTTCGACGAGTTCGGCGTCTTCGAGGACACCCCGGTCGACGCGCCCTTCGAGACCGGCGCCGAGGACGACGTACCGCTGCCCTCCCTCGCCGAGGGCGCCGCGCCCGCGCCGCTGCTCGCCTCCCGGCTCAGCACGTCCGCGCGGGAGACCCTGCGGTTCGCCGTCGCGCTCGGCGGCGAGGTGCCCCACCAGGCCCATCTGCCCGCGCTGGTCGACGACGCCCACGCGGACGCCGCTCTCGGTGAGCTGCTCGGCTGTGCGCTGGTCTCCCCGGTCGGCTCCCACTACCGGCTCGCGGCCGGGGTGCAGACCCAGTTGGAGGCCGCCGGATACGGCGACGGCGCCCAGGACCGGGCGTTCACCGCCGCCCAGCACTACGCCTGGTGGGCCGGACACCCGTCCGTGGCCCCCGAGCGGGTCTGCGCCGAGTCCGACGCCCTGCTCGCCGCCCTCGCGGTGCTGGTCCCCGCGACCACACCGCCGGGGGAGGACGAGGAGAGCACGGCCGTACAACTGGCGCGCACGGCAGCGCCCGCCTTCGCGGCCGGCCTGTACTGGAGCGCCTGGGAACGCGTCCTGCTCTGCGGCGCCGAGGCCGCCCGGCTCTCCGGAGAGGTTGCGGAACAGGCCTATTTCCACCACGAGTTGGGCATTCTCGCGCTCTGCGGTGAACAGCTCGACATGGCCCGTACCGAGCTGGAGGCCGCCCTCGGCCTGCGCGGTGCCGTCGCCGACAAGCGCGGCACGGTCGCGGGCCGCCGCGCTCTCACCCTGGTCGCCGACCGGGCCGGCGACACCCCCGGCCTCGGCTCCGGCCCGGTTTCCACGGCGGGCGAGGAGGTGCCGGACGCACGGTACGAGGAGTCGGCGTCGCCTCCCGGCGGCGTCCCGGCCGTCTTCGGGGCCGCGGGCTATCCGCCGCTCAAGCCGTCGCCCGCCGGTTCCGGTTCGGCTTCCGGTACCGGTTCTGGTTCCGGCTACGGGGCCGGTGACTTCGCGCCGACCGTGATCGCGTCCCGGTCCGGGGGCGGCGGGGCGCACAAGGTCTCGGGCATCCAGCGGCTCGTGGGCGGTGCCCGGCGCAACCTCGTGGCGGCCGGTGCGGGCGCCCTGCTCGCGGCCGTGCTCGGCACGGTGGTGACGCTGGGCGCGACCTCGAACCCCAACGACGCGCCGTCCGACCAGGTCGGCGTCAACCCGTCCGCCAGTGCGGGCACCGACGACGACAGCCTGGGCGCCGACAAGGCCGACAACGGCGGCAGCGGCGGCAGCGACAGCAACGGCGACACCGGTACGGCCACCAGCCGCCCGACCGACCCGGGCCCCGACGGGACGATGGGCACCTCGGACGACCCGACGCCGCCTCCGACGGGCGGTGGTGAGGAGCCGTCGGACGAGCCTTCGGGGACGAAGACGACGCCGGGTGGCGGGGGCGGCACCGGGGGAGGCGGTGGCGGCGGTACGGCGACCTCGTCTCCGACGGACCGCCCGACGACGACCCCGCCCACCGACGATCCGACGACCACGCCGCCCACGGATGATCCGACGACGACCCCGCCGACGGATGATCCGACGACCACGCCGCCCACAGACGGTCCGACGACGTCGCCGGAGCCGTCCACCACCCCGGACACCACGACCACGGCCAGCGGCCCGGCCTCCAGCCCGGTCCAGACCGAGACGGCGAGTGAGCCGGCGAGCGCCCCGGCCGCCGACACCAGCGCACCGGTGATCTGACAGCACGCGGAAGGGGGCGGGCCCGTAACAACGGGCCCGCCCCCTTCCGCGTCAGCCACAGCCAAGCCCCGCAGCCGTGAACCGGCGTCAGAACAGCCGCAGTTTGTCGTCCTCGATGCCGCGCAGCGCGTTGTAGTCCAGGACCGCGCAGCCGATGCCCCGGTCCGTGGCGAGGACGCGGGCCTGGGGCTTGATCTCCTGGGCGGCGAAGATTCCGCGGACCGGAGCGAGGTGCGGGTCGCGGTTCAACAGGTCCAGATAGCGCGTGAGTTGCTCCACGCCGTCGATCTCGCCGCGCCGCTTGATCTCCACCGCGACCGTCGCACCGTCGGCGTCCCGGCACAGGATGTCGACCGGGCCGATAGCCGTCATGTACTCGCGGCGGATGAGGGTGTAACCGTCGCCGAGAGTCTCGATGCGGTCGGCGAGGAGTTCCTGGAGGTGTGCTTCCACGCCGTCCTTGATCAGGCCGGGATCAACGCCCAGTTCGTGCGAGGAGTCGTGGAGAATCTCCTCCATCGTGATGATGAGTTTCTCGCCCGCCTTGTTGATGACGGTCCAGATCCCCTCATCGTCTCCGGCCCCCTCCTTCAACGTGCAGGGCGGAGACATCCAGTTGAGAGGCTTGTAGGCGCGGTCGTCCGCGTGGATCGAGACGCTGCCGTCAGCCTTGACCAGGATGAGACGGGGGGCCGACGGGAGATGAGCGGTGAGCCGGCCCGCGTAGTCCACGGAACAGCGCGCAATGACGAGACGCATGGTCGGCAACGCTACTCGACGTGCGGTGGTCCACGCGATTCGCCCACCTCACAGTGGTGACGGGGGCTCGGTGGTCCGAAGGAACATGCCAGTGGCAACTGTTCGTTGTTGGCTGATTGTGTTCCTACGGGGACGGTTCTGACCGGTCCTGTATCCGCGTTTTCCTGGTGCCGTCACGGTCCGTTGCTTACGGTAGTAACCGGGAGGTCGCGATGCATGTACGGAGCGTGCTCGGTGTCGCGGGCTCCCTTTCCCTGTCAGGCAGCCCCCGCGACCCGGGGGTGCGAGAGGAGAACTCATGTCGCTCGACGTCTCACCGGCCCTACTCGAACAGGCCGAGCGAGGCGAGGTCGACGAAGCTGAATTCGTCGACTGCGTCCGGACCTCCCTGCCCTACGCATGGGAGATGATCAGCTCCCTGGTGGCACAGCTGAAGGTGGACGGCGGAAACTTCGCCGACAACCAGACGCCGCCGCCGGACGAGCAGGCACGTGGCCAGCTGCTGCGTGCGCTGGCGAGTGACGCGATACGCGGCGCGCTGCAGCGGCACTTCGGTGTGCGGCTGGCCTTCCAGAACTGCCACCGGGTGGCGGTGTTCCCGCTGGACTCCTCGGTGGACGTCAAGCTGGCCCGCTTCACCTCGGTACGCAGTCAGTTGCTGAACCAGTCCCCGGAATTCCGGGACTGCTGAAGCGATTTGGGGCAACGGCTTGCCGCTCCGTACGCGGGAGGTGTTTCTGTACGGGGCGGCAAGCTCCCTGCGGCAGCCGGGTGTTCAGCGTGGTCAGCGCAGCTGGGTGATGACCTCGGCCCCCAGCCGCCGTACGTTCTCCTCCGTGGCCGCCAGGTCACCGGAACCCTCGACGAGCAGGGCGAAGCGCGAGATGCCCGTCCGTTCCGAGGTCGCCGCGAGGCGGTCGGCGCACAGCCGGGGGGTGCCTACCGGGTGCAGTCCACAGAGGAGTTCGGTGTAGGCCACCGGGTCCCGCATCGAACGCTGCCGGCCGTCCACCGTGACATGCGCTTCCAGCCCCTGTCGCAGCCAGCCCGGCATCGCCTTCATCAGCGTCTCCACCGCGTCCGTGCGCCGGTCCGCGATCTGGCAGACGCCGGCCGACACATGGGCGGCGCCCCGGATCTCGTCCCCAGGACGTCCCGCCGCGCGCGCGTACTGCCGCCACAGGGCGACCATCTCGGCCTTCTCCTCGTCCCCGACATGCATCCCGAGGAGCATCGGCAGCCCGCGCTCGGCGGCCAGCCGCACGCTCGACGGCGAGGTGCACGCGACGACGACCTCGGGCCCCGCGGTTTCCGTCAGCGACTCCGACGGGCGGGGTACGACGGGCACTTCGCGGAACCCGAACCGGTCGCCGTCGGCCGACACGGACGGTTCGCGCAGCCAGCGGAGCAGCAGATCGAGTGATTCCGGGAACGCCTTCTCGTACGCCTCAAGACCCGTCCCGAACACCTCCAGGTCGACCCACGGTCCGCCGCGCCCCACGCCCAGCGTGAACCGCCCGCCGGACGTCAGATGCAGCAGCGCGGCCTGTTCGCCGAGCGCCACGGGGTGGGTGGTGGGCAGCACGCTCACCGCCGTACCGACCCGGATGCGCCGGGTGTGGCCCAGCAGCAGAGCGGCCAGGGTCGTCGCGGACGGGCAGGTGCCGTACGGCACGAAGTGGTGCTCCGCCAGCCAGGCAGTGTCGAGCCCCGCCTCGTCGGCGACCTCGGCGGACCGGACCGCTCGGTGCAGTGCCTCCCCCTGGCCCTGGCCCGGGAACTGGGCCGCCAGCACAAAACTTCCTACGCGCATCGCTCTTTCCTGCTTCCTAGGCCCCGACACGGAGCTCCCCCGCACGGCATAACCGTGCGACACGTGCCGAAGTCACGGCTTGGCGGAGAGATTGGCGGATTGTCTGCAGAATGAGGCAGCCGAGTAGGGAGCTTCCTGGGGTCTGCCTGGGGGAGGCCCGGGAACCGACGCGGGATTCGAGCGAGGATTCGGGCAGAAGTTCGAGAGAGTTCGAGAGAAGTCGTGCGGAGATGGTGACTTACATCTACCCCGGATCGCGCCGCGTAGGCTGGAGACGCCCCATGCCCCCTGAACCGCTCCGTGAGGTGTCCTGTGTCCCCGCGTCGCAACCGCCCCCAAGGCCCCGGCGGCTCGTCCGGCCGGAGCGCCGACGAGGACGACTCCGGCCGCTACGGCGGCTTCCAGTCCTCGGAGAGCTGGCAGGGTGAGAACTGGAACGTCCGGCATGTGGCGGGGGCCAGCGCCCAGGGCAAGACGTACCGCTGCCCCGGCTGCGACCAGCTGATCCCCTCCGGCGTCCCGCACGTCGTCGCGTGGGCCGAGCACGCGGGCGTGGACGACCGGCGGCACTGGCACAAGGCGTGCTGGAACGCGAAGGACCGCCGCACCACGCGGGTGCAGCGGTCCCGTAACGCACCGAGGTTCTGACCGGGTTTGTCGAACTCGCCCAGCAGCCGGGGGAGTTCACGCGTCCGGGTGAATCACACGTCCCGGCGGTCCAGCAGCACGAAGGCGCCGACGATCGCCGCGGCGGTCACCCCGACGAGCAGGCCGAGCTGTGCGCCGCCGGCGGCGTTCTCGTTGTCCAGCCCGAAGATCTTGGCGAGGGCGTTGGGCGCGTTGTACTCCATCATCTTCTCGCCGATCGTCCGCATGCTCTCGGACAGCATCAGGAACGCGGGCAGGATCGCCGGCACCAGGACGAGGCCCAGCATCGCGGTGATCGCACCCGCCGAGTGACGCAGCATCGAGCCGACCGCCAGGGCGAGCACACCGAGCAGCGAGACGTACAGCGCGCCCATGACGACCGTGCCGCCCCACGCCTCGCCCTCTTTGCCGGTGTGCATCGCCTCGGTCACCAGGCCGATGAAACCGATCGCGAAAGCGGACGTGACGAACGCGACCGCGAAGAAGATGATCAGCTTGGCGGCGAGCACCCGGTGGCGCTGCGGCGAGGCCGTGAACGTCGTACGGATCATGCCCGTGCCGTACTCCGACGAGATGACCAGCACGCCCAGCGTGATCAGGCAGATCTGTCCGAGGACCAGCCCGAAGAACGCCGGGATGGTGTACGGCACATCGCTGAAGTCCTCGCCGGTCGTCTGCGCGGCGACCAGCAGGCCGATGCCGATGACGAGGACCAGGAAGACCCCGAGCGTCCACAACGTGGAGCGCACCGACTTGATCTTCGTCCACTCGGAGGCGAGGGCATGCCCGAGGTGCGTGCGCGTGATCGGGATCGGCGAGGTGTACGGGGCGTACGAGGGGCCGGGCGCCGCCTGCCAGTTGGGCGCGGCCTGCGGTGGCCGCTGCTGCGTCGGGGGCTGCTGGGGCGTGCTCATCGGGCGTCCTCGGGCTTGGTCAGGGCGGGGGCGGCGGGAGCGGCGGGCGCCTGCTGAGGGGCGGCGGCGGGCTGCGCGTACGGGTTCGGGTGGTCGCCGACGGGAGCGCCGGGCCCGCCAGGTGCGCCGTACGGCCCGGCGGGCCGGCCGTGCTGGCCGGGGTCCGAGAACGGCGGCTGACCGCCCTGCTGGGGCGGCGGCGGGGCGTACCAGTCCGGCTGGCCCTGCCCCGCCACCGGCATCTGCATCGGCGGCTGTGCGCCAGGCGGCGGCAGCTGCTGGAGCCCGGCCTTCTGGTCGACGGTCGAGCGGTAGTCGACGGCGCCCTGCGTCATCCGCATGTACGCCTCCTCCAGCGACGCCTGGTGCGGCGACAGCTCCCACAGGCGTACGTCGGCGGAGTGCGCGAGGTCGCTGATCCGGGCCAGCGGCAGGCCCATGACGCGCAGCGCGCCGTCCTGCTCGGGCAGCACCTGGCCGCCCGCCTCGGTCAGCGCCGCCGTGAGCTTCTCGCGCTGCTGAGGCTCGGTCTCCGGGGTGCGTACGCGCGCGAAGTCGGCCGAGTTGGTGGAGATGAAGTCCCGCACGCTCATGTCGGAGAGCAGCTGTCCGCGCCCGATCACGATGAGGTGGTCGGCGGTCAGCGCCATCTCGCTCATCAGGTGGGAGGAGACGAACACGGTCCGGCCCTCCGCCGCGAGCGCCTTCATCAGGTTGCGCACCCAGAGGATGCCCTCGGGGTCGAGCCCGTTGACCGGCTCGTCGAAGAGCAGCACCTGGGGGTCGCCGAGCAGCGCGGCGGCGATGCCGAGCCGCTGTCCCATGCCGAGCGAGAACCCCTTGGAGCGCTTGCGGGCCACGTCCTGGAGCCCGACGACCCCCAGCACCTCGTCCACCCGCCGCGCCGGGATGCCCGACAGCTGGGCCAGGCAGAGCAGGTGGCTACGGGCGGACCGGCCACCGTGCACGGCCTTGGCGTCGAGCAGCGCGCCCACCTGGCGAGGGGCGTTGGGCAGCTTGCGGTAAGGGAAGCCGCCGATGGTCACCTGGCCCGAGGTGGGCTGGTCCAGGCCGAGGATCATCCTCATCGTCGTCGACTTGCCCGACCCGTTGGGGCCGAGGAAGCCGGTGACCGCCCCCGGCCGCACCTGGAAGGAAAGGTCGTACACGGCCGTCTTGTCGCCGTAGCGCTTCGTCAGCCCGACTGCCTCGATCATGCTCCGCACCCACCGAAAAATTCAGGACAGCAGGGCATACGCCCCCGTAAGGGTTAGGAGCTTAACCGGGCGCTGACGGTTCCCCCCAAGAAGCATCAAAAAATGTCGGGTCCATGACCGGGCGAGGGGGACGGGGAAAGGTGGGCGCGGGGAACTGCGCGCCCAGCCCCCACCGGGCCGCGGCGAATCAACCGCCTGGCTGGCGAAGCGCCTACGCATCCCGCTTCTTCAGCAGCACGTAACCGCCGAGCAGGGCCACGACGACCCACCCCACCATGATCGCGAGCCCGCCCCAGGGCCCGTACGGAGTGTCGTTGTCGACCGGGGTGACCACCTGCATGATCTTGCTGCCGGCCTGGTCGGGCAGGTATCGGGCGACCTTCTTCGTCGCCGAGACGGCGCCCAGGATGTTGGAGATCAGGAAGAAGAACGGCATCAGCACCCCGAGCGACAGCATCGGGCTGCGCAGCATCGCGGCCACGCCCATGGAGAACAGGGCGATGAGCGTCATGTAGAGCGCCCCGCCGATGACCGCGCGCAGTACGCCCGTATCGCCGATGGACGTCGAATGGCCGCCCAGCATCGCCTGCCCGAGGAAGAACGCGGCGAAGCTGGTCACGACCCCGACCACGAAGGCGAGCCCGGCCGCCACCGCGAGCTTGCCGGCGAGGAACATGCCGCGCTGCGGTACGGCGGCCAGCGAGGTGCGGATCATGCCGGTGCTGTACTCGTTCGACACGACGAGCACCCCGAACACGATCATCGCGAGCTGCCCGAGACCCATCCCCGCGAAACTCGTGTACGTCGGGTCGAAGGAGAGCCGGTCCTTCTCGCTCAGGTCGCTCCACTGGTTCTTGAAGAGCAGCGAGATCAGCGCGCCGAGCGCGATCGTGACCACGGCCGCGAGTCCGAGCGTCCACACGGTGGACGCCACCGACCGGATCTTGGTCCACTCGGACCGGATGACCTGGGCGGCCGTCATGACCGGTCCTCCTTCCAGCCGTCGCCCCACGCCCCCACGGGGGAGCCGGGCGGGGGACCGGCCGGGAGGCCGGGTGCGGTCGGTGCGTCGGAGTGCGCGTGGTACTCGACCGACTCGGCGGTCAGCTGCATGAACGCCTCCTCCAGGGAAGCCTGCTGGGGGCTCAGCTCGTGCAGCACGAGGTGATGCTGCGCGGCCAGCTCACCGATCCGCTCGGCCTTCCCGCCGTCCACTTCGAGCGTCTCGCCGCCGGCCTGAACCGCGGTGATCCCGGCGGCGTACAGGACATCGAGCAGCCGTTCGCGCTGAGGGGAGCGGATACGGACGTACGAACGCGAGTTCTGCTCGATGAAGCCGGCCATGGAGGTGTCGGCGAGCAGCCGTCCCTGTCCGATGACGACGAGGTGGTCGGCGGTCAGCGCCATCTCGCTCATGAGATGGGAGGAGACGAAGACCGTACGGCCCTGGGCGGCCAGCGATTTCATCAGGTTGCGGATCCAGTGGATGCCCTCGGGGTCGAGGCCGTTGACCGGCTCGTCGAACATCAGGATCCGCGGGTCGCCGAGCAGCGCGCCCGCGATACCGAGCCGCTGCCCCATGCCGAGCGAGAACCCCTTCGCCTTCTTCCGGGCGACCGAAGTGAGCCCGACGGTGTCCAGGACCTCGTGCACGCGCGCGCGGGGGATGCCGTTGCTCTGAGCGAGACAGAGGAGGTGGTTGAAGGCGCTGCGTCCGCCGTGCATGGCCTTGGCGTCGAGGAGGGCGCCGATGTACTTGAGGGGGTCCTTGAGCCGGTCGTAGTGCTGACCGTCGATCCGGACGTCACCGGCGGTGGGGCGGTCGAGGCCGAGCATCATCCGCATGGTGGTGGACTTGCCGGCGCCGTTGGGGCCGAGGAAGCCTGTCACGATGCCCGGTCTGACGGTGAAGGTCAGATGGTTGACCGCCATTTTCTCGCCGTACCGCTTGGTCAGCCCCTCTAGCTCGATCATGCGGCCACGCTAGTTCGGGGGTTGGGGCGGTGCCAGTTGGCTCTGCCGGGCGGGGGGTCACGTGTGCCGGAACTTTTGGTGAACGTGGGTTCGTCTTTTTTTGGGGGGTGGCCGCCGGTGGGTGGGGTGCCCCGCCGTCGTGGCTTGTCGCGCCCGCGCGGCGGAGCCGCAAGTGTCACAGCCCCGCGCCCCTGAAACACGCCGGCACCCCTCGTACGAGGGGTGCCGGCGTCTACAGCTGTAACGCGACCGTTCGTCCTACTGCTTACCGCGACTGCTGGGCCGGAACCCCACGCGTGATCGGCTCGTCGTCCACGGCCGGGGCGCCGGCGGCGGCGACCGCGGCTCCCGTCAGGGTGGCGAGCATCTCGCGGACGTTCGTCAGCTGGGCGTTGATCGAGTCACGGCGGTTGGTGAGAGCCGCCAGCTCGCGCTCCGATTCCGAACGGATCCGGTCGGCCTTGGCGTTCGCGTCGGCCACGATGTCCTCGGCCTGGCGCTGGGCCGTCTCGACGGTCTGGCGGGCGCGGCGCTCGGCGTCCGTGCGCAGCTTCTCGGCCTCCAGGCGGAGCTGCTCCGCGCGGTGCTCGATCTCCGCGAGGCGCTTCTCGGCCTTGGCCTGACGGGACGCGAGGTCGCGCTCCGACTGCTCACGGCGCTTGGCGAGGTTCGTCTCGAAGTCCGCGGCGGCCTGGGCGGCCTTGGCGCGGGTCTCCTCGAAGAGAGCGTCCGCCTCCTCGCGCTTGGACTGCGCGTCCTTCGTGGCCTCCTGGCGCAGCTGCGAGGCGTCGCTCTTGGCCTTCTCGACGATCCGGACGCCCTCGTCCTCCGCCTTGGACTTGCGGTCCGCAGCGAACGATTCTGCGTCGTTGCGCACCTGCTGGGCCGCCGACTCGGCGAGCTCACGGTGCTGCTCGGCCGCGCGACGGGCCTCCTCGCGCAGGTCCTTCGCCTCCTCCTCGGCGAGTCGGAGGATCTTCTCGACGCGCGCGCCGAGACCGGCGTACGACGGCTCTGCGTCGCTGACCTGAGCCTGGGCGTTCTGCGTTTCGAGGTGGAGCTCCTCGATGCGCTTTTCCAGAGCAGTGATACGAGCCAGAGCGCTGTCACGGTCGGAGACGAGCTTCGAGATGCGTTCGTCCACCTGAGCGCGGTCGTACCCACGCCGCACAAGCTCGAAGCCGTAGGGGGAAGTGTCGCTCATGGGGTTCCTGTCGAATGAGACCGGTGAGGTGATAGGGGGAATCCTAGGGGTCCAAGCGGCGTGTCATCGAGCAGTCACCCGATTGATATGGAGAATGAGACCCCTTTTGAGTGGCTAACCGGCGGACTCCTTGCCAAAGAATTGGTCAAAGACCCCAGAAAGCCCCACAGAATGCACGCAACGCACCCTCCCGGCTAGCCCTCTGACGACTTGCCACCCGAACGAGTCACCCCTGCGGCAGCGCCCGCCTTGACGCCGCCGTCCTTGGCCGCCGACGGGGCCTCAAAAGACTCCAACGCTTCCAGGACGTCCTGGACACGGGAAATCTCCGCCTGGATGTCCTCGCGGCGCCGGACGAGGATCTCGAGCTCGCGCTTGCCCTCCTCGACCGTGGCCTTCGCCTCGCGGATCGCCTCGGCCCGCAGCTCCTCGGCCTCCCTGATCAGCGAGCTCTTCTTCTGCTCGGCCTCCTTCAGGAGCCCCTCGGCCTTCTTGACGGCGGCGATCCGGACCTTGCCCGCCTCGGAGTTGGCCTCCGAGACCAGGTCCCTGGCCTTCGCCTCCGCCTTGGCGAGCTGCTCCTCGGCGGCCGTGATCAGCGCGTCGCAGCGGTCGCCGGTCGACCTCATGGTCTCGGCGGCCTCACGGCGGGCCCGCTCGTGCAGGCTTTCGATCTCGGTCGTGATGCGGTCGCGCAGCTCCTCCGCGCGCTCCCTTATGGCGGTGGCGTCCCGGCGCGCGCCGACGAGCAGCTCGTCCGCGTCCGTACGGGACTTCTCCACCGTCGAGTTGCCCCGGGCCGTCGCCTGGGCCACCAGCCGGTCGGCCTCGGTGCGGGCCGCGCCCACCATCGAGTCGGCCTGCGCCTCCGCCTCCGCGGTCGTCTTCTGCGCGGCCTGCTGCGACTCCGACAGGAGCTTGTCGGCCTCGGCGGCCGTCTCCGTGATGAGCGTGTCGACCTGCTCGGCCGCCTCGGAGCGCCGCTTGTTGGCCTCCTTGCGGGCCTCGTCCAGCGTGCTGTCGGCCTCGTCGCGCGCGGTCGACATGAGCCGGTCGGCCTCCGCGGCCGCCTCGGCCTGGACCCGCTGTGCCTCGGCACGGACCCGCTCCGCGTGCTGCTGCGCCGAACCGACCGTGTCGGCGGCCTCGGCGCGCAGCCGCTCCGCTTCCCCGGCCGCCTCCGAGATCAGCTGCTCGGCCTTGGCCGTGGACTCGGCCCGGACGCGCTCGGCCTCGGCGTTGGTCTCCTCGGTGAGCCGCTCCGCCTCCGCCGTCACCTCGGTGATCAACGTGTCGGCCTGCGTCGCCGCGTCCGAACGGATCCGGTTCGCGTCCTCGCGGGCCTCCGCACGGCTGCGCGCCGCGTCCTGCTCGGCGCCCGCGATGGTGTCCGAGGCCTCGGTACGCACCCGCTGGGCGTGCGCGGAGGCGTCCTGGCGCAGCCGCTCCGCCTCGGCGATCGCGTCGCCCACCGTGCGCTCGGCGAGCGCCTTGGCGTGCTCCGACGCCTCCGCCGCCTCGCGCCGCACCCGACTCGAGTCCTCCGAGGCCCGCTCCCGCTCGGAGTAGGCATCGGCGCGGACCCGGTCCGACTCCTCCTGGGCCTCTCGCCGCATCCGGTCGGCGACATGCTCGGCGGCGGAGCGCAGCCCCTGGATCTCCTCCTGGGCCTGCTCGTGCAGCCCGGACACCGACTCCCGTACCTGCTGGGCGTGCTGTTCGGCGGCAGACACCATCTCGTTGGCGCGCCGGTCCGCCTCCTCGACCAGCCGTACGGCCTCGGCCTGGGCGTCCTCCACGCGCCTGCGCGCCGACGCCAGCAGCTCCTCGCTCTGCTCGCGGGCCCGCTCGCGCTCCTGGTCGGCCTCCTGGCGGGCGGAACCGAGGGTCTCCTCGGCCTCGCGCCGACGCCGGGTGGCCTCCTCCTGAGCGGCGGCCAGCGTCTCCGACGCCTCCGTCGCCAGTCGCTCGGCGGCGGCCTGCGCCTCTGCCCGTACCCGGTCGGCGGTGTCCTGGGCCTCCGTCTTCAGCCGCTCGGCCTCGGCCACCGCCTCGGACCGCAGGCGTACGGCGATGGCCTCGCCCTCCGCCCGGGACGCGGACGCGTCCGCCGCCGCCTCGTCGCGCAGCCGCTGGATCTCCGCGTCGGCCTGCGCCTGCAGGCTCCGGATGCGCTCGGCGGCCTCGGCGCGCAGCCGCTCCGACTCCTCGGAGCCCTCGCGGCGGATCCGGTCGGCCTCCGCGCGGGCGTCGGTGAGCGCCTGCTCGGCGGCGGTGAGCCGGTTCTCGGCCTCGGCGTGCAGCCGGGTCAGCTCGGCGCCGGCCTCGTCGCGGCGCGCCTCTATGGTCCGCTCGGTCTCCTCGCGGAGCTCGCGCGCGGCCTGCTCGGCGTCCGCCGTGATGCCCTCGGCCTGCTCGACGGCCTCCGCGCGGTGCCGCTCGGCCTCCTTGCGGGTGCGCTCCAGGGTCTCCTCGGCCTGTCGGCGCAGCGTCGTCGCGCGCTCGATGGCCTCCGTACGGACCTTCTCGCTGTCCGTCTGGGCGGTCTGGCGCAGCTCGTCCGCGTCCGCCTTCGCCTTGGCGAGCAGCTCCTCGGCGGTCCTGGCCGCCTCCTCGATCTGCTGGACGGCCTCACGGCGCGCCTCTGCGCGGATGCGCTCGCCCTCGGCGACCGCGTCGGCACGCAGCTGCTCGGCCTCGCCGCGCAGCCGCCGGGCCTCCTCCTGGAGTTCGACGGTCTTGGCGCGGTACTCCTTGGTGTCGTCCTTCGCCGTGCCCTTGAGCTGCTCGGCGATGTCGTGCGCCTCGGCGCGCAGTCGGTCCGCCTCGGCCTCGGCCTCGGCGCGGATGCGCTCGGCCTCCTCGGTGGCCGCCTTGGTGGTCGACTTGGCGTCCTCGGACGCCTTGTTCAGGACGTCCTCGGCGGTGCGGGCCGCCTTCGCGAGCTGGGAGGCGGTCTCCTCGGCGGTGAGACTGCGGGCCGTCTCCTCGGCCTCCGTGACGATCTTGTCGGCCTTGGCCTTGGCGTCCGCGACGATCTCTTCGGCGGACGCCTTGGTGGCCTCGGCCTCCTGGCTGGCCTCGGTGACGAGCCGGGCGACCTGCTCCTTCGCCGTACGGGTGCGCTGTTCGTTGGCCGACTCGGCGCTGGAGGTCGTCTTGGCGGCGGTCTCCTTCGCCTCGGTGACGACCTTCTCCGCCTCGGCGCGTGCCTCGCGCAGGGCGGCCTCGGCCTCCTGCATCCGCTGCTCGGCGGCGCGGCTCAGCTCGGTGGCCTGACGGCGGGCGCTGTCCGACTCGGTCGCCGTGGAGCTGCGCAGGTGCTCGGCGTGGTCGGCGGCCTCGCGGGCCTCGGAGGTCGCGCTGTTCAGGAGGCGCTCGGCCTCGGCGCGTGCCCGGCGCAGCAGTTGGTCGGCCTCCGCGCGGGCGGATTCGCCCTCGCTCTGCAGCCGCTGCCTGGCTTCGTTGGCGACCCGCTCGGCCTCGGCGCGGGCGGCGGCGAGCGCCTGCTCGGCCTCGGCGCGCGACTCGTCGACGAGCCGGCGTGCCTGGGACTCGCTGCGGGCCCGCAGCTGCTCGGCCCACGCCACGTTCTCGTTGACGTGCGACTCGACGGTCTGGCGTCGCTCGGACAGCTCCTGATCGAGCTGCTGGCGACGGGTGACCGCCTCCTGGTGCAGCTCGGCCTGCAACCGGGCCGCCTGCTCGGCGTGCTCCTGCAGGATGCGCTGCGTCTGGGCGCGCGCCTGGGACATCTCGCGCTCGGCGTCCTGGCGGAGCTGGTCCGCCTGGATCTGCGCGTTGCGCAGCAACTGCTCGGCCTGATATCCGATGTCACCGCCGTCATAGGCGGGCCGGGACATGAGGGTGCGGCGCGCCTCGTGAAGCTTGGCGCGCAGCACCTCGACCTGGTAGCCGAGGTCCTCGGCGTGCTGAATCGCCTTTTCCCGCTCGGTCTTCAGCCGCTCCATCTCGGCCTCGAACCGAGAGAGGTGGTCGACGTCAGCCGCCGGCTCTCGCTCCTGGCGTTCGTAGCCCCGCACTGCGCGGTCCCATCCGTCCCTGGTCGCAACCTTCTCCGAACGAGCCACGTCCGTCCACTGAACGGGGCCCCCCGGGGAATGGTGTCAGATCAACGGTGATGCACGGTCTCCCGCCCTCACCCTCGGCCCTCGAAACCCGTACCCCGGCCCTCGGATCCCGCACCTCCACACACCGGGATCCGGGCCGCTTCCCGACAACACGGCAGCGGCCGTCCCCAACCCTACCGGCCCATATGTACGAGGGTCAGTGCTCAGGTGACTCAACAGCCACCGAAGTGACCAGTTCTGTCAGTACTCCGTGGCAATCCTTCGGGTGCAGGAAGGTGATCCGCGACCCCATGGAGCCGCGCCGTGGCTCCTCGTACAGAACGCGTACGCCCTTGCTGCGGACGTCCGCGGCATCTGCGTCCACATCTGCCGTACCGAAAGCGATGTGGTGCACGCCCTCCCCGTTCTTGGCGAGCCACTTGCCCACGGCGGAGTCCTCGCGGGTCGGCTCCAGGAGCTGGAGGTAGGAGGCGCCGCCGTCGTCCGTGTTGTTGATCTTCAGCATGGCCTCCCGCACGCCCTGCTCCTCGTTGACCTCGGAGTGGAACACCTCGAAGCCGTACGTGGCCCGGTAGAACTCGACAGTTTTGTCGAGGTCGAAACAGGCGATCCCGATGTGGTCGATTCGCGTCAGCATGATGTCAGTGCAGCGCTCCGGTGACGGTTACGCAACGTGCGCGCGATCACACCGACGGCTGGATGACGGCGGGACTACCGCTCAGTACATTCAAGTAAACCCTCGTTCACACTCCTCAGCTCCCCAGCTGAAAGGGGATCGCACCTCATGTCAGGAACGAACAGCAGTACCTCGGTGATCGTCGCGGGCGCGCGTACGCCCATGGGACGGTTGCTGGGCTCGCTGAAGACCTTCTCCGGAGCCGACCTCGGCGGCTTCGCGATCAAGGCCGCCCTCGACCGTGCAGGAATCGGTGGCGACCAGGTGCAGTACGTGATCATGGGCCAGGTCCTCCAGGCCGGTGCGGGCCAGATCCCGGCCCGTCAGGCGGCGGTCAAGGCCGGCATCCCGATGAGCGTCCCGGCGCTGACCATCAACAAGGTGTGTCTGTCGGGCCTGGACGCGATCGCGCTGGCGGACCAGCTGATCCGCGCCGGCGAGTTCGACATCGTGGTGGCCGGTGGCCAGGAATCGATGACGAACGCCCCCCACCTGCTCCCCAAGTCCCGTGAGGGCTTCAAGTACGGCGCGATCGAGATGCTCGACGCGATGGCGTACGACGGTCTGACCGACGCCTTCGAGAACATCGCCATGGGCGAGTCGACGGAGAAGCACAACACCCGACTGGGCCTTCTGCGCCCCGAGCAGGACGAGATCGGGGCCCTCTCCCACCAGCGCGCGGCGGCGGCCCAGAAGAACGGGGTGTTCGAGGCGGAGATCACGCCGGTAGAGATCCCGCAGCGCAAGGGCGATCCGATCGTTTTCAGCCAGGACGAGGGCATCCGGGCGGAGACGACGGCGGAGTCGCTCGGCAAGCTGCGCCCGGCGTTCACGAAGGACGGCACGATCACGGCGGGCACGTCGTCGCAGATCTCGGACGGCGCGGCGGCCGTGGTCGTGATGAGCAAGGCGAAGGCCGAGGAACTCGGCCTGGAGTGGATCGCGGAGATCGGCGCCCACGGCAATGTGGCGGGCCCGGACAACTCCCTCCAGTCCCAGCCCTCCAACGCCATCCTGCACGCGCTCAAGAAGGAGGGCCTGGGGGTCGAGGATCTTGACCTGATCGAGATCAACGAAGCCTTCGCGGCGGTCGCGGTCCAGTCAATCAAGGACCTCGGCGTGTCCACGGAACGGGTGAACGTCAACGGCGGTGCGATCGCCCTGGGGCACCCGATCGGGATGTCCGGCGCACGGCTCGTACTGCACCTGGCCCTGGAACTGAAGCGGCGCGGCGGCGGCGTGGGCGCGGCGGCCCTGTGCGGGGGCGGCGGCCAGGGTGACGCGCTGATCGTGCGGGTACCCAAGGCGTAACGGGTATCGATACGGCTGTGATCGGAACGGAGTTGTGATGCAGGACGTCCCCACGCTGGTGGCCCAGGCCAGGGAAGGCCGGCCACGGGCCGTGGCCCGGCTGATCTCCCTGGTGGAGGGGGCGTCCGAACAACTCCGCGAGGTCATGGCCGCGCTGGCTCCGCTGGCGGGCAACGCGTACGTGGTCGGCCTGACGGGATCACCGGGCGTGGGCAAGTCGACGTCGACCTCGGCGCTGGTGACGGCATACCGGCGGCAGGGCAGGCGGGTCGGTGTACTCGCCGTCGACCCGTCGTCGCCGTTCTCCGGCGGCGCGCTGCTCGGCGACCGGGTGCGGATGTCGGACCACGCGTCGGACCCGGGCGTCTACATCCGCTCGATGGCGACCCGCGGCCACCTCGGCGGCCTGGCCTGGGCGGCCCCGCAGGCGATCCGCGTCCTGGACGCGGCGGGCTGCGACGTGATCCTGGTCGAGACGGTGGGCGTGGGCCAGTCCGAGGTGGAGATCGCCGCGCAGGCGGACACCAGCGTCGTGCTCCTCGCCCCCGGGATGGGCGACGGCATCCAGGCGGCCAAGGCGGGAATCCTGGAGATCGGCGATGTGTACGTCGTCAACAAGGCGGACCGGGACGGCGCGGACTCCACGGCCCGGGAGCTGAACCACATGCTGGGTCTGGGCGAGTCCAGATCCGCCGGCGACTGGCGCCCCCCGATCGTGAAGACGGTCGCGTCCAGGGAAGAGGGCATCGAGGAACTGGTCGAGGCCCTGGAGAAGCACCGCGCGTGGATGGAGGAGCGCGGGGTGCTGGCCGAGCGCCGCCGGGCCCGCGCGTCCCACGAGGTCGAGACGATCGCCGTCACGGCCCTGCGCGAACGCATCGGCGACCTCCATGGCGACCGACGCCTGAGCGCCCTGGCGGAACGGATCGTGGCGGGCGAACTGGACCCCTACCGGGCGGCGGACGAACTGGTCGCGGGCCTGACGGACCTGATGGAGAAGTGACGGCGACAGCCAGGCAGCAGACAGGCAGCAACAGCAGACAGAGGAGGGCCGGTTTTCCGGTGGTCGACTCGCTGGGCCCGCTGCTACGTTGACCGGCATGTTCCTCCTCTTGGCATAGGTGCCGCCCCACACCACGGCGCCCGGCCCGCACTCGTAGCGCGGCCGTCGTGGTGATCCGGCGTCCCCTTTTCTGCCACGGCGCTCGCTCGACGCGCCGCCTCCCAGAGGAACTTCGCATGTCTGCGCCCTCGACGAACTCGACGACCTCGACGCGGCCTTCCTACGCCGCCGTCCTGCGTATCCCGTACGCCCGCCGCACCTTCGCCACCGCCCTGCTCGGCAGGCTGTCCTACGGCATCGTCCCGCTGTCCGTGATGCTCGCCGTGACCCGGGCCTCGGGCTCGTACGCCGTGGCCGGCGCCGCGATGGCGCTCTTCGGTGCCACCGTCGTCCTCCTGGCGCCCGCCAGGGCCGCCCTCATCGACCGGTACGGGCCGCGCCGGTCGCTCGTACCCCTGCTGCTCGCCCACCTCACCGCGCTCGGGCTGCTCACCGTGGCTGTCTGGAGCCCGGGTGCGCCCGCGTTCGTGCTGGGCTCCCTCACCGCCCTCGCGGGCGCCTGTGCGCCGCCGCTCGGGCCGACCATGCGGGCCGTGTGGAGCAGGATCGCCGAGGATCGGCAGCTGCTGCAGCGGGCGTACAGCCTCGACGGTGTCGCCGAGGAACTGCTGTTCGTCTCGGGGCCGTTGCTGGTGGGTGTCCTCGCCGGGTTCACCGTGCCGGCCGTCGGCATCGTCGTCGGGGCGGCCTTGATGGCGGCGGGCACCGCCGGGTTCGTGACGTCGCCCGCGGTACGGGCGATGCGCCCCGCCGCACGCAGTGCCCCACGGAGGACGGACGGCGGCCGGCGTGTGCTGGGCCGCATCCGGGGGCCTGTCGGCGCCGCCGCGGGTGTCGGGCTCGCCCTCGGCTCCCTCGACCTCCTGGTCGTGGTGTTCGCCGGGCAGCACGGCCACGGCGGCGCGAGCGTGGCCTGGGTATTGGCCGCACTGTCCGCCGGAAGCGCCGTCGGCGGGTTGCTCAACGGCGCGGTGGCCTGGCGCCGGCCCGCCCGGATCCGGCTCGCCCTGCTGGCACTCGGCCTGGCCCTGGCACTCCTCGGCGCGGGACTCGCCCCCGGCCTGGGCACCCTCGCCGTCACCATGGCGGTGGCCGGGTTCTTCGTGTCCCCGGCCCTGACCACCGCGTATCTCATCGCCGACGAGACGGTGGCACCCGAGGCGCGCGTCCGAGCCGGGACGTGGGTCAACACGGCGACCAACGCGGGCAGCACGATCGGCTCCGCCGGGGCCGGGGTCCTCGCGGGGCACCTGCCGGTGGCCGTCTGTTTCGCCCTGACCGGCGGGGCGGTTCTGCTGGCGGGTCTGGGTATCTCAGCTGATCCGGTGTTCCGAGGGCGAGGCCTGTTCGGCCCGGGTCCTTTTTCCCACCCACCCGCCTCCACCGCACTTGCAGCCCAGGCCGTACCCCTCCAGCACCGGCCCGCACCTCCAGCCCGTCCCGGGGTCCTCCCTCTGGGGGAGTTTGAGGACAAGGCCCGTTCAGGGCCGTAAGCGGGGGTCTGGGGGCGGTAGCCCCCAGGGATGGGACGGGTAGGGGCGGCGGGGGCGTTCTTCTCAGTCGTCGTCGGAATGGTCCTGCGTGACCTTGCCCGTGTCCAGGGCGACCTTCCATTCGCTCGCCCTGCCGTCCTTCACGGTCTCCACGCTCCACGCCACCGCGCCGCTCTCCTCATCGGCGCCGACCTCGGTGACCGTGCCCTTCGCGGCGGCGCCGAGGGCAGCCTCCCGGGCGTCGAACCTCGCGCCCTTCAGCGCGGCCAGCTCGGCGCGGTCCTCGCTGTCGCTGTCGTCGTCGGTGTCGCGGTGTGCGCCCAGCACCTTCCCGGTGCCGGAGACGTCGACGTCGTACTCGGCCCCGTCACCCCGCACGACATCCACGCCCCACGTGCCGGCACCGGCGCCGTCGTCCTCCAGCTCGGCGGAGACGGCGGTGCCCGGCGTGTGCCGGAGCGCCGCCGCGATCGCCTCGGCGGCGGTGACGCCGCTCCCGCTGACCGCCGTACGGTCGTCGGCGTCGTCGCTCCGGTCGTCCGTGGCGTCGTCTGCGTCTGCGTCGGCGTCTGCGTCGTCGTCCCGGTCGGAGACCACCTGCACGTTCGCGCCCGTCGCAGGCCGCGTCGCTGTCTCCTCGTCGCCCGCCGCGAAGGCCGCGACGGTGCCGCCGGCCAGGGCGGCGGCGGTGAGGGTGGCGATGACGATGTTCCGCTTCATGGGGTTTCCTGCCTTTTCGCTCGCTTCGATGACGAGAACCAAGCTGCCCGAGGCCGCCTGAAGCAGACCTGAAGTCACCTGAAGGCGCCTTCAGGTTCGTTTTGCGAGGCTGTACGCATGCGACTGTTGATCGTCGAGGACGAGAAGCGACTGGCCCTGTCGCTCGCCAAGGGCCTGACCGCCGAGGGCTACGCCGTGGACGTCGTCCACGACGGCCGCGAGGGCCTGCACCGGGCCACCGAGACGCCGTACGACCTGGTGATCCTCGACATCATGCTGCCCGGCCTCAACGGCTACCGCGTCTGCGCGGCCCTGCGCGCCGCCGGGCACGACGTACCGATCCTCATGCTCACCGCGAAGGACGGCGAGTACGACGAGGCGGAGGGCCTCGACACGGGTGCCGACGACTATCTGACCAAGCCGTTCTCCTACGTCGTCCTGGTCGCCCGCGTGAAGGCGCTGCTGCGCCGGCGCGGGTCGGCCGGGGCCTCGCCCGTCCATGTGGTCGGCGAGCTGAGAGTCGACACCGCGGCCCACCGCGTCCACGTCGGCGAGGACGAAGTCACCCTCACGGCAAAGGAGTTCGCCGTCCTGGAGCAGCTCGTCGTGCGGGCCGGCGAGGTGGTGTCCAAGGCGCGGATCCTGGAACACGTCTGGGACTTCGCGTACGACGGCGACCCGAACATCGTCGAGGTGTACGTCAGCACCCTGCGCCGGAAGCTCGGCGCCCCGCTCATCCGGACCGTGCGCGGCGCCGGATACCGGCTGGAGGCGTCGCGGTGAGACGCGCTCTCGGCTCCGTACGGGCCCGGGCGACCCTCGGTGCCACCGTCGTCGTGGCCATCGCGCTGTTCGCCGCCGGGACCGCCGTACTGCTCTCCCTGTGGTCCAACCTGAGCGGCCAGGCCGGTACGCAGGCGGAGCGGACCGCGCGGGCGGTCGCCGCCGACCTGGCGGCCGGGACGGCGTACGACAAGCTGTCGCTCGATCACGACGACCGGCCCGTCCAGGTCGTCGACACGTCCGGGCGGCTGGTCGCGGCCAGTGAGGACCTGGAGCGGATCAGCGGCACGGGCGTCGAGGCGGTGCGCCCGAAAGCGCCGACGGGCAACGGCGGTGACGACAGCGGGACCGCGGACGACGATGACGACGGCTCCCTCTCGCCCGGGGAGATCGACGACGACGTCGTCTTCACCGACGGGTCCGCGACCGTCGAAGGGGACGAGGCCGACTACCGGTTCGCGGCCGTGCGGGTCGAGGTCGACGGCAAGGGCACGCTCACCGTGTACGCGGGCGCGCCGCTCTCCGTCGAACAGAGCGCGGTCAGCACCGCGTTGACCGTCATGCTGATCGGGTTCCCGCTGCTCCTCGGTGTCGTCGCGGGCGTCACCTGGCTGGTCACCCGGCGTGCGCTGCGCCCCGTCGAGGGCATCCGGGCCGAGATGGCCGCGATCACCGCCTCCCAGGACCTCGCCCGGCGCGTCCCCGTGCCGGACACGCACGACGAGGTGGCCAGGCTCGCCCGGACCACCAACGAGACCCTGGCCGCCCTGGAGGCCTCCGTGGAACGCCAGCGCCGGTTCGTCGCCGACGCCTCCCACGAACTGCGCAGCCCCATCGCCTCCCTGCGCACCCAGCTCGAAGTCGGCGCCGCGCACCCGGAGTTGCTGGATGTCGACGGCGCCGTCGAGGACACCGTACGGCTGCAGCGCCTCGCCGCCGATCTGCTGCTGCTCGCTCGCCTGGACGCGGGGGAGCGGCCCGCCGGCGCGTGTTTCGACCTCGCGGAGCTGGTCCGGGAGCAGGCGGAAGGGAGGGTGGGGGTGACGCCGGGAACAGGGCCGGAAACAGGGGCGGTCGTGGAAGTCGCCGGGTCCCGGACGCAGTTGGGGCGACTGGTCGCCAATCTGCTGGACAACGCGCAGCGGCACGCCCGGTCGGCGGTCACCGTGTCCGTGCGGCGGGAGGGCGAGCGGGCCGTGGTCGAGGTCGCCGATGACGGGGACGGGGTGCCCGAGGACGACCGGGAGCGGGTCTTCGAGCGGTTCGTACGGCTCGACGCCGCCCGCAGCCGCGATGACGGCGGCGCCGGGCTCGGACTCGCCATCGCCCGGGACGTCGCCGTACGGCACGGCGGCACGCTGACCGTGCGGGAAGCGACCGCAGGCGGAGCCCTGTTCGAGCTCCGCCTGCCGGTCACCTGATCCGTCGGAGGGGTCCTACGGGCGGCCTCGGTGGCCGCGCAGGTGCTGCGAGATCGGCTTGAGCGACGAGCTGAGCTCGGCCAGTGCTTCCGGGGTCAGCAGATCGATGAAGTGCCGCCGTACGGACGCCACATGATGGGGCGCGACCTTGTTCATCGTGTCCATGCCCTGTTCGGTGAGCACCGCGTACAGGCCCCGCCGGTCGGACTCGCAGTTCTCGCGGCGGACCAGGTTCGCGTTCTCCATGCGGGTGATCTGGTGGGACAGTCGGCTCTTGGACTGGAGGGTCGCGGACGCGAGGTCACTCATCCGCATGCGTACGTTTTCGGACTCGGAGAGGTTCACGAGGATCTCGTAGTCGTTCATCGTCAGGCCGAACGGTTGCAGGTCCTTTTCGAGCTGGTAGGTCAACAGCCTGTTGACCTCCAGGTGGGTGCGCCAGGCGCACTGCTCCGCGTCGGTCAGCCAGCTTGTGGCCGTCTCGGTCTCCATGAATGAAGTCTACCTAAAAGGTTGAAAGGCGAACTAGTGAGGGTTGGGTGACGGCGCGCACACGTTCGACGTCACACTCCGCAGACTACCGCTCACAGCCCGAAGCGACGCTGGAGGTCGCCGAGCTGTCCGGGAAGGCGTGGTACGCCCGGTTGCTGTGGATGGCCCGCGGGGGCCCCGCCGCCACCCGGCACTCCGGGCTCGTGCGGAACCGCGCCCGTGGCCTGCTCGGCCATGAGTGTCTCGGAGGACTGCAGCAGCACCGTACCGGCCCCGACGAACTCGAACTGGTGCTCCTCGCCGGAGGCCCCGCCGATGCCCGTCATCGCACGTAGACCGCCCATCAGGCCCGTCATGTACCCATGGTCGTAGTGGTGGCAGGGGGAGGGGCAGTCGGCCCAGCCGACCAGGGCCTGCGGGTCCACCCGGATCGGGGGTTCCATGAACACCACTGGGCCGTTCGAGGCGGCCACGAACTTGCCCGTTCCGATGAGGGTCAGGAAGCCCGGCACGATCGACTGCTTGAGCGCGAGACTTGGCTGAAAAGCGAGAAGGTTGCCTGAGCGAATGGTCAGGTTGCCCTCCTCCAGGTCGTACGAATTCACGTCGAAGGCCCGGTCGGCGAGCAGCATCTTGCCCGAACCCTCGGCGACGACCCAGTCGCTCGCGTGCAGAGGCGAATGAAAAGACGTACGGACAAGACGGTCCAGGCGGCCGTGTCCGATGCCGTTGAAGTCGATCGAGCCGTAGTAGGCGATCATCTTCCCCTTCTGCAGGAACCACTGGCTCCCCTTGAGCTCCACACAGAAGGTGTAGTTGTTGACCTTGTCGTCGGACGGCAGCGTCATCGGGTCGTGGACGACGGGCCCCGCGCCCGGGTAGGTGGTCACAGCTTCTCCTCCGACGCCTGTACGTACACCGCACCACTGCCGCTGAGCTCCAGCTGGAACGCCTCGCCCGAGCCGCGGCCCACCATGTCGCGCCAGCCGAGCGCGGTGGACAGCTTGTTGCGTACGTCGCCGTGGTGCGCGACGTACGCCTGCGGGTCGACATGGACCGGGCGCTGGGGGGTGATCGGCACCTCGATCACGCCTCCGTGCGCCATGACGGCGACCGCGCCGTGCCCCTTGAGGGTGGTGGTGAACAGCCCCTGGCCCGTCACCTGCCCTCGGACCATGCCCATGACGCCGCCCTGTGAGCCCATGAACATCGTGCCCTGCTGGAGTGTGCCGTCGAAGGCGAGGAGGCGGTCCGCCTCGACGCACAGCGTGTCCCCGGTGAGGCTGATGACCTGGATGTGGTGGCCGCCGTGCCCGAAGAGGACCGTGCCGCTGCCCTCGACGGTCATCAGCGGGGTGGCCTCATTGGCGACCCGGCGGCCGATCATCGACATGATCCCGCCCTGCCCGCCCTGCATGTTGGGCGTGAAGGACACCTCGCCCTTGTAGGCGAGCATCGCCCCGCGCTGACTGAACAGGCGCTGACCGGGCATGACGGTCGCCTCGATCATCTTGGAGTTGATCTCAGTGAAGGGCATGTCACACGTCCCCGGCGATCGTGTTGCGCTCACTGGGCTGGACGTACACCAGGCCGTCGCCCTCGAAACGGATCTGGAAGGCCTCGCCGCCGCCCTCGCCCATGAGCGTGCGGAACGTCACGCCCGACTGGAAGGACTGCCGGACGTTGCCCTGGTGCGCGATGTACGCCCCCGGGTCGACCGTCAGCGGGAACTGCGGGCTCACCCGCAGCACCACCGCCGGCCCGTCCGACATGATCGCCGCCTGGCCGTGCCCCTCGACGGTCGTCGTGAACAGACCGTTGCCCTGGGAGGCGCCGCGCATCCCGGTGAACGACGTGCCGGTGCGCAGGCCCGCGTCGGTCGCCAGCAGGTTGCTCGACTCGACGTACAACTTGTCCCCCTGGAGGCCGACAAGATTGATCTCGGAGGCCCGGTCGGCGAACCAGCACGTCCCGTGCCCCTTCACCTCCATCAGTGTCATCTGCTCACCGGTGATCCGCCGGGTGACCATCCCCCGGATGCCCTCACCGCCGCCGCTGAGCTTCTTGAAGTCCATCTGCCCGTCGTACGCCACCATCGAGCCGTTCTTCGCCTTCACGGCGTCCCCGGTCATGTCGATGGCCAGCACCTTGCTGCCTTGAAGTCGAAACATCGCCACGGGGCGAAGGTAGCCCGCCGGACACCCCCGGCAACAGATCCCGAAGGTGGAGATCGCCCCTGAACCTCCCCCTAAGGGACGCCCGACCCCGGGAGGGAGACACCCCCGCCCCGGCCGTCGGGCCGCGAATGCCACAATGGGCAAACGCTTGTGCGTCCGTTCACAAAGCGACCCCCTCGCAAAGCGACCCACCGAAGGTGACCCGTGGACATCAAGACCGCCTCCGCCCTCCGCCGCCTGCGGCTGGTCTCGGCCCCCGAGGCCGTTTCCTTCCTCCTCCTGCTGGTCTGCTCGGTGCTGAAGCGGACCACGGACTTCAACGCGGTGCCCGTCATGGGCATGGTCCACGGCATCCTCTTCGTCCTCTACGTGATCTTCTGGGCGGACGCCTGGAACCGCACCAAGTGGTCCCTGAAGACCGCCGCCCTCTACTTCGTCCTCTCCGTCCTCCCGACCGGGGGCTTCTTCGCCGAGCGCAAGCTCCGCCGCGAGGCCGAGCACGCGGTCAACGCGGCCATCGCCTCCCGGGTCCGCCAGGAAGAGGCCTACAAGTCATGATCGTCGCCTTCTCCGTTACGCCCCTCGGCGTCGGCGAGGACGTGGGGGAGTACGTCGCCGACGCCGTACGCGTCGTCCGCGAATCCGGGCTCCCCAACCGCACCGACGCGATGTTCACGTCCATAGAGGGCGACTGGGACGAGGTCATGGACGTCGTCAGACGCGCCGTCGCCGCCGTGGAGGAACGCGCGCCGCGCGTCTCCCTCGTCCTCAAGGCCGACATCCGCCCCGGAGTGACCGACGGTCTCACCTCCAAGGTGGAGACGGTGGAGCGCCACCTTTCCCCGTGATCCTCTCCTCGTAACCCTCAGCCGGTAACCGGCCGCGCATTTCCACCCGCATGGACGCACCCAGTTCGACATGCCGACCTGTCTCCACTTTCGTGGGGATATCGGATTCGTTCGATCACTGGAGGGCGCTGTGCGGCCGGAGGGCTACGACTACGACACCCACAGCCGACTGGCCGGACCCCTCACCGAGGCGCCGGCCGGATCCCCGTACCGCGTCCGGTACACCTCGCTCCTCTCCCGTGAGCCACGCCGAATACGCGCCGTCCTGCTCATGACCCTCGCGCCCCTGCTCACCGGCGCGCTGCTCGTCTACCTCGTCTGGCCCACCCACTGGGTGGAGCGCGAGGGCGGTGAGAGATGGCTGGTCCATCTCGACATGGTGATGCTCATAGCCATCGGGCTGATCGAGCTGTTCATGCTCGTCAACGTGGTGTCCATCGCCCACGCCACCATGGTCGCCCGCGACCCCGTGCCCGTCGTACCCGAGTCAGGCACCCGCGTCGCCTTCCTCACCACGTACGTCCCCGGCAAGGAACCCCTCGCGATGGTCCGGGCCACCCTCGAAGGCGCGACCCGCGTCCACCACCCCGGCCCCCACGGCGTCGACGTATGGCTCCTCGACGAGGGCGACGACGAACAGGCCAAGGCGCTCTGCGCCGAGCTGGGCGTACGGCACTTCAGCCGCTACGGGGTGCCCGAGTGGAACCGGGCCAAGGGCGTCCACAAGACCCGTACCAAGCACGGCAACTACAACGCGTGGATCGCCAGGCACGGCGACGAGTACGACTTCTACGCCTCCGTCGACACCGACCACATCCCGCTCCCCAACTTCCTGGAGCGGATGACGGGCTTCTTCCGCGACCCGGACGTCGCCTTCGTCGTCGGCCCCCAGGTGTACGGCAACTACACCCACCCCGTCACCAAGGCCGCCGAGTCGCAGCAGTTCCTCTTCCACGCGCTCATCCAGCGGGCCGGCAACCGCTACCGCGCCCCCATGTTCGTCGGCACCAACAACGTCGTACGCATCGCTGCGGTCAAACAGATCGGCGGGCTGTACGACTCCATCACCGAGGACATGGCCACGGGGTTCGAGCTGCACCGTCGCCGCAATCCGAGTACCGGGCGCCACTGGCGGTCCGTCTACACGCCCGACGTCCTCGCCGTGGGCGAGGGGCCCGCCTCCTGGACCGACTTCTTCACCCAGCAGATGCGCTGGTCGCGCGGCACGTACGAGACGCTCTTCAAGCAGTACTGGAAAGCGCCCTTCACGATGCCCCCGGGCCGGCTCTTCTCGTACACGCTCATGCTCGTCTACTACCCGATGACGGCCGTCAACTGGTTCCTCGGCATGCTGAGCTGCTTCCTCTTCCTCTGGTTCGGGGCCTCAGGCACCCAGGTTGCGGCCTCCGTCTGGCTGATGCTCTACAGCGACGCCGCCGCCCTCCAGATCGGGCTGTACCTGTGGAACCGGCGGCACAACGTCTCGCCCCACGAACCCGAGGGTTCCGGCGGGCTCGCAGGCATGGCGATGTCGGCGCTCTCCGCGCCGATCTACCTGAAGTCGTTCGGCGCGGCCCTGCTCCGCCGCCCCAGCCGGTTCGTCGTCACGCCCAAGGGCGGGGACGTCAGCCCCGACCGGCTGCTCACCTTCCGCGTCCATCTCTTCTGGGCCGCGCTCCTCACGACGTCACTCGTCGCCTCCGTCCACCTCGGCCACACCCATGGGGCCATGCGCACCTGGGCCGTCCTCGGCACGGCGATCTCCCTGGCCCCGGTCGGGGTGTGGATCGCCACCCGCCGAAAGGAGCGCAAGGAGCGCAAGGGGGGCAAGGAGCGTGGCGAGATCAGGGAAATCAGGGACATCAGGGAGGTCGGGGAGGTCGGGGAAACGAGGGAGCGCGAGGAACCCGCGATCGTCACCAGCTCGGTCGCTCCGGTCGCTCCGGTGGCCCCGGCCTCCAGCACCCCGACAGGAGGGAACTAGGCCATGGCCTTCCAACTGTCGAAGAAGACCAAGAAGACCGCCCTGGGCATCGGAGGCGTCACTTTGCTCGCCGGTCTCAACGCCCCCGCCATGCTCGGCTTCGCCAGCGAGCGGTACCACGAGTACAAGATCGCCCAGCCCGGCTACCAGGCCAAGTACGGCTCCTGGAGCGCGATCGACATCCCCGAGGAGTTCCGCACCAACGCCATCCACGCGGCCCTGCTGCACACCGGCAAGGTGCTGATCGTCGCGGGCTCGGGGAACGAACAGAAGAAGTTCGACAAGGGGTCGTTCGACACCATCCTCTGGGACCCGAGGACGGACACCTTCAAACGGATCGCCACCCCCGACGACTTCTTCTGCGCCGGACACGCCCAACTCCCCGACGGACGGCTCCTGGTGGCCGGCGGCACCGCCCGCTACGAGCTCCTCGACGGCGAGGTCGAGCGGGCAGGCGGCGGGATGCGCGTCAAGAACGAGAACCCCGACAAACCGGTGGTCCTGAAGAAGGGCACCCGCTTCCGCTCGCCGTCCGGGGTCGAGTACGTCAGCAGGTTCGACGTCACCGTCCCCAAGGCCAAACGCACCCAGAAGATCACGTACAACGCGGCCGGGGTCATGCAGCCCTGGGTGACGAAGGTCGTCCCGAGCGAGGCCCGGGTCTTCGTCGAGGCGGCCCAGGCCGGGCCCGTGTCGATCACCGCCAAGCAGGCGCAGTACGAGATCGTCGGCCTGAAGGGCGAGGACGCCGACAACACGTACGGCCTCTCCGAGAAGATCACCATGGACAAGCAGGACTTCCAGGGGATCAGGGCGGCCTACGAGTTCGATCCGAAGGCCGAGAAGTACCTCCCGGTCGACCCGATGGACAAGGCCCGCTGGTACCCGACCCTCGTCGGCCTCGACGACGGACGGGTCCTGGCCGTCTCCGGTCTCGACGACGTCGGGGCGATCGACCCCGGGGACAACGAGATCTACGACCCGAAGACCAAGAAGTGGACCCCGGGCCCCAAGCGCTACTTCCCCACCTACCCCGCCCTCTTCCTCACCAAGGGCGGCAAGCTGTTCTACCCGGCCTCCAACGCCGGTTACGGCCCCGCGACCAAGGGCCGCGCGCCGGGCCTGTGGGACCTGAAGAAGAACACCTTCGAGAAGGTGCCGGGCCTGACGGACGCCGACGAGACCGAGACGTCCGCCTCCGTCCTCCTTCCGCCCGCGCAGGACCAGAAGGTGATGATCATGGGCGGCGGAGGCGTCGGCGAGTCGAAGAAGGCGACGCGCCGCACGGCCGTGGTCGACCTGAAGAAGGACAACCCGGTCTTCGAGGCCGGCCCCGACCTCCCCCAGGGCACCCGCTATCTGAACAGCGTCCTCATGCCGGACGACACGGTGTTCACGTCCAACGGCTCCGCCGACTACCGGGGCCGCAGCGCCAGCAACATCCTCAAGGCGCAGTTCTACGACCCCAAGGCCAACGCGTTCCGTGCGGCGGCCTCCCCGAAGGTGGGCCGCAACTACCACTCCGAGGCGCTGCTCCTGCCCGACGGCCGGGTCGCCACCTTCGGCTCCGACCCGCTCTACGACAACCAGCAGAACACCAAGCTCGGTCACTTCGAGCAGCGGATGGAGATCTTCACCCCGCCCGCGCTGCACAGATACGGCAAGAACCGTCCCGTACTCGGGGACGGCCCCCAGGAGACCGACAAACTCGGCCGCGCGACCTTCGCCACCACGCACCCCGAACGGATCTCGAAGGCCCGCCTGATGCGCCCCAGCGCGGTCACCCACACGACGGACGTCGAACAGCGCTCCATCGACCTCCCCCTCAGCAAGGACCGCACCTCGGTGACGGTCGACGTACCGAAGGACCGGACGCTCGTGCCGCCCGGCTGGTACATGCTGTTCGTGACCGACGCGAAGGGGACGCCGTCGGAGGCGAAGTGGATCCAGGTGCGGTGACGTGTGACGCGAAGACTGTGCTGAACCGGCTTACCGGGTACGGAAGTTACGGGCCGGCCCGAGCGCGTACTCCGGCCACCACCGCCCGGCCGCCGGTCCGCCCCGGCGGGTTGCACCAGGCGTCGCTCCCGGGGCCGCCCGGCGGCCCGTTCAGGGTCGGTGGTGAGCGTTGGCGATCAGTCGGCAATCGCGCGATAAGCGGACCGACCGCCACGGATACGACACCGGGGGCGGCCTGGGGCACGCCGGGCGGGACCGAGGGGCGAGACGGGGGCTGACCGCGATATGACCGGCCGGTAAGGTCTGGTGCCGTGCCGAAGCCGCTCAGTCTCCCCTTCGACCCCATCGCACGCGCCGACGAACTGTGGAAGCAGCGCTGGGGAAACGTCCCGTCCATGGCCGCCATCACCTCGATCATGCGCGCGCAGCAGATCCTGCTCGCGGAGGTCGACGCGGTGGTGAAGCCGTACGGTCTGACGTTCGCGCGATACGAGGCGCTGGTGCTCCTCACGTTCTCCAAGGCGGGCGAGCTGCCGATGTCCAAGATCGGCGAGCGTCTGATGGTCCACCCGACCTCGGTCACCAACACCGTGGACCGCCTGGTGAAGTCGGGCCTCGTCGCCAGGCGTCCCAACCCGAACGACGGCCGCGGCACCCTCGCCACCATCACCGAGAAGGGCCGCGAGGCAGTCGACGCGGCGACCCGCGACCTGATGGCGATGGACTTCGGCCTCGGTGTGTACGACGCGGAGGAGTGCGCGGAGATCTTCGCGATGCTGCGGCCGTTGCGGGTGGCCGCGAGCGACTTCGACGAGGATTAGGCCGGGCGGCAGGGGTACCGGGGCCGACCGGGGCCGCCGGAAGATCGCTGGAAACCGGTGGTTACGCTCGTACGCATGAAGAAAAGCGTGCTGACCCGCTACCGCGTCATGGCCTACGTCACCGGTGTGCTGCTGGTTCTGCTGACCCTCGGGGTGTTCGCCAAATACGTCCTGGACATCAAGGGCGCCGACAGCTTCACGAGCGTCGTCGGTATCGCGCACGGCTGGCTGTACGTCGTGTACCTGGTCTTCGCCTTCGATCTGGGCTCCAAGGCGAAGTGGCCGGTGAGCAGGCAGCTGTGGGTCCTGCTCGCCGGCACCGTCCCCACCGCCGCGTTCTTCGTGGAGCGCAAGGTCAGCCACGAGCTGGCGGCGCAGTTCGCGGAGCCGACGCCGGTGGCCGCCAAGGCGTGACGGCGTAACGACGTATCGGCTACTGGTTGCGGCCCAGCCCCAGTACCAGCACCCGGGTGAAGGCTTCCGCCCACTCCGGGTCCACCGGCTCCGCACTCACCAGCGTGCGGTGCACCACCGCTCCCGCCACCATGTCGAAGATCAGGTCCACCGCGCGGGCGGCCTCCTCCGGGTCCGTTTCCGGGGGGAGTTCGCCGCGCTGCTGGGCGCGGGCGCGGCCTTCCAGGACGAGGCGCTTCTGGCGGTCCACGATCGACGCGCGGATGCGCTCCCGCAGGGCGTCGTCGTGCGTCGACTCCGCGACTACCGCCATCAGGCCGCTCTTCGTCTCCGGGCGCACCAGGATCGCCGCGAACTGGAGGACGACGCCCTCGATGTCGGCCGCGAGGCTGCCCCGGTCGGGCATTTCGAGTTCGTCGAAGAGTGCCGCCACCGCGTCGACGACCAGTTCGTTCTTGCCGGGCCAGCGGCGGTAGAGGGTCGTCTTCGCCACCCCCGCACGCGTGGCCACGTCCCCCAACGTCAGCTTGGACCAGCCCAGTTCGACCAGGGCGTCCCGCGTCGCCGCCAGGATCGCCGCGTCCGCTGTGGCGCTGCGGGGGCGTCCCGTACGGCTGACGGGCGTGCGGCTCTGCATGGCACGACCATAACCGGCCAATCCTGTCCTGTGAGGTCGTGAGGGAGGTCACTTGGGGGCGGTTCCCAGGAGGCTGCGGCTACCGTTACGCTACGGCTCGTAGCGAAAGCAGTGTCCATCGACCAGGAATCGACCAGGACCGCTTTTCACGACGGCTTTCACATGTACGCGCCGGACGGGGGAGGATAGACGCATGCAGCCACGGAACATGTCCATGAGCGGGGTCGTCGACCTCGCCGCGGTGAAGGCGGCCCAGGAGGCCAAGTCGAAGGCGGAGCAGGCGCGCGCCGAAGCCGCCCGCCAGGGTGGGGGAGGGGCCGTCTCCCCGGCCGACCTCGTCATCGAGGTCGATGAGGCCGGGTTCGAACTCGACGTCCTGCAGCGGTCCACCGAAGTGCCCGTCGTCATCGACTTCTGGGCCGAGTGGTGCGAGCCGTGCAAGCAGTTGAGCCCCGTTCTCGAGCGGCTGGCCGTCGAGTACAACGGGCGCTTCGTCCTCGCCAAGGTCGACGTCGACGCCAACCAGATGCTGATGCAGCAGTTCGGCATCCAGGGGATCCCGGCCGTCTTCGCCGTCGTCGCAGGGCAGGCGCTGCCCCTCTTCCAGGGCGCCGCCGGCGAGGTGCAGATCCGGCAGACCCTGGACCAGCTCGTGCAGGTCGCCGAACAGCGCTTCGGCCTCACCGGCCTCGTCGTCGACGCGGACGCCGCACCCGGTGACCGGCCCGTCGCCGCCGCTCCCCAGGCCCCGGTCGGGCCGTACGACGCGCTGCTCGAAGCCGCCGTGCAGGCCCTGGACGCGGGGGACTTGGGCGGTGCGGTGCAGGCGTACAAGAACGTGCTGAGCGACGACCCCGGGAACACGGAGGCCAAACTCGGCCTCGTGCAGGCCGAGTTGCTCCAGCGCGTGCAGGGCGTCGACCCGCAGCAGGTGCGCAAGGACGCCGCCGAGAAGCCGCAGGACGCGGGGGCGCAGATCGCCGCCGCCGACCTGGATCTGGTGGGCGGCCATGTAGAGGACGCCTTCGGGCGACTCATCGAGACGGTGGGGCGTACGGCGGGCGACGACCGGGATGCCGCGCGGCTGCGGCTGCTGGAGCTGTTCGAACTGGTCGGCGCGGACGACCCACGGGTCGCGGCGGCCCGGCGGGCGCTGGCGCGGGCGTTGTTCTGACCGGTCGGTCGGGTGGCTGTCCGGGGTGGGCTGCGGATCGACGATCGATCAGTGGTCTGACCTGTCGCTAAACATGGCGGCGGGTGTTGTCCGCGTGAAGGATTTGCGGATCGAGTGTCAATGCGGCCGCGCTTTACCAAATCTTGGTAAACGCGGCCGCTGTTACTTGGAGTAAGCCAGGGGCGTCGCGCTGTCGGGTTTGAGGCAAGAAGTTGCTGGTTTGTCACCCCCCTGAGGACCACCCAGCGTTGTCGAACGACACCCGCGTGTCGTTGCTCGGTTATCTGCCCGTTACTAGCCAGTAACGAACCCCCTTGTGCGGGCGGCGAGAATGCACCACGATCGGCGACGCTCGGTCCTATCCCGTACGCCGACAGCCAGTCGGCCGGACGGGAGTTGTTGGGTCCCCACCGGGCAGAGTCGGCGGCAGTGGCGCCGGCTCTCGGACAGGGGGGTCTTCGCCTTCGGGTGGAGCCTGTCCGGCAAGGTTGTGCGTGATGTGCGTCAGGCGCGACCAGTGGTTGTCGCTCGGGGGTGATCGCCGGTGATTCGGGCGCTGTTCGCGCCGTCGAGCGCGGGCGCTCTCCTTACCGAGGACGTAGCACTTCTCCCATCCCTGCCCGGCTGAGCCGCCGTTATGGGGCAGTCAGGGCCAGGAGATGTACGTCCGAGAAGGAGGAAATATGGAGTCCCAGGTGCGTGGCGGGACCAGATGGAAGCGTTTCGCTGTGGTGATGGTGCCCAGCGTTGCCGCTACGGCATGTATAGGTGTTGCCCTCGCGCAGGGTGCTCTCGCCGCTTCGTTCAGCGTTTCCGGTCAGTCGTTCAAGGTGACGGCGGATCAGCTCAACGGTAAGGGTTTCTCGCAGTATGGGGCGATCGACACGGGTTACACCCTGTCGGGCGACCAGGCGATGCACCCTGTCGCGGTCTCGGCGTTCAACAGTGCCGAGATCACCAAGATGTGCCAGTCCGTGGTCACGCCGAACATCCCGATCATCGGTTCGGTGACCCTCAGGCTGGAGGCCGGCGGCGGCGGTACGCCGGTCAAGGCCGAGAACCTGTACATCGACGTCGAGGACCTGGAGGCCAACGCGGTCTTCCACGGCATCGACATCGGCGTGGCAGCCGGTTCCTTCAACAAGGGACCGAAGGTCAAGTCGGACGAGATCACGGGTAAGAAGGCGAACCCGTACGGTTTCGGCCAGCAGGCCGACTCCGTGGAGCTCTCCAAGGTGAAGCAGACGGCGTGGGCCACCACTGCCGGAACCTTCGAGCTCAGTGGTCTCTCGATGAAGCTGTCGAAGGGCACTGGCGCCGAGTGCTACTAAGCACTCAGTGACGGGCGGGGCCCGATGGTGCCCCGCCCGTTCGCTCTCCTACACCGCATCAACACTCATCACGGCAACACCGCTCCAGGGAGCTGTTTTCCATGAACGCCGAGTCGCCCGCGCAGGACGAGCACTATCTTCACGTCTTCAAGCGGAAGTTCCGCGACTGGCGGGGTACCCGCCCGTTCTGGGCAGGCCTCCTGGTCCTGCTCGCCGGCTTCCCGATCATGTACTTCCCGTACTTCAACCTCCAGATCGGCCATCTCACGATGGCGATGTCGACGACGGCGGGCGCGGGATCCCTGATCATCGGTGTGCTGCTCGTCGTACTCGGTATCAACCTCTGGTTCCAGAAGCACGTACGGACCTTCGCCGGCACCGCCGCGATCCTGCTGGGACTGGTGTCCCTCCCGGTCTCCAACTTCGGCGGGTTCATCATCGGCTTCCTGCTGGCCCTGGTCGGCGGCGCGCTGGCCATCGCCTGGGCGCCTGGTGAGCCGGAGTCGAAGTACGGGGAGCCCGCGCGCAAGGACACGGATGCGGCCCTCGCCGCTGCGGCCCCTGTGTCTGCCGAGGCCACCGACGGAGCGGACCCGGTTGCGGCGCAGAGCCGACTGGACATGAGCAAGCCGAACGAGCCGTACGAGCCGAACGATCTGTCAGGAACGAGCCCGGTGAACGGGGCGAACGGGAGGCACAGTGCCGGCTGACGAGGTGACCCATGGGACTGACGTGGACACGTCCCGCGGGAGAACCGGGCCGCGGCATGCGGCCCCGAAAAAGCCGCTGTTCACCAGGTTCCAAATGCCCGCCGGCAAGGCGATAGCCCTGGCGGCGATGCCGACGGCCGTGTTCATGGGCCTGGGGTTCACGCCGACGCTCGCCAACGCCGATGACGCTCCGGCGTCCAACAGCCAGGCGGCCGAGGAGTACAAGGACTGCGTCGCGGCGATGGAGGACGACGCCTCGGCGTCGGCCACCCCGTCGGCGTCCCCCACGGACAGTACGTCCGGCGAGGACTCCGACGAAGCGACGCCGACTCCGTCGGCCACCGCCGGCGACTCCGACTCGGGCGACGACTCGGCCTCGGGCGACTCCTCTTCGTCGGATTCAGGTTCCGACGACGCGGCCGAGCCCACCCCGACCCCGACGCCCTCGGCGGGCAAGACGACGTCCACCGGCAGCACCGGCGGCGACAGCGACAAGGCCACGCCCACCCCCTCGGCGAGCGCGAGCGCCCCCGAGGAGAAGAGCGGCGGCCTGCTGGACACCATCGGCGACGCGATAACGGGCATCTTCACGGGCGGCACCGACTCGTCGAGCGACACGGCGTCCACGACCTCCACGGAGTCGACGGAGACCACCGATTCGGCCCCGGCCGCCAGCCCGACGCCGACCGCGTCACCGGCGGCGAGCCCGGAGACGGCGGCCAAGGACACGACCGACACCGCTACGGTCAAGGACACGACGCCGAAGGTCACCGAGGTCCTCAAGGACGCCACCGACACGGCGGCCAAGGCGGCCGAGGACGCTACGAAGGCGACCAAGGACACCACGAAGGCGGCCGCGGACACCACGAAGGCGGCTGAGGACGCCACAGCCTCCCCGAGCGCCTCCGCGAGCCCCACGCCGGACGCGGACGACTGCCCTGTCGCTACCGACGACGAGGGCGGTGTCGACAACACCATCCGGCTGCCCGACGACCCGTGGATCCTGCAGGCCAGTTCGCTGCTGCTCAAGGGCGCGGACTACCAGGGCATCGTCAAGGTGCGCACCGCCAGCGGCACGGTCAAGGAGGTCCTGAAGTACGTGATCTCCAACGGCACGGAGATCGGCGACCTGCACCAGATCGTCAAGGACGACCTGTCGGGCAAGACGTACCACGTCGAAGCCAGGAAGGGCGACCCGAAGTCCACGATCACCGACGGCAAGACGATCATGTACACGGAGAGCATCTCCGGCAACCTGTTCGGCCTGATCCCGGTGACGTTCAGCCCGAAGAGCCCTCCGCCCCTGAACATCCCCCTGATCTACTTCACGAACGTGAAGGTCATCCAGGCAGGCCAGTTCGGCGGCACGCTGACGGTCCCCGGCCTGCACCAGTACACGACCTGAGCGCCCACCACCCCGTTCGGGAGCCGCACCGAGGCCTGTGGCCCGACCCACCGCTGTTGGCGGGGGTCGGGCCACAGGCCTGTGCTGAGGTGAGAGCGGTGGTCGAACGGAATGGCGAATTCAAGGGTTGGCTCGGCAAGGTCATCGAGAAGTGAGAGGCGGCGGAATGCGTCATCGATGAGGTGACGCCGTCGAGCAGCAAGGGCGTCCAAGGCTCGGTGAGCAGTGCCGTATACCGCGCTGGGAACGGTGCGTGCGGGGCTCGCCACGCAGGCCGATGCCACCCTCGCTGCCATCAAGCCGGATCCTGCTCGCGTTTCGGATCTGTCCGGCTGACTGCTCACCGACGTCATACGGCCCACGCGAGGATGGGTGCATGAACAACCGTTCCAGCGAAGTACCTACGGAGCTCTACCGGGATCTGGTTGGACCGGGCGGCCTGGTCGAAGCGTTGGCTCGCGAGATGCCTCCACGCGGGCACTGTGTCGAGCTCCTGGCTCCCGTCGAGGGGGCCGATCCTGCGGTCGCTGCGTGCTGCACCCGTGGGGAGGCGCGGTTCGCCGTGTACGCGACCAACCGCGAGGAACGCGAGTTCCGTCTCGAAATATCAACCGACACCGGCTGGCGGTGGGGTGCCTTCGGGAGCACGTCCGACCTCGCCGTGGTCGCGGCAATCCTGCACGCCTGGTGCGGTGGCGCGTCGATCGACCGACTGCGGCGTGACTGGCCGCTTCTCGCAGGTGACCCGCTGGACGCGGCACCGCCAGGCAGGGTGGTGTCGACCGCTTGGCGGCTGACTTTGGAACGCTCGCCGGTAATCCGGCTCGGCGACGCCGAACTAGCCGAGGCTCTGTACGCGCAGCCAGCGCTACGCGTGTTCTTCCCGTTTCCGTCACACGGCGAGTTCGGCCTGCTGAGCAGCACTGCGGATCCATTCCACGAGGAGGTCCCGCGGGTGAGACCAGCGGGAGATAGTTTGTGGGACGTGGTCACACCGTGGTCGCGGCAGGCGCAGTCATGTGTGCTCGGAACTCGGCTCAGTGCTCGCGAGGCCGCAGCATTGGTTGCCGCGAACGTCCCCGCCGGCAGCGGTCCGGCCATCGAGGGAGGTTGGCCGACCGACCCCAGTACCGCCTGACTCGGGCATCGAGCGCTCCTGGGCGGGCCAAGCTGGCGCCCGGAGCGCGCTACTTGGCCAACCTGGCCAACTGCGACGTTCAGTCACAGCTCGTGATCGTGTTACGAGCTCATTGGGGGAGGGAAATGAGTGCTGCGGACGAGCTTTCCCGAGCCTTGGTGACGGGCACGTTCCTCGGCGTTGGCGCCGGATCTCCGCTGGCTGAAGTGGAGAATCGGCTCGGAGTCGGTGTGCGGCAAATCCACGGGCGGAAGCCGAATCGATTCCTTCGGGTCGATTTCGGATTGGTGGAGGTCACCTTCGACGGTGAATCAGAGCGGTTATGCCGGTGGCTGACCATTCACCTACACCGGCTCGACGACGTCCCCGGGATGGCTGTGGAAGTTCTTGAGAGATACGATCTCGACTTCTCCGGCGCAGTCACCTGGGGGCAGTTGTCGGCCGAGGTCCGGCATGCTGCTGAACCTGTAGTCCCGCCGACCGTTGAGGGGCTGCGTCCCCCGGTGGCGCCGCTGCGCTACAGGATTCCCACGGTGAAGGCGACTGTCCATCTGTCCCAGCTCGTGGAAGGCGATGAGCGCAGCAGGGTGATCGAGATGATAACGATCGGCGTCTGAGCAGCGCATCCATGGGAAGGGCAACTCCTCCGGGAGCGGCCCTTTTCGGTCGGCCGGAAGTGAGCCGCACGCGCTCCTCAGCCCAACTGGGAGAACGTTCGAGGTGCCATGGAAAGGTATAAGGCGCGTGGCTGCTGATCTCTCTCCGGCTCTCGGCGAGGTGCTGCGGCAGCTCGCCCAGGCCGTCGGCCAGTACGAGGACGATGCCTCGTTCGCCGACGATCACGACCGCTGGTCCCTCTACCGTGTGGCGATGGACACCCCAGCCGCCCTGCCGCTGCTGTTCGAGGCGGTGTCCCTGGAGCCGGACGGTCCGCTGGCATCCGGAGTCGTCGGTGACGTACTGGAACGAGTTCCGGGGGACGAGCGCGAGCGATGGGTACGGATCCTCCCGCCGACGGTGCGCGACTTCTCTGCGCGCCGGGCGCGGGACCTCGGGGTCCTGGAATCGCTCAAGCAGGGCGCCATGTCGGCAGAGGCCGTCGACGATCTCATCGACGGATGGTCCGACTGGCTTCAGCTGCGAGCGGTCCGTGTGACCACTGACCAGGACGCCCTGCGTGTTGTCTCTCAAAGGGGCCGGACCAAGAGGATCAGGCAGGCTGCCATCGACGCCCTCCGGCAGCGCTGAGTGCTCCGCAGGAAGCGCCGCGATCGGACGGCTGTGCCCCGCCGGGCGTTGGCCGACGCTGTTGGTTAATTCGGGGCTTCTATTTCGGCCCCGCTGAGCTTCGGCTCTGCGGGGCCGAATGCTGCGAAGTGGCTGGTGCGGGTGCGGATCCGGGTGTTCGGTGAGGTGGGCGAGGCTGATGGCGGCGCCAGTAACCCGCCGCACCCCCGCTTCACCTCCTCACACGCCCGCCCCCGCAAATTCCCGAGCCCCCTGCCAAGGCAGCACAGCCCACATCCGCGTGCCACCCCCAGGCTCCCGAGCCTCCCCGAACCCCCACTCCCCACCGCACCCCTCCACCACGCACCCCAGAACCCGCAACGCATCCCCCCTCCGCTCATCGCAAGCCGCAGCCAGCCGGGGATGAGTGTGCCTGCGGTGTCCGTCGTAGAGAACGACCTGCAGCTCCCCCTCCCACCACCGCAGCGACACGTACACCGAGGCATCCGCAGCGAACCGGAACGCGCAAGCCGTCAGCTCACCCACCACCTGCACCGCAGCGTCCGCCATCTCCTCCAGCCCATGCGTCTGGAGAACAACCCGAGTAGTAGCCCGGGCAACCCTTGAACTCACCGCCTCGGCAGGCAGGGTGAAGCCGTACGTGAGCGTGTCCGGGGAGGGCGGCGGCGCCTTCGTGAGGTCGGTCGAGATGGGACAGGCCGAGGCGGCGAGCGAAGCGGACATAGTGAACTCCCTTGCTGGACAGCGGACTTGACGCAGCCGACGTACACCCGACCGGTGGCTTGTCTCCCTGGCGCGAGCGCACCCCTCCCAGGGAAGGAGGACGCAGGCAGGCTCGCGCGATGCGCTTCCGAGTGATGCCGGGCCGTAAGCGACTAGTAACCAACCGTAGACCATGGCAGGAGTACATGTACTACTCTTCGCGGAAGTCCGGGTGGACCAGGGGAGCACCGCAGCGGCAGACTGGCCCCGTCACGCAGCCGAACAGGAGGGGCGCATGCCGCCGAGGAGCAAACCGACGGAGCGTCAGAGGCGGTTGGGCGCCGAACTGCGCAGGATGCGCACCTCGGCCGGGATCAAGACGGAGCACGCCGCCCGGCTGCTGAACGTCCCCCGTACGAACGTGCCCAACATGGAGTCGGGCCGCTCCGGCATCAGCGCCGACCGCGTGCGTACTCTCGCCGCCAACTACGGTTGCGCGGACGAGGAGTTCATCGAGGCCCTGGCAGCCATGGCCGCCGGGCGCGACAAGGGCTGGTGGGAGGAGTACCGGGACCAGCTCCCGGACGGCTTCCTGGACATCGCCGAGATGGAGTGGCACGCCAAACGACTGCGGATCACCGTCAGCGTGCACCTGCCGGGACTGCTCCAGACCGAGGACCACGCACGCGCCGTGTTCCGAGCCGTGATCCCGCCCCTGCTCGCCCCCGACCTCAACGCGCGCCTGGCCCACCGGGTCGACCGGCAGCAGGTACTCGACCGGACGGATCCCCCGGCCCTCGACGTCATCCTTCACGAGGCCGCGCTCCGCATGGAGTTCGGCGGATCCCCCGTCGCGCGGCGGCAGTTGCAGCACCTGCTGCACGCGTCCGAACGTGAGGCTGTGACGATACGCGTCATCCCGTTCAAGGCGGGCGGCTTCCCCGGCGCAGGACAGTCCGTCGTCTACGCCGAGTCGGCCGTCCCCCGCCTCGACACCGTGGAACTCGACAGCACACACGGCCCGGAGTTCATCGACACCCAGGCGCAACTCCACAAGTACCGCGCCCACCTCGACGCGGCCGAAGCCGTCGCGCTCGCCCCCGCGCCCTCACGGGACTTCATCCGCACCCTTGTCAACGACCTCTAGGAGACCCGTGCCCGACATCACCTGGGAAGAGCCCTACTGCGGCGAAGGCGCCAACTGCTTCCGCATAGGCACCGACCCCCACAACAACGCCTACATCGCCATCGCAGGCCAGGAGGACACCTACCTCACCGACACCCGAGACGCCCTCCGCACCCTCATCCAGGACATCAAGGCCGGCAAAGCCGACCACCTCCTGTGACCAGTTCGCCAAGACCTGTTGCCGAATTCAGCGCGAGTTCGACGTCCTACCGCGGGTCCTCCGCGGAGTCGGACAGGGCCTGGTCCTGGTCCTGGACATGGTCGGGTGCCTTCTGGATCGGATGGAGCGTGACCTCTCGTTCCTCCGGCAGCCAGTCGGCGTCGTCCTGGCCGAGTTGGATCGCGGCGGCGACGAGCTTTCCCGTGTCGACGTGGTAGGCGCCGTCCTCGTCCGGTTCCGCCTGCATCACCGCGTCGGTGATCGGGACCGAGACGTACCGCTCCTCGACGACCGTACGCCGCAGCCTGAACGACACCGAATACGTCGCCATGATCTCCCCCTGTTGTATCTGTTGCTCGCCGTCTCCGGCAGGTCGAACGCCAACCTATGACACCTCCCGGAGCTTGAGGAGTGCGTCTTCTGGCGCCCGGTCCCACGGCCGGCCGGATAACACCGAGGGCGCCCCCTGTCGCAGGGGACGCCCTCAAAAGCCGTACAAGCGCCCGATCAGGCGTGTTCGCCCTCGCCCAAGTGGTGCACGCGGACCATGTTCGTCGTGCCCGGGACACCGGGCGGGGAGCCGGCTGTCATGACGACGATCTCGCCGACCTTGAAGCGGTTCAGCTTCAGCATCTCCTGGTCGACCAGGGAGACCATCTCGTCCGTGCTGTTGACGAACGGGACGACGTACGAGTCGACGCCCCAGCTCAGGGCGAGCTGGTTGCGGGTGCCCTCGTCGGTGGTGAAAGCGACGATCGGCTGGGCGGCGCGGTAGCGGGAGAGGCGGCGGGCCGTGTCGCCGGACTTGGTGAAGGCGACCAGGCCCGTGCCGCCGAGGAAGTCGGCGATCTCGCAGGCCGCGCGGGCGACCGAGCCGCCCTGCGTCTTCGGCTTCTTGCCGGGGACGAGGGGCTGGAGGCCCTTGGAGAGGAGTTCCTCCTCCGCCGCCACCACGATCTTCGACATCGTGCGGACCGTCTCGAGCGGATACGCGCCGACCGACGACTCCGCGGACAGCATGACCGCGTCCGCGCCGTCCAGGATCGCGTTCGCCACGTCGGAGGCCTCGGCGCGCGTCGGGCGGGAGTTGGTGATCATCGACTCCATCATCTGGGTCGCGACGATCACCGGCTTGGCGTTGCGCCGGCACAGCTCCACCAGGCGCTTCTGCACCATCGGGACCCTTTCGAGGGGGTACTCGACGGCGAGGTCACCGCGGGCCACCATCACACCGTCGAAGGCCGCGACGACGGCGTCCATGTTGTCGACCGCCTGCGGCTTCTCCACCTTGGCGATGACCGGTACGCGGCGACCCTCCTCGTCCATGATCTTGTGGACGTCGTCCACGTCCCCGGCGTCACGGACGAAGGACAGGGCGACCAGGTCGCAGCCCATGCGCAGGGCGAAGCGCAGGTCGTCGATGTCCTTCTCGGAGAGTGCCGGGACGTTCACGGCCGCGCCGGGCAGGTTGATGCCCTTGTGGTCCGAGATGACGCCGCCCTCGATGACGATCGACTTCACCCGCGGACCCTCGACGTCCAGGACCTTCAGCTCGACGTTGCCGTCGTTGATCAGGATCTGGTCGCCGCGCGACACATCACCCGGGAGGCCCTTGTACGTCGTACCGCAGATGGTCTTGTCACCGGGGACGTCCTCGGTGGTGATGACGAACTCGTCGCCCCGCACCAGCTCGACGGGGCCCTCCGCGAAGGTCTCCAGGCGGATCTTGGGGCCCTGCAGGTCGGCGAGGACACCGATGGCCCGGCCGGTCTCCTTGGCGGCGGCCCTGACCCGGTCGTACCGGCCCTGGTGCTCGGCGTGTGTGCCGTGGCTGAAGTTGAACCGGGCCACGTTCATTCCGGCCTCGATCAGCGACACGAGCATTTCATGGGAGTCGACCGCGGGGCCGAGAGTACAAACGATTTTCGAACGGCGCATGGGGCGATCCTATCGGTTTGTTTCGCTTCGGAATATTCCGCCTGGTGGACGACGTAGAAGGCACGGACTGGACACAAAGGGGCGGGATAGCGCTCAGGTGAGGCTCTTCCTGCAATGTCACCTCAATGTTCGTCCAATATCCGTTAAGTGTCTTCACTTGTCCGTTCTCACAAGCGCGTACGTCTGTGTCGCGATCTCCAGCTCCTCGTCCGTCGGGACGACCGCCACCGCGACCCTTGAGCCCGCGGGAGAGATCAGCCGGGCCTCCTGGCTCCGTACGGCGTTCAGGGCGCCGTCCACGGCCACGCCGAGGCCCTCCAGGCCCGCCACCGCCGCCTCGCGCACCGGCGCCGCGTTTTCGCCCACTCCTGCCGTGAACGCGATGGCGTCCACCCGGCCGAGTACCGCGTAATAGGCGCCGATGTACTTCTTCAGACGGTGGATGTAGATGTCGAAGGCCAGCCGGGCCGCCGGGGCGTCCGCGCCGCCCTCGTCGATACGGCGGCGGATTTCCCGCATGTCGTTGTCTCCGCACAGGCCGAGCAGGCCGCTCTTCTTGTTGAGAAGAGTGTCGATCTCGTCCGTGGACATTCCGCCAACACGCGTCAAATGGAAGATGACGGCCGGGTCCAGGTCACCGGAGCGGGTACCCATGACGAGCCCCTCCAATGGCGTCAGCCCCATGGAGGTGTCCACGCACCTCCCGCCCCGCACGGCGGACGCGGACGCCCCGTTGCCCAGGTGCAGCACGATCACGTTCACGTCCTCGGGCGCCCGGCCCAGCAGCCGCGCCGTCTCCCGCGACACGTACGCGTGAGACGTGCCGTGGAACCCGTACCGCCTGATGCGGTGCTCGTCGGCCGTCTTCACGTCGATCGCGTAGCGGGCCGCCGACTCCGGCATCGTGGTGTGGAAGGCCGTGTCGAAGACCGCGACCTGGGGGAGGTCGGGGCGCAGGGTCTGGGCCGTGCGGATGCCGGTGAGGTTCGCCGGGTTGTGCAGCGGAGCCACCGGGATCAGCCGCTCGATCTCCGCGAGGACCGTGTCGTCGATGACCGTCGGCTCGGTGAAGGACAGGCCGCCGTGCACGACCCGGTGACCGATGGCCGCCAACTCCGGGGAGTCCAGGCCCAGTTCGTCCTTCGCAAGCTCTTCCGCCACCGCCTTCAGAGCCGCCTCGTGGTCGGCGATCGGGCCCGTGCGCTCGCGGGACGCGCCGCCGGTCGCCAGCGGGGTGTGCTTCAGACGGGACGTCTCCTCGCCGATGCGTTCCACCAGGCCCACGGCGAGGCGGCTGCTGTCGCGCATGTCGAGCAGCTGGTACTTCACCGACGACGAGCCGGAGTTGAGGACGAGGACGCGGGTCGCGGTCACTGGTGGGGCACCTTCTGAGTGGGGACCTGGCTGGGGACTGACCCGGCGGTCTGGGCCTGGATCGCCGTGATGGCGACCGTGGTGACGATGTCCGGGACCAGGGCGCCCCGGGACAGGTCGTTGACCGGCTTGCGCAGGCCCTGGAGGACCGGGCCGACGGCGATCGCGCCGGCCGAACGCTGCACGGCCTTGTAGGTGTTGTTGCCGGTGTTGAGGTCCGGGAAGATCAACACGCTTGCCTGGCCCGCGACTTCGGAGCCGGGCAGCTTGGTGGCGGCCACGGTCGGCTCCACGGCCGCGTCGTACTGGATCGGACCTTCTATCCGGAGGTCCGGGCGCCGCGAGCGGACGAGTTCCGTGGCCTCGCGCACCTTGTCGACGTCCGCGCCCGAACCCGACGTACCCGTCGAGTACGACAGCATCGCGATCCTCGGCTCCACGCCGAACTGCTCGGCGGTGGCCGCCGACTGGATGGCGATGTCGGCCAACTGCTCTGCGTTCGGGTCGGGGTTGACCGCGCAGTCGCCGTAGACCAGGACCTTGTCGGCCAGGCACATGAAGAAGACGGACGACACGATCGACGCGTCCGGCTTGGTCTTGATGATCTCGAAGGCGGGGCGGATCGTCGCCGCCGTCGAGTGGACGGAACCCGACACCATGCCGTCGGCCAGGCCCTCCTGGACCATCAGGGTGCCGAAGTAGTTGACGTCCGAGACGACGTCGTACGCCAGCTCGACCGTGACGCCCCGGTGCGCGCGGAGCGCGGCGTACTTCTCGGCGAACCGGTCCCTCAGCTTGGAGGTCTGCGGGTCGATCAGCTGGCAGTCGCCGAGGTCTATGCCCAGGTCGGCGGCCTTCTTGCGGATGCCGTCGACCGGGCCGAGCAGCGTCAGGTCGCACACGCCCCGGCGCAGCAGCACCTCGGCGGCGTGCAGGACGCGCTCCTCCGTGCCCTCGGGGAGGACGACCCGGCGCTTGTCGGCGCGGGCGCGTTCGAGGAGCTTGTGCTCGAACATCATGGGCGTGACCCGGTCGCTGCTGGGTGCGGAGACGCGCTTCAACAACTCGGTGGTGTCGACGTGGCGTTCGAACAGACCCAGCGCCGTCTCCGCCTTGCGTGGCGTGGCCGCGTTCAACTTCCCCTCCAGGGAGAAGAGTTGGGTGGCGGTGGGGAAGCTCGTGCCGGCCACGGAGACGACCGGGGTGCCCGGGGCGAGACGGGCGGCGAGGGTGAGGACCTCGTCGCTGGGGCGCTCGTTCAGGGTCAGCAGGACGCCCGCGATGGGCGGCGTACCGGCGCTGTGCGCGGCCAGGGCGCCGACGACCAGGTCGGCGCGGTCACCGGGGGTGACGACCAGGCAGCCGGGGGTCAGCGCGGTCAGGAAGTTGGGCAGCATCGCGCCGCCGAAGACGAAGTCCAGCGCGTCACGGGCGAGGCCCGAGTCGTCGCCGAGGAGCACCTTGCCGCCGAGCGCGTGGGTGATCTGGGCGACCGTCGGTGCGGAGAGGGCGGGCTCGTCGGGGAGGACGTAACAGGGCACGGGAAGGCGGGGGAGACGAGGGAGGCCGGAGTTGAGACCCTCGGCGATGCCGGCGCGGTCCTCGCGGGCGACACGGTTGGCGACCATGGCGAGGACGTCACAGCCCAGCGCCTCGTACGCTCGGTACGCGTTGCGCGTCTCGGCGAGCACCGACTCGGCGGTCTGGTCGCGTCCGCCGACGACCGCGACGACGGACGCGCCGAACTCGTTCGCGAGGCGGGCGTTGAGGGCCAGCTCGTCCGGGAACTGGGTGTCGGCGAAGTCGGTGCCGAGGACGAGGACGACGTCGTACTCGCGGGCGACGCGCAGGAAGCGGTCGACGAGGGTGGAGACGAGTTCGTCGGTGCCCTGCTCGGCCTGGAGCGCGGACGCCTCCGGGTAGTCCATGCCGTACACGGTCGCCGGGTCCTGGGAGAGGCGGTAGCGGGCGCGCAGCAGCTCGAAGAGACGGTCCGGGTTGTCGTGCACCAGGGGGCGGAAGACGCCCACGCGGTCGACCTGCCGGGTCAGGAGTTCCATGACTCCCAGCTCGACGACCTGGCGGCCGTCTCCCCGGTCGATCCCGGTCACGTACACGCTGCGGGTCGTCACGCGTGCTCTCCGTTTCCTTGTTCGTGGTTGATCGTCGTCGCTCGTCGTAGATCGTTTTGGTGCGCGCAAAAATCGCCCACCGGAGTGAGCGGAACCCTCTTGACAGTACCCGCGGCACTGGCTACGACGCCCGACAGGATCGAGGGCTCCGCCGGGGCGTGAAACAATTGGAGTGGCTCACCGGCATCACAAGCGAGCAGAGCGATCACCACGATCACAGCGAGCAGGAGACACAGCACGATGCGCATCGGAGTTCTCACCGCAGGCGGCGACTGTCCGGGCCTGAACGCAGTGATCCGGTCGGTCGTGCACCGAGCGGTCACTCAGTACGACGACGAGGTCATCGGCTTCGAGGACGGTTACGCGGGGCTCCTCGACGGCCGCTACCGCACCCTCGACCTCGACGCCGTCAGCGGCATCCTCGCCCGCGGCGGCACCATCCTCGGCTCGTCCCGTCTCCAGCGCGACCGGCTGCGCGAGGCCTGCGAGAACGCGCAGGACATGGCCCGCGAGTTCGGTATCGACGTACTGATCCCGATCGGCGGCGAGGGCACGCTGACGGCGGCCCGGATGCTGAGCGACGCGCGCCTCCCGGTCGTCGGCGTCCCCAAGACCATCGACAACGACATCTCGTCGACGGACCGCACCTTCGGCTTCGACACGGCGGTGGGCGTCGCGACGGAGGCGATGGACCGCCTGAAGACCACCGCCGAGTCGCATCAGCGCGTGATGGTCGTCGAGGTCATGGGCCGGCACGCGGGCTGGATCGCCCTGGAGTCAGGCATGGCCGCCGGCGCGCACGGCATCTGCCTGCCCGAGCGACCCTTCGACCCCGATCACCTCGTCAAGATGGTCGAGGAACGGTTCGCGCGCGGCAAGAAGTTCGCCGTCATCTGCGTCGCCGAGGGCGCGCACCCCGCCGAGGGCAGCATGGACTACGGCCACGGCGCGATTGACCAGTTCGGCCACGAGCGCTTCCAGGGCATCGGTACGGCACTGGCGTACGAGCTGGAACGACGGCTCGGCAAGGAGGCCAAGCCGGTCATCCTCGGCCACATCCAGCGCGGCGGCACGCCCACCGCGTACGACCGCGTCCTCGCGACCCGGTTCGGCTGGCACGCGGTGGAGGCCGCGCACCAGGGCCAGTTCGGGCGGATGACGGCGCTGCGCGGGACGGACGTGGTGATGGTGCCGCTGGCTGAGGCGGTCACCGAGTTGAAGACGGTCCCGAAGGACCGGATGGACGAGGCGGAGTCGGTCTTCTAGGTCTGGATGGTCAAGGGGCGTAGAGGCGAAGGCGTCGATCCTCGCCCAGAAGTGCTCCACGATCCGGTCGAGGAAGTCGCGTCCGATGTGACTCGCCTCGGTCGCCGCGGAACCGTCCGACCAGGTCAGGGTGGCGGTGAGCTGCCCCCGGTAGTAGCGGTGCAGCTCCTGGAGGGTGCTCTCCAGGAGACGCCGGTTCAGCGGGACCAGCTTGTTGACGGGGCGGACGTACGCCTGCCAGCGCGTCGTGACGGCGCTGCGCAGCAGGCCGGCGAGCTTGCCGTCGAGGCCGGTGAGGGTGATGAAGTCGGCGAGCGAGAGAGCGAGCACCTCGGCGAGAATCGCGGACTGCCGCTCGGTGCCGCGCCACTCCCCGCTCTCCTCCATCCGTATGTAGACGAGGAGTTCGAGCCCGACGGCCCGGGCGACGTCCTCGGCCCTGAGGCCGCGCGCGGCGCGATGCTCGCGCAAGGTGCCGGGGTGGCCGATGAGTTCGCAGGGCGCACACCACAACACACCTGCGAGAGCGGTGAGTTCATGCTTGCCGGGGGCCATGATGCCGCGTTCCCAGGCGATCACGTGGTCGGGCGTGATGTACGGCAGTCCGTACGAGACCCGCATCCCGTACGCGACATGTTCGGGGCCCATCCCGAGGGCGGTACGGAGTCTGCGGGCGGCGTGGGCGTCGAAGGGCGGGGTCGGCGGCGTGGGCGGTGGGGGCGGAACTGTAGGTCGGCGCACGCGCCACAAGCTAGGGGTGCCAGGCGGCGGTGACTACGTTCTGTTCGGCCACAATTACGGATTGTAGGAAGCTACGGCCGGGCGGGTGTTCCGGGGTGCTTCAGGGGTCGCCTCGGGGTGGCTGACCGTCGCGGGGTGGCGGCGTCGCGAGGACTCTTCGCGGTGGGTGATCGTGCAAACGGCAAGGTGGTGGGGCATATGCACGCCTGTCCGTCGGTTGCGCGTGCGGGATCGGGGCGGCTGGGGTGTCGGTCGTGTGGGCATGTTTCGAAGATCTGTACGGTACGGTCGGGGGCTCGGCCGGGCGGGTAACTGGCCGGTACTGGCGAGTACTTGCGGCGCGATCCTTGCGGTTCGGGGGTGGCGGACATGATGAGGCCGGGTGGGTGGCTTCGGAGGGTGGTGGTCGTGTGAGCGGCAAGGCGGAGCAGGAGCAGGGGCAGGGAGTGGGCGCGGGCGGAGTGCAGAAGGTGGAGGGGCATATTCGTGAGCGTCTGCTGGCTCCCAACTTCTGGCACCTCGCGACGGTCGGCGCCGACGGGATGCCGCAGGTGTCGCCGATGTGGGTCGACATCGAGGGCGACCACGTCATGGTCAACACGGCCATCGGCCGCGTGAAGGAGGAGAACCTCCGCCTCAACCCCAACGTCTCGCTCTCCCACCACGACCCCGAGAACCCGTACGACCGCGCGGAGATCCGGGGGTGCGTGGTGCGGTTCGTGGAGGGCGAGGAGGCGGAACGTTCCATGGACCGGCTCACCAAGAAGTACATCGGCGAGGACCGGTATCCGTGGCTTCTGCCGGGGGAGCGGCGCGTGATGCTGCTCATCGAGGTGACGCGGGTGCGGCGGGTTGTGGGGGTGGAGCCGTTCCGGCCCGGGGTGCTGCCTGAGGTGTGAGCGGGGTGCGGTGCTACGGGGTCGGGGCGGGGGCGCTACAGCCACGCCCCGTCTCCATGATGGACGCCCTTCGTCCGGGCCCCGCCCGAGCGGCCCGGGGTGGCGCCGGTGGGGACATGTAAGGGCGGCGGATCCCGCGCGGCAGGGACATGTAAGGGCGGCGGATCCCGCGCGGCAGGGACATGTAAGGGCGGCGGATCCCGCGCGGCCGGCGACCGGAACGCGAAGAACGCGTCTCGCTGGGGACACCCGGTATGGGCCGCCGCATGACCGAGGCCTCGAACCAGTGGGTTCGTGCGCCCTGATGGACTGCGCCCCGCCCGCCGGTCACTCGGGACAGTCGCTGATTTTCATGACGCTCACCTATTGCTCGCGCCGGTGATGGCGCCGTAGCCTCCCTGAGGCCACCATACATCCGATGACTTTGGGCGTAGGGCGTACACGGCCTGGTCCGGCTATCGGCCGATCCGGCCGCGCCACGCCCAGCCACCCAGCTCCGCGAGCCTCCCCATCCGTCATTCCCCCTGCAGGCCAGGCCACCGCCCCCTCAGGCGGGCAGACAGTCCAGTCCGCACTGCACCCCGCAACATTGTTCAGCCAGCAATCATCGGATCTATCTCGTAGAGATCCGTACCTAAAGGGGCATCAATGCCGCTGTTCCCTCAAAAAGCCACCGGCTGTTTCGGTGTGCTCGGCGCGCTGCTGTGCGCCGCGGTCGTCGCACCCACCCCCGCGGCCGCTGCCACTTCCACCCCGCTGTACGCGTCGCCCACCGGCTCGGGCAGCACCTGCACGGTCAGCGCGCCCTGCAGCCTGGCCGGCGCCAAGACCAAGGTGCAGGGCCTGGTCTCCGGTATGGCTGCGGACATCGACGTGTATCTGCGCGGCGGGACCTACCGACTCGCGGAGGCGTTCGCCCTGGGCCCCTCGGACTCCGGGAAGAATGGTCACAAGGTGGTCTATGCCGCCTACCCGGGCGAGAAGCCGGTACTCAACGGCGCAAAGAAGATCACCGGTTTCTCGGTGTACGACAGCGCGAAGAGCATCTACCGGGCCGCGGTGCCGGCCGGCACGCAGAGCCGACAGCTGTTCGTCGACGGGGTGCGCGCCCAGCGGGCCCGCGGCCCGCTCAACCCGGGCGGCTTCACTCTCAGCGGGTCCAGCTTCACCACCAGCGACACCTCCTACGCGTCGTTCACCAACGCCTCCTCGGTGGAGGTCGCGTACGACAAGGACTGGAAGCACATGCGGTGCCCGCTGGCGGGCATCACCGTGCCCAGCGGCGGCGGATCCAGCCTCAACGTCGACCCGGACTGCTTCGTGGACAACAACACCTCGGTGGTCAATCGGGGCTTCCCCTTCAACGGCGCCGGTCTGCCCAAGCTGGACGGCGTCACCTGGGTGGAGAACGCCTACCAATTGCTCGACGAACCGGGCGAGTTCTATCTGGACAGCGCGGCGGACTACCTCTACTACAAGCCGCGCACCGGTGAGAACCTCAGCACTGCGGACGTGGAACTGCCCGTACTGGAGAAGCTGGTGGACGCCAGCGGCACCCCGGGCCACCTGACCCCGGTCAACGACAATGACTCGAACGCCATGTACACCGGCGCGTGGTCCACCTCCACCGGGCGCACCTACGGCGACCTGAACGCCGATGTGCACGCGGCCACCACCAACGGGGACTCGGTGAGTTACACCTTCACCGGCACCGGCCTGGACGTGCTGTCGGAGGTCAACAGCGACGAGGGCGGCATCGACGTCTACGTCGACGGCACCAAGACCCAGAGCGTGAGCGCGGCCGGCTCCACCCGGCTCGCCCAGCAGGTCATCGCCTCGGTGAGCGGGCTGACCAAGGCGCAGCACACCGTCAAGCTGGTCAAGACCAGCGGCACCTACATGGTGATCGACGGCTTCACCGTCATCCCCGACACCGTGGCCCCGGTCCACGACATCACCTTCCAGGGCCTCACCTTCGCCTACACCACCTGGATGCTCCCCTCCACCGTCGGCTACATCGACAATCAGGCGGGAGTGCTGTGGGACGCCGCCACCCAGGCCCCGCTCCGCATTCCCGCGGCCGTCCAGATCCACCGCGGCTCCGACATCAGCCTCACCGGCAACGAGATCACCCACACCGGCGGTAACGGCGTCGACCTGGCCGACGGTACGCAGGACACCTCGGTCACCGGCAACTTCATCCACGACACCTCCGGCGGCGGCGTCTACGCCGGAGAGGTCGACGACTACTACCTCACCGACACCGCCCGGATGACCACCGGCGACACCATCTCGCAGAACTGGATCGAGCACGTCGCCCTGGACTACCGAGACGCGGTCGGTATCTGGGGTGGCTACACCCGCGACCTGACCATCGCGAACAACGACATCGGCCACACCGCCTACTCCGGGATATCGCTCGGCTGGGGCTGGGGCTACGCCTCCCCCTGCAGCATGCAGTCGGCCCAGGGCCTGTCGACCTGCCGCCACGGCACCATCTACGCGGGTGACAACCAGATCCTGAGCAACCACGTCCACGACGTGATGAACGTCCTGCACGACGGCGGCCCGATCTACACCAACGGCGGCCAGGGCAACGGCGACGGCTCCGCCACCTCCGTGACCTCGGGGAACCTGCTCGAGGTGACCAACCACACCAACCAGGTGATCTACCACGACGAGGGCAGCTCCTACTGGAACACCCACGACAACGTCGTGCGCCTCGGAGGGGGCAACTGGGTCGGCATGTGGACGCCGACCATCCATGACAACAACATCCACGACAACTACGCGGACCGGTCGTCGTACGACAACCGGGGCACCAACATCACCCTGGCCCAGTCGACAATCGTCTCCGGCGGCGCCTGGCCCGCCGCGGCACAGGCGATCATCGCCGCGGCCGGACCGACAGCCGCGTTCCGGCCGCTCACCGGCCTGATCGACGACGACGACACGGCCATCAGCTACACCGGCTCCTGGAGCGGCAGCGGCTACCGCGGCCTCGGTGACCTTCACGACGCCCTGCACGCCACCTCCACCAACGGTGACAGCGCCACCCTGACCTTCACCGGCACCGGGGTCTCCGTGATCGGGGAGAAGTACAGCGACCAGGGCCAGATCGAGGTCTTCGTCGACGGCACCTCCAAGGGCCTGTTCGACACCTCCGCCGCCACCCGCCAGGCGCAGCAGACCGTCTACAGCGTCAATGGTCTGACCGCCGGCAGCCACACCATCCAGGTCGTCAAGCGCAGCGGCGCGTACGCCACCGTGGACGGTTTCGAGGTGACCGGCACCTACAACAACACCAACGCCTCCGTCGCCTACAACGGAAACTGGGATCGCTTCGCCAACCGCGGCCTCGGCGATTACCAGGACGACGTCCACGCCGGCACCGTCAACGGCGACTCGGTCACCGTCACCTTCATCGGCACCGGGATCGACGTGATAACCGAGACCAACACCGACGAAGGCACGATCGCGGTTTCCCTCGACGGAGCCTCGAAGGGAACCGTCAACGCCAACGCCACCAGCCGCCATGTCCAGCAGACCGTCTACACAGTCAGCGGTCTGCTGACCGGACGGCACACCCTCACCCTCACCAAGAACAGCGGCACCTACATGGTGATCGACCGGTTCGACGTGAAATGACCCGACCGCGGCCTCGGTCGCACAGCAGCCGCCCGGCCATCCCTGGCACGGGCGGCTGTCCTGTTTCGCTCCCCCCGCAGCCGAGCCGCTGTCTCCCTCACCCCTTGACCGCCCCACCCAAGGCAAACCCCCCACCCACCCGCCGCGCCACCAACACATACAGCAAAATCACCGGCGTCGAATAAATAACCGAAAACGCAGCCAACTGCCCATAGACAACCGTCCCCCGATTCCCGAAGAAATCATTGATGCTCACGCTCGCCGGCATCTGATCCGGCGTGAGCAGCAACATGAACGGCACAAAGAAGTTCCCCCACATCATCACGAACGAGAACACCGTGACGACAGCCACTCCCGGCCCCATCAACGGCAACACAATCCGCACCAGGGACTGAAACGACGAAGCCCCGTCCGTCCAGGCAGCCTCTTCCAGCTCCCTCGGCACCCCGTCCATGAAATTCTTCATCAGCCAAATAGCAAAGGGAAGCTGAGAAGCCGCAAAGAAGAAGATCGTGCCCTGCATGGTGTCGATCAGATTCACCCGCACGAAAAGCGCATAAACCGGCACCATGATCGCGGTGATCGGCAGACAGGTGGCGAACAGCACCGTCAGCAGAAACGGCCGGTTGAACCGCGACCGGAACCGCGACAACGGATACGCGGCCAGCGCCGCACACACCACCGTCAGCAGCGTCCCACCCCCGCACAGCACCAGACTGTTGAGCAGCGGCGTGAACGTGACGTCGTCCGTGAGCACCGCGTCGAAGTTCCCCAACGTCAAACCGTCCGGAACCCTCACCCGCAGATCAGCCCGCGGATCCAGAGCCGACAGGACAACCCACGCGAGAGGCAGCACGAAAGCCCCCGCCAGAACCAGAAGCCCCGCATCGGCCGCCAACCGGCGGTTCGCGCGCCGGGACTTCATCGTCGCCCTCGTGACCACGGCGTCTCACACCTCCGTACGCAGCAGTCGCATGTACACCACCGAGAACAGAGAGCCGACGACCAGCAGCAACAAAGCCACCGCAGTCCCGTACCCGATCATGCTCTTCTGGAAGGCCTGTTCGTACATGAACAGGGGCAGCGTCTGACTCCTGTTCCCCGGGCCGCCCCTCGTCATCACCCAGATCAGGCCGAACACCGACAGGGTCTGCAGCGTGTTGAGCATCAGGTTCGTGCCGATCGAGCGACGGATCATCGGCAGCGTGATGTGCCACATCCGCCGCCAGCCCCCCGCCCCGTCGACCTCCGCGGCCTCCGTGATCTCCTTCGGGATCTCGTTCAGCGCCGCCGAATACACCAGCATCGAGAACGCCGTACCCCGCCACACGTTCGCGAACGACACCGCCAGGATCGGCAGCGTGAACAGCCAGTTCTGGGACGGCAGATGGAGCCAGTCGAGGATGGCGTTCAGGGTGCCCTCTCGCCTGAAAAAGGCGTACAGCAGGAACCCTGCCACCACCTCCGGCAGTACCCATGCCGTGATCACGATCCCGCCCACCACCGTCCGCACCGGCTTCGACGCGCGCTGCATCAGCGCGGCCAGCGCCAGTCCCAGCGTGTTCTGGCCGATGAGGGACGACAGAACCGTGAAGACGAGCGTCAGCCATACGGCGTTCAGGAACGCCTCGTCCTTGAACGCCGTACGGAAGTTCTCGAAGCCGATGAACGACGACTCGGCCTGGCCCGTCAACTGCAGGTCGGTGAAGGCGATGTAGGCGCAGTACGCGATCGGGCCGGCGAGGAAGAGCACAAGCAGAACCAGCGCCGGTGTGACCGGAAGCGTGCGGGTCAGGGTTCTTGTCAGAGAGCGCCCGGTCGCGCTCACCGCTTCTCGACGACCTGGTCGCCCGTCGCCGACTTCAGCGCCTCGTCGTACGCGCTCGCCGCCTCCTCCACCGACGCGTCGCCCGTCGTCACGCCCTCCATGGCCTCCTGGATGGCCGTCGAGACCTTCGGGTACGCCGGATACGCCGGGCGGTAGTGCGTGCTCGCGACCAGGTCCGTGAAGAACTTGATGCCGGGCTGGGCGTCGACGTACGCCGGATCGGCCGCAACGTCCTTCCGGACCGCGATGCCCGAGTTGGCGACGTACCACTTCTGGGCGTTCGCCTTCGTCTGCATCGTCTTGATGAACTCGAAGGCCAGGTCAGGGTTGGCCGCCTTCGACGGGATCGCCCATGTCCAGCCGCCCGACATGCTCACCTTGCCCGGCGCCTGGCCGTTCTGGGTCGGCATCGCCGCCAGGCCCAACTTCGTCGACCACTCCGGCCATTCGTGACCGCTGCCCGGCAGCCAGTCCTGGGGGAGCCAGGAGCCGTCGAGGTTGATGCCCAGCTTGCCCTCCGGGAGCAGTTCGCCGCGTACCCGGGTGCCGATGTTGGGGTCGAGGGCATCCCCGACGTCAGGGCCCAGCTTCTCCTTGTACACCGTTTCGACGAAGGTCAACGCGTCCTTGAAGGCCTTGCTCCCGGCGATCCACTTCTTCGACGAGCCGTCGTACAGCGGGTCCGAGGTTCCCGCGCCCTCCGTCCCGTACAGGAGCATCTCGAAGCCCTGCATGGTCGCCCCTTCGCCCACCGGCTTGCCCGTGTAGACGTTCAGGGGGATGGCGTCCGGGACTTTCTCCTTGATCGTGCGGGCCGCGGAAAGGACCTCGTCCCATGTCTTCGGCTGCCAGTCGGCCGGCAGGCCCGCCTTCTTGAAGATGCCCTTGTCGAACCACAGTCCACGCGTGTCCGTGCCGTCCGGGACGCCGTACGTCTTGCCGTCCTCCGCCTTGGCCGCGGTCTTCGCCGTGTCGATGAACTGGTTCCAGTCCGGCCACTTGGCGAGGTAGGCGTCCAGCGGCTTCAAGTACCCGCTGGTGATGTCCGAGTTGATGAGGAAAGTGTCCTCGTAGACCAGGTCGGGGGCCGTCTTGGGGGAGCGGAGCATCTGCTGGACCTTGGTGTAGTACTCCGAGTCCGGGGCCTTGATCGGGACCAACTCCACCTTCTTGCCCGGGTTGGCCTTCTCGAACTGTTTCCTGATGTCCGCGAGGAAGGTGTCCATCACCCTGATGGAGTTGTCGGTCGACTGTTTGAAGGAGATCTTCACCGTGTCCGGATCACTTCCGGAGCCGCCGCCGCAGGCTGTGAGGGAGCCGGCGGCGATGGTGAGGGTGGCGGCAAGGAGTAGACGGAACGGGGTAGTTGGGCGGGCGGCGGTGGGGCGCACGGGCACGACCTCCTACTGGCCTACTGGCGACGTCGTTGTGGCCGAGATGGCTGCCCCGTGAACGTAGAGCGATGGTCCAGTCCGGTCAATGACCTTGCAGCGTCTACCGGTTGCTTCGCTCAGCGTGCCCGCTGGGCCTTCGCTAGCCCTTGACCCACCGGTACTGCAGCTCCGGCCGCCCCACCTGCCCGTACTGCGGGCTCCGCGCCGCCCGCCCCGCGTCCACCAGGTGTTCCAGGTAGCGCCGGGCCGTGATGCGTGAGATGCCGACCTCCTCGGCGACGCCGGCCGCGGTGAGCCCCTCGGTGCTGGCCCGGAGGGTCACCGTGACCCGTTCCAGGGTGGGGGCGCTCAGGCCCTTGGGGAGGGCGGCGGGGCCAGGTGCGCGCAGGGTCGCCAGGGCGCGGTCGACCTCGTCCTGGCCGCTCGCCTCGCCGGCCGACGCGTGATACTCGGCGTACCGGACGAGGCGGTCCCGGAGGGTCGCGAAGGTGAACGGCTTCAGTACGTACTGCACGACCCCCAGCGAGACCCCCTCCCGTACCACCGCCAGGTCCCGCGCCGACGTCACCGCTATCACGTCCGCGTGGTAGCCGGCCGCCCGCAGCGAGCGGGCCAGTTGCAGACCGTGGCCGTCCGGGAGGTGCAGGTCGAGGAGGAGCAGGTCGACGGGCGTACGGTCCAGCGCGCGCCGCGCCTCCGCGCCCGTGTGCGCCTTGCCGACGGCCGTGAACCCGGGCACCCGGCCCACGTACATGACATGCGCGTCGGCGGCGACCGGGTCGTCCTCCACGACGAGAACGCGGATGGGGTCGGTCGTCGTATCTCTGCGCGTCGTATCTCTCGGGTCGGTCATACGTCGCCTCCTGGCAAGGCGGGCTCGGCGGCATCGCCGGGTTCGGCGGGTTCGGCGGGTTCGGCGGACTCAGTGGTGGACCTGGCGGTGGATCCGGCAGTGGGCTTGACGGGCGCGCGACGCCCCATAGCGTCTGCCGAGGCCACCGTAGGCGCATCGCCCGCAGACGCGGCCACCGTTGGCGCCGCCACCTTAGGCAACGGCAGCCGTACCTCGAACTCCGCCCCGCCGCCCGCCGCCTCAGCCACTGTCAGCGTGCCCTCGTGACGGGCCACCGCCTGCCGTACGAGGGCCAGCCCGAGACCCCGCCCGCCCGGTCCCGCCGGTTTGGTCGTGAAGCCCCGTTGGAAGACCGCCTCCGCGTGCGCCGGGTCGACGCCCGCGCCCGTGTCCGAGACCCGCAGGACGAGCAGGGAGTCCTCGGTCAGGGCCGTCACCGTCACCCGTGAGGCCCCCATGCCGCCCTCCACGCTTCCCTGGGCCGCGTCCACCGCGTTGTCGATGAGGTTGCCCAGGATGGTGACCAGGTCGCGGGAGGGGAGCGTGTCGGGGAGGAGGCCGTCGTCGAGGCTGCTGTCCTCGGACACCACCAGCTCCACGCCCCGCTCGTTCGCCTGTGCCGTCTTGCCGAGCAGCAGGGCGGCCAGGACGGGTTCGCTGACCGCCGCGACCACCTGGTCGGTGAGCGCCTGGGCCAGTTCCAGTTCGGCGGTCGCGAAGTCCACGGCCTCCTCCGGCCGGTCCAGCTCGATCAGGGACACGACCGTGTGGAGGCGGTTCGCCGCCTCGTGCGCCTGTGAGCGCAGCGCCTGCGTGAACCCGCGCTCGGAGTCCAACTCGCCCATCAGGGACTGGAGTTCCGTCACATCGCGCAGGGTGACGACCGTGCCCCGGCGCTCGCCGCTCGACACCGGGGAGGTGTTGACGACCAGGACCCGGTCGGCGGTCAGATACACCTCGTCGACGCGCGGCTCGGCCGACAGCAGCGCACCCGTCAGCGGCGCGGGCAGCCCCAGCTCGGCCACGGACCGGCCGACGACGTTCCCCTCGTCGGAGACGCCCAGCAGCTCCCGCCCCCCGTCGTTCATCAGCGCCACCTTGTACTGCCCGTCGAGCATCAGCAGCCCCTCGCGTACGGCGTGCAGGGCGGCCTGGTGGTAGTCGTGCATGCGGCTCAGCTCGGCCGCGTTCATCCCGTGCGTGTGGCGGCGCAGGCGCGCGTTGATGACGTACGTGCCGACCGCGCCCAGCGCCAGCGCGCCCGCCGCGACCCCGAACAGTGCCGTGACCTGGTCCTGGACCCGGGCACTGATCTCCTCGACCCGGATACCCGCGCTGACCAGCCCGATGATCTCGCTGTCGGCGCCGCCGGCGCGGATCGGGGTGACCGCGCGGACGGACGGGCCGAGCGTGCCGGAGAAGACCTCCGTGAACGACTCGCCCCGCAGCGCGCGTTCCCTGTGCCCGAGGAAGCGCTGACCGATCTGGTCCTTGTCCGGGTGGGTCCAGCGGATGCCCTCGGGGTTCATGATCGTGATGAAGTCGACGTCCGTGTCGTGCTGCACCTGGAGGGCGTACGGCTGGAGCAGCGTCGTCGGCTGGGGGGCGGTGCTTATCGCCTCGCGCACCGAGGGGGCGTCCGCGACGGAACGGGCGACGGCCATCGCCTGGCGGCCCGCCGCGTCCTCAGCCTGGCTGCGGTCGCTGAGGTACGTGAACAGCGCACATCCGGCCACCACGACCGCTATCAGCACGGCCTGCATCGTGAACAGCTGGGCGGCCAGGCTGCGGGGTCCGGGAACGCGGGGGAAGCGCATGGTGCCAGTCTGCCTCTCCTTATAAGCGTGAACTAAATGAACGGAAGGGTGACCGCCCTCACAGGCCGGGGGATAGTCACGGCATCGCAGGGACGCGATTCACGGGCCTTGGCCTGTTTTCGGTCGCCGCCCGCGACCCCGCAGCACCATCGCATCCCCAGCACAACTTTCTCCCCATCCCCCGGACGTGAGCCGCACGCCGGTGATGCCGACGACGACGTCAAGGAGGGCAGCCGTGGCCACCTCATCCTCAACGGCACCTGCCGCACCCGCCGCCAAGCGGGACCGTACCCACTACCTCTACATCGCGGTCATCGCCGCGGTGGCCGCCGGTATCGCTGTGGGTCTGATCGCCCCGGACTTCGCGGTCGAGCTGAAGCCGATCGGTACCGGCTTCGTCAACCTGATCAAGATGATGATCTCGCCGATCATCTTCTGCACGATCGTGCTCGGAATCGGTTCGGTACGGAAGGCCGCGAAGGTCGGCAAGGTCGGCGGTATCGCGCTCGGCTACTTCGTGCTCATGTCGTTCGTCGCACTCGGCATCGGCCTGGTCGTCGGCAACCTCATCGAGCCGGGCACCGGCCTCGCGCTGACCGACGCCGTCAAGGAGACCGGCCAGGCGCAGGTGTCGGCCGAGGCCAAGGACACCACCGAGTTCCTGCTCGGGATCATCCCGGCGACGTTCGTCTCCGCGTTCACCGTGCCCGAGGTCCTCCAGACGCTGCTGATCGCCCTGCTCGCCGGGTTCGCGATCCAGGGCATGGGCTCCACCGGGGCGCCGATCCTGCGCGGCGTCGAGCACATCCAGCGCCTCGTCTTCCGCATCCTCGGCATGGTCATGTGGGCCGCGCCCGTCGGTGCGTTCGGCGCCATGGCCGCGGTGACGGGGTCCGCCGGCGTCGACGCGCTCAAGCAGCTCGCCATCCTGATGCTGTCCTTCTACCTCACCTGTTTCCTCTTCGTCTTCCTGGTGCTCGGCGCGCTGCTGAAGATCTTCACGGGCCTCAACGTCTTCTCGCTCTTCAAGTACCTGGGCCGTGAGTTCCTGCTGATCCTCTCGACCTCCTCCTCCGAGTCCGCGCTGCCGCGCCTCATCGCGAAGATGGAGCACCTGGGCGTCAGCAAGCCCGTGGTCGGCATCACCGTCCCGACCGGCTACTCGTTCAACCTCGACGGCACCATGATCTACATGACCATGGCGTCCCTGTTCATCGCCGACGCCATGGGTACGCCCATGGCGGTCAGTGAGCAGATTCCCCTGCTCCTCTTCCTGCTCGTCGCCTCGAAGGGCGCGGCGGGTGTCACCGGCGCCGGTCTCGCGACCCTGGCCGGCGGTCTCTCCTCGCACAAGCCCGCCCTGGTCGACGGCCTCGGCCTGATCGTCGGCATCGACCGCTTCATGAGCGAGGCCCGCGCCCTCACGAACTTCGCGGGCAACGCGGTCGCCACGGTCCTGATCGGCACCTGGACCAACGAGATCGACAAGACGCGCGTCGCGGAGGTCCTCGCCGGTCAGCACCCGTTCGACGAGAAGACGCTCATCGACGAGAACGACGGCTTCCACCCGGACACCGCTGACACCGAGATCCCCGAGCAGGGCGGCGAGAAGGAACTGGCCAAGGCCTGACACCGGCCATTGCCTGCCATTACCCGCCGTCACCGGCTCACTGAAAATCCCGGAAGACTCATCCCGGAAGACTCATCCCGGAAAACTCCGGGTGGCTGGACACTCCCCCGTAGTCCAGCCACCCGGCCTGGGGCACCCCGGCAGGTCCGCCGGAGCACCAGGACCCCGAAAAACGCCGAGCGGCCAGGCTCTCCCCGTAGCCTGGCCGCTCGGCCATTTCTGCTTCTCTGCGACAGAACAACGGAACGACGGGACGACGGGCATTGCCCGTCTCAGTCGCTCAGCTCGGCCACCAGCGCGGTGGCCCGGGGGACAGGGACGCCCGCCGTGGTCAGCAGGGTGACCGCGGCCGATGGGCCCGCCTCCTGCGCTGCCAGGAGCCCGTCGTTCACCGCCTCCATCAGTGCGAACAGCATCTGCTCGTGCACGTACGCCAGCGCCGGCGCCGGCAGCGGTGAGCTGAACACGCCCTCCTCCAGGCCCTGTCTGAGCACCTCGACGCAGGCCTCGCGGACCGGCGTGAACCGGTCGCGGATGCCCTGCACGGTGACGCTGCGCTGGGCGAGCCCGACGAGTATCCGGTAGCGGTCGGCGACCTGCCAGACCGCGAGGGTGGTCCTGGCGACGCACTCCGCGGGATCCTTTGCGCCCTCACGCCCCTCGGCGTACGCGGCGGCCACCGCCTCGACGGCGCCGTCGAGCAGCGTGCTGATCAGCGCCTCCCGGCTGGGGAAATGCCCGTACACGGTTCGTCTTACGACACCTGCCGCGCGCGCGATCTGGTCCATCGAGGCGTCTGGGTCGCGCAACAGTTCGGCGAGGGCGATGTCGAGTATGCGGCGGCGGTTGGTGTCTGCGCGGCTGGTGGTGCCCGTGGTCATGGCTGACATTGTGCCTTCCCTTCCTTCTATTTGCACAGTGCTGTGCAGTTGAGTATGTTGCACATTATTGTGCAACTGCACGTCACTGTGCAAAATGATCAATGGTAAGCAAGCCAGGAAGGCGAACCCGTGGCCATGCGACTCGTCAGGCTCGTCAGGACGCAACCCGTCGAGAGGATGACCCGCCCCTACGCCCGGCGCTGGTGGGCGCTCCTCGTGCTCTGCCTGAGCCTGCTGATCATCGTGATGGCGAACACCGCCCTCACCGTCGCCGCCCCCGACATGACCCAGGACCTCGGCCTGTCCAGCGCTGACCTCCAGTGGGTCATAGACGGTTACACCGTCCCGTACGCGGCCCTGATGCTGCTGCTCGGCGCGATCGGCGACAAGTACAGCCGGCGCGGGGCGCTCGTGCTCGGCCTGGTCGTCTTCGGGGCAGGGTCGATCGCCGGTTCACTGGTCGGCAGCGCGGCCGGCGTCATCGCGGCCCGTGCCGTCATGGGTGTCGGCGCCGCACTGATCATGCCCGCGACGCTCTCCCTCCTCGCCGCGACCTTCCCGCGCGCCGAACGCGCCAAGGCGATCACCCTGTGGACCGCCACCGCCGGACTCGCCATCGCGGCCGGCCCACTGGTCGCGGGCGCGCTGCTGGAGAACCACGGCTGGGCGTCGACGTTCCTGATCAACGTGCCGATCGCCGCACTCGCGATCATCGGCGCCCTCGTCCTCGTACCGCCGTCCAAGGCGGGCCACCACGACCGGATCGACTACGTCGGCGGGCTGCTGTCCGTGGTGTGGATCGGCGCGCTGGTCTACATGATCATCGAGGGGCCGCACTTCGGCTGGGGCGTCAAGGCGGTCACGGCGGCGGTCGCCGCAGGCCTCGGCCTCGTCCTCTTCGTCGTGTGGGAACTGCGCCACCCGCGCCCGGTCCTCGACGTACGCCGCTTCACGCAGCGCCGGTTCGCGGGCTCGAACCTCGCGGTCGCCCTGTTCTTCCTGGCGGTCTTCGGCGCGTTCTACTACCTCACGCAGCACCTCCAGTTCGTGCTCGGCTACGACGCCCTGGACACCGGCCTGCGTATGCTGCCCCTCGCCGGCGCGGTCTTCGTCGGCTCGGCCCTCACCGGCTACTTCACCCCGCGCGTCGGCATGAAGGTCACGGTCACGGCGGGCATGGTCGGCGGTACGGCGGCCCTCGCGCTGCTCTCGCAGGTGGACTCCGGTTCTTCGTACGGGACCTTCGTCGCGCCTCTCATCGTCCTGGGCCTCGCGATCGGCCTGGCGCTCTCCCCGTGCACGGACGCGATCATGGGGGCGTTCCCCGAGGCCGAACTGGGCGTCGGGGGTGCGGTGAACGACACCTCGCTGGAGCTGGGCGGCTCGCTCGGCATCGCGATCCTCGGCTCGCTGCTCTCGACGTCGTACGCCTCACACCTCACCGACGCGACGAACGGCAGCAAGTTGCCGGCGGGCGCGCTGAGTTCGGCCCAGGATTCGGTCGGCGCGGGCTACCAGGTGGCCCAGGCGATCGGCGAACGGGCCCAGCAGCTCGGGGCGCAGGCATCGCAGGCGGCGAGCGCGGGGAAGCCGGAACAGGCGGCCGAGTTGAAGGCGCAGGCCGCCCAACTCGCCCAGGGGGCACGCCAGATGGCGGACGCGGTCGGCTCGTCCTTCTCGGACGCGGTGGCCCACACCAGCCTGATCGGGGCGGTGATCCTGGGGGTGGGGACGGTACTGGTCGCCGTGCTGCTGCCGGGGAAGGGGCGCGGGGACGGTCGTACGGAGCCCGCCGCGGAGGTATCCGGGCGGTCGGTGGAGGCTGCCGAGGTCGCCGAGGCGTCCGAGCTCACGCGTGCGGGTCGGTGATCTCCCGCAACAACGTGAGCGCCGAGACACACCAGCCGGGCCCGTCTGTCGGACGGGTCCGGCCCCTTCATCTCGGAGCCGGGTGAGTGGACCGGCAGCGAGATCGGCTTCCACATCATGCCCACGGCCGGCGGCACCGAGCTGCGGTTCACGCACGTCGGCCTGGTGCCGGACGTCGAGTGCTTCGGCGCGTGCTCCACGGCCTGGCTGCACGTCAACGGCAGCGTCTCAGATCAGCTTAGTGATCCTGTGTCAGACGTGGTGTCTGGCAGCGGGATGTCCCATCGTGGCGGGGTGGCGTGGGTGTGCAGGTGGAATCCTGCGCCCAGTGCTGCTCCGCGTGGCCGGTGACCGGCTGTGGTGGGGGTGCTGGTCGTGGTCACGTTCTGGTGCCGGTGGGCTGCGCGGGGCAGCCGGGTCCGGTCCGTTGGTGCGTGTCCCTCCGGACGCTTGCCCGCCGGGCCCGTGGGGCTGGTGGGGGAGGGTGCCCTGCGTCGCCTGGGCGCGGGGCGTGTGGAGCGGGGCCGGGTGGGGCCGGTCTTGGACCGGTCCGGCCGGCTGGCTTGGGTAGTGGTGGGGGTGATGACTGCCGTGGTTTCGAGTCTGTCGACCACGGTGCGGATCACCATCTGACCGGTGGTGCGGTCGGTGACGGTCTTGGCCTGGTGGGTGAGGCCGCGTGCGACGATGCGTTGCCATGCCCCGTGGTCGCGGTCGCCCTGCCAGCCGCAGTCCGGCTGGGGGCAGATGGCCCATTTCCAGCCCGGGGTGGTGGGGCGGTCGGGGGCTTTGCGGTGGCGCAGCGGGGTCAGGCAGCGGGGGCAGTGCCGGGAGGTGTTGCGGGGCGGGACGGTGACGACGGCGATCCCAGCCTCGGACGCCAGGTGCCGCATCCGCTCCATGACCTGGCCGCGCACGGTTTGGGAGAGGCGGGTGTTCATGATGCGGCCCATGCCTTTGGCTTCCATCGACCGCAGGTCTTCCACGTATATGACGGTGGCTTTGGCGGCGATGGCCTGGTCGACCGTCCAGCGGGCGGCGGCCCACGCCAGGGCGTCGTTGAGGTTGGTGCGGCGTGCGCTGACGCGGCGGATCTCCTCGCGCAGGACCTCGTGCCGGGCGTGCAGCGGGTGTCCGGTGTCGTCGGGATCACCGGTGTCCGTCGATGAGCCGCTGGTAGTGGTCGGCCTTGGTGTGCAGGCTCTCGGACAGGCGGCGCAGCCGGTGCTGCGCGCGCAGCAGACCACGGGCACAGGCAGTACGGGCCGTCTCCCCCGCACCCAGCGGCAGCCTCCGGCTCACCAGTCCCCCCTTCCCCGGCCCGTGGTGCTGTCATCCGATCAAAGACACCCCGGCGAAAAGGTCACGCATTCGATCTGAGCACTCGCATACGACACCGGCGCCGACGCGGGCATCGAACACATGGCAGGGGCGACCGGCAGATGACGCATCACTACGGATACCAAAGGAAACCCGTGAGCCTGATCACCACGGGAGAGGGCCTGCCCGAGCCGTGGTGACCGGCGGCCGGGCGGGCCAGGGCGGTTCAAAGCCCTGACGAGGCGGCGGGGCGAGAAACTCAGCGGCGGAGATCGGCCACGAGGCGGAAGCGTTCCAGTACCGCCGGTGTCGAGTCGTCCACGGTGAACCCGGGGTCGTCCAGCGCCGCCCGCATCTCCTGGCTGTGCCAGAACCGCTCGTGACCGGCCCGCCACGCGGCCACGTCGGCATAGCCCTCGCCTTCGTCGAGCGCGTGGGCGAGATCCACCTCGGCCAGCGGGACGACACGTACACCGGTGACCTCGATGATCCCGACCGGCCGATCGTCCGAGTCGACGACCACCGAACGGCTCCCGACCTCCGGCAGAGCCTCCCCCTCGTGCTCGTAGTCGACGACGAGCCCGGTCGTCGAGGTCTTGGAACCGTCGAGAATCGCGGCGACGAGCCGGTCGCGCAGCGGACCGGGAAAGGCGAACTCGGCTTTCGGGAGGTTCTCGCGTCGAGGATGCTGCTCGGAGGTCGTCATGGCGTCACCGTAGGGGGCAACTCCCTCTCCAGGCACGCCAGATACACGTCACTCGCCCTGCCCCCCAGCCGCGCCGAGCGTCTCGGCGACCGCTCGGGGCAGCCACTCCTGTACATGACCGAAGGTGAACCCCAGCTCGGTGGCCCGGGAGTTGTCCATGCCGTACGAGCGGGCGAAGGAGAACGGGGAGATCTGGCCGACGTCGACGTTCTGGAAGACGGTCCTGCCGTCCGGGATGTGCAGGGCCACGGCCGCGCACAACTCCTCGGTGGTCAGCAGGCCGTGGGAGGCGGCGTTGACCGGCCCGGCGAAGTCCTCGCCCACCGTCCAGAACAGGAAGTCGGCGATCTCCTCGACGTGGATGTAGGTCGCGGGCCGGTTCTCGGTCGGTACGGCTATCGGTGCGCCGGTACGGATGCGCTGGGCGTAGTGGTCGAGCCGGCCGGTGAAGTCGTCGGCGCCGCCCAGGACATGGGCCACGCGTACGGCGGTGTACGTGAACTCCGTGCCGCCGTCCGCCGTCGGGCTGCCGGCCGCGAAGACCGCCTCCGCCTGGCGCTTGCCCTCACCGTAGTGGGTGTCCAGGAACTCCGCTTTGTGCCAGGGGAGTTGGAGATCGACGGGAACGTCACGCGGATCGACGGCGTCCTCGCGCACGGGGACAACGATGTCCTCGTAGACGAGGGAGTCCTCGTACTCGTACACCTCGATCGTGGACGTCAGCACATAGCGCCGGGTACGGCCGCCGCCGAAGACGCGCCGGGCGATCGCCGCCTGGCGGGGCGTGTAGCAGACCTGGTCGACGACGACGTCGAAGGTACGGTCACCGAGAGCGGAATTCAGGGCGGCCTCGTCATCGCGGTCGGCGACCAGGTGAATTGCCCCGGCGGGCGGAGAAGCGGAGCCCCGGTTGAGAACCGTCACCCGGTCTCCGGCGGCTATCAGCCGGTCGATGAGCCGCTTTCCGAAATAGCGATTGCCGCCTATGACCAATACGTCCCGCATGATGTTCCTCCCCGTAGCGGATCTTGTGATCATAATTCTCCCGACGGACGAGCGAGTTCTGAAGGGGAAGTCATGGGACATCCGGCCGAGACGCCGAAAGAACCACGGCGGCTGCGGGTCGCGGCCAACGAAACGTCGGTGGCCTTCGACGCGTTGGACCGGCAGATCCTGGAGCTTCTCCAGAGCGACGGCCGGATCAAGCTGAGCGAGCTGGGCAGGAGGGTGCGGCTGAGCCCGGCGGCGGTCACGGAGCGCGTACGCCGGCTGGAGTCGGCGGGGGCGATCACCGGATACGGCGCCCGGGTCGCCCCCTCGCGCCTCGGCTACGGCATCCAGGCCTTCATCCGGGTCAACCCGCACGGCGGCTACACGCTCAAGCACCCCAGGACCCTGGCGCTGCTCGCCCGCCCCGAGGTCATCGAGGTGCATCACGTGGTCGGCGAGGACTGCTGGATCCTCAAGGTGGCCGTCGAGGACACGGTCCATCTGGAGGAGGTCCTGGAACAGACGTCGGCGCTGGGCCGGACGACGACGTCGATCGTCCTGTCGTCCCCGGTGGAGGGCAAGCCGCTGCTGCCCCCGGGGTGAGCTTGCTGGGCTGGGCTCGGCCGGGACGGGCTGCGCTTGCCTTGACGTCGGCGTCAAGGGCTACGTTCGTACGTATGCGAATCGGCATGCGAATCGGCGAGCTGGCGGCGCGGGCCGGGACCACCACACGGACCCTGCGGTACTACGAGTCGCGCGGGCTGCTGCCCGCGCGGCGCACGGACAACGGCTACCGCGCCTACGACGAGGACGATCTGAAGCTGCTCCGGCAGATCAGGACGCTCCAGGACTTCGGGTTCGACCTGGAGGAGACCCGGCCCTTCGTGGACTGCCTGCGGGCGGGCCACCCGGAGGGCGACTCCTGTCCCGCGTCACTCGCCGTCTACCGCCGCAAGCTCGACGAACTCGACGCGTTGATAGGCGAGTTGCAGTCGGTACGGGCGAAGGTCGGCGAACAGCTCACGCGGGCTGAGCGTGCGCGCGACGAGTTGGCGGCCGAGGCGACGGCGGTTCCGGGTGGCCCGGAACCGGAATGCGAGTGGGGAGGACGGACGCGATGATCAAGGCAGCGGGTGTTGCCGAGGTGACGGACGCGGACTTCGAGGCGGAGGTGATCGGGGCGGAGTTGCCGGTCCTGGTGGAGTTCACGGCCGACTGGTGCCCCCCGTGCCGCCAGATGGCCCCGGTACTGAGCGCTCTGGCGGCGGAGGAGTCCGACCGTCTGAAGGTGGTCCAGCTGAACGTCGACATCAACCCCCTGACCACGAACGCCTACCGGGTCCTGTCCATGCCGACGTTCATGGTGTTCCAGGGCGGCGAGCCGGTGCGGTCGATGGTGGGGGCGCGACCGAAAAGGCGGCTGCTGGAGGAACTGTCCGACGTACTCTGACGCACTCAGCCCTGCGCTGAAACCAAAGAAATCCCCCGAGCGATTGCGCTCGGGGGATTTCTTTGCGTATATTCGATGGTTCGCGACTTTATCGGGATCGAGTCGATCGAGTCGCGGAAAAGTTCAATGAGCAGAGTATATCCGAGCGGGAGCGGAATTGTCAAACAGGGGCGCAAACACGGAATCAACTCACGATGAATTGCGCGGGGAACAGGAATTCGTCGACGGGCTCTACGCCCGCGTCGACATCCTGCGCGGTGACACCGAGCACTCCGTCACGGACGCACTCGCGCAGGGCAGTACGCCGATGCAGGCCCGGCTCGAACGGGACGTGCTCGTCGCCGAACGGTCGGGGCTGCTGGCCGCGCTGAACGCCGTCGACGGATCGCTCTGCTTCGGACGTATCGATCTCACCTCCGGTGTCACCCACCACATCGGCCGTATCGGACTGCGCGCCGACGACGCCGAGCGCACCCCGATGCTCATCGACTGGCGGGCCGAGGTCGCACGCCCCTTCTATCTCGCCACCGGGCACACCACGATGGGGCTGCGCCGGCGCCGGCACATCAGCACCGACGGGCGGCGCGTCACCGCACTCCACGACGAGATCCTCGACCTCGGGGACGAGACCCGCACCGGCTACGAGGACCCCTCCGGCGATGCCGTACTGCTCGCCGCACTCGACTCCGCCCGCACCGGCCGGATGAACGACATCGTGCAGACCATCCAGGCGGAGCAGGACGAGATCATCCGTGCCCCGCATCGAGGCGTCCTCGTGGTGGAGGGCGGGCCCGGCACCGGCAAGACGGCCGTCGCGCTCCACCGGGCCGCCTACCTGCTCTACGAGCACCGCGAACTCCTCTCCAAACGTGCCGTGTTGATCGTCGGGCCCAACCCCGCCTTCCTGGGCTACATCGGCGAGGTGCTGCCCTCGCTCGGTGAGACCGGTGTGCTCCTGGCGACCGTGGGTGAACTGTTTCCCGGTGTGAAGGCCACCGTCGCCGACACCGCCGAAGCCGCTGCGGTCAAGGGGCGGGCCGGGATGGCGGACGTCCTGGCAGCCGTCGTACGGGACCGGCAGGGGCTGCCCGACCCCGTCATCGCGATCGAGCACGACCGGGACATCCTCATGCTCGACGCCGGTCTGGTGGGCGTGGCCAGGGAGCGGACGCGCGAGGCGAAGCTGCCGCACAACGTCGCGCGCGAGCACTTCGAGGGGCACATCCTCAACACGCTGACGGAGATGGTGGCGGAGCGCATCGGCACCGACCCGTACGACGGCAGCAATCTCCTCGACCCCAGTGACATCACCCAGATCCGCGACGACCTGGCCGAGAACCGTGAAGTCTGGGCTGCCATCGACCAGTTGTGGCCCCGCATCGGCCCACGACGGCTGGTCGCGGACTTCCTCGCCGCACCCGAGGGGTACGTGTCGGAGGCCGACGCGGACGCCATCCGGCGGCCCGTCACCCGGGCCTGGACGACGGCCGACGTACCGCTGCTCGACGAGGCGGCGGAACTGCTCGGCGAGGACGACCGGGTCGCCCGGGCTCTGGCGGAGCGCGAGCGCAGCAGTCAAGTCGCTTACGCGCAAGGTGTGTTGGACGTTTCGTATGCCTCCCGTACGTATGAGTTCGAGGACCTCCACGCGGAGGAGTCCGAGGTGCTCTCCGCGCACGACATCATCGATGCGGAACGGTTCGCCGAGCGGCACGAGGAGGACGACCTGCGCAGCGCCGCCGATCGGGCCGCGGCCGACCGGACCTGGGCGTTCGGGCACATCATCGTCGACGAGGCGCAGGAACTGTCGCCGATGGCGTGGCGGCTCCTCATGCGGCGCAGCCCGACCCGGTCGCTGACCCTGGTCGGCGATCCGGCGCAGACCGCCGAGCCCGGCGGGGTCGGGGCCTGGTCGGACATCCTCGCGCCGTACGTCCAGGACCGCTGGGAGCACGCCCGGCTGGGCGTCAACTACCGGACACCGGCCGAGATCATGGACCTCGCGGCGGCCGTGGTGAGGGCGGAGCGGTCGGACTTCGAGCCGCCGAGGTCCGTACGGTCGACCGGGGTTCGGCCATGGGTGCGAGCCGTCGACGGTGGTGACCCCGCGGAACTCGCGGAGGCCGTGGCGAAGGCCGTCGGCGAGTTGGCGCCCGTCGAGGGGCGGCTCGCGGTGATCGCACCGCGCGAGCTGCACGGGGAGTTGGCGGCGCGGCTCGACGGCGTGGAGGCGGGGGTGGAGCCCGATCTGACGCGGGGCGTCGTGCTGCTCGATCCCCGGCAGGCAAAGGGGCTGGAATTCGACTCCGTGCTGGTGGTGGAGCCGGGAGCCTTCGGCACGAGTGATCTGTACGTGGCGCTGACCCGGGCCACTCAGCGCGTGGGCGTGCTGTACCGGGGGGAGTTGCCGGGGGCGTTGGCCGCTGCCTCTGCCGCTGTCGAGGGGTGATGGCCGGCGGCTGATCGCGTGCACCAAGGGTCACCGAGGCGTAACAGTTCGCGCCATGGTCACTGCACGTGTACGGCTGGTGCGGTATGCGTGTCGGTATGGAAGCCCATCCCTTCGCGACCGCGCCGGCCGACAGCCCGGCTCTAGAGTCGTTGCCCGTGGAACCGCTGTTGACGTCGGAGTTCGACGCCGACCCGGGCGGGGTGTACGCGCGACTGCGGCGCACCTACGGACCGGTGGCGCCGGTGGGGCTGATGGGCGTACCGGTGTGGCTGGTTCTCGACTACCGCGAGGTGCTGGAGGTACTGCGGAACGAGAGTGTGTGGCGGCGTGACGTGCGGTACTGGCGGGCCCGGGCACAGGGCCGGCTGCCACCGGACTGGCCGCTCCTGGCGGGGTACGAGGTGCGGCAGACCATGTTCATGGACGACGAGGAGCACCTCGCCGCCCGGCACACCCATCATGCGGCGCTGCGGCCGTTCCAGGACGGGCAGACCCCACAGGGCTGGGAGCTGCGGGCGACGGTCGCGCGGTACGCCGACGAGCTGATCGGGATGCTGGCGGCCGAGTCGGGCACGGTGGGGTTCGCCGATCTGGGGGCGCAGTACACGCGGCCGTTGCTGCTGATGGTCACCACGAAGCTGTTCGGGTGCCCCGTGGAGCTCGGGGACGAGCTGGTCATGGACCTGTGGCGGATGCTGGACGGCGGGCCGGACGCGGGGCCGGCGACGGGGCGGGCGCTGGCCGCGATGACGCGGCTGGCCGCGCATCGGCGGGCGCGGCCCGGGGACGACCTGACGTCGTACATGCTGCTGGCCGACCCGGAGCTGTCGGACGAGCAGTTGGGGCGCGAGCTGTTCATGAACGCGGTGTACCTGAACGACATCACCGGGAACATGGTGCTGAACACGCTGCTGGAGGTGTTGCGCGGGAACGCGACCGTGCGGCGCAGTCTGTCGGCCGGGCAGCTCGGGGAGACCGTGAACCGGGCGGCGCTGGCGAGTCCGCCGGTCGCCAACATGTGCTTCCGGTTCGCTGCGCGGGATGTGGCGTTGGGGAACTTCTGGATCCGGGGCGGGGACATCGTCTCGCCGTCGGCCGCGGCGGCGCACGGGGACCTGATGGCGATCGGGGCGTCCCACCTGGTCGGGTCGGCCGTGAGTACGCGGGCGCATCTGGGGTGGGGGGCAGGGCCGCATCAATGTCCCAGTGCGGCACGGGAGTTGGGCGGGATGATCGTGAGTACGGCGGTGGGGCGGATCTTCGACCATCTGACCAAGGCCGAACTGACTTTGCCGGCGGATCAGTTGCCGTGGCGGTCGGGGCCGGTGGTGCGGGGGTTGCGGTTGTTGCCGGTGAGATATGAGCTGAGCGGTGGGGTGGGTGGGCGGGGGGTTGCCGGTGCTGGTGTCGGTGGCGGGGTTTGGGGGAGACGGCTGTGGTGGGGGCGGCGGTGGTGTCCGGTGGGGATGGGCAGGTCAAGGGGTTGCTGGGGGCGTTGCGGAGGTTGATGTTCGGGGGGCGGTGAGGCGGGGGGTGCGGCGGGGTTTGTTTCGCCCCCGCCGCCCCTACCCGTCCCATCCTGTCCCTGGGGGCTGCCGCCCCCAGACCCCCGCTTCGGCCCTGAAGGGGCCTCGTCCTCAAACGCCGGACGGGCTGAAAGGTGCCGGTCGGGCTGAATGGTGCCGGGGCTACGCCGGGCGCAGCCAGATTGTTGCCAGGGGGGGCAGGGTTGCGTGGATGCTGGTTGGGCGGCCGTGCCAGGGCTGGGGGTCCGGTTTCAGGGGGGACGGGTTGTGGATGTCGGTGCCGCCGTAGCGAAGCGCGTCCGTGTTGAGGGATTCCTGCCAGGCCGGGACCGTTTCCGGGACGCCTATGCGGTAGTCGTGGCGGACGACGGGGGAGAAGTTGCTGATCGACAGGAGAGGGGCGCCCTCCGCGTCGTAGCGGACGAAGGCGAAGACGTTGTCCTCCGTCGCGTCCCCGACCAGCCACTCGAAGCCCGACGGGTTCGTGTCCAGTTGCCAGAGGGCCGGGGTGTCGCGGTACACCGTGTTCAGGTCGCGGACCAGGTCCCGAACGCCCCGGTGGTCCGCCTCCGCGCCGTATGCGGGGTCGAGCAGCCACCAGTCGGGGCCATGGGCCTCCGACCACTCCGCGCCCTGGGCGAACTCCTGGCCCATGAAGAGGAGTTGCTTGCCGGGGTGGGACCACATGAAGGCCAGGTACGCCCGCTCGGTGGCCCGTTGCTGCCACCAGTCGCCCGGCATCTTCGACACCAGGGAACCCTTGCCGTGGACCACCTCGTCGTGGGAGATCGGCAGGACGTAGTTCTCGCTGTACGCGTACACCATGGAGAACGTCATCTCGTGGTGGTGGTGCTTGCGGTGGATCGGGTCGTGCTGGACGTAACCGAGCGAGTCGTGCATCCAGCCCATGTTCCACTTCAGGCCGAACCCCAGGCCGCCGAAGCCGCCGGGGCCGATGTGGTGCGTGGCCCGGGTGACGCCGTCCCACGCCGTCGACTCCTCGGCGATCGTCACGACCCCCGGCACCCGCCGGTACACCGTCGCGTTCATCTCCTGGAGGAAGGCGACCGCGTCCAGGTTCTCCCGGCCGCCGTGCTCGTTCGGCGTCCACTGGCCCGGCTCGCGCGAGTAGTCGAGGTACAGCATGGAGGCGACCGCGTCGACCCGCAGGCCGTCTATGTGGAACTCCTGGCACCAGTAGACGGCGTTCGCCACAAGGAAGTTGCGGACCTCCCGCCGGCCGAAGTCGAACTCCAGGGTGCCCCAGTCGGGGTGAGCGGCCCGCAGCGGATCCGAGTGCTCGTACAGCGGGCGCCCGTCGAACTCGGCCAACGCCCAGTCGTCACGCGGGAAGTGGGCCGGAACCCAGTCCATCAGTACGCCGATGCCGGCGCGATGGAGGGCGTCCACCAGGTACTTGAAGTCGTCCGGGGTGCCCAGCCGGGCCGTGGGCGCGTAGAACCCGGTGACCTGATAGCCCCACGAGCCGCCGAAGGGGTGCTCCGCCACCGGCATCAGTTCCACATGCGTGAAGCCCAGGTCCCTTACGTAGGCAGGGAGTTGGTCAGCGAGTTGACGGTACGTCAGACCTGGGCGCCAGGACGCCAGATGGAGCTCGTAGATCGACATCGGGGCCTCGTGCGCCGGGGCCTCGGCCCGCCGCGCCAGCCACTCCCCGTCCTCCCACTCGTGGTGTGAACCGTGCACGATGGACGATGTGTTGGGCGGGACCTCGGTCCGGCGGGCCATCGGGTCCGCGCGCTGCGTCTTCGAGCCGTCCGGGCGCGTGATCTCGAACTTGTACAGCTCACCCTCGCCGACGCCCGGCACGAACAGCTCCCACACCCCGGTGGAGCCCAGCGACCGCATCGGATACGCCGTACCGTCCCAGAAGTTGAAGCCCCCGGTCACCCGGACCCCGCGCGCGTTCGGCGCCCAGACGGCGAAGCGGGTGCCGGTGACGCCCTGGTGGGTCATCGGCTCCGCGCCCAGCGCCTTCCACAGCTCCTCGTGCCGGCCCTCGCCGATGAGATGCAGGTCCAGATCACCCAGCGCGGGCAGCAGCCGGTAGGCGTCCTCGGTCTCCTGCACCTGCTCCTCGTACGCGATGACCAGCCGGTACTCCGGGACGTCCCGCAGCGGCAGCGCACCCGAGAAGAAACCGTCGCCGTCGTCGTGCAGCTCGGCCCGCAGCTCCCCGGACACGACGGTCACCGACCGGGCGTACGGCCGCAGCACCCGGAATGCGACCCCACCCGGCAGAGCGTGCGCGCCCAGGACGGAGTGCGGGTCGTGGTGCGTGCCGGCCAGCAGCCGTTCGCGGTCGGCGGCGTCCAACGCGGGGGAGGGGAGGAGGACAGCCGTCTTGGAGGTGGCCTCGACCGGATGAGAGGTGGGCGCTTCCGTCTCCGGTGTCTCCACGGTCGCCGGTGTCTCCAGAGACTCTAGGGTTGCCGGTGCCTCCAGGGTCTCCGGCGTCTCCGGGGAATCCTGCGTGTCCGGGTTCTTCGGCGTCTCCGGGGTCTTCGCCACCTTCTTGCCCGCCTTCTTCTTCCCAGGGTCCTTCTTCTTCGTCTTTTTCGTGTTCTTCGAGCCGCTGGACGGGGGGCGCGGGGTCACAGGCGGGGGCCTTTCGGGGGTGAGGTGAGGTGTGGCGGGGGCGAGGTGACGCAGGAGGTCAGCCGGGTGCGGACAGCCGGTGTATCGCCGACATCGGTACCGGAAGCCAGTCCGGACGGTGCCGGGCCTCGTACACCACCTCGTACACCGCCTTGTCCGTCTCGTACGCCCGCAGCAGTACGGGATCGGTACGCGGGTCCCGGCCGCAGGTCTCCGCGTACCCGGCGCAGTACGCGGCCCGGCACACCGCCGCCCAGTCGGGCGACCGGGGATGGAGCGAGTGGGCCGCGTAGTCGAAGGAGCGGAGCATGCCCGCGATGTCCCGTACCGGAGGTTGCGGCAGCCGCCGTTCCGCGAGCGGCTTCGACGGCTCGCCCTCGAAGTCGATCAGCGACCACTCCCCGGACGGCGAACGCAGACACTGCCCGAGGTGCAGATCGCCGTGGATGCGCTGGGCCGTCCAGGTCTGGCCCTCGGCGGCGAGGTCGGCCAGCGCCTCGTACGCCGAGCGCAGGCCGGGCGCGTACGGGTGGAGAGCCGGTACGGCCTGGATCGCCGCGTCCAGGCGTTCGACCATGCCGTCGACCAGCGGGCGCAACTGCGCGTGGCCGAGCGTCACCGTGGGCAGCGCGCGGGCGAGCGCCATGTGCACCTCGGCGGTGGCCCGCCCGAGCGCCCGCGCCTCCGCGCTGAAGTCCTCCCCCTTGGCCAGCTCGCGCAGCGCCAGCTCCCAGCCGTCGGCCGCACCCCGAACGAAGGGCTGGAGAACGCCGAGTACGTAACTGTCCTCGGCGTTCAGCTCCGCATCGGGATCGGTCGTCCCGGCGGCGTCGGCGCGTATCCACGCCACCGGGGCCGGTACCCGGGGGCAGCCCACGCGGGCCAGCGCCAGCGGCAGCTCCAGGTCGGGGTTGACGCCCGGTACGACCCGGCGGAGCAGCTTCAGGATGAACGTATCGCCGTAGACGATCGACGAGTTGGACTGCTCCGAGGTCACCATCCGGGCCACCAGCCCCGCGGGTATCTCACCCTCGCCCCCACCGTCGTCCCTGGCTGCGCCCTTGCCGTCTCCGCTTCCGTCCCCGCTTCCGTTCCCGTCCCGGTCGAAGCGCAGCGCGCCGATCCGAGCCCGGGTCCGCATCGCCTCCAGGAGCACTTCGGCCGGCCGGGCGTCGTACAGGGCGTCGTACACCGTCCGGCCGCTCAGCGGGCCCCGGTCCACGTGTCCGATCAGCGCGGGCGCCAGCCGGGGCGGCAGCGCCTCGCGCACACCTATGAGGAGCTGGTAGCAGTCCCCGGGGCCCTGCAGCGCGGGCTGATGGGCACGTACGAGGAGGTGGTACAGACCCAGCTGTGTGGTGATCGGCAGCAGTTCGGTGGCCGCCACCAGGGAGAAGTCGGTGACCGGGCGTCCTTTGCCGGCGAACCAGCGCTGTCTGGGCAGCCATTCGCGCAGCAGTGGATCAAGGGACGCGAGGAGGTCGGGACCTGTCGTGGCGGAGCGGGTGATGGCTTCCGACATGGCGTCGCGTCCTTTGCCCGGGGCGGGGTGTGACTGATGCGTGCCCCGGGCGGGACGGGGGAAACCGGCCCGCCCGGGGTTCGGCACATGTGACCACGTACGACGACGCACGACCACGTACTACGCGGTGGCGTCCGTCGCGTCCTTCCGCAGCCGGAACCAGTAGAAGCCGTGGCCTGCGAGGGTGAGCAGGTAGGGGAGTTCACCGACGGCGGGGAAGCGGACTCCGCCGATCAGTTCGACCGGGTGTGCGCCGCTGAACGCCCGTAGGTCCAGCTCGGTGGGCTGGGCGAAGCGGGAGAAGTTGTGGACGCACAGGACGAGATCGTCCTTGTGTTCGCGCAGGAACGCGATCACGGCCGGGTTGGAGGAGGGCAGTTCGGTGTAGGAGCCGAGGCCGAAGGCGGGGTTCTGCTTGCGGATCTCGATCATGCGCCGGGTCCAGTGCAGGAGCGAGGACGGGGACGACATGGAGGCTTCGACGTTGGTGACCTGGTAGCCGTAGACCGGGTCCATGATCGTGGGCAGGAAGAGGCGGCCGGGGTCGCTGGAGGAGAAGCCGGCGTTCCTGTCCGGGGTCCACTGCATCGGCGTGCGGACGGCGTCGCGGTCGCCGAGCCAGATGTTGTCGCCCATGCCGATCTCGTCGCCGTAGTAGAGGATCGGCGAGCCGGGCAGGGACAGCAGCAGCGCGGTGAAGAGTTCGATCTGGTTGCGGTCGTTGTCGAGGAGGGGGGCCAGGCGCCGGCGGATGCCGATGTTGGCCCGCATGCGGGGGTCTTTGGCGTATTCCGCCCACATGTAGTCGCGTTCCTCGTCGGTGACCATTTCCAGGGTCAGCTCGTCGTGGTTGCGCAGGAAGATGCCCCACTGGCAGTTCGAGGGGATGGCGGGAGTCTTGGCGAGGATTTCCGAGACCGGATAACGCGATTCGCGCCGCACCGCCATGAAGATGCGCGGCATGACGGGGAAGTGGAACGCCATGTGGCATTCGTCGCCGCCGCTTTGGTAGTCACCGAAGTAGTCGACGACATCCTCGGGCCACTGGTTCGCCTCCGCCAGCAACACCGTGTCCGGGTAGTGGGCGTCGATCTCCTTGCGCACGTGCTTGAGGAACTCGTGCGTCGCCGGGAGGTTCTCGCAGTTGGTGCCCTCGGCCTGGTAGAGATACGGGACCGCGTCCAGACGGAAACCGTCGATCCCCAGGTCCAGCCAGAACCGCAGCGCGGAGATGATCTCCTCCTGCACCGCCGGGTTCTCGTAGTTGAGGTCCGGTTGGTGGGAGAAGAAACGGTGCCAGTAGTACTCCTTGCGGACCGGGTCGAAGGTCCAGTTGGAGGCCTCGGTGTCGACGAAGATGATCCGGGCGTCCTGGTACTGGTCGTCCTTCTTGGCCCAGACGTAGTAGTCGCCGTATGGGCCTTCGGGGTCGTTCCTCGACTCCTGGAACCACGGGTGCTGGTCGCTGGTGTGGTTCATGACGAAGTCGATGATGACGCGCATGCCGCGTTGGTGGGCGGCGTCGACGAACTCGACGAAGTCGGCGAGGTCGCCGAACTCGGGGAGGACGGCGGTGTAGTCGGAGACGTCGTAGCCGCCGTCCCTCAGGGGTGATTTGAAGAAGGGGGGCAGCCAGAGGCAGTCGATGCCGAGCCACTGGAGGTAGTCGAGTTTGGCCGTGATGCCCTTGAGGTCGCCGACTCCGTCACCGTTGCTGTCCTGGAAGGACCGGACGAGGACCTCGTAGAAGACGGCGCGTTTGAACCACTCGGGGTCCCGGTCCTTGGCGGGAGTGTCCTCGAAGGTATCCGGGACAGGCTCATTGACGATCATGTTGTGGGTGACCCTCCGATCTGCGGGGTGGACGGTCGCAGGACGGTCATGATGTGCGCGGGGCGAGTACCCGGTTCCAGGCGCACGTAGTTCGTCCTGCCCCATTGGTAGGTTTCGCCGGTCAGCTCGTCGCGTACCGGCACCGACTCGTGCCAGTCCAGGCCGAGTTGCGGCATGTCCAACGAGACCGTCGCCTCCTGGGTGTGGTGAGGGTCGAGGTTCACGACCACCAGAACCGTGTTCGATCCCCGGCGTTTCGAGTAGACGATCACCGCCTCCTGGTCCGCGTGGTGGAAGTGGAGGTCACGCAGCTGACCCAGAGCCGGGCTGCGCCGTCGGATCGCGTTGAGCGTCGCTATCAATGGCGCGATGCTACGTCCGTCACGCTCCGCCGACTCCCAGTCGCGGGTACGCAGTTGGTATTTCTCGGAGTTCAGGTATTCTTCGCTGCCCTCGCGCAGGGGGGCGTTCTCGCACAGTTCGTAGCCGCTGTAGATCCCCCAGGTGGGAGAGAGCGTCGCGGCCAGCACGGCACGCGCCTCGAATGCCGGACGGCCGCCCTGCTGAAGATACTCGTGCAGGATGTCGGGGGTGTTGACGAAGAAATTCGGCCGCATGTACGCGGCCGCCTCCCCCGACAGTTCGGTGAGGTACTCGGTGAGTTCGGCCTTGGTGTTGCGCCAGGTGAAATAGGTGTAGGACTGCTGGAAGCCGACCTGGGCCAGGGCGTGCATCATCGCGGGGCGGGTGAACGCCTCCGCCAGGAAGATCACGTCCGGGTCGGTGGCGTTGATGTCCGCGATCACCTGTTCCCAGAAGACGACCGGTTTGGTGTGCGGGTTGTCGACGCGGAAGATCCGCACCCCGTGGGCCATCCAGTGCCGCAGGACCCGCACGGTCTCGGCGATCAGGCCGGGCAGGTCGGCGTCGAAGGCGATGGGGTAGATGTCCTGGTACTTCTTCGGCGGGTTCTCCGCGTACGCGATCGTCCCGTCCGGGCGGTGATGGAACCACTGGGGGAACTTGTGCACCCAGGGGTGGTCCGGCGAGCACTGCAGCGCGAAGTCGAGCGCCACCTCGATCCCGTGCCGGGCGGCCTCGGCGACGAAGAAGCCGAAGTCCTCCAGCGTGCCCAGATCCGGGTGGACGGCGTCATGGCCGCCGGCCTCGGAACCGATCGCCCACGGCACCCCCACATCCTGCGCGGACGCCGACAGCGTGTTGTTGGGGCCCTTGCGGAACGTGTGCCCGATCGGATGGATCGGGGGCAGGTAGAGGACGTCGAAGCCCATCGCGGCGATCGCCGGCAACCGCCGCGCCGCCGTCCGAAACGTCCCGTGCGGGTGTTCGGGCGTCCCCTCGGAACGGGGGAAGAACTCGTACCAGGCCCCGTACAGCGCCCGCTCCCGCTCCACCACCAGCGCCAACGGCTCACTCGACGTCACCAGCTCACGCAACGGATAGCGACGCAACACCTTGTTGACGGCTGGTGTGAGGGCCGCCGACAGCCGGGCAGGCGCCGGGCGTTCGACGTCCCGGAGGGCCTCGGCGGCGGCCAGGATCACGTCCCGTTTGCCCTTGTTCTTCGGTACGCCGGTGGCGGCCCGCTCGTACAGCAGCGCGCCCTCCTCCAGCACCAGTTCCGTGTCGATCCCGGCCGGGATCTTGATGCCGGCGCGGTGCCGCCAGGTGCTGATCGGGTCGCCCCACGCCTCCACGGTGTACGTCCACTCACCGGGCGCGTCGGCCTCGACGGTGGCGCCCCAGCGGTCGGTGCCCGGGGCGAGTTCGCGCATCGGCGTCCAGCGGCCGGGGCGGCCCTTCGGGTCGCGGAGCACGACATTGGCGGCGACCGCGTCGTGGCCCTCACGGAAGACGGTGGCCGAAACCTCGAAGGCCTCCCCGACCACCGCCTTGGCCGGACGGCGCCCGCCCGTGACGAGGGGGCGGACATCCAGGACGGGGATACGGCCGACCGCGGTGCCCGTGGCGGAGGGACGGGGCGGGCTGCTCCGGGGGACCTGGGCCGGTTTCGCGGCCGGAGGAGCGGCGGAGGGCGTGTTCGAGGTGGGTCGCCTGGTGGCGGACGGGGTGTCCACTGCCGGTCGGCCTGTGGCGGACGGTGTGTTCGAGGCGGGTTGGCCCGTGGCGGAGGGCGTGTTCGAGGTGGGTCGGCCGGTGGCGGACGGGGTGTCCACTGCCGGTCGGCCTGTGGCGGACGGTGTGTCCGAGGCGGGTTGGCCCGTGGCGGAGGGCGTGTTCGAGGTGGGTCGGCCGGTGGCGGACGGGGTGTCCACTGCCGGTCGGCCTGTGGCGGACGGTGTGTCCGAGGCGGGTTGGCCCGTGACCGAGGGCGTGTTCGAGGTGGGTCGGCCGGTGGCGGACGGGGTGTCCACTGCCGGTCGGCCTGTGGCGGACGGTGTGTCCGAGACCGGTCGGCCCGTGACCGAGGGCGGGTCCGGGGTCGGCTCGCCCTTGGCCGAGGGTGTGGTGCGGGCCGTCGGACCGGCGTCGGCGGGGTGCTCCGGAGCCGGTTGCTCCGGAACCCTCGACCGGGCGCCGGTGGATGTCTTCCGGGCCGGAGAGGGTGTCTCCGGGGCGGCCGGCGGGACGGCGGTGTCCGGCGGGTGTATCGGTGGTGTGCCGGTAGTGGATGTCGGGGGTGCTGCCGAGTGGTGCGTGGCGGGCATGACCGCTCCTGTCCGCGTCAACGTGGGTGGGCGGATGGATGTGGGGAGGGTGTCCAGCGTGGTGCACCCCAGTCGTGTACCGGGGGAGCCTTCCCACCCTATTCGGGTAGGCAATCCGGCACTTTGCTAACTACTCACGCGTATGTCTGCGCCCAGGATCAGCCAGGTTGGCGAACGACATCGGCCCCGTCCGGCGGACGGGGCCGACAACGGCACAGTGCTCCTAAGAGAGCGGTGTCCGCAGGAGTTTGTTCGGTGAACCAGTTCCCTTGTCGAAGACTTTCCCGGACGTCGCCAAACTCGTCAGCGCCTTGGCGACTTGAGCCGGAGTGGATTTCGGTTGTTCCGCCAAGTAGAGGGCGGCCGCCCCCGCCGCGTGCGGCGCCGCCATCGACGTCCCGGAGTAGGCCACCCGGCCGGTGTCGCTCGCGTACGACGCCGAGGTGATCGTGACGCCCGGGGCGAACAGGTCGAGACTCGGTCCCCAGTTCGAGAAGTCGGCCCGGTCGTCCGTCGGCCCGGTCGCGCCGACGGTGATCGCCTCCTTGACGGCGGCCGGGGAATGGTAATCCGCCCGCTCCCCGTCGTTCCCGGCCGCGACCGTGTACGTCACCCCGGACGCGATCGAGTACCGTACGGCCGCGTCCAGTTGGGCATTGCGGTAGCCACCGAGGCTCACATTGGCGACGGCGGGTTTCCTGGCGTTCCGCGTCACCCAGTCGATACCCGCGATGACCTGCGCCGTCGTTCCGCCGCCCGCGTTGTCGAGGACGCGTACGGAGACGACCCTGGCCTTCTTCGCGACGCCCAGGGCCGTGCCGGCGATCGTCGCCGCGACGTGTGTGCCGTGGCCGTTTCCGTCGCCGGCCCATCTGTCACCGCCGACGAAGTCCCAGCCGTAACTCGCGCGTCCGCCGAAGTCCTTGTGCGAGATACGGATGCCGGTGTCGATCACGTACACCGTGACGCCCCTGCCCGCCGACTCCGGCCAGGTGTAGCCGTCATTGAGCGGCAGACCGGCCTGGTCGATCCGGTCCAGGCCCCAGGACGGCGGATCCTGACGGCCCTGTTTTCCGGGTTTTCCGGGTTTTCCGGCGCGGTCGTACGTGATCCTGGTGTCCTGGGCGACCGAGGCCACGCGGGAGTCCGCCGCGAGGCGTGCGGCCTGTCTCTCGTTGGCCTGGATGGCATAGCCGTTCAGGACGGTGCTGTAGGTGTGGCTTATTTTCGCCCCGTACTTCGCGGCGAGTCTCTTGCCGTCCGCCGACGAGGCCGCCGTACCCCCCTTGAGGGTCACCAGGTAACTTCCGCCGACGGAGCCGGGTTCACCGGCGCCGGCTATGTGACCTTCCGGGGCGGCGTGCGCGGGTGCGGTGACCGAAAGCACCGCGGCTGTGGTCGCGGCGGTCAGGCCCGCCGCCCAGCGCAGACGTCTGGTGCGCGTCCGTTTCATCGTTGGAGTTCCCCCTCCTCGGCCGCCGACACCGGGCGGCCTTCTGCGCAGCCTCTCGTGCGGGGAGAAGTGTTACAAGGTGGCCTACGGGGGTGGAATCGGCCATATCGGCAGGCGGTCCGCAACGGGGGCGCGTAATACGCGCCATGGTTCCAACGCTCCCTCCCCGATACCGTCAAGGGGTTGATGACGGGACGCACATGGCCGTGTGTCCTTGCGTACGTACAGGTTTGACATCACGCACGACCACCGAGGTGGCATGTGAAGGCGATCCGTCGGTTCACCGTCCGTCCCGTTCTCCCCGAGCCCCTCCGGCCGCTCAGTGACCTGGCCCGCAATCTGCGCTGGTCCTGGCATGCGGAGACCCGCGAACTCTTCGAGTCCGTCGACCCCGAGCGCTGGGCCGACTCGGACTGCGACCCCGTACGGCTCCTCGGCAGCCTCTCGCCCGAGCGGCTCACCGAACTGGCCGAGGACCGCCGCTTCCTGCGTCGCCTCACCACGGTCGCCGACGACCTCCACGAGTACGTCACCGGCACCCGCTGGTACCAGACACAAACACAGACACAGGCGCAATCTCAGGGTCAGGGCGCCGAATTCCCCGCCGCCATCGCCTATTTCTCCCCTGAGTACGGCATCACGGCCGCCCTGCCGCAGTACTCCGGCGGCCTCGGCATCCTCGCCGGGGACCATCTGAAGTCGGCCAGCGACCTCGGCGTACCGCTGATCGGCGTCGGACTCATGTACCGGCACGGCTACTTCCGCCAGTCCCTCTCCCGGGACGGCTGGCAGCAGGAGCACTATCCGGTCCTCGACCCCAACGAACTCCCCGTCGCCCTCCTCAAGGAACCCGACGGCTCCCCGGCCCAGGTCTCCCTGGCCCTGCCCGGCGGCCGGTCGCTGCGGGCCCGGGTCTGGCTGGCGCAGGTGGGCCGCGTACCGCTGCTCCTCCTCGACTCGGACGTGGAGGAGAACGACCTCGGCGAACGGGGCGTCACGGACCGGCTGTACGGGGGCGGCAGCGAGCACCGCCTCCTCCAGGAGATGCTGCTCGGCATAGGAGGAGTGCGCGCGGTCCGGACGTACTGCCGCCTCACCGGCCACCCCGCCCCCGAGGTGTTCCACACCAACGAGGGCCACGCCGGCTTCCTCGGTCTGGAACGGATCGCCGAACTCTGCGACGAGGGACTGGACTTCGACGCGGGGCTGGAGGCGGTCCGCGCGGGCACGGTATTCACGACGCACACCCCCGTCCCGGCCGGCATCGACCGCTTCGACCGTGAACTGGTCGCCCGCCACTTCGGCCCCGACGCCGAACTCCCGCGCATCGACGTGGAACGCGTGCTGAGCCTGGGCATGGAGACGTACCCGGGCGGCGAGCCGAACCTCTTCAACATGGCGGTGATGGGCCTGCGGTTGGGCCGTCAGGCCAACGGAGTCTCCCTCCTCCACGGCCAGGTGAGCAGGGAGATGTTCGCGGGGCTGTGGCCGGGATTCGACCCGGCCGAGGTTCCGATCACCTCGGTGACGAACGGTGTGCACGCGCCCACCTGGGTCGCGCCGGAGGTGTTCAGGCTCGGTGCCCGCCAGATCGGCGCGGAGCGCACCGAGGACGCGCTGACGGTCGGCGGTTCGGAGCGGTGGGACGCGGTCGCGGACATCGCCGACCAGGACATCTGGGAGCTACGACGGTCCCTGCGTGAGCAGTTGGTGGTGGAGGTACGGCAGCGGCTGCGGGCGTCCTGGCGTCAACGCGGCGCGGGTACCGCGGAGTTGGGCTGGATCGACGGGGTGCTCGACCCGGACGTCCTGACGATCGGATTCGCGCGCCGTGTCCCCTCGTACAAACGCCTGACCCTGATGCTGCGCGACCGCGACCGGCTGCTGGATCTGCTCCTCCACCCGGAACGGCCGATCCAGATCGTGATCGCGGGCAAGGCGCACCCGGCGGACGACGGCGGCAAGCGTCTGATCCAGGAGCTGGTGCGCTTCGCGGACGATCCACGGGTCCGTCACCGCATCGTGTTCCTCCCCGACTACGGCATGGCGATGGCGCAGAAGCTGTACCCGGGCTGCGACATCTGGCTCAACAACCCCCTGCGCCCGTTGGAGGCCTGCGGAACGAGCGGTATGAAGGCGGCGCTGAACGGCTGCCTCAACCTCTCGGTCCTGGACGGCTGGTGGGACGAATGGTTCCGGCCCGACTTCGGCTGGGCGATCCCCACGGCGGACGGCGTCGCGGGCACGGACCCCGACCACCGGGACGACGTGGAGGCCGCGGCACTGTACGACCTGCTGGAGCAGCGAGTGACTCCCCGTTTCTACGAACACGGTGAGACCGGCCTGCCCGACCGCTGGATCGAGATGGTCCGCGAGACCCTCACCCACCTCGGCCCGAAGGTCCTGGCCGGCCGTATGGTCCGCGAGTACGTGGAACGCCTGTACGCCCCCGCGGCCCGCGCCCACCGCACCATGACCCCGGACACGGCAAGGGAGTTGGCGACCTGGAAGTCCCGGGTGCGCTCCGCCTGGCACACGGTGACGGTCGACCACGTCGAGACCTCGGCGGCGACCGCCCCCGCGCTGACGGCGGAACTGGGGAGCACTCTCTCGCTCCGGGTGCGGGTGGGCCTGGGTGAGCTCGCTCCGGACGATGTCGAGGTCCAGGCGGTCTCGGGGCGAGTCGACTCGCAGGACAGCATCACCGACGCGACGACGGTGCCACTGAAGGCGGTCGGCGGGCCCGACCTGGAAGGGCGCTGGCAGTACGAAGGGCCACTGTCGCTTCATCGGACGGGGCCCTACGGGTACACGGTGCGGATTCTGCCGGCGCACCGGCTGCTGGCGTCGAGCGCCGAGATGGGGCTGGTGGCGGTGCCTTCGGAGGAAGTGGGGGAGGGGGCGGGGGTTCTGATGCGGTGACGTGCCTCGGTGAACCTTCGGTGTCCGAGGCCGGGGGACGGGCATGGGGGCAGAGGTGAAACCTCACTTGGGGCGGCCCGCGCGAGGCGGGTCGTCCCGGGACAGCACACTCGACCGTCACGGCTCGGGCAGACGGTGGATCAGTTGCCGGCGACATGCGCGGGGGCGTGGCCGAGCCCTTCGATCAGCGCCGCAAGGTCGTCCTCGTCCTGCCTGCGGGTGCCCTGGCCCGTCACCTTTTCGCTCTGGCCATGGCCGCGGCGGTCGTACGAGATCACGGTGAAGGACGCGCGGACGTCGGCCTCGATCGCGGCCTGCCAGCTCTTGTGGTCGTTCCACGAACCATGGACGAGAACGAGCGGCTCGCCCTCACCCACAGTCTCGTAGTAGAGATTCACGCTGTCGGCGCGTACATGTGGCATGCCGTGTCTCCTCGGGGGGATCAAGGGCGACGGGTTCCCGAGCGCCGCCACGGAGGTCTCTACCAGCCCCCTCCGATGTCCGGCTCGGCGCCGCGCCGCGAGGGTCCCCCGCGAGCGTGTACGACGTACGGCGACGTCAGTCCTCCCCGTACCCCCCGCACAGCCGCCGCAGCACCACCCCGCACCGCCGTGCATAGGCATGCTGGAGCCCTCGGGTCGCGGGACCGGCCGCCCTGGCGTACCACTTCGCGGGGCGGCTGAACGCGCTGATCGTCAGCCACACCGTGCCGTCGCCCGTGCGGTCCACGACGAAGGACTCCTCGCCGCACTCCGGGTGGCCGGCCAGGGTGCCGTACGCCCAGCCGGCGCGGCGGTATTCCTCCACGGTCCAGACCACGCGGCAGGGGGCCTTTATGACACCGGCGAGGGTGACGGTGACATCGACGTCCGGGGCCGCCCGTTCGGAGGTGGCGTCGATGCCCACGCCCATCGCGCGGTGCATCTCCCAGGTGAGGACGGCCTCGGAGGCGCGCCGGAAGACCTCCTCGCCCTCGCCGATGCGGGTGCGTACATGCAGGTGGTGGAAGCCGGGCGGGGCACGGAAGCCGCGCTCGCGGGTCGCGCCGACCTCCGCGTACGTGAAGGACATGGGACCCAAGGGTAGGGCGAGGGATACGGGTGGCTGTGCGGCGGGGTGCTGGATGCGGACACACGTACGACGGGGCGGTCCCCGGAAATGCCTTCGTTCCGGGTACCGCCCCGCCGGTCACCTGCTCACTCACCGCTCATGCCGAGCGGCACGTGTCACTCGTCACTCGTCACGCCTTGACGTTGACCGCCGCCCAGGCCGCGTTCACCGCCGCGTACTCGGTGCTGCTGGCGCCGTACAGGGCCGAGGCCGCCGACAGGGTCGCCGTGCGGGCGCCCTTGTAGTTGGTCGTCGACGTCATGTACGTGGTCAGCGCCTTGTACCAGATCTGGACGGCCTTGGCGCGGCCGATGCCGGTGATCGTGGTGCTGTTGGACGTCGGGGAGTTGTAGCTGACCCCGTTGATCGTCTTCGCGCCGCTGCCCTCGGAGAGGAGGTAGAAGAAGTGGTTCGCGGGACCCGACGAGTAGTGCACGTCGAGGTTGCCCAGGGTGGAGGACCAGCTGTCCTTGGACCCGCCGTCCTTGCTCGGCTTGTCCATGTAGCGCAGCGGCGAGCCGTCGCCGTTGATGTCGATCTCCTCGCCGATGAGGTAGTCACCGACGTCGGAGGAGTTCGCCGCGTAGAACTCGACCGCCGTGCCGAAGATGTCGGACGTCGCCTCGTTCAGGCCGCCGGACTCGCCCGAGTAGTTCAGGCCCGCCGTGTTGGAGGTGACGCCGTGGGTCATCTCGTGGCCGGCCACGTCCAGCGAGGTCAGCGGGTGCGTGTTGCCGTCGCCGTCGCCGTACGTCATGCAGAAGCAGCTGTCGTCCCAGAACGCGTTGACGTACGCGTTGCCGTAGTGGACGCGGGAGTACGCGGCGACACCGTTGTTCTTGATGCCGGAGCGGCCGAACGTGTCCTTGTAGAAGTCCCACGTCTTCTGCGCGCCGTAGGCGGCGTCGACGGCCGCGGTCTGGTCGGCGGTCGAGCTGGAGGCCGCGCCGGTGCCCCAGGTGTCGTCGGCGTCCGTGAACAGGGTGCCGGCGGACGAGCTGGTGGCGTGCGCCTTGTTGTACGTCTTGTGGCCGCCGCGCGTGCCGTCGGTCAGCTGGTACGTCGAGCCCGACAGCGTCGTGGTCAGGGAGACGGTGCCGGAGTACAGGCTCTTGCCGGTGCCGGTCTCGATGCCCTGGTACTCGTACAGCTTCTTGCCGGTGGCCGCGTCGGTGATGACGTGCAGCTCGTTCGGGGTGCCGTCCTCCTGGAGGCCGCCGACGACGGTCTCGTAGGCGAGGGTCGGGGTGCCCGAGGCGGCCCAGATCACCTTGCGGGGGGCGCCGGCCGCCTCCGACTTGGCGGAGCCGGCCTTCTTGGCGAGGGTGACGGCCTGCTTCTCGACGGCGGCCGGGGTGACCTCGGGAGTGAGGTCGGTGACCTTGATGGCGGCGTTGTGCGCTCTGGTCACGCCCTTGGTCACGCCGGCCGCGTTCTCGTGCACGACGAGGTCGCCGCCGAGGACCGGCAGGCCCGCGTAGGTGCGCTCGTAGCGGGTGTGCAGGGTGCCGTCGGCGTCCTTGATGACGTCACGGACGACGAGCTTCTCCTTGGCGCCGAGACCTATCTCGTCGGCGGTCGCCGGGGCTTCGGCCGCGGCTTCCTTGATGAGGGCCGTGCGCGTCGCGGGGGACAGCGTGATCGGCACCGCGGCGGCCTTGGCCGTGGTACCGGCCGGCTCGCTCTCCGCGGAGGCACCGGTGGTCAGACCGGTGGTGATGAGGGCTCCGGCCGCGACGGCGGTGGCGATGGCCAGAGTGGTGCGCTTGTGACGCGCGTAGAGGGGGGTCACGCGGACTCCTTTTGTGGGGGTTCCGGGCGGTCTTGGGGTGATCGACCGGAAGTACTTGTGGAGCTGGAGTGCTACTGCGGCGTGCGGTGGAAGAGTGACATTGGGGGCGCGTACATGTCATGACCCCAAAGTGATGTTGGCTGAAAATCGACTGCCGGGTGAACATTTCGTGCATGTAACACGACGCGATCTTGGTAAAGCGACAACAAAGATCTGGCACGGTGCCAACAAAAGCGCAGTACGGGAGCGGTAAAGACGGCGCCGCCCCGGTGAGTTGATCCACCGGGGCGACGCCCTGCCGCTCACGGGTCCTGAACGGTGCTCGAACGGGCCCTCAGTCGCTGTGTGTTCAGGCCGACGGGAAGGTGATCTTCCAGCCGTTGATCCTGCCGGTGTCCTGCGCCGCCTTGTCCTGGACCCTCAACTGCCAGGTCCCGTTGGCGACCTCGGAGGAGGCGTTGACCGTGAACGGCTCGCTCACGTCGTCCGCCGAGTCCGAGGAGCTGAACGGCTTCAGGTTGTAGACCGAGCCGTCCGGCGCCACCAGATCCACGACGAGGTCGCCGCGCCAGGTGTGCGTGATGTTCGGCGTGACGACCAGGTTGGTCGGCGCGTTGCCGGTGATGCCGGTGACCGCGAGCGACGAGGTCACGGCGGCACCGTTGTCCGGAATCGATACTGCGGTCGCGGACTCGAAGGAGGTGCCGGTGCCACCGCCACCACCGCCGGGACGCGTACCGACGTTGATACCGGCCCACGCGTTCTGCACGGCCGTGTACTCGGCGCTCGTCGTGCCGTACAGCTCACCGGCCGCCGCGAGGGTGCCGGTACGGGCCGCCGCGTAGTTGGTGGTCGACGTGAACTTCGTGGTGAGCGCGCGGAACCAGATCTTCTCCGCCTTGTCCCGGCCGATGCCGGTCACCGCGAGCCCGTCCGAGGTGGACGAGTTGTAGCTGACGCCGTTGATGGTCTTGGCGCCGCTGCCCTCGCTCAGCAGGTAGAAGAAGTGGTTCGCGGGACCCGACGAGTAGTGCACGTCGAGGCCGCCCAGGCTGGAGGACCAGCTGTCCCTGGACGCACCGTCCTTGCTCGGCTTGTCCATGTAACGCAACGGCGTGCCGTCGCCGTTGATGTTGATCTCCTCGCCGATGAGGTAGTCACCGACGTCGGAGGAGTTGTTCGCGTAGAACTCGACCGCGGTGCCGAAGATGTCCGAGGTGGCCTCGTTGAGACCGCCGGACTCACCGCTGTAGTTGAGGCCCGCCGTGTTGGCGGTGACGCCGTGCGTCATCTCGTGGCCGGCCACGTCGATCGAGGTCAGCGGGTTGGCGTTGCCCGACCCGTCGCCGTACGTCATGCAGAAGCAGGCGTCCTGCCAGAAGGCGTTGACGTACGCGTTGCCGTAGTGGACGCGCGAGTACGCGCCCACGCCGTTGCCCTTGATGCCCGAGCGGCCCTGGACGTTCTTGTAGTAGTCCCAGGTCAGCGCCGCGCCGTAGTGGGCGTCGGCGCCGGCCGACTCCAGGTTGGACGCGAGGCCGTTGCCCCAGACGTCGTCCGGGCCCGAGAAGAGGGTGCCGGTGCCGGAGGAGCCGCGGTTCAGGTTGTACGTCTTGTGGCTGCCGCGCGCGCCGTCGGTCAGGTTGTACGTCGAACCCGACTGCGTGGTGGTGAGGTCGACCGAGCCGCTGTACACCGTGTTGCCGGTGCCGGTCTCGACGCCCTGGTACTCGAAGAGCTTCTTGCCGGTGGCCGCGTCGGTGATGACGTGCAGCTCGTTCGGGGTGCCGTCGTGCTGGAGGCCGCCGACGACCGTCTCGTAGGCGAGCACCGGGGCGCCGGAGCCGGCCCAGACGACCTTCCTGGGCTCCTTGCTGAGCTTCGGGCTCTTCGACTCCGCCTTCGCGGCGGTCAGCGCCTGCTTCTCCGCCTTCGCGACGGGCAGCGAGGCTGTCGTCGTCGCCACCTTGATGGTGGCCCGCGACGCCTTCACGACGCCTTCCGTGGCGCCCGACTTGGCGGTGTCGACCACCAGGTCGCCGCCGAGGACGGGGAGTCCGTCGTACGTGCGCTCGTAGCGCGTGTGCACGGTGCCGTCGCCGTCCTTGAGGACGTCACGGACGACGAGCTTCTCCTTGGCGCCCAGGCCGAGTTCCTCGGCCGTCTCCGCCTTGGTCGCGTTGGCCTCGGCCATCAGCGCGGCGCGCTGGGCGGGGGACAGCTTGACGGACTCCGCGCCCGGTATGACCTTGCCCGCGGCCGACGGTGCCTTCTCCGGGGCTGCAGTGGCGGCACCGGACTGAACTGCCGCTGCCAGTAGGGCGGTTACCGCGACGAGGGCGCCGGTGGCGACCCGTCGCTGGGTGGCGCGGGAGAACTCGGTGGAGGTGGCGTGGGGGGCGCGTCTGTGGGACTGGCGTCTCAACACTGACTCCTTCTGCTTGGCCACTGGTCGAGTGGCCAGGGGGGACCGAACGGTGGTCGTCCGTCCGGGGCAGAACAGGTGCGTGCGGATGCGCGGCGAAGAACACAGCGGTGTGGCTGTGGAGCCGCTGTGAAGGTGCCGTGGGAAGAGTGGCAGGCAGGGCCGTACGCTGTCAGGACCGCGTCAACAAGTTGGCTGGAAAAGGTTCGTTGTCCGGTTGGTCATGTTCGCTATACGGGCTATTCAATCTTTTGCCATAGAAGTCGCCTGCTGCTCCCCGTGCCACGACCGCCACAGCGCCGCGTACGCCCCGCCCGCCGCCACCAGCCCCTCGTGCGTGCCGAGTTCGGTGAGACGTCCCTCCTCCATCACGGCCACCCGGTCCGCGTCGTGCGCCGTGTGCAGCCGGTGCGCGATCGCGATCACCGTCCGCCCTTCGAGTACGGCGGCCAACGCGCGCTCCGTGTGACGCGCGGTCGTCGGATCGAGCAACGCCGTCGCCTCGTCCAGGATCAACGTGTGCGGGTCCGCCAACACGACGCGGGCCAAGGCCAGTTGCTGGGCCCCTGAACCGTCGGTCGACTCCCCGTCGGGACCGAGCTCGGTGTCCAGCCCGGCCGGCATCTCACGCACCCAGTCGGCGGCGCCGACAGCGGCCAGAGCCGCCCACAACTCGGCGTCGGTGGCGGCCGGTTCGGCGATGAGGAGATTGTCCCGGACCGTGCCCAGGAAGACGTGGTGCTCCTGCGTCACCAGCACGACCTGGCGCCGCAGCTCCTCGGGCCCGAGCGAGGCGATCGGTACGCCGCCCACTGTCACCGTGCCCGAACGCGGCTCGTCGATGCCCGCGAGCAACCGGCACAGCGTCGTCTTGCCCGCCCCCGACGGCCCCACCACCGCAAGCCGTTCACCCGGCCGCACCGTCAGATCGACCCCGCGCAGCACCTCGCCCCCACGGTCGTACGCATACCGAACCCCGGTCACGTCGATCCGGTCGCCCACCGGCACCGGCGACGCCTCGGACCCGCCCCTGGGCGCCCGACCGAGCCCCTCCACCCGCGCGAACGAGGCACTGCTGCTCTGCAGTTGCTCCATCCACGTGAGCACCTCGTCGAGAGGCGCCTCCAACTGCCGCAGATACAGGGCAGCCGCCACGACCGCGCCCAGACTGATCGTCCCCTGCCCGTGCAACGCACCGCCCACCACCAGCACGACGACCACGGGAAGGACGTACGACACCTCCACCGGCGGAAAGAACACGGTCCGCAGATACAGCGTGTGCAGGCGCCGGCGCCGGGAGTCGTCCAGCGCCTCCCGGCTCACCGCGACCCGCCGCTCCTCAAGCCCGAACGCCTCGACCGTGCGCGCGCCCGAGGCGGTCGCCGCGAGAATTTCAGCCACCTCGGAGTTGGCGGACCCCTCGGCGAGATACGCGGTACGCGCCCGGCGCAGATACCAGCGCAGCGCGAACCAGATGCCGGCCTGCGCGAGCACCGCGGACAGGCCGAGCAGCGGATCGAGCGCGAACACGGCGCCGACGATGAACAGACACTGCACCGAGGCGATCAGCAGTTCCGGCCCCGCATCGCGCAACGTCGTGCCGACCGTGCTGACGTCGGCCGTTCCCCGGGCCGTCAGATCGCCGGTCCCGGCCCGCTCCACCACCGACGCGGGCAGCGCGAGCGCCCGGTCGACGAACTCCTCCCGCACCCGCGAGAGCGTCCGCTCCCCGAACCGGTACCCCACGTACCGCGCCCAGCGCGCCAGCAGCAACTGGGCCACCGCGCACACCACGATGACCAGCCCGAGCCGGTCCACGGCCGAGACCCCGGCGCCCGCCCGCACCTCGTCGATGATCCGCCCGAGCAGCCACGGCGCGACGAGCCCGGCCCCGGCGGCCAGCGAGTTCAGCAACAGGAGCGCGACGAAGGCACGACTGTCGGCACGGATCAGCCGAACGGCGGCCCGGCGGACGTCGGCCGCGGTGGCGATGGGCAGTTGGGCACTCACCGTACGGACTCCTCGATGTTCTCCAGGCCCTCTTCGCCGGCCAGGTCCTGCCGGTCCTGCCGGCCTTCCTCGTCGATCTCGTCCGCGTCGCGTGCCACCAGGGCCCGGTATCCCGGTTCCTCCGCGAGCAGGCGCTGGTGGCTGCCGACGGCCGCCGCCTTGCCGTCGATGAGGTAGTACACGGTGTCCGCCCGGTCCAGCAGCAGGGGCGATGTGGACGCCACGACGGTCGTACGGTCCGTGCGCTCGCCGCGCTCGGCGCGCAGCCGGTCCGCGACGGCGGCCTCGGTGTGCGCGTCCAGCGCCGACGTCGGCTCGACGGCGAGCAGCACCTCCGGGTCGGCGAGCAGCGCCCGCACCAGCCGTACGCGCTGCCGCTGCCCGCCGGAGAGGTTGCGGCCCTGCGCGTCGATCGCCGAGTCCAGCCCGTCCGGCAGCCCGAGGACGATGTCGTCGGCGACGGCCGCGCGCACCGCCCGCGCGATGGCCTCCTCGCCGTGCTCCCCGCGCCCGGAGACCAGTTCGCGCAGGGTCCCGGCGAACAGGTCGGCCTCGTTGTCGGCGACCAGGATGCGGGCGCGCACCTGGGCGAGGGCGATCTCGTCGAGCCGTACGCTGCCCCAGGTCGCCGCCGACGGCGCGAACCGGCCGAGCCGGTCGACGACGGCGGAGGCATCGCCGGGCCGGGCACCGGCGAGCGCGGTCAGCCGCCCCGGTACGACTCTCACGCCGGAGTCGGGGTCGTGGAGTGCGGACGGCGACGCGGGCGCGTCCAAGCCCCGGCCACCGCCGCCGCTGCTGTCGTCGTCGGGGTCGAGCGCCAGGAACCGTACGACCCGCCGGGCGGCCACCAGGGCCCGGCTGATCTGGAAACCGCACTCGATGAAGAACGCCACCGGCATGATCAGCACGGCGACATAGCCGTACACCGACACCAACTCGCCCACGCTGATCGACCCTTGGGCGGCGAGCCGGGCCGCGAGCCAGGTCACCAGGGCCAGGAACAGCGTCGGCAGCCCGACCCCGAGCGCCTGGATCCAGCTGCTCACCGCCCCGACCCGGTACCCCTGCTCCTGGAGGCGGCGCGAGTCACGCCGGAAGGCGTCGGCGAACAGCCCTTTGCCGCCGAGCCCGTTGAGGACGCGCAGTCCGCCCGAGAGGTCCCCGATCCGGGCGGTCAGGACGCCCTGACGCTCCCGGTACGACGACTCCACTCCCTGCAGCCGGCCGAGCAACGGCCCGACGAGGACGGCGACCACGGGCACGCCGAGCAGGATCACGGCGGCGAGCGTCGGTGACACCGACAGCAGCAGTCCGGCGACCACGCTGTAGGAGACGATCGCGCCGACACCCGGCCCGACGAACGTCAGCGACTGGGCGATCGTCTGCACGTCACCGACGCCGATCGTCACGACCTCCCCGGCCCCGACCTGCCGGGGCAGCGCGGCCCCCAGCCGCACGGCCTGCCCGATCACGACCTTGACCGTACGGAAGTTGGCGTCCATCCGGACCCGGGTCATCGTGCGGTGCCGCATGATACTCAGCCACGCACTGAACGTCCCGGCGGCGAGGATCGCGCCCGCCCAGCCGGCCAGCACGGCCTGGTCACCCGGTTCGAGACCGTCATCGACGGCCCGGGACAGCAGATACGGCGACAGTGCCATCAGCGTCGTCCAGGTGCTGCCCAGCAGCGCCCCGACCGCACACCGCCGCCACTGCTGCCGCACCAGCCACAGCAGATAGCGGGCGGGGCCACGGGAGTCGGGCGTGCCGGGATCCTCGTACGCGTCGATCATTTACCCGTCGTCCCCGTTCCGTGCTGTGCCGTTCCGTCCCGTACCCAGTGCTCATGACCCCACGAACTCACGCGCTCACGCCAGGCTGTCCCGCCAGGCCCGGTGCAGATCCGCGAACCGGCCCGTACCGGCGATGAGTTCGGCCGGGGCCCCGTCCTCGACGACCCGTCCGTGCTCCATCACCAGCACCCGGTCGGCGATCTCGACGGTCGACAGCCGGTGCGCGATCACGACGGCCGTACGCCCCTTCAGTACCGTCGACATCGCCCGCTGCACGGCCCGTTCACCCGGGATGTCGAGCGAACTGGTCGCCTCGTCGAGGATCAGCACCGCCGGATCGGCGAGCAACGCCCGTGCGAACGCGACCAGTTGGCGCTGCCCCGCAGAGATACGGCCACCTCGTTTGCGTACGTCCGTGTCGTAGCCGTCGGGCAGGGTGGTGATGAAGTCGTGGGCGCCGATCGCCTTGGCCGCGCGCTCGATCTCCTCGCGCTCGGCGTCCGGGCGGCCGATGGCGATGTTGTCGGCGACGCTGCCGGAGAACAGGAAGGCCTCCTGCGTCACCATCACGACCCCGCGCCGCAGGTCTCTGCCCGACAGGTCGCGCAGATCGACGCCGTCGAGGAGGACGTGTCCCTCGGTGGGGTCGTAGAAGCGGGCGAGCAGCTTGGCCAGGGTGGACTTGCCGGCGCCGGTCGAGCCGACGACCGCGACGGTCTGCCCGGCCGGGAGGGTGAGGTCGAAGCGGGGCAGCACCTCGCCGCCGGTGCGATAGGCGAACCGGACCCCGTCGAAGACGACCTCGCGCCCCGGGTGCTCGGACTCACGTACCGGAAGCTCCCGCGGAGCCGACGGCTCCGGGACCGAGGGTGCCTGGGCGAGCAGCCCGGAGATCTTCTCCAGGGAGGCGGTGGCCGACTGGTAGGAGTTGAGGAACATACCGAGCCGGTCGATCGGGTCGTACAGCCGGCGCAGATACAGCACGGCGGCGGCCAGCACACCCAGCTCCAGCGAACCGTCCGCGACCCGGTGCGCACCCCACAACACCAGCGCCGCGACAGCCGTGTTGGCGACGACCCGGGAGCCGACGACGTAACGGGCCATCTCCAGGATCGCGTCGCCGTTCTTCCGCTCGTGATGCCGGTTGAGAGCCTCGAACTCCGCGTCGTTGGGGGCCTCGCGACGGAACGCGCGCACCGGCCGGATGCCGTTCATCGTCTCGACGAACTTGACGATGACGGCGGCGATCGCGGTGGACCGAAGCGCGTACACCCGGCCGGCCCGGCGCCGGTAGAGCCGGACGAGGAGGTACAGCGGCACGAAGGAGGCGATGGCGAGCGCGCCGAGGCTCAGATCCAGCCAGAGCAGGACGGCCGAGATGTAGGCGAAGGACAGCGCGATGGTGACGAGTTCCTGGAGCCCGTCGTTCAGCAGCTCGCGCAGCGACTCGACGTCCGCCGTGGAACGGGAGATCAGCCGGCCCGAGGTGTAGCGCTCATGGAAGTCGAGGCTGAGCGCCTGCGCGTGCCGGAAGATACGCCCGCGCAGATCGAGCAGCGCGTCCTGACTGACCCGGGCGGCGGCGGAGATGAACCAGTACTGCAGCCCGCCCGAGGCCAGCGCGCAGAGCAGATAGCCGACCCCGACCGCGACGAGCGGCCCGTTGTCGTGGTCGCGGAAGGCCGGTACGGCACGGTCGATGGCGTATGCGACGAGCAGCGGGCCCGCCTGGACGGCCGCCTGCTGGAACAGCAGAAGCACGGCCGTGAGGGCGACGCGCCCCCTCATCGGGGCGAGAAGGGACCGGAGCAGGGCGGCGGTGGCGCCCTTGGGGGTGGGGAGGTCGTCCTGGTCGAAGGGGTCGTCGGGGGAGGAGGAGGGGGATCGGGGATCGGTGAGGGCGGCTTTGGCGTCCTGTTCGGCGTCCGGCCTGGCGGGCTGGTCGTCGTCGGGGGTCGGCGCGGTGGTCGTGGGCGCCGTCATCGGGCGGCCTCCTCGAAGCTGTCGGTGCTGTCGGTGCCGTGGGGGGTGTCTCTGCGGTCGGTCTCCTCGTCCGCGCCGGCCATCAGCCAGGCGTACTCGGCGTTCGTCCGCAGGAGTTCGTGATGCGTGCCCACGGCGGCGATACGGCCGCCGGAGAGCAGGGCGACGCGGTCGGCGAGCAGGACCGTGGACGGGCGGTGCGCCACGATCAGGGCCGTGGTGTCGGCGAGGACCCGGCGCAGCGCGGCCTCGACGGCGGCCTCCGTGTGCACGTCCAGCGCGGACAGCGGGTCGTCGAGGACGAGGAACCGGGGCTTGCCCACGACCGCCCGGGCCAGCGCCAGCCGCTGCCGCTGGCCCCCGGACAGACTGAGGCCCTGCTCACCGACCTGGGTGTCCGTCCCCTGCGGAAGCGAGTGCACGAAATCGGCCTGCGCCACGGAGAGCGCGTGACGCAACTCGGCCTCGCCCGCCTCGTCCCCGGCACCCATGAGGACGTTGTCGCCGACGCTCGCCGAGAAGAGCGTGGGTTCCTCGAAGGCGACGGCGACCAGGGCACGCAGCTCTTCCCTGGGCAGGGCGGCGATGTCCTGCCCGTCGAGGGTGATGCGCCCCGAGGTCACCTCGTGCAGTCGGGGGACGAGCGCGGTGAGCGTGGTCTTGCCGCTGCCGGTCGTGCCGACGAGGGCCATGGACTCGCCGGGACGGATGCGGAGGTCGACGCGGTCGAGGACGGGCGGGGAGTCGGCGGGGGCGTCGGGATACCGGAAGGAGACGTCGTGGAAGCGGAGTCCACGCTCGGCGCCCGAGGAATCGGCGACAGCGGCAGGGGGTCCGGCCCCCGGAACCACCTCTTCCGGAACGACCTTCCCCTCACCCTCGGGATCCTCGTCCATCACCTCGAAGTACCGTTCCGTGGCGGTGGCCGCGTCCTGGCTCATCGCGAGCAGGAAGCCGATGGAGTCGACGGGCCAGCGCAGGGCGAGGGCCGTGGACAGGAAGGCGACCAGCGTGCCGGCCGACAGATCGCCGTCGGCGACCTGCACGGTCCCCAGCACGAGCGCCGCCCCGATCGCCAGCTCCGGCAGCGTGACGATCACCGCCCAGATCGCCGACAGCAGCCGGGCCTTGTGCAGTTCGGTCCCGCGCAGTGTCCGCGACAGCTCACGGAACGCCCGCGCCTGACTGCGGTGCCGTCCGAACCCCTTGATGATCCGGATGCCGAGGACACTCTCCTCGACGACCGTCGTCAGGTCGCCCACCTGGTCCTGTGCGCGCCGGGCCACGAGGTGGTAGCGCCGCTCGAAGACGATGCACACGATCAGTACGGGGATGGCGGGCCCCAGGATCACCAGCCCGAGCGACCAGTCCTGGACCAGCATGATGATCACGCCGACCAGGATCGTCACCGCGTTGACGAACAGGAACGTCAGCGGGAAGGCGAGGAACATCCGCAGCAGCTGCAGGTCCGACGTCGCCCGGGACAGCAACTGCCCGGACGGCCACCGGTCGTGGAAGGCGACCGGCAGCCGCTGGAGCCGCCGGTACAGCCCCGCCCGCATCGCCGCCTCGACCCCGGCCAGCGGCCGGGCCACCAGCCACCGCCGCAGCCCGAACAGCAGCGCCTCGCCGACCCCGAGCAGCAGCAGCCACAGCGCCCCGAACCACACACCGCGGGAGTCATGGTCGGCGATCGGCCCGTCCACCATCCACTTCAGGACGAGCGGAATCACCAGCCCCATGCACGACGCGAGGACGGCGACGACGGCGGCGGCGAACAGCCGCGCGCGCACCGGCCGCACATAGGGCCACAGTCGCAGCAGAGTGCGTACGGCGGAACGGCCGGCGTGGGCCGCGGGGTCCTTTGCGGTTGCACGTGTCGTGGACATCGAACCGAGCCTACGGACCACCACTGACAGTGCCTACCGAGTTTTGACCCGAACTCGGTCGGCCGAAGGTCCTACGACCTGCATGTTCGAGAAGTCGTACATGCGCATCAACCGATCGGCTGATGCCGTTCCGAGCGCGTCGGCCGATGTGCCGACCCTTCCCGCAGCGCGACGCTGATTGCATGTCCGTCATCGAAGTAAGCGAACTGCGCAAGTCCTACGGCGGCCGGCCCGTCGTGGACGGCATCTCCTTCGCGGTGGAGGAGGGCGAGATCTTCGGCATCCTCGGCCCGAACGGCGCCGGCAAGACGACCACCGTCGAATGCGTGGAGGGCCTGCGCGTTCCCGACGGCGGCCGGGTCCGGGTCGCCGGCCTCGACCCGGTCACCGACCACGAGGCCACCAGCCGGGTCCTGGGCGCCCAGCTCCAGCAGAGCGAACTGCAGGCCAAGCTGACCGTCCGCGAGGCCCTGGAGCTGTACGCCGCCTTCTATCCACGCCCGGCCGACTGGCGCCCGCTGGCCGAGCGCCTCGGCCTGACCGACCGTCTCGACGCCAGGTTCGGCAAGCTCTCCGGTGGCCAGAAACAGCGCCTGTTCATCGCGCTCGCGCTCATCGGCAGCCCCCGGGTCGTCGTCCTCGACGAACTGACGACAGGCCTCGATCCCCGCGCCCGCCGGGACACGTGGCAGCTCATCGAGGACGTACGGGCGAGCGGGGTGACCGTCCTCCTCGTCACCCACTTCATGGAGGAGGCGCAGCGGCTCTGCGACCGGATCGCCGTGATCGACAAAGGACGGATCGCCGCCCTGGACACCCCGGCCGGTCTGATCCGCCGCTCGGCGGGCGCCACGGTGATCAGTTTCACACCGTCCGCGCCCTTGGCCGAGGACACCCTGAGCACGCTTCCGGCGCTCGCGTCGGTCGACTACAGGGACGGCCGCGTCACCCTCTCCGGCACCGACGAGACCGTCAACGCCGTCATCACCCTCCTCGCCCGCAGCCATGTCACCGCCCACCAACTCCGTGTCACCGACGCCACGTTGGACGACGCGTTCCTCGACCTCACGGGACAACCTCAAGAAGGCAGGGCGGCATGAGCGTCATGAACACATCCATCGCCGACACCGCCGTACTGAGGACCGAGATCCGGCTGCTGCGCCGCGAACCCGGCGCTCTCTTCTGGATCCTGCTGTTCCCGACGCTCCTCCTGGTGATCCTCGGCTCGATCCCCTCCTTCAGTGACCCCGAAGCCGACCTGGGCGGCCTGCGGACGATCGACGTGTACGTACCGGTGGCCGTGCTGCTCGGTCCGATCGTCGGCGGGCTCCAGTCCATGCCGCAGACCCTCACCGGCTACCGCGAGCGCGGCATCCTGCGCCGGATGGCCACCACCCCGGTCCGCCCCGCCGCCCTGCTCTCCGCACAGATGCTGGTGTACGGCGGGGCGGCCCTGACCTCGTCGCTGCTCGCCCTCGCGGTGGGCCGGTTCGCCTTCGACGTACGACTGCCTCGGCAGCCCTTCGGCTACGCCCTGGCCCTCGTCCTGACCGTCCTGGTCGCCCTCGCGCTGGGCGCGGTGATCTCCGCGCTGTCCCGGACGACGAAGGTCGCGGGTGCGATCGGGTCGGCAGTGTTCTTCCCGTCGATGTTCTGCGCGGGCCTGTGGGCGCCGGTGCAGACCATGCCGGACGTGCTGGCCAGGATCGTCGGCTGCACCCCGTTCGGCGCGGCGGCCGAGGCACTGAACCGGGCGGCGGCGGGGAACTGGCCCGGCTGGGACCACCTGGGCGTGCTGGTGGCCTGGACGGTACTGCTGACGGCCGGCGCAGCGCGCTGGTTCCGGTGGGAGTAGCGGGAGCCATGGGGGTAATGGGGGTAGGGGACGGTCGGCGGTCCGTGCAGACTGGGGACATGACCGCGGCGGACACAGAGAACGACCGGCGCATGGAGCAACTCCACATCTGGGGGCCGTACGGGCTGCTCGGTGTCAGCGTCGTCCTCGCGGCCGTCTCCGCCGAACTGATCGACGGCCCCGTCGAGTGGCAGGCCGCCGGGGCCCTGGTCGGCGCCGCGCTCGCGCTCCAGGCCTGGTGGCACGGCACCCGCTCGCGGCGGGCCGATCGTGGCCGGACCCCTTCCCGGGCGGGGACGGCTTACTACATCGTCCGCTGGGCGATCGCCTTCCTGCTCACCTGGATCAACCCGTTCTTCGCGTTCTACGCCGCCACCGGCTACATGGACGCCGACGAGCTGATTCCGGGCATGTGGCGGCGGCTCGGGCTGTTCGCCAGCGCGGTCACCGTGGCCGCCGCGCAGGCCGGCGGATTGTTGTTCGAGAGCGGGGTCCAGTGGGCCGCGTTCGCCGCGCTGCTGGTCGTCAACTTCGGTCTGCAGGCGCTGGTCGCCCACGCCACCGAGCAGGAGGAGCAGCGCTCCCGCGACCGGGCCGTCACCATCACCGAACTCGAACGCACCAACACGGCGTTGCAGCAGGCCCTCGACGAGAACGCCGCCCTGCACGCCCAACTCCTGCACCAGGCAAGGGAAGCGGGCGTCGCGGACGAACGGCGCCGGCTGGCCGCCGAGATCCACGACACCATCGCCCAGGGCCTGACCGGGATCATCGCCCAGCTCCAGGTGGTGACGAACACCCCCGACCGGACCCAGGCGCGCGAACACATCGACCGCGCCATGAAACTGGCCCGCCACAGCCTGGGCGAGGCCCGCCGTTCCGTACAGAACCTGGCCCCCGTGGCCCTGGAGAACGACGGACTGCCGGAAGCCCTGAAGAAGACGGTCGCGGACTGGGCCGAACGAACGGACGCCCGCGCCGAGTTCACGGTCACCGGCCCGGCGGAACACCTGCACGCCGAACTCTCGGCGACCCTCCTGCGCATCGCCCAGGAAGCCCTGTCGAACGCCTCCCGCCACGCCCGAGCGTCAAGGGTCGGCGTCACCCTGACCTTCCTCGGCGACGAGGTGATCCTCGACATCCGCGACGACGGCGAGGGCTTCGACCCGCTCGCGGTCCGCGAACGCACCCGCTCCGGCGGCTTCGGCCTCGACGGCATGCGCGCCCGCGCGGAACGCATCGCGGGCGCGCTCACCGTGGAGTCCGAGCCGGGCCAGGGCACGGCGGTCTCGGCACGCGTACCGTTGGTGCGCCATGACAACTGAGCCCTCCGATGCGCCCATCACCCTGCTGATCGCCGACGACCACCCCGTCGTACGGGACGGCCTGCGCGGCATGTTCGAGTCGGCGCCCGGGTTCGCGGTCCTCGGTGAGGCGTCGAACGGCGTAGAGGCGGTGGGACTGGCCGTCACCCTCGACCCGGACGTCGTCCTGATGGACCTGCGGATGCCGGGCGGCGGCGGAGTCGACGCGATCGCCGAACTGGCCCGCCGTCGATCCCGGGCGAAGGTCCTCGTCCTGACGACGTACGACACGGACTCCGACACCCTCCCCGCGATCGAGGCGGGCGCGACCGGCTACCTGCTGAAGGACGCCCCGAGGGACGAACTCTTCACGGCGGTACGGGCGGCGGCCCAGGGCCGCACGGTCCTCTCCCCGGCGGTGGCCTCCCGGCTGGTCTCCGCGGTCCGCACCCCGGGCAACGAGCCCCTCTCGGCCCGCGAACGCGAAGTCCTGGCCCTGGTCGCCAAGGGCACGTCGAACCGGGAGATCGCCCGCGTCCTGTTCATCAGCGAGGCCACGGTGAAGACCCATCTGACCCACCTGTACACCAAGTTGGGCGTGAAGGACCGGGCGGCGGCGGTGGCGACGGGGTACGAGCGGGGGATCCTCGGTTAAGTCGGCGTAACCGGGGCGAGGTCGGCTGACTCGGGTAAGGCAGGAGCCCGTTGGCGATGTCCTCCCACGCGGCCTTCAGCTCGGCGAGCAACCCGGGCCTGTTTCGCGGCCCGGATCTTCGCGGCGATCTCGGCACCGGTCTCCTCGTCGCCCTTGGCGAGCCAAGGCCAGTGCGGGGTGGTCATCTTCTCGGCCGTGAGCGGCCGAGCGTGTGTACTCGGTCGTTCACACCTTGTCGCGCTCCCGACTGTCCCCTACGGCAGGACGGTCACGGGTCGCATCTCCCGCTCCGGCTGAACCGGTGGCGGGACGGGCATGGTGACGAATGCCCACGCCGAGCGTGCGCGGTCGCGCACGTTGACCCCGGCGACGTGGTCGGCGGGCCCAGCGAGGCCACACCGACGACAGGAGAAATGGTCCCGGTCGGGCCGGTTGGCCCGCTCGGTGTGCCCGCAGCGCGGACAGCGTTGTGAGGTGTAGGCGGCGTCCACCTCAAGAAACGGCACCCCGGCCTTACGGGCCTTGTAGGCGAGGTGCTGCCCGAGCTGACGGAAGGGCCAGGAGGAGAGAGTGCCCCGCTGGTCGCGGCGTAGCCGTACCCGCTCGCGGATCCCGCCGAGTTCCTCGACGGCGATCCCTCGACCGGTGCGTTGCGCGACAGACACGATCTCCTTGGAAATCCGATGGTTCACATGCGTAGCATGACGCTGCTCCTTGCATGCACGGCGGGTCAGGAGCCGCCGGGCCGAGCGAGTGTTCTTTTTCTGTAGTTCGGTGCGTTTGCGAGCTTGCCAGCGGCGATACCGTGAGAGGCGGCGGCCCTGATGGTTGATTCCGTCGCTAGTGGTGGCGAGGTTGACGATGCCCCGGTCCACCCCCACCCAGTCCGCTGGCTCATACACTTGCGGATCTGGGATCTCGCAGGTGGCGATCAGGAACCACTTGCCGCCTCGGCACACCAGGTCGCTCTCGCCCTTGCGGTGCGCCGCGAGGGTCTTGAGCTGGTCGGGCGAGCCGGTGTAGCGGATCCCCTTCATACGCCCGTCCACGGTCCAGATAGAGACAGTGCGTGCGTCGTACTGCCATGACAGACAGCGGTCATCGAACGGCTGGGCTGCCTCTGGACGGAAGACAATAGGCGAGCTGACCGCCCTGCGGTAACGCCGGGAGGTGGGCAGGCCCAGATTCCCGGCCTGCAGGTTGGCCTTCAGGGTTGTGTAGGCGTCGACAACCTTCTTCACCGCCCGCACCGCTGGCTGCGCGGATAGCCCGAAGGTCGACTTCAGCTCCGCGTACACCTCCTTCTGTAGGCTGTTGCGGTCCTTCAGGCCCTTGGCGGAGGCAACGGTGGAGGCGTGCGTGGCCGCCCGATTACAGGCACGCAGAGTCGCCTCCAGCGCCGACGCCTGCACGGGCGTCGGCAGCAGCTTCACCTGCACCACCAGCTTCACAATCCCGGACCGTAGTACGGCAACCGCACACGTGATCGCCGTTCACCCGGGGATCATCAGCACAGGTGACATTCAGAATGATTGTTCGCATTACCCGGCTCCGCCGGCGGCCAGGGGCAGGTTTTCAGGCGCGGCCCACAATGTGAGCGGTGCTGGGGGAGGTCTGCATGGATCTCCGGCAATCCGGTGCGGACGGTTGCACGGGGCGGCCGTCGAGAGCGTGGCACAAGGCTGCGCGCAGGTGTTCGGCCTCGGCCAAGGAGAGCAGAAGCTCGACATCCGCTGTGATCTCGCCGTTCCGGGACAACCGCAAAGGTAACGCCAATCGGTCGTCGCCGGTGTGGTGCAGTGGGCGCCCTGGAACGCGTTCGATCCTCCAACTCATGAGGTTCCGCCGATTCGTGCAAGGCGGTACGTGCCCCACAGTTCACGCCCGTCCGTGCACCCGGCCTGCGCCTTACCGGCCGAGCGCGGCCGGGACCGGGACCGCCGTGGACGACTCGGAAAGCGTGAAGTCCAGGAACTGGAGGCGACTGCACATGCTTTCCGCGCATGGGACCACAAATTCGGCGGAGGCTTGCGCCGGAAAGCAGTCATCGGGCAACTCAACGAAGTAGCCGGCCATTTGGAAGAGCAGCAAACACCGGCAGTGCAACAGAGTTTGTTCCGTGTGATGGCTTATCTCGGTGGCACGGCCGCCACGATGACCTGGGACTCGGGGATGCAGGGGCAGGCCCAGAAGTACTACCTGCTCGCGCTGCGGGCGGCTCACGCCGGTGGCGATGCGGTGTTCGGCGCCAACGTACTGGCGGGCATGGCACGGCAGATGCTCTGCCGGGAGCGTCCTGGAGACGCCCTGGAGCTTGTCCACCTGGCTCAGAAAGGCGTACGGAGTAACGGCAGGCCCGCGTGTTCGGGCCATGCTGCACACCCGTGAGGCTTGGGCCTACGCGGCTATGGGCCGTGGCGCTGCTTTTCGGCGGGCCACAGCTGAGGCGACCGAGGCCCTCAGCGACGCAGAAGCCCTGGAAGAGCCGTACTGGATCGCCTACTTCGATGCCGCTGAACTGGCGGGCGTAACCGGTGGCCGTCTGCTCGAACTCGCCCGCCAGGACCCACGGCAGTACGCCGACGCCGCCGCCGACTCCATTCGGCACGCCCTCGCGACGCGCGGCCCCGAGGCCGGGCGGAGCCACGCCCTGGACCTGATCGGCCTGGCCGAGTGTCACTTCCTCCAGGGAGATGTCACCAGTGCTGTCGACCGCACGCGTGCTGCCGCCGATGCGGCCGGGCGGACCCAGTCCAACCGGGTGCGAACGCAGCTCGGCCAGTTGTACCCGTACACAGTGAGGCGCAATACGTCCCGGGCCATGAGCGAGGCGCGCACCATGATCCGCGATGTGCTGGCCGGCTGAGGGAACCGAGAGGGTGCTGACGGCCAACTGACCGGCGTCTCCTGCCTGGCCAAGGGTGCCGACGCCCTGTTCGCGGAGGTGGTCCTGGAACTCGGCGGACGACTGGTCGCGGTCATCCCCTCCCAGGACTACCGGCAGAACAAGGTCAAGCCGGACCACGCCGAGACCTTCGACCGCCTCATGGCATCGGCCGACGAGGTGCTCGTACTCCCGCACGAGGCGGCCGACCGGTCGGCGTACGAGGACGCCAACCGGACCCTGCTCCAGCGCGCCGACCGACTCGTCGTGGTCTGGGATGGCGAGCCTCCCACCGAGAAGGGCGGCGGCACGGCGGACACGGTCCTGGAGGCACAGGAGGCGGGACTGCCCGTCGAGGTCGTATGGCCCGAAGGAGCGGCCCGTCGCGGATGAGCGGTGCCGGCAAAAGCGCCGGTCCCGGATCGCCGCGTCCTGTTGGTTGAGGGACGGCTGCCTGCGCCTTCGCCAGGAATGCTCATATCTCGGCTGCCGATGCCGGGTCGGGCTTCAGGGAGGGCCAGTGGTCCCGCGTCGACCGTGTCGTACCCGAGGATGTCGAGCAGTTCGGTTGCGCGCCTACGCTTCGGGTTGCGGATCCGTCCGCAGGTACCGGCCCCAGATCCGGGCCTTGCGATAGGGGCCATCCCCGCCGCTGTCGTACTGAGGCGCGTCAAAGGTGACCCAGTACAGAAGCTCGCCACTGAGCGCGTGAGCATGTTCGTTGGGTACAGGCGCACCCATGGCATTGATCGTTCCGGGAAACTCGACCTGCCACGGACCGTCCCAGTCCGGGTCCCGAATGACCGTGACCCGGCTACCCGGCGCCAACGCACCAGTCGGCCATGTCTGGCTCAAAGGACGACCGAGGATGCGCTCCATCACCTGGCGGTCATCCACATCCGCAGGAATAGGGTCGGAACTGTCTGTCATGGCGCCCACCCTGCCCGCACCACTTCAGAAGCACCAGAAGATAAAAGACAAGGCGAGGGTCTGTGCCCGTTCTGTCGCCACTGCGATGCCGGCAGAGCCGAAGCGGTCCCGTCGTAGAGCCGTTGGGCGAGCGCGGGCCGGTCCTCGGTGAGCTTCGGCCGGTGCCCGCCGACCCGCCCTCGGGCCCGCGCTGAGGCGAGCCCGTCGTTCGTGTCCGCCACGATCGGTTCGCGCTGGAGCTCTGCCAGTACGGACAGCATCCCGAACATCGCCTGCCCCGCATGGGAGGCCCGTCTCGCTGCCTACCGACGTAGGACTGCCTACCGTGTGGCCGCTGGGACCTCCGGGCGAGGGTCGATCGGTGTGAGCACTCCGAGGCGGTCCTCGACCTCCTGGGCGGCATCCAGGCACAGGTCCTCCCGGAACGCGCGCCCGACGATCTGCACGCCGGACGGCAGGCCGTCGGTCACTCCGGTCGGTACGGCGACCCCGGGTACGCCCGCGAAGCTGGTCACCGTGCACAGGCGCATGCCCGAGCCGACTCGGTCCCGCCCTGCCTGGTCGCGTGACTCCAGCCCCGGCTCGACGGCCGGCTCTGTGAACACCGGCCCGAGCAGCAGCGGGTACTCGTCGAGGAACTCCGCCCAGGAGCGGCGGATGCCCAGCCAGACCCCCATCAGCTGCATGAACTCCGCCGCGGTCGCGGGCGGGGTCTTCTCCATCGTCATCTCGATGTAGCGGTCTCCGCCCTCGCCGAGCAGTGTCCGCACCACCGGCCAGGTCGGGGCGAATTCGGTCACGACGATCCGGTGGTACGCCTCAAGTGCCTCATCCAGCCGCGGAACGTCCGCCATCTCCCGCACGTCGTACCCGGCGTCCCGCAGCGCGTCGGCCGCGGCCGCGACAGCACCGCGGACCGTGGAGTGGACGCCGTGGCCGCCGGGATCGGCGACGACCGCGACCTTCACCGGTCCCGGCAGCGGCTCACCACGGACGGGCACCGGTACGGCCCGCGGGTCCCGCGGGTCGGTCCCGGCCAGCGCCTCGTATGCCAGCCGCAGGTCGGCGATCCTGCGGGCCAGGGGCCCGTCGGTGACCAGCATCTGTGAGGCTGGTCCTGGGTCGTCCGGGCCGAGAATACGGTGGTCGGCGGGGAATCGCCCGGCGGTGGGCTTCAGTCCCGCCACGCCGCAGAACGAGGCCGGGATCCGTACTGATCCGCCGGAGTCGTTGCCGAGCCCGAGCGCGGCCATGCCGGTGGCTACGGCCACTGCGTCGCCGCCGCTGGTGCCCCCCGGAGTCCGGCTCCGGTCCCACGGGTTGACGGTGTCGCCGAACAGTTCGCTGCGGGTGTGCATCCCGGCCAGGATCAGGGTGGGTATGTTGCTGTGCCCGATCGGTATGGCTCCGGCGGCACGCAGCCGGGCCACCGGGGGTGCGTCGGCCGTCGCCACCAGATCGCGGAAGCGCGCGATACCCATCGTGGTCGGCACGCCTTCGACGGCGGTGGTCTCCTTCACCGTGAACGGCACCCCTGCCAGAGGCCCCAGCTCTTCGCCTGCGGCCCGGCGTAAATCCGTCCGCGCCGCGGCTTCACGGGCACGCTCGGCCATCAGCTGAGTGACCGCGTTGACCTGCGGGTTGACGTCGGCGATGCGGTCCAGGTGGCTGTCGACCAGTTCGGCAGCCGATATGTCTCCACGGCGGACCGCCTCTGCCTGGGCTGCGGCCGGCATCTTCCATAGGGCATCCCGCACGGTTCTTGTCCTCCCCATTCAGGTGTCGAAGGGCTCGCGGCGGAACCATAACCCAGAAGCGATACGCTCGTATTGGAAAAAGGAGGCGCCCGAACATGCCCAAGCAGGTGGACTACGAGAGCCGACGCCGACGGATCGCCGAGGCCGTCTGCCTCCTCGCTGACCAACACGGGCCTGAGGGGGTGACCATGCGTGACGTCGCCACCCGAGCGGAGGTCTCCCTGGGCGCCGTTCAGCGTTGCTTCGGCAACAAGGAGGAGATGCTCCTGTTCGCCGTCGACCACGTCGGCGAGCGCATCACCGAACGTGTACGGGCCCACCTGTCCAGCAGTCCGGCCCTGTCGGCCGCTACCGTCCTGGGCCACGCGGCCACCGAGATCGCCCTGCTCCGCAGAGAGCACCGCGCCGAGGCACGGGTGTGGCTCGCGTTCGTTGCCCAGGCCGCCGTCAGCGAGCCACTCGCCGCCAAACTCAGAATCAGTTACGCCGCTCTCCAGGGCCTCCTCGTCCGCCTTATCACGGAGGCCGACGAGAGCGGCCGGGCCGACGATGATCCCGCGACGCTCGATCCGCAGCGTGAGGCCCGGGCCCTTCTCGCCCTCGCGGACGGCCTGACCAGCCATGTGCTCATAGGACACTTGACCGCCGAGGAGGCCGAGGACACCCTGCACACGCATTTGGTCCTCCTCCGGGAACGCCTCCGGACCAGCCGTCCCGGAAAGGCCGTCTGACCGGCGGGCCACTTGTTCCCCGGCGTCCTGGCTAGGACTCCGGGGCCACCACCCGCAGCAACAAAACCGCCCGCCCCGGCACCCGAATTTCCTCCCCCGCCAGATACCCCACCCCCGGCGCCTCCCCCTGCTCCTCCCGCGACGTGTCGACGACGACCTCGTACCGTTCCGCCCAGGGCGCCCCCGGCAGCGCAAAGCTCGTCGGGGCGTCCCCGGCGTGCAGTACCGCGAGGAAGCTGTCGTCGATGATCGGGGCGCCCCGGGCGTCGCGGCCCGGGATGTCGCGGCCCGACAGATACATGCCCAGAGTCGGCGCCGGGGCGTACCAGTCGCGTTCCGTCATCTCCGTGCCCCTTGGCGTGAACCAGGCCAGGTCCCGCAGCCCGTCCGCCGAGTGGGCTCGACCGGAGAAGAACGCGCGTCGGCGCAGTACGGGATGCCGGTGCCGCAACTCGATGAGGCGGGAGGTCAGTTCGGTCAACGCCCGCCAGCCGGGCTCCTCCAACAGCCCCCAGTCCACCCAGCTGATCTCGTTGTCCTGGCAGTACGCGTTGTTGTTGCCCCCCTGGGTGCGCCCCAGTTCGTCGCCCGCGACCAGCATCGGAACGCCCGTCGACAGCAGCAGAGTTGTCAGCAGGTTCCTCAACTGGCGTCGCCGCAGCGCCTGTACGTGCTCGTCGTCCGTCTCGCCCTCCGTGCCGCAGTTCCAGGCGCGGTTGTCGTCCGTACCGTCCCGGTTGCCCTCCCCGTTGGCCTCGTTGTGCTTGCGCTCGTACGACACCATGTCGCGGAGGGTGAAACCGTCGTGCGCCGTGACGAAGTTGACCGAGGCGTAGGGGCGCCGACCGCCCCACGCGTACAGGTCGCTCGACCCCGACAGGCGGTAGCCGAGGTCCCGTACGTCCGGCAACGCGCCCCGCCAGAAGTCCCGTACCGCGTTGCGATAGCGGTCGTTCCACTCCGTCCACAGGGGTGGGAACGCGCCGACCTGGTAGCCGCCGGAGCCGACGTCCCACGGCTCCGCGATCAGTTTCACCCGGCGCAGCACCGGGTCCTGCGCGATGACCGCCAGGAAGGGGGAGAGCATGTCCACGTCGTGCATCGAGCGGGCCAGGGCCGCCGCCAGGTCGAACCGGAAGCCGTCCACCCCCATCTCCGTCACCCAGTACCGCAACGAGTCCGTGATCAGGCGCAGTACGTGCGGCTGGACCACGTGGAGGGTGTTTCCGCAGCCCGTGTAGTCGGCGTAGCGTCGCGTGTCGTTCTGCAGGCGGTAGTAGCCCCTGTTGTCTATGCCGCGCAGCGACAGGGTCGGGCCGTGTTCGTCCGCCTCCGCCGTGTGGTTGTAGACCACGTCGAGGATGACCTCGATGCCCGCCGCGTGCAGTGCGTGCACCATGCGCTTGAACTCGCCGACCTGCTGGCCCGCCGTACCCGTCGCCGCGTAGCCCGCGTGCGGGGCGAAGTAGCCGATCGAGTTGTAGCCCCAGTAGTTCTTCATGCCCCGGCGCAGGAGGTGGTCCTCGTGTGCGAACTGGTGCACCGGCAGCAGCTCCACCGCCGTCACGCCCAGCTTCGTCAGGTGTTCGATCGCCGCCGGGTGCGCCAGGCCCGCGTATGTGCCGCGCAGTTCCTCCGGGATGCCCGGGTGCAGCTTGGTGAAGCCCTTGACGTGGACCTCGTAGATCACCGAGTCCGCCCACGGCGTTTTGGGGCGGCGGTCGTCCACCCATTCGTCGTCGGGGGCGTCATCGTGGACGACGACTCCCTTCGGGACGTACGGCGCCGAGTCGCGGTCGTCGCGCACGGTGTCGGCGACCTGCTGCTGGGGCCAGTCGCGGACATGCCCGTACACCTCGGCGGGCAGGTCGAAGTCGCCGTCCACGGCCCGCGCGTACGGGTCCAGGAGCAGCTTCGCCGGATTCCAGCGGGCGCCGGTCCACGGGTCCCAGCGACCGTGCACGCGGTAGCCGTATCGCTGACCCGGCATGACCCCGGGCACGAAACCGTGCCAGATCTCGTGCGTCAGTTCGGTGAGAGGGACGCGGGTCTCCACCTCGCCACCGCCCCCACCCTCCTCCTCCACCTCTCCGAACAGGCACAGTTCCACCGCCTCCGCCCCGCCCGCCCACAGCGCGAAGTTGGTGCCCGACACCCCGTCCGGGCCTGTGCGAAAACGTGCGCCCAGTGGCATCGGTGTCCCCGGCCACACGGGTACGGCCGGCAGAGCGGCGCGCGGCGCGCCGTTCAGCACGGTGGTGGGGTGTCCTTCCTTGACGGCGCGTTGTTCCGCGACCGCCTTCTCTTCGGCTGTGCTGGACACCTCTCCGCCTCCCGCGACTCGTCGAACGAGTGAAACGAAGTTCTGCGTCGTTTCTCCCCCCTGTTCTGCCCAGAGCGTGGCTCGCACTCACGTTTCCCCAGGGCGGGCCGCGTCGTTGGGTCGTGCGTGAGGCACGTACATGGGCGCGCTCGGCGCGCGAGGGCCGGGCTGGTCGCCGTACTGACATGGGCAGGACTGCTGGCCGGAGCCGCCGGCTGCACTTCGGAGGGGGTGGGCGGGGCGGATTCGGTGTTCGGGAAACCGCGGGCGCCGCAGGACGTGATCCGCGTCTCGCCGGACGACGGCAGCCGCGCCGTGCGCCCCGACAACCCCCTTCTCGTACGGGTGCCCAGCGGGCGTCTGGAGTCGGTGCGGGTCGTCAGGTCCCAGGATGCGCAGGAGTCGGTGGTGGCCGGGCGGATCGCCGACGACGGACTGACCTGGCGGCCCGAGGAGGCGCGACTCGCGCTGGCCGCCAGGTACACGGTCGACGTCGTGGCGCTCGACGGCCACGGACACCGTTCGGCCCGGCACACGACCTTCACCACGTACGTGCCCGATGAGCGGTTCATCGGATACGTCACCCCGGAGAACCGCGCCACCGTCGGCACCGGAATGATCGTGTCGCTGGAGTTCAACCGCGAGGTACGCGACCGCGCCGCCGTCGAACGCGCCGTCCACGTCACCGCGGAGCCCGCCGTCGAGATCCGCCCGCACTGGTTCGGCGACGACCGCCTCGACTTCCGGCCCGAGGAGTACTGGGCACCGGGCACCGAGGTCACCGTCGATCTGGCACTGCGGGACGTCGAGGGGGCGCCGGGGGTGTACGGGGTCCAGCGGAAGACGTTCACCTTCACCGTCGGCCGCAGCCAGGTCTCGCTGGTCGACGCCGCCGCGCACACCATGGAGGTGCGGCGCGACGGCGATCTGCTCGCCACCGTGCCGATCACGGCGGGGGCGCCGAAGACCACCACGTACAACGGGAAAATGGTGGTCCTGGAGATGCTCGAAGTGACCCGGATGAACAGCCGTACGGTCGGCTTCGGCGGCGAGTACGACATCCCGGACGTGCCGCACGCGATGCGTCTGACCACCTCCGGCACCTTCCTGCACGGCAACTACTGGGCGCCGGACGCCTTCGGCAACACCAACGTCAGTCACGGCTGCGTCGGGCTGAGGGATGTGAAGGGCGGCAGTTCGGACAGCCCGGCTGGCTGGTTCTTCGACCGGAGCCTGGTCGGCGACGTCGTCGAGGTCGTCCACAGCAAGGACAAGCAGATCGCTCCCGACAACGGACTCGGCGGGTGGAACATGGGCTGGAAGGAGTGGAAGGCGGGCAGTGCCTTGAAGTAGCGGGGAGTTGGGCGACGTGGCGGCAGCGGTCACCGGAAGGCTGGAACGGTCAATGGCGTGATGTGAACGGTCGGGTCCGACAATCTGATGATGTTGGGACGAAACAGTGACCTTCAGGGGCCGCCGGGGGGTGTGACCTTGTGCTTAATATGCGCCCGGGTGCGCGGGACGCACCGGGGAAGTGGGCCTGAGTCAGGCCACGGGGAGGGGAGAAAGCTTGAACGCGCGACCGATATCGGGGGCTTCGGCGGCGGCACGGCGGGGCGGGACACGGGGCATACGGGGGAGCAGGGGGCCGGTAGCGCTGCTCGCCGGTGTCCTGCTCGTCGCCGTCACCGCGTGCGGCGGGGGCGGCGGCTCGGACTCCGGGGCCGACGACGCCAAGCCGAAGGCCAAGGACTCCAGCACCGCGGAGACCCAGCAGTCGCAGGCGGTCGTCACCATCGCGCCCAAGGACGGCGCGAAGTCAGTGGACACCAACGGCGCCCTCACCGTCAGCGCCGCCAAGGGCAAGCTGACCGAGGTCAAGGTCGAGGACGGCAAGGGCAACGCGGTCGCGGGCGCGCTGACCGCCGGCGACACCAAGTGGGCGCCCTCATCGCATCTCGCCGCGTCGACCACGTACAAGGTGCACGTGGTGGCGAAGGACGTCGAGGGGCGTACGGCGGCGGAGGAGTCCTCCTTCACCACCCTCACGCCGAAGAACACGTTCGTCGGTACGTTCACGCCCGAGGACGGTTCCAAGGTCGGCGTGGGCATGCCGTTCTCGATCCGCTTCACCCGGGGCATCACGCACCCCGAGGACGTCGAGAAGGCCATCACGGTCAAGACCGAGCCGGCCGTCGACGTCGAGGGCCACTGGTTCGGCAACGACCGCCTCGACTTCCGCCCCGAGAAGTACTGGGCGCCGGGTACGAAGGTCACCGTCGCCCTCGCTCTCGACGGCGTCGAGGGACGCCCCGGCGTCTACGGCAAGCAGGCCAAGCAGGTCTCCTTCACCATCGGCCGCAGCCAGGTCTCCACGGTCGACGTCAAGACCAAGAAGATGGTCGTACGACGGGACGGCAAGGTCATCAAGACCATCTCCGTCACCACGGGCGCGCCCGGGTACGAGACCTGGAACGGCCAGATGGTCATCACCGAGCGCCTCGAAGTGACCCGGATGAACGGCGAGACGGTCGGCTACGGCGGCGAGTACGACATCAAGGACGTCCCGCACGCCCAGCGCCTGACCACCTCCGGCACCTTCATCCACGGCAACTACTGGGCGCCGGACGCCTTCGGCAACTACAACGCCAGCCACGGCTGCATCGGCCTGCGGGACGTGCGCGGCGGCTACGACGGCAAGGTCGCGGCGGCCTGGTTCTTCAACCGGTCGATGATCGGTGACGTGGTCGTCGTCAAGAACTCCAACGACCGGATCGTCGACCCGGACAACGGCCTCAACGCCTGGAACATGTCCTGGGAGAAGTGGAAGGCGTAGCTCAGCTGCGTTGTTGACGGGCCCGGTGTGACTGACAGCACCGGGCCCGTTGTCGTTAGTCCCCGTTAACCTGCCTCCATGACTGTGCATCTCGAAGTCGCCGAAGGTGTGGGCACGATCCGGCTGGACCGGCCGCCCATGAACGCGCTGGACGTCGCCACCCAGGACCGCCTCAAGGAGCTCGCCGGGGAGGCCACCCGTCGGGAGGACGTCCGGGCGGTCGTCGTGTACGGCGGCGAGAAGGTGTTCGCGGCCGGCGCCGACATCAAGGAGATGCAGGCCATGGACCATGCGGCGATGGTCGCCCGGTCCAGGGACCTGCAGGATTCCTTCAGCGCCGTCGCCCGTATCCCCAAGCCGGTCGTCGCCGCCGTGACCGGCTACGCCCTCGGTGGCGGCTGCGAGTTGGCGCTCTGCGCGGACTACCGCATCGCCGGCGACAACGCGAAACTCGGTCAGCCGGAGATCCTGCTCGGCGTGATCCCCGGCGCGGGTGGTACGCAGCGATTGGCCCGGCTGATCGGCCCGTCCAAGGCCAAGGACCTGATCTTCACCGGACGGATGGTCAAGGCCGACGAGGCGCTGTCCCTCGGTCTGGTGGACCGGGTGGTGCCGGCGGCCGACGTGTACGCCGAGGCGCACGCCTGGGCCGCGAAACTCGCGCAGGGCCCGGCGATCGCGCTGCGCGCGGCGAAGGAGTCGATCGACGCGGGGCTGGAGACGGACCTGGAGACCGGGCTGGCGATCGAGCGGAACTGGTTCGCGGGCCTGTTCGCGACTCAGGACCGGGAGATCGGGATGCGGAGCTTCGTGGAGGAAGGTCCCGGTAAGGCGAAGTTCCTCTGAAGCGCCCGCAGTTGACGCGACGTCTTATCCGGGTCCCTCGATAGGGCGGTTTATGGGAGCCTTGAGTCAAACTTGAGCCTGTCTTGTCGAGGGGGCCTGTCGCTTGCCCGAAAGTGAGCTTCCGCCGCAGGTCAGAGGGTCTTTAGGCGCCGATGAAATGCCATCGGAATATGCCGAACGGTCAATTCGGAATGACATGTTCCGGGGGGCGTATTCCTCCGGAACGGCCCCGGCGGACGGCTCGGACGGCCATGATGGGGGCATGGCGGGGCTGGAGGGCATGGAACAGCCGCGGGGACACGGCCGTGCGACGGCGGCGCGGTGGTCGCCTGCGGTGGAGGACGAACGGGCGCTCAAGGCGCTCGAGTTGTTCGGAAACCCGACGGAGGCCGAGGTTCCGCTGCCGTCCCGCCCCGAGTCCGCCGCGACCGCGCGCCGTCTCGCCCAGGTCGTCATCCTGCGCCACTGGGGACTGTCCCCCAAGATGACCGAGGACGCGGTGCTGCTCGTCTCCGAGCTGGTGGGCAACGCGGTGCGGCACACCGGCGCGCGAGTGTTCGGCCTGCGGATGCGCCGGCGCCGGGGATGGATCCGGGTGGAGGTCCGGGACCCCTCGCGGGGGCTGCCGTGTCTGATGCCGGTTCAGGAGATGGACATCAGCGGGCGGGGACTGATGCTGGTGGACAAGCTCTCCGACCGGTGGGGCGTCGACCTGCTGCCGCGCGGGAAGACGACGTGGTTCGAGATGCGGGTCGCTGATCGGTAGGGCGCGCGGGCGGGTGCGAGGCTGTCCGACGGTATGGGCGGGCCGCCGATCGGGCTAATCGCCTGTTTTGCTCGCCAACCCCCCTTAAATGGGGCGGGTGACCACGACCGACCGTCGAGCGGTGCTGCGTGCGGGCGCCGGGTTCGTTGCCTCGGGGGCGCTGACCACCGGGTGCGCGACCGGTACCGCCACCGGCGGTGCCGCCGCTCACCCCGCCGCCCCCTCCTCCCGTACCCCGGCCTCCCGTCCCCCGGCTACCCCGGCTACCCGTACTCCCGCCCCCGCTCCTGCCCCTCTCCTGCGCTACCCGGCCCAGATCTTCCACGGCCCCCGCGACCACCCCAGGGTCGCCCTCACCTTTCACGGCAACGGCGACCCCGCCACCGCGCACGCGCTGCTCGCCGCCGCCGAGAAACACGGCTCCCGGATCACCGTGTTCGCCGTCGGGACCTGGCTCGACGCCCATCCCGGCCTCGCTCGCCGCATCCTCGACGGCGGCCATGAACTCGGCAACCACACCCTCCGCCACCTCGACATCAACGCCATGCCGGAGGCGGATGCCGAGGCCGAGATCAGGGGGTGCGCCGAGCGGCTGAAGCGGCTCACCGGGTCCATCGGCACCTGGTTCCGGCCCTCGCGCGGCGCCCTAGCCTCCCCGCTCGTCGAACGGCTCGCCCGCCGGGCCGGCTACCCGCACGTCCTCTCGTACGACGTCGACTCCCTCGACTTCACCTCGCCGGGCGCCCCCACCGTCGTACGCAACGTCATGGCCGACGTCCGCGCCGGATCGATCGTGAGCCTGCACTTCGGATACGCGGACACGGTTGCCGCGTTCCCCGGTCTCCTGCACGAACTCGACCGCCGCGGCCTGCGCGCGGTGACCACCACGGAGTTGCTGACCTGATGCCCCTCACCGCCATCGCCCGCGCTCTCGTCACGGGAGCCGCGCTCACCGTCCTCGCCGGACTCGCCGGCTGCGGCACCGAGCCCCGGGACCAGCCGGACCGGACCCTCGGCACGGTCGAGCCCGCCGTACCCGTCAAACCCGTCAAGCCTGCCGTACCCGTCAAGCCCGTGGTCCAGGGGCTGCGCGGGATGCCGCCCGTCCTCCACCCGCGTGATGTGTACGCCGCCGACCGGCCGAACAGACTCTCCCCGGTCGTCCGGGACTTCCCGTCCCGCGTCTATGTGCCCAACACCGAGTCCGACACCGTCTCCGTCATCGATCCGAAGACGTACGAGATCGTCGAGACGATCCGCGTCGGGCGCCAGCCCCAACACGTCGTCCCCTCCTGGGACTTGAAGACCCTCTGGGTGAACAACAACCGCGGCCACACCCTCACGCCCATCGACCCGAGGACCGGGAAGGCGGGCGAGCCGGTCGGCGTCCACGACCCGTACAACCTCTATTTCACGCCCAACGGCAAGTACGCCGTCGTCATGGCCTCCCTCGACCGCGAGCTCGTCTTCCGTGACGCGCACACCATGAAGCGCGTCAAGGCCGAGCCCGTCAGCTGCTACGGCGTCAACCACGCCGACTTCTCCTTCGACGGCCGGTACTTCATCGTGTCCTGCGAGTTCAGTGGCGAACTGCTCAAGGTCGACACCGAGAAGATGAAGGTCGTCGCGCAGCAGAAGCTGCCCTACGAGGGGGCGATGCCGCAGGACGTCAAGATCTCGCCGGACGGCAAACGGTTCTATATCGCCGACATGATGGCCGACGGCATGTGGGTCCTGGACGGCGACAAATTCACCCGGCCCACCCTCCTGCCCACCGGCAAGGGCACCCACGGGCTGTACGTCAGCCGCGACTCCCGCGAGATGTACGTCTCCAACCGGGGCGAGGGCACCGTCTCCGTCTTCGACTTCGAGAAGGGCGAGGTCACGAAGAAGTGGCGGCTGCCCAACGGCGGCAGCCCCGACATGGGTGGCGTCTCCGCCGACGGCAAGGTCCTCTGGCTGTCCGGCCGTTACAACGCCGAGGTGTACGCCATCGACACCCGGACCGGTAAGCAGCTCGCCCGCATCAAGGTGGGCAGCGGCCCGCACGGTCTCGCCGTCTACCCACAGCCCGGCCGCTATTCACTCGGCCACACAGGCATCTTCCGCTGATCCGGGCCAAGTTGGCCCGCCTTCGCCACATCACGCCGGGTGACACGCCGCCGATCGAGTGATGATCCCCGACCCGCCGCCGCAGACCCGACATGGTGCACCCATGATCACAACTCACCTGCGGCGGCGGACCGCTGCCGTCGCCCTCTCCCTGGCAGCAGTCTGCGCGACCTCGGCCGCCACCCTCCCCGCAGCCGCCCCGAAGACCGCGGCTGCGACCTGTCCCCAGTTCGACGACCCGGTCAAGGCCGCCGTCGACCGCCGCGTCGACGTCGACCGCATCACGCCCGAACCGGTCTGGCGGAAGACCTGCGGCACCCTCTACCGCAGCGACGGCCGCGGCCCGGAGACCGTCTTCGCGGAGGGCTTCAAGCCCAGGGACGTCATCAACGGCGAGTACGACATCGAGAAGTACGTCCTGGTCAACCAGCCCTCCCCGTACGTCTCCACGACGTACGACCACGACCTGTACAAGACCTGGTGGAAGTCGGGCTACAACTACTACATCGACGCCCCGGGCGGCGTGGACGTGAACAAGACCATCGGCGACACCCACAAGTGGGCCGCCCAGGTCGAGGTCGCCTTCCCCGGCGGTATCGATCGGAAGTACATCATCGGCGTCTGCCCGGTGAACAAGACCACCAAGGTCGAGATCATGAGCGGCTGCCAGAGCAACCCGCACTACGAGGCGTGGCACTGAGCGCATGAGGAGCGCCACGCAAGGGGCGTTCCGCAAGGGGCGCGGGGAACTGCGCGCCCAGCCCCCACCGGAGCCGCAGCAAAAGAACTGCACATCCTGCGGAGCTACTAGTGGGCGAGGAGCAACGCCTCCCCGCCCACCGGCACAAACCCCGCCGCCTGGAACGCCCGCACACTGCGGGCGTTCCCCGGAGCCATCTGCGCCCACACCGGCTCCCCGCCGCTCAGCTGCCGCGCGGCAGACGCCAGCGCCCGGCCCAGCCCCCGGTGCCGTACCGCCTCCGTCACCTCCACCGCGGCCTCCAGCCGACCCGCGACCCCGCGCCCGAGGATGAGCACCCCGCCGTCGGCCGCCCACACCCGGACGTCGGCACGGTGCTTGTGGGCCCGGGCGACCCGGTGATGGCCGGGATCGTCGATCTCCGTCAGCGTCAAGGGGGGATCGCCCTGGACCGGGGAGGCCACCGCGAGCAGGTCGATCGTCTCGTTGGAGCGGCCCGTACGGTCCATGAGGGCGGCCAGGAAACGCGGGTTCATCGGCGCGGAGAGCGGGTCGCTGTCGACACCGGCCAGGGTCCGGCGTACCCAGTCCGGGTCCTCGTCCGTGAAGACGACCGCGTGCGCGGTGAAGGCCAGCACCCCGGCGTCGCGGTGGGACGCCTGGGGCACGATGGTCGTACGGCCGTCGGGGGGCGGGAACACGCCTCGCGCCACGGAGTCGAGAATGTCCTTCAGAGTTTCCCCCACAGTGCCCCTCCCGGCCCCTTGAGTCTCCACCCGCTGGAAGGCCCAGACTCGCAAACATGATCGACGACGGCACCGGATATCTCACCATCGGCGAACTGGCCCGGGCCACCGGCCTGACCGTACGGACCATTCGCTACTGGTCCGACGAGGGCGCCCTGCCGCCCGTGACCCGGTCGTCCGGCGGTTACCGGCTGTACGACGCCGGGTCCGTGGCCCGCCTCGAACTGATCCGCACCCTGCGTGAACTGGGCCTCGGCCTGGACCCCGTACGCGCGGTGCTGGCCGGGGAGACGACGGTCGCGGAGGTGGCCGCCACACATGTGGCGGCGCTGGACGCGCAGATCCGGACGCTGCGGGTGACCCGTGCGGTGCTGTCGTCCGTGGCGAGACGCGGTTCGACCGCGGAGGAGATGACACTCATGCTGTGCCTTCTGGGGGATACCCCCAGACCCCCGAACTGGCGCGGCTGTCGGCCGCCGAACGCAAGCGGATCACCGACGACTTCATGGAGGAGACCTTCGGGGGCCTCGACACCGCGGACCCCGACATTCGCACCCGGCTGCGATTCGGCATCGGCGAACTGCCCGAGGACCCCACGCCCGAGCAGGTGGACGCCTGGGTGGAGCTGGCCGAGCTGATCCAGGACCCGGGATTCAGGGCGCGTATGCGGCAGATGATCGAGTTCAACGCGGCGGACCGGGGGCCGGACGTACCGGCCGGTACGTCCCTGTGGTTCATGAGCCGTCTGGTGCAGCTCGCGGGCGAGGCACGGGAGCGGGGCGTCGACCCCGGGTCGGCGGAGGCCGGCGAAGTGCTGGCCGGACTGCTCGGCAACGCCGACCGGGCTGCCGTACTGGAGCGCATCGAGTCCGCGGCGCAGAGCGAACTGGCCCGCTTCCGGGAGCTGAACGCGCTGGTTCGCGGTACGGACCCGCTACCGACACACCGTGAGGAGTTCGCGTGGGTGGTCGCGGCGCTGCGTGGCCGCGTGGCCAGCTAATCTGACCCCGTCAGCAGTACGTACATGAAGGGGCGGGTCCCGGTGGCGGACATCGAGGAAGCACGCAAGCAGTTCGAGCGGATCGACACGAACGGTGACGGTTTCATCACGGCCGCCGAGTTCAAGTCCGCCCTGGCGCAGGAGGGCGACTGGAACGTCACCGAGTCCGTGGCCGAGGTCATCATCGCCTCCCGCGACCTCGACGGTGACAAGCTCCTGTCGTTCGACGAGTTCTGGACGTACCTGAACAAGTAGCGCGAAGCGGTACGGAGTAGTACGGAGTAGTACGTGAGAGGGCGCCTGCCGGATCGTCGGTGGGCGCCCTCTCACGTTTCCGTCAGTGCGCGGGCCACGAACGTGTCCAGGACGCCCGTACCGACCTCCACCTCGCGCTTGCGGCCCTGCCAGTCGACGACCGTGTGGGCTCGGGCGGCGTCGCGCAGGGCCCGGACCTCGGAGCGGTCGCCCCTGCCCTCGTGGACGGCCATCGCGCCCAGCGCGGCCCTGGCCCACTCGCTCGCGCAGGCCAGCCACGGTGACGCCGATGTACGGAAGGCGGCCGGGACGCTGTCGCGGGCCCCGGCCAGGACCGTCAGCCGGGCGCGCAGGGCCTTCCCGGCGGTGATGCCGCCGCGCCAGTACGCCGACGTCAGCGCGGCCAGGTCGGGGGCCTGTACGGCGTTGACGCGGGAGGCGCGGTTGACGTCGGCGAAGGCGCGCAGGGCCGTGAGGGCGCGGGAGTCTCCGGTGGCCAGGGTGGCGAGGCCCGCGTCGAGGGCGGCCTCGGGGCGGTACCTCCCCGGGTTCCAGGTGTAGGCGGCCAGGGAGAACAGGGCCGGGGCGGAGGCGGTGGCCTGGTTCATCGGGTTGGCGGTGAGGCCGGCGACCGTGCCCGGCAGAGTGCGGTCGCGGCCCTCGTAGGGGCCCAGCAGGAGGTGGCCCGGTGTGTAGTCGTTGACCGGGTAGTTGTCCCAGACCAGCACCGGATGGGCGTACGTGCTCCGGGCCGCGCGGGCCTGGGCGGTGCGCAGCGTGGGGGAGACGACCTGGGGGCCCGTCCACATCACGGTGACGGCCGGGTCGAGACGGGCGGCGAGGGTGCTCCTGTACGCGCTGGGCCGGGACCCCGTGTACTCCGTGGGCACGGTGATCAGCGGCGCCGCACCCCGGTGCGTGCCGACGAAGTCGCGCTGGACCCGGTTGAGGAGATCGGCCTGGGCACGTGCGACGGCGGCCTTGCCGGTGCCGTACGCCGACCGGTCCCGGGCGCAGTTCCAGCGGCTGATGTCGATGTCGTCGAGGGGTACGGCGAACGAGCGCACCCCGATCTCCCACAGCTGCCGGAACTTGCGGGTGAGCGCGGCGGTGTCGGTGGGGGAGCTGTAGCAGACGGTGGGGCCGGGGGAGAGGGCGTGGACGAAGGTGATGTGGTCGGCGGTGGCCCGGCGGACCAGGGCGCTCAGTGAGGTCAGGCGGGATGCGGGGTACGGGTCGCGCCAGCGGGTGCGCAGGTAGGGGTCGTCCTTGGGCGTGTAGATGTATGTGTTCAGCTTCCAGCGGGCCGCGAAGTCAAGCTGTTCCAGACGCTGTTGCTGGGTCCAGGGAGTGCCGTAGAAGCCCTCGACGATGCCCCGGGTCGAGGTGGCGGGCCAGTCGCGGATGTGTACGGCGGGCAGGTCGGCGCGGGGTGCGGAGGAGCCGACCGGACGCACGAGCTGGGCCAGGGTCTGGGCGGCGTGGAAGGCGCCGGCCGGGTCGGAGCCTGCGAGCACGACACGGGGGCGGCTTTTCGTGTCGGCGCCGACTGCGAGGACGTAGCCGCCGGGCGGGAGCTTCTTCGGTGGCTCAAATCCGAGGGCGACGAGGGTTGTTGACGCTTCGTCAGAGGTTTGTGGGACCTCGGAGGCGATGGTGAGCAGCAGTTCGTTCCGCTGCGGGTGGTCGCCGTAGCGCACCTGGTGGACGCCGGCCTCGCGGAGGGTCCGGGCGACGGCGTCCAGGGTGGCCGTGTTCGTCCCGGCGTCGGAGCGCAGCGCGACCGTCCGGCCGATCGGCACCGTGCCCGGGCCCGGGCGCACGCTCTGCGGTGTCGGCCACAAGGCGGGCACCCTGGCCGGGAGTTGGACCGCCCTGTCGTCCTCTTCCCCCTTGTTGTCGCCGGGGGCCGGTGAGGCGGGCGTGGACGAACGGATGCTGCCCGTGGCGCTTCCGGGGGCGCCCGGTTCCTGGGAGCCGTGAGTGAGGAGGCTCGCCAGGAGCAGGCCCACCACGGCCAGGGTGGCGCCGATCAACAGCGCCGGAGGGGCGGGCCATTGACGCACAGAGTCCCCCTCGGTGTCTCAACCGCTGTCTCTCCGTCCGTGCCGACCCTCCCCCTACCCCGTCCGGGCGAGGGTTATGACGGATCGCCAGATACCGCCCGGCAGCCGCATAAACGGGGCAAGCGCCCTCTTACCTGTTTGTGTGTCGTCATGTCGGAAAAGATGCCGATGTGTCAAATCAGCCACACTGTGCGCCAGTTGGCGTAGACACTGCTGGTGTATGGCCCTTGCATGGAAGGGCCGGGGCGTTCGTGGCCCGGCCCGGAGCACAGGAGGACGGACATGGTGTCGCCGGACCCCTTCAGCTACTGGATCGTGCTGCTCGACATCGAGGATTTCAGTCTGCGCCCGGAGAACGCCCAGGCCACCCTGCACGAAGAGCTCTACGACGTGGTCGAGTTCGCACTCGGCAGAGCCGGACTCGGCTTCGCCGGCTGCCCTGTCCAGGACCGCGGCGACGGGATGCTGATCCTCGTCCCCGTGGACACCAGCCCGACCAGGCTGCTGCGGGAACTCCAGCGCGGGCTGGACGACGCGCTGCTGGCACACCGGGCGAAGTACAACGAGGACCATCGGATGCGGCTGCGGGTCGGCCTCAACCAGGGACTCGTGATCCGGCAGGGCGAGCGCTGGACCGGCACGGCCATCAACGACCTCGCCCGGCTGGTCGACGCGGGCCCCGTCAAGCAGGTCCTCGCCGAGGCGCGGCGGGCCCTGCTCGTGGTGGTGGTCTCGGAGAACGTCCACACGTCGGTCGTGCTCGGCGGCTACCCGGGCATCGACCCGGCGGCCTATCTGCCCGCCGACTTCGTCACCAAGCACGGCGAACCGCGCCGAGGCTGGGTCACCGTACCCGGCTACGCGGCGCCACCAGGACTTCCCGCGGATCCGGGGGAGCCGCCCGGCCGGGCAACAGGGGGAGCTCAGGCCCCGGGCGGCGGAGCGGGAAGAGCCGGCGGCGGAACCGGCACGGGGAGCCCGGTTCCGCCGCCCACGCTCACCGCACGGGATGTGACGGACAGTCAGATCGCTGTGGGTGAGGGGGCGAAGGTCGTCGGCCGTGACGACGTGGGCGGCAACGTGTACTACATCAACGCGCCCGTGGACGAGCGATGAGCACGCCCGGCACTCCGGCGCCCGCACCCGCGCCCGCCGCGGCTCCCGTACCGGCGCCCGCGCCGTCCCCCGGTCCGGCTCCCGCGTCCGGACCGCCCGGCGCCTCCGGCGACGGCGGCGCGCCCCCGGCGGGCGGTGACGGACAGGGCGGTTCGCCGGGCGCCGACGGCGGGGCGCCGTCGGGGGACGCGGGCGGCGGGGCCGACAACGTCGGCGTCGGCGCGGGAACGCGGGCCAGAGGGGCCACCAACCGCACCGGGCAGGGCAGTCTGCGCGCCGGGACACTGCGCGAGGCGTGGACACACATCGGCGGGGACCGGGTCCACGGCGACAAGATCGTCGTCCAGGTGGCGGCCGGTGAACGGGACGTCGTCATGCGGGCGCTGTCCGCGACCACCGTCGAGACCGTCCGGCACGCCTTCCAGGCGCCGCCCCGCTGGGACGACGTACTGGCCGACGCCTGGCAGCGGCGGTCGGTCGTGCTGCGGGGGCCCGGTGGGGCGGGCAAGACCGCGGCCGGGGTGCGGCTGCTGATCGCCGCCCAGGTGAAGGCCTGGTACCTGCTCGACTCCGTCGCCGAACTCAGCCGGCTCACCGACCTGAAGCAACTCGGCAGCGGGGCGGGCCTGTTGCTGGACCGGCCGCCCGACCTGGGCGAACTGAGCGGCTCCCTGCTCCAGGGGCTGGAGGAGCTGCTGCGTCGCGCGGACGCCCGGCTCGTCCTGATCGCGGGTTCCGAGGCCGAACTGGGGCGCGGGGCGGGCGAGTACGTACGGCGGATCGACCGACCGGGCACACTGCACACCGTCCTGGAGGCCCATCTCACGCATCTCGTCGGCGAGTTGGAGGCCGAGCGCGCGCTCGCCGCGGCCGGTGTCGGCGACCTCGCCACCGAACTCCTCGACGACCATGCCGCCTGTCGGGACGCGGCCCGCCTCGCCGAGGTGCTGGCCCACGAGCACAAGGCCGGGGCCATCGACACCGACCATGTGCGCACCCGGATGGACCGGGCAGGCGGGGAGACACCCGAGGAGTGGTTCGAGGGGCTCGGCGACACCGGGCTGCGCACCCAGGCCGTCGCCCTCGCCGTCCTCGGCGGGCTGCCCCAGGAGGACGTGGCACTCGCCGCGACCCTGCTCCTGGAGTGGTTCCGCAGCGAGCGCGGCATCCTCACCCCCAGCGTCGAGCACGGTCCCGTACCGCTGCGGCACGACCCGTTCGCGCAGTCCCGGCGGCTGCTCGCCGAGAAGCTGCGCGCCCGGACCGTCGGCGCGGTCACCCGGGGCAGCCTCGGGCGACTGCCGTGCACGGTCGCCGAGTACCGCGACCCCGCCTATCCGCCCCGGATCATCCGGCACGTCTGGTCCGAGTACCGCATCCAGCGTGAACTCGTCGGCTGGCTCGCGGAGTTGGTCGACTCGCCCACCCAGCAGGTGCGCAGCTTCGCCGGGACCGCCCTCGGACTGATCGCCACCGAGGCCTTCGAGTACATCGCCAACCAGGTCTTCGCAGGGTGGGCCCTGGACGAGGACAGCGGCTGGCAGCGCCGCGAGGCCATCGGGTACGCCCTGCGGGTCTGCGCCCGCGACCCTGCCCTGCGCGGCGGCGTCCGGGCGCTCGTCGACGGCTGGTACCTGAGCGACGTCTGGCAGTACCAGGCGGCGGCCGCCCGTGCCTACGGGCTCTGTCTGGGCGGCGCCGACCTCACCGCCGCCGTCGCGGCGCTCACCCGGCTCGGCACCGTCGACAACATCCAGGTCGCCATCGCGATCGGCGACAGCTTCGCCGACCTGCTGGAGGAGGACCTCGCCGCGCACGCCCTCGTGGTGCTGCGCGCCGTGGCCGAGATGGCGCACACCGCCGAGAGCCGCGCCTGCGGACACCTCGTCTTCCTGATCCTCGCCGACACCCTCCTCTCCGAGGAACCTCCGACCCCCGGCATCGCCGCACGCAGCCGACCCACCCTCCTGCGGCTGGCCGCGGCGGATCCGCCGGGCGGTGAACTGCGGCGGCTGCTCGGCTACTTGTGGGCCGAGGTGATCGGCGGCGAACTCTTCGGCGAGGAGGCCGAGGCCGTGCTCCAGAAGTGGGCCGCCCAGGCCGAGACCGATCCGCTCCTCCTGGACGACCTGGTCCGCATCCTCGTCGACGACGTCGCCGCGCGCAGTCCCCGCGCCGGCCAGATCCTCCAGCGCCATGTCGCCCACTGGAACGAACGCGACTGCTTCCGTCCCCTGCCCCGCTCCGCCGCCGTCCTCGGCAGCGCCCTGCGACCGAGACCGCCCGCTCCGCCCGATCGGCCAGGAGGTGCCCGGTGACCCAGCCGGTGTCCTTGATCGTCAACCAGTCGCCGGTGCCGCGCTTCGCCGTCGGCCCCACCAAGGCGCGCGAACCCCACCTCGCCGTCGTCTACGCCACCGCCTCCGGCGAGGTGGTCTGCATCGACGGCCGTCCGCTCAGCCCCGGCCAGCAGGTCTTCTCCCGGTACCGCACCCGGTACGAGGTCGACATGCGGCCCCAGCACCGCAGCGCGGTCCTGCGCAACAACCCGCTGGTCTCCCGGGACGGCGTCCACGCCTTCGAGGTCACCCTCTCCTTCACCTTCCGCGTCGACGGCTGGAAGGGCGCCGAGGACTTCGTGCGGGCAGGCCTCACCGACCCGCTGCCCCTCGTCCACGGACATCTGATCAGCCTGTTCCACGGTGCCGGACAACTGTTCTCCATCGAGGACTCCTTCGGCCTGCAGCGCCATCTGAACCAGCTCTGCGCCGCCCCGGCCAACCTGCCGCAGGGGCTGGTCGTGGACGGCTGCCGGGCCTCCGTGCGCCCCGACACCAAGGCGCTGGCCTTCCTGGAGTCGCTGATCGACGCCGACTGGAAGGAACGCCGGGACTCCGCCGAACACCTGCCCGCGGTGGGCGGCGCTCACCGGGGCGGCCAGCTCGACGCGATCAAACAGAGCTACGAGATCGAGTCCACGAAACGGCAGGCCGACTCGTTCGCCGGCATGCTCACCAACAGCGAGGGCCTCATCCGGCACTACCTGGTCACCCACCCGGGCGACGCCGCCGGCGCCTTCGAGATGAGCCGCCAGCTGGAGGCGGCGCGGATGGCCACCGCCGAACTGCAGAACCAGCGTGCCCTGGGCCTGTTCCAGGTGATGGCCGAGAAGGGTCTGATCGTCGCCGGCGACCTCGACCTGCTGCGCCAGCAGCTCACCGGCCAGGTCGGCATGGCCACCGGCGGCCACGTCCCCCTCTCGGCCACGGCCCCGCCCGCACTCCCGGGCGCCCGCCCCTGGGACGCTCCGGCGACGGCCCCGGCCCAGCTCACGGCGCCGCCGCAGCAGACGCCGGCACCCATGCCCCCGCAGCAGCAGCCGGCGCCGGGACAGCCGCAGATGTACGAACCCACGCTGGTGGTGCCGGTCCAGTCGGACGCGGCCCCCGCTCCGGCCGCCTTCTCCGGCGCCGCCCTCATCTATCTCGTCCTCGACGAATCCCTCGACCGTGGCTGCCTCGACGAACTCAACCGGGGCCTGGCCTCCCTGCACTCCGCGCTCTCCGGCGCCCCGGGCGTCTCCGCCGCGCTGCGGCTGTGCGTGCTGGGCATGGCCGCCGCCACGGAACTGAGGCTGCCCCTGGACACGGTGCTGCCCAGCACCCGCACCCCGATCCTCACCGGACGCCCCGGACTGTCGTACGCCCACGCCTTCCGCACCCTCCAGGCGCTGCTGCGGCAGGACGTCGCCCTGGTGAAGACGCAGCGTACGCAGGTGCTGCGGCCGATCGTCTTCTTCCTCACCGGCGGTGTCCCCGACGAGGGCATCGGCTGGCGGAGCGCGTACGCCGAACTGGTCGACCAGGGCGGCAACTCGGTGGCCCCGCACATGATCGCCCTCGGCCTGGGGAGCGCGGAGGCCTCGACGGTACGGGTGCTGGCCACCCGCCCCGAGTTCGGCTTCATGGCGGCCCCGCACCAGGACGCCGCCTCGGCCGCCCACAGCGTCGCGGCCTTCCTGCGGGACACGATCGTCGGCTACGGGCAGCGCCTCGGCGCGGGCGACCCGCAGTTCACCCTCGCGGCGCCGGACGGGTTCCGGTCGGCGGAGGACGCGCTGTGACCGCAGTGGCGACAAGGCAAGTGCGGACAAGAACGAGTAAGGACAAGTGACGATGATCGAAAGCAACCGGGGGCACTTGCTTCCCGTCTATGTCCTGGCCGACGAGTCGGGGTCGATGATCCATCACATCGACGACCTGAACGACGGCCTGAGATCCCTGCACCAGGCGCTGCTCGGTGAGCCGATGGCCGCCGCCAAGGTGCGCTTCTCCGTCCTGGGCTTCTCCGACGACGTGATCGAGCGGGTCCACCTCGTCGACCTGCGCAGCGCCAACGAGTTCCCGCTCCTGACCACCCGCGGCATGACGAGCTATGCCACCGCCTTCGAGGACCTGATCAGCCGCATCCCCGCCGACATCCAGGGCCTCAAGGCCGAGGGGTACCAGGTGCACCGGCCCGCCGTGTTCCTCTTCAGCGACGGGCTGCCCAACAGAGGGGAGGACTGGCGGGACGCCCATCGACGGCTCACCGACCGCCAGTTGACCCTGGGTGCGCCCAACATCATCGCTGTCGGTATCGAGGACGCCGACGCGCAGACCATCAACGCGGTCGCCACGCAGCCCGAGTTCGGGTTCATCGTGAACAAGGGCGTCGAAGTCGGCGACGCCATCGCCAAGTTCTGCACCGCCCTCACCAGGAGCGTCATCGCCTCGGGCCGTTCGCTCGGCTCGCCCAACCCGCAGCTCACCGTCGACAAGCCGGAAGGCTTCACCGTCGCGATCGATGTGATCTGACGTGGCCCTGTTCGGCAAGCGGCAGCCCGACCCGGAGCGGCGGCCCGACCCGGCCCAACAGCCCGACCCGGGCCAACAGCCCGACCTGGCGCGGCAGTTCGCCCCGGCCGGACAGTCCGGGACGCACCACGATCACGCCGCGAGCGGCAGCATGAGCGCCCCCGACCCCGGCACGGCTCCCGACACGGCCCCCGATACGGAGATCGCGCCGCCGGAGCCGGCACCCGAGTCGGTCGGGGAGCCCGTGCGGAAACCGGTGGGGGAAGTCGTGGGGGCCGCCATCGCCGGGCACTGGCGGCCCATCGTCGTCGGGAAGCCGGTCCCGCCGTTCGAGACCGTGCCGCCGCGCGGGCTGTCCTACCGGCCGGACACCGTCTGCGACGGCTGGCAGACAGGGAAGATGGCCCTGCGCCTCGCCTCCGTACGCGGCAACCAGCACCGTTACGAGGGCCGGCCCCGCGAGGACGACGCGGCGGCGGCCTGGGACCAGGACACCGGAACCGTGGTGTTCGCCGTCGCCGACGGGGTCTCCAGCGCACGCCAGCCGCACATCGGCTCCCAACTGGCCTGCCGCAGCGCCGTGGACGAGATGCTCAACCAGGTCCGGGGCGACGGCGAAGGCTATGTCGCCGACTGGGACAAACTGGTGTCCACCGTCCACTGGCAGCTCGTCGAACAGGCCCGCCGCATCCTGCACCGCCCCGACGCGGGCCCCGAGGAGACGGCCGAACTGCTGGCGACCACCCTGGTGGCCGGGACGGCGACACCCACCGACCAGGGCGTCTTCGTCCACCTGATCTCGATCGGTGACTCGGGCGCCTGGCAGATCAAGCACGACCGGTTCTACCGGCTGACCGGCGGCAAGGCGGCGGCCGGCACGGACGGGCTGTACTCCTCGACGGTGGACCCGCTGCCCTTCGTACCGGGAGTGATCCGTCCGCTCTCCTTCGCCCTGGAACAGTGCACGGTCCTGCTGGTCGGCACGGACGGCTTCGGCGACCCGCTCGGCGACGGAACGGGGGCCGTCGCCCGGCACTTCTACTACGGACTGCAGGCCCCCGTACCGCCGTTGGGCTTCGCCCACCTGCTCGACTTCTCCCGGGAGACCTACGACGACGACCGCACACTGATCGCCCTGTGGCCGTGGAACGACGCACCGGGAGGCACCGGTTGATGACAATCTCCTGGGTCGGACGGGACAAACTCGGCGACCTCGCGGCGAACCGCCTGGGGGACGGCGGACAGGGCGTCGTGTACGCGGTGCCCGACCCGCCGGGGAAGTTCGCCGGCGAGTACCTCGCGTACAAGGAGTACCTGCCGACGGTGACCAGCGACGGCGACGCGCTCTACGAACTGGTCTACTTCTTCGACGAGTTGGGTCGCACCGACCGGCACGACCACGCCTTCCTGGACAAGCGGCTGACCTGGCCGATCGCGCTCGTCTACACCGGCGATCGGCCGACGCGGCCCTCACCGCGCGACAATCCCGGCACCACGGTGACCGGATTCCTGATGCAGCGGATCACCGAGGAGTTCGAGCTCGACAGCAAGCTGCTGGGCAAGGTGAAGCCACAGGGCATGGAGTTCCTGCTCAATGTCGACGGTTACACCCGGTCGCTCGGTCTGGACGTCGACGACGCGCGCCGGCTGCGGCTGCTCATCGACCTGGCGGCGACCATCAACCGGCTGCACCGGCACCGGGTGACCGTGGGCGACCTCTCGCCGAAGAACGTCCTGTTCATGCTGGATCCCTCTCCCAAGTGCCTGCTGATCGACTGCGACTCGATGCGGCTGGCCGGGAAGGACGTCCTGCCCCAGGTGGAGACGGACGACTGGGCCGTGCCGGAGGCGGCGAAGGCGACGCCGGCCTCGGACACGTACAAGTTCGGGCTGATCGCCACCAGACTCTTCAACCGGCACCAGTCGAGCACCGATCTCACCGGGCTGCGGAACGTGTCGTCGGCCCTGGCGAACCTGGCCGAGCGCAGCAGGGTCTCCGATCCGGGCGCGCGCCCGCCGATGTCGGAGTGGCTGCGGGTCCTGGAGCAGACACGCGTCCAACAGAGGCAGAGGCCGCAGGCGCCGGCGCCCCCGCGGCGGCAGCCGCCGCAGCCGAGTCCGCCGCTCCCGCCTCAGCAGCAGCCGGTGACGCGGCCGAACACCGGCTTCCAGTTCCCCTCCCCGGGCTCGAACCCGCCCCCGAACCGGCCCTACCAGGGGCCGGTGACGCCGTTCCCACAGCCCAACCAGCCAACTCAGCCAACTCAGCCGACCCAGTCGACGCCGTACACGCCCTACACGGCTCCCCGACAGACCTCCCGGAGGACGGCCGGCCACCCCTCCACCCCGGGCCTCTCGACGGCCGGCCGCGCCATCGGGGTGGTCGTGGCCCTGCTGATCGTCGCGGGAGTAGGACTGGCCGCCGCGCGGTACGCCCCGACCCTCAAGGACGCGTTGAGCGGCGACTCGCCCTCCGATTCGTCCTCTTCTGCATCGTCCGCATTCCCGTCGCCGTCCTCGTCGGACGCGAGCATCAAGTCGGCACCCCTCCCCACCGAACCGACCGAGACGCCGGCGGAACCGGTCGTGGTGGACCAGGTCGAGGCCCCCGGCGCTACCGTCGACTTCTCGCAGGTCGTCGACGATCGGAGGGCCCGCGGGGTGGCGACGATGTTCGCCCACTTCTACGGGGCGATCAACGAGCGCGACTACGAGAAGGCGATACGCGGCTACGACCCCGACTCCCGGGTGGTGAACGTCGATTCGGCCAAGAGCAGGCAAGGGTGGACGCGGGAGATGAGCACGACGCGCGAGTCCGACATCGCCCTGACCGGTCTGTCGAGCGACGGCACGTACACCCTCGCCACGGTCAGCTTCCGCAGCAACCAGGACCCCGGGTACGGACCCGCCTCGGACCCCGACGACACGTGCGACGACTGGACGATCACGTACCAGTTGACCCACACGAAGGGCTACCGCATCTTCAAGGCGCCCAAGGAGGGGGTGAGTTACACCTCCTGCTGACGGTCACCCCCCGAACGCCTGCCCCTTCAGCTGATCGACCGACCGGATCAGCAGCGACTGACGCCCCGTCACGATCCAGCCCCGCCCCCGCCATTGCTCCAGAACCCGGCTCACCGTGCGCCGTGAACTGAGCACCAGCCCCGCCAGGTCGTCCTGCGACAACGGCAGGGTGATGCGTACGCCGGTGCCGTCCGGGTCGGGGTGGCCGCAGCGTTCGGCGAGGTCGAGGAGGAGGGCGGCGAGGCGCACCGGGACCGGTTCGGTGATGCCGGTGCGCTGGAGGTCGGCCTCACGCAGGCGCCCGGACAGCGTCTGCTCCAGGGCGGCAGACACTCCGGCGCTGGAGCGTGCCAGCGCCTGGAAGCGGACGGCCGGCAGATGCAGCAGGTCGACCGTCGTCGCCGTGAGCAGCGAAGCCGAGCGGCGTCTGCGCTCCAACCCGGCCTGCTCACCGAGGAGTTCACCGGGACCGCGCAGGGCGAGCAGCGCACGGTAGCCGGCGTGGGACTGGGCGACGACCTTGACCCAGCCGCGCAGCAGCACCACCAGATGGTCGGAGTCCTCCCCCTGCGCCAGGAACTGCTCGTCGGCGGGCAGCGACGTACGGGTCGCCACCCGGAGCAGCGCGTCCCGGTCGGCGGGGGCCAGGGCCTCCCAGAAGGTGGCCGGATGGCGGCTGTCGGTGCCCGTCTCGGCCATGGAGCGCCCCCGGTCCAGGTGTGCGGCTGTGCAGAGGATATGTCGGCAGTCACCTGTCGGTCGACGGTAGCCGGATCCTTCAGACGGTCGCCCAGTCCTTCAGCGCCGCCTTGGTTGTGAAATCGGCGACGTTCGTGTCGACCGGGTCGTCGGTGTACTGGTGGAAACGCCACTTCGCCTTGATACGGGGCTTACCGGCCGTCACATAGTCGGCTATCCACAGTCCGTCGCCCGCGTAGGAGGTCTCGTCGACGTTGAGCCAGTAGCTCCTGTTGCAGTAGAGGACGACCCGGTTGTCCGGCCGCAGCTGCTTCACCTTGCGTATGAAGGTGTCCTTCTCCGCGTTCGACGCGTGGGTGCCGTCGCCCGTCGTCTCCCAGTCCACGGCGAGGATGTCGCCCGCCTTCTCCGGGGCCTTGCTGACGAAGTACTCGGCCTGGGCGGTCAGGTTGCCCGGCCACAGGAAGTGGTAGAAGCCGACCACGCAGCCGGCGTCCCGGGCTCGCTTCGTCTGCGCCGCGAGCTTGGGGTTGACGTACGAACGGCCCTCCGTCGCCTTGATGAAGACGAAGGAAAGGCCGTCCGTGCCGTAGGTGGAGGACTGGTACGCGCTCACGTCTATGCCGCGCAACATGGGGTTCTCCCTGAAGTGCAGGTGGGGGGACAGGAGTTGGTGTGTTCTGTCTGTTCCCCAGCTTTGCACACGTGATCCCGCGGGAGAGGAGCGTGCGGGAACGCGATGTCGGAAAGCCGCCAGCATCATGCCGAGCCGGTCACGAGAATCGACCTGGTGACATTCCACAATGCCCGCTGACCGGGCAGCGGGACTGCGGGGCAGCAGGGTCACGGAGTCCGGCTTTCACCGCGCTCTGCAACCCCGGAGGCACAGTCCGGTGTTACAAGGTCATGGAACCGTCTGACGAGGAACCGCGATGACGACACTTTTCACCACGCTCGACAGCCCGCTCGGCGAACTGCTGCTGGTCGGCGAGCGGAGCGCGACCGCCCCCGGCGGCACCGCCCTCGCCTCGCTGTCCGTCCCCGGACAGAAGGGCGGCGTGACCCCAGGGGCCGGCTGGCTCCGGGACGTGGACGCGTTCACCGGGATCGCCGGACAGCTGGCCGCCTACTTCGCCGGCACGCTGACCCACTTCGACATCGAGTACGTCCCCTCCGGTACCCCCTTCCGGCGTCGGGTCTGGGAGGCGCTGGAGAACATCCCGTACGGGACGACCTTCACCTACGGCGAGATCGCCGCCCGGATCGGGGAACCGCGCGGCGCGGCCCGGCCCGTCGGTACGGCGATCGGCGCCAACCCGCTGCTCGTGGTGCGGCCCTGCCACCGGGTCGTCGGGGCGAACGGGTCGCTCACCGGCTACGCAGGCGGCCTGGAGCGAAAGCAGCTGCTGCTCGCCCTGGAAGGCATGACGTTCCCCGCCGCTCTGCCCGGCAGGGACGAATGACCGCCGGCCTCCGCCGGAGCGTCGACGAGGCCGACCGGTCCGCGCTCGCCGACGCGCTGGACACGCACGGCTGCGCCCTGACGCCCGAGCTGCTCGGCCCCGACAAGTGCCGGGAGATCGCCGAGCTGTACGAGCGGGCGCTGACGGTGCCACGGTCCCGGATCGCCACCGTGGTGACGCGGCGTCCGCGTCGGTCGCCGCGGCCTTCGGCGAGGCATGGGAGGCGCGCGGCGGCACGGTCCTCGCGGTCGTCGACCGGCCCGAGACAGCGGCCTCCCGACTGCGCCCGGTCCGCCGGCTGACCGCGCCCGCCCCCGACGCCTGAGTGATCGCCGCGGCCCCGGCCGGCTTCGTCCAGCTCGCCCGCCGCCTGCGGCACAGCACCGACACTCGAGCAGCAGGTGTGCGGTGGACGAAGCCGAGGACCCCGGTGGCCTGCTGGCCACCGGGGTCCTGTCGTACTGGCCGGCCTGAGCGGAGCCGGTCCGAAACGGCCGCGTCAGAAGCTCTTGTGGAACCCGGCGTCGACCGCGTAGTCCGAGCCCGTGGTGCTCGCCGAGCGCGGCGAGGCCAGCAGCAGGACCGCGTCGGCGACCTCCTGCGGGTTGATGAGGCGGCCCGTGACCTGGCCCATCAACTGCGGGGCGATGCTCTCCATGACGCTGTCACGGTCGGCGCCCGCCATGCCGGCGATGATGTCGGCCGCGCCGCCCTCCTCGGTCCACCAGGCGGTCAGCACGGCGCCCGGGGAGACGGTGTTGATGCGGATGCCCTGGGCCCCGAACTCCTCCGACAGCGCCTTGGTCAGGTTGGACAGACCCGCCTTGGCGGCGCCGTACTCGATGTTGACCGGTGCGGGCTGGCGGGCCATTCCGGTGGAGACGTTGACGATGGAGCCGCCGCCGCGCTCGATCATGGCGGGGATGGCCGCGCGGATGGCACGGACGGCCGAGAACAGGTTGAACTCGAAGATCGCCTGCCACTGCTCGTCGCTGCTGTCGAAGAAGCCGGTGCGCGGCATGGAGACACCGGGCGGCGGGCCGCCCGCGTTGTTCACGAGGATGTCGATGCCGCCGAAGTGCTCGATCGCGCGGGCGACGACCTGCGCCGGCGCCTCGGCGTCCATCAGATCGGCGGGGACGTGCAGCAGGTCCGGGCCCGCCAGCTTCTCCAGTTCCGGGGTGCCCTTGCGGGAGACCGCCACGACCTTGGCGCCCTCTTCGAGCAGCGAACGCGTGATGGCCAGGCCGATGCCCTTGGAGGCTCCGGTCACCACAGCCACGCGGCCGGAAAGGTTGAGATCCATGCTTGTCCTTCGCTAGATCGAGACCCTCGCCCGTGAGGCAGGGGAGAACTCAGTGGCGCGCTCTCACAGGTTTGAACACCGGCCTCCCCCAACGGGTTGCACCGGCCCGGGGCTGCAACCGGCCATCGGACGGCGGGGTTCTGAACACCGTCCCCTCCCGCGGCGTCCCGCCCGCACAGCTCAGTGGTGCTGCTGGTCCCGTGCGCCCCGCTGCCGGCCGACGCGACCTCTCCCTGAGCCTGATCGAGGCGCACTGGGTGACCGATCCCTGTACGTCGCGCCGGGCGGCGGCCTGCAACTGCTCAGGGGCCGGCTCTGCGACCGGTACGGGGCGCGTCGGCCAGGCGGTGACCGCAGCCGCGATGGTCCCGGCCGCCAGGTGTGTGCTGTTCACCGTGGTGCGGGAGGCGGAGCGGCGCAGGCCCCTCGCCCGGCGGACGGCGTTCGGCGGCGTCGGCGCTGTCGTCGGCAAGTGCCGGCGGGCGGCCTGGCGGCCGGCCACTTCGGCCGGCGCTGGGCGTTCCGGCTGGATGTCCCGCTAGTTGCTGGGTGCCGCAGCGGCGGCCCGGCGGCTCGGCCCTGACGTACGCGAAGGCCACCCGGACGACACCGCCTTGGATGTCCGCGAGGCGCTGAGGCGGGCCCGGGCACCCGCTGACGCCTACTCAGACCGACACGGGCCGACAGCTCTTGCAGGCGCGATAGCCCGCCCGCTGTGCGTCCCGCGCGGTCGCGAACGGCACCTGGTGCGGCGTGGTGATGCGCCGGGCGTGCGCACACGTGGGATGGCAGTAGATGTGAGTGGTGTCGCTGCCGAGGAACACCGCGCCGCTGTGCAGCCACCGGTGCACCCCGGCCATGTCGATCCCCTCGGCGGCGCGCAGCGCGTCACCGGTGCCGGGGAGGTACGCGGCGTCGCACGGCGCTCCGTTCTCGTGCGTCACCCGATGACAGGGGACGAGCACGACGAACGGGTTGCGCGCGAGCACGCCCAGGACGGCGTCGGTGTTCCCCGTGAACGCCGACGACGCCTCCCGGGCGACCCACGAGAGAGGGCGCAACTGCCCTGCGGGGATGGCCCGGACCGCTCGCAGGACGGCAGCCGTCGCCTCGTCCACGGGACCGGGGTCCAGCGGCAGCTTCTTGACCCGCCCGGTGCGCAGGGCGGTCTCCAGCCTGGGGAACGGCTTGCGCGTCGGGATCGCGGACCGGCCGGTACGGGAGCGGTGCGACTCCTCGAACCGCTCGGCTGTCAGTCCCGACGTGGCCAGCGCGGATCCGGTGACGGACTCCGGCGCGAAGGCCACGAACAGTCCGCCTGCCGGTGAGTCCAGCCGCACATACGTGTCGTAGCGCTCACGCGGGATGCCCACGCGTTGCAGGACCCTCAGCGCGAAGTCCACGGGTACCGGCGGTGCGCCCAGCTCGCCGGCCGGAACCGCGCCGTTCTGCGACACGGGGGGCCCGCCGTGCTCCTTCCTGCTCATGTAGTCACCTCCCTCAGCTCCTCTTCCGTCGCCAGCAACCGACGCAGGTCGCCCATCGCACGCGAGACCTGGGCCTTGGCCGTCCCGACGGGACAGCCCTGGACCTGAGCGATCTCCGCATAGCTCATGCCCACCACGTGCCGCAGCACCACCGGTATCCGGTAGTACTCCGGTAACTCGGACAGCGCGGCGACCAGGCGGCCCTGGTCGTCCGTGTTCAGGGCCCGTTCCGCCGGGCCCGGATTCACGTCCGGCCAGTTGTCCTGGGCGTCGTCGACCCGGACGGCGGACACGGGGCGACGGGTACTGCTGCGTACATGATTGCGCCACACGTTCGCTGCGATGGTCATCAGCCAGGCACGCGGGTGCAGCGCCCGACGCCGCTCCGGGCCGTAGCCCTGCAGCGCCGTGTAGGCACGCAGAAACGTGTCCTGCCCCAGATCGTCCGCCTCGGCGGGCGACCCGGACATACGTAACAGGAACGCGTGCACGCCCTTGGCGTGGACGCGCACCAGTTCCGTGAAACCGTCGTCCAGATCCGTTGCCAACAGATCGGTCAACTGTTCGGCTGCGTTGTCCATCACTGGTAGAACACCATTCCCGGAAAAAGGGTTGCCGAAGGCTGGCACCAGTTCTCCGGAGCCTCCGCCTGCGCGCACACCTCGGCGTCGCAGGCCGCCGCGTAGACCCGTGACAGCGCCGATGACCCCTCAGCCTCGCCGGTGTCAGGCCGCCCCGTCCGTTCCGTCGAGCACGGTCGCCGGGATCTGTACGTTGATCAGTTCCCCGGAGCGCGGGTCGACGGTGACGCCCCGGCCGGGTTTGCGGCCGCGCAGGTGGGCGTGGGCCAGGCGGCTCCCGATGAAGTCGCCCTCCAGGATGCTCTGCGGGGCGAGGAGGACGCCCTTGCGGTGCCGTTTCAGGGCGCTGAGCCAGCCCATCGCGCCTGTCATGGTCTCCGCGGTGGCGGCGATGACGATGCCGATGCCGTGGTCCCTGCCCGACTGGGCCAGGGAGCGCAGGTTCTGGTCGATGTCCGGCAGGACGAACAGGTCGGCGTCGTCCACCATGACCACCCGGGGTCCGCTGCCGGACTCCAGGGCCACGGTGAACTCCTCGACCGTGGGCTCCGTCGCGGTGATCAGCTGTACTCCCGGATGGTTCCCGAGGGCGCGCAGCTGCGACTCCCGCGGGGCGAGGATCACCAGGCGGGTGCCGGAGGCGAGCAGCGAGACCGCCAGTGAGGCGAGGGTCGTGCTGCGTCCGGAGCCGGGCGGGCCGACGACCGAGAAGGTCGGTGCGGTGTCCGCGAAGTCCACGCCGACCGGCGAGACGTCGTCGCCGCCGAGGCCCAGCAGGCCCCACATCGGCCGACGGAACTCCGCCGACACCTTCTCGTACGCGTCGGTGAAGGTCACCTTCACCGGTAGCGTGCCGATGCGGGCGGGCCTGCGGTCCGACGGGAGTCCGGAGTCGCGCCGGGTCGCCTCGGCGCCGATCCGGCGCAGCGCCTCGGCCTGGTCCTGCCCGGCGGCACCGGGTGCGAGCAGCGCCACCTGGATCTCGGTACCGCCGTCGGAGGTCCAGCCGCGGCCGGGCTGGATGACGTCGGGGATGTCGCGTGAGCGCTTGCCGACGGCGTGGTAGTCGGTCCGGTCGTTCAGGCGCAGCAGCAGCTTGTTGTCGTTGAGCGCGGTGGCCCGTCCGGACAGCAGGGCCCGTTCGGAGGTGGCGACGACATGCAGGCCCGCGGCGGCGCCCTCTCTCAGCAGCCGGTTGAGCAACTCCACCAGGCGGCCGCCGTTGTGGTCGGCGACGGCCTCGATCAGCGCGTCCCAGCCGTCGATGAACAGCATGATGTGCGGCGGACGGGCACCGGCACCGACGATCTCGCGCAGCTCGGTGAGGTTGCTCGCGTGATGCTCGGTGAGGCGTTCCTGTCGCCGTTCCAGTTCCGCGTCGAGTCTGGCGAACAGCCGTTCCAGCCGCTCGATGTCACCACGGGGCACCACGGCGCCGCAGTGCGGGAGCACGCCCAACGCAGTCAGCGCGCCACCGGCGAAGTCGATGCCGTAGAGGTGGACGTCGGCGCTGGAATGGCCCTGGGCCAGAGCTCCGGCCATGGTGCGCAGCACCTGGGAGCGGCCGGAGCGCGGGATTCCGATGACGTACAGATGCCCGAACTCGGCGAGGTCCAGGCGGACGGGCAGCTGTGCCTGCGATTCGGGCAGGTCCGACAGGCCCCACGCCACCGGGGCGAGGCGGGCGCCGCCGGACTCCTCGGGTTGCGGCAGGTCGTCGATCAGGACGTCCGTGCCGAGGGCCGGCAACCAGGGGCTGGGCTGAGGAGCGCACCCGGCGAGCCGCGCCGCCTCGGACAGCGCCACCACCAGCGCGTTGAGGTCGGTGAGTACATCGTCGACCGCCATGTCCGCCGCGCTCTCCCCGCCGGGCTCCGACTCGGCCGTGCCGGGCAGGCCGACGGAGCGACCGAGGCGCTGCCAGTGGAGTTCGGTGCCCCAGATGCGGGACTCCTCCACGGGCTGCTGCTCCGTGGGATCCAGGGAGGGCTTCGCACCGGGCAGCGGGGTGCCGGCGTAGGCGGTCTGGAAGGGTACGACGGTGCCGTGGCCGAGGCGTGCGAGCGCGCGGCCGGGGGTGGCCGCGGAGATGCTGACGGCGTCCTTGGTGTCGATGACGTCCTGGCTCTCCGAGGAGTCCGTGACTCGCAGCGCGATCCGCAGATTCGTGTTGGCCCGGATGTCGGAGTTGATCACGCCGGCCGGGCGCTGGGTGGCCAGGATCAGATGGATGCCCAGGGAACGGCCGCGCTGGGCGATGCTCACCAGGCCGGGGATGAAGTCCGGGATCTCCCGGTACAGGGTGGCGAACTCGTCGATGATGATCACCAGGCGGGGCACGGGCACCAGCTCGGGGCTGCGGCGGCGCATGCCCTGGTACTCGGGCAGGTCCTTGGCCCCGGCATCGGCCAGGATGTGCTCGCGGCGGGTGAGTTCGGCTGCCAGCGAGGTCAGCGCGCGCTGCACCAGATGGCTGTCGAGGTCGGTGACCATACCGAGGGTGTGCGGCAGGTCCACGCAGTCCTTGAAGGCGCTGCCGCCCTTGTAGTCGACCAGGACGAAGGTCAGCTCGTCCGGCCGGTTGACCGCCGCGAGCGCGGCCACGAAGGTCTGGAGCAGTTCGGACTTGCCGGATCCGGTGGTCCCCGCCACCAGGCCGTGCGGACCGTCCTTCACCAGATCGAAGGCGACCGGGCCGTCGTAGCCCGCGCCCAGCAGGACGCCGGTGGACGCCGGCCGCTGCGCCCAGCGGGCGGCGACCTGCTCGGCGCTCGGCTGCGGCAGACCGAGGAGTTCCAGCAGCCCCACCTTGGCGGGCAGGCCCTCGGAGGCGTCCGGGGTGACATCGCGGATCGGGGCGATGCCCCGGGCCACGCGCTCGCACCAGTCCGGCTCGACCAGGTCCGGCCGGATGTCGGGGACGTCGGGCTGTCCGGTGCGGCGCAGGGTCAGCCGGTGGTTCTCGTGGCGGACCACGGCGGTGCACTCCTCCGGAAGGAGCCGTTCTTCCTGGTCCAGGCAGAGCGGGAAGATCCGGACGGCCGGACCCTCCCTGAGGATCGAGACCACGCCGGGTACGTCACGCAGGCGCCGGGCGCCGTCCATCACCACCAGGACGTCCGGTTCGCTCAGCAGCGCCTTGCTCATGGTGGACTCGGCCGCCCGCTGGCGGGTGCGCAGGGTCGAGACCAGTTCGGCGACCCGGTTGGCCACCGTCTCCGGGTCGTTGCCGATCAGGGTGACGGCGCCGCCCCGGGTGCCGGGCAGGCCGTCCCGGGAGTGGGGCAGCCAGCGCGCCCAGTGCCAGGAGTCCTGCGAGGCCTTGTCGGTGAGGACGACGATCCGCAGGTCGCGCGGGGTGTGCAGGACCGCGGCCTGGGCCGTCATCCAGCGGGCCAGGGCCCGGACCGGACCGGTCGCGCCGGCCAGACCCACGACGCCGTTCTCGACCAGGTCGACGCCGACCGGGGCGTCCGGGATCGTCCAGTGCACCGCGGTGTGGTTGTCCTCGCGGGCGGTGTCGTCGATGCCGAGCAGGGACGGCTGCGGGGCGGTGCCGATGCGCAGCGCCAGGTGGTCCGGGTCGCCTCGGCGCCGTTCCCACAGCCGGCGGCCCGGGCCGACCGCCCACAGTCCGGCGACCGCCGGATCGGGCGCGCTCTCGGTGCGCAACCGACGTTCGGTGGCGACCTTCTCCCGGACGTCCTCCTCCAGCGAGGCGCGGCGCTGCCGGTAGACGCGGGACCTCTCTTCGTAGTCCCTGCGGGCCTGTCGTCGCCCGCTGAGGTAGTTCGCCGCCATCAGCGCGGGCGACATGAACATGAAGATCAGATAGAAGTACGAGTTCATGAACAGCATCATGGAGACGCCGAAGACCATCGGGGCGAGGGCCACCAGCAGCGGGATCGGCCTGCGCGCGGGAGGGTCGGGCGGTCCGGGCAGCCGGAACCGCTCGGGTGCCAGATGTGGCAGCATGCGCGGCGGCCGGTTGAAGTCCAGGCTGCCGCCGCCCTCGGACGGCACCACCGCGGCGTCCCTGGGGGTCGGTTCGGCCAGCCGCAGCAGATACTCGCCGACGGACAGCTCCGCACCGACGGACCAGAGCACCCAGCCGTCGGGGAGTTCCGCGCTGCGGTCGGACACCTGCCCGGACCCGGCGGCCTCGGCGTCCGCGGCGTCTGCGGTGTCTTCATCGTCTTGTTCCGCCAGAGGAAGCAGCGGGGTGTTGGGCCTGCCCCGGTGCTCCGGCGGCTCCGGTACGGACAGTCGCGCCGGGCCGCCTTCAAGGAGCTCCACGATGGCCGACCCGTCCGGGCGTACGGTCACCCGGATGCCCTCGCCCGGCATGCCCCGGCCTTCGAGCGGGACGGCCGCGTCCTGAAGCGGGCCGACGCCGTGGGTGCCGAGGCCGAGCGGGTACACCCGTCCGGCGTCCGGGCCGCCCACCACCTGGAGTTCCACCACCGGGGAGTGGTCCACCCGGTGCGGCTGCGGCATGGCGTCGCGCTCGGGGCCGTAGGCGGTGGCGACCGGTGGCTGCGGGACGCCGAGGGCGACGACGCTGCCGTCCATGAGTCGGGTGGCGGCCAGCGGGGTGCCGGGGGCGAGGGGCTCGTCTCCCAGGTAGCAGGACGGGGCCGGTCCCGGGAGGGGCAGCGGAGCCCCGGTCTCGTCGACGTCGCCCGCGCGCAGCTGGGCCAGATGTGCGGCGACGTCCTCGACGGGGGTACCGCCGGACGCGGTGAGCAGTACGTCCTGGCGGCCGGCGGGGTCGCCGTCGGCGACGGTGGTGATGAGGAGTTTCACGTCTCCCCTTGGGGGTGGTTCGGGGGCGGGTTGTTCGGGGCGGTGTTTCGCGGTGCGTGGTGGAGTGCGGGCGTCGGTTCAGGGCGCGGGGCCCCGGGACCGACGTCAGAGGCTCGGGCACCCTCGTGGCTGGGGATCCCTCCGAGGAGGTGCGTGCCAGGCGTCGCGGGGCGGGCGGGAATCAGACGACACGCCTAGTCCTCTCGTGTGCCGGAGGAGGCCGCGGTGGTGCGGCCCCGTGCGGCGGTCGGTTCGGCGAGCAGGTCGGATCCGGTGGTGGTCCTGGCGGGGGCCGTGGCCTGGATGGTGGGTTCCGGCACCTCCTCCTGGAGGGCCTCCACTTCGTCGGGCGCCCGGGTCTCCTCGAGCTCGCGCAGCCGGCGTTCCGGGATGCGGGGCCGCGGCGGAGTGGGTGCGCCCCGGCGCGGGGTCGACGCGCGGCGCAGTCGGCGGCGGTCCGCCCGGACGGCGGCGGCGACGGCTCTGCCCAGCGGAGCCGAGTCCGCGTCCAGTCCCAGCTCGGGCGCGACCACCCGGTCGCGTCCGTCGACCCGCAGGGCCCAGCTGTGGCCCGCCACCCGGCCGTCGGCCAGGCAGACCACGGCGCCCGAGGCGGCGAGGGCGCTCAGCCGCCGCGCCTGCTCCGGGCTCGGGGCGGCACAGACGACCACGGTCGTGGCGGCCTGGCCGGACTCGTCGAACTCACCGTCCCCCTCGGTCTCCCGGTGCTCCTCGGCCGCCTCTTCCAGCTCCCGCAGGACGGTGTCGAGCCGCTCCCCCCGGTACTGCGGATGGACCCCGTCAGTGACGGTGACCGAGGCTCCGCTGCCGGGCCGGTCCAGCTGTGCGGCCAGCGCCTGGAGCAGCCGGGCCCGGGCGGTGGTGTCGCCCTCGACGGTGATCAGCCGTGGTCCGGCGGTCAGATCGAGGTGGACGACGGCGTCGTCCGCCATGCCGACGGCGACCGGCAGCGGACGGACGTACGCACCGGCGCGGGGCTGTGCGTGGGGCAGCGCGTCCTCCTCCGTCAGGGGAAGCTCCCAGCACTGCGGGCCGGCCTCGTCGGATGTCTCCCAGGGGGCGGGCGGCTCGGGCAGCGGGCGTGCGGCGATCTGTACGGTGGCGAGTCCGGGTTCCGTCCGCACGGCGTGCGGAACGGCCCCCGGCGCGTCGGCCAGGGCCGTCGCCGCCGCGTCCAGCAGCCGTCGTACGAGCAGGCCGCCTCGGAGGTCGGACAGTTGACGGGTCAGGGCACGTACGCCGCGACGGTGGCGGCGGTAGGTGCGCAGCGGTTCGCCGAACGCTCGCCGGGTCAGGGTCAGCTCACGCTTTACGCCGCGCCGAAAACGCCGCCAGCCGCCCCGCTTGCGGATCACGTGCCGCAGCAGCAGAAAGAGCAGCAGCAGAACCACCACGGACACGATGATGACCGTGAGCAGGGAGCCGTCGGGCTTCCCCATCGCGATGACGGAGCCGTGAGTCGGGTCGGGGCTCGTCGCGACAGCCCCGGTCATGCCGCCGCCGGCGTGTGCTCCGGGTGCCGGCGGCGCAGCTCCCGTATCGCGTGATGGGTCCGGGACTTCACCGTTCCCGGCGGTATGCCCAGGGCGTCGGCGGCGTCGGGACCGGAGCAGCCCAGGACGTAGACGTAGAAGAGCACTTCGCGGTGAGGGTGCGAGAGCCGGGAGAGGGCGTGGACCAGGAAGCGGCGCTGGACGGCCTGGCTCATCGGGTCCACGGTCTCGGCGTGCTTGTCCAAGGTGTGTTCGTGCGTGATCTCGGTATGTGCGCGCTCACGCCGGGCCCAGTCGATCACCAGGTTGTGTGCCACCCTCATCAGCCACGCCCGGGACGGTGACCAGTCCGGAGGCTGGTTCGCGGTGCTCTGCCAGGCACGGACCAGGGTTTCCTGGACGAAGTCCTCGGCACGCTGCCGGTCGCCGCGTATCAGGCCGCAGACATAGCGCAGAAGCGGGCCGTGGTGTTCTTCGTAGAGCTTGCGGACGGCTCCGTCGCCGGGGTGCGTGGACGTTCTCATAGATTCCCCCAGGACCGGCATTGATCTTCGAGCCGGTCCGGTCGGGCGCCGCAGGGGCGGCGTTGGCTGGGCAGGGGCTGAGCACGAATACCTGGGATGACCTCACGTTTCCTAAGCGGAATGTGAGGTTCCTCGGGGAGTCTATGAGCGGATCTGCAGTTTTCAAGGGGTCTTGAGAGGAACGTGAGGTTACCGACGTGAATGATGGCCCACTGAAACAATCGACAGCCGAACGGCAGGTTCGACAGGGGTGCCGGCCGGAGGGGGAATCCGGGGCGGCACCCCCGCTCGGGGTGGACCGGGTTCAGCTGGGGATGCCGCCGGCGATCTGCGAGTCCAGGTTGTTGACGGCGTTGCAGATGTCCCGGAACTGCTTGGAGAACTGGGTGATGTTGTTCACCGCCTCCGTCAGCGACTTGTTGAAGTTCGCGTAGGACGCCTGCATCTTCGGGCTGGTCGCCGTCAGCAGCAGGCCTCCCTGGAGGAGGTTCTCGACGTCGGCCTGCAGCGAGGACAGCTGGGGGACCAGCGTGTCGCTGACCGCGGAGTCGAGCTTCTTCGACGTTGCTTCGACTTCCTCGTCGTCAATGACGTTCTTGGGCATGGTGCACCTCGTTTTCTGTTGCCTGGGCGCGCACCGGTCGGTTCGGTACGCGATGGACCCGGCGGCGCCGAAGAGACGCGCGCAGGGAGCTTCGGGTGGGGGTCAGCGCCAGTTCTCGCCGAGCGTCCCCAGGGGAGGTTCGTCGCCGTAGCGTTCGTGCTGGGTGACGGATTCGCGCAGGTACCAGGTCCCGTCCTCGCGGCGCTGCCAGATCTCCTGGACCTCGTTGTTCGCGCCGGCCACGAAGCGGGTTCCCGTGGTCTCGTTGGTGACGACCTTCGTGACGGAACCGTCGGAGCCCGTGTAGTCGGTCCGGGTGACGCCCTCCTGCACGGTGGTCGTCTGCCCCGCGGCGGCGGAGCCGGACGGGTGGCCGCTGTCGTCGACGAGCGGGTTCTCCACCGTGAGATACGCGGGAGGCCGGTCCAGCCGCTGCTGGGGATCCTCCCTGCCGGCCTCGGAGTTGAGGTAGGTCTCCTTGTCCATCGTCAACCCCCAGTCGCCGCCGGGCCGCTTGGTCCAGATCTGGAGGGTGTCCCGGCCGGTCTCGTCGGTGACGTAGCGCCTCATCGTCCCGTCGGCGTCTCCCTCGGGGGAGGAGTCCAGATAGATCTTGGTGACGGAACCGTCGGAGCTGTGGATCGTCGTCACGGAGTCACCGTCCCGCGTCAGGGCGTGGTAGGTCTCGGAGTAGCTCAGCCCCGTGTTCTTGTTGGTGACGGTGGTCGTCGTCTCGACGGGGTCGCCGTTCCTGTCGACCTTGATCTCACCGTTCTCGTCGAGCTGGTACGACACCGTGGTGGTGTTGTTGGCGTCCTCGATGGTGAAGCCCTTGGGCACGAAGGCCTCGGCGGGCAGATCGTCCAGCTGACCGCGCATTCCCCTGAGCCGGCCGACGTCCACTTCGCGATCCGGGTCCTGGTCGCGCAGCTTGTCGTACTCCGCGCCGAAGCCGTCCTGGAGGTCCTGCTGCCGTTCCTGGGCGGCCTTCTCCTCCGCGGTCAGCGCGGCCTGCGCGTCCTCGGTGTCCGACTGGTCGTCCCACAACTCCTTCTGGCGGTCCTGCAGGTCCTTCGACTCCTGGTCCAGGGGGTCCAGCCGCCTCTGGAGGCCGGCGTGTTCGGCGTCCAGGCCGTCCTGCTTCGCCGCCACGGCGTCCTCGGCCTCCTGCTGGGTGGACTTCTCCAGGGCCCAGAGGTCCTTCTGCCTGGCCTGGAGTGCGTCCTGCCGCTCGGAGAGGGGCTCCTGGGCGCGGCTCAGCGCGTCCCGCTCGTCATCGAGTTCCCGCTGCCGCTCACGGATCGGGTCGAACGCCTTCTCCTGGTCGCGCTGTTCCTGCTCCAGGGCGTCCCATCGCCCGGCGAGCCCCTTGCCCTCGGACTCCCACAGGGCGTCCCGCTCCTTGTCCAGGGCGTCCTGCTTGTGCTGCCAGGCGTCGAGGTCCGCCCGGGTGGCGTGCCCGTTGGCCAGCAGGGTCTCGCGTTCCCGCCGGAGGGCTTCCTGGCGTTCCTGGAGGGCGTCCTGTTTGGCGTCGTAGGCCTTCTGCTCCTGTTCGAGGGCGGTGACCTTCTTCTCCATGGCCGCGTCCTGCTCTGCGCGCAGGGCCTTCTCGTCCGCCCAGAGCTGCTGCTGTCTGCGCTGGAGTTCCTCCTGCCGCTTCAGCAGGGGCTCCTGCTCCTTGCGGAGAGCCTCGTACTCCTTCTGCAGCTTGTCCCGCGCGACCTGGAGCTTCGCCTCGCGCTGCCTGAGGAGTTCCTTCTCCTCCTGCCAGAGCTGCCGCTGGCCGGCCTGGAGTTCGTCCTGCTGCTTCAGCAGGGGTTCCCGCCTCCGGGCGAGCTCCTCCTGCTCCTTGTTGAGCTCTTCCTGCCGCTTCTGCTGGGCCGCGGTCTCCTCGTCGAGCTTCCGCCGCTTCTCGACCAGGGCGTCCTGTTCCTTCTTCAGGCGCGCCTGCTGGGCTTTGTAGCCGGCCTCCAGTCTTCTGGCCTCGTCCGCGCGGAGCTTGCCGGCCAGCTTCTGCTTGCGCATCTCGTTCTGCCGGACGGCCTCGCCGCGGACCTGGCCGGTGACCTGCTGGGCGGCGCCGGCGGCGTGGGAGGCGTCCTGGTCGTAGAAGGCCTTGCCCGCCTGGTCCAGGAGGTTCCCGAGGTCGGTCATGACCTGCCAGCCCTCACGGAACGACTTCTTCCAGGCGCCGTAGAACTCCTCCAGCGCCTCAGCCGTCTCCCGGCGGGGGCCGATGTCACCGGCGGCGAACGTCTTGTCCGTCTGCGAGGTGACGTCCAGTTCGTCGCGGAGATGCCACAGATGGCGGGCGAGGACGGTCATCAGGTCGTAGTCGTAGGAAACGCGCACCATGTCTGCCGTCCTTCCTGGAAGCGGTCGTGCCCCGGTTCGTGTCCCGGTTCGTTTTCCGTGTGGGTGCCGAGCCGCCCTGTAGACGAGAAGTCGGGTCCGGATGGTTCAAAAAGATTTCGCCCGCACCGCACTGACCGGCGAAAACTGTGGCGTGCGCCACTTTCTTGAACTCTTCGCCCACCCCGGTACGTCTGCTTCCCGTACCCCAAGTCCCGGACCGCGAGGAGGACTCCTTGGCCACCTCCGACGAGTGGAGCAGAGTCGGATTCACCGGCAATCCGGTGACGGGAAATCCTGGCGCCGTCGAGAACGTCACCAAGGAGCTGCGCGACCTCGGCGATCTGGCCGGGCGGGTCGACGGCGGCCTCGACGCCCTGCTGACCAAGGCCGAGGACGGGGGCTTCGAGGGGCGGACCGCGGACGCGCTGCGTACGTACGTCAAGAACGAGCTCAAGACGTTCATGGCGAACATCAACCGCTCGTTCGAGATGGCGGCCGACGCCACGGCCCGCTACGCGCGCGCCCTCGGGGACTCTCAGGACCGGGCCGAGAACGCCGCCGACACCGTCGCCGCGCTGGAGCGCGTCGGCGGTCAGCCGCTCGCCGAGAACGATCCGGAGATGACCCGCGCCCGCAACGAGGTGGACGCGGAGATCGACACCATCCAGGCCGAGGGCAAGATCCTGGAGGACGCGCTGCGCGAGGCGGCCCGGCTGGTGTCGCGGCCTGTGAAGAAGCCGAAGAAGAGCTTCTGGAAGCGGTTCGTGTCGACGTTCTTCAAGGTTCTGGAGATCGTCGCGCTGGTCGTCACCATCGTCGCGGCCATCATCGGCGGCCCGCTGGGCCTGGTCGCCTTCGGGCTGGGAGCGGTGCTCTTCGCCAAGGCCCTCGTCGACTACGCCACGGGCAACGGCAACGCCCTCAGCCTGGGCCTCGCCTTCCTCGGCATCCTGTTCCCCTCGACGAAGGGCCTCACCACCCTCGGCGGACTGGCCCGGCTGGGCTTGTCGGGCGGCAAGGCCCTCGGCGGCGCCCTCTCCGCGGGCGGGCGGATGCTGTTCCGGGGCGGCAGGATGCTGTTCTCCTCCCCCGGCAGACTCCTGTCGCTGGCCGGACAGGGGCTCGTCCGGTTCGGCAGCGGGCTCGGCAGCCGCGCCGCGGGCGGGTTGATGGCGTTGCCCCGGGTCCTGTCCAAGACGCCCGCGATGCTGGGGTCGGCCCTGCGGTTCATGGGCGGATTCGCCCGGGGCACCTTCCGGCAGGGCCGGTCCGCGCTGACCCGCGACTTCGCCGAGTCGACCGCGTTCGTCGGCGGCGGCATGGCCGGACGGCTCGGCGTCTTCACGGCTCTGAGCCTGGGCCGCCTCACAATGACGGCACTGCTGCCCATGCGGTACTCCGAGATCGCCCGGTTCGGCTACCGGGGCGCCTTCCGCATGGGGTTCGTCGATCGCGGCATGCACTTCACCTCGCGGCCCCTCGGCACCCTGGGCAGGACGGGTTCCCTGGCCGGCGGCCTCGCGGAACTGACCGGCCGGAACCTCGACCGGGGCGGAAACCTTCGCCCGTTCGACGCCACGGACACCGACCGGCTCGCCGTCCCCGGGACCCCCGAGTTCAACGACACCCTCGACGAACTGGCCGACATCCCGATCACCTCGGTCACGGCACCCCGTACACGGGGCTTCAGTTCCCTGCCCGGCACCACGCCCGTCCGGATGCCGGGCCGTCTCGACGACATGGGCGTCCGGTTGAACACCCTGGACACGCTCGACACGGTCGGACTGCCGGTCGGTACGGTTCCCGGCGGACAGCGGTTCGGGCTCAGGGACGAGCTGCGGAACCTGGACACCCTGACGGGCCTGGAGCGCACCGGGACCGGGCTGCTCAAGCCGCTCGACGATCTGGCGGACCTGGCGGAACTGAGCCTCGACGGCAGGCTCGGCGGGCTGACCGGATTCCAGGTACGGCAGATCCTGGACGGCGAGATCGACCTGGTGAACGCCGCGCCGGACGGGGTCGTCCTGCGTGTCGGAAAGACCGATCCGGTGGACGTCCGGGTGCAGTTGAAGGACGAGGTGAAGGTCGACGTCCTCGGCCCGGCCGACCCCCGGGTCCCCACCTGGAACACGGCGAACGGCACCGACCGCCTCGACGAGCTCGGGATCAGGCTCGACGACCTCACCCGGCTGATCCCCGACACCGGCGACGACGCGCGCACCGCACGGGACCTGCTCGGCCTGGGGCCGGTCAGGACGGACCTCACCACGACCCCGCTCGCGAAGAGCCCCGGCTTCACGCCCCTGACCCTGCGGGACGTCGTCACCGGCGGGGCCACCGGCAAGCTCGCCACGGAACGCTTCCAGACCTGGGCGCGCACCCAGGCCACCCAGTTCCAGCTGGACACCGCCGGACGCAAGCTCTCCGAGATCGACGCACTGACCGACGTACCGCCGCTGGGCCGCACCCGGGCCGAGCTGGATCTGAGCGCCGCGAAGATCGACTTCAACCAGGCCCGGACAGCGTTCGACCGGCTGGGGATGAACCTGGACACGGTCCGCCGGGACGTCACGGTGATGATGATCCGCATCGACGGCTCGGCGGCCACCCTGCCCACCGGTGAACTGCGGCTGCTGGACGACCTGGGGCGGCCCACGGGCCAGTGGATCACCATGGAGCCCGGGCCGACCGTCAACTGGGTCCTCAAGGGGGACTCCGGGGTCGTACCCGACGTCAGGGTGACCGTGACCGACGGCGTCTTCACCCTCACCCCGCCCGACGGCCTCGTCACCAGGATCGGCCTGGACGGCAGACCCCTCCTCGACGACATCCCCGTCCGGCCGGCGTCGCCCGCGGGTCCGCCGGCCACACCGCAAGGGGTGGATCCGGTGCGGGCGCCCGTCACGCCGGAGGTGACGGCGCCGTCCGTGCCGCAGGTCCACTGGCTGGTGCGGCAGGACATGGACTTCTCGGCGACGGTGGGCAAGTCCGGGGTGAAGACACAGCTGACCGGGGAAGGTCTCGTACCGGTCAGGATCGACGGCACCATCACACCGCTCCAGGCGGTGTCCACCGCCAATGCCAAAGTGTTCAAGGAGAAGAGCCAGTTCACCGCGTTCTCTGTGCCCGGGGGCACCGGAAAACCCTTCGGGAACAGCGAGATCGGGCTCGATCTCGTATCCCTCACCAACGACATCACAGCCGGTGCGGACAGCGTCAAAGGTGTGCGGATCCTCTCCAACACCCAACTGCAGCAGGAGATCCTCAAGGAGATCCGGATCGCCGTCGGGGACTCGGCTCTGGAGATCCCGTCGAAGTTCACCCACCTGACGAAGAACGACGACATCAAGAAGTTCCTCGCCGAATACAACGTGCCGAAGAAGTTGGGCGCGTCGGTCGCGACGGACGTCAAAACGCTGCTCCAGGTGCGCCGCGACAACACCTGGCTCGTGCAGGGGACCATTCCGAAGGACTATCTGACGGGCCCCTATCCGACCGTCGAGTCCCTGAAGTACGTACCGGCCGCGCCGGCCACCACCACACCGGTCCAGGTATCCACGGACCTGCTGGAGTCCGCGGGCCGGGCCTCCGGTTCCGGGCTGCCGCCCCTGGAAACCCCGCAGTCGGTGCTGAAGACGGACGACTTCTTCATGTCGAACGTCGACCTGGAGCAACTGCACGGTGTCAAGCTCATCCGGCAGGACAACTTCCACGCCTTGGAGGTCGACAGCAAGGGCCTGCGCAAGTCGTACTTCAAGCCCGACCTCGGAATGGTCCCGGCCAACCCGGACGGCAGAACCACCGCCTTCCAGCATGTGGTGGGTGCCGAGCTCGCGGACAAGAAGGGGAACAGCCCCTTCACCTCGTTCGCCGTGTCCGGCGGCGAGAAGGTGTACGGCGACACGGAGTTCGCCCTCGATGTCCGCAAGCTGGGTCTGGACATCAAGGCCGGGAAACTGGAGAACGTGGGAATTCTCCCGGCCCGGGATCTCCAGCAACTGATGGGCGACCAGATCGAGCGGACCATCGGGAAGCGTCTCGACTTCTCGGGGCTCTCCGGGGCCGGCTCCCGCGACATCGTCGAGTTCCTCAAAAAGAGCGACGTCAATGTCGCGGGCCGGGGCGGCAAGGACTTGACCGGCACGATCGCCAGAGATGTCCGCGCGCTGCTCAACACCACCCGTGACCAGGAATGGCTGATCAAGGGCATTATTCCCAGGAGTTACCTGGAGGGCCCCTATCTCAGGGCGACAGCGCCCGAGGCCGCGGGTGGCCCGGTGGGGCCCGTAGGCGACGCGCTCCATGGACTCGACGAAGCCGCCGGCGACCTCCGGCTGTCGGACACGTTCAAGACGGACTTCGAGGTGAAGGCCGTCACCGTCGAGTGGCGTACCCAGGCCGGCACAAATTCCGGTCGGCTGCTGGAGTCGCGCGTCGGTGAACTGCCGCTGCTGGACCGCCTGGGACGGCCCACCGGTCAGTGGATCACCATGGAGCCCGGGCCGACCGTCAAGTGGGTCCTCAAGGCGGACGCCGGAACCGTCGTCCCCGACGTCCAGGTGCAGATGGTCGACGGTGCGTTCACCGTCACCGCTGCCGACGGCGTCGTCACCAGGTTCGGCGCGGACGGCCTGCCGTCGGCGGGCCTCGGTGATCCGGGTTCGGTCTCCCTCCCGGCGTCGCCGCGCACGAGCCTCGACGAGGTGGTTCTGTCCTCGCCCGGGGACCTGGACCGGCTGGCCTTCGCCGCCGACCGCTCTGTCGACATCCAGGCCATCACGCCCGCACCGGTCTGGCGCGAGACCGACGAGACGCTGTGGCGCATCGGCGGCAAGCGCGGCCTGGACCAGATCTTCTCCGAGGGATTCACCGTCCGCGACGCCCTGGAGACCAACCTGGACGTCATGGTCAGGACCGGCCAGCCCTCCGCGTTCGTGAGCACCACCACCGACCGGAACCTGATCTGGGACGGAGTCTTCAAGTTCGAGATCGAAGCCTCCGGCGGGATCGACGTCGGCAGGAGCTTCGAACGCTCCATGGGCCCGGACGCCTGGCGGGCATCGGGCTGGGCGTCGGAGAACGAGATCGCCTTCCCCGGCGGTATCGCCCCGGAGTTCATCCGCGGCGCGTACCGGATGGACGCCCAGCACAACCTCCTCGAATGGATTCCGAACCCCAACTTCCGGGGCAGCGACCCCCTGCCCGAGCTCGCGGCGGATCTGAGGGCCGCCGGGGAGGGCACGCCGGGTCTGAGCGCGCTGGACTTCCAGGGCCTGTCCCTCGACGACCAGTTGAGGCTGCTGGACCAGCTCGACCTGGGCGAGAGCAGGGCCTTCGACGACCTCGACTCCCTGAACGGGGTCGACGCCCTCGACGAGGTCGGAAGCCAACTGGACGATGCCGGCCATCTGTCGGACGACTTCACCTTCGACCGCTTCGACGCGCCCGCGCCCCGCACCGAGACCGTGCTGGCGGACCCTCAGGAGTTCGCCGGAGTCACCGGCTTCCGCACGGAGTGGCAGCGGACGCCGCTGGCGGACGGCGGGTTCGCGCTCACCGGCAAGGCCGGGGACATCCGGATGGTGGTCACCGCTGAAGACGTCCTCCAGTTCCGAGACGTCCGGCTCCCGGCCGGCGACGGCTTCCTCCGCTTCGACGCCGACGCGGCGTCCGGCTCCCTGCCCCGCATCGTCGGCGAGGACGGCCTCCCGCTGCCCGGCGGTGCGGTGATCGAACCGGTCAGGGGCGCACTTGGCGTGGTCACCGGTGTACGGGTGCGGTCACTGGACGGCGCCTGGACCGGCCGCTTCGACCTGGACGGTACGCGGCTGTCCGAGCAGCTGACCCTGTCCGGCCCCGCCGGCGGCCCGCCGACCGGCTCCCGGCTGACCACGACATTCGCCCAACTGCCGGGAGGCGCACAGTCGGCGACGCACCGATTGACCGTACCGGGGGCTGCCGACGGCGCCTTCGACGTCGTACGGCTCGACGGGGATCCGGCGCGGCGGCTGCCGGGCGGGTTCGCGGTGACCGACACGGCGACCGGGGGGCGGTTCGTGTTCGACCGGGGCGGCCGGTTCGTGGACCTTCCGGTGGACGGGGCGCCGCCGGTGCACCTGGACCTGTCCGGGGCGGCGGTGCCGGACACGCCCCGGGGCCGGCCCCCGGCCCTCGACCGCCTCGGCGATCTCGGTGGTGAACCGGGCTCGCTGAACCGGCTCTCGCCGCCGGATCTGGCACGTGCGGACCTGCCGCATGCGGACCTGACATCGCAGCCCGCCGGGTTCGGCGCCCGGTTCACGGCGGACGTGACCGACGGCGTCCCGACGCCGGTGAATCCGGCACGGTTCGACGGTATGCCCCTGTCCGGGGCCGACGAGCTGACGGATCTACGGCTGCGGGTCACGGAGTTCCCGGCGACCGATCTCGCGCCGGCGTCGTTCCGGATCGATGTGGTGGACTTCGGCGCCACCGGTGGTCCGGTGCGGCTGGAGAACACGACAGTGACCCTCCACGAGGGCGGCGGGCTGAGCATCTCGGGGCCTCGGGGCGGTGTGCGTTGGCGGTTCGACGCCCAGGGGCACTTGGAACACCGGGAACTGCCGCTGACCGGCACCGACTTGGCCCTGCGCTTCACCGACGACGCCCTCGACCCGATGCCCAGGGTGGTCGGTCCGGACGGGGTGCCCGTCCAGGGGGCGACTCTCACCCCGGTCCGGGACGCGGCCGGCACGCTGAGCGAGCTGACCGTGCGGGTGCCCGTGCCGGACGCGGACGGGCTCACGGCGGTGTGGCGGTTCGAACCCGGCGGTGCCCTGCGCCAACAGGAGCTGCCGCTCACCCTGCCCGGCCTCGACGGCCCGGCCGGCCTGGGCGTCAAGGTGACGATCACCCCCGGCACGGGCGGGACCACGACCAGGCTCCTCGAACTGACCGGGCCGTCCCACCTCACCGGTTCCTTCCGCCTAGGGCCGATGGACGGCGCCCTCGCCGGACGGCTGCCGAACGGCTTCACGGTCACCGACACCGTCACCGGCGCCCGTTTCCACCACGACGCCGGCGGTCGCCTCGCTCTACGGGACCTGCCCGCCCGGGACGGCTCCGGCTTCCTCCGCTTCACCGAGGGCGCCACGCCCGGTACCCCGCCGGTCCGGCTCGACGACCTCGCTGACCACGGCGACTTCGCCGGTGACCTGGGCGATGCGGCGCAGATCTTCGACCGTACGCTCGACGAAGCGAGCGGCGTGCGGGGCCCCCTCGACGACCTCGGCCGCCTCACGGGTCCGGACACGCCGCACACCGACGCGCCCCTGCGACTGGACGATGTCGGCCCGGAGGAACGGGCACTCGTCGACGCCCTCTGGAACGACCTGGTCCGGGACGTACGGCCCCTGTCCGCCGACGAACTGAACCGCGTCATGGGCCCCGACTCCGCACGCACCGACACGCTCTCGGAACTCGGCGACCTGTCGGACACCGAGCTGGAGGCCCTCCGGGCACGCCTGGACAACCTCCGGCGGATGGACGGGGACGAGGACGCCGAGCTCCAGGGCGTGCGCGTCCCCCGGGACGTCCAACTGCCCGGCGACCGGGGCATGTTCCGTTTCGACGTGGACGACCCCGGCGGCGTACCGCAGCTACTGGACCCGGCAGGCCATGAACTGCCCGGGTTCCGCGCCGAGTTGCTCGACGACGGCCGGATCGCCCGCATCCCCACCGGGCCGGGCGCCCAGCCCCTGGAGCGGACGGTGTTCGACCCGGCGGGCACGCTGCTGGAGGAGACCGTCGCCGTACGGGTCAAGGGCGGAAAGGTCAACGGCCAGTACTGGAGGATCGACCACGCCACCGGCAAGGCCGTACGGCTGGACCCTTCGGGCAACCCGCTCACCGGCCGCTTCGACACCGCCACGGTGGAGAAGTCGGCCACCGGTCAGTTCAGGCTGATCGGCGAGGGCAAGGTGACGCTGTTCGAGCGCGAGGTCCTCGGCAACGGCCATGTCCTCCACCTCGACCTGGACCGGTTCGGCCGGGCCCGCTGGACCGAGTTCGACCAGGCCGGGAACAGGCTGCGGGCCGGGGAGCGGATCTTCGACAGCGACCGCAGGACCTTCCACGACACGCTTCCCTACCGTTGGGCCCCGGTGGACGTCCTCGACGTGCGCACCTACACCAAGGCCCTCGACGGCGGTCTGATCCGGGCGGAGACGAACGCGAAGGGCGACTGGGTCTGGACGCGTTTCGCCAAGGACGGCACCGAGGCACTGCACGGCACCCGCGAGTGGTCCTGGACCCGGATCGGCTACAAGGACACCTACCTCGACCCGGCCACCGGGCAGCATGCCGTGGCCCAGCGGCGGGGTGACATATGGCCGTTGAACGGTTACCACGGCTCCCGCCAGTACCTGGAACACCAGCTGCTGTCCGGCCCCGCCCCCGGCGGAATGCGGGCGAACCCCCTGGTGCACACCGCCGTCGGCCCGAACAACAAACCGATCGACTTCGTCGACGAACTCACCGAGGAACTCGCACAGCTCGCCGACGGCGGCACCCTGCATGTCACCCGTATCTCCGACCAGCGACTCCCGGCGGCAGCCTGGTACCCGCGTGCGGGCCACGGCCGGTTCGACGGCTTCTTCCGGAACTTCGGCACCGGCGACTCCATGTTCCAGGTGTCCAAGTGGACGGAGACCGCCGCCGACGGCACCAAGCTGCGCGGCGTCCGTCTGGTCTCGCACGGCGGTACCAGCTGGCAGGACATCGACCGGTTCGGCCGGATCGTCCGGGAGACCCGCACACTGGAGAACGGCAACGTGATCGAGGTGGGCCGCAGCGTCGGCGACGCCAAGCAGTGGGCGCCCGCCCCGAAGTGGAACGCTTCCGCGGCCCCGTACGAACTGCCCTGGCTGGATACGAAGAGTGGCACCGCCGGCACCCGCCATGTCGCCGCCGACGGCAGCTTCGAGGACGTGTTCACGGGCCCCCGAGGGAACGAGCTGCTGGCCATGCGCTCGCAGGGCACCGGTGTGCGCGAGTACCTGGCCGAGAACCCGGCACGCGGCCTCGGCGCCGACGACATGTCCGGGGTGTGGGTGGACAAGAACACCCAGCTCCAGATCACGGGCCGACGCGACCACTGGGGCGATCTGTACGTCGAGTCCCACGGCGACCCCCGCAAGGACCATTGGACCTGGCAGGCCACCGGCCCCGACGGGGAGGTCACGGAGGGCATCCGCATCCAGAACCGCGGCTCGCTGTACTCCCGTACCTGGGACGACTCGTTCATCGACTTCGAGCGGCTGGAGAACGGCCACCGCGGCGCCGCGATCCGGGAGCGCGCCGTCACCGGCGACGGCACCGTCTGGGTCGACGCCACCCGGCAGTCCGGCGACACCTGGTCCTGGCAGCGGATCAGCGCCGACGGCACGGTCGACTCGAAGGGCATCCGCACCTACCAGGACCTCGCCAAGGGCCGCTGGAGCGACCACATCGGCACCGACGTCGTGCGGTATCGCGACGGCGGCCGGGTCCGCGAGTACGCGTACACGGTGAACCAGCCGGCCGTCGCACCACCCGTGGACCCCGGCCGCATCACGCTGGCCGATCTCCTCGCCCGGTCCGCGCGCCACTTCGAGCCGGACGTGTCGGCCACCGTGAACCGGGAGGTCTGGCAGGAGTTCGACATGGGCAAGGTGGTCCACCGCCGGGATCCCGTGGAGGGCGCCGAGGGCCGGTTCCGGGAGTCGGAGTCGCTGTGGAACCAGTGGCGCGAGTACCAGGACGGCCGACTGGTCGCCCAGCGCACCCTCACCGGACGGGTCTGGGTCACCGACGCCTTCGGCCGCTGGTCCGCCTTCGACAGCGCCAAGCTGCCGGAGTTCAGCAGTCTGCCCAAGGTCGGCGGAGAGGTGGGCCTGGACGGGCACCGCAGCTGGCGGCTCATCGGGCGCGAGGTGGACTTCCGCGGCTACACCACCGAACTGCGCGGCTACAACCGCGAGTTCCGCGATGTGTTCCACGACATCTGGACCGGTGTCGAGGACGGCTCCTCGGCCTCCATGCCGATGTGGCGGCACCAACTGCGCAAGGCCGTCCTCGACTTCACCATGGGCTATCTGCTCGAGTTCGGCACCAGCTTCGCCGTGTCCGCCATCACCGCGGACCTCGGCAACACCAGGTTCGACCCGATCACGGCCCTCCAACGGGCGGCCATCAACGGCGCCATCGGCGGCGGCATCCGCGTCGGCGTCAACATCGCCTACGACACCACGCGCCTCGGCTACCTCAAGTACGGCCTGACCAACCTCGACCAGGGCCAGGACTGGAACCGTCACCCGCTGGCCTCCAAGGACGACTGGGACGGCGAGTGGACCGTGTACGAGAACCCCACCCGCTGGCGCTCCGGTTCGTACGACTACTTCAACAGCCTGGGAGTCGGTGTGCTCACCGGATTCGTCAACAACGCCGTCAACGCGGCCGTGTTCGGGGTGAACGGCCAGAAGCGCACCGGCGTCGACGCCCTCGAAGCGGGTGCCTGGGGTGCGGCGGGTTCGGCCTTCGCGGGCATCACCAGCGGTCTGTTCCGGTACACCTGGCACGCCACCGCGGGCTCGCGGATCTTCCACCGCGGCGGCCCCGGCGAGCTGATCTGGCAGGCCGCCGAGGGGATAGGCGCGGGCACCCTCAACTACGGGCTAAACAACAAGGACACGGCCAACATCCTGCCGTCCCGCGCCTTCCCGTCCTCGGGCAGCACGCCCACCACGCCGCCCACGACACCACCGGAGTCGCTGACCGTCGACCCGGCCGCCCTCCCCGACGGAACGGACCTCCCGTGACCCCCACCTCCACCGTGCACCGGGTCGCCCCCAAGGGCCGCGGCACGCACCGCAGCATCGCCTCCGCCGTGCGCGCCGCCCGCGACGGCGACGAGATCCGCATCGCCCCGGGCGAGTACGTCGAACAGCTGCTCGTCGACCGCGCGGTGCACCTGCTGCCCGAGGACGGCTCGGCGCACGCCGTACGACTGCTGGCCGCGTCCCCCGGGCGGCCCGTACTGGAGGTCGCCGCCCCCGGCGTACGGATCGAGGGCATCGCCCTGACCGGACAGGACCCGGGGCTGCCCGCCGTGCTGGTCGGCGCCGGGGACCTGGAGCTGGACGCCTGTGAGATATCCGGCGGCCGCGTCGAGGCGGGCGGCGACTCGTCGCTCGCCCTGACGGACTGCCGGGTGTCGGGGGCGGGGCTGGCCGCGGTGCACGTCAACACCACCGGCTCGGCGCGGCTGACCCGGGTCGTGGTCGAGGACATCCAGGGGACCGGTGTCGTCATCGCCTCCCGGGCCACCGCCGAGGCCACAGAGCTGACGGTACGGCGGGTCACCGGGTCCGGTGTCCGCGTACGGGGCGACGCCCGGGCCGTGCTGCGCGACTGCCGGATCTCCGGCCCGGGACGCAGCGGGCTGCTGGTGGAGGACGGGGCGGCCCTCACCGCGCTGGACTGCCGGGTGGAGGAGACGGCCGGTGAGGGCATCCGCGTACTCGGCAGTTCACCGCGTCCCGCGGACCGGGGGAGCGCGGACCGGGAGAGTACGGCCGGCGGCGTCCTGCTCGCCCGCTGCGAGGTCCTGCGCACCGGCACTGACGGGGTCGCCGTCTCCGGCACAGGGGACGTCCTGCTGCTGAACTGCCGACTGCGGGACGGCTCGGGGCCCGGGGTGAGCGCGGACGGCGAGAGCCGCACGGAGCTGGTCGACTGCCAGGTCGACCGGGCGCACGGCTCGGGTCTGGTCGCCCGGGGCTCCGCCCGGCTGACCGCCGAGGGCACGTCGGTGACCGGCAGCCGGGCCAACGGTCTGCTGGCAAGCAACCGTTCCGAGGTCCACATGGCCGCCGGCGACCTGACGGACTGCTCGTTCAGCGCGGTGCACGCCTGCGACGACTCCCGGGTGACGCTCACGTCGTGCCGTATCGCGTCCACGGCGGAGCACGGGATCCGGGCCACCGACCGAGCCGGCCTCACCGTCGAGGGCGGCCGCATCACGGACTGTGGACTGACCGGGGTGCAGATCGACAGCGCGGCCGAGGCCCGGATGCGCGGCCTCTCCGTGGTGCGCGGCCGGGCCGGGATCACCACCGAGTCGACGGGGACGGTGGTCCTTGAGGAGTGCGACGTCACGGGCGCCGAGCGGGCCGGGATCTCCTGCGGCACCGGGACGACCCCGGTACTGCGGGACTGCCGGATCAGCGGTACCGGCACGGCCGGCCTGGTGATCGGGGAGCGCGCCACACCCAGCGTCGAGGGCTGCACGGTTCGGGACGCCGCCGGCTCCGGTCTGGTGGTGGGCCCGCAGGCCGAACCCCGGGTCCGGTCCGTCACGGTGGCCCGGACCGGCAAGAACAGCCTGTTCGTCGGGGAGAAGGCCCGCGGCACCTTCGAGGACTGTGTCTTCGCAGGCGCCGGCAGGGACGGCGCGGCCTTCCCGGCGCTGCACGTGTCGGCCGGCGGCGCACCCGTACTGCGCGGCTGTCTGGTCCGGGACACCGAGGAGGACGTGGCCCTGGAGAAGGGTGCCCGGCCGGTGTTCGACGACTGCCTTTCACGGGACGTGAAGAACCCGTCCCTGCCCACCGGCGCGGACCAGCCCCTGGCGGCCACCGGCAGCCCGGGAACGGACCCGCAGACCACCGCGCGGGAGACCGAGGCACCCCCCGAGGACACCATCGAGGACCTGCTCGCCGAACTCGACGGCCTCGCCGGACTGGACCGCGTCAAGCAGGACGTCTCATCCCTGGTGAAGCTGATGCGGATGGTGCGCCGCCGCGAGGAGATGGGCCTGGCACCGCCTCCGCTCAGCCGCCACCTCGTCTTCACCGGCAATCCGGGCACCGGCAAGACCACCGTGGCCCGGCTCTACGGCCGCATCCTGGCCGCCGTCGGCCTGCTGGAGCGCGGCCATCTGGTCGAGGCCGACCGCTCCGCCCTGGTCGGCGAGTATGTCGGCCACACCGGCCCGAAGACCTCACGCGTCTTCCAACAGGCCCGGGGTGGGGTGCTGTTCATCGACGAGGCGTACTCCCTCACCCAGTACGCCGGCTCGAACGACTTCGGCCAGGAGGCGATCGCCACCCTGCTGAAGCTGATGGAGGACCATCGCGACGACGTGGTGGTGATCGTCGCCGGATACCTCAAGGAGATGGAGACGTTCGTCCGCTCCAACCCCGGCCTCGCCTCCCGCTTCAACCGCACGCTGCTCTTCGAGGACTACGGCAGCGCCGAACTGGTCAGCATCGTGGAGCACCAGGCCGCACAGCACCAGTACGAACTCGCCCCGGACGCCCTCGACGCACTCACCGCGCGCTTCGACGCGATGCCCCGGGACCGGGGGTTCGGCAACGGCCGTACCGCGCGCCAGCTGTTCCAGGCCATGACGGAGCGTCAGGCGTACCGCGTCGCCGAGCTGCCGGACGTCTCGGAGTCCGACGTGATGACGCTGAGGCCGGAGGACATCCCGCAGACACCGTGAGCTCAGCCCTCCGACCTGCAGACCTCTGACTCCCAGCACCCAGTGACTTCCCACCACGGACGCCCGCGTAAGGACCGACTCTCATGCCGCACACGCCCGACCCCCAGCAAGGTGACCGCCAGGAAGGCGAGTTCGCCGATCTGTTCGCCCGCAAGGCACGCACTCCGCTGCGGGGCTTCCTGCCCGGCCGCCGGGTCTGGAACGCGGTCGGCGGCTCCGCGGCCGCGGTCCTGGTGATCGTCGGGTCCGCCTCGGCCGTCTCCGCCATCGACTGGAGCGCCGGCGACTCCGACAAGGTGACCAGCGCGGCGGACAAGGAGGCACCGCAGGAGAGGGAACACGCCGACACCGCTGAGAAGCCGACGACCGCCCCGTCCGGGACGGACAGCAGGGGGGAGAACAGCGGCAGGAAGAACCCCGAGGTCGTCTACGTGCCGGTGTCGGGCGGCGCAGGCGCAGGTGCGGGGGCGGGGGCGGCCGCGTCGACTCCGAACCCCGGCCCGACCGACAGCACCGAAGGAGCCTCCGGCTCGACCGTCAGCAAGGAGGAACAGAGCTCCTCGCCGACGAACCGGGCCACCCCGCCGGGCACGACGACCAGCTACCTGTGGTCGGACGGAAGCGTAGACACGGCCGACGACAACGCCTACTGGGACCAGAGCGTGGTCACCGTGAAGTCCACGAAGCCCCTCAGCAGCCTCAAGGTGGTCATCAAGATCATTCAGACCGGCGGTGTCGCCGGCACCGGGACCTGGAGCAGTCTCGGGGACAAGGTGTCGGTGGCCACGGGAGCGAGCAGCGGGGAGCTGGACTATGTGGTGACACTGAAGGCGGGGAACACGCTGGACCCCGGTACCTACGTCTTCAAGTTCCAGTACAACCACGACCAGGGCAACCGTGCCGCGGGCGGCGACCGCTACAACGTCACCGCCGTGGCCACCGACTCCGACGACAAGTTCCGCGCAGGCGGCTTCTGACCTCTGCCCCCTCAACACATCGATGATGTCGACCGCCGGCCCGCCCCGGGCCGTCTCCTTGTACCTGACGGACATGCGGGTCGCTTTTGATCACGGCATTGACCTGCGGCTTCGACATGCGCAGGCTCAAGCAGGCGCCGCAGCCGACGGTAACTCGCCCACCCGGGTGCGGCAGTCGCCACGCCCGGGTCGGCGGTGGGGAGGAGCAACCCCAGGGGCCTGGCCGAGCGCCCTGGCACGCAGCCCGCCGCCCCTCTCGACCAACCGGACCCTGGGCTGTGGATCGTCGCTATGCTGGCGGGGCCCAAGACCAAGGTTCCCCGCGGACAAGGTGGTTGGCGATGCTTTACATCGCGTTTCTGCGCGGCATGAACGTTCCTGGCCGTTCGGTGAAGATGGACTATCTGCGCAGTCTGTTCAGCGGCATGGGCTTCAACTCGGTCCGCAGCTACATCCAGAGCGGGAACGTCTTCTTCGAATCCGACGAGGACGACCGGGCGGTGCTGGGTGACACCATCAGCACGCACCTGCTGGACGTCCTCGGCTACGAGGTGGCGGTCTGCCTGCGGACGGTCCCGGAGTTGGAGGCGCTGATCGCGCTCGACCCGTTCAAAGGGGTCTCTGTCACCGACGACATGCGGTGCTGCGTGGTGTTCGCGACCGAGCGGATCGATCCGGCGCTGGAGCTGCCGATGATCTCTCCGAAGAAGGACATGGAAATCATCCGCGCCAACCCGTACGAGGCCTTCGTCGTCTGGTACTTGATCAACGGCAAGGCGCCTGCCGCGAAGGGCTTCCAGGAGCGTGTGCTCGGGCCTGACGCGACCACGCGCTATTTCCACACCGTCGTCAAGATCCTTGACGCCGCCAAGAAGGGCGCGGTCTGACCCTCAATAGTGGGCGGAACTCCGACCTACCACCTCTTAGCGGCGCTTCCTGTGGGCTTGATCCAAGGCCGGGTGGTCAATGCTCTGCGAGCCCTTACTACCCTGCCTTGGATCAAGCCCACAGTGTCAGTCATCCCGGCTGTTACGCCTCGAAGTCGTACTCCAGCGTGACATCGCAATTTCCGTCGGGGCGTGCGGTGTAGCCGCCCTTACCGGTGAGACCCGCCAGCCCTTCGGTCGCCGACCCCGGCACCACAAACCACCGTGCGCTGGCCACACCACCCTCCCAAGTCCCCTCGCACTGGAGCACGAAGGACCCCTTCCGACCGCCCAGAGTGCCGGTGACGGACTGCAGACCGACGAAGCTCGCGCTCGTATCGGTGGGGTAGACCATGAGGGTCTCGGCCGACCCCGCTCCCTCGATGTCTCCGCTGAAGGCGTTGGTGAAATGGGCCTTGGTGAGTTTCGGGGTCTCGGCTTCCTCTGCGTAGGGCTTCTCGTCCCAACCAGTGATCGCATAGCTGCCGGTGGCCTTGGTGGTCATCTGCGCCTCCATCGAAAAGCCTGTTGAATTCGGGACTGGGTCACCCGTTGCGCGCGGGGATGTTGATGTGATCCAACCCTCCGTGCTCGAGCGCTCACGCTACAGCTTCCATGCTTGACACACATGTGCTCGCACGTCTCGTCCGCAGCCACCGACCGGCCGGCGGAAGCTCTGCATGATGGTGTCGCGGACGGGTCGGCGGCTTCGCATCAGGTGAGCAAGGAACCGCTTGGGGAGCACCACGAGCCCTCCGGCGCTTGCTGCGTCTGACGATCATCAGGACCAGGGCGAGCGCGGCCAGGTAGTCACGGTACGAGTTGGCAAGGTTAGCGGCGACGGTGAGCGTCCCCGGATGCGAGTCGCCGAATACCTGCGCGCACTGGGCGACCAACGGTTCGAGGGTGGCGATGGACCGTTCGAAGTCCCCAGCTCCGTGGTAGGCGTGGCCCAGGTTCGAACGGACCTTCATGGTGAGTTCGTGCTCGGCGCCAGCGAGCGCTTCGCAGCGGGCGAGGGCCGCCGTGAGCAGCGGAACGGCGCGGGCGTCATGACCGAGGCCCTGGAGATAGAGTGCAGCGCTCGCGTACCGTCCGGCGGGAAAGGTGTCAGCGTGTCCGTCAGGAGTGGTGGCCGCGAGCGCGACGAGGTGCGGGAACAGCCGATCCCAGGCGGGGGACCGGCCAGAGTCGGGCGGTTCTCCCAGGGGGGCGACCGCAGCGCTCAGCAGCCGTTCGGCCTCTAGCCTGCCGGTTGGCGCGCTGTCACCGATGGGCGGCTGGTTCCGGAGTGTGGTCTGGACGAGGCGGTGGATGCTCACCGAGTCCTGAGTGAGGGAGACCATGCAGTAGACAGCAAGCACCCCAAGGGCTTCGTGAAGGTCGTCGCTGTCGTCGGTGATAGGGGTCAGCAGTCCAACGGGGATGTCATCGGGGGCCAGCCACGCCAGTGTGGACAGGACGCGGACTGCCAGAGGGTTGCGCTCCGTGAGGGTGCTAATCGTCTGGCGCCAGATCCGGGCGACGGTGCGCTCTGGGTCTACACCTTCGGGAGCCTTGTCCAACGCGCCTATCAGCCTTCGGCGGTAACGTTCGATGCTGATCGTCGGGTTCTGCGCGAGGTAGCCGCCGGCCTGCATCAGGGCGATGGGAAGCTGCCCCAGGTCGGCTGAGAGGGCCCGGGTCTCCTGTATCTGACGGTGGGTCGGCGAAGTCGCGCCGAGCACCTGGCTACAGAGGAGTTCACTCGCTGCAGCCAGGTCGAGTACGTCGAGGGCCAGCGTTGCGACGGAGGTCGGCCAGCTAGCTGATCGTCGGCTGGTGGCGATGACGTGGCCGTTAGACGTGCTGACGTAGGGCTGCAGATCGGCCGGATCCTCAACGTTGTCGAAGATCAGCAGCCACCCCGGATGCCACTGCAGCCACAACATCGCCCAGGCGGCGCGATCTTTGGTAGACGCGCTGCCGGCCCACACGGGGATCAGCCGCAGAGCGAGGTCGGCCAGCGATTGCTCGATGTGGTCGGGTGATGCGGCGGCAATCCACCACAACACGGTGTAGTCGCGACGGTGTCTGTGGGCATACGTAAGCGCGAGGGTGCTCTTGCCGACGCCGCCGAGGCCTTGGACGACGGCAGTCCCGGCGGCCGGCTGCCCGAGCGTGCCGCGCAGCCAGCCCAGCTCGCTCGTGCGGCCGAAACACAGGGGGAGCGGCGGCAGGTTGGTGAGCCCGGCAGGTGCCTGGACATCGCGCGCCGAGTTCAGCAACTCGGCCGTCAGAACGTTGACCGGGCCGGTGATCGCTGTCCCGATGTGATGGGCGGCGACGGATCCAGCCCCTATCGCCTGGAAGGTGAAGTCCGTCACCGCAGGACCCGCCGACTCTCGTGGCGAACGGTGACCGTCGACCTTTCTCTGCCCGACGGCCTACTGCGTGCCCCCATCTCAGTCCCCTCTGCAGGCCGGCTGGATGTCTCGCTCTCCAGCACGGAGCGTACGCGTTGCCCATGTTGGGTCAGTATCGGCTGAGCGGCGGCGAGAGTTGCATGGAATCGGGACTTCGTCGCTGACACGATCGTTGATCGTGAGGCCGGGCACGCTCTCTGCAGGAGCCAGGTTCTCAAGACTCCTCAGTCTCAGTTGTGGTCTCAGTGGGCGGGGAATCTGGGGTGGTCCATCTTCGTCCATGGTCGTCCGACATCAACACTGACCAGGTGTTTCGTTCTCGTGGTGGATGCCTGTGGAAGCCGGTGGACCAAGATTGGACAACTCGTAATGCGTAGATCCCGGGTTCGCATCCCCGAAGTCCTGGTAGGTCGGCCGGGCCCGGTTCACGACCAGGTGAGGGTCGCCGCATTCCACGTACGGGTGGCGGCATCGCCCTTAAGAAGTGTGTCTGCGAAGGCGGTGACCTGTCGGACGACGTCGGTGAAGCGTTCGGGGTGGCCGGTTGCGGCGGCGCCCTGTCGGCGACGCCAGGCGGTGTAGGAGGTCTGGCGACGTTCTCCGAGGTCGGTGATGGTGATGCTGAGGGGTTTCAGGGAGATGCCGCGGTGTCGGGCGGTGGCGGTCAACGCCGTGGTGAGTTCTTGGCCGTCGAGGTCGTTGAGGGTGAGCAGGCGGTAGAGGTCCGCGTAATCCCGGTCGCGGGTGTTGAGGTCGCCGAGTGAGACGGCGGTGGAGAGTTTCTCGGCGATGACGGTGGCGAGCGGGTAGCCGAGGATCTGGAAGCTCTCCGGCGTGAGCTGTTGGGGGTAGTCGATGACCCGGGGGCCGGGGGTGACGGGGTCGCCGAAGCTGACATCCAGTTGGAGCTTGAGCCGGGCCCGGGCGATGGAGGCGGCCATGGACAGGCGTACGCCGTGGTACTCGTCCTCCTCGCGGATGGGGACGGTCTTGAGTGTCGCGGGATCGAATGCGACTCCGTCGTCGATCTCGGTGGCGGCGATGACCGCGATCCTGCGGATGATCTCGGTTTCGGTGCCTGGGAACGAGCGGCCGAGGATGTCGATGTCACGGGTCATCCGGCGGGCGCCGAACTGGGCCAGCAGCAGGCCGCCCTTGAGGACGAAGTGCTCGCGGCCGAGAGGTGATGCGGCCAAGCGGTAGAGGAACCGTTCGAGGACGTACTCGACCATGATCTCGTCCGTGGACCGGCTGGTGCGGCGGGCCAGGTTGCGCAGGTCGTTGTAGACGCGGCCGGCGGTGGTGTCGCGTTTGGGGTTGGCCATCAGGCGAGCACCGCCTCAACGGCCGGGCGGATGATGGAAAGGGCGCCCAACTCACGTGCAACATGCTGGAGTTCGCTGACTCCACTGCGCCCCTCTCGGCGCAGGTAGCGGCCAAGCGCGGACAGAGCGAGGGTCTCGCCGATGCGGCTGCGGTGGCGCATCGCGTCGACGACGCTGCGGGCTGCGTTGTACACGGGGATGGTCTCTCCCGGGGCTGCTTCGAACCGTTCGATGCCGAGGGTGAACGTCGTCGGGGTGTACTGCGCCACCACGCTCGGCGGGTAGGAAATTGTGGGGCGGCGTGTACCGCGGGGCACGGCGATGTGTACCGCTGCGGGGATGTCGTCGATCAGCTCGTGCAAGGCCAGAGCGGATTCGCCGCACACGACGGCGCGAGGAGCCCGTGCGCACACGGCCAGCAGATCCGCGTGCGCGGTCTCTGGTGCGTCTGCCCGTCGGTAGACCCCCCGGGACAGTTCGTCTATCTCTCCCTCCGCGACCAAGGACGCCAGATCACGAGGGGAGAGTAGGACCTGACGTGCTTGCGCCGTAGTGAACGTGGGGGAGAGGCCGGTCAGCCGCTGCTCCAAGCGCGAGTTCTCCGCAGCACTCATGTATCGAATGGTACCCCTCTGGAGGCTTCAGGGGATCGATTTGATACATCCTGGCGACGGTTGGCGGTCAGGGCGAGTCGGAACAGCGATCGAAGATGTCACGAACCCCCAGGTCAGGCTCCCGTCCCATGGGATTTCCTGGGGACTTTTCGGGGACTTTCAAGCCTGTCCCAGGGACTTTTCGGGGACTTTCCGCCGAGTAAGCTGGGAAGGCACTGACAGCACTGAAAGACATGAACGCGCTGGTCAGGGCCCATCCCCTCAGCACTCGATGATGTTCACCGCCAGCCCGCCCCGGGCCGTCTCCTTGTACTTGACGCTCATGTCGGCCCCCGTCTCCTTCATCGTCTTGATGACCTTGTCCAGGGACACCTTGTGCGAGCCGTCCCCCCGCATCGCCATCCGCGCCGCCGTGACCGCCTTCACCGCGGCCATGCCGTTGCGCTCGATGCACGGGATCTGGACCAGGCCGCCGACCGGATCGCAGGTCAGGCCGAGGTTGTGCTCCATGCCGATCTCGGCCGCGTTCTCGACCTGCTCGGGGCTGCCGCCCAGCACCTCCGCCAGCGCGCCCGCCGCCATCGAGCAGGCCGAGCCCACCTCGCCCTGGCAGCCGACCTCCGCGCCGGAGATGGACGCGTTCTCCTTGAACAGCATGCCGATCGCGCCGGCGGCGAGCATGAAGCGGACCACGCCCTCCTCGTCGGCACCCGGCACGAAGTTGAGGTAGTAGTGCAGGACCGCCGGGATGATGCCCGCGGCCCCGTTCGTCGGGGCCGTAACGACCCGGCCGCCCGCCGCGTTCTCCTCGTTCACCGCCATCGCGTACAGCGTGATCCACTCCATCGCGCGCGCCAACGGCTCGCCCTCCGCCCGGAGTTGACGCGCCGACATCGCCGCGCGCCGACGGACCTTGAGCCCGCCGGGGAGGATGCCCTCGCGGGACATACCGCGCGAGACGCACGCCTGCATCACGTGCCAGATGTCCAGCAGACCGGAGCGGATCTCGTCCTCGGTGCGCCAGGCCCGCTCGTTCTCCATCATCAGCGCGGAGATCGACAGACCCGTCTCCTGCGTCAGGCGCAACAGCTCGTCGCCCGTGCGGAAGGGGTACTTCAGTGCCGTGTCCTCGAGCTTGATCCGGTCGGCGCCCACCGCGTCCTCGTCGACGACGAATCCGCCGCCCACCGAGTAGTACGTCTTCGACAGCAGCTCCGTCCCCGAGGCGTCGTACGCCCACAGGGTCATGCCGTTCGCGTGGTAGGGCAGCGTCTTACGGCGGTGCAGGACGAGGTCGTCGTCGAAGGAGAAGCCGATCTCGTGGTCGTCCAGCAGCCTGAGCCGCCCCGACTCCTTGATCTGCTCCACCCGTGCGTCCGCGCCCTCGACGTCCACCGTGCGCGGCGAGGCGCCCTCCAGGCCGAGCAGCACCGCCTTGGGAGTGCCGTGGCCGTGTCCGGTCGCGCCGAGCGAGCCGTACAGCTCCGCGCGGACCGACACCACCGCCCCGAGGACCTCCTCGTTGCGCAGCCGGCGGGCGAACAGCCGGGCCGCGCGCATCGGGCCGACCGTGTGGGAGCTGGACGGGCCGATACCGATCGAGAACAGGTCGAAGACCGAGATGGCCACGGGAACTCCTCAGAACGGGGGCGGTGGGCTCCGCACAGGGCGGAGCCCACTCACCCCAGGGGTACTACTTGGTCAGGCCGGGATACAGCGGGTGCTTGTCGGCCAGCGTCTTCACGCGGGCCTTCAGGCTGTCGACGTCGAACGACGGCTTCAGGGTCTCGGCGATGACGTCCGCGACCTCCGTGAAGTCCTCGGTCGTGAAGCCGCGGGTGGCCAGCGCCGGGGTGCCGATCCGCAGGCCCGACGTCACCATCGGGGGACGCGGGTCGTTCGGGATCGCGTTCCGGTTGACGGTGATGCCGACCTCGTGGAGACGGTCCTCGGCCTGCTTGCCGTCCAGCTCGGAGTTCCGCAGGTCGACGAGGACCAGGTGGACGTCCGTACCGCCGGACAGGACGGACACGCCGTGCTCGCCGACGTCCGCACGCACCAGGCGCTCGGCGAGGAGCTGCGCGCCCTCCACCGTACGCCGCTGGCGCTCCTTGAACTCCTCGCTCGCCGCGACCTTGAAGGAGACGGCCTTCGCCGCGATCACGTGCTCCAGGGGGCCGCCCTGGAAGCCGGGGAAGACAGACGAGTTCAGCTTCTTCGCGAACTCCTTCTTCGCCAGGATGATGCCGCCGCGCGGGCCGCCCAGCGTCTTGTGGGTCGTCGAGGTGACGACGTCCGCGTAGGGCACCGGGTTCGGGTGCAGCCCCGCCGCGACGAGACCGGCGAAGTGCGCCATGTCGACCCAGAGGTACGCGCCCACCTCATCCGCGATCCGGCGGAACTCGGCGAAGTCGAGCTGCCTCGGGTACGCCGACCAGCCCGCGATGATCACCTTCGGCCGGTGCTCCTTGGCGAGCTGCTCCAGCTCGGCCATGTCGACCAGACCGGCCTCGTCGACGTGGTAGGCGACCACGTCGAACTGCTTGCCGGAGAAGTTCAGCCGCATCCCGTGGGTGAGGTGGCCGCCGTGGGCCAGGTCCAGGCCGAGGATGGTGTCCCCGGGCTGGGCCAGCGCGAACAGCGCGGCCTGGTTGGCGGAGGCGCCCGAGTGCGGCTGCACGTTGGCGTACTCGGCGCCGAACAGCTCCTTGACCCGGTCGATCGCGATCTGCTCGGCGACGTCGACGTGCTCGCAGCCGCCGTAGTAACGGCGGCCGGGGTAGCCCTCGGCGTACTTGTTGGTGAGAACCGAGCCCTGGGCCTCCATGACGGCGACCGGAGCGAAGTTCTCCGAGGCGATCATCTCCAGGGTGGACTGCTGGCGGTTCAGCTCGGCGTCGACGGCGGCGGCGATGTCCGGGTCGAGCTCGTGCAGGGGAGTGTTCAGAAGCGACATGGGGCAGTACGTCCTTACGCCTGTCTTGAGCCTGGGTGTCTCAGCTGCCGGAGAACGCGGTGTACTCGTCCGCGGAGAGCAGGTCGCCCGGCTCGTCCGCCACGCGCACCTTGAAGAGCCAACCGCCCTCGAACGGGGCGGAGTTCACCAGCGACGGGTCGTTGGAGACGTCCTCGTTGACCTCGGTGACCTCACCGGAGACCGGGGAGTACAGATCGCTGACCGACTTGGTCGACTCCAGCTCGCCGCAGGTCTCGCCCGCGGTCACCGTGGCACCGACCTCGGGAAGCTGGACGTACACGACATCGCCGAGCGCGTTGGCCGCGTGCTCGGTGATACCGACCGTCGAGACGCCGTCCTCGGCGCCCGACAGCCACTCGTGCTCCTTGCTGTAGCGCAGCTGCTGGGGGTTGCTCATGGCCTGAATTCTCCTGTACGCGGGGGACTGGTCATGCATGGGGTACTACAGGGACTGCCCGTGAACAGGCAGGACACACGGGACAGCGGCTGCTCCTGCCGCCGGAGCGACAGCCAGGATCACTTCCGGCGCTTGTAGAACGGCAGCGCCACGACCTCGTACGGCTCGTGAGTGCCCCGGATGTCCACGCCGACCCCGGCCGTGCCCGGCGCCGAGTGTGCGGCGTCGACGTACGCCATCGCGATCGGCTTCCCGAGCGTGGGGGAGGGGGCGCCCGAGGTGACCTCGCCGATCACCTTGCCGCCGGCGACGACCGTGTACCCGGCGCGCGGGACGCGACGGCCCTCGGCGACCAGGCCGACGAGGACCCGAGGCGGCTCGTACGAAGCACGCTCGGCGGCCTCGCGCAGGGCCGCGCGGCCCACGAAGTCGCCCGCCTTGTCGAACTTGACGACCCGGCCGAGCCCGGCGTCGAAGGGGGTGAGGGCGGTGGTCAGCTCGTGCCCGTACAGCGGCATGCCCGCCTCCAGGCGCAGCGTGTCCCGGCAGGACAGACCACAGGGGACGAGTCCGACCGGCGTACCCGCGTCGGTCAGCGCCTGCCACACCTTCTCCGCGTCACCCGGCGCCACGAACAGCTCGAAGCCGTCCTCGCCGGTGTATCCGGTGCGCGCGACGAGGGCGGCGACACCGGCGACCGTGCCGGGCAGGCCCGCGTAGTACTTGAGGCCGTCGAGATCGGCGTCGGTGAGGGCGGCGAGGATGCCGGGGGCCTCCGGGCCCTGTACGGCGATCAGCGCGTAGGCGTCCCGGTCGTCGCGGACGAGTGCGTCGAAGCCGTCGGCGCGCTCGACGAGGGCGTCCAGTACGACCTGTGCGTTCCCGGCGTTGGCCACGACAAGGTATTCGGATTCCGCGAGTCGGTAGACGATCAGGTCGTCCAGGATGCCGCCGTCGGCCCGGCAGATCATGGTGTAGCGGGCGCGGCCCACGGCGACGGACCCGATGTTGCCGACGAGGGCGTAGTCGAGCAGGGAGGCCGCTTCCGCCCCCGACACGGTGATCTCGCCCATGTGGGAGAGGTCGAAGAGGCCGGCCTTCGTGCGTACGGCCAGATGCTCGTCGCGCTCGGAGCCGTACCGCAGAGGCATGTCCCAGCCGGCGAAGTCGGTCATGGTGGCGCCGAGCGAACGATGCAGGGCATCGAGCGCGGTCAGACGCAGAGGTGTGCTGCTCATCGGTAGTGCTCCCAGGGCATGACGGCGAGGTCGTTCCTCCCCATCTGTCATCGGAACCTGAGAGGTTCGCCATGAAGGACATGGCTTGCACCGTGGGTGGAGCCACTGGTCACGACGACCTGCGGCCCGCTTTTCAGATGTGCCTCGCCCGCGCGGTAACGGGGCCTGAGAGATTCAAGGGAGGGACTTGCTCCTTCGGCGCCCGGGTACCCAGAGGTGCCCGGAACTCTCCCGCGCGGATTCAAGCGGCCGGTATGCAGTTGGCGGGCACATCATCGCACGCATTCCTTCGGCACGGCAGGGGGACCCTTCACAGGGGGGACACAGCCCCGCCTGAGCGCACATATCCCCTGTAGCAGGCCTGTTGCAGTAAGGGGACCCAAACGAGAGACACCGCGTATTACCTTCTCTTTACACTCGACGGGGACGGTACTTCCCGACCCCATGGGAGGACCAACACGGTGAACAGGACCACGGCGTACGCGACGAACTCGGCCCTCGGACTGACCGACGCGCTGCCCAAGCAGCCGGCCGCCCCCGTCCGGGAGGAGTGCGCTGCGCGCCCGGAACCCGTGATCCGCGATCTGCGGGAGCGCTCGGGCCACAGCCCGCACGGCCTCACCTTCGGCGCCCGCGACCTCGTCGTGGTCACCGGCCTGCCCGGCAGCGGCAAGTCCACGCTGATGCGCCGGGCGGTGCGCGCCACCGGCATCGACTCCCAGAACACCCGCGACCACTGGGACGCCCGTACGCCCTCCTTCCTCCCCTACGCCGTCTACCGCCCCCTCGTCCGCCTCGCCCACTACGCCGGACTGCGCCGCGCCCTGCGGTCGGGCGCCGGAGTCGTCGTGCACGACTGCGGTACGCAGGCCTGGGTGCGCGGCTGGCTGGCCCGCGAGGCCCGCCGCCGGGGCGGCACCCTGCATCTGCTCCTCCTCGACGTCACCCCGGGCGAGGCCCTGGAGGGCCAGCGCGAACGCGGCCGGGGCGTCTCGCGGTACGCGTTCCTGCGCCACCGCCAGGCCGCGTCGCGGCTGCTGCGCTCCGTGGAGAAGGGGAACCTGCCGGAGGGCTGCGGCTCGGCGGTGCTGATCGACCGGGACGCGGCGGACACGCTGCGCAGGATCGACTTCGCAGACTGACCGCCGTATCTGCCGGGGCCGGTTAGGGTTTTGCTCATTAAGGGACTCCCCTTGAGGGACTCAGGACAGCGGTTCACAGCAGGCGGTAGGCAGATGGACATCCCGGCGGACTTCCCCCCGGACTTTCCCGGGGGCTTCCCCGCACCGGCACACCCCCATTCGCACGGCGGATGGCCCGGCAACGAGCTGGAGGAGGTGCTCTCGGCGTCCCTCGGCGTGCCCGGCGCGGGCGCCCGCCTCGTCGAGGTCCTCGGCCGCAGCTTCGTCTGGGTCCCCCTCCCCGCCGGCGGCGGCCCCTACTCCGGCCCCCTCGACCTGCCCACGCTCGACATCCAGGGCCAGGCGTATGTACCGGTCTTCAGCTCGGAGGAGCAGTTCCGGCAGGTCGTCGGCGCCCATGTGTCGTACACCGTGGCCCCCGCCGTCGAGTTCGCCCGCGGCCTGCCGCCCCAGGTCGGCATCGCCGTGAACCCGGACGGAGTGGTCGGCGTCCCCCTGCCCCCGCCGGCCGTCGCCGAACTCTGCCGCTCCGGCCGCACCGTCCTCGACGGCGTAGCCGGCGGCGGTCGCGTCCGCCTCTACGAGCCCAACTGGCAGGAGGAGCCGGTCGACTTCCTCACCGCCGCCTCGTCGGAGTTCGCGGGCACGGGCGTCGTACAGACGGCCCGCCGCTGCCTGGCGACCATAGAAACGGCCGCCCCCGTCATGTTCATAGGCGTCGAGCTCTCCCCCTGGGACCCGGTGGCCCGCACCATCCCCATGGACGCCCTGGGCAGGGCGCTGACCCGCGCGGCCTCGCCCTGGCCGGTGAACCTGGTCTTCCTGGACATAGCCCAGGACCCGGTGACCGACTGGTTGCGGGCAAAGGTCCGTCCCTTCTATCAACACGGGGGCTGAGAAGCGCCCCGAAGGGGCGCGGGGCTGTGGCATTCTGCGGCTGCGTCGAGCGGGCGCGGCCAGCCACAATGGGCCCGCAGCCGCCCGAGCACAGCAAGTCCCGAGCTCTTGGGCGGCCTTCCGCAGACCGTGGTGTCAGCGGCGCCGCTTAAGCTAAGAAACGCACAACTCGGTCAGGGTTACGAAGGGGCGATAATGGTGAGCGCGTCGGGCACGGCCGCGGCCGGTCAGGTCGAGCACATGCTGCGCCAAGTGACGCCCGGGCGTTACGACGCCTACGAGGCGCTCCTGCGCGCCCTCGCGACCCCCTCCTCCGGCCAGATCTGGATGCTGCTCTGGCACGGCCAGGCCGGCTCTCCCGACGCGCAGTACGGAAACATGCAGGTCGACGGGTACGGCTACGCGCCCTGCGTGACCTCCGCCCAGGAGCTGTCGGTCAGCGGCTGGAACAGGTCGTACGAAGTGGTCGACGGCCTCGACGTGGCCCGCACCCTCTATCCGGACCAGTACGGCCTGTGGCTCAACCCGCACTCCCCGGGCGGCGGCGTCGGCATCCCCTGGCTCGACCTGCGCAGGATCGCGACCGGCCTGGAGCGCCAGCCCGCCGGCCCCCTGCGACTGGCCGAACCCGGCATCGAGATCCCGCAGTTCTACGCCCTCCTCTCGCAGAACGCCCACCGCACCCCGGCGATCCGCTCCCTGCGCCGCGCCTGGGTGCAGCCGGCGCTCGGCGCGCCGTACCTCGCCATCGGGCTGGACGTGTACGACACCTCGCCGCCCGCCGTGGACTCGGTGCGCGCGATGATGCAGCAGTCGATCGGTGCGGTCCCCGAGGGGCTGCCGGTGTCGACGGTCGCCATGTCGGACGAGCAGGACCCGGTCGTCATGTGGCTGCGCGCGAACGCCCGCCCGTTCTACGACCGGGAGGCCCACGCGGTCGCCGCCCCGCCCCAGACCCCGCAGGCTCCGGCCGCGGGATACGGGTATCCGCCCGCGCGGGGACGTTACTGAGCACCCCCGGAGCATGGGCGCGTCACTCTACGGTGACCGCGCACAAGAATCACCGCGTTGTCTCCGCGCGTAGATCAAGGTGAAATAATCGACCTTACGAGTAATGTCCCCATTGGTGCCCGTCCGGCCCCCGTTACCCGGCGTTCGGATAACGGAATCCCCAGGACAGCATCACGGTTGCGCATCCATTCACCTCCAAGTCTGGTGACAGATCGCTGAACCGTTGAAGACTCCCGCAACAGGGGGTTGTTCTCCCCTGCGTACAACGGACTAATCACGCCGCTACCGCGGCAAGTGTGAGCCGGCTACCGCCGGTTGAGAGGGGTCCCTGCCAGATGACGGCACCACTGCACGAGCCGACCGCGGAAACGGCCCCGAGTGCGGCCGAGGAAGCGGCGTTGGCCGGCGCCGATGCGAAGGCCGTCCAGGGTCGTTCTCTGGGCCGGATCGCCTGGGAGCGGCTCAAGCGGGACAGGCTCGCACTCGCCGGCGGCATAGTGGTGGTCCTCCTGACCCTGATCGCGGTGTTCGCGCCGCTGATCGCCGGGCAGGACCCCGACGCCTATCACGAGAACCTGATCGACCCGCTCTTCGGTACGCCCAAGGGCGCCCTGGGCGGAATCAGTAGCGACCATTTCTTCGGCGTCGAACCGGTCAGCGGCCGCGACATCTTCGCCCGCATCGTCTACGGCGCCCGGATCTCGCTCCTCGTGGGCTTCCTGTCCGCGCTCGTCGCCGTCGTCCTCGGAACCGTCCTGGGCATCCTGGCCGGCTTCTTCGGCGGCTGGGTGGACTCGGCCATCAGCCGGGTGATGGACGGTCTGCTCGCCTTCCCCCAACTGCTGTTCATCATCGCGCTGGTCTCCGTCATGCCGAACGAGATGCTGGGCCTGACCGGCACGGGCGTACGGCTGTTCGTGATGATCCTGGTCATCGGTTTCTTCGGCTGGCCCTACATCGGGCGCGTGGTGCGCGGCCAGACGCTCTCACTGCGCGAGCGCGAGTACGTCGAGGCGGCCCGCTCCCTCGGTGCCGGGCGGTTCTACATCCTGTTCAAGGAACTGCTGCCCAACCTCGTCGCCCCGATCATCGTGTACACGACGATGATGATTCCCACCAACATCCTCACCGAGGCGGCCCTCAGCTTCCTCGGAGTGGGCGTCAAGCCGCCCACGTCCTCGTGGGGCCAGATGCTCTCGGCCGCGATCGACTACTACGACTCGGACCCCATGTACATGGTGATCCCGGGTGTGGCGATCTTCATCACCGTTCTTGCCTTCAACCTCTTCGGCGACGGCGTGCGTGACGCGCTCGACCCGAAGGGCTCCCGCTGAACCGCCGTACCCCAAGCGACCCGTGGACCTTGCACGGGGTCTCTCATCTATTCGGAGGATCCGAGATCGTGACTACCCAACGCACCTCAGGGCGGCGCAAGCAGGCCATGGCCGCTACCGCTGTGGTCGCCGCGCTGCTGACCACGGCGGCGTGCGGCGGCGGAGGCGATGACGACGGCGGTACGAAGAACGGTGCCGCCGGTTTCGACGCCGCCAACAACAAGGTCGCCCAGGCCTCGCTGGTCAAGAAGGGCGGCGAGCTGAAGTTCGCCGCTTCGCAGGACGCCGACTCGTGGGACACCACGCGTGGTTACTACGGCTTCATGTGGAACTTCTCCCGGTACTACAGCCGCCAGCTCGTCACGTACAAGCCGGAGCCCGGCAAGGCCGGCGCCCAGGTCACCCCCGACCTCGCCAACGGGCTCGCCAAGGTGAGCGACGACGGCAAGACCTACACGTACACGCTGCGTGACGGGGCGACCTGGGAGGACGGCAAGCCGGTCACGTCCCAGGACATCAAGTACGGCATCGAGCGCGTATGGGCGCAGGACGTGCTGTCCGGCGGCCCGATCTACCTGAAGGACGTGCTGGACCCCAAGGGCGAGTACAAGGGTCCCTACAAGGACACGTCCAAGGACAAGCTGGGCCTGAAGGCGATCGAGACGCCGGACGCGAAGACCATCATCTTCAAGCTGCCGGCGGCCAACTCGGACTTCGAGTACATGCTGGGACTCACCTCGGCGTCCCCGGTCCGCCAGGACATGGACACCAAGTCCAAGTACGGTCTGAAGCCGTTCTCCTCCGGTCCGTACAAGTTCGAGTCGTACGAGCCCGGCAAGGACCTGGTACTGGTCCGCAACACCGCGTGGAAGGCCGCCTCGGACCCGGTCCGCAAGGCCTACCCGGACAAGATCTCGATCAAGTTCTTCACCAACGCCAACGACCTGGACGCGCGCCTGATCGCCGGTGACTACGACCTGGACATCGGCCAGACCGGCCTGCAGGCCCAGGGGCGCACCACCGCGCTCAAGGAGCACAAGGCCAACGTGGACAACCCGACCTCGGGTTACATCCGCTACGCCGTCTTCCCGCAGAGCGTGAAGCCGTTCGACAACATCCACTGCCGCAACGCGGTGATCTACGGCGCCGACCACGTGTCGCTGCAGACCGCGCGCGGTGGCCCGGTCGCCGGTGGCGACATCGGCACCAACATGCTCCCGCCGTCCGTTCCGGGTTCCGAGGGCCAGAAGTACGACCCGTACGAGCTCGCCACCAAGAACAAGAGCGGCAACGTCGCCAAGGCCAAGGAAGAGCTGAAGGCCTGCGGTCAGCCGAACGGCTTCAAGACCACCATCGCGGTCCGCAACAACCGCCCGACCGAGGTGGCCACGGCCACGTCCCTGCAGGCGTCGCTGAAGAAGGTCGGCATCACCGCCGACATCGACCAGTACGACGGTGCGCAGACCTCCGGCATCATCGGCAGCCCTTCGAACGTGAAGAAGAAGGGCTACGGCATCATCATCATGGGCTGGGGCGCGGACTTCTCGTCCGTCCAGGGCTTCGGTCTGCCGCTGTGGGACAGCAAGTACATCCTGGACAGCGGTAACAACAACTTCGGCCTGATCAAGGACAAGGCGATCGACGGCCTGTTCGACCAGTACAACACCACGCTGGACGACGCGGGCAAGGCGAAGATCGCCACCGAGATCAACCACAAGGTCATGGAGGGCGGCTACTACCTGCCCTTCGTCTTCGAGAAGTACATCAACTGGCGCTCCAACCGGCTGGCGAACGTCTACACGACCGATGGCTACAGCGGCGTGTACGACTTCGTCAACCTCGGTCTGAAGTCCACGAAGTAATCCCGGCACACCCGCCGAACGGCACGAAAGGCAGGTGAAGGCCGGCGCAGCCGGACCGCGGGCCACCGGAAGACCTCCGGTGGCCCGCGCTCCAGCAGCGGGCCGAGAGCTGTGCTCGCTTACCTCATCAGGCGGCTGTTCGCCGCCGCAGTGATGCTGGTGGTCATCATCGTGGTGGTCTTCTGCATCTTCTTCCTTGTCCCCAAGTGGGCGGGGGTGGACCCCGCCCTGAGCTTCGTGGGCAAGCAGGCCGACCCCGGCGCCGTCGAGGCGATCCGGGTGAAGCTGGGCCTCGGTGACCCGATCTACTCCCAGGTCTGGGAGTTCTTCAAGGGCCTCTTCGCGGGCCGCACCTACGCGGCCGGCGGCGACGTCACCCAGTGCGCCGCGCCGTGCTTCGGCTACTCCTTCCGCAGCGAGCAGGCCATCTGGCCGCTGCTGACCGACCGCTTCCCGGTGACCCTGTCGCTCGCGCTCGGCGCCGCCGTGCTGTGGCTGGTCTTCGGTGTCTCGGCGGGTGTGCTCTCCGCACTCAAGCGGGGCAGCCTGTGGGACCGTGGTGCGATGGTCATCGCCCTCGGCGGTGTCTCGCTTCCCATCTACTTCACCGGTCTGCTCAGCCTGGCGATCTTCTCCTACGGACTGGGCTGGATCGACGCGCAGTACGTGCCCATCGAGGAGAGTTTCACGGGCTGGCTCGGCGGCATGATCCTGCCGTGGATCACCCTCGCCTTCCTGTACGCGGCGATGTACGCCCGGATCACCCGCGCCACGATGCTGGAGATCCTGGGTGAGGACTACATCCGTACCGCGCGGGCGAAGGGCCTCAAGGAACAGACCGTCATCGGCAAGCACGCCATGCGCTCGACGATGACGCCCATCCTGACCATGCTGGGCATGGACCTCGGCGCTCTCATCGGCGGCGCGATCCTGACCGAGACCACGTTCAGTCTTCCCGGACTGGGCCAGGCTGTGCTCGTCGGCATCAAGAACCAGGACCTGCCCATCATTCTGGGTGTCACCCTGATCACCTCTCTCGCGGTGCTCATCGCCAACCTCGCGGTGGATGTCCTGTACGCCGTGATCGACCCCCGAGTGAGGCTGTCATGACCGAACTCAACAAGAGCGGAGCGGCCGTGGGCGAGCCCACCACCGCCCTGACGGCTCCGACCGCCTTCCTCGAGGTGCGCGACCTGAAGGTGCACTTCCCGACCGACGACGGCCTGGTCAAGTCCGTCGACGGGCTCAGCTTCCAGCTGGAGAAGGGCAAGACCCTCGGCATCGTGGGCGAGTCGGGCTCCGGCAAGTCGGTCACCTCGCTCGGCATCATGGGCCTGCACAGCACCGGCCAGTACGGCAAGCGCAAGGCGCAGGTGTCCGGCGAGATCTGGCTGGACGGCACGGAGCTGCTGTCCGCCGACGCGGACTACGTGCGCAAGCTGCGCGGCCGTGACATGTCGATGATCTTCCAGGACCCGCTGTCGGCGCTGCACCCGTACTACACGATCGGCCACCAGATCGTGGAGGCGTACCGCATACACAACAAGGTCGACAAGAAGACGGCCAAGCGCCGTGCCGTGGAGATGCTCGACCGGGTCGGCATCCCGCAGCCCGACAAGCGGGTCGACAGTTACCCGCACGAGTTCTCGGGCGGTATGCGGCAGCGCGCGATGATCGCGATGTCGCTGGTCAACAACCCCGAACTGCTCATCGCGGACGAGCCGACGACCGCCCTGGACGTGACCGTCCAGGCGCAGATCCTCGACCTCATCCGTGATCTGCAGACGGAGTTCGGCTCAGCGGTCATCATCATCACCCACGACCTGGGTGTCGTCGCCGAGCTGGCCGACGACATCCTGGTGATGTACGGCGGCCGCTGCGTCGAACGAGGGCCGGCCGAGAAGGTGTTCTACGAGCCGCGGCACCCCTACACCTGGGGTCTGCTCGGTTCGATGCCGCGCCTGGACCGCGACCAGCAGGAGCGCCTCATCCCGGTCAAGGGCTCCCCGCCCTCCCTCATCAACATTCCGTCCGGCTGCGCCTTCAACCCGCGCTGCCCGTACGCGGACGTCCCCAAGGACAACGTCACCCGCACGGTCCGTCCCGAACTGGCCGAGGTCGGCAGTCGGCACTGGGCCGCCTGCCACATGACGCAGGAGCAGCGGGAGCGTATCTGGACCGAAGAGATTGCGCCGAAGCTGTGAGCGAGAAATCCGAGGACGCGGCAGTGACGAATCCCGCGCAGAGCAAGGGCGCCGTCCTCGCCAAGGACGCCGCTCCCGGCGAGACCTTGCTGAAGGTGACCGGCCTCCAGAAGCACTTCCCGATCCGCAAGGGTCTGCTCCAGCGGCAGGTCGGCGCGGTGCGCGCGGTCGACGGCATCGACTTCGAGGTCAAGTCCGGCGAGACCCTGGGCGTCGTGGGCGAGTCGGGCTGCGGCAAGTCGACGATGGGCCGGCTGATCACGCGGCTGCTCGAACCGACCGCCGGTACGGTCGAGTTCGAGGGCAGGGACATCACACACCTCGGTGTCGGCGGGATGCGCCCGCTGCGCCGCGACGTGCAGATGATCTTCCAGGATCCGTACTCGTCCCTGAACCCGCGGCACACCATCGGCACGATCATCAGCGCTCCCTTCCGGCTCCAGGGTGTCGAGCCCGAGGGCGGCATCAAGAAGGAAGTCCAGCGGCTGCTGTCGGTCGTGGGTCTCAACCCCGAGCACTACAACCGCTACCCGCACGAGTTCTCCGGCGGTCAGCGCCAGCGCATCGGCATCGCCCGCGCGCTGGCCCTGAAGCCGAAGCTGGTCGTGGCGGACGAGCCGGTCTCCGCGCTGGACGTGTCGATCCAGGCCCAGGTCGTCAACCTGATGGACGACCTCCAGCAGGAGCTGGGCCTGACATACGTGATCATCGCGCACGACCTCTCGGTGGTCCGGCACGTCTCCGACCGGATCGCGGTGATGTACCTCGGCAAGATCGTCGAACTGGCCGACCGCGAGTCGCTCTACAAGGCGCCGATGCACCCGTACACCAAGGCGCTGATGTCGGCTGTGCCGATCCCGGACCCGCGGCGCCGGGCGGCGAAGAGCGAGCGCATCCTGCTCCAGGGTGACGTGCCCTCGCCGATCTCACCGCCGAGCGGTTGCCGGTTCCACACCCGGTGCTGGAAGGCGACGCAGATCTGCACGACGGTCGAGCCGCAGCTCGTAGAGCTCAAGCCCGGTCAGCGTGTCGCCTGCCACCACCCGGAGAACTTCGAGGACCAGGCCCCGCAGGACACGGTGCTGCTGACGGTCGCCAAGGAGGCCGCGGCGCTGGTGGCCGACGAGGTACTGGCGGAGTCGGCGGAGACATCGGCGGCGGTGGCGGCGGAGGTGGCGGCCGAGACCGCCGGCACCGAGACCGCCGGTACCAAGACAGCTCCGGAGGAGCCGGAAGCCGACGGTAAAGAATAGGTCCGTCGAGAATTCAATAGGGAATTTTTACCAACGCGTGTGCCCCGGTTACCAGTTCACTGGTACCGGGGCACACGCGTTTATCAATTCCGGGTCATCGGCCGGTCAGGAACTGGTTTCCCAGTAGTGCCAGCCGACGGAAGTCGCGGGCAGCTTGGCCGTGCCCGAAGCAAGAGTGGTCGTCTTGCAACTGGGCTCCGTGCGATTCGACTCCCAGCTGACCTTGTAGCCGTTGGAGCCGTACTGCAGATTTCCGTACTTACGGGCGTGGATGTCGTGCGAGTAGGTGTGTCCGGTCGTGACGGCCACGGACTTGGTGATGCTGCCGCTGACCGAGGCCTTGGCCGCGGCGAACAGGTAGCTCGCGCTCACCTCCAGGGAGGTGGAGAGGCTGTACGTGATGGTGGAGGCCCTGGTGACGGAGGCGGTCATGGTGCCGCCCGGGCCGTCCTTGAGGTAGGCGCCCTTCGCGGGAAGCCGGTAGCCCGTGTGGGACTTGATCAGAACCCCGTAGGTAACCGGGCACGACCGCTTCGGTGTGACGAGTGCCGAGGCCGGGGCTGCTCCCGCGAGGACCGGCATGGTGCCGGCCAGAACGAGCGCGGCGAGTTTTGCTCTCTTACGCATGTGAATCCCCCATGTGAGCGTTCCGGATTCCGCTGTGGCGGAAATCCGTTTGGTCGTGAGTGACCTTACGAAGCTTGATCGAGGCCGGTCAATGGAATTCCATGGAGTTGAGCAAGAGTTGAGCTTGCCGATTCGAGGTCAACTCCCGTGGCTTTTCGGTCTGTTCGGCTCCGGCGGAATTCGCTGGAGAATATCGGTCATCAATCAACCGGTGATGCGTGACGAGTTGGCAAAGTCATGGACATGCCCGAACGGGAGGGTGCAGAGTCTGACATGTCGGTCTGATCGGAACATGCCTCGAAGGGATATCTCATGGCACTCTCCCGTTCGGCACGTTTAGGGGCCGTCGCCACCGCGGCGGCCTCTTTCCTTGTCATCGCCGCTTCCTCACACCCGGCCCCGGGGGCCGACGGCATCGGTGACTCCTACTTCCCGCAGCTCGGCAACGGCGGCTTCGACGCCCGCCACTACGCCCTCGACCTCGCGTACAACCCGGACACCGACCGACTCGACGGCCGTACGACCATCACCGCCCGCGCGACCCAGAACCTCTCGTCCTTCGATCTGGACCTCCAGAAGCTGGAGGTCACGCGGGTCGAAGTGAACGGCAGACGCGCCCAGTTCACGCGCCAGGGCGACGAGATCCGCATAACACCCCGCGGCTCCCTGTCCAAGGGGCGGGAGTTCGAGGTCGCCGTCACCTACGGCGGCGTGCCCGAACCGCTCACCGGACCCATCGTCTTCGGCTCCGACTACGGGTGGATGAAGACGCCCGACGGTGTCTTCGTCGCCTGTGAACCCAATGCCGCCTCCACCTGGTTCCCGTCCAGCGACCACCCCGACGACAAGGCCGCCTTCGACATCCGGATCAAGGCGCCGAAGGGGCTGACCGCCGTCTCCAACGGCCGGCTGGTCTCGACGTACGACAAGGGTGGCTCGACGTACACCCACTGGCGTGAGAAGAAGCAGATGGCGACCTACCTCGCCACCGCGACCATCGGGAAGTTCGACGTCAAGACGGGCGTCACGCCCGGCGGGACGCCGATCTACGTGGCCATCGACCCGGTGCTCGCGAACAGCAACAGCGTCGACGTGTACGCGGTGACGGCCGAGGCCACGGACTACTGGTCGAAGGTCTTCGGGCCGTATCCGTTCGAGGAGACCGGGGCGATCGTCGACGACATGCCGGCGGCCGGGTTCTCGCTGGAGACGCAGACCAAACCGGTGTACTCGGCCGTGCGCAACGAGACGACCATCGTGCACGAGCTGGCCCACCAGTGGTTCGGCGACTCCGTGTCGACGGAGCGCTGGAAGGACATCTGGCTCAACGAGGGTTTCGCGACCTACTCCCAGTGGCTGTGGGCCGAGTACAAGGGCACCCGCTCGGCGCACGACTCCTTCCTCGCCGGGTACAACTCCCGCCCCGCCGCTAACGCCTTCTGGCAGATCGTCGTCGGCGATCCGCAACGGGACACCATGTTCGCCTCGGCCGTCTACCAGCGCGGCGCGATGACGCTCCAGATGCTCCGCGAACGCATCGGTGACCCCGCCTTCTTCAAGCTGCTGCCCACCTGGACCAGGCTGCACAAGTACGGCAACGCGAACACCGACGACTTCATCCGGCTCGCGGAGAAGATCAGCGGGCAACAGCTCGACGACCTGTTCCAGACATGGCTCTTCACGACCGGCAAGCCTGTCTTGTAGGTCACCAAACGTTCCAGCCTTGCTTTGTAAGGTGCATACCCGTTTCTAGGTCAGAATATGGGGGTGATACAGCAGCTCTTCAACCCCTCCGTCCAGCACACCCTCGACCTCGTCGGCATCTTCGTCTTCGCGATCTCCGGCGCCCTGCTCGCCGTCCGGAAGAACTTCGACGTCTTCGGGATCGCCGTACTCGCCGAGGTCACCGCGCTGGGCGGCGGGCTGCTGCGGGATCTGGTCATCGGGGCGGTGCCGCCGGCGGCGTTCAGGGATCTCGGGTACTTCCTGACGCCGCTGCTCGCCGCCCTGCTCGTCTTCTTCCTCCACCCGGAGGTGGAGCGCATCCAGGCGGGCGTCAACGTGTTCGACGCGGCGGGGCTCGGGCTGTTCTGTGTCACGGGCACGGTGAAGGCGTACGACTACGGCCTGGGCCTCACCGCCTCCGCCGCCCTCGGTCTCGCGACCGCCGTGGGCGGCGGAGTGCTGCGTGACGTCCTCGCCAACGAGGTTCCCTCGCTGCTGCGTTGGGACCGTGACCTGTACGCGGTCCCGGCGATCGTCGGCTCCGCCCTGGTCGTCCTCTGCATCCGCTACGACGTGCTCAACCCGGTCACCAGCGGGCTGGCGGTCGTCACGGCCTTCGTACTGCGGCTGCTCGCGATGCGGTTCCACTGGCGAGCGCCGCGCGCGTGGAACCGGCGGTCGACGGCTCGTGAGGAAGAGTCCGGGTAACGGAGCCGGAGCCGGCCGTGCCGTCGCCCGCCTTCCGGCCGCCCGCGTCGAACTGCTGGGTGAGCCAGCGGAACACCGTGGTGATCTGGGGGCGCCACAGCGCCATGTTGTGGCCGCCGGCGCTGCGCGGCAGGTACACCACGTCCACCGCCGTCGGCGACTTCGCCACCTTCCGCAGGGCCAGGCCGGCCTCGTAGCCGTCGCCGGACTCGCCGGAGACGTACAGCGCGATCGCGGGCGGGACGCGGTCGTGCTTGAGGATCAGGTACGGGTTGTTCGCGGCCCGTAGCTGCGGGTTCTGCGCGGTCAGCGATACGGGTTCGCCCATCGGGTCGTTGTAGCCGGACATGGACACCGCGGCCCGGTAGCGGTCGGGGTGCGCTATGGCGAGCTTCGCCGCGCAGTGCGCCCCGGCCGAGTAGCCGGCCACGGCCCAGCCGCCGGGCCCGCTCTCGGCGCGGAAGTTGTCCATGACCATTTTCGGTACGTCGACGCTGAGCCAGCTGTCCGCGTTGACCCGGCCCGGAATGTTGGCGCAGCCGGTGTCCGCGTCGGCGATGAGCGTCGTGCGGGGCGCCACCAGGATGAAGGGCGTGATCGAGCCGCTCTTCATCAACGGCAGCAGTTGCCCGGGCGCGTGCAGTGAACCGAACCAGGCCTTCGGTGAACCCGGGTAGCCCGGCAGCAGTTCGACGACCGGGAAACTGCGGTGCCGGTAGGCGGCCTCGTGGTACTGGGGTGGCAGCCAGACGTAGACCTCGGCGTCGACGCCCGACACCCGGCCTCTGAGGTCGGTGACCTCGACGCCGCCGGCCGCGTGCATGCCCGGCCCGCTGCCCTCGTGGAACGTCTGCCTCATCTTCGGCAGCCTGCGCAGCGAGATGCCGCCGGTGCCGTCGGGGCCGAGGTCGGCGGCGGCCTGGACATGGTCTCCCGTGCCGAGGAGGTCGCCCCAGTTGTCGTACAGGTTGTTGGCGTTGTTCACCACCAGGAAGACCAGGGTGATCGCCGTGCCCTGGGCGAACAGCACCATCAGCAGCCTGGCGGCGCCGCGCACGAGCGCGGGCCCGCGGACCCGGGACCAGAGGGCGAGGGGCAGCAGTACGGCGACGGCGGCGAGCGCGATCGTCGTGATGAGAAACGGCGTACCGGTGAGGCTCATGTCTGGGAGGAGGAGGAACCGGTGCCGGAGGTCACGGCTTCGGACGAACCCTTACCCAAGACATTCCGGGCACTTACCAAGCGGCAGAGCGTCGTCGATCCGAAAAAGCTACCGCTTAGTATTCTTCTGTTGTACCGTTCAGGCATGCCAGAAGCAGCTTCCGTCCAGGCCGTGCGAGCCAGCATCGGCGACAGCGAGTTCGACCGCGACACCGCCGTCACCCGGCGCGCGCCCGGCGTCTACGACGCCGAACTCTCCGCCGGCTGGACCGTCATCAACGCCGTCAACGGCGGCTATCTGCTGGCGGTACTGGGCCGCGCCCTCGCGGACGCCCTCCCGCACGGCGACCCGTTCAGCGTCTCCGCGCACTACCTCACCGCGTCCCGCCCCGGTCCGGCCGTCGTCCGCACGGACGTGGTCCGCACCGGACGCTCGCTGTCGACCGGTCAGGCCTCCCTCTTCCAGTACGACGACGAGGGCCAGGAGGTCGAGCGGATCCGGGTCCTCGCCTCCTACGGCGACCTGGACGCCCTTCCCGACGACGTCCGGACGACCGCCGAGCCCCCCGCGATGCCGCCCATGGACCAGTGCTTCGGCCCGCAGGACGCACCCGCACCCATCCCCGGCAGTTCCACCATCACCGACCGGCTGATGCTCAAACTCGACCCCGCCACGCTCGGCTGGGCACTCGGCGCACCCTCCGGAAAGGGGGAGATGCGGTCCTGGTTCGGGCTCGCCGACGGCCGCGACGCCGACCCCCTCTCGCTGCTCCTCGCCGTCGACGCGCTGCCGCCGACCGCGTTCGAGATCGGCATGTCCGGCTGGGTCCCGACGGTCGAACTGACCGTGCATGTCCGCTGCCGCCCGGCGCCGGGCCCGCTGCGGGTGTCGATAACGACCCGCAACCTGGCCGGCGGCTTCCTGGAGGAGGACGCCGAGGTCTGGGACAGCGCGGACCGACTCGTCGCCCAGTCACGGCAGTTGGCGAGCGTACGGCTCGGGTGAAGGGCTGAGGGGCCGAGGGGCTGAGGACCGCGCGGCGGCTTCTGTCACGGACCTGTACCAGCGGGTAGTTTGCTCTCCGGAGAGAAAGGCCAGGTCAGGCGCGTTCTTATGGACGCGCTTTACCTGACGCACAGGCGGGAAACAGGGCGGGCTCAAGGAACCACCAGGTGTCATTGATTCGATGCCTGCCTCGAAACTTCCTCATCTCTCCTGCATCTTTCCTGGAGTTGTTTCTCATGAAGCGTGTGCGTCTCGTCCCCGCCGTGGCTCTGCTGGCGCTGTCCCCGCTGGTGCTCACCGCCTGCGGTTCGGGTGACTCGTCGACCTCGACCAGCGGCAACTCCGGTACCTCCGGGCAGAGTTGCCAGGCCCCCTCGGGCATGCCGTCGGGCGCCCCTTCGGGTGCGCCGAGCGGCGCCCCGTCAGGGGCCCCGACCGACGGTGCCTCAGGGGCTCCATCGGGTCAGCCGACCGGCGCGGCTCCGTCCGGCGCGCCCTCGGGCATGCCGTCCGGCGGCCCGGGTCGCGGTCAGGGCGGTGGCGGTGGCTGTGGTGGTGGCCCCGGTGGCGGTCAGGGCGGCCCTGGGCAGGGTCAGCAGATCCAGCGGCAGGGCTGACGGGCTGCGGGCCAGGAGGCCTCGTACGGGTACGACATGGGCGGCGCGCTCGACGGACGGGCGCGCCGCCCACGTGCGTTCCGGGGGTGGTCCACCGTCGGTCAGGCCAGCCAGTGTCTGCGGCCGATGGCGATCAGGCGCATTCGGCGGGTCGCCAGGTGGGCCACCTGTTCGCGCTGTGCCGCCGGGGCGTCCAGGGTCTCCAGGAACTGGGAGGCCGTCACCAGCATCTGGTCGACGTACAGACCCGCGAGCATCAGCAGGTCCTCCTCGGTCCAGCCCTGGGACTCGGGCTGTTCGGCCAGCGCGTCCCGCACCTCCTCGGCGAACCGGGCGAGTTGGTCCCGGATGGCCTCGCGGACCGGCTGGACCCCGCCATGCCGTTCGCGTGCGATGAAGCGGACGTGGGCGGGCTGCGCCTGGACGTGACCGGCGATCAGGTCGACCGCGCGGACTATGCGGTCCTCGCTGTCGCCGGAACCGGACACCGTCGTACCGATCATCGGGTGGAGGCTGCCGAGCGCCTCCTCGACGAGCGCGATACCGAGGTCGGCGGTGGAGCGGAAGTGCCGGTAGAAGGCGGTGGGGGCGACTCCGACGGCACGGGTCACCTCGCGCAGACCGAGGCTGCTCAGGCTCTGGTCCTCCAACAGGCCGAGCGCCGCGTCCAGGAGCGCCTGCCGGGTCTTCTGCTTCTGGACCTGTCGGACGCCGAGAGTGTGACTCATGCCATGCAGTTAACAACTGTTCTCTGTAATTGAAAAGCCGGAAAGCGCGCTAGACTCAAGAGTCAGTGAACAAGTGTTACTACAAGCGTTCACTGAACTGTAACGAAAGGGATCTCCTCCCATGTTCTTCCTCGTAGCCGTCCTTCTGCTGCTGGGCATGGTGCTGGGCACCGTCGCCCATCTCCCGGTCTCGTTCACCGTCCTGGCCGCCGCCGGTATCGCCGCCTGGCTCGCCGTCTTCGCGCTCCGTGAGCGCCTCGCCCGTCGGAGCTGATCACCATGCAACTCACCGCATCGGCCACCGGCCGTACCGAGCGCACCGCTCCCCGCGACGCCGACGGCATGGCTGTCGCGTCCTTCGTCCTCGGTCTGCTGGGCCTGCTGGTCCTCAACGTCTTCCTCGGCCCCGTAGCCATCGCGCTGGCCGTCGTCGCCCTCTGGCGCGGCACCAAGCGGCCCGGCCGGGCCATCCTCGGCCTCGGTCTCGGCGTGGCCGACCTGGTCGTGCTGGTCACCCTCATGGAGCTGGACAACACCGTCTCCTGGAGCTTCTGACCACCGTCGGCCCGGTCCTGGGTGGCGTGGGCGTACTCCTGACGGTGCGCAGATAGCGTGGGCGCCCTCCCCTCGGTCCCTTCACCGGGGCGCCGTAGAATCACGGCACCATGGCATACCTCGACCACGCCGCGACCACCCCGATGCTTCCGGAGGCGGTCGAGGCAATGACCGCGCAGCTGGGCGTCACCGGCAACGCCTCCTCACTCCACGCGGCCGGCCGCAGGGCCAGGCGTACGGTCGAGGAGGCCCGTGAGACGCTCGCCGAGTCGCTGGGTGCCCGGCCCAGCGAGGTCGTGTTCACCTCGGGCGGCACCGAGGCCGACAACCTCGCCGTCAAGGGGCTGTACTGGTCCCGGCGGGACGCCGATCCGGCCCGCGTCCGCGTTCTCGCCAGCCCCGTCGAGCACCACGCCGTTCTCGACGCCGTGCACTGGCTCGGCGAGCACGAGGGCGCCGTCGTCGAGTACCTCCCGGTCGACTCGTACGGCCGAGTCCATCCCGACGCCCTGCGTGAGGCCGTCGCCCGCGACCCCGGCAGTGTGGCCCTGGCCACCGTGATGTGGGCCAACAACGAGATCGGCACGATCATGCCGGTCCGTGAACTCGCCGACGTGGCACGCGAGTTCGACATTCCCCTGCATGCCGACGCCGTGCAGGCCTTCGGTCAGGTGCCACTCTCCTTCGCCGACTCCGGGCTCGCCGCGATGACCGTCTCCGGCCACAAGGTCGGCGGCCCGTACGGCATCGGCGCGCTGCTGCTGGGCCGCGAGTACAGCCCCGTACCCGTGCTGCACGGCGGCGGGCAGGAACGGCACGTGCGGTCCGGGACCCTCGATGTGCCGGCCGTCGCCTCCTTCGCGGTGGCCGGGCGGATCGCCGCCGAGCAGCAGGAGTGGTTCGCGCACGAGATCGGCGCCCTGCGCGACTCCCTGATCGAGGAGGTGCGCAGGGTGGTGCCGGACGCGGTGCTGGGCGGCGACCCGGTCGACCGGCTGCCCGCCAACGCCCACTTCACCTTCCCCGGCTGCGAGGGCGACTCCCTGCTGCTGCTTCTGGACGCTCAGGGCATCGAGTGCTCGACGGGGTCCGCCTGCACGGCCGGTGTGGCCCAGCCCAGCCATGTTCTCCTGGCCACCGGTACGGCCCCCGACCTGGCCCGCGGCACCCTGCGCTTCTCCTTCGGCCACACCTCCACGCAGGCGGATGTGGAGGCGGTGGCGAAGGCGATCGGCCCCGTGGTGGAACGGGCACGGGCGGCGGGCCTCAGCTAGCCGAGGGGCAGGTTGGGCACCCTGCCTCACCAGGCCCGCTCAGCTGTCCATCACCATGAGGGCGGCCATCATGCCCTCGTCCTCGTGTTGCAGCAGATGGCAGTGGAGCATGTACATGTACGTGTCGTCGGTGAAGTCGGTGAACTTCATCGCGATCTTGATCGAGCCGCCGCCGACCACCTCGTAGGTGTCGAACCAGCCCAGGTCGGTGCCGGTGGGTGCGACTCCGTTGATCGCGATCAGCTGGAACGGCACGTCATGCAGATGGAAGGAGTGTTCCAGCTGGGTGGTGTTGGAGATCGTCCAGACCTCCTCGGCGTCGAGGGTGGTCATGATCGTCGCCATCGAGGCCATGGTGGTGCCGGACTTGCCGTTGATGTTCATCGCCGTGCCCACCTGCCCCAGCGTGACCGTGCGGGCGGCGAAGTCCGTCGTGTCGTACCGGGTGATCGTGTTGAGCGAGCTCGGCAGGTCGGCCGGGGTGTCGGAGGCGTCCGGCGTGACGGTCAGGAAGTCGTACGTGCCGCTGCCGCCGCGAACCCAGCCGGTGGTGACGACGGTCTGCAGGGTCACCGCGGCGCTGAGATCGAGGACGAACTCGGCGCGGGCACCCGCCACCAGCCGGATGGAGGTCACCTCGGTGGCCTCGGTCAGATAGCCCTGGTCGGTGGCTATCTGGGTGAGGGTCCCGCCGTCGCTCCGCTGGACGGTCATGATGTCGGAGGGGGAGGCGTTGAGCACCCGGAACCGCGTACGGGTTTTGGTGGCCGTGAAGCCGAGGGTGGTCGCGTCGACGTTGGTGCCGTTGCACAGCACCGGATAGGACAGGCCGGCGGAGAGGTAGCCGGTCAGGTTGTACTTGATGTCGCCCGAGCTGTCGGCGGCCAGACACTGCAGGATGAGCGGGATGTCGTCGACGCCGTACTCGCTCGGCAGCGCGGCCGAGGCGTCCGAGTCGTCCTCGACGATGATCATCCCGGCCAGACCGTGGACGACCTGCTCGGCCGTGGTGCCCAGGGCGTGCGGGTGGTACCAGAGGGTCTTGGCCTCGTCCTTGATCTCGAAGGTGGGCGACCAGGTCGTGCCGTCGGCGAAGGCGTTCTGCGGGCCGCCGTCCATCTTGGGCGGGACGTGGGCGCCGTGGAAGTGGACGCTGGTGTCCGCGCCCAGGGTGTTGGTGATGTTCAGCAGGACGGTGCTGCCGTTGGTCCACTTCATGGTCGGGCCGAGGTACGACCCGTTGTAGCCGGCCGTCGTACTGGTGACGCCGCTGACCACCTCGCTCGTCCCGGTCTTCGCGGTCAGGGTGAATGTCGTGGTGCCGTCGGCGGTGGTGCCCTCCAGCAGGTCCGGGATGTTCAGGGTGGTGTCGGCCGCCGCGGCCTCGAAGGCGTTGCCGTCGGTCAGCATGGCGAAGGTCGCCCCCGCCGCACCTACGGCCGCCAGCCCGGCCCCGGCCATTCCGCCGAGGAACTTCCGCCGGTGCATGCCCTTGCTCTTTGTGTTGGTCATGTTGCTCATGGCAGCGGAGCTTTGGGCCAAGGGCTGTGTGAGGACTGAGGGAAACTTTGGAAGTCCGGCGAGAACCTGTGGAAACCGAAAGCGTCGCCCTGATGCTCAACTCTGCGAAAACACAGGCGAGTTGGCGGCGCGCAGGTCAGGATCTGCGGACCGGACACTTCGGGCGGCCGGCACTCATTCCAAGCTCATAACCTTGAGCCATATGATGTACGTCACGCCGATTTTCGCACCGGAGCGGTGCGGGCCTGTGTCACGAGCCGCAGGTACTTCTCCCAGTCCCACCCTTTCCCCGGATCGGTGTGGTCCGTGCCCGGCACCTCCACATGCCCGATGATGTGCTCCCGGTCGACGGGTATGTCGTACCGCGCGCAGACCCGGGCCGTCAGCCGCGCCGAGGCGGCGTACATCGCGTCCGTGAAGTCCTCGGGCTTCTCCACGAAGCCCTCGTGCTCGATGCCCACGCTCCGCTCGTTGTACTCCCGGTTGCCCGCGTGGAACGCCACGTCCAGCTCGCGGATCATCTGGGTGATCCGCCCGTCCTTGCGGACGACGTAGTGCGCCGCCGCTCCGTGCCCCGGGTCCTGGAAGACCTTCACCGCGCTGGCGAAGCTGCCCTGCGTGACATGGATGATCACCCGGTCCACGGCGTAGTCGTCGGGCCGGTCCGCCATCCGCCAGTTCGCCGAGGAGGCCGCCACCCAGCGCGCCCCCGTGAAGTCGACCTCGCCCTCCTTGCGCGGCTTGGACACCCCGGGCACCCGCCACCACAGGTGCCCCAGCTCGTCGCGCGCGAGCACGCCCGTGGCGACGGCGGCCACCGCCCCGCCGATGAGCAGGGCGCGCCGCCCGATCCGCCGGTCGCCGTCCTTGGGCGCCCTCCCGTGCCCCTCGCTCCGCAACTGCTGGGGGATGTCCTGCGAAAGGCCGCGGCCGGTGTCCCGCCGAGCCTGTGTTTCCTCCATGTGAGCGTGAACGGATACTCGCGCGCCCCGGTTCCCGGCGCCCCGTACCCTTGAGGGGTTATGACTCACACCTCGCAGCAGCCCCTCCGCGTACTGGCCGCCATGTCCGGCGGCGTGGACTCCGCCGTAGCCGCCGCCCGCGCGGCGGAAGCCGGCCACGATGTGACAGGCGTCCACCTCGCCCTGTCCGCGAACCCGCAGTCGTTCCGCACGGGCGCGCGTGGCTGTTGCACCATCGAGGACTCCCGCGACGCCCGCCGTGCGGCCGACGTCATCGGCATCCCCTTCTACGTGTGGGACCTCGCCGAACGCTTCCGCGAGGACGTGGTGGACGACTTCGTCGCCGAGTACGAGGCGGGGCGCACCCCCAACCCGTGCCTGCGCTGCAACGAGAAGATCAAGTTCGCCGCGCTCCTCGACAAGGCCCTCGCCCTGGGCTTCGACGCGGTCTGCACGGGCCACTACGCCCAGGTGATCGTTCTCGAGGACGGCACGCGCGAGCTGCACCGCGCCTCCGACATGGCCAAGGACCAGTCGTACGTCCTCGGGGTGCTCGACGACCGTCAGCTCGCCCACGCGATGTTCCCCCTCGGCGACACCCTCACCACCAAGGACGAGATCCGCGCGGAGGCCGAGCGGCGCGGCCTCGCGGTCGCCAAGAAGCCCGACTCGCACGACATCTGCTTCATCGCCGACGGCGACACCCAGGGCTTCCTGGCAAACCGCCTGGGCCGCGCCGAGGGCGACATCGTCGACGAGTCCGGCGCGAAGATCGGCACGCACGAGGGCGCGTACGGCTTCACCATCGGCCAGCGCAAGGGCCTTCGCATCGGCACCCCGGCCGCCGACGGCAAGCCGCGCTACGTCCTCGACATCTCCCCGGTCGACAACACGGTGACGGTCGGCCCGGCCGCCGCCCTCGACGTCGACGCGCTCACCGCCATCAAGCCCCGCTGGTGCGGAGCGGCCCCCACCGGCCCCGGCACCTACACCGCCCAGCTGCGCGCCCACGGCGGCGAGACCGAGGTGACCGCCGAACTGCTCGACGGCACCCTGGAGGTCACGTTCACCGAGCCCGTACGCGGGGTGGCACCGGGCCAGGCGATCGTCCTGTACGACGGCACCCGCGTCGTCGGCTCGGCGACGATCGCCACGACGAACCGGGCCACGGCGGGCGTGAACTGAGCCGTCTCGGTTCGGTCTACAGGGTCTCGACCTCGTAGAAGCAGAGGTGGTCCTTTATCCGGGCCACCTCCGGGTTCGGCTCGGGGTATGCCCAGACGAGGTCCGCGGCGTCCGGGAGGGACCAGTAGGACGCCGTGCCCTTGAAGGGGCAGTACGTGTGGGTGTCGGAGGGCGTCAGCAGGTCGAGGCGGACGTCCTCCGCGGGGAGGTAGTACCGCGGGGGCAGGCCGGTCTCGCGCAGGACGAGGGCCCGCTCGCTCTCGGCGAGCACCTGGCCGCCGTGGACGACCCGTACACGCTCGGTGTGCTGCTCGATGGTGATCGTGTGTCCTTCGGTCATGTCGAAAGAGCGTTCGCGGAGCCCGGGTTGTTCCCGGATCCGCCCGCGATCCGCCCGTGATCCTCCCGCGTACGGTGAGGGCATGAACATCTGTGTCTTCCTCTCCGCCGCCGACCTGGACGACCGTTACACGCGCCCCGCGCGGGAGTTCGCGAAACTGCTCGGCAAGGGCGGGCACACCCTCGTCTGGGGCGGCTCGGACGTGGGCCTGATGAAGGTGGTGGCGGACGGAGTCCAGGAGGCGGGCGGCCGGCTGCTCGGCGTCTCGGTGGACTTCCTCGCGGCCAAGGCACGTCCGGGCGCCGACGAGATGGTGATCGCGCGCGACCTCGGGGAGCGGAAGCGGATCCTCCTGGAGAAGGCGGACGCTGTCGTGATCATGGTGGGCGGCACCGGAACGCTCGACGAGGCCACGGAGATCCTGGAGCTGAAGAAGCACCGTAAGACGGACATGCCGGTGGTGCTGCTGAACACGGCGGGCTTCTACGACGGACTGAAGGAACAGTTCCGCCGCATGGAGACCGAGGGATTCCTGCCCCGCCCGCTCACCGACCTGGTGTTCTTCGCGGAGGAGCCGGTGGGGGCGCTGGCGTACCTGGAGGAGAGCAGGGGAGTGGCATGACGGCCGGCCCCGTGATGCGAGCATGGCGGGCATGGCTACACATGTGATCACCGGGGCGGGGTCGGGTATCGGTGCGGCGGTCGCGCGGCGGCTGCACGCGCGCGGGGACGAACTCGTGCTGCACGCGCGGGACGCGGGGCGCGCGAAGGAGTTGGCGGCGGAGTTCCCGGGGGCGAGGACTCTGGTGGGCGACCTGGCCGATCCGGACCGGCTGTCCTGGGCGTTCTCCCACCAGGCGCTGCCGGAGCGAGTGGACTCCCTGCTGCACATCGCGGGGGTGGTCGATCTCGGCCCTGTTGGCGACCTGACCCCGAAGACCTGGCGCCACCAGCTGAACGTCAACCTGATCGCCCCCGCCGAGCTGACCCGTCACCTCCTGCCCCAACTCCGCGTCTCCCAGGGCCAGGTGATCTTCGTCAACTCCGGCGCGGGCCTGAACGCGAGTGCCAACTGGTCCGCGTACGCCGCGTCCAAGCACGGCCTCAAGGCCCTCGCGGACTCGTTGCGCCAGGAGGAACACGAGGCGGGGGTGCGGGTGACGACGGTCTATCCGGGGCGTACGACGAGTCCGATGCAGGAGAAGGTGCACCAGCAGGAGGGCAAGGAGTACGACCCGTCGAAGTGGATCGACCCCGAGTCGGTGGCGACCACGATCCTGCTGGCGCTGGACCTGCCCCGGGACGCGGAGATCAACGACGTGACGGTACGCCCGGGTCGCTGACGGGGCCTGTCCTCAAACGCCGGAGAGGCTGGGTGTTCCAGCCTCTCCGGCGTTTGAGGAGCGGGGGTTCGGGGGCAGCGCCCCCGATGGGGGTCCCCCCTCTGGGGGAGGGACGGGTAGGGGCGGCGGGGGCGAAGAAACATAGGCTGCCTCACGTGAACGCGAACCCCACCTTCGGCCCCGCCACCGGCATCGGTTCCCTTCCCGGCGGCGACGCCCGGGAAGCCGCCAAGGCGGCCACCGGGACCTTCGAGACCTTCCCCTTCCTGCCCGAACTCCCCGCCCGCGGCCCCGGCGCCGACATGATCGGCCGCACCATCGGCATGCTCGTGGAGATGTACGCGCGCGTGGAGCCCAGCGGCTGGCGCCTCGGTGACCGCCCGGGCCGGGACACCAAGCGGGCCCGTTCCTGGCTCGGCGAGGACGTCGACGCGCTGGAGGAGTTCACGCAGGGGTACGAGGGCCAGGTGAAGGTACAGGCCGTGGGCCCCTGGACACTGGCCGCCGGCCTGGAACTCAGGAACGGTGAGCTCGCCCTCTCCGACCCCGGCGCCTGCCGCGACCTCGCCGGCTCCCTCGCCGAGGGCATCCGCCTCCACCTCGACGAACTGCGCCGCCGCATCCCCGGAGCCCAACTCGTCCTGCAGCTCGACGAACCGTCCCTCATCGCCGTACTGCGCGGCCACGTGAGGTCCGCCAGCGGCTACCGCACCCACCGTGCTCCCGACCGCCAGGTCGCCGAGGCGACCCTCCGGGAGGTCGTCGCGGCGGCCGGCGACGGGCCGGTCGTCGTTCACTCCTGCGCGCCGGACGTCCCGTTCGCCCTGCTCCGCAGAGCCGGTGCCGCCGCCGTCTCCTTCGACTTCGCACTTCTCACCGAGCGTGACGACGACGTGATCGGTGAGGCGGTGGAAGGCGGTACGCGCCTGTTCGCCGGTGTCGTGCCGGGCACGGACGGCCCATTGTCAGACCCTGCCGGTAGCGTCAGTGGGGTCAGGTCGTTGTGGCGCAGGCTGGGGCTGCATCCGGGGCTTCTCGCGGAGGCGGTCACGATCACTCCGTCGTGCGGACTCGCGGGCGCTTCCCCGCAGTACGCACGACAGGCGCTCGCCCACTGCGTCCAGGCGGCGAGATCACTCGCGGACAACCCAGAGTAACGGGAGGACAATACGGTGGCCGGCGAACAGCACGCACAGACCACATCGGTGCCCGCCGAGGCGCGCGACAGGCACGCCCAGCTCGCCGAGCGCATCGAGGAGCACCGCTTCCGGTACTACGTGAACGACGCTCCCGTCGTCAGCGACGCGGAGTTCGACAAGCTCCTGCGCACCCTGGAGGCGCTGGAGGAGGAGCATCCGGAGCTGCGCACTCCCGACTCCCCGACCCAGAAGGTCTCGGGGGCGTACGAGACGGACTTCACGTCGGTCGAGCACCGCTCGCGCATGCTCTCCCTCGACAACGCCTTCGACGACCTGGAACTGGCGGCGTGGGCGGAGCGCGTCCACAAGGACGTCGGCGCATCCGAGCACCACTTCCTGTGCGAGCTGAAGGTCGACGGCCTCGCCGTCAACCTGACGTACGAGAACGGGCGTCTCACGCGCGCGGCGACCCGCGGCGACGGCCGCACCGGCGAGGACATCACGCCCAACGTGCGGACGATCGCCGAGATCCCGGATCGGCTGACGGGTGGACGCGTCCCGGACCTGGTGGAGATCCGCGGCGAGGTCTACTTCCCGATGGAGAAGTTCGAGGAGCTGAACGCCCGCCTGGTGGAGGGCGGTGACAAGCCGTTCGCCAACCCGCGCAACGCGGCGGCCGGTTCGCTCCGCCAGAAGGACCCGCGCGTCACCGCCACGCGCCCGCTGCACATGGTGGTTCACGGCATCGGCGCCCTGGAGGGCTACGACCCGCTGACCCGCCTCTCCGAGGCGTACAAACTCCTCCACGAGTGGGGCCTGCCGACCACGCGGTACGCGAAGCAGGTCGACGACCTCGACGGCGTACGGGAGTTCATCGCGTACTACGGCGAGAACCGGCACTCCGTGGAGCACGAGATCGATGGGGTCGTCGTCAAGCTCGACGAGATCCCGCTCCAGGGCCGCCTCGGCTCGACCTCGCGCGCCCCGCGCTGGGCGATCGCCTGGAAGTACGCGCCCGAGGAGGTCAACACCAAGCTCATCAACATCCGCGTGGGCGTGGGGCGTACGGGCAGGGTCACGCCGTACGCGCAGGTCGAACCGGTCACGGTGGCCGGCTCGGAGGTCGAGTTCGCCACCCTGCACAACCAGGACGTCGTCAAGGCCAAGGGCGTACTCATCGGCGACACCGTGGTGCTGCGCAAGGCCGGTGACGTGATTCCGGAGATCCTCGGCCCGGTCGCCGACCTGCGCGACGGCACGGAGAAGCCCTTCGAGATGCCGGCCGAGTGCCCCGAGTGCGGTACGCCGCTGCGGCCCATGAAGGAGGCCGACGTCGACCTTCGCTGCCCCAACGGACAGAGCTGCCCGGCCCAGTTGAGGGAGCGGCTGTTCTATCTCGGCGGGCGCAAGTGCCTCGACATCGAGAACTTCGGTTACGTGGCCGCCGCCGCGCTCACCAAGCCGCTGGAGCCGGCCGAGCCGCCGCTCGTCGACGAGGGCGACCTCTTCGACCTCACCATCGAGCGGCTGCTGCCGATCAAGGCGTACGTCCTGGACCAGGACAGCGGGCTGCCCAAGCGTGACCCGAAGACCGGCGAGGAGAAGATCGTGACGGTCTTCGCCAACCAGGAGGGCGAGCCCAGGAAGAACGCGGTCTCGATGCTCGCCAACATCGCCGCCGCCAAGGAGCGTCCGCTGGCCCGGATCATCACCGGTCTGTCGATCCGGCATGTCGGTCCGGTCGCCGCCGAGGCGCTGGCCCGTGAATTCCGCTCGATCGAGCGCATTGAGCAGGCCTCCGAGGAGGAGTTGGCGACCACGGACGGGGTCGGCCCGATCATCGCGGCCTCGCTCAAGGAGTGGTTCGCGGTGGACTGGCACCAGGAGATCCTGCGCAAGTGGCGGGCCGCCGGAGTCCGGATGGAGGAGGAGGGCTCCGGTGAGGACGAGGGGCCGCGCCCGCTCGAAGGGCTCACCGTCGTCGTGACCGGCACCCTCGAACACCACACCCGGGACGGCGCGAAGGAGGCGCTGCAGAGCCGTGGAGCAAAGGTGACCGGTTCTGTTTCGAAGAAGACGTCTTTCGTGGTTGTGGGTGACAATCCTGGTTCGAAGTTCGACAAGGCCATGCAGTTGAAGGTGCCTGTTCTGAACGAGGACGGCTTCGCCGTCCTACTCGAACAGGGGCCCGAGGCAGCGGCCGAAGCAGCGCTTCCGCACCAGGAATAGGGGAGGAACAGGGGAGGAACAGGGGTTGAAGACCACCCGATCGGCGCATACCAGATGCATACGGGTGGCCGGTCGCATTCGGGCAACCGTCGACGACTGCTGCACGTGGAAGCCTTCTGCGGCCTACTGTTGACGTATGCGCCTGCCGTGCCCGGATGCGGTTTCGGACGCGGTGCTGTTGACGGTTGACGGACAGCGGACCGCGTGGCGTGGGCACCGCCGGCTGTGAGAGGGACGGGAATGGAACCGACCGATAGCGCCGCCCCTCCCTCAAGGCTGCGCCGAAGCCGGATATCCGGCTTCTGGCGTTGGGGTTCCGGCCTCCTCGCGGGCCGCCCCGAGCCGGGCCGGGAACAGGGTGCGGCCCGCCGGACGGCACGGTTCCTGGACCGGGCGGGTATCGGCGTAGGTACGACCGGACCGGCGGGCAGGACGGGTGGGAGCGGCGGCACGGGGCAGCGCATCGTCGCCGACAGCAGGGTGTCGACCCCGCTGACGGCCCACCTCACCGCCGAGGAACGCGTCGCCCACCTGCACGCCCATGACCCCGCACGCCAGCTGTCCTGGCCCGCGCTGCCCGCGGCGGTCGTCGCGTCGGCCGGGTTCGTCCTGGGCGCAGGCTTCTATCGCGGCTTCACCGGCCACAGCGCGCTCTTCCCCTCCGGCACCGTCGGCTGGGCCTTCGCCGTGCTCACCGGTGTCATCGTCGGCCACCTCGTCGCCCTCGGCCGCGCCCGCTGGTGGGGCGGCACCGGATCGGGCTCCGCCCTCACCCTCGCCGTACTGCTGCTGTACGGGTGGGTGCCGGCCGGCATGGTCAGCCTCACCGTCGTCGTCCTGGTCGGCATAGCCCGGCGCCACCGCTGGCGGCAGGGCATCCTGCACGGCTCGGTGGACATCCTCGGCATCGGCGCCGGCGCGCTGGTGCTCGCCGCGTTCGGCCGGATCCCGTCCGTCGAGTCACCGTGGGACCCGATGACCTGGAGCGTCTACACGGCACCCGAGGTGATGCTGATCGCGGTCACCTACCTCGGGCTCACCCGCACCCTGCTCTGGTATCTGCACACCCCGCGCGGAGGACTGCCCACGGTCGCCCGCTCCGCCCTGGTCAGACAGGGCCTGGTCGCTATCGCGCTGCTGGCCATCGCGCCGCTGATCTGCGTCGTCGCCGTCGCCCTGCCGATCCTGCTGCCGCTGTTCGCCATCCCTCTCATCGCTCTCGACTCCACCCTGTGGATAGCCAGGGCCCGGGCCGAGGAACAACTGCGCGACCCGCTGACCGGACTGCCCAACAGACAGTGGCTCCTGGAACGGACCTGGACGGCCCTCGACGATGCCGAACGCATCGATGCGCGGGCCGCGTTGATGCTCATAGACCTCGACCGCTTCCGGTCCGTCAACGACACACTGGGCCACCTCGCCGGTGACCGCCTCCTCCTCCAGATAGCGGACCGGCTGCGCCTCGCCCTGCCGCGTGGCGCCGAGGCCGCGCGGCTCGGCGGCGACGAGTTCGCCGTCTTACTGCCGGTCGTCGACTCCACGACGTCTGCCACCCGCGTCGCCCGCAACCTGGTCGCCGTGCTCGGCTCCCCGCTCGACCTCGACGGACTCACCCTCGTCCTGGAGGCCAGCGCGGGCCTCGCCGTCTTCCCCGACCACGCGCTCGACGCGGAGGGGCTGCTGCGGCGCGCGGACGTCGCGATGTACCAGGCGAAGCGGGACCGCACGGGCGTCGAGGTGTACGAGATCAAGCGGGACTCCAACACCCCGGACCGGCTGGGCCTGCTGGGCGACCTGCGGCGCGCGCTCGACGCGCACGAGGTCGAGCTGCACTACCAGCCCAAGGTGCGCTTCGACGGGCAGGTGGCCGGCCTGGAGGCGCTCGTGCGGTGGGTGCACCCGGAGCGCGGGAAGGTGCCGCCGGACGAGTTCATAGCGATCGCCGAGTCGTCCGGGCTGATGCCCCACCTCACGGAGTACGTGCTGGAGACGGCGCTCGAACAGGTCGCGAAGTGGCGCTCCCAGAAGCTGTTCGTCCCGGTCGCCGTCAACGTCTCCCCGAGGGACGTCCACACTCCCGGCTTCGCCGGTTCCGTCGCCGCACGGCTGGCTCGGCACGGGGTCCCGCCGGGGGCGCTCCAGCTGGAGATAACGGAACACGTGCTGCTGGAGGACCCGCAGAGGGCCGCGGACACGCTGGCCGCGCTCACCGCGCACGGCGTGAAGATGTCGCTGGACGACTTCGGGACGGGGTACTCGTCGCTGGTCCATCTGCGACGGCTGCCGGTGAGTGAGCTGAAGATCGACCGGTCGTTCGTGGCGCGGCTCGCGGTGGACACGGAGGATTCGGAGATCGTGCGGTGCACGGTGGATCTCGCGCATTCTCTGGGGCTGCTTGTTGTCGCCGAGGGTGTTGAGGACGACGAGACGTGGGAGCGGTTGCGGGACATGGGGTGTGACGCGGTGCAGGGATGGCTTGTCGCCGCTGCGATGCCTCCGGAGGAGGCCACGGCCTGGTTGTTGGCGCGGGGGACTCGTGGTTGGCAGCGTCCGCGGGCGGCTTTGCCCGCCGCGGAGTGAATCGGGGAGATCTTCCACCCGCGCACCGCCCGTTTGCCGCCCGTCAAAAGGGTGCCGTCGCCTGTGGAGGGCTCTCGCCGGTGGTGGCCTCGGGTGCGCTGCAGCAAACCCGTGCGCGGGTTGTTCTCCCTGCCCCCTAGGATTGGGGCCAAAACCCACACCGCACTCACCCAGAGGATCGCTGCATGCCTGGCATCACGCGCGAGGAGGTCGCCCACCTCGCACGGCTGGCGCGTCTGGAGCTGAAGGGCGAAGAGCTCGACCACTTCGCAGGACAGCTCGACGACATCATCGGCGCGGTCGCCCGCGTCAGCGAGGTCGCCGACCAAGACGTACCGCCGACCTCGCACCCGCTGCCGCTGACGAACGTCATGCGCGCGGACGAGGTCCGTCCGTCGCTCACCCCCGAGCAGGCGCTCTCCGGCGCCCCCGCCCAGGAGCAGCAGCGTTTCAAGGTGCCGCAGATCCTGGGGGAGGACTAATCACCATGACGGACAACAGCAACGTCAACATCATTCGGCTCACCGCCGCCGAGACCGCAGCGAAGATCGCCTCCGGCGAGCTCACCGCCGTCCAGGTCACCGAGGCCCACCTGGCCCGGATCGAGGCCGTCGACGAGAAGGTGCACGCCTTCCTGCACGTCGACCGGGAGGGCGCCCTCGCCCAGGCCCGTGCCGTCGACGCCAAGCGCGAGCGCGGGGAGACGCTGGGCCCGCTGGCCGGCGTACCCCTCGCGCTCAAGGACATCTTCACCACCGAGGGGATCCCGACCACCGTCGGGTCCAAGATGCTCGAAGGGTGGATTCCGCCGTACGACGCGACCGTCACCAAGCGGCTGAAGGCCGCCGATGTCGTCATCCTCGGCAAGACCAACATGGACGAGTTCGCCATGGGGTCGAGCACCGAGAACAGCGCGTACGGGCCGACGGGCAACCCGTGGGACCTCACCCGCATCCCCGGTGGCTCCGGTGGCGGTTCCTCCGCCGCCCTCGCCTCCTTCCAGGCGCCGCTGGCCATCGGGACGGACACCGGCGGTTCCATCCGCCAGCCCGCCTCCGTCACCGGCACGGTCGGCGTCAAGCCGACGTACGGGGCCGTGTCGCGGTACGGCATGGTCGCCTTCTCGTCCTCCCTCGACCAGGGCGGGCCCTGCGCCCGTACGGTCCTGGACGCGGCGCTCCTCCACGAGGCCATCGCCGGGCACGACCCGCTCGACTCCACCTCGATCGACGCGCCGGTCCCGCCGGTCGTCGAGGCCGCCCGTAACGGCAGCGTCGAGGGTATGCGCGTCGGCGTCGTCAAACAGTTCCGCGGCGAGGGCTACCAGGCCGGCGTCATCCAGCGCTTCGACGAGTCCGTCGCGCTCCTCAAGGAGCTGGGCGCCGAGATCGTCGAGCTGGACTGTCCGTCCTTCGACCTGGCGCTGTCGGCCTATTACCTGATCGCGCCCTCCGAGTGCTCGTCCAACCTCGCCCGCTTCGACGGGCTGCGCTACGGCCTGCGCAGCGGCGACGACGGTACGCACTCCGCCGAAGAGGTCACCTCGCTCACCCGCGCGGAGGGCTTCGGCCCCGAGGTCAAGCGCCGCATCATGCTCGGCACGTACGCGCTCAGCTCCGGCTACTACGACGCGTACTACGGCAGCGCCCAGAAGGTCCGTACGCTCATCACCCGGGACTTCGAGAAGGCGTTCGAGTCGGTGGATGTGATCGTCTCCCCGACCACGCCCACCACCGCCTTCCCGATCGGCGAGCGCGCCGACGACCCGATGGCGATGTACCTCGCGGACCTCTGCACCATCCCGACCAACCTGGCCGGCAACGCGGCCATGTCCCTGCCCTGCGGTCTCGCACCGGAGGACGGACTGCCGGTCGGGCTCCAGATCATCGCCCCGGCGCTCAAGGACGACCGCCTTTACAAGGTCGGGGCCGCCGTCGAGGCCGCCTTCGTGGAAAAGTGGGGGCACCCGCTGCTCGAGGAGGCACCGTCGCTGTGAGTAAAGCTCTTTCGAAGGCCAAGGGCTTCAAGAAGTCCAAGTCCGGCACGTACCTGTCCATCGCGACCACCGCGTTCGGTGCCCTCAGCGTCGCCAAGCAGGCCAAGAAGGCCCGCTCGGAGAACGACACGCTGCGCCTCATCGACGCGGCCGTGTCCGCCGCCGCCATCGTCACCGGCCTCGCCATCCTCTACCGCGAGCTGAAGCGGCTGGGCGACGACGACGTCCTGCTGGGCTGAGAGGGAAGTTTTCACCGTGACCACCACGACCGACGAGTTGGTGTCGTACGAGGACGCCCTGGCGACGTACGACCCCGTCATGGGCCTCGAAGTCCATGTCGAACTCGGTACCAAGACCAAGATGTTCTGCGGCTGTTCGACCGAGCTGGGCGGCGAGCCCAACTCGCAGACCTGCCCGACCTGCCTCGGCATGCCCGGCGCGCTCCCGGTCGTCAACGCGATCGGCATCGAGTCCGCCATCAAGATCGGCCTCGCGCTGCACTGCGAGATCGCCGAATGGTGCCGCTTCGCCCGGAAGAACTACTTCTATCCGGACATGCCGAAGAACTTCCAGACCTCTCAGTACGACGAGCCGATCGCCTTCAACGGCTACCTCGACGTCCAGCTGGAGGACGGCGAGACCTTCCGCGTGGAGATCGAGCGCGCCCACATGGAGGAGGACACCGGCAAGTCGCTGCACGTCGGCGGCGCGACGGGCCGTATCCACGGTGCCTCGCACTCGCTCCTCGACTACAACCGCGCCGGCATCCCCCTCATCGAGATCGTCACCAAGCCGATCGAGGGCGCCGGCGAGCGCGCTCCCGAGGTCGCCAAGGCGTACGTCGCCGAGCTGCGCGAACTCATCAAGGCGCTCGGTGTCTCGGAAGCCCGCATGGACCAGGGGCAGATGCGCTGCGACGTGAACCTGTCGCTGCGCCCGCACGGCCGCGAGAAGTTCGGCACCCGCAGCGAGACGAAGAACGTCAACTCGCTGCGTTCCGTGGAGCGTGCCGCCCGTTTCGAGATCCAGCGGCACGCCGCCGTACTGAACTCGGGCGGGACGATCATCCAGGAGACCCGGCACTTCCACGAGGACACCGGGTCGACGACCTCGGGCCGCGTGAAGGAGGAGGCCGAGGACTACCGGTACTTCCCCGAGCCGGACCTGGTGCCGGTGGCCCCCTCCCGCGAGTGGGTCGAGGAGATCCGCGCCGGGCTCCCCGAACTGCCGCTGGCCCGCCGCAACCGGCTCCTCGCGGAGTGGGGTGTCACGGCGACCGACATGCAGTCGATGCTCAACGCGGGCGCCATCGACCTGATCGTCAGCACCATCGACGCCGGTGCCGACGCGGCTTCCGCCCGCAAGTGGTGGATGGGCGAACTCGCGCGCAGCGCCAACGAGTCGGGCACCGCGCTCGACGCACTGGCCATCACGTCCGAGCAGGTCGCACGGGTCGCCGCGCTGGTCACCTCCGGCGACCTGAACGACAAGCTGGCCCGCCAGGTCATCGAGGGTGTTCTCGCGGGTGAGGGCACTCCGGACGAGGTCGTCGAGAAGCGCGGTCTGAAGGTCGTCTCCGACGACGGCGCGCTCAACACGGCCGTCCAGGAGGCCATCGCCGGCAACCCGGGCATCGCCGACAAGATCCGCGGCGGCAAGGTGGCCGCGGTCGGCGCCCTGGTCGGCGCGGTCATGAAGGCGACCCGTGGTCAGGCCGACGCGGCCCGCGTCAAGGAACTGATCCTTGAGCAGCTGGGCGTCAGCGAGGGCTGAGCCAAGCAGTCGAGCAGCACCTGAGGGGCGCATCGGTATTCCGATGCGCCCCTCAGCCTTTACTGCGTCTTACGTCTACGTGATCACGTACGGCGCCCCACGACCCGTACGAAGCCCAGGGATCGGCCCTGGTCGGCGCGCATCAGCTCCACCTGGTCACGGGCCATGCCCGCCATGAACTCCTCGGTGCTCGCCTCGGCGCACACCTCGCTCCACAGCAGCCAGTCCCGCCAGCCGTCGGGCAGCCAGTCGGCGGCCTCCACCGTCACGGCCCCGCTGCGTGTCCACTGCCGCCGCCACCAGTCGGCGGAGTGGAACGCCCAGAACTCCGGGTCCCAGAACGGCTTCAGGTGCTCCGGCGGCTCCACACCGTCCGGCTCCTCGCGCAGCGCCGGCATGACGACACCGATCCGCCCGCCCGGCTTCAGCAGCCGGGTGAGGCTCGGCAGATACAGGTCGTTCGTGCCGAAGTACTGGTAGGCGTCGATGCTCACGATCGCGTCGAACGACCCGTCACCGAACGGCAGTTGGTGTGCCTCGGCATACACGGGCAGTACCCGGTCGGCGACGCCCGCCTCGGCGATGCGGCGCGCGTTCTTGCCGGGCTGGATCCACAGGTCGGCGGCGGTGACCTGGACGTCGTACTCCTTGGCGAGGAAGACGGACGTCATGGCCTTGCCGCAGCCCAGGTCGAGCACTCGGGCGCCCGGCGGGAGGGTGTCGAGGCCGAGCGCGGGGGCCAGCCACTCCAGCAGCCACAGGGCGTGCGGACCCATCTGGTTGTCGATGGTCCAGCGCGCGTCGTACCGGCTGCTGCGCGGATAGCCGGGGTGCGTCAGACGGTCGGTGAGGTGGTCAGCGAGATGGTCGTTCGAGCTTTTGTTCGAGGTTCCTGATGTGATGTCGGACATCGGTGAACGGGCTCCTTGGGTTCTGCGGTGAAGAAGAACGGAATGCTTCGGAGCTCGGTCGGACCTTCAAACAATGCACCTGCTCGGGTCGGCGGCGAAAAGCCGGATACGGACAGTCGACGGCCGGACGCTAGCAGTGGGCATCCGGCGTCCGCATCCGAATTCTCAGGTGGGCGCGCTACGCTCCCGCGCCATGGACGTGCACGAGAACCACGAGAACGAGGGGGAGTACGAGGACACGGCGCTGGACGCGCGGCGCGCCCGCTGGACGGCGACCGGAACCGGGGCGCTGCTGGCCCTCGCGGGGCTCGCGGCCTCGACGCTGCGCCTCACGGGCTCCGCGCCTGTCCTCGTACCCGGCGCGTACGCATTCGGCGCCGCCGTCTGTGCGCTCGCGTCGGTCCTGGGGGCGCGGGGGCGTACCCGACGGGCGCTGTGGCTGCTGATCGTCGGGGTGATGGTGATGGCTCTCGGGGACCAGTTCGACTGAGTCTTCTCCTTGGGTGACAGAGTTCATTCGATTGTCCTGTGACGTGACTCGCAGTCTTGTGAAAAAAGGCACTAACGAGTCCAACGATCACCATCGCCTGCAACAGTGGTTCGGCATCGCTCTTGCCTTCTTTCGTTTCTTTGCGGGCTGTTCTGTTCATTCACGACTGTTCCCGGTCAAAGATCCACATTTCATCCAGGGAGCACGTCTGTGGCAGTCCTCGCACGCTGGTGTGTCAGGCACCGCCTGGTCGTCCTTCTGATCTGGCTCGGCACCTTCGCCGGCGTGACCGCTGCCGCCGCCGTCATGGGCTCGGCGTACTCGAACGACTACGAAGCCCCCGGCACCGAGTCGGGCCGCGCCACCCAGCTCCTGGAGGAAGGTTTCCCCGGGCTCGGCGGCGACACCGACACCGTCGTCTGGCGCACCGCCTCCGGCACGGTCCGCGCCGCCGACGTCGAGCAGACGATGACCCGCACCCTGGACCGCATCGCCGACCTGCCCGGGGTGGCCTCGGTCGTCAGCCCCTACGAGGGGCGCGACGCCAGCCGCATCAGCGCCGACGGGCGTACGGCGTACGCCACCGTCACCTTCGGCAAGTCCGCCGAGGACATCGGCGAGGGCGAGGCGCGGGCCGTCGTCGATGCGGCGGAGGCGGCGCGGGCCGACGGGCTCCAGGTGGAGCTGGGCGGCAGCGCCATCGCGCTCACCGAGTCGTCCGGCGGACATCTCGCCGAGGCCGTCGGCGTGATCGTCGCGGCCGTCGTGCTGTTCCTCGCCTTCGGCTCGCTCGCCGCCTCCGCGCTGCCCATCGCCACCGCGCTGGTGAGCGTCGGTACGGCGTACGCCGGGATCGTGCTCCTCGGGCACGCGATGACCGTCGCCGACTTCGCGCCCATGCTCGGCATGCTGATCGGGCTCGGCGTCGGCATCGACTACGCGCTCTTCATCGTCACCAGGCATCGACGCGGCCTGAAACGGGGTCTGCCGGTCGCCGAGGCGGCCGTCAATGCGGTCACGACCACAGGGCGCGCCGTCGTCTTCGCGGGTGCGACCGTTTGCATCGCTCTGCTGGGGATGCTGATCCTGCGGCTGGACTTCCTCAACGGGGTCGCGATCGCGGCTTCGCTGACGGTGATCCTGACCGTCGCGGCCTCGGTGACCCTGCTCCCCGCCCTGCTGTCGTTCATCGGGCCGCGCGCCCTGAGCCGGCGCGAGCGGCGCAGGCTGGCCGAGCACGGGCCCGAGCCGGAGCTGCCCACCGGGTTCGCCGCCCGCTGGTCCGCGTTCGTCGAGCGCCACCCCAAGGCGCTCGGCGCCGCCGCCCTGGTCGTCATGGCGCTGCTCGCCCTGCCCACCTTCTCGCTCCATCTGGGCACCTCCGACCAGGGCAACAACCCTCGGTCGACGACCACGCGCCAGGCCTACGACCTCCTCGCCGACGGTTTCGGCCCCGGCGTCAACGGCCCGCTCACCCTTGTGTCGCCCGTCTCCGACGCTGAGGACAAGCTCGTCCTCGACAACCTCGCCGCGACCCTGCGGACCACCGAGGGCGTCGCGTCGTCCTCCCCGGTGACCTACAGCGCGAACGGCTCCACCGGGTACCTCACCGTCGTACCGGAGTCCTCCCCGCAGTCCGCGCGGACCAGTGACCTGGTGGAGCGGCTGCGCGAGAAGGTGCTCCCGCGCGCGGAGACCGGCACCTCGCTCGACCTGCACGTCGGCGGGGTCACTGCGAGCTACGACGACTTCGCGGATGTGATCATCGGCAAGCTGCCGCTGTTCGTCGGTGTCGTGATCGGCCTGGGCTGTCTGTTGCTCCTGCTCGCGTTCCGGTCGATCGGCATTCCGCTCAAGGCCGCCGCGATGAACGTCGCCGCCGTCGCCTCCTCGTTCGGTGTCGTCGTCGCGATCTTCCAGTGGGGCTGGGGGAGCGAACTGCTGGGCCTCGGCAGCGCGGGCCCGATCGAGCCCTTCCTCCCCGTGATCATGGTCTCGGTCCTCTTCGGGCTCTCCATGGACTACCAGGTCTTCCTGGTCAGCCGGATGTACGAGGAGTGGCTGGAGACCGGCGACAACCGGCGGGCCGTCCGGGTCGGCCTCGCCGAGACCAGCCGCGTGATCAACTCCGCGGCCGTCATCATGATCTCCGTCTTCCTCGCCTTCGTACTGAGTGGCGACCGGGTGATCGCGATGTTCGGCATCGCCCTGGCCGCCGCCGTCGCCCTCGACGCCTTCGTCCTGCGTACGCTCCTGGTGCCCGCGCTGATGCATCTGCTCGGCGGCGCCAACTGGTGGCTGCCCCGCTGGCTCGACCGCCACCTGCCGCGCATCAGCATCGAGCCGCCCGAGTGCCGCGTTCCCGGCGAGCAAATGCCGGGCGTGGAGGAGGCCGCCCGTGCGAGCATTCCGGGCGTGACCGAGGTGAAGGTCATGGACGTACGGGATGTACTGGTGAAGGAGCGACCGCAGGATGTACGCGATATCCCTGGGTGACGACGGCGCCGAACTGCGGCCCCTGGAGCCCTGGCACGCCGAGGAGTTCCTCGCACACCTCGACCGGGGGCGGGACTTCATCACCCGGCACATCCCCTTCGGGATGAAGTCCACGGACCTCGACTCCGCGCGGGAGCAGCTCCAGCGGTACGCCGACCAGCGCGCCGCCGACACCGGGTCGCTGCACGGGATCTGGCTGGACGGGAAGCTCGTCGGCGGGGTGCTGTTCCTCAACTTCAGCGCGGAGCAGGGCAACTGCGAGGTCGGCTGCTGGCTGGAACCGGCCGGCACCGGACGCGGACTGATCACGCGCGCGATGCGTGTCCTCATCGACTGGGCGATCGACGTACGCGGCATGCACCGTGTGGAGTGGCACGCGTCGTCCGCCAACCAGGCGAGCATCAACGTGGCGCGGCGACTGGGCATGAGCCGTGAGGGCCTGCTGCGGGAGAACTATCCGCACCGGGGGGTCCGAGCGGACACCGAGATCTGGTCGGTACTCGCGCCCGAGTGGCACGACGCACGCGCGCGTGCCGCTCACTAAGAGCGCGTTCGCCCACTTCTTCGCCAAGCGGGCCGGTTCCGTGACGGGGAGCTGACCCTGGTCAAGACGAGTGAATCGCTCGACATCGTGTGGTCGCGCCCGCTGCCCCAGGGAGCGAAGCCGTCCACACTGGTGCCAAGCCCCTTCCCGTCATCGAAGCGGTGGTCGGAATCGATGTCGGCCTGGACCACCTCCTGGCCGTGAACGCGGGCGCGACGAAGCAGAGAACCCACGGCGCAAGCCGTAGGAATCCCCCTCGTTCGCGAGGGGGAGGAAGCCAATAAGGAACTTCTCAGAAAAAGTCCGTACGGTGCGAGGTATGGGAACCAAGACAGCAGACGAGACCGGCGCCGAGACCGGTACCGAGGCAAAGAGCGACGACGCGAAGAGCGGCGGGGAGACGGTGGACATCACCAAGGACGAGCAGCCGACGGAGGCCACGGCCGAGGTCGAGGTCCTGGGCGACGCGGACGAGTACGAGGGCGAGGACCTGCAGGACCTTGACGGCGCGGAGTTCGCGGCCGAGAAGGAAGGCCCCTCCGGCGTGGGCCAGGGCGCTGCCGCCGTCGTGTCCGCGGTGCTCGGCTTCGTCTCGCTCACCGGTAGCTGGATGGGTACGGTCGCCGGCGCACGCGAGGGGATCAACGGCCAGCTGGCGATGCAGGCCGCGTCGTCCGCGAGCGTCGCCACCCAGGTCAAGGAGATCTACGGCGACGCCTGGCAGGCCACCGCGCTGTGGGGCGGCATCTTCGCGCTCGCCGCGCTGCTCGTCGGTGTCGCGGCCATCGCCCGGCCCGCGTTCGGCGCTCCGGGGAAGCCGCAGGCCGGATGGATCAAGTCGGTCTCCTGGGCGGGCGTCGCGCTCAGTGTCCTCGGACTGCTCCTCGCGGTCCTCAAGTACACCGACGTCATTCTCGGCGTGCCTTCCGGAACCTGACGCGTCACCGCAGGTCATGAGGGGCCTTAGGCCAGTCGTAAGCACCTTACGGCTCGGCTGGGGCCCCTCACCCGTTTCTAAGGCCCCCACCCCCTCGGAAGATGCGGAACTCTCCCGATGTGGCGGACCCCCCTGGGAGACGAAGGTTGAGACATCGCAGAGAGCGAAGACCGACCAACCTCGTCAGAGACCTGAGGGGCACACCATGTTCGAGTACGAACTCCACCAGATCCGTTCCGCCGAACTGCGCCGCGAGGCCGCGGACGAGCGTCTGGCCCGGGAGGCGGTCCGCAGCGCCCACGCCGCCCGCCGCGAGGCAGCCGGCCGAGCCGCAGAGGGCGAGGTGCATCCCGACCGCACGCGCCGGCACTGGTTCACCCGGGCCGCGTGAGCGCCGGGGCACGGGGGCCCCGCAACGGGCCGGCCGCCGTCACGGCGACCGGCCCGTCCAGCGCGTTGTCCAGCGCGTCGCCCACCACCCCGTCCATCGGCCAGATAACCAGTCCCGCGATGTCAGAGCCCTGTGCGATGCTCTGGCCCGTGGAGACCAGGTCCGTCTGTCCGGTGTTCGTCGGTCGCGGTGACGAGTTGGGGGTGTTGCACGACGCGCTCGCCCGCGCCGCCGCCGGTGAGCCGCAGGCGTTGCTGCTCGGCGGAGAGGCGGGGGTCGGGAAGACGCGGCTGGTCGAGGAGTTCGCGGAAGCGGCAAGCGGTCGGGGCGCCGTCGTCGCGCTGGGCGGCTGCGTCGAGATCGGCGCCGACGGGCTGCCCTTCGCGCCCTTCTCCACCGCGCTGCGCGCCCTACGACGCGCACTGCCTGACGAGTTGGCCGCCGCCGCTGCCGGGCAGGAGGAGGAACTGGCCCGACTGCTGCCCGAGTTGGGCGAGGCCGGCGCCGGACGGCACGACGAGGAGGGCATGGCCCGCCTCTTCGAACTCACCGCGCGCCTCCTGGAACGCGTCGCCGCCGACCGCACAGTCGTCGTCGCCCTCGAAGACCTCCACTGGGCCGACGCCTCCACCCGCCACCTCCTCGCCTACCTCTTCCGCACCCTGCGCACCGGCCGCCTCGTCGTCCTCGCCACCTATCGCGCCGACGACATCCACCGCCGCCACCCGCTGCGCCCCCTCCTCGCCGAACTGGACCGGCTGCGCACGGTCCGCCGGATCGAGCTGAGCCGGTTCAACCGCGCCGAAGTGGGCCGCCAGATCGCCGGCATCCTCGCCGCCGAACCCGAACCGGCCCAGGTCGACGAGATCTTCGACCGCTCCGACGGCAACGCCTTCTTCGTCGAGGAACTCGCCGTCGCCGCCCACGAGGGCTGCCGCACCCGGCTCACGGACACCCTCCGCGACCTTCTCCTCGTCCGGGTCGAAAGCCTGCCTGAGAGCGCCCAGCGGGTCGCCCGGATCGTCGCCGAGGGCGGCTCCACCGTCGAGTACCGGCTGCTCGCTGCCACCGCCGGACTCGCCGAGGACGACCTCATTGAGGCGCTGCGTGCGGCCGTCGGCGCCAACATCCTGCTCGCCACCCCGGCCGGCGACGGCTACCGCTTCCGTCACTCCCTGGTCCGCGAGGCGGTCGGCGACGACCTGCTCCCCGGCGAACGCTCCCGCCTCAACCGCCGCTACGCCGAGGCCCTGGAGACCGACCCGACCCTCGTCCCCGCCGACGAACGCACCATGCGCCTGGCGAGCTACTGGTACCACGCCCACGACCCGGCCAAGGCCCTGCCCGCCGTCCTGGACGCCTCGGTCACCGCCCGCCGCCGGTACGCCTACTCCGAGCAACTGCGGCTCCTGGAACGGGCGATGGAGCTCTGGGACGTCGCCCCCGACGCCGTACGGACCACCCTCCGCCCCGTCGACCACACCGAGGTCTACCCGCCCTGCGGCTGCGACCCGGCCACCACCCCCCTGCACTACCTCGACCTGATGGCCGAGGCCGCCGTCGCGGGCCGGCTGTGCGGGGAGCGCGAACGCGCCCTCAAGATCATCAAGCGCGCGCTGCACCTCCTGGAGGACGACGGCGACCCTCTGCGCGCCGCCTGGTTCTGGTGCCAGCGCTCCCGCCTGGTCCAGGGCCTGTCCCGCGGCGACGGCTGGCAGGAACTCGGCACCGCCCAGGAACTCGTACGCGGTCTGCCGCCCTCGGAGGTGCACGCCGAGGTCCTGGCCAACGTCGCCGCCTGGTCGATGCTGCACTCGCCCGGCCCCGACGCCCTCGCCGCCGCCGAACAGGCGGTCGAGTACGCCCGCATGGTGGGCGCCGACGAGACCGAACTGCACGCCCGTCTCACCCACGGCGGCCTCCTGATCGACGCCGGGGCCATGGAGACCGGGTTCGCGGAGATGCACGAGGTCAAGGAACGGTCGGTCGCGGAAAACATCTTCTTCGTCGCCGGACGCGCGTACGTCAACCTCCCCTCCGGACTCGAAGCGGTGGGCCGCTCCCGCGACTCCGTGCCCATCCTGGAGGAGGGCGTCGCCTACACCCGTAGGTTCGGGCTGCTGGACTCCGAGGCCTGGGTGTGGGGCAACCTCTCCGAATCGCTGTACTCGCTCGGCCGCTGGGACGAGGCCGCCGACGCCGCGACCCACGCACTGCGGCGCGGCCACAGCACCAAGCCGCGGGGCGCCGGCGCCATCTGCCTGGCCCGGCTCGCCCTGGGACGGGGCGACCTGCCCGAGGCCGCGCGCCAGCTGGCCACCGCCCACGAGCACTTCGGCACCCACGACCCCATGCCCCAGCACGATCTGCTGCTCGCCCTGGTCGCCATCGGCGTCGCCGTCGCCGAGGGCCGCCTCCTCGACGCCCGCACCGAACTGGGCCACGTCCTGGACACCGGCTTCCCGCCCGGCACGCACCGCTACGGCTGGCCGCTGCTCCTGGCCGCCGCCACCGCGGAGGCCGACGCCCGCGCCCTGGCCACGGCCGAGGCGGGACGTCCCGAGACCCTCGCCCGCATCCTCGACACCGCCAAGAAGCTCACCACGGACGCCCCTGTCTGGCTCGCCCACGAGCAGTGGGTCCGCGCCGAACTCCAGCGCGCCGACGGCACGGCCACCCCCGACACCTGGTCACGGCTCGTCACCGCCTTCGAGGCCCTGGACCGCCCCTACGACCTCGCCCGAGTCCGCCACCGCCTCGCCGAGGCCCTGCTCACGGACGGCGTAGAGCCCGACGACCGCGACCGGGCGACCGAGCTCCTCCGCCTGTCCGCCGCCGTCGCCGACCACCTGGGAGCCCGCTCCCTCGCCGAGGCCGTCACCCGCCTCGCCCAGCGCGCCCGCCTCACCCCGACCGGTACCCCACCCCGTCCCGCGGCGGACCCGGCCGAGTCCCTGGGCCTCACCAGCCGCGAACGGGACGTCCTGCGCCTGGTCTCCGCCGGCCGCACCAACCGCCAGATCGCCGAGGAACTCTTCATCTCGCCGAAGACAGCGAGCGTCCACGTCTCCAACATCCTGGCCAAACTGGGCGTCGCGGGGCGGGGAGAAGCGGCGGCGGTGGCGCATCGCCTGGGACTGTTCCCGCTGGAGGCGCTCCCTGCCCCGACGGCCGGGTGAGGGCGAGAGTTACGCTGCTAGGACCTGTCGTCGCATTCCCACCTGCCTGGCGGCGTCAGGTGCGCCCTCCGGGCGGACGACGGGAATGCGATTGACAGGCCCTAGGGACCCAGGCCCACGGGAGGCCCCGTGTTCAACATGTTCGAGGAGCTCTTCGCACCGGGACGCAAGCACACGCGTGACGAACAGAAACGCCTGGAGCTGACCCGCGAGGACGTCGGCGACGGCGACCCCGGACGCGGGCCGATAGACCTCGCGTCCGGAAAAGTCGTCGTACGCCGGTCCGAGCACCCGGAGGAACCAGAAGAGTCTGAGCAACCTGGGCAACCGGATCAGCCGGCTCCGCCTCACGTCACCTGAAGCTCCAGGATCCGGTCGTCCCCGCCCTCCGGCGACCCCCTGCCGTCCGTCTCGCTCGTCACCAGCCAGAGCTTGTCGCCGCCGGCCGACACCACTGTACGGAGCCTGCCGTACTCGCCCTCGAGGAACGCCTGCGGGTCGGCCGCGGCCTCCGTGCCCTTCAGGGGGACGCGCCACAGGCGCTGGCCCTTCAGCCCCGCCATCCATATCGAGCCCCCGGCGTAGGCGATGCCGCTGGGGGACGCGTCGTCCGTGTGCCACTGGGCGACAGGGTTGTGGAACGCGGCGTCGTCGCTGTCGCCCTCCGCCTGGGGCCAGCCGTAGTTGTCGCCCGGCTTGATCTGGTTGAGCTCGTCCCAGGTGTCCTGGCCGAACTCCGCGGCGAACAGACGCTGCCTGGAGTCCCAGGCGAGGCCCTGCACATTGCGGTGGCCGTACGAGTACACCGGGGAATCGGGGAAGGGGTTGCCCGGGGCCGGTTCGCCCTCCGGGGTCAGGCGCAGGATCTTGCCGCCCAGCGAGGACTTGTCCTGGGCCAGCCCGGTGTCGCCGCTCTCGCCCGTGCCCGCGTACAGCATCTTGTCCGGGCCGAAGGCGATCCGGCCGCCGTTGTGGATATAGCCCTTGGGGATGCCCCGGAAGACCGTGTTCGGGGCGCCCAGTTGTTCACCCGCCGGCTTCTCCTCCTCGTACAGCAGGCGGGCGATGCGGTTGTCCGACTCCGTCGTGAAGTACGCGTAGACCATGTGGTCCGACGCGAAGGAAGGAGACAGTGCGAGGCCCAGCAGACCGCCCTCGCCGGCCGCCGAGACGCCCGGCACCTCGCCCAGCACCGTCTTCTTCCCCGTCTCCGTGTCGACCCGCGTGATCGTGCCCTCGTCACGGGAGGAGACCAGGAGATCGCCGTCCGGCAGTGGGGCCAGGCCCCAGGGGGTCTTCAGGTCCTCGGTGACCGTGCGCACCACCTTCACCGAGCCCTTGGCCGGTGGGGCTTCCTCGGTCGCCTGCGCGGAGGGCGACGCCTGCGTACCCGTACGGCTCGGCGACGCGGTGTCGTTGCCGCCCGAGCCACCGCCGCCGCCTCCTCCCTCGTCGGAGGAGCAGCCGGCCGTGAGCAGGAGCGTGGCCGCGGCCAGTACGGCCGTCACAGCTCTACGTTGCACGATCATGGTCCCTTCGACGCGACGGGTTCTCCTTGTCATACACCGCCGGCGCCTCACGAGTTCCCGATCCCCGAAGCCTGATTCCCCGGCCTCAGTCCCACGACCCCTGCGCCCTGGGCAGTCCCGCCACCTCGGCCAGGTCCGCCGCCGACAGCCGCACCTGTGCCGCCAACGCGTTCTGCGCCACCCACCGTTCGTGCTTCGCCCCCGGTACGGGCACCACGTGCCGACCCTGTGCGAGCACCCACGCCAGCGCCACCTGGGCCGGGGTGACGTCCGGCCCGATACGGTTCGCCACTCGGCGCAGGCCCGCCACGATCGGTTGGTTCGCGGCCATCATCTCGGCCGTGAAACGGGGATGCCGGGCCCGGATGTCCTCCGGTTCGAAGCCCTCGCCGGGGGTCAGCGTCCCGGTCAGGAAACCGTTGCCCAGGGGCATCGCCGCCAGAAAGCCGATCCCGCGCGCCACGCACCACGGCAGCAGGGTGTCCAGCGCCTCCCTCGACCACACGGACAGCTCGGCCTGTACCGCGCTGACCGGAAACACCTGCTGCACCCGCTCCAGTTGGCGGACCGTCGCGTCGTGCAGCCGCGCCCCCGGCCCCGCCCCCGACCGGCGGCCGGCCCGCGCGCCCATCGCGGACAGCCCCAACGCCCGTACCTTTCCCGCCTGTACGAGTTCGGCCAGCGCGCCCCAGGTCTCCTCGACGGGAACCTCCGGGTCCGCGCGGTGCAGTTGGTAGAGGTCGATGACGTCCGTCTGGAGGCGGCGCAGCGAGGCGTCGCACGCCCGTTTCACGTACCCCGGGCGGCCGTTGGCCACGATGTGCTGATCGCCTACCAGCAGACCGACCTTCGTCGACACGAAGGCGTCACGGCGCCGTTCCCTCAACACCCGTCCCACCAGCAGCTCGTTGGTGAACGGGCCGTACATGTCGGCCGTGTCCAGCAGCGACGAACCCTCGTCCAGGGCCCGGTGCACGGCCCGCACCGACTCCTCGCCACGCTGCCGAGACGCGCTGTACGCCCAGCTCATCGGCATGCACCCGAGGCCAACGGCCCCCACTTCGAGCGCCGCCGCGCCGATCGTCCTGCGCTCCACTGGGTCGTGAACCTCTCTCTCCTTGCACCCCAAACCTAACCTCTGTACGCACAGGGGTTCGCCTACGCTCGTGACCATGACTGCTGACGTGTGGCTCCCCATCCCGCCGGAGGAGATCAAGGGCCTGCCCGAAGGGCCCCGCTACCTCTTCTGGAACGGCGATCACGACTACCCCGGGGACCCGGCCGACTGCGCGTTCTACGTCGTCCCGTACATGAAGCCCGTCGAGCTCTGCGTACGCCCCCTGCCCGACATGACCCACGTCCAGGTGCTGCAGACGCTGTCCGCCGGAGTCGACAACATCCAGCCCGGGCTCGGTCATCTGCGCCCGGGTGTACGGCTGTGCAACGCGCGCGGTGTGCACGAGGCGAGCACCGCTGAGCTGGCCCTCGCCCTGATCCTGGCCTCGCTGCGCGGCATCCCCGACTTCGTGCGGGCCCAGGACAAGGGGGAGTGGCGGGGCGGGTTCCGGCCGGCGCTCGCCGACAAGACCGCCCTCATCGTCGGCTACGGCTCCATCGGCGCCGCCATCGAAGACCGGCTCGCGCCCTTCGAGCTCGCGCGGGTGGCGCGCGTCGCGCGCTCTGAGCGCACCACGGCGCGCGGACCGGTGCATCCGCTCACCGAACTGCCCGCCCTCCTGCCCGAGGCGGATGTGGTGATCCTCACCACGCCCCTCACCGATCAGACAAGAGGGCTGGTGGACGCCGAGTTCCTGGCGCGGATGAAGGACGGCGCACTGCTCGTGAACGTGGCCCGCGGGCCCGTCGTCGACACCAAGGCACTGCTCGCCGAGCTGGAATCCGGGCGCCTCACGGCCGCCCTCGACGTCACCGATCCGGAGCCGCTGCCTCCGGGACACCCCTTGTGGCAGGCGCCTGGCGTGCTCATCAGCCCCCATGTCGGCGGCCCGACCTCCGCGTTCCGGCCGCGCGCCGAGAGGCTGCTGGTGGACCAGCTGAGTCGCTTCATGAACCAGGAGCCGTTGCGGAACGTGATCCTTACTACGGGGAAGAGCGACACGTAGTCCGGTTCGGACACCCTCCGCATTCCCCCGGATGCGGGGTGTGTCGGTGTCGCCACTTCTCGTTACGGAGAGTAGAGGAACTATGTCCCTGAGTGACGAGACTGGTGTATCGTCCCGACAGGGGCTGCGCCGCGCACAGATCGGCGCCGGGGATGGATATTGCAGACTGTGAGGGGGGCGACGGGCGATGCACGGCCAATGGACGAACGATCCGACGCGGCGGGACCGCCGACGGCAACCCTGGCGCACGGCCACGCGCAGACGCGGCCACAGCAGCCATCACCAGCACCGCCGGCACAGCGCTCGCCGGAGGCACGAGCACCCGGTATGCCGGTGCGCGCGGGACACGGGCGTGGTGCGGGCCCGGAGGGTCCGGTGAGTTCCCCCGGGGCACTGTTGGCCCGCCTACCGGTCTCCGGTGGAGGGACGAGCCTGGTCTCGCAGCTCGTACTCGCCCTGGTGTGCGCGGGATACGCCGTCGGTTCCGCGTTCGGCTGGGGTTCATCCCGACTCGCCCTGATCATGGGCGACTTCGGGCTGAGCGCCGCGGCGGCCACCGCGGCCGTGTCCTGCTTCGTCTACGCCCGCCGCCGTATCCGCTTTCGACCCGCCTGGCTCCTGTTCGCGCTGTCCTCCGCCATGGCCTCCCTGGGCAACCTCGTCTGGGGCTGGTACGAGGTCGTGCTCGACCAGGACGTGCCCAGCCCCAGCCTCGCCGACCTGTTCTTCCTGTGCTTCGCTCCGCCCGCCATCGTGGGACTCCTGGTCCTCGCCAAGCGGCCGGTGACAAGGGCCGGCTGGGTCTGCATGGTCCTCGACGCCTGGCTGATCGGCGGTTCGCTGCTCACCCTGTCCTGGAGCCTCGCCCTGGCCCAGGCGGCGAGGTTCGACGGGCCGAGCGTCGGGCACGCCGCACTGTCACTGGCGTACCCGCTGCTCGACATCGCTCTCATCAGCATGGTCCTGGCGCTGCACTTCCGGCGCTCCACGGTGAACCGCTCCGCCGCGAACACCGCGATCGGCGCGCTCGCCCTGACCGTGGGCTGCGACGCCCTGTTCACCTCGCCCCTGATGCACAACAACTACCACTCGGGCCAGCTGCTCGACGCGGGCTGGTTCGCCGGTTCGCTGCTGCTGGCGTACGCGCCATGGGTCGGCTCCGGCCACGGCGGCCCGGGCGAATCCGACGGGCACACGCGCGTGGTGCACGAACACCGCCCCGCCCGGCAGCACCCGGGCAGGCCCGGCGGGCCCCGGCCCGTACCCCGCCAGGGCCACGCGTCGGCCCCCGGGCAGGGCCACCCGACTGCCTCCGGGCAAGGACAACCGGTCGCACCGGGAGGCGATCACAGCCGGTATCCGGTCAACCGGCCCATCACCGGCTCGCTGGCCGCGCTCACGCCGTATCTGGCCGCCGCCGTGTGCACGCTGGGCATCCTCTACAACGTTCTCAACGGCCGCAGCCCCGACCGCGTGGTGCTCATCACCGCGGGCGCCGTCGTCCTCGCGCTGGTCGTGCGCCAGGGCATCATGCTGCTCGACAACATCACCCTCACCCAGGAACTGGCCCAGAAGGAGAACCACTTCCGCTCCCTGGTGCAGGGCTCCAGCGACGTCATCATGATCGCCGCCCCGAACGGGATGCTGCGGTACGTCAGCCCCGCCGCCGCCGGGGTCTACGGTCAGGCTGCGGAGGACCTCGTGGGCACCGAACTGGCCCATCTCATCCACCCCGAGGACCTGGGCTGCGTGGTGCACGAAGTGCGCCGCTTCCTCGCCGCCAGCCCCGGCGAAGAACCCACCACCCGCATCGAGTGCCGCTTCAAGTCCGGTGACGACGGCTGGCTGAACGTCGAGTCCACGGTCAACCGGCACCACGGCGGCCTCATCTTCAACAGCCGGGACGTCACCGAACGGGTGCGGCTCCAGGCACAGTTGCAGCACAACGCCGAGCACGATCCACTCACCGACCTGCCCAACCGCGCACTGTTCACCCAGCGCGTGCAGCAGGCCCTGTCCGGCCGCCGCTCCACCGACCGCGGCACGGCCGTCCTCTTCATCGACCTCGACGGTTTCAAGGCCGTCAACGACACCATCGGGCACCAGGCCGGGGACGAGCTGCTCGTCCAGGCCGCCCGCAGGCTCCAGGACGCGGTCCGGTACGGGGACACCGCCTCCCGCCTCGGCGGCGACGAGTTCGCCGCCCTGATCGTCGGAGACGGCACCCGGGACCGCAGCGCGCGTGAACGCCACATAATGGAACTGGCCGACAGGCTGCGCCTCACCCTCTCGCAGCCGTACGACATCGACGGCAACGATGTCCGGGTCAACGCCTCCATCGGCGTCGCTTTCGCGGAGCCAGGACTCGGCGCGGGCGAGCTGCTGCGCAACGCCGACCTGGCGATGTACCGCGCGAAGGCCTCCGGCAAGGGCCGCGTGGAGCTCTACGCGCCCCAGATGCAGCAGGACGTCGTACGGAAGGCGGAACTGGCCACACGCCTGCGTGCCGCCCTGCACGACGGCGAGTTCGCGCTGCTGCACCAGCCCGTGGTGGCGCTGGACAGCGGCCGGATCACCTCGGTCTCCGCCCAGGCACGCTGGCGCTCCTCCCAGGGCGTCCTCTTCACGCCCGCCGAGTTCCTGCGCGTCACCGAGGACGGCGACAAGTCCGCCGAGCTGGACCGCTGGATGCTGGAGGAGGCCGTCGAACAGGCCGCCGAACGCGCCGCGACCGGGCTCGCCGTGCCCGTCGCCGTCCGGATGAGCGCCCATCGGCTCCTCGACCGCTCCCTGCCCCTCGGGTCGATCGAGACCCTTCTGACCCGCCACGGGCTCCCCACGGGTGCCCTGGAGATCGAGTTGGCGGACACCGACCCCCGGGTCTCCCTGGACGAGCTGGAGCGCCGGCTGAACGCCTTCAGGCTGCTCGGCGTACGGATCGCGCTGGACGGCTTCGGCAGCGGCTACGCGGCGATCACGGCACTGCGGCGGCTCCCCGTCGACGTACTGAAACTCGACCGCGGTCTGGTCGAGGGCGTCGTCGAGTCCCCGCGGCTGCACAAGATCACCGGCGGGCTGCTCAGAATCGCCGCCGACCTCGGGCTCCAGTCCGTCGCCGACGGGGTGGACCTGCCGGAGCAGGTGGTCGCCCTGCGCGCGATGGGCTGCACACACGGACAGGGCATGGCCTTCTCCGGTCCGCTGGACGAGTACCGGCTGCGCCGGGCCCTGTCCACCGGCCGCTATCCGGTGCCGAACGGTCCGGCCGAGCCCGCGTTCGCGGGGGGTGGTTCCGGGGTGTACACAAGTACAGGTGTGCCCGCTGTTTTCGGGGGCGGTACAGCCCTCCGCTCACATAATGAGACTCCCGTCCCACCCACTTGACAGTCGGTGCGTGCCGGGGGGAGGGTCGACTCCATGCGCACCCGAATTCTCGTACTTGGAAAGCGCGTCGGCTGACGCTGGTGAACGTTTCGGACGGACCCGGAACTCCCAGCGACCGCACCCGGCGCGCTCCCCTCGCTTGCCTCACGGCACGAGGGGTTTTTTGTTGCACTGGTACCGGTCGAACAGCGACGCAATCGCAACGCACACCGCACAAACCTCGCAAAAACCCTCAGCATCGAGAAGAGAATGCCGATGACCGAGCAGGCCACCGGGGCCCAGCACCCGCAGCCGCGGCCCCGTTCCGGAGGACATCAGTCCGCCCCCGAGTACGTCACGGGTGCGAAGTCCCTCATCCGCTCGCTTGAGGAGGTCGGGGCCGAGACGGTATTCGGCATTCCGGGCGGCACCATCCTGCCGGCGTACGACCCGATGATGGACTCCACGCGGGTGCGCCACGTGTTGGTCCGCCACGAGCAGGGCGCCGGCCACGCGGCCACCGGTTACGCGCAGGCCACCGGCAAGGTCGGCGTGTGCATGGCGACGTCCGGGCCGGGCGCCACGAACCTGGTCACCCCGATCGCGGACGCGCACATGGACTCCGTGCCGCTGGTCGCGATCACCGGGCAGGTCGTGTCCAAGGCGATCGGTACGGACGCCTTCCAGGAGGCGGACATCGTCGGCATCACCATGCCGATCACCAAGCACAGCTTCCTGGTCACCAAGGCGGAGGACATCCCCCGGGCGATCGCGGAGGCGTTCCACATCGCCTCCACCGGCCGCCCGGGCCCGGTCCTGGTCGACATCCCCAAGGACATCCTCCAGGCCCAGACCGTCTTCCAGTGGCCGCCGGTCACCGACCTGCCCGGCTACCGCCCGGTGACCAAGCCGCACGCCAAGCAGATCCGCGAGGCCGCGAAGCTGATCACCGCGGCCAAGCGACCCGTCCTCTACGTCGGCGGCGGCGTCATCAAGGCCCACGCCACCGCCGAGCTGAAGGTCCTCGCAGAACTCACCGGAGCGCCCGTCACCACCACCCTGATGGCGCTCGGCGCATTCCCCGACAGCCACCCGCTGCACGTGGGAATGCCGGGCATGCACGGTGCGGTCACCGCCGTCACCGCGCTGCAGAAGGCCGACCTGATCGTCGCCCTCGGAGCCCGCTTCGACGACCGTGTCACCGGCAAGCTGTCCAGCTTCGCCCCGCACGCCAAGATCGTCCACGCCGACATCGACCCGGCGGAGATCGGCAAGAACCGCGCCGCCGACGTCCCGATCGTCGGGGACGCCCGCGAGGTCATCGCCGACCTGGTCCAGGCCGTGCAGAAGGAGCACAGCGAGGGCCACGCCGGTGACTACACCGCCTGGTGGAAGGACCTCAACCGCTGGCGCGAGACCTACCCGCTGGGTTACGAGCAGCCCGACAACGGCTCGCTCTCCCCGCAGCAGGTCATCGAGCGCATCGGACAGCTCGCCCCCGAGGGCACGATCTTCACGGCGGGTGTCGGCCAGCACCAGATGTGGGCCGCGCATTACATCCAGTACGAGAAGCCCGCGACCTGGCTGAACTCCGGCGGCGCCGGAACGATGGGGTACGCGGTCCCGGCCGCGATGGGCGCCAAGGCGGGTCAGCCGGACCGTACGGTCTGGGCGATCGACGGCGACGGCTGCTTCCAGATGACCAACCAGGAACTCACCACCTGCGCGCTCAACAACATCCCGATCAAGGTCGCCATCATCAACAACGGCGCCCTCGGGATGGTCCGCCAGTGGCAGACCCTGTTCTACAACCAGCGCTACTCCAACACCGTGCTGCACTCAGGTCCCAATGACGTCAATCCGGACGCCAAGGGCACCCGTGTCCCCGACTTCGTGAAGCTGTCCGAGGCGATGGGCTGCTACGCGATCCGCTGCGAGTCCCCCGACGACCTCGACAAGGCCATCGAGGAGGCGAACTCGGTCAACGACCGCCCCGTCGTGATCGACTTCATCGTCCACGAGGACGCCATGGTGTGGCCGATGGTCGCCGCCGGCACCTCCAACGACGAGATCATGGCCGCCCGGGACGTCCGCCCCGACTTCGGCGACAACGAAGACGACTGAGCGAGAGAGACCCCCAGAGACATGTCCAAGCACACCCTCTCCGTCCTCGTCGAGAACAAGCCAGGTGTCCTCGCCCGGATCACCGCCCTGTTCTCCCGGCGCGGCTTCAACATCGACTCGCTCGCCGTCGGCGTCACCGAGCACCCCGAGATCTCCCGCATCACCATCGTGGTCAACGTGATCGAGGCACTTCCCCTCGAACAGGTGACCAAGCAGCTCAACAAGCTCGTCAACGTGCTGAAGATCGTCGAACTGGAATCCGGCTCGGCCGTTCAGCGTGAACTCGTTCTGGTGAAGGTGCGCGCGGACAACGAGACGCGCTCCCAGATCGTCGAGATCGTCCAGCTCTTCCGCGCCAAGACAGTCGACGTCTCCCCGGAGGCCGTCACCATCGAGGCCACCGGCAGCAGCGACAAGCTGTCCGCCATGCTCAAGATGCTGGAGCCGTACGGCATCAAGGAACTGGTGCAGTCCGGCACGATCGCGATCGGGCGCGGCGCGCGCTCGATCACCGACCGGTCGCTGCGGGCCCTCGACCGGTCGGCATAACAGCGGATTCGGGCGGTCGGGTGATACCGGCCGCCCGTATACCGAGACCCCGAAACCTCCCTTACGCCCGCCGTCATACGGTGGGACGCAACACCTGCACTCAAGGAGAGAACCCAAAGTGGCCGAGCTGTTCTACGACGCCGACGCCGACCTGTCCATCATCCAGGGCCGCAAGGTCGCGGTCATCGGTTACGGCAGCCAGGGCCACGCCCACGCGCTGTCGCTCCGCGACTCTGGTGTCGACGTCCGTGTCGGTCTGCACGAGGGCTCCAAGTCGAAGGCGAAGGCCGAGGAGCAGGGCCTGCGCGTGGTGACGCCCGCCGAGGCCGCCGCCGAGGCCGACGTCATCATGATCCTCGTCCCGGACCCGATCCAGGCCCAGGTCTACGAGGAGTCCATCAAGGACAACCTCAACCAGGGCGACGCGCTGTTCTTCGGCCACGGCCTGAACATCCGCTTCGACTTCATCAAGCCCCCGGCCGGCATCGACGTCTGCATGGTCGCCCCCAAGGGCCCGGGCCACCTCGTGCGCCGCCAGTACGAGGAGGGCCGCGGCGTTCCGTGTATCGCGGCCGTCGAGCAGGACGCGACCGGCAACGCCTTCGCGCTGACCCTGTCGTACGCCAAGGGCATCGGCGGCACCCGCGCCGGCGTCATCAAGACGACGTTCACCGAGGAGACCGAGACCGACCTGTTCGGTGAGCAGGCCGTTCTCTGCGGTGGTACGGCCGCGCTGGTCAAGGCCGGTTTCGAGACGCTGACCGAGGCCGGCTACCAGCCGGAGATCGCGTACTTCGAGTGCCTGCACGAGCTGAAGCTGATCGTCGACCTCATGTACGAGGGTGGCCTGGAGAAGATGCGCTGGTCGGTCTCCGAGACCGCCGAGTGGGGCGACTACGTCACGGGCCCGCGGATCATCACGGACGCGACCAAGGCCGAGATGAAGAAGATCCTCGCCGAGATCCAGGACGGCACGTTCGCGCGTGAGTGGATGGCCGAGTACCACGGCGGTCTGAAGAAGTACAACGAGTACAAGTCGCAGGACGAGCAGAGCCTGCTGGAGACCACGGGCAAGGAGCTGCGCAAGCTCATGTCCTGGGTCAACGACGAGGCGTGACTGAGTCGGTCGGGCCGTGACGCCGGTGCTGGCCGGCGTCACGGCCTGGCTGTCTGCCGGGGGCGCTGCCCCGGACCCCGCTCCTCACCTGCCGGAGGAGCCGAACACAGCACGTGCGAGTGATCCTTCCGCGTAGCCGCAAGGACGCCCTCGTAGCGCCACTACACTGCCGTACTACATTCGCGTCAGGCCCACAGCGTCGTGCGTCTTCCACGCGGTAGCCCCTCCACACCGCCTGCGGCCGTCGGGACGGCCGTCCGCATAGGACTGAGTGAGGACCTCACGTGAGCTCGAAACCTGTCGTACTCATCGCTGAAGAGCTGTCGCCCGCGACTGTCGACGCGCTCGGCCCGGACTTCGAGATCCGGCACTGCAACGGAGCGGACCGAGCCGAACTGCTCCCCGCCATCGCCGACGTCGACGCGATCCTGATCCGCTCGGCCACCAAGGTCGACGCCGAGGCGGTCGCCGCCGCCCGCAAGTTGAAGGTCGTCGCACGAGCCGGCGTCGGCCTCGACAACGTGGACGTGTCCGCCGCCACCAAGGCCGGCGTGATGGTCGTCAACGCCCCCACCTCGAACATTGTCACCGCCGCCGAGCTCGCCTGCGGTCTGCTGCTGGCCACCGCGCGCCACATCCCGCAGGCCAACACCGCGCTCAAGAACGGCGAGTGGAAGCGCAACAAGTACACGGGCGTCGAGCTGGCCGAGAAGACCCTCGGTGTCGTGGGCCTCGGGCGCATCGGCGCGCTCGTCGCACAGCGGATGTCCGCGTTCGGCATGAAGGTCGTCGCGTACGACCCGTACGTCCAGCCTGCTCGGGCCGCGCAGATGGGCGTCAAGGTGCTGTCCCTGGACGAGCTCCTCGAGGTCTCCGACTTCATCACCGTGCACCTGCCGAAGACCCCCGAGACCCTCGGTCTCATCGGCGACGAGGCGCTGCACAAGGTCAAGCCGAGTGTCCGCATCGTGAACGCCGCGCGTGGCGGGATCGTCGACGAGGAGGCGCTGTACTCGGCGCTCAAGGAGGGGCGCGTCGCCGGCGCCGGTCTCGACGTGTACGCGAAGGAGCCCTGCACGGACTCCCCGCTGTTCGAGCTGGACCAGGTCGTCTGCACCCCGCACCTCGGCGCGTCCACGGACGAGGCGCAGGAGAAGGCCGGTATCGCCGTCGCCCGCTCGGTGCGTCTCGCGCTCGCCGGTGAGCTGGTCCCGGACGCGGTGAACGTCCAGGGCGGCGTCATCGCCGAGGACGTCAAGCCGGGTCTGCCGCTCGCCGAGAAGCTCGGCCGCATCTTCACCGCGCTCGCGGGCGAGGTCGCGGTCCGCCTCGACGTCGAGGTGTACGGCGAGATCACCCAGCACGACGTGAAGGTGCTGGAGCTGTCAGCGCTGAAGGGTGTGTTCGAGGACGTCGTCGACGAGACCGTCTCGTACGTCAACGCCCCGCTGTTCGCCCAGGAGCGTGGCGTCGAGGTGCGGCTGACGACCAGCTCGGAGTCGGCCGACCACCGCAACGTCGTCACCGTGCGCGGCACGCTCAGCAGCGGCGAGGAGGTGTCGGTCTCCGGCACGCTGGCCGGTCCCAAGCACCACCAGAAGATCGTCGCGGTCGGTGAGTACGACGTCGACCTCGCGCTCGCCGACCACATGGTCGTGTACCGGTACGCGGACCGGCCGGGCGTCGTCGGCACGGTGGGGCGGATCTTCGGTGAGGCCGGGATCAACATCGCCGGGATGCAGGTTTCCCGGTCGGTGGCGGGTGGGGAGGCGCTGGCCGTCCTGACCGTCGATGACACGGTTGCCCCTGGCGTGCTGGCCGAGGTCGCCGACGAGATCGGGGCGACGTCTGCTCGCTCGGTGAACCTGGTCTGAGTGACCGTCTCTGGGGGCTGCCGCCCCCAGGCCCCCGCTTCGGCCTGAACGGCCTCGTCCTCAAGCTCCCCCAGAGGGGGGACCCCCAGACGGGCTGAGATTGCCGGGCGGCGCTGAAAAGTGGCCGTTGGCCAGGCTGCAAGTGGTCGTCGGCCAGGTCTCGAACGCGAACGCCGGGTGGGCTGGGTATCCCAGTCCACCCGGCGTTTTCCGTTGCCCTAGACGCAGCAGCCCTCCGTCTCCTCCACCACCGTCTCCCGCACGGTCACCCCACGGAGCGTCCGCGCCGCCAGCACCGCCGCCCCCAGCAGCAGCACCACCCCGGCGATCGCAGCGGCCTGCATTCCATGGGCGTACGCCTCCCTGGCCGCTGTGACCAGCGCGTCTCCCGTGCGCGCCGGGAGCTGGTCCGCCACCGCGAGGGCGCCGCCCAGGGTCTCCTGGGCCGCGGCAGGCGCCGAGGCCGGGATGTCGTGGCGGTAGACCGCCGTACCGATCGAGCCCAGTACGGCCATGCCCAGCGCGCCGCCGAACTCCGCGCCCGTCTCCAGCAGGGAGGACGCGGCGCCCGCCTTGTCGAGCGGGGCGGTGCTCAGGCCCAGGTCCATCATCTGGGACATCACGGTGACGATGCCGGCCGCGAGGATGCCCGCGCCGGCCAGTACCAGCCACAGCGAGTCCGTCCCGACCAGGGCCAGCAGCCCGTATCCGCAGGCCGCCGTGACGAAGCCGCCGGCGACGACGTGGGCGCGCTCCACGCCCCGCTGGACCAGAGCGGCGGCGAGCGGTGCGGCGATGCCGACCAGCACCGTCGGCAGCAGGCCCCACAGCGCGGCCTCCAGGGAGCTCTTGCCCAGCACCGACTGGAGGTACTGCGTGGTGAAGTACGCCGAACCCATCATCGCGAACGCCGAGAGCAGGTTCAGGAAGACGGCCGGGCCGAAGCCCCGCCCCCGGAACAGTGCGGGGGAGATGAGGGGTGAGGCCGTCGTGCGCTGCCGCTGGACGAAGAGGTACGCGAAGAACAGGCCGACGGTGACCGAGAGGACGTACTGCGTGTGCCAGCCCTCGGACGGGATCTCCTTGAGGCCGTAGATCACGGGAAGGACGGCCGCCATCGACAGGGGGACGCTGAGGAGATCGAAGCGGCCCGGGTTCGGGTTCTTCGACTCGGGGAGCAGGATCGGGCCCAGGACCAGCAGCAGTGCCATCGCGGGCAGGTTGACCAGGAAGACCGAGCCCCACCAGAAGTACTCGACCAGCAGGCCGCTCATGACTGAGCCGAGGGCGATGCCGCCGGTCATCACACCGGACCACATGCCGATCGCCTTGGCGCGCTGGCCGGGGTCGCGGAACATCGTGCGGATCAGGGCCATCGTCGACGGCATCAGGGTGGCGCCGCCGATGCCGAGGACCGCGCGGGCCGCGATCAGGGTCTCGGCGCTGTTCGCGTAGGCGGCGAGCAGTGAGCCCCCGCCGAAGGCGGCGGCGCCCATGAGGAGGAGCCTGCGGCGGCCGATGCGGTCGCCGAGCGAGCCCATCGTCATCAGCAGACCGGCCAGGACGAAGGCGTAGATGTCGAAGATCCACAGCTGCTGGGTGCCGGTCGGCTCCAGGTCCGCGCTGATCGCGGGGACGGCGAAGTAGAGGACGGACACGTCCATCGAGACCAGCAGCAGCGGCAGCATCAGCACGCCCAGCGCGGTCCATTCGCGGCGGCCGGCGCGGGTGCCGGGGGAAGCGGTCGTGCTCGTCGGGTTCGTCATGGCAAGGAATGTACGGCTGTATTAAACGGATGTCTAGAACGGTTGTGTAATTCGTTTGTCTAGGACGGCCGTATGGACCGCGGGTAGGCTGGACACATGGGACACCGTGAGGATCTGCTCGAAGGCGCCAAGCGCTGCCTGCTGGAGAAGGGCTTCGTGCGCACGACGGCGCGCGACATCGTCAAGGAGTCAGGGACCAACCTGGCGTCGATCGGTTACCACTACGGCTCGAAGGACAAGCTCCTCGCGGAGGCGTACGTCTCTCTGGTGGAGGGACTCTCCGACGACTTCAGCCCCGCCATGGGGACGGCCGGCGACACCGAGCCCGGCTCGCTCGACCGGTTCCAGGAGGTCTGGTCGAACATCATCGCCACCATGCAGGGGCCGGGTTCGCTGTGGCGGCTCAGCGTGGAGATCGTGGCCATGGGAGACCAACTGCCCACCGTCCGCGACCACTTGGCGAAGGCCCAGCGCGAGGCGGGGCGCGGCATCATTCCGCTGTTCCTCGGTGGGCGCGAGGAGGACCTGTCGGAAGGGGACGTCGACTCCGTCGGACAGTTCTACAACGCCCTGATGACCGGGCTCATCTGCCAGTACGTCTTCGACCCGACGACGGCACCGACCGCGGACCAGCTCACCGAGGGACTGCGGCGGGTCATCGGGGCAGCCAAGCCCTAGAGCCGCGCACCTTTCAGTGCCATGTGCAGCAGCAGGCGGTCCTCGCCGTCGTCCAGGTCCAGGCCTGTGAGTTGCTCCACCCGGGACAGGCGGTAGTAGAGCGTCTGGCGGTGGATGCCCAGTTCCGCCGCCGTACGGCTCGCCTGGCCCGCGAGGTCGAGGTAGACCTCGGCGGTGCGGGCCAGTTCCTGGTGGGCGGGGGAGAGCAGGGTGCGTACGGCGGGGTCCTGGGCCGTGTCCGGGGGCAGCGCCGTGAGGAGGCGGTACGGGCCGATGGCACCCCACTCCGCGACCGGGCCGAGGCGCGGTTCCGCGAGGGCCGCGCGGGCCGCCGCCGAGGCCTCGTGCCAGGCGGCGCCCAGATCGGCGAGGCCGGTACGCGGTGCGCCGACGCCGGCGGCGACCGCACCCTCCGTCTCCTTCAGCAGCCGGGACGCCACCGTCAGCGCCGGGGCGGGTACGTCCGTCGCGCGCAGCCGGATCAGCAGCGCCAGACTCTGGGCCGCCGTACCCCACGGCACCGTGCACACCGCCGTCGCGTGCGGCACCGCACGGGCCGACGGGGCGTCGTCCGGATCCGCCGACGGCCAGGGCGCCACGCACACCACCGCGTGCGGGCCCTCGCCGCGCGCCCCCAGGGCCGTACGCAGCGCCGCCACCGCCATGTCGCGCTGCCAGCCGCGCTCGGCGGTCAGCACCGTCCGGAACTCGCGGGTCAGGTCGGCGCTCGCCTGCGCGTCGTCCGCGAGCAGTGCGCCGATCCGGTCCGTCACCTCCATGGCCGCCGCCAACTGCTCCGCCGAGGGGCCCGGATCGTCGTCGAGCAGCCAGACGTAGGCGAGGACGACACCCCGATGGCGTACGGGGAGACAGATTCGCCCCCGGTACACCCCCGCCTCCGGTGTGGGCGGGATGCGGACCGGACCGGTCGCCCGCGTGATGCCGAAGCCCTCGAACCACGCGCGCACCGCCGACGTCGAGCGGCGCGTCAGGATCGAGCGGGTGCGGACGGGGTCCAGGGCCGACGTGTCCAGCTCGCCCTCGCTGTCGTACGCGCCGAAGGCGAGCAGCTCGAAGTCGCGGTTCTCCAGCGTCGCGGGGGCGCCGAGAAGCTCCGAGATGTCGTCCACCAGTTCCTGGTAGTCGCTGTGGTGATCGGCGTTCGGCTGGCTCATTCGGGCAATTCTTGCGCATTTCCGCGCCGCCTTCAGACATCTGTATGAGATCTGGGGCACGGATGCGTGACAGCTGTCGATGGCCGACGATCGGAGGGATCCTTAGGTTTCACGGTGGTTCTCCGTTCACCGGCCTTTTGTGGAGGTGCCCCGTGCTGGGTCCCGTGATTCTCGCCGCCTCGCGCAGCGACCGGATGCGCCGACTGATCTCGGCCGCCCCGGTGACCAGGCCGGTCGTCGACCGCTTCATCCCCGGCGAGACGGTCGACGACGTCGTGCCGATCGTCCAGGACCTCACCGACCGGGGGCTGGAAGTCACCCTGGACGTGGTCGGCGAGGACATCACCACCCCCGAGCAGGCCGCCGCCGCCCGCGACGCCTATCTGGAGCTGGTCGAGCGGCTCGGGGAACTGGAACTGGGCACCCGCGCCGAGATGTCCGTCAAACTGTCGCTCTTCGGGCAGGCGCTGGAGGGCGGCCACGAGCTGGCCCTCGCAAACATCCGGCCCGTCGTCGAGGCCGCCGCCGCGATCGGTACGACGGTCACGCTCGACGCGGAGGACCACACCACCCTCGACTCGATGTTCGCGATCCACGAGGAGCTCCGGAAGGACTTCCCGCAGACCGGCTGCGTCATCCAGGCCTACCTGTACCGCACCGAGTCCGACGCCCGCCGCCTCGCCGACTGCGGCAGCCGCGTACGGCTGGTGAAGGGCGCGTACAAGGAGCCCGCCGAGGTCGCCTACCAGCAGAAGTCCGAGACCGACAAGGCGTACGTCCGCATCCTGAGGATCCTGATGGAGGGCGAGGGATACCCAATGATCGGGTCCCACGACCCGCGCCTCATCTCCATCGCCCAGGAACTCGCCCGGCGCGCGAGCCGCAAGCCCGACGAGTACGAGTTCCAGATGCTGTACGGGATCAGGAGCGACGAACATCTGCGGCTCGCCGCCGAGGGACACCGGATGCGTGTCTACACCGCGTACGGGACGGACTGGTACGGCTACTTCATGCGGAGGCTGGCCGAACGCCCCGCCAACCTGCTGTTCTTCGGCCGCTCGATCCTCACCAAGGGCTGAGACCAAGGGATTTGGCCCCTGACAACACCCGCTCACTCGCCCCTCAAGGAGTTCGGAAGCAATGGACGCCGTCACCCAGGTCCCCACCCCCGTCAACGAGCCGGTGCACGGCTACGCCCCCGGGTCGCCCGAGCGGGCCCGGCTGGAGGTCAAGCTCAAGGAGCTCGCCGAGAACCCCGTCGACCTGCCGATGACCATCGGCGGCGCGCGGCGCATGGGCGGCGGTGAGCGATTCGACGTCGTACAGCCGCACCACCACAAGGCCCGCCTCGGCACCTACGCCAACGCCACCCAGCAGGACGCCCAGGACGCGATCGACGCGGCCCTCGCCGCCGCGCCCGCCTGGCGCGCGATGTCGTTCGACGACCGTGCCGCGATCATCCTGCGCGCCGCCGAACTGCTCGCCGGTCCCTGGCGCGAGACCCTCGCCGCCTCCACCATGCTCGGTCAGTCGAAGACGGCCCAGCAGGCCGAGATCGACTGTCCCTGCGAGCTGGTCGATTTCTGGCGCTTCAACGTCAAGTACGCGCGCGACCTGCTCGCCGAGCAGCCGCCCGCCAACTCCCCGGGCGTCTGGAACCGTCTCGACCACCGCCCCCTCGAAGGCTTCGTCTACGCGATCACCCCCTTCAACTTCACGGCGATCGCGGGCAACCTGCCGACGGCGCCCGCCCTTATGGGCAACGTGGTGGTGTGGAAGCCGTCCCCGACGCAGACCCACGCCGCTGTCCTCCTCATGCGGTTGCTGGAGGAGGCCGGGCTGCCCAAGGGCGTCATCAACCTCGTGACCGGGGACGGCATCGAGGTCTCCAAGGTCGCCCTGGAGCACCGCTCCCTGGCCGGGATTCACTTCACCGGTTCCACCAAGACCTTCCAGCACCTGTGGAAGACGGTCGGCGCGAACATCGAGAAGTACCGCTCGTATCCGCGGCTCGTCGGCGAGACCGGCGGCAAGGATTTCGTCGTCGCCCACCCGAGCGCCGACCGGGCGGTCCTGAAGACGGCCCTCACCCGGGGTGCTTTCGAGTACCAGGGGCAGAAGTGCAGCGCGACCTCCCGCGCCTACATCCCGGCCTCCATCTGGAACAACGGCTTCCGTGAGGAGTTCGCCGCCGAGGTCGACCACTTGACCATGGGTGACGTCAACGACCTCGGCAACTTCGTCGGCGCGGTCATCGACGAGCGTGCCTTCGCCAAGAACAAGGCCGCCATCGACCGCGCGAAGTCCGACCCGACGTGCACGATCGTGGCGGGCGGCTCGTACGACGACTCGGTCGGCTGGTTCGTCCGCCCGACGGTCGTGGAGTGCACGGACCCGGCGAACCCGGTCTTCACCACCGAGTACTTCGGCCCGTTCCTCGCCGTGTATGTCTACGAGGACGAGAAGTACGACGCCATGCTGACCCAGATGGAGTGCGTGTCCGACTACGCGCTGACCGGCGCGGTCATCTCCGGTGACCGCGCGGCAGCCGCGTACACGATGGAGAAGCTGCGCTACGCGGCCGGCAACTTCTACATCAACGACAAGTCGACCGGTGCGGTCGTCGGGCAGCAGCCGTTCGGCGGCGGGCGCGCGTCCGGTACCAACGACAAGGCGGGTGCCCCGCAGAACCTGATGCGCTGGACCCTGACCCGCGCCATCAAGGAGACCCTGGTCGCACCGACCGACTACACGTACCCGCACATGGGCTGACAGCTGACGGTTCACGGGGAACGCCGGGCCCGCACCCACGCGGGCCCGGCGTTCGTCATTTCGCCTTCTCGCAGGTCGTACGGCCCGGCTGCCAGCGACAGGCCAGTGCGGCGAAGCCGCCGTCCGCGACCACCGGTACGGCGAGGGCGTCGCCGCCTCGTACGACCCGCGCCTCCCGCACCAGACCCGACGGGCCGTCCGTCACCGTCTCCACCAGCCAGCGGCCGGCGCCGAGCCGCAGCGGTACGTCCGCCGTCCGCGCCGCGCCCGCGAACGTCCCGCCGATGAACCACCGGCCGTCCGCCGCGCGCCGGGCGAGTACGGCGGCCCGGCCCGGGTCGCCGGTCAACAGCCGGGTCTCCTCCCAGCGTCGGGGCAGCTGCTCCAGATAGCGGCGGGCCTCCGGGCGGGCCTCGTACGACTCCGGAGTGCCGGCGAGATTCTGGATGCCCGACTCGTACAGCACCGTCAGGCCCAACTCACCGGCGTCGGAAGCGACGTTGGGGCGGAACGGGCGGTGGAAAGCGCCCGGGGTGAAGTCCATCGAGCCGATCACGTTACGGGTGAAGGGGAGCGAGGCGAGCTGCTCGGCGGTGTTGTTGCGCTTCTCCTCGCCGCCCACGCCCTCCATGGTCATGACCTGCGGCCAGGTGCGCTGCATGCCCTTCGGGATGGTCGAGCCATGGAAGTTGACGAGGAGATGGTGGCGGGCCGTCGCTTCCAACGCCTCGTCGTACCAGCGCATCCGGTCCTGCGACTCCGAGTCCATGAAGTCGATCTTCACGCCCTTGACGCCCCAACTCGCCAGCGTGCCGAGCCACTTCTCGCGCTCCGCCGGGTCCGTGAGCAGGGTGTAGTGCAGCCAGACCTGGATACCGACACCTTTCGCCGCCGCGTACCGCACCAGTTCCGGCATCCAGTTGTTCGTCTGCCAGTCGGGGTCGATGACGTCCCATTCCCCGGGCTTGTAGTACCAGCCGGCGTCGACGACCTCGTACGGCCAGCCGCGCTCGGCCGCGTAGTCGACGTACTTCTTCTGCGCCGCCAGGCTCTGCCCGGCCTCCTTGCCGCCCGCGAGCCAGGTCCACAGGGCAGGGCCCGGCTTGATCCAGGACGTGTCCCGGACCCGGGAGGGCGGGGCGAGGTCGTCGACGAGGGTCGACTCCGTCACGGTGGTCAGGTCGCCGGTGACGATCGTGCGCCACGGCGTCGTCAACGAGCCTTGCGTTTCCACGGGTTCGTCGTTCCAGAGGCTCACCTTGTACGTCGGTGAGCCCGCCTCGTGTGTCAAGTGGGCGCCCGCGTAAGTGCCGTTGAGGTCCGACTCGGCGATGAGGGCGTAGCCGCCGGGCGTGTTGAAGAGGGCCTGCATCGAGTAGCCGCCCGCCGGGGCCGTTGCCGCCGACTCGTAGCGTTTGAAAGGGAGTTCGTTGTCGGCGCGGTAGGCGTTGATGACGGCCTGGGTGTCCGGGGGGAGGGTGAAGGCGGAGGCCTCGCGCAGGACGTTGCCGGTGGTGCGCGGCAGGGCGTAGCGGTAGGCGACGCCGTCCGGGGTCACCCGTACCAGCAGGTCGAGGCGGGCGCCCTCGGCCGTATGGAAGCGGAAGCGGGACTCGGTCATCCGGGCAACCCGCTTGCGGGACTTGCCCGTTGTGGACGCGTAGCGCTCGGTGACTGCTCGGGTGGTGCGGCTGGTCAGCTCCAGTCCCTTGGAGAAATCGGCCTGTTCGGTGACCAGGCCCAGGGGGGAGGGGGCGAGGACCTGTTCGCCGCCGCGTCTCACGGTGAGGGTCGGGCGGCCGTCGGCCGGGTCCAGTGCGACGACCGCCGTGGGGGAGCCGGGCGGAGCCTTCACCTCCCAGGCCGCCGCCGTCCCGGTATGCGGCCCGGTGGCCGCCTCGGCGGGCAGAGCTGTTACCGCTGTGGCAAGTAAGGCAGAGCAAAGTGTCAGCGCGATCGACATGAAGTACCTCTCCAGTCGTTCAGCCATCCGATGACTGTGAGGCTGGTGGGTGGGAATCGGGCTGTCAAGGTGTCGCGCGGCGCTATCTAGGTGTTGGAGGTCGGATCAATCGAGTTTCGGATCTCGCGGGTTGTCTCCGGGCGCCTCGGGATACTGGACTCATGGCCCCCACGCTGCGCACCGCCCACACGGCCGACCTCGCCTCCGCCGAACTCGCCGCCGCCCGCGGCCTCCTGGACGCCGCTTTCGACGGCAGCTTCGGTGACGAGGACTGGGAGCACGCGCTCGGGGGTATCCACGCACTCGTCCACGACGACACCGGTGTCCTCCTCGCCCACGGCTCGGTCGTCATGCGCCGCGCGTTGCACCGGGGGCGCTGGCTGCGCGTCGGCTACGTCGAAGCCGTCGGTGTCCGCACCGACGCCCGCCGTCGCGGCCTCGGTGGGCAGGTGCTGGGCGCGCTGGAGCGGTTCATCGACGGCGGCTACGACCTCGGTGCGCTGTCCGCGAGCGCCGACGGCTCCGCCCTTTACGAGGCCAGGGGCTGGCAGCTCTGGCCGGGCCGGATCAGCGCCCTCGGCCCGGACGGGGTGGTCCACCTTCCGGAAGAGGAGGGCGGTGTCTTCGTACGGCCGACTGTGGTCGGTTCGCTTGTCGGTTCGCTCGATCCGGCGGAGGGGTTGGTCTTCGACTGGCGGGATGGCGACGTGTTGTAAAGGGCCAGGTCAGTGGGGGGGTGTCCCAATCCGCCGTCTCAGATAGTAGGAAGTCCGAGTAATTGTGGAGACAGATGCCCTGTCCTCGCTTAGCTTTGTAGAAGCCGAACGTCTCGCTGGACCAAGCGAATGACGGTCGTGAGCCGGTGCCCCGTGCAGGCAACCCCTGCGGTGCCGCTGCTCCCCGTCCGACCCGGCGTCTCGAATCCCCCCTGCCGTACTCCCGGATTCCTTGAAGGAGTCGATTTCCCATGGCCGAGACGACCGTCCGCCGCCGAGTCCGCCACGTGTCCCCGACGAGCGAGTCCGACCGTAAGAACGCCGCCGCAGCCCTCCAGCGCGCCCTCGACCGCCGGGACAACGGCGGCCAGACGGGTCACTGACGGCAGTCCGCCGGCTCGCTACCCGCGCCGTACCTCGAAGTGGTCGATCCGCTCCCCGCTCTGCGCCAGCGCCGACACCGTGAGCCGGGGAGCCGCGCCCGGTGCGCCCGCCTGCGCCTCCACCGAGAGGAAGGAGTAGCCGGTGTAGCGCACGCGTGACCACTCCACGGTGTCCTCGTGCCGCTCCTGCGACTTCGTCCAGTAGAAGCTCTCCACCGACTCCCGGTCGGCGACCTTCCCCTCGAAGCTGTCCTTCACCCCGTTGGGGAACGCGTACAGGCTCTGGCCCGCGCCGCCCGCCGTGACGTACACGGTGCCGTCCCGCGTCGGGTCGGTCGACGCGCCGACCGGCACCTGCCGGCCCACCCGGCCGCCCCTGAGGGCGTCCGTCCGCTCGTACACATGGTTGTGGCCGTTGATTACCAGGTCCACCTGGTGCTTGTCGAAGAGCGGCAGCCAGGCGTCCCGTACCCCGCCGTCGGAGGCGTGGTTGGACGTGGAGTACGTGCAGTGGTGGAAGAAGACCACGACGAAGTCGATCGCGTCCGACGTGCGCAGCTCGGCCAGTCGCCGGTCCAGCCACGCCGTCTGGCGGCCGTCCGTGTGGCCCAGGTTCGCGGGGATCTCGTACGACACGTCGTTCGCGTCGAGCGCCACGACCCCGACATTGCCGTACGTGAACGAGTAGGCGCCCGGGGTGTTTTGGGCGTCGAAGCCGTTGTCCGGGAGTGACCAGCGGGCCGACTGGCCGCCGTAGCCGTTGGGCGAGTACCAGGCCTCCATGTCGTGGTTTCCGGTCGTCACCATCCACGGCACCGACTTCGCGACCGTCTCCGTCTGCTTCAGGAACAGGTCCCAGGCGGTCGGGTCGTAACTGTCCGACTTCTCGCCGTGGCCGGTGACGTCCGCGTAGCAGATGTCACCCGCGTGGAGGTGGAAGGCGGGGTTCCGGCCGAGGAGCACGTGATCGTTGGCGAGCGCGTCGGGCGTGACGCCCTGGTCGCCGAAGGCCGTGAACACGAAGCTCGCGGGGGCGGTGGCGGGTGCGGTGCGGAACGTGCCGAGCGTGGAGTTGTGCGCGCGGGACGCCGGGTCGAAGCCCTCGTGGCCGACGCCGTAGTAGTACGTCGTCCCGGGGCGCAGGCCGTCGAGGGCCGCGTGCACGTAGTACTGGTCCAGGTCGAGGCGTACGCCCGTCAGGCCCGGCGTGTGCAGGGCGCGGACCTCGGCGTCGATGCGCCGGCTCAGGTTCCCGGGCGTCGGTCCGACGCGTACGTACGGCTTCCGCACCGCGAACGGGACCTGCCAGGAGATCCGCATCTGGGTCTTCGGGTCGGCGCCGAACGCGAGGTGGCGGCCGAACGGGACGACGGCCGAGCCGGGCACCCTGCTGGTGGCGGGGGCCGGCGTATGGGTGCTCGACGAACAGCCGGTGAGCAGGCCACCGCCGGCCAGCGCGCCCGCCGTCACCAGCGCGCGGCGCCGGGTGAGCCGCGTGCGCAGGTACTCGTACTGCTCCGCCATGCTCATCCGGCGGGCCAGCTGCGGCGGAATGCCGACGTCGGGGGTGTCCGGGGGACTGTCCATGGGTGGGAATTTTGCAGCAATCCCCAACGTCCGGCTCACATACAGGTGAACGCCGGTGGAAGAGCGGCCGTTGGCGTGCATCTCCCATCCGGATCGTGTCCGTATCGCGGACACGGTGTGTCATCCCATGGGACCCGGAGTACGGTGCCGGTATGTCTCGCAGCATCAATCTCGCAGTGATTCCCGGTGACGGCATCGGCCAGGAGGTCGTGGCCCAGGGGCTGAAGGTGCTCTCCGCCGTCCTTCCGCAGGATGTGAAGCTGGAGACCAAGGAGTTCGACTTCGGCGCCCGGCGCTACCACGCCACCGGTGAGACCCTCACCACCGCCGACCTGGACGCGCTCAAGAAGCACGACGCCATCCTGCTCGGCGCGATCGGTGACCCGAGCGTGCCCTCCGGAGTCCTGGAACGCGGCTTCCTGCTGAAGCTCCGCTTCGCCTTCGACCACCACGTCAACCTGCGTCCGTCGAGGCTCCTCCCCGGTGTCGCGACCCCGCTGGCCGGACAGCCCGAGATCGACTTCGTGGTCGTCCGCGAGGGCACCGAGGGCCCGTACACCGGCAACGGCGGCACCATCCGCCAGGGCACCCCGCACGCGGTCGCCACCGAGGTGTCGCTGAACACCGCCTTCGGCATCGAGCGGGTCGTCCGCGACGCCTACGCCCGCGCCCAGGCCCGCCCCCGCAAGAAGCTGGCGCTCGTCCACAAGAACAACGTGCTCGTGCACGCCGGTCACCTGTGGACGGACATCTTCAACAAGGTGGGCGAGGAGTTCCCCGACGTCACCACCGAGTACATGCACGTGGACGCGGCGACGATCTACCTCGTCACGCAGCCCGAGCGCTTCGACGTGATCGTCACCGACAACCTGTTCGGCGACATCATCACCGACCTCGCCGCGGCCGTCTCCGGCGGCATCGGCGTCGCCGCGAGCGGGAACATCAACCCGTCCGGCGAGTACCCCTCGATGTTCGAGCCCGTGCACGGCTCGGCCCCGGACATCGCCGGTCAGGGCAAGGCCGACCCCAGCGCCACCGTGCTGTCCGTCGCCCTCCTGCTGCGCCACCTCGGCTACGAGTCCGAGGCCGCCCGCATCGAGGAAGCCGTCACCGGCGACCTCGCGGAGCGCGGCACCACGGCCCGTACGACCGACGAGATCGGCGACGCCCTCGCCGTACGAGTAGCCGGCTGACCCGCGGCGCTCACTCGAACGATTTTCGAAGCCGCCGGGTCGCATATGCACCCGGCGGCTTCTCTTACGTCCCCGCCGGGTGTCACCATCATCCCCTGGGTCGCATTTCACGCCCTTTTCGTCCATGGCCCCCTTCGCGCGATAATCGAACGCGGAGCCACGGACCGAGGGAATGCTCGGACGTCCTAACACCGGCCACTGCGGTACGGCGGCTGTACGGGCGTGAGCGCGGCCCGTCACACACAAAACCGGTGAAGGACACCCACTCATGACGACGCCCACGATCGAGCTCAAGCCCTCGGCCTCGCCACTTTCCGGCGCGGAGCGGGAGGCGATCCTGGCCAGCCCCGGCTTCGGCCGCCACTTCACCGACCACATGGTGACGATCAAGTGGACCGAGGGCCGCGGCTGGCACGACGGACAGCTCGTCCCGTACGGCCCGCTCTCCATCGACCCCGCGAACATGACCCTGCACTACGCGCAGGAGATCTTCGAGGGCCTCAAGGCCTACCGCCGCCCCGACGGCTCCGTCGCCACCTTCCGGCCGGAGAAGAACGCCCTGCGCTTCCAGCACTCCGCGCGCCGCCTCGCCATGCCCGAGCTGCCCGTCGAGACGTTCATCGAGGCCATCGACGCGCTCGTCCAGCAGGACCGCGACTGGGTGCCCGCGCACGGCGGCGAGGAGTCCCTCTACCTGCGCCCCTTCATGATCGCCACCGAGGTCGGCCTCGGCGTCAAGCCGGCCAACGAGTACCTGTTCCTGGTGATCGCGTCCCCCGCCGGCGCCTACTTCCCCGGCGGCGTCAAGCCCGTCTCCATCTGGCTCTCCGAGGACCGCGTCCGCGCCGTCCCCGGCGGCATGGGCGACGCCAAGACCGGCGGCAACTATGCGGCCTCCCTGCTCGCCCAGGCCGAGGCCGCCGAGCACGGCTGCGCCCAGGTCTGCTACCTCGACGCCGTCGAGCACAAGTGGATCGAGGAACTCGGCGGGATGAACCTGTACTTCGTGTACGGGGACCGCATCGTCACCCCCTCCCTCACCGGCTCCATCCTGGAGGGCGTCACCCGCGACTCCCTCCTCACCGTCGCCCGCGACCTCGGCTACACCGCCGAGGAGGGCCGCATCTCCATCGACGAGTGGCAGCGCGACGCCGAGAACGGCACCCTGACCGAGGTCTTCGCCTGCGGCACGGCAGCCGTCATCACACCTGTCGGCACGGTCAAGCGCACCGGCGTCGAGTGGCAGCAGAGCGGCGGCGAGCCCGGCAAGGTCACGCTGCGGCTGCGCGAGGCACTCCTCGACATCCAGCGCGGTACGGCCGAGGACAAGCACGACTGGATGCATGTCCTCGGCTGAGGGCTCGGCAAGGTAGGCGGTTCTCTGGCTGCGGGCCGGTGGGGGCCGAGCGCGCCCCGCGGCTGAGCCGCGGATCGGATACAGCCCCGCGCCCCTTTGGGGCGCGGGGCACCCGACCTGAACAGGAGACCTCTCGCGGACGCCCGAGTGTGCGTCCCGGTTGTACGCAATAAGGCCGATTGACCCTGTAGTGCGTGATGCGTTTGCCTCGAAGGGAGCCCTCGGCGCGGGGCCGGGGGGACAAGCGTTCACGGGGACTTCAGGGGGAAACATGTCCAGAGCCACAGGTGTGTCAGGAGCCTGGTCAGGGGCGGCGGCGCTGCTGCTCGCGTTCGGCGCGACGAACGCGTCCGCCGCGCCGCACACGCCGAGGGTGGATCGGGTGGAGCGCGTGAGCACCGCCGCCGACGGCAGCCAGTCCGACGGGGAGTCGATGAGCGCCGCGATCAGCGCCGACGGCCACCGAGTCGCGTTCACGTCCACCGCGCCGAGCTTCGGCTGCGCGCACTTCACCCCGTGCCTGCTGGTGAAGGACCTGCCCACCGGCGAGGTCACCAGGATCGACGTCGGCAGCGGCAACACCTACGGCTATCCGCTGCCGAGCACCGACGGGAGCCGTATCGCCTTCTCCGCGGGCACCCGGTTCATGGCTCCGTACCTGTACGACCGCGCCACCGGCCGCTCGGAGCGGCTGTGGCCCGAGAACCCGCCCGGCTTCAACGAGTTGGGCCGCGTGCAGTCGATCAGCCCGGACGGCACCCACGTCGCGTACACCATCGGCAACCGCAACGGCCCGGAGAACTACCGGCTGTTGTACGTACGGGACACGGCCACCGGCAGCGACGAGCTGATCTCACCGGCCGAGGAGGGTGACAAGGTCGCGCCCTCGATCAGCGCCGACGGCCGCGAGGTCGCCTTCCAGCAGGGCCGCAACATCCACGTCCGCGACCTCGACACCGGGGCCACGACCCGGGTCAGGGGCACCGAGCCCTCGCTCTCCGGGACCGGTACGCATCTCGCGTACACCTCGGCCGGCACCGTGTACCTGCTCGAACTCGCCACCGGCGAACGGCAGTTGATCAGCGTCGACCGCTGGGGCGGCCGCAACGACCTCCCGGCGCGGAATCCGTCCGCCAACTCCGACGGCACCGTCGTCGCGTTCGAGTCGGCGTCATCCGATCTGGTGAAAGGGGACACCAACGGGGTAACGGACGTCTTCCTGCGGACAGTGCAATGAGAACGACCGATCACGGGGGAACAACCATGTACACCTACCGGAAAACGCATCGTCGCGCCGCTCTGGCGGTCGCCGTCGTCGCGGCCGTGGCCTCGGCGGCGCTCACCGCACCCACGGCGGGCGCCGCACCCAGGGCGCCCTACACCGAGCCGATCAGCGTCACCCCCGAGGGGAAGGCGGGGAACGGCGCCACACAGACCTCCGTCATCAGCCGCAACGGCCGCCACCTCGCCCTCACTTCGGCCGCCGAGGACCTTGACCCCAATGTGCCGCACGGCGGCATGTACGTACGCGACCGGCATACCGGCAAGCTCCGTTTCGCCGGGTTCGGCGGCCTGTTGGCGGTCCTCGACGACGGCCGCTACGTCTACGTCCAGTACGCACCGTCCGCCGAGGACACCGACGTGTGGATCGACGACGTCGGCACGGCGAAGCGGGTGGGCTTCGGCATCGAGGTCCCCGACGGCTTCACCGGGCAGCCCTCCGAGGTCTCCGTGAGCCCCAACGGCCGCTACGCCGTCTACACGCTCCAGGAGACCGCCCAGAACAACAGCGGCGTAGTCTTCCTGCGCGACCGTGTCGCCGGCACCACCCAGCGGATCAGCCACCCCAAGCCGACCTGGGAGCCCCGCAACGCCTCGCAGCCGACGGTCAGCGACGACGGGCGCCGCGTCGTCTACCAGTACAACTACATGAACGGCCCGCGCGGCGACGACTGGGGCGACGTCTGGCTGTACGACCGCACCACCCGCAAGCACACCCAGATCGACCGCTCCCACGACGGCTCACCGACCGAGAAGGAGTCCCTGACCCCGTCCATCAGCGGCAACGGACGTACGGTCGTCTTCGAGTCCCGGGACACCCACCTGGTCCCCGGCGACACCGACGCCAGCTGGAACGTGTTCGTCCACGACATCCGCACCGGCAAGAACCGGCGCATCCACGGCACCCAGGGCGGCCCCGGCGAGGTCTACACCCGGGGCGCCGCGATCAGCGCCGACGGCCGCTACCTCACGTTCACGTCGGAGGTGACGGAGCCCGGCAGCCAGTACGGCAAGGAGTACCCCGTCTATCTGCGGGACCTGAAGAAGGGCACCACCACCCTGGTCACGCCCGACACCACTGGCGGCACCGCGACCGCCCAGGTCCTGCCGGGCCGGATCGCCGACGGCGCCCGCCGCATCGTCTTCCAGTCGTCCGACCCGACACTGATCCCGGCCGGCGACACCAACGACGGCGCCGACGCGTTCGTACGGCACCTGAGGTGATCAGCCCGGTGACCAGGCCGGTGATCAGCGCAGTGCTCGCATCCTGAGACGGAGGGTGAGCACGGAGGCGGACTGTGCCAGACTGCCTCCGTGCTCTCGTTCGCCACGATTATTGGCAGCAGGCGCGCCGGTCCGCAGTGACCACCACGTACGACCAGGTACGGGTGGCCTCTTCGTCCTCGACCCGCGCGCAGACCTCTCGCACCCGCGAGGGGTTTTTCGCTTTTCTGGCCCACCTCCAGCCAAAGAAGCAGCGCGAGGGATCATTGAGGGACGGTGGAGCCGGTCATTCCGGTAAAGACCGAGATCGACATCCTCAGGAGCCTTGAGATCATGACGGAAACCAGCGAACTCGACGACTCGTTCCACGTCTTCGACACCACCCTGCGCGACGGCGCCCAGCGCGAGGGCATCAACCTCACCGTCGCCGACAAGCTGGCCATCGCACGGCACCTGGACGACTTCGGCGTCGGCTTCATCGAGGGCGGCTGGCCGGGCGCCAACCCGCGCGACACCGAGTTCTTCGCCCGCGCACAGCAGGAGATCGACTTCCGGCACGCCCAGCTCGTGGCCTTCGGCGCCACCCGCAGGGCCGGCGGCAAGGCGAGCGAGGACCCGCAGGTCAAGGCCCTCCTGGACTCCGGCGCCCCCGTCATCACCCTGGTCGCCAAGTCCCACGACCGGCACGTCGAGCTGGCGCTGCGCACGACCCTCGACGAGAACCTGGAGATGGTCCGCGACACCGTCGCCCACCTGCGCTCCCAGGGCCGCCGCGTCTTCGTCGACTGCGAGCACTTCTTCGACGGCTACCGGGCGAACCCCGAGTATGCGAAGGCCGTCGTCCGGGCGGCGTCCGAGGCCGGCGCCGATGTCGTCATCCTCTGCGACACCAACGGCGGCATGCTTCCGGCCCAGGTCCAGGCGGTCGTCGCCACGGTCCTCGCCGACACCGGCGCCCGCCTCGGCATCCACACCCAGGACGACACGGGCTGCGCGGTCGCCAACACCCTCGCCGCCGTGGACGCGGGCGCGACCCACGTCCAGTGCACCGCCAACGGCTACGGCGAGCGCGTCGGCAACGCCAACCTGTTCCCGGTCGTGGCGGCCCTGGAACTGAAGTACGGCAAGAAGGTCCTGCCCGACGGTGCGCTGCGCGAGATGACCCGTATCTCCCACGCCATCGCCGAGGTCGTCAACCTGACGCCGTCCACGCATCAGCCGTACGTGGGAGTCTCGGCCTTCGCCCACAAGGCGGGCCTGCACGCCTCGGCCATCAAGGTCGACCCCGACCTCTACCAGCACATCGACCCCGAGCAGGTCGGCAACACCATGCGGATGCTGGTCTCCGACATGGCGGGCCGCGCCTCGATCGAGCTCAAGGGCAAGGAACTCGGCGTCGACCTGGGCGACGACCGTGAGCTGGTCGGCCGGGTCGTCGCGCGGGTGAAGGAGCGCGAGCTCCAGGGCTACACGTTCGAGGCGGCCGACGCGTCCTTCGAGCTGCTGCTGCGCGCGGAGGCCGAGGGCAGGGCCCGTACGTACTTCGAGGTCGAGTCCTGGCGCGCGATCGTCGAGGACCGCCCCGACGGCAGCCACGCCAACGAGGCCACGGTCAAGCTCTTCGCCAAGGGCGAGCGCATCGTCGCGACAGCGGAGGGCAACGGCCCGGTGAACGCCCTGGACCGCGCCCTCAAGGTGGCCCTGGAGAAGATCTATCCGCCGCTCGCCAAGCTGGAGCTGGTCGACTACAAGGTCCGCATCCTGGAGGGCAAGCACGGCACGCAGTCCACGACCCGCGTCCTCATCTCCACCTCGGACGGCAAGGGCGAGTGGTCGACGGTGGGCGTCGCCGACAACGTGATCGCCGCGTCGTGGGAGGCACTGGCGGACGCCTACACGTACGGGCTGCTGCGGGCAGGTGTGGAGCCCGCGAAGTAGGGAGCCGTATTCGGGCCAAGTGGTGCGAGGCGTGTTCGGCACCTTGACGGCTCACAGGGGCACTTGTTGACTCGCGGCGTGTTCCAAGCCACGAGGACACGCAAGGTGTTCCAGTGGACTCGGGGACTCAAGGACTCCTAGAGCCGAGGGATGGTCCATGCGCCGAACCGCCCTGCTTGTCTGCGCCACTTTGCTGACCGGGCTGCTGCCCCTGGCCGCCGCGGGCACGGCGGCCGGGGCCGACGACCCCGCCCCCGTCCCGGTGGACCGCTTCGAGGGCGAGGTCCCCTTCGCCTCCCCGCCCGCCGGTGGCATCTTCACCTGGGGTGGCGACAGCGACGACCCGCCCCGACTCGCCCTCACCGAACGGACGGACGCCCCCGAAGGCGCCAAGGTCCTCACCGGCACCTACGACATCAGCGGCTACGGCGGCTTCACCCACGATTTCGCCTTCGCCGAGCCCGCCCACGACTGGTCGGCGAGCAAAGGCATCCGCTTCTGGTGGGAGGGCCAGGGCAACGGCAGGAAGATCAGCTTCGAGCTGAAGGACGGCGGCGCCAACGGCGAGGCCTCCGAACTCTGGACGACCTCGTTCACCGACGACTTCACCGGCTGGAAGCAGATCGAGCTCCCCTTCACCGACTTCGCCTACCGCACGGACTACCAGCCGGTCGGCGGTATCGACCAGATCCTCGGACTCACCGAGACCTGGGGGTACGCCCTCACCCTCCCCGCCGGGATCAGCGGTCGATTCGCCATGGACGGCGTCGAGTTGTACGGCAAGGCGGATCAATCACGGCGCGCGTCCGTCACCACCGGCTCCGCCGTGTACCCGGTGAAGGAGGGCGGCACGGCGAAGGTCGGCGTCACTCTCGGCACGACCGGTTCCGCCCCGCTCACCGACCCCGTGACGGTCGCCTACGAGACGACGACCGGCGGCACGGCATCGGACGGCACCGACTACACGCCCGTCCGCGGCGAGATCACCTTCCCGGCGGGCACCGCCTCCGGCACCTCCCGCACGATCCAGGTCCTCACCCGCAAGGACAGGGCGGCGGAGTCGGCGGAGACGATCCCCCTCAAGCTCACGGTCACCGGAGCCAGGGCCCCGGCCGAGACACCGCAGATCGTCATCGACGCACACGGACTCCCGTATCTGAACGGCAAGTTGCCGGTGAAGAAGCGGGTCGCCGACCTCCTCTCCCGGATGTCCCTGGCGGAGAAGGCCGGCCAGATGACCCAGGCCGAGCGCGGCGCGGTCGCGGCGACGCCCGGTGACGTCGCCTCCTACGACCTCGGCTCGCTGCTCTCCGGCGGCGGTTCGACGCCCACACCCAACACCCCGGTGGCCTGGGCGAAGATGATCGACGGCTTCCAACTCCGGGCGCAGGCAACGCGGTTCCAGATCCCGTTGATCTACGGGGTGGACGCGGTGCACGGTCACAACAACCTCGTCGGCGCCACGATCCTGCCGCACAACATCGGCATCGGGGCCGCCCGTGATCCCCAACTCGCTTACGGCGCAGGGAAGGTGGCGGCGGCCGAGGTCAGGGCCACGGGCATCCCCTGGGACTTCGCGCCCTGCCTCTGCGTGGCCCGTGACGAACGCTGGGGGCGGACCTACGAGTCGTTCGGTGAGGACCCGGCGCTCGTCGAGTCGATGGAGACGGTGATCCAGGGTCTCCAAGGCCGCGCGAACGGACAGGACTTGAAGGACAACGACAAGGTCCTCGCCACCGCCAAGCACTTCGTCGGCGACGGCGGCACGACCTACGGCTCCTCCACCACCGGCTCGTACACCATCGACCAGGGCGTCACCGAGATCACCCGGAAGCAACTGGAAGCGGTCCACCTGGCCCCGTACCAGGACGCCGTCGACCGCGGAGTCGGCTCGGTCATGCCGTCCTACTCCTCCCTCGACATCGCGGGGGACGGCCAGGGACCGGTGAAGATGCACGCCCGCGCCGACATGATCAACGGCGTACTCAAGGGCCGTATGGGCTTCGACGGCTTCGTCATCAGCGACTGGCAGGCCATCGACCAGATCCCCGGCGACTACGCCTCCGACGTCCGCACGTCCGTCAACGCGGGCCTCGACATGATCATGGTTCCGAACGCCTACAAGGACTTCCACACCACCCTCGTCGCCGAGGTGAACGCCGGCCGGATCAACGGCAAGCGGATCGACGACGCCGTCTCCCGCATCCTCACCCAGAAGTTCAAGCTGGGCCTCTTCGAGCGCCCGTACGCCGACACGAGCGGCGCGGCGGACATCGGCTCGGCCGAACACCGGGCAGTGGCACGGCAGTTGGCGTCGAAGTCACAGGTCCTGCTGAAGAACGCCGACAGCGTGCTGCCGCTGAAGAAGTCCCAGAAGGTGTACGTCGCCGGGTCCAACGCCGACGACATCGGCAACCAGACCGGCGGCTGGACCGTCACCTGGCAGGGCTCCTCCGGGGACATCACCGAGGGCACGACCGTCCTGGAGGGCATGCGGAAAGCCGGCGGCAGCGTCACCTACTCCAAGGACGCCTCCGCCCCGACAGCCGGTTATGACGTGGGTGTGGTGGTCGTCGGCGAGACCCCGTACGCCGAGGGCGCCGGAGACGTCGGCAACGGCAACGACCTGCAGCTGAGCGACGCCGACAAGGCAGCGGTCGACCGGGTGTGCGCGGCGATGAAGTGCGCGGTGCTGGTCGTCGCCGGGCGCCCCCAGCTCATCGGCGACCGGCTCGGTGACATCGACGCCCTGGTCGCCTCCTGGCTACCCGGCACCGAGGGCGACGGCGTCGCCGACGTGCTCTACGGCAAGCGCGCGTTCACCGGCCAACTCCCGCTCACCTGGCCGAAGTCGGAGACCCAGCTGCCGATCAACGTGGGCGACACCGCGTACGATCCGCAGTTCCCGTACGGCTGGGGACTCACGACGAGGACCAGGATCCCGGAGGGCGGCGACAAGACCCTGAAGGCGCTGGCGATCGCGGCGACGGTGGCCGAGAGGTCCCACGACGCGAAGGCCGGACGCACGCTCGTCACCCAGGCGCGGCTGATCGCGCAGGCGAAGATCGGGCAGCACATCACCTCGGCCACCGCCAAGCCCTTCGCCGACGCCGACCATCTGCTGCTGACCGGACGGTACGGCGCGGCCGTGGAGAAGCTGAGGGCCGCGTACCGGGCGGCCTGAGCCGGGTGGGGACAAACGGAAATCGGTCCTGGTGGGGAGAGGGAGGGGCAGGGGAAGCGGGAGCCTCACCAGGACCGATGTCCGTTTCTCCCCTACTTCGGGTAGCTTCGAAGCTATGAAGGCCGTAGTGGTCCGTCCTGTCATACGTCTGCTGCTGGTGCCCTTCGTCGTGACACTCGCGGTACTCGCGCTGCTGACGGCCGCCGCGCCCGGCGCGCATGCGGCCACCGACCTCTCGAAGATCGCCGAAGCGCTGCGCGCGGGCCCGGTGTACGTGGACCCGGCCGCCTTCGACCTGCTGTCCTTGTCCGACGCCGACGCGCTCGCTGCCAAGATCAAGGACGCGGACAAGCCAGTCTTCGTGGCTGTCCTCCCGGCCGGCTACCCGACCAAGAACCTCTTCACGAACCTCCGAACGGAGACAGGCGTCACGGGTCTGTACGCCGTCCGCCTCGGCGACCGTTTCGACGCGCGGGCCGACGGCAGTGTGCTCAGCCAGTCGGCGGTCGGCAACCTGGTGACGGCGGTGCAGAGCGCCGGAGACACGAAGGCCCAGCTCAACGACTTCGTCGACGCCGCGCTGCGCGGCAACATCGGCGGTTCGGCGCCCGCCACCTGGAGCGGCTCGGGCGGTGGCGGTGACGGTGGGGTGGGCACCGGGGCGCTGATCACCGTCGGCGCGGTGCTGGCGGCGGGTGGCGCCGGCGCGTACGCCCTGGTCCGGCGGAACCGGCGGCGGCACGAGGAGGAGCGGCGGGCGGCGCTCGCCAAGCTGACGGTCGTCGTCGACGAGGACATCACCGCGTTCGGCGAGGAACTCGACCGGCTCGACTTCCACCCCGCCGAGGCGGGCGCCGACGACGCTATGCGCGCGGACTACGAACGGGCGCTGGACGCGTACGAGAAGGCGAAGTCGCTGATGGCGGCCACCCGGCGGCCGGAGGAGGTGCGCGCGGTGACGCAGACCCTGGAGGACGGCCGGTTCTCGCTCGCGCAACTCGCCGCGCGCCGCGAGGGCGGCCCGCTGCCCGAACGCCGCGGCCCCTGCTTCTTCGACCCGCGCCACGGCCCCTCGGTCGCCGACGCGACCTGGACACCGGCGGGCGGAACACCCCGCGAGGTCCCGGTCTGCGCCGCCGACCGGGCCCGCCTGGCCGACGGCCACGACCCGGCGGTCCGCGAGGTGGAGACCGCTTCAGGCCCCCGCCCCTACTGGGACGCGGGCCCCGCGTACGGCCCCTGGGCGGGCGGCTACTTCGGCGGCGGCATCCTCCCAGGCCTCCTCGTCGGCACGATGCTCGGCAGCATGATGGCCACCCCGTCCTACGCGGCCGACTACGGCGGCGGCTACGGCGATTTCCGGGATCCCGGCGGCTTCGATGGCGGCGACATGTCCGGCGCGGACTTCAACCCCGGGGACTTCGGGGGAGGGGACTTCGGCGGTGGCGGGGACTTCGGGGGTGGCGGGGGGTTCTGATCAGACGCGGGCCGGCACCGTCCAGCCTCGGCGCTACCTCCTCGATCGCCAACGGGTCCCCCGGCCCGCACCATCCAGCCCGTCCGGCGTTTGAGGACGAGGCCCGTTCAGGGCCGTAGGGGGGCTGGGGGCGCAGCCCCCAGTGATGGGACGGGTAAGGGCGGCGGGGGCGACACCCTCCGGCACGCAAGCCCCACGACGTACAGACACGGGTCCGGCGCTGAGAAGCGCCGGACCCGTGGACGTCGTACGAATGATGCCACCCAGGCGCGTCAGAGAGTCGACGCCGCCGAGGCGATGGCCGAGGCGAAGGTCGAGACCTCGGAGTAGACGCCGGGAGCGTTGCGCTGGGCGCAGCCGTCGCCCCAGCTGACGATGCCGACCTGGACGAACGCACCGGCGTTGTCCTTGCGGAACATCGGGCCGCCGGAGTCACCCTGGCAGGTGTCGACGCCGCCCGCCGCGAAGCCGGCGCAGATCTCCTCGCCGGCGACGAGGCCGCTGTAGAGACCGCCGTACGCCTTACAGGTGGCGTCGCTGATGAACGGCACCGTGGCCTTGAGCATGTAGCGCTGCTGAGCACCGCCCTCACGGGCCGCGCCCCAGCCCGCGACGGTGAAGTCACCGGTGTTGTACTGCGTGGTGGTGGCGATCTTCAGCGTCGGCAGGTTGATCGGCTGGGCGAGCTTGATGAGCGCCCAGTCCTTGCCTGTGCCGTTGTAGCCGGGGGCCTGGAGGACCCGGGTGGACCGGACCTGGACGCGGCCGGTGGTGGACTGGAGGTCCACGACACCGGCGGTGGCCGTGATGCTGGTGTTGGCACCCGAGCCGTTCACACAGTGCGCGGCGGTGAGCACGATCTGCTGCGTGTAGAGCGCACCGCCACAGCCCATGGAGAGCCGGACCATGAACGGGAACTCGCCCTGCGCGGCACGGGTTCCGCCGACGACGGGCGCCGGGGCGGCCTGCGCGGAGGAGAGCGGCTGAAGGCTGATGATCGCGAGCGCTGCGGCGCCGGCGGCCGCGGTTCTCTTGAGCGCGGTGATGAGCTTCTTCAACGTGATGCCTTCCGTGGGGGGTCGGACATACACAGAAATGTCAGGCTCATGCCAAATCAACAGAAAGAACTCGTGCTTTTGCTGGCATGAGCTGGTCAAAATCTGTTGAAGGATTATGCGAACGCTGTGAGCGGCCCCACAAGGGGCGAAATCCGGCCGCCCCTATCGGGCCAGCCGGCTCGCACGGATCGGACGCGTCGGCGCTATGCCGGGGTTGTGGCCGGGCTATGCGGACGCGTCGGGCAGCCGCAGCCACTCCGCCCAGGACAGATCCCGCCCGATGAAGCGAGGCTTCACGAAGGGCCAGTCGGCGGCGATCCACTGCGGTACGAGGGCGTCGAGAGCCCGCTCCACCTCGCTCCCGACGGCGCTGTCCACCACCCACCAGGAGACCTCGGCATCGGCGCCGGCCTTCTCGGGCGGATCGATGTAGACGCACCCGAGTTCGACGGTCTCGTCGTCATTGAGCAGCACGTAGTTGAACGACTCGTGGGCGTCGACCTCAGCGGCGTGCCGCTCCAGATCGGCGAGATTGGCCTCGTACGTGATGGTGGCGGCCGGCCACCCCCAGGCCTCCCCGAAGATGCTCCACAGCCGCTCGCGCGAGCCCATGACGGTCGGGTAGTCGAGCGCGGCGTCGGTCCCGCGAATCGGCCGCAGGTGATACCCGCCGGGTACCTCGACGTGCAGCGGGTGGGCGAAGTCGCGGGGGAGCCAGGTCATGGTCGGAGGCTAGCTTGCGGGTGGGCGGGGCGCACGGGGATATTCGGGACGTCAGACCAGGTCGAGGACACACGGCACCCCCCTGGCCACCCGTAGCCACGGTCGCGGGACCGGCGAGCAACGGCCGCACCACAGCCCCTCTGTTCAGCGCGCCGGTGGCGAATACCCCACTGGTCGCGGGAGCGTTGGAGGCGACACGCATGACGAGGGTGACGACGGTGACGACGGTCGATCCGATCCCGAACGACAGCCCGCTCCGGATAACCGCCCCCATGTAGAGCGGCGCCGGATGCGTACTGACCAGGATCGGCACCGCCCACCCGACAGGCGGCGCCCACAGTGCGAGGCCCCGGCCCGGACGCGGGACCACGCATGGCGCGACCTGCCATCAACCGGTTTTCCACCCATGGCGACAACGAACGACGGCGCACCATGAGGACGGAACCTGGCCTGTTTGACCGCTACCGTGCCCTCATGGCCACCCCAACCCCACCCGACAACCAAACGGACCAGGACCCCACGGACCAGCCCGCCGAAGTCCTCGACGGCGTACCGGTCGAGCCCTTCGCCGACGCCCCCGCCCTCGACGCCTGGCTCGCCGCCTACTCGGCAGCCCAGGCCGCCGGCCTGTGGGTGAAAGTCGCCAAGAAGGGCTCCGGTCTGGCCTCCGTCACCGCCGCCGAGGTCAATGACATGGCCCTCTGCCATGGGTGGATCACCGGTCAGCGCAGGAGCCTCGACGCCGCCCACTTCCTTCAGAAGATCACCCCGCGTCGGCGGGGCAGTGTGTGGTCGATGGTCAACGTACGGAGGGTGCCGGAGTTGGTGGCGGCCGGCCTGATGCGGCCCGGCGGCCTCGCGGAGATCGACGCGGCCAAGGCGGACGGACGGTGGGAGGCGGCGTACGAGTCCCAGCGCAACGCCTCCGTCCCGGACGACCTCGTTGCCGCGCTGGAGCGCGACCCTCGTGCCAAGGCGGCCTTCGAGGCGCTCGGCAGGACGGATCAGTACCAGGTCGTCCTGCCGGTGCTGAAGGCCCGCACGCCGGACATCCGGGCCGCACGCCTCGCGGCAGCCGTCGCCGGGTTGACGGAAGCGCCGGCAAGTCCGGCAAATCCTTGATCCTGAGCGGGAGTTGGGGCACCGACACGTCCGCCCGCCCGGTCGAGGACTGACTGTCCTGACCAGGCGGGCGGTTCGTTTCCGCTTCGAGGGTTCTGCGGGCGCCGACGCCGGCCCACCCGGAGCGGCGGTCGTCGCGTCACGCGTTCCTGATGGCCGAGATGTCGAAGTTCAGCTTGATCTTGTCCGACACCAGCACCCCGCCCGTCTCCAGCGCTGCATTCCACGTCAGGCCCCACTCCGAGCGCAGGATCTCCGCCTTGCCCTCGAAGCCCACGCGCTCGTTGCCGAACGGGTCCTTCGCCGCGCCGTTGAACTCCAGGTCGATGGAGATCTGCTTCGTCGTGCCGAGGATCTCCAGATCGCCGGTGATGCGGTAGTCGTCGCCGCCCAGGGACTCCGCCCCGGTGGAGCGGAACGTCATCGCCGGGAACTCGTCCGTCCGGAAGAAGTCCGCGCTCTTCAGGTGGCCGTCGCGGTCGGCGGAGCCCGTCTCGATGCTGTCCATCTTGATGTCGAGGGACGCCGTTGAGGCGGTGGGGTCGGTGCCGTCGAGGTGCAGGGTGCCCTCGAACTCCTGGAAGCTGCCCTTGACGTTCGTCACCATGGCGTGCCGGGCGACGAAGCCGATCGTCGTGTGGGACGGGTCGATCGTGTAGTCACCGGTCAGCGCGGCGCGCTCGGGGGCAACCGCGGTCGCCACGGACGAGGTGGGGGCGTCGCTGGCAGCGGCGTTCTTGCGGCCGAAGATGCTCATGGCATGACTCCTTGGGGACGGGGTGCCGAAGTTGTTGAATCTTGAATCAGTCCAACGAGCGTCACCGTAGTCCTATTCCGTTCAATATTCAACATTATCCAAGGAGTGTTCGTAGAGTTACTCCGCGTGTCGTAGTCTCGTCCGGTGTGACAAGGGTGCCGCCGCGACGCCTTTGTGTGACCTCCACAACGCGCACGCCCCCTGAGCAGTCGGGTCGGCTGCACGCCGGCGTTGTTCTGTTCAGGGGTACCAGGAAAACGCGCCGGAGACTGTACGGAGTCGACGGCCCGGTTTTCTTGCTCGGCTTCGTAAGGTCACTACATGACCGTTTTGGATGAGGCGCAGGGTGAGTTCGCGGGCGAGCCGACGGGGGAGCCGACGGACGCACGCGGGCGCGTGGCCGAGCTGCACGAGATCCGTGCACAGGCCCTGGCCGGCCCCAGCGAGAAGGCCACCGAGGCGCAGCACGCCAAGGGCAAGCTGACCGCCCGGGAGCGCATCGACCTGCTCCTCGACCCGGACTCCTTCAATGAGGTCGAGCAACTGCGCCGGCACCGCGCGACCGGCTTCGGCCTGGAGGCCAAGAAGCCGTTCACGGACGGTGTGATCACCGGCTGGGGCACGGTGGAGGGTCGTACGGTCTTCGTGTACGCCCATGACTTCCGTATCTTCGGCGGCGCGCTGGGCGAGGCCCACGCCACGAAGATCCACAAGATCATGGACATGGCCATCGCGGCCGGGGCGCCGCTGGTGTCGCTCAACGACGGCGCCGGTGCCCGTATCCAGGAGGGCGTCAGTGCCCTCGCCGGGTACGGCGGCATCTTCCAGCGCAACACCAGGGCCTCCGGCGTCATCCCGCAGATCAGCGTGATGCTCGGCCCGTGCGCGGGCGGCGCGGCCTACAGCCCCGCCCTGACCGACTTCGTCTTCATGGTCCGCGAGACCTCGCAGATGTTCATCACGGGACCGGACGTCGTCAAGGCGGTCACCGGCGAGGAGATCACCCAGAACGGCCTCGGCGGCGCCGACGTGCACGCCGAGACGAGCGGCGTGGCGCACTTCGCGTACGACGACGAGGAGACCTGCATCGCCGAGGTTCGCTACCTCCTCGCGATGCTTCCGCAGAACAACCGCGAGAACCCGCCGCGCGTCGAGTCCGAGGACCCCGCGGACCGGCGCAGCGACATTCTGCTGGACCTCGTTCCGGCCGACGGCAACAGGCCGTACGACATGGCCAAGGTCATCGAGGAGATCGTCGACGACGGCGACTACCTTGAGATCCACGAGCGTTGGGCCCGCAACATCATCTGCGCGCTCGGCCGCCTCGACGGCCGGGTCGTCGGCATCGTCGCCAACCAGCCGCAGAGTCTTGCCGGGGTCCTGGACATCGAGGCATCGGAAAAAGCTGCACGTTTTGTCCAGATGTGCGACGCTTTTAACATCCCGATCGTCACGCTGCTGGATGTCCCCGGCTTCCTGCCGGGCGTCGACCAGGAGCACGGCGGAATCATCCGGCACGGCGCGAAGCTGCTGTACGCCTACTGCAACGCGACCGTTCCGAGGATCTCGCTGATCCTGCGCAAGGCGTACGGAGGCGCGTACATCGTCATGGACAGCCAGTCCATCGGCGCCGACCTCACCTACGCCTGGCCGACGAACGAGATCGCCGTGATGGGCGCAGAAGGTGCCGCCAACGTCATCTTCCGCCGCCAGATCGCGGATGCCGAGGACTCCGAGGCGATGAGGGCTCGGATGGTCAAGGAGTACAAGTCCGAGCTGATGCACCCCTACTACGCCGCCGAGCGCGGTCTGGTCGACGACGTCATCGACCCGGCCGAGACGCGTTCGGTGCTCATCAGGTCGCTCGCGATGCTGCACACCAAGCACGCCGACCTGCCCTCGCGAAAGCACGGCAACCCCCCGCAGTGATCCCCGCGCGGTAACCCAGCGGACCCCTCGCGGTACACCCGCGGAAACCTCTCACACGGAGACTGTGACCTATGAGCGCCTCTGACATTCGCGTCGAGAAGGGCCACGCCGAGCCCGAGGAAGTCGCCGCCATCACGGCGATCCTGCTGGCCCGCGCGGCAGCGGTCCCGACGGCCGCCCCGGCCCACCGCGGCCACCCGAAGGCCGGCTGGCGCCGCCTGGAGCGCGAGGGCGGCTTCCGCGCCCCGCACAGCTGGCACTAGCCCCTGTACGACAAGAAGGGCCCCTCTCGTTGAGAGGGGCCCTTCTTGTCGTACAGGGGCGCGGGGCTGTATCGATTTGCGGCTCCGCCGCGGGGACGTGACAAGCCACTGGGCTGCCGCAGACGGCGTACAACCGTCCGAGGCAGCCCAGTGGCCGAAAGTCTGTCTACCGCAACCGAGCCATCAACGCGTGCTCCACGAGAGTGATCAACGCACTCTTCGCGTCCGCCCGATGCCGGGCATCCGTAGTGATGATCGGAGTGTCCGGCCCGATCTGGAGCGCCTCGCGCACCTCGTCCGGGTTGTAGGGCTGGTTGCCGTCGAAGCCGTTGAGGGCGATGACGAACGGCAGGCCGCTGTTCTCGAAGTAGTCGACAGCCGGGAAGCAGTCGGCAAGGCGCCTCGTGTCAACGAGGACGATCGCACCGATCGCGCCGCGCACCAGGTCGTCCCACATGAACCAGAAGCGGTCCTGGCCGGGCGTACCGAAGAGGTACAGGATCAGGTCCTGGTCCAGGGTGATACGGCCGAAGTCCATGGCGACGGTAGTCGTCGTCTTGTCCCCGGTGTGCGTAAGGTCGTCGATGCCCGCGGACGCGGACGTCATCACGGCCTCGGTACGCAGCGGATTGATCTCCGAGACGGCCCCGACGAACGTGGTCTTGCCCACGCCGAAGCCGCCCGCCACCACGATTTTCGCGGACGTGGTGGAGCGGGAAGGCCCTCCGCTAGAGCTTGCGAAGTCCACTGAGCACCCTTTCGAGCAAAGTCACGTCTGGCTGGCCGCCGGCGCTCTCGTCGCCGCCGGGCTGATGGATGGCGACCAGGCCTGCCTCCGCCAAGTCGGCGACGAGGATCCTGGCCACACCGAGAGGGATGGTCAGCAACGCCGAGATCTCGGCCACCGACTTGATCTCTCGGCAGAGGTTGCAGATTCGCTGATGCTCGGGCAACTGGCCCTGCATCTGGTGCGGCTGCGCAGTGGTGTGTACCAGCGCCTCGATGGCGAGCTGGTAACGGGGGCGCGTCCGGCCGCCGGTCATGGCGTAGGGACGCACCAGGGGATTGCTCGCGCCCCCTGCGGGCGACGGCTCCGGAGAGCGGCGCTGCGGCTGCACGGGCTGGATACGCGGCGCCGGCGGCTGGTCGTACGGCGACGGCCCGGGACCCTGCGGGTTCTGAGGCGCGTACGGCTGCTGCCGGCGGTGGCTCGGTGCGGAGGGGAAGTTGTATCGGTTCGGGTCACCCTGGCCCTGACCCTGGCCAGGGCCGTACGACCAATTGCCCGAGGGTGAACCGCCTGGGGGTGTTGCCACTTTCTTCTCCTCCTCCGACTGTGCCGGGCACCGCATCACTGTGGCGCCGCGTCCGAAACCTACCGTCCCGGGACGCCAAAACGCACCGTCTGACTGTTAGTTGAGAAGGCTCCCTTGGAGCTCCGCACGCAGATCGGGTGTCAGAACCGTGCCGGCACGGTCGACCAGAAGCGCCATCTCGTACCCAATGAGACCGATGTCGGCCTCCGGATGTGCAAGCACCGCGAGCGAGGAACCGTCGGAAACGGACATGAGGAAGAGGAATCCCCGCTCCATCTCCACAACCGTCTGGTTCACGCTGCCGCCCTCGAAGATGCGCGACGCACCCGCGGTGAGAGAGGTCAGACCGGAGGCGACAGCGGCGAGCTGGTCCGCACGGTCTCGCGGAAAGCCGTCGGACATCGCCAGAAGGAGTCCGTCGGCGGAGACCACCACCGTGTGCGACACCCCGGGGGTGTTGTCCACGAAATTGGTGATCAACCAGTTAAGGTTCTGCGCCGCCTGGCTCATCGGGCTCACACTAACGCTCCTGGTTGTAGGTGCTGTCAGGCCCACCGTGGTGATTCCTGGTGGCCTGGCCGTTCGTCTCACTACCTGCGGTGCGTCCCCGTTGGACGCCCCGGCGCAGGTTGCTCAACCTGCCCCGGATGTCCTCGGGGGCGCGGGAGACCGACGGGCCGCCCTGGGGAGTCGCTTCCGCGGCACCCTCGATCAGGTTGGCCTTCGGTACCCGGCGCGGCAGGCCGGAGGAGGTCACCCCGCCCGCCTTGGGCTTGCGGAGCTGTGAGGCCTGCTGCCAGCGCTCGTCGTTGGCCGAGCGCCAGTCGTCGGGACCGGTTCCGTTGCCGTTGCCGTTCGCGGTGCCGTTCTGCTCCGCGGGGGCCGGCGCCGGTGTCTCCTGGCCCACGTGCTGCCGGGAGGTGCCGTTGCTGGTGCCGCTCGCGGTGGATCCACGGCGGGGAAGACCGGCATCGGTCATGGTGTGGGCGGCGGAGGGTGCCGGTCCCGGACGCTCGAAGCCTACGTGATTTTGCTCACTCACGTCAGCGGCCTGCGCGGATTCCGGTTCCGGAGCGTACTCGGAGCGGTGCCCGTTCTGGTAACCGTCCGGCTGCGGCCAGTCATCCTGGTAGCGCCGCTCCTCGAAGGCCGAGAAGCTCTCCGGGGCGGAGGCGTGGGCCGGGGCGGGCTCTTCCTGGACAGGCTCCGTGTACGCGGGCTCCGGGTAGCCGCCGTTGCCGTTCGAGGACGGGTAGCCGCCGTTCGTCGACGGGTACTCGCTGCCGGTCGCCGGGAAGTCGTCCCTCTGCGGGAAGCCGTTGTTCCCGTTGAAGTACGGCTCCTCGTACGACGGCTGCTGCCGCTCCTCGTACGCGGTCTGCTGGTCGTAGCCCGCGAAGGGCTCCTCCAGGGCCGGGGCCTGGCCGTTCGGCGCGGCGGTGAAGTCGTCGCCGTACGCGGGGGCCTCGATGCCCTCCTGCGGGCCCGACTCGGGGTGCGCCTGGGCCTCGAGCTGCGCCCGGCGCTCCTCACGCATCAGGGAGCGGCCCACCGGGTCCAGCTCGCGGATGTCGTCCGGGACCTCGGTGTAGCGGCTGTCGTCGAAGCCGAGCTCGGCCGCCGTACGCATCGGCTGGCCCTGGACGGCCTGGAAGTTCTCGCCGACGTACTGCTGCTGCTCCGGGATGATCTGCGAGACGGTGAACTCGTCGCGCTGCAGCTGCTGCTCGCCACCGCCACCGTGCGTGATGGCGTCCGGGAGCATGACCAGCGAGGTCGTACCGGCCTGCTCGCCCGAGGGGCGGAGCTGGACGCGGATGCCGTGCCGGTCGGACAGCCGGCCGACCACGAACAGGCCCATGCGCTGGGAGATCGCGGCGTCCACGGTCGGCGGGTTGGCCAGCTTGTGGTTGATGTCCGCGAAGTCCTCGGCGGTGAGGCCGATGCCCTTGTCGTGGATCTCGACCATGATGCGGCCGTCAGGAAGACGGGTCGCCGTCACCCGGACCTTGGTCTGCGGGGACGAGAACGTCGTCGCGTTCTCCAGCAGCTCGGCCAGCAGGTGCACGAGGTCGGTGACCGCACGGCCGTGGATCTCGGCCTCCGGTACGCCCGACAGCTCGACGCGCTCGTACTGCTCCACCTCGGAGGAGGCGGCGCGCAGGACGTCGACCAGCGGGACCGGCTGGTCCCAGCGGCGGCCGGGCTCCTCGCCGGCGAGGACGAGGAGGTTCTCGCCGTTGCGGCGCATACGGGTCGCGAGGTGGTCCAGGCGGAAGAGGTTCTCCAGCTGGTCCGGGTCGGCCTCGTTGTTCTCCAGGTCGGTGATCAGGGTCAGCTGGCCCTCGATCAGGGACTGGTTGCGGCGCGACAGGTTGGTGAAGATCGCGTTGATGTTGCCCCGCAGCAGGGCCTGCTCGGCGGCCAGCCGGACCGCCTCGCGGTGAACCTGGTCGAAGGCGCGGGCGACCTCGCCGATCTCGTCCGTGGTGTTGATCGGGATGGCGGCGACACGGGTGTCGACGCGACCGGGGTCGGTGCGCGAGAGCTGGTCGACCAGCATCGGCAGGCGCTGCTCGGCGATACCGAAGGCGGCGTTGCGCAGCTGGCGCATCGCGCGGCTCATCTGGCGGGCCACCATGCCGGCCAGGATGAAGGCGAGGAGCAGGGCGACCACGACGGCCGCACCCACGATGAACGCGTCACGCTTGGCTTCGTCGGAGATGCTGACGGCCTCGTTCACCGCGCTCTTGGAGAGATCCGTCTCCAGCTTGAGGTACGCGTTGTACTTGAGGGTGGTGACCGCCATCCAGTTCTGGACGGTGACGCCCTTCGCCGCGAGGTCGGCACGGTCCCTCGAGTTGGTCGAGGGGAGCGAGGCGAGGTCCGTGATCATCTGGTTGGGGTCGGCCGGCGGCGGGACATAGGTGTCGCCCTTGGCCGCGGCGGCCTGGGCGGCCTGGGCGGCCATTTCCTTGCCCTGGGCGGTGACCTCGACGGAAGCGTCCTGCAGCTTCTTGGCGTCCTCGGCGGTACCGCCCGCGATGTACTCCGCGATGGCGATGCGCTCCAGGTACGCGTACGAGGAGAGGGCGATGCGCTGGCTGGCGAAGCTGCCCTGACCGGGGCCGGGGTTGGTCAGCAGGTGTATGCCGATGGCCCGCTCCAGCGACACGGAGGCCTTGGTGAGCGAGATCGCGTAGACCGTCCGGCCGTAGGCGGTGATGTTGCCCGTGCCCAGGCCCAGCTCGTTGGAGAACTCCATCAGGGTGTGTGTGACCGCGGTGTAGCTCTCCTCGGACTCCACGCCCCTGCGCTTGGAGGTGTAGGCCTTCGCGCGGATGTCCGCCAGCTGGGGCTCGACCTCGCGGAACAGCTTCAGCCGGCGCTCGACGCTGGGCTTGTCCGGGATGTTCTGGGCGGCGGCGTCGAAGGCGTCGGCGGCCTTGTCGGTGGCCGCGCGGGCCTTGACGACCGTCGGATCGTCCTCGCCCTTGCCCTGGAGCAGGGGCGCCGCGGTGAGGTCGCGCTCCTGGAAGAGAGCATCGCCGTAGACCAGGGCGGCCTGCACGAGGCGCGCGGTCTTCTCCGCGTCCTCGGCCTCCTGCCAGGTGTCGATCGAGCTCTTCACCTGGAAGCCGCCCATGATCAGGCCGACGACCACGGGTATGAGCAGGATCGCGTTCAGCCTGGTAGGCACGCGCCAGTTGCGCGGGGAGAAACGACTCCCGCTCGGGGCGGGTGGCGCCATCGGCTCCGAGCCGGGCACAGCGGCGGACGCCGCTCCGCGCGGCGGCGGGGTGAAGTTGCCCCGTGCCGACGGCTCGGGACCGTTCTTGCTTCGCCTCACTCGACCAACAACCTCTCGGCGGAAGGCACCAACGTTGTGCCGCAGTGTCTCAGAGCCCGGTAAGTCAAAGACTCTCTACAGGTGTACGTCTTTGACTATTAGGCAGTTCAGGCATTCCAGCACGTCAGCCTTCGCTCTTCCAAACGTCGGAATGCGAAGATCCGTAGTGATGTAAGCCCCAGATAAAACGGTCATAAAGAACGAGCCCCGTCAAAAGACGGGGCCTATGTGAGCGCAGCGAGACCAGGTGACCGCGACGCGTGGCCATACCACCAGATATCTCTGTCGAAACGTTATGAACACCGGGGCCGACCGTGTCAAAGGCCACAGTCGGCTCCGGTGTATCTACGACAACTGGCGTACAACATCGTAGATTTGGTTACCGCAGGCGTGCCATGAGCGCGTGCTCGACCAGTGTGATCAGCGCGCTCTTCGCATCCGAGCGGTGCCGGGCGTCCGTCGTGATGATGGGAGCGTCCGGGCCGATCTGGAGCGCTTCGCGCACTTCTTCGGGGTTGTACGGCTGGTGCCCGTCGAAGCCGTTGAGGGCGATGACGAACGGCAGGCCGCTGTTCTCGAAGTAGTCCACCGCGGGAAAACAGTCCGCGAGCCGGCGGGTGTCGACCAGGACCACGGCGCCGATCGCGCCGCGCACCAGGTCGTCCCACATGAACCAGAAGCGGTCCTGGCCCGGCGTACCGAAGAGGTACAGGATCAGGTCCTGGTCCAGGGTGATACGGCCGAAGTCCATGGCCACCGTGGTGGTGGTCTTGTCCCCGGTGTGGGTGAGGTCGTCGATACCCGCGGAGGCCGACGTCATGACGGCCTCGGTACGCAGCGGGTTGATCTCCGAGACGGCGCCCACGAACGTGGTCTTGCCCACGCCGAAGCCACCCGCGACCACGATCTTCGCGGAGGTGGTCGCCCGGCCCCCGTCAGAGCTTGCGAAGTCCACTGAGCACCCTTTCGAGCAGTGTCACCGCTGGTGCACCGCCGTTGTTCTCGTCGCCGCCCGGCTGGTGGATGGCGACCAGTCCGGCCTCGGCGAGGTCCGCGACGAGGATGCGGGCCACACCGAGGGGCATGGCGAGGAGCGCAGACACCTCGGCCACCGACTTGACCTCACGGCACAGGTGGCAGATGCGCTGGTGCTCGGGCAGAAGTCCCATCAGCTGGGCCGGGTCGGCCGTCGTGCTGATCAGCGCCTCGATGGCGAGCTGGTAGCGCGGCCGGGTCCGGCCGCCGGTCATGGCGTACGGCCTTACCAGCGGCTGGTCGCCCTCGTCCTCGTACGTATGAGCGTACGGATCATGAGAGGCGGTGGGCGGGGTCATGAATCCTCCGGGCGGGACAGCGTCGGTCAGTCGTGCCGTCTGACAGGGCCGGTGGGGGGATTGTGGCGGCCGGACGGTGTTTTGGTGAGGCGGGTGGATCCGGAGCGGTCAGTGGAGCAGACTGCCCTGTAGTTCGGCGCGCAGATCCGGGGTGAGCACAGCGCCCGCCCGGTCGACCAGGAGCGCCATCTCGTAGCCGACAAGGCCGATGTCGCAGTCCGGGTGAGACAGGACCGCCAGCGACGAGCCGTCCGAGACGGACATGAGGAAGAGGAAGCCGCGCTCCATCTCGACGACCGTCTGGGCCACCGTGCCGCCCTCGAAGATGCGCGAGGCACCCGCGGTCAGCGAGGTGAGCCCGGAGGCGACGGCGGCGAGCTGGTCGGCGCGGTCCCGGGGGAAGCCTTCGGACATTGCCAGAAGGAGTCCGTCGGCGGACACGACGACGGTGTGGGACACACCGGGGGTGTTGTCCACGAAGTTGGTTATCAACCAGTTGAGGTTCTGTGCCGCCTGGCTCATCTGGCTCAACTATCGCTCCTGCTGGTGAGTGGGGCTGGGGAAGCTGCCCGTCTGGTCGGAGCCGGTACCGGCCTGCCGACCTTGGGCGATGCCCCTACGGAGGTTGGTCAGTCGGCCGCGCACGTCATCGGGCGCACGCGAAACCGCCGGACCGCTTTGGTGCTGTTGCTGCTGAGCCGTACCCGGTACGAGGTTCGCACGCGGGACCCGGCGCGGAAGGCCGGAAGTTGTGACGCCACCGGCGGCCGGCTGGCGGACGCGCTCGGCCTGCCGGATCAGCTCGTCGTTCGGTGAGCTGCGCCAGGAGCTTGTCGCGGCCGGCGTGGTCGCCGGACGCGGGGGAGTGGGTGCGGAGGACGGCTGCGAGGGCGCCGAACCGTTGCCGTTGCTGCCGGCGCCGTTGCTGGTGCCGTTGGCCTGCGGCCGACCGTTCTGCGGCTGCCCCTGCTGACCCTGCCCATGGAACCAGTTGGTCTCCAGGGTGTCGTACAGCGGCGTCCGTCCGTCACCGGGGCCGCTCGCCGGCGGCAGTGCCTCCGGCTGCGGCGGGCGCGACGGGACCGGCGGACGGGAGCCGCCGAAGTCGGCGGGACCACGGCCCGCGCCCGGCTGCGGGCGCTCGAACTGGCCGGTGGACGACGGGTCCTGCTGACGGCGCGGCACCGGGCCCCGGTTGTCGAAACCGGAGGGCGCGGGGAACTGGCCGGTCGAGCCGGAGTCGTACCCGGTCGGCGCCGGGAACTGGCCCGTCGAACCGTTGTCGTACGACGGCGTGAACTGCCCGTTGTTCTGGGAGTGCTGGGGGTTCTGCGGGCCCTGCTGTCCGGCGGGCGGGGTACCGAAGACGTCCGAGCGGACGAACGACCCGTTGTTCTGCTGGCCGTTGCTGTCGGCGGAGCCGCCGTAACCCGGGATGGGGAACTGGCCGGTGTCCGAAGGGCCGCCAGGGCGCGGGGCGTTGAAGTCGGGACGGGCGAACTCGGAGGTGACGCCCGGGTTCTGGAGGTCGTCGATCCGGGGGATCGCCGGCATCTCCGAGGTCGCGGCCGGACCGTGCCGGTCGTCGATGCGCGGCATCCGCGAGGTGGAGTCCGGCTCCTCGTGACCGCGCGGGGTGTCCAGCGAGGCACGCGGCACCGGGGGCTGTGCGTTCTCGTCGCTCCAGCTCGGCCGCGACGGCGCGTTGCCACCGGGCAGCTCGGGACGCGCACCGCCACGCGGCGGGAGCTGCGGACGGCGCCCGCCGCCCTGTCCCTCCGCGCGCTGCGGCGGTACGGGGCCACGCGAGCCGCCGAAGGCGTCCTGGCGTCCGTTGTTGCTGCCGTTGTTGCCGAAGGCGTCCTGGCCCTGGCGCGCGCCCGGAGCGTCGCCGAAGCCGCCGGCCGCCTGGAGGCCCTGCGGGGCCCCCGGCGCCTGACCGCCGAAGCCGCCCGCGCCCGCACCGGCGGGAGCCGGCCTGCCGCCCTGCTGAGGAGCACCGGGACCCTGCGGTCCACGCGGCGCTCCGCCCGAACCCGGGCGACCGCCCGCGTCCCGGCCGGGCAGCGCGGCCCGTGCACCCTGGCCGCCGGAGCCGACCTGACCGCGCGGCGCGCCACCGGCGCCGAGGAGGCCGCCACCGGCGGGAGCGCCCTGGCCACCGCCCCGGCGGGCCGCGGCCACACCGGCGGCGGCCTGCGCGGCGGCGGGACCGCCCACGGGGGCACCGCCCTGGCCGGCCTTGCCCGGAGCGGGCTGCTTGCCGCCCTGGGCGACATCGACGGGGAGCATGACCAGCGCGGTCGTACCACCGGAGTCGGACGGACGCAGCTGGATGCGGATGCCGTGGCGCTGCGAGAGGCGGCCGACCACGAACAGACCCATGCGGCGGGAGACCGACACGTCCACGGTGGGCGGCGCGGCGAGCCGCTCGTTGATCGCCGCGAGGTCCTCGGGCGAGAGGCCGATGCCGGTGTCGTGGATCTCGATCAGGACGCGGCCGTCGGGCAGCGCGTGACCGGTGACCTTGACCTTGGTCTGCGGGGAGGAGAACGACGTGGCGTTCTCCAGCAGCTCGGCGAGCAGGTGCACGAGGTCGTTGACCACTCGGCCGGCGACCTCGGTGGTCGGCACGGACGACAGTTCGATGCGCTCGTACTGCTCCACCTCGGAGGCGGCGGCGCGGAGCACGTCGACCAGCGGGACCGGACGGGTCCAGCGGCGGCCGGGCTCCTCACCGGCGAGGACGAGAAGGTTCTCGCCGTTCCGGCGCATACGGGTCGCGAGGTGGTCGAGCTTGAAGAGCGAGGACAGCTGGTCCGGGTCGGCCTCGCGGGACTCCAGTTCGGAGATGAGCGACAGCTGACGCTGGATGAGGCCCTGGGAGCGGCGCGAGAGGTTGGTGAACATCGCGTTGACGTTGCCTCGCAGGAGGGCCTGCTCGGCGGCCAGTCGTACGGCCTCGCGGTGCACGTCGTCGAAGGCCGCGGCCACCTGGCCGATCTCGTCCCGGGAGTGCACACCGACCGACTCGACGGAGGTGTCGACGTCCTGCGGGTCGGACTCGGACAGCTGCTTGACCAGCTCGGGCAGCCGGTCCTGGGCGACCTTGGTCGCGGTGTCCTGGAGCCGGCGCAGCGAGCGGATCATGGAGCGGGCCACGACGAAGGCGCCGACGAGCGAGACACCGAGCACGAGCAGGATCAGCGCACCCGAGATGATCGCTTCCTGCTCGGCGTCGTTGCGCAGCTCACGAGCCTTCTGCTCCATGTCGTTGAGCAGCGTGAGCTCGATGACCTTCATCTGCTGGATCTTCGCCGAGTCCTGGTCGACCCAGTCCTTCCAGGAGCGCTTCTGCAGCCCCTGAATGCCCTCCTTGCTCTGCAGGATGCGCTTGGCGTAGAGGTCGGCCGCAGTGATCGTCGGGCTGCCGTCGTCGATCGTCTTGAGGAGATCCTCGGCGCCGTCGCCGTAGATGCTCTTGAAGCTGTCGAGCTCGGAGTCCTGGCTGCTCAGCGCCGACTCGGCGTAGAGCCGGTCGTTCTCGGTCAGCTTGCCGAACTTCTTGGGGTCCTCGGGCAGCGCCGCCGCGATGACCGCACGCTGGATGGACGCGTACTCCTTGGCCGACGAGAAGGCGGCCAGGGAGCGCGTACGCGTGATGATCTCGGGGTTGCTGGTCGCCTCGGCCATGTCCTGGGAGAGGTCGAGCAGCTGGGTGACGAGGCGGTGGTAGGACTCGACCGTCTGCGTCGAGTTGTTCCGGTCCTCGTAGGCGTTGCTGCGGATCTCGCTGAGGTTGCTCAGCTCACCGACGAGCCCCACCAGGCTGTCACGGACGCCGCTGAGAGTGCCGCTCTTGCTGGCGGCGTCGATCTCCTCGGAGCCGTCGATGAAGTTGGCGAGGGCCCGGTCGGTCTTGTCGCGTACGCCCTTGATGCCGATGTCATTGCCCGACGCGCCGTTCGCGAGGGGACCGGCCGACTGGTCGCGCTCCTCCTGGAGCGCGGCGGAGAGCTCGGTCGCCTGCTTGGTGATGTCGGTCAGCAGCCGCATGTTGTCGAGCTGCTGGATGTCGTCCATGTTGTCGCTGATGCGCAGCGCGCCGAGCGAGGTCGCCGCGACCACGGGGAGTGCGAGCAGCGAGACGAGACGGGTCGAGATACGCCAGTTGCGCAGAGCTATTCGCGTACCGGGGCCGCTCGGGCCCTTGGCGGGCTTCACGGGCGGTGTGGCGGCCGAAGGCCCACCGGTGGCGCCCTTTCCGCCGGGCGCACCACTGCCAAGGCGCGTCGACCGCTCGCCGTTGTCGCCGGTCAGAGCTGCCTGGCCCGGGTTCTGGGCGTGCTGGGGGGAGGAACCGTTACCGGTTCCGTTGTGTGGCTCCGGCTCCGCCGAAGCGCTGCCATCCCTCTTGAAACGTCCCTGCACTAGCGTCGCAACCTCTGGACCAGGCGCCCTTCCGCGTAAACGGACGGACGGTGTCGGCGTATAGGGGGCGCCCTGAAATACGCCCCCCATGGTGGTCGTGAGTAACCCGGCGCGGTTCCCCCTAACGTGCCGCCACTCGGCGCTGCTTCGCGCCCCCTGTGCGCCGGCTCGTTTCCGCGGCGGTCCGTGGAATTCCAGCACAGTGCCGGATCTCCAACAAGGCCAACAGGTCACGGTGTGACGACGATGACGCCTCGTGAGTACTCAGTCACGAGGCGTAGAAGGCGATTCTGTACATACCGGGCGAAAGTCCATGAGTCACATGGATAGTCGCGGTGTCCAGGTCGCCATGATCAGGAGCGGAATGAGGGCTTCAGTGAAGCAATGTCCGTTTCGTGGAGGGGGGTCGAGGGTCCGAATTGACCGCTTTGCCCATGGATTCGTGAGGAAACTCACATGCCCTTCAGGGGGTCTCTGTGACTTCCCCGGGGAATCGCATGTTTAGCCTGGCGCTTTACAGAGATGGCAAATCCGACAACCCGCGCGCGGACGGCGGCTTCCAGCCTCGCCGAGCGCCCGGACACGACAGGGTCGAGGGCTACAACAGTGAAGACGACGACGATGTTCCGCAACATCGCAAACCCGCGGCGCACGACGCTGGCGCACCTGACGGACGCCGACGAGCTGACGCCCGTCGAGCAGCCGGAGCACTCCGTAGACCTCCCCACGCAGACCGCCAACCCCCGCCGCACCATCCTCATGGACGCCCCGGTCGCGGCCTCCGTCGTGGAGTAGTACGCACGAGTGCCACCTGGTTGTTCAGGGCGGCCCCTGTGAATCCCCGTGTGTCAAGGGCGCCTCTGCCCCTCGTGCCCCGGCTTCCCGTCGTACGGAGGTCCACGAAGGGCGTGGGCGCCCGCGCTTATTGCGCGAGGCGCCCGCCCGCGGCGCGTTAGCCTGGACCGTCAGACGCCAGCCGGACCAGCAGAGGGGCGCAGGAATCCCGTGCGCATCGCCAGATTCTCCATCGACGGGAACGTCGCCTTCGGCGCGGTCGAGGGCGACAAGCCGGACGAACTAGTCCTGGACATCATCAAGGGCATCCCGTTCGCCGACTTCGAGCTCTCCGGCACGAAGGTCCCCCTCGACAAGGTCCGGCTGCTGCCGCCGGTGCTCCCCAACAAGGTCGTCGCCTACGGCCGCAACTACGCGGAACACGCGAGGGAACTGGGCAACGAGGTGCCCGACGCCCCGTTCGCCTTCTTCAAGCCGTCCACCTCGGTGATCGGCTCCGGCGACGAGATCCAGTACCCCTCCTTCTCCGAGGAACTGCACCACGAGGCCGAACTCGCCGTGGTCATCGGGCGGATGTGCCGCGAGGTCCCGCGCGAGCGCGTCAAGGACGTCATCCTCGGCTACACCTGCGCCAACGACATCACCGCGCGGGACGTCCAGAAGCGCGAGAAGCAGTGGGCGCGGGCCAAGGGCTTCGACACCAGCTGCCCCCTCGGCCCCTGGGTGGAGACGGACCTCGACCCCTCCGACCTCACGATCCAGCTCACGGTCAACGGCGAGCAGCGTCAGCTGGGCCGCACCAGCGAGATGATCCACTCCATCGAGGACCTGATCATCAACATCACCGAGGCCATGACGCTGCTCCCCGGCGACGTGATCCTCACGGGCACCCCGGCAGGCGTCGGACCGCTCACCGTCGGCGACGAGGTCGCCGTCACCATCGAAGGCATCGGCACTCTCACCAACAAGGTTGTCAAGCGTGGCTAGCGCACCCGACCCCGCCGTCCGAGTACGGTTCTGCCCGTCGCCCACCGGTAACCCCCACGTGGGCCTGGTCCGTACGGCCCTGTTCAACTGGGCGTACGCCCGCCACACCGGCGGCACGTTCGTCTTCCGCATCGAGGACACCGACGCGGCCCGCGACTCCGAGGAGTCGTACGAGCAGCTGCTGGCCTCGCTGCGCTGGCTGGGCTTCGACTGGGACGAGGGCCCGGAGATCGGCGGCCCGCACACGCCGTACCGCCAGTCGCAGCGCATGGACACCTACAAGGACGTGGCGGCCAAGCTCCTGGAAGCGGGCCACGCGTACTACTGCTACTGCTCCACGGAGGAGCTGGACACCCGCCGCGACGCCGCCCGCGCGGCCGGCCGGCCCTCCGGCTACGACGGCCACTGCCGCGAACTGACCGACGAGCAGGTGTCGGCGTACACCGCCGAGGGCCGCACGCCGATCGTCCGCTTCCGGATGCCCGACGAGACGATCACCTTCACGGACCTGGTCCGCGGCGAACTGACCTTCACGGCGGAGAACGTCCCGGACTACGGGATCGTACGAGCCAACGGCGCGCCTCTGTACACGCTGGTCAACCCGGTCGACGACGCGCTGATGGAGATCACGCACGTCCTGCGCGGCGAGGATCTGCTGTCGTCGACGCCCAGGCAGATCGCCCTGTACAAGGCGCTGATCGAACTGGGCGTCGCGAAGTCCGTACCCGCCTTCGGCCACCTGCCGTACGTGATGGGCGAGGGCAACAAGAAGCTCTCGAAGCGTGACCCGGAGTCGTCCCTGAACCTCTACCGGGAGCGCGGTTTCCTCCCGGAGGGCCTGCTCAACTACCTCTCCCTGCTCGGCTGGTCCCTCTCGGCCGACCAGGACATCTTCACGATCGACGAGATGGTCGCCGCCTTCGACGTGTCGGACGTGAACCCCAACCCGGCCCGCTTCGACCTGAAGAAGTGCGAGGCGATCAACGCCGACCACATCCGACTGCTGGACGTGAAGGACTTCACGGAGCGCTGCGCGCCCTGGCTCCGGGCCCCCTTCGCCCCCTGGGCGCCGGAGGACTTCGACGAGACGAAGTGGCAGGCGATCGCCCCGCACGCCCAGACCCGCCTCAAGGTCCTCTCGGAGATCACGGACAACGTCGACTTCCTGTTCCTGCCCGAGCCGGCCTCCGACGAGGCGTCCTGGACGAAGGCGATGAAGGAGGGCAGCGACGCCCTGCTGATCACGGCGAGGGAGAAGCTGGAGGCCGCCGACTGGTCCTCCGCCGAGTCCCTGAAGGAGGCCGTCCTGGCCGCCGGCGAGGCCCACGGCCTGAAGCTCGGCAAGGCCCAGGCCCCGGTCCGCGTGGCCGTCACCGGCCGCACGATCGGCCTGCCGCTCTTCGAGTCCCTGGAAATCCTGGGCAAGGAGAAGACGCTGACCCGCATCGACGCGGCACTGGCCAAACTGGCCGCGTAGTTCGGCACTTGGGAGGGCGGCGTCCGGTCCGGGCGCCGCCCTCCGCATGTGCCGGTACCGTCGATGTCATGACGATCCGCGCCGTGGTCTGGGACATCGACGACACCCTCTTCGACTACACCACGGCTGACCGCGCCGGCATGCGGGAGCAGCTCCTGGCCGAGGGCCTGCTCGACGGGTACGCGACTGTCGAGCAGGCCCTTGTGCGCTGGCGGGAGGTCACCGACCGGCAGTGGGCGCGGTTCGCGGCGAAGGAGATCGACTTCCCGGGACAGCGCCGGGAGCGGGTGCGGATGTTCCTGGGCGAGGAGCTGACCGACGCCGAGGCCGATGCCTGGTTCGACCGGTACATCGGGCACTACGAGGCCGCCTGGGCGCTCTTCCCGGACGTACTGCCCGCCCTCGACCTCCTCGCCGCCAGCCACCGGCACGGGGTGCTTTCGAACTCCAGCATCCGTGTGCAGGACCGCAAGCTGCGCGTTCTCGGCGTACGCGACCGCTTCGAGGCCGTCCTGTGCGCGGCCGAGCTGGGCTTCTCCAAGCCGGACGCCCAGGCCTTCCACGCCGCCTGCGACGCCCTTGGCCTGCCTCCGGAGCAGGTGGCGTACGTCGGCGACCACCCGGAGATCGACGGGCGGGGCGCCGTCGACGCCGGAATGCTGTCCGTGTGGATCGACCGGGGCGGCCTCGCCGTCGTCGAGCAGGCATCCACGGGCCCCCATCGGATCGCCTCTCTCGCCGAACTCCCCGCGATCCTCGGCGCCGATACCCGTTTTGGAGCGCCGTCCACCTTCGGGTAATGTTCTTCCTGCGCCGCCGGACAGCGGGTCGAAAGGCCAGGACCCGGAGGCGCAAGCTAGAACAAGAGCTCCGCAGGGGCTCGCGTTCCAGTGGCCTATGGTGTAATTGGCAGCACGACGGTTTCTGGTTCCGTTAGTCTTGGTTCGAGTCCAGGTAGGCCAGCTCGCAGATTGCTTCAAATCTGCACCCGTGGAGATCAGAATCCACACAAGCCCCCGTTGTGTAGCGGCCTAGCACGCTGCCCTCTCACGGCAGTAGCGCCGGTTCGAATCCGGTCGGGGGTACAGATCCTTCTCGGAGGGTCAGTCAGGGTCGCACCCGCTGACTTTCATGCAGGATCGCTAGGGCCCCCGTTGTGTAGCGGCCTAGCACGCTGCCCTCTCACGGCAGTAGCGCCGGTTCGAATCCGGTCGGGGGTACGTTTTACTCTGAATCGCCTTGGTCTATGGTGTAATTGGCAACACTACGGTTTCTGGTACCGTCATTCTTGGTTCGAGTCCAGGTAGACCAGCTCCGATCTGCGGCGGTGTAGTTTTAACCGCTTGCAAGATCTTCGCCCCCGTTGTGTAGCGGCCTAGCACGCTGCCCTCTCACGGCAGTAGCGCCGGTTCGAATCCGGTCGGGGGTACGTCAGTGCAAGATGGCCCTCCGCTTCGGCGGGGGGCCACCTTGCATTTACGGCCGTGTCGGCCGGGCATCAACAGGCCTTCGCGCAGGTGGTACTTGGTTGTCAGTGAAGGTCTGCCGCGGCGTTGAGGCCGACCCTCTCTGGCATTCGCACCCGTGGTCAGCCTGTGCGGCGCAAGGCCTCTGAGAGGCGAGCCGCCGCGTCGATGACCGCCTGGGCGTGCATGCGGCCGGGGTGGCGGGTCAGGCGTTCGATGGGGCCGGAGACCGAGACGGCGGCCACCACGCGGTTCGACGGGCCGCGGACCGGTGCGGAGACCGAGGCGACGCCCGGTTCGCGCTCACCGATGGACTGGGCCCACCCCCGGCGTCGTACGCCCGACAGCGCTGTCGCTGTGAAGCGGGCACCCTGGAGACCGCGGTGCAGGCGCTCCGGCTCCTCCCAGGCCATCAGGATCTGGGCCGACGAGCCCGCCTTCATCGTGAGCGTCGAGCCGACCGGGACCGTGTCCCTGAGGCCGGAGAGGCGCTCGGCCGCCGCGACGCAGATGCGCATGTCGCCCTGGCGGCGGTAGAGCTGCGCGCTCTCGCCCGTCAGATCGCGGACATGGGTGAGCACCGGGCCGGCGGTCGCCAGGAGGCGGTCCTCGCCCGCTGCCGCAGCCAGTTCCGCAAGGCGGGGGCCGAGAATGAAACGGCCCTGCATATCGCGCGCGACCAAGCGGTGGTGTTCCAGGGCCACGGCGAGACGATGTGCCGTGGGTCGTGCCAGTCCGGTCGCCGCGACCAGGCCCGCGAGGGTGGCCGGACCGGACTCCAGAGCGCTCAGGACAAGGGCTGCCTTGTCCAGAACGCCGACGCCGCTACTGTTGTCCATGAAACGATACTCGCGTCTCACTCTGTGAAACGCAAGTTCATTTTCCGGTGGAACGCGCCACCCTGGAAGACACAGCGGCCCGCCGACCAACGGGCCCGGCGGTGGATGTCCGGACAAGGGGTACGGGTGCTCGCCTCCACAAGATCTCTATCTAGTTGGGCCGGCGCCCACACAGGCCGGCCGAAGGGAAAGCGATGGGTAGGACACTCGCGGAGAAGGTCTGGGACGACCACGTCGTCCGGCGCGCCGAGGGCGAGCCCGACCTCCTCTTCATCGACTTGCACCTGCTGCACGAGGTGACCAGCCCGCAGGCCTTCGACGGCCTGCGCCAGAACGGCCGTAAGGTGCGGCGCCTCGACCTCACCATCGCGACCGAGGACCACAACACCCCGACCCTCGACATCGACAAGCCCATCGCCGACCCGGTCTCCCGGGTCCAGCTGGAGACGCTGCGCAAGAACTGCGCCGACTTCGGTGTGCGGCTGCACCCGCTGGGCGATGTCGAGCAGGGTGTCGTCCACGTGGTGGGACCGCAGCTGGGGCTGACCCAGCCGGGCACCACCGTCGTCTGCGGCGACTCCCACACCTCCACGCACGGTGCCTTCGGCGCGCTGGCGTTCGGCATCGGCACCTCGCAGGTCGAGCATGTGCTGGCCACCCAGACGCTGCCGCTGGCCCGCCCCAAGACCATGGCCATCACGGTCGACGGCGAACTGCCCGACGGTGTCACCGCCAAGGACCTGATCCTCGCCATCATCGCGAAGATCGGTACGGGCGGCGGCCAGGGCTACATCCTGGAATACCGCGGCTCCGCCATCGAGAAGCTCTCGATGGAGGCCCGGATGACCATCTGCAACATGTCGATCGAGGCCGGCGCCCGCGCGGGCATGATCGCTCCCGACGAGATCACCTTCGAGTACCTCAAGGGCCGCCCGCACGCCCCCGCCGACGAGGACTGGGACGCGGCGGTGGAGTACTGGAAGACGCTGCGCACCGACGCGGACGCGGAATTCGACGCGGAGGTCGTCATCGACGGCGCCGCGCTGTCGCCGTTCGTCACCTGGGGCACCAACCCCGGTCAGGGCGCCCCGCTTTCGGCGGACGTCCCCGACCCTGCTTCGTACGAAGACGCTTCGGAGCGCCTCGCCGCCGAAAAGGCCCTGGAATACATGGGGTTGGAGGCCGGGCAGTCGCTGCGCTCCATCAAGGTGGACACCGTCTTCGTAGGATCTTGCACCAACGGCCGTATCGAGGACCTGCGCGCCGTCGCCGAGATCGTCGAGGGCCGCAAAGTCGCCGACGGCGTACGGATGCTGGTCGTCCCCGGCTCCGTGCGGGTCGGTCTGCAGGCCGTCTCCGAGGGCCTGGACGTGGTCTTCAAGGAGGCCGGCGCCGAATGGCGGCACGCGGGCTGCTCGATGTGTCTGGGCATGAACCCCGACCAGCTGGCCCCCGGTGAGCGCTCCGCGTCCACCTCCAACCGCAACTTCGAGGGCAGGCAGGGCAAGGGCGGCCGTACGCACCTGGTGTCGCCGCAGGTCGCCGCCGCGACGGCCGTACTGGGCCACCTGGCCTCCCCGGCCGACCTGTCCGACGCCGACACCCGTACGCCCGCTGGAGTCTGATCAGCCATGGAAGCATTCACCGCGCACACCGGTCGGGCCGTTCCGTTGCGTCGCAGCAACGTCGACACCGACCAGATCATCCCTGCTCACTGGCTCAAGAAGGTCACGCGGGACGGGTTCGAGGACGGGCTGTTCGAGGCCTGGCGCAAGGACGAGAACTTCGTCCTCAACCGGCCCGAGCGCAAGGGTGCGACGGTTCTGGTCGCCGGTCCGGACTTCGGTACGGGCTCCTCGCGCGAGCACGCCGTCTGGGCGCTGCAGAACTACGGCTTCAAGACCGTCATCTCGTCGCGATTCGCCGACATCTTCCGCGGTAACTCGCTCAAGAACGGCCTGCTCACGGTCGTTCTGGAGCAGAAGATCGTGGACGCGCTGCAGGAGCTGACGGAGAACGACCCCGAGGCCGAGATCACGGTTGACCTGGAGGCCCGCGAGGTGCGCGCCGAGGGCATCACCGCGGCCTTCGAGCTCGACGAGAACGCCCGTTGGCGGCTGCTGAACGGACTGGACGACATCTCCATCACCCTGCAGAACGAGGGCGAGATCTCGGCGTACGAGGCGAAGCGGCCCTCGTACAAGCCGTGGACGCTCAAGGTCTGAGCCGGAACTGAGTCAGGGCTGAGCCCGTAGGCCCTTCGCAAGTAGAGTTTCGGCCACTGCAACACCCCGTCTGTACCCCCGATCGCCACGATTGGGGGTACAGCTGTTTCTGCCCCCAGGCCCTCTCGCACCCCATGAGCGGACCTCTCAACTTCCCACGTTAGAAAGGGTGTTGATGGGGTACCCGCGTCTTGACAGCGCGACTGACGACTGAGCACGGAAGGCCGTTTGAGGCAGCAGTTGCCCCCTGCGCAGGCGACAACTCGCCCCAGATGGCACAATCTGTGCATGGAACACGACGGCCAACTCGAGCTCTACACGGCGGTCGCGGCCCAACTCAAGGAAGCGCACACAAGAGTGCGCGCACTGCAAGTCCCGGAGGGCGTACGGATGGCGCTGACCCGGAAGCTGCTGGTCATTACGGCCGCGGCCAAGCACGATCTCGCCGACGCGACAAGGCGGCTGGAGCGCTTCGCGGCGGACCTCGACGAGGGTCGATTCCCCGACGAGGACCGCTGAGGAACTCCGTGACAGCCCGAGTTCGTTGCGGCACAAGGGTGATTAGCCCGTTTCGTGTTTGATTTGCGGTATATATCTGCCTAACGTGCGAAAAAGCTTGAACACTTTCGTTCTGGCAATGTCTCCGAAGGGGAAGACGTGAACAAGGCGCAGCTCGTAGAAGCCATTGCGGACAAGGTCGGTGGCCGTCAGCAGGCCGCCGAGGCGGTCGACGCGGTCCTGGACGCCATCGTCCGCGCGACCGTCAGCGGGGACAGGGTCTCGGTCACGGGCTTCGGTTCCTTCGAGAAGGTCGACCGGCCGGCCCGTTACGCCCGCAACCCGCAGACGGGTGAGCGGGTTCGGGTCAAGAAGACCTCCGTCCCCCGCTTCCGTGCGGGCCAGGGCTTCAAGGACCTGGTGAGCGGCTCGAAGAAGCTCCCGCGCGGCGGCGAGGTCGCGGTCAAGAAGGCGCCCAAGGGCAGCCTGACCGGCGGCGGTGCTGCCGCAACGGTCAAGAAGGCCGCGGCGAAGAAGGCCACCACCGCCAAGAGGGCGACGGCGGCGAAGAAGACCGTGGCGAAGAAGGCGACGCCGGCGAAGAAGACCACGGCCACGGCGAAGAAGACCACGGCCAAGACGACCACCGCGAAGACCGCGGCGGCCAAGAAGACCACGGCCACGGCGAAGAAGACCGCCGCCAAGAAGGCCCCGGCGGCCAAGAAGGCTACGGCGACGAAGGCCCCGGCCCGCAAGTCCGCGGCCCGCACCACCACCACCGCCAAGAAGGCCACAGCCCGCACCAAGTAGGGGTGCAAGGGCACTCACGCGCCGGGCCGGACTCCTCGAGGGAGTCCGGCCCGCGGCGTGTCCGGACCCGTTCGGTACGCGCTCAGAAGGTCTGCAGGGTGACGAGCGTGATCCGGGGGGTGCCCACGGTCCCGTCAGTTTTCTGGGGTTCTTCGGGTCCCTCGACCTCGATGCGCACCCGCTGCCCGGGTCGCAGCAGCCTCAGCCCGCCCGCGTCGAACGCCGGCGCGTCGAAGGGAACGGGGGTGCCGTCGTCGAGCAGCACACTGCCGCTGCGCGTCTCGGCGTCGTACGTGTACGCGGTCGCCTGCATGTCGGCAGCCTACTGGCCCGCGATCAGCAGCCCCTCGACGGCGGTCGCCGTCCGCGCCCCCACCCCCAGGGCGAGTGCCGCCCGCAGATCGTCGCCGGTGTCCACGTCCTGGCGTACGGAATTCACCGTGGTGAGCCCGAGTTCCACGGCGCCGGAGTCGCGGTGGCGGTTTCGGGAATGCGGGCCGAAATGCGGAAGCAATTCCTGACCGGGGCGGGCGGTCAGCAGAGTGGTGCCCACGGTGGCCGCGTCCGCGAGGAAAGCGCGCGGGAATTCGGCGGCGGCAGCCAGGACGCGGGCCAGTTCCAGGGGGCGCAGCGCCGGCAGATCGGCGTTCAGAGCCGCTACGGCACTGTCGGGCCGTAGCGTCCGTACAGCCGCCGTTCCGTGCGCCAGGGCGGCGTTCAGGCCGCCCAGAGGCTCGTCGGGGACGATCGCGGCGCCCAGCGCGGCCAGCTCACGGGCGGCCAGGGCGTCGTTCGTGACGACTGCCACATCGCGGACCGCGGGGCAGGCGAGCGCCGCTGTCACCGTGTCCTGTGCGAAGGCCAGGGCGAGACCGGGGCGGAGTCCGTCGTGGGCGGTGTCCGCGAGCCTGCTCTTGGCCCGCGCCAGGGGCTTGAGGGGTATGACCACTGTCCACTGCACGAGCGTTCCGTCCCTCCCTCGCAACCCCGGCTGCTCTTCCGGCGCTTTCCACGGTCGCAACCATTGTCACCTGGCTGTCATCAAAGCCCATCCGGCGGTGTCGGTGCCGGGGCGTACGGTGTTCTCGACAGACCGGAAGCCCGGGGCGACACTTGTGCGGCCCCCAGGTCAACCGGCAGAGGTCCTGGTCCAGGCCTTAGAGGAAGGTGTCCGCGTGCCCCGCCGCAGAATCGGCTTCTGGTACCGCCTTGCTGCGGTCATCTGCAAACCGCCGCTGGTGGTTCTGATCAACCGGGACTGGCGCGGAATGGAGAACATTCCGGCGGCAGATGGATTTATCACCGCGGTGAACCACAATTCGCACGCAGACCCCTTCGCATACGCGCACTACCAGTACAACAGCGGCCGTGTTCCGCGATTTCTGGCGAAGAGCGGACTTTTCAAGAAGGGGTTCGTCGGCACCATGATGCGTGGCACCGGACAGATCCCCGTCTACCGGGAGACCACCGACGCGCTGAGCGCCTTCCGCGCCGCGATCGACGCCGTGGAGCGCGGTGAATGCGTCGTCTTCTATCCCGAGGGCACCATCACCCGCGACCCGGACCAGTGGCCCATGACGGGCAAGACCGGCGCCGCCCGGGTCGCCCTGCAGACCAAGTGCCCGGTGATCCCGGTGGCCCAGTGGGGTGCGAACGAACTGCTGCCGCCGTACGCCAGGAAGCTCAACGTCCTTCCGCGCAAGACCCACCACGTCCTCGCGGGCCCGCCCGTGGACCTGACGCGGTTCTACGACAAGGAGATGAGCCCCGACCTCCTGAAGGAGGCGACGGAGGTCATCATGGCCGCCGTCACCCGTCAGCTGGAGGAGATCCGCGGCGAGAAGGCGCCTGAGACGCCGTACGACCCGCGCCAGGAGCGGATCGAGCAGCGTCGCCGCACGGCAGCGGAAGAGGCGCAGGACGCGCGGGACGCCTTGGAGGCGCGCACGGCCCGGGCCGCAGTACAAGAAGCGGTAGAAACAGCAGAAGCAGTAGAAGCGCGGGAAGTTCAGGAAGAGGGGCAGGGCAAGTGAGCGAGCCGGTCAAGGCGGCGGTGTTCAGCGCGGGATCATGGGGGACCGCCTTCGGCATGGTGCTCGCCGACGCCGGCTGCGAGGTGACCCTGTGGGCCCGCCGCCCCGAACTCGCCGAGGCGATCAACTCCACGCGTACGAACCCGGACTACTTCCCGGGCGTCGAACTCCCGGAGAACCTCCGCGCCACCACGGACCCCGCACAAGCCGCCCGCGACGCCGACTTCACGATACTCAGCATCCCCTCGCAGACCCTGCGCGGGAATCTCGCCGAGTGGACGCCCCTGCTCGCCCCCGACACGATCCTCGTCTCCCTCATGAAGGGCGTCGAACTCGGCTCCGCCATGCGGATGAGCGAGGTCATCGACGACGTCGCCAAGGTGGGCCCAGGCCGCATCGCGGTCGTCACGGGCCCCAACCTCGCCCGGGAGATCGCCGCCCGGATGCCGGCCGCCGCGGTGGTCGCGTGTACGGACGACGCCGTGGCCCAGCGCCTCCAGACCGTCTGCCACACCCCGTACTTCCGCCCGTACACCAACACCGACGTGGTCGGCTGCGAACTGGGCGGCGCCGTCAAGAACGTGATCGGTCTGGCCGTCGGTATCGCGGACGGCATGGGCCTCGGCGACAACGCGAAGGGCTCGCTCATCACGCGCGGCCTCGCCGAGACCACCCGCCTCGGCCTCGCGATGGGCGCCGACCCGCTCACCTTCGCCGGACTCGCGGGCCTGGGCGACCTGGTGGCGACCTGCTCCTCGCCCCTCTCCCGCAACCACACCTTCGGCACCAACCTCGGCAGGGGCATGACCCTCCAGGAGACCATCGCGGTCACCAAGCAGACCGCCGAGGGCGTCAAGTCCTGTGAGAGCGTGCTGGATCTGGCCCGCCGGCACGGCGTCGACATGCCGATCACGGAGACGGTCGTGGGCATCGTGCACGAGGGCAAGCCGCCCGTCGTGGCCCTCAAGGAGCTGATGTCGCGCAGCGCCAAGCCCGAGCGACGCTGAGCAACAGGGCTCTGCGGGCGCTGACTCAGCGCCCTACCACCGGGTACCCTCAACCCGATATGAGCACCGAGAACCTCCCCCAGAGCCCCGGGCAGCCGTCCCGTAAGCCGCGTGTGGCCGTCGTCTTCGGCGGTCGCAGTTCCGAACACGGGATCTCCGTGGTCACCGCCGGCGCCGTGCTGCGTGCCATCGACCGGACGAAGTACGACGTCCTGCCGATCGGCATCACCCAGGACGGCCGCTGGGCGCTCACCGCGGACGAACCGGAGCGCATGGCGATCGTCGACCGCAAGGCGCCGAACGTCGACCAGCTCGCCGAGTCGAGGGAAGGAGGAGTAGTCCTCCCCGTCGACCCGTCGAACCGCGAAGTCGTCTACAGCGAACCGGGATCGGTGCCCAAGGCCCTCGGCGAGGTGGACGTCGTCTTCCCCGTGCTGCACGGCCCGTACGGCGAGGACGGCACGCTCCAGGGTCTGCTGGAGCTCTCGGGTGTCCCGTACGTGGGCGCGGGTGTGCTTGCCTCGGCCGTCGGCCAGGACAAGGAGTACATGAAGCGGGTGTTCACGTCGTTCGGCCTCAAGGTCGGCCCGTACGTGGTGATCCGGCCGCGTGAGTGGGAGCGCGACGAGTCGGCGGCCCGCAAGAAGATCGTCGACTTCGTCGGCGAGCACGGCTGGCCGCTGTTCGTGAAGCCCGCGCGCGCGGGATCGTCGTTCGGCATCACCAAGGTCGACGAGCTGAGCGGCCTCGACGAGGCGATCGCCGAGGCCCAGCGACACGACCCGAAGATCATCGTCGAGGCCGCGCTGCGCGGGCGCGAGATCGAGTGCGGGGTGCTGGAGTTCGAGGACGGCCCGCGTGCCTCCGTACCCGCCGAGATCCCGCCCGTACAGGCGCACGCCTTCTACGACTTCGAGGCCAAGTACATCGACTCGGCCGACGGCATCGTCCCCGCCCCGCTCACCGAGGAGCAGACCGCGGAGGTGCGCCGCCTCGCGGTCGAGGCCTTCGACGCGGCGTCCTGCGAGGGCCTCGTACGCGCGGACTTCTTCCTCACCGAGGACGGCGAGTTCGTCATCAACGAGATCAACACGATGCCCGGCTTCACCCCGATCTCCATGTACCCGAGGATGTGGGAGGCGACGGGCGTCGACTACCCGGAGCTGGTGGACCGCTTGGTGCAGGCGGCCCTGCGCAGGTCAACGGGCCTGAGGTGAGGTATCTGGGGGCGCGGGGCTGTATCCGATATGCGGCTCCGCCGCGTGGGCGCGACAAGCCACGGACGGCCCGTAGTCAACAACGCAACAACCCCACTGCGGCGCCTAGTTGGCAATCCCCTCAGGAACCGTCTTCTTGACAGCCGCGGCCAGATCGACCAACGCCCCCGAGGTGTCCCTCCCCGACGGGACCATCACCTCGACATAGGCAAGCCGCGACGAAGTAGTGAAGCGGGACGACCCGTCGTCCCGCTTCTCCATCAGCCACCCGACCCCGTTCACCCCACCCCCCACCGCATCCGGATCCGCACCGGTGGCGACCCTGGGGTCGGTCATCTTGGGGGGTCGTACGACACCGCAGCGCAGTATGATCGCCGGGCTGCCCCAGCCCGCGGTCAGCGCGGACCGGGGCTCGGGGTCGTCGCGGCTCAGGCCGTCCACCTTCGCCGGCAGCGCCTTGTCCAGGTTCCGGCACAGCTTTGTGGTCTTCCCGTCCGGCTCGGGAACCGTGACTCGGGCGCTGTCGTCTGCTGAGGAGCAGCCCGTGACGACGATCAACAGGGCGAGCACGGGCAGAGCGAGCGGCCGGGGACGGAAGAAGTTCACCGGCACAGGGTAGACGGGGGCTACAGGTGCACCACCGGGCAGGTCAGAGTGCGGGTGATGCCGTCCACTTGCTGGACCTTGGCGACCACCATGCGGCCGAGGTCGTCCACTGTGTCGGCCTGGGCGCGCACAATCACGTCGTACGGTCCTGTCACGTCCTCGGCCTGGATCACCCCCGGGATCTTGTTGATCGTCTCGGCGACGGTCGACGCTTTGCCGACCTCCGTCTGGATCAGGATGTACGCCTGTACCACGGAACCTCCAGGGCGGCCACGAGGATCATGTGGGGAAAAGGAACGCCACGGTATCGCGTCGCCGCGCGCCACGGGGAGACCCGCGGCGACCGCAGCACCCGCGCCGGGGTGCACACGCAGCACAGGTTGACGGTCACCTCGACCGTACCGAGGCCGACGGGGCCTCGCGACCGGGCAAGGACAGCAACGGGGACAGCACCAGAAGGGGACGTACGACTATGAAGGGCACTGTGGGCGAACTGGGGGAGTTCGGGCTCATCAGGGAGCTCACCTCCCGGCTCACCACCACCCCGGCGGTCCGGGTCGGCCCCGGCGACGACGCCGCCGTGGTCGCCGCGCCCGACCGCAGGGTCGTGGCGAGCACCGACATCCTCCTGGAGGGGCGGCACTTCCGCCGCGACTGGTCGACCGCGTACGACGTGGGCCGCAAGGCAGCCGCGCAGAACCTCGCGGACATCGCCGCCATGGGCGCCGTACCGACCGCGCTGCTGCTCGGGCTGGTCGTCCCCGCCGAACTCCCGGTCACCTGGCCCGTCGAACTGATGGACGGCCTGCGGGACGAGGCCCAGGTCGCGGGTGCCGCCGTGGTCGGCGGTGACGTCGTACGGGGGGACACGATCGTCGTCTCGATCACCGCGCTCGGCGATCTGCGCAACCACGAGCCCGTCATCCGGGGCGGCGCCAGGCCCGGTGACGTCGTCGCCGTGACCGGCTGGCTGGGTTGGTCGGCGGCTGGGCACGCGGTGCTCTCGCGCGGTTTCCGCTCGCCGCGCGCCTTCGTCGAGGCCCACCGCAGACCGGAACCTCCGTATCACGCGGGCCCTGCGGCGGCCGGCCTCGGCGCGACCGCGATGTGCGACGTGAGCGACGGGCTGATCGCCGACCTCGGGCACATCGCGGAGGCCAGCAAGGTCCGTATCGACATCCGGTCGGGCGCGATCGACATCCCCACCCAGATGAACGACATCGGGCAGGCCGTCGGCGTCGACCCCATGCAGTGGGTGCTCACCGGGGGCGAGGACCACGCGATCGTGGCGACGTTCCCGCCGGACGTGAAGCTGCCCGCCCGCTGGAAGGTGATCGGCGAGGTCCTCAACCCGTCGGCCCTGCCCCAGGTGACGGTCGACGGGGCACCGTGGACCAGCAACGGCGGCTGGGACCACTTCGCGGACATCGAGTCGTGACCGCGCTCCCGCGGGTCCTCACGGTCGCGGGCTCCGACTCCGGCGGCGGCGCCGGGATCCAGGCCGACCTGAAGACGATGCTGGCGCTCGGCGTGCACGGCATGAGCGTGCTCACGGCGGTCACGGCGCAGAACTCCCTCGGCGTACAGGGAGCTTGGGAACTGTCGGTGGAGGCGGTGCGGGCCCAGTACCGCAGCGTCGTCGACGACATCGGCGTACAGGCGGTGAAGACCGGGATGCTCGCCTCGGCCGAACTGGTCGAGGCGGTCGCCGAGTTGATCGCGGCGACGGACGTGCCGACGGTCGTCGATCCGGTGGGCGTCTCCAAGCACGGGGACCCGCTGCTGGCCGCGTCCGCACTGGATTCCGTACGCACGAAGCTACTCCCGGTGGCGACCGTGGCGACCCCGAACCTCGACGAGGTGGCCCAGCTCACGGGCGTACGGGTCGAGTCGGAAGAAGATTTGCGCGAAGCCGCGGCGGCCGTGCTGGCGTACGGGCCGAAGTGGGCGCTGATCAAGGGCGGGCATCTGCCGGGCGACGCCGTGGACCTGCTCACGGACGGGACCGAGGAGCACTGGCTGCGCGCCCCGCGCCACGACAACCGGCATACGCACGGCACGGGGTGCACGCTGGCGTCGGCGATCGCGTCGGGGCTGGCGAAGGGCGAGTCGGTGCCGGCGGCGGTGGCGGCGGCGAAGGAGTACGTCACCGGGGCGATCGCGGCCGGGTTCGCGCTGGGGGGCGGGATCGGGCCGGTGGATCACGGATGGCGGTTTCGTGCGTAGACCACTGTGGATGGGGGGCCGCTGTGCGGGCACGGCAAAAAGCCGGTCCACCGAGGTGGACCGGCTCTGAGCAGCGAACCAGCAGTGGCCGCGCGCTAGCAGATCGTCAGCGCGAGACCTTGCCGGCCTTGATGCACGAGGTGCAAGCGTTCACGCGCTTCGGCGTCCCACTGACCACGGTACGTACGCGCTGGATGTTCGGGTTCCAGCGACGGGGTGTACGGCGGTGCGAGTGGGAGATGCTGTTGCCGAAGCCCGGCCCCTTGCCGCAGACGTCGCAGTTGGCAGCCACGGGTCACTCCAAAGACTTCAGATGCTCTTACGGGTTGATCCCGGCATGCCGGGATCAGGATCGTAGGATCTGAGTGGCGCTGCCAGGAGGAAGGCCCGATGTAGAAGGCCATCTTGGATGGTCGTCTCGATCGGGCAACCGGAGCAGCATACAACGACTGCGCCAGTACAACGAAACTACCATGGCTGATCAGGGCCTCGCTCCCGGCCCCGGGCCACCCGCCATTCACCCGTGATCCATCCCGGGGTCTACGCTGCGTGCCACGTCCAGCAGCTCAAGGAGGCGCAGGTGCCGCAGGTGCCGCAGACATTCTTCGATGCTCTCGCGGTACGCACCTGGTGCGGACTCGCGCTGGCCGCCCTGGGGCGGGCGCGCGAGGAGATCGACGCGATCAATGTCTACCCGGTCGCCGACGGGGACACCGGAACCAACCTCTATCTGACGCTGGAATCGGCGTGCGCGGCGGTCGAGGCGGCCTTCGCCGGACACGAGACCGGGACGGGACCGGCCGGTACGGCCGGGGCTCCGACGCTGGCCGACGCGGCCCGGGCGATGGCCCACGGAGCGCTGATAGGGGCCCGCGGCAACTCCGGCACGATCATGGCGCAGCTGCTGCGCGGCATGGCCCAGGTGCTGGCCGCCGACGCGGACGGCGAAAGCGCCCACATCGACGGCCCCGGCCTGTGCCTGGCCCTGCGGCACGCGGCCGACGCCGCCCGGCAGGCCGTGGCCCACCCGGTCGAGGGCACGGTCCTCACTGTGGCCTCGGCCGCCGCCGACGCCGCGACAGAGGCGGAGGGCGACTGTGGGACGGTGGCCAGAGCCGCCTACGAGGGTGCCTCGGCCGCGTTGGCCGCCACCCCGGGCCAACTGGCCGTCCTGGGGCGCGCGGGCGTCGTCGACGCGGGCGGGCGGGGACTGGTGACGGTGCTCGGGGCGCTGGTGGAGACCTTCAGGGGGGAGGCGCCGGGGGGTGGCGTGCCGGGGGCCGCGGGGGCGGCACGCGTGCGCGTGCCGATTCGGTCCGAGGTAGCTGAGGTGCCGGCGCCCGGTCTCGACGGCCCGGACGAGTGTGCGGACGCCGCCTCCGGGCCCGCCTTCGAGGTCATCTACCTCCTGGAGGCCGAGGACGCGGCTGTCGCGCGGCTCCGGGAGCGGCTCGACGGGCTCGGGGACTCGCTCGTCGTGGTCGGGGGCGACGGGCTGTGGAACGTGCACGTCCACGTCGACGACGCCGGCGCCGCCGTGGAGGCGGGCGTCGAGGCAGGGCGGCCGTACCGGATCCGGATCACGCACTTCGGGGTCGGCGACGTGCACACCGGCGGCGCCGGACGTCCGCCCCGGGAGCGGGTGCAGCGGGCCGTCGTGGCCGTCGTGCCCGGGGAGGGCCTGGCCGGGCTTTACGGCGCGGCCGGCGCCACCACCGTGCTCGCGCGGCCCGGGGAGCCACCCGTGAGCGGGGAGCTCGTCGAGGCCGTACGACGGGCCCACGCGCGCGAGGTCGTGCTGCTGCCCAACGACGCCGACCTGCGCCACACCGCCGCCGCGGCGGCCGAACAGGCCCGCTCGGAGGGCATCCGGGTGGCCCTGATCCCGACCCGGTCGGCGGTCCAGGGCATCGCCGCGCTCGCCGTGCACGAACCGGAACGCCGGTTCGACGAGGACGTCGTCGCGATGACCTCCGCGGCCGGCGCGACCCGCTACGCCGAACTCGCCGTCGCGGAACGCCAGTCCTGGACGATGGCCGGCATCTGCCAGACCGGTGACGTCCTCGGCCTCATCGACGGCGACGTCGCCGTGATCGGGTCCGACGTCACGGCCACCGCGGAGGCCGTCATCGACCGCATGCTCCAGGCGGGCGGCGAGATGGTCACCCTCGTCCTCGGCGACGAGGCGCCCCAGTCGATCGCCGGGCACCTTGAAGCACGGGTCCGTGAGGGATACCTCGCCGTCGACACCGTGGTGTACCGGGGGGGACGGCAGGGGGCGTTGCTGCTCATCGGGGTGGAGTGAGGGAGGGTGCGCGCAGGAGGGTTTCGCCCCCGCCGCCCCTACCCGTCCCATCCCTGGGGGCTGCCGCCCCCAGACCCCCGCTACGGCCCTGAACGGGCCTTGTCCTCAAACGCCGGACGGGCTGGAGATGCCGGACGGGCTGATTACGCCTCCTGCTCCTCCATGAGTTGCAGCATCTGTTCCGCCTCGGCTCGCCGGGCGCCCGCCTCCTCGTCGGAGTCGTCGAAGGCCTCGTACGCGATCAGCACCCCGCGCGCGCGTGCCGCCGCCTCCGACGGGCGGCTCAGGTCCGCCTCCAGCCAGCCCGCGGCCAGTTCGGCGCCGGTGCGGCCGTGGAGGCCCTCCTCGCCGAGGGAGGAGAACACGGCGATCGCCTTCGTCATCTGGGCCAGCGCCGCCTCGAACGCGGCCTCGATCGCGCCGTCCTCGGCGTCCTCGGCGGCCGAGCGGGCCAACAGGTCGCCGAACTGGCGGTGGGTGTGGGCGAGTTCGGCGCCGAGCTGCTCGCGGGACTCCAGGTCCTCCGCCTCGGAAAGGGCCTGCGCGCACTCGCGGACCGCGTCCCCCATCCGTCGTCGGGCCCCGTCGAGGCCCGCCTCCGTGCGCAGCGCGAGCCACGCGCGGGCGCGCAGGGCTCGCACCAGGCCGTGCACGTTTCCGAGCGAGTCCCACAGATCGCCGGCGCGTTCGTAGGCCTGGTCGGCCTCGGCGGGCAGCCCGGCGAGGCCGAGGGACTCGGCGGCGAGGTGGGCGAGGGTCGCGTGGTCCTGCTGCTCGGGCCAGTGCCGGGCGATCTCCGCGGCCTTCAGCCGGCGTTCGGCGGACTCACGGTGCTCGCCCAGCTCGCCCAGACAGTCGCCGAGCCACCACAGCGTCTGTACGACCGCGCCGTCGCCGTGCGTCTCGGTGCCGAGGTCGGGCAGCGCCGACTCCAGTACCTCGGCCGCCTCCGCCCACCGGCCCTGCCGCAGCAGGAAACCGCCGAGCAGATGCCGGGCCCAGGCGCCCAGGGTCGGGCCCTCGCCCGCCTCGTCGGCCCAGTGCGCGGCATCCAGGGCGCGGTCCGCGGCCTCGGTGACCTCGTCGCGCGCCCCGAGGATCTCGGCGAGCTGCAGGTTCAGCTGGGCCTGGCCCGCCGCCTCCAGATACGCCCCGCCGTGTTCCAGGGCTCCCCGCAGCGCCCGCTCGGCCCCGGCGACGTCGCCCAGATGGTGGGCGAGTCCGGCCAGCCGGGCCTCGTACTCCACCGCGAACCACGGCAGCCCCGCCGCGACGAACGCCTCCGTGGACCGGGCGAAGAGCTCCGCGGCCCTCGCCAGATCGCCGGTGCGCGTCGCCAGTTCCCCGAGCATGGCCTGGGCCTCCGCGCCGCGTGAGGCGAGCCGCACATCGTCCCCGGCGTGCCCGTCGACGAACGCCAGCAGCTCCCGTACGGCGTTCTCGGCGGCGGCCAGGGACTGGTCGGTTCCGGTCTCCTCGACCTGCCGCATGAGGATGCGGGCGCGTCCCATCAGGACGGCCGCGGCCTGCCGTACGCCGGTGCCCTCGTCGGAGTAGAGCGCGAGGACCTCCTCGTACGGCTCGGAAACGGCCGTCAGGGCCGCGTCGACGTCGCCCTCCAGGGCGCGTGCGTACGCGGCGCGGGCGCGGGCGGCCAGAGCCTCGCCGGGGTCGCCGGCCTCGGCGTACAGCTCGGCGGCCCGCTCGAAGAGTGCGATGCCCTCAGGACCGCCCTCCATGGCCCTGTGGTCGACGATCTCCGCCCGGTCGGCCGCCGGTAGCTCGACGTCCTCGGCGGCCCGCCAGACGGCTGCCCACGCCTCCATCGCGTGCGGAAGCAGCGCGTCCGACATCCGGCGCGCGTCGGCGAGCAGCGCGGGCAGGTCGCCCGGGGCGTCGGTCTGCTGGTCCGGGGAGTCCATGGACGTCGCGGTCACCATGGACTCCACGGGCGCCCTGCGGGGCGCGGGGATGCCCCTCGCCGCCCGCACGCCCAGCGGAAGCCGGTCCACCAGGGGAGCCTGGTCCATGCGCGCACGGACGTCGTCGCCGACGTACGACGTGCCGTTGCGCAGGTCGAAGCGCGCGGACAGGGAAAGGGCCTCCTCGCGCGCGTGGACGGCGAGTTCGCGGGCGGTCCAGTCGCGCCCGGCCGGTCCGGGCACCGACTGGGCGCCCATTCCCAGGCCGGTGAGCCGGCCCATGAGGAGGGTCACCGCGGCCAGGAAGTCCATCTGGCTGCGCGGCTGCCCGGAGTCCGTGAAGTACGCGGGGCGTTCCGCGAGCAGTTCCAGGCCGCGCGCCTCGTTACCGGTCAGCGCGCAGAACTCGACGTGGTCCGCGTACGCGCCCCGCATGCTCTCCATGGGCCGCACCAGCCGGAAGCCCCGCAGGTGATGCGCGCGGGCCTCGTCCAGGCGGCCCAGGCGCAGCAGCGGGCCCAGGGAGGACGCCAGGACGGTGTGCGGTTCGTGGGCGCACGTGAACTCGCCCTCCAGGACCGGCCGCCACAGGTCGATGGCCTCGGCGTCCGCGCCCCGTTCGGCCTGCCACCAGCCCTGGCTGTGCAGTTCGCAGGCGTGGCAGTCGGCCATGCTGTCGCGGTCGGCGGCCAGCCAGGCGGCGTACGCCCGTTCGGCCCGCGCCAGGTCGCCGACATGCGCGGCCACACTGAACTCGGCACCGCGCACGGCCCGTTCGGAGTGCCCGGCGAGCCGGTAGCGGTGCTCCATCTCGCCGAGCCACTTCTCGATGGAGGCCAGCGGGATGTGCGGCTGGTCCAGCATGCCCGTGGTCATCCACTTGAAGACCCAGTGCAGCGTGTGGACCTCGTACTCGTCGAAGTCCTCGGGCCGCTCGTCCCACATGCGCAGCAGACGCGCGAAGGGGACGAACATCCGGTCCTTCTCGGAGCTGTAGTTGTAGGCCTTCAGCTGGTGTCCGAGCGCCTCGATCACGGCGAGCGGGATGTTCAGCTTCTCGGCCTCGGCCAGCAGCTGCTCCGCGCGCGCGTTGCGGGCCGGTCCCTCGGGCTGCTCCGCGTTCAGCGCCATGGCCTCCCGGAGGGCGTCGAAGTCCTTGATCTCGCTCATCGCCGGCCGTCCTCCGTGGGCTCCGTGGGATCGCTGTGGGTGGCCCACTCCAGGAGGCCGATGAACGCACGGTTCAGCAGCGCGGAGTCCGCGGGCCGCAGCGGGCGCTGCGCCATGAGCAGGGCCTGCCCGTACAAGGACTCCGTGGCGGTGCCGATCAGTTCCGGGTCGTCCAGGGAACTGATCCTCCGGATCAGCGGGTTGAGATGGTTGAGCACCAGCCGCGCGCGCGGGGCGCTGCCCCGCAGCGAGCCGAGGATGCCGGCCCACAGGTCGTCGGCCTGCTCCGCGGCCTCGGCGCGCGCCTGCTCGTGCCGGGCCGCCCGGTCGTCCAGATGCAGCGCGGGCACGGACAGCGGGTGGAAGGCGCGCAGGACGACATCGCACCCGAGGGGGTCGAGTCTGACGCGCGCGGCCCCCAGGAAGGCCGACAGGGCCAGCTCCTCGGCCGGGTCGACCGTGTCCAGGTGCGCGGTCACGGTGTCCGCGTCCAGCTCGGCGACCACGGTTCCCGGGCGTACCGACGGCAGCGCCTCGATCAGCTCACTGTCGTACGTGTAGCCGCCGTTGACGACGCCGACGCCCTGCGCGGACGCGATCGGCGCGACCTGCCGGTACTCCTCGACGGTGCGCGTGAAGTGCACCACCGGGTGGCGCTGTGCGAACTCCTCCAGGGACAGCTGCCCGTCGGTCGTCTCGAAGGGGAGCCACGGCAGCATCGTGCGCAACATCTCCCTGTCGTGCCTGGCCAGCGACTTGACACCCAGGTGGTGAACCGACAGGAACGCGGCCAGCCGCTCCGGATCACCGGCCGCGAGCCCGGTCAGCCAGGAGCGGATCCTCTCGCCCAACGCCTCCCGTACGGCGGCCAGCGTCTCGTCCTCGTACAACGACTCGCGCGAAGCGGTCGGCCGCAGACTGTCGGTGTCGAGCACGCACCGCACGAAGAACGCCCAGTCGGGCAGCAGCTGTTCGGCCCGCTCGGTGAGCAGCATGCCCTTCAGATGCACCCGGTGACTCGCACGCTGCGCCGGACTCACCGAGGACGGCAGGACGTACGCCACCCCGCGGATCCCGGCGAGCGGCACGTCAAGGTCGATCGAGTCCAACGGCGTGAACCCGAACAGGTCGTGACAGTGCCGCTGAAGGGCCACCCTTCGGGTGGCGGGCGACGGATACGGACGGTTCCAGGGCGCGGGCAGATCGGTGACGGCCTCGTCGCCCACCCGCACGTCGTACGGCAGCAGTGACCCGAAGTCCCGCGCCAGCGCCAGCACACGCTCCTCGGTGAGCCACTCGCCGGCCCCGGGCCGTGCCACCAGGTGCACGGTGGTGCCCGGTTCGGGCCGAGCCTCGGCGGGCAGCGTACGCACGGTGTACGAACCGTCGTCCGCGGCCGTCCACTCCACGGGCGGGGCGTCCGGCGTACGGGCGCTGCGGCTGACGACCCTGATCCGCTCGGCCACGACGAAACAGGCCAGCAGTCCGATGCCGAACTGGCCGAGAAACTCCGAACGCGCCTCCTGGATGCCGCCGGGGTCCGCCCGCTTGGAACTGCGGCCGATGGTCGCAAGAAGGTTGTGCACGTCCGCCTCGGTGAGGCCGACCCCGGAGTCCTCGACCCGCAGGGTGCCGCCCTCGGCGTACAGCCGCACCCGCGCCGGGGCGTCGGGCTGCTCGGCACGCCGGGCGGTGATCGCGTCCACGGCGTTCTGCAGCAGCTCGCGCAGATAGACCCTGGGGCTGGAGTAGAGGTGATGGGAGAGCAGGTCCACGAGGCCGCGCAGGTCGACCTGGAACGTATGCGGTGACTGGGATGCCTGGGATGACTGTGAGGTCTGGGAGTCCATCGTCGCAGCGCCGGAGGGGGGACCAGGTTCTGGCGACGGCGCGGGGTCGGGCGGTCCCGGTGAGGCGGTGACCGCGGGGGATGGCCGGGCGCGCCATCCTAGGCCCGGAACGAGCCGTCTGACCAGCGGATTCCCAGTACGTATACGGGAATGTCAGTGGCGTGGTGTGCAATGGATCTCGTGCCCGCACTGGAAGAACCACTGAAGCAACCACTGAAATCAGTGCTCGGCCCCGCCACCGCGAAGGTGATGGCCGAGCACCTCGGCCTGCACACCGTCGGCGACCTCCTGCACCACTATCCGCGCAGGTACGAGGAGCGGGGCCAGCTCACCCACCTGGCCGACCTCCCCATGGACGAGCACGTGACGGTGGTCGCCCAGGTGGCCGACGCACGCCTGCACACCTTCGCGTCCTCGAAGGCCCGAGGGGGCAAGGGCCAGCGCCTCGAAGTGACCATCACGGACGGCAGCGGCCGACTCCAACTGGTCTTCTTCGGCCACGGAGTCCACAAACCCCACAAGGAACTCCTCCCCGGCACCCGCGCACTGTTCGCCGGCAAGGTGTCGGTCTTCAACCGCCGCCTGCAACTGGCCCATCCGGCGTACGAGTTGCTGCGCGGCGACACCGACGAGGCGGCGGAGACGGTCGACTCCTGGGCGGGCGCCCTGATCCCGATGTACCCGGCCACGGCGAAGCTGGAGTCCTGGAAGATCGCCAAGTCGGTGCAGACGGTCCTGCCCAGCGCCCAGGAGGCCGTCGACCCGCTGCCCCCCTCCCTCCGGGAGGGCAGGGGCCTCGCCACCCTTCCCGAGGCACTTCTGAAGATCCACCGCCCGCACACCAAGGCGGACATCGACGACGCGCGCACCCGCCTCAAGTGGGACGAGGCGTTCGTCCTCCAGATCGCCCTGGCCCGCCGCCGCCACGCCGACGCCCAACTCCCGGCGGTCCCCCGCAGACCGACCCCGGACGGCCTGCTCACCGCCTTCGACGCGAAACTGCCCTTCACCCTCACCGAGGGCCAGCAGAAGGTCTCCAAGGAGATCTTCGACGACCTGGCCGCGGAACACCCGATGCACCGGCTGCTCCAGGGGGAGGTGGGTTCGGGAAAGACGATGGTGGCCCTCCGCGCCATGCTCGCCGTCGTCGACGCGGGCGGACAGGCCGCGATGCTCGCGCCCACCGAGGTGCTCGCCCAGCAGCACCACCGGTCGATCACCGAGATGATGGGGGAGCTGGCGGAGGGCGGAATGCTCGGCGGCGCCGACAAGGCCACCAAGGTGGTGCTCCTGACCGGCTCCATGGGCACCGCGGCCCGCCGTCAGGCGCTGCTGGACCTCGTCACGGGTGAGGCGGGGCTCGTGATCGGCACGCACGCGTTGATCGAGGACAAGGTCCAGTTCCACGACCTCGGGCTGGTCGTCGTCGACGAACAGCACCGCTTCGGCGTCGAACAGCGCGACGCCCTGCGCGGCAAGGGCAAACAGCCCCCGCACCTCCTCGTCATGACGGCCACACCCATCCCGCGCACGGTCGCCATGACCGTCTTCGGCGACCTGGAGACATCGGTCCTGGACCAGCTCCCGGCCGGCCGCTCGCCGATCGCCAGCCATGTCGTCCCGGCCGCCGACAAACCCCACTTCCTGGCGCGCGCGTGGGAGCGCGTGCGCGAGGACGTGGAGAACGGCCATCAGGCGTATGTGGTCTGCCCCCGTATCGGCGACGACGTCGACGAGCCCGTCGACCCGAAGAAGGCCGGAAAGAAGAAGTCTCCCGAGGACGAGGCCGAGAAGCGCCCGCCGCTCGCCGTCGTGGAGGTGGCCGAGCAACTCATCCGAGGCCCTCTCCAGGGGCTGAAGGTCGAGATCCTGCACGGCCGTATGCACCCCGACGACAAGGACGCCGTGATGCGCCGCTTCGCCGCCGGTGAGACGGACGTACTGGTGGCCACCACGGTCATCGAGGTCGGCGTCAACGTGCCCAACGCGACCGCGATGGTGATCATGGACGCCGACCGTTTCGGCGTCTCCCAGCTCCACCAGCTCCGGGGCCGCGTCGGCCGTGGCTCGGCTGCCGGTCTCTGTCTCCTGGTCAGCGAGATGCCCGAGGCGAGCCCGGCCCGTCAGCGCCTCAACTCCGTCGCCGCCACCCTCGACGGCTTCGAACTGTCCCGCATCGACCTCGAACAACGCCGCGAGGGAGACGTCCTGGGCCAGGCCCAGTCCGGCGCCCGCACCTCCCTGCGGATGCTCACCGTCATCGACGACGAGGAGATCATCGCGGAGGCGAGGGAGGAGGCGGCGGCCATCGTCGCGGCGGACCCCGAGCTGGAGCGTCTCCCGGGCTTGCGTACGGCACTGGACGCGCTCCTGGACGAGGAGAGAGAGCAGTACCTGGACAAGGGGTAAGGGACTCCGTCGCCGGGCCTGGGGGACTGCCCCGTAGGGGCGTCCCCCAGGGGCGCGGGGAACTGCGCGAGCAACCACGATGAACCCGCAGTCGCCAACGCCACAGCGCACCTTCACCCCCGCCTGCGAAACTGAACCCGGACCCATCCCTCGAACAAGGACCCCCAAATGACCCGCGTGATCGCCGGCACAGCCGGCGGACGACGCCTAGCCGTCCCGCCGGGAACCGGCACGCGCCCCACCTCCGACCGCGCCCGAGAGGGCCTCTTCTCCACCTGGCAGGCCCTCCTGGGCGGCCCCCTGGACGGTGAGCGCGTCCTCGACCTGTACGCCGGCTCGGGCGCCGTCGGCCTGGAGGCGCTCAGCCGCGGTGCCGGGCACACCCTGCTCGTGGAGGCCGACGCCCGCGCCGCTCGCATCGTCCGCGAGAACGTGAAGACCCTCGGGCTGCCCGGCGCCGAGGTCAGGGCCGGCAAGGCGGAACAGGTTGTTCGGACGGCGTCCACACAGCCGTACGACATCGTCTTCCTCGACCCGCCTTACGCCGTTCCGGACGACGATCTTCGGGAGATTCTGCTCACACTCCGGGCCGGGGGCTGGCTCGCGGCCCAAGCTCTCGTCACCGTGGAGCGCAGCACCAGAGGCGGTGAATTCCGGTGGCCGGACGGCTTCGAAGCGCTCCGGTCCCGTCGCTACGGCGAGGGAACGTTTTGGTACGGTCGCGCCGCCTCTACGTGCGAAGACGCACGATGACCGGACCGGAGAGCGAGGGATCACTAGTGCGCCGCGCCGTCTGTCCCGGGTCGTTCGACCCGATCACCAACGGACACCTCGACATCATTTCCCGCGCCTCCCGTCTGTACGACGAGGTCTATGTCGCGGTCATGATCAACAAATCCAAGAAGGGCCTCTTCGAGGTCGACGAACGGATCGACCTGATCCGCCAGGTAACCGCCGAGTTCGGCAACGTGCGGGTCGAGTCCTTCCACGGCCTCCTCGTCGACTTCTGCAAGCAGCGCGACATTCCGGCCATCGTCAAGGGCCTGCGCGCCGTCAGCGACTTCGACTACGAACTCCAGATGGCCCAGATGAACAACGGACTGTCCGGTGTCGAGACGCTCTTCGTACCGACCAACCCCACCTACAGCTTCCTCTCCTCCTCGCTCGTCAAGGAGGTCGCCGCCTGGGGCGGGGACGTCTCCCACCTTGTGCCGCCGCTCGTCCTGGAAGCCCTCGACGGCCGCCTCAAGAAGGACTGACAAACCGTCACTCGGTGTCGGGCGGGTCGGCAGGAGTCGTACAGTCGACCCGTCCGTCTTCATCACAGCTGTAGAGAGTGGCGAGCACACGGTGGACGTGCAGAAGAAGCTCGACGAGATCGTCTCCTCGGTCTCCAGTGCCCGGTCGATGCCCATGTCGGCCTCGTGCGTGGTCAACCGCGCCGACCTGCTCGCGATGCTGGAAGAGGTGCGCGCGGCTCTGCCCGGCTCCCTCGCGCAGGCGCAGGAGCTGATCGGCGACCGGGAACAGCTCGTCGAGCAGGCCCGCCAGGAGGCCGACCGGATCATCCGGACCGCGCACGACGAGCGCGGCTCCCTGATCTCCGACACGGAGGTCGCCCGCCGCTCCCAGAGCGAGGCCGACCGCATCCTTGCCGAGGCCCGCAAGGAGGCCGAGGACGTCCGCGCCGAGGCCGACGACTACGTCGACTCCAAGCTCGCCAACTTCGAGGTCGTCCTCACCAAGACCCTCGGCTCGGTCGGCCGCGGCCGCGAGAAACTGCTCGGCACCGGCCCCGGCCTCGACGACCAGGGATACGAGGACGAGGACGCCCCCGAGCGCAGCCACGACCCCGAGACCCTGCGCCTCAACGCCGACAAGTACGTCGACGTGAAGCTCGGCGCCTTCGAGGCCGTCCTCGCCAAGACCCTGGAGGCGGTGGGCCGCGGCCGGCAGACCCTGCACGGCCGTATCGCGTCCGACGATCTCGGAGCCCTCGGTCAGGACGACGACGGCAACCCCAGGCAGCACACCAGCGACGCCGACTACCTCGCCGACCTCGCCGCCTCCCCGGACTCCCTCGGGGAGCAGCCCCGGGCGGCGGAGATCCCGGCCCAGCCGCAGTACGGCCAGCAGGACCAGTACGGCTACCAGCAGCCCGCCGACCCCTACGGCGGCTACCAGCAGGCGTACGCCCAGCAGCAGGACCAGTACGGCTACCAGTCCGCCGACCCGTACGCCTACCAGGGGTACGACGGGCAGCAGGCCGCCTACGACCCCGCCCAGGTCCAGCAGGGTTACGCCCAACCGGAACAGCAACAGCAGCAGCCCCACGCCCTCGACGAGACCAGTCTCTTCGACACCGGCATGATCAGCGCCGAGCAGCTGCGCGCCTACGAACAGGGGCGCGGCGGGCAGTAAGTGCTCGCACGGGGGCCGGATTGGGCCGTGGGCGGAAGGTCCAGTATCCTGGCTCTTCGGTCGCATGTATCTCTGCGATCACCGCTGCCCGGAAGACGAGCGGCTGAGCATCGAAGATCGAAAGCAGGAATGGCTCTGAACGCCCGCCTCGACCACCGCAACCCTCTCGTGTTCGACACACACGAGCTGGGGCGGCGTCCTGGCGCGCTGCAGCGCCTGACCCGTGAGATCGACGCTCCCAAGGATCTCGGGATCCAGGGAGTCATCGGAGTGCTGGAAGGCGCGCCGGTGGAGCTCGAACTCCGTCTGGAGTCCGTCATGGAAGGTGTGCTTGTCACAGGCACCGCCCGTGCACGGGCCAAGGGGGAGTGCGTAAGGTGTCTGGAGCCGCTGGAGCAGGAGCTCGAAGCGGAATTCCAGGAGATGTTCTCGTACCCTGACGCCGACGACCGGGGCCGTGTGAAAGCGGAGCCGGCCGACGACGCCGAGGACGACGAGGACGTGCTCTTCATCGAGGACGGCTTGTTCGACCTCGAACCCGTGCTGCGAGATGCGGTGGTGCTCGCACTGCCGATGCAGCCGGTGTGCCAGGACGACTGTCCCGGCCTGTGCTCCGAGTGCGGAGCGCGGCTGGCGGACGACCCGGGACACCACCATGACGCCGTCGACATTCGTTGGGCGGCACTGCAGGGACTCGCAGGTTCACTCGAACCCGGCGAGAAGGACGAGATCAGCGGCGCCGAAGCGCAAGCGGGCGTCGACGAGAAGCAGGAGAAGTAGCCGTGGCTGTTCCGAAGCGGAAGATGTCGCGCAGCAACACGCGCCACCGCCGGTCGCAGTGGAAGGCTGCGGTCCCCACTCTGGTTGCGTGCGAGCGTTGCCAGGAGCCCAAGCTGCAGCACATCGCGTGCCCGTCTTGTGGCACTTACAACAAGCGCCAGGTCCTCGAGGTCTGAGCGGCCGGTGAGAGGCTTCATGTCTGACGCCCAGGCGGATTCGACCGCCAAGAAAAAGGCGGACACGGCCTCGTCCCACACGCTTCTGGAAGGGCGGCTCGGCTACCAGCTCGAGTCCGCCCTTCTGGTGCGTGCGCTGACCCACCGTTCGTACGCGTACGAGAACGGCGGTCTGCCCACCAATGAGCGTCTGGAGTTCCTCGGGGACTCCGTGCTCGGCCTGGTGGTCACGGACACGCTGTACCGCACCCACCCCGACCTCCCAGAAGGCCAGTTGGCCAAGCTGCGGGCCGCGGTGGTCAACTCTCGTGCGCTCGCGGAAGTGGGCCGTGAGCTCGAACTCGGCTCCTTCATCCGGCTCGGCCGGGGTGAAGAGGGCACGGGCGGGCGGGACAAGGCGTCCATCCTCGCCGACACCCTCGAAGCGGTGATCGGCGCTGTCTATCTCGACCAGGGTCTCGACGCGGCGGGCGAACTCGTCCACCGTCTCTTCGACCCACTGATCGAGAAATCCTCGAACCTCGGAGCCGGCCTGGACTGGAAGACCAGTCTCCAGGAGCTCACCGCGACCGAAGGACTCGGTGTGCCCGAGTACCTGGTCACGGAGACCGGACCGGACCACGAGAAGACCTTCACAGCTGCCGCCCGCGTCGGAGGCGTCTCGTACGGCACCGGCACCGGCCGCAGCAAGAAGGAGGCGGAGCAGCAGGCCGCGGAGTCGGCCTGGCGTTCCATCCGTGCGGATGCGGATGAACGCGCGAAGGCCGCTGCCGCGGAGGCGGTGGCTGAAGCCGCAGCTGAGGCTGCGGTGCCTGCTGAGGATGACGCTGAGGCGTCTTCCTCCACATCTGCCTGAGGTTGCGTGCACCAGTGCCTGTCCCTCGCGGGACGGCACTGGTGTTCTTTCGGTTGATTTACGGCCGCGGGCCCGTTGTGGCTTGTCGCGCCCCGCGGCGGAGCCGCAAATGCCACGGCCCCGCGCCCCTATCGGGGGCGCGTTTTTGCTGGGGGAGTTTGTATGCCTGAGTTGCCTGAAGTCGAGGTTGTACGGCGTGGGCTGGCCCGATGGGTTGCTCAGCGCATCGTTGCCGACGCCGAGGTGTTGCACCCCCGTGCCGTGCGGCGGCACATCGCAGGCGCCGACGACTTCACGTACCGCCTCAAAGGGCATCGCATCGGTACGCCCAGCCGGCGTGGGAAGTATCTGTGGCTGCCGTTGGAGGACACCGGGCAGTCGGTGCTCGCGCATCTCGGGATGAGCGGGCAGCTTCTGGTGCAGCCGCACGAGGCCGCCGACGAGAAGCATCTGCGCATTCGCGTCCGGTTCGCCGACGAGCTCGCCACCGAGCTGCGCTTCGTCGACCAACGCACCTTCGGTGGACTGTCGTTGCACGACAACACCCCCGACGGGTTGCCCGACGTCATCGCCCACATCGCGCGCGACCCCCTCGACCCGCTGTTCGACGACGAGGCCTTCCATCAGGCGCTGCGCCGGAAGCGTACGACCATCAAACGGGCCCTGCTCGACCAGTCGTTGATCAGCGGCGTCGGCAACATCTACGCGGATGAGGCTCTTTGGCGCTCGCGCGTCCACTACGAACGTCCGACCGCGGGCTTCACCCGACCGCGCACGGCCGAACTCCTGGGCCACGTACGGGACGTGATGAACGCCGCGCTGGCCGTGGGCGGTACGAGCTTCGACAGTCTGTACGTCAACGTCAATGGCGAATCGGGGTACTTCGACCGCTCGCTCGACGCCTACGGACGCGAGGGGCTGCCCTGCAAACGCTGTGCGACGCCGATGCTGCGCCGCCCCTGGATGAACAGGTCCAGCTACTTCTGCCCCAAGTGCCAGCGGACGCCGCGCCTTTCGCCGTAGTCGAGCGCAAGTCGGGTGTGTGCGGCGTGAGTGTTATGGGCGCGGGGTGCGCGTCTCGTCGTACCGCTCGCGTGCCGCCAGTACGGAGTCCATGCGGCCCTCCACGAAGTGGATGAGCGCCAGTAGGCGCTCGGCGACCTCGTGGCCCAGGGGGGTCAGCTCGTAGTCCACGCGGGGCGGGTTCGTCGGCTGGGCCTCGCGGTGGACCAGGCCGTCGCGCTCCAGGGCCTGGAGAGTCTGGGAGAGCATCTTCTCGCTCACACCGTCGACGCGACGCCGAAGCTCGTTGAAGCGGAGCGAGCCCTCCTGCAGGGCGCCGAGGGTGAGGGCGCCCCAGCGGCCCGTGACGTGCTCCAGCGTGCCGCGCGAGGGGCAGGCCTTGGCGAACACGTCGTAGGGGAGGGGCTGCTCCTCCATGGTGTCCATCATGACCCCAGCGTACGCCAGCGCAGCGCTGACCTGAAGATTGCGCTAACCAGTAGTTAGTGCAATGGGTGGATGGTCAGGCTGTTCCGCTGGTCGGTATCCGACTCAGTAGCCGAAGTCCTGTGTCCACCACGGGCCGCCCGAGCCGAGGTGGACGCCCACTCCCAGGGTCTTGAAGTCGCAGTTCAGGATGTTCGCCTTGTGGCCGGGGCTGTTCATCCAGGCCTCCATCACCGCGGCCGCGTCAGCCTGTCCACGGGCGATGTTCTCGCCGCCGAGGTCGGTGATGCCGGCCTTGTCCGCCCGGTCCCAGGGCGAGAGGCCATCGGGGTCGGTGTGGTCGAAGAAGTCCCGGGCGGCCATGTCCTCGCTGAACGCCTCCGCCAGGTCCTGCAGCGCGCTGTTCGCCGACACCGCGCTGCAGCCCACCTTCGCCCGCTCCTCGTTGACGAGCTTGAGCACCTCCGCCTCGGCGGCGGCCTGTGCGGACACCGTGATGGGGGCGGAGGACTGCTGCTTCTGCTTCGACTTCGTCGGAGTGGGCGTCGGCGTCGCCTTCGGCGCCTCACTGGGCGTGACCACCGACTTCTTCGGCGGAGCGGGGGTCGTCGGGGCCGCTGACGCGGTCGACTGCGAGGGTGACGGAGACGGGGAAGAGGGCGAGGGTGAGGACGGAGCCGACGTGTCGCGATCCGCGTCGCGGCTCGTCGACGTACCGCTGTCACGGTCCTCGGCGGCGTTGCCGGACGTACCGCCCTGCTGGATCTCGTCGTTCGTCGGGGTGTCCGCGGCCTGCACCTTGTCGCCGCTGCTGCCACCGCCGATCGAGTACTTGTCGCCTCCGGGCAGCACACCCGTGGCGACCGCGACGGTGCCCAGCGCGACCGCGGCGGAGACGCCGAGCAGGCCCGTGCGGATCGGCATGGACGAGCGCTTCTTGCGGCGCCGGCGGGTAACACCGCTCGCCCGCCCGTCCAGGATGCCGTCGCCGCCCACCGCCGCGCGGGTACCGGCGCCGTCCGGGGCGAAGAGGTAGGCGTCGCTCCTCGCGTAGGCGTCGGAGTGCGCCTCGGGGTTCAGGTAGGGGGCGATGCCCACAGTGGTGGACGCGTCCTCCCACAGCGTGTTGTACGCGGTGTGAGGGGTATGCGGGACCGGGGAGTCGTACGGTCCGTGACCGGATCCGTAACCGTCCGTGTCCGAATCGTATGGTTCCGTGACCCCCGTGGCGCGACCCGTGGCGGCGCTTCCGGCGGCGGAGCGTCGGTGGCGTCCCATGTTTTGGCCTTCCTCGTCCTTGCGGTCAGGATTACTCACTCGAACGAGTGAGTTTCATATGAGATTCGTTGGGTGGGGACGGTACCCCATGGCGCAAGGGGAGGAAGTGCTCAGAGAGACATTGGCCCGTTAGCGTGCATCCATGAACGAGGATGCACGGCTGGTCGCCTGGGTGCGCGGACGAGTCCAGGGCGTGGGTTTCCGCTGGTTCACACGGGCGAGGGCCCTGGAGATCGGTGGCCTGAGTGGTTTTGCTCTCAATTTGGACGACGGACGTGTGCAAGTGGTCGCGGAAGGCGCGCGTCAGGGCTGCGAGGAACTGCTCGACTGGCTGCGCGGGGACGACACGCCCGGCCGCGTGGACGGCGTCACCGAGATCTGGGACACACCTCGCCGGATCTACGACGGCTTCGCCATCCGCTGAGGCGGTTCTGTAAAGAGGCCCAGGCGGCGACCCGTGGACATGCCACGCGCACCTGTCCACAGCAGAAACGAGCAGGTGGTTGCCAAGAAGCGCAGGTCGTGGCAGGCTCCGCAGAAAACGCTTGTCGCCACGTCCTCGGGACCCGCCGGAGTCGCAGCGCCGCCCGCCAGGGGCCGCGCGCCCCCGGGTCGCCCGCCAATACAGGGCGTGATCGTGTTGACCGTCAAACTTTTTGGTGAGACGCTGAAAGCCCCGCGCACCTTAGCTGTTTGGCATGTAAGAACGGCAGCACGAACGTCGGCAAGAACTCCAGAGTGCCAAGCATCGCGGGTGCGATTCCCTCACGACCCACACCGCTTTCGGTCGGTCACTCAGTGTGGAGGACCATCAATCATGGCAAAGGCGCTTCTCGGTTACGTCGGCGGCTCTGACCCGCGACTCCTCGCCGAGATGCGACGGCTCCAGCAGCGCGTACAGGACCTGGAATCCGAACTCGGACGCATCCAGGCGGAGAACGACGAGCTGACGGCTGCCGCTTCTCACGACTCGCTTCTCGAGAGCATCGACGCACGCCAGGCGGAGCCTGCGCTCACCTGATCCCTGCATCGGTAACGCACTGCATCAGAGCACTGCGCATCGCAACAACTCACAGTGGTTGAGCTGCCCGTGTCAACCACTGAGGGTCAGAGTTTGGCCAGAGTATTGCAAGGGACGCTTCGGCGTCCCTTCTTTATTTCGCCGTGCTTCCCATGTGCTCCCCCGTGGTCCTCGAGTGGGCCTCCCCAAGTTCTCCACTCTCTTTAACGTCTGATGTGCCCTGCACGTTCATCGGTGAAACCGCCGGGGGGTATCCAGGGGTTCATCGTGTGACATACCGGCGGAAGGTAGAGTCCAGCGGCGTGCACCTCAAGGCCCTGACCCTCCGTGGGTTCAAGTCGTTCGCCTCGGCGACCACGCTCCGGTTCGAGCCGGGCATCACGTGTGTCGTGGGGCCGAACGGGTCGGGCAAGTCCAATGTCGTGGACGCGCTCAGCTGGGTCATGGGCGAACAGGGCGCCAAGTCGCTGCGTGGCGGCAAGATGGAGGACGTCATCTTCGCCGGCACCACCGGGCGCCCGCCGCTCGGCCGCGCCGAGGTGTCCCTCACCATCGACAACTCCGACGGCGCGTTGCCCATCGAGTACGCCGAGGTCACCATCACGCGGATCATGTTCCGCAACGGCGGCAGCGAGTACCAGATCAACGGCGACACCTGCCGGCTCCTTGACATCCAGGAGCTGCTGTCCGACTCCGGCATCGGCCGCGAGATGCACGTCATCGTCGGCCAGGGCCAGCTGGACTCCGTACTGCACGCCGACCCGATGGGTCGCCGCGCCTTCATCGAGGAGGCAGCCGGCGTACTGAAGCACCGCAAGCGCAAGGAGAAGGCGCTGCGCAAGCTGGACGCGATGAAGGCGAACCTCGCCCGCGTCCAGGACCTCACCGACGAACTGCGTCGCCAACTGAAACCGCTGGGACGGCAGGCGGCGGTCGCACGCAGGGCCGCCGTCATCCAGGCGGACCTGCGCGACGCCCGGCTCCGGCTCCTCGCCGACGATCTCGTGCGGCTGCGTGGAGCGCTCCAGACGGAGGTCGCGGACGAGGCCGCGCTCAAGGAACGCAAGGAGACGACGGAGGCCGAGCTGAAGAAGGCCCTCCAGCGCGAGGCGCTGCTGGAGGACGAGGTACGGCAGCTCACACCGCGCCTCCAGCGCGCGCAGCAGACCTGGTACGAGCTCTCCCAGCTCGCCGAACGTGTGCGCGGCACCGTCTCGCTGGCCGACGCGCGCGTGAAGAGCGCGACCTCCGCCCCCGCCGAGGAGCGGCGCGGACGGGAGCCCGAGGACATGGAGCGCGAGGCCGCGCGCATCCGCGAGCAGGAGGCCGAGCTCGAAGCGGCCCTGGAGGCGGCCGAACACGCGCTGGAGGACACGGTCGAGCACCGGGCCGATCTGGAGCGCGAACTCGTGGTCGAGGAACGGCGCCTGAAGGACGTGGCCCGCGCGATTGCCGACCGCCGCGAGGGCCTGGCCCGGCTGAACGGCCAGGTCAACGCCGCCCGGTCGCGTGCGGCCAGTGCCCAGGCCGAGATCGACCGTCTCGCCGCCGCCCGCGACGAGGCCCAGGAACGGGCGGTCGCGGCCCAGGAGGAGTACGAGACCCTGCAGGCCGAGGTCGACGGCCTCGACGCGGGCGACGCGGACCTGGCGGAACGGCACGACACGGCGAAGGCCGCCCTGACCGACGCGGAAGCGGCCCTCACGGCGGCCCGTGAGGCGGCTACGGCGGAGGAACGCCGGCGCGCCGCCACCCAGGCCCGCCACGAGGCCCTGGCCCTCGGCCTGCGCCGCAAGGACGGCACGGGCGTGCTGCTGGCCGCGGGGGACCGCCTCACCGGCCTGCTCGGCCCGGCGGCAGAGCTGCTGACGATCATCCCTGGCCACGAGGTCGCCGTGGCCGCCGCCTTCGGCGCGGCGGCGGACGCGATCGCGGTAACGACCCCGGCCTCGGCAGCGTCCGCGATCCGCCTGCTGCGCAAACAGGACGGCGGGCGAGCTTCGCTGCTGCTGGCGGGGGCGCCGGAGGAGGCGCAGCCGGCGAAGGAGCAAGGGGGCAACCTGCGGCGGTCGGGTGGCCCAGTGGGTGAACCGGGCGTGGGCATGGGCGCGCTTGTCCCGGCGGGCTCGGCGGATGTCGATCGGCGTTCCGGTGTAGGGCCGGGTGTCGGCTCGGGTCCTGTGGACGGGTCGGCGGAGGCGGCGAAGGCGCAAACGGGCGGGGTGCGGTGGCCGGGCGGTCCGGTGGGTGAACCGGGTGCGGGCGCGTCTGGCCCGGCGGGCTCGGCGGATGTCGATCGGCGTTCCGGTGTAGGGCCGGGTGTCGGCTCGGGTCCTGTGGACAGTTCGGCGGAGGCGGTTCGGAGGGTGGCGGGGGAGCCCGACGGGGGTGAGCCGGGCGCGGGGTCGGTTGGCGCGGTTGGCCTTGGACGGTCGGTGGTGGAGGCGCGGGGGATCGCTGACAGTCCGGGGGCTCTCGCCGATGCTGCCGGTGCTGGACAGCGGGTGGCGGGGGAGCCGGGTTCCGGTTCGGGTGAGGAGCGGTCGGACGGTCCCGGCGCGCAACAGTGGCCTCCGGTGCCGGCGTACGAAGGATCCGGCGACGAAGACACCCGGGGCGCCGACGCTCCGGGCCGTCCGGGCGCGGGAGTCGCACTGGGCGTCGGCTCCGGCCCGACCGCGGGTCCCGCATCCGGCGATGCCCGCGCCGTCTACGGCCAGAGCTCCGCGCCCGGCGATCGTGCCGCGGCCCGGGGCCGCGGGCCCGGCGGGCTGTTCCTTGCCGCCGACCTCGTCCGTGGCCCCGCCGAACTCATGCCCGCCGTACGCCGGTTGCTGCGCGGGATCGTGGTCGTCGGGACGCTCGAAGACGCCGAGGAACTGGTGTACGCGCGACCGGAGTTGACCGCCGTGACCGCCGAAGGCGATCTGCTGGGCGCCCACTTCGCGCACGGCGGGTCCGCCGGGGCGCCGAGTCTCCTGGAAGTGCAGGCCTCCGTAGACGAGGCCGCCGCCGAGCTCGACGAACTGGCCGTGCGGTGCGAGGAGTTGGCCGTGGCCCAGCGGCTCGCCGGGGAGCGGCGCAAGGAGTGCGCCGCGTTCGTCGAGGAGCTGGGGGAGCGGCGGCGGACCGCCGACCGGGAGAAGTCGGCCGTCGCGCAGCAGCTCGGGCGGCTCGCCGGGCAGGCCAGGGGCGCTGCCGGAGAGGCCGAGAGGTCCACCGCGGCCGCGGCGCGGGCGCAGGAAGCGCTCGACAGGGCCGTACAGGATGCCGAGGAGCTCGCGGAGCGGCTGGCTGTCGCCGAGGAGATGCCCGTCGAGGAGGAGCCCGACACGGGAGTACGGGATCGGCTCGCCGCCGATGGTGCCAACGCGCGGCAGACCGAGATGGAGGCCCGGCTCCAGGTCCGTACGCACGAGGAGCGGGTCAAGGGGCTGGCCGGAAGGGCCGACTCGCTCGACCGGGCCGCACGCGCCGAACGGGAGGCACGCGCGCGTGCCGAGCAGCGGCGGGCGCGGCTCAGACACGAGGCGACCGTCGCCGAAGCCGTCGCCTCCGGCGCGCGGCAGCTGCTCGCCCACGTCGAGGTCTCCCTCTCCCGGGCCGATGAGGAACGCACCGCGGCCGACGCCGCCAAGGCCCGGCGTGAGCAGGAACTGACCGGCGCTCGCGCCGCCGGTCGTGATCTCAAGGCCGACCTCGACAAGTTGACGGATTCGATGCACCGCGGTGAGGTACTCGGCGCCGAGAAGCGGCTGCGGATCGAGCAGCTGGAGTCCAAGGCGCTGGAGGAACTCGGTGTGGAACCGGAGGGGTTGGTGGCCGAGTACGGCCCGCACCAGTTGGTGCCGCCCTCGCCCCCCGCCGAGGGCGAGGAGCTGCCGGAGGACCCGGAGCACCCGCGCAACCAGCCGAAGCAGTTCCACCGCGCCGAGCAGGAGAAGCGGCTCAAGGCGACCGAGAGGGCCTACCAGCAGCTCGGCAAGGTCAATCCGCTGGCGCTGGAGGAGTTCGCGGCACTGGAGGAACGCCACAAGTTCCTCAGCGAGCAGCTTGAGGACCTGAAGAAGACACGCACCGATCTGCTTCAGGTGGTGAAGGAGGTCGACGAGCGCGTCGAACAGGTCTTCACCGAGGCGTACCGGGACACGGCGGTGCAGTTCGAGGGCGTCTTCAGCCGGCTGTTCCCCGGAGGCGAGGGGCGGTTGATCCTGACCGATCCCGACAACATGCTCACCACGGGCGTGGATGTCGAAGCCCGGCCTCCGGGCAAGAAGGTCAAGCGGTTGTCGCTGCTCTCCGGTGGTGAGCGCTCACTCACCGCCGTGGCGTTGCTGGTGTCGATCTTCAAGGCCAGGCCGAGTCCCTTCTATGTGATGGACGAAGTCGAGGCCGCCCTCGACGACACCAACCTTCAGCGGCTCATCCGCATCATGCAGGAGCTCCAGGAAGCCTCGCAGCTCATCGTGATCACGCACCAGAAGCGGACGATGGAGGTCGCCGATGCGCTGTACGGCGTCTCCATGCAGGGCGACGGCGTGTCGAAGGTGATTTCACAGCGGCTCCGCTAGTCCCCGCCAGCCCTCCTTTCAACCTTCAAGACTTGAACACAAACCGGTTGCGTGTATCTTGCACCTCACACTCGTCGGCACTATTGACTTCGAAACTTGAAGGCATAGTCTCGGCAATGTCGTTTTTACCTTCAGGTACCACCTACCTGACAGGGTCCCCCCACCCGGCGGCGTTGCCGGTGGCCCGAGGAGTTGTACGTGACCAGCACTGAGCAGGCACTCAAGTCAGGAGCCGGAACGGCTCATCCCGAGCATCTCGGACACGTCATCTTCATCGCGGCAGCGGCCGCGATGGGCGGTTTCCTCTTCGGCTACGACAGCGCTGTGATCAACGGCGCCGTCGAGGCCATCCGGGGCCGCTACGACATCGGCTCCGCGGCCCTGGCGCAGGTCATCGCCATCGCGCTGATCGGCTGCGCCGTCGGTGCCGCCACCGCGGGGCGCCTGGCCGACCGCATCGGCCGTATCCGCTGTATGCAGATCTCCGCCGTGCTCTTCACGATCAGCGCCGTCGGCTCCGCGCTGCCCTTCGCGCTGTACGACCTGGCCTTCTGGCGGATCGTCGGCGGCTTCGCCATCGGCATGGCCTCTGTCATCGGCCCCGCCTACATCGCCGAGGTCGCCCCGGCCGCGTACCGAGGACGGCTCGGGTCCTTCCAGCAGGCCGCGATCGTCGTCGGCATCGCCATCTCGCAGCTGGTCAACTGGGGCATCCTGAACGCGGCGGGCGGTGACCAGCGCGGTGAGCTGCTGGGCGTCGAAGCCTGGCAGGTCATGCTCGGCGTGATGGTCGTACCGGCGGTGCTGTACGGGCTGCTGTCCCTCGCGATCCCCGAGTCGCCGCGCTTCCTGATCTCCGTCGGCCGGGACGAGCGCGCCCGTGAGGTGCTGCGCGAGGTCGAGGGGGACGGAGCCGACCTGGACGCCCGGGTCGCCGAGATCGAGCACGCCATGAAGAGCGAGCACAAGTCGACCTTCCGGGACCTGCTCGGCGGCACCTTCTTCTTCAAGCCGATCGTCTGGATCGGCATCGGGCTCTCGGTCTTCCAGCAGTTCGTCGGCATCAACGTGGCGTTCTACTACTCCTCGACGCTGTGGCAGTCGGTCGGCGTCGACCCGACGGAGTCGTTCTTCTACTCCTTCACCACGTCGATCATCAACATCGTCGGCACCGTGATCGCCATGATCTTCGTCGACCGGATCGGCCGCCGGCCGCTGGCACTCATCGGTTCCGTCGGCATGGTCGTCGGGCTCGCCCTGGAGGCCTGGGCCTTCTCCTTCGACCTCGTCGACGGCAAGCTGCCCGCCACGCAGGGCTGGGTCGCCCTGGTCGCCGCCCACATCTTCGTCCTCTTCTTCGCCCTGTCCTGGGGTGTCGTTGTCTGGGTCTTCCTCGGCGAGATGTTCCCGAACAAGATCCGCGCCGCCGCCCTGGGCGTGGCCGCCGCCGCGCAGTGGATCGCCAACTGGGCCATCACCGCGAGCTTCCCGTCGCTGGCCGACTGGAACCTCTCCGTGACCTACGTGATCTACACGATCTTCGCCGCGCTCTCGATCCCGTTCGTCCTCAGGTTCGTCAAGGAGACGAAGGGCAAGACGCTGGAGGAGATGGGCTAGTCCCGGTACCTCCTCCGCCATGACTCGGGGAGAAGGGCCAAGTCCCCGCTGCCCTTCTCCCCGTACCAGCCGCCGCTTCCGGCTCGGCCCACTGCCCGAGCCGGGAGCGGCTTCGGTACGTCAGCCGGCCAGCTCCGGCACCACCCGCTCCCCGAACAGCCGCAGACTCCGCCACCCCTCCTCCACCGGTATCCCGCCCGACAGCGGATGCAGCACGTAGTTGTCCAGCCCCTGCGCCACGCACTCCTCGGGCGTCAGCATCCGGTAGACGCCCTCGGCGCGCAGCTCCTCGACCGTCGTGGCCGCCGACTTCACGGCGGACCGGATGTCGCCGGACTGCCAGGAGGCGTACGTCCGGGCCTCGTGCAGGAAGTGGTGGCCGTGCTCGGCCCACGCGCGGTCAGGATCCTCGGTGATGTGCAGCAGCGGGGTCTCGGCGGCCGGCATCATCGTCCAGCCCTCCGTGCCGTACTCGACGAGCCGTTCCTTGTAGTAGGCCTCCAGCTCGGGCAGGTGCGCGCTCGGGAAGAGGGGAAGCCCCAGACGGGCGGCGCGCCTGGCCGCCGCCTTCGACGAGCCGCCGACAAGGAGGAGGGGATGCGGATCGGTGCACGGGCGCGGAGTGACCCGTACCGTACGGCCCTGATACGTGAACTCTTCCCCGGTCCAGGCCTTCAGCAGGGTTTCCAGCAGCTCGTCCTGGAGCTTGCCGCGCCGCTTCCAGTCGGCGCCGAAATGGGCGTACTCCTCGGGCCGGTATCCGATCCCGGCGACCGTGACCAGCCGCCCGCCGCTCAGCAGATCCAGTACGGCGATGTCCTCGGCGAGCCTCAAGGGGTCGTGCAACGGGCCGATCACCGCGGACACCGTCACCGCGATCCGGCGCGTCGCCCCGAACACCGCTCCCGCGAAGACGAACGGCGAGGGCAGCCAGTTGTTGGCGACGCCGTGGTGCTCCTCGGTCTGGACGGTGGTGATGCCGTGGGCGTCGGCGTACGCGGCCATCTCGATCGCGGCCTGGTAGCGGGCGCGGAGCTCGGCGGGGGTGGCGTCGGGGGCGACCAGGTTGAAACGTACGACGGTGACGGGCATGGGACCGATCCCCTTCGTCGGCGGTGTGGAGGGGACGGTAGCTGACGCATCGTCAGGTAGCCAGGGTGTGGTCGTGCAAGGTGCGGCCTGCGGCAAACGGAGAGGGTGTGTCACGGCCCACCGGATGGGTCGTGACACACCCTGGGGACGCTGCTCCGCGTACCCGACGGGATTTCGCATACTGGTCCCGTTGTGACTCCGCCTCTGGGGGCTTCCCGGCCGACGAGAGGTAGGACGGCGGACCAGCCCGGCCCGCAGGGCGCACAGCCCTACGCGGACAACGATCGGCCGGGCGCGAGGTCACACCCCATACTGGTGTGGTTATGGAAACCGTCATCCTTGCTGTAGTCATCGCCGTGGTCGTGCTCGGTGTGCTCGGTGGGCTCGTCGTCGGCAGCCGCAGGAAGAAGCCGCTGCCCCCGGCGCCCCCCACGACACCCGACCTCACCGCCCCTCCGGCCGAGCCGCACGTCGGCGACGAGGCCGAGACGCCGCGCGACGAACCGCGCCGCACGATAGAGGAGGTGGACCTCCCGGAGGGCGCGGACGCCTCGTCCGTCGCCGTCGAGGAACCTCCCGCCCCCGTGATCGAGGTGCCGGAGCCCACCGCCGGGCGGCTGGTCCGGCTGCGCGCCCGGCTCTCCCGGTCGCAGAACGCGCTCGGCAAGGGGCTGCTCACGCTCCTCGCGCGCGAGCACCTCGACGACGACACCTGGGAGGAGGTCGAGGACACCCTCCTCACCGCCGACGTCGGCGTCCAGCCCACTCAGGAACTCGTCGAGCGGCTGCGCGAGCGCGTGAAGGTGCTCGGCACCCGTACGCCCGCCGACCTGCGCGGGCTGCTGCGCGAGGAACTGCTCCACATCCTCGAACCCGGGTTCGACCGGACTGTGAAGACCGACTCGAACCTCGACACCCCGGGCATCGTGATGGTCGTCGGAGTCAACGGCACCGGCAAGACCACCACCACCGGCAAGCTGGCGCGCGTGCTCGTCGCCGACGGGAAGAACGTGGTTCTCGGTGCCGCCGACACCTTCCGGGCCGCCGCCGCCGATCAGCTCCAGACCTGGGGCGACCGGGTGGGGGCGCGTACCGTGCGCGGTCCCGAGGGTGGTGACCCCGCGTCGATCGCCTTCGACGCCGTCAAGGAGGGCATCCAGGCCGGCGCCGATGTCGTGCTGATCGACACCGCCGGGCGGCTGCACACCAAGACCGGGCTCATGGACGAGCTCGGCAAGGTCAAGCGCGTCGTCGAGAAGCACGCCCCGCTGGACGAGGTGCTGCTCGTGCTGGACGCCACGACCGGGCAGAACGGGCTCGTCCAGGCCCGCGTCTTCGCCGAGGTCGTCGACATCACCGGCATCGTGCTCACCAAGCTCGACGGCACCGCCAAGGGCGGCATCGTCATCGCCGTACAGCGCGAGCTGGGCGTGCCGGTGAAGCTGATCGGGCTCGGCGAGGGGGCCGACGATCTGGCGCCGTTCGAGCCGGAGGCGTTTGTTGACGCCCTTATCGGGGAGTGACGGCCACCTCAGGGAATCCGTAGGTCCACGAAGAGACGCCCGCCCCCAAGGTGCAGTTGGGGACGGGCGTCTTGCTGTGCGGACTGGGCCTAGGCCCGCGACCTGTGTGCCACGTAGGCCAGCGTCCCCAGCAGCAGCCTGGCCGCCGGCGGCTTCGTCGCCGTGTCCAGGGCGGGTGGGCGCAGCCAGGTGACCGGGCCGAGGCCGCCCCGGTCGGACGGGGGCGCCGTGAGATACGTACCGGTGCCCAGGCCGTGCAGGTCGAGGGTCGCGTCGTCCCAGCCCATGCGGTAGAGGAGCTCGGGGAGTTCGGTGGCGGCGCCGGGGGCGACGAAGAACTGGGCGCGGCCTTCCGGGGTGGCCGTGACCGGGCCGAGGGGGAGGCCCATGCGTTCCAGGCGGACGAGGGCGTGGCGGCCGGCGGGTTCGGCGACCTCGATCACGTCGAAGGCGCGGCCCACGGGGAGCATGACCGAGGCGCCGGGGAACTGGCCCCAGGTGTCGGTGACTTCGTCGAGCGTGGCGCCGGCCGCGACCCGGGGGGCGAAGCTCAGGGGGTGGGCACCCGGCGTGGGGCAGTCGGTCAGGCCGCAGGAACAGGCTCCGCCGGCCGCGCGGGCCCCGGCGATCACGTCCCAGCCCCAGAGGCCGGTGTACTCGGCCACGGCGGTGCACTCGGAGGACCGGCCGCGGCGGCGCGTACCAGGCCGGATTTCGCGGATACCCCGGTTGCTGCCGATCGTGAAGCCCATGCCCCCTCCAACGGGTCCGACGCACCGGTGGTTACGATTTGCAAGCAGAACGTAACCCTGCGTCTCCAACTGATCGACACCCCTGCCCGCCATCCCCCGTTCCAGTCGGCGCCCAGTTGTGCCTCGGGTAGTGCGCTCGGCGGCGCGCGCCCTCGCGTGCATCGCTCCGCCCGCTCCCGACCGTCCACTGTCAAGTGAATCCCCTGTAGGTGCCCGTGAGTTCATTCGAAGGGGTGGCGAATGGTGGCGTTTCCTGGATCGCCATGGCTGAAGCCGTGATCGTGGGATTACTTTGAGTGCACGAGGCCTTGGGGCACATGCGCGGGTGGGTATGCCGGAGGCAAGTCGGCTTCCCGTTCGAAGGGTGAGAACTGCCGGACGCGAAGCCTATTTACCGGCATTCTGATAGGGCTTGGCGCATTCGGCGACAAGAGGTCTCAGGGATGGGGGCGTTCCAGTGGGCGGCAACGGCGGAAGCGCGACGAGCGCTGACAAGCGCCCGAATGAGCTGCTCGGCTCGTGGTTCGTGCGCAGCGGCTGGTCCAAGGGCGAGCTGGCGCGCCAAGTGAACCGGCGGGCACGCCAGTTGGGTGCCAATCACATCTCGACGGACACCTCGCGGGTCCGGCGCTGGCTCGACGGAGAGAATCCGCGCGAGCCCATCCCGCGCATCCTGTCCGAGCTCTTCTCCGAGCGCTTCGGCTGTGTCGTCTCCGTCGAGGACCTGGGGCTGCGCACCGCCCGCCAGTCCCCGTCCGCCTCCGGCGTCGACCTGCCCTGGACGGCCCCCCAGACCGTCGCCCTGCTCAGCGAGTTCTCCCGCAGCGACCTGATGCTGGCGCGCCGCGGCTTCCTCGGGACCGCCCTGTCCCTCTCCGCGGGCCCCACCCTCATCGAACCCATGCAGCGCTGGCTCGTCCCGGTGCCGCCCGCTCCGCCGGAGGAGCCCGAGCACCCGTCCGCCGCGCGCCGGGCCGGCCGCCTCTCCCAGCCCGAGCTGGAGCTGCTGGAGTCGACCACCGCGATGTTCCGGCAGTGGGACGCGCAGTGCGGCGGCGGCCTGCGCCGCAAGGCGGTGGTCGGACAGCTGCACGAGGTGACGGACCTCCTCCAGGAGCCCCAGCCCGAGGCCACCACCCGCAAGCTGTTCAAGGTCGCCGCCGAGCTGGCCGAACTCGCCGGCTGGATGTCGTACGACGTGGGACTCCAGCCGACCGCCCAGAAGTACTTCGTCCTGGCCCTGCACGCGGCCAAGGAGGCCGGCGACAAGCCGCTCGGCTCGTACGTCCTGTCGTCCATGAGCCGTCAGATGATCCACCTCGGCCGGCCGGACGACGCCCTCGAACTGATCCATCTCGCGCAGTACGGCAGCCGTGACTGCGCGAGCCCCCGCACCCAGGCCATGCTGTATGCGATGGAGGCGCGCGCATACGCCAATATGGGGCAACCCGGAAAGTGCAAGCGGGCCGTGCGGATGGCCGAGGACACGTTCGCGGACGTACACGATTGGGACGAGCCCGATCCCGACTGGATCCGCTTCTTCTCCCGGGCCGAGCTGTACGGCGAGAACTCCCACTCGTTCCGTGACCTTGCCTATGTCGCCGGCCGCAGCCCCACCTACGCCTCCCTGGCCGAGCCCCTGATGCGCAATGCCGTCGACCTGTTCGCGAAGGACACCGATCACCAGCGGTCGTACGCACTGAATCTGATCGGCATGGCCACCGTCCACCTCCTCCAGCGGGAGCCCGAGCGGGCCACGGTGCTGGCCGCCGAAGCCATGGTCATCGCCAAGAAGGTGCGCTCAGAGCGCGTCAACACTCGTATCCGAAAGACCGTCGACACGGCTGTCCGCGACTTCGGGGATCTCACCGAGGTCGTGGACCTGACCGACCAGCTCGCGATCGATCTGCCCGAGACCGCCGAGGCGGTCTGAAACCCCGGAACCCCGGCCGCGGCAGGCCCTCCCGACAGCCCGACTCGGCTCCCCCGCCAGGTCATCGGAAGGCCCGCCGCGGTCGGACCCCCGCCACGGGCGAAGGTTGCGCCACGATAACGATCGGCGCGTCCAACATCCGGCAGTTCATCGATCCGTAACACACAAGGCACCTTCGTCACTGCGGCGAAACATCGAGGGGCGTCGACCGAAACGGCGCTGCGTCAATGTCTGGCGCATAACCGGCCCACCCCTCAATCCGCTCAGGCTTCGCCCGCACGGGGCCGTACCAAATGACGAGGAGACGCCGATGGCATCAGCCGCCATCACGCTAGCCGCAGACGCCGCTCCCAAGCTGTCTGCCGCAAACACCGGGTTCATGCTGATCTGTTCGGCCCTGGTGTTGCTCATGACCCCCGGTCTCGCCTTCTTCTACGGAGGCATGGTCCGCGTCAAGAGCACCCTGAACATGTTGATGATGAGCTTTATCAGCATCGGCATCGTCACCCTTCTGTGGGTGCTGTACGGCTTCTCCCTCGCGTTCGGCACCGACAAGGGCAGCCTCATCGGCTGGACCTCGGGTTGGGTCGGTCTCAGTGACATCGGCACGACCGATCTGTGGGACGGCTACAACATCCCGATCCTGACCTTCATGGTCTTCCAGATGATGTTCGCGATCATCACGCCCGCCCTGATCAGCGGTGCTCTCGCGGACCGCGTGAAGTTCTCGGCCTGGGCGCTGTTCGTAGCCCTGTGGGCCACCGTCGTGTACTTCCCCGTCGCCCACTGGGTATGGGGCGCGGGCGGCTGGGCCTTCGAGCTCGGCGTCATCGACTTCGCCGGTGGTACGGCGGTCCACATCAACGCGGGTGCCGCGGCGCTCGGTGTGATCCTGGTCATCGGCAAGCGCGTCGGTTTCAAGAAGGACCCGATGCGCCCGCACAGCCTCCCGCTGGTCATGCTCGGCTCCGGCCTCCTGTGGTTCGGCTGGTTCGGCTTCAACGCCGGCTCGTGGCTGGGCAACGACGACGGCGTCGGCACGCTGATGTTCGTCAACACGCAGGTCGCCACCGCCGCCGCCATGCTCGCCTGGCTCATCTACGAGAAGATCCGCCACGGCGCGTTCACCACGCTGGGCGCCGCCTCCGGCGCGGTCGCGGGTCTGGTCGCCATCACCCCCTCGGGCGGTGCGGTCTCCCCGATCGGCGCGATCGCGGTCGGCGCCATCGCCGGTCTGCTGTGCGCCATGGCTGTCGGCCTCAAGTACAAGTTCGGTTACGACGACTCGCTCGACGTCGTCGGTGTCCACCTCGTCGGCGGTGTCGTCGGCTCCCTGCTGATCGGCTTCTTCGCCAGCGGCAAGGGCCAGTCGGAGGTCGAGGGCCTCTTCTACGGCGGCGGCCTCGACCAGTTCTGGAAGCAGTGCGCCGGCGTCTTCGCCGTCCTCGGCTACTCCCTGGTCGTCTCCGCGATCCTCGCCTTCCTCCTCGACAAGACGATCGGCATGCGAGTCCCCGAGGACGACGAGATCGCCGGCATCGACCAGGCCGAGCACGCCGAGACCGCATACGACTTCAGCGGCGCCGGCGGCGGCGCGGCCCGTACGTCCGTCCCGGCCGGTGTCGGGGGCGCGAGCAAGAAGGTGGACGCATGAAGCTCATCACCGCCGTTGTGAAGCCCCACCGTCTCGACGAGATCAAGGAGGCCCTCCAGGCCTTCGGGGTCCACGGTCTGACAGTCACCGAAGCGAGCGGCTACGGTCGTCAGCGGGGCCACACCGAGGTCTACCGGGGCGCCGAGTACACGGTCGACCTGGTACCCAAGATCCGTATCGAGGTCCTTGCCGAGGACGACGACGCCGAAGGTCTGATCGACGTCATCGTCAAGGCGGCCCGTACCGGCAAGATCGGTGACGGCAAGGTCTGGTCCCTCCCGGTCGAGACGGCTGTCCGGGTCCGGACCGGCGAGCGCGGCCCGGACGCGCTCTGAGGCAGCAAAAAAGAACAGGAGTCGCTGGGTGACGAGTACGGACGTGCGTAAGGATGCAGAGGACTCGGGACCCAGCGGCTATGCGGCGGCCCGGCTGCGCCTCCTCACTGAGGAGGCGCGGTCCGGGCCGCCGCGCCGTGCGGCCCTGGCAGAACTGACGGACGAATGGCTGAGCGGCCTGTTCACAGCGGCCGCCGAAGGACTGCGCGGAGTCTCCCTGGTCGCCGTCGGCGGCTACGGCAGAGGTGAACTCTCCCCACGCAGCGACCTGGACCTGCTCCTTCTGCACGACGGCAGCGACTCCGCCGGCGTCGCGGCCCTGGCGGACCGCCTCTGGTACCCCGTCTGGGACCTGGGCCTCGCCCTGGACCACTCCGTCCGGACCCAGTCCGAGGCCCGCAAGGTGTCGGGCGAGGACCTCAAGGTGCAGCTGGGTCTGCTGGACGCCCGCCACCTGGCCGGCGACCTCGGTCTCACGGCCGGCCTGCGCACCACCGTCCTCGCCGACTGGCGCAACCAGGCGCCCAAACGCCTCCCCGAACTCCAGGAACTCTGCGCCGAACGGGCCGAACGCCAGGGCGAGCTGCAGTACCTCCTCGAACCCGACCTCAAGGAGGCCCGCGGCGGCCTGCGCGACGCCACCGCCCTGCGCGCCGTCGCGGCCTCCTGGCTGGCCGACGCCCCCCGCGAGGGCCTCGACGACGCGCGCCGCCGACTGCTGGACGTCCGCGACGCCCTCCACCTGACGACCGGCCGCGCCACCGACCGCCTGGCCCTCCAGGAACAGGACCAGGTCGCCGCGGAACTCGGCCTCCTCGACGCCGACACCCTCCTGCGGCAGGTGTACGAGGCGGCACGCGTCGTGTCGTACGCCAGCGATGTGACCTGGCGCGAGGTGGGGCGCGTACTGCGATCACGCGCCGTACGTCCGCGCCTGCGCGCCATGCTGGGCGGCGGCAAACCGGCGCCGGAACGTTCCCCACTGGCAGAGGGCGTCGTGGAGCAGGACGGCGAAGTGGTGCTCGCCCGCGCCGCGCGCCCCGACCGCGACCCCGTGCTGCCCCTGCGCGCCGCAGCCGCAGCCGCCCAGGCGGGTCTCCCGCTCTCCCTGCACGCGGTCCGCCGCATGGCAGCGGCAGCACGCCCGCTGCCGACGCCGTGGCCGGCCGAGGCGAGAGAACAACTGGTGACGTTGCTGGGCTCGGGCCGCCCGACCATCGAGGTCTGGGAGGCACTGGAGGCCGAGGGCCTGATCACCCACCTTCTCCCCGACTGGGAGCGCGTCCGCTGCCGCCCGCAGCGCAACGCCGTCCACATCTGGACGGTCGACCGCCACCTGATCGAAACGGCCGTCCGGGCCTCCGAGTTCACCCGCCGGGTCAGCCGCCCCGACCTCCTCCTCGTCTCCGCGCTGCTCCACGACATCGGCAAGGGCTGGCCCGGCGACCACTCCGTCGCGGGCGAGATCATCGCGAAGGACGTGGCCGCCCGCATCGGCTTCGACCGCGCGGACGTGGCAGTGCTGGCCACCCTCGTACGTCACCATCTGCTGCTCGTCGACACCGCCACCCGGCGTGACCTGGAGGACCCGGCCACCGTGCGCTCGGTCGCCGAGGCCGTCGGCACGCAGAGCACCCTCGAACTGCTCCACGCGCTCACCGAGTCCGACGCGCTGGCGACGGGCCCGGCCGCCTGGTCGACCTGGCGCGGTTCGCTCGTCGCCGACCTGGTGAAACGGGTCGCCGCCATGCTCTCCGGGGACGCCCCCGAGGAACCCGAGGCCGCCGCACCCACCGCCGAACAGGAACGGCTCGCCATCGAGGCGTTCCGCACGGGCGGCCCGGTGTTGTCGCTGCGCGCCCAGACGGAGCCCCCGGCAGAGGCGTCGGCGGAGGAGTCCCCGACGCCGGCCGCGGGCGAACCCGAACCCCTCGGCGTGGAACTCCTGATCGCCGTGCCGGACCAGCCGGGCGTCCTGCCCGCCGTGGCCGGCGTCCTCGCGATGCACCGGCTGACCGTCCGCACGGCGGAACTGCGCACACTGGACCTTCCCGACGGCGTCGAGGGCGCGGTCCTGCTCCTCGACTGGCGCGTCGCCGCCGAGTACGGCTCCCTGCCCCAGGCGGCCCGCCTGCGCGCCGACCTCGTACGGGCCCTGGACGGCTCCCTGGACATCGCGGGCCGCCTGGCCGAGCGCGACGCGGCGTACCCACGGCGCCGGGGTGTCGTGGCGCCGCCGGCCCGGGTGACCGTACATCCGGCCGCGTCCCGGCTGGCCACGGTGATCGAGGTGCGCGCCCAGGACGCCCCGGGGCTGCTGCACCGGATTGGGCGGGCACTGGACGACGCGGGGGTGCGGGTGCGGAGCATGCACGTCAGCACGCTGGGGTCCAATGCCGTGGACGCGTTCTACGTGACCACGGGCGGGGGTGCGCCTTTGCCGGGGGGCGAGGCATCCACAGTGGCGCGGAAGCTGGAGGAGATGTTGCGGGGGTGACCGCCCCCGCGGGGTTTTCCGTCCCCGCTTGCTGAATACGCAGGCGGGGACGATTTGCTTGCAGGGCCGGATACTCTGGAGAACAGCCCACTCTGCCCCCTACTCCGAGGACCGACGCCGCCGTGTTCGATACTCTCTCCGACCGCTTGTCAGCGACTTTCAAGAACTTGCGCGGCAAGGGGCGCCTGAGCGAGGCGGACATCGACGCCACGGCCCGCGAGATCCGCATCGCGCTCCTCGAAGCCGACGTGGCCCTGCCGGTCGTGCGGACGTTCATCAAGAACGTCAAGGAACGTGCCCTCGGTTCTGACGTATCCAAGGCCCTGAACCCCGCCCAACAGGTCCTCAAGATCGTCAACGAAGAGCTGGTCACCATCCTGGGTGGTGAAACCCGGCGCCTCCGCTTCTCCAAGCAGCCGCCGACCGTCATCATGCTGGCCGGTCTCCAGGGTGCCGGTAAGACCACCCTCGCGGGCAAGCTGGGCAAGTGGCTCAAGGACCAGGGGCACTCGCCCCTCCTCGTCGCCGCCGACCTCCAGCGCCCCAACGCCGTCAACCAGCTCAGCGTCGTCGCCGAGCGGGCCGGGGTCGCGGTCTACGCGCCCGAGCCGGGCAACGGGGTCGGGGACCCGGTCAAGGTCGCCAAGGACTCCATGGAGTTCGCGAAGACCAAGGTCCACGACATCGTGATCGTGGACACCGCCGGTCGCCTCGGTATCGACGCCGAGCTGATGCAGCAGGCCGCGGACATCCGGGACGCGGTCTCGCCGGACGAGATCCTCTTCGTCGTCGACGCCATGATCGGACAGGACGCCGTCAACACGGCCGAGGCCTTCCGGGACGGCGTCGGCTTCGACGGTGTCGTCCTGTCGAAGCTCGACGGTGACGCCCGTGGTGGTGCCGCGCTCTCCATCGCGTCGGTGACCGGCAAGCCGATCATGTTCGCGTCGAACGGTGAGAAGCTCGACGACTTCGACGCGTTCCACCCTGACCGGATGGCCTCCCGCATCCTCGACATGGGTGACCTCCTCACCCTGATCGAGCAGGCGGAGAAGACGTTCAGCCAGGAGGAAGCGGAGGCAATGGCCTCCAAGCTGGCGTCCAAGAAGGGCCAGGACTTCACCCTGGACGACTTCCTGGCCCAGATGGAGCAGGTCAGGAAAATGGGCAGCATCAGCAAGCTGCTCGGAATGCTGCCCGGCATGGGCCAGATCAAGGACCAGATCAACAACCTCGACGAGCGCGATGTGGACCGTACGGCGGCCATCATCAAGTCGATGACCCCGGCCGAGCGCCAGGACGCGACGATCATCAACGGGTCGCGCCGCGCCCGTATCGCCAAGGGTTCCGGTGTCGACGTCAGCGCGGTCAAGGGCCTGGTCGAGCGGTTCTTCGAAGCTCGCAAGATGATGTCCCGCATGGCCCAGGGCGGCGGTATGCCGGGGATGCCCGGGATGCCGGGCATGGGTGGCGGCCCCGGCCGGTCGAAGAAGCAGCCCAAGCAGGCCAAGGGCAAGCAGCGCTCCGGCAACCCGATGAAGCGCAAGCAGCAGGAGCAGGAGGAGGCCGCGCGCAAGGCCGCCGGTCCTCAGGGAGCTCCGGGCGGCGCGTTCGGCCTGCCGGGCCAGCAGGCCGGCCAGGACTTCGAGCTGCCGGACGAGTTCAAGAAGTTCATGGGCTGAGATGTCGATGATGTCGATCAACTGAGAAGTTGATCAGCTGATACGAGACGTGTGTACGTCGTTCAGGGCGCCCCTCGCCGGAGGGGCGCCCTCGTGCGTTCAGCGCGTGCGCGCCCGGGGTGGAGCGGCCCAGGGGGAGCTCACGTCGTCCGGGCGATGAGGTACCGGAAGACGTTTGGCATCCAGATCGTCCCGTCCCGCCGCTGGTGCGGATGCAGCGCCTCCGCCAGCTCCTTGTCGACCTGTTCCTGGCCGGTCGCCGTGATCGCCGCGTCGAACAGCCCCGTCGACAGCAGCCCTCGTAACGCGCTGCCCATGTCCGCGTACCCGAACGGGCATGCCACCCGCCCGGAGCCGTCCGGGCGCAGGCCTGCCCGCTGGGCGACCTCCTCCAGGTCGTCACGGAGCGAGGGGCGCCAACTGCCCATGACCCGCAGCGGATCGGCGAGCCGGGCCGCGACCCGCAGCACGGCCGACGTGGCGCAGCGCTCCGGGGGACCCCAGCCTGCCAGCACCACCGGTGTGCCGTGCCCGGCCGACGGCACCGCCGCGGTGAGCATCTGGCCGAGCCCCTCGGAGTCGCCCGCGAGGCAGCCGATCGGCTCGAACGCGGTCACCAGGGTGTACGCGGGAGCGTCCCCCTCCTCAGGGGGACTCGCCACGAGCCGGGCCTCGGCACGCGCGCGTGTGCCCGGCGATTCGGGCAGCAAACGCTTCCGCGCGAGGCTCAGTCGTTCCGGTGACGATGCCTCGACACCGGTGACGGTGGCGCCTCTTGAGGCCGCCATCAGCAGGGCCAGGCCCGAGCCGCAGCCGAGGCCGAGGAGTCGGGTGCCGGTGCTTACTTCCAGCCGCTCGTAGATGGTCTCGTAGAGCGGTACGAGCATCCGCTCCTGGATCTCCGACCAGTCACGCGCGCGTGTGCACAGGTCCACGCGGGTCGCCGGACCCGCGTGAGGCTGGTGCTGCCGCACGAGCGTAGGTGTCATCGAAAGCGCCCCAATCCGCCGAGAGTTGCCGCTGTTTCCGATGTGGTGGCCCCCGTACAGTGCGCTCGCACTTCCCCCGTATGCCAGGAAACTCCGCACCCGAGCCGCCGTCCATAGGTAGTTGGGCCGAGGTTGCGTGCTCGCTGTGCTCACGAAAAGAATTCACATGCCGGCAACGTGGGCCCGTAGCATCGCGTCATGGCAAAGGCACCCGTACTCACGCCCCAGGCAATTGACTTTCCCCGCTGGTACCAGGATCTGGTCGGCAAGGCGGAGTTGGCCGACAACGGTCCGGTGCGGGGGACCATGGTCATCCGGCCGTACGGGTACGGGCTGTGGGAGCGGATGCAGGCCGAGATGGACACGCGGATCAAGGAGACTGGCGCGCAGAACGCCTACTTCCCCCTGCTGATCCCGCAGTCGTACTTCGCCAAGGAGGCCGAGCACGTCGAGGGATTCGCGCCGGAGCTGGCCGTGGTCACGCATGCCGGCGGCAAGGACCTCGAAGAGCCCGCGGTGGTGCGCCCCACCTCCGAGATGATCATCAACGACTACTTCTCGAAATGGGTGCAGAGCTACCGCGACCTGCCCCTGCTGATCAACCAGTGGGCGAACGTGGTGCGTTGGGAACTGCGCCCCCGAATCTTCCTCCGTACGACGGAGTTCCTGTGGCAGGAGGGCCACACCGCGCACGCCACCCACGAGGACGCCCGCGACTTCGCCGCACACATCCACCGGAACGTCTACGAGGACTTCATGGTGAACGTCCTGGCGATGGACACCGTTCCCGGCCGCAAGACGGTCAAGGAGCGCTTCGCGGGCGCGATCAACACCCTCACGCTCGAAGGCATGATGGGCGACGGCAAGGCCATCCAGATGGCCACCAGTCATGAACTGGGCCAGAACTTCGCCAAGGCGTTCAACACCCGCTATCTGTCGAAGGAAGGCAGGCAGGAACTCGTCTGGCAGACCTCCTGGGGCTCGACGACCCGCATGATCGGCGCCCTGGTGATGGCGCACGGCGACGACAACGGTCTGCGGGTCCCGCCGCGCCTCGCCGCGATCCAGGCCGTGGTCCTCGCGATCAAGGGTGACGACGCGGTTCTGGCCAAGGTCCGCGAGATCGGCGACCGGTTGAAGGCGGCAGGCGTCCGCGTGCACGTGGACGACCGCACGGACGTGCCCTTCGGCCGGCGCGCCGTCGACTGGGAGCTCAAGGGCGTCCCCGTACGCATCGAGGTGGGCCCCCGTGACCTGGAGAACGGCACGGCGATGCTCGCCCGGCGTATTCCGGGCGGCAAGGAGCCGGTGGCCCTCGACGCGCTCGTACGTCTGCTGCCCACTGTCCTCGAAGAGGACCAGGCACTGCTGCTGGCCCAGTCGCGTGAGCGCCGGGAGGCCCGTACCTCGGACGTGTCGACGTTCGAGGAGGCCGTGGAGGCGGCGACCGCCGGCGGCTGGGCGCGCATCCCCTGGGCGGTGCTCGGCGAAGAGGGCGAGGCCAGGCTCGGTGAGCACGCGGTGACCGTACGGTGTCTGGTCGCCGCGGACGGGTCGGTGCCCGACGCCGACGACGCACCCGGTAACGTCGCCATCGTCGCCCGCGCCTACTGAGGCGGGGACAAGAGCGACCGAAACGCCTCTTGCGTACCGGCCGACCACAGGTACCACGGCGTGCGGACAACGTGTACGCGTCGGGTCGTACGTGGGGCTACGCACCGGCTTGGTATGAGCTGTGAGGCTTCTCCGCAGATCAGCGCACCCGCCCTCGTCCGGACGCATCAGTCGCAACTGACGGGTACGTGCAAATTATTTGGGATGGCCCGGAATCGGAACACAGCGGCACCCAGGCTCGTTGTCATTACGTGAGCACGACACAGACACCACCTGTTCTCGCCGCAGAGCTGGCGCAGGCGTGGGCCGACATTCAGCGGTACCACCCCGAGCTGCCCGATCTTGCCGCGCCCGAGTCCCTGATCGGAGAGTCGTCGTCCGCCTGCGGGCACGCGCTCTCCTTCGAGCGACTGCTTCATGAGGCAGTCCATGGCATCGCAGCCGCCCGCGGAGTCCGCGACACATCCCGGGCCGGCCGGTACCACAACCGCAGATTCCTCGCGATCGCCGAGGAGCTGGGCCTGGACCACCCGGAGGAACCGCACCCCAGCAGCGGCTTCTCGCTGGTCACGCTCAACCCCGAGGCCAAGCGGCGCTACCGCCCCACCATGGAGCGGCTGCAGCGCGCCCTGAAGGCGCACACGGTCGCCACCACCTCCGACACGACCCGCACCTTCCGCGGGCCGGCCGCCCGGCACGGCTCCTCCGGGGGAGGGGTGCGCGTGAAGGCCGTCTGCGACTGCGGTCGCAACGTGCGCGTCGTCCCGTCGGTGCTGGCACAGGCTCCGATCGTGTGCGGCGGCTGCGGCAAGCCGTTCCGAATCCCCGAGATCGTGGGCGCCGGCGCCGCCTGAGGCTCCGTTCCGTCGCGTGATCGAGCCCGGCATCTCGTGGGTGCCGGATGAACACGTGGGGGAGTGCGCGGTTCGCGGGCGGTCGCCTGTACGGGCATCCGGAGCGCCGGGTGCCCGTACAGGCCTGGCCAGGTCATGCCCCGGGTCGGCGCGGCCCGCAGGGTGTGGCAGAATGGCCAGCTGTACTCGACAGCCGCACAGGAACCCTCTCGCCTCCGGCTGACGCGTCCATCGGGCACTCGGGTACCGCAACCCCACGCGGCAATCTCGCCGTGCCCAACCACGTCAATTCCAGGAGAACCCACTCCCGTGGCAGTCAAGATCAAGCTGAAGCGTCTGGGCAAGATCCGTTCGCCTCACTACCGCATCGTCGTCGCCGACTCCCGTACCCGCCGTGACGGCCGGGCCATCGAGGAGATCGGCCTGTACCACCCGGTGCAGAACCCCTCGCGCATCGAGGTCGACACCGAGCGTGCGCAGTACTGGCTGGGTGTCGGCGCGCAGCCGACCGAGCCCGTTCTCGCCATCCTCAAGCTGACCGGCGACTGGCAGAAGTTCAAGGGTCTGCCCGCCCCGGCTCCGCTGCTCGTGGCCGCTCCGAAGCCCGCGCGTCCGCTGTTCGAGGCCCTCGGTGGCGACGACACGGGCAAGGGTGAGGCCATCACCCAGAAGAAGAAGACTGAGAAGAAGGACGAGGCCGCCGCCGAGTCCACGTCGACCGAGGCCTGAGCATGCTCGAGGAGGCTCTCGAGCACCTCGTGAAGGGCATCGTCGACAACCCCGACGAAGTGCAGGTCGCCTCGCGCGACCTGCGTCGCGGGCGCGTTCTGGAGGTCAGGGTCCATCCCGACGACCTCGGTAAGGTGATCGGCCGCAACGGCCGTACCGCACGTGCCCTGCGCACCGTCGTGGGTGCCATCGGCGGACGCGGTGTCCGTGTCGACCTCGTCGACGTGGACCAGGTTCGCTGATCACCACGTAGCACCGGCTCGGGCCGGGGAGGGCCACTTGGGCCGTCCCCGGCCCGTAGTCGTACGACAGGAGATTCCAGAAAGTGCAGCTCGTAGTCGCGCGCGTGGGCCGCGCCCACGGCATCAAGGGCGAAGTCACCGTAGAGGTACGTACGGATGAGCCGGAACTGCGGCTCCCGCCCGGTGCCGTCCTCGCCACCGACCCGCCCACGGCGGGCCCGCTGACCATCGAGACCGGCCGTGTGCACAGCGGCCGTCTCCTGTTGCGCTTCGCGGGCGTACAAGACCGTACCGGCGCCGAGGCCCTGCGCAACGTCCTCCTGATCGCCGACGTCGACCCCGAGGAAATGCCCGAGGGCGAGGACGAGTACTACGACCATCAGCTGATGGACCTGGACGTGGTCCTGGCCGACGGCACCGAGGTCGGACGCATCACCGAGATCTCACACCTGCCCTCCCAGGACCTCTTCGTCGTGGAGCGACCCGACGGCAGCGAGGTGTACATCCCGTTCGTCCAGGAGATCGTCCTGGAGATCGACCTGGAGGAGCAGCGGGCGGTCATCGACCCGCCGCCGGGGCTGATCGACGACCAGGCGGAAGTCGCCTCTTCGAAGGATGACGAAGACTCTTCGAAAGCCGACGACTGATGCGTCTCGACGTCGTCACGATCTTCCCCGAGTACCTCGAACCCCTGAACGTCTCGCTCGTCGGCAAGGCACGCGCGCGTGGACAGCTGAATGTGCACGTGCATGATCTTCGGGACTGGACGTACGACCGCCACAACAAGGTCGACGACACGCCCTACGGCGGGGGCCCGGGAATGGTCATGAAGACCGACCCCTGGGGCGACGCGCTGGACGACGTACTGGCCGAGGGATACGAGACCGGCTCCCGGGCGCCCGCGCTGGTGGTGCCCACGCCCAGTGGCCGCCCCTTCACCCAGGCGCTCGCCGTCGAGCTGTCCGAGCGGCCGTGGCTCGTCTTCACGCCCGCCCGCTACGAGGGCATCGACCGGCGTGTCATCGACGAGTACGCCACCCGGATGCCTGTGTACGAGGTGTCCATCGGCGACTATGTGCTCGCCGGCGGCGAGGCGGCCGTACTGGTGATCACGGAGGCCGTCGCGCGGCTGCTGCCCGGAGTTCTCGGCAACGCGGAGTCGCACCGGGACGACTCCTTCGCGCCGGGTGCCATGGCCAACCTCCTGGAGGGGCCCATCTACACCAAGCCGCCCCAGTGGCGCGGCCGGGAGATCCCGGACGTGCTGCTCAGCGGCCATCACGGAAAGATCGCGCGCTGGCGCCGGGACGAGGCGCTGCATCGTACGGCGGCCAACAGGCCCGACCTGATCGAGCGGTGCGACGCGTCGGTCTTCGACAAGAAGGACCGCGAGACGCTCTCCATCATGGGGTGGCAGCCTTCCGCCGACGGCCGATTTTGGCGCAGGCCAGAGGGCATGGAAGAATAGGTCGCTGTTGTGCGTCGTCCGGCGTGCGCCCCTGCCACGGGGGGACACGACGCCCGCCCCGGCACGGACAGCATCCTTCCGTAAATCAAGCTCCCGTTGATGACCTGTGGCATCAACGAAGAAAGCAGACGAAATGTCTCACCTGCTCGACTCCGTCGACTCCGCGTCGCTGCGCAGCGACATCCCGGCCTTCCGCCCGGGTGACACCGTCAACGTCCACGTCCGCGTCATCGAGGGCAACCGCTCCCGTGTGCAGCAGTTCAAGGGCGTAGTCATCCGCCGCCAGGGCGCCGGTGTCCGCGAGACCTTCACGGTCCGCAAGGTCTCGTTCTCCGTCGGCGTCGAGCGCACCTTCCCGGTGCACACCCCGATCGTCGAGAAGATCGAGCTGGTCACGCGTGGTGACGTGCGTCGCGCCAAGCTGTACTACCTCCGTGAGCTGCGCGGCAAGGCCGCGAAGATCAAGGAGAAGCGCGACAACTGAGCTTTTGGCGAGCCCGATATAAAGAAGGCTCACATCGAGGCCGGATAGCATCCTGCCCCGATGAACACCGAAGCACAGCCGACGGAGCGCGACCGCTCCTCCCGCCCTGTTCGATCCGAGGAGATCTCGGACACCGAAGGGCCGGAGGGCCGGTCGCGTTTCGCGTTGGTGTCCCGGGCGGCCGAGTGGCTCCCGGGCGGACGGATCACCCTGACCGTGCTGGTCTGCCTGCTCTTTCTGCTCCTCTTCAGCAGGTTCGTCCTCCAGCCGTTTGAAATTCCCAGCCGCTCGATGGAGAGCGGATTGAGGATCGGGGACCGCGTTCTCGTAAATAGGTTGGCGTACCGTTTCGGTGCCGAGCCGCAGCGCGGTGACGTCGTCGTGTTCGACGGAACCGGCTACTTCGGGCACGCCGACTACATCAAGCGCGTTGTGGGTGTGGGGAGAGACCACGTGGTCTGCTGCGACAAGGAGGGGAGAATCGAGGTGAACGGCCGGTCGGTCGACGAGTCGACGTTCCTTTACCCCGGAGACAACCCGTCCACGGTGTCCTTCGACGTAGTGGTGCCCGAGGGCAGACTCTTCCTCCTGGGGGACCACCGCAGCGACTCCAGCGACTCCCGGGACCACCTGGGTTCGCCCGGCGGGGGCATGGTCCCCGTCGGCAGAGTCATCGGCCGGGCCAGTTGGATCGCCTGGCCCCGCGGCCACTGGACCCGTCTGGACCGTCCCGGCGCGTACGCGCGTGTGTCTGCCTCGGACGGCGCCCATGGGTAACCGCGGCAAACCGCGCGGCGTGCCGATCACCGCCGCCGACCAGCTGCTGCCCACCGGCTCCCGCCGGGCGGCCGGCGCCGCCGCCAGGCCGGGCCGGGCCGAGCGACGCAAGCTTCAGCGCAAGGTCAAAGCGCGCAGACGGCGCTCGGCCGTCAAGGAGATACCGCTCCTTGTGGGCGTCGCTGTGCTCATAGCCCTGGTCCTGAAGACGTTCCTAGTGCAGGCGTTCGTGATCCCGTCGGGCTCGATGGAGAACACGATCCAGATCGGCGACCGTGTCCTCGTGGACAAGTTCACCCCCTGGTTCGGCTCCAAGCCCCAGCGCGGTGACGTCGTCGTCTTCAAGGACCCCGGCGGCTGGCTCGACGACGAGCCGACCACCGCGAAGGGCGAGGACCCCATCGTCGTCAAGCAGGTCAAGCAGGGGCTCACCTTTATCGGCCTGCTGCCCTCGGACAACGAGAAGGACCTCATCAAGCGTGTCGTCGCGGTCGGCGGCGACACCGTCAAGTGCTGCGACTCCCAGGGGCGCGTGACCGTCAACGGCATGCCGCTCAACGAGACGACCTACATCCATCCCGGCAACAAGCCGTCGTCGTTCACCTTCGAGGTGAAGGTCCCCGAGGGGCGCCTGTTCGTGATGGGCGACCACCGGGCCAACTCCGCCGACTCCCGGTACCACCGCACCGAGGGGTACGGCGGCACTGTCTCCGAGAACTCCGTGGTGGGCCGGGCCATGGTCATCGCCTGGCCGTTCGGTCACTGGACCCGCCTGGAGGAGCCGGACACGTTCTCGTCGGTGCCGGGCGGGTCGGCCACCGCCCTCGGCGCGTCGCATAGGGTGGCTTCCGCGGATCGGTATGGATCGATCCCGCTCCCGACCCCTGCGGAACTCCCGCTCGTTATGGGAGTGGTGGGCCTGCGTCGCATCCGGCGCGGGCGGCGGTTCGGAGTGAGGAGTGGATGTGGGGGATTTGGCGGTCGGCGCACGGTCCGGACAGGACGGTCCCGAGGAAAAGCGCCCCGCGGAGCCGGTTCCACCGGCCGCAGAGGACGCCGTCCCCGCCGAGAGTGACTCCGGGGCCCCAGGGCCCTCGGGGAGTGGCTCAGGGTCCTCCGGGACGGGCAGTGGGGACTCCGGGGACGACACGGCGCAGGACCTCGACGAGTCCGGCCACAAGCCCAGAAAGCAGCGCTCCTTCTGGAAGGAGTTGCCGCTGCTCATCGGTATCGCGCTGGTGCTCGCGCTGCTGATCAAGACCTTCCTGGTCCAGGCGTTCTCCATCCCCTCGGACTCCATGCAGCACACGCTGGAGCAGGGCGACCGGGTCCTGGTCGACAAGCTGACGCCGTGGTTCGGCTCCGAGCCCGAGCGCGGTGAGGTCGTCGTCTTCCACGACCCCGCCGACTGGCTGGCCGGCGAGCCGATCGTCGAACCGAACCCCGTGCAGCGGGTCCTCGGCTGGATCGGCCTGATGCCGTCCGCCAACGAGAAGGACCTCATCAAGCGCGTCATCGGAGTCGGCGGCGACACCATCGAGTGCAACGGCACGGGCCCGCTGAAGGTCAACGGGAAGGCACTCGAGGAGCCGTACGTGTACGCGGGGAACACCCCGTGCAGCGTCGACGACCAGGGCGGCCAGTTCAAGGTCACGGTACCGACGGGCAAAATCTGGGTCATGGGTGACCACCGGCAGAACTCGCTGGACTCCCGGTACCACCAGGAGGACAAGAACGCGGGCTTCGTGCCCGTGGACAACGTGGTCGGCCGCGCCATCGTGGTCGCCTGGCCGCCCACCCGCTGGGACACGCTGCCCATTCCCGACACCTTCGACCAGAACCTGAGCGCCGCCGCCCCGGGCGCGCTGGGCCTCGCGGGCGCCGTCCCGCTGGTGCTGTGGCGCAGGCGCCGCGCGGCCGGTCGTACGACTACTCCGGTTACCGTCGGAAACTCCGGTGTTCCCGGGTCGGGTACCGCCGGGTAGGGTGCCGTCCCAGGCAGCGATCTGGGAGACCACTGGAATGAGCAGTACGACGACACGTACGGACGAGGGCCGCGGACGGCTCGGCAGCAAGCTGTCGGGACTGGCCGTGGCCCTCGGCTGTGTGCTCTTCCTCGGCGGCTTCGTCTGGGGCGCGATCCTCTACCAGCCGTACACGGTGCCGACCGACTCCATGTCGCCCACCATCGTGGCCGGTGACCGGGTGCTCGCCCAACGGATCGACGGCGGCGACATCAAGCGCGGTGACGTCGTGGTCTTCAGACAGGCGAGCTGGGGCAACATGCCCTTGGTCAAGCGGGTCGTGGCCGTGGGCGGCGACACGGTCTCCTGCTGCACGGACGGCAAGCTGGTCGTCAACGGCAAGCAGATCCAGGAGTCCTACCTGCGCAAGGGCCAGCTTGCCGAGCTGACCGACATCCCCTCGATCACGGTCCCCGAGGGGCGCCTGTTCCTGCTCGGTGACGAACGCACCGGCTCCCTGGACTCCACGGCGCACCTCACGGAGGCCTTCAACGGCACGGTGTCGCGCAGCTCGGTGGACGCGCGCGTCGACGCCGTGGTGTGGCCCATGAACGGCATGCTGGCCCGTCCCACGGGCTTCGAGCCCCTGGGGGGCCTGTCCACCCCGGGTCCGTTGCGGCTGCTCACCGTCGCGATCGTGGTGGGCGGGGTGCTCGTCCTGGGCGGCGGCGCCTACGGGCCGATCGCGAAGCGGGCGGCGAAGCGGCGAGGAGTCGCGGTGGCGGAGCCTGCCGGTGCCCGCTGACGCGGTGGGCGGTGCGGACGACTCGTACGCCGGTGGCATGCGCAAGGTGGCCCGGGTCGTGCTCCTCGATCCGAAGGACCGGATTCTGCTGCTGCACGGGCACGAGCCGGACGATCCGGCGGACGCCTGGTGGTTCACCCCCGGCGGCGGTCTTGAGGGCGACGAGACGCACGAGGAGGCCGCGCTGCGGGAACTCGCGGAGGAGACCGGCATCACCGAGGTCGAACTCGGTCCGGTGCTGTGGCGGCGCCGCTGCTCCTTCCCGTTCGCGGGGCGCCGCTGGGACCAGGACGAGTGGTACTACCTGGCCCGTACGGACCGGACCGAGACCCGGGCCACGGGCCAGACCGAGCTGGAACGGCGGAGTGTCGCCGGAGCACGCTGGTGGACGTGCCAGGAACTGACCCGGGCACATGAGACGGTGTATCCGACCAGACTCGCCGAGCTCCTGCGCAAGGTGCTCGACGAAGGCCCCCCGGCCACGCCCGACGTCCTCGACACGGAAATCGTCTAGGGGCTCGCGGTACTGGCGCACAATGGGGGGACGCACGGCTGAAGGGGAACATGCCATGAGCGCCGAGGACCTCGAGAAGTACGAGACCGAGATGGAGCTGAAGCTCTACCGGGAGTACCGCGATGTCGTCGGTCTGTTCAAATACGTGATCGAGACCGAACGGCGCTTCTACCTCACCAACGACTACGAGATGCAGGTGCACTCGGTCCAGGGCGAGGTGTTCTTCGAGGTGTCCATGGCGGACGCCTGGGTGTGGGACATGTACCGGCCGGCCCGGTTCGTGAAGCAGGTACGGGTGCTCACGTTCAAGGACGTGAACATCGAAGAGCTGAACAAGAGCGATCTGGAGCTCCCGGGCGGCTGACCGTGACCCGGGCGGGTGGCGGAGTTATCCACAATGCCAAGGTTGTCCACCAAGATCCAATAGCTCTTTGAACTGCCCGCATTGTTGGCGCCGGAGGTGGTGCCGACATGAACACACGCAACGCACAGCGCGGTGCACTGGGCAGGTACGGCGAGGAGCTGGCCGCGCGGCGGCTGACCGAGGCCGGAATGACGGTCCTGGACCGCAACTGGCGCGCCGGCCGGACCGGCGAGATCGACATCGTGGCCCGCGACGGCGACGCGCTCGTCGTCTGCGAGGTCAAGACCCGCCGGGCGGCCGGACCGGCGGGGGTCTTCCAACACCCGATGGCGGCCGTCACGCCGGCCAAGGCGGAGCGGCTGCGGGGCCTCGCCGAGCGCTGGGTCCAGGAACACGGGGGAGCGCCACCCGGCGGCGTCCGCATCGACCTGGTCGGCGTTCTGCTGCCCGAGCGCGGCGCGCCCGTGGTGGAACACGCGCGGGGGGTGGCGTGATGGGATTCGCCCGTACGTGTTCGGTGGCGCTCGTCGGTGTCGAGGGCGTGGTCGTCGAGGTCCAGGCGGATCTCGAACCCGGCGTCGCCGCGTTCACCCTGGTGGGACTGCCCGACAAGAGCCTGACCGAGAGCCGGGACCGGGTCCGGGCCGCGGTCGTCAACTCGGGGGCGGCCTGGCCGCAGAAGAAGCTCACGGTGGGGCTCAGTCCGGCGTCCGTGCCCAAGAGCGGCAGCGGGTTCGATCTCGCCGTCGCGGCCGCCGTGCTCGGCGCCGCCGAGCGGATCGACCCCCGGGTCCTCGCCGACATCGTGATGATCGGCGAGCTGGGTCTCGACGGCCGGGTGCGACCCGTCAGGGGCATCCTTCCGGCGGTGCTGGCGGCGGCCGACTCGGGATACGAACAGGTGGTCGTACCGGAGTGCGCCGCGGCCGAGGCCGCGCTGGTCCCCGGAGTGTCGGTGCTCGGTGTGCGCAGTCTGCGGCAACTGATCGCCGTCCTCACGGACGAGCCCGTGCCCGAGGAGGAACCGGACGAGCACGGCCGCCCGGACCCGCTGATGGCGGGCCTGCGGATGCCGGGCACCGGGGCGGCCACGGGCATGCACAGCATGGGCGCCGCGCAGTACGACAACGGTCACGACCTGGCCGACGTCGTAGGTCAGCACTCGGCGCGCACGGCGATGGAGGTGGCCGCGGCCGGCGGCCACCACGTTTTTCTGGAAGGCCCGCCGGGGGCCGGCAAGACCATGCTCGCCGAGCGGCTGCCCGCAGTCCTGCCCCGGCTCACCCGGGAGGAGTCGCTGGAGGTCACCGCGGTGCACTCGGTCGCGGGCCTGCTGCCGCCGGGCAAGCCCCTGATCGACACGGCGCCCTACTGCGCGCCGCACCACTCGGCCACCATGCAGGCACTCGTCGGCGGCGGACAGGGGGTGGCGCGGCCCGGAGCCGTGTCCCTGGCTCATCGGGGAGTACTTTTTCTGGATGAAACCCCAGAATTCGGCAGTCAGGTGCTGGACGCCCTGCGTCAGCCCCTTGAGGCCGGGCATGTAGTGATCGCGCGGAGCGCGGGGGTCGTGCGGTTCCCGGCCAGGTTCCTGATGATTCTGGCGGCCAACCCATGCCCGTGCGGCCGCTTCTCCCAGCGGGACACCCTCTGCGAGTGCCCGCCCTCTGTGATCCGGCGCTACCAGGCCCGGCTCTCCGGGCCGCTGCTCGACCGGGTCGACCTGCGGGTCGAGGTGGATCGGGTCACTCGCTCCCAACTCACCGAACGCGGGGCGCGGGGCGAGTCCACGGCGACGGTCGCCGAGCGGGTGCGGGCGGCCCGCGAGCGGGCGACGGCGCGGCTCGTGGGGACCCCGTGGCTGACCAACAGCGAGGTGCCGGGACGGGAGCTGCGCAGCCGCTGGCATGCGGTGCCCGGCGCGATGGAGGAGGCCGAGCGGAACCTGGAGCGCGGGGTACTCACCGCGCGCGGGATCGACCGCGTCCTGCGGGTCGCCTGGACCGTCGCGGACCTCGTCGGCCACGACCGGCCCGACACGACGGACGTCGCCCTCGCGCTGCAACTGCGTACGGGGGTGCCGCGCGGGGTGCCCATGGCCATCGGGGCGCTGACATGACGGGGGACGCGGCCGGCGCTGAGGCACGTGGGCATTCGGGTGCGGAAGGACTTGCCCGGGTCTTCCTCACCCGGGTCGTCGAGCCGGGGGACGAGGTCGCCGGGCGGTGGGTCCGGGAGTGCGGGGCAGTGGAGGTCGTACGGCGGCTGCGGGACGGCGGTCCGATGCTGACCGGGGTCACCGGGACCCGGTGGGCGGGGCTGTGCGCGCGGGCGGCACAGGCCGAGCCCGAGCGGGATCTCGCCGTCGCACGGGCGGCGGGGGTGCGGTTCGTGTGGCCCGGCGAGCTGGAGTGGCCGGCCCAGCTCGACGACCTCGGAGACGCGCGGCCCATGGGACTGTGGGTGCGCGGGCGGCCCAGCCTCCGGATGTGGGCGCTGCGGTCCGTCGCCGTGGTGGGAGCCCGGGCCTGCACCGAGTACGGCGCCCACATGGCGGCCACGCTCGCCGCCGGGCTCGCGGAGCAAGGGTGGGTGGTGGTGTCGGGCGGTGCGTACGGGGTCGACGGGGCCGCGCACCGGGGTGCGCTCGGTGCGGGCGGGGCCACCGTCGCCGTACTCGCCTGCGGTGTCGACCGGCCCTACCCCCGCGGGCACACCCAGTTGATCACCAGGATCGCCGAACAGGGGCTGGTGGTGGGGGAGTTGCCGCCCGGTGACCATCCGACGCAGAGCCGGTTCGTGATGCGGAACCGGGTGATCGCGGCCCTCACCCGGGGGACCGTGGTCGTCGAGGCCGCGTACCGCAGCGGTTCGCTCGTCACCGCGCGGGCGGCGCAGCGGCTGGGGCGGTTCACGATAGGGGTACCTGGACCCGCCACCAGCGGGCTCTCCGCAGGTGTGCACGAGCTCCTGCGTGGCGACGCGATTCTGGTCACCGACGCCGCCGAAGTCGCCGAGCTGGTCGGGGACATGGGCGAACTTGCGCCGGACCGGCGCGGGCCGGTGCTCCCGCGTGACCTGCTGGAACCGCCGGCGGAACGTGTCCTGGCGGCGCTTCCCGCGCGCGGGACGGCGACGGTGGACGACATCGCGCGGGGCGCGTCGACGGCGAAGGACGACGCGGTCGCCAGACTGTACGAGCTCCGATCACTTGGTTACGTCGAACGACATGACGACGGCTGGAAGTTGACACGCCAGGCGATGATCTCCATCCGGTCCGCACGGGACCGATGCTGACCGAGCGTGTTCGGCCGTCCGGGGGATTCCCGACGCCCTTGGTATTTCCCGCAGTTGGTCCGCTCCGATGGTCACACAGGGCGACGGTCATGACCCTGAGGGGCGTCCAGCGGAACGCATCTGCGTACAGCCCGTCCCCTCGACCTCGCACACTGCGACACCTCAGTCACGCTACGCTCACGTGGATTCCGGTGCAGACCGGCAGTCGGACAGGCAATTCGACCAGACGGGTAATTCGACATCAGACCGCGACAGACCGACGGCCCACCCGGCCACCCATCCAGACACCACCGGTTCACGGCAGAACGGCACTAGGCGACGTATGCCCCAGCACACCTCCGGGTCCGACCGGGCGGCGGCCCCACCGGCCGCCCGCGACGGCGGTAACGTGCGCCCGCCCGCTCCCTCGACGCTCGACGAGCTGTGGCGTTCGTACAAGACGACGGGCGACGAGCGGCTGCGCGAGCAGCTGATCCTGCACTACTCACCGCTCGTGAAGTACGTCGCCGGCCGGGTGAGCGTCGGGCTGCCGCCCAATGTCGAGCAGGCGGACTTCGTCTCCTCCGGGGTGTTCGGGCTGATCGACGCGATCGAGAAGTTCGACATCGAGCGGGAGATCAAGTTCGAGACGTACGCGATCACACGCATCCGGGGCGCGATGATCGACGAACTGCGGGCGCTGGACTGGATTCCGCGGTCGGTACGGCAGAAGGCGCGGAACGTGGAGCGGGCGTACGCGACGCTGGAGGCGCGGCTGCGGCGGACGCCGTCAGAGGGCGAGGTGGCCGCCGAGATGGGCATCGCGGTCGACGAACTCCATGCGGTGTTCAGTCAGCTGTCCCTGGCGAACGTGGTGGCGCTGGAGGAGCTGTTGCACGCGGGGGGTGAGGGCGGGGACCGGCTGAGCCTCATGGACACGCTGGAGGACACCGCCGCCGACAACCCGGTCGAGGTGGCCGAGGGCCGGGAGCTGCGGCGGTTCCTGGCGCGGGCGATCAACACGCTGCCCGACCGGGAGAAGACCGTGGTGACGCTGTACTACTACGAGGGCCTCACCCTCGCGGAGATCGGCAATGTGCTGGGCGTGACCGAGAGCCGGGTCAGCCAGATCCACACCAAGTCGGTGCTGCAACTGCGCGCGAAGCTGGCGAGCTTCGGTCGATGACCCGGTCGGCCCGGGCGACCTGGGTGACGGGAGTGTCTCCCCTCCGGGGCGCACCGTCCGTACAGTGGTTGACGTGCCAAGGATTCGAGCGGCCTCCGTGGCCGAGCACCGGTCGATGCAGCGAGCCGCCCTGCTGGACGCGGCGAGGTCCCTGTTGTCCGAGGGCGGGACGGAGGCGCTGACCTTCCCGGCCCTGGCCGAGCGGACAGGGCTCGCGCGGTCGTCCGTCTATGAGTACTTCCGGTCGCGGGCGTCCGTCGTCGAGGAGCTGTGCGAGGTCGACTTCCCGGTCTGGGCGGCCGAGGTCGAGGCTGCGATGGCCGCGGCGGACGGGCCCGAGGGCAAGGTCGAGGCGTATGTGCGCCGGCAGCTCGCCCTGGTGGGCGACCGGCGTCATCGGGCAGTGGTGGCGATCTCGGCGAGCGAGCTGGACGCCGGGGCCCGGGAGAAGATCCGGGCGGCGCACGGGGGGCTTGTCGCGATGGTGGTCGAGGCGTTGCGGGATGTCGGGCATGAGGAGCCTCGGCTCGCCGCGATGTTGTTGCAGGGGATTGTGGATGCGGCTGTGCGGCGGATCGAGTTCGGGGTTGCGGAAGATCCTGCGGTGATCACGGATGCGGCTGTGGGGATGGCTCTGCGGGGTGTACGGGGTTGAATCGGGCTCCGTGAGTCGGTGCGGCCGTCGAGGAGATCTCGGTTGCCCGCGCTTGCGGGGTGCCGCCTGCGCCCACCCGTGCCGCCCCACAGCGGCACGCATGCCCGCAGGCCGGGCGGGTGTACGCCTGCCTGTGGCTATCCGGACAGCGGTACGCCCAGTACCGGAAGAAGGCGGGACGGGCCCCTGCGGAGCAGCCATGGGGGTAGCAGCGTCAGAGGGTCCAGGTACGTGTCGCCTCTCAACAGGCCCCAGTGCACGCACGTCGTCGTGCAGTGTCCGCGCCCGGCCTCCAGCGTGCCCAGCACCTCGCCCGCCGTCACCTCCGTGCCCTTCTCCACCGCGGCCGTCACCGGTTCGTACGTCGTTCGCAGGGGTGGGGTGCCCGTGCCCGAGAGTTCCACGGAGACGACTCCCCTTCCCGCCACCCGGCCCGCGAAGTGCACCCGGCCCGTGGCTACCGCACGAACCGGGGCGCCGGGGACTGCCGCCAGGTCCACGCCTCGGTGACCCCTGGCGTAGGGCGTCGGGGGCGGTTCCCAGGCTCGCAGGACCAGGGGGCGGATTCCCACCGGCCAGGCGCGGGCGACCGTGGGTGTGGGAGGGGTGTCCGTGGTGGGCGGTTCCGTTGGCGGGGGCGCCCCGGCTCCCCGTGCCGTCGACGACGTCAGTATCAGCATCAGGGCCAGGGCCAGTAGCAGTCCTGGGCGCCGAGGCACTCCTCGTTTCGCTCGCATGGGCGGAGCCTGGCGTGATTCGGCATGGTCTGGGTGAGGCTGTGGAGTACTGACCGGTTGTGGATATCGGCGTCACCCGGGGCCCCTCGGGTCCCGTACACTTCCTTTGGCGATCCGGGTCACCGGGTCGACTTCGCACGCCCCGACATCAGGCCCGTAAAAGGGTCGGTGTCAACGCCTCTCGGTCCCTCGCGGCAAGGCGTATTCGGGCGTCAGGCGCGGGTGCCGGCCGGTACCCGCGGCACAACCGAGAAACACAAGGAGAACGGCCATGGCCGTCGTCACGATGCGGGAGCTGCTGGAAAGCGGCGTCCACTTCGGTCACCAGACCCGTCGTTGGAACCCGAAGATGAAGCGCTTCATCTTCACGGAGCGCAACGGCATCTACATCATCGACCTGCTCCAGTCGCTGTCGTACATCGACCGCGCCTACGAGTTCGTCAAGGAGACCGTCGCCCACGGCGGCACGGTCATGTTCGTCGGCACGAAGAAGCAGGCGCAGGAGGCGATCGCCGAGCAGGCGACCCGCGTCGGCATGCCCTACGTCAACCAGCGCTGGCTGGGTGGCATGCTCACCAACTTCTCCACCGTCTACAAGCGTCTGCAGCGCCTCAAGGAGCTCGAGCAGATCGACTTCGAGGACGTCGCCGCGTCGGGTCTCACCAAGAAGGAGCTTCTCGTGCTCTCGCGCGAGAAGGCCAAGCTGGAGAAGACCCTCGGTGGTATCCGCGAGATGTCCAAGGTGCCCAGCGCCGTCTGGATCGTGGACACCAAGAAGGAGCACATCGCGGTCGGTGAGGCCCGGAAGCTCAACATTCCGGTCGTCGCCATCCTCGACACCAACTGCGACCCCGACGAGGTCGACTACAAGATCCCGGGCAACGACGACGCGATCCGCTCCGTCACCCTGCTCACCCGTGTGATCGCCGATGCTGTCGCCGAGGGCCTCATGTCCCGTTCCGGCGTCAACACCGGTGACAAGGGCGAGAAGGCCGTCGCCGAGCCCCTCGCCGAGTGGGAGCGCGACCTCCTCGAGGGCGAGAAGAAGGCCGACGACGCCGAGGCGCCCGCCGCTGAGGCTGCTGCCGTCGAGGCCCCCGCCGAGGCTCCGGCTGAGGCTCCCGCCGAGGCCGAGGCCCCTGCTGAGGCCGAGGTCGCCGCTGAGGCCCCCGTCGCCGAGGCTCCGGCCGAGGCTGCCGAGCAGGCCTGACCCTCACCCCTTCGGGTTGTCGAACGGCGGGGGCACCTCCATCGGGCCCCCGCCGTCCGATCCGTAGATCTTTCAGACTTCGAGAGAGACTCCGAGAATCATGGCGAACTACACCGCCGCCGACGTCAAGAAGCTCCGTGAGCTCACCGGCGCAGGCATGATGGACTGCAAGAAGGCGCTGGACGAGGCCGAGGGCGATGTCGACAAGGCCGTAGAGGCCCTGCGCATCAAGGGCCAGAAGGGCGTCGCCAAGCGCGAAGGCCGTTCCGCCGAGAACGGCGCGGTCGTCTCGATCATCGCCGACGACAACACCGCCGGTGTTCTCGTCGAGCTGAAGTGCGAGACCGACTTCGTCGCCAAGGGCGAGAAGTTCCAGGCTGTCGCGGGCGCCCTCGCCGAGCACGTCACCAAGACCTCCCCGGCCGATCTGGAGGCCCTGCTGGCCTCTGAGATCGAGCCCGGCAAGACGGTCCAGGCGTACGTCGACGAGGCCAACGCCAACCTGGGCGAGAAGATCGTCCTGGACCGCTTCGCGCAGTTCGCGGACGGTTACGTGTCGGCGTACATGCACCGCACGATGCCCGACCTGCCCCCGCAGATCGGTGTCCTCGTCGAGCTGGACAAGCCCAATGCCGAGGTCGCGAAGGGCATCGCCCAGCACATCGCCGCCTTTGCGCCGAAGTACCTCTCCAAGGAGGACGTGCCGGCCGAGGTCGTCGAGACCGAGCGCCGCGTCGCCGAGGAGACCACCCGCGCCGAGGGCAAGCCCGAGGCCGCCCTGCCGAAGATCGTCGAGGGTCGCCTCAACGGCTTCTTCAAGGACGCCACGCTGCTGGGCCAGCCGTACGCGCTGGACAACAAGAAGTCCGTCCAGAAGGTTCTGGACGAGGCCGGTGTCACCCTGAAGCGCTTCACGCGCATCAAGGTCGGCATCTGAGTCCGTACCGCGATCGACGCGCGGCCCGCGTAGGCATACCTATAGGGTCGATGGCAGTCGCGCGCGTACGCCGTCACGCACGCGCGTGTGGCGGACGACAGCAGATCTGACGAGGAGGCCATTGCCGAGCATGGGATGCGATCGACACCCCACCGGCAATGGCCTTCTTCGTATGTGTGACACGTGAAGAGGCGAGATTCTCCATGACCACCAAGGCCCAGAAGAGCGACGACGGCAAAGTGCGCGGCCGGTTCATGCTGAAGTTGTCCGGAGAGGCCTTCTCCGGTGGCGGGGGCCTGGGCGTCGACCCCGACGTGGTGCACAAGATTGCCCGCGAGATCGCGGCCGTCGTGCGCGACGGCTCCGAGATCGCCGTAGTCATCGGCGGCGGCAACTTCTTTCGCGGCGCGGAACTCCAGCAGCGCGGTATGGACCGGGCCCGCTCGGACTACATGGGCATGCTCGGCACCGTCATGAACTGCCTCGCGCTCCAGGACTTCCTGGAGAAGGAGGGCATCGACAGCCGGGTCCAGACCGCCATCACCATGGGCCAGGTCGCCGAGCCCTACATCCCGCTGCGTGCCGTACGACACCTGGAGAAGGGCCGTGTGGTCATCTTCGGTGCCGGTATGGGCATGCCGTACTTCTCCACCGACACGACCGCCGCACAGCGCGCCCTGGAGATCGACGCAGAGGCTCTGCTGATGGGCAAGAACGGCGTGGACGGGGTCTACGACTCCGACCCGAAGGCCAACCCCGAGGCCGTCAAGTTCGACTCGCTCGGCTACGGCGAGGTCATCACCCGGGACCTCAAGGTCGCCGACATGACCGCGATCACGCTGTGCCGTGACAACAAGCTCCCGATCCTGGTCTTCGAGCTTCTGACCGAGGGCAATATCGCGCGGGCCGTCAAGGGTGAGAAGATCGGCACTCTCGTCGGTGAACACAACAGCCAGGACTGACCAGGGATCAGCCCTGTCCGGGGACGGTCCCTGAGCGGGGGATGGACAATGTCCTGGCGGTCGGGAACCGTGCAGGAAGAAGACGCGACGCAGCCGGCCGCGGACCGAGAACAGCAGCCGGGCCTACTCAAGACACGCAGGAGCAAGTGGTGATCGAAGAGACCCTCCTCGAGGCCGAGGAGAAGATGGAGAAGGCCGTCGTGGTCGCCAAGGAGGACTTCGCCGCGATCCGCACCGGTCGTGCGCACCCGGCGATGTTCAACAAGATCGTGGCCGACTACTACGGCGCGCTGACGCCGATCAACCAGCTGGCCTCGTTCTCCGTGCCCGAACCGCGCATGGCGGTGGTGACGCCGTTCGACAAGACCGCGATGCGCAACATCGAGCAGGCGATCCGCGACTCAGACCTCGGCGTCAACCCGAGCAACGACGGAAACATCATCCGCGTGGTGTTCCCCGAGCTCACCCAGGAGCGCCGCAAGGACTACATCAAGGTCGCGCGGACCAAGGCCGAGGACTCCAAGATCTCGATCAGGGCCATCCGCCGCAAGGCCAAGGACACCATCGACAAGTTCGTCAAGGACGGCGAGGTCGGCGAGGACGAGGGTCGTCGCGCGGAGAAGGAGCTCGACGACACCACCGCGAAGTACGTCGCGCAGGTGGACGAGCTTCTCAAGCACAAGGAAGCGGAGCTTCTCGAAGTCTGATGAACGACTCTTCCTGGGGGGCGTCGCCCCACGCCGGGTACTGGGGGCCGTCCGAGGGAGGGCCTGTCCAGGGGGCTGCCCCGGCGGGTCCCGCGTACGATGCGCACCACGCGCAGCAGACTCGCCCCATGCCCATCGTGCCCGACGTACCCGCACATGGCGGAGACCAGGATGACGACAGGGGGGCCGCTCGGCCGGGCGGCCCCTTGTTCCGCGACGAGATGCCGCAGGCACAGCCCTATGGGACGGTGCCGCAGAAGCCGGATTCCATGCCCACGCCCGACGACGCCCAGCAGCCCGCCCCCGCCCCGCAGAAGAAGAGCGCGGGCCGGGACCTCGGTGCGGCCATAGGGGTCGGCGTCGGACTCGGCGCGGTGATCATCGCGTCGCTGTTCGTCGTCAAGGCCGCTTTCGTCGGCGTGATAGCGGTCGCCGTCGTGGTCGGCCTGTGGGAACTGACGTCCCGGCTCCAGGAGCGCAAGGGCATCAAGGCGCCGCTGGTGCCGCTCGCGCTCGGCGGGGCCGCGATGGTCGTCTCCGGATACGTCCGGGGTCCCGAGGGCGCGTGGGTCGCGATGGCGCTCACCGCGCTCGCGGTCCTGGTCTGGCGCATGACAGAACCCCCGGAGGGCTACCTCAGGGACGTCACGGCAGGCGTCTTCGCCGCTTTCTACGTCCCGTTCCTGGCCACCTTCGTCGCGATGATGCTCACCGCCGACGACGGTGCGCAGCGCGTCATGACGTTCCTGCTCCTGACCGTCGTCAGCGACACCGGCGCGTACGCGATCGGCTGGCGCTTCGGCAAGCACAAGCTCGCCCCGCGTATCAGCCCCGGCAAGACCCGCGAGGGCCTGTTCGGCGCGGTCGCGTTCGCGATGGTGGCGGGCGCGCTGCTGATGGAGTACGCGATCGACGACGGCACCTGGTGGCAGGGACTGCTGCTGGGCCTCGCGGTCGCGGTCAGCGCCACGCTCGGCGACCTCGGCGAGTCCATGATCAAGCGGGACCTGGGCATCAAGGACATGGGCACCTTGCTGCCGGGCCATGGCGGAATCATGGACAGGCTCGATTCATTGCTTCCCACGGCTCCTGTGGTGTGGTTGCTGTTCGTTGCCTTCGTGGGCTGAGGGCGGTCGGAATGACGGTCGGAATGTTCCAGTACGGTCCGGGTTTCCTGTGAAACATCCATGTCGGCCCGAAACCACCCCTTTCGAACCTAAGATCGACTTCGATGCGGTCGATCTGTCCGGAAGGGGCGGCGTGCATGTGGGGGAGTAGTCGGGCCAGACGCCAGCGGCAGGCCGAAGGGCTGGCAGCTGTCGCCGGCCCTGTCGAGGCGGCCGACGCGGCTCACCAGGCGCTGCTGGAGCTGCGCCGGACGGTGCGGGGCGAGCTGGCGCGGATCGAGGCGCTGCTCGACCGGGGAGACGGACTCCCTTCGGACACCATCCGCGAGCAGACGCTCGGCGCAATGAGTGTCTTCGCCGACCTGGACGGCATTTCCCAGCACTACCACGAGGTCCGTACCGCGACCGTCCAGGCGGCCGAGCACGGCGTCGAGGTGGCGGTGCCCTGGCTGGAGGCGCTCGGGGGGCAGGTCAGGTCCATGACCGAGCTGGGCGAGACGTTCGCCGGATACGGCGAGTCCCTCGTCTATCTCCGCGAGCGCACCGAACGGCTGCGCGCCGACCTGGTCCCGCTGCGCGAGGGGGTCCACGCGGCCCTGCGTGCCGCCCAGAGCGAGCTGGCCGCCGCCCAGGGCGCCGATGGCTGGCCCGGCTGGCAGACAGGCCTCACCGCCCTGGGCGAGCGGCTGACCGAACTGGACGGGGGCCGCGTCACCCCGACGGCCCGGCGCAAGGTCAGCGACCACTACCGCGAGCTGGAGCGGGAGGTGGCGCAGCTTCGAGGGGTGATGGCTGCGGAACCTCGGTGAGTACGTAGGCAAGCTGCTGACCTGGGCTTTTGTGCCTGGCCCTGAGGTTGTCCACAGGGCGGCGAGAGGCTGTCCGGATGTCTGCGACACTGGTACAGCCATGCCTAAGCCCGGAGAACTCACATTCGTCGCCCCGCGCGGAGCCCAGAAGCCGCCGCGGCATCTTGCCGATCTCACGCCCGCCGAGCGTAAAGAGGCCGTTGCCGCGATCGGTGAGAAGCCGTTTCGTGCCAAGCAGCTCTCGCAGCACTACTTCGCGCGGTTCGCGCACGACCCGGCCGAGTGGACGGACATCCCGGCCGCCTCGCGCGCCAAGCTCCAGGAGGCGCTGCTTCCGGAGCTGATGACGGTCGTCCGTCATCTGTCGACCGACCAGGACACCACCCGCAAGACACTGTGGCGGATGTTCGACGGGACGCTCGTCGAGTCGGTGCTCATGCGGTACCCGGAACGGGTGACCATGTGCATCAGCTCGCAGGCGGGGTGCGGGATGAACTGCCCGTTCTGCGCGACGGGGCAGGCCGGGCTGGACCGGAACCTGTCCACCGCCGAGATCGTGCACCAGATCGTCGACGGGATGCGTGCGCTGCGGGACGGGGAGATCCCGGGCGGGCCCGCGCGGCTGTCCAACATTGTTTTCATGGGCATGGGCGAGCCGCTTGCCAACTACAAGCGCGTCGTCGGTGCCATCCGTGCGCTGACCGACCCCGAGCCGGACGGCATGGGGCTGTCGCAGCGCGGGATCACCGTCTCGACCGTCGGGCTGGTGCCGGCCATCCACCGGTTCTCCGACGAGGGCTTCAAGTGCCGGCTCGCCATCTCCCTGCACGCTCCCGACGACGAGCTGCGCGACACCCTCGTACCCGTCAACACGCGGTGGAAGGTGCGCGAGGTGCTCGATGCCGGGTGGGAGTACACGGCCAAGTCGGGGCGTCGGCTGTCCATCGAGTACGCGCTGATCCGGGACATCAATGACCAGGCCTGGCGCGGTGACCGGCTCGGGCGGCTGCTCAGGGGCAAGCCTGTGCACGTCAACCTGATTCCGCTGAACCCGACTCCGGGGTCCAAGTGGACCGCCTCGCGGCCCGAGGACGAGAAGGCGTTCGTCGAGGCCATTGCCGCGCACGGGGTGCCTGTCACGGTTCGGGACACCCGGGGGCAGGAGATCGACGGGGCGTGCGGTCAGCTGGCAGCCACCGAGCGGTAGTCTTACGCCGTACATACATATCTTCATATTCCGACAGGGGAGCGCCACAGCGCTGAGAGTGCGGCAGCCAGATCACATTGGTGGGCCGCAGACCCTCTGAACCTCGCCCAGGTCATTCTGGGTAGGAAGTTCGGTCATCACTCTTGCTGTTGCGCCCTGCCCGGGAACCCTCCAACGGGGCCCGGGCAGGGCCGCGTCTCTTCCTGGTCATCCCAGGAGGAAAATTCCAGTGAGCATCACCAGGCAGGTCACCGCCGTGGCCGTCGGGCTCGGGCTTGTCACGCTGGCCGCGTGCGGGTCGTCCGACGACGGGACTTCCAGTGGGTCGTCCAAGACCGTCACCCTCGTCAGCCATGACTCCTGGGCCGTCTCGAAGGGCGTCCTCGCCGCCTTCGAGAAGCAGTCCGGGTACACCGTCAAGGTCCTCAAGGACGGCGACGCCGGGCAGGCTGTCAACAAGGCGATCCTGACCAAGGACAACCCGCAGGGCGATGTCTTCTTCGGCGTCGACAACACCCTGCTCTCCCGCGCGCTCGACAACGGGCTGTTCCAGTCGTACGAGGCGAAGGGCGCCGACGCGATCCTGCCCGCGTACCGGACCGACGAGGACAAGCACCGGGTCACGCCGATCGACACCGGCGACATCTGCGTCAACTACGACAAGGCCTGGTTCAGCGAGCACAAGCTGACCCCGCCCGAGTCGTTCGACGATCTGATCAAGCCCGCGTACAAGGATCTCCTCGTCACGGAGAACGCCTCCACCTCCTCGCCCGGACTCGGGTTCCTGCTCGGCAGCGCCGCCAAGTACGGCGACGACGGCTGGGCCGGCTACTGGACGAAGCTCAAGGCCAACGGTGTGAAGGTCGTCGACGGCTGGGAACAGGCGTACAACGAGGAGTTCTCCGGGTCGGCCGGCGGCAAGAAGGCCAAGGCCGACCGGCCGCTCGTCGTCTCGTACGCCTCCTCGCCGCCCGCCGAGGTGATCTTCGCCGACCCGAAGCCGGCCACCGCCCCGACCGGGGTCGCGACCGGCACCTGCTTCCGGCAGGTCGAGTACGCCGGGCTGCTCAGCAACGCCGGGAACAGCGAGGGCGGCAAGGCGCTGCTCGACTTCCTCGTCGGCAAGACTTTCCAGGAGGACATGCCCCTCAACATGTTCGTGTACCCCGTGCGGGAGGGCGCCAAGGTGCCCGCGGAGTTCACCGAGTTCGGGCCGCAGGCCAAGGACCCCGAGACCATGGACCCCGCGAAGATCGCCGAACACCGTGACCAGTGGGTCAAGTCGTGGACATCGCTCGTACTGAAGTAACGAAAGCAAGGGGAGCACCGGAAGCGGCCGCAGGGGCTGCGCGCCGGAAGGGCGCCGCTCTGCGGGGCGCCCTGCTCGCGCTGCCCGTCGTTTTCTTCGCTCTCTTCTTCGCCTACCCCGTCGCCGCGATCGTCGCGCGTGGCCTGCACGTCGACGGGGTGTGGCGGCTGGAACAGGTGGGGGAGGTGCTGGGGGACTCCGGCATCCGGCATGTCCTCTGGTTCACCTTCTGGCAGGCGCTCGCCTCCACCGCGCTCACGCTGCTGATCGCGCTCCCCGGCGCGTACGTCTTTGCACGCTTCGATTTCAGGGGCAAGCAGATTCTGCGGGCCGTGGTGACCGTGCCGTTCGTGCTGCCGACCGTCGTCGTCGGTACGGCGTTCCTGGCTCTGGTCGGGCGTGGCGGGCTGCTCGACGAGCTGTGGGGCGTACGGCTGGACACGACCGTGTGGGCGATCCTGCTCGCGCACGTCTTCTTCAACTACGCCGTCGTCGTACGGACGGTCGGTGGGCTCTGGGCGCAGCTCGATCCGCGGCAGGAGGAGGCCGCGCGGGTGCTCGGCGCCTCGCGGTTCGCGGCGTGGCGGCAGGTCACGCTGCCCGCCCTCGCACCCGCCGTCGGCGCCGCCGCGCTCATGGTCTTCCTCTTCACCTTCACCTCCTTCGGTGTGGTGCAGATCCTCGGCGGGCCGACCTTCGCCACCCTCGAAGTGGAGATCTACCGGCAGACCTCGGAGATCTTCGACCTGGGGACTGCGGCTGTCCTGACGATCGTCCAGTTCGTGGCGGTGGGCGCGATCCTCGCGGTGCACGCCGGGACGGTACGGCGGCGGGAGAGCGCGCTGCGGCTCGTGGCGCCGGAGACGACCGCACGCCGGCCGCGCGGCCGGGGCCAGTGGGCGCTGCTCGGCGGGGTGCTGGTGAGCATCGCCGTCCTCCTGGTGCTGCCGCTCGCCGTGCTCGTGCAACGCTCGTTCGGTACGCCCGGCGGCGCGGGCCTCGGCTACTACAAGGCGCTCACCCGCGACGACTCCGGCATCTTCCTGGTGGCGCCGATCGCCGCCATCGGGAACTCGCTCCAGTACGCCGTCGTCGCCACCGGCATCGCCGTCGCCGTGGGGTCACTGGCCGCCGTGGCGCTCACCCGGCGCGATGCCGGGTGGCTCGTACGGGGGTTCGACGCGCTGTTGATGCTGCCGCTCGGGGTGTCGGCGGTGACCGTCGGGTTCGGGTTCCTCATTGCGCTCGACGAGCCGCCGCTGGATCTGCGCAGCAGCTGGATCCTCGTACCGCTGGCGCAGGCGCTGGTCGGGGTGCCGTTCGTCGTGCGGACCATGCTGCCGGTGCTGCGGGCCGTGGACGGGCGGTTGCGGGAGGCGGCGGCCGTGCTGGGGGCTTCGCCCTGGCGGGTCTGGCGCGAGGTCGATCTGCCGATCGTGCGGCGGGCGCTGCTCGTCGCGGCCGGGTTCGCGTTCGCCGTGTCGCTGGGCGAGTTCGGGGCGACCGTGTTCATCGCCCGGCCCGACAACCCGACGCTGCCGGTCGCTGTGGCCCGCTTGCTGGGCCGTCCCGGCGACCTCAACTACGGCCAGGCAATGGCCCTTTCGACGATCTTGATGGTGGTGTGCGCGGTGGCCCTGCTCGTGCTGGAGCGGCTGCGGACCGACCGGACGGGGGAGTTCTGACCATGCTCAGTCTCGACGGAGCGACCGTACGGTTCGGGGCGCGGGCCGTGCTCGACGGTGTCGGCCTCGATGTCGCCGAGCACGAGATCGTGTGCGTGCTCGGACCCAGCGGCAGCGGCAAATCGACGCTGCTGCGGGCGGTCGCCGGACTCCAACCCCTCGACGCGGGACGGGTGCTGCTCGACGGCCGGGACCTCGCCGGGGTGCCCGCGCACAAGCGCGAGGTCGGCCTGATGTTCCAGGACCACCAGTTGTTCCCGCAGCGGGACGTCGGCGGCAACGTCGCCTTCGGGCTGCGCATGCACCACGTACCCCGGGCTCAACAGGACGTACGTGTACGGGAGTTGCTGGACCTGGTCGGGCTGCCGGGGGCCGCAGGACGGGCCGTCGCCGCGCTCTCCGGCGGGGAACAGCAACGCGTCGCCCTTGCCCGCGCCCTCGCGCCGCGCCCTCGGCTGCTGATGCTCGACGAACCGCTCGGCCAGCTGGACCGCTCGCTGCGCGAGCGGCTCGTCGTCGAACTCCGGGTTCTCTTCGGCCGGTTGGGCACCACCGTACTCGCCGTCACCCACGACCAGGGCGAGGCCTTCGCCCTGGCCGACCGCGTGATCGTGATGCGCGACGGCCGAATCGCCCAGTCCGGTACGCCACTTGACGTCTGGCAGCGGCCCGCCGACGAGTTCGTGGCTCGCTTCCTTGGCTTCGACAACGTCGTCGAGGCGACGGTGAGCGGGCAGGTCGCGGACACCCCCTGGGGCAAGATTCCGGTCCCCGAGGGAACCGAACAAGGGGCGCGCACGCTGCTCGTGCGGCCCGCCGGTGTGCGTCTGGTGCCCGCCGCCGAGGGCCTGCGCTGCATCGTGGCCGCGCGCACCTTCCGGGGTACGCATGTCGCCGTACAGCTCCAGCCCGAGGACGCGCCCCGGCTGGAGGCCGCGTGCGCGCTGCGCGAGGCGCCGGAACCGGGGGACGAGGTCGGGATGGCCTTCGAATCGGCCGAAATTGTCGTGCTCGGGTGATGGGGCCGCCCATAGTGTTCGGGGCATGACGACGCTCGCACATGACCGATATTGCGATGAAATCGCCCATCAGGTCGGGCAGTTGAGGGCGGTGGTGACCTCCGGCGCGGATCTGTCCGCGACGGTGCCGACCTGCCCGGACTGGTCCCTGGAACAGCTCGTACGGCACACGGGCGGTGCCCTGCGTTGGGTGGACACGCTGGTGCGCACCCGGGCCGATGAGGACGTCGACGACGATCAAGTGCCCCTGGGTGACGGTCCCGAGGCCCAGGGCGATGCCGCCGCGCTGGACGCCTGGCTGGCCGAGACCGGCGAGCTGGTCGTCGGCGCGCTGCGCGAGGCAGGGCCCGACGCGAAGGTATGGACGTGGGGCTGGGAGCGTAGCTCCGGGTTCTGGGCGCGCCGGATGACCCACGAGATCACCGTCCACCGCGCGGACGCGACGCTCGCCGCCGGGCAGCCGTACGAGGTCGCGGCGGACATCGCCGCCGATGCGATCGACGAGTGGCTGCAGATCGTCGAGTTCGGGCAGCGGACCGACCCGGACGACGCGGCGAGGGAACTGCGCGGGCCGGGCCGCAGCATCCATCTCCACGCCACGGACACCACACCCGGGTTGAACGCCGAGTGGCTTGTCGAGCTCACCGAGGACGGTGTCGCCTGGCGTCGAGGCCATGAGAAGGCGACGGTCGCCCTGCGCGGCCCGCTCACCGACGTCATGCTCGCGTTCTACCGCCGACTGCCGCTGGACAGCCCCCGGTTGGAGATCCTCGGGGATCGGGAGCTGCTGGAGTTCTGGCTGGCGCGGGCCACGTTCGGGTAGCCCTGACAGCGGAGTGGCCCGCCCCCTGTTTCGGGGACGGGCCACAACGTACAGCCGGGTACTGCGGATACGGCGAGCGGAACGTCAGCTGTTGCTGGACGCTCCACGACGGCGCAGGCCGAAGAAGACGGCGCCGCCGCCGACGGCGACCAGGGCAGCCGCGATACCGGCGATCACGCCGGTGTTCGAGCTGGCGCCGGTCTCGGCGAGGTTGGAGCTGCCGCCCGCGGGGGTCGGAACGCTGTCCGCGGGGGCACCCGGGGTGCTCTCGGAGGCGGAGGCCGACGGAGTCGGGGTGGCGGACTCCTCGGGCTCCGACGCCGACGGGGTCGGCGTAGCAGCGGGCTCCGAGGGCGTCGGGGTCTCGGAAGCCGGCGGGGTCGGGGTGGGGGTCGGCTCCGTCTTGCAAGCCTCGCCCGGAGTGGTCACATCCGGCTTGACGTCCTCGTCGACCAGCTTGCCGGCCTTGACGTGAACGCGGTACGTCGCGTTCGGCGCCCAGTCCTCCGAGAAGTCGACGGTGACGCCCTCGCGGCTGCCCACGACGTCCTGGGAGCCGATGACCTTGTCACCCAGGTACACGGTGACCGTGGCGGGGGTGCCCGACGGGTCCTTGTCGGTGACGCTGATGACGCCCTTTTCGCCGTCGCACTTGGCGATGGCGGAGAACTCACTGATGTTGCAGGCGAACGCGTTGCCCGCGACGCCCAGCGCGAGCGCGGCCGAGGCGGAGGCAACACCCAGAATTCGCACGGAACGTGCGGTATGGACAGATATGGACACGGTTGCCCTTCACGGGATGCACAACTGAGGGGGGTGGAGGGAGTGAAGAGACCTCATCACCTCGTCACCCCCACGAGTCTCACAGGTTTATAAGCGCAGCATAAGGGCTGTCAATCTGTATGCAGGCTCCAGGCATTTGTTTTGCCTACCCGTTAACCAGCGAGGCGTTTCAGAGCCTCCGGAGCGTCCTCGATCCGGTCGACCAGGGCGATTCGGTCCTCCATCGCCCGCCCCCGCGCCAGCGATTGGAGCAGCGGCCAGGTGGGCAGCCGCTCGGTCCAGTGGACGCGGTCCACCAGCACCATGGGCGTGGGCTCGCCGCGCGACTCGTAGTAGTTCGGGGTCGCGTTGTCGAATATCTCCTGTACGGTCCCGGCGGCACCCGGCAGGAAGACTATCCCCGCGGTCGAGCGGGCCAGCAGCCCGTCCTCACGGGTGGCGTTGGCGAAGTACTTGGCGATGTGCGAGGCGAAGGCGTTCGGCGGTTCGTGCCCGTAGAACCAGGTCGGGATGCCCACCGAGCCGCCCCCCTTGGGCCAGCGCGCGCGAACATCGAAGGCGGCGCGCGCCCAGTCGGTGATCGAGGGCGTGAACGACGGTGCCCCGGCGAGGAGTTCGCACGCCTCGTCGAGCATGGTGTCGTCGAAGGGGGCCGCGTACGCGCCGAGGTTCGCCGCCTCCATCGCGCCCGGGCCGCCGCCCGTGGCGACCGTGAGCCCGGCGCGCGTCAGCTCGCGCCCCAGGCGCGCGGCACCGGCGTACGCCTGCGTCCCGCGTGCCATCGCGTGACCTCCCATCACCCCCACGACCTGTGTCGCGCGCAGGAGTTCGTCGAGGGCGTCGGAGACGGCGTCGTCGTGGACGGAACGCAGCATCGAGGCGAAGATGTCGCCGTCGGCCTTCGTACGCTGGAACCAGGCGTACGCGAGGGCGTCTGGTGTCCGCTCGTAACCCTTGTCGAGCCCGGCGAACAACTCGTCCGGCGAGTAGAGATGGCCGCGGTACGGGTTGACAGGCAGGTCCGGGAGGGGCGGGAAGACGAGAGCGCCGTCCGCGCGGACCTTCGCCGCCGCGTCCGGACGCATCGGGCAGCCGAGGAAGACGGCGCCCGCGGTGGCGCTGCCCAGCAGCTCCTTCGTACGGTCCGTCAGATCGACGGCCTGGACGCGGAATCCGGCGAGAGTGCCGCGAGCCGAGACGACCGCGTCGAACTCGTCGAGCGTTTCGATCTCACGGTCGTCGTGGTGGGCCGCATGGGCGGGGCTCGTCTGCACCCGCCCATGTAAGCACGGTCCGGGGCAGGGCAGGATCTGGGGCGACAGCCCTAGCTCTGGACGGCCGCCGGGTCCATCCACATGACCTCCCAGGTGTGGCCGTCGAGGTCGTCGAACGCGCGGCCGTACATCTGGCCGTAGTCCTGCGCCTCGCGCGGCTCGGTGCCGCCCGCCGCGAGTGCCCCGTCGACCAGCTCGTCGACCTTCGCGCGGCTCTCGGCGCTCAGACAGATGAGGACCTCGCTGGTCTTCGTCGAGTCCGCGATCTCCTTCTTCGTGAAATCGGCGTAGCGCGACTTGCTCAGCAGCATCGCGATGATGGTGTCGCTGATCACGACACAGGCGCAGTCGTCGGTCGTGAACTGGGGGTTGATCGTGTACCCGAGCTCGGTGAAGAACTTCTTCGAGGCGGCGACATCGCTGACGGCCAGGTTCACGAAGATCATCTGCTGGTACTCGCTCATGAGGGTCTCTCCCGTCGGTGTGGTGCTGTTCGGTGGGGTAGACCCGGGGGCCCGGCGGAACTCATCGGTGCGTGCAGATGTTTTCCGTACGAGTTTTCACGCGGTCAGCGGCAGCGCCGCCAACTCCGCGATCAGGAAGGTCAGCGGGGCGAACAGGGCGAGGAGGGCAGCCGCGCGCAGACCGGCGGCGGTGCGCAGCGTCGTGGCCGGTGCACCCAGGCGGAGCAGGGCCGCGGTGGTGTCCGCGCGGGCGCGCCTGGCCTCGGCGGCGGCCGTGAGGAGCGTGGCGATGGTGCAGCTCGCCACGACCAGGGCGCCCAGGGTGGTCAGGGGGCCCAGGGAGGGGTCGTCGGCGTCGTACAGGGCGGCCATGGCGTACGCGCCCGATGCCACCGCGCAGACGACGCCCAGGGGGCGGCCGATGCGGGTCGCCTCCTCCATGAGGACGCGGCCGGCGAGGAGGCGCAGGGCGCCGGGGCGGACGGCCTGGAGCAGGCGTCCGCAGAGGTGGGTGAGGCCGGGGCCGGCCAGGGCGAGGCCCAGAGCGGTGAGGGTCCAGCCGACGAGTACGGCGGCGGGGCTGCCGGCGGCTCCGCCGGGCATGGCGAGGCGGGTGTGGGGGGCGCGGGCGGCGTAGGCCTCTACAGCGAGGCCGGCTGCCAGTACGGCGAAGCCCCAGGGGAGGTCCCGGGGGGGTGGGAGAGGGGTGGGGAGGGCGTGCGGGTCGGTGGTGGTGACGTCGGGGTCCTGGTCCGGGGTTTCAGGGGTGCCCGGGGCTGGTGCTGAGGCGTTGGTCGCGCAACCCGGCGCTGTACGGGATGCCGCTGCGCCCACTCGTGCCGCCCCAGCGGGACGACTGCCCGCAGTGGGGCGCAGGTGGGCGCCGAACCGTCCGTACGCGCCGAACGTTTCCCGTGTGCCCCTGTTGCCCTCCGCGCCGAAGCGGCCGTACGTCCTCGGGCGCGGCCCCTGGGCCGAGTCCGGGCGGGGGTCCCGGGGGCGTAGGGAAAGGGCGACCGAGATCGACGCCGCCACCGGTACCAGGGTCAGGAGGGTCAGGGCGGCCGGGAGGGGGAGGGGGTGGTCCGCGGCCAGGAAGTCCGCCGCGTCGCCGTCGAACGGCATGCCCGTCAGGTCGCCCCGCAGGTGGAGGAAGAACAGGAGGGCCAGCATCGACCCCAGGGTGCAGGACAGGGCCGTTGTCGTGGCCGAGACGGCCATCAGGCGGGCCGGGCCCAGGCCGATCGCCGACAGGCCCGGGCGCGGTCTCGTGCCGGGGTCCGTGCGGGCCACCGTCACCGCGAAGTGGACCGTGGCCGCCAGGGGGGCCACGCACCAGGCCAGACGCAGCGCCGAGCCGCCGGGGATGTCCTGGTGGGCGAGGGCGTGGCCCAGGGTCCCCAGGAGGAGGAAACCCGTGGCCGCCGACGCCGCCGCGACGAGCAGTCGGCGGAGCTGGACGCCCGGGTGGGAGCCGCGGGCTAGACGGAGAGCGAGCACGCGGCCCGGCCTTCCGCGTCGGTCCCGGCCCCGGTGGCGTTCTCGGCGACCGGGGGCAGGTGGACGGTGTTCACGCGCCGCCCGTCGAGCAGCGAGACCGTGCGGTCCGCCAGCGCCGCCGTGTCCGCGTCGTGCGTCGCCAGGACCACCGTGATGCCGTGCGAGCGGGCCGCTGTCGTCAACGTCCGCAGTACGTGCGCCCGGTCCGCCTGGTACAGGGGCGCCGTCGGCTCGTCCGCGAAGAGGACCGTGGGGGCCGCGGCCAGCGCCCGCGCGATCGAGACGCGCTGGCGTTCGGACTGGCGCAGTTCGTACGGGCGTTTACGGGCCCGGTCGCCGATGTCCAGGCGCTCCAGCCACTCCAGCGCCGCCGTCTTGGCACGCCGCCGGCTGGTGCCGCGCAGCATGAGGGGAAGGGCCGCGTTCTCCCAGACGTTCAGTTCCGGTACGAGGGCCGGGGCGGGGTCGATCCAGCCGAACCGGTCGCGGCGCAGCCGTTCGCGGGTGAGCGGGCCCATCGTGTGCACGGGCACGCTGTTGAACCAGACCTCGCCCCGCAGCGGTCGTACCAGGCCGGAGAGGCAGCGCAGCAGGGTCGTCTTGCCGCTGCCGCGCGGGCCGCTGACGGCGAGGATCTCGCCCTCCCGGACACCGAGCGAGACGCCGCTCAGCGCGGGCGAGCCGTCGTTGTGCTGGAAGTGCAGGGCGCGTGCCCAGAGCACGTCGTTGTCCGGCGGGGCCACCATCGCGTACACCTCGGTTCGGATCAGAAATGCCATGCGGATCGCGGGTGGAATCCGCGCAATCCCCCCGTGCGGGGGAACGAAGGCAGGGCCGATCGGTTACAGGCACGCTAGGTATTCGGCGGGGCGAGGCCGGACAGCACACGGCCCGGGTACACCCGTTCTCACTCGTACGGGTGTACCCGGGCCGTATGAACGGCTGAACTGCCGGCTGAACCGTCAGCCGGACCGCCGGGGGCTACAGCTTCGTCCACGCCTCCGTCAGGGTCGCGCGCAGGATCTGCTCGATCTCGTCGAACGTCTCCTGGGTCGAGATCAGCGGCGGGGCGAGCTGGACGACCGGGTCGCCGCGGTCGTCGGCACGGCAGTACAGGCCGTTCTCGAAGAGGGCCTTGGAGAGGAAGCCGTAGAGGATACGTTCCGTCTCCTCCGCGTCGAAGGACTCCTTGGTCACCTTGTCCTTGACCAGCTCGATGCCGTAGAAGAAGCCGTTGCCGCGGACGTCACCGACGATCGGCAGGTCGTGCAGCTTCTCCAGGGTCGAGCGGAACGCGCCCTCGTTGTCCAGCACATGCTGGTTGAGGCCCTCGCGCTCGAACAGATCGAGGTTCGCCAGGCCGACCGCCGCCGACACCGGGTGGCCGCCGAACGTGTAGCCGTGCAGGAAGGTGTTGTCGCCCTTGTAGAACGGCTCGGCGAGGCGGTCCGAGATGATGCAGGCGCCGATCGGGGAGTAGCCCGAGGTCATGCCCTTGGCGCAGGTGATCATGTCCGGTACGTAGTCGAACTTGTCGCAGGCGAACATCGTGCCGAGGCGGCCGAAGGCGCAGATGACCTCGTCCGAGACGAGCAGGACGTCGTGGCGGTCGCAGATCTCGCGGACCCGCTGGAAGTAGCCCGGCGGGGGCGGGAAGCAGCCGCCCGCGTTCTGAACCGGCTCCAGGAAGACGGCGGCGACCGTGTCCGCGCCCTCGAAGAGGATCTCCTGCTCGATCTGGTCGGCGGCCCAGCGGCCGTAGGCCTCCGGGTCGTCGCCGTGGATCGGGGCGCGGTAGATGTTGGTGTTCGGGACCTTGTGGGCGCCGGGGACCAGCGGCTCGAAGGGGGCCTTCAGGGCCGGCAGGCCGGTGATGGACAGGGCGCCCTGCGGGGTGCCGTGGTAGGCGACGGCGCGTGAGATGACCTTGTACTTGGTGGGCTTGCCGACCAGCTTGAAGTACTGCTTGGCGAGCTTCCAGGCGGTCTCGACGGCCTCGCCGCCACCGGTGGTGAAGAAGACCTTGTTGAGGTCACCGGGCGCGTAGTTCGCCAGACGTTCCGCCAGCTCCACCGCCTTCGGGTGGGCGTACGACCATACGGGGAAGAACGCCAGCTCCTGCGCCTGCTTGAACGCCGCCTCGGCGAGCTCGACGCGGCCGTGACCGGCCTGGACCACGAACAGACCCGCGAGGCCGTCGAGGTAGCGCTTGCCCTTGTCGTCGAAGATGTAGGTGCCCTCACCCCGGACGATCGTCGGGACGGGGGCGTTCTCGTACGAGGACATGCGGGTGAAGTGCATCCACAGGTGGTCGTACGCGGTGCGGCTGAGGTCCTTGGAGCCGGAGCCTGAACCGGGGCTGTCGGTGGTCGTCACGGTTATCGGGTTCCCCACATGTAGGTCTGCTTCTTGAGCTTGAGGTAGACGAAGCTTTCGGTGGAGCGCACGCCGGACAGGGCCCTTATGCGTTTGTTGATGACGTCCAGCAGGTGGTCGTCGTCCTCGCAGACGATCTCGGCGAGGATGTCGAAGGAGCCCGCGGTCATCACCACGTACTCGACTTCCGGCATGGCGCTCAGCGCGTCGGCCACGGGGTCGAGGTCGCCGTCGACGTTGACGCCGACCATCGCCTGTCTGCGAAAACCCACGGTGAGCGGGTCCGTGACGGCGACGATCTGCATCACCCCCTGGTCGAGCAGCTTCTGGACGCGCTGGCGCACGGCCGCCTCCGAGAGGCCCACCGCCTTGCCGATCGCCGCGTACGGCCGGCGGCCGTCCTCCTGGAGCTGTTCGATGATGGCGAGGGACACGGCGTCCAGCTGGGGAGTGCCGTTCCTGGACTCGCGGGAGTCCCTGTGCTCTGCGCTTCGACTGGCCACGCGCTCACTGTGCACGAGGAGTCGAACGTTTCGCAAGGCTCGATCGATGAAATTCGTTGTTCATGGACCCTTGTCTTGCGGATTTCGCAGCTTGCGGGGGATCGGGGGTGTTGAAAACGTCGGACTGCGGAATAGGGTGGGTGTCTCAGCCAATGGACACCCGAGTCACTCGACATCCGAGTCACTCGACACCTGAGTCAACCGACATCTGAACCTGGAGGGCCGGCAGTGAGCACCGAGCTGCGTCGTCTGCGCAACTACATCGATGGTGAGTTCCGGGACGCCGCCGACGGGCGGACCACCGAGGTGGTCAACCCCGTGACGGGCGAGGCGTACGCGACCGCGCCGCTGTCCGGGCAGCCGGACGTCGACGCCGCCATGGCGGCGGCCGCCGCCGCGTTCCCCGCCTGGCGGGACAAGACGCCGGCCGAGCGGCAGAAGGCCCTCCTGAAGATCGCGGACGCGTTCGAGGAGCGCGCCGAGGAGCTCATCGCGGCCGAGGTGGAGAACACCGGCAAGCCGATCGGGCTCACCCGGTCCGAGGAGATCCCGCCGATGGTGGACCAGATCCGCTTCTTCGCGGGTGCCGCCCGGATGCTGGAGGGGCGCAGCGCCGGCGAGTACATGGACGGGATGACGTCGATCGTCCGGCGCGAGCCGGTCGGTGTCTGCGCGCAGGTCGCGCCCTGGAACTACCCGATGATGATGGCCGTGTGGAAGTTCGCCCCGGCGATCGCGGCCGGCAACACCGTGGTGCTCAAGCCGTCGGACACGACGCCCGCGTCCACGGTTCTCATGGCGGAGATCATCGGTTCGATCCTGCCCACGGGCGTCTTCAACGTCATCACCGGGGACCGTGACACCGGTCGGCTGATGGTCGAGCACCCGACGCCGGCGATGGCGTCGATCACCGGTTCGGTGCGGGCCGGTATGCAGGTCGCCGAGTCCGCGTCGAAAGACCTCAAGCGCGTGCACCTGGAGCTGGGCGGCAAGGCGCCGGTCGTGGTGTTCGAGGACACCGACATCGCCAAGGCCGTCGAGGACATCTCGGTCGCGGGCTTCTTCAACGCGGGCCAGGACTGTACGGCGGCCACGCGTGTCCTCGTCCAGGAGGCCATCCACGACGAGTTCGTCGTGGCGCTCGCCAAGGCCGCCGCCGAGACGAAGACCGGGCAGCCGGACGACGAGGACGTGCTGTACGGGCCGCTCAACAACCCCAACCAGTTGGCGCAGGTCTCCGGCTTCATCGAGCGGCTGCCCGCCCACGCCAAGGTCGAGGCGGGCGGTCATCGGGTCGGTGAGAAGGGTTACTTCTACGCCGCGACCGTCGTGTCGGGCCTGAAGCAGGACGACGAGATCATCCAGAACGAGGTCTTCGGCCCGGTCATCACCGTCCAGTCCTTCTCGGACGAGACACAGGCCGTGGAATGGGCCAACGGCGTGGACTACGCCCTCGCGTCGTCCGTGTGGACGAAGGACCACTCGCGCGCGATGCGGATGTCGAAGGTCCTGGACTTCGGCTGCGTGTGGATCAACGCCCACATCCCGCTGGTCGCGGAGATGCCGCACGGCGGCTTCAAGAAGTCCGGCTACGGCAAGGACCTCTCGGGGTACGGCTTCGACGACTACACGCGGATCAAGCATGTGATGACGTCGCTCGGCGGCTGACGGTTGTTTTGTGGCACGCGTGCGGCCCCGGACGGGAGTTCTCCGTCCGGGGCCGCACGGCTGTGGCGGCTCGGTCGGGGAGCGGGGATGCGCGGCGGCATTTTTGAACGTGTTCAATTACAGCGTATGCTGCCTCCATGAGCGACAGAGCCGCCCTGCTCAGGGGCATCCGTGCCTGGTTGGTCCTCTTCGTCGTGTGCCTGGTGCTCAGTGGCGCCACGGCCTTTCCCCTCGTGCACGAACTGCGTTGGACCGAGAGCCTGCTGAGGGCCCTGTCCGTACCCGAGCACCTGCCCGGGCTGATGGACTGGGTCGAGCGGGTACGTGATGGCCTCGACGCCACCGACGAGCGCTATCCCTTCGTCCTCTACGGCACGGACTGGCTCGCCTTCGCCCACCTCGTCATCGCGGTCGCCTTCTACGGGCCCTACCGCGACCCCGTACGCAACATCTGGGTCGTCGAGTTCGGGATGATCGCCTGTGCCGGGATCGTTCCGCTCGCGCTGATCTGCGGGCCGATCAGGGGGATTCCCTTCTGGTGGACGGTGATCGACATGTCGTTCGGGGTGTTCGGCGTGATCCCGCTGTACGCCGTGCGGAAGCGGATCAAGCGGCTGGAGGCGCTGACGGCGACGCCTCCAGCCGCGGCCCACGTCACGGTGTGAAGGCAGCCTGCGCGATGCGTGCGGCGACGGGATTCATGCCCTGGCCCTTCGCGTCGGTGGAGTTGACGCTGTAGACGAGGGTGCGGGACAGGTCGCGGGTGGCGGCGATGACCGAGTTGTAGCCCCACCGGCCGCCCGACTTGAGCCACAACTCCGTGCCGTCGTCGGTGACATACCGCTGCAGACCCGCGCTCATCGTGGCACCCCTCACGCCTGCGGGGACGGTGAACATCTCCTTCAGCTGCGGCTGTGGCACAACCCGCCCGCGGAACAGGGCGGTCAGGAACCGCTCCAGATCCGCCGTCGTGGAGATCATGGCGCCCGCCGCCCAGCTGTCCGTGGTGCCCCACACCGTGACATCGCGGTACTCCGTCGTGCCGTCCGCCCGCGTCACGGCCTGGTAGCCGTGGTTGTGCGGCCCCCGGATGTCCGGGTCGGTGCCGGGAAAGTACGTGTTCCGCATTCCCAGCGGGGCGAGGACACGGCGGGCCGTCTCGTGCTCGTACGAGTGGCCGGTGGTCCGCTCGATCAGCAGTCCGAGGACGGTGTAGTTGATGTTGAGGTAGTGCTGCTCGGCGCCCGGTGCGAACTCGGGCTTCTTGGCGGTGGCCGAGGCGACCATCTCGCGGGGCGAGTGGCGGTCGAAGCGGTGTGCGTACCACTCCTCGAAGGTCGTACCGAGGCCGTCGGCGGCCGGGATGCCGCTGGTGTGGTTCAGGAGTTGGCGCACGGTCACCTGTCCGTACGCGGCGGGGATCAGCTCCGGAAGGTAGCGCCGGGCCGGTCGGTCGAGGTTCACCTTGCCCTCCGCCGCGAGCTGGAGCACGACCGCCGCCGTGACCGCCTTCGTCGTCGAACCCACGCGGAAACGCGCGTCCGGGTCCGCCGCTCGCCCGCTCGTCAGGTCGTGCACACCCGCGCTGCCGCGCCAGACACCGCCGGTGCCGCCGACCCGTACCAGAGCCGCGGTCGCGTCCCCGTCAGGTAACCCGGCGAGCGCCGCCCGCAGCGCCTCTGCGTTCGGCGCCGCGTCCCGCACGGTCGCCGGGTGGGACGCGGCTGACGTGGGAGCGGCAAGGGCACCGGCCGGCAGGGCGAGGGTGAGGGTGAGGACGGTCGCGAGGGCTGTGGCGCGGGCGGCGGTACGCGTGGGCATGTGCATCGGCTGCTCCTGCAGGTGGCGGCTGGTGTCGATGCTCACATCCTTGATCGGTACGAGGCGATACGGATCGTCACTGAGGAGTACGTCGACCCTGGTCTTGGCCTGGGGCCAACTGGCGTACCGCGTCCGGATCTTGTCGGGGATCGCACCTAGGGCCCGTGCTCTGGGCGGCCTGTGCGGGGGGCGAAAACTGTTATCGGCGGTGCCTCCGGTCCGTCTCCTCTGGCGACCTCGTGGGGAACTGGTGTGCAACAGGGCGACGTAAGGTGCACACACGTACGAGAAGGGGCTTTTGTGGACGGGCGTCAGTGGAGTTCCACCATCGCTGCGGCGCAGGCCGGTGACCGGCGGGCGCTGGACGAGCTGGTCGCGGGCTGGCTGCCGTTGGTCTACAACATCGTCGGCCGGGCCCTGAACGGTCACGCGGACGTGGACGACGTCGTGCAGGAGACCATGCTCCGGGCTGTCGACAACCTCGGCTCCCTGCGCGACCCGGACAGCTTCCGGTCGTGGCTCGTGGCGATCGCGATGCGGCAGATCCGGGACCGCGCACGCCGCCGTACGACCGCCATCCTGCGTGACGAGACGGCCGACGGAGCCGCTGACTTCGCCGAACTCACTGTGCTGAGACTCCAGTTGGAGGGGCAGCGGCGCGAGGTCGCGGAGGCGGTGCGCTGGCTCGACGACGAGGACCGCCAACTGCTGTCCCTGTGGTGGCTGGAGGTCGCGGGCGAACTCAGCCGCCGTGAGCTGGCGGCTGCCGTCGGCATCAGCCGACAGCACGCCGCCGTGCGTGTCCAGCGGATGAAGGGGCGCCTGGAGGCCTCGCGCGGAATCGTACGGGCGCTCGACGACGCCTGCCCCGACCTGCGTGAACTGACCGCCCGCTGGGACGGCGACCCGGACTCCGTGTGGCGCAAGCGGCTGGCCCGGCACATCAGAGGGTGCGCGTACTGCGCGAGCCCGGGCGAGGCGGTCGTCGTACCGGCGGAGCGGCTGCTGGTCGGCATCGCGCTCGTTCCGCTGCCCGTCGGCTTCACCCTGTCGCTGGCCTTCGGCGGCAAAACGGCCGTCGCTGCCACCGCCGGCGCTTCCCTCGGGTGGTCGGGCAAGGTGCTCGGCGCCCTGACGAAGCCGGCCGTCGCCCTCAGCGCGGGGGCGACGATCGTCGCGGGCGGCGCGTACGTCGTGACACAGCCCGCCGAGGACCCGCCGCCGGCCATCGCCACCCCCACGGCCCGCCCGCAGTCCCAGGCACCCGTCACCACTCCGCCCCGATCCCCGTCGGCGTCGCCCTCTCCCTCGCCCTCGACCTCTCCCAGCCCGTCGGCGACGCAGTCGAAGCCGGACCTGTACGGCACGGTCGTCGACGCCGTCGACACGGCGCCCGATCCCAACGCGCGGGCCGCCGCCCTCCCGCGCCGGCCCGAGCCGGGGATCACGAGCACCGGCGGCGCGCACGCCACCATGAACCACCGCGGCGACAGCGTGACGCTCACCGGCCAGGGCTATGTCCTAGTCCGCTGGCAGATCTCGCCGCAGTACCGGGCGGGCGGCCTGGTCATGCCGGCCTGGACCGGTCTGAAGGGCAAGCTCTTCCACGTGGCCTCGGGCGGCGGCCGCCGTATGGACGACCGGGTCAGCAGCACCGACAGTTCAGCCACCGGCATGGGCAACTCGACCACCGGTTACGCCGTGCCGCCGGCCGGTACCCAGCAGATGTGGCAGAACGAGTACTTCTACGTCGACGGCAGTGTCACTCTCACCGTGAACGAACGGGGCGCCGACTACGGCCTGAGCGTCTTCCCGACGACCTGGGACAACGTGGAGGCCGACGTGACCAGGGGACCCCCCGAGGGCGCCAAGCGCTACGGCCTGGTCCGCGACACCGGCAAGGACGACACCCCCGTCCCGCAGTACGCCACCCGGGCCACCCCGGCCGACCCGGCGACCGTCGCTCAGGAGTCCCGAGTGCAGGACACCTGAGCTGCCATGATCTCAACGGGTAGGCCGCGTCACCCTTTCCGCAGCGCGCACAACGCGTCGATCCGGTTGGTGGTGATCGAGTCGACACCGGCGTCCAGCAGTCGCCGCATGGAACGACGGGTGTCCGGGGTCCACACCGACAGCAGGTAGCCGTCCCGGTGCACCCGCGCCACGAGTCTCCGGTCGACGAGAGTGAAGCGGTAGTTGAGCCAGCGCGGGCGAACCGCCGCCAGCAGGGCGGGGCGGGGCGCTGCGACGCTCTTCCAGGTCAGGGCGATCTCCGCGGTCGGGTCGGCCGCGCGCACCGCGAGCATCGCCGGGGCGTCCGCGCAGTAGTACACGCGGTCCTCCGCGGCGCACTCCCGGACCACGTCCATCACCCGCCGTACCGCCCGTACATCGGGCGATCCCGGCAGATCGATCATCACCCGGCTGCCCTCGGTCACGGTCAGCGCCTGCGCGAGCGTCGGCACCCCGTCCTCCGTCAGCCGGCGGACCTCGGCCGCCGTCAGTACGGCCAGCGGCCGTTCCCGTTCCCACAGCCGCTTCAGCGTCGCGTCGTGCAGCAGCACGGGCACGCCGTCACGGGTGAGTCGTACGTCGATCTCGACCGCGTCCGCGCCCTGTTCGAGCGCGGAACGCAGCGAGTCGGTCGTGTTCTCGCGGAAGCGGTAGGGGGCGCCGCGATGGGCCACGGCGGTCACGTTCTGCATGGGCCCATTGTGCTGGGGCGGGAGATGGTGACGTGCCTCAGGGGGCGAGCCATGCCGAGGTGTACGTGTCGATCTCGGCGGCCAGCGCGGCCTTGCCCGCCGGGTCGAGGAAGGAGGCCTCGACGGCGTTCTTGGCGAGGTCGGCGAGACCCCACTCGTCGAGGTCGAGCAACCGGGCGGCGACCGCGTACTCGCTGTTGAGGTCGGTGCCGAACATCGGCGGGTCGTCGGAGTTGATCGTGACGAGGACGCCGGCCCGCACGAACTCCTTGATGGGGTGCTCGTCGAGCGTACGGACCGCGCGCGTGGCGATGTTGGAGGTCGGGCAGACCTCCAGGGCGATGCGCTGCTCGGCGAGGTGCGCGAGCAGTTCGGGGTCCTGCGCGGAACTCGTGCCGTGCCCGATGCGTTCTGCGCGCAGGTGGTTCAGCGCGTCCCAGACCGTCTCCGGCCCGGTGGTCTCGCCCGCGTGCGGCACCGACCGCAGTCCGGCGGCGATCGCCCGGTCGAAGTACGGCTTGAACTGCGGCCTGGGTACGCCGATCTCCGGCCCGCCGAGCCCGAACGACACCAGCCCCTCCGGGCGCAGCCGGTCGTCGGTGGCGAGCCGCACCGTTTCCTCGGCCGATACGAGCCCGGCCTCGCCCGGGATGTCGAAGCACCAGCGAAGTACGGTCCCGAACTCGGCCTCGGCCGACTTCCGGGCGTCCTCGATCGCGTCCATGAAGGCCCGCTCGTCGATGCCGCGGCGTACGGAGGAGAACGGGGTGATGGTCAGCTCGGCGTACCGGACCTGCTGCCGGGCCATGTCCCGGGCGATCTCGTACGTCAGCAGCCGGACGTCCTCGGGCGTGCGGATGAGGTCCACGACCGACAGGTACACCTTGATGAAGTGCGCGAAGTCCGTGAACGTGAAGAAGTCGGCCAGGGCCTCAGGGTCGGTCGGCACCTGGGAGTCGGGGTGGCGGGCGGCCAGCTGCGAGACGATCCGGGGGGAGGCGGAGCCGACGTGGTGGACGTGCAGTTCGGCCTTGGGCAGCCCGGAGATGAAGGCGTGCGGGTCACTGATGCCGGCTGCGGCACGCTGGTGGTGGTCGGTCAAGGGTTCCTCCCCGGGAACGGCGCCCCGGACCGTGCGGTGGTCGGCGGGACGCGGGTGATCGGCTGATCGATGACTCGGGGATCATCGTAGGCCGGGCCCGCGAAGAGACACCCGTGGGTTCCGTCCGGGGCAGGGCAGGTGGGAGGGGCGGCCGGGGATGCCGAGGCGCTCCGTCGCCCTGCGATCGCGGGCCGTAGCATGACAGAACGTACGAACGAGGGGACCCCACGCATGTCCGATGCCGCGCAGCCGCCGCACTCGCCGGAGAACATCCCTGCGGAGGGGGCGAGTTCCGAGGGCGCGGCGACCGGCGAAACCGTCGGCGAGAGCCCCGCGAACGGCACGCCCGCACGGGTCCCGATGGACAAGCCTCCGGCCGGGCCGGCTTCCGACGGTACGGCGGATTCCGGCGTCGAGCCCGACCCGTGGGCAGCGCCGGCAGCGGACGCCCGGGGCTCCGGCTCCGCCGCCGACGGCCCACGCCGCACGATGTTCCGGAAGGCCGGCGACGCCGACCCGCCACTCCCCTCCGTCCACAACCACCCCACGGTCACCTCGACCCCGGCGGGCACCACGCCTCCACCGGCAGCCCCGGCGGCCCAGGCCTCCCAGCCCTGGGCCAACCCCTTCGCCCCGCCCGGCGGCCCCGTTGCCGGCGTCCCGCAGGACAACCCCTTCGCGCCCCCCACCCCTCAGGCCTCCTACGCCCGGCCCGCCGCGCCCGGCGGGCCGGTTCCCCCGCCGCCCATAGCACCCGACGGCCCCGGACAGGCGCCGTACGCCTATCCGTCTTATCCGACCCACCCGTCCGGTGCGGGCTACGGCTATCCCCAGCAGTCCGGATACGCCGGTTCCGGCCCCGGGTATCCCGCGCCCCCGATGTACGGCGGCGGCCCCGGCTACGGCTGGGCCCCGATGGCGCCGCAGCCGATGAACGGCATGGGTACGGCCTCGCTCGTGGTCGGCATCATCTCGGCTGTCTTCTTCTGCCTCTGGCCGCTGGCGATCATCCTGGGCATCCTCGCCGTGGTCTTCGGCCTGGTCGCCCGGCAGAGGGCCCGCCGGGGCCAGGCGACCAACCCGGGCCAGGCGCTGGCCGGGATCATCTGCGGTGCCGTCGGCATCGTCATCGCCGTGGCGTTCGGCGTCCTCATCATCGCGTTCGGCGAAGAGGGGTCCGCGGACAACATCGACGGCAGTTACTCGACCGTCCTGTCCCAGCAGGTCCAGGACTGATCCAGGGCCTGCCCGGCGGATCGTGTTGGAGACATGGGGCATGCCATGCCTTCCACGGAGGGGGACCCCAGGGCGTCGCCCGCCGCGGCAGCGGCTGAGCAGGCGGATCCGAGCGGCCCCGGGAAGGCGGGTGCGGAATCCGCATCCCGCGAGGTGGCGCGCGGCTGTATCCATCCGGTCCGCCGCCGGGTGAAAGGGCCCGTTCCCGCCGGCCTCGCCCGTCCCCAGCGGAATCCGCACCTTCGAGGGGCGCGGGCCGGGCTCATCCGGGCCGCCGCAGCGTGGGCGCGACCGGCCCCCGCCAGCCTCCCCAGCCCCCCGACCCATGGCAGACGAACCGCGCATCCGGCGGAGCGCTAACCCACCCGCAACCGCTCCCGCGCTGCCATCAGCGCGAACCCCAGCAGGTTCGGGCCCCGCCACCGTTCGGGATCCATCGCCGCCTCGTCGTCCGCGGCGAGGCCGATGCCCCACACGCGGTCCATGGGGCTCGCCTCCACCAGCACGCGTTCGCCCGTGCCCAGCAGAAAACCCCGCAGCGCGGTATGCGCGGCGAACTTGTGGACGCTGCCCTCGACCACGATCCCGAAGCGCTCGCGCTCCCATACGGCCTCGTCGAAGCCACGCACGAGCCGCCCGGCCTTCTTCGCCAGTGCCGGGTTCGGTGCCGAGATCGCCCGGTGCTCCGCCTCCTCGTCCTCGAACAGGCGGGCCTTGGCGGCCATCATCCAGTGCTCGGCCGTCGCGTACTCCACCCCGTCCACCGAAAACGCGGCCGGCCACCACTGGCTGAGACAGCTCGCACCCACACCGCCGTCCGGGCGTGGTCGGTGCCCCCAGAAGTGCAGGTACCTGACCCGGGCCCCCGCACGGACTTCCCTGGTCAGGGCCTCGACCGAGTCGATCTGCCCCGACTTCCCGGTGTTCTCCGTGTTCGCTACGAGTTTCCCCATGCACGCGAGTCTGGCAGCCACCACTGACATCACGTCCCGTCATTTCCCATCCGGCTCGACACCTGGTCGACAGATTCCGTCGCGTAACCAAATGGCAACAACGGAATCCCTTGTTGGAGTCCACTTGCTCTGTCAGGATCGGCACTCAAATGGACCTGGAGCTACGTTGACCCCCGCAGTGCGGGGCGGGTGACGGAGGAGAGCGACATGCACAATTCGGGCCATCGCTTCCCGGCACAGGAGCGGCTCGCGGCCGGCGCGCAGTACATCGCGGGCCGCCTGACCCACGGCACCTCCGGGCATACGCACGCGGTCGTCGACCCGGCCAACGGCGACGCCGTCTACACGTACGAGCTGGCCGGCACCGACGACGTGGACGCCGCAGTCGCCGCCGCACGCGCGGCCTTCCCGGGCTGGGCCGGGGCCACCCCGGGCGAGCGTTCCGACGCACTGCACCGCTTCGCTGCCGTCCTCGCCGAGCGCGCCGAGGAGTTCGCCCGCGCCGAGTCCCTCCAGTGCGGCAAGCCGCTCAAGCTGACCCGCGAGTTCGACGTGCCGGGGACGATCGACAACACCGCGTTCTTCGCCGGCGCCGCCCGTCACCTCCAGGGGCAGTCGGCCGGGGAGTACTCCGGCGACCACACCTCGTACGTCCGCCGGGAACCCATCGGTGTCGTCGGCTCCATCGCGCCCTGGAACTACCCGCTCCAGATGGCCGCCTGGAAGATCCTCCCGGCGATCGCGGCCGGCAACACGATCGTGCTCAAGCCCGCCGAGCTGACCCCGCTGACCTCCCTCCTCTTCGCCGAGGCGGCCACCGCGGCCGGGATTCCGGACGGCGTCGTCAACATCGTCACCGGAACCGGCAAGGAAGCCGGCGAGCACCTCGTCGGGCATCCCGATGTCGCCATGACGTCCTTCACCGGGTCCACCGCCGTCGGCAAGCGTGTCGCCGAGGTCGCCACCGCCACCGTCAAGCGGCTCCACCTGGAGCTGGGCGGCAAGGCACCCTTCGTCGTCTTCGACGACGCCGATCTCGACGCGGCCGTCAACGGTGCTGTCGCGGGCTCGCTCATCAACACCGGGCAGGACTGCACGGCCGCCACGCGCGCGTACGTGCAACGGCCGCTGTACGAGGAGTTCGTCGCGAAAACGGCCGCCCTTATGGACACCGTCCGGCTCGGTGACCCGTTCGCCCAGGGCACCGATCTCGGGCCGCTCATCTCGCACGCACAGCGCGACCGCGTCGCCGGTTTCGTCGAGCGGGCGCGTGCCTACGCGCGCGTGGTGGCCGGCGGCGAGGCTCCCCAGGGGGAGCTGAAGAGCGGCGCCTACTACCGGCCCACTCTGGTCGCAGACGCCCCTCAGGACAGCGAGATCGTCCAGTCCGAGATCTTCGGGCCGGTGCTCGTCGTCCTCCCCTTCGACAGCGACGACGAGGGCATCCGGCTCGCCAACGACACGCCCTACGGTCTCGCCGCCTCCGCCTGGAGCCGGGACGTCTACCGGGCGAACCGCGCCACCCGCGAGATCAAGGCGGGCTGCGTGTGGGTCAACGACCACATTCCGATCATCAGCGAAATGCCCCACGGAGGGTACAAGGCGTCCGGCTTCGGCAAGGACATGTCCACGTACTCGTTCGAGGAGTACACGCAGATCAAGCACGTCATGTTCGACAACACCGCGGTTGCCCGCAAGGACTGGCACCGCACGATCTTCGGGGACCGCTGACCGGACACAGGCCGACCGACCAGCGGCCGCACACCCTCCCGAAAGGGCACCACGCGCATGGAGCAGTACGAGCCCGACCGCCTTTCCCCGGCCCAGGTGGCCGCCATGCGGCGCAGCTTCCGAAACGGCAGGGCCGCCCTGACCCGTCGGAACCTGCTGCGCGCCTCCGCGGGCGGTGCCCTGGTGGCCGGCGGCCTCGGTGCGCTGACCGGCTGCGGCATCCCCGCGGCCGGCAAAACAGCGGGAGGCGTCTCCGCGGACGACCACTCGGCCAAGGAGAAGACCGTCAACTTCTCCAACTGGACCGAGTACATGGACGTCGACGAGAGCGAGAAGCACCACCCCACGCTCGACGCGTTCACCGAGCGGACCGGCATCAAGGTCAAGTACACCGAGGACATCAACGACAACGTCGAGTTCTTCGGCAAGATCAAACCGCAGCTCGCGGCGGGCCAGGACACCGGCCGGGACATCATCGTCCTCACCGACTGGCTGGCCGGCCGGCTGATCCGTCTCGGCTGGGTGCAGAAACTGGACCCCTCCAACCTCCCGCACGCGTTCGCGAACCTGTCGGATCAGTTCCGCAGCCCCGACTGGGACCCGGGTCGCGCCTATTCGTACCCCTGGCAGGGCATCTCGACCGTCATCGCCTACAACAAGAAGGCCCTGGACGGTGTCGAGGTGAAGTCGGTCTCCGACATGCTCGACAACCCCAAGCTCAAGGGGCGCGTCGGGTTCCTCTCCGAGATGCGCGACAGCATCGGCATGACCCTGCTGGACATGGGCAAGGACCCGGCGAAATTCACCGACGACGACTACGACGCGGCGATCGCCCGCCTCCAGAAGGCCGTCGACAAGGGCCAGATCCGCCGCTTCTCCGGCAACGACTACACGGCCGACCTGACGTCGGGCGACTTCGCGGCCTGTATCGCCTGGGCCGGGGACGTGGTCCAGCTCAAGGCGGACAGCCCGGACATCGACTTCATCATCCCGGACAGCGGCTACATCACCTCGAGCGACAACATGCTGATCCCCAACAAGGCGCGCCACAAGACGAACGCCGAGCGGCTCATGGACTACTACTACGAGCCCGAGCCGGCCGCCGAACTGGCCGCCTACATCAACTACGTGTGTCCCGTCGAGGGAGTGAAGCCCTACCTCGCGAAGCTCGACAAGGACGCGGCGGACAACCCGCTGATCATTCCCGACGCGGCGATGGCCGCGAAGTCCCACGCCTTCCGGTTGCTGAGCCAGAAGGAAGAGACGGCGTACGAGGAGAAGTTCGCGAAGTTGACAGGGGCGTAGCAACGCCTGCTCCCAGCGGTGCGAAACTCCTCCGACTCCCCAAGGACCACACCATGACCAGCACAGACCACGGCGGCGACGTCCGTCTCTCCGGGATCAGCAAGAGGTACGGCTCCTTCACCGCCGTACACCCGCTCGACCTCACCGTCCCGCAGGGCTCCTTCTTCGCTCTGCTCGGTGCCTCCGGCTGCGGGAAGACCACGACCCTGCGGATGATCGCAGGCCTGGAGGAACCTTCCTCCGGGACCGTCTTCCTCGGCGAGCAGGAGGTCACGAACCTGCCGCCGTACAAGCGGCCGGTGAACACCGTCTTCCAGTCGTACGCGCTCTTCCCGCACCTCGACATCTTCGAGAACGTCGCCTTCGGCCTGCGCCGGCGCGGCATCAAGTCGGTGAAGAAGCAGGTCGACGACATGCTGGAGCTCGTGCAGTTGGGCGAGCAGGCGCGCAAGAAGCCGCACCAGCTCTCCGGCGGCCAGCAGCAGCGCGTCGCCGTGGCCCGCGCGCTGATCAACACCCCCAAGGTGCTCCTCCTCGACGAACCGCTCGGTGCCCTGGACCTCAAGCTGCGCCGCCAGATGCAGCTGGAGCTGAAGCGCATCCAGACCGAGGTCGGCATCACGTTCGTCCATGTCACGCACGACCAGGAGGAGGCCATGACGATGGCCGACACGGTCGCCGTGATGAACGCGGGCAGAGTCGAGCAGCTCGGGTCGCCCGCCGACCTCTATGAGAACCCGCACACCACGTTCGTCGCGAACTTCCTCGGCACCTCCAACCTCATCGAGGCCGAGGTCGCCACCAAGAGCGGCGACGAGATCGTCCTCAAGGCGGGCGGCGGCAAGCTCCTGCTCCCCGAGGCCCGCTGTTCCGCGCCGACCAGGACCGGCGGCAAGGTACTGGTCGGAGTCCGCCCCGAGAAGATCTCCCTCACGCACGCGGGCGACGCCGGCGACATCCCGGCCGGCCGCAACCGCATCACCGGCAAGATCGCCGCCACCAGTTTCATCGGCGTCTCCACGCAGTACGTCATCGACAGCCCCGTCTGCCCCGAGTTCGAGGTGTACGTCCAGAACATCGACCGCGACACCAGGCTGGTCCCGGGTGCGGAGGTCGTCCTGCACTGGAATCCGGCGCACACCTTCGGCCTGGACGCCGATCAGGACATAGACGCGGGCGTCGAGACGGTCGACGACGAGGCGGCCGCCTGATGGCCACCGCGACCCCCGACGCGCCGCCCCTGGCGCCGGCGCCGACGAAGAAGCCCCCGCGCAGGAGAGGCCGCTGGACGCCGTACTGGCTGCTCCTGCCCGGTCTGCTCTGGCTGTTCGTGTTCTTCGCGCTGCCGATGGTCTACCAGGCCTCCACGTCCGTGCAGACGGGCTCCCTGGAGGAGGGCTACAAGGTCACCTGGCACTTCGCGACCTACTGGGACGCCCTGGCCGACTACTGGCCGCAGTTCCTGCGCTCGGTGCTGTACGCCGGTGCCGCGACGGTCCTCTGCCTGGTCCTTGGGTATCCGCTCGCGTATCTGATCGCCTTCCGCGCGGGACGCTGGCGCAACCTGATCATGATCCTGGTCATCGCGCCGTTCTTCACCAGCTTCCTGATCCGTACGCTCGCCTGGAAGACGATCCTCGCGGACGGCGGCCCGGTCGTCGGCGCCCTCAACTCGCTGCACGTCCTGGACGTCACCAGCTGGCTCGGCATCACGGCGGGCGACCGGGTGCTGGCCACGCCGCTCGCGGTGGTGTGCGGTCTGACGTACAACTTCCTGCCGTTCATGATCCTGCCGCTCTACACCTCGCTCGAACGCATCGACGGACGGCTGCACGAAGCGGCCGGTGACCTCTACGCCAGGCCGTTCACGACCTTCCGCAAGGTCACCTTCCCGCTGTCGATGCCGGGTGTCGTCTCCGGCACACTGCTCACCTTCATCCCGGCGAGCGGCGACTACGTCAACGCCGACCTCCTCGGCTCCACGGACACCCGCATGATCGGCAATGTCATCCAGACGCAGTTCCTGCGCATCCTCGACTATCCGACAGCCGCCGCCCTCTCCTTCATCCTGATGGCCGCGATCCTCATCATGGTCACCCTCTACATCCGCAAGTCCGGGACGGAGGACCTGGTTTAAATGGCCTTCGTGAATTCGATCGGGCGCTGGCTCAAGAGCCATTTCGTCGTCATCGCGGGACTGGTGACCCTCGGCTATCTCCTGCTGCCGAACGTCGTCGTCACGGTGTTCTCCTTCAACAAACCCAAGGGCCGCTTCAATTACGAGTGGCAGCAGTTCTCGACGGACGCCTGGCGGGATCCCTGCGGGGTCGCCGGCATGTGCGGCTCGCTCTCGCTCAGCCTGCGGATCGCCTTCTGGGCGACCATCGGTGCGACCGTCCTCGGCACGATGATCGCCTTCGCGCTGGTGCGGTACCGCTTCCGTGCGCGGGGCACCGTCAACTCCCTCATCTTCCTCCCGATGGCGATGCCCGAGGTCGTCATGGCGGCCTCGCTGCTCACGCTGTTCCTCAACCTGGGCGCACAGCTGGGCTTCTGGACGATCCTGATCGCCCACATCATGTTCTGCCTCAGCTTCGTCGTCGTCGCCGTGAAGGCCCGCGTGATGTCGATGGACCCACGGCTGGAGGAGGCCGCCCGGGACCTGTACGCGGGCCCGGTGCAGACCTTCGTACGCGTCACCCTGCCGATCGTGGCGCCCGGGATCGCGGCGGGCGCGCTGCTCGCCTTCGCGCTCTCCTTCGACGATTTCATCATCACCAATTTCAACGCGGGATCGACCGTCACCTTCCCCATGTTCGTCTGGGGTTCGGCGCAGCGCGGAACGCCCGTTCAGATCAATGTCATCGGTACGGCCATGTTCCTGATCGCCGTACTGTTCGTGCTGACCGGAATGGTCATCGGCAACCGTCGAAACAGGCAGAAGAGCGCATAGCCGTTCACCGTCGTTCGCGTTCACAGGCATTCGTAGGGAGTTGGAATCATGGCCCCAAGCGCCATGACCCATGGAAATGTAAATCGCTGGACGAAGTCACTTTCCGACGCCCAGCCGGTCGCCTACTGGCTGGACGACCCCGGCAGGCCCCGCCCCGAACCCGCCCTCACCGGCGCCGAGAGCTGCGACCTGCTGGTGGTGGGCGGCGGTTACAGCGGGCTGTGGACCGCGCTGATCGCCAAGGAGCGCGACCCGCAGCGGGACGTCGTGCTCGTCGAGGGCCGCGAGGTGGGCTGGGCCGCCTCGGGCCGCAACGGCGGCTTCTGCGCCGCCTCCCTCACCCACGGCCTGGCCAACGGCCTCGCCCGCTGGCCGGACGAGATCCACCAGCTCCAGGAGCTCGGCGCGCACAACCTCGACGAGATCGAGAAGGCCGTGGCCCGGCACTCACTCGACTGCGACTTCGAACGCACCGGCGAGATCGACGTCGCCACCGAACCGCATCAGGCGGCCGAACTCCGCACCTGGTACGAGGAGTTGGCGGGCAAGGGCCTCGCGACCGGTACCGAGTTCCTGGGCGCGGAAGCGGTACGGGAGCAAGTCGCGTCCCCCACCTTCCTGGCCGGCCTGCACGACCGCACCGGCGTCGCGATGCTCAACCCGGCGAAACTGGTCTGGGGCCTGAAAAGGGCCTGCCTGCGCCTGGGCGTCCGCGTCTACGAGCACACCCCGGCCCTCACCCTGCGGCCGTACGGCGCCGGAATGGCCGTACGCACGCCCTACGGGTCGGTCCGCGCCCGCCGGATCGCGCTCGGCACGAACATCTTTCCGAACCTGGTCAAGCGTGTGCGCGCGTACACGGTCCCCGTCTACGACTACGCGCTGATGACCGAACCCCTGAGCGAGACGCAGCTCGCCGACATCGGCTGGCGCAACCGGCAGGGCCTCGGGGACAGCGCCAACCAGTTCCACTACTTCCGGCTGAGCGCCGACAACCGCATCCTGTGGGGCGGTTACGACGCGATCTATCCGTACGGCGGCCGGGTGCGCGCCGAGTACGACGACCGTCCGGAGACCTACGCCAAGCTGGCCGACCACTTCTTCACCTGCTTCCCGCAGCTGGAGGGCGTCCGCTTCACGCACGCGTGGGGCGGGGCGATCGACACCTGCTCGCGTTTCTCGGCGTTCTTCGGCACCGCGCACGGGGGCAGGGTGGCGTACGCGGCGGGGTTCACCGGCCTCGGGGTCGGCGCCACCCGGTTCGGCGCGGACGTGATGCTGGACCTGCTGGCGGGGGAGCGCACGGAGCGGACGTCGCTGGAGATGGTCCGCAAGAAGCCGCTGCCGTTCCCGCCCGAGCCGCTCGCATGGACCGGCATCGCGCTCACCAAGTGGTCGCTGGCACGGGCGGACGCACGCGGCGGCCGGCGCAACCTGTGGCTGAAGACGATGGACCGGCTGGGGCTGGGCTTCGACAGTTGACGGCGCGGGCCGGTGTGCAGTGATCCACAGGCGTACGCCCCAGCTCACTGGCAGTGATCTCATTCACTCCCACGACGTGGCGGAACCCGCGTAATGATCCCGGAAGCGCAATCCCCTGGGGACCGCGCTGCTGCCCGCCGGCAAGGCCTGGGACGTACTGATCCTGCCGGGTGAACTCGGCTACCCCACCCTCGACGTCCTCACCCGCGTCATTGACCAACCCGACCTGCCACTCCTCGAACTGGCCATGCACGAGGCGGCGGCGAGTCAAGCGACCGACGAGGACAGATGATGGACGAGGACAGGTGATGTCCGAGACTCCCGCGGCCCTCTGCCTGCCGCACAGCCAACAGCTGGGTACAGCCGGGTAATTGACGATGGCTGGAGCCGCCGTGGCGCTCGGAGGCAGAGTGAGGCGTGTGCGTGCCCGAGGGAGTGACCGAGGAGACCACCACGCGGACCTTCCATCCGGGCGGCACCGAGCCCGACTTCACCCCGTTGCATGTGATCGCACCGCACTGGAGGGTGGCCTGGCCGCCGACGGGATCGCTGACGGGATCAGCGTGAGGGCCTGCGGACGAACAGCCGCAGCAGGATCAGCAGCGCCCCGCACAGGCACCAGCTCGCCACCACGTCCAGCGGCCAGTGGAAACCACGGACGACCAGCCCGACGGCGACGGCGGCGTTGAGGGCGAGACAGCCGGTCAGGACGAGCCGACGGGCGTACGTACGGCGCAGCCACGGCAGCAGGAGCAGTGTGGCTGAGCCGTAGGCCACGACGGCTGTCGCGGTGTGACCGGAGGGGTAGAACCCGGTGCCGGGGCCCATCACCGGCGGCCCGGCCCGGGCGACGAGCTCCTTCATGGGTACGACGATCGCCGGTACGGCCGCCATCAGCACGCCTGCTGCGACCGGTTCCCGCCCCCAGCGCTCCGTATCCGCCCGCCGTGCGCGCAGACCGACGTACACCAGGACGACGAGGAGGACGGGAACGGCGACCACGATGCTGCCGAGGTCGGCGAGGAGTGCCCAGCCGGGGGACGGGTGGACGAGTGAGTCGCTGAGGCGTTCGTCCGCGCGGGCGAGGGGGCCGTGGACGGCGACCTGCCAGGTGATCAGCGCGAAGAGGAGGACCGCGAGGGTCAGGACGGAGAGGAGACTCCGAGAGGTCGGCCACCCCGAAGCAGGGGGGGTCGCTTCGGGGTGGCCGATCAGATCGGATCGTCGCACGCCCCGGGGGGTTTGGGGCGGGCGACTGTCCGATCGGTGAGGAGACCCGGAGCCGGAAGCTCCGGTTGTGTGCGCGAGGGCACGACCGGATCGAAGCTGGGGAGGCCCCGACCAGGTGCCACCCACAGTTTCCTGCGGGCGGGGTGTATCTCTCATCTGGATAGAACCTACGGCAGGGGAGGGGGCTGAAACAGGCTGAACGACATCCCGCCATCCACCTCGCACACCTTCTTCACACGCTCTGACGGTGCCCTCACTGGCCCGGAAAAAAGCGGAATCCGGGCCGGTCGGCCGGTATGAGCGAGTGGTGTGGAGGGACGGCGGGAGCCGAGGGCGCGTCAGATGCTGGTGAAGGCCTGCTCGATGATGTCGAGGCCCTCGTTGAGGAGGTCCTCGCCGATCACCAGCGGCGGCAGGAAGCGGAGGACGTTGCCGTACGTGCCACAGGTAAGGACCAGCAGACCCTCCTGATGGCAGGCCTTGGCCAGAGCCGCGGTCGCCTCCGGGTGGGGCTCCTTGGTGGTGCGGTCCTTGACCAGCTCGATGGCGATCATGGCGCCCCGGCCGCGGATGTCGCCGATGACGTCATACTTCTCGGCCATGGCGGCCAGCCGCGCCTTCATGACGGTCTCGATGTGCTTGGCCCGCGCGTTGAGGTCGAGCTCCTTCATCGTCTCGATCGAGCCGAGCGCGCCCGCGCAGGCGACCGGGTTTCCGCCGTAGGTTCCGCCCAGGCCGCCCGCGTGCGCGGCGTCCATGATCTCGGCGCGCCCGGTGACGGCGGCGAGCGGCAGCCCGCCCGCGATGCCCTTGGCGGTGGTGATCAGATCGGGCACGATGCCCTCGTCCTCGCAGGCGAACCACTGACCGGTCCGGCAGAACCCGGACTGGATCTCGTCGGCGACGAAGACGATGCCGTTGTCGGCGGCGAACTGGCGAACGGCCGGCAGGAAGCCCTTCGCGGGCTCGATGAAGCCACCCTCGCCGAGGACCGGTTCGATGATGATCGCGGCGACGTTGTCCGCCCCGACCTGCTTGCTGATCTGGTCGATCGCCTGCGCGGCGGCCTCGGGACCGGCGTTCTCCGGGCCGGTGGGCCAGCGGTAGCCGTAGGCGACCGGTACGCGGTACACCTCGGGCGCGAACGGCCCGAAGCCTTGCTTGTACGGCATGTTCTTGGCGGTGAGAGCCATGGTGAGGTTCGTGCGCCCGTGGTACCCGTGGTCGAACACGACGACGGCCTGCCGCTTGGTGTAGGCGCGGGCGATCTTCACCGCGTTCTCGACGGCCTCGGCACCGCTGTTGAACAGGGCGCTCTTCTTGGCGTGGTCGCCCGGCGTCAGTTCGGCGAGCGCCTCGGCGACCTCGACGTACCCCTCGTACGGGGTGACCATGAAACAGGTGTGCGTGAAGTCGGCGAGCTGGGCCGTCGCCCGGCGCACGACCGCCTCGGCGCTCGCACCGACCGACGTCACGGCGATGCCGGACCCGAAGTCGATCAGCCGGTTCCCGTCGACGTCCTCGACGATCCCGCCGCCCGCCCGCGCGGTGAACACGGGCAGCACCGAGCCGACACCGGCCGCGACGGCGGCGAGACGTCGGGCCTGGAGCGCCTGCGACTTCGGGCCGGGGATGGCGGTGACTAGGCGGCGCTCCTGGGGGAGGGAGGTCATGAGGGGCTCCTGGGGGCGTGACGGACGCGGGACTGGCGTGGGGCTGCGGGTGGGGCCGGCGCGGGGTTTTCGCCGCGGCTCTCTTCGCAGGCTAGGCCTGGGGGGCGGGGGCGGGCATGCACCGTTTGGGAGTGGTGGGGGTGTGTCCTTGGCCTTGATGGACAGGGGTGGGGTACGTGAGGTGTAGGCCTGTCCGGGCGTGGGTGGTGATCTTGTGGTGACCTGTGAAGAAATTCCCGCAGCTTTGCCTTCCGCTCGTGATCGTTCATCGGTCCAGCAGTTGCCGGTCACAGTAGGCCTCGGGCCGTCCGCCCGCCCATGAAGCCAGGCCGGTACCGGCAACAACGGCCGGATGGCCGCCCATTCCGCGTCCGTCATCTCCGACGGATACCGGCGCACCCGATCCGGACGATCGGCCGTTGCCGCACGCGGGCGCGAGCCAATCGCGCGACACGGCGGGCGAGTTGAAGTGAATGGGCTCGGGCGCGTACAACAACGGCAACAGGGTCTCCGGGAACCGCTCGGAATGGGGTCGCGCACCCCCGAGCTACCAGGAGGCCCTGTCTTCATGCGCGTTTCGCCGCTGACCTCGTAGAACTACCAGTACCTGGGGGGCGGCGCTGCCCCGATGCTTGCGGCGTGGACAGATGACTGCCGACATGACACGTCGGCGGCATGGGCTGTCCGCCGCACAGGCAGTCGTTTGCGATTCCGCTCGGCAGCCGCTCGTTCGACACCGGTCCCATCAGCCCGATGCGGATATACGGCCACCTGTGGACGGGCGGCCTACCGCCCGAAAGGCAACCTCCGCACTCGGGCTCTTGAGTACTCCTAGCCAAATCGGAGCACACATGATCAAGCGAATCACGCTACACGCAGGAAGGCATAGGGCAATCAGGAATCCTGTTGTCCAGGCGCTCCTCCTGGCCCTTCTGGCCATCGCATTGCTCCAATTCCCGCTGGGGACCACGAAGGCAGAGGCCGTAACCCCCCTCAGGGGAACTTGCCCTGGAGGCTCCTCTTCGGGGACAGGGGCATCCTGCCCCAACTTGCACAACTCCGACATTCAGAATGAGAGGACGATGCCGGCGACGCTGTATCGCGGTGACGCCCGAACGCCGTACGAGATATTCACCCACGGCTTCAGGTCGCGGGGAAACAACAACAATCTTCGCCTGCATGTCGAGGGCGACCGGGCGCACAACAGCAACTACATTTCGACGACTGGGACGCGAGCCGAGGCTATACCGTTCGCGCGTAGCCAGGGTGGAGTCAATCTGTCAGCTGCTGCCCGAACGCACTGTGCGCAGTTGCAGGCTGCATACAACGCGAGGCGGGGGTTTCTATCCAGATACTTCCCGGCAGTCTGCCCCAGCCGTCAGTGGGTATCCGCTGAGAGCTATATCTATGACATCGACGCCCGGTATGCCAGGAACGCGCTGTACGTGCCCGATCAGTTCCGCGGGGACGCAAACTTCGCCAACCGGTATGCCCATCAAGACGAATGGGCCTACGTCCATCGGATTCCGCGCGAAGCGATCCGGGGAGTCCATGTCTACCGGATGACCGGGCGTACGACGACCGGGGACCTCATGGCCCTGGAAACCGTCACGTTCACAGAAGACCGCTACATCATAAATGGCAGCTACGGGACTGCGCCGGTGATCTATAACCCCGGAAATGACACGGGTGCCAATTTCTCCTACAACTCGGACCTGAACACTCCCCCCCCTCCTGCGAACCCGTACACCGGAGGTTGTACCTATTACAACCGTTGTGACAGGCAGGGGGGATGACAGAAGTGAAAGGACAAACCTCCGAAAGGACAAACCTCCGAGATGAAGGAAATCGCATGGTGACGAACAACAAGCGAAGAGCGCCGGTCCGGACCGGCGTCTCGCCCCGTCGGCGGGTCCGCGGCGGTCTCCTTGCCACCCTGGCCCTGCTGGCCGCCAGTACGCTGACCTTCGCCGCCCCCGCGCGAGCCGCCGACGCGGACACCGTCTGGGAGCAGGTGGAGGCCCTGGCCGCGAACGAAGACGCCATCGCCGCTTTCGAGGACCCCAACATCGGGCCGGTGATCATCTTCGCGAAGGACCACACCGACGACATCGACAACCTGCAACCACCAGCGGGCTGGAAGGACTCCTCCGGGCAGACCCCCACCAGCTGGCCAAAGCCCCACACCGCGAGGAGCGTACTCTTCACCATCGACGAGCTCCAGACCGTCATCAGCTCGGTCTACGACGCGGTGCAACCCGACGGTGACCTGACGTACGACGTCTTCGCGGGCTTCGACGGGCCGACCGACCGGGTGGTGCTGCAGACCACTGCCCCGGCCTCGGTCACCGACCCGCTGGCCGCCAAGTACTCCGGCAAGCTCGTCATCCAGAGGCAAACGGCCGCCGCACCGCAGATCCCCAGTTGCAATCCGGCAGACGGTCCACTCGCGTCGGGGTACCTCTCGGACCCTCTGACCCAGCTGCAGGAGCTGGCCGGCTTCAACTGCGCCCTCTCGTATTTCGTCGACGCCAATATCGGGCCGGTGGTCATCTTCCCGAAGGACTACGTCGGCGACATCCACAACCTCCCGAAGCCGACGAACTGGACCGACGCCGGCGGAAGCGCGCCGAGCAACTGGCCCACCCCCAACACCGCACGCAGTGTGCTGTTCACCTCCGACAAAATGACGGAGGTCATCAAGGCCGCCTACGAACGGCTCGCGCCCAGCGGTGACGACACCTTCAACACGTTCGCCCGCTACGACGGCCAGAGCGACCGGATCGTGGTGCTCACGGGTGCTCCGTCGTCGGCCACCAACGCGCTACTCAGCGCATATCCCGGCATGATCACGATCAAGCCCAGCCCGACCAACAACGTCCGGATGATCAACGTCAACAGCGGCAAGGCCCTCAACGCGGAGGGCTGCGGTACCGGGACCGGGATCAACCAGTGGGCCTCGCTGAACGACACCTGCCAGCAGTGGCAGTTCGACGCCACGAGCGACGGCCACTACACCATCACCAACGTCAAGAGCGGCAAGGTCCTGGAGAACCTCAACTGCGCAACATCGACCGGCGCGTTGATGGGCCTGGCAACCCCCGCCGACAATGCCTGCCAGAAGTGGGACTTCGCCGAGGCCGACGGCCACTACACCATCACCAACGTCAAGAACGGCCTGGCCATGGACGTGAAGGACTGTTCGGCGGCCGACGGCGCTCTGGTCCGCCAGTGGACCTCTTACGGCAACAACTGCCAGAAGTGGGACATCGTGCTGGTCAACAGCTGATGGCCTGAGCGGAAGTGTCCCTCCGTAGGTGCGACGGTCCGCCGGCTCTGCCGGCGGACCGTCGCACCTGATCGAGGTCAACGGGATGCTCGCCCGGTGTTCACTCCGTCGGCCCCTGGGTCGACACCCACCAGCCCGCGATCTGCGCGCGGGTTCGAAAGCCGAGCTTGGTACGGATGTTCCCGACGTGGAAGTCGACCGTGCGCAGCGACAGGACCAGTCTGGCGGCGATCTGCCGGCTACTCATGCCCCTGGCCACCATCGCGGCCACCTCCAGTTCCCGAGGTGTCAAAGGACCGGGGGCGGTGACCGGAACCGCCGGTTCGGCGCCAGGATCCAGGGCATGGTCGATGGCTCGGCCGGGACTGTCGTGACTGCCGCCGATCGAGAGTGCCCTCTCGTACGCTTCCGGACCCAGTGCTCGTACGACCGACTCCTCGCACCGTCCGTGGTCCTCGGCCGTCCGTGGACCGAACGCGTAAATGTCCACACCCAGGTCGCGCAACAGCCTGCGCGCGGAGCCCATGAGCCGACCTGCTCGTTCGTACTCCTCGTGGGAAGCGACGATCCAGGCGAGCGTCTCCAGCATCAGCGCGGTGGTGAGCGGCTCGTTGAAACCGCGCTCGATCTCGAGCGCGGCCCGGATCATCACCAGGGGCTCCTCGCGGTCACCATGCCTCCAGGCGTCCCAGCTCAGTGCCCACAGCGCATGCGCGCGCGCCCACCGCTCACCGTGCGCCTGCGCCAAGTAGACCGTCTGTCGGCCGGTCTCCACCCCACGCGGATTTCCCGTGCACATCTGCACCGCCGCCAACTGGAACAGCTGGAAGACCGCCGAGGCTTCCCCCTCGGCCGCCGTGTGGGCGGCGATCGCGCGTTCGAACAGGGGGACGGCCTCCGCCAGACGTCCCTGGAACATCGCCGATGAGCCGCGAAGGCCCACGACGTAGGCGCGTACCACCTGATCGTCCTGCAGCTCGCCCAGCTCTCCTGCCTCGGTCAGCCACAGGTCGGTCGCCGCATGGTCGGCCTGCAGCAGCGCCACCCAGGACGCGGCGCAGAGCGCCCGGGCACGGGCGGGGGTGGGTTCGGGCGCGGCGGCGAGCGCACGGTCGAGCTGCCGTCGCCCTTCGGCGAGGAATCCGCCGACGCACCAGTGGAAGCGCAGCGCCGCGGCCAGCGCGAGCGTGGCCTGCGGGTCGTCGTCGCGAGCCAGCGCGACCAGCAGATTGGAGTGCTCGGCACGCAGTCGGGTCAGGGCCTCCTCCTGGCCGGGCCCGTACCAGCCGTCGGCGACGCGTTCCGCCAGGGCCAGGTGGAAGTCGCGATGCCGCCGCAGCAGGTGCTCCTCCTCGCCGGACTCGGCGAGCCGCCCCCGGCCGTACTCGCGGATGGTATTCAGCAGCCGGTAACGGTGCAGGCCCTCGTGCTCGGTGAGCATGACGACGGACTGGACGACCAGCCGGTCGAGGAGGTCCAGCACCTCCTGAGCGGGGATGGCTTCTCCGGCGCAGACGTCCTCCGCCGCGTCCAGTGCGAAGCCACCTGCGAAGACCGACAGCCGGTTCCACAGCAGCCGCTCGGTCGGCGAGCACAGCTCGTAACTCCAGTCCATCGCCGCGCGCAGGGTCCGCTGCCGGGGTCCCGCGGTCCGGCTGCCGCCGGTGAGCAGCGCGAAACGGTCCGCCAGCCGCTCCACGACCTGTTCGACGGTGAGCGTACGCAGCCGGGACGCGGTCAACTCGATGGCGAGCGGCAGCCCGTCCAGGTCGGCGCACAGCCGGGTGACCGCGTCCCAATTCGCGCCGGTGATCCGGAAGTCGGGCCGTACGGCGGAGACACGGTCTCGCAGGAGTTCGACCGCTTCGTCCGGAACCTTCAAGGGCAGCACGGTGAACACATTCTCACCGGCGATGCCGAGCGTCTGGCGGCTCGTCGCGAGTACGGTCAGTTCAGGGCAGGCCGACAACAGCGTGCCCACCAACTCGGCGCAGGCGTCGAGCAGATGCTCGCAGTTGTCAAGCACGATCAGCGCCCGGTGCTCGGCCAGATGCTCGGCGAGCGTACCGAGGGCGGATCTGGCGCCCAGATCCACGATGCCCCCAGCGGTGGCGGCAGCGGTTGCCACCGCCGAAGGGTCCCGCACCGCTCCCACGTCGACCAGCCACGTCCCGTCGGGGAAGGCATTCCTGGCCGAGGTGGCCACTTCCAGCGCCAGGCGCGTCTTGCCCACGCCGCCCACCCCGGTGAGAGTCAGCAGCCGCGCCGAGCCGAGGAGGCGGCGGACCTCGGCGATATCGTGGCGCCTGCCCACGAACGTGGTGAACGCCTGAGGCAGGCTGTCCGTTCGGGACACCGGTACGGTCACGTCACTCGCCTCCTACCGGCTTCGAACCCCTGCCCCTGGCGCTCACTTGGCTCGCTGGCGGCCGTACCCGGGCGGCCGATGGAGGCGGCTGCAGCCCGTAACCTGTAGAAATGTAACCATTAATAGCATAACTGGGCGAATCACCCCATGCTCGGTATTCCGCACAGTTCGCTATTGCCGCTTGTTTCCCCTGGTCAGAAGCGCACCCGGCGAGCCACTTGATCCGTCTTATGCCGCCCTGTATCGGGCCGTCCGCTCACGCATCGTTCACGAGCTGCCGGCCGCTGAGCAGCGCGTGATCAGATCTGGCCGAGGTCGATCTCCACAGGGAAGCGAGGCGCCCTCGCGGTCGGCAGACCGCCTTGCCTCGACCACGGATGCGCTGGGCGCCACCACGGCGTACACCTATTTCGACGACGGCGGTCGGTGAGCCGAGGGGGCGGGCCCGCTGATGTGTGGCGCGGGCCAGTTCGTATCCGTCGCGTGGGCGTCCCTCGAAACGTTTCCGCCACGGTTGGACCACGGGCGCCTCGTGACCGACACGGCCTGGGGTTCCTGGGACCCTCCGCGCGCCACCATCCGTACAGATACTCGGACTCCAAGGCCGGTCGAGCCGTGAACTCCCCTTGTCGGGGCGTTAGATTGACGTCTGATGGCTGATGGTGGGCGGAACGGCAGGTCAGGGGGCAAAGCGATGGACAGCGACGGGACGCAGGACGCGCGGGGTACGCATGCGAATCCTGTGCCGCGTCCGGCGGGGCCGCCGGGCGTGCCGTCCGTGCCGCCTCGGCCGGTCGGGGCCCCTCGGCCCGTCGAGCAGGGGGCGCCGCAGGGGGTGCCGCAGGGGGTGCCCGCTCGTGCGTCCGTCGCCGAGTGGCTCAATGAGCCTCGGCCCGATGCCAAGCCCGGGATCTGGCGGTACGGATACCGGCTGCCGAAGGGGGCGCAGGCGGCGGAGCGTCTCTCCCCGGTGACCGTTGTCGGGCTGTTGGTCCCGCTCGTCGTCGGGTTGTTCCTGTGGTCGCTCTGGCGGCGGGGCGCGATGCCGTACCAGTCGGTGCTGCTGAAGCTGTTCACGCCGGAGGACTGGTGGTGGGGCGGCACCGTCTCGCCCAAGGGATGGGAGGGCAGCGCGGCTGTCCTCGTCTACAACGGTGTTTTCTTCCTTGTGCTGCTCTATGGGATGGGGCGGCTCGGTAGTTGGCCCGACATCGCCCGGCATTTTGTCGGGCGCAGGTCACAGCCGTCGCGGGCGCTGCTCGCCGCTCTGGGGGCCCTTCTCACGCTCAGTTTCGTGTTTCCGAACGCCTTTCCGGGCGTCGGCTGGGACGCCCTGCCGCTCGTTGACGCGGTCGTCGCCCTCGTCGCGTTGATCTCCGGCGGGTTCGATGTGTTCGGGTCGACCGCCTTCAAGGTCGGCCTCTACACCGTCATCACCCTGCTTGTCGTGTGGCCGTTCGCCCGCATCGGTGGCTGGTGGGCGTACGCGAAGGAGCGGCTGGCCGCGCGCAAGGCCGCCGCCGGGCCCACCGGGCCCGCGCCCGCCGACCGGCCCCGCGAGCAGTGGCCCGACCTCCGGGAGGCCGGTCAGTACGAGGCCGCCGAGCTGCTCACCGCCGAGGTGGCCGGCGGTCGTATGAACGACGTGGACTGTGCCCGGGTCGAGCACGCGTGGACGCTCGCCAGGCGGGACGGGCTGCTCGCGGCCTTCCGGGACACCGTGCTGCGACAGGGCGCGGCGGCCTGGGTCCACCCCTCCGGAGCCCGGGACCTGTCCCGGCGTACGGCGCGTCACGACCTCTCCGCGGGGCAGGTGCGCATCGGGCGGTGGGCCGAGGCCGAGCGGGCCCCGCTCGTCTATCACGGCGCCGGCGCGGCTCTCGGGCCCGAGGTGCTGGGCACCTCCCTGCTCGCGGTCGGACCGTCGGGGGCGGGCAAGACTCGGCACCTCGTCGAACCGGTGACCGAGGCGCTGGCGCTGCGGGCGCTCACCGGGCAGTGCGCCTTTGTTGCGGTCTCCGCGCCGGGAGCCCACCTTGCCGCAGACTCCGGGTTCGATGTCGTCGTGCGGATCGGGGACCGTTCCTCCGTCCACGACCTCGACCCCTACGCCGACTCCGACGACCCCGACGAGGCGGCCGCCTTCCTCGCCGAGGCGCTGGTGGGCGACCTCGACACCGTCGGCACCGACAGTGCCGCCACCGCGCTCGCCCAGGTGCTCGGCCCCTACCGGGCGGCGTACGGTCGCTTCCCGGCGCTGCCGGTGCTGCGGGAACTGCTGGAGAGCGACCCGGCCGAGCTGTCCGCCCTGCGGGACGCCCTGGCGGCGGACCAGTTCACCGTCATGCGGCGCGAACTCGACGTACGCATCCGGCAGGCGGCCAGCCCGAGCGACGTCGGCCGTGTCCTCGCCGACCGGCTCGCGCTGCTGAACCGGCCGGTCTTCGACGGATTCTTCGGCGGGGGTGGCACGGCTCGGCCCTTCTCCCTGCGCTCCCTCGCCCAGCATCCGCTGCGCGTCCGTATCGACCTGCCCGAGCACGGCCACGAGGAGGCCGCCCGGCTGATCACGCGGCTGGTCCTCGCCCAGTTCTGTGCCGTCGTACGAGACGGACAGCGCCCCCACTTCGCCTGTCTGGTCGTCGACGACGCCACCGGGACGGTCACCGCCGGCTCCGTACGCCGTATCCAGCGGCTGCGCACCCAGAACGCGGGCGTCGTCCTCGCCCTGCGGACGATCGGCGACGTCCCGGAGGCGCTGCACGGGCCGCTGTACGGTGCCGTCGGCTGCCGGATGGCGTTCTCCGGCGTGACGACCTGGGACGGCAGCCGGTTCGCCCAGGCCTGGGGCACGGCCTGGGTGGAGACGCGGGACGTGGCCAAGCACACCGTCTTCGCGGACCAGCCGATGACCCGTGCCATCCACGCCCTGCGCAAGCTGGTCACCGGCAAGGCCGTCACCACCGATGCCGTGACCGTACGTACCGTCGAACGGGAGCGCTGGTCGGCGTCCGAACTGGCGCACGAAGTGCCGCCGGGGCACGCGGTGCTGTCGCTGACGACGGTCGAGGGCGAGCACGCGCCGCCGCTGCTGGTGAATCTGCGGGCCTGAGCGGAGCGTGCGGTACGTACGGTGAGGCAGAATCGGCGCAGGTCGTTCATACGTGGCGGCCAAAAGTTCACGGAGATCACACAGACCTGAAGGCCTCATGCCCCCGACGCTCGCCTCGCTCGTCCACCACTCCGCGCTCAAGCTGACCGTGCGTGTGGGCGGGGACCGCCTGGACGTACCCGTGCGCTGGGCGCACGCCAGCGAACTGGCCGACCCCGTCCCGTACATGGAGGGCGGGGAACTTCTCCTGATCACCGCGCTCAAGCTCGACGCCGAGGACCCCGAGACCATGCGGCGCTATGTGAAGCGGCTGGTCGAGGCGGGGGTGGTGGGACTCGGATTCGCCGTCGGCGTCAACTATGCGGACATCCCGAAGGCAGTCGTCGAGGCGGCGGAGCTGGAGGGGCTCCCGCTTCTCGAAGTCCCGCGACGCACGCCCTTCCTCGCCATCAGCAAGGCGGTGTCGGCAGCCATCGCAGCCGACCAGTACCGCGCGGTGACGGCCGGATTCGCGGCGCAGCGGGAACTGACCCGGCAGGCGCTGAGCGGCGGTCCCGAGGGCCTGCTCGCGGCGCTCGCCTCGCAGGTCGACGGCTGGGCCGCGCTGTACGACGCCTCGGGCGCCGTCGTCGCCACCGCGCCCGAATGGGCCGGACGCCGGGCGGCGCTGCTCACGGCCGACGTCGAACGGTTGCGGGAGCGGCCGGCTCCGGCGAGTGCGGTGGTGGGCGCGGGTGGCGGAGGCGACGAAGCGGAGCAGGACCGGGTCGAACTGCACTCCCTCGGCACCGGACGCCGACCGCGCGCCGCGCTGGCCGTGGGTACGGCGTCCGCGCTGGGCACGGCGGAGCGGTACGCCCTCCACTCGGCCATCGCGCTTCTGACCCTGACCACTGAGCGGTCCCGTTCCCTGCAGGCCGCCGAGCAGCGCATCGGGGCCGCGGTGCTGCGCATGCTGCTGGCCGGCGAACCCGACCACGCGCGCGCCGTCGCCGGGGGCCTGTACGGCGCGTTGCTCGACGCGCCGTTCCGGATCGTCGTCGCCGAGTCGGCGTCCGCTCCGGTGGGGGCGGCGGTACGGGAGGTCGGGGGCGGCGCTGTGAGCAGGCCCACGGCCGGTGCTCTGTTCGCCGCCGATACGAACGGGGATCCGCTGGGCGGACTCGCCGAGTGCCTGGAGTCGGCCGCCGCGCGGGCCGGGGAGGCGGTGCTGGTGGTGCCGGAGGGGGAGCGGCTGGTCGTGCTCGCGGTGGACGGGGGTGCGGCGGTGGGGGCCTGTGAGGAGTTCGCTGCGGCGTTGGAGGGGGCGCGGGCGGAGGTGGTGAGGGGGCGGGGGGATGCTGCGTCGGCTTCTGGCTCCTCCGGGTCTTCCGGCTCGTCCGGGTCTTCCGGCTCGTCCGGCTCGTCCGGCTCCTCTGGTTCCTCCCGTTCCTCTGGTTCCTCCGGCTCCTCTGGGTCCTCCGGTTCTTTCGGGGACGAGGACGAGCTTGTGGTGGGGATGTCGGGGCCGGCAGGGCCCATCGCTGCGGCGGCCGCGTACAAGCAGGCCGAACAGGCGTTGTCGGTGGCCCGGCGGCGGGGGCGGGTGCTGGTCGGGCACGAGCAGTTGGCTGCGGGGTCCGTGGTGCCGTTGCTCGCGGACGATGCGGTGCGGGCGTTCGCGGACGGGTTGTTGCGTCCGCTGTACGAGCATGACGCGACGGGCCGGGGTGACCTGGTGGCGTCGTTGCGGGCGTGGCTGTCCCGGCACGGGCAGTGGGACGCGGCTGCGGCGGATCTTGGTGTGCACCGGCATACGTTGCGGTACCGGATGCGGCGGGTGGAGGAGATTCTGGGGCGGTCGCTGGATGATCCGGATGTGCGGATGGAGTTGTGGCTGGCGCTGAAGACGACGGCGGCGGTGGGGGAGTGAGGCGGGGGATGGGCGGGGTTTGTTTCGCCCCCGCCGCCCCCACCCGTCCCATCCTGAAAGCACTCCACCACGCCAAACCGTCCCACCCCCCACCCCCATCACTCCACCCCGGACAAACAACCCCCCGCCCTCCCCGCCCTACCGTGTATCCATGACCTCCACGCCCGTCACCCACGCCTTCTGGCTCGCCGGCCGCCAGGCCACCGGCGAGACCACCTTCGACGTCACCTCCCCTTGGGACGGACGCCTCGTCGGCAAGGTCGGCGTGCCGACCGAGGCCCAGGTCGAGGAAGCCGTCGCCGCCGCGTACGCCGTCCGTGACGAGTTCGCCGCCACCCCGGCCCACCTCCGCGCCGCCGCCCTGGACCACGTCAGCCGGCGTCTCGTCGAGCGCACGGAGGAGATCGCCCAGCTCATCTCCGCCGAGAACGGCAAGCCGATCAAGTGGGCCCGCGGTGAGGTAGGCCGAGCCGTCTCCGTGTTCCGGTTCGCCGCCGAGGAAGCCCGGCGTTTCAACGGCGGCGAGGCGCAGCGCCTCGACACCGACCCTGGCGGCCAGGGCCGGCTCGCCCTCACCCGGCGCTTCCCCAAGGGCGTCGTTCTCGGCATCGCGCCCTTCAACTTCCCCCTCAACCTCTGCGCCCACAAGATCGCCCCGGCGATCGCGGCCGGCGCCCCCATCATCCTGAAGCCGGCCCCGGCCACACCCCTCTCCGGCCTCGTCATCGGCGAACTCCTCGCCGAGACCGACCTGCCGGCCGGTTCCTGGAGCATCCTCCCGGTCGCCAACGACCGCATGCCCGCCCTCGTACAGGACCCGCGCCTGCCCGTGATCTCGTTCACCGGGTCGGAGAAGGTCGGCTACGCGATCATGGACACTGTGCCGCGCAAGCACTGCACCCTCGAACTCGGCGGCAACGGCGCGGCGGTCGTCCTCGGCGACTACGCCTCCGACACCGACCTCGACTGGGCGGCGACCCGTATCGCCACGTTCTCCAACTACCAGGGCGGCCAGTCCTGCATCTCCGTGCAGCGGGTCATCGCGGACGCCTCCGTGTACGACCGGCTGCTGCCCCGCATCGTCGCCGCGGTCGAGGCCCAGGTCACCGGCGATCCGTCCGACGGCGCGACCGACGTCGGGCCGCTGGTCAGCGAGGACGCCGCCAAGCGGGTCGAGGCGTGGGTCGACGAAGCCGTGCGGGCCGGCGCGAACCTCCTCGCCGGGGGTAAGCGTGACGGTGCCTCCTACGCGCCGACCGTCCTCACCGACGTACCCGGCGATGTCACGATCTCCTGCGAGGAGGTCTTCGGGCCGGTCCTCACCGTGCGGAAGGTGGACGGCGAGGCCGAGGCCTTCGCCGCCGCCAACGACTCCAAGTACGGCCTCCAGGCAGGCGTGTTCACCCATGATCTCCAGGCCGCCTTCCGGGCCCACCGTGCCCTGGAGGTCGGAGGTGTCGTCATCGGCGACGTGCCCTCCTACCGCGCCGACCAGATGCCGTACGGCGGCGCCAAGCAGTCAGGCGTCGGCCGCGAGGGCGTCAGGTTCGCGATGGACGACTACACGTACGAGCGCGTCCTCGTACTGACTGGCCTCGCCCTCTAGCTAATGGGAACCGTTTTCACATACACTCACCGATGACGCGAACGCGCCGTCACGAAAGGGTCCGGCACCGATGCCTTCCGGTGCCGGACCCTTTCCATGCGCCGACCGCTCCGGACCCTCAGCCGGAGAAGCCGACGTGCGCCAGCCGCAACGGGCCGCGCAGTCTCAGGCGTACGTCGCGCACGCCGTCGGTGGTGAGGGCGGCCCGGGCCGTCGTGTAGTCGTACGGGCCCGCCGTCGGGGTCGGTGTCAGGACGGTCGCCTTTTCGTCGCCGTCCAGTACGACCTCGACCACTCCCTCGCCCGCGACCTCGACCGTGACCTCTGCGACCCCCGCCCCGAAGTCGCAGTCCCGGTACAGCAGTTCGGCCTCTCCGCCGCCCGCCGGCGTCACCGCGTCGCCCGACACCTTCGTACGGTCGACGATCTCGGCACCGCTCTGCTCGTCGAAGTCGGCTGCCGCCAGGCCCAGTTGGCGGACCGGACGGGGTGCAGGCGGGGTGCCGGTCACCTGGACCGTCGTACGAGCGCGGATGTCCTCGCTCGACGCGCCCGCCAGGAGTTCGTACGGGCCCGGTGCGAGGCGTCGGCCGCCGATCGCCACGTCCCAGAACTCCAGGCAGCTGAGCGGGAGTTCGAAGGAGACCGTGGCCGATTCCCCCGGTGTCAGGGTGATACGGCGATGTGCCAGCAGTTCCCTGCGTGGGCGGGTGACCGGTGAGTCGGGCGCCCTCGTGTACAGCTGCGCCACCTCGTCCGCCGTGACGTCCCCGGTGTTGGTGACCGTGAACGACACCCGCAGCGTCTCGTTCTCCTCCTCCGTCTCGGCCTTCAGGTCGGCGTACGCGAACGACGCGTACGACAGGCCGTGGCCGAAGGGGAACAGGGGGGTGCCCTCGAAGTAGAGGTACGTCTGCCGGGAGCCGATGATGTCGTAGTCCAGCAGGTCGGGGAGGTCGGCGTCGTCGGCGTACCAGGTCTGCGGGAGGCGGCCCGCCGGTGAGACGTCGCCTGCCAGGACGCGGGCCAGGGCCGTGCCCGCCGCCTGGCCGCCGTGCGCGGTCCACAGGGCTGCCGGGAGACTCGATACGTCTACCGCGTACGGGTACGCCGAGGTCAGGGCCAGGACTGTTCGGGGGTTCGTGGCGCGGGCCGCGTCCAGCAGGCGCTGCTGGTGGGCGGGGAGGCGCAGCGTCGTGCGGTCCTCGGTCTCGCGGCCGTTGACGTGCGGGTCGTTGCCCGCGACCACCACGACCACGTCCGCCCGGGCGGCCACTCTCTTCACCGATTCCTCACCGCGTTCGGCGACGATCAGCTCGAAGATCTCCCCAGGGGTCTCCTGCCCGTCGGCAACCTTCACGCCGTCGGCGGCGACAGAGACGTGGCGACCAGTACCGACGTGCCTGAGGAGGTGACCGTTTTCGTGCGATTCGTTGGACCCCTGGGGCTCCAGGCGGAACGTCTCCTGAACGATCCAGCCGCCGGGCTGGTCCGCCGACGCCCGTACGTAGCCGTCCTCCGCGACCGAGAGGTAGCGGCCGTCGGGTGCCCGCAGCGTCAGGATTCCCTCGCCCCAGTCGATCAGCGCGAACTCGGTGCCGTCGGCGTCGGCGGTGAGCGCGGGCAGGTCGGTGCGGCCCGCGAGCAGGGCCGGGTCCAGCGCGCCCTCGGCGCCCCGGGCGACGTCGGGCGAGTTTTCGGCGGGCGGTACATGCAGGAACGTACCCGCGGACGTCCGCAGCCGTACGCGGTCCACGCCCTCGGCGAACTCCACGTGCTCGGCGCCGAAGCGCTCGTACAGGGCCTCCAGCGGTGTCGAGCGGTGGATGAGGGTGCCGCTGTACCAGTCGACCTTGCACTCGTCGGCGAGCAGACCGACGACCGCCACCCGGGTGCCGGGGGGCAGGGGCAGCGTGCCGTCGTTCTTGAGGAGGACGATCGCCTGTTCCGCCGTCTCCTGGGCGAGGGCGCGGTGGGCCGGGGTGTCGAAGTCGCTGGTGTCCGCGTACGGGTCGTACTGCGGGTCGAACTCGCCCAGGCGGAAGCGGACCGAGAGCTGGCGGCGGACCGCCCTGTCGATGTCCTCCTCCGTCAGCAGACCCTGGGACAGGGCGCCCTGGACGCGGGCGACGATCTTCGAACTGTCCGTGCCGTGGTCGGTGAAGCTGTCCACGCCGGCGATCAGCGAGGCGGCCGTCGCCTCCTCGTGGGTGTCGAAGTAGTGCTCCGAATCGACCAGGTTGGAGGGCGCCCCGGCGTCCGAGCAGACCAGCAGGTCCTCGTCCGTCCAGGCGCGCAGCTGCTCGTTCAGGTACGGCGAGACGTGGTTGGGGCGGCCGTTGACCAGGTTGTACGCGGGCATCACGCCGGCCACGGCGCCCGCCTCGACCGCGTCGCGGAAGGCGCGCAGGTCGTACTCGTGCAGGACGCGCGGGCGGACCGAGGAGGACGTGATGTCCCTCCCGGTCTCGTTGTTGTGGGCCAGCCAGTGCTTGAGGACCGGGGCCGTGCGCCAGTACGCGGGGTGGTCGCCGCGCAGGCCCCGGGTGTACGCGGTGGCGATCGCCGAGGTCAGCTTCGGATCCTCCGAGTAGCCCTCCTCGTTGCGGCCCCACAGCGGGTGACGCAGCAGATTGACCGTGGGCGCCCAGACGTTGAGGCCGACGCGGTCGTCGCGGCTCCGCATCGCGCGGACCTCCTTGGACACCGCCTCGCCGACGCGGCGCACGAGCTCCTCGTTCCAGGTCGCGCCGAGACCGACCGCCTGCGGGAAGAGGGTCGCCGGGCCCATCCACGCCACCCCGTGCAGCGCCTCCTGGCCGGTGCGGAAGGCGGCGACGCCGAGGCGCTCGACGGCGGGCGCGAACTGGTGCAGGAACGCGATCCGTTCGTCGAGGGTCAGGCGCGACAGCAGATCGTCGATGCGCTTCGCGGTCGTCAGCTGCGGATCGCGGAATGGCGGCGAAGGCGGCGTTTGTGCGGTCACGTGGGGTTCCCTTTGCGATGGAGCGGCTCGGCACATTCGAAGCGCTTCGATGCTCATTCGACGTGGGGGTGGGTGTCAAGAGACCTCGGTGCAACAACTCCGTTTCCTGCCTGTGATGTCAAGGAGCTTATGGGGGCGGTCCGGGCCGTCGTGCGGGGTCCCGTACCCCGGAGGAATCTTGGATCCGACCCTTGTGCGCCCTCAGGTGTTCACTTAACCTCGCAGCAACATCGAAGCGCTTCGACTAACTGGGAGCTACCGGGATCACCTCCTGGAACGCCATCCGGGTGGAGCAGTCCTCCGCAGTCCTCCGAGGACTCCTTCCTCTCGGCCAGTCACGCCAGTCACGCCAGTAACACTCAAGACACCGCAGCCGACGGCTCCACCGCCGGGTGTCCTGGTGCGCCATGAAGGGTTGACGCAATGACGCCGAACGCCTCCTCCGCCTCCTCCGTACCGAGCCGGAGAAGCTTCCTCGCCTCCACCGCGGTCGTCACCGCAGCGGTCGCGGGCGGGATGCCGCTGCTCGCCGCCTGCGGAGGCTCGGACAGCAAGTCGCGCGAGGGCACCACGTCGGGCAAGGACGCGAAGAAGATCCTGCCGGCCTTCGTGGCCAGCAATGTGGTGCAGCCGGACATCCCGTCCAAGAACGGTTCGTCGATGGGCTTCACCGCCCCGCTCGACATCGCCACGCTCAAGACGTCGGTGGCGAAGAAGCTCGGCAGCGGCGGCAAGGTCACCATCATGTCGCCGTTCTGGGGCTCGCCGCCGAAGGGGAACAACCCCTACTACACGTCGATGAACGACCTGATCGGCGTCGACGTCCAGTGGCGGAACCAGGACGGCAACACCTACGACCAGAAGCTCGGCGCGGTACTCGCCTCCAGCGACGTCCCGGACGTGGTCGTCATCCCCGGCTGGAACATGATGGGCAAGATACCCAGCGCCATCGCCGGCAAGATGGCCGACCTCGGCCCGTACCTGTCCGGCGACAAGGTCAAGGAGTACCCGAACCTCGCGGCGATCCCCACCGGCGCCTGGCAGCGCTCCATCTTCGGCGGCAAGCTGATGGGCCTGCCGATGCCTTCTCCGTCGGTCCAGAACATCGTGCCCCTCTACCGTCAGGACATCTTCGAGAAGGAGGGCTACGAGGTCCCGCGGTCCTCCGACGAGTTCATGGCCCTGTGCAAGGACATCACCAATGCCCGCGCCAAGCGGTGGGCCTGCGGTGACATGAAGTGGACCGCGATGAACAACTTCGGCGTGTTCAGCGGTGGGGAGAAGCCGCTCTGGTGGGAGATGGTCGACGGCAAGCTGGTCAACCGCCTCGAAACCCCGCAGTACCTCGAAGCCATCGAGTGGATGCGCAAGCTGTTCGCCGCCGGAGTCGTCCACCCCGACTTCGAGTTGGGCAAGAGCTCGGCCACCGACCCGGCCCCCAAGTTCGCCGCCGGCGAGTTCCTGATCTGGAACAACAACCTCGTCAACTGGTACGGCCAGCAGGCCTCCCTGTCCACCCAGAACCCCGACGTCAAGGTCTGGGGCATGGACATCTGGAACCACGACGGCGGTGACCCGACGCTGTACGCGGCCAACCCGGCCGGCATCTTCGCCTTCGTCAGCAAGAAGGCCTCCGAATCCGTCATCCGCGACGTGCTGGCGGTCGCCAACGTCACCGCGGCGCCGTACGGCACCAAGGAATGGATGATGACCAACTACGGCGTCGAGGGCACGCACTACACCCTCAAGGACGGCGTGCCGGTCAAGAACGACAAGGGCAACAACGAGGTCCTCAACGCCTACGTCATGGTGGCGAGCCCCGCCCCGACCATCGCCCACCCCGATCTCCCGGACTACACCAAGGCCATGGTCGAGTGGGAGCAGCGGACAGGCGCCTTCACCAAGAAGTCGCCCTTCTGGGGCCTGCAGATCACCGAGCCCGCCCGCTACACCAACCTCGCCAACGACTTCGAGCAGCTCGAGGACGACATCATCCGCGGCCACAAGAAGATCAGCGACATGCAGCAGGCCGTCTCCGACTGGAAGAGCAAGGGCGGCGACGGGCTGCGCGACTGGTACAAGAAGCTGCTCGACGAGAACGGCACGGCGGCGAGCTGATCAGGCTCTGAGGCTAGGAGAACGGCTGTGTCCCACGGCACGGTGCCTCGGAGCAGTGCCGAGGCCAGCACACCGGTGAAGACCCCGGTGGCGTCCGACGACGCCACCGACACCCCGAAGGTACGGAGTTCGGGGAAGCTGAGCCTCCGGCTCAGGTACAGACGCGACCGCGTCATGATCCTCATGACGCTGCCTGCCATCGCGCTGGTCCTGGTCTTCAACTATCTGCCGATCCTCGGCAACATCGTCGCCTTCCAGGACTACGACCCCTACATCAGCGACAACGGCATCGTCTCCATCCTGCACAGCCCCTTCGTCGGCCTGGAGAACTTCCAGCGGATCTTCGAGGACTCGGCCTTCTGGAACGCCGTCCAGAACACCCTGGTGCTGTTCTTCGTCCAGCTAGTGCTGTTCTTCCCGATCCCGATCCTGCTCGCGCTGCTCATCAACAGCGTGGTCAGGCCCCGAATACGGGCCGTCGCGCAGGCGGTCCTCTACCTGCCGCACTTCTTCTCCTGGGTGCTGGTCATCGCCGTCTTCCAGCAGATGTTCGGCGGCGCGGGGATGCTCTCCCAACTGCTGCGGCAGAACGGGTACGACGGCCTCAACATCATGACCAACCCGGACACCTTCCCCTTCCTGATCACCGCGCAGAGTGTGTGGAAGGACGCCGGCTGGGGGATCATCGTCTTCCTCGCCGCGCTGGCCTCGGTGCCCACGGACCACTACGAGGCCGCCGCCATGGACGGCGCCGGACGCTGGCGCCGCATGTGGCACGTCACGCTGCCCGCCCTGCGTCCGGTGATCGCCCTCCTCCTCGTGCTGCGCGTCGGCGACGCCCTGACCGTCGGGTTCGAACAGATCCTGCTGCAACGCGACGGCGTCGGAACGGACGCCGGGGAGATCCTCGACACCTTCGTGTGGTGGAACGGCGTACGCAACCAGGACTTCGGCTACGCGGCCGCCGCCGGTCTCATCAAGGGCGTGGTCAGCATCGGTCTGGTCCTCGCCGCGAACAAGGTGGCCCATCTCATGGGCGAGCAGGGGGTGTACAAGAAATGACGTCCGTGATGTGGGAGCCCCGCCAGGACACCGAGCCGGTACAGCAGAAGGCGCCCCGCTGGTGGGAAGCGCCTCCGCGCCCGGCATGGGAGGAAGAGCCCTCGAAGGCCGGCCTCGCGGGCAAGGGCATCGCCCTGGCGTTCGCCTGCCTGGCGGTGATCTTCCCCCTGTGGATCGTGCTCGTCACCAGTCTCTCCTCGCGCAAGACCATCGACGAGGCGGGCGGCCTCGTGATCGTGCCCAAGGGCCTCAGCTTCATCGCCTACCAGGAACTGCTCAGCGGCGGCCAGGTCACCCGTGCCGCGCTCGTCAGCATCTTCGTCACCCTGGTCGGCACGCTGTTCTCGATGGCGGTGTCCATCATGTGCGCCTACGGCCTGTCCCGCAGCGGCTCCCTCGCCCACCGCGGGATCCTGATGACGCTGCTGGCGACCATGTTCTTCAGCGCCGGCCTCATCCCCACCTATCTGCTGGTGCAGTCCCTCGGCCTGACGGACAGCTATCTCGCGCTGATCCTGCCGAGCGCGGTGAGCATCTTCAACATCCTGGTGCTGCGGGGCTTCTTCATGGGGATCTCGCCGGAACTCATCGACAGTGCGCGCATCGACGGCGCCGGTGACTTCCGCATCCTGTGGCAGATCGTCCTGCCGCTGTCCCGTGCGGTGGTCGCGGTGATCACGCTGTTCTACGCGGTGGGGTACTGGAGCGCCTGGTTCAACGCGTCGCTCTACCTCAACAACCAGGACATGATGCCGCTGCAGAACATCATGATCCAGCTTGTACAGAAGCAGGAGGCTCCGGTCGGTCTGGGGCAGGCCATCAAGACCGGTCAGCTGTCGGGGCTGGCCGTGCAGATGGCCGTCATGGTGATGGCCCTTCTTCCGGTGGCGGTTCTCTCGCCGTTCGTGCAGCGCCACTTCAAGAAGGGCATGTTGACCGGCGCGATCAAGGGCTGACCTCCAGGTTTCGCTGTACGGGGTGCGTCTTGCGGTCTGGTGGCGACTGCGGGTGCGTTGTGGCTTGTCACCGCCCCGCGCCCCTTCGGGGCGCGTCTTCCTCCCCCTTTCTTTCGGATCCTCCAGAACGAGGTAAGTCATGTCTTCGTCCCGTCCGAGTAGACGTGCCGTTCTTGCTGCGAGCGCCGCCGTTGCCGCGGTCTCCGCCGTCTCTCTCTCCGGTACGGCGGCCCAGGCTGCCCAGGCGGCCTCGGCTGCCGCCGCGCCCGCCTACCGCTGGCGCACCGCCGTCATCGGGGGCACCGGATTCGTCACCGGCGTGCTCTTCCACCCGTCCGTCCGCGGTCTCGCCTACGCCCGGACCGACATCGGCGGCGCCTACCGGTGGGACGAGCGGGCCGCCCGCTGGACCGCGCTGACCGATCAACTCGGGTGGGACGACTGGAACCTCCTCGGTGTCGAGGCGATCGCGGTCGATCCCGCGCACCCCAACCGCGTCTACCTCTCCCTCGGCACCTACGCCCAGTCGTGGGCCGGGAACGGCGCGGTCCTGCGGTCCGAGGACCGGGGTGCGACCTGGGCCCGTACCGACCTGACCGTGAAACTCGGGGCCAACGAGGACGGGCGGGGCGCCGGCGAGCGGCTGCTCGTCGACCCGCGCGACAGTGACACCCTGTGGCTGGGCACCCGGCACGACGGACTGCTCAAGTCCACCGACCGGGGCGCCACCTGGGCAGCCGCGAGCACCTTCCCGGCCACCCCGAGCACGAGCGGCCAGGGCGTCACCTTCCTGGTCGCGGCCGGCCGTACCGTCTACGCCGGGTGGGGCGACGGCGACGGCAACGGAACCGCCGGTACGGCCAACCTGTACCGCACCTCCGACGGCACGACCTGGGAAGCCGTACCCGGACAGCCGGTCGGCACCACCTCCGCCAAGGTTCCGATCCGCGCCGCCTACGACAAGCACACCCGCGACCTGTACGTGACGTACGGCAACGCGCCCGGGCCCAACGGCCAGTCGGACGGGAGCGTGCACAGGCTGCGCACCACGACCGGCAGCTGGACGGACGTGACCCCGGTCAAGCCGGGCGGGACCACCACCGACGGCTCCGCCGACACCTTCGCCTATGGCGGAGTCGCCGTCGACGCCTGCCGGGCCGGGACCGTCGTCGTCTCCACCAACAACCGCTGGGCCGACATCGACACGGTGTTCCGCTCCACGAACGGCGGCCGTACCTGGACGTCCCTCAAGGACAGCGCTGTGTTCGACGTGTCCGAGACTCCTTTCCTCAAGTGGGGCAGCGACAAGCCGAAGTTCGGCTGGTGGATCCAGGCCCTTGCCCTCGACCCGTACGACTCCAGGCACATCGTGTACGGAACCGGCGCGACTCTCTACGGCACCCGTGACCTCAAGCACTGGGCCCCGCAGATCCGCGGCCTGGAGGAGACGTCCGTGCGCCAGCTGATCTCGCCCCCGGTCGGGGAGGCGCACCTGCTCAGCGGACTCGGGGACATCGGCGTGATGTACCACGAGCGGCTCACGGCGTCTCCGTCGCGCGGCATGGCGTCGAACCCCGTGTTCGGGTCGGCGACGGGACTCGCCCAGGCCGCGGCCAAGCCGTCGTACGTCGTCCGGACAGGGTGGGGCGACAACGGCAACGGGGCGTTCTCCCGCGACGGCGGGCGGAGCTGGGCGCCCTTCGCTGCCCAGCCCGACATCGCCAAGAACGCACCGGGGCCGATCGCCACCAACGCCGACGGCAGCGTGCTGCTGTGGACCTTCGTGCACTGGGACGGCACGAAGTACCCAGCCCACCGCTCCACGGACAACGGCACGACCTGGTCCGAGATCTCCTCCATCCCGAAGGGCGCCACGCCGGTCGCCGACCCGGCCGACCCGACGCACTTCTACGCATACGACACCGACACAGGAACGCTATACGCCAGCACTGACAGTGGCCTCTCGTTCACTGCGCGTGCGGTCGGGCTGCCCTCCGGCGACAGCCAGTTCGAGCTGGTCGCGGCGCCGGAAAGGTCCGGTGACCTGTGGCTGAGCGTCAAGTGGAACGGGCTCCACCGGTCCACCGACGGAGGGGTCACCTTCACCAAGGTCGCCAGCTGCTGGGCGTCGTACACGCTCGGGTTCGGCCGGGCCGCCGAGGGCGCCGCCTACCCGGCGATCTACCTGGTCGGTTCCACCGACACCATCACCGCCGTGTACCGCTCCGACGACGAGGCGAAGACCTGGACGCGGATCAACGACGACGCCCATCAGTGGGGGTGGACCGGCGAGGTGATCACCGGCGACCCGCGGATCCACGGCCGCGTCTACCTCGCCACCAACGGGCGGGGCATCCAGTACGGGGAGCCCGTCTGATGCCGGGGCTCGGTGACGCCACTCGGGGGCGGATCCTCTTCGGCGGCGACTACAACCCCGAGCAGTGGCCCGAGGAGACCTGGCACGAGGACGTCCGGCTGATGAAGGAGGCCGGCGTCAACTCCGTCACCCTCGGCGTCTTCTCCTGGGCGAAGCTCGAACCCAGGCCCGGAGCAAGGGAGTTCGGCTGGCTGGACCGGCTGATGGACCTGATGCACGACAACGGCATCGGCGTCGTCCTGGCCACGCCCACCTCCTCGCCGCCGCCCTGGATGGGCCGACTGCACCCGGAGACGCTGCCCGTCGCCGAGGACGGCCGGATCGAATGGTGGGGCGGGCGCCAGCACTTCTCGCACTCCAGCGCCGTCTACCGCCGCTACGCCGCCGCCATCACCGAGGACCTGGCCGCCCGCTACGGCGGCCATCCCGCCCTCACCATGTGGCACATCAACAACGAGTACTGCACCTACGACTGGGGCGACGAGTCGGCCGCCGCGTTCCGCCGCTGGCTGCAGGACCGGTACGGCACGCTGGACGGCCTCAACACCGCCTGGGGAACGGCGTTCTGGAGCCAGGGGTACAGCGACTGGTACGAGATCCTGCCGCCCCGCCTCCCGCACTACATGAGGAACCCCACCCAGGTACTCGACTTCAAACGCTTCACGTCCGACGCGCTCCTGGAGTGCTACCTCGCGGAACGCGACATCGTCCGCCGCCACACCCCGCACCTCCCGGTCACCACCAACTTCATGCCGATGTGGGTGGGACAGGACGCCTGGCGCTGGGCCCAGGAGGAGGACGTCGTCTCCGTCGACCTCTACCCCGACCCGCGTGACCCGTTGGGCGCCCAACAGGGCGCGCTCGTGCAGGACATGACCCGCTCGCAGGCGCGCGGCGCGTGGATGCTGATGGAGCAGGCGGCCGGTCCGGTCAACTGGCGGGGCGTCAACCACCCCAAGCCGCGCGGCCTCAACCGCCTCTGGTCGCTCCAGGCAGTGGCGCGCGGCGCCGACGCCGTCTGCTACTTCCAGTGGCGCCAGTCCCGGCAGGGCGCCGAGAAGTTCCACTCCGGCATGGTCAGCCACGCGGGTGAACACGGCCGTACCTTCCAGGAGGTAAAGCAGCTCGGCGTCGAACTCGCCGCCATCAGCGGTGAGGTGACGGGCAGTCATACTCCCGGCGACATCGCCGTTCTCCATGACTGGCACGCCTGGTGGGGCGGCGCCCAGGAGGGGCGGCTCTCCTCCGAGGCGGACTACCCACAGGTCGTACGGGCCTGGCACCGGGCCCTGTGGGAGGCGCACCTCGCCACGGACTTCGCCCATCCCGAGCACGACCTGTCGGCCTACCGGCTCGTCGTGGTACCGCAGTTGTACCTGCTCACGGACACGGCGATCGACAACCTCCTCGCCTATGTACGCGGCGGCGGCACCCTCGTCTGCGGTTTCCTGACCGGAGTCGCCGACGAGGACGACCGGGTCAGGCCCGGCGGCATGGACGCCCGGCTGCGCGAGCTCTTCGGGCTGCGCACCCTGCACGAGTGGTGGCCGCTGGACGCGGGTACGACCGTCGAAGTGGACGGCTTCCAAGGGCACCTGTGGTCCGAGGAACTGGAGGCCGACGACGCCGACGAGGTCACCCCGTACAAGGGCGGCGAACTCGACGGGCTGCCCGCGGTACTGCGCAAGGGGCGCGCCTGGTACCTCTCCACGCTCCCCGAGCCCGACGCGCTGCGGGATCTCCTCGCCCGGATCGGCGCCGACGCCGGCGTCCGACCGGTACTGGACGGGCTGCCCGCCGGGGTCGAGGCGGTCCGGCGCGGTGAGCTGCTCTTCGTGCTCAACCACGGGTCCGACCCGGTGACCGTCCAAGTGCCCGGTGTCCACCGGGACTTGCTGACCGGCGGCATCGTCCTGGACGAGGTCTCGCTGGGCCGGTACGGAGTGGCGGTGCTGAAGCCGTGACAGCCGGCGGACCCGTCCACGGAACCTGGGAAACACGCCCCGCGGCCCGCTGGGAGGACGGCTACCTGAGCGGCAACGGCCGCCATGGCGCCCTCGTGTTCGGCGACCCGGACGCCGACCGTGTCGTCGTCACGCACCACACCCTCGTCCGCCCGAACGGCAGCGAGCATGCCCGCCCGCCCCAGCTGGCGGACCAACTGGCCGCCCTCCAGGACCGGTTGCTGGCCGGGGATACCACGGCCGCCGAGAGCTTCACCGACGGGCGGGAGCTGCAATGGGTGCAGCCCTTCCACCCCGCGTTCCAGGTGCGGCTGCGCGGAGGAGCACCGACGGGGGAGGCGCGCGACTACCGGCGGTCCGTCGACTTCGCCAGTGGGGTCACCGAGGCCGAGTGTGCCGGGTGGCGCAGCCGGGTCTTCGTGTCCCGCGCGGACGACGTCATCGTCCAGTACGTCACCAGTGACACCGGCGGCCCTGGCCTCACCCTCGACATCGACCTCGACCACCGACTCCCGGGCGCCCCCGCGGAGTTGGGTGTCGGCCAGAGCGTGGTGCGCACCCCCGAGGGCGCTCTGCTCACCCTCCGCGCCCGGTACCCGGACAGCGACCGCGCGTACACCGGCGTGACCCTCGTCGTGTCCACGGGCGGCGGTACGACCCTGACTCCGCCCGGCGTGCGGGTAGAGGGCGCGGAGTCCGTGCTGCTGCTGACCCGGGTCGTCCGGCACCTCGGCGAACTGGACACGGTGGAGGACGCCCGGGCCCTGCGTGAACTGCTGCCGGACGCGGACGGTGAGCAGTGGTCGGGCGAGCAGGCCTACGACCGCCTCCTCGCCCGCCACACCCCCCTGCACGGCACCGCCTACCACCGCGTCACCCTCGACCTCGCCGCCGACGAGGCTGAACGCGCCTTGCCCGGCGCGGAGTTGCTCACCCGCGCCAAGAGCCCCGCCCTCCTGGAACGCCTCTTCGCCGCCGGCCGCTACCACCTGCTCTCCGCCAGCGGAATGCTCCCGCCCCGTCTGGTCGGCCTGTGGACCGGCGACTGGAACACCGCCTGGTCGGGAGCGTTCACCAACGACGCCAACCTCAACCTGCAGACCGCGTCGGCAGTGGCCGGCGCGCTCCCCGAAGTCACCGAGGCCCACGCCTCCCTGATCCATCGGCAGATCGGCGACTGGCGGGAGAACGCCCGCGCGATCTTCGGCGCCCGGGGCGTGGCCGCGCCCGCGCACACCGACGGCGAGTCCGGGCTGACGTACCACTTCGACCGTGAGTACCCGCTCCAGCTGTGGACGGCCGGCGCAGACTGGCTGCTCAAGCCGCTCGTCGACCACGACGACACCGAGGGCGTCCGTGATCCGCGCACGGCCGCCCTGCTCGCCGAAGTCGCGCTGTTCTACGAGGACTTCCTCACCCGGACCGATCCCCGCGCCGACGCCGACGGACAGCTCGTCGTCGTCCCCTCCTACTCGCCCGAGAACCGCCCGGCCAACGCGAGCTGGGGCACCGTCAACGCCGCCATGGACCTCTCGGCGGCCCGGCACGCCCTGCTCACCGCTGCCGACCATCACCCCGACGACCCCGAACGGGCAGATCGCTGGCGGGCGTTGGCCGACCGGCTGCCACCGCACCGTGTCAACGCCGACGGCGCGCTCGCCGAATGGGCGTGGCCCGGCCTCGACGACACCTACGACCACCGTCACCTCAGCCATCTCTACGGTGTCTGGCCCCTCGACGAGATCAACCCGTACGACACCCCAGACCTGGCCGCCGCCGCGTACCGCGCCCTCCAGCTCCGGGGCGCCGAGAACGACTCGGCCCACGGACACCTGCACCACGCGCTGATCGCGGCCCGCCTCCGTGACGGCGAACGGGTCACCCACGCCCTCGGTCAGGTGCTCGACGGCGACTTCTTCCACGCCTCGCTGATGAGCGCGCACTATCCGGGGCGGGATGTCTACAACGCGGACGCCGCCCACGCCCTGCCGGCGGTACTGATCGAGGCGCTCATCCAGTCGACCCCCGACCGGCTGGTCCTCCTGCCCGCGCTCCCGGCGGCCTGCCCCACGGGCCGACTCCGGGGCGTACGGACACGGTTCGGCGCCGAGGTCGACCTCGACTGGGGGCCGGGGCGTGGCCGGGCCGTCGTACGCCCCACCCGAACCCACCGGATCGACCTAAGGACTTCCTCCGGCGCACGAACGCTCGATCTCGTCGCCGGAGAAGACCGCGTCCTCGACCTGGGGCCGCGGTAACCGCACCAAGGAACAGCGCAACAGGAAACAGCACCCAACCCCCCACCCGCAATTTCCCCCCGCATTTCCCCCCACCCATGGAAGGGACACCATGGCATCACATACCCGCACCCTGAGCCGCATCACCAAGGCCCTACTGGCCCCCGCTCTCGCGCTCGGCGCCACCGTCGGTCTCGCCTCAGCCCCCGCCTCGGCCGCCGTCTGGAGCACCTGCGACCAGTGGGGCAACACCTCACTGAACGGCTACACCCTCTACAACAACATCTGGGGCTCCGGCGCCGGCAGCCAGTGCATCTGGGCCAACTCCGGTACCAACTGGGGCGTCAACGCCAACCACCCCAACACCGGCGGCATCAAGTCCTACCCCGACTCCAAGAAGGTGATCAACAAGACGATCACCTCGCTCGGTTCGCTCTCCAGCAGCTACAACGTCACGGTCCCGTCGTCCGGCGCGTACAACACGTCGTACGACATCTGGGACACCGACCACGACTACGAGATCATGCTCTGGGTCAACAAGACCGGAGCAGTCGGCCCGCTCGGCACCTCGCAGGGCAACGTAACGCTGGGCGGCCACAGCTGGACCGTCTACAAGGGCACCAACGGCGCGAACGAGGTCTTCTCGTTCATCCGCACCTCGAACTCGACGTCCGGCACGGTCAACGTCCTGCCGATCCTCAAGTGGATCAAGGACACCAAGGGCTGGTTCGGCAACGAGACGATCGGTGACGTGCAGTTCGGGTTCGAGATCACCTCGTCCTCCGGTGGACTGAACTTCACCACCAACAACCTGACGGTCAGCAGCAGCTGACGCAGGCGACCAGGTAGTCGGGCCGGGGCCGGCCGTGCCGTTCAGGCGCGGTCGACCTCGGCCCGAAGCGCGTTGTAGTCGGCGAAGGCCGCGTCTACATCGTCGGGGGTGAGCCCGTACCGGGCCAGGTCGTAGCGGTGGGGGCGACTGCCCTTGTGGCGGGTGGCGGCGTCGGGGAGCTGGGCGGCATCGGCGTCGGTCCAGCGGGCTCCGACGGCGGCGTAGAGCTTCGGGGCGCCCGCGGCGGGGTCGGAGCCGAGCCAGGAGTACGGCACGTCCACCACCGCCTCGCGGGGGATGCCGGCCCGGGCCGCGAGTCCGCGCTGCACGGAGCGGCTGAGCAGGTCGAGCCAGGTGGCGCCGAGGGCGTGCAGGTCGACCGTGCGCCGGGAGATGGCCATACCGCACTCGACCAGGCTGCAGAACGAGGCGACGGCCGTCGCCGGGTCGCGGTGGGTCCACACGAGCGTGGCATCGGGGAACACGGTGCGCAGGGCGTCGAGATTCCCGGTGTGCATGGGGGACTTGAGGATCCAGCGGCGGCGCGGCCGGCCGTACTGGAGCACCTGAAGGCACTCCTTGAGGTGGCGGTAGTCGGGGACGAAGTCCCGCCCGAACTGCTGGGCGTGGTACTCCGGCAGCCGGGCCTGGGACAGCGGCACCAGGGCGTGCGGCAGGAGGAAGGTGCACTCCTCGGGGCCCTCGGCGGTCATGGGGTGGATCTCGCGGAAGCGCGGGCTGAGCAGATACGTGCCGTCGAGCGTCCGGCGCGCGGTCGTGACCGCTTTCTGTCGCTCGCGGGGTGACGGTGCGAGGCCGGGGGCGAGCAGTTCCCACAGCCGGGGGCAGCGGTGATCGTCGGAGAGGGACAGCACGCCGTGGGTGAGCGTGGTGGCGGTGCGCGGGAGACCCACCACGAACACCGGCTTGTCGATGGGCTCTTGGGCGATGGCGGGATGCTCGGCGATCAGCCGCCGGATCCGGGCCCGGTTGGTGAGATGCCTGCGGACATGCGCCTGCGCGGACTGCCAGCCGACCGGCGACAGCTCCGCGTCGGCCGCCCACTCGGCGAGCAGCGGCCGAAAGCCGTCGACGAACCACTCGTCCCCGTCCGCCCGACCCGCCTTGTCGGCGATGCGGTCGAACACGCGGTCCGGGTGGCGCCGGGAACCCAACGCGGGCCGCAGTAACAGGTTGGCCAGCGTCAGAGGGAGGGGAGCGGCAGACACGAGGCAGGGTTCCTTTCCACCGGGGGAGGAGGACACGTTCACCGAACCAGTGTGCAAAACCCGGAAGTTGACGCCGTCACCACCCCTGCACCCGGCCGGTTCCGCGAGCCCCCGCCCCCCACATAGGGGCGCGGGGAACTGCGCGACAAGCCACGACGCACCCGGACCCGCCCCCGAACCGAAGCGCCCCGAACCGCCCCCCCCGGTGAGCCGGCCGTCGGCCGCTACTCGGCGATCGGGAGACTCGCCCCGTCCCGCAGGAACAGCGGGATACGGTCCAGCGGCGCGTCGACCGTCACGGCCGCCCCGCCCTCGTACGCCTCACCCGTCCACGCGTCCGTCCACGTCGCCCCCGCCGGAAGGTACGCCGTACGGCTCGTCGCGCCCGCCGTCAGGACCGGGGCGACCAGCAGGTCGGGGCCGAAGAGATAGGCGTCGTCGACCGACCACGTCGCCGGGTCGTCCGGGAACTCCAGGAGCAGCGGGCGCATCACCGGCAGCCCCTCCTCGTGCGCCTCGCGCATGACCCGCAGCACGTACGGCTTCAGGCGCTCCCGCAGATGGACGTACCGCTCCAGGATCGCGCCGGCCTTCTCACCGTACGACCACACCTCGTTGGGGCCGCCGGTCATGTCGGGGCCCAGCGGCATGCCCGGGTCGCGGAAGCCGTGCAGGCGCATCAGCGGGGACAGTGTGCCGAACTGGAACCAGCGGACCATCACCTCCTGGTACGCCGGGTCGTCCGGATCGCCGCCGTGGAAGCCGCCGATGTCGGTGTTCCACCAGGGGATGCCGGAGAGGGCGGTGTTGAGACCGGCCGCGATCTGGCGGCGCAGGGTCGGGAAGTCGACGCCGATGTCACCGGACCACAGGGCGGCGCCGTAGCGCTGACTGCCCGCCCACGCCGAACGGTTGAGGCTGATCACCTCGTCCTCGCCGGACGCGATCAGGCCCTCGTAGAAGGTGCGGGCGTTCTCGACCGGGTACAGGTTGCCGACCTCAAGGCCGGGGCCTGCCCAGTACCGCAGGTTCTCCGGGAAGCCCGGCTTCAGCTCCGGCTCGCAGGCGTCCAGCCAGAAGGCCGTGATGCCGTACGGGGCAAGGTAGTTGTCGCGGACCTTCGACCACACGAACTCGCGGGCCTCCGGGTTCGTCGCGTCGTAGAAGGCGACCTGGACGGTGGACGCGACGCCCTTGTCCGGCCAGTCGGCGTGCGCCATCGGGCCGTACTGCGTGCCGATGAAGTAGCCTCGCTGCTCCATGAGTTGGTGGTTCTCGGAGAGCGGCGACACCGAAGGCCAGACAGAGACGACGAGTTTGACGCCCATCTCCTCCAACTCGCGCACCATGGCAGCCGGGTCGGGCCACTCGGCCGGGTCGAACTTCCATTCGCCCAGATGCGTCCAGTGGAAGAAGTCGCACACGATGGCGCGCAACGGCAGCCCGCGCCGCTTGTACTCCCGTGCCACGTCGAGGAGTTCGTCCTGCGTGCGGTAACGCAGCTTGCACTGCCAGAAGCCCGCCGCCCACTCCGGCAGCATCGGCGTACGTCCCGTCACCGCGCTGTAGCGCCGCTGGGCGTCGGCCGGCTGTCCGGCGGTGATCCAGTAGTCGATCTGCCGGGCCGAATCCGCCACCCAGCGCGTCCCGTTGCCCGCGAGCTCCACCCGCCCGATCGCCGGACTGTTCCACAGCAGGGTGTAGCCGCGGCTGGAGGTGAGCACCGGCACGGACACCTCGGCGTTGCGCTGCACCAGGTCCAGCACGACACCCTTCTGGTCGAACAGACCGTGCTGATGCTGGCCGAGCCCGTACAGCTTCTCGTCCTCGTAGGCGGCGAACCGCTGCTCCAGCCGGTGGTAACCGTTGCCGACCGCCGTGTAGAGGCGCGAGCCCGGCCACCAGAAGTGCGCCCGCTCCTCGGCGAGCAGCTCGGCCGCGTCATCGGTGCGCAGAAAGCGGATCAGCCCCTCGGCGCTCACCTCGACGGTCAGCGCGCCGACGGTCAACTGCCCCTGCCCGTCCTCGATCTTGACGGTGTACGGCGTCGCCTCCGGCTCGTCCAGCAGGGCACCCGGAAGCCCCTCCAGGACGGGCCCGCCGAGCCGTGTCCGGACCCGGACCGCGTCCGGGCCCCAGGGCTCTATCCGTACGGTCTCCTGACGGCCGCTCCACTCCAGTGCGCCGTCCCGCTCACGGAACGTGCCGACGGTGGGGGAGGACTGCGCGAGGCTGACCGTGCCTGACGGGGGCCGGGTTTCGGCGGGCTGGTTCACGTGGCGGCTCCTGAAGGAAGGAGTGGGGAGGGAGTGGGGAGGGAGTGGCTGTGGGGGACCCGGCGCGGCTCTGGCGAACCGCTCCGGGACAGGCAGGGGCGCCCCAACGGCTGTGAGGTGTCCGGCCGTTGGGTGGTGTGGTGTTCGGTTGTGGTGGTCGGTTCCGGAGGAGGCCGTTGATGCGGGCGAGGGGCGAGGGGCGAGGTTCGAAGCGCGGTGAACAGGGAGTGCAGTGGATCAGGGCACAGGGTTCAGAGCACAGGGATCAGGGATCAGGGATCAGGGATCAGGGATCAGGGATCAGGGATCAGGAAGTGACCGGAGCCGGTCCCGTACTCGCCCGCACCGTCAACTCGGGTGCTATCAGAGCGACTTCGTCGCTCCCGTGCCCTTCGAGCTTCGCGATCAGCAGTTCCACCGCGCGGCGCCCCATCTCCTGCGCCGGAATGGCGACGGACGTCAGCCGCACCGAGGCCTGGGTGGCGACCTGGTCCGGGCAGACGGCGATGACCGACACGTCCTCCGGCACCGCCCGTCCCTGCTGGCGCAGCAGCGCGAGGAGTGGTTCGACCGCCGACTCGTTCTGCACGACGAACCCCGTGGTGCCCGGCCGTTCGTCGAAGATCCGGGCCAGGGTCACCGTCATCGCGTCGTACCCGCCCTCGCACGGCCGGTGCAGCACCCGCACCCCCAACCCCCTTGACCGGGACCGGAGTCCGTCGAGCGTGCGCTCGGCGAAACCGGTGTGCCGTTCGTAGACCGCGGGCGCCTCGCCGATGACAGCGATGTCGCGGTGCCCGAGCTTCGCGAGGTGCTCGGCGCACAGTGCGCCAGTGGCCCCGAAGTCGAGGTCGACGCAGGTCAGGCCCTCGGTGGCGGCCGGCAGTCCGATGAGCACGGACGGCTGGTCCGTCCCGCGCAGCAACGGCAGCCGCTCGTCGTCGAGTTCGACGTCCATCAGGATCATCGCGTCGGCGAGCCCGCTGCCGGTCACCCTGCGCACGGCGTCGGGGCCCTCCTCGCCGGTGAGCAGGAGCACGTCGTACCCATGGGTGCGGGCGTTGGTGGCGACCGCGATGGCGATCTCCATCATCACCGGCACGTACATGTCCGTACGCAGCGGGACCATCAGGGCGATGATGTTGGAACGGTTGCTCGCCAGCGCCCGGGCGCCCGCGTTCGGGTGGTAGCCGAGCTGTTGGATGCTCTGCTCGACCCGCTGCCGGGTGCCCGCGGAGATGGACCGCTTGCCGCTGAGGACATAGCTCACCGTGCTCGCCGAGACTCCGGCGTGCTGGGCGACCTCGGCGAGAGTGACCATCCAGCTCTCCAAGCGTTGTGTGAAGCGCTTCGACAGTGCGCGTAACGGATACAGTGACGGATAACAGCGAGTGAGGGGTGGAACGACAGTATCCCCACCCGGGGTGGGTGTCCATATGTTGTCGAAGCGCTTCGACAAGGTTTCTCGGACCTCTTTCGGCCACCACGGCAACTTTCGCACCCTGCGGCGGCCGCTGGGGAGTGTCTGGGCGAAACGGCGTCCGGAACGACCTCCATGCAACACCGCAGACCGCGCCTCTCCGGGAAGGTCCGCGGACTGGCCGGACCGGCCCAGCGGTGAGATGAGGATCTGCCCGGCCGGATGGCCGCGCGCGGACTGGTGAGGTTGCCCGTAATCGGGTACCAACGATCGAGTAGCACCGATCAGTAACGTACGGTCCTCAAGATCCCGATTCGCGGCGAGGTGTGCCTCATGTCCGCAAGCCCAGTCAAGCCCACCACCCAACCCACCGCCCAACCCCCCGCCAAACCCACCGTCACCGAGCGAGAAGCCCGCGAGGTGGCGGAGGCCGCCCGGGAGCAGGGCTGGCGCAAGCCCAGCTTCGCCAAGGAGCTGTTCCTCGGCCGCTTCCGGCTCGACCTCATCCACCCGCACCCGCTCCCGCCCGCCGAGGACACACGGCGCGGTGAGGAGTTCCTCGCCAGGCTGCGCGACTTCTGCGAGACGAAGATCGACGCGGCCCGCATCGAGCGCGAGGCGCGGATCCCCGACGAGGTCGTGAACGGGCTCAAGGAGCTCGGCGCTCTCGGCATGAAGATCGACACCAAGTACGGCGGCCTCGGCCTCACCCAGGTGTACTACAACAAGGCCCTCGCCCTGGTCGGCTCCGCGAACCCGGCGCTCGGCGCGCTGCTCTCCGCCCATCAGTCGATCGGCGTACCGCAGCCGCTGAAGCTGTTCGGCACCCAGGAACAGAAGGACGAGTTCCTGCCGCGCTGCGCCCGCACCGACATCTCCGCGTTCCTGCTGACCGAGCCGGACGTCGGCTCCGACCCGGCGCGGCTCGCCACCAGCGCGGTACCGGACGGCGACGACTACATCCTGGACGGGGTCAAGCTCTGGACGACCAACGGAGTCGTCGCCGACCTCCTCGTCGTCATGGCCCGCGTACCGAAGTCCGAGGGGCACAAGGGCGGCATCACCGCGTTCGTCGTCGAGGCCGCCTCCGAGGGCGTCACCGTCGAGCACCGCAACGCCTTCATGGGCCTGCGCGGCCTGGAGAACGGCGTCACCCGCCTCCACCAGGTGCGCGTCCCGGCCGCCAACCGGATCGGCCCCGAGGGAGCGGGCCTCAAGATCGCCCTGACAACCCTGAACACGGGCCGTCTGTCGCTGCCCGCGATGTGCGTGGGCGCCGGCAAGTGGTGCCTGAAGATCGCCCGGGAATGGTCGGGCGTACGGGAGCAGTGGGGCAGGCCGGTCGCGCTGCACGAGGCGGTCGGCGCGAAGATCAGCTTCATCGCGGCCACCACCTTCGCCCTGGAAGCCGTTGTGGACCTTTCCTCCCAGATGGCCGACGAGAACCGCAACGACATCCGCATCGAGGCCGCCCTCGCCAAGCTGTACGGCTCGGAGATGGCCTGGCTGATGGCCGACGAACTCGTCCAGATCCGCGGCGGACGCGGCTTCGAGACCGCCGAGTCGCTCGCGGCTCGCGGAGAACGGGCGGTCCCCGCCGAACAGATGCTGCGCGACCTGCGGATCAACCGTATCTTCGAGGGCTCGACGGAGATCATGCACCTGCTGATCGCCCGCGAGGCAGTCGACGCCCATCTGACGGTCGCGGGCGACCTCATCGACCCCGACAAGTCGCTGTCGGACAAGGCGAGGGCGGGCGCGAACGCTGGTGTCTTCTACGCCAAATGGCTGCCGAAGCTCGTCGCGGGCGCCGGTCAACTCCCGGGCTCCTACGGTGAGTTCAAGCGTGAGGTCGACCTGTCCCCGCATCTGCGGTACGTCGAGCGCAGTGCCCGCAAGCTGGCCCGCTCCACCTTCTACGCCATGTCCCGCTGGCAGGGCCGGATGGAGACCAAGCAGGGCTTCCTCGGCCGGATCGTCGACATCGGCGCCGAACTGTTCGCGATGAGCGCGGCCTGCGTACGCGCCGAACTCCTGCGCTCCCAGGGCCATAACGGCCGCGAGGCCTATCAACTCGCCGACGTCTTCTGCCGCCAGGCCCGCGTCCGCGTCGAGGAACTCTTCGGCCGCCTGTGGACCAACACCGACGACCTGGACCGCGCGGTGGTCAAGGGCGTCCTCGCCGGCACATACACCTGGCTGGAGGAGGGCGTCGTCGACCTCTCCGGGGAGGGCCCCTGGATCGCGGACGCCACACCGGGCCCGACGAACCAGGAGAACGTCCACCGCCCCATCCGCTGACACCTGTGCCCCGTGCCCCTTGGAGACGCAGAGCGTCTCCAAGGGGCACGGGGCTGGGGCTCTGTCTGATCGCGGCTCGGCCGCGACAAGCCCCCACTACCCGCAGGCGACGAACCGCCTGTCCAGCGGAGCTAACACCACTTGTCGCTGGGGTCGCTCGTCTTCCACTTGCAGTCGTCGACCTTCGCCCCGTTCGCTCTCGTCAGGATCGCCGTGTCGCTGGTGTTGTTCCAGACGTACGCGCGCCGCTTCTGGAACTTGGACGCAGCGGTGTCTGTCCCCTTGCCCGTGTGGACCTTCATGGTCTTGCCCGCGCCGATCTTCAGATTGGCGAAGGTGTACTTGTGATTGGCGACGTCCTTCAGGATCCAGCCCTTGAGCGATATGGACGCCGAGCTGGTGTTCTTGATCTCCACCCACTCCCCGTTGAGCGAGGCGTTGGAGCCGGTGTCCGAACCCGGACTGTCGAACCACACGTGCCGGATGACCACACCGCCGGCCGCCTCGGCCGGAGTGCTGAGAACCGCGCCGGTCAGGGCAACGGCGCCCGCGAGCGCGGGCAGGGCAGCGCGTCGAATGCGCATCGAGATCCCCCCAGGATTTCGTCCACGACTGACCGGTCGTCCACCGGCCAGAGCAGAAGTGTTATCACATGATCTGTGTGCGAGTTTCACTTATGGACAATCACCCGAGGGACTCCGTGTCCTCACTGTCGGTGGCAGCGGCCACAATGGAGAGATGACCGACAGTCCAGCCCCACTCGCAGACCCGCACCTCGTCTTCGACCCCGTCGCCGGAGACGGCTCCAGGGACGTGGTGATCCTCGGTTCCACCGGGTCGATCGGCACCCAGGCCATCGATCTCGTGCTGCGCAACCCGGACCGCTTCCGGGTCACCGGGCTCTCCGCCGCGGGCGGTCGGATCGCGCTCCTCGCCGAGCAGGCGCACCAGCTGCGCGTGCGCACGGTCGCGGTGGCGCGCGAGGACGCCGTACCGGCCCTGCGCGAGGCGCTGAGCGCGCGGTACGGCGCAGGGGAGCCGCTCCCCGAGATCCTCGCCGGACCGGAGGCGGCCACCCACCTCGCCGCCACCGACTGCCACACGGTGTTGAACGGCATCACCGGATCGATCGGTCTCGCCCCCACCCTCGCCGCCCTGGAGGCCGGTCGTACCCTCGCGCTCGCCAACAAGGAGTCGCTCATCGTCGGCGGCCCGCTGGTCAAGGCGCTCGCCAAGCCGGGCCAGATCATCCCGGTCGACTCCGAGCATGCGGCCCTGTTCCAGGCCCTGGCGGCCGGCACCCGCTCCGATGTGCGCAAACTCGTGGTCACGGCGTCCGGCGGCCCCTTCCGCGGCCGTACGAAGGCCCAGCTGGCCGACGTGACGGTCGAGGACGCGCTCGCGCACCCCACCTGGGCGATGGGTCCGGTGATCACGATCAACTCCGCGACGCTCGTCAACAAGGGCCTGGAGGTGATCGAGGCACACCTCCTCTACGACATTCCCTTCGATCGCATTGAGGTGGTCGTGCACCCGCAGTCGTATGTCCACTCGATGGTTGAGTTCACGGACGGATCGACACTGGCGCAGGCCACGCCCCCCGACATGCGCGGCCCCATCGCGATCGGCCTCGGCTGGCCGGAGCGCGTCCCGGACGCGGCACCCGCGTTCGACTGGAGCAAGGCGTCGACGTGGGAGTTCTTCCCGCTCGACACCGAGGCGTTCCCGTCGGTCGGCCTGGCCCGGCACGTCGGGCAGCTCGCGGGCACGGCCCCCGCGGTGTTCAATGCGGCGAACGAGGAGTGCGTGGAGGCGTTCCGCAGCGGCGGACTGCCTTTCAACGGAATCATGGAGACCGTGACCAGGGTGGTCGAGGAGCACGGCACACCTTGTACGGGAACTTCCCTGACCGTGGCGGACGTACTTGAGGCGGAGACCTGGGCCCGGACGAGGGCCCGGGAACTGGCACACCAGATGAAGACACACCAGACACTGCAGACGCAGACACAGCAAGCGAAGACACAGCAAGCGGCGGAGGCCCGTGCATGACGACACTGATGATGATCCTCGGCATAGTCGTCTTCGTGATCGGCCTGCTGGCGTCGATCGCCTGGCACGAGCTGGGGCATCTGTCCACGGCGAAGCTGTTCGGCATCCGCGTACCGCAGTACATGGTCGGCTTCGGCCCGACGATCTGGTCGCGCAAGAAGGGTGAGACCGAGTACGGCTTCAAGGCGATCCCGTTCGGCGGCTACATCCGCATGATCGGCATGTTCCCGCCGGGCCCGGACGGCCGCATAGAGGCCCGCTCGACCTCCCCCTGGCGCGGGATGATCGAGGACGCGCGCGCCCAGTCCTACGAAGAACTGCTGCCGGGCGACGAGAAGCGCCTGTTCTACACGCGCAAGCCCTGGAAGCGCGTCATCGTGATGTTCGCGGGCCCGTTCATGAACCTGATCCTCGCGGTGGCACTGTTCCTGACCGTCCTGATGGGCTTCGGCGTCTCGCAGCAGACCACGAGCGTCAGCTCGGTCTCCAAGTGCGTCATCGCCCAGAGCGAGGGCCGCGACGACTGCCGCAAGTCCGACGCGGCCGCCCCGGCCGCGGCGGCCGGCCTCAAGGCGGGCGACAAGATCCTCTCCTTCGGCGGGGTCCAGGTCGACACCTGGAACAAGCTCTCGGACGAGATCCGCGCCAACCCCGGCAAGGACGTGGCGATCGTCGTCGAACGCAAGGGCGAGGAAGTCACCCTCCACGCGAAGATCGCCACGAACCAGGTCGCGAAGAAGGACTCCAGCGGCCAGATCGTCGACGGCCAGTACGTCACGGCCGGCTTCCTCGGCTTCAGCGCGGCCACCGGCATCGTCCGCCAGGACTTCGGCGACTCGCTGACCTGGATGGGCGACCGGATGGGCGAGGCCGTCGACTCCATCGCCAGCCTGCCCGGCAAGATCCCCGCCCTGTGGAACGCGGCCTTCGACGGCGGCGAACGCGCGGCGGACTCTCCGATGGGCGTGGTCGGCGCGGCCCGCGTGGGCGGCGAGATCTTCACCCTCGACATCCCGCCCACCCAACAGCTGGCGATGGCGTTGATGCTGGTGGCGGGCTTCAACCTGTCCCTCTTCCTCTTCAACATGCTCCCGCTGCTGCCGCTCGACGGCGGCCATGTCGCGGGCGCCCTGTGGGAGTCGCTGCGACGGAACACGGCGAAGGTGCTCAAGCGCCCGGACCCGGGCCCGTTCGACGTGGCGAAGCTGATGCCGGTCGCCTATGTGGTGGCGGGGATCTTCATCTGCTTCACGCTCCTCGTCCTGGTGGCGGACGTGGTCAACCCGGTGCGCATCTCGTAGCCATACGGCGTTCGCGCAGAAGTTCTCGACGGCCGGGCACAGTGGGAGAACCTCACCGCGCCCGGCCGTTCCCCAATGAGTGGGTTTACGTGCGGGATGTGCTCGGGTCTGGGCACGTGCCGTAATCTCGAAGCCTGGAGCCCGCTGTTCACGGGACCGGACCTTGAATCACAACTTGGGGTTGCACAGCAGATGACTGCGATTTCTCTCGGCATGCCGTCCGTTCCGACCAAGCTCGCCGAACGCCGGAAGAGCCGACAGATCCAGGTCGGTTCGGTGGCCGTGGGCGGAGACGCGCCGGTGTCGGTGCAGTCGATGACGACGACGCGTACGTCGGACATCGGGGCCACACTCCAGCAGATCGCCGAGCTGACGGCGTCCGGCTGCCAGATCGTGCGGGTGGCGTGCCCCACCCAGGACGACGCGGACGCGCTGGCGACGATCGCGCGCAAGTCGCAGATCCCGGTGATCGCCGACATCCACTTCCAGCCGAAGTACGTGTTCGCCGCGATCGAAGCGGGCTGCGCGGCGGTCCGTGTGAACCCCGGCAACATCAAGCAGTTCGACGACCAGGTCAAGGAGATCGCGCGCGCCGCCAAGGACCACGGCACGCCGATCCGCATCGGCGTCAACGCCGGTTCGCTCGACAAGCGGCTGCTCCAGAAGTACGGCAGGGCCACGCCTGAGGCGCTCGTCGAGTCGGCGCTGTGGGAGGCGTCGCTGTTCGAGGAGCACGACTTCCGGGACATCAAGATCTCCGTCAAGCACAACGACCCGGTGATCATGGTCAACGCCTACCGCCAGCTCGCGGCGGCCTGCGACTACCCCCTCCACCTGGGCGTGACCGAGGCTGGCCCGGCGTTCCAGGGCACCATCAAGTCGGCCGTCGCCTTCGGTGCGCTGCTCAGCGAGGGCATCGGCGACACGATCCGCGTCTCGCTGTCCGCGCCGCCGGTCGAGGAGATCAAGGTCGGCAACCAGATCCTGGAGTCGCTGAACCTCCGCCAGCGAGGCCTGGAGATCGTGTCCTGCCCGTCGTGCGGGCGCGCCCAGGTCGACGTCTACAAGCTGGCCGAGGAGGTCACGGCCGGCCTGGAGGGCATGGAGGTCCCGCTGCGCGTCGCCGTCATGGGGTGCGTGGTGAACGGCCCCGGCGAGGCCCGCGAGGCGGACCTCGGCGTCGCCTCCGGAAACGGCAAGGGCCAGATCTTCGTGAAGGGTGAGGTCATCAAGACGGTCCCCGAGTCGAAGATCGTGGAGACCCTGATCGAGGAGGCGCTCAAGATCGCCGAACAGATGGAGGCGGACGGGATCGCTTCCGGCGAGCCTTCGGTCTCCGTGGCGGGCTGACTATCCAGCCTGTCCGGCGTTTGAGGACGACCCCCCTTCGGGGCCGAAGGGGGGTCTGGGGGCGCAGCCCCCAGGTACGGCAAGCCAAGCCAACTGTTCACTGACAACAGAGCGGCACGAAACACAGCACGACGCCGCCCAGCTTCCGCAGGTACAGTGCGGGGATCAGCAGACCGCATTGGTGAGGCCCCGCACGTGTTGACGCAGACCACCTCCCGGGTGCTCGAACCGGGCGACCTGGACGCCGCACTCGCCGTCCTCGGCCGCGAGCCGGTCGCGAACGCCTTTGTGACCTCCCGTGTCCAGGTCGCCGGCCTCGACCCCTGGCGCCTGGGCGGCGAGATGTGGGGCTGGTACGAGGACGGCATGCTCACCAGCCTCTGCTACGCGGGCGCCAACCTCGTCCCGATCTGCGCCACCCCGCGCGCCGTACGCGCCTTCGCCGACCGGGCCAGGCGAGCGGGCCGCCGCTGTTCCTCCATCGTCGGCCCCGCCGAAGCCACCACCCAGCTCTGGCGACTGCTCGAACCGAGCTGGGGTCCCGCCCGGGAAGTCCGCCGCCACCAGCCCCTCATGGTCACCGACCGGCTGCCCGCCCCCTCCGTCGTCGCCCCGGATCCGTACGTCCGCCGCATCCGCAAGGACGAGATGGAAGCGATCATGCCGGCGTGCGTGGCGATGTTCACCGAGGAGGTCGGAATCTCGCCCCTCGCCGGCGACGGCGGCCTCCTCTACCAGGCCAGGGTCGCCGAACTGGTCGGCTCCGGCCGCTCCTTCGCCCGCCTGGACGAGCACGGCAGGGTCGCCTTCAAGGCCGAGATCGGCGCCGCGACGTCGCAGGCCTGCCAGATCCAGGGCGTATGGGTGGCCCCCGAGTACCGGGGCCTGGGCCTCGCCGCCCCCGGCATGGCAGCCGTACTGCGCTACGCCCTCGCGGACGTGGCCCCGGTGGTCAGCCTGTATGTGAACGACTTCAACACCCCCGCGCGCCGGACGTACTTGAGGGTGGGCTTCCAGGAGGTCGGAGCGTTCATGAGCGTCTTGTTCTGACGCATCTGACGCATCTGACGCATCTGACGTATTCGCCGTATCCGACTCATCCGACTCATCCGAGCAACGTGGCGACGGACGGGGCTCAGCCACATCCAGCCCGCGCCCACCAAGCACACTCCGCACCCCCTGTAGTCTCCCGACATGCCGCGCTTCCCCGGTCAGGCCCACCGTCACCCCCGCCCCCACGACGTGGTCGTCGCCCCCGTCGACCTCACCGCCCGGGTCGACGAGGCACTCGCCGTCCAGGCTGTGGCGTTCGGACTCGGCGCCGACGAGGTCGCCGTACGTAGGCAGATCGTCCTGCGGCATCTGACCTATCCCGGTGCCCGCGCGCTCGGCGCGACCACCCCCGAGGGACGGCTCGCCGGGTTCGTGTACGGCATGCCGAACGACCGTACGCACTGGTGGTCCACCGTCGTCGAGCCGTATCTGCGCCGGCAGGGCCACGACGCCTGGCTCGACGACTCCTTCGTGATCACCGAACTGCACGTCCACCCGACCTTCCAGAACATCGGCGTCGGCCGCGCCCTCATCACCGCCATCACCGACGCTGCCGCCGAACCCCGCTCGATCCTCTCCGCGATCGACACCGACAGCCCGGCCCGCGGCCTCTACCACTCCCTCGGCTACGAGGACCTGGCCCGCCAGGTCCTCTTCCCCAGCGCCCCGAAGCCGTACGCCGTGATGGGCGCCCCGCTGCCACTGCGCCGCCGCTAGGCCCTGTCCGCACGGGCGAACCGATTTCCACCGTCCCGCACCCCCCGGCTAACCTCCTGCCATCACCCTTACGCAGCAGGAGTCGAGAATCATGGCCCAGGCCCAGGTCCAGCGCATGTCCCGTTTGATGGTCAAGACACTGCGTGACGACCCTGCCGACGCCGAGGTGCTCAGCCACAAGCTGCTGGTCAGGGCCGGTTATGTGCGCCGTACGGCCGCCGGTCTGTGGTCCTGGCTGCCGCTCGGCAAGAAGGTTCTGGCCAACGTGGAGCGGGTCGTCCGCGAGGAGATGGACGCCATCGGCGCCCAGGAGGTCACGCTGCCCGCCCTGCTGCCGAGGGAGCCGTACGAGGCGACCGGCCGCTGGGACGAGTACGGCCCCGAGCTGTTCCGCCTGAACGACCGCAAGGGCGGCGACTACCTCCTCGGCCCCACCCACGAGGAGATCTTCACCCTCCTGGTCAAGGACCAGTGCTCGTCCTACAAGGACCTGCCGGTGATCCTCTACCAGATCCAGAACAAGTACCGCGACGAGGCCCGCCCGCGCGCCGGCATCCTGCGCGGCCGCGAGTTCCTGATGAAGGACTCGTACTCCTTCGACACGGAGGACGAGGGCCTGGCCCAGTCGTACGCCCTGCACCGTGAGGCCTACCAGAAGATCTTCGCGCGTCTCGGCCTCGACTACCGCATCTGCGCCGCCACCGCGGGCGCCATGGGCGGCTCCAAGTCCGAGGAGTTCCTCGCCCCGGCCGCCGCCGGCGAGGACACCTTCGCCGACTGCCCGAACTGCGACTACGCCGCCAACACCGAGGCGATCACGTACGCGCTCCAGCCGGTGGACGGGTCGGCCGTCCCCGCTCTCGAAGAGATCCCCACCCCCGCGACCCCGACCATCGAGACGCTCGCCGCGTACCTGGACGTCGCCGCCTCCGCCACCCTCAAGAACCTCCTGATCAAGGTGGACGGCGAGATCGTCGCGATCGGCGTCCCCGGCGACCGTGAGGTCGATCTGGGCAAGGTCGAGGCGCACTTCGCACCCGCCCCCGTCGAACTCGTCACCGCCGAGGACTTCACGGGCCGCGACGACCTGGTACGCGGCTACGTCGGCCCGCAGGGCCTGGAGAAGGTCCGTTACTTCGCCGACCCGCGCATCGCGCCCGGCACCGCCTGGATCACCGGCGCCAACAAGGACGGCCTGCACGCGAAGAACGTCGTCGTCGGCCGTGACTTCGAGGTCGACGAGTACATCGACTCCGTGGTCGTCCAGGAAGGCGACCCCTGCCCGGCCTGCGGCACCGGCCTCAAGCTGGACCGCGCCATCGAGATCGGCCACATCTTCCAGCTCGGCCGCAAGTACGCCGACGCCCTCAGCCTCGACGTCCTCGGGCAGCAGGGCAAGCCGGTCCGCGTGACCATGGGCTCGTACGGCATCGGCGTCTCCCGCGCGGTCGCGGCCCTCGCCGAGCAGCACGCCGACGACCAGGGCCTGTGCTGGCCCAAGGAGATCGCCCCGGCCGACGTCCACGTCGTCGCCGCCGGCAAGGCCCTCCAGACCGAACTGGCCCTCGACGTCTCCGACAAGCTGGCCGCGGCCGGCGCCCGCGTCCTGGTCGACGACCGCGCCGGCGTCTCCCCGGGCGTCAAGTTCACGGACGCCGAGCTGATCGGCGTACCGAAGATCCTGGTCGCGGGCCGCCGTTCGGCCGAGGGCGTCCTCGAACTGAAGGACCGCCGGACGGGCGAGCGCGAGGAACTGACGGTCGAGGAAGCGATCGCCCGCCTGACCGCCACCGCCTGATTTTTGAATCCGGCTCTCAGAGAGTTCTCGGGAGGCGTATGGACGCCTCACAGACCTCTCTCAGGCCGTTCCCCGAACGTAGGGCGTGACACAGAGTCACATCCTACGGAGGGGAACGGCCATGACGGTCAGGGAGCAGGAGCGGGGAGCCGCCGCCAGACGGTTCCTGTCCGGCCAGTTCTCCGCCCAGAACGTCGAGGACCTGGCCCACCTCGCGCTGATCGCCCGTTACGGCGCCGAGTGGTTCCGGGCCGCCGGGCCGCCGGGACGCCCTCGGAACCCGGCAGCGCGCTGTGCACGGTGCACGTGCCCGGGAGTGAAGTACGGGTCATCGAGGCCCCGTTCGGGATGCCGGGCGCGGGGCTGCATCGATTTGCGGCTCTGCCGCGTGGGCGCGACGAGCCCCCACCGGCCTGCACTCGCCCCGAAACCTCAAAGCCACCCGGCAAACTCCAGCAACAACTCCGCATCCCGCACACGCCCCACCCGAAGCGCCCGAACCCCGGACTCCACCGCGCGGAACAACGTCCACCCCCGCAACCGCTCCTGATCCACATCCAACGACTCGGCAAGCCGCTTCACCCGCCGCCGAGTGATCGCCGCCCCCGACGACGACGCGATCAGATCCTCCACCCGGTCCCGAACCAGCCGCGCCAAATCGAACGCGCACTCACCGACCACCGGGTCCGGCCCCACCGCCAGCCAGGGCACTCGATCCGCGGCCAGCACCTTGCTCTGCCGGAACGTCCCGTGCAGCAACCGTGCCTCGGGCGGCGCGACCAGCAACTCCGCGCGCGCAGCGAGCGCAGCCTCGACCAGCGGCGCCACCTCGGCGTCCGCAAGGGCGCTCGCCGCCATCGCCTCGGCCTGCCGACCGGTCCGCGAGGCCACCGTCTCGAACACCGCGTCCGAGCCGGCGGGCGGCTCGACCCACAGCCGCCGCAGCGTCCCCGCCGCCTCCAGCAGTGCCTTCGCCTCGGGCAGCGACCGCACCGACACATCAGGATGCAGCCGTTCGAGCAACAGCACACCCACGTCGGTGAACGGCTCCAACAACTGCACCGCCCCTGCCCCGCCCCAGTGCGCCAGCGCCGCCCGCTCACTCTCCGGCCGGGCCCGGCGCGGCGCGAGCTTCAGGACGGCAGGCGTACCGTCGGCCCGCCGCACCAGCATCACCAGACTGCTGCGACCGCCCGGAACCTGTACGCGTTCCACACTCAACACGCGTAGATCCACGGCCTGTTGAGCCGCCGTGGGCAGTCGCGCCAGCCAGTCGTCACCGTCCGGTGCCGTCTCGCCGAGCGCCCTCACCAGACGGGACGGCGGTTCGAAAGCCATGCGCGAGTCGTTTCCTTCCGGTCGCGGTATGCGGTACGGGCTACGCCGTAGGTGTCGCCGACGCCGTGGCCGGTGCCGACACGGCGCCGGCCCGCTCGGCGAGACCAGGGAAGGGTACGCTCCCGCCCCGCCATCGAACCGCCCGCACCGCGGCCTCCCTCAGCCCTTCGGCCCCCGTTTGGCGCCGCTCGCCCCCGGTTGCCCGGACCAGGTCGGAGTACACCCCGGCGACCCGCTCCTCCAGCTCGGCCGCGAGACGGACGGCGGCGTCGGAGTCCGACACAACGAACGGCAGGGCGTACCCGGCTGCCGCCGCCACCGGCGTACCCCCGAGGGCCCGCACCTTGCGCGCCAGCTCGTCGCGCCGGGCCCGATGGGCGTCGTACGCGGCCCTCGCCTCGCTCCGGCGGGCCTCGCCGATCAGCCCCCCGACGACTCCGTACCCGTACACCGCCGCGTGTTCGGCGCCCAGAGCGGCCTGGAGCGCGGTCAGCTCGGCAGTGTCCTTCTCGGCCTTCTTCGGCATCGACCCGGTCACTTCGCGCCCTCCGTCAGCAGATACACATGCGCGGCCCCGGCAGCGGCCACCGAGGCCAACAGCCGCGCCAGCTCGCCTGGCACCTCAAGTAGCGCCTTCGTGCGCCGGTCCACGAGGGTCCGTTCGGCGGCGGCGAGCCCGGCCAGGGCGTCCTGCTCGCTCGCCGGCACCGCCGAGGCCGACGGTGACGCGGATGCCGAGGTAGGCGTGGATGTGGATGTAGGTGTGGGCGTGGGTGCCGGCCCGCCGCCGCCGAACGACTCCGCGTGCCGTACGACCTCCGCCCGCAGCTCCGACAGCCGCTCAGCCAGCGCCGGAAACGCGGCGATCGCCGTGTCGTACTGCCGTACGAGCACCGTGCTGTCGCGTGCCGCACGCGCGCGTGAGCGTTCGGCGACCGACGGGCTGCCGGCGCTGGTGGCCGTCGTGTCGGGCTCGGCGGTGCAGCCCACGAGGAGGGCGGCGCCCGCGGCCGAGGCGAGCAGAGTCCTTCGGCGCGGACCCGGAGGGGTTCCCAGCGGGGTGCGCGACGGCGGGGGGAACGGCACGGCAGACGTCCTCGGAGGGCTCGTACGAACAGAACACCAGGGAAGGGCAGCACGCCCGCGATCACCGTACCCGCGCCCCGGCCCACCGCCCGACACCGGCGCAGCCGGGCGACGGGCGGTGGGCCGGTGGACGGCAACACCCCCTGGGACCGGATACCCTTTGACCTGACAGACGACCTACCCACAACAGCACACGCGGCCGAGGAGTCACCCGGATGAGCACCACCCAGAGCGAGAGGCTTCGAGAGCTCCTGGAGCCGCTCGTCAGCTCGCAGGGTCTCGATCTCGAAGAGATCGCAGTGGAGTCCGTCGGGCGCAAGAGAGTGCTGCGGGTCGTCGTCGATTCCGACGACGGTGCCGATCTGGACGCGATCGCCGATGTGAGCCGCGCGCTCTCGGCGAAGCTCGACGAGACGGACGCGATGGGCGCGGGGGAGTACACCCTGGAGGTCGGCACCCCCGGCGCCGAGCGTGAACTCACCGAGCACCGGCACTACGTACGTGCCGTCGAACGGATGGTGAGGTTCCAGCTCACCGAGGGCGGCGGCGAAGTGGTCGCCAGGATCCTGACCGTGGACGACGAAGGCATGGACCTCGAAGTGCCCGGCGTGAAGGGCCGCAAGGCCACCGTCCGTCGGCTCGCCTTCGGCGACATCGACAAGGCCCGCGTCCAGGTCGAGTTCAACCGCAAAGACAAGCAGGACAAGCAAGACGAGCAGGACATGACGGAAGAGGAGGAGGCGTAGCCGTGGACATCGACATGAGTGCCCTGCGGGGCTTGGTGCGGGAGAAGGAGATCTCCTTCGACCTGCTGGTCGAGGCGATCGAGTCGGCCCTCCTCATCGCCTACCACCGCACCGAGGGAAGCCGCCGCCATGCGCGCGTGAAGCTCGACCGGGAGACCGGTCATGTGACCGTGTGGGCGAAGGAGGACCCCCAGGAGCTGGAGGAGGGGCAGGAGGCACGCGAGTTCGACGACACTCCGTCGGACTTCGGCCGGATCGCCGCAACCACCGCCAAGCAGGTCATCCTGCAGCGCCTGCGGGATGCCGAGGACGACGCGACGCTCGGCGAGTACGCCGGCCGCGAGGGCGACATCGTCACCGGTGTCGTCCAGCAGGGCCGCGACCCGAAGAACGTGCTTGTCGACATCGGCAAGCTGGAGGCCATCCTGCCGGTGCAGGAACAGGTCCCCGGGGAGAACTACCAGCACGGGCTGCGGCTGCGGTCGTACGTCGTACGAGTGGCGAAGGGTGTGCGCGGTCCGTCCGTCACCCTCTCGCGCACGCACCCCAACCTGGTGAAGAAGCTCTTCGCGCTGGAGGTGCCCGAGATCGCTGACGGTTCCGTCGAGATCACGGCCATCGCACGTGAGGCCGGTCACCGCACGAAGATCGCCGTGCGGTCGACGCGCAGCGGCCTGAACGCCAAGGGGGCCTGCATCGGCCCCATGGGCAGCCGGGTGCGCAGCGTCATGGCCGAGCTGAACGGCGAGAAGATCGACATCGTCGACTGGTCGGACGACCCGGCCGACATGGTGGCGAACGCGCTGTCCCCCGCCCGGGTCAACAAGGTGGAGGTCGTCGACCTCGCGGCCCGCTCCGCGCGCGTCACGGTCCCCGATTACCAGCTGTCGCTGGCGATCGGCAAGGAGGGCCAGAACGCCCGGCTCGCGGCCCGACTGACCGGCTGGCGGATCGACATCCGCCCGGACATCGAGCAGCCCTCCGAGCAGTCGTCGGAGCGGCCCGCCGAGCGTCCCGGGGAACGGCCCCGGGACTAGCTGGGGAATAGATCCAAGCCGCAGGTGGCTGAGATCACGACAACAGCCGTTCGATTCTTGCCCCAAAGGGGTGAGGTCGCTGCGGGGAGGTAGACTTAGGAGTGTCTGGCCGGACGCGTGCCCGCGTATGCCCTGAACGCACCTGTGTGGGGTGTCGGGAGCGAGCGGCCAAGAAGGAACTGCTGCGCATCGTGGCGGTCGAGGGTGAATGCGTCCCCGATCATCGCGGTACGCTGCCCGGCCGGGGTGCGTACGTGCATCCCGCCCTGGTCTGTCTCGACCTGGCGGTACGCCGCCGGGCGTTCCCACGGGCACTGCGTGTCCCGGGAACGCTCGACGTGGTGGCGTTGCGCCAGTACGTCGAGCAGGCAACACCGTAGAACGTGTCGCGCGGAACCCCGTGCGGCCCTGGTACCCCCGCGAGTTGGAAGTAGGTCGAGATTGCGATGAGCACTCGATGAGCACGCGATGAGTACGCCCATGAAGTAGCGACGGTCCGGCCGCAACCCGGACCTAAAAGGAGCGAAGTGGCTAAGGTCCGGGTATACGAACTCGCCAAGGAGTTCGGGGTGGAGAGCAAGGCTGTCATGGCCAAGCTCCAGGAACTCGGTGAATTCGTCCGATCGGCATCCTCGACGATCGAGGCGCCCGTAGTACGCAAGTTGACAGATGCCTTCCAGGGCGGGAGCAGCGCCAAGCCCGGCGCCCCGCGCAAGGCTGCCCCCAAGCCCGGCGCGCCCTCCCCGGCGCAGTCGGCCCGTCCGGCTGCCCCGCGGCCGCCGGCTCCCAAGCCCGCCGTGGCCGAGAGCCCCGCAGCGCCCGTCGCGCCCAGCGCGCCGAGTGCCCCGGTTACTCCGGTCGCCCCGGCAGCCCAGGGCTCACGTCCGACGCCGGGCCCCAAGCCCGCGCCGAAGGCGGCCCCCGTGGCGCCGACCACGCCGGAGTTCACCGCTCCGCCGTCGGCCCCGGTCACTCCGGCCGCCGCACAGGCTCCGCGTCCCAGCGGTGCCCGTCCCGGCGCCCCGCGTCCCAGCGGTGCCCGTCCCTCGGGTCCCGGTCAGGACCGGGGTCAGGGCCAGGACCGCGGTCAGGACCGTGGCCAGGCCCGTGGTGAGCGTCCGGGCGCCCCGCGTCCGGGTGGCCAGGGCGCTCCGCGTCCCGGCGGTGCCCGTCCCGCGGGTCCGCGTCCGGGTAACAACCCCTTCACGTCCGGTGGCTCCACCGGCATGGCGCGTCCCCAGTCGCCCCGTCCGCAGGGTGGCGCCCCGCGTCCCGGCGGCCAGGGTGGCCCCGGTGGTGCTCCCGGCGGCGCTCCGCGTCCGCAGGGCGCCGGCGGTGGCCAGGGTGCTCCCCGTCCGCAGGGTGCGGGCGGCGCGCGTCCGACTCCGGGCGGCATGCCCCGTCCGCAGGGTGGTCCCGGTGGCGCTCCGCGTCCCGGCGGCAACCGTCCCAACCCCGGCATGATGCCGCAGCGTCCCGCTGCGGGCAGCCCGCGTCCCGGCGGTGGCCCTGGTGGCCGCGGTCCCGGTGGCGGCGGCGGTCGTCCCGGTGGTCCCGGTGGCGGTGGCGGCGGTCGTCCCGGTGGCGGCGGCTTCGCCGGCCGTCCGGCCGGTCCCGGTGGCGGTGGCGGCGGTTTCGCCGGTCGTCCCGGTGGTCCCGGTGGCGGTGGCGGCGGTTTCGCCGGCCGTCCGGGTGGTCCCGGTGGCGGTGGCGGCGGTCGTCCCGGCTTCGGTGGTCGTCCCGGTGGTCCGGGTGGCCGTGGTGGCACGCAGGGCGCCTTCGGTCGTCCCGGCGGTCCCGCGCGTCGTGGTCGCAAGTCGAAGCGGCAGAGGCGCCAGGAGTACGAGGCCATGCAGGCCCCGTCGGTCGGCGGCGTCATGCTGCCTCGCGGCAACGGACAGTCCGTCCGCCTGTCGCGTGGTGCGTCCCTGACCGACTTCGCCGAGAAGATCGGCGCCAACCCGGCGTCGCTCGTCGGCGTGATGATGAACCTCGGCGAGATGGTCACCGCTACGCAGTCCGTCTCCGACGAGACGCTGAGGCTCCTCGCGGACGAGATGAACTTCGTCCTCGAGATCGTCAGCCCCGAGGAGGAGGACCGCGAGCTGCTCGAGTCCTTCGACATCGAGTTCGGTGAAGACGAGGGTGGCGAGGAGTTCCTCGTCGCGCGTCCGCCGGTCGTGACCGTCATGGGTCACGTCGACCACGGTAAGACCCGCCTTCTCGACACCATCCGCAAGACGAACGTCGTCGCGGGCGAGGCCGGCGGTATCACGCAGCACATCGGTGCGTACCAGGTCGCGACCGTCGTCAACGAAGAAGAGCGTCGCATCACCTTCATCGACACCCCCGGTCACGAGGCGTTCACCGCCATGCGTGCCCGTGGTGCCAAGTCGACCGACATCGCGATCCTCGTGGTGGCGGCCAACGACGGTGTGATGCCCCAGACGATCGAGGCGTTGAACCACGCCAAGGCGGCCGGTGTGCCGATCGTGGTCGCGGTCAACAAGATCGACGTCGAGGGCGCCGACCCGACCAAGGTGCGCGGTCAGCTCACCGAGTTCGGTCTGGTGGCCGAGGAGTACGGCGGCGACACGATGTTCGTCGACATCTCCGCCAAGCAGGGCCTCAACATCGAGAGCCTGCTGGAGGCCGTGGTCCTCACCGCGGACGCCTCGCTCGACCTGCGGGCCAACCCGGAGCAGGACGCGCAGGGTATTGCGATCGAGTCCCACCTCGACAAGGGCCGTGGCGCCGTCGCGACCGTCCTGGTCCAGCGAGGCACCCTGCGGGTCGGCGACACCATGGTGGTCGGCGACGCGTACGGCCGTGTCCGCGCGATGCTCGACGACAAGGGCGACAACGTGGAAGAGGCGGGTCCCTCGACCCCGGTCCTCGTCCTCGGTCTCACCAACGTCCCGGGCGCCGGCGACAACTTCCTGGTTGTCGACGAGGACCGTACGGCGCGTCAGATCGCCGAGAAGCGGGCGGCGCGCGAGCGCAACGCCAACTTCGCCCGCCGGGGTGTCCGGTTCTCCCTGGAGAACCTGGACGAGGCCCTCAAGGCCGGTCTGGTGCAGGAACTCAACCTCATCATCAAGGGCGACGCGTCCGGTTCGGTGGAGGCTCTCGAGTCCTCGCTGCTCCAGCTCGACGTCGGCGAAGAGGTCGACATCCGCGTCCTGCACCGCGGCGTGGGTGCGGTCACCGAGTCGGACATCGACCTGGCGACCGGCTCCGACGCCATCGTCATCGGCTTCAACGTCCGCGCTGCGGGCCGCGCGGCGCAGATGGCGGAGCGCGAAGGCGTGGACGTCCGCTACTACTCGGTGATCTACCAGGCCATCGAGGAGATCGAGGCAGCCCTCAAGGGCATGCTCAAGCCGGAGTACGAAGAGGTCGAGCTCGGTACGGCGGAGATCCGCGAGGTCTTCCGCTCGTCCAAGCTGGGCAACATCGCCGGTGTGCTGGTCCGCTCCGGCGAGGTCAAGCGCAACACCAAGGCGCGGTTGCTGCGCGATGGCAAGGTCATCGCGGAGAGCCTCACCATCTCCGGTCTGCGTCGCTTCAAGGACGACGTCACCGAGATCCGCGAAGGATTCGAGGGCGGTATCAACCTCGGAAACTTCAACGACATCAAGGTCGACGACGTCATCGCGACCTACGAGATGCGCGAGAAGCCGCGCGGCTAAACAGGCGGTGCGTGTTCAGGCTGGTCGGCGGGAGAAGTCCCCGCCGGCCAGCCTGGCCGTCTGCTGGGGGGTATTTCATCCGCTCGGACGGGACGGGGCGGGACGGGGCGGGTAGGGGTGGCGGGGGCGAGAACAATCCCGTCGAGCCACAGCCCCGTTCGTTGTACCGTTCTTGATGCCCCCGCCCATACAGTCGGCGGGGCCATCGATCCCGCACCGGCGGGTCATCCGGATACACACATGTACGTGGGGACTCTGTCCTTCGACCTCCTGCTCGGCGACGTACGCTCGCTGAAGGAGAAGCGCTCCGTTGTCCGCCCGATCGTCGCCGAGCTCCAGCGCAAGTACGCGGTGAGCGCAGCCGAGGTCGAACACCTGGACCTGCACCGCAGAGCCGGCATCGGCCTGGCGGTGGTGGCAGGGGACACGGGGCACATCACCGATGTGCTGGACCAGTGCGAGCGGCTGGTCGCCGGTCGCCCCGAGGTGGAGCTGCTGTCCGTACGACGACGGCTCCACGGCGACGACGACTAGCCGAAGATGAACGACCTGCAAGAACGCAGAACGCTGAACGCGGAACAGAAAGAACGGGAGACGGACCAGTGGCCGACAACGCGCGGGCGAAGAGGTTGGCTGACCTCATCCGAGAGGTGGTGGCCAAGAAGCTGCAGCGCGGGATCAAGGATCCGCGGCTCGGCACCCACGTCACCATCACGGACACCCGGGTCACCGGGGACCTCCGAGAGGCGACCGTCTTCTACACGGTGTACGGGGACGACGAGGACCGGGCAGCCGCTGCCGCCGGCCTGGAGAGCGCCAAGGGCGTCCTGCGCTCCGCCGTCGGCCAGGCCGCGGGCGTGAAGTTCACGCCGACCCTGGCCTTCGTCGCGGACGCCCTCCCGGACACCTCCAAGAAGATCGAGGACCTCCTCGACAAGGCTCGTGCCTCCGACGAGCAGGTGCGCCAGGCGTCCGCGGGTGCCGCGTTCGCCGGTGACGCGGACCCGTACAAGAAGCCGGACGACGAGGACGACACCGTAGAGACGGACGACACCTCCGCATGACGCAGCAGAACACCAGGACGCCCGACGGGCTTGTCATCGTCGACAAGCCGTCGGGCTTCACTTCGCACGACGTGGTCGCCAAGATGCGCGGGATCGCCAGGACCCGCCGCGTCGGACACGCCGGCACCCTCGACCCCATGGCCACGGGCGTGCTCGTCCTCGGGGTGGAGCGGGCGACCAAGCTCCTCGGCCACCTCGCGCTGACCGAGAAGGAGTACCTGGGCACCGTCCGCCTCGGGCAGAACACGCTCACCGACGACGCCGAGGGGGACATCACCTCCTCCACCGACGCCTCCAAGGTCACCCGCGAGGCCGTCGACGCCGGCGTCGCCAAGCTGACCGGCCGCATCATGCAGGTGCCGTCCAAGGTCAGCGCGATCAAGATCGACGGCGTGCGCTCCTACAAGCGTGCCCGCGAGGGCGAGGACTTCGAGATCCCGGCCCGCCCGGTCACCGTCTCCTCCTTCGCGGTGTACGACGTCCGGGAGGCGGTCGCGGCCGACGGCACCCCCGTACTCGACCTGGTCGTGTCGGTGGTGTGCTCCTCCGGTACGTACATCCGCGCACTGGCCCGGGATCTGGGCGCCGACCTAGGTGTCGGCGGTCACCTCACCGCGCTGCGCCGGACGCGGGTCGGCCCGTACAAGCTGGATGGGGCCCGGACGCTCGACCAGTTGCAGCAGGAACTGACGGTGATGCCGATCGCCGAGGCGGCCACCGCCGCGTTCCCGCGCTGGAACGTGGACGAGCGCCGGGCGCGGCTGCTGACGAACGGCGTACGGCTGGAGATGCCCGAGGAGTACACGGGTGTGGGCGCCGTGGCCGTCTTCGACCCCACCGGGCAGTTCCTCGCCCTGGTGGAAGAGGAGAAGGGCAAGGCGAAGAGCCTCGCGGTCTTCGTCTGAGACTGCCGGCACCCGTTCGCCGGAGTGGATGCCGAAGGGCGCTACGAAGAGTGCTGCCGGGCCGTGGAGCGGCGATCACGGGGACACGCTCCCGCCGCTCCACGGTTCCCCCTCGGTTCCCCCACCCAGAGGTGTATCCATCCCTCGGGATTCATTCACCCGTCCGGGCGGGCGCTCGGAGTGAACCGAGGGGGCGGAAGGGGGCGCGTTCGCCACATGCCCTGTCCGGCTGATCATCGGTTGCCTACCGTCGAAGTAGACGCGTGCGTACGCAGGCTCGCGTGTTCGGCGGGGAGGTCGACGATGACGGGACGGGGCCCGCGCGCCGGGGGCGGCCGTCGGCCGTCGGCCGGTGCGCCTGAGGCGCGAGACGGCGAGGCTGCCGCGGAAGCTGCCGACGAGTCGCTCGTTCGAGTGTGCGACCTGGCCGGACGCCCACGGGGTACGGGCTTCGTGGCCGACCACCATGGCACGCTGATCACCAGCCACGAGGCGGTCGACGGCCTGGCCCGGCTGGTCCTGCATGGCGCCGCCGACCGCACCTGCGTGGTGTCGACGGCGGATGCGGTGACCCCCCTTCCGGCCCTGGGCCTGGCCCTCGTACACACCGAAGGGCTGGATACGGACCCACTCCCCGTCTCCGTACGGGACCGCGTCGCGACCGGAACGTATGTACGGATCGCGGCGGGCGGCTGGCGCGAGGCGCGCGTGCTCGGCACGACCGATGTCACGTACACGGCCACGGACCGCTTCCATCTCCTCCCCGACGCCCTCGAGTTGGCGATCGGCACAGCGGGCAGCGACGCACTGCGACTGGGCGGCGGCGCGGCCGGGGGCCCGGTGCTCGACCGTACGACGGGAGCGGTGCTGGGGGTACTGGGCACCGCCCTGCTGCCGCAGCCCACGGGAGCGTCGGAAGAACCGGCCGGACACCGCGCGGCCGGTTTCGCACTCCCGCTGCGCGACCGGCAACCGGACGGTCTCGGCCCCCTCACCGACCTCCTCGCCCGCAACGCGGCGACGGTGCCCGCGTACGGCGCCGACCTCAATCTCGCGGGTGTCCTGGAACTCACGGCCACCTCGATCGGATCGGACGGACCGCCGGGCGGCGTAGTCGAGCCGATCGAACGGGCGGAGGTGACAAGGGAGTTGAGGGCGTTCGCCGCCGCACACGAGACCCCGGCCGTCGTCCTCGGCCTGGTCGGGGCACCGGGCAGCGGCCGTACGACGGAACTCGCCGCCCTGGCCGCCCGCCGCCACCGGGACACGGAACCGGCTCCCACCCTGTGGCTGCGCGGCGCCGACCTGCGCGACGAGGACACCTCGGTGGCGGACGCGGCCCGCCGCGCGCTGGACCGGGCGGGCCGCATCGTGGCCGCGTCGGGCGCGTACGCCGACCTGGGCGACATCACCCCGGAACGCCTGGCCCGCCTCGCCCACCAGACCGGCCGCCCCCTCCTGCTCCTCCTCGACGGCCCTGAGGAAATGCCCCCACTCCTGGCCCACCGCGCCCAGGACTGGACAAGGTCGACGGAGAACTGGCTCCACGAAACGAACGCCCGCCTGGTCCTGGCCTGCCACCCGGAGTACTGGGAACAGACGGGCGCCCACCATCCAGCACGTCCGGCGTTTGAGGACGAGGCCGTCCAGGCCGAAGGGGGGTTTGGGGGCACAGCCCCCAGGGATGGGACGGGTAGGAGCGGCGGGGGCGAAACACCCCAACGCCCACCACACCCCCCGCACCACCTCACTCTCACCGACCTCACCGAAGCCGAAGCACAGCAAGCCCAAGCCCGCTACGCCATCCCCCCGACCATCCTCACCCCCCACGACGCCCGCCACCCCCTCACCCTCCGCCTCCTCTCCGAGGTCCGCGCCGCCCTCCCCGACGCCCCCACCACGTCCACGACCCCCACCCCCCGCCTCGACCGCCACACCGTCTTCAGCGCCTACCTCGACCTGATGTGCCTCCGCATCGCCGTCCGCCTCGCCGCCGAGAACGGCCTGCGCGGCACCCCCGTACGCCGCCTCGCAGCCAAGGTCTCCGGCCAGGTCCACGAGGCCGCCCGCCGCAGCCTGGGCCCCGGACAGGGCGAGTTGGACCGCGCGTCCTTCGAGTCCGTGTTCCCCTGGGGCCCCGCACCGGCCCGCCTGGGCGGCGGCACGGGCTGGGCCTCCGCCGTCCTCACCGAGGGCCTCCTCGTCCCCGCCGGCACCGGCTACCGCTTCGCCCACGAAGAACTCGCCGACTGGATCCAGGGCACACACCTGGACCTGGATGAGGCCCTGCACGCTCTGGTCCACCGGCGCCGCCCGGAGAACGGCACGGACGCGGCCCTCGTCCCCGTACCGCACCACCGCATCGGTCCGGTCGTCCAGTCACTGCTGCTCCTCGCCCGCCAGCACGGCTCCCCCGAACTGGCGCACCGCCTCCGGGAGTTGGTGCAGGCCCTGAACGCCGAGTCCACGCCCCGCACATCGACCTCCACCTGGTGGGCGACCCACCTCCTCACCGACGTACTCCGCCACGTCCCCGACGCGACCCCGTACACCCACGTCCTGCGCCTCCTCACCGACCACATCGTGGCCTGCCGCCGACGGAACCGGACGGTCCCCCCGGAGTGGGGCCCGTCCTTCTGGACCGCCCTCCATCTCCCCGAGGTCACCCGCGTCGACCTCCTGCGTCGACTGGTCGTCGGCGACGACCCTCCGGACCGGTCCGACCGGCCCCGCTACCTGGATGCCGTGGCCGAGCTGCTCGTCGCCGACCCCGCCGCCGTACAACCGCTCCTCGCCCGCTGGTTCGACGACGACCGTCCGCTGCCCGCGATGCCGGACGCGACCGTGGCGACCGCCGCCCAGGCGCTGCTCCACACCCACCGCCACCGGGCCCTGGACAACCTGACCGAGACACTCGTCGACAGCGCGCACCGGCGTGGGGACGAACTCCTCGCCGTCCTCGCCGAGGAGGAGCCGTCCGCCCTCTGCCGGGCCGTGGACCGGTGGGCGCACGACGAGCGGCCGGCCAGGCGGGTCGCGGCGATGGCGTACGGACCGCGCGCCGCGCCCCATGTGCGCACCGAGGCCGACCGCGACCTCCTGCGCTACGCGGCCCTCGCGCTGCTCTCCCGCCCGGCCGACTGCACGCTGCACGGTGGTGCGCTCGCACTGCTCGTCCGTGATCCACGCACCCGCGACAGCCATCTCCCGCAGGCGCTGCGGCACTTCACGGCCGACGACCCGCACCTCCCGCCGAGCGCCCTGGTCGCGGCCCTCGTGACCCATCCGGAACCGGTCCTCGACGCCTTCCGGACCAGGCTGCTCGGGCCGGAGGCCGGCGACGCCCTGCGCACCCTCGCCGACATCACGGCCCCGGCCCTGGCCCGCCGCGTAGCCGCCCTCGTACGGGAGGTGGCGGAGCGGAACCCGGAGACCGCCGGGCACGTGGCCGAGTACGTCGACCGGCGCCTCGACCACGGCCCCACCGGCCGGCCCGTACTCCTCCCCCTGGTCACCGGCCTCCTCGACGGCGGCCCGGCACCGGTGCGCGCGGCGCTCGCGACCGTGCTCGCCGCTCCCGGGACCCCCGCCTCCAACCCCCTCCGCCACGAACTCCTCGAAGCCCTGCTGGCCCGGGAGCACGACCCCACCGTCCTGGACGCGCTGCTCCGGGCCACCGCGGAGGGCGCGACCCGCCACGGCGAGCTGCGCACCCGGGGCCTCGTGCACCGCTGCGGGCTGCTGCTCGTAGGCACCCCGGACGGTGCGACGCGTTTCGACTGCGGGCTGGTCGAGCTGAGCAGGCGCGTGCCCGGGTTCGCGGTACTGGTGGCGGGCTGGCTGACCGAGACCCCGGGGGAGTGGGCTGCGGTGGTCGGCCCCAGCACCCGCCGCATGATCGAGAACCTGGCGGGGGTTCGGGTCCCCGCCTAGGACGTGGTCCGAGGCATGCTTCGAGTCGACATTCGAGACGACTGTCGACAATCGGTCACGTGCGCCCCGTCACAGCCTCCATGCCGATGCGAGCGGGGCGCGTTCGGCATGGCACCCTTAGACCTGCGTAAGAAGGCCTGCGTAAGAGGCAGACACGGACACGGGTTCGACGAGGAGCGGTCACAGTGCAGCGCTGGCGTGGCTTGGAGGACATCCCCGAGGACTGGGGACGCAGCGTCGTCACCATCGGCTCCTACGACGGAGTCCACCGCGGACACCAGTTGATCGTCCGGCACGCCGTGGAGCGCGCCCGTGAGCTGGGAGTTCCCTCGGTCGTCGTCACCTTCGACCCGCACCCCAGCGAGGTTCTGCGCCCAGGCAGCCACCCGCCGCTGCTGGCCCCGCACCACCGCCGTGCCGAACTGATGGCCGAGTTGGGTGTCGACGCCGTCCTCCTCCTCCCCTTCACCAAGGAGTTCTCGAAGCTCTCCCCGGCCGACTTCGTGGTCAAGGTCCTGGTCGACAAGCTGCACGCCCGGGCGGTCGTCGAGGGCCCGAACTTCCGTTTCGGCCACAAGGCGGCCGGGAACGTGAAGTTCCTGACCGAACTGGGCCGTACCTACGACTTCGAGGTCGAGGTCGTCGACCTGTATGTGTCGGGTGAGGCGGGCGGCGGCGAGCCGTTCTCGTCCACGCTGACCCGTCGCCTCGTCGGCGAGGGTGACCTCGGCGGCGCGCGCGAGATCCTCGGCCGCCCGCACCGCGTGGAGGGCGTCGTGGTCCGGGGCGCCCAGCGAGGCCGCGAACTCGGCTTCCCCACGGCCAACGTCGAGACGCTGCCCCACACCGCGATCCCGGCCGACGGTGTCTACGCGGGCTGGCTGCACGCGGACGGCGAGGCGATGCCTGCCGCGATCTCCGTCGGCACGAACCCGCAGTTCGACGGCACCGAACGGACGGTGGAGGCGTACGCCATCGACCGAGTGGGCCTCGATCTGTACGGTCTGCACGTTGCCGTCGACTTCCTGGCGTTCGTGCGCGGTCAGGCCAAGTTCGACTCGCTGGACGCACTGCTCGTCCAGATGTCCGAGGACGTGAAGAAGTGCCGCGAGCTGATCGCGGCGGCGGAATAGCGCCCAGTAGGTAGTCGAGTAGGTAGTAGGTACGAGAGAAGGCGGCCGGTGCCCGAGGGCACCGGCCGCCTTCTCTGCTCACTACTGCTTACTGCTGCTGCGGGTAACCGGGCTGCGGCGGCTGTTGGGGCGGCTGGTAGGGCTGCCCCGGCTGCGGCGGATAGCCGTACGGCTGTTGCGGCGGGTACGGCTGGCCGGGCTGGGGCGGCGGCGGGTACTGCCCCGGCTGACCGGGCGGCGGCGGAACCTGCTGGCCCTGCCCCGGAGCCGGCGGGGCCGGGTACGGCTGCCCCTGCACCGGCTGCCCCGGAATCTGCTGCTGGTGTCCCGGCATCGGCGGGGCCGCGACCGGGGGCGGGTTGCCGTCGGAGGTCCACAGCCCGTGCATCTGCTGGTGGCGTACGAAGTCCTCGGCGACCATGGCCGCGAGGTTGAAGTACGCCTCGCGGACCTTGGGCCGCATCATGTCGAGGTCGACCTCGGCACCGGCGGCGAGGTGCTCGTCGAAGGGCACGGTGATGACGCCCCGGCAGCGGGTCTCGAAGTGGGAGACGATGTCCTCCACCTTGATCATCTTGCCGGTCTCGCGCACGCCCGAGATGACGGTGAGGGACCGCGAGACCAGATCCGCGTACCCGTGCGCGGACAGCCAGTCCAGCGTCGTACTGGCGCTGCTGGCACCGTCCACGGACGGCGTCGAGATGATGATCAGCTGATCGGCGAGGTCGAGTACGCCCCGCATGGCGCTGTAGAGCAGGCCGGTACCGGAGTCGGTCAGGATGACCGGGTACTGCTTGCCCAGCACGTCGATCGCGCGCCGGTAGTCCTCGTCGTTGAAGGCCGTGGAGACGGCCGGGTCGACGTCGTTGGCGATGATCTCCAGACCGGACGTCGCCTGGGAGGTGAACCGCCGGATGTCCATGTACGAGTTGAGGTACGGGATCGCCTGGACGAGGTCACGGATGGTGGCCCCGGTCTCGCGCCGCACGCGGCGGCCGAGCGTACCGGCGTCAGGGTTGGCGTCGATGGCGAGGATCTTGTCCTGCCGCTCGGTGGCGAGGGTCGAGCCGAGTGCGGTGGTCGTGGTCGTCTTGCCGACACCGCCCTTGAGGCTGATGACGGCGATGCGATAGCAGGACAGCACCGGCGTACGGATCAGTTCGAGCTTGCGCTGCCGCTCGGCCTCCTCCTTCTTCCCGCCGATCTTGAACCGGGAGGGCGTGGCTGCGGGACGGCCGCTCTTCGCCTTCTGCTTCTTGTTGTTGAGCAGCCGGTCGGAGGACAGTTCGACGGCCGCGGTGTAACCGAGCGGCGCGGCACCGGGGTTGGTCATCTGCCGCTGGTCGTGCTGCATGGGTTGCGGCCAGGCGGACCCGGTACGCGGGTCCACGGGCGGCTGCGGCCCGGCGGGGTGCCCGGGCTGCGGAACTCCGGGCATGCCCTCCGGCACGGGTTGGCCCCACGGCTGCGGAGGTGACGCGGGAACGGCGCCCGGAACGGCCTGCCCCGGCACATGCGGGGGCGACTGAGGCCCGCCCAGCGGGTGAGGCGCATCGGGCTGCTGCGGCACCTGAGGCTGCGGCGGCGCCTGCTGCGCGGACGCCTGCGGGAAGGGGAACCCATACCCACCGCCCCGGGGGGGACCCCCGGGAACGACAGGTTGACCGGGGTGCGGGAACCCGTAGCCGGGCTGCGGGGGAGCGGGCGGGCCGGCGGGGGGCGGGAAGCCGTACCCGTCCTGGGGGTTGGGCGCGGGGGCAGGGCCCGGGGACACGGTGTTGCCGACGGGGACCGGGGCCGGGGGAGCGGAGTCCCCCGGGGCGCCGGGAGCCGGGGGCTGACCGGCGGGTTGCGGGGCGCCGTGGGCACCTTGGGGGTTGGGGGCGGTCGGGCCCGGGGTGCCGGGGGGCGGGAATCCGTATCCACCTTGGGCGTTGGGGCCTGCCGGGTTCGGGGCGGGTGCTCCCGGCTGGGGCAGGCTGTAGCCGCTCTGGGGGTGGGGAGCCGTGGGTGCGGGGGTGTTGGGGGGTGGGAATCCGTATCCGGCTTGGGCGTTGGGGCCTGCCGGGTTCGGGGTGGGTGCGCCGGGCTGGGGGAAGCCGTAGCTGCTCTGGGGGTGGGGAGGCGTGGCTGCCGGGCCCGTGGTGCCGGTGGGTGCTGCCGGGGGCGGGAATCCGTACCCAGCGGCGGAGGCGTCCGGTGCGGGGGCAGGGGTGCCCGGGGCCGGGGTGTTGGGGGGTGGGAATCCGTGTCCGGCTTGGGCGTCGGGGCCTGCCGGGTTCGGGGTGGGTGCGCCGGGGTGTGGGAAGCCGTAGCTACCTGGAGTGTTCGGGGCCGGGGTGTTGGGGGGCGGGAATCCGTGTCCGGCTTGGGCGTTGGGGCCTGCCGGGTTCAGGGTGGGTGCGCCGGGGTGTGGGAAGCCGTAGCTACCCGGAGTGTTCGGGGCCGGGGTGTTGGGGGGCGGGAATCCGTGTCCGGCTTGGGCGTTGGGGCCTGCCGGGTTCAGGGTGGGTGCGCCGGGGTGTGGGAAGCCGTAGCTACCTGGAGTGTTCGGGGCCGGGGTGTTGGGGGGCGGGAATCCGTGTCCGGCTTGGGCGTTGGGGCCCGCTGGATTCGGGGCGGGCGCGTTCGGCGGAGGGAAGCCGTAGCCGCCCTGGGTGTTCGGGGCCGGGGTCGGAGCGCCCGGGGGCGGGAAACCGTACCCGTCCTGGGCGTTGGGGCCCGTCTGGGCGGCCGGAGTTCCCTGCGGCGGGAATCCGTAGCCGACGCGTGGCGCACCCGGTGCCGGGGTCGGCGCGCTCGGGTGGGGAGGCGGGAATCCGTACCCCGCCTGCGCGGTGGCGGGAGCCGGGGGCGGTGGGGGAGCGTTCCAGGCGGCGGGCGCGGGCTGCGGGGCCTGCGGCTGGAAGGGGGGCTGCATCGACGGTACGGGTGGCTGCGGGCCCGGCACGGCGGGAGGCTGAGGCTGGCCCGGTGCCGGAGCGGCCGACGCGGCCTGGGGCTGAACGGGCGCGGCTTCCGGCTGTGTCGGCGGCTGAGGGTGCGGCTGCGCGGGCCACTGTCCCGCAGGGGCGGGAGCGGCCGGCTGGAACGACGGAGGCAGCGGAGGCAGCCCGCTCTGAGACGTCGACGAGGGAGCCCACGAGGGCGGCACAGTCCCGGGCGCGCCCTCCGGCAGCGGGGGCAGGTTGAGCGGCGCGCTGGGCACCGAGTCCCGCGCGGGCACGACCGGAGCGGAGTCCCGTTCGTCATCGACCGCATCCGCCACCGGCAGCGCGTCCTCGGACTCGGCGGCAGCCTCGGGCTCCGCCTCCCCGGGCTCGCCGTCGGCGACTTCGGTGTCCACCGGCTCGGCGGCTACAGGTCCCTCGGGTTCCACGTCGACCGGCGTCGTGTCGACAAGCTCGGCGTCCTGGGCGTCGGTCTCCGCGTCCGCGGGCTCGACGGCCTGCGGCGGTACGGCGACATCGGTGGCGTCCTGATCCTGGGGCTCGTCCTCGCGGAGTCGGGCAACGGCGCCGGTCACCTCTTCGGCGACCTCGCCGACGGCCGTACCCTCGTCGCCCTCGTCCTCGGATCCCGCCGCGCCGGTGATGTCCTCAGACTCTGCGACGGGCTCGACCACGTCCTCCACGGACTCCGGGACGCTCGCCGCAACGAGGACAGCCTCGACGTCGACGGCCGCGCCGACGGAGTCGTCACCGGACTCACCGCCGCCGGCGGCCACGACCACGTGCTCCTGCGGCCCCTGCTGCTCCTGGGGGATCTCGGCAGCTCCTCGCTCCGCGGAATCGCGGTGCGCAGCGGCAGGGGAGATCCGCATCGTCGAGCCGCTCTCCAGGTCACCGTCCCGCACCACGTCAGCCGGAGGGGTCCACTGGGCCTGGAATCCGCCCACAGGAAAGCTGGGGACAGCCGTAGGGCTCGCGGGGCCGCCCGTAGGTGCCGACTGCGGCGCCGCAGGTTGGAACCCACCGCCCACCGGCAACCGGGGCACTGCCACAGGACTCACGGGACCAGAAGCAGGCGCAGAACCGGGGACGGAACCCTCCGCACCCGCACCCGAATGAGCGTCCGCAACCGCGTCCGCGTCGACATCGGTATCCGCACCGGTATCCGCGTCATCGGCCGGCTCTGCGCCCGACTCGGCACTCGTCTCGTCCCCCGACGCCCCCGACCTCCCCGACGCGTTCTGCGTGTACCAGGCAGGCGTCGCGTAATCGATGGTGAACTCGCCCGTCATCTCGCTGGCGGACTCCGCGTCGGACTGGTCATCGCCGGGTGTGGCCCAGCCCCCGCGGATCCCGTCCGGATCGCTGTTCACAATTCCTCCTGGTGTGGTCGAGCACCCTCTTGCCGTGCTGGGCGACCATTTCTCGTCTGTATTCGTCTGGAGGTCGTCCGATCTGCCCGGCTCTCCCCCCGGTACTCCGTCCCAGCCTAATCACCACGACCCCCGCCCCGGCAGGCCCGTCCACCCCTCAGCGACCGTCCATTACGTCACAGCCTGACCGGAACCGATCCCGTCCGTGCTCGAACCGCCTTCTCCGGCAAGAGAGTTGACAGGACCGGTACGACTTCGGCCCCAAACGCCCCCCAACCTCACATGCATAGTAGGCGGCCCCTCTGACAACGCACTTCGCGGAAAAGCGCAAGAAAAAGAGGGGTGGGACCGGCGCACCGCACCGGTCCCACCCCTCGAGCCATCACTCAGGACGCCTGAGCGGACTACTCCACATCCCCACCCGAATCAGTGCTCGCACCCGCGCTCGCACCCGAGTCCGAAGGCGCTGCCTCGGCCGCCGCGAGCCCGCCATTGAGCTCCGTCGGCTCCAGATCGAACTCCCCGTCGCGAGCCCCGAGCACGAACGCCGTCCACTCCGCCTCCGTGTAACGGAGGACGGTGTCGTGGTCGAGCGAGGACCGCATGGCCACCGCACCCTCGGGGAGATAGGCGATCTCGACCCGCTCCTCGTGCTCCTCCGTGCCGGGGGCGCTGTGCCACTCGACGCCCGAGATGTCGAGGGAATAGAGCTCGTCCCGCTCCCGCTCCTTGCGCGCCTTGACGTCCTCGTCCTGTGCGCCCTGTGCCTCCGCCATGGCGAAGCGACCCCTTCCGACGTACGTAATACGACAACTACGATCTGTGCTCTCACCCTAGTGGCCGAACCCGGGCAGTCCGGGCTGTTTGCGCACCGCGGTGAAGACGGCCGCTGCCTGCTGGTATCCTGGGCGACGGCCGTTTGTGTACGCACCCCTGGAGTCATTCACTCCGGTGGCGGCGCGCAGCGGATTCCCGCCTCCCGAGTAACGGAAGCTCCCCTGAGATGTGGACCAGGGGCACTCGGTGGCTCTACACAGACTTACGAGGAGTACACGTGTCGCTCGACGCCGCAGTGAAGAAGCAGCTCATCACCGAGTTCGGTACCAAGGAGGGCGACACCGGCTCCCCCGAGGTCCAGGTCGCGATGCTCTCGCGCCGTATCTCGGACCTGACCGAGCACCTCAAGACCCACAAGCACGACCACCACTCCCGTCGTGGTCTGCTGATCCTCGTCGGTCAGCGTCGCCGCCTTCTCCAGTACCTGGCGAAGAAGGACATCCAGCGCTTCCGTGCGCTGGTCGACCGCCTCGGCATCCGCCGCGGTGCGGCGGGCGCCAAGTAACACGCCGTGGAGGGAGCGGTTCCCACTTTTAGGGGGCCGCTCCCTTTGCTGTACGTGCGGAGTGTCACTGCCTCTTTGTAGTGTGGTAGGCACAACGCAACAAGCAGGACACGAACGACCCGAACGAGGAGAAGTGCACCTCGCCGCCGCCGGTCCTCGGTAGTGGCCCCCGGGAGCTGAACCCCCGGGTGCTTCGATCGAAGACCGGCCCGCAATCAGAAGGCGCGCTTCTCCGACCCCCGTCCCTCTGCCACACGGGCAGGACGGGACAAAAGACGAAAAAGTATCGGAGAAAACGCTAGTGGAGAACGAGACCCACTACGCCGAGGCCGTTATCGACAACGGTTCCTTCGGCACCCGCACCATCCGCTTCGAGACGGGCCGCCTGGCCAAGCAGGCCGCCGGCTCCGCCGTGGCGTACCTGGACGACGACACCATGGTGCTGTCGGCCACCACCGCCTCCAAGAAGCCCAAGGAAAATCTCGACTTCTTCCCCCTCACGGTGGACGTCGAGGAGCGTATGTACGCGGCCGGGAAGATCCCCGGTTCCTTCTTCCGTCGTGAGGGCCGGCCCTCCGAGGACGCGATCCTCACCTGCCGCCTGATCGACCGCCCGCTGCGCCCGTCCTTCAAGAAGGGCCTGCGCAACGAGATCCAGGTTGTCGCCACGATCATGGCGCTCAACCCCGACCACCTGTACGACGTCGTGGCGATCAACGCCGCCTCCGCGTCCACGCAGCTGGCCGGTCTGCCCTTCTCCGGCCCGATCGGCGGCGTCCGCGTCGCGCTGATCAACGGCCAGTGGGTCGCGTTCCCGACGCACACCGAGCTCGAGGACGCCGTCTTCGACATGGTCGTCGCCGGTCGCGTCCTGGAGGACGGCGACGTCGCGATCATGATGGTCGAGGCCGAGGCCACCGAGAAGACCATCACGCTGATTGCGGGCGGCGCCGAGGCGCCGACCGAGGAGGTCGTCGCCGCCGGTCTGGACGCCGCGAAGCCCTTCATCAAGGTGCTCGTCAAGGCCCAGGCCGACCTCGCCGCCAAGGCCGCCAAGCCCACCGGCGAGTTCCCGGTGTTCCTCGACTACCAGGACGACGTCCTGGAGGCCCTGACCGCCGCGGTCAAGAGCGAGCTCTCCCAGGCGCTCACCATCGCCGGCAAGCAGGACCGCGAGGCCGAGCTGGACCGCGTCAAGGAGATCGCCGCCGAGAAGCTGCTCCCGCAGTTCGAGGGCCGCGAGAAGGAGATCAGCGCGGCCTACCGCTCGCTGACCAAGTCCCTGGTCCGTGAGCGCGTCATCAAGGACAAGGTCCGCATCGACGGCCGCGGCGTCACGGATATCCGTACGCTGGCTGCAGAGGTCGAGGCCATCCCGCGCGTGCACGGCTCGGCGCTGTTCGAGCGTGGCGAGACCCAGATCCTGGGCGTCACCACCCTCAACATGCTCCGTATGGAGCAGATGCTGGACACCCTCTCCCCGGTGACCCGCAAGCGCTACATGCACAACTACAACTTCCCGCCGTACTCCGTCGGCGAGACCGGCCGCGTCGGCTCTCCGAAGCGCCGCGAGATCGGCCACGGCGCCCTCGCCGAGCGCGCGATCGTCCCGGTCCTGCCGTCGCGCGAGGACTTCCCGTACGCGATCCGTCAGGTGTCCGAGGCCCTCGGCTCCAACGGCTCGACGTCCATGGGCTCGGTCTGCGCCTCCACCATGTCGCTGCTGAACGCCGGTGTGCCGCTGAAGGCCCCCGTCGCCGGTATCGCCATGGGCCTGATCTCCCAGGAGATCAAGGGCGAGACGCACTACGTCGCCCTCACCGACATCCTCGGTGCGGAGGACGCCTTCGGCGACATGGACTTCAAGGTCGCCGGCACCAAGGAGTTCGTGACCGCCCTCCAGCTCGACACCAAGCTGGACGGCATCCCCGCCTCCGTCCTGGCCGCCGCTCTCAAGCAGGCCCGTGACGCTCGCCTCCACATCCTCGACGTGATGATGGAAGCGATCGACACGCCGGACGAGATGTCCCCGAACGCCCCGCGGATCATCACCGTCAAGATCCCGGTGGACAAGATCGGTGAGGTCATCGGCCCCAAGGGCAAGATGATCAACCAGATCCAGGAGGACACCGGCGCCGAGATCACGATCGAGGACGACGGCACCATCTACATCGGTGCCCAGGTCGGCTCGCAGGCCGAGGCCGCCCGCGCCACGATCAACGCGATCGCCAACCCGACCATGCCGGAGGTCGGCGAGCGCTACCTGGGTACGGTCGTGAAGACGACCACCTTCGGCGCGTTCGTGTCGCTGCTCCCGGGCAAGGACGGACTGCTGCACATCTCGCAGATCCGCAAGCTCGCCGGCGGCAAGCGCGTGGAGAACGTCGAGGACGTGGTAGCCGTCGGCTCCAAGGTCCAGGTCGAGATCGCCGAGATCGACTCCCGCGGCAAGCTGTCGCTCATCCCGGTCATCGAGGGTGAAGAGAACGCCGAGGACGACAAGAAGGACGACGGCGACAAGTGACGTCGACCAGCTCCACGACGACGGCCCGCACCTCTTCGGAGGCGCGGGCCGTTGCCCGTACGCAAACCCTGATCAAGGGCACCAACGGCATCGGTACGGTCCGTAAGACCACCCTCCCGGGCGGCCTGCGTATCGTCACCGAAACCCTGCCGTCGGTCCGCTCCGCGACCTTCGGTATCTGGGCCCACGTCGGCTCCCGCGACGAGACGCCGGCCCTGAACGGCGCCACGCACTATCTGGAGCACCTGCTCTTCAAGGGCACGACGCGCAGGTCGGCACTGGACATCTCCTCCGCGATCGACGCGGTCGGCGGCGAGATGAACGCGTTCACGGCGAAGGAGTACACGTGCTACTACGCGCGCGTGCTCGACACCGACCTGCCGCTCGCCATCGACGTCGTCTGCGACATGCTCACGGGCTCCCTGATCCTCGAAGAGGACGTCAACGTCGAGCGCGGCGCCATCCTCGAAGAGATCGCGATGACGGAGGATGACCCGGGCGACTGCGTGCACGACCTGTTCGCGCACACCATGCTCGGCGACACCCCCCTCGGCCGCCCGGTCCTCGGCACGGTCGACACGGTCAACGCCCTCACCGCGGACCGCATCCGCCGCTTCTACAAGAAGCACTACGACCCGACCCACCTCGTCGTGGCGGCGGCCGGCAACATCGACCACAACAAGGTCGTACGCCAGGTCCGCGCGGCCTTCGAGAAGGCGGGAGCCCTCAAGCAGCCCGACGCCACGCCGATCGCCCCGCGCGAGGGCCGCCGCGGGATCCGTACGGCCGGCCGCGTCGAACTGCTCGGCCGCAAGACCGAGCAGGCCCATGTCGTCCTCGGCATGCCGGGCCTGGCCCGCACGGACGAGCGCCGCTGGGCACTGGGCGTGCTCAACACGGCCCTGGGCGGCGGGATGTCGTCCCGGCTCTTCCAGGAGGTCCGGGAAAAGCGCGGACTGGCGTACAGCGTGTACTCGTACACGTCCGGCTTCGCCGACTGCGGCCTCTTCGGCGTGTACGCGGGCTGCCGGCCCTCGCAGGTCCACGACGTGCTGAAGATCTGCCGCGACGAACTCGACCACGTCGCCGAGCAGGGTCTCTCCGACGAGGAGATCGGCCGCGCCATCGGCCAGTTGCGCGGTTCGACGGTCCTCGGCCTGGAGGACACGGGCGCGCTGATGAACCGTATCGGCAAGAGCGAACTGTGCTGGGGCGACCAGATGTCTGTCGACGACATGCTGGCCCGGATCGCCGAGGTCACCCCGGACGCCGTCCGTGAGGTCGCCCGCGAGATCCTGGGACAGCGGCCGTCGCTGGCGGTCATCGGCCCGCTCAAGGACAAGCAGGCGGCGCGTCTGCACGAGGCCGTCGCCTGACGGCCGTTTCCGCTCCACACCCGCTATCCGTCCGGTAAGGAAGCAAGAAGATGAGCAAGCTGCGCGTGGCGGTCCTCGGCGCCAACGGCCGTATCGGATCCGAGGCGGTACGGGCGGTCGAGGCCGCCGAGGACATGGAACTGGTCGCTGCCCTCAGCCGGGGCGACAAGCTGGAGACGCTCGCCGACACCGATGCCCAGGTCGCGGTCGAGCTGACCACCCCCGCCTCGGTGATGGGCAACCTCGACTTCTGCGTGCGCCACGGCATCCACGCGGTCGTCGGCACCACCGGCTGGACCGACGAACGCCTCGCGCAGCTCACCGGCTGGCTGGCCCAGTCCCCGGAGACGGGCGTGCTCATCGCGCCCAACTTCTCCATCGGGGCCGTACTGACCATGAAGTTCGCGCAGATCGCGGCGCCCTACTTCGAGTCCGTCGAGGTCATCGAGCTGCACCACCCGAACAAGGTGGACGCGCCCAGCGGCACCGCGGCGCGTACGGCGCAGCTGATCGCCGAGGCCAGGGCGAAGGCGGGCTCGGCTCCGGCACCGGACGCCACGGTGACCGCGCTGGACGGCGCCCGGGGCGCGGACGTCGACGGGGTGCCCGTGCACTCCGTACGCCTGCGCGGCCTCCTGGCCCACCAGGAGGTCCTGCTGGGCGGCGAGGGCGAGACGCTGACCGTCCGCCACGACTCGCTCCACCACAGCAGCTTCATGCCGGGCATCCTGCTCGGCGCGCGCCGCGTCGTGGACACCCCGGGCCTCACCTTCGGCCTGGAACACTTCCTCGACCTCGGCTGAGGGACGTCATGCGCGCGAAACTCTCCTACGCCCTCACGGCCGTCGTCCTGGTCTTCTACTTCGTCCTGGTCGGCAGCCGCGGGATCATGCTCATACAGACCGGCACGCTCCTGACCGTCACCTTCGGCGTGGCGGTCCTGATCCTGCCGGGGATCGGCGTGTGGTTCCTCTGGAAGAACACGCAGTTCGTCCGCGACGCCAACCGCCTCGCCGCCGAACTCGAAGCCGAAGGCGGCCTGCCCGTCGACGAGCTGAGGCGCACTCCGAGCGGCCGGGTCGACCGCGACTCGGCCGACGAGGTCTTCGCCAGGCGCAAGGCCGAGACGGAGTCGGCCCCCGGCGACTGGCGCAATTGGTTCCGCCTCGCCGTCGCCTACCACGACGCCCGCGACACACCCCGTGCCCGCAAGGCCATGCAGCGCGCGATCGCCCTGCACGCCGGCAAGTCCCCGGCCCAGGCGGCCTAACCCGCTCCCGGCACAGGCTCCCAGAGCTCCCAGCACGGTGAGAGGGGGCCGGCCCGCGGTTTGCGGGCCGGCCCCCTCTCACCGTGCTGTTCGGTTCCGGTCACTGTCCCGGCTGTCTAGCCCCGCCCGAACTCCGCGGCCCACGCCTCCACGCTGTCCGCTGCCCGGTCGAACGCCTCCATACGGCCCAGGAAGTCGGCGTTGCGCGTGGTCAGCAGCGGCGCCAGAGCGTCCGCGGCTCGATCCCGCCGTACGAGGAGCAGCGCCTGCCCCTGCACGGTGCGCGGCAGCCCCAGCCAGCGCACCGGCTGCTGCACCGTCCGCACGGCGACGACCTTCTCCCAGCGCGTCGTCCGCGTACCGAGGAACCCCACCCGGCGCAGCCCGTGCGCACTCACCCACACGCCCGTACGCAGCAGCCGCAGTGCCACGGCGATGACGGCCAGCGCGACCCCCAGACAGACGACACCGCCGGACAACTCGCCGGTGGCCGCGATGATGACCGCCGCGAAAAGCACGTACGAGGCGAGCAGCAGCAGAAGCGCCGCCGCACCCACCCGCCACGGGCCGGGCCGGTAGGGGCGCCGCCAACGGTCGCGGTCGTCGAACGGCAGGGCGAGACCGGCCGCGGCCTCGTCGGAGGCGCGGTCGGCCGTCAGGAAGGGCAGGGGCACGGCTGGTCCTCACTCAACTCCATGCGCGGGCTGTGCCCGGTGAGGTTATACAGCCGGCTGCCCGGTCACCAGTCTTGGGGGGTCCGAGGAGGGCCGGACCGCGCCATTCGGCCGCAGCCCGACCGGGCCTCAACGGCTGTCGGCCGCCTCGGACTGCTGCGTATGCCCGGCAGACCGGTCGACCGACAGCGCGGGCATCCCGAGGACCAGGGAGCCCACGAGCCCGGCCACGATGGTGAGCCCCAGGAGCCAACGCCCGGCTATGTCACCGATGGACGCACGCTCACGGGGAGGGGGAGCGACATTGCTGCGGAACTTGTCTGCCTCGGCGATGAAGGCGAACGGAACGGGCTCGCGCCGGCGGAACATGGGGTGCTTCTCCCTTTGGGGATCGAACGAATCACTGCTGCTTGTACAGACGAGCGACTGCCTCAAATGGTGCCCGGTTTCACCGATTTAACTCTGTGACGATGGTGAACGTCCCGTTTGGTGGGTCGTAGAGTGGCGTCGCCAAGTGACGAGATGGGAAGGACCCTCTAGACCGTGAGCCCCACCCCCGACGACGAGTTCAAGATCGACCTGCGCAGCGAGGTGACCGTAGAGCTGGTCAAACACAGTGCGGCTGACTCCGACGTGCTGTTCGCGGCCCGTGTGTCGACCGCCGGGGAGCAGTCCCTGAACGAGTTGGACAAGGACCCGGAGCGCTCAACGGGCCTGATCAACTACCTCATGCGAGACCGGCACGGCAGCCCGTTCGAGCACAACTCCATGACGTTCTTCATCAGCGCCCCGATCTTCGTCTTCCGTGAGTTCATGCGACACCGCGTGGGGTGGTCGTACAACGAGGAATCCGGGCGGTACAGGGAGCTGCAGCCCGTGTTCTATGTGCCGGACACGTCGCGCAAGCTCGTCCAGAAGGGGCGGCCGGGCAAGTACGTGTTCGTCGAGGGCACCCCTGAGCAGCACGAACTCGTGGAGCGCGCCATGGAGGACTCGTACCGCCAGGCGTACCGGACCTACCAGCAGATGCTCGCGCAGGGCGTCGCCCGTGAGGTCGCCCGCGCGGTCCTCCCGGTCGGCCTGTTCTCGTCGATGTACGCCACCTGCAACGCACGCTCCCTGATGCACTTCCTCGGCCTGCGCACACAGCACGAGCTGGCGAAGGTGCCGTCGTTCCCGCAGCGGGAGATCGAGATGGTCGGCGAGCAGATGGAGGCGGAGTGGGCCAGGCTCATGCCGCTGACCCACGCGGCTTTCAACGCGAACGGCAGGGTGGCGCCGTAAGGCACACGCACGCGCCTTTCGCCACCGGGCACTGATGTACGGATCAGCCCGGCGAAGTGTCCGTATTGCGGTATTTCGAGAGGTTCATCTAGCCTGATCAAACGGACCCGGCACTGCTTGAACCCCCGAGCAGGCAGTGCCGGGTTCCATCTTTGTCATGACTTTCCCTGCACCCCTAGGGCAGACCGCGCCCTGAGCACCGAGTAGCGTGGTACCCATGGCTCCGACCTCCACTCCGCAGACCCCCTTCGGGCGGGTCCTCACCGCCATGGTCACGCCGTTCACGGCGGACGGCGCGCTCGACCTCGACGGCGCACAGCGGCTCGCCACCCACCTGGTGGACGCAGGCAATGACGGCCTGGTCATCAACGGCACCACCGGTGAGTCGCCGACCACCAGCGACGCGGAGAAATCGGATCTCGTACGAGCCGTACTGGAGGCCGTCGGCGACCGGGCCCACATCATCGCGGGCGTCGGCACGAACGACACCCACCACAGCATCGAACTGGCCCGCGCGGCGGAGAAGACCGGCGCACACGGTCTCCTGACGGTGACGCCGTACTACAACAAGCCCCCGCAGGAGGGCCTGTACCGGCACTTCGCGGCCATCGCGGACGCTACCGAACTCCCGGTCATGCTGTACGACATCCCAGGCCGCAGCGGTGTCCCGATCAGTACTGAAACGATCGTCCGGCTCGCCGAGCACCCCCGGATCGTCGCCAACAAGGACGCCAAGGGCGACCTCGGCCGTGCCAGCTGGGCCATCGCCCGCTCCGGCCTCGCCTGGTACTCCGGCGACGACATGCTGAATCTGCCACTGCTCTCCGTGGGCGCGGTCGGCTTCGTCTCGGTCGTCGGCCATGTCGTCACACCCGAGCTGCGCACCCTCGTCGAGGCGTACGTCTCCGGCGACGTCCAGAAGGCGACGGAGATCCACCAGAAGCTGCTGCCGGTCTTCACCGGCATGTTCCGTACCCAAGGCGTCATGACCACCAAGGCCGCGCTCGCCCTCCAGGGCCTGCCCGCCGGACCGCTGCGCGCTCCCATGGTCGAGCTGTCGGCCGACGAGATCGCCCAGCTCAAGATCGATCTTGCTGCAGGCGGGGTACAGCTCTGACACCGGACTTCACAACTGAATACGCGGGACGTCTGTGTCCGCAGCCCACATCCAACAACTGCTTTTGCACGAACGTCATGCGCGCCACGTGCCTTGCCGGTACGTGGCGCGTGTGGTGAGGAGAGTCTTTTGAGTCATCCGCATCCTGAACTCGGCGCCCCGCCGAAGCTCCCGACGGGCGGCCTGCGGGTCACCCCGCTGGGCGGCCTCGGCGAAATCGGCCGCAACATGACCGTCTTCGAGTACGGCGGTCGTCTACTGATCGTCGACTGTGGCGTGCTCTTCCCCGAGGAGGAGCAGCCCGGAATCGACCTGATCCTGCCTGACTTCACGTCTATCAGGGACCGCCTCGACGACATCGAGGGCATCGTCCTCACGCACGGCCACGAGGACCACATCGGTGCAGTCCCCTACCTACTCCGGGAGAAGCCGGACATCCCGCTGATCGGCTCCAAGCTGACCCTCGCCTTCATCGAGGCGAAGCTCCAGGAGCACCGCATCCGCCCGTACACCCTTGAGGTGACGGAGGGGAACCGGGAGAGGATCGGCCCCTTCGACTGCGAGTTCGTCGCCGTCAACCACTCCATCCCCGACGCCCTGGCCGTGGCCATCCGCACTCCTGCGGGCATGGTGGTCCACACGGGCGACTTCAAGATGGACCAGCTTCCCCTGGACGGCCGCCTCACGGACCTGCACGCATTCGCGCGACTGAGCGAAGAAGGCATCGACCTCCTCCTCTCCGACTCGACGAACGCCGAGGTCCCGGGCTTCGTCGCGCCCGAACGCGACATCTCGAACGTGCTGCGCCAGGTCTTCGCGGGTGCCAGCAAGCGGATCATCGTGGCCAGTTTCGCCAGCCACATCCACCGCATCCAGCAGATCCTGGACGCGGCCCACGAGTACGGCCGCAGGGTTGCCTTCGTCGGCCGCTCGATGGTCCGCAACATGGGGATCGCCCGAGATCTGGGCTATCTGAAGGTCCCGCCGGGTCTGGTGGTGGACGTCAAGACCCTCGACGACCTCCCGGACCACCAGATCGTGCTGGTCTGCACGGGCTCACAGGGCGAACCGATGGCGGCGCTGTCCCGCATGGCGAACAGGGACCACCAGATCCGTATCGTCCAGGGCGACACCGTGATCCTGGCCTCGTCCCTCATCCCTGGCAACGAGAACGCGGTGTACCGCGTGATCAACGGTCTGACCCGCTGGGGCGCGCACGTCGTTCACAAGGGCAACGCCAAGGTGCACGTCTCCGGCCATGCCTCGGCCGGCGAGCTCCTGTACTTCTACAACATCTGCAAGCCGCGCAACCTGATGCCGGTCCACGGAGAATGGCGCCACCTGCGGGCCAACGCCGAGCTGGGTGCCATGACCGGCGTTCCGCACGACCGGATCGTCATCGCCGAGGACGGTGTGGTCGTCGACCTCATCGAGGGCAAGGCAAAGATCTCCGGCAAGGTCCAGGCCGGGTACGTGTACGTCGACGGCCTCTCGGTCGGGGATGTGGGCGAACCCGCCCTGAAGGACCGCAGGATCCTGGGTGACGAGGGCATCATCTCGGTATTCGTGGTGATGGACTCGTCCACGGGCAAGATCACGGGCGGTCCGCACATCCAGGCCCGTGGCTCGGGCATCGACGACTCCGCCTTCACCGACGTCGTCCCGAGGATTGCCGAGGTGCTGGAGCGCTCGGCCCAGGACGGGGTGGTGGAGCCCCACCAGATGCAGCAGCTCATCCGCCGCACGCTGGGCAAATGGGTGTCGGACACCTACCGCCGGCGCCCGATGATCCTCCCGGTCGTCGTGGAGGTCTGACAGCTACAAGAGGGCGCCTCAGAGGCCCCTCGTAGGCGTGAACCTGGAGCGGGGCTCCTCGATTTGCATCGAGGAGCCCCGCTCCAGTACGTTTACGGCTCCGCCAGCGAGGGAACCCGGCTCAACTGCGTGCCAGGGACCAACCCGAGCGGGACGGAAATTCCGACTCAGAACTTCTGATAAAGTCGGAGTCGCCGGAAAGGGAAACGCGAAAGCGGAAACCTGGAAAGCACCGAGGAAATCGGATCGGGAAACGGTCTGATAGAGTCGGAAACGCAAGACAGCAAGACCGAAGGGAAACTGCCCGGAGGAAAGCCTGAGAGAGTCTCTCGGGTGAGTACGAAGGAAGCGTCCGTTCCTTGAGAACTCAACAGCGTGCCAAAAATCAACGCCAGATATGTTGATACCCCGTCTCTCCCGTTCGGGAGGGCGAGGTTCCTTTGGAGTAGTAAACACAGCGAGGACGCTGTGAACGGTCGGGCTTATTCCGCTTGACTGTTCCGCTCTCGTGGTGTGACCCGATTACGGGTTGACATTCACGGAGAGTTTGATCCTGGCTCAGGACGAACGCTGGCGGCGTGCTTAACACATGCAAGTCGAACGATGAAGCCTTTCGGGGTGGATTAGTGGCGAACGGGTGAGTAACACGTGGGCAATCTGCCCTGCACTCTGGGACAAGCCCTGGAAACGGGGTCTAATACCGGATAATACCTTCCCTCGCATGGGGGTGGGTTCAAAGCTCCGGCGGTGCAGGATGAGCCCGCGGCCTATCAGCTTGTTGGTGAGGTAGTGGCTCACCAAGGCGACGACGGGTAGCCGGCCTGAGAGGGCGACCGGCCACACTGGGACTGAGACACGGCCCAGACTCCTACGGGAGGCAGCAGTGGGGAATATTGCACAATGGGCGAAAGCCTGATGCAGCGACGCCGCGTGAGGGATGACGGCCTTCGGGTTGTAAACCTCTTTCAGCAGGGAAGAAGCGAAAGTGACGGTACCTGCAGAAGAAGCGCCGGCTAACTACGTGCCAGCAGCCGCGGTAATACGTAGGGCGCAAGCGTTGTCCGGAATTATTGGGCGTAAAGAGCTCGTAGGCGGTCTGTCGCGTCGGATGTGAAAGCCCGGGGCTTAACCCCGGGTCTGCATTCGATACGGGCAGACTAGAGTGTGGTAGGGGAGATCGGAATTCCTGGTGTAGCGGTGAAATGCGCAGATATCAGGAGGAACACCGGTGGCGAAGGCGGATCTCTGGGCCATTACTGACGCTGAGGAGCGAAAGCGTGGGGAGCGAACAGGATTAGATACCCTGGTAGTCCACGCCGTAAACGGTGGGAACTAGGTGTTGGCGACATTCCACGTCGTCGGTGCCGCAGCTAACGCATTAAGTTCCCCGCCTGGGGAGTACGGCCGCAAGGCTAAAACTCAAAGGAATTGACGGGGGCCCGCACAAGCAGCGGAGCATGTGGCTTAATTCGACGCAACGCGAAGAACCTTACCAAGGCTTGACATACACCGGAAACGTCTGGAGACAGGCGCCCCCTTGTGGTCGGTGTACAGGTGGTGCATGGCTGTCGTCAGCTCGTGTCGTGAGATGTTGGGTTAAGTCCCGCAACGAGCGCAACCCTTGTTCTGTGTTGCCAGCATGCCTTTCGGGGTGATGGGGACTCACAGGAGACTGCCGGGGTCAACTCGGAGGAAGGTGGGGACGACGTCAAGTCATCATGCCCCTTATGTCTTGGGCTGCACACGTGCTACAATGGCCGGTACAATGAGCTGCGATGCCGTGAGGCGGAGCGAATCTCAAAAAGCCGGTCTCAGTTCGGATTGGGGTCTGCAACTCGACCCCATGAAGTCGGAGTTGCTAGTAATCGCAGATCAGCATTGCTGCGGTGAATACGTTCCCGGGCCTTGTACACACCGCCCGTCACGTCACGAAAGTCGGTAACACCCGAAGCCGGTGGCCCAACCCCTCACGGGGAGGGAGCTGTCGAAGGTGGGACTGGCGATTGGGACGAAGTCGTAACAAGGTAGCCGTACCGGAAGGTGCGGCTGGATCACCTCCTTTCTAAGGAGCATTTCTTACCAGGAGCCTTCGGGAACCTGGTCAGAGGCCAGTACATCGGCGAATGTCTGATGCTGGTTGCTCATGGGTGGAACGTTGATTATTCGGCCGGTTTCACGGGTCGGAGGCTGCAAGTACTGCTCTCGCAAGAGGGCGTGGAAAGCATGATCTCCGGGCGGGGACGGGTCGGGCACGCTGTTGGGTGTCTGAGGGTACGGCCGGTAACGGCTGCCTTCAGTGCCGACCCCAGTGAACTCGCCCCTTTTGTGGGTGGGGTGGTGGGTGGTTGGTCGTTGTTTGAGAACTGCACAGTGGACGCGAGCATCTGTGGCCAAGTTTTTAAGGGCGCACGGTGGATGCCTTGGCACCAGGAACCGATGAAGGACGTGGGAGGCCACGATAGTCCCCGGGGAGTCGTCAACCAGGCTTTGATCCGGGGGTTTCCGAATGGGGAAACCCGGCAGTCGTCATGGGCTGTCACCCACATCTGAACACATAGGGTGTGTGGAGGGAACGCGGGGAAGTGAAACATCTCAGTACCCGCAGGAAGAGAAAACAACCGTGATTCCGGGAGTAGTGGCGAGCGAAACCGGATGAGGCCAAACCGTATACGTGTGAGACCCGGCAGGGGTTGCGTGTGCGGGGTTGTGGGATCTCTCTTTCACGGTCTGCCGGCCGTGAGACGAGTCAGAAACCGTTGATGTAGGCGAAGGACATGCGAAAGGTCCGGCGTAGAGGGTAAGACCCCCGTAGTCGAAACATTAACGGCTCGTTTGAGAGACACCCAAGTAGCACGGGGCCCGAGAAATCCCGTGTGAATCTGGCGGGACCACCCGTTAAGCCTAAATATTCCCTGGTGACCGATAGCGGATAGTACCGTGAGGGAATGGTGAAAAGTACCGCGGGAGCGGAGTGAAATAGTACCTGAAACCGTGTGCCTACAAGCCGTGGGAGCGTCGCGCGCCGAGTTTACTCGGTGCGTCGTGACTGCGTGCCTTTTGAAGAATGAGCCTGCGAGTTTGCGGTGTGTTGCGAGGTTAACCCGTGTGGGGAAGCCGTAGCGAAAGCGAGTCCGAATAGGGCGTTTTAGTAGCGCGCTCAAGACCCGAAGCGGAGTGATCTAGCCATGGGCAGGTTGAAGCGGAGGTAAGACTTCGTGGAGGACCGAACCCACCAGGGTTGAAAACCTGGGGGATGACCTGTGGTTAGGGGTGAAAGGCCAATCAAACTCCGTGATAGCTGGTTCTCCCCGAAATGCATTTAGGTGCAGCGTCGTGTGTTTCTTGCCGGAGGTAGAGCACTGGATAGGCGATGGGCCCTACCGGGTTACTGACCTTAGCCAAACTCCGAATGCCGGTAAGTGAGAGCACGGCAGTGAGACTGTGGGGGATAAGCTCCATGGTCGAGAGGGAAACAGCCCAGAGCATCGACTAAGGCCCCTAAGCGTACGCTAAGTGGGAAAGGATGTGGAGTCGCACAGACAACCAGGAGGTTGGCTTAGAAGCAGCCACCCTTGAAAGAGTGCGTAATAGCTCACTGGTCTAGTGATTCCGCGCCGACAATGTAGCGGGGCTCAAGCGTACCGCCGAAGTCGTGTCATTCCAGCAATAGGGCCAACGCCCGTTGGGATGGGTAGGGGAGCGTCGTGTGCCGGGTGAAGCTGCAGCGGAAGCTAGTGGTGGACGGTTCACGAGTGAGAATGCAGGCATGAGTAGCGATACACACGTGGGAAACGTGTGCGCCGATTGACTAAGGGTTCCTGGGTCAAGCTGATCTGCCCAGGGTAAGTCGGGACCTAAGGCGAGGCCGACAGGCGTAGTCGATGGATAACCGGTTGATATTCCGGTACCCGCTGTGAAGCGTCAAACATTGAACCAGGCGATGCTAAGTCCGTGAAGCCGCCCCGGAGCCTTCGGGCAAGGGGAGTGGTGGAGCCGGCGGACCAGACCTGCAGTAGGTGAGTGATGGGGTGACGCAGGAAGGTAGTCCATCCCGGGCGGTGGTTGTCCCGGGGTAAGGGTGTAGGACGGTGTGTAGGCAAATCCGCACATCATGAGTCTGAGACCTGATGCCGAGCCGATTGTGGTGAAGTGGATGATCCTATGCTGTCGAGAAAAGCCTCTAGCGAGTTTCATGGCGGCCCGTACCCTAAACCGACTCAGGTGGTCAGGTAGAGAATACCGAGGCGTTCGGGTGAACTATGGTTAAGGAACTCGGCAAAATGCCCCCGTAACTTCGGGAGAAGGGGGGCCATCACCGGTGATTGAATTTACTTCATGAGCTGGGGGTGGCCGCAGAGACCAGCGAGAAGCGACTGTTTACTAAAAACACAGGTCCGTGCGAAGCCGTAAGGCGATGTATACGGACTGACGCCTGCCCGGTGCTGGAACGTTAAGGGGACCGGTTAGTCACTCTTCGGGGTGGCGAAGCTGAGAACTTAAGCGCCAGTAAACGGCGGTGGTAACTATAACCATCCTAAGGTAGCGAAATTCCTTGTCGGGTAAGTTCCGACCTGCACGAATGGCGTAACGACTTCTCGACTGTCTCAACCATAGGCCCGGTGAAATTGCACTACGAGTAAAGATGCTCGTTTCGCGCAGCAGGACGGAAAGACCCCGGGACCTTTACTATAGTTTGATATTGGTGTTCGGTTCGGCTTGTGTAGGATAGCTGGGAGACTTTGAAGCGGGCACGCCAGTGTTTGTGGAGTCGTCGTTGAAATACCAGTCTGGTCGTGCTGGATGTCTAACCTGGGTCCGTGATCCGGATCAGGGACAGTGTCTGATGGGTAGTTTAACTGGGGCGGTTGCCTCCTAAAGAGTAACGGAGGCGCCCAAAGGTTCCCTCAGCCTGGTTGGCAATCAGGTGTTGAGTGTAAGTGCACAAGGGAGCTTGACTGTGAGACCGACGGGTCGAGCAGGGACGAAAGTCGGGACTAGTGATCCGGCGGTGGCTTGTGGAAGCGCCGTCGCTCAACGGATAAAAGGTACCCCGGGGATAACAGGCTGATCTTCCCCAAGAGTCCATATCGACGGGATGGTTTGGCACCTCGATGTCGGCTCGTCGCATCCTGGGGCTGGAGTCGGTCCCAAGGGTTGGGCTGTTCGCCCATTAAAGCGGTACGCGAGCTGGGTTTAGAACGTCGTGAGACAGTTCGGTCCCTATCCGCTGCGCGCGCAGGAACATTGAGAAGGGCTGTCCCTAGTACGAGAGGACCGGGACGGACGAACCTCTGGTGTGCCAGTTGTCCTGCCAAGGGCATGGCTGGTTGGCTACGTTCGGGAGGGATAACCGCTGAAAGCATCTAAGCGGGAAGCCTGCTTCGAGATGAGTGTTCCCACCCACTAGATGGGGTAAGGCTCCCAGTAGACGACTGGGTTGATAGGCCAGATCTGGAAGCCCGGCAACGGGTGGAGGTGACTGGTACTAATAGGCCGAGGGCTTGTCCTCAGTTGCTCGCGTCCACTGTGTTGGTTCTGAAACCACGAACAACCCCACACCCAAGGTCACGGGTGTGGTGCGGTTGATGTGTTTCACCGTGTTTCGGTGGTCATAGCGTGAGGGAAACGCCCGGTTACATTCCGAACCCGGAAGCTAAGCCTCACAGCGCCGATGGTACTGCAGGGGGGACCCTGTGGGAGAGTAGGACACCGCCGAACAAATATTGAAAGGGTTGGACCCTGAACTTCGGTTCGGGGTCCAACCCTTTTTTGTTGTGCGTCACTTGACGTTCACGTCGCGCGCCCAACATCCAGAGCATGGGTACTGCTGAAATGCTGAGGGCCGCCGGCGTCGGAGTCGGTGACGAGGTCGTAGTGCCGGCCTTCGGGAACGTGGAAGTCACTGAGGCCGTGATCATGGCCGGTGGACTGCCGGTGTTCGCCGACATAGATCCGGTGACGTACTGCCTTGACGCGTCAGCTGTCGAGGCGGCCACGACTCCGCGGACCGCGGCCATGGTTGTCGTACACCGCTTTGGGCGGCCGGCCGACATGGGGCGGCTGCTCGAGGTCGGGCAGCGGCACGGGCTGCTTGTGTTGCAGCACGGGGAGTCCGAAGCGCCGTACGACGAGATCGCTCAGCGGCGCCAGCGCGCGGCGTTTCTCGATCTGAGGCTGCGCGGTGTGCGTACGCCCGACGACGGGGACGGGCACACCTACCAGCAGTACGTGGTGCGGGTGCCCGGCAATGGGCGGCCCGATCGGGATGCCTTCGCTCGGGCCTTGCGGGCCAGAGGAATTGACTGCCGGGTGCCGGTAAAGGCGCCGGTGCATCGCATGCCCGTGTTCCGGTGCTGTGTCTCGCTGCCCGAGACCGAGCTGGCAGTCGACGAGACGCTGGCGCTGCCGGTGGACGCCTCGTTGACCAAGCGGGAAATGCAGCGGATCGTGTCCGCGTGCAACTCACTCGGGGGGCTGTTGCAGCCCGCGTTCTGATCGTTCGGGCATTGTGCGGGCGTAGTTGGGAACACGGGCCTGTTCGGGGTATGATCTATTTCGTTGCCGCGAGGGAGACCTCGACAGGTAGCTGGCCCCCCTAGCTCAGTCGGTAGAGCGTCTCCATGGTAAGGAGAAGGTCAACGGTTCGATTCCGTTGGGGGGCTCCACGCAGAAGGCCCCGCCCAATTGGGCGGGGCCCTTTTTTCATGCCCGTCGTCAGTCCATCAGTCCTTCTGCAGGCCCGGCACGCGCATCGCGAGGATGGCCATGTCGTCGGAGGGGGCGTCGGAAGCGAAGCGTTCGACGGCGCGCATGATGCGGGCCGCCACCGCGCCGGCCGTCAGGCCCGTACACGTCGTCAGGACGTCCATCAGGCCGTCGTCGCCCAGCATGCGGGTGCCCTCGCGGCGTTCCGTGACGCCGTCGGTGACGCAGAGGAGGACGTCGCCTGGCTCGAGGGTGATCGTCTGCTCGTACAGCTCCAGGTCCTCCAGGACGCCCAGGAGGGGCTGGGGCTCCGCTGCCGGTTCCACAGTGCCGTCCTGGCGCAGGCGGAGCGGGAGGGGGTGGCCGGCGCAGACCACCTTCAGGACGGCGCTGCCGTCCTCCTGCGGCCACAACTCGCCGTACAGGAGGGTCAGGAAGCGGCTGCGGGCTCCCTCGTCGAGGATCGCCGAGTTGAGGCGCTCCAGGACCGCGGGGCCGCCGAAGCCCTCCCTGGCCAGCAGGCGGAGGGCGTGGCGAGCCAGGCCCGTTACCGCGGCGGCCTCCGGGCCCGTACCGCACACGTCGCCGATGGCGAAGCCGTAGGCGCCGTCGCGGATGGGGAAGAGGTCGTAGAAGTCGCCGCCGACCTCGTTGCCCTCGCCGGCCGCGCGGTAGATGACCTCCACCTCCACGCCGTCGATCTCCGGCAACTCCGGGGGAAGAAGGCTTCGTTGGAGGGACTGGCTGATGGCGGTGCGTTCCGAGTACAGGCGGGCGTTGTCCAGGGCCAGGGCGGCCCGGCGGCTCAGGTCCTCGGCGAGTTCCAGGATTTCCTGGCGGAAGTGTTCGTCCGTCGGCTTGCCGAGGGTGAGCATGCCGATCACGCGGTTGCGGGCGACGAGGGGGAGGACGACCGTCTCGCCGCCGACTGCCGCTGCCGTGGCGAGAGTTGTGCCGATGCCCGAACTGACCGTGGTGGGCGCGTTGAGGCCCAGGCTGCGCATGGACGTACGCAGGGCCGCGTGGTGGGCTGCCGTGGCAGGGGCCGACCAGACGCGGGCGCCGGGGGTGGGGACCGGGTCCGGTGGGGCGATCTTCGACAGGAGGGCCTTGAGGCCGTCGATGCGGTCCTCGTCCTCGTGCAGGACGTACGAGAGGTACGGCTCCGAGGCCTGGTCGGCGATCGTGTAGACCGCACACCAAGTGGCCAGGGTCGGGACCGTCATCTGGGCCATGAGCGCGAGGGTCTGGTCGCGGTCGAGTGTGCCGGCGAGGAGGTCGGAGGCCTCGACCAGGAAACTCAGCGAGCCGCGGCGCAGGCGTTCCAGTTCGCCCAGGCGGGCTGACTCCACCGCCAACGCGATGCGGTCGGCGGCGAATTGGAGGCGCAGGGCCTCTTCGTTGGTATAGCGGCCGGGGGACTCGGCTGCGACGCCCAGGGCGCCGGTGAGACGGCCCTCCACCTTCAGGGGGACGGTGACGACCGAGCGCATGCCCGTACCGCTCAGGAGGGGGACGGCTCCGGGGACGGCCAAGAGGTCGTCGTGGACGGCCGGCATACGGGCCGAGCCGTAGCGGCCGGGGCCTGCCTCGACCGGGACGCGGGCGAAGCGCTGGCGGGCGGAGGGGAGGCCTGTCGAGGCCCGCACCTCCAACTCCGTTTCGTCGTCCGTGGCCAGGAGCAGGAAGGCGGAGTCGGCGTCGAGCATGTCGCGGGCGCGCTCCACCGTGCGCTGGAGCAGACCGTCGAGGTCGTCCGGTGCCGGGGAGCCGATGAACACCTCGAAGGGGTCCGTGTTAGGCCCCTCGGAGCTCGACGACGTGTCGGACGAACTGCCGCGCAACGGGGTCTGCAGGACCGCCCGTTCGTGGTCGCGTACGAGGAGGCAGACCGTCGAGGGCTCGCCGTCCGTGTCGCGGACGCGGAGGTGGGAGGCGTACACGGGGGTTACGCGGCCGTTGGCGCCCCTTATGCCGTAGCTGCCTTCCCAGCGGGAGAGCTGGAGGGCCTCGGCGACGCCGGTGCTGGTGCCGGGGGTGTGCGGCCAGGCGGCGAGGTCGGTGAGAGGTTTGCCGATGACCGACTCGGGGGTGTAGCCGAAGAGTTCGTCGGCGTCCTCGTTCCACGCCGCGATGGATCCGGCACGGTCGATCTGGATGACCGCGACCCGGACCCGGCCGTCGGCCAGCGGGAGCAGGGCAGCGGGGAGGGACGGGCCCGCGGAGCGGGTGCCCACCGCGCGCTCGGGGAGGTCGAGTTGGAACCAGACCTGTTTCTGCGTGGGCGTGTACTCGACGCCCCAGCGGCCGGCCAGCGCCGCGCACAACTGGAGGCCACGGCCTCCCTCCCGGTCGGGGCTGCCCATGTTGACGGGCGACCCCTGGAGGGGGATCTCGCGCTCCGGGTATCGGTCGGCCACCTCGATGCGTACGCCGTCGTCACTGCGTAGACACAGGACGTCCGCGGAGGTGCCCGCGTGGATCACGGCGTTGGTGACCAGTTCGCTCGTGAGGACCACGGCGTCGTCGACGATGTCCGCGAAGCCCCAGCCCTGAAGGGTGTCGCGGACGAAGGAGCGGGCGGTCGCGACCGATCGTCCCACGGGGTCGAAGCTGGCTGCCGCGCGCGCGGTGATCACAGAACTCCTCGTCCGGTTGTCGGCATGCGGCGTGCCGGGGCCGATCCGCTCCTGCCTGGGCAGAGGCGGGTTCCCCGTCGCCCGGGGGTCCTGGGGTGCTTCCCCGGGATGCAGTCCGGTGGTCATGGTGCGGTGCCCCTCCGATGCCTGCCCGCTCGTGGTCGTGCCACCGCCCAGACCGGACGGACCGGTGTGGCTGGACAGCCGTATGCAAGGTTACTTACCTTCGCGGTCCATTCGGATGCAGGTCTGCAGTGTTTACGTCCCCAGAGTGTGCGGACGGTGTGCGAAGCTGCCGAACTGTTATGGCCGGGTTCGGACTGGGTGAAACACTGGGCAGGCTCCAGGAGAAGGTCTGAGCACGACTGGCAGTATCCGGGTAGGCCCGGGTGACGGCAGAGCACACAGAGGACAAACGGTCGACCCCTGCGGGAGGGACACAGTGGAGTCTGGCGCAGCGACGCGGGGCACTAAGACGCGCGCGAAAGGCGGACAGTCCCTGAGTAACCGGCGTAAACCGCGCAATGGAACGACCGAGGTGGACACGGCTTCGCTGGACCGGCTGCTGTCGGCCCTGGAGTCGATGCGTGACGGCAACTTCCGGAAGCGGCTCACGGTGTCCGGCGACGGCGTCATGTCGGAGATCGCGGCGGTTTTCAATGAGGTGGCCGACCGTAATCTCCATGTAACGGGTGAATTGTCGCGCGTGCGGCGCATGGTGGGGCGCGAGGGGAAGCTGACCGAGCGGCTGGAGGTGGGGGTCAGCGAGGGCTCGTGGGCCGCGGCGATCGAGGCCTCGAACGCGCTGGTCGACGATCTCGTACGTCCGGTCTCCGAAGTCGGGCGGGTGCTGAGTGCGGTCGCCGAGGGCGATCTGTCGCCCCGGATGGAGTTGCGGGCGCCGGCTGCGGACGGCAACGGGCATCCGCTGCGCGGGGAGTTCCTCAAGGTCGGGCGCACGGTCAACAATCTCGTCGACCAGTTGTCGACGTTCACCGACGAGGTCACGCGCGTGGCCAGTGAGGTCGGTACGGAGGGCAAGCTGGGCGGTCAGGCCCAGGTGCGCGGAATGTCCGGTTCGTGGCGGGATCTCACGGACTCGGTCAACACGATGGCGTACCGGCTGACGGCGCAGGTGCGGGACATCGCGCTGGTGACGACTGCGGTCGCCAAGGGTGATCTGTCCCGGAAGGTCACGGTTCACGTGGCCGGCGAGATGCTGGAGCTGAAGAACACCGTCAACACGATGGTGGATCAGCTGTCGTCCTTCTCCTCTGAGGTGACGCGAGTCGCGCGCGAGGTGGGTACGGAGGGTGAGCTCGGCGGGCAGGCACAGGTGCCGGGTGTGGACGGCGTGTGGAAAGACCTCACCGATTCGGTGAATCTTATGGCCGGCAACCTGACGGCTCAGGTGCGCGGGATCGCGCAGGTGACGACCGCGGTCGCCAATGGTGATCTGTCGCAGAAGGTGACGGTTTCGGCGCGCGGCGAGGTCGCCCAGCTCGCCGAGACGATCAACCAGATGACCGAGACGCTGCGGACGTTCGCGGACGAGGTCACCCGGGTCGCCAACGAGGTCGGTGGCGAGGGGCGGCTCGGCGGGCAGGCGAACGTGCCGGGTGCGGCGGGTACGTGGAAGGACCTGACGGACTCCGTCAACACGGTCTTCCGGAATCTCACCACCCAGGTGCGGGACATCGCCACTGTGACGACCGCTGTTGCCAGCGGTGATCTGTCGCAGAAGGTCAGCGTCGAGGTCGCCGGCGAGATGCTGGAGCTGAAGAACACCGTCAACGGGATGGTCGACCAGCTGTCCGCGTTCGGTGCCGAGGTCACACGGGTCGCGCGGGAGATCGGTGTCGAGGGCGAGCTGGGCGGCCAGGCCCAGGTGCCGGGTGCGGCGGGTACGTGGAAGGATCTGACGGACTCCGTCAACACGGCGTTCAGGAACCTCACCGGACAGGTGAGGAACATCGCCCAGGTGACGACCGCGGTGGCCAACGGCGACCTGTCGCAGAAGGTCACCGTCGATGTCTCCGGCGAGATGCTTCAGCTGAAGAACACCGTGAACACGATGGTGGACCAGCTGTCGAGCTTCGCCGACCAGGTGACGCGGATGGCCCGTGACGTGGGTACGGAGGGCCGCCTCGGCGGTCAGGCGCGCGTGGACGGAGTGTCCGGTACGTGGAAGGAACTCACCGACTCCGTCAACTTCATGGCCGGCAACCTGACCTCCCAAGTGCGCAACATCGCCCAGGTGACGACGGCCGTGGCCAACGGCGACCTGTCCCAGAAGATCGATGTCGACGCTCGCGGCGAGATCCTTGAGTTGAAGAACACGATCAACACCATGGTTGATCAACTCTCCGCCTTCGCCGACCAGGTGACCCGGGTCGCCCGGGACGTGGGTACGGAGGGTCGGCTCGGCGGGCAGGCGCAGGTGCCCGGGGTCGCCGGTGTGTGGCGCGACCTCACCGACTCGGTGAACGGCATGGCCGGCAACCTCACCGCCCAGGTGCGCAACATCGCCCAGGTGGCGACCGCGGTGGCGCGCGGTGATCTGTCCCAGAAGATCACTGTGGACGCGCGCGGCGAGATCCTGGAGCTCAAGAACACCCTGAACACGATGGTCGACCAGCTGTCGTCGTTCGCCCAGGAGGTCACGCGTGTGGCCCGTGAGGTGGGTACGGAGGGCATGCTCGGCGGCCAGGCCGAGGTGCAGGGTGTCTCCGGCACCTGGAAGGACCTCACGCAGTCCGTGAACTTCATGGCGAACAACCTGACCATCCAGGTGCGCAACATCGCCGAAGTGACGACCGCCGTCGCCAAGGGCGATCTGTCGAAGAAGATCACTGTTGACGCGAAGGGTGAGATCCTCGAACTCGTCACGACGGTCAACACCATGGTTGATCAACTGTCGTCGTTCGCCGAGCAGGTGACCCGGGTTGCCCGCGAGGTGGGCACGGAGGGCATTCTCGGCGGTCAGGCCCATGCGTCGGGTGTCACGGGCATCTGGAAGGACCTCACCGACAACGTCAACCTGATGGCCAACAACCTGACCGTGCAGGTGCGGAACATCTCCCAGGTCGCGGCAGCCGTTGCCAACGGTGACCTGACGCGAACGGTGACGATCGAAGCGCGCGGTGAGGTCGCGCAGCTCGCCGACACCTTCAACACGATGGTGAAGACGCTGAGTTCGTTCGCCGACCAGGTCACCAAGGTGGCCCGTGAGGTGGGTACGGACGGCATCCTGGGCGGGCAGGCGCGGGTGCCGGGTGTGGCTGGTACCTGGAAGGACCTCACCGAGTCGGTGAACGGGATGGCGTCCAACCTGACCGGTCAGGTGCGCAACATCGCGATGGTGACGACGGCCATCGCCAAGGGTGACTTGACGAAGAAGATCGACATTGACGCTCGCGGCGAGATCCTTGAGCTCAAGACGACGATCAACACCATGGTTGATCAGCTGTCGTCCTTCGCCGAGGAGGTCACCCGAGTCGCCCGAGAGGTGGGCACGGAGGGCCAACTCGGTGGCCAGGCGCGCGTGCGGGACGTCGACGGTACCTGGCGCGACCTCACCGAGTCGGTGAACGAGATGGCCGGGAACCTGACCCGGCAGGTGCGGGCCATCGCGCGCGTGGCGACCGCGGTGACCCGCGGTGACCTCAACCTGAAGATCGACGTGGACGCCGCCGGCGAGATCCAGGAGCTGCAGGACTACATCAACAAGATGATCGCCAACCTGCGCGACACCACGATCGCCAACAAGGAACAGGACTGGCTCAAGGGCAACCTCGCCCGTATCTCCGCCCTGATGCAGGGCCGCCGGGACCTCGACGACGTGGCCTCGCTGATCATGAGCGAGCTGACGCCGGTCGTCACCGCCCAGCACGGCGCGTTCTTCCTGGCGATGCAGACGGTCGACGGCAAGGACGCGGGAGGTGCCCCGGAGAACGCGTACGAACTGCGCATGCTCGGGTCGTACGGCTACTCCATGGGCTCCATGCCGAGTTCGTTCAGGCCCGGTGAGGCGTTGGTCGGGACCGCCGCCCAGGAGAAGCGCACGATCCTCGTGGAGAACGCGCCGAGCGGCTATCTGAAGATCTCCTCCGGGCTCGGCGAGGCGCCGCCCGCGCAGGTGATCGTGCTGCCGCTGCTGTTCGAGGGCAAGGTGCTCGGTGTCATCGAACTGGCGTCGTTCACGCCGTTCACGCAGATCCAGAAGGACTTCCTCAACCAGATCGCCGAGATGATCGCGACCAGCGTCAACACCATCTCCGTCAACACCAAGACGGAGGTGCTGCTGAAGCAGTCGCAGGAGTTGACCGAGCAGTTGAGGGAGCGCTCGGCCGAGCTGGAGAACCGGCAGAAGGCGCTTCAGTCGTCGAACGCGGAGCTGGAGGAGAAGGCCGAACTGCTGGCCCAGCAGAACCGCGACATCGAGGTCAAGAACACCGAGATCGAGGAGGCGCGGCAGGTCCTGGAGGAGCGCGCCGAGCAACTCGCCGTGTCGATGCGCTACAAGAGCGAGTTCCTCGCCAACATGTCGCACGAGCTGCGTACGCCGCTCAACTCGCTGCTGATCCTGGCCAAGCTGCTCGCCGACAACGCGGACACGAACCTCACCCCGAAGCAGGTCGAGTTCGCGGAGACGATCCACGGGGCGGGCTCGGACCTGCTCCAGCTGATCAACGACATCCTCGACCTGTCGAAGGTCGAGGCGGGCAAGATGGACGTCTCCCCGACGCGCATCGCGCTCGTGCAGCTCGTCGACTACGTGGAGGCCACCTTCCGTCCGCTGACCGCGGAGAAGCGCCTCGACTTCTCCGTACGGGTCTCGCCGGACCTGCCCGCCACGCTGCACACCGACGAACAGCGGCTGCTTCAGGTGCTGCGCAACCTGTTGTCCAACGCGGTGAAGTTCACCGACTCGGGAGCGGTGGAGCTAGTCATCCGGCCGGCCGGTGCGGAGGTTCCGGTGGCTATCCGTGAGCAGTTGCTGGAGGCGGGTTCGCTGCGTGACGCGGACGCCGACATGATCGCGTTCTCGGTGACCGACACCGGCATCGGGATCGCGGCCAGCAAGATGCGGGTGATCTTCGAGGCGTTCAAGCAGGCGGACGGCACGACCAGCCGCAAGTACGGCGGTACGGGTCTGGGGCTGTCCATCTCGCGAGAGATCGCGCGGTTGCTCGGCGGCGAGATCCACGCGCAGAGCGAGCCGGGCCGGGGCTCGACGTTCACGCTGTATTTGCCGCTGCACCCGAGTGAACTGCCCCCGCAGGGCTACGCGCAGCTGGCGCCTTCCCTGGAGGTCGGCGAGCTGCTGGCCTCCGAGGCGGAGCTCGCCGGGGCGGACATCGAGACACCGGCCGAGGTGAAGTCGTACCACGAGGCGCAGAACGGGCCCGCCGCGCTCTTCAGGCGGCGCCGCAGGGCCGTGTCGGTGGCTGATCTGAACGCTTCCTCCAGGGCGAACGGCCATTGGGCGGCAGGAGCGCAGGAGGCGGCCCAACAGCCGCGCCAGGGCATCCGGTTCGACGGCGAGAAGGTGCTGATCGTCGACGACGACATCCGCAACGTGTTCGCGCTGACGAGCGTCCTGGAGCAGCACGGGCTGTCGGTGCTGTACGCCGAGAACGGCCGGGAAGGCATCGAAGTCCTGGAACAGCACGACGATGTGACAGTCGTACTGATGGACATCATGATGCCCGAGATGGACGGATACGCGACGACCACGGCGATCCGTAGGATGCCGCAGTTCGCCGGGCTCCCGATCATCGCGCTGACGGCCAAGGCGATGAAGGGCGACCGGGAGAAGGCGATCGAGTCGGGGGCCTCCGACTACGTGACCAAGCCCGTCGACCCCGATCACCTGCTGACGGTGATGGAGCAGTGGATGCGAGAGCAGTGACGGTTGAGCTGGGAGTTTCCGTCGCGAGGACGGGAACCTCCGGTGTTCACACGGAGTTGCTGACTCAGTGTGGCGGAAGCCGTGTAGAAGTACGGGATTCGGGGAACCTTCTGGTCTCCCGCTACGTTTCTGCTACGTGCACAGTGACATCGCGGTGACAGGGTGTGGCGACAGGCAGGGTGCGGCTACCATGACCGGCACGAGGACGGGCGGCGTAAGGGAGCCGTCCCCTGGGGTGGCGCGCGGTGGTGCTGCCTCAAGTCCTGAGGACAGGGGAGGCCCCAAGCCGGGGCGAGGAGGGCGGGCCATGGTGCAGAAGGCCAAGATCCTCCTGGTCGATGACCGGCCGGAGAATCTGCTGGCGCTGGAGGCCATCCTCTCTGCGTTGGATCAGACACTGGTGCGGGCATCGTCCGGGGAGGAAGCGCTCAAGGCACTTCTGACGGACGACTTCGCGGTCATTCTGCTGGACGTGCAGATGCCGGGCATGGACGGCTTCGAGACGGCCGCGCACATCAAGCGGAGGGAGCGGACCCGGGACATCCCGATCATCTTCCTCACCGCGATCAACCACGGTCCGCACCACACCTTCCGGGGGTACGCGGCGGGTGCGGTGGACTACATCTCCAAGCCGTTCGACCCGTGGGTGCTGCGGGCGAAGGTCTCGGTATTCGTCGAGCTGTACATGAAGAACTGCCAACTCCGGGAGCAGGCAGCCCTGTTGCGGCTCCAGCTGGAGGGCGGTGGCGGCAGGGCGGCAGTCGGGACGTCCAAGGAGCCGGCGGGCCTGCTCGCCGAACTCTCCGCGCGGCTCGCGGCTGTCGAGGAACAGGCCGAGGCGCTGTCCAAACAGCTCGACGACGAGTCGGCGGACGCGGCGGCTGTAGCCACGGCCGCCCATCTCGAACGCAAACTGACCGGCCTGCGCCGGGCACTGGACGCGCTCGAGCCTGGCACCGGCAGCGGGGCACCTTCGGTGCCGTCGCAGAACTGAACCGCGCACCGGGCGTCACTCAACGCACAGAACTCACCCGCATATCGAACGTAGTTGCGCGTGAGCACGCGTCAGTTTCGTGCTCACGCAACGGCGACACGAACGGGTGAAGCAGTAGGCACACGTGTCCGCTGTCGCCTCCACCGGTAACCTCACACACATGGCCTCACGTCCTTCCGCAGCCAAGAAGCCGCCCGCGAAGAAGGCAGCCGCGCCCGCGAAGGCTCCGGCGAAGAAGGCCGCGGCGAAAAAAGCCCCCGCGAAGAAGGCGCCCGCCAGGAAGGCCGCGGCGAAGAAGGTCGCGCCCCCTCCGGCACCCAGTCCCACCGGGGGCATCTACCGCCTCGTGCGCGCCCTGTGGCTCGGCATCGCGCACGCCGTCGGTGCCGTGTTCCGCGGCATAGGACAGGGCGCGAAGAACCTCGACCCGGCACACCGGAAGGACGGCGTGGCACTGCTGTTGCTCGCCCTCGCGCTGATCGTCGCCGCGGGCACCTGGTCCAACCTGCGCGGCCCCGTCGGTGACCTCGTCGAGATGCTGGTCACCGGCGCGTTCGGCCGCCTCGACCTGCTCGTGCCGATACTGCTGGCGGTCATCGCCGTACGGTTCATCAGGCACCCCGAGAAGCCCGACGCCAACGGCCGGATCGTGATCGGGCTGTCCGCGCTCGTCATCGGTGTGCTCGGACAGGTCCACATCGCGTGCGGTGCCCCCGCGCGCAGCGACGGCATGCAGGCCATAAGGGACGCCGGCGGGCTCATCGGCTGGGGAGCGGCGACCCCGCTGACGTACACCATGGGCGAGGTCCTCGCCGTACCGCTGTTGGTGCTGCTAACCGTCTTCGGGCTGCTCGTCGTCACCGCGACGCCCGTCAACGCGATCCCGCAGCGGCTGCGGCAGCTCGGGATCCGGCTCGGCATTCTCCGCGACCCCGAGGAGGACGGGCTCTCCGAGGACGACGAGCGCTACGACGACCAGTGGCGCGAGTCGCTCCCCGCGCGCCCCCGCAGGCGCGGGTCCGCCCCCGAGGCGTACGACCCGGACGGCGCCGAGCAGGACGCGCTCTCCAAGCGCCGGAGCCGCCCCAGGCGCTCCGCGGTACGCCAGCCCGATCCTGGGCGGCCGATGGACGCCGTGGACGTCGCCGCGGCCGCCGCTGCCGCGCTCGACGGGGCCGTCCTGCACGGCATGCCGCCCTCGCCGATCGTCGCCGATCTCACCCAAGGTGTGACCGCGGCCGGCGACCGCGAGGAGACGACGCCGACGCGCACTCCTGTCCCGGGGGCACGCCCCAAGCAGGAGAAGCTCAAGGCGGAACCGGTCAAGGCCGCGGTCGCGGACCTCACGAAGGCGCCGCCGGAAGAGATGCGCGACCTCCCGCCGCGCGCCGAACAGCTCCAGCTCTCCGGGGACATCACCTACTCGCTGCCCTCGCTCGACCTCCTGGAGCGCGGTGGCCCCGGCAAGACCCGCAGCGCGGCGAACGACGCGGTGGTCGCTTCCCTCACGAACGTCTTCATGGAGTTCAAGGTCGACGCCGCGGTCACCGGCTTCACCCGCGGCCCGACGGTCACGCGGTACGAGGTCGAACTGGGCCCCGCGGTGAAGGTCGAGCGGATCACCGCCCTCACCAAGAACATCGCGTACGCCGTCGCCAGCCCCGACGTACGCATCATCAGCCCGATCCCCGGCAAGTCGGCGGTCGGCATCGAGATCCCCAACACCGACCGGGAGATGGTCAACCTGGGGGACGTGCTCCGGCTGGCCGACGCGGCCGAGGACGACCACCCGATGCTGGTCGCGCTCGGCAAGGACGTCGAGGGCGGCTATGTGATGGCCAACCTCGCGAAGATGCCCCACCTGCTCGTCGCAGGTGCGACCGGTTCGGGTAAATCGTCCTGTATCAACTGTCTGATCACGTCGGTCATGGTCCGGGCGACTCCTGAGGACGTCCGTATGGTCCTCGTCGACCCCAAGCGCGTCGAGTTGACCGCGTACGAGGGCATCCCGCACCTGATCACGCCCATCATCACCAACCCGAAGCGGGCCGCCGAGGCGCTCCAGTGGGTCGTACGCGAAATGGATCTGCGGTACGACGATCTGGCCGCGTTCGGATTCCGGCACATCGACGACTTCAACGAGGCCATCAGGAACGGCAAGGTCAAGCTGCCCGAGGGCAGTGAGCGCGAACTCCAGCCCTACCCGTATCTGCTGGTGATCGTCGACGAGTTGGCCGACCTGATGATGGTGGCCCCCAGGGACGTGGAGGACGCCATCGTGCGCATCACGCAGCTCGCGCGCGCGGCCGGCATCCACCTGGTCCTCGCCACGCAGCGGCCGTCCGTTGATGTGGTGACCGGGTTGATCAAGGCGAACGTGCCGTCGAGGCTCGCCTTCGCCACCTCCTCCTTGGCCGACTCGCGGGTCATCCTCGACCAGCCCGGCGCCGAGAAGCTGATCGGCAAGGGCGACGGGCTGTACCTGCCGATGGGCCAGAACAAGCCCACCCGTATGCAGGGCGCCTTCGTGACCGAGGACGAGGTCGCGGCCGTCGTCCAGCACTGCAAGGACCAGATGGCGCCCGTCTTCCGGGAAGACGTCACCGTGGGCACCAAGCAGAAGAAGGAGATCGACGAGGAGATCGGTGACGATCTCGAACTGCTGTGCGCGGCGGCCGAACTGGTCGTCAGCAGCCAGTTCGGGTCCACGTCGATGCTCCAGCGCAAGCTGCGGGTCGGTTTCGCCAAGGCGGGGCGGCTGATGGACCTCATGGAGACCCGGGGCATCGTCGGGCCGAGCGAGGGGTCCAAGGCGCGTGACGTTCTTGTGAAGGCTGACGGGCTGGACGAGATGCTCGCGGTGATTCGTGGGGAGACTGACGCGTAGGGAGCCGTCCGGCGTGTCGGCGTTCGTGTGTGCGGCAACCGGGTGGTCGAAAGTGACTAACTCGTAAGGGATCATTGAGCAACCGTTTCCCTTCCGCGTACGTCAAGTTGAGGGAGGCGACAGATCCTTGCGTCTCCATGACCTGACCATCAGCGTGTCCTGGCCATTCTGATGGCGTACAAAGTCCCTCCGCCCGGTTGCCCCACCCTTCCCGAACCCCCCTAAACTGAACCTCCAGCACAGGTGGCTAAACGCTCGAAAGGCGCCCCCGTGTCCATCGGCAACTCTCCACAAGACGAGCGTCCGTTCGAAGAAGACCGCGACGATCGCGAGGAAGCAGCCCGCCCTTCGATCGGTCGTGCCCTCCAGCAGGCGCGCATCGCGGCCGGGCTGACCGTCGACGACGTCAGTTCCGCCACCCGGGTCCGAATCGCCATCGTGCACGCGATCGAACAGGACGACTTCGCCCCCTGCGGTGGAGACGTCTACGCGCGCGGGCACATCCGGACCCTCGCCCGTGCCGTCCACCTCGACCCCGAGCCGCTGCTCGCGCAGTTCGCCGACGCCCACGGCGGGCGTCCGGCGCCGACCCCGGCCGCGCCCATGTTCGAGGCGGAACGCATCCGCCCCGAGCGGCGCGGACCGAACTGGACGGCGGCGATGGTCGCCGCGATCGTCGCCGTGATCGGCTTCGTCGGCTTCACGCTGGTCAAGGGCGGCGACGGTGACGAGGGCGCGCGGGCACAGGTGGCCGAGGGCTCCACGCCCACGGCCAGCAAGCCGGCCTCGCCCACGCCCAAGAAGGACAAGCCCACCGACCCGAAGCCGGACCCGTCGGACAGCGCGATCGCGGCGGCGCCGCGCGACAAGGTGACCGTCCAGGTGAGCGCCGCGAACGGGCGCAGCTGGATCTCCGCCAAGGACCACAACGGCCGACAGCTCTTCGACGGCCTGCTCAAGCAGGGGCAGTCCCAGACCTTCCAGGACAACGAGGAGATCAACCTCGTCCTGGGCGACGCGGGCGCCATCCAGCTGTACGTGAACGGCAAGAAGATCGAGGACGAGTTCCAGCCTGGGGCCGTGGAACGGCTCACGTACACGAAGGGCGACCCCGAGGTCGGCTGAGCGGTACCGCGGTTTTTGGGTTCTTGGGGACGGGGCCGGCCAAGATCGGCTGGCCCCGTCGACGTGGGGTGTCAGTGGGACGAAGTAGTCTTGAGCCCATGCCTGAACGCCGTACCGTCGCACTCGTCACCCTTGGCTGCGCCCGTAACGAGGTGGACTCGGAGGAGCTCGCAGGCCGCTTGGAGGCGGACGGCTGGCAACTCGTGGAGGACGCCGAGGACGCGGACGTCGCTGTCGTCAACACCTGTGGCTTCGTCGAGGCCGCCAAGAAGGACTCCGTCGACGCCCTCCTGGAGGCCAACGACCTCAAGGGGCACGGCAGAACCCAGGCCGTCGTGGCGGTGGGCTGCATGGCCGAGCGGTACGGCAAGGAACTCGCCGAGGCGCTGCCCGAGGCGGACGGCGTGCTCGGCTTCGACGACTACGCCGACATCTCCGACCGCCTCCGGACCATCCTGAACGGCGGCATCCACGCCTCGCACACCCCGCGCGACCGGCGCAAGCTGCTGCCGATCAGCCCGGCGGAGCGACAGAACGCGGGTGCGGGGGTCGCTCTTCCGGGGCACGGTGCCGCCACGGACACTGACGCCGAGGCGGCCGTCGGGTCGGTGGAACCCGTCGAGGCGCCTGCCGACCTTCCCGAAGGCATCGCTCCGGTCTCCGGCCCCCGTGCGCCGCTGCGGCGGCGGCTGGACGGCGCGCCGGTCGCCTCGGTGAAGCTGGCCTCCGGCTGCGACCGGCGCTGCACCTTCTGCGCCATCCCGTCCTTCCGTGGCTCCTTCATCTCGCGCCGCCCGAGCGACGTACTGAACGAGACCAGGTGGCTCGCCGAGCAGGGCGTCAAGGAGGTCATGCTGGTCTCCGAGAACAACACCTCGTACGGCAAGGACCTGGGCGACATCCGGCTGCTGGAGTCGCTGCTGCCCGAGCTCGCGGACGTCGACGGCATCGAGCGCGTGCGCGTGAGCTACCTTCAGCCGGCCGAGATGCGCCCGGGACTCATCGACGTGCTGACTTCGACCCCGAAGGTCGCCCCCTACTTCGACCTCTCCTTCCAGCACTCCGCGCCCGACGTGCTGCGCGCGATGCGGCGCTTCGGTGACACCGACCGCTTCCTGGAACTGCTCGACACCATCCGGAGCAAGGCGCCCCAGGCCGGCGTGCGGTCCAACTTCATCGTGGGCTTCCCTGGTGAGACCGAGGCCGACCTGGCGGAGCTGGAGCGGTTCCTGACCCACGCGCGCCTGGACGCCATCGGTGTCTTCGGGTACTCCGACGAGGACGGCACGGAAGCGGCGACGTACGAGAACAAGCTGGACGAGGACGTCGTCGCGGCGCGGCTCGCCCGGGTCTCCCGGCTCGCCGAGGAGCTGGTCTCGCAGCGCGCGGAGGAGCGTGTCGGCGAGACGGTGCACGTCCTGGTCGAGTCGTTGGGCGGCGAGGAGGGCGCGTACGGCCGTGGCGCGCACCAGGCACCGGAGACGGACGGCCAGGTGCTGTTCACCAACTTCGAGGACTTCGCGGGCGGCGAGGGTCTGAGCGTCGGCCGTATGGTCGAGGCGAAAGTGGTCGGTACGGAAGGTGTCGACCTGGTGGCCGAGCTGCTCCCGGGCTCGCTCGCGTGTTCGGCGTCAGAGGAGGCGGCCAGATGACCGGAGTCCCGGCATCCGCAGCGGGCGGCTCCTCCAGCGCGCGGAACGCCAAGAGCGTGCCGGGTGCGGTGGGTGTGCCGGGCGCGATGGGTGCCACCGGGGCGGTCGACTCCTCGGCAGCCCCTGGCTCCTCCGGCTCCGCTGCGGAATCCGGCATCTCCGGGGCCCATGTCGACTCTCTGGATTCTGGTGATCAGGGGGGTGCGAAGGCGGTGCGTGGCGGGAAGTTGGGGGCCGCGGCCGTCAATCAGGCCAGCCTCTGGAACATCGCGAACATTCTTACGATGATCCGCCTGCTGCTTGTGCCGGGTTTCGTGGCCCTGATGCTGGCGGACGGCGGATACGACCCGGCGTGGCGGTCGCTCGCCTGGGCAGCTTTCGCCGTCGCCATGATCACCGACATCTTCGACGGCCACCTCGCGCGTACGTACGACCTCGTCACCGACTTCGGGAAGATCGCCGATCCCATCGCCGACAAGGCGATCATGGGGGCGGCGCTGATCTGCCTCTCCGCGCTCGGCGATCTGCCGTGGTGGGTGACCGGTGTGATCCTCGGGCGTGAGCTCGGGATCACCCTGTTGCGCTTCGTCGTGATCCGCTACGGCGTGATCCCCGCGAGCCGTGGCGGCAAGCTGAAGACGCTTACGCAGGGCGTGGCCGTCGGGATGTACGTGTTGGCGCTGACGGGTCCGCTGGCGACCCTGAGGTTCTGGGTGATGGCCGCTGCGGTCGTACTGACCGTGGTGACCGGGTTCGACTATGTAAGACAGGCCATTGTGCTGCGCAACCAGGGAATCGCCGAGCGCGAGGCCGCGTCGGTGGAGGCGGAACGGTGAGTTCCACGGCCGTCGACGTGGTGAGACTACTGACAGTGAGGGGTGAGACGCTCGCTGTTGCGGAGTCCCTCACGGGCGGTCTGGTTGCGGCGGAGATCACATCGGTGCCCGGAGCCTCCAAAGCGTTCCGGGGTGCGGTGACGGCCTACGCGACCGAACTGAAGCATCAGGTGCTTGGCGTCGACGCCACTCTGCTGGCCACCCGAGGAGCGGTGGATCCGCAGGTCGCGGCCCAGATGGCGGCCGGAGCCCGCAGGATTCTCGGCGCCGACTGGGGCATCGCGACGACCGGTGTCGCCGGCCCGGAACCGCAGGACGGACAGCCTGTCGGGACGGTTTTCGTGGCCGTGGACGGCCCTTTCGGAGCGGACTCCGGCGCCGAAGGTGGCGGAAAAGTGGCGGCCCTGCGGTTGAACGGCTCCCGGGCGGAAATTCGTATGGAGAGTGTACGGAGCGTACTCGCACTCCTCCTGGAGGAGATCGCGGGCGAACAGACCGGGAACGAGCGGGCACAGGATACGGAACAGAACGGGGGGACCTGATGTTTGCAGCCCTGAGTGAACACGACATCGCTCCCCGCACGGCCGCGGCGCAAGGCGGTACGGTGGGGCGTGAAGGATGCGGCTACACGGTCCGAGGAGGGAGCCACCGATGATTCTGCTCCGTCGCCTGCTGGGTGACGTGCTGCGTCGGCAGCGCCAGCGCCAGGGCCGTACTCTGCGCGAAGTCTCCTCGTCCGCCCGAGTCTCACTCGGCTATCTCTCCGAGGTGGAGCGGGGGCAGAAGGAGGCATCCTCCGAGCTGCTGTCCGCGATCTGCGACGCGCTGGACGTACGGATGTCCGAGCTCATGCGGGAAGTGAGCGATGACCTCGCCCTCGCCGAGCTGGCCCAGTCTGCTGCGGCCAACGAACCTGTACCCACGCCGGTGCGTCCGAGGCTGGGTTCCGTATCGGTGGCCGGTGTGCCACCGGAACGGGTGACCATCAAGGCGCCCGCCGAGGCGGTGGATGTCGTCGCCGCCTGAGGGTGCACGAGTAGTGAGTGTGTGAGAGCCCCGGCCGGGGCTTCTCCGGGGAGACCCGGAGGAGCGCGGCCGGGGCTTTCGCGTTGGGCGCCCTCTTGTGGGTCGCTTCCCGGGTCCGTTTGCCGGTGGGTCGTGAGGCGGTCATGGTGGGGGAGGAGGCGGCGCGTGCGGGTGTCCCGGGCGGCCGTCTCTGAGAAGGCGGTGCGCCTCTGTGCCCGTGATGCGCCCTGTTTGCGGGTGAGCGTGGCGTTCTAGCGTGGGGCTGGAGGTGAGCCATGGCGGTGCGGATAGTGCGCAGGGGGGCGCTGCTGGGGCTTGGGGCCGTTTGGTGGTGGGCTGTTCTGCGGCTCGCGCTGGTGCCCCGTGCGGGGGTGCTGGAGGGGGCGGTCGCGGCCGGGGGGTGGGGGCTGAGCCTGTTGCCGGTGCACTGTGTGCCGAAGGCTCGCGCGGGGGTCACAGGGGCGGTGCGGAGGCTGGGCGGCGGGGGTGTCGGTGCCGGTACTACCAGGGCATCGCTACGCCGCCGTTCGGGCGGAGGATCTGGCCCGTCGTGAACGCCGACGCGTCGGACGCCAGGTGCAGCACCGCGTGGGCGACCTCCTCCGGTTCGCCGACCCGGCCGAGTGGGGCCATCCGGGCCATCAGCGCCTCGGTGTGCGCCTGCGCCTCGCCGTCGTGGCGGTCGGTCATCGGCGTACGGATCCAGCCCGGCGCGACGGCGTTGACGCGGATGCCGTGGCGCCCGATCTCGGCGGCCAGAGTCTTGGTCAGCTGGACGACCGCTGCCTTCGCCACGCCGTAGCAGAGCAGGCCGGGGCTGCCCGTGTCGACGGCGCCCGAGGCCATGGTGATGATGCTGCCCCTGGTGTTGTGGGAGATCATCAGGCGGGCCGCCTCCTGGCAGGCGTACAGCACGCCCTTGAAGTTCACGCCCAGGATCCGGTCGAGATCCTCGTCGCGGGTCTCCAGTACGGGGCTGCTGTGCATGATCCCGGCGACCGCCGCCATGACGTCCAGCCGCTCGCACGCGGCCACGGCCCGCCGGACCTGGGTCCGGTCGGTGACGTCCAGGTGGTGGGTACGGGCGGTGCCGCCCATACCCTTGATCAGCGTCGCCGTCTCGTGCAGCCCCGGCGCGTCCCGGTCGGCGCAGTGCACGACGGCTCCGGCTTCGGCGAGCAGTACTGCGGATGCACGTCCGATGCCGCTGGCGGCCCCGGTGACGAATGCGGTGCGTCCGGTGAGGTCGTACGCCTGTACGGGCATGTTGGGACGGTACGAGGGATTCTGACGGATCGTCAATTGTCGTGCGTGGTTCGGTTCTGAGGGGCACGGGCGTGGTTCCCGTCGCGTGGCGTGCGCAAATGCGGTGTCAGTTGTACGGGGGTGACTTCCGCCGTGTTCTGGCCGCGCCGGGGGCGGGGGCAGGGCCCACTTGGCAGGTCGGGCACCAGTAGGTGGGGCGTTCGCGGGAGCCGTCGCCCTGGTCGGCGACGCGGACCGGGGTGTTGCAGCGCAGACAGGGACGGGGTGCGCGGCCGTACACGAACAGGTCCTGGCCGCGCAGTCCTGTCGTGCTGCGGACCGGGCGGTCCCGGTTGGCTTCGAGGAGTTTCTTCGCGAGCGCGGGCAGCTTCGCGGCGCGGTCGGCGGGCAGGTCGCCGAAGGGGAGCCACGGGGTGGCGCCCAGGAGGAAGCACAGCTCGCTCTTGTAGACGTTGCCGATGCCGGCGAGATTGCGCTGGTCGAGCAGCGCTTCGCCGAGAGAACGGGCGGGGTCCGAGAAGAGGTTGGCGAGAGCCTGGTCGGGGTCCCAGTCCGGGCCCAGGAGGTCGGGGCCGAGGTGGCTGACGGCCCGGTGCTCGTCGGGCGTTCGGAGAAGTTCGAGTACGGGGAGGCGGTAGCCGACGGCGGTGCGGTCAGTGGTGCCGAGGATCGCCCGGATCTGGTGCGACGGGCCACCGCTCCAGCGTTGGCCGTTCTCGTACACCTTCCAGGAACCGTCCATCCGCAGATGGGAGTGGAGGGTCAGGCCGCCCTCGATGCGGGTGAGGAGGTGCTTGCCGCGTGGGGTGACCTCAAGGACGGCGCGGCCGGTGAGGTCGGCCGTGGCGTACTTGGGCACACGGAGGTCGGAACGGGTCAGCACTTTGCCGGCGAGCGCGTCATGCAGTCGCCTCGCGGCCTGCCAGACCGTGTCACCTTCGGGCATGGGTCCAGGGTGGCATGTCGGGGTGGGAAGAGGCCTTCGCTCAGGGTCGCAGGCGCAGGCCGCGGGGGGTCGCGATGAAGCCCGCTCCTTCCAGGAGGGCGCCGAAGGGCGAGGTCAGGGCCGAGGCGCCGTTGACCCGCTCCACCGTGACCGTGCCGAGGGAACCTGCACTGGCTGCTGCCGCGAGAGCTTCCGCCGCTGTGCGCAGCCGGGGGTCTTCGGTGGGTCGGCCGTCCGGTTCGGAGGGCCAGGCCAGCAATGTTTTGCCGCCGCGCTCCATGTAGAGCGTCAGCTCTCCGTCCACCAGTACCACCAGCGAACCGGCCTTGCGGCCCGGCTTGTGGCCGGCGCCGGTCGGGGATTCAGGCCAGGGGAGCGCGGCACCGTACGCGTTCGCCGGATCGGCGGCGGCGAGGACGACGGCACGGGTGGCTCCGGAGGAGGTGGACGAGACGGGGGAGTTGCGGGACCAGGCGCTTCCGGCGAAGCCGTGGGCGGAGTCGCGGGTGTTCGGGGCGGTGGGGACATTGGGTGATTCGGTGCTGAAGTCGAGGCCGAAGTCATCTACGAAGCTGTGGTCCGCGGGGAAGCCGGTGTCGAAGGCTGGGGCGGGGCGGGCGTCGCCGCGATCTCGGGCGTTCGCTGTTGCCCGGAGGCGGTCCACAGCGCCGTCCATGGCGAACTGGGCGGCGCCGAGACCCTCCACCACATAGCCGCGACGGGCCTGACCGCTGTCCTCGAAGGCGGCGAGGATGCGGTACACGGCTGAGAAGCCACCCTCGACACCCTCCGCCGAAACGGCTCCTCTGGTCACCACCCCGTGGCGGTCGAGCAGGGTGCGGGCCAGGGCGTGGGCGCGGACGGTGGGGTCGGGCTCCTGCTCGGGGAGCAGGGACCAGCGGCCGGCGACGGTCGGGGGACCGCTGCGCGAGACGGGGCGGGCGGCGGCCGTCAGTGAGCCGTACCGGCCGCGCGGGACGGCGCGTTTCGCCCGGTGCGCCGTCGAGCCTGCCGTACGGCCGGAGCCGAGGAGGGAGCGCATCGGGGTGAGTGTGTCGTTCGTGAGCCGACCCGACCATGCCAGGTCCCAGACGGTGTCGGCCAGTTGGGGATCCGTGGCGTCCGGGTGCGTGGTGGCGCGGACCTGGTCGGCGATCTGGCGGAAGAAGAGCCCGTAACCCCCGGTGAGGGCGTCGAGGACGGACTGGTGGAGTGCGGTCGGCTCCAGAGGGTGGGGTGGTGGCAGGAGCAGCGGCGCCGCGTCCGCCAGGTACAGGGACACCCAGCCGTCCTTGCCGGGGAGGGCACCCGCCCCGGCCCAGACGATCTCCCCGGCTGCCGTGAGCTCGTCGAGCATCGCCGGGGCGTAGTTCACCACCCGGGACGGCAGGACCAGCTTCTCCAGGGCGGAGGCGGGCACGGAGGCGCCTTGCAACTGTTCGACCGCGCGCACCAGTCCGTCGATGCCGCGCAGTCCGTGGCCCTTACCGATGTGCTGCCACTGCGGCAGGAACTGCGCGAGCGCCGCGGGCGGCGCCGGCTCCAGTTCGTGCCGCAGGGCGGCCAGGGAGCGGCGCCGGAGGCGGCGCAGGACCGTAGCGTCGCACCATTCCTGGCCGATGCCCGCCGGGTGGAACTCGCCTTGTACGACGCGGCCGTTCGCCGCCAGACGCTGAAGCGCGCCCTCGGTGACGGCCACGCCCAGGCCGAAACGGGCTGCCGCCGTGGCCGAGGTGAACGGGCCGTGGGTGCGGGCGTGGCGGGCGAGGAGGTCGCCGAGCGGGTCCTTGACCGGCTCGGTGAAGGCCTCCGGGACGCCGACAGGCAGCGCCGTGCCGAGCGCGTCGCGCAGGCGGCCCGCGTCCTCGATCGCCGCCCAGTGGTCCGCGCCGCCGATGCGGACCCGGATCGCGCGGCGGGCGCCGGCCAGCTCTCGGGCCCACTGCGGATCGGCGCCGCGCTCGGCCAACTCGACGTCGGTGAGTGGGCCGAGCAGGCGCAGCAGGTCCGCGACGCTTTCGGCGTCCTTCGCGCGTCGGTCCTCGGTGAGCCACTGGAGTTCCCGTTCCAGTTCGGTCAGTACTTCGGCGTCGAGCAGTTCGCGCAGCTCCGCCTGGCCCAGCAACTCGGCCAGCAGCCGCGAGTCCAGCGACAGGGCGGCGGCGCGCCGCTCGGCGAGCGGTGAGTCGCCCTCGTACAGGAACTGTGCGACGTACCCGAAGAGGAGGGAGCGGGCGAAGGGGGAGGGCTCGGGGGTGGTGACCTCGACCAGGCGCACCTTGCGGGACTCGATGTCGCCCATCAACTCCACGAGCCCGGGTACGTCGAAGACGTCCTGGAGGCACTCGCGGACCGCTTCGAGAACGATCGGGAAGGAACCGAACTCGCTTGCCACCTGGAGCAGTTGGGAGGCCCGCTGGCGCTGCTGCCAAAGGGGGGTGCGCTTGCCGGGACTGCGGCGCGGGAGCAGCAGGGCGCGCGCGGCGCACTCGCGGAAGCGGGCCGCGAACAGGGCCGAGCCGCCCACCTGGTCGGTGACGATCTGGTTGACCTCGCCCTTGTCGAAGGCCACGTCCGCGGCGCCTACGGGGGCCTTCTCGGCGTCGTACTCCATGCCGGTCTTCACCGGATCCTGGTCGAGCAGGTCCAGGCTCATCAGATCGGCGTCCGGGAGGCGCAGCACGATGCCGTCGTCGGCGTGCATGACCTGGGCGTCCATGCCGTACCGCTCGGAGAGGCGGGCGCCCAGCGCGAGCGCCCACGGTGCGTGGACCTGGGCACCGAAGGGGGAGTGGACGACTACCCGCCAGTCGCCGAGTTCGTCGCGGAACTGCTCCACGACGATGGTCCGGTCGTCCGGGATGTGGCCGCAGGCCTCGCGCTGTTCGGCCAGGTAGGAGAGGACGTTGCCGGCGGCCCAGGTGTCGAGCCCGGCGGCGAGGAGCCGAAGGCGGGCGTCCTCCTCGGGCAGGGAACCGACCTCCCGCAGGAACGCGCCCACGGCGCGGCCCAGTTCGAGCGGGCGGCCCAGCTGGTCGCCCTTCCAGAAAGGGAGGCGGCCGGGGACCCCGGGAGCCGGGGACACCAGGACGCGGTCGCGGGTGATGTCCTCGATACGCCAGGAGCTCGTACCGAGCGTGAAAACGTCCCCCACGCGGGACTCGTAGACCATCTCCTCGTCCAGCTCGCCGACCCGGCCGCCGCCCTTCTTGGGGTCGGCGCCGGCGAGGAAGACCCCGAAGAGCCCGCGGTCGGGAATCGTGCCCCCGGACGTGACGGCGAGCCGCTGCGCGCCCGGGCGGCCGGTCACGGTGCCGGCGACGCGGTCCCACACCACGCGCGGGCGCAACTCAGCGAACGCGTCGGACGGATAGCGGCCCGCGAGCATGTCCAGGACCGCCGTGAACGCCGACTCCGGGAGGGAGGCGAAGGGCGCCGCGCGGCGGACAGTGGCCAGCAGATCATCGACCTGCCAGATGTCCAGCGCGACCATCGCGACGAGCTGCTGGGCGAGGACGTCCAGGGGGTTGGCGGGGACCCGCAGGGACTCGATGGAACCGGTGCGCATGCGCTCGGTGACCACGGCCGCCTGGACGAGGTCGCCCCGGTACTTGGGGAAGACGACGCCCGTGGAGACCGCGCCCACCTGGTGCCCGGCGCGACCCACGCGCTGCAGCCCGGAGGCCACGGACGGGGGTGACTCGACCTGGATGACCAGGTCCACTGCGCCCATGTCGATGCCCAGTTCGAGGCTGGAGGTGGCCACCACGGCAGGTAGTCGGCCCGCCTTGAGGTCCTCCTCGACGAGAGCGCGCTGTTCCTTGGAGACCGAGCCGTGGTGGGCCCGGGCGATGACTGGAGGTGCGCCCTGGGCCGCGCCCGAGCCGCCCATCAGCTCGGCGGGAGCATGGTGTTCGGCGAGGGGCTCGCCGGTGGACCGCTCGTAGGCGATCTCGTTTAGCCGGTTGCACAGGCGCTCCGCGAGGCGGCGGGAGTTGGCGAACACGATCGTCGAGCGGTGCGCCTGGACGAGATCGGCGATCCGCTCCTCGACGTGCGGCCAGATGGACGGCCGTTCGGCCCCCTCGTTCGCGTCGGCCACCGGGGAGCCGCCCAGTTCGCCCAAGTCCTCTACCGGGACGACGACCGAGAGGTCGAACACCTTGTCGGACGTGGGCTGGACGATCTCCACCTTGCGGTGGGGTGAGAGGTAACGCGCGATCTCGTCGACCGGACGGACGGTCGCGGACAGGCCGATGCGCCGGGCGGGCCTCGGCAGCAGCCCGTCCAGCCGCTCCAGGGAGAGCGCGAGATGCGCGCCGCGCTTGGTGCCCGCGACCGCGTGCACCTCGTCCAGGATCACCGTCTCCACGCCCGTCAGAGCGTCGCGCGTGGCCGACGTGAGCATCAGGAACAGCGACTCGGGGGTGGTGATCAGGATGTCCGGCGGGCGGGTGGCCAGGGCGCGGCGCTCGGCGGGCGGGGTGTCGCCGGAGCGGATGCCCACCTTGACCTCGGGCTCGGGCAGGCCCAGGCGTACGGATTCCTGGCGGATGCCCGTGAGCGGGCTGCGCAGGTTGCGTTCCACATCGACCGCGAGGGCCTTGAGCGGTGACACGTAGAGCACGCGGCAGCGTTTGTGGGGGTCGGCCGGCGGGGGTGTCGAGGTGAGCTGATCGAGTGCGGCAAGAAACGCCGCCAGGGTCTTGCCCGAACCGGTCGGGGCGACCACCAGCACGTCCGAGCCCTCACCGATGGCCCGCCACGCGCCCGCCTGGGCCGCGGTGGGCGCGGAGAAGGCCCCCGTGAACCAGCCGCGGGTCGCGGGGGAGAAGCCGTCGAGGGCTCGGTGTGCGGAGCTGACCATGCGTCCATCCTGCACCTCGGCACTGACAATTGGGCTGACCTGCGCGTTTGCCTCCGGCGGTGGGGTGGTGGGGTCGTGGATGGGCCTGCGCCGGTGGGCACGCGTTCGGCCTTACAGTTCGCGCTCGTGGGCGCTCGCGGCCGACGGCAAATCCGCTCACCGCGGCAGCCGTGCCATCTACTGCCTCTGGGGCACGGCCCACGCGGTGCAGCGCCCATAGCGGGCTGCTGCCTGTACTGCCGCCCGGTGTGCCTGTTCTGGTGGCTGCGCTCGCGGCGCCGGGTTCTGTACGCACAGGGCCTTCGCGGGGCGAAGGACGGGAGGGGTGTGGACCGTTGAACGTGTGGCTCGAGACCCTGCCAGTCGCCCTCCTCGCCGCTCTCACGGCCCAGCAGGCCTTCGCCGACGGACGGGTGCTCGTCCTGGACGCGAAGGCTGCAGGGCTCGCTGCAGCCGCCGTGGCGCTGGTACTGCGTGCTCCCTTCCTGCTCGTCGTCGCGGCGACCGTGGTGGTTACGGCGGGGGTCCGGGCGATGACGGGCTGAGTGCCGCCGTACCCGCGTTCCTGGAGTCAGCCGACGGGGCGGCCGTACGCCTTCAGGGTGCGCAGTGCCTCGACCGTCACCATGGGGCGTGCCTCCAGTGCGGTGCCCGGTGCCCATGCGCGCCAGCGAATGGGCCAGCCGCCGTCCTCGCGCTGCTCGCTCGCGAGGAAGTCCAGGGAGCGTGCCATCTCCTCGTCCGTGAACCACGCGCGCGCGAGTGAGCCCGGTGTCCTCGCGTAGTCGTACGGGAAGTGGTGCTCGCCCGGGGCGTAGCCGGGCGCCACCGGGGAGGTGTCGAGGCGCTCCGGGTCGAGTGCCACGAGCCGATGTTCGCGTACCAGGCGGCCCAGCCGGTCTGCCGTCGCCTCCGCGCGCGAGCGGTCGGGAACCGAGTCCAGGAAGGCCACGGCGGCCTCGACCTCGTACGGATGGGACTTCTCCAGGGAGTCGAGCGCCTGCCAGCAGAAGTCCGTGGCCCTGAACAGCCAGGCGTGCCACACCTCGTTGCGGTGCAGCAGGCCCACCACCGGGCCGGTGGTGAGGAGTTCGCTCGGCGGGTCGGCCACGATCGGCACGAACGGCGCCGCCGGATAGCCGCGCTGGCTGGGATGGATCGCCGGCAGCGCGCCGTCCGGAGTGGAGACGGAGGTCAGATAGCGGCACACGCGCTCCACCCGCTGCCCGCCGCAGCGCCCGATGGCGTCCAGGACGCGCAGCGCGTGTCCGACGTGCAGGGGCTGGCTGACGGGGCCGCGCAGATCAGGTTCCAGCGCGTGACCGTATCCGCCGTCGTCATTGCGATAGGCCTCCAGCGCGGTCTCGACCGCGTCTGCGCCTCCGTTCAGGAAGTGGTACGCGAAGCGGCGCTGCTCCAGCACGCGCGCGGTGAGCCACACGAAGTGCTCGGCACGGAAGAGCGGGGAACGCTCCGGGGGCGTCGGGGGGAGTGGGGATGCTCCTGTTTCGGCCATGCGTCAGACCGTAGGGCGCGAAGCGGTCCTGGTGAGCGGTCCCGGCGTGGGCCCACTCTCAGGGGCGGGATACTGAAGTCATGCGGTTGACGGTCTTCTGGCAGCGGATGGCGGAACACTTCGGTTCGGGGTACGCCGACACCTTCGCGCGCGATCACGTGATGACGGAGCTCGGCGGACGGACCGTGCACGAGGCCCTGGACGCCGGCTGGGAGGCCAAGGACGTATGGCGTGTGGTGTGCACGGAGATGAACGTTCCGTCGGAGAACCGGTGAAATCGTACTGAAACGGAGCCGGTCGGCCGCAAAGATCGCAGGGCGGTGACTGATTGTCGGTGGCGTGGGCGAGACTTGCCCCGTGGCATCCTCAGACGAGACCGGGCAGCTCGGACAGCAGAACTCCCCGTTCGACACGAAGCCGCCCGTACCCCCGGCCGGGAATGCCGCCGGGCAGGGCGCGCGCATGCCGCGCTGGCTGCCGCGCGCCATGATGCTGGCGCTTGCCCTCGTCGGCCTGTTCCAGCTGGGCAGTTGGGCCTTTCACCAGCTCACGGGCCTGTTGATCAACATCCTCATCGCGTTCTTCGCCGCGCTCGCGATCGAACCCGCGGTGAGTCGCATGGCGTCGCGCGGTATGCGCCGGGGTCTGGCCACCTTTCTGGTCTTCATCGGCCTGCTCATCGCGATCGCCGGATTCATAACCCTGCTCGGCTCCATGCTCGCGGGCCAGATCATCAAGATCGTCGAGGACTTCCCGAACTATCTCGACTCCGTCATCAGCTGGATCAACGCGCATTTCAACACCGACCTGAAGCGGGTGGACGTCCAAGAGGGCCTGCTCCGGTCCGACTGGCTGCGCAGTTATGTCCAGAACAGCGCCACCGGGGTCCTGGACGTCTCCGCCCAGGTGCTGGGCGGACTCTTCCAGTTGCTGATGATCACACTGTTCGCGTTCTACTTCGCCGCCGACGGGCCGAGACTGCGCCGCGCGCTGTGCTCTGTACTGCCGCCCGCACGGCAGGCCGAGGTGTTGCGCGCGTGGGAGATCGCCGTCGACAAGACCGGCGGCTATCTGTACTCGCGCGGTTTGATGGCGCTCATCTCCGGGGTCGCCCACTACGTCCTGCTGGAGTTCCTGAGCGTGCCGTACGCGCCCGTGCTCGCCGTCTGGGTGGGGCTGGTGTCGCAGTTCATCCCGACCATCGGCACCTATCTCGCGGGCGCCCTGCCGATGCTGATCGCCTTCACAGTCGATCCCTGGTACGCGCTGTGGGTGCTGGTCTTCGTTGTGCTCTACCAGCAGTTCGAGAACTACGTGTTGCAGCCGAAGCTGACCGCGAAGACCGTCGACATCCACCCCGCGGTCGCCTTCGGCTCGGTCATCGCCGGCACCGCGCTCCTCGGCGCCGTCGGCGCGCTGATCGCCATCCCGGCGGTCGCCACGCTCCAGGCGTTCCTGGGGGCGTACGTGAAGCGGTACGACGTCACGGACGACCCTCGTGTCCAGGGACACCGCGGCCGGGGCACGACCGTCCTCACGCGGCTGCGGAGCCTGCTGGAGGGGCGACGGGCTGCGGACACCCAGAACTCCGAGGACTCCAAGAGCTCCGAGGACTCCGCGGAGGAGCCGGAATCGGGGTCGGGGCCAGGGCCGTCGTCAGGGGAAGGCCCCCCGCCCGCGTGAGCGGCGCCCGGGCCGTGGCGCCGATGCTGGGCGCTGTGTAGTCGTCCCACCGCGTGAGGTGATCGGCACCGTCCTGTCCGGTCGAGGGCGCCCCATGTGATGTGTCCCTGGGAGTGTCGAACCCGACATCCCGGCCGTTGGTGGACGCCATTGGTGGACCGCGAACCCAGTCTCGGGTGTGCCGGGTGTTGCGCTTGACACGAAAATCGAACATCCATTCTGATTGAGGTTCCGGCGAGGCTCTCGACGGGGATTTCGTCAGGGTTTCCATGGAGATGTGCCCGAGTTATCCACAGGCCGGACGGGCGTCGGGGCGCATTGTCAGTGGCAGGCGTTAGCGTCTTTGACGTGAAGCGATCGACTCAAGCAAATCGGGTGGAACCCATGGCAGGAACCGACCGCGAGAAGGCGCTCGACGCCGCGCTCGCACAGATTGAACGGCAGTTCGGCAAGGGCGCAGTGATGCGCCTGGGCGAGCGGCCGAATGAACCCATCGAGGTCATCCCCACCGGGTCGACCGCGCTCGACGTCGCACTCGGTGTCGGCGGCCTGCCGCGCGGCCGAGTGGTGGAGGTGTACGGCCCGGAGTCCTCCGGGAAGACGACCCTGACCCTGCACGCGGTGGCGAACGCACAGAAGGCCGGTGGCCAGGTCGCGTTCGTGGACGCGGAGCACGCCCTCGACCCCGAGTACGCGAAGAAACTCGGCGTCGACATCGACAACCTGATCCTGTCCCAGCCGGACAACGGTGAGCAGGCCCTGGAGATCGTGGACATGCTGGTCCGCTCCGGCGCCCTCGACCTCATCGTCATCGACTCCGTTGCCGCGCTCGTCCCGCGCGCGGAGATCGAGGGCGAGATGGGTGACTCGCACGTGGGTCTGCAGGCTCGTCTGATGAGCCAGGCGCTCCGCAAGATCACCGGTGCGCTGAGCCAGTCCGGGACCACCGCGATCTTCATCAACCAGCTCCGCGAGAAGATCGGCGTGATGTTCGGCTCGCCGGAGACCACGACCGGTGGCCGGGCGCTCAAGTTCTACGCCTCGGTGCGGCTCGACATCCGTCGCATCGAGACCCTGAAGGATGGCACCGACGCGGTCGGCAACCGCACCCGCGTCAAGGTCGTCAAGAACAAGGTCGCGCCGCCCTTCAAGCAGGCCGAGTTCGACATCCTCTACGGGCACGGCATCAGCCGCGAGGGCGGTCTGATCGACATGGGTGTGGAGCACGGCTTCGTCCGTAAGGCCGGCGCCTGGTACACGTACGAGGGCGACCAACTCGGCCAGGGCAAGGAGAACGCGCGCAACTTCCTCAAGGACAACCCCGACCTCGCCAACGAGATCGAGAAGAAGATCCTCGAGAAGCTGGGGGTCGGTGTGAGGCCGGAGAAGCCCGCCGCCGAGCCCGGCGCGGACGCGGCGGTCACGGTCGCCCCGGACGGGGCCGCGAAGGCGGTTCCGGCTCCCGCGTCGGCGGCCAAGACCACCAAGGCCAAGGCCACGGCCACGGCGGTCAAGAGCTAGCCCGTGACACGACGAACCGACTGGGCCGAGTACGCCTATCCCGGTGCCTCGGAAGACCGGGGCGACGGGGGCACCGCCGGGGGCGGTGACAGCGGCTACGGGGATACCGGGCCATACGGGGGTGGCCACGGGACCCACGAGCGCGACGGGGCGTACGAGGGCGACGGAGGCGTCGGATCGCGTCGCGGTGAGGGCCTGCCGGGGGACAGCCGACGTCGCGGCGACGGTTCACCGGGAGACAGGCGTCGCCGTGGCGGTGGAGACCTGAGCGGTGAAAGGGGCCCGTACGGCGAGGGCGGCTCACGCGGTGAGGGCTCGCGTGGTGGGCGTGGTCGTCGTCGGCAGCGCGGCTTCGGTGAGCCGGGCGGCGACCCACAGGACGGAGGTTCCGTTTCCTCGTCGAGGGCCGAGATTGCGGAACCGCCGGCGGACCCGGCTGAGCGGGCGCGGGCGATCTGTCTGCGCCTGCTCACCGGGACCCCGCGTACGCGGAAGCAGCTCGCGGACGCCCTTCGCAAGCGTGAGATCCCGGACGAAGTGGCCGAGGAGGTGCTGACGCGGTTCGAGGAAGTCGGACTGATCAACGACAGCGCGTTCGCGGACGCCTGGGTCGAGTCCCGTCACCACGGCCGGGGACTGGCCCGGCGGGCGCTCGTACAGGAACTGCGTACCAAGGGCGTGGACTCGACGCTCATCGACGAGGCCGTCGGGCAGCTCGACTCCGAACAGGAGGAGACGACCGCGGGTGAACTCGTCGCCCGCAAGTTGCGTGCGACCCGCGGCCTCGACCGCGACAAGCGGCTGCGGCGCCTGGCGGGCATGCTCGCCCGCAAGGGCTACCCCCCGGGCATGGCCCTGCGGGTGGTGCGGCAGGCGCTGGAGGCGGAGGGCGAGGACATCGAGTTTTTCGGCGGCGAGGGATTCTGAACCTGGTCGGAGCGTCTTTGCGAGCCAGGGACCGAGGAAGTGCGGTTCCGGCCCTGAACAGGGTGGACGCGCGGGGGTGCCCATAGCGTTCAGGGTTGGCTGCCGCCCGAACGCGTGGCGAGGACGAGGTTGTGCCTGCGTGCGACTGCCTGGACGGAGTCCTGCAGGAGGTCGTTGCCGTCCTCGACCGCCTCCTACAATATTGCGGCTGCGGCTTTTCACCGACGACGCCTACCTGGTCACCACGGCCCGGTGCCGCATCCTCCGCCTGACGGCGGCCCACTTGCCTGGACCGACGTGATCACCGGCGCTGACCCGAAGCGATAGCCGGGCCGTCAACATCCTCACAATCAACTGAGGGCTCGCAGAGAATAAGCATGTTGATTCTTTAGGAGCCCTAATAGGGCTTGGTCAGGTTCGTAGTGGTGTGGGTATGTCGCGGTGGCAGGTGGGGCAGGCGCCGGTCCAGGTGGCGAGGAGGGTCTGCAGTTCGCGGACCACTTGGTAGAGGCTCAGGCCTGCGTGGCGTCTTTTGGGTCTGGTGCCAGTCGTTGCAGAGTGCAGAAGGCGTGGGCGGCGGAGACGAGGGTGACGTGGTGGTGCCATCCGTTCCAGGTGCGGCCTTCGAAGTGGGCCAGTCCCAGGGCCTGCTTCATTTCGCGGTAGTCGTGCTCAATGCGCCAGCGGAGCTTGGCCAGCCGCACCAGCGTGGCCAGTGGCATGCCGGAGGGCAGGTTCGAGAGCCAGAACTGGACCGGCTCGGGCTCGGTTGCGGGCCATTCCGCCAGCAGCCACCGCTCGGGCAGTTCAGGATCGTCGGTGGCCCGGCGGATGCCGCGGCCGGCCGGGCGGATGCGCAGGGCGACGAACCGGGAGTACATACGCTTGAAGCCGCTTCGGCTCTTGCCCGGCCGGGAGCCTTCCCGCCACGACACCGGTCTCGCCGCCGCCCTCCCGGCCGCGACGACCAGGTCTTTCATGGTCTGCGCAGGCTCGGGGTACTGCATTTTGGGTGGCCGGCCGGTGCCCGCATAGGCGGGCTGGACGGGCCGGGCGTCGGCGGGCTGGGCGGTATGGCGCGAGGAAATCCCCACTGCATAGGGCAGTTTGCGTTCCTCCAGGCCCAGCCGGAAGGCGGCGGCATCGCCGTATCCGGCGTCCGCGACGACCAAAGGAACGTCGATGCCCCACGACCGGGTCTCGTCGATCATGTCCAGGGCCAGCTGCCACTTCTCCACATGCCCCACCTGAGCGGGAATCCCGCACCGGCCGCGGCGGGCGATCTTGTCCGCATCGGCCTCCGGCGCGTCGGGATCCCAGGATGCGGGCAGGAACAGCCGCCAGTCGATCGCGGCCGAGGCACGGTCGTTGGCCAGGTGCAGCGAGACGCCCACCTGGCAGTTGGTGACCTTGCCCGCGGTGCCGGTGTACTGCCGCGACACACACGCCGAGGCATCCCCGTCCTTGAGGAAGCCAGTGTCGTCCACGATCAACGCCTCGGGACCGACCGCCTCGTGCATCCTCCAGGCCAGCCGGGCCCGCACGTGCGCGGGATCCCACGGGCTGGAGGTGATGAAGTGCGCCAGCGCCTGCCGGTTGCCGTCCTCACCCAGACGGGCCGCCATCGGCTCCACCGACTTGCGCTGCCCGTCCAGCAGCAGCCCGCGCACATACGCCTGCCCCCACCGCCGCTGATCCGCACGGAAGAACCCGTCGAACAACTCCGCCGCGAACGCCTCCAAGTCCCCCCGGACCGAGGCCATCTCCTCAGGTGTCACACCATTTCCAACGACACTCACCGAGCATGAGACACGCATGCACGAGTGAAGATGACCAAGCCCTACTAAGGGCTCGTAAAGAATCAACACGTTGCTGCGGTCTCTGTCGTGAGGGTCACGCCGTGTGCGGCGGCGTGGACGAGGAGTCCGGCCACGGTGTTGAGGTGTGCTGTTGGGGGCCGGGGTGTGTGTGCGTGCTGGTCCATCAGTCGCCGGATCTCGCTGGTGGTGTGGCGGATGGTGTCCTTGCTGACGGCGAAGAGGTGGGCCAGCACGGTAGGCGGCAGGGCGAGGTTTTGTTGCAGCACGGTGGCCAGGACCCGGTCGGCCAGGTCGAGTTTGGCTTTGCGGCCGCCGCCCGGGGCCCGGCGTCGCTCGCCGCCGTCGCGTCGGGCGGCGGGGTCCTGTTTCTGCAGCGTCTGCCAGTCGACGGTCAGGGTCTCAGTCAGCTCGGTCAGTGCGGTGCAGGTCATACCGGTCAGCGCGGGATGTGACAGAGCTCCGCGGTCGAAGACCGCCGTCGGCCCGGGCGTTGGTCCGGTGGGGCCTGCCGGGCTGGCGGGGTGCGGGTGCACGGTGTAGTTCCAGCTGCCCTGAAAGGCATGTCCGGTGACCGGCACTGCGTTCAGCTCCGCATCGCTGACCTTCACACCGATGGGATAGGCGCCGGTGTCGAGTTCCGCGTGGACGGTGAGACCGGTGCGGGTGGTGGTCGCGGCGATGGACTGCACAACGACCTCGTGGCTGTTCAGCGGTCTGCCGCGCCAGTTCATGGTGATCGCGGAGAACAGCCGATGCTCCACCTTGTTCCACTTCGATGTGCCCGGCGGCATGTGGCAGACCGTGACGGCCAGGCCGGTCCGGGCGGCGAACGCAGCCAGCTCGGTCTTGAAGGCCCGGGTGCGATAGCCGTTGGAGCCGCCGGCATCGGCAGTGATCAGCAGACGTCTGGCCTGCGGATAATCGAGGCGTCCTTGCCCGTTCCACCAACGGTTGATCGATTCGACCGCGAAGGCTGCGGTGTCGTGATCCGTACCGACGTTCACCCAGCCGGTGTTCGCCGCCAGGTCGTAGATGCCGTAGGGCAGGGCCTTGCCCAGTGCATCACCGGGGAAGTCATGGACGTCAACCCGCACGGGCTCACCGGCCGGCCGCCATTGACGTCCCGCGTTCTTGAACTCCCCGACGACTTCCTTCTTTTTCGTGTCCACACTGACCACCGGCTCGCCGTCCGCCTGATGGTCCTTGACCTGGCCGTTGATGTACCGGAACTGCGCGTCCCGGTCGGGGTGTTGAGCGCCTTCAAGGGTCTTGGCATTGGCCTGCAGACTGAAACCGTTCTCCCGCAGCAGCCTGCCCACGGTCGGCGCCGAGGCGGCATGGCCCTGCCTTGTCAGCTCCCGGCCAGAGACCGCAGCGACCTGGTCGTCCACCGCAGCGGCGACATCGGATCGCCCCGCTCATTCGGCTCGACCAGCGCCAGCAACGCTGGAACGAGCAGCGGGTCAAGCTCCTCGGCGCTCTTGCGACCGCCGCCGGCCCGGCGCACCCGGCCATCGGGCAATGGGTCCTCACCGCCCTCCAGCTCGAAGACCCCCTTGCGCACCGTTGTCTCGCTCACCCCTGCGGATTGGGCGACGGCCCGGACCCCGCCGTGGCCCAGCAGCCGGGCCTCGGCGGCCAGCGCCAGCCGCTGCTGCCGCTCATTCAGATGAGGCAACAACACCCCGAGTTTCAGGGCAAGTTGGTCACGAACCTCGTTCGGTATGGACATACCACACCAACGACAGGCAGACCAGGAAGCAACGTGTTGATTCTTTACGAGCCCTTAGAGCAGCTGAAACGTCCGCCGGAACGACGGGCTGTGACGAGAGATCGAGGATAAGGGGGTGACGGGCGGGCGAAATCTTTTTCCGTATATCTAAATTTATGCATTGTGGTGCTGCTGCCCGACAGGCGTCGGGCAGCAGCACCACAATGCATGGTGCGTGAGAACTCGCTATAGCACTCTATCTATGAGTGCAGAGTCAGCACTTGTAGATGCCAACGAAGGTACCGAGAGCCCCTTGCTGGAACTTGATGTGGCTACTATTCCCGGCAGGTATCGAGAAGCAGTCATGCGAAATGGCGCCGTCTTTGTTCTCGATCCGGGCCGCAGCTCTCACCGTGTACGAGCAGTGGTTGTTGTAGTAGACGGTCGTGGTGACGGTTCCGGGGGTGTAGGAGAAGTTCACCCTTTTCGAGCTGTTGTCGCATCCCCATGAGTTCTTCGCCGCTGGACCGTCGAATGCCTGCGCGCTCCCACCGAAGGCGGGAATTGAGAGAGCGATAGTCAGCGCAACTACACCGGTTTTGGAGAGTACTTTCTTCAAGTTTCTTCCATTCCTGCGGGGGGGTTTCTTTTACATCTGGAATGTTTTCATTATTGGCATGGCGAAGCAATGATGTTGAGCTAGATTTGAGCTTGCCGATCGTAGTGGAACTTGTAATTCCGATTAACCTCGATCGTTCATGAGTTTCGTTGGGTCGCTGGCACGGACTCTGCGCTTGTGCGGTGCGGCTATTTTGAGGTCGCGGCAGGTTGAGGGACCGGCTCAGCGTCGGGTGGGTGCCGGGTTCCACTTCCCGTGGCGGTCGTGCAGGTGGTTGGGATGGTTGAAGTGGCTGGTCAGCCGGAGGGTGGCCGTTTGGGTTCCCAGCGGCGGATCTCGTCGGCCAGGGCGAGTATCGGCATCCAGGCGAGGAGGTCGAGCGCGAGGGAGACGATCTCCAGCCAGATCTGGTTCTGGGCGGTGTCGTGCAGGGATGGGTTGCGCAGGCCGGTGTCGCTGGCGTTTCGGATGCGGCCCTCGCAGCGGGCCCGCCGCCTTGGGCGTTAGTGGCGAAGCAGGTGAGCCGGTGGCCGGCGAGGTCGGTGAAACGCATTTGGGTGCTGGGGTGCGGGCGTTCCCTGCGGACTATCAGCTACATCCCCTTGGAGCAGGAGGGGAGGTCGGCCATGTCGGTGATCTCGGCGACCCAGGGGCCGGGCCGTTCGGTCCCGCCAGTGTCGTAGGCCGGTGTCTACGCCCTCTTCGGGTTCGCGGTGGCGTTCTGCTTCTCGGCGTGTGCAAGCACCGGCTCGCCGTCGATGTCCACGATCACGCTGCCGTCGGCGGACGGGCTGTCTTCAGCGGCCAACTCCCAGACTCGCGTGCGCACTTTGGCTCAGGCCGTGCAGATCGTGGTCAGCGCCTTCGGCCCGGCTGCGGCAAGGACGCCGACGAGACGGGAGACCGTCGGATCGGACGCTCGCGGGCCGAAAACGTCGGGCTCGGCCCGCAGCATGGCGACATCGGCCAGGCAGTCCCCGCCCAGCGAGACTCCGAGCGCGACATCCAGCAGGACCCTTGCCCGGATCGTGCACAGCCCGCGGCTTGCGCCGCGGCGCAAGCGCCGCCGAAATCGCGGTGTCCAGTCCCACCTTGCGGACCGTCTTGACCGGCAGCACCGCCCCGGCTCGGGAGACCGTCCTTTTGCCACCACAACCGATTGAAGACCTGGCCTGTTGTCACTGCTCCAGACGCGGCCACCATGTGCCTGGCCTTCAGGAATCCAGCTTCCCGCGTAGCGAGGCAGGGGCAGCCGGATCACCCAACGATCCGGCGTCTGCCGAGACAGCTGCGAGGCCGACCTCGATCAGGTGCAGGATCTCGGAGTTGATGGACCGCCGGTCCGCAGTCGCCTGAGTACGTACGCGAGCGTGAAGGTCTTCGGGAAATCGGACGTTGAAGTTGACCATGTGGCCACCATAAGGAGACCGCTACCACTACCTCCGACGCCCATGATCTGTCCCACGCCGAGCACGGCAGGAAGGCGCAGGCGAAGCTAACCCGGTATGACCGGATGATGGCCCGGCGCAAGCCAGAGACGGGACAGGCCGGATCGCAGGGCTACCGCGAAGCGAATGAGTTGCGGGCCAAGACGTACATGAAGGTAGCCCGGCAACGCCAGGACACCGGGCGCAAGTGGGCCAAGGCCGTGGTCCGCGACCATGACGCCCTGGCCGTCGAGGACTTCCGTCCGAAGTTTCTCAGCCGTTCCACCATGGCCCGCAAGGCGGCTGACGCCGCTATCAGAGCCACCAAGAAGGCCCTGATCGAGATGGGCCGCAAGCATGGCCGTGCCGTGTTCCTGGTACACCCCGCGCATACCACCATGGACTGCGCACAGTGCGGAGCGAGAACCAAGCACGCACTGCCTCTCTCAGAACGAACCTACGCCTGCACCGCGTGCGGAGCTGAGCCCCCTAGGGACAAGAACTCCGCCCGTGTGATGCTGGTCCGGGCTGGTCTCAACCCGGCTGGTGCTGATCGTGTAAGGGCCGCTGGGCCGCCGGTCCACAGCCAACGTGAGCCAGGAATCCCCCGCCTGTAGGACGGGGAGGATTCACTGCCAGTCCTGCGGGCGCTCGACGTGCTCCAGGCGCAGCACCTGTCCCGTCCGGCTGTAGCGGCGGATCTGGGGCAGGGGCGGATAGTAGGCGTGGACCGAGATCGCGTGCTGGTCGCGGGACTCGTTGAGCACCTCGTGCACATGGTGGCGCCCGAAGCCCCGGCCCTGGCCGGCCGCCAGGCGCCGCTCCCGGTCGACGTCCTCGGTGAGTTCGAGGGTCTTCCAGCCGTCGGTGGGCAGCCGGGCGGCGAGCGAGTTCTCCTTGAGCTCGCCGGCCGCCGTGAGGAAGGCACCGACCGAGTCGGCGTGGTCGTGCCAACCGGTACCGGTGCCGGGCGGCCAGCCGATCAGCCAGGCCTCGCTGCCGCCGGGGCCCTCAAGGCGCACCCAGGTGCGGCCCTCGGGGTCGAGCGGCAGCGAGGCGATCAGCTCGGCGTCGGCGGCCGTACGTCGTACGAAGTCGAGAAGCTCCGCCTGCGTCGGGGTCTTGGGGGCATCCAAGACCTGAGAGGCTGCGGATACGGAGGATGACACGGACACGGGTACCGTCCTGGTGACGTTTCGCGGGGAGCGCACGACAACGCCGGAAGAGCGGCGCGCGCGGGAAATAGGGATGCGAATTCAGCAGGACGAACGACACACGCAGCCCGCATAGCGGACGAGGTCCATATGGACCCTCCGCCACAGGCGCACATCGGTGTCGACTTTGGTCACGTTCCGGAGTACAGCATGACGGTGTGGAGCGGTCAACTTCGCCTCACCATGTGGACGCGCGATGACGAGAGGGGCGTAGGGGTGCGGGGACCGAGGGCAGATGTCAGCGCGTGCCCGCCGCTGCTTCCGTGTTCGCCGTCGCGTTCGCCTTGCCGGCCTCGCTTGTCTCGTCGGTCCTGTCGTTCGTCCTGTTCTGCGCGGGCCCGCCCAGCGTTGCCTCGGCCGCCGCGTACAGGTCGGCCGGGCGTACCCCACTCAGCGCCGTGACCAGGTGCCCGTCCGGGCGGATCAGCAACACGGTGTGGGCGGCCGCGCCCGGATAGCTCTCGGTGACCAGCAGCTCGGCGTGACGCGGCAGCGCGGCCACCGCGGCCGCCAGCCGGGGCATGATCCCGGCGCTCACCCAGTGCTTGCGCTCCCACACCCCCGTACCCGGCGCGATCAGCACCACCAGCAGCGCACCCCGGCCCAGCCGCTCCCGCAGCCGCACGAAGGAACCGTCCTCCGCGGTGACACGTACGTCCGTCACCTGTGAGCCGGGCGGGGTGTCCACCGAGATCTCCACCTCGATGTGCTGAGGCGCCAGCGGCGAATGGGCGTACGCCCCCGGCGCGCCCAGGATTCCGCGTCCCAGGTGACCGTCAGTGAGCAGCGCGTCGTGTCCGCGGGCCGACCCGGGGACGTACGACCGCAGCCCTGCGCCGCCGCGCAGCAGCGGCAGCGCCTGGTCGGCGGCGCGCAGTCGGGCGGAGACGGCGGCGCGCCGTTCGGTCTGGTAGCTGTCCAGCAGCGCCTCGTGCGGACCGTGGTGCCAGGCCAGGGCCAGTTTCCAGGCGAGGTTGTCGGCGTCCCGCAGTCCCTCGTCCAGCCCTTGTGTGCCGAGCGCCCCCAGCAGGTGCGCGGCGTCCCCGGCGAGGAACACCCGGCCGGCCCGCCAGCGTCGGGCGAGCCGGTGGTGGACGATGTGGACGCCCGTGTCGAGGAGGTCGTACGGCGGTGTGGGGCCACCGCTCCAGCCCGCGAGAGTCTCCCGGACGCGGGTCACGAGGAGCTCGGGCGTGACCAGGTCCTTGCCGGGCGGCATCAGCCAGTCCAGGCGCCATACACCGTCGGGGAGGGGGCGGGCGGTGATCTCCCCGCCCGAGGGCCCGGATGTCCGCCACGGCGGCATCCGGTGCAACAACGCCTCACCGGGCCACGGAAGTTCCGTACGGAGTGCGGCCACGGCGTGTCGTTCCACGGCCGTACGTCCGGGGAAGCGGATGTCCTGGAGTTTGCGCACCGTGGAGCGCGGGCCGTCGCAGCCGACGAGGTAACTGCCGCGCCACCAGGTGCCGCCCGGGCCGCGGGTGTGTGCCGTGACGCCGGAGGGTTCCTGCTCGACGGAGTCGAGGCGGCTGTTGACGGCGACCTTGACGAGCCGCTCGCGCGCGATGGCGGTTCGCAGGGCGCCGGTCAGTACGTGCTGGGCGATGTGCAGGGGGATGTCGGAGTCAGTGGCGGGCTGCGACTCGAGCCCCACGGGAGCATCGGCCGGCCGGTCCGATTCCTCGGTCCCGAAAGAGATCTGACGCATCACCTGCTTGCGCCGCATCGACCGCCATCCGGCCCAGTGGAAACCGGCGTCGGAGATCGGCACACCGGTCAGCTGCTCCAGGAGCGCGGCGGTGTCCTCGCGCAGCACGACCGTGCGCGCGGGGCGCTGGTCGTCCTTGCCCGGTCCCTCGTCGAGGACGACCGAGGGGACCTCCTGGCGCGCCAGCGCAAGCGCCAGCGTGAGCCCGACCGGCCCCGCTCCGACGATGATCACCGGGTCCATGGCGCGGCGCCCCCTGCCCAGAGCGACGTCTTCATCGACGTAAGTGAACAGGAAGTTGGAGCCGGGTGCACGATCACAGAACGTATGCAACAGATTGCTGGTGCTTGCGTCAAGTGACGGAGGGCAGTGGCGATCATGCCACTGCCCTCCGGGTGGTGCACGGTGACTGACTGGGCGTCAGGTGCCGCCTGTCAGGCCGCCTGTGCTGCCGCCCGCTCCGGTTCCCGCCGCGCCCGCGATCGACGCGTCGTTCGGATCCAGTACCGCGCCAGTGCTCTTCTTGCCGCGCCTGAGGCGCTGCTCCAGCCAGCTCGCGAAGGTCGTAAGGGCGAAGTTGATCGCGATGAAGATCAGAGCGACGATCGTGAAGCTGGCGATGACGTTCGCGCCGTAGTACGAGCTCATCGGGCTCACCGCGGCGATCAGGTCGGGGAAGGTGAGGACGCCGCCGCCGAGGGCGGTGTCCTTCACGATCACGACCATCTGGCTGACGATCGCCGGCAGCATCGCGGTGACCGCCTGCGGCAGCAGGATCGTCCGCATGACCTGGCCCTTGCGCAGACCGATCGCCATGGCGGCCTCGGACTGGCCCTTGGGCAGCGACAGGATGCCCGCCCGGACGATCTCCGCGAGGACCGCCGCGTTGTACAGCACCAGGCCCGTGACGACCGCGTACAGCGGACGGTCGTCGGTGCTGACGTCCGTGTACTCGGAGTAGAGCGCGAGCCCGAAGATCATCAGGACCAGCACCGGGATGGCCCGGAAGAACTCCACGACGATCGCGGCCGGCACCCGGACCCAGGCGTGGTCCGAGAGCCGTGAGATGCCGAGCACGGCGCCCAGCGGCAGCGCGATGACCATGGCGAGCGCCGCGGCCTTCAGCGTGTTCTTCAGCCCGGGCCAGAGGTATGTGGACCAGGCCTCGGTGCCGCCGAGGAAGGGCTTCCACTTCGCCCACTCCAACTGCTGCTTGTCCTGGAGGGCGTTGAACACCCACCACAGCACTGCCGCGAGGGCGACCAGGAACACGACGGTGAAGAGGACGTTGCGCCGCTTGGCACGGGGGCCCTGGGCGTCGTAGAGAACGGAGCTCATCGCTTCACCGCCACCTTCTTGCCCACCCAGCCCATGAGCAGGCCGGTCGGCAGCGTCAGACACACGTAACCGAAGGCGAAGACCGCGGAGATCAGGATCAGCTGGGCCTCGTTCTCGATCATCTTCTTCATCAGCAGGGCGGCCTCGGCGACGCCGATCGCCGCGGCCACCGTGGTGTTCTTGGTGAGGGCGATCAGGACGTTCGCCATTGGGCCGACCACCGAACGGAACGCCTGCGGCAGCACCACCAGGGTCAGCACCTGGGTGAAGTTCAGGCCGATGGCACGCGCCGCCTCCGCCTGGCCGACCGGCACCGTGTTGATGCCGGAGCGCAGCGCCTCGCACACGAAGGCCGAGGTGTAGAGGATCAGGCCCAGCACGGCGAGCCGGAAGTTCTGGGTGTCGAAGTTGTCCGCCGCGCCCATGGTGACACCGAGTGTCTGGCTCAAGCCCAGTGAGGTGAACAGGATGATCACGGTCAGCGGGATGTTCCGCACGATGTTCACGTAAGCGGTGCCGAAACCACGCATCAACGGCACCGGGCCGACGCGCATGGCGGCCAGTAGGGTTCCCCACACCAGTGAACCGACGGCCGAGAGCAGGGTGAGCTGGACGGTCACCCAGAAGGCGCTCAGCAGGTCGTAACCTTCAAGAAAGTCGAACACGATCTCCCGCGCTTCCGCGTGTCGGGGGCCCCGGTGCGCCGGCCCGAGGACCGGCGCACCCGTCAGGCGCTGCTTCAGCTCTTGATGTCGCCGATCTTCGGCGCGGGCTCGTTCTTGTAGCCGGCCGGACCGAAGTTCGCGTCCACGGCCTTCTGCCAGGAACCGTCGGAGACCATCTTCTCCAGGGCAGTGTTGATCTTCGCCTTCAGATCGCTGCCCTTCTTGACGCCGATGCCGTAGTTCTCGTTGGTCATCTTGAAGCCGCCGAGCTTGAACTTGCCCTTGAAGGCGTCCTGCGCGGCGTAACCGGCGAGGATCGAGTCGTCCGTGGTCAGCGCGTCGATGGCCTTGTTCTGCAGACCGGACAGACAGGCCGAGTAGGTCGGGTAGTTCTGCAACTGGGCCTTGGGCGCCAGCTTGTCATGGACGTTCTGCGCCGAGGTCGAGCCGGTCACCGAGCACAGCTTCTTGCTGTTGAGGTCCGCCGGCGACTTGATCGTGTCGTCGTCGGAACGGACCAGGACGTCCTGGTGGGCGAGCAGGTACGGGCCGGCGAAGTCGACCTTCTCCAGACGCTTGTCGTTGATCGAGTACGAGGCGGCGATGAAGTCGACGTCACCGCGCTCCAGCATGGTCTCGCGGTCGGCGCTCTTCGACTCCTTCCACGCGATCTGGTCCTCGTTGTAGCCGAGCTGCTTGGCGATGTATTTGGCGACGTCGACATCGAAGCCCGAGTAGCCCTGCGGGGTTTTCTGGCCGATGCCAGGCTGGTCGAACTTGATGCCTACGGTGATCGTCTTGGCGTCACCCGAGCCGCTGCCGGAGCTGTCCTTGTCGTCGGAGCCGCACGCGGTGGCGGTGAGGGCGAGGACGAGGGCGGCGGCCGAGGCCGCGGTGACCTTGCGGAGCTTCATGGTGAACATCCTTTGACTGATGGAGAGACGCGGGCCGTCGGTGTCGTGCGGGTCTGACGGGCGAGGCATGTCTGAAACGCGCAGATCGTCAGTGGTGCAGGATCTTGGACAGGAAGTCCTTCGCTCGGTCGCTGCGCGGGTTGCTGAAGAACTGGTCCGGCACAGCCTCTTCGACGATGCGGCCGTCCGCCATGAACACCACTCGGTTCGCAGCCGAACGAGCGAACCCCATCTCGTGGGTGACGACGATCATGGTCATGCCCTCGCGGGCGAGCTGCTGCATGACCTCAAGCACCTCGTTGATCATCTCCGGGTCGAGCGCCGACGTCGGCTCGTCGAAGAGCATGACCTTGGGGTCCATGGCCAGGGCTCGCGCGATGGCGACACGCTGCTGCTGGCCGCCGGAGAGCTGCGCGGGGTACTTGTCCGCCTGCGTGGCCACGCCCACCCGGTCGAGCAGGGCGCGGGCCTTCTCCTCGGCCACCTTCTTGTCGGCCTTGCGGACCTTGATCTGGCCCAGCATCACGTTTTCGAGCACCGTCTTGTGCGCGAACAGGTTGAAGGACTGGAACACCATGCCGACGTCGGCCCGCAGCCGGGCCAGCGCCTTGCCCTCCTGGGGCAGCGGCTTGCCGTCGATCGAGATGTCTCCCGAATCGATGGTCTCCAGGCGGTTGATGGCGCGGCACAGGGTGGACTTACCGGACCCGGAGGGTCCGATGACCACGACCACTTCGCCGCGGGTGATGGTCAGGTCGATGTCCTGGAGAACATGCAACGCGCCAAAGTGCTTGTTGACGCTCTTCAGGACGACCAGATCGCCGGTCGCGGGCACGCTGTCCTTAACCACCGATACTTCGGTCATCGCTTACTGGCTCCGTCCACCTCGGTTTCGGAGGACAGTAGTGACCGCGTGAGACCAGCGTCATTACATCTGAGGGGAACTTGAGGATAACGATCTGATGTCAGGTCAACACGCTTTGTGGCGCCCTCCGAAAGAGGCATACCGGCTGGATAACGGAAGCGGTCCGCAACCGAAACCAGGTACGCGCGCGTGTGGGTCCACATGGTGTACTCCGCTGGTGCACCTCATGTGGTGTACAAGTCGAAGCGGTACGGCCGACGAACCAAGTCGACGAACCGAGCCGACGTACCGAGTCGAACTACCGAGCCGATGAACCGAAAGGGGTCGCGATGAGACTGCTCCTCGTCGAGGACGACAACCATGTCGCCGCCGCGCTCTCCGCGGTCCTGGCGCGCCACGGTTTCGACGTCACGCACGCCCGCAGCGGCGAGGAGGCCCTCCAGGCGCTCGTCCCGGAAGGCAACGGCTTCGGTGTGGTGCTGCTCGACCTGGGCCTGCCCGACCAGGACGGATATGAGGTGTGCGGCAAGATCCGCAAGCGCACCAACACCCCTGTGATCATGGTCACCGCGCGCTCCGACATCCGCTCCCGCATCCACGGCCTCAACCTCGGCGCCGACGACTACGTGGTGAAGCCGTACGACACCGGGGAGTTGCTCGCCCGGATCCACGCCGTCAGCCGGCGCAACGTCCACGAGGACACCGCCGATGCCGGTGAGAACGCGCTGCTCCTGGGGTCCCTGCGTATCGAACTGTCCACCCGGCAGGTCCTCGTGGACGGTTCGGTCGTCCAACTGACCCGCAAGGAGTTCGATCTGCTCGCCCTCCTCGCACAGCGTCCCGGAGTGGTGTTCCGCCGCGAACAGATCATCAGCGAGGTCTGGCGCACCAGCTGGGAGGGGACCGGCCGCACCCTGGAGGTGCATGTCGCGTCCCTGCGCGCCAAGTTGCGTATGCCGGCGCTGATCGAGACCGTCCGCGGCGTGGGCTATCGGCTCGTCGCCCCGACGCAGTAGCGGGTACGGGTGCGCACACGTCTCCTTCCGCTGCTCATCGTCCTGATGGCCGCCGTCCTGCTCGCGCTCGGCATCCCGCTCGCCATCAGTGTGGCCGGCGCCCAGCAGCAGACGGTCGTCGTCGACAGGATCGACGACACCGCGCGCTTCGCGGCGCTCGCTCAGTTCGTCACCGACCGGCCCACCGGGTCCCGCGTCAAGGACGCGGTCACCGACGAGCGCGGTGAGACCCTCCAACGCGAACTCGAAAGCTACTACGACGTCTACGGCATCCGTGCCGGGGTCTTCTACCGCAACGACGCTCCCATGGCCAATGCGCCGACCGACTGGTACCTGCCGGAAACGGGCGAGGTGCGTGACGCGTTCGCCGAAGCGCTCCTCTCCCGCCGCAGCCACGATCCGCAGCAGGTGTGGCCCTGGCAGCGGCACCGGCTCGTCGTCGCGTCGCCGGTCATCCGGGACGGCGACGTCGTGGCCGTCGTGGTCACCGACTCGCCCACCGGGCAGATGCGCTCGAGGACGCTGCACGGCTGGCTCATCGTCGGCGCCGGCGAGATCGCCGCGATGCTGCTCGCCGTAGGAGCCGCGCTGCGCCTCACCGGCTGGGTGCTCAAGCCCGTGCGCGTCCTCGACGCCACCACGCACCACATCGCGACCGGCAGCCTGAAGTCCCGGGTCGCGGTGGCCGGCGGGCCGCCGGAACTCAGACGGCTGGCCCGGTCGTTCAACGAAATGGCGGACAACGTCGAGGACGTGCTGGAGCAGCAGCGTGCCTTCGTCGCCGACGCCTCGCACCAGCTGCGCAACCCGCTCTCGGCCCTGCTGCTGCGGATCGAACTGCTCGCACTCGAACTGCCGGAGGGAAACGAGGAGATCGCCTCGGTCCAGACCGAGGGCAAGCGCCTGGCCGAGGTCCTGGACGACCTCCTCGACCTGGCGCTGGCCGAGCACGCCGAGGCGGACCTCGTACTCACCGACATCGGCGCGCTGACGGCCGAGCGTGTCGCGGCCTGGACCCCGCTTGCCGAGGCCAAGGGTGTACGCCTGGTCGGCGACTGCCCGGCCACCACCGCGTGGGCCGACCCGGTCACGCTGTCCAGTGCCCTGGACGCGGTGATCGACAACGCGGTGAAGTTCACGCCCGAGGACGAGTGCGTTCAGGTGTCGGTCGCGTCGAACGGCGAGACCTCGACGGTCGTGGTCACCGACGGCGGCCCGGGCCTCACCGATGAGGAACTCGTCCGTATCGGCGACCGTTTCTGGCGCAGCGGCCGGCACCAGAACGTCAAAGGATCGGGCCTCGGCCTGTCCATCTCCCGAGTCCTGCTGGCGGCAGGCGGCGGCACGATCTCGTACGACCATCACGAGCCGCACGGCCTGAAGGTGACGGTGCGGGTGCCGAGGTCGGGCCCGGCCTCCTGAGGGACCGGCGCTGCGACTGGTCCACGACAGGCCCTACGGCTTGACCGAGCGGTAGTAGCGCCGGGCGCCGTCGTGCAGGGTCAGCGGGTCGGTGTAGATGGCGGTCCGCAGGTCCACGAGCTGTGCGGAGTGGACGTCGGCGCCGATGCGGTCCCGGCTGTTGATCACCGACCGGGTCAGCCACTCGGTGAGCCTCGGGTCCTCGTCCTCGCGCGTCATGAGGAGGTTGGACACCGCGATCGTCGCCACGGTCGAGCCGTCCTGGATGGACGGGTAGGCCGACTCGGGCATGTTGGTGGCCCGGTAGTAACGGGAGGCTCCGCCCTGTTCGTGCAGCTTGGTGACCAGGTCCGCGTCGAGCGGGACGAAGCGGAAGGCGAAGGTCTTCGCCAACTGCACCAAGCCGTTCGTGGGCAGCCCGCCCGACCAGAAGAAGGCGTCGATCTGGTCGTGCTGGAGCCGCCCGGGCCCGGTGTCGATGCCTTCGGCGAAGGGCTTGATGTCCTTGGCCGGGTCGAGACCGGCGGCGGCGAGCACCCTGCTCGCGATCAGCCGTACGCCGGAGTTCTCCAGTCCTATGGACACCCGCTTGCCCCGCAGGTCCTGCACGGTCGAGATCTTGGAGTCGCGCGGCACGACAAGCTGCACATAGTCGTCGTAGAGGCGCGCGACCCCACGCAGCGAGTCGGCCCCCGGCAACTTCCTCAGCTTGTACGTCTCCACCGCGTCGGCCGCCGCGATGGTGAAGTCGGCGTCGCCCGTGGCCACCCGCTCGACGTTCTCCTGCGATCCCTGGCTGGTCTCCATCCGTACGTTCAGGTTCGGCATGTCCTTCGCGAAGGCCGTGCTGAGCCCCGAGCCGTACTGCTGGTAGACGCCGGCAGGTGACCCGGTGCTGAACGTGATCGTCCCGGCCGGAGGATCCTCGTCCAGCGGCAGCAGCCACCACAGCAGCAGCCCGAAGACCACGAAACCGGCGGCCGAGCCCAGGAGAGCCTGCCGCCTGCGGATCCGGAGCACCTTGAACATGCGCGAGATCCTGCCAGTACGGCCCCGGTGCTGGCTAGGAATAGGGGGAGGGGGGTCTGTCGTACGACGATCGGATCGACTCCCGGAGAGCCGCCACGAGATCGCTAGAGTCGGCGCATGCGCCCCGGTACATCTCCTTCCTCCGCTCCCTTTTCGCCCGCCGACCTCGTCCGGGAGTTCCACCTCGCCTTCGGCCTCGACGCCCGCAGTACGCCTGCCGAGGTCTCCCCGAAGCTCGCGGCGCACCGGGGCGAGCTGCTCGCGGAGGAGGCCGCGGAGGTCGCCGAGGTCGCGGTCACGGGCCCGCTGGACCGGCTGGCGCACGAGCTGGCCGATGTCGTGTACGTCGCGTACGGCACGGCCCTGGTCCACGGCATCGACCTCGACGCGGTCATCGCGGAGATCCACCGCGCCAACATGACGAAGCTGGGCCCCGACGGCCTGGTCGCCCGCAGGGCCGACGGCAAGGTACTCAAGGGCGACCACTACCGGGCCCCGGATGTCGGAGCCGTCCTGCGCCGCCAGGGGTGGAACGCGGGCGAGCGGTGACCCGTACGGCCCCGCTTCGCACACCGCCTACCCTTGTCGCATGAGCAGCAGTGACCGGATCCAGGCCGTGGACGTCAAGACATACGAAGTGCGCACCTATGGGTGCCAGATGAACGTTCACGATTCCGAGCGATTGTCCGGACTGCTCGAAAACGCCGGTTATGTGCGTGCGCCCAAGGATGCGGACGGTGACGCGGACGTCGTCGTCTTCAACACCTGCGCCGTGCGCGAGAACGCCGACAACAAGCTGTACGGCAACCTCGGCCGGCTCGCGCCGATGAAGACGAAGCGTCCTGGGATGCAGATCGCCGTGGGCGGCTGCCTGGCGCAGAAGGACCGCGACACCATCGTGAAGCGGGCGCCCTGGGTGGACGTCGTCTTCGGTACGCACAACATCGGCAAGCTGCCCGTCCTGCTGGAACGCGCGCGCGTGCAGGAAGAGGCGCAGGTCGAGATCGCCGAGTCGCTGGAGGCGTTCCCGTCGACGCTGCCGACGCGGCGCGAGAGCGCGTACGCGGCGTGGGTCTCGATCTCCGTCGGCTGCAACAACACGTGCACCTTCTGTATCGTCCCGGCCCTGCGCGGCAAGGAGAAGGACCGCCGCACCGGCGACATCCTCGCCGAGATCGAGGCACTGGTCGGCGAGGGCGTCTCGGAGATCACCCTGCTCGGCCAGAACGTCAACGCGTACGGCTCCGACATCGGCGACCGCGAGGCCTTCAGCAAGCTGCTGCGGGCCTGCGGGAAGATCGACGGCCTGGAGCGCGTCCGCTTCACCTCCCCGCACCCGCGAGACTTCACCGACGACGTCATCGCCGCCATGGCCGAGACACCGAACGTGATGCCGCAGCTCCACATGCCCATGCAGTCAGGCTCGGACACGATCCTGAAGGCGATGCGCCGCTCGTACCGCCAGGAGCGCTACCTGGGGATCATCGAGAAGGTGCGGGCCGCCATTCCGCACGCGGCGATCACCAGCGACATCATCGTGGGCTTCCCCGGGGAGACCGAGGAGGACTTCGAGCAGACGATGCACGCGGTTCGCGAGGCGCGGTTCGCGCAGGCGTTCACCTTCCAGTACTCCAAGCGGCCCGGCACCCCCGCCGCCACGATGGAGAACCAGATCCCCAAGGAGGTCGTCCAGGCGCGTTACCTGCGACTCGCGGCCCTCCAGGAGGAGATCTCCTGGAACGAGAACAAGAAGCAGGTCGGCCGCACCGTGGAGCTGATGGTCGCCGAGGGCGAGGGCCGCAAGGACGGCGCCACCCACCGGCTCTCCGGCCGCGCCCCCGACAACCGCCTGGTCCACTTCACCCAACCGGAGACCGCGGTGCGCCCCGGGGATGTGGTCACGGTCGAGATCACATACGCCGCCCCGCACCACCTCCTCGCCGAGGGCGCCGTCCTCGATGTGCGGCCCACGCGCGCGGGTGACGCCTGGGAGAAGCGCAACACCGCGGAGGCCGCGAAGCCGGCGGGCGTGATGCTGGGACTGCCGACGGTCGGCGCGCCGACTCCGCTGCCGGTGCCGACGGGGAGCGGCTGCGGCTGCGACTGACGTCCTGCCAGAATGCGGGTGGAGAGGAGCATCACATGTTGCCGTACCGAGTTGCGTTCACCGAAGAGGCCGCCCACGCGCGCGACAGCCTGCCCGCCGACCGGCGTGACGTGCTGGAGCGTGGCCTGGCCATACTGGTGACCGACCCGCGGCACAAGCTCTCCCACTCCGTCCGAGGTGACGAGACGACGCGTGAGATCGCCCTCTCGCGCAACCTCTTCATCGAGTACGTGATCAGCGACGGGAAGCTGGTCGTGCTCCTCCTCACGGTCATCGACCTGACCGACGTGCTGATCGAGGACTGACACCGCTCCGTCCCCCGGGGTTACGCTGCCGATCATGCTTGTCGCCGCCGCCGTCTGCCCCTGCCCGCCGCTCCTCGTACCCGACGTGGCGGCGGGCGCCGCCCCCGAGCTGGACGCCGCCCGCGCCGCCTGTACGGACGCGCTGGGCGTGCTCGCGGCCTCCCGCCCCGACCGCCTGCTGGTCGTAGGGCCCGCCGGGCAGAGCGGGCGCGGACCGCACCCGGAGGGCACGCGGGGCTCGTTCAGGGGCTTCGGTGTGGAACTCGACGTACGCCTGGGTAGCGGCGACGCCGGCGCCGCAGCGGCGGAACGGGAGCTGCCGCCGTCGCTCGCCGTCGCCGCGTGGCTGCTGGAGCGCACCGGCTGGTCCTGGACGCCCGTGGAAGGCCTGGGCGTGGGCGAACCCCTGGCGACCGAGCAGTGCATCGCGGTCGGGAGGGAGATCAGCGGGCGGGCGGAGAGGGTGGCCCTGCTGGTGATGGGCGACGCCAGCGCGTGCCGCACGCTCAAGGCGCCGGGGTACCTGGACGAGCGGGCGCCGGGATTCGACGAGGAGGTCGGGCGGGCGCTGGGGGCGGCGGACGTGGCGGCGCTCAAGGCGCTGGACGCGGAACTGGCGTACGAACTGAAGGTCTCCGGCCGGGCCCCCTGGCAGGTCCTCGCGGGTGCGGCCGAGAACACCGGCCTGGCGGGCGCACTGCTGTACGAGGACGCGCCGTACGGCGTGGGATACGTGGTCGCGGCCTGGTCGTAGCCGTTGCGTTTGCAGTTGCCGTGATACGGCGGACGGCCGGGAGCGTGTGCTCCGCGGCCGTCCGCCGATGTGGCGTGCAGTTGTTCGTGCCCGTCAGGAAGCCGGTGGCGGCGCGTCCGGTGGTGGCGTGAACGTGTCGTCCGGGGTGTCACCGTCCTTGTGCGTGAGCCGGTCCACTGCGCCCTTCGCCTTGCCGGTGCCCGTATGGATCTTGTCGCTGTACTTGCCCTTGGTCTTCTCGTCGACCACCTTCGCGGCCTTGTCGAGACCCCGCTCGATCTGGCCCTCGTGCTGGTGCGCGAAGTCCGAGACCTTCTCCTTGGCCGGGGCGAGCTTTGCTTTCAGACTGTCCAGCAGACCCATGGTTCACCTTCCCTCGCGGGCAGTTACTTACGGGCGCCCTCACCGGCCTCGCTGTCGGCGGCTTCCTCGGCGGACTGCTGCTTGGGGATCTCGACGGCCTCGGTGGCGGGTACGGCCACGGCTTCCGTCTTCTCCGCCGTGGTCCCCGTCTCGGCACCGCTGTCGGCCTCGGGTGACTCCTTCGCCGCTTCCGCTTCCTCCGCCGCGGGCTCGTCCGTCACGGCGACGGACTGCTCGTCAGCGGTTGACGCCTCCTCCGCAGTCTTGGACCGTCCGAGAAGCCGTGCAAATACGCCCATATCCACTCCATACGTTACTCGTGCGGGCGAAATCCCGCGTCGCCCGGTGCGTCCGTTTGCGTCGCCCCCGTCACCGCCTCCCGAATTCGGCGGCGCGAACCTCGCAACTGGCAACGACCCCGGACCCCCGGCGTCACGTCGCTCGTTCGAGGAGGGGTCCCAGGTTTGCGAGACTGGGGCAGTGAGCAGCGCACCCCCCTCCCCCCGAGTCATCGCCGTCGTCGGCCCCACCGCAGCCGGAAAGTCCGATCTGGGCGTCTTTCTGGCTCAGCGTCTCGGCGGAGAGGTCGTCAACGCCGACTCGATGCAGCTTTACCGGGGGATGGACATCGGTACCGCCAAGTTGACGCCCGAGGAGCGCGGCGGCATCCCGCACCACCTCCTGGACATCTGGGACGTGACCGTCGCGGCGAGCGTCGCCGAATACCAGCGCCTCGCGCGCGAGCGGATCGACGCACTGCTCGCCGAGGGGCGCTGGCCGGTCCTGGTCGGCGGCTCCGGCCTGTACGTCCGTGGAGCCGTCGACAACCTGGAGTTCCCCGGCACCGATCCCGAAGTCAGGGCCCGCCTTGAAGAGGAGCACGCCCTGCGCGGCTCCGGCGCCCTGCACGCCCGTCTGGCCGCCGCCGACCCCGAGGCCGCGCAGGCGATCCTGCCCAGCAACGGCCGCCGTATCGTCCGGGCCCTGGAGGTCATCGAGATCACCGGCAAGCCCTTCACCGCCAACCTTCCGGGCCACGACTCCGTGTACGACACCGTGCAGATCGGCGTCGACGTCTCCCGCCCCGAGCTGGACGAGCGCATCGCCCGCCGGGTCGACCGGATGTGGGCGGCGGGGCTCGTGGACGAGGTGCGCGCGCTGGAGGTGCACGGCCTGCGCGAGGGGCTCACGGCGTCGCGCGCGCTGGGCTACCAGCAGGTGCTCGCTGTGCTCGCCGGGGAGTGCGGTGAGGACGTCGCGCGTGCCGAGACCGTACGCGCCACCAAGCGCTTCGCGCGCCGTCAGGATTCATGGTTCAGGCGCGATCCCCGGGTGCACTGGTTGAGTGGGGCTGCGGCGGATCTCACAGAACTTCCGCACCTCGCACTGGCGTTGGTCGAACGACCGGTCACAGCCTGATCACGTCATGGCATCGGGACGCTCAGGCCGTCATCCAGGCCTCCGGCGCCGTGCCATCATCGAGCTTCGATCGACCAAGTGGAGTCCGAGTTGGGAGGGCGCGTGGCGATGGAGGCCGGCCCTCGCGACACCGCACAAGGCGCGGGACACGTCACAGGTGACGGTGGCGAAACGGAACAGGGCGAGGACCGTCTGAGCCCGGACGGGCCCGACGAGACCCAGGGCGGCGTGACCGCCGACGGACCCGGACCGGACGAGATGTTCCTCGGGCCCGAGGTCGAGGTCGAGCTGCGACCGCAGCGCCGCCTGCGTATCTGGCAGCTCGCCCCGATCGTGGTCCTGGCCGCGCTCGGCTCCCTGATGTTCGCCTTCCCGCTCGCCTTCGACTTCGGCGACAGCGGAGCGGTCATCGCCATGCTGGGGCTGCTCATCTGCTCCTGCGCCGCCGGGTGGGGCATGATGGCCGCGCGCCGGGTCGGCTACACGGCACCGGGGCTCGACGAGGGCCGTCGGCGGGACTGGCGGGTTGTGCTGGCGTACGTCGTGACGGTGGTCGTGGTCATCGGGCTCGCCGTTCTGCGGGTGGCCCGTCTGCGGTGAGGCGGGCGCCGGACGGGCTGGTACGCCTGGTCCGGCCTGTGAACCAACCGCGACTCACCGTGTCGTACCCACCCCGTACGATCGAGGGATGAGCATGCGGATCGCCTTCCTCAAGGGTCACGGGACCGAGAACGACTTCGTGATCGTCCCCGACCCCGAGAACGTCATCGACCTCCCCCCGGCCGCCGTCGCCGTCCTGTGCGACCGGCGTGCGGGCATCGGGGGTGACGGACTGTTGCACGTCGTACGGTCCGCCGCGCACCCCGAGGCCAGGGGCATGGCGGCCGAGGCGGAGTGGTTCATGGACTACCGCAACGGCGACGGCTCGATCGCGGAGATGTGCGGCAACGGGGTGCGGGTTTTCGCGCGCTACCTCCAGCGGGCCGGACACGTGACCGAAGGGGACCTCAAGGTCGCCACGCGCGGGGGCGTGAAGGTCGTGCACCTCGCCAAGGAGGGCGACGTCACCGTGGGTATGGGCAAGGCGTTCCTCCCCGAAGGGGAGGTCACCGTGCGTGTCGATGAGCGCAGCTGGCCCGCGCGGAACGTGAACATGGGCAACCCGCACGCGGTCGCCTTCGTGGACGATCTCGCGCACGCTGGAAACCTGTTCACCCCGCCGCCGTTCAGCCCCGCAGCCGTCTATCCGGACGGGGTCAACGTCGAGTTCGTGGTCGACCGGGGCCCGCGACACGTCGCGCTGCGCGTGCACGAGCGCGGTGCCGGTGAGACCCGCTCGTGCGGCACGGGCGCGTGTGCCGTCGCCGTGGCCACCGCCCGGCGCGACGGCGCCGACCCGGCTGTGACCGGGACCCCGGTGACGTACACCGTAGATGTGCCCGGCGGGCGCCTGGTGATCACCGAGAGGGCCGACGGCGAGATCGAGATGACCGGGCCCGCGGTGATCGTCGCCGAGGGCGAGATCGACGCGGAGTGGCTGGAAAACGCGATCAACTGAAGTGTTTATGCCCGGGTATCGCAGGCTGCAGGTTCGATGGAATGCGGAAACGTAATCCTTGGGCCTGTCCAGGATTGAAATCAGGGATGATCGCGGACTGGGTGGCTTGAATGCACGGGCCCCCGAACCGTCGCTCGAATGGGTGATCCGTTTCACGCTCGACGAGAGGTGGTCAGTCGCGCGTGATGGGCTCGGTAGCATCAAGCACCGGCCCGGACGGGGGAACAACGCCATCCCCTGAGCCGCCGTCCGCCATGGGGCATCCCGTCCGCCGGTCCAGGTAGCCGGAGGTGCCCATGAGTGCGGAGGCCACGAATCCCGCGAGCCCAGGTGCTGTGACGTCCTCGCCCAAGCTCGCGGCCTCGCTGGAACAGGACGGGCCCCCGTCGCCCCGCCGACGGACCCGCCCCCGGATCGATCTGCGCCGACTCGGCAGAGCGGCGTTCCTCGGCTCCGCGACCCGCGACCGGCTGCCCGACGCCATCGGCCATGTCGCCGAGGCGCACCGAGCCCACCACCCCGACGCCGACCTGGAACCGCTGCGCCGGGCCTACGTCCTGGCCGAGACCTCGCACCGCGGCCAGATGCGCAAGAGCGGCGAGCCGTACATCACGCACCCCCTCGCCGTGACTCTGATCCTCGCCGAACTCGGCGCGGAGACCACGACCTTGACGGCGTCTCTGCTCCACGACACCGTCGAGGACACGGATGTGACGCTGGATCAGGTCGGTGAGGAGTTCGGCGCCGAGGTCCGCTACATCGTCGACGGCGTGACGAAGCTGGAGAAGGTCGACTACGGCGCCGCCGCCGAGCCCGAGACCTTCCGCAAGATGCTGGTCGCCACCGGGAACGACGTGCGCGTGATGTCGATCAAACTCGCCGACCGGCTGCACAACATGCGCACCCTGGGAGTGATGCGCCCCGAGAAGCAGGAGCGCATCGCCAAGGTGACGCGGGACGTGCTCATCCCGCTCGCCGAACGGCTCGGCGTCCAGGCGCTCAAGACCGAACTGGAAGATCTGGTCTTCGCGATCCTGCACCCGGAGGAGTACCAGCACACCCGGGAGCTGATCGTCGACAACGCCTCCCGCGCCGACGACCCGCTCGCCGAGATCGCCGACGAGGTACGCGTGGTGCTGCGCGACTCGGGGATCCAGGCCGAAGTCCTCATCCGGCCACGGCACTTCGTGTCCCTGCACCGGGCGTCGCGCAAACGCGGCCGGCTGCGCGGCTCCGACTTCGGGCGGGTCCTGGTGCTCGTCAACGAGGACGCCGACTGCTACGGCGTACTGGGCGAGCTGCACACCTGCATGACGCCCGTCGTCTCGGAGTTCAAGGACTTCATCGCCGTACCCAAGTTCAACCTCTACCAGTCGCTGCACACGGCCGTCGCCCGTGCGGACGGTCAGGTCGCCGAAGTCCTCATCCGCACCCACCAGATGCACAAGGCCGCCGAGGCCGGAGTCATCGCGCTCGGCAATCCCTACGCTCCTCCTTCGGAGGAGCAGACCGACACTGACCGGGCACGGACCGACCTCGACGGCGACGGCGAGCGCATCGACCCCACCCGGCCCGGCTGGCTGTCCCGTCTCCTCGACTGGCAGGAGGCCGCGCCCGACCCCGACACCTTCTGGTCCACCCTGCGCGAGGACCTGGCCCAGGACCGCGAGATCACCGTCTTCCGGGCCGACGGAGGCTCGCTGGGGCTGCCAGAGGGCGCGAGTTGCGTGGATGCGGCGTACGCGCAGTACGGAGAGGACGCGCACGCCTGTATCGGCGCCCGGGTCAACGGCCGGCTGGCGACGCTCAGCACGGTCCTGCGGGACGGCGACACCGTCCAGCTCCTCATGGGGCAGGACCCGGCCTCCGAGCCCTCCAGGGAGTGGCTGGAGCACGCGCACACACCCGTCGCCAGGATCGCCATCCAGCGCTGGCTGGCCGCCCACCCCGTGCACAGCGATCCGGCGGACGCGCCGAGGACCTTCGGTGCCCCCTGGGAAGCCGAGGAGGCCACCGCCGAGGCCGCCCGCGCGGCCGTCGACGCCCGCTCGGCCCAGGACGATGCCGCGTCCCCCGACCCCGCCGCGACCGCCGTCGTCGACCAGCCCGGCGCGACCGTACGGCTCGCCGGTTGCTGTACGCCCGTACCGCCCGACGAGGTCACCGGCTTCGCCGTGCGCGGGGGAGTGGTGACCGTCCACCGGGTGGAGTGCGCCGGGGTGGCGCACATGAAGAGCACGGGGCGCGCGGAGGTCGGGGTGCACTGGGGGGACACCACCGAGGCCCGCGTCACCCTGGTCGCCGAATCGTTCGGGCGGCCCCATCTGCTGGCCGACCTCACCGAGGCCATCGCCCTGGAGGGCGTCGCGATCGTCTCGGCGACCGTCGAACCCCCCAGCCAGCAGCGCGTACGCCACACCTACACGCTCCAACTCCCGGACGCGGCGCACCTTCCGGCCCTCATGCGGGCCATGCGCAACGTGCCGGGCGTGTACGACGTGAGCCGGGCGCAGCATCACGTGGCGGCTCCCTGAGGCACCCGTTCGGGTGGGCTCGGTGCGAGTCGTCGCCCTCCGGCGCGCGGGCGCTGGTAGCGGTGGTGCATGCTGCTCAACCCCCGCACCCGGTTCACGTCGGCGCTGCTCGCCTCCGCCGTCTCCGTCTGCCTCGTCGCCGCGAGTGCCCCAGTGGCCCCCCTGGGCGTCGGCGACCGCCTATTCCCGCACCTGGGCAACCCCGGGTACGACGTGGCGTCGTACGACCTGGCCTTCAGCTACTCCGGCTCCAACAGCAAGCCGCTGTCCACCGTCACGACCGTCGACGCCTGGACCACCACCGCACTCGAACAGATCAACCTCGACTTCTCCCACGGCAGTGTCGGGTCGGTCGAGGTCGACGGTGAGCCGGCGTCGTTCACCAGTGCGGGCGAGGACCTGGTGGTGACGCCCCGAACACCGCTGCCCGCCGGGAGCTGGACGCGGATCACCGTGCGGCACACCAGCGACCCCGTGTCCGCGGCGGGCCGGGACGGGGGCTGGGTGCGGACCCACGACGGGCTCGCGATGGCCAACCAGGCCGATGTCGCGCATCTGGTGTTCCCGTGCAACGACCACCCCTCCGACAAGGCGATGTTCACCATCAGGGTCACCGCTCCGAACGGATACACGGCGGTGGCCAACGGGCTGCCGGCAGGCGTCGACCGGGTCGGCGGGGCCACGACCTGGACATACCGCACCCAGCACCCCATGGCCACCGAGCTGGCGCAGGTGTCCATCGGCCGCTCCACCGTGCTGCACCGCACCGGACCGCACGGGCTGCCCCTGCGCGATGTCGTGCCCACCAAGGACCGTGCGCTGCTGGAGCCGTGGCTGAAGAAGACGCCCGCGCAGATCGAGTGGATGGAGAGCAAGGTCGGCCGCTACCCGTTCGAAACGTACGGGCTGCTCATGGCCGAGGCGTCGACCGGCTTCGAACTGGAGACACAGACACTCTCTCTCTTCGAGAGAGGACTGTTCACCGAGCCCGCGTACCCCGAGTGGTACGTCGACTCGATCATGGTGCACGAGCTGGCCCACCAGTGGTTCGGCGACAGTGTCAGCCCGCGCGTCTGGTCCGACCTGTGGCTCAACGAAGGACATGCCACCTGGTACGAGGCCCTGTACGCGGAGGAGAAGGCAGGCCGGAAGCTGGTGGACCGGATGAAGGCGGCGTACGGGTCCTCCGACCGCTGGCGGGCCGCCGGCGGACCACCGGCCGCCCCCAAGCCGCCCAAGCCAGGCCAGAAGATCGGCATCTTCCGCCCCAACGTCTACGACGGGGCCGCCCTCGCGCTCTACGCCCTGCGCCAGGAGATCGGCCGCCCGGCGTTCGAGCGGGTGGAGGAGGCGTGGGTCGGCCTCCACAAGGACGGTGTCGCGGGCACCGCCGACTTCGAGCGCCTCGCCTCCGGCATCGCCGGGCGGGACCTGGGCGCGTTCTTCCAGGCGTGGCTGTACGCGGAGAAGACACCGCCGATGCCCGGGCACCCGGACTGGAAGTCCGTCGCGCCCACGACATAGCGCCGCGGAATAACACCGTGACGAGACGGGGCGTGCCGTGCGACCATCTTCAGGTCGGCGGCGCTGCCCCCGGCTTCACGGGACGGGTTCCGGGAATCTCCCGGGCGGCTCGTGCGTTGTGATCAGTGACGGGGCTCGCTCCGCCGCCACACACGAAACCTCATCGACGTTAGGACCCAATGACCTCCTCTTCTTCCCCTTCCCAGGACACTGAGCGCCTCGCGCACACCTACCCCGAAGGTCTTCGGGCCGATGCCCTGATGGAAGAGGACGTCGCCTGGAGCCACGACATCGACGGAGACCGGGACGGCGAACAGTTCGACCGCTCCGAGCGCGCGGCCCTGCGCCGCGTGGCAGGCCTCTCCACCGAGCTCGAGGACGTCACCGAGGTCGAGTACCGCCAGCTCCGCCTGGAGCGGGTCGTGCTTGTCGGCGTGTGGACCACGGGGACCATCCGGGACGCGGACAACTCGCTCGCCGAGCTCGCCGCCCTGGCGGAAACCGCGGGCGCGCTCGTGCTCGACGGCGTCGTCCAGCGTCGCGACAAGCCCGACGCAGCCACCTACATCGGCTCCGGCAAGGCCAACGAGCTGCGGGACATCGTCCTCGAAACGGGCGCGGACACCGTCATCTGCGACGGTGAGCTGAGCCCGGGCCAGCTGATCCACCTCGAAGACGTCGTCAAGGTCAAGGTCATCGACCGTACGGCCCTGATCCTGGACATCTTCGCCCAGCACGCCAAGTCCCGTGAGGGCAAGGCCCAGGTCGCGCTCGCGCAGATGCAGTACATGCTGCCGAGGCTCCGCGGCTGGGGTCAGTCGCTGTCCCGTCAGATGGGCGGCGGCAAGGGCGGCGGCCTCGCCACCCGTGGTCCCGGTGAGACCAAGATCGAGACGGACCGGCGCCGGATCCGCGAGAAGATGGCGAAGATGCGCCGGGAGATCGCGGAGATGAAGACCGGCCGCGAGATCAAGCGCCAGGAGCGCCGCCGCAACAAGGTGCCGTCCGTAGCCATCGCGGGTTACACCAACGCCGGCAAGTCCTCGCTGCTCAACCGCCTCACCGGCGCGGGCGTGCTGGTCGAGAACTCCCTGTTCGCGACCCTCGACCCGACCGTGCGCCGGGCCGAGACCCCGAGCGGTCGGCTGCACACGCTGACCGACACGGTCGGTTTTGTGCGGCACCTGCCGCACCACCTGGTCGAGGCGTTCCGCTCCACCATGGAGGAGGTCGGCGACGCCGACCTGATCCTGCACGTGGTGGACGGTTCGCATCCGGACCCGGAGGAGCAGCTGGCGGCCGTGCGCGAGGTCATCAGGGACGTCGGCGCCACCGGCGTACCCGAGATCGTCGTGATCAACAAGGCGGACGCGGCGGACCCGCTGACACTCCAGCGGCTGATGCGGATGGAGACGCGTTCGATCGCGGTCTCCGCACGCACCGGTCAGGGCATCGACGAACTGCTCGCGCTGATCGACAACGAGCTGCCCCGGCCCTCGGTCGAGATCGAGGCGCTCGTGCCGTACACCCGCGGCAAGCTGGTCGCCCGTGCCCACACCGAGGGCGAGGTGATCTCCGAGGAGCACACCGCGGAGGGCACGCTGCTCAAGGCGCGGGTGCACGAGGAACTGGCGGCGGAACTGGCGCCGTACGTTCCGACGGCAGCGGCGCTCTAGGCTCCGCCGGGCAGGTGCATCGTCGCCTGCGGGTGCGATGTGGCTGGTCGCGCAGTTCCCCGCGCCCCTGAACAGGCCCCATGCCTTCGGCATGGGGCCTGTCGCGTCACTGCCCCGCGTACTTCCCGCTCACCTCGTCGTACACACCCTTGGCCACCTTGCCCAGGCGCGGGCCCGCCAGCCAGCCCGAACTCACCGGGCCGATCGAGGTGTTGGAGACCAGGGTCGGGTTGCCGTCCGAGCCCGTGGCGACCCACCCGCCGCCGGAGGAACCGCCGGTCATGGTGCATCCGATCCGGTACATCGTCGGGTCCGACCTGACGATCGACAGCCGGCCCGGCTCGTCCTGGCACTCGTACATCGTCTCGCCGTCGAACGGCGCCGCCGCCGGATAGCCGGTCGCCGTGATGCTCCCGACCTGCGAGACGGCAGGCGCGGCGAAGTCCACCGGAAGGGCCGAACCGACCGTCTCCTCCAGCGACTTGCCGCTGCCGCCCTTCTCCGGCGTCACATGGATGACCGCGAAGTCGTACGGAGCTCCGTCGCCGCCCGTCGAACCGCCCTGCTCGATCCACTGGTCCGAGGTCTGAGCCCAGTCACCCCACCAGACGCCGTAGGGAGCGATCTCCGCGCGGGGGGTGTTCTCCACCTCGGCGCTCGACCTGCCCGAGTTGTTGTACGAGGGCACAAAGGCGAGGTTGCGGTACCAGCCGCCCTTCTTGCCGGCGTGCACACAGTGGCCCGCCGTCCAGACGAGGTTCGACTTCCCCGGGTGAGCGGGGTCCGCCACCACGGTCGCCGAGCAGACCATCGTGCCCTCGGGGGCGTCGAAGAACACCTTGCCCGCCTCGGGCACGTTGGCGTGGTAGGCGGGCGGCACGGCCTTCGCTTCCACAGCCCGCGGTGTCGGGTCGGTGACGCCCTGGTCGCCCGAGAGGTCGTTCGCGTCGACGCTCTTCTCCGGATCGTCGGCGTCCCGCATGCGGTCCGTGTCCCAGAGGCCCTCGATGATCGGGTTGACGTAGTCCTCGGCCTCGCGCAGCCAGTCGTCCTTGTTCCAGTTCTTCCAGGCGCCGTTCTTCCATTTGTCGAGGTCGATCCCGTGCTCTTTGAGCTTGTCCTTGAGCCCGTCCGGGATCGTGATCTTTCCGGCCCCGTCGTCGGTCGCGGAGGCGGAGGACTGTCCGCTCGCGTCGGAATCCCCGGAGTCGGAGGCGCCGCAGGCGGTCGCGGTGAGTGCGAGGGCCACGGCCAGGCCGACGGCGGCCTGCACGGGGGGGGTTCCGCGGCGCGTGCCCCTCCCTCTGCGGGCGATGAAGGGTGGGCGTATCGGTCGCATGGTGTGACTCCCCCTGGCGTGGTCGAACCGTGTGCTGTCCTCGCACGGCATCACACACTATGCGGTCGCTGTGGGGGGCGACCGGTGGAACGGCAACGGTTTCGCTACGGGTGCGCTGATCTGCTGATCGTGCGGCGGAGCGCCGATGGGACGTCCTGTCACGGCTGTTTTTGGAGTGCCTGCGGGGCGTTAGGTTTCGCGGTCGCGCTGTTCGCGGAGGAGCTGGCGGCGCTGTCCGCCGCGCATGACGCGTGGGGTTCTCGACCGGCGCCCGCGTCGGCCGGGAGCAGCGCGCTGATCGACGGCAGGGCTCCGGGAAGGCCACGGATGCCGCCTGGCGTGCAGGGGGTGTCGGCCTGTGCGCATCGGGCCGAGTCGCACCAGCAGCACTCCGTCACGGCAAGGATCTTGAGAAGACCCGTGACTCCCGTGGTGCGCCGGGTGTTGGTAACGGGAGGGGTGTATCGGCGAGTTGGTGGTTGGCGGGGCGGCGGAGCAGTGGGGAGTCGGGGCATTGGGGTTGCGGGAGTCCATGGAGACGGGGGAGCACGCGGGAGCGCGGGAATCCCGGGCGGCGTCGGCGGAAAGGGACGCGGAGGTCGAGGTGTGCGCGGGCGCGCGCGGGGCGCACGAGGGGATTCTGCGGCGTCAGTCGGCGCGTGAATCGTCGGCACGCACCTACGCGCGCGCCCTGCCGATCGTCCCCGTTCGGGCACGCGGGCTGACGATCGAGGGTGCCGACGGCCGCCGCTACCTCGACTGCCTCTCGGGCGCGGGCACACTGGCCCTCGGACACAACCACCCCGTCGTGCTGGAGGCGATCCGCAGGGTCCTCGACTCGGGGGCGCCGCTGCACGTCCTCGACCTGGCGACCCCCGTCAAGGACGCCTTCATCACCGAACTGTTCCGCACCCTGCCGCCCGGCCTCGCCGACCACGCGCGCGTGCAGTTCTGCGGACCGGCCGGGACGGACGCGGTGGAGGCCGCGTTCAAGCTCGTGCGCGCCGCGACCGGCCGCACCGGCATGCTCGCCTTCACGGGTGCCTATCACGGCATGACCGCAGGGTCGCTCGGTGCCTCCGGCCACGCGACCGACGTACGCGTCGCCCGGCTGCCTTTCCCCCAGGACTACCGCTGCCCCTTCGGGATGGGTGGCGTGCGGGGTGCCGAACTGGCCGCCCGCTGGACCGAGTCCGTCCTCGACGACACCAAGTCGGGCGTGCCCTTGCCCGCCGGGATGATTCTCGAACCCGTCCAGGGCGAAGGCGGGGTGATTCCCGCGCCGGACACCTGGATGCGGCGCATGCGACGGATCACCGAGGCCCGCTCGATCCCGCTGATCGCCGACGAGATCCAGACGGGAGTCGGCCGCACCGGGACATTCTGGGCGGTGGAGCACAGCGGGGTCACCCCCGATGTGATGGTGCTGTCCAAGGCCATCGGAGGCAGCCTGCCGCTGGCCGTCGTGGTCTACCGCGACGACCTCGACGTCTGGGAACCCGGCGCCCACGCGGGAACGTTCCGCGGCAACCAGCTCGCCATGGCCGCAGGCACGGCCACACTGACGTACGTCCGCGAGCACGGCCTCGCCGACCGCGCGGCCAACCTCGGCGCCCACATGCTCTCCCAACTCCGGCGGCTGGCAGCGGAGTTCCCGATCATCGGCGATGTGCGCGGCCGGGGACTGATGATCGGGGTCGAACTGGTCGAACCGGACACGGAACGGGGAGCAGACGCCGTTTCGGACTCCGCCGACGGCTACCGGGAACCCGATCCGGACGTCTTCCCCGGGCCCGCCGACGGTGGGCCGCGTCCCGCCGCGCCCGAACTGGCCGCCGCCGTACAGCGGGAGTGCCTGCGACGGGGTCTGATCGTCGAGCTCGGTGGACGCCAGGCGAGCGTCGTCCGCCTGCTGCCCCCACTGACCATCAGCGACGAACAGGCCACCGCGGTACTCGACCGGCTGGCCGACGCGGTGGCGGCCGTGGCGCGCGGCCACACCGACTCCGGCCGCCCGCACGCCACGCACTCCGAGCGAGCCGGGTAGCCCCGACCCGATGCCCGACCGTACCAACCCGGTTCACCCCCGCACGCGCACTCGAACAACCTCAAGAGGAACCGTCTTGAACAGCACCCCCGTACCCGAAGGCCGTTCCCACCCCACCTCCGCGCGAGGGTCCGGGCACGGGAGGGAAACCGTGCCCCGGCAGAAGGGAGCAGCCGCAGGAGCCGCGTGGTCGCGCGGTGCCACGGCCGACCTCCTGGAACACCTCGACCCCCACACCGCGGCCCAGGCCGCCGCCACCGAGAACCTGTTGCGCTGCTGGGTACGGGAGAACAACCTCGCCGCCCCCGACGGCGGCACCCTCCGCATCCCCCTCCCCACCAGCGGCACCGCCCTGCTGGCCCCGGTCCACTACTGGTCCCCGACCGGCTGGCACCGTTTCGGCCTCCCCCACCTGGCCGACGCCCCCGCAGGCGCACCAGCCGCCGACGCGGTCACCGTCGCGACCCTGCTCGCGAGGGAGGCGTACGACGGCCCGAAGCCGGCCGAAAGCGATACCGGCCCGGTCACCGCGGCGCCCACGGCCGACGTGAACGGCATGTCAGCAGCGATCGATGCGCCGGCACCGCCGACTCCCGTCCCCTCCCTCCTGCCCCCCGACGCCGTCGATCTGGTCGCACGGGTCGCCGACTCCGTTCGCCGGACCGCCACCTTCATCACCGACCGCCGTGCACAGCCGGCCGACGGCCCCGACCTCTTTCTCGCCGCCGAGCAGGCGCTGCTGCTCGGCCACCCGCTGCATCCGACCCCCAAGAGCCGCGAAGGGCTTGCCGAGGCCGAAGCACGGCTCTACTCACCGGAGTTGCGCGGCTCCTTCCCGCTGCACTGGCTGGCGGTGGCACCCTCCGTACTCGCCACGGACTCCGCCTGGACCGAGCGCGGCCGCCCCATCCGCGCCGAACAGCTCACCGCTCAGCTGATCGGCGCCGCACTGCCGCTGCCGCTGCCCGACGGCTACGCGGCCCTCCCACTGCACCCCTGGCAGGTCCGCGAGACCCGGCACCGCCCACAGATCGCGGCCCTGTTCGAGGCCGGTCTGCTCCGCGACCTCTGCACCCATGGCTCCCCCTGGCACCCCACCTCCTCCGTACGCACCGTCCACCGCTCGGGCGCCCCCGCGATGCTGAAGCTCTCGCTGGGGCTGCGCATCACCAACTCCCGGCGCGAGAACCTCCGCAAGGAACTCCACCGGGGCGTCGAGGTGCACCGGCTGCTGCGCGGCGGACTGGCCAAGCAGTGGCAGTCCACGCACCCGGCCTTCGACATCGTCCGCGACCCGGCCTGGCTCGCCGTCGACGACCCGGACGGCAGCCCTGTCCCCGGCCTCGACGTGGTGATCCGGCACAACCCGTTCCACCCGGCGGACGACGTGTCCTGCATCGCGGGACTCGTCTCGCCCCGGCCTCGCACCCACTTGGACGACACATCCGACCACCAAGCCGAGGGCCCGGTCCTGCGGTCCCGACTGGCCGAGGTCGTCACACGTCTCGCCGGACGAACCGGCCGCCCGCGCGGAGCCGTCGCCGCCGAGTGGTTCCTGCGCTACCTGGAACAGGTCGTACGGCCCGTGCTCTGGCTGGACAGCGAGGCAGGCATCGCCCTGGAGGCCCACCAGCAGAACACCCTGCTCCTACTGGACGGCGAAGGCTGGCCCCGGGGAGGCCGTTACCGCGACAACCAGGGGTACTACTTCCGCGAGTCCCGGCGCGCCGAACTCGACGCCCGGCTGCCCGGCATCGGTGAACAGAGCGACACGTTCGTCTCCGACGAGGTCACCGACGAACGCTTCGCCTACTACCTCGGCATCAACAACGTACTGGGCCTCATCGGCGCGTTCGGCTCGCAGCACCTCGCCGACGAACAGCTGCTGCTCGCCGCCTTCCGGCGCTTCCTCGGGGACATCGCCTCGGGTCCCGCCCGACTTCGTACGTCCCTGCCCGGCTCTCTGCTGGACTCACCCGTCCTGCGCTGCAAGGCCAACCTGCTCACCCGGCTGCACGGTCTCGACGAGCTCGTCGGCCCTGTCGACACCCAGTCCGTCTACGTCACCATCGCCAACCCCCTTCATTCCTGACACCTCCGGCACCCCTGACCGCATCAACTCCCTTTCACCCCGAGGAACACGACACACCCCATCTCCTGAGAGGAGCGTCCCGTGCCTTCTGCCGACGCGAGCACCGACGCCCGTACCGACTCCCGAACCGCCCCGACCGCCCCGAGGTACGCCGATTTCCACACCGGCGGCGACAGCGAGGACACGCTGGAGCTGCGCCTGCCAGACGAGTTCGTCGCGCTGTTCGCCGACGACAGCGGGGCGGCGGACACCGTCGCCCCGGGAACCGATGACGATCTTCCCGACCGCATCGGGGACTGGGGGCCGAGCCTCACGCCCGCGGGCTCGTTCCACCTCGTCCCCGTACAGATCGAGCGCGATCTCCCGTTGATCGGCCGCTGGATAAACGACCCCACCGTCGCCACCTTCTGGGAGCTCGCCGGCACCGAGCGCGTGACCGAGGCCCATCTGCGGTCCCAGCTCGACGGTGACGGACACAGCGTCCCCTGTCTCGGCGTGCTGGAGGGCACCCCGATGAGCTACTGGGAGGTCTACCGCGCCGACCTCGACCCACTGGCCCGGCACTATCCCGCCCGTCCCCACGACACCGGAGTGCATCTCCTGCTCGGCGGTGTCGCCGATCGTGGGCGCGGACTGGGCAGCGTCCTGCTCAGAGCCGTCGCCGATCTCGTACTCGACAACCGCCCTTCCTGTGCGCGCGTCGTCGCGGAACCCGACCTGCGCAACACGCCCTCCGTGTCAGCCTTCCTGAGCGCAGGCTTCCGGTTCTCCACAGAGGTCGACCTGCCCGCCAAGCGGGCCGCCCTCATGGTCCGGGACCGGGGCCTGCGCGATGTGCTGTAGACCTCCTGTGTCCCTCCTGATCCCACCGTGCACTCCCGCCTTGATCACCCGATTGTCAGTGCCGCCCCGTAGGGTGGTCGCGCTATGACGAAGCCCTCACTCCCCGAACTCCTGCATGCTGCCGTCACCGCTGTCGGCGGTACGGAGCGCCCCGGCCAGGTGACCATGGCCGAAGCTGTCGCCGAGGCGATCGACGACGGTTCCCATCTGCTGGTACAGGCAGGCACCGGCACCGGAAAGTCGCTCGGCTACCTCGTACCCGCGCTCGCGCACGGGGAGCGGGTCGTCGTCGCGACCGCGACCCTCGCGCTGCAGCGCCAACTCGTGGAGCGCGACCTGCCCCGCACGGTCGACGCACTGCATCCCGTGCTGCGCCGCCGCCCCGAGTTCGCGATGCTCAAGGGGAGATCGAACTACCTGTGCCTGCACCGACTCCATGAGGGCGTGCCGCAGGACGAGGACGAGGGTCTCTTCGACCAGTTCGAGGCGGCCGCGCCCACCAGCAAGCTCGGCCAGGACCTGCTGCGCCTGCGCGAATGGTCGGACGAGACCGAGACCGGCGACCGTGACGGCCTCACCCCCGGTGTCTCCGACCGGGCCTGGGCACAGGTCTCCGTCTCCTCCCGCGAGTGCCTGGGCGCTTCGAAGTGCGCGTACGGAGCCGAGTGCTTCGCCGAGATGGCCCGCGAGCGCGCCAAACTCGCCGAGGTGATCGTCACGAACCACGCGCTGCTCGCGATCGACGCCATCGAGGGCGCGCCCGTCCTCCCACAGCACGAGGTGCTGATCGTCGACGAGGCGCACGAACTGGTCTCGCGGGTCACCGGAGTGGCCACAGGCGAGCTCACTCCCGGGCAGGTCAACCGTGCCGTGCGCCGCGCGGCGAAGCTGGTGAACGAGAAGGCCGCCGACCAGCTCCAGACCGCGGCCGAGGGCTTCGAGCGGGTGATGGAGCTGGCCCTGCCGGGCCGCCTGGAGGAGGTCCCGGAAGACCTCGGGTACGCCCTGATGGCGCTGAGGGACGCCGCCCGCACGGTGATCTCCGGGATCGGAGCGACCCGCGACAAGTCGGTCCAGGACGAGGACGCGGTCCGCAAACAGGCGCTGGCCTCGGTGGAGTCCGTGCACGACGTCGCGGAGCGGATCGCGAACGGCTCCGAGTGGGACGTCGTCTGGTACGAGCGGCACGACCGCTTCGGAGCCTCCCTGCGGGTCGCCCCCATGTCGGTGTCGGGCCTCCTCAGGGAGAAACTCTTCACGGACCGCTCCGTGGTCCTGACCTCGGCGACGCTCAAGCTGGGCGGCGACTTCAACGGCGTGGGGGCCTCCCTGGGCCTCGCCCCGGAGGGCACCGCGGGCGAAGACCTCCCGCACTGGAAGGGCGTCGACGTCGGCTCGCCCTTCGACTATCCGAAGCAGGGCATCCTGTACGTCGCCAAGCACCTGGCGCGCCCCGCGCGCGACGGCGACCGCGGCGACATGCTCGACGAGCTCACGGAGCTGATCCAGGCGGCGGGCGGGCGCACCCTCGGCCTGTTCTCCTCGATGCGGGCCGCCCAGCTCGCCGCGGAGGAACTACGGTCCCGCGTCCCCGAGTTCCCGATCCTCCTGCAGGGCGAGGAGACGCTCGGTGAGCTGATCAAGAACTTCGCGGCCGACCCGAAGACCTGCCTGTTCGGCACGCTGTCGCTCTGGCAGGGCGTCGACGTCCCGGGCGCCAGCTGCCAGCTGGTCGTGATGGACAAGATCCCGTTCCCACGCCCGGACGACCCCCTGATGAGCGCCCGCCAGAAAGCCGTCGAGGACGCCGGGGGTAACGGCTTCATGGCCGTCGCCGCCACCCACGCGGCGCTGCTCATGGCCCAGGGCGCCGGCCGCCTCGTACGGGCGACGGGGGACCGTGGTGTGGTCGCCGTACTGGACCAGCGGCTGGCCACGGCCCGGTACGGGAGCTATCTGAAGTCGTCCCTGCCGGACTTCTGGTACACCACGGACCCCAACGTGGTCAGGCGATCGCTGGCCGCGATCGACGTGGCGGCGAAGCAGACGGAGGACGCGCCGGCGGCCGAGGAGGCCGAGTCGGTGGAGGAAGCGTAGACACCGATGTGCCGGCCACCGACTTCAGTCGGTGGCCGGCACATCGGTGCGCCTGAACACGGGACAGCGCAGGGCCCCGGAACCGGCGCAGGGGTTCCGGGGCCCGGTCAGGGACGGAGGCGGGTCGTACGGCCCGCCTCCGGCAGCCCGTAGCTCTCACACGCGGCGGAGGACTGCCACCACCTTGCCGAGGATCGTCGCCTCGTCGCCGGGGATCGGCTGGTAGGCGGAGTTGTGCGGGAGGAGCCAGACATGGCCGTCCTCGCGCTTGAAGCGCTTGACCGTGGCTTCGCCTTCCAGCATCGCGGCCACGATGTCGCCGTTCTCGGCGACCGGCTGGCGGCGTACCGTCACCCAGTCGCCGTCGCAGATCGCGGCCTCGATCATCGAGTCACCGACGACCTTCAGTACGAAGAGCTCTCCGTCACCCACCAGTTGGCGGGGGAGGGGGAACACGTCCTCGACCGATTCCTCGGCGAGGATGGGACCGCCGGCGGCGATACGTCCCACAAGCGGGACGTACGACGCGGCGGGTTTGCCCGCGGTGTCCGTGGGCTGCACGGAAGCCCCTTGGTCGGAACCCCGTACTTCATAGGCGCGCGGGCGATGCGGATCGCGGCGCAGGAATCCCTTGCGCTCCAGGGCCATGAGCTGGTGTGCGACGGATGAGGTACTGGAGAGGCCGACTGCCTGCCCGATCTCACGCATCGACGGCGGGTAACCGCGTCGTTGCACGGAGTCCCTGATGACCTCGATCACGCGCCGTTGCCGGTCTGTGAGTCCCGAGCTGTCCGCTCGGATTCCTGGAGGTCGTCCAGGGAGGGACCGCTTGTGTCCCTCAGGATTCGTGGCTTCGTTCATCGCATGCACCGGCTCGAGTCGGCCCTGGGAGCGGTCCTGGGCAGTGATGGTGGCACTGTCTGCGGTGGTGGTCACGTCGGCCCCTCTCGATGGTCTCCCGTGCAGTGCAACGGTAGTTGCTTTCGAAAGGTTGCGCCAAACACACGTTCGAGTGAAAAACTGGGGATGGCCTGCCGCGATCAGATGTTTGGGTGTATGGCTGACGCCGTGCCGGGCGGACAAAAGGGCTGATTGTTGTACCTTCACCGCCGGGGCGGCGACCTCGTGGGCCGGTGCTCAAGTCTGCCACCCGGAACCCCGTCAACCGGGAACCGACCCCCGCTGTGCGCGGTTCTCACCGTATCTCCGCATGTTCCTCAGCGGTATGGCCGTGCGGCATATGTCGATACCGGTGCGACACGCGCGTACGCGGTGGATGTACGGGCCAATCCCCACATCTAGTGGTTGGATTGCGGCAGTAGCCCAGAAGTTGTGGTCCCCCGGGTCTCCGGCCCCTCGGACATCACCTATGCTGGGGGCTGCTTCGAGGGGCTCAAGGGCCCTTACGAGGCTATTGAGTCTGCTGTTACGGAGGGTTGGAGAGCATGCACTGCCCCTTCTGCAGGCACCCTGACAGCCGCGTGGTCGACAGTCGCACGACCGATGACGGGACGTCGATCCGCAGGCGCCGTCAGTGTCCTGACTGTTCCCGTCGGTTCACGACCGTCGAGACGTGCTCGCTCATGGTGGTCAAGCGGTCCGGGGTCACCGAACCGTTCAGTCGTACGAAGGTCATCAATGGCGTGCGCAAGGCATGTCAGGGGCGGCCTGTCACCGAGGACGCACTCGCCCAACTCGGCCAGCGGGTCGAGGAAGCAGTGCGGGCCACCGGAAGTGCCGAGCTGACCACCCATGACGTTGGGCTGGCCATACTCGGTCCGCTGCAGGAACTGGACCTCGTCGCCTACCTGCGATTCGCGTCCGTCTACCGGGCGTTCGACTCGCTGGACGACTTCGAGGCCGCCATCGCGGAGCTCAGGGAAGCGCCGTGCCGCCCCGCCGTGGACGACGAAGACCCGGTTGTGGGGCGCCAGGACGATCGCGGGTCCGGGGGGACTGCTCAGGTCCCCGTGCCTGCCAACGCCGCCGACTGACCGGCGGGCCGGACCCGGACAGCGCGTCGGACCCGGCCCCGGATGACGGCGAGCCGAAGACCTGCTGCGGGCGCATCGAGAAGGTGCCCGTGGCGCAAGAAACAACACCGTGTCATGGGAACAACGTGACACTTCTGGGCGTTTTGCCCGATACAGGGAGGCGGCATGACAGAGACGGCGAGCGGTCCGGCACGGAGTTCCCGCGCCAAGGGCAGCACCAAGGCGAGCAAGGGGCTGCGCATCGAGCGCATCCACACCACCCCCGGCGTGCACCCGTACGACGAGGTCGAGTGGGCGAGCCGTGACGTCGTCATGACCAACTGGCGCGACGGCTCGGTCAATTTCGAGCAGCGTGGCGTCGAGTTCCCCGACTTCTGGTCGGTGAACGCGGTCAACATCGTCACCAGCAAGTACTTCCGCGGTGCAGTCGGCACCCCGCAGCGCGAGGTGAGCCTCAGGCAGCTCATCGACCGCATCGTGAAGACGTACACGAAGGCCGGTGAAGACTACAAGTACTTCGCCTCTCCGGCCGACGCCGAGATCTTCGAGCACGAGCTGGCGTACGCCCTCCTGCACCAGATCTTCAGCTTCAACAGCCCCGTCTGGTTCAACGTCGGGACCCCGCAGCCCCAGCAGGTCTCGGCCTGCTTCATCCTGTCCGTCGACGACTCCATGGAGTCGATCCTCGACTGGTACAAGGAAGAGGGCATGATCTTCAAGGGTGGCTCCGGCGCCGGCCTGAACCTCTCCCGGATCCGTTCCTCCAAGGAACTGCTCTCCTCCGGCGGCAACGCCTCCGGCCCGGTCTCCTTCATGCGCGGCGCCGACGCGTCAGCAGGAACGATCAAGTCGGGCGGCGCCACCCGCCGCGCGGCCAAGATGGTCATCCTCGACGTCGACCACCCCGACATCGAGGACTTCATCGAGACCAAGGTGAAGGAAGAGGAGAAGATCCGCGCCCTGCGCGACGCGGGCTTCGACATGGACCTGGGCGGCGACGACATCACGTCCGTCCAGTACCAGAACGCCAACAACTCGGTCCGGGTGAACGACACGTTCATGAAGGCCGTCGAGTCGGGCGGCAAGTTCGGGCTCACGTCCCGGATGACCGGCGAGGTCATCGAGGAGGTCGACGCCAAGACGCTCTTCCGCAAGATGGCCGTGGCGGCCTGGGCCTGCGCCGATCCGGGCATCCAGTACGACGACACGATCAACCGCTGGCACACGTGCCCGGAGTCGGGCCGTATCAACGGCTCGAACCCCTGCAGCGAGTACATGCACCTGGACAACACGTCCTGCAACCTCGCCTCGCTGAACCTGATGAAGTTCCTGAAGGATGACGGCAAGGGCCGCCAGTCCTTCGAGATCGACCGCTTCGCGAAGGTCGTCGAGCTCGTCATCACCGCGATGGACATCTCCATCTGCTTCGCCGACTTCCCGACCGAGAAGATCGGCGAGAACACGCGCGCGTTCCGCCAGCTCGGCATCGGCTACGCCAACCTCGGCGCCCTGCTGATGGCGACCGGTCACGCGTACGACTCCGAGGGCGGCCGCGCCCTGGCCGGCTCCATCACCTCCCTGATGACCGGCACGTCGTACCGCCGCTCCGCCGAACTCGCCGCGGTCGTCGGCCCGTACGACGGCTACGCCCGCAACGCGCAGCCGCACCTGCGGGTCATGAAGCAGCACGCCGACGAGAACGACAAGGCCGTCCGGATGGACGACCTGGACACCCCGATCTGGGCCGCCGCCACGGAGGCCTGGCAGGACGTCGTCCGCATCGGCGAGAAGAACGGCTTCCGTAACGCGCAGGCGTCCGTCATCGCGCCGACCGGCACCATCGGTCTCGCGATGTCCTGCGACACCACGGGTCTTGAGCCCGACCTCGCGCTGGTCAAGTTCAAGAAGCTCGTCGGCGGCGGCTCGATGCAGATCGTCAACGGCACGGTCCCGCAGGCCCTGCGCCGCCTGGGCTACCAGGAGGAGCAGATCGAGGCGATCGTCGCCCACATCGCCGAGCACGGCCATGTGATCGACGCCCCGAGCCTCAAGCACGAGCACTACGAGGTGTTCGACTGCGCCATGGGCGAGCGGACCATCTCCGCGATGGGCCACGTCCGCATGATGGCCGCGATCCAGCCCTGGATCTCCGGCGCCCTGTCCAAGACGGTCAACATGCCGGAGACGGCGACCGTCGAGGAGGTCGAGGAGATCTACTTCGAGGCCTGGAAGATGGGCGTCAAGGCGCTCGCGATCTACCGCGACAACTGCAAGGTCGGCCAGCCGCTCTCCGTCAAGAAGAAGGAGAACGAGAAGGTCGCGGTGACCGCGAAGACCGAGGCGACGATCCGTGAGGCCGTCGAGAAGGTCGTCGAGTACCGCCCGGTCCGCAAGCGCCTCCCCAAGGGCCGCCCCGGCATCACCACGTCCTTCACGGTCGGCGGCGCCGAGGGCTACATGACCGCCAACTCCTACCCGGACGACGGTCTCGGCGAGGTCTTCCTGAAGATGTCCAAGCAGGGTTCCACCCTCGCGGGCATGATGGACGCCTTCTCGATCGCCATCTCGGTGGGTCTGCAGTACGGCGTGCCGCTGGAGACGTACGTCTCGAAGTTCACGAACATGCGCTTCGAGCCGGCCGGTATGACGGACGACCCCGATGTCCGTATGGCCCAGTCGATCGTCGACTACATCTTCCGCCGCCTGGCGCTGGACTTCCTTCCCTTCGAGACGCGTTCCGCCCTCGGCATCCACTCCGCCGACGAGCGCCAGCGTCACCTGGAGACGGGGTCCTACGAGCCGACCGAGGAAGAGGTCGACATCGAGGGCCTGGCCCAGTCGGCGCCCCGCACCCAGGAGCTGAAGGCCGTAGCGGCCCCGACGGCCGCCGTGGAGGCGCCCGAGCCCCTTCTCCAGCAGGTCCACACCAGTGCCGAACTGGTGGAGATGCAGCTGGGCATCCAGGCGGACGCCCCGCTGTGCTTCTCCTGCGGTACGAAGATGCAGCGGGCCGGGTCCTGCTACATCTGCGAGGGATGCGGGTCGACCAGCGGTTGCAGCTGACCTCGATCGACGGTCCTTGACCGGTGAGTGAGGGAGGAGGGGTGCCGGCCATGTGCCGGTGCCCCTCCTTCGTCCTGTCGTGGGCCACGTAACCTCCGTCCATGGGCGACGCGTTGCGGCTGCACGACGGTGACATCGGTGAACTCTCGGGGGCTGTCCGGGCTGCCGCTCTCGAAGCGCTGGTCCTGGATCTCCGGTCCCCGGATCCTGTGGTGCGTGACGAGCGCGCCTATGTCACGGCTGTCCGCTGGATACCCGGCCTCGACGCGGTGGAGCGGCGGTGGCTCGGGGACCGTGCGGCCGAGCTGTTCGACGATCCCGGCATTCAGGCGCGTGCGTTCGCTCCCCTGGTCCTCGCCCGGATCGTCGACGCGGGGGACTGGCGGCAGGAGTGGTGGGAGGCGTTTGCCGGGTGGTATCCCGTCGAGACCGATCTGCGCGGTTACGACGCCACGCTCGGCTGGGTGCACGCCGCCGCGCACGGAGCTGATCTGCTGGCGGCTCTCGCGGGGCGCACGAAGCAGGATCCCGCACCGCTGTTCGAGCTGGCCGTCGCGCGGTTGCTGGCCGATACCGGGCAGGTCTTCGACGCCCAGGAGGACGACCGGATCGCTCGTGCGCTGGCCCGGATTCTGTGCCGGCCCGGGCTCGTTGTCACCGAGTCGGTGGGATGGCTGGACGCCGTCGCGGCGGCGTTCCGGACGGGGCAGCCGGGGCCGGTTCCCCCGTGGGCCTCCAACACCATGCGCACGCTGCGCATGCTCTACCTGTTGGCCGACCGCGGACTGCTGACACCAGGAGGGGACGGCCCGCCGAGTACGGTCACCCATCGGGAGGCCGTACTCGATGCCCTGGCCGCCACCCTTGCGATGGTCACCCCCTACCTGCCCTCCCCTTCGGGGAGGGATCAGGTCTGACGCGTGCGGCCCATCTCCCTGGTGAACGTCGATGGGTCGTCCTCGAAGCCCTGGACGCCGGAGTGGAAGTCCCAGGACCCGGTCTCGTCGCGCACGAACTCCGCGACCGTGGCCGCCGTAGATCCCAGAACGCCGCCGAAGTCGTCCTCGGCCAGGACGTTGTAGCCCTCGCGAATGCGCAGGCCGGGATTGAGGACGCTCACGAACGTCCGGTGTGTGGAGCGCTGTTGGATGATGACGCCGACCACCACGCGCGTGTACTGGGCGCCCAGTCGGTCGAACTCCAGTGTCATGACCTCGTCCCAGCCGAAGCCCTTGCCGTCCTTGCTGTCCCGGTTGAGCGTGATCGTGCCGTCCGGGGAGCGGCTGTCGAAGTGCACCGCGTAGGCGGGATCGCCGTACGGATCGGTCGCCGAGTAGGTCGCGGCGACGATGTCGAGATCGGTGGGCGGCTGCCCCGCCGGACTCGGATCCCACTTCAGTGAGACTTCGGCCTTGCGGATCCCCTTGCTGAGGGCCTTCACCAGACTTCCCTTCCCCGTTCGCCGTGTCCTGTCGCTCCAACTGCCGGTACATCACAGCTGGTTGTACATCGTGCCACGCGCGCGGGGGCGCTCGCGCGGTCGTACTCCGCCCGAGCGTGACCGGCGCCACGCTGAGGGGCCTTACGATGGCGCGGTGCTGGTCAAGTGGATTCGCTGCACCGTGGTGGACCGCCGCGGTTTCGAACGGGGGCAGCGAAAGTGGGCGGGACTTCTGGGGGAGCCGGGATTCCGGGGGCAGGGTGGGGGCTGGAGCCGGGGGCGTCCCGGCGTGGCGCACGTCTTCGCCTTCTGGGAGAGCCGCGCCTTCTACGACTCCTTCATGGCCCGATCCCATGACCGGCTCGCCACCGCTCAGTCGGGCACCTTCAAGGACCAGCAGGTCAAGCTGTTCGACCACCGTTTCGATGTGAAGACTGGCTTCGAGCCCCGCTTCACGGACTCCGACCTGGTACGGGTGGCGCACTGCCGCGTCCACGAGGAGCGCGCCGAGCACTTCGCCCTGATGCAGGAGAAGGTCTGGAACCCCGCGATGGCGGGTTCGCCCGGCATGGTGCGAGGGCTGTTCGGCGAGGCGCCGGGGCACGAGTTCCTGATCCTGTCGATGTGGCGGTCGGCCGCTGAGCACGGCAAGTACCGCGCCGAGCGGGTGGAGCGGCTGGCGCTGCGGGCCCAGCTGGAGGCGGATGTCGCGGCTCTCGCCGGTGACATCGTCGAGCTGGAACCCACCTGGATAGTCTGAGATCCGAACTCTGCGTGCTCCAGTGCGCACGACATGTGTGACATACGCCGTATAGAGGCCGTGCAAGTGCCCGGTCGGCGCCGACCCGATCTAGGGTTTTGGCATGGTAAGACCACGGCGCATCGTCCTTGTCCGGCACGGCGAGTCAATGGGCAATGCCGATGACACCGTCTATGAGCGCGAGCCGGACCACGCCCTCGCCCTCACCGAACGCGGCTGGCGGCAGGCGGAGGAGACGGGCAAGCGGCTGCGCGAAGTGTTCGGGAAGGAGCAGGTCAGCGTGTACGTCTCCCCCTACCGTCGCACGCACGAGACCCTGCGCGCGTTCAGCCTGAACCCCGACCACATACGCGTACGCGAGGAGCCCCGGCTCCGCGAGCAGGACTGGGGCAACTGGCAGGACCGGGACGACGTACGGCTGCAGAAGGCGTACCGGGACGCGTACGGGCACTTCTTCTACCGCTTCGCCCAGGGGGAGTCCGGCGCCGACGTGTACGACAGGGTCGGCGGCTTCCTGGAGAGCCTCTACCGCAGCTTCGAGGCACCCGATCATCCGCCCAACGTGCTGCTGGTGACCCACGGGCTGGCCATGCGGCTGTTCTGCATGCGCTGGTTCCACTGGACGGTCGCGGAATTCGAGTCGCTGTCGAATCCGGGGAACGCGGAGATGCGGATGCTCGTTCTCGGGAGTGACGGCAGGTACACCCTTGACCGGCCGTTCGAGCGCTGGCGTGATCCGGAATCGTATGGAATCACCGGATAGAGTGGCAGGGCGATGACCGTTGATTCCTCACCTCAAGAGCGCCTGGAGCGCGCCCTGGCCAGCCTGCGCGGGCTTGCGGTGGGGGACGCGCTCGGGTCGCAGTTCTTCGTGCCCGTGAACCACCCCCTGCTCAAGCTCCGCGAGCTGCCGTCCGGCCCCTGGCAGTGGACGGACGACACGGAGATGGCGTGTTCCGTGGTGGCCGTGCTGGCCGCGCACCACCGCATCGACCAGGACGCACTGGCCCGTTCCTTCGCGCAGCACCACGACTTCGACCGCGGGTACGGCCCCGCGGTGAACCGGCTCCTGCGGCTGGTCCGGGAGGGCGGTGACTGGCGCGAACTGGCGTCCGCCCTGTTCAAGGGGCAGGGCTCCTGGGGCAACGGCGCGGCCATGCGCATCGCTCCCCTGGGGGCCTGGTACGCGGGCGACCCGGAGCAGGCGACCCATCAGGCGGAGATCTCCGCCTACCCCACGCATCAACACCGCGAGGCCGTGGTCGGTGCCATGGCGGTCGCCGCGGCCGCCGCCCTGGTGGCCGCTCCTGGCGGGCCGCCGGGCCCCGGTGCGCTCCTCGACGGTGTGATCTCGCTAGTCCCGAGAAGCGCCGTCTCCGCCGGGCTGCGGCGTGCCCGGGACATGCTCGACTACGCCGACGCGGGCACGGTCGCGGCCGTACTGGGCTGTGGCCGGCGTACGTCGGCGCACGACACCGTGCCGTTCGCGCTCTGGTCCGCCGCGCGTGCCCTGGGCGACTACGAGGAGGCCTTCTGGGCGACGGCCCAGGTGGGTGGCGACGTGGACACGAACTGCGCCATCGTGGGCGGCGTACTCGCCGCGGGAAAGGCCGGGGCGCCGCCGTCGGCGTGGCTGGAGCGGACGGAAACGCTGCCGGAGTGGGCACCTGCAGGGGCGTAGTGCGGGCGTGGGGCGGGCGTGGGGCGGCGAGCCGCTCCGCGGACGTCGCCGCTGTCGTACTGCACGCGCGCGTGCGGAATGCGTGTACCTGGGGCGAGGGCGCCTCGGCGAGGCGCCGCTGTGAGCGCCGTCGATCCAGGCGCTGGGGGAGCGGCGCCCGATGCTGGATTTCGGCCGCACCCACCCCCGCGCGGTCCCGCAGCCGCCATAGGTCGCTCCGGCGCTCGCAGCGACGTGTGGAGAGTGCGCCAGGCACCACACGCCCGTCTGGGAGCCGTGGCCCCGTCAGCAGCGCTTGCGGCCCGCTGCCGGGAGATCAGCCGCCCGCCGGGCCCGCGGTGCTTGCCGTGCCCGACAGGGCCTCCAGGTCGCTCTTGCGGACGCGGATCACGAACCAGGCGGTGGCGAGGGCCAGTAGGGCCATCGCGGCGGCCGGGATGAACGCCGTGGAGATGCCGTGGGCGAGTACCTCGTGGCTCCAGGGAGCGGGGAGTTGCTTGGTCCTGGCGAACTCCACCTTCTGCTCTGCCGTGGCCTCGGCGAGGAACTTGGGCACCTGTTTCTCCGCCTCGTCGCGGCTGGCCGCGCCGAACACCGTCGTCAGGATGGAGAGGCCGAGCGAACCGCCCACCTGCTGCGTGACGTTGAGCAGCCCGGACGCGGCGCCCGCCTCGTGCGCGGCGACCCCGGAGACCGCTGTCAGGGTCAGCGTCACGAAGTTCAGGCCCATACCGAAGCCGAACACCAGCATCGGGCCGAGCACCCCGCCGAGGTACGAGCTGTCGGGGGTGATGAAGGCCTGCCAGGTGAGCCCGAGCGTGGCCAGCGCCGAGCCGACCACCATGAACGGTTTGGGCCCAAGGACCGGCAGGAACCGCTGCGAGAGGCCCGCGCCCACGGCGATCGCGAAGGTCACCGGCAGGAAGGCGAGGCCCGCCTCGATCGGCGTGTACAGCAGCACGTTCTGTACGAACAGGACGATGAAGAAGAACATGCCGAACATCGCGGCGGCCAGGCTCAGCATGATCACGTACGTGCCCGAGCGGTTGCGGTCGGCGAACATCTTCAGCGGGGTGATCGGCTCCTTGGCGCGCATCTCCACAAAGACGAAGGCGGCCAGCAGGATCACCGCCGTGCCGAAGGACGCGAGGGTCACGCTGTCCCGCCAGCCCTCCTCCGCCGCGCGGATGAAGCCGTACACGAGGGACGCCATGCCCAGCGTCGAGGTCAGCGCGCCCACGATGTCGAAGCGGCCGGGGTGGCGTTCGGACTCGCCGATGTAGATCGGTGTGAGCACGGCGATCAGAAGGCCGATCGGTACGTTGACGAAGAGCACCCAGCGCCAGTCGAGCCACTCCGTGAGCATGCCGCCGGCGAGCAGGCCGACGGCGCCGCCGCCGGCCGAGACGGCGGCGAAGACCCCGAACGCCCGGTTGCGCTCCGGGCCTTCGGCGAACGTGGTGGTGATGAGCGCCAGCGAGGTGGGTGAGGCGATCGCACCGCCCACGCCCTGGAGAGCCCGCGCGGCCAGCAACTGCCAGGGCTCCTGGGCGAGTCCGCCCAGGAGAGAGGCCGCGATGAAGAGCAGGATGCCGGTCAGGAAGACCCGGCGGCGGCCGAGGATGTCACCGGCCCGGCCGCCGAGCAGCAGCAGGCCGCCGAAGGTGAGCGTGTAGGCGCTGACCACCCAGGTGAGGTCGGTGGTGCTGAACTTGAGGGCGTCTTGAATGTGCGGCAGCGCGATGTTCACAATCGTCGCGTCGAGTACCACCATGAGTTGGCAGGCCGCGATGACGGTGAGTGCTATTCCGGGATGCCCCTCCCGGCGGGCCGCACCTGGTTTCTGGTCCTTCGTCAACGAAGAGGTAGTCACTATTGGGTCCCCCATAAGAGCACTAGTGAACGCTTGCGTTCACTGTCGCGTCAAACGGTAGTGAGTCCCCGACAGTGAACGCAAGCGTTCACTGAACTCGCCGTCGCGTCGCCTGCCGGTCGCCGGGATAATCTCTGCGATTCACCTCGTCGGCGATCATGGCAATACCGACAATCCTGATAATCCTCGCACTCGCCACTCCCCCCTGCTCGCTGGAGACACTCAGATGGTTACTTCGCGCTGGACGGCTGCCCCCGCTCGGACGGCCTCCCCCCGCCGGCGCGGCGCCGTGCTCGAACGCGCGATCCTCGATGCCGCGCTGGAGCAACTCAGTACGGTCGGCTGGAACGGGCTCACGATGGAGGGTGTCGCCGCCGGAGCGCAGACCGGCAAGGCCGCGGTCTACAGGCGCTGGCCCTCGAAGGAGGACCTCGTCGCGGACGCGCTCCAGGCCGGGCTGCCGCGGTTCGACCGGGCACCCGACCTCGGGAACGTGCGGGACGACCTTGTCGAACTGTGCCGGCAGGTGCGGGAGGCGATGTTCTCGCGCCCTGGATTCGCCCTGCGCTCGGTGATTCACGAATGCGACAACCCCCAGGCGGAACGCTTTCAGAGCGTGATCTTCGGCGGGCTCGTCGAGCCGATGGTCAGGCTCCTCCGGGAGATCATCGACCGGGGAATCGAGCGGGGAGAGACACGTCCCGACGCTGCTAACGGCTACGTCTTCGACGCCATTCCGGCGATGATGATGTACCGAACGAAGGTGTGCGCGAGCGAATGGGGGGAGCGGGACATCGAGGAGATGATCGACCAGTTGATGGTTCCGCTGCTGCGGGCGGAGAGGGTCTGAAGTCGCTTGGGGGAACCGGGGTGACAAGGGGGGTTCCGGGCGGCGTAGGCTAAGACCGCCATGCCGTACGAAGCACCCACCCACACCATCGAGCGCTCCTTGCGCGCCACGACCGGAGCGAAGGTCATCGCCGGCGTCGACGAGGTCGGGCGGGGCGCGTGGGCCGGCCCCGTCACCGTCTGCGCGGCGGTCACCGGTCTCCGGCGGCCCCCGGAGGGGCTCACCGATTCCAAGCTCATCGCGGTCAAGCGGCGTACTCAACTCGCGGAGGTACTGCGGGAATGGGTCACGTCGTACGCGTTGGGGCACGCCTCTCCGGAGGAGATCGACGACCTGGGGATGACGGCCGCGCTGCGGCTCGCCGCGGAGCGTGCCCTTGAGGCGTTGCCGGTTCGCCCCGACGCGGTCATCCTCGACGGGAAGCACGACTACCTGGGGTCGCCGTGGCAGGTCCGCACGGTGATCAAGGGTGACCAGTCGTGCGTGGCGGTCGCGGCGGCGTCTGTGATCGCCAAGGTTCAGCGCGACAAAATGATGGCCGAACTGGGTATCGACCATGCAGACTTCGGTTTTGCGGCCAATGCCGGGTATCCGTCGCCCGTGCACAAGGCCGCGCTGGAGGAGCGGGGCCCCACCCCGTACCACCGGCTGTCGTGGGCGTATCTTGATGCGCTGCCCCAGTGGCGGCACCTCAAGAAGGCCCGCAGTTGGGCGAACGGGGGCGTTCCGGAGATCGAGGGCCAGCTCGGCTTCGACTTCTGACGATTCCGTCCGCACTCATGTGCCACCCGCCGATGCGAGTCGCATCGGTGTTTGATAAATATCAGGTCATGCCTCTCATTCCCGAGGAGCCTCAGATTCACGAGAGTGCCCAGGGTCCCCGCGTAGCTCCGGCCAGTGGCCGCACCGCGCAGACCCCTCGTCCCGTACCCGGTCCCCGCCCCGCGGCTTCGCCGCGTCCCGGCCGTCCGGGTCCCTTCCGGCCCACGGCGCCGGCCCAGCGCGCATCGCACGACGCGCCTGCGGCCGTGGCCTCGACCGCGGGCGCGGTCAAGCCCGGGCCGTCCGCGGCTCCGGCCGCCCCTGTCCCTTCTGCCCCTGCCTCCGAGGCCGCAGCGACCCCGCAGATCCAGCTGATCCCGGCTTCGGCCGAGGGTGCGCTGGACGCTGCCGAGGAAGCCGTCGACCTGCTCCTGGAGTCGGGTCGGGCCCCCGGCGAGGTGCTGGTGATCACCACCGGCGATCCGCACCCGTGGGCCACGCACGAGCTGTCCTTCGGCGAGGCGCCGTACTGGGCGCAGCACGACGCGGGCGACGACGTCTTCTACACCGACGCCGCCGCTCTGACCCGTGCCGGCTCTCGTCCCGTGGTCGTGGTCGCCGTCAACGGCGGTGCCGACGCGACCGCTGCGGCTCTTCCCCTGGCCCTCGGCCGAGCCGGTGCCCTGTTGATCGTCTGCGGTGACCAGCAGCAGATCAACTCGGTGCTGGGCGCGGGGGTCTGAGTCGGTTCCGGTTCGTCCGCGCAGCCCCGGGAACCGTCCCGGGGACGGCCGGTCCAGCGACACCGGACCGGCTGACGGAGGGTCACTGAAGCGGTAACGCGCGGAGGGCGCTTTGGCGTTCCCCGACACAGGCGCGCCGCGGCGGCGAAAGCACGCGTGCGCGTGCGGCCGTCGTGCGCGTTGCTTGCCGTGCGTGTCGGTTGCCGTCCAGGCGAGTTGTGTCCCTGTGTGTGGGGTTGTCGCTGTCGTACGTCGTACCGACGGACGCCGTTGTCCGCGGTGACTGTTCTTTGTGCGACTCCTCGTACGACGTGGACGTCACTCCTGGCCGGCAGGCGTGGCCGCACGGCGTGGTCAACCGGTGAAGCACCGGAAAGGCGACGCGGGGCGGCTGCTGTGCGCCGCAGTCAGCGGGCTGCCGCGCGGCGCAGGATGTCCGAGGCGGTGCCTCCGGTGCGGGGCATCGGCAGCGGTGGCGGTGCCTCGGACATGGCGAAGGGCTCCGGTGGCGAATCCGCGTTCGGGCGGCGCCCGCCGCGGCCCTCGCCGAGCACCTGCCAGCCGTCGCGGGTCAGCGTGATGTACGCACCGCAGCGCAGTCCGTGCAGTGTGCACGCGTCACGCAGTCCCCACATCCACGCGCCGTCCTCCTCCGTCCAGCGAGCGTCGCCGTCACGGCAGTAGAGCAGGACGGCAGTGCGCACCGGCGTGCGGCGACGCAGGTCGTGGGGGATGACCCGGCGCAACTGCGCGAGCAGCGAGTTGCGGAACATCCAGCCGTCGGCCGGCGCCGAGCGTCGGGTGAACGAGGCGCTCGCCCGCAGCCGTTCGTCCGGATCGAGGACAGCGACGATCGCGGTCGCGGGCCCCGGACGGTGCCTGGCGTGCAGTCCGCTGACGACCTCGCGGGGATTGCGCAGCAGGGGAATCCCGGCTGCGGCCCACTCCGCGGGTTCGAGCATGCGGGCTGCTGAGTTGGTGGAAGCGGCGGACAGGTCGGCAGACGTCGACATGGATGCCGCGGGGGACGGAGCAAATCCGAAGGTCACGGTCCTCCCTTCGGCTACGCGCCCACACTGCGGGCGGGAGATCGGACTTGGGGGAGCGCACACCGCGGCGGAGCCCTGCCGGACCACGGACACGCCGTGCGGGGAGCGGACTCCAATTCTTGCTGTCGAACTGGGTTGCGGCAACGAGCAAATGGGGCCACCGACCGGCTTCTGGCGATCTGTGGATTATATCCCTGCCAGGTGTGTCATTTGTAGATGCCTGGGGTGGCCAGGAACGTGCCGTTGGTCCGCTTGTTCGGCTTGGTTCATGTTCTCGTCATCAGCCCCGTAGAGCGGGGACCAGCGGTGACATACCCCACCCAGGGCCCGTCGGGGTATCCGGACCGTCATCGCGAGGGTCCACCTGGTCTCCGCGAAGTCGTCCGAAAGGGGGACCGGCTCCCCGGCGTACCGACGAGTGCCCTCAGTCGCCGGGTGCTGGTGCCGGACAATCGGCCCAACGTGCGCCCCGTAGAGGCTTGTTCACCGGCCGGAATACGTCCCTTCAGGTCTGCTTCGGTCGGCCCGCTGCCTCTCGTACGTCCAGGGCCGGCCCGTGGCGATGCGGCCGCCCTTGACCCGGTTGGCTGCTCCGTGACGGGTCGTGCGCACTTTGTCACCGTCGGGCGATTGGGCCGTTGTCAGTGCTGTGGGGTTGCATGGGGGCATGAGTAACCAGGAGCTGCGTGCCGAAGCCGACGCCATCCTTGCCGAGCTGGTCGGTGCCCGTGGAGGCTCGGCGCGGTTGCGGGAGGACCAGTGGCAGGCTGTGGCGGCCCTGGTGGAGGAGCGCCGGCGGGCTTTGGTGGTGCAGCGCACCGGCTGGGGCAAGTCGGCGGTGTACTTCGTCGCCACGGCTCTGTTGCGTCGGCGTGGCTCCGGCCCGACTGTGATCATCTCGCCGCTGCTGGCGCTGATGCGCAACCAGGTCGAGTCGGCGGCACGGGCCGGGATCCGCGCACGCACCATCAACTCGGCCAACCCGGAGGAGTGGGACACCATCTACGGGGAGGTCGAGCGCGGCGAGACCGACGTTCTCCTCGTCAGCCCGGAACGCCTCAACTCCGTGGATTTCCGTGATCAGGTGTTGCCCAGGCTCGCCGCCACGACCGGCCTGCTGGTGGTCGACGAGGCCCACTGCATCTCCGACTGGGGTCACGACTTCCGCCCCGACTACCGACGGTTGCGCACGATGCTGGCGGAGTTGCCGGCGGGGGTGCCGGTGCTGGCCACGACGGCGACCGCGAACGCGCGGGTGACGGCGGATGTGGCCGAGCAACTGGGCACGGGCGGCGGGGACGCCCTGGTGCTGCGGGGGCCGCTGGACCGGGAGAGCCTGCGGCTGGGGGTGCTGGCCCTCCCGGATGCGGCGCATCGGCTGGCGTGGCTGGGGGAGCGGCTGGGGGATCTGCCGGGTTCGGGGATCATCTACACGCTGACGGTGGCGGCGGCGGAGGAGGTCGCGGCGTCCCTGCGGCAGCGCGGGTATCCGGTGGCCTCGTACACGGGGAAGACGGAGAACGCCGACCGGTTGCAGGCGGAGGAGGATCTGCTGGCGAACCGGGTGAAGGCGCTGGTGGCGACGTCCGCGCTGGGGATGGGCTTCGACAAGCCGGACCTGGGATTCGTGGTGCACCTGGGGTCGCCCTCGTCCCCGATCGCCTATTACCAGCAGGTGGGGCGTGCGGGGCGTGGCGTGGATCATGCGGATGTGCTGCTGCTGCCGGGACGGGAGGACGAGGCGATCTGGGCGTACTTCGCCTCGGTCGGTTTCCCTCCCGAGGAGCAGGTGCGGCGCACTCTGGCGGTTCTGGAGGAGGCGGGACGCCCGTTGTCGCTGCCGGCGCTGGAGCCGTTGGTGGATCTTCGGCGTTCGCGGCTGGAGGCGATGCTGAAGGTCCTGGACGTGGACGGGGCCGTCAAGCGCGTGAAGGGGGGCTGGACCGCGACAGGGCAGCCGTGGGTGTACGACGCCGAGCGCTACGCCTGGGTCGCCAAACAGCGGGCCGCCGAGCAGCAGGCCATGCGGGACTACGTGGCGACCGACGGGTGCCGGATGGAGTTCCTGCAGCGGCAGCTCGATGACGAGAAGGCGGTCCCGTGCGGTCGTTGCGACATCTGCGCCGGACCCTGGCTCGATCCCGCCGTTTCGCTGGGTGCCCTCGCGGCGGCGACCGGTGAGCTGGATCGTCCGGGTGTCGAGGTCGAGCCGCGCCGGATGTGGCCCTCGGGCATGCCGGCGGTCGGGGTCGACCTCAAAGGCCGTATCCCTGTGGGGCAGCAGGCGGCCACCGGGCGCGCACTGGGCAGGCTGTCGGACATCGGCTGGGGCAACCGCCTGCGTCCGCTGCTGTCGGCGCAGGCCGCGGACGGGCCGGTTCCGGACGAGGTGCTGGCCGCCGTCGTGACGGTGGTGACCGACTGGGCCCGCTCACCCAGCGGCTGGGCGAGCGGCTCCCCTGACGCGATGGCGCGGCCGGTGGGGGTCGTCGCCATGCCCTCCCGCACCCGCCCGCAACTGGTCGCCTCCCTGGCCGAGGGCCTGGCCCGGGTCGGCCGACTTCCGCTACTGGGCAGCCTCGCCTACACCCCGCAGGCCGACGAGCACGCGGCTCACCGCAGCAACTCGGCCCAGCGACTGCGCGCCCTGGCTGCCTCGTTCACCGTGCCCGACGACCTTGCCGCTGCTCTTGCCGCCACCCCCGGCCCGGTGCTGCTTGTCGACGACTACACCGACTCCGGCTGGACGCTGGCCGTAGGAGCACGCCTCCTACGCCAGTCCGGAGCCGACCAGGTACTGCCGCTCACCCTTGCCCTGGCCGGGTGAGGGAGCCGTCGCTGACGGCCACACACCGCCGAACCAGCACAGCGTTCGGGCGTGGGTCCGTCCGCGTTTTCTGCGTCGGCGCGGCGATGTCGAAGCCTGCGATCTCCGACGCGTCGCTCGCGCAGGCCGCCGTAGACCGCCACGGTGCCGAGGCCGCGGCGGCCACACCGCCGTCCACCTGCCGCAGTACCCGGTCGTCGACGGTGGGGGGCCGCCTCCAGCGGTTCCCCGGCACGTAACCACTCGACGTGTGCGAGTTGTAGGAGCTGCGGGCCCGCCGTCACCATTTGCCGGATCGTGTTCGTCGCCCCTGACGGCGAAAAGGTGACCGGGTGCCGGCAAGTCCAACGCCGAAATCGCCGATCAACTCGTCCTGAGCCCGTTGATCGTACGCAGCCGCATCCGGCGCGCGATGACCAGACTGCCCGCCCGTGGTCGCGCTCAACTCGTCGTGGTCGCCTGCCGGAGCGGCCTGGTGCAACCGCGCCCGCATCCTGACAATCGATCGGACGCCCCGCGTCGGGCCGCCTTTGACGTGTCCCTGGTCGAGGTTATCCACAGGCTCAAGCGGAGTCTGGAAATCCGCGAGATCGTCATCGCATGACGAATCACGGCGAAACGCATCAGGTCACCCTCCGAACCCCGGCCGAACTGGCCGACGCCCTGCCCTATTTGCTCGGCTACCACCCCGAGGACAGCATCGTGCTGGTCGCGCTGCACGACAGGGACGGCCGCGGCCGGTTCGGCGGCCGCGCCCGGCTGGGAATTCCCGCGAACCCGGACGACTGGCCAGCCGTGGCACAGCAGTTGACGCACGGCCTGGTGACCGGAAGCCAGCGCAGAGGCGCGCGGCCCGAGAGCATGGTGGTGTACCTCTGCCAGGAACCGGCGGAGGGCGAAGCCCGGCATCAGGTGCGGGAACGGCTGCGCCCGCTCGCCCAGTTGCTGCGCACCGAGTGCGGCCGTCTCGACGTACCGGTGGTCGAGGCGCTGTGCATCGCCGACAGCCGTTTCTGGTCCTACTGCTGCGTGACACCCGAGTGCTGTCCGGACGACGGAGTGCCCATGGGCCTGCCCGGCACCTCGGTGCTGGCCGCCGCCGCGACCTATGCCGGTCTGCAAGTGCGGGGCACACTGAGCGAGTTGCGGGCCAGGTTCCACCCCTGGGAGACCGCTGCGGCACTGGAACAGGAACGCGCGCTCGACAGCGCGAACGCCCGTCTGGTCCCGCGGATCCTCGACGACGCGAGCCGCGCGGACGTGGCTGACGAGACCCTGCGACAGGCAGGCCGGGTCAGGAGCCGATTCGCCGACGCCCCCGCCGTGGCAGGCACGCTCTTGGCGGACCTCCGCGACGACGAACTGCTCACACACGACGAGGCCGCCACGCTGATTCTGGGCCTGCAGGATCGTACGACCCGCGATCGCGCGGCGGAGTGGATGGAGGGTGACGAGGCGGCACCTGCCCTGCGCCTCTGGCGGGCTCTCGCCCGCCGCTGCGTCGGGCCGTACCGCGAGCACGCCGCAGCACCTCTGACGCTCGCCGGCTGGGTCGCCTGGTCGACCGGCGACGATCTGGAGGCCAGGGAAGCCCTGGCCATGGCACTCGGCGCGGACCCTGGTTACCTGTTCGCCCGCCTGCTGCACCAGGCCTGCAACGAGGGCTTGGACCCGGAGTCGATCCGCCGCTGTCTGCGCGCGGAGCGCGGCGGCCGAACACGCGTGACAGCCGGGCCACCCCGAACGACGCAGGCCACCGAGCGAATCGGGACCGGCGACGCGGGCGAGGACACGGGCATCGGCTGGGGTGAGGACCCGGAGGGGTACGAGGCCATGAAGAGGTCATCAGGGACGAGCGGGGTCGATCGGCCGCAGAGGATCGACAGCGACCGCCGGATCGACGGCACCGAGGCCGCGACCCCCTCCGGCGACGTCGCGGGTCCCCCGTCCTGCTCGACGTCGATCAGCGGCGCTGCCCGGGCACTGGAGTCGGCCACGAGGCGCCGACGTCGGGTGGGCCCGGCAGACGGCGCCCAGACCCGCCCCCGAGCCGGGGGGACGGGCGGCACTCGTCCCCAGATCTCGGGCAGGCCCGTCGTACGTCGGCGCAGCGCCGGCGCGGAGGGAGCTGCCCTTCGCCGCGACCGGACGAAGGGGGACGAGGCGTGAACAGGCGGGGCGCAGTTCATGGGAGCCCTGGCGGGAATCGGGTGCCGGGCGGACGGATCGACATGGGCGAGACAGCAGAGGGACGCCCGCACCCTGACGGGAAAGGCGATCGCCGGCTGAGCAACTGCGGGATGCCTGAGGAACGACCTGCTGGTGGCGGGACAACTGACGGGTGTCCGGGCAACCGAGTGACGGTGTGCGGGCGGTTCGGCAACGGCGGAGCGCGCAAGGGGCGATTGAGCAACGGCAGTGCGCCCCACGTACAACTGACCGACGCCAGGACGGCTCACGGACGCCTCACCACCCCGACCCCAGCGGACAGCCGGTGCGGTCGTCCCGATACTGGCCGGACGCATGCTCCACCTCACCGCCATTCGGTCGGCTTGTCCCGCCGGAGGCGTGACTCGGGGAAGCTCTGGTCCGTTCACCTGAGTGGCGGAACCCCTGGACGGGCCGAGCCGCCGCACCACCCCCGTCCCGCCGAAACCCCCTATCAGGCGCCGAGCGCGCCCTCGGCGCCCAGAGAGCAGAAGAAGCCGCCCATGTATCCGCCGCCCCCGCCCTCGGCCGCCGACGACGACCGGCGGCCCGCAAGCACACCCACGCCGCCCTTGCGGGGAGGTGGCGGCGGAGTACCCGGGAGCGCAGGGGACCCGCGCGGCCCACAGCCGCGTTTCCCGGGCCCCGGGCGCCCTTCCGCACCTCCGCCGAGGGACACGCCATCGCTCGCGCCGCCTCCCTCGCCTCGAACACCGCTTGCTCCGGCCCCTGGCGCCCGGCGTGCAGCCCAACTGCCCCCGACCCACACCACCCTGATCTGCGTCGCCCTCCCCGGGCTCGCGATCTCCACGGACCAGGGGCAGCTCACCGGCCGGGGGCTGGAGGGTTTCTACCGCGGGGGCAGGCGTGTGCTCGCCCGGTGCCAGGTCCGTGTGGCCGGTCGCGAACCGCTCGCGGTACAGGCCCGGATGACCGCTGCCGACCGAGCCCGCTTCGTGGGGACGTTACGAGCCTCCCCGGACGGCGGTCCGGACCCTGACGTCGTCGTCGAGCGGATCCGCCACGCGGACGGCACGGAGCGGATCACCCTGCACAGCTCGGCGCAGCGCCTGCTGCGCCTGCCAGTCGAGGTATCACTCGGTACCGACCTGGCGGACCTGGGCGCGATCGCCTCCGGCACCGCAGGCCCCGAACTGCCCGCCAGTGTCCACGCCTTCGGCCTGCGCTGGTCCTGTGCCACCGGCGGCGCCGCCGTCACGGCCGACCCGCCACCCACCGACGCGCTGGCTTCCGCCGGCCTGTTGCGCTGGGAGCTCGTACTCCCCCCGGGTGGTTCCACGACCTTGGAGCTGCGCATAAGGCAGGACGGGGCGGGACCGGTGCGGGCCGTGGGACACGCGGCGACGAGCCCCCTCGCCCCGGCACGGGCGGTCGGTGACGATCCACGCGTCGAGGCGCTCCTCAAGACCAGCATCGATGACCTGCAGGCACTGCTCCTGCGCGACCCCGCGCACCCCTCCGACACCCATCTCGCCGCAGGGGCACCGTGGCGCTGTGGCATGGCCCCGGCCGAGGCCCTTGCCGCCGCACGAATGACGCTCCCACTCGGCACCGGGCTCGCGGCGGGCACGCTTCGAACCCTCGCTCGTACCCAGCTCCCGGGGCCGGGCCCGAGATCCGGCATGCTCCCCGGACCGCGCAGGGATGCCGGCCCACACCTGCCACCGGGCTGCACAGGCACGGAGGCCACCCTGCTCTTCCCCGTGCTCCTTGCCGAAGCCCGTCGCTGGGGGCTCCCGGAACAGACGACCGAGGAACTGCTCCCGACTGCCGAGCGCTGTCTGACCTGGCTGCTCACGACCGTGGACGACGACACCTACCTTGCCGATCCGCACCCTGGCGGCCCGCTGCGCTGTGAGACACAGGCCCATGCCCACCGCGCCGCCCTTCTCGGCGCCGATCTCCTCGACGCGTACGGCCGACCGGGCGGTGCCGGGCTGCGGCAATGGGCCCAAAGGTTGCGCACGGCGTTCCGGTCCGACTTCTGGATCGAGGACCGGAGCGGCGGCAGACCGGCGGCTGCCCGAACTCCGGACGGGCGCACCGTGCCGCACTTCGGTGCGATCGCCGCCCATCTCCTCGACACCGGTCTGCTGGGCGCGGGCGAGCCGGCCCCCGGGCTGCTCGACAAGGTGCAGACCGAGCAACTCGCCCGGCTGTTCGGCGGCCCGGCCATGGACTCAGGCTGGGGATTGCGCGGCCTGGGCGTCAAGGAGGCGGGATACAACCCTTTCGGCCACCGGAGCGGTGCAGTGCGGATCCAGGAGACCGCGGTGGCCATGGCGGGCCTGGCCACCGCCGGGTACGAGAAGGAGGCGAGTGCGCTGCTGCGCGGCCTCCTGGCGGCAGCCGAGGCTTTCCAGTACAGGCTGCCGGAGATGTACGCGGGAGAGCAGCGCACAGAAGGAGGCTCCCCGCTGCCCCACCCGGCGGCCTGCCGACCGTCGGCCACCGCTGCCGCCTCCGGGGTGCTGCTGCTCGCCACCCTGGCCGGCATCCGTCCGGACGCCCCGGCGAACGCTGTCATGCTCCGCCCGGTACGCAGCGTGCCGCTGGGCGAGATCAGCCTGACCGGGCTGCGGATCGCGGGTGCCCCCTTCTCCGTACGGGTCGGCCGTCTCGGCGTCGCCATGGTCGAGGAGGCTGCCGCAGGACTGCAACTGGGAGCGTGACCTCGTACGACATGTCTTGGGAGGAGACCGGAAGCGGTCTGTGACGCGCGTGCCCGACCCCCGTGGATCAGTCATGGGCGCGGCCGGAGAGGGGAGTGTTTATCGTCAGGCAGACGACTATGATCACGGCATGCCCTACGACCCGTCAGCCTTCCCGCCCTTTGCCGTCACCGTGGATCTGGTCGTGCTGACCGTGCGTCGTCATGCCCTGTGTGCGCTGGCGGTACGTAGGGGCGAGCAGCCCTTTCAGGGACGTTGGGCACTCCCTGGTGGCTTCGTGCGGGCCGACGAGGACCTGTCACAGGCCGCAGCGCGGGAACTGGCCGAGGAGACCGGCCTGCGCGCCCACGACCCGGTTGCCCCGGCTCAGGACAACGGCGCTCACCTGGAGCAACTCGCGACCTACGGCGACCCCAAGCGCGACCCCCGGATGCGGGTGGTCAGCGTCGCCCATCTCGCGCTCGCCCCCGACCTGCCCGCTCCTCGAGCGGGCGGTGACGCCAACAGCGCGCGCTGGGCACCCGTCGAGGAACTGCTGCAGCAGGGCGGCTACGGCCGCGACGGCGAACAGGCGGCACCACTGGCCTTCGACCACGCCCAGATCCTGTCGGACGGCGTGGAGCGTGCCCGTTCCAAGATCGAGTACTCGTCGCTGGCCACAGCGTTCTGCCCGACCGAGTTCACCGTCGGCGAGTTGCGTCGTGTGTACGAGGCGGTGTGGGGCGTCGCCCTCGACCCGCGCAACTTCCACCGCAAGGTCACGGGCACCCCGGGCTTCCTCGTCCCTACCGGAGGTACGACCACCCGGCAGGGCGGTCGCCCGGCCCAGCTCTTCCGAGCCGGTGGCGCCACCCTGCTCAACCCTCCCATGCTGCGTCCAGAGGTCTGACGCCGAGCTCGCTGGGGCAACACCTGCCTTTCAGTGGGCCCCGCCACACCCGATAAAACGGACATAACGCGCTATCTTGCTACGGGTGATCCAGGCCTTCGGACTGACCAGCAAACCTCGCAAGGAGCTTCCGCCCGCTGTCGACGACGTTTCCTTCGAGGCGCGCGCGGGCTGCGTCACCACGCTCCTCGGTACCCGGGGCGCCGGCAAGACAACGGTGCTCAGGCTGATGCTCGAACTCCACCAGGGACGTGGAATCACGTACTTCAGAGGCCGCCCCCTGCATCGCATCGCCCATCCGTCACGTGAGGTCGGCGTTCTCCTGGGAGATGTACCGGGGCACCCCGCGCGCACCGTCCGGGGCCAACTCCGCATGCTGTGCGCGGCCGCGGGCGTCCCGGTCCGCCGTGCCGACGAAGTTCTCGAGGTGGTCGGCCTCGTCAGCTTCCGTGACGAACGCCTGGGCACACTGGCACGCGGCATGGACCGTCGGCTCGGCCTGGCCTGCGCCCTGCTGGCGGACCCGCACACCCTTGTGCTCGACGCCCTCACCGACGGTCTGTCCGCCCGTGAACGCCATTGGCTGCACGGCATGCTGCGCGCCCACGCCGCCCAGGGCGGCACCGTCCTGTGCACCACCACCGACCCCAAGGAGGCGGCCCGCACCGCCGACCGGATCATCACCCTGGAACAGGGACGACTCGTCGCCGACCAGGAGGCCGCTGACTTCTCCCGCACCCGGCTGCGCCCCCGTGTCGTCGTCCGCAGCCCCCACGCCGCCCGTCTCGCGGCCCTGCTGACCAAAGAGGCCCGGACGGCGCAGCGCTCCGTGGAGGTCGTACAGGAGGCCGACAATCGGCTCTCCGTGTACGGCAGCACCTGTGCGGACATCGGCGAGACCGCGTTCCGGAACTGCATCCTCGTACATCAACTCGCCGACGAGGTCGGTGACATGGGGCCCGGCGCCTGCTCGACCCGCCAAGGCGAGCCGCAGGCGTGCCGCGAGATGCAGCCACCCTGGACACCCGGCGAGGGGCATGTGACCGATGGAGCAAGGGCCCTCGGCAAGGTCGGAGCATCCGGCGTGACCGGCGTGACCGGCGAGATCGGCGTGACCGGCGAGATCGGCGTGACCGGCGAGATCGACGGCGCGGCAGGACGGAAGGCTGCCGGGGCCACCCCTGAAGACGCTGCTGTGCGCCAGGGTTCAGCCACCACAGCGCCGACCGAGGTCCCCCGGGCGACCCGTCTCCCCGAGCCGAACGTGACCCCCAGCCGCTTGCCGGCGGTCACCCGGGTCTCCGAGCCGACAGTCGGCCGCACCTCGGCGACGTCCGCGACCGCACGCCCCCAGGGCGCCCGCCCGCACTCTTCCAGCGCCCTCATCCCCGACAGTCCGCCCCCGCTCCCACCCCCCATCTCCGTCCGCCCTGCTCCGAGTCCGCTGCGTCCTCTCCGCTACGAGCTGCGCCGGGCCCGCGGTGTCGGCACCGGGTTTCTGACGGGCGCCGCCGTGCTCGTCTCCTCCGCGCTCGTCGCCGTACTCCTGGCACGCATCGGCCACACTCCCCAGCATCGCCTGCTGGCCGCCTGGCCGCAGGAGCTGCCGCTGCCGCCCGCGGCAGTCGGCGCCGGGCTGTTGGGCGCCATCGCCTTCGGTGACGAGTTCCGCCACCCTGCCCTGGCGGTTGACCGCGGCACCGTGCCTCGCCGACTTGGACTGCTCGCCGCCAAGCTCCTCGTCGCCGCGGCCACCGGCCTGCTGCTGGCCTTCCTCACCGTGGGCTGCGACGCCGAAGTGCTCTACCTCGTCTACGGACGGGAGCTGGCGCAGGTTCCCGCGGACTGGCTAGCACTGACCGCGAGCTGGATCGGCCTCGTGATCGGCTGCGCGTGGGCCGGGGTGCTGGCCGCGGGTATCTTCCGGTCCACCACCGCCGGGCTCGCGGCGGTGGTCGCCGTACCGGTCCTGGTGGTGCCCCTCGTGCAGAAGGCCCTGGAGGGCTCGTCCGTGCGAAGTGCGGCCGGGTTCTCCGTGCGGCTGCGGGAACTGTTCCTGGCGCAGTGGCCGTTCGGGGGCGAGCGGTATCTGGCCGCCGGAGCGCGGATGATCGCCCAACCCGTCGGCGGCGCGCTGGCGTTGTCGCTGGCTGCTCTGCTCTGTGCGTATCTGCTCACGACCCTGCGAAGCAGGGTCCGATGACGATCGTCCGCGCCCCTTCCGGTCCTGCCCTGCGCACAACTCCCCGAGGAACGCCCGTTTCTTTCCGATAAGGCGTCAATTGCGACGGGGTGAGCGATCACCCTTTCGTGTGCTTTTCACCAAAGACCTCAAGGGAGTTGAAGACGGAGCCGACAAAGGATCCGTGAGTACCCTTGCGCACACCATGATGACCGCCGCCCGCTCCGCAGACTCCGGTCTCGTCGGCCCGGGCGGACTCGACCGCTACCCCTACGCCGAGGGCCCCGGCGCCGGCCGTGTGGGAGTCCCTTCCTGGGATGCCGCCGACCCGGAGCTGGGCCGCGTCGGTCGCCGATCCGCGGGCAGCCGCGGTCGCGGGCTGCACGGTCAACTCGTCCAGCAACTGGGCCAGATGATCGTCTCCGGCGACCTGGGCGCGGACCGTCCCCTCGTGCCCGAGGAGATCGGCCAGCGTTTCGAGGTCTCCCGCACTGTCGTCCGCGAGTCGCTCCGCGTTCTGGAGGCCAAGGGCCTGGTGAGCGCCCGGCCGAACGTGGGCACGCGCGTACGTCCCGTCAGCGACTGGAACCTCCTCGACCCCGACATCATCGAGTGGCGGGCCTTCGGACCGCAGCGCGACGATCAGCGCCGCGAGCTCAGCGAGCTGCGCTGGACGATCGAGCCGCTCGCCGCTCGCCTCGCCGCCGGGCACGGGCGCGAGGAGGTTCAGCAGCGGCTCGTCGACATGGTCGAGATCATGGGCCACGCCATGAACCAGGGTGACTCGATGACGTTCTCGCGCGCCGACGCCGAGTACCACTCGCTGCTCATCCAGCTCGCCGGCAACCGCATGCTGGAGCACCTCTCCGGGATCGTGTCCGCCGCTCTCCAGGTATCAGGCGGTCCGATCACCGGTTGTGACCGGCCCACCGAGGCTTCCCTGGCCCACCACGCCAGGATCGTCGACGCTCTCGCGGCGGGCGACGGCGCGGCGGCGGAGGCGGCCATGCGGCAGCTCCTCATGGTGCACCCCGAGGTGGAGCGCGTGGTCCCGGCCCCGCGCGAGCACTGACCGCGCGCCGAGGGCGGCGCGATCGGGAACCATGTCATTCCCGGAAAAATCGCTCACTCCCGTACCGTTGCTGCCGGGCCCCGTCGGATCCCGAGAGGGCTCGGCGGGGCCCGGCGGCGAGACCGGGCGACCGTGCGGTGAGCGGTGAGACGAAGAGGCGGCGGACCGTCCTCAGGGGTCCGGCAGGGCTGTGAAAACGGCTGTCGGCGCGGGCGGAGGGCGGTCGGGGCAGCCTGGTCGCGACCATGGCTGACCACCTCTAGCCATATCTGACCGCTTTTGAGTGCTTACGGGGTGTGACTCGGGCCACGCAGATTGGGCGTAACGCTTGCGGAAGCAGCGCGATGACCTAAGAGGTGACAGCCGCGGAGGGAATACGGACGCCGTTCAAGGCGCTGTGCATCTTCCCGGCCCTTGCCCGCGCCGTCGGCCCATCCCCAGTCGGCGGTCGTCGGCTCCTGTCCGTACTGGACGGGGCCGGAAGCCGTTTTCCAATCGTTCCGAGAGGTTGTTCGTGTCGGCCAGCACATCCCGTACGCTCCCGCCCGAGATCGCCGAGTCCGTCTCTGTCATGGCGCTCATCGAGCGGGGAAAGGCTGAGGGGCAGATCGCCGGCGACGACGTGCGTCGGGCCTTCGAAGCTGACCAGATTCCGGCCACTCAGTGGAAGAACGTACTGCGCAGCCTCAACCAGATCCTCGAGGAAGAGGGTGTGACGCTGATGGTCAGTGCCGCGGAGCCCAAGCGCACCCGAAAGAGCGTCGCAGCGAAGAGTCCGGCCAAGCGCACCGCCACCAAGACGGTCGCGGCCAAGACGGTGACCACGAAGAAGGCCACCGCCACCGCCACCCCGGCGGCTCCCTCGGCCGAGTCCTCCACCGAGGACGAGGCGCCCGTGAAGAAGGTCGCCGCCAAGAAGACGACGACCGCCAAGAAGGCGGTCGCGAAGAAGACCGTCGCCAAGAAGACAGCGGCCAAGAAGGCGACCGCCGGCAAGGACGACGCCGAGGGCGCCGAGGACGAGGTCCTTGAGGACGTCAAGGCCGGCGAAGAGGAAGAGGAGGGGGCCGAGAACAAGGGCTTCGTCCTCTCCGACGACGACGAGGACGACGCGCCGGCGCAGCAGGTCGCCGTAGCCGGTGCCACCGCCGACCCGGTCAAGGACTACCTCAAGCAGATCGGCAAGGTCCCCCTGCTCAACGCGGAGCAGGAGGTCGAGCTCGCCAAGCGCATCGAGGCGGGTCTCTTCGCCGAGGACAAGCTGGCGAACGCCGACAAGTTGGCCCCGAAGCTCAAGCGCGAGCTGGAGATCATCGCCGAAGACGGTCGCCGCGCCAAGAACCACCTCCTGGAGGCCAACCTCCGTCTGGTGGTCTCTCTGGCCAAGCGTTACACCGGCCGCGGCATGCTCTTCCTGGACCTGATCCAGGAGGGCAACCTCGGTCTGATCCGCGCGGTCGAGAAGTTCGACTACACCAAGGGCTACAAGTTCTCGACGTACGCCACCTGGTGGATCCGTCAGGCGATCACCCGAGCCATGGCCGACCAGGCCCGCACCATCCGTATCCCGGTGCACATGGTCGAGGTCATCAACAAGCTCGCGCGCGTGCAGCGCCAGATGCTTCAGGACCTGGGCCGCGAGCCCACCCCGGAGGAGCTGGCCAAGGAACTCGACATGACCCCGGAGAAGGTCATCGAGGTCCAGAAGTACGGCCGTGAGCCGATCTCCCTCCACACCCCCCTGGGTGAGGACGGCGACAGCGAGTTCGGTGACCTCATCGAGGACTCGGAGGCGGTCGTCCCCGCCGACGCGGTCAGCTTCACGCTCCTCCAGGAGCAGCTGCACTCTGTCCTCGACACTCTCTCCGAGCGCGAGGCGGGCGTCGTCTCGATGCGCTTCGGTCTCACCGATGGTCAGCCGAAGACCCTCGACGAGATCGGCAAGGTGTACGGCGTCACCCGCGAGCGCATCCGCCAGATCGAGTCCAAGACCATGTCGAAGCTGCGTCACCCGTCGCGTTCCCAGGTGCTGCGCGACTACCTCGACTAGGTCGCGGTCGTACGACACGGAAGGCCCGGCCCCCTCAGGGGGCCGGGCCTTCCGTGCTGAGCGGGGAGGAGGGTCGTCGCACCGGCGCGTGTGGAGCGGGGTGCTCCAGTCGGCGGCGTCCCTCTTTCGTGGCCCGAGCGTGCGGGGCGGAGCCCGTTGGATCACTCTGGGTTTCTCGTGATCATCCCAGAGTGAGGAGCGCGCATGCGTCACCCCCTTGTCCGGGCCCTGTCCCGGGCGCTGACCCGGTCGCTGGTTCTGGCGGCCGCGGCCGCCGTGATACCGCTGGCGTCCGCCGCCCCTGCGGCGGCCGACGGCGTCGTCGTCGGCGGATTCCCGGTCGAAGTGTCCGAAGGCCCGTGGACGGTGGCGCTGTCCAGTCGTGACCGGTTCGGGGGTATCCGGGCCGGGCAGTTCTGCGGTGGCGTGGCCGTCGGCCGGACCACCGTACTGACCGCGGCCCACTGCATGGGTGAGGACGTCCTGGGAGCACCACCCAACCGCGTTCAGGACCTGAAGGTCATCACCGGGCGTACAGACCTGACGTCGACCCAGGGCAAGGAGATCGCCGTACACGACACCTGGGTCAATCCGGGCTACGACAAGATCAGCAACGCCGGGGACTTCGCCGTGCTCACCCTCGCCGAGTCCCTCCCGCAGAGCTCGGTCATCGGGATGGCGGCTGCCGGCGACCCGGCTTACCAGCCCGGTACGAGTGCCACGGTCTACGGCTGGGGCGACATCACAGGGGGCGGCGACTACGCACGCGGTCTGCGCGCCGCACGCGTCCACGTGCTGTCCGATGCGCTCTGTGAGCGGGCGTATCCCGGCAGCGCCGACGGAACGTACCGAGCCGACAGCATGCTGTGTGCGGGCGAGGCCGCAGGGGGGCAGGATGCCTGCCAGGGGGACAGTGGAGGGCCGCTGGTCGCCCAGGGGCGGCTGGTCGGGCTCGTGTCCTGGGGGAGTGGCTGCGGACGGCCCAGCAGCCCGGGCGTCTATACGCGGGTCTCGGACGTCGTACGGACGATGGGGTGGGGCAACCTCGCTGCCCCCGGGAACGGCGGCTGAGGGGCCGTAGGTGGCGGCCTGAGGGGTTTTCGAGGCCCCGCCCGGTAACAGTGCCTGATGCCCCGTGAGCGGCTTGCGTGAAGCGGGCGGCCACTCCTGAATGCAGGAGTGGCCGCCCGAATCAACCGGCCTGTGCCGGGGCTGGCTCGTCGTCGAAGCGCAGTGTCAGCGGTCTTCTTCGGTGGAGCTGGCCGGAACGGTCGTCAGTCGCTCCGTCTCGTCCTGTATCTCAGCGGCGATCTTCTTGAGTTCCGGCTCGAACTTGCGACCGTGGTGGGCGCAGAAGAGCAGTTCTCCGCCGCTCGCCAAGACAACGCGAAGGTATGCCTGGGCGCCGCAGCGGTCGCAGCGATCAGCGGCCGTCAGCGGGCTCGCGGGGGTCAGAACAGTAGTCACGTCGCCTCTTCTCTAGCTCGACGAGCTGTCGTACCAGGGTCAACATCCAACCAGGCCGAAAACGTTCCCGCTCGTGGCTCTTCCTCGAAAAAATCTTTTCGAGACGGCTGTCTGCTGCCGGTTGGCGGCGAATGTGCCGTATTGCGTGTCTTTGTGTCTGTACGGGTTCGCGCTGTCTGTCGTCTGTAGGGGTGTCGGTCCTCCCGGCTGGGTTGCCGGTTGTTCTTGAGGACGTGCCCGGAGCCTAAATGGTTCATGCCTGGAAGGGAACGTGATATGTACTTCACTCCAACGAGGGATCGAACAAGTATGCGACCCTGGTTTAGTCTGAGTTTCAGACGAGGGTGGCGTTACATCGGCTCTACCAGGCCTCGGTACCCTCTGAGCGGTGACCGAAGCCGGGCCCTTACCCACCAGGGCCCCAACTGAAATTCAGCGAGGAGCGAACCGCGTGACCGCCGATACGTCCGTGCCGTCCACAGCGCTGCTGGCAGGAGCAGACCGGGACGGTTCCAACTACACCGCGCGGCACCTGCTCGTCCTCGAGGGGCTCGAGGCAGTGCGCAAGCGTCCGGGCATGTACATCGGGTCGACCGACAGTCGTGGCCTGATGCACTGCCTCTGGGAGATCATCGACAACTCAGTGGACGAGGCCCTCGGGGGCTACTGCGACCACATCGACGTCATCCTGCACGATGACGGTTCCGTCGAGGTACGGGACAACGGCCGCGGTATCCCCGTGGACGTCGAGCCCAAGACCGGCCTTTCCGGCGTCGAGGTCGTCATGACCAAGCTGCACGCCGGCGGCAAGTTCGGTGGTGGCTCGTACGCCGCCTCCGGCGGCCTGCACGGGGTGGGCGCGTCCGTGGTGAACGCCCTCTCGGCCCGCCTGGACGTCGAGGTCGACCGTGTGGGGAACACCCACGCGATCAGCTTCCGGCGCGGCGTGCCCGGCTCCTTCGCCGATGTCGGCCCCGACGCCACCTTCGAGCCGGGGGGCCTGCGCAAGACCAAGCGGATCCCCAAGACCCGCACCGGTACGCGCGTGCGCTACTGGGCCGACCGTCAGATCTTCCTCAAGGATGCCAAGCTCTCGCTTGAGCACCTCCACCAGCGTGCCCGGCAGACCGCGTTCCTGGTGCCTGGCCTCACCATCGTCGTCCGCGACGAGTTCGGGCTCGGTGAGGGCGGCAGCAAGGGCGAGGAATCCTTCCGCTTCGACGGTGGCATCAGCGAGTTCTGCGAGTACCTGGCCGCTGACAAGCCGGTCTGTGACATCCTCCGTTTCTCCGGACAGGGCACCTTCAAGGAAACGGTCCCGGTCCTGGACGACCACGGCCAGATGACGCCCACCGAGGTCACGCGCGAACTGGGCGTCGACGTTGCACTGCGCTGGGGCACCGGCTACGACACGAACCTGAAGTCGTTCGTGAACATCATCGCCACCCCCAAGGGCGGCACCCATGTCGCGGGCTTCGAACAGGCCGTCGCGAAGACGATGAACGAGGTGCTGCGCACCAAGAAACTGCTGCGCGTGGCCGAGGACGACATCGTCAAGGACGACGCCCTGGAGGGCCTTACCGCGGTCGTCACGGTGCGTCTCGCCGAGCCGCAGTTCGAGGGCCAGACCAAGGAGGTGCTCGGTACTTCGGCGGCTCGCCGCATCGTGACGAATGTGGTGTCCAAGGAGCTGAAGGACTTCCTTACCTCCACCAAGCGGGACGCCGCCGCCCAGGCCCGCGTCGTCATGGAGAAGGCCGTCTCTGCGGCTCGTACGCGCATCGCGGCCCGCCAGCACAAGGACGCGCAGCGCCGGAAGACGGCCCTGGAGTCCTCCTCGTTGCCCGCCAAGCTCGCCGACTGCCGCAGTGACGACGTCGAGCGCAGTGAACTGTTCATCGTGGAGGGCGACTCGGCGCTCGGTACGGCCAAGCTCGCCCGGAACTCGGAGTTCCAGGCCCTGCTGCCGATCCGGGGCAAGATCCTCAACGTCCAGAAGTCGTCCGTGACCGACATGCTGAAGAACGCCGAGTGCGGCGCGATCATCCAGGTCATAGGGGCCGGATCCGGTCGTACGTTCGATATCGACGCGGCTCGATATGGCAAGATCATCATGATGACCGACGCCGACGTCGACGGCTCTCACATCCGCACCCTGCTCCTGACGCTGTTCCACCGCTACATGCGGCCCATGGTCGAATCGGGCCGGGTGTTCGCCGCGGTACCGCCGTTGCACCGCATCGAGCTCATCCAGCCCAAGAAGGGCCAGGACAAGTACGTCTACACCTACTCGGACCGTGAGCTGCGCGAGAAGCTTCTGGAGTTCCAGAGCAAGGGTGTCCGCTACAAGGACTCGATCCAGCGCTACAAGGGCCTCGGTGAGATGGACGCCGACCAGCTGGCCGAGACCACGATGGATCCGCGCCATCGCACGCTGCGCCGGATCAACCTGTCCGACCTGGAGTCGGCCGAGCAGGTCTTCGACCTTCTGATGGGCAACGACGTCGCTCCTCGCAAGGAATTCATCTCCAGTTCGGCGGCAACGCTGGACAGGTCTCGAATCGACGCGTGACCCGTCCTGGGTTCAGGGCCGGGGTGACACTTGAAAGTGCCGCCCCGGCACCATCTCTCCACCCTGGGGTGGACACCCGACCCGCTGCGAATCCACCCTTGGTCCACCCCTGCTCCGATCCTCTGACGTGCCCTCTTCCGTAGCGTCGAAGGCGTCGACAGCACCCGCTGCCGACATCTGCCCCTTCTTCGCCCACGGAGGCCTGATGTCCGGGCTCGTTGATGCCTTGCTGATCGTCGCCGTCGTCGCCCTGGTGGTCGTGCGGCAGTTCCGCACACGCCGGATAGACACGGACCGGCGCTGGTGGGTCGTGCCCGTGATCCTGGTCGTCGTGGCACTGCGTGAGCCCGGCCTGATCGACATCCATCACCGCGCGGAGTCGATCACCCTGCTCACGGCCGAACTGCTCATCGGCCTTGCCACCGGAGCCGGTTGGGCCTGGACCACCCGTGTCTGGGCGGAGGCGGACGGCGAGGTGTGGAGCCGGAGCACCAAGGCGAGTGTCGTCGTGTGGATCATCGGGATCGGCCTCCGCGTCGGTCTCTTCGCCCTGGGCGCCGCGCTCGGCGTCCACCAGCACACCCCGGCCCTTCTCCTCGCTCTCGCGGCGACGCTGCTGCTCCGCGCCGGAATCCTGCACTGGCGGACGAAGTCCCTGGATCTGACATCCCCGAACCCGGAGTCGCTTCACCCGGCGTCCACGCCCTCGGCGCACCGGCAGACCACGGCTTACGGTGACGGCGTGAGTCTGCGGAAGGAGCGGGTGTGACGAGGAACGACTGGTTGCGCTGGCCCTCCAGGGAGGCGCTCGGCCGCGAGGGAATATCACGCAACCGCCGTCGGCTCGCCTGGGCCACCCGGCTGCTGGTCCTCGGCATGCTGCTGTGGGGAGCCGTCAGCAGCCATCCGCCCCGGGGCTGGGACTCGGCTCTGGCCGTCGGCGGAGTCCTGTTCGCCGCGCTGCTCGCCTGGGCGCTCTACCGGACAACTTTCCAGCACCGACTGTGGCCCTCTCTGGCGCTTCTACTGCTGCTTCAAGGCCTCGCGGTCGTGGGTCAGGCCGCGGGTTTCCGGGTGCCGGCCCTCGTCGTGTGGTGCGCGTGCGCGATCACGGCCCTGGAGAGAATGCCCCTGTCAGCCGCTCTGCCCATGAGCGTGGTGGCCCTCGGTTCGTACGCGGTGGTGGACGACGACTCCTTGCTCACCACGACCGTCACCACCATCGGTCTCGCCCTCGCCGGATACGTCCTGCGGCTCGACGCCGAAGCGCGCGGCAACGCTCAGCGGCTCCTCGCCCAGGAGCGAGCCGCGCGGGCCGCCGAAGCGGAGTCGGCGGCACTCGCGGAGCGCGCCCGGATCGCGCGAGAGATCCACGACGTACTCGCGCACAGCCTCTCGGCGCAGATGGTGCACCTGGAAGCGGCCCGCCTACTGATCGAGCGCGGCGCCGACCGGGACCGGATACTCGAACGGGTGGTGGCGGCTCGGGGAATGGCCCGCGACGGTCTGGCCGAGACGAGACAGGCCCTGTCCGCGTTGAGGGGCGAGATGTCCCCGTTGGAGGACTACCTGAAGGAAATCGTCGGCGTGACGGACGACGTGGGCGTCACCATTACGGGTGAGCGCAGGCCGCTGCCGGCAGAGGCGTCGCAGGCCGTACGCCGGGTGGCCCAGGAGGCGCTGACCAATGTCCGCAAGCATGCTCCGGGCGCCAAGGTCCAGGTGCGGCTGGACTACAGCGATCACCAAGTGACGCTGGACGTACGGGACTCGGGCGGTTCGCCGGGCGAACTCAAGGGGGTGGGCGGCGGGTACGGTCTGTTGGGCATGCGAGAGCGCGCCGAGTTGCTGGGCGGTTCGCTGGATGCCGGGCCGGACGAGAAGGGGTTCGTGGTGACGCTGAGGGTGCCGACATGACGGAGGAGGCCGGCCGGGAATCCGCGCGGGTGGTGGTCGCGGACGACCAGACCGTCGTACGGGAAGGCATCGTGATGCTGCTCGGTCTGCTGCCCGGGATCGAGGTAGTCGGAGCGGCCGGGGACGGGGACGAGGCCGTGCAGCTGGTCGCCGAACTGGCGCCGGACGTGGTCCTGATGGACCTGCGCATGCCGCGTTGTGACGGCGTCGAGGCGACTCGGCGGATCAGGGCGGAGTATCCCGGGACCCAGGTCGTGGTGCTCACGACGTTCGCGGACGACGAGTCGCTGTTCCGCGCGCTGCGGGCAGGCGCGCGCGGCTATCTCACAAAGGACGCGGACGGCGACGAAATCGTCAGGGCGGTGCACAGCGTGCTGTCCGGGGACGCGGGGCTGTCGCCGAGCATCCAGCGGCGGCTCCTGGAGCGGCTGACGGAGCCTGAGAAGAAGCAGGACGCGCCCGCCGAGCCGCCCGACGGGCTCACCACGAGGGAGACCGAGGTGCTGATGCTGATCGCGGACGGCCTCAGCAACCAGGAGATCGCAATCAAGCTGCATGTCTCCACGGCGACCGTGAAGACCCACATCAACAACCTCTTCGCCAAGACGGGAATCAAGGACCGTGCGCAGGCGGTGCGTTACGCCTATGGGAAGGGGTTGGTGCGTCCCCCCACGGGGTGAATCACCTAATGGGGTGAACACCGTGGCGAAGAAGAGTCGGGGATCTTCCCGTTCTGTCCATCCTTGGGCATGCAGTCAAGCACCGGTCGTCCTCGCAGGCGCGGGGGCGGTCCTGAGAGTTCGGCCAAGACCCATGAAGGTCATGCCGCCGTCCCGACCCATGGGGAGGTGGGCGGGGACACGCGGTTCGACGACCCCTGGTACGACGCGCTCGCCTCTGGCTGGGGTGAGTTGGACGGTACGGGTGCGCCCGCTCCCGTCGTTCCGCCCGCGCGCCGGGAGCAGGAGAGCCGGGGCGGTGGCGCGGCCGACGTCTATCTGGAGGTGCAGCGCAGCGCGGCCTTCCAGGAGGTACGCCGCCGGTACCGCAGGTTCGTGATCCCCGGTGTCGCGGTCTTCTTCTCCTGGTACGTGGGCTATGTGGTGACCGCGACCACGGCGCCCGGATTCATGGCGCGGCCCGTGACGGGCGCGGTGAACGTGGCGATGCTGGCGGGACTTGGACAGTTCCTCACGACGTTCCTGTTCACCTGGGCGTATGCGCGGCACGCACGGCTGCGCAGGGACCGGGCCGCGCTCGATCTGCGCTGGGACACCCAGGAACTGACGCGTGGCCTCCGAGGCGGTGGATCGTGACCGGCAACCATCAGATGCTGGCGCTGGTGCTGTTCAGCGCTTTCGTCGCCGTCACGCTGGCCATCACCACGTGGGTGAGCCGGCATCGACAGGGTTCGGCGGAGGAGTTCTACGCGGGCGGTCGGCTCTTCTCCCCGATGGAGAATGGTTTTGCCATCGCAGGCGACTACATGTCGGCCGCCTCCTTCCTCGGCATTTCCGGCCTCATCGCGCTCTTCGGCTACGACGGGCTGCTGTACTCGGTGGGCTTCCTGGTGGCCTGGCTCGTCGTGCTGTTCCTGGTCGCCGAACTGGTGCGCAACTGCGGGCGGTTCACGCTTGCCGACGTCATCGCGGCGCGGATGCGGGAGCGGCCGGTGCGGATCGCGGCGGGAACTTCCTCGGTCACCGTGTCCGTTCTGTATTTGGTGGCGCAAATGGTGGGAGCGGGCAGCCTGGTCGCGCTGCTGCTGGGCGGGACGAGCGAGGCGGCGCAGTCCTGGACGGTGATCGCGGTCGGCGCGCTCATGGTGATCTATGTGTCGTTGGGAGGAATGCGGGCCACTACCTGGATCCAGATCGTCAAGGCGGTCCTGCTGATGGGCGGGGCGATCGCGCTGACCGTACTGGTGTTGGTGCGGTTCCACGGCGACTTCGACCAGTTGCTCCGCACAGCGGCCGAGCGCAGTGGTCATGGTGACGCGTTTCTCGCACCCGGGCTGAGGTACGGCGGCGACTGGACCTCGCGTCTCGACTTCATGAGCCTGGGGCTCGCCCTCGTACTGGGTACGGCCGGGCTGCCGCACATCCTCTCCCGCTTCTACACCGTGCCGACCGCTCGGGCCGCGCGCCGTTCGGTCGTCTGGTCCATCGGGCTCATCGGCGGGTTCTATCTGATGACGATCGTCCTCGGCTTCGGCGCGGCAGCGATCGTCGGACCGCAGGCGGTCCGTGGGTCGAACGCGGCCGGGAACACGGCGGTCCCGCTGCTGGCCCTCGACCTGGGCGGTGGCGCGGACTCCACAGGCGGAACGGTTCTGTTCGCGATCGTCGCTGCCATTGCCTTCGCAACGATTCTCGCGGTGGTCGCAGGCATCACGCTCGCGTCCTCGGCATCCGTGGCGCACGACCTGTACGCGTCGCTGCGTCGCCCGCGCGCCAAGCCGCGCAGCGAGGTGGCCGTGGCCCGCACCGCCGCGGTCGGCATCGGCGTGGTCGCGATCGCCCTCGGCCTGTTGGCCCGCGACCTCAACGTCGCCTTCTTGGTGGGCCTCGCCTTCGCTGTCGCGGCGTCCGCGAATCTGCCGGTACTGCTCTACTCGCTGTTCTGGGGTGGCTTCACGACCCGGGGGGCGGTGTGGTCGGTGTACGGCGGGCTGATTCCGTCGGTGCTCCTCGTGCTGCTTTCGCCCGTGGTGTCAGGCAGCTCCGAGTCGCTGTTCCCGGGAGTGGACTTCCAGTACTTCCCGTTGCAGAACCCGGGGCTCGTCTCGATCCCGCTGGGATTCCTCGCCGGCTGGCTCGGCACGGTCACCTCGGCGGAGGACCCGGACAAGGCCAAGCATGCGGAGACCGAGGTGCGGTCGCTCACGGGAGCGGGAGCCGTTTAGCGGGCGGCGATTTCACTGTCGTACGACCCTGAGCGGGAGGCAGGCAAGACGCTCAGGGGGCCACCCATGCGTACCGGTGTTCGGGGCGGCCTGTGTCGCCGTACTTGAGGGAGAGACGGAGACGGCCTGCTTGTTCCAGGTGACGGAGATAGCGCTGGGCCGTGGATCGGCTCAATCCTGTCTCGGCGGCCACCTCGTGAGCCGAGAGCGGGTGGCCGGCGCGGTGCAGCACGCCGCAGATGAGGTCCGTGGTCGGTTCCGAGTGGCCGCTCGGGAGGTCGGGAGGTGAAGGTGCCGGCGGGGTGCGCAGGGCGCCGAAGATCCGGTCGACCTGCTCCTGGCCGGTGTGGCTCGGGTCGCCGACACGGTCGACGGTGCGGCGCAGGGCGGCGTAGGAGTCCAGGCGAGTGCGCAGAGCGGCGAAGGTGAACGGCTTGACCAGGTAGTGCAGCGCACCCAAACGCATCGCGGCCTGTACGGTCACCACGTCGCTCGCCGCCGTGATCATGATGACATCGGTGCAGTGGCCCTGTTCCCGCATACGGTGGACGAGTTCGAGTCCCGTCTGGTCGGGCAGGTAGTGGTCGAGCAGGACCAGGTCGATGGTGCCCTGCTGTACGGCGGCCAGGGCCTGGGCGGCGCTGTGCGCACGGGCAGCGATCCTGAACCCGGGAACCCTTTCCACGTACTTGGCGTTGATCTCCGCGACACGGAGGTCGTCGTCCACTACCAGGACGTCAATCATCGGGCCTCTCCCTCAGGGCCGACGAGCACAACAGACTTTTGCAAGCAGAAGAACGGCTTGCGTCCAGAAGACTGATGTTGTGGCATGCGCCATGTCTTCCGCCATCGAACTACGGGGCGCGAGCAAGATCTTCACAACTCCGTTGGGCTCGCCCGTCCTCAGGCGCGGGTCGCCCAGACATAACGGTGCTCCGGGCGGCCCGCGTCGCCGTACTTGAGCGTCAGCCTGGCCCGTCCGGTGCGCTCCAGGAGCTTCAGATAGCGCTGGGCGGTCTGGCGGCTCACCCCCGTCCGTTCGGCGATCTCCTGGGCCGACAGGGGGCCTTCGGCGTTGACCAGGGCGCGGCGCACGAGTTCCGCCGTGGTGGGGGAGTGCCCCTTGGGCAGTTCGGGCTCGGGCCCGGAGGACAGGGCGCCGAAGATCCGGTCCACCTCGGCCTGTTCGGCCTCGCCGCCGCCGTCGAGGGTGCGGCGCAGCTCCGCGTATGCCTCCAGCTTGGAGCGCAGCCCCGCGAAGGCGAACGGCTTGACCAGATACTGCAGCGCCCCCTGCCGCATCGCCGCCTGCACGGTCGACACGTCCCGGGCCGCCGTCACCATGATCACGTCGGTCTCGTGGCCGCGCCGACGCATCTCCTGGACGACCGAGAGGCCCGTGTCGTCGGGCAGGTAGTGGTCCATGAGGACGAGGTCCAACTGCGGCAGCGCCTCCAACTGCCGCAGTGCCTCGGCCGCGCTGTGCGCCTCCCCCGCGACGTGGAAGCCGGGCACCTTCTCCACGTACGCGGCGTTGACGCGCGCCACGCGGATGTCGTCGTCCACGACCAGTACCTCGATCATCTCGACTCCTCCTCGGGGGCGGTGGCGGGGGCGCTGGTGGCCGTGGTGGCGGCCGGCTCCAGGGACGGTTCCGTGTCCGGGACACGCACGTGCTGTCGTTCCGGCGCCGGGTCCGGCTCGGCGAGGGCCTCCGGCAGTACGACCATGAACTCGGCGCCCCCGCCCTCGGCATCGGCCACGCGCGCGCTGCCACCCTGCCGCTCCGCGAGCCGGCGTACCAGGGGGAGACCGATTCCGCGCTTGCCGTGCGCCGGGGGCTTCTTCGTGGACCACCCCTCCGTGAAGATCAACTCGCGCTGTTCCGCCGGGATTCCGGGCCCCGTGTCGCGCACTCTGAGGATCGCGGTACGGCCCTCCGCGCGCAGTTCGACCTCCACGCGTGCGTGCGCGGTGCCCGCGACGGCGTCCAGCGCGTTGTCGACCAGGTTGCCGACGACGGTGACCAGCCCCCTGGGATCGATCAGCCGGTCCGGGAGCAGCGTCCGGTCCGAGACCCACAGGGCGACGCCGCGCTCTGCCGCCACGGTGGACTTGCCGACCAGCAGAGCGGCGAGCAGCGGATCGCGGATCTTCTCGGCGACCTGCTCGGCGGTGGCCCGATGGTCGCCGACCACCTCGCCGACGAACTCCACGGCGTCGTCGAACATCTCCAGTTCGAGCAGCCCCAGGAGTGTGTGCATGCGGTTGGCGTGTTCGTGGTCCTGGGCGCGCAGGGCGTCGAGCAGACCGTGCGTGGAGTCGAGCTCGCGGCCGAGCTGCTCCAGCTCGGTGCGGTCGCGCAGAGTGGCGACGGCGCCCCCGTCGTCGGTGGGCATACGGTTGGCGACCAGCACACGCTGGCCGCGCACGGTGAGCAGGTCGGTTCCGGTCACCCGGCCGGCCAGTACATCGGTCGTACGTCCGGCGCCGAGCGCCTCGTCCAGGGAGCGGCCGACCGCCTCCTCGCCGATGCCCAGCAGGCGCTGTGCCTCGTCGTTGAGGAGCCGGACGCGGCCCGCGCGGTCCAGGGCGACGACACCCTCGCGGATGCCGTGCAGTACGGCCTCGCGTTCCGCGAGCAGTGCCGCGATGTCCGAGAAGGCCAGGTCACGGGTCTGCCGCTGGACTCTCCGGGAGATCACCCAGGCGGCGAGGGCGCCGACGGCCATGGCGCCGCCCGCATAGGCGAGCAGCCCCGGAATCGCGTGGAACAGCAGTGCGCGCACGCTGTCGTACTCGATGCCCACCGAGACAGCCCCGACGACCCTGCCGCCGGTGTCGCGCAGCGGCACCTTGCCTCGGGCCGAGCGGCCCAGGGTGCCACTGTCGATCTCCATGACCTCCTTGCCCGCCAGGGCCTGGCGGGGATCGGTGGAGACGACCCGGCCGATCTCCTTCGGATCCGTGTGCGACCAGCGCACGCCCCGCATGTCCATCACCACGACGTACTCGGCCCCGCTGGCCTTCCGGATCCGCTCCGCCTCGGCCTGCACCGGCCCGTCGACCGACGGCCTGCTTCCCTGCAGATCCTCGGCGATCTGCCGCTGGGCCGCTGTGGTCTGCGCGATCGCCAGCGCCCGGCGCATCGCCTGGTCGTCCAGCTGATCGCTGAGCGGCGCGAGGAACAGCCCGGTCGCGAGCACCGCGACTCCCGCGGCGATCGCCACCTGCATCAGCAGCACCTGCGAGAACATCCGCCGCGGCAGACCGAGGCGCAGGCGGCGTACGGGGGGAGTGGGGCTCATACCCATGACGGTACGGGGATGAGCGGCCTGTGCCGTAGTGGGGTGTGACGTGGATCCCTTGATCAATGCGTGTACAGGCGTGTACGGGGGTGCTTGACGGGTGGACTGCGGGCCGTACGGGGTGACGCCGCGCGGTCAGTGCACTGGAGCCGTGGACAGCACTACTTCAGTTCGCGCACCGCCACCACGTCCATCCGCGCCGGCGAACCCAACGCCGATCCGCAGCTCTCCGGGCGAGGCGGCAGCGAGGCACCCTGGGCCACCGCGACACTCCACCGGCGCCCGTCCGTGTGAGCGACGGTCACTTCCCAGCGCGGCGCCGAGCCGTCCGTTCGTACGATGCTCAGCGCGTCCGTCGCGTACTCGCGCGCCGCCGAGCGGACGGCCAGTTCCGCGGCCTGTCCGGGCCGCTCCCAGGCGGAGCCGCCGCGGCAGCCCTCCACAACGACACGCCCTTCGCGTACGCCCTGGAGGATCTCCTTGACGTGCGGGGCCTGGGCGCGGCCGTATGCGTATCCGTACGGCAGGACGAGCAGCGTCGGTGAGAAGCGATGTCCGCCGAGGTGCGTGACCTCCCAGGCGCCCTCGACCCCGGAGGCGGCCAGCTCGGCGGCGAGGGGGCGGCCGAGCAGCGCGCAGCAGCGGTCGCGCTTGCCGTTGGTGCAGACGAGCGCGAGGGGGTCCCCGGTGTGGGGCCGTCCCTGGAGCACGGTGTCGAAGGTATGCGGGGCGCCCTTGCCGAGGGCGGCGAAGTCGAGGTCGAGCAGTTGCTCGGGATCGCGGGTCGTGGCGCTGTGCAGCCAGCCGTTGCCGGGCGTGGTGTGGGCCACGTACACCCGCCGTACGGCAGGTGGCCCGAAGTCGGCGTGACGGCCGGGGCGGCGGATCAGGGCGATCCGTACGCCGGTGCCCTCAGCGGCCTTCTCCAGGGCCCTGCCGAGTGCGGGGTCCAGGTGGCTCGTGGTGAGCGCCTGGGCACCCCACGGGCCCGGCTGCTCGAGCAGCAGCCATGTCCTCGCGGTCGCCGCGGTTCCCGCGATGGGCTCGTCGAGGTCCCGGGAGACGGTTGCGCACCTACTCACAGAGGTGAGCCTAACCTGACTTGGAGCGGGGCGACTTCCAGCCGCGCGGAACGGGTGGTTCCGTCATCGGCCGGCTACCCCGGGAGCGGTTGCGGAGGGCGCTCACCCACGTAGGTTCCGGATGGGCGCATCCGCAGTGGACGCTCGCCGTACTCCTCCAGGGCGTGTGCGATCCAGCCCGCCGTACGGGCGACGGCGAAGATCGTCTCGCCTGCCGACGCTCCCATGCCGCAGGCGACCGTGAAGACGGCCAGGGCAAGGTCCACGTTGGCGTGCAGCGGTGTGTGGCGGGCGGTGGTGGTCACGATGTCGCGGGCCGCGGCGAGGGCGGGCGCGGCGTGGGGCATCTCCTCCAGGAGGGCGAAGAGGGCACGCGCGCGTGGATCCACGCCGGGGTAGAGCCGGTGGCCGAGCCCTGGGACGCGGCGGCCCGCACGCAGTTCGTCCGCGACCACGGGAGCCGCGTTGCCCTCGTCGAGCACGTCGAGGAGCATCCGGTGCGCCAGGCCGCTGGCGGCGCCGTGGAGCGGGCCTTCGAGGACGCCGAGCCCGGCCGAGACGGCTGCGTAGGGGTGCGCGCGGGCGGACGCGGCGACGCGTACGGCGAGGGTCGAGGCGGCGAGGTCGTGGTCGACGAGGAGGCCGAGTGCCGTGTCCAGGGCGCGCAGCGACGCCTCGTCGGCGATCCGGACGGTGAGCCGGGCCCATAGGCGGTGGGCCAGTGGGCCTTCGTCGCGGTGGTTGGGCGAGCGTGGCGGCAGGGCGGCGACGAGCGTGGGGATGAGGGTGCGGGCGGTGCCCAGGACGGTGTCCTCGGAGAGGTCGAAACGGAGCGGATCGGCCGCAGCCGCGGCGATCGCGGCGACCCGGAGCCGGTCGACCGGGTCACTGTGCTCCGGCAGCGCGTTGACGCAGCGGCGTGCGGCGGCGACGGAGGCCTTGGGAGCGGTGAAAGTGACCCCGGGGCGCAGAGTGCCGGTCCACAGCCATTCGGCGACTTCTTCGTAGGAGTGGCGCGCGGCCAGCTCGGCGGCGTCGACGCCCCGGAAGTAGTACCGGCCGTTGTCGATGAGGGTGAGCCGGGTCCGTACGGACAGCTCACCGCCGGAGCTCGAACTCCCGCTGCCCTCACGCTTGTTGCGGCGGGCGAGAGTCTCCACCTCGTTGGCGTCGAAGGTGCTGCCGCGGCCACCGGGATCGCGGCGGCTGCTGAGCTGACCGCGACTCACGTACGCGTACACGGTCTCGGGCTTCACGCCGAGCAGTTCGGCGGTCTCCCTGGTGCTCAGCCGACGGCTCGTGTGGTCGGGGGCGGGTTCTTGATCGCGCATGGGTGTCACCGTATCCATATGGATCATATGTTGATTCAATCAATATTGACATCGATTAAGTCAATCATGGACAGTCAAATCAAGTTCAGGGAGGAATCATGCCGATCAACCGGGCCGCTACAACCGCAACCACCGCTGTCGACGTACCGCGGGGGCTCGCGGGCGTCGTCGTCACCGACACCCGAATTGGTGACGTCAGGGGGCGCGAGGGTTTTTACCACTACCGCCAGTACTCCGCTGTCGAACTCGCGCAGACCCGGGGCTTCGAGGATGTCTGGCACCTCCTGGTCCACGGGGAACTGCCGGACGCGGACCGTCTCGCCGCCTTCACCGCGCAGACGTCGGCGCTGCGGCGGCTGCCCGACGAGGTGCGGGCGGCACTGCCGGCGATCGCGGCGGCGAGTGGCCGATCCGGACCGCTGGCCGGAATGCGCACGGCGCTGTCGCTGCTCGGCGCGGCAAAAGGCTTCCGCCCCGTGTATGACATCGACGCAGAGCAGCGGCGTGCGGACGCCCTGGTCGCCTCAGCGGCCGTGCCGACCGTCCTGACGGCGCTGCATCGGCTGGGCAAGGGCCTTGACCCGGTTGAGCCCCGGGACGACCTCCCGTATGCGGCCAACTACCTGTACATGTTGACCGGGTCGGAGCCGGACCCGCTGCACGCCAGGGCGATCGAGCAATACCTGATCTCAACCATTGATCACGGATTCAACGCATCAACATTCACGGCGCGGGTCATCACATCGACCGGGGCGGATGTGGCGGCGTGTCTGGTCGGAGCAGTGGGAGCACTGTCCGGCCCGCTGCACGGCGGCGCCCCGAGCCGCGCGCTGGACACCCTGGATGCGATCGGGACGACGGACCGCATCGACGCCTGGATCCGCGAACGCGTTCTCGCCGGCGACCGCGTCATGGGTTTCGGTCACCCGGTCTACCGCACGGAGGACCCCCGTTCCCGCATGCTCCGGGGCATCGCCGAGCAGTTCGGTGGCCCGCTGGTCGAGCTGGCGGTCGAGGTCGAGCGACGGGTGGAGGCGATCCTGGCCGAACTGAAGCCGGGCCGCGAACTGCACACGAACGTCGAGTTCTACGCGGGCGTGGTCATGGAACTGTGCGGCCTGCCGCGCGAGATGTTCACGCCGACGTTCGCGGCGGCCCGTGTGGTGGGCTGGAGTGCCAACATCCTGGAACAGGCGGAGGACTCGAAGATCATTCGGCCGGCGGCGCGGTACGTGGGGCCTGTACCCCCGGTGGCGGTGCCGTTGAAGGTCTGACGGCGGCCCGGAGGCGGTCCGCTGTCCGCAGGAGGCCTGACACACGTGTGGCCTGGTGCCGTTCTGGCGCCAGGCCTCATCGGGCTCGATCGAACAGGGACGGGGTGCCGGACTGCTCGTCGTCTAGGTGCCCTGATCTCTCAACGGTGCAGTGAGGTCAGGCGATTGGCGGACGCGTCTCGGGTGGGCGCGTGCTCGTGCGGTGATGTCAGGCGTCGGGAATGTCCGCCTTGGCGCGGATCAATGTCTCCCGGCTCACTACGACGATGCGTTCGTAGTCGGCACGAGCGGCGTCGGCGGGCAGCTCGCCGTCCAGCGCCTCGGTGGCCTCGGTGCCGATGACGGCGAAATTACCGTCACTGAGTTCGAACACGTCCGGGCAGTTGGCTCCTGAGTTACTGCCTCGGGCGCTCGGAGGCACACCGATGCGGCGCACGATCTTCAATGTGGGGTACCGGTCCTTCAAAGGTTCTGGGGACAGTGTTGGGCAGAAAGCTACTGCGATCGACGGTGCCTTCGTCCCCGCATCACCGAAAGTCGCTGGGTCGTGTCGTCGACGCGGGCGGGTTGACCGGCAAGTTGTCGCAGGTAGGCGTCAGTCCGACGGGGGATTGCCCACGACCCACCACTCGTCCGTATCGGCCTCGTCCAGGTCCCTGACAAGACCGTCGACCATCCGTCCGATCACGGCCTCGTCGGACGAGTCGTTCAGGGTCGCGCGCTGGCTCTTCGACGCTTCCCAGTAGTCCCGGAAGAGGGAGCTCTGGAAGAACTCGCGCAGGTACGTGTACAGCCCCTCCCGGTCCAGGATGTCGGCCTTGTAGAGGTGGAAGAGGTGGGAGTACCACGCGTTGGCGTACAGGAACTGCCTGCGTTTCTCCACCGGGATGCTCTTGTCGTAGGTATCGATCACCGCGGCGAGGGAGGGATCGTCGATCGCCCTGGCGAGTAGTTCCCAGTGCATGCGCTGCTGGTGTGCCAGAGCCTTGCGCCGGACCGCCAGTTCCTCGATCTCCAGGAGCCTTTCCTGGAGGCGTACCGCGTCGAGGCGCCGCTGTCGCGCTGCCAGCGTCACCGAGGCGGCGGCGAGCAGGAGAGTGAGCGCGGTGGAGCCCAGCCTCCCCGCAGAGTGCTTCCCTGTAGCCATGTCAACCCCCGAATCAGGCGGCCGTCCGCCGGTCGTCGGAGTGCGGGTCGACGGAGGGGGACCGGCGAGCGATGGGCGGCGCTTGCCGCCTCCAGAGTGCCGAGCGGCTCTGATCGGCGGGGGAGGCGGAGAGGAGGCGCACGGAAGGAAGCGAGGGTCGCACACTCCGGCGCCATGCCCAACGTGTGCCCCGCCCCGGCTGCCGACAATCGTTCACTCAGCGATGATTCCTCCGGCTCGTATCCTGGGGCGGCATTCGTTCCTCGTACGTGCGCGAGGCCGTGAGCCGGTGTGCGCGTCGGCGTGAGAGAGGTCGCAGATTGAATCAGCCGAGTCCGAGCCAGAGTCCTCGGCAGATCCCCGTCATCGTCCTCACCGGCTTCCTCGGTTCCGGCAAGACCACCCTCCTCAACCACCTTCTCCACCGCAGCGGCGGCAGCCGTATCGGGGCCATCGTCAATGACTTCGGGGCCATCGAGATCGACGCGATGGCCGTCGCGGGGGCGCTGGGGGACTCCACCGTGTCGCTGGGCAATGGATGTCTGTGCTGTGCTGTTGATGCGAGCGAACTTGATGTCTATCTTGATCGACTCACTCAACCCTCGGCCCGGATCGACGTCATCGTCATCGAGGCCAGTGGGCTCGCCGAGCCGCAGGAACTCGTACGGATGGTGCTCGCCAGTGAGAATCCCCGGGTCGTGTACGGGGGGCTCGTCGAGGTCGTCGACGCCGTCGAGTTCGATGACACCCGGGTGAAGCACCCCGAGGTCGACCGGCATCTGGCCCTCGCCGATCTCGTCGTCGTCAACAAGGTCGGGCGGGTCGCCGACGGCGGTGAACGGGTCCTGGGGATCGTCCGCGGGCTGGTCGACCGTGCAGCTGTCGTGCCGGCCGACTACGGGCGGGTCGACCCCGAGTTCCTCTTCGACTGCCGGCCGACCCAGGAACGCATCGGTCAGCTGACCTTCGACGACCTGAACGACCACGGCGAGGGCGAAGACGGTCACGAGGACAGCGCGGGGGACCATTCCGGGCATCTGCACGCCGCCTACGACAGCCTCTCCTTCAGCTCCTCGACCCCCCTCCATCCGCGTCGGCTGATGGACTTCCTCGACAGTCGGCCCGAAGGGCTCTACCGAATCAAGGGGTACGTCGACTTCGGGCCGCACGACCCGGGCAACCGGTACGCCGTGCATGCCGTCGGGCGGTTCCTGCGGTTCTATCCGGAGCCCTGGGGTGACGGCGAGGAGCGTCTCAGCAGGCTCGTCCTCATCGGGTCCGGGATCCAACTGCCCGTCCTCGGAAAGGACTTGGAGGCATGCATGGATGACGCCCCACACGCCGACGAGCACAACATGTGGGGCGTCCTGAGGTACGTACAGGAGCGGAGCCCGGAGGTTTCCGAAGAAGCCGGCGGACTCACACCAGGCTGACCTGCACCGGGCTGACCTACACCGGGCCCGTCACCACGCCCACCGTCTTCGGCAGGGACACGCCCGAACCATCGCGGCGCGGGTCCATCTCCGGGAGCTCCGCCGGGGTGCCGTTCTTCTGGGACGCTCGCGCCGGTGTCGGGCCCGCCCAGGCCAGGGACAGACAGTCCTCGCCCTTCAGGAACCGCTGGCAGCGGACGCCGCCGGTGGCGCGGCCCTTGCGCGGATACTGGTCGAACGGTGTCAGCTTCGCCGTCGTCTGCACGGAGTCGTCCAGCGTGCCCCGTGAGCCGGCGACCGTGAAGACGACCGCGTCCACCGCCGGGTCCACCGCCGTGAACGAGATCACCTTGGCGCCGTCCGTGAGCTTGATGCCGGACATGCCGCCGGCCGGGCGGCCCTGGGGGCGGACGTGGGCAGCCTGGAAACGCAGCAACTGGGCGTCGTCCGTGATGAAGACGAGGTCCTCCTCGCCCGTGCGCAGCTCGGCGGCGCCGACGATGCGGTCGCCGTCCTTGAGCGTGATGACCTCCAACTCCTCCTTGTTGGCAGGGTAGTCGGGGACCACACGCTTGACGACGCCCTGTTCAGTGCCGATCGCGAGGCCCGGGGACGACTCGTCGAGCGTCGTCAGGCAGACCACCGTCTCGCCGTCCTCCAGGGAGAGGAACTCCGACAGCGGGGCGCCGCCCGAGAGGTTGGGCGCCGCCATCGTGTCGGGCAGCCGGGGAAGATCGATGACGTTGATACGCAGCAGACGGCCGGCCGACGTCACCGCGCCCACCTCGCCCCGTGCCGTCGCCGGGACCGCGGAGACGATCAGGTCGTGCTTCGCGCGCCGACCGTCCTCGTCCGCCGGGAACGGCTCGCCGTTCGCCGTACGCGCCAGCAGGTCCGTCGAGGACAGCAGGACCCGGCACGGGTCGTCGGCCACCTGGAGCGAGACGCCGGCCGCAGGGGCGGCGCCGGCCGACTCCAGCAGGACCGTACGCCGCTCGGTGCCGAACTTCTTGGCCACCGCGGCCAGTTCGGTCGAGACCAGCTTGCGCAGCTCCGCGTCCGACTCCAGGATCCGGGTCAGTTCCGCGATCTCGGCGGCCAGCCGGTCCTTCTCGGACTCCAGCTCGATACGGTCGAACCGGGTCAGCCGGCGCAGCGGGGTGTCCAGGATGTACTGCGTCTGGATCTCCGAGAGGGAGAACCGCTCCATCAGGCGTTCCTTCGCCTGCGCGGAGTTGTCGCTGGAGCGGATCAGCCGAATGACCTCGTCGATGTCGACGAGCGCGGTGAGCAGGCCCTCGACCAGGTGCAGCCGGTCGCGGCGCTTGCTGCGGCGGAACTCCGATCGACGCCGTACGACCTCGAAGCGGTGGTCGAGATAGACCTCCAGGAGCTCCTTGAGGCCGAGAGTGAGGGGCTGGCCGTCCACCAGCGCCACGTTGTTGATACCGAAGGACTCCTCCATCGGCGTCAGCTTGTAGAGCTGCTCCAGGACCGCTTCCGGCACGAAACCGTTCTTGATCTCGATGACCAGGCGCAGGCCGTGGCTGCGGTCGGTGAGGTCCTTGACGTCGGCGATGCCCTGGAGCTTCTTCGAGCCGACCAGGTCCTTGATCTTGGCGATCACCTTTTCCGGGCCGACCGTGAAGGGCAGTTCGGTGACGACCAGGCCCATGCGGCGTGGGGTCACGTTCTCCACCGCCACCGTCGCGCGGATCTTGAACGTGCCGCGGCCCGTCTCGTACGCGTCCCTGATCCCGGCGAGACCGACGATCCGGCCACCGGTGGGCAGGTCGGGGCCCGGGACATGCCGCATCAGGGTGTCGAGGTCGGCGGCCGGGTAGCGGATGAGGTGACGGGCGGCCGAGATGACCTCGCCGAGGTTGTGCGGCGGCATGTTCGTGGCCATACCGACGGCGATGCCCGACGCGCCGTTCACCAGCAGGTTCGGGAAGGCGGCGGGCAGCGCCACCGGCTCCTGTTCCTGCCCGTCGTAGTTGGGGGCGAAGTCGACCGTGTCCTCTTCGATCGACTCCGTCATCAGGGACGTCGCGTCGGCCATGCGGGCCTCGGTGTACCGCATGGCGGCCGGCGGGTCGTCGTTGCCCAGCGAACCGAAGTTGCCGTGGCCGTCGACCAGCGGCACGCGCATGGAGAACGGCTGGGCGAGACGCACCAAGGCGTCGTAGATCGACGAGTCGCCGTGCGGGTGCAGCTTACCCATGACCTCGCCGACGACGCGGGCGCACTTCACATAGCCGCGGTCCGGGCGCAGGCCCATCTCGTTCATCTGGTACACGATGCGGCGGTGTACGGGTTTGAGGCCGTCGCGGGCGTCGGGCAGGGCTCGGGAGTAGATGACCGAGTACGCGTACTCGAGGAAGGAGCCCTGCATCTCGTCGACGACGTCGATGTCGAGGATCCGCTCCTCGAAGTCATCGGGCGGCGGGGTCTTCGTGCTGCGGCGGGCCATCGCTGCCGGCTCCTTGCTGAGACATGAACGGGATCTGACGCGGACCATTGTGGACTGCCGCACTGACAACGCGGACCAAGGCCCGTCCCTGCGGCGGTGTTGGGCGGTGGCCGCTGATGCTGAAACGTACCGCCTCCCACCCGAGGAATCTCGCTGTCGGCGTACGTCCGCCGGGAACTTCGCCAGCACTCCACACGCTTGCATACAGTGGCAGGACCGGCAGGAACAGAGCGGTTGCAACAAACCGCATCCGCGATCGAAGGGACGTACATGCCCATGGGTCACACGGCCACAGCCGAGGCAGGCTCCGGCGGCCTGACAGCGACCGAACACCGCCTCGCCAACGGGCTGCGCGTGGTGCTCTCCGAGGACCACCTGACCCCGGTCGCGGCGGTGTGCCTCTGGTACGACGTCGGGTCGCGCCACGAGGTCAAGGGCCGTACGGGCCTGGCTCACCTCTTCGAGCACCTGATGTTCCAGGGCTCGGGCCAGGTGAAGGGCAACGGCCACTTCGAACTGGTCCAGGGCGCGGGCGGTTCGCTCAACGGCACCACCAGCTTCGAGCGCACCAACTACTTCGAGACCATGCCCACCCACCAGCTGGAGCTCGCCCTCTGGCTGGAGGCCGACCGCATGGGCTCGCTGCTCGCGGCCCTCGACGACGAGTCCATGGAGAACCAGCGGGACGTCGTCAAGAACGAGCGCCGGCAGCGCTACGACAACGTGCCGTACGGGACGGCGTTCGAGAAGCTGACCGCCCTCGCCTACCCGGAGGGCCACCCCTACCACCACACGCCGATCGGCTCGATGGCGGACCTGGACGCGGCGACCCTGGAAGACGCGCGTGCCTTCTTCCGCACGTACTACGCGCCCAACAACGCAGTTCTGTCGGTCGTCGGGGACATCGACCCCGAGGAGACGCTCGCCTGGGTCGAGAAGTACTTCGGGTCGATCGCCGGGCACGACGGCAAGCCCGCGCCGCGCTCCGGCGCCCTTCCCGACGTCATCGGCGAGCAACTGCGCGAGGTCGTCGAGGAAGAGGTCCCGGCGCGCGCGTTGATGGCCGCCTACCGGCTCCCGGAGGACGGCACGCGTGCGTGCGACGCGGCCGACCTGGCGCTCACCGTCCTCGGCGGCGGCGAGTCCTCCCGCCTCTACAACAGGCTCGTACGGCGGGACCGTACGGCGGTGGCGGCCGGGTTCGGCCTGCTGCGGCTGGCCGGAGCGCCCTCCCTGGGGTGGCTGGACGTGAAGACGTCCGCGGACGTCGAGGTGCCGGTCATCGAGGCCGCCGTCGACGAGGAGCTCGCCCGGTTCGCCGCGGAGGGACCCACGGCCGAGGAAATGGAGCGCGCCCAGGCCCAGTTGGAGCGCGAATGGCTGGACCGGCTCGGTACGGTCGCGGGCCGCGCCGACGAACTGTGCCGCTTCGCGGTGCTGTTCGGTGACCCGCAGCTCGCGCTGACCGCCGTGCAGCGGGTGCTCGACGTGACGGCCGAAGAGGTCCAGCAGGCCGCCAAGGACCGGCTGCGCCCCGACAACCGCGCGGTGCTCGTCTACGAGCCGGTCTCCGGAGAGACCGCTGAGGACGCGGATCCCCCCGAGGACCCCGAGGCCGAGGCCACGGTCGAAGCCGGCGACAAGAACGAGGAGGCGGCCAAGTGACCGAGCTCGCCACGATGGAGTTCCACCCCCAGCCCCAGGCGGGCGAGGCCAGGCCCTGGGCCTTCCCGGCCCCCGGGCGGGGCACGCTCGGCAACGGTCTGACGGTTCTGCGCTGCCACCGCCCCGGCCAGCAGGTCGTTGCCGTCGAGGTGCTCGTCGACGCCCCCTTGGAGGCCGAGCCGGCCGGTCTCGACGGCGTGGCCACGATCATGGCCCGGGCCTTCTCCGAAGGCACCGACAAGCACTCCGCCGAGGAGTTCGCCGCCGAACTGGAGCGCTGCGGCGCCACTCTCGACGCGCACGCCGACCACCCGTGTGTGCGCCTCAGCCTCGAAGTCCCCGTGTCGCGGCTCCCCAAGGCGCTCGGTCTGCTGGCCGACGCCCTCAGGGCGCCCGCGTTCTCGGACAGCGAGATCGAGCGGCTGGTGCGCAACCGGCTCGACGAGATCCCGCACGAGACGGCCAACCCGGCCCGTCGCTCCGCCAAGGAGCTGTACAAGGAGCTGTTCCCGGCGGCCTCGCGCATGTCACGGCCGCGCCAGGGCACCGAGGACACGGTCGCGAAGATCGACTCGGCCGCCGTACGCGCCTTCTACGAGAGGCACGTCCGGCCCGCCACGGCCACCGCCGTGGTCGTCGGCGACCTCACCGGCATCGACCTGGACGCGCTCCTCGGCGACACCCTGGGGGCCTGGACGGGCACGTCGGCCGAGCCGCGGCCGGTGCCGCCGGTGACCGCCGACGACACCGGCCGGGTCGTCATCGTGGACCGCCCCGGCGCCGTACAGACCCAGTTGCTGATCGGCCGCATCGGCGCCGACCGGCACGACCGTGTCTGGGCCGCCCAGGTCCTCGGCACGTACTGCCTCGGCGGCACCCTCACCTCCCGCCTGGACCGTGTCCTGCGGGAGGAAAAGGGCTACACCTACGGTGTGCGGGCGTTCGGTCAGGTTCTGCGCTCCGCCCCGGACGGCACAGGTGCCTCGCTGCTCGCCATCAGCGGCTCCTTCGACACCCCGAACACCGGTCCCGCCCTGGAGGACCTCTGGAAGGTGCTCCGCACGCTCGCGGCCGAGGGGCTCACCGACGCCGAGCGCGATGTCGCGGTGCAGAACCTGGTCGGCGTCGCACCGCTCAAGTACGAGACCGCGGCGGCCGTGGCGAGCACGCTGGCCGACCAGGTCGAGCAGCACCTGCCCGACGACTACCAGGCGACGCTGTACCGGCAGCTTGCCGCGACCGGCACCGTGGAGGCCACCGCGGCGGCGGTCAACGCCTTCCCGGTGGACCGGCTGGTGACGGTCCTCGTCGGCGACGCGGCGGCGATCGAGGAGCCCGTCCGGGCCCTCGGTATTGGCGAAGTGAGCGTCGTATCCGCGGAGTAGCGGCGCGGGCGTAAACGACAGGGGCCCGGTGACGGAAGCGTCACCGGGCCCCTCTTTGTCCATGTTGATGCGCAAGTTGCCCGTATTGATGGAGAGGTTGACGGTCTGCACTGTGGCATGCGCGACAAAACCCGTGATCGGTTTGTTGATTGAAAGAGGTCCCGCTTAGCTTCTGTCCGGCTGTTCGTCATGCAGTGCGCCGCAGCCGCGGCACCGGACAGTCATCGCCGAGTCCCCGTACGGCGCGAGCCAGGGGAGCCGGGGACCCACCATGTGCAGTCCCTGGGGTGAATCGGACGCCCGCGCGTACAGCGAGGGGGCCCGTAGGAGACCTTCCTGCTCCGAACCCGTCAGCTAACCCGGTAGGCGAGAAGGAGGGAAAGGACCAACCACTACATGGCGTTCACCCGCGCCACCGGGAAGCACCGTCGTCCCAGCCGCCCCAGCCTTGTCACCCGTACTACCGCTCGCGCAGCCGGCGTCGCGGCCCTCGCGACCACCGGCGTCGTCGGCGCCCTCGCCGCCCCGGCGCTCGCCGCGGAGTCCTCTGTCGAGCAGACCGGCCTCACCCCGGTGATCTCCATCGGTGAGTCTCTCGCCGACCAGATAGACGCGCAGGCCGCCGCCCAGGAGCAGGCCGCCGAGCAGGCCGCTGCCGAGAAGCGGATCGCGGCCGCCGAGAAGCGGGCTGCCGCCGCCGCGCAGAAGGAGGCGGAGGAACGGGTCAAGGAGGAGCGTGAGGCGAAGGCCCGTGCCGCCCGCGAGGCCGAGCGCAAGCGCCTCAACACCTATGTCGCCCCGATCTCCGGCTCGTACATCTCCACGGGCTACAAGGCGGGCGGCGCCGTCTGGTCCTCCGGCAGCCACACCGGCGTCGACTTCCACGCCGCGTCCGGCACCGCTGTCCTCGCGGTGGGCTCCGGCACCGTCGTCGAGGCCGGCTGGGGTGGCGCTTACGGCAACAACATCGTGATCAAGATGATTGATGGCACGTACACTCAGTACGGTCATCTGTCGTCCATCAACGTCTCTGTGGGCCAGACGGTCACCCCGGGCCAGGAGATCGGCCTCTCCGGGGCCACCGGCAACGTCACGGGCGCGCATCTCCACTTCGAGGCGCGCACGACCCCGGAGTACGGCTCGGACATCAACCCCGTCGCGTACCTCCGCTCGCACGGCGTGAACGTCTGACGTCTTCGCGCACCACTTGTCGTCGCCCCGGCTGCCCCAGCCGGGGCTTTCGGCGTTTCGGAGGGGCCGGTGTCCAAAAAATATCCATGGATTCCGGCCTGCCGTCGGAAATTCCGGTTCTCTGCAATAGAGTCACTGAACACACGTCAATCGTCGACGTTTCACGGGGATTAAAGCGGAGGTCGGACATGCGTATTCCGGCGCACTCGGTATGCACGGCTATCCGGGACGACATCGTCGCCGGTGTCTACGAGCGCGGCAGCCGGCTCACCGAGGAACTGCTCGCGCGCCGGTACGGCGTCTCGCGCGTCCCCGTCCGTGAGGCCCTGCGCACCCTGGAGGCCGAGGGCTTCGTGGTGACCCGGCGGCACGCGGGCGCGTGCGTCGCGGAACCCACCGAGCAGGAGGCGTCCGACCTGCTGGAGATGCGCATGCTCCTGGAGCCGCTGGGCGCCTCCCGGGCCGCCCAGCGGCGCACCGAGGCTCACCTCAAGGTGCTGCGCGGCCTGGTCAGGCTGGGCCAGGAGCGGGCCAGGAGGGGCAACAGTGAGGATCTGCGCTCCCTGGGGGGCTGGTTCCACGAGACGCTCACCCAGTCCTCCGGAAGTCATGCCCTGGCCTCGACGCTCACCCAGCTGCGGCACAAGATCGCCTGGATGTACGCGGTGGAGGCGCCTGTCAACCCGGTCGAGTCCTGGGCAGAACACGGGGCGATCGTGGACGCGGTGGCGCGCGGTGACAGTGAGCGGGCGCGGGCGATCACAGCGCTGCACACCGAGCGGGCGACCGTCGTGCACCGGCTGCGCTTTCCGGGCGGCGGAGACCGTCAGGATCGTGTGAGGACTTCGCAACATCCCGTAAACATGACGGGTCTGCGTCATTAACACGGGCGCCGTATACAAAGAGGGTTGAATTCGCGGGGGATTATTTCTGCTGCCCGTGATCGGGAATTACGAAGGGCCCGCCCGATATTCGGGCGGGCCCTTCGTCATGTGCGGATGGTGCTTTTGAAGTGGCGTATGCCGCCACCGTCAATTGAGGACCCCGGGGGGCTCCTCAGACCGTCTCGGGGAGTTCCTCGAGGCCATCGGCCACCAGCTTCGCCAGGCGGTCGAGCGCGGCTTCGGCGCCCTCCGCTTCGGAGGCGAGGACGATCTCCTCGCCGCCCTGGGCACCCAGCCCGAGGACCGCCAGCATGGAGGCCGCGTTGACGGGGTTGCCGTCGGCCTTGGCGATCGTCATGGGGACGCCGGCGGCCGTGGCCGCACGGACGAAGATGGAGGCGGGGCGGGCGTGGAGGCCCTCCGCCCAGCCGACGTTGACGCGGCGCTCAGCCATGTGATGCTGCCCTTCACTGTCTCAAGGTTGTCTAGACCATTGTTCCATAGCGTGAAGCGTGCCGGGAGGCGGGTCTGAACCCGTCCCGGAACCGCGTTCGAACCCCGGCCTGGGCCCGACTTCGGTCCCCACAGGCTGCCTCGCGACGTTGTCGGACGCGAGCCGTACTCTGGGGCGCATGCAGAACTCGTCGGACCGGCACGAGTACCCCGCCCACTGGGAGGCGGACGTCGTGCTGCGCGACGGCGGCACCGCCCGTATCCGGCCCATCACCGCGGACGACGCCGACCGACTGGTCAGCTTCTACGAACAGGTTTCGGACGAGTCGAAGTACTACCGCTTCTTCGCGCCTTATCCGCGCCTGTCCGCCAAGGACGTCCACCGCTTCACCCACCACGACTTCGTGGACCGGGTGGGGCTCGCGGCCACGGTCGGCGGCGAGTTCATCGCCACCGTACGCTATGACCGCATTGATGCCGCCGGACTGCCCGCCTCCGGTCCCGCCACCGAGGCCGAGGTCGCTTTCCTGGTGCAGGACGCGCACCAGGGCCGGGGTGTCGCCTCCGCCCTCCTCGAACACATCGGGGCTGTCGCCCGCGAGCGCGACATCCGCCGCTTCGCCGCCGAGGTGCTGCCTGCCAACACCAAGATGATCAAGGTGTTCACGGACGCCGGGTACACCCAGAAGCGCAGTTTCGAGGACGGGGTCGTACGCCTGGAGTTCGACCTGGAGCCCACCGACCGCTCCCTCGCTGTCCAACGCGCGCGGGAGCAGCGGGCGGAGGCGCGCTCCGTACGGCGACTGCTCGTCCCGGGCGCCGTGGCCGTCATCGGCGTCGGCCGCGTCCCCGGCGGCGTCGGCCGCAGCGTCCTCGACCACATCAGGGACGCCGGTTTCACCGGTGACCTGTATGCGGTCAACAGCGCCTTCCCCCAGGACCAGAAGGACATCGACGGAGTACCGGCCCACCGATCGGTGGGCGACATCGAGGGCCCCGTCGACCTCGCGGTCGTCGCCGTCCCCGCCGCGTACGTCCCCGATGTCGTCGCCGAGTGCGGCGAGCACGGCGTGCAGGGGCTCGTCGTGCTCTCCGCCGGGTACGCCGAGAGCGGCCCCGAGGGGCGGGAACGGCAACGCGAACTCGTACGGCACGCGCGCACGTACGGGATGCGCATCATCGGCCCCAATGCCTTCGGCGTCATCAACACGGCGGAGGGCGTCCGGCTGAACGCGTCACTCGCCCCCGAGATGCCGAGGCCCGGGCGGATCGGCCTGTTCGCGCAGTCCGGGGCCATCGGGATCGCGCTGCTGTCCCGGCTGCACCGGCGCGGGGGAGGCGTCACCGGGGTCACAGGCGTGTCCACCTTCGTCTCGTCCGGCAACCGGGCCGATGTGTCCGGCAACGACGTACTCCAGTACTGGTACGACGACCCGGACACCGATGTCGTCCTCATGTACCTCGAATCCATCGGCAACCCACGCAAGTTCACACGCCTCGCACGGCGCACGGCGGCGGCGAAGCCACTGGTGGTCGTGCAGGGGGCGCGGCACGGTGGCGCCGCGCCCCAGGGGCACGCCGTACGGGCCACGCGGCTGCCTCACGCGACGGTGTCCGAGCTGCTGCGGCAGGCCGGGGTGATCCGGGTGGACACGATCACCGAACTGGTCGACGCGGGGCTGCTGCTGGCCCGGCAGCCACTGCCCGCCGGACCGCGGGTGGCCATCCTGGGGAACTCGGAGTCGCTGGGGCTGCTGACGTACGACGCGTGCCTCTCCGAGGGGCTGCGGCCGCTGGCGCCGCTGGATCTGACGACGGGGGCGTCGCCCGCGGACTTCCAGCGGGCGCTGTCGGAGGCGCTGGCGGGCGACACGTGCGACGCGGTCGTCGTCACCGCGATCCCCACGGTAGGGGAGGCCTCCGCCCGGGACGCCGCGTTGGCCGAGGCGCTTCGGTCGGCTGCGGCGGAGGTCCCGGGGAAGCCGGTGCTGGTGGTTCACGTGGAGCTCGGCGGGCTTGCGGAGGCGCTGTCGGCCGCGGCCAGTACCGCACCACAGGCAGCTTCGCCGGCACTCGGAGCCGCAGGCGGTGCCCAGGCGTTCCGCCCTGCGGGACGCGTGGCCACCACGGCAGCGGTGCCGGCACCCGTACCCCCGACCACCCCCGACTCCTGCTCCCGTCTCATCCCCTCCTACCCCGCAGCCGAGCGTGCCGTGCGGGCCCTCGGGGAAGCCGTGAAGTACGCGCAGTGGCGACGGGAGGCCGCCGAGCCCGGCAAGGTGCCCGAGTCCATCGACGCGGACATCGATGAGAAGGGGGCCGCCGAGCTGATCGGCGGGCTCCTCGCGCGCGGGCAGGGGCTCACCCTCGGTACGGACGAGACGTGCGAGCTCCTCGGGACGTACGGCATCCCGGTGCGAAGGGCCCTGCCCGCCCCCAGCCCCGAAGACGCGGTGGCCTCCGCGCGGACCCTCGGTTACCCCGTCGCCCTCAAGGCCACCGCCCCGCACTTGCGGCACCGCGCCGACCTGGGCGGCGTACGCCTGGATCTCGCCGACGAGGAGCAACTGCGGCGGGCGTACGCCGAACTGACCGGCCTCTTCGGGAACCCGGACGAGGTGCGGCCCGTCGTGCAGGGGATGGCACCGCGGGGAGTCGACACCGTCGTACGGGCGGTCATCGACCCGGCGGCCGGCGCGGTGCTCTCCTTCGGGCTCGCCGGGCCTGCCTCGCAGCTGCTCGGGGACACCGCGCACCGCCTGATACCGGTCACCGACCGCGACGCGGGCTCGCTGATCCGGTCGATCCGGACGGCACCGCTCCTCTTCGGCTGGCGCGGCTCGGCGCCGGTGGACACCGGGGCGCTGGAGGAGCTGCTGCTCAGGGTGTCGCGACTCGTCGACGATCATCCCGAGGTCATCGCGGTGTCCCTGGAGCCGGTGGTCGTCGCGCAGCACGGCCTGAGCGTGCTCGGGGCGTCGGTGCGGCTGGCGCCGCCGCCCGCCCGTGACGACCTGGGTCCCAGGACACTTCCTGTGTACTGAGCGGTGCCTCGCAGTCAGTGGGTCCCCGTAGGATGGGCACATGGCCAAGACCAGTACGTCGACCCAGGGGCTGCGAGCGGCGATCGAGCGCAGCGGCTACTACCCGGCCCTCGTGGCCGAGGCGGTGGAGGCCGCGATCGGCGGCGACTCCATCCGGTCGTACCTGGTCCACCAGGAGACGACATTCGACGCGAACGAGGTGCGGCGGCACGTGACCGTGCTCGTCCTCACGGGCAACCGTTTCATCGTCAGCCACACCGACGAGCAGGCCGAGGACACCACGTCTCCGACGCCGTACGCCACCACGTCCACGGAATCCGTGAAGCTGGGCCGGATCTCGTCCGTCGTCGTCAGCAGGGTCGTCGCCAACCCGGAGTCGTACACGCCGGGCACGCTGCCCCGCGAGGTCGTCCTGACCATCGGCTGGGGCGCCGTCGCCCGTATCGACCTGGAACCGGCCGCCTGCGGCGACCCCAACTGCGAGGCTGACCACGGCTACACGGGCAGCTCGACGGCGGACGACCTGAGCCTGCGCGTCAGCGAGGCCGGGGACGGCCCGGAGACGGTCCGCCAGGCACTCGTCTTCGCGCAGGCCCTCTCGGAGGCGACCGCGGACGTCACCCGCTGATGGCACAGCCGACCGCCTGGGACCACCCGGAACCGCTAGCCGTCTCCTCCGCCCCCGTCCCGCACTACGGCACGGGTTCGCTCGCCGACCTGCTGCCCACTATCGCCGCAGGCATGGACGTACCGGGAATGTCCCCGGCGATACCGGAACTGGCGCCCGCCGACCGGAACTGCGTGTTCCTGATCGACGGACTGGGCTGGGAGCAGCTCCGGGCCCACCCGGACGAGGCCCCCTTCATGAGCTCGCTCATGAGCAGCTCGCGCGGTGACACCGGCCGTCCGATCACCACCGGCTACCCGGCGACCACCGCGACCTCCCTCGCCTCCGTCGGCACCGGGCTGCCGCCCGGCGCGCACGGCCTGCCCGGCTACACCGTGCGCAATCCGGCCACCGGCGAGCTGATGAACCAGCTGCGCTGGCAGCCGTGGACGGACCCGCGCGCGTGGCAGCCGTACCCCACGGTCTTCCAGCTGGCACACAAGGCCGGTGTGCACACGGCCCAGGTCTCCTCGCCGACCTTCGAGAACACCCCGTTGACGAAGATCGCGCTCAGTGGCGGAACGTTCAGGGGGAAGCTGTCCGGCGAGGACCGCATGGATCTCGCGGCCGAGCAACTGGCCGCCGGTGACCGTTCGTTGGTCTACACGTACTACGCCGAGGTGGACGGCAAGGGTCACCGCTTCGGCGTCGACTCGGACGCCTGGCGCGGTCAGCTCATGTACGTCGACCGGCTCGTCCAGCGGCTGGCGGAACAACTCCCGCCGCGCGCCGCGCTGTACGTCACCGCCGACCACGGCATGATCGACATCCCGTTCGACGAGCAGCACCGCATCGACTTCGACGAGGACTGGGAACTGCGCGCGGGCGTGGCCCTGTTGGGCGGCGAGGGCCGCGCGCGGCACGTGTACGCGGTGTCGGGCGCCGAGGCCGACGTACTGACCTGTTGGCGCGAGGTGCTCGGCGAGCAGTTCTGGGTGGCCTCACGGGAGGAGGCGATCGCGGCGGGCTGGTTCGGACCGACGGTCGACGAACGGGTGTACGCGCGGATCGGCGACGTGGTCGCGGCGGCCCGGGACGACGTCCTGATCGTCGCCTCCGAGCGGGAGCCGAGGGAGTCGGCGATGGTCGGCAACCACGGTTCTATGACCCCTGCGGAACAGTTGGTCCCGCTGCTGCAAGTACGCTCCTGAGGCTCCGCCCCTGCCCGACAGTCCCTGCCCAGCTTCCTTCCCGTCTTCCGTGTGTCCGCGTATCTCGCCGAAAGGTGCTCAACCTCCCATGCCCGAGCTGGTGTTCTTCTCCGGAACGATGGACTGCGGGAAGTCGACGCTGGCGCTCCAGATCGGGCACAACCGGTCGGCCCGGGGACTTCAGGGCGTGATCTTCACGCGCGACGACCGGGCGGGCGAGGGCAAGCTCTCCTCGCGGCTGGGTCTGGTGACGGAGGCGGTCGAGGCGGCCGTGGGCATGGATCTGCACGCCTATCTGGTGGACCAGATGTCCAGGGGCGGCAAGGTCGACTACGTGATCGTGGACGAGGCACAGTTCCTTGCACCGGACCAGATCGACCAGTTGGCGCGAGTGGTGGACGACCTGGGGCTGGACGTCTTCGCGTTCGGCATCACCACCGACTTCCGCACGAAGCTCTTCCCCGGCTCCCAGCGGCTGATCGAGCTGGCGGACCGGATCGAGACCCTCCAGGTCGAGGCGATGTGCTGGTGCGGGGCACGGGCCACGCACAACGCCCGCACCGTGGGGGGCGTGATGGTCGTGGAGGGCGAGCAGGTCGTCGTCGGTGACGTGAACCACACGGCCGAGGAGGTCGGCTACGAGGTGCTGTGCCGACGCCATCACCGACGCCGTATGACAAGCGCCTCCGCGCACGCCTCCGTCATCTCTCCGGACGTGCTGCCGGTCAATTCGGCCTGATCGTTCTCCTCAGCCGCTCTTTCCGGCCGTTCTCGATACGATGAAGGTCACAATAACGTATCGGACATTTCGCGCTTCAACCTTCACCTGAAGCACACAAGTTGGCTAAGTTGACCTCCGAACACCTTCCCAAACCTGCTGTCCGGATCTGACAGTTGACTCGGGAGACGTACCACGGAAGGAGCTCGTCCCGCATGGCGCCGGAACGAACCCGAGATGATGGGCCGAGCCGTGAGGAGGTCCAGCAACGGATCAACAGCCTCTACGACCAGGCCGAGAGCTTCACCGGGACCTTCAACGCCACCCGCGCGATGAAGCTGGGGATACGCAGGCGCGTCAACCCGGCGCCCGACAACGCGCGCAGGCGCTCCGATCCCGTCCTCGACGAGGTCGCCCGTCCGTGGTTCGACGTGGGGCGCGCCCAGCTGGGCCCGACCGTGTCGGCGGTGCTGCCGCCGGACAGGAGACCGGCCCGCGCGACAGAGGCCCGGCCCGCTCGACCCGCCGCTCCTCCCGCCGAGCTGACCGCGCGTGCTGTGGCGGAGTTGACCGCCGGCCCTGTGGCCGCGTTGCCCGCGGGGCCGACGGCCGCGCTGCCGCCCGGGCCCATGGCTGCGCTGCCGCCCGCGCCGGTCGCCGAACTGTCCGCCGTACCCGTGACCGGCCTGTCGGCCGTGCCCGCGCCAAGGCGGGAAGCTCCGGGGGACCTGAACGCGCTTTCGGTCGAGCCCAGTTGGTTCCCGACGCAGGCCCAGGGCGCCGCTCCGTTCCCGGCGGCCGACTTCCTGCCCGCCGAGGACAGCTGGCGCCTCCCCAACACTGTGGACCAGGCTCAGCCGCAGCCTGCCGAGGAGTGGCAGCTGCCCCAGTCGGTCGGCCAGAGCGCGGACCCGTTCCTCGACGCGGGCACCCCCCTCTACGCGGGCACGCTCCGTGACGGGGACTACGCCCTCGTCACCGAACTCCCCCTCGTCACCGAACCGTTCCCTGTCGCCGACCCGTTCCCCGTGACGGAGACGACTTACGGCACGCAGGCGCCGCCCTACAGTGCGGAGACGTCGTACGGAACGCACACGCCGCCACACGGCACGCAGACCTACTACGGCACGGGAACCCACTACTTCGGCACCGAGTCGTTTCCGGCGGCTGGGACCGGCGCGAGCATCGGCAACGGCATCGCGTTCGTCTCGGAGTCCGGTGCGAAGGCCGCGAAGGCGGTCGCCTTCGCCCGTGCGCAGATCGGCAGACCGTGCGTCTGGGGCGCGGTCGGGCCGGGGTCGTACGACAACTCCGGTCTCATCCAGGCCGCTTGGAAGGCCGCCGGAGTCGCACTCCCGCGTGCCGTGCACGACCAGGCGAACGCCGGCATGGCGATCAATCTCGCCGACGTCCTGCCCGGTGATCTGGTGTTCTTCCACGGCGACGCGGGCCATGTCGGTCACGTGGGCATCTTCGTCGGCGACGGAATGATGATGCACGCGCCGAGTCCGGGGGCACGGGTCCGCGAGGACTCGATCTTCGCTGCCGGCGAGACGGCGATCCACAGCGTCCTGCGGCCCGCGTAGGGCCCTCCAGGGGGCCGTCAGCGGGCCCCCTGGATCAGCGAGAACATCGCCCCCTCCGGGTCCGTCACCGTCGCCACGCGGCCGTGTGCGCTGTCGTGCGGGGGCTTGACGACATGGCCGCCCAGATCCACCAGGTGGTCGGCCGCCGCGTCCGTGTCGGACACCTCGAAGTACGTCATCCAGTGCGGGCCCCGGCCGCGGGGCAGGAAGTTGCCCACGCCGTGGATGCCTGCGACGGGGCGGCCCTCGATGTGCAGGGTGACGTAGTCGAAGTCCGCCGACACCACGGGCTCCTCCTCGTAGCCGAAGACGGCCTTGTAGAACTTGGTGACGCTCGACGAGTCGCGGGTCACCAACTCGTTCCAGGCCGGGGTGCCGGGGACGCCGGTGATGCCCGTGCCCAGATGGGCGGCGGCCTGCCAGATGCCGAACACCGCCCCCATCGGGTCGGACGCGATCGCCAGCCGGCCCGCGTCGGCCGCGTCCAACGGGCCCACCCCCACGGTGCCGCCCGAGTGCCGGACCATCTCCGCCGTGAGGTCCACGTCGTCCGAGGCGAGGTATGGCGTCCAGGCGACGGGGAGATGGCGGTCCGGTGGCAGCTGGCCGATGCCGGCCACCTCCTGACCGTCCAGCAGGGCCCGTACGTACCAGCCGAGTTGCTGGGGTCCCAGCTCGAACTCCCAGCCGAACAACTCCCCGTAGAAATCCTGGGTCGCTGTCACTCCGTGCACCATCAGACTCACCCAGCAGGGTGTGCCGGGCGCGTGCCGGGCGGGTACTTCGCTGCTCCGGCCGGCCGACTCCCGTGCCTCGGTCATCGTCACTCTCTCCTCGACCCCTTGCGGTGGCCGTGTCACTTCCGCTGTCCGCCGTGTCGGCGGACCTGCCGCATGCCGTCGTGGGGCGTGCTCCGTTGCGTACGTCGGTCGTGTCGTGGCGCGATCCTGCGCGCACGCACGCTCCGTGCCGATGCTCGCACTGTCCGCGGTACCGCGCGCCCGGGCCGCGCCGACCCCGCACGTCCTCGTCCCGAGGGTGCCCGAATCGGCGTTTCCCGCCCGTTTCCGCGCGATTGCCGCAGAGTGTCCATCAGTCGTACAGCATGTGCCCGATCCCGTACGCCACGTGATCGAACCTGTCCGGCGGGAGAGTAACCCGACCTGGCCGTCGCGGCCACCCCGTGCGCAAGGATGGAGCCATGAACGCCATCATCTCCGCACCCGAACTAGTGAACGAGCTGGCCGGTTCCAACCCGCCGGTTCTGCTCGACATCCGCTGGCAGCTCAGCATGCCCACCGCGAGCGGCGCGGCGCCCTTCGACGGGCGCGCCGAGTACGCGGCGGGGCACCTCCCTGGCGCGGTCTTCGTCGACCTGGACCGGGACCTCGCCTCCGCGCCGGGGGCGGGCGGTCGGCATCCGCTGCCCGACCTGGCGGTGTTCGGTGCCGCCATGCGCAGCGCGGGCGTCTCGGCCGGCGTCCCGGTCGTTGTGTACGACGGCGGACAGGGCTGGGCAGCGGCTCGGGCATGGTGGCTGCTGCGCTGGACAGGTCACCCGGACGTGCGGTTCCTCGACGGCGGGTTGCCGTCCTGGGAGGGGGCGCTCGAGGCAGACGTACCCGCGCCCGCCGAGGGCGACTTCACGCCGGTGCCGGGAGCGGTGGAGTTGCTCGACGCGGACGGGGCCGCCGCGCTGGCACGCTCCGGGCTGCTGCTCGACGCGCGCGCGGGGGAGCGTTACCGGGGCGAGGTCGAGCCCATCGACCGGGTCGGCGGACACATCCCGGGCGCTGTCTCGGCTCCCACGAACGAGAACGTGGGGGCGGACGGCCGCTTCCTGCCCGCGGACGAGCTGACGGCTCGTTTCAAGACCCTGGGCGCGGCGGACACCACCGCGGTGGGCGTGTATTGCGGATCGGGCGTCTCGGGTGCCCACGAGGTCCTGGCCCTGGCGGTCGCGGGCATTCCGGCCGCGCTGTATGCCGGCTCGTGGTCGGAATGGTCGGGGGATCCGACGCGGCCCGTGGCCGTGGGGCCCAACCCGCAGTAGTTCAGTAGCTCAGTAGTTCGGCAGGTCGTTGAAGCGTTCGTCCGGATGGGGGCGTGAACAACCGTGGGGGCCGCATCGGACGGATGCGGCCCCCACAGTCGTTCGAGTAGCCCGTACGGGTTACTGCTCTTTGTTCTTCCGGCGTGTGCCGAACACGATCTCGTCCCAGCTCGGTACCGCCGCTCTACGGCCGGGACGGACGCCGTCCGCCTCGGCCTGGCGGTCGGTGGCGCCGACCAGACGGTCGCGGTGTGCGCCGACCGAGCGGGGCATGAGCACGTCCGCGTACGCGGAGCCGGCCGAGGCCGCGGGAGCCGGAGGCTCCTCCACCTCGGGTTCGGGCGCCGGTTCCTCCGGGGCTTCCGTGGAGGAGGGTCGTTCCGGCACGACCATGTCGCCGCGGAAACTCGGTACCGCTTCCAGAAGGCTCGTCAGCGAATCACGCTCGCTCGCGCTCACGCCTTCCTCGGTGAGCTCGGACGACGGCGCGGGCAGGACCGGACGGTCCAGCGGGCGGTCGCGCGGCAGCCGGGCGATACGCGGTACGAACGGGAAACTGGGCTCGGGCGCCGCGAGGTCGTCCGACTCGCCGATCAGCGAGCGGGCCTCCTCGTCGACGGCCTGCACGAGCCGCCGGGGCGGGTCGTACGTCCAGCTCGCCGAGTGCGGTTCGCCGGCCACCAGGTAGACCAGCAGGACTTCCCAGGTGCCGTCGTCGCGGCGCCAGGAGTCCCACTGGACGGTGTCCTTCTCGGCGCCTCGGATCACCAGCCGTTCCTGCACGGCCTCGCCGAGCTGTGGACCGGCGTTCTCGCCGGGCCGACGGACCGGAGTCTTCCGGGCCCGCTCGGCCATGAAGGCTCGCTCGGCCAGCACGGGGCCCTCGAAGCGGCGTACGCGATCGACCGGAATCCCGGCGAGCTGCGCCACCTCTTCCGCGGACGCACCGGCACGTATACGTGCCTGGATGTCGCGGGGGCGGAGATGACTCTCCACCTCGATCTCGATCTGGCCGAGGCGGGGACGGTCGCCGCGTACAGCGGCGCGCAGACGCTCATCGATCGGAAGCGTGTACTCCGTGCTGTCCGCAGCCTTCAGCACCAGCCGTGTGCCGTCGTTAGAGACGGCCACGACACGCAGTTCGGGCATGGGGACCTCCCGGGTGGTGCCTGCCGACGTCACGTGCGTCGCTGCTTCCGCTAGTCGAGTGTGGCCTGCCCGGGTGCAGCCTGCCACAACCTTGCCGAGTTGCCCGGCGTGTCGGGCTGGGGCCCGAGATCGCCGTTATGCCACGGTTATCTATTCGCAACGCTAAGTGACAAACTCCGTCACCCTGTGCAACGAGCCCCCTCTTGGCGGTCCTGGAAGGCCCCGGACGCCCAGGCGGGAGACCGGACCCAGGGTTCGCAACAGTACTCCATTTGGGCCACGTGCGTGGATTGGCACGCCACCCAATTCCTGCTGGGGAGTGCGAGTTGGCCGGTCCCCCACCGGTTCCGTGACCTCGGACGCAGCGCAGTTCACGTAAACGTCGGAAACGGAACCAATTGCTTCGCTACGCGCCGAGAACCCGCCGCAAGTAGTCATTCTGGAACAGACGTTCAGGGTCGAGCCGGTCCCGAAGGGCGGTGAACTCCCCGAAGCGGGGGTAGACACCGGCGAGGTACTCCGCGTCCCGCGTGTGCACCTTGCCCCAGTGCGGTCGTCCCTCGTGTGCCGTGAAGATGCGTTCGGCGGCGGTGAAGTACGCCTGGTAGGGCGTTCCGCGGAACATGTGGACGGCGACGTAGGCGCTGTCGCGGCCCGAGGCCGTGGAGAGCGCGATGTCGTCCGCGGGGGCCGTGCGCACCTCCACGGGGAAGCTGATCCGCATGTCCGACCGGTCGACCATCGCCTTGAGTTCGCGCAGCGTCGCCACCAGGGCCTCGCGCGGAACGGCGTACTCCATCTCCACGAAGCGCACCCTGCGAGGCGACGTGTAGACCTTGTAAGGGATGTCGGTGTAGGTCCGCGCGGACAGGGCCTTGCTGGAGATCTGGGCGATCGTCGGGATCGTGACCGGCACTGTGCGGCCGACCAACTGGGCCACCTGGAAGACGCCGTTGGAGAGGAACTCGTCCTCGATCCAGCCGGTGATCCGGTTGACCGGCTTCTCGGGGCCCGCGCTGCGGTTGTTGCGCTTGGTGTTGGTGCTGCCGGTGTGCGGGAACCAGTAGAACTCGAAGTGCTCGTTCTCGGCCCAGAGTTCGTCGAACGTGCTGGTGACCTTGTCGAAGGTCATCGGCTCCTCGCGGGCGGTGAGCAGGAAGAGGGGCTCCACGGCGAACGTGATCGCCGTGATGATCCCCAGGGCGCCGATGCCGACCCGGGCCGCCGCGAAGACCTCGGGATTCTCCTTCTCGGAGCAGACGAGCACCGAACCGTCCGCCGTCACCAGCTCTAGCCCCCTGATCTGGGCGGCTATCGAACCCGACTCGCGGCCGGTGCCGTGCGTGCCGGTGCTGGTGGCACCCGAGACCGTCTGCTCCATGATGTCGCCCATGTTCGTGAGCGACAGCCCCTCGCGAGCGAGAGCCATGTTGAGTCTCTTGAGTGGAGTGCCCGCCTCGACCGTGACCGTCATGTTCTCGCGGTCAACATTGCGGATGCCGGTCAAGAGTTGAGGGCGGATCAACACCCCGTCGGTGGCGGCGGTCGCGGTGAAGGAGTGACCGGTGCCGACGGCCTTAACCTTCAGACCGTCCACGGCTGCCTTTCGCACGGCGGCGGACAGTTCCTCCACGGAAGCGGGCGTGACCTCCCGGACGGGCCGGGCGGTGACGTTGCCCGCCCAGTTACGCCACGTGCCGCTCTTGCCGCTCACTGTGCTGCTCAACGGTGCCTCCCCGACACGGAGCCGGCCTCTTCAGCCGGCGGTACCCCAGGAAACCAACCGCGACCGCAACGGCCCCGGACGCCACCGGAACCCCGTACCCGGCGCTCGCACCGGCGGCGTCGATCACCCAGCCGGACATGGAGGAGCCGAGCGCGACGCCGACCGCGAGCCCGGTGCTCACCCAGGTCATGCCCTCGGTCAATTGTGCGCGTGGTACGTGCTGTTCGATGAGGGACATCGTCGTGATCATCGTGGGAGCGATGGACAGACCCGCAACGAACAGCGTCACGGCCAGAAACGGCAAGTTTCCGACCAGTAGGAGGGGGATCATACTCACGGCCATCGCACATATGCCCAGCAACCACCGACGTTCCGGGGCTCCCGGGAGGTGCAGCAGCCCGAACACGGCTCCTGCTGCGCAGGAGCCCGCCGCGTAGAGGGCCAGCACGACGCTCGCGGCGCCCTGATGGCCCCGCTCCTCGGCGAAGGCGACGGTGACCACATCGACGGCCCCGAAGATCGCCCCGGTCGCCGCGAAGGTGACCACGAGGACCTGGAGACCGGGGGAGCGCAGCGCCGAGCCGCCCCTGTGCTGCGCCCGCGGATGCGGCTTCGGCTCGGTCTCGCGCTGGGACGTCAGCCAGAACACGCCGACCGCCAGGAAACAGGCGGCGAGCAGCGGCCCCGCCTCCGGGAACCACGCCGTGGACAGCCCGATCGAGATGATCGGCCCGAAGATGAAGCAGACCTCGTCCATCACGGACTCGAAGGAGTACGCGGTGTGCAGCTGCGGGGTGTCCCGGTAGACGGCCGCCCAGCGCGCCCGGGTCATCGCGCCGACGCTCGGAACGCAGCCGATGCCGGCGCCGCACACGAACAGCACCCAGTCCGGCCACCCGAAGTGCGCGGCGAGCAACAGCCCGGCCGAGGCCAGCAGGGTGCAGAGCGTCGCGGGGCGCAGCACGCGGCGCTGCCCGTACTGGTCGACCAGGCGCGAGACCTGCGGGCCCGCCACCGCGGCGGCCAGGGCGATGGTCGCCGAGAGGGCACCCGCGAGCCCGTAGCGGCCGGTGAGCTGGGAGACCATCGTGACGACGCCGATGCCCATCATCGACAGCGGCATCCGGCCGAGGAACCCCGCGGCGGTGAAGCGACTGGAGCCGGGGGCGGCGAAAAGGGCGCGGTAGGGGCTGGGCACGGCGGTCTCCGGTCGATCCGGTAAGGCGTGAAGGACACCCGAGTAAGGCGTGAAGGAGGCCGATACATCTTACGTATCAGGTTCACCTGACGCACCCGCGAGGACGGGCCGGGATCCCGGCTGTCAGAGGGGGGTGGCAGGATCGGAACCATGCGAGATGCGCTCGACGCCACCCCCTACGACGCCCTGCTCCTGCTCTCCTTCGGCGGCCCCGAGGGCCCGGACGACGTGGTTCCGTTCCTGGAGAACGTGACACGCGGACGGGGCATCCCCAAGGAACGCCTCAAGGAAGTCGGACAGCACTACTTCCTGTTCGGCGGGGTCAGCCCGATCAACGACCAGAACCGCGCCCTCCTGGACGCCCTGCGCAAGGACTTCGCGGATCACGGTCTGGACCTGCCGGTCTACTGGGGCAACCGCAACTGGGCCCCGTATCTGACCGACACCCTGCGCGAGATGGTCCAGGACGGCAGACGCCGCATCCTCGTCCTCGCCACGAGCGCGTACGCCTCGTACTCGGGCTGCCGTCAGTACCGCGAGAACCTCGCGGACTCCCTGGCCGCCCTGGAGAGCGAGGGCCTCGACCTGCCCGAGGTCGACAAACTGCGGCACTACTTCAACCACCCGGGCTTCCTGGAGCCGATGATCGAGGGCGTGCTCACCTCCCTCGCCGAACTCCCCGAGGAAGTCAGGGACAGCGCGTACCTCGCCTTCTCGACCCACTCCATCCCGACAGCCTCCGCCGACACCTCCGGGCCCGTCGAGGACCACGGCGACGGTGGAGCGTACGTGAAGCAGCATCTGGACACCGCACAGCTGATCGCGGGCGCCGTGCGCGAGCGGACCGGCGTCGACCACCCCTGGCGGCTCGTCTACCAGTCGCGTTCCGGAGCCCCGCACATCCCGTGGCTGGAGCCCGACATCTGCGACCACCTGGAGGCGCTGCACGGCGCCGGGGCCCCGGCCGTCGTGATCGCGCCGATCGGGTTCGTGTCGGACCACATGGAGGTCCTGTACGACCTCGACACGGAGGCCAAGGCGAAGGCGGAGGAGTTGGGCCTGCCCATGCGCCGTTCCGCGACCGTGGGTGCCGACCCGCGCTTCGCCGCCGCCATCCGCGAACTCGTCCTGGAGCGGGCCGCCACCGAGAGTGGGCAGGACGTCACGCCGTGCGCCCTGGGCGCGCTCGGCGCGACCCGGAACGTCTGCCCCGTGGGCTGCTGCCCGTCCCGTGCCCCCAGGCCCGCCGCCGCGGGCGCCGACAGCTCGTACGCGTGAGGACTCCTGTGACCGACCCCCTGCTGCCCGAACTGCTCCGGCTCGCCCAGGAGGCGGCCCGCCGTGCGGGAGAGCTGCTACGGGACGGCCGGCCGGCCGATCTCGCGGTCGCCGCCACCAAGTCCAGCCCCATCGACGTCGTCACGGAGATGGACATCGCGGCGGAGAAGCTGATCACCGACGTGATCTCCGACCAGCGCCCGGACGACGGTTTCCTCGGCGAAGAGGGCGCCTCCAGCGAGGGCAGCAGCGGCATCCGTTGGGTCATCGACCCGCTCGACGGCACGGTCAACTACCTGTACGGGCTGCCTACTTGGTCCGTCTCCATCGCGGCCGAGCGGGACGGCGAGCGGATCGTCGGCGTGGTCGCGGCGCCGATGCGCGGCGAGACGTATCACGCCGTGCGCGGCGGGGGAGCCTGGGCCACCGGGGCCTGGGAGGGCGAACGCCGACTGGCCGTCCGCCCGGCCCCGCCCCTGGACCAGGCCCTGGTGTCGACGGGCTTCAACTACGTCGCCGAGGTCAAGGCCCACCAGGCCGAGGTGGCCCGGCAACTGATCCCGCTGCTGCGCGACATCCGGCGTGGTGGCTCGGCGGCGGTCGACCTGTGCGATGTGGCGGCGGGCCGCCTGGACGGCTACTACGAGCGGGGTCTCAACGCCTGGGACGTCGCCGCGGGTGACCTGATCGCCCGAGAGGCGGGCGCGCAGACAGGTGGGCGCCCCGGAGAGCGCCCGTCACGGGATCTGACGGTCGCGGGCACCCCCGGCGTCTTCGAACCCCTCCAACGCCTCCTGGAGGACTTCGGCGCCTGGCACGACTGAGGCCAGGGTGCGGGCCCACCAAGGCCCACTGCCCCCACGCCTCCGGCTTTGTGGTCCCGAAGGCGAACGAACCAAAAAAGGGGGAAGCCCCGGCACTGGATCGATGCCGGGGTCCCCTTTTTTTCTATTCTGCGGGCTGATCAGACGCTGGCCGCGCCGACCTCCACACCGTGTTCGGCGGCGAGGCGGCGCAGGTCGTCGAGCTCGGCCTGTTCCACCTCGGCGAGGAAGTCGTCGCCCTCGTCACGAGCCCGCGTCAGGTCGGTCTCGGTCGCCCTTATGCGCTGCAGAAGTCCTGCGGTGAATGCGTCCATGCTGCGCCCCCTCGTCCTGGGTCGTGGGTCGATGGCACGGGGGTGTGCCGTTCGGAAGGGGCGATCACGTCTCCAACTGGGTGCCCAGCGCTGCCCTGCTGGGCGGCGACGGTGCCGGACACCCACGCCCGCTCCGCGGAAAGCGGTTCGTTGTGCCACTAGGTGTCATGGCACACGCAGAGCGTGATCGCGGGGTGTAAAACCGTCCTCCCCCCGCTCCCTGCGGAGGAAACCTCAACCCGCCGAGAATTCTTCCCTCCGGCGTCGACAGGGTCGGCTCCGGGCCGGCGGGAAGGTGCCCTGCGGTGATCGTCCGGGGCCCTCTTACAACCGGTTTACGGGCGAAAGCGGCAGGATGGAGGCCTGACCATACGAACAGATCCCGCCAACGTGCCGTCCTGGCCCGCGGGCGACCCCGAGGAAGGACAAACGACGTGCGCGTACTCGTCGTCGAGGACGAGCAACTGCTCGCCGATGCGGTGGCCACCGGACTGCGCCGGGAGGCCATGGCCGTCGACGTCGTGTACGACGGTGCGGCGGCCCTGGAGCGCATCGGCGTCAACGACTATGACGTGGTCGTCCTCGACCGGGACCTCCCGCTGGTGCACGGCGACGATGTCTGCCGCAAGATCGTCGAGCTCGGCATGCCCACACGCGTGCTGATGCTCACGGCTTCCGGAGATGTCAGTGACCGGGTCGAGGGACTGGAGATCGGCGCCGACGACTACCTCCCCAAGCCCTTCGCCTTCAGCGAGCTGACGGCACGCGTGCGTGCCCTCGGCCGGCGTACGAGCCTGCCGCTGCCGCCCGTCCTGGAGCGCGCCGGCATCAAGCTCGACCCGAACCGCCGCGAGGTCTTCCGCGACGGCAAGGAGGTCCAGCTCGCGCCCAAGGAGTTCGCCGTCCTTGAGGTGCTGCTGCGCAGCGAGGGTGCGGTCGTCTCCGCCGAGCAGCTCCTGGAGAAGGCCTGGGACGAGAACACCGACCCGTTCACCAACGTCGTACGGGTGACCGTGATGACCCTGCGTCGCAAGCTGGGCGAGCCCCCTGTGATCGTCACCGTGCCCGGTTCCGGCTACCGGATCTGAACTCGATGGCCACGACACCCGCTCCCCCGAAGGCGCCTCCGAAGCCCACCTGGGACCCGAGGAAGCCGCAGCAGCTGCCCTGGCTGCGCCCGACCATCCGCATACGCCTCACGCTGCTCTACGGCGGCATGTTCCTGATCGCCGGCATCCTGCTGCTGTCGATCATCTATCTGCTGGCCGCCCAGGCCATCCGCGGAGGCAACAACCAGTCGTTCCAGATCTCCGGCAGCGGCGTCAGCATCACCAGCGAGACATGTCCGGTGCTGAACGCCGCGACCAATGACGTCCAGCTCAACGCGGCGCTCAAGTCGTGCAACGACGCCCTGCGGCAGCACGCCCTGGACGACCTGCTCAGCCGTTCGCTGCTCACGCTGCTGGGCCTCGCCGTGATCGCCTTCGCCTTCGGTTACGCCATGGCCGGCCGGGTCCTTACGCCGCTCGGCCGGATCACCCGCACGGCCCGCGCGGTGGCCGGCTCGGACCTGTCCCGCAGGATCGAGCTGGACGGCCCCGACGACGAGCTGAAGGAGCTGGCGGACACCCTCGACGACATGCTGGAGCGCCTCCAGCGGGCGTTCACCGCTCAGCAGCGATTCGTCGGCAACGCCTCGCACGAGCTGAGAACGCCGCTGGCGATCAACCGAACGCTCCTCGAGGTGCACCTGTCGGATCCGGGGGCGCCGCCGGAGCTCCAGCAGCTGGGCAAGACGCTGCTGGCGACCAACGAGCGCAGCGAGCAGCTCGTCGAGGGGCTGCTGCTGCTCGCCCGCAGCGACAACCAGATCGTCGAGCGGAAACCGGTCGACCTCGCCGAGGTCGCCTCGCAGGCCGTCGATCAGACGCATGCCGAGGCGGAGGCCAAGGGGGTCGTGTTCCGCGGGAAGTGCGATCCCGCGGTCGTCCAGGGCAATGGCGTGCTGCTGGAGCGGATCGCGCTGAACCTCGTACAGAACGCGGTGCGATACAACGTGCCGGAGGACGGCTGGGTCGAGGTGACCACCGCGGTCCAGCACGGGCAGGCGGTGCTGGTGGTGTCGAACACGGGTCCCGTGGTCCCGGCGTACGAGATCGACAACCTCTTCGAGCCCTTCAGGAGGCTGCGTACGGAGCGAACGGGCAGCGACAAGGGTGTGGGCCTCGGACTGTCGATCGCGCGCTCTGTGGCGCGCGCTCACGGCGGTCATATCTCGGCCCAGCCGCGTGAGGGGGGTGGGCTCGTGATGCGAGTCGCCCTTTCTATCTGAGATCATGTCGCCGACACGCGAGGATGTTCGCTTTGCGCGGAATTTCCGGGGTACCCTCCCGGCGGCCTCGTGTGCGATCGATCACAAGGGCGAATTTCCGGCCATCTACTCTCCGTGATCATGAAAGCCACCGTAAGGCCCGGATAATCCGGGTTTTCGGGGGTCGTGATCACGGGAAGTACACGGTGGGGGCCTTTGAAGTGTGGCATTCGGACCGTGTACGGTCCCGATCGCCATCCATGCCGATCTCTCTCGAGGGGGTCGGTTGGGTGTCGATTGAGTAACAGACCTTGATGTGAGGCAAAATCTCCGCCTCAGGTCGGGCACAAGTCCGGCCTCTCACGCGTTACCTGCGCTGAGACACCGCAGACACCCAGAGGGGGAGAGCGCGACATGGCAACGGATTACGACACCCCACGCAAGACCGACGACGACGTCGACTCGGACAGCCTTGAAGAACTCAAGGCGCGTAGGAACGACAAGTCGACTTCCTCCGTGGACGTCGACGAGTTCGAGGCCGCCGAGGGCCTCGAACTGCCCGGAGCGGACCTCTCGAACGAGGAGTTGGCCGTCCGGGTGCTGCCCAAGCAGCAGGACGAGTTCACATGCATGACCTGCTTCCTGGTGCACCACCGCAGCCAGCTGGCCCGCGAGAAGAACGGTCAGCCGATCTGCCGCGACTGCGACTGAGGCAGGGTCGGCCGTGACTGGCTCGACCCCTCCTTGGAAGCGCCGTTTCCCCCTGCGGGGAGCGGACCAGGGGCCGCAGGACGGCCCTCATGGTGTGCGTGACGACGAGCGGGGCTCATCCGATACCGGATCGGCCTCGCTCGAACCGGCCGCCAGGCCGGCCGACCACGGGGAGGATCTCCCGGTGCCGGCCGAGCCTTCCGTCCCCGTCGTCGCAGGGCGACGGACGGCAGCGATCCGGCAGAAGGCCAGGGAAGGCGTCCGTAAGGGCGGCAGCCGGGCCAGGGCGGGCCTCGCCTACCTCACCGACCGGATCATCGAGATCGCCCCGCGTATCCCCGTACGCGACCTCGCCACCCTCCGTCGACAGTTCCCGGGCCTCGGGCCCGAGCAGCTCGCGGACAAACTCGTCGCGGGCGCCGCGAGCGCGACGGCGACCGTCGGGGCGGGCATCGGGGCCGCGGCGATGCTGCCGGTGCCACCGGCCATGCCGACCGAGCTGGCCGCCGAGATCACCGGCGTGGCCGCGATCGAGCTGAAAATGATCGCCGAGCTGCACGAGGTCTACGGCGCGCGGCCACCGGGCGGCCTGAAGCAGCGCAGCACCGCGTACCTGAATTCGTGGTCGGGCGAACGCGGGATCGACGTGACGAAGCCGTCGACGATCAACTCGGCCCTCGGGGGCCAGATGAAGCGCGAACTGCGCCAGCAGATCATGAAGCGGATGGTCCGGGACCTGCCCAACCTGATGCCGTTCATGGTGGGCGCCGCCGTCGGCGCGGTCATGAACCGGCGCGACACCCGAAGGCTCGCGGACCGCATCCGCAAAGACCTGCGCCAGTTCCAGGTCCCCTGGGACCAGCTCCCGGAGTTGCCCCCGCTGGAGCCGCCCGCGGACGCGCTGGACCTCGGGAACAACGGGCCGAAGGAACTCGGGACCTAGAGGTCCCGCGAGGCGTGGTCAACCCTGTGTGCACACGTGGCGGGCAGGTCTTTGCCCGCCGCGGAGGAAGAATTTGCCGACGTGCCCGAGCCGCCGCTCCGCCGGTTCAGCCCGCGTCGCGCGCAGCGGCCGCCCGCGCCGATTCCAGTGCCGCCACCAGCTGTTCGGGCTCCCGTGTCGACAGATACAGGTACGGGGTGGGGTCCTTGGGGTCCGTGACCTGCACGCGCAGTGCCGTGGGGATGTAGGAGCGCAGGAGCATGAAGGCGCGGGTGTCCGCCTTGTACGTGCGCCAGGCGCGCGCTTCCTCCGCGTCCAGGATCTCCGCCTCGCCCAAGGCCGCCACCGGGATCTTCGCCTCGCCCGCGATCAACGCGTCGCCCACGACCCGGATCCGGATCGAGCCGTACGAACTCGCCGCCACCGCGGCCACCGCGGTACCGCCCACCAGGCCGCCGAGCAGGGGCAGCGTGCCGAACGGGAGCAGGATCAGGGCGAAGGAGACGCCGACCAGGAACGAGATCAGCCACCAGGAGCGGGGGGCCGTGAGGCGTTCTTCGTAGGGGGAGGCGGAAAGCTGCATGGAGCCAAGCTTGGCATGGTGTCGGTCGACGGCCGACTCGCGGGTAAGGTCTGCGGCTGTGAGTGGTCCTTCCGCAGCTCTGAAGCCTCCCGCCGACGCCGTGGCGCCCGTGCGGCACCCGGACGCGCCCGCGCCCGGAGAGCTCCTCGGCTCCCACTACGAACAGTGTTTCGGATGTGGAATCGGGCAGGCCCACGGGCTGCACCTCGCCGCGCGGGCCGGAGACGGGGTCACGGTCACCGCCGAGTTCACCGTGCGGGCCGCCCACCAGGGTGCCCCTGGCCTCGCCCACGGCGGCGTGCTCGCCAGCGCGCTGGACGAAACGCTCGGCTCGCTGAACTGGCTGCTGCGTACCATCGCGGTGACCGGACGGCTGGAGACCGAGTTTGTCCGGCCCGTGCCTGTCGGCACCCTGCTGTACCTGGAGGCCGAGGTCACGGCGGTGGCCCGGCGGAAGATCTACTCGACCGCGACCGGACGCATCGGAGGCCCCGACGGGCCCGTCGCGGTGCGTGCCGACGCCCTCTTCATCGAGGTCAAGGTCGACCACTTCATCGACAACGGCCGCCCGGAGGAGATCCAGGCAGCCATGAGCGACCCGGACCAGATCCGACGCGCCCGCGCATTCGAGGTGAACCCGTGAGCCCCGCACCCACGGGCCGTGAGCCCCTGGACGTTCTCATCCGGCGCGTCGATCCGGACGTACCGCTTCCGGCGTATGCGCAGCCGGGTGACGCCGGGGCCGATCTGCGGACCACGGAGGGGTGCGAACTGGCGCCCGGGGAACGGGCTGTTCTGCCCACCGGTGTGTCTGTCGCGCTCCCGGACGGGTACGCGGCCTTCGTGCACCCTCGTTCGGGGCTCGCGGCCCGGTGCGGTGTCGCTCTGGTGAATGCCCCGGGGACGGTTGACGCCGGGTACCGTGGGGAGATCAAGGTGATCGTGGTGAATCTCGACCCGTACGAAACCGTGCGATTCGAGCGCTTCGACAGGATTGCCCAACTGGTTGTCCAGCAGGTCGAGAAGGTCCGCTTCCGGGAGGTCGCGGAACTTCCCGGCTCGGCGCGGGCCGAGGGGGGCTTCGGGTCCACCGGCGGTCACGCCTCGGTGGGCGGTGGAAGCGGTCACAGCGGTCAGGCCGCATTGGGCGGCACAACGGGTGGGAATCGATACGCTTCGGTCGTATCCGACCGGGAAGGACAGTGACGTGTTCGGACGTCGCAAGAAGAAGGGTGCCGCCGAGGACGCGGCCGGCGAGGCCGAGCAGGTCGTCGACAGCGTCGACACTGAGGCGGACGAAGCAGCGGGTTCGCGTGCGCGCGTCCGGCTGGAGCCGGAGCCGCGTCCCGACGGACCCTGGGACGACACCGAGGTGCGCGAGCCCGGCGAGGGCCGAGTGGACCTGGGCGGACTGTTCGTGCCCGGAGTCGACGGCATGGAGCTGCGGGTCGAGGTCGCGGGCGACGCGATCGTCGCGGCGACCGTCGTGCTGCGCGACAGCGCCGTGCAGCTCCAGGCCTTCGCCGCGCCCAAGCGTGAAGGTATTTGGGGCGAGGTGCGCGAGGAGATCGCCGGCGGCATCACCCAGCAGGGTGGCATCGTCGACGAGGTCGAAGGGCCGCTGGGTTGGGAGCTGCGGGCGCAGGTGCCGGTGCAACTGCCGGACGGCACGGGTGGTTTCCAGGTCGTGCGGTTCGTCGGCGTGGACGGTCCGCGGTGGTTCCTGCGGGGTGTCATCTCCGGGCAGGGTGCCGTGCAGCCGCAGGCCGCCGGTCTGCTGGAGCAGATCTTCCGGGACACCGTCGTCGTCCGTGGCGAGGGGCCGATGGCGCCTCGCGACCCGATCGTCCTGAAGCTGCCGAACGACGCGCAGATGGTGCCCGAGGGCGTCCAGCAGGAGGAGGCCGGTTCCCGCTTCTCCGGCGGCATGGGCCAGCTGCAGCGCGGACCGGAGATCACCGAGGTTCGCTAGGCGCTCCGCCAAGAGCTCCGCTGGTTACGCGGTCGTTTGCCGCGGGTCGGTGAGGGCTGGTCGCGCAGTTCGCCGCGTCCCTTTCGGGCCCCGGTTTCGCAGCCGGGTATTGCGTTTCGCGGAACGGTCCGTATCCCTTGACCTTGGGTTCTAGTGGTTGTCGCAACACCCCAGTTCAGGGGATGCGATGGACTTCAAGGTCCGGGACCGGTCCGTTGTCCAGGGGCGCCGTCCCTTGTCCGAGGAACGGCGCCTCTACCTTCAGCTCATGCAGCAGGGGTACAGCAACACCGAGGCATGCCGGATCGTCGGCATCAACGAGAAGACCGGGCGGCGCTGGCGTAACGGCCGGGCGCCGTCCGGCAGGAACGTCGGGGCGTCACCGGTCACCGTGGTGGCGCCTCCTCCCGGTCCCTCGCGGTATCTGCGCGAGAGCGACCGCATTTACATCGCCGACCGGCTGCGGGAGAAGGCCACGGTCCGTGCGGTAGCCGTCGAGCTGGGCCGCAGCCCGTCCACGGTCAGCCGGGAGATCCGCCGCAACCGCCACCCGGTCAGCGGCCACTACCGGCCGCACGCCGCGCAGGCCCGTGCCGATGCCCGCCGACCCCGACCCAAACCCGGGAAGATCGGCCAGAACCCCCAGCTGCGGGACTTCATCCAGGACCACCTGGCCATACGGTGGAGCCCTGAGCAGATCTGCCAGGCTCTGAGGGCCCAGTTCCCGCAGCGGCCGGAGATGCACGTGGTCCACGAAACGGTCTACCAGGCCCTCTACGTCCAGGGCCGGGGTGAGCTGCGCCGCGAACTGGCCCGCGCCCTGCGCACCGGCCGCGCCCACCGCAAACCCCGCCGCCAGGCCCAGCGGCGCCAACCCCGATACGCCACCCCCATGGTCATGATCAGCGAACGCCCCGCCGAAGCGGAGGACCGGGCCGTGCCCGGTCACTGGGAGGGCGACCTGATCATCGGCAAGGACGGGAAGTCGGCCATCGGCACCCTGGTCGAGCGCGCCACCCGCTACGTCATGCTGCTGCACCTGCCGGCAGACCATGGCGCCGAAAGCGTCCGGGACGCACTGGTCACAACCGTCCAGACTCTGCCCACCCACCTCCGACGGTCCCTGACCTGGGACCAGGGATCAGAGATGGCCGCCCACGGCTCCTTCACCGTCACCACGGACGTCCCGGTCTACTTCTGCGACCCGGCCAGCCCCTGGCAGCGCGGATCGAACGAGAACACCAACGGTCTGCTCCGGCAGTACTTCCCCAAAAGCACCGACCTGGCGGCCCACACCCGCGAACACCTCGACGCCGTCGCCACCGAGCTGAACGGCCGCCCACGCAAAACGCTCGGCTGGGAAACCCCAGCCGAGCGCCTGCATAAACTACTCACGGCCTGATCAACACGACCACGTGTTGCAACGACCCCTAGAAACCGCCGACGAGGGGTACGGACCGTTCTTCGTTCGGCGGTGCGTCAGGGTTGCGTCAAAGACGTACACCGGCCAGCTTCCCGTCCCTTTTGTCAACATTGTTGGACGTAGGGTCGACGCTGCGTGAGCAGTAGACACGGGAAGACAATGAGGCCATGGGTCGCGGCAAGCTTCGGATATACCTCGGTGCGGCACCGGGCGTCGGCAAGACGTACGCGATGCTGTCCGAGGCGCACCGCCGTGTCGAGCGGGGCACGGACTGCGTGGTCGCGTTCGTGGAGCACCACAGCCGGCCGCGCACGGAAGTGATGCTGCACGGGCTGGAAGAGATCCCGCGCCAGGAGTTGCCCTACCGCGGATCCGTGTTCACCGAGATGGACGTGGACGCCGTGCTCGCCCGCCGGCCGCAGATCGCCCTGGTGGACGAACTGCCGCACACCAACATTCCCGGCTCGCGCAACACCAAGCGCTGGCAGGACGTGGAGGAGCTGCTGGCCGCGGGTATTGACGTGATATCGACTGTCAACATTCAACATCTTGAGTCGTTGGGTGATGTGGTTGAGTCGATCACTGGTGTACGTCAACAGGAGACCGTCCCCGACGAAGTGGTCCGGCGTGCGGAGCAGATCGAGCTGGTCGACATGTCCCCGCAGGCGCTGCGGCGGCGGATGGCCCACGGCAACATCTACAAGTCCGACAAGGTCGACGCGGCTCTCGCCAACTACTTCCGGCCGGGGAACCTGACCGCTCTGCGGGAGCTGGCGCTGCTGTGGGTGGCGGACCGGGTCGACGAGTATCTGACCGAGTACCGCAGTGAGCACCAGGTTTCCAGGATCTGGGGTTCGCGGGAGCGGATCGTGGTCGGACTGACCGGCGGGCCCGAGGGCCGTACGTTGATCCGGCGCGCCACGCGGCTCGCGGAGAAAGGCGCCGGCGGCGAGGTCATGGCCGTCTACGTAGCCCGCAGCGACGGCCTGACCAACGCCTCGCCGAAGGAACTGGCCGTCCAGCGGACCCTGTCAGAGGATCTCGGAGGAACGTTTCACCATGTGGTCGGGGACGACGTCCCGGTGGCCCTGCTGGACTTCGCGCGGGGCGTGAACGCCACGCAGATCGTGCTGGGTGTCTCCCGGCGCAAGACCTGGCAGTACGTCTTCGGGCCAGGGGTCGGCGCGACCGTGGCCCGGGACTCGGGGCCCGACCTCGACGTCCACCTGATCACCCACGACGAGGCCGGCAAGGGACGCGGGCTGCCCGTGGCCCGGGGCGCCCGGCTCGGGCGGGCGCGGATCATCTGGGGCTGGCTGGTCGGCGTGGCCGGTCCAGTGGGCCTCGCGCTGCTGCTGAACGCCGTCGACCTCGGCCTCGCCAACGACATGCTGCTGTTCCTGGCGCTCACGGTGGCGGCGGCCCTGCTCGGCGGCCTCTACCCGGCGCTCGCCTCGGCGGCCTTCGGCTCGCTGCTGCTGAACTACTACTACACGCCGCCGTACCACCGGCTGACCATCGCCGACCCGAAGAACATCGTCGCTCTGGTGATCTTCTTCGGGGTCGCCGTGTCGGTGGCGTCCGTCGTGGATCTGGCCGCCCGGCGCACGCATCAGGCGGCCCGGCTGCGGGCCGAGTCGGAGATCCTCTCCTTCCTCGCGGGGAGCGTCCTGCGCGGCGAAACCAGCCTGGAGGCCCTCCTGGACCGGGTCCGGGAGACCTTCGGGATGGAGTCGGTGGCGCTGTTGGAGCGGGCGGGCGACGTCGATCCGTGGACCTGCGCGGGCAGCGTCGGCACCCGGCAGGCGGTGGAGCGGCCGGAGGACGCGGACGTGGACATGCCGGTCGGCGACCACATGGCGCTCGCGCTGTCCGGCCGGGTACTCCCCGCCGCCGACCGGCGCGTGCTGGCCGCGTTCGCCGCCCAGGCGGCCGTGGTCCTGGACCGCCGACGCCTCCAGTCCCAGGCCGACCAGGCCCGTACCCTCGCCGAGGGCAACCGGATCCGCACGGCGCTGCTCGCCGCCGTCAGCCATGACCTGCGTACGCCACTGGCCGGGATCAAGGCGGCGGTCTCGTCGCTGCGGTCGGACGACGTGGCGTGGTCCGAGGAGGACCAGGCCGAACTGCTGGCCGGCATCGAGGACGGCGCCGACCGGCTCGACCACCTCGTGGGCAACCTGCTGGACATGTCTCGGCTCCAGACCGGCACTGTCACCCCGCTGATCAGGGAGATCGACCTCGACGAGGTGGTGCCGATGGCGCTGGGGGGCGTACCCGAGGACAGTGTCGAGCTGGACATTCCGGAGACCCTGCCGATGGTCGCCGTCGACCCCGGGCTGCTGGAGCGGTCGGTGGCCAACCTGGTCGAGAACGCCGTCAAGTACAGCCCCGACGGGGAGATGGTGCTGGTGGCCGCCAGCGCCATCGCCGACCGGGTGGAGGTACGGGTGGTGGACCGCGGGCCGGGCGTGCCGGACGAGGCGAAGGACCGCATTTTCGAGCCCTTCCAGCGATACGGTGACGCTCCGCGCGGGGCCGGGGTGGGGCTGGGTCTCGCGGTGGCCCGGGGGTTCGCCGAGGCGATGGGCGGCACCCTCCAGGCCGAGGACACGCCTGGTGGCGGGCTCAGCATGGTGCTCACGGTGCGGGCGGCCGGGGCGGGAGCGGGGGGAGTGGGAACAGAAGTGCCAGGGCTGTCAGAGGTGTCAGCGGTGCCGGCAGTTTCGGCTGAGTCGGAAAGGCAGGCGTCATGACCCGGGTGCTGGTGGTCGAGGACGAGCCGCAGATCGTGCGTGCCCTCGTGATCAACCTCAGGGCACGCAAGTACGAGGTCGACGCGGCCTCCGACGGTGCCACCGCCCTCGAACTCGCCGCCGCCCGCCACCCCGACGTGGTCGTGCTCGACCTGGGACTGCCCGACATGGACGGCGTCGAGGTGATCAAGGGGCTCCGGGGCTGGACGCGGGTGCCCATTCTGGTGCTGTCCGCCCGTCACTCGTCCGACGAGAAGGTCGAGGCGCTCGACGCGGGCGCCGACGACTACGTCACCAAGCCCTTCGGCATGGACGAACTGCTGGCCCGGCTGCGGGCCGCCGTCCGCCGGGCCGAGCCCACCGGGAGCGGCGAGGACGACGTCATGGTGGAGACCGACGAGTTCACCGTCGACCTGGCTGCGAAAAAGGTCCACCGCGGGGGGCGCGACGTACGGCTCACCCCCACGGAGTGGCATCTGCTGGAGGTGCTCGTGCGCAACACGGGACGGCTGGTCAGCCAGAAACAGCTGCTCCAGGAGGTCTGGGGGCCGTCGTACGGCACGGAGAGCAACTATCTACGGGTGTACATGGCGCAGCTGCGGCGCAAGCTGGAGTCGGATCCCTCGCATCCGAAGCACTTCATCACCGAACCCGGGATGGGGTACCGGTTCGAGCGGTAGGGGTGTCCCGGGGAAGGTCTGTGTTCCCGGGGTACGTTGGTGTCGGTGGGCGCCGGTACGCTTCAGGTATGAGTGCTGTTCCTCGTTCCGAGAAGCCGGTGGGCCGGTTTCGGCGCATGCTCGACCGGCTTTCCTCGTCGCAGGAGGACCTGGAGTCCGAGGAGTTGCGCGAAGACACCGTGATCGCCGGCTGTACGCGCATAGGTGACTGCCACGACCGACAGATAGTGACGGTTACTGGTACCTTGCGCACGGTCACGCTACGGCCGAGGGCGGGGGTTCCGGCCCTGGAGGCCGAGCTCTTCGACGGCTCGGCCGCGCTGGACGTGGTGTGGCTCGGCAGACGTTCCATCGTCGGGATAGAGCCGGGACGCAAGCTGATCGCGTCGGGGCGGATCTCGATGAGCCGGGGCCGCCGTGTGCTGTTCAATCCGAAATACGAACTGAGACCCCTCGGACGGGAGTAGCCGGTGACGTCGCTCGACAAGCCGACCGAAGACGCCCAGCACGATTCCAGGGCGGTGACCGAGGCCGCGCTCTTCGAGGCGTTCGGCGGTCTGCGGGGCATGATCGAGACGGTCCTGCCGGGGCTGCTCTTCGTCACGATCTACACGATCAACAAGGACCTGCACTCGTCGGCCATCGCGGCCCTCGGTGTCTCGGTGCTGCTGGTCGTGGTGCGCCTCGTCATGAAGGACACCGTCAAGCACGCCTTCAGCGGTGTTTTCGGCGTTGCCTTCGGTGTCGTCTTCGCGATGATGACGGGCAATGCCAAGGACTTCTATCTCCCCGGCATGCTCTACACGCTGGGGCTGTCACTGGCGTACATCATCACGACGCTGGCGGGTGTTCCGCTGCTCGGGCTGATCCTCGGCCCGGTCTTCAAGGAGAACCTCTCCTGGCGCACCCGTAATCCGGGACGGAAGAAGGCGTACGCGAAGGCCAGCTGGGCGTGGGGGCTGATTCTGCTCGCCAAGTGCGCGATTCTCTTCCCGCTGTACTGGTGGGCGGACACGGCGTCGCTCGGGTGGGTGCTGGTGGCGTTGAAGATTCCGCCGTTCCTGTTGGCCGTGTGGCTCACATGGGTGTTCCTGGCGAAGGCGCCGGCGCCGATTGATGTGTTCGCGGAGATGGAGGCGGAGGAGCGGGCGGCGGAGGAGCAGCGGAAGGCTGCGGCTTCTTCTTCCGAGTAGGGGGTGTGGGGGGCGGGCGTCGGCTTGTTTCGCCCCCGCCGCCCCTACCCGTCCCATCCCTGGGGGCTGCCGCCCCCAGACCCCCGCTTCGGCCCTGAAGGGGCCTCGTCCTCAAACGCCGGACGGGCTGAAGAAGACTTCAGCTCGGGGCTTCCTCCTTGCGTACCGACAGGAGGTCCTCCAGTTGTTCCTCCCTGGCCTGGGCGGCTACGAACAGGAGTTCGTCGCCTGCTTCCAGGGAGTCCTCGCGGGACGGGGTCAGGACGCGGGTGCCGCGGATGATCGTCACCAGGGACGTGTCCTCGGGCCACTCCACGTCGCCGACCTGAATACCGGCCAGCGCCGACTCCGGGGGGAGGGTCAGTTCGACGAGGTTGGCGTCGCCGTGGCTGAAGCGGAGCAGGCGTACCAGGTCGCCGACGCTCACCGCCTCCTCGACCAGGGCCGACATCAGGCGGGGGGTGGAGACGGCCACGTCCACACCCCAGGATTCGTTGAACAGCCACTCGTTCTTGGGGTTGTTGACGCGGGCGACGACGCGCGGAACGCCGTACTCCGTCTTCGCCAGCAGGGAGACGACCAGGTTCACCTTGTCGTCGCCCGTCGCGGCGATCACGACGTTGCAGCGCTGCAACGCGGCCTCGTCCAGCGACGTGATCTCGCAGGCGTCGGCCAGCAGCCACTCCGCCTGGGGGACTCGTTCGACCGAGATGGCCGTGGGGGCCTTGTCGATCAGCAGGATCTCGTGGCCGTTCTCCAGCAGCTCGCCCGCGATCGAGCGGCCGACGGCACCGGCACCGGCAATGGCGACCCTCATCAGTGACCGGTCTCCTCTTCAGGGCCCTCGGCGAAGGACGCCTCGACCTTTTCGACGTCGTCCGTACGCATCATCACGTGCACCAGGTCACCCTCCTGCAGCACCGTCTGCGAGCTGGGGAGTACCGCCTCGCCCAGACGGGTGAGGAACGCGACGCGCACGCCGGTCTCGTCCTGCATCTTGCTGATCTTGTGGCCCACCCAGGCCGACGACGCGTGCACCTCGGCGAGCTGGACGCCCCCGGTGGGATCCCGCCACAGCGGCTCCGCGCCGGACGGCAGCAGCCTGCGCAGCATCTGGTCGGCGGTCCAGCGGACCGTGGCGACGGTCGGGATACCCAGGCGCTGGTAGACCTCGGCGCGGCGGGGGTCGTAGATACGGGCCGCGACGTTCTCGATGCCGAACATCTCGCGGGCCACCCGGGCGGCGATGATGTTCGAGTTGTCACCGCTGGAGACGGCGGCGAAGGCGCCGGCCTCCTCGATGCCCGCCTCGCGCAGGGTGTCCTGGTCGAAGCCGACCCCGGTGACGCGACGGCCGCCGAACCCGGAGCCCAGTCGTCGGAAGGCGGTGGGGTCCTGGTCGATCACGGCGACCGTGTGCCCCTGTTGCTCCAGGGTCTGCGCGAGAGCGGAACCCACTCTGCCGCAGCCCATGATGACGATGTGCACGACCGTCCTTCCGATCCGTTGACTTGGCTTGAACAGGGTCTCAGACCCCCGCCCAAGCTTCACACGCACGGTCGGCGGAGGGCACCCCCGTGTGCTCTCCGTGTGTATGCGGGCCCCCTACCTGCGGCTGATGCTGCGGACGCTGGCCAGGGTCAGCAGGGCGAGGACGACAAGGGTGGCGCCGGCGCCGATCAGCTCTGCGGCGAGATGCTGCATGGGGGCTCCTGAGGAGAAAGAGGGTAAAGGTGACGTAAGGGGTGCTGTGATTTCGTCATATAGCCATGAGGACGCCGTTCCGGGGGCACTTGCCTGTCTCGCATGCCGGGATTTCACTCGGCAGACCGTCGGGATTTCACCCGGATGTGCCCAGAACAAGGCGGGGAGCTTACGATCCTGTCCGTGTCCAAACTGACCGACGTGCCCAAACGGATCCTGATCGGGCGCGCACTGCGCAGTGATCGGCTCGGCGAAACGCTCCTGCCGAAGCGCATCGCTCTCCCCGTCTTCGCCTCCGACCCGCTCTCCTCCGTTGCCTACGCTCCCGGGGAAGTGCTGCTGGTCCTGTCGATCGCGGGCGTGTCGGCGTACCACTTCAGCCCGTGGATCGCGGTCGCTGTCGTCGTACTGATGTTCACCGTGGTCGCCTCCTACCGGCAGAACGTGCACGCGTATCCGAGCGGCGGCGGCGACTACGAGGTGGCGAACACCAACCTCGGCCCCAAGGCCGGCCTCACGGTCGCCAGCGCGCTGCTCGTCGACTACGTGCTCACCGTCGCCGTGTCGATCGCCTCGGGCATCGAGAATCTCGGCTCCGCCGTCCCCTTCGTCGTCGAGCACAAGGTGCTCTGCGCGGTCGCCGTCATCGTGCTGCTCACGCTGATGAACCTGCGGGGCGTCAAGGAGTCCGGGAAGCTGTTCGCGATTCCGACGTACGTGTTCGTCGCGGGCGTCTTCATCATGATCGCGTGGGGCGCGTACCGCGGGCTGGTGCTGGACGACCACATGCGCGCGCCGACGGCCGGCTACGAGATCAAGGCCGAGCACCAGGGGCTCGCCGGGTTCGCACTCGTGTTCCTGCTGCTGCGCGCCTTCTCCTCCGGCTGTGCCGCGCTCACCGGCGTCGAGGCCATCTCCAACGGTGTGCCGGCCTTCCGCAAGCCCAAGTCCAAGAACGCGGCGACCACGCTCGCGGCGATGGGCATCCTCGCCGTCACGATGTTCTGCGGGATCATCGTGCTGGCCATGGTCACCAAGGTGCGCATGGCCGAGAACCCCGCGAACGACCTGCTGGACAACGGAGTCGCGGTCGGCTCCGGCTATGTCCAGAACCCGGTGATCTCACAGGTCGCCGAGGCCGTGTTCGGCGACGGCAGCTTCTTCTTCATCCTGCTCGCCGCCGCCACCGCGCTGGTGCTCTTCCTGGCCGCCAACACCGCGTACAACGGCTTCCCGCTGCTCGGCTCGATCCTCGCGCAGGACCGCTACCTCCCGCGCCAGCTGCACACGCGCGGCGACCGGCTCGCCTTCTCCAACGGCATCGTGCTGCTCGCCGGTGCGGCGATCCTGCTGGTGTGGATCTACGGGGCGGACTCGACCCGCCTCATCCAGCTGTACATCGTCGGCGTGTTCGTGTCCTTCACGCTCAGCCAGACCGGCATGGTCCGGCACTGGAACCGCCACCTGGCCGCCGAGAAGGACCAGGCGAAGCGCCGGCAGATGATGCGCTCCCGAGCCATCAACACGTTCGGCGCCTTCTTCACCGGGCTGGTGCTGGTCGTCGTCCTCGGTACGAAGTTCACGCACGGTGCCTGGGTGGCGCTGCTCGGCATGGTGATCTTCTACGCGGTGATGACCGCCATCCGTAAGCACTACGACCGGGTCTCCGAGGAGATCGCGGCCCCGGAGGGCCCGAGCGACGACAGCGTACGGCCGTCGCGGGTGCACTCCGTCGTCCTGATCTCGAAGATCCACCGGCCCACGCTGCGCGCGCTCGCCTACGCGAAGCTGATGCGCTCCGACACGTTGGAGGCGCTCAGCGTCAACGTCGACCCGGTGGAGACGAAGGCGCTGCGGGAGGAGTGGGAGCGGCGGGGGATCACCGTGCCGCTCAAGGTGCTCGACTCGCCGTACCGGGAGATCACCCGGCCGGTGATCGAGTACGTGAAGGGGCTGCGCCGGGAGTCGCCGCGCGACGCCGTGTCCGTGATCATCCCGGAGTACGTGGTCGGCCACTGGTACGAGCAGCTGCTGCACAACCAGAGCGCGCTGCGCCTCAAGGGGCGCCTGCTGTTCACGCCGGGCGTCATGGTGACGTCGGTGCCCTACCAGCTCCAGTCGTCCGAGGTGGCCAAGAAGCGGGCCCGCAAGCGGCAGGACTGGAACGCGCCCGGATCCGTCCGGCGTGGGCCCGCCGAGGAGCGGACGCACGAACCGAGCACGAAGAACTGACGGCTGTCGGGAACCGCGTCTGGTATTGGCTTGTGGTGAGTGGTCGGGCGGCACCCACGTAGACTGGTGGGCTGTTGTCCGGCCGTTCCCTTTTCTCTCCCCTGGAGTCACCCCGCCATGCAGGCAGAACCGAAGAAATCGCTGGCGGGGCAGGAGTACGAGGTCGAGGTCGGTCCCGTCGCCCATGGCGGCCACTGCGTCGCCCGTACGGACGACGGGCAGGTGCTCTTCGTACGGCACACGTTGCCCGGTGAGCGGGTCGTGGCCAGGGTGACGGACGGCGAGGAGGGGGCGCGGTTCCTGCGCGCCGACGCGGTGGAGGTGCTGACGGCGTCCAAGGACCGGGTCGAGGCCCCCTGTCCGTACGCCGGCCCCGGCCGCTGCGGCGGCTGCGACTGGCAGCACGCCAAGCCGGGCGCACAGCGCCGCCTCAAGGGCGAGGTCGTCGCCGAGCAGCTGCAGCGGCTCGCCGGCCTGACCCCGGAGGAAGCCGGCTGGGACGGCACGGTGATGCCGGCCGAGGGCGACAAGCTGCCGCCGGGCGAGGTGCCTCAGTGGCGTACGAGGATGCAGTACGCGGTGGACGCGGACGGCAACGCCGGGCTGCGGCGCCACCGTTCGCACGAGGTCGAGCCGATCGAGCACTGCATGATCGCGGCGGCCGGCATCAGCGAGCTGGGCATCGAACAGCGCGACTGGGCCGGGATGGAGTCCGTCGACGCGATCGCCGCGACCGGATCCCAGGACCGCATGGTCATCCTGGAGCCGAAGCCGGGTGCCCGTCTGCCCCTCGTCGAGCTCGACAAGCCCGTCTCCGTCATGCGTGTCGAGGAGCACGACGGTGGCATCCACCGCGTCCACGGCCGCGCGTTCGTCCGCGAGCGCGCCGACGGCCGTACGTACCGGGTCGGCAGCGGCGGCTTCTGGCAGGTCCACCCGATGGCGGCGGACACGCTGATGAAGGCGGTCATGCAGGGCCTGCTCCCGCGCAAGGGCGACATGGCCCTCGACCTCTACTGCGGCGTGGGCCTGTTCGCGGGCGCCCTCGCCGACCGGATCGGCGACAAGGGCGCGGTCCTCGGCATCGAGTCGGGCAAGCGCGCTGTCGAGGACGCCCGGCACAACCTCGCCGCCTTCGAACGCGTACGCATCGAACAGGGCAAGGTCGAGGCGGTTCTGCCGCGCACGGGTATCACCGAGGTCGACCTCATCGTCCTGGACCCGCCGCGGGCGGGGGCCGGTCGCAAGACGGTCGAGCAACTGGTGAAGCTGGGGGCACGCAAGATCGCGTACGTGGCGTGCGACCCGGCGGCGCTCGCGCGGGACCTGGGGTACTTCCGGGACGGCGGGTATCGGGTGCGTACTTTGCGGGCTTTCGACTTGTTCCCGATGACTCATCATGTGGAGTGCGTGGCGATTCTGGAGCCGGTGGCCAAGGGGGCCTGACCTGGGGTTTCGCGGATGGCTGACCGGTGCGGTCTGTTTCCGGTCAGCCATCGGGTCGAGTAGGTCGGCTGCCAGCTGGGGCGTTCTGATCTGCGGTTTTGCGCGGGATCGGTGCCCAGGTCGGCAGCGGTGCGAATCTGCGTCCAGGAACGTTGACGCGCTTCGAACAACTCGACACCGAAGGCTTCCGCGCCTATCTCTCCGAAACCAGTGCGTCAGACCTCCTCGGACTTCCGCAGCGCCTGCCACGTCGTCGGCCCCACGATCCCGTCCGCGTCCAGTCCCGCCCGCTTCTGGAAGGTGACGACGGCCCCGTGGGTCAGGGGGCCGAAGTCGCCGTCCACGTCGCCGACTTCGGTGATGTTGTGCAGGTGCCTCAGCAGGCACTGGAGCTCGCGGACCTGGCTGCCGCCGTCGCCCTGCTTGACGGTGAAGTCCCATGTGCCGCTCCAGCCCGCGGTGTAGCCGCGGCCGTGGGTGCCGTCCTCGTACATGGCGGGCTTCTCACAAGTGGGTGGCGCCGCGGACGCCGAGGTCGAGTCCCGCAGGGTGTACGTCACCGTCGTCGCCGTGCCCAGCGCGAACACCGCCAACGCCGCGACCAGGACTGGCCGCGCCCACCGCCGGGGACGCAGTCTGGGCAGCCGGGCCGAGCGGGCGGCACCCGCTGCCTGTTCCACCTGCCGCAGCAGGGCTTCGGCGCCGATGCGTTCGGCATGGGTGCGGGCCAGGCAACCGGTGATGATCTGCCGCCAGGCGTCCGGGAGTTCGGCTGACAGCCGCAGCTCCTCGGCGCCGCGCGCGTAGCGCACGGCGGCGTCGCAGCGGGCCTCCGTGGTGCCGCCGGGCAGCGGGAACGTGCCGGTCAGGGCGATGTGCGCGAGGACACCGAAGGCCCAGACGTCGGCGGAGGGCCGGACTCTCGTGCCCCGCTCGTCGACCTCCGGCCAGAGCAGCTCCGGCGGCGTGTAGTCCGGGGTCGCGAAGGCGGGCGCGTAGGCGTGGGTGCCCTCCAACTCCGCGGCCATGTTGAAGTCGGCGAGCCGTACCGAACCGTCCTTCAGCAACAGCACGTTGGCGGGTTTGAGGTCCCCGTGCACCCAACCAGCGTGGTGCAGCTGGTGCAGGCCCTCGCAGATCTGGGCGAGCAGGGCGGGGCCCGCCGCCGGCTTCGGCTCGCGTTCCAGTACGGCGTCCAGGGAGCCCTCGGCCCGTTCCAGTACGAGGACGGTGGCGCCGTCGAGCTCCGGGTGGCCGGGGTCGTCGATCGTCAGGGTGTCGTACATCCGGATCAGGCGGGGTGCGCGCAGCTTGCTCAGCAACTCCACTTCCCGTTCGGCCAGTTCACGCAGATGGTGCAGCTGGCGTGGGGTGCGGGTGCCGGTGGGCAGGAACTTCAGGGCCACCTGGCGAGGCAGGTCGGGCCCGTCGTCGCCGACGAGTCTGCCCGCGTAGACCGTGGCGAACGCACCGGAGGCGAGGGATTCGCGGACTTCCCAGGAGCCGACCTGGTAACCCTGCGGGACGGGGATGGCGTACGGCTGCCCGGTCATCGGACCACCTCGCTCCGGGCCGGGGCGAGTACGGCCAGGTCGTCCTCGCGGACCAGGTCGAACCGGAGCGCCAGCGAGACCAGTGACTCCTTCTTGCCGTTGACGCGTTGCCCGGGCTCGGCCGTGTCAGGGCCCGGCCTCAGACGCAGTTTGACGGCGAGGTAGTCGATGTTCCAGTAGACGGCCGAGCGGTTGACCGTCGGCCAGGCCGGCCGCAAGCGGTCCACCAGCTGTTCGACCGCCGGCAGCGGGGCATGCGGTTCGCCGCGCAGGCGCGGTTCGCACAGGGCGGTCAGGACCGCGAAGTACCGCTTGGTGCGATCGAGGGTGAACGCGGGTGCCGTCAGGGATCCGGAGAGGCCGTGGCGGGCGACGCTGCCGAAGGCGTGGCGTGGCGCCCATACGTCGAAGGTGAGCAGGTCGCCCGAGGCGGGCAGGACTACGCGCGAGAACTCGAAGGGCACGGGCGCGTCGAGGCGGCCTGGTGTGACCTTGACGTGTTCGCCCGCGCCTTCCGGGTTCTCCACGACGTAGGTCTGGTGCTCGCTGAGATTGCTCAGCAGCCAGAAGTTCCGGTGCGCCGTGATCTCGCCGGCGACCCTGGGCACACCTTCGTGCGCGATCGTGAGGCCTTCGCCCCCCTCTGCCCTGCCGAACACGAGCCGCTCATCAGCAGCGATCCTGAGTTGCCCGTCCGTGCCGCCGCACGGCGGTGGTACCACGATGACGCTGTACACGGAGTCGTCCCCCTTCTCCGACGCCATGGGGGCGCACCCCCAGTCCAACCAGGGGCAGAGTAAGGGATGCCTCGCCGAGCAAGCGAAGTTTTGTCCGCGCTACCGCAAGTCTGTGAAGGGGCGCGGTGCCTCCCGCCTCCTCGCAGTCGGGGATCAGCGGGGGTGGGACAGTTCGTGATCGTCGAGGTCCGGGATCGATGTCTGGCAGAGGGAAGACACATCGAGCTCCGGGCGGTGCAGGCGACTTGATCGGTCGCCGGCATCAGCCGGAGCTTCGTTGCGTACAGACCGGGCGGACCGCGCGTTGTCCTACCCTCGCGACCTGCACACTCACGCGATCACCCGGGCTTTGAACCGCCCTGAGGAACCTTCGCCCCTCACACTCCGTGATACTGAGTCAGAGGCACCGACGAGACATACCGATCAACTTCGAAATCCTCGTCACACGAATACCGGAGCTGCCGTCACCCTGCGGCTGGACGGCATGCTGAGAAGCTGGGGTTCGTCCACACCAGATTCTGAAGCGTCTCACCGCCGTAGCCGCCATCCGCGCTGATCCCTTCCTCCCGCTGGGCCCGGATGAGGGCGCTCTTGGTAGCGGGACCGAAGTCGTTGTCGACGTCGAGGGACTCGCCGTAGCATGCGTTCAGAGTGTGCTGTAGCCAGCCGACGCCAGCGTGATTTGCCCCCTTGTGCATATAGCACGCCGAAGACTTTCCGCTAGCCGTTTTGATGGCCGGGACTGGGACCTGATACGCACCTTCATACTTAGCAGTGTTGCACGCACCAAGATACGTATATGCAGCAGCGGGCGAGGCGGTGGTGACGCCGATCCCGAGGCCGGTCAGCAGCATCACCCCAGCGGAGGCAGCTGCCTTGATCCGTGCAGTTCTGGGCTTCGTCATCTGATTCTCTCCGGTCCGGTTCTTATTGCTCATGTCTTGAAGTGAATTTCTACCCTGAAGGTGCGACAGCGGAAGGTTGCACAGCAAGGGTGAGACCTCGCCGCACCAAGGCTCGCCGAAGGTCCCCATCCGGCCATGTTCAATGGGCGAGGTCGCCCTTGAACGTGTTGCTGGCGAGGTCCATGGAGACGCTGTACTTGGTGCCGTCCCTGACATCGCTGGCGATCACGCGCCACTGGTTCAGGTCGCTCGACTTGTAGAACTCCTTCCAGGAGTTGCAGGTCGTGCCACCGGAGGACGGATGGAAGCACACCCGCACTACCAGCGGGCTGGCGTTACCCCAGCTGGTGATCTTCAGGTTGATGTCGCTGCACCGCGAGGTGGTGGTGTAAGGACCGAAGCGGTGCTCAGCCTGGTCCGTTCCCATGCTGAAAGTCTTGCTGGCCGCGCCCCCGTGGCAGGTCGCGGCTGCCGCTGTTGACGCGCTGCCGACCGTGAGCGCGCCGGCCGCCATGACCAGTCCACCCGCGACCGCCGTCAGTCGCTTCGCCGTCGTTTTCATATTCCCGTTCCCCCATGGGTCGATGGTGGGTGTTTCAGTACGAAGAAAGCAGCTGTGGCTATAAGAAATAGGGAATGACCTGCTGTAGCTGCCCGTGCGAGGTCCCCGACGAATGTTCGGCTATGAGGCAATGGCCAGGCTACGGGGATTGCGGTTCGAGAGCTCCCTATAACTCTTCAGGGTGGTCCGAGGGCGTGGGGAGCCGGACACTTGGTGAGCCCATGCGTGCAGGCGGACGAGGACGGATGTCAACGGCCGCTCATCGGCGCCCGTGTCGAGGGGGCGGGGGCCTTCGGCCCATACGGATCCGACGACGATGAGGACGAAGGCCACACGACGCTCGGAGAGCAGCAGCTGGTGCAGGCGCTGCCAGACCCCGGCCTCGTTCCAGTCCCGCAGCCGTCACCAGCAGGTCATCCCCGAGCCGAAGCCCAGCTCCTGGGGCAGAAACTCCCCGCGGATCCCGGGGTACAGCACGAACAGGATCCCGCACAGCACCCTGCGACCATGCCCACAACTCGTAAGAGCACCGAGCGCGCCGGTCGTCAGACGGTGGCGGTCGGCGGGGTCCACCGGTGGGTGCGGGGTACCGCGCTGGATAGGCCGTAGTCCTTCTTGAGGGTTTCCGGGATCGCGTAGTGCATGACGCGTCCACGGGTGAGGGAGGACAGTTCGAGGACCGTGGTGAGGTGGCCGAGGCGGTCCAGGGCCCAGGCGCCGAGGGGAGAGCGGTCCTCGATGGTCTCCAGGACGCCGAGGAGGTGGGGCACGGCCTTGACGACGGTGTCCCACGCGGTGCGCGGTACGCGGAGCCAGTCGGCGCAGGTGTCGCCGATGAGGTGGCGGATGAGGGCGGAGACGATCGGGTCGAAGAAGGTGCCGGGCACGACTTCCTCGTAGAGGTCGATCAGCTGCCGGGTCAGCTGGGCGCCCTCCTCGGAGGGCCCCATGTGCCGGACCATGTACAGGTCGAGGAACTGGCGGGCCTCGTCGAGACTTTGGGGGACGGCGTTCTGGTCGACGCCGAGCATGGCGCCGACGACGCGCCACGCGTAGTAGTAGGCCTCCGCGCCCTCGGTCGACATGTGGATGCCGAGGCGGTGCAGGCTGTCCAGGACGAGCAGGGAGAAGAACATCTGCCCGCCGATCATGTCCTCCTGGCAGATCGGTGTGCCCAGGGTCTCGGTGTCCCAGCGCTTCTCGCGGGTGAGGTGGTGGCGGATGGAGGCGTGCAGGAGACGGACCTTCTGGGCGGCGGGGATGAATCGGCTGCCGGCTTCGAAGGCGTCGGGCTGCATCAGATAGACGGTGAACTGGCCGGTCTCCGCCATCCGTTTGGACGGGTACTTCAGGCCGTGGCTGGCCGACAGCAGCTTTGCCACGTGCGGCACGACGTAGCAGGCGGGCATGGAGGCGAAGGACAGCGCGGTGGAGATGTGCACGTTGTTGTCGATGAAGAACAGCCGGGCTTTCTCCATCTCCGACCAGTCCACCCAGGCCGGCGGGGTGCTGGTGGCTTCCAGGTACTCGCGTGCGACGTCGGGCAGTCCGTCGGGCAGGGGAGCGCCGACGGTGGAGACGTAGCGCATCAGGGTGTTGAACTTGCCTACCTCCCCGCGTTCGAAGAGTGCGGCGACGGTGGCATCGGCGAGTTCGTCCCCGGTCTGGCGCAGGTCGTTCATCGATGTGTTGGTGTAGGTCAAGGCAGGGTTTCCTCATCTTCCTCGGGGGTGTCCACGACAAGCGGGAGGTCGGCTGCCCGGAACGGCACGGGCTCGCGCCACCGCGCTGCGAGGGTCAGGACAGGCGTACCGCCGCGGAATGCGCCAGCGCGGTCAGTCCGTTGGTGGCCTGCGCCGGTAGATCCAGCTCGTGGAGGGCGCCGAGAGCCTCCTCGACCCGTGCCCCGATCATGTCCTCGATGCGGTCGGGCGCCCTCAGCCGGCGCATCACCTCGCGCACCGCGTCCAGTCCCTCCCCGTCCAGGTCGCCCCGGCCCAGCAGGGAGTTCAGCAGTTCACGCTCCGCGTCGTCGGCGAGCCGCCACGTCTCTGCCAGCAGTGCCGTGGGCCGTCGGCCGCGCACATCGTCGCCGTTGGCCTTGCCGGTGTGCTCGGGGTCTCCGAACAGCCCGAGCAGGTCGTCCCGGAGCTGGAACGCCTCGCCCAGTGGCAGCCCGTACGCGGAGTAGCCCTCGCGCAGCCGCGTGCCCGCTCCGGCCAGCGCACCACCGATCAACAGGGGGTGTTCGACGGTGTACTTGGCAGTCTTGTACCGGATCACCTTCAGCGACGCCTCGGTGTCCGGGCCTGCTCCGGTCCGCAGGATCTCCAGACACTCGCCCGCGATCAGCTCACGGGCCATCACCGCCCACAACGGGCGGGCCCGGACGAGATACGCGGCGGGCAGACCGCTGGTGGCGAACAACTGCCCGGCCAGCGCCATCAGCAGGTCCCCCACCAGCATCGCCAACGACCGCGCGGCGGCATCGGCGTCCGGACCAGCCTTTACGGCCCCGAGGAGGGCGACATGGGTGGTGGGACGCCCATGCCGCAGCGGGCTGTCGTCGATGAGGTCGTCGTGCACGATCGCGGCGGCATGCACCAGTTCCATCGAGGCCGCCGCCCGCACCAGCGCGTCGCTGTCCGGCTGCCCCACCGCACGCCACCCCCAGTAGCAGAATGCCGCTCGCAGCCGCTTGCCGTCCGCGACCGCCGCCTCCAGCCTCTCGGCCACCGCGCCGAGCATGGGATCGACCGCCGCGAACTCGTCGGCCTCCCGGGCGACGAACCGGCGCAGTACCTCGTCGACGCGGGCCTTGAACGCGGCCGGCTCCCACCGGTCAGACGTCACCGGCCGCCTTCCGGGCCAGGACGCGCTGGGCGAGGATCTCCAGGTGGGCCGGCGGCATGGCCGCGTACCGGTCCAGCACCAGGCGCCCACGCGCCACGAGCTCGTGCTCGGCCTCCGCCGCCAACTCCTCGGCGTCCGACCGGCGCAGCAGCCCCCGCACGGTCCCCAGGGCCGAACCCACCGTGCTCACCGCCAGATCGGCCAACCCGGCGGCCAGTAACAGCGCCTGGCCGTCCAAGCCTCCGCGCCGTCCCGCTTCGTGCGTCACGCCATCTCCCTCAACCGTCGTACATCCAGGCAGTCCTGCGCACACTGCCCTTCCGAGCATCGCGTTCAAACGGGTGCGACAGCGGAAGAACTCACGATCGAGTGATCCAACCGCTCGACCGCGGGACTGAAATGTTCGAAGGTTCGAGGCATGCAGGTCGGCAGTCGGGGTATACGCGTGCCTGTCGGACGACGGACCGGCAAGGACGAGACCGATCGACCGGGAGAGGCACATCATGTCGACGACCGCTGTGCGGACCGCCGAGCAGAAGATGGACGTTCCCGAGATCGCCGACCCTTCCAAGGTCGCGCCGAAGGACGCGCGGGAGTTGTCGAAGCTGTTCTTCGGCCGGCTCGCCGTGCTGGAGGAGGGCACGCCCGAATACCAGTACGCGCGCAACACGCTGATCGAGATGAACATGTCCCTCGTCCGCTACGCGGCCGGCCGGTTCCGCAGCCGCGGTCCGGAGGAGATGGAGGACATCGTCCAGGTCGGCATGATCGGCCTGATCAAGGCGATCGACCGGTTCGAACTGTCCCGCGAGGTGGAGTTCGCCTCGTTCGCCGTCCCTTACGTCGTCGGTGAGATCAAGCGGTTCTTCCGCGACACCTCCTGGGCCGTGCACGTGCCCCGGCGTCTGCAGGAAGCCCGCGTCCAACTGGCGCGCGCCAACGAGGAACTGCACGCCCGGCTGGGCCGGACACCCACGATCGGTGAACTGGCCGAGCTGATGAGTCTTCCGGAGGAGGAGGTCGTCGAGGCCCAACTGGCCTCCAACGGATACAGGTCGGCCTCCCTGGACGCGGCGATCAGCGGCAGTGCGGACGGCGAGGCCGCGCTGGCGGACTTCATCGGCGACGAGGACGCGGCCCTCGGACTGGTCGAGGACTTTCACGCTCTCGCACCGATGATCGCCGAACTGGACGAGCGCCACCGGCAGATCATCCACTGGCGCTTCGTCGACGAACTCACCCAGGCCCAGATCGGCGAACGCCTCGGCGTCTCCCAGATGCACGTCTCGCGTCTGATCACGCGCCTCCTGGCCCGTCTGCGCGAAGGCATGCTCAGCAATCACTGACCGCCGAGCAGCAGTCGCACCCGCAGCGCCGCGCACTGGTGCAAACGGCCTCCCGCCGGCGGTACACGCCCTACGGGCAGCCGCGGGCGAGCGCCAACAGCACCAGCCGGCCGGACGCCACCCACTCCTGCCTGGACAAACCCCAGGACACCTCAACCGGTTACACCGACGTCGGCGCCCGCAAGTACGACCCGGATCTGGGCCGCTTCATCGGCGACGACCCGGTCTGACCCCAGCGGCCTGGAGAGTTGCTACCCGCACTACTGCTTCGGGTCGAACGGAACGTACGGCACCTACCACTCGGAGAACGATCCGGACTCCAAGTACTGCAAGAGCTCTCACGCCTCCGACACGCAAGGCAGCGGCACCGGCGGCGGCGGTTCCAGCGGCTCGGGCAACGGCCACAGTGGCCGCTACGTCCTCGCGAATCCGTGCGGCAGCAGTCTTGTGCACCATGTCGTCAGTTCGCGGTCCCCAACCTCTCCGGTGTGTCCCGGCTACGACACCGCCCGGGACGACGGCATCTTCGTTCGTAAGTCCGCCGCCATGGGCGCCTCGGAGGGCGTGGCCGACACGGCTATAGGCTGGGGCGCCGCTATCGGTACCGGCATCGAGCCGGTTGGAGGCCAACGTCGCCAGCTGGTTCCAGATCGGGCGGTGTGAGCTGTGGGGATCTTTCTTCTGTTGTTCTGGGGCGGCGGCGCCTGCTTCTCGGTCTGGCGCGCCCGGAGGCTGTGGACGGACCCGGGTTACTACCAGCGCGTCGTGGACCAAAGGGTTTTCCGTTTCAAGGACGACGTGAGCCGCGGACTCGTGCGCGGGTGGGCTCCCTTCTCCGTCGGCGCGCTGGCGATGCTGGTGGCGATGGTGTTCTTCATCGTCATCGGTGCCGGTCAACACCAACACGGCAGCCCTTCCGCCGCGCCGGTCGTCGCTCTGCTGCTGGTACTCGTCTTCGTGATCGGCATCGTTCTCCAGCTCTCGATCGCATGGTTCAACAGCCCTCGCTGGTGCGTACCCCCCTACCTCCGACAGGAGGCAGGCGCATGGGCGGAACGTCACCCGCGCAAGGTGAGCTGACGCGACGCGCTGCGTGAGGCGAAGCGAGAACGGTGAGCTGGAGGAACGGTCACGGCCATGTCGATGACGCCACCACCCGACGACCCTGCGGCGGTCCAGCTGATTGCCATCCTCAACGACCCGGAAGCACCCGAGGCGGACCAGTACGACGCGGCCATGGATCTGGAGTTCCACGGCGGCGCCTGGCTGGAGCAGGCCATCTTCGAGGTCCTTCGGCGCGAGGACTTCAGCAGTGTCATCGCCCAGTTGTGCGCGGAGTCGCTCGCCGGAAGCTGGGCCCGCGAGGACCGGATCGACGAGACGTTCTTCCCTGAGCTCCGAGGCCCGGCCATCAGGGAGGTGCTCGGCATCCTCGGAGCCCGCGCACCGCACCTGATCCCCGAGGGGACACGGGACCGCTGACATCCCCGCCCGTCCGGCCGGTCCCTGTGAGGGGCCGGCCGGACGGGTTTCCGGCGTCAGCGCGCCGCCGGTCCGTTCAGGAACTCCGCGAGCGTGCGCGTCAGGGTGTTCTGGGCCGGTGCCGCGAAGAGCGGATCGAGGTGGTTCATGGCGGTGTCGGTCTCGTAAGTGGCGTACGGGATGCGAGAGTTGGCCACCACCGTGCGCGCCGCTGCCTCGATCGTGCCCTTGGCGTAGCTCGTGCCGAAGGCGTACAGCGGTACGTCGAGGCGGTCGGCGTGGTGCAGTCGCAGGCCCAGGGAACGGGCGAGCGCGGAGTCGGTGTAGGCGTCCGTGACGTCGAGGTCGACGGAGAGCCGGGCCGGCCAGTACCACTCCCACACGGCCGGCACCGGACCTGCGTACGCAGCCGCGACCCGGCCTATCGGTGTGATCCCGGTGTCGACCCAGCCGCGTACGTCCCCGCTGTCGGCGAGGTGTCCGGAGTGCACGGTGATGGAGTTCGGCCAGCCGAAGCCCGCGTCCACGAAGAAGCCCAGCAGGCCCGCGTTGGTGACGGTGTACGGCAGGCGCAGGGCGTCGGGCAGGTGGGGCTGGAGGAGGGAGGGGCCGTCGGGGTCGTGGAGTGCGTAGTGGCCGGCGAGCTGGTACCAGATCTGGGTGCTCTCCGCGCGGCTGCCGAGACCCACGCCGCTCAGGGTCAGGTCGAAGACCGCCCCGGCGTCGATGGCCGCGAGCCGTTCCCGTATCTGCTCCGGCGAGTCGAGGACGGGGTCGCCCGTCCCGTCGAACGCCCCGAGCACACCGCCGTCGACGACCACGAGTCCCGCGAGGTCCCGGTAGCCGGGGCAGCCGTCGAAGTCCCAGGCGGCGTACGCCATCGCGGTCGTCGCTCCCCAGGAGTGCCCGCCGAGCACCACACGCCGGCCACCGCGCCCCGCCGACCGGACGACGGCCCGGAGATCGGCGAGGGTCAGGGGCAGGCCCCAGTGCGCGGCGTAGGGGGAGGTGGCCGGGTCCTGGGTGCGGTAGTGGCCGTCCAGGTAGTAGGCGAGGGGGTCCGGGCCCGTGAAGCCGGTGCGGTCGGCGAGGTTCTCCTCCCGCCGGTCGAGGGCCCACACCTGCAACCCGGGCACGGCCGCGACCAGGTCACGGGCCAGCAGCCGGAAGTCGTTCGCGGCCCCGAACATGCCGGGCACCAGCACGAGGACGGTGGCCGCCGTTTCGGGGCCGACCTTGAGGACATGCACCCGGTCCGACCCGGCGGGTCCGCCCCCGCTGCCCACGGCCACGGGCACGTACGGCTCCGGGCCGACGGCCCCTGGTCCATTGGCGCCCGGTGTGCGTCCTGCGGCCAGTGCGGATCCGGCCCCCGTGCCGGACGCGGCCAGCGCCACACCGCCGATCATTCCACCCAGCACCGAACGGCGCGGCAGACGGCTCGTCATCTCACGTACCTCCAGGGAGAGTTGATCGAGACCAGCTTCCCTCTCGCCCTCGACGGCTCGCGCACCAGGGGTCACTTGCGCGTCTTCTCGACGGGCCTGCCGTCGGAGCACGGGCCGGCTGTTGTCGACGGGCCGCGTCCGAGGCGGGTACTGGGTGGCGGCGGCCCGCTTCCTGGTCACCGCCCGAGGTCGCCGAGGCCGGTGACCTCGGGTAGTGGCGACCGTCCGGCTCGGCGCCCCGCCTGGGAGAGCGCCCCGTGTCCGACGCGCACGTCGTCCTGACCGGTTTCGGCGACCCGCCCAGGTGCGCTGATCGGGACCAGTACGTTCCCTCGCCCGCCTCGGCCGGTCACCGACTCGCGGGCCCCATGGCCGACGACCGGGCCGGGGCGCCGGCGCCGGTCCCCGCTCTGTCGCGGACCCGGCGTACGAGGTCGGTGGCGGCCTCCGGCCACTCGGCGTGTTCGAAGGCGAAGCCCGCGTCGAGCAGCCGGCCGGGGACGACACGGCGGCTCTTCAGCAGGAGTTCGGTGTCCGAGCGGAGCGCGAACGCGCCCAGCTCCGCCATCCACCGCGTCGCGGGCAGCCCCACCGGCACACCCCACGCGGCGCGCAGCGCGTGCATGAACTCGCGCTGCGGGACCGGATGGGGAGCGGCGAGGTTCACCGGTCCGGCGAGGTCGTCCCGTTCGGTCAGGAACTCGACGGCGCGTACGAAGTCGTGGTCGTGGATCCAGGACACGTACTGCGCGCCGCCCGCGACCGGGCCGCCGAGGCCGAGCCGGGCCAGCCGCAGCAGGATGTCCAGGACACCGCCGCGATCCGGGCTCATCACCATGGCGGTCCGCAGGGCGACCTTTCGGGTAGCAGGGGTCGCGGCCTGCTCCTGGGCCGCCTCCCAGGCCTTGGCGATCTCGACGCTGTAGGCCCAGTAGTCCGGTACGCCGGGTTCGGTGCCGCCGATGAGGCCGGTCGCCTCGTCGTTGGGGGCGTCGAAGCGGTGGGCGTAGACGGTGGCGGTGCTCATCTGGAGCCAGAGCCGGGGAGGCCGCGCGGCGCCCGCGATCGCCTCGCCGACGATCCGGGCGGAGTGCACGCGCGAGTCCATCATGGCCCGCAGGTTGGCGGGGGTGTAGCGGCAGCTGACGCTGCGGCCGGCCAGGTTGATCACGACGTCGCTGCCGTCGACCGCCTCGGCCCAGGCGCCCAGGGTCTCGCCGTCCCAGCCGATCTCACGGTCGCGCGTCGGTCGTCGGGTGAGGACGGTGACGTCGTGACCGGCGGCGGTGAGCGCACAGTTCAGGACAGCGCCCACCTGGCCGGTTCCTCCGGGTATGACTACCTTCATGGCTCCCCCTCGAGCTTGGAACGTGTCCCGTGAGCGTAGCGCAGAAAGTTGAACACGTTCAAAACTGGTTGGCCTACTTCACGGAGCGGGCGATTTTCGTCGCGTCCCCCTTAAGGCGTTCCAGGGACCCGGCGGCCGTCATCAGGATGATCGAGAAGCCCGCCAGGAAGGCGAAGCGCGCGGAGGAACGGCCGTGGAACAGTGCCATCACCTGGCCGGTCACCCCGCCGGAGGAGGGGGCGGGGCCGACAACAGGGGCGTACATCCAGGGCTGACAGGAACTGTGGGTTCGATCTGAATGCGGAGCGACGAGTTCGGCGGGGAGGCGTTCTGCGCCATGCTTCCGGCCTGGAAACTCGCAGTTCGCCACAGTATCCGCCGAACGGTTGATCAGTAATTTACGTACCCACCAGTGACGTTCGCCCCCTGGATGGGAGGATGAGGGCCGTCATGACTGCCGGGTGGGGTTCACGCACGCTACGGGCCGCGGTGTTCGCGGCCGTCTGTGTGCTGCTCGCCGCCCTCGGGCACGTCCTGATGTCCGGCTCGACCGTCGCCTGGTGGACGCTGGCCGCAGGGGCTTTGGTCACGGGCGGTGCGGGCTGGTGCCTGACCGGCCGCGAGCGCGGACTCCCGCTGGTCGTGGGCGTGGTGGTCGTCGCCCAGGGCGCGCTCCACTCGGCGTTCTCCTTCGCGCAGGGCTCGGGCTCGGGCGCGGGCTTGGGTTCCGGCGGCATGCCGATGGACTCCATGGACATGGCCCACGCGGACACCGGCTCGGACATGGGCATGGACATGAGCGTGGGTCACATGGCCCACGGCGGCCACGGCATGGACGTCCTGTCGTCCTCGTACGGCATGCTCGCCGCCCACACGCTCGCCGCGCTGCTGTGCGGTCTGTGGCTGGCGTACGGCGAGCGGGCCGCGTTCCGCATCCTGCGGGCGGTGGCCGGCCGGCTGGCCGCTCCGCTGCGGCTGGCGCTCGCGCTGCCGGCGACGCCGGAACGTCCCCGTCCGCGCCCGCGACACGGCAGCTCGGACCGGGCGCCGAGGCTGCTTCCGCTCGTCCACACGATCACTTCTCGGGGCCCGCCGACGGGGATCGCTGTCGTCTGAGACAGCTGGTTCCCCGGGCCGCTCCAGGTGACGCCGACACGATCCACGTCGGCCGGCCTCCGCAGGCGCCTCGGGCCTCGGTCGTACCCGTCCACGCGCGTACGGCCGTCCTCCCTCCACCGGTAGCGGCGTGCGCCCACGGCTCACGCAATGCATCGCAACGCATCGTCATGCCTTGCGTCGCGGCAGCTTCGTGGGCCGCCGCCCTGCCGGATTCCGGATGATCGATGATCCGAGAAGGACACCAGGTGATCACTCCTGTACCGCCCGCCCCGACCCTCCCGGCCCCTGCTGCCTCGCCGGCCTCCCCTGCCTCGCCGACCTCCTCGGCTCTCCCGCTGGACGAGTCGATAACCGCCTGGGCGCTCGCGGCCCGTGGTGGCGACGCGGCCGCCGTCGAGCGTTTTGTCGGCGCCCTGCACCGCGATGTGGTGCGATACGTCGCCCATCTGTCCGCCGATCCGCAGGCCGCCGACGACCTCGCCCAGGACACGTTCCTGCGGGCGCTCGGCAGTCTGCACCGGTTCGAGGGGCGGTCCTCGGCGCGCTCCTGGCTGATGGCCATCGCGCGGCGCGCGGTGATCGACAGCTTCCGGCACGCCGCCGCCCGGCCCCGGCTGTACGACGCCGAGGACTGGCGGCTGACCGTCGAACTGGCCCAGCCGCGCGGGCTGCCCGGCTTCGACGACGGAGTCGCGCTCCTCGACCTGCTGGCGGCGCTGCCCGACGAACGGCGCGAGGCATTCGTCCTCACGCAGCTGATGGGGTTGCCCTACGCGGAGGCGGCCGAGGTCAGTGACTGTCCCGTCGGGACGGTGCGTTCGCGCGTGGCCCGGGCCCGCGCGACCCTCGTCGACCTGCTCACGGAGGCCGAGTCCGAGACGGAAGCGGAGTCGCGGTCGGCGGTTCTGGCCGCCTGACGGCGGGGAGATGGGGGAGGCGGGGGAGACGGCGGGCGCGACAGGAGAGTCACCGCTTCTCCTCGACGGCCTCCTCCGGCAGCAGCCCGCACATCGTCTCGCGCTCCTCGGGGCCGATCTGCTCGAGCCCCGAGACGACGGTGTCGGCCAGGGCCGGCGAGGCCTCCGTGAACAAGCGGCGGCCCTTGCCGGTGAGGGCCACCTCGACGCCCCGCTTGTCGCCGCACACCGAGCGCCGGGTGACCAGCCCGGCGTGCGAGAGGCAGGCGATCTGGTAGGTGAGCCGGGTCTTGGGGCGGCCGAGGAGCTCCGCGATCCGGGTCATCCGCAGCCCTCCGTCGGGCCGGTCCGCGAGCAGGCACAGCACCAGGAACTCGTCGTGGGAGACCCCGAGCGTCTCTTTGAGGACGGGGCCGAGCCGCTGCTCGATCGCACCGGTCGCGGCGAGCAGGACCATCCAGCCCCGTAGCGCGGCCGGGAGCAGCCCGCCCTCCTGTGCGGCGGGACATTCGGGCATGTCGGCGGGGTGTTCGGAAGGGGCGGCCATGCCGTCGATTCTACCGGTAGTCCAATTTTGCACGATGGGGTTGTTCATATTTGGATAACGAGCTACCTTGGGATCATCACCCCGTCGTCCAAATTTGGATGACTCTCGTTCCTGTAGGAGACAAGCTCATGACCGTTGCCGTCGAAACCGGCCTCTGGCAGCTCGACCGGACGGCCTCCACTGTCGCCATCGCCCACAAGACGATGTGGAACCTGGTCACCGTGAAGGGCACCTTCGCCATCACCGGCGGCGGTGGCGAGGTCCTTCCCGACGGCACCGCCACAGGCACCCTGACCCTGGACGCCGCCTCCCTGGACACCAAGCACGCCAAGCGCGACAAGCACCTCCACGGAGCCGACTTCTTCGACGCCGAGAACCACCCCGAGATCACCTTCGCGGTGCGCGGCGCCGAACTCCGTGACGGCGACTCCGTCCACGTCACAGGTCAGCTGACCGTGCGCGGCATCAGCCGCCCCACGAGCCTCACCGCACGCCTCACCGGCGCGGGTGCCGACGCGCTCACCCTGGACGCGGAGTTCAGCGTGGACCGGGACCAGTTCGGCCTGGGCTGGAACCAGCTGGGCATGATCCGCGGCCGTACGACGGTCACGACCAGCCTCCGCTTCACCCGCGCCAAGGCTTAGGACACAGGCCGGACGGCGTCCTGCGACCGCCCGCCCGGCAGGCGGATGTCCATGCTCGACACGGTGTCCGGCGACGCCGTGAAGACGCGCAGCCGGATGCGCGTCCCCGGGCGCCGGGGCACCCGGAACACCGGCCCGGGTGGCTGGAGCCGGTAGACGGCGCTCGCGCGCGCGGGCAGCGTCGCCGGCCCCTGGGCCACCGTCCACCAACGGGTCATGCCCTGGCCGGTGGTGAGCGTGAAGTGGGGTACGAGGGCGCTGTCGTCCGTGTTCGTGACCCGGACGGTCAGTTCCGACACGGCGGCCGGACCGATCGTGAGCGCCCTCGTCACCCGCAGCCGCAGCGGCGGCGATCCCGTCGTCGCCACAACGGCACACGTCAGCGCCGGTACGAGGAGCAGCGCCGCCGCCGCGACCAGTGCCGGGCGCCGGCGCGGGCCCGACAGGAAGCGCGGCCGGGGCTGCCACGCACCGGCGAAGGACGCGACCGGTGTGGTCACCGCGGCCGCCAGCCACAGCGGGGTCATCAGCAGGTAGTAGCCGTCCTGCGAGCGCGTCGCCAGGAAGAAGGCGCACCACGGCAGCACCACCGTCGCGGGACCCAGCCGCCGCACGAACAGGACGAGCAGCGCCAGCAGGGCCCCCGTCAGCAGCACGCTCGCGTGCGAGTACCAGGCCAGCCGGTCGCTGCCGTCGGTGAAGTAGAGCGCGACGCCCACCAGGCCCTGCCCGTGGATCGTCGCGTCCTGCGTCAGCGGCAGTGCCACGCCGGTCGCCCAGGTGCGTGGCTCGCTGACGATGAAGTAGGTGTTGATCAGCAGCCATGCGATGCCCGCCGCACCGGCGATCCGTAGCACCACCCCGGCGGCAGGACGGGCGCCCAGCTCACCCCGGCGCACGGCGTAGATCCCGGCCAGCAGGAACGGCACGAGGAACCACGGCAGTTGCTGCGCCGCGCAGGCCGCGCCCAGACAGGCGGCCCGCGCGAGTCCGCCCCACCCCAGCCGTCCGCCCGCGCCGATCCGCGGCCAGTGCACCACCACCGGGATGAGCAGCGCGAGAGCGACGATCGCCGGGTAGCCGAGCCGCGCGTAGCTCGGCAGGAAGCCGAAGCCCAGACACACCATGGTCGCCGCCGACCGCCACGGCACCGGCAGCAGCCGCCACAGCGTCACCGCGCCGACGAGCAGCGCCCCCGTCGTCACCGCGGTCGCGGCGAGTGCGCCCTGCCCGAGCCACAGAAGCGGCGCGGTCAGCAGCGGGACGAGGGGCGGGTAGCCGTACGTGAGGTCGTAGCCGCCGTTCGCCGTCGGGGTCAGGGCGACGTCGGGGTTGTGCTGGAAGAGCCATGGCCAGGGCTGCCCGTACACGGGGTGCCCGGCGACCAGTTCGCGAGCGGCCTGCGCGGTGAGGACACCCTCGTCCCCGCCGGCGTGGTTCAGGGCGAACGTGCACAGGGTCAGCGTCATGGCCGTGACCAGGACGCACAGGTCGAGGCGGGCGAGCGTTCGGGTCCGCCGCACGGTCAGCGCCAGCACTCCGCTGACCAGGATCGACAGATAGCAGAGCGAGATGACGGCGGCGATGACGAGCCGGTGACTGGCGGCCTGCGTCCACACCGCGCGCGTACCGATGAACAGACTGACGGTTGCGAGCAGCGTCAGGACACGATGCCACTGCGCGGGGGCGTCGGACCCCGGTACGGCCGCCGGGGTCCGGGGCCGGGTCCGGAGAGGGCTCGTCTTCGCCGCTGCGTCCGGCGCTGTTTCTGCCAAGTGCACGACACCGGAAGGTAATCGGGCCCGGTGTGCCGCGCGCGTTCGGAGGTGAAGCTTCCGGTGTGATGTCGGTAAGAATGTCGGCCAGTAGTTATTTATGCGTATTCAGTGGGCGAGCAGGTATTCAGTAGACATCTCGCACATAACGCTTCGCCGCCGTGAGCTGCTTCACGTACACACCCGCCTCGTCCTCGCTCAGGCCGCCGTGCGCCACCGCGATGTCCCGCAGCGCCCGGTCCACGTCCTTGGCCATGCGTGAGGCGTCACCGCAGACGTAGAAGTGGGCGCCCTCCTGCAGCCAGTGCCACAGCTCCGGTCCGTGCTCACGCATCCGGTCCTGGACGTAGACCTTGTTGCGCTGGTCGCGGGAGAAGGCGGTGTCCAGGCGGGTCAGCGTGCCCTCGGCCACCAGGTCGGCCAGCTCGTCCGCGTAGTAGAAGTCGGTGGCGCGGTGCTGCTCGCCGAAGAACAGCCAGTTCGGTGCCGAGTGCCCGAGCGCCCGCCGCTCCTCCAGGAACCCCACGAACGGCGCCACCCCGGTCCCCGGCCCGACCATCACCATCGGCGTCGAGGCATCCGCAGGGGGCCTGAAGTGCGGCGAACGCTGTACGAAGACGGGCACCGCCGTGTCCGGCCCGGCGTCGGCCAGGAAGGGCGAGCAGACTCCGCCGCGCGGTCGGCCGTGCAGGTTCTCGTACCGCACCACGGACACCGTCAGCGACACCCGCTCCGGGTCGACGAGCGGGCTCGACGATATGGAGTACAGGCGGGGCTGAAGCCGCCGCAGCACATTCGCCCACTCCTGCGCGGACGCCCGCACCCCGTACTCGGCGACCACGTCGACGGCCTGGCGCCCCCACGACCAGCGGGCCAGCCCGTCCTTGTTGTCGGACCGCATCAACTTCTTCAACTCACGGTTGTCCCGCGCCCGTTCGGAGACGAAGCGCAGCAGGTCGGGCGTGATCCGGGTGATGTCGAGCTGCCGGTGCAGCGCCTCGGAGAGCGAGAACATTCCGACTCCCTCCACCTCCACGCCGGTTGACGCGCCCAGCCCGGTCGCGGCCAGCCATTCCTCCACCAGGGACGTGGAGTTGACGGGCCGCACCCCGAGCGCGTCACCCGCTTCGTACGTCAGTGCCGTACCGCTGATGTCGAAGGTGAACCGCCGCACTTCCTTGGTCGCGCCGGACAGGCTGAGCAGCCGGTTGCCGACGAGTCGGGCGGGGGAGGGGGCGGGCTTGGCGGTCCGGACGGCGGGAGAGGGGGCGGCAGCGGGGGCCCGAGTGGCCGCACTGCCCGCTCGCTGCTCCTGCTCAGCCTCCGTGTTCTGCGTGTCCTTCGTGTCCAGCACGTCGAGCACCTGGTCGAGCCACGCGTCCGCCGACGGCTCGAAATCGGGCTCGCAGTCGGTGCGCGGCGCGATGCGCACCGCCCCCAACTCGTCCAGCCGCGCGTCCAGTCGGCGCCCGTGCCCACAGAAGTCGTCGTACGAGGAGTCGCCCAGCGCGAGTACGGCGTACCGCACGCCGTCGAGCCGCGGTGCCTGCTCCCCGGAGAGCGTGTCCCAGAAGCCGGAGCCGTTGTCGGGGGCGTCGCCGTCGCCGAACGTACTGGTGATGAAGAGGAGATCGGCACTGCGCGCGAGGGCGGTCACATCGGCCTCGTCCATGCCGACGAGCCTCGCCCGGTGACCGCCGGCGTTCAGCCGCTCGGCGGCCGCGCCGGCGAGTTCCTCGGCGTTGCCGGTCTGTGAGGCCCACAGAACGACGACTTCGCGGCCGTCCACCTCGACCCCGACACCGACCCGTTCCTGCGGCGGCGCGTCCACCGCCCTGGAGTACATGCCGGCGAGCATCCCGTTCACCCAGTCGGCGTGCTCGGCGCTGAACGGAGCGGAGGCGGGCAGCACGGGAATCCCCACGGAGCCGCTGGGCAGCCCGGCGAGGAAACCCGAGAGGTACTGGCGCTCCTGCGAGCTGAGAACGGGCGGGGGAGCGGGCGTGAACGCGAACTCCGGTACAGCGACCGGCACTTGAGGGAGGACTTGAGGGAGGGAGGCGGGAGGGGCTGCGGGCTGCTGCACCGGGGACGCGGGGCGATGCACCTTCACCAAGGACACCGCACACACCTTGAACTCCGGCTGCAGGGACAGCGGATCGACCGCGTCACTCGTCACCGCGTTGATGCTGAGGTATTCCCCGAAGAGGTCGTTCCAGTGGAAGGGCGCGAAGACGCACCCCGGCCGCACCCGGTCCGTGACGACCGCCGGCAGCACGGCCCGTCCACGCCGCGACGCGACCTCGACCGAGTCGCCGTCCACGACCCCCAACTCCCGCGCGTCCTCGGGATGCACCTCCACGAACGGCCCGGAGTTCAGCTTGTTGAGCTTGGCGACCTTCCCCGTCTTCGTCAGGGTGTGCCACTGGTGCTGCACGCGCCCGGTGTTGAGGACGAACGGGAAGTCGTCGTCGGGCAGTTCGGCGGCGGGCAGATACGGCCGACCGAAGAAGACACCACGCCCGCTGGCCGTGGGGAACCGCAGCCCCTCGCCCTCCATCTCCCGGTACCGGATGGGATTGCGCGCGGGCCCGTCCGCCGAGGCGGCCGGCCACTGCACGGGAGTCTCCCGCAGTCGCTCGTACGTGACTCCGCGAATATCCCACCCGGTCTTCGGGTTCCACGCCCGCTTGAGCTCCTCGAAGACGTCCTCAGCACTCTCGTACGAGAACCCCTCGAACCCCATCGCGCGCGCGACGGCAGCGATGATCCGCCAGTCGGCCATGGCGTCACCGGGCGGGTCGACGGCGGCCTGGGCCAGGGTGAGATTGCGCTCGCTGTTGACGAGGACGCCCTCCGCCTCGGTCCACATCGCGCCGGGCAGGACGACATCGGCGTACGCGTTGGTCTCGGTCTCGGCGAACACGTCCTGGGTGACGACGAACTCTGCCGCCTCCAGGCCCTCGATGACGGTACGGCGGTTGGCGACCGAGGCGACCGGATTGGTACAGATGATCCAGCAGGCCTTGATGTGCCCCTCGGCCATCCGCCGGAACATCTCGATCGTGCCGTGCCCGGCGCCGTCCTTGCGGAGCGTGCCGGCCGGCAGCTCCCACAGATCCTCGACGAACGCCCGCTCCTCGTCGACGAGTACGGACCGCTGCCCGGGTAGTCCCGGCCCCATGTACCCCATCTCCCGGCCGCCCATGGCGTTGGGCTGCCCGGTGAGGGAGAAAGGACCGCTGCCGGGGCGGCAGATCGTGCCGGTGGCGAGATGCAGATTGACCAGGGCGTTCGTGTTCCAGGTGCCGTGCGTGGACTGGTTGAGCCCCATGGTCCAGCAGCTCATCCACTCACCGGACGCACTGGCCTCACCGATGATCCGCGCCGCCTCCCGGATGTCGTCCTCGGGGATACCGGTGATCGCGGAGACGGCGTCCGGCGCATAGTCGGCGAGGAAGGCCGGCATCTCCTCCCAGCCCTCGGTGTGGGCGGCGATGAACTCCGGGTCCGTGTACCCGTCGGCGTGCAGGAGATGGAGGAGACCGTTGAGGAACGCCAGATCCGTCCCGGGCTTGATCTGCAGGAACAGATCGGCCTTGGCAGCGGTGGCGGTACGCCGTGGGTCGACGACGATGAGCCTGGCCCCCGCCTTGACCCGCTCCATCATGCGCAGATACAGGATCGGATGGCAGTCGGCCATGTTCGACCCGATGACGAGGAAGGCATCGGCGTGGTCGAAGTCGTCGTACGAGCCGGGCGGCCCGTCGGCGCCCAGCGAGAGCTTGTATCCGGTGCCCGCGCTCGCCATGCACAGCCGGGAGTTCGACTCGATCTGGTTCGTGCCGACGAACCCCTTGGCCAGCTTGTTCGCCAGATACTGCGCCTCGAGGCCCATCTGCCCGGAGACGTAGAAGGCCACGGCGTCCGGCCCGTGCTCGTCGACGATCGCACGCAGCCGTCGCGCGGTCTCCGCGATCGCGTCCGCGACGGGCGCGGGGACCAGTTCCTCGCCCCGGTCGTCCAGACCGTCCCGGACCAGCGCGGTGGTCAGCCGGCCGGGCGCGCTGAGCATGTCGGCGGTGGTCGCACCCTTGGTGCACAGCCGCCCGGCGTTCGCGGGGTGGGCCTTGTCCCCGGACGCCTTGAAGACCGTCCGCCTGCCGTCGGGTCCCAGTCCGACGTCCAGCACGATTCCGCAGCCCACCCCGCAGTACGAGCACACGGTGCGCACCTGCGTTGTCGTGGGGGTTGTGGTCACGTGCTGCCTTTCTCGTCTCTCTCCGTCTTTCGCCGGCCTTCGCTGGCTTTCTCCATGCCGGGCCTGCTACCGGTAAGCGTACGAATTGCCCGTTACGTCGATGTCACGTGATCCGATCATGAGCGGTTACGCCCGCTGCACAGCCAGAGTGTCAGTGCTGTGAGGTACGTATAGATGTTCGGATGTTTCTCACATAGGGGGTCGCTGAGCGTGTCGTATTGGGCCGATCGGGTGACCATGAGTAAGAATTGGCTGATGCAGACTGTCAGTGCGAGCCAGGGCGGAGTGCGCCGATGAACAGCCACGATGTCACCGACGAACAGTGGGAGGGGCTCGCTCAGGTCGTACCGCTGAGAGGCCGGGACGCCTGGCCGTCCGCTGTGGGCCACCGGTCGATACCCGAGGCGGAAACCGAGGCCAGGCGGCGTTTCGTCGTCCTGCGCGTCAATGTCTTCGCGGACGCGCGCGAGGTCGCCGAGACGCTGATGGCGGGCATCCCGGTGCTCCTCGATCTGACGGGCGCCGAGACGGACACCGCCAAGCGGGTCCTCGATTTCAGCACGGGCGTCGTCTTCGGCCTGGCGAGCGGGATGCACCGGGTCGACCGGAACGTGTTCCTTCTCACCCCGCCCGGCACGGAGGTCGCGGGGCTCATGGGAGGAGCCGGCCACCCCGGACACTGAGACCGGCCTCACAGGCGGATCCGGTCCCCCGTTCGTAGGAAGGTGCGGCGGGCGGAACGGTTCGCCTTGCCGGCGGAGGCCTACGGTCCGGATATGACCCTGTCACTGGACTTACCGCCTTCCCCGGCCGCCGCAGCGCAGAGGGCGCCGCGTCCCGACCGGCCGAGCCTCACCGAGCTGAGGCTGTCCGCCTACGCGGGGCACCGCCGGGCCGGTTTCCCGATCGGACGGCTCACCCTTCTCGCCGGGCCGAGCGGCAGCGGCAAGTCGACCGCCCTCAGGGCGTACGAGTCGCTGGCCCGCCTCGGCTCCGGCGCCGCCGTCGGGGAGGCGTTCCCCGACCCGGCCGCCTGCGTACCGGAACGCGCCCGCCCCGACGCCCAGCGCCGGCGCGGCTTCCGCATCGGCTGCACGGCGGACGGCCCCGAGGGTCCCGTACGGCTCGACGTCGCCGTCCAGGCCGAACCCGAACTGCGCATCGTGGGCGAGCGGTTGAGCGCCGGCGGGGTGGTCCTGCTGGAGACGGCCCTCCGCGATCCCAGCCGGCGCGCCGTCCAGGCCGCCTGGCACACCGCCGGTTCGGCGTCGGTCACCCGCGCCCCGATGCCGGACGACCGGCTCGGTACGGCCCTGCTGCCGCTGCGGGTGGCCGGGAAGACGGACGGGCAGCGCCAAGTCATCGCCGCCGCCGAGCAGATGGTGGTCGCGCTGCGCTCCGTCTTCGCCTGTGATCCGCTGCCCGATCGGATGCGCGGGGCGGTCCCGGTGAGCAGCGGGCGGCTCCTGCCGGGCTGCGACAACCTGGCCGAGGTCCTGTGGCGCACACGGTCCGAATGTTCCATCCGCCACGGGCTGTTGGTCGCCGCCGTCCGCGAGGGCTGCGCGGGCCCGGTCACGGACGTACGGGCCGACCAGGTAGCCGACGGCCGCGTCCGTGCCGTACTCGACCGGGGCGACGGTCTGCTCACCCACTTCGGCAGGCTGGGCGACGGCGAGTTGAGGTACGCGGGCCTGGCGCTGGTCCTGCTGACCGGCCCTGGGGTCCTGGCGGTCGACCGGCCCGGCGAGGTGCCAGACGCCCTCCAGTCACTGACGGTCCTGGCCGACGGTTTCGACCGGGCTCTCGACGTGCACCAGCGCGCGGAACTCCTGCGGCTGGCGGCCCGGATGTGCGACCGCGGGCACATCCGCCTTCTCGGGACGGTGAGCGACGCGTCCTGGGCGGAGGGGGTGGAGGGGGTGACGGTGGTACACCTTAAGCCGTGACGGACAAGGGGCATGCCGAGTTGGACGTGGCGCAACTCCAGCGCAGACTGGCCGACTTCGCGGCGGCACGGAACTGGCAGCCGTTCCATACCCCCAAGAACCTCGCCGCCGCGCTCAGTGTGGAGGCGTCCGAACTGGTCGAGATCTTCCAGTGGTTGACGCCCGAGGAGTCGGCGCGGGTGATGGAGGACCCGGACACCGCCCACCGGGTGACCGACGAGGTCGCGGACGTGCTCGCGTATCTGCTCCAACTGTGCGAGGTGCTCGGGATCGACGCGCTGACGGCTCTCGACGCGAAGATCGACCGCAATGAACGGAGGTTCCCGGCGGCAGAATAATTACTCTCCGGAGTAAAGCGGCGGTCCGTTTCCCATTTGTTGTCCGCAGATTTCCGCCTTCCTCTGGCTTTTCGCCCCACAGGCCTTCACTCTGGGTAGTGGACGGTGGAGTTCGGGCGGACGTGCGAAAAGCGCGTCGAGGACAGACGGGGGCAGCGCATGGACGCGGTGCAGCTCATTCTGACGAGCAGACATGCCCTCGCGATCAGCGAAGGTGTGTCCCAGACCCTGGCGGAGGTGTGGCAGGCGCAGGCCCTCGCGCAGGCGATAGGCAGCCGCCTCGCAGTCACCGGGCCACCCGAACTGCGGGGCGAGGCACTGGGGTTGACCGAACTGGCAGGCCGGGGCTGCGGTGTACTGGACGAACCAAGCCTCGCCATCGGCGACTTACGCGCGGCCCAGCTCACCGAGCTGGGTGACGCCCGCCAGACCCTCCTCTGCCTCGGCAACCTCCTCGGCGAGGCCGGCATAGCCCTCGTCGGCATCGCCAGCGCGGCGGACGACGAGACGACGTACTGGCAGTGCATGGAATCCATCGACGCGGCGGACGAGTCCCGCGACCGAGTCCTGGAGATGCTCCGCAAACTGGCGGCCAGGGAGGCGGCGGGGGGAGCGGAGCGGGTGGCTGGGTAGCCCTGTCTAACAGGGGGCCGAGCTTTGCAGCTCGGCCCGGGCAATCTCGGCCCGTCTGGGGGTCCCCCCTCTGGGGGAGATTGAGGACGAGGCCGTTCAGGCCGAACGGGGGTCTGGGGGCGGAGCCCCCGGCAGGGGCCGCCGTCAACCCGCCTCAGTCTCCTTCGCGGACGCCGACGACACCCCCGCCGACTGAAGGTCCGCATCCAGCGCGGACAAATCCGCGTTCAGCGCGGCCATCATCTCCTCCATCTGCTGCAGCAGCCCCTTCGGCTGTGCGGGCCCCGCCTGCTGCGGCACGACTTCTTCGGACAATGGACGGCCTCCTCGGCCCCTGGCCCCCGAAGGGGCCGACACGGGTGCGCGCCGGAAACGAGCGGGCCGGCAATCGAACTGGCCGGCCGGTCGATGCCGGTGCGGGCGCCGGTCGGGCCGGCACCGACGGAGCCAACGATCACCGCCGTGAGGGGTCACTGGTGCGGAGCCGCACCTCACGCGGGGTTGACGGTTTTTCACCCGCCCGGGGAGGCGTGGGGCAGGGGGCACCGGTGGGGTTGACCGGTGTTCGACCGTGCAGGATGGGGGCATGGATCTTCGCATCTTCACCGAACCCCAGCAAGGCGCTACCTACGACACCCTGCTCGCCGTGGCGAAGGCCACCGAGGACCTTGGTTTCGACGCGTTCTTCCGTTCCGACCACTACCTCCGCATGGGCGAAGGGGACGGCCTGCCCGGCCCCACCGACGCCTGGATCACCCTCGCCGGACTCGCCCGTGAGACCAAGCGCATCCGCCTCGGCACCCTGATGACCGCCGCCACGTTCCGCCTCCCGGGCGTCCTCGCGATCCAGGTCGCGCAGGTCGACCAGATGTCCGGCGGCCGGGTCGAACTCGGCCTGGGCGCGGGCTGGTTCGAGGAGGAGCACAAGGCGTACGGCATCCCGTTCCCGCAGGAGAAGTTCGCCCGCCTCGAAGAACAGTTGGCGATCGTCACCGGCCTGTGGGGGACAGGGGCCGGTGAAACGTTCAGTCACCACGGCACGCACTACGACCTCACCGACTCACCGGCCCTACCGAAGCCGGCGCAGGCGAAGATCCCCGTACTCGTCGGCGGCCACGGCGCGACCCGCACCCCGCGGCTGACCGCGCAGTACGCCGACGAGTTCAACATGCCGTTCGGGTCGGTCGAGGACGCCGAGCGCCAGTTCGGGCGGGTGCGTGCGGCGGCCGAGCAGGCGGGCCGCAAGGCCGGCGAGCTGACGTACTCGAACGCGCTCGTGGTCTGTGTCGGCAAGGACGACCAGGAAGTGGCCCGGCGCGCCGCCGCGATCGGCCGCGAGGTCGACGAGCTGAAGGCCAACGGCCTGGCGGGCACCCCGGCCGAGGTCGTGGACAAGATCGGCCGGTACGTCGAGATCGGCTCCCAGCGGCTCTACCTCCAGATCCTCGACCTCGACGACCTGGACCACCTGGAGCTGATCTCCTCGCAGGTGCAGTCGCAGCTGTCGTAATCCCGGCGTGTGGCCGGTGCGTACCCCGTCGGTCGCCCCCCTTCCGGTTGCGACGGGGTACGCCCGGGTCGCGCTACGGACCGGCCACCACCGGCAGCCCCGGCCCCGCGCACCGCATGTCCGTCGACGGCACCCGCCCGTCGACCAGATAGGCGGCGGCCGTCGAGTCCACGCACGCGTTGCCCCGGCTCGCGAACACGCCGTGGGAGTAGTCGTCGTCGAGGGTGACCAGGCGGGAGCCGGGCAGCAGGCGGCGCAGTTCGCGAGCGCCCTCGATCGGGGTGACCGGGTCGTGGGCGGAGGCGATCAGGAGGACGGGCGGGGCTACGGGGCTGCCCAGGGGGGTGCGACGGGCGGGCCGGTGCTGCCAGAACGCGCAGGCCGATGCCTCCATGCCGGTCAGTACGGGCTGTGGGTCCAGGCGGCGGGTGCGGTGGAGGTCGGCCAGGATGCGTCCGGGTGTCGGACCGGGGCCGTCGGCGCACTTCACCGTCCGGTTCGCCGCCTCGAAGGTGCGTGAGTCCGCAGAGTCGAGGGCGGACGCGGGGCGGAGTGTGCCAGGCGTACCGTCCCGCAGGTACGTACGCAGTCCGTCGGCCAGGCCCGCCCAGCGTTCGGTGCGGCCGAGGGCGCGGTAGACGGCCCGGTCGAAGGCCGCCGCCCCGAACCCGTCCACGGGACGCTCGCGAAGCCCGTCCCGAACCCGTAGATACGCGCCGCGCACCGCCGGGCTGTCGTCGCCGAGTCCGAACCGGTGCGGGTGCCGGGCGGCCCAGGTGAAAAAGGTGTCGCGCTGACGCAACAGCGCCCGGCTCTGTACGACGTCGAACTCGTACCAGTCCCACGGCCCGACGACACTGTCCAGCACCATCTTCCCTACCTGGTAAGGGAATTGGGCCGCGTAGGCGGCGCCGAGATAGCTTCCGTACGAGACACCGAGGAAGCTCGTCCTGCGCTCGCCGAGGGCGGCACGGATCGCGTCCATGTCCCGTGCCGTCTGCTCGGTGGAGAGGTACGGCAGCGCCTCGTCGCCGACGCCCGCCGCGCAGTCGTCCGCGAGGGCGCGCAGTGAGCGGAGGTACGCCGACTCGGCCCGGGGGCCCACGGGTACAGGGTCCGCACCCGGACGGTCGCCGTCGAACAGGCCGCCCATCGCACCGCAGTCGGCGGGTGAACTCAGGCCGGTGCCACGCGCGTCGAAGCCGATCACGTCGTACGCCCGCCGCACGCTCTCGGGCAGCTTGGCCCGCTTGGTGACCGCGTAGGGCAGCCCGGAGCCGCCCGGTCCGCCCGGGTTCACCAGGAGGATGCCGCGCCGCTCCGCGGCCGTACCGGAGGCGCGGACCCGGGAGACGGCGATCCGCAGCCGTGGGCCGTCTGTCGTCGGGGCGTCCCAGTTCAGGGGTACCTCGATCCAGCCGCACTCGACGGTGTCGGGCGCCGTCGGCCTCGGTACGGAGTCGGGGCAGGTGCCGAAGTGGATGTGTGTGGGGGTGGGGGTGGCCTGGGCTGTCGGTGCGGGGATGAGGGTTGCGGCGCCGGCCAGGAGGGCGCACAGCAGGGCCGTACGGCGTGGGGGACGGGTCACGGGTCTCGCAATCTCGGTTCGGTAATCGTCGGGTCATCAGATGACAATGAAAACGATTGTCGATAACGTGTCCACGGTCAAGTCTGGAGCCCTCCCTGAGGGGGTGCCTTCGCGCTGCCCTGACGGCTGTGGCCGCCAGGGTGGAAAGGGGAGTTGTGGCTCATTTGCTGGTGGTCGAGAGCTGGGTCGGGTCGATGAGCAGGCTGCTGCCACGGGCGATCCGGGAAAGCGGGCACGAGTTCACGTTCCTCACCCGTGACCTGCACCACTACCTGCGCAGCGCGCCCGAGGGAGCCGCGCATCCGCTGCTCGGCGCCCGCAACGTGGTCACCGCGGACACCAACGACCTCGACGAACTGCTGCCGTACGTCGAGCTGTTGCACGGGGCGCTGGGCTTCGACGGGGTGATCACCTCGTGCGACTACTACCTGCCCACGGCCGCCCGGATCGCCGGGCACCTCGGACTGCCGGGCTCCGGCCCCGAAGCCGTGGAGAACGCCTGCCGCAAGGACGCCACCCGGCGCGTCCTGGCGGACGCCGGGGTGCCCGGGCCGCGCTTCGCCGTGTGCGAGGAGTGGGGCGACATCGTGCGCGAGGCGGCCGGCATCGGCTATCCGCTCGTCGTCAAGCCGGTCGACCTGTGCGCCGGAATGTACGTCCGCCGGGTCGACGACGAGATCCAACTCGCCGAGGCATGCCGGGCGTTGAGCGCGTTCCCGGTCAACGCGCGGGGGCAGCGGCGGCCGCCCGTCGTGCTTCTCGAAGAGTTCCTCGACGGGCCCGAGGTGAGCGTCGAGACCGTGTCCTACGCAGGCGCGGTCCAGGTGGTCGGGGTCACCGACAAGAGCATCGGCGGAGCGCCCGCCTTCATCGAGACCGGCCATATGTTCCCGGCCGCGCTCACGGCCGCCGACACCGAGGCCGCCGAGCAGACCGCGCTGGGCGCCCTGAAGGCGCTCGGGCTGGTGGAGGGGGTCGTGGCGCACACGGAGATCAAACTGACCTCCGCAGGGCCGCGCGTCGTCGAGGTCAACCCTCGCCCGGCCGGCAACCGGATCACCGAACTCGTCCGCCACGTCACCGGCATCGACCTCGCCGCCGCCTTCGTGGACGTCTCCCTCGGCCGCGCCCCCGACCTGCGCCGCACCGACACGGGTCTGCGCAGCGCGGCCATCGGCTTCCTCGTCCCGGAGACGGCGGGGACCTTGGAGTCGCTGGACGGGGGAGACCAACTCCACGACCAGGAAGGCGTATTGGAGGTGCAGCTCGCGCAGCCGGGAACCATCGTCAAGGCGGCGGGCAGCAACAACGAATACCTGGGGCACGTCATGGCCGCAGACCCGGACGGACTCGGCGCGCGGGATCGTGTGGACGCCCTGCTGGATGAGCTGCGGACCGGGCTGGTGATCCGGTGAACGCCGGACTGCGCACGCCCGCAGTGACCTACGAGGAACTCGCGGCCCGTGCCCTCGCCGGTGAACTCGGCCCCGACCCGCGTACGGAACGCCTCGTCGTGGCCTTTGCCACCCGGCAGGCCGTACGGCACGACGGACGGGGGAGCGGATACCGCAACGAGGTGCTCAGCCTGCGACTGGGCGCGGCCGTCGGGTCGTGCGCGGTCGAACCCGGGAAGCTGCCGGAGGACGCGATCGACACCTGCGTCGGCGCGGACGTCGCCCGGCTCCTCCAACACCCCCTGCTGCCCGTGCGGGTGGCCGCTCTCGACGCCTACCTCATGCACGTCACCCCGCACACCCCCGAGCATGGCGCCCGGACGGTCCAGCTCCCGGCCGGGTCCTCTCTGGTGAAGTCGCGGGCGCGGGCGAAGGCCGTCGTGGCGCTGCTCGACCTGCCCGCCGGGGCCACGGTCCTTGTCGTCGGGGTCGTCAACTCTCTTCTGGAGGCACTGCGTTCACGCGGACTGAACTATGTGCCGTGCGATCTCAAGGGCGGTACCACGGAGTGGGGCGAGCCGGTGGTCACCGACGCCCTCGCCGAGGTGGAGAGCGGACGCTGTGACGCCGTACTCGCCTCCGGGATGACCCTCGGCAACGGGACGTTCGAGCCGCTGCGACACCACGCGCTCGCGCACGGACGGCAGTTGGTGATGTTCGCCCAGACCGGCAGCGCGATCCTGCCCCGCTTCCTCGGGCACGGAGTGAGCGCGGTGTGCGCGGAGCCCTACCCCTTCTTCTGGCTCGACGGCGGCCCCGGCGCCATCCACTGCTATGGCGGCGGTGGCCTCCGATGACCACGGCCGCCATACGGTCCGCCCCCGCCGCACGCCATGAGCTGCTGGCACTCCTCGGCCGCACCCCGCTCGCCCGGATCACCGCCGAACTCCCGGGCCCACAACCGGGGTTCTGGGCCAAGCTCGAAGGACTCGGGGCGGGCGGCATGAAGGCGCGCGCCGCCGTGTCCATGCTGCTCGGCGCCCGTGAGCGGGGGGAACTGCGCCCCGGCGCACCGGTGGTGGAGTCGACCTCCGGCACCCTCGGAGTCGGACTGGCCTTCGCCGGGCAGGCCCTCGGGCATCCTGTCGTGCTGGTCGGCGACAGCGAACTGGAGCCGTCCATGCGGCAGTTGCTGCGCTCACACGGAGTACGGCTGGAGATCGTCGACCGGCCGGCGGCACAGGGCGGCTGGCAGGCGGCGCGGCTCGCCCGCCTCCGTGAACTCCTCGCCGCGCTGCCCGACGCCTACTGGCCCGACCAGTACAACAACCCCGACAACATCGCCGGATACGCCTCCCTGGCCGCCGAACTCACCGCCCAGCTCGACCACTTGGACATCCTGGTCTGCAGCGTCGGCACCGGCGGGCACAGCGCCGGAATCACCGCACCACTGCGTCGACGTTGGCCCGCGTTGCGACTCATCGGCGTCGACGCGACCGGCTCCACCATCTTCGGCCAGCCCGCCCGCCCCCGCCTGATGCGCGGCCTCGGCAGCAGCATCCACCCGCGCAACGTCGCCTACGACGCCTTCGACGAGGTCCACTGGGTCGGCCCCGCCGAAGCCGTGGACAGCTGCCGCAGACTCGCCCGCCAGAGCTTCGTCAGCGGCGGCTGGAGCACCGGCGCCGTCGCCCGTGTCGCCGCCTGGGCGGCCCGCGTCAACTCCGGCGCCGTCGTCGCCACCGTCTTCCCCGACGGCCCGCACCGCTACCTCGGCACCGTCTACGACGACGACTTCGCCCTCGCCCACGGCCTCGACGCGAACACGGCGGCGACCCGCCCGGTCGAGATACCGCACCCCCGCGCCGCCGAGGCCACCGGCTGGGTGCGCTGCGCCCGCGTCACCGATCCGCTCTCCCCGCAGGAAAGGAACCAGTGAAGGCCAGCCTGCGCACCGTCCGCCTCGAACTCACCGAGCCGCTGCGCATCTCCCGCTCCACCATGGCCGCACGCGACGCCGTGTGGCTCGGCATCGAACACGAAGGGCTGCACGGCCACGGTGAGGCCGTCACCAGCGTGTACTACGGCCTCGACGCCGACACGCTCCAACGGCATTTCAGTGGCGTGGAGTTGAGTCGCTTTGCCACTCCCGAGGACGCCTTGGAGGCTTTGCGGGAACGGGAGTTGGCGTCCGGCGACAACACGCCGGCCGCTGTCACCGCCGCCGTCGAGGCCGCGCTCCTCGATCTCGTCGGCAAGCGCGCCGGAGTGCCCGTGCACCGGCTGCTCGGGGCGTCCGCCGCGCCCGTCGCCGTGACCGCCCGCACCATCGGCATCACCTCGGTGCGGAACGCGGCGCACGAGGCCCGACGGTTCGCCGCGAGCGGCTTCCGGATCCTCAAGGTCAAGGCGGGAACGCCGGACCCGGAGGACGACGTGGAGCGCGTACGCGTCATCCGCGACGCCGCGCCCGGTGTACGACTGCTCCTCGACCCCAACGGGGCCTGGAACATCGCCCAGGCGCGTGAGTTGCTTCCTCGGTTCGCCGAACTCGGCGTCGAGGCAGTGGAACAGCCCGTCGCTCCCGGCGACCCGGAGGCCTTCGGCGCCTTGGCCGAGAGGTCGCCGTTGCCGCTCATCGCCGACGAGGACGCGGTGGACCTGGAGGACGCGCGTCGGCTCGCCGGGCGCGTGCAGGGCATCAACGTCAAGCTCGCCAAGTGTGGCGGGGTGCACGCGGCCCTACGTATCGCCAGGCTGATCGAGGGCAGCGGTACGGAGCTGATGCTCGGCTGCCTCACCGCCAGCACCCTCGGCATCGCACCCGCCGTCCACCTCGCCGACCGCGCCCGCTGGACCGACCTCGACGGGCATCTGCTGCTGGCCCGGGACCCATGGTCCGGAATCGGCGGCACCGACGGCGTTGTACGCACAAGTGGCCGACATGGACTGGGAGTTGAGGAGACCGGAGTCCAGGGCCTCGGGGCCGAGAGGTTCGGAGCCGAAGAGCTTGGAGCTGAAGAGTCTGGAGCCGAAGAGTTTGGAGCCGAAGAGTCTGGAGCCGAGGTGGTCGAGCATGAAGACGTGGCGTGAGATGCGGCGCTTCCCGGTCGCCATCCAACTGCTCCTCGTCAACCAACTCGGCGTCAACACCGGCTTCTACCTGCTGATCCCCTACCTCGCGACCCACCTCAGCGAGGACCTGGGGATGTCGGCGGCTGTCGTCGGGATCGTCCTCGGGGTGCGCAACCTCAGCCAGCAGGGTCTGTTCATCATCGGCGGTTCCGCCGCCGACCGGCTCGGCGCGCGTGGGGTGATCATCGCCGGGTGCGGGCTGCGGACGGTCGGGTTCGGGCTGTTCGCGCTCGGCGACGGACTGCCGGTGCTGCTGGCCGCGTCCGTGCTGAGCGGGCTGGCCGGGGCGCTGTTCAACCCGGCCGTACGTGCCTACCTCGCGCAGGAGGCGGGGGACCGGAAGGCGGAGGCGTTCGCGCTGTTCAACGTGTTCGCCACCACCGGCGCGCTGGTCGGACCGCTGCTCGGCAGCGCGCTGCTCCTGGTCGACTTCCGGGCGTCCGCACTCACCGCCGCCGCGATCTTCGCGGTCCTCACGGTCGCCCAGGCACTTGTCCTGCCGGCGCGAGAGGTCGAACCCGCGAAGGGCGGGGTCCTCGCCGACTGGCGCGAGGTGGTGAGCAACCGCGCGTTCGTGGCGTTCGCGCTCGCCATGGTCGGCATGTTCACCCTGGAGAACCAGCTCTACCTGCTCCTCCCCGACGGTGCCCGCCGGGCAACCGGCTGGGACGGCGCGGCCGGCCTCGTCTTCCTCGTCGGCACACTCGCCAACCTCGCACTCCAGCTCCGGATCACCCGCTCGCTCAAGTCGCGAGGGATGAGGGCCCGCTGGATCGCGACGGGGCTGGCGCTGATGGGGCTGGCGTTCGTCCCGCCGATGCTGGTGGCGGGGGAGGGGGAGGCGTCGTGGTGGGCCGCCGTACCGGTTCTGGTGGGGGCGCTGATCCTCTATCTCGGCGTGATGGTCGCCTCGCCGTTCGTCATGGAGCTGATCCCGGGCTTCGGGCGGCCCGAGCTGACGGGCACCTACTTCGGCATCTTCTACGTCGTCTCCGGTATCGCCGCCGCCGTGGGCAACACGGTCGTCGGCTGGGCCATGGACGCCGGTGACCGGGGCGGCGCCGAGTGGCTGCCGTGGGCGTGGTGCGCGGCGTTCGGCCTCGCCTCGGCGGGAGGCGTGGCCTGGCTGCACCGGTTGGGGGCGCTGCCGGTGAGCCCGGCGCCCGTGGCGGAGAGGAGCGCGGTGTGAACAGAGCGGGAGAGGCGGGGGCTGTGAACCGGCGTGGGGAGGCGGCGGCTGTGAACCGGAGTGGGGAGGCGGCGGCTGCGAACCGGTGTGGTGAGCCAGGGGCTGTGAACCGGCGTGGGGAGGCGGCGGCTGTGAACCGGAGTGGGGAGGCGGCGGCTGCGAACAGTTGGGTCGGCGAGCGCAGTGTGAACAGCTCTGGCGCAGACAGCGGTGTGAACGGTGGCCGCGCGGACAGCGGTGTGAACAGTTCTGGCGCGTGCCGCAGTGTGAACGGCGTCAGCGCGGACCGTGCTGTGAACAGTGGCAGCGGCGAGCGCGCTGTGAATCCCCACGCCGGGAATCCCCCTGTGAACAGCGGCAACCTGCTCACCGACCACCCCGAGCTGTACGAGGCCCGCTTCCCCGACCGAGACCACCTGGCCGCGCGCTGGGCCGAGGACTGCCTGCGTCGGCACGGCGACGGTAAACGGGTGCTCGACATCGGGTGCGGTACAGGGCGCGACGCCGAGTATCTGCAGCACGCCGGGCGTACCGTCACCGGAGCCGATCTCTCCGAGGCGATGCTCGCGCACGCCCGCGAGAGACATCCGGGGCCCGAATACGTCAGCGCCGACCTCACCGGGTTCGAACTGGGCGCCGGTGCCTTCGACGCCGTGGTCTGTCTCGACAGCGCGCTGCTGTACTGCCACACCAACGACCAACTCGACGGGTTCCTCGCCTCCTGCCGGAGAGCCCTCGCCCCCGGCGGGCTCCTCGTCGCCGAGATGCGCAACGGGGCCTACTTCCTCGGCCGTACCGACCTGCTCGACACCCCCGCCGTCGGAGGCTTCAGCTGGCGGGGCACCGCCTACCGGTCCGTCACCACGCTCACCGTGGACCGGACGGCCGGGCTTCTGCGACGCGTACGGGACTGGACGGCGGACGACGGCACGCCGCCCGTCCAACAGCGCTCCGCCTGGCGGCTGCTGTTCCCGCAGGAGCTGCGTCACGTACTCGCCGCGCACGGCTTCGACGTACTCGAACTGCACGACGGCCCGGGGCCGCGCACCGAACCGCCCTGGCAGGAGGGCGAGTTGCCCGGCGAGACCGCCGACGCGGACCGGCTGCACCTCGTCGCGCGCCGCCGGCACTGACGGCGACGCGATCGCCGGCAGCCAGGCCCACACATGTCTCCGTACCTCCCAAGACACTCAAGGACTCCCATGAACGACTTCCCTGCCCTGCGCCGGCGCGGTTTCCTCACCGCCGTGGGCGGAACCGCCGCGCTCGGTGTGCTCGGCCTCGCGGGCTGCGCCGACTCCACGGACGACACGTCCGACGGCAGCGGCTCCGGCAGCGGTACGCCCAGACGTGGCGGGCGACTGCGCGCCGCCTTCGCCGGCGGGGGTGCCAGCGAGACCCTCGACCCGCATCTGGCCAGCCTGTTCGCCGACGCGGCCCGCGCCAAGGCGCTCTACGACAAGCTCGCCGACTACGGCGCCGACCTCTCCGCGCAGCCCCGCCTCGCCGAGAAGTGGGAGGCCAACAAGACCCTGGACCGCTGGCAGGTCACCCTGCGCAGGGCCACCTTCCACAACGGCAAGGCGGTCACCGCCGAGGACGTGCTGTACAGCTACCGGCGGATCGCCGATCCCGACCAGGCGTTCCGCGCGAAGGCGTCCCTGGAGCCGATCGACCTCGACGCCAGCCGGGCCACGGGCACGCACGGGATCGAGTTCGTGCTGAAGCGGCCGACAGCCGAATTCCCCAACATCCTCGCCGCGTTCGGCGCGTACATCGTGCCCGACGGCGCGACGGGAACCGACTTCGACAGCAAGCCCGTCGGGTCAGGGCCCTTCCGGTTCGTGTCCTTCGCGCCCGGCCGTTCCGCCCTGTTCCGCCGCTTCGACGACTACTGGGAGGGTGCCCCGCACCTCGACGAGATCGAGTTCCTCGTCGCCAACGAGGAGTCCGCACGCGTCAACGCGCTGCTCGGCGGCCAGGTCGAGTACGCCCACGAGCTGAATCCGACCACCGCGCGGGCCCACCAGGGCAAGGGGCAGATCGAGATCGTGCGGCTGCGCAACAGCTCCATGCAGGGCTTCGCGATGAAGACCGACCGTGCGCCCTTCGACGACAAGCGTGTCCGCGAGGCCTTCTTCCTCATCGCCGACCGGCAGGAACTCGTCGACGGCGCGCTGTCCGGCGCCGGCGTCGTCGGCAACGACCTGTTCGGGAAGGGGTACGAGTACTACGCCGCCGACCTCCCGCAGCGCGCCCAGGATCTCGACCGGGCCAAAGCCCTGCTGAAGCAGGCCGGAGCCGAGAACCTCAAGGTCACGCTCGACACATCGACCGTCGCCGCCGGATTCACCGAGGCCGCCGGGATCTTCCGCGACCAGGCCGCGAAGGCGGGCGTCACCGTCGACGTGAAGATGGGCAGCAAGGACTCGTACTGGAGCGATGTCCTCGACTCCGGTGAGATCTGCTGCTACCGCTCCGGCGCCATGCCCATCGAGGCCCACATCTCGCAGCGGCTGCTCACCGACTCCACCACCAACGCGACGAAATGGCACCACAAGGACTTCGACGCGCTCTACCAGCAGGCCCAGTCGACGAAGGACAAGACCGAGCGGACCGCCGTGTACGAGCGGATGCAGCGCAGGCTGTACGCCGAGGGCGGGTTCCTGGTGTGGGGGTTCGCGGACTGGATCCTCGGAACTGCCAAGAATGTCAAGGGGGTTGAGGTGAAGGCGCCGGCCAACTCGCTCGACTGGGCGCGGTTCGACAAGGTCTGGCTGGCGTGAGCGGACTGCGTTCCTTCGTCGTCCGGCGGCTGCTCCTCGGCGGCGCGCAGACCGTGGCCGTGGTGCTGCTGGTCTTCGCGCTCACCGAGGCGCTGCCGGGCGACGCGGCCGTCGCACTCGCCGGGGACCAGCCCGACCCGGCGCGTGTCGCGGCCATCCGCGAGGCCATGCACCTCGACCGGCCCGCGTACGAACGGCTGCTGGACTGGGCGGCCGGCCTCGCACACGGGGACTTCGGCACCTCGCTGACCTCCGGGCGCCCGGTCGCCACGTACATCGAGGACGGGTTCGGGCCGACACTGCTGCTCGCGACCATCACGGTAACCCTGCTGATTCCCCTGGGAGTCGGGCTGGGCGTGCTGGCCGCCCGGCACGAAGGGCGGTTCGTGGACCGGCTCGTCAGCTCCGTCACCCTCGGCGTCTACGCCGTACCGGAGTTCGCTCTCGGGGTGCTGCTGGTGACCGTCTTCGCGCTCCGGCTGGGCTGGCTGCCGCCGACCGCCGTCGGCTACGGCACCGACCTCCTCGGCCACCCCGCCGCCCTGGTCCTGCCCGTCCTGATCCTGCTGTCCCGACCGGTGTGCTCACTGTCCCGGCTCGTACGCGCCGGCATGGTCGACGCACTGAACTCGCCGTACGTCGCCCAGGCGCGCCGATACGGCATCCCGGGCGCCCGCGTCCGGTACGCCCACGCCCTGCCCAATGCCGTCGCCCCGGCGGCGCAGCAACTCGCGCGCACCGTCGACTGGTTGCTGTGCGGAGTCATCGTCGTGGAGGCGCTCTTCGTGATTCCGGGTCTGGGAACCGTGCTGATGAACGCCGTCGCCGAACGTGATGTGCCGGTGGTGCAGGGGCTGGCGGTGGTGTTCGGTGTGCTCACCGTCGTCCTCAACCTGGGCGCCGATCTCGTCGCGCACCGGTGCGCACCCAGGGCAGGGGCGGCCGCGTGAAGGGCCGTTCGCGGTTTGTGTTCGGGGCCGCCGTCATCGGCGTACCCCTCGTACTCGCCCTCCTGGGACCGCTGTTCGCGGGTGAACCGGGGCCGCGGGCCGTCTCGTTCACACTCGGGGGCGGGCACTGGCTGGGCACCGACTTCGTGGGCCGCGATGTGTGGCAGCAGGTCCTGCACGGCGGCAGGCCGGTGGTGGTGACCGCGCTCGCCGCGACCGCGCTCGCCTACGTCGTGGCGCTGCCGCTCGGCCTCATCAGCGCGCTCACCCACCGGAGTTGGCTTGAAGAGCTGCTGATGCGGCCCCTGGACGTGCTGATCGCCGTGCCCTCGCTGCTGCTGATCCTGCTCGTGGCCTCGGTGTTCGAGCCGGGTGCGGTCGGGCTCGCCCTGCTGGTCGCGCTGGCCAACATCCCGGACGCGGCCCGTATCGTGCGCGCGGCAGCAGCGGAGGCCGCCGCCCGCCCGGCCGTCGAGGCGCTGCGGATGCAGGGCGAGACGTGGTGGCGCCTGGCCGTCGGCTATGTCGGCCGCGCCATCCTCCGCACCCTCGCCGCCGACGCGGGCATCCGGCTCACCGGTGTGCTGTACCTGGTGGCCACGGCCGCCTTCCTCGGCGTCGGGGTCGCACCGGACGCCGCAGACTGGGCGGTCATGGTGGACCGCAACCGCACCGGGCTGTTCGTGCAGCCCTGGGCCGTGGTCGTGCCCGCACTGCTGATCGTCGCGCTGACGACGGGCAGCAACCTGCTCTTCGACGCGGCGCTGGACCGGCGTACCGGCGGCAACCGACGCCCCGGCGACGACCAACGTACTGGTGAGAAGGGACAACAGGCATGAACGCCCCCGTCGGCGCCGCTCACAGCGCTCACCTCGACGCTCCTGTCGCCGAGATCGAGAACCTCCGCGTCGAGATCGACGGCCGGGCCATTGTCGACGGAGTCAGCTTTCGTGTCCTTCCCGGCCGGGTGACCGCGCTGGTCGGCGCGTCCGGCAGCGGCAAGACCACCACCGGCCTGGCTCTCCTCGGCGAACACCCGCCCGGCGCCCGGGTGTCGGGCGAGGTACGAGTGTCCGGCGGCGGGCCGGTCGGATACGTCCCCCAGCATCCCGCCGCCGTCCTCAACCCCGCCCGCCGGGTGGGTGCCCTCCTCGTCGACATCGCCCGCGAACAGGTACGGGACCTGCCCCGGGCGACCCGCCAAACGGAGGCTCGCACTCGCGTGCTGCGCGCCCTGGCGGATGCCCAACTGCCGGTGGGCGCAAGTTTGTTGAGCCGCTACCCCCATCAACTCTCCGGCGGCCAGCAACAACGGGTGGTGCTGGCCCAGGCGCTGCTGCTGGGCGCCCGGGTCGTCGTCGCGGACGAACCGACCACGGGCCAGGACGCGTTGACGAAGAGCCGCATCGTCGACGAGCTGACGGCCGTCGTCGCACAGGGCATCGCCGTGGTCCTGCTCAGTCACGACCTCGCCGTCGTCCGCGCGCTGGCCGACGAGGTGCTGGTGATGCGTGAGGGCCGGGTCGTCGAATCGGGCCCGACGGAGCGCGTGTGGTTCGCGCCCCGACATGAGTGGACCCGTGAACTCCTGGCCCAGCAGACGCAGTTCACCGGCGGGAGCACCAGTGACGGTGACACCGTCGACCGGGCCGGCGCCGCCGTCCTTCACGTCCGGGACCTCACCGCCCGCCACCACCGCACCCAGGTCCTTCGCGTCCCCGAACTCGCCCTGCACGCGGGTGAATGCCTCGCCGTCGTCGGCCGTTCGGGCAGCGGCAAGACCACCCTCGCCCGCTGTCTGGCCGGACTCCACCGGGATCACGACGGTCGGGTGACCCTCGACTGCGGCACCCTTCCGCGCAGCCTGCGCGACCGCGACCAAGGTCAACTGGCCGCCGTGCAGTACGTGTTCCAGGACGCGCGAGCCGCGTTCGACGAGTACCGGCCCGTCGTCGACCAGGTCGCGCGTACGGCCGTACGACTGCGCGGCGCCGAAGCCCTGGCCGCCGAGGCGGAGGCCCTCGCCGTCCTCGCGGAACTGGGCCTCACCAAGGAGCAGGCCCACCGCCTCCCCGGCCGGCTCTCCGGCGGCGAACTCCAACGTGCCGCGCTTGCCCGGGCGTTGCTGGCCAGGCCCCGCGTCCTCATCTGTGACGAGATCACCTCGGGCCTGGACACGGTCACCCGGCGCGGCCTCCTTGACGTCCTCGCCGGGCTCCGGCGCGAGCGCGACGATCTGTCCGTCGTACTCATCACGCACGACCTGGACACCGCGGCACTGGCCGACCGGATCGCCGTACTCGATGCGGGGGAGGTGGTCGAACAGGGGCCGGTGGCGCGGGTGTTGACCGCGCCTTCGCACCCGTTCACGAGGCGGCTGTTGGCGGCAACGGGCTAGAGGGAGCCCGGGGACGAGGGGGAGTGGTGCGGTCGGCGCGGTGGGCTCACCGGATGCGGTGTTGCTTCCAGAAGGGGCCCAGGTCCCTGCCCGTCATGGACTGGGCGGCCTTCTTGAAGTCGGCGGTGGTGGAGACGCCGTACCAGTGGTCGCGGGCGTACTGCCTGAGGAGGCGCGCCATGGTGCCGGCCCCGAGAGTGCGCTCCAGATCGGCCAGGGCGCAGGGGCCGGCCGTGTACACGAGGTGGTACTCGCCACGGTGCGTGGACCAGTAGGCCATCGAGTTGGTGAGGGCGGCGCGGTCGCTCGGCCAGTCGTCCTCCGACCAGCAGCCGCGGGTGTCCCAGCCGTAGAAGCGCGCGTTGGCGTACTGGGCGAAACTCTCGTCCAGCCAGGGCGAGTTGTACTCGTCGTTGCCCACGATGCCGTACCACCACTGGTGGGCCACCTCGTGGACGACGGCGCCGCCTTCCTCGGTGGTGCCGAGAACGACCAGGCCGGGATACTCCATGCCACCGCCGAAGCCGCTGGTCATCACGAGGTCGATCTCGCCGTACGGATAACGGCCGAACTCCTTGCCGAACCGGTCGACGGCGGCGACGCCGTCCTGGCGGGTGAGGCGGACGCCCGCGAGGGGCGTGTCCGGCGACCAGTACGACTTCACGCGTACGCCCCCGGGCGACGTCTCGGTCGCGGTGCGGAACGGGCCCGCCGCCCACGCGAAGTCCCGTACCCGGTGGGCGACACTGTGGGTGACCGTGCGCCCGGGCCTGCCGTGCCGGGTCCAAGTGCGGCCCGTCGCCGGGACCTTGAGAGCCGTCGGGTGGTCGAGGCGTACCCGGAAGTCGCTTGCCAGCGCGTAGAAGCTCTCGCCGGTCGACACATACGGGTCGAGGTGCCAGCCCAACGCGTCGTGCACGGCCAGGACCGGCAGCGCATTGCCGAGGAAGCGGAACGCGCCCTCGCGGCCGAAGCGACTGTTTCGATCAGGCACGGTGATGGACACGTCGAAGGCGACGGCCGTCCGCTCGCCGCGGGTGAGCGGCTTCGGCAGGGCGATGCGCAGCGCAGTGCAGCCCACGGTGAGGCGGCCCGGAGTGCCACCGCGCACCTTGGACACCCTGATGGGGGACGGTTTGCCGGGCGTGCCGCACCCGTCGTCGCCATTGCCCCACAGACGGACATACACCTCACGCAGCGGCCGGGCGGAGGCGTTGCGGAACGACACCCGTTGCCGGCCCGTCCAGTGGGAGCCGTCGGTGTCGCCGCGCAGGGCCACGTCGTAGCGGCGGTGGTCGGGCGTCGCGGCCTCGGTGGCGGCCCCCGCCCGACTACCGGGCGCCGGCACGGCCTCGGCCACGGTGGAGCCCGCCGCCACGAGTAGCGCGAGGAGCACAACCAGCGGACGGAGAGCGGTTCTTGACGACCACGCGGGCAGCGACGACATGGCAGCGGATCATGCCACATCGCTCCGGATCCTGGCCCCGACCTGCGGAAAGCGAGGGAACGGGCTCCGCTTGGGCGGCGGATCCGGGCGCCGGCTCCCGGACGGCCTGTGAAGTCGTCGCGGGGGAAAATGCCTGAGTGCGCCGGGAGCGTTCGCTGTACGTTGACGACAGCAAGAATCCCCAGTTCGAACCCTTGATAAAGGCCTACCCACCGTGTTCCTGACGATCAGCACCACCGGCACCCCGGAACGTCCCGCGACCGACCTCGGCTACCTGCTGCACAAGCATCCCGACAACGCGCAGACGTTTTCCACGTCCTACGGCACCGCGCACGTCCTCTACCCCGAGGCGTCCGCCGAGCGCTGCACGGCCGCGCTGCTGCTGGAGGTCGACGCCGTGGCACTGGTCCGGCGCGGCAAGGGCAAGGGACGCGGTGGCGCACCCGACGCGGCACTCGCGCAGTACGTCAACGACCGCCCGTACGCGGCCTCTTCGCTGCTCGCGGTCGCGCTCAGCGCCGTGTTCAGCAGCGCCATGAAGGGTCAGTGCCGGGCGAAGCCCGAACTCCCCGGCGAGGCACGGCCGTTGAGCATCGAGGTGCCCGCGCTCCCGGCCCGGGGCGGCGCCGATCTCGTACGGAACCTCTTCGAGCCGCTCGGCTGGACGGTGACGGCCGAACCGGTCGCGCTGGACACGGAGTTCCCGGACTGGGGCGACTCCCGGTACGTGCGTCTGCATCTCGAATCCGAGACGCTGACCCTTGCCGAGGCGCTGCGTCACCTGTACGTCCTGCTGCCGGTCCTCGACGACGCCAAGCACTACTGGGTGGCGCCCGACGAGGTCGACAAACTCCTGCGGGCCGGCGAGGGCTGGCTGCCCGCGCACCCGGAGCAGAAGTTGATCACCAGCCGCTATCTGTCCCGCCGTTGGTCGCTGACCCAGCAGGCGATGGAACGCCTGGAACTGGTCCGGCTGGCCGAAACCGACGACAGCGACGTCGAGGAGATCGACAACGCGGTCGAGGACGAGACCGAGGCCGAGGAGAAGCCGACTCCGCTCGGCGTACAGCGCCGGGACGCGATCATCGCCGCGCTGAAGGCGTCCGGGACCGCCCGGGTGCTCGATCTCGGATGCGGACAGGGCCAGTTGGTGCAAGCGCTGCTCAGGGACCCGGCGTTCACCGAGATCGTCGGCGTGGACGTGTCGATGCGCGCGCTCACCATCGCCTCGCGGCGGCTGAAGCTGGACCGGATGGGCGAGCGTCAGGCGTCGCGCGTCAAGCTGCTCCAGGGTTCGCTCGCCTACACCGACAAGCGGCTCAAGGGGTACGACGCCGCCGTGCTGTGCGAGGTCGTCGAACACCTCGACCTGCCCCGCCTGCCGGCCCTGGAGTACGCGGTGTTCGGCGCGGCGCGTCCCCGTACGGTGCTCGTGACGACGCCGAACGTCGAGTACAACGTCCGCTGGGAATCCCTCCCGGCCGGGGACAGCCGCCACCGCGACCACCGCTTCGAGTGGACGCGGGAGGAGTTCCGCACCTGGGCGGGCGCGGTGGCCGAACGGCACGGCTACGAGGCGGAGTTCGTGCCTGTCGGGCCGGACGACCCGGAAGTGGGTCCGCCCACGCAGATGGCCGTGTTCACGATGAAGTCCGAGACCGAGACCGAGTCCGAGACCGAGCGCGAGTCCGAGACCAAGTCCAAGAACGTCATGAAGGAAGAGAAGGAGGCGAAGGCCGCATGAGCAGCGTCGAGAACGTCGTAAGTGTCGAGAACAAGGGGCGCGTGCTGCCCGTCACCGACCTCTCCCTCGTCGTTCTGATCGGGGCGTCCGGTTCGGGCAAGTCCACGTTCGCCCGGCGGCACTTCAAGCCGACCGAGATCATCTCCTCGGACTTCTGCCGAGGTCTCGTCGCCGACGATGAGAACGACCAGAGCGCCAGCGGGGACGCCTTCGACGTCCTGCACTACATCGCCGGCAAGCGACTCGCTGCGGGCCGCCGTACGGTCGTCGACGCGACCAACGTCCAGGAGAGCAGCCGGAAGCAGCTGATCGAGCTGGCGCGGCAGTACGACGTGCTGCCCATCGCCATCGTCCTCGACGTGCCCGACGACGTGTGCGCCGAACGCAACGCATCGCGCACAGACCGGGCCGACATGCCGCGCCGGGTCATCCACCGCCACATCCGCGAACTGCGCCGCTCCCTGCGCCACTTGGAGCGCGAGGGGTTCCGGAAGGTGCACGTCCTGCGCGGTGTGGAGGAGATCGAGAGTGCCGAGGTCCGCACCGAGAAGCGCTACAACGACCTGACCCACCTCACCGGCCCCTTCGACATCATCGGAGACATCCACGGTTGCGCCGCCGAACTGGAGTCGCTGCTCGGCAAGTTGGGCTACGAGGACGGAGTGCACCCGAGCGGCCGTACCGCGGTCTTCGTGGGCGACCTCGTCGACCGCGGCCCGGACAGCCCGGGCGTGCTGCGTCGCGTGATGTCCATGGTCGGCTCGGGCAACGCGCTGTGCGTGCCCGGCAACCACGAGAACAAGTACGGCCGTCACCTCAAGGGCCGCAAGGTCCAGCACACCCACGGGCTCGCCGAGACCATCGAGCAGATGACGAAAGAGAGCGACGAATTCCGGGCCCAGGTACGGGAGTTCATCGACGGTCTCGTCGGTCACTACGTCCTCGACGGCGGACGGCTGGTGGTCTGCCACGCCGGTCTGCCCGAGAAGTACCACGGCCGTACGTCGGGCCGGGTGCGCTCGCACGCGCTGTACGGCGAGACGACCGGGGAGACCGACGAGTTCGGCCTGCCGGTGCGCTACCCGTGGGCGGAGGACTACCGGGGCCGGGCGGCCGTGGTGTACGGCCACACCCCCGTTCCGGAGGCCAGCTGGCTGAACAACACCATCTGCCTCGACACGGGTGCCGTCTTCGGCGGCAAGCTGACCGCGCTGCGCTGGCCGGAGCGGGAACTGGTCGACGTACCGGCGGAGCAGGTCTGGTACGAGCCGGTCAGGCCGCTGCGGTCGGAGGCGCCGGGCGGGCACGACGGCCGGCCGCTGGACCTGGCGGACGTCCATGGCCGCCGGGTGGTGGAGACACGCCACGCGGGCCGGATCACCGTCCGGGAGGAGAACGCGGCGGCGGCCCTGGAGGTCATGAGCCGTTTCGCGGTGGACCCGCGTCTGCTGCCGTACCTGCCGCCGACGATGGCCCCGACCGCCACGTCTCATGTGGAGGCCCGCGGCGGAGCCGCTGATGGAGGCTTTCTGGAGCACCCGGCGGAGGCGTTCGAGCAGTATCGGGCGGACGGGGTTCAGCGGGTCGTGTGCGAGGAGAAGCACATGGGTTCGCGGGCGGTGGTCCTGGTGTGCCGCGACGCGGAGGTGGCTCGCAAGCGGTTCGGTGTGAACGGTGCGGGAGGTATCGGCGCCGGTGACGGTCCGACGGGGGCGCTGTACACGCGCACCGGGCGGCCGTTCGTCGACGACCCGACGGTGACCGAGGAGATCCTCGGCCGGGTGCGGGCGGCGGCGGACGGGGCCGGCCTGTGGGAGGAGCTCGGCACCGACTGGCTGCTGCTGGACGCCGAGTTGATGCCGTGGTCGCTGAAGGCGTCCGGGCTGCTGCGCTCGCAGTACGCGGCGGTCGGCGCCGCCTCCGGGGCGGTGTTCCCGGGGTCGCTGGCCGCACTTGAGGGTGCCGCTGCGCGCGGCATCGACGTACGGGACCTGCTGACGCGCCAGCGTGAACGGGCGTCGGACGCCTCGGCGTTCACGGCGGCCTATCGGCGCTACTGCTGGCCGACGGAGGGACTGGACGGGGTCCGCCTGGCGCCCTTCCAGGTCCTCGCGACGGAGGGGCGCAGCCTGGCCGGGCTGCCCCACGACGAGCAACTGGCGTTGCTGGACCGGCTGGTGGAGCACGACGGTACGGGCCTGCTGCAGACGACGCGTCGGCTGTACGTGGAGACAGGGGACGCGGAGTCGGTGCGGGCCGGCGTCGACTGGTGGCTGGAGATGACCGGGCAGGGTGGTGAGGGCATGGTCGTGAAACCGCTGGGAGGGGTGGTGCGCGACGAGAAGGGGCGGCTGGTGCAGCCCGGGATCAAGTGCCGGGGGCGTGAGTATCTGCGGATCATCTACGGTCCGGAGTACACGCGGCCGGAGAACCTGGCGCGGTTGCGGGGGCGGTTCCTGAATCACAAGCGGTCGCTGGCGATCAGGGAGTACGCGCTGGGGCTGGAGGCGCTGGACCGGTTGGCGGAGGGGGAGCCGTTGTGGCGGGTGCATGAGGCGGTGTTCGGGGTGCTGGCGCTGGAGTCCGAGCCGGTGGATCCGCGGCTGTAGGGGGTTTTCGCCCCCGCCGCCCCTACCTGTCCCATCCCGTTCCTGGGGGCTGCCGCCCCCAGGAACGGGATGTCGGCCTGAACGGCCTCGTCCTCAAACGCCGGACGGGCTGGAGGGGCGTCAACCCACCAGCCGCAGTCGCTCCCCGCACACCCCCACCCGGACTGTCTGCCCCCACGTCAACTGCACTGCATCCCCCTCCATTCCGTCCCCGAACGCCACCAACCGCTCCGACTCCACCGTGAGCCGAAGCCCCGACCCCACCGCCAGCTCGCCCGCCACCAACGACGTTCCGGTGACCGGCGAGGGCCACGCCTCCCGTACGAACCACAGCAGGCGGTCGTCGGTGGGCCGGGGCAGGGACAGGGCACCGCCCCGTTCCTGCCACACCGAGCGCAACCAACCGCTCGCGCCGGTCCCCGTCCCCACCAGCACCCCGGACGAGGCCTGGGCCTCGACGGCACCCCTGTCGTCGTCGAGGCCCAGGCGGTACCGGACCGTCTGGTGGCCGGGTGCCCCCAGGTAGATCTCGTTGAGGGCGACCAGCCGCTGCGTGTCGTCGGCGACCGCCTCGACCATGGTGAGTTCGTCGACGCCGGTGCCCCGCGCGAGCACCGCGGGCAGCAGTCCCGCCACGTCCCCCGGCCGGTGCCGCACCAGCACGCCGGGATTGCGCCCGGGATCGGTGTCGACGCCCAGTACCGGCTGGCCCGTGAGGTACTTGGCGACATTCGCCACCAGCCCGTCCTGCCCGACCACGACGACCACGTCCTCGGGCGCGAAGAGGAAACGGTCCAAGTCGGCCCGCTCGACCCGGGTCTGACGCCAGGTCAGAGGGACTGCCGCCGTCACCTCCGCCATGGACCGACGGGTGCGGCGGTGGCGTTCGGTGACCTCCTCGATGTCCCCTCCCCGGGAGCGCAGAAAGAAGGCGGCCTGGCCGTGCGTGCCGTGCCGGGCCACCAACTCCTCGTACTCCGTGGTGCGGTGGACCAGGACGGCCCGCGGAGCGAGGCTCATTCCTGTGCTCCTCCCAGCCTGGCGAGCAGGCCAGTCAGTACGTCCGGTGACACCGTCAGGCTGTCGATCCGGGGCAGGTTCTCGGCGAGCCGGGTGCCTGTCAGGGCGTGCAGCATCGCCACATCCGCGTCGGCGTGGGCGCGCAGCCACGCCGTCTGGGCCTGGGCCCGCGCTTCACCCACCCCGCGCACGCTCGCGGCCTCCGCCTCCGCCAGCCGCACCACTCGCGCTGCCTCCGCGTCCGCCCGGACCGCGTCGGCCGCCGCGTACTCCTCGGCTTCCCGGCGGGCGTTCGTACCCCGCTGGTCGACCAACTGCTCTTCCCTGCGGGCGAGTTCGATCTGGCTGGCCAGCTCGTTCTCGGCGATGGTCCGCTCGCGTTCGACGGCCACCGCACGGCGTTCGTACGTCGCCCGGTCGGCCTCCTGCTGGATCTGTTCGCGGGCAGGAGTCCGCAACGCTCGCTCCACCTCGGGCTCCGGCCGCAGTGCCACCACCCGTACGGCCACGACCTCGATGCCCGTGGCCGGCAGGCGTGGCTCGGCGGCCAGCCCTGCCGCGACCCGTTCCCGCACCGACGCCACCCCGTCGACCAGCGCGGACGACAGTGCCGTACGGGCCAGGACGTCCAGGGCGTGCTGCTGGGCCGTCTCCGTCAGCAGCGTCGCCAGCTGCTCCAGGGGCGCGCTCCGCCAGACGCCGGTGTCCGGGTCGACGGAGAAGTCGAGGCGGGCGGCGGCCAGGGCGGGGTCGCTGATGCGGTAGGTGACGGCTCCCTGGACCGTCACGTCTTGGAAGTCGGACGTACGGGCGTGGAAGGTCATCGCCAACTCCCGGTCGTCGACCGGGACTTCGGAGAGGGTGGCGGTCAGGGCGCGGAACCAGAAGCTGAGCCCGGGGCCGTCGTGCGCCAGTCGGCCGGAGCGGTGGTGGCGGATGTGGGCCGTGGGTGTGCCACGCAGATGGCGCCAGCCGAGGCGCCGGGTGATGTCGGCCATGTGCCTGTCGTCCATCCCTCGTCCGGTGCGGGAGCGTCTGTCCGCAGGCACTCCCGCACCACTAATCGTCATGTAGACGATATCCGGGGAAGCCACTTATCGTCAAGAGGACGAGATGGAGGGGGCGGGGTGGAGAGGCTTATCGCACATATACCGCCGACCAGCGGGTGAACAGGGTGCGGAGTGGTCAGGATGGAGGTATGGGATTCCATGTCGACTCCGAGGCCGGGCGGCTGCGCCGCGTCATCCTGCACCGGCCGGATCTAGAGCTCAAAAGGCTCACCCCCAGCAACAAGGACGCCCTCCTCTTCGACGACGTCCTGTGGGTGCGCCGTGCGCGCGCCGAGCACGACGGCTTCGCCGACGTCCTGCGCGACCGGAGCGTCGCCGTCCACCTCTTCGGCGACCTGCTCACCGAGGCCCTGGCGATCCCGGCGGCCCGCACCCTCGTACTCGACCGCGTCTTCGACGAGAAGGAATACGGGCCCCTGGCAACCGACCATCTCCGGGCCGCCTTCGAGAACCTGCCCGCCGCCGAGCTGGCCGAGCTGCTCGTCGGCGGCATCACCAAGCGCGAGTTCCTGGCCGCGCACGCGGAACCGACCTCGGTCCGCTTCCATGTCATGGACCTGGACGACTTCCTCCTCGGCCCCCTCCCCAATCACCTCTTCACCCGTGACACCTCGGCCTGGATCTACGACGGCGTCTCCATCAACGCGATGCGCTGGCCGGCGCGCCAGCGGGAGACCGTGCACTTCGAGGCGATCTACCGGCACCACCCGCTCTTCCGTGACGAAACCTTCCACCTCTGGTCGGAGGGCCAGGCGGACTACCCCTCCACCATCGAGGGCGGGGACGTCCTCGTCATCGGCAACGGCGCCGTACTCATCGGGATGAGCGAGCGCACCACGCCCCAGGCCGTCGAGATGCTCGCGCACAAGCTCTTCGCCGCCGGTTCGGCCGAGACGATCGTGGCGCTCGACATGCCCAAGCGGCGCGCGTTCATGCACCTCGACACCGTGATGACGATGGTCGACGGGGACACCTTCACCCAGTACGCCGGACTCGGCATGCTCCGCTCGTACACCATCGAACCGGGCGTCGGTGACAAGGAGTTGAAGGTCACCGACCATCCGCCGGAGCACATGCACCGGGCCATCGCCGCCGCGCTCGGCCTGAGCGAGATCCGCGTTCTGACCGCGACCCAGGACGTGCACGCGGCCGAGCGCGAGCAGTGGGACGACGGCTGCAACGTCCTCGCAGTCGAGCCGGGTGTGGTCGTCGCGTACGAGCGCAACGCGACCACGAACACGCATCTGCGCAAGCAGGGCCTTGAGGTGATAGAGATCCCCGGCAGTGAGCTGGGGCGGGGGAGGGGTGGTCCGCGCTGTATGAGCTGCCCGGTGCAACGGGATCCGGTGACGTGACGTAGACGGCGTTCTACGAGTCTCGAAAACCTGACCGCATAGAAATGTAAGGAGTCGTATAGACTTCCATTCGTCTATGTCCCTGTACGCCTGCCGGATCACCTGGAGCGCCCCCATGGCGACTGTCCCGACCGCCCTCGCCGGGCGCCACTTCCTCAAGGAGCTGGACTTCACCGGGGAGGAGTTCCGCGGGCTGCTCGACCTCGCCGCCGAACTGAAGGCGGCGAAGAAGGCCGGGACCGAGACGCGGTATCTGGCGGGGAAGAACATCGCGCTGATCTTCGAGAAGACCTCGACGCGTACGCGCTGCGCGTTCGAGGTCGCGGCGGCGGATCAGGGCGCCTCGACGACGTACCTCGACCCGTCGGGCTCGCAGATGGGGCACAAGGAGTCCGTGAAGGACACCGCGCGGGTGCTCGGGCGGATGTACGACGGGATCGAGTTCCGGGGCGACAGCCAGGCGGCGGTGGAGGAGCTGGCCGCGTACGCGGGGGTGCCGGTGTTCAACGGCCTGACCGACGACTGGCACCCGACTCAGATGCTGGCCGACGTGCTGACGATGACCGAGCACAGCGACAAGCCGTTGACGGAGATCTCCTTCGCCTACCTCGGCGACGCGCGCTTCAACATGGGCAACTCGTATCTGGTCACCGGCGCGCTGCTCGGCATGGACGTACGGATCGTCGCGCCGCGGGCCTACTGGCCTGCCGAGGACGTCGTCGCAGCCGCGCGGAAGCTGGCGGAGGCGAGCGGTGCGCGGGTGACGCTGACCGAGGATGTGCCGGAGGGTGTGCGGGGCGTCGACTTCGTCGCCACCGACGTGTGGGTGTCGATGGGGGAGCCGAAGGCGGTGTGGGCCGAGCGGATCGCGGCGCTGGCTTCGTACGCCGTGACCATGGATGTCCTGCGGGCGACCGGGAACGCGGACGTGAAGTTCCTGCACTGTCTGCCGGCGTTCCACGATCTCGGTACGAAGGTCGGGCGCGAGATATACGAGACGTACGGGCTGGAGTCCCTGGAGGTCACGGACGAGGTGTTCGAGTCGGCGCACTCGGTGGTGTTCGACGAGGCGGAGAATCGGCTGCACACGATCAAGGCGGTGCTGGTCGCTTCGCTGGCGTGAGGAGTTCTTCGCCCCCGCCGCCCCTACCCGTCCCATCCTGTACCTGGGGGCTGCGCCCCCAGACCCCCCTACGGCCCTGAACGGGCCTTGTCCTCAAACTCCCCCAGAGGGGGGACCCCCAGACGGGCTGAAGATGCGGGCCGGCGCTGAGGATGCTTGAGCCGCGCTGGGAATGTCAGCCCCGGCCGGGAAAATCCAGCCCCTCCGGCGTTTGAGGAGCGGGGGTTCGGGGGCAGCGCCCCCGAGGACGGGACGGGTAGGGGCGGCGGGGGCGAAAGACCGCCCTACGCCCGACGCCACTGCGCCGGCACCACAGGCACCCTGAACCACACCGCCTTGCCCGACTCCGTGGCCCGGTGTCCGCAGGACGAGCTCAGCGTTCGGATCAACAGCAGCCCCCGGCCATGTTCCTGCCAGGGATCCGGCTCCTCCGACACCGGCCGCGTCAGATTCCCCGGCGGCGCGGGGTCGGGATCGTGCACCTCGACCTGGCAGCTGGTCGGCAGCAGCTCCACCACCAGCTCTATCGGCGCGTCCCCGGCCGTGTGCTCCACCGCGTTCGCCACCAGCTCCGCGGTGAGCAGCTCCGCCGTGTCGCAGTCCGCCGCCGCATGCTCCAGCTCGGCCAGAGCCGTGCGGACCAGTGCGCGGGCGACAGGCACCGCCGCGGCGGTGTGCGGCAGGGCGATACGCCAGGAGGCGGGGGCGGGGGGTTCTTGCAAGGCGGTTCCGTTCATGGAGCAGGCTGTCCTGCTTTCAACAATAGGAATGGTACGGCGAGGTCCGGCAGAAGTACTGGTCGGGCGCCGCGCGGGACCTTCGGCCCCGCTTACCGTTCGGCTTACCCAGACCAACGGCCCCTCTCCCTCGACCAGTCCCACTGTTACCGCGCTATTGACACCTCGTGACGGGACCGGATCACCGAAACAGCCGGACCGATCCGTCGCGCTATCGCCTGACCGCCTGACCGCCTGATTGCCTTATCGCGTTCCCGTGACGACAGTCACAGATCAGTGATAAATTCATGGGAAGCCGTCCCCCGCTCGACGAGGAGGCCGCGCATGAGTCCCTTCACCGGCTCGACCCCCCGCACCTCCGCCTGGCACCACCTCCGCCTCGACGTCACCCCCACCGGCGTGGCCACTGTCACCCTCGCCCGCCCCGAGAAACTCAACGCCCTCACCTTCGGTGCCTACGCCGACCTGCGCGACCTGCTGGCCGAGCTGTCCCGGGAGCGATCCGTACGGGCGTTGGTGCTCGCCGGAGAGGGCCGCGGCTTCTGCTCCGGCGGTGACGTCGACGAGATCATCGGGGCGACCCTCTCCATGGACACCGCCCAGCTGCTCGACTTCAACCGGATGACCGGGCAGGTCGTGCGGGCCGTACGGGAGTGCCCGTTCCCGGTGATCGCAGCGGTGCACGGGGTGGCGGCGGGCGCCGGCGCTGTCCTCGCACTGGCCGCCGACTTCCGTGTCGCCGACCCGTCCGCGCGCTTCGCGTTCCTCTTCACCCGGGTCGGCCTCTCCGGCGGCGACATGGGCGCCGCCTATCTGCTGCCCAGGGTCGTCGGACTCGGCCACGCGACCCGCCTGCTGATGCTCGGCGAGCCGGTCCGGGCACCCGAGGCCGAGCGCATCGGCCTGATCAGCGAGCTGACCGACGAGGGCCGCGCCGACGAGGCGGCCCAGTCGCTGGCCAGCCGCCTCGCGGAGGGCCCGGCGCTGGCGTACGCGCAGACGAAGGCCCTCCTCACCGCCGAACTGGACATGCCCCTGGCAGCAGCCGTGGAACTGGACGCCGCCACCCAGGCCCTCCTCATGCACGGCGAGGACTACGCGGAATTCCACGCGGCGTTCACAGAGAAACGCCCTCCCAAATGGAGGGGACGGTAACTGTGTCCACCCAAGGGGCGCGGGGCGGTATCGATTTGCGGCTCCGCCGCGGGGCGCGACAAGCCACAACGCACCCGTACCCGCCAACGAATCCGAGCCACCCCCACCGAATCGCGATCATCGGCGGCGGCCCCGGCGGCCTGTACGCCGCCGCCCTGCTCAAACGCCGCCGGCCCGATCGGGAGATCACCCTCTGGGAACGCAACGCCCCTGACGACACCTTCGGCTTCGGCGTAGTCCTCTCCGACGAAACCCTCGGCGGCATAGAACACGCCGACCCAGTCGTCTACGAGGCCCTGCAACAGCACTTCACCCGCTGGGACGACATCGACATCGTCCACCGCAACATCCGCCATACCTCCGGCGGACACGGCTTCGCCGCCCTCGGCCGGCGCCGGCTCCTGGAGATCCTGCACGCCCGCTGCCGCTCGCTCGGCGTCGAGCTGCGCTTCCGTACGCAGGCGCCGTCCCCGGCGTGGCTGGCGGAGACGTACGACCTGGTCATCGCCGCGGACGGCGTGAACAGCGCCACCCGCGAGGCCTACGCCCAGGAGTTCCGGCCCCGGCTGACCACCCACCGCTGCCGCTACCTCTGGCTTGCCGCCGACTTCGCCTTCGACGCCTTCCGCTTCGAGATCGCGGAGACGGAGCACGGCGTGATGCAGCTCCACGGATACCCGTACTCCGCCGACGCCTCGACCGTCATCGTCGAGATGCGCGAGGAGGTATGGCGTGCGGCAGGCTTCAACGAACCGACAAACGAACCGACAGTGGATGTCCCCGCGTCCGTCGAACGCTGCGCCAAGATCTTCGCGGACGCCCTCGGCGGACGGCCGCTGCGCGCGAACAAGTCGGCGTGGACCACCTTCCGTACGGTCGTCAACGACCGCTGGTCGCACGGCAACGTCGTGCTCCTCGGGGACGCCGCCCACACCGCCCACTTCTCCATCGGCTCCGGCACCAAGCTCGCCGTCGAGGACGCCCTCGCGCTCGCCGCCTGTCTGGAGGAGCGGCCGACCCTGGCCAAGGCGTTGGCGGCTTACGAGGAGGAGCGGCGGCCCGTCGTCGCGTCCACCCAGCGGGCGGCCCGCGCCAGCCTGGAGTGGTTCGAGAACCTGCCCCTCTACCTGGACCAGCCGCCCCGCCAGTTCGCGTTCAACCTCCTCACCCGCAGCCGCCGCGTCACCCACGACAACCTGCGGCTGCGCGACCCGCACTTCACCGCAGCCGTGGAGCGGGAGTTCGGCTGCCCACCCGACACCCCGCCGATGTTCACGCCCTTCCGGCTGCGCGGACTGACCCTCCGCAACCGCGTTGTCGTGTCCCCCATGGACATGTACTCGGCAACGGACGGCATACCCGGCGACTTCCACCTCGTCCACCTGGGCGCGCGGGCGCTGGGCGGCGCCGGCCTCGTGATGTCGGAGATGGTGTGCGTCAGCGCCGAGGGACGCATCACCCCGGGCTGCACCGGCCTCTACACGGACCGGCAGACCGAGGCCTGGCAGCGCATCGCCGCCTTCGTGCACTCCCAGGCCCCCGGCACCGCCCTCGGCATCCAGCTCGGCCACTCCGGCCGCAAGGGCTCGACGAAGCTGATGTGGGAGGGTATCGACGAGCCGCTGGAGAAGGGCAACTGGCCGCTGGCCGCCGCGTCCCCGATCCCGTACGGACCCGGCAGCCAGACCCCGCACGAACTGACGCACACTCAACTAACCCTGATCCGCGACCAGTTCACAGCAGCCGCCCGGAGAGCAGCTGCCGCGGACTTCGACCTCCTCGAACTCCACTGCGCCCACGGCTACTTGCTTTCCGGCTTCCTCTCCCCGCTCACCAACCACCGCACGGACGGGTACGGCGGCCCGCTCACCGCCCGCCTCCGTTTCCCCCTCGAAGTCTTCGACGCCGTACGGGAGGTGTGGCCGGACGACCGGCCCATGACCGTCCGTATCTCGGCCACTGACTGGGCCGACGGCGGTACGACGGCCGAGGACGCCGTCGCGATCGCGCGGGCCTTCGTCGCCCACGGCGCGGACGCCATGGACGTGTCGACCGGTCAGGTGGTGTCCGACGAGCGTCCGGAGTACGGCCGTTCGTACCAGACCCCGTTCGCCGACCGGATCCGCCACGAGACCGGCGCCCCGGTGATCGCCGTCGGCGCGATCTCCTCCTGGGACGACGTCAACTCCCTGATCCTGGCGGGCCGTACGGACCTGTGCGCGCTGGCCCGCCCCCATCTCTACGACCCGAACTGGACCCTGCACGCGGCCGCCGAGCAGGGGTACGAGGGTCCGGGGGTCGTCTGGCCGATGCCTTACCGCGCGGGCGGCCGACGCCCGCGCACCGGACGCACGGACGCCCCCAAACCCCGGCTCACGCTAGGGAGTTGAACGCGGCTCGGCGCCGTCGAGGAACCTCCACCGGCGTTCCTCCCCTCGCAGCCCCGCGAATCGCAGCCCCGCGAATCACAGCCCCGCGAACCCGGCCCCCGCGTCCCGCAGCCGAGCGTGCAGCCCCCGGAAGACGGCCGCCGAGCGAACGCCCGGCCAGTTGGCCGGGAGTAGATGGGCGGGCAGGCCGGGGTCGGTGTAGGGCAGGTGGCGCCAGGAGTCCAGGGCCATCAGGTAGTCGCGGTACGCCTCCTCGGGCGGCGTGTCCTCGCGCTTCTCCCACTCGTGCAGCACGGGCGCGTGGCGGTCGAGGAACGCCTCGTGCTCCTTGGCGATCGCGGCGAGGTCCCACCAGCGGGACACCGCCTCGGCCGTCGCCGCGAAGCCCAGATGCTCGCCGCGGAAGAAGTCGACGTACGGATCGAGGCGCAGCCGCTCCAGGGTGTGGCGAGCCTCCTCGTAGAGGCGCGCGGGTGCCACCCATACGCCCGGCGCCGCGGTGCCGAAGCCGAGTCCGGCCAGCCGGGAGCGGAGGACGTGGCGTTTCTGGCGCTCCGACTCGGGCACGGAGAACACGGCGAGGATCCAGCCCTCGTCGTGCGGGGGAGGAGCGGCGGCGTACACGCGCCGGTCGCCGTCGTCGAGCAACTGGCGGGCGTCCGGCGAGAGTTCGTAACCGGCCGCGCCCTGTGCGGTACGGGCCGGCAGGAGCAGGCCCCGCCGCTTCAGGCGGGACACGGACGACCGTACGGAAGGCGCGTCGACGCCGACCGCGGCGAGGAGCCGGATCAGCTCGGCGACGGGTACCGGGCCGGGCATGAAACGGCCGTACGCGCCGTAGAGAGTGACGATGAGGGACCGCGGGGCGTGCTGTTCGGACACGTTGATCATTTTAAGCCGCCGGAATCCCTATTGTTCGCCATTTCCGCTGGTCAACTACGTACAGTGAGTGATTTTTGGTCAAGATCACTTCGCGTGCGGGGGTAGGTCGGAGTCGGCTCGGCGTCAGGTCGGACTCGGATCGGTGCGCAGTCGGAAGCGCTGGAGCTTTCCCGTCGCCGTCCGTGGCAGGGCGTCCAGGAAGACGATCTCGCGCGGACACTTGTACGGTGCCAGCTCCTCCCTGACGAACGCGCGCAGCGTCTCCGCGTCCCGCAGGGCGCCCTCCCTGAGTACGGCGTACGCCACCACGACCTGCCCACGCGCCTCGTCCTCCCGCCCCACCACGGCCGTCTCCAGGACATCAGGATGGCGCAGCAGCGCCTCCTCGACCTCCGGGCCCGCGATGTTGTACCCGGCCGAGATGATCATGTCGTCGGCCCGGGCCACGTACCGGAAGTACCCGTCGTTCTCCCGGACGTAGGTGTCCCCGGTGATGTTCCAGCCGCCCCGCACATACGCGCCCTGGCGCGGATCGGCGAGATAGCGGCACCCGACCGGACCGCGCACCGCTAGCAGCCCGGGCGTGCCGTCCGGCACCGGCTCGCCGCTGTCGTCCTGCACGCGCGCGTGCCACCCCGGCACCGGGATCCCGGTCGCGCCGGGCCTGATGTCCTGGTCGGCCGCCGAGATGAAGATGTGCAGCAGCTCGGTCGCGCCGATGCCGTTGATCAGCCGCAGGCCGGTGCGCTCGTACCAGGCCCGCCAGGTGGCCGCGGGCAGGTTCTCGCCCGCCGAGACGCAGCGGCGCAGCGAGCCGGTGTCGTACGCGTCCAGCTCGTCGAGCATCGCGCGGTACGCCGTCGGCGCGGTGAACAGCACCGACACACGGTGCTCGGCGATGGCCGGCAACAGCTGTCCGGGGCCCGCCTGTTCGAGGAGCAGCGCGCTCGCCCCGGCCCGCATCGGGAAGACCACCAGACCGCCGAGCCCGAAGGTGAAACCGAGCGGCGGACTGCCCGCGAACACGTCGTCCGCGCGCGGCTTCAGCACGTGCCGCGAGAAGGTGTCCGCGACGGCGAGCACATCCCGGTGGAAGTGCATGCACCCCTTCGGGCGGCCGGTGGTGCCGGACGTGAACGCGATCAGCGCCACGTCGTCGGCCGCGGTGTCCACGGCGGGGTACGGGGTGCCGGGCACCGGACGGTTCAGCAGGTCGTCGCGGCCGTCACCCCCGTACGGCATGATCCGCAGCCCCGGTATCTCCGCCTTGACGAGGTCGTCGACGGCCCGGATGTCGCACAGGGCGTGGTGCACCTGGGCGATCTCGCACATCGTGCGCAGCTCGTGCGGACGCTGCTGGGCCAGCACGGTGACCGCGACCGCGCCGGCCTTCAGCACCGCCAGCCAGCAGGCCGCGAGCCATGGTGTGGTGGGGCCGCGCAGGAGGACCCGGTTGCCGGGCACGATCCCGAGGTCCCGGGTCAGGACGTGCGCGACCTGGTCGACGCGGGTCCGCAGCTCGCCGTACGTCCACACCTCACCGGCGGCGGTACGGAACACCGGGCGCCCGGGGCCGACGCCGCTCAGCAGCTCGGCCGCGCAGTTCAGCCGGTCGGGGTAGCGCAGCTCGGGCAGGTCGAAGTGGAGCTGGGGCCACTGGTCCGGGGGCGGGAGATGGTCGCGCGCGAAGGTGTCGACGTGGGCTGAGGGGATCCGCCGGGCGGGGTCGGTGCGGTCCTCGGGAACACTGCCGGACCTGGGCTGCCCGGGTTGCGCGGGTTGCATGGGGTCCATCGAGGTGCGCCCCCTTGCCGTGCGTGGTGGCGTAGTGGTGGGCTCGCCCTAGGAGCGTATCGTGTTGGTGACGACAGTCAACGGTGCGCGATACCGTCGGGGAGGGGCCGCGAACGACGGCCTCGGAGGGAGGACCGGCGATGCCCGCATTCTCGCTCGAACCGGCACAGGCCGCCTGGTGTACCGAACTGCGCACACTGGCCGCCGACCGGCTGCGCCCGCTCGCCGAGAAGGGCGAACCGGGCCGCGTCAACCGTCCCCTCGTCGCCGAACTCGGCCGACTCGGCCTGCTCTCCCGGCTGTTCACCTCCGGCGCGCTCGACCTGTGCCTGATGCGGGAGTCCCTCGCCCATGCCTGCACCGAGGCGGAGACCGCCCTCGCCCTGCAGGGCCTCGGCGCCCACCCGGTCCACGCCCATGGCACCCCGGCCCAGCGCGAACGCTGGCTGCCGCGGGTGAGCGAGGGCAGTGCGGTGGCCGCGTTCGCGCTGAGCGAGCCGGGCGCGGGTTCCGACGCGGCGGCCCTGTCACTCACGGCAGCCCCCGACGGCCCCTCCGGCTGGCGCCTCACCGGCGAGAAGTGCTGGATCTCCAACGCCCCCGAGGCCGACTTCTACACCGTCTTCGCCCGTACGACAGCGGGGGCGGGGGCCCGGGGAGTCACCGCCTTCCTGCTCCCTGCCGACCGGCCCGGCCTCACCGGCACCGCCCTCGACATGCTCTCCCCGCACCCCATCGGCGCCCTCGCCCTCGACGCCGTACCGGTCACCGTGGACGACGTCATCGGCGAACCCGACCGTGGATTCCGCGTCGCCATGGGCACGTTGAACCTGTTCCGGCCGAGCGTCGGCGCCTTCGCCGTCGGCATGGCCCAGGCGGCCCTGGACGCGACTCTCGCCCACACCAGCCAACGGGACGCGTTCGGCGGCAAGTTGAAGGACCTCCAGGCAGTCGCCCACCAGGTCGCCGAGATGGCCCTGCGTACGGAGGCGGCCCGGCTGATGGTCTACGCGGCAGCGGCGGCGTACGACGAAGGCGCCCAAGGTGTCCCGGGGCGCGCAGCGATGGCGAAGCTGCTGGCCACCGAGACCGCGCAGTACGTCGTCGACGCGGCCGTCCAACTGCACGGCGCCCGGGCGCTGCGACGCGGCCATCTCCTCGAACACCTCTACCGGGAGGTACGGGCGCCGCGTATCTACGAGGGCGCGAGTGAGGTCCAACGGACGGTCATCGCAAAGGAGTTGTACAAGGAGCCGCGTGCGACGGGGGCGGCTCTGTGACCGCCGAGCGCATCAACCCCCCGGGCCTGTCTCCGGCCACCGGTTTCTCGCATGCGGTCGTCGCCACCGGCTCCCGGCTGGTGTTCCTCGCGGGTCAGACCGCGCTCGACGCCGAGGGGAAGGTAGTGGGAGACACGCTGCCCGAGCAGTTCGAGTGGGCCCTCGGGAATCTGCTCGCCGCACTGCACGCGGCAGGCGGTACACCCGCGGACCTGGCCCGGGTCACGGTGTACGCCACGGACGTCGCCGAATACCGCGCTCAGGCCCCTCAACTCGGCCGTATCTGGAGGAGGTTGGCGGGGCGCGACTATCCGGCGATGGCGGTCGTCGGGATCGTGCGGCTCTGGGACGAAGAGGCTCTGGTGGAGCTCGACGGTTTCGCGGTACTGCCGTAGGGAGTCAGAGGCCGGTCAGGCCGCGGTCGTCAGTCGGTGCGGGGAGACCACGCTGCCGTCGGGCAGCAGCTCGCCGGTGTCGTCGAAGACGATCGCTCCGTTGCACAGGAGGTTCCAGCCCTGCTCGGGGTGGAAGGCGACGATGTGCGCGGCGTCCCGGTCGGGACGGTCGGCCGAGGGGCACGGGGGCTGGTGTGAACACATGGTGTGCCTCCGGATCGGATGCTGGTGCTCGGGTGCGGTGCTTCCTTGCTTCCTTGCTTCCTTGCCACTTCTGACGATGCCCGTGCCGGGGCCCGGCGCCAAGTCGTGTCGAGGAAGCGTGACAGCACGCGGACGTGCTGTGACACCACGCTGACATTCGGACAGTCGGCGTGCACGACTCGCCGACGAAGGAGTGATGATCACGCGCGCGGGCGCGTGGGGCCAGTACCTGTGGAGTCCCCCCAAGGAGGTTTCCCCATGTCACTGTCCTTCGAGCCGTCCTTTTCGGCCTTCTCGTCCCTCTCCCGTGCCGCCCTCTCCCGTGCCGCGGCCGTCGCCGCCGGTGCTGTGCTGCTCACCGTGGCGCCGGTCGCGACGGCGGCCCAGGCCGCGGACGAGGGCTTCGACCAGGTGACGGTCGAAGCCGGCAGCATCACGCCCGACGGCGAGCTCACGCTCTCCGGCAGCTACCGCTGCCTCAGCACCGGCGACTCCGTCCGCGTGGCGGCCTCGATCGAGCGCGGCGAGAACGTCTGGTACGGCATGGACAGTGTCCTCGCGAGCTGTGACGGCTCCTGGCACCAGTGGTCGAACACCAAGGCCACCGAGCCGGGCGCGTACGAGCCCGGCCCGGCGCGGGTGAAGACCAGCCTGGTGGAGTTCCGCCGCTCGGGCTTCATCCCGATGCCCACCGTCCACTCGGAACGAATCCACGAGGTCGTCCTCGCCGAGGCCTGAGGCACAAACACCAAGGCCCTGTCCTCAGGACAGGGCCTTGGTGTTCGCCGGGCCCCTTCCAGGGGCTCGTGGGATGTCAGGGCGGCGGCTCAACCACGAAAGTGCCCGGTGGAGGACGCTTCTCGGCCAGGGCCTCGCCCCCGGCGAGTCTGGCCCGCAGGCGGACGACGGCGCCAGGCACGAGACCCGCTGTGAGGCTGCTCGGCACGGCGAGGTCGAGACGGTGTCCGACGTGCCGTGACAGAAGGTCGGCGTAGCCGACGACCGGTTGGGCGCCGAGGACATCGGCGCCGAACCGGTCCCAGCCCCTCAGGCGTGGATGCGGACCCGTCGTGACCAGGCGGACGGTCAGCGCGGTGAGATTCTCGGTCGCCTGCACCATGGCTCACGGCCTCCGCCTGTCCTGGGTCCTCGGTCCTCGGTCCTCCTGCCGACAGCCGTCGGCACGGCGGGGCGTCCTAGGGCCGACGGTGACCGCGGTCGACGCCCGGGGCGGACTCCACAGCCCGCGATGTGCCGTCACGCTCGTACCGTGGGCCGCCTTCGAGGGCCGGCTCGGCGGACCTCCGCGGGTCCCTGGCCATGGCCTGCTCCAGAGCCTCCAGCCGCGCCTGGACGGAGTGGATCATCTCTGTCAGCCCGGCCGAGCCGTCCGCCTCGGCCCGCGTCGCCATGACGCCGACCGGTACGTGGACCGGTCCCGGTACGGTGACCGCGACCGTTGCCGTCATCGTGGGCCCGGACGCCGAGATGCCGGTGACCGACACCCCGGTCGGGGCGCCCGAGTGGGAGTGGGAACCGGGGGCGCTCGTCGGGCCGAACGCGGTGTTCCCGGTGCTTCCGGGATAGGGGTCACCCGCATCGCCGCGATTCGCCGACCACTCGAGGTCCTGTTCGTTGTCGGCCTGCACCAGTCCCACCATGTAGTGGGTCTCGTCGGAGTTGTCCGGCTGGTGCTCGTCGACGTGCCAGATCAGGAGCCCGTCGCCGGGCAGCGACGCATCGTAGCCGGAGCGCTGGCGGTTCTCGACCAGGAAGTACTCGCTGCCCGGCAGTCCGCCGGACCACAGCCGGTGCACCTGGTGGCTGTTCTTCACGTCGGGAATCGACAGGGTCGTCGAGCCGGCGACGTTGGACACCGTCGCCCAGCCCTGGTCGACCTTGCACCAGGCGGACGGGTGCGTCGGCCTGTCACCCCCCTCGCCCCATGAACCGCCGGCCATCAGGCACCAGTTGCCGATGCCTTCCGAGGTGCCGTCGATGTCGTACAGGTCGGGGAAGCCGAACAGCAGATGCCCCAACTCGTGGGCGCAGACGCCGATTTTGGCGTCCTCGGGGATGGTGAGGTAGGCGAAGATGCGCGCGCCATCAGCGTTGTGGGCGTTCGGCAGGGTCCACTTGTGCGACCAGATGTCTCCCGGGTCACCGGTGACCTCGCCGCCCGGCCCCGCGTGCAGGACGATGAAGGCGTCGACGAACCCGTTGCCGTCGTTGTCGTACGGGGCGTAGTTGACCTGCGGGTCCGCGGCCATGGCGGTGTCTCGCGCCATGAGGTGTGCCCTGGGCCGTCCGGAGGGCTTGCCGATGCCGTAGTTGCCGTTCGCGTACCAGGAGAGCTCGCGCGGCAGCCGGACTGGTCCGACGACCTCACCGACGATGTCGACCAGCCCGTGGGTCACCTCGCGGTAGTACTCGCGGACGCTGCCCTTCGGCAGCGCGCCGAGCGAGAAGAACAACTCCTCGAAATCCTGCTTGTCACGCGTCATCTGCTTGTCGCTGAAGTCGGCGAGGACGACAACGACGCGTACGGCGCCGGTGAGCGGCCTGCGATCGGCGGCAGCGGCGGCGATGGTGGCACGCGGCGTGCCGACAGGGAACTCGCCGGGCGGGACAATCGTGCCGTCATCGAACCCGAGGGGGCGCGGAGCGCCGCCCACGACGAACTGGCCGCCGAGCGGCGAGGCGCCGCGGATGCGGAGTTGCTCTTCCTGGAACCGCTCCCGCAGTTCCGGACTGGGGCACACGGCACAGAAGTCGGACCAGACGGCGCGGGCACTGGGGCGGTGAGGAGGGCAGTCAGCCATGACGATCTCCCGATGAGGAGAGAGGCGGGGTCTCCACCAGTCACACATGGCGCAGTGGCACCCGCAACCGCAGTGGCGGAACGGGTCGGCACGCATACGAACTGTCATGCGCGAACCGTCATTTCGGCGCCCGGCATCTCGGGACCCGGGACCCGGTTTGTCGACGCCCGGGCCCGCGAGACGCTGTCGGACGTGGGGCGCCCCGCCCGCGGACCCGGAACCGGGATCCGCACGCCCGACGTGAGCGGGCTGACCGGTGACGGTGCTACGCGCCGGTCAGCCCCCGCATCCATGCCTCGACCTCGTCGGACGTACGGGGCAGCCCGGCCGACAGGTTTTCGTGACCGTCCGCCGTCACCAGGATGTCGTCCTCGATACGGACCCCGATGCCCCGGTACTCCGCCGGCACGGTCAGGTCGTCCGGCTGGAAGTACAGGCCCGGCTCGACCGTGAGGATCATGCCGGGTTCGAGGGTGCCGTCGACGTACAGCTCGGTACGCGACTTGGCACAGTCGTGCACATCCAGGCCGAGCATGTGACCGGTGCCCGCCATGGTGAAGCGGCGCTGGAGGGCCAGCTCGTACACGTCCTCCGGGTCGCCCTCCAGGAGGCCCCACTCGACGAGCTTTCCGGCCAGGTACCGCTGGGCGGCGACGTGGAAGTCCCGGTAGGCGGCACCTGGCTTGACCGTCCGGATGCCGGCTTCCTGAGCCTCGTACACCGCGTCGTAGATCTTGCGCTGGAGCGGGCTGAAGGTGCCGCTGATGGGCAGGGTGCGGGTGACGTCGGCGGTGTAGAGGGAGTTCGTCTCCACGCCGGCGTCGAGCAACAGCAGCTCACCCGGGCGGACTTCGCCGTCGTTGCGCTGCCAGTGCATGATCGTGGCGTGCTCGCCGGCGGCGCAGATCGAGCCGTAGCCGATGTCGTTGCCCTCAAGTCGGGCGCGACGGAAGAAGGTTCCCTCGATCCAGCGCTCCGAGGTGGCGATCGCGGTCGCCAACTCCTTTACGACATCCACGAATCCGCGCACGGTCGAGTCGACCGCCTTGCGCATCTCGCCGATCTCCCAGTCGTCCTTCACCAGACGCAGCTCCGACAGGACCGACGTCAGCTCGGTGTCGCGGTCCTCGTCCGTGGCCACGGCGGCTTCGAGCCCGGCGTCGTAGCCGCGCACGATCCGGGTGGGGACGGCGGGGGCCGCGCGCAGCTCGGCGGCGGCCTCGCGGACGTCACGGCAGGGCAGGCCGAGGAGCTGTTCGGCCTCGGCGAGGGAGTGGCGCCGGCCCACCCACAGCTCGCCCTGGGCCGCGCCCTGCCAGAACTCGCCGCTCTCCCGGTCGGAGCGGGGCAGGAGGTAGGCGGTGGCGTCGTGGCCGTCGGCGTCCGCGCGGGGTTCGAGGACGAGGAGCGCGTCCTCGGTCTGGTCGCCGGTGAGGTGGACGTACTCGGTGGACGGGCGGAACGGGTAGTGCGTGTCGTTGGCGCGGACCTTGAGATTGCCGGCCGGGACTATCAGACGCTCGCCGGGGAAGCGGGCGGAGAGGGCGGCGCGGCGCTCGGCGGCGTAGGGGGCCTGCTCGACCGGGCGCAGGTCCTGCAGCTCGGTGTCGGCCCACCCCGTGGTCATCAGCTCGGCCAGCTGGGGGGAGACGGACGGGTAGAGGCGATTCTTGCGGTTCCTGGTCTCGGCGGTCTCGGCGGGCTCGGTGATCTCTGAGGTCTCGGCGGGCTTGGTGGTCTCCGTGGATTCCCTGGACACCTGTGGGCACCTTCTTCGTCTTGAGGTGAGGTTCTGCGTCTTGAGGTCGGGTCGGATCAGGTCGTCGGCGACAGCGGCTGAGAGCGGCCGCTGAAAATGAGCGTTGACAAGGCCTCTGACCTGCGCACTATCAGTTCGAGAACCATCGTACTAGCGCGAGTTTGGGACATTGGAAATGAGAGTGGCGCTGACCTGCGCTTGTCGAGAGGCGCAGCGGTGATCTTTGCGTGGGGCCTCCGGCCGGTGCCCCGGCGGGCGCAGTGCTTCTCGCGTCTCTCGCTACAGGTGGCTATCACGTTGTTGTGATCAGAGGCGCTTTTCGTTTGTCTGACCACCCGTCGGACACATGCTTCATGAAAGCGCGAGGTCAGGAGATCTGGTCTGAGTCCTCCGGGACTCGCATCTGTCGCACGAGGCGTCGGCGGGCGCTGAGAAGGGAATCACGCGTGATGGTGACGGCCAGGTCCGCGTCGCCGGCCGAGAGAGCGTCGATCAGCGCGGGCTGGGGAGTCCACAAGGACGAGTCGTGAGCTTCCAGGGCCACGCGTGCGCCGATCACCTTGTAGGGCCGGCATTGGATCCACAAGGAGTCGATGGTCGATACCAGGACGTCGTTGCTGCCTGCCCGGTACAGGTGCCGCAGAAGGTCCTCGTCCTCGTCGAGAGCATCGGTGACGCGCCCTTGGACTACGGCCCGGTACATGCGTTCACAAGCGTCCCGCATCTTGTCCAGGTCGTCGCCGGTGACGGACGCCGCGCCCTTCCGGGTGGCCTCTACTTCGAGGATTGTCCGGACCTCATAGAGATTCAAGAGCTCGTGAACGGTGAACTCGCGGACCCGGGCGCCACGATGCGGGTGCGCCACGGCGAGGCCGTTCTTCACCAGTAGCCGAATCGCCTCTCGAACCGGCATGACGCTCGTTCCCACCTGCTCGGCCAGGTCCCTGACGGGCAGGCGATCTCCTGCGGCGAGTTCGCCGTCGAAGATGCGTTGGGCGAGGACCTCGTAGACCTGGTCCGCGACGAGGGTCGGGTTGACGTTGTGGCTCCCGCGGCCAGTTCCTGTGACCACTGAGAACTCCATCGCGTCGGCAGAAAGAGAAGACAGGAACACGATAGCCGCGCACGAGAGCGGTCCAACCCGGCAGGACGTACGGTCCAGGCGGGCGGGCCCATCCTTGCCGGGCCGTGACGGGCGGGAGCTGGAGTGTCGGCGGCTGGGCGACGGCATTCCGGTGTCAGCAGCTGGGTTTCGGGTTCGGTGCGGATGTCACTGTCCGAACCGAACCCGGAGCGGCCCTTTCTCGTTCGGGACCTCTCAACCCTTGCCCGTCCACAGCATCCCGGCCCGCAGCCAGGCCGAGAGAGGACGAAAACTACTCGGACGACAGATCCATCAGGATCAGGGCGAGCGCGTCTGCGCCGGCGTCCACATCGGCGTCCTCGGCGTACTCCTCGGGGGAGTGTGAGATCCCGCTGGGGTTGCGCACGAACAGCATCGCCGAAGGGGTGAACGGCGCCAGCACTCCCGCGTCGTGTCCGGCGCCCGTATCGAGCAGCGGCGCGGACGGAAGGACCTCCGTGAAGCGCTGGATCAGGTCGGCGTCGAAGGTCGCGGTCGGGCTGTAGGACTCACGGCTGACCGACGAGCGGCAGGCTGCCGCGCCCGCGAGTCCGTGTGCCCGGGCCGTGATCTCGTCGACGAGGGGCTGCAGGGCCGACTCGTCCGCGTGCCGTACGTCGAGCCAGACGTCCACGGCTGAGGCGATGACGTTGGAGCCGCCGGGCACCGGAATCACCTTTCCGACGGTCGCACGGGCACCAGGGACGGCCAGCGCGGCCTCCTGCACCACAAGGATCGTCTGGGCCGCGGGGATCATCGGATCGCGGCGGTCCGACATCAACGTCGTTCCGGCATGGTTGCCCTGGCCTTCGAAGTGCAGCTTCCAGCGGCCGTGCCCGATGATGCTGCGACCGATGGCCACGGGCTCGGACAGGTCGACGAGGCCTCGGCCCTGCTCGACGTGGAGTTCCACGAAGGCGCCTATGCGTTTGACGGCTTTCGCGTCGGGTCCGACCCGGTCGGGGTCGATTCCGTTGCGGCCGAAGAGGTCGGCGAGGGTGTCGCCGTTCTCGTCCTTCAGTGCGAGGGCTCGGTCCACGGAGACCGTGCCGGCCATGAGCCCGGAGCCGAGGCAGGGCAGGCCGTACCTCGATCCTTCCTCCTCCGGGAAGACGACGATGACGACAGGGCGGCTCGGGCGGAAACCGGAGGCCTGCATCAGCTCGACCGCCGCGAGGGCCGAGACGACTCCCAGGGGACCGTCGAACGCGCCGCCGCCGGGTACCGAGTCGAGGTGGCTCCCGGTCGCGACGGCGTTTTCACGAGCTCTGCCTTGTGCGTCCCACCAGGCCCAAATAATGCCGTTCCGGTCCGTGTCCACGTCGAGCCCCAGACGCTGGGCTTCCCCGACGAACCACTCCCGCAACTCGAGCTCCGCCGGCGAGAACACGGGACGGCTGTAGCCCCCGCGCTTCGGATCGCGGCCGATGCCGGACAGGCCGGCCATCATCGACGAAGCGGTCATCGCCGTCCCCCGTCCCGGAGGGAAGCGGCGCCCAGGCTGCCACCGACCAGGAACTCCCGGGGGACGGCGGCGCGACCGGCGGCAGGAGTGCCGGCGCCGGCGAGATGGGCGGCGAGAACGCCGATGAGTGGAGCGAACTTCGCGCCGTGCCCGGAGCACGGGGAGATCACTGTGAGGTTCTCGGTACGGTCGAGCACGAAGTCCTCGCTCGGGGTCGTCGTGAAGAGGCAGGTCGTCTCCGCGTACGGCTCGGGCACGAGGCCGGGGAGGTTGTCCTTGACGTAGGCGATCAGCCGTTCGCGGTTCGCGGGATCGATCTGCCCGTCCTGCTCGTATGCCGAAGGCAGCGCCCTCCCCACGGCGTACTCCGCGAGCTTCTGGCCACGGAAATCCGCGTCGCGGCCACCCGGAAGGCTGTAGGTCTGGATCGCCTCGGTCTTGTGGATGAAGGTGGGCCAGCCCTCGGCGCCGTCGCGGTAGGGGAAGTGGTAGGCCCCCTCCTGGGTGACCGTGAACCGCGGCATCGCCGCCGTGAACCGCTCGTCGGCACCGGTGTTCCGCAGGAGTCGAGGCAGGAAGCCGCCGGCGCAGAGGACCACTCGCTCGGCATCGAGGGTGCCACCCGCAGCGTCATACAGACGATAGCCGGACGCCGTCCTGTCGATTCTCTGTACGTCCCATCCTGTTCGCAGTCGGGCACCGTGGGAGGTCGCGAGAGAGACCATCGCCTCGACCGACCTCTCTGCGTCGATCACCCCGGCGTCCGGATGCCACAGCACCGGCGAGTCGAACTCGATCTGCCAGCGCGCCGAGGCCGCCGCGGGACTGAGCAGTTCGTGCTCGATACCGACCGTCTCCAGCGAGCGCGCGAGCGCGCCCGGGTCGCGCCGTTCGCCCCAGTCCAGGCACCCGGTCCGGCTGATCAGCCGGACTCCGGCTGCTGCCTCAAGCTCCGACCAGAGAGGTCGCGAGCGGAGGACGAGGTCGGTGTAGAGCGTGGACGGGTAGGCGTAACGGAAGATCCGTGCGGAGCCGTGCGAACTGCCTTCGTGGTCGGCCGGCAGACCGCGTTCGACGAGCGTGACGTCGTGGCCGGCTTCCGCGAGGCGCCATGCGGTCGCGGCGCCGGCCAGACCCGCGCCGACAACGGCAAAGGTGGACTGCTCAGTTGCCATGGTGTGTGTTCCTGTGTCGCATCGAAGCGGGACCTCGCCGTGGACCCGCCGTGGCACCCGGTCGCTCCCGTGTGTACGACGGCAATGCGAGCGTGGCATGTGATCACATTCAATGTCCAGAGCATCCCGTCAGTAACTTGCGGCGAAGAGCCTGCGGGTCCCAGTTGTGGCCGTGCGCGGTTGTCTGCTTGATGGATCAGACTCTTCGGTAGACATGGACTGGGGGTTTGAGCTGGGAAAATAAGAAGTTGTCGCCGATGATGTCAGGTCGTGTGCGGTGCGCCCACCGGTCGATCAGGTGGCGTGCAACACTTCATGAGAGTCCAGTCTTGTGTGATCTGTGATCACAAATTACGGTGAAGACCTCCCCGCGGAGAGCCCGGAGCCGTCGCGTACCCACGTTGCTCCAGACGCTCTACTCCGATCAGAAGGGCATCCCCGTGCCGAACAAACTCCTTCTTGTGGCGTCCGAGAACAAGAAGCTCGGGCGGATCGTCACCAAGAGCAAGCTGACCCGGCCCATCGTGCAGCGCTACGTCGCGGGCACCACTCTCGCCGAGGCGCTCGACGTCACCGAGCAGCTCAACTCTGTCGGGATCGAGGTGAGCCTGGACCTGCTCGGTGAGTCCGTTCACGACCTGAAGCAGTCGGAGGCCGCGACCGCGGAGTACATCCGTGTCATCGAGGGCATGGCGCCGCGGAGCGCGAGTGCGACCGTGTCGGTCAAGCTGTCCCAGCTCGGCATCGTCATTTCCGCGGAGAGCTGCGAGAAGAACCTGCGCCGGCTCCTGGAGGCTGCCCGTGCCCACGGCTGCGAGGTCGAGGTCGACATGGAGCACAGCTCCGTCGGTCGGGAGACGTTGGAGATCTTCCGGCGCTGCCACGTGGAGTACCCGGAGACTCGCGTGGCCATCCAGGCCTGCATGCGCAGCACTTTTCAGGACCTGTACGAGTTCGGTGACACCCCGCCCAGGATCCGGCTCGTCAAGGGCGCCTTCGACGAGAAGGTGGACGTGGCCATCCTCGACCGCGACGACGTGACGGCGCAGTACCAGCACTTCGCCAAGTGGGCACTCGCCAACCTTCCCGACCCCGCCTTCGGTACCCATGACGACGCCTGCATCGAGACCGTGAAGCGAACCGCCCGCGAACTCGGCCTCGACAAGCGCTCGTTCGAGTTCCAGATGCTTCAAGGCGTGCGTCGCGAACTGCAGGAGGAACTGGTCCGCGAGGGCTACCGCGTCCGTGTGTACCTGCCCTACGGCACCGAGTGGTATCCGTACCTGACGCGCCGCATGGCCGAGAAGCCCGCCAACCTCCTTCTCTTCCTCCGGTCGGTCGTCGGTTCATGACGCAGCTGACTCGGCGTCCTCAAGGGCGACCGGACGATCGGCATCGGCTCGCTTTTCCCCGCCCACGTGCACAGTCGGCGCGGATGACCACCACCACCCATGCCGCCGAGATCCCGGTCGGAGTCAGCCCCACGCTCGTCGCCGACCAGGTCTACGAGGTGCTCGCGGGCCGCGTCTTCACCGGTGAACTACCCGCGGGCGCGCGGCTTCGGGTCCGTGACATCGCGGAGCAGGTGGGAACCAGTGCCACGCCGGTGCGTGAAGCGGTCCGTCTGCTCGTCGAGAACGGGCTGGCCGTCAGCCACCCGCATCGCGGGGCCAGGGTCCGTGAGTTCACCATCCGCGAGCTCATCGAGATCTACGACGTCCGAGCCGTCCTGGAGGTCGAGGCCACACGGCTCGGCGCGCCCCGGGTGACCGACTCGGATATCGCGGTCATGCGTGAAGCGTGCGACCGGATGTTCCGCGCGGTGGTCCACGAGGACCTCCATGACGCACTCGACGCCGACGAGGTCCTGCTCCGGCAGCTCTACCTCGCCGGAGGCAATGACGTCCTCGTCCGGACGGTCGACTCACTGTGGACCCAGTGCCGCCCCTACAAGGTCATCGGGGCCCGCGCCGCGATCCGGTCCCGTGACGCATCGCTGTGGGAACCCCAGCCTGCACTGATCGATGCACTTGAGCAGCGCGACCTCGACGCGGCGACCGCGATCACCCGGCGGTCGGTCGCGAGCGCTCGCCGGCGTCTCGAGAACCAGATCGCCGCTCACTGACCTCAGCACCGTCCGCCGTCCGCCAAGCAACCCACCTGAAAGGGAAACCCTCATGTCCGCCTCACCCGCCAACATTGCCGCGAACCCGCGGATGCCCGCACCGAAGAACGAACCGTCGCGGGACTTCGCGCCCGGATCGCCGGAGTCGCGATCGGTATCGGCCGCGATCGAGAACATCCGCGTCAACCCGCGGGAGATTCCCCACGTCGTCAACGGCGAGCGGATCATGACCGCCGAGACCACGCGCGTCGTCGAGCCGCACGCCCACCAGAGCGTCATCGGCACCCTGGCCGTGGCAGACGAGACCGTGACGAAGAAGGCGATCGCGGCCTCCCTCGCGACGGCACACGAGTGGTCCCGCACCCCCTGGTGGGAGCGCGCGGCGATCATGCTGCGCGCGGGCGACCTGGCCGCGGGGAAGTACCGCGACGAACTGGTCGCCGCGACGATGACGGGACAGTCCAAGACGTTCCACCAGTCCGAGATCGACGCCGCGAGCGAGTTCGCGGACTTCATGCGTTTCAACGTGCACCTCGCGCAGCAGATCTATGCCGACCAGCCGGCGGCGCTCCCCGGTGACATCAACATCCTCGACCAGCGTCCGCTGGAGGGATTCGTCCTCGCGATCACCCCGTTCAACTTCACCGCGATCGGCGTCAACCTGCCGACCACTCCCGCCCTCATGGGCAACACCGTCGTGTGGAAGCCCGCGGAGAAGGCGGCTCTCGCGGCCGAGGTCACCATGCGGGTACTCGAGGAAGCCGGGCTGCCGCCGGGTGTCATCAACCTGGTCCACGGTTCCGGCGCCGCGGTGTCTGCCACCGCCATCGCGGACCCGGACTTCGCCGGCCTCACCTTCACGGGCTCCACGGCGGTCTTCCGGAGCCTGTGGCGCGCCATCGGCGACAACATCGACACCTATCGTTCCTTCCCCCGGCTGGTCGGCGAGACCGGCGGCAAGAACGCCGTCCTCGTGCACCCGACGGCGGACGTCGACGCTGTCCGCACCGCGCTGGTCCGTTCGGCCTTCGAGTACCAGGGCCAGAAGTGCTCCGCGGCCTCGCGCGCGTACATCGCGCGCTCGGTGTGGAACAAGCTCCGTGACGAGCTGGTCGACATCGTCCGCGAGCTGCCCGTCGGTGACCCGACCAAGCACGAGACGTACGTCGGTGCGGTGATCGACCGGAACGCTGCGGATCGCCTCCAGTCGGCATTCGACCGTGCGAACGCGCTCGACACCCACGAGCTCCTGGCGGGCGGCAGGACGGACACGTCGACAGGCTGGTTCGTCGACCCGACGATCTACACCACGACCGACCCGACGGCGTTCACCCTGTCGGAGGAGTTCTTCGGTCCGCTGCTCACCGTGTACGTCTACGAAGACAGCCAGTGGGACACCGTCCTCCGCGAGGTCGACCGTGCCAGCGGCTACGCGTTGACGCTGTCCGTCTTCGCCTCCGACCGCCGGGCGATCTCCAACGCCCTCGACGTGCTCCGCAACACGGCCGGCATGACCTACGTCAACGACAAGCCGACTGGTGCGCTCATGGGCCAGGTCTCCTTCGGCGGCGGCCGGGCCTCGGGCACCAACGACCGAACGGGTTCGCGTCTGGCGCTGCAGCGCTGGATCTCGCCGCGGTTCATCAAGGAGAGCCTCACCCCCGCCACGGACTGGACGTACCCGTACCTCCAGCGGTGACGGCATGACCGCGAGTTCGACCATGACGTGTCACCGCGGGGCCGGACTCGTCTCCGGCCCTCGCTGCGGATTTCCCTGCCGGCCCCCGTGCCGAGCGGCCACGTGTCAGGACCGCGTGGGCGACTCGTGACCGTAGGGCGGGGCGCGCAGGGGTGTCTCCCGACACACCCCGCCGCGTTGTCATCGCGGGACTACACCGGTGCGGGGTGTGCGCCACGATGCGGGAGCGTCAGCACATCGCCGACACCGAGTACGAGACGACCGGTCGGCGGGCGCCGTTTCACGTCGTCAGCGCGCCGCGGTGATCCTGATCCCGGCCACCGTGCCGTCGCCCCGCAGAGTCAGCGCCACCGGGCCTTCGTGACGCACGCAGTCGAGACGGCCGAGCGTGGTCTCCCGGCCGTCCGGTCCGCCGACTTCGATCCCGTCGGTGACGGCCATGACGAGCAGGGTCTCGCCCGCGGCGCAGCCCAACTCTGTTCCCCGTGCGGTGGCGACGGTGATGATCCGCACCTGTGCCGCCGCCCGGCTCCTGCGGGTCATCACATTCATGTTGCGGACCGCGCCCACCTTGAGCCGACAGTCCGTCGCCGCGTCGCCGGAGAAGGCGAAGGGACTCAACGGCCCGACCGGATGTCGTATCCCGTCCACAGTCAGCACCATGCCCTCGCCCTCGACGAGGGTGATCACGCGGTCGATCCCGGGAAAGACGGAGAAGGAGCCTCCCGCGTCCACGTCCGCGACACTCACCCGCCAGTCGAAGCCGTCCGCGATCTCCGCCGAAGCCACCGGCGTTCGTACGGCGCCCGACGCGACCTCTCGGGTTATACCGCCGCCGTTCTTCCACGGCACGCTGCGGTAGTCGCTCCAGCGCAGAGCGTCTCTGCCCATCCGACACCGCCTTCTTCCGTCATCCGGCCGACCGCCTTCACCGGCGAACCCGGGCCACCAGCCGCTCGGTTGTCGGAACGCAGGAGCGCAGGAGCGCCCAGGCACGTGATCATCGCGCCTGGGGCCAGCCTACGCGCCGACCAGGCACGGAGGGCGAGAGTGCCTCACCGGACGGGTCGAGCTGAGGAGGCCCGGCGCGATTCCGAGCGCCGGGCGGTCTCCCGCCGCGGCCAGGTCGGACAGCGTCGTGAGCATGCCGCGTCCGGGCCGACCTGAGTCAGCGGGGGGTCGTTGACGCTCGTTCCGCACCCGCGGTGTTTCGCGGCCAGTCGACGCTCTGGCCGACGCCGTGTGCTTCGGCCCGTTGGTAGATGCTCCAGGCAGCCGCTGCGTCCTGAACTCCGAGGCCGGCGCTGATGTACGTGACGATGTCGTCGTCGCTGACGCGACCGGTCGCGGCACCGGTCAGGACATGGCCGAGTTCGAGGATTTCCAGCTCCGCCGCGTCGTCCTGGGCCAGAGCCGCGACGATCGGACCGCAGTTCTGCCGAGCCGTCGGTTCGTGATCGACGACGACATGACGGCCGGCGCGGAGGATGTCGGGTCCGATCTCGCAGCGGTGCCGGTCGAAGGAGCCCACCGTGACGACGGTGGTGCCCGGGGAGAGCTCGCGCGCGGAGAACAGCGGCTCCGTTGCCAAGGTGGCGCAGACGATGACGTCCGCCTCGGCGATCGCGTCACTCAGGGACTCCACCTGCTCGACGTCGAACCCCTGCTCGCGCAGGCGGCCGACGGACGCGTCGAGCGAGGACGGGCGCGGTGACCACATTCCGGTCCAGGCGTAGGACCTCTCCCTGTGCAGTGCGGCGATGTGCGCCTGCCCCTGCACGCCGGACCCCAGTACGAGCAGACGGGTCGCGTCCTTCCTGGCCAGTGCCCCGACTGCGACCGCGCTGGCAGCGGCTGTGCGCAGGGTGGTGAGCGCTGTGCCGTCCATGAAGGCCACAGGAACGCCGGTGTGTGGGTCGAGCACGGCGACCACGGCATTCACTGTTGGTCGGCCCGTCACCGCGTTCCCGGGATTGATGCTCCCGAACTTGCAGACGGGGCCGCTTTCGCGGTCGAGGCGGGAGGCATAGCAGAAGACGGTGTCGGGCTCGTCTGCCATGTGGCCGCCCAGGATCTTCTCGGGTTGCCACGCCTTTCCCTGTGCGAGAGCGATGAAGGCCGTCCGCTGCGAGGAGATCGCGGTGTCGATGTCGAAGAGGGAACGGACGTCCTGCTCGTCGAGGAATCTCATGGCTGCTGCACCGTTCGCCGCCGTGAGGCCGGCATCACGGCAGTGGTCTCAGCCGCGAGACCGGCGGGACCACCGGGGATCGCGGCCAGGAGCCTGTCCGACGCGCTTGGTGAGACAAGTGCGATGCGGTCACCGCTCGGGTATGACGACATTTTCGAGTCTCCTCAAGGGCGACCAGCTCGGGGTTTCGCGGGGAGCCGGCAGCGTGGCCGCCGGTGGTAACGAAGTATGTGAAGGACAGCGGCGACCAACAACGCCTTCGCTGCCGGACCGGTCCTCGCGGTACGTCTGAGTCAAAAATCCGGCCGCGTTCCCGACAGCCGGCCGCCCGCGCAACGCCTTCTCAGATGGCCGCGCGAATGGCCTGTTCGAAGCCCACGACGTGACTGCCGGCCAGCTGTGCCGCCGTGTCGGGGTCACCGGCGACGATCGCCTCGATCAACGGTCCGTGCTCTTCGACGTGACCCGCCATGTCGGACAACCGGTCGACGAACAGGCACCAGATGCGGGTGGCCAGGTTGTCGTACCGGACGAGGGTGTCCTCCAGGTACGGGTTGTGTGTGGCCGCGTAGATGGCGCGGTGGACCTGAAGGTCCAGGTGCATGAGCTCGGTGGCGTCGCGCCGCCCGGGATCCACGCTCTCCAGCTCCCGCAGGACGGCCGTCAGCGTCGCGCGGTCGGTGGCCGTGGCGCGCCGCGCAGCCTGGGACGCGGCCAGGGGCTCCAGTTCCTGGCGCACCTCGGAGATGTGGGCCAGGTCGGTGATGTTGACGTCGGTGGCGAAGGTGCCGCGCCGGGGGTAGGTCGCGATGAGGCGCTCGTACTGCAGCCGCTTGAGGGCCTCGCGCACCGGCGTCCGTCCGACGCCGAGGGACTGTGCCAGCTGGTCCTCGTTGATCGGCGCCCCCGGGCGGATCTCCAGCATGACGAGCCGGTCGCGGATGACGCGGTACGCGCGTTCGGCGAGGGACAGTTCCTCACCCGCGGGCTCTGTCGCCGTCTGCTGCATGAGATGCCCCCTTGACCTGACCGACAAGCTCCCATACCTTACCGCACAGGTTGATATATCAGTCGTTCATTAGTTGGCTCTCAGAACGGTGTGCAGATGGCAACGAACCCGTCCACCACCACGGTCGCCTCCCCTCTCTCCGTCCCGCTCAGCGAGCTCGACCCGGAGGTCGCCACCGCGGTCGACGCCGAGCTGTGCCGTCAGCAGTCCACCCTGGAGATGATCGCCTCGGAGAACTTCGCCCCGGCGGCAGTCATGGAGGCCCAGGGCTCGGTTCTCACCAACAAGTACGCCGAGGGCTACCCCGGCCGCCGCTATTACGGCGGCTGCGAACACGTCGACGTCATCGAGCAGTTGGCCATCGCCCGGGTGAAGGAACTGTTCGGCGCCGAGGCCGCCAACGTGCAGCCCCACTCGGGTGCCCAGGCCAACGCGGCCGCGATGTTCGCGTTGCTCCAGCCCGGCGACACGATCCTCGGCCTCGACCTCGCGCACGGCGGCCACCTGACCCACGGCATGCGCCTCAACTACTCCGGCAAGCTGTACAACGTCGTGCCGTACCACGTGCGTGAGTCCGACCTGCGCATCGACATGGACGAGGTCGAGCAGCTCGCTCTCGCCCACCGGCCCAAGATGATCGTCGCCGGCTGGTCCGCCTACCCCCGGCGCCTGGACTTCGCCGCGTTCCGGCGGATCGCCGACGCGGTGGGCGCGTATCTGCTGGTGGACATGGCGCACTTCGCCGGGCTGGTGGCAGCGGGCCTGCACCCGAACCCGGTGCCGTACGCCGACGTCGTGACGACCACCACACACAAGACCCTCGGCGGCCCGCGCGGCGGGGTGATCCTCAGCCGTGCCGCCCTGGCCAAGAAGATCAACTCCGCGGTCTTCCCGGGCCAGCAGGGCGGCCCGCTGGAGCATGTCATCGCGGCGAAGGCCGTGGCCTTCAAGGTGGCGGCGAGCGCGGAGTTCAAGGAGCGTCAGCAGCGCACCCTGGACGGCGCCCGCATCCTCGCCGGACGACTGCTGGCCGACGATGTGGCCGAGGCCGGGATCACCGTCCTGACCGGCGGCACCGAAGTCCACCTGGTCCTCGTCGACCTGCGGAACTCCACGCTCGACGGGAAACAGGCCGAGGACCGGCTGCACCGCATCGGCATCACCGTCAACCGCAACGCGGTGCCGTTCGACCCCCGCCCGCCGATGGTCTCCTCGGGGCTGCGGATCGGCACCCCGGCCCTGGCCACCCGCGGCTTCGGCGCGGCGGAGTTCCGGGAGGTCGCCGACATCATCGCCGAGGCCCTGAAGGACGAGCAGCTCGGCGACGAGCGCGCGGCGTTGTTGCGCGACCGGGTCGAGAAGCTCGCCTCCGCTTTCCCCCTCTATCCCCACCTGTCCAATCTGTCCCACCTGTCCCACCTGAACGGAGACGCGGTATGACCAGCACGGCGCTGCCGGAGCATCCGGACTGGCTCTGGCGCAACCCCGACCCGCGCTCCTCGTACGACGTCGTCATCGTCGGCGCGGGCGGCCACGGCCTGGCCACCGCCTACTACCTCGCCAAGAACCACGGCATCACCAACGTCGCCGTCCTGGAGAAGGGCTGGCTGGCCGGCGGCAACATGGCACGCAACACCACGATCATCCGCTCGAACTACCTGTGGGACGAGAGCGCGGCGATCTACGAGTACGCGCTCAAGCTGTGGGAGCGGCTCCCGGAGGAACTGGACTACGACTTCCTGTTCAGCCAGCGCGGCGTCCTCAACCTCGCGCACACCCTGCAGGACGTCCGCGAGGGCATGCGCCGAGCCAACGCCAACCGCCTCAACGGCGTCGACGCCGAGTGGCTCGAACCGGAGGAGGTCGCCAAGGTCTGCCCCATCCTCAACGTCTCCTCCCGCACCCGGTACCCGGTCCTCGGCGCCACCTTCCAGCCGCGCGCCGGCATCGCCAAGCACGACCATGTCGCCTGGGCGCTGGCCCGCCGGGCCGACGAGATGGGCGTGGACCTGATCCAGGGCTGCGAGGTCACCGGCTTCCTCAAGGACGGCGACCGGGTCGTGGGCGTCGAGACCAACCGGGGCCGCATCCTCGCCGGCAGTGTCGGCCTCGCGGCCGCCGGGCACAGCAGCGTGCTGGCCGAACGGGCCGGCGTCCGGCTGCCGGTGCAGTCCCATCCGCTGCAGGCGCTGGTCTCCGAGCTGCACGAACCGGTACACCCGACGGTCGTCATGTCGAACCACGTGCACGTGTACGTCTCCCAGGCCCACAAGGGCGAGCTGGTGATGGGCGCGGGCGTCGACTCGTACAACGGCTACGGCCAGCGCGGCTCCTTCCACGTGATCGAGCAGCAGATGGCCGCCGCCGTCGAGCTGTTCCCCGTCTTCGCCCGCGCGCATGTGCTGCGGACCTGGGGCGGCATCGTCGACGTCAGCCCGGACGCCTCCCCGATCATCGGTACCACCCCGGTGGAGAACCTTTACGTCAACTGCGGGTGGGGGACCGGCGGGTTCAAGGCCACCCCGGCCGCCGGCTGGACCTTCGCGCACACCATCGCCACGGGCGAGCCGCATCCCCTGAACGCCCCCTTCGCCCTCGAACGTTTCGCGACGGGCGCCCTGATCGACGAGCACGGCGCCGCAGCCGTGGCCCACTGACAGCCTGCTGAGAGAAGGACACCGTGCTGCTGATCAGCTGCCCATGGTGCGGTCCCCGCAACGAGACCGAATACCACTACGGGGGACAGGCCCACGTCCCCTACCCCGGCACCCCCGCCGACCTCACCGACGAGCAGTGGGCCGAGTACGTCTTCTACCGGGACAACCCCAAGGGCCCCTTCGCCGAGCGGTGGATGCACAGCATCGGCTGCCGCCGCTGGTTCAACGTGCTGCGGGACACCGCCACCCACGAGGTACTGACCTCCTACCGGCTCGACGAGCCACGCCCCGAACTGCCCCAGGCCGGAGGACAGCGATGACCGACACCGACCAGCACTTCCGGCTCCGACAAGGCGGCCGTATCGACCGCGACGCCGTACTGCGGTTCACCGTCGACGGGCGGGAGTTGACCGGGCACCCCGGCGACACCGTCGCCTCGGCGATGCTGGCGAACGGCGTGGTCGAGGTCGCCCCCTCGCTCTACCGCGGTCGCCCGCGCGGCATCGTCGCCGCGGGCGTCGAGGACCCGAACTCCCTGTTGCAGGTGGACGGTTCGTACTCGGAGGGCATGCTGCCCGCGACGACGACGGAGCTGTACGACGGCCTGTCCGCCTCGACACTGTCCGGGATGGGCCGGCTCGACCCGGGCTCCGACCCCGCCGTCTACGACAAGAAGTACGTCCACACCGACGTCCTGGTCGTCGGCGCCGGACCGGCCGGGCTCGCTGCCGCCGCCGCTGCCGCGGGCTCCGGCGCCCGCGTGATCCTCGTCGACGACCAGCCCGAGTCCGGCGGTTCGCTGCTCTCCGCGCGCACCGAGCGGGCCGGCGCGCAGAGCGCCCTGGAGTGGGTCGCCGAGATCCGCGCGGCACTCGACGCCGCACCCGAGGTCGTCGTACTGCAACGCACCACGGCGTTCGGCTCGTACGACGACAACTACCTGCTGGCCCTCCAGCGGCGTACCGATCACCTCGGAGCCGACGCCCCCGAAGCCTCCGCAGGCGTCTCACGGCAGCGGCTGTGGCACATCCGGGCCCGGCAGGTGGTCCTGGCGACCGGCGCGCACGAACGTCCGCTGGTCTTCTCCGGCAACGACCGCCCCGGCGTGATGCTCGCCGCGGCCGTGCGCTCGTACCTCAACCGGTACGCCGTGGCGCCGGGCTCGCGGGCCGTGGTGAGCACCACCAACGACAGCGCCTATGACACGGTCGCCGACCTTCACGCCGCCGGGATCGACATCGCCGCCGTCGTGGACGCCCGCCCCGAACTGTCCCACCGGGCCGCCGAGGTCGCCGTGGCGACGGGGGCGCGGGTGCTGACGGGCAGTGCGGTGGTCGACACCGAGGGGGACGGTCGGCTGACCGGCGTCACCGTCCAGGCCCTCGACGAGAACGGTCAACTCGCCGATGCTGCCGAGTCGTTCGACTGCGACCTGCTCGCCGTCTCGGGCGGCTGGAGCCCGGTTGTGCATCTTCACAGCCAGCGCCAGGGCCGGCTGCGCTGGGACGATGACCTGGTCGCCTTCGTCCCCGACGGCACCGTACGGGACCAGCAGGTCGTCGGTGCGGCTCGCGGGACGTACGACCTCGACGGCTGCCTGTCCGAGGGAGCGCGGGCCGGTGCGCGGGCCGCGACGGACGCGGGGTTCGCGGTTCCCGTACCGTCGCCCGGCGATGCGCGGTCCGGCGCCGGGCCGACGCGTGCGCTGTGGCTGGTGCCCGCCCCCGACGGTGACCCCGGCAGTTGGGACACCCACTTCGTCGACCTGCAGCGCGACGTCACCGTCGCCGACGTCTGGCGGTCCACCGGCGCGGGCATGCTCGGTGTCGAACACGTCAAGCGCTACACCTCGCTCGGCACGGCCAACGACCAGGGCAAGACGTCGGGCGTCAACGCGATCGGTGTGATCGCCGAGGCCCTCGGCGCGGGCGCGTCTCCCGGGGAGATCGGCACCACGGCCTACCGGGCGCCCTACACGCCGGTGGGCTTCGCCGCCCTGGCCGGCCGTGAGCGCGGTGAACTGTTCGACCCCGAACGCACCACGTCCATCCACAGCTGGCATGTGGCACACGGAGCGGAGTTCGAGGACGTCGGGCAGTGGAAGCGCCCCTGGTACTACCCCCGGCCCGGCGAGGACATGGACACGGCCGTGGCCCGCGAGTGCCGCGCGGCCCGCGAGGGCGTCGGCCTCATGGATGCCTCCACCCTCGGCAAGATCGAGATCTGGGGCGCGGACGCGGGCGAGTTCCTCAACCGCGTCTACACCAATGCCTTCAAGAAGCTCAAGCCCGGCTTGGCGCGCTACGGCGTGATGTGCAAGCCGGACGGCATGATCTTCGACGACGGAGTGACGCTTCGCCTCGACGACAACCGTTACTTCATGACCACCACGACCGGTGGCGCCGCCGGGGTCCTGGACTGGCTGGAGGAGTGGCTGCAGACCGAGTGGCCCGAGCTCGACGTCCACTGCACCTCGGTGACCGAGCAGTGGTCGACGATCGCGGTCGTCGGCCCGCAGTCACGCCAGGTCGTGGCCCAACTCGCGCCCGATGTCGACCTGTCCGCCGAGGCGTTCCCCTTCATGGCCTTCCGCGAGACCACCCTGGCCTCCGGCATCCCGGCCCGCATCTGCCGGATCTCCTTCTCCGGCGAACTCGCCTACGAGATCAACGTCTCCGCGTGGTACGGCCTGGCCGTCTGGGAGCAGGTGTACGCGGCCGGGCAGCCGTACGGCATCACCCCGTACGGCACCGAGACCATGCACGTGCTGCGGGCCGAGAAGGGGTACATCATCGTCGGTCAGGACACCGACGGCACCGTCACCCCACAGGACGCGGGCATGTCCTGGGTGGTCTCCAAGCAGAAGGACTTCGTCGGGAAGCGGTCCTACTCCCGCGCAGACACCTCCCGCACCGACCGCAAGCAACTCGTCGGCCTGCTCCCCGTCGACCGTACGACCCGGCTGCCCGAAGGCACCCAACTCGTCGCGCCGGATGTGCCCGTCACCCCCGAGGCCGGGCCGGTGCCGATGCTCGGCCACGTCACCTCCAGCTACCACAGCCCGGCCCTCGGCCGCCCCTTCGCCCTCGCCCTCGTCGCCGACGGGCGGGCAAGGATCGGCGAGACCCTGCTCGCCCCGGTGGGCGAGGACCTGGTGCCCGTCGAGGTGACCGACTTCGTTCTCTACGACCCCGAAGGGACCAAGCGAGATGGCTGAGCCGATCGCTGCATCGCGTACCAGCCCCGTGGCGCATCTGGCAGAACGGATGCGGGCCGCCACCGTCACCGGCGCCCGAGGCGTCACGCTGACCGAGTGGCCGTTCATCGCCATGGTGAACGTGCGCGTCGACCCCGCGTCCGAAGCGGCAGACCGTATCGGGAAGGCCCTGGGGGCGCCGCTCCCGTCGCGGTGCGGCCACACCTCCGCATCCGGACCTCACACGGTCCTCTGGCTCGGCCCCGACGAGTGGCTCGTCCTGTCCCAGGCCGACGCGACCGCTGTGACCGCCGAGTTGAGGGAGGTGCTCGGAGCGGACCCCGGCTCGGTCGTGGACGTCTCGGCGAACCGCACCACGCTGGAGCTGAGCGGCCCGGCCGCCCGGCACGTGCTGGAAAAGGGCTGCACGCTCGACCTCCACCCCCGGGCCTTCGGCCCCGGCCAGGCCGTGTCGACCACGGTGGGACCCGTCGCCGTACTCCTTTGGCAGGTCGACGACACGCCGACCTACCGGCTCCTCCCACGTTCCTCGTTCGCCGACTACCTGGCCCGCTGGCTCATCGACGCGATGAGCGAGTACCACGGCCCGGAGATTCCCTGATGGCGTCGACCGGTGACGGCACGCACAAGGTCACCCCGGACAAGGCCGTCAAGGCCATGCGCGACACCGGCCGGGACATGAAGGCCAAGTACATGGAAACCGAAACCGCCCACTCCGACTCGCGGACCGACCCCACCACGGCACCGGTCGAGCACGTACTCACCCTCGACTGCCCCGAAGCTCCCGGCATCGTCCACGCCGTCTCCCGGTTCCTCGTCGAGCACGGCAGCGACATCATCGACAACCAACAGTTCGGAGACCGCAGCGACGGCCACTTCTTCATGCGGGTGCGCTTCGCCACCGTCGGCAGCGAGAACACCCCGCAGACCCTGCGCCGTGACTTCGCCGCCGTGGCCTCCTCCTTCACCATGCGGTGGCACCTCGAACCGGTCAGCACCCGGCGCCGCGTGCTGATCATGGTGTCCCGCTACCGGGATTCATTCGCAGTGCATCGGGCTTCGGCCCGGTGGTGAAGCGAATCTGAGGGTTGCGACGCGGAGCGTCGCAGGTTCTTGTCCGGCGGAGCCGGACGGCGTGTTCCGCACCCGTGGCGCGGAGCGCCACGACGGCCGGTCCCGGCGGGGCCGGGTGATGCTCACGAGGGCCGGTTCTGCTGTTCGATGTACTGCCTGACCGCGGTGAGTGGGGCGCCGGCGACGGTGCCGGCGAAGTAGGAACCGGACCAGAGCTTGTTGGCCCGCCAGTAGTGGCGTACCAGGTCGGGGAACTCCTGGCGCAGACGGCGGGAGGAGACTCCTTTGAGTGAGTTGACGAGTTTGGTGACGGCGACCTTGGGCGGGAAGTTCACCAGGAGGTGGACGTGGTTGTCCTCGCCGTTGAACTCCACCAGCTCGCACGCGAAGTCCGTACACACCGACCGCATGATCTCCTCCATCCGCGCCAGATGAACATCCGTGAACACGTTGTGCCGGAACTTGGTCACGAAGACCAAGTGCACATGCATCACGAAAACACAGTGCCGGCCAGTTCTGATCTTCCGCGTCTCGCCCATAACCCAAGTATGTAGCGTGACGGTCATGCAGCTTCGGTACGCCTTCAGGTTGTACCCGGACTCCGGCCAGCAAACGGCACTGGCGAAGGCGTTCGGGTGCGCCCGCGTCGTGTTCAACGACGCGGTGCGCGCCCGCGAGGACGCTCGCACAGCGGGCGAGGCGTTCCCGACGGCCGGTGAACTCTCCAGGAAGCTGGTCACCGAGGCGAAGCAGACCGACGCGCGGTCGTGGCTGGGCGAGGTGTCCGCCGTCGTGCTCCAGCAGTCCCTGCGCGATGTGGAGGCTGCCTACAAGAACTTCTTCGCCTCCCTCAAAGGAGCCCGTAAGGGTCCGAAGACGGGTGCGCCCCGGTTCAAATCCCGCAAGGACAACCGGCAGTCGATCCGGTTCACCGCCAATGCCCGCTGGAAGATCACCGGCAGTGGGCGGCTGAACCTGCCGAAGATCGGGGCGGTGAAGGTGAAGTGGTCACGCACTCTGCCCACTACCCCGACCTCGGTCACCGTGATCAAGGACGCGGCCGGTCGGTACTTCGCCTCCTTCGTCATCGACAGCGACCCGCACGCCGACGCCGCCGCGATGCCCGCCACCGACCACACGATCGGCATCGACCTGGGCCTGACCCACTTCGCGGTCCTCTCCGACGGCACGAAGATCGACAGTCCCCGGTTTCTGCGTCGCGCGGAGAAGAAACTGAAGCAAGCCCAGCGGGAGCTGTCCCGCAAGCAGAAGGGATCCAGGAACCGGGAGAAGGCCCGCCTGAAGGTCGCCCGCGCCCACGCACAGGTTGCCGACGCACGCCGGGAGTTCCACCACCAGCTCTCCACCAAGCTGATCCGCGAGAACCAAGCGATCGGTGTGGAGGACCTGGCGGTCAACGGACTCGCGCGCACCAGGCTCGCCAAGAGCGTGCACGACGCGGGCTGGTCACACTTCGTGCACATGCTGGAGTACAAGGCACTCCGGTACGGCCGGACCCTGGTGAAGATCGGCCGGTTCGAGCCGACCTCCCAGACCTGCTCGGCCTGCGGTGTCAAAGACGGACCCAAGCCCCTGAACGTCAGGGAATGGAGCTGCACCGCCTGCGGCACCCTCCACGACCGCGACCACAACGCCGCGATCAACGTCAAGACGGCCGCCGGACTGGCGGTCACAGCCTGCGGAGCGCCGGTAAGACCAGGACTCGTCCCGGCACAGCGCGAAGAAACAGGAAGCCACGGATTCCCGCCCGAAACCTGTGCCGCGTAGCGGCACAGCTACGGATGAGAAGGCCAGAATCCCCGGGCTTCAGCCCGAGGAGCAAGTCAAATGCAGGTGCTCTCCGACGACGACCTGTGCACCCGACTGGCCGGCCGCATGATCAACATCCACCACTCGTTCCTGCCCAGCTTCAAGGGCGCCAAGCCCTACCACCAGGCACACGAGCGGGGCGTCAAGCTCGTCGGCGCCACAGCCCACTACGTCACCACCGACCTCGACGAGGGCCCGATCATCACCCAGGAGGTCATCGACGTCGACCACAGTCACACCCCCGACGACCTGGCCGCCATCGGCCGTGACGCGGAGTCGGCGGCCCTGGCTCGAGCAGTCCGGTGGCACTGCGAAGGCCGGGTGTTCGTCCAGGGCAGGCGCACGGTGGTCCTGCGCTGACGGCACGGACGCAGGGTGGTGTCCGGCACGCCGGAATCCGCCGGCGATCCGGCGCCGACACCGTCACCGGCAGCCCGTTCTGCCAGGCGTCACCGTCGGCCCGGCACCGGTGAGGGTGTCGTTTCCTGCTCTACCTGGGCCTCGCCCCCCTCGTGATCGTCGGAGTCGTCGGGGCGACCTTCCTGCGCACTTCTGGACGCAGTTGAGTCTTTATCAAGCCTCATCCATGTGAACGGATCTGATTGTGGCGTCCACGTGCCGCACCAGGCGCGGAGGCCGTCGCGGAGTGCGGTCGTCGATGCCGCGAAGCCGGGCACGTTCTCGTGGGTGAGCAGCGGATTGTTCGCCAGGAGAACCTCGACCTCGTCGAGCCATGACGCGTCGGTGGGAACGAGATGCCGGTGGAAACGTGGATGACGCCGCACCCATGTCTCGACCGTGCCCCGGGCGGGGCTGTCGGGCTCGCCCCCGACGAGAAGGTGCACTTCCGAGCCCGCGGTCACCCGCCGGTCGAGACTCTCCAGGAAAGCGCCCAGAGACGCGCCCGGGCCGGTCGAATCGTGCGTGTCCGGTGTGTCCGGTCCGCCTCGGCTTCACCGTCGGGGACATCTGGGCCTGAGCCCTGAGCCCGGTCCGGACGAGCGGGGCCCCACCACTGGGTCACGGTCACCAGGCTCGTGCTGTCTGACGACGGCCGTGGAGTGGTCAGCCGGACGGGGTCCCCACCAGGCGGTCCACCTGACCCTCCGCTCAGCTACGCGAAGGATGCGACAGGCTTGCCGAAGACGCCCTCGTCGGGAACGACGCCGAGACCGGGGCCGGTCGGTACCTGAACATGGCCGTCTACGACCCGGACCGGATTGTCCGAGTCGTAGTGGACGTCCATGAAAGGTTCGGCGAGCCATACGCCTTCGAGCAGCCGCGGCTGCACCGTCGCGCCGATGTGAACGCATGCGGCAGCGATGATGTCCCCTCCCCATGAGTCATCACACGTATGAGGCATGGAACGTGACTCGCAGAGGTCTCGGACGGTCGCGATACCTCCCAGACCGCCGAATCGGGTGACCTTGAGTCCGAATCCGTCGCACACTCCGAGCGAGATCGCCCGGAGCACGTCATTCAGACTCTCGGTGTTCTCATCGAGGTAGATCCCGTGGTGCAGTTGCCCGCGAATCGCGGCGATCTCCTCCATCGTGTTGCAGGGCTGCTCGAAGACGAAGGGGATGTCGGCGCATTCCCGGCCGATGCGAAGCACGTCGCGTGTGTTCAGCGCCCGGTTGGCGTCGACGGAAAGGCGGGTGCAACCCGTCGCTTCCCACACCTTGCGGATCGTCTCGATATCGAGTTCGACCGGTCGCCCGCCCACCTTGATCTGAAGACGCGGATAGCCCTCGGCGATCCTTTCCACGGCGGTGCGGGCAACTTCATCCGGCTCGCCGACGGGCAGTGCGTAATAGGAGTTCACGCGCTCGCTCGCCGCGCCGCCCAGCATGTCGCACACCCGTATGCCGTGGGCCTTGCCGATCAGGTCGTGCATCGCGATGTCGATCGCGGCCTTCGCGTAGTTGTGCCCGTGGAGGAGCGCTGCCATCGCGCGGCGTATCTCCAGTGGACCCGTCACCGTTCTGCCGATCAGACCAGGCGCCATCTGGTTGAGTGCGGCCCGGGCACCCAGGGCGTGCTCCTGCGCGTAGGTCGGGCCGACCGGGCACACTTCCCCCCAGCCGGAGATTCCCGTGTCGGACACGACTTCGACAATCGTCGAGTCCAAGGTCGTATAGGCGCCTTCGGACATCCGGTAGACCTTGCCGCTCAACGGCAGGTCCATTTGATACACGTGAATCTCGGCGATGCGCATTCTTACCTTCTTTCGCTTTCACGCCGTCGGGGCCGGCGGGATGAGCACCAGCTTTCCGAGGTGGCGTTTCGTGAGGAAATCTTCCTGCGCTTGAGCGATGGCTTCCAGGGGGTAAGTGCGGGAGACAACCGGTCGCACTTCCTCGCGTTCGACGTACTTGATCACGTTCTCGAACACTTCGTCCTCTTGGAACGTGCAGCCGAACACCGTGAGGTCTTTTAGGTACAGCGTGCGCAGATCGATCTCCGCGACAGGCCCTCCGATGGCGCCCGCTACGGCGTAGCGGCCGCCGGGGCGCAGCAGGTCCAGCAGGCTCGGTACCTGAGGGCCACCGACGAGATCGATCACCACGTCGACGGAGCCGCCGCCAAGGGCGCTGATCAGATCGGCGCCCCGGTCAACGGTCCGGTCGGCGCCCTGCGCCATGACATCGGCGGCCTTCGTTGCCGAGCACACCGCGATGACGGTCGCGCCCCGGCGTTTGGCGAGTTGTACGGCGGCGAGCCCCACTCCGCCCGAGGCGCCGGTCACGAGCACACGCTCCGCCCCTACCGCGGCCCGGTGCAGCATGTTCTCCGCGGTGGAGTAGGCACATGGCACGGCCGCGAGTTCCTCGTCGCTCCAGTCGCTGTGAACGGCGTACGTCTCCGCGGCGGGAGCAACCGTGAACTGTGCGAATCCGCCGTCGCATTCGCTGCCGAAGGTCCAGCATGCGAAGGGCTGGTAGTCGACGGGTGTGCGCAGCATGTTCCGTACGAGGACTCGTTCGCCGATGCGATCGCGTGAAACTCCCTCGCCCACGTCGGCGATGCGGCCGCAGACGTCCGCACCCTGGATGCGGGGGAATTCAAGGGCTTTGCCGGTCCACGTCGCGTCCGCGTCGTCGACGGCGTCGAAACCCGCTGATCCCCCTTCGCCTGTCCCAGAGGTGATCGCTTTCGAATACCAGCCGATACGGGTGTTCACGTCCGTGTTGTTGATCCCTGCGGCGGCGACCTGGATGAGCACCTCGCCCTTCTTGGGGCGGGGAACGGCGACGTCCGTCCGGTACTCGAGTTTCTCCAGTCCGCCATGACCGGTGAGGAGGACGGCTGCCATCGTCTTCGGCAACAAGTTTTTGCCCTTCGGCTTCGTCAACTCACAGCCTGCTGTCATGCGTCGATACAGACGTTACTCAGGGGCTTGGAGCAGCAGATCAGGATCTTGTTCTGGGCGACTTCGCGGGGACGGATCCCCCCGTTGTGCTGCATGTCGACCTCTCCGGAGAGCATGGTTGTCTTGCAGGTCCCGCACATTCCCTGGGTGCACGAGGCCGGAGGCCTGAGACCGGCCGCGTAGGCGGCGTCGAGGAGGGTTCCGTCCGCGGCGCAGGTGACGGTGCGGCCACTGCGGACGAACTCGACGCTGTAGGTGATGGGTGCGCCGGGTGGCGTCGCGGCTCCGTCGCCCTCGGCGGCGCCATCGACAGGAGGGGGAACGTCGGAGGCTGGGAGGTTCTCGAAGGAGAAGCTCTCCTCGTGGTAGCCGCGCATGTCGTAGCCGACTTCCCCGAGGATGCCCCGGATCGACGCCATGTAGCCGGCGGGCCCGCAGGTGTAGGTCTCGCGTTCGTCGAGATCGGGTGCGAGTGCCTGGAGTATGGGCGCCGAAAGGCGGCCGCGCAGCCCCATCCACCGTTCCGACGGGTAGTCGTCCTCACACACATTGACGACCCGGATGTTCGGCATGACAGCGGCCATGGCTTCCAGCTCGCGGCGGAAGATGATATCCGCGGGCGTGCGGGCGCTGTGTACGAAGAGGACGTCCGCATCCGAGCCGAGGTCGTACATGGTCCGCGTCATCGACATGAGCGGAGTGATGCCGCTGCCGGCGGACAGGAACAGGTACTTCGGCGCCGACGGGTTCGCCAGCGTGAAGCCGCCCAATGGAGCCTGGGCGGTGATGCGTGCGCCGGGGACCATGTGGTCGTGCAGCCAGTTGGAGACCGGGCCACCGGGGACGCGCTTGACCGTGATCGAGATCAGGTGCGGGCGGGTCGGCGGTGACGAGATGGTGTAGCAGCGAGTGAACGCCGCCCCGTCGATCTCGAGCTGGAGCGTGATGAACTGCCCCGGGTCGAAGCTGAACGTGCGATGGCTGTCGGCCTCGAAGTGGAAGCTCTTGACGTCATGGGTGATCTCGAGGACCTTGCGGCACACCAGGACCGCCTGCTCCTCCTCGCCCCAGCAGTCCGGAGCCCAGGGCGGGGGCATCAGACCGAAATCCGCCTGGGCCCCGAACAGGTCACCTGCGGTGACGACGGTGTCCGGGCCAGTTGCTGCGACCACCACTTGAACCTCCAGTAGCACGGTGGGCACCGATTGGTGACTCGAAGCCGAACCCGCTGCGTCAGGTGAGCAGCGCCTCGGTCAGGTAAAGCGTCAAGTTCTGCGCGCCTGGACTCAGGTGCCTCCATCGGGCAACTCTGTACCGCATAGCGCAACGATCGTGGTATGCGAGACAAGAGTGGGTCTGCCGGTCCTCGGTTGTCAACAGGCCTCGTCGGGTCGCCCGGGGGTCCTTGAGTGAGGGTGCCGCCGCTTGTTCGTCAACCGGATCGCCGCCGCCGTGAGCCGGGTCGGCAGGTGAAACCGCCAGGTAATCAAGCCTTTACCGAGCGGGCGGCAATCCATCGAAACCGCCAGGACGGAGCCCTTGACAGGTTATGGGGTCACTCCTAGCCTCGGTTCGCACAGTGCGATTGTCCCACTCTGCGAAACAGGGACGCGTCGTGAATTCTTGATCATGAGTGGGAGATGTCCCGTGAACTTCTCGTCCGGCAATCCGGCATCGGCCCCTGACATCGCTGAGATGGTCGCGCGCCGAGCGGTCGGCTACAGCCTCGAGGCGCCCTTCTACACCAGCCAAGAGGTGTACGACCTCGACCTGGACGCCATATTCGGCAAGCACTGGCTGTTTGCCTGCACGGAGGCGGAGCTGGCCGAGCCGGGCGATTACGTCACCCTGGACATCGGGCGGCAGTCGATCATCATCGTGCGGGACGACGACGAGACCGTTCGAGCCCTGCGCAACGTCTGCAGACATCGCGGATCCCGGATCCTGCAGGACGCGTGTGGTTCTGTGGGCAACCTGGTCTGCCCGTACCACCAGTGGACCTACCGCACAGACGGCAGCCTGATCCATGCCGAGGGCCAGGACCCCGCGCTCGACCGTAAGCAGTTCGGCCTCAAGCCCGTCAGTGTGCGCACCGTGGCCGGCCTGGTCATGGTGTGCCTCTCCGATGAGCCTCCCGCAGACATCGACGAGGTGGCCGCGGTCATCGAGCCCTACCTGGCGCCCTACCGGCTCCAGGACGCGAAGGTCGCGCACCAGATCGACCTGATCGAGGAGGGCAACTGGAAGCTGGTGGTGGAGAACAACCGCGAGTGCCAGCACTGCGATGCCGGTCACCCCGAGTTGCTCACCGCCTACTTCCCCGTCGGCCTCTACGCAGGGGGCGACTACCCCCCGCGGATGCGTGCCGTTCTCGAGCGTTACCAGGCCGCCGAGGCTCGTCTGCACTCCGCCTGCGCGGCGACCGGCATGCCGATCGGCACGCATCGCGAGCTCGACGGCCGGCCCACCGGATACCAGATCACCCACCTGCCGCTCGACGGCGCCGGCGTCTCCTTCGGAGAGGCGGGGGCGCAGGTCAGCCGCAAGCTGATGGGTGAGATCTCGGCCCCCGAGTTCGGTGACATGTCACTGCACATGCAGCCCAACTCCTGGTTCCACATGCTCAGCGACCACGCCGTCGTCTTCCGGGCCGTGCCTGTCGCTCCGGACAAGACCCTGGTGCGCACCACCTGGCTCGTGCACGCCGACGCCGTCGAAGGTGTCGACTACGACGTCGAGTCGTTGATCGCCGTGTGGCGTGCCACGAACGATCAGGACCGGGCGTTCGTCGATCTGGTCCAGCGCGGTGCGAGTGACCCGGGATACGAGCCCGGCCCCTATGCGGGAGTCGAGGGTGACGTCGAAGCGTTCGACAATTGGTACATAGAGCGCCTACGTGAGCATCTCGGCATCAAAGATGCTTACCAGGACCAGCTCACTCAGGTCTCAGAGCAGTGATCATCCACAGAGCACTCGAAGCTTCGAGCCCCGTGATCTTCACGTGTCTGTGAACCGAGTACGCACCACCGTGACGGGAGTCCGGCATGAACGCGATTGTGGCCCGTGAGACATACAAGGTCTTCGGTAAACGCCCAGACCGTGGCGTCGCACGTCTACGCGAAGGGGCGACGCGCGAGGAGCTTCGTAAGGACGGCATCACCGCAGCGGTGATCGACGCGTCCTTCGAGGTGCGCGAAGGCGAGATCTTCGTCGTCATGGGACTGTCCGGCTCGGGCAAGTCGACGCTGATCCGCATGGTGAACGGGCTGTTGGAGCCGACGGCGGGCGAGCTGCTCGTCTACGGCGAAGACGTCGTCACGATGAACGACCAGCAGCTGCGACGCATGCGCCGCGAGAAGGTCAGCATGGTCTTCCAGCACTTCGCGCTGTTTCCGCACCGCACCGTGGGTGAGAACGCCGCGTACGGCTTGGAGATCCAGGGAATCGGCAGGGACGAGCGCGAGCGCAGCGCCAAGGAAGCACTGCGCCTGGTGGGACTGAAGGGCTGGGAAGAATCACTTCCGGGACAACTGTCCGGAGGTATGCGGCAACGCGTCGGCCTTGCGCGCGCACTGGCGACAGGCACCAACATCCTGCTGATGGACGAGGCGTTCAGCGCCTTGGACCCCCTGATCAAGCGCGAGATGCAGGACCAACTGATCGAGCTCCAGCACAAGCTGGGCAAGACCATCCTCTTCATCACGCACGATCTGAACGAGGCCATGCGCCTCGGGGACAGAATCGCGATGATGCGCGACGGGAAGATCGTTCAGATCGGCACCGCGGAGCAGATTCTCAACGACCCGGCCGACGACTTCGTCGCCCAGTTCGTGCTGGATGTCGACCGAACGCGAGTGCTGACCGCCGGCGCCGTCATGACGCCACCGGTGGCCCTCGTCGGGTCCGAGCTCGGACCCCGGGCCGTCCAGAAGCTGATGCGTGACCATCAGGCCGCGCGTCTCTTCGTGGTCGACCGGAACAAGAAGCTGTGCGGTGCCGTCGACGAAGAGGCGGTCGTCAAAGCCGTACAGGGCGGGGCGAAGACCCTCGACGGCGTCCTCGACGACCAGGTGGTCAGTGTGTCCGTGCATGCCCACCTCTCCGAACTGCTGGCGGTGAGCGCCGACACACCCAAGGCACTGGCCGTCGTCGACGACGACGGTCGAGTGGAGGGAGTGCTCGCCAGAGTCACGCTGCTCCACGCTCTGGGGCAACGCGGCGCCGCACCTCAGGCCAGTAACGGCCAGGCCTCCGCACAGCAGGAACTCCCATCCGAGCACGTCCGTACGGAGGTGAGTGCGCGATGACCGTGCTGTCACTGATCGATGTCCCCAAGATCCCCGTCGGGGACGCGCTCCAGGACTTCTTCGACTGGCTCACCAAGAATCTGGGTGGCTTCTTCGACGCGGTGAGCAATGTCATCGGCTCCGCTGTCGACGGACTCATCAGTGCGCTCGAAGCTCCGGACCCCGTGATCCTGGCGCTGGTCTTCGCCCTCGTCGGGTTGCTGACGAAGGGGTGGAAGTTCGCTGTCGTCTCCCTGCTCGGGTTGATGCTCATCATCAGCATGGAGCAGTGGGAGGCCGCGATGCAGACGCTGGCGCTCGTGCTGGTCGCCACCCTGGTCGCGGTTCTGATCGCCATCCCCACCGGGGTGCTCGTGGCGCGCAAGCGGTGGGCGAGTGCGGCGTTCAGGCCGGTCATGGACCTGATGCAGACGATGCCCGCATTCGTGTGGCTCGTGCCGGTCGTCACCCTGTTCGGCATCGGTGTCGTCCCGGGTGTCGTCGCGACGATCATCTTCGCCCTGCCGCCGGGCGTCCGACTCACGGAGCTGGGCATCCGGAACGTGGACCCGGAGGTCGTCGAGGCGGCCAACGCGTTCGGTTCCACGCCTCGGCAGACCCTGTTCGGCGTACAACTGCCGCTGGCACTCCCGACGATCATGGCGGGCGTCAACCAGGTCATCATGCTCTCCCTCTCGATGGCGGTCATCTCCGGTCTGGTCGGAGCCGAAGGACTTGGCGGGCAGGTGACAACCGCCATCTCGACGCTGGACCTCGGTCTCGGCTTCGAGGCAGGGCTCTCGGTGGTGATCCTGGCCATCTATCTGGACCGGGTCACAGCCTCCGTCGGACAGGGCATGGGCGGCGGGAGGCGCGGCTTCTGGCTTCGCAAGCCACGACCGTCCGCTCCCGAAGAAGAGGCTTCCACTCTCGACGGAGGTGAGAAGGAATCACCCGCAGCGGCGGAAATCGGGGCAGCCAAGATCGGCGGATAGGCCACTGCGGCCGTCCGGTACGTGAGAGGAACAAGAATTATGGCGAAGCGATGTAGAGCGGTTTCGATGCGGCTGGGTATCGCCGTGTCAGTGCTCGCCCTGGCGGCGGCCGGCTGTGCGGGCAGCAGCGGCTCCGGTGGCGACGGCAAGACCATCACGATGGGCGTGATCCCGGGATGGACCGACGAAACGAGCACGGCGTATCTGCTCAAGAACGTCCTGGAAAAGCATGGCTACACGGTAAAGATCACCAAGCTCAGTGACAACGCCCCGATGTACACCGCGCTTGCGAAGGGGGACATCGACCTCCTTTCCTCCGCCTGGCCGGAGCGTACGCACAAGTCCTACATGGACAAGTACGGCGACAAGATCGAGGACGTCGGCACCTATTACGACAACGCGGGGCTCTTTCTCGCGGTGCCCACGTACTCGGACATCAAGTCCATCGCCGATCTGCCCGGCCATGCGAAGGAATTCGACGGCAAGGTCACCGGAATCGAGCCGGGCGCCGGTCTGACGAAGGCGACGAAGGACGACGTCTTCCCCGCCTACGGGCTCGACAGCAAATTCAAGCTGGTGACTTCCTCGACGACCGCGATGCTCACGGAGCTGAAGAAGGCCACGGGGGAGAAGGACCCCATCGTGGTGACGTTGTGGAAGCCGTTCTGGGCCAATCAGGCCTTCCCGGTGCGGCCCCTCGAGGACCCGAAGGGAGCGTTCGGCAAGCCGGAAGGCCTGCACAGCCTCGCGCGCGACGGATTCTCCAAGGACTTCCCGGACGTCGCCGACATGATCAAGAACTTCAAGCTGTCCGACGCGCAGTACGGCAGCTTGGAGGACGCCGTGGTCAACAAGTTCGGCCAGGGCAAGGAAGCGCAGGCCGTTCAGGCGTGGCTCAAGGAGAACCCGGACTACGCGCCCTCCCTGGAGAAGTACCTGAAGAAGTGACGCGGCTGCCCCGGTACGGCATTTGCCTCGCCATGAGGGCCATGAGGCAGAGCGCCGTACCGAGGCCCGACCGTTCCACCGACCGGGCGGGACTCACCTGACGAAGCCCGCCACACACCCGTGAATCGTGCATCGCGCTCCACATCCAGGAGCAGGACGGAGTCACCTCACATGGCAGGCAACAAGGTCGTCGTCTACCAGGGGCCCGGCAAGGTCGGGGTCGAGGAGATCGACTATCCCAAGCTCGAACTCCCCGACGACGTGGTGAACGGTCTGGGCATCAAGAAGGCGGCGCCGCATGCCGTCGTACTGAAACTCGTCACCACCAACATCTGCGGCAGTGACCAGCACATGGTCCGTGGCCGTACGACGGCTCCCATAGGCCAGACGCTGGGCCACGAGATCACCGGCGAAGTGGTCGAGGTGGGTGACGACGTCCTCTTCGTCAAGGAGGGCGACATCTGCTCGGTGCCGTTCAACATCGCCTGCGGACGCTGTCGGATGTGCGACGAGGGCAAGACCGGTATCTGTCTGAACGTCAACCCGGCCCGCGCCGGCGCGGCGTACGGCTACGTCGACATGGGCGGCTGGCTGGGCGGCCAGGCGGAGTACGTCATGGTGCCGTTCGCCGACTTCAACCTGCTGAAGTTTCCCGACCGCGACGCCGCGTTGGCCAAGATCCTCGACCTGACGATGCTGTCCGACATCTTCCCGACCGGCTACCACGGCGCCCACACCGCCGGTGTCACCACCGGCTCCACCGTGTACGTCGCGGGCGCCGGACCCGTCGGTCTCGCCGCGGCGTACTCCGCGCAGCTGCTGGGCGCCTCGGTCGTCATCGTCGGTGACATGAACGCCGAACGCCTCGCCCAGGCCCGGAGCTTCGGCTGCGAGACCGTCGACCTCGGCACCGGCAACGACCTGGCCGACATGATCGCGGAGATCCTGGGCGAGCCGGAGGTCGACGCCGCCGTCGACGCGGTCGGCTTCGAGGCCCGCGGACACGGGGCGGGGGCAGGCGAGGCTCCGGCGACGGTACTCAACGACATGATGACCGTCGCTCGCGCCGGCGCGTCCCTCGGCATCCCCGGGCTCTACGTCACGGGCGACCCCGGTGCGGTCGACGACGCGGCCAAGGTAGGGCAGATCGGCGTACGCCTGGGCCTCGGCTGGGCCAAGTCGCACGTGCTTACCACCGGCCAGTGCCCAGTCAAGCGCTACAACCGGCAACTGATGAACCTGATCCTCGCCGACAAGGCGCACATCGCCAAGGCGGTCAACGCCGTCACGATCGGACTCGGCGAGGCGCCGCAGGGCTACCAGGAGTTCGACCAGGGCGCGGCGAAGAAGTACGTCATCGATCCGCACGGGATGGTGGCCGCCTGACTCCCGTTCATCCGGCGGCCGTACAGCCGTCGTAGGGAAGGCCGTCCCCCTGCACACACCACTGAGCAACACCTACGCAAAGGCACATGGAGGACACAGTGAAGGACGTGGTGATCGTCGGGGGCGGCCTCGCCGGACTGGCGGCGGCGTGGAGACTGCGCCACCGCGACATCCTGTTGATCGAGGCCGGCGACCGGGTCGGCGGCAGGATCCGCTCCGAGGCCCGTGGCCCCTACTGGCTGAACTGGGGTGGCCACGTCTACGACGGCGGTCCCGCGTCGGCCACCCAGCGCCTGCTGAAGGACACAGGGTTCACGTCAAGGCCGGTGCCGGGGAACCTGACGGGCCTCAGCATGAACGGCCGACTGCTGCTCAGCGGTCGCGTGGAGACCTTCCCCTTCCGGGTCCCCATGTCGTGGGGTGACCGGGCGAGTCTGATCCGGGTGGGAGCGAAGGTCCGGCTGGCCGTGGCGCGCTACGCCCGGCTCGTCAAACGCCGGCCGGGCGAGGACGAGGCCACCCGCCAACAGCGGGTCTACGACTTCATGAACGACCGTTCCTTCGCCGACTTCATCGGCACGCTCCCCGAGGACGCCGAGGCGCTCTTCAAGCCCACGGTGACCAGATCCTCCGCGGAGATGCACCAGATCTCCGCCGGGGCCGGCATCGGGTACTTCAACCTGGTCTGGAACATCGGCGCGGGACTGTCGCACAGCATCGACGGGGGACCCTCTACCCTGCTGGAGGGCATCGCCGACACATTGGGCGACCGGGTGCAACTCGGCGCCGCCGCCGAGGAAGTCGTGAGCAAGGGCCAGTCCGTCGTGGTGCGATACCGCCAGAACGGCGTCGAACACGAGGTCGAGGCTCAGAGCGTCATCCTCGCCACGACCGCGAGCGTGAGCCACCGCATCGGTGTCGACCTCGACGAAGACCTCCGCCAGGCACTCTCCCAGGTCAAGTACGGCCCATTCGTGAGCGCGGCCTTCCTCACCGACGAGACCGAACGCCAGAAGTGGGACGGCACCTATGCGATAGCCACCCCCAAGCGGTCGTTCAACGTGGTGCTCAACATGTCCAACAACGTGCACGGCCACACGCAGGAACGGCAGCCGGGCAGCAGCTTCATGACCTTCTCTCCGGCCGGTCTCGCCCGCCAACTGCTGGAGCAGGACGACGAGACCATCCTCCGGACCTACATCGACGATCTCGACCAGGTGCTGCCCGGCTTCGCCTCGCACGTCGCCGAGGCGGAGGTGGCACGGTGGCCCGAGGCCTCGCCCTACTGCTTCCCCGGTCGCGGCCGGCTCCAGTCGACCCTCACCAGGCCCAACGGTCGAGTGATGCTGGCGGGGGACTACCTCGGCACCCAGTACACGGAGACCTCGGTGCATACCGCCTTCGCGGCCGCCCAGGCCGCGGAGAACCTCCTGGACGCCGCCGACCGGCCCCAGCGCCGAGTCGCGTAGACGCCGCCGGACCTGACGCTTGCGTAGGTTCCCCGCTCTCCTCCCCTTCCCCTTCCTCCCACATCTCCGACTTCACACCGAAGGTGCTTCCACGATGTCCTCACCCCTGCGCGGCGTCCTGTCCGCCCTCCTCACCCCCTTCGACGACAACGACTCGGTCGACGAGGCGACCCTGCGACGAGTCGTCGACCGCAACATCGACGGCGGCGTCCACGGCGTCGTGGCCTGCGGCTCGACCGGGGAGTTCACGACTCTCAGCAACGCCGAGCGCCGCCTCGTCGTGGAGACCGTGATCGACCAGACAGCGGGCCGGGTGCCCGTGGTGGCGCAGACAGGCGCCCAGTCCACCAGGGAGGCCATCGAGCTCTCCCGCCACGCGGAGCAGGCGGGGGCGTCTGTGCTGATGGTGGTGGCGCCGTACTACGAGCCGCTCACGATCGAGGAGACCAAGCGCTACCTCACGACCGTCGCCGAGTCGGTGAGCATCCCGATCATGCTCTACAACCTCCCGGTCGCCACCGGCGTCAACATGACGCCCGACCTGGTCGCCGACCTCGCCCGCGAGGTCGAGAACATCCAGTACATCAAGGACACCTCCGCCGACGTCGCCCAGGCCGGGCAGCTGATCCACCACCACCGGGACGTCGTCTCGACCTTTGTCGGCTGGGACTCCCTGCTGCTCGCCGCGCTCTCCGAGGGCGCCGCCGGAGTGATGGCCGGAACCGCCAATGTCATAGCGGCCCAACTGGTCTCGATCCACGCCGCCATGAGCGAGGGCGACCTGCACTGGGCACGGGCCGAGTGGGGGCAGGTCTACCCGCTGATCGACGCGATCATGGCGGCGCCCTTCGCCCCCGCGGTCAAGACGGCACTCGCCGCGACGGGCTTCGCGATCGGCGGCTCACGGCCGCCTGTCGCTCCCCTCGACCCCGAGGTGGCCGCGGCCATCTCGAAGCTGGCGGCGCCTTTCTCGGTATCGACGCTGAGCCAGGACGCCGCAGCCGTCTGACCTGCTCACCCGCGCGGCGGTCATGGCCGGCCGCGTGCACAGCCCCCACAACCACCGAAGGAGTGGACATGTCCACCGAGGACCCGACCACCGGCGTACGGCGTGCGCAGGCGGCCACCAAGTTCGATCCGGCGGACCTGCCGCCGGCCGGGCATGTCATAGACGGCGCCTTTCGCGAGGCCCCGACCGCCGAGCTGCTCGACATCGTCGATCCAGCCTCCGAGGAGGTGATCGCCCGGGTCGCGCTGGGCACCGGGTCGGACGTCGACCTCGCGGTCGCCGCAGCGGTCAAGGCCAAGGCATCCTGGGCGCGTCTCGTGCCCAAGGCACGCTCGGAGATCCTGCACTCCATCGCCGACCGCCTCGCGGACAACCACGACGTGCTGGTCCGGCTGGAGTCCGCCAACACCGGCAAGCCGATCTCGGTGGCCCGCGACGACGTCGCCGGAACCATCGACACCTTCCGGTTCATGGCCGGCGCGCTGCGCGCGACCACGTCGATGGCGGCCGGCGACTACGCCGAATCCCACCTCTCGGTGATCCTGCGCGAACCACTCGGCGTCGTCGGCGTCGTCACCCCGTGGAACTACCCCCTCCTGATGGCGGCGTGGAAGATCGCCCCGATCCTGGCCGCGGGCAACACCCTCGTGATCAAGCCCTCGGAGCAGACACCCCTGACCACGCTCAAGTTCGCCGAACTGGTCGCCGACCTGCTCCCCGCGGGTGTGCTCAACGTCGTGACGGGACTCGGTCCCGTCGTCGGTTCCGCCCTTGCCTCGCACGCCGACATCGACATGATCGCGCTGACCGGATCGGTCGGCAGCGGGCGTGCCGTCGCACGTGCCGCCGCGGAGACTCTCAAGCGAGTTCACCTCGAACTCGGCGGCAAGGCCCCGGTCGTGGTCTTCGAGGACGCGGACCTGGACCTGGTGGCGACCTCGCTGCGCGTCGCCAGTTTCTACAACGGGGGCCAGGAATGCGGTGCCGCCTGCCGTGTACTGGTTCACGAGTCGGTCGCCTCCGACCTCGTCGACCGCCTGGTGGCACAGGTACGCGAACTGAATGTCGGTGAGCCGGGCGCGGGCGACGACATCGAGGTCGGTCCGCTCGTGTCCAAGGCGCACTACGGCCGGGTGCTCGCCCACCTCGACCGGGCGTTGGCCGAGGGAGCGCGCGCCGCCGTGGGTGGAGGCGCCTTCGACGGCACGGGCTACTTCGTCCAGCCGACCGTGCTCGTCGACGTTCCCGTCGACGCCGCGTGCACCCGGGAGGAGATTTTCGGGCCGGTGGTGACGGTCGAGACGTTCTCCACGGAGGACGAGGCCGTCCTGCGCGCCAACAACGTGCCGCTCGGCCTGTCCGCGTCGGTCTGGACGAGCGACGCCCGCCGCAGCCACGACGTGGCCGCCCGGCTCGACTCCGGCACGGTCTGGGTCAACTCCCACCTCGTGCTCGCCAACGAGGTGCCCTGGGGAGGCTTCAAGGGCTCTGGGTACGGGCGCGACCTGTCGATCTACGCGCTCGACGACTACTCGCGTACCAAGCACGTCATGCACTATCACGGCCGCTGATCTTCCGTAGTCACCAGTGCCAGGGTGACTACAGGCCTACGTGAACGCAGAGGCGCCCGGCAGTACTCCGCCGGGCGCCTCTGATGGCGGGTCTGCTGCCGAAGCGTGATGCCGTCGTGCATCCGGGGCCGCTGAGGCGGCGGCAGGAATGTTCCTCCTCTGCCGCCGGCGAGTCTGTGCGTCGCGTTTCCCGCGATCAGCGCTGATGCGCCGTACCCGCCAGGTGTTGTCCTCAGCCGCAGGCAGGGCGACTCAGCCGGCTTTCCGATACCCGTTTCGCTCAGAGATCTCCGCAGCAGCCGACAGCAGGCGTTCGACTATTTCCGGAATCGTGTCCTCGTTGATGCGGAACGCGGGACCGGAGACCACCAGGGTGGCGGCAACCTGACCGTCGTGCGCTCGAATCGGCGCCGCGACGGCCGCGAGCCCGATCTCCTGTTCCTCGTCGACTCGGGCATAACCGAGTTTGCGCACGGTCTCCAGTTCGGTCGCCAAGACGCTCGGATCGACAATCGTGTGCGGGGTGAGGCGTTCCAGTTCCGCGTCGAGGTAGGTCTGCAGTTCGGTGCGGGGCATGTACGCGAGAAAGACCTTGCCGGCGGAAGTCGGGTGCAGCGGATGGCTCTGCCCGACCCGGTTCACGATGCTGAGCGAGTCCGAGCCGTTCACCTGGTCGATGGAGACAACTGTGCGGCCTTCGTGCACCGCGACGATGACGGTCTCTTTCAGCTCCTCCGCGAGGCGGTTGCACACGGTGCGACTGATCACGGTCAGATCGTGCTGCTTGCCTACGCCATCGGCCAGACGCTGGACGCCGTAGGCCAGCCGGTATCCACCTCGCGTGGAGGCTTGCTCCACCATCCCTCTGGCTTCCAGAGTCGCAATCAGCCGAGACACCGTTGACTTGTGCACGGAGATCTCATTGGCGATCTCTGTGACGCCGACGACACCACGCTGAGCAAGTACCTGCAGGATCGAGATCGCCCTGTCTACCGAATGGACCGAATTATCTCGTCCTTGCCTGCGCCCGTCGCTCACATGGGACAAGATACAGAGTCGTCCACTCCCTGAAGAAATCTGTCATATCAAATGAGTCGTTTTGGGGCTTTCTGATGCTTCTGGGGCTACGCCCACAAGCCGGGGCGCGTTCATCTAAATGGCCGCAGCCGTCGTCGCACCTGACGTTGCTGGTCGGGGAAGGCGCCAGTGCCGCAAGAGTGACAGCCCGGCCGGCGGAACCGGGCACGAACAGACCGATGCGTCCGTTGATCGCACAGCGACCTCGCCGCTCGATCTTGTCGTCAGCGTGCAGCGTCCTGATGTCGTAGCCGAAAACGGCGCGGCATGCGTAGTCAGGGTCTTGGACTCGGACACTTCGAGTTTGAGCTCGTCATTCAGGAATGTCCGCAACCGTGCCTTGATCTCCGCGGCTTCGTGCCGGGGACCGGTTTCCCGCGGCTGGGCCGGAGTGGTTTTTTTGTCGACTGCCCCACTCGACTACCCCGGCCGGGGCAACGCCGTAGCGGCGAGTGACACAACTGTGGGCGGGTAGCCGGAGCCCATTGCTGGACCCGGCCCCGCAGAACCGCACACTGCCCATGTAGGCCCGCAGGCTTCGCAGTTCAACAGACCTATACGGTCCGCCTGTCATCGCCTGCGTGATGCAGGCGATGACAGGCGGTGTGGACGAGGCGGTGGGTTTATCGCTCCTCCGCGGCGCCGGCAGACGAAGGGATGCTTGTGAAGCATCTCCTTCGCCCCCGCGAACCAGTTGATCCACTCGCGTGGGCTGTCCGGTTCGTTTACGGCTCCGACGATCAGCGCCTGCCTGCAGAGAGGACAGAGCCCCCTCTGCCGGGCCGTTCAGGCCAAGCTGACCTTGTCTATGGGCAGTGGCGCCTTGCCCGTACAGCGGCGGGGCGGCGTTGTCGCCGGGTTTCGGCCGACGCGATCCGCCCGTGAGTGCGTACGTGGACCCGTCCGGCGCGGCTATGCGTGACCGAGAGGTGTGTCGCTTCCGCCGGCGATGAGGTTCGCCTGGGCTTTGCTGCCGTGGAAGTCGCGCGAGCGCTGCGCGGTGCCGAAGCCGCCGTAGGGGTAACCGCCGTGCTGCGGTGCGCTGACGGTGTTGAGGATGGCGGTGGTGTCGGCGTCGAGGTGCAGTTCGGCCGCACCGAGATTCTCGGTGAGGTGGCTGAGGGTGCGGGCGCCGACGACGGGAGCGGCGACGGAGGGCTGGTCGGCTGCCCAGGCCAGGGCGACCTGGCTGGGCGTCGCGCCGGTCTCGCGGGCGATGCGGATGACTGCGTCGATGGTGTGCCAGTTGCGGTCGGAGGTGGCGTACTCGGCGGAGACCCACTGGTAGAGCTTGTCGTCGGAGCCGGCGCGGGTGTCGGGGGCGGGGGTGGTGCCGCGCTGGTACTTGCCGGTGAGGAAGCCGCCGGCGAGCGGGGACCAGGGCAGCAGGGAGACGTGGTTGTGCAGTGCGGCGGGGATGACCTCGTATTCACTCTCCCGGGAGAGCAGGCTGTACTGCTGCTGGAGCGTCACGGGCATGTGGGTGCCCATCTGCTGCGCGGTGGAGAGGGTGAGCTGGAGCTGCCAGCCGGTGAAGTTGGACAGCCCCACGTAGTTGATCTTCCCGGAGTGGACGGCGTCGTCGAGGAAGGACAGCGTCTCCTCGACCGGCGTCAGGGGGTCCCAGGCGTGGATCTGGTACAGGTCGACGTGGTCGCGTCCAAGGCGGCACAGGGAGGCGTCCAGTGATCGGCGCAGTTGTCGGCGTGTGGAGCCGAGGCTGTTGACGTCGGTGCCGGTGCCGTAGCGGCCCTTGGTGGCCAGGACGACGCGGTCGGTCACATCGCTGGGGCGGTCGGCGAACCAGCGGCCGATGATCTCTTCGCTGCTTCCGCCGCCGTAGACGTTGGAGGTGTCGACCAGGTTGCCGCCGGCCTCCACGAACGCGTCCAGGAGCGCGAACGCCTCGTCTTCCGGGGTCTGGACGCCGAAGTACATGGCGCCAAGCGCGATGCGGGAGACGGCGGTTCCTGTGTTGCCGAGCTTGCGGTACTCCATGGTGCTCCTTGTCGTTGTGCGGCTCACGCCGCGGTGGGGGAGAGCTGCGGCGGGCCCGGGACCACCTAGACGGTTCATGACACCGGCCGGAGGCGACGACTTCAGCCCGCTTGGCGGATGGTGGGGCTCGCGGGGCGGTTCAGTGGTGCCGGGGGTGCGTGGTGAGGGCGTCGAGGTTGATGGTTCCGCGCTGCAGTTTCGCGTCGTGGGGGGTGTTGAATCCGGCATTGGCGATGAACAGTTGATTGCCGCGTACGGCGGTGGTGGTGGGTGAGGCGAGGCCGTCGTCGACGGTCAGGGCGCTCTCGTGGGTGCCGTTCGGGTGCACGACGCTGACCCGGTCGGTCGGGTCGTTCTGGGCGGCGAAGACCGTGTCGGAGCGGTTGTTGAGGAAGGAGAAGTCGTCGAGGTCGGGGAGGTTGTCGGCGACCGTGCAGATGGGGCCTGGGGTTTCGTGGGCGGTGACGGGGATCCGCAGCAGCGTGCCCTGGTTGAAGTTGCTCACCCATACACCGCCCTGGTGGAAGCGGACGCCGTTCACGCCCAGCTTCAGTGATGCATTCGGGTCGGGTGCGAGCTCCGGGCCGGTCAGCCAGATCCGCGCCGCCCCGCCGGAGACGGGCACGGCCCAGACCGTGCCGTTCAGGCTGTCGGCGGCGTAGAGGGTGCGGCCGGCCTGATCGATGGCCAGGCCGTTGGGCAGGCCATCGGGGAGGACGGCCAGGCGCTGGGGACGGCCGTGCGGGGGCAGTTTCCAGGTCCCGTTCCGGGAGGCGTCGTCGGAGTCCACGTTGTAGTAGACGGTGCCGTCGTTGCCGCGGGTGTTGCCGGTGATCTGGTCGCCCAGGTGCCCGCCGACGAGGGTGGTGCGCTGCCCGGATGCGGTGATGCGCACGAGCTTGGGCGGCTTGTTCGCGGGGACGCCCAGCATGGACAGGGTCAGGGAGCCGTCCGGGTTGACGGTGATGTTCTCGGGTGAGTCGCCGGAGGCGAAGTCGAACGCGGTCGCGGTCTTCACCCGGGTGATGACCGGCTGCGTCCGGTCTCCTCCGGTGGCGGCGGACGCCGACGGGGTCGAGACGAGAACAGCCGCCAGAGCGGGGACGGCTGCGGCGTGAGCGAAGCGAATGCGCATGGTGTTGCCTCCTGTGGAAGCGGCTGGAGAACGACAATGCGGTGCCGTATGTCTCCGGTCCGAGCGGTGCCCCGGCCGGCCGTCTGGGGCCGGGGAAGGGATGGCGCGTGGGTGACTGCGGGAGCTAGGCGCGGCGCGGCATCAGGTGTCGAACCGCACCCCGCCGAGCCACGTGACCTTTTCGGGGTCGTGGTGGTCGAAGATGTGGCTGCGCCCGGTGTCCAGGCCAGCGATGCGTGCCATCTCGTCGGCGGTGAGCTGGAAGTCGAAGACGTCGAGGTTTGCTGCCATGCGTTCGGGCCGCACCGACTTCGGGATCACGACGATCTCGCGCTGGACGAGCCAGCGAAGGGCGATCTGGGCGACAGGATCTCACCCCAGGCCGTCTCGGCGGCCCCCTGTCCGTAGACATTGGCGGTGTCGAAGAAGTTGATTCCGGCGTCGAAGGCCGCTTCGGTGCAGGCACGGGTCGCGTCGGCCTCGATGCCGCCGGCGTAGGTAAGCCACGAGCCGAGGGAGATCTCCGAGACCTGAAGGTCCGAGCTGCCGAGTGTGCGGTACCGCATCGATGCTCCTTGCTGGTTCGGTGTTCGGTGAAAGTCCCCCGGTCAGCGGCGGCGGGCCGCCGGGTCCAGGGCGGGGTCGGCGAGGCTGTCGGCCGGGTCGATGACCGTGCCGGGCCGACGGGGCGGCGATGCAGTCCAGGACCACGTCGGCCGCGGGCAGTTGCGTCTCCAGACGCTGGAGCGTGCGCGGGCCGATGAGGACCGAGACGACCGCAGGATGGCCACCGGTCGGGGAAAGCCCGGCCTCCCCGTGCGGTGTCAGTTCTGCGCTGATTCCGGCTTGCGGTGGGAGGCGGCCAGCAGGCCCAGCGGCAGAAGGGCCGCGAGGGCGAAGGCGAAGCCGGTCAGCGACGGGCCTTTGAGGCCCAGGCTGGAGGTCAGGGCGATGCCGCCGAGCCAGGAGCCTGTGGCGATGCCGACCTGGAACGCGGACGTCGCCAGGGCCATGGGCAGGGACCGGCCGGCTCCGGCGATGCGCACGACCTCGCCGACCACGATGGGGTTGGTGGCGAAGCCGGCTCCGCCGAGCAGCACGACCAGGACCACGGCCACGACGCTGTTGGTCGCCCACAGGGTGATGGCGCCCAGGACCACGGCCGTGACCGCGGTGGCCGGGATGAGCGTGGTGTAGGGCCGGCGATCGCCGAGGCGTCCGCCGACCGTGGTGCCGGCCAGGGCGCCGATGCCGAAGCCGAGCATCGCCAGCGGCACCACGGCACTCGCGAGGTGGGCCCGCTCGGTCAGCAGCGGGGCGACGTAGCTGTAGGCACCCATGATGCCGGCCTGGATGAGCGCGATGGCCAGGTACACCAGCCACAGGCGCGGATGCTTGAGCGCGGCCGTCTCGGCGCGCAGAGATGTGTCGGCGCGTGTGGTGTCGGCCGGCAGCCGGCGGGCCACCACCACGGCGGCGGCCACGGCGAAAGCGGCGAGCATCCAGAAGGGGGCCTGCCAGCCACCCAGTTGACCGGCTGCCGTACCGAGCGGGACGCCGACGATGTTGGCGAGGGTGATGCCGCCGACCATCACGCCCGTGGCACGGGTGCTGGCGGCCGGTCCCGCAGCGGCGGTCGCCACCACCGCGCCCACGGCCCAGAAGGTGCCGTTGCCCAGCGCGGCGGCGACCCGGCCGACGAGCGCGAGCCCCAGGCTGGAGCTGAGCGCGCTGACGACGTGACCCGCGGCGAAGACCAGCAGCGCGGCGACCAGGGCCGAGCGACGCGGCAGACGCCGGGTCGCAATCGACATCACGGGCGCGCCGATCATCATGCCGACGGCGAAGGCGGTGATCAGCGTCCCGGCGCTGGAGACGCTGACACCGAGGGTGCCGGAAATCTCCGGCAGCAGGCCGGAGACGACGAACTCGCTGGTGCCCATGATGAAGGCGATGCCACCCAGCAGCCACACCACCGACGGCAGCTTGACCTTCCCGGCAGGCGCTGCCGTGCCGCCGTCACCCGTCAGGGATGCGGTGGCCGAGGGATCCGGCTTCGTGGACGAGGGGGAACTCACTGGCGATCCTTTCAAGAGAGCCGGCGCGGGCCCCGGTCGTCCGGAGGCGTTCCGGTGAAGCGGCATGCGCGCCGTAGGTGGTGCGGGCGGAGCACTTCTGGCCCCCGGCAATCCACGAAACCAGCAGCCGCGCCCCGCAGGCAGTCACGCTTGTGAGGGGTAACAGCAGGGACCCCCTCACGCCGAAATCGTGTGTGAGAACACCGCGAAAAGGGGCACCGAGCGGGCCGGCCACAGCACGCAGCGCGGGCAGCGGCAGTGGCCGCAGGGAACGCGCGGGCGCCGAGGCCGGACGAGCATGAGCGGAGGTGTGCTCGGCCCCGGCGGGCAGCCATGAGGCGCGGCGGGGGCGAGAGTTAAGACCGTGGGGAAGTCTGCAGGAGCAGGAGGGGCCGGGCCTGAGGTCAGTGCTCGGTGTCGGCCTCGGAGGCGGCCGCGTCCCGGTTCTGGCTCGCTGCCCAGCTGGCCAGCAGCTTCAGGGCGTCCGCGGCCGGGGTGTGGGGATCGGCGCTGTACACGGTGATGGACAGCCCCTCGTCGCCGGGCAGGGCCAGCGACTCGTGCACCAGCTCCATCTCGCCCACCGCCGGATGGTGGAACCGCTTGGTTCCCTCGGTGAAGACGTGCACGTCGTGCGCGCCCCACATGGTGCGGAACGCGTCGCTGCGGGTGGACAGCTCACCGATCAGGTTCGACAGCTCCCGGTCGTAGGGGTTCTTGGCGACCTCGACACGCAGCACCCCGACTCCGTCGCGGGCCACGCGTTCCCAGTCGGGGTAGAGCCGAGTGGCGCGGGGGTCGAGGAAGACGAACCGGCAGGTGTTGACCGGCTCCCCCTCGAACACGTCACTGAGCAAGGCGCGGGCGAGCGGATTGGCCGCCAGAATGTCCATGCGGTTGTTGCGCACGTACGCCGGCTGGTCGTGCAGGCCCTCGACGACGCGCAGCACACTGGGCCGCACGGTCGCCTTCTTCGGGCGGCGCCGGACCCGGGCCCCACTGGTGTTGGCCGCCCGGGCCAGGGCATAGAGGTGATCCCGCTCGATCTCGTCCAGCCGCAGGGCCCGGGCGAGGGCGTCCAGGACGCTGTCGGAGACCCCGGTGAGGTTGCCGCGCTCCAGACGCGTGTAGTACTCGACGCTCATCCCGGCCAGCATCGCCACCTCACCGCGGCGCAGCCCGGGCACCCGCCGCTGCCCGTACACCGGCATGCCCGCCTGCTCCGGCGTGATCTTGGCGCGGCGGGACTTGAGGAATGCGCTGACTTCGACCCGGTTGTCCATAGATCCCAGCGTAGGAAAACGAAGCGAAGGGTGGGGGTCCCTGTCATTACCCCTCACGGCACGGACTCCCACAACAGGGCCGGAGTCGACCTCGGGGCTTCGGCGCAGTCGGCGGGTGTCCGTTTCGTGATCACTTGAGGCCGAGCAGGGCAAGCAGGCGCTCCGCGTCGCGGGCGTTGTGTCGCAGAGCTGCGGCGATGGTGGTCGCGCCGGCCAGCCGCAGGGCGCCGATGGAGAGGTTGCGCCAAGTTGCCATCGCCCGGGGCGCGTTGCCGGTTCGCAGCTGTGGGGCGTCTTCGGCGAACGTGGTGTCTCTGACGTGGTGCAGGGCTTCGATCTGCCAATGATCACGGATCAGGGTCGCCAGCTGGGCGGGGTTGGCTGACTCCGCGGTGAGGTCACCCAATTCCGCCGGCTAGGAATCACCGGCCGGCTCTGAAGGCACCCGGCCCGACTCCGGGCCGGTGCTGCTGGTCGACCGCCGCCCGCCCGCGCGACGGCGCGGGGATCACCGTGAGCTAGCGGCGTATGTCTCCTCGCGGAGGTCGCACCCCGAAAGGACTTGCATCTGACGTTAGCGTGAGGTTCTAACGTGGCTGTTGTCGGGCCCATCAGGGCGCTCCCGGCGACGCATACCTACGTGAAGGACCCCACATGCACATCGCCAACTCTGTCGCTCTCGTCACCGGTGCGAGCCGCGGCCTCGGCCGCCACTTCGTCACCCAACTGCTGGAGCGGGGAGCGACGAAGGTGTATGCCACCGCGCGCAACCCCGAGAGTGTTGATCTGCCCGGGGCGGAGGTGCTTCGGCTCGACATCACTGACCCGGCCTCCGTCGCCGCCGTGGCGGAAGTCGCCTCGGACGTGACGCTGTTGGTCAACAACGCCGGGATCATCACTGTCAATGGCCTGGTCAGCGGCGATCTGGACCAGATCGAACTGGAGATGGACACCGCCTACTACGGCCCGCTGCGCATGATCCGGGCCTTCGCCCCGATTCTGAAGGCGGGTGGCGGCGGGGCGATCGTCAACGTTCTGTCGGTCGCGTCCTGGGTTCCTTCCGAGCACTGGGGTGCCTACAGTGCGGCCAAGGCCGCCGCGTGGAGCCTGACCAACAGCGTCCGCCTCGAACTCTCCTCACAGAACACCCTGGTAACCGGCCTGTATCTGGGACCCACCGACACCGACATGGCTAAAGGTCAGCCGTTCGAGAAGAACGATCCGGCCGACGTTGTCAGGGCCGCACTCGACGGGGTCGAGGCCAAGCAGTCCGAGGTCATCGCCGACGCGCTGTCCGCGCGGGCCAAGGTCAACCTGGCTCTGGACCCCGCCGTGGTCTATACACCGGCCGCGACCGCCGCCTGACATCAAGGGATCTCTCACCACGGCGCGACGGTCCGCGACCGAGGAGCGCCCCTCCATTCCCCCAGCTCGCAGTGTGAAAGAAGGCCCCGCCATGAACACCCCCACCTCGTCCAAGCCCAAGGCACTGATCGTCGTCCCGTCGGCCGCTGTCCTGCCGCTCACCGAACCGGCGGGCCACCCCGGCGTTTCCACCGGGTTCTACCTGGTCGAGCTGGCGCAGATCCTCAAGGAATTCGGCGACGAGTACGAGTTCACCTTCGTCACCCCAGGCGGGCTCGTCCCGCAGCTGGAGATCAACGGCCTGGCCCTGTCGATGCACGCCGCGGACAAGTTCAGTTCCGCGACGGTCTCGGCCACCGCGGCGCAGGCGTTCCGCTTCGATGTCGACACCTTCCGCGCCAAACGGCCCGGACTCGTCGCCCGCCGGGACAGCGAACTCGCCCTCGCCCGCCGCTACCTGGGCCGCCTGCCCGTCTCCGAGTCGCTGCCGGGCAGTGACAAGGAAGTCGTGGTGCTGCGCGACGACCTGATCAAGTCGATGCAGGACCTGCCGGAGCACACCTACCAGTCCATCGAGCAGCTCGTGCTCAGACACCGCGACCCCGAGGACGCCTTCGACCTGAGCGCGTTCGACTTCGTGCACATGCCGGGCGGCCACGCGCCCATGGTCGATTTCGTCGACAACCCCTGGCTCGGCGAACTCCTGCACACCCTGCGGGAGAACGGGGTGCTGATCTCGCTGATCTGCCACGCCCCCATCGCCATGGCCTCGGCCAAGTACCGGGTGGGTGCTGACGGCACCGTCATCACCGACCTCGACCACGCCTTCAAGGGCGTGCGGGTGACCACGGTCGCCAAATCCGCCGAACTCTTCGTCCTCAGCAACGGCTACCTCAAGATCCCCGGCAAGAAGGTACGGATGGGCTACTTCATCGACGAAGCCCTCAGGAACGCCGGCTACAAGGTGGAGACGACCACCAACCCGACCGCCATCAAGGTCATCTGGGAGGAGGGCGTCCGCCTGCTCACCAGCAACGGTCCCCAGTCGATCGACGAGCACGCCGCCCGCCTGCGCACCCTCCTGCCCCGTCACTGAGGCCCCGCCTCCCGGCACCGCCAGATCGGCATGTCCATCTGATCGACCGTGATCCGGCACGCTGCTGCCGGACGAGAAGAAGGGCCCGTGATGTCAATGTCAGCTACGCTGAAACCTCACACTAACGTCAGCTGCATCTCTGACACGATGCTGAACCGGCAAGGAGGAGCGATGCGGATCGGGGAGGTCGCCGAACAGGCAGGGGTGAGCGTTCGGGCGCTGCGGTACTACGAGGAGCAGGGGCTGCTCGGTGCCACGCGTACCGGCGGGGGGCAGCGGCAGTACCCGGAGGGCGCGGTCGCCCGGGTCAGGATGATCCAGCAGTTGTACGCCGCCGGCCTGGCGAGCAGGCTTGTTCGCGAGGTCCTGCCGCGGTGCATGAACGAGGGTGAATCGCCCGTCGGGTTCAGCGACAGCCTCATCACCGAACGGGCCCGCATCGACCGCCAGATCGGCGACCTGACAGCAGTACGCGCCCGCCTCGACGAGATCATCGCGGTGGCGACAGACCCCAGCCACCCGCACCACAGCCACCCCGTACGCGGCGGTGCTGCCGCCAGTACCGCCTGAGGCGTTCTTGTCGCACACCACTCATCAGTGGTGTGCGACAAGAACGCCTCAGCGACCGACCCCAGCGTCGCCTCGGTGGGGTCGCTGCGCGCGAAACGTCGACCGCCTTGCTGCACGGCCTCGCCGCGGCCTGTGCGTCCGGTACCGGACAGCGACGGCCTCTGTCCCGGCTGGGACAGAGGCCGTCGTGCGAGAGGGTGGATGTCGTGCTCATGGTGAGGGCGACCCGCCCTTGGAGCCCGCCCTTGATCATGCGCATGTAAGCCTTCGGAGACCATGGTGACAGCGGGGGGACTGACTGCGTCCCTGAGAAGGGGCGCTGCCGTGACCAATCTGACGGGACGTGGCAGCGCCCTCCCCATCACCACCGTGGGAGCTCATCCGCCGCTGTGCGGACGCCGCCGTCGGCCTGTGGGCGTGGGTTGCGACAGCGGCGGCCTGTCCGGCAGTCGCACCGAAACCGTCCCGGCCAGGGCCGGGACGGCCTCCCGACTCGAAGAACAAACACCGGGCCAGGCGCCATGACGTCGGCAAGACCGTCAAACGCGCCGAATTGATCAAGGAGCCGCGCTCAGCGGCCGGCGAGTCGAGCCTAGGCGCCCTTGGCGGGGGAAGAAACATGTGACATTGTACTGGCGTGAGCAAGCGACTGACCTGCGATGTTGTGGTCATCGGCGCCGGAATGGTGGGCGCCGCCTGTGCCCTGTACCTCGCCCGGGCGGGCCTCGCGACCCTCGTCCTCGACCGGGGCCCGGTGGCCGGCGGTACCACCGGCGCCGGTGAGGGCAACCTGCTCGTCTCCGACAAGGAGCCGGGGCCCGAGCTGGACCTTGCGCTGCTCTCCGCCCGCCTCTGGCACGACCTCGCTGCCGAACGCGGTCTCGGCGGCGCCGTCGAGTTCGAGGCGAAGGGCGGGATCGTCGTCGCCTCCGACGCCGAAGGCATGGCCGCGCTGACCGGCTTCGCCGCTGGACAACGGGCGGCGGGCGTCGAGGCCGAGATCGTCGACGCCGCCCAACTGCGGGACCTGGAACCGCACCTGGCCCCCGACCTCGCGGGCGGCGTCCGGTACCCGCAGGACTGCCAGGTGATGCCCTCCCTCGCCGCAGCCCAGGTCGTCCGAGCGGCCCGGCGGGCCGGAGCCGAGCTCCGCACCGGCACGGCCGTCACGGACATCCTGCGCGCACCGGACGGCTCAGTGTGCGGCGTACGGACGGCGGGGCACGGCGACATCCACGCCCCGGTCGTCGTCAACGCGGCCGGCACCTGGGGCGGCGAGGTCGCCGCGCTGGCCGGGGTGCACCTGCCCGTGCTGCCACGCCGCGGCTTCGTCCTGGTCACCGAACCGCTGCCGCCCGGCACCGTCCGGCACAAGGTGTACGCCGCCGACTACGTCGCCGATGTCGCCAGCGGCGACGCCGGGCTCCAGTCCTCGGCGGTCGTCGAGAGCACGGCCGCGGGGCCGGTACTGATCGGCGCCAGCCGCGAACGGGTCGGCTTCGACCGTACCTTCTCCCTCCCTGTCGTACGCCGACTGGCCGCCCAGGCGACGGCCCTCTTCCCGCTCCTCGGCACGGTCCACGCGATGCGCGCCTACCTGGGCTTCCGCCCCTATCTGCCGGACCACCTGCCGGCCATCGGGGCCGATCCCCGGGCGCCGGGGCTCCACCACGCGTGCGGTCACGAGGGGGCGGGGATCGGACTCGCGGTCGGTACGGGGCACTTGATCGCACAGTCGTTGACGGGCGGGACTCCCGATCTGGACCTCGCGCCCTTCCGTCCGGACCGTTTCAAGGAGAAGACGGAGAAGACGGAGAAGACGGAGAAGGAGGCCGGGGAGCGATGAAGAGGAAGACCCCCCTGGAGCTGGCCGCGGCACAGCCCGGACCGGCCCACGTGGTCACCGTGGACGGACGCGAGATCGCCGCACTGCCCGGTCAGACCGTCGCCGCCGTGCTCTGGTCGGCGGGCATCACCTCCTGGCGCAGCACCCGGGGCAGCGGTGCGCCGCGCGGGATCTTCTGCGGCATCGGTGTCTGCTACGACTGCCTCGTCACCGTCAACGACCGGCCCAACCAACGGGCTTGCCTGGTACCGGCCGTATCCGGCGACGCGATCCGCACGCAGGAAGGGGTCGGTCATGACGAACTCGGCTGAGCGCTCGGTGGGACATCTGGTGCATCGGCTGCGGTCCGGTGTGGGCTGGTCGCGCCCCCATCGGGGCGCCGTCGCGCACCCGACTTCATCAGGACCGCCCAGCGCCTCGCTCGTGGTCGTCGGCGCCGGTCCCGCAGGCCTCGCCGCCGCGCTGACGGCGGCCGACCGGGGCGTACGGGTCGTGCTGCTCGACGCGGGCGCGCAGGCGGGCGGGCAGTTCTACCGGCAGCCCGCGGCGGCGCTGAAGGCGCGCAGACCGCAGGCCTTGCACCACGCCTGGGGCACCTGGAAGAAGCTGCGCGACCGGCTGGCGGCGCATGTCGATGCGGGCCGGATCACCCACCTGACGGATCGTCATGTCTGGTTCGTGGAGAGGGAGTTCGAAGAGGGCCGCTTCGGTGTGCATGCCCTCCTCGGCCCCCGGCAGGCCGAGTCGCAGACCGTCACCGCCGACGCCGTCCTCCTCGCCACCGGCGGCTACGAGAAGGTGCTGCCCTTCCCCGGCTGGACCCTCCCCGGTGTGGTCACCGCGGGTGGCGCACAGGCGATGCTCAAGGGCGGCCTCGTCCTGCCGGGCCGTACAGCGGTCGTCGCCGGAACCGGGCCGCTCCTGATGCCGGTCGCGGCCGGCCTCGCCGCGGCGGGCGCCGAAGTCGCCGCGTACGTCGAGTCCACGCACCCCGCCGACTTCGTACGGCACACCGCGACACTCGCCGGCAACCCCGCGAAGGTCGCCGAGGCCGCCCGGTACGCGGCCCAACTGCTGTGGCACAAGGTGCCGGTGACGGTACGTCACACCGTCGTCGCAGCGCACGGCACCGACCGCGTCGAAGCCGTCACCGTCGCCGCCCTGGACACGCACGGCCGGGTACGGCCGGGCACCGGGCGGCGGATCGCGTGCGACACCCTCGCCGTCGGACACGGCATGCTCGCGCACACCGACCTCGCCGAGACCCTGGGGTGCGCGATCGACGCCACCGGTGACGCTTTTGTCGTCACCGACGCCGAACAGCGCACCGACGTCGACGGTGTCTGGGCGGCGGGCGAAGCCACCGGCATCGGGGGAGCGGTGCTCGCGCTGGCCGAGGGTGAGATCGCCGGACACTCGATCGCCGCGCGCATGACGGGAGTTGAGCTTCGCCCCGCCGACTGGGCGACGGCCGCCCGGACCCGTACCCGGCTGCGGAAGTTCTTCGCCGCCCTCGACGATGCCTACGTCCCACCCGCGCACTGGGCGGAACAGGTCGCCGACGACACCGTCGTCTGCCGCTGCGAGGAGGTGACGGCGGCCGAAGTCCGGGAAGCCGTCGAGGAGTTGGGCGCGACTGATTTGCGTACCGTCAAGCTGCTCACCCGTGCCGGTATGGGTTGGTGCCAGGGTCGGGTTTGCGCACCGGGAGTCGCCGGGATTGCGGGCTGCCCGGCGGGCCCGGCGAAGCGGCCGTTCGCCCGACCGGTACCACTCAGTGTGCTGGCGCAGGAACCCGAGCGCCCATGAGAACGGCAGTACGTCGTCTGCGGGCCCGTCGTGGCTGGTCGCGCCCCGCGGCGGAGCCGCAGATCGATACAGCCCCGCGCCCCTTCGGGCGCGTCCCTCTCCGCCCCCGATTCCGAAAGATGAGGCACTCATGAACAGCCCCGCCCCCGCCCCCACCCCCGTCTGGCGAGGCGTTCTCGTCGCCACCGCGTTGCCGCTGAACGACGATCTGAGCGTCAACTACGCCGCGTACGCGGACCATTGCCGCTGGCTCGTCGAGAACGGCTGCGACGGCGTCGTACCGAACGGCTCGCTCGGCGAGTACCAGGTGCTCAGCATCGAGGAGCGGGCGAAGGTCGTCGAGACCGCGGTCGCCGCGATCGGCGGGGACAGGGTCATGCCGGGCGTCGCAGCCTACGGCTGTGCCGAGTCCGCCCGCTGGGCAGCGCAGGCCAAGGACGCCGGCTGCGCCGCCGTCATGCTGCTGCCGCCCAACGCCTACCGTGGCGACGAGCGTTCGGTGCTCGCGCACTACGCCGCAGTCGCCGAGGTCGGTATCGACATCGTGGCGTACAACAACCCGATCGACACCAAGATCGACCTCACCCCCGAACTGCTCGCCAAGTTGCACGCGGCCGGACACATCAAGGGCGTGAAGGAGTTCTCCGGGGACACCCGGCGCATCTACCAGATCCAGGAACTCGCCCCGGAACTCGACGTGTTGATCGGCGCCGACGACGTCCTGCTGGAGCTGGCCTCGGCCGGCGCGGTGGGCTGGGTCGCCGGTTACCCCAACGCCCTGCCCCGGGCGACGGTCGAGCTGTACCGCGCCGCCGTGGCGGGCGACCTGGCCACCGCCCTGCCGCTCTACCGGCAGTTGCACGCACTCCACCGCTGGGACTCCAAGGTCGAGTTCGTGCAGGCGATCAAGCTGTCCATGGACATCGTCGGGAGGCACGGCGGTCCCGTCCGCCCGCCGCGCATGCCGCTGCTGCCGGAGCAGGAGAAGGCGGTCCGCGAGGCCACCGAGAAGGCCGTCGCCCTCGGCCTCGCCTGAGCCGACAGCACGCCGACCTAACCCGACCTGACCCGACCTGACCCGACCTGACGTGAGTTGACCTGAGAGGATCGCGATCATGCGCAGCAAGCTCGTCCTGCACGCCGTCGACTCGCACACCGAGGGCATGCCGACCCGGGTCGTCACCGGCGGAATCGGCACGATCCCCGGCGACACGATGAACGAACGCCGGCTGTGGTTCCGCGAAAACCGGGACGACGTACGGAACTTCCTCATGAACGAGCCGCGCGGGCACCCGGCCATGAGCGGGGCGATCCTCCAGCCGCCGACCCGGCCCGACTGCGACTACGGCGTGGTCTACATCGAGGTCTCCGGCTATCTGCCGATGTGCGGACACGGCACGATCGGTGTGGCGACCGTGCTCGTCGAGACCGGCATGGTCCCGGTCGTCGAGCCGGTCACCACCATCCGTCTGGACACCCCGGCCGGGCTCGTCGTCGCCGAGGTGGCGGTGGAGAACGGCGCGGCGAAGGCGGTCACGATCCGCAACGTGCCTTCGTTCGCGGTGGAGTTGGACCGCAAGGCGACCCTCGCCGACGGCCGCACGGTGACGTACGACCTCGCCTTCGGCGGCAACTTCTACGCCATCCTGCCCCTGGAGCAGTTCGGCCTTCCCTTCGAGCGCGAGCGTAAGGACGACATCCTCGCCGCCGGGCTCGCCCTGATGGACGCGATCAACGCCGACGGCCCACCCGTACACCCGGAGAACCCGACCATCAGCGGCGTCCACCACGTCTATCTGGCGGCCCCCGGCTCGAATGCGACCCGCTCCCGGCACGCGATGGCCATCCACCCCGGCTGGTTCGACCGCTCGCCCTGCGGCACGGGCACCTCCGCCCGTATGGCCCAGCTCCACGCCCGCGGTGAACTTCCGCTGCACCAGGACTTCTTGAACGAGTCCTTCATCGGTACGTCCTTCACCGGGCGGCTCGTCGAGAGCACGGAGGTCGCCGGACGCCCTGCCGTGGTGCCCACGATCACCGGCCGCGCCTGGATCACGGGCACCGCCCAGTACCTGCTGGACCCGGACGACCCGTTCCCGGCCGGCTTCGTACTCTGACACCGCCCGACCCGAGATCCACCAGATCCACCAGTCCACCAGGAGAAAACCCATGGCCGCTCAGCGCACCGGCCCCGTTCTGCCCAGCATCGGTGGGTCGCGGCCCAGTTACCGGGCGAGCGTCGCCGACGCGCTGCGGGCCGCGCTCGTCGCCGGTGAACTGCGGCCCGGCGAGGTCTACTCGGCGCCCTCGCTCGCCGCCCGCTTCGGCGTCTCGGCGACCCCGGTGCGCGAGGCCATGCTCGACCTGGTGAAGGAGGGCATGGTCGATCCCGTACCCAACAAGGGCTTCCGGGTCACCACGGTCTCCGAGCGGCAGCTCGACGAGTACACCCACATCCGGTCGCTGATCGAGATCCCGACCACCGTCGGCCTCGCCGCGACCGCCGACCCGGCCGCGCTGGAGGCGTTGCGCACGTACGCGGAGGAAAGCATCGCTGCGGCGGACAGCGGCGATCTCATCGCCCACGTCGACGCCGACCGCCGCTTCCACCTCGGTCTGCTCGCCCTGGCCGGCAACCAGCATCTGGTCGAGGTCGTCGGCGACCTGCGCAAACGGTCCCGGCTGTACGGGCTGACCGCACTGGCCGAGCGCGGCCTGCTGAAGTCGACCGCCGAGGAGCACCTGGAGATCCTCGACGCACTCCTCGCCCGGGACGCGGAGCGCGTACGGACCGTGATGACCCGGCACCTGGGGCACGTCCGGGGCGATTGGGCCCACTGAGCCCGCTGAGCCCCCTCCGCCTCACCGCACCTGCGGGGGGCGATCCGGGCGGAACAGGCGCTGACCTGAGCGGTCCGAGCGCGCTCAGGAGACGGCCGTACCGCCCGTCGTACGCAGCCGCTCCGGCACCGCCCACCACTGGTCGGGCCGGTCCACCACCGCCGCCTCCGGCCCGGTCCCGAGGAACCGGGTGAGCCGGAAGAGATACGCCGCGATGCCCGCCGCGCCCTGCATCCACGCGGTCCCCGGGGGCAGCAGCGGCGACTCCTGACGGTGTTCGAGGAAGCGCCAGCGGGCGCCCTCCTCGTCCCTGATCGCCCGCTCGACCAACGCGTCGCCCATCCCGCGGGCCGCCCGCACAAGCGTCTCAGCGGTCTCCGGGTCCCCGCAGTCCTGTGCCGCGTCGAGGAGTACGTCGCCCACGCCCGCCGTGCCGCAGCAGCGGCCGTCGTTGTCCCAGAACCCGGGGCGCAGGCGCTGCGGGAGGCCCGAGGCGAGGATCGACGTCAGACAGCGCTGCCGCAGCTCGCCGACGCCGAGGCCCGTCACGCCCGCGTGCGCCAGGGCCGAGAACAGGTGCGAGGTGCCCGCCGGACCGTGGCACCACGTGTACGTCACCGGCTCCACCTCCCGCTTCGACGGCGGGATCGTGTGCGGAACGACGAAACCGCCGTCGTCCAACGAGCCCACCGACAGGACGTGCCTGGCCCCCTGGACCGCGGCCTCGACAAAGTCCTCCCTGCCGAGCGCCGCCCCGGCCACGGCCAGTGCGGAGGCCACTCCGGCGGTGCCGTGGGAGTAGTTCGGCGCCCGCCACTCCGTGGTCGCCCCGATGCCCCAGTCCAGGCCCGCCGCCGTCCGGTCCGCCACCCGCAGCAGCGCCTCGCAGCCCGTCGTGGCGATCGGCTCCGCGAACTCGCCGCCCGCCCAGACAGCGGTCAGCACCACGCCCGCGGTGCCCATGATGATGTCGTTGAGGGGCGCGTCGGAACCGGCCTCGAACCCGACGGTGGTCTTCCAGCCGTCGGGCGTCGCCAGCTCGGCCAGCCGTCGCAGCGCGACCGACTCCGTGCCTGGTTCGAGCAGCCTCAGCGCCGTCACGTCACCGGCCAGACCGTCGTACAGCGAGGGTTCCGTCCGGTTCTTCGCCGCCGCCGACAGTCTGGTCACGATGCCGGCCGCCAACGACCGCTCCCGGTCGGTCGGTTCGCGGTACCGGGCGATCTCGGCCAGCACGGGGGCCAGGCCCGCGATGCCGGAGTACAGACTGTCGCGGTCCTTCGCGGGTGCGATGCCCGGACCGTCCTGTGCCGCGTCCTCGGGCACCGTCTCCGGCAGCCACGGGCCGTCGTCCTCGCGGACCTGGTCCAGCACCCACGACCAGGCGGCCTCGCCGAGTTCCCGGTACCTGTCGTACGAACCGCGTGAATTGATCGAGTCGCTTGTTTCGCTTGATTCGTTCTTCTCCGGCACCCGGTCACGCTACAAGCGCACTGCCGCCGCCGGTAGGGCGCCCACCTGCGGTGCCGGGGTGCTCCTCCTCCGCCGCCGCGGTCATGGGTCGGGAAAATCTGTTCCCATCGGGTGCGGGAGCGGCTGCTTCGGCACGGTAGAAAGGACCCATGGCGGAGCGCGAGACCCCTGCGGGGGACATGGACGATGTTGACGCGGTGGCCCGTGCGGTGCTGACCGCGTCGCGGCTGCTGGTGGCGGTCTCGGCCCGCTCCCTCGCCGAGGTCGAGGAACGCGTGACGCTCCCGCAGTTCCGGATGCTGGTCGTCCTGTCCACTCGCGGCGACACCAAGCTGGTCACGCTCGCCGACCTGCTCCAGGTGGCCCCGTCCACCGCGATGCGCATGGTCGACCGGCTGATCGCGGCAGGTCTCGCCGAACGGCACCTCAATCCGGACAACCGCCGTGAGACGCAGCTGGGCCTCACCGAGGAGGGCCGCCGAACGGTCGAGGACGTCATGGCCCGGCGGCGGGCCGAGGTCTGCGGGATCGTGTCCCGCCTCGCCCCGGCGCAGCGGGCAGCGCTCGTCGAGGCGCTCAACGCCTTCAGCGAGGCGGGCGGCGAGCCCCTGGCCCCGGTGGCGGGCGACATGGAGCCGCACCCACTCGGCTGGACGGACACCGTGATCGTGTGACGCCGTTCACGGCGGACGAGATCCGAGCCGCCCCGAAGGGACCCGACCCGACCCGAGCCGACCCGAGCCGACCCGACCCGACCCGACCCGAGCCGAGCCGAGCCGATCTGAGCCGAGCCGAGCCGCCCCGAGCTGATCTGATCCGAGTTGATCAGATCTGATCCGATCCGAGGGCTGTCAGCCCGCTGACGGCGATGGACTGGACGGGCCCGTGGGGGCCGGGGCGGCCGTGTTGATGTTCAGGTCCGGGCGCGGGGTGAGCGCGACGATCGGTGCACCCTGCAGGGGCGGCGGCGGGGTCGTGTCGTCCTTGGGCAGTTTCGGTGGCGTGCTCTGCTGGAAGTTCACCTGGTCGATGTTGACGAGGCCGGTGTTCTCCAGCACGGTGATGTGGTCGAGGACGGTGTCGTTGGCCAGGTCGGCCAAGGCGCGGATCATGACGTTCTGGGTGGTGGCGCGGATCTTGGCGATGGTCGGGAAGATCTGGCCATGGGTCACCCGCATGATGGTGACCGCGGTGGAGTCGAACTGCCTGCCGGTGGCCGCGTCCGCCGTGGCCACGAACTGCTGCTGTTGCGGCGAGGCCTGGTTGGGCAGCACCACCCCGAGTTCGGGGGCGATCTTGCGGCACATGTCGTCGAGTCCGGCGTGACCGACGATCAGGTGTTTGCCGGCTTCCCTCATCTCTGGGGTCGTGCCCCGCTGCATCGCCATCTCGCCCAACGGGTACTCCCACAGCCCCGCCGCGCGCACCTTCACCACGAAGTCCCGGTCGGCCTCGGTCAGCGGGCCGTAGCGGGTGTTGGCGACGACGCGGTCCGGTGAACTCGTCGTGTTCTGCACCCCGAGCATGGCGGGGTAGGCCAGCGCGGCGAGGGTCAGCCCCAGCGCGCCGAACACGAACAGGTTTCCGGCCTTCTTGGCCGAGACGGGCATGGGGCCTCCTGGTGTGAGCGGCTCGTACGCCAGGAGGTACGGGAGCGAGGAGGGATTCAATCATTGCTCAGGGTAAATTTTGCACTCTGCTAAATCCGCCCCTGTCGTTCCGGGGGATGGTGCGTCCTCCGGCCCGAGACACGGCATGATCAATGGATGGGAGCTGCAGAGGACGAGAGTGGGGGTGGTCAGGTGGCTGGGCGGGTGGAGATCTCGTCGCCGCAGGAGGCCGCGAACAACGCCTTGGTGCTGGCGTTCGGGCGGTTGCAGGGCGCGGCGAACCGGCTCGAATACATCCTGGGCCGGTCGCTGGAGCAGGAGTGCGGCATCAGTCACCTCATGTTCGAGGTGCTGCTCATCCTGGGGCGGGCGGGCGAGCCCGGGCTGTCCATGCGGGCCGTCGCCCAGGAGCAGGTGCTGACCACGGGCGGTGCGACGCGTCTGGTGGACCGGATGGCGGCGGCCGGTCTGGTCGAGCGCGCCGAGGACCCGGACGACCGGCGCGGCCGGCTGGTGCGTCTGACCCGGCTGGGGGAGGAGACCGCTGTGCGGGCGTCCCGCCTGCACGTGGAGAACATACGCCGCTACTTCGTTGCGCCACTGCCGCCCGAGGACTGGGAACGGTTCGCCGAAGACCTGCGCATCCTCAGCCACTCCGCGCGGGACGAGCTGCCCCGCCTGCCCTGACTTCGGGATCCGGATCCAGATCGCCATCGCGGGCGCGGGTGTGTCGGGCGTCACATGCGCGAGGTCGGTGCGGGGAAATATCTGACTCGTCAGTTACTGTTTTCTCAGGCGAAGCGCTCGCATCCGGCGGACGCCACACCACTGCCGAGGTCCTCCATGAAGCTCGTCTACGTCTTCGACGCCTACTGCGGCTGGTCGCACGGCTTCTCCGGAACGCTGGCCGAGGTCGCCTCCCGCCATCCGGACCTCCCTGTGGACGTGGTCTCCGGTGGCCTGTTCACCGGGTCGCGCCGGGTGCCGGTCCGGGAGTTCGGGTATGTCCAGGGCGCGAATGCCCAGATCACCGAGCTGACGGGGGCCGAGTTCGGTGAGGCGTACGAGGAGCTGATCGCGGACGGTTCGTTCGTGATGGACTCCGAGGCCGCCGCCCGTGGCGTCGCCGCCCTGCGCCAGGCCGCGCCCTCCCGCGCGGCGGAACTGGCCGTCGCACTGCAGCATGCCTTCTACGTCGACGGGCTCAGCCTCTCCGACGCGGCGACCTACCGGAAGGTCGCCGAGGCGGCCGGACTCGACGCCGATGCCGTGCTGGCCGCCTTCGACGGGCCCGGAGTGCGGGTCGCGGCCGGGGCCGACTTCCACCGGGCCGCCTCGCTGGGCGTCACCGGCTTCCCCACCCTCCTCGCCGTGGGCGGCGACCGAGTCACCGTGCTGGCCCGGGGGCGCGCCACCGCCGACGAGGTCGACCAGCGGCTCGCGACCCTTCGTACCGCCTGAGCTTCCCCCGTCCCCACCCCTTCCCTCACTCGCTCACCCCTCACCCCAACCCCCCTCTCCCACAAGGAGTCTTCGATGAGTGCTCTTTCCTTCAAGGTCCTGGACCTGGATTTCCCGGCCGGTTCCAAGAACAAGACGGCCACCCTGGTCACCGGTGACAGCGAGGCGCTGCTGGTGGATGCCGCGTTCACCCGGGCCGACGGGCACCGGCTGGCCGCGGAGATCCTCGACTCGGGCAGGACGCTGACCACGGTCTTCGTCAGCCACGCCGACCCCGACTTCTACTTCGGCGCCGAAGTCCTGGCCGACGCCTTCCCCGAGGCGGCGTTCGTGGCGACGCCGCTGGTCATCGAGCACATCCAGCACTCCTACGAGGGCAAGCTCAAGGCCTGGGCCGCACTCGGCGCCAACCTCCCCACCCGCCTGGTCGAACTCGCCCCGCTGACGGGTGACCTGACCCTGGAGGGCCACCGCTTCGAGCTGAAGGGCGGCACGGCCGCGCTGCCCGACCGCCACTACCTGTGGCAGGCCGAGACCCGCGCCCTGCTCGGCGGGGTGCTGCTCTTCCAGCAGGAGCACGTCTGGGTCGCCGACACCCCCACCCCCGGCGACCGCGCCGCCTGGATCGACCTCCTCGACGAGATGACCGCCCTCGCCCCGCAGCTGGTCGTGCCCGGCCACCGCCTGCCCGGCACCGCGGCGGACGCCTCCGCGATCACCGCCACCCGTGACTACCTGCTCGCCTTCGAGGAGGAACTCGGCAAGGCGGCCGACGGGGCCGCGCTGACCGAGGCGCTCGTCAAGCGTTACCCGGACAACGGCATGCTGATCGCCGCGCAGATCGGTGCGAAGGTCGCCAAGGGTGAGATGACATGGGGCTGACCAGCACGACCGCCACCGACTTCGCGACCTCCGCGGCCCCCGCCGACGTCGTGCGCCGCCAGTACCTGGCGTCCGCGGCCGGCGACCTGGACGCCCTGCGCGCCACTCTCGCCCCGGACGTGGAGTGGACCGAGATGGCGGGCTTCCCGCTGGCCGGTACCTATCGCACCCCCGAGGGCGTCACCGCCAATGTGATGGAACAGCTGGGCAAGGAGTGGGAGGGCTGGGCCGCGCACGACGACACGTATGTGGTGGACGGGGAGAACGTCGTCGTCCTGGCCCGCTACACGGCGGTCAACAAGGCCACCGGCAAGGCGATCGACGTCCGCGTCGCCCACCACTTCGTCGTACGCGGCGCACTCATCGTCCGCTTCGAACAGTTCGTCGACACCGCCCTCGTCCGCGACGCCATGACCGCCTGACGCAGTGCTGCCCGCGCTCGCTTTCCTCTTCCTCCCGGCCGTCAGGAGGATGAGGGCGCGAGCGCGGCAGCCTGCTCGGGGCGGGGGTGGGCGTTCCGCCTGATCAGTAGAGGAAGCGGTGGAGCGGTGCGTCCTCGGTGAGCAACATGGTCAGACGGTGCGCGAGGCGCTGCCACGCGTCTTCCTGTGCGTAGGTCAGCCGTACGTCCTGGCCGTCGGCGGCTTCGAGCGCGCCGGTGAGCGTGTCGGTGTCGGTGTCGGGCGTCAGATCCATGAGCGACAACACGCGTGCCATCGTGCCGACCAGACTTACCGCGGTGCCTTCGCCTGCGGAGTCGAGGGAGTGGAGCGCCACCGCCGTGCCCGTCGGCCGAGTGGAATCGGGGGACCCGACGAGGGCGCCGGACAACTCGCGCAACACGGAGTAGAGCAGGTCTATGTGTGGAGTCGGCAGGTCGACGATTCTCAGGCCCTCGTGCTCCCAGCGGCCGTTCGGCGTCCAGACGCGCGGTCCCCGCTCGACGGCCGCGGCCAGGGAATCGCTGATGCTCCGGAAGGCTGCCAGCGCTTCCACCAGTGCCTCATGTCCCTGCCCGCCGCGCGTCGACTCGGCGACGGGTACGAGCAGGTGCTCGTTCACCCGCTCGCACTGGGCCTCGAAGTCCGGATCCACCACGACGAGGCGAGCCGACACGCCCGGCCTGCTCTGCTTGATCACCGCGTCAACGTTACTCGAACTCCTGCACGCCATACCTGAATTGAGCACTTTGCCCGTCGGTGTGCGCGCTCGCGCCGTCGAGCGATCAGGGTCCGGTGACACCGCGTCGGACGTACTCGCCGCACGGACGAACCGGCCGCGAAGCGCTCTTGGCCTGTGGTTTCCGTGCGCAGCGGCTCACCGTGTGCTCGGGCGCGCCGACTCCACCGTGGCCTGGGTCTCGTGGCCCCTGAGGGTGCCGTGGGCGAACTCCCGGGCGTAGGTGCCCTCATCGATCGTGGCGCGCACGCGGGTGGAGATGCGCTCGACATCACCCTGTTCCGCCGGGGGGTGCGGAGCCCCGGCCCGCTCCCTGGTCGCCGCCGCCGTGCCGAGCAGGCGCGCGGCCCGCTCCGGGTCCCCGGCCAGGGAGTGTGCGCCTGCCAGGCCTTCGAGTGCCAGGGCGACCGAGCGGGGGTCCTTGGTCGTCACGGCAGCCGCAAGGCCGTCCCCGTGGTACGCGAGGGCGCGGCCGGCGTCGCCGCGTTGTTCGGCGATGAAGCCCAGCTCGGCCAGGACCAGCGCGAGTCCCGGCGCGTCGTCGCGCCGACGGTTCCAGGCGAGCCAGGGCCGCAGCCACTCCTCGGCGGCGTCCAGCCGGCCCTGGCGCCGGGCGCTCAGTGCGAGCCCCAGCGCGGCGAACTGCTCGGCGGGCTGGTTGCCCTGCTCGGCCGCGAGGCGCAGGGCACGCGTGTGCAGATCGTCGGCCTCCTCGTAGCGCTGCGTGAGCAGGGCGATCCTGCCGAGGCCGGACAGCTTCGCGGACAGCTCGGGCCACATCTCCAGGGTCTGGGCGATCCGCAGGCTCTCGCGGTGCAGTTGGGCCGCCAGGTCGTAGTCGCCGTTGATCTCGGCAAGCCTGCCGAGCACGTCGGTGGTCTTCAACCTGCCCCAGAGGTCGCCCAGTTCGGCGAAGTGGGCGCGGGCGTCCTCGGCGTTGCCGCGCACCGCCTCCAGATCACCGCGCGCCAGGGCGAAGCCGGCGCGCGTGGTGAGCGCGGCGGCGGTGCCCCACGCGTCGCGCAGCGTACGGAAGGAGACCAGGACGCGCTCGACCCGCTTCTCGCCGTCGGTCAACGCCCCCACCGTCCACTGCGCGTGCGCCAGGAACCACTCGGCCCTGGCCGACTCCACGGTCGACCCGGCCGCGTACTCGCCGAGTGTGTCGAGCTCTCCGTCGTGCCCCGCGTCGCGCTCCGCGTCGTGCTCGCCGAGCAGCAGACGGATGCCCGCATGCCAGAACGTCGCCTCCAGGCGCTCCTCGGGCGCGGCCGGGCCCGGCGTGTCCATGGCCGTAGCCAGCGCCCAGCGGGCCTCGCCGAGCCGACCGCGCACGAACCAGTACCAGGTCAGGGAATTGACCAGGCGCAGCGCGTCCTGGGTGGCTCCGGCCCGGCCCGCCTCGTGCAGAGCGCGCTGCATGTTGGTCGCCTCCAGATCCAGGGACTGGAACCAGCGGGACTGTTCGCGCTCGTGGAGATGCGGCCGGGCCCGCTCGGCGAACCGGACGTAGTGGCGCAGGTGCCGGGTCGCGGTCTGGGCGCTCTCCCCGGACTTGGCGAGCTGGTCACGCGCGTAGACCGCGACGGATTCCAGCAGCCGGTAGCGCGGACCGTTCGGGCCCTCGGTCCGTACGGCGAAGGACCGTTCCACGAGCAGGCTCAGCGCGTCGAGGACATCGGCGCGGGACGTACCACCCCCGGAGCACACGTCCTCGGCGGCCTCCAGGCCGCACCCTTCGCTGAAGGCCGATAATCGCCGCAGCACCGTCTGTTCCCGGTGGTCGAGCAGGCTCCAGCTCCAGTCGAGGGTGGCCTGCAACGTCCGGTGGCGCGAAGGGGCGTCCCGGTAGCCGCTGTTGAGTACCTTGAAGCGGTCGTTGAGACGGTCGTGCAGCTCCCTGATGCCCAGGGATCTGACCCGCGTGGCGGCCAGCTCCAGGGCCAGCGGGATGCCGTCGAGGCGCCGGCACACGTCCGCGACGAGAGGGGCCGTGGTCGTGTCGAGCACGAACGCCGGGTCCGTCGCGGTGGTCCGCTCCACGAAGAGGCGTACGGCGCCCGAGCTCGTCAGCGCGTCGAGTCCCGGCCGGTCGGCCGGGGGCAGCGACAGCGGCGCCACCGGGTACACCGTCTCGTTCCTGGTGCGCAGCGGTTCCTGACTGGTGGTCAGGATGTGCAGGTGCGGGGCCCTGCCCAGCAGCAGGCCGGTCAACTGCGCGACGGCCTCCACGACGTGTTCGCAGTTGTCCAGCACGAGGAGCAGCCGCCGCGCGGCCAGCGCGTCGGCGAGGCGGTCCGCCGGGCCCTTGCGGTCGTCGTCCGAGGCGTTCTCACGGATCCCGAGCGCCGCCATGACCTGCTCGGCCAGCGACTCCGTGCTCGCGAACCGTTCCAGGCCACCGATGTCCGCGAGCTCCACCAGCCAGACACCGTCGGTGAACGCGCCGGTCAGACTCTCGGCCGCGGCCTGTGCGAGCCGGGTCTTGCCGACGCCCCCGGGACCGGTGAGCGTCACCAGCCGGCGCTGCGGGAGCAGCGTCCGGATCGTCCGTACGTCCTGGTCACGGCCCACCAGGGGCGAGGCCGACGACGTCGGTCCCGGCCGCACCGGCACGCCCCCGGCCGACGGAACAGGCGGTTCGGGCCGGGCCAGTTCCGGGTCGTGGCGCAGGATGGAGCGCTGCAGTGCCTCCAGGGACGGGCCGGGGGTGAGCCCCAGTTCCTCGTCGAGCCGGCGCCGCAGATCGGTGAAGCAGTCGAGCGCGTCGGACGAGCGCCCCGCCTGATACAGCGCCCACATCAGGGCGCCCCGCAGCCCCTCGCGCAACGGGTACTTCCCCACCAGCTCGGTCAGCTCACCGACCAGCAGGCTGTGCTCGCCCAACTCCAGCCGCGCCTGAGCGTGTTCCTCCACCGCCGTCAGACGCTCCTCCTCCAGGTTCGCCGCCGTCGGCCGTACGCACGGCTGGTCCGCGAACTCGGCGAAGGCCGGGCCGCGCCACAGCGCCAGCGCCTCGGTGTACAACGCCGCCCGCGCCCGGGGATCCTCGGTGGCTCGGGCCTTGGCGACCAGGGTGCGAAACCGCCCCGCGTCCAGCGCGGCGGCCGGGATGTCCAGGACATAACCGGGCGCCCGGTATGCCACGAACTCGCGGCCGCCCGCCTCCGCGTCCTCCAGGGCGCGCCGCAGCTGGGACACCTTGGCCTGCAGGGACGCCGTGGGCCGGGCCGTGAACGTCGAGCCGCCCCACAGGTCCTCGACGAGCCGGCTCACCGGCACGACCTGCCCGTTGTGGGCGAGCAGATCGGCGAGGAGCATACGGACCTTGACTTCGGGCACCCGCACGACGCGCCCTGCGTCCGTGCGCACCTCCAGCGGCCCAAGCACCCCGAATTCCATGATCTCAGCGTACTTGGCAGCCGTGCGAAGTGATCGGCGACGAACAGGGCTCGGCCACCGGCCCGAAGGCCGACTGCAGTCGGTCCGAAGCCGCCCGAAGCCGATCCGAAGGGGCCTGGGCCAGGCTTCTTTGAGGAATGACCGGTTCGGCGGCGGTGCGGAAGGCGGTTGAGAAGTGGCCGAGAGTGAACGGCTGCGGCTGGCGATCATCATCGGCAGCATCAGAAAGGGCAGGTTCGGCCACGTGGCGGCGGAATGGCTCGCCGCGCGCGCCCGGCTGCGGCACGACTTCGACGTGGACGTCATCGACCTCGCCACGGCCTGGCTGCCCGACGTGATGTCCGCCGACCCGTCGGCGCCCAAGCCGCAGGCCGTCAAGGACCTGGCGCCCTGGCTGGGGGCGGCCGACGCGTTCGTGGTGGTCACCCCCGAGCACAACCAGACCTTCCCGGCATCGCTGAAGAACGCCATCGACTGGTACGACGAGGAGTGGCACGCCAAGCCCGTCGGCTTCCTCTCCTACGGTGGCCCTTCGAGCGGACTGTGTGCCGTGGCCGGTCTGCGTCAGGTCTTCAGCCTGGTCCACGCCGTCCCGGTGTCGGAGACCGTCAGTTTCCACAACCACTGGGAGCGGCTCGCGCCGGACGGCAACCTGGTCGCCTCCGACGAGTGGGAGACCTCGGCCCGGCTGATGTTCGACCGCATCAGCTGGTGGGCCGAGGTGCTGCACCGGGCCCGTACCGAGAACGGCTACCAGCCACCGCAGATGAACAGACAGGAGCGCAGCGCACCATGGACGGCCAGTGGTTCCGACGTTTCGGCGATCCCGAGCCGGGCGCTTTCAGACTGATCTGCTTCCCGCACGCGGGCGGCGCGGCCAGCGCGTACCTGCCGCTGTCCCGGTTGCTCGCGCCACACATCGACGTCTGGGCCGTGCAGTACCCCGGCCGCCAGGACCGCCGACGCGAAACGCCGGTGACCGACATCGGGGAACTCGCCGCGGTCATCGCCGGGAAGCTGGAGTCCGACGACCAGGACCAGCCCTGCGCGTTCTTCGGCCACAGCATGGGGGCGCTGATCGCGTACGAGACCGCCCGCATCCTCCAGGAGCGCGGGGCCCGACCACCCCGCAGGCTCTTCCTGTCGGCCCGCGGCGCGCCGGGACCGAAGCGGAACCCGCACGACGCGCCGCCGGACGACGACGCGATCCTCACCGCCGTACGCCGGCTCGGAGGAACCGGCGCGGCGCTGCTCGACGACCCCGAGCTGGTGGCAATGGTGCTGCCGGCTCTGCGCGCCGACTACACGGCCCTCGCCGGGTACTCCTGGGTGCCCGGGGAGCCGTTGCACACGCCGGTCACCGTGCTGTGCGGTACCGACGACCCGGTCGTGTCCGTGGAGGAGGCGGCCGGCTGGCGGACGCACACCCTCGCCGACACCGAGGTGCGGGTCCTTCCCGGTGGTCACTTCTATCTGGACCAGCGACTCGGCGACGTGGCCGAGGTGATTCTGCGCGGCGTCAGCTCGGCGAACGCCGCTCGGGCGGGCAACGGCGCCTGCCATGACTGAACATGGATGCTCGACGTTCGGGGGTGGGCGTGGAATTCAAGGTTCTCGGGCCGATGGAAGTGGTGAGCGGGGGGCGGAGTCTGCCGCTGGGAGGCGTCAAGCAGAGAGCGGTGCTCGGACTGCTGCTCCTGCGTGCCAACCAGGTGGTCGCCACCAGTCAGCTCCTCGACGCACTGTGGCCCGAGGAGTCGCGGCCCGTCACGGCACGCAAGATGGTGCAGAACGCGGTGTGGGGGCTGCGCGCCCTGCTGGAGACCGGTGACGGGGAGCGGCCCGACGGTTCGATGCCGCCGCAACTGCTCACCCGGGCGCCGGGCTATGTCCTGCGCGTCGATCCCGAGCGGCTCGACGCGACCCGTTTCGAGCGCGCAGTCACCGCGGGCCGGGCGCGCCTCGACGCGGGTGAACCGGCCGAGGCCGCCGTGCTGCTGGGTGAGGCCCTCGCGGAGTGGCGTGGCTCCGCCCTGTCGGATCTGGCCGAAGAGGGCATGGAGTGGGCCGAGCTGACCGCGCTGCGGCAGCTGCGACTGGACGCGATGGAGGACCGCTTCGAGGCCGAGCTGGCGTGCGGCCGGCACCATGCGGTGCTGGGCGAACTCACCTCCCTGGCCGAGGCCGAGCCGCTGCGGGAGCGTCTGTGCGGGCAGTTGATGCTCGCCCTGTACCGCTGCGGTCGGCAGGCGGAGGCGCTGAGCGTGTTCAGCAGGGTGCGTCTGGCGCTGGTGGAGGAGTACGGACTTGAGCCGTCCGCCGGCCTGCAGACCCTGCAGCATCGCATCCTGCGGCACGATCAGACGCTGGCCTCTCCGGCCGGGGGCCGCGCGGAGCCGGGCGGTACGGAGGTGCGGGCGCCTCGGCGGCATACGGTCGCGGAGACGGGCCGCGTGGAGACGCCCGTACGTATCACCGCGGCGCACACCGCGGCACCGGGAACGGGCGTGACGGAAGTCGCCGGGCCGGGCACCGTGTCGGTCCCCGAGTTCGTGCCGGAGTTCGCGCCGGAGTTTGCGCCGGCCGAGGAGGAGCCGCGCACCCCGCGTCCCCTGGGTGTCGCCGAGGCGGGCGCGGTCGCCGAGCGCCGGGACGTGTGCGTGCTCGTCGTGTGCACCGAGTCCGCCGTGGACGCGGCGGCGATGGAGAGCGAGCAGCTGGACGCCTCCCTGCACGACGCGGTCACCGTGCTCACCGAGAGCGTCGAGGCGCGCTCCGGCACGGTCGTCGGATCGATGGGCGGGCTGTGCGCGGCCCTGTTCGGTCTGCGGTCCGAGCGCCCCGAGGCATCCCTGAACGCGGTGCGCGCGGCCTTCGCGGCCCGCGAACGGCTGACGTCCGGGATGGGCATGGTGATGCGTGCCGTGGTGATCTCGGGCAAGGCGATCGTGCGGCACGATCCGCACGACCCCCGGGCCGCCGTCTCCGTGGTGGGCACGCTGCTCGACAGGGCGCACGGGCTGCTCACCGGAGTCCCCGCGGGCGAGCTGTACGTCAGCGAGGAAGTCGCGGGTGACACCGATGCCTGGGTCCGGTACGGCGAGACCACGTACGCCGCGGACGGGGTGGCCGGCATCCGGTCGGCGCAGGCCCTGCGCGCGGGCGCGGCGACGGTGCGCGGCACCGACACCCGCGGGCAACGCCGGCACGAACTCGCGCTGCTGGAAAGCTTTCTGGACTACTCGACCCACCATGACGTGCCCAGCATGCTGACGGTGCTCGGCGACCGAGGGGTCGGCAAGACGCGCCTTCTCGCCCAGTTCGAACGCAGGATCGCAGGCGACTTCGAGGAGGTGCGCGTCGTACGGCCACGTGTGCTGAAGGCAGGCCCGGACGCGGCCGGCCTGGCGGCCGCGCTGCTCGAGGCGTGGGCGCCGCGGGACCGGGCACTGCCCGAAACGCCGGAGCACCGGCTCAGGGCCGTGGTCCGCTCCGCGGTCGACTCCGACGTGGACGCCGTACGGCTGCTGCGTGCCCTGTCGTCGCCGCCGGACTCCGGCCGGTCAGGGCGCTGGGCCGATGTGCTCGCCGCCTGGGGGGAGGTGATCGAGCACGAGGCGCGCCACCGCCCCTTGGTGCTGTGTCTGGACGATCTGCATCTGGCCGACGAGGAGGTGCTCGACTGGGTGGAGGCCCTCGGCCGCGGCACCACCCGGTCCCCGCTGCTCGTCGTGGCCTGCGGTCACTCCGACCTGCTGGGCCGTCGCCCCTTCTGGGGCAGCGGCCGACAACACGCCGGCATGCTGACCCTGCCGCGGCTGTGGGAGCCCGCCCCGATGCCGCGACGCGTGGTGCCGATCCCGGAGTGCCGCCCCAAGCGGCCGGGGGAGCAGCCCTGGGCCGGCCGCTCCCACAGCGGGCACGGCGGGTTCCGGGGCAGGGCGGCCGAGCCGGTTGAGGCACGGCCCGGCCGGTGGGCCGTGTGATGACCGCCGGGGAGAGCCGCGAATGGGCGGCCGGTGTGCCGGGCTTGGTGTGCTGTTCCCATGGAAACCGCATCCGCACATGCCCGTCGTTCCACGCACGGATCGCCCCTGCCGGTGCGTGCCCCCGTCGCCGGTGAGATGGACGCGCCCCTGGCCGTCTTCGTCGGCAGACAGTTCGCCGAGGCCCTGTCCGAGGGGCTGCGGCGGTCCAGGGGCACCGGCCGGGCACGGCCGGATGCCACCGTGCCCGTCGCCCCCTCGGCAGGCTGTCCGACGACGACGGAAGGCGCCCTCCTCGCCGAGCACGCCGGGGAGATCCTGGCCCGTTTCGGCGCCCGGCTTCAAGGCGCGCCGGGCGTAACTGCCCCGGAACGGGGCCGCATCACCGAGTGGGTACGGCAGGTGCTCGGCGTGGTCAGGCCGGCGGGGCCGGTGCGCGTCGGCGCCACGGCCCCGTGGAAGGCCCTCGCGGGGTCCCTGCTCATCGAAACGGCCGTGGACGTCCTGCCGGCCGGATCCCCGGACGTCACGGAGGTCATCGGCGCGCTCGCCCGTGCCGTACGACTCACCGGCACGGGCGAGTCGCTCTCAGACGACCTCGGGCTCCCGGACCGGCGGAAGCAGGGACTCCAGTAGCCGGTTCAGGTCGTCGCCGGGCTCCGGGGTGAGACTGACGGTCACCGTGCGGGGGCGGCCGGTTGCCCAGCCGGGGCGCCGCCGGGGCAACCGGGCGTCCGCGCCGACGACGTTGAGCAGCGGCACGTTCGCATGCGTCTGCGTCAGCTGCTCCACCACGTCCAGCAGCGCGTCGTCGGCGAACTGCAGATCGTCCCAGATCACCACCAGCGGCTGTTCGCGTGCCGCCCGCGCGAGGAAGGCCGTCCACGCGCGGAGCAGATCGCCCGGCACCGCCGGCCCGAACGCCGTCCGCCCCTTCCGGAGCAGCGACGCGAGGGACGCGTACAGGTCCCCTCCGGTGCCCCGGTCGCCGCCGAGCCGGTCGAGCGTGGCCCGCAGCTGCGCCGTCGTGTGGGCTTCGGGGCCGCCCGGCTCGATGCCGCAGTACGCGGCCAGCATCTCCGCGGGCACCGACAGCGCGGAACCCGCCCCCGGCGGCGGGACCGTGCCGGCCAGCACCCGCACCCGTCCGCCGTGGCTCTCCTCGACCCGCCGCTGGAACTCCATGAGCAGCCGTGTCCTGGCCCGGCCGGAGTCGTCGATGAGTGTGATCAGATGCGCGGCCGAGCGCTGTTGCGTGCGCAGCAGCGTGTGCTGCGTGAGCTCCAGCTCACTGACCTGGTCGCCCGCGCCCGCCCAGCCGTGGGACAGCTCCGGGACATCGCCCTTGACCATGTGCAGTTCCCAGGGGGCGACGGCCGAGGCACAGGCACGACGGAACGTGGCCGCCCCCTCACTCTGCCGGCGGGTCTCCTCGCAGGCGTGGATCTCCCCGGCCTGTACATGGGACAGCATCGTCCGGCAGGTGTCGACGAGCCTGCCGCCGACCCATGGGGGCAGCACGTGCTCCGAGGGCAGGCGCGACAGCAGAGCCGCGCCGGAGGCCACGGCCGCGTGCACGGTGAGACCGCGCACGGCGGCCTGCGGCGGAGCGAGGGTGCCGGTGGGGACGCTGAGGCTGTCGCGGACGGCCGCAGCGGTGCGGACCGCATGCTCGGCGCCCTCGGCCGGGTCGGTCCCGGCGAACACGGCGAGGACCGTCGAGCCGAGCACGGCCGTGACCCGGCCGCCGTGCAGTTCGGCCTTCTCCCGGGCTACCTGCGTCAGGGCGTCGAGCACCCGGTCCCGGTCCTCGACCAGCACCCGGCCGAGTTCCTCGCCGAGGCGGAAGCGGAACATGACCACGCTGGCGGTGCGGGACTCGTGCGGGCCGGTGGGGCAGGGGTCCTCGGCGGCGGGGGAGTCGGCGGGCACGGCCGCGGACTCCGCGGGCGGGGCTGCGGGCGTGACGGTCACCGCGTCCCGGCCGCCCATCGCGTCCCGGCCGCCCATCGCGTCCCGGCCGCCCACCGCCCGCGGCGCCTCCAGCGACGGATCGTGGGTGAGGATCGCCTGCTGCAACCGGTGCAGTTCGCGTCCCGGCTCCAGCCCGAGCCCCTCCACGAGGGCGGCGCGCACCCGGCCGAACACCGCCAGCGCCTCGGCCTGCCGCCCGCACCGGTACAGGGCCACCATGAGCTGCCCGGACGCGCGTTCCCGCAGCGGTTCGGACGCCACGAGGTTCTCCAGGTCGCGCAGGATCAGCTGGTGCCGGCCACAGGCCAGGGCGGCCTCGAACAGATCCTCCATGACATTGAGCCGCCTGTTCTGCACGGCCGTCAGCTCCGGCCAGCAGATCCCCTCCTCCACCAGGTCGGCGAGCACCGGCCCGCGCCACAACGACAGCGCCTCACCGAGGGACTTGTGCGCGGACTCCACCTGTCCCGCCGTCAGGGCCGCCCTGCCGGCCGCCACCCGCTGCCGGTAGTCGAGCAGGTCGACGCGCTGCGGCGGTACGCGCAGCAGATAGCCGGGCGGGCGGGTCAGCAGCTCAGCGGTGTGCTCGGACCGCGGAGGCCGAGCCAGCACACCGCGCAGCTTCCAGACGGCGTTCTGCAGGATCTTGCGCGCGGTCATCGGCGCCGCGTCGTCGGCCCACAGGGCCGACAGCAACTGGCTGGTGGACACCACCTGGTTCGCGTGCAGCAGGAGATACGCCAACACCGCGCGCTGCCTGCGCCCGCCCAGGTCCACCACGCCCCCCTCGTTCTCGACTTCCAGTGGCCCCAGTAATCGGAACTGCATGAGATCCCCGTTTCCGCTCGCTCCGGCGTGCTGCGTTGCCGGGACCGGTGTTCCGCGTGACGGCGGCGCTGCCGGCGCGTTCCGTTTCCCGTACTGCTCCCGGTCGCACATGCCTGGCCTGGTCCTGGCCCGCACGTGTCCGAACTGCCCTGGGTCCGTCCGCCGGTGGGGGGAGGCGACGTACTCACCCAGGGGTAGGTCAGCGGCCCGCGGCGGTGAGCTCGTCGCCGGCCTGTTTCCTCAACAGTGTGCACACATCGCGAAGTCCGTCGTACAGCTGATCGAGTTCGGCATCCGTGACCTGGATCGACGGCTCGAACCGCAGCGTCCCGACCGCGCTGGCCGTCGGGAAGGTCCGTACCCGGTGCCGGCGCAGCAGATGGCCCGCCAGGAAGTAGCCGAACAGACCGCTGCCCGCGATCTCGCGCAGTTCGGGCGACGACGCGTCGGACTGGTCACGGAATTCCAGGCCCTGCATCAGCCCACGACCACGCACGTCCAGCACCACGTCCGGGAATTCCGCCCGCACCGCGTCGAGTTTGGCGCGCAGTGCCACACCGCGCTCCTCGGCCTGCCGGTACGCTGCTCCGCCGTCCCTTTCCAGAAGGTCCAGGACCCGTAGCGCGATGTGGCAGGAGAAGCTGTCCTTCGCGAAGGTCGAGCTGTGCACGACCTCGAAATCCCGGCGATAGCGCTTCTCGCGCACCAGCATCACGGACGCCTTCGCGATGCCTCCGCCGAGCGTCTTGGCGAGGGTGTAGTAGTCACCGCGCAGACCGATCCGGGAACTGGCGAGCAGCGTGCCCGTCCTGCCCATTCCGCTCTGGATCTCGTCGACGACGACCGGGCAGTCGATGGCGGCGCAGAACTCCTGGATTTCCCGGGCGAATTCGGGGGACAGGACACGAATTCCCCCCTCGCCCTGGATGGGTTCGACCAGGAAGGCGCAGAACACGGGGAACTCGTGTTCCGTCACCGTGATCCTTCCGCGCTCCGTGCTCAGACCGAGCAGTACCCGGCGCTCCTGTGCCCGTACGGCGCGCAGCGCCTCGGGCCGGTCCTGCGGAACGAACCGTGCCTGGGCCGCGAGGGACTTGAAGGGCAGCCGGTAGCTCTCGTTGTGGGTCAGCTGCACGCTGCCGGCCAGCTTGCCGTGGAAGCCGCCCTCAAGCGCGAGGAACAGCGGTGGTGCCGCGGCGGTCTCGCTGTTGCGGCGCTTGATCTCCGTCTCGAGGAGGCGGAAGGCATCGTTGTCGTCGGCCGCGAGCGCGACCCCGAGACGGGCGGCCGTCTCGCCGTGGACGGTGGCGGCTCCCGTCGAGACGGCGGTGCGCGCCGCGTCGAGTTCGGCTCCGACGGTGTCGAGCAGCGCGGAGATCCGCATGCCCCGGTCCAGTTCCGCGTGCTTGACGGCGGCTTCCACCGATTCCGCGCCACTGTTGCCGAAGATGGCGTAATAAGGCTCGTCGTCGGAGAGTTCACGCGCGATGATGCGGTTCAGTTCGGCGGCGAGTCGGTTTGCGTACGGGTGGCGCGAGAACTGGGCGTGGATCGGGGTCTGTTCGGCGAGCAGGTCCCGGGCGTATGCGTTGATTTCCGGGTGGTTGTGGCCGAGCAGCACCGAACCGTATCCGCCGGCGAAGTCCACGACCGGGATCTCGGTGCCGTCGTCGCCGCGCATGTACAGGGTGTTCGCCTCTGCCCGTACGTATTCGACGGCCAGTCCGGCCATGTCGAGTATCTGGCGCAGATAGGGCTCGGCGAGTTCGGGTTCGGCGAGTTCGGGTTCCGCGGCCGCGGTGGAGTTCTCATTCATGTCCTCAGGGTCCGGCGCCAAGGTCAACGTCCGGTCACTGGAAGGTCATTGGTCACCTCCCGGCACAGGTGTCACGGCGGTTACCCGGGCGTGGGAGAACCGCGAGACGCCACGGTTACGTTGATTGAGCCGGCTGCCCTTCCGCGCGGACGGCACTGACGTGTCCCGTGTGACCCATCGGAGAGTGGCATGAATTCCGCGTCCGTCGAACTCGATCACGCTGCCATGCGTACCGGTCACGGTCCGGTACGGCCAGACCGGCTTCGCGAGGTGATGTCCCGCTTCGCCACGGGCGTCACGGTCCTCACAGTGGGTGGAGAGCACCTCCACGCCATGACGGCGAACGCCTTCAGCTCGGTTTCCCTCGACCCGCCGGCCGTCCTGTGCGGCATCGGCCACAGCGCGGTCATGCACGACTCGCTGACCGATGCAGGGCACTTCGCCGTGAACATCCTCGGCGCTCACCAGGAGGCACTCGCCCGGCACTTCGCCGACAAGAGCCGCGTCCTGGGTGCCGCGCAGTTCGAGCAGGTGGACTGGCGGGCCGGCGAGCACACGGGGGCCCCGCTGCTCGACGACTCGGTGGCGTGGCTGGAGTGCGAGCTGACCGAGGCGCACTCGTTCGGCGACCACACCATCTTCATCGGTACGGTGCTGGCGGCGGGGCAGGGTGCGGCGGGCGAAGAGCTGCTGTTCGTCAACGGCCGCTTCGGGAAACCGGCCACCGCGTCCTGACCGGCGGGCGCGAAAGGGCGGCACCACCGTGCAGACCGGTGGTGCCGCCCTTTCGCGTGTTCCGGCCTGCCGCCGCCGGAGGGAACCCGCCGTCAGGGGAAGCACGTACGCGGCTCCATGCCGAGAGCAGGACGCGCCCCTGGGCGAGGAACAGCTCGTACGCGCCGCGCGCGATGCCGACGCCCGAGAGCACGTAGGCGAGCAGCCCGTGGTGCGTCCGGTGACTCCCGCGTCGGCGCGGTCACCGGTCGCGCTGACCATGGCCGCCGAATCAGCTCGATCGTGTGATCGTCCGCTTGCGGCGCACCAGGTGCGAGGTCCAGCCCGCCATGGGCCCGGGGGCATGCGGGGGTTTCCGGCACGGCGGAGCCCCCCTGGGGCACCAGGGGGACTCCGGTTGGGATCTAGTCGGCGACGAGACCGCTGGATGCCACCGGGCGGTCGATGGCCATCAGCCAGCGGCCGTCCTCGGTGCGGCGGAGCACGTCGGTGCAGTTGCCCTCAAGACGGACCGGCTCGCCGTCGGGGCCCGTGGTGTCGATGGCGTACTCGACACCGATCAGCGCCACGTCCCCGGCCACGTACGAGTGGGTGACGGTCGCCTTGAGGGTCGGCTTGGCAGCCAGGAACTCCTTGAAGAACGTCAGCCGGGCCTCGCCCGTCAGGGGCTCGCCGGAGAAGTTCGATATCGAGTCGTCGAGGTAAAGGCTGTTGAACAGTGCGCCGTCACCCGAGTTGAACACCTGGATGAAGATCTCGTTCTGGGTGTCGGTGTCGGCGGTGAGGTCGGGGCGTGCCGGGTCGAAGTCAACGGTGAAGGACGTGGCTGACGTGGTTGACATGGCTTTGTGCTTCCCTTCTGGAAGGTGGGTGGGTGACGCGTCGGTGGTCATTCCTCGCCCGCTGCCTGCCGGGCGGCACGCATACCGGACTCGATGGCGCCGTCGATGTAGCCGCTCCAGCCGTTGGCTATGTCACCGCTGGCGAAGGAGAGCCGCCCACTGGTGTAGGTGACATCGGGGTAGAGCTTGGTGAGCTGACCCGGCTTGCGGAACGCCCAGCCGCCACGCGCGAAGGGGTCGCGGCCCCAGTCGTGCACCTTGACCCCGATGACGTCCAGGTTCACGCCGAGTTTCTGTACGGCGCTCTTGACCTGGGAGGTGCTGGTGGGGTCGAAGGCGGGATCGGTGCTGAAGGCGATGTACAGCATGCCGTCGGCCGTCTCCTTGAACGGCAGCAGCATGGGGATCGGTGATCCCCCCTCGGCGCCCTGGCCGTAGACCCGGCCCGCCCCCTTGCGGGCGTGGATCCACAGCTTGACGGCGTTCTTGACGGCGACGCCCTGGTCCGAGGCGGTGGTGAGCACCGCGGGCAGGGCCGGGGCGAACTTGACCGTGTTCAGGGCGTTGACCGGCATCGCGACGACGACCGCCGAAGCGTTGTACTGCGTACCGGACTTGGTGGTGACGTACACCAGTGAGCCCGTGTCGGTGACGGAGGCGACGGGTGAACTGAGCTTGACGGTCGGTTTGGCCTCGTTGATCATCGCGTCGAGCAGCGCCTTGGTGCCCTTGGCGATGCGCCAGCGCATGGTGTCGTTCCAGCCCTGGTTGGAGTGGCCGGACAGCGCCCACCACTGCGCGAACATCGTGAACGCGCCCATCGCGCTGGTGCCGCCGGAGTAGACCGCCGTCTGCCCGTTGATGAGGAGCTCGTCCGCGGGCGTGAGGGAGAGCTGGTTCAGGCGGTCACGCAGCGACAGCTTGTCCAGGCTCGCCAGCAGATCGTTCCGGAGCAGCGGCTGGAGGGGCTTCTCGAAGTACGTCTGCGAGCCTTCGAACATGCGGTCGAAGATGGTGCCGATGCGGCCGAAGCCGTCCTCCGGCGTGAACTGCTTCGGGCCGCTGGGCGTCGGCAGCCAGGTGGTCGAGATCGGGTCGTCCTCCTCCAACGCCAGGGAGTAGCGCTTGAGTTCGGGGCCCAGGTAGGGCTGGGTCGGCTCGACCCAGGTGCCGCCGCGCTCGATCAGCTGCCCGCCGTAGGTGTCCGTCCAGGTGCGGCCGCCGATGCGGTCGCGGGCCTCCAGGACGAGCACCCGCTTGCCGCGGGCGCGCAGTTCACGGGCCGCGGTGACGCCGGCGAAGCCCGCGCCGATGACGATGACGTCCCAGTCCGCCGCGGCCGCCGGTGCCGCCGCGGTGCCGCGGGAGGCGGCCGAGGCGGCCGGGGCGAGGACGGGTACCGTCGCGGCCGCCGCGCCGGCCGCCTTGAGGAGGGTGCGGCGCGACGGCCGCTGCTGGCTGGTGGGTCCGGTGTACATGGTGCTGTGTGTCCCCCGTGTACTCGATGCCGGTCCGCCACGCGGACCTGACATGTCATTCATGATCGGATGTGCCTTCGGGTCCGGGTGTTGCTGCGTCGCGCCGGTCAGCTCTCCTGGCCGAACGGGTCGTCGATCGCGTAGCGCCACACCCCGTCCTCGCCCAGGGCCAGCACGTCCACGCCGACGCCCACCAGGTGCTCGGGGGCGCCGTCGGCGCCGACGGTGTCGATCGTCCAGTCGACGATCATCAGCGCGGTGTCCCCGGTGACGAATATCTGGCGGGGCTTGGCGGTCATATGCGGCTTGGCCGCCAGGAACTCACGCTGGTATTTCCGGCGCTCGTCACCGGTGAGCGGCTTGCCCGGTTCCCATACGGCGATGGCGTCGGCGGTGTAGAAACCGTCGACCGTCTCGAAGTCGCCTGTGTTGACGGCCTCGACGTAGCGTGCGGTGTGGTTTTCCAGTTCCGCGACGATCTGTGACATGGCGGGAATCGACCTGCCTTCTTGGCGAGGAACGTTCCGGTGAAAGGAACGTTCAGGACGGGTGCTTGTGCATTCCGTGGCCGACACTATTCGGGCAGGTTCAACGCCTCATCCATGCTGCGGTAATGCCGCGGTCTCCGGCCCGGGAAACGACAACGCCGGGCAAAAAGAAGAGTGCCGCCGGGCGACTCGCTCGAAGTCACCCGACGGCACGCCGGAGCGGTGTGGTGCGCGGCGGCCGGTTACCGGACCCGGCCGTCCCAGCGCCAGCCGGTACGGCGCGGCAGTCCCGGCAGTGCGATGCGTCCCGCGCACCACAGCAGGGTCTGGGCGGGGTCGTGGCCGGCCGGCGCGTCGGGGAAGAGACGCTCGACCACGGGCGCCGCGAGCTCGTCCGAGGGCGTGTACTCCACATCGAGCGCCTGCGCGATGTCCCGGCCGTGCACTACGAGTTCGAGCACGCCCATGGCGGCGAAACCGGCCGCGTCGGAGTGACCGTAGGGATGCCAGGCGCGGGCCTCGGGCGGGGTGTCACGGACGGTGCCAGCGAGCAGCGTGCCGGCGATACGGATGCCTTCGAGGGCGGCGGGGGCGGAGGCGTGCGAGTCGATCGAGGAGAACAGGGTGATGTAACGGTCGGTGGGGCGTGCGATGAGCAGGCCCGCGTAACCCACGACACCGAGGGCGATGTGGGAAAGGGTTTCGCGACAGTTCCAGTCCAGGTCACCGGCATTTCCGTGCCAGCCCTGGTCCGCTCCCTTTTCGAGTGCCGTGGTCGTGTCCTCGGCCGCCGTACGTACGAGTTCGGGCCATGAAAGAGTCATGCGGGAAATATTCCCACACATGACGTCGCGCGCACCGTCCGCACATTTTCCGGTCTCCGGTCGGTAAGTGCCCGGTAAGTGCTCGGTAATTGTGTGGTCCAGTCCGGCGACTCCATGGAAATGTGGGGGTGATGACCAGGCAATGGGCGGTCTCTTACTGCTTTTTCCAGCGCCTTCAGTAAGGTTTCGAACTGCCTGGAGGGCGTTGGTTTCTCGCGCCTCTCGACCGGCAGTAGGAATCGCACCTATCGAGGAGCCGGAAATGGCCACGAACGACGACCTGACAGCCGTACTGGAAGCCGTGCGCAGCATCGCCGGGACCCTTCGCGAGAACGGACGCGCCGCGGAGGACCGTGGCTGGCTGCTGGACGAGAGCATCGAACTCCTGGAGAAGGCCGGGGTGTTCCGCATGGCGGTGCCCCGCCGGTTCGGTGGCCTCGACCTGCCGCTGGCCGACCAGGCGAAGGTCATCACCGAGATCGGCCGCGCCTGCCCGGCCGCCGCGTGGGTGACCATGGTGTGGGTAACGAGCACCTGGACGGCCACGCTCTACCCCGACCGGACGCAGGAGGAGATCTTCGCCGCCGGTTCCGTCCGAATCTCCAGCGCGTTCGCGCCGACGGGTACCGCGACCCCCACCGACGGCGGGTACCGCCTCAACGGCACCTGGAAGTTCAACACCGGCTGCAAGGGCGCCGACTGGGACTTCACCGCCGCGATGGTCCAGAACCCGGACGGCACCCTGGGCGAGATCATGGCCGTCGTCCCCATGGACCAGCTCAAGATCGTCGACGACTGGGACGTCTCCGCCGGCTCCGCCACCGGCAGCGCCACCGCGGTCGCCGAGGACGTCTTCGTGCCGGCGCACCACACGGTGTCCTTCGAGGAGGTCATGGTCAGCGCGACCGGTGACCGCTCCAACACCGGTGCCACCGGCCGCAACTACGGCCTGCTCAGCTTCGTCATGGCGGAGGTCGCCGCCGTGTTCATCGGCGGCGCGCGCGGTGCGTACGAGTTGTTCCTCGACCGCCTGCCCGGTCGCGGCATCACGTACACCGACTGGACCGACCAGAAGCTGCACCCGCTCACCCAGATCCAGGTGGCCACCGCCGCCAACAAGATCGACGCCGCCGAGGCACTGTCGACGCGCTGGCTCACGGTGCTGCAGGAGCGCGCCGACGCGGGCGAGCAGCCCACCGACGAGGAGAAGGCGATCGTGCGCGGCCAGACCGCGTTCGCCGCCCAACTCGCCAAGGAGGCCGTGCAGATCCTCTTCAACGCCAGCGGCGGCTCCGTCATCAAGCGTGATGTCCACATACAGCGCTTCCACCGCGACATCCAGGGCTTCTCGCTGCACGCGCTCGCACAGATCGACGTGAACCTCGAAGTCCAGGGCCGGGTCCTGCTCGGCATGGAGCCCGGCACCTACTTCCTCTGAGCCGACCGCACCCCCGGGGGCTCTCCCCGGACTGTTTTCCCACCGGTGCGCCCCGCGCGCCGGTCTGTTCAGCACACCGCTTCGTACTGGAGGAAATGATTCATGGGTGACAACCACACCTCGGTGTCGGTGATCGGCCTGGGCCTGATGGGGCAGGCACTGGCCGCCGCCTTCCTGAAGGCGGGCCACGCCACCACCGTGTGGAACCGCTCGGCGGACAAGGCCGACGGGGTCGTCGCGGACGGCGCGGTCCTCGCCGCCGCGCCCGTCGACGCCGTGGCCGCGAGCGACCTCGTGGTCGTGTGCGTGTCGACGTACGACGTGATGCACGACGTGATCGGCTCGCTGGGTGACGCGCTGCGCGGCAAGACCGTGGTCAACCTGACCTCGGGCTCCTCCGAACAGGCCCGTCAGGCCGCCGAGTGGGCCGAGAAGAACGGCGCGCGGTACCTCGACGGCGCCATCATGATCACCCCGCCCGGTATCGGCACCGAGACCGCCGTCCTCTTCTACGCCGGCGACAAGGCCGTCTTCGACGCCCACGAGCCCGTGCTGAAGCTGCTCGGCGCCGGCACCACCTACCTCGGCACCGACCACGGCAAGCCCGCCCTGTTCGACGTGTCGCTGCTCGGCCTGATGTGGGGCGCCCTCAACAGCTTCCTGCACGGTGTCGCCATCGTGGAGACCGGCGGCGTCAAGGCGCAGGAGTTCCTGCCCTGGGCGCACATGTGGCTCGACGCCATCAAGATGTTCACGGCCGACTACGCCGCGCAGATCGACGCGGGCGACGAAAAGTTCCCGGCCAACGACGCCACCCTGGAGACGCACCTGGGCGCGCTCAAGCACCTCGTCGAGGAGAGCGAGGCGCTCGGCGTCGACGCCGAACTGCCCAAGTACTCCGAGGCGCTGATGGAGGGCATCATCGCGCAGGGCCACGCCAAGAACAGCTACGCCAGCGTCGTCAAGGCATACCGCCGCCCGGCCCGCTAGGGCCTGCGTCTCCGACATGATCCGCCGGACAGGCCCTAACCAGGTCCGAGTCACCCCCTGACGAAGGGGCCGGTTTCGAACCCCCGTCGGAACCGGCCCCTTCTCCATGCCCGGAAACAGGCGTCGTGAAAGGCGTTCCGGCGCCTGCCGGGCCATTTCCGCGTTCCTCCGCTCCCTTTATTTGTTCAGTTCCGAACTCTTTCCGTTCCGCATTTTTCCGTACGTGATTCACGCTCTTCATGAAAGGTGTTTTCGATGACCGAGAACGGCGACAGCACGGCCACCCGTGCCGACGGCCGCGTCACCAGAAGAACCCTTCTGAAGGCGGCGGGCGCGACCACGCTCACCGCCGGTGTCGTCACCGCCACGGCACCCTCCGCCGCAGCCAACGCCGGGCCCTTCGACGCCATCGTCGTCGGCGCCGGCTACGCGGGCGGCACCGTCGCCCGCGAACTGAGCGCGCGCGGCATGAACGTCCTGGTCCTGGAGGCGCGCGACCGCATCGGCGGCCGCATCGAGCCCGGGACCCTGGCCGGGCAGCACGTCGAACTGGGCGGCGGCTGGTTCGGCCCCGGCCAGAACCTCGTGGCCCGCGAACTGAGCCGGTACTCGCTGACCACCAGGGAGGACATCCACGCCACCCGCATGGTCATGCCGGGCCCGGGCGGCGGCTTCCAGAGCCACTCCCCGCACGAGGCGGGCGCCAAGCTCAACACCCTGTTCGCGGACTTCTACGCCGGCTCCGAACGGTACTTCGAGCGACCCTACGAGCCGCTGCACCGCAAGGACCTGCTCGCGTCCGTGGACTCGCTGTCGCTCGCCGACCGGATCGCTCAACTCCCCCTGTCAGCGCTCGAACACGACTGGGTGAGCGGCGCCACCTCGGTGTTCGCCGGCGGCAACCGAGTCGGCTCCCTGACCGGCATGGCCCAGTGGTACCAGCTCGCGGGCGGCACCTACGACGAGTTCCTGTCGGTGATGAGTCTGCTCCCCGAAGGCGGCATGATCGCCATCCTGGAGCGGATGCTGCGCGAGTCCGGGGCGACCGTGAGCCTCAACTCGCCCGTCACCGCGATCCGTGAACGCGGCGGCCTCACCCACGTCGAGGTGAGCGGTGGCCGCGTCTACAAGGCACCGGTCGTCGTGGTCGCCACGCCCGTCAACATGTGGTCCACCCTCACCTTCGAGCCGGGTCTGCCCAGGGTGTACGCGGACGCCGCCCGCGAGGGCGTCGGCGTCCCGCACGCCACCAAGCTGTGGCTGCGCGTGCGGGGCACCTCCGAAGCGGTCTCCGCGCAGGCACCCGAGGGTGCCCCCATCCTGCTGCTGATCCCGCAGACGCAACTGCCCGACGGGCGCCTCTTCGTCGCCTTCACCGGCCCCTCCCTCGACGTGTCCGACCCGGCGGCGGTGCGGGCCGCGGTACGCCAGTTGCTGCCGGAGGCCAGGGTCGTCGACTACCGCGCGAAGGAATGGCACAAGGACCCCTACGCGCGGGGCGGCTGGGGCCTGCGTCGGCCGGGACAGCTGCTGCGCCAGCTGCCGCGCATCCAGGAACCGTTCGGACGCGTCGTGTTCGCGGGCGGTGACACAGCGAGCGGCTGGCACGGCGCCTTCGTCGAGGGGGCCCTGGAGTCCGGCTTCCGGGCCGCGGAGCAGGCCGCATCCATCGCGGGCTGACCGACCGACGCGCCAATGACCGGGCGCTGACCGACCGAGGCGCCATGGCCGGGCGGATAAACACGGGCGTGCACCATTGCGCCCACCGCCCGGTCATGGCGCGTTTCCTTTTCCGCTTCCGCTCTCTTTTTTTGTCCGTACCGAATTACCGAGCCGAGGCCGGACACTGAGATGAGCGAGAGACCCCCCTGCCTACGATCGAGCCGAAGATTTTCCCCACTCATCCCCACCCAGAAGTCTTGCGGTAATTCGGCCGGAAAGGGCAGTCGAGCGCGATGACGAATCAGCACCAGTCCGAAACGATGGGGACGCGCCGTGCAGAAGGCGAGGCAATCGCGGTCGTCGGTCTTTCCTGCCGGCTGCCGGGAGCCGAGAACCCCGAGGCGTTCTGGGAACTGCTGAGCACCGGCTCGTCCGCGGTCACACCGGTGCCGCGGGGCCGTTGGGAGTCCGCGACCGGCGAGGCCGCGCCCGCCGGCACCGAGCCCGGCATGCGCCGTGGAGGCTTCCTGGAGCGCGTCGACACCTTCGACGCCGGCTTCTTCGGCATTGCCCCCCGCGAGGCACGGGTCATGGACCCGCAGCAGCGCCTCGTCCTCGAACTGGCCTGGGAGGCGCTGGAGAACGCCGGCATCGTCCCGGACACCCTGCGCGGCAGCCGCACCGCCGTCTTCGTCGGCACCCTGCGCGACGACTACGCCGCACTGCTCTACCAGCACGGCGCCCAGGCGATCACCCAGCACACCATGACGGGCGTCAACCGTGGCGTGATCGCGAACCGGGTCTCCTATCACCTCGGCCTGCACGGCCCCAGCCTCACCGTCGACTCGGCCCAGTCCTCGTCGCTCGTCGCGGTGCACCTGGCCTGCGAGTCCCTGCGCTCGGGCGAGTCCGACGCCGCGATCGTCGCCGGCGTCAACCTGAACATCCTCGCCGAGGCCGTTGTCACCGGGGAACGCTTCGGAGGACTGTCCCCGGACGGTACGACGTACACCTTCGACGCCCGCGCCAACGGGTTCGTACGCGGCGAAGGCGGCGGCGCCGTCGTCCTCAAGCCGCTGTCCCGGGCCCTCGCGGACGGCGACGACATCCACGGTGTGATCCACGCGAGCGCCGTGAACAACGACGGCGCGACCCCCGGCCTGACCGTGCCCGGCCGGGAGTCCCAGGAGCGTGCTCTGCGCGAGGCGTACGACAAGAGCGGCCTCGACACCACCGCGGTCCAGTACGTCGAACTGCACGGCACCGGAACACCGGTCGGCGACCCCGTCGAGGCCGCTGCGCTCGGCGCGGTGCTAGGCGCGGCCCGCACCGGCGCGGCCCCGCTGCGCGTCGGGTCCGCGAAGACCAACGTGGGCCACCTGGAAGGCGCCGCGGGCATCGTCGGCCTGATCAAGACCCTCCTCGCGCTGCGCCACCGCCGCCTGCCCGCGAGCCTCAACTTCGAAGCCGCGAACCCGGCGATCCCGCTGGCCGAGCTCGGCCTGGAGGTGCAGCGCGAGACGGGCGACTGGCCCGTGCCCGACCGGCCACTGATCGCCGGCGTCTCCTCGTTCGGCATGGGCGGCACCAACGCCCACGTCGTACTGGGCGAGGCGCCCGCAGGCTCCTCGGCAGTGCCGGAGTCCGGCGCCGCAGAGGCTGGGGTTGCCTTGTCGTCCGGGGTGGTTTCGGGTCGCGGTGCTGGCGTGCTCGCTGCCCGGGCTGGGGTGCTTGCGGGTCCCTCGGCAGTGCCGGAGTCCGGCGCCGCAGAGGCCGGGGTTGCCTTGTCGTCCGGGGTGGTTTCGGGTCGCGGTGCTGGCGTGCTCGCTGCCCGGGCTGGGGTGCTTGCGGGTCCCTCGGCAGTGCCGGAGCCCGGCGCCGCAGAGGCCGGGGCTGCCTTGTCGTCCGGGGTGGTTTCGGATCGTGGTGCTGCCGTGCTCGCTGCCCAGGCTGGGGTGCCTGCGGGTCCCTCGGCAGTGCTGGAGTCGGCTGCTGGGGAGGCTGGGGTTGCCTTGTCGTCCGGGGTGGTTTCGGGTCGTGGTGCTGCCGTGCTCGCCGCCCCAGCCGGGGTGCCTGCGGGCTCCTCGGCAGTTCCGGAGTCCGCCGCCGAGCAAACCGAAGCCGTCCTGCTGCCCTGGGTGGTCTCGGGGCGCGGTGCAGCCGCGCTCGTCGCCCAGGCCGACCGGTTGCGTGCCGCCGCGACGGCCGATCCCGGGTCCCGTCCGGTGGACATCGGGTGGTCCCTGGCGGCCACCCGTACCGTCTTCGACCACCGTGCGGTCGTCCTCGCCGACGACCACGCCGACATGGTCGCCGGCCTGACCGCCGTGGCTGAGGGAAGGGCCGCCGGGCAGGTCGTCACGGGTGCCGTCCGGCCCGGCACGACGGCCTTCCTGTTCACCGGGCAGGGCGCCCAGCGCATCGGCATGGGCCGGGAACTGCGAGCCGCCTTCCCGGTGTTCGCCGCCGCCTTCGACGAGGTGTGCGACGCCTTCGCCCCACTGCTCGACCGCCCCCTCGCCGACGTCATCGAATCCGGGACCGGCCTGGACGACACCGCCTACACGCAACCGGCGCTCTTCGCCGTCGAGGTCGCCCTGTACCGCCTGGTGACCTCCTGGGGCGTCACCGCCGACCATGTGGCCGGGCACTCCGTCGGTGAGATCTCCGCCGCCCACGTCGCCGGCGTGCTGTCCCTCGACGACGCCGTCGAGCTCGTCGCCGCACGCGGCCGGCTGATGCAGGAACTGCCCGTCGGCGGGGCCATGGTCGCCGTGCAGGCCACCGAGGACGAGGTGGCGCCCCTGCTCGCCGGGCAGGAGGACGAGGTGGCGATCGCCGCTGTCAACGGACCGCGCTCGGTGGTGCTTTCCGGTGCGCACGACACCGTCGTGGCCGTCGCGGAGCGCCTCGCCGCGCAGGGCCGCAAGACCCGCCGCCTCACCGTCAGCCACGCCTTCCACTCACCGCTCATGGACCCGATGCTGGACGCGTTCCGCGCCGTCGTGGACCGACTGACCTTCCACGAACCGGAGATCGCCGCCGTGTCCACGGTGACCGGCGCCGCCGTCGAGCCGGGCCAGTGGACGTCGCCCGCCTACTGGGTGGAGCAGGTGCGCCGCCCGGTGCGCTTCCTCGACGCCGTACGCACCCTGCAGACCCAGCACGCCGCGACCCTGCTGGAGCTGGGCCCCGACGGGGTCTGCGCCGCGCTGGCCGCCGACTGCCTGGACGACACCGACGCCACCGCGCCGATCGCCACGCTGCGCGCGGGGCGCCCCGAGGTGCGCTCCCTCCTCACCGGCCTCGCGGCCGCTTTCGTGCGCGGCACGCCGGTGGACTGGGCGGCCGTGCACGCCGACGGCCCGGGACGCCGTATCGCGCTGCCCACCTACGCCTTCCAGCGCGAACGCCACTGGATCGACGGCTCGGCCGCCCCCGCCGCCTCTCTCCCGACCGCCCCCGAGCCCCGGGACACCACGCGAGCGGCCCCCCGCGCCACGGCGGCGCGCGTCGACGCCACCGCCCTCGTGCTGGAGCAGATCGCCGCCGTCCTCGAACACACCGACGTCCAGCGCGTCGACCCGCACGCAGCCTTCAAGGACCTCGGCCTCGACTCCCTCATGTCGGTCGAGCTGCGCGACGCGCTCGGCGCCGCGACCGGCCTGAAGCTGCCCAGCGGTCTCCTCTTCGACCACCCCACCCCGGCCGCCCTCAGCGCACACCTCACCACCCTGCTGGCCGGCCCGGACACGCACACCCCGGCCCAGGACCACAACGGCACCGCCTCCGCCTCCGCCTCCGATCTCGCGAACGAACCGATCGCCATCGTCGGCATGGCGTGCCGCTACCCGGGCGGCGTCACATCGCCCGAGGACCTGTGGCGGCTGGTCGCCGACGGCCAGGACGCCATATCCGGCTTCCCCACCGACCGGGGCTGGGACGCCGACCTGTACGACAGCGACCCCACACGCGGCGGCCACAGCACCGTCCACGAGGGCGGCTTCCTGCACGAAGCGGCCCTGTTCGACAACGAGTTCTTCGGGATCTCACCCCGCGAGGCCCTGGCCATGGATCCGCAGCAGCGTCTCCTCCTGGAGACCGCCTGGGAGGCCGTCGAGCGCGCGGGCCTGGACACCGCAGCCCTCAAGGGCAGCCGCACCGGCGTGTTCGTCGGCGCCACCACCCTCGACTACGGGCCCCGGATGCACGAGGCCCCCGACACGGTCGAGGGGCATCTCCTCACCGGCACCACGCCGAGCGTTCTGTCTGGGCGTATCGCCTACCAGCTCGGGCTGATCGGCCCGGCGGTCACCGTCGACACGGCCTGCTCGTCCTCGCTGGTCGCCCTGCACATGGCGGTACGTTCGCTGCGTACCGGCGAGACCAGCCTGGCCATCGCGGGCGGTGCCACCGTCATGTCGTCGCCCGGCATGTTCGTGGAGTTCTCGCGCCAGCGCGGCCTGGCCGCCGACGGGCGCTCCAAGTCGTTCGCCGCCACCGCCGACGGCACCTCCTGGGCGGAGGGCGTGGGCCTCCTCGTGGTCGAGCGTCTGTCGGACGCCCGCAGGAACGGACACCGCGTCCTCGCCGTCGTCCGGGGCAGCGCGATCAACCAGGACGGTACGGGCAACGGACTGACCGCTCCGGTCGGCCCGTCCCAGCAACGAGTCATCCGCGACGCCCTGGCGGACTCACGTCTCACCTCTGCCGATGTGGATGTGGTGGAGGCGCATGGTACGGGGACGCGGTTGGGGGATCCGATCGAGGCGCAGGCGTTGCTGGCGACGTACGGTCAGGATCGTGAACGGCCGTTGTATTTGGGGTCGTTGAAGTCGAACATCGGGCATGCGCAGGCTGCTGCGGGTGTCGGTGGTGTGATCAAGATGGTGCAGGCGATGCGGCACGGTGTGCTGCCCAGGACCCTGCACGTCGACGAGCCGTCGCCGTTCGTGGAGTGGGACGCGGGCGCAGTGGAGTTGCTGACCGAGCCGCGTGAGTGGCCGGTACGGGAGCAGGCACCGCGCCGGGCCGGCATCTCCTCGTTCGGTATCAGTGGCACCAACGCCCATGTGGTTATCGAGGAGTTCACGGCGGCGGCGGAGACCGGTAGCGTCGCGCGGCCGGAGTTGACGGGTCCCGTCCCGTTCGTCCTGTCCGCGCACGACGAGCCCGCCCTGCGCGCCCAGGCCCAGCGCCTGCACGGCTTCGTCACCGAGAGCGGCGCCCACCCCGCCGACGTCGGGGCGTCACTGGCCGTCACCCGCACCGCCCTGTCCCGGCGCGCCGTGATCACCGCCGAGGACGCCGACACCCTCCTCGCCGGGCTGGACGCCCTGGCCCGGGGCGAGGAGACGGCACAGGTCGTCACCGGCAGCGCGGCGGGCGCGGGCCGCACCGCGTTTCTCTTCACCGGGCAGGGCGCACAACGCGCCGGTATGGGCCGCGAACTGTACGCGGCGTCCCCGGTGTTCGCGGCAGCCCTCGACGAGGTGTGCGCGGCACTCGACGAACACCTCGAACTGCCCCTGCGCGAAGTGATGTTCGCCGACGAGGACAGCGAGCCGGGGCGACTGCTGCACCGCACCGCCTACACCCAGCCCGCCCTGTTCGCCGTCGAGGTCGCCCTGTTCCGGCTGCTCGTCCACCACGGTATGACGCCCGACCTGCTCGCCGGGCACTCCATCGGCGAACTCGCCGCCGCTCACGTCGCGGGCGTGCTCTCCCTCGACGACGCGGCCCGGCTGGTCACAGCGCGCGGCCGTCTCATGGAGGCGGCACGAGCGGGCGGCGCGATGATCGCCGTAGAGGCGACCGAGGCCGAACTCGCCGCCGATCTGGAGAAGTCGGCGGGCCACGTCGCCCTCGCCGCCGTCAACGGCCCCGACTCCCTGGTGATCTCCGGCGACGAGGACGCGGCCGAGCTGCTGGCCGGACAGTGGCGCGCCAAGGGCCGCCGCACCCGCAGGCTCCAGGTCAGCCACGCCTTCCACTCGCCGCACATGGACGACGTGCTGGACGAGTTCCGCACAGTCGCCGAAAGCCTCACCTTCCACGAGCCGCGCATCCCGATCGTCTCGACGGTCACCGGTGAACTCGCCGGCGCGGACGAACTGACCTCGCCCGACTACTGGGCGCACCAGATCCGCAGGCCCGTGCGGTTCCTGGACGCCGTCCGCGGCCTTCAGCGGCACGGTGCCACCGTGTTCGTCGAGACCGGCCCCGACGCCGTGCTCACCCCCCTGACCCGCGCCGCCCTGGCCGACACGGACGCGGACGCCGTTGTCGTGTCACTGCTGCAAGCCGCACGCCCCGAGGACGAGACCCTCCTCGCCGGGATCGCCGCGGCCTGGGCGGGCGGTGCGCCGCTGGCAGCCGAGACGTTCCATCCCGGCGCCCGCCTCGTCGACCTGCCCACGTACCCCTTCCAGCGCGAGCACTACTGGCTCGCACCCGGGCGGCCCCTGGACGCACGGGGGCTGGGCCTCGACCCGGCCGAACACCCCTTGCTGCACGCCTCGGTGGAGCTGGCCGGACGGGACGACATGGTGCTCACCGGCCGGCTCGCCGTCGCCGAGCAGCCCTGGCTCGCCGACCACGCCATCGCCGGCACCGTTCTCGTGCCCGCCACCGCGTTCCTGGAGCTCGCTCTGGTCGCGGCAGGCCACTTCGGCGTCGACCGCATCGACGAACTGACCCTGGAGGCGCCCCTGGAGCTGCCCGCGCAGGGCGCCGTACGCGTCCAGGTCGCCGTCGGCGCGCCGGACGCCTCCGGCATCCGCCCCGTCGAGATCCACGCGTGCCCCGACAGCGGTTCGGAACCCGGTGCGGACGCCGAGCGGGTCTGGACGCGGCACGCCTCCGGCACCCTCGGCGGTACGGCCCCGACCGGGCCCGATCTGCGGCAGTGGCCGCCCGCGAACGCCGACGAGGCAGCACTGGAGGACGTCTACGAGCGTCTCGCCGGAATCGGTTACGAGTACGGCCCGGCCTTCCAGGGCCTGACGCGGCTGTGGCACGCGGGCGACGAACTGTACGCCGAGGTCGCCCTGCCCGCCCCGCACAAGGACGGGGCCGACCGGTTCGGACTGCACCCCGCCCTCTTCGACGCGCTCCTGCACCCGGTGGTGCTGCACGCCGCAGGGGACGACACCGCGGCGACGGACACCATCAGACTGCCGTTCGCCTGGTCCGGCACGACCCTGGGCGCCGGTGGTGCCGAAACACTCCGGGTACGGATCGTGCCGAGCGGGCCCGACACCTTCGCCCTGCACGCGGCGGACGCCGTCGGCGAACCCGTCCTGAGCGTGGAGTCCCTCGCCCTGCGCCCGGTCGCCAAGGACCGGCTGGTCTCCGCGACGCAGCCGCGGCACGATGCCCCGTACGCCGTGGAGTGGACGCCGGTCGCGGCGCCCGAGACCGATGCCCCACGCGTCGTGGAGGCGACCGGACCCGATCTCGCGGACGTGGACCCCGCCGCCGACGTGGTGCTCGTGCGCGCCACCGCGGGCGACGGGCAGAGTGACATCCCGGCCGCCGCCCACCACACCGCGGCCGTCTTCCTGCGTCTCGTACAGAACTTCCTCGCCGACGAGCGTCTGACCAATGCCCGCCTCGTGGTGCTCACCCGGGGCGCCGTCGCCGCCGCTCCCGGCGACCCGGTCCCAGGACTGGCCCAGGCCCCGCTGTGGGGGCTGGTGCGCGCGGTGCAGTCGGAGCACCCGGACCGCGTGGTCCTGGTCGACACGGACGCCGACCTGCCGACCGACGCCCCGCTTCTCATGGCGGCTGTGGCGTTGGGTGAGGCGCAGGTGGTGGTGCGGTCGGGTGGGTTGTCGGTGCCTCGTCTGCGGCGGGTTGTGCAGGGTGAGGGGGTGGTGTCGTGGGGTGCGGGTGTGGGGCCGGTTCTGATCACGGGTGGTACGGGTGGTCTGGGTGCGGTGTTGGCGCGGCATCTGGTGGTGGTGCACGGCGTGCGGTCGCTGGTGTTGGTGAGCCGGCGTGGTCCGGACGCTCCGGGCGCTGCTCAGTTGCGTACGGAGTTGGAGGCGTCGGGTGCTTCGGTGACGGTGGCTGCGTGTGATGTGGCCGACCGGGCTGCTCTGGCTGAACTGCTGGGCAGTGTCGGCGAGTTGTCGGGTGTGGTGCACACGGCGGGTGTGCTGGACGACGCGACGGTGGAGGGGCTGACCGCTGACCGGCTCCAGGCGGTGTTGCGTCCGAAGGTGGATGCGGCCTGGCATCTGCATGAGCTGACGCGCGAGATGGACCTCAAGGCCTTCGTCCTCTACTCGTCGGTCTCAGGTCTGCTGGGCATGGCGGGGCAGGCGAACTATGCGGCGGCCAATACGTTCCTGGACGCGTTGGCGGCGCACCGGCGGGCCGCTGGGCTGCCGGCCACCTCCCTGGCCTGGGGCCTGTGGGACGGAACGCACGGCATGGGCGGCACGCTGGGAGACGCCGACCTGGCCCGCTGGACGCGCCTCGGCATCCGAACCCTCTCTCCCGCACAGGGGCTCGCCCTGTTCGACACCGCCGTAGCCTCCGGGGAGGCACTGCGCGTCCCCGTGGCCTTTGAACCGAGGGCTCTGCGCGCGGGCGGTGCCGAGGCCTCGCCTCTGCTGCGTGACCTGGTTCCCGTCCGCTCCCGGCGCGTCGCCGCACGTGCGGCCACCGCGAGCGCCGAGGGCGCCACGTGGGCGCAGCGGATCGCCGCGCTGCCGCAGGAGCGGCGCCACGAGACGGTTCTCGACCTCGTCCGCGGCATCGTGGCCGGTGTCCTCGGCCACACCGATCCGCAACGCCTCGACCCGAAGCGCGCCTTCAAGGACGTCGGTTTCGACTCGCTCGCGGGCGTCGAACTGCGCAACCGTCTGAACGCGGCCACCGGTCTGCGGCTGTCCGCGACCATCGTCTTCGACCACCCGACGCCCGCCTCCGTCGTCGACCACCTGCTGACCCGGATCGCCGACACCGCCGCTCCGGCACCCGCCCGCACCGTCCGGTCCACCGCGGATCAGGACGAGCCGATCGCCATCGTGGGCATGGCGTGCCGCTTCCCGGGCGGCGTCGCGTCACCGGACGACCTGTGGCGCCTGGTTTCCGAGGGCACCGACGCGATCAGCGGGTTCCCCACGAACCGGGGCTGGGACCTGGACGCCCTCTACGACGAGGACCCCGACCACACCGGCACCTCCTATGTCCGCCACGGTGGCTTCCTGCACGACGCGGACCGGTTCGACCCCGCGTTCTTCGGCATCCCGCCACGCGAGGCCACCGCCATCGACCCCCAGCACCGGCTCCTGCTGGAGACGGCGTGGGAGGCGTTCGAGCACGCCGGTATCGACCCCACGGCAATGCACGGCTCGGACACCGGCGTCTTCACCGGCGCCATGTACGACGACTACGCGTCCCGTCTCGCCGCGAGCCCCGAGGAGTACGAGGGCTTCCTGCTCGCGGGCAACCTCTCCAGCGTCGTGTCGGGCCGGCTCTCGTACACCTACGGCTTCGAGGGCCCGGCGGTCACCGTCGACACCGCGTGCTCCTCCTCCCTGGTCGCGCTGCACCTGGCGGCGAACGCGCTGCGCAACGGCGAGTGCTCGCTCGCCCTCGCCGGCGGCGTGACCCTCATGGCCAGTCCGCACGTCTTCGTCGAGTTCTCCCGGCAGCGCGGTCTGTCGCCCGACGGGCGCTCGAAGTCGTTCGCCGGAGCGGCGGACGGTGTGGCGTGGTCGGAGGGTGTGGGGCTGTTGTTGGTGGAGCGGTTGTCGGATGCGCGGCGGAACGGGCATCAGGTCCTGGCCGTCATGCGCGGCAGCGCGGTCAATCAGGACGGTGCGAGCAATGGGTTGACGGCGCCGAACGGTCCGTCGCAGGAGCGGGTGATCCGGCAGGCGCTGGAGAGCGCCCGTCTCACCCCTGCTGATGTGGATGTGGTGGAGGCGCATGGTACGGGGACGCGGTTGGGGGATCCGATCGAGGCGCAGGCGTTGTTGGCGACGTACGGTCAGGATCGTGAACATCCGTTGTATTTGGGGTCGTTGAAGTCGAACATCGGGCATGCGCAGGCTGCTGCGGGTGTCGGTGGTGTGATCAAGATGGTGCAGGCGATGCGGCACGGTGTGCTGCCCAGGACCCTGCATGTGGATGAGCCGTCGCCGTTCGTGGAGTGGGACGCGGGGGCGGTGGAGTTGCTGACCGAGGCGCGTGAGTGGCCGGTACGGGAGCAGGCGCCGCGCCGGGCCGGGGTGTCCTCGTTCGGTATCAGTGGCACCAACGCCCATGTGGTCATTGAGGAGTTCACGGCGGCGGCGGAGACCGGTACCGTCGCGCGGCCGGAGTTGACGGGTCCCGTCCCGTTCGTCCTGTCCGCGCACGACGAGCCCGCCCTGCGCGCCCAGGCCCAGCGCCTGCACGAGCACCTGAGCGCGCACCCCGGACAGTCCCTCGCGGACACCGGCTGGTCCCTCGCCATCACACGCGCCCGGCACGACCACCGAGCCGTGGCGATCGCCGAGCACCGCGACGAACTGCTGGACGCGCTCACGGCGTTGAGCCGCGGCGAGTCCTCGCCGACAGTGCTGCACCCCGCCTCCACGCGGCGCGGCAAGACCGCGTTCCTGCTCACCGGGCAGGGCGCCCAACGCGTCGGCATGGGCCGCGAACTGTACGCGGCGTCCCCGGTGTTCGCGGCAGCCCTCGACGAGGTGTGCACCCACCTGGACCGCGAACTCCTGCGGCCGCTGAAGTCGGTGCTCTTCGCCGCCGAAGGAACCCCGGAGGCGGCGCTCCTCGACCAGACGGCGTTCGCGCAGGCCGCCCTGTTCGCCCTGGAGACCGCGCTGTTCCGCCTCGCCGAACACCACGGCCTCACCCCGGACTTCCTGCTCGGCCACTCGGTCGGCGAGGTCACCGCCGCTCACCTCGCGGGCGTGCTCGACCTGCCGGACGCCTGTGTCCTCGTGGCCGAGCGCGGCCGGTTGATGCAGGCGGCCCGGGAGGACGGAGCCATGGCCGCCGTAGAGGCCGGCGAGGACGAGACGCGCGCCGCCATCGCCCCGTACGGCGACCGGGTGGCGATCGCCGGCGTCAACGGCCCGCGCGCCACGGTGATCTCCGGCGACTCCGACGCCGTGGACGAACTCGCCGCCCGGTTCAAGGAGCAGGGCGCCCGGGCCAAGCGGCTGTCCGTCAGCCACGCATTCCACTCGCCGCACATGGACGACGTACTGGACGAGTTCCGTTCGATCGTCGCGGACCTCACCTTCCACGAACCACGCATCCCGATCGTCTCCAACGTCACCGGCGAGCCGGCCACGGCCGACGACCTGGCCTCCGCCGACTACTGGGCGCGCCACATCCGCGAGGCCGTCCGATTCTTCGACGGCGTACGTCTCCTGGAGGCGCGCGGGGTCACCGAGTGGCTGGAACTGGGTCCCGACGGGGTGCTGAGCGCCCTGGTCACCGAGTCCCTGGCGGCGGACCCCGGCGTTGTGACGCCGGTCCTGCGCAGGGGCCGTCCCGAGGCGGGGGCGTTCGCGTCCGCACTCGGGCTGCTCGCCGCGCGCGGGGCCGACATGCGCTGGGACAGCGTCTTCCCCGGCGCCCGCGAGACCGCCCTCCCGTTCTACGCGTTCCAGCGGCAGCGCTACTGGCTCGACGCCCCCGCGACGGTCTCGGACGCCGCCGGCTTCGGACTCGTGCCGACCGACCACCCGCTGCTCGGTGCCGCCGTCTCGCTGGCCGACCGTGACGAGCACGTCCTCACCGGCCGTCTGTCGCGCGGTACGCATCCCTGGCTGACGGAGCACACCGTCGCCGGCACCACGCTCGTGCCAGGCACCGGACTGCTCGAACTCGCCCTCCGGGCGGGCGAACAGCTCGGCGCCACCGCGGTCGAAGAGCTCACCCTGGCCGCCCCGTTGGTACTGCCCGAACACGGGGGCGTCCACCTCCAGGTGTCCGTCGGCGCCGAGGACACCGACGGCACCCGCCCGCTGCGCGTCCACGCCCGGCCCGACGACGACCCGGACCATGACACGGCCTGGACCCTGCACGCCCACGGCACCCTGCGCGCCGACAGCGACAGCGACGCCGATGCCACGGACGGCGCCGCCCTCACCGTCTGGCCCCCCGCCGGAGCACACGAAATCGACCTCACCGGGGTCTACGAGCGCCTGGCCGAGCGGGGCTACGACTACGGGCCGGCGTTCCGCAATCTGCGCAGGCTGTGGACGGCGGACGACGATCTCTTCGCCGAGGTCGCCGTCACCGACGACCAGCGCGCCGAAGCGGGCCGGTTCACCCTCCACCCCGCGCTGCTCGACGCCGCGCTGCATCCGCTGCTGCCCGGTGTCGTCAGTGACGAGGGGCAGCCGCTGCTCCCCTTCACCTGGGCGGGCGCGAGCGTGTACGCCGGCGGCGCGTCGGTCCTCCGGGTCCGGCTCGCGGGCGCCACGGCGACCCGGGCCGCGAACGGCGGCTCGACGTCGGTCGCGCTCACGGTGGCCGACGCCTCGGGCGCACCGGTCGCCACCGTGGCGGAGCTGACCCTGCGGCCGCTGACCGCCGAGTCGCTGCGCTCGGCGGGCGCCACCTCCACCGACGGACTGCTGCGGGTCGACTGGAGCCGACTTCCCGCAGGTGACACGAGCGCCGACCTCTCGACCTGGGCGGTCCTCGGCTCGGCGCAGGATCTCGGTCTGCCGGCCGGTCGGATCCGTTCCTACGCGGACCTCGGCGAGGCGGCGCGCGCCATCGACGAGGGCGCGTCCGCGCCCAGGGTCCTCCTCGCCCCCCACATCTCAGCGCCCGTCGGCGACACGCTGCCGACCGTGGCGCGTGAGGCGGCACACCGTGCGCTGGCCCAGGTGCAGACATGGCTCGGAGACGACCGCTTCACGGGCACCCGCCTTGTGGTCACCACGCGGGGCGCCGTGCCCACCGCACCCGGCGAGGACGTGACCGACCTGGCGCACGCCCCGCTCTGGGGCATGCTGCGCTCGGCGCAGACCGAGAGCCCGGACCGCATCCAGCTCCTGGACCTCGGCGACACGGATCTAGCGACGAACGCCCCGCTTCTCACATCCGCTGTGGCGTTGGGTGAGGCGCAGGTGGTGGTGCGGTCGGGTGGGTTGTCGGTGCCTCGTCTGCGGCGGGTTGTGCCGGGTGAGGGGGTGGTGTCGTGGGGTGCGGGTCCGGTGCTCGTCACAGGTGGTACGGGTGGTCTGGGCGCGGTGTTGGCGCGGCATCTGGTGGTGGTGCACGGCGTACGGTCGCTGGTGTTGGTGAGCCGGCGTGGTCCGGACGCTCCGGGCGCTGCTCAGTTGCGTACGGAGCTGGAGGCGTCGGGTGCTTCGGTGACGGTGGCTGCATGTGATGTGGCGGACCGGGCTGCTCTGGCGGAACTGCTGGGCACTGTCGGCGAGTTGTCGGGTGTGGTGCACACGGCGGGTGTGCTGGACGACGCGACGGTGGAGGGGCTGACCGCTGACCGGCTGGATGCGGTGTTGCGTCCGAAGGTGGACGCGGCCTGGCATCTGCACGAGCTGACGCGCGAGATGGACCTCAAGGCCTTCGTCCTCTACTCGTCCGTCGCCGGCCTGCTGGGTACGGCGGGGCAGGCGAACTATGCGGCGGCCAATACGTTCCTGGACGCGCTGGCGGCGCACCGGCAGGCCGCTGGGCTCCCGGCCACCTCCCTCGCCTGGGGCCTGTGGGCGGAGACCAGCGCCATCACCGGCCACCTCGCCGACGCCGACCTGCGCCGCCTGGCCCGCTCCGGCCTGCTGCCGCTGGCGACCGACGACGCGATGGCCCTCTTCGACGCGGCGCCGGCCACCGGCGAGAGCGTCCTCGCCGTCACCCGGCTCGACACCCGGGCGATCCGCGCCATGGGCGACGGCGTACCGCCACTCCTCGCCGGTCTCGTTCGCGGGAACACGGCCCGCCGCCCCGCCGCGGCAGCGAGCGCCGCCCACTCCGGCCGAAGCGGAGGCCAGGGACTCGCCGAGCGGCTCGCCGTCCTGTCCGCGACCGACCGGGAACGGACCCTGCTGGACCTGGTGCGCGGCCGGGTGGCCGCCGTACTCGGCCACACCGACCACACGGCGATCGACGCCGACCGGGCGGTCCAGGAACTCGGCTTCGACTCGCTGACCGCGGTCGAGCTGCGCAACCAGCTCGGTACGGAGACGGGCCTGCGGCTGCCGAGCACGCTGGTCTTCGACCACCCCACCCCCAGGGCGCTCGCGAAGTACCTGGCCGAACAACTCGCCGTGGAGGAGACAGCCCCCGATGAGCCGGTGCTCGCGGAACTGGCCCGCCTCAAGGCCGCCATCGAGGCGGTCGCCACCGACGAGTCGGCCCACGGCCGGATCACCACGCGCCTGCGGGAACTCCTCGACGCCGCCGACAGCGCGGCCAGGACCACCGGCCCCGACGGGGACGACGACCTGGAGTCGGCCACCGACGAGGAACTGTTCGCCCTCGTCGACGAGCTGAACTGAGCCACAACCGCCCACGACGACGACACCGATCACCACACAAGACACGGGAGTTGACCCACCATGGCGGGCGAGGACAAGCTTCGCGACTACCTGAAGAAGGCCGTCGCCGATGGCCGTGAGGCACGTCGGCAGCTGCGTGACCTCGAGGAGAAGCGGCGCGAGCCGATCGCGATCGTGGGCATGGCGTGCCGCTATCCCGGCGGCGTCGCCTCGCCCGACGACCTCTGGCGTTTGGTGGCCGACGGCAAGGACGCCATCGGCGGGTTCCCCACCAACCGGGGCTGGGATCTGGACGACCTCTACGACCCCGACCCCGAACGCACCGGTACCACGTACACCCGTGAGGCCGGATTCCTGTACGACGCCGACGGGTTCGACCCCGAGTTCTTCGGGATGTCCCCGCGTGAGGCCACCGCCATCGACCCGCAGCAGCGACTCCTGCTGGAGACGGCGTGGGAGGCGTTCGAGCATGCCGGCATCGACCCGACCGCACTGCGCGGCTCAGGCACCGGCGTGTTCACGGGCCTGATGTACAACGACTACGGCTCACGGCCCCACCTGCCTCCGGAGGACTTCGAGGGCTATCTGTTCAGCGGCAGCGCCGCAAGCATCGCCGCGGGCCGGCTCTCGTACACCTACGGCTTCGAGGGGCCCGCCGTGTCCGTCGACACCGCGTGCTCCTCCTCCCTGGTCGCCCTCCACCTGGCGGCGAACGCGCTGCGCAACGGCGAGTGCTCGCTCGCCCTCGCGGGCGGCGTCACGGTGATGTCATCACCGGTCGCCTTCCTCGAGTTCTCCCGCCTCCGGGGTCTGTCGCCCGACGGGCGCTCGAAGTCGTTCGCGGGGGCGGCGGACGGTGTGGCGTGGTCGGAGGGTGTGGGGCTGTTGTTGGTGGAGCGGTTGTCGGATGCCCGGCGGAACGGGCATCAGGTCCTGGCCGTCATGCGCGGCAGCGCGGTCAATCAGGACGGTGCGAGCAATGGGTTGACGGCGCCGAACGGTCCGTCGCAGGAGCGGGTGATCCGGCAGGCGCTGGCGTCAGCCGGTCTGACTCCTGCTGATGTGGATGTGGTGGAGGCGCATGGTACGGGGACGCGGTTGGGGGATCCGATCGAGGCGCAGGCGTTGTTGGCGACGTATGGTCAGGATCGTGAACGGCCTTTGTATTTGGGGTCGTTGAAGTCGAACATCGGGCATGCGCAGGCTGCTGCGGGTGTCGGTGGTGTGATCAAGATGGTGCAGGCGATGCGGCACGGTGTGCTGCCCAGGACCCTGCACGTCGACGAGCCGTCGCCGTTCGTGGAGTGGGATTCGGGTGCGGTGGAGTTGCTGACCGAGGCGCGTGAGTGGCCGGTACGGGAGCAGGCACCGCGCCGGGCAGGAGTGTCCTCCTTCGGATTCGGCGGCACCAACGCCCACGTGATCATCGAGGAAGCCCCCGCCGAGACGCCCGCCGAGACGCCCGCCGAGACGCCCGCCGAGGACGCCGAGACGCGCACCCTGCCCGTACTGCCGTGGGTCCTGTCCGCACGCACCCCCCAGGCGCTCACCGCTCAGGCCGAGCGCCTCCGCGCTTTCGCCGGCCGGCCCGACGCTCCCGACCCGCTGGACATCGCCTACTCCCTGGCCACCACCCGAACCACCTTCGAGCACCGCGCGGTGGTCGTGGGCACCGGGGGCACCGAACTCCTCGACGAACTCGGCCGGTTGAGCCCCGTCACCCCGTCAAGCGGTGGGTTGGCTGTGGTGTTTTCGGGTCAGGGTGCTCAGCGGGTGGGGATGGGTCGTGAGTTGTATTCGGCGTTTCCGGTGTTTGCGGGGGCGTTGGATGAGGTGTGTGGGGTGTTGGATCCGTTGTTGGGTGGGTCGTTGAGGGGGTGTTGTTCGCGGCGGAGGGTTCTGCTGAGGCGGTTTCGCTGGGGGAGACGGGGTGGACGCAGCCGGCGTTGTTCGCGTTCGAGGTGGCGTTGTTCCGGTTGGTGGAGTCGTGGGGTGTGCGGCCGGATTTTGTGGCGGGGCATTCGGTGGGGGAGTTGGCGGCTGCGCATGTGGCGGGGGTGATGGATCTTGCTGAGGCGGGGCGGTTGGTTGCTGCTCGTGCGGGGTTGATGCAGGGGTTGCCGGGTGGCGGTGTGATGGTCGCGGTGGAGGCCTCCGAGGCGGAGGTGGTGGCCGCGGTCGGTGATCGTGGTGACGTGGTGGGGGTGGCGGCGGTGAACGGGCCGTCGGCGGTGGTGGTGTCCGGGGCCGCGGATGCCGTGGAGGAAGTGGTGGGGGCGTTGGCCCGGGAGGGCCGGCGGGTGCGGCGGCTGGAGGTGTCGCACGCGTTCCACTCGCCGTTGATGGACGGGATGCTGGAGGAGTTCCGTACGGTGGCGAAGGAGATCCGTTACCGGGCGCCGCGGCTGCCGGTGGTCTCGACGGTGACGGGGAAGGTGGCCTCGGGTGAGGATCTGCGCTCGGCGGACTACTGGGTGGACCAGGTCCGTCAGGCAGTCCGCTACGCCGATGCCGTCACCACCCTGGAAGCCGAAGGCGTCACCACGCTCCTGGAGATCGGCCCCGGCGGAGTCCTCGCAGCCCTGGCCGCCCAGACCGTACGTGACCCCGACGCCCTGACCGCCACCGTCGCGACCCGCGCGGGCCGTCCCGAGCCGGAGACCCTGGTCGAAGCGCTCGGCACGCTCCACGCCCGGGGCGTGGCCGTCGACTGGGAGGCGTTCTTCACCGGCACCCGGGCCCGCCGGACCCCGCTGCCCACCTACGCCTTCCGCCACCAGCGGTACTGGCTCGACGCGCTGCCCCCGTCGGACGGCGACCGCGCGCCACGCCCCGTCCCGACGCCGTCGGCCGCGCCCGTCGGCCCCGAGGAGACGAGCGGCACCGTCCCCCTGGCCGAGCGGCTCGCGCCGCTGAGCGAGGCGCAACAGGAGCAGTACCTCCTGACCGTCGTGACGGAACTGGTGGCGAAGGTGCTCAAGCACCCCGACACCTCCGGCATCGTGCCCGACCGTCCCTTCCAGGAGCTCGGCTTCGACTCCCTCACCGGCGTCGAACTGCGCAACCGACTGGGTGCCGAGACCGGCCTGCCGCTGCCCGCCACCGTCGTCTTCGACTATCCGTCACCCGCCGCGCTCGCGGCCTACGTACGCGCTGAGGCGGTGGCCGTCCCCGGTGTGCCGGCCCGTTCCGTGACCGCGGAACTCGACCGGCTGGAGGCCTCCCTCGAAGCCCTGGCGGCGGACGGTTCAGGAACCGACGACACGCGGGCGGCACTCTCCGCACGGCTGAGGACCCTCGCCGACCGCCTCGCAGGTCCGGCCGACGGACCGCTCCCGTCCGCTGCCGCCGCCGATGTGGCGGACCTGATGGCAGCCTCGTCCGCCGACGAGATCTTCGACTTCATCGACAGCCGGCTCGGCCGGGCCGCGGACTGACGCCTCACACCCCGCCGCCCAGAACCGCTGCCCAGAACCGCCACTTCCGGTACCGAGGAGAGACTGATCCCGCATGTCCGCTGACGTGTCCCGTGAGCAGAAGCAGGCCCAGACCGCCCAGACCAAGGAACAGAAGCTCGTCGACTACCTGAAGTGGGTGACAGCCGACCTGCAGAAGGCGCGCGAGCGGATCGAGACGCTCGAATCGGCCGCCACCGAACCCGTCGCCATCGTGGGCATGGCCTGCCGCTTTCCCGGCGGCGTCGCGTCACCGGACGACCTGTGGCGCCTCGCCGCCGAAGGCAGGGACGCGATCAGCGAGTTCCCCACCGACCGGGGCTGGGACCTGGACGCCCTGTACAGCACCGACCGCGACGAGCCCGGCACCTCGTACACCCGGGAGGGCGGATTCCTCGACGGGGCCGCCCTGTTCGACGCCGACTTCTTCGGCATCTCGCCCCGCGAGGCACGCGCCATGGACCCCCAGCAGCGCGTCCTCCTGGAGACGGCGTGGGAGGCCTTCGAAGACGCCGGGATCGATCCGGGAACGCTCCGGGGCAGCCGTACCGCCGTGTTCGCCGGCGTGATCGAGCAGAGCTACCTCGGCCTCGAAGGCCCCGCCGAACTTGAGGGCCACCTCATGACCGGCAAGCTCAGCAGCGTGGCCTCCGGGCGCATCGCCTACACCTTCGGCCTCGAAGGCCCGGCCGTGTCCATCGACACCGCGTGCTCCTCCTCACTGGTCGCCCTCCACCTGGCGGTCGAATCGGTACGCCGAGGAGAGTCGACCCTCGCTCTCGTGGGCGGCGCGACGGTCACCGCGACCCCGGGCGGATTCGTCGACTTCTCCCGGCAGGGCGGACTGGCCCCTGACGGGCGGATCAAGTCCTTCGCCGCGGCGGCCGACGGCACCTCCTGGTCGGAGGGTGTGGGGCTGCTGGTGGTGGAGCGGCTGTCGGATGCCCGCAGGAACAGGCATCGGGTGCTGGCTGTCGTACGCGGCAGCGCGGTCAATCAGGACGGTGCGAGCAATGGGTTGACGGCGCCGAACGGTCCGTCGCAGGAGCGGGTGATCCGGCAGGCGCTGGAAAGCGCCCGTCTCACCCCTGCCGACGTGGACGCGGTGGAGGCACACGGTACGGGGACGCGGCTGGGGGATCCGATCGAGGCGCAGGCGTTGCTGGCGACCTACGGACGGGACCGTGAACGTCCTTTGTGGCTGGGCTCGTTGAAGTCGAACATCGGACACACGGTCGCGGCAGCCGGCGTCGGCGGCGTGATCAAGATGGTGCAGGCGATGCGCCACGGGGTGCTCCCCAAGACCCTGCACGTCGACCGGCCCACCCCCATGGTCGACTGGAGTTCCGGTCCGGTCCAACTGCTCACCGAGGCACGCGACTGGCCTGCCCGCGAGTCGGGCCCACGCCGCGCCGCCGTCTCGGCGTTCGGTGTGAGCGGCACCAACGCCCACGTCATCCTTGAGGAAGCGCCGGAACCGGAAACGGACGCCACCTCCCCGGAACCGGGCCCGGACCGTACGCTCCCTGCAGTGCCCTGGTTCCTCTCCGCGCCGGACGCGGACGCCCTGCGCGCACAGGCCGAGCGACTGCGGGACCACCTGGCCGCCCACCCCGAGCAGTCCGCCACCGACATCGCCCGCTCCCTGGCGACCACGCGCACCCGGCACCACCGCCGCGCCGTCCTGACCGGAGCCGATCGCGAGGAACTCACCCAGTCCCTAGGGCAGTTGACCGAGACCGAACCGGGCGTGGCGTCTCCGATCGTCGAGGCCCCCACCCGTCCCGGTGGGTTGGCTGTGGTGTTTTCGGGTCAGGGTGCTCAGCGGGTGGGGATGGGTCGTGAGTTGTATTCGGCGTTTCCGGTGTTTGCGGGGGCGTTGGATGAGGTGTGTGGGGTGTTGGATCCGTTGTTGGGTGGGTCGTTGAGGGGGGTGTTGTTCGCGGCGGAGGGTTCTGCTGAGGCGGTTTCGCTGGGGGAGACGGGGTGGACGCAGCCGGCGTTGTTCGCGTTCGAGGTGGCGTTGTTCCGGTTGGTGGAGTCGTGGGGTGTGCGGCCGGATTTTGTGGCGGGGCATTCGGTGGGGGAGTTGGCGGCTGCGCATGTGGCGGGGGTGATGGATCTTGCTGAGGCGGGGCGGTTGGTTGCTGCTCGTGCGGGGTTGATGCAGGGGTTGCCGGGTGGCGGTGTGATGGTCGCGGTGGAGGCCTCGGAAGACGAGGTGGCGCCCTGGCTCGTCGGACACGAGGACGAGATGGCCGTCGCCGCCGTCAACGGACCGCGCTCGGTGGTGCTCTCCGGTGCGCACGACGCCGTCGTCGCCGTCGGGGAAGGCCTTGCCGCGCAAGGCCACCGGGTGCGGCGGCTAAAGGTGTCGCACGCGTTCCACTCGCCGTTGATGGACGGGATGCTGGAGGAGTTCCGCACGGTGGCGAAGGAGATCCGTTACCGGGCGCCGCGGCTGCCGGTGGTCTCGACGGTGACGGGGAAGGTGGCCTCGGGTGAGGACCTGCGGTCGGCGGACTACTGGGTGGACCAGGTCCATCAGCCCGTCCGCTACGCCGACGCCATCACCACCCTCCACGACAACGGCGTGCGGGCCTTCGCCGAGATCGGCCCCGGCGGCGTACTCACCGCCCTCGCCCAGACCGTCCTGGCAGACGACAGGGCGGACACCACCGTCCAGGCCCTCCAGCGCCACGACAGGACCGAGCCGCACGCGCTGGTGGAGGGCATCGGCACTCTCTACGCCCGGGGCGTCCCCGTCGACTGGGAGGCGTTTTTCGCCGGCACCGGAGCCCGTCGGATACCGCTGCCCACCTACGCCTTCCGCCACCAGCGGTACTGGGTCGAGGCGAGCGGAGGCAGCGGCCGGGATGCCGGCGGCCTCGGCCTCGACACCACCGGCCATCCCCTGATCGGTACCGCGCTGTTCCCCGGCGACCGCGACGAGGCGTTGTTCACGGCCCGCCTGTCGGCCCGCACCGCCGGTCCCCTCACCGCGCACACCGTCGCCGGCGAGACCGTCGTACCGAACACGGTCCTGGCCGAACTGGCCATCCGGGCCGGCGACGAGACCGGCTGCACGGCGGTCGACCAACTCACCGTCGACACACCGCTGGTGCTGCCCCGCACCGGTGCCGTGCAGCTCCAGGTCCGCGTCGGCGAACCGGACACTGCGGGCCGACGCGTCCTCACCGTCCAGGCCCGGCCCGACGACGCCGGCGCGTCCTGGACGCGCCACGCGCACGGAGTGCTGAGCGAGGCACCGCTCGTCCCGCCGACGGCCACCGAGCCGGCGGCACAGTGGCCGCCGGCCGGCGCCGAACCGGTCACCGGCGATGACAACGAGCCGGACGGCGCGTCCGGCGCGTCCGCGATGTACGAGCGCTTCGCCGCCGCCGGTTCGGTGTACGGGCCCCCGTACCAGGGGCTCACCCGGATGTGGCGGCGCGCGGACGAACTGTTCGCCGAAGTGTCCCTGCCCGCCGAAGCCGACGCGCGGGGCGACGGCTTCGGTCTCCACCCGGCCCTGCTGGAAGCGGCCCTGCAACCGCTGTACGCGACCGGCCTGCCGGGCCTGCCGGGCCTGCCGGGCCTGCCGGGCCTGCCGCCCACCGCGACCCAGTGGCGCGGCCTGCGCCTCCACGCCACCGGCGCCGACACCCTGCGCGTCCACCTCGCCCCGGTCCCCGGCGCCGCCGACTCCTATGCGGTGCACCTCACCGACCCGGCCGGGCAGATCGTCGCGGTGGTCGACGCCGTGACCGTCGCCCCCGTCCACGCGGAAGCACTGCGGGCCGCCCGCTCGCGCCACCACGACGCGCTCCACCACGTCGAGTGGCTCGCGCGGCCCCTGCCCACCACCACCGCCCTGCGATGGATCACCCTCGGCTCGGACACGTACCCGGAGGTGCCCTCCGTGGCCGCCGCCGTGGCCGCAGGCGAGCGGATCGACGCCGTACGCCTGGACCTGACCACCCCTGCCGGGCTCGTCGCCGAGGCCGCCGTCAGGGACACCGTCGGCCGGGCCCTGGAATGGGCCCAGCAGTGGCTCGCCCAGGACACCCTGTCCGCGACGCCGCTGGTCGTCGTGACCCGTGGTGCCGTGGCCGTCACCGAGGACGAGGACATCACCGACCCGGCCGCGGCCGCCGCCTGGGGCCTGCTGCGCTCGGCGCAGTCCGAGGTACCGGGACGGATCGTCCTGGTGGACGCGGACGCACATGCGGGCGCCGGTTCGGACGCCCTGTCCGCAGTGGTCGCCTCCGGCGAAGCGCAGGCCGCGGTACGCGTCACCGGCACGGGCAGCGGTGCCCCCGAGATCCGCGTACCGCGCCTGCTGCGTACGCCGAGGCAGACAGCCCTCACGCCCGTCGGCCCGCGCGCCGACTGGGACTCCGACGGCACCGTCCTGGTCACGGGTGGTACCGGCTCGCTCGGTGCGCACTTCGCGCGTCACCTGGTCACCGAGCACGGTGTGCGCCACCTGCTGCTGGCCGGCCGGCGCGGCCCGAACGCCCCGGGCGCCGAGGCGCTGCGAGCCGAACTCGTCGCCCTGGGCGCGTCGGTGACCGTGGCCGCGTGCGACGTGGCCGACCGCACGGCCCTCGCACAGCTGCTGGCGTCGGTGCCGGCCGAGCACCCGCTGCGGGCTGTCGTCCACACCGCCGGCGTACTCGACGACGGGGTCATCGCGGCGCAGACCCCGCAGCGGCTCGACGCCGTGCTGCGGCCCAAGGCCGACGCGGCCTGGGCCCTGCACGAGCTGACCCGGGACGCAGACCTGACGGCGTTCGTCCTGTTCTCGTCCGTCGCCGCGGCCATCGGCGGCCCCGGCCAGTCCACCTACGCCGCGGCCAACGCCCACCTGGACGCACTCGCCCGGCACCGTACCGCGCTGGGCCTGCCCGCCACGTCCATCGCCTGGGGCCTGTGGGAGCAGGCGACCGGCCTGACGGGCGGCCTGACCGAGACGGACCTCAAGCGGATCGCCCGCAGCGGATTCCTCCCGGTCCGCCAGGAGCAGGGCACGGCCCTGTTCGACCTGGCTCTGCGGACCGGCCGCCCGTACACCGTGGCGACCCCGCTCGACACCTCGGCCCTGCGCCGACAGCCACAGGTTCCGACGCTGCTCAGGTCCCTGGTACGGGTGCCGGCCCGCGCCACGGCGCGTGGCGCGGTCGACGCGGGGCCCGCCCTCGCCGACCGGCTCGGCGGACTCGACGAGCAGGAGCAGCACACGATCGTCCTCGAAGCCGTGACGGCGGAGATCGCCCGGGTTCTCGGCCGCACCGACACCGCGGGCATCGACCCCGAACGCCCGCTGCAGAGCAGCGGCTTCGACTCGCTGACCTCCGTGGAACTGCGCAACCGGCTCGCCGCCGTCACCGCTCTGCGGCTGCCGGCGACCCTGGTCTTCGACCACCCGACCCCCCAGGCCCTGGCAGCGCACCTGCGCACCGCGCTTCTCGCGTCCCGGGACGAGAGCGCGGCGTCCGCCGAGGACACGGCCGTCGACTACGGCGCCGACATCGCCCTGCCCGACGACATCCAGCCGGCCGAGCAGGTCGTCCGCACCGTCGTCGCTCCGGCCGATGTCCTGCTGACCGGCGCGAGCGGGTTCCTCGGCGCGTTCCTGCTGCGGGACCTCATGCGCACCACGACCGCCCGCGTCCACTGCCTGGTGCGCGGCACGGACGACAGGGCGGCGTACGAGCGGCTGCGGGACAGCCTGGTCTGGTACCGCGTCTGGGACGAGATCGACGAGAGCAGGCTGCGCGTACTCGCCGGCGACCTGGCGAGCGAGCAACTCGGCCTGACCGAGGAAACGTTCGACGACCTGGCCCGCACCGTCGACGTGGTCTACCACGCCGGCGCCACCGTGCACTGGCTGCACCCCTACGAGGCGCTGCGGACCGCCAACGTCGCCGGCACCCGGGAGATCCTGCGGCTGGCGGCCCGCCACCGCACGGTTCCGGTGCACTACATCTCGACGGTCGGTGTGTTCAACGGGCCGGTCACACCCGGCGTTCCCCTGAAGGTGACCGACCCGACCGGCCCCGCCGAAGCGTTGCCGAGCGGGTATCTGCAGTCCAAGTGGGTCGCCGAACAGATAGTGGGCATCGCCCGGGACCGGGGCCTGCCGGTGTCCGTGCACCGCGTCGACGTCATCTCCGGCGACACCCGCAACGGGGCCTGCCAGACCCGCGACTTCGTCTGGCTCAGCCTCAAGGGCCTGCTCCAGGCGCAGTCCGCGCCCGCGGGAGTCGGCGGACGTTTCCATCTGCTGCCGGTCGACTACGTCAGTGCGGCCGTCGTCGGCATCTCGCTGCGGAGGGAGGCCGGCGGCACCTTCCACCTGTTCAACCGCAGCTCGCTGAGCCTCGCGGACTGTGTGTCGTACCTGCGCGAACTCGGCTACCGGCTCGACGAGTCGGACTGGGAGCGGTGGAGCGCGGCGGTGCGGGCCGACCGGGACAACGCCCTGCTCCCGCTGCTGCACGCGTTCGAGATGATGACCTCGGACACGGACGGCTTCTATCCGCCCATCGACACGACGGAGACCGAGGCGGCTCTCGCCGGCACGGACATCTCCTGCCCGCCCCTGACCCGTGAACTCTTCGCCCGGTACGTGGACTTCTTCGTCGAGGAAGGGCACTTCCCGCCCACCCGGTGACCGCCCACGACCGCCGATCGCACCATCTCGGCCGGCCGCCCGGCTCCTCCCAGGGAGCAGCCGGGCGGCCGGCCCCTTTCCCTCCCTCCGCCCCCGAATCCGAGGTTCCGCCATGGGCGCTGCACAGGTGTGTTCGTTCTCCGAGATCGAGGCCGCCTTCGTCGAGTACGTCCAGCAGGTCGTCTACTGCACGATGATCACCGTCGACCGTGAGAACCGCCCCCGGGCCCGGATCGTCCTGCCCGTCTGGGAGGTGGTCGACGCGCGGCCCGTGGGCTGGCTGGCCGCTTACCGGACCCCGGTCAAAGCGGCCCACCTGGCGAACAACCCCCACACGACGTACTCGTACTGGCATCCGTGCCAGAACGCGGTGTTCGTCGACAGCGTCTCCGCCTGGGTGCACGACCCGGACACCAAACTGCGAGCCTGGGAGCTGTACCGCCACAACAGCCCCCCGGGCGTCGGCTACGACCCGCACACCTTCTGGAGCGACGGCCCCACCAGCTCCGACTACCAGCTCCTGCGCATCGACCCCTGGCGCGTCCAGGTCCTGCGCGGCTCGGACCTGGCCAGCCGCATCTGGGCCGACAAGCCACCGGAATGAGGAGCGTGCCACCGCAGAGGCAGACCGCAGACCGCACAGTGATCTGTGCAGCCCCGTCCCGCGACCCCACGACGGTTCTAGCCTTCCAGCACCACGTAGTCGTACGAGATCTTGCTTCCGTCGATCTTGGTCACGGACACCGTGATCGCCTGCTTCTTTCCGTCCTCGGACGTCACCGTGCAGTCCACGTTGGCCATCGCCCGCGCCTTCAGGTCTCCGGCGCAGCTGACCGCCTTCGGCTTCCCCTGCACGATCGGCAGGGGGGCGTAGTTCTCGCGGACCTGCTTCTCGACCTCGGTCCGGGGCACGTTCGTCGCCGCGGAGGCGACGGTGCTGGTGGACTCGGTGCTCAGCAGCCGGGGAACGGCCACCACGGCCAAGCCCCCGCAGACGATCACGGCGGTCGCGGTCACGGATACGGCGATGTACTTCACGGTCTCTCCTCGGGGTGCCTGTGCTTCTTCGAAGCTGTCCTGAGGAGAGTGGCCCTGGAGGTGACGCCCCCGCTTCGGCCCGGAGGCCGACAACGGCCGGCGGGCATCGGCCCGGAGGCCGACTCGCGGGTCAGGGGGCTTGGCGTTCCCGTACCAGGCCGGTGTCCCAGGCCCAGGCGGCGATCTCGACACGGTTGCGGACGCCCAACTTGTCCTTGATGTTGGCCAGATGGGTCTTGACCGTGCCCAGGGACAGGTACAGCTCGTCGCAGAGCTCCTGGTTGGTGCGCCCGACCGCCAGCAGCCGTACGACGTCCAGCTCCCGCTCGGAGAGCGGATGGGCGAGCGGGGCCGCCGGCGGCTGCTGTGCGGCGAGATGCTTGAGCAGCCGGATGGTGACGGCGGGGGAGACCAGGGCGTCGCCGCGGGCGGCGGACCGTACGGCCTCGATCAGCAGGTTGGAGGCGGCGTCCTTGAGGAGGAAGCCGCAGGCGCCGTTGCGCAGGGCGGTGTACGCGTAGTCGTCCTGGTCGAAGGTGGTGACCACGACGACGCGCAGGGGATCGGTGACGCCCGGGCCGGCCAGGGCGCGGGTGACCTCCAGGCCGTCCAGCCTGGGCATGCGGATGTCGACTAGGCAGACGTCCGGGCGCAGCCGGCGGGCGAGTTCGACGCACTCGGCGCCGTCCGCCGCCTCGCCGATGACCTCCAGGTCGGGCTGGGTGCCCAGGATCAGCCGGAAGCCGGTACGGATCATCTCCTGGTCGTCGGCGATCAGTACCCGCGTCCGGGCCCCGTTCCCACTGCCGGCACCGCTGCCACCGTTCATGCCGATGATCCTTCCACAGCCGCCAGGACGGGGAAGACGGCACTCACGCACCAGCCCCCGTCCGGTGTCCTGCCGCTGGTGAGGGAGCCCTCCACGGCCTCCACCCGTTCGCGCAGCCCGACGAGGCCGAAACCGCTCCTGCCGCCGGTCGGCACGGCGGCGTGCGCCACCGGCGCAGTGTTGCGCACCTCGACCCGGAGCCGGGGGCCGTCGGTGTGCCGGTCCAGATCGAGGCGGACGGCGACATCCGTGCCGTGCGCGTGGCGTCGTACGTTCGTCAGCGCCTCCTGCACCACGCGGTGGACGGAGGTCTCCACCTCGGGCGCCAGCCGCACTCCGCGCACCTCGGACGCGACGTCCAGCCTGGCCTCGGTGCCGTCGCCGGTGAACGCGGAGACCAGACGGTCCAGTTCGGTCAGCAGCTCACCCGGGCGGGCGGCCTGGTGGTCGTCCTCGCGCAGCACCCGCACCAGACGGCGCATGGAGTCCAACGTCTCCCCGCCGGCCCGCGAGATCCCCTCCAGCAGCGGCTTGATCTGCTCCGGCGAGCTCTCCTGGATCACCAGGGCCGCGTTGGCGTGCACGATGATGCCGGTGACGTGGTGGGCGACGAAGTCGTGGAGGTCGCGGGCGAGTTCGAGGCGCTCGTTGTGGCGTACGGAGGTCACGGCCTGGGCCCGGCGGGCGTCCAGGAGGCGCAGATAGCAACCGAGGGCCACGACGGGGGCGACGGCGATCATCAGCACGAAGGAGTACGTGAAGGAGCCGTGCTCCGTGCCCCCTCGCCAGGGCATGGAGATCACCGCGGCGGTCAGCGCCACCGACAGCGTCACGGCGGCGACCGGGCGGTTCACCCGCCGCACGGTCCGGGGGAGCAGCACGAGCAGGGCGACGGTTTCGAGCAGACCCCACGTGCCGCTGGTGAGCGGGGCATACACGCACAGGCCCACGGTCAGGGCCAAGGAGCCCAGCGCGGCGGTGCCGGCACGCCATTCGGGGCTCGGCCGACGGGCGGGAAGGAGCAGCGCGGCGGCGGCGACAGGGCCGGAGACCAGCGGCAGCCAGCTCGACCAGCGGCCCTGCGGTTCGTAGAAGGCCACCAGGTCGTACAGCCACACCAGGGCCAGGCCTGCGCAGAGGGAGACCGTGATGGCGCGCTGGACAGCCGGGGAGAGGGGGATATCGGATTCCACGCCGCAAAGAGTACGGAAGTACGGCCGAGCGGCGGGTCGGCCCGCAGGCCGATGGCGGCGACCTCGGACCGGCCCGGCGGCCGAGGACAGGCGCCCCTGTCCGGCGGGATGGTCGACGGCATGCAGATCCTTACCGTTCTCCAAATGGTCCTGGCGGCGCTCGCCGGACTGTGCCTCGTCCTGTGCGCCCTCGTCACCGTTCAGGCCGCCCGATGAGCCCTTACCGCACGACCACCGCCTCCCCCGTCCTGGCGGGCACCGGTCTCAGGAAGTCCTACGGCCTGACCCGCGCCCTGGCAGGTGTCGACGTGTCCGTCTCGGCGGGCGAGTCGCTGGCGATCATGGGCCCGTCGGGGTCGGGCAAGTCCACGTTGCTGCACTGTCTGGCCGGCATCGAACGGCCCGACGAGGGCCAGGTGCTGCTGGCCGGCGAGCGTGTGGACCAGCTGGGCGAGCCCGAGCGCAGCGAACTGCGCCGCACCCGCTTCGGCTTCGTCTTCCAGTCCGGCCAGCTGCTCCCGGAACTGCCCGCCGACGAGAACGTGGCCCTGCCGCTGATGCTCGGCGGCGTGCCGCGCCGCCAGGCGGTCCGCAAGGCCCGGGAGTGGTTCCCGGTGCTGGGCCTGTCCGGCAAGGAGGAGCGGCGGCCGGGGGAGCTGTCCGGCGGGCAGGCGCAGCGCGTCGCCATCGCACGGGCGCTGGTCGGCGACCCGCAGGTGATCTTCGCCGACGAGCCGACGGGCGCGCTGGACCAGACCACCGGCATGGAGGTCATGGGCCTGCTGGCCGACATCACCCACCGGCAGGGCGCCGCGCTCGTCGTGGTCACGCACGACGAGAACGTGGCGCACTGGTGCGATCGCACCGTCCGGGTCCGCGACGGCCGCCTGACCGAGGACGACCGGACCCGCGCCGCGGAGGCGGCGGGCGTCGCCGCCTGGCACACGCCCGGACAGCCTGTCGGCCACGACGCGGACGCGCGGTACGACCGATGAGGACACCGAACCTGATGACGGCACTCAACCCGATGAGGGCTCTGAACCCGATGAGGGCTCTGAACCCGATGAGGGCACTGGACCGCACCACCTGGACCCTGACCTGGCGGCTGACCCGCGCCGGCGGCCGCACCGGCCTGCTGGCCACCGGCCTCGCCGTCGCCGCGGCCGCCATCAGCACCGCGTTGCTGCTGGTCTGCGTGGCCGCCAACCTCGGCTTCCAGCAACGCGCCGACCGCATCGACTGGCGCAGCCCCATCAGGTCGGCGGCCCCAGCCGCGATCGAGGCCGTCGGCACCACGTTCAGCGGAAGCACCCCGGTCACCGTCGTGGACGTGGCACAGCTGCCGGGCAGGAAGGCCCCGGCCCCGCCCGGCATGACCCACTTCCCCGAGCCCGGCGAGATGTGGGTCTCCCCGGCCCTCGCCGACCTGCTCCACCGCCTCCCCACCGGCAGCCACCCCGTCCCCGGCACCCCGGCCGGCACCCTGGGCCGCGCCGCACTGGCGCACCCCGGCGAACTCGTCGCCGTCGTCGGCCACATACCGACCGCCCCCGCCGTCACCGCCCCGCGCGAGGACGACCCGCGCCGCCCCGGCGACACCGTCACCCCCACCAGGGTCGCCGACTTCACCGGACGGCGCTCGAGCGACGGCATCGGCAGCGGGTACGTGGTGCTCGCGGAGATCGCCGCCATTCTCGTCGCCGTACCGCTGCTGATCCTCGGCGCCTCCTCGGCGCGCCTGTCGGTCTCCCGCCGCGACCAGCGTCTCGCCGCACTGCGGCTCATCGGCGCCACGCCCGGCCGGATCGCCGGGATGACGGCGGCCGAGTCGGCCCTCACCGCCACGGTGGGCACGCTGCTGGGCGCTATCGGCTACGGGCTGCTGGTTCCCCTCGCCGCTCAGGTGTCCGTGGCGGGCGGCTCCTGGTACGCGGCCGACCTGTGGGTCGGGCTCCCGGTACTGCTCGCCGTACTCGCCGGAGTCGTTGCCATGGTGATCGTCAGCGCGCTCATCGGGCTGCGCCAGGTCGTGGTCGGCCCGCTGGGCGTGGCGCGGCGCTCGCGGCCACCTCGGATGAGCTTCGTCCGTGCCCTGGTCTTCGTCGCGGTGATCCTCGGCTACTCGTGGTACACCGAGCACCACAAGAGCGACATCAACGGCGTCCTGGGGTTCTTCGCCGTCGTCTTCCTCGCCCTGTCCGTGATCGGCCCGTGGGTGGTCGGCATCCTCGGCCGGATCGTCAGCGCCAGGGCCCGGCAGGCGGCGACCCTGCTGGCCGGGCGGCGACTGCTGGACGATCCGAAGAGCGCGTGGCGTACGGTCTCCGGGCTCACCCTCGCCGGATTCGTCGCCGGGTTCTTCGCCCTCTTCAGCTTCGGCGGAGGCTCCCCGTGGGGCCACCCCGACACCCTCGCCGTGGCCGTGCCGAAGAACCGGGTGGCCGTGGTCCAGCACGAGGCGCGGGACCGCCTGGAGCGCGCCGGCGTCACCGCCACCGTCGGCAGCGACACCGACTGGGTCGCCATGGGCGGCGGCGAGAACAGCGTCCAGGTCACGGTCACCGTGCCCGGCGGCACCCAGAACCTCGATCGCGCCCGCACCGCGCTGACCTCCCTCGTGCCCGGCCAGTACCCGATCACCGGCACCGACATCGACTGGTCCAACCGGCTGTTCGCCCGGGACTTCTCCACCGCCACCCGGATCGTCCTCGGCGTCACCTTCATCACCGCCATCGCCTCTGCCGGGATCACCGCGGCCTCCTCCGTCCTGGACCGCCGCCGCACCTACGCCCTGCTGAGGCTGGCGGGCACCCCGCTGCGGATCCTGGACGCGGCCCGCCGCAAGGAGACCCTCATCCCGGTGGCCGTGCTGGCCGGCGGCTCCGTCCTGACCGGCGTCTTCGCCGCCGCCCCGCTCACCCTCCTCGGCGGCGGATCGTCCTTCGACGCGGGCAGCGGCATCACGCTCGCCGCGTGTTTCGGTCTCGGCGTCGGCGGACTGCTGGCGGCGAGTGCGCTCAGCCGCCCCCTGCTGAGGTCGGTCACTCGGCGGGCGGGCCCACACGCGGAATGACCGCCGTCGGACACCCGACCCCGACGACCCCGACGACCCCGACGACCCTGACGACCCCGGCGTTCGCGGTCGTCGGTGGTCCCGGTTCCCGCGCGACTGAAGGTCTTCAGGCTGGCGAAGCCGTGCTCGGCCGGCGCCCGCAGGCTGCTGATCAGCCGGTTCACGACCTTCTTCGGTGACATCGCGAACCGGTGCCGCGAGCTGGTACCAAGAACTGGTTGCAGGGCTGTAGTTGCCGGAACCGCTCTCCGATAACGTACCGACCAGGCGGTACGGATAAGTGTGCCCCACGTGCCGTCGTGTGCTCGATGAACAGCAACGTTTCATCCACCACAGGACGGAGAGGCCCTCATGACGCAGAACCCGGACCGCGACAGCCTGGCCCTCGCACGCCAGACCTGGAGAACTCTCGAGCCCTACCACGGGGGTGTCTACTTCTCGCCCGAAGCCGCAGGCCAGTACGCCGAGTTGGGCGTGGACGCCAGGACGGGGTACTTCGCGTCCCGCTCCGCCGCACTCGGTGCCGCTCCGGCGGATCTGGTCATCGCCACGTTCTACAACTTCAATCCCCAGGTGGTGCGCAGAGCCATACCCGCGGCATGGGAAGCCGCCACGCCCCAGCGGTTCGCCGCCGCCCGGCTCGCCGGGATCGATACCACGCTCCGCCGCATCCTCGGCGCGGACGTCTCCTCACCGGCGCTGGTCCGCGCGGCGGAATTGGCCCGTACCGCGGCTGAAGCGACCGTCCGCCATCCACAAGGCCGCCCCCTCTTCGCCGCGCACGCCGCACTGCCGTGGCCGAGCGCACCCCACCTCGTGCTCTGGCACGCGCAGACTCTGCTGCGGGAGTTCCGTGGCGACGGTCACGTGGCGGCACTACTGACTGCCGGACTGAGCGGGCTCGAGGCTCTCGTCACGCACGCTGCCACAGGCGACATCGACGCAGGGGTGCTGCGCGACTCGCGGGCATGGACGCCGGAACAGTGGGGACAGGCCGTGCAGAGCCTGCGTGAGCGTGGATGGCTCGACGACGGACCTCACCTGGCCCTGACCGAGGACGGTACGCGGCGCAGGGCGGAGATCGAGTACACCACCGACAGGCTTGCCGCCCTCCCTTACCTCACACTCGGTCCTGTGGCCTGCGCCGAACTTCGTTCGCTGGTGAGGCCGTTCAGCCTGGCGGTGGCCAAGGAGCTCCTGCCGTGGGCAGCCGACCGCCTCGGCGAAGAGAGCACATGAGAGAAGAGAGCGAGTGCCGGGACCGGGCGGAGACTTGGCGGGTGAGGCGTCCGAGGCGGCTGCGGGTGACGTTCATGGCCGGGCCGTCGCCTGCACGGGCGATGGCCTCGTCCTGCTGGGCCCGGAGGGCGGCCAGGAGTTCGGTGCTGTTCGAGATCGGAGCCGGCCTCGGGCTCGGACAAGGAGAGGCGTTCGGCTTGTCCATGGAGGACATCGACTTCGACGAGGAAGTCGTCCACGTCCGGCGCCAGGTCAAGATGGTGCGGACCGGTCACCATGGCGTGGGACGACCCCCGCCCGGCCGAAACGCCGGTGGAGGCCAGGCACCGGCGGCCGAGGACGTACGACCTCCTGGTGACGGGGCGCGAGCGCAACGCGATCAACAGGAACTTCTTCAACTCCTCCGTGTGGAAGCCGGCCCTGGCCGGGGCCGGAGTGATCGCCACGCTGGAGAAGAGCGCCCTGAACGGGGCCCGAGTCCGGGAGCCGTCCCAGGAACACGGCTACATGCCCTGCGCCACTTCTAGCCTCCGAGCAACTGGAGGCCGGCGAGCCGCTCGCCCGGACGGCCGGGAGAAGCCCGGTCCTGGCCCAAAGTCCCAGAGAATTCCCACAGGCGCCGCCGCACCCCCGCCTCCCCCGTTCGTAAAGGTCAGACGGGGTGTGGCGGCACCCGCCCCTCAGATGTCCCGGAACTCCTATACAACGTATCTGACCTGCGCAAACGAACCCGTCCGAAGATCATCTTGCACGGTCGTTGCACAAGCCGAACGGTGCAGGAGTCACGCGGCCCTCGTGTAGGCGCTCTGGACCGCGATGCGGATCTTGGAACCGGCCCCCGCGATCCGGTGCACGTACTTACGCAGAGTAAACGCAGGATCGGCGTGTCCGAGCCGATCCGCGAGTGTGTACACGTCTACCCCGCCGTTGATCATCATCGACGCGTACAGGTGTCGGAGGGCGTGCATCATCATGTCGCGGGACTTCTCCCAGCGCCGTCCCTTCGTGTTGGGGTCAAGGGGCTTGATGAGGCCGGCCGCCGCAAGAGCAGGCTTCCAGCGGTAGGAGTTGAACCAATTCGACTGAATGGCGGTCTTCTCCCGAGTGTAGAAGATCAGCTGCAACGTGACCGGGTTGCCGCCTTTGCTGCCCCACGGTCGGGTCACCTCGACGGGCGGGTACTTCTCCATGTGTTCGCGCAGGGGGATGGCCACGTCGTCGGTCAGTTCGACCCACCGGTCCTTCGGGTCCTCGCCGTCTCCGCCCTTGGGGAGGTCGAATACCAGGAACGAGCCGTCGTGGACTACTTGCCGTTGCACGTGCACCATCGAGCCGTCCGGATGTGCCCAGTCGATGTCTTCTGGTGACAGGCCGAATATTTCTCCTTGACGAAGGCCCAGGCCGCGACCGCAGTCTACGAGCGCCTTGTAGCGGTCGGGAAGTTCGGCACGGATCTTCTGTGTGTCCTCCCATGTCAGGGTCAGCTCTGCCCGGCCGCCGTCTCCCCGCTTCGGCTTGGCGTCCTGCACCGATTTGGCGAGGCATGGATTTTTGGGTATCAGGCTGTCGTCCACGGCCAGGTCAAAGACAGCCCGAAGATTGTCGAAGACCAGGCGCAGCGTGGAACTTTCGAGCAGCCGACGACGGTCGTGCAGCCAGTCCAGCAAAGACGACGCGTTCACGTCCTTTACGCGCATCTTCCCAACTGTGGTAGGAACGATGTGTAGGAGAATCCGCTCCTTGTGGCGTCGGTATGTGCGCGGATTCTTGTGTTCGTGTCCCTTGAGCCACGTAAGGGCGAGTTCATCGACCCTGACCTCTCCGGCGCGAGGGTTGATGTATGACCCATCGTCCACTCCGGACCGCATCTTGGTCTCGTGCCTGCGGGCTTCGGCCTCGGTGCGGAACAACTCCGTCTGCTGGATACCTTCCCGGTTACGCCAACGGGCCTGCCACCGCTTCCCGACCCCGTGATCCGCCGTCGGAACCTTGCCGTGTTCCCTACAGGCCGACTCTCCGGCTTTCGGGCGTGACTTGTGCCAACGGTCGTACGGCATGGACTTAACTCCTAATTGTCGGGCGGCCTTGATGTTGTTGGTGGGGTTCTCTCGTATCAGGGTCGTCATCGACGGTGAGATCGCGTGACCGTTCATCTCGGCTGAGTGAATGGAATGTTGATCCAGGGAAACGGAAATGTCAAACGTATTTTCTGGGTCATTGCGACATGGGGATCCAGAGTGGGGAAGAGTCTCGCCCTAGCTGAATCCTCGCTGAGGTATCGGCGAGGGTTCGCTGCTGTCTTTCGAGAGTTCTGCAGAGTCTCAGGAATTTCGCCGCAAGTTCTTTTATTTGGCGCGGCTGGAATCTCATGTCACTGTTCCGTGCACCACCACAGTGGGCAACCACTCGCGTGGTTCTCCTGCCCGTTTCCGAGCCGTTACGGAGTACCCATGCGTCGAACCACTGCCCGTGCGGCAGAAGCCGCCAGTGACACGGGGGACCGCCGCCCGCTGATGAGCGCTGAGGAACTGGCTGACTTCCTCGGTGTGCCGCTGAACACGGTCTACGTATGGAATCACCGACGCCAGGGTCCGCGAGCCCACAAGGTCGGCCGCTATTTGCGCTACCGCTGGCCGGAGGTGGAGGCATGGCTGGAAGCTCAGGCAGTGGATCGCGCGGTCTGAATTGGCGGAGTACGCCTGTGCCTTTGTGTCGGGAGGGCGACAGTACCCGGCGTGCAGCCCGACTCGTCTGCCGCCACCTGCGGCTTTGCCTTGAAAAGGGCCTCTGATCTGCGATGGAGGCCCTTTCCGATCTTTCGGGGGCTTGCCGTGTAAGGCGGCGAAACGTCCCTCGAAAGTCCCTGGGACAGAGCTGAAAGTCCCTGAAAAGTCCCAGGAGCGCAGTACGGCGTCCAGGGTGCTGAGAGCTCGTAACACGATCATGCGCCCCAGTCTCAGAGGGCGGTATGCGAGCTGATGTCTGTTCTGCCGTGGCCTGAGCGCGTGGCGTCGGCCGTACTCGCTGCGATCCTGCCCCCTCTGATACCGCGACGATCGTGCGATCCTCGGCTGACCACCTGATGACGGACACGTCCCTCGCAGAGGCCTCCGCCCCCGCTGCTACACGGCTCACCCCTCCGGCAACGCCCGCATCGCGGCCTCGGCGAGACGGCTGGCCGCCTTGCAGTTCTTCGCGTCGTCGAAACCGTCCGCCGGGCCCAGGAACCAGACGCGGAGGGCGGGGTCGGCCTTCCCGGACTCGCCGGCCGGATCGGTCGCTCCCGTCGTGTCGACGGAGATCTCGCAGGCAGTGGACTGTACGGCGCGGCGCGCGCGTAGACCACCGACAGTCGTCTGCTCGCCCACTTCCATCACGTAATAGCTGTTCATCTGGAGCTTGCCGTCGGCGGATCCGTCAACCGGCGCCGTCCACTCGCAGTCGTCACTCGCGCCCGCCGCCGAATCGCTCTCCAGCTTCTTCACACCCAGCAGCTTGGCCATGGTGTCCTCGGACAGGAGCGTGCACAGATTCGTTCCGTCCAGTTGTCTCGCGCCGATGGGACCCGAGTCGTCGCTGGATGAGCCCGAGTCGCCGCACGACACGGCTGCCGCGAGGCACAGCAGCGTGGGCAGGACGAAAACGAGGGGACGAAGACGCACGGCAGCTCCCTTGAACAGACCTGCTTTTCAGGTCGGTTGATCTCTGCATCGCAGCTTGCCGATCATAGGTGCGATATGACGGGAACGCCCCGACTCTTCGACTACCGGGCAGGGAAGGCCAGTTCGGAGTGCTACACCACGTGACCACGGCCTTGCCGCGGCCGTGTGGCCCTGTTTCACATGGCGTACGCCCTCGGCCGTGTCGGCGGCCAGGGAGTAGGTCCGGTCGACCACCGCTGCGACACTCGCACGCAGAGTCCTCCTGGACGTCCCCCTCCGATCCGCCCTTGCCCCCTGAGCGGGCGGTATGGCTTGATTCTGATTTGCTGCTGCGTCGAGGGTGAGTGGGCAGGTCGAGGCTACGCAGGTTGGCTTACGGCTGCGGATGGGTGAACAAGCCCTGCTCGATCTCCGCCAGGATCCCGCGTTCGACGAGCCGCTTGAGCTTCAGGCGGGTGTTGTTGATGGTGTTGGGCGCGATCTCCAGGTCCATCGCCTCACACACCTGCCGCGCCCGCAGCGGGGCCTCGGCCGCGGCGAACACCGCCATGATCTGCTGGTAGGCCGGATGGTCCGGCAGCTTCGGGGCCGGCGGCGCAGGCGGCTGCGGATCGGGCAGCTCCAGCAGCGTCTTGCGGGTGATCCGGACTTCCTCGGCGGCCCGGTCGAGTTCGTCGAGCTGTGCGGTCAGCTGCGTGATCTGTTCCCTTGTCGTCTCGGCCTGTGCGGTGATCTCTCTTTCCCGCTCCTCCAGCCGCGCCAGCACCGCGCCGAGCGTCAACTCCCCGCCGGTCATGCGGTGCGCCAGGCCGGCGCGGTCGCCCCGGTCAGCCGGCGCAGTATCACCGCGGTCATCGCCCAGTACACCCGCGACTCCGAACTGCGGGGCCGGTGTTCGTAGTCGCGCACCAGCCTGCGGGACAACACCAAGATCCCAAAGGCGCGCTCCACGACCCACCGCTTGGCCTGGGGAACGAACCCGGTCTGCGCGGGGTTGCGCTCCACGACCTCCACCGCGATGCCCACCTTCTGCCCGTGCGCGACGACCGCGTTCTTGAGGCCCTGGTCGACCAGGGCCTTCTCCACGGCGTCCGTGTCGGCGGCGACCTTGTCCAGCAGCGCGATCCCGACGGCGTTCTCGTGCGCCGACGCGGCCGCCACGACCACCGCGATCACCAGCCCCAACACGTCAACGGCCAGGCCGCGCTTGCGGCCCGGTACTTTTTTTGCCGCATCACGTCCCGTCGACTGCGCGGGCACTCCGGCCGCGGCGTGCACGCTCTGGGTGTCGAGCACCACCAGGCTCGGGTCCGCCTTCCGGCCCATCTTCTCCCGCACCTGCCAGCGCAGCAGGTCGTGGATGGTCTGGTCGATGCCGTCGTCGCGCCAGGTGTAGAAGTAGTACTTCACCGCGCCGGGCGGCGGGAAGTCGTGTGGGAGCAGGTCCCACTGACAGCCTGAACGGCCTTGGTAGAGCAGCGCGTTGACGATCTCCCGCATCATGTACCGGCCCTGATGGCCGCTGACCGAGGGATGCGCGGCCTTCCACGCGGTGATCACCGGCTCGACCAGCGCCCACTGCTCATCGCTCAGGTCGGTCTTGTAGGGCTTGCGCTCGCTCACGGTGACCAGCCCCGCATGCCCATGGTCGCAGACCGGCCGGGATGCCGCATTACTACACGTTCAGGTGACGACAAAACATCTATGCACTCACATACCGCCCTCTGAGACCTACTGGCACGACGAGAAGGCAGTGCGCCTACTGGTCGAGTACTTCACCCGACGACGCTCAAGCGGTGACCCGTTCTATTCCGGTGCGCACTTCGAGCGCCTGGGTGGGGGAGGGGACACCGAGCACGTCGCGGACTGCTTCGACAGCAACGACCTGGTCGTCATCACTACGCTCAGTGTCTCCCTCAAGCCGCACGGGGCGATGAGCTTGCTGTCCGACCCCGACGGGCACTGGGCGCGCCTGCTGTCGCTCACCCCTCGTGACGCGCGCTTGGAGAATCCTGGAAGCGATGCGCTTATGGAGGAGGGCGGACCCGCGTGGGAGTTGTGGGAACGCCTGGCCGGCAGCAAGCAGTACCCCCGCAAGCCCGACGGCAGCGGCCCGGTTGTCGCAGGCAAATTGCTGGCCCGCAAGCGTCCCCACCCCATCCCCATCTACGACATCCGCATCAAGCAGCTGTTCGAGCGACCGAAGGTGGACCACTCCTTCTGGCCCGCACTGGCTGCCGCCCTGCGGGCGGACAACTGCTCCTTCCGCGATCAGGTGGTCTGTCTCCGCGACAAGGGCCGGTATCGGTGAGGACATCGGCGTCCTGCGTGTGTTCGACGTCATCGCCTGGACGTATCAACGCTGGCAGGGACAGATCGCGACGAGCTGAGCTGTATGGGAGTTCACCGAGGCCGCCGGTCCGAACCCCTGTCCTCGAATTGATCTGTTTCCGATGACGCACCATGTGGAGTGTGTCGCGATCCTTGAACCGGTCACTAAGGGCGCCTGACCTGCGGTTTTGTCGATGCGCATTATGTGCGGTGTGGGCGTTACGGGCGATATCTTGACGCTGAAATGACGCTCATTTGACGCTCGTCCTGATGGTGTGTCAGGCGCATTGTTGGGCAGGCCAGACCCTGTCACAGCGCCGCCTGTGGGCCACCCGCAAATTCGGCCCGGCACGCATCGGCCCCATCCTGGGGCTTCCCGCTTCGACCGTGTACCGGATCCTGGTCCGGCACGGCCTGAACTGCCTAGCCTGGCGCGACCGGCCCACCGGCGAACCGATCCGCCGCTTCGAACGCGCCCGGCCGTGCGAACTGGTCCACGTCGACATCAAGAAGCTCGGCAACATGAGGTTCCCCCGCTGCGCGGGAGTGGCTGACTAGCAGGTCAGGGCGGGTTGACGTGGTTTCAGGTTCACTGGTTCGGCCGCTGCCTGGTCGGCGTAGTGCTTCTCTTCGAACTCGATGGGGCTGAGGTAGCCGAGGCGCTTCTGGATGCGGCGGGGGTTATAGAAGCCGTCGATGTACTCGAAGAGCGCGAGATTCGCCTCGGCCCTGGTCGCGAAGACGCGGCCGCGGATGCACTCGGTCTTGATCAGCATCCACAGGTTCTCCGCCAGGGCATTGTCGAAGGAGTCGCCGACCGAGCCCATGGACGCTTGAACACCTGCTCTGACCAGGCGGGTTGTGAGCTTGGTGGACGTGTATTGGGCGTGCCGTGATCCGCATGGTGGACGAGTTCGCCAGGGGCGACCTCGCGGCTGGCCAGCGCGTACTCGAGGGAGGTGAGGACCAGGTCGGCGTCCGCGCGGGCGGAGGTCTCCCAGGCCACGACTCTGCGGGAGAAGGCATCGCGGATCGCCGACAGCCACAGGGGCCCCTCCAGGGTGGGGATCATGGTCAGGTCGGTGACCCACAGCCGGTTCGGCGCGTGTGCCGTGAAGTCGCGTTGCACCAGGTCAGGGGCGAGGTCGGCGTCCGGGTCTCGGCGGTGAAACCCTTGCTCCTGAGGGGGCTGATCCCGGCCAGGCCGGCCTGGCGCATGAGCCGCTCGACCCGCTTGCGGCCGACGTGGACACCCTCGCGCTTCAGGACGGCATGGATCCTGGGCGATCCGTAGATCCCGCCGGAGTCCTGGTGGATCTGCCGGATCTGCCCGGTCAGCTCGGTGTCCTGGCGGATCCGTTCGCAGGGGTCCTTCTCGGCCTGGCGCCAGCGGTAGTAGGTGGAGGAGGGGATGTGCAGTTCCCGCAGTACGGGCTCGACCCCCAGGTGCGGGTGCTCGTCGAGGAGCGCGGTCACCTGGGCCGGGTCGGGTCGAGCTGCGCGGCGAAAAAAGCCGAGGCCGTCCGCAGGACCTCGTTCGCCCGGCGCAGGTCCCGCACCTCGCGCCGCAGCTGGGCGAGCTCGTTCTTCTCTTCGGTGGTGAGCAGGTCGTCCCGCTCGCCGGCGTCGGCCTCGGCCTGCCGGATCCAGTTCCGCAGGGCTTCGTGATGCACGCCGAGTTCCTCGGCCATGCGGCGGATCACCGGCTTCGGCTCGGCGGTCCGGTACATCCGCACCGCACGCTCACGCAACTCCAGCGGGTACTTCCTCGGGGCAGGCATCGTCTGGGTTCCTCTCATGAGACCCATCTGATCTGCTGTCACCTTTCCCCGCATCTCGGGGGAACCTCAGACATGGCGAGCATCGCCTGGTGGTAACGCTCCAGCACCTCGTGGGGCGAGCGGTCGGCGGGCTGCACGGCGGACAGGGCGGTTACGGCTCCGTTCGTCTGCTTCCGGTATGTGTTCCGGGAGCCGAGTCTGCCGAAGTCGCCGTGGTGCGGGCGGTGATGAGCCTCGTCCTGGGCCTACTTCACCCCTGCGAGTGGACCGGGTGGCCCGAGCCGTCCGGACCGTCGTGTCCGCCTCGCGTTGGTGTCCGGTGGCGCGCTCGCGGAGGAGGCAGCCGGGGCCCGGACGTCCCGGTCAGCGGTGCATGGGGAGCGGGCCAGGCCGGAAGGTGCCGTAGCGGCCGCTGTGGAAGAGCAACGGGGCATCGCTCTCGCCGACTGCCAAGTGGTGAACGTGGCACAGTGCGATCACATGGTCGCCGGCCCAGTACTCGTCCTGCAGGGAACATTCGAGCCAGCCGATCGCGCCCGCCACGAGCGGCGCTCCGCCGGGGGAGAGGTGCCACTCTGTGCCATGCAGCTTGTCCGGGCCGCTGGCGGCCAGCCGGTCGCAGACGGGCAGCTGGTGGTCGGCGAGGATGCTCACCCCGATCCGCTCGGTCGGCCGGATCCGTGGCCAGCTGCTGCTCGTCTCCGCCACGCAGAAGGAGACCAACGGCGGCCGGAGGGAGACCGAGGCGAAGGAGTTCACCGCCAGCGCGGCGGGTCGGCCGACGGCGTCCAGGGCCGCGACGGCGACGATGCCTGTGGCGAACCTGCCGAGAACCCGACGGAACTCTCCGGACGTGACGGTATCTGCCTCGCGCGACGCCGGTATCGGGTCGGGCACCTGGGGCGCCTCGCTTCCTGCTCGGAACCAGGTCCCCGGAGCGGGCTCTTGGGCCGCGCCGGGGACCGTGGTCGCGTCGACGGTCAGAGCATGGCCTCGAGGAGCAGTCGACGGCGCGCGCTGCTGCTGCGGGTGATCTGGTGACGGTTCACCAGCTCATGCTGGGCGACCAGCTTCAGGCCCTCGGCCGCCAGTTCCTTCTCCAGGGCACCGAGCGGAGCCAGATGCGTCCAGGCGGTGTACATGGCCGTGTCGACGACCTCACCGTTCTGCACACGGTTGGCGAGGATGCTGGTGGAGCGCAGGCCGTCCGGTTCGATCCGGTCGATGAAGGTGCACAGCACCGGCGAGCGGTCGTCCTTGGTCGGGAAGACCGAGGTGTACTCGAAGGCGGCGGACGCGCTCTCGAACCCGGCGATGTCCAGCACCGTCAGCAGGAAGCGGCCGTCCTCGGCGAGGTGCTCGCGCACACCCCGGAACAGCTGTGCGCGCTGCTCCTGCGTGAGGTTCCACACCGCCGTCGCGCCGAGCACGATCAGGCCGAACTTGCGGTCCAGCGCGAAGTCCGTCATGTCGCCCTCGACGGTGCTCAGCCGGTCCGCGTATTCCTGGTACTCCGGCTCCCGCATCCGCTCGTCGAGGAGCTCCAGCATCGACGGCGAGTTGTCGAGCCCGACCACCTCGAAGCCCTGCTCCAGGAACGGCAGGGTCAGTCGGCCGGAGCCGCAGCACAGCTCCAGCACCGGGCCCGGCCGCCCCTCCGCGGAGCTCAGCAGCTCCTCCACTTCGGCGTTGTCCCGCAGGGTGAACGAGTGGTAAAAGGCGGCACCTTCCGAGTCGTACATGCCGTGCTGGTGGATCTTCCCGGCGAACAGCTCCACCAGAGCTGCGGCGGTGCCCTTGAGCTGGTATTCGGTCATGCTTTCCTCCGGTCGCCCATCGTTGATCGAGACCCTAGGCCGCGGTTCTTACCGGCGGCTTGGGCCTCGCTTAAGCCACCCCGGCCAGGGGATTCAGAGCCTGGAACGGGCTGGCAGCACACGTGGATCCATGCTCAGCAGGACACCCCGGCTGCCCCCGTCGACGGGGAGCGAGACCCCGGTGGTCGAGCCCGCGGCCGGGCCGGCGAGATAGCAGATCGCTGTGGCCACCTCCTCCGGTGTGACCAGCCGCCCGTTCGGCTGCCGCCCGCTGACCGCGGCGAAAGCGGCTTCCGGGTCGCTCGCGGCATCCACGAGCCGGCGTACCCACGGGGTATCGACCGGGGCCGGGGTCACACAGTTGACCCTGATGCCCTCGTGCAGGTGATCGGCGGCCATGGCCGTGGTCAGGGCGAGCACCGCTCCCTTCGAGGAGCAGTACACCGCCGCGTTGGGCAGCCCGACGGTGGCACCCAGCGAGCACATGTTCACGATGGACGCGTGCTCCGAGCGCCTCAGATACGGCAGCGCGGCACGGGCGACCCGCACCATGCCGAACACGTTGACGTCGAAGACCCGCTTCCACTCGGCGAGTTCACCCGACTCCACGGTTCCCCGGCCGAGGATGCCCGCGTTGTTGACCAGGATGTCCAGGCCGCCCAGCCGTTCGGCGGCCTTCGCCACGGCCGTGTCCACCGAGGCGTCGTCCGCGACGTCGCCGTACACCCCGATCAGCGGCTCGGGAACGGCCGACTTCCCGTCCGCGTCCAGCGCGTTGAGGTCCAGGCAGGCCACCTGCGCGCCCCGGGCCGCCAGCATGCGGGCGGTGGCCAGCCCGATGCCGGAGGCACCGCCAGTCACCAGGGCTGTCAGCCCGGTCAGTTCACCACTGCTCATCGGTCCTCCCCGTGGTCGTCGGCGCATCGCTCGCGCAGCGTGTTCAAGGGGTGCAAGCCCTCCAGCACCCGGTCCTCGGGCACCCCGAAGTCGATCAGGCAGGCGACCTCGTCGACCCCTGCCGCGCGCAGCCGCCCAACGGTTTCCAAGCCGTCCTCGATCGTGCCGAACAGTCCGCCCGTGTCGAAGTAGCGGTCGAACGAACGCGCCACGAGGAACTCGCGGTCCTGCGGCGACAGCCGTTCCAGATCGATGCCACCGGGCAGTGCCGCCGCGGCCGTCTTCGTGATCAGTCCGATCGAGCTGCGCAGGTAGTCGCCGAACGGCTCGCGGACCTCCTCACGGACCTTCTCGCGGTCCGTGCCCAGCAAGGTGTGCAGCATCAGCGCCACATGGCCGCGCGCCCCGGGGCCGTGCGCGGCCGCCAGTTCCGCGCGGTAGGCGGTGATGTTGCGCTCCAGGTCGGAGATCTCCTGGCCGATCAGATGCGTCAGCACACCCGTGCCGAGCCGGCCGGCCGTACGGAACGTCTCGGCGGAACCGGCGCTCGTCAGCCACATCGGCAGCTCCGACTGGACCGGCGGCGGGAAGATCCGCACCTTCGACTCCTGGCCCGCGCCGTCCGGGAACGCCACCTCCTCCCGCGCCCACAGCCGGCGCAGCGTCTCCACGGTGCGCACCAGGACCTCCTTGCGGTCCTGGTAGTTCTCCGGCCGCAGGACGAAGTCCACCGAGTGCCAGCCCGACGCCAGCGACACGCCCACCCGGCCCCGGGACAGGTTGTCCACCACGGACCACTCCTCCGCGATCCGCGCCGGATGGTGCAGCGGTGCGACCACACTGCCCGCGCGGATGGCTATCTGCTCGGTCGCCACCGCAAGCGCAGCGCCGGTGACGGCCGCGTTGGGATATTGGCCGCCGAATTCATGGAAATGGCGTTCCGGTGTCCACACTGCGGTGAATCCGTGGGTGTCCGCGAATTTCGCGCTGTCCAGCAGAAGACGGTAGCGGTCATCGGCCGCGGCCCCGTAGTCCGCGAAATAGAAGAGACTGAAGTCCACGAAACTCCTCCCACCTGGCGCGGCTGGTCATGCAGGACCGTAGCCGCGACTCGCTACGCAGGGAACTCGCCTTTAGTGCGCGCCAAGAATGCCTTTGGCCCAGGCCGTGACACTGACCGGACGATCTGCGATCGGCACCAGAGGGAGCAGTGAACCACCGTGGTGAAGAAGAGTTTTTCCGACGGTTTCCCCACGGATCAGGTGGGTCGGGCCGAACAGGAGGCGATCGCGGTGGTCGGCCTCTCCTGCCGGCTCCCGCAGGCCCCCGATCCGGCCGCGTTCTGGGACCTGCTTCGGACCGGCCGTGACGCCATCAGCCCGCCGCCGCCCGGCCGTTGGCAGGCCGACGCGCCGGGGGACCTCACGCCGGACGCCATCACCGGAGCCGCCCACGGCGGCTTCCTCGAGCAGGTCGACGCCTTCGACGCCGAGTTCTTCGGCATGTCGCCGCGCGAGGCCGCCGCCGTCGACCCGCAGCAGCGGCTGGTCCTCGAACTCGCCTGGGAGGTCCTGGAGGATGCCGGGATCCTGCCCGCCAGCCTGACCGGCAGCCGCACCGGCGTCTTCGTCGGCGCGATGCACGACGACTACGCCGCACTGCTCCAGCGCCGCGGAACCGGCTCTGTCACCCCGCATTCCGCGACCGGCCTGAACCGCGGAGTGCTCGCCAACCGGGTCTCCTACACGCTCGGCCTGCACGGGCCCAGCCTGGCTGTCGACACGGCACAGTCCTCCGCGCTGGTCGCCGTCCACCTGGCCTGCGAGAGCCTGCGCCGCGCCGAGTGCGACCTCGCGATCGCGGGCGGCGTCAACCTCAACCTCACCCTGGCCGGCACGGTCGAGGCGTCCCGATTCGGCGGCCTCTCCCCGAACGGACGATGCGCGACCTTCGACGCCGACGCCGACGGCTATGTACGCGGCGAGGGCGGCGGCCTCGTCCTGCTCAAGCCGCTGTCCCGTGCCCTCGCCGACGGCGACGAGATCCACGGCGTCCTGCTGGGCAGCGCCGTGAACAACGACGGCGCCACTCCCGGACTGACCGTGCCCGACCAGGCGGCCCAGCGGCGCGTCGTGGAGGCGGCCTGCAGTCGGGCCGGAGTCCGCCCCGAGCAGGTCCAGTACGTCGAACTGCACGGCACCGGCACCAAGGTCGGCGACCCGATCGAGGCAGCCGCCCTCGGCTCGGCCCTGGGCCGCGGCCGCGGGGTTCCGCTGGCGGTCGGGTCGGCCAAGACCAACGTCGGCCACTTGGAGGGCGCTGCGGGCATCGTCGGCCTGCTGAAGACACTCCTGAGCATCCGGCACCGCCAACTGCCCCCCAGTCTCCACTTCCGCACCCCCAACCCGCGCATCCCGCTCACCGAACTCGGCTTGACCGTCCAGCGCGAGCTGAGCGACTGGCCCCGCCCGGACGCGCCCCTCGTCGCCGGTGTCAACTCCTTCGGAATGGGCGGCACCAACTGCCATGTGGTGGTGTCGGAGGCACCCGCGCCGACGGAGGCGGTGCGACGGAGCGACGTGCACGAGGCGGACCGGGCGGCCGGCGACGGGCGCCCGGTGGTGTGGCCGTTGGCCGGGCGCGGGCCCGAGGCGCTGCGGGAGCAGGCGGCCCGGCTGCACGCCCGGCTGGCCGCCGACGGCGCGGCGCTCGACCCGGCGGCCGACGTCGGGTACTCCCTGGCCACCACCCGCACCCAGTTCGAACACCGTGCCGCCGTGGTCGGCTCCGAGCCCGAGCGCCTGCTCGACGGCCTCGCGGCCCTGGCCCGGGGCGAGGCGGCCCCCGGCACCGTCACCGGAACCATCGCGCGCACCGGCGATCTAGCCTTCCTCTTCTCCGGGCAGGGCAGCCAGCGGGCGGGCGCGGGCGCCGAGTCGTACCGCACCCATCCCGCCTTCGCCGAAGCGCTCGACCGTGCCTGCGCCGAACTCGACCGGCACTTGGAACGTCCTCTGAAGGAGGTGCTGTTCGCGCCCGACGGCACCCCCGAGGCCGCCCTGCTGGACCGCACCGGCTACACCCAGCCCTCCCTGTTCGCCGTGGAGGTGGCGCTGTTCCGCCTGCTGGAGACCTGGGGTGTCACCCCCGACCGCCTGTTCGGCCACTCGGTCGGCGAACTGGCCGCCGCCCACGTCTCCGGCGTCCTGGACCTCACCGACGCGGCGACCCTGGTGACCGCCCGCGGACGGCTGATGGAGGCGCTGCCCGGCGGAGCCATGGCCGCGCTGGAAGCCTCCGAGCAGGAGGTACTGCCGCTGCTGGAGGGCCGGGTCGGACAGGCCGACATCGCCGCCGTCAATGGCCCGCGCGCTGTCGTCGTATCGGGCGACGAGACCGCCGTCGAGGAGATCGCCGCGGCTGTGGCCGCACTCGGCCGCCGGACACGACGACTGAGGGTCAGCCACGCGTTCCACTCTCCGCACATGGACGCCATGCTGGAGGAGTTCCGCGCCGTCGCCGCCACGCTGACCTACGCCCCGCCGCGCATCCCCGTCGTCTCCGACGTCACCGGCCTGCCCGCGACCCCGGAGCAGCTGTGCTCGCCCGACTACTGGGTACGGCACGTGCGGTCCGCGGTCCGCTTCGAGGCCGGCATGGCCACCCTCCTCGAGGCCGGCACCACCGCCTTCCTGGAGATCGGCCCCGACGGTGTCCTCACCGCCATGGGCCGCGAGTGCCTGCGGGGTCGGCGGGCGGTCCTGCTGCCGACCATGCGCCGGTCGTCCGCGCCCGAGCCGGAGGTCCTGCTCACCGCCGTCGCCGGACTCCACGTCCACGGCCACGCGCCGGACTGGGAGCGCCTGTTCGAGGGCACGGGAGCCCGACGCGTCCCCCTGCCGGGCTACGCCTTCCAGCGCCGACGGCATTGGTACGGCGACGACGAGACGCAGCCGCTCGGGCAGCCGGCCCAGGGCGCGAACGTCACGCCGGTGCCCGCCCCGGAGCCGGCGCAGGTCGATCCGGCCCCCGGACAGGATCACGCCGACTCCGCTTCCCAGCCGTCGGCAGGGCCCCGCACCGATGCGGCTGACCAGGAGCGCGTCATGCTCGACCTGGTGCGCTCCACCGCCGCCATCGTCCTCGGCCACGGCACGGCCGCCTTCGTCGACCCCACCCGGCCGTTCCGCGACCTCGGCTTCGACTCGCTTCTCGCCGTCGAACTCCGGGACCGGCTGAGCGAGGCCACCAGCCTCACCCTGGAGTCCGGGCTGCTGTTCAACCACCCCACGCCCGCAGAACTGGCCCACTGGCTGGCGCAACACCTGTCCGACCCCGCCGACCGGGCCGATCCGCGCGGCGCCGAACCGGACACGGCCACGGTCACCACGGTGAACGATCCCGTGGTCATCGTCGGAATCGGCTGCCGCCTCCCCGGAGGCGTCGACAGCCCCGAGGACCTGTGGCGGCTGGTCACGGACGGCCGGGACGCCATCGGCTCCTTCCCCACCGACCGCAGCTGGGACCTGGACGCCCTCCACGATCCCGACCCCGAGCGCCCCGGCACCACCTACACCGGGGAGGGCGGCTTCCTGGCCGAGGCCGGCCACTTCGACGCCGCGTTCTTCGGTATCTCGCCCCGAGAGGCCACGGCCATGGACCCCCAGCAGCGGTTGCTGCTGGAAACCGCGTGGGAGTCGCTCGAACGCGCCGGCATCGTCCCCGAGAAGCTGCGCGGCACACGCACCGGCGTCTTCGTCGGCGGCACCGCCCTCGACTACGGCCCCCGTCTGCACGAGGCTGACGAGGAAACGGGCGGCTACCTGCTGACCGGCAGCACCGCCAGCGTGATGTCCGGCCGTATCGCCTACACCTTCGGTCTGGAGGGGCCGGCGGTGACGGTGGACACGGCGTGCTCGTCGTCCCTCGTGGCGATCCACCTGGCGATGCAGGCGCTGCGGCGCGGCGAGTGCACCCTCGCTCTCGCCGGCGGTGTGACGGTGATGGCCACCCCGGGCATGTTCGTGGAGTTCAGCCGCCAACGCGGGTTGGCAGCGGACGGCCGCTGCAAGGCGTTCGCGGCAGGGGCGGACGGCACGGCGTGGGCCGAGGGCGCAGGGCTCCTGGTCCTGGAGCGGTTGTCGGATGCGCGGCGGAATGGTCATCGGGTGTTGGCGGTGATCCGGGGGAGTGCGGTCAATCAGGATGGTGCGTCGAATGGGTTGACGGCGCCGAATGGTCCGGCTCAGCAGCGGGTGATCCGGCAGGCGTTGGCGGATGCGGGTGTGTCGGCGGCCGAGGTGGATGTGGTCGAGGCGCATGGCACGGGTACCACGTTGGGTGATCCGATCGAGGCGGAGGCGCTGATCGCGACCTATGGTGCGGCTCGTTCTGTGGATCGGCCGTTGTGGTTGGGGTCGTTGAAGTCGAATATCGGGCATGCGCAGGCGGCTGCGGGTGTTGGTGGTGTGATCAAGATGGTGGAGGCTGTCCGTCGGGGTGAGATGCCGCGGACGTTGCATGTGGATGAGCCGTCGCCGCATGTGGACTGGTCCGCGGGTACGGTCCGGCTGCTGACCGAAGCCCAGGAGTGGCGGAGCGACGGTCCGCGCCGGGCGGGGGTGTCCTCCTTCGGTATCAGCGGCACCAACGCCCACCTGATCCTGGAAGAGGCCCCCGAGGAGGCCCCGTCCGTCGCTGTCGACGGGATAGCGCCAGTGGCGTTGTCGGCGCGGTCGCCGGAGGCGCTGCGGGACCAGGCGAACCGGCTGCGTGCGCACCTGGCGGCGCGGTCTGACATCAGCGCGGGTGATGTGGCGTACGCGCTGACCACCGCTCGTACGGCGTTCAGGCATCGAGCTGTTGTTGTCGGTGGGGATCGTGATGAGCTTCTCCGTGCTCTTGAGGCTGTTGCCGAGGGGCGGGATGTGTCGGGTGTGGTGTGTGGGGAGGCTGTCGTCGGGGGGCGTACGGCGTTTGTGTTTACCGGTCAGGGTGCTCAGTGGGTGGGGATGGGCCGGGAGTTGTATGGGGTGTTTCCGGTGTTCGCGGCTGCGTTGGATGAGGTGTGTGGGTATCTGGATCCGTTGTTGGGGTGGTCGTTGCGGGAGGTGATGTTCGAGGGGCCGGGGGAGGTGCTGGATCGGACGGAGGTGACGCAGCCGGCGTTGTTCGCGTTCGAGGTGGCGTTGTTCCGGTTGGTGGAGTCGTTCGGGGTGTGGCCGGATGCGGTGGTGGGGCATTCGGTGGGGGAGTTGGCGGCGGTGTGTGTGGCGGGTGTGGTGTCGCTGGCGGATGCGTGTGCGGTGGTGGTGGCCCGGGGTCGGCTGATGGGTGCGGTGCGTGCCGGGGGGGCGATGGTCGCGGTGGAGGCGTCGGAGGCTGAGGTGGTGGCCGTCCTGGGTGAGGGGGTGTCGGTCGCGGGGGTCAACGGGCCTGCGGCGGTGGTGATCTCCGGGGACGAGGTGGCGGTGCTGACGGCCGCGGGGGTGTTGGAGGGGCGGGGGCATCGCACGCGTCGGCTGCGGGTGAGTCATGCCTTTCACAGTGCGCATATGGATGGTGTGCTGGAGGAGTTCGCTGCGGTGGTGCGGGGGGTGGTGTGGGGGCGGCCGTCGTTTGTGGTGGCGTCGACGTTGTCGGGGCGGGTGGATGCGGGGCAGTGGTCGGATCCGGAGTACTGGGTGCGGCAGATCCGTGAGCCGGTGCGTTTTCTTGACGGGGTGCGGGCGTTGGAGGCGGAGGGCGTCACGGCCTTCCTGGAGTTGGGTCCGGATGCGGCGTTGACCGGAGCGGTGTTGAGCAGTGTGCGGGCGGGGGTGCTGGCGGTGGCCGCTGCCCGTCGTGATCGTGACGAGGTCGCCTCGGTGTATGGCGCGTTGGCCGTGCTGCACACGCACGGGGTGGACGTGGACTGGTCGGTGCAGCTGGCTGGTGCCGGGGTGGTGGATGTGCCGACGTATGCGTTCCAGCGGCGTCGTTACTGGCTGGATGCCTCCGCGCAGGTCTGGGGCGCCGACCGGTTCGGGCTCGATGCCACAGGCCACCCCCTCCTCAGCGCCGCCGTGGAACCGGCCGAGGACGGAGGTCTGCTGCTGACAGGCCGGCTCGGCCTCGGCACGCATGGCTGGCTGGCCGACCACAACGTTGGTGGCGCCGTGCTGCTGCCCGGGACCGTCTTCCTGGAGTTCGCGCTGGCCGCGGCCGATTACGCGGGCTGTGACAGTGTGGCCGAGCTGACCATCGAGAGTCCGCTGGTGATGCCCGACCGTTCGGCCGTTCGTCTCCAGGCCGCCGTGGGCCGGCCCGACGCGGAGGGCCGTCGCACGATCGGCGTGTACTCCGCCACCGGGTCGGGCGAGTGGGCCAGGCACGCCACGGGCCTGCTGGAGACCGCGCGACCCGCCGCGGTCACTGGGCTCACCGACTGGCCGCCGCCTGGCGCGACCGCCGTACCGACGGACGGCGCCTACGCCGAACTGGAGTCGCGCGGTTATTCGTACGGCCAGGCATTCCAGGGCCTGCACGCGCTGTGGCGGCAGGGTGAGGAACTGTACGCGGAGGTACGTCTGCCCGCTGGTCCGGACGGTGAGGCCGGGCGGCTCGGCATCCACCCCGCGCTGCTCGACGCCGCGCTGCATCCCGTCGTACTGACCCAGCCAGAGGACAGGATGCTGCTGCCGTTCTCCTGGAACGGCGTACGTCTGCACGCGATCGGGGCCACCGCCCTGCGGGTGCGCTGGTCGCCGGCCGGAGCGGACACCGTGTCCCTCGCCGCAGCCGACAGCACCGGCGCGCCGGTGCTGAGCGTCGACTCGCTGGTGCTGCGTCCCTCGGCACCCGTCCGGCACCGGGCCGCCGGAGCCGACGACTGCCTGCACCGTGTCCTCTGGTCGCCGGCGTCCACGGGGCAGCCGCGGACCAGCGGTTGGGTGGTTGTGGAAGCGGAAGCCGGCCGGGGTGGCGAGCAGCCCGCCGACGCAGTGCTGCTGCCGGAGCTGCGCAGGTGTGCCGGACTCGGCGAACTGACCGCCGACGCAGGAGCGGTGCCGGACACGGTCGTCATCGAGTGCGGACCGGTCGGCGGCGAGGAACCCGCGGCCGACGCCACCCTCGGTGTGGGCCGGGTGCTGGAACTGGTCCAGGACTGGCTGGCCGAGGAGCGGCTCGCCGATGCCCAGCTCGTCGTGGTGACCCGGGGCGCGATCGGTGCCCTGCCCGAAGACACCGTCCCCGATCCGGCGGGCGCCGTGCTGTGGGGTCTGCTGCGCACGGCACAGACAGAACACCCTGGCCGGTTCGTCCTGGTGGACGTCGACGACACGAACGCCTCGGCACAGGCCCTGCCCGCCGCCGTGGCGGGTGGCGAACCGCAGCTCGCGATACGCGTCGGCGTCCCCCACGCGCCCCGCCTGACTACCGCCCGCGCCGGCGACGAACCGACGGTGTACGACAGCGACGGCACGGTGCTCGTCACGGGCGGTACGGGTGGGCTGGGCGCGCTGTTCGCCCGGCATCTGGTCGCCGAGTACGGCGTACGGCGTCTGTTGTTGACCAGTCGCCGGGGGTTGGAGGCTCCGGGTGCGGCAGAACTCGCGGCGGAATTGCGCGAGTCGGGTGCCGAGGTGACGGTCGCCGCGTGTGATGTGGCGGACCGGTCGGCGCTGGCGGACCTTCTCGCGGGCATCCCCGCCGAGCATCCGCTGACCGCCGTCGTGCACGCGGCCGGCGTTCTCGACGACGGGACCCTGGAGACGCTGACTCCCGAACGCTGCGCCGCCGTCCTGCGGCCCAAGGTGGACGCCGCCTGGAACCTCCACCTGCTGACAAGGGAGGCTCCGCTCGCCGCCTTCGTCCTGTTCTCCTCGATCGTCGGCCAGATCGGCAACGCCGGCCAGGCCAACTACGCCGCCGCCAACACCTTCCTGGACGCGCTCGCCCACCACCGACGGGCCCGCGGCCTGCCCGGCGTCTCCCTGGCGTGGGGCCTGTGGAACACCGCCGACGGCATGGGCGCGGGGCTGACGGACACCGAGCTGTCCCGCTGGCGCCGGAACGGGCTGGAACCGCTCGACGCCGAGGTGGGGCTCGCCCTGTTCGACGCGGCGCTCGCCACCGACCAGGCGCTGCTCGTGCCCGCACGGCTGGACGCGACGGCGCTGCGCGCCCGGTTCGAGGCCGGAGTCCTCCCCCCGATGCTCCGGCCGACGCTCCGCCGCCCGGCCCGGCAGCAAGCCGGCAACAGGGCCTCCGGCGAGAGCTCCTGGCTCCAGCGGCTCGCCGTCCTGGGGGCGGACGAACGCCGGGGAACCGCACGGGAGTTGGTGCTCTCCACGGTGGCCTCCGTGCTCGGTCACGGGGACCCGCAGACCGTCGACGCCCAACTCTCCTTCCGCGAACTCGGATTCGACTCGCTCACTGGAGTCGAACTGCGCAACCGCCTGAACTCCCTCGCGGGCACACGGCTCCCCGCAACTGTGGTCTTCGACCACCCCACGCCCGACGCACTGGCGGAACTGCTGCTCGGCCTCGTCCCGGGAACGACACCGTCCGGCGCCGGGGAGGAGACCACCGCCCCTGTCGTCTCCGACGACGAACCGATCGCCATCATCGGCATGGCCTGCCACTATCCCGGAGGCGTCGACAGCCCCGAGGACCTGTGGCGGCTGGTCACGGACGGCCGGGACGCGATCACCGGGTTCCCGACCAACCGCGGTTGGGACCTGGACTCCCTCCATGACCCGGATCCCGAGCACGCCGGCACCACGTACTGCCGCCAGGGCGGCTTCCTGCACGACGCCGACCGCTTCGACGCCGAGTTCTTCGGGATCTCGCCGCGCGAGGCTGTACCGATCGACCCCCAGCAGCGGCTGCTGCTGGAAACCGTCTGGGAGAGCCTGGAGCACGCCAGGCTCGACCCCGGCACCCTGCGGGGCAGCCGCACCGGCGTCTTCGTCGGCGCCATGTACAGCGACTACGGGTCGCGCATCGCCAAGGCGCCCGAGGAGTACGAGGGTTACCTGCTGACCGGCAGCACCGGGAGCGTGACCTCCGGCCGTATCGCCTACACCTTCGGTCTGGAGGGGCCGGCGGTGACGGTGGACACGGCGTGTTCCTCGTCCCTCGTGGCCCTCCATCTGGCGGCCCAGGCGTTGCGGCGCGGCGAGTGCACCCTCGCACTCGCCGGCGGTGTGACCGTGATGGCCACCCCCAACACCTTCGTGGAGTTCAGCCGCCAGCGGGCACTCTCCCCCGACGGCCGCTGCCGCTCGTTCGCCGCCGGCGCCAACGGCACCACCTGGAGCGAAGGCGTCGGCATGCTCCTGGTCGAGCGGTTGTCGGATGCGCGGCGGAATGGTCATCGGGTGTTGGCGGTGATCCGGGGGAGTGCGGTCAATCAGGATGGTGCGTCGAATGGGTTGACGGCGCCGAATGGTCCGGCTCAGCAGCGGGTGATCCGGCAGGCGTTGGCGGATGCGGGTGTGTCGGCGGCCGAGGTGGATGTGGTCGAGGCGCATGGCACGGGTACCACGTTGGGTGATCCGATCGAGGCGGAGGCGCTGATCGCGACCTATGGTGCGGCTCGTTCTGTGGATCGGCCGTTGTGGTTGGGTTCGTTGAAGTCGAATATCGGGCATGCGCAGGCGGCTGCGGGTGTTGGTGGTGTGATCAAGATGGTGGAGGCTGTCCGTCGGGGTGAGATGCCGCGGACGTTGCATGTGGATGAGCCGTCTCCGCATGTGGACTGGTCCGCGGGTACGGTCCGGCTGCTGACCGAAGCCCAGGAGTGGCGGAGCGACGGTCCGCGCCGGGCGGGGGTGTCCTCCTTCGGTATCAGCGGCACCAACGCCCACGTCATCGTCGAGGAAGCCGAGCCCGTCGAGCCCACCCCCGCACGGGCTCCGACACCGGGTGCCGTACGGCCGCTCGTTCTCCAGGCCCGTACACCTGCCGCACTGCGTGCCCAGAGCGACCGTCTCCGCCAGGCTCTCAGCGCCGACGCCGGCCTCGACCCGGCGGACGTGGCACTCTCCCTGCTGACCACCCGCGTCCCGATGAGGCATCGAGCTGTTGTTGTCGGTGGGGATCGTGATGAGCTTCTCCGTGCTCTTGAGGCTGTTGCCGAGGGGCGGGATGTGTCGGGTGTGGTGTGTGGGGAGGCTGTCGTCGGGGGGCGTACGGCGTTTGTGTTTACCGGTCAGGGTGCTCAGCGGGTGGGGATGGGCCGGGAGTTGTATGGGGTGTTTCCGGTGTTCGCGGCTGCGTTGGATGAGGTGTGTGGGTATCTGGATCCGTTGTTGGGGTGGTCGTTGCGGGAGGTGATGTTCGAGGGGCCGGGGGAGGTGCTGGATCGGACGGAGGTCACGCAGCCGGCGTTGTTCGCGTTCGAGGTGGCGTTGTTCCGGTTGGTGGAGTCGTTCGGGGTGTGGCCGGATGCGGTGGTGGGGCATTCGGTGGGGGAGTTGGCGGCGGTGTGTGTGGCGGGTGTGGTGTCGCTGGCGGATGCGTGTGCGGTGGTGGTGGCCCGGGGTCGGCTGATGGGTGCGGCGCGTGCCGGCGGGGCCATGGTCGCGGTGGAGGCGCCGGAGGCCGAGGTGCTGGAGGTTGTGGGCGTGGGGGTGTCGGTCGCGGGGGTCAACGGGCCTGCGGCGGTGGTGATCTCCGGGGACGAGGCGGCGGTGCTGACGGCCGCGGGGGTGTTGGAGGGGCGGGGGTATCGCACGCGTCGGCTGCGGGTGAGTCATGCGTTCCACAGTGCGCATATGGATGGTGTGCTGGAGGAGTTCGCTGCGGTGGTGCGGGGGGTGGTGTGGGGGCGGCCGTCGTTTGTGGTGGCGTCGACGTTGTCGGGGCGGGTGGATGCGGGGCAGTGGTCGGATCCGGAGTACTGGGTGCGGCAGATCCGTGAGCCGGTGCGTTTTCTTGACGGGGTGCGGGCGTTGGAGGCGGAGGGTGTCACGGCCTTCCTGGAGTTGGGTCCGGATGCGGCGTTGAGTGCGGCGGTGTCGGGCAGTGTGCGGGCGGGGGTGCTGGCGGTGGCCGCCGCCCGTCGTGAGCGCGACGAGGTCGCCTCGGTGTATGGCGCGCTGGCCGCGCTGCACACGCACGGGGTGGACGTCGACTGGTCGGTGCAGCTGGCTGGTGCCGGGGTGGTGGATGTGCCGACGTATCCGTTCCAGCGGCGTCGTTACTGGCTGGATGCTTCCACGCAGGTCTGGGGCGCCGACCGGTTCGGGCTCGATGCCACAGGCCACCCCCTCCTCGGCGCCGCCGTGAAACTGGCGGCTCGGCAGGAGCTGGTGCTGACCGGGCGGCTGTCGGTGGCGGCGCAGCCGTGGCTGGCCGACCATGCCGTGGGCGGCGCGGTGCTGCTGCCCGGCGCGGCCCTGCTCGACCTGGCGCTGCACGCGGCCGTCTCGAGCGGATGCTCCTCCGTCGAGGAACTGGCGTTGGAGGCACCGCTGGTCCTGCCAGAACAGGGTGCCATGGACGTGCAGTTGATCGTCGGCCAGCCGGCCGACTCGGGGCGGCGGCCGCTGGGAGTGCACTCCCGGCCCGGCGACGCTGAGCCGGACGCCCCCTGGACCACGAACGCGACCGGTGCTCTCAGCCCCGTACCGGCCGGTCCGCCGCCCGCCGATCCGGCGGCGGCCGGAGCCTGGCCGCCGCCGGACGCGGTCCCCGTGGCGCTCGACAAGGTCTACCCCCGGCTGTCCGAACTCGGGTACGCCTACGGGCCCGCCTTCCAGACCCTTCAGGCGGTGTGGCGGCTCGGCGACGACCTGCTGGCCGAGGTCCGGCTCCCGGAGGCCGCTCCGTCGGCCGACGGACACACCGTTCACCCCGCTCTGCTGGACGGTGCCCTGCACCCGCTGTTGCTCGATCTGCTCGACGAGACGTCCGAGCGGCCCGGGAGCGTACGGCTGCCCTCCGGCTGGCGCGGTGTCACACACCGTGCCCGGGCGGGGGAGGGGACTGTACGGGTCCGGCTCGGCCGGGTCGGCGCGGACGAAGTGTCCGTCACCCTGACCGACGCCGCGGGCGACGTCCTGCTGACCGCGGACTCGCTCACCCTGCGGACGGTCGCGGCCGACCGACTCGCCGACACGGCCGTGCGCGGCATGCTGTTCGGCGTCGAGTGGACCGCTCCACCCGCCGGTGCCTTCGAAGCTCCCGGCACGCCGGAACCGGCGCGCCCCTGGGCGGTCGTAGGTCCGCTGCCCGAGCCGCGCGACGCCGGCGCCCCGGTCCGGCACCATGAGGACCTCGCCTCGCTGCTGGCCTCGATCGCCGCGGGCGCCCCGGCTCCCGGCGTGGTCCTGCTGTGGGCCGGACCGGCGCCCAACGAGCCGGACGTCCCGGCGGCGGCCGGAGCGGCACTCGCCGACACCCTCGCCCTTGTGCAGCGGTGGCTCGCCGAGCCGGCCACGGCGGGCAGCCGCCTCGTCCTGGTCACCCGATCGGCGGTCGCCACCCGTGACGCCGAGGTGCCGGATCCGACAATCGCGCCGGTGTGGGGGCTGGTCCGCAGCGCACAGTCCGAGGAACCGGGCCGGTTCGTCCTGTTGGACACGGACGGGGCGGAGCTGTCCGGCCGTGCCGTGGCCGCGGCTCTGGCGGCGGGCGAACCCCAGCTCGCGGTGCGTGGCGCTACCGTCCTGGTGCCGCGGCTCACCCGGACCGCCGCACCGGCCGGGCAGGCCCCGGCCGACTGGGACGGCGACGGCACGGTGCTGGTCACCGGCGGTACGGGTGGGCTGGGCGCGCTGTTCGCCCGGCATCTGGTTGCCAAGTACGGCGTACGCCGTCTGCTGCTGACCAGCAGGCGCGGTACGCGGGCTCCGGGGGCGGCAGAACTCGCGGCTGAGTTGCGTGGGTCGGGTGCCGAGGTGACGGTCGCCGCGTGTGATGTGGCGGACCGGTCGGCGCTGGCGGACCTTCTCGCGGGCATCCCCGCCGAGCATCCGCTGACCGCAGTCGTGCACGCGGCAGGCGTCCTCGACGACGCCACCGTCGCCACCATGACCGCCCAGCAGTTGCGCACCGTCCTGTCCGCCAAGGTGGACGCCGCCTGGAACCTCCACCTGCTGACCCAGGACACCCCGCTCACCGCCTTCGTCCTGTTCTCCTCCGTCGCCGGCACCCTCGGTACCGCGGGGCAGGGCAACTACGCGGCGGGCAACGCCTTCCTGGACGCGCTTGCCCAGTACCGCCGGGCGAACGGTCAGCCGGCCGTGTCCCTCGCCTGGGGCCTGTGGGAACGGGAGAGCGGCATGGGCGGCGCACTCGACGCGGGCGCGCTGGCCAGGCTCAAGCGGTCCGGCATTGCTGGCATCGACGACGCCCAGGGCCTGCGGCTGTTCGACACCGCCCTGTCCCTCGACCGGCCCGTGCTGGCGCCGGCGCACCTGAACCTGGCCGCGTTGCAGGCCTCCGGGGAGGAACCGCCCGCCCTGCTGTCTGGTCTGGTGCACGTCACCCGGCACCCGGCCCGGGAGACTACCCGGGCCGCGTCCGCCGACGAAGCGTTCGCCGACCGGCTGCGCCGCCTCCCGGAGCAGGACCGCCGCCCGGCCGTACGGGACCTGGTCCGCGCCGAACTGGCTCGCGTGCTGGGCTTCGAGACGGCCGATGGCATCGACACCGAGCGCGGCTTCCTCGACATGGGCGTCGACTCGCTGACCGCTGTCGAACTACGGCGGCGGCTCGGCACACGCACCGGCCTGCAGCTGCGGACCACCGTCGTCTTCGACCACCCCACCGTCACGAGTATGGCCGATCACCTGCTCGCCGAGCTGCTCCCGGACGGCACCCACCGCGCGTGGACAGCCACGTTCGAACGATGGGAGACCGAGCTGGCCGAGCTGGCCACGGATCCGGAGGCACGCGGCGAGGTCGTGGCGAGACTCCAGCAGTTCCTGGGCAGGCTGCGCGGGCCGGAGCACGAGCCCGACTCCGGCCCGGTCGACGACGCGATCGACGACGCCAGCGACGAAGAACTGTTCCGCCTGCTCGACGGCACTCTCGAAACCCCCGAATGACCAGGTGGTCGCGGCTGCCCGCTTTAGCGACGGCTAAGGGGCCGCCAAGACCACCGACCTACCGTGAACGAATCGCGTGGCTGCCTCCCGGAACGGGAGGCCCATCCCGCCGTGGACCCTGAGGAGAGTGGATCGCCGATGGCGGACGAGGACAAGCTCCGTGCCTATCTCAAGCGGGCGACGACGGACCTTCAGGAGGCCCGACGCCGGCTCCAGCAGGTCGAGTCGGACAGGCGTGAGCCGATCGCCCTCGTCGCCATGTCCTGCCGGTATCCCGGTGACGTCCGTACCCCGGACGACCTGTGGCGGACGGTGGCCGACGGGCACGACGCCGTCGGGGAGTTCCCTTCCGACCGCGGCTGGGGCGTGGACGAGCTGTACGACCCCGACCCCGACAGCGTCGGCAAGTCCACCACCCGCCAGGGCGGCTTCCTGTACGATGCCGGCCACTTCGACGCCGGTTTCTTCGGCATCTCGCCGCGCGAGGCACTCGCCGTCGACCCGCAGCAGCGGCTGCTACTCACCCTCGCCTGGGAGGCGGTGGAGCGGGCCGGCATCCTGCCCGCCGCCCTCCGCGGCGAACAGGTCGGCGTGTTCACCGGCGTCATGTACAGCGACTACGGCACCCGTATCCACAAGCCCTCCGAAGAGTTCGAGGGCTACCTCGTGCAGGGCAGCGCCGCTAGCATCGCCTCCGGCCGGATCGCCTACACCTTCGGCTTCCACGGCCCGGCGGTGACGGTGGACACGGCGTGCTCTTCCTCCCTCGTGGCGATCCACCTGGCCGCCCAGGCGCTGCGGCGCGGCGAGTGCACCCTCGCACTCGCCGGCGGTGTGACCGTGATGGCCACCCCCAACACCTTCGTGGAATTCAGCCGCCAGCGCGGACTCGCCCCCGACGGTCGCTGCAAGGCCTTCTCCGCGCGGGCCGACGGAACCGGCTGGAGCGAGGGCGCCGGGGTGCTGCTTCTCGAGAGGCTGTCGGACGCGCGACGCAACGGGCACCCCGTCCTGGCGGTGATCCGGGGCAGCGCCGTCAACCAGGACGGCGCCAGCAGCCAGCTCACCGCGCCGAACGGTCCGGCCCAGCAGCGGGTGATCCGGCAGGCGTTGGCGGACGCCGGTCTGTCGGCGGCCGAGGTGGATGTGGTCGAGGCGCACGGTACCGGTACGGCGCTGGGTGATCCGATCGAGGCCGATGCGCTCATCGCCACGTACGGGCGGGAGCGCTCCGGGGACCGGCCGTTGTGGCTGGGCTCGTTGAAGTCGAACATCGGCCACACGCAGGCCGCGGCCGGTGTCGGTGGTGTGATCAAGATGGTGGAGGCCATCCGCCACGGCAAGCTGCCACGGACCCTGCATGTGGACGAGCCCTCTCCGCACGCGGACTGGTCCGCGGGCACGGTCCGGCTCCTGACCGAAGCCCAGGAGTGGCGGAGCGACGGTCCGCGCCGGGCCGCGGTGTCCTCCTTCGGGATCAGCGGCACCAACGCCCATGTGATCCTCGAACAGGCCCCGGACAAGGATTCCTCCGCCCCGCGGGAGGAGACGACGCTTCCGTTGTTGCTGTCGGGGCGGTCGCCGGAGGCGGTGCGGGAGCAGGCGGCCCGGCTAAGCGCGCACCTGACGGCGCAGCCCGGGATCGGGGCCGGGGACACGGCGTACACGCTGGCCACCGCCCGTACGGCGTTCCGGCATCGAGCCGTCGTCCTGGGCACCGACCGCGACGGACTGCTGAGTGCTCTCGAAGCCCTCGCGCAGGACAGGCCGTCCGCCGACGTGGTGTCCGGCGCCTCCCCCGACCACACCGGCAAGGCCGTGTTCGTCTTTCCGGGGCAGGGGTCGCAGTGGGTCGGGATGGGCCGGGAGCTGCTGGTTGGTGAGCCGGTGTTCGCGGAGCGTCTGGCCGAGTGTGCGGCGGCGTTGGAGCCGTTCACCGGGTGGTCGGTGGTGGATGTGCTGCGGGGGGTGGCGGATGCGCCGTCGTTGGAGCGTGTGGATGTGGTGCAGCCGGTGTTGTTCGCGGTGATGGTGTCGCTGGCGGCGGTGTGGCGGGAGTTCGGGGTGCGGCCGGCTGCTGTGGTGGGGCATTCGCAGGGTGAGATCGCCGCTGCGTGTGTGGCGGGTGCGTTGCGTCTTGAGGACGCGGCGCGTGTGGTGGCGCTGCGTAGCAGGGCGATCAGGGCGCTCGCCGGAAAGGGCGGCATGCTCTCCGTCGCGGCCTCCGCCGAACAGGCCGCCGCCCTCATCGCCGACCGGCTGGGACGGCTCGCGCTCGCCGCTGTCAACGGACCCGCTGCCGTGGTCGTCTCCGGCGACGGCGAGGCCCTCGACGAACTGGCCGACCGCTGCGCACACGAGGGCATACGCACCCGCCGGATCCCCGTCGACTACGCCTCGCACTCGGCCCACGTCGAGGCCATCGAGGAGGAGATCCGCACCGCCCTCGCCCCGATCGTCCCCAGGAGCGCGGAGATCCCGGTGTTCTCCACCCTCACCGGCGACTGGGCCGGGCCGACCGCCTTCGACGCCGACTACTGGTACCGCAACCTGCGTCACCCGGTGCGGTTCGGCCCGGCCACCCAGGCCCTCGCTGCATCGGGCCACACCGTGTTCATCGAGGTCAGCGCCCACCCGGTGCTGGTGATGGGCATCCAGGAAACGGTGGACGCGGCCGACCTGCCCGGCACCGCCTTCGGCACTCTGCGCCGTGACCAGGGCGGACTCAGGCAGTTCACCGAGGCCGTCGGGCACGCCCACCTGGCCGGCCTCCCCGTCCACTGGGGCCGACTCGCACCGGACGGCGCCCGCCCGGTCGAGCTGCCCACCTACCCGTTCCAGGAGGAACGCCTCTGGCTGGACTCCGAGTCGGCGCTGTCCGACGTCACCGAACTGGGGCTGCTCGCCGCCGGTCATCCGCTGCTGGGAGCCGCCGTCGATCTCGCGGACGGCGGCACGGTCCTCACCGGGCGGCTCTCAGCCGCCGCCCAGCCCTGGCTCGCCGACCACGCCGTCCTCGGCACGGTCCTGCTCCCCGGCACCGCCTTGCTCGAACTGGCCATCCGCCTCGGCGACGAGGTGCACTGCCCGCGCGTCGACGAACTCACCCTGGAGGCACCGCTTGTCCTGCCCGAGCACGGCACCCTGCGGATCCAGGTGGTGGCCGAGGCAGCCGACGACAGCGGGCGACGCGCCTTCGCAGTGTACTCCCGCACCGATGACGACCTGCCCTGGCAGCGGCACGCGTCCGGTGTCCTCGCCCCGGATGACGCGGCGGCCGCACCCTCGCCCGCCCCCGCGACCTGGCCGCCACCCGGCGCCCGACCCGTCGAACTGGACGGCTTCTACGCCCAACTGGCCGCCACTGGGTACGGCTACGGCCCCGCCTTCCAGGGCCTGCGGGCGTTGTGGCAGGACGGTGACGACCTGTACGCCGAGGTCGAACTGGCCGACGCGTCCGCCGCCGAGGCCGCACGGTACGGCATCCACCCCGCGCTGCTGGACGCCGTCCTGCACGCGCTCTGCTCCGACCAGCCGGACACCGTCCGGCTGCCTTTCGCCTGGGCCGGCGTCCGGCTGCACGCGAGCGGCGCCACCGCCGGCTGGGCCCGGCTCGGCCGTACCGGGCCCGACCGGGTCACCCTCACGCTCACCGACGCCAGCGGAGCGCCGGTGCTCACCGCCGACTCGCTCACCCTGCGCGCCACCGACGTCGCGCGGCTCGCCGACCGCCGCCACAGCCCCGACGCGCTGCTCGCCCCGCACTGGCGACCGGCCGCCCTGGACCAGGCCACACCGGTGGCCGTCTCCGCCTGGGCCCTCCTGGGGGACGCCCCGCTCGGCGACCCGAGCCGGGTGGCGGCCGACGCCCCGCGCCGCCACCGCCACCTGGACGGCCTCCGCGCCGAGCTGGCGTCCGGCGCGACGGCGCCGGAGATCGTCCTCCTGCCCGTCGACACGGTGGCCGGCCCGACGGCGGGCGCCGCCGGGACCCCGGTCGATCCGGCAGCCCCGGACACCACCAGGGCCACCGTCCTCACCGCGCTGACGGCCGTACAGCAGTTCCTCGCCTCGCCCGAGTTGGCGGAGAGCCGGCTCGTCCTGCTCACCCACGGTGCCGTCGCCGCGGCGCCCGGGGAGACGGTGGACAACCCGGCCGCCGCCGCCGTATGGGGTCTGGTGCGTACCGCGCAGTCCGAGCACCCCGGCCGGTTCGTGCTGGCCGACCTTGACGCGCCGGATGCCGCACCCGAGCTCCTGGCTGCCGCGCTCGGCGGAGCGGAACCGCAGTTCGCGATCCGGGGCGGCGAGATCCTGCTGCCCCGCCTGATCCGCACCGGCGAGCAGGAGCGGCTCGTCCCGCCGTCCGACACGGCCGGCTGGAAGCTCGGCACCACCGGCAGGGGCACCTTCGAGAACCTCGCCCTCGTCCCGTCCGTCGATGACACCCGGCCCCTGGAACCCGGTGAGGTCCGGGTCGCCGTCCGCGCCGCCGGCCTGAACTTCCGCGACACGCTGATCGCCCTCGGGATGTACCCCGGCGAGGCCGCGATCGGCGGCGAAGCCGCCGGAACCGTCGTCGAGGTCGCCCCCGACGTCACCGGACTGGCGCCCGGCGACCGCGTGATGGGCCTGTTCCCGCGCGGAGGCATCGCGCCCCTCACGGCCACCGACCACCGTTTGCTCGGCAGGATCCCGCTCGGCTGGACGTACACGCAGGCCGCCTGCGCCCCGGTCGTCTACCTCACCGCCTACTACGGGCTGCGCGACCTCGCCGACGTACGGCAGGGTGAGTCCCTGCTGATCCACGCAGTCACGGGCGGAGTCGGCATGGCCGCCCTGCAACTCGCCCGCCACTGGGGCCTGGAGGTGTACGGCACTGCCAGTCCCGGCAAGTGGGGCACCGCCCGCGCCCTCGGCCTGGACGGTGAACGGCTCGCCTCCTCCCGTGACCTGGAGTTCGAGGAGCGGTTCCGGGCCGCCACCGGTGGGCGGGGCGTGGACGTGGTGCTCAACTCCCTTGCCCGCGAGTTCGTCGACGCCTCGCTCCGGCTGCTCGGCCCCGGCGGACGGTTCCTGGAGATGGGCAAGACCGACATCCGGCCCGCCGCCGACCTGGCCCTCACCCACCCGGGAGCCGCCTACCACCCGTACGACCTGGTGTTGGACGCCGGACCCGACCGGATCGGCGAGATGCTCGCCGAACTCGCCGACCTCTTCGACCGGGGCGTCCTCACCCCCCTGCCCACCACCATCTGGGACGTGGCACGGACACCCGCCGCCTTCCGCCACCTCGCCCAGGCCCGCCACACCGGCAAGCTGGCCGTGGTGCTCCCGCCACGCCTCACCCCCGCCCACACCGTCCTGATCACCGGCGGCACCGGCACCCTGGGCGTCCTCACTGCCCGGCACCTGGTCACCCGGCACGGCGTACGGCACCTGCTGCTCGTCGGTCGGCAGGGCGAACGGGCGCCCGGAGCGGCCGAACTGCACGCGGAACTCACCGCGTTGGGCGCCGACGTCACCATCGCCGCCTGTGACGCCGCCGACCCCGAGGACCTGGCGGCCCTGCTCGCCCGCGTCCCAGCCGAGCATCCGCTGACCGCGGTCGTCCACGCGGCCGGCGTCCTCGACGACGCGACCGTGGACCGGTTCACCCCCGAACAGTTCGACCGCGTCCTGCGCGCCAAAGCGGACGCCGCCTGGAACCTGCACCGACTGACCCAGGACGCGGATCTGTCGGCGTTCGTGGTCTTCTCCTCCCTCGCCGGCACGCTCGGCAGCCCCGGCCAGGGCAACTACGCCGCCGCCAACGCCTATCTGGACGCACTCGTCCAGCACCGCCGCGGCCAGGGACTCCCGGCCACCTCCCTGGTCTGGGGCCTGTGGACCCAGGCCTCCGGCATGACCGGAGCGATGAGCGCGGCCGACGTACGGCGGGTCTCGGCCCTCGGCATCCGCCCGGTCGAACCCGCCGAAGGCCTGGCCCGGTTCGACGCGGCCCTCGCCCACGGCGGCGCCGTCCTCGTACCGGCCGCCCCCGACACCGCCGCACTGCGCGCCGCCGAGCCCACGTCCGTACCGGTGCTGCTGCGCGACCTGGCCCACCACACCGTACGGCCCACCGCGCGCACCGCGCGGCCCGCCCAGGGCGCGGTCCTGGACGGCATGGACGAGACCGAACAGCTCCGGTATCTGCTCGACCTGGTCCGCACCCACGCGGCCACAGTCCTCGGACACGCCACGGCCGAGGCGATCGACGCGGCACAGGAGTTCAAGAAGATCGGCTTCGACTCGCTGACCGCCGTCGAACTGCGCAACCGGCTCGCCGCCGCTACCCGGCTGCGCCTGCCGGCCACCCTCGTCTTCGACCATCCCACGCCCACCGGGCTGGCCGCCGAACTGCGCACCCGGCTCGCCCCCGCCGGCTCCACCCCGAGCGTCCTCGACGAACTCGACCGGCTCGCGGACCGGTTGCACACCGCCGACGCCGACGCCGACACCCGTACGGCCATCGGCGAACGGCTCGGCGCGCTGCTGCGCTCCTGGACCATCCCGCCCGACGGTGCCGGCGACCAGGCCGCCGAGGACCTCGGCTCCGCCACCGACGATGAACTGTTCAGCGTGATCGAGAACGAGCTCGGAATCTCCTGAGCCTGGCCGGAGGATGTTGACGTCGCATGGCAAACGAACAGACGGCGAACGACGCCAAACTGCGTGACTACCTGAAGAAGGTCACCACCGAGCTCCGGCAGGCCCGCCAGCAACTCGCCGACACCGAGGCCCGCGCACACGATCCGGTCGCCGTGGTCGGCATGGCCTGCCGCCTGCCCGGCGGCGTGGCCTCCCCCGACGACCTCTGGCAACTCGTCGCCGAAGGGCGCGACGCCCTCGGCCCCTTCCCGACCGGCCGCGGCTGGGACTTCGGCACACTGTTCGACCCCGATCCCGAGCGACCTGGCAGCTGCTACGCCCGCAGCGGCGGCTTCGTCGAGGACGCGGACGGCTTCGACGCCGGGTTCTTCGACATCTCCCCGCGTGAGGCGCTGGCCATGGCCCCGCAGCAACGGCTCATCCTGGAGACCGCCTGGGAGGCCCTCGAGCGCGCCGGCCTCGAACCCGGCACCCTGCGCGGCAGCCACACCGGTGTCTACACCGGCGCTGACGACCAGGACTACGCCACCGTGCTCGCCGGCACCTCCGCCGACCTGCACGGCTACATCGGCACCGGCACCCTCTCGGCTCTGATCTCCGGCCGTATCGCCTACACCTTCGGTCTGGAGGGGCCGGCGGTGACGGTGGACACGGCGTGCTCGTCGTCCCTCGTGGCGATCCACCTGGCGATGCAGGCGCTGCGGCGCGGCGAGTGCACCCTCGCCCTCGCCGGCGGCGTCGCGGTGATGGCCACCCCCAACGTCCTCACCGATTTCAGCCGCCAGCGCGGCCTCGCGCCGGACGGCCGCTGCAAGGCGTTCGCGGCCGGGGCGGACGGCACGGGCTTCGCCGAGGGCGCAGGGCTCCTGGTCCTGGAGCGGTTGTCGGATGCGCGGCGGAATGGTCATCGGGTGTTGGCGGTGATCCGGGGGAGTGCGGTCAATCAGGATGGTGCGTCGAATGGGTTGACGGCGCCGAATGGTCCGGCCCAGCAGCGGGTGATCCGGCAGGCGTTGGCGGATGCGGGTGTGTCGGCGGCCGAGGTGGATGTGGTCGAGGCGCATGGCACGGGTACCACGTTGGGTGATCCGATCGAGGCGGAGGCGCTGATCGCGACTTATGGTGCGGCTCGTTCTGTGGATCGGCCGTTGTGGTTGGGGTCGTTGAAGTCGAACATCGGCCACACGCAGGCCGCGGCCGGTGTCGGTGGTGTGATCAAGATGGTGGAGGCTGTCCGTCGGGGTGAGATGCCGCGGACGTTGCATGTGGATGAGCCGTCGCCGCATGTGGACTGGTCCGCGGGTACGGTCCGGCTGCTGACCGAAGCCCAGGAGTGGCGGAGCGACGGTCCGCGCCGGGCGGGGGTGTCCTCCTTCGGTATCAGCGGCACCAACGCCCACCTGATCCTCGAACAAGCCCCGGACGAGGAACTCCCCGCTCCCGCGAACCCGCCCGTCGGCACCCTGCTGCCCTGGGTGCTCTCCGCGCGGAGCGCCAACGCCCTGCACGAGCAGGCCCGTCGGCTCGCCGACCGGCTGCCTCTCATGTCGGCCGAGGCAGGCCTCACCGACATCGGACACGCCCTGCTGACCACCCGCGCCGCCTTCGACCACCGCGCGGTGGTCGTCGCCGGTGAGACGGACGACTTCCTTGCCGCGTTGCGCGCTGTTGCCGAGGGGCGGGATGTGTCGGGTGTGGTGTGTGGGGAGGCTGTCGTCGGGGGGCGTACGGCGTTCGTGTTCACCGGTCAGGGTGCTCAGCGGGTGGGGATGGGCCGGGAGTTGTATGGGGTGTTTCCGGTGTTCGCGGCTGCGTTGGATGAGGTGTGTGGGTATCTGGATCCGTTGTTGGGGCGGTCGTTGCGGGAGGTGATGTTCGAGGGGCCGGGGGAGGTGCTGGATCGGACGGAGGTGACGCAGCCGGCGTTGTTCGCGTTCGAGGTGGCGTTGTTCCGGTTGGTGGAGTCGTTCGGGGTGTGGCCGGATGCGGTGGTGGGGCATTCGGTGGGGGAGTTGGCGGCGGTGTGTGTGGCGGGTGTGGTGTCGCTGGCGGATGCGTGTGCGGTGGTGGTGGCCCGGGGTCGGCTGATGGGTGCGGCGCGTGCCGGCGGGGCCATGGTCGCGGTGGAGGCGCCGGAGGCCGAGGTGCTGGAGGTTGTGGGCGTGGGGGTGTCGGTCGCGGGGGTCAACGGGCCTGCGGCGGTGGTGATCTCCGGGGACGAGGCGGCGGTGCTGACGGCCGCGGGGGTGTTGGAGGGGCGGGGGTATCGCACGCGTCGGCTGCGGGTGAGTCATGCCTTTCACAGTGCGCATATGGATGGTGTGCTGGAGGAGTTTGCTGCGGTGGTGCGGGGGGTGGTGTGGGGGCGGCCGTCGTTTGTGGTGGCGTCGACGTTGTCGGGGCGGGTGGATGCGGGGCAGTGGTCGGATCCGGAGTACTGGGTGCGGCAGATCCGTGAGCCGGTCCGTTTCCTTGACGGGGTGCGGGCGTTGGAGGCGGAGGGTGTCACGGCCTTCCTGGAGTTGGGTCCGGATGCGGCGTTGACCGGAGCGGTGTTGAGCAGTGTGCGGGCGGGGGTGCTGGCGGTGGCCGCTGCCCGTCGTGATCGTGACGAGGTCGCCTCGGTGTATGGCGCGTTGGCCGCGCTGCACACGCACGGGGTGGACGTGAACTGGTCGCCGGCCTACGCCGGCCTGGTCGACGGGGACCGGTCGGTGCCAGTGGAGTTGCCCACCTATCCCTTCGAGCACCAGCGCTACTGGGCGGACGGCACGGGTGCCACCGCCTCGGTGGCGTCGGCCGGGCTGGAGACGGTCGAGCACGCGGTGCTGTCGGCGGCCGTCGACCTGGCGGACGAGGACGGCCTGGTGCTGACCGGCCGTTTCGCCCTCCGTGAGCAGGAGTGGCTGGCCGACCACACGATCGTCGGCACGGTCGTCGTGCCCGGCACGGCCTTCGTGGAACTCGCTGTCCGCGCCGCCGACCGGGTGGGCTGCGACGAGGTCGAGGAACTGGTCCTGGAGTCGCCGCTGGTGATGTCGGACCAGGAGACCGTCGACCTGCAGATCGTGCTGGGGCAGCCCGATGGCGCCGGTCGGCGCACCCTCGGCATCCACAGCCGCCCCGGTGGCGCGACCGGCCGTACCGCGCCGTGGACCCGGCACGCCACCGGTGTTCTCGCGCCCGGTACCCCGGTGCCCGACGCCGACCTGACGGCCTGGCCGCCGCCGGCCCCGGAACTCCCCATCACTGACGCATACCAGCGGCTGGCCGCGCACGGTCTCGGCTACGGACCGGCACTGCGCGGCATGACCCGCGCCTGGGGCAGCGGGGACGACCTGTGGGCCGAGGTCGAACTGCCCGCCGGTAACTCGGCCGCCGGGTACGGCGTGCACCCCGCGCTGATGGATGCGGCGCTCCACCCGTTCGCGCTGCTCGCGGTCGAGGGCGCCGGAGCGGACACCGCTCCAGTCCGGCTGCCCTTCTCCTGGAGCGGCGTCCGGCTGCACGCGACCGGCGCGACCGCGCTGAGGGTGCACCTCGCGCGCCGGGGCGAGGACGCGGTGGCCCTGGAGGCGGCCGACGCTGCGGGCGCGCCGGTCGTGTCGGTGGCGTCTTTGGTGTTCCGCGCCATCGCGCCGGAACAGCTGAGTGCCGCCGGTGCCCGGCGGCACGACACCCTGTTCACCACCGTGTGGAGTCCCGTACCGGCTGGCACGTCCGGCGGTTCGCGGGCGGCGCTCCTCGGCCCGGACGACCTGGGACTGACGGGCGTGGAGCGCCACCCGACGCCCGCGGCACTGGCCGAGGCGGCCGCGGCCGGGGCCCGGCTGCCCGATGTCGTACTGGTGGCTGTCGGCCCGACGGACGGGACGGACGCACCCGCCGACGGTTCGGCCCAGGGGCCCGTACCCGCCGCCGTCCACGACACCGTCTCCCACGTGCTGACGCTGCTCCAGGAGTGGGTGGCCGACGAGCGGCTGGACGGCTGCCGACTGGCTCTGGTGACCCGGGGCACGGTCGCCCCCGGCGCCGGGCCCGGCCCGGACGATCCGGTGGCGGCTCCGGTGTGGGGGCTGGTCCGTGCGGCGCAGGCCGAGCACCCGGGCCGGTTTCTGCTGCTGGACCTGGACGACGATCCGGCCTCGGCGCGCGCCGCGCTGACCGCGCCCGCCGTCGACGAACCCCAACTGTCCATCAGCGGCGGTACGTTGTACGCCCCCAGGCTGGCCCGGGTGCAGCTCGGCGGCCGGCTCCTGCCGCCGGCGGACGCACCGGCCTGGCGGCTGGACGCCGTACCCAGGGGTTCGCTCGCCAACCTGGCGCTGGTGCCGGCTGAGACCCCGGCCGGCCCACCCGGTGCCGGGCGGGTACGGATCGCGGTCCGGGCCGCGGCCCTGGACAACCAGGACGTGCTCGCGGCCCTCGGCATGCTGCCCGGTGAGGCGCCGCTGGGCGCGGAGGGCGCCGGAACCGTGACCGAGGTCGGTCCCGGCGTCACCGGACTCGCCCCCGGGGACCGGGTGTTCGGTCTGTTCCCCGGTGCCGTCGCCTCCCTCGCGGAGACCGACCACCGGCTCCTCGCGCCGATACCCGCCGACTGGACGTACACGCAGGCCGCGACCTTGCCCCTGACCTCGCTCGCGGCTCACCGGGCCCTGCGCGCGCTCGCCGTCGGCCGGCCGGGGCAGACGCTGCTGGTGCGCGCGGCGGACAGCGCGGCGGGCCCGGCGGTGGTGCGTCTGGCCCGGCACTACGGCTGGGAGGTCCAGGCGGTGGCCGCGGACTCCACGGAGGCCCCCGAAGGCCCGTTCGACGCGGTCCTCGACGCCGCCGAACTCCCGCCGTGGCCGGACCGGCACACCCTGGAGGAGGCCCTGGAGGCGTTCGCGGAACTGGTGCCGCTGTGGACGCGGGGCGTGCTCACCCCGCTGCCGGCTGTGGTGCGTGAGGTGGCCGGCGTCCGTGAGTCGCTGAGCCTGCTCAACGAGACCGGGCAGGCCCGGAAGGCCGTCCTGGCCATCCCGGCCGCACCCCGGCCCGACGGCACCGTGCTGATCACCGGCGGCACCGGCGGACTCGGCGCTCTGCTCGCCCGCCACCTGGTCGCCGAACAGGGCGTACGGCATCTGCTGCTGACCAGCAGGCGCGGTCCGCAGGCTCCGGGTGTGGCAGAACTCGCGGCGGAATTGCGCGGGTCGGGTGCCGAGGTGACGGTCGCCGCCTGTGATGTGGCGGACCGGGCGGCGCTGGCGGACCTTCTCGCGGGCATCCCCGCCGAGCATCCGCTGACCGCAGTCGTGCACGCGGCCGGCGTCCTCGACGACGCCTCGCTGAGCGCACTGACCCCCGGCCGGCTGGCCTCCGTGCTGGCCCCCAAGGTCGACGCCGCCTGGCACCTGCACGAGCTGACCCGCGGCCTCGACCTGGCCTCCTTCACGCTGTTCTCCTCGCTGGCCGGCGTCCTGGGCAACGCGGGACAGGGTAACTACGCGGCGGCCAACGCCTTCCTCGACGCTCTCGCCGCGCGCCGCCGCGCCGAGGGACTTCCCGCGGCCTCGCTCGCCTGGGGTCCCTGGGCCACCGCCGGGATGGCCGGCGATCTCGACGCGGCAGGCCTCGAGCGGCTGGCCCGGCTCGGTGCCGTACCGCTGACGGCCGACGAGGGCCTCGCTCTGTTCGACGCGGCGGCGGGACTGCCCGGAGCGTTCGTGGCGGCCCGCCTGGCGCCGCCCCGGCACCCGGACGGCGAGGTGCCGCATCTGCTGCGCGGCCTGCTCCCGCGTCCGGCCCGCCGGGCCGCCCAAGCGGCGTCCGCACCGCGCTCCGCACTCGCCGACCGGCTGGCCCGGCTGCCCGAGGCCGCCCGGGCGCAGGCCCTGACCGACCTGGTCCGCGAGCAGGCCGCAGACGTCCTCGGACATTCCGGGCCCGCCACCGTCGACCCGGTACGGCCCTTCAAGGAGTCCGGTTTCGACTCGCTCACCGCCGTCGAACTGCGCAACCGCCTCGACGCGGCGACCGGGCTGCGACTGCCCGCGACGCTGGTCTTCGACCACCCCACCCCCGAGGCCGTCGCCGCCCTGCTGCACGAACGGTTCGCTCCCTCCGTATCGCAGCCCGCTCTTCCCGACACCGACGCCACGGCGACTCCGGACGACGACGCCATCGCCATCATCGCCATGAGCTGCCGCTACCCCGGCGGTGCGAACGACCCCGAGGACCTGTGGCGGCTGGTTGCGGACGGCCGGGACGGGACCTCCGCGTTCCCGACCGACCGCGGCTGGCGCGTCGAGGACCTCTACGACGCGAACCCGGACGCCCTGGGCACCGCGTACACGCGGCGCGGCGGCTTCGTCGACCACGCCGACGGCTTCGACGCCGCGTTCTTCGGCATCTCGCCACGTGAGGCCCTGGCCATGGATCCGCAGCAGCGGCTGCTGCTGGAGACCGCCTGGGAGATCTTCGAACGAGCCGGCATCGACCCCGCCGCGGTGCGGGGCAGCGACACCGGAGTGATCCTCGGCGTCGTACCGGCCGAGTACGTCACCCGCCCGCCCGGCACCCCGCACGATCTGGAGGGCTACCTGCTGACCGGCAACACCACCAGTGTCGCCGCCGGACGCGTGGCCTACACGTTCGGCCTCCAGGGCCCCGCCTTCACCGTCGACACGGCGTGTTCCTCGTCCCTCGTGGCGCTGCACCTGGCCGCCCGCGCGCTGCGCAACGGCGAGTGCTCACTGGCCCTCACCGGAGGGGCCACGGTCATCGCCAGCCCCACGGTGTACGTCGAGTTCAGCCGCCAGCGCGCGCTCTCGCCGGACGGCCGCTGCCGGGCGTTCGCGGCGGGTGCGGACGGTACGGGCTTTGCCGAGGGCGCGGGCATGCTGCTCCTGGAGCGGTTGTCGGATGCGCGGCGGAATGGTCATCGGGTGTTGGCGGTGATCCGGGGGAGTGCGGTCAATCAGGATGGTGCGTCGAACGGGTTGACGGCGCCGAATGGTCCGGCCCAGCAGCGGGTGATCCGGCAGGCGTTGGCGGATGCGGGTGTGTCGGCGGCCGAGGTGGATGTGGTCGAGGCGCATGGCACGGGTACCACGTTGGGTGATCCGATCGAGGCGGAGGCGCTGATCGCGACCTATGGTGCGGCTCGTTCTGCGGATCGGCCGTTGTGGTTGGGGTCGTTGAAGTCGAACATCGGCCACACGCAGGCCGCGGCCGGTGTCGGTGGTGTGATCAAGATGGTGGAGGCCATCCGCCACGGCGAGCTGCCACGGACCCTGCATGTGGATGAGCCCTCTCCGCATGTGGACTGGTCCGCGGGTACGGTCCGGCTGCTGACCGAAGCCCAGGAGTGGCGGAGCGACGGTCCGCGCCGGGCCGCGGTGTCCTCCTTCGGAGTCAGCGGCACCAACGCCCATGTGATCCTCGAACAGGCACCCGACGGCGAACGGCCCGCTCCCGCCCCGGCGGTGCCGCAGGGCACGGTGCTGCCCTGGGTGCTCTCCGCCCGGAGCGCCAACGCCCTGCGGGAACAGGCTCGCCGGCTGCTCGACCGGCTCGCGGCCGACCCGGACGCCGAGTCGGCCCCGCTCGCGGCAGCGCTCGCCACCACCCGCGCCGAGTTCGAACACCGGGCCGTGATCGTCGGCGCCGGCCGCGCCGAGCTGATCCAGGGCCTGACCGCACTCGCCGACGACGTGCCCGCGCCGAACCTTGTCACCGGACTTGCGGAGAGCCGGATCGACCCCGTGTTCGTCTTTCCGGGGCAGGGGTCGCAGTGGGTCGGGATGGGCCGGGAGTTGCTGGTTGGTGAGCCGGTGTTCGCGGAGCGTCTGGCCGAGTGTGCGGCGGCGTTGGAGCCGTTCACCGGGTGGTCGGTGGTGGATGTGCTGCGGGGGGTGGCGGATGCGCCGTCGTTGGAGCGTGTGGATGTGGTGCAGCCGGTGTTGTTCGCGGTGATGGTGTCGCTGGCGGCGGTGTGGCGGGAGTTCGGGGTGCGGCCGGCTGCTGTGGTGGGGCATTCGCAGGGTGAGATCGCCGCTGCGTGTGTGGCGGGTGCGTTGCGTCTTGAGGACGCGGCGCGTGTGGTGGCGCTGCGTAGCAGGGCGATCAGGGCGCTCGCCGGAAAGGGCGGCATGCTCTCCGTCGCGGCCTCCGCCGAACAGGCCGCCGCCCTCATCGCCGACCGGCTGGGACGGCTCGCGCTCGCCGCTGTCAACGGACCCGCTGCCGTGGTCGTCTCCGGCGACGGCGAGGCCCTCGACGAACTGGCCGACCGCTGCGCACACGAGGGCATACGCACCCGCCGGATCCCCGTCGACTACGCCTCGCACTCGGCCCACGTCGAGGCCATCGAGGAGGAGATCCGCACCGCCCTCGCCCCGATCGTCCCCAGGAGCGCGGAGATCCCGGTGTTCTCCACCCTCACCGGCGACTGGGCCGGGCCGACCGCCTTCGACGCCGACTACTGGTACCGCAACCTGCGCCGGACCGTCCGCTTCCACGAGGTCGTCACGGCGCTGGCCGAGCAGGGCCACCGGCTGTTCGTGGAGAGCAGCCCGCACCCCGTCCTGGCCCCGGCGGTCCAGGAGACCCTGGACGCCGTGGCGCCCGGCACCGCCGGAGCCCTCGGCACGCTGCGGCGTGACGACGGCGGCCGCACCCGGCTGCTGCTGTCACTGGCCGAGGCATACGTCCAGGGCGCCCCGGTCTCCTGGCGCGCGCTGTTCGCCGCCGCCGAGGCGGCCCCGCTGCCGACCTACCCCTTCCAGCGGGAGCGGTACTGGCTCGACCCGGTCGTGCGGCCCGGCGCCGCCTCCGTCGCCGGCCCGGGGGGCCTCGGGCATCCGCTGCTCGACACCGTCGTCGTCCTGGCGGGCGAGGCCGGTGTCCTGCTCACCGGGACGCTCTCGCTCGCCGCCCACCCGTGGCTGGCCGACCATGCCGTGGACGGAGTGGTCCTGCTGCCCGGCACCGCGTTCCTCGAACTCGCCGTGTACGCCGGCCGGCAGACCGACTGCGCTGAGGTGGAAGACCTCACCCTGGAGGCGCCGCTCGCCCTGTCCGCCGCCGAAGAGATGCGGCTGCAGGTGCTGGTGGGCCCCGCCGACGCCGAGGGTCACCGCCCGGTCGCCGTGCACTCCCGCCCCGCGGCCGCCGCTTCCGCGGACGAGACGGACTGGACGCGGCACGCCTCCGGCACCGTACGGCCTGCGACCGCGCTGACCCCGCCGCTGGCGCCCGCCGGCACGTCCTGGCCGCCGCAGGACGCGGTCCCGGCCGACGTCGACGCGTTCTACCCGCTGCTGGCCGAGCGCGGCTACGGCTACGGCCCGGCCTTCCAGGGGCTGCGTGCCGCCTGGCGACGGGACGGGACCAGATTCGCCGAGGTGCGGCTCCCCGGCGGCGACGGCTTCACGCTGCACCCCGCGCTGCTCGACGCGGCCCTGCACGTGCTGGCCCTCGAAACGGCCGCCGAGCCGGCCGACGGCGGGATCCGGCTGCCCTTCTCCTGGAGCGGGGTCCGGCTGCACGCGACCGGTGCCACCGCCCTGCGCGTCGAGGTGACCCCGGTCGGCCCGGACGTCGTGTCGCTGGCCCTGAGCACGCCGGACGGCACCCTGCTCGGCACCGTGGACGAACTGACGGTCCGCCCGATCAGCGCCCGGCAGCTGGCCGCTCTCCGCGGCGCCGACCCCCTGCCGCTACACCAGGTGGAGTGGGCCGAACTGCCCTCCGTACCGGCCTCGCCCGCACCCTCCTGCGTCCTGCTGGAAACCGTGGACGAGACGCACACCCCCACCGGGAACCCGGCCGTGGACCCGGAACTGCTGGCCCTCGCCGCCCTGGCCGATGCCGAGCGGGTGCCCGAACTCGTGCTGGTGCGGTCCACGGCCGCCCCGGACGACGGCAGTCCCGAAACGGTCCGGGCCGCGCTCCACCGCGTCCTGGACCTCGTCCAGACCTGGCTGGAGGACGAGCGCTTCGACGGCTCCCGGCTGGTCGTGTGCACCAGGAACGCAGTCGGCGCCGACCAGGAGACCCGGCTCACCGGCCTCGCGGACGCCGCCGTGTGGGGGCTCGTCCGCTCCGCCCAGTCCGAACACCCCGACCGGCTGGCCCTCCTCGACCTGGACGAGGACGCCGACCGGCTCGCCGTACCGCACCCGGTGCTGTCCCGGCTGGCCGCCGGCGAACCCCAACTCGCCCTGCACGACGGGCGGATTCTTGCCCCCCGGCTCACCCCGGCCTCGCCCGCCGGGAACCCGGCGCCGAGCACCGACCCGGCGGCGCCCGCCGATCCGTCGGACCTCTCCGTGCTCATGGGCATCGACCCGGCGGGCACCGTCCTGATCACCGGCGGCACCGGCACCCTCGGTGCCCTCTTCGCCCGCCACCTGGTCGCCGCACACGGTGTACGGCACCTGCTGCTCGCCGGCCGGCGAGGCACGGGCGCCCCGGGAGTCGCCGAACTCGTCGCCGAGCTGGCGGAGTCGGGCGCCGAGGTGACGGTCGCCGCCTGCGACGTGGCGGACCGGACGGCACTGGCGGACCTGCTCACGGGCATCCCCGCCGAGCACCCGCTGACCGCCGTCGTGCACACCGCGGGCGTCCTCGACGACGGCGTCGTCGCCTCGCTCACACCGAGCCACCTCGACACCGTCCTGCGGGCCAAGGCCGACGCGGCCTGGCATCTGCACGAGCTGACCAGGGACATGGATCTGGGCGCGTTCGTGCTGTTCTCCTCCGTCGCCGGCACCCTCGGCAGCCCCGGCCAGGCCAACTACGCCGCCGCCAACGCCTACCTCGACGCCCTCGCCCGGCACCGCGGGGCCACGGGCCGGCCGGCCCTGTCGCTGGCCTGGGGACTGTGGGCCGAGTCCAGCGGCATGACCGGCCACCTCGACGGCGCTCACCTCGAACGGCTGCGGCGCGGCGGTGTCGTACCGCTCACCGGCGACGACGGGCGCGCCCTGTTCGACGCCGCGCTCAGCTCCGGACATCCCGCGCTCGTTCCCGTCCGGTTGGACACCGCCGAGCTGCGGCAGGCGGCGGCCCAGGGCACCCTGCCCGGCGTGCTCCGCGGCTTGGTCCCCGCCCCCGACCGCGAGGTCGCGAGCACCCAGGCGGAGGTCCCGGCGGTCGACCGGATCCTGGCCCTCCCGGCGGAGCAGCGCGACGAGGCCCTCCTCGGCCTGGTCCGGGCCTCCGTGGCCGCGGTCCTCGGCCACGCCTCACCGGACTCGGTGGATCCGCTCCAGGCGTTCAAGGAGATCGGCTTCGACTCGCTCACCGCCGTCCAGCTGCGCAACCGGCTGAACGCGGCCACCGGGCTGCGGCTGCCCGCGACCCTCGTCTTCGACCACCCCACCCCGGCGGCACTCGCCGCCCATCTGGGCACCGAACTGCTCCCGCCCGCCAACGCGCCGGCGGACCGTCTGCTGGCCAAGCTGACCGAGCTGGAGGACGCGCTGCCCGACGAGGCGACGGACGTGGCGGCCAGGGACCTGGTCACCGCCCGGCTGGAGGCCGTTCTCGCCCGCTGGCGCAGTCCCGCGGCCACCCAGCCGGCCGAGAAGCTCAAGGAGGCGTCCGCCGACGAGATCTTCGCCTTCATCGACAACGAACTCGGCCGACGCACCACCTGACAGGCCCCGGCGCGGCTGCGGCCGTCCCCAACGAGGCTGAGAAGAGGCTGAACCTGCATGACAAACGAAGAGAAGCTCGTCGACTACCTCAAGTGGGTCACGGCCGATCTCCAGCGGACCCGCGAACGCCTCCAGGAAGTGGAGGCCGAACGGCTGGAGCCGGTCGCCGTGGTCGGCATGGCGTGCCGCTTCCCCGGCGACGTCCGTGCCCCGGAGGACCTGTGGCACCTGGTGGCCTCCGGTACCGACGCCATCGGCGACCTGCCCACCGACCGGGACTGGGACCCGGACCTGTACGACCCGGATCCCGAGCGGCCGGGCCGTGCCACCACCCGCCAGGGCGGATTCCTGTACGACGCGGCCGAGTTCGACGCCGAGTTCTTCGGCATGTCCCCGCGCGAGGCACTCGCCGTCGACCCGCAGCAGCGGCTGCTGCTGGAGACCTCCTGGGAGGCGGTGGAACGCGCGGGCATCGTCCCCGGCACGCTCCGCGGCGAGCGCGTCGGTGTGTACGTCGGCGCGATGTACGGCGACTACGGCTCCCGGCTGCGGCAGGTACCGAGAGACCTGGAGGGCTTTATCGGCAGCGGCAGCGCGGGCAGCGTGGCCTCGGGCCGTGTCGCCTACACCCTTGGTCTGGAGGGCCCGGCGGTGACGGTGGACACGGCGTGTTCCTCGTCCCTCGTGGCGATCCACCTGGCGATGCAGGCGCTGCGGCGCGGCGAGTGCACCCTCGCACTCGCCGGCGGTGTGACCGTGATGGCCACCCCGGGCGTCTTCGTGGAGTTCAGCCGCCAGCGCGGGCTGGCCCCGGACGGCCGCTGCCGGGCGTTCGCGGCGGGTGCGGACGGTACGGGCTTCGCCGAGGGCGCGGGCATGCTGCTCCTCGAGCGGTTGTCGGACGCGCGGCGGAACGGGCACCGGGTGCTGGCGGTGATCCGGGGCAGTGCGGTCAATCAGGATGGTGCGTCGAACGGGTTGACGGCGCCGAACGGTCCGGCCCAGCAGCGGGTCATCCGGCAGGCGCTGGCGGACGCCGGTCTGTCGGCGGCCGAGGTGGACCTGGTCGAGGCGCACGGTACCGGTACGGCGCTGGGTGATCCGATCGAGGCCGATGCGCTCATCGCCACGTACGGCCGGGAGCGGTCCGGGGACCGGCCGTTGTGGCTGGGTTCGTTGAAGTCGAATATCGGCCACACGCAGGCCGCGGCCGGTGTCGGTGGTGTGATCAAGATGGTGGAGGCCATCCGCCACGGCGAGCTGCCACGGACCCTGCATGTGGACGAGCCCTCTCCGCACGTGGACTGGTCCGCGGGTACGGTCCGGCTGCTGACCGAAGCCCAGGAGTGGCGGAGCGACGGTCCGCGCCGGGCCGCGGTGTCCTCCTTCGGGATCAGCGGCACCAACGCCCACCTGATCCTGGAACAGGCACCCGAGGAGGACCGGCCCACTGCCATGGAGACGGCGGCGCCACTCCTGCTGTCGGCGCGGTCGCCTCAGGCACTGCGGGACCAGGCGAACCGGCTGCGCGTGCACCTGGCGGCGCGGACCGGGATCGGGATGGGCGATGTGGCGTACACACTGTCCACGGCCCGTACGGCGTTCAAACACCGCGCCGCCGTCCTGGGCACCGACCGCGAGGCACTGCTCACCGGACTCGAGGCCCTGGCCGAGGGCAGGGAGGCCCCCGGCGTGGTGCGCGGGAAGGCCGTCACCAAGAACCGTACGGCGTTCCTCTTCACCGGTCAGGGTGCCCAACGCGTGGGAATGGGCCGGGAGTTGTACGAGGGCTTCCCGGTGTTCGCCGCCGCCCTGGACGAGTTGTGCGGGCATCTGGATCCGCTGCTGGGACGGTCGCTGCGGGAGGTGATGTTCGACGGCCCGGCCCAGACGCTGGACCGCACGGCCTTCACCCAGCCCGCGCTCTTCGCGTACGAGGTGGCGCTCTTCCGGCTCGTCGAGTCCTACGGCGTACGTCCGGATGTGCTGATCGGGCACTCGGTCGGGGAGCTGGCGGCGGCGCACGTCGCCGGCGTGCTGTCGGCCGGCGACGCGTGCGCGCTGGTGGCGGCGCGCGGGCAGCTGATGGAGGCCGCCACGTCGGGCGGAGCCATGGTCGCCGTCCGGGCTTCCGCCGAAGAGGTGGCCGCCTCGCTGCCGGAGGGCGATCCGGTGGCGATCGCCGCGGTCAACTCGCCCGGCTCCACGGTCGTCTCCGGTGACGCCGACGCCGTGGCGGCGACGGCCGCGCACTGGAGGGAACGCGGCGCCAGGGTTCGCCGGCTGTCGGTCAGCCACGCCTTCCACTCCGCGCACATGGACCCGGCCCTCGACAAGTTCCGCGGGGTGGCCGCCACCGTCGAGTTCCGGCCGCCGACCCTGCCGGTCATGTCCAACCTGACCGGCGAGGAGGCCACCGCCGAGCAGCTGACGTCCCCGGACTACTGGACCCGGCACATCCGCGAGACCGTCCGCTTCGGCGACTGCGTCCGCGGCGCCGAGGCCCGCGGAGTGACCGCCTTCCTGGAGATCGGGCCCGACGCGGTCCTCGCCCCGCTCGCCGCAGAGTGCCTGTCGGCCGACGCCCTGTCCGCCGACGCGCTCACAGCTCCCGCCGTGCGGCGCGACCGGTCCGAGGCGCAGAGCCTGCTTGCCGCCCTGTGCCGGCTCCACCTGCACGGAGTCGCGGTGGACCGGTCTGCGCTGGTCCCGTCGGCCGGCGCCGTCGAGCTGCCGACGTACGCCTTCCAACGGCGCCGGTACTGGTTGCGGGACACGGCCTGCGAGCCGGGCGAGCGGCTGGACGGCTGGTTCTGGACGGCCGTGGCGAACGGCGACACCGAGGCGCTCGTCGACACCCTTGGTCTCACCCCCGGACAAGTGGCCTCCGCCGAAGGACTGTTGACCGCCGCGCGGCGGTGGCGCGAGGACGCGCTGAGAGCGGTCGCCGTACTCGATGGCCCACCGCCGGCGGGGGACGCCCGGGAAGCCGTCGCGGACGGTCTGCCGCACAGTCCCGACGCGCTGGCCGAGTGGCTCGCGGGGCACGACCGTGCCGGCCGGGAACGCCTGTTGCTGACACTGATCCGCACCATGGCGGCCGAGGTGCTCGCGCTGCCCGGTCCCGACGATCTCGACCCGGAGGCCGACTTCCTCGACGTCGGGTTCTCCTCGCTGACCGCCGTGGAGCTGCGCAACCGGCTGTGCGCCGTGACCGGGCTGGCGCTGCCGCCCGGCGTCATCTACGACCTGCCTACCCCGCGCGCGGTGGCGGCCTGTCTGGACGAGGAACTGAGCGAGAGGGAAGCAGTGGGCGAACCGACCCCGGAGGCGACGGCGTGAACGACACCGTGGTGATCGCCGGCGGGGGACCCGCAGGCCTGATGCTGGCCTGTGAACTCCAGCTGGCCGGGGTGCCCGCCGTGGTTCTGGAGGGCCGGCCGGTACGCGAGCGGTCGTCCGGCGGGATGCTGCTGCACGCCCGCTCGGTCGACGCGCTGCGCAGACGCGGCCTGGCGGACCGCTTTCGCGACGCCACCACTCCCGTCTGGCCGCGCACCCACTTCGCCTTCCTCTGGCTGGACCTGTCCGAACTCGGCGACACCGACTACGACCTGATCGCCCCGCAATGGCGCACCGAGGAGCTGCTGGAGCAGCGCGCGGTGGAGTTGGGCGTGCGCGTCCTGCCCGGCCACCGGCTTATCGGGCTGCGCGAGGACGCCGACGGGATCGCGGTTCGGGTGCGTTCCGCCGCAGCTGAGCAGGTGTTGCGCTGCGCCTTTCTGGTGGGGTGCGATGGCCCGCACAGCACCGTGGCGGAGCTGGGCCGTTTCGAATTCCGGACGTTGGCGCCGTCGTACTACGGAGTGATCGCCGACGTGCAAGTGTCCGGCGACGCCCAGGAGCACTTCCGGGCCGGTGTCCACCCCAACGGCCAGTTCGGCGTGCTGCCCATGAACCCGAGCGACCCGTCCGAAGTGCGGCTGATGACCGTCGAGTTCGACCGTGAACCGCCGGCCGCCGACGTTCCGGTGACCGCCGAGGAGATGCGCGCCGCGATCCGCCGGATCACCGGTGTCGACGCCGACTTCGCCGAGCCGCGCTGGATGACCCGGTACGGCAGTCCCACACGGCTGGCCACCTCGTACCGCAAAGGACGGTTGCTGCTCGCCGGCGACGCCGCCCACCCGCATCCCCCGTCCTCAGGCAACGGACTGAACACGGCCTTGCATGACAGCGTGAACCTGGGGTGGAAGCTCGCTGCGACGATCCACGGCTGGGCGCCGGCCGGCCTGCTCGACACGTACCACGACGAGCGGCACCCTGTCGGCCGCCGGGCCTGCATGCGCGCGCTTGCCCAGGTACCGCTCCAGCACCCGCCGGAGCGGGCGGAGCCACTGCGCGAGCTGTTCGCCGAGCTGATCGAGTTCTCCGATGTCAACCGGCACCTGGTCCAGGCCGTCACCCGGGTGCGCTACCCAATCGCCTACCCCGGCCTCCAGGGCAGGGGCCACCCGTTGCTCGGTGCCACGCTGCCCGACGTGACCCTGCGCACGGTGGACGGCGAGGTGGAGGCGGCGGGGCTCCTGGCGGACGGCCGCGGGCTGTTGCTGTCCCTCGGCGCGGACGAGACCCCCGATCTCACTGGCTGGACGGACCGCTTGGACGTCGTCCGCGCGGACAAGGCCGAGGGCCTGGACGCCCGATGGCTGCTGGTCCGGCCGGACGGTCACATCGTCTGGGTCGACACCGGCGAGGGCGACCAGGAGGCGCTGCGGGCTGCGATGACAAGCTGGTTCGGACCGGCCCGGAAACCCCGGACCGTGCACAAGGGTTGACGGGCGGCGCCCGGCCGGGAACCGGCCACGGCAACACACTGGGCCAGGCCCCGCGCCCAACGCACCCTCCGTACGAGATCCGTCCTGGTCACGGCGCGTTTCACCACCCCGCGCAAGGCTCGCCCCGCTCCCGCCGAAGGGTCGGCCCGTCGAACGGACCGGGCCCGTCGTGCCCGGCCGCAGGCGCTTAGTCCTGCCTTAAGGGCGTCCTTAGTGGCCCCCTCCATCCTGGCTGAAGATGCACCGTGTGCGGCCGGTCGCCGCACACGGTTCGGACGTCGGAGGGAGTTGGCGGATGAACCAGACGGCGGCGCAGCACCAGGGGTGCCCGGTGGCACCGGGCACCCCACAGGAGCGGATCCGGAGATGGAGCGCCTACCAACCGTGGCTCCAGGCAGACCCGGTCGGCGCGTGGCAAGAGATCCGGGAGTACGGACCGGTGCTGCGCTCCGAGGAGTTCGGCGGCTACTGGATCCTCACCCGGTACGCCGACATCGAGTGGGCGGCCCGCAATCCGGACCTCTTCTCCAGCGCCGACATCGGAATACCCAACCGCCAGATATACAAGGACAAGCTCATCCCGATCCAGCTCGACGGGGAGGACCACCGCAAGTGGCGGCAGGCCCTGTCGGCCCTGTTCAACCCCGCCGTGGTCAACCACATCACCCCGCAGATCCGCGAGGCGGCCGTGGACGCCATCGAGCCCATCGCCGCCCGCGGTTCCTGCGAATTCGTCGAGGACTTCGCGGTTCGGCTGCCCGCTGAGACCTTCCTGATCAACTTCGGTATCGACCGCTCCTACCTGCCGGAACTCCTCGACCACAAGAACTGGTTGCGCCGCGAGGGCCTGCCGAACGCCAGGAACGACGAGGAGCTGCATGCGGCCGGACGGCCGTTGTGGGAGTTCTTCAGCGCCGCCGTCGACGCGCGCCGCGCCGAGGGCATCGAGGGCCGGCGTGACGTCATCAGCTCACTGCTGCGCGCCGAGCACGAGGGCCGGCCGCTGACCCAGGACGAGATCGTCAACATCATCCTGATGACGATGTTCGCCAGCCTGGACACCTCCAACTCGTTGCTCAGCATGGTCTTCCGGCACCTCGCCGAGCACCCCGGGACCCAGCGCACGGTCGTCGAGGAACCGCACCGCGTCCCGGCCATGGCCGAGGAGCTGATCCGCCACGAGGCGATGGTCTCCACCGCCCGTGTGGTCACCCGGGAGGTCGAACTGCACGACGTCAAGCTCCGCGTGGGCGACCGGGTACTGATGTCCTGGGGCATGGCGGGAATCGACCCCGAGGTCTTCGAGCGTGCCGACGAGGTCGACTTCGACCGGCAGTCGGCGCGCCACCTCGCCTTCGGTATCGGCCCGCACCGCTGCCTCGGCATGCACCTCGCCCGCCGGATCGTGAAGGTCGCGCTGGAGGAGTGGCACGCCAGAATCCCGGAATACCACATCACCCCCGGCACCGAGCCGGTCTCCCGTTACTCGCCGATTCGCGGTCTGGACCGCCTGGACCTCACGCTGGGGGCGGCCCGATGAGCGAGCGGTTCGGCATCCGGGTCGACGCCGAGGTCTGCCAGGGGTACTCCCTGTGCCACGCCATGGCGCCCGATGTCTACGAGATCGACGAGAACACCGGTTTCAACGGCATGGGGGAGTTCGAGGTGCACGAGCGGCTGCGCGGCCCGGCCGCGCGTGGTGCCGCGGCCTGCCCCGAACGCGCCATCACGCTGCTGTCCGAGGCGGTGGAGCGATGAGCGAGCCCTCGCTGCTGTCCCAGAACACCGGCACACAGGACAGCGCGACTCCGGTACGGCATCCCGGTGTCACCCTCGCGGTGATCATCAGCTGCCAGCTGATGATCGTCGTCGCGACGACCGTGGTGAATATCGCGCTGCCCGGTATCCGGCAGGATCTCGGCTTCTCGCCGACCGACCTCTCCTGGGTCGTCAACGCCTACATGCTGACCTTCGGCGGCCTGCTGCTGCTCGGCGGTCGGTGCGGTGACCTGCTCGGCCGCCGTGCGGTCTTCCTGACCGGCATCGCGATCTTCACCGCCTGCTCACTGCTGGCCGCGCTCTCGCCGACGGCGCCGGTGCTGCTGGCGGCCCTCGTGGGCCAGGGCCTCGGCGCCGCGCTCGCTGAGCCGACCTCGCTGGCGATGCTGGCCACCACCTTCGCGGAGGGCCCGCAGCGCAACCGCGCGCTCGGCGCGTTCTCCACCGTGGCCGGCGCGGGCACCGCCGTGGGAATGATCCTGGGCGGCCTGCTCTCCCTGGCCTCCTGGCGCTGGACGCTTTTTCTCAACGTGCCGATCGGCATCGCCGTTCTGCTGGTCACCCCGCGGTTCGTCGCGGAGTCCGAACGCCGGCCCGGCCGGTTCGACCTGGCGGGCGCGCTGACCTCCACGAGCGGCATGGCGGCCCTGGTGAACACCTTCATCCAGGCGCAGAGCCACGGCTGGACCGACCGGGCCACGCTGCTCTCGGGAGGAGCGGCCGTGCTGCTGCTGGCGATCTTCGTGGTGGTCGAACTGGGGGCCGAGCAGCCGGTGGTGCCCCTGCGCCTGCTGGCCCGGCGTGAGCGCGCGGCCGCCTATGCGGACACCCTGCTGGTCGGCGCCACCGTCTCCGGACTGTTCTTCTTCCTCACCCAGTTCCTGCAGACGGTGCTGGGCTTCAGCGGACTGCGGGCCGGCTTCGGGTTCCTGCCTCTGGCTGTCCTCATGATGGTCTCCGCGGTCGCCGCGCCGCGCCTGCTGGCCCGGTGGGGTGCCCGGCCGCTGCTGGTCGTCGGCGCGGCGGTGCTCGGTGCCGGGACGTTCTGGTTCTCCCGTATCACCGAGCAGACCGGTTACGCGAGCGGGCTGGCCGTTCCGCTGGTCCTGGTCGGTCTCGGGCTGGGGCTGACCATCATGCCGCTCAACTCCATCATTCTCGCTGGAGTGTCCCGCGGAGAGGCCGGTGCCGCCTCCGGGCTCCAGCAGGCCATGCTGCGGGTGGGTGCCTCGCTGGGCCTGGCGTTGCTCGTCACGGCAGGCGGGGGCGGCCTCGGCGCCCATCGCGCGCCCGCTCCCGGTACGGGGCACGGAGCACTCGTCCACAGCATTGAGACGGGATTCACGGTCGCCACAGGTTTCGTTCTTTGTGCACTGGTTCTCGGACTGCTCGCATTTCGGAAGGGATCGACCAGCCCTGCTCGAAATGACAACTGACGATCATTCAGGGAAGTAATTCGACTGTTGTGGCATCGTGCGCGAGTGCTAAGTTGCCATTGCATCCATCTCCGACATGAAAGGAATTCCATAGGTTCGGAGTTGCTCATCTCGCAATATGAGATGAGGCATTCCAATCACCTATTCAGGCAAAGCGGTAGCCAAAGATTCCCCAAATTCACCTCAAGAATTCGGAATGGGATAATGACCGCGAATGTATGGAACGTTCTGAGCGGCACCGGAGCCACCGCGGCAGTGCTGGCCTCCGACTTTCCGGCGACCGGCCGCACCGTAGCCGGATTCGCCGATCTGGTGCGCGAGTTCGGCGATGCCGCGCCCACCGTGTGGGAGACCGCCCCGCCCCGGCCCGGCCGGGAGGCCGGAATGACCGGAGACGACTATCTCCGGCACTGGCAGCCGGGAGTGGAGTCCGCCGGACCGGTGAGCGCGGTGCTCGGCTTCTGTGTGGGCAGCGTGTTCGCCGCCGGGCTCGCCGCCGAGATCGGCCGCCGGCAGGGCAATGCGCCGCGCCTCGTCCTGTTCGACCCCGAGCGGCCCGACGCCGACCTGCTGCATCGCCACTACCACGAACTCATTGGCGGCCTCTCCCCGATGCTCTCTCCAGACGAGATCGACGAGGCGCGCCGCGCCGGCGAGGACACCCGGCGAGCACACACGGCCATGCGCCCGCTGGCCGAGGAACTGTGCGAGTTGTTCCGCAAGTACGGCGAGCCCGCCTTCCGGCGCACCGGCCTGGACGCGGAGCGCGGCGCCGAAGTCGTCGCCACGTTCGCCTCCTTTCTCGGCTACCTCGTCGCCGCCTCCGACCTCGACCCGCGCGAGGCCTGGGCGAACGCGGTCGCCATCAGCTCCGCCACGCCGCACAGTGGCCTCAACCCCCTCCCCGCACGGGAGCGCTCGGCGCTGGTGGCCCGCGAGATCTCCTTTGAACTCCCGCACACGGGACTGCTCCGTGACACCGGCGTCGCGCGAACGGTGTCCGAGCTTCTCGCGTGACGGTGTCCGAAAAGGAAGGAACAGCAATGCAGGCGTTGGGAATCGGGGCATCCACCGAGGTTCGCGGCCTGGACAGAGCAGAGGCCGCCGGCCGTAAGGAGGAAGCGCTCTGGCTGCTGGAGCGACTGGCCCCGCGCAGCGCGGCCAACAATCTGTCGGTCGCCTTCCAGGTGGACGGCAGGCTCCAGGAGTCCCCGTTGCAGGAGGCCCTCACCCTCCTGGTGCGCAGACATGAGGTGCTGCGCAACGTCTACCGGTCCTCCGGGGCCCACTTCACCCGGTCCGTCCTCGACCCCTCGACCGTGAACCTCGTCCCGCGCGTGCTCACCACGCGCCCGAAGGACCTCGACACCGACCTGACGGCCTTCGTCGCCGAGCGCTTCCCGCTTGACGGCAGTCTGCTGCAACGCGCCGCCGTCTTACGCGGCGCCGGCGGCGACGTGTTCTGCCTGGCCGTCCACCACCTGGTCTTCGACACCCTCTCGGGTGTCTCTTTCCTGTCCGAACTGGCCGAGGCCTACGGCGCCCTGGTCGGGACCGGTGTACCACCGTCGGCCCTGCTGGAGCCGGTGCCGGCCCTCGTCGAGCCCGAGCCCGCCGAGGAGAGCCTGGGGTTCTGGCGCAGCCAACTCGCCGACTATGACCTGAGCGCTCTCGACCTGTGGTGCGGCGTGCCGGACGCCGCCGAACCGACCCTGGTCGGGGACCGGGTGCTCCACGACCTGTCCGAGGCCGCCCGAGCGGCGGTGAAGCGACTTCAGCGGGAGCTCCGGGCCCCGGAGACGGCCGTCCTGCTCGCTGCCTACCAGCTGCTGCTGGCCGCCCATGGCGCCGGACCCGACCTGGCGGTCGGCTCGCCCGTGGACGTACGCCCGCGCGAGGCGGCGGGCGCCATCGGCTACCACGTGAACGTGCTGCCGCTGCGGGCCCGCGTGACACCCGGGCAGACCGTCCGCGCCTTCGTCCGCGGCACCCGTGACGTCTTCTTCGACGCCTTGGCGCACGCCGACGTTCCGGTCGACCACCTGACCCCGCTGGTGCCGCGCGGCGGCTCCAGCTGGCGGAACATGCTGTTCCGGCACCTCTTCAACTATGTGCCCGGCAGTGTCCTGCCCCGGTTCACCATCGGCTCACTGCAGGCCGAACCACTGGTGGTGGAGAACGGCTTCAGCAAGTTCGACCTGGAGTTCTTCGTGGTCGCCGCACCGGACCGGCTGCGTGTCCGGGCGGTCTACTGCACCGATCTGCTGGCCCGTCAGGACGTCGAACTGCTCCTGGAGCGCTACGACGCCCTGTTGGTCCAGCTGGCCGAGGACGTCGAGCGGCCGATCGGCGCGTTGCGGGTGTGGAGCGACCGGGACCGCGAGGTGATCGCGGCAGCCAACCGAACCCAGGCGGAGGTGGGTTCGGAATCGGTTCTCTCGGCGTTCACAGACGGGCTTCTGGCCCGCCCGGACGCCCCGGCGGTGCACACGGCGGACGGCACCACCAGCTACCGGCAGGTGTGGCATGCGGCGCTCACCGTACGGGAGCGGCTGACCGAGGCCGGGGTGCGGGGCGGCGACGTGGTCGCCGTCGCCGCCCAGCGCGGTCCCGAACTGGCCGCGGCCGTCCTTGGGAGCTGGCTGGCCGGTGCCGCGTACCTGCCGCTCGACCCCGAGCATCCCGAGCAGCGGATCGCCTACCAGCTCGCCGACTCCGGCGCCCGCGCCGTCCTTGCGGGGCCGGGAGTCCGCCTGACGGGCACGGGCGACCGGACGGTGCTGACCCTGGCCCCGGCCGGTGACGCGCCCGCCCGGCCGCTGCCGGCCGAGCCCGTGGCGGCCGACCCCGCCGCAGCCGCGTATCTCATCTACACGTCGGGCTCGACCGGCCGGCCCAAGGGCACTGTCGTCGGCCACCGGGCGCTGGCCAACCTCGTCGCACACTTCGGGACCGAGCTGGACGCAGGCCCGGACACCACCGCGGTGTGGCTGACCACCTTCTCCTTCGACATCTCCGCGCTGGAGTTGTACGTCCCCCTCGCGTACGGCGGCAGCGTCGTGGCCGCCCCGGACGCGGCCCGCACCGACGGCGGTGTCCTGCGCGAGCTGATCGAACGGCACGACGCGGACGTAGTCCAGGCCACCCCCACCACCTGGCGGTTGGTGCTCGATGCGGCCGGCTCCGCCCTGCGCGGCCGCCGCGTCCTGTGCGGCGGTGAGGCGGCGCCGCGACCGCTGGTGGAGCGGCTGGTGGCCACCGGCTGCACCCTGCACCATGTATACGGCCCCACCGAGACGACCATCTGGTCCACCTCGGGGATCCTGCGACCGGGCGACGACCCCGAGCCTGCCGGGATCGGCCGGCCCATCGCCAACACCCAGGTCATGGTGCTCGCACCGGACGGCACCGAACTGCCGATAGGCGTGCGCGGTGAGCTGTGCATCGGCGGTGACGGCGTCGCCCACGGCTACCACGGCAGACCCGAGCTGACCGTCGAACGGTTCGTGGACGACCCCGAGCGGGGCCGCTACTACCGGACTGGGGACCTGGCCCGCTGGCGGGCCGATGGCACCCTCGAACTGCTCGGCAGGGCCGACCGCCAGATCAAGCTGCGCGGCAACCGGATCGAACCGGGCGAGATCGAGGCCGTACTGCTCGCCCACCCCTCCGTCCGTGGCGCGGCGGTCGCGCTGGTCGGCGATCCCGACACCGACGCGGGCCTGGTCGCCTTCGTCGAACCGGCCGGCGCCGGTTCCGCCGATGCGACCGAGGACCTGGTGGAGCGGCTCTGGGAGCACGCCCGGGCCGAGCTGCCGCGCGCCCTGGTACCGCAGGAGTTCCTGGTCCTGGACGCGCTTTTGACCACCCTCAACGACAAGGTGGACTACCCTGCGCTGGCGGAGCTGGCCCGGGCACGGCGGGCCGAGACCGCGGCCCAGAGCTCGGCGGACCGCACCGAAGACACGTTGGTGCGAGACCTGATCGGGCTGTGGCAGCGCGTGCTGAATCGCCACGACATCACCGCAGACACCAACTTCTTCTCCCACGGCGGGCATTCACTGCTCGGAGCGCTGGTGGTGCAGGAGGCCGAGGCGCTCCTCGGGGCGCGGGTCGCGCTGTCCGAACTGTTCGAGCATCCGACGCCGTCAGGGCTGGCCGGACATCTGCGCGCGGCCGGAGGGGACCAGACAGAGGGAAGGCGGGAGAACGAATGAGATACCGGGTATTAGGGCCGCTCCAGGTCATCGACGACGAAGCCGTCCGTCAGATCAGCGCACCCAAGATGGAGAACGTCCTCGCCACCCTGCTGGCACGTGCCAACCAGGTTGTCTCGGTGCCGCAGCTCACACTGGAGATATGGGGCGAGAACCCGCCCCGGCGGGCCACCTCGGCAATCCACGTCTACATATCCCAGTTGCGCAAACTGCTGTCCGAAGCCACCTCGGACGAGTCCCCGCGAGTGGTCGGCCCGATCGTCACCTCGACCTCGGGCTACCTGCTCCAGGCGAAGCCGGACGACCTGGATTGCCGGGTCTTTCAGCGACTGGTGCAGCACGGGCGCAGCGAACTTACCGCACGCCGGTTCACGGCGGCCAGCACGATCCTGTCCGACGCGCTCGACCTTTGGCGCGGCTCGGCGTTCGGCCAGCTCGGCAGCGGGCCGATCGTCACCGGGTTCACCGACTGGCTGGAAGAACTGCGTCTGGAATGCATCGAGATGCAGATCGAGGCCGAACTGGCCCTCGGTCACCACCGCGAGCTGGTGGGCCGACTGTACCGGCTGATCTCGGAGCACTCGCTGCACGAGGTGTTCTACGCGCAGCTGATGCGCGCGCTGTTCGCCTCCGACCGGCGGGCCGACGCGCTGGCCGTGTACATGCAGGCTGCGGACGTGCTGCGCAACGAGCTGGGTCTGGAACCGGGTCTGCGCCTGCGCGAGTTGCAGCGGGTGGTGCTGATCGCGGACAGCCGGCACCGAGTGGCGCTGGCACCGGCGGTCTGACGCAACGTGGAGAATGGCCCTGTGGCGAGCGCTCGCCACAGGGCCATTCTCCACGTTGCGCACACCTGGTCCGTGGGCTCAGCTCGCGGACCCGGCCTGCTGGGGTTTGGCGGGCGCGGGGGCCTGTGCCTGCTTGCTCTTGTCCTGCAGGAACAGCGCCACCAGGAAGGCGACGACGAAGAACGGCAGGGCCCAGCGGAACATGTTCTGGGTGCCGCTGGCCACGGCGTCCACGTACGCGGTGTGGGCCGACGGGGACAGCGACTCGATCGCGCTCGAACCCGCACGACCGCCGTTGTTGTGCACGGCGCTCAGTTCGGCGGGGGAAAGCTTGGAGTTGAGGGAGTCGGTCAGCCGGCTGGTGAACACGGTCGCGAAGAGCGCCGTACCGAACGAGCCGCCGACGGAGCGGAAGAACGTCAGCGTGCCGCTGGCCACGCCCATGTCCTTCAGTTCGACGCTGTTTTGGGTGATGACCATGACGTTCTGGAACAGCAGCCCCAGACCGATACCGAAGACCACCATGTAGACCGAGGCGATGACGCGGGAGGTGTCCACGTCCAGCATCGACAGCAGGAACGAGCCGACGCTCAGGAACACCCCGCCGGCCAGGAGGATTGGCCGGTGGCGGCTGGACTCGCTCATCAGTCGGCCGCTGTACATCGAGGCGACCAGCATTCCGCCGAGCACGGGAAGCAGCAGCAGACCGCTGCTGGTCGCGGACAGATCCTGCACGCTCTGCTGATAGACCGGCAGGTAGGTGATGGTGCCGTAGAGGGCGATGCCGACGAGGAAGCCGAGCACCAGGCTGGCCACGAAGTTGCGGGAGCGGAACAGGTGCGGCGGCAGGATCGGCTGGGCAGCGCGGCGCTCGACCACCACGGTGGCGATGACGGCGACCACCGCGAGCGCGATCAGACCGAGGATGGTGGGCGAGCCCCAGGCGTACTGGTTGCCACCCCAGGTGGTGAACAGCACCACAGCGGTGCTGGCCACGGAGAGCAGGGCGGCACCGAGGTAGTCGATGCGGCCGGCGACCCGGTTGTGCGGCAGGTTGAGCCGGGCCGTCACGAACCAGACGGCGACGGCGGCGATCGGCACGTTGAGGTAGAACGCCCAGCGCCAGGAGGCGTGGTCGGTGAGCGCGCCACCGAGCAGCGGACCGCCGACGGTGGCGACCGCGCTGAGAGCGGCGATGTAGCTCTGGTACTTGCCGCGCTCCTTCGGGGGAGCCATGACGCCGATCACCGACATCACGCCCACCATCAGTCCGCCCGCGCCGATGCCCTGAAGAGCACGGAAGGCGATCAGCGCTCCCATGGACTGGGCGACACCGCAGAGCACGGAACCGATTGTGAAGATCAGGATCGAGGCCAGGAGCAGCTGCCTGCGACTGAAGAAGTCGCTCATCCGGCCCCAGAGCGGGGTGGAGACCGTGGAGGTCAGGATGTATGCGGTGATGACCCAGGAAAGGCGGTTGAACCCGCCGAGGTCGCCCGCGATGGTCGGCAGAGCGGTGGTGACGATCATCGCGTCGAGCATGGAGAGCAGGAGCGCGAGCATCAGCCCGGGCAGCACTCTGTGGAGGCCGGAGTTGGGGCTTGGCGCCGCTGAAGTTGACACGGTGGGGACTCCCCGGAAATGGAAGGAACGGGTGGAACCAGTCGAGCTAACCGGGTCCACTGACCCGGTTGCGGACGATACGGTGCCGCCGCCCCGGTTGTCAACGGAGTGCGGTTACAATCGAAGGCCTCCGCCGCCCTGAGGCGTACCCGCGGGGTCTTGTCACGACCGGGAGGCACCATGGCAGTCGGGAAGTCGACGGGGCTGGACTCCGCCATCCCCTATGCGCCGCCACCCCCACGGCCACTGCGCGCCGACGCCCGCCGCAACCGCGACCAGATCCTCGCCGCCGCACTGGAGACCTTCGCGCTGGAAGGGCACTCGGTCTCGCTGGATGAGATCGCGCGCCGCGCTGGCGTCGGGCCGGGCACCGTGCACCGGCACTTCCCCACCAAGGAGCTGCTGTTCGAGGCCGTGATCATCACCCGGATCCAGCGGCTGACCCAGAAGGCCCGCGCGCTGACCGGCCTGGCGGATCCCGTCGGTGTGCTGTTCGGCTTCCTCTTCGACGTCCTGGAGGAGGGGCGCGCCAAGAAGGACCTGGTCGATGCGCTGATCGGGGCAGGGGTCGACGTCGGTGAGGTCACGGGCCCAGCCGCCCTTGGCCTGAACGAGGCACTCGGCGAGCTGCTGACGCGGGCTCAGGAGGCCGGTGTCCGCGAGGACGTAACCGTTGCCGATCTCATGGCAGTCATGGCGAGCACCCTGATCGCGGCGCAGCGCACAGGTGACGCGCAGCTGCCCAGCAGAATACTCGCGGTCTACTGCGACGGTCTGCGTGGTGAGGGCAGCTTGGCGGCCGAGCGGTGGAGGCAGGCCGGTGACGGCCCGGCACGGGGGGAGTGACATGCGAAGCGGGGGTGGGACGCACGGCGGCGCGCGCCGAGGCGGGCGGGGGGTGACGACGGTCCCGACGGCGCCGCCCGACGGCGGGCGGCGCCACATGCCGACTCGGCCGCCGGAGAGCGTTGGGGGCCGCCATGACGAGCGGTCATGTCACGAGCCCCGGCTCACAGATGCTCGCGCAGCGCCGCCCGAATTCCGGCCACGACGGCATCCCTCTGCTGCTCCAGATAGAAATGACCGCCTGGCAGCACCCGCAGGTCGCAACCCCCGCTGGTGTGCTCCTCCCAGGGGTGGGCGTCCGCCTCCGAGACCCGGGGGTCGGCGTCCCCGATCAGCACGGTCACCGGGCAGGCGACCGAGGCCCCAGGCTCACCCCGATAAGTCTCGATCGCCCGGTAATCGGAGCGGATCGTCGGGAGAAGCAGGGCCCGCAATTCGGGATCGGTGAGCAGTGCGGGATGTGTACCGCTGAGCGCCTGCAACTCGGCGACCAGCCCGTCGTCGTCCTTGCGGTGCACGAATTCCGGGCGAAAGACGCTGGGCGCCCGCCGGCCCGAGGCGAAGAGGCGCAGCACCTGCGGACCCGGCCCGTCCTGCAGCCGACGGGCCGTCTCGAAGGCTACCGCCGCACCCATGCTGTGGCCGAAAAACGCCAAGGGCTCGTTCGGGTGACGCCCTCTCAGCACCTCGGCCGCCCGGTCCGCCAATGCGTCGATCGTGTCCAGGAACGGCTCTCCTCGCCGGTCCTGCCGCCCCGGATACTGCACCGCCAGCACCTCGATTCCGGGCCGCAGGAGTTTGGCGTACGGGAAGTAGAAGCTTGCCGAGCCCCCGGCGTGCGGGAAGCATACGAGGCGAAGTCCGGGGACTGCGGATCCGCTTTCCGAACCTGCGTCGAATGTCCGTATCCAGGCGTCGTAGTCGAGTGCTGCAGCGGTCATGGGTACTCCTTGTGTGCTGCGGAACTTGGCAGTTGCAGACTAACGGCAACTGGTCTTATTTTGCAGACCAATTACTGCAGATGAACGGAAGTGCGGAGTAGTCTCCGCGGAGAGTTTTTCGTTACCGACGGAAGTTGAATACCGATGCCCGAGGGATCAGTTCCGATTCAGAGTTTCGGCGCCAATGAGTGGGTCGTCGAAGAAATCCGCCAGCAGTACCGCGAGGACCCCGATTCGGTCGACCTGTCCTGGCGTGAATTCTTCGGTTCCCAGAGAGCGGGCGCCGGGACCCGGTCCGGGGCAACCGGCGGCAGATTGATCCCCGCCCCTTCGACCGCCCCCGCCGCGGCGCCGGAGCGGATCTCGGCCCTCACCGCCGACCTCTCCCCGGACATTCCCACGGCGACATCGGTACGGGCGTTTCCGGCCAAGTTGCTGATCGACAACCGGATCGTCATCAACAACCATCTCAAGCGAGCCCGTGGCGGGAAGACGTCCGTCACGCACCTCGTCGGATACGCCCTGGTACGAGCGGCGCGGCTCCATCCGGGCATGAACCACAGCTACACGATGCGGGACGGCAAGCCCACCCTGGTCAAGCCCGAGCACATCAACCTCGGCCTGGCCGTCGACGTGGTGGAGCCGAACGGCGCGCACCGGATGGACGTCGTGGTCATCAAGCAGGCCGAGACGATGGACTTCAGGACGTTCTGGCAGAGCTGCGAGGCCGCCGTGGCCCGGGCCCGGGAGAGCCGGCTCACCCCGGAGGACCGCACCGGGGCCACTCTGTCGCTCGCCAACCTCGGTGCCATCGGCACGGTCCACGCGGTGCCGCGCCTGCCGCAGGACCAGGGAACGATCGTGACCGTCGGCGCGATGGAATACCGGGCCGAGTTCCAGGGCACCTCCCAGGACACGCTGAACAGGCTCGGCATCTCGAAGACCATGACCCTGACGTCGACGTATGACCACCGGGTGATCCAGGGCGCCGCCTCCGGCGAGTTACTCCGGACCATGCACCAACTGCTGCTCGGCGAGGACGACTTCTACGACGAGGCCTTCACGTCGCTGCGCATCCCCTACGAACCGGTCCGCTGGGTCGCCGACGTGACTGAAGCGCACGACGACGTCACCAAGGCCGCCCGGGTCTTCGAGCTGATCCACTCCTACCGGGTCCGCGGCCACGTCATGGCCGACACCGACCCGCTGGAGTACCGCCAGCGCAAGCACCCCGACCTGGACATCACCGAGCACGGGCTCACCCTGTGGGACCTGGAGCGCGAGTTCGCCGTGGGCGGCTTCTCCGGCAAGTCCCTGATGAAGCTGCGCGACATCCTCGGCGTGCTGCGCGACTCGTACTGCCGCACCACCGGCGTCGAGTTCATGCACATCCAGGACCCGAAGCAGCGCAAGTGGATCCAGGACCGCATCGAGCGCCCGCACTCCAAGCCGGAGCGCGAGGAGCAGCTGCGCATCCTGCGCCGGCTGAACGCGGCGGAGGCCTTCGAGACCTTCCTGCAGACGAAGTACGTCGGCCAGCGACGGTTCTCGCTGGAGGGCGGTGAGTCGGTCATCCCGCTGCTGGACGCGGTGCTGGACTCGGCCGCCGAGTCCCGTCTGGACGAGGTCGTCATCGGCATGGCCCACCGTGGCCGGCTGAACGTGCTCGCGAACATCGTCGGCAAGTCGTACGCGCAGATCTTCCGGGAGTTCGAGGGCAACCTGGACCCGAAGTCGATGCACGGCTCCGGCGACGTGAAGTACCACCTGGGCGCCCAGGGCGTGTTCACGGGCCTGGACGGCGAGCAGATCAACGTCTCGCTGGCCGCCAACCCGTCCCACCTGGAGACGGTCGACCCGGTCATCGAGGGCATCGCCCGCGCCAAGCAGGACATCATCAACAAGGGCGGCACGGACTTCACGGTCCTGCCGGTCGCCCTGCACGGTGACGCGGCCTTCGCGGGCCAGGGCGTGGTGGCCGAGACGCTCAACATGTCGCAGCTGCGCGGCTACCGCACCGGCGGCACCGTCCACATCGTCATCAACAACCAGGTCGGCTTCACCGCCGCCCCGGAGTCGTCGCGCTCCTCCATGTACGCCACGGACGTGGCCCGCATGATCGAGGCGCCGATCTTCCATGTGAACGGCGACGACCCTGAGGCCGTCGTCCGCGTCGCTCGCCTGGCCTTCGAGTTCCGCCAGGCGTTCAACAAGGACGTCGTCATCGACCTCATCTGCTACCGCCGCCGTGGTCACAACGAGTCCGACAACCCGGCGTTCACGCAGCCCCTGATGTACGACCTGATCGACAAGAAGCGCTCGGTGCGCAAGCTCTACACCGAGTCCCTCATCGGTCGCGGCGACATCACCCTGGAAGAGGCCGAGCAGGCGCTCCAGGACTTCCAGGGCCAGCTGGAGAAGGTCTTCACGGAGGTCCGCGAGGCCACCGCGCAGTCCGCCGCGGCCGCCTCCCCGGAGCCGCATGACGACTTCCCGGTTTCGGTCCCCACCGCGATCTCCACGGAGGTCGTCAAGCGGATCGCCGAGTTCCAGGTCAACATCCCCGACCACGTCACCGTCCACCCGCGGCTGCTGCCGCAGTTGCAGCGCCGGGCGTCGATGATCGAGGACGGCACGATCGACTGGGGCATGGGCGAGACGCTCGCGATCGGCTCGCTGCTCCTGGAGGGCACCCCGGTGCGCCTCTCCGGGCAGGACTCCCGCCGGGGCACGTTCGGCCAGCGCCACGCGGTCCTCATCGACCGGGTCACCGGCGAGGACTACACCCCGCTCCAGTACCTCGCGGACGACCAGGCCCGCTACAACGTCTACGACTCGCTGCTCTCCGAGTACGCGGTCATGGGCTTCGAGTACGGCTACTCGCTGGCCCGCCCCGACGCGCTCGTGCTGTGGGAGGCCCAGTTCGGCGACTTCGTCAACGGCGCCCAGACGATCGTCGACGAGTACATCTCGGCCGCCGAGCAGAAGTGGGGCCAGACGTCCGGCGTCACCCTGCTGCTCCCCCACGGCTACGAGGGCCAGGGCCCGGACCACTCCTCGGCCCGCGTCGAGCGGTTCCTCCAGCTGTGCGCCCAGAACAACATGACGGTCGCGCAGCCGACGCTCCCGTCGAACTACTTCCACCTCCTGCGGTGGCAGGTGCACAACCCGCACCACAAGCCGCTGGTCGTCTTCACCCCGAAGTCGATGCTCCGTCTCAAGGCGGCGGCCTCGAAGTCGGAGGAGTTCACGACGGGCCAGTTCCGCCCGGTCATCGGCGACGCGTCGGTCAACCCGGCCGCCGTGAAGAAGGTCGTCTTCTGCGCCGGCAAGGTCTACTACGACCTGGAGGCCGAGCGCACCAGGCGCGGGATCACGGACACGGCGATCATCCGCATCGAGCGCCTGTACCCGCTGCCCGGCGCCGAGGTCCAGGCGGAGGTCAACAAGTACCCGAACGCCGAGAAGTACTTGTGGACCCAGGAGGAGCCGGCCAACCAGGGCGCCTGGCCGTTCATCGCCCTCAATCTGATCGACCACCTGGACCTCGCGGTCGGCGCGGACGTCCCGCACGGCGAGCGCCTGCGCCGTATCTCCCGCCCGCACAGCTCCTCCCCTGCGGTGGGCTCTGCCAAGCGCCACCGCCAGGAGCAGCAGCGCGTCATCGAAGAGGTCTTCATGCCCTGATGGCGTTGCCGGGTCGCATCGTCCGGTGCCCGAGACATCAACAGCGGCTGCTCGGAAACACCGTCAGCCACTCGCGTTCGGCGATCAACTCGCGCCTGGCGTAGGAGACATCGGTGTTCAGCCGGTCCCACACCAGCACGAGCTGCGCCTTGACCAGCCGGTGGACACCGTCGATCAGCGCGATGAAGTCGCGCTCGCCATGCTGCGACGCTTGACCTTGCCCGCAGGGTGGGTGTGTAGGCGGTGCTCAGACGGGTGCGTGAGCCGGGCCGCAACGCGATCAGCCCGGCGACCGAGAGCCGCCCCGAGCGGCGCCCACCGCAGTTCGGGCGCACGATCTCTACGAGCGCCATCTGCAGGATCTTCCTCAGCCAGCCGGCGCGTCCGCATCGCGCCGGCCCTGGCCGACCCGGCCGGTTCTCGGATGGCCGCCACGCTGGGCAACACGGCGGACCGGATGGGGCCGGCACATCCTGGACGGCCGTGACTCGTTGGTCTTTCCACGGCGGAAGCGCGTGAGCCGGAGCCGCCGGACGATCGACGACGGATGGCTGAGCATCACTACCGCGCGGTGCTCCAAGTGCTGGACGGGGCGCCGGTCGCGCAGGGTAGCCCGCCAGTTCGGTGCGTCGCGGCAGCCGGCGTACACCTGGAGCGAGCGGTACCACGCCGGCGGGCTGGAGGCGCTGGTGGCCAGGTCGTGCCGACCGTACTTCGCTGCGCATCAGGTGCCCGCCGAGGTCGGTCGATCGAGGCCCTGGTCTGCGAACTACGCCGCTCCTACCCACGCCGGGGCGCTCGCCGGATCGTCCACGAGCTGGGCGGCACGGGCTGGTGCCGGTGCCCAGCCTGTCCACGGTGCGCCGCGGCCCGTGTGACCGTACTGGGGTCTCCGACCCGGGCCGGGAGGACCGCAGCGCCCCGCGAGGGGTGCACACAACCCCGCCCGAAAGTTCCTCTGCCTGCGGTTGGTTGCAGTCGGACTCGCTCACTGGACCAGTTCGATGTGTGGATGGTCCGGGGATGCCGGGCAGACGTGGAGTTGCAGGTCGTAGCCGCTGGCGATGTCGATCAGGGTGAAGTTCGCGGGCGGGGTGCCGAGGAGGAGCGGAGTCGGGTACGTGCGTTCCTCCTCGGGGGTCCAGCTCTCGCTGCTGGAGTCCCATTCCGCGCACGCGATGGTGAGGAGGGGGGTCGCCTCGGTGCCGCATTCGGGGCAGGGGCGGGGCATGGGGTCGGTGAGGCCCCAGCGGGTCCAGCCGCCGGTCTTCCAGCCGGGGGCGTGGCACAGCTTGCTGAAGTAGAACTCCTGCGGGGTCATCGCGTCACCGCTGTCCCACGCGGATCCGACTGTCTCCCACCGGCTCATGTCGCCCAGCTGCTCTTGCAGCTCCTTGCTCAGTTCCATGGGGTTGGGGTACTCGGTGACCTGCTCCGGTGCGAGCAGGCACGGTTGCGGGAGGTGGCTTTCGAACTGGATCACGGGCGGCTCGGGCGGGGCGTCGAGGACGTCGGTGACGGTGGTGGAGGACCGGAACAACGGCAGCAATCCGGCCGACAGCGGCACCAACGACGACGTCAACGAGAACGGCAGCGGAGGCGACAACGACGAGTGGTACTCGGACGGCGGCTGGTGGGCCGACGCCTTCAACTACGTCAGCATCGGCGCGGGATTCATCTCCGCCGGCCTCGGGGTCGCCAGCCTCGTCTTTCCCCCGTTCGCCGTCGTCGGTGTCCCGGCCGCGGCGATCTTCGGCGGCATCGCGATGGGAGCCGGCGCGCTGAGCACCCTGTTCACCAGCATCGAATACGGCTTCACCAGCGGCGAGTTCATGTGGTCCGCGGCCGGCACCGCGCTGAGCCTGGTCACCTACGGCCAGTCCAGGTGGATCACCCCGGTCGCCAAGAGGGTGGCTCCCGCGGTGAAGTAGGTCGCGGAGGAGGGCAAGGAGCTCGTGTCCTCGATCACCAGCGGCCTGTCGTCGATGTTCTGACCGCCGTCCCGTGAGCCGTCTCGGCTCCCCGTCGGGTGATCGGCTTGGTGTTCAACCTTGGCCGGTCACCCGACCCGCTGATCTTGGTTTGAGTAGGGCGGCCGTTCTTCACGCTTCGAAGTGTCGAGCAACGTCGCGTGAAGGAACGGCTGCTGGTGAAGGGTCTCGCCCCTGAACAGCCCGATGACGCCGCGCTGGGCATCCTGTGGTACTCCAGCCCGCGGCGCACCCACATTCCGTCATGTGATGGCGCCAGTGCAGGTCGGCGCCCTCTGGCACACCGAGTTCATCGAAGTCCTGCACGACGATCCGCCGAAGCCTGCCGACGGTGGCGTAGGCGAGTGTCGTCTTCCCCGAGCAACTGGAGCCGGTGAGCTTGAAGAGCGTCGCGTCAGGAGTCAGTGAAGCGAGAGCGCCGAGCCCCTGCTCGAATTGTCTGACGGTGACAACCCGGCTGCAGGCAGGGAGTTGGGGTCGCTGTCCGAGATTGGATTGTCACCGGTGGTGACGAGGGAAGCGCAAAGGGAGCGCGGACGCCTTTGGATGGGGAGAGGCCGGTCAGCCGCTGCTCCAGGCGCGAGTTTTCCGCAGCACTCAAGTGTCGAATGGTACCCCTCAAGCGGCATAGGAATCGATTTGATACATCCTGGCGACGGTCGGCGGTCAGGGCGGATCGGGACAGTGATCCAGGCTGCCACGAACCCCAAGGTCAGGCTCTCGTCCCATGGGATTTCCAGATCCTCGACACCATCCAGGACCTGCTGAACTGCTGGACCGGCACCTGCACCACCTGCCACCGCCCCCTGCCCAGAACATCCACCACCAGCCCGAACCCAAGAGCCAGAGCAACCTAACGGAGTCCTACGAGGACTGAACTCCGAATCTCAGGAACGCCAGTGGCACCGCCGGTGCGGACATTGCGAGGCCCCTTTGGCGAGCACTCTCCGTGAAGGCTGACGGACGCTCAGATATCTCTGATGCATCGTCACCAATTTAAGATCATCTTGCACGCACGTTGCACAAGGTGATGAAAAACAGCGATGATCAATGGAGCGTCCCGCAAGTGTGTAACAGCAGGTCAGCAGGCATTTAGTAGTGTCGTACCCCTCATCTCCTAGGGGCACGACACTCCGCCGATCAGATGTCCCGGAAGATCTCGATCTGCGCCCCCACCGAGTTGAGCCGCTCCGCCAGATCCTCGTACCCCCGGTTGATGACGTACACGTTCCGCAGCACGGACGTACCCTCCGCCGCCATCATCGCCAGCAGGACCACCACCGCCGGTCGCAGCGCGGGCGGGCACATCATCTCGGCCGCTCGCCAGCGGGTCGGGCCCTCGACCAGCACCCGGTGCGGGTCGAGGAGTTGGAGGCGTCCGCCGAGGCGGTTGAGGTCGGTCAGATAGATCGCGCGGTTGTCGTAGACCCAGTCGTGGATGAGGGTCTTGCCCTGGGCGGAGGCCGCGATGGCCGCGAAGAACGGCACGTTGTCGATGTTCAGGCCCGGGAACGGCATCGGGTGGATCTTGTCGATCGGCGCCTCCAGCTTGGAGGGCCGGACCGTGAGGTCGACCAGCCGCGTGCGGCCGTTGTCCGCGAAGTACTCCTGCGTACGGTCGTGATCGAGCCCCATCTCCTCCAGGACCGCCAGCTCGATCTCCAGGAACTCGATCGGCACCCGGCGCACGGTCAGCTCGGACTCGGTGACGACCGCCGCCGCCAGCAGGCTCATCGCCTCGACCGGGTCCTCGGAGGGCGAGTAGTCCACGTCGACGTCGATCGTCGGCACGCCGTGCACGGTGAGCGTCGTCGTGCCGACGCCCTCGATCCGTACGCCCAGGGCCTCCAGGAAGAAGCACAGGTCCTGGACCATGTAGTTGGAGGACGCGTTGCGGATGACGGTCACGCCGTCGTGCCGGGCGGCGGCGAGCAGCGCGTTCTCGGTGACGGTGTCCCCGCGCTCGGTCAGCACGATCGGGCGGCCGGGGGAGACGGAGCGGTCGACCCGGGCGTGGTAGAGCCCCTCCGTCGCCGCGATGTCGAGCCCGAACCGGCGCAGCGCGATCATGTGCGGCTCGATGGTCCTGGTGCCGAGGTCACAGCCACCGGCGTACGGCAGCCTGAAGGCGTCCATGCGGTGCAGCAGCGGGCCGAGGAACATGATGATCGAGCGGGTCCGGCGGGCGGCCTCGGCGTCGATGGCCGCCATGTTCAGCTCGGCCGGCGGCACGATCTCCAGGTCGACGCCGTCGTTGATCCACCGCGCCCGTACGCCGATCGAGTTGAGCACCTCCAGCAGGCGGTACACCTCTTCGATGCGGGCGACCCGGCGCAGCACTGTGCGCCCCTTGTTGAGGAGCGAGGCGCACAGCAGCGCGACACACGCGTTCTTGCTGGTCTTGACGTCGATGGCGCCGGACAGCCGACGGCCGCCGACCACGCGCAGGTGCATGGGACCCGCGTATCCCAGCGAGACGATTTCGCTGTCGAGGGCTTCACCGATCCGAGCGATCATCTCAAGGCTGATGTTCTGATTGCCGCGCTCGATACGGTTGACCGCGCTCTGGCTGGTGCCGAGCGCTTCGGCAAGCTGCGTCTGTGTCCAGCCCCGGTGCTGCCTGGCGTCACGGATGAGCTTGCCGATACGTACGAGGTAGTCGTCTGCCATGGGGTTGAGGCTATCTCAGATATGAGATGGCGCCTTCTGGGGAGGCCGTGCGGGTGACGTACCGTCAGTGGCGCTTGCCGGAGCGGGTGCGGCGCCAGCCGAAGGGTCCGGGCAGATCCATCGACGTCGTACGGCGTCCTGTGCTGCTGTGGGTGTGGCGGGGGCCGTGGCTGCCGCCGGTCGTGATCGACCAGGAGCCCTTGTTTATGTTCAGTCGTACTCCCGGGAGTATCCGGAAGCTCTTGCGGAAGGTGAGAGGCATAGGGGTCGGTTACCCCGGATCGGCGTAGTGATGGGCCACATCACATGGCGGCGGGGCATGACCATCCGCCACCCATGTACTAGAGTTATCTCGACATCGAGATATCTCTGCCACTAAGGCTTACCTAACTTAGCCTTACCTTAGCGGATCGGCCAAGTCGTCGTGGCGGCAGGATGCGGTGGAACGCGCACATCAATGAAGGAGACTGTCGTGTCGGCGAACAGCTTCGACTCGCGTAGCACGCTCAGCGTGGGCGACGAGTCGTACGAGATCTTCCGGCTGGACAAGGTGGAAGGCTCGGCTCGCCTTCCGTACAGCCTGAAGGTGCTGCTGGAGAACCTGCTCCGCACCGAGGACGGCGCGAACATCACCGCCGACCACATCCGGGCCATCGGCGGCTGGGACTCGCAGGCGCAGCCCAGCCAGGAGATCCAGTTCACGCCGGCCCGCGTGATCATGCAGGACTTCACCGGCGTGCCCTGTGTCGTGGACCTCGCCACCATGCGTGAGGCCGTGAAGGCGCTCGGCGGCGACCCGGCGAAGGTCAACCCGCTCTCTCCGGCCGAGATGGTCATCGACCACTCCGTCATCGCCGACAAGTTCGGCACCAACGAGGCCTTCGCGCAGAACGTCGAGCTGGAGTACGGCCGCAACAAGGAGCGCTACCAGTTCCTGCGCTGGGGCCAGACCGCCTTCGACGACTTCAAGGTCGTCCCGCCCGGCACCGGCATCGTCCACCAGGTCAACATCGAGCACCTCGCCCGTACGGTCATGGTCCGTAACGGCCAGGCGTACCCCGACACCCTCGTCGGCACCGACTCCCACACCACCATGGTCAACGGCCTCGGTGTGCTCGGCTGGGGCGTCGGCGGTATCGAGGCCGAGGCCGCGATGCTGGGCCAGCCCGTCTCGATGCTCATCCCGCGTGTCGTCGGCTTCAAGCTCACCGGTGAGCTGACGCCCGGCACCACCGCCACCGACCTCGTGCTGACCATCACGGAGATGCTCCGCAAGCACGGCGTGGTCGGCAAGTTCGTCGAGTTCTACGGCGAGGGCGTGGCCGCCACCTCCCTCGCGAACCGCGCCACCATCGGCAACATGTCGCCGGAGTTCGGTTCCACGGCCGCGATCTTCCCGATCGACGGCGAGACCATCAAGTACCTGAAGCTGACGGGCCGCGACGCCCAGCAGCTCGCGCTCGTCGAGGCGTATGCCAAGGAGCAGGGCCTCTGGCTCGACCCGGCCGCTGAGCCCGACTTCTCCGAGAAGCTGGAGCTCGACCTCTCGACGGTCGTCCCCTCCATCGCCGGCCCGAAGCGCCCGCAGGACCGTATCGTCCTCGCGAACGCCGCCGAGCAGTTCAAGGTCGACGTCCGCAACTACGTCGACGACGTCGACGAGGCCGGCAAGGAGTCCTTCCCGGCCTCCGACTCCCCGGCCGTCGCCCCGAACGGTGCCCCGTCCAACCCGGTCACCGTGACCGCCCCCGACGGCTCGACCTACGAGATCGACCACGGTGCGGTGACGGTCGCGGCCATCACCTCCTGCACCAACACCTCGAACCCGTACGTCATGGTCGCCGCCGCGCTGGTGGCCAAGAAGGCGGTCGGGAAGGGTCTCACCCGCAAGCCGTGGGTCAAGACCACCCTCGCCCCGGGCTCCAAGGTCGTCACCGACTACTTCGACAAGGCGGGGCTCACCCCCTACCTCGACAAGGTCGGCTTCAACCTCGTCGGCTACGGCTGCACCACCTGCATCGGCAACTCCGGCCCGCTGCCGGACGAGGTCTCCAAGGCCGTCAACGACCATGACCTGGCCGTGACTTCGGTGCTCTCCGGCAACCGTAACTTCGAGGGCCGGATCAACCCCGACGTCAAGATGAACTACCTGGCGTCCCCGCCGCTGGTCGTCGCGTACGCCCTCGCGGGTTCCATGAAGGTGGACATCACGCGCGACGCGCTCGGCACGGACCAGGAGGGCAAGCCGGTCTTCCTGGCCGACATCTGGCCCTCCGAGGCCGAGGTCAACGACGTCGTGGCGAACGCCATCGGCGAGGACATGTTCAGCAAGTCCTACAAGGACGTCTTCGCGGGCGACGCCCAGTGGCAGGCGCTGTCCATCCCGAGCGGCAACACCTTCGAGTGGGACCCGCAGTCGACGTACGTCCGCAAGCCCCCGTACTTCGAGGGCATGACGATGGAGACCACCCCGGTCTCGGACATCGCCGGCGCCCGCGTCCTCGCCAAGCTCGGCGACTCGGTCACCACCGACCACATCTCCCCGGCCGGTGCGATCAAGGCCGACACCCCCGGTGGCAAGTACCTCACGGAGCACGGTGTCGAGCGCCGTGACTTCAACTCGTACGGTTCCCGCCGTGGCAACCACGAGGTGATGATCCGCGGTACGTTCGCCAACATCCGCCTGCGCAACCAGATCGCGCCGGGCACCGAGGGCGGCTACACCCGCGACTTCACCCAGCCGGACGCGCCCGTCGCGTTCATCTACGACGCCTCGCGCAACTACATCGAGCAGGGCATCCCGCTGGTCATCCTGTCCGGCAAGGAGTACGGCTCCGGCTCGTCCCGCGACTGGGCCGCCAAGGGCACCGCGCTCCTCGGCGTCAAGGCCGTCATCGCCGAGTCGTACGAGCGCATCCACCGCTCGAACCTCATCGGCATGGGCGTGCTGCCGCTCCAGTACCCGGAGGGCGCCACCGCCGAGTCCCTCGGCCTCACCGGCGAGGAGACCTTCTCCTTCACCGGCGTCGAGGAGCTGAACAACGGCACCACCCCGCGCACGGTCAAGGTGACCACCGACACGGGCGTCGACTTCGACGCGGTCGTCCGCATCGACACCCCCGGTGAGGCCGACTACTACCGCAACGGCGGCATCATGCAGTACGTGCTGCGCAACCTGATCCGCAAGTAAGCGGTCAAGTAAGCAGTTCGGTAGGGCAGTTGGGCCGCACTCCCCGCTCAGGCGGGGGTGCGGCCCTTCGCGCTGTACTACCCCTACACCCAGCCCCGCTGTGCGGCCCGCACCCCCAGCTGGAACCGGCTCGCCGCGCCCAGCCGGTCCTGCAGCTCACTCACCCGTCGTCGCAGGGTCCTGAGGCTCACCCCCAGATGGCGGGCCACCGCCTCGTCCTTCATTCCGGCCGCCAGCAGCCGGGTCAACGTCCGCTCTCCCTCTGAGAGTTCACCGTCACCGGCCCCCTGGCCGAGCGGTGTCGCCTGCTGCCAGGCCAGGTCGAAGAGCTTCTGCAGGGCCTCGGTCACCGCCGAGTGCCGCACGACCGCCGCGCAGTAGCCGCCCGCGTCGGACGAGGTCAATGGAAGCATCGCCCGACGGCCGTCCACCACCAGCAACTTGACCGGCACCGAGGGCAACACCCGGGCCTGCTCGCCGAGTTCGACCATCTTCCAGGCGTGGAAGAGGACGTCCGGATCCTCCAGGGCGGTCGCCGCGTACACCGTGCGGTACACGATCCCTCGGCTGAGCAGATCGGACTGGAGGTCCAACTGTGGGGTGCGCGGGGCCAGATACGGGGGAGTGTCGAAGACGCACACCTCGCGCTCGGCGCCCGCGTACAGCTCTTCCAGCCGGGCCGCGTTGGCGCCCTCCCCGGACACCACCTCGACCAGCCGGGACGGCTCCTCCCGCAGCAGCCCCGCCTCGTACGCGGTCGCCATCTCCTCGGCGGTGGCGGTGAGCAGTTCGGACTCCGTCTCGCGCCGCCGGATCAGTGCGCGGATCGCCACCCGCGGGTCGACAGCGCGTAACCCGCCCATGGAGTCCGGCGGTTGCAGCAGACCGAGCGCGAGCAGCCGGTTGCAGGACTCGCGGATCCGGGCCGGATCCGCGCCGGTCAGCAGGGCCCAGCCGGCCGCGCCCGCGTCGGGCTGATGGAGGATCGACTGGTACACCAGCTCGTCGAAGGCGGATACCCCCACCGCGGACCATGGGCTCGCGGCAGGGGTCTGTCCTGGCGTGTCATATGCCGTGTTCACCATGACTCGGCACGCTAGAGGATCTCTGTTAAGGCCAAGGCACAGGTTACGGGCGTCGCCTACTTCAGCCCGAAGGCCCGCAGCACCGTCTGGTCGATCCCGTTGCCGTCCCGGTCGGCGGCCCGGACACGCAGCGACACCGACTCGGCGCCCTTCGCGGCCTTGAACCGGGCCGTACCGCCCTTGACCTTCACCTCCTTCCAGGACGTACCGTCGTCGTAGGAGACCCACGCCTTCAGATTGCTCGCCCGCACGCTGCCCAGCTGGTTCGCGACAGGCAGCCCGATCTCCAACTCCCGCTTTCCGTCAGCCCGGTTGAGGAGGTCGAGCCCCTTCGGGGCGATGCCGACGGTGAGCAGCGGAAGCGCCGTGGCGGCGCCGGTGTGGGCCGAGTCGAAGGTCCACTCGGTGTGCGTGCTCGTGGAGTACTTAGCCCAGGCCGCCCGGCGCTGCACGTCCAGTACGAAGCGGTACGAGGCCTTGTCCGCCGGTACGTCGAAGATGCCGTACCCGCCGAACGTCGAGTCGCCGACCAGCTGCCCGTCCGCGTAGAGCCTGCCCTTCGCGGTGTTGTCGGCGCCGTCGATGTATCCGTAGTGACCCGGCGTGGAGTCGTTCAACTCCGTCACCGACATGGTGAGTTGGTCGCCGGTTCGCTCGGAGAGGCCGTACTCCTCGCTGGTTCCGGGGCGGACGACCTGACGCAGCCAGTTCTCCGTCGTCTTGTCCGTGGCCGCCTTGTCGAAGGTGCGCAGCGGGCTCCACTGGCCCCTGGACGTGTTCCAGTTGGGATAGGCGACGTGCCAGGTACGGGTGTCCGGGTCGACGTAGTAGTACTCGTCGCGTTCCGTGCCCAGCTGCGTGTACTTGCTGTTCTCGATGCCGTAGAGCTGCCAGGGACGGAAGGTGTACAGGGTGTCCGCGCCGATCTCCCCGGCCGTCGCTCCGTAGTAACGGGCCTTCCGCTTCACGGTGTTGGACTTGTCCAAGCTGTACGTCTGGTTCGCGGAGATGGCGCCGCTCTGCGCGGCGAGCAGGTTGTAGACGTACGGACTGACCGGCGTACCGCCCAGCTTCAGCGTGACCTTCTTGCCGGTCTTCAGCAGGCCGGCCAGCCTGGCGCCCTCCTCGCCGGTGGCGATCATCAGCGGGACAGTGGTCGCGCGGTCCACGGCCTCGATCCAGAAACCGGGGGTCTTGCGGTACGCGATGAGGTAACCCGCGCCTGCCTTGGTCGCGTTGTCCAGAGCGCCCTGAGCCCGCTCCGTGGCGCCGAGCCCGACCACGGCGACCTTGCCCCGGACGTCCAGCCCCGCGAAGTCGGCCGCGGTACCACCGCCGGCGTCCACCGCCCGGACCGTGTGGTCACCGCTGATCTTCAACGGGAAGCCGTTGTACGTCTGCGAGTAGTAGAGCGAGGACAGCGCGGACTTCTCCGGGCTGGTGACACTGGCGGTCAAGTCCCTCGCGTACAGCCGGAACTTGGCGGAGAACTCCAGGGTTCCCTCGGTGACCTGCGGGGTCGGCGCCACATAGACGTGGTCGGTCCAGAAGCCCTGGCTGTAGGTGAGCCCCCAGGCGCTGCCCGGCCCCTCGCGGTGCCAGCTGGTGGCGAAGCCCTGGAACTCGGAGTCCTCCTTCGTCTTCGGCTTGATCTCCACCGCCTCGCGGGCGTCGAGGACGACCTCGGTGTCCCCCTCGACCTTGATCTCGGGGTTGCCGACAATGGAGGTGCCGACGGCCAGACCGCCCGCGTCCAGGTCCGAGATCCAGGTCGCGATGGAGTACTTACCGGCCGGGACCTGCCAGGTGTGGGTGGAGCCGAGGAAGCCGTAATCGTTGGGGAAGGCGCCGCCCAGCTCCTGCATCGTGAAGAGCGACCCGCCGGTGGTCGGCTTGCCGTTGCGGCCCACCAGCGACACCTTCAGGTCGTAGGTCTTGGGCAGCTTCTCGAACCCGACGCCCGTGGTGACCAGGACGCCGTCCGCGCTCGCCGTGATGTGCCCCGCGTACCGGCCCTGGGCCTGCTCCGCCGGGTCCACACTGACCGGGACCGTGGCGGTGCCTCCCGCCGCGACGGTCACGGTGCCGGCTCCCGGGGCGGCCTCGGCGAGCGAGGTCGTGATCTTCAACTCCACTGCCTTGTCAGTGGTGTTGGTGTACGTGATGTCCTTGCTGACGACCTCGGTGTCGCCGTCCTCGTACCTGCCGAAGCTCAGTGCCGGCGTCGCGAAGACGCCCTGCCCGACCGCCCGTACGGCGTCGACCCGCCCGTCGCCCTGCTCGAAAACGGAGTTGTCGGCATTCGTCTTCGCCGTGCTGGCCAGCGCCTCCTTGAGCTGCGCTCCCGTCCAGTCCGGATGGGCCTGCGCGACCAGCGCCGCCGCGCCCGCGACATGCGGGGTCGCCATCGAAGTACCGTTCGCCGTCGTGTAGTTGTCGTCGACCGGCGTACCCATGGTGGTGCCCGCGGCCCGGGCCGCCGTGATGCTCACGCCCGGCGCGGTGATCTCCGGCTTGACCGCGAAATCACCGGTGCGGGGACCCCGGCTGGAGAACGGCGCCAGCTTGTCGGACTTGTCGACCGCGCCCACCGTCAGCGCCGAGTCGGCGATGCCCGGGGTGCCCACGGTCTGCTCGCCCGGGCCCGCGTTGCCCGACGCGATCACGAAGAGGGTGCCGGTGGACGCGGACAGCTCGTCGACGGTCTCACTGAGCACGTCGGAGGGGCCGGTCGCCGTGCCGCCCAGCGACATGGAGACGATCTTCGCACCGGAGTGCGCCGCCCACTCCATGCCCGCGATGATCCAGGAGGACTGGCCCTTGCCGAGGTTGTTCAGGACCTTGCCGACCAGCAACTCCGCACCCGGCGCCACACCCTTGAGGCGGCCCGCCGAGGCGGTGCCCGAGCCGACGATGGTGGACGCCACATGGGTGCCGTGGCCGTGGCCGTCCTGCACCGACTCGTCCGGTACGAAGCTCGTCGACTCCGCGATCCTCCCCGCGAGGTCCGGGTGCCCGGCGTCCACGCCCGTGTCCAGGACCGCGACCTTGACGCCCTTGCCGTCGTAGCCGGCCTGCCACACCTCGGGTGCGCCGATCTGCGGGACACTCGCATCGAGGGACGCCTTCACCTGGGCGTCCAGCCAGAGCTTGTCGATGCCCTCGCCGAGTTGCTTCGCGGCCTTCGCGGTGGGCTCGGTGCCGAGGGCCGGGGCGATGTCCGCCCAGAACGCGGTGGACTTGCTCGCGCTCAGCGCGGCACCGTCGATCCCGGGCAGCGCGAGCGTCCGGCGCGCGCCCTCGGGGGTCGTGCTGCCCTTGCTGTACGTCGCGATCACGGGGGTGGCGCCGGTCTTCGCGTCCGTGTAGCCCTGCTTCACCAACTGGCTGACGTTGAACAGGGTCGGGTCGACGCGACCCGCCTGGATCAGCGGGACGGCGTCCGCGGGCAGGACGCTGACCTCGCCGTCCTTCTCGCTGGACAGGAAGGTGGCGGCCTCGCGCCCCTTGGCACGCCGGACGTCGACGGCGTTCCTGCCGTCTGCTCCGGTGGTGAGCGACACGGTGTCGCCGGTGATGAGGGTGACGGTCTGGGTGCTCGTAGCGCCCTGCTGGGTCTTGGGCGTGGAGACACTCTGGGGGCCTGTGGTGCCCGGCTCGGTGACCGGGGACACGGGACCGGCCGCCGCGGGCGTGACCACGCCCGCGACCAGTCCGGCCGCTCCTGCCACGGCCCATAAGGAATGGAGTCTTCGCATGTGTGGACGTCCTCCCCTGAACGCTGAAAACGCTTCCGGCCCGGTGAGCGGAAGCCAGTGATCAGCGTGGGCGCTGCACGGAACGGGGCTCAAGGGATTCCTGTGGCCGGGGAGTGCCAATGCCGCCTTCGGCCACGGCAGTTGACGGCATCCCGGCCTGCATCCGCTGCCGCCACGAGGGCGTCCCACGGCAGCCGCCCAGGCTGAACACAGGGTTCCCCAGCGAACCGCGACACGATTCGTACATGTCTGGCACTTCTGGGGTTTGCGGCGGTCACGTCCGTGTGCTGATCGTCGACCACGAGCCGGCGCTCACGGAACTGTTGTACGTGGCCGTCACCGAGGCGGGCCGACGGCCCTGTCCGGCCGCCGACGGCGAGGGCGCGCTGCGCATCGCTCGCTCCTCGGCTCCGCATGCCGTCGTCCTCGACGGCATGCTGCCCGTCCTCGACGGCCTCCAGGTGCTCCGCAGCCTGCGGTACGAGAGCCCGCGGCTGCCCGTCCTCATGCTCACCGCCCGCGATGCCCTCGAACACCGTCTCGACGGACTGGAGGCGGGCGCCGACGACTACGTCACCAAGCCGTTCTCCCCGGAGGGGGTCGTGCTGCGGCTGCGCGGACTGCGGCGCCGAACAGACACGCACCGACGACTCCGTACGCGTCCTCGGCGACCTGGTGATCAACGAGGAGACCCGCGAGGTGCACCGCGACGGCACGCCCGTCCGGCTCACCGCCAAGGAGTTCGACCTGCTCAGCCTGCTGATGGGCCGTCCGCGCCAGGTGATCGGCAAAAGGGCAGATCCTCGACCGGGTGCGGACCGGCTGCTTCGACAGCGGCGACAACCTCGTCGAGGTGTACATCTCCAGCCTGCGCCGCAAGATCGACAGGGGCCGGGCCCCGATGATCCACACCGTGCGCGGACTCGGCTACGCGATCCGGGCGGGGGAGGCCGAGAGATGACCGTACGTCTGCCCCCGGCTTCAGGTTTCGCGAGGACCGAAACTAATCGAGGGCGGCCCCCGTGCGTCAGCCGTTTACAACTTCACCCCGCGGCGCTAGCTTCGAGAGGGAGTGAGGTGGGAGCGCTCCCATACCGAGCGGACCGGAACCCGTAAGCGGGAGTCGCTCCCACCCCACCACCCCCCACGCATCACACCGTGCACATCGCACATCACGCGCACCCCCAGCCGGGCGCGCCCCTTCACCCGGACGTTCCGTACGTACCGCACGACGTACGGCGCATCGCGTACGACTGAAGGAGATCATGACATGGCCCTGACATCAACGTCCCCACCATCCCCCCGCACCCCACGCCGATTACCTCTCCCCACCCGAGGCAGAGCCCTCCTCCTCGTCCTCCTGGCCCTGCTCACCGCGATCCCGGCCCTCGGCCTGGTCGTCACGGCGGGCGGCGACGCGGAGGCCCACGGCACCCCGATGAAACCCGGCAGCCGTACCTTCCTGTGCTGGCAGGACGCCCTCACGGACACCGGCGAGATCAAGGCGATCAACCCGGCCTGCAAGACGGCACAGCAGGTCAGCGGAACCACGCCGTTCTACAACTGGTTCTCGGTCCTGCGCTCCGACGGCGCCGGCCGCACCCGGGACTTCGTCCCGGACGGCCAGCTGTGCAGCGGCGGCAACACCAACTTCACCGGGTTCAACACCCCCAGCGCCGACTGGCCGTTGACCCACCTCACCTCGGGCGCCAACATCGACTTCTCGTACAACGCGTGGGCGGCGCACCCGGGTTGGTTCTACGCCTACATCACCAAGGACGGCTTCGACCCGACCAAGACGCTCACCTGGGACGCGATCGAGTCCCAGCCGTTCCTGAGTGTCGACCACCCGCCGCTCAACGGCTCCCCGGGCACGGTCGAGGCCAACTACTCGTGGAACGGCAAGCTTCCGGCGAACAAGTCCGGGCGCCACCTCATCTACATGGTGTGGCAGCGTTCCGACAGTGCGGAGACCTTCTACTCCTGCTCCGACATCGTCTTCGACGGCGGCAACGGCGAGGTGACGGGCATCAAGGACCCCGGCAACCCGCCCACCGAGCCCCCGCCCGGCGCGTGCACCGCCACCCGCCGTACGACGGGCAACTGGAACGGCGGCTACCAGTCCGAGGTGACCGTCACCAACTCCGGGACCGTGCCGATGCTCGGCTGGATGGTCGACTGGGCACTCCCGGCGGGCCAGAAGGTGGACAGCCTCTGGAACGGGAACGCGACCTACAACGGCCAGGCGGTGATGGTCCACAACGCCAACTGGAACGGCTCGCTCGATCCGGGCAAGACCGCGACGTTCGGGTACGTCGTCCAGGGCTCCGGTGGTGATGCGGCAACCACCCTGCCCTGCCGGGTCGGTTAGGCACGCGGGGCCGCACGTTCGAGTCAGGCAGGTGCAAGGCTGCTCAGGGCGGACCCGGTGGTCGAAACCCACCGGGTCCGCGAGCCGGGCCGGCACGGGGGATGAGGCCCGGGTAAGTAGGTCTTCGGGGGTGCGACCGACTGGAGAGACAACGTTGTCCAGTGGTCTAAACATCACTCTATCGCCCCAACGGACAACATCGTCAAGCCGGTTGCCTCCCCCACAGGAGTGCACCCGATACCCCGCACGCGTGACCGACGTGCGCGTCCCCTCGGATGCCCGCGCCCTCCCGTGGTACCGCTGGCGCACGTCACTGTCCCCGCGGCTTGTGCGACCTGTGGTGCGCGACCCGTCCGAACGAGGAGGGGCCGCGTCATGCGTGTCCGCCCTACGTCCCTGCTGCTGGCCGTTGCCCTGGCCCTCGGCACCCCCGCCCCGACGCTCGCGGCGACCGCGCCCCCGAACCCCCTGGCCCAGGACCCCACGCCGTACGTCGATCCGCTCATCGGCACCAGAAACGGCGGCGATGTCTTCCCCGGCGCGGTCGTCCCGTTCGGCATGCTCTCCTGGAGCCCGGAGAACACCCGGGGCGACGCCACCCGAACGGCCGCCCCCGGCGGCTACCACTACGACGCCACCCGCATCCGGGGCTTCAGCCTCACCCACATGTCCGGCACGGGCTGCGCGGGCGGCAGCGGCGACATCCCGTTCTTCCCGTACGCCGGAGAGGTCACGTCCTCCCCGGCGAGCGACACCAAGGACGCCGTGTACGCGGCCGACTTCAGCCACGCCGACGAGACGGCGGAGCCCGGCCACTACAGGGTGGGCATGGCGTCCGGGGTCACCGCCGACCTCACGGCAACCACCCGCACCGGTTCCGCCCGCTTCACCTACCCGCCCGGCAGACCGGCCTCGATGCTGATCCGCACCGCCAACTCCGAGGTGGGCTCGACGGATTCGACGGTCACCATCGACCCCGCGGCCCGTACGGTCTCCGGTTCGGTCACCTCGGGCAACTTCTGTGGCCACCTCGACCCCGAAGCCCGACGCCCTTACTACACCCTCCACTTCACGGCCCGCTTCGACCGCGCCTTCAAGGCGACGGGCACCTGGCAGGACGACCGGCTGATCCCGGGTGCCACCTCCGCGTCCGGCGGAACAGGAGGCTTCACCGCCAACAGCGGCCGTCCCGTCGCGGGCAAAGGGGCAGGCGGATACGTGGAGTTCGAGCCCGGCGCGGGCCCGGTGGGCGTCAAGGTCGGTATCTCATACGTCAGTCGGGCGGGCGCCGAGGCCAACCTGGCGGCCGAGAACCCGCCCGCCCGCTCCTTCGCGTCGGTCCGGTCCGCAGCCCGACTCGCCTGGCAGGACAGGCTCGACGCCATCAGGATCGGCGGCGGCACGGAAGCCGAACGCACCACCTTCTACACCGCCCTCTACCACTCCCTCCTCCACCCGAACGTCATCAGTGACGCCGACCGCCGCTACCGGGGCGGCGACGCCAGGGTCCACCTGGTCGAGGCGAGTCACGCCAACCAGTACGGCACCTTCTCCGGCTGGGACGTCTACCGCTCGCAGGTCCAGCTGCTCACCTTCCTCGACCCCGACACCGGCTCGGACATCGCCCAGTCCCTCTACGAACTCGCCCGCCAGAACAACGGGTTGTGGGACCGCTGGCTGCACGGCGCGAGCGGCACACACGTCATGAACGGCGACCCCTCGCCCGCCGCCCTCGCCGGCATCCGTGCCTTCGGCGGCACCCACTACGACCTGCGCGACGCGCTGGACTCCCTGGTACGGGCGGCGACGGTACCGACGGCACAGGACCTGTCACCGGCAGGCAGGCCGGTCCTTTCGGTCGGTCAACGCCCTTCCCTGGACAAGTACTTGGACCACCACTACATGCCGTCCGTGTCCAACGCCTGGGGCGGGGCGGCGGAGACCCTGGAGATGTCGGGCGCGGACTTCGCCCTCGCCGAACTGGCCCGCGCAGCCGGGGGGACCAGGACGGCGGACAGCTTCATGAAGCGCGCCCAGTGGTGGCAGAACAACTTCGACATCGCGGCCCATCGAAGCGGCGGCTACATCGCCAACCGCAGGGCGGACGGCAGTTGGGCCCCCGGTTTCACCCCGGCCACCGGCAACGGCTTCGTCGAGGGCACGGCGGCCCAGTACACCTGGATGGTCCCGCACAACCCGGCGGGCCTCTTCTCGGCGATGGGCAACACCGCCACGGCAGTCGACCGCCTGGACGCCTTCTTCCACCACGCCGACGGAAGCTGGGCCCTCACCGGCAGCGGCGGCGAGAAGTCCGAGCTGGACAACGAACCCTCGGTCAACGTCCCCTACCTGTACGCCTACGCGGGCGCACCCCACAAAACCCAGGAGACGGTGCGCGCGGCGATGACGAGGCTCTGGTCGACGGGCCCGGGCGGTATCCCCGGCAACGACGACCTCGGCGCGATGTCCTCCTGGTACGTCTTCGCGGCGCTCGGCATGTACCCACAGGTGCCGTCCCGAGCCGAACTGGTCCTGGCCTCACCCCTGTTCCCGAGGATCGAGATCAACCGCCCGTACGCCAACGACATCTCGATCCGCGCACAGGGAGCGGCGGCGACCGCCCCGTACGTCCAGTCCCTCGCGGTCAACGGCCGTACGAGCGACCGCCCCTGGCTCCCGGCGTCCTTCGTCCGGCACGGAGGCACCCTGGACTACACCCTCGCCGCCACCCCCAACCCCACCTGGGGCGCCGCTCCGTCCGACGCCCCGCCGTCCTTCCGGGCGGGCGAGCAGCCGTACCAGATCGGCGTCGGCCCCACGACGGCGACGATCGCACCGGGCGGCAGCGCGGGGGTGGACATCCGCACCCTGTCCCTGACGGGCGGGGGCGGCGACGCGAGCCCGGAGCCGCGCTTCGAGGTGGAGACACCGACCGGAATGACAGCAACGCCCGCCTCCGGAAGGGTTGTTGGCGGCCGACAGCGGATCACGATCTCCGTCCCGCCCACCGCCGAGCAGGGTTTCCACGAGGCGAAGGTCAAGGTCACGTCGACGGACACGACATACGAGCAGCCGATCTTCCTCACGGTGGCGGCCCCCGGCTCCCTCCTCGCCGCCTACAACAACACGGGCACCTCCGACGACACCGGCGACCACACCGAGGCCGACTACGACGGCGGCGGCTGGAGTTACTCACGACAGGCCCTGGCAGCGGCGGGCCTGGCCCCGGGCACGCAGGGCAGGCTGCCGTCAGGCCTGGCTTTCACCTGGCCGATCTCGCCGTCGGGACGTCCCGACAACGCGTCGGCGACCACCCGGACAATCCAACTCCCCGCCAGCGCTACCCAGTTGTCGTTCATCGGCAGCGCGGCCTTCGGCAACCAGCGGACGCAGACGACCGTCACCTACACCGACGGCACCACCGACACGGTCGACCTGGCCCTCACCGACTGGACGCTCGACGGCGGCACGGGCAGTGTCCGTTACGGCAACGAGGTCGTTACGAGGACCGGGTACCGGAACGTGGCGGGAGCGGGCCGGGACCCGGTCCCGACGTACGTCTTCGCCACCAGCCCGTTCCGGGCACCGGCCGGCCGGAGCATCGCGAGCGTACGTCTCCCGGCCGACGCCAACCTGCACGTCTTCACCCTCGCCACCGCCTGACCGTCGCCGCCTCCGGCGGGCCACACCGGGGAGCAGTCAGCCCAGCAACTCCACCTCCGCCAGTGTCGACTCACCGTCGAGGACCAGCCGGTACCGCGTGTACGAGCCCACCGACGCCACCGAGAACGCCCGGGTCTGCCTGTCCCACCTGAACGATTCGCCGGAACGCCGGTCCAGCGTCCGCCAGTTCGTGCCGTCCGAGGAGCCCTGCACCACCCAGCCCGTCGGGGCCTGGGTCCGGTCCGAGGACGTCAGCGTGTACTGAACGGCCTTCGTGCGACCGGCGATCGGCAGGTCCACGGACGCCACCGCTGCGTCGGTCGCCGAGGTGTTGTCGAACAACGCGCCCTCACCCACCACCACATCCGCCCGCGGCGTCGGCACCTCGTCGTCCTGGGTGATCGAGACCGGGGCCGCGTTCCTGGCCGTTCCCCAGGCGGAGGGCTCGGGGCCCATGTCGAACTCCAGGGTTCCGCCCTGGGAGACGATCGAGTGGGGGAGCGAAGTCGACGTCCAGGGCAGGCCGTTGACCTTCAGGCCCTGTACGTACACGTTCCGCGCGCTGTTGCCCGGCGCCTTGATCACCAGGTCACGGCCGTTCTCCAGGTGGACCGTCGCCTTGGTGAACAGCGGGGAGCCGATGGCGTATTCGCCGCTGCCCATGACCAACGGGTAGAAGCCGAGCGCCGAGAACAGGTACCAGGCCGACTGCTCGCCGTTGTCCTCGTCACCGTGGTAGCCCTGCCCGATCTCGCTGCCCGTGTAGAGCCGGGACAGGACCTCGCGGACGTTCTTCTGCGTCTTCCAGGGCCGGCCGGCCGCGTCGTACATGTAGTTCACGTGGTGGGCCACCTGGTTGGAGTGGCCGTACATGCCCATCCGGACGTCCCGGGCCTCCGTCATCTCGTGGATGACCCCGCCGTACGAGCCCACGAACTCCGGGGAGGCCGTCTCCGGGGTCTCGAAGTAGTCGTCGAGCTTGTCCGCGAGGCCCGCCCGGCCGCCGTACAGATTGGCCAGGCCCCGGCTGTCCTGCGGGGCCGTGAAGGCGTACCCCCAGCCGTTCGTCTCCGTGTAGTCGTGGCCCCAGACGCGCGGGTCGTACGCCGACGACTCCACCCGCCAGTCGCCCCGCGCGTTCCGGCCCTGGAAGAAGCCGGCCTTCTTGTCGAACAGCCGCACATAGTCCTGGGCGCGGTTGAGGAAGTACTCGGACTCCTCCTTGTACCGTTTCTGCCCCGTCTCCCTGTGCAGCTCCTGACCCATCCGGGCGATGCCGTAGTCGTTGAGATAGCCCTCCAGCGCCCAGGACAGGCCCTCATGCGTCTCGGTGCTCGTGTAGCCGAGGAAGGGCGAGGTCGCCATGCCCTTGCGGCCCACGCCAGACATGGGGGGCACGACGGTCGCGTTCTTCACGGCCGCGTCGTACGCCGACTTCGCGTCGAAACCGACGCCCTTCACATAGGCGTCGGCGAACGCCACGTCCGACGAGGTGCCCGTCATCAGGTCGGCGTACCCGGGGGAGGACCAGCGGGAGGTCCAGCCGCCGTCCTTGTACTGCTGCACGAACCCGTCGACCAGTTCACCTGCTTGACGGGGCGTCAGAAGCGAGTACGCGGGCCAGGTGGTCCGATACGTGTCCCAGAAGCCGTTGTTGACGTACACCTTGCCGTCCACGATCTTCGCCCCGGTGTGCGTCGGGGTGTCGGGACCCGGCATGGGGGAGAACGGAGAAGCGTACTGGTACTTCGAACCGACCTTCTCGAAGCCGGAGTTGGGGTACAGATACAGCCGGTACAGGCTGGAGTACAGCGTCGTCAGCTGGTCCGGCGTCGCCCCCTCCACCTCGACCTTCCCGAGCAGCCCGTCCCACTGCCGCTGCGCTCCGGCCTGCACCGCCTCGAAGGTCGTACCCTCCGGAATCTCCTGACGCAGATTGTCCTTGGCCTGGTCGACGCTGATGAGCGAGGTGGCGAGCCGCAGCGTCACCACCCCGGTCGGAGCCCTGAACCGGAGATAGCCCTTGACCCCGCTCGACGACCCCTCCGTGACCACCGCGTCGTCGTCGAACACCCCGTACACGAACAGCCGGGTCGCCCCCGTAGACAGCCCCGACTTCACGTCCGAGTAGCCGGTGAAGGTGCCGTTCTCCTGGTCGAGGGTCAGACCGGCCTGGTCGGTGACGTTGTCGAAGAGCACGCTGGCGTCGTCGCCGGGATAGGTGAAGCGCAGGACCGCCGCATGGTCCGTCGGCGTCATCTCGGCCTTGACGCCGTTCTCGAACCGCACCCCGTAGTAGTACGGCCGCGCGGTCTCGTTCTCGTGCCGGAAGGCCAGCGCCCGTGCGGTACGGCCGGTGTCCGGGGTGCCGGCGGCGGCCGACGGCATCACCTGGAAGGTCTGCCGGTCGCCCATCCAGGGGCTCGGCTCATGACTCGCGCTGAACGCCTGGATCGTCGGCAGGTTGTCGGCGTTGTTGGCCCGCGCGTAGTCGTACAGCCAGCTCAGCGAGCCCGCGTTGGTCACCGGCGTCCAGAAGTTGAAGCCGTGCGGCACGGCCGTCGCCGGGAAGTTGTTGCCCCGCGAGAAACCACCGCTGGAATTGGTGCCCCGGGTCGTCGACGCATAGTCGGACAGGTGTTCCCGAGGCGGCTCGGGGGCGACGGCCCGAAGCGTCACGTCGTCGATCCAGCCCCGGAACTTCGCGGGACCGGCCGGCGAGTCGTACGCCACCAGCACCCGGTCGACGGTCTTCCCCGCCGCCACCGCCCCGATCCGCGAGGCGACATGGTTCCACTGGTTGACGTACAGCACCTTCGCCGCGCCCTGCCCCCGCGGCGTCAGCGCGAAGCCGTGCTGGTCGACCGCCGACAGTTCACTCAGCAGCGTTCCGTCCGTGAAGACCAGGTCCATCGACACGTTCGTGGCGTCGTAGTCGAGATCGCCGTCCGCCATCGACGGGAAGACCCGGTACGACAGCTCGGTGTCCCGTTCAACGGCCACGTCCACGTCGAACACCTTGTTGTACGAGTACGCCCGGCCGGCCGCCCGGTGCGTACCGGCGTACCGCAGCGCCCGTTTGCCCGTGAAACCGGCGCGGGCCTTCGCGGTCGGCGAGCCGCTCGGGCCGCGGTCGACCAGTGACCGCATGTCCCGGGGCACGGGTGCGTCGACGCTGCCCGTCGAAAACTGGACATCGGCGAGCTGGGTGATGGCGCCCCCGTTGTTCCGCCCGATGTCGAGCCGGAAGTGCCGGTACTCGGCAGGCACGGCAAGGTCGTACGACCTGGTCTGGAACCGCTCGGCGAACAGCTCGTCCGTGCGGCTGTCGAGGGTCTTCCAGCCCGTCGTCCCGTCCGCCGAGCCCTGGAGCGTCCAGTCGGTGGGGTCGCGCTCCGCGTGGTCGTTGGCCGAGGTCAGTGCATAGGTGACGACCCCGACCGGCTCGTCCAGGTCGAACTCCGCCCAGCCGGTCGACGCGAACGTCAGCCACTTGGTCCCCGGCACACCGTCGACGAGGTTCTCCTTCACCTCGCCCCCGCCGATGTTCTCCGCGCTCGCCCGTACGTCGGTCACCTGGTCGGTCACATTGCCCGGGATGCCGCTGCTGTAGCCGCCGTCGACACCGGAGGCCCGCCTCGTGCCGTCCGGCCCGGCATCGACGGTGTTCAGCCAGTCCGGCGCCGGCTCACCCGCCTCGAACGAGGAGACGAACTCCCGGTCGACGGCTTTTGCAGCGGCGGGCAGGGCGGTTGCCGCACCCTGTGCGCCGATCACCAATGCGAACACCGCTGCGATGGCCGGAAGTGATCCGAACTGCCATCCGTATCGAGCCCTGTATCGAACTCCCTGCCGCATGCGAGAGCACCCTCCCTGCCGTCGGACAACGTTGTCACCTTGGCTGCGCAGGACCAGTAGGGAGTCAAGTGGTCAGTGGTGTCAAGGGCGTTGGGTGTGGCATTCGGGTCCCATATCGCGAACATTTCGCGCAAAGGGATGTGTGCGGTCCGCATATTTCCGCGAGGTCTCAACTCGGAAAAGACCCGCGACCAACCCTGCATTCGATCTTGCCCCTTTGACGGGAAGTGGACTATACCTGTCGGCGTCAGCCACTGTTCGACCGGTCGACGACAGGTGGGAGGGGAGCCGGAAGGGTGGTTCGACGTGCTGAACGCGCGGCCCGCCGGGTATTCCCTCTGATCAGGGCGCATCACGCACTAAGTACTTCCTGCACGACCCAGTTCGACCCGATCGCGGTGCCGGGAGGATCCGGTTCACCGCCTGAGTCCTGGAGAAGGCGAGGACTTGAGCATGGGATCCACTTCCGACGAGAGCCGCACCCCCGACCGCAGCACCGCCACCACCGGCACCACCACTGGCACCACGGCCACCGGCCTCGGCCGTCGCGACCTGATCAAGCGGTCAGCAGCGCTCGGCCTGATCTCCGTCCCCACGATGAGTTTCCTGTCCGCGTGTGCGAGCAGCGGCGGAGGTGACGAGGACAAGGCCGAGTCGGGCAAGAAGACCGCGAAGAACCCCCTGGCGGTCAACGACAGCGCCCAGATGGAGTTCGTGCTCTTCGACGGCGGCTTCGGCAAGGAGTACGCCGAGGACGCGGTCAAGATCTACGAGCAGAACTTCCCGAAGGCGAAGGTCAAGTTCTCCGCCACCCAGAAGATCCAGTCCACGCTCCAGCCCCGCTTCAACCAGGGCACCCCGCCGGACCTCATCGACAACTCCGGCGCCGAGCAGATGGACATGGGCGTCCTGGCCGGCAAGAGCCAGCTCGCCGACCTCACCCCGCTGCTGGACGCCCCGTCCTTCGACGACCCGAACAAGAAGGTCCGCGACACGCTGCGCCCGGGCATCGTCGAGATGGGCCAGCTCGACGGCGACCCGGTGTGGATCATGTACTACGCCTACACGGTGTACGGCGTCTGGTACTCCCAGAAGGCCCTGGACTCGCTCGACGCCACCTACCCCCAGACGTGGGACGAGATGCTCGCCGTGTGCGAGAAGGCCAAGAAAAAGGGCATCGCCGGCTGGACCTACGCGGGCAAGTACCCGTACTACCTGCCCTTCTCGCTCTACGCGATGATCGGCAAGGTCGGCGGCGTCGAGGTCCTCGACGCGATCGACAACCTGGAGCCGAACGCCTGGAAGGCCCCGGCTGTCAAGGCTTGTTTCGAGGCGTACTACGAGCTCTACAAGAAGGGGTACGTCCTCAAGGGCACCCCCGGCCTCGACCACATCCAGTCGCAGACCGCGTGGGCCAAGGGCAAGGCGCTGTTCATCCCGAACGGCTCCTGGGTGGAGAACGAGTCGGCCAACGTCATCCCCGCCGACTTCGACCTCGCCGTCTCCGCGCCGACCGGCATCGACAGCTCCGACAAGCTGCCGTTCGGCACGATCTGGGCCTCCGGCGGCGAGCCGTTCATCGTCCCGGCCAAGGCGAAGAACACCGCCGGCGGCATGGAGCAACTGCGCATCATGCTCAGTGAGGCCTCCTCGAAGAACTTCACCACCAAGGTCAAGTCACTGACCGCGTACAACGGCGGCACCGACGGAATCACCCTCACCCCCGGCCTCAAGTCGGGTGTGGCGGCGCTGGAGAAGGCCGGCGACAACGTGGTGAACCCGCGCCTGCAGGACTGGTACGTGCAGCTCCAGAAGGAGAAGATCGGCGTTTCCGGGCTCGGCGAGATGATGGCGGGACGGCTCACCCCGGCCGAGGCCATCAAGAAGATCCAGGGCTACGCCGACGAGACCGCGAAGGACTCGTCGATCAAGCACTACAAGCACCATTGAATCCTCCCCCAGCCGAAGCAGGGGGATTCCTGGCTCACGCCGCCTGCGGGTCAGCGACCCAACAGGTCTTCCACGATCAACACCAGCCGGGTTGAAACCAGCCCGGTTTGTGCCGCAAAGCTTGGAGGTGCATGTGCTGTCTTGGTTCTCGATCAGCACGTCGTACGCGCTTGGTTCTCGCAACGCACGGCGATCAGCCTACCCGACTAGCAGCCGATGATCTGTCACCAGCGGCGGCACCCGCGTACGGAACGGGGTCTGTGGTAATGCAGCACGGCAAGTACCGCTTCATCGTGGGATTCCTGGCGGTCCCCCTGGGGCTGTACGCACTATTCGTCATCTGGCCGTTCATCCAGTCCATCTATTACTCGTTCACCGACTGGACCGGACTGAGCCCGGAATTCAAGATGGTCGGCTTCGACAACTACAAGAGGATGCTCGACGACGACATCTTCTGGAAGTCGTTGCAGCACAGCCTCCTGTTCGCGTTGGTGCTGCCGCTGGTGACGATCAGTCTGGCGTTGTTCTTCGCCTTCATGATCAATGTGGGCGGGAAGCGCCGCCGCGGTGGACCGGTGATTTCCGGTGTCCGCGGTTCCTCGTTCTACAAAATCGTCTATTTCTTCCCGCAGGTGCTGTCCATCGCGATCGTCGCGCTGCTGTTCGCCTTCGCGTACAACCCGGACAGCGGCTCGATCAACTCGCTGCTGCGCGGCATCGGGCTCGACAGTGTCCAGCCGCTCTGGCTGGGCGACCCGAGCCTCGCCCTGTGGTGTGTGATGGCGGTACTGGTCTGGTCGACGGTCGGCTTCTTCGTGGTGCTGTTCTCCGCGGGCATGGCGTCCATCCCGGCCGACCTGTACGAGGCCGCGCTGCTCGACGGTGCGGGCCGGGCGACCACGTTCTTCCGGATCACCCTGCCGCTGCTGTGGGACACCGTGCAGTCCGGCTGGGTCTACATGGGCATCCTCGCGCTGGGCGCCGAGTCGTTCGCGGTCGTCCAGATCATGACGACCGGGCCCGGCGGCCCGGACTACTCGACGACCGTCATGGTCCTGTACGTGTACCAGAAGGCCTTCCGCGACGGTCAGGCCGCCTACGCAACCACCATCGGGGTCGCCCTGCTCGTCGTCACGCTGGCCTTCGCGGCCCTCGTGATGCGGCTGGGCCGGCGCGAGCGGCTGGAGTACTGACACATATGAAAACGACCGACAGCACACCGTCGGAGACGGTTCCCCAGCAGTCCGGCGGGCCCGTACGCAAGGAGAACGGGCCCGGCAAGGAGACGCCGCGGGAGAAGAAGGAGGGCAGGGCGCTCAACGTCTTCTCGCACGGCATGCTCGTCCTGTGGGCGTTCATGGTCGTGATGCCGCTCCTGTGGGCGGTGATGACGTCCTTCAAGGACGACAACGCGATCTTCAGTTCGCCCTGGTCCCTGCCGGACAAGCTGCACTTCGACAACTGGGCGCGGGCGTGGACCGACGCCAACATGAGCGACTACTTCCTCAACACCATCCTGGTGGTGGGCGGTTCGCTCATCGGCACCCTGGTGCTCGGCTCGATGGCGGCGTACGTCCTGGCCCGCTTCGACTTCCCGGGCAACCGGTTCATCTACTACCTGTTCATCGGCGGCATGAGCTTCCCGATCATGCTGGCGCTGGTCCCGCTCTTCTACGTCGTGAACAACATGGGTCTGCTGAACACGATCCACGGGCTGATCCTGGTCTACATCGCCTACTCGCTGCCGTTCACGGTCTTCTTCCTGACCGCGTTCTTCCGGACCCTGCCGACCTCGGTGGCGGAGGCGGCCTTCGTCGACGGCGCCTCGCACTCCCGGACCTTCTTCCAGATCATGCTGCCGATGGCCAAGCCCGGGCTGATCAGCGTGGGCATCTTCAACTTCCTCGGCCAGTGGAACCAGTACATGCTGCCGACGGTGCTCAACACCGACCCCGACAAGCGGGTCCTCACCCAGGGTCTGGTGCAGCTGGCCGCCAGCCAGGGCTACAAGGGTGACTGGTCGGGTCTCTTCGCCGGCCTGGTGATGGCGATGATCCCGGTACTGGCCGCGTACATCGTCTTCCAGCGTCAGGTGGTGACGGGACTCACGGCGGGTGCGCTGAAGTAACCGGAACCTTCTGTTCAGCTGCCGTACGCGCGCGTGCATGCCACAAACGGCGCACGCGCGCCACTATGTGTACAAGACCTCGGATGCAGTTCAACCTCTTGACGGGAGGTGACCCGAACGGCTCAGCTTAGAGTTCACTAGTTGGACATAGACGGGGCCTCATCGAAGCGGTCCCGCGCGCAGGAGGTCGTCGTGGAGACTCCAGGTTCGCAGTCGTCGCTGCACCGGGCCAACCTGGAACGGGTCGTACGGGCCGTGCGCCTCGCCGGGTCGCTCACGCAGGCCGAGATCGCCAGGACCACCGGTCTGTCCGCGGCCACGGTGTCCAACATCGTGCGCGAGCTGAAGGACGGCGGAACGGTCGAGGTCACGCCCACCTCGGCGGGTGGCCGAAGGGCCCGGGCCGTCTCGCTGAGCGGCGACGCCGGCATTGTGATCGGTATCGATTTCGGCCATACGCACCTACGTGTCGCAATCGGCAACCTCGCCCACCAGGTGCTGGCCGAGGAGTCCGAGCCGCTGGACGTCGACGCCTCCGCCGCGCAGGGCTTCGACCGGGCCGAAGAGCTGGTCAGTCGCCTGATCGCAGCAACGGGGGTCGACCGATCCAAGATCGCCGGCGTGGGCCTGGGTGTACCGGGTCCGATCGACGTGAAGTCGGGCACCCTGGGCTCCAGCGCGATCCTGCCCGGCTGGATCGGCACCAGGCCCGGCGAGGAGATGCGCGGGCGCCTCGGCGTACCGGTGCACGTGGACAACGACGCCAACCTCGGCGCCCTCGGTGAGCTGGTCTGGGGCAGTGGCCGGGGGGTGCGCGACCTGGCGTACATCAAGGTCGCGAGCGGTGTCGGGGCGGGACTGGTGATCGAGGGCAAGATCTACCGGGGTCCGGGTGGCACAGCGGGAGAAATCGGGCATATTACTCTTGATGAATCCGGCCCCGTCTGCCGCTGTGGAAACCGGGGCTGCCTGGAGACCTTCGCGGCCGCGCGCTATGTGCTTCCGCTCCTCCAGTCCAGCCACGGAACCGACCTGACCATGGAAGGTGTCGTGCGGCTGGCGCGGGACGGCGACCCGGGCTGTCGTCGCGTGATCGCCGACGTCGGCCGGCATATCGGCAGTGGAGTCGCCAATCTTTGCAACCTGCTGAACCCGAGCCGGGTGGTCCTCGGCGGTGATCTCGCCGAGGCCGGTGAGCTGGTGCTCGGTCCTATAAGAGAGTCTGTCGGCCGCTATGCGATCCCCAGTGCGGCACGTCAACTGTCCGTTCTTCCGGGGGCACTTGGAGGTCGTGCGGAGGTGCTCGGAGCGCTCGCTCTCGCGTTGAGCGAGATGGGCGATTCGACCCTTTTGGACGGCGCGCTGACCACAGCCACTCCTGTCTTCACCTAGAGAACGAACAAAGCCGTTGCCAACCCGTTAAGGATTTACTTCTTGACGTCGCACGTGTGGCCGAGTTGACTTCCAGCCACCTCGGCCGCAGCGTTGCGGCCCTGTCAGGGAGGCACCACCGAATGAACGCCATGATGCGTAGAGTCGTTATCGGAACCACGGCGATTTCCATGGCCCTTGCCGTGGCCGCCTGTGGCAAGGCCGGCGACGACAAGTCCGACAGCGGCGACAAGACCAGCTCGGGCGGCGACAAGTCGATCGGCCTGCTCCTGCCCGACAGTGTCACCACCCGGTACGCCAAGTTCGACAAGCCGTACTTCGACGCCAAGGTCAAGGAACTCTGTTCCGACTGCACCCTGGAGTACGCGAACGCGGCGGGCAGCGCTGCCACGCAGGCCCAGCAGGTCAGCAGCATGATCACCAAGGGCGTCAAGGTCATCGCGATCAGCGCCGTGGACTCCGCCGCCATCAAGTCCTCCATCCAGGCCGCGGTCGACAAGGGCATCAAGGTCGTCGCGTACGACCGTCTCGCGCAGGGCCCCGTCTCCGCGTACGTCTCCTTCGACAACGCGAAGGTCGGCGAGCTCCAGGGACAGGCCCTGCTCGACGCGATGGGCGCCAAGGCCACCCCGAAGGCCAAGGTCGTCATGATCAACGGTCTGGCCTCGGACCCGAACGCCGCCCTCTTCAAGTCGGGCGCCCACAAGGTCCTCGACAGCAAGGTCGACATCGCCTACGAGCAGGCCGGAGACTGGGACGCGGGTGTCGCCGCGCAGAAGATGTCGGCCGCCATCACCCAGCTGGGCGCCAAGAACATCGCGGGCGTCTACGCGGCCAACGACGCCATGGCCGGTGGTATCGCCACCGTCCTCAAGGGCAAGAACATCAGCTCCACTCCGCTGACGGGCCAGGACGCTGAGCTGACCGGTATCCAGCGGATCGTCGCCGGCACCCAGTCCAGCACCATCTACAAGGCGTACAAGCCGGAGGCCGACGGCGCCGCCGAGCTGGCCGTCAACCTGCTGCAGGGCAAGAGCATCGACTCCATCGCCACCTCGACCGAGACCAGTGGTTCCGGCGACAAGGTGCCCTCGCTGCTGCTGCCCCCGGTCTCGCTGACCAAGGCCAACATCAAGGACACCGTGGTCAAGGACGGCCTCTACACGGTCGCCGAGATCTGCACCGGCGAGTTCGCCGCCGCCTGCAAGACCGCCGGTCTCCAGTAGGCACACCCCGACCGCCGACACCGGGTGGGCGCTCACGGGCGCTCACCCGGACATGACCGCCCGGCGGTCCCGCGAGACCTGTCCGACGCCCGCCCCGGCCTTCATACCCCGCTGCCGGGACGGGCGTCGGACGGAACCGTTGCCAACGGCAGCGGAATCGCGCATGTTCACCTTGTAAACCAGTGCCTTGTGCACAACCCTCCGCGCCTTTTGACAGCGCGGCATCCCCGCCGGTCAGGCGGCGAAGGAGATGGTTCACGTGTCCGCTACGCCCGTGTTGGCGTTGCGCGGAGTCTCCAAGCGATTCGGTGCGGTGCAGGCCCTCACCGATGTCGAACTGGAGGTCCACGCCGGAGAAGTGGTCGCGCTCGTCGGCGACAACGGCGCAGGAAAGTCCACCCTGGTCAAGACGATCGCGGGTGTGCATCCCATCGATGACGGCGTCATCGAGTGGGAGGGCAGTCCGGTCAGTATCAACAAGCCGCACGACGCCCAGGGACTCGGCGTCGCGACGGTCTACCAGGACCTCGCGCTGTGCGACAACCTCGATGTCGTCGGCAACCTCTACCTCGGACGAGAACTGCTGCGCCGCGGCGTCATCGACGAGGTCACGATGGAGAAGAACTCGCGTGAACTGCTGAGCACGCTCTCCATCCGCATCCCGAGCGTGCGCATCCCGATCGCGAGCCTCTCCGGTGGCCAGCGCCAGGTCGTCGCGATCGCCCGCGCGCTGATCGGTGACCCGAAGGTGGTCATCCTCGACGAGCCCACCGCCGCTCTCGGCGTCGAGCAGACCGCGCAGGTCCTCGACCTGGTCGAGCGGCTGCGCGAGCGCGACCTCGGCGTCATCCTCATCAGCCACAACATGGCCGACGTCAAGGCCGTCGCCGACACCGTCGCGGTGCTGCGCCTGGGCAAGAACAACGGTTCCTTCGCGGTGAAGGACACCACCCACGAAGAGATCATCGCCGCGATCACCGGTGCCACGGACAACGCCGTGACCCGTCGCGCGGGGCGCACCACGGAGGCGGCAAAGTGAGTGACACGTCCAAGACCGTGAAGCCGGACCCGGCCGACCCAGAGGCGCGGGACCGGAAAACGTTGGCCCCGGCCGACGACCCCACCTCGGCGCACGTCCCCGTCGTCGACCCGCGCCTGCTGGTCCGCGAAGAGGGATTCAAGGGCTACTGGACCGAGTTCAAGCGCAAGACGAAGGGCGGCGAGATCGGCTCCCTGCCGGTCGTCGTCGGCCTGATCATCATCTGGACCATCTTCCAGGTGCAGAACGACCGGTTCCTCAGCGCCGAGAACCTGTCCAACATCAGCTACTACCTGTCGGCCACCGGCATGCTCGCCATCGGCCTGGTGTTCGTACTGCTGCTCGGTGAGATCGACCTGTCCGTCGGCTCGGTCAGTGGTCTCGCGTCCACCCTGTTCGCCGTGTTCGTGGTCAACCACAGCCTGAACTCCTGGCTCGGCCTGCTGCTGACCGTGCTGATCGGTATCGGTATCGGTGGGTTGCAGGGCTGGTTCTTCGCCAGAATCGGTGTGCCGGCCTTCGTCGTGACCCTGGCCGGCTTCCTCGGCTGGAACGGTCTGATGCTGTGGCTGCTCGGCAGCAGCGGCACCATCAACATCCCGGACGACGGTCCGATCCACCTCCTCGGCCAGCGTTCCTTCTTCATGGACCAGGCCATCATCGGTGCCTACCTGCTGGCCGGCCTCGGGGTCGTCTCCCTGCTCGCCGGATCGCTCATCGAGCAGCGTCGCCGCAAGGCGGCGGGGGTGCCGTTCCGGCCCACCAGCGAGATCGCGGCGCGCGTCGGCGCGCTCGCGGTGGCCGCGTTCGTCGCCGCGTACGTTCTGAACTCCGCCTCAGGTGTGTCCAACGCGCTGGTGATCTTCCTCGGCTGCCTGGTGATCGTGGACTTCGTACTGCGGCGTACCCCGTTCGGACGCAAGGTGTTCGCGGTCGGCGGCGGGATCGAGGCGGCGCGGCGTGCCGGTATCAACGTGCCGATGGTGCGGATCACCGTGTTCGCCATCGCGGGTGGATTCGCGGCGATCGGCGGCATGTTCTTCGCCGGACAGACGCAGAGCGCTTCGCTGACGTCGGGTGGCGGCAACACGCTGATGCTGGCCATCGCGGCGGCGGTCATCGGTGGCACCAGCCTCTTCGGTGGGCGCGGCACGGTGTGGTCGGCGCTGCTGGGCATGTTGGTGATCCAGTCGATCCAGACGGGTCTGGACCTGCTGAACATGAACACGTCGATCCAGTACATGATCACTGGTGCGGTGCTGTTGGGTGCGGTTGTCATCGACTCGGTGTCGCGTAAGAGTCAGAAGGCGGCGGGTCGGGCTTAGGGGTCCTTTCAGAATGCTGGATTCTTCCGGGCCAGGGTCATGCAGTGGGCGAGCTGGAGGAAGGCGTCGTGCATGTCGTCGCGTGCTTCCCAGCGGGTTCGTAGGCGGCGGGGGCCGTGGAGCCAGGCGATGGCGGACTCGGCAACCCACCGGACTTTGCCCAGGCCGGAGCCGTGCGGCTGGCCGCGCCGGGCGATCTTCGGTGTGATGCCGCGCTCGCGCAGACGGCGGCGGTAGATGTCGTGGTCGTAGCCGCGGTCGGCGTATAACGTGCGGGGCTTGCGCCGGGGCCGGCCCCGCTTGCCGCGTACCGGTGCCAGCCCGTCGACCAGCGGCAGGAGCTGGGTGACGTCGTTGCGGTGACCGCCGGTCAGGGACACCCGCAGCGGGATGCCGTGCGCCTCGGTCAGCACGTGATGCTTCGAGCCCGGCCGCGCGCGGTCAACCGGGCTCGGACCGACTTTTGGGCTGCTGCGCCCCCGCTTGGCCTGCACGTGCGAGGCGTCGATCGTGGCGCGGGAGAAGTCGAGGCGATCAGCCGCCCGAAGCCGGTCCAGCAGCACCCGCTGGAGTTCCTCCCACACCCCGGCCTCCTGCCACTCGGCCAGCCGCCGCCAGCACGTGGGACCCGAACCGAACCCCAACTCCTGCGGCAGGAACTCCCACTGGACACCGGTGTACAGGACGAACAGCACCCCCTGGAGCGTCTTGCGGTCATCGATCCGCTTGCGCCCCGGGTGCCGGAACCGCCGCTCATGCTTCGGCAGCAGCGGCTCGATCACCGCCCACAACTCGTCACTGACCTCCCACGGCTTCCGCCGCGCCATGATCACACCCCACAAAACACGGAGTCACATACAACCCCACCGTGCCACAAGAGGATCATTCTGCAAGGACCCCTTAGCGGGGGGCTGGTCGCGCCCACGCGGCGGAGCCGCAGATCGAACACAGCCCCGCGCCCCTGAAGGGCGTTCCTGTGGCCCGGCATCGAATGTGATGCCGGGCCACAGGCATGTCATAGATGTGGTCGTTGTTGGGTACGGCCGATCGCGTGACGTATCACGCAGAGGCCGGGCGTCGGTCGCGAAGGCGGAACACTAGACTCGACACGCCCGGCGAAAGCTCGATCAGCTCTACTGCAAGGAGGCACGGGTGCCGCTGCTGACCCGCATCAAGGGACCGCGCGATCTTGACCGGCTCAGCCTGGAGCAGCTGGACCAGCTGGCCGAGGAGATCCGGACCTTCCTCGTCGACGCGGTCTCCAAGACCGGTGGCCACCTCGGCCCCAACCTCGGTGTCGTCGAGCTCACCATCGCGCTGCACCGGGTCTTCGACTCGCCGAAGGACAAGGTGCTGTGGGACACGGGCCACCAGTCCTATGTCCACAAGCTGCTCACCGGCCGTCAGGACTTCTCGAAGCTGAAGATGAAGGGCGGCCTGTCGGGCTACCCCTCGCAGGCCGAGTCCGAGCACGACATCATCGAGAACTCGCACGCATCGACTGTCCTGGGCTGGGCCGACGGTCTCGCGAAGTCCAACCAGGTACTGAAACGCGACGACCACCACGTGGTCGCCGTCATCGGTGACGGAGCGCTCACCGGCGGTATGGCCTGGGAGGCGCTGAACAACATCGCCGACGCGAAGGACCGCCCGCTGGTCATCGTCGTCAACGACAACGAACGTTCGTACGCGCCGACCATCGGCGGTCTCGCCAACCACCTGGCCACCCTGCGCACGACGGACGGCTACGAGCGGTTCCTCGCCAGGGGCAAGGACCTGCTGGAGCGGACCCCGGTCGTCGGCAGGCCGCTGTACGAGACCCTGCACGGCGCCAAGAAGGGCCTCAAGGACTTCATCGCCCCGCAGGGCATGTTCGAGGACCTGGGACTCAAGTACGTCGGCCCGATCGACGGCCACGACATCGAGGCCCTGGAGTCCGCGCTCGCCCGCGCCAAGCGCTTCGGCGGCCCGGTCATCGTGCACTGCCTCACCGAGAAGGGCCGCGGCTATCAGCCCGCCCTTCAGGACGAGGCCGACCGCTTCCACGGCATCGGCCCCATCCACCCCGACACGGGTCTGCCGGTCAAGGCCTCCGGCGCCGACTGGACTTCCGTCTTCGGCGACGAGATGGTCAAGCTGGGCCAGGAGCGCGAGGACATCGTCGCGATCACGGCCGCGATGCTCCAGCCGGTCGGTCTGAAGAAGTTCGCGGACGCCTTCCCGGACCGCATCTACGACGTCGGTATCGCGGAGCAGCACGGCGCCGTGTCCGCGGCCGGGCTCGCCACCGGGGGCGTGCACCCCGTCTTCGCGGTGTACGCCACCTTCCTGAACCGGGCCTTCGACCAGGTCCTCATGGACGTGGCGCTGCACAAGTGCGGCGTGACGTTCGTGCTCGACCGGGCCGGCGTCACCGGCACCGACGGTGCCTCCCACAACGGTATGTGGGACATGTCGATCCTCCAGGTCGTACCCGGACTCAGGCTGGCCGCCCCGCGTGACGCCGACCAGGTCCGTGCCCAGCTCCGCGAGGCCGTCGAGGTCGACGACGCGCCGACCGTCGTCCGCTTCTCGAAGGGCGCCGTCGGCCCCGCCGTACCCGCCGTGGGACGCGTCGGCGGCATGGACGTGCTGCGCGAGCCCGGCACCGACACCCCGGACGTGCTCCTCGTCTCGGTGGGCGCGCTGGCGCCCATGTGCCTGGAGATCGCCGGGCTGTTGGAGCAGCAGGGCATCTCGACCACGGTCGTCGACCCGCGCTGGGTCAAGCCGGTCGACGAGGCCATGGCGCCCCTTGCCGAACGGCACCGCGTGGTGGTGACGGTCGAGGACAACTCCCGGGTGGGCGGCGTCGGTTCGGCCGTCGCGCAGGCCCTGCGGGACGCCGGGGTCGACGTACCGCTGCGTGACTTCGGTATTCCGCCGCGCTTCCTCGACCACGCCTCCCGGGCCGAGGTCATGGCGGAGATCGGCCTGACGGCACCGGACATCGCCCGCCAGGTCACCGGGCTGGTCTCCAGGATCGACGGACGGTTCGAGCAGGCCGAGGTCGACTCGGTGGAGCCGGCCCGCGACTGACCCACTGTTGATCCCCAATGGGCCGGTTTTCCCCACCCTTTACGGTGGTGAGACCGGCCCATTAGCGTGAAATCCCCCGCGCCGGGGCATGCGCACCACGCCCCCTCTCGATCATGTCCGGGACGACGCAGCGTGGGAGGTACACCCGTGAGCAGCACCCTCTTCAGGACGAAGAAGGTCGAACAGTCCATCCGCGACACCGAGGAACCAGAGCACACGCTCAAGAAATCCCTGTCCGCGTTGGATCTGACGGTCTTCGGCGTCGGCGTCGTCATCGGCACCGGGATCTTCGTCTATACAGGCTCGGTCGCCAAGCTGAGCGCCGGCCCGGCGATCTCCCTGTCGTTCGTCGTGGCGGGTGTCGTCTGTGCCCTCGCCGCGCTCTGCTACGCGGAATTCGCTTCCACGGTCCCGGTGGCGGGATCCGCATACACCTTCTCGTACGCGTCGATCGGTGAGCTGCCCGCCTGGATCATCGGCTGGGACCTGGTCCTGGAGTTCGCGCTGGGCACGGCTGTGGTCGCGGTGGGCTGGTCCGGCTACTTCCGATCGTTCCTGGACAACAACCTCGGCTGGCAGGTTCCCGAGGTGCTGGGCGGCCGGGACGGTGCGTCAGGCTTCGGCTTCGACCTCTTCGCCGCCCTTCTGGTCCTGGCACTCACATGTGTGCTCGTCCTCGGTATGAAGCTGTCCGCGCGGGTCACCACGGTGGTCGTGGCGATCAAGGTGACCGTCGTGCTCATCGTGATCATCGCCGGGGCGTTCATCGTCAAGTCCGCCAACTACCACCCCTTCATCCCGCCCGCCGAAACCGTGCCGGCCGGGAACAGTCTCAAGGCCCCGCTGATTCAGTTGATCTTCGGCTGGGCGCCGTCCAACTTCGGTGTGATGGGCATTTTCACCGGTGCCTCGATCGTGTTCTTCGCCTTCATCGGTTTCGACGTGGTGGCCACGGCTGCCGAAGAGACCCGCAATCCGCAGCGCGACATGCCCCGTGGCATCCTCGGTTCACTGCTGATCTGTACCACCCTTTATGTCGCGGTCTCGATCGTCGTCACCGGCATGTTGAAGTACACGGAGCTGTCTGTGACCGCCCCGCTCGCGGAGGCGTTCAAAGCCACGGGACACCCCTGGTTCGCGGGTGTGATCAGCTTCGGTGCCACGATCGGCCTGATCACCGTCTGCATGATCCTGCTTCTCGGTCAGACCCGCGTGTTCTTCGCGATGAGCCGCGACGGGCTTCTGCCGCGATTCTTCTCGCACACCCACCCGCGCTTCAGGACGCCGTACCGGCCCACCATCCTGCTCGGCGTGGTCATCGCGATCGTCTCGGGTTTCACCAGTCTCGAGACACTCGGTGAACTGGTCAACATCGGCACGCTGTTCGCGTTCATCGTCGTCGCGATCAGCGTCGTCATCCTCCGCAGGACCCGCCCCGACCTGCATCGGTCCTTCCGTACCCCGTGGGTGCCGGTCCTGCCGATCCTGTCGGTGCTGGCCTCGCTGTGGCTGATGCTCAACCTGCCCACCGAGACCTGGCTGCGGTTCGGCATCTGGATGGCCATCGGGTTCGTCGTGTACTTCCTCTACGGCCGCTCCCACAGCCGTCTCGGACGACAGGAGGGGGCGCCGGCGGGCCAGGCGCCCAAGCCACCGATCGACACCAACTGACCTGAACGGTCAGCGGAGTTGGTCATCGGATTCGGTACGGTACGGGCTAGTCGCTCCGTACCGTACGGGGCCCGGTGACCTCGGCGCCCAACTCCAAGACCCTGCGCCGCAGTTCACGATCAGCAGTGACGACAAGAACGTCCCGCCCTCCGCCCTCGGCGACCAGCTCGACCATCCTGTCGTCCCCGCTGCCGGGCGCCGACACGACTCGTACACCCGGAACCGAAGCCACCCCACGGGCGGCGCCCTCGACCACCAGGACGAGCTCCAAGGGCCCCGCGCGCCCCGGCAACCCGCCCTCCACGTACGCCACCAGCCGGTCCCGCAGACGTTCCGTGGCCCCACGCCGGTCCCGCCACCAGCCGTCGGGAACCGAGCCGACGACATTCGCGGCGTCGACGATCACGAGCAGGGGGGCATCCATGGGAATCAGGGTCGCACGCGGCACCGGAATCCGAGGTACCGGATAAGGGGGCCGGGGGGCGCGGTGAAGGTAAGAGCACACTAAAGTAGTCCAGTGCCCATTGTTCCTCCTTCCGCGACCGCGGCCGCGGGGCGTCCCGAGTCGGTCAACGGCGACTGGCTCATACGGGGTCGCGACGGCCGGTTGAGTACGTACGACGCCGTGGGAGACGCGATCGTCTGCCGCGCGGAGTCCCGACCCGGCGGGTCCTGGCTCCCACCCAGGCGCATCGGCGGCGACCTACGTCTGCACGCCATGGTCGGCGTCGGCCAAGGCGCCGACGAATACGCCCACTTGGCGACGTGGCGGCCCACGGTGAAGGGCGAGGCGGGCCTCGTCCACACCACGCACTTCCGGCCCGCCCTCGCCGCCCTCGACTGGACGCGCCTGGGCCACCCGAACGACAAGGGCGACTGGACCGGCGTACCGGCTGTCGCCGTCGACGCGGAGGGCCGCGCCCATGTCTTCGTACGGAACGCCGTGGGCGGTGTCAGCATGCGCGGCCAGAAGGAGCGCGGCGGCTGGGGCCCCTGGCGTGACCTCAAGGGCGAGGACGTGGAAGAGCAGTTGGCGGCTGTCACGCGTGCCTCCGGACGCGTCGAGCTGTACGGCAACTCGCCCCACGGCATCCTGCGCTGGACGCAGCGCGGCCCAGGCCATATCCCGGAACTCGACGAGACCCCGCTGAAGGTGACGGCCCGTCCGGGCAGCCTGCGGGCGCTGGTCACGTCCGACGAGCACGTGACCCTCTTCTACATGGACGAGACGGACACGGTGTGCGTGTGGCGTCCGGGCAGTGACCCGATCGAACTGCTCCCGGGCGCGGGCCCCGGCCCGGTGTCGGTGATCCGCTGCACCCTGGACGAGGCCGACTGCACGCTGCTGGCCCAGCGCTCGGCGAGCGGACGGGTGGCCTTCGCCGCGTATCCGACCGAGCAGGAGTCGGCGGGGGCATGGTGGACCGAGTCGGGTCCCCAACTCCCGCTGAACGCACGGGTGTCACTGTCGGAGGACGCGGACGGCAGGGTGGTGGCGGCGACGGCGGTGCCCGGGGGCGGGGAACTGAGGGTGGCGCGGCGGAAGCGGGAGGCGGGGCTCGCGTTGGAGGCGTGGGAGACGGTGTGAGAGCCCCGTACCTGGGGGTTGCGCCCCCGGACCCCCCTGAACTACTCAGCCCCTCCGGCGTTTGAGGAGCGGGGGTTCGGGGGCAGCGCCCCCGCGGATGGGACGGGTAGGGGCGGCGGGGGCGAAAAACCAAGCGCCCCGCACACCACACGGCATGCAGGGCACTCGGCTCGGAACGATCACAGCAACCCGTTACGCCGGGACGGAAGCCACCCCAGCCTCCAGGAACCGCTTCCCGTTCACCCGCTCGGAGACACCCTCACGGTCCAGGTAGGGCGTGATCCCACCCAGGTGGAAGGGCCACCCCGCGCCAGTGATCAGGCACAGGTCGATGTCCTGCGCCTCGGCCACGACACCCTCGTCGAGCATGAGCCCGATCTCCTGGGCGACCGCGTCGAGCACCCGGTCCCGTACCTGCTCCTCGCTCAGGGACACATCCCCCTGCTTCAGCAGCGCGGCGACCTCGGGGTCCAGCTCGGGCTTCCCGCTGTCGTACACATAGAACCCACGCTTGCCCGCCTTGACGACGGCGGCGAGGTTCGGGGAGACCGTGAAGCGGTCCGGGAACGCCCGGTTCAACGTCTCCGACACGTGCAGACCGATCGCCGGCCCGACCAGCTCAAGCAGCACCAGCGGCGACATGGGCAGCCCCAGCGGCTCCACCGCCTTCTCCGCGACCTCGACCGACGTACCCTCGTCGATCACGTTCTGGATCTCGCCCATGAAGCGGGTAAGGATACGGTTGACGACGAACGCCGGGGCGTCCTTCACCAGTACCGCGGTCTTCTTCAGCTTCTTGGCGACACCGAACGCCGTGGCCAGCGAGGCGTCGTCCGTCTGCTCGCCGCGCACGATCTCCAGGAGCGGCAGGATCGCGACCGGGTTGAAGAAGTGGAAGCCCACGACCCGCTCGGGGTTCTTCAGCTTCGAGGCCATTTCCGTCACCGAAAGCGAAGACGTGTTCGTCGCGAGGATCGCGTGCGCCGGGGCGACCGCCTCGACCTCCGCGAACACCTGCTGCTTGACGCCGATCTCCTCGAAGACGGCCTCGATGATGAAGTCGGCGTCGGAGAAGCCCTCCGCCTTGTCCAGGACACCGGTGACCAGGGCCTTCAGGCGGTTGGCCTTGTCCTGGTTGACGCGGCCCTTGCCGAGCAGCTTGTCGATCTCGGCGTGGACGTAGCCCACACCCTTGTCGACGCGCTCCTGGTCGATGTCGGTCAGCACGACCGGCACCTCGAGGCGGCGCAGGAAGAGCAGCGCGAGCTGCGAGGCCATCAGACCCGCACCCACGACGCCGACCTTGGTCACCGGACGGGCCAGCGACTTGTCCGGCGCACCGGCAGGCCGCTTGGCGCGCTTCTGCACCAGGTTGAACGCGTAGATACCGGACCGGAGTTCGCCGCCCATGATCAGGTCGGCGAGGGCAACGTCCTCGGCGTCGTACCCCTGCTGGAGGTCGCCGTTCTTGGCCGCGGCGATGATGTCGAGGGCGCGGTACGCGGCCGGAGCCGCCCCGTGCACCTTGCTGTCCGCGATGAACCGGCCCTTGGCGACGGCCTGGTCCCAGGCCTCGCCGCGGTCGATGGCCGGACGCTCGACCTTGATGTCGCCCTTGAGGACGGAAGCCGTCCAGATCAGCGACTGCTCCAGGAAGTCCGCGCCCTCGAACAGCGCGTCGGCGATGCCCAGGTCGAGGACCTGCTGCCCCTTGAGCTGCTTGTTCTGGTTGAGCGAGTTCTCGATGATCACGCTCACCGCACGGTCCGCGCCGATGAGGTTCGGCAGGATCGTGCAGCCGCCCCAGCCTGGGACGAGGCCCAGGAAGACCTCGGGGAGGGAGAAGGCGGCGATGGACTTCGACACGGTCCGGTACGCGCAGTGCAGACCGACCTCGACGCCACCGCCCATGGCGGCACCGTTGTAGTAGCCGAAGGTCGGGACCGCGAGCCCGGACAGCCGCTTGAAGACCTCGTGACCGCCCTTGCCGATGGCGAGCGCGTCGTCGTGGTTCTTCAGGAGCTCGACGCCCTTGAGGTCCGCGCCGACGGCGAAGATGAACGGCTTGCCGGTGATGCCGACACCGACGATCTGGCCGGCCGACGCCTCCTTCTCGACCTGGTCGATGGCGATGCTCAGGTTCGCCAGCGAGGCCGGGCCGAAGGTGGTCGGCTTGGTGTGGTCGAAGCCGTTGTCGAGGGTGATCAGCGCGAAACGGCCGGCGCCGAACGGCAGGTCGAGGTGGCGTACGTGCGCGGACGTCACGACCTCGTCGGGGAACAGCTCGGCCGCGCCCTTGAGGAGTTCGGTGGTGCTCACTTGTCGCCTCCGGCGTCCTTGTGGTGCGGGTTCTCCCAGATGACGGTCGCGCCCATGCCGAAGCCGACGCACATGGTGGTGAGGCCGTAACGGACCTCCGGCTGCTCCTCGAACTGGCGGGCGAGCTGCGTCATCAGACGCACACCCGACGAGGCCAGCGGGTGACCGAAGGCGATGGCACCGCCGTACTGGTTCACGCGCGCGTCGTCGTCCGCGATGCCGTAGTGGTCGAGGAAGGCCAGGACCTGGACCGCGAAGGCCTCGTTGACCTCGAACAGACCGATGTCACCGATGCCGAGGCCCGCCTTGGCGAGGGCCTTCTCGGTCGCCGGGATCGGCCCGTAGCCCATGACCTCGGGCTCGACGCCGACGAAGGCGTAGGAGACGAGGCGCATCTTGACGGGCAGGTTGTTCTCGCGCGCGAAGTCCTCGGACGCGATGATCGACGCGGTGGCGCCGTCGTTCAGACCGGCCGCGTTACCGGCGGTGACCCGCCCGTGCACCCGGAACGGCGTCTTGAGCCCGCTCAGGTTCTCCAGGGTGGTCCCCGGCCGCATCGGCTCGTCGGCGGTCACCAGACCCCAGCCGGTCTCGCCGACCTGGTCGTTGGTGTTCCGTACGGAGATCGGCACCAGGTCCTGCTGGATCTTGCCGTTGGCGTACGCCTTGGCGGCCTTCTCCTGCGAGCGCACGGCGTACTCGTCGGCGCGCAGCTTGGTGATGTGCGGGTAACGGTCATGCAGGTTCTCGGCGGTCATGCCCATGAACAGGGCCGACTCGTCGACGAGCTTCTCGCTCACGAACCGCGGGTTCGGGTCGACGCCCTCGCCCATGGGGTGGCGGCCCATGTGCTCGACGCCACCGGCGATGACGGCGTCGTAGGCGCCGAAGGCGATCGAGCCGGCGGTCGCGGTGACGGCGGTCAGCGCGCCGGCACACATGCGGTCGATGGAGTAGCCCGGGACGGACTGCGGCAGACCGGCGAGAATCCCGGCCGTACGGCCGAGCGTGAGCCCCTGGTCACCGATCTGCGTGGTCGCGGCGATGGCGACCTCGTCGATCTTCTTCGGGTCGAGACCCGGGTTGCGGCGCAGCAGCTCCCGGATCGCCTTCACGACGAGGTCGTCGGCGCGGGTCTCGTGGTAGATGCCCTTCGGGCCCGCCTTGCCGAACGGGGTGCGGACGCCGTCGACGAAGACGACATCCCTGACGGTACGAGGCACGATGGCTCTCCTCCAAAGGTGCGGGACGGCACTGCTGCGATACGCAACCGCTGAGCGGGCGCTCAGCCCCATGCTACTTGTGAGTAACCGCGCTGCACACCCCTGGATGGAGGAGCGGCGAAGGTCACACGGGGTTCGCATGTTACCCCCGGTTACATCTCTTCGCCCGAGGGGCGCGCCGGGCTGCGTGACCAGCCGCAACAGGCCCGCAGCCCGCAAGCAACAGCAGCCTCTACCCCCTGGGTGGAGCGGTGGACCCCCGAGGAGTAAGTACAGGCGTGGCCACCGGATGGGACCGATGAGGTCCATCCCCACCCCCGGCGATCACCCCGAACAGCGTCCGGGCAACGTCCGCCCCGAACCCGTGCACGTCATGACTCATCGCCGACAGCGTGGGCCGCGTCAACCGGCACAGCTGCGAATCGTCCCAAGCCAGCAACGACACGTCACCCGGCACGCTCAGCCCCATCTCCGCGGCCACGGACAGGCTCGCCACGGCCATGATGTCGTTGTCGTACAGGATCGCCGTGGGCCGGTCCGCCGCCGCGGAGGACAGCAGCGCCCGGGTGGCCCGGGCCCCCGCGTCGCCGGAGTAGTCGGTCGCCACCTGCGACGCTCCGGCCAGTTCCAGACCCCACGCCGCCTCATCGAATGCTGCCGTACGCATGTTCGAATGCCCGAGTGTCGCCGGCCCCCCCACCCGGGCGATCCGCCGATGCCCGAGCGCCGCGAGATACCGCACCGCCTCCGTCACGGCCGTGGCGTCGTCGGTCCACACGGAGGTGAGGCCGCCGGTGAACGACGGATGCCCGACCGCGACCGCGGGCATCCCGAGCCGCTCGACGGCCGGGACCCTGGGATCGTCGGCGCGGAGGTCCACCAGGATCGCCCCGCCGATGAGCCGCCCCTTCCACCAGGACTCCTGGAGCCCGACCTCCTCCTCCAGGGTCCGTACGAGCCTGAGCAGCAGCGAACACGCATGCTCGGTCAGGACGCTCTCCACGCCCGAGATGAAGTCCATGTAGAACGGTTCGAGCCCGAGCAGCCGGGCCGGCCGGCAGATCGCCAGCCCCACCACGTCCACCCGGGACCCGGCCAGCGACCGCGCGGTGAGGTTCGGCTCCCAGCCCAGCTCACGGGCGGCGGCGAAGATCCGGTCCCGGGTCGCCTCGGCGAGCCCCGGCTTGTGGTTGAAGGCGAGGGACACCGCCCCCTTGGACACGCCGGCGCGCGCGGCGACGTCCTTGATGGTGACGCGGGGGGTCGGCAATGCCGTCATCTGGCGGGCTCCACGCAGTACAGGGCCGATCGGGCGGTCTCGGCATCCGGAGTCTCCCAGCCGCGCACCCCGATGGTCACCTGTTCCCCGGGCAACAGGGTCACCAGCCCACGATCGGCCCGCGCTCCCGGGTCCAGCCGGTCGGCCTGCAACAGCAGATCCCGTACGAGGGTGCGAGCCGTGACGGTAACCGCCCCCGGACCGACACTCACGTCGAACTCCGGGCGGGGGTAAGGGATTTCACTGTCCCGAACGGGAAAGTACAGCGCCCGCAGCCCCACCCCGTCGGCTCCCTCTGCTCTCTCTGCCCCCTCTGCCCCCTCGACGTCCGCGACCAGGAACTCCTTCGCCCCCACCGGCACGACGTCCCCCGGCACCCGCACCTCGGCAACCGCCCGTCGCTCCGCCACGAACGGGACCCGCACCGACTCGCCGGCAACGCCCCCGTCCACGGACACCCGCCGCAGCTCCACCGTCCCCGCCCACCGCTCCGCCGTCTGATTGACGACGGCCAACACCACGTCCTCACCCCGCACTTGAAGGCTGAGCAGTCGGTCCGCGTACAGCCGCCGCAGCTCGTGGTAGAGCGGCTTCTCGCGCCCGTCCCCGTCGATCGCCGCCCAGGACGTCACCGGCCAGCAGTCGTTGAGCTGCCACACGATCGTCCCCGCACACACCGGCCAGTGCGCACGCCAGTGCTCGATCCCGGTGGCGACGGCCCGGGCCTGGTTGACCTGGGTGAGGTAGTGCCAGCGGTCGAAGTCCCCTTCCGGCAAGGGGAAATGCCGGGCGAGCCCGCGCTCCAGCTTCCCGTTCCCGTCCTCCGCCTTCTGGTGGTGCAGCATGCCGGAGGAGTCGGCGGCGAGCCGCTCACCCGGCAGCGCGCGCCGCATAGTGGCGTACGCGGCCGGTGCCTGCCACCCGAACTCGGCCACGAAACGCGGGACTTCGAGCCGATAGTCGGCGTAGTCCTCCCGGTTCCACACCTCCCACGAGTGGTGCGTACCGTGCGCCGGATCGTTCGGATGCCGCTCCCAGGACCCGGACCAGGGACTGCCCGCCGTGTACGGCCGTGTGGGATCCAACTCGGCCACCACACGCGGCAGTACGCCCAGGTAATAGCCCTCGCCCCACGACTCCCCGGCGAGGCGCTGCTCCCATGCCCAGTCCCTGAAGCCCCACAGGTTCTCGTTGTTCCCGTTCCACAGCACGAGCGAGGGATGCGGCATCAGCCGTACGACGTTCTCCCGGGCCTCCGCCTCCACCTCACCCCGCAGCGGCTGCTCCTCGGGGTAGGCGGCGCACGCGAAGGGGAAGTCCTGCCAGACAAGGAGCCCCAACTCGTCGCAGGCGTCGTAGAAGTCCTCGCTCTCGTAGATCCCGCCGCCCCACACCCGGACGAGATCCACACCGGCGCCGGCCGCCTGCGTGAGCCGCTCCCGGTACCGCTCCCGGGTGATCCGGGACGGAAACACGTCGTCCGGGATCCAGTTGACGCCCCGCGCGAACAGCCGCTCCCCGTTGACGACCAGGGTGAACCCGGTCCCGTGGGCGTCGGAGGAGGTGTCGAGCCCGACGGTCCGGAATCCGACCCGCCGCCGCCAGCCGTCCAGCAGGACGTCTGCATGACGGAGCGTCAACTCAACGTCGTACAAAGCCTGTTGCCCGTATCCACGCGGCCACCACAGCTCCGCGTCGGGCACTTCGAGCCGTACGACACCGCTGGTCCCGTCGATCTCGCCCCGCGCCAGGACCTCACCGCCACCGGAAAGGCCGCGACCACTCACCCGCGCCTCCAGGGTGAGCCCGGCCTCGACTCTGGTGCGCTCGACGTCGACCGCCAACTCGACGTGTCCCAGCCCGTGTTCGTCCACCGTCACCTCGGGGCGCACCCGGGCGATCCGGGCCGTCGACCAGTGCTCCAGGCGCGCCGGCCGCCAGATCCCGGCGGTGACGAGGGTCGGACCCCAGTCCCAGCCGAAGGAGCAGGCCATCTTCCGGATGTACTGATAGGGCTCGGCATAGGCGCCGGGCCGCTCGCCCAGCCGCTCCCGAACGGCCTCGGCCTCGGCGTACGCGGAAGCGAACCGCACGGACAGCCGCCCAGTCATACCGGTCACATCGAAGCGGTACGAGCGGTGCATGTTCCGTACCCGGCCGAGGAGTTGACCGTCGAGCCGGATCTCGGCGGCGGTGTCGAGCCCGTCGAAGACGAGATCGGTCTGCTCATGAACCTCGTGCCGGCCATGGACCGAAGGGGCCGCGAGCTGTGTCTCGTAGGTCCACTCCCGGCGCCCCACCCACGCGACCTCGGTCTCGTTCCGGCCGATGAAGGGGTCCGGGATCACTCCGGCCGCCAGCAGGTCGGTGTGCACGCACCCGGGGACGGTGGCAGGCAGTTCGCCCCCCTCGCCTCCCTCGTACCGCACGGTCCAGCCCTCGGTGAGTGGTGTGGCCTCCAGCATGCGCACTCCTAAACCGTTCCATTCCCGCAGGGGTCAAGCGCGGAAAACATGGCGGCACCCTTGGCGAAATAGGGACTTTACCGGTTCAGTAAGTGGTGTCAGAGTGCCGAATCAGCCATCCCTGTAGTGCTCGTCCGTCCCGAACGGAGCTGATGCACATGAACCGCCGAACGATTCCCGCACTCCTCACCGCCGGCCTGCTGCTTTCCGCGTGCACAGGAACCGGAGGAACCTCAAAGGGCGCCGATGCCAAGGCTGTTGACGACCCGTCAAAAGTGAGTGGAACCATCAAGGTCCTCACCGTGCGGACCGATCTCGTGCAGGACGGCACGATGAAGAAGTACGCCGACGACTTCCGGAAGACGTATCCGAAGGTGAAGGTCGAGTTCGAGGCGCTCACCAACTACGAGGCCGAAGTCAAGATCCGTATGAACACGGAGAACTACGGCGATGTCCTGCTGATCCCCGCGGTGATCAAGAAGAGCGACTACCCGAAGTTCTTCGCCTCGCTGGGCACCCAGGCGGAGCGCGCCAAGAAGTATCGCTTCACCGACTACACCACCGTCGGGGGCAAGGTCTACGGCCAGAGCCCGATCGGGGTGTCCCCCGGGTTCCTCTACAACAAAAAGGTCTGGCGGGAGGCCGGGATCACCGACTGGCCCACCACACCCGCCGAGTTCATCACCGCCCTGAAGGCGATCAAGTCGAAGACGGACGCGGACCCGTACTACACCAACTTCGCCGCCCAGTGGCCGCTCACGTCATGGACGTCCGTCAACGGCTCGGTCGGCTGCGACACCGGGGCGACGACGAAACTGGTCGAGAGCGACCCCTGGGCCAAGGGCGCCGACCTGCGCGTCGGCGACACCCTGCTCTACGACATCGTGCACGACGGGCTCGCAGAGAAGGACCCGACGACCACCAACTGGGAGGCGTCCAAACCCCGTATGGCGAAGGGTCAGATCGCCACGCAGTGGCTCGGCACCTGGGCGATCATCCAGTTCCAGGACGCGGCCAAGAAGGCCGGCACCGACCCCGCCGACATCGGGTTCATGCCGTTCCCGGCCCAGGTGGACGGCAAGTTCTGCGCGGTGATCGGTCCCGACTACAACCAGGCGGTCAACGTCCACAGCAAGCACAAGGAGGCGGCCCGCGCCTGGATCGACTGGTTCACCGACAAGTCCGGTTACGGGGAGGACAACCTGGCCATCTCTCCGCTCAAGGACGCTCCGCTGCCCACCGTGCTCCAGCCGTACGAGGACGCCGGAGTGAAGTTCATCGAGGTCGACGACAAGGCGGGCGCCCAGCTCAAGCTCATCGACACCGAGTCGGAGGTCGGCCTCTACGCCCCCGACTACCGTCAGGATCTCGTCGACCTGGCCCGCGGCGCCCGCAAGGGCAGCCTCGACGACTTCCTCGGGGACCTCGGCAAGCGCTGGACCGACGCCCAGCAGTCCGTGGGGACGCAGTGACGGACACGACCGAGGCAGGCATGACGGGACGAAGGGCGGCGCGACGAAAGGAACCGCCGCCCGCGCCCCCCACCGGCACCCCCGGACCGCCTCCACCCCCGCCCAGGGCACGCCTGTGGCGGGGCGTGACCCCCTGGCTGTTCCTGATCGCCCCGCTCGCGCTGCTGCTGACCTTCACCTACGCGCCGATCGTCAACATGGTCGCCTACAGCTTCACCGACTGGGACGGCGTCAGCCCCGAACTGCACTACACGGGCACCGAGAACTACACCGAACTCCTCACGCGCCCCGAGCTGTTCGAGGTGTTCTTCGTCAGTGGCTACTACCTGGCCGCCTCCGCGCTCCAGATCGTCGCCGCGCTCTACTTCGCGACGATCCTCAGCTTCAATGTCCGTTTCCGGAGCTTCTTCAAGGGCGTGCTGTTCTTCCCGTACCTGATCAACGGGGTCGCGATCGGCTTCGTGTTCCTCTACTTCTTCCAGGACGGCGGCACCCTCGACTCGGTGCTCAGCCTCTTCGGCGTCCACACGGACCATGCCTGGCTGGGCACACCGGAGTCGGCGAACATCTCGCTCGCCGGCGTCTCGGTGTGGCGCTACATGGGCCTGAACTTCGTTCTGTTCCTGGGCGCGATCCAGTCCATTCCGCGGGAGTTGTACGAGGCCGCGGAACTCGACGGGGCGAACCGCTGGCACCAGTTCCGGTACATCATCGCGCCGGGCATCAAACCGGTGCTGAGCCTGACCGTGATCCTGTCGATCTCGGGATCCCTGTCGGTCTTCGAGATCCCGTACATCATGACCGGCGGGGCGACCGGCACCGAGACGTTCGTGATCCAGACGGTGAAGCTGGCGTTCCAGTTCAACAAGACGGGGCTCGCCTCGGCGGCGGCCGTCGTACTGCTGCTGATCGTGCTGGCCGCGACCTGGGTGCAGCGGCGGCTCGTTCCGGACGACAGGGTGGACCTCGTATGACGCGCCGAGCGGTTGCCCGTACGTTCGTGTACCTGTCCCTGGTCCTCGCGGCGGTGATCGTCCTGCTGCCGCTGGGCGTGATCGTCCTGACCTCGCTCAAGACCGAGCAGGAGATGGCGGACGACAGCGGGGCGCTCTCGCTGCCGGGCGACCTCCTGAACTTCCACAACTACGTGACCGCGTTCCAGGACGGCGAGATGCTGGCCGCGTTCGCCAACACGGCCTTCATCCTGCTGTTCGCCGTCGCGGGAACCGTCCTCATCGGCTCGATGACGGCGTACGCGATCGACCGCTTCACCTTCCGCTTCCGGAAGCTGGTGATCGCCCTGTTCCTGGTGGCGACCCTGGTCCCCGGCGTCACGACGCAGGTGGCGACGTTCCAGATCGTCAACAGCTTCGGCATGTTCGACACCCTCTGGGCGCCCATCGCGCTCTACATGGGCACGGACATCGTGTCGATCTACATCTTCCTGCAGTTCGTCCGGTCGATCCCGATCTCCCTGGACGAGTCGGCACGCCTCGACGGAGCCAACGCCTTCACGATCTACCGGAAGATCATCTTCCCGTTGCTCAAACCGGCGATCGCGACGGTGGTGATAGTGAAGGGGATCACCGTCTACAACGACTTCTACATCCCCTTCCTCTACATGCCCTCCGAAGATCTTGGCGTGATTTCGACGTCCCTTTTCCGCTTCAAGGGCCCCTTCGCGGCCCACTGGGAGACGATCTCGGCAGGCGCGGTCCTGGTCATCCTGCCGACACTGATCGCTTTCCTGTCCCTACAGCGCTTCATCTACAACGGCTTCATGAAGGGAGCGACGAGGTGAGGGGCTTGTCTCCCTACGGCACCTCGGCGGAAAGCGCCTCCACCAAAACCGGCGTCACCTGCTCCACCTGCCAGCCCCTCGCCCCGTACCCCGCAAGCGCCGCAGCCACGGACTCGGAGTCGACAGGAGTGGGCGGCTCCCAGCAAACCCTTCTCACCGTGTCCGGGGTGATCAGATTCTCCTGAGGCATGTTCAGCTGCTCGGCCAGGGCGGAAACCCCGGCCCGCGCAGCCGACAACCGCGCCGCGGCCACCGGATCCTTGTCCGCCCAGGCCCGCGGCGGCGGCGGCCCGACCACAGGCTGCCCCGGCTGGGGCAACTGCGCGTCGGTGAGTGTCTTCACGTGATCCACCGCCGCCTGCCACTGCTCCAGCTGCCGCCGCCCCATCCGATGCCCGAACCCGGTCAGCGCGGCCAGCGCCTGGACGTTGGCCGGCACGGCGAGCGCGGCCTCGACGATGGCCGCGTCGGACAGCACCTTGCCCGGCGAGACGTCCCGGCGCTGCGCGATCCGGTCCCGGGTCTCCCACAGTTCCCGTACGACGGCGAGCTGTCGACGTCGACGCACCTTGTGCATGCCGGACGTCCGACGCCAGGGGTCCTTGCGGGGCTCCGGCGGCGGCGCCGACGCGATCGCGGCGAACTCCTCGCGGGCCCACTCCAGCTTGCCCTGCCGGTCCAGCTCCTTCTCCAGCGCGTCCCTCAGGTCGACCAGGAGTTCGACGTCAAGCGCCGCGTACCGCAGCCAGGGCTCCGGCAGGGGCCGGGTCGACCAGTCGACCGCGGAGTGGCCCTTCTCGAGTACGAAGCCCAGGACGCCCTCGACCATCGCGCCCAGGCCGACCCGGGGGAACCCGGCCAGCCGTCCGGCGAGTTCGGTGTCGAACAGGTGGGCGGGGATCATACCTATCTCGCGGAGACAGGGCAGGTCCTGCGTGGCGGCGTGCAGTACCCATTCCACGCCGTCGAGCGCCTCGCCGAGGCCCGACAGATCGGGGCAGGCAACGGGGTCGATGAGCGCGGTGCCGGCGCCCTCGCGGCGCAGCTGCACCAGATAGGCACGCTGTCCGTAGCGATAACCCGACGCGCGTTCGGCGTCGACGGCGACGGGGCCGCTGCCGGCGGCGAACGCGGCGATCACCTCGGCGAGCGAGTTCTCGTCGGTGACGACGGGCGGAATTCCGTCACGGGGTTCGAGGAGAGGGATCGGCGCCTGAGCCTCAGAAGATCCGTTGTCGTCCGGAGGGGCGCCTCCGGTGGTTCGCAGTGAGCTGTCTGCTGCGGTCTCTTGGGCTTCGGTCACCTGTCAAGGGTATCTGTGTATGGACGGCGCCCGCCGACGGAACGTTCCGTCGACGGGCGCCTTGGGGTCGTAAACCGGTCACGTGTCACACGTGTCAGTGAATTCTGTCGGTCATCTCGGTCAGGAATGGTGGCGAAGCGGTCGTCAGGAGCCGGTCGCCGATGGTCGTTCGTCAGTGATCAGGATCGTGATCGGGAATCAGTGATCGGGATCAACGCCGGTGTCAGGTCAGTGGATGATTCCGGTCCGCAGGGCGACCGCCACCATCCCGGCGCGGTCGCCCGTGCCGAGCTTGCGGGCGATACGGGCGAGGTGGCTCTTGACGGTCAGCGCGGACAGGCCCATCGAGACGCCGATCGCCTTGTTCGACTGGCCCTCGGCGACCAGTCGCAGGACCTCGACCTCGCGGCCGGACAGTTCGCGGTAGCCGCCCGGGTGGCTCGGGGCACCCGGGGGGCGGCGGTGCATACGGGCGCCGGCGCCGATGGGCGCGGCGCCAGGTCGGCTGGGAAGCCCGACGTTGTTGCGGGTGCCGGTGACGACGTAACCCTTCACACCGCCCGCGAGGGCGTTGCGTACGGCTCCGATGTCGTCGGCGGCGGACAGGGCCAGGCCGTTGGGCCAGCCCGCGGCACGGGTCTCGGACAGCAGGGTGAGCCCGCTGCCGTCGGGCAGGTGGACGTCGGCGACGCAGATGTCGCGGGGGTTGCCGATGCGGGGACGAGCCTCCGCGATGGACGAGGCCTCGATCACATCGCGCACACCGAGCGCCCACAGATGGCGGGTGACGGTGGAGCGGACGCGGGGGTCGGCCACGACCACCATGGCGGTCGGCTTGTTCGGGCGGTAGGCGACCAGGCTTGCGGGCTGCTCAAGAAGAACGGACACCAGGCCTCCTGGAGTGCGGGACGGATCCGGCTCTGGGGGTGAATCCGGATCGACCGTGCTTTCAAGGTCACAGAGGTCTTCGGCATCAAACCTGTGCTCCTTTAGAGAAAGATCACGATCTGGTGAGTAACAATCTGTGCAATTCGGACACGCGATCGATCATCCGAAGATCGAACGGTTTCGCTCTACGTCGATACGCGGCCGAAAGTGGCCGTATCGACAAAGAGCTACTAAAGACGGCGTGCCGATACCGGGAGAAGGAGGACGCATGGAGGGGGGGCGCAAAGGAACGGCCTTGCGGTCCCCGTGCAGGGACCGCAAGGCCGTTCAGTGGGTTGAGCGGAGTTGCCGGGTGGGTCAGCGGGTCTGGGGCCCCCGCCGCTGCGGCAGCGACACCACCGACGCGTCCCCGGGGCCGGCCGGCGGCAGGCCCGCGATCTGGGCGAGCAGGTCGCACCAGGAGGCGAGGTGGGACGCGGTGTCCGGGACGCCGCCGAGGCTCTCGCGGGGTGTCCAGGAGGCGCGGATCTCGATCTGGGAGGCGGCCGGCCGCTCCGACATGCCGCCGAAGTAGTGCGAACTCGCGCGCGTGACCGTGCCGCTGGCCTCGCCGTACGACAGGCCGCGCGCCTGGAGTGCCCCCGTCAGCCAGGACCAGCACACGTCCGGCAGCAGCGGGTCCGCGGCCATCTCCGGCTCCAGCTCGGCGCGCACCAACGTCACCAGCCGGAAGGAGCCCTGCCAGGCGTCGTGCCCGGCCGGGTCGTGCAGCAGGACGAGCCGGCCGTCGGCCAGGTCCTCCTCGCCGTCGACGACCGCCGCCTCCAGGGCGTACGCGAACGGCGCCAGGCGCTGGGGCGCCCGCGTCGGCTCGATCTCGATCTGCGGCCTCAGCCGCGCGGACCGCAACGCCTCGACAGCAGCCCGGAAGGGCAACGGAGCCGTTTCCGCATCCCGGTCCCCCTCCTTCGCGTCGTCCATTCCGCCAGCGCCGTCCGACAGTCGTCCCTGAGCCGCAGCCATGCGGGGAAGATTAAGGGGAACGGAGCCTCCGCGCGGGGAGGGACACCCGTGGGACGGACCACAGTCCGGTAAGAGCCGTCAGCAGGGCTGTTCGCGGGACTGTCGGTGGGGCGTGCGAGACTTTGGGTCGTGAGCGCGAACCAGAGCCCCGCGGGCCAGCAGCCGACAGCGACGTCCGCCGCCGTGAAGAACGACGCCGTGCAGGATTCCGCCTTCCTGAAGGCGTGCAGACGCGAGCCGGTGCCGCACACGCCCGTGTGGTTCATGCGGCAGGCCGGGCGTTCCCTGCCCGAGTACCGCAAGGTCCGCGAGGGCATCCCCATGCTGGAGTCCTGCACCCGGCCCGAGCTGGTCACCGAGATCACGCTCCAGCCGGTGCGCCGGCACAACGTGGACGCGGCGATCTACTTCAGCGACATCGTCGTCCCGCTCAAGGCCATCGGTGTCGACCTCGACATCAAGCCCGGCGTCGGCCCGGTCGTCGAGAAGCCGATCCGCACCCGCGCGGACCTCGCCCAGCTCCGCGACCTCACCCCCGAGGACGTCCCGTACGTCACCGAGGCCATCGGCCTGCTCACCCGCGAACTGGGTGCCACCCCGCTCATCGGCTTCGCCGGAGCGCCCTTCACCCTCGCGAGCTACCTCGTCGAGGGCGGCCCGTCCAGGACGTACGAGAACGCCAAGGCGATCATGTACGGCGACCCGCAGCTGTGGGCCGACCTCCTCGACCGTCTCGCCGACATCACGGCAACCTTCCTCAAGGTCCAGATCGAGGCGGGTGCCAGCGCCGTCCAGCTGTTCGACTCCTGGGCAGGAGCCCTCGCCCCGGACGACTACCGCCGCTCGGTGCTCCCGGCCTCCGAGAAGGTCTTCAAGGCCGTCGAGGGGTACGGCGTGCCGCGCATCCACTTCGGCGTCGGCACCGGCGAACTGCTCGCCCCCATGAGCGAGGCCGGCGTGGATGTCATGGGCGTCGACTGGCGCGTCCCGCTCGACGAGGCGGCCCGTCGGGTCGGCCCCGGCAAGGCACTCCAGGGCAACCTCGACCCGACGGTCCTGTTCGCCTCCACGGAGGCCGTCGAGGCGAAGACCCGCGAGGTCCTCGACTCCGCGAAGGGCCTTGAGGGCCACATCTTCAACCTCGGCCACGGCGTCATGCCGAACACGCCCCCGGACGCCCTGACCCGCCTCGTGGAGTACGTCCACACGAACACCGCCCGCTGAGCCGCGGGCCGGCGCCCGTCACCACGTATGCCGTGCCTGCCTGCCCCACAGCAGGCGGCCCGGCTCGGGCGGCGACGGGGTCCCGGCCCTGAGCGGCCAGGCGAGCAGCATGCCCGCGAGAAAGCCGACGACATGGGCGGCGTACGCCACGGTGCCGGCCTCGGAGATGCCCTCGCCGGACGAGTACACCGCCTGCAGGACGAACCAGAAGCCCAGCACCAGCCAGGCCGGCAGCCGCAGCGGCAGGAAGACCAGGAAGGGCACCAGGACCCAGACCCTGGCCTTCGGGAACAGCACCAGATAGGCGCCCAGGACACCGGCGATCGCCCCGGAGGCGCCGATCAGGGGGTCGCCCGAGTCCGCGTTGAGCAGCGCGAAACCGTACGACGCCGCGTAGCCGCAGATGACGTAGAAGAGCGCGTACCGCACATGTCCGAGGCGGTCCTCGATGTTGTTGCCGAAGATCAGCAGGAACAGCATGTTGCCCAGCAGGTGCAGCCAGCCGCCGTGCAGGAACATCGCCGTGAACACGGAGAGCGCGGGCGACTTGTCGTAGCCCGGCGGGCCGATCACACAGCCCGGCCCTTCTCTGCCGATCCCGACGTCGCCCGTCGGCACCAGGCGTGGCAGCTGGTGGTGGATCAGCTCCTGGGGCACGGCGGCGTACTGGTCCAGGAAGGCCTGGAGATGGCACAACTGTGCAAGGCCGCTCTCGCCTGTCACCGAACCCGCTGTGCCGGGCATGGCGAGGAACACGAGGACGTTGGCGGCGATCAGCGCGTACGTGACCCAAGGGGTCCGGCTTGCCGGGTTCACGTCATGGACGGGGATGACCACAAGGAAGTAGTGCCCCCGATGCGTCCCGCGAATCGGTGAACGCGGCTGTGCGTGTGTCCGTATCTGTCCTCAACGTCCGCGACACGACGAAGGCGCGTCGCGGGGACGACGTGAGGAACAGGCGATGAACGACCGAGTTACTCCTCCGATGCAGTCGGTGCAGGCTCTGCCGAACGGAGAGGCCGAACTCGCGCTGGTGGTCCACCTGCCCTGGGAGGACGTGGCCAGGCTCGGCCAGGAGGCGGGGCGGCTGGCCACGCAGATGCAGCGGCCGGTGTCGCTCGACGAGGCGGTGAGTCATCGGTTGCGGTCCAGTGGACTTGGCGCCCACGCGAAGCCGGCACAGGCTCAGCAGGCGCCGTCGGTTTCGGCCTCGGCGTCTGTGTCCGCGTTGCCTTCTCGGCCGCCGGGGGAGCAGGCTCGGCAGGCTATTGATCGGATCAACGGGACGGCGTAGCGCCATAGGGGTGCGGCGGTTGGTTGCCGGGTGCCGCCCTGCGCCCCTGGGCGGGTGAGCTGCTCCCCTGTCAAGAAGTGCCCTTGCGTACCGCTGTGGTTGCTTTCCTTGCCGCTACCAGTACCGGGTCCCAGACGGGGGAGAACGGTGGGGCGTAGCCCAGGTCCAGGGCTGTCATCTGTTGGACTGTCATGCCTGCTGTGAGGGCTACTGCCGCGATGTCCACCCGTTTCGCCGCGCCCTCGCGGCCGACGATCTGGACGCCCAGGAGGCGGCCTGTGTGGTGTTCGGCGAGCATTTTGACCGTCATCAGGGCTGCGCCGGGGTAGTAGCCCGCGCGGCTCGTCGACTCGATGGTGACCGATTCGAAGCGGAGGCCCGCCCGGTGTGCGTCTTTCTCGCGCAGGCCGGTGCGGGCGATCTCCAGGTCGCACACCTTGCTCACGGCGGTGCCGACGACGCCGGGGAAGGTGGCGTAGCCGCCGCCGACGTTCGCGCCGATGACCTGGCCGTGCTTGTTGGCGTGCGTGCCCAGAGCGATGTGCCGTTCCTGGCCGGAGACCAGGTCCAGGACCTCCACACAGTCGCCGCCCGCCCAGATGTTCTCGTGCCCGCGCACCCGCATCGCCAGGTCGGTGAGGACGCCGCCGTGGGCACCCACGGGGAGTCCCGCCGCTCGTGCGAGCGTCGTCTCGGGACGGACGCCGATGCCGAGCACGACCACGTCCGCCGGGTACTCGGCGTCCTCCGTGGCGACCGCGCGCACCCGGCCGTCGTCGCCGGTGAGCAGCTTGGTGACCTCGGCGTCGTTCACCATGGTGATCCCCAGGCCCTCCATCGCCTCGTGCACCAGGCGGCCCATGTCCGGGTCGAGCGTGGGCATCGGTTCCTTGCCGCGGTTGACGACCGTCACCTCGTAGCCGCGCTTGATGAGGGCCTCCGCCATCTCCACGCCGACGTAGCCCGCGCCGACCACGACCGCGCGGCGGCCCCTGGTGGCGGCCAGGGTGTCCAGGAGCGCCTGGCCGTCGTCCAGGGTCTGTACGCCGTGGATCCCGGGGGCGTCGACGCCCGGCAGGGAGGGGCGGACAGGACGGGCGCCCGTGGCGATCACCAGTTTGTCGTACGAGGTCCATGACTCGGCGCCCGTTTCGAGGTCCCGGGCGCGTACCCGGCCGCCAGGGACGTCGATCTCCATGACCTCCGTACGCATGCGCAGGTCGATGTCGCGGTCCCGGTGCTCCTCGGCCGAGCGGGTGATCAGCTGGTCCCGGTCCGGGACGTCGCCGCTCACCCAGTAAGGGATGCCGCACGCCGAGTAGGAGGTGAAGTGGCCGCGTTCGAACGCCACGATCTCCAGTTCGCCGGGGCCCTTCAGCCGCCGTGCCTGCGACGCGGCGGACATGCCCGCCGCGTCGCCGCCGATCACCACCAGCCGCTCGGTCCCACGCTTCGTGTCGCTCGTACGGCCATCGCTCATGCTCATACGAACACGCTACGGGGACCGGGCATTTCAATCCTGGCCAGTCCCGGTCAACCCTGATCAGTCCTGGTCCGGGCCGTTCGACTGCGCCGGGGGTGTCGTCGGCAGGGTCGTCGTCGGTGCCGGTCCCGTGGCCGTAGCCGGGGCGGGGTTCCGACGGCGGGCGAGACGCAGCCAGGCGAACACCAGCAGGGCCGCCACCGCCGCGAACGGCAGTACCGCGGCGAGGGCCACGACGATCCAGCGCAGCATCGTCACGAACGCGCTCCAGCCGCCCGCGAGGGCGTCCAGGAAGCCCGGGTCGTCGTCCTCGGCGGACTCCTCGGCCGGGTTCTCGGACAGTGAGACGTTGATCGTGGCCAGGGAGGTGCGGTCCTTCAGGGAGGCCTGGCGGGCGAGCAGCGACTCCAGATCGGCCTGACGGCGGCTCAACTCGCCCTCCAGAGTGACCACATCGGCGAGTTTGGTGGCCTTGTCCATCAGCTCACGGATGCGGTTCACACTGGCGCGCTGGGTGGTGAGGCGGCTCTCCACGTCGACGACCTGCTCGGTGACGTCCTGCGCCTTTGCCTCACGGTGCAGGAGCTTGCCGGTGCCTTCCAGGTCTTTGAGGACCTGCTCGTACTCGCCGACGGGCACCCGCAGAACGACGTCGGTGTTCTCGTTGCCCTCCTCCTCGTCCAGGGTCGTGGTCTCGCTGCCGACGAAACCGCCCGCGTTCTCCGCGGTGGTGCGAACCTTGGCCAGGGCCTTGGGTACGTCCTTGACCTGTACGGAGACGGATACCGTGCGGATGATGTGCGGGCCGGTGGCCGCCTGGGGTGCCGTACTGGCCTGGGCGCCGCTGCCCTTGCCGCCCCCCGGCTTGCTGTCGGTCCTGGCCTCGTCCGCGTAAGCGCCGGCGCCACCCTTTGCGGCGGAGTCGGAGTCGCCGCTGGAGTCGTCGGCGCCGGCGCCGGCGCCGCAGCCGGCGAGGGCGAGGGACGCGGCGAGGAGGATGCCCGCCAGGACCTGAACGGGTCGGGTACGGCTTGTGCGCAGGGTGTTCATCTTGCGGATCCCCCCGAGGGTTGTCGTTGGACCGTCTTGGACTGTCCTGGACCGTCGTGTTGCACGACTGACGCTCCTTCGACGCCCGAAGGGGCCCGGACGTTGGCCGGTTAGGGTCCCGATGAGGTCACGGTCGGGACTCGCGCCGGACACCTTGGGCGGACGTGCGCCGACGGGAGTGTCAGAGGGGTCTGAGAAGGTGGTGGCATGAGCGCAGTGGAGGCCCGTGCGGGTGCCGGGCATGTCATCGTCATCGGGGGCGGGATCGCGGGTCTGGCCGCCGCCCACCGACTGCTGGACCGGGGCGCCAGAGTCACGGTCCTGGAAGCGTCCGACCGCCTCGGCGGCAAGCTCCTGCCCGGCGAGATCGCGGGCGCGCGGGTCGACCTCGGTGCCGAGTCGATGCTCGCGCGCAGACCCGAAGCCGTCGCGCTGGCCCGTGAGGTCGGCCTCGACGACCGCCTTCAGCCGCCCGCCACCTCGACGGCCTCGATCTGGACCCGGGGCGCCCTGCGCCCCTTTCCCAAGGGGCACGTCATGGGCGTCCCCGGCAGTGCCTCGGCGCTGGCAGGCGTCCTCTCGGACGAGGGGCTGGCCAGGATCGGGCTCGATGCCGACCTGCCGCGCACGGAGGTCGGGGACGATGTGGCGGTGGGGGAGTTCGTCGCCGCGCGCCTCGGCCGCGAGGTCGTCGACCGGCTGGTCGAGCCGCTGCTGGGCGGGGTGTACGCGGGCGACGCGTACCGCATCTCGATGCGCTCGGCCGTACCCCAGCTCTTCGAGGTGGCCAAGAAACACGCGTCCCTGACAGAAGGGGTGCGCGGCATCCAAGCGCGGATGGCAGCCGCTCCGCAGCAGGGCGGGTCGGTCTTCATGGGCATCCAGGGGGGCGTTGGCCAACTGCCGCTCGCCGTCGCGGAGTCGGTGCGCGCGCGAGGCGGCGAGATCATCACCGGGGCGCCCGTGACCGAGCTGCGCCGGGCGGCAGGCACATCGACGGCATGGCGGGTCGTCGCGGGGGAACGGGTGCTCGACGCCGACGGGGTGGTCGTCGCCGTTCCGACCCCGGTGGCCGCCGGACTGCTGCGCGCCGAGGCACCGGCCGCCGCGGCCGAACTCGCGGGCGTGGAGTACGCGTCGATGGCCCTGATCACCCTGGCCTACCGCCGCGCCGACGTCAGCCTCCCCGAGGGCAGCGGCTTCCTGGTGCCGCCCGTCGACGGACGGACCATCAAGGCGTCGACGTTCGCCTCCCAGAAGTGGGGCTGGATCGCCGAGGAGAACCCGGACCTGCTGGTCCTGCGGACCTCCGTGGGGCGGTACGCCGAAACGGAGATCCTCCAGCGCCCCGACGCCGACCTGGTCGAGGTCTCACGCCACGACCTCAAGGAGGCGACCGGACTGACGGCGGCCCCCGTCGAGACCCGCGTCACCCGCTGGGACGACGGCCTGCCCCAGTACCCCGTCGGCCACCACGCGCGCGTGGACCGTATCCGCGAGCACATCGCCAAGCTCCCGGGCCTCGCCGTGTGCGGCGCAGCGTACGACGGAGTCGGCATCCCGGCCTGCATCGCGAGTGCGTACGCGGCGGTGGACGCCCTGGAACCGCTTCAGCGGCCTGAGGCCAACCCGGTGCGAAGCGCGACCGACGGAGCGGGAGAATAGGCACATGAGTGACGACGCCCCCACCACCGACGCGGCCCGCATCCCGAACAAGGGCAAGCTGGCCAAGGACCTCAACGAGGTCATCCGCTACACCCTGTGGTCCGTCTTCAAGCTGAAGGACATCCTGCCCGAGGACCGCACGGGCTACGCCGACGAGGTCCAGGAGCTCTTCGACCAGCTCGCCGCTAAGGACGTCACCGTCCGCGGCACGTACGACGTGTCGGGTCTGCGCGCCGACGCCGACCTGATGATCTGGTGGCACGCGGAAACCGCCGACCAGCTCCAGGAGGCGTACAACCTCTTCCGCCGCACGAAGCTGGGCCGCGCCCTTGAGCCGGTGTGGTCGAACATGGCGCTGCACCGCCCCGCCGAGTTCAACCGCTCGCACATCCCCGCGTTCCTGGCCGACGAGACGCCCCGGAACTACATCAGTGTCTACCCGTTCGTGCGCTCGTACGACTGGTACCTGCTGCCCGACGAGGACCGCCGCCGGATGCTCGCCGACCACGGCAAGATGGCCCGCGGATTCCCGGACGTGCGCGCCAACACGGTCGCCTCGTTCTCCCTCGGCGACTACGAGTGGCTGCTGGCCTTCGAGGCCGACGAGCTGTACCGCATCGTCGACCTCATGCGCCACCTGCGCGCCTCCGAGGCCCGCATGCACGTCCGCGAAGAGGTCCCGTTCTACACGGGGCGCCGTAAGGACATCGGCGAGTTGGTCGCCGGTCTCGCCTGACGGTTACCCCCTGCCTCAGGAGGCCTGGGCGGCCTTTTCCTTCCGGGATCGGTCGGCCCCGGCCGCAGGCCGCGGCTCCGGATGCGGGGCGCACTCCGCACTCCGTCCCGGCAGGCGGCCGTCCAGCAGATACGCGTCCAGGTGGCCGTTGACGCACCGGTTCGGGCCGCCGGCGATGCCGTGCGTGCCCGCGCCGCGCTCGGTCACCAGGGCCGAGCCGGGCAGCCGGCGTCGCAGTTCGAGCGCGCCCGCGTACGGCGTCGCCGCGTCCCGCTCGGCCGCGAGGATCAGCACCGGCGGCAGGTCGCCGGGCCCGGTCCGCACGTCGAGGGGTGTCTGGCGGGGCGCCGGCCAGTAGGCGCACGGCAGGTTCATCCACACGTTGTCCCAGGTCTCGAACGGCGCCGTGCGCGCGAGCCGCGTGTTGTCCTGGTCCCAGACCCGCCAACTCGTCGGCCAGGGCGCGTCGTTGCACTCGACGGCCGTGTAGACCGCGTTGCCGTTCTCCGCCTCGACGGCCGCCTCCGTCACCGGCGCCGCCTGGTCGATCAGCGGCTTCGGATCACCCTTGAGGTAGGCGGACAGGGCGTGGGCGCGGTGCGGCCAGTAGTCGTCGTAGTACCCGGCCTGCAGGAACGCGCCCTGCAACTGCCCGGGCCCCACCTTCCCTCCGGCCGGCTCGGCGGCGAGTCGTGCCGCCGCCTTCTGGTAGCTCCGCTGCACCGCCTCCGGCGTGGCGCCCAGCCCGTACACGTCGTCGTGCCGGGCGACCCACGCCCGGAAGTCCGCCCAGCGGCTTTCGAACGCGGCCGACTGGTCGAGGTTGTTGCGGTACCAGATCCCGCCCGGGTCCGGGTTCACCGCCGAGTCGAACACCATCCGCCGTACGTGCGAGGGGAACAGGGTCGCGTACAGCGCCCCGAAGTAGGTGCCGTAGGAGGCGCCCATGAAGGTCAGCCGGTCCTCGCCGAGTGCGGCGCGCAGGACGTCCAGGTCACGGGCGTTGTTGAGGGAGTGGTAGTGGCGCAGCGCGTCGCCCGAGCGCTCGGCGCACCCGCGCGCGTACGCCTTGGCCTCGGCGACGCGCTCCATCTTGTACGACTCCGAGGGGTGCACCGGGGCCTGCGTGGGTCCCTTGAAGAAGTGCTTCGGGTCCTTGCAGGACAGCGGCGCCGACCGGCCCACGCCGCGCGGGGCGTATCCGATCAGGTCGTACGCCCCCGCGATGCGCTTCCACTCCGGGATGACGCCGATCATCGGGAAGAACATGCCGGAGGCGCCGGGGCCGCCCGGGTTGTAGACGAGGGCGCCCTGGCGTTCCACCTTGTGCTCGGGGTCGCGCGGGTTCTTGCCGGTCGCCTCGGCCTTGCTGACGGTGAGCTTGATCTGCTTGCCGTCGGGGTGCGCGTAGTCGAGCGGCACGGTGACGGTGCCACAGCGCAGACTGTCCGGCAGTTCCTCGTCCGCCGCGCACTTTCCGAAGCGGATACCGGCCGCCTCGGCGCGCGCGGCGGCCAGCACGGAACCCCGGAACTCGGCCGAGCCGGGGCCTCCTGGGAGGCCGGACAGGCCCGGGGCGCTGTCCGCCGGGGCGGCGGCCAGGGTGGTCAGCAGCAAGGACCCGGCAGCCGAGTAGAGGGCGGCAGCTCGCATCGCGTATCCCTTCGGTGGCAACAGAAGGGATGTTTCGGGCGGCGACCGGAGAAGGCAAGCACCGGCCGCCCGGTGTCGCCGCGAGCACTCCTATGCGCCCCCGCACACTCCCGGGGCGCCGGGGCAGCGCGGAAGTCGGCAACCGGGACCTAGGACTCGCGGTGCGCGAAGGCCGCGCGAAGGTCGGGCTCGTCGACCGCGCGAACGCCGAGTACGGCGACGGAGGTGAGGTACGTCCGTTCGTCGCCGGCGCTGTGGGGGCCGGTGGTCCGGGTCCGCCGGGTCAGGGTGGTGAGGAGGCGTTGCCCGGCCGGTGACGCCCAGCGCGAGTAGGGGTGGACCTCGATCCGGGCGATGGCGAGGCAGCTCAGGGTGAGGACGAGGGGGAGCGCGAACCAGAGGGCGACCAGGTCGCGCGGCACGGTGCCGCGCCCCGGCACCAGCAGCGCCACCGCGCCCAGCGCGAGGACTGCCAGCGCGGCGGTCTGCACCTGGCGGACCGCGAACGCGATCCCGCGCCGGGCGCCTTCGGGTACGGCCAGGCCCGCCGCGACGAGCCGGTCCGCGAGCCCCCGTACGGCCTCTGTGCCGGCCGCGGCCGTCCGTACCGGAGCGATGCGCGACTGGCCCTCCGGCCCGATGGCGCCTATCACCGACCGTTCCATCTCGTCGCGCCCGCTGGGGTCCACGACGGTCGCCCAGCCGGTGTGGGCAAGCAGCAGACGTCGCTGGCGGGCCATCGACACCAGGGTCAGATCGGCGACCCGCGCCGGTCCGCCGGACAGGAACGCGGCCTCGTACAGCGTCAGGTCGCGCCCGCGTCCGCCGGGGCCCGCGTCCGGATCGGCGGCAGCCGCGTGTACGGCGGCCAGACACAGCCGGGTGCACGCCGTACCGGCGGCGATCCAGGCCAGCAGCAGGAGGAAGGACCAGAACATGCCGTTGTTCTATGCGAAGGGTGCCAGGAACGCCATGGGCTTTCAGGATATGGACGAGGTATGGCCGGTACGTGCCGTATGGGCGGTGGCCGGATCAGGCTGCTTCGGACGGCTCCGCGGGCTCGGTGGGCTCGGTGCGCTTCGCAGCGGCCGATGGCGGGCTGGTCGCGGGCGGCGGCAGCGGATAGGTCGTGACCGGCGAGGGCGTCACCGGCACGGCCGACGCGGGGGCGGGCGTCGGGCCGGGTGGGGCCGGGGAGTTGGTGAGCGGCGGGGTGCTCGCGGCGGCCATGTCGCTCGCGAGGGCGTCGAAGTCGACGTACCCCGTGGCCTCCAGGACCTGGATGTGGTCGAGCACGGTCGTGTTCGCGTCGTCGGCGAGGGTGCGGACCAGGGAGTTGCGGGTGCTCGCACGGACCTGCGCGACGACGGAGAATACCTTGCCGTGCGCCATGCGCAGCAGGTTGGCGAACTCACGGTCGAAGTCCTCGCCCTGGGCCGCGTCCATCGTGCTGAGCCACTCGCGCTGCTGCTCACTCGGCTGGTTGGGCAGCTCGAACCGGAGCCGCGAGGCGACGTCCCGGACCCGTTCGTCGAGGAACGTGTGCCCTGCGATCAGATGCCGGCCCGCGATCCGTACGGCCTCGGTGGTGCCGCGTTCCTGGGCCTGCTGGCCGGCGGGCAGTTCCCACAGCCCGGCCAGCCGGACCTTGGTGAGGAACTCGCGGTCGAGCGCCGACAACGGACCGAACTGTGTCGACACGGTCTGCGCGTTGAGCACGTCCACACCGGTTCCGGAACGGTCCGTGTACGACCAGACAGGAAAAATCAGTGCTACGAGGGTCGCCGCCAGCCCCGCGACGATGAGCCCGGTGCCGCCGAGACCGGAACGTTGGATGGATCGCATGGTGCCTTGCCTCCTGTTGCGGCACCGCACGCTAATGCGCTTCGGGCACGGAGTTGGCATCGTACTGCGGGTCCTACGCCAACTGCGGTATGGGAGGAGGTGACCGCGGGGGAGGGGGCGGGCGCCGGATGAGGGAGCGCGACCCCTGTGCATACCTCACGAAACGCCGACAAAGGCGACGGCGAAGTGCGCTGTATTGGGTGGCACTGTTAACCCCCGCACAGTTTGCGCGGGTTGAGGCGGAGGTGCCCCGTCCGGTGGGGCAGGTGGGGCGGAGTACGCGGGGGGAGTGACGTTCGTCGCTCGGTGCCCCGGCGCGTCAGCGGCGCAGGAGCACGCGGCGGGTGGCCCGGGCCAGCCGGGCCGTGGGGTGCTGGGAGCGCGGGGCCGGGCCCGAGCGGTCCAGCCACCACTCGCGCAGCCGCCGCAGGCGCTCTGTGTCCTCGGGGGTCTCGGGGGACTTGGGTTGCCCGCCGAGCAGCAGATGCGCGGCGAAGTCCAGCGCGTCGTGCCGGTAGCCGTCGGACATGGGGTGCCCGTGCGCGTACGCGAGGAAGGCGGGCCGGTATTCCGCCCCGAGGATCTCGGGCAGCTCCGGCGCGACCTTCGCCACGACCTCGGCCCGCTTCGCCCCGAGCGCCCGTGACTGCACCGCGAGCCGCGCCCGGTCGAATCCCTCCGGCGCGGGCGTCCCCGCGACGAGCGCGGAGAGCAGCGCGGCCTGCGCGAGGGCGACGCGCTGACGGGCGGACGCGGACGCGGAGGTGTCGGGCGGGTCGACCGCGTCGCCGATGGTGGGCGCTTCGCCCGGCTCCGGAGTCGCGGCCCGCGCCAACGCACCCCGGATCGCGCCCAACTCCCGCTCCAGCTCGCCCGCCTCGGGGAAGTTGTCGTCCCTTTCCAGCAGAACGCCGGGCGGGGTGACCCGGGAGGCGAGGTCCGTGAGGATGTGGAGAACGGCGTCCGGGACCGGGTGGGCGTGGCTGTCGTGCCAGACGCCGTCCCGCTCGAAGCCGCCCGCGACATGGACGTACGCGATGGCCTCGACGGGCAGCTCGGCGAGGGCCTTCGCCGGATCCTCGCCCCGGTTGACGTGGTTCGTGTGCAGGTTGGCGACATCGACGAGGAGACGTACGCCGGTCCGGTCCGCCAGTTCGTACAGGAACTGGCCCTCGGTCAGCTCATCGCCCGGCCAGGCGATGAGCGCGGCGATGTTCTCGACGGCGAGCGGCACCGGCAGCGACGCCTGCGCGATGCGGACGTTCTCGCACAGCACGTCGAGCGCGTCCCGGGTGCGGGGCACCGGCAGCAGGTGTCCGGCCTCCAGCAGCGGCGACGCGGTCAGTGGACCGCCTGCCCGGACGAACGCGATGTGCTCGGTGACCAGGGGCGAGTCCAGCGCCTCGGCCCGCTCGGCGAGCGCGGTGAGCCGGTCCTCGGCGGGCCGGTCCGCGCCGCCCAGGCCCAGGGAGACACCGTGCGGGACCACGGTCACCCCGCGCTCGCGCAGCCGCAGCAGCGACTCGGGGAGATGCCCCGGGCAGAGGTTCTCGGCCACGGCCTCGACCCAGTCGATGCCCGGCATGGCCTCCACGGCGTCCGCGATCTCCGGCCGCCACCCGATGCCCGTACCCAGTCGCCCCGGTCGCTGCTGTCGCTGTTGTTGCTGCTGCATCGTGTTCTCGCCTTCTCCGACCTTCTCGGTCCACGGAGTGATGGCCCGTGTCCCCGGAGCCGAACCCCTCCAGGGACACCTTCAGAGCAACATTTGAGCTTTCGACCGCCTACTGGGTCGGAACAACGCTGTTGGGGTCCTTCGCCGCCGGCCGGTTGGTGTTGACCACGCCCGGTGTCGTCGGTGACGGCTTCGACTTCCCCGGGGTGTTGCCGGTCGGCTCCACCGCGGGTGCGTTGGGCGGCACCACTCCGGCGGAGGGCGGCGGCGGACCGGTTGGACTGGCGCTCGGCCCGGCGGCGGCCTCGGCGATTTCCTCGAAGTCGACCTGGCCGGTCTTCTCCAGAATCGTGATGTGGTCGAGCACGGTCTGGTTGGCGTCCGAGGCCAGCTGACGCACCAGCGTGTTGCGGGTTTGGTTCCGTACCGTCGCGATGGCCGGGAAGATCTTGCCGTGCGCGTTCCGCAGGAGGTTCGCCCAGACCTTGTCGTAGTCCGAGGCCGAGGCATCCGTCATCTGCTTCAGGAAGCCCTGCTGCTGTGCGTTCGGCTGGTTGGGCAGGGGGACGTTGAGCTGGGCGGAGATGGTCCGCACCCGCATGTCGAGGTCGTTGTGACCCACGATCAGGTGGTTCGCCGCTTCCTTGACGGCGGCGCTGCTGGACCGCTGCATCGCCTGCTGACCCGCGGGCAGCTCCCACAGCCCGGCCAGGCGCACGCGCACGATCAGGTCGCGGTCGACGGCGGTCAGCGGCCCCCACTGGGTGTTCACCGTCTCTCCGGTGACCGCGGCCGCCTTCGCGGCGTCGTCGCGGTGGGGGTACGAGTAGATGACGGGGTATGCGAGCGCGCCGATCGTGCCTGCGATTGCCAGGCCGACGAGGATCGAGCCGTTCATGCGGGGCAAAGAAGCCTCCCGGGGGAAACCAACTGGTCGTTGGGGACTGTCACTTGGCCAGTGAGGGAGATACGTGAGGCGTATCGGGATGGTCGGATGGGCGGGCCGGGGCCAGGGCCTTGGCCCGCGTTGCCGACACGTGTCAGATCGTGCCGTTGGCGATGGAGTCGAAGTCGACCACGCCGGTCTTCTCCAGCATCGTGATGTGGTCGAGCACGGTCTGGTTGGTGTCCGTCGCCAGCTGACGCACCAGTGTGTTGCGGGTGTTGTTCCGCACCGTCCCGATGGCCGGGAAGATCTTGCCGTGCGCGGAGCGCAGGAGGTTCGCCCAGGTCCGGTCGAAGGATTCCCCCTGAGCCGCGTCCATCTGCGCCAGGAAGCCCTGCTGCTGTGCGTTCGGCTCGTTGGGAATCGCCACACCGAGCTGGGACGCGACGGTCCGTACCCGCTGGTCGAGGTCGGCGTGGCCCACCAGCAGGTGGTCCGCCGCGTCCTTGACCGTGGCGCTGCTGGAGCGTGCCATCGCCTTCTCCGCCGCGGGCAGCTCCCACAGCCCGGCCAGCCGGACGCGCACGATCAGGTCGCGGTCGGAGGCGGTCAGCGGACCCCACTGTGTGTTCACCGTGCCGGAGGCCACGTTGGCCACCCCGGTGCCGGAGCGGTCGGCATACGACCACACAGGGAACGAGAGTGCGGCAATGGTGGTCGTCAGGGCCGCGATGACGAGGGCCGAGTGGTTGAAGCGCGGCAAAGGAGCCTCCCGGGGAAACCAACTGGTCGTTGGGCAGGTGTTGCATGGCCAGCGACAGAAGGTACGCGCGGGAACCCGATGATGTTCAACGAAGATGTTTGAACCCTGTGCGGCCCAGGGGACGATGGTCGGCGACCACCGTCGCCGAACCGGGCGCGATCTCCGTGAAACCGGCATCACGGACCAAAGGGAGCCCGCCGGAGGTGAGTTCACGCCAGCGGTCCGGCTCCGCCGTGCGGACGGCGAGCGGGAAGCCCGCGTCGCGCCAGAGCGCGCGAGCCTCGTCCGACAGCTCCCACCACGCCAGCTGGGCGCCGTGTCCCGTCTGGGCCATCGCCTTGCCCGCCGACATGTCCAGCTCAGGGTTCAGCCAGAGGACGGGCACCGCAGGGTCGGGGTCGAGCGGCGGCTCCGGGTCGTCCAGGTCGGTGCCGGAGACCTGGAGCCGGGCCAGGTCCTTGGGCCAGCCGTCCAGCGGAACGGGTGGGAAGACCCGCACCTCGGCCGACTTGCCGGTGACCGTGATGCCGGGCAGCGCCTCGGCCCGCCGCCACTCGGCGCCCCGTGCCCGCCGCACGACCTTGCGGATCCGGGCGTCCTGCCAGTCCCGCATGACCTGCGCCCACTCACCCTCACTGGCCGACCGCTCGTCCCCGAGGATCACGAGAACGGCCCGGGCGGCGGTCTCCAACGCGTCCGTACGAGCGGGCGGTTCGGCCTTCTCGATCCGGGCGACGAGGGGGAGGACGAACTGAGGGGCCTCATCACGTGAGGAAGGCTCGGAGCGGAAAGGGCTGTCGCCGGGAACGGCCGGGTCATTGGTCACGTCCTTCAGTTTGCCAGGCGGAAGATCGGTTCCTCTGGGGAGAGGGCGGGGGCGTATGGGACACGAACTTCGACTGGACGGCGTGGGCCGCCGCTACGGCATACGCGGCCCCTGGGTCCTACGCGGCGTCGACCTGACTCTCACCCCCGGCACCCTCACCCGCATCGAGGGTGCCAACGGCACAGGCAAGTCCACGCTCCTGCGCGTGCTCGCCGGCATCGACGCCCCCACGGAGGGCACCCGCACCGGCCGCCCACGCACCGCATACGTCCCCGAACGCTTCCCAACGGTGCTGCCTTTCACCGCGCACGGCTACCTCACCCATCTCGGCGCCGTGCACGGACTGTCCCGTACGGCCGCCGCCCGCGCCGCCGACGAGTGGCTGGAGCGCTTCGGCGCCGCCGCATACGCCCGCACGCCCATGGCGCAGCTGTCGAAGGGCAGCAGCCAGAAGGTCGCGGTCGCGCAGGCCCTGCTCGCCGACCCGGAGCTGCTCGTCCTCGACGAGGCGTGGACGGGCCTCGACACCGCCGCCCGGGGCGAGTTGGAGCGGGTCGTCGCCGAACGGACCGCGTCCGGCGCCTCGGTGGTGTTCGTCGACCACGACCCAGGCCGCCTGGCGGGGGCGCCCGACGCGACGTACATCGTGACCGAGGGCAGCCTCAACCGCCGTACGGCACAAGCCGGTTCACCAAAACCCTCCGGCCCGCACCTGGTCGTCGAGGCCCAGGGGCCGCCGGGCGCTCAGCCCCCGGCCGAGGCGTTGAAGTGGACGACGTCGAGCGCGGAGGCCGTGCCGTCGGGCGGCCACCGGCTCACCGTCCCCCGGACCCACTCGGACGTCGTGCTCCGCGCCCTGCTCACGGCCCGTCCGCCCTGGCACGTGGTGAGCGTCGGACCAGCGGCGACGGGAACCCCCGGCACGACGGGAACGTCCGCCGACACCGCCGCACACGCACCCCTCGCCACCGACGAAAGCCGCCGATGACCCACCTCCTGCGCTACCAGGCAGCCCTGCTCGTGCGTTCGCAGCGCTGGCTGCCGCCGTTCATCCTGTACGCGGTGTTCCTGGGCGTCGGGGTGCAGGGCGGGCAGCCGGTGCTCGACTCGCTCGGGTACGCCGCGGCGGCCGTACTGCCGGTGGCCGCCTGGCTGGTGCGGATCTGCGCGGGCAACGAGCCGCCCGCCGCCCGCGCCGCCGTGGCCGCGGCCGCCGGCCCCGGACGGGCGCACCTCGCCTGTCTCCTGGTGGCACTGTCCGCCGCGGCGGCCCTCGGCACGACCGCGACCGTCGTGGTGACCCTGATCAGCGACCCGGCGAGCGCCGACCACCAGATCCGGGTGGAGCCGCTTCCGGCAGGGGCCGCCGGACTGCTCGCCGCCCTGGCGTGCGCCCTGCTCGGCACGGCCGTCGGCGCGCTCACGACGTGGCCGCTGCTGCGCTCGCCCGGCCGGGCGGTGCCCGCGATGATGCTCGGCGCGCTGCTGGCGATGGTGGGGACGGGGTCCCCGGCGAAGTCGGCGATCACGTCCCTGGTGACCGGCTCGCGCTCGGGCACCGTCCCGGTGCCCCTGCTGCCGCTGGTTGCGGCAGCCCTGCTCACGGTGGCGGCGACCGCCGTGGCCTGCGCGCTCACCTCACGCCGCTCACCCTGAACACGCGGTGCGCTGCGCCTCCTGCCATTCACACACCGGGCAGAGGGTGATGCCCTTCTGCGACTCCGGGTACTCGGTCGGCTTCCGGCACAGCACACACTCCGCGTACGGCGGCCCGTCGCCTCCGTCCTCGTGCGCCTCGCGCTCGGGGCGCTCGTCGTGCTTTTCGCTCATGACACCAGCGTAGGCCGGTCGCCTACGTGGCGAGCAGGCGCGCCCTGGACTCCGCCACGTCGAAGTCCGCCTTCGGGTACTGCGGGGCGAGCGCCTCCAGGTGCTCCAGCAGCAGTCGGCTGATCGCCCAGTTGCGGTACCACTTGCGGTCCGCCGGGATCAGGTACCAGGGAGCGTCGGCCGAACACCGCTCCAGGGCGATCTCGTACGCCTCCTGGTACGCGGGCCACAGGGCGCGCTCGTCGATGTCGCCGACGTTGAACTTCCAGTGCTTGTCGGGGTTGTCGAGGCGTTCGAGGAGACGGCGTCGCTGCTGGTCGTAGGAGATGTGCAGGAAGCACTTCACGACGGTCACGCCGTCGTCGGCGAGGGACTTCTCGAAGCCGTTGATCTGGCTGTAGCGGCTGGTGAGCTGGGCCCGGGAGACGAGTTCGCGGACCCGGGCGATCAGGACGTCCTCATAGTGCGAGCGGTCGAAGATGCCGATCTCGCCGGGCTGCGGGAGGGCCCTTTTGATGCGCCAGAGGAAGGAGTGGCCCAGTTCCTCGTGGGTGGGTGCCTTGAACGCCTTGATCCGGCAGCCCGACGGGTTGAACAGGCCGATGACGTGCTTGACGGTGCCGCCCTTGCCGCTGGTGTCCATGCCCTGCAGGACGAGCAGCAGCCGCCGCCGGTCCCCGGCCGAGCCCGCCGCCCACAGGCGCTCCTGGAGGTCCGCGAGCCGTTCGCCCATCCGAGCGGTGTCGACGAGCCCGGCGGCCTTGCCGGCGGGCCCGCCCGGGGTGGCCCCGGTGTCGTACGCGCCGAGGTCCACGTGCTCCCCGCCCGGGACGCGCAACAGCTCACTCAGCGTGTTCGGGGCACTCTCCGTATGCTTCCCGGCGTCCTGTTTCGAGCCCTTCTCGGCCATGGGGCACCTCTTCCGGTCCGGTCCCTCGATCCTGCGGCGCGGGAGCGTGACGCGCCAGCCGTCGGCGGCTACCGGCGCGTGCAGCGCCCGGTGGGGTTGGCGGCGGGCGGGCGGCACTGGTCGGCGAAGTCGGTGGCGCTGGTGCTCAGGTAGCGGCCCAGGCAGGTGGCCAGTGTCGTGCGGCCGCGTTCGTGGCAGAAGGCCAGTGCGGCCCGGCCGTCGGCGAACGGGCCTGGGGCGTAGATCACCCAGTAACCCGGTCGCAGGGACGCGTATGTGTCGCTGCGCACGAACACCGCCTCCGGCACGGACTCCCTGACCTCGGCGAGCCGTGCGTCGCGGGCGGCGGTCCCGGAGCCGACCGGCTCGGAGTGGAGCTGGGCGATCCAGCGGCCGGCCGCGGCGGGCGAGGGAGCCGGTGAGGTTCTCGTACCGGAGGCCCGGCCCGAGTCGCCGTCCGTCTTGTTCCCGTCGAGGACGCGCGGCGCGAGGAAGAGGGCGGCGAGGGCGACGAAGACCGCGAGCACGGCGGACCCGACGACCCGCTTGCGACGGTTCGGCGACGGCAGGAGCCGCCCTCCCGCCCTACGTGGCTCCGCGCCGGTCGCCATGTGTCGGGGCGCCGCCAGCGTCCGCTGAACGGATCCCGCTGTTCCGCCCGTCGCCACCTGCTCCAGCATCGCCGCCAGTCGGCCCGCCTCGGGGCGCGCCGCCGGGTCCCGTTCGAGCAGTGCTTCGAGTACGGGGGCCAGCGGGCCGGAGCGGGACGGCGGCGGGACCTCGGACTCCAGGACGGCGGCCAGGGTCGTGAGCGAGGTCTCGCGGCGCAGGGGGCTCACGCCCTCCACACACACGTACAGCACGATTCCCAGGGACCACAGGTCGGCGGCCGGGTCGTCGGAGGGGCCACGGATGCGTTCCGGGGCGATGTACTCGGGGGAGCCGATGAGTTCGCCGGTCACCGTCAGGGCCGTCGCGCCCTGGAGCGCGGCGATCCCGAAGTCGGTGAGGACCGCGCTCCCGTCCTCTCGCACCAGGATGTTCGCCGGTTTGACGTCCCGGTGCTGGACGCCCGCCGCGTGCGCCGCGCGCAGCGCGTCCAGTACCTGGCCGCCGATCCGCGCTGCCTCCACCGGCGTCAACGGGCCCGATTCCAGGCGCTTGTCGAGCGAGACGCCGGGCACCAGTTCCATGACGATCCAGGGCTGCGGATCGTCGTCGATGATCTGATGGACCGTCACCACGTGCGGGTGGCTGAGCCGGGCGAGCGCCCGTGCCTCGCGCATCACCCGTTCCCGTACGACGTCGGACGCCGCCGCGTCGTGCCGGACCCGTACCGCCTTCAGGGCCACCTCGCGGTGCAGTACGGCGTCGCGGGCCCGCCACACCGTGCCCATCCCGCCGCTGCCGAGCCGCTCCAGCAGCTCGAACCGGCCGTCGATCACGTCCCCCGGTACGTTCATGGCGGACAGGTTATGGCCTGCCCGCCATGTCCCGTTCAGGGGGCGCCCGTTACCGCTTCCACGGGCCCCGCACCGCGAAGGTCGTCCCCGGCGTGTAGCAGTTGACGTACATCGTCCTGCCGTCGGGAGAGAAGGTGACGCCCGCGAACTCGCCCCATTCCGGGGCGCTTTCGGTGCCGATGTTCTGCGCGTTGCGGGCCATCGCGTACACCGTGCCCTTGCGCGTCACGCCGTACACGTGCTGGGCGCCCTCCCCGTCCTCGCACACCATCAGGCCGCCGCTCGGGGCGAGGGTGATGTTGTCCGGGGATTCGCCGGGCAGTTGGACGTCCGTGTCCGGGCCGAAGACGATGACGAGGGTGAGGCGGCGCGCGGCGGGGTCGTAGCGCCAGATCTGGCCGAAGTGGGTGGCCGCCGAACCCTCGCCCGCGTGGGCGAACGACGACACGAAGTACACGCACCGCCCGCCCCAGTAACAGCCCTCCAGTTTCTGCGCGTGCGTGATGCCCTTCGGGCCGAAGTCCTGGAGGCGGACGGGGGTCTGGGCGGCCAGCGGGTCCGGTACGTCCACCCACTCGACACCGTCGAAGGTGGCGCCCGGCTCCTGGATCGAGGAGAGGTCGGGCACTCCCGGTACGCGCATCGCCTGGAGCCGGCCGCCCGCGCGCAGTGAACCGACCCCGCCCAGCGGCCTCTTGGGCAGGAAGCGGTAGAAGAGACCGAAGGGTTTGAGGAAGGCGTCCTCGGTCTCGTAGACGATGCCGTTCCTCGGGTCGACGGCGATCGCCTCGTGCTGGAAGCGGCCCATCGCGGTGAGCGGGACGGCGCCGGTGCGGTGCGGGTCGGCCCCGTCGACCTCGAAGATGAAGCCGTGGTCCTTGGTGTAGCCGTTGGTGCCGGCCTTGTCCTCGGTCTCCTCGCAGGTCAGCCAGGTGCCCCAAGGCGTGGGCCCGCCCGCGCAGTTGACGGCCGTACCGGCGATGGCGACCCGTTCCGAGAGGACGTCCCCGTCCCGGTCGAGGGTGAGGGACGTACAGCCGCCCTTGCCCATCGGGTCGTAGGTGAGGCCCTTGACCGTCGGGACCGGGATTCTGGGAGTGGCTCGGTTCTCGTGGTTGCGGACCAGATGGACGCGGCCGTGCCGGCCCGCGAAGGCCGCCATGCCGTCGTGGTTGGAGGGGACCGGTCCCTCGCCCGAGCGCAGGGGATCGCCCTCGCGGGACAGGACCCGATAGCGGAAACCTTTCGGCAGGTCGAGCAGACCCTTCGGGTCGGGGACCAGGGGGCCGTAGCCCGAGTGCCCCAGCTCCTGGGCGGCGGCCGTCCCGGCGAAGAGTTCGGAGAGGGCTCCGGTGAAGGCGATCCCGGCCCCCAGGGCGCCGGTGCGGGCGAGGACCTGGCGTCGGGAGGCGGGCGAGCTGTCAACTGCCTTGGAATGACCGGCTGTTGAGGAACCATCGATTTCGGGCATATCGATTTCGGACATGAGGCGACCTTCCTGCTGGCGGACAGGACTGTGACCTTGCCGTGTGTATCACGCCCTACGGGCCTCGGGAACCACGCGCGTAGCGCGCCTCATCCGGGTGACCCTTCTGGAGGCGGCTGCTGGGGCTGCGCCCGTTCCAGGAAGCGGAGCAGTTCCACCGGGAAGGGCAGGACGAGCGTCGAGTTCTTCTCGGCCGCGACCGCCACCACCGTTTGGAGCAGCCGGAGTTGGAGTGCGGCGGGCTGCTCGGACATCACTCCGGCGGCCTCCGCCAGTTTCTTCGAGGCCTGCAACTCGGCGTCCGCGTTGATGATCCGGGCCCGCCTTTCCCGGTCGGCCTCGGCCTGGCGGGCCATCGAGCGCTTCATCGTGTCCGGCAGGGACACGTCCTTGATCTCGACCCGGTCGATCTGCACGCCCCAGCCGATGGCCGGGCTGTCGATCATCAGCTCCAGGCCCTGGTTGAGCTTCTCCCGGTTGGAGAGGAGGTCGTCCAGGTCGCTCTTGCCGATGATCGAGCGCAGCGAGGTCTGCGCCATCTGGGAGACCGCGAACCGGTAGTCCTCGACCTGGATGATCGCGTTCGCCGCGTCGACGACCTTGAAGTAGACGACCGCGTCCACGCGCACGGTCACGTTGTCCCGTGTGATGCCCTCCTGGGCCGGCACCGGCAGCGTGACGATCTGCATGTTGACCTTGTGCAGTCGGTCCACGAACGGGACCACCAGCGTGAAGCCGGGCGGCCGTACGTCTCCGGTGAGGCGGCCGAGCCGGAAGACGACCCCGCGTTCGTACTGCTTGACGACCCGTGCCGCCGCCCCGATGTAGACGAGCCCGGCGCTTGCGGCGGCGACGCCCGCGGCCAGCAGTTCCTCAAGCATGACGACGACCTTTCGCAGCCGTCCCGTACGTGCCGATCGGCACCCTTAACAAACGATATGCCCGGTCCGGGGCTCGGGGCGAGTCCCGGACCGGGCAACCTCGTACGCGGAGGCTATGGCGCGGTCGTCATCATCCTCACGGGTTCCGTCCCGGCCTCGCTGTGTCGCTCCGCCCAGCTCTCCAGGGCCGTGCGGCAGGCGTGGTCCAGGTGGTGCAGGCCCGAGAGGTCCAGCTCTATCGGCCGGTCCTGGGGCAGCGCCTCAAGGTTGTCGAGGATCTTCGGCAGCCGCAGGAAGGTCGCGTTGCCCGACAGATACGCCTGGATGGGCCCGGCGCCCTTGTCTATGACCTCCAGCTTGAGGTGCGAGGCCTCCCAGGCGGTCTTGCCCACCGACAGTGCGAGACCGATCAGCACGCCCTCGAACATGTTCACGGACACGATCGCCACGGCCGTGACCACCAGGATCAGCGCCTCACCCCGGTGCTCGCGCCAGAGCGAAACGACCCCGCGCACCGGTATGAGCTTCCAACCGGCGTGGACGAGGATGCCGGCCAGTGCGGGCAGCGGGATGAGCGCCAGCGCGCCGGGCAGCAGCGCCGCGAACAGCAGCAGCCATACGCCGTGCAGCACCCGGGACGCCTTCGTCCGCGCGCCCGCCTGGAGGTTCGCCGAGCTGCGCACGATCACCGCGGTCATCGGCAGCGCGCCCAGCAGGCCGCACACGGTGTTGCCGGCGCCCTGCGCCATCAGTTCCTTGTCGTACTGGGTGCGCGGACCGTCGTGCAGCCGGTCCACCGCGGCGGCGCTGAACAGGCTCTCGGCGGACGCGATCAGCGTGAACGCCACGACCGTGCCGAGGACGCTCAGGCTCGCCAGTTCGCCGAAGGCGCCGAGCCCGGGCAGCTGGACGGCGTCCAGCAGGCCCTTCACCTCGACGGTTCCCACCGGCAGGTTGAACACGAGGGTGACGGCGGTCGCCAGGACCACCGCGGCGAGCGCGCCCGGTACTGCCCGCACCTTCTTGGGCAGCCGCTGCCAGAGCACGATCACGGCTATCGTGCCCGCGCCGACCGCCAGCGAGGCCAGCGCGCTGGTGCTCCCCACGGCCTTCGCGGCGGCGTCGGGCAACCCGGTGATCTTGTCGAGCCCGGCGGCCGGCGCCTTCAGCCCGGCTGCCGCGTACAGCTGCCCGGCGATGATCACCAGCCCGATCCCGGCCAGCATGCCCTCGACGACGGACACCGATATGGCCCGGAACCAGCGCCCCAGCTTCAGGGCGCCCATGGCCAGTTGGAGCAGCCCGGCGGCGAGCACGATCACCCCGAGCGCGGGCAGCCCGTGCTCCCGTACGGCCTCGAAGACCAGCACGGTGAGGCCGGCGGCGGGTCCGGAAACCTGGAGGCTGCTGCCCGGCAGGAGTCCGGTGATGATGCCGCCCACGATGCCGGTGACCAGGCCGAGTTCGGCCGGCACGCCGGAGGCGACAGCGACCCCCACGCACAGCGGCAGGGCGACCAGGAACACGACGAGCGAGGCGGCGAAGTCCTGCCGCAGATGGGGGACCTTGGCAAGTATGGACATGGCGGCCCTCACAGCGCTTCGAACGCGTCGGTGGCGGCGCGGTGTTCGCGCACGGAGCCGGTGTGCACCTCGTAGTACCAGCCGCGCAACCGCAGTTGACCCTTCGCCAGGCGTTGCTCCACGCACGGGTAGGAGCGCAGCCGCAGCAGCTGTGCGAGGACGTGGTTCTGGACGGCCGAGGCGACCGTCGGGTCGTCGGTGGCGGACGAGGCCGTGGCTGCGGCCGTGGGGTCGTCGGCGGCGTGCGCGAGCCAGTCGCGTACGGCGGGTACGGCGGTGAGGTCGTCGCCGCGCACCAGGGCGCCGACGGCACCGCAGTGCGAGTGGCCGCAGACCACGATGTCGCTGACGCCGAGGACCTCCACGGCGTACTCGATGGTGGCCGCCTCGCCGGTGGGGCGGGCGGAGGCGTACGGGGGAACGATGTTGCCCGCGGTGCGCAGTTCGAAGAGCTCGCCGGGCCTGGCACCTGTGATCAGGGCCGGCACGACCCTCGAATCGGAGCAGGTGATGAACAGGACCTGGGGGGACTGGCCTGCGGCCAGCTTGGCGAACTCCTCAGGGCGCTGACCGAAGGTACGGGCGTTCTCGATGAGGGGCTGCATGTGGTGACTCCTCCTGGCGCGCCTCGATGGCGCGTCGGACGTACATGACAGAGCGTGGGGGGAGGCTTCTGCTGTCAGCAGCGGAACACTTGGAGCGCGGCCGGGGTGTGCGCGGTCAGCGATCTGGGCGCCTGATGGCGGGACGTGACGCGCGTTTCCGGTTCGTGCGGGGCGGCGGGGTCCACTGCGCGGAGCGGGCGCTCGGGTATCTGGGGACCTGAATCGGCGATGCGATGCCGGTCGCGGGTGCGCAGAGGCAGGCTCGGGTCGTGATGGCGGCCGCCATCACCGCAGGTGACGTACTCGTCGCGCTGGGCTGCTGCCCTGGGTTTGATTCTGGGCTCGGTCTTGGCCTCGGCTTGACGGACTGTGTGCGCGGATGCGAAGGAGGCTGTGGGAGCGAAGAACTGGAGGGCCAGCAGGGCGGCGGCGAGGAGCGAAATCACGGTCCGGGCCGTAGTACCTCGGAACATGCGCCCCCCTCCAGGTGTTCGCGGTCTCTTGCGCTCGTCAACGGTTGGTCAACTGCGGGTCAAGAAACACGTTAACCCTGCGAAGTTGTTTGCAGGGTTAACTTAACGTTTCAAGCTGAAGAGAGCCTGAAAAGCGCGGGTGGGATGACGTGAACTGAGCCTTGACCTGCGGTAGTTCATATGGCTGACGAGCGAGGCTCAGGCGTGTTCCACGAGACCCTTGGCGTCGCGGGCCAGTGCGGTCAGGCGGGAGATCGCGCGGAAGTACTTCTTGCGGTAGCCGCCGTTCAGCATCTCCTCGCTGAACAACTGGTCGAAGGGCAGACCGGAGGCGAGCACCGGCACCTCGCGGTCGTACAGCCGGTCGGCGAGCACGACGAGCCGCAGCGCCGTCGACTGGTCGGGAACCGGCCGCACGTCGGTGAGGCACACGGCCTTCAGGCCGTCCGTGAGGGCGCCGTACCGGCTGGGGTGCACGCGTGCGAGGTGGTCGAGGAGGTGCGGGAAGTCGTCGAGCGACGAGCCCTCGGTGGCATACGCCGCCTTGGTCACCTGCTCCTCGGAGTACGGCGCCGGGGCCTGGGGCAGCCCCCGGTGGCGGTAGTCCTCGCCGTCGATGCGCAACGCGCGGAAGTGGGCGGACAGGCCCTGGATCTCGCGCAGGAAGTCGGCCGACGCGAACCGGCCCTCACCGAGCTTGCCCGGCAGGGTGTTCGAGGTCGCGGCGAGCGCGACACCCGCGTCGACGAGCTTCCCGAGCAGCGTCGAGACGAGGACGGTGTCGCCCGGGTCGTCCAGTTCGAACTCGTCGATGCAGAGCAGCCGGTGTCCGGACAGGGTCTGGACGGTCTTCTGGAAGCCGAGGGCGCCGACCAGGTTCGTCAGCTCCACGAAGGTGCCGAAGGCCTTGAGGGCGGGCTCGGCCGGGGTGGCGTGCCAGAGGGAGGCGAGGAGGTGGGTCTTGCCGACGCCGTAACCGCCGTCGAGGTAGACGCCACGGGGACCGGCCGGCACCTTGGGCGCCTTGACCTTCCCGAACCCGAAGAACCCCCGCTTGCCGCCCCCCACGGCGTGGGCCCCGCCGAGCCCGCCCGCGAAGCCGTCGAGGACGCGCACGGCCTCGGTCTGGCTGGGCTGGTTCGGGTCCGGGATGTACGTACCGAAGCGCACCGAGTCGAACCGGGGCGGCGGCACCATCTCGGCGACCAGCCGGTCCGCGGGGACGTGCGGCTCACGGACGCACAGGGACAGCGGGGCCGTGTCGGCTATCGGGCCGAAACCGGGGGCGGCGGGGGTGGTAGGCACGGTTCACCATGCTAGTTCCTGTCCGGCGGGCCCAGCCGGTCTGGATCGACCGTGCACGGACACGATGCCGGGTGGGGGCCGGTGTGTGCGGCGGCAGGCAGGAGGAGGGCGGCGGCCTGCGGGGGTCCCTCCGGCCGAGCGAAGCCGGGAGCGCGGGGAGTGAAGGAGCCGGTAACCAGGGCAAACGCCGCATACAGGCGCACCGGGCCTCGCGATCCAGGGCTCGGCCCGCCGGACAGACCCTGGGTACCGTGCCAGACTGCCTGGCATGCGACGCCTGTTCCCTGTGACCGAAGAGACAGTTGCCGGGGCCTCGGGAGGGGCCGTGGAAACCGGTGGTGCCGGTGGTTCGCCCGGCGGTGCCGGGACGGGCGACCGGGAGTGGAGCCTCGATGAGCTGGCCGCCGCCTACGCCTACCCCGAGCGGACGAACGGGCGCCAGGAAGCCTGGCTACGCGCCAACATGGTGTCCACGCTCGACGGCGCCGCCCAGCACGACGGCCGCTCGCAGCCCATCTCCTCCGCCGCCGACATGCGTGTCTTCGGCACCCTGAGGCAACTGGCCGACGTGGTCCTCGTCGGTGCGGAAACGGTACGCCAGGAGGGTTACCGTCCCGTTCGCGCACGTCCGGAGTTCACCGCGGCCCGGGAGGCGGCCGGACAGGCCGAGGTCGCGGCGGTCGCGATCGTCAGCGCGAGTCTGGAACTGGACTACTCGCTCCCGTTGTTCACCTCGCCCCTGGTTCCCACCCTGATCCTCACGGGTGCCGCGGCCGCTCCCGACCGGGTCGCGGCGGCCGAGAAGGCGGGTGCCCAGGTGGTCGTCGCCGGTGACGGCATGGGCGTGGACCCGGCGCGCGCCGTACAGGCCCTCGCCGACCTCGGGCACACCCGGCTGCTGGCCGAGGGCGGGCCTCGACTGCTGGGGCAACTGGTGGCGGCCGGTGTGCTCGACGAGCTGTGCCTGACGATCTCCCCGATGCTCACCGTCGGGGACGCCCAGCGGATCTCGGGCGGGCCTTCGGTGGGGGTTCCCCGTCACTTCGAACTGGTGTCGTTGCTGGAGGAGGCCGGCTTCTTGTTCAGCCGGTATCACCGCTCCTGACGCGTGAGTTCCCGCCCGTGTCGACACGATTCGGAATCGCTCGTTCCGTTTGACTTTCGCTGGGCACACTAAATTTCGCAGTCCCCGTGCGATCACGGGGCAGGATGGTTTCAGCAGGGGCCTACGGACGGCCCACGGAGGAGAAGGGCACCTGTCGTGTTCACAAGCGTACTGATGATCGAGAAGGCCCTGACGTCCGCCGACGTGGAGTTCGTCACCACCTTGCACGGCGAGGAGGGAGTGGCCTTCCACGTGCTGCTCCAGCCCCGTGGCGATCAGGCCGACCGGTTGCTGCGGGCCATCGACGACATCGCACTGGGCGAGCTCGACGACGCGGCGCACGAAGGGGAGACCCCCGAGGGCGAGGACGCGGCGGCGACGGCGGAGCGGGCGCTGGAGGTGTCGCTGGCGGCGTTGCGGGTGGCGGGGCACGAGGCGGACGGGCAGATTGTCGAGGACCATCCGCTCGATGCGTTGAAGGGCTTGGTGGAAGAGATCGACGCGGATGAGGTCATCGTGCTGACCGATCCCCACTACGTGGAGGAGTTCTTCCACCGGGACTGGGCCTCTCGGGCTCGGCACAAGGTGGGGGTGCCGGTTTTGAAGTTGTTCTCGCACAGTAAGGCGTAGTTGTCCGGGTGCGGGTGCGTGGGGGCCGGTCGCGCCCACGCGGCGGAGCCGCATATCGATACAGCCCCGCGCCACTCAGGGCGATGCGGTCACCCTCGTTTCACAGGCAATAGGCTGACTCCTCGAACGTCCGCCGTACGCACCACGCACAGGGAGACACACATGGCACCCGGCCTTCCCATCGCCATGGACCGACCGCACTTCATCGGCATCGGTGGTGCAGGGATGTCGGGGATCGCGAAGATCCTGGCGCAGCGTGGGGCCGTGGTGGCCGGGAGTGATGCCAAGGAGTCCGAGACCGCCGCGGCGCTTCGGGCGCTGGGGGCGACCGTGCACATCGGGCACGCGGCCGGGCATCTGGCCGACGACGCCACCTGCGTCGTGGTCTCCTCCGCGATCCGGGCGGACAACCCGGAGCTGGCGCGGGCGGCGGAGCTGGGGATCCCGGTTGTCCACCGTTCGGACGCGCTCGCCCGGCTGATGGACGGCCTGCGGCCGATCGCGGTCGCGGGCACCCACGGCAAGACGACCACGACGTCGATGCTGGCGGTGTCGCTGAGTGAGCTGGGACTGAACCCCTCGTACGCGATCGGCGGCGACCTCGACGCGCCCGGCTCGAACGCCCTGCACGGCGACGGCGACATCTTCGTGGCCGAGGCGGACGAATCGGACCGCAGCTTCCACAAGTACGCGCCCGAGGTCGCGATCGTCCTCAACGTCGAACTCGACCACCACGCCAACTACGCCTCCATGGACGAGATCTACGAGTCCTTCGAGACGTTCGCGGGCCGCATCGTGCCCGGCGGGACGTTGGTGATCGCCGCCGACCAGGACGGTGCCCGCGAGCTGACGCGGCGCCTGCCGGACTCCGTGCGGGTGGTGACGTACGGGGAGTCGGCGGACGCGGATGTGCGGGTGCTGTCCGTCGTGCCCCAGGGGCTGAAGAGCGAGGTGACCGTCGAACTGGACGGGGCCTCGCTCACCTTCACGGTCTCGGTGCCCGGCCGGCACTACGCGCACAACGCGGTGGCCGCGCTGGCGGCGGGCGTCGCGCTGGGCGTGCCCGCCGGCGAGCTGGCCCCCGCCCTGGCGGCGTACACGGGGGTGAAGCGGCGGCTCCAGCTGAAGGGCGAGGCGGCGGGCGTCCAGGTCATCGACTCGTACGCCCACCACCCGACCGAGATGACGGCCGACCTGGAGGCGATGCGGGCGGCGGTCGGTGACGCGCGCATCCTGGTGGTCTTCCAGCCGCACCTCTTCTCCCGTACCCAGGAGCTGGGCAAGGAGATGGGCGAGTCGCTGGCGCTGGCGGACGCGTCGGTGGTCCTCGACATCTACCCGGCCCGCGAGGACCCCATCCCCGGCGTGACGAGCACGCTGATCATCGATGCCGCGCGGACCGCGGGCGCCGATGTCACGGCCGTGTCCGACAAGGCGGAGGTGCCCGAGACCGTCGCGGGAATGGCGAAGCCCGGTGATCTCGTTCTCACCATGGGCGCGGGTGACGTGACGGACCTGGGCCCGCGGATCCTGGACCGCCTGTCACGGTGACGTTCACGGTTCCGCAGTGACTGTCGCGGTGATTTCGCGGTGACTTTCGTAGTGAGGGGCTGAGCTTCATGTCGTACGACGTCGAAAAGCCGGATGAGCAGTGGCGCGCGGAGCTGACGCCGGCCGAGTACACGGTCCTGCGCCAGGCCGGCACGGAGCCCGCCTTCGTGGGTGAGTACACGGACACCAAGACGAAGGGTGTCTACTCCTGCCGGGCCTGTGGCGCCGAACTCTTCACCTCGGACACGAAGTTCGAGTCGCACTGCGGCTGGCCGTCCTTCTTCGACCCGAAGGACACCGACGCGGTGGAACTGCTGTCGGACCGGACCCACGGCATGGTGCGGACCGAGGTGCGATGTGCGCGGTGCGGGTCGCATCTCGGACATGTGTTCGAGGGGGAGGGGTATCCGACCCCGACCGATCAGCGGTACTGCATCAACAGCATCTCGTTGCGGCTGGCGGCCGACGAGGGCTGAGGACGGGAAGCGCAACTGACTGTCGCAACCGACGACCGGGGCCCTGCCGTCTGCGGACGGCAGGGCCCCGGTGGTGTTCCTACGATGTGCAGACGTCCGTCAGCCTGTCGGCGGCCGCGTCGATCCTGCTGGAGTCCGGGTTCGTGTCGCCGTTCAGGATCGACTTGTTGTAGTCGTCGATCGCCTTGTCCAGGTCGTCGACCGCCTTGTCGACCTTGTTGTCGTCCGTCTCCTTGTTGATCTTGTCGAGGTTCTTGTCGATGGTGTCGATGGAGTCGTCGGTCTTCGACGGGTCCTTCACCGCGTCCCAGCCGGCCTCGTGGATCGCCTTGACGCTGTCCGAGATCGAGTCGGCGTTGCTGAGGCAGTCCAGGGAGCTGTCGAGGTCCTCGCAGCCGGTCAGGAGCCCGGCGGTCAGGGTGACGGCGGCAGCGGCGGTCGCGATGGCGGCGATACGACGACGTCCACGGCGGCGGTTCGAGGGCATGGAAAGGGTCCCTTCACTTCATGGGTTGACGAGGGCTTCGGCGATCGGGCGATCAGGCGAGACCAGGCACATGCCCCGTTGTGATCTCCTGCCGACTACGATCCCGCCGTCCGCCCGCCGCCACGAGGGACCGCTCTCCCGAATGCATGGTGTAGCCCGCTCCACCATCCGCCGTGCCGCGCGCTTGTCGGTGCTCTGGAACCGCTCAGGGGCTGTTGTCGTCACGTGACGACAACAGCCCCTGAGCGGAGGTCAGTTGGTGCTGAATACCCGTACGTCCCAGGCGCCGAGGTCCAGCTCGGTGCCCGCCGGGACCGGGCTGCCGTTCAGTACGTCCGTCAGGTCGGCCGGCGCCGTGACGCGCACGGGCTCCCAGCTCCAGTTGTGGACGATGTGCACGCGCCGCCCGTCCTCGGCCGTGCCGGTGGTCGCCGTGACCGAGGCCGGCAGGTCCCCCCAGACACTGCGCGCGGCGGGGGTCAGCCAGCCGGCCAGCTCCCGGGCGAGGTCCCGGCCCGGCACCGTGCCCACGTACGTCACCTGGCCCGCGCCGTGGCGGCGGGTGGTGACCGCCGGCCAGCGGCCGAAGTGCGGGTGGTCGTACGTGACCAGCGGCTCGGCATCGGTGACGGTGAGACCGTCGACCCAGTGCGACGCCGTTGCGCTGTCCGGCAGCCGGAGCGGGCCGCCGGGTACGGCACGCACCGGGATCTCGGCGGTCAGGTTGCTGAACTCGTCGTAGCCGACGCCCGCCGCGTCCACCAGTCGACCGGGAGCGAGCTCGTTGCGGGCCCGCGCCTCGTGGTCGGCGTACGCCGTGCGCGGGCCGAGGACCAGGTGGCCGCCCGCGTGGGCGTACGCGGCGAACCAGTCGAGGGTCGTGTCGTCGACGACGTACAGCGCCGGGACGACCAGGACCGGGTGACGGCTCGCCGCCTCCTCGGGGGTCAGGCTCTCCCGCTCACCGCTCGGGTCGTGGAGCTGGCGGGCGTGGACGATCCGGACCTGCCGGCCGGCGTCGAAGGCGCCCCGGTAGAACGGGTCGAAGATCCGGTGGTAGGCGGTGTCGTCCGGCTCGCCGTCGCCCGTCGCGAGCGGCGGGTACTTCTGCATCAGCCACTTGCTGGGCGTCGAGTAGACCATCGTGATGTCGGCGTCCGGTTCGAGACCGGCGACCAGAGAACCCGCCGTGTCCAACTCGGCGCCCAGCTTGGCCAGTTCGGCGTACGTACGACCGGGTCGGCCGCTGTGCGGGATGACTCCGCCCCAGTACGTCTCGGCGCCGAAGTGCAGGGTGTGCCAGTGCCAGTACTCGATCATCCTGGCACCGCGCCCGACCAGCGCCCAGGCGGCCTGGCGCCACTGGCCGTCGTAGGCGGGGCGGTTGTCCCACGCGAAGCCGATGGAGCCGGCGTTGGTCTCGGTGACGAGGAACGGGGCCTGCTTGGAGGAGAACATCCAGTCGGCGGTCTGGTACAGGGCCCAGACGCCCGTGGTCTTCCAGCGCTGGGCGTGCGCGTCCGGCGTACGGTCAGGGAGCGCGAGGCCGTCCTGCATGTCGTAGTACGGGTTGCCCGACGCGATGTCGAGCCGGTCGGACATCTCGTCGTCCTCCACCCCCGGGCGGGTGTACGAGATACAGGTGGTGACGAACTGGTCCGGGTTCGCGTACTCGCGGACGATGTCGGCCTGCCATCCGATGAACTCGGTGACCTGCCGGGCCTGGAACTCCCGCCAGGCGACGTCGTACTGGGGCTGGACATTGCCGTCCGGGGTCCACAGGTCGGCCCAGGTGGACAGACGGTGCGACCAGTAGACGAGGCCCCATTCGCGGTTCAGGGTCTCGATGTCCCCGTACTTCGCCCGGAGATGGTCGACGAAGCGCTCGAACACGCCCCGGTTGTGCAGGAGTTCGTTGCCGGGTTCGTTGTCGACCTGGAAACCGATGACCGCCGGATGCCCGGCGTACCGTGCGACGATCTTCCGGATCACCCGCTCGGCGTGGAACCGGAACGCGGGGTGCGTGAAGTCGACCTCCTGCCGGGCGCCCCAGCCGATGCGCTGCCCGGTGGCCCGCTCGCCGGTGATCTCCGGGTACTGGCGAGCCAGCCACGGCGGCACGGCGTACGTCGGGGTGCCGAGGACCACGGCGATGCCGCGCTCATGGGCGCCGTCGAGCACCGGCTCCAGCCAGTCGAGGTCGAAGTGCCCGTTTTCCGGCTCCCAGGTCGACCAGACCGACTCGCCGACCCGGATCACGGTGAACCGGGCGTCGGCCATCAGATCGAGGTCGGTCTTGAGCTGTTCGCCGGGACGGAACTCGCGGCCGTGGGTGGGCTGGTACTCGTGGTAGTACGCGGCGCCGAAGAGGACGCGGGCGGGCAGAACCGCCATGAAGTCAACCTCCAGGGGAGAAAGGGGAGTTGGGCAACCGGTGTGACCGGCCGGGAGCTACTGCTTCACACCGCCGGTGGCCAGGCCGCTCTGCCAGTACCGCTGGAGCAGCACGAAGGCCACGACGAGCGGGACCACCGAGATCATCGACCCGGTCACGACGAGCGCGAGCATGTCGCTGCTGGCACCCGCCCCGCCGTTCTGCGCCTGGGCGGCCCAGGAGGAGAGCCCGACCGTGATCGGGTACAGGTCCGGGTCGTTGAGCATGATCAGCGGCAGGAAGTAGTTGTTCCAGGTCGCCACCAGCGTGAACAGCAGCACCGTCACCAGCCCTGGCGCCAGCAGCCGCAGCACGATCTGGAGGAAGATCCGGAACTCACCGGCCCCGTCCATCCGCGCGGCTTCGAGGATGCTGTCGGGCACGGCGTCCTGCGCGTACACCCGCATGAGATACAGCCCGAAAGGACTCACCAGCGAGGGCAGGATGATCGCCCACGGCGTGTTCACCAGCCCCACCTTGGCGAACAGCAGGTACGTCGGAATGGCCAGGGCGGTAGCCGGCACCATGACCGCGCCTAGTACGAGGTTGAAGGCGGCGCCGTTCCCGCGGAACCGGAACTTGGCGAACCCGTACCCCGCGGCTGCCGCCAGGACCGCGGCGCCGACGGCGCTGACACCGGCGTACAACAGGGTGTTGAGCAGCCAGTGCAGGAAGACGCCGTCGTCCTGGGTGAAGGTGTCGCGGATGTTCGTCAGCAGTTGCGGGGTGTCGGAGAACCACAGACCGAAGCTGTTGATCAGGTCCTGGGTGCTCTTGGTGGAGGCGATCAGCAGCCAGAGGAGGGGGAGGAGGAAGTAGGCGAGCACCGCCAGCATGGCGATCGTCAGGGGGGTGCTGCGGCGGCCGGCCGGTCCCCCGCGTCGCCGCTTCGGCGCTTTGGGCGCCTGGGCCGTCGTACGAACCACTCCGGTCGCGGGGGGAGTTGTGGTGGTCACGCGGGCCTCCTGCGGTTCGCGGTGAGCAGGAAGGCGTACGAGATGATCACGATGAGCAGGCCGAGGAGGAAGGAGACCGCTGCCGCGTAGTTGATCTGCTGGCTGGTGAAGGCCAGCGTGTACGCGTAGAGGTTGGCGGTGTACGAGCTGTCGATGACGTCCGGGACGATCTTCATCAGCAGGTTGGGCTCGTTGAAGAGCTGGAAGCTGCCGATCACCGAGAAGAGCAGGGTGAGCGTCAACGCGGGCCGCAGCGCCGGGAGTTTGATGGACCAGGCGACCCGCCAGGCGCCCGCCCCGTCCAGTGCGGCGGCCTCGTACAGGTCATGCGGAATGGTCCGCAGGGCCGCGTACAGGATGATCATGTTGTAGCCGACGAACTCCCACGTCACGATGTTCGCCAGGCTGCCGAGCATCCAGCTGTCGGTGAGGAAGTGCGGGGCGGGCAGGCTCAGTTTGTCGCTGAGCTGGGCGAACGGGCCGAAGTCGGGGCCGTAGAGGTAGCCCCACATCAAGGTGGCGACGACGCTCGGGACGGCGTACGGCACGAAGATGCCCAGCCGGATCACCCGGGACAGCCGCAGCAGGCCGCTGTCCAGGGCGAGGGCGAAGAGCAGGGCGAGCAGCAGCATCACCGGGACCTGGATCACGAAGAAGGTCGCCACCCGGATGACACCCTCGCGCAGCTGCGGGTCCTTGACGGCGGTGAGGTAGTTCTCCAGGCCGACGAACGACGTGCCGCCGACCAACTTCTCCTGGAACAGGCTCAGATAGGCCGCGTAGCCGAGCGGAGCGAGGAAGAGGAGGAGGAACAGGACCATGAAGGGGGCGATGAACAGCGGGCCTGCCGACCGGGGTCGTGCGAGATGCTTGGCCATGTCAGGGAGCCGCCTTCACCGTGAAGCCCTGGCTCTTGGCGAACGTGGTGATCCGCGTCTGCCAGCCCCCGAGCGCGGCGACCGTGTCGGTCTTTCTGGCCAGCGAGCGGCCGACGGTCTCCGTCCAGTCGGTGGCCACCTGGTCGAGGAACGGCGGCCACTGGAAGGCGGGGTCGACCTGGGCGCTGATACCGGCGAAGACCTCGTTGACCTTCTGGCCACCGTAGAAGGCGGGCGTGTCGCCGATGTAACTCGCGTCCGCGAGCAGCGCCTTGGTGGCCGGGAAGAAGAACTGCTTCGTCGCGAACATCTTCGCGGTCTCGGGGTCGCTGTTGATGAACTGGGCGAACTGGGCCGCGGCGATGGGGTTCTTGGTGGAACGGATCACGGCGGTCGTCGAGCCGCCCCAGTTGCCCGCGCTGGGCGCGGAGGCGTCCCACTGCGGCATCGGCGCGGCCCGCCACTTGCCGGAGGTGTCCTTGGCCGAGCCGGAGAGGAAGGCCGGGCCCCAGGCCCCGGTGAGCCAGGTGGCGTACTTGCCCTTGTTGAGCGCGGCGTACCAGGAGTCCGTGAAGTCCGGCTCGACGCCGATGACGCCCTCCTGAGCGAGCCCGCCCCAGAACGCGCCGAGCTTCTTGGAGACCGCGTCGTCGACACTGATGGTGATGTCACTCTTGCCGGAGGTGATGTAGGGCTTGGCGCCCGCCTGCCACAGCAACCCGTGCCACGCGGCCACCTGGTTGGCGGCGAGGTTGGTCAGATAGACGTTCGGGTCGGCCTTGTGCAGCTTGCGCGCGGCTTCGGCGAACTCGTCCCAGGTCTTGGGGACTTCGATGCCGTGCTTGTCGAAGATGTCCTGCCGGTACAGCATGCCCATCGGACCGGTGTCCTGCGGGACCGCCCACACCTCGCCGCCGCTGCCGCTGACCTGGCTCCAGGTCCAGTCGACGAACTGCGACTTGAGAGCGGAGACGCCGTACGGCCGCAGGTCCAGCAGGCTGTCGGTGATCGTGAAGGTCGGGATGGCCTGGTACTCGATCTGCACCATGTCCGGGGCGCCGCTGCCGGCCTTGAGAGCGGTACGCAGCTTGGTGTACTCGGGGGTGCCCTGACCGGCGTTGACGGCCTTGACCTTGATCGCCGGGTACTTCTTCTCGAAGAGGGCGATCTCCTGCGCGATCTCAGGGACCCACGTCCAGAACGTCAGCTCGGTCGGGGTCTTCATGGCCTTGTCGATGTCGGCCTGGCTGACCGGCTTCGACGAGGACGATCCGCTGTCCGACCCGCCCCCGCCGCAGGCGGTGAGGGCCGCCCCGAGCGAGGCGGCGCCGGCCGCGGTGAGGAGGAGACGACGGCTGATGGCAGAGGAGGAGACGATGTTTCTGGGCATGGTGAACTCCGGCCGGGGCGAAAGGGAGTGGAGAGAGGGAAACAGGGGAGGGGGCCGCAGGTGGGGCTGGCCGGCCTCTTGTCGGTGCGGCTACCGGTGGGGCGGGGGTGCGGTGGAGGACCGTACGACGAGGTCGACCGGTGGGTCGCTCGGCGGCAGGGGATCCGCGTCCGGGTTCTCGATGGCGTGCAGGAGCCGCTTGAGGCCTTCCTGCGCCACGGCGTCGAACGGCTGCCGCACCGTGGTGAGGGGCGGCGTGACATACGCGGCGACCGGGATGTCGTCGAACCCGACCACGCTGACGTCGTCCGGCACGCGCCGGCCGGCCTCCGTCAGAGCCCGGATCAGCCCGATGGCCATGTCGTCGTTGGCGGCGAAGACGGCGGTCACCGAGGGATCGGCGGCGAGCTGACGGCCCGCCGCGTATCCGGAGGCGGCCGACCAGTCGCCCACGACGACGGGCGGCTCGGGCGCGCCGTGGGCGGCGAGGGCGGCCCGCCAGGCGGTGAGCCGGTCCCTGGCCGCGAACCAGCGTGGCGGTCCGGAGAGGTGATGGACCGTCACATGTCCGAGATCCAGCAGGTGTTGGGTGGCGGCCCGGGTCAGTACGTCCGCACCGCCGCCCGAGGTGACCGGGCGGGAAGTAGCTAAGGGGGACGGCGCACCGATGACCAGGACAGGTACGTCGACGGACAGCTCCGCCAGGCCCGCACCCCTGCCATGGCCTTCGTCGATCGGCTCGGAGACGACGATGCCGTCCACCCCCTGTTCGAGGAGTGAGCCGACGGCACCGGCGACGCCCGAGGGGTCGCCCTCCACCGTGTTGACGACCCGCAGTGCGTACCCGGTGTCCCGGACGGCGCGCTCGATGCCCATGAGCAGCGACGCGGGCCCGTACAGGGCGGTGCCCAGCGTCACCACGCCGATGGATCTCGTCCGCCCGGAGGCGAGTGCCCGGGCGGCGTTGTTCATCCGGTAGCCGAGGTCCTCGGCGGCCTGGAGAACACGGCGCCGCACGTCTTCGGAGACGTACGGCTCGCTGTTGAAGACCCGGGACACGGTCTTCTGCGAGACCCCCGCGAGACGCGCCACGTCGACACTGCGGGGCGTCGACGAGGTCGCGCCCCGTCCTGTCTGTCGTGTCACGGTGACTCCCGGTGGTCGTTGCCCACGGTAGCCGGAGGATGACCGCGGCTGCCGTGGACTGAAGGTAGGACAGCGCCCGCCGGTGTTCTGACTGCGCTGTCATGACTGCGCAGTCATATCTACGCAGTCGGAGCCGCCGCGTCAAGGGTTCGCGCAATCTCGGCGTAACTTTCGAGGTCCGTGCGGTGGCCGTGCGGCGGTCGTAGCGCGGCCGTGCGGTGATCGCCGGGCGACCGTGGGGCGGGCTTCACCGGCGGCCGGCGTCCGTGATTCGCCGGGTTCCTGGGTAGCTACCGTGTCTCCCGGCGTCGTCCGTCGTCCGAGGAACTGCCCATGTCGGTGCATGACAGCGAGACCCTGGCCCGTACCGCCCTGCCCGAGATGACCGGCGACCTCGCGGGCGCTGGTGGGGTACGAGACGCCCAGCGACGAAAAGGAGCTGCTGTCCGCCGGGCTTGCCGCCATCGAAGAGTGGGCGCTTCGGCGCCTCGGCCCGCCGGACGAGGCCGTGCGCCACGACGGTGGTCGGCACGGACGGCCCAGGCCCGGTGGGCGGGAGCGCATACCCGCGACGAACATGTGCTGCTGGCCCACATCCCCGCCTGTACCGCGCTCCTCACGGGGCTGCTGAACTCACGCGGGAGCGTCGGACCCTCACGTACGCTGGAATCGCGGGTCGGCTCAAGCGAACGGGGACTGAGATGACGTACGAAGCGAAGATCGAAGTGCCGCAGACCGTAGCGAGGGTCACGGAAACCGCCGAGGCCGCGCGCCAGGCCCGCTTCGGGCGGCTGCCGGAGCGGATCCGCCTGGAGGACATGGTGGCGGCTCAGCCGGCGTCGATGCCGGATCCGGCGAAGGACGCGTACAACGAGGACGAGTGGCTGGTCCGGTACTGCCTGTGAGGTGAGGCGGCGTCGGCTGGACATGAGTGGGCGGGCCGCCGGAGGAATTCCCGTGGCCCGCCCGTGGGGACGTGCGGAGCAGGGCGGTCAGCTGACGTCGGAGGCGTCCAGGCGGTACAGACCGCTGCTGGTCGACGTGGACGTTGACGTCGATGTGGAAGTCGATGTCGTCGGGCTGGTGGTCGAACTGGAGCTGTACGCCGAGGCGTTGACCGCCGTGCCGTGCTCCTTCACCCAGGTGGCGATCTCCGAGTCGGTGCCCTGGCCGGTGTCGCTGCTGACGATGATGTAGTGCAACTTCCCCGACTTCACGAGGCTCTTGAGCTTGGCCAGGGTCATCGCGTCGTCCGTCGAGCGGCTCCGCACGTTGGCGTTGTCCGCGGCCGTGATCCGGAACGGGAACGGGAAGGAGGCTTCGAGGTCGGCGTGGGGACGGCCGATGCTGTCGGCGAGTGCGTGCGCCTCGTTGTACACCGGCACCACGATCTCGGCCGAACGCCGCCGGACGCCCCTCGCGTTCGTTTCGTTCATGCCAGTGACGATCGAAGCCCCGTCTGGGGCGACCCTGAGGCGACTCTGAGCGACGAATGAGAATCAGCGAACTCACAGCTTGCCCACAGGCAGCCTGTGCGGACGCTGTCTCAGGTGCTGTGCGCGCTTGCGCCGCCCGAAGCCGCCGACGCTATCAACTGGTCGATCAGCGCGATCAGCACGTCCCGGCACGACTCCCGGTTCCGCGCGTCGCACAGCAGGACCGGCGTGTGCTCCGGCAGCGCCAGCGCCTCCCGGATCTCGTCCGGCTCGTACGGATGTTCCCCGTGGAAGCCGTTCACCCCGACGACGAACGGGATGTTCCGGCGCTCGAAGAAGTCGATCGCGGCGAAGCTCGACTCCGGCCGGCGTACGTCGATGAGGACCACGGCCCCCAGCGCGCCGATCGCCAGGTCGTTCCACATGAACCAGAACCGCTGCTGTCCCGGCGTACCGAAGAGGTACAGGATCAGTTCCCGGCTGAGGGTGATGCGGCCGAAGTCGAGGGCCACCGTGGTGGACTTCTTCTCCTCGATGCCGTCGAGGTCGTCGATGCCGAGGCCGGCCGCGGTGAGCGGTTCCTCGGTGCGCAGGGGCACGATCTCGCTGACCGAGCCGACCATCGTCGTCTTGCCCACGCCGAAGCCGCCGGCGATGAGGATCTTGACCGTGTCGGGCGCCGAGGTCCCGTTCAGGGTCGGGTCAGAGCCGGCCAAGGCCGTCCCTCACTTTCTGGAGCAGGTCCATGTCCGTGGTGCGCGAGATCTGGCGCGGGGACTGGGCGGTGATCCGGCCGGCCTCCAGCAGGTCGCACAGCATGATGACGACCACGCTCACCGGGAGATCCAGATGGGCGGCGAGTTCCGCCACCACGACGGGCCGTGCGCACAGCCGCAGGATCCGAGCGTGCTCGGGCTGCGGCCGCGCGCCCCCGTCGGGCTGTGGATCCACCGCCGTCACCGAGGTGATCAGTGTGAAGTCGGCGCGGCTGGGCCGGGTCCGCCCGCCGGTGAGCGTGAACGGCCGTACGAGACGGCCGGCCGCGTCGCTTCCGCTCACTTCACTCGCCGGCCGCGCCGGCGACCCCGGCACGCGGCGCCGCGCTGAGGTGCTCACCGATCTTCTTCACCAGCATGTTCATCTGGTACGCCACCACGCCGACATCCGCGCCCTGGCTGGTCAGGACGGCGAGATGGGCGCCCGGGCCGGCCGCGGTGAGGATCAGGTAGCCGTTGCGCATCTCGATCAGCGCCTGGCGCACCGGTCCGCCCCGGAAGTCCATGCTGACACCCTTGCTGAGGCTCATCAGCCCGGACGCGGTCGCCGCGAGCCGCTCGGCGTCGTCGCGCAGGAACGCCGTGGACCTGCTGACGACCAGTCCGTCCTCGGAAAGCACTACGGCGTGGTTGACCTCGGCTACCCGGTCCACGAGTCCGGTGAGCAGCTGGTCGAGCTCGGTGTGCGTGGCGGGGGTGGGGCGTGTCATTTCTCTGTCCTTCATCAGCGGTCTGCGGGCGGAGTCGAGGTGACCGGAGTGCCTGCGTCGGGGAGCGGTGCGTCAGGTTCCTGAGGCGGGTTGTCCTCCCCATGGTCGTACTGCTCTTCGGCGTCGTCGTCACGGGCCTGGAGGGTTCCGCGCTGGAAACCGGAGAGCGAGGAGGCCGCGCGCTCCGCCGAGAACTCGTCGAGGGCGTCCTCGGACGTGCCGTCGGCTTCGGTGTCCAGCAGTTCCGCGGCCAGACTGGTCTGCGGCACACGGCGCGGCAACGGCGTGAGTCCGCCCTTGCGCGCGGCGCCGCCGCCTTCGGCTGTGCGGTCACCACCTCGCCCGCCCCGGTCCGCCCCGACGAGAGCGGCCGGCCGAGGCGCGGAACCGGCGTCGGCGGTCCGGACGCGGGCCGCGGTGGGTTGCGTCTCGCGGATGCGCTCGTGCGCCGGGCGCTCCGCGGCGACCGGGCCGGGGGTCTCGGCGGACGCTTCCGTCTCGGCGGACAAGTCCGCGTCCGGCGCGGTGAGTTCCCGTACGACGACCTCGTGCGGGATCAGCACGATCGCCGTCGTGCCGCCGTACGGCGAGGAGCGCAGCGTGACGTGGATGCCGTGCCGGACAGCGAGGCGCGCGATCACGAACATGCCGAGCCGCAGGTCGTCGGCGAGTGCCACGACGTCGAACTGCGGGGCCTGGGCCAGGTGTTCGTTGAAGGACGCGTAGTCCTCCTCGGACATGCCGAGACCGCGGTCCTCGATCTCGATGACCAGCCCCTTGGCGACCATCGCGGTCCGTACGCCCACCGGGCTGGGCGCGGGGGAGTAGGCGGTCGCGTTGTCGATCAGCTCGGCCAGCAGATGGATGACGTCGGCCACCGCGGGCGGCGCGAGATACACGTCCTCCTCGGTCTGCACCTCGACCCGCTGGTACTCGGCGACCTCGCCGACGGCGCTGCGCAGGATGTCGATCAGTGCGACCGGCTCGGTCCAGCTGCGGCCGGGGCGCTCGCCGCTGATGATGACGAGGTTCTCCTCGTAGCGGCGCAACTGGCTCGCCGTGGAGTCGAGTTCGTACAGCCCCTTGAGGATCTCCGGGTCCTGGTGGGCGCGTTCAAGCGCGTCCAGCTTGGTGAGCTGGAGGTTGACCAGGTTCTGGCTCTGCCGGGCGATGCCCAGGATGACCTTCTGGAAGCCCCGCCGGGTGTCGGCGAGTTCGACCGCGGTGTGTACGGCGGTGCGCTGCGCGGCGTTGAACGCCTGGGCCACCTGGCCGAGTTCGTCGTGGCCGTAGTCCAGTGGCGGGGTGGCCGACTCGACGTCGACCTTCTCGCCCCGGTTGAGCCGCGCCACCACGTCCGGCAGCCGCTCCTCGGCCAGGCCCAGGGTGGCCATGCGCAGCCCGCGCAGCCTGCGGGACAGGGACCGGGTGATGCGCCAGGACAAGGCGATGCACAGCAGCAGTCCGCCGAATCCGCCGGCGCTCAGCGAGGCGGCCTTGATCAGCAGCGACCGTGCTTCGTCGGCGCTGCGGCTGAGCAGCCCCTGGGTCTCGTCGTGGATGAGCGAGCCGTACTGGATGCTCAGTTCGTCCATCGCCGCGGTCCACTGCTTCTGCCTGTCGGGCAGGGTGATCTTCCGTTCGGTGCCGCCGCCGGGCGTGCCCGACGCGAGCACCTGGTCCTCGATGGAGGTCAGTGTCCGCCAGGCGGCCCCCCGCAGGATCGCCTCGGTGCGGGCCTTCGCCGAGCCGCTCAGCGACTGGATCAGCTGGTCCTCGACGACCCAGCGCCGGGCGCTTACCAGCCGGACGTACGACTCCCACTCCTTCTGGTCGAACCGCCCCGAGGGCCACGCGAGCATGAGCTGCGAGTCCTCCTGGGCGACCAGTTCGGCCGCCTGCTCCAGCGAGACGAGCGGGCCGGCCTGTGAGGTGAGGTCGCCGTCGTCGACCTGGGAGAGCTCCTGGAAGGAGTGGATCTGGTTGCCGATGATCGACGAGTACTGGTCCAACACCTGCTGGGGGGAGATGTCGGTGAGATGGTCGACCTGCCCGCGGTAGTACTCCAGGCTGCCCGTCGCCGCGATGACCGAGTACATGCGTTCCCCGATACGGTCGGGGGCCTCCTGGATCGCCCTGGTCTGGCCGACCAGCTTGGCGACCGCAGCGTCCGTCGCCTTGCGCTGCGCGTCCAACTCGGTGCGGTCACCCCTGGGCGAGGCCAGCCACGAGGCCGACAGGGTGCGCTCCTTCTGCAGCGCGAGCGTGGCGTCCGTACCCATGGCACCGGTCGCCTTGCTGAGTCCCGTCTGGTCCCGCAGCCGCAGGCCCTCCGAGAACATCTGAATCGTCGTCACACCCCACATCGCGGCGAGCGTGACGGTGGGAACCAGCGCGAGCAGGATCAGCGAGAGACGTATGGAGCCGAGACGGCGCCGGGCACCTTTGCGTGGAGGCATCGTCGTCCTAGGGCGATCAGCGGTGGGTGGGAGGGACAAGTGGCAGGTGACAAGTAGCAGGTGACAGCGGAAACGGAACGGGTGGCGGAACTCGCCGGGGTCCGCAGGATGCTATCCGTACAAGTGAACATACGCACCGTGAGCCCCCAAAGCTTGGTGCAGCCGTTGTACGACGGTTGCTGTGCAAAGGGGTTCGGGAGCGGGGCGGAAGGGGATACGGAACCGGCTGCGGAAGGGGAGGAGGGGTCGGGAGGTGCGTACGGGGGTGACGCTCAGCGGGTGCCGTTGGCCATGAACCTGGCGACGTCGGCGATGTTCTGCTTGGTGACGAAGGCGGGCCCGGTGAGTACGGGAGCCGCTCCACCGCCGCTGAAGTTGCCGTTGGACCTGTACAGCCAGAGCGAGTCGACGGCGAGATAGCCCTGGAGGTACGGCTGCTGGTCCACGGCGAACTGCACGTCACCGCTCTTGATGGCCCCCACGATGTCGTTGTTCAGGTCGAAGGTCGCGATCTTCGCCTTACTGCCCGACTCGTCCACCGACTTCGCCGCCGAGAGCGCGAACTGCGCGCCCAGTGTGACGACTTCGTCGATGCTCGGGTCCTGGTTCAGCCGGGCCGCGATGACCGTCGTCACCGCGTCCGTGTCGGTGCCGTTCACGTACAGGTTCTCGGTCTCGCCGGCGAACGTCTTCTTCACCCCGGCACAGCGCGCCTCCAGGGCGACGTTCCCCTGCTCATGGATGACGCAGAGGGCGTGTTTGACCTTGAGCGTGTCCAGTTTGTCGCCGAGCGCCCGGCCGGCGGTGCTCTCGTCCTGGCCGAAGAACTCCAGCAGGCCCGCGGAACGCCAGGCGTCGATACCCGAGTTGAGGCCGACCACGGGTATCCCCGCCGCCTTCGCCTGCGCGACCGCGCTCTTCATCGCCTCCGGCTTGGCGAGGGTCAGGGCGATTCCGTCGACCTTGTCCTTGACCGCGTCGCGCACCAGACCGGCCTGGCCGGCGGCATCAGGGTCACTCGAGTACGTCAGCTCGATGTTGTCCTTGGCCGCCGCGGCCTGCGCGCCTTTCCGCACCCGCTCCCAGAAATCGTCGCCCTTGGCTCCGTGGGTGATCAGGGCGACCTTGAGCCGGGCGGTGCCGACGGCGGCGGAGCCCTTGTCGGAGTCCGACCCGTCGGAGCCGGAGCCCGAACAGCCGGCCGCGAGAAGACAGACGGCGGCCACGCCGGCGGCAACAGCCGTGGCACGGGCGGATCGTGCGGAACCGGAAGAGGCGGGGGGTGTGTTCATGGGAGTGCGGCACCTCGCTGCGCGGCCGAGGAGGAGAAGGGGGGTGGGATGAGCAAGAGAGGGGGACGAGAGAGGGGTGTGGGTACGCCGAAATCTGCGCGATCGTCGGGCGACCTGCACTGACTGTCCGACTTTCGCTGGGCGGAGCCAATCGGATGTGACGCCTGGTAGTCAAGTGAGCAACCAGCTGGAACCAGGGTGCATGGGCCGGTGCGGGGTGTGTCCGGCGCGTGTGATCCCCTCGGTCGGTCCGGGGTGGTGTCAGAAGGATTGCCGGTGTGGAGGGGGAATGGAAGGGGAAATGGGACCTCCGGTTCCCTTTCGCGCCGCGATGCACCGGCTGGGGGCGAACAGCCCGTTCACCCTGGCGGTGCGCCAGGGTGAACGGGCTGTGCCGGGACTTCGAACCGCAGCCGGAGGGACCACGGTCGCCCTTACGGCTCCTACGGCTCCTACGGCTTCCGAGCCACCGCCCCGTACATGGCGATGTCCTCGTCCCGGATCCCCTCGCCGCTCGTCGTGTCCGGGTGCCACTTGTGGACCTGGACGATGCCCGGCTCGACCAGGTCGAGACCCTCGAAGAACTCCTCCGCCTCCGGGAACGTGCGCAGACGCATCGGCATGTTGCGGGCCTTGTACTCGCGGGCGACCCGGCCCACCTCCTCCGGGGCGAACTCGGCGGTGCCGATGGACATCGCCAGGTAGCTGCCCGAGGGGAGGGGGTCGAGGAGGCGCCGGACGATGCCCACCGCGTCGTCCTCGTCCAGGACGAAGTGGACGATCGCGATCACCGTGAGGGCGACCGGCTTGGTCAGGTCCAGGGTCTCGCGGAAGTCGGGGGAGTCGAGGATGGCCTCCGGGTGCTGGAAGTCGGCCTCGATGTACGCCGTCCGGCCCTCCGGTGTGCTGGCCAGCAGGCCCTGGGAGAGGGTGAGGACGATCGGGTCGTTGTCGACGTAGACGACCCGGGACTCGGGGGCCACCGACTGGGCGATCTCGTGCAGGTTGGGGGAGGTCGGGATGCCGGTGCCTATGTCGAGGAACTGGCGGATGCCCGCTTCCTTGGCCAGGTAGGCCACCGCCCGGTTCATCCAGTCGCGGTTGGCCTTCATATGGATCGGCAGGGCGGGCCACTCGTGCGACATGGCGTCGCCCGCTTCCTTGTCGGCGGGGTAGTAGTCCTTGCCGCCGAGGATGTAGTCGTAGATCCGCGCGGAGTGCGCGTTCTCCGTGTCGATTCGGTCGGCCGGCCATCCGTTGTCGGGCACGCCGCCCCTCCCATTCGGTTCGTAAGTCTGAGTCAAGCCAGTCAAGTCTCAGTAGAAACAAGGCAGTTCAGAGCAGGAAGTCTGCGTCACCCGCCTTCACACCGGCCAGGAAACTCGTCATCTCGTGCGGGGTGAAGACCAGGGCCGGGCTGTCGGGGTCGGTCGACTGGCGGACTGCGACCCGGCCGTCGGCGAGCTTCTTCACTTCGACGCAGGCGCCGCCCGCGTCGTCGCTCCACGGCTTGGACCAGCCGCGGGAGCCGAGTTCACGGGCCGGCATGCCGTTTCGTACGGGGTGGGAGTGGTTGGATTGGCTGGAGTGGTTGGCGTGGGCGTTCGGGAGGTGGGGATGTGTGGGGTGGTGCATGTCAGAGCTCCTTGCGAATCGCACCGAGGAGGGCCTCGGTCTTTCTGGCGGGCGCCGACTGCGCGCCCAGCCGGTCCAGAGCCTCGCGATAGACGACGACGTCGTCGCCCTTGTCGAGATACACCGCGCCGACCAGACCGCTCAGATAGACGATGTCCGGCAACTCGGGTGCCCTGAACCGGAAGAGATGGAACGCCCCGGCCCGCATCGCGGGATGCGGGCCGTTGCCGAACGGCATGATCTGCAAGGTCACATGGGGCAGCGCGTTCATCGCGATCAGATGGTCGATCTGCGCGCGCATCACCTCCGGACCGCCGACCGGCCACCGCAGCACGGTCTCGTCCATCACGATCCACACCCGCGGCGGTGCCTCGCGGGTCAGCAGCTCCTGGCGGCGCAGACGTAGCGCCACCCGGCGGTCCGTCGCCTCCGAGGAGGCGTGCGGATTGCCGGCGCCCAGCAGGGCACGCGCGTAGTCCGCCGTCTGGAACAGACCCGGCACGAACTGCGCCTCGTACGCACGGATCTGCAACGCAGCCTGTTCCAGGCTCAGATACGCGGCGAACCAGTCGGGCAGTACATCCCGGTAGTTGTGCCACCAGCCGCGCTTGTTGGCCTCGCGGACCGACTTCAGGAACGTGTCGATCTCCTGCTGGTCCGTCACCCCGTACGTCTGCAGCAGTTTCTCGACGTCCGGCAGGCGGAGCCGGGCCACCTTGGCCGCTTCCATCCTGCGGATCGTGGAGTGGCTGACACCGATCGCCATACCCGCGTCCTCGAACGAGAGACCGGCGCGCGTCCGCAGCTCCTCCAACTGTCTGCCGAGGATCATGCGCAGGACGGAAGGGGCGCCGCCCCAGTCGGTCTCCGCGGTCACGCCTACCCCCTCACACCGGGCTCAGGGTCGCAGTCTGTCACGATCATCTTTCGACGGGAGCAGCATGCACCTCACAAATTGCAAATTTCAACTTGCTGGTTGCGAGCCGTTGTTGTCAGGTGTCACAGTGTTCGTACCTTCCCGGAAACGGTGAACGACGAGAGTGAACGGCCCAGTTGGGGGAGAAGGGGCCGCAACCTGCGCTGTTTTGATGCGGGTTGACCTGCTCGCGGCTCACGTCGGGGCGGTGTCGCACCGGCCAGGGTGCGCAGGCAACGAAAGGCGAACGGCGATGGCTCCGCCCTCCCTCCCCCAGCCACTCGGCCGAATGCCCAGGGGCCGGCTCGCCGGCCACCCACACCTCCCCGACCACTCCGGTCACTCTCCGCAGTCGGACATGTTCGTTCTGACCGCGACTCCCGCCTCCGTCGGCACGGCCCGGCGGAAGGTGCGCGAAGTGCTCGGCGCCTGGGGCGTCGGCCCCGACACCTCCGACAACGCCCTGCTGGTGACCTCCGAGCTCGTCACCAACGCCCTCACCCACGCCGCCAGTGAGCGGATCGTGTGCCGGCTGCACCTCTCCACCGGGCGGCTGTACATCGAGGTCGAGGACGAGAACCGCGGCGGCACCCTGCCGGCCCAGCGCAGACCCGGCCCCGACGAACAGTGCGGACGCGGACTCCTGCTGGTCGGCGTCCTGAGCAGTGACTGGGGTGTCCGCGACGCCCCGCACGGCTCCGGGCGCGTCGTCTGGGCCGAACTCCCCACCGAGCAGACGGAGCCGGCGGAGGCCGCCGCACCGGCGGCGCCGGTCGCGTCATCGGTGCCGGTCACGGCGTCGGTTCCCGTCGAGACGGCAACTCCTGCCGGGGCGAAGGTGTTTGTCGCGACGCAGGCCTCTGCCGCGGTGTCGGCCCCCTCCGGGAGTGCGCCCGACGCGGCCGACGCGCCGGCGCCGGTCGGCCCCGTAGCCGCACCCGTACCCACCCTCCCTCCGACTCCCCCCGCCGCCCCCGTAGTACAGGCCGCCGCAGCTGCCCCCTGGCACCCGTCGGCCCCGCACCGCATCCGGCCCGTCCCCCACTCGGCCGAAGGAATCGCCTCACATGGACCGTATGGAACGCCAGTACCGCATCCCCCGTACTCCCGCTCCTGACCCGCGCCCGCACAGCCCGCACGGCCCGGTCACCCACCCGCCCCATACGCCCCCCGCACCTCGCACGCCCCACGCGCCTCGCCCCGTCCAGTCCTCGGCCATGCACCCCCCGTCCCCGCCGCTCCACGCACCCCCCTCGATCAAGTCCTCGCGCGAGCATCCTGGCCACCCCGGCCGCACCGGCCGGCTCGTCCTCCCCGCCCGCCTGACCGCCGGCCTCGGCTGTGACGCCGTGGGCACGCCCCGTGAGCACGGGCAGCGGATCATGGACTCCCTGCCCCGCGTCGGCTGTGTCTTCGCCGACGACCAGCGCTGGTGGTGGATCGTCCCGTCCGGTTCCCACCTCGGGGTCACCTGGCCGCCGAGCACCCGTTACGTGGTCGGTGCCCAGCTGGCCGACCCGTCCTGGACGCGCACCCGGCCGGCGTCCCCGTCCGCCCGGCCCCGGCTGATCCACAGCCCAGAGGGCGACTCCCCGTACACCCCGCCGATACCGCTGTACGTCGTCGCCTGCCGACTGGCCGGCAGCGTTCCCAGCTGGTCGCTCGGCCCGGGCGGCTGATCCCGCCCACCCCCTTGTGAATCCCCTGGGGCGAAAGGCCCCGGGGGTCTCTTGACGGCACGTATGTTACCGGTAACATCGTTGCCGTCCCCGCACCGGAGCGAGGGCGAGTCAGCCGCGTTCTCGACCACAGGCGACGGGAGTCCACGTGACCGATCGACCCACCGGACAACCGGCGGTCACCGAGCAACGGGACCCACCACCTGCTCCGACGGCTCCGCCCACCCTGCCTGCCCCGACCACCCCGACCACCCCGGCCACTCCCGTCTTCAGCCCCGTCGCCGTGGTCGCCTCCTGCGTCGGCTTCGTGCTGATCGGGGTCGTCCAGGCCCTGTACGGTCCGTCGATCCCGGCGTTCCGTGACGAGTTCGGGCTCTCCCCGTCGGCCGCGGGTCTCGGGCTGAGCGCCCATTTCGCCGGCGGGGTCGTGGGGGTGCTCCTCATCGACCGGCTGTACGTGCGGCTGGGCAACCGGCGCGTTCTCGGCAGCTCGTACATCCTGATGGCCGTCGGCGCCGCGGGCTTCGCGCTGGCGCCGAACTGGCCGCTCGCGCTGGCCGCCGCCCTGCTCACCGGGCTCGGCTTCGGCGGTATCGACTACGGCCTCAACCAACTGTTCGCGGTCGGCTTCGGCGACCGTTCGACGGCGATGCTGAACATCCTCAACGCCCACTTCGGCATCGGCGCGATCCTCGGGCCGGCACTGATCGGTGCGGTCGGCTCCGAGCACTATCCGGCCGTGTTCCTCGCCTTCTCCCTCGCCAACCTGCCCCTGTTGCTGTGTCTTCGAGGCGTACGGGAACACGTACCGCAGCAGACCCCCGCGCCCGGGTCCGGCGCCTCCGGCAGCCCCGGCGGGCAGGTGCTCGCCCGCAGCCTGGGTTCCGTACTCGGCGTCTTCGTCACCCTCTATGTCCTGCACGTGGGCATCGAGGCGGGCGTCGGCGGTTGGGAGCCGACGCACCTGGAGACCGTCGGATACGGGGCCGCAGCAGCCGCCACGGCCACCTCCGTGTACTGGCTGATGATGACCGTCGGCCGTTTCCTGGCCGCTCCGCTCGCCCTGCGCTTCTCGCCCCAGTCGATCATCGCGGTGTCCTGCGCCGGCATGACCGTCTGCCTGCTCCTGGCCGCCGTACCCGCCCTCGCGCCCTACGCCTACGCGGGCGTCGGCCTCTTCATCGCGCCGATCTTCCCCACCGGGCTGCCCTGGCTGAACCGGGCCGCCCCAGCGGCGCGGAGAGCCGGTGCCGTGGTCATCGCCGCGTCGATGGCCGGTGGAGTGGCCGCGGGACCGGCGCTCGGCAAGGCCATCGAGTGGTCCGGCGTACGGGCGGTGCCGCTGCTGCTGTGCGGGATCTCGGCGCTGTGCCTGGCGGCCACGCTCTGGCTGATCCGGGCTACCCGGACCCACTGAACGCCCCCGACCGAACGACCTCCACCGACCGCCTCACCCCCCAGCGAACCGGCTGGAACCCACGAACCGAACCGAAGGGAAACCCCCGCATGCCCGCTCCCGCTCTGACAACGACGTCCGACGGTTTCCTGCTGCACGGCGAACCGTTCCGGATCATCTCCGGCGCGATGCACTACTTCCGCGTCCACCCCGACCAGTGGGCCGACCGGCTGCGCAAGGCCCGCCTGATGGGCCTCAACACCGTGGAGACGTACGTCCCCTGGAACCTCCACCAGCCCGAACCCGGCACTCTCGCCCTCGACGGCATCCTCGATCTGCCGCGCTATCTGCGGCTGGCCAAGGCGGAAGGGCTGCATGTCCTGCTGCGGCCCGGCCCGTTCATCTGCGCCGAATGGGACGGCGGCGGGCTGCCCTCCTGGCTCACCACCGACCCCGACATCCGGCTGCGCTCCAGCGATCCCCGCTTCACGGGCGCCATCGACCGCTACCTCGACCTGCTGCTGCCGCCCCTGCTGCCGTACCTCGCCGAGTCCGGCGGTCCCGTCATCGCCGTCCAGGTGGAGAACGAGTACGGGGCGTACGGCGACGACACCGCGTATCTCGAACATCTCGCGGAGGCTCTGCGTTCGCGCGGGATCGGGGAGTTGCTCTTCACCTGCGACCAGGCAAACCCCGAGCACCTGGCGGCCGGCAGCCTCCCCGGCGTGCTCACCACGGGTACCTTCGGCAGCAAAGTCGCCGCGTCGCTGGAGCAGTTGAGGGCACATCAGCCCGAAGGGCCCCTGATGTGCGCGGAGTTCTGGATCGGCTGGTTCGACCACTGGGGCGAGGAGCACCACACCCGGAGCGCGGCCGACGCCGCCGCAGACCTGGACCGGCTGCTCTCGGCAGGTGCGTCCGTCAACATCTACATGTTCCACGGCGGCACCAACTTCGCCTTCACCAACGGCGCCAACCACGACCACGCCTACCAGCCCATCGTCACCTCCTACGACTACGACGCCGCCCTCACCGAGAACGGCGACCCCGGACCGAAGTACCACGCCTTCCGCGAGGTGATCGCCCGGCACGCACCCGTCCCGGACGAGCCGGTCCCCGCACCGAGCGTCAAACTCCCGCCCACCGTCGTCGAGTTGGGTCAGCGCGCGCCTCTGCTGCCCAACGCGGGGCTCCTCGCCAAGCCCGTGCGCACCGAGGACCCGGTGACCATGGACGAACTGGGGCTGCGCGCCGGGTATGTGCTCTACCGCACCACCGCTCCCCTCGCGGGCGACGGGCTGCTGCACTTCGCCGGCGGGGTGGGCGACCGGGCGCAGGTGTTCGTCGACGGCGCACCCGTCGGCGTACTCGAACGCGAGCGGCACGACGAGAGCCTGCCGGTCCGGATTCCCTTCACCGGCGCGGTGGTCGAGGTGCTCGTGGAGAACATGGGCGGGGTCAACTACGGTCCGCGTATCGGCTCGCCCAAGGGGCTCCTCGGGGCGGTCACCTTCAACGGCACCGCCCTGCACGGCTGGGACAGCCATCCCCTCACCCTGGACGACCTCGGTGCGCTGCCCTTCGCCCCCTCGGACGCGGCCCCGGCCACCCAACCGGCGTTCTACCAGGGCACGTTCGAGGTCGCCACGCCCGCCGACACCTTCCTGTCGCTGCCCGGCTGGACCAAGGGCCAGGCCTGGATCAACGGCTTCCATCTCGGCCGCTACTGGAACCGCGGCCCGCAGCGCACCCTCTACGTGCCCGCGCCCGTACTGCGCCCGGGCAGCAACGACCTGCTGCTCCTGGAGCTGAACGCCACCACCTCGGCGCAGGTCCTGCTCACCGACACGCCCGACCTCGGACCGGTGAAGCCATGACCCACCATTCCCTCCGGGTCCCCACTCCCGCCGGGCCCCCGCTGGTCGGCCACCTTCCCTTCGCCGACGCGCCCGCAGTCGCCGACCCGATCGCGGTGACCAGCCGCTGGTTCACGCGTGGCGGACGTCCCTGGTTCCCCGTCTCCGGCGAGTTCCACTACAGCCGCTACCCGGCGGACGAGTGGGAGGAGGAGCTGCTGAAGATGAAGGCGGCCGGTGTGACGGCTGTCGCCAGTTACCTCATCTGGATCCACCATGAGGAGATCGAGGGCCGGATCCGCTTCGACGGTGATCGCGACCTGCGCCGTTTCGCGGAACTCTGCGCCCGCCACGGCCTGGACTTCATCCCGCGCATCGGCCCCTGGAGCCATGCGGAGGTACGGGGCGGCGGACTGCCCGACTGGCTGCTCGCCCGCACCGGCGCCGGGATGGCCCCCCGCACCGACGACCCCGCCTACCTGGCGCCCGTACGCGGCTGGTTCACGGCGATCGCCGAGCAGTTGAAAGGGCTCGACCGGGCGCACGGCGGCCCGATCGTCGCCATCCAGATCGAGAACGAGCTCTACGACCAGCCCGGGCATCTCCTCACCCTGAAGCGGATGGCGCAGGAGGCCGGGCTGAGCGCACCGCTCTGGACCTCGACGGCCTGGGGCGGAGTCCAACTCCCGCCCGACGAACTGCTGCCGCTGTACGGCGGCTACCCGGAGACCTTCTGGACCGACTGGGACGGCGGCTGGCCCGACACCTGCCGCAAGCACTTCTTCTTCACCCACCAGCGCGACGACGAGGGCATCGGCGCAGACCTGCGGCCGACACACGTGCGAGGCGGAGAACCGGCGCCGACCGGCCGATTCCCGTGGGCCACCTGCGAGTTGGGCGGCGGGATGGCCGTGGCCTACCACCGCAGGCCGCGGGTCGACGCCGCCGACATCGGCGCCCTCGGGCTCACGAAGATCGGGTGCGGGTCGGTCTGGCAGGGCTACTACATGTTCCACGGCGGCACCAACCCGGCGGGCGAGCTGACCACCCTCCAGGAGTCCCACGCCACCGGCTACCCCAACGACCTCCCCGTCCTGACGTACGACTTCCAGGCACCGCTCGGCGAGTACGGGCAGTACCGGCCCTCGTACGACGAACTACGGCTGCAGCACCTGCTGTTGGCGGACTTCGGCGAGCTCATCGCGCCCATGGAGTCCGTGCTGCCCGAGCGGCAGCCGACCGGGCAGGACGACCGCACGACGCTGCGCTGGGCCGTGCGCGGTGACGGTGGGTCGGGCTTCCTGTTCGTCAACAACCACCAGCCGCACGAGCCGTTGCCCGACCATCCGGACACGTCGTTCACCGTGGAGTTCGCGGACGCCCCTGAACTGACGCTGCCCAGTGCGCCGGTGACCGTCCCTCAAGGTGCCTATTTCTGCTGGCCGTTACGGCTGGACGTGGCCGGTCTCCGGCTCGACTGGGCCACCGCCCAGCCGGTGTGCACGGTCGACGCCGACGGACGTACCGTCCTGGTGCTGGCGGCCACGGACGGGATTCCCGTCGAACTGGCTCTGGACATCGGGACGTTGAGGTACGTGCACACCCCCATGGGGAAGGTCGTGTCCGCCGACGGACGCTTCCTCGTCACCGGACTGCGCGCCGGCACGGATGCCCTCGTCGAGGTGGGAACGTTGGACGGCGGCCAGGTCGGCCTGCTGGTGCTGGACGCGGCGACCGCCCGTACCGCCTACCGGGGTATGGCCTGGGGCGCCGAGCGGCTCATCCTGTGCGGCGACGGCGAGGACGGCGGGGGTGGGGTCGTCTTCGACGAGCCGGCGGGGGAGGTACGGTTGCACAGCGCGGCGGCGAAGACGTCGTTCGCCGTGCTGCCCGCGCCCGAGAGGCCTCCCGGCGAGAACCTGACGGTGGCGGCCGACGGGGTGTTCACCCGCTACACGCTCCCGACCGGCGAAGAGCGCGGCGGCTACGGCACCCTCGACGTGTCCCTCGTCCGGCCCGCCGGGCCCGCCCCCGACACAGTCACCGGCGTACTGGACCGGGCCAGTGCCCCCGCCGACAAGTGCTTCGACACGTCCGCAGCCGAGTACCTCATCGACGTGCCGGACGAACTCCCGCGCCCCGGCACGCTGTTGCGCATCCACTGGACCGGAGACGTGGCCCGAGCGTATGCCGGGGACACGCTGGTCGCCGACCAGTTCCACTCGGGACGGGTCTGGGACATCGCCCTAGACCGGCTGCCGGCCGATGCAATGCGAGCCAGCGGGGGGCTGCGGGTGAAGGTGCTGCCGTTCGCCGCCGACCCACCCGTGTACCTGCCGGTGCCCGTGCCGGTGGGGGAGGCCGGGATCGCGTGCGTCGAGTGGGTCACCGTACGGACTCAGGCGATCGTCGGGTAGGTCCCGGTCGGTGGTGACCTCCGTCCGGCGGCCTATCCTGTGGGCCAGCCGGGCGGGGCACCACCCGCCACCGGACGAAGCCGAAGGATGCGACCCCATGACCCGAAGTGCCGGTGGCGGCGCCGCTCCCAAGGGACGCAGCCGGCGCAACTTCGCGGGAACGCGGCCGGTGATGGACGACGTGGCACGGCTGGCCGGTGTCTCCAAACAGACCGTGTCGCGGGTGCTCAACGACAATCCGGCCGTCCGGGCGGAGACCCGCGAGTCGGTGCTGGAGGCCATGCGGTCGCTCGGGTACCGGCCGAGCCGCAGCGCGCGTTCGCTGGCCAGCGGGCGGACCCGGATGCTCGGGGTGATCTCCTTCGACGCGGCCCGCTACGGGCCCGCCTCCACGCTCACCGCGATCAACACCGCCGCCCAGGACGCCGGTTACCTGGTCAGCTCCATCGCCCTCGACACCGCCGACCGGGACACCGTCGTCCAGGCCGTGGACCGGCTGTCGGCGGAGGGCGCCGACGGGGTCATCGCCATCGCCCCACAGCGGCGCGTCGGCAAGGCGCTCGCGGAGGCCCACCTCGACATTCCCCTCGTCGTGATGGACAACGCGCTGGGTGACGACACCCCCATGGTCACCGCCGACTCCCGGGGCGGAGCGCGCCTGGCCACCGAACACCTCCTGGGCCTGGGCCACCGTACGGTCCGGCACATCGCCGGACCGACCGGCTGGACGTCCGCCGAACGCCGGGCCGCGAGCTGGCGCGAGACCCTGGAGAGGGCCGGGGCCGAGGTGCCCGAGCCGCTCGTCGGCGACTGGAGCGCGGACTCCGGGTACGAACTGGGCCGGTGGCTCGCCCGCGATCCGGACGTCACCGCCGTCTTCGCCTCCAACGACCAGATGGCGCTCGGGGCGCTGCGCGCCTTCCACGAGGCCGGCCGCCGGGTCCCGGACGACGTCAGCGTCGTGGGCTACGACGACATCCCGGAAGCCGCCCATCTGCTGCCCCCGCTCACCACCATCCGCACCGACTTCCAGGAGATCGGCACCCGTTCGCTGCGGCTGCTCCTCGCACGGATCGACGGTCGGGCGGACACGGGTACGAAAGCGGAGACAGACCTTGTCACCGTCATCCCCGCGCACCTCATCGTGCGGCGCAGCACAGGTCCGGCACCGGGCAGGTCCTAAACTGGGCCGGTGGTGACAGGTACCGACAGTTCCGGTTTCGACGATCCGTCCGCCGAGGTGCTGGTGGAGGCCGCCGGGGTCTTCGGGTTACTCGCCTCGCCCGCCCGCCTGCACATCGTGTGGGCGCTGGCGCAGGGCGAGAGCGATGTGACCGGGCTCGCCGAACGGGTCGGCGGCGCGCTGCCCGCCGTGAGCCAGCACCTCACCAAACTGAGACTCGCCGGGCTCGTACGGTCACGGCGCGAAGGGCGCCGGCAGGTCTACTTCGTGGACGACCCGGACATCGTCACCGTCGTACGGCTGCTGGTCGGACGGCTGACCGACCGGGCCGAGCACGTCCCCGCACGGCACCTCCGTGGAGTCTGATTTCCGGACGCTGTGGCGACTCGACAGCTCCCCGCACGGTCTGACCGCCAGCGCGCGATGCTCGCCGCCGGACTCCTGCTGCCCTTCCTGCCGATGCTCCCCGGCCCAGGTCCTCGCACACAACCTGTGCTTCGATGTCGCCCAACTGGCGTTACGCGTACGACCGTCCCGCCCTCGGCGCCCTGGCCCGGCCGACCGTTCTGCGCCCCCGTGACCTGCTCCGCTTCCTCGGCGGCTTCGGCGCGGTCAACACCGTCGCAGACCTCGCGTCCTTCGCCGTGCTCGCCCTCGCGCTGCACGGGCCCGACACCTGGACGACCGGGCCGTCTTCCACTCGTCCTGGTTCACCGAGAACCTCCTCACCCAGGCCGTGGTGATGGTGCTCCTGCGCGGCGGCGGCGGGGGCCGGGCCATGGGAGCCGTCGGGCGGGCGACGGGTGCGCTCGCGGCCCTGGGCCTCCTGCTGCCGGTGTCTCCGCTCGGTCCGACGCTGGGGCTGGTTGGGGGCTGCCGGGTCCGTACTACGCGGTTGTGGTGGTCGTGCTGGGGCTGTACGGGGGTGCCCTCGCCGTCGCTCGGCGGTGGCGGGGTGCCCGTCAGCCGTAGGTGAGGTTCGAGCAGGGGTTGTCGTCCGCCGAGCGGGCGTCCTCGGTGACGTCCTTTGGGATCGCGGTGGGCTGCGGCGAGGCGGTTGAGCCGCCCTTGTACGACTCGCCGACGACCACGTTGATGCCCGCCCCCGGCACCGGCTGGACGGCCGCGCCGGGGAAGGCACGGGCTACGGTCTGGGCCTTCGACCTGTACTCGGGGCCGTACTCGATGACTGTCGTCGCATGGTCCTGGCTGCGCGCGGTCGCCGTGCCGGTGACCGTGAATCCGGCGGCGGTCAGCTCGGTGGCGGCCTTCGCGGCCAGGCCGGTCACGGTGGTGCCGTTGTAGACGGTGACGGTGATTCCCTTACCGGACACGGGAGTCGCGGCGGCCGTGGGACGGGCGCTCGGTGAGGTCTTCTTCTTGCCGCTCGCGTCCTTGCCGTCCAGGGTGCGGTCCGCCTTGAGGGCGGCCCAGAGGTCGCTCGCGTCGGGTTCGACGATCGCGACGCGTGCACCCTTGTACCGCCAGGGGATGGTGACGAACTTGGTGTTGTGCAGGTCGATGTCCTTCAGCGACATCGCGAAGGAGATCAGCTTGTCGGCGGAGCCGAGACCGGGGTCCACGGTCAGGGACTTGGTGGCCGCGTCGGCGAGGGGGAGCAGCTTGGTCGGGCTCAGGCCGTTGCTCTTCACCTCCTTCATCAGGCTTGCCACAAAAGCCTGTTGGCGCTTGATCCGGCCTATGTCGGAGCCGTCGCCGATGCCGTGCCGGATCCGGACGTAGTCCAGCGCCTTCTGCCCCGAGACCTCCTGCTCGCCCTTCTCGAAGAGCAGCTTGCCGCGCGTGGGGCGCTTGGGATTGAGATCACGCTCGTACACGTTCTGGGGGACGCACACCTTCACCCCGCCCACCACATCGGTCAGCGCGGCGAAGCCCTTGAAGTCGACGACCACCGTGTGGTCGACGCGCAGACCGGTGATGCTCTCGACCGTGTTCTGGGTGCAGGCGGGGTTGCCCTTGGCGGTCTCGCCGACCGAGTAGGCCGCGTTGAACATGTCCGGCTGCGCGGTCGTCCACTTGCCGTCGGGCAGCTTGCAGGGCGGGATCGTGACCAGGGTGTCGCGGGGGATGGAGACGGCGACGGCGTTCTTGTGGTCGGCGTAGACGTGCAGCAGGAACGCGGTGTCGGAACGGCCGATGTCGTTGACGTCGCCGCCGCCGAGCGCGGCGTTGCCGTCGTTGCGCGCGTCCGAGCCGATGACGAGGACGTTCTCGCCCTTGGACGAACCCGCGGCCGGGCGGTTGTCCGAGAGGCCGCCCGCGTCGAAGGTGTTGATGTCACCGTCCAGCTTCAGATACACCCAGCCGGCGCCGGCCGCGACGAGCAGCAGGAGTGAGAGGGAGATCGCCAGTGCCAGCCGTCCACGCCGAACCGGCTTGCGCCGCCGGGTGCCCGCAGCGGACCGGTGTCGCGGGGGTACGGCCCTGCTGGTGCTGGTGGTCATCGGCGCCCTTCTGACGTCTCACCCTGGTTGTACAGTTGCGCAAAGTAGCAACTGTTATGTGTGATGTGAGACGAAGGAAAGGGCGGTGAGGTTGTGCTCCGGAACGGACTGGAACCCTGGCACCTGCTGGTCGTGGCCATCGTGTTCATCGTGATGTTCGGCTCGAAGAAGCTGCCGGACACGGCACGCGCGCTGGGCCGCTCGATGCGCATCCTCAAGAGCGAGGCGCAGGCGATGAAGGCGGAGCAGCCGACAGGGGATGCGTCTTCGCAGGTGGGCGGGGGTTTCGCCACTGAGCCTGTGGTCGACCGGACCGAGTCTGCCGGCCATCGGGGCGAGTCTGCCGCCGACCGCCGGGAGCCCGTCGTCGATCGGTAAGATCATCCGCATGGCCGCTTCCGAACCGACCATCCTCGCGACCTCCGGCGGACACCGCACCGGCGGCCGGACCATGGTGGCGTTCGACGCCCTCGTGCATCACGCCGTCGACCTCTCCGGGGCCCACGGCCGCAGGCCGCGCGTCCTGTACGTCGGTACGGCCATCGGGGACGCCGAGCACTTCACCGCCCGCATGGGCGAGGCCGCCCGGGTCGCGGGCTTCGACCTCACGCCGCTGCATCTCTTCCCCATGCCCAACCTGGACGACATCGAGGGAACGGTGCTCGATCAGGACGTCGTCTGGGTCATGGGCGGCTCGGTCGCGAATCTGCTGGCCGTGTGGCGGGTGCACGGCCTCGACCAGATCATGCGGCGCGCCTGGGAGGCCGGCGTGGTGCTCAGCGGGGTGAGCGCGGGCTCCCTCTGCTGGTTCAGAGGGGGCACCACCGACTCCTTCGGTCCCGAACTCCGGCCGCTCACCGACGCGTTGGGCTTCCTGCCGTACGGCAACGGAGTGCACTACGACAGCGACGCGGGCCGCCGCCCGCTGGTCCACCGGCTCGTTGCCGACGGCACCCTGCCCACCACGCACTGCACCGACGACGGGGTCGGTCTCGTCTACCGAGGAACCGAACTCGTCGAGGCCGTCGCGGAGTTGCCGGGCAGGGGCGCCTATGTCGTCAGGTGCGAGGCTGACTCGGCGGTGGAGGAGCGCATCGAGCCGCGCAGGCTGCCTTCGCCGCCTTCGTGACCGTCGTCCGCCGCCGCGGGCCCGGTGGATTCCGTGGCGTCACGGTCCGCCATGGTGGCCTTGCTCTCTTCCTTTTCCTTGTCCATGCGCCGCTGGCTGCGGCTGGCGCGCGGTTCCTGGTCGGGAAGCCAGCCGAAGGCCATACAGCTGCCCACGGCTCCCAGCAGGAGGCCCACGAAGAAGCCGCCGAGGTTCGAGGTGACCCAGGTGCCCAGCGTCAGCATGATGCCGACGATCGAGTAGAACAGGCGCTGCGCGGGGTTGAAGAGGATCAACAGACCGCACACCACCATCAGCGCCGGCAGCAGATAGCCCGCCAGCCCCTGCATGCCCAGGTGCACGACGAGCTTCAGCGAGATCTTGATGGTGAGCAGGATCTCCACCCCGCCCAAGGTGAGCAGCAACCCGCCCACGAACGGACGGTGGGCCCGCCAGGTTCTGAAGGCGGGCCCCACCCCCTCTTGCTCGATGCCGGACATCAGCAACCCGACGCGCTGAAGCTGAGCTTCAGCCCGGGCAGCTTGAACACGGCTGCCGTAGTGGCGTAGTTGGTCGACCGCAGGTTGGCGATCGTGACGGTTCGCGACTGCTGGCCGAAGACACCGGCAGGACCCTTGACGCCCGCCCTGTCGAGCGTGCTGGCGTCGTTCCCGATCTCGATGTCGTCGAAGGACGCGTCGCCCGCCAGCTCGGTGCCGTCGAGCGTCAGATCGGTCGCGGACACCGGAGTGCCGTTGCCGCCCGCCTTGATCAACAGGTTGATGCCGCCGAGGTCGACGCTCTGGCACAGCTTGGTGATCGTCGCGGTCTTGATCGCGGAGGTGACGACCAGGACCTGGCCGCCGGTGTCGCCCTCGTTCGGGCTGTCCTTGATCATGTTGTCGAGGGCGCCGAACTGCTCGAAACCGGTGCCCTTCATCTCGGTCGCGGTGACCGTGAACGGCATGCCCGAGATGGCGAACTGGACGCCCAGGGCGCCCTGGGCGGTGAGGACCGCGAGCGTGGCGGCGACCAGGGTGGCCGGCACCGCCATCACGGCGGCGCGGCGCGCACGGACCCGCCCGCGTCGTTCGGCGACCTTTCCGGCACCTTCGAAGAATTCGGACACATTGGCGGATCCCGTGGCCCCGGCGGCTTCGGAAGCGTTACCGCTTCCTGGCTGCTCGGGGCTGGATCCGGCGGACGACGAGGCGTCCGAGGACGAGGCCATGGCTGCTCCCAGTACATAGTCAACTGCGTCAATGCTGGTCACGCTTCAGTGGCACGTTGTCCTGGCGCGGACAGCGGCTGCGGCGTACGCCTCCTCGCAACTCCCGGCGGTTGCAAGGGCTTTCATGGTTACGCCCCAGTAGCCGACGAGGAAGTTACCCGTGGTTACTTTGGAGGGTCAAGGGAGTTGTGGAAAAAGGGTGCGGATTATGCGCCACCTGTGACTTCACGGGGTGATCGAGGCCCTTTCGGGCCCTCCGGAGGGCCCTGAGAGGGGTGTCGCGGGGGTCGCCGAAGCACGCGAGGTTCACGGAGAAGTCGGCAGGGAGGTCCCTGGGGAAGTCGACGGGCGTCATCAACTTCCGTTCGATGCCTTGACGTTGACGGTCCCTCAGGTCTACAACTCATCCTGGTTTCCCCGGATCCGTGGCGCCGGATCCGCAGCGGTGCGAGTCACCGCTCTTCCCGGACTCATTGCTCATTTCCGAAGTCCGCCTCCGAGGCGCCGGCGTGGCCGTTTCCCCCCTGGGCCGCCGCCGGTCCGCCCTGTCCCGCCCGGTCCGGCAGGAAGCCTCCCTCCAAGTCTTCCTGCCGGTCACCGGCCGGTTGTCGTTGCCGGTCCGTCGCGTACGGAGAAGGCGTCACGGGCCGGCGACGCCGTCCTTCCCCGCGCCCTTCAGATGTCCTGAAACGCGTACTTCCGCGTGTCCTGACCTCCTCGGCACCCCCCGACACCACCCCCCAACACCCCCAGTTCCAGAAAGAGGCACCCGCATCATGCGTACTCGTACTCGCTCCGCCCTCGCCCTCGCCGCCGCCGTCGCCGGGCTCTCGGTCGCGGCGGTCACCCCCGCGTCCGCCGCCGACACCGTGCTCACCATCAACAGCGCGGCCGGCGACGCCGTCGCAGTGGGCGATGTCCTCAGTGCCTCCCTCGCCACCGGCACCTCGGCCACGCTCTACTCCAGCGCGACCGGCACGAGTGGTGTCAAGTGCGCGGCGTCGACCTTCACGGCGGCCGTCACCGACAACCCCGCCGCGCCCGGCGTGGCCACCGAGTCGGTCACCGCGCACACCTTCGGTACTTGCACCAGCAACGTCCTGGGTGTGCTGGGCGTGAACAGCGTGACCGTCAACAACCTGCCGTACACCACCGTGGTGGGCTCCGACGGCTCTGTCAGCGTCACCCCGGCCGAGGGCTCCACCATCCAGACGACCGTCGTGCTGCGCACCCTGCTGGGCACCATCAACTGCGTCTACCAGGCGCCCAGCCTGTCCGGTACGACCGGCGCCGACGACAACAGCATCAACTTCGCCGCCCAGGCGTTCACCAAGACGTCCGGCTCGTCGCTGTGCTTCGCCAACGGCTACTTCACCGCCAAGTACGCCCCGGTGCAGGACGTGACGCAGGGCAACGCCACGGTCTTCGTCAACTGACGGACCGTCAATGAACGGCTGGGCGGCCGGTGTTCACCGGCGGCGCAGCCGCAGGAGGAGGGCAGCGACCACGGCGAGCAGTACCGCCGCGGCGCCGCCCGCGATCAGGTGCCGCGGCCCGGTACCGTCGGTGGTTGACGCCACCGGCGCACCGGCCACGGTGCTTGCGGCCTGCGGGGCGGCGGAGTCGGCGGACTCCGTCGCCCCTCCTGTCTCCGCGGCCGGTGCCGGCTGCTCGGCCGGGGCGCTCGACTCGGTCGTCCTGGGCCGAGCGGCCGGGGAGGCGGAGGCCGTCGGCGCGGAGGCGCCGGAGTTGCCGGAACCCTCAGCGCCGCCCGTGCTGCTCTTCGCTGCCGGGAACACCACGTCCGAGCACGAGTAGTACGTGTCCGCCGTACTGGAGTTCTGCCAGATCGTGTACAGCACATGGCGCCCGCTCCGGTCCGACGGCAGCGTCATCCCGATCCGGTACGCGTCGCCCGTCATCGCGGGATCCTTGACCTCGGCGAACGGCCGGTCCGGCAGGTCGGACCACTTCAGCGGGCCGGACGGGTCGTACCCGGGCTTCGTCAGGAACATCTTGAACGTGCCGGTGTGCGTGATGGTCGAGCGGTACGTCATCGTCAGCCGGGCGCCCGGCGACAGTGTGGTCGAGGGCCAGTCGGTGCGGGCGAGGTCGAGTCCCCGGTAGTCGGACTTCCCACCGCTGCACAGTCGGCCGTCGGGGATCACCGCGCGGTCCCGGCCGTTCACGTCGGCGACCCGCAGGTTGTCCCAGAAGGTGAAGGGCGCCCCGCCGTTCGCGGTGAGAGCCGCCCGGCAGGCCGCCGTACCGGCCAGGCTGCCGCCGTCGGGGGAGCAGGCGAAGGCGCGACTGACCGGATTCGTCGGCGCACCGTGCGCCTGAGCGGGAACCGCCGCCGACAACGTGAGCAGCAGCGGAGCCGCGAAGGCGGCGCTGCCGGCGAGTGCGGCGGCCGAGAGGGTGCGGCGGTGGGCGGTCATCCGGGAAACGTCTCCTCGACCGAGGGGGAACAGGTCTGCTGCGGGCCGACCCGGGAACGGGTCTCCTTTCGGGCAGTACGGGAAGCAGGCGGGCCGCGTTCAATCGGCGGTCCTCGCCCCCGACGGGACGACCATCCTCGTGTCGTCCTGCCCCGCTCGTCACGATGGCCCGCCCCCATGTCCAGGCAATCCGCCGTATCTCACCCAACCCGGTCAACTGGCCGCCGTTCAGGGGCGGTTTTCGGCGTACGAGGGTGGGGATCCGGACCGATCGAGGGTTTCCCCTGTATCCGGATGACCTTCCCTTTGCCTACTGTTCCACCACAGCCGCCCCACAGGTAACCCCGGAACGGGCCGCTCGCGCTCAGGCCGGCCGCCGCGCCGCTTTTCGAACCGCACCCCCCGCCGCTTCGACGACGAAGCGATTCGACCGCCACTCCCCGCTGCCCGCGCGGCCCGGAGTACGGCCCCGAAAGGCAAGCCCTTGCGTACTTCACCCACCCGTGCCACGGGGCGGAAGCTGATATCCGCCGCTGCGGTCTCCGCCGCTCTGGTGGCCGCGGCCACCACCTCGGTCGCCGTCGCCCAGGAGCCCGCAGCCCCCGGCGTCACGCTGGACGCCGCCGCGCAGGCGGTAGCCGTACCGGCCGAGCGACTCATCGTCGGCTACAAGACCGGCGCCGCCGAGGCCACGTCGAACCAGGCCGCCGACGCCGACGCCGCCGCCAAGGGCAAGGAGGCCGGCGAGAGCCTGGACTTCCAGCGCCGCCTCGGCACCGGTGCCGCCCTCGTCGACCTGGGCGAGCAGCTCAGCAAGACGGACGTCGCCGATGTCATCGCCGAGTACAAGGCCGACCCGCAGGTCGCCTACGTCGTGCCGGACCGCCTCAACAAGCCGATGGCGGACCCGAACGACACCGAGTACGCCAAGCAGTGGGACCTGTTCGAATCGACCGCGGGCATGCGCGTCCCGGGCGCCTGGACCACCGCGACCGGCACCGGCGTGACCGTCGCCGTCATCGACACCGGCTATGTCACGCACTCCGACGTCGCCGGGAACATCGTCGCCGGCTACGACTTCATCTCCGACACTGCCGTCTCCGTCGACGGTGACGGCCGTGACAGCAACCCGGCGGACCCCGGCGACTGGTACGCCGCCGGTGAGTGCGACCAGGCCGAGGGCAGCAGCTCCTCCTGGCACGGCACGCACGTCGCTGGCACCATCGCCGCCGTCACCAACAACAACAAGGGTGTCGCGGGCATCGCGTACAACGCGAAGGTCTCCCCGGTCCGCGCGCTCGGCAAGTGCGGTGGCTACGACTCCGACATCATCGACGCCATCACCTGGGCGTCCGGCGGCACCGTCTCCGGTGTACCGGCCAACACCAACGTCGCCAAGGTCATCAACATGAGCCTCGGCGGGGGCGGCGCCTGCTCCTCGGCGACCCAGAGCGCCATCACCGGCGCGTTCAACCGCGGCACCACGGTGGTCGTCGCGGCCGGCAACGAGAACGCGAACGCCTCCACCTCCAACCCGGCGAACTGCAACAACGTCATCACCGTCGCCGCGACCGGACGCACCGGCGCCCGGGCCTCGTACTCCAACTACGGCTCCGTCGTGGACATTTCGGCCCCCGGTGGCGAGATGAGCACCGGCAACGCCAACGGCATCCTCTCCACGCTGAACTCCGGCGCGAAGACCCCGTCCACCGAGTCGTACGCCTACTACCAGGGCACCAGCATGGCCACCCCGCACATCGCGGGCCTGGTCGCGCTGATGAAGTCGGCGAACTCCTCGCTCACCCCGGCCCAGATCGAGACGGCCATCAAGAACAACGCCCGTGCCCTGCCCGGCAGTTGCTCGGGTGGCTGCGGCGCTGGCCTGGCCGACGCCGCCAAGACCGTGCAGGCCGTGAGCGGCAGCACCGGTGGCGGCACGACGGGGACCGTCTTCTCCTCCAGCACCGCCGTCTCGATCCCGGACAACGGCTCCGCCGTCGAGTCCTCGATCGCCGTCAGCGGCCGGACCGGCAACGCCCCCTCGGCCCTCCAGGTCGGCGTGGACATCACCCACACCTACCGCGGTGACCTGGTCGTCACCCTGGTGGCGCCCGACGGCACGACCTACCCGCTGAAGGCCTCCAGCACCTCGGACTCCGCCGACAACGTGAACACCACGTACACGGTGAACGCCTCCAGCGAGACCGCCAACGGCACCTGGAAGCTGCGTGTCCAGGACGTGGCCTCCTCGGACACCGGCAAGATCAACGGTTGGAAGCTCACCTTCTGATCTTGTGGCCGAGTGGCCGAGTGGCCGAGTGGCTGAGTGGCCGAGTGGTCGGCGGCCGAGTGGCCGCGTGGCCGAGTGGGTGAACCACTCGCCGGTGGATGAACCGGCGGTGTGACAGAAAGCGGGCGGGTCGGTCGGCGTGGATGGACGCCGGCCGGCCCGTCGTCGTGTGTGAGCCCCGCGCTCGTCACTCGGCCGTCGGGCCGGTGAACTCCGTCAACTGCTCCGCGGCCCACTCCCGGTACCCGCGTGCCGGCCGGCCGAGCAACTCCGCAACGTCCGGCTCCGCTTGACCCTTCGACCCGTGCCGTCCCCGCGCCGCACTCTCCACGAGGGCGCGGGCCACCGGCTCCGGACAGCGTGCGAGCAGCGACTGCAATACCTGATCTTCCGTCAGTTCAACGAACTTCAGCGGCCGTTGCAGCAACTCGCCCAGGATCTCCGTCTGTTCCACCGGGGTGATTGCCGCGGGCCCGGTCAGCGCGTACGCCCGCCCGGCGTGTCCCGCCGGGTCCGTCAGTGCTCGCACCGCCACATCGGCGATGTCCCGCGGGTCGATCGCCGCGGTTTCCACCGTGCCGTTCGCGCCCCGCACCACGCCCTCCGCCCGGATCGAACGGGCCCAGCCCAGCGTGTTGGACATGAAGGCGCGCGGTCGCAGCAGGGTCCAGGACAGTCCCGAGGCGCGCAGCAGCCGCTCGTTCTCCCGCTGCCACTCCGTCACCAGGTCGGTCGCGTCGGGCTCGGTCACCGACAGGGTCGTCAGCTTCACCACGTGCCGGACTCCCGCGTCCCGGGCGGCCGTCAGGAAGTTCTCGTCGTGGGCGTGCGTCAGCGGATTCGTGGTGACGAGCAGCGCCGACCGTACGCCGGTCAGGGCCCGGCGCAGACTGGCGGAGTCCTCGAAGTCACCGCCGACCACCTCGGTATGCGGGCCCGCGAGGGCGGCGGCGCGGGCGGGGTCGCGGGACAGCAGCCGTACCGGCTCGGCGGCGGGAAGGCGCTGGGCCACCAGGCGGCCGACGGTGCCGGTCGCCCCGGTCAGCAGGATCATGACGCCTTCAGATCGAGCGAGTCCAGCGAGGAGAGGACCCGGGAACCCCGGTCCGCCCTGCTGTCGAGGCCGAGCAGCAGCCCCGGCACCGCGATGCTCGGCAGGATGTGCGCCCACAGTACGGACAGCCGGTGGCCGAGATCGGCCCGGTCGGTCATCGCCCGCGACATCAGCTGGATGCCGGTGAAGCCGCCGACCAGTAGGTCCACCGTCTCCGGCGGATCCACCGTGGGCAGCAACTCGCCCTGCTCGCGGGCCTGTTCCATGAGAGACGTCAGCCGCTCCGACCACTGCCGGAAGGGCTGCGAGTGATCGACATGGTTCGGGGTCTCCTGGTCCACCGCCAGCCGGACACTGCCCCGCAGCAGGGAGTTGGTCAGCAGCCGCTGGCCGACCACGAACGTCATGTCGATGATCTCCTGCAACTTGCAGGGCTGCTCCGGCACACTGCCGAACGGCACCTGTTCGTCGAGGACCGCCTGTGCCAGCGATTCCTTGGAAGGGAAGTGGAAGTACAGGGCGCCCTTGGTGACCTCGGCCCGCTCCAGCACCATCGAGATGGTCGTGGAGGTGTAGCCGTGTTCGTCGAAAACCGCGCCCGCGGCTTCCAGGATCGCCTTTCGCGTCCTGATGGCGCGCTCCTGTTTCGCCATAAGAGCCCCTCCCTGGCGCCCAGTTGGCCGGTGTCCGTGTCGGCGTCGAATTGGCGCCGTGCTGGTGCGTGACGGCGCGTGGCCGGTGCGCCGGAACCGCCGATCATAGGGCCGGACCGACTCATCTCGTTGAAAACAAACCGGTCGCCTCGTACTCTATCGCTCATCCAAGCGGGCGCCTTTCCGTCTGCCACGCCATACGGGGGACCGAGGGAAAGACATTGCTTCCAGTGCCGCAGTCTGCCGAAATCCAGACCATGACGTCGAGCGTTCCGCGCCAGCTCGTGCACCGCGCGGCGATCGCCGAGACGTTCCTCACCGGCTGGTCCCGAACAGAAACCGACCGGTTCAGCGTCTCCGCACAGTGGCCGCGCGTCCACTGTTTACACGTGTCGCCCGACCGGACGGCGTACGATCCACTGCTCGTCGTGGAGACCGTACGCCAGGCCGGAACCCTGCTCAACCACACCGAGTACAAGGTGCCGTTGGATCACCAGTTCGTGCTCCAGGAGTTCCGGATCACCACGTTCCCCGAGCGCCTGGGTGTCGGGCCGGTCCCGGCCGAACCCGTCGTCGACATCACCTTCTCCGACATCCGGCATCGGGGCAAGCGCCTGGTCTCGGCCCGGTATGAGGCCGACGTACGGCTTGACGGGGAGCGGGTCGCGCACGCCGACGTCGCCTTCACCTGCACCAGCGGCGCCGTCTTCAGCAGGCTGCGCGGCGGCCGTACGGCGGCCACCGTGACCGCGCTGCCCGTGCCGGCGGGCCTGCCGGCCGCCGACGTGGGCCGGGACTCGGATGCGGACGTGGTCCTGGCGCTTCCCCAACAGGCGCATGGATACTGGCAGTTGCGAGTTGATACCGGTCATGCTGTTTTCTTCGATCATCCCCTCGATCACATACCGGGCATGCTGCTCCTGGAATCCGCCCGGCAGGCCGCGATGGCACGAACGGGCCCTGACAGCGGCCTGATACCCGTCTCGTTCGACACGACCTTCCATCAGTTCGCCGAACTGGACCTGCCCACCTGGATCGAGTCGACGGACGAAGGCGACGGGACGCGGAAGGTGGTGGGAACGCAGGAGGGGCGCACCGTTTTCGAGTGTGTGGTGGGCATCGCGGAACGGTCGGCTATCTTGTACGAGGAGTAAGAAACAAACGGCATATCCCGTTTTTCTTCGGGGAGTTCGAGAGCACCGGGACGGTGGGGAGGGGTGGGTGCCGATGGCGAGGCAGTTACGCGCCGAGCAGACCCGCGCGACGATCATCACGGCAGCGGCCGACCTGTTCGACCGTCACGGCTATGAATCGACCAGCCTGAGCGACATAGTCGAGCACGCGCACGTCACCAAGGGCGCCCTCTATTTCCACTTCGCGGCGAAGGAGGACCTGGCCCACGCGATCCTGGAGATCCAGTCCAGGACTTCCCGGCGGATGGCCAGAGACATCGACGGCCGCGGCTACTCCTCGCTCGAGGCGCTGATCCGCGTCACGTTCGGGATCACGAGGATGGCCGTCGAGGGCCCGATCGCCAGGGCGGGCCTGCGCCTGGCCGCCGGCGATGTCTCCGTACGGCCTCCGCTGCGCCACCCGTTCCGCGAGTGGTCGGAGATGGCCTCCGGCAAACTCCTCGGCGCGGTCAAGGAGTCCGACGTACACCCGGACGTCGATGTCGACGCGATGGCGCACTCCCTCGTCAGCTTCTTCGTCGGCAGCCGCATGGTCAGCCGCGCGGTGGAGCCGGTGGCGCGCCAGCCCCGTCGGACGGCGGACATGTGGCGCCTCACCATCCGGGCGCTGGTGCCCACGCCGAGGCGGGCGCGGTATCTGAGCCTGGTGGCCCAACTGGAGCGGGAGATACGGGCGGTGGCGTGAAACGGGCGATACGGATGAGGCAGGCGGTCTGATCCGGAGTGCGGTGGGCTCAGGAGCTGCCCGTCTGTGCGTGATGACGTCCCCGGCCTCGCGTTTCGCGGACGGTACGGTGAGTCGCATGCCTGCCTCCGACTCCGTGTCCTCGCCCGTGATCCTCGGCAACGAGCCGGGCTCGTTCCCCTGGAGCGTGCTGGCCGAACGGCATCCCGCGCTCATCCAGAAGGTGCGGGACGCCTTCCCGTACGGCCCCGAGCAGCACCGCGCACTCGACGCGCTCCTCAAGAACTGCACCGAGGGTGTCGTCGAACCGCTTCCCGCCGGCGCTGAGGACCGGGAGCAGTGGGAACAGTGGGGGATCCGGGAGTACGCGGGCCGGTCCTGGTTCGACGTGCCCTGGCTGTGGGCGGAGGGGTACTTCTACCGCCAACTCCTCGAAGCGGTCGGGTACTTCGGCGGAGCCGGCGGAGAGGCGGGCGCTTGGCGCGGGATCGATCCCTTCCGCCCTTTCAAACTCGCCGAACTGGATGCCCCCGAGACCGACGAGGAACTGGCCGCGCTCGACGACCTGGTGAGCAGGCCCGAGGAGGAGCAGGCGCGCGCTCTGCTCCTCGGGTCGGTGTGGGGCAACCGGGCCGACCTCGGTTTCCGGCTCTCCGGCGCGGACGAGGGAGGGGAGGCGGCGGGACTCGTCGCCGACGACAGCGAGGCCCTCTGGTCGCTGCTCAGGTCCGCCCGACGAGGCGCCGGCCCGGTGTGTCTGGTCGCGGACAACGCGGGCCGGGAACTCGTCCCCGACCTGCTGCTCCTGGACCACCTGCTGACCCGGGGGTACGCCGAACGCGCCGTCCTGCACGTGAAGCCGCACCCGTACTTCGTCTCCGACGCGACCACCGCCGACGTGGTCGACGCCCTGCGCCGGCTGACCCGCGCGCCGGGGGTCGCCGCCGCGTACGGCCGCCGCCTCTGGTCCGTGCTGGCCGAGGGCCGCCTCGCGGTACGCGCCCACCCCTTCTCCTGCGCCCCGCTCCCGTACGCGGCGATGCCCGGCGATCTCAGCGAGGACTTCGCCTCGGCCACGGTCACCCTGATGAAGGGCGACCTGAACTACCGTCGCCTGGTCGGTGACCGCCTCAGGCCCCCCACGACGCCCTTCGCGGACGTGACCGCGTACTTCCCCGGCCGGGTTGCCGCCCTGCGCACCCTGAAGTCCGACGTGATCGTCGGCCTCGACGACCGTACCGAGGCGGCGCTCGTCGCCGCGGAAGGGCAACGCTGGCGCACGAGCGGTACGCGTGCGGTGATTCAGGTGTCGTCGACCGAGGTGTCGTCGTAGTCCTCGCATGTCGAGTGAACTCACAACGCCCGCCCGCAATCCCGGAATCGGCCCTGATTCACGCGATGGTGTGATCATGTCCCGCCCCGTGGATGGCAGGTCCAGGGCAGGGGTAGGGCCCCGCCCATGACACAGCCGTTCGTACTCCCACACTTCTACATGCCGTATCCCGCGCGGCTGAACCCGCATCTGGACGAGGCGCGCGCCCATTCGACCGTCTGGGCACGGGAGATGGGAATGCTGGAGGGCTCAGGCGTCTGGGAGCAGTCCGACCTCGACGCGCACGACTACGGGTTGTTGTGCGCGTACACGCACCCCGACTGCGACGGGCCCGCCCTCTCGCTCATCACCGACTGGTACGTGTGGGTCTTCTTCTTCGACGACCACTTCCTGGAGGTCTTCAAGCGCAGCCAGGACCGCGACGGCGGCAAGGCGTATCTGGACCGGCTGCCCCTTTTCATGCCGCTCGACCTCTCGACTCCCGTACCGGAGCCGCAGAATCCGGTGGAGGCGGGCCTCGCCGACCTGTGGGCGCGCACGGTTCCGGCGATGTCCGTGGACTGGCGCAGGCGGTTCTCCGTCGCCACCGAGCATCTGCTGAACGAGTCGATGTGGGAACTGTCCAACATCAACGAGGGGCGCGTCTCCAACCCCGTCGAGTACATCGAGATGCGCCGCAAGGTGGGCGGCGCCCCCTGGTCGGCGGGGCTCGTGGAGTACGCGACCGCCGAAGTGCCCGCCTCCGTCGCGCAGGCGAGGCCGCTGAGGGTACTGATGGAGACCTTCTCGGACGGCGTCCACCTGCGCAACGACCTGTTCTCCTACCAGCGGGAGGTCGAGGACGAGGGCGAGCTCAGCAACGGCGTGCTCGTCCTGGAGACCTTCTTCGGGTGCACGACCCAGGAGGCCGCCGACACCGTCAACGACATCCTCACCTCACGGCTCCACCAGTTCGAGCACACCGCGCTCACCGAAGTGCCCGGGCTGGCCCTGGAGAAGGGCCTCACGCCGGACCAGGTCGGCGCGGTGGCCGCGTACACGCGCGGGCTGCAGGACTGGCAGTCGGGCGGCCACGAATGGCATCTGCGCTCCAGCCGGTACATGAACGAAGGAGCCCTGGAGGAGTCGAGGCCGTTCGGAGTGGGCGGGTTCGGCACGTCCGCCGCCAACATCGGCGCACTCCTGGCCTCGGCCGGCGCCGAACGCCTGCGCGCCTACACGCACGTGCCCTACCAGCAGGTCGGCCCGTCCCTGCTGCCGGATTTCTACATGCCGTTCGGGCTCTCTCTGAGCCCTCATCTGGACGGCGCCCGGTCCCGTCTCGTCGACTGGTCGCACAGCATGGGCATCCTCCAGGAGGGCGTCTGGGACGAGGACAAGCTCGCTGCGGCCGACCTGCCGCTGTGCGCGGCAGGCATCCACCCGGACGCGACGGCCGACGCCCTCGACCTCAGCTCCGCCTGGCTGGCCTGGGGCACCTACGGCGACGACTACTACCCCCTCGTCTTCGGCCACCGCCGCGACCTGGCCGCGGCCCGCCTGTGCACGGAGCGCCTCTCCGCCTGCATGCCCATCGAGGGCGACGGGTTCCCCGCTCCGGTCAACGGCATGGAACGCGGCCTGATCGACCTGTGGCGTCGCACCACGGCCGGGATGGCCCCCGACCAACGGCGCACGTTCCGTGCCGCGGTGGACGTGATGACCGAGAGCTGGGTGTGGGAACTGGCCAACCAGACCCAGAACCGTATCCCCGACCCCATCGACTACCTGGAGATGCGCCGCGCCACCTTCGGCTCGGACCTCACGATGAGCCTGTGCCGCATCGGCCACGGCCGGACCGTCCCGCCGGAGGTCTACCGCAGCGGCCCCGTCCAGTCGCTGGAGAAGGCGGCCGCCGACTACGCGATGCTCATCAACGACGTCTTCTCGTACCAGAAGGAGATCCAGTACGAGGGCGAGATCCACAACGGCATCCTCGTCGTCCAGAACTTCTTCGGCTGCGACTACCCGACCGCGCTCGGCATCATCCACGATCTGATGACGCAGCGCATGCAGCAGTTCGAGCATGTCGTCGCTCATGAATTCCCCGTCCTGTACGAGGACTTCAAGCTCACGGAGGATGCGCGCGCGACGATGGACGGCTATGTGGCCGAGCTGCGGAACTGGCTGTCCGGCATCCTGAACTGGCACCGGGAGGTCCCCCGCTACAAGTCCGACCACCTGGAGAGCAGGTCCCACGGGTTCCTGCCGGACCGCGGCTCGGCACTGACGCTCGGCTGACGGCTTCCCGCACGCCGGGTCCGAGGCCGATCGACGGTGCCGAGCCGCTGTCCGTCAGCCGAGGTCGCGCACCCGCTCCGCTGTCTCCTCGGCGAGCTCCCGGACACCCGCTGCGGCATTCCCCGAGAGCTCGCCGAGTATCGCGTCGGAGGAGGCCAACAGGGCGCGGGCCTCCTCCGGGAGGTCGGCGTCGGCCAGCGCGCGGGTCAGGGCGTAGTGCTCCTCGGCGATGGAACGGCCCAGGTTCACGCCGTGCCAGAGCCGCAGGGACGTGTCCCGGGGGTCGGTCAGCGTGGCGCGCAGGGTCGTCAACGTGGCCGTGGCCCGCGGCAGCAGGCCCAGCTCCCGTTCGAGGCGGGCCTGCGTCAGACGGGCCGACACCCGGGCCCAGGCCGTGTCCTGGAGGTCGGCGGACAGCCGCTGGGCGCGCAACGCCTGGAACAGGTCGCCCAGTTCCTGGAACTCCCGGCTGAGCGCACGCAACGGCGAGGTGTCCAGCGGCTCCGACGCCCCGCCGGGCGCCCGGAGCAGGTACTGCCCCAACTCGATCTCGTCCAGCAGGCGGATCAGCGCGACCCGGGCAAGTTCCGTCATGCCCTGGTCGCGGGCCAGCTCCGTCCAGGAGAACACCGGCTCGTCCGCCGGTTCCGTGCCGAACATCGAGGCGTCCGTCTCCAGCGCCCACTGCCGCAGATCGGCACCTGTGTCACCGGGCCCGGGCAGCTCGCTCAGACCGCACGCCGTGTCGAAGTCCGTGTCCCGGACCTCGTGCAGCAGCGCCAGATCCTCGGCCAGGCCGTGCAGGCCCACCAGGACGGCTCCGAGACGCAGTTCATCCGTCATCGACGACTGGGCCTCGTACCTCACCAGATGCCGCAGCAGGTCCAGATCGCCGTCCGCGCGGTCGAACTGCGCGGCCCGCAGGGCTAGGCGGCGGCGCAGCGGATCACGGGCCACCGCGTCCCACGCCGCCGGGCCCCCGCCCGCCCGCAGCGTGGCCAGGTCGGCCCGGCCGCGGGCGAGCACCGGCTCCCACAGGGGCGGGCGCGGATGCGGGTCGAGTCGTTCGTACGCACCGCCCTCCTCCGCGTTGAGCAGCAGGAAGTCGGGCTCGGTGCGTAGCAGCGCCGTGTGCAGCATGCCGATCAGCTCCACAGGGGAGCGCTCGGGCAGCCCCAGGGTGCCGCGCAGTTCGGCGCGTTCGGCGTCTATGTTGCCGTCGTTGCCGTCGTTGCCGTCGTTGCCGTCGTTGCCGTCGTTGTTGTCCTCGTACTCGCGGATCTCGTCTTCCGTCTCCGCGACCCGCGCGAGGATCTTCTCCCTGCCGTCGGCGGGCGACAGGTCCAGGTAGTCGTGCCAGCCGGGCAGGCCGATCACAATCTCCAGCGCCTCGTCGGCACTGGAACCGATGATCCCCGCCGAGCCCTCCGAGTCGGCGTACAGCACGGATCCGTCCGCGCACACGAAATACGTACCTCCCGCGCCGTCACCCGCCACCGGAGTCAGCGGTCCGCCCGAGGCGAGGCGGACCTCCTCTCCGTGGTCGGCGCGGTCGAGGTCGAACTCGAAGGGGAACGCGGCCAGTTCGGCGGCGGAACGGCTCTGTCGCAGCAGCCGCAGGGCGTGATCGGTCATGCCGCAGAACGTAACAGCCCCCACTGACAACGGGAATATCGCGTCCTATTATCAGTTTCCGTACCAAGGTGGACGCCTATGGCTGCCCATTTCTGACCCTGCGTCAGTCTCACTCGTTCGTGGCTCGTGGTGCGCAGGTGTGCCGGGTAGAGCACCTGCCGGAGGCGAACCATGGAACAGACTGCGCTGCGTCCCAAGCCGATGCCCGGGCGGGAACCGGCCGACGGCACCACATCCCGCCCGGTCCGGCGCCCGCATGCCGCGCGCCGACGCGGCCGACGGCTGACGACCCTTCTGTTCGGCCTGTTCATCGGGATCGTCCTGGTTCTCGCGGGCGTCGGGCTCGGCACGCTCGGCGCCACGGTGATCGGCATGAGCAAGCTCGCGGACCTGCAGCGTCAGGCGGGACAGGGCGAGCGGACGGGGCAGCCGGGGGAGGGGCCGGGCGCACGGGGCGGGGCGCACGCCGAGTCCGGACCCGGAGTCGGGCCCGGGTCCGGATCCGCGTCCGGAGCGGGCCCTTCCAGGTCGCCCTCGCGCGGCGCGAGTGCGGCCTCCTCGCCGCCCTCCGTGACATCGACGCTCGGCCTGGAGGCCGTCGACGCCGGGAAAGCGGGAGCCCTGCTCGTCGGCGTCCATGTCCCCGGCCCGGGCTACACCGCGGGCCTCGTTCGAGGCGACGTACTCCTCGTGTTCGGCGGGACCCGGATCGACTCGGCGGCCGATCTCGCCCGTGTGGTCGCCCGCGCCCGCCCTGGTGCGGAGATCACCCTCACGGTCCTTCACCGCAGCGGCGGCTACCAGCAGTTGGTCGCGATCCCGGGCGTCGTCACCTGACCGACCCCCGTCACACGACCACCCGGAAGTGGCTGGTCAGCCGCCCGGTGTCGGCCAGTACGTGAAAGGCGAGACCGACCGGCGCGTCCCGGTCCGCGACCTCCTCGCCCTCCCAGGGCAGCCGGAGGGTCCAGGTCACCCCCGGGCCGACGAGCAGTGGCCGGCCGGCGAAGGTCGTGGCGGCCGGTGTGTGCGCGTGCCCGGTGATGAGCCCGGCGATCTGGGGTCTGCGCTCTAGCAGGGCGGCCAGCCGGCCGGGGTGGCCCAGCTGATAGGCGTCCGGCAGCGGATGGTGCAGGGCGACCGGCGGATGATGGAAGGCGAGCAGTGCCGGGACGCCGTCGTCCAGTTCGTCGAGCGTTGCCTCGATCCAGTCGTACGTCTCGTCGTCGAGGGCGCCTTCGTCCTTGCCCGGCACGCTGGAGTCGCACATCAGAACGGCGGCGTCGTCGAAGACGTGCGCGCTGTTGACCGGCCCCTCGGCGTCGGGCAGTCCGAGCAGCGCCTTGCGGTACGGCGCGCGGCTGTCGTGGTTGCCCGGGCAGGTGAGCACCGGGAAGGGTGCGTCGCCGGTGCGCAGACCGAGGATGCGCGCCGCCTCCTCGTACTCGGCCTCCGTGCCGTGGTCCGCGATGTCCCCGGTCACCAGCAGGGCGTCCACGTGCCCCGGCAGCTCCCACAGCCGATCGCGCACCCGTTCGGCGCGCGCCGTCGACCGCGCGGTTCCGTCGAGGTGCAGATCGCTGATGTGGGCGAGTACGAGCATGGCCTTCCGCCTCCCTTAATGGTTCGGTTAGATCTAAGCATTAGATCTAATGGTTACTCAACTCCCATCCGTTAGTTGAGGGGAGTGAAGGCAGGTGCGGAAGGTGATTACAGCCGTCAACCGGCTCGCGCCGCCCCCTGCATCCGGGCAGGATGCTGCCCGTAGCCCCTCGCCCTTCCACGGAGGCCCGGATGACCGGCAGCAGTCCCGCGCCCTTCACCGCCGACGACTACCGGGCCCGGATGCGGCGCGCCGCCCGGGCAGCCGAGGACGCGGGACTCGCCGGGCTCCTGGTGGCGCCGGGACCCGACCTCGTCTGGCTCACCGGCTACGCGCCCACCGCCGTCACCGAGCGCCTCACCCTGCTGGTCCTGGCCGCCGGACAGGACCCGGTCCTCGTGGTCCCCGCGCTGGAGGCCCCGGACGCGGCACACGCGACGGGTGCGCCCGCCCTGACCCTGCGCGACTGGACCGACGGTAAGGATCCGTACGCGGTCACCGCCGACCTCCTCGACGGAGCAGGCCGCTTCGGGGTCAGCGACAACGCGTGGGCCCTGCACCTGCTGGCACTCCAGCAGGCGCGGCCCGGCACCTCGTACGTCTCCCTCACCGAGGGGCTGCCGATGCTGCGCGCGGTCAAGGACGCGGCGGAACTGGCACGCCTGGCAGCCGCGGGCGCGGCTGCGGACGCAACGTACGAGGAGATCCGGAAGGTTCCCTTCGGCGGACGCCGGGAGAGTGACGTCGCGGGCGAGCTCGCCGATCTGCTGCGGCGGTTCGGGCACTCCCAGGTCGACTTCACGATCGTTGCCTCCGGCCCCAACGGCGCCAATCCCCATCACGAGGCCGGCGACCGCGTCATCGAACAGGGCGACATGGTCGTCCTCGACTTCGGCGGCCTCCTGCACGGCTACGGCTCCGACACCTCGCGCACGGTCCACGTCGGCGAACCGGACGCCGAGCAGCGCAGGGTCCACGACATCGTGCGTGAGGCCCAGGAGGCCGGTTTCCGCGCCGTGCGCCCCGGCGCCGCGTGCCAGGACGTCGACCGGGCGGCCCGCGCTGTCATCACCGAGGCCGGGTACGGCGAGTACTTCATCCACCGCACCGGCCACGGCATCGGCGTCACCACGCACGAGCCGCCCTACATGATCGAAGGCGAGGAACGGCCCCTCGTCCCAGGCATGTGCTTCTCCGTGGAACCCGGCGTCTACCTGCCCGGACGCTTCGGCGTACGCATCGAGGACATCGTCACGGTGACCGAGGACGGCGGCCGACGCCTCAACAACACGGCCCGCGAGATGGTCATAGTGGACTGACCGCACACCAGGAGCCCCCCCCGCCATCACCCCCGGACGACAGTGGCGCGACCATGACCCAGGCACCGACACCCACCGCGGACACGGTCCGCCGACTGGTCCGTTCCCTGCTCGCGGACGGCACCGTCGGCGCGGGCGGCACCACCGGTACCGGACCCGACATCCGGCCCGCCGACACCGGCGGCGAGTACTCCACCTGGTGGGTCGGCTCCCGGCACGTACTGCGACTGGCCCCCGACCGCGAGGCCTCCGCGCGACTGCGCCGCGAACTGCGCCTGCGCGACCTCGTACGCCCGCACATCGGTGTCGCCGTCCCCGTCGGCGTGGCGCACGGCGAGTGGGCCGACGGACTGGCCTACACGCTGGACACCAGGGTGCCCGGCGGCACTGCCGAGGAGCACGAGGTCTCCGCCGTCGGCGAGGCCGACCTGGCCGCGCTGCTCACGGGCTTGCGTGAGGTGCCCGTACGCCAGGCCGAGACGCTCGGCGTGCCGCGGGCCGCGCCACGGTCCCTGGAGGCGCTGCGCCGGGCCGCCGCAGGCGCTGTCGAACGCCTCGCCGCGGCCGACGAGTTCGACCCCGCGCGGCTCCACCAGCTGACCCCGTCCGCCACCACGCAGCTCGCCGCGCAGGCGGGTACGGCGGTCCTCGTCCACCACGCCCTCAAGGGCGAGCGCCTCGTGGTGAGCGACGACGGGCGGGTGCGCGGTGTCGTCGACTGGACCGACGCGGTCGTCGGCGACCCGGCCGAGGACATCGCCGGCCTCGCCCTCGCGGTCGGCTCGCCCGCGGCCGTACGTGCCGCCACGCTCGCCGGCTACGCGGCCCGCCCCTGCCTGCGCGGCCTGTGGCTCGCCCGCTGCGACACGGTCGTCCGGCTGGCCGAGAGCCTCGCCGGCCGCGACGCGGACCCGCTGCCGCTCGTCAGAGTCCAACTGCGGCGCGCGTGGGAGGCGATCCTGCTGGAGCGGGTGACGGAGTTGCGGGAGGAGGACGACAAGGGGTAGTTCGCACCCTCCGGCTCACCCCTGCTCCAGCACCACACACGACTCGCCGAGAACGTGCAACAACCCGTCCGCGCCCGGCAGTTCGACCGGTTCCCAGGCGGCCAGCACCCGCGCCCGTCGCGGGCCCAGGGGGATCGCCGCCGACTTCGGGGCGAGGTTCGCCACGACCCGTACGTCTCCGCGCCGGAAGCCGATCCAGCGGGCGTCCTCGTCGTACGCGACCTTGATGTCCGAGAGGTCCGGGTCCGTGAGGTCGGGCTGGGCGTGGCGCAAGGCGATCAGCTGCCGGTACCAGGACAGCACGCGCGCGTGCGGCTCGCGTTCGGGCTCGGACCAGTCGAGGCAGGAGCGGTCACGGGTCGCCGGGTCCTGGGGGTCGGGCACGTCCTCCTCGGCCCAGCCGTGCGCCGTGAACTCCCGCCGCCGGCCCCGCCGTACGGCCTCCGCGAGCTCCGCGTCCGTGTGGTCGGTGAAGAACTGCCACGGGGTGCCCGCCGCCCACTCCTCGCCCATGAACAGCATCGGCGTGAACGGCCCGGTGAGCATCAGGGCGGCGGCGCAGGCGAGCAGCCCGGGGGAGAGGGAGGCCGAAAGACGGTCCCCCTGGGCCCGGTTGCCGACCTGGTCGTGGGTCTGCGTGTAGCCGAGCAGCCGGTGCGCGGCGACACCGGTGCGGTCGAGCGGGCGGCCGTGCAGGCGGCCCCGGAAGGTCGAGTACCTGCCGTCGTGGAAGTAGCCGCCCGAGAGCGTCTTGGCGAGCGCCGCGAACGGGGCCCGCGCGAAGTCCTCGTAGTAGCCCTGCGATTCACCGGTCAGTGCCGTGTGCAGGGCGTGGTGGAAGTCGTCGCTCCACTGCGCGTGCAGTCCGAGGCCGCCGCCCGCGCGCGGGGTGACGATCCGCGGGTCGTTGAGGTCGGACTCGGCGATCAGGGAGAGCGGCCGGTCGAGGTCGGCGGCGAGGGCGTCCACGGCCGTCGACAGCTCCTCCAGGAAGTGGCATGCACGCGTGTCCCGCAGTGCGTGCACCGCGTCCAGCCGCAGCCCGTCGATCCGGTAGTCGCGCAGCCAGGCCAGCGCGCTGCCGAGCAGATACGCGCGCACCTCGTCCGAGCCGGGCGCGTCCAGGTTCACGGCGGAGCCCCAGGGCGTCTGATGCGTGTCCGTGAAATACGGGCCGAAGGCGGGCAGGTAGTTGCCGGACGGTCCCAGGTGGTTGTGCACGACGTCCAGGACCACGCCGAGACCGAGTGCGTGCGCCTGGTCGACAAAGCGCTTCAGCGCCTCGGGGCCGCCGTACGGCTCGTGCACCGCCCACAGGGAGACCCCCTCGTACCCCCAGCCGTGCCGCCCCGGGAACGGGCACAGGGGCATCAACTCGACGTGTGTGACACCCAGTTCCACGAGGTGGCCGAGCCGCTCGGCCGCCGCGTCCAGCGTGCCTTCAGGCGTGTACGTGCCGACGTGCAACTCGTACAGGACCGCACCCGGCAGCGCGCGGCCGGCCCACTCGGTGCGCCAGGTGTGGCGCCCGTGGTCGACGACGGCGCTCAGCCCGTCCGGGCCGTCCGGCTGGCGGCGCGAGCGCGGGTCGGGCAGCACCGGTCCGTCGTCCACGGCGAAGCCGTAACGCGATCCGTCCCCGGCCTCGGCCTCGCCGGACCACCAGCCCGTGCGTTCCGGATCGCGCTCCAACGCGCGCGTGGCGCCTTCGCACCGGAGCGTCACACGACTGGCCTGCGGTGCCCACACCTCGAAGTGCACGGACGGATCCCCTTACTCTGCCGAGCGGTGCTCACCGGGACGTAGCCCGTTCCATGGTGCTTCAAACGCGGACGCTCCGCGCTTGCATCCTCACGTTTGCCTCGGGTGTCGTCAGATCGGCCCAGCGAGCCGTCGTTTCCGAGTTTTCTGGACACCCCGCGCGCGCTGCCCGACAATCACGAACGTGACGTCGTCCTTCGAGTTCCACACGTATCCCGCTCGCCTGTCCGACGCGGAGCGCGACCGGGCGCTGAAGGTGCTGCGGGACGGGGTCGCCCTGGGCCGGCTCTCGCACGACACCTTCATCCGGCGCATGGAACTGGCGCTCGCCGCCCGCCGGTCCGACGAACTGGCCGTCCTCACCGCCGATCTGCCCACCGAGAGCCGGATGTCCCGCCTGGTGTTCGGGACGGTCGAAGCGGTCTCCGGCTTCACGGTACGGCTGCGCAGGGCCTGGCAGTCCGAGCGGCTCCCCAAGCTGCTGCTGCCCCACCCCGGCAACGGTCACCCGCTGCGCATAGGACGCGACCCCGCCAACGGCCTGCGGCTCACCCACGAGACGGTCTCGCGCGTCCACGCCGAACTCCGCCACCAGGGCAGCCTGTGGGTGCTGCGCGACCTCGGTTCGACCAACGGCACGACGGTGAACGGCCGCCGCGTGATCGGCGCGGCCGTCGTCCGCGACGGCGACCAGATCAGCTTCGGGCACATGGTGTTCCGGCTCTCGGCGCAGTGAGAGCGCTCCCGTAGAAGTTGCTCTTTGGAGCAATTCGCTTTGTGTGCCGCGGTGTTGACGTGCCCCCTCAGCCGTGACTGACTGTGCGTGCGCCATACACGTCAAGTGAACCCACGGCCCCGTTGCGGAGGTTGCCCTGTCGCCACTCCTCCGCTACCCGTCCGTGGACGAGCTGGCCGACCGGGCCGCCGCACTCGTCGCCCGCCACCCCGCCGACGCCCGGCTGCGCACCGTCGGCACCTCGCGCGCGGGCACGCCCCTGTGGCTGCTCTCCGTGGGACACGGCAGCCGTCAGGCCCTGGTCGTCGCCGGACCGCACGCCAACGAGCCCGTGGGCGGCGCGACCGCCCTCCGGCTGGCCGAACGGGCCCTCGCCGACCCCGGACCGACCCTCCGCGCGGACGCCACCTGGAACCTGCTGCTGTGCCTCGATCCCGACGGCTCGCGCCGCAACGAAGGCTGGCTCGCGGGCCCCTACACCCTCGGCCACTACTTCCGGAACTTCTTCCGGCCCGGCTTCCTGGAACAGCCCGAATGGCTGCCCGACGGCGCGGCCGGAGCCGTCCTGCCGGAGACCCGCGCCCTGCTCGCCCTCCAGGACGAACTGCGGCCGTTCTTCCAGTGCTCCCTGCACGGCGTCGACGTCGGCGGCGCCTTCGTGGAGCTCACCCGCGACCTGCCGGGCCTCCCGCAGCGCGTCGAGCAGACGGCGGCCCGGCTCGGCATCCCGCGTGAGCTGGGCCCGTACGACACCCTGTACTGGCCCAGTCTGGGACCCGCCGTGCACCGCATACCGCCGCCGAGACCGGGCGACCTGGCCGCCGCGATCACAGAGGCCGCCGTCGAGTCGACCTGGTTCCACCCGCACCGGTACGGCACGGTGACAGCGATCGTCGAGGCCCCCATGTGGGGCGTGGCCGCCGTGGAGGACGACACTCCTGCCGTCGACGCTGACGCCGATGCGGTGCTGCGCACCGTCAGCCACACGCTGCGGCACGACACGCGGTACCTGGAGGTGGTCCTCGGACGGCTGCGGCCCCACCTCGCGCGCGTACCGGACGCGGACCGTCTCCTCGCCCCGGTGGGCGACTATCTACTGGTCTGTCCCGGTCTCGCCGACGCCTGGGACCCCGACACGGACGACGCCGCCGCGCACCCGCTGCCACCGCTCAACACCGCCCACCTGGTCGCCCTGCGCATCGCAGGGCGACGGCTGGCACTGCGTACGGCGGGACTGCTGTACCAGCTGGCGCGCGGCGCCGGTCCGGGGGCCGCCGACGTCCTGTGCACCCTCGAACGGCTGATCGATGAATGGTGCGCCGACTACCGCGAAGGCTGCGGGGCGCGCTGGATACCGGTCGCCCGTCAGGTCGAGTACCAGTCGCGGGTGGTGCTCGCCGCGTTCGAACTGGCGGGCCGCAACGCGCGCGCGGGCTCCCGTTCGGGTGAGTCGGACTGGGGCGCGGGGACCGCGGTGCCGATGCACAGGGAATGACCCACACGATCGACACCGCCGACACGAACAACCCCGTAGGCGTCATCGCAACCGTCAGGACCGCGCGAGCGGTACGCGGTGCCCTGCTGGCCGTCGGCCTCCTCGTCGCGGGCTCCGCCCCCGCCCAGGCGGTCTCCCAGGAGGACGTCCGGGACAACTGGCTCTACGTCACCGTCACCCGGGGCGAGTCGGGCTCCGGGGACACCCGCGGCACCTTCGTGCTGTGCGACCCGCCCCAGGGGCACTCCCAGGCGGCCCGGGCCTGTGCGGAACTCGCCAGGGCGGACGGTGACATCGGCGGCATCCCGCCGAAGAAGGCCATCTGCCCGATGCTCTACTCGCCCGTCACCGTGCACGCGCACGGCGAGTGGAACGGCCGTCCGCGGGAGTACGACAGGACCTTCTCCAACGGATGTGAACTGGCGGCACGGACCGGGGCGGTGTTCGCGCTGTAGGGCCCGTCGAGGGCGCCCTGAGGAGGTGAACGGTTTTGCCTAGTCCCTCCGAGGGGCCCCCTCGCGCGCGTGCCGTGCCGCGGCCACCACCGTGCGGGCCTGGTGCTCGACCTGATGCTCCAGAGGCACCCAGCGGGCGCGGAAGCGGTCCATGAAGGCCTCGCTCCAGGTCGCGACCAGGTGTTCGAGGTGTGGTGCCGCGCGGTCGTCGGTCTCCAGCAGGACCCGCAGCAGCATCGCGGCGGCCCGCAGCGGCAGCCGGCGGCCGAATGCGTCCACGCTGCCGACGTACGCCATCGTCGTGTCGGCGGGCGGCGTGTGCGTCCAGTCGGAGGCCAGCCCGGGCACCAGCTCCAGCGCCCACTGGGCGGCCCGCAGCAGTGGCCCCTCGGGGCCCGTCAGACGGGGCAGCGCGTCGGTGAGGACCCGTTCGACCTCCAGGCCGTCCCGCAGCAGCCGGCCCGCCAGCCGCCGTATCGCCGCCGCCGGCGCGGGATGCGGGGCCGGGTCGTCCACCAGGTCGCTCGCCCACATCGGCACCTCGACGACCGCGGTCAGGCCGCCGTAGCGGTGGGCGTGGTACCAGGTGCTGTGCCGGGCGTCGTCCGGCATGCTCGGGTACGCCGCGTCCGAGCCCGGCGCCGGCATCACGTGCACGCCCGGCCCCGACGCGGGCCAGCCCGCCGCGTCCGAGGCACCCGTCTCCACCGGGATGTGCAGTTCCGCCGCCGACTTGGCGAACGGCTCGGCGAGCCCGGGGACGTCCTTCGTCAGCTGTACCCAGCTGCCGCCCACGTCGGTGCCGTGCAGGGTGACCTGGAGGTAGGGCCGCAGTTCGTCGATGACACGGGTCAGGGCACGGGTCTCCGGGGGCAGCCGGTCCGGGGGCAGCACGGAGGGCGACCACTCCGGCTGCTCGGGCCCGGCGGGCCGGTAGAAGCCGTGGTGGTAGTCGAGCAGGCTGCGCGGCGCCGGTGTGACGTGCAGGCTGGCCCCGTCCGGGTCCGCGCACAGCAGGAAGTGCCAGGAGGTGCCCGTCCGCAACTCGCGGTCGTGCACGGCCCGTTCCGCGAGTGCCAGGAGCGTGGAGCCACCCGTGGGTTCGTTGGCGTGGGCGCCCGCGACGACGAGCACGGCGCGTCGTGCGTGGCCCACGGACAGCAGGTGCAGGGGCCGTCCGGCGCTGGAGGAGCCCACCTGTCTCAGGGCGCACAGGCCGGGCCGAAGAGCCGCCAGCGCCCGGGCGGACGAGACGAGTTCGTTCACACTGGGGTAGCGCAGCTCCGGCAGGAGACTCACCCCCGTTAGGTCCACCCTGCGTCGCAATCCGCAGTACCCCATGGCGTCCAGGAACTGTCAAGGAGGTAGTGGGGGCGGCTCCAGGGGGCGCCAAGGAGCATTCACCGCCGACGGCGCGGACGGGTACGGCCGACGGGACGGTGAGCAGGGACATCCGCCGCGCGGGACGGCCCGCACACCGCCCGCCGAAGGCGAGTACGCGTGCCACCGCCCGAGCGCGAAGGGTGCGAAGTCGTTCACCACCACGCGCCGGTCGTCCCGCGCGGGCGCCGGGAGCACGCGCTCCGTGAGCCTGGCGCCTGGGCGCGTGAAAGAGCGCGCGGTGAACTGTTCACGCCCCAGCCCCAGCCTCCTGCCGTCATTCCTCGCCGACCCGCTCCAGCAGCGCCACCGGCAGTCGCGCGAAGAGCTCCTCCACGCGCGCGTACTCGGTGAACTCCCGCTCCGGAGTCAGCAGATCGGCCCACCGGCCCGGCGGCAGCGGCAGCCGCGTGTCGTGCCAGCCGCCCGTGTCCGACAGCCGCAGGGACAGCCGGGTGACCGCCGTGACCACCTCCCCGGAGCGCGCGTACGCCAGGCAGTGCGCCGCCGCGGGGCCCTGCGCGACGAGCGGCGTGTACGTCGCCGTGTCGCCGAACACCGCCGGGCGCCGCGCCCGCAGCCGTAGCGCGGTCGCCGTCAGCTCGTCCTTCTCGCCGGGTGCCTCCGGAGGGAAGCGGACGGGACGGCGGTTGTCCGGGTCCACCAGGGCCCGGTACTCGCTCTCCGTGCCCTGATACAGGTCCGGTACGCCCGGCATCGTCAGGTGGACCAGGGCCGCGCCCAGGACGTTCGCCCGGACGGACGGCTCCAGGGCGCTCCGCAGCGCGGCCACGTGCTCGCCGGGCGCCCCGCACGGGCCCGCCGCCACGAACGCCGCCACCGCCTCCTCGTACGCGGGTTCCTGCTCCGTCCAGGCGGTGTGCAGGCCCGCCTCCCGTACGTGCTTCAGCAGGGCGCCCTGGAGGCGCTCCCCGTCCGCCGGGCCCAGGCCGAAGGCCGTCTGCCAGGCCGCCCACGCGAGCTGGGCGTCTGGCACGCCCTCGCCGGTGCGTGTGACCTCCGCGAGGACGTCGGCCCAGCGCTGCGGGCACTCGGTGAGGACGGCCAGCGCCGCGCGTACGTCGGCGCTGCGCTTCGTGTCGTGTGTCGACAGCGCCGTCCCCGTGGCCGGCCAGTCGCGCTGCACGCGCGCGCAGTAGGCGTGGAAGTCCTCCGGGGACACCGCGGGGCTGCCCGGGCTGCCGCCCACCTCGGTCGCCGACAGCAGCGGCACATAGCGGTAGAACGCCGTGTCCTCCACGGACTTGGCCCGCAGTGCCGACGAGGTCTGCGCGAACCGGTCCCGGAACTCGGCATGCTCGGGCCCGGCCGCGTCTCCGCCTTCGACCCGTCCGAGCAGCAGGTCCCGTACGACGTCCACGGCCCCGCCCTCCTCCGGGACGACGAACGCCTGCCGGGCCTCGGCGGCGGCCTCCTCGGTGACCACGGAGGCCGTGTCCCCGGGGGTGTAGGGGCGGTAGACCTCCAGCCGGACCAGCAGCTCGCGCAGCGCGGTACGCAGGGCCCAGGGGGCGCGGTCGCGCAGCGCGGGGTCGGGGGAGGCGGCGCAGAGACGGTTCGCCACACGTGTCAGCCGGTCCACCTCGGTGGCCAGCTCGTGCGTCACCACCTTGTACGCGGCCCGCCGTACCGTCGCCTCCCAGTGCCCGCCCCGGTCGGCCTGCGGGGCCGCGAACCGCCGGTACTGGCCGAGGAGTTCGCCCGCGCCCGCAGGGTCCGTGAACAGGCCGTCCACGTGCCGCAGGGCGTCGTAGCCGGTGGTCCCCGCGACCGGCCAGCCCGCCGGCAGCTGCTCGCCGTCCGCCAGGATCTTCTCGACCACCGTCCAGCGGCCCCCGCTCGCCTCGTGCAGCCGGCGCAGATACCCGCCCGGGTTCGCGAGACCGTCGGGGTGGTCGACCCGCAGCCCGTCCACCACACCGTCGTCGAGCAGCTCCAGCAGCTTCCCGTGCGTCGCCGCGAACACCTCCGGGTCCTCGACCCGCACCCCGATCAGCTCCGAGATGCTGAAGAAACGCCGGTAGTTGAGCTCGGTGCGCGCCAGCCGCCACCACGCCGGGCGGTACCACTGCGCGTCGACGAGCTGCGGCAGCGGCAGCTTCTCGGTGCCCTCGCGCAGGGGCAGGACGTGGTCGTAATAGCGCAGGACGTGGCCGTCGTAGCCCAGGTGCGCGTCCGCCCAGTGCTCGACCTTCAGCTGGTCCCACTCCGTGCCGAGCGGCTGCCCGAGCACCGGCAGCAGCAGCCGGCCGTCCTGTGCCTCCCAGTCGATGTCGAACCACCGCGCGTACGGTGACTCGGGGCCCTCCCTCAGCACCTCCCACAGGGGGCGGTTGTGGCGTGGGGACATGGCCATGTGGTTCGGCACGATGTCGGCGACCAGCCCGAGACCGTGCTCACGCGCGGTGCGTGCCAGCGCGCGCAGCCCCTCCTCGCCGCCGAGTTCGCCGCGCACGCGTGCGTGGTCCACGACGTCGTAGCCGTGCGTCGAACCCGGGACGGACTCCAGGAACGGCGACAGATGCAGATGAGAGACGCCGAGCGAGGCCAGATACGGCACGGCGGCCGCCGCGGCACCGAACGGGAACGCGGGCTGGAGTTGCAGCCGGTAGGTGGCCGTGGGTACGACCGGGTCAGGACGCTCAGGTGTCATGGGAACCTACGTACCCGCCAGACGGCCTTTCGTGTCATCGACTCCTGCACCCGGCCGCCGAAACGGCCCTTCACGCGCGCGTGAAGGGCCGTAGGGCGGACTCGGACGGATCAGGCGGGGCGCTGCAGCACCGTCAGGCTGTGGTCCAGCAGGGTCAGGCGGTCGCCTGCCTTCACCTTCGCGCCCGTGCCCGGTGTCACGCCCTCCGGGCGGGCCGTGTCGATGACGACCTGCCACTGGCGGCCGTGGTTGACCGGCACCACGAACTCCAGTGTCTTCGCCGAGGCGTTGAACATCAGCAGGAACGAGTCGTCGGCGATGCGCTCACCGCGCGCCCCGGGTTCGGAGATCGCGTTGCCGTTGAGGAACACGCTCATCGCGCCCGCCTGCGCCGAGTCCCAGTCGCGCTGGACCATCTCCTCGCCCGCCGGAGTGAACCAGGCGATGTCCGACAGGTCGTCGTGGGTGCCTTCCACGGGGCGGCCGTGGAAGAAGCGGCGCCTGCGGAAGACCGGGTGGTCCTTGCGCAGCCACACCATCGCGCGCGTGAAGTCCAGGAGTTCCGCGGAGCCGGGCTCGGCTTCGGAGCCGGGTTCGCCGTCGGCGTTGTCGGCGGAGTTCGGCCACGGCACCCAGGAGATCTCGTTGTCCTGGCAGTACGCGTTGTTGTTGCCGCCCTGGGTGCGCGCGAACTCGTCGCCGTGGCTGAGCATCGGCACACCCTGGGACAGCATCAGCGTCGCGATGAAGTTCCGCAGCTGGCGCGCCCGGAGAGCACGGACGGCGGGGTCGTCGGTCTCGCCCTCCGCACCGCAGTTCCAGGACCTGTTGTGGCTCTCGCCGTCCCGGTTGTCCTCGCCGTTGGCCAGGTTGCGCTTCTCGTTGTACGACACCAGGTCGTTGAGGGTGAAACCGTCATGGCACGTCACGAAGTTGATCGAGGCCAGTGGACGGCGACCGTCGTCCTGGTACAGGTCCGAGGAGCCCGTCAGGCGGGACGCGAACTCCGCGAGCGTGCGCGGCTCGCCCCGCCACATGTCCCGGACGGTGTCGCGGTACATGCCGTTCCACTCGGTCCACAGCGGTGGGAAGTTGCCCACCTGGTAGCCGCCCTCGCCCACGTCCCACGGCTCGGCGATCAGCTTCACCTGGGACACCACCGGGTCCTGCTGGACCAGGTCGAAGAACGACGACAGCCGGTCCACCTCGTGGAACTGCCGGGCCAGCGTGGCCGCGAGGTCGAAGCGGAAGCCGTCGACGTGCATCTCGGTGACCCAGTAGCGCAGCGAGTCCATGATCAGCTGGAGCACGTGCGGGGACCGCATGAGCAGCGAGTTCCCGGTGCCCGTGGTGTCCGTGTAGTAGCGCTGATCCTCGGCGAGCCGGTAGTACTGCGCGTTGTCGATGCCCCGGAAGGACAGCGTCGGGCCCAGATGGTTGCCCTCCGCGGTGTGGTTGTAGACCACGTCCAGGATGACCTCGATACCGGCCTCGTGCAGCGCCCGCACCGCCGACTTGAACTCCAGGACCTGCTGGCCGCGGTCACCCCAGGAGGCGTACGCGTTGTGCGGGGCGAAGAAGCCGATCGTGTTGTAGCCCCAGTAGTTGTTCAGGCCCATGTCCACCAGGCGGTGGTCGTTCACGAACTGGTGCACCGGCATCAGTTCCAGGGCCGTCACGCCGAGTTCGGTCAGATGTTCGATGATTGCGGGGTGGGCGAGCGCCGCGTAGGTGCCGCGCAGTTCCTCGGGCAGCGCCGGGTGGCGCATCGTGAGGCCCTTCACATGGGCCTCGTAGATCACCGTGTGGTGGTACTCGGTGCGCGGGCGCCGGTCGTCGCCCCAGTCGAAGTACGGGTTGACCACGACCGACGACATGGTGTGCGGCGCCGAGTCGAGATCGTTGCGCCGCTCGGGCTCGCCGAAGTGGTAGCCGTACACCTCCTCGCCCCAGGTGACCGAACCGCTGATCGCCTTCGCGTACGGATCGAGCAGCAGCTTCGCCGAGTTGGTCCGCTGCCCGCGCTCGGGCGCGTACGGGCCGTGCGCCCGGAAGCCGTACCGCTGTCCCGGCATCACTCCGGGCAGATACGCGTGCCGGACGAACGCGTCGCTCTCCCGCAGTTCCACCGCCGTTTCCGAGCCGTCGTCGTGGAGCAGACACAGCTCGACCCGGTCGGCGGCCTCCGAGAAGACCGCGAAATTGGTGCCGGCGCCGTCGTACGTGGCACCGAGTGGATATGCCTCTCCTGGCCAGACCTGCATGCACTCGACTCTTTCAGTTGTGGTCCGCCGCTGGGGGCGACTCCACTCCGAGTCTCCCCGAAAGTGATGGAACCACCTACGACTTACGTCCCTCTTACCGATCGACCAGTGCGTACCCGCGTACACGGGTACGCCAAAACATTCCATCTTCACGTACTCCCTGGGCTCTGAGGGGGAGTAAGGGGACAACGTGCGCAAGATCGTGCGCCGCCACCTTGGCAAGGTGGTGGCGGGTACGGGGATAGCGGTGGCCGGCACGGCGGTGATGGTCGCGGTGACGCTGCCGGGATCGGCGGGGGCCGACGACTCGGGAGGGACGGGCCCCTCCGGGAGCACGGCGAGTACGGCGAACACGGGCGGGGGTGCGGGGCAGTCCGCGCAGCAGCAGGGCGCGGTGCCGCCCGGTGTCGTCGAACAGGTGCCCGCCGAGGGCAAGAAGGGCAAGGGCCGTGATCCCCTCACCGATGGTGAGATGGCCCAGGTCGAGCGGCTCGCCCTGAACCGGCAGCTGCTCAACTCCGGTGAGAACGTGGAGGGAGCGCGCGGCCCGCAGCGGCTCGGCATCGACCTCGCCGACCCCGAGGCCGCCGAGGTGGACGACCCGAACGCGCCCCGGCGCGCGGACGTGTCGTACTACGACTACAAGGACGACACCCTGGTCACCAGGACCGTCAATCTCGACACCGGCAAGGTCGAGCGGACCGACACCCAGCACGGCGTGCAGCCGCCCCTGAGCCGCGCCGAGACGGTTGAGGCGACCAGGCTGCTGATAGCCGACCCGCTGGGCGCGGGTCTGAAGGCCGACTACAAGGACGCCACCAGCTCGGAACTCACCTCGCCGGACCAGCTGCTCGTCACCAGCATGGTGTACAAGGCCGTTCCGGGCGCCCAGCCCGCCGTACTCGACTCCTGCGGCGACCACCGCTGTGTGCGGATCTTTCCGAAGGTGAAGAACGGACCGTGGATCGACGCCCGTTCGCTCGTGGTCGACCTGAGCGCCCACAAGGTGGCCAAGCTCGGCTGACCTGGGGCGACGACAGGCCCTGGTTCACCACCACCTCCGAACCTCTCCCCTTCTCAACTCTCTCCTCCTAGGGAGTCTCTTCGTCATGCGTGAAAAGTATGTGCTCGTCGGCCTCTCCGCGGTCGCGCTGGCCGCCGGGCTCACCACGGCGGCGGGCCCGGCCACCGCCCAGCCCAAGGCCGCCCCCGTACCGCCCGCGGAGTGCAGTGCGCCCTACCGCATCGAGCAGAAGCTCACCTCCGGTACCACCTGGCGGATGTGCTGGCGCTACGAGAGCGAGGCCGGGCTCGTCCTGGAGAAGGTCTCGTACCAGCCCCCGGGCGAGCCCCGGCCGATCAAGGTCCTCAACTCCGCGAAGCTCGCCCAGATACACGTCCCCTATGACGACGGAAAGGCCGAGTACCAGGACCTGACCGCGGCGGGCTTCGCCCAGGGCCTGATGAACATGGCGCCCGGTGAATGCCCCGGCGGCACCATCAAGACCGTCAAGGTCCCCGAGGCCTGGGACCCGGAGCACGCGAACGTCAAGGGCCTGTGCACCACGACCCGTTCGCGCGGCCACGCCTACCGTATGCAGGGCGACACCGCGAACAAGGTCTGGCAGACCCAGGGCAAGGACCTGCTCGTCTACACCGTCAACCAGACCGGCTGGTACGAGTACATCACCGAGTGGCGCTTCCAGGACGACGGCACCATCAACATGAGCGTCGGCGCCACCGGCAGCCTCGCGCCCGACGACTACGACGCGGGCGACGGCCGCGGCTGGCCCATCGGCAAGGGCGCCAAGGACTACGCCACCAGCCACAGCCACAACGTCTTCTGGCGGCTCGACTTCGGCCTCGACGGCTCCTCCAAGGGCAAGGTCGAGCAGTACGACTCCGTGGTCAGCCCGCCCGCGAGCGGCCAGGAGGGACCCACCACCAAAACGACCCGCACCCAGGTCAAGAAGGAACTCGCGGGCGACGCCAAGACCATGCGCTGGTGGCGGATGGTCAGCGCCACCGGCAAGAACAAGGACGGCCACGCACGGTCGTACGAGATCGTCCCCGGCGCCACCACCAAGTACCCGGGCCGCAGCTACACCCGGCACGACGTCTACTTCACCGAGTACAACAAGTGCGAGCAGTTCGCCAGCGACAACCTGCCCAACTGCGGCGTGGGCGCCAAGAAGTCCGTCGACGGATGGGTCAACGGACAGACCCTCACCCACCCGTTGGCCTGGGTGAACGTGGGATTCCACCACATCGCCCGGGACGAGGACCAGCAGCCCATGCCCGTCCACTGGCAGGGCTTCGCCATCGCCCCGCGCGATGTCACCGCTATGAATCCGCTCACTCCCGCCGCCCTCGCCAACCAGAACGGGCATGTCGAAAGCGGTAGTTGAGAAACGACCCTGTCCATCCTGCTGCACCGCCGACCACTCCCGGAGTACCCTTCCTTGATCGTTGGCCGGGACCGGCCACGGGGAGAGCTCGGGGGAGCGGAAGGCGGTGCGCGGGTGGGCTCGGGAGGGCTGGAGCTGCCCCCTGGTGACGAGGGTCACGAGGGTCACTCCACAGAGGTCCCGCCCGGCGCGGTGTCCCTGGCACGGCCGATGGAGACGGGTTCCATTGGACCGGAACTGGACTGGGACGCCGACGCCTGGCGCGAGGTGCGTACACGCGCCCAGCGGGCCGGCCGGGCCTACATCTGGCTGAACCTGGTCGAACAGCGGCTGCGCGCGGTCGTGGCCGCCGTCCTGCGCCCCATCTACGAACCCGTCCACGGCGACGAGTGGGTGGTCGCCGCCGCAGGACCGGCCGGCCAGGAGTGGGTGCAGCGCGCGGTCGCCGTACGCGAAGTCAGCCGCCGCAAGGGCTACTTGCTCGACCCCGCCGACGACAACGTCCTCAGCTTCCTCACCCTGCCCCAGCTGCGCGAGCTGATGGTGCAGCACTGGCCGTGCTTCGAGCCGTACGTCGACGAGCGCCGCGACGTCGAACTCGCTCTGGACGAGCTGGAGGTCACCCGTAACGTCGTCTCCCGCAACCGGGCCCTGTCCGAGGCCGTCCTGGGCCAGGCCGAGCGGGCCTCGGGCAAGCTCCTGGAGACCCTCGGCGCGGGGGGTGACGTGCCCTCCGCGCGCCGTCTGCCGGTGGACGCGGTCGAGGACCTGGTGGGCGACCGGTACGGGGACGTGGTTGCCGTACACACCGACCGCGTACGGCTGATGCGCCAGTTCCCGGCCGAGGACATCTTCGGCGGCGCGCGTCGCCTCGACGCCATCGGTATCGGCCTCAACCTGCTCGTGCAGAACTTCTCCGGGCGGCGGCTGGTGCGGCTGGCGGAGTCGGGCTGCCGGGCGAGGCTGCTGTTCCTGAACCCCGCGTCCAGTGCGGTGAAGCGGCGTGAGCGGGAACTCGGCATCAAACGAGGCGAGCTGAGCCGCGCGGTGGAGATGAACATCCTGCACATGCGCCGGGTGCGGTCGAAACTGCGCGACCCGGGCGCCTTCGAGATCCAGGTCTTCGACGAGACGCCCCGCTTCACGGCCTACCTCGTCGACGGGGACGCCTCGGACGGGGTCGCGATCGTGCAGACCTATCTGCGCCGGACGCGCGGGATGGAGGCACCCGTGCTGGTGCTGCGCGCCGGAAGCCGGACGGTCAGATCGGACGACGCGGAGGAGAGCGGCCTTCTCCCGACATACCGCGAGGAGTTCGAGGTGGCCTGGGCGGATTCGCGGCCTGTGTCCTGACCTGTCCGATGCGCTCGACTGCTCACCTTCCACAAGCGGAACGCGGTCCCCTGATTGTCAGTGGCTCATGGGATCGTGGAGACCACTGGGGGAAAGCACCACCAAGAAGGTAAGAAGGGGGGCCAGGCATGGGCTGGCACCATGAGCTGCTGATCGGCTTCGACCTGGAGACGACCGGGACGGACCCGCGCGAGGCACGCATTGTCACCGGCGCGGTGATCGAGGTGAGGGGCGGTGAGCCGCTCGGCCGCCGCGAATGGCTGGCCGATCCGGGCGTGGAGATCCCGGCGGACGCGGTCGCCGTGCACGGCATCACCAACGAGCGCGCGACCAGCGAGGGCCGACCGGCCGACCAGGTCGCGGACGCGATCGCGGACGTACTGGCGACGTACTGGAAGACCGGTGTGCCGGTGGTCGCCTACAACGCGAACTTCGACCTCACGCTGCTCTCCGCCGAGCTGCGGCGGCACGGTCTGCCGTCCCTGCGGGAGCGGTTGGGCGGCCTGGATCTGGCGCCGGTGATCGACCCGTACACGATCGACCGCTCCGTCGACCGGTACCGGCGCGGCAAGCGCAACCTCGAAGCGGTGTGCACGGAGTACGGCGTCCTGCTGGAAGCGGCCCACGACGCGTCGGCGGACGCTTTGGCCGCGGCGCGCCTGGCGTGCGCGATAGCCGAGCGGCATCCGAAGGTTGCGGCACTCGGGCCGGTGGAGCTGCATCGGCGCCAGATCGAGTGGTACGCGGAGTGGGCGGTGGATTTCCAGAGCTTCCTGCGCCGCAAGGGGGAGACGGACGCGGTGGTGGACGGCACGTGGCCGGTACGGGAGGTAGTGGACGAGGTGGTGTGAGGCACAGCGAGAACGCCACGCTCAACTTCCACCGCGAGCGTTGGTGTGGTGGCGGACCGCCCGGTCGCCGTCCTGGCAGGATGGCGGCATGGAACGTGTGCTGGGGATCGGTGGATACTTCATGCGGGCTGCCGACCCGGTGGTACTGAGCGCGTGGTATCGCGACTGCCTGGGTCTGGAAGCCGACGAGAACGGCCTGTGGGGTCAGGAAGCCGGGCCGACGGTGTTCGCGACGTTCGAGTCCGGGACCGACTACTTCGGGTCCCGCACCCAGCAGACGATGCTCAACTTCCGGGTCCGCGACCTGGAGGCGATGCTCGCGCAACTGCGCGCCAAGGGTGCGGACGTGGCCGCGGAAACGCAGGACATGGAGGGCGTCGGCCGCTTCGGCTGGGTCACCGATCCTGAGGGCAACCGGGTGGAGCTGTGGCAGCCGGTATGACGGCGGCGGGGGCGAGCACCCTGGCGGGTGCCCTCCGCGTGCGGTGGGCGCGTTCCACCGACTGGCCCCAGTACGTGCCCGTGACCATCAGCGTCGCGCCCAGCGCCGTGAGCGGCGTCAGATGTTCGCCGCCCAACGCGATGCCGATCGCGGCGGCCCAGATCGGCTCCGTACCCAGCAGCAGGCTGGCCCGGCTCGCCGACGTCCGCTGCACGGCCCACGTCTGGGCGAGAAACGCGAACACGCTGCAGAACAGGGCGAGATAGACCAACTGTGTCCAGGTTCCGGAGTCGGCGCGGGTGAGCGCCGACAGGTCGGGAGCGGCGGCCGGCAGGAACAGAGCCGTGCCGATCACGGTCTGGAGGGTCGTCAGATGGAGGGGGCGGATCGGCCGGCCTGTGGTGAGGCGTCCGACCAGGGCGACATGACCCGCCCGTACCAGCGCCGCGCCCAGCATCAGCAGGTCACCGAGACGCAAAGCGTGGAAGCCGTTGCCGGACATGAGCAGGCCGACGGCGAGGACACACACGCCGGCGGCTGCGTAGAAGGCCGGGGGCAGGCCGTAGGGGTGTCCGGCGCGGTCCAGGAGAGGGGTGAGCACAATGGTCAGGCTGATGATCAGGCCCGCGTTGGCGGCGGTGGTGTGGGCGACTCCGTACGTCTCCACGACGAGTACGGCGGCCTGCGTGACCCCGAGCGGCAGCCCGGCCCGCACCTCCTCCCGGGTCCACAGACGGAAACCCCGGCCACGCTCCTGGTCCTTCCCCCGTCCGGCGCCGACCAGGCCGAGACAGGCGAGCGCGGAGAGGGCGTACCGCGCGAACAGGACCACGAGGACGGGCAGGGCGGAGGTGGCCGTCTGGGCGGACAGATAACTGGAACCCCAGACAAGCGCGACCAGGAGGAGTACCGCGTCGGTACGGCGGGAGTCGGACACGCGACTACGGTGCACCGGCGACGACCCTGAAGCCTAGAACCACCTTCTAAAACGATCTTTTAGATCCCCTACACAGTCTGCCTACACTCGTCCCATGGACGAACGTCAGCTGAGGATCCTGCGCGAACTCGGTGAGCTGGGCAGCGTCACCGCCGTCGCCGACGCGTTGCTCGTCACGCCCTCGGCGATCTCGCAGCAGTTGCGGCTGCTCCAGCGCGCCATCCCGGTCCCGCTCACCGAGCGACAGGGGCGGCGGCTGGTGCTGACCGACGCCGGGCAGGCGTTGGCGGGCGCCGCGACCGAGGTGGAGTCGGCGCTGGCGCGGGCCCGGCACACCGTCGAGGAGTTTCTGGACCGGCCGGACGGGGAGGTGTCCGTGGCTGCGTTCTCCAGCGCGGGCGCCGCCTTCTTCCCGCTGCTGCTGTGGGCCCTCGCGGGAGTGGACGGGCCGGTGCTCGCGCTGGCCGACGAGGACGTGACGCAGGACGACTTCCCGCCGCTGACCAGGGAGTACGACCTCGTCCTCGCTCACCGTCTGGACCACGCCCCGCCCTGGCCGCGCACGGTGGCGGCGACCCCGCTGCTGCGCGAACCCCTCGACGTGGCCATGCCCGCCGACCATCCGCTCGCCGCCAGGCGACGACTGACCCCCGCCGATGTGGCCGACCAGCCCTGGATCGCCGTACACGACGGCTTCCCGATCATGGCCACGATCGAGGCCATCGCCACCGCGGCGGGGCGTCGGCCCCATCTCGCCCATCGCATCAACGAGTTCGCGGTGGCGGCGGAGGTGGTGGCCGCCGGCGGAGGCCTCGCACTGATGCCCCGCTGGACCTCGCGCCCGCACCCCGCCCTCGTCCTCAAGCCCCTCAGCGGCGTCCGGGCCAGACGCCGAATCGACGCCCTCCACCGCCCGGAACGATCAGCCCGCAGGGCGGTACGAACGGTACTGACGGAACTGCAGCGAGCAGCACAAACAATCCAGGCCAAGGAGTAGCGCCCCCGACAGGGGCGCGGGGAACTGCGCGACAAGCCACACTCAACTCGCAGCCGCCGAAAAACAGCAAGCCCCAACCCACTGGGCGCTCAGAACGGATACCACCGCACCGTCGAATCCCCCGCCCGCAAAGACCCCACCCGCCGCGAGAACTCGGCCAATGCCTTCGGATTGACAGGCGCATGCTGCGCAACCCACGCACAGCTCGCCGTCTCCCGCGCCCCGCGGAGCGTCCCGCACCCCTCCCACTCCCGTACGTCCCACCCGTACGCCTCCGTGAACGCGTCGTAGGACTCGGTCGGGAGGGCGTAGCGGTCGTGGGAGAGGGCCATGACCACCAGGTCGTGTTCGCGCAGGTCGGCGGAGAAGGTCTCCAGGTCGACCAGGACGGGGCCGTCGGGGCCGATGTGCACGTTCCGGGGAAGCGCGTCGCCGTGGATCGGGCCGGGCGGGAGCTGCGGGGTGAGCGCGGCGGCGGCCGTGGCGAAACCGTCGCGACGCTCGCGCAGATACGCCGCGTCCGCCGGGTCGATCGCGTCGCCCGCGAGCCGCAGCCAGCGTTCGACGCCGCCCAGGAGTTCACGGGGCGGCAAGGTGAAGGCGCGGGGGAGCGGCAGGGCGTGCACGATGCGTAGGAGTTCGGCCAAATCCCCGGGTTCGGCCGGGCGTACGGGATCGGGCAGCCGGTGCCACACCGTCACCGGGTGGCCCTCGACGAGTCGCGCCGTCGGGTCGGCCGCGCGTACCGCCGGGACGTCCGCCTCGGCGAGCCAGAGCGCGATGTCCAGCTCCCGCCGCGCCCGGTCGAGGAGTTCGGCGTCGCGGCCCACCTTGACGACCAGGTCACCGGCCGCGAACACCGCGTTCTCGCCCAGCGCGAGGAGCCGCGCGCCCGCTGCCGGGCCGGGCGGCAGTACGCCCGCCGCGGCCAGTACGTCCCGGGCCCGTGCCTCGTCCATCGTCCGCCTCCCGCGCAGTCCCTCGTACACAGCTGGGTACCGCTGTGCACGCCCATGTACATCCGCGAACGGCGTCGGGTTCACGCCATCCGCCGGTCAGTGTCGCATTCGCACTGGTGGGGGCGTGTGCGCGGTGCCTTGACTGTGTACCCGGGTTTCACGACCATGACCGGGTCGTCCGGGGCGTCCGAAGGAGCCGACCACGTGACACTGGTGACCGGGGCGAGGCGGCCGGCCAAGCGCGTGACCCGCGCCGGACCCGGCAGTCGGCCGCTCGGCGGACACGGCGCCTGGTTCCTCGTCCTGCCCGCCCTGATCCCCATCCTCGTCCTGAGCGTGGGGCCACTGCTGTACGGGATCCTGCTGGCGTTCACCGACGCCCAGTCCGGCCGGACCGCGTCCACACAGTGGATCGGCACGCTCAACTTCCAGGACCTGCTGCACGACACGCTGTTCTGGCAGTCGTTTCGGATCGGGCTGGTCTGGGCGGTCGGGGTGACCGTGCCGCAGTTCCTGCTCGCCCTCGGCCTCGCCCTCCTCCTCAACCAGGAGTTACGGCTGCGCTGGCTGGCCCGCGCCCTCGCGATCATCCCGTGGGCGATGCCCGAGGTCGTCGTCGGCATCATGTGGCGGCTCGTCTACAACGCGGACGCCGGCGTCCTCAACGAGACACTGCGCGACCTGGGCCTGGGCGACGGACACGACTGGCTCAGCGGCCTGACGACCGCACTGCCCGCCGTCATCGTCGTCGGCGTCTGGGCGGGGATGCCGCAGACGACGGTCGCGCTGCTCGCCGGGCTGCAGAACACGCCGCGCGAACTGCACGAGGCGGCGGCGATGGACGGCGCCGGTGCCTGGCGCCGCTTCCGGACGGTCACCTGGCCCGCCCTGCGGCCGGTCGCGCTCGCCATCACCGCCCTCAACCTGATCTGGAACTTCAACTCGTTCGCCCTGGTGTACGTCCTGACGAACGGCGGCCCCGGCGGCCGTACCCGGCTGCCCATGCTCTTCGCCTACGAAGAGGCCTTCCGCTACGGGCAGTTCGGCTACGCGGCGGCGATGGGCTGTGTGATGGTCGCGCTGATCTCCGTCCTGCTGGCCGTGTTCCTCGTCGGCAGGCTGAGAGGAGGTGAGGAGCGTTGAGGACGAGCAAGAGCGCCCGCATCGGCCAGTACGCGGCCCTTCTCGCCTATCTCGCCTTTCTGGCCCTCCCGTTCCTGTGGCTTCTGTCCACCGCCTTCAAGCCCCCGCGTGAACTGGGCAGTCTGCACCCCACCTGGGTCCCGAGGAACCCCACCCTCGACAACTTCCGTCAGGCCTTCGACGAACAACCGCTGCTGCACGCCGCGTTGAACTCCCTGCTCGCGGCGGCCTCGGCCGCGCTGGTCGCCGTACTGCTGGCGACCCCGATGGCGTACGTCATGGCCAGGCACCGCACGTTGCTCGGGCGGGCGGCCACCGGATGGGTGGTGGTCAGCCAGGCGTTCCCGTTCGTGCTGGTGATCATTCCGCTGTTCCTGGTGCTGAAGAACCTGCGCCTGATCGACTCCGTCTTCGGGCTGGTGATGGTTTACGTGGTGTGGTCGCTGCCCTTCGCGCTGTGGATGCTCGTCGGGTATGTACGGGCCGTACCCGCCGAGTTGGAGGAGGCGGCGGCCGTCGACGGGGCCGGACGCCTGCGCACCCTGGTCTCCGTCATGGCGCCGTTGCTCGCGCCGGGGATCGTGGCGACGGCACTGTTCGCGTTCGTCACCGCCTGGAACGAGTTCTTCTTCGCCCTGGTGCTCCTCAAGACCCCGGAGAAACAGACCCTGCCGGTCGTCCTCACCCACTTCATCGGCGCGGAGGGCGTGGCGGATCTCGGCCCGCTGGCCGCCGCCGCGTTCCTGGCGACGCTGCCCTCGCTCGTGGTGTTCGCGATCGTCCAACGCCGCATCACCGGCGGCCTGATGGCAGGGGCGGTGAAGAGCTGATGCGTGCACGATGGCTCGTCGTCCTCGTGCTGCTTCTCGCCGGCTGCACAGGCGGTGATGGCGGTAGCGAGGACGGCACGATCACCCTCCGCTTCCAGTCCCTCGCCTGGCAGGACGAGTCGGTCGCCGTCAACAAGGCACTGGTGAAGGAGTGGAACGCGATCCATCCGAACGTCAAGGTCGAGTATGTACAGGGGAGTTGGGACAGCGTGCACGACCAGCTCCTCACCTCCTTCGAGGGTGGCGAGGCCCCCGACATCATCCACGACGCCTCGGACGACCTCGCGGACTTCGCCTACGGCGGCTACCTCGCCGATCTGCGCCGGCTGCTGCCCGAGCGGCTCAAGTCCGACATCCCGCAGCGCAGTTGGGAGACGACGACCTTCGGGGACGGTGTCTACGGCGTGCCGTTCCTCCAGGAGCCGCGCGTGCTGATCGCCAACGCGAAGTGGCTGCGGGAGTCCGGGGTGCGTGTCCCCACCCCCGAACACCCCTGGAGCTGGGCCGAATTCCGGTCGGTCACCCGCGAGTTGAGCGGGGACGGCAAGTACGGCGTTGCCTGGCCGCTCAAGGAGCCCGTCTCCGCCACGCTCAACCTGTCACTGTCGGCGGGCGGGCAGCTGTTCCACCGGGGAGCGGACGGCAAGGTCACCGTCCGGTTCGCAGCGCCCGAGGAAGTGGTCCCCCGTACGATCCACGACCAGGTCAACTCCGATGACAGCGCGTCGAGTTCGACACTGGGCAGTGGCGGCTCCGACACCCTGCCCGGGTTCTTCGGCGGCCGGTACGCGATGGTCCCGCTCGGCTTCTCCTACCGCCAGCAGATCACACAGCAGGCACCGAAGGGCTTCGAGTGGCAGGTGCTGCCCGCCCCGGCGGGCGCCGACGGACTCACCCAGGGCGTCAGCCCGCAGACCCTCTCCATCGCCGAGGACAGCCGACACCAGGCGGAGGCAGCCGAGTTCATCGACTTCATACTGCGCCCCGAGAACATGGTCCGTCTCGCCCTGGGCGACTGGATGCTCCCCACGGGCACCCAGGCCCTGAAATCCCCTTCCCTGCACACACGGAAGGACGGCTGGGCCACGGGCACCGCCCTCGCCACCCACCTCCGGTCGGCCCCCGCCCAGTCCGTACGGGGCTACCCGGAGTGGAAGGACAAGGTCGCGACCCCCGCGTTCCAGGAGTACTACAGCGGCGCGATCGACCTCGCCGAACTGCGGAAACGGCTGGAGGACGACGGGAACCTGGTGCTGGCGCGCTATCAGCGGTAAGTGAAAGTGCAGAGGGCCCGCTGGCTCCCCGGTGACCAACGGGCCCTCAGATCAAGGGACTTGCAGAGTGTTCAAGGGGTGTGGAGGGTGGGGCGCGGGGGAGTGATCAGACTCCGACCCGCTTGCCCTCCACGGCGGGCGGCGGAGGCGGTGACACGGGCTCCGGGGCCTCGTCGTGGGTCAGGTCCGGGAGGCGGCTCAGCCACTTCGGGAAGTACCAGTTGCGCTCGCCGAGCAGGGCCATCACCGCAGGCAGCAGCACACCCCGGATGATCGTCGCGTCGATGAGTACAGCCGCCGCGAGGCCCACCCCCATCTGCTTCATGGACTGCATCGACAGCGTCCCGAAGATGGCGAAGACGGCGACCATGATGACGGCGGCACTGGTGACGACCCCGGCCGTGGTGACCACCCCGTGCTGGATCGCGTCCTTCGTCGTACGGCCCCGTATGTGCGCCTCGCGGATGCGGGAGACGACGAACACGTGGTAGTCCATCGACAGGCCGAACAGGATCACGAAGAGGAACAGCGGCAGCCAGGTGATGATGGCGCCCACGCCCTCCGCGCCCACCAGTGACGCACCCCAGCCGTGCTGGAAGACGGCGACCAGGATGCCGTAGGCCGCCCCGACCGAGAGCAGGTTGAGCACGATCGAGGTGATCGCGATCGTCAGGGAACGGAACGACAGGAGCATCAGCAGGAAGGCGAACACGACCACGAAGGCGAAGACCGGGGCGACCGCGCCGGCCAGCTGGTCGTTGAAGTCCTTCGAGCCCGCGACCTGCCCGGTGATCGGCGCCTGGACGCCGTCGACCTTGCCGAGGGTGGCCGGGCGTACCTCGTCGCGCAGCTTGTCCAGGCTCTCGCCGGCCTTGTCCAGGTCGGAACCGCCGACCAGCGGGACGTACACGAAGGCGATGTTCTCCGCGTCGTGCAGCTTGATGTCCACCGGGCCGCGCGAGGCACCCGAACTGATCGCCCGCGCACGGAAGTCGGCGAGCGCGGACTTCACGTCGGCCGCGTTGATGTCCTTTGCCTTGACGATCACCTCGGCGGGGTCGGAGCCGCCGGGGAACGCGTCGTTGACGCGGTTGTAGGTGCCGACGATCGGCAGCGAGTCGCCGAACTCCTGGTCCAGGGTGAGGTTCTGGGTCTTCATGCCGAGCGCGGGCGCGGCCACGGCGAGCAGCGCACCGGCGGCGACGACCAGCGAGATGGCAGGCCTGGCGAGTACAACCTTCAGCACCGCCGTCCAGAAACGGCTCTCCCCGTTGCTCTTGCCACGGTTGCCGTTCTTGCGCCGCTTGTCAGGGTGCAGGAACGGAATCCGGCCCTTCTCGACCCGCTCACCGAGCAGCGACAGCAGCGCCGGAAGGACCGTCACCGAACCGACCATGGCGACCGCCACGACCATCAGCGAGGCCAGTCCCATCGCCTCGAACGTGGCGAGCCCGGTGAACAGCATGCCCGCCATCGCCACGCACACCGTGACACCGGAGACGACGATCGCGCGGCCACTGGTCGCCGCGGCGATCCGGAGCGCGGCCTCGGGACTGCGGCCCGCCGCCCGCTCCTCGCGCTCCCGGCGCAGATAGAACAGGCAGTAGTCGACGCCGACGGCGAGGCCGACGAGCAGCATCACGGAACTGGCGGTGTCGTCCATGGGCTGGAGGTGGCTGACGATGCCCATCAGGCCCATCGTCGCCATGATCGCGGTGACCGCCAGCGCCACCGGCAGCAGCGCCGCGACCAGCGCGCCGAACGCGATCAGCAGAATGCCGAGGGCCACCGGCACGGCGGACAGCTCCGCCTTCTTGAAGTCGTCACCGAAGGCGTCGCTGAACGTCTTGTTCATACTGGCGCCGCCGATCTCCTCGATCCGCAGCTCCGAGTGGTCCTTCTGGACGTCCGCGACGGCCTTCAGCACCGGCTCGACCCGGTCGCCCGCTGTCTCGGCGTCGCCCCGCATGTCGAACTGGACGAGCGCGCTGCGTCCGTCCTTCGAGAGGGTGTCCGTGTCGTAGGGCGACTGGACGTCCGTGACCTTGCCGGTCCCGTCGACCGCCTTCATGACATCGGCGACGGCGGTCCGGAACGCGGCGTCCGTGGCCTTGACGCTCGCGTCCTTCGCCTGGATGAGGACGGTCTCGCTCGAGGGCTCGTCGATCCCGGCATCTTCGATGATCTTGGCGGCTGTGTGGGTCTCGCCCCCCAGCTGGTCGCTCTCCTTGACATCGACGCTGCCGGCGGCGGACCCGAGCCCCATCGCCAGGACGACGAACAGCACCCAGATCCCGACGGCCGCCCAGCGATGCTTGGCGCTCCAGCCGCCGGCCCGGGCGGCTATGCCCCGTACCCGCGTTTCTCCGTTCCCCATGACGGGCTTGCCCCCTCGTATGCGGCAACAGCCCCCTGCCATCACCTTTAGTTCGAAGGTATGGGCCGGATAAGACCATCTCCTCGTACTCGCCGGTGAGGTGCGGTCGGCCCAAGTCCTCCCCTCGGGTACCGGTGTCTCCCCACTGGGTAGGACACTGGCCCCTTACATCTAAAAGATGATCTCGGGGTGGTTCGTCAGGGGGACTGCCAGTAGGCCGCCTTATGGTGTGCGGATGACACCGGGTGAGCAGGCGACGACCACGTACGCGGCGCTGCTGCGCGGCGTCAACGTGGGCGGCCACAAGAAGGTCCCGATGGCCGAGCTGCGCACGCTCCTGGAGGGCCTCGGGTACGACGGCGTCCGGACATATCTGCAGAGCGGCAACGCCGTGTTCGCCGCCGGTCACGGGGACGAGGAATCCCTCGCCGGGGAAATCGAGAAGGCCATTGCCCAGCACTTCGGATTCACCGTCGACGTGATCGTGCGCGACCACGCGCACCTACGGGCGATCAGGGACGGCTGCCCTTTCCCGGCAGCCGAGTTGGAGGCGAAGCAACTCCACGTCACCTACTTCTCGACCCTGGTCGACGAGACCCGCTTCGCGGACATCGACCAGGCCGCCCACCTCCCCGAGGAGTTCCGGCTCGGCGACCGCGCGCTGTATCTGTACGCCCCCGACGGACTCGGCCGCTCCGAACTCGCCGAGCAGCTCGCCAAGCCCCGATTTCTGAAGGGCCTGATCGCGACCACCCGCAACTGGAACACCGTCGTCAAGCTGGTGGAACTGACCGAGGACGAGACCCCGGGGAGGTGAGACCGATGCCCGCCCACGACCGTGACCGGGATCGCGACCCCGCAGTGGAGGCCGCCATCGAGGCCGAGCTACGGCTCCTCGACCCGGAGGTCCGCAGCTCCCCCGAGCTGACCGGAGCGCTGCTGCACCCCGGGTTCCACGAGTTCGGCGCCTCGGGGCGGCACTGGGACCGGGCGTCGATCATCGAGGCCCTCGCCGCGACCACCGAACCGGGCACCCGTCCCTTCGCCGTCTCGCACATGAAGGGCGCACGGCTGGCCCCGGACCTGGTCCACCTGACCTTCGACACGGAGAACAACGGCCGCTGCGCCCACCGGAGTTCACTGTGGCGCCGGAACACTGAGGGCGACGGCTGGCTGCTGTACTTCCACCAGGCGACACCGTTCGGCGACACCGTCCAGTGACGCCGAACGGCTGCCCTATCGGAGGTCCAGGCGCGACAGCTCGGCCCCGGACAGCCGTACCGCCCCGGCGCCCAGGTTCTCCTCCAGGTGTACGAGGGAGCTGGTGCCCGGGGTCGGGCAGAGCACCGGGGAGTGGTGCAGCAGCCAGGCCAGCGCGATCTGGGCCGGGGTCGCTCCGTGTGCGGCGGCGATCTCCGCGCACACCGGGTCGGCCGCCAGCTCGCCGTTGCCCAGCGGAAACCACGGCAGGAACGCGATGCCGTGGGCTTCGCACAGCCTGAGCAGCGGCTCGGAGGCCCGGTCGAGCAGGTGGTAGCGGTTCTGGACGGACGCGATCGTCGTCAACTCGCGTGCGGCGCCGAGCTGTTCGACCGTCACTGAGTCGAGGCCGAGCTGCCGGATCTTGCCCTCCGCCCGCAACTCGTCGAGGGCGCCGAGCTGTTCGGCCATCGGGACGTGCGGATCGAGCCGGTGCAGCTGATACAGGTCGATCGTGTCGCGGCGCAGCCGCCGCAGGCTCCCCTCGCACATCGCGCGCAGCCGCTCCGGCCGGCCGTCGATGTGCCAGGCGTCGGGGCCGGTCCGCACGACCCCGCCCTTGGTGGCGACCAACACCCCGTCCGGGTACGGGTGCAGGGCCTCGGCGACGAGTTCCTCGGCGATCGACGGCCCGTAGTTGTCGGCGGTGTCGATCAGCGTCACGCCACGGTCGACGGCCCGGCGCAGTACGGCCACCGCGTCGGCAGTGTCGCCACGCGGGCCCCAGCAGCCGGGGCCGGTCAACTGGACCGTGCCGTACCCGAGGCGGCGGACGGGCAGTTCGCCGCCGATCGTGAATCTTTCCGAAGCCATACGACGGACGCTACCTGTCCGGTGCACGCACCATGGCAGGCTGATCGGTATGCGTTACATCATCATCGGGGCAGGGGCGGTCGGCGGTGCCATCGGCGGGCGGCTGGCCGGGGCGGGACACGAGGTCGTCCTCGTCGCCCGGGGTGCCCAGTACGAGGCGCTGCGCGCGTACGGGCTGCGCCTGGTGACGCCGGACGGGACGCACACGTACCGCCTGCCGACGGTAGACGGACCCGCCGGACTCGGGGAGTTGCGCGCCGACGACGTGCTCGTCCTCGCCGTCAAGACGCAGGACAGCGAAGGCGCCCTGGCTGCCTGGGGACCGGTGCCCGTCGCCGGCGGCGGCACGGCGGCCGAGCGGTTGCCGTTGCTCTGCGCGCAGAACGGTGTGGAGAGCCCACGTCTCGCGCTGCGCCGCTTCCGGCGGGTGTACGGCGTCTGCGTCTGGCTGCCCGCGGCCTACGAGGAACCCGGCGTCGTCTCCGCGGCAGGCGCCCCGCTCACCGGCATCCTCTTCCTCGGCCGCTACCCGCACGGCACCGACGACACGGTCCGCCGGATCGCCGCCGACCTGGAGAAGACGACGACGTTCGAGGCGCCGGTCGTGGCGGACGTGACCCGCTGGCAGTACGCCAAGCTGCTCACCAACCTGGGCAACGCCATCCGGGCACTCAGCGGCGCGGCGGACAGCGAGGAGAGCGAACGGCTGCGCCAACGGGTGTATGCCGAGGGCGAGTCGGTGCTCGCGGCGGCCGGCATCCCGTACGCGAGCGCCGCGGAGGAGAGGACACGGCGCGGTGACAAGATCACCCTGCGGCCACTGCCCGGCGCCGAGCCCGGCGGCGGCTCCTCCTGGCAGTCCCTGAACCGGGGCACCGGCACGATCGAGACCGACTACCTGAACGGCGAGATCGCGCTCCTGGGACGGCTGCACGGCGTACCGACGCCCTTGAACGAACTGCTGCAACGACTGGCCAACACGTTCGCACGGGAACGGCGACCGGCGGGTTCTCTGCCGTCGGCGGAACTCGTACGGCTGGCTGACGAGGCAGTGTTCCACCGGGCATCGGCAGCCCATGGGCGGGAGCCGGGGGAGTGATGACCCGAACTCCGCCTGCCCGCAAGGCGGTTCAGGCGGGCGAAGGTACCTACGCAGCCACCTACGCGCTCACCGCGGTCCGCCCCGGCAACGGCACCCGCACCGCCGCCTCCGCGTACCGCCGCAGCAGCAGCCGGGCCACCTCGGGCGCCGGTCCCAGGACGTCCGCGAGTACGTCCGCCTGCGCCGCGCCCCGTGCGATGCGGTCCGGGAGGAAGCCCGGGGCGAGGACGTAGGGCGCGACGGCGACGCGCTCGCAGCCCAGGTCCCGCAGCTCCCGTACCGCGTCCTCGGTGCGCGGAAGGGATGCGGAGGCGAACGCAGGCCGCACGGCGCACCAACCGGTGTGCCGCCACTCCCGCGCGATTTCAGCGATCACTGCGATCGCCTCCGGGTCGGTGGACCCCGCCGAGGCCAGCACGACCCCGGTCGAGGACTTGTCGGCGGGCGTCAACCCCGCCTCGTACAGCCGTCGTTCGAGCGCGGAGAGGAGCAGCGGCGACGGGCCCAGCACCTCCGCCTGGCGGATGTTCAGCCGCCTCGGCGCGTCCCGCAGGACCGCCGGGATGTCCGCCTTCGCGTGGAAGGCGCGGGTCAGCAGCAGGGGCAGGGCCACCACGTCCCGTACGCCCTCCGCGGCCAGGGACTCCAACACCCCTTGTACGGACGGGATGTTGAAGTCCAGGAAGCCGGTCTCCACGCGCAGCCCCGGCCGCAACGACCGTACGCGCCGCACGAGGGCGTGCACGGTCGCCGCGTGCCGCGGATCGCGGCTGCCGTGGGCGATGACGAGAAGAACCGGCTTCTGGAACACGTGACGTCAGCCCTTCACCAGCAGGCCCCGGCTGCGCAGCACCCGCCGCTCCAGTGGGCTGAAGATCAGCAGGTCGACGGCGATACCGACGAAGAGGATCAGGAAGATCGCCTCGAAGATCATCGGCATGGAGCTGGCGTTGCGGCCGTTCTCCAGCAGCGCGCCCAGACCGATGCCCAGCTCGGGGGAGGAGGCGATGATCTCCGCCGCCATCAGCGAGCGCCAGGAGAACGCCCAGCCCTGCTTCAGACCGGCCAGATAGCCCGGCAGCGAAGCCGGCAGGACGATGTGCCAGGCACCCCTCCACCCGGTCGCGCCCATCGTGCGGCCCGCCCGCAGGAACAGCGGCGGCACCTGGTCGATGCCGGAGACCAGGCCGTTGGCGATGGACGGGACCGCGCCGAGCAGGATCACCGCGTACATCATCGAGTTGTTCAGGCCCAGCCACAGGACCGCCGGCGGCACCCACGCCACCGAGGGCAGCGACTGGAGACCCGACAGGACCGGTCCGATCGCCGCACGCACGAACTTCACGCGGGCCACGATCAGACCCAGCGGGGTGCCGATCGCCAGCGCCAGCAGGAAGCCGAGCAGACCGCGCTCGACACTGGTCCAGATGTAGCCGAGAAGCTTGCCCTTCAGCCAGGAGTCCTTGAACTCGGCCGCCACATCGCCGGGCGAGGGCAGCCTGGTCGGGTCGCTGACGATGTTGAACGAGATCAGGGCCTGCCAGATCACCAGCACCACGGCGGTCGCGACGAGCGGCGGGAAGATCTTGGTGCGGAAGGTCACCGAGAAGGGCGTACGCCCGGTGGCCACGTTCTCCAACGCGTCCAGACCGGCCTCCAGGCCGCCGAACTGCTGGTTGCCGTCAGCCCGCGTCTGGCGCGTGTCCGTCAGGCCCGACTTCGTGTCACTGCTGGCCATGACGGCGGATCTCCCCACGCAGTTGTTCGGTGATCTCAATGGACAGTTCGGCCACGGGAGCGTCCTCGATGCGGCGCGGCTGCGGGATGTCCACCGTCCACTCGTGCGCCACCCGTCCCGGCCGGGACGACAGCAGGACGACGCGCTGCGCGAGTCGCACCGCCTCCCGCACGTTGTGCGTGACGAACAGGACGGAGACACCCGTCTCCGCCCAGATCCGGGTCAGCTCGTCGTGCAGCATGTCGCGTGTGATCGCGTCGAGCGCCGCGAACGGCTCGTCCATCAGCAGCAGCCGGCTCTCCTGGGCCAGCGCCCGCGCCAGCGCGACCCGCTGGCGCATACCGCCCGACAGCTCGTGCACCCGCTTGTCGTACGAGCCCTGCAGCCGGACGAGGGCGAGCAGCTCGTCGGCGCGTCCGCGCCGCTCGTTCTTCGGAACTCCCCCCAGTTTCAGGGCGAGTTCGATGTTCTTGCCCGCGGTCAGCCACGGGAAGAGGGCGTGCTCCTGGAACATCAGGGCAGGACGCCCGTCGGTCTTGATGCTGCCGGCGCTCGGGTCGTCGAGACCCGCGACGAGGTTGAGCAGTGTGGACTTGCCGCAGCCCGAGGCCCCCAGGAGGGTGACGAACTCACCCGGTGCGACATCGAGTGTGATGTCGTCGAGGACGAGCTGCTGCCCGGCGGGCCCGGCGAAGGACTTCGATACGTGCTCGATTCGGGCGGCGTACTCGACTGACTCGGCCCGTTCGGCCTTGGCGATCGCGGTGGCCATGGTCGTCACCTCCTGGGAACTCTCGGGGATCGGGACTACTTGACGCCGAGACCGGCGTCGTCGACCGGGCTCTCGCCCTCGGCCTTGAGGACGTTGTTGAGCGGCGTGAGGTCGTAGATGCCCTTCAGCAGCGGGTCCTCCAGCAGACCGGCCTTGACCGCGTGCTCCGCCTCGGAGTTGAGGGTGGCGGCCAGCGGGTCATTGGTGAACTGAATGGACTTCCACGCCGGGTCGATGACCTCGGGCTTCAGCGCCTTGCCGGAGTCGATCTCGAGCTGGGCGTTGGCAGCAGCCTTCGCCGCGTCGGAGTTGGCGTTGATCCACTTGTTGGTGTCGACCGAGGCCTTCAGGACCGCCTCGACGGCCTTCGGGTGCTCCTTGAGGAACTTCTGCGACACGATGATGTTCGTGATCACGAACTTCTTGTCCGGCCACAGGTCCGCCTCGTCGAGCAGCACCTTCGCACCCTCGGCAACCAGCTTGGACGCGGTCGGCTCGGGCACCCAGGCACCGTCGATGGAACCGGACTTGTAGGCGTCCGGGGTGACCTTGTTGTCGGTGCGGACGACCGACACATCGCCCTTGCCGCTCTCCGCGTCGACCTTCCAGCCCTGGTCGGCGATCCAGTTGAGGAACGCCACGTCCTGCGTGTTGCCCAGCTGAGGGGTGGCGATCTTCTTGCCCTTGACGTCCTTGATGGACTTGATCTTCTTCGGGTCGACGACGAGCTTCACACCGCCGGACGCCGAACCGCCGATGATGCGCAGGTTGGTGCCCTTGGACTTGGTGTATCCGTTGATCGACGGGGAGGGGCCGATCCAGCCGATGTCGATGGAGCCGGAGTTGAGGGCCTCGATCTCGGAAGGACCGGCGTTGAAGACCTGGTACTTCGCTTCCGTGGCGCCCAGCGCCTTCTGGAAGTACCCCTTGTTCACACCGACCAGCGCGGTGCCGTGGGTCAGGTTGCCGAAGTAGCCGATCTTGACGGAGTCGAGCCCGTCGATCTTCTGGGCGCCGGCGGCGACCTTCGCCTTGGAGCTGTCGTCCTTGGAGTCCGACCCGTAACCGCAGGCGGCGAGCGTCAGGAGGGGCAGTGCGGTCGCTGCGGCGAGGCCGCGGCGGAGAAGTGCTGAGCGGTTGGCAGGCACGGGAGGTGTTCCTCTCGTTGGCCCGGCGGTCACGGCCCCAAGGGCGTGGCCGGGAGGTCGGCAGGTCTTCGTCGATGTCGGGACGTCCGGTGGGGGGACAGGGCGCGCAGGCAGTGCGCGTACGTCAGCACGCACATCGCGCGACTCCGCCCTGCCCGCTGCCGAGGGCGCCGCTGCCGACGCGGCCGCCCTCCTTCGCGAACGTGGAGTAGTAGTCGGTGGAGTTCATGTCAGAAGTCCCACCCGTCGTCCTCGGCCTCGTCCTTGACGGGCTCGGGGGACGCGAACGACTCGCCGACCATGCCCGCGGTGAGCGTGGTGCCGTCGTTCGGGTCGATCAGGATGAACGAGCCGGTGCGCCGCGAGTCGGCGTACGAGTCGACGGGCAGCGGCTCCGCGGTACGGATCTTCACCCGGCCGATGTCGTTGGCGACGAGCTGTCCCGGATGCGGGTGCAGGGACAGGTCGTCGAGGGTGAGACGGGACGGGATGTCCTTGACGATGGCCTTGACCGTGCGGGTGCCGTGCTTGAGGAGCACCCGGTGGCCGACGGTGAGCGGCGCGTCGGCGACATGGCACACGGTCGCCTCGATGTCCTGCGTGGTCGGCGGGGCGTCCTTGCTGGGCACGATCAGGTCGCCGCGCGAGATGTCGATGTCGTCCTCCAGGAGGACGGTCACCGACTGCGTGGTGTATGCGACCTCGACCGCCTCGCCGAGCAGGTCGATGCCGGAGATCTTCGACGCGTGGCCGGACGGCAGGACCGTCACGGACTCGCCGACACGGAAGGAACCGGCGGCGATCTGGCCCGCGTAGCCCCGGTAGTCGGGGTGCTCGGCGGTCTGCGGCCGGATCACGTACTGCACCGGGAGGCGGGCGTGGCAGTGGCTCAGGTCGTGGGCGACCGGAACCGTCTCCAGGTGCTCCAGGAAGGTCGGCCCGCCGTACCAGTCCATCTTCGCGGACGGGTCCACCACGTTGTCGCCGGCCAGCGCCGAGATCGGGATCGCGGTGATCTCCGGGACGCCCAGCTCCAGCGCGTACGCCGTGAACTCCTGGGCGATCGCGGCGAACACGGACTCCTGGTAGTCGACGAGGTCCATCTTGTTGACGGCGAGCACCACGTGCGGGACGCGCAGCAGCGCCGCGAGGGCGGCATGCCGACGGGTCTGCTCGACGACGCCGTTGCGGGCGTCGATCAGGATCACCGTCAGCTCGGCCGTGGAGGCACCCGTCACCATGTTGCGGGTGTACTGCACGTGGCCGGGCGTGTCGGCGAGGATGAACCGGCGCTTGGGCGTGGCGAAGTAGCGGTAGGCCACGTCGATGGTGATGCCCTGCTCGCGCTCGGCGCGCAGGCCGTCGGTGAGGAGTGCGAGGTCCGGGGCGTCCTGGCCGCGGCTCGCCGAGGCGCGCTCCACCGCTTCCAGCTGGTCGGTGAGGATCGACTTGGAGTCGTGCAGCAGCCGGCCCACGAGCGTGGACTTGCCGTCGTCGACGGAACCGGCGGTGGCGAACCGCAGGAGCGTGGTCTCGGTGAGTTCCGTGGTCGTGGTCATGGCTAGAAGTACCCCTCGCGCTTACGGTCTTCCATCGCGGCCTCGGACATCTTGTCGTCGGCGCGGGTGGCGCCCCGCTCGGTCAGCCGGGAGGCGGCGATCTCGGCGATGACGTCGTCCAGCGTCACCGCGTCGGAGTCGACTGCGCCCGTGCAGGACATGTCGCCGACCGTGCGGTAGCGGACCTGCCGCTTCTCGACGGTCTCGTCGGCCTTCGGGCCGCCCCACTCGCCGGCGGTCAGCCACATCCCGGCCCGCTGGAACACCTCACGCTCGTGCGCGAAGTAGATGTCCGGCAGCTCGATGCCCTCGCGGGCGATGTACTGCCAGACGTCCAGCTCGGTCCAGTTGGAGAGCGGGAAGACACGGACGTGCTCGCCGGGCGCGTGCCGACCGTTGTAGAGGTTCCACAGCTCCGGACGCTGCCGGCGCGGGTCCCACTGCGAGAACTCGTCCCGCAGCGAGAACACCCGCTCCTTGGCCCGGGCCTTCTCCTCGTCGCGCCGGCCACCGCCGAACACGGCGTCGAACTTCTCGGCCTGGATCTTCTCGGTGAGCGGCAGCGTCTGGAGCGGGTTGCGGGTCCCGTCCGGACGCTCCTTGAGCACACCCCGGTCGATGTAGTCCTGCACGGAGGCGACATGCAGCCGCAGCCCATGAGCCGCCACGGCCCGGTCGCGGTACTCCAGCACCTCGGGGAAGTTGTGCCCGGTGTCCACATGCAGCAGCGTGAAGGGGACCGCGGCCGGCGCGAACGCCTTGAGCGCCAGATGCAGCATGACGATCGAGTCCTTGCCGCCGGAGAAGAGAATCACCGGCCGCTCGAACTCACCCGCCACCTCGCGGAAGATGTGCACGGCCTCGGACTCGAGGGCGTCCAGGTGGGAGAGGGTGTACGGGGCGTCCGTGTCGCCCCCGTGCACCTTGGCAACGGTCGTCGTCATGCCAGTCCCCTCTCGGTGAGCAGCGCGTGGACAGCCGCCGCGGACTCCTGGACGGTCTGGTCCTGCGACTCGATCCGCAGATCCGGCGTCTCGGGCTCCTCGTACGGGTCGTCGACCCCGGTGAGCCCGGTCAGCTTGCCCGCCGCCTGCTTGGCGTACAGACCCTTCACATCGCGTACGGAGCACACCTCGACCGGGGTCGCCACATGCACCTCGACGTACGCGGTGCCGCTCTCCTGGTGCCTCTTGCGCACGGCCTCGCGGCTGTCCGCGTACGGCGCGATCACCGGGACCAGTGTCTTGACGCCGTTACGGGCGAGCAGCTCGGCGAGGAAGCCGATGCGCTGCACGTTCGTGTGCCGGTCCTCGCGGCTGAAGCCGAGGCCCGCCGAGATGAACTCACGGATCTCGTCGCCGTCCAGCACCTCGACGAGGTGGCCCTCCTCGCGCAGCCGGCCGGCCAGTTCGTACGCGATGGTGGTCTTGCCGGCGCTCGGCAGACCCGTGAGCCATACGGTGGCTCCGGTCGTCACTGGTGTCTCCTGGTCCTCGGGGGTCGCGGTCGCGATCTCGGTCTGGGTCATCAGCCGTGCAGCCCGCACTCGGTCTTGCCGCGGCCCGCCCAGCGGCCGGCGCGCGCGTCCTCGCCCTCCAGCACCCGGCGGGTGCAGGGCGCGCAGCCGACGGAGGCGTAGCCGTCCATCAGCAGCGGGTTGGTGAGTACGCCGTGTTCGGCGACGTACGCGTCCACGTCGTCCTGCGTCCAGCGGGCGATCGGGGAGACCTTGACCTTCTGCCGCTTCTCGTCCCAGCCGACGACCGGGGTGTTCGCCCGGGTCGGGGACTCGTCGCGGCGCAGGCCGGTCGCCCAGGCCGCGTACTCCTTGAGGCCCCGCTCCAGGGGCTCCACCTTGCGCAGTGCGCAGCAGAGGTCGGGGTCGCGGTCGTGCAGCTTCGGCCCGTACTGGGCGTCCTGCTCCGAGACCGTCTGGACCGGGGTCAGCGTGAGGACGCGGACGTCCATCACGGCCTCGACCGCGTCACGGGTGCCGATGGTCTCGGGGAAGTGGTAGCCCGTGTCGAGGAACACGACGTCCACACCGGGCATGGCACGGGAGGCGAGGTGGGCGACCACCGCGTCCTCCATGGAGGAGGTCACGCAGAAACGCTTGCCGAAGGTGGCGGTCGCCCACTGGAGGATCTCCAGCGCGGAGGCGTCCTCCAGGTCACGTCCCGCCTGCTCGGCGAGCGCCTTCAGATCGTCGGTCGTACGGTCTTCCTGAACCGCGGTCATATCTCGTCCCCTCCCGGTTCCGTGTGCTGAAGTCCACGGGCGAGCAGCCCGAGGAACTTCAACTGGAAGGCTCGATTGCAGGCTCCGCATTCCCAGGCGCCATGGCTGCCCTCGATGGATTCATTCGGCCGAAGGTCCTCGTCGCCGCAGTAGGGGCAGTAGAAGGGCGCGGCACGCTCGCTCATGACAGTGCCTCCTCGGAGGCGCGGGACGCCCACGTGGCGAAGCGCTCGCCGTCCTCGCGCTCCGCCTGGAAGTTCTTCAGCACGCGCTCGACGTAGTCCGGCAGCTCCTCCGAAGTCACCTTCAGACCACGGACCTTGCGGCCGAAACCGGCCTCCAGACCGAGGGCGCCGCCCAGGTGGACCTGGAAGCCCTCGACCTGCTCGCCCGCGTCGTTGAGGACCAACTGGCCCTTGAGACCGATGTCCGCGACCTGGATACGGGCGCAGGCGTTCGGGCAGCCGTTGAGGTTGATGGTGATCGGCTCGTCGAACTCCGGGATACGGCGCTCCAGTTCGTCGATCAGGGAGGCGCCGCGCGCCTTCGTCTCGACGATCGCGAGCTTGCAGTACTCGATGCCGGTGCAGGCCATCGTGCCGCGCCGGAACGGGGACGGCTTGACGATCAGGTCGAGCGCCTCCAGGCCCTCGACGAGCGAGTCGACCTGCCCCTCCTCGATGTCGAGCACGATCATCTTCTGCTCGACGGTGGTGCTGAGGCGGCCCGAGCCGTGGGCTTCGGCCAGGTCGGCGATCTTCGTGAGGATCGTGCCGTCCACGCGGCCCACGCGCGGGGCGAAACCGACGTAGAAGCGGCCGTCCTTCTGACGGTGCACGCCGACGTGGTCGCGCCAGCGCTCGACGGGCTGGGCCGGGGCCGGGCCGTCGGTCAGCTTGCGCTTCAGGTAGTCGTCCTCCAGGACCTGGCGGAACTTCTCCACGCCCCAGTCGGCGAGCAGGAACTTCAGGCGGGCGCGGGTGCGCAGCCGCCGGTAGCCGTGGTCGCGGAAGATCGAGATGACGCCCTCGTAGACGTCCGGGACCTCGTCCAGCGGGACCCAGGCGCCCAGGCGCTGGCCGATCTTCGGGTTGGTGGAGAGGCCGCCGCCGACCCAGACGTCGAAACCGGGGCCGTGCTCGGGGTGCTCCACACCGACGAACGCGATGTCGTTGATCTCGTGCGCCACGTCGAGCAGCGGCGAGCCGGAGATCGCGGACTTGAACTTGCGGGGCAGGTTCGAGAAGTCCTTGTTGCCGATGATCCGGCGCTGGATCACCTCGATGGCGGGCGTGCCGTCGATGATCTCGTCCTCGGCGATCCCGGCGACCGGCGAACCGAGGATGACGCGGGGCGTGTCACCGCAGGCCTCGGTGGTGGACAGGCCGACCGCTTCGAGCCGGTTCCAGATCTCCGGGACGTCCTCGATACGGATCCAGTGGTACTGGACGTTCTGCCGGTCCGTGAGGTCGGCCGTACCGCGCGCGAACTCCTGCGAGATCTCGCCGATGACCCGCAGCTGGTCGGTGGTGAGCCGGCCGCCGTCGATCCGGACGCGCAGCATGAAGTACTTGTCGTCCAGCTCCTCCGGCTCCAGGATCGCGGTCTTGCCGCCGTCGATCCCGGGCTTGCGCTGCGTGTACAGGCCCCACCAGCGCATCCGGCCGCGCAGATCGTTGGGGTCGATCGAGTCGAAACCCCGCTTGGAGTAGATCGTCTCAATGCGTGTCCGCACATTGAGACCGTCGTCGTCCTTCTTGAACTGCTCGTTTCCGTTGAGCGGGGTGAAGTGTCCCGCGGCCCACTGACCCTCACCACGGTGACGGCTCACCTTGCGGCGGGGCGCGGCGGCAGGGTTCTGCGGGGTGGCGGCCATGATTTTGGTCCTTCGGGACAGAGACGGAAGGGGTCGGCGCGAAGCGCCGTCCGTGAGGGGCGGCGGTCGGGTGGCGGGTGGGAGGCTCTTACCTGCGCATAAGGGCGCACGGTCAGACTGGCGCGGCTCTGCGCAGGCTGAGGCAAAGGGGAGGAAGCGGCGGTGCTGAGGGCTGGTCAGCTCGCCGGACAGATGGCGCTGGACATGCGGCCGAGGTCGACGTGCCGCCGACTCACCAAGGCAATCCCAGTTCCAGACATGACGGAAGCGTGTCACGGCGATCTGGACACAGTCCAGCATTGTCCGCCATGCGGACACCCTGGTCCCGTAGGGTGAGACGAGGGTGTCGTCGGTCACATGGCGGGGTCACGACAGGTCGAACGCCCGGCGGCCGACCGTTCCCGACCAGGTCAGATGCGGTGCGCCCCCGGCCAGGGTCCGGGTGCGGACACCTCGGCCTCCTCCTCGACCTTGGTGTCGAAGAGGGTGAAGCCGCGGCGCAGATAGTTGTCCATCGCGTGCTCGCCGTCCTTGCTGCATGTATGCAGCCAGACCCGCTTCGTCGGCGCCAGCCCCGGCCACCGTTCCCCGAGGTCCCAGGCCCGGGCGGCCCCGTACGACAGCAGGTGCCCGCCGATCCGCCGGCCCCGGAAGGCGGGGATCAGCCCGAAGTAGGCGATCTCCACGACGCCGTCGTCCTGGGGCTCGAACTCCACGTAGCCCGCCGGGGTGCCGCGGTCGTAGGCGACCCAGGTCTCCACGCCCGGGCGCTCCAGATACTCCTGCCACCGTGCGTACGTCCAGCTCAGCCGGTCGGTCCAGCGGATGTCGCCGCCGACCGAGGCGTAGAGGAAGCGGCTGAGCTCCGGTGAGGGGAGTTCGGCGCGGGTGATTCTGACGTCCCCGTCGGGGGTCTCTGCGGGGAGCAGGTCGGTCGGTGCGGTTTGTTCGAGGGACCAGGTGGTCACGGCGATGTTGCTCATAGCGGTCAGGGAATCATTCGGGGCTGTCGGCTGTCGATCGCCTGCGGGCCCGGTGTGGGCTTGTCGCGCCCCGGGGCGGAGCTGCAGATCGCTACAGCCCCGCGCCCGACATCATCCCGTGGTTATTTCAGCGAACCGGTGATCGATGACAGGGGTACGGCGTACAGCACTCGCTCCGGGACCGGCGTCCCCCGCCATCCGGCCCGTTCGTCCGCCGCCCATTCCGTCAGTGACCAGACCTCGCCGGTGGTCTCCCAGTAGGAGAGGGACTCGGCGTGTTCGGCCCAGCAGCGGCGGGACGCGTCGTCTGAGCCGCAGCGGGCGGCCTTCGCGCCGTCGGAGTCCAGCCGCCAGAGGGTGCCGTGGCGGTCCTTGTCGTCGGGGGCGAGGCCGATGTACCAGTCCGCCTTCTCGTCGCCCGCCGACCGGTAGGACAGCACGCCCTGGATGGCGGTGGCCTTCGTCGAGTACGCCTCGACCGCGTTCACGCGGCCGAACGCGTTGGCGGCGAGGAGGCCGGAACGGTCGCCCGCGCGGCTGAACGAGTAGCGCCAGAGGCGGCTGCGCTGATCGGCGCCGGCCGGGAACCACTCGCTCGCGACCAGGCTGTCGGGCGTGGAGGTGCGGTCAAGGGAGAGCGAGCCGAAACAGGGGACGCGGTCGTCGGCCGCCGGGTCGCACGTGCCACCGGCCAGGCTGTACGAGGCGACGGCGGGCATCACGTACCCGTAGCCGTGCGCCGACCAGCCGCCGGGCACCCGGCCGACCGCCGGGCTGTCGACCGAGGCGCGCTGGATGCGGTTCATGTCGTACACGTACAGCGACTTGCGGTCGGTGTCCTTGGGCGAGGCGGTGACCAGCAGCTTGTCCTGGTACCAGACCATGCCGGAGATCGAGGACTCCAGCTTGCGGTAGTCCGAGCCGTCCTCGGTCGGGACGACCAGCAGCACCCAGCGGTACGTCATGCTGCTCAGGTCGTTCGCGTCGATGACGGCGACCCGCGCGAGACCCCGCGAGACCTCGGGCTCGCCCGGTTTGGCGTCGTTGTGCGTCCAGCCCGAGAGAATCACACGGTTGGCGCCCCAGCGGCCGTCCTCGTCCGCGTCACCGGAGGTGGTGACGGACTGCGGCAGCCAGCGCTGACTGGCCGAATCGGCGTGGTCCCAGCAGTACCCACGGGTGGCCGTCGGAGCGACGGGCAGCGCCTCGGTCTCGGTGGGGGCACAGTCGGCCGCGTCGCGCATCGTGCGGTTGGTGTGTTCCAGGACGGTGCTCACACCCACCGTGCCGCCCATGGAGGTGGCCAGCCGGTCGAGTGAACTCTTGGACGCCAGGTGCTCCTTGAGCTGGAAGTTCTTCAGCTCGGCGGCGGACGTGACGGACTTCAGGGGCCCCGGGTTGTCGCTGCTCACTGCCTGGGAGGCGCTGACGATGGTGGCCGCGGCGGTCAGGGCGAGAGCGGTTCCGGCGAGAACTCCGCGCAGCGCTCTGCCCCTCCTCTGCCTGCGGTGTCTGCCGCGATGTTTCATTCATCCTCCCGAGGCAGGCCAACTGCGGCTCACGGTCCGTGCGTTCAACCGGGAAGGCAGTGTGGGGGGCCGTGGGAAGGATGGTACGTCAGGGGGCACCGGGCCTGGTCGAATACTCCGGAATCCGTCGGCCTGTGTTGAACCCGGCGGCCGTTCGGGTGCGTTTTCTCACACCGGTGTCACCGACGGGTCACTGTGCGCCAGTATCGGCTCCGCTCGTCTCCCGGAATCCTCGCCGCCCTCGGCCTCCGTGCCCCGCCCCTTCGCCACGGTCGGCGCCGTCGAGTGGGGAAGCAGATCGCGGGGGTCGTCCGGGAGGAGGAGGGCCACCTCCGTGTCCTCGCTGAAGCGGTACGGGCGGTGGTCGAGAAACGCCCCGAGATATCGCCGTATCCGCGACATCTCCGCGCGCACCGTGACCGTGCGACTCGGGTCACCGAACACGTCGTCGGCCAGGCCCGCCGCGCTGCGGCCGGCCGGGTGCAGTGCCAGGAGGTACAGCAACTCGGCGTGCCGGGGGCTCAGTTCGTGGGTCCAGGAACCCGCGGGGCCCGACACCGCCACCGACCAGCGGCGCGCACGGCCCAGGTCCAGGACGATCCGCGTGGCACCGCGCGGTTCGAGCTCGGCGGCGACGCGGATCAGCCAGCCCCCGGCCAGCGGCTCCACCGCGCACAGTCCCAGCGCCGGCAGCCAACGGCGGCCCGGGGACAACGACTTGGGCAGGGCGACGCGGTTCGTGTACGGCAGGCCGGTGACCGCGGCCGTCCAGCCGTCCCGGTCCACCGCCAGGGCCCGCCCGCCGAGCCGCGCCAGCACCGGCGCCGCCGACGCGCGCAGCCGCTCCAGCGAGTGATGGTGCCGCTCCCGCAGCCGCGCCTCGGCGAGTTTGGCGACCGAGTCGACCCAGGCGAGCGTCGCCGGATGCATGGTCTCCAGCGGCCCGCTGACATCCACCACGCCGATCAGCCGGCCGTCACGCGGGTCGGTGATCGGGGCGCCCGTGCACGTCCAGGTGGCGAGCGACCGTACGAAGTGCTCGGAGGCGAAGACCTGTACGGGGCGCCGGGCGACCGCCGGGGTGCCCACACCATTGGTGCCGACGACCTCCTCGGCCCAGTCGGCGCCGGGCTCGATCCCGAACCGGTCGGCCCTGCGCAGCACCGGCGTACTGCCCTCGCGCCACAACACCCGGCCGTCCTCGTCCGCGACGAGCATGATGTGCTGGGTGGCGTCCGCGACCGACAACAGCCCCTGCCTCAGCACCGGGAGGACATGCCGCAGCCGGGACGTCTCGCGCCGCCGTTCCAGTTCCTCGCGGGTCAGCAGCCCCGTCCGGACGCCGTGGTCGGGGTCGACGCCGCTGCGCAGCATGCGGTCCCAGGACTGGTCGATCACCGGGCGGGGTGCCAGGCGCGGTCGCTGTCCGGTGAGGCGGGCCGCGCGTACGTCGCTGAGCAGCCGCGCCGCCTGCGCCGTGTCACGGCCTGCGAGTCGCGTGACGTCCATCGGCGGGTTCGCCACTGTGTTCTCGTCCTCCCGGCCCGTACTGACTCGATGTCTTATGGTGCCGCCCCGGGGGCGCGGAGGACCACACTCCGCACACAGATGCCAACAAGTTGCAACCCCCTGCAACCCTGGTGAACCGCTCTGCGGTGGCTGAAACTTGGGCGACGCCGCCGCGCGGCGTCCGTGCTCCCGATCGATGCGGGGCAAGTGAGCGGGGGTGGTGCCGTGTCGGCGCAGCACCACCCCCGCGACTCCGGCGCCTACGCGACCGGCCGGGCCCGCTCCACGACCGACGCCAGGTCCAGGGTGTGCGGGAGGGTACCGAAAGCGTTGCCCCAGTCGCCGCCCAGGCGTGAGGCGCAGAACGCGTCGGCGACCTCCGGGGGTGCGAACCGGACCAGCAGCGAGCCCTGGAGCACCAGCGCGATCCGCTCGACCAGCCGTCGCGCCCGGCCCTCGATGCCGTCCAGATCGGCGAGTTCGGTCAGCAGGTCCTTGATGGCGCCGTCCAGACGGTGGTCCGCTCCGCGCGCCTTCCCGACCTCCTGGAGGAACGCGTTGAGGGCTGCGGGCTCCCGCTGCATCGCCCGCAGCACGTCCAGCGCCTGGACGTTCCCGGCGCCCTCCCAGATCGAGTTGAGCGGCGACTCGCGCAGCAGCCGGGGCATGCCCGACTCCTCGACATAGCCGTTGCCGCCCAGACACTCGGACGCCTCCACGACCAACGGGGTGCAGCGTTTGGTCACCCAGTACTTGGCGGCCGGCAACGCGAGCCGCAGGAACGCCCGTTCCTGCTCGCCGCCGTCGTCATAGGCGGCGGCCAGCCGCAGCGCGAGAGTCGTCGCCGCCTCCGACTCCAGGGCCAGATCGGCCAGCACGTTGCGCATCAGCGGCTTGTCGACGAGTTTTCCGCCGAAGGCCTCGCGGTACGTGCAGTGGTGTACGGCCTGGGCGACCGCCTGTCGCATCAGCGCGGTCGCGCCGAGCACACAGTCGAGCCGGGTCATCGCGACCATCTCGATGATGGTGCGCACCCCGCGCCCCTCGTCCCCGACCCGGCGCACCCACGTCCCGTCGAACTCGACCTCGCCGGACGCGTTGGACCGGTTGCCCAGCTTGTCCTTGAGCCGCTGGATGCGGAACTCGTTGCGCGTGCCGTCAGGCAGGACGCGCGGCAGCAGGAAGCAGGTCACCCCGCCGGGAGCCTGCGCCAGCACCAGGAAGCCGTCCGACATGGGCGCCGAGCAGAACCACTTGTGGCCCGTCAGCTCGTACGTCCCGTCCTCGGCGAGCGGCGTCGCGACGGTCGTGTTGGCCCGTACGTCGCTGCCGCCCTGTTTCTCCGTCATGCCCATCCCGAAGAGCACGCCGGCCTTCTGGTCCGCCGGCCCGAGCCCCTCCTCGTAGACGGTGGACGTCAGCCGGGGCTCCCACTCGGCGGCGAGCGTCGGGTCGGTGCGCAGCGCGGGTACCGCCGCGTGGGTCATCGACAGCGGGCAGCCATGGCCCGCCTCGGCCTGCGACCAGACCACGAATCCCGCGGCGCGCCGCACATGTCCGCCCGGTCGCGTCCAGGCCGCCGTCAACCCGGCCGACACGCCCTTGCCGAGCAGCCGGTGATAGGCCGGATGGAACTCCACCTCGTCGACCCGGTTGCCGTACCGGTCGTGCGTCCGCAGTTTCGGGGGGTTCTCGTTGGCGAGCGCCCCCCATTCCTGCACCTGCGCGGACCCGGTCGACTTACCGAGCCCGGAGAGGTCCTCCCGGGCCTCGTCGAGAAGCCCGGGGTCCAGATGCCGTTCGACGGCCGCCACCAGGGCCTTGTCGGCGGTGAACACGTCATATCCGACCAGGGGCGGCGCCTGGTTGGTCACGGTGTGGGTGCTGGCTGCCATGGAAGGAACCTACCCCCCGGTACGGTGTCGGTCACCGGATTCCCCGCCGCGCAGCACCCCATGCCGTGGTGGCCTGTCAGGCCGGCCCGGAGAGTGCCGCCAGTTCGTCGGAGGCCAGGGAGGCCAGGTCCTGGTCGGCCTGGAGGGACTCCAGCCAGCCGGGGTGGTACACGGTGTCGAGGTAGCGCTCGCCGAGGTCCGGGGCGATCGCCACCGCCGTGAGGTCCCGCCCGTCGTGCCGGGCCAGCCACTGGGTCGCCCCGCTGATCACCGTGCCCGTGGACCCGCCGAACAGGAAGCCCCGGGAGGCGAGCCGGCGGCAGACGCGCACCGCGTCCGGTTCCTCGACGTGGATCACCTCGTCGATGTACGACTCGTCCAGCATCGGCGGCCGTACGCTCGTGCCCAGGCCCGGGATCATCCGGGGCCCGGGCGGCCCTCCGAAGGTGACCGAGCCGACGCTGTCGACGGCGACGATCCGCACCCGCCGGTTCCACTGCCAGAACCAGCGCGCGCAGCCCATCAGGGTGCCGGTGGTGCCGGCGCCGACGAACAGGACGTCCAGGCCGGGGAACCGGCGGGCGATCGCCGGTGCCGTGGTGCGGTAGTGCGCCCGCCAATTCCCCTGGTTGGTGTACTGGTTGAGCCAGACGTACCGCTCGTCGGAGGCGCACAGCGCGCGGACGTATCCGATCCGGGCGCCCAGGAAACCGCCGTGCAGGTCGGGCTGGTCGATGACGTGCACCCGGCTGCCCAGCGCCTCCATCAGACGGATCGCCTGCGCGTTGCAGCGTGAGTCCGTCACGCACAGGAACCGGTAGCCCCGGCTCGCCGCGAGCACACTGAGCGCCACGCCCAGGTTGCCCGAGGAGGACTCCACGAGAACGGATCCCGGTCGCAGCCTGCCGTCCCGTTCGGCGGCCGTCACCATCTCGTAGGCGGCCTTCATCTTGATCGAACCGGCGAAGTTGAAGCCCTCGCACTTCAGGAAGAGGGGGAGCCCGACCGTGGCCCGCAGGTCGACGTAGAGCTCATCCTCGTTGAAGTCCGATGGCTGGGAAATGACTGGCATGTTGTCCCCCTGTGTCGGCGCGCCTGTTCCTCGACACGCCTGCTGATCTGTGGCACGGCGCCCGGCGACCGGGCGCTGCGACCGACCCCCTGACGGGTCAGCCGTGCCGGCGCAGTTCGTGGAAGAAGCCGTCGACGACACGCAGTTCGCCGCGGCGGGCCACCTCGTCGTGGACGAACCTGCCGACGGCGAGGTCGAGCACCCCGAGGCCGAAGGGCGAGAACACCACCGGCCGGTCCACCGGGACCTTTGTGCGCCCGGTGAGTACGTCGTCCAGTGTGCCGTCGATGAAGTCCCGGCCGCCGGTGAGCTGTTCGGCCAGGTGCGGCGAGGTCTCCGCCTTCAGGCAGTGCTCGATGTCGTCGACGTAGTTCGCCGAGGCGAGCAGGATCTCCGGCGCGAGATCGCGGAGCGAGATGTGCAGGACGAGCGGATGGTGGTCGAACCACGACACGTCGTGGATGTGCGGTTTCGCGGTGACGGTGGCGAACACCAGCAAGTCGCTGGACCTGACCAGTTGTTCGGCGCTGTCGTGCACGGTGACCTTGCCGCCGCCGTCCGACCGTTCCAGGTAGCCCCGGAAGCCGGCCGCGCTGTCGGCGGACAGGTCGTACACGCCCGTTTCGTCGAACTCCCAGCCGGTGGCGGCCAGATAGGTGTGGATGTAGCGGGCGATGAGCCCGGTGCCGACGAACCCCACCCGGGTCGGCCGACCGCGTCCCCGGCTCAGCCGGTCGGCGGCCAGTGCGGCAGAGGCCGCCGTGCGGGAGGCGCTGATGATGGAGCTCTCCAGGCAGGCGAACGGGTAGCCGGTGTCGTGGTCGTTGAGGATCAGCACGGCCGACGCCCGCGGAATCCCGGCCGCCACGTTCTCCGGGAAGCTGGAGACCCACTTCAGTCCGTCCACGTGCACGTCCCCGCCAATCGACGCGGGCAGCGCGATGATCCGCGACGACGGACGGTCCGGGAACCGCAGGAAGTACGAGGGCGGGTTCACCGAGTCCCCGGCCCCGTGCAGCAGGTACACCGCCTCGACGAGGTCGACGACGTCCGATTCCCGCCCCTGGAGAGCCTGTTGGACCTGCCCGCCGGAGACCACCGCGAACGGCGGGACGGTGAGGGGGGCCGACTGCTCCGAGTTGTACGTGGTCATCAGGCTGTCCCTTCGAAGGAACCGGCGGAGCCGGTCGAGTCGGCGGAGTCGGGGGAGTCGGTGCGGCGGACCGGGTCGGCCAGGGCGGCGAGGACCTCGCGTGGCCCCTCGAAGGGCTCCCGGCTGTGTGCCGTACGGATGTTGTCGACGAGCAGCAGATCGCCGCCGCGCCACGGCTCACGCACGGTGTGTGCCTCGTACACCTCGTTGAGGGTCTGGACGACGTCCAGGCCGATCGGATCGCCGTTGCCGTAACGGGTGTTGAAGGGGAGGCCGTCGGCGCCGTACACGTCGACCAGGTACTCGTGGACCTCCGGGTCCATCGTCCACTCGTTGAGGAAAGCGATCTGGTTGAACCAGCAGCGGTGGCCGGTGACCGGGTGGCGCAGAACGGCGCTACGGTGCTGGCGGGTGCGCAGGGAGCCGTCCAGCTCCCAGGCGAACTCGATGGCGTGGGCCCGGCAGTAGCGTTCGACCGAGGCCCGGTCGGAGGTGCCGAAGGCCTCGGCGACCGTTGCGCCCATCTCGTCGTTGAACGTCCGGGTGAGCAACCAGCCCTCCCGCTCGAAGCGTTGGACGAGTTCGGCGGGTAGCGCGTCGAGCACGGCCGCGGAGTCGGCCACCCCGGTCGCGCCGCCCTCGGCGGGCGCTTCCAGACAGGCGAACATCAGCAGGCCGGGGAACTCCAGCGCGTAGCTCAGCTCGTGGTGCATGCACATCGGCTGGTTCGGCGGCCACTTGGAGGACGAGTACACGCCGTCGGCGTACCGCCGCCGGGGCGCGAAGGCCTCCTGGTCGATCGTCAGGCGGTCGGCGAGCCGCCGCAGGACGGCGCCGGTCATGGCAGGCTCGTGCAGGCCTAGGCCGCGCACCAGCAGCGAGCCGTGTTCGGCGACGGCCGCCCGCAGCGCGTCCCGGTTGACGCCCGCCCACTCCGCCGGGTCGGCGACGGGCGGGGTGCGCAGGGTCGGCGGCCGGCCGGGGAGCAGTTCGATGCCGGGAAGTACGGCCTGGGGTACGGGAGTTGAGGCCGGTGAAGCGGATGAGAGTGTCATGGTGTCGTTCCTTTCGGTGCGGCGCGCGGCCGTCGTCAGGCTGTGGTGGCCGGCGCGTCGAGCAGCTCGGCCAGGTCCGCGAGGACCGGGTGGCGGATGACGTCCTTGAGGGTGATCGCCCGGTTCAGGGCGATCGCGAGCCGGACCGCCGACAGCGAGGTGCCGCCGCGGTCGAAGAAGTGGTCCAGACGGCCGATCCGGTCCGCCGGAACGCCGAGCACCTCGGCCCAGGCGGCGGCCAGCCGCCGCTCACCGGCGCTCTCCGGCCCCACGAGGCCTTCCCCGGCGCGGTCTTCGGCGGAGTCGAGTTCCTCCGCGAGCGCGGTGAGTGTCCTGCGGTCGGTCTTGCCGTTGGCGGTGAGCGGCAGCCGCTCCCGCCAGTGCACAGCCGCCGGAACCATGTACGCGGGCAGAGACTCGGCCAACCGCTCCTTTACGCCGACGAGTTCGGCGCCGGTGCAGAACGCCACCAGCCGCGCACCCCGCACGACCACCACGGCGCCGTCCCGGACCCCGGGCACCCGCAGCAGCGCGTTCTCGATCTCGCCGATCTCGATCCGGAAGCCCCGCAGCTTGACCTGGGTGTCCCGGCGGCCGAGGAACTCCAGCCTGCCGTCGGGCAGCCAGCGCCCGTGGTCACCGCTGCGGTAGAGCCGCTCACCGGGCCGGTACGGGTCCAGTGTGAAGGCCGCCGCCGTGCGCTCGGGGTCGTTGACGTACCCGCGCCCGACACACACCCCGGAGAACACGATCTCGCCGGGCGCCCCGAGCGGCACGGGCGCGAGGTGCTCGTCGACCACGTACACGCGTACGTTGCGCACGGGCCGGCCGAGCGGAATGCGGGGCCCGTCCGGTACCCGGTCCATCACCTCGTGGTTGGTGTCGTCCGAAGTCTCCGTCAGGCCATAGGCGTTGGCGACCTTGATCCCCGGCTGGGCCGCGAACCAGCGCTGCACCAGCTCCCGCTTCACCGCCTCCCCGGTGACCGACACACAGTGCAGATCGGGGAGTTCACGAGGACGCTGCTCCAACTCGGCCAGCACGGCTTCGAGATACGACGGCACGATCTGGAGCACATTGACGCCACCGTGCACGATCGTGTCCACGAACCGGGGGACGTCCAGGATCACGTCCTGCCCGACCAGCAGCGTCCGGCCGCCGACGAGCAGCGCGGACACCAGTTGCCACAGTGAGATGTCGAAGCACTGGGGAGCGGTCTGCGCGACCACCTGTCCCTCGCCGACACCCAGGTCCTCCAGCTTGGCGAGGACGTGGTTGACGAAGCCCGCGTGCTCGCACATAGCGCCCTTGGGCTCACCGGTCGACCCGGACGTGAAGTAGATGTAGGCCAGCTGGTCCGCGCCGACGCTCACCCCGAGGTCGTCGTCCGCGTGCCCCAGGGCCGCGATCTCGTCGACGTACAGCCTCGGTACGTCCGTCCCCGTCCCGTCCAGCGTGGTGGTGCTGCCGTGTTCGGTGACCACGTACGCGCACTCGGCGCGGATGAGGGTGGCGGCGATGCGCTCGGCCGGGAAGTGCGGCTCGACCGGCAGATAGACACCGCCCGCCTTGAGGACCCCGAGCACGGCGGCCATCCAGTCGAGGTTGCGCTCGGTGACCACGGCGACGACACCCTCACGGGTCAGTCCTCGAGCCAGCAGTGCCCGACCGAGCTGGTTCGCCCGGGAGTTGAGCTCCCGGTAGGTCCACTCCGTCCCGCCCTGCACCGCCGCGACGGCGTCCGGGTGGTGCCGTACCCGCTCCTCGAACAGCTCGTGCACCCGGCGGTCCGGGAGTTCACGGACCGCGCCGGCCAACCCGTCCAGCTGGAAGGCGAGTTCGTCTCCCGACAGCAGGCTCTGCTGCTCGTGGTCGGCGTCCGGGTCGGCGGCCATCAGGGAGAGGGCGGTGAGGTGGTAGCCGGCGATCCGGGCGGCGGCGCCGGTGTCGAGGACATCGGTGCGGTGGTGCAGCCGCAGGGTGCGCTCTCCGACGCTCAGGTACAACACGGCGCTGTCGGCGCCGTCGTCCGAGGGGGCGCCGCCGTGCGGGTCGAGCACGCTCTCGTACGGGGGCTCGTCCGCGTCGCTCACCTCGTCGGCGAGGTCCGTCAGCGCCAGCAGCTCCTGCCAGGAGCCGGGGGCGACCACCATCCGGCGGGGCACGGGCCGTTCGCCCTTCACCGCCACGTACCCGGTGGTGACCTCCCGCTCACCGGAGAGCGCGGCGAGGACCTTGGCGTGCGCGGCGAGCAGCGCCGACTCGAACCAGGCCGACCTCGACAGGCTCGCGTCGAGCGGGACTTCGTATTCGGCGTACGCCGAGTGGCGCGGGTGCTGCGGGTCCTCGCCCGGGACCGGGCCGGGTACCCAGCGTGGGATCGTGTTCATCGGACTGCCCCCGTCGAAATCTGTGCGATGTGTGCGAGCTGGTTGGTCTGTTCGGAAGGCGCGATCTGGTCGCTGCGCAGGGCCGTTGCCGGGTTGCCGCCCCAGCGGGCCAGGCACGGCACGTCCTCGCCCTTCATCAGGAAGGAGTCCGGGGCGAGTTGGGATCCGTCGCCCATCGACACGCCGTAGTGGACCAGCGCGCCGGTGCCGAGCGTGACGCCCGAGCCGAGGACGATCTGGTCGGACTTGTAGGTGCCGTCCTCCTGCGAGTGGGCCTGGATCTTGCTGTGGGCGCCGAGCGTGCAGTCGTCGCCGATCGTGGTGAGCGTGCGCTCGGTGATGGCGGCGCCGTCGTCGAAGACCCGGCGCCCGATGCGGACGCCCAGCAGCCGCCACAGCACGTTCTTGAACGGCGTCCCGTTGAACACGACGAGGAAGTCGACCGGCACCTTCCACAGGCGTTCCTGCCACCAGAAGTGCGGATCGTAGATGGAGACCAACTGCGGTACCAGGCGCCGGAACCGGGTGATGAACCGCTCGACCAGCACGTAGTACCCGGCGGTGAGCACGAGCCCGAGGACCAGAGAGGCACCGACCAGCGCGCCGGCGGCGATGCCGTGCGTGCCGTACACGGCGAACGCGGCGAAGCCGAGCACCGTCAGGAGGAAGGAGTGCAGCCAGCGGACGAACAGGAACAGGCCTATCGTGCGCAGGTTGTAGCGGTTCTTCGCGGCGAGACGGCGGTGGAACTCGTCGCCCTCCCGCAGATGGTCGAAGCTGCTGTCGCGCTCCACCGACCGCGGGATCTCGAAGGACGGTGATCCCAGCAGGCCGACGTTCTCCCGGAGTTGGCCGTCGAGCGGCACCTGCACCTTCGTCGCCAGCAGGACGTTCTCGCCGGTGCGGCCACCGGTGGGGTAGGCGATGTGGTTGCCGAGGAAGCTGTGCGCTCCGATCGACGCCCGCGAGACACGGAAGGACGTGGCGGAGTAGTCGGCGTTGAGCACCGACAGTCCGTCGGCGACCATCGTGCCGCGACCGACGGAGACCAGGTACGGGTTCTCGTGCTGGACCTCCGTACCGAAGTTGGAGCCGGTCTGCTCGACGTGCGAGAGGTCGTAGCCGAGGGCCCGCAGATAGTGGACGATGTACGAGCTGTCGCCGCACAGCCACTTGAAGAACTTGAGGTTGGTCAGACGGGTGACGGCCCGCTGCGCCGAGTAGTGCGGCCCGTACAGCGGATAGACCCGGTCCGGCCTGATCACCAGGTTCAGCAGCCGGGGGACCAGGGTCACGGTCGTGGCTCCGACGACGATCACGGCGGCGAAGAGCGTGAGGGAGACGCCCAGGGCCTCGGCGTAGAAGCGGACAGAGCTCATGTCGGCCACGTCCGGGTCGAACAGCGCCTTGAGGCGGGGTGCCAGGTCGAGCAGCAGAAAGCTGCCGCCGACCGCCAACGGCACGTACACCAACAGGAGTTGCAGGAGACTGGCGAAGCCGTAGGCGAAGCGTCGGACGGTGGAGCAGTGGGCTCCGGGGATCCGTACGTAGTCCACGTCGGTGGGCTCGGCGGGCGAGCCGTGCCGGCGAAGGCCCGCCGGCACCGTCTGCCCCTCGAACAGCGCGGAGGTGTGGCCGAGCTGGGACCCGTCGCCCATCGAGGTACCGATGTCGAGGACGGTCTTCTCGCCGACGTACACGTCCCTGCCGAGGGTGACCGGGCCGGTCTGGACGCGTCCGGCGACGGCTCGGTAGCAGAGGAAGTAGGAGTCCTTGCGGATGACCGTGCCCGCGCCGACCGTCAGCAGGTCGGTGCAGACCGGAACGGCGGGCGAGAGGATGGTCACGCCCTTCCCGATCCGCGCGCCGAGCGCCCGCAGATAGAGCACATAGAGCGGGTTCCCGGTGAACAGGCGCATCGGGTTGGCGTTCAGCAGCGACCTGACCGTCCAGAAGCGCAGATAGGCGAGACCCCAGACCGGGAACTCGGTCGCCTTCCACCGGCCGACCAGCACCCACTTGGCGACCACCGGCAGCACACACATCCCGGCGAAGGCGGCGCCGCCGAACAGAACCGACCGCAGATAGACGTCGACGGCCCCCGCACCGGCGTTGATCCACTGGTAGCCCTCGACCGTGACGAGCCCGGCGAGGAAGCAGTACGCGGCGAAGACGATCAACTGCGCGGCCCCGCACAGGACATACCGCGAGGTACTGCCGGGCACCGGGGCCTCGGCCGGCGGCGCGACGGGAGCCTCGGCCGGGGCGGCGGTGAGCGCCGCCGCCAGGCTCCGGATCGTCGGATTGCCGTACACGTCCTTCATCGACACCGAGGGCAGGTCTTCCCGCTTCCTGACCCGGGCGCAGAAGTGGGCCATGACCAGGGAGTTGGCGCCGAGGTCGTCGAAAAAGTGGCTGTCGAGCGGAACTTGGTCGGTCTTCACGACGCCCGCGAGCACCTCGGCGAGGATCCCCTCGGTGCCGCCTCCGGCGTCGGTCGGGTGCCCGGTCGGGTGCCCGTTCGTGTGCTTGATCGGATCGGTCGGCGGTACGGGCGCCAACTCGATCGGCTTTCCCCCCACAGTGAGCTCCTTAGCGGTGCTGGTCCTGGCTTTCGGTTCGTTCGGTTCGGTCCGTTCGTTCTGTTGGTTCGGATCGGTGGACCGGCAACTCGGGCGGGCTCCCCTGCGCCCGCCCCCGTTCCCACCCCCGGGCGCGCCGCGCCGTCCCCGCGACCAGGGCTTCCAGGGGTCCCTGGCCCCTGGTGAGCCGCCACCCGGCCGCGAAGAGCAGCGAGCCCGCGACGAGTACGGCGTACTGGAGGCCGGGGGAGCCGTTCAGGGTTCCGGTGGCGAGGAACAGGACGTGGGCGGTGTAGAGGGTCAGCGGCATGCTTCCGGCAGCCGCCAGCGGGAGCAGCGCGCGCCGCACCACGGTGATCCGGGTCAGCAGCAGGACCGCCGCGAGCAGGGCCGTGGCCGCGCCGAGGGTGTGCAGCAGGTCGAACGGCGAGGTGGAGTGCGGGGCGCGGGAGAGCATCGACCACCAGGTCTCGCCGTCCGGGGGGTCCCACAGGACCTCGTCGCGGGCGTGCGGCCCGGTCGCGTCGGGGAACTCGGTCTGCCGCAGCCGCTCCAGACCGCCCCAGCGGAAGAGCCACAACGAGCAGGTCAGCCAGGCGGTGGCGGCGAGCGCCAGCCCACCGGTCAGCAGCCGGGTCGCGGTGCGCCGGTCGAAGAGGTCGAGGCGCCCGATGGCGAGACCGGCGCACAGGTACGCCGTCCACGCCAGGACCGGGTAGGGGCCGTGGACGAGAAGGTCGCCGAGGAGACCGGCCGGGTCGGTGACGACGTCCTGGAGCGTCGGATCACCGTCGAAGGCGGGTTCGGGCAGTGCGCCCCGGAGAAGGTGGACGAGGAACGGCGCGACCACGCCCAGGGCGAGCGCGAGGCAGGCCAGCGTCCTGGCCCGCAGGGCCAGCAGCGGCAGCGCGAGCAGGAACAGCAGGGCGTAGAAGGCGAGGATGACGTCGACGCTGAGCCCGCCCGCGTTGGCGGCGTAGCCCAGCAGCAGCCCGATCAGACCGACGGTCGCCGCCCGGGCGGCGACCGAGGCGAGCGAGCCCCGGTCGACGCGGGGTGTGCGGCCGCCGGTGGTGAAGGCCAGGCCGACACCGGCCACCAGTGCGAAGGTCGCCGAGGACCGGCCGCCCGCGAACTGCCAGGCCGCCGTCGGGGAATCGTCCGGCTCGAACGTTCCGAAAACGTGCACGGAGAACATACCGAGCAGTGCGAGGCCACGGGCCACGTCTACACCGGCAATGCGCGGTGTCGATAAAGGCATGGGTCGCTCCGTAAAATGGCACGATGGATTTCGCGTCCACTGTGTGTCCGCGGTGCAGCTGTGAGCGGGAGTGGCAGTTGACGCGATATGGGAATGACGTACGAACGAATGACGTACGAACAAATGAAGTACGGGACGAATGGCGTATGGGCGTATGAGCGGAAGTTGTCGGTGAGCGCGGCGTGCGGCACGGCGTCGATCCGCACGTTTTCGTGCGGATCACAGGCAACGCGGCTCGATCGGGCTTGGTCGGAGCCCGGATGCCCCCGTGTCGTGGTACTTCGCACTCCCTTGGGCGGGTGTGCCCCGGCGAATGCAATCCGAATTGTTTCGACCTGGTTATGAACGGGTCAAGGTGAACTGGCGTAATGTCGCTTTCCTGTTACAGAGTCACGACTTTTCGTACAGATGGCGACCGCCTGTTCGCCCACTTCACCAGGGAGCTTTCTGCAAGCCAGGTGTAATTGCCGGGCGGTATTCCGTTTAGAGGCACCCGAATGTGGCCGCCAAGGGCATGACAGGAATAGTATTCGATTTCCCTGCCGAATCGTTCCGCCTGGTTTCCGCTGGGTTTCTCTTCGCTTTCTGCTGTGTCACGGGAACGGAGGGGAGGGAGCGGCGCAGGAGTGCTGCGCCGTGACCGGGGCACCGGAGGGTGAGAGGGGTAGCGCCCGCCCGATACCGTTAGGGCGTGCAGGCAGCAAGTGAACCCTCCGAGAACCCCAGCGGCCGACTCCACCGCGCGCGCGTCCTCTACCGGAACGTCTCCAAGCGCAGGACCGCGTGGCTGTTGCTCAAGGACACCGTCAACTCGTGCATCGAGTACCGGATCCTGGGTCTGGCGGCGGAGGCGGCGTTCTTCACGCTGCTCTCCGTGCCGCCGCTGCTGCTGAGCCTCATCGGGCTGCTCGGCTACGTCGACGACTGGACCGGCACCGACACGATCACCAGCCTGGAGACCAACCTTCTGGAGGCGTCCCGCACGGTCCTGTCCGACAAGGGCGTCACCGAGATCGCCCGGCCGATCCTGGACGACGTGATGAAGGGCGGCCGGCCCGACGTCATCTCCATAGGGTTCCTGTTCGCCCTCTGGTCCGGCTCGCGCGCGGTCAACGTCTTCATCGACACGATCACCGTGATGTACGGCCTCGACGGCGTCCGCGGCATCGTCAAGACCCGCCTCGTCGCCTTCGTCCTCTTCGTCGTGGCGCTGCTGATCGGCTCGGTCGCACTGCCGCTGATGGTGGCGGGCCCGGACGCGGTGCTGGGCGTCCTGCCATGGTCGGAGACGCTCGTACAGGTCCTGTACTGGCCGGTCGTGATCCTGCTGTCGATCGCCTTCCTGACGACGCTGTTCCATGTGTCGGTCCCGGTGCGCTCACCGTGGATCGAGGACGTCCCGGGCGCGCTGGTGGCCCTCGGGATGTGGGTGCTCGGCAGCTTCCTGCTGCGCATCTACCTGACCAAGACGATCGAGGGCGCCACGATCTACGGATCGCTCGCCGCGGCCGTCGCGGTCCTGCTGTGGGTCGGGGTGTCCGCGTTCGCGGTGCTCGTCGGGGCCGCGGTCAACGCGGCGATCGACCGCGTCTGGCCGGCCGCCTCGACCGCCGCCGCGCGCGCCGCCAACGAACGGATCCGTGAGGAGGAGGCCGCCGAGTACGTCGCCCGGATGACCGCCCTCCACTCCCACGAGCGCGACGACGACCCGGACGACCCCGACGACTGCGACATGCCCTCCGAGTTCCCGGAACGCTGGTCGCGCTTCCTGCCCCCGGAGGACGTGACCTCCCGTCTGCGGACCCATGTGAAGAGCACACCCAAGACGGGAGAGGGCCCGCCCGCCGAGAAGTGACGGAATGACGCCCAGCACTGGCCGAAGGCCCTCACCACCACAACCTCTGCGGCCGAGGCGATGGGCGGCGTAGCCTTTCCTACGTGTACGAGGAACGGCCCTCCCGACTGGCGGGCGCGGTGGTGTGGACGAACACCCCGGCCGGGTCCGGCGTACAGCCGGTGCTGCCCGACGGCTGCATGGACCTCTTGTGGCGCGAAGGGCGACTGCTGGTCGCGGGCCCCGACACCCGCCCGTACGTCCCCGAAGGCGCCCCCGCGCCCTGGGCGGGCGTCCGTTTCCACCCCGGCACCGCGCCCGCCCTGCTGGGCGTGCCCGCGCACGAACTCCGGGACCGGCGCGTCGAGTTGGCCGACCTCTGGGGAGCGGCCGAGGTCAGACGCCTGAGGGCACGCGTCGACGCGGCGCCCGACCCGGCGACGGCACTCGAGGAACTGGCACTGGATCGGGCGGCGCACACGGATCCGCCCGACGCCCTGCTGGGCGGCCTGGTCGAGGCGCTCCGAGCGGGCCGCCCGGTCGGCCGTACGGCAGATGAACTCGGCCTCAGCGCCCGCCAGTTGCACCGCCGTTCCCTGTCCGCCTTCGGCTACGGCCCCAAGACGCTGGCCCGCATCCTCCGCCTCCAGCGCGCGCTGGCCCTGGCCCGGAAGGGGGTGCCCTTCGCGGAGACGGCGAGTCTCGCGGGGTACGCCGACCAGGCCCACCTGGCGCGGGACGTCAGGGAATTGGCGGGGATGCCGCTGGGGAAGCTACTCGGGGGCGGGAGCGGGGGAGGAGGCCAGGGGCGCGAACAGGTCGACGCCGTTGCCGTCCGGGTCCAGCACGCACGCGTACCGCTGTCCCCATACGGCGTCCCAGGGCTTCAGCTCGCTCCGATATCCGGCGCCCACCAACTCCTCGTACAGGGAGTCGACTTCGGTGGCCGAGCCGCAGAGCAGGGCCAGCCCGATCCGCCCGCCGCCGCTGGGTGGCTGCCACCGGGGGTGGAAGGACCGGACGGTCGCCTCGGTGTCGAGCAAGAGCCGCATCCCTCCCGGGAGCTCGGCCTCGACGTGCGGCTGCTCATCGGCGCCCTCGGGGAAGTCGAGCCCGAGCCGACGGTAGAAGGTGACGGACGCGGCGAGGTCGGCGGTGACGATGCCGATGGCGTCGAACCGCGGCGTGGGGCGTGAGGTCGGTTGTGAGGTCGGTTGTGTGGTCATACGGCCAGGTTAGGCATAGCGTCGACGGCCGGTCTTGAAGGAATCGGACGCGACGGCGTCCTCGTTCCACCCCCGGTTGCGGGCCCGGCGGAGGGCGCCAATAGTGGGAGGGACAGCTGCACCTTGATCGGTGGCCAGAGCCCCTCGCCCGGAGCCGGCCCGGTCTCCCGACCGCGGCAGCCCACCGCCCCGCACCCCTTTGCTGGTCTCCCCTTGCCTGCCGAGAGAGGAGTGCTGCCATGCGCAAGCACACTCGGGCACATCGACTTATGACGGTATCGACGGTCCTGTTCGCCGGAGGCGTCCTGCTACTGCCGACTCCCACGATCGCCCAGCCCGAGAAGGTGGACTCCAGGACCTCCCCGGCAGTGATCTCGGGAGCCGCGTTCCAGATCAAGAACCCGCAGACCGGCAAGTGCATGACGGTCGCGGGCGGGCGTTCCACCGAGAACAACGTCGAACTGGTCCAGTTCAACTGCGACACGGACCCCTCGCGCCGCTGGAAGCTCACCAACGGGGAGGACAACTCCTACCAGCTGGTGAACACGCAGACCCGCAAGTGCGCGACGGTCGCGGGCGGGCGTTCGACCGAGAACAACGTCGAACTGGTCCAGTTCGACTGCGATTCGGACCCCTCGCGCCGCTGGAGCCTCGCCAACTGGGACGGCAGGTCCTACGAACTCGTCAACGACCAGACGGGCAAGTGCGCGACGGTCGCCGGTGGCCGTTCGACCGAGAACAACGTCACGCTGGTGCAGTTCGACTGCGACAAGGACCGTTCCCGCACCTGGAACCTGAACCTGGCGGGCTGACGCCGGACTGAGGGGGCGTGGCAGACTCCGGTGCGCTGGGCGCCCGTCAGGGGCGCGGGGCTGTATCGGTCAGCGGCTCCGCCGAGGGGCGCGACAAGCCCCCACCGACCCGCAGCGTACGAACTGCCTGACCCGCCGGCGAACCCGTACTCCCCCGTTCCACCAGCCGCGTAGACAGTTCCGTACGCGTACCCTCCGGCCGTTCCCCCGCCATCATCCGCACCAACAACCGCAGCGCCGTCGCCGCCATCTCCGAGAGAGGCTGGCGGACGGTCGTGAGCGCCGGCGAGACCCACCGCGCCTCGGCAAGGTCATCGAAGCCGACCACGCTGACATCCTCCGGCACCCTCAACTTCCGCTCCGCCAAAGCCTTGTACGCCCCGAGCGCCATCTTGTCCGAGCACACGAACACCGCCGTCGGCGGCTCGGGCAGGTCGAGGAGCTCCAGCATGCGCCGGTGGGCGACCGTCTCGTCGAAGCTCCCGTAGCGGACGTACTCGGGGCGCTGGCGCACACCGGCCGTGACGAGCGCCGAGCGGTAGCCGGCCACCCGGGCGCTGCTGCACATCTTGCGCCGGTACCCGGCGATGACCGCGATGCGTTCGTGACCCAGCGCCAGCAGGTGTTCCGTCGCCGTCACCCCGCCGTGCCAGTTCGCCGCGCCCACCGACACCACGCCCGGCGGCGGTTCCAGTACCGGGTCGATCATCACGAACGGGATGTGGTGCTGGTCGAGCCAGGCGTACTGGGACGGAGTCAGCTCGGCGAGGTTGAACAGGACGCCGGCCGAGCCGCGGGTCGTCAGTTTGTCCAGCCAGCCGCGTTCCGGGCGCCCGCCCCGGGTCCGGGTCAGGCCCGCCGACACGACCATCTCCAGGCCCGCGTCGTGCGCGGCCTCCTCCACGCCGTGCAGCACCGCACCCGACCAGGAACTGTCCAGCGAGTGGACTACGAGATCGACCAGGCCGGGCGCCTTCGACGCGTCGAAGCGGGGTCTGCGGACATAGCCGAGCCGGTCCAGCGCCTCGGTGACCCGCCGCCGCGTCTCCGGCGCCACGTCCTCCCGGCCGTTCACGACCTTCGAGGCGGTCGGTACGGAGACCCCGGCCTCCCGGGCGACGACCGCCAGTGTGGGACCCGTGGGGGCGGCGCCGCCTCCGGTGCGGACCATCTTCCAACCGCCTCTCCGGCCCGCCCGAGGGCCGTCGAAAGTTTCGAATAGCACTGCTCACGCGACGGAAACATTGACCGCGCAGCAAGCGCTTCCTACATTAGGCCCGCCCCAACGTGGCGGGAAGACGTAGGGATTCGAAGGGTCCCGGCGACCGAAAATCTCGAAAAACCGAAACTCCGGCAACCGGCGGAAGATGTCAGCAACCGGTTGCTGATCTGGCCGCCACGATCCACCTGGCTGCTCCTCCAGCGACGCTGTCGTCCGGGAAGCCCCAACGCGTCACTGACTCGTGTAAACGACGACAACCAGTCTTTTCGAAAGTCGTCCGAGAGTCTTGACGCCGTTTGCGGACAGGAAGAAGCTCTGCCACGAATAACGACAACCGGTTGTCATCGAGGAGTTGTTCATGACCCCGTCCCAGGCCCCGTCCCCCTCTCTGTCCCGCCGCACCGCACTCCAGGCGGCCGGTGTCACCGCGCTCGCGGCCGGTCTCACCAACCTGACGGCCACGACGGCCGGGGCGGCCGACGCCGGGGCGGCGGCGACACTCGTCACGTACCCCCGCCCGTCCGCCATGCCGACCAACACCAGCTTCAAGGTGCGGGTCCGTACCGCCCCCGACGGCGAGTGGCAGACGCTGGACATCTGGCGCCCGCAGCTGTCGGAGATCAACGCGAACACCGGGTCGAGCAAGGTCTACAACTCGTCGCTGGCGTACTTCGACTTCCAGGGCTCCGTCGAGGTCGAGGTCACCTACCTCAAGGGCGGCACCACCAAGGTCCGGGTGAGACCGGATTCGTACGGCATCAAGCCCGAAGTCCTCGGTGACACCCTGCGCTTCACGCTCGACCAGCCGCGCAACATCGTCGTCCAGATCAACGACGACATCTTCGACTGTCTCCATCTGTTCGCCCGCGCTGTCGAGAAGAAGAAGCCCGCGACGGACGACCCCGACGTCATCTACTACGGCCCTGGCGTCCACACCACCGCCGACGGCTACCTGACCGTCCCCGCCGGCAAGACCGTGTACCTCGACGGCGGTGCCGTCCTCAAGGCGACCGTCCTCTTCCGCAACGTCGAGCACGCCGGGCTCGCCGGCCGTGGTGTGCTCGCCGGGACGGTGGACGGCGGCGTCCTCGTCGAGAACTCGCGGAACATCTCCATCGGCGCCGTCACCGTGCTCAACCCCGCCGGCTACGCCGTCAAGACCGGCGAGGCCACCGGCGTCACGATCAAGGGCCTCGGCTCCTTCAGCTCAAAGGGCTGGGGCGACGGCATCGACATCTTCTGCAGCAGCAACGTCGTCATCGACGGCGTCTTCATGCGCAACTCCGACGACTGCATCGCCATCTACACCCACCGCTGGGAGTACTACGGCGACACCACCGATATCACCGTCCGCAACTCCACCCTCTGGGCGGACGTCGCCCACCCCGTCAACGTCGGGACGCACGGCAACTCCGACAATCCCGAGGTGCTGAAGAACCTCACCTTCCGGAACCTCGACATCTGTGACCACCGTGAGCCTCAGATGGGCTACCAGGGCTGCATCGCCCTCAACCCCGGCGACAGCAACCTGATCAAGAACGTGAAGGTCGACAACGTCCGCGTCGAGGACTTCCGTTGGGGCCAGCTCATCCATATGCGGGTCATGTACAACACGAAGTACAACACCTCGGTCGGCCGTGGCATCCAGAACGTCTACGTCAAGGACCTCTCCTACACCGGCAAGCCGCTCGCCACATGCCTGCTGCTCGGCTACGACGCCAAGCACGCGATCAAGGACGTGACGTTCGAGAACCTGGTCGTCAACGGCACGGTGATCGCCGACTCGATGAAGAAGCCGACCTGGTATCTCACCACCGACACCATCCCGATGCACACGAACGAGCATGTGACGAACCTCCGCTTCCTCACCACCGCCGAGGCCGAGGCGGCCGCGACCTCATGACGATCTCCCCACTCAGCCGCCGGGGCTTCCTCGGCGGCACCGGCGCCGCGGCGCTGCTGCTGGCATCCGGCGCGACCGGCCTCGCCGTTCCCGGCCCCGCCTGGGCGGCGCCCCGTGAACGGACCTTCACCCACCCCGGACTGCTGCACGGTGCCACCGACCTGACCCGGATGAAGGAAGCGGTCGCAGCACAGCAATCCCCGGTGTACGAGGGCTACTTGGCACTCGCCGCCCATGCCCGCTCGAAGTCGACGTACACCGTGCAGAACACCGGCCAGATCACCTCCTGGGGCCGCGGCCCGTCCAACTTCATGAACCAGGCCGTCGCCGACTCGGCCGCCGCCTACCAGAACGCCCTCATGTGGTGCGTGACCGGCGACCGCGCCCACGCCGACAAGGCCCGCGACCTCCTCAACGTCTGGTCGGCCTCGCTCACCGCCGTCACGGGCGCCGACGGACCGCTCGGCGCCGGACTCCAGGCCTTCAAGTTCGTCAACGCGGCCGAACTCCTGCGCCACGGCGGCGACTACGACGGCTGGACGGACACTGACATCGCCCGCTGCGAGGCGTCCTTCCTCGATGTCTGGTATCCGGCGGTGTCCGGCTACATGCTCTACGCCAACGGCAACTGGGACCTGACGGCCCTGCAGACCATCCTGGCCATCGGTGTGTTCTGCGAGGAGCCGACCCTCTTCGAGGACGCCCTGCGGTTCATGGCGGCCGGCGCAGGCAACGGCAGCGTCCGCCACCGCATCGTCACCGACGCCGGCCAGGGCCAGGAGAGCGGCCGCGACCAGGGCCACGAACAGCTCGCTGTCGGCCTGCACGCCGACACCGCCCAGGTCGCCTGGAACCAGGGCGTCGACCTGTACGGCTACGACGACAACCGGCTCCTCGCCAACGTCGAGTACGCGGCCCGCTACAACCTCGGCGCCGCCGTCCCCTTCACCCCCGACCTCGACCGCACCGGCAAGTACATCAAGACGACGGTGTCGGACAAGGTCCGCGGCAGCCTGCCCCCGATCTACGAGATGGCGTACGCGCACTACGCGGGCGTACGCGGCCTCGACGCCCCGTACACGAAGGCCGCCGTTTTCCGGGGAACAGGCGGCGCCCGTGTCGTGGAGGGCAGCAACGACGACCTGCCGAGCTGGGGCACCCTGACCTTCGCGGGCACAACGGCGCCCGCACCGGCCGCGCCCACCGTCCCGGCGGGCGTCACGGCACACGGCGCGGACGACACCGTCACCGTCTCCTGGCTCCCGTCCGCGTGGGCGACCGGCTACACGGTCCGGCGGGCCACCCGCCCCGAGGGCCCGTACGAGACGATCGCCGCCGCGGCGACCACCGACACGTACACGTACACGTACACGGACCGGGACATTCACCGGGGCCGGACCTTCTACTACACCGTCATCGCGTCCAACTCCCTTGGTGTGAGCGGTAGTTCGGGATGGGCTGCGGGATCCGCCGGCCTTCCCGCGCCCTGGTCGAGCCAGGACGTCGGGGAGACGGGCGTCCCCGGCTCGGCGGTCTTCGACGGCGAACGATTCGTGCTGGAGGCGGGCGGCACGGCGGACACCCACCACCTGGCCCACGTGCCCCTGCGCGGCGACGGCACGGTCACCGCGCGGATCGTGTGGCCGCTCAGCTCCCAGTACTCCAAGATCGGCGTCACCCTGCGCGCCTCCCTGGACGCCGCCGCCCCGCACGCGTCGATGCTGATCCAGGGCCTGCCGCTGCACACCTGGAGCGGCGTGTGGACCGTACGCCCGGCGCCCGGAGCGGCGGTCTCGGCGACGGGCAGCACCCCGGTACCGCCCTCGCAGCAGCAGACGATCACCACGGCCGCGTCCTTCCCGATCTCCGACCTCGGCACGCTCCCGGAATCGGCGACACCACTTCAGGCGCCCTACGTCGAGGCCGCCGGCGACGGCTACCGGCTGCGGGCCCCGTACTGGGTCCGCGTCGCGCGCAAGGGCCGCCGCTGCACGGGGTCCATCTCCCCGGACGGTGAGCACTGGACCCAAGTAGGCGTCACCGAGGTCGAGTTGGGGCGCACGGTGTACGCCGGGCTCGCGCTCACCTCCTGCCTGGGCATCGACGCGGAGTACGCCGAGACCGGCACCGGCGCCTTCGACAACGTCCAGGTGACCTCCGCTTCCGGCCCCGTCTGGTGCGTGCCGCGTCCCCGGCGTACCGCCACCGATCTGCGGGCGGCCACCGGAGCCGACGCCATCGAGCTGATGTGGACCGACCCCGACCTGTCGGCGCGGTACACGGTGTTGCGGGCCACGCGTCCCGAGGGCCCGTACGAGAGTGTCGCCACCGGCGTCGGACCGGTCGGGTTCGGCACCCGCGTGCGGTACGCGGACGCCACCGGAACGCCAGGACGGACGTACCGCTACGCCGTCGCCAAGACCAACTCGGGTGGCCGTGGCCCGCGTTCGGCGCCCACCTCCGCCCTGATGCCGACACCGTCGGTGCCCGAGGCGCTGTCGGCCGGCATGGCGTTCGCCAACGTGGGCGTCCCGTTCCGGCACCTGATCCGGGCCTCGCACGAGCCTGTGCGGTTCACCGCCGCCGGGCTGCCGAAGGGGTTGACCGTTGACCGGCGTACCGGGCTCGTCTCCGGAACGCCCGCCGAGAGTGGGGAGTTCGCCGTCACCACGGCCGCGAGCAACGCCTCCGGCACGGCGACGGCCCCCCTCACGCTCACCGTCTCCGCCCCGCCGCCCGCCCCCTGGACGTACGGCGACCTCGGTGATGTCGTCGTCGACGAACGGGAGTTGGGGACCTACGGCGTGGCGGCGGTACGCACGCCCGGCTCGACCTCGTACACGGACGGGACCTTCGTCGTGCGAGGCGCCGGGACCGACCTGAACGTCAACGGGCAGGGCATGACCGGGCAGTTCGTCCGACGGCCGGTCACCGGGGACAGCGTCCTCACCGCCCGGCTGGTCTCCCGCACCGGAGCCACGGCCGCCGACCGGGTCGGGCTGCTCATGGCCAAGTCCCTGTCGCCGTTCGACCAGGCGGCCGGGGTGATCGTCACCGGTGGTACCAGCGCACAGCTGATGCTGCGCAAGACGGTGGCGGGCGCCTCGGCCTTCACCGGAACCGCCGGACCGACCCTTCAACTCCCTTCCCTGCTAAGGCTGAAGCGCACGGGGACCACCTTCTCCGCGGCCTTCTCCACCGATGACGGCGTCAGCTGGACCCCCCTCGCCGAGGGAGACATCCCCGGCTTCGGCGACGCCGCCTACTACGTGGGCCTCGTGGTCTGCTCCCGCGACCCCCTGGCCCGCTGCACCTCGTACTTCGACGAGGTGAGCATCAGCCCCACCTGATCACTCCTGGACCCCACCAGGATTGGAGATGCATCGCAATGAGCCGCGAAAACCCCCACAAGCACTCCTACGCCCACCAAGTTCACGACAACCAGCCCAAGTTGAGCCGCCGCGGACTGCTGAGGTCCGCCGGCGGTCTCACCGCCGCTCTCGCCGTGGGCGCGTCAGCCGCCGCGCTCACGGCCCCCGCCGCGGAGGCCGCGCCCGCGACCTTCACCCACCCCGGCATGCTCCACGCGTACGGCGAACTCAACCGCGCCAAGGTACGGGTCGCCGCCGGCGACGACCCCTGGCTCTCCGGCTGGAACCGCCTCACCGCCAACTCCCACTCGGCGTCGACCTGGACGGCCCGGCCCCAGGCCACGATCGTCCGGGGCGGCACCGGCGAGAACTACAACCTCCTCTACAACGACATCCACGCCGCGTACCAGAACGCCCTGCGCTGGAAGATCGCGGGCACCACGGCCAACGGCGACAGGGCGGTCGCCATCCTCAACGCCTGGTCGTCGACCCTCACCAACGTCACCGGCAACGCCGACCGCTTCCTGGCCGCCGGGATCTACGGCTACCAGTTCGCCAACGCCGCCGAACTCATGCGCGGCTACAGCGGGTTCGACCTCGGCCGGTTCAAGACGATGATGCTCGACGTCTTCTACCCGCTCAACAACCAGTTCCTCACCGGCCACAACGACGCCTGCATCACCAACTACTGGTCCAACTGGGACCTCTGCAACATGAACTCGATCCTCGCGATCGGGATCCTGTGCGACGACGCGGCCAAGTACGACCAGGCGGTCAACTACTTCAAGACGGGCGCCGGAAACGGCTCCCTCGCCCATGCCGTCCCCTACCTCTACACCGACTCCGCCGGCTACGCCCTCGGCCAGTGGCAGGAGTCGGGACGCGACCAGGGGCACACCATGATGGGCATGGGCCAGATGGGTGCCTTCTGCGAGATGGCCTGGTCCCAGGGCGACGACCTGTACGGCTACGACAGCAACCGGTTCATGAAGGCTGCCCAGTACGTCGCCAAGTACAACCTGGGCAACGACGTCCCGTTCACCACCTACACCTGGGGCACCGGCCAGAACTGTTCCCAGTCGTCACAGACCGTGATCTCCTCCGTGAACAGGGGCCAGGTCCGCCCGGTCTGGGACATCCTCTACTACCACTACGCCAAGCGGCGCGGCCTGTCCGTGCCGTACATCCAGGCGATGGCCGAGAGCATCCGCCCCGAGGGCGGGGGAGGTGACTACGGCACGACGAGCGGCGGCTTCGACCAGCTCGGTTTCGGGACGGTGATGTACGCCAAATAGCTCCACCTCGGCCCCTTCCGCGGGAATACCGGCAGGTCATGTGTTGCTCTGATCTGAACGGTTCACGCGCGGCGGCGAGGGGCTGGTGGGCAGATGACGGCAGAACTGGCGGAGCCCGTGGTCAGGACGCCCTACGGGGACGTCCGTGGCAGATACGAGGTACGCGAAGGGCACGGGGGCGACCGGATCGCCGTGTTCCGTGGCATCCCGTACGCCGCACCGCCCTTCGGCCCCCGCCGGTTCCGGCCGCCCGTGCCGCCCACCCCCTGGGACGGGGTGCGCGACGCGGGCGGCTTCGGTCCCACCGCGCCGAAACCGCCGTACTCCGAGGCCTTCGCCCGGCTGCTGTCGGACCCGGTGGTGCCCGGCGACGACTGTCTCAACCTCAATGTGTGGACACCTCAGCCCGCTCGTGGCGCCCGGCTCCCGGTCATGGTGTGGATCCACGGCGGCGCCCTGACCCGTGGCTCATCGGCTGTCCCCGTCTACGACGGCCACGCCTTCGCCCGCGACGGTGTGGTCCTCGTCTCGGTCAACTACCGTCTGGGCGTGGAGGGTTACGGCCTCTTCCCGGACGCACCCCCGAACCCCGGCCTGCGTGACCAGCTCGCCGCGCTGGAGTGGGTACGGGCGTCGATCGCGGCCTTCGGCGGCGACCCCGACCGCGTCACCGTCTTCGGCCAGTCGGCCGGTGCGATCAGCATCGGCGCGCTGCTCGCCTCCCCACGGGCACAGGGGCTCTTCCGGCGGGCGGTGCTGCAGAGCGGTCCGCCCGAGGCGAGCGACCGCGAGAAGGTACGGCGGATGGTGCGCCGGATGGCGACCCGGCTGAAGATCCCGGCGACCGCCGAGGCCTTCGCTGCCGTCGACCGGGAGTTGCTGCTGCGTACCCAGGGCGAGGTGGGGCGGCTGAGCAGTCCGGTGCTCGGCGGGCCCGCCTTCGGCATCGTCGTCGACGGCGACCTCGTACCCCGCGACCCCCTGGAGGCACTGGTCGACGGGGTCGCCGCCGACGTCGACCTGCTGCTGGGCTGGACCCGGGACGAGTACCGGCTGTGGCTGGTGCCGGGCGGGCTCGTGGAGCGCGTCGACCGGCTCGGTACGGTCGCCCTGGCCGGCGCGATGGCCCGCTGCCACTGCGGCCCCGAGGTCCCGCGCGGCTACCGCACGCTGCATCCCGGCGCCGGTACGGCCGACCTCGTCGGCCAGCTGGTCACCGACCACCTGCTCCGCGTACCGCTGCACCGGCTCGCGGACACACGAGGCGACGGCAGCGAGGGCAGCGAGGGCAGCGCGGGCGGCGAGGGTGGACGGGCACATGTGTACGAATTCGCCTGGCCGTCCACCCATCCCGGTCTGGGCGCCTGCCACGCCATCGAACTGGGATTCGTGTTCGACACCCATCACGCCCCCGAATCCGCCAAGCTCGCGGGCGAGGGCGCCCCGCAGGACCTCGCCGAGGCCATGCACACCGCGTGGGTACGCTTCGCCGTCGACGGTGACCCGGGCTGGCAGCCCTGGGACGCCTCGCACCCCGTGCGGATCTTCGGCGACGGCGACCCGCACACCGTAGAGGGCCCACGGGACCGCGAACTGGCCCTGTGGGCCGCCGACCGGACCGCCGAGACCCCGGCGACTCCGGACTCCGCGCCGGGGTCGGCTGCCCGGCCCCGGTTGCCCGTACGGGGCGCGGAAACGCTGTCCGCCGTACGGCGTCTCCGTCGCCCGGGTGGGATCCCCCGACGCTGATCACCGCCACCTGGTGAGATGCGGCCAGGTGGCAGATCTGTCACTCGCGGCGGCAAACGGCCAGTTCACACCGGTGAACGACCGATTCCGGGGTGGCGCAACACTGCCGCAACACCACGGAGGGCGGCCCACGGTTATGGTCCGGGGGACACGAACCCCCGCCCCGCTGGGAGCCCCGATGCCCGCCGACCGCATTCGCGAACACACCGCGCCCGTCGCGGCCGCGCGACGCCGCCGGCTGCGCGCGGACCGGGCCCGGCAACTCGCCGACCTGTTGCGTCACCAGCTCCTGACGGAGGGCTTCCCCGACGGCGTACTCCCGCACGAGGACGCCATCGGCGCCGACTACGGAGCGTCCCGCAACACGGTCCGCCAGGCCCTTGACCTGCTCCGAACCGAACAACTGGTCGAACGGCTGCCCGGCGTTGGAACGGTCGTCACCTGTCAGAAGTACCCGCACGGCCTGGACCGGCTGATGGGACTCGCCGAGACCCTGCACGAGCACGGCCACGTCACCAACGAGGTCCGCACCATGAGCCCGGTCCCCGCACCCGGGCCGGTCGCCGCCCGCCTCGGACTGCAGCCGCGCGCCGAGGTCCTGTACGTGGAGCGGCTGCGCCGCCTGGGCGGGGTGCCGCTGTCGCTGGACCTCACCTACATCCCGATGGACATCGGCGTCGAACTCCTCGGCGCCGATCTGGAGAACACCGACGTCTTCCGGCTGCTGGAGCAGATCACCGGCCGGCGCCTGGGCACCGCCGAGATCACCCTGGAGGCCGTCACCGCCGACGCGCACTCCGCCGCCGTCCTGGAGGCTCCGCGCGGAGCGGCCGTACTGATGCTGGAGCGGCTCACCTGTCTGTCCGACGGGCGGCCCGTGGACCTGGAGTTCATCCGCTTCCGGGGTGACCGGATCACTATGCGCGGGCTGCTCCACCGGTCCGCCTGACACGCCCCTGCTCCTCCCGCTCTTCCTTTCTCACACCCCTCGCCAGCCGATTCCCGGAGACAGCCATGCCTCTCGTCCCCCAGCGTGCCGACGTGCCCGTCACGATCGACGGGTCCAAGTGCATCGACGGCTGCACCCTCTGCGTCGACATGTGCCCGCTGGACTCCCTCGCCATCGACCCGGACACCAGCAAGGCGTACATGCACGTCGACGAGTGCTGGTACTGCGGCCCGTGCGCCGCCCGCTGCCCCACCGGCGCGGTCACCGTCAACATGCCCTACCTCCTCCGGTGAAAGGTTCCTCCCGCATGGCTTCCGTGGCCCGCACCCAGGCACGCGCGACAGTCCGGTCCCGCAGAATCGCTCCGGCCGTCCTCGCCGCCGCCCTGCTCCTCCCGCTCACCGCCTGTGGCGGCTCCGCCGACGCGAGCGACAGCAAGTCGGTCACCGTGACCGTCGGCTACCAGTCCAAGACCATCAACACCGTCACCGCCGGGACCCTCCTGCGCTCCCTCGGCTACTTCGAGAGCGCCCTGAAGGCCCAGGGCGCCCGCGACGGCATCACCTACAAGGTGGAGTGGCAGGACTACGCCACCGGCGCCCCGATCACCGCCGCGATGGTCGCCGGGAAGGTCGACATCGGCTCCATGGGCGACTTCCCGCTGCTCATCAACGCCTCCCGGGGCAAGCAGCTGGGCGCCCCGACCCGACTGGTCTCCGTCACCGGCTACAACGCGCGCGGTGCCCTCAACACCGTGGTCACCGCCCCGGACTCCGACCTGAAGTCACTGGCCGACCTGCGCGGCAAGAAGGTGTCGACGAGCGTCGGATCGGCCGCCGACGGCACCCTCGTCCGCGCCCTGGAGCAGGCGGGGCTCGACCCCGACAAGGACATCGGCAAGCTCAACCAGCAGCCCGCGGTGGGCGCTTCGGCGCTGGAGGCGGGCAGTGTCGACGCGCTCTCGCAGTTCGTGGCCTGGCCCGGCCTGCTGGCCTTCCAGGGCAAGGCGAAGGCCCTGTACGACGGCGGCTCGCTCGGCCTGCCCACCCTGCACGGCGTCACCGTGCGCGACGCCTTCGCCGACCGGCGCCCGGCGGTCGTCGAGGCCTTCCTCGCCGCCCAGATCAAGGCCACCGCGTATCTCGACGCCCACCCGGTCACCGCCGCCGAGAAGGTCGCCGAGGTCACCGGCCTGCCCGCCGAGGTCGTCTACCTCTACAACGGCAAGGGCGGCATCGCCACCTTCGACCCCACCCTCAAGCCGCAGTTGGTCGCCGCCCTGAAGAAGGACGTCCCGCTGCTGGTCTCCGCCAAGCTCGCCGGCCCGGTGAACGTCTCCGACTTCGTCGACGACAGCTACCTCAAGAAGGCCTACGCAAACGGAGAAGGAGAGGGAGCCGGGACCGGCGGCGGAACCGGGACCGGATACGCCAAGGCCGTCGCCGCCACGGCCCCCGCCTCCCGGCCCGAAGTCTGGCTCAAGGGCGCGTCCACCACCAGCACCTACGCCGACCCGGCCGCCCTGCTGCGCTACGTCGCCGCGCACAGCACCGCCGTACGGGCCGCGTACGTCCCTGACGCCACCACCGGCACCCGCTGGTTCGCCGACAAGTCGGTCTGGGCCCAGGACGGCACCGACCTGGAGCCCTTCGTCACCGAGGCCGCCGCCGACGCGTGGACCGCCGCCCACCCCGGAGCACGGATCGTCAGCTACGCCACGGCACTGCGGCAGGCGGCAGCCAAATGACCGCCCCCTCCGCCGCTGCCTCCTCCTTTTCCCCGTGTACCCGCTACGCGCTGCGCGCGGCCTCGCTGCTGGCCGCGCTCGGCATCTGGCAGCTGCTCACCAGCCGGCACGTCAATCTGTGGCTGCGGTTCGCCCAGTTCCCCACCGCCACCCAGGTCGCCCGCGAGTTCGGGCACCGCCTCGGCACGGCCGTCTACTGGCAGGACCTCACGGACAGCCTGACCCGCATCCTCACCGGCTTCGCGCTCGCCGCGGTGGCCGGGATCGCGGTCGGCACCGCCATCGCCCGCTCCCGGATCGCCGCCGACCTGCTCGGCCCGCTCCTCGAAGTCCTGCGCCCCATCCCGGCGATCGCCCTCGTACCGGTGGCGATCCTGCTCTTCCCCACCAACGAGCAGGGCATCGTCTTCATCACCTTCACCGCCGCCTTCTTCCCGGTCCTGGTCTCCACCCGGCACGCCGTCCGGGCCCTGGCCCCGGTCTGGGAGGAGGCCGTCCTCACCATGGGCGGCGGCCGGCTGCGCATCCTCGCCTCCGTCGTCCTGCCCGGCGCACTGCCCGGCATCCTGGGCGGGCTCTCGGTGGGCATCGGCGTGTCCTGGATCTGTGTCATCTCCGCCGAGATGATCTCCGGCCAGTACGGCGTCGGCTACCGCACCTGGCAGGACTACACCATCGTCAACTATCCCGGCGTCCTCGTCGGCATGGCCACCATCGGCCTCCTCGGCTGGCTCACCTCCACCGCCGTCGAGGTCGCCGGACGCCGCGTCACCCGCTGGCTACCGCGCCCCGCCGCCGAACGGGCGGTGCCCGTGCGGGTCCGCCGGCCGGCCGCCACCCCGCAAGCGTCCGGGAGGGCGGCCTCATGACGACCCAGGTCAGCACGTCGACGGTGGAGACCGAGGCCCCCAAGGGCGTACGGCTGCGGCTGTCGGACGCGACCATCGGGCGCCCGGGACTGCCGGTGCTCAGCGGCCTCGACCTCGACATCGCCCCCGGCGAACTCCTCACCGTCGTGGGCCCGTCCGGCTGCGGGAAGTCGACGCTGCTGCGGACCCTGGCCGGGCTGCTGCCCGCGCTCGACGGACACGTCAGCCAGGACGACCGGCCGATCACCCGGCCGGAGGCCGACCGGGCACTGGTCTTCCAGGAAGACGGCCTGCTGCCCTGGCGCAACGCCCGCCGCAACGTCGAACTCCCGCTCGCCATACGGGGGTTGCCGCGCGCCGAACGCCGAGCCCAGGCAACGGAGTGGCTGACCCAGGTCGGCCTGGCCGGCCGGGAGGAGCAGCTACCGCACCGTATGTCCGGCGGCCAGCGCCAGCGCGTACAGCTGGCCCGCGCCCTGGCCGGCCGCCCGCGCGCCGTGCTGATGGACGAACCGTTCGGGGCGCTGGACGCGCAGACCCGGGCCGGGATGCAGAACCTGCTGGTCGACGTCCTGAACGGGACCCGCGCGACGGTCGTCTTCGTCACCCACGACGTCGACGAGGCGGTGTTCCTCGGCGACCGCGTCGCCCTCCTCGGCACCGGCCAGGTACTGGACGTCCCTCGGCCGCGCGAGCGCACGGCCCACGGCGAGCCCACGACGGTCGCCCTGCGCCGCGAGATCCTCGCTTCCCTCGGCACCGCTTCCCACGGCATTTGAGAGGCACCACCCCCATGGACCGCACCGAGATCCCCGCCCTCCACGACGCCGACGAGCTGACCTGCGACGTCCTGGTCATCGGCGGCGGCACCGCCGGCACCATGGCCGCGCTGACCGCCGCAGAGCACGGCGCGAACGTCCTGCTCCTGGAGAAGGCCCACGTCCGCCACTCCGGCGCCCTCGCCATGGGCATGGACGGCGTCAACAACGCCGTCGTCCCCGGCCGGGCCGAACCCGACGACTACGTCGCCGAGATCACCCGCGCCAACGACGGCATCGTCAACCAGGCCACCGTCCGCCAGACCGCCACCCGCGGCTTCGCGATGGTGCAGCGCCTGGAGTCCTACGGCGTGAAGTTCGAGAAGGACGAGCACGGCGAGTACGCGGTCCGCCAGGTCCACCGCTCCGGCTCCTATGTGCTGCCGATGCCCGAGGGCAAGGACGTCAAGAAGGTCCTCTACCGGCAACTCCGCCGCCGCGAGATGCGCGAACGCATCCGCATCGAGAACCGAGTGATGCCGGTCCGGGTCCTCACCGCCGGCGGCAGAGCGGTCGGCGCCGCCGGTTTCGACACCCGCACCGGACGGTTCGTCACCGTAAGGGCGGGGGCGGTGATCCTGGCGACCGGCGCCTGCGGCCGCCTCGGCCTGCCCGCCTCCGGCTATCTGTACGGCACATACGAGAACCCCACCAACGCGGGCGACGGCTACGCGATGGCGTACCACGCGGGCGCCGAACTCAGCGGCATCGAGTGCTTCCAGATCAACCCCCTGATCAAGGACTACAACGGCCCGGCCTGCGCCTACGTCGCCAACCCCTTCGGCGGCTACCAGGTCAACCGGCACGGCGAACGCTTCGTCGACTCCGACTACTGGTCGGGCCAGATGATGGCCGAGTTCGCGGCGGAGGTGGCGAGCGAACGGGGCCCCGTCTACCTCAAGCTCAGCCACCTCCCGGAGGAGTCCGTAACCGCTCTGGAAGACATCCTGCACTCCACGGAACGGCCGACCCGCGGCACCTTCCACGCCAACCGCGGCCACGACTACCGCACCCACGACATCGAGATGCACATCTCCGAAATCGGCCTGTGCGGCGGCCACTCGGCGTCCGGAGTCTGGGTCGACGAGCACGCCCGCACCACCGTCCCCGGCCTGTACGCGGCCGGCGACCTGGCCTGCGTCCCGCACAACTACATGATCGGCGCCTTCGTCTTCGGCGACCTCGCGGGCGCCGACGCGGCCACCGAACACCGCGCCTACGAAGGCGAGTTGCCGCCCGACCAGCTTCGCGAGGCGCACGAGCTGATCTACCGTCCGCTGCGCAACCCCGACGGGCCCCCGCAACCGCAGGTCGAGTACAAGCTGCGCCGCTTCGTCAACGACTACGTCGCCCCGCCCAAGAGCGGCGCCCGACTCTCCCTGGCCGTCGAGGCGTTCGAGCGGATGCGCGACGAGATCGCCGGCATGGGCGGCCAGACCCCGCACGAGTTGATGCGCTGCGCCGAGGTCGACTTCATCCGGGACTGCGCAGAGTTGGCCGCCCGGTCGTCACTGGCGCGTACGGAGAGCCGCTGGGGCCTCTACCACGAGCGCACCGACATTCCGCAGCGCGACGACACGGACTGGCTGGTGCACCTCAACGTCCGTAAGGCGGCGGACGGTTCGATGGAGTTCCTGACCCGACCGGTGGCGCCCTACCTGGTCCCGGTCGAGGGATTCGACCCGACGGGCGGCGCCGTGAACGTCCTCGGCGAGGTCCACCCCGAACAGGTCGCCACCGCCGGCCCGCGCGAGGTCGCCCCGGTCGGCTCCGGCACAGTGAAGACCCGCACGGTCCTGCCCACGGCGACTGCGCCCTCCCCGCGCATCCTCGAACTCCTCGCCCTGGCCGAGGACCAGCCCGGCCTGCTGGAACTGCGCCCCTACCTCACCGACCCCGACCCGGCCGTACGCCGCACCGCCGTCGCCACGCTCACCGAAACCACCCCCGACGGCACCGGCCCGGCCCTGGCCACCGCACTCGGCGACCCGGACCCGGGCGTACGCGAGGCAGCGGCGGCCTCCCTGCGCGAACTGGTCGAGGTACTGCCGCCCGAGGACGCGCTGCGCGACGCCCTGATCGCCGCACTGGCCCTGGACGACCCCGGCCGGGAGGGCGTACGGGCCGCCGCGCTCGACGTTCTGCGCGCCCTGCGCCTGGGCTCCGCCGCCCTGTACGCCCGCACCCTCGCCGACCCCGACCTCGGGGTGCGCATCCAGACGGTCCGGGCCCTGGTGTCGGTGGACGCGGTCCCCGAACTGGCCCGCGCCGCCGCCGACGCCTCCCGCGAGGTACGGGTCGCCGCCGCCCAGGGCCTTGGCACCGTCGGCACCCCGGACGACCTCAAGGCCCTCCTCGCCGACACGGACGCCCTGGTCAGGGCCGCCGCGCTCACCGGCCTCGCGACCACCGGCTGCCCACCGCCCCTGGACATGGCGGCTGCCGCCGCGCTGACCGACCCCGCCTGGCAGGTCCGTTCGGGCGCGGCGACGGCACTGGGTGCCGCCGCACCGGGCGTGGCGATTCCCGCCCTGACGGAGGCGCTGTCCGACACGTTCGCCGACGTCCGCAAGGCGGCCGTCCGGGCGCTGCGCCGCCATGACGGGCGGCCGGGGGTCACCGATGCCCTTGCCTCGGTGGCGGGGGACGCGGACGCGGATGTGCGGGCCTACGCCCGGCTGTGACAAGGGCGGCAGTGGTTCAGCGGTGAGCCGTCGCCACCGGCGCCAACGAGTTCCGTACGACGACATGTGTGCCCAGCAGCAGATGCTCGTCCGGGTCTTCCGGCGTACGGCCGAGGGCGGTGCGGACTGCGAGGCGGCCCAGTTCCTCGTACGGGACGTGGACCGTGGTGAGCGCCGGGTGCAGGTCGCGGGCGAACGGGATGTCGTCGTACCCGGCGAGTGAGACATCGCCGGGTACGGACAGGCCGGCCTCGTGGAGGGCGGTCAGCGCACCGGCGGCGACCATGTCGGTGGCGGCCATCACGGCCGTGAACTCCAGCCCCTGGGACAGAGCTTGGCGCACCAGACGGTGGCCCGAGTCCCGGGTGAAGTCGCCGTGCAGAAGCAGCGCCGGGTCCGGCGCCAGGCCGCGTGCACGGTGGGCGGCGGTGTAGCCGCGTTCGCGGCCCTGGGCGGTGGTGTGATCGGGGCGACCGCCGAGGAAGAGGACGCGCTGATGGCCCTGGGCGAGGACGTGCGCGCACAGGGCGTAGGCGCCGCCCTCGTTGTCGTACTCGATGACCGTGACCGGCGTACCGGGATCCAGCGGAGGCCGCCCGCACAGCACCAGGCGGGAGCCGACGGAGGCCAGGGAATCGGCGATGCGGGCCGTGCGGGCGCGGTACTCGGGGGTGTCGGCGGTGCCGCCGACCAGGATCACGGCGGCGGCACGCTGGGCGCGCATCATCTCGACGAACTCCAGCTCGTGCCCGGCGTCGCCGTCCGTGCTGCACACCAGGCAGAGATGGCCCAGCCGGGCCGCCTCGCGCTCCACGCCGTGCGCCATCAGCGCGAAGGAGGGGCCGGTGATGTCGTCGAGCACGAAAGCGAGCGTGGGCGTCCCGACACCGGCGACCGCCTTGGCACGCGCGTCGGCGACGTAGTCCAGCTCACGGACGGCCCGCATGACGCTGGTGCGGGTCGCGGCGCTCACCGGGTAGTCGCCGCCGAGCACCCGGGACACGGTGGACGCGGACACCCCCGCCCGGGCCGCCACGTCGCGGATGGTGCTGCGCGTCGGGCTGTCCCCGGTGCTGCTCTTCCTCGTCATGCTGGGTGCCGCCCCTCTCGTGGGAGGTACGGCAGCAACACGTCAGCAACCGGTTCCCGTCCGGAGGCTAACAGCGGACGCGAACGGACGGGAGCCGCAGAACGCGGGCCCCGAAGCCGAAACTTTCACTACAGCGCGTACGCGGTCACCGCAACGTGTCGGCGATCGCCGTGATCGCCTGCGGACCCACCCGGCAGCACCCGCCGATCAACCGCGCCCCCGCGTCCCGCCAGCCCGTCACCTGACCGGCGGCGAAGGTCGAACTGCCGCGCCAGGCACGGGCGTCGGCGTCCCAGACCTCACCGCTGTTCGGATAGACCACGACCGGCTTCCCGGTCACCCGAGCCGCCAGCTCCACCGCGCCGTCCACATCCTCGGGCACACAGCAGTTCACGCCGACCGCGACGACCTCGTCCGCCTCGCCGGCCAACGCGAACGCCTCCGCCAACGGCTGCCCGGCCCGCGTCTTCTCCCCGGCCACGCTGTACGACAGCCACACCGGCACCCCGAGCCCACGCACCGCGCGCAGCAGGGCCTCGGCCTCGTCGGCGTCCGGAACCGTCTCCAGGGCCAGCACATCGGGCCCGGCGGCGGCCAGCACCTCCACCCGCGGCCGGTGGAAACGCTCCAACTCGGCCACGCTCAGCCCGTACCGCCCCCGGTACTCGGACCCGTCCGCGAGCATCGCCCCGTACGGCCCGACGGACGCCGCCACCCACAACGGCCGCTCCGTTTCCGCCCGGCGCGCGGCCTCGCGGGCCAACTCCACGCTGAGCCCGAGCAACTCGGCGGCACGCTCCCGGCCGACGCCACGCTTGGCGAACCCCTCGAAGGTGGCCTGGTAGCTGGAGGTGATCGCGACGTCCGCGCCCGCCTCGTAGTAGGCGAGGTGCGCGTCGACGATCGCCTCGGGCTGCTCGACGAGCAGCCGAGCCGACCACAACTCGTCGCTCAGATCGTGCCCGGCGGACCCCAGTTGGTTGGACATGCCACCGTCGAGGACGAGGGGCGCGCCCGAGGCCAGGGCGGCGGAGAAGGAGTCGGCAGAGGAGGCGCGGGAGGCTTCGCTGGTCTCGCTGGTCATGCCTCGACGCTAGTCGACGGCGGACCCGACGGCCGTATGTGTCCAGCACATGAACAGATGGCCCACAATGTGGGATGGCGAGTTACGATCGCGCCCTCCCCACGCTTTCTCGCTCTTTCCCGCTTTTTCTCGCAGGTTTTGCCGCACCCTTCCCCGTCCGTCCCCGTCGACCGGAAGTGTCATGACTGCCCCCAGCACCACCGAGGCCGACGAGCCGGAGCTGAATCCCACCGCGCCGGCCGCTTCGAACGACCCCTCGCCCCGCCGCCGCACCTTCGGCCTGGCCGCCGCCACCGCGCTCGTCATGGGCAACATCATCGGCGGCGGCATCTTCGTCCTGCCCGCCACGGTCGCCCCGTACGGCTCGATCAGCCTGCTCGCCTTCCTGGTCCTGTCGATAGGCGCGGTACTGCTCGCCCTGCTCTTCGGCAAACTGGCCCGCCGCAGCCCTGTCACCGGCGGCCTGTACGTGTACCCGCGCGACGCGTTCGGCCCCTTCGCGGGCTTCCTGTCGGCGTGGTCGTACTGGACGATGACCTGGGTCAGCATCGCCGCCCTGGCGGTGGCGGTGGTCGGCTACGTCGACGTACTGATCCCCCTGAACGACAACCACGCCCTGGGAGCGCTGGTCGCGATACTGGCGCTCTGGCTGCCGGCCGCCGCGAACTTCGCGGGCACCCGGTGGGTGGGCGGCGTACAGATCGTGTCGACGATCCTGAAGTTCGTACCGCTGCTGGTGGTCGCCACGGTCGGCCTGTTCTTCATCGACACCGACAACTTCGGCGCCTTCAACGCGTCGGGCGACAGCGTCCCCGGCGCCCTGGCCGCCTCCGCCGCGCTGCTCCTCTACAGCTTCCTCGGCGTCGAGTCGGCGGCTGTCAGCGCGGGCGAGGTCGAGGACCCCGAGCGCAACGTGGGCCGTGCGAGCGTCCTGGGCACGCTCGGCTCGGCCCTCGTCTACATCCTCGGCATCGTCGCCGTCTTCGGCCTGGTCCCGCACGACAAGCTGGTGAACTCCGGCGCCCCCTTCGCCGACGCGGTGAACGCGATCACCGGCGGCAGCTGGGGCGGCACGGCCATCGCGCTGGTGGCTGTGGCGTCGATCGTCGGCTGCCTGAACGGCTGGATTCTCCTGGCCGCGCAGATGCCGTACGCGGCGGCCCGGGACGGTCTCTTCCCGGCACCGTTCGCGAAGGTCGGCAAGGGCGGGGTGCCCGGCTTCGGCGTCTGGGCCTGCGCGGTCCTCGGCACGATCCTTATCGCGTTCAACTACACGGCGGGCCCGGACACCACGTTCCGCGTCCTCGTCCTGATCACGACGTTCACGGGCTGCGTCCCGTACCTCCTCTCGGCGGCGGCCCAGCTGTACTGGCTGGCCAAGGGCACGCGCGACGCCGTCCGCCCGGCCGGCCTGATCCGCGACCTGATCGTCGCCGCCCTCTCCTTCGCCTTCTCCTTCTGGCTGATCGCGGGCGCGGGGTACGCGGCGGTGTATCAGGGGGTGCTGTTCCTGTTCGCGGGGATTCCGGTGTACGTGTGGATGCGGGGGCGGCAGGTGACGGAGGAGGCGGAGGAGGCGGTCGGCGCTGAGGAAGCGCCGGGAATCAAGGCCCTGTGACCCCACCCGCTCGCTTCACCCGCTCCGCACCTCGGAGAAGACGACCTCGAACTCCTCCAGCCCGGTCACGGTGACATGGGCCTTGGCGGCGCCCTCATGCCGGGCTGCCGCCTGGCCTGCGCGGGACGCGGCAAGGGAGTCACGGTCGGTGAACACGGTGGCGACCAGCCCGCGTCCCCGGTCCCGGTCGATGAGCAGGGACGCCCTGGCCAGTCCCTGGAGCGTTTCCAGCTTGGGGATCACCGTCGCCCGGAATGTCTCGGCGAACAGATCCGCGTCCGAGGGGTCGAACTCCACCCTGGTGATCCGCAGTCCCGCTCCCGCCTTCGGCTGTCGGACCGGGTGGAAGACCACCGCTTCGTAATTGTCGATCGTTGTCGTTGCCGCGAACCGCTCCAGGAGTGCCGCCCGCCGCTCGCGCAACACCTCGTCGCTGTTCCTCCGGTCCTCCTCCGTCTCCCACCAACTGGCCGCCAGCAGCTTTCCGAGTTCGCGGTCCACGAAGATCCCGAAACCGCGGAATCCTGGCTGCTGCGCGATCAATTCCCTGCCATTGGTGTTGAGCCCCTCGATGGCCGTGTCGATGTTTGCCGGATCACCGGTCGCGTACATCGCGCGTACGAACATGACGCCTCCCTGAAGCCGCGCGTACATCCGAAAGCTTCTGACAGGGCCAGTCTTCTACCAGGGTCGAACCGGGGCAAACGGGTGATTGGCGGCGTCAGGGCTTCAGGATGCTGGGCTCGCCAGGACAGACGGTCAGCAGGCGTGCGGTCGCTAATCTGGGGCCATGTCGGAGATCCCTTTCGCGGAAGCCGAAGCGCGTGAGGTCCTGGGCCCGTTCACCGGGCCGATGTTCTACGCGACCAACACGCACAACCCCAAGAACGGCGTCACGGCAGGCGTGTGGACCGTGAGCGCCGGGGAGAATCACGCGGTTCTGAAGATCCTCACCCGGCGCAAGGAGACGGAGGCCCACTGGGCGGCTTCCGAAGACCCGCGACACTGGAACTACTGGCGCCGCGAGGCACACGTGTACCAGTCGGGTCTGGCCCAGCTCTGGCAGCCGTACGGCATCCGCGCGCCCCGGCTGCTGGCCTGCGTCGAACGCGCGGACGGCGATGTCGCGCTGTGGCTGGAGCCCCTACGGGGCAGACCCGCCACGGTGTGGCGCATCCCGAGCCACACCGCACACGCCCGCCGGCTGGGCGCGGCCCAGGGTGCGGTGGGCGAGACGGCGGACCAGCCGTGGCTGTCCCGCGGCTTTCTGCGGGAGTACGTAGGGGGCAAGACGCTCGGCCAGGAACTCCTGGACGACGACGAGGCCTGGCAACAGCCCCTGATCCGCGACCACTTCCCGCCGGGCCTGCGCAAGGACATGGTCCGACTGCACCACGACCGCGAATGGTTCCTGGGCATCATGGAGTCGTTGCCGAGAGCACTCAGCCACCTCGACCACTGGCCGGCCAACGTCCGCTCCAGCGGCCGCAACAGCGCCCTGTTCGACTGGTCCTTCACCGGCGACGGCGCGCTCGGCGAGGACATCGGCAACTACATCCCGGACACCTTCTTCGACCTGTTCCTGCCCGCCGCCCGCCTGCCCGAACTGGCGTCGGCCGTGTACGGGGCATACCTGGACGGGCTGCGCGAGGGCGGGTGGCGGGGCGATGAGCGGCTCGTACGGCTGGGGGTGTGTGCGTCGGCGGTCAAGTACGACTGGATCACCGCGCTGATGCTCGCGCGCGCGAGCGAGGAACAGCAGGTCGGTTACGGGGGCGGGGAGCGGGTGTCTCCGGAACAGCTTTATCGGGAGCGGGGGTTGGTGCTGGCCTTTCTGGCGGGGTGGGCTGCGGAGGCGCGGGAACTGGCGTCGGAGGTTGGGTTTCCCGAGGCGCCCGGCGGGCGTTGAGAGGGGTCGTCCCGGCGGACGTGCCCGACACTGCTCGTACTGGCGTGCGGCAGCCGGCGGCGCAGACACCCGAGCGTGACCAGGAGCCGTCGCTACGGCAGTGTCGGCCAGACCAGCGCCTGGACGACGATGACGTTCTCACCGTTGAAGGTGACGGCGGGGCCTTCGTGCAGTTCGTAGCCAAGCCCCAGCGCTTCGCTCACTCGCCGGCAGAACGCGGCGTCGTCCGGACCGGTCAGAACTCGGTAGACGGGCAACCCGTCTGGTGGCGTGCTCATGAGGAGAAGGATCGCAGAGTCCTCCGTCAACCGTGCTGTTGGACGGGCACGTCCGCGCAGGGACAGGAGATAGCTGACACGCACGACGATTGAGCACGTTCAGCCAGCCCTCCTCCTGCCGTGAGGGTTGCCGTGAGGGAGCGCCTTCGTGCTGACTACGTGGCGTTCTTCTGCGCCAACTCGTCAACGTAGTTGTACGCCGCGTTGCTCCCCTGCTTGCCGGGCGAGATCTTCATGATCGCCTGGTCCTTCTCCGGGTTGCCGCTGAGATACGCCTCGGTCAGGACGTAGGGCAGTCCATCGACGCGGAAGCGGATGCTGCCGTCGGGATACGCGCTCACGCGGACCTTCCGGCCGTCGGGAAGGCTCACGGTCTCGGTGAAGTGTGCCTCGAGCGGCTGTTCAGCCATACAGACCCCCAGGTCAAACGGGCTCGACTGGTCGCACGAGAGTACAGCCCGGCCCTCGGACGGAAAGTGGCGACTGCCGCTCCGACGCAAGGGCGAGCAATTACGGCGTGGCGGAAGCGGTGGGGGCCAGCGGCATCCGGACGACCGCGACCCCGCCCTCCAGATCCACGGTCGTCCTGTTCGGCGGCGCCCCGTCCTCCTCGTCGTCCCGCATGATCAGGGCCGACTGCCGCTCCTTGAGTTCGTTCTGCTTCCCGGGCGAGAAGGTCGCGTGGAGCTGCTCGAACCCGGTCGCCGATATCTGGCCCTGGCGACCGCTGTTGCGCCAGGGGAGCCATCCCGCCCGCCCGGCCCGCAACAGCAGCTGATCTGCGAAGGCCGCGGCGGTCAGCAGGATGACGAGCCCCGGCAAGGTCATGAAGACGGCGAATCCCATGTCCTCCAGTATCCGGCGCAGGGGCCGACGCCGACAGGTTTCGCCCGCCCCGGATCAGTCCCGCTCAGCCCTGCGCCGCATGCCGTCCGCCCCGCCGCCGTCCGTTTCCACTCCTGCGCCCCCGCACCTTCCGAGCAGCCGGAACCATCAGCCCCGCCAGGAGCCCGACCGCCATCGCGTAGGGCCACCAGCCGAGCCCCGTACCGGCCGCCGCAGGAGCGGAGTTGGTGCTCGCGTCGGCCGCCGCCACCGAATCGGACCCCGCCGCAGACCCCGAGCGCACCCCCGCACCCGCCGTCGGTGAGGCGCTCTTCGTGACCGCTGTCAGGACCACGTCGTTGCCGTCGCCGCCCCGGTAGCTGATCCGGTAGGTCCTGTCGCCGAGCTTCAGCGAGGTGCCCTCCTTCAGCCCACTGAACGCGCCCACCGTCTTCGCCCGCCCCGTGTGGTTCAGCACCGTGATCGTGCGGGCGGGGTTCGAGGCCGCACCCGCCGCCGACAGATCCACCGCCCCCGCCAGCCGCACCGCCCCGCCAACCTTCAACGGCCGCCCCCGCAGCACCAGTTCACCCGTCGCGCCCTGCGTGTAGCCTCCCGTGACCGTCAACCCGCCTGCCACCAGGCCCTCGTTCGTCACCGAACCCTTCACCGTCCCCGAGCCGGTGAGCGTGTTCCTCACCCGCAGCCCCGCCGAGCCCACGTCCAGCCGCGCGCCCGCCGTGGTCAGCCCGATCACCTTGCTGCGTGCGAGAGTTGCCCCGCCCGTCAGCGCCAGCGTCCCCTTCGTGACCGTCGTTTTGCCGGTGTACGTCACTCCACTGCCCGTCAGCGTCGTCGTGGCCGCGCCCGACTGTGTGAACGACCCGCTGCCGCTGACCCGCGACAGCGTCAGCGCCCTGCTCGTGTTCCGCACCACCAGCGAGCCGTTGTTCACGACTCTGTAGAGCGACCCCTTCGTGTACAGACCGCCGTCGCCGCCCGCCTTCCCGCTCCCCAGCCGCAGTACCGCGCCCTTCTCGACCGTCGTCGACCCGTCGTAGTACTGCACCGCCGCGAACGTGACGTCGTTGCCGCGGGTCCCCTTGATGACGATGTCCCCGGCGCCGGGCGCGGACAGCGTGTCGTGGAATCGGCCGCCGCCGATGGGGGCGCCCAGCGTCACCGGGCCGTTGTAGTCGAACGTGAGCAGTGAACGGGACCTCGCCGCAAGGAGGTTGATGTACACCGTCTCGGCCGTGCCCGGCATGAAGATCTTGTTCGTCGTGCCGTCGCCCCACTGGACGTTCGCGCCCTTGATGTTGGTGCCGCGCTTGTTGACGTTCTTGCGGGCGGGCGTCCAGTTGAGGGCGGGGTCGCTGAGCGACGGATTGGTGTCGCCGCCCTGGTTCGACCAGCTGTACTGGCCGGTCAGGACCACCTTCGAGCCCGGGCGGGACTGGACGTTGATGTCGCTGCCGTACTCGCGCTGGTAGAAGTCCATGCCCATGCTGACCGTCTGGCCGAGCGGGGTGTCGACCGTCCAGGTGCCCTGGTTGAGGACCTTGCGCACCCGGGGGAGGGACGTCGCGAACTCCGGTCGTCCCGCGTTGACCTGGGTGCCGTTGTCGATCACCCCGGAGAAGGCGTGGATGCCCGAGAGGTCCCAGGTGCCCCAGAGGAAACGGGGTTGGGTCACGAGTCCGGCGCCGCTGATCGTGCCCAGGTTGTACGCGCTCTTCAGGGACAGGCGCAGGGTGCCCTCGACCCGGATGTTGTCCTGGTTCAGGCGGAACGCCGGGGTGTTGTACGGGAAGTGGCCGATCAGGCCCGTCGTACCGCCGTTGCCGTACTGGAGGGTGGCTCCCCGTTCCACCGTCACCGCCGGCGGGTCGGGGTTCGTCACCGTGACGTACGGATGGTTGCCGCCCGGGATGCTCACCTTCTGCCCCTGCCGGGACCTGGGCAGCGTGAAGTCGCTGTCCCTCGTCAGGATCAGGGTGCCCGTGCCGCGCACGGTGAGGGTGCCCTCGCCGCGGAAGACACCGTTGTACGTCGTCGTCCCGGCGGGCACCCGCACCACCGTGTCGCCGGTGAGGGTGACGTCCCGGCCGGCGAGTACGTCGGCGGTGGCGTCGCGGGGGCCGGCCGCCGAGGCGGGCGGGGCGCCGAGCAGCAGAGCGGCCGTCGCGAGGGCCGCGGCAGCCGTCACTGTCCGGTGGGCGGCCCTGGGGGCGGGGCTGGTGAGGGGGGAGTGGCTGTGCACGTGACAGGAGACGGACCGGACTTCCCGGTAATAACAGAAAGTTGCTCAGTGGTTTTCGTCCCCTCCGACCCGTTGACCTTCCCGTAACACACGCTTACCTTTTCGGCGTTCGGAATGACAGATCTTGTTCGTAATTACGAACATTTCTCGTGTCACCCCCCACAAAAGCACACACATACACACGCACACACGCCACCAATCTCGCGCCCCACCCCCGAGAGGCAGTCCGCATGAGCCGCGCCGATGACCTGTCCGAAGACTCCGACCTCTCCCCCCTCTCTGCCCGCAGGACGCTCCTGAAGGGCGCCCTGGCCGCAGGCGCCCTGGTGAGCGTTCCCGGTGTCGCGCACGCCGCCGCAGCCCCGGCGGGCGCCCCCTGCGCCACCACCCCGTACGTCAACCCCCTCGTCCGCAACCGCGCCGACCCCCACATCCACCGCCACACCGACGGCCGCTACTACTTCACGGCCACCGCCCCCGAGTACGACCGCATCATCCTGCGCCGATCCCGCACCATCCGCGGGATCGCCACCGCCGACGAGTCCGTCATCTGGCGCAAGCACGAGACCGGGCCCATGGGCGCGCACATCTGGGCGCCGGAGATCCACCACATCGACGGCAAGTGGTACGTCTACTTCGCCTCCGCGCCCGCCGAGGCCATCTGGGACATCCGTATCTGGGTGCTGGAGAACGCCAACCGCGATCCGTTCAAGGGCACCTGGGTCGAGCGCGGGCAGTTGAAGACCGCCTGGGAGACCTTCTCCCTCGACGCCACCACCTTCACCCACCGCGGTTCCCGCTACCTCGCCTGGGCGCAGCACGAGCCCGACATGGACAACAACACCGCCGTCTGGCTGTCGAAGATGGCCGACCCGGTGACTCTGACGGGACCTCAGATCCGGCTCACCACACCGGAGTTCGACTGGGAGCGCATCGGCTACCGGGTCAACGAGGGGCCGTCGTTCATCAAGCGCAACGGCCGGATCTTCATGTCGTACTCGGCGAGCGCCACCGACTTCCACTACTGCATGGGCCTGTTGACCATCGACGCCCGCGCCGACCTCATGGACCCGGCCAACTGGACCAAGTCGCCGACGCCCGTCTTCACCAGCAACGACACGACCAAGCAGTACGGCCCCGGCCACAACTGCTTCACCGTCGCCGAGGACGGCCGTACCGACGTCCTCGTCTACCACGCACGGCAGTACAAGGAGATCGTCGGCGATCCGCTCAACGATCCCAATCGGCACACCCGAGTGCAGAAGCTCGGCTGGAACATCGACGGCACCCCGGACTTCGGCATCCCCGTCGCCGACACGCAGGTCAACTCAACGGAGAGTGGCTCATGAGACGTGTGTACGCGGTTCTCCTCGCCCTGTGTCTGGCACTGGCCGGTGCCCTCGCCACCGCCGGGCCCGCCCAGGCAGCGGCCGTGACCATCACCAACGGCACCCAGTTCACCGCCACCAACGGCGACCCCGTGCACGCGCACGGCGGCGGAGTCATCAAGGTCGGGTCCTACTACTACTGGTTCGGCGAGCACCGCAACGCGGACAACACCTTCCAGTACGTGGACGCCTACCGCTCCACCGACCTGAAGAACTGGGAGTTCCGCAACCATGTCCTGACCCAGTCCAGCGCCTCCGAACTCGCCGCCGCCAACATCGAGCGGCCGAAGGTCATCTACACCGCGGCCACCGGCAAGTACGTGATGTGGATGCACAAGGAGAACGGCACCGACTACAGCGAGGCCCGCGCCGCGGTCGCCGTGTCGGACACGGTGGACGGCAACTACACCTGGCGGGGCAGCTTCCGTCCGCTGGACACCCACATGTCCCGTGACATCACGGTGTTCGTCGACACCGACGGCACCGGCTACATGATCTCGGCGGCCCGCGAGAACTACGACCTCCAGATCTACCGGCTCACCGCCGACTACACCGGCATAGCCGCGCTGGTCGCGGATCCCTGGCACAACGGTCACCGCGAGGCGCCGGCCCTCTTCAAGCGGGGCGGCGTCTACTTCATGGTGACGTCGGCCGCCACCGGCTGGAGCCCCAACCAGCAGCAGTACGCCACCGCGACCAGCATCACCGGCCCGTGGACCGCGATGACGAACGTCGGTGACTCGACGACGTACGGCTCGCAGGCCGCGTACGTCCTTCCCGTGCAGGGGAGTTCGGGCACCTCGTACCTCTACATGGGCGACCGCTGGGGCAACGCCTTCGGCGGGACCGTCAACGACTCCCGTTATGTCTGGCTGCCGTTGAGCTTCCCGTCCTCCACCACGATGTCCATGTCCTGGTCCCCCGAGGTCACCCTCGACACCGCCACCGGTACGGTGACGGGCAACAGCGCCACGTACAACACGCTGATCGCCCGGCACTCCGCCAAGTGCGCCGATGTCACCAGCCAGTCGCTGTGGGCGGGCGCCCAGATCAAGCAGTACGACTGCAACAGCGGCAACAACCAGAAGTACTGGTTCAAGTCCGTGACCGGTGGCTACTACCAACTCGTGGGCAGGGGCAGCTCCCTGTGCGTGGCCGAGGGCGCCACGACCGTCACCCAGGAGAACTGCAGCGCGACGGCCACCAACCAGCAGTGGTCGGTGACCGCCTCCGGCAGCTACGTCCTGCTGAAGTCCCGCGCCACCGGCGAGTGCCTCGACGTGAACGGCGCGTCCACCGCCAACGGCGCCGCGCTGCTCACGTACACCTGCAACGGAGGAACCAACCAGCAGTGGACGCGCGGAACGTGACGTCCTGTCAGGCGACTAGCCCAGCAGGTCCAGCGCATCGATCGAGGTGCCCGCACTGAGATAGCTGGTCGTTCCCGAACCGCTCACCACGTTGATCTTCAGCACGTTGTACTGACTGGTGTCCGTGAGCCAGGCGCTCGCCGGCACGCTGTAGGTGAACGTGTTGTTGTTCCCCCGGTAGGACCCGTTGGTCAGGGACCGGGTGTTCGGCTGGGTGGGCGGGGACGGGATGGCCGACGTCCAGGTGTCGTTGACGACGACCTGCGGGCGGCCGTTGGCGTAGGCCGTCGTCACGCCGATGCGCAGGGTGTGCGCGGCGGCGGCCTGGGCCGCGGTCAGCTTGAAGTACACCAGCAGACCGCTGTTGACGTCCTTCCAGATGTAGCAGGGGAACCCCGACGTCTCGGTGCCGCTGCCGACCACCACGTTGCCGGTCCAGGCGGCGGCCCGGACGTCCGACGGATGCGCGTACGTCATCAGGTCGGCGTTCTTGAAGCCGCTCGGGGTGCCGTTCCAGTCGTTGATCCGCCAGATCGCGCTCGCGTTGCTCGGGTCGTTCGAGGACGGGATCGCGATCGAGTTGAGCGTGGTCGTGCCACCGGCCGACACCGACACCGAGGTGGTGTAGACGGCGAGTTCACCCTTGAACACGGTGAGCGTGTACGTCCCCGGCAGGACTCCCGCGATGGAGAAGTAACCGTCGGAGGCACGGGCCGAACCCCAGTACTGGGCCGCTGAGTTGGCGATCCCGACCGTGTACGCGTACGCCGTGTTGCGCCCGGTGATCCCGACGCCCGCGACCCGGCCCCGGCCGCCCGCGCCGACGTAACCGGAGATGCCGAGCGAGTCAGCCCACGAGGTGGTGAGCGTGCCCGCGTACAGGGACGACGAGGGCGCTCCGCCGTCCGTGAACGCGATGACGTACGGGCCCTGGAGGCCGAAGCGCTGGTCCTCGGTCTGGTTCTGGCCGTAGTACAGGATCTCGTACAGACCGCCGCCGTCCGCGCTCTGGTGGCGCAGGAGGGAGCGGTAGAACGGGCCGCCGGAGGCCTTCTCGTGGTTGCTTCGCACCACGTACAGGCCGACGCTGCCGGTCTTCCAGCCGACGTAGTTGTAGTCCATGACCCGCAGCCTCGAGTAGTGCTTCGAGCGGGTCTGGCCGTCGGACTTCGCGAAGACGTCCGAGGCCTCGATGGTGCTGTTCGTGTACGTGTACGAGTCAGGCTCGTCGTTGAGGAACAGGCCCGCCTTGACGCGCAGGATGAAGCGGGTCGCCGAGACCGACGTGTCGGCCTTGTTGGTCCACACGTAGACGTTGTTCTCGCCGCTGCGGGCCGCGTAGTAGTGCTTGAGCGTGCCGTAGGTGACGCTGACCAGGATCGTCGAACCGGACTGCTGGATCGTCACCGTGGAGGAGCCGAGGCCGGACTCGATGTGCGAGTTCATGCCGCCGTAGCCCTGGTACTCCGTGCCCCGGTAGACCAGCGAGGACAGGTCGCCGTTGGACTTGCGGACCTTGAAGACGAGGTTGGCGCCGGTGTCGATGACGTAGTTCGTGCCGTCGTCGGTGTAGCCGAAGGTCGCCGCCTGCGCGGTGCCGGGGAGAGCGAGTCCGGCGGCGGCGGCCGTGGCGCCGAGGACGAGCGCACGGCGGCCGAGGTGGGTCACGGAGTGCCCGGGGTGTCTGTCGTTGGCTGCGGACATGTGGGGGTGCCTCCTTCGGAGGTGGGGTGTGGGGGTGTGGGGCGTGGGGGGTGCGCGGTGTTCGGAAGACTGACAGTTGAATCGATTTCGCGAAAGGGCTTTCGTTGTAAGGAAGTTGGCAGTTGTGTGAAATCGTGCACGACTCTAGAAAGCGCTTGCCAGACGATGTACGGTCCTGCCGCTGGGCCTTGTCGAGCGTCGGAGGACTGCTGTGGGAAACACAATGAGACGTTTCAACCGAGCCGTGCTGGCGGCCGTGACCCTGAGCACGGCCACCACCCTGGCCGCCGTACCCGCAGCCGCCCACCAACGGCCCTCGCACGGCCCGCGCGCCCTGGGTATCGAGAACTGCACCGCCACCGCCTGCCACTTCGACGTCGCGCCGGGCACGTACGACGTACGGGTGCTGCTGGGCGGTGAGGCCGCCGCCGGTACGGCCGTCACGGGCGAGACCAGGCGCGCGCTCCTCCCGGAGACCGCCACGGCCGCCGGCGAGCACGTGGCCCGCAGCTTCACCGTCAACGTCCGTACGCCCGAGGGCGAACCGACCGGCCCCGAAGGCACACCAGGCCTCGACCTGGTGCTCGGCGGCTCGGCGCCGGCCCTGGCGGACATCCGGGTGACCCCAGCCGCCCGCCACACCCGGCAGATCTTCCTGGTCGGCGACTCGACCGTCTGCGACCAGCCCGGCGACCCGTACACCGGCTGGGGTCAGGAACTCCCGCAGTACCTCCGCAAGGGCCTGTCCGTCGCCAACTACGCGGATTCCGGCGAGAGTACGGTCACCTACCTCGCCAACTCGGCGCTCTTCCCGACCGTCCAGCCGCTGATCCGCCCCGGCGACCTGGTCCTCGTCCAACTCGCCCACAACGACAAGCAGACCGACGGGCCGACGTACCGCGCGAACCTGGAGACGCTCGTCGCGGGTATTCGCGAGCGAGGGGGGAAACCGGTACTGGTGACCCCGATCGTGCGCCGCTGGTTCAACTCCGACGGCACCTTGAACAACGGCACCGCCCTGCTGGTCAACGGCCTCGGCGTCGACCACCCGGCGGTGATCCGCGCGGTCGCCGCGGAGCGCGGTGTGCCGTTGATCGACCTCACGGCGAAGACGAAGGCGCTGGTGGAGTCCCTCGGCGTCGAGGGCTCCAAGGCGCTCTACCTCTACAACGAGAAGCGCGACAACACCCACACGTCCGTCCACGGGGCCACCGTGTACGCCGAGTTGGTGCGCGACGAGCTGGTGGCGCAGCGGCTGGTTCCGCGCGGCGGGGTGCGCTAGCGCCGCCCCTGGCCCGGCAAGAGCCCCTGGAGCGTCCCGACCGGAACCGGGGCGCTCCAGGTTTGACAGCAGCGCGCCCCGGCTGCTCAGTACCTCTCCGGTGCCGCGATTTCGCGGGCCGAGATGCATGTGGTCCTGCCGGTGCGGCCGGTTCAGAGCGCCAGACGGGCGATGCGCAGCGTCGCGGCGGTCGGGGACGCGCCTGTGAGCGGGGTCGCGTAAGACGGGGTCACCGGTGCGTACGCCCAGGCCAGAGAGCCGTCCTTCAGGGCCGCCATGTCACCCGTGATGCGCGCCGGCACGACCTTGTCCGGTGTCTTGAACGCGCCGTTCCAGTCGATCAGCCGCAGATGCGTGCCCGTGAACGTGCCGGTGCAGGTGCCGCTCGCGCACTTGGCGTTCTTCAGGGACTCCCAGGACACCAGCAGCCGGTTCTTGCCGTACGGGGCGACCCGGACGTTCACGTGCTCGGTGCCCGGCGCGTTCGTCAGGTAAATGGCCTTGCCCGCAGGGGAGTTGCGGTTCTTGAGGAACGACACCGCCACCTGGTGGGTGCTCCACCTCGGCTTCACCGTCCAGCCCCGGCCGCTCGAGTCGTCCGGGTTCTTCGCGGCGGAGGCCGAGCCGCGGGAGCCGTAGGCGGTGGCGTAGCGGCCCGTGGACGCCTTCACCAGGTCGCCGGTGCGGCCCGCGTACGTGCCGCCGCAGTAGCCCGCCCAGCACTGCTCGCGCTGCACGGCCGGGGCGTTGTCCGGGGCGCCGATGCCCGTCGACACGAACAGGCCCGAGCGCCAGTCGTCGAAGCAGAGGGAGGTGAAGGCGCCGGTGGCCTCGGCGTGCAGGGCGATGCCCTCGTTGTGGGAGCAGCCCCAGCCCCAACCACCGCTGAGCTTCGCCCCCTTGGAGCTCAGGTACGACAGCTTGTCGCCGAAGTGTCCGTCGGCGAAGCCGCCCGCGCCGTGTACGACGAAGTAGGCGCCGTACTTGGTGCCGTTCCAGGTGAGCTGGCCGTCCAGAGTCGGGGACGTGTCGTGGGACGCGGTGCCGGTGAGCTTGGTGCGCCAGGCCTCCTTGCCCTGCGAGAAGCGGACCAGGGCCGCCGCCGTCTCCTTCCACTTGTTGGTGTCGGCGACCCGGGTGAGCAGCGCGAAGCCGTCGTTGTGCGCGACCAGTCCACCGACCTCCTTGGCCCCCCTGACGACCGAGTCGCCGCCCGCGCGCTTGCCCGCCGAGGTCAGCGGCGTCACGTGCACACCGTCCGAGGCCGGCCACGCCACCCGCAGCGTGCCGTTGGGCGCGACCGCTGTCGCCGTGCGAGTCCACTCCCGCGTGTTGTTGTAACCGGCGGACAGATAGGGGAACTTGGCCGGCAGCGTCACGGAGGTGCTCGTGACGGCGAGGGTGGGCGCGGCGGGCGTCGCCGTGGTGGTCGCCGCCCCGGCGGTCGCGTACCAGGCGCCGGCGAGCAGCCCGACCGCCGCGAGCCCGCCGATCAGGGGCTTGCGGGCCGCGTGGGTGCGGCGGTGGGCGGGGGTGCGGGGGAGTGGTGCTGATGTCATGCCTGTCTGTTGCCGGGGGGTGGGGAAAGGTTGCCGCCGGGGGTGAGGAAAGGTTGCTGCCGGATCGGGCCGGACCGGGTCTGGCCGCAGGCCGATCAGGCGGGGACGGTTCGGCGGGCGCCGAACGATTGCGCCCTTACCGTGGCCGCATGACCGCGCCCATGTCCGCCTTCGCCGCCCTCCACCACCGCGACGAGCCGCTCCTGCTCCCCAACGCCTGGGATCACGCCTCGGCCGTGCTCCTCGCCGCACAGGGCTTCGCGGCGATCGGCACCACAAGTCTCGGCGTCGCCGCGGCCGTCGGACTGCCCGACGGTGCGGCGGCGACCCGCGACCACACTCTTCAGCTCGCCCTGAACCTCGGCACGGAGGACTTCCTGCTGTCCGTCGACGCCGAGGGCGGCTTCAGCGAAGATCCGTTCCAGGTAGGGGAGTTCGCCCGGGAACTGTCCGTGGTCGGCGCCGTCGGCATCAACCTGGAGGACGGTCTCGGACCGGCCGCACTGCACGCCGAGAAGATCGCCGCCGTCAAGGCCGCCGCCCCGGGCGTCTTCGTCAACGCCCGGACGGACACGTACTGGCTCGGTGACCGTCGGTCCACCACTCTGGCCCGGGACACCATGACCCGCCTCGACGCCTACCAACAGGCGGGCGCGGACGGGGTGTTCGTGCCCGGCCTGACCGACCCGACCGGGATCGCCGCGTTGGTGAAGAGCCTGGACGTGCCGCTCAACATCCTCTGCTCGCCTACCGGACCCACCGTCGCCCAACTCGGTGACCTGGGCGTACGCCGCGTGAGCGTCGGTTCGCTGCTCTACCGGCGGGCACTCGGCGCGGCCGTGGAGGCGCTCGGCGACATCCGGGCGGGCCGGGCGCCCCGGGGCGCGTCACCCTCGTACGACGAAGTGGCGGCGCTCGGTCACCAGCGTCGCTAGCGCCAACCAGTGTCATTGGCGCCAGGGCTCCAGGACGCCGGCCCGGATCAGCCGACCGGAATCAGCGTCTCCCTGAGACGCGCCGTGAACTCCGCCGGGTGGGTGAGCAACCCGAGATGCCCTCCCGGGAACTGGCGGGCGGCGCTGCCTGTGCGGCGGGCGAGGAACGTGGCGGTGCGGTGCAGGAGTTGACCGGCGGAGTCGATGCCCACGGCGACGGTGAGCCGGGGGGAGGGGGCGGAAAGGGCGGCGAGATCGGGGGCGTAGGAGGTGAACGGGACCAGGACGCGGGTGAGAAGGACGGCCATGGGCGTCGTCAACTCATCTGCGGGGGAGGGGGCTTGGGCTTCCGGATTCGACTCCTTGGCCAGTTCCTCCTGGGTGAGGGCCCGTTCCTCGAAGCCCGCCGTCATATGAACCGAGGCGGCCTCGATGCCCCGGGCGCGGTAGGTGTCGCGCACCTCGGTGAACATCGTCCGCTGCCGCTCGGCGTCCGGCAGGACCGCGACGACCGGTGGCTCGTGCGCGATCACATGGCGCAGTCGGTCCGGGTGCCGGGACGCCAGGTCGAGGGCGGCGATGGCGCCCGAACTGGTGCCGAACACATAAGCGGACTCGCCTTCGGGGAGCACCGCGTCGAGAACCCGGGCCGCGCCCTCGCTCCACCACTCGACGCGCTGTTCCTCGACGGGCTTGCCGAGTTGGCCGTGGGCGAGGCCGAGGGGATCGTAGGTCACGACGGTGAAGCGTTCGGAGAGGAGAGCGGTGGTGTTCTCGAGGCCCATGGGGTGTCCGGCGCCGCCGGGGATGATGAGGAGGACGGGGCCGGAGCCGCGCACGTCGTAGTGATCACTCATTCTCCCGAAGCTACCGGCTGGCAGGGCCCGGCGCGGAATGATTTTCCGGAAGCGCGGACGCGCGGACGGGCGCGGAGGCGGGGATGCGGGCGGCCACCGGAGTGATGTCCGCCCACACAACAGCCCTACGTAACCAGGAGAGTTGGCCGGGTCAGGCGATCGGCGCGTACACCACGCCCAGCTTGTCGATCTCGTCGCCCGAGCGGCCCGTGAAGCCCACGATCTGCCAGCCCGACGGTGCCGTGAACGTCGCGGTGTCCGTCGTGGTCGTGCCGGAGGCCAGGGTGCGGGACTTGTCCGTGGTGAACGCCGCCGAGAAGATCCTTGTACGGCCGTCCTTCTGACCCTGCGTCAACTTCACCGAGGTGAGGTGTTCGCCGGACGCCAGGGTGAGGGAGGTGGCCGTGCCGCCCGTGCCGCCGTGGGTCAGCGTCGTGCCGCCGTCGTGCGTCAGGGACACCCCGTCCAGCCGGGAGCTGCCGCGCAGGGTGAGCGTGCGGGGCGCGGGCGTCGCCGGGAGGTCGTCGGCGTCGGTGAACGCCGTGCCGTGCGGGCCGCCTACGACGTCACTCGCGCGCAGCTTCGAGGGCAGCGTCCAGGAGAAGTCGACCGTGTGCGGGAAGTGGTCGGAGAGGTTGCCGCCCGCCGAGTCCAGGAACGACGCCCACTCGTTGTTGTAGCGGGTCGCGGAGAGGTTCACGAGCTTGCTGCCGCGGTAGAGGACCTTGTCGACGACCTCACAGCTGTTCGTCGGCGCGGTCGTCGGGCACATGAGCGGCTCGGCGCCCTGCGTCGGCTGTACCCCGCCCTTCGCCAGCTGGACCCAGGCGTCGGTCAGGCCGTTGTCCGACACGAGGGTGCGGATGTTGTCGGGAGTGCGCGTGTACCGCGTGTTCGTGTCACCGGCGACGATCACCGCGTTGCCCGCGGAGTTGGCCTGGATGAAGGCGGACAGCTGCGAGATGTTGGCCCGACGGGCGGCGTACGCCTCTTCGGAGTCGTCCGCGTTGGGGTGGGCGTTGTACACGTCCACGTAGACGCCCTCGGCGAGTCGCACCCGGGCCAGTGAGAAGCCCTTCGGGGTAAGGCAGTTGGTGCCGGTGCACTTGTTCCACTTCACCCGCTCGAAGTCCTGGAAGGCGTAGTCCGAGAGGGTGTTGAGACCGTCCCCGAAGGGCACTCCGCCACTCGTCGCGGTGCGGTACGCGTGGTTGTCGTTCGCGTACAGCGCCGCGTGGTAGTTGAAGTCCTCCTGCACGTTGACGATGTCGTACGCGCCCAGACGCGGCGAGATCAGCGGGGTGTTCACCTTGGGGTTGCCCGAGCTCACCAGGTCCGGAAGGCCCGCGACGTTGTACGTGAGGACGTTGAAGGTGCCCGAGGTGGCGGCGGCCGCCGGGGTCGAGCCGGTCGCGGCGAGCCCGGCCAGTGCCAGGGCGCCGGCCGCGAGGGTACCGATGAGTCTTCTCATGGTGGGGGTGTCTCCAGGGGGGTTAGGTGAACACTGCTCAGGTTCACGGCCAACAGTGTGATGGACAAGGGCTGTTGGGGGAACAGTGAGTGGAGTGACGATCTGCCGTGTCGGGGTCGCCCGGCGATCACCCGCTGGTTGAACAAGGTTCATGTTTGACACCGATTCTCCTCGGGCGGCACACGACTACGGGCGCCGTGACACGGAGGAGGCGCAGCCATGGGGCACGGGCACTCGCACGGACACGGGGATCACCACCATCACGATCACGGTCACGAGGGCGGTACCGGTACGGCGCTGCCCGCGGCCTTCGACACCTCGGTGCCCGACGAGGCACTGAGCCCCGAACAGCAGTCGCGCCGCTCGCTCCTGCGCAGGGCAGGGCTGCTCGGTGCCGGTCTCACCGCCGCGAGCGTCGTCGCCCCGGCCGCCGCCCCCGCGTACGCGGCCACCAACGGCCGCCGCACGAACGGCTTCCTGTGGCTGGCCGGTGACCACCACATCCACACGCAGTACAGCAACGACGGCAAGTACCGTGTCGTCGACCAGGTCCGTCAGGGCGCCCGGCACGGCCTGGACTGGCTGGTCATCACCGACCACGGCAACGTGACGCACTCGAAGATCGGTGTCGAGAAGGTCAACCCGGACATCAGGGCGGCCCGGGCCGCCTACGAGGACACCCTCGTCTTCCAGGGCCTGGAGTGGAACATCCCGGCCGCCGAGCACGGCACGGTCTTCGTGCACCCCGGCAAGAACGAGGTCTCCGTCCTCAAACAGTTCGAGACCGACTACGACGGCGGTGTGAAGGGCGCCACCGACTCGACGCCCGCCAATGAGGCGCTCGCCGTCGCCGGTCTCAACTTCCTCGCGGAGCAGGTGAAGCGGCGCAAGGTCAAGGACGCGCTGATGCTCGCCAACCACCCGGCGCGAAAGGGCATCGACTCGCCGCACGAGATCCGCGCCTGGCGCGACGCCACCGCGGTGCGCCGTATCGCCGTCGGCATGGAGGGCGCTCCCGGACACCAGGCCGCCGGGATGCGCGCGGACATCGGCATGGGCCGGGCCCGGGGCCTCTACGACGGCAGCCCGGGCGCGAACTCCTTCGCGGGGTACCCGCTGGAGAGCTACCGCACCTGGGGCGGCTTCGACTGGATGACGGCCACGGTCGGCGGCCTGTGGGACAGCCTGCTCGCCGAGGGCAAGCCGTGGTGGATCACCGCCAACTCCGACTCGCACAACGTCTACACGGACACCGCGGTCCGCGGCCCGAACAGTAACTTCGAGGCCAACGGCAAGCAGGACGACCCGGTCTACGGCGGGAAGATCGACCTTACCGAGGGCGACTACTGGCCCGGCCAGTACAGCCGCACCCACGTCGGCTCCGACGGCTTCTCGTACGCCGCCGTCATGGACGGCATCCGGGCCGGCCGGATCTGGGTGGACCACGGCCGGCTGATCAGCGCCCTCGACGTGCGCGTCTCGGGCGGCGGCCGATGGAGCACGCTCGGCGGCGCCCTGCACGTGAAGAAGGGCACGAAGGTCACCCTCACGGTGGACGTGGCATCGGCCGACGGCCCCAACTGGGCGGGATTCGTACCGAAGTTGGCCCGCGTCGACGTCATCCAGGGCGATGTCACCGGCCCGGTCGCGGACCGGGACACCTTCACGGCGCCCACGGCCAAGGTCGTCAGGTCGTACGACGTGAACCAGTCCACCGGCAGGGTCCGGCTGACGTACGACCTCGGGCGCGTCGACCGTCCGGTGTACGTCCGGCTGCGCGGCAGCGACGGCAACCGGTCCGCCGTGGGCGCGTTGGGCGCTGCGGTCGACCCGGCGGGCCCGGCCATCGACGTGGTCGGAGACGCGGACCCGTGGCGCGACCTGTGGTTCTACTCGAACCCGGTGTGGGTGCTGCCTTCGTGACGTCATACGCACTCTGGGCGGGCACTTCGGTGTCGGCCCTGCGCGAGGCCGATCACCTCGTCCTCGGCCTCGCGGCCGAACTCGCCTTCCCGGAGGCCGCGTTCGGCTGCACCCACTTCCTGCGCGGTGACCGGCCCCGGATGGCCCTGTCGTTCACGCTGCCGTCGGAGCCGCTCCTGCGCACCGCCGAGGAGCGGCTCCGAGCCCAGGGTTACGAGGTGACGCCCGGGGTGCCCGACGCGGCGGGCCGCGCGGTGGTCTACCCGGGCGCCGACGCGCTCACCGGCACGCTGACGGTGGGGGAGTTGCTGGCCCGGAGCGCGATCGACCGGGTGACGGTGCTGGGAACTCCGGGCCAACCGCCTCCGGCACAGCGGCTGGTGACGCATGGTCATGTCCGACCGCAGTGGCAGGGCGGCGAACTCGTCCTCGCCGCCATGCCCGCCGTCGGGGGCACCCTGGTGCCGTTCGAGGTGCCCGACCCGACACCGTGCTGCGCGGATCACTGAAGGGATCACCGCACGGGTGTCACCCGTTGACCCCCGTGTAGTGCCCCAGACTCCACCGCCACAGCAGCCGCGCCCCCAGGAACGCCACCACCCCCAGCAGCGGAGAGGCCGCCGCCAGCCAGTACGGGACGCCCGTGTCGTGGCCGTGGCCGGTCAGTACCGCTGCCGGGAAGTACGCGACGAAGGCGAGCGGCAGCCCGAAGGTGAGGAAGCCGCTCACCGCCCTCGGCAGTACGTTCAGGGGATAGCTGCCGAACGTGCCGAGCAGCTCCTCCAGCCAGCGGCCCCAGTAGTCGGCGGCCGGGAAGCGCAGCGAGGCGCAGGCCACCGCCGTGAACAGGGCCGCCTCCAGGAGCATCCCGCCGAGGACGCAGACCACGAGGTACGTGATCCGGCCCGCCGTCCAGTCCAGGTCGCTGCGCGAGAGCGCGCCCGCCATCAGGCCCACGGCCACCGTCAGGTCGCCGATGGCGTTGGTGGGGAAGTAGGACAGCTGGACCTGCCGGAACACCGGCATCGGACGTACCAGATAGGTGTCTATCGCGCCCTCCTGGATGATCCGGCCGATGCCGTGCATCCGCCCGAGGAACAGTACGAAGATGCCGTGCGCCAGCATCCGGGTCGCCGGGATCAGCAGCACCTCCGAGCTGTCCCAGCCGCCCATCCCGGTGAACCGGGTCAGCAGCACCGTCGCGAACACGATCACCGACACCTGCCAGATGGCGCCGATCCCGATCATCAGGAGGAACTCGGAGCGGTACTCCAACTGGGCGCGGAAGTTGAGGCGCGTGATGCGCCACGCGATACGCACACCGTTCACGGGCCTCAGCCTCCCTGGGAGACGACACGGAGGGCGGCGCGCCGCCACAGGAACCGGGTGAACAGGGCCAGGACGAGGATCCAGCCGGCCTGCACGGCGAGCTGGAAGGCGGCGTCCGGGAGCGGGATGCGCCCCACGTACAGCGACAGCGGCACGCTCAGCGTGGCCTGGAAGGGCAGGAAGGAGCTGAGGGTGACGAACCAGTCCGGGAAGAACCACAGCGGTGCGTACACCCCGGACAGCAGGTTCTGCGCGAAGATCAGGATGAGCATCGCGGCGCCGTTGCGCAGCGTCCAGAAGCACAGCTGGTCGATGACGAGCATGACGTAGTAGAGAACCGACTGGCCGAGCAGCAGACTGAGCGCGAACACCCCGGCCACAGCTGCCGATTCGGGCGGCTGGACCACCCCGAAGGCCAGGCAGAGGGCGAACCCGGCCAGCGCCCACGCGAACCCGTACAGCTGCTCGCCGAGCGCCCGCAGCGCGTAGTAGCGCTGGGGTGGCAGCGGCCGCAGGTACCAGTACACGATCGTGCCGAAGTGCATGTGCTGGAGCACGGTGTCGCGGCCCGCGTACTGGTCCAACTCCCGCAGCCGGGAAGCGAGTACGGCCATGACGGCGTACGTCACCGCCTGCTCGCGGTCGAGGCCGGCCGTCGTACCGGTCTGCTGGTACAGGCCGTTCCACAGGGACGCGACCAGGACCACCTGGACGGTCAGCCGGATCAGGGCGGCGGTCATCCGGGGCGGGGCGTACAGCTCGCCGAGGGGGGTGACCCTGGCGGCCCGCCAGGAGTGCAGGACGGCCATGTCAGCCGCCTCCGCGAGACTCGGGTATCTCGGCCTGGACGTACGCGGCCCGCATCACGTCCTCCAGGTCGGCCTCGTCGAGGGCGATGTCTGTCACCTCGTACCGCTCGATGACCCGCTTGAGCGCCTGGTGGACCGTCGGGGCGTCCGGACCGTCGGGGCCGAAGACCACCTGCGGGCCCTCGCGGCGCAGCAGCGCGATGCCGGGGAGTGCCGAGACCTCCGTGTGCGGGTCCGCCAGGGTGGCGCGGACCTGCCAGGTCGAGCCGAACTTCTTCTTGATCTCGTCCAGCGTGCCGTCCAGCACGAGCCGGCCGTGGTTGACGAGGACGACCCGCTCGGCGAGCCGCTCGACCTCCGTCATGTCGTGGGTGGTCAGCAGCACGGTCCGGCCGCGCTCCTCGACCTGGTGGCGCAGGAACTCCCGTACCTGCTCCTTGACCACCACGTCCATCCCGATGGTGGGCTCGTCGAGGAACACCACCGGCGGGTCGTGCAGCAGTGCCGCCGCCAGGTCGCAGCGCACCCGCTGGCCCAGCGACAGATGCCGTACGCGGGTGTCCCAGAACGTGGACAGTGCCAGCAGGTCGTCGAACTCCTGGAGGCGTAGGGCGTGTTCGGGCCCGGGTATCTCGTAGATGTCCCGCAGGATCGAGAACGACTCGCGCACCGGCAGGTCCCACCAGAGCTGGGTGCGCTGGCCGAACACCGCCCCGATGTTGCGGGCGTTGCGCTCCCGCTCCAGGTACGGCACCACGCCGACGACGCGTGCCTCGCCGGACGTGGGGGTGAGGATGCCGGTGAGCATCTTGATGGTCGTCGACTTGCCGGCGCCGTTCGGCCCGAGCAGGGCGAGGAGTTCACCCGGCGCGACATCGAAGGTGATGTCGGAGACGGCGTCCTTCGCGACCCGCTCCGGCTGGACGAGGGAGCGCAGCGCCCCGGTGAAACCGGGACGCCGCACTGTGGTGTGGAAGGTCCGGGACAGGCCACGGACCTCGATACTGCCGCTCACTGACCCTCCGGGTGGAGCGAGTTGACGGAATTTCAGTCGATCATTCGATGGCGGAGAACACAAACGAGAATTCCGCCGGCGCCACCCGCAGCAGGTACTGCTCAAGCGCGCCCGGCCCGCAGGACTGCGAGCCGATGCCCTGCTGCCCGTGGTCGAGGTTGACCCACACCGTGTCGGTGGGCGTCAGGTCGGTGAGGTGGTCGGCCGCGTCGAGCTGTTCGCTGGTCCAGCGGCGGGCCGTGAACCAGAACTCCGGGTCGCCGTCGACCCGCAGCCCGCCGATCTCCGCCCAGCGGACGTCGGCACGGGCGCCGTTCTCCTGCGGGCGGACGTAGGGAGTCTGGAGGTCGTCGACGGTGGTCTCCCAACGGCCCAGCATGGAGGCCGACTTGGTGTCGGGATAGCCCTCGCCGGGGCCGCCGCCGAACCAGGTCACGCGGTCCGCGCCCGACAGCCCGAGACGGATACCGAGCCTCGGCAGCGGCAGCGTCCAGTCGCCCTCCGGGACGACGGACACGGTCAGCCTCAGCTTGTCGCCGTCGGACGTCCAGCGGTACACCGTGTTCAGGCCCAACTCGGCCGCCGCAGGCGCCACCCGGGTCCGTACCGTCAGCGCGTCCTCACCCAACTCGACGGAATCCAGGCGGTGTTGCATACGGTGCAGGCCCAGCTTGCGCCAGAGCATGCCGTAGCGCTCGTCGGGCTGCCAGGCAGCGCCGTCGTCGTTGTCGGTGGGCGCCCGCCAGACGTCCAGCTTCGGGCCGATGACATCGACCCCGTTGATCGACATCAATGCGCCGGTCGACGGGCTGAATACGGCAGGACCGAGCATGATGCCGTCCCACTCGTCGCGGGCGGAAGGCTCGCCCCCTGTGCTGATCCGCAGCAATCTGGACTCGGCGGGACGCTCGCTCGCGGCGACGTTCACCAGGGTGCGTGCCTGGACGGGGAGTTGGCCCCACGCCACCGGATGCCCCTTCGGTCCCCACGCCGTGTCCTCGGCGAGCATGGCCCGCACGGTCCAGCGGGTTTCGGCGCCCTGGCCGTCGGACGGCGGCTCGGGCAGCTTCACGTCGGCCGACTCGCCGGGGGCGAGGGTCGCGGGCACCGCCAGGGTGCCGGCCTGGACCGTCGTGCCGTCGACGTCGTACGACCACTCGAAGGTGAGCGCGGACAGGTCGGCGAAGTCGTACGCGTTGGTCACGCGCACGGTGCCGTCCGTGCCGTCACCGTCGATCCGGACCGGCTCGATGACCTTCTTGTACTCGACGAGCCCCGGTGACGGCGTCCGGTCCGGGAAGATCAGTCCGTCACAGACGAAGTTGCCGTCGTGCAGCTCCTCGCCGAAGTCCCCGCCGTACGCGTAGCCGAACCGTTCGTCCTTGATGCCGTGGTCGATCCACTCCCAGATGAAGCCGCCCTGGGTGCGTTCGTGGGCCTCGAAGATGCGCTGGTAGTCGGCGATGCCGCCGGGGCCGTTGCCCATGGCGTGCCCGTACTCGCAGAGGATGAAGGGCAGTTGGCGGCGCTTCTCGGTGCCGCCGTCCAGGCGCCCGCCGATGCGCTCGGTCTCCGCGTGGTCGGCGTACATGCGGGAGTACATGTCCGTGTCGCGGCAGTCCCAGTCGCCCTCGTAGTGCACGAGCCGGGAGCTGTCGCGGCCGTGGATCCACTCGGCCATGGCGGTCAGACCGCGTCCGGTGCCGGCCTCGTTGCCCAGCGACCAGATGACGACCGAAGGATGGTTCTTGTCGCGCTCGACCATCCGGGACGCGCGGTCCAGGAGGGCCGGGGTCCAGCGGTCGTCGTCGACGGGGTTGTCGCGCCAGTTCTGCTCGGTGAAGCCGTGGGTCTCCAGGTCGCACTCGTCGATGACCCACAGGCCGTACTCGTCGCACAGGTCGAGGAAGGCCGGGTGCGGCGGGTAGTGCGAGGTGCGGACGGCGTTGACGTTGTGCCGCTTCATCAGCAGCACGTCGGCCCGCATGGTCTCCAGGTCGAGGGCGCGCCCCTTCTCGGGGTGCCACTCGTGCCGGTTGACGCCCTTGAAGAGGACGGCCCTGCCGTTGACCTTGATGAGCCCGTCCGCCAGTTCCACGGTCCTGAAGCCGATGCGCAACGGAACCCGCTCGCCCTCCGTGACCAGCTCACCCTCGTACAGGCGGGGCGTCTCGGCGGTCCACGGTTCGACCGCGACCGTCACCGGCTCGCCCGTCCTGACATCGATGTCCAGCTCGGGGACGGTGACCCGCCCGTCGACGTCGGACTCGACGCGGAGGGTGCCCTCACCGGTCGTGTGGTCGTACGAGGAGTGCGTGAAGAAGTCGAGGACACTGCCCGCCGGGCGGTGCAGCAGCGTGACGTCCCGGAAGATGCCCGGCAGCCACCACTGGTCCTGGTCCTCCAGGTACGAGCCCGCCGACCACTGGTGGACCCGGACGGCGAGGACGTTGCCGCCGGGCTTCAGCAGGTGCCCGACCGCGAACTCGTGCGCCAGGCGCGAGCCCTTGAACTCGCCGATGTCCGTGCCGTTCAGCCACACCCGGGCACACGACTCGACCCCGTCGAAGCGCAGCACCGCCCCGCCGTCCGACAGGTCGGGCCAGTCGGACGGCAGGTCGAAGACGTGCAGGTGGTCGCCGGTCGGGTTCTGGGTCGGCACGCGCGGCGGGTCCACCGGGAACGGGTAGAGAACGTTGGTGTAGATCGGAGCACCGAAGGCCCCGTCGCCCTGGAGGACCCAGTGACCGGGGACCGTCACCTCGGCCCAGTCCCCGGTGTCGAAGCCCGGCTCGGCGAACGAGTCGTCCGCGCCGTCGGCGGTCGGCGACAGCCTGAAACTCCAGCTGCCGTTCAGGGACAGCGAAGCGGCGTCCGAGGACGCGTACCAGGCGCGGGGCAAAAGGGCCCCGCTGCCGGGTGAGACGTCCTCGACGTAGTCGGTCGAGGTGGCCGTGGTGCGGAAGGACATCGGTCTCCTAGTTCAGCCCGATAGGCGGCTCAGCCCTTGATGCCGGTCTGTGCGATCCCCTGCACCAGCCAGCGCTGGAGGAAGAGGAACACGAACACCAGGGGCAGGATGGAAAAGGCGGTGGCCATGAAGACCATATGGAAGATGACGGTCTGGTTGCTCATGTAGTTGGACAGCGCAACCTGAACGGTCCACGCATCCGGACTCTGACCGATGACCAGCGGCCACAGGAAGGAGTTCCAGCCCTGGATGAAGGTGATGGTCGCCATCGCCGCGAAGAAGTTCAGCGAGTTGGGCACCACGATGCGCCAGTACGCACCCCAGTAGCCCAGGCCGTCCACGCGCGCCGCCTCCTCCAGCTCTTTGGGGAACCCCAGGAAATACTGCCGGAACAGGAAGCAGGTGAAACCACTGAACAGGCCCGGGACGATGAGACCCTGGTAGGTGTCCACCCAGCCGAGCGACGAGACCAGCACGAAGCTCGGGACGAAGGTGACCGCCGTCGGGACCATCAGGGTCCCCAGGACGGCGTAGAAGACCTTGTTGGCGTGCTTGTACGGGATGCGGGCCAGACCGTAGCCCGCCAGCGAGCACACCAGCAGGACGCCGACGGTGTGCAGGGTGGCCACTACCGCCGAGTTCCACAGGGACTGGGCGAAGGGCACCGTCCCGTCGTTGAACAGTTCGCTGATGTTGCCCCACTGGATGTCCGTGGGGAAGAACTTCCAGTTCTCGCCGGTGATGTCGGCGTCCGTGGAGAGGGCGTTGCGGACCAGCAGGTAGAACGGGACCAGGAAGAGGAGGCCGGCGATCCCGGTGGCGATGTAGAGCCCGGTGGAACTCATCACGCCGCCACCGTGCTTGACGCGACGGGGCTTGTCCGGCGGTGGTGTGGATTCCCGTACCTCGGGCATCGTGGTGGTCACTTGGACTCCTCCCCCCTTCCGAAGCCCATGAGCTTGCCCTGGAGCAGGGTCACGGCACAGATCAGCACGGTCAGGATGAGCGCTCCCGCGCTGCCGGCACCGTAGTCCTGGCTCTCGCCCAGGGCCTTGTAGTACAGCTCGAGGAGGGGCGGGCGGCCCCAGGTGGTCTTCGACAGGAGGTTGTAGAACTCGTCGAAGGCCTGGTACGCGGCGACCAGCAGCAGCAGGACCACGGCGGTGGACGTGGCGCGCAGCTGGGGCAGGGTGATGTAGCGGAAGGTCTGCCAGCCCGGCTTGGCGCCGTCGATGGCGGCGGCCTCGTACAGCTCGCCCGGGATGTTCTGCAGCGCGGCGATGAACAGGATCATGTAGAAGCCGGCCTGCAGCCACAGCCGCGCGCTGACGATGACCACCCAGTACCAGGGCGGATTGGGGTCGGCCAGCCAGGCGATGTTCTCGATCCCGAACCAGCCGAGGACCGTGTTCATCAGGCCGAACCGGACGCCGCTGAAGATGGACATCTTCCAGATCATCGAGGCGGCCACGTAACTGCAGGCGGTCGGCAGGAAGAAGACCGACCGGAAGAACGCCCGCATGAAGCGTAGCCGGTTCACCAGCAGGGCCAGCCCCAGCGAGAGCGCCCAGGTGGTGGGCACGATGAACGCGGCGAAGGCGGTGAAGGTGCCGAGCGAGCCGACGAAGTCGTCGTTCGTCAGCATGTACGTGTAGTTCTCGAAGCCGACGAACTTGTCGGGCGTGACGGTGAAGCGGGCCTCGAAGAAGCTGAGCCAGAGGCTCCAGAGGATCGGCGCGTAGACGAAGATCGCCAGGCCGATGAGGAACGGCCCGGTGAAGAGCCAGAAGTTGAAGGTGGGGCTGCCCCGCAGACCCCGCCGCGGCTTGGCCGGTGAGGCCTTCGCCGGGGCGGGGCGCGCGAGGTCGCGCGTGTTCGTCGTCGACATCTCGTGGTCCGTCCCGCGGCCTATCCGAACAGCTTCTTGAGCTCGCGGTTGACTGCCGCGTCGGCCTTGTCGAGCGCGGCCTCCGGGTCCATGTCCTTGCGGACGGAGTTGGCGAAGACGTCCTCGAGGGCGGTGATCATGGCCTGGGTCCAGCCGATGTTGTCGAAGTGCCCGAACTCGTTGAAGAGTTTGACGCCCTCAGCGGCGTTGCCCGACTTGAGCTTGGTGGCCGACTGCGCGAGCGAGGCGCGCGGCGGGATGTGGAAGCCGAAGTTGGTGGCCCACTCCTCCTGGTACTGCTTCTGGTCGATCCACAGCCACTTGACGTACTCCTTGGCGGCCTCGACGTTCTCGCTCTTGGCGTTGACGAACATCGACCAGCCGCCGTTGTAGACCGACTGCTTGCCGGAGTCGACGGTCTTCGGGAAGGGGAAGACGCCCCAGTCGTCGCCGAGCGCGGCCTGGATCCCCGGCATCGCCCACATGCCGCAGAACTGGATGGCGCACAGGCCCTGGTTGAGCGAGGAGGGGTCCCAGGACTCGGTCGGCGCGCCGAGGAGAAGGTCGCCGCTGGTGAACAGCTTGCGCATCTTCTTGATGCCCTCGACGACGCCGTCCGTGTGGTAGGCGATCTCGTTCTTCTCATTGAGGGTGTCGGCGCCGGCCGACCAGATCATCGGGTTGATGACGTTGTGCAGGTCGTTGCCGATGTACAGGCCCTTGACCTTGTTGGTGGTCAGCTTGGCGGCGGCCTCCATCAGCTCGTCGAGCGTGGTCGGCACCTCGACCTTGGCCGCCTCCAGCATCGACTTGCGGTAGAAGAAGAACTGCGGGTCGTCGATCATCCGGACGCCGTAGATCTTGCCGTCGACCGTGTGCGACTTGATGTCCGCCGGGTTGAAGTCCGACTTGACCGGCTCGATGATGTCGGTCAGGTCCGCCACCTGGCCGCTCTTGATCATCTGGATCTGCGGGTGGAACTCGAAGAGGTCGGGCGCGCTCTTGGTGAGCAGCGTCGCGAAGAGCTTGCTCTCGAAGTCGGCGCTGGTGATCCACTGCGTGGTCACGTTGGCCTTGTCGTAGGCCTTGGCGTACTTCTTGATGGCCTGCTCGGTGCCCGCCTCGCCGTACGCGTGGAAGTACTGCGTGAGGTTCGTGCCCGAACTTCCCCCACCGGAGCGGCCGTTGTTGCCGCCACAGGCGGTCAGCGCGCCCGCGGCGGACAGGCCTGCTGCGGCGCGGAGGATGGATCGGCGGTCCCAGTTGCTGCTCATGGCCGACATGGTGACGTCCTTGTCTCTGGTGCGGCTGCGGGCCACGGGCTCAACGCCGAGTGGCTGAAACAGGAGGTGCGGAGCGGGACGTTAACCTTCGGCTAAGGCTTCGGCAAGGGGTTGGACGAAGCCCGTTCGAAACGTTGCGGAGTGTTCGGCATGTCGGACATGGCGAAGTGGCGGACCGCTCAACGGCGGTTCGCGCGAAGGTGATTGACGATTGGACCAGATCTATTTCAGTGGCATCGGGCCAGTGCGCCGGGCGGCCGACGACCGCTGGATGACCGAGGACAGCGCGCCTTCCAGGGCGAACGTCGCCGCACCCAGGCACGCCGGATCGGTGGGGATGGGGGAGAGGACGATCTCGGTGGCGGCGAACGGCCGCCTGAGCGCGTGCCGACCGACGGCCTCGCGCACTTCGCGCAGCAGTGGTTCGCCGAGCCTGCGCGCGACCCAGCTGCTGAGCACGACCACTTCGGGGTTGAGGACGTTGACCAGGTTCGCGATGCCCGCGCCGATGTAACGGGCCGTCTCCCGTACGACCTTGATGGCCACGGGGTCGTTCGCCTCCACGCCGCGGGCCAGCGCGTCGATGGTGGCGGTCTGGTCCTCGGGATGCAGCAGCGGGCTCTGCGGGCTGAGCTCCCGCAGGTTCAGCATGATGCCCGGCGCGCCGACATAGGCCTCCACGCAGCCGTGGTTGCCGCATCGGCACAACCGCCCGTCCAGGACGAGCGTGGTGTGACCCCACTCGCCGGCACTGTTGCTCACCCCCCGGTACAGCGCGCCATGGAGCGCGAGTCCGGCGCCGACTCCCGTCCCGAGGTTGACCACCACCACGTCCTCGCGCCCGCGCGCCGCCCCGAACCACATCTCGGCGACCGCGCCCGCGCGCAGCGGATTGTCCAGGTAGAGGGGGTAGGCGATGACCTCGGACAGCAGGTCGAGCAGCGGCACGTCGTGCCAGTCCCAGTTGGGCGCGTACTCCGAGACGCCGGTGTCCCGGTCCACCTGCCCCGGCACACTCACCCCGACGCCCAGCACCCGCGCGCCCTCGATGCCCGCCTGCGCGACCACGGACCCGACGGCGGCGGCCACATGGCTGACCACCTGCTCGGGCAGGCTCTCGCCGGGACGCATGTCCTCGTCGGCGCGGGCCAGCACGTTCAGCGCGAGGTCGAACAGCTCGACATGGACGTACGTCTCCGCGATGTCGACGCCGATCAACGCGCCCCCCGACGCGTTGACAGCCACGAGGCCCCGGGGACGGCCGCCCGCCGAGTCCTCGAACCCGACCTCCGTGATCATCCGCAGCTCGAGCAGCTCGCCGACGAGCGTGGCGACCGTGGCCAGACTCAGCCCACTGGCGGCGGCCAGCTCCTGCCGGGAGGTAGGAGAGTGGGCGATGATCTGGCGCAGCACCTCATAGCGGTTCGCGGTGCGGATATCACGTGAAGTGCGCTTCACCACCGGGCTTGCCCCCTCGCCGTGCAGACCTCAGTGCAGATCTGAATGCGGACAGACCGGAGCACGACGGCACCGGCGCGGCGCAAGGCTATGGGCAGCGGGGGAGGTTCGACAAGGGGTTAGGAAAGGGGCTGAAGAAAGTCCACCCGCACGTGGCGCCGCCCCTGGCCGGAGGTCAGTCGCCGAGCACCTCACGCACGAACGCGTTCGTGAACTTCGCCGACGGGTCGAGGAAGGCCGCCAGCGCCCTGAAGTCCGACAGCCGCGGATACCGTCCGCGCACCACCTCCGCCGGTACGGCGAACACCTTGCCCCAGTGCGGACGCGGCCCGAACGGGTTGAGCGCCGCCTCGACCCGCCGCACCACGGGCAGCACCGCGTCGGTGTCCGCCACCCAGGTGAAGTGGAAGGCCACGCTGTCCCGCCCGTACGCCGGACTCAGCCACTGGGTGTCGGCGGCGATCGTCCGGACCTCGCACACCTGCAGCACCGGCGCGACGACGTCCCGGATCGCGTCGAGCGAACGCAGGGCGTCCAGGGCGTACGGGCGCGGCAGCAGGTACTCCGACTGGAGCTCCTCGCCGCTGCTCGGCGTGAACTCCGCCCGGAAATGCGGGAGTCGCTCGTGCCAGGGCCCCGGCACCCCGAACTGCTCGGTGCAGTTCACGGCCGGCATGCCCGGCACCGGGTGCATCGCCTCGGTGGCGGGCGCGGCCCACGGGAAGTCCGGCCGAGCCTGGTCGGTACGCCGCTTCAGCCACACCTGGCGGAAGCCCGGCGCGCGCCAGTCCGTGAACAGACTCACGCTGTACGCGGCACCGGCGACGGCCTCGAAGTCCAGCCCGTCCAGCGGCAGTTCGGTGAACACGTACTGCTCGACCTCGAAGTCCGCCTCCAGGTCCAGGGTGAGGGCCGTGACGACTCCCAGGGCGCCGAGCGCGGTGACCGTGCCCTCGAACCGCTCCTCGCCCCGCGTGATCGTCACCGTGGAGCCGTCCGCCGTGACCAGCTCGACCTCGCGCACCGCGGCGGCGAGCGCACCGTTGTCGACCCCCGAGCCGTGCGTACCGGTGGCCACCGACCCCGCCACCGAGATGTGCGGCAGGGACGCCATGTTGTGCAGCGCGAGCCCGCGCCCGTGGACGACCCGCGCCAGCTCCGCGTACCGGACCCCGCCCCCGACCCGGACCGTACGGGCCGCCGTGTCCACGTCGACCTCCTGCGGCAGCGCGGACAGGGAGAGCAGGACACCGCCCGCGCCCGGCTCGGCGATCTCGTTGAACGAGTGGCCGCTGCCCAGCACCCGCACCCGCTCGCTGTCCGCCACGAGCGCCCGCAGGGCGTCCAGGGAACGCGGTCGGTGCAGCTCCTCGGGCGTGTAGATGATGTTGCCCGCCCAGTTGGTCAGCGCCTCGGCCATGGGGTTTGTCCCTCCGCTCAGATGCGTCGACCCTCTCACGGGGCGGCGCGTGACATGCCCGAGGGGCCCCGCAGCCACGGACACGCAGGCGGGGGCATACCGTGAGGAGTCGAACGCCGGAGTACCGCCGGAGCTGGAGGAGACACGGGATGGGCAGCCGCACCGCGCTGGTCGAGGATCTGATGGAGCGCTTTCCCCACGTACCGCGGGAAGCCGTCTTCAAGGAAGACCTGCTCAGGGGTGGTGTGGCCTTCGATCCGTCCGCGCTCAGCGACAATGAGGGCGGCGACGTCAAGCCGAAGTCGTACTTCATCTTCTCCTTCGACCACGGCACCCTCCCCGAGCTGGGCGAGGCCGCGCTGCGCCGCCCGCCGGAGGAGATCATCCTCACCGGCGGCCCGTACGACCTGCGCCGGACCGTCGTGTCGGTGCGGGTGAACCCGGCGTCGCCCTACCGGGTGGCCGCCGACGAGGACGGCGTCCTCGGCCTCTACCTGGACGGGAAGCGGATCTCCGACGTCGGCGTGCCGCCCATGCCGGAGTACTACCGCCACACCCTCTCCAACGGGAAGTCGGTCATGGAGGTGGCCCCGACCATCCAGTGGGGCTATCTGATCTACCTGACCGTCTTCCGGGTCTGCCAGTACTTCGGCGCCAAGGAGGAGTGCCAGTACTGCGACATCAACCACAACTGGCGCCAGCACAAGGCGGCCGGGCGGCCCTACACGGGCGTGAAGGACGTCGACGAGGTCCTGGAAGCCCTGGAGATCATCGACCGCTACGACACGGCGAAGGCCTCCACCGCCTACACCCTCACCGGCGGCGCGATCACCTCCAAGCTCCAGGGCCGTGACGAGGCCGACTTCTACGGCATGTACGCCAAGGCCATCGAGGAGCACTTCCCGGGACGCTGGATCGGCAAGGTCGTCGCCCAGGCACTGCCGAAGGACGACGTACAGCGCTTCAAGGACTACGGCGTGCAGATCTACCACCCCAACTACGAGGTGTGGGACCGCCGGCTCTTCGAGCTGTACTGCCCCGGCAAGGAGCGCTACGTAGGCCGCGACGAGTGGCACAAGCGCATCCTCGACTCGGCGGAGGTCTTCGGCGCGCACAACGTCATCCCCAACTTCGTGGCCGGCGTGGAGATGGCCGCGCCGTCCGGGTTCACGACGGTCGACGAGGCGATCGCCTCCACCACCGAGGGCCTGCGCTTCTTCATGTCGCACGGCATCACGCCCCGTTTCACCACCTGGTGCCCCGAGCCCACCACCCCGCTCGGCAAGGCCAACCCCCAGGGCGCGCCGCTGGAGTACCACATCCGTCTGCTGGAGGCCTACCGCGCCACGATGGACGACTTCGGCCTCGCCGCGCCCCCCGGTTACGGCGAACCCGGCCCCGGTCGCGCGGTATTCTCCGTCAGCTCCTTCATGGACAGTCTGCCGGCCCGGGATTCGGTGCCGACGGTCTGAACGGAACGCCGCCGCGATCCGTATGGGGGGACGGTGGTCGGACTCAAGGGGAACGAATCCGGTCGTTTTTCGCACCTCGTGACCACCGTAGGGTGAGCCCGCATTGACAGATGGCGACATGTGAGTACGTCGCTTGTCAGTTGTGCGGGAAACGTGAAAAGCTCTGGGCTCCGCTTTGGGAAACGTTCCCCAACTCCCCTGTTCCTGGGGGTAGTTGACGTTTTGCCTTGACCTTGACGTTGGCGTGTGCAAGCCGTTGATGCTGGAGTCCCCCCATATGCCAGATCTGCCGACCCCTCAGGACGCCGCCGAAGCAGCGCTGTTCTCCGAGTGCTGGGACGCGGTCCTCTCGTACGCCGACCTGTGCACGTCCGGCTCGTCCGCCGGCACCGAACTGGCCGCCGAGGCGTTCACGCACGGTATCCACGCGGCCCGGGCCGCCGACTTCGGGGCCCGCAGCACCGGGCGCCGCATACCCCGCCTGCCCTGGATACCCCTGCTGCTTGCGGCAGTTCGCAGTACCGCCGCGTCCTGGGAGGAGACCGGGCACGGCAACCATCTCGCCCCCGACCTGCGGCTGTGGCTCAACTCCGACCAGGCCGCCCGGTACGTGGGGCCGCCGCTGCGCCGCCCGCTCGCCCTGCGCACCCTGCGCGACATGCAGGAACCGGACGCCGCCCTGCTCTGGCTGGCCGAGGTGGAGGCGCTGCCGCTGCCCCAGGTGGCCCGTCGGCTCGGCCTCGACCCGGAGAGCGTCGCCGAGGAACTCGCCCAGGTACGCGTCCTGTTCAGGGACCGCTGCCAGCGCAACCTCCTCGACACCCCGATGAGCCCCCACTGCCGCAGCTTCGCCCGGCTGCTCGACGCGGTCACCCGCTCGCAGGGCGCCGAGGTCCCCGAGGACCTCTCCCGGCACCTCGCGACCTGCGTGGACTGCGCCGAGGCCGCCGCCTGTCTGCGGCTGTACGGCGGGATCGGCGGACTGCCCGCCGCGCTCGCCGGCGGTGTCATCGGCTGGGGCGGGCTCGCCTACCTGGAACGGCGCCGCCGCGCGGCCGAGGCCGGTCTGCTCGGCGGGCGCACCGAGGCGGGCGTGAACACCGGTCTCACCATCGGGGAGTTCCGCCCGCGCATCGGACGTACGGCGATCATGGTCGCGGCCGTCATCGTCTCGGCGCTGACGCTCACGGTCTCGCTGATGCCCTTCGACGGCTCGGGCGGCGACGCCACCGCGCGGGGCGGCGCGACCGACAACAAGCCCGTGGTGGACCCGGCGCCCGTCCTGCCGTCCGGCCTGACCGTGCCGGTGGGTGCCACCCCGTCCGCGTCCCCCCTGCCGTCGGACTCGGACACCGGCTCGTCCCCGACGCCCGCCGACAAGCCCGACCCGGAGCCCCAGGGCACCTCCTCGTCCACGGAGCCCGGCGGGACACCGAAGCCGAGCCCCGACAAGAGCGACCCGGTGTCCTGCGAGGTCGAGTACGACCTCGTCAACGAGTGGCCCGACGGCTTCCAGGCCACCATCAGCGTCACCTCCGCGAAGGCCATCGACGGCTGGACCATCGCCTGGAGCTTCCGCAACGGCCAGCAGGTCAGCCAGATGTGGGACGCGAACTTCGCGCAGGACGGCGCCCGCGTCACGGCCACGTCCGCCGACTACAACAGAACGGTCGCGGCGGACGGCACGGTCTCCTTCGGCTTCCTCTCCAGCTGGCAGGGCAGCAACGCGGCCCCGTTCGACTTCACACTGAACGGCAGCAGCTGCACGAGCTGAGTCCCCTGCAGTCAGAACCTGGGCCGGCCACGTCGAGCGATACCGCTACAGGCGTGGCCGGACCGTTCTTGCGGTTCGGGCGGGCCCGAGGTCAGATCACCTCGGTCTCACTCCGGTCGGCCCGCTCCCAGAGGGTGTGGAAGCGGCCCTCGCGGTCGGTGCGCCGGTAGGTGTGGGCGCCGAAGTAGTCGCGCTGCCCCTGGGTGAGGGCGGCCGGCAGACGCTCGGCGCGCAGGGTGTCGTAGTACGAGAGGGCGGCGGAGAAGGCAGGGACCGGGACGCCGTGCCGGGCGGCCGTGGCGACGACCTCGCGCCAGGGGACCTGGGCGTCGGCGATCTCGGCCGCGAACCCCTCCTCGGTGAGCAGGGTGACCCGGCAGGGATCAACGGCGTAGGCGCCGCGGACCCGGTCGAGGAAGGCGGCGCGGACGATGCAGCCGCCGCGCCAGATTTTCGCGATCGCGCCGAGGTCGATGTCCCAGCCGTACTCCGCCGACGCGTCCAGGATCATCTTCCAGCCCTGGTCGTAGGCGATGAGCTTCGACGCGTACAGGGCGTGCTCGACCAGACAGGCGAACCGCTCCGCCTCGTACGCGGTGAGGTCCCAGCTGGTTCCGCCGGGCAGCTCCCGGTACGCGGCGCGCAGGGCCCGCTGGCCCGAGGCGGCGCGGGCGAAGGTGGCCTGGGCTATGGCGGTGACCGGGGAACCGAGCTCCAGGGCCGTGCGTACGGTCCAGCGGCCCGTGCCCTTCTGCCCGGCGGCGTCGGCCACCACGTCCACGAAGGGTCTGCCTGTGGCGGCGTCGGTGTGGGCGAGCACCTCGGCGGTGATCTCCATCAGATACGAGTCGAGACGGCCCTTGTTCCACTGCCGGAAGACCTCGGCGATCCGCGCCGGTTCATAGCCGCCGACCTGGCGCAGCAGATGATAGGCCTCGCCGATCAACTGCATGTCGGCGTACTCGATGCCGTTGTGGACCATCTTCACGAAGTGCCCGGCGCCGTCCGTGCCGACATGGGTGACACAGGGCTCGCCGTCCACCTTGGCGCTGATCGTCTCGAACATCGGCCCGAGCGCGGCGTACGCCCCCGCAGAGCCGCCGGGCATGATGCTCGGCCCGTTCAGCGCGCCCTCCTCACCGCCCGAGACACCCACACCGACGAAGTGGATACCGAGCCCGCGCAGGGCCTGTTCCCGGCGGCGGGTGTCGGCGAAGTGGGCGTTGCCCCCGTCGATGATCATGTCGCCGGGTTCCAGGAGCGCGGCGAACTCGTCGACCACCGCATCGGTGGCCGCCCCGGCCTGCACCATGATCATGAGCCGCCGAGGGCGCTCCAGGGCCGCCACGAACTGCTCAGCCGTCTCGGCTGCCACGAAGTCGCCCTCGTGCCCGAAATCCTCGACCAGCGCCTTGGTCCTGGCGGGGGTCCGATTGTGAAGGGCCACGGTGTAACCGTGCCGGGCGAAGTTCCGGGCCAGATTCCGGCCCATCACCGCAAGGCCGGTGACGCCGATCTGCGCGGTCGCCTTCATGGTGTGCTCCTTCGCTCGGTGCGGTCCCAACCGCCACACAGATCAGTTACGGCTGGTGGGGCCCCAGTTGTTCAGCCGGATATTCGATGGCGCCGGGAGCGAGGGCACGCCTGGGGTGAGAGAGCTTTCCGCGACGGCCGTCAGAGCCCGGGTGCTGAGGGCCGACCAGAAGGGACAACGAGGAGGTGGGACCACGATGAAGGCCCGGTGCTGTCCTGACGTGGTCGGCTGCCGAACACCCCGGTGGCGACAGCGGAACGGCCGGGACACGACAGTCACCGGCGACCAGATTTCCAGAGGGCATGGCAGGGGCGCGCCGTCCCGCGGCGCACCCCTGCCATGCGCCGTCACAGCGCGAGGATCTGCCAGTCCTGGTTGGCGCCGCCGGTGGAGGGCCACTGGATGACGTTGGCACCGTCTGCGGTGGAGGCGTCCTTGACGTCGGCGCACCAGCCGGTGCGGACGTTGACGAGCCGGTAGTAGCCGCTGGTGGCCGAGGGGACCAGCTTCCACCACTGGTTGTCGCCGCCGTTGTCGGACAACTGGGTCAGGGCGGCGCCCTGGGTGCTGTCGGGGCTCTGCAGGAGCTTGCCGCTCTTGGCGTTGACCAGCCGGAACGATCCGTCAATGTTCGGCAGGAGGCTCCACTGCTGGTTGGTCCCGCCGCCGTAGGGCCACTGGATGAGCGTGGCGCCGTCGGTTGTCGAGGCGTTGGCGACGTCCAGTGCCTTGCCGCTCTTGCGGTTGATCACCTTGTAGGCGCCCAGGTCCGCGGTGAAGGGACGGTCGTAGACCTCCAGGTTGCGGATCGACGCGTACACCCCGGCGGGCAGCCCGGTGACGGTGACGCGGACGTACCGTGCCTGGGCCTGGAACACGGCCGTCTGGACCTGGCGCGTGCCGGGGGTGGCGGTGTTGTCGACGAGCGTGGTCCACGTGCTGTTGTCGGTGGACCCCTCGATCTTGTACCGGTAGTTGGTCTTGTCCAGTTCCCAGGAGACCCGGGTGCCGGTCAGCGAGCGGGTCGAGCCGAGGTCGACCTTGACCCAGTGGCCGGTGCTGCCGTCGTTCGCGCACCAGCGGGTGGCGGTGGCTCCGTCGACCGCCTTGGCCGCGGTGTTGCCCTTGGACGTCTCCTCGCTGTCGGCGGTCGCGGTCTTGCCGGCGGCGATGTCGGCCGGCTGCACGGAGCGGTCCAGCGTGACCCCGACGACGCTGTCCTCGGGGATGCGGGTGCGGTTGATGCCGGTGATGGTCACCCTGCCGTCCGCGCCGACGGTGTACGGGAGGTCGGTGCCCGCGGCGACGTCGAAGACGCGCGTGACCTTGGCGTCCCCGATCGACGGGGTGGTGAAGGAGGTTCCGCTGTAGCCGGGCAGCAGATGGATGTAGAAGGTGCTGTCCTTGGACGTGAAGCCGTACTTGCCGTCCACCGGTTGCCAGGGTCCGCCGCGGGTGCCGTAGACGGCCTGGCCGCAGGAGGTCAGGAAGGAACCGACCCGGCGCACCACTGCGGCCTGGTCGGCGGGGACCGCCCCGGTCCGGTCGGGACCGATGTTGAGCAGGCAGACCATGTTGCGCACCCAGGCGTTGACCAGGATGGCCAAGATGGTGCCGAAGCTCATCACGGGTGCGCCGGCCTTGTAGCCCCAGGCACCGCCGATGGTGAAGTTCTTCTCCGCCAGAAGCCCGGTGCGCATGGCGCCGGAGGGGATCGAACCGCCTTCCTCGCTGAGGTAGTCGCCCATCCAGCCGGAGCGCGGGTTGACCGCGACGTCGGGTTGGTGCTTGCGCACCAGGCCCATCACACCGAGGGGGCTGCCGGTGGCGGAGTCGGTATCGCTGTAGGCGGCGTCCACCGGCCACTGATTGGCGCTGTCGCGAACCTTTCCGGGCTCCCAGAAGAAGGCAGCGTCCGCGTCCGTGCCTTGTTGGCCCAGCCAGCCGCCGTCGAAGTAGATGTCATCGATCTTGCCGTACTTGGTCATCAGCTCCTTGACCTGCTGGTACACCTCGTTCTTCATGATCCGCGCGTTCTCCTTGTGCGCGGGATCGGTGGTGTAACCCCACTTGTTCGGCAGGCAGTTGGTGCCGGTGACGTCGTAGTAGCCGGGGTAACGCCAGCTCAGCGGGGAGAAGTACAGGCCCACCTTGAGCCCGGCGTCGCGTACGGCGGTGACGTACTCGCCGACCAGGTCCCGCTGCATCGGGGCCTGTCCGGCATGGAAGGCGTTCGGGTGGGTGGACGGCCACAGGGCGAAGCCCTCGTGATGACGGGTCGTCAGGACGGTGTATTTCGCGCCCATGTCCTTGGCCAGCTGGGCCCAGTCGGCCGGCTTGTAGGCGCTCGCCGTGAACTGCTCGGTGGTCGCGTCGGTGAAGTACTTCTTGTAGTTCTCCGGAGTGACCGCGGAGTTCTCCATGTACCACTCGCCCTTGGCCGGGCCCGAGTACACACCCCAGTGGATGAACATGCCCAGTTTGGCGTCCTGCAGCCACTGGAGCTTCTCGTTGGACTGCTGCTCGATGCCCAGCTCCGACTTGGGGATCCGCAGCGGGAGAAGGGGCAGCGGCTGAGGGGAGGTGGCGGCGTGTGCGGGTGTCGCCAGCGTCGGTGAGACGGCAGCGGCAACCGTCATGGCAGCCATGCCGGACAGCACTCGGCGGCGACTCAGCGGTTCGGACAAGGTTCTCTCCTGATTGTGCACAGAACAGCACGGACGGTCATGCGGCTCAGGTGTGGAGCGAGCATGTCTGGGGGCACCGGGGCGATGCGCCGCATGTCATCGCTGACCAAGAAACATGGGGTCTCCCGCAGCCGCCTCCGGGTGCCGCGGGGGCGGGGCTCGTCGTACGTCAACGGCTCCTCCGGCGACTCCGTCAACTCCACGACCCACGGCGCCTGAAGTGCGTCACCATCACCGACGGAAGCCGCGTCCGTCGCGTCAGCTCGGTTTGAGGATGATCGCCTGACCGCCCGCGGGAGCCATCGCCACGTCCAGCGTGGTGGCCGAGGTGACCCTCCGGGTGCTGACCACGACCGGCGTCTGGTAGGGGCTGGTGCCCGGGGTGCCGTCGGCGTAGACGGTCGCCGTGTATGTTCCGCCGCCCAGGAACGTCAGCGGGAGCGACAGGGTCCGGGACGTCTCGTTGGTCATCGCTCCGAGGAACCAGGTGTCGCCGTGGCGGCGGGCGACGGCGGCGTACTGGCCGATCGATCCGGTGAGGGCGCGGCTCTCGTCCCAGGTGGTGGGGATGGCGTCGAACCATGGCAGCCCCGGCCAGTTGGACGTGTTGGCGAACCTGGACGGGGAGTCGTACCAGTACAGGAAGTTCAGCGGCTGGTAGAAGACCGCCGCCATGGCCATCTGGTGGACGTTGGTGGTCCGGTCCCGCGACTGGCCGTAGCAGATGGTGTAGTCCAGCGGCCCGCCGATGTTGCGGGCGAACGGCAGGGTCACGTTGTGGCTCGCGGTGGGGAAGCGCTCGTTGCCGCGCACGCCCTCCATGCTGATCCAGTTCGGGTAGGTGCGCTCGTAGCCGAACGGCCGCACGTCGTCGTGCAGGTCGATCAGCAGCTTGTACTTGGCCGCCGTCCTGACCCAGCTCGTGATCTGGTTCGTCATCGCCTGGGTGCCGTCGTTGATGAACCCGAGCTTGATGCCCGCGGCGCCCCAGCTCTTGTAGAGGCCGAACAGGCTGTCGGGGTTGCTCGCCGCTCTGCGGTCGACGTAGAGGATGACGCCGATGCCCTTGCTCGTGGCGTAGGAGATGACCGAGGGCAGGTCGATGTCCGGTATCGGCTTCGTCGCGTCGGTGCTGTGGTCGGCGTCGCCGTACCATCCGCCGTCGTACTCGATGTACTGCAGGCCGCGAGCCACGGCGAAATCGACGCCCGCCATCCCGGCGGCGGTGGTCAGCTGTACCCGGAAGGCCTTGCCGGGCTTGATCCACGAGGTGTCGGCCAACGCGTTCGCGGGGGCCAGGTTGAGCACCAGCTCGGCGTTGTCGACCAGTTCGGCGTGGGTGGAGCCGGTCACCACCGCCCGCCAGGGCGTGGCGAACGGTGTGGTGACCGTCGTGGTCGTCTGGACCGTGCCCGAACCGCGGGCGGTGTGCTCCATCAGGTAGGCGGCGAGGGTGCCCGGCTGCCCGGACACGGAGCTGAGCATCAGCCGCGGGAAGTTGAGACGGGAGGATTCGCAGATGCAGGCGATCACGCTGCCGCCGGCGTAGGTGGCGGTCAGCGGCAGGTCGGTCAGCGGGCCGGTGTCCGTGGTCGAGGTGCCCGTGGAGGGGATCGAGCCGGGCGCGACCGGGTTGTAGGGGTCCTCGTCACGCGCGCTGTAGACCAGGGTGCTGTCGGGGAATGCGAACGTGGTCAGCTCGTCGGCGATGGTGGCGGTGCCCTTGTCGAGCAGCACGTACCGGAAGGCTACGCCGGTCGGGTAGGCGCGGATCTGGAGGCTGAAGTTGATCAGCGAGGCGGTGTCCTGGAGGTTCCAGCGCATCTCCTGGTACCGGTCGCGGACGGTCGCGTTGCGGCCGTACACCGGAGTCCAGGTGTTGTCGATGGTCCAGTGCTGGTAGTTGGTGATCACCGTGCCGGCGGAGCCGAGCACCGTCCCGTCGCTCAGCTTGAGGCCGAGAGTCGAAGTGCCGACCACCGTCGCGCCTTTTCGCTTCGCCGACCAGCTGAGCGCGCCCGAAGTCAGCGACATCGTGATGGTGTTGCTGCCGTCGGGGGCCGTCGCGGTGACCGAGGCGTCGGCCGCCGCGGCCGTCCCGGCGGCGCCGGCACCCAGCGCCGCGGCTCCCATGGTGACGGCGGCGCCCTTGAGGAGTCGACGCCGCGAAAGCTGTCCCGGGGTGTCGGCCGACGGCTGGTCAGGTATGGCGTGGCTCGCTGAATCTGCCATGACTCGTGCACCTCTCCATTGCGTGCATTTCGATTTGAAAACAGATAAGAATGAACAAATACTGTCAAATGTTCCTGGTCGCAGGCGCAGTTGGGCACGCGCGGGCGTTCCGTCCTCAAGCTGGAGCCGCTCACAGCAGGAGTGTCAGGACAGGAACCCTTCCAGGACGAGGGTCGCTGCGCCGAGGCTGACCGGGTTGCGGTCGATGGGGCAGAGACTGATCTCGGTGCCTTCCCAGGGTTCGGCCAGTGCGTAGCGGGCGGCGGTGGCGCGTATGTGCGGCAGGACGGCGCTTCCCAGACTGTCGGCGACCCAGCCGGTGAGCACGATGATCTGCGGGTTGCACAGGTTGATCAGGTTGGCGATGGCGATGCCGAGGTAGCGGCCGGTCGTGGCGATCACCTGTTGTGCGGCGGGGTCGCCGGCCGCGTGGGCGGCGGCCAGGGCGTGGATGGTCGCCGTCTGGTCGTCGGGGTGCAGGAGCGGGCTGTCCGGGTCGGTCTCCGCGAGGTGCTGCATGATGCCGGGTGCGCCCACGTAGGTCTCCACGCAACCGACGCATCCCCGGCGGCACTCGCGGCCGTCGATGACGAGGTTGGTGTGGCCCCATTCGCCGGCCGTGTTCGTGGCCCCGCGGTAGAGCGCCCCCTGGACGGCCAGGCCCGCGCCGACGCCGGTTCCCAGGGTGAGGACGGCGACGTCGTCGCGTCCTCGGGCGGCACCGAACCACAGTTCGGCGACGGTGCTCGCACGCAGCGGGTTGTCGAGGAAGATCGGTAGATCAGGGATCCGATCGGTGAGCAGGGCTCGCAGCGGTACGTCGTTCCAGTTCCAGTTCGGGGCGAAGACGGAGGTTGTGCCGTCCGCGCGCACCTGGCCGGGAATGCTGACGCCGACTCCGAGAATCCTGCCGCGCTCCACCTGGGCCCGCGCGATCGCGTCGTCGACTCCGCGGACGATACGGTCCACGACGTAGTCCGGCGGGTTGTCGTGCGGGTGAAGTTCGTACTCGGCTCTGGCCAGAACCTGCAGAGACGGATCGAAGACCTCGACGTGGACGTAGGTCTCGGCGATGTCGACGCCGATGAGCCGGGGGCCCTCGCGGGCGGGCGCGAGAAGGTTCCGCGGGCGTCCGCCCCCCGAAGCCTGCTGTCCTATCTCGGCCAGAAGCCCGAACTCGTGCAACTCGTTGACGATGTCGGAGGCAGTGGCCACGGACAGGCCGGTGGCCGCGGCGATGTCGCGCCTGACGACGGGCGCCGAGGCAATGAGATGCCGCATCACCGCGAAACGGTTGGTCCGGCGTATGTCCTGGTACGTCCGCTTCAACGGCGCTGTCCTGTGCTCGATGGGGCTTGGGCGCCTGATCGTAACCACGGGTGGCGTGCCGTTGGAACTGCCGTGCACAGACTTTTTCTGGCTTGTTGACGAAGGGGTGTAGCGCGCATAACCTGCGTCTCGCTCCGCTCGCTGCAACCCCGTCAGCGGCAGGAATGCCCTCCTCCGATTGCGTGCCCCCACCCTGCGGGCTTCGCGTCGCGCTCAATCCGGCCGCACTCCGCGGCCGTCCACAGCGTCATCACCAGCCGTCTCGGCCCCGTCCCCAAGGGCCGGACCCACACCCGTTCTTCACAGCAGAGGTAGCCATGTCCCCTGAGCAGAACCCCAGCAGATCGTTCGGCCGCAGGTCCTTCCTGCACGCCTCCGGCACCGTGGCGGCGGCGGGATTCCTCGCCGCGTGCGGCGGGAACACCGGTCGCGGCGGCTCCACCGGCGGTACGGCGGCGATCAGCCAGTGGTACCACCAGTACGGCGAGGCCGGCACCCAGCAGGCGGCGCTGCGGTACGCGAAGGCGTACAGCAAGGCCGACGTGTCGGTGCAGTGGATCCCCGGTGACTACGCCTCCAAGCTCTCCAGCGGCCTGGTCTCCAGCAGCGGCCCGGACGTCTTCGAGTTCCACCCCGACGTCCAGATGGCCAAGTCCGGACAGATCGTGCCGCTGGACGACATCATCGCGGACGTGAAGTCCGACTTCACGGAGAACGATCTGGCCGCCAACTCGGTTGACGGCAAGGTCTACGGCATCCGCATGATCGACGACCCGCAGTTCCTGTACTACCGCAAGAGCCTGCTGGAGAAGGCGGGCGTCCAGCCCCCGACCACCTTCGACGAGCTGATAGACGCCTCCCGCAAGCTCGACAAGGACGGGGTCAAGGGCCTGTACCTCGGCCTGAAGGCCGGCAGCGACATCCTGGCCAGTCCACTGGTCTGGGCCACCGGCAGTGAACTGCTGACCGCCGACCACAAGGTCGCCTTCGACACCCCGGCGACGGTCGAGGGCCTGAAGAAGATGCGCGAGCTGTACACCAGCAAGACGCTGCTGCTCGGCGCGCCCACCGACTGGTTCGACCCGTCGGCGTTCATCCAAGGCCTGACGGCGATGCAGTGGTGCGGCTTGTGGGCGATGCCCGGCATCCAGAAGGCATTGGGCGACGACTTCGGCATCGTCCCCCTGCCCGCCATCGGCAGCGCCGGCCGCCCGGTGGTCTACAACGGCGGCTGGTCCACCTACGTAAGCGCCAAGGCCAAGGACGTCGACGCGGCCAAGGCGTTCGTGAAGTGGCTGTGGATCGAGCAGACGAAGCTCCAGGAGGACTGGTGCACCTCCTACGGCTTCCACATCCCCCCGCGCAAGAGCCTGGCGGCGAAGGCCACCAAGCTGCAGAGCGGCACCGCCGCCGAGGCGGTGAAGCTCTTCGGGACCAACGGGCACTACGACGACCCGTACTGGACCCAGGCCATGGCGACGATTTCCCAGGACATGGTGAACAACGCCGTGGTCAGCGGAAAGAACCCCGAGTCCGAGGTGGCCAAGGCCCGCACCCGGGTCGAGGCCGAACTCAAGAAGATCGCCTGAGGGGCCCTGACAAGCATGACGACCACCACCACCGGTGGCGCCCGTCCGGGCGCCACCGCGCCACCCGGCCACGCGGTGAAGGCGAAACGTGACAGGCACGGGGTGCGCGGCAGCACCCGCACCTTCTGGCTCTTCGCGGGTCCCTTCCTGGCCGGTCTCCTGCTGTTCGTCTACGTGCCGGTCGGCTGGAGCTTCTACCTGAGCCTCTTCCAGGCCCAGAACACGGTCAGCCCGACGAAGTTCGTCGGCCTGGACAACTACGCGGACATTCTCACCGAAGGGCCGTTCACCGACAGCCTGTGGACTTTCACGCTCTTCGCGCTGATCGTCGTCCCTCTCACCTACGTCCTGGCTCTGGCGCTCGCGCTGCTCGTCCACCGCATCCGCGTCGCCCGCGCCTTCTTCCGGTCGGTGTTCTTCATACCCACCGCGTGCTCCTACGTCGTGGCCTCGATGGTGTGGAAGCTGTCGATCTTCAACGGGGTGCGCTTCGGTCTCGCCAACACCGTCCTGGGCTGGTTCGGGATCGAACCCATCGCCTGGATCGGCACCGTCTCCCCGCCCTGGTACTGGATGGTGCTGGTCACCCTACGGCTCTGGCTCCAGCTGGGCTTCTACATGATCCTCTTCCTGGCCGCCCTCCAGCAGATCCCCAAGGAACTGTACGAAGCGGCCTGGACGGACGGCGCCCGACCCGGCTGGCAGACCTTCCGGCACATCACCCTGCCGCAACTGCGTACCACCTCGGTCGCCGTGGTGCTCCTCATGCTGATCGCGGCCTACCAGGCGTTCGACGAGTTCTACAACCTGCTGCCCAACACCCCCTACGCACGGCCGCCGTTGGTCTACCTCTACTACACGGCCCTCGGGCAGGGTCAGGACTTCGGCCACGGCAGCGCCGGGGCGCTGGTGCTGTCGGCACTCATCACGATGGTGACGCTGCTGCAGGGCAGGATCTTCGGCTTCGGAAAGGCGGACAGCTGATGGCCACCTCCTCCACCACCCCGGTCCGCGGCCGTCCACGCGCAGTGCGCGGACAGGCCGGCAGCGTCGCCGTCTACACCGTCGCGGTCGTCGCGGCGCTGCTGTTCCTGGTCCCGTTCTACCTGCTGCTCCGCAACAGCCTGGCCAGCGACGCCGACATCACCGGGACGAACTGGAAGTTCTTCCCGACCGAGCTGCACTGGGAGAACATCTCCGAGCTGTTCAACGACCCCGCGGTACCCATGGCGCGCAGCATGTGGAACTCCCTCGTCGTCGGGGTGCTCGGCACCGCCGGGCAGCTGCTGGTCTGCTCCCTGGCCGGCTACGCGCTGGCCCGCGTCCCGTACCGGCACGCCAACAAGATCTTCTATGCGGTGCTGGCCACCCTCATGATCCCCAGCGCGGTCACCTTCGTGCCCAGCTTCGTCCTCGTGTCGTCACTGGGCTGGGTCTCCAGCCTGCAAGGTCTGATCGTGCCCGGCCTGTTCAGCGGCTTCACCGCCTTCCTCTTCCGGCAGTACTTCCTCGGCTTCCCCAAGGAACTGGAGGAGGCCGCCCGCATCGACGGTCTCGGCAGCTGGGGCACGTACTGGCGGATCGTCGTCCCCAACTCCACCGGCTTCTTCGCGGCGATCGCGGTGATCACCTTCATCACCAACTGGAACGCCTTCCTGTGGCCGCTGGTCATCGGGCAGGACTCGTCCAGCTGGACGGTGCAGGTGGCCCTGTCGACCTTCACCACCGCGCAGACCGTCAACATCCACGAGCTGTTCCTCGCCGCCACCGTGTCCATCCTGCCGCTGGTGCTCGTCTTCCTCTTCCTGCAGCGCTACCTGGTCGAAGGCGTCGCGCACACCGGCATCAAGGGCTGACCGCAGAGCGCCCCGGCAACCGCACAGAACGCCACTCTTCGCACCGATCCATCCCGGAGTGACCCATGCCCAACCCCGTCAGCCACCCGCCGCTCGCAGCGGCCGTCCATCTGGACCCCAACTTCACCGTCGGCGAGGTGAATCCGCGGCTGTTCGGATCCTTCGTCGAGCACCTCGGCCGCTGCGTCTACACCGGCGTCTTCGAACCGGACCACCCGAGCGCCGACGAGGACGGACTGCGCACCGACGTCCTGGCCCTGATCCGGGAACTGGGCGTCACCATGGTCCGCTACCCCGGCGGCAACTTCGTCTCCGGCTACCGCTGGGAAGACGGAGTCGGCCCGGTGGAGCAGCGGCCGCGCCGACTCGACGGCGCCTGGCGGACCGTCGAGACGAACCGGTTCGGGCTGAACGAGTTCATGCGCTTCGCGGCCAAGGCCGACGTCGAGCCGATGCAGGCCGTCAACCTCGGCACCCGCGGCCTGCAGGAGGCACTCGACCTCCTGGAGTACACCAACCACCCCGGCGGCACGGCCTTCTCCGAGCTGCGCCGCTCGCACGGCGTGGACAAGCCGCACGGCATCCACCTGTGGTGCCTGGGCAACGAGATGGACGGCCCCTGGCAGCTCGGCCACAAGAGCGCCGACGAGTACGGCCGCCTCGCCGCCGTCACCGCCAAGGCCATGCGCGACGTCGACCCCGGTCTGGAACTGGTCGCCTGCGGAAGCTCCAACCGCTCCATGCCGACCTTCGGCGCGTGGGAGGCGACGGTCCTGGAGCACACGTACGACCTCGTCGACTTCATCTCCTGCCACGCCTACTACGAGGAGAGCGACGGCGACGTCGACAGCTTCCTCGCCTCGGCCGCAGACATGGAAGCCTTCATCGACGGGGTGGTCGCCACCGCCGACCACATCGGGGCCAAGCGCCAGCTGAGCAAGCGGATCAACCTCTCCTTCGACGAGTGGAACGTCTGGTACCAGAGCCGGCCGGTCAACAACACCGACACCCCGGAGTGGAGCGTGGCCCCGCGCCAGCTCGAGGACGTCTACAACGTCACCGACGCCGTCGTGGTCGGCAGCCTGCTGATCACCCTGCTGCGCCACTGCGACCGCGTCACCGCGGCCTGCCTCGCCCAGCTGGTGAACGTCATCGCCCCCATCATGACCGAGCCCGGCGGCCCGGCCTGGCGGCAGACCATCTTCTATCCCTTCGCCGACGCGGCCCGCCACGGTGGCGGCCAGGTGCTCCGGCTCGCCCTGGACAGCCCCGTCCACGACACCGCCCGCTACGGCGAGGTGCCCCTGCTGCACGCGACCGCCGTCCAGCGCGAGGACGGGACGCTCACCGTCTTCGCTGTCAACCGGGACACCACGAGGCCGCTCGAACTCACCGCGGACCTGCGGGCGTTCAGCCCGGTGTCTGGGCAGGTGACGCATACCGCCCTGGCCGACCCCGACCGCCGCGCGGCCAACACGCTCCAGCATCAGGACCGTGTGACGCCGAAGCCGGTGACCGGCACCGTCACGGACGGCGGGCGGCTGAGCGCCCTGCTGCCGCCGATGTCCTGGAACACCATCACCATCCCGCTCGCCCCCTGAGCGGCCCCAGGATCCCACCGCTCGACCCGTACACCCGTACGCCCGCACCATCCCCGGACCTCAACGGAGAGGCGAGACCATGCCCTTCACCACATCGCACCGCACACCGCCACCGCGTGCCCGATGGCGGACCACGCTCGTCACGCTCCTGACCCTGCTCGGCGGTCTCGCCGCCCTGCTCGTCCCCGCCACGCAGGCACAAGCGGCCTCGGTGACGTTCACGACGGGTGCCGACCGGACCGACCAGAACGGCAACACCCTGCAGTTGCACGGCCTGGGCATCATCAAGGTGGGCAGCACCTGGTACGGCTTCGGCGAGGACAAGACCGGCAAGGCGTCGGGGGACACGTCCTTCCAGGACATCCCGTGCTACACCTCGACCGACCTCGCCAACTGGACCTACCGGGGTCAGGCCCTGGGGCTGCAGGCCAGTGGTGACCTGGGCCCCAGCCGCATCGTGGAGCGGCCGAAGGTCATCTACAACGCGTCGACCAGCACGTACGTGATGTACATGCACATCGACAGCACCAACTACGCCGAGGCCAAGGTCGGTGTGGCCACCAGCAGCACCCCGTGCGGCCCGTACACCTACCGGGGCAGCTTCCGGCCGCAGGGCAACCTCAGCCGGGACCTCGGCCTGTTCCAGGACACCGACGGCACCGGCTACCTGCTCAGCGAGGACCGCAACAACGGCCTGCGCATCTACAAGCTGTCCGCCGACTACCTCTCCGTGGACAGCTCGGTGGCGGTGCTGGGCAGCAGCGGCAGTGGCAGCGTCGAGTCGCCCGCCATGGTGAAGATCGGCGGCATGTACTACGTCTTCGGCTCCCACCTGACGGGCTGGAGCCTGAACGACAACGTCTACGCCACCGCCACCTCACTGAGCGGCCCGTGGTCGGCGCTCCGGAACTTCGCCGCCCCCGGCACCAAGACCTACGGCAGCCAGACGGCGAACGTCATCACCGTCCAGGGCACCTCCGGCACCACGTACATCTACGCCGGTGACCGCTGGGACACCGCCAACCTGGGCGCGTCGAAGCTGATCTGGCTGCCGCTGACCATCCGGGGCACGACGGTGAACCTCGGCCAGTACCCGACCTGGTCCCTCGACGTGGACGCGGGCACGTGGACGGCCGGCAGCGGGATCCCGTCGGAAGGGGTCCACACGCTGAAGAACCTCGGCAGCTCGATGCTGATGGACGTGTCGAGCGGGTCCACGGCGACCGGCGCCAAGATCATCCAGTGGCCGTCCACCGGCGGTACCAACCAGCAATGGACCCTCACCCGGGTCGCGGACAACATCTACACGCTCAAGAGCGTCAAGAGCGGCCTGTGCCTGGACGTCCCCGACAAGTCGGCCACCACCGGCGTCCAGTTGCACCAGTGGACCTGCAACGGCCAGACCAACCAGCAGTGGGCCCTCGACCTGACCGGCAGCTACACCGGCAGCAACTACATGCTGGTGGGCATCGGCAGCGGCCTGCACATCGGCGTCGCGGGCTCCACCACCCAGGGAGCGGCGGTGGACCAGGAACTCGGCGGCAGCGCCAGCACCAACAGCGAGACCTGGACCGTCTCCTGACCGCGTGCCCCGGCGGCCCCGCCACCGAGCGGACCGCCGGGGCACGTCCCCTACGGGGGATCATCCCAACTCCCGCATTCCGCACAGCTCTCCGCAGACAAAGGAGTTTGTGCAATGGACCACTCCCTGGATCGTGCGGCCGGCCGCACGGTCGACACCACCCTGAGCGTCAACACCGCGCTCGACGGGGTGCCGAGCAGCGTCGGTTTCACCACGCGCGCCACCACGAGCAACGGATCCGGCTACCTGAACCTGCGCGGCACCTACCAGTCCGGGCAGGGCGCCTTCGGCTACGAGGGAGTCACCCGGGGTCGTCGCCACGGGATCGGGGGCCTCCGTCAGCGTCAGCGGCTCCACCATCGTGGTAGCGAGGGCGTAGCCCTGGGCCATGGCCAAAGCCTCTCCTGGCATTCACGGATCGATGTTCGACGCGGCATCTACAGATCGTCGGTCATGGACCTCCGAGGTTTCCTGGTGGGCCTGCCAGGTGGCTTGGACCAGAACCCGTTCGGTGCTCGCCAGATGGACCGCCGCGGCGAGCCAGGCCGACGCGTAGTGGTCGGGGTCGGCTTCGTCGAGCCGGCCGAAGACGTCACGGGTGCGGCGGTCGGCCGCTGCGGTGAGGGCCGCGGCCAGGTCGGCGGCGGTGCGGAATCCCGTACGGCGCAGGGAAGCCGTGTCGCGGTCGAGATCGCCGCTGCGGGCGGGCTCGGCGACCGCACGGCGGCCCCCGGCGACGGCCAGCTCGACCAGCCGCCGCACCCGCCACAGCGGTGAGTCGGCCAGCGGGTCGGGCGGGGACGGCGTGAGCGTTTCGGCGGGCGGACCGGCGTCGGGGGGCGGAAGGTGCGCGCCTTGGATGCGGTCATAGCCGAGATCGGCGCGGTCCAGCCACTCCGGAGGCAGACGGAGTGTCGCTTCGGCGCCGGGTACCGGGCCGACGGCGAGTGGGTGCAGGGTGGCGGCCCGGTCGGGGTCGAGCCGGCCGATCACGCGTATGTGGAGGCCGGGGCGGGAGGCGAGTCGGCGGAGGTTGGCGGTGTGGGCGAGGTCGGGGTGGGCATTGGCGGGGGCCAGACGGATGACGGGGCCGGTGGCGGCCTGCAGTTCGCGGGCCAGGAGGTGATCACCGGAGGCGCCGACGACGACCAGGTCGCAGCCGATCGGTTCACCTGGCCGCCCGTCCTCGCCGTCCTGGCCGGGGGCCGTGGCGAGCCTTTCGGCGACGGTCTCGGCAAGCGGGCGGGCGAACAGGGCGGCCAGAGGCACCGATGACCAGGGGACGCCGGTCAGGGGGGTGGCCCGGACGCCCTTTCCGGAGCCTAGGCGGCCGTCCGGGGAGACCGTGGCCCCGGTGATCAGCAGGCCGCCGCGCGCGAGTTGGGCGTGGTTGAGCGCGGCCGGGCCGAGGGAGACGGGAGCCGTGGCGGCGCCCCGGGCGCGGGCCGGGCCGCCGGGCTTGACGTCGGCGACGGAGAACCAGCGGCCGTCGTCGGTGACCAGGTGGGTGACCACGCCGCCGTAACCCGTGGCGCTGATCACCGGCTCGCGGCAGACCCCGTGGACGCGCAGGCCGCCGTCGCCCGGCCGGTAGCCGCGGCGGGCGGTGCCGATCAGGGCCGGGTCGGGGTGGGCTGCCGCCAACAGGCGTGTGGTGAGCAGGAGTTCGCGCAGAGCGGCGACCAGGTCGGCCAGGCGATGGCCGTCGTGCCGGGCGCGGGCGCCGCGCAGGCCGCGTACGACGCGCACGGCGGCGGCCTCGGCCCGGTGCAGGCCGGCCAGCCGGGCCGTGTGGGCGGCCCGCAGCAGCTCGGCCTGGGGCACCGCTCCGGCGGCGGGCACCCCTGCGGCGAGGACCGCCGCGGCGGCCGACCACAGGCCGGCTGCCGCCGTGGTCTGGGCCGGGGTGAGGGCGGCGGTCACCGGCTCGGGGAGTGCCGGGGCCGCGACGGGCTCGGGCTCGGGTCTGTCCGCGCTCCCTGCCGCCGGGGCCTCCGCCGCCGGGGCCTCCGCCGCCGGGGCCTCCGCGTCCGCCACCGGGCAGGCACCCAGGACGGCGGCCCGGTGCAGGCAGCGGGGCGCGAGCAGGCATGTGCAGCGGGCCTGGTCGGCGGTGGTGACCGTACCCGAGGGCCCGGGCGCCAGGGTGACCACGGCGTCCTCGCCGCAGTTGACGGAGACGGTGTCGCCCTCAACCGCGGCGGGCACGGCGGCGTACTGCTCGATCGCCGCGTCCAGCTTCTTGCGCAGCCGGGAGGTCAGGCCCTCCACAGCGGCGGCCACCACATCCGGGGCGACGGGCGGGAGTTGCTCGTTCATCGGGGTTCTCCGCGGAGGCGGTCGCCCACCCAGCGGGCGAGGGCGAGTGGGCTGAGGGCGGCCACGGGCATTCCGGCCGCGACGAGTTGCTGGGCGACGGACACCGAGTAGCGCGGGGCTCCGGTGTCGTCCAGGGCGGCGCAGCCCATCAGGTGGACGCCGGACGCGGCCAGCGAACGTACCTCTCCGAGCAGGCCGCCCAGCGGATACCCCTCCTCGAAGTCGCTGACGACGACCACGAGGGTGCGGCTGGGCACCGTCACCAGCGAGCGGGCGTGCGCGAGCCCGGCCGCGATGTGGGTGCCGCCGCCGACCCGTACCTCCAGGAGGAGGGACAGGGGGTCGGTGACCTGGTCCGTCAGATCGATCACGCGGGTGGAGAAGGTGAGGAAGTGGGTGGAGAGGGTGGGCACGCCGCCCAGTACGGCGGCGGTCAGCGCCGACCAGATGACGGAGGCCTCCATCGAGCCGGACACATCGACCACGAGGATCAGCCGCCAGTCGGCCTCGCGCCGGGACCGGGTGCTGAAGACCGGCTGCTCCGGAACGACGACGGTCCGGCCGTCGTCGAGCCGGCGGGTGTGGACGAGGTTGGCCCGCAGGGTGCGGGGCAGATCGAGCCGGCCGCCGGGACGACGCGTCGGGCGCGGGGTGGCGAGGCCGGTCAGGGCGGGGCGCAGCCGGGTGGCGAGTTCGCGGGCCAGTTCGTCGACCAGGCGGCGTACGAGCGGCCGGAGCCGGGCGAGTTGCTGCTCGGGCATACCTCCGGCGAGAGAGAGGACGGAGGCCAGCAGCTCGACGGAGGGGCGTACGGAGTCCGGGTCGAGCTGTGTGAGTACGTCGGTGCGGCCAGTGCCGGCGGCCTTGCCGAGGACCTCCTCCCGGACCTCGGCCCCGAACAGGGCGTCGAGTTCCTCGGCCCATTCGCGAGCGGTGGGGAAGGCCCCCTCCTGGCCGCCGCCCGTTCCGTCGGCGAGGTCGGTGGCGCCCTCGCCGCGCCCGGCCCCGTACAACTCGTCGAGGGCGTGCGCGTAACGGCGGGCTCCGGCAGGGAGCCGGTCGGTCTCCCTGCCGAGCAACAGCCGCCACCGGTCGGCGGGAACGAGGCGCGGCTCCGCCGCGGCTGCCGGTGCCGTTGCGCTGCCGGCCGGCGCAGTGGTCGCCATCGCACCGGCCGGCTCGTCCCCCGTGCCTACCGGGACGGCCACAGCCCCGGGCGCGGTCGCGACGGCGGCCGGTACTGCGGGTTGTGTGAAGGCGTCCCCGGCGTCAGCCGGTTTTCCCTTCGCGGTTTCCGGCTCGGTGTGCTCGGGTGCTGTCGCGGCGGTCTCGGGCGGCTGCGCCGATCCGCGGGCTCCTTCGGACGTGTCCAGGGCCCCCTGCGCCACCCGATGGGCTGAGCCGTCGGCACCGGGCACGCCGTCCGCCGGGAACGGCAGGTGCAGGGCGTTGAGCGCGGCGAGCCCGGCGGTGTCGGCGGCGGTCCACAGGGCGATGAGTTCGGGCGGGGCGGCCAGCGTGAGGTCGAGCCGGTCGCCGAGGCGTTCGGTGATGGTGTGCAGCAGCCGGTCGCGGGCCGCCGGGGAGAGAGTGTCGAAGCCCCCGCGCAGCGCGGGCAGGCGGTCCAGGAAGGCCTGGTCGGTGAGTCTGTCGATGCGGTCCAGCAGCGGGGCGAGGGTGGCGGGGGCCGCCTGGAGCAGCGGTCCGGCGGCGGTGAGCAGGCCGGTGAGCAGTCGCGCCAGGCGGTGGCGGCCGTCGGGGCCGGTCGCGGTGTCGACCCAGCCTGCGGCTCGGGCGCCGAGCGCGTCGGGGCTGTCGAGGTCGAGCAGGACCCTGGCCGCCGACGCGGCCCCCTGGACGAGTGGGGAGCCGGTGCGCGCGAGAGCACCCAGGGCGTCGTCCATCCGCAGCCCGAGGTGGTGTTCGCCGGCCCTGGCCGCCAGGGCGACCAGCGCGGCGGCGTCCTGCGGATCGTCGCTGCCGGCCAGTCCGGGGAGGGCCCTCACGGCGGCTTCGAGCAGGGTGACGGCCAACTCGGCGGCCTGCCCGCGCCCCTCCGGCGTGGTGCCGGGCAGGTGGCCTCGGCGCAGCGCCTCCAACAGGTCGAGTGCGTCGAGCAGTTCGGGGAGGGTGGCGGCGGAGGGAAGGACGACGGCGGCCTCGGCAAGACGGTCGGCGACCAGATCGGGCAGGTCGCACCGGGCCGCGTCGCGCAGCCCGCTCAGGAGCTGTGCGCAGGTGGCGCCGCCGTCGGCCGTCTCGCGACGGTAGGTCTCGCGCAGCGTTCCGGCGGCGGCCTGGGCGGCGCTGACGCCGCGTACGCCCGCCAGGTCGAGCCGCGCCGGCACGGACGGGGTCCAGGCCAGCCGCCATCGTGTGGTGAGGGCGGACGCGTCCCCCGTACCGGCCACCGCGACCGGCTCGCCGTATCCCACGCCGCACACCCGGAGCCGCTGGAGCAGGGTCTCCCGTCCGCCGTCGAGTGCGGACCGCAACGGGTCCAGGCGCATTTCACGGGGTTCCGCGCTGTCCGGGCCCGGCAGCCGCAGCGTGACCAACTCCGCCTCCACCGACGGGCCCAGGCCCGATCGGGGCGTGCCGGGCGCGATGCGTCCCCGCTCGGCACCGACCAGCACTGTTTCGAGCGCGCGGGCCAGCGCCCGGCCCCGGCCCAGGGGTTCGCCCTGGCCGAGCACGGTGGTCACCGCCTCCAGCAGCTCCCCCCGGCCGGGTGCGGGCAGGCCGCGCAACCTGGCGAGGTCGCAGGCCAGTCGCAGGGTCTCGGTCGCCTCACCGGTGCCCGCGGTGTGCCCGGCAGCGCGCATCTCCCGGACAAGCGCGGTGATCGCGCGGGCGGCGGCGTCACGCACCCGGTCGGGGTCGCCGCCGGCCGTGAGGACCGCCTGCTGCCAGCGGGGGTCGCGGATTCCGGCGGGGTACCCGGAGCGCGAGTCCAGCAGATCGAAGGCGTACGGGACCAGCGAGGTGACCGGCGCTCGGCGCGCGGCCTCACTCGTCGGCTCCGCGCCGGGCAGGATCGGGACCGAAGCAGTGCTGTTCGGACCGGACAGGTCGGCTGCGGCGCCGATGGGGGCGTTCGGAACGGCCCCCTCGGTCGCGGTGCCGGATCCGGCTCCGGTGCGGTTCGCATCGGCCACGGGCGGCACCGTGTCGTCCGGGCCGGTCAGGGCCGGGGCGTGGAAGGCGCCGACGACGGCTGCGACGCGGCGGCCGTCGGCGGCGGCCTCGGTGAGGACGTGGCGCATATGGGCTTCGCGGGCGAGGTCGGTGGCGGGGATGCCGCCGGTGGCCGCCGCGTCCTGGCGGAGGGCCCAGCCGACGCCGAGGGCGGCGCGGCGGACGGCTTCGGGGGTGCAGCCGGGGGCGAGGACCTCGACGGCGCGGTCCCAGAGGTCGTCGCCGTCGCGTCCGGTGCCGGCGGCGGTGAGGCCATCGGTGTAGACGGTTGCGGCGTGGGCCGGTGGGGTGTGGGCGCCGGTGTCCACACCGCTGCCCGTACCGGGCTTTCCGCCGCCTTGCGTCGGGCTCGGCCCGGCCGGTGCGGACCAGCCCGCATCGGCCAGCGGAAGGTCGCAGCACAGCACGGCGGCCCCTCGCTCGCGGGCCCAGCGGATCGCGGCGAGTTCCGGCGAGAAGTCGGCGAAGGGGTAGAAGGCGAGCCCGCCGTCCTCTCCGGCGCCGGCGACGGCCAGCGGGGCGACGGCGCGCGGGTCGGCGAGATACGGCAGCCACCGCTGGAAGTCGGCCGGCAGCTCGACGCACACCACCTCGGCCCCGGCGGCGTCCAGCAGGGCGGGCACGGCGGAGGCCAGCGCGGGGCTGTGGTGGCGTACGCCGAGAAGGTACGGCCGTACGGAGGCCGCGAGGGTTGCCACTGCCTCCCGGGGGTCGGCGACGGATGTCCTCGGCGGCGCGGCGGTCACCGCCGCCTGGTCGACGGTCAACGCAGGTTCTCCCGCAGGTCCCAGAGGCGGCGCCACATGGCGGAGCCGTCCTCGGCGCGGCGGCGGACCGGGCCGTCCCAGTAGCCGAGCAGGCGCCCGTGGTCGGCGGGGTCGTCCTTGCGTACGACGCCGAGGAGGTGCCCGGGCACGAGGTCGAGGAGGTCCCCGGCGGGGAGGTAGGCGGCGGCCAGGCCCAGGGAGGCGGCGACCTGTACGGCCTCGGCGGTGGACATCACCGTGCCGGGCCGCTCGACGTCCCAGCCTTCCGCCGAGCGGCCGGAGCGCAGGTCGCGGAAGACGGTGACCAGCGCGTCCAGTACGGCGTCGTCCACCGCGAAGGCGGCACCTGCCCGCTGGACGGCGGCGGTGGCCTGGCCGTGCACGAGGGCGGTTTCGGCGTCGGCGTCGGCGATGGGGTGGACGGTCTCGAAGTTGAAGCGCCGCTTGAGGGCGGCGGACATCTCGGAGACGCCCCGGTCGCGGAGGTTGGCGGTGGCGATGACGCTGAAGCCGGGGGCGGCGGGGACCAACGCGTCGGCCGTGCCCGCGAGTTCGGGCACGCTCAGCCGCCGGTCGGACAGGATCGACACCAGGGCGTCCTGCACCTCCGGCAGGCAGCGGGTGATCTCCTCGATCCGGGCGACCTGTCCGCCGCGCATGGCGGTCAGCACCGGGGAGGCCACGAGGGCCTGCGGGGTGGGCCCCTGGGCGAGCAGCAGGGCGTAGTTCCAGCCGTAGCGGAACGCGTCCTCCGTCGTGCCGGCGGTGCCCTGCACGGTGAGGGCGCTGGTGCCGCTGACGGCGGCGGCCAGCAGCTCGGAGAGCATCGACTTGGCGGTGCCCGGTTCGCCGACCAGCAGCAGGCCGCGTTCACCGGCGAGGGTGACCACGCAGCGTTCCACCAGGGCGCGTTCGCCGACGAATTTGGGGGCTATGACCAGCCGCGCGGGCAGCGTCTCATGCGGTTTTGGCAGTTGCAGGCTCTCGCCGCCGCTGCCGCAGACGAAGGTGACCACGGCGCGCGGGGTCAGCGCCCAGCGGGGCGGGCGCGGACCGTCGTCGTGGGCGGCGAGGAAGGCGAGTTCGGCGGCGTGGCGCTCCTCGGCCGGCAGTGTCTGCCGGGCGGGGAGCGCTGTCGCCTGTTCCATCAGGGTCATGGGGTTCCTTGTGCTGTGTGCTTTACGGGGTGCCGTACAGAAGTCGGGGTCCGGGGCGGGTAGGGGTGCGGCGCCGGGCAGTCCGGCGCCGCACCCCGTCCACCGCCGGGCTCAGCGGCGCCGGCCGCGCCGGACCTTGAGCTCCTGGAAGCGCGGTCCTTCGCCTTCGCGGACCCGCTGCCAGGCCCGGCGGTAGAGGTCGGCGACGGGTTCGGCCGGGACGATCACCCCGAGCGCCGGGTGGTCACCGCTGACCAGGTCGTACAGCGGCAGCTTCCACTGCTCCAGCGGAAGGCGCGGGGACCTGGGGTCCACCCAGCCGCCGGGCAGGAAGAGCGAACGCCCGGCCCGGGTACGGCTGGCCTCGACGACCAGGCCGGAGGCGGCCAGTTCAGCGCGGGCAGCCTTGAGCCGGGCGGCCCCACCTCGATGTTGCGGCCAGCCGGTCCAGCGCGCGGTGTTGCGGTCGGTCGGGTCGGGCATCGCCAGCAGCATCAGGTAGAGCACGGCGGCGTCCTCCCCGATGCCGTACTCCTTCGCCGCCTCGCCGACCAGGTCGGGCACCGACCGGGCAGGGTCCTGCGGCCACCAGGTGCCGTCCTTGTCCGGCGCCCCCGCCTCCGGGGCACCGGGATCGGCCAGGAGGGCCGCGAAACGCGGGTCGCCGGCGGTGCGCAGTGCCACCTCGGCCGGGAACGGCCGCTGGTCACCGGTGCGCAGAACAGACAGGAACGGGTCGGTCCCGGCCTCGTCCAGCAGCGCCGTACGGATTCCGGGGGCGGGCTGGTCGTCGTGGGTGGCCATCATGACGGCGCCGTAGCGCTCGTAGCCCTCGCCGGTCTCGGTGGGGGCGCCGGCCACCTTGCGGAAGTCGGGCAGGCTGACGTACTCGCCGAGGTCGAGCATCAGCCCGGGGCCCGCCAGCCGGTCCCGTACGGCGGTCAGCGCGGCCGGGAGGACGGCCCGGATCGGATCACCCGCCGGGAGCCGGTGGGCCAGCCAGGCGGCCAGGGCGACGGTACTGACCAGGGTGCGGGCGGTGAAGCCGGTGGTGTCCTGGTCGACCGGGCGGACCCGGTCCCCGCTGACGTGCCAGGCCAGGTCGCGACTCAACTGCGGTTCGGCGGCCGGGTCGAGGAGCGCGGGCAGCGCCCGGCTCGGCTCCCACGATGTCTTCACCGCGCGGGCGGCCTCCGCGAGCAGCGCTTCGGGGACTGCGGCCCGCCGGCCCAGCTCGGCGTTCCAGACCTGCGCGGCGGCGGCCACGTCGGGGCCTTCCGTCCACAGCCGTGCGGGTTCGGCGGGCAGCAGCGCTCGGACGACGGCCCGCCGGAAGCCCGCGTCCAGGCCGCGCAGCTCGTCCTTGGCCAGGGCGGCGTCGGCCACCTTCACCCCGAGCGTCGTACGAGCCTCGGGGCTGAGGAAGTTCCGCTCGTATGTGTCCATCTGCGGGAGGCCGGCCACGACCAGCCTGGCCGTGGTCGGCATGACCCCGGTCAGACGGGCGAACTCCTCGGCGGCCTCCGGGAACCAGGGCGCCGCACCGCGCCCGGCCAGCTCGGTCAGGAACGCCCCGAGCCACCCGGCCTCCCGGGCCTCGCCCACCGGGGACGAGGACGCCACCGTGTAGGGCGCGGGGACCTCGAACAGCCCGGCCGGGTCGTGGAAGAGCGCCGTGAACTCGCAGCTGCCGGTGTCCGGGCGTTCCACGTCCACGAAGGCCAGGAACGCGCCGCCCTTCAACCGGAGCAGATGCAGCCAGGACCCGGACCGTTCTGTGCCGTCGGCCATGGTGAACAGGCTGCTGTCGAGACGCAGCTCGAAACGGCGCCACCGGGTCGGCTCAAGGACCGCCAGGCCCTGGGCGTCCACCTCGCGGAGGAGTTCCCCCAACGCGTCCCGGTGCCCCTGCTCGGTGGTCGCCGCCGCGGCCCGGAAAGCCGCTGCGACGGGCAGGTCGGGAAGGGACCTCCAGCCCAGCCTCGCCCACGGCACCTCCGGCCCGTCGAAGTGCAGCCGGATCGCCGGCGCCGGCTCGGGGGCGTCCCGCAGCGCCTGGCCGACGAAGCGCAGCTGGCGGCAGACCTGGTCGGTGCCATCGGCGCCGTACCAGGAGTTGACGAGGCCGAGGCCGTTGAGCGCGTCGGCGAGCACCTGGTCGGCGGGACCGATCAGCCCTGTCTCCGGCTGCCCGCCCGCGAGCTCCTGGTCGAGGCGCTCCGCAGCCGCGTCCAGCGCGGCCTGCTGGGTGGCCGCGAACCGCACCACGGCGGCGATGCCCGTCACCAGCGCGTCATGACTGACCTGCGGCAGCAGCGTACGGATCAGCGCGGGCAGCTCGTCCGGGTCCGTCGCCCCGCGCTCCCGGGCGGCGTCGGTCAGCAGCGCCGCCGCTGTGTCGCGGTCGACGCGGCGCAGCGCCTCGGAGCCCTGCGGGTCGCGGGGCCGGAGGAAGTGCCAGAAGCGCAGCGGCGGCAGCACCAGGGTGCCGGCCGCGAACGTCCCGGGCCGGTTGTCCGTCTTGGCCGTGGCCGTGACGACGCCGTCCTGGTCGATCAGGCTGAGGTCGTAGGAGCCCGTGACGACGGCCACCGGCCGGTCGGCGCCGGGGAAGAGCAGAGCCCGCACCGGCCGTCCGGTGTCGGCGGGCAGGGCGACGGCGTTCCCGGCCGGGTCCTCGCCGCGCAGCGAGCCGTCGGGCAGCTTCACCACGCGCCAGCCCAGCAACCCGCCGTCCTCAGCGGGCAGCACCCAGCCGGACTCGAAGGTGCTTCCCGCCGGGGCCGTACTGGTGGCGTCGGCGAGGTAGCCGGGCAGGCTCCGCCGGCCGCGTTCACCGGTGGCCGGGTCGTACTCGTACCATCCGGCGGTCTCGCGGTTCTGGCCGTCCCAGTCCCACACCCAGTGCGAGGTGCCGTCGCTGATCACCGACCGTTCCTCGGGTACGGAGGTGTCGCCCCGGTGCACCACACCGGCGCCCGTGGTCCGGCCCCCGCCGGGCAGCGGGAGGGTGACGGCGCCGAGGCTGCCGAGATAGTTCACCTGAGTGCCCCGGGGGCTGGGGCCCTGCACGGGCTGCCGGCGGTCGGCGGAGTGGTGCCAGTAGCCGCGCAGTTCGCCGTTCGCCTCGCGGGACCGCCAGTAGACGAGCAGTTCGCCGTCCACGTAGTGGCAGCCCGGCTCGCCGTAGCAGTCCTTGTCCGGAATCCGCAGGTCGTGGGTGAGTACGGTGCCCTCGGCGCCGAGCACCCGGACCTGCGAGGAGCCGGAGGCGATCAGATGCGGCCAGGCGTCCGCGACGACGAGGTCGTCGATGTCCTTGGCGGGTACGAGGGCGGCGGCCGCCTCCTCCCAGGTGGGCCAGCCCAGCTCGTCGAGGAGGCCGGCCCGCAGGGTCCGTACGACGACCGGGGTGAGGTCGGTGCCGACCGCGGCGCGTACCTCGTCCTCGGCGAGGGCCAGCGTCTCGCCCGGCAGCCACGTCAACCGGCCCAGGGCGTCGGGCAGTTCCGGCAGACCGACGGCGGCGAACCGCCCGGCGACCTCGCGCACCCACTCCGTCAGCATCGGTCGCCCGCCGGGGGACCGGGCCAGTACCCGCAGGGCCCGCAGACCGTCCTTGTCGTTGCCGAACCGGTCGGCCCCGCGCCGGAACGCGGGCCGGAAGCGGGCATCGGCCTCCAGCGCGACCAGATCACGCCGGTCCTCGCCCTCCGCCCACTGCTCCAGGTTCAGCCGGGCGCGCTCCTCGGGGTCGGCGACCGGCAGTTCCAGTGACAGCAGCAGGTCCAGCAGGTCCACGTCATCGGTGGTGACCGGCAACGTGCCATCGGACCCGGCGAGTTCGGCGCGCAGCCGGTCGGCCATCCGCTCCACCAGCGGATACAGCCCCGGCAGTCGGCCACGCCGCCGCCACCCGGAGTCACGGTATGTCAGGAACCGCCCGAGCCAGCCCGCGGTCCCGTCCGCCGGGCGCTCGGCCTCCGGCAGCGTGTCGTCGCAGAGCCCCGCCGTGGCGCCGGACTCCTCCAGCAACTCCAGCCACAGTCCCGGCAGTTCCCTGTCGTCACTCGAAGGCATCAGCTCCAGCAGCGTCCCGCGCACCTGCGGTTCCTGCCGGGCCAGTGCCGCCAGCGCCGGACGGTGGGCCTTCCACCATCCCGCCGCAGCCCGCAACGTGGCGGGCAGCGCCAGCAGTTCGGCCAGATACGCGCCCTCCTCCGCCACCGGGTCCAGGCCCGCGGCCCTGGCCAGCTTGCGAAGGTCGCCCGCCATCTGCGCGGACGGTGCCAGCCCACCCGCCGTACGTCGCACGCACAGCTTGCGGAACCGGTGGAACGCCTCCTGCGCCGGGACCCGTGCGACCAGCTCCTTCGCGTACCCCGACAGCACCTTCACCGGCAGCGCCCCGGCGAGCGCGAACTCCAGGAACACCGCGTCCAGTCGCTCCTCGTCGACTGTCAGGCCGTGCTCGGCCTCGGACCTGCGGGCCCGGGTGAACATCTGCGCCGCGTACGTGGCGTTCTCCACCCCCAGGAAGACCCGGCCGGCCTGCTCGTAGAAGGTCGGCAGGAAGTGCGGCACGGCGGCTGCCAGCTGACCGGCGAGCAACTGGTAGGCGTCCAGCGCGGCCTTCGGTTTGGACTTCGCCTGCCGTGCCACCCGGTCCAGCTCCGGTACGACGCCCAGCGCGTGGTGGCCGTCCGCCGGGTGGTGCACCAGCACCCACTCCGGGAAGCCCAGCGACTGCCGCAGGCCAAGACCCACGTCGGCCGGTTCGCCGGCCGGCTCCAGGCCGAGGAAACCGGCGGCCAGGTCCTCCGCCGCGCCCAGTTCGGCCGCGACCAGCCGCACCACCACCCGGCCGTCCAGCCCCGGATGCCGGTACGCACGCGCGGTCAGCGGTACCGCCCGCTCACCGGCCCCCTCCGTACCCGGCGGCAGCACCGCCCCGGCCGTCAGCAGTTCGGCGGCCTCCGTCTGCCCGACGGTCCCCGTGTCGCTCATGCGTCCTTGCCCTTCTCGATCTTGCGGCCGGCATACAGCGCCGCCGCCATGCGCATCCCCTCGGACCAGGCAACCGGGCCGACCCGGGACGGCCGCACTGTGCGCCCCTCCTCGTCACTCCAGGTCAGGCCGCCGGTCTCGGTGTCCCCGTCCCAGTACGGCTCCCCGATCCACACCGACGCCTCGATGCTGCGCCTGGCGTCCCGCACCCGGCAGGTCGCGTAGCCGCCGGACACCCGGTAGCCCAGCGAGGTGGCCCGCGCGGCCAGCCCGAAGCGCGAGTCGTACGTCCCGCCCGCGAACTCCCGTATCTCGGTGACCGTTTCCGCCAGGCCGTCCGGCCTGAGCCAGGTGGCCCGGTGGATCTGCTCCACCCGCTGCGTCACGCCCAGCTCCGCCGCGAACTCCCGCAGGTCCTCCAGGTCGGGCAGCAGCACCGGGTGCGGCAGCGTCACCGTACGAGGCGACAGCCGGACCGTCTCGCCGTCCAGGTTCACCACCCGCAGCTCACCGGCGTCCGTCGCGTCCCGCAGGAAGCCCACCTCGTCCGGGTCGTCCCCGACGACCGCGAGGTCACGCAGCGCAGACTGCCACGCCTCGTCCGGCCACAGCCGGGCCAACAGCCCGGTGGGCACCGGCAGCGACGACACCATCCAGGTGTCCACCTGCGCCACGCACGCCACCGCGTGCCGGTCCAGCCACTCGCCGAACCGCCGCAGCCGGTCCGTCTCCGGGTGCTCCCGGACCGCCTTCGGCAGCGACTTCAGCTGCCGCCCCGCCGCACGTCCGGACGTGGCCCGCGCGGCCACCCGGCCCTCCACCAGGGCGACTTCGTACCCGTCGCCCGCCGACAACCAACCCATCGGTCTCCACCCCTGACACCGTCCGGAAACAGCACGCTTGAGCCGGTGCGTCCCGGTCTTGCTGTGACGATGCGGCGAACGCTATCGGCAGCCACTGACAAGCGGTCCAGCGGAGCCTCCAGCAGGGTGTCGTGGCTGAGGCGTATGACGGGTCGGGGCGGCGTACGGGCATGGCGCCGTTCGTCAGCAGGACAGCGGAACTCGGCCTGCTGGAACCGCTGTTGGAGAGCCCCGGGGAGGGCGGTCCGGCGATCGTCGACATCACCGGCGAGGCCGGTGTCGGCGAGAGGCGACTGCCGGCGGAGTTCTGCGCGCGGCCCCGCCGCCGGGGCTGACCGTGCTGCGGGGCTGGGCCACGGGGTACGAGCGGCACGGTGGCGACGAGGGTGCCACAGTGGTCGTGCTCGGCGTCACCGGCGTGATTTCGCGAGCCGGACCAGATCACGGGGCGGGAACGCGGTGGGCACGTTCGACTCCGCGCGAGTCGCCGTCGGACGCGCCGTTATTCGGTGGCGCCGCGACCTCGGACACCTCTAGGGTCGGTGGTGTTCGAGCGGCGACCTGGCGTTGCCGCGGGTGACTTGGTTGGTTTGGGAGGTGTGACCGATGGCTGTCGTTGAGATGGGCGCTGCCCGCATCCGGAAGTTCATCAAGTCCACTTCTGTGGCCTCCGGCTGACCTCACTCTTTCCCGCGCTCGTGAGCGCGGTGCCGGTGCCACCCTTGTGAAGGGTCACCCCTTGTCTTTCTCTTCTCTCCTGGGTTCGTCCTCGTCTTCCTCGCATCCGCTCGTGCCGTACGGCTGGGATGCGGACTGGGAGGCCGAGTTCGCCCCGTATGCCGGGCAGGGTCTGCTGCCCGGTCGTGTCGTACGGGTCGACCGCGGGCAGTGCGATGTCGCCACCGCCGATGGTGTGCTGCGCGCCGACACCGCGTTCGTCACCCCGCACGATCCGCTGCGGGTCGTGTGCACGGGCGACTGGGCCGTGGTCGAACCGGCCGGTGATCCCCGTTACGTCCGTACGTATCTGCCACGCCGGAGCGCGTTCGTACGGTCGACCTCCTCCAAGCGCTCCGAGGGCCAGATCCTCGCGGCCAACGTCGACCACGCCATCGTCGCCGTGTCGCTGGCCGTGGAACTCGACCTCGGCCGCGTCGAACGGTTCCTGGCGCTGGCCTGGGAGTCCGGTGCGCAGCCCGTCGTGGTGCTCACCAAGGCCGACCTCGTACCGGACGCGACGACACTCGCGTATCTCGTCCAGGACGTGGAGGCCACCGCCCCCGGGGTGCCGGTGCTCACCGTCAGCTCCACCAACGGGGACGGCATCGACGTCCTCGCGGCCGTGGTCGCCGACGGTACGGCCGTGCTGCTCGGGCAGTCCGGTGCGGGCAAGTCGACGCTCGCGAACGCCCTGCTCGGCGCGGATGTCATGGAGGTCCAGGGCATCCGTGACGCCGACGGCAAGGGCCGGCACACCACGACCACCCGCAATCTGCTCGTGCTGCCCGGTGGCGGCGTACTCATCGACACCCCAGGGCTGCGCGGCGTCGGTCTCTGGGACGCCGGTACCGGCGTCGGACAGGTCTTCGCCGAGATCGAGGAACTGGCCGCCGAGTGCCGTTTCCTGGACTGCGCCCACACGGCGGAGCCCGGGTGCGCGGTGCTGGACGCGGTCGACTCGGGGGCGCTGGCTCAGCGACGCCTCGACAGTTACCGCAAGCTGCTGCGGGAGAACCAGTTCATCGTCGCCAAGACCGATGCGCGGTTGCGGGCGGAGATCCGGAAGGACTGGAAGAAGAAGGGGGCGGAGGGGAGGGCGGCGATGGAGGCGAAGCGGGGGCGTCAGAGGTAGGTGCGCCGGGGTGGCGGGGGTTTCTTCGCCCCCGCCGCCCTTACCCGTCCCACCCGTTTCCGGGGGCTGTGGCCCCAGACCCCCCTTTCGCGCTGAACGCGCTCGTCCTCAATCGCCGGACGGGCTGGAAAAGCTGGCCGGCGCTTCAGGGCACCGGGCCGGCATCTACTGCCGCCTCGGCTGGCCGGCCGTCACCCTGAAGCGGTCTCACTCCTCCTCCAGGCCCCAGCTGTGGATACGCCTTGGATGGACGCGGATCACTTCCTCGCTGAAGTGCGGGCCCAACTCGTGGGGGCCCGTGAGGAGTTCGGCCTCGCCGCGGATGTCGACGCCGCGCACCTTCCAGGGGCTCACGCTCACCACGTCGTCGACGACCAGTGCGACCTTCGGGTTCTTCTCCAGGTTGCGCCACTTCTTGGTGGTGCCCATCGCGAAACCGCCGATCAGGATCGTCCCGTCGTCCTGAGGGAAGAAGGCGACGGGGTTCGCCTGTGGCTGCCCGTTGGGATCGACGGTGGCCAGCCGCCCCAGCCGCTGGGTCCGGAGGTAGGCCCGCTCGGCCGCGCTGAATTCGGTCATGGCGGAAGCCAAACACGGCGGCCCCGGCAGGCGCAGCGAAAACGCGGGGGTACGTGCGAACGTACGTGCGTGCCGCCAGGGGTGTGACAAGTGCGTTGGCGCGACCGACCGGGCGGGAAACCATGCGCCATGACCCGCGCGATCATGGTTCGGCATGTCCTCGTGGCCCTGGTGACCGCCCTGGCGATCGTCCCGCCCGTAGCGAGAGCCGACACGGGGAGCATCCCCGTACCGCCCCCGGCTCCCTTCTCGTCTCCCGTCCGGGAAACCCCCGTTGCCCGCGTCTGGACCGGGACCTGGGAGGCCGCCGCCTCCGGAACCGTCCCGGCCAGGCCCGGCGCCTCCATCCGCAACGTCCTGCACATCAGCGTCGGTGGCAGCGCGCTGCGCATCCGCCTCACCAACCGGCTCGGCACGAAGCCCCTGCGTCTCGGCGCAGTCACGGTAGCCCTCCAGGAACCCGGCGAACCGAAGAGCCCGGACGCCGCACCCGGCTCGATGCGTACGGCCACTTTCGCGGGCGTCCCCACGGTGACGATCCCGGCGGGCCGGGACCGGGTCACCGACGCCGTCAAGCTCGCCGTACCGGCCGGCGCCAATCTGCTCGTCACCGTCCACACCCCGGGCGACTCCGGACCGGTGACCTACCACCGTACGGCGAGGCAGACCAACTTCGTTGCCCCGAGCGGCGACTGGGCGGCGGCGGAGGACGGCGACGCCTACACCAGGACTCTCGGCTCCTGGTACTACGTCACCGGCGTGGACGTCCTCGACGCACCCGCCGCCGGCAGCGTGGTCGCGCTCGGCGACTCCCTCACCGACGGCGGCAACACGGCCTCCGACACCAACCGTCGCTGGCCCGACCGCCTTGCCGACCGGCTCGCCGCACTGCCCCCGAGTCGCCGCCTCGGCGTCCTCAACGCGGGTATCTCCGGCAACCGAGTCCTCCTCGACGGCGTCGGCCCGCGCGCCCTGACCCGCTTCGACGCCGACGTCCTCTCGCGGACCCGGGTGCGCGCGCTGATCGTGTACGAGGGCATCAACGACATCAACGGCACTCCCGAACAGACCGTCCCGCGCGCCTTCGAGGAGGCCTACAAGTCGCTCGTGTCCCGCGCCCACGCCCACGGCATCCGTGTCATCGGCGCCACCATCACCCCGTACGGCGGCCATGCCCGGTGGAGCGAGGCCCGCGAATCCGTACGCCGCCAGGTGAACACCGTCATCCGTGGCCGCGGTCTCTTCGACGCGGTCGTCGACTTCGACGCCGCCGTCCGGGACCCGGCGTTCCCGCACCGTTTGCGCGCTGCCTACGACCCCGGCGACCACCTCCACTTCAACGCCGCCGGCATGCGGGCCATGGCCGACAGGATCAACCTGGCCGACCTCAGGAGTCTTTGAATCCTCCCCTCCTTGAAGGGAAGGGGGTTCCCGGCTCAGGCAGCCGTCCGGGGCGGCGCCCCGGACGGTCTTGTGCCCTCGAGACCAGCCGGCTTGAGACCAGCCCGAATGAACATCACGCGTGCGGATCGTGGTGTGCGCGGGGTGGACCAGGTGCACGCGGCGTGCGTGGCCCTGGGCGATCAGCTCGCCAATTCATCGGAGCTATCCCCGGATGCAACGTAGAGAAGAGGTGAGTGGCCGTCAATGATGCGAGAGAGATCCGATGTATCAGCCCCAGAATATGGCGCCAAGCCACGCGCCCATGATCAGTAGACAGGTGAAGAGTTCGACGAGGACACTGGTGCCGCCCGCCCGCATCACCCTCCGTACCGCCGCCTTCGCCTCGCCGTGCCGGCCGAGCCGCATGCGTTCGTGGAGATAGACACCTCCGATGAAGCCGGGGAGCGCGCCGAGCACGGGCAGCAGGAAGAAGCCGAGAAGGGCGCCGGTCCCGGCGTACACCGCCATTCGGCGGGTGGCGCCGCTCGCACGCAGTCGGCGCGGGGGCAGTTGCCAGCGCACCACCTGGGACAGGAACAGGACGACGGTCGTGCCCACGAGCACCCACCAGGAGACCGCCTGTGGATCCTTCAGCGCCCACCACAGGACCGCGGCCCACACGAGCCACGACCCCGGCAACCCGGGTACCAGAACTCCGCACAGACCGAACAGCATGACCAGGCCGATCAGCAGGAGATCCCACGCTCCCATCTGCCCAGCCTGCCGGAGGACGGAGGAAAGCGCAGGCCAGGAGATGGGGGGAGAGGGAGGACAGGGGCAGCCACGGCGGTCCTGGGCCGGCCGGCCCCGCTCGTACGCGTGCCGCCACCGCGAACCACAGCGGAACCCAAGGAAGACCGGTCACACTCGGGTCGGAGTGGACCGGAACAGGTCACCCTGGCGTCGCCGGGCGGTTCTCCCGTGGGGGGTGGGATCGCCCGGCGACTTTCGTACGGACGTTCGCCGTGTCATCCGACACGCCGTCGAACACGCCGTTCACGACGGGGCGTCCCGCCGGATTTTCCGGATGCCCCGTTTTCAACCGGCCCATACGGTGGACAATTGGGGGCATGAGCCAGCAGGGGGAGAGGTCCACCGGTCACGAGGACGACTGGTGGGGGCAGTTGTACGACGACTCCACCGAGGACACCGGGCCCACGGCCGCGGGCGACTCCCTGGACGACCGGTTCGCCTCGGCGTCGGGCACGGTCGACGCTTCGCAGGCCGACGCGGTGTTCGGGCGCGAAAGCGTGTCCGAGAAGGGGGACGACTTGGGGGCGGGGCCCCTGCCACCGCTGCCGCCGCGGCCGTCGCAGCCCGCACCGACTCAGGACTCGCCTCCCGCGCCCGCCTGGCGCAGTCAGGGCGAGGGACGAACACCGGAGCCGCCGTTCAGTGGCCCCGGCCCCGGGGTTCCGCCACAGCGCGGCGGCGCCCCCTACGGGACGTGGGACGTACGGCGCGGCAGCGGCCCGGGGCGGCCCCGGGCCCCGTGGGAACCCCCGCCCGCCATGCCCTCGCGCCCCGTGACCTTCCCGCCGGGGCCCAAACCCCCGGGCTTCCGGGACCGCACCCCCGCGCCGTCGGCTGACAGCGGCGGCACCCTGAGCCCGACAGAGACCCCCACGACACCCGCTCCCGGACGGGCACCGACCCCCGAGAAACCCCCAGGCGCACCGGGACGCCTCGACGGGGAAGCCGCCGTGGACCCGCCCGCTCCGGGCACTGAGTTCATGGACGCAGGCGCAGGCGCAGGCGCAGGCGAGGGCGTGGCGTCGGCTCGTGAGGCTGCCCGGGCGGCGAGCTCCGACGCATCGGATTCCGCCGACGCCACCGGTGCCCCGTGGGGCGCTTTGCCGCGTCCGTCTGCCGCGCCTGGTGCTGGGTTCGTGGACGCGGGTGGGGTTGGGTACGTGGGGTCGGCCCGTGAGGGTGGCCGGGTGGCAGGCTCCGAAGTCCCGGATTCCGTCGATGTCACCGGTGCCGTGTGGGACGTTCCGCTGCGTCCGTCCGCCCCGCCCGGCCCCGTATCCGTATCCGCATCCGCATCCGCGCGGGAAAGTTCACCAGCGCAGCCCTCCGGGGATGCCTCGGCCGGAGAGGGCGGGCAGGGTTGGGGTTCCCCGGGGAGGCCGGCCTCGGGGAAATCGCCCCATTCCGCCTGGGGGAGCCCGCCGGCCGAGCCGCCGCGCGACGCCACCCCCGCCGATAGCGGCCAGGACAGCCCCCTGCCCAATCCCCCTTCCCGCCGGACTCCCACCCGCCCGGACCTCCCCGCACTCCCGCCCGAGACGCCGAAGGCGCTGGAGCCGCCGGAGAGTTCCGGGACACCCGGGTCCGCCGTCGCCGTCGCCATCGCCGGGCCTCCCACCACCGTCGACTACGTCGGCTCAGGTCCCCCCACCTACGCGCCCGAACCCACCGCCCTCCCGCCCGCCGACCCCGACGACCTGGGGGACCTCGTCGCGGACACCGTGCTCGACGGGGCGCAATACGGCGCCTGCACGCTCCGGGCCGTCTCGCTGCGCGGGGACTCCGCGCGCTTCAGGGGTGAGCCCCGCCGCGACTCCCTCCTCACCGCCCGCTTCGGAACGGGCGACCACGCACTCGTCCTCATCGCGATGGCGACCGGCGCCCGTGCCACGCCCGGCGCGCACCGGGCCGCCGCCGAGGCATGCCAGTGGATCGGGCGGGCGGTGGGCCGCAGCCATGTACGGCTCGCCGAGGACCTCCGCGCCGCCCGGCGCGGCGACCTCAAGTCGGGGCTGCACCGGCTCACCGACCGCAGCCTCGGCAAGCTCCGGGCGAGCGCCGCCGAGCAGGGCATCGAACCCGAGGAGTACACCGCGGGCCTGCGCTGTCTGCTGCTTCCCGCCGACCCTGACTGTCGTACACGAGTCTTCTTCGGCGTCGGCGCCGGCGGACTGTTCCGGCTGCGGGACGGCGAATGGCAGGACATCGAACCGCGGGTCGCCGACATCCCGGCCGGTGAGCCCGTCGTCGGATTCGGTTCGCTGCCCCACGAGACCCCGGACGGGGACCGGCTCACCATGGACCTCGGGATCACGACACCTCCGAGCCCCTACGAGCCCGCCCCCGAACCGCCCCGCGAACCCTTCCGTTTCCGCGCCTCCGTCGCCCGCCCCGGGGACACGCTCCTGCTGTGCACCGGCGGCCTCGCCGAGCCGTTGCGCGGTGAGCCCGAGCTGTGCGAGTACCTCACGGGACGGTGGTCCGGCGGTACCCCGCCCGGCCTCGCCGCGTTCCTCGCGGACACCCAGGTACGGGTCAAGGGATACGCGGACGACCGTACGGCCGCCGCCGTCTGGGAGACGTGACCGGGCGCAACGGGACGTTGTGGATGGGGCTGGTCAGTCCGTGCGCGGGACCCACTCGCGCATCGAGTACCAGTAGCGGGGCAGCCCCTTGATGCCGCTGGTCCGGAACGGGCGTCCGGCGTCGTCGATGCGCACGGTGCCGGTGCGGCCCTGGGAGGACCAGTCGAGCTCCAGGTACCAGCGGCAGTCGCAGGTCACGGTCCGGGCGGTGACCAGCAGCACCTCTGGATCCTGGGCGGAGACGCGGTAGGGGAAGCGCACCGCCGGAATCGGCGTCCCCACGTCGTTGCCGGGCGCCGAGCGGGCGATGGGCCGGTCCTTGTCGAGGTCGACGGAGAAGGAGCGGGGAGTGATCGAGCCGCCGCAGCCCTGGTCCATGGAGTACGCGGTGCCCTCGGCGGGAGCGCTCCGCCCGACCACCCGGACCCGGAGCGCCTCCAGGACCACCGCGGTCGATGTCCGCCCCTGCACCGAGATCTCGACGTTGGTGTCGCCGCCGTGCACCGCGTGCTGGGTCGCCGCCCATGGACCGGCGTCCTGCGCGGCGGGCGGCGGAGGGACCTGCTTCGGTAACTTGGCGATGACGTAGTCGTGGCCGCAACCGAGCGCCCAGGCCTGCGAGTTAGCGGTCCAGGTGATCGGCGCGGGGGAGGTCTTGGTCGGGGTCGGGGAGGGCGACCGGGCCGGGGGCGTCTTGGGCGGGGAGCGGTCGGCGGACAGGGCCGACAGGCTGCCCAGTGTGGCGAGGAGTGTGCCGGCCACGGCCGCGGTGACCGCGATCCGACGGTGCTGGTACCAGGGGCGGCGGCCGGCGGGACGGTCAGCGGGACGGTCGGCGGGAGTGGGCTCGCCCGGGGTGGCGGGCGCAGAGGGGGCGTCCCCCGCGTCGGACGTACCGGGTTCCGCGAACGTTTCCGGTTTTGCGGACGTACCCGGTTCGGCGGACGTACCGGGTTCCTCGAACGTGGTCGGTTCGGCGGATGTACCCGGTTCCGCTGCCGTACGCGTGCGTTGCCGTGCCGCCACCGCCAGGATCCACCGGCGGTGCAGTTCCACGCGCTCCTCCGGCGACGCTCCGCACAGCGCGGCGAACCGTTCCACCGGGGCGAAGTCCAGGGGGACCGTGTCGCCGGAGCAGTAGCGGTGCAGGGTGGACGTGTTCATGGCCAGGCGCCGGGCCAGTGAGCCGTAACTGCGGTCCGTACGCCCCTTCAGTCGCGTCAGCAGCGCCGCGAACTCCGCCACGTCGTCGTACGTCGACACACCCTTCCCCCGTCCTCATCTGATCCTCGCGTCCCGGAACGGCATCCCAGGCACTCCATATACCTGCACGTCAGGGGGGATGGGATGGTTCCACCGTGGCGGATCGCGTGTCACCGGTTGCGGTCGCGCCGAGTGGCGGCCGATGCTTTGGGTGTCGCACCGACCGCCGCCGGACCGACGACCACCCGGCGCGGCGACATCCGACACATCACCCGCTCATGCGAATCCGTGCACAGTCGTGCACCCAGACACGGGGGACACCCATGCCCACTCGCGATGTACACGCCACCACCCGCACCACCCGCACCACCCGCGCCGGCATGCTCACCGCGCTGTCCGCACTCACCGCCCTCGCCGCAGCCGCAGCGGGGGTCGCCCTGGCGGCCCCGGCCGGTGCCACCGCGAAGGCGAGCGCCCCGACCCCGCCCGCCTTCCTCTCGGCCGCCGAACTGCCGCCGCACCCCAGCTCCGCCTGGACGGCGGACAAGGTCAAGGACGGGGTGCCGGACGAGCTGAGGTTCTGCCTCGACGCGGCGCTGCCGGGTTACGACTCCCGGTACCGCGCGTTCCGCACCGACCTGGACACCAGCGCCCGCCAGCTCACGATCGTCGTCGCCAGCGACGCCAAGGCCAAGGCTCTCGCCACGCGGCTCAACAAGGAGATCCGCTCGTGCCCGACGCGGATCGAGCAGTCCGACCCCGAGGTCGAGGCCGAGTTCAAGGACTACGGCACGCTCCCGGTCGAGGAGGGCGCGCACGTCTACGGCCTGCACACCGAGACCTCGTACGGCGCCACCGACATCCGTCTCCTGTCGGTCGGCCGGGACGGCCACGCCGTCACGGTCGTGGACTGGAGCCAGTTGGGCGACTTCGAAGACGCCCCGGTGCCGGCCTTCAAGAAGACGACGACCACGGCGGTCAAGAAGCTCTACTGACCCGGCCTCGGCCCAGGCGACCCCGGCCAAGGCCGCCGCCTCGGCGCCCCGGACGCTGACCGGCAGCCCGTCCGACTCCGTGACGCGCGTCGCCGACTTCTACGGCGCCTACATCGACGCCCAGAGCGGCCCCGGTGCCGGCGGAAAGCTCCGGCGCTCCGCAAGTACTACATCCACCGTTCCTGTGGACTGAGCGGGCGTGAGTCCGTTCAGCCGCGCGCCCCGAACGGTCTTGGGCGAGCTGGTCCCCGGCGTTCTCGACCCCGGGTGGCGACACGCATCGTGTGCGTGGTCCGAGCCCGGGAGGCCCCCGCGGCCGGAGGCCGCTGATGGACACAGCCCTCGCGACCTGGCCGGTTGGGTACGGCCAGAGGCGACGGGGAGGCCCTGAACCATCACTCTGGTGGAGCAGGGGCCCCGCACGCTGACGCCGTACCCAACCGGCCAGGTCGCACAACCACGTTAGCCCGAACAGCCCAGGGCGCCGCAAGCCCTCACGCGGACGATCACACGATCGAGCTAGTTCGGCCTTGTGCGCACTCCTTGGCGAACAGCTCCAACCCCTCCGCTGGACGGTCACCGACAACGGCACCGCCGACCACACGGAGGCCGGCATCACGCTGACCTGGGGCTCGGGGAGCACCACCAAGCTGGTCGTCGACATGACCCGGGACCACCGGATCATCCACATCGGCACGAAGGGCATCGGCGGGAAGTGACCTACGGCCGGATCGGCAGCCCGCCCTGGACAGTTCGGCCGATCCGCCGCCCTCACGCGCCCGTCCTCGGCTGGACGGGCGCGTGAACTGCCGCAGCGTCCGCTCCAGACGTCCCTCCAGCCGCGCCCGGCGGGCGCGGTCGATGTCCTGATCCGGCCAGTAACAGTCCAACCAGCCCCGTACATCCGGTCGTTGAGGATTCGACATGACTGGCGTGTTCAGGTCGGGGGCATGGATCCCGTGAACGCGTTCGATCAGGAGGGGACTACACCAGCGTCCGGGCGGGGGTCATGAAGAGGCAGGCACGAGGGGGCGGTCCCGTGATCATCGGGGCCTTCGCGGCGAAAACGGCGGAGGAAACGGCCGAGAACGACATCGACAACGACAACGGCATCGGCATCGGTGATGACGGTGGCGTGGACCGGGGGGAGGCGTCGCAGATGAGGCGCAGGCTGGGTTGTTCGGATCTGCGGGAGGTACCGGAGGCCCGCAGAGCACTGCGCGAGCTGCTGCGGCACTGGGGGAGGCCCGGCAGTTCGGAGATAGCGGAACTGCTCACCAGCGAGCTGGTCACCAACGCGCTGGTCCACACCGACCGCGACGCGGTGCTGACGGCCACCGTCTCGCCGCACGGATTACGCGTGGAGGTACGGGACTTCGTGGGACGCAGGCCGAGGCTGCGCGCACCGATCGCCGACGACGGTACGCATGGCAGAGGTCTGGTCCTGGTGGAGTCCCTCGCCGACGCGTGGGGAGTCCGGGCGCACGGCGTGGGCAAGGCGGTGTGGTTCGAACTGAACGGGGGCGCGGCCTGAACAGGCCACGCCCCCATGTCGGTTCGCGCTCAACTCGTGCTCAGCAGTGCTGCTCTGCTCAGCCGTACTGCTGCTCGAGGTCCCGGAGCTTGCGCTCCAGGGAGTCCAGGCGGGGCAGGGCCATCGTGTCGTCCTCCGCCGTCAGGTCGACAGTGATCGAGTCACTGCTGCCACGAACGGGCTGAAGGGAGGGACGGGCGCGCAGGGGCAGCTGCTCCGCGGAGGATATGGCAGGTTCCGAGGTGACCTGGGCGGGCGCCCGCTCCACCTCGACCTGCTGACCGCCGCCACCGCCACCGCCGCCGAACGGGCCGCGGTGGCCCCGGCTGATCGCCTTGAGGTGCGCGCGCTCGGCTCGCTCCTGCTCACGCCGGCGCAGACGCGCCTGCTCCTTCTGGCGCCGGTCCTCGCGCACCTCGTCGACCGCTTCGTCCAGGCTGCGGACGCCCTCGAGGAGCATCAGCGACCAGGCCTTGTACGTCTCGCGGGGCGCCCGCGCCCAGCGGACCATACGGATCTGCGGCAGCGGACGCGGCACCAGACCCTGCTCGCGCAGGGCGGCCCGGCGGGTCTGCTTCAGCGCGCGGTCGAAGAGCACCGCGGCGGACAGGGACATACCGGCGAAGAATTGCGGGGCGCCCGCGTTGTCGAGACCCCGGGGCGCGTGCACCCAGTTGAACCAGGCGGCCGCGGCCGCGAACAGCCATACGAGTATCCGGGAGCCGAGGGCGGCGTCACCGTGGCTCGCCTCGCGCACCGCGAGTACGGAGCAGAACATGGCCGCTCCGTCGAGACCGAACGGGACGAGGTACTGCCAGCCGTCGGTGAGGTTCAGGTTCTGCTCGCCGAAGCCGACGAGGCCGTGGAAGGAAAGCGCTGCGGCGACCGCTGCACAGCAGAAGAGGAGGACGTAGGACGCCGAGGCGAATATGGCTTCCTTGCGCCTGCGGCGCTCTTCGGTGCGCTCCCACGAGTCGTCCTGGCTCGCTTTCGTCCCCGAGGAGCGCTTGCCGCGCGCCAGCACCGCCACCGCCGCCAGCACGCCCAGGAGCAGTACGGCGCCCGGAAGCAGCCAGTTAAGCGATATGTCGGTCAGTCTCATCTGGGGTCCCTTGCATTGGGATAGGGCGTAACGCCCGCCATAGTGGCCCAATCCCCTCAGCCCTCAGGGGGTTTCGGGGCAAGAGGCCGCCTAAGGAGGTGCAAGGGGATGCTCAGGGCGACATTCTGCTCGAACTGCCGCTTGAGGGGCGGGAGTTGAGTTCGAATAAGACTACCCGTACGGGTGGTTCCACGGAAAGTTCCTGCGACAAGTGAGGAACTTGTGAAGTGGCTGTAACCGTACGAGGCCTCAATCGAACATGATCTTACGGCGGCGATCCTACGGCACGCCCTGCCGGGTCACGGGGGGAGGGGCCCATTGCTGAGGGTTCCTCAACTGGTGGCTGCGGCCGTCAGCTTGGCGATGCGGTCGTTCTCGCAGGTCCGTGGGCAGTTGTCGCACATCTCGTCCGGGCGGATCGTGTAGAAGAAACAGCAGCCGGCCCGGTCGCGGGTGGGCAGTGGAGTGCCGTTCGGCCCGGTCAGTTCCCCGAAGCCCGCCGACCCGACGAACGGCCGGGTCGAGCCCGGCAGCAGCAGCTCCAACTCCCGCTGTGCCCGGTCCCCTTCCCCGACGACTTGTCCTATGTAATGCAGGCCCTCCACGACGTCGTCGGTCACCACGGCCCACAGGGCCCGTCCGCGCCGCCGCATGCGCGGCCCGAAACCGCCGAGCAGGGGCTCCAGATGCTCGGTGAGCGCCGCCCGCACCTCCCCGCGCAGCGCCTCCTCGTCACCGACGACCCGGGCGCCGGGCAGGGCCGCCGCCGGGTCGCCGGGCAGGCAGGTGAAGGCGCCGGTGCGGATGCTGAAGCGACCGTCGGTGCGGTGGTAAGAGACGTCCTCGACGGGCAGTCGGGGCACCCGGCGGTGCAGGAACCACGGCACGGTGATCAGAAGGCAGGCGGTCCACGCGTACCGGTGCAGCCCGAAACCGGCGATGACGTCCGGGCGGCCCCGCTGACCGTAGTCCCGCAGTACCTGCTCGTCGTCCCACGCGAGGAAGGAGTCGAGGTCGCCGTCGCCGGCCGCGAGCCCGGCGGCCCGAACCCATCCGGCGCCGCGCGGATGAGGCTGTCCGGGGCCCAGTTCGATGACGGCCGCGTCCGGGTAGGCCTCGGCGAGCCGGTCGTACGCATCCGCGACGGCGGACCGGGTCTGTACGGGAGCGGACATGTCGGGACCACCGAATCTCGATAGATCGCTCGAAGATCATAGGCAAGCCTTACCTTACCCATCATGCCCGCGATGTGATCCGGATTTAACACCGGATCCGGCCGGGGATCCGGCGCAAATCCGAACCTGGACTCGAATCGGGATTTGAACTGACGGAATGTGCGCCTATGGTGCTTGACGGGCGAGTAACAACCCGCCGCAATGACCCCATGTGCCGTCAAGGTGCCATCTAGCCCGGAGGAGGCCCCCGTGCAGCACGCCGGCCCGCAGGGCGCGCACGGCTCGCCCGACACCAGGGCCCCGGCCTCACACCCGGCCGCCGTACGCGTTCCACCGCAGCTCAGGGCTGCGGACGTGGACCGAGGGTGGCGCCCCGGGGCGACGGGTCCGGCGGTCCGTCCCGACGCGGCAGCCGGTGCGCCGGGAGTCGGTGCCCGGGGCGAGCACACGCACAGTGAGCAGCCGATCCCCCTGCCTCGCACCGAACAGGCACGTCCCGTCGTCCAGCGTTCCTCCGTGCGCGGCCAGATCCTCGACGCGCTGCGCACCGCGCTCGTCGGGGGCGAGCTGGCACCCGGGGAGGTGTACTCGGCCCCCGCACTGGGCGACCGCTTCGGGGTGTCCGCGACGCCCGTCCGCGAGGCGATGCAGCAGCTCGCGCTGGAAGGCGCCGTCGAGGTCGTCCCCAACCGGGGCTTCCGCGTCGTGGAACGAGGCGCCCGCGAACTGGCCGAGCTGGCCGAGATCCGGGCCCTGATCGAACTCCCGGTGCTGCTCCGCCTGACCCGCACGGTGCCCCCCGAACGCTGGACGGAACTCCGCCCCCTCGCCGAGGCAACGGCCCGCGCGGCGTCCACCGGCTGCCGGGCCACCTACGCGGAAACCGACCGAGCCTTCCACCGGGCGGTCCTGTCCCTCGCCGGCAACACCCAACTGGTGCAGATCGCCGACGACCTCCACCGCCGCGCCCAGTGGCCCCTGGTGGGCGCCAAGGCGACGCCGGGCCGAGCGGCACTCCTGGCGGACGCGGAGGACCACGTCACCTTGCTGGACGCCCTGATCGCAAGAGACGTCCAGCTGGTCCAGTCACTGACACGTGACCACGTGACAGGCGCTCACTGACCCACCGTCAGGGGCGCGGGGCTGTATCTGATCTGCGGCTCCGCCGCGTGGGCGCGACAAGCCGCAGGGCACCCGCAGCCGACGAACAACCGAACCCCCCCGGTCGGCGCGACCTACGCAGACGCAGCCGGCGGAGCCAACTGCCGCGCCAGCCAGGTGGGAACACCCCCGAGCAACCGGAACAACCGCCCCGCCTCGGCCCGCAACCGCGAAGCCTCCGGCTCGGACTCCGCATCGGCGAGCGAGGCCAACGCGGGCGCCGTCCCCACCAGATACCCCAACTCCTCCCGAATCCGCAGGGATTCGCTGAACCCGTGCCGCGCCTCCGCCAACTCCCCGTCCCGCAGGGCAAGTCCGGCCAGATGACGCCACGTGAACGACAGCAGCAGCGGATCGGCATGCGCGGTGGCTCCCGCGTGCGCCCGCCGATACGCGGCCCGCGCGGCCTGCGGAGACCGCGCCAGGTTCTCCGCCAGCAGCCCCCGCCGGAAGTCCAGCACCGCCCGCCCCGACGCCCCCGGCGGGATCAGCGCCGCCGCCCGGCCGAGCGCGGCCCGCGCCTCGTCGGCACGGTCCCGTACGCCGAGCAGTGTCGCCGCGTACGCCAACTGCCCGCGCTCACAGGCCGCCGCGCCGCGTTCCTCGTCGCTCTGGGCCAGCGCCTCCGCCGTACGGAGCGCGTCCTCGGCCTCTCCCCAGCCCTGCTCGGTGTAGAGGCATCGCTCCACCAGCAGCGCGGCCCGCTGGAGCGAGGCGTCGGGGGTGGCGGCGTCCAGCAGCGCCGCCGCGTCCGCCCAGCAGGCGCGCGAGCGCAGCCGCCATACCGCGGTCTGGAGTGGATCGTCACCAGAGGTCGTTCCGGAACCAGACATGGCGGTGTACGCCACGTTGCCCTCCCCGAGCACGCCATCGAGCCTGTTGAGTGGTGGCGGCATCTCAACACGAATCTTGGTGCCGGGCCAAGAGGGTAGGTGAAAGAATTCACAAAGTCGGGGAAGAACGAGCACCCCGGTTGCCGCACAACCGGCCCCACCCGGCGCGCGCCAGGACCGCGCACGCCCCGCTTTCTCTGTGCGTGGGCTCAACTCATGCGCAGTGCCAGGAAGAAGTCCAGCTTGTCCTCCAGCCGCGACAGATCACGGCTCGTCAACTGCTCGATCCGCCCCACCCGGTACCGCAGCGTGTTGACATGCAGATGCAGCCGCGCAGCGCACCGTGTCCATGAGCCGTCGCACTCCAGGAACGCCTCCAGCGTCGGGATCAGCTCGGCGCGGTGGCGCCGGTCGTAGTCCCGCAGAGGGTCGAGGAGGCGGGCCGTGAAGGCGCGGCGGACGTCGTCAGGGACGAACGGGAGCAGCAGCACGTGGGAGGCCAGCTCCTGGTGGCCCGCCGCGCACACCCGGCCGGGGCGCGCCGCGGCCACCCGGCGGGCGTGCCGCGCCTCCTCCAGTGCCCCGCGCAGCCCCTCCGCCGAGTGCACGGCCGCACTGACACCGATCGTGAGCCGCCCGTCGTCGTCCAGGCCGGCCGACAACGGGTCCCGCACGCCGGCGAGCAGCTTTTCGGCCAGAATTCCCTCCTCCGAACCGTCGTGCTCCGCCGACACCGACGACACCGCCGGCAGCGGTACGAGGGCGATCGCCTCGTCCCCCGTATGGGCCACGGCGATCCGGTCGGAGTGCTCCGGACCCGTCAGGAGGGGGTCGACAAGGATTTCCTCCAGCAACGTCTGGGCCACCGGGCCGCCCTCGACCTCGCCGCCGGCCCAGTCCACGCGGGCCACGACGACCTGCCAGTGCGGGGCCGCGCCGAGGCCGGGCAGCAGCACCGGTGCGGCGACCCGCAACCGGGCCGCGATCTCGGCGGGCGCGGCGCCTGTCTGCACCAGCTCCAGGACCTCTTCTGCGAGCCGTCGCCGCACCACGCGTTCCGCGTCGCGCCGGTCGCGTTCTACCGCGATCAGCTGTGTGACGCCCTGGAGCAGATCGAGCCGCTCCGCCGGCCAGTCCCCGGCGTCCGCCTCGACGGCGAGCAGCCAGTCGGACAGCAGGCTCTCGCGTACGTCCCGTGAGCCGCCCTGTGCGGCGGTGCGGCCGCCCGCGCGGACGGGGAAGAGGGAGTACGCCGTGCCGCCCACCGCCACCCGGTGGGGGCTGAGCACATGTCGGCTGCCGGTGCGGGCCGCCGTCAGGTGCTCGGCCGCCAGTGCCGCGCACACGTCGGGGGCCGGGGCGGGGCCGGAGACCTTCGAGCCCGCGATGAGACGTCCGGCGGGGGAGAGGACCCAGGCGCGCAGGTCGAGGTCGGAGCCGAGCAGGTCCAGGACCACGTCGGGGCCGCCGCCCGCCGGACCGGAGGTCATCATCCGGCGGTGCCGGTCCACGACCGCCGCCAGATCCCCGGCGCGCTCGCCGGACACCTGCCGGACGACATGCTCGGTGATCGTCGCGAACGCCACCGACTCGTGCACCGCGAACAGTGGCAGCCGGTGCCGGGCGCAGGCCGCGACCAGGTCGGCCGGGATGTTCCCCAGTTCGGCCTCACCGGCACCCAGGGCCGTGACCCCGGCCCCCGCCAGGAGCCGTACGAACGACTCCGAGTCCCCGGGGTCCCGGCGCCAGGCCAGGCCCGTGAGCACCAGCTCGCCGCCCGAGAGGTAGCGACTGGGATCCCTGAGGTCGGTGGTCATCACCCCGCGTACGGTGCGGTCCAGCTCGTCCTCGCCGCCGAGCAGCGTGAGGCCCAGCGCGTCGGTGTCCAGCAGTGCGCGCAGCCGCATTCTCGTCGCCGCCGTTCTGTTTGCGAGCCGCGCTTTTCCGCCTGCGCGGCGATCACTGTTTCCGGGGAAAATCGGAGAGGTTACTGATGGCCTCTGTTCATACGAATCTACAAGACGATCGCCCTGGCCAGCCAACTCCTTCATGGTTTCCGTGACTGACCCAGGCGGAGCACAGCCCTGTGTACTGGTTTCACCGCACGTGAACAGCACATGAACGAGCCATTGGCACGACCCACGGGCACGGCCCACTGGTACAGCCCACTGGTACGACTCATGCGACGAAGAGGAAAAGAGCGGTCATGGACTTCCTTCGCCCCGCCAGCTGGGAGGAGGCGCTCGCCGCGAAGGCCGAGCACCCCACCGCTGTGCCGATCGCGGGCGGCACCGACGTGATGGTCGAGATCAACTTCGACCACCGCCGGCCCGAGTACCTCCTCGACCTGACCCGCATCGGAGATCTCTACGAGTGGGAGACCGGCGAGCAGAGCGTGCGGCTCGGCGCCTCGGTCCCGTACACCCGGATCATGGAGAGCCTGCGCGGCGAACTGCCGGGCCTGGCCCTCGCCTCGCACACGGTCGCCTCCCCGCAGATCCGCAACCGGGGCGGCGTCGGCGGCAACCTCGGCACCGCCTCCCCGGCTGGTGACGCCCACCCGGCGCTCCTCGCCGCGGGCGCGGAGGTCGAGGCCGAGTCCGTACGAGGGACCCGGCTGATCCCGATCGACGACTTCTTCACCGGTGTGAAGCGCAACGCGCTCGCCCCCGACGAGCTGATCCGCGCCGTCCACATCAAAAAGGCGGACGGGCCCCAGCAGTACTCCAAGGTCGGCACCCGCAACGCCATGGTCATCGCGGTCTGCGCCTTCGGACTCGCACTGCACCCGTCGACCCGGACCGTCCGTACGGGCATCGGTTCGGCGGCGCCCACACCCGTCCGGGCGAAGGCCGCCGAGGAGTTCCTGAACGCGGCGCTCGAAGAGGGCGGCTTCTGGGACAACGGGAAGATCATCACTCCGTCGGTCGCCAAGCAGTTCGCCGATCTGTGCGCGGGCGCCTGCAACCCCATCGACGACGTCCGGGGCACCGCGAGCTACCGCCGCCACGCCGTCGGCGTGATGGCCCGCCGCACGCTGACGTGGACCTGGGAGTCGTACCGCGGCACCGCCGCTCGCACGGAGGGAGTCGCGTAATGCGCGTCAATTTCACGGTCAACGGACGTCCGCAGGAGGCCGACGACGTGTGGGAGGGCGAGTCCCTGCTGTACGTCCTGCGGGAGCGGCTCGGTCTGCCGGGCTCCAAGAACGCCTGCGAGCAGGGTGAGTGCGGCTCGTGCACCGTCCGCCTCGACGGCGTACCGGTGTGCTCGTGTCTCGTCGCGGCAGGGCAGGCGGAAGGGCGCGAGGTCGTCACCGTCGAAGGGCTCGCCGACTACGCCAAACAGCGTACGGAGCACGGCAGTTGCGCAACGGGCGCCTGCGGTACGTCACTTGACGCGGCCAAGCGTTGGGAGCCCAGGGGCAGCAGCGACTCCCAGACCGGCGAGGGCGTCGAACTGGCCCCCATCCAGCAGGCGTTCATCGACGCCGGCGCCGTCCAGTGCGGGTTCTGCACGCCCGGTCTGCTGGTCGCCGCCGACGAGATGCTGGAGCAGAACCCCAACCCGACCGACGCGGACATCCGCGAGGCGCTGTCGGGCAACCTGTGCCGCTGCACGGGCTACGAGAAGATCATGGACGCGGTCCGGCTGGCGGCGGCCCGACAGGGAGAGGCGGTCTGACATGCCCGGCAAAAGTGCTCCCCTGGGGACCCCCACCAAGGTCACCCAGGGCTCGAAGACCAAAGGCGGCATCGGCGAGTCCACGCTCCGCCCCGACGGCATCCTCAAGGTCACCGGCGAGTTCGCGTACTCCTCCGACATGTGGCACGAGGACATGCTCTGGGGCCAGACCCTGCGCTCCCCGGTCGCCCACGCCGAGATCGTGTCGATCGACACGGGCGAGGCCCTCGCGCTGCCCGGCGTCTACGCCGTCATGACGTACGACGATCTGCCGGCCGACATGAAGAACTACGGCCTGGAGATCCAGGACACCCCGGTCCTCGCCCACGGCAGGGTCCGCCACCACGGTGAACCGGTCGCCATCGTCGCCGCCGACCACCCGGAGACCGCGCGCCGCGCCGCCGCCAAGATCAGGGTCGAGTACCGCGAGCTGCCGGTCGTCACCGACGAGGCCTCCGCGACCGCGCCGGACGCGATCCTCATCCACGACAACCGCACCGACCGCCACTTCGGTCACGTCGCCCACCCGAACATCGTCCACCGCCAGCCGATCGTCCGCGGCGACGTCGAAGCCGCCCGCGCACGCGCCGACTTCATCGTCACCGGTGAGTACACCTTCGGCATGCAGGACCAAGCGTTCCTGGGCCCGGAGTCGGGACTGGCCGTCCCCGCGGAGGACGGCGGCGTCGACCTCTACATCGCCACCCAGTGGCTGCACTCCGACCTGCGCCAGATCGCGCCCGTGCTCGGCCTGCCCGAGGACAAGGTCCGGATGACGCTCTCGGGCGTCGGCGGCGCGTTCGGAGGGCGCGAGGACCTGTCGATGCAGATCCACGCCTGCCTGCTCGCCCTGCGCACCGGCAAACCGGTGAAGATCGTCTACAACCGTTTCGAGTCCTTCTTCGGCCACGTCCACCGGCACCCCGCGAAGCTCATCTACGAGCACGGGGCCACCAAGGACGGCAAGCTGACCCACCTGAAGGCGCGGATCGTCCTCGACGGCGGCGCGTACGCCTCCACCTCCGCGGCGGTCGTCGGCAACGCGGCCTCGCTCGGCGCCGGCCCGTACGTCGTCGACGACGTCGACATCGACTGCATCGCCCTCTACACCAACAACCCGCCTTGCGGCGCGATGCGCGGCTTCGGCGCGGTCCAGGCCTGCTTCGCCTACGAGGCCCAGATGGACAAGCTCGCCGACGCGGTGGGCATGGACCGGGTCGAGTTCCGCCGCCTCAACGCCATGGAACAGGGCACCCTGCTGCCCACCGGACAGGCCGTCGACTCCCCGGCCCCGGTCGCCGAACTCCTGCGCCGAGTGAAGGCGATGCCTTTGCCTCCGGAACAGCAGTGGCTGACGGCGGGCGAGGCGGCGGACGTACGTCAGTTGCCGGGCGGCCTCTCCAACACCACCCACGGAGAGGGCGTCGTCCGGGGCATCGGCTACGCGGTCGGCATCAAGAACGTGGGCTTCTCCGAGGGCTTCGACGACTACTCGACTGCCCGTGTACGTATGGAGGTTGTCGGCGGCGAGCCGGTGGCCACCGTGCATACGGCGATGGCCGAGGTCGGCCAGGGCGGGGTCACCGTCCACGCCCAGATCGCCCGCACCGAGCTGGGCGTCACCCAGGTGACGATCCAACCGGCCGACACCCAGGTGGGCTCGGCCGGTTCGACCTCGGCCTCCCGGCAGACGTACGTCACCGGTGGCGCCGTCAAGAACTCGTGCGAGCTGGTCCGGGAGAAGGTCCTGGAGGTCGGGCGCCGCAAGTTCGGTTCCTACCACCCCGCTTGGGCCACAGCCGAGCTGCTGCTGGAGGGCGGCAAGGTCGTCACGGACGCCGGCGAGGTTCTCGCCGACCTGGTGGACGTCCTGGGCGACGAGGCCGTCGAGGTCGAGGCGGAGTGGCGGCACCGGCCGACCGAACCCTTCGATCTCCGCACCGGGCAGGGCTTCGGACACGTCCAGTACTCGTTCGCCGCGCACCGGGCCGTCGTCGAGGTCGACACCGAACTGGGCATGGTGAAGGTCATCGAACTGGCCTGCGCACAGGACGTCGGCAAGGCGCTCAACCCGCTGTCGGTCATCGGCCAGATCCAGGGCGGCACCACCCAGGGCCTCGGCATCGCGGTCATGGAGGAGATCGTCGTCGACCCCAGGACGGCCAAGGTGCGCAACCCGTCCTTCACGGACTACCTGATCCCCACCATTCTCGACACCCCGACCATCCCGGTCGACGTCCTCGAACTCGCCGACGAGTACGCCCCGTACGGCCTCCGAGGGGTCGGCGAGGCGCCCACGCTGTCGTCAACTCCGGCCGTCCTGGCGGCGATCCGCAACGCGACGGGACTGGAACTGGCGAAGACACCGGTACGTCCTGAACACCTGACGGGTACGGCGTAGTCGGTTGGTTGTCGGGTGCGCGACCAGCCCCCACCGGACCCGCACCCGACCACGCACACCGCAAGGAGAACGAGATGCTGGACATCGCCGAAGAACTCCACCGGTGGGTCGAGCAGGGACGTGACTTCGCCGTGGCCACGGTGGTGGCCGTGAGCGGCAGTGGCCCCCGTCAGCCCGGTGCCGCCCTCGCGGTGGACGCCGACGGCACCGCGATCGGCTCGGTCTCCGGCGGTTGTGTGGAGGGCGCGGTGTACGAGCTGTGCCAACAGGCCCTGGCAGATGGCGAGTCGGTCCTCGAACGCTTCGGCTACAGCGACGACGACGCCTTCGCGGTGGGCCTGACCTGCGGCGGTGTCATCGACATCCTGGTGACGCCGGTACGGGCGTCCGCGCCCGTCCGTGCCGTGTTCGCCTCGGCTCTGGCCGCCGCCGCGAACGGGGAGGCGGCGGCCGTGGCGCGGATCGTCTCCGGCCCGGGAGAACTGCTGGGCCGCGCCCTGGTCGTCGGCCCGGACGGCTCGTACGAGGGAGGCTTCGGCGCCCACCCGGAGCTGGACCGTACGGTGGCCGCCGAGGCGCGTGCCTACCTCGACGCCGGCCGCACCGGCGCCCTGGAGATGGGCGAGCAGGGCTCTCGTTGCGGAGCACCGCTCACGGTCCTGGTCGAGTCCTCGGTGCCGCCGCCCCGCATGATCGTGTTCGGCGCGATCGACTTCGCGTCGGCGCTGGCCCGCATGGGCAAGTTCCTCGGCTACCACGTGACGGTGTGCGACGCCCGCCCGGTCTTCGCGACGCCCGCCCGTTTCCCCGAGGCGGACGAGATCGTCGTCGAGTGGCCGCACCGGTACCTGGAACGGACGGCTGTGGACGCCCGTACGGTCCTGTGCGTCCTCACCCACGACGCCAAGTTCGACGTACCCCTGCTCCAGCTCGCACTGCGGATGCCGGTGGCGTACGTCGGCGCGATGGGGTCCCGCCGGACCCACCTGGACCGGAACGAGCGGTTGCGTGAAGTCGGCGTCACAGAGCTGGAGTTGGCGCGGCTCAGGTCACCGATCGGGCTGGACCTCGGCGCTCGTACGCCCGAGGAGACGGCGTTGTCCATCGCGTCGGAGATCGTCGCCAACAGGCGTGGCGGGAGCGGGGTTTCGCTGACGGGGGCGCACACCCCGATCCATCACGACGTGACCTCGGGGTCGGTACCGGCGGGGCGGATCGGGTCCGTGGCCTGACGTCACACGCCCTCGAACCGGGATCTCGAAGCCCCGGCCGAACCGCGCGCCGTCACGTCGGGACCGGGCATCCGGGCGTTCAGGACGGTGACCAGGTTCTTGACGACCTCGGCGACCGGGAACGGTCGTTGGAGCAGGCGAGTAGCACCGGGGCGAGGCCGGCATCGTCGATGCCGAGGGTCACCCCATCCTCAGCAGCCGGTTCACCGCCCGCCCGAACACATACCGCGCCGCCACCCCGAGCAGGCGGTCGAACAGCGACGGCAGCAGGCGTACGCGCAACTCCTCGCGCCAGACCACCCGCGAGCGGCCGCCCGGGCCCGGGCCCACCTCGATCTCCGCCCAGCCCAGGACGACCCGGCCGCGTTTCTCCAGGCGGACGAGACCCGGGGCGTCGTCCGTCGGGGGCCGCCAGACGGTGACCTCCATACGGTCGTCGAAGGCGAGGGGGCCGATCCCCGAGCGGGCGACGAACACGGTGCCCTGGCGGGTCGGCGGGTCGGTGAGCAGCGTGACGCGGGTGAGGGGGACCACGGATGCGTGGCGGGGCCACTCCGTGAGCCGGCGCCAGGCCTCGTCGAGGGGGAGCGGCACCGTGCGTTCGAGGAGGAAGTTGACCACGGCACGATCGTAGGGAACCCGAGGGGCGGCACGGCACGTTCCGGGGTTCTGTCGCCCCTGTTCTTGTGCGACTTCTTGTGCGACTCGCACAAGAACCGCGGTGGGAGTGGGGCCCACGACGAGGTTGTGCCCCGAAGACCGCTTCCGCCCCCGCACCGTGTACGGCAGCATGGGCGCGACCTCGTGACAATGACCCGCACCGCACCCAGGCCGAAGGGCACCGCGTGGACAGTCAACCGCACGACAGACTCGACGAGTTGCAGAGCGACCCCTATCCCCACTACGCCCGCGCCCGTGACGCCCAGGGGCTGACCTTCGTCCCCGAACTCGACGCCTGGCTGGTCGCCCGGGACGCCGACGTACGCGAAGTGCTGCGCCGCGCCGGGGACTTCTCGTCGGCCGGTGCGCTGCGCCCCGACGTCATGCCGTCGCCCGCCGCGTTCGCCGTGCTGGGCGGCGGCTTCGGCGGGCGGCCCGTGGTCGTCGGCGCGGACGGCGCCCAGCACCAGGAACTGCGGGCCCCGATCGTCAAGGGCCTCTCGCCCGCCCGGGTCGCCGCGGTCCTGCCGTACGCAGCCGAGCGCGCCGCCGCCCTGGTCGACGCGTTCGTGAACGGTGAGCAGGTTCAAGGCAAGCCCGGGCACGTCGAGTTGATGTCCGCGTACGCCCGCCGTCTGCCCGGAGACGTCATCGGCAGGATCGTCGGACTCGCCCCCGCCGACATACCGGCCGTCGTGCACGGCGGCTACCGGGCCGAGGAGCTCCTCTTCCGTCCCCTGCCGGAGGACGAGCAGATCGCCGTCGCCCAGGACATGGTGGCGACGCAGCACATCCTCGACCGGTACGCCCGCGACCGGCACGCCGAACCCCGCGAGGACCTCTGCACGGACATCGTCGCGTCCGTCACCCACCCCGGAGACGCCGATGCTGCTGCCGCCGACGGCGGCGCCGAACTCACCCTCGACCAGCGCCATGAGGCCGTCTCCCACCTCCAGAACCTGCTGATCGCCGGCCACCTCACCACCACCGCGCTCATCGGCACGACGGTCCTCCATCTGCTCCGGCACCCGGACCAGTGGGAGCTGCTGTGCGCGGAACCGGACCGCATCCCGGCTGCCGTGGAGGAGGCCGCCCGGTACGACACGGCGCTCCAGGGATTCCGCCGTGTCACCACCCGGCCGGTCACCCTCGCGGGCACCGAACTCCCCGCCGGGGCAACGCTGTTCGTCGCCTTCGGCGCCGCCAACCGGGACGGTGAGCGGCACCCGGGCCCGGACGAGTTCGACATCACCCGCACCCCGGTCCGGCACCTCGCCTTCGGCTTCGGCGCCCACGCCTGCCCCGGCTCCCAGCTCGCCCGCGAACAACTCCGCCTCACGCTGCAGGAGTTGACCAGCCGCCTGCCGGGCCTACGACTGGCCGAGGACCATCCGGTCACCATGCGCCCGACGATGATCCACCGCTCCCCGGAGAGCCTTCACCTGACCTGGTGACGGGCGGCCGGACCGTCCATGCGGTGCAGGGGTCTTGTTCTGACATCCGGACCTTCCCTAGGGTCGTGCGAGGGGGGTGGAAGCGCTTTCTAGCGAAAGAGGTGACCCACTCATGCCCGGAAACAGGACAAAGGAGTCCTGGAGGCCTTGGAGCTTCCGAAGGTCCCGGCGGTCCCGCACGGGCGTCGCCGTCACCGCGGCGGGTCTCGCTCTCGGTGCCGTACTCACCGCCTGCTCCGGCACGGACGGTTCGACGAGCGCGGGCGGCAAGGTCGTCCTGCGCTACACCTGGTGGGGCAACCCGGACCGGGCGGCCAGGACCCAGTCGGCGGTCGACCTCTTCGAGAAGAAGCATCCGGACGTCGACGTACAGACCTCGTTCGCCGGATACGACGCCTACAAGCAGAAACTGGCGACCCAAGCGGCCGGCGGCGACGCCCCCGACGTCATGCAGCTCGACTACCGGATGATCGACCAGTACGCCTCGGGAGGCGTCCTCCTCGACCTCGGCACACAGCAGAACGCCCTGAAAACGGGGGAGTTCGAGCCAGGACTGCTCGCCACCGGCAAACTGAACGGCAAGCAGTACGCCGTCCCGCAGGGACGCGGCACCGAGACCGTCGTCTACGACCCCACGCAGTGGAAGGGAGCCGGCCTGGAGCCGCCCGCCGACGCCTCGGACGGCGGCTGGACCTGGGACCAATGGGCCGACGCCATGCGGGTGTTGAAGGAGAAGACCGGCAAGCCCGGCGGCACCGACCCCGGGCACAGCGAGGACGCCTTCGAGGTGTGGCTGCGCGGCCAGGGCAAGGCCCTCTACACCAAGAGCCATGAACTCGGCTTCACCGCCGACGACTTGACCCGCTGGTGGACCTTCTCCGACAAGCTTCGCCGGGAGGGTGTCGTCTCGCCCGCCGAGCAGACCACCCAGATCGACGGCTCGGTCGAGAACACCCCGCTCGGCCGTCGGACCGCCTTCTCCGACATGAACTGGGACGCCCCGGCCAGCGGATACCTCGCCCTGATCCCGGACGGCATCGCCCTCGCCCCCATGCCGTCGGGCGCGGACGGCACCCCCGGCCAGTACTTCAAGCCCTCCATGTTCATGGGCATCGCCGCCGACACCGGCAGCCCCGAACAGGCCGCCCAGCTCATCGACTTCATGCTCAACGACCGCGAGGCCGCGGCGATCCTCGGTGCGACCCGGGGCATCCCCGTCAACGAGTCGATCCGCGAGGAACTCGCCCCGAAGCTGAAGGACTTCGACAAGACGATCTACGCCTACCAGGCCACCCTCGAAGGAAAGCTCAACACCCCGCCCCAGGCGCCCCCTTCGGGTGACAGCGCCCTGCAGACCACCTTCCAGCGCGACTACGACCAGGTGTCGTACGAACGCATGTCACCCCGCGAGGCGGCCCAGGACTACGTCACCGAGGCGAAGGCGGAGCTGAGGTCATGACCACCACCGAGATACCGGCCCCAGCCCGCACCGAGAAGACCACTCCCGTGAAGCGGCCGGGGCGCCAACGCGAGGGCGCCGCCTGGGTGTTCCTGTCCCCGTGGGTGCTGGGCGCCTGCGTGCTCACCCTGCTCCCCATGGCCGTCTCGCTCTATCTCTCCTTCACCGACTACGACCTGTTCAACTCGCCGAAGTGGGTGGGCCTGCGCAACTACACGCAGATGTTCACCGAGGACCCACGCTACTGGCGGTCGGTGGGCGCGACCCTCATGTACGTCGTCATCGCGGTCCCGCTCCAGCTCGGACTCGCGCTCGTCGTCGCCCTCGCCCTGAAGAACATGAAACGCGGCCGGGCCTTCTACCGCTCCGCCTTCTACGCCCCCTCCCTCCTCGGCGCCTCGATGTCCGTGGCCCTCGTCTGGCGGGCACTGTTCAACGAGGGCGGCACCGTCGACAACCTCTTCGGCACCGGCGGCTGGATCTTCAAGCCGGGCTGGGCGCTCGTCACCGTGGCCCTGCTGACGGTGTGGCAGTTCGGCGCGCCGATGGTCATCTTCCTCGCCGGACTCCAGCAGATCCCAGGGGAGTTGTACGAGGCCGCCGAGGTGGACGGCGCGAGCAGATGGCGCCAGTTCCTCTCCATCACCGTGCCGATGCTGTCCCCGGTGATCTTCTTCAACCTGGTCCTCCAGACGATCCAGGCCTTCCAGGTCTTCACCCCCGCCTTCGCGGTGAGCGGCGGCAAGGGCGGCCCGGCCGACTCCACCCTCTTCTACACGCTCTACCTCTACGACCGGGGCTTCGTCGCCTCCCACATGGGCTACGCGTCCGCGATGGCCTGGGTACTGCTGATCGTCATCGGTGCAGTCACCGCCGTACTGTTCCGGACCTCACGCTCCTGGGTCTTCTACGCCTCCGACACCGAAGGGGGCGTCCGATGACGACCACCGCGGCCCCAACTCCCGGCGTACGCAAGCCCGTTGCCTGGCGCCGGATCGCCCTGCACCTCGGCTGTCTGGCCGCGCTCCTCGTCATGCTCTACCCGCTGGCCTGGCTGCTGTCGACCTCCCTCAAGCCGGCGAACGAGGTCATCGCCAGCCTCGACCTGCTGCCGAGCCACCTGGAGTGGTCCAACTACAAGACCGCCCTCGACGGCGTGAACGACGTCTCCGTCTGGCGCCTGCTCACCAACTCCCTGTTGATCGCGGGCGGCGCGGTCCTCGGCAACGTACTCAGCTGCTCCCTGGCGGCCTACGCCTTCGCGCGTCTGCGGTTCCGCTTCCGGGGCCCGCTGTTCGCATTCATGATCGCGACGATCATGCTGCCGCATCACGCGGTGCTGATCCCGCAGTACATCATCTTCAACCAGCTCGGCATGGTGAACACCTACTGGCCGCTGATCCTGCCCAAGTTCCTTGCCACGGAGGCGTTCTTCGTCTTCCTGATCGTGCAGTTCATGCGCGGACTGCCGAGGGAGCTGGAGGAGGCGGCGCGCATCGACGGCTGCGGCCCGTTCCGCTCCTTCTTCCTGGTGATCCTCCCCCTCACCCGCCCGGCGCTGATCACCACCGCGATCTTCACCTTCATCTGGACCTGGAACGACTTCTTCACCCAGCTGATCTATCTCTTCTCGCCGGACAAGTTCACGCTCACCCTGGCGCTCAGGTCGTTCGTGGACGCGTCCAGCACGTCCGCCTTCGGACCGATGTTCGCCATGTCGGTGATCGCGCTGCTGCCGATCGTCCTGTTCTTCCTCGCCTTCCAGCGGTTCCTGGTGGAGGGCATGGCCAATTCCGGGATCAAGGGGTGAACCGATGAGCGGTATACGCGGTACGACCCGTGAGCCGGGCGAGATCTTCGGCCCGCGCATGACCCTCTTCGCGGACGTCCTCAGCGTCGGCCTCGCCACGGCGGTGGCGAGCCTGCCGCTGCTGACCGCCCCGGCCGCGCTCTCCACGGCCTGCGAGATCCTGCGCGGTACCCGGGAGGACCGCCCGGCCACCGCCGGACGCTACTTCCGCCTCCTGCGGCAGCGACTGCGCGTCGGTGACCTGGCTGCCGGGCTCGCCGCCGTGGCGGGCGTCCTGCTGGTGCTCGCCGACCTGGCGCTCGCCCGCACCGGCCTGCCGGGCGGCCCGGCCTTCGCGGCCGTCGCCGCCGCGATCGGCGCGTACGCGGCTGTGACCGGCCTGCGTGCCTGCGGACGCCCCGAGTCGCTCACCGACTGGCCGGCCGCCGTACGCCACGCGGCCCGGGACACCGCACACGACCCGGGCGGCAGCGCCCTCGTCCTGCTCGCCCTGGCGACCGCCGCCCTGTGCGCCTGGACGCTGCTCCCGCTCGCGTTCCTGGCGCCGGGGCCCCTGGCGATGGCGGTCACGGCGATCGACGTACGGGGCGTCGCGCGCACCCGCTCGGGCTGAGCGTTCTGCGGCATCTCGCGTCTTCTCGGTCGTGCCGATCCTGATGCGTCGCATGGGACGTCTCTTCATACGGGCGGGCCGCGTACCGGTCGACACCGGTACGCGGCCCGCCCCGCGTCACCCTCCCGGGTGCGCGGCCGTCATCCCGCTGGGCAGGGCGTCAGCACGTGGTGTCCTTGCACGGCTCACCCTGCTCGTCGGCGATCTCCACGACCAGCCCGTCGGTGGCCGTGCCGTTCGCCAGGGTCAGCAGGTACGGGCCGAAGACCGGGTTCTGGGGGAGGACATGGCCCTCGGGGACGTCCATCTCCACGAGGTAGTACGTGCCGATCCGGTTGTCGTCGAAGGAGCACCTGCCCGTCCGGCCGGTGACACAGTCGCCGGCCATCCGGTCCCGGCCCGCGCCCTGGCGCTGGAGACCGGGCTTGTCGTTGCTGTCGAGCCACAGCTGGAAGACCGCCCCCTGCAGCGGCTCGCCGGTCTTCCGGTCGGTCCTGACGACCGTCAGCCCCAACTCCCCGACCAGGCCCGCTTCGAGGGTGAGGTCTGTACGGTTGCCCGCGCCGAGGGTGACCACCGGGGAGCAGCCGCTGGTCGGGTCGACGACCGAGTCGTCATCCGTGGCGCCCGCGTTCTGTCTGGTCCAGAGGTAGCCGCGCGGGCCGCGGAAGCAGACCATGTAGCGCCCGTCGGGCAGGTCCGGGAACAGGTAGTGCCCGCTCGCGTCCGTCCTGGCCGTCCTGAGTACGTCACCTGTGACGGGGTCGGTCAACTCGACCGGGACGTCCTGCGCACCGGGCTCGCCCGGGTCCTGGACGCCGTTGCCGTCGGTGTCGTACCAGACGCGGTCGCCCAGCTTGTTGACCGGACCGACCAGACCCGCGGCGATCGTGTGGTTGACGTCGCCGGGGTCGCCGACGGCCACCCTGGTCCCGCCCGCCGAGTCGACGTTCGAGCCGAGCGCGCGGTCGGAACCGGCATGCTCCTGGGTCCACTTCAGCTCCGCCATGGTCGGGGAGCCGGGCAGCGTCGACGGGGCGATGCCACTGTGGTCGAAGGTGGCGGCGTACGTCGTGTTCGGCGTCAGGCCGTCCTTCGTGCCCAGGTAGTACTCGCCGTTCGCATCGGTCGTGGCGGTCAGCGCTGTGCCGGTCGGCGGGGTCAGCGTGACGACGACGCCCGCGACCGGCGGCTCGGACGGATCCTGGACGCCGTTGCCGTTCGAGTCGTACCAGACCCGGTTGCCGATCTGGACGGGCGCCTGGTCGCAGACGAGTTCCAGGTCGGCGAGACCGTTGGCCTTGCCGAAGAGGTTCTGGCGGAGGGCGAGATCGCTGTTCCAGGTCGGCTGGATGAGCAGGTTGCCCTGGACCGCGCCGTTGTTCACGGTCCGGCTGCGAACGCCCTGCTGGAAGGCGCTGTACGGGTCGTATACCGTGCCCCACAGTTTGTCGCGGTACGGCTGGAGTGCCGTGGCGCCCTCGCCGACCTGGTCGTGGAACGCGTCGTCGAGTGCGGTGGAGTCGTCGTAGAACTCGCCGCCGCCCGGACCCTCGCCGTTGCGCGGCAGATTGCCGGTCAGTGAGCCGCAGGAGCCGTTGTTCTCCAGCGTGTACGTCGTTCCCGACTTGCAGGCGCGCAGTACGTCACCGGCGGCGACGCCGGTGACCAGCGGATTCTGCGTGGAGTTGTGGGCGAACGTCGCGGTACCCGTCATGTCGCCGAAGCGGTCGCGGTAGCCGAGCACCAGGTCACCGTTGTCGGCGATCTCGATGTTGGACAGGATGGGTTGCGGCGCGGAGATGAGGTAGTGCTGCTCGGCCTTCGGGACCCGCTCGTTCCAGGCCTCCCACGCGGCACTCATCTCGGCGCCCACCGTCGTCTTGCCCGTGCAGCGGGGGCCGGCGGGCGGCTTGGTGAACCGATAGGCGCACCCGCGCGGATGGTTCAGCGTGTGCGTGAAGATCTCGTCGAACGCGCTGTTCCTGAACTCGTAGACGTGCGCGCTGAGTTGCGTCGGGTCGCCCCAGGGGACGTGCGTGGTGACGCTCGTCTCGGCGCCGCACACCCCGCCCACCAGCACGCGCCCGCCGCGCACGCCGATGCCGTACGGGTGCCACTCGCCGACGCAGGCCTTTGGCCTCGGGATGTCGTACCCCGTCCGTGTGCCGGGCGTGACGGTGTTGCCGGAGCCCTGGATGGCCACGCCGTACAGCTTGGTCTCGCTGATGTTGACCGCGTACAGCGTTCTGCCGTCGCCGGACACGTCGACGTCGCCGATGCCCTCGCGGCCGACCCTGCCGTAGACGGCGTTGTCGTGCAGCCAGTTGTCGCCTGTCTCGTGCGCGGTGAGCGTGCCGGGCAACGTGACGAAGGGGGCGACGGTGGTGTCGGCGCCGAACTGGCGGTAGATCGTGTTGGTGTTGCCCGCCGGGCCGTAGGCCGTGTGCCGCTTGACGAGTGTGCCCAGGTACTTGTTGCCGGTGCGGTCCACGCCGATGCCGAACACGGCCTGCTGCTTCGTGTTGTCGGTCAGTTGGGTGACACCCGTGTCGGGGGAGGCGCCCGTGAAGCCCCCGCTGAAGGACACCAGACCCTTGTACGTGTTGGGGGCGTCGCCCTTGGCGAGGTTGCAGCTGACCAGGTCGGGGTTCTCCTGGCAGTAGACGCCGGGCTCCCAGAAACCGGTGGTGTACGTGACGTTCGTACCGCCGGACACGTCGACGAAGCCGATGTTGCCGCGGATGACATCGGAGCCCGTGCCCAGGCCCGCGACGGCGGGGGAGAGGTTGCCGGGATCCGGGTTGGTGACCTGGACGCGGTACTTGCCGCCGGTGAGCTCGGACGTGGCGGTGAAGGTGACGGTGCCGCCGGCGCCGGTCGTCAGGTTCCGGACGGTGCCGGCGTCGTCCGTCAGGCTGACCTTGACGCCGGCGAGGCCCGGCTCCAGCATGCGGTCGTAGGCGCCGTCCGCGTCCACCTCGGTGACGACCCGTACGGTCACGGTGCCGTCGCCGGGAGCGGCGGCCCGCGTGGTCACGGCGAGCGGGCCGAGCCCGGTGACGGCGGCGGCGGGTGAACCGGCCGCGACCAGCGCGAGACTCAGGCCGGTCAGGCCGGTCAGGCTGGTCAGCCGTCTCCGCCGGCCCGGCGGAGCGACGTGCACGCGCCGGAGCGAGGCGGCGGTGCCTGGTTCTGCTCTGAACACTGTGTCCTCGTCTCGTGGAACGAAACACCCCCATCAAGCTATGTATAGGAACGGTGAAGATGATCAAATCGACCCGTTAGGAGGAAACAGCGGATTATCGGACCAGCCGGGTGGGTGCTTCTCACGCACGCGCCCGCGCCCGCCGTGCGACGGCCACCCCCGCCCGGAGTGCTGCCACGGGGTCAGGCGCCTCGTCCAGTTCGATGAGCACCGTGCCGGCGCCGGGCGTGCGGGACATCGCGTCCGCCCAGCCACGCCAGTCCACGATGCCCGTGCCCAGTTCGGTCATGTACGGCTGCTGCTGGGTGAAGACCGTGTCGTCGATGACGAGTTCGACGTCGATCGGCCGGACCGCGTCCTTCCAGTGCGCCAGCGCGATCCGCTGCGCGTGGCGACGCGCGACGGCCACCGGGTCCCCGCCGCCGAGCGCGATGTGGCACGAGTCGGGGCACAGCCACACATAGCGCGGGTCGGTCAGCGCCATGAACAGGTCGATGTCCCGCTCGTACCAGAGCGTGCTGTTGGACTCCGTGTGGAAGGCGAGCCGCACGCCGTGCCGGGCGACCGCGTCACCGACCGCGTGGGCGATGTCGGCCATCCGGGACATGTACGCGGCGTCGACGAAGAAGGGCGGACGCGTCCCGAAGGTCGTGCGCATGGGCAGCCCGGTGACGAGGAGGTCCGCCCCGACGTCGGCGAGGAAGGCCGCGCGTCGCTCGGCGTCGGCGACGATCGCGGCCAGGTTGTCGCCGTGGCGCCAGTCGGGTGCGTCGCTCCCGGCGACGAAGGCGCCCACGACGCTCACGCCCCGGGCCTGAAGCGCGCGCCGGAACGAGGACGCGCTGCCGAAGGCGCGCAGGGCCGACTCGATGTCGCCGGGCGCGAAGGTCAGCTCGATGCCGGTGACGCCGGCCTCGGCCAGCGCGTCCAGTACCCGCCCCCAGAAACCGCCGGGATCTGCGAGAGCCAACTCCCGTACGGCGTCCGGGGATTCAAGGCCCCAGAACGCCGGATGGTAGAAGGTGATGACGTCGGTGGCGAAGCGCGGTTCGGCGCTGTCGGTCGGCAGGGTCACTCGGCACCCCCGCGCGCGTTGTAGACGACGACATCGTCGGCGTCGACCGCGTTGCGGTAGTTGCGGAACACGGTGAGTGCCTCCTCCCTCAGCACGTCCCCTGCGACCTTGATGCCGCGGGTCTCGAACTGCTCGGCCCAGTCCGCGCCCAGCGGGCCCTCGTCGAACGTGGTGATCTCCTCCAGTTCCGGCCCCTCGCCCGCGACCACGAGACCGCGCACCCCGGACCACATGGTCGCGCCGTAACACTGCACGCACGGACGCCAGTTGACGACCAGCTCGTGCGCCGGCAGCCCGTCGCCGCCCAGGTCCCAGCCGCCGACCGCCGTCTGGGCCAGGCCGAGCGCCACGACCTCGGCATGCGCGCTGGAGACACCGGAGGCGAGGACGACGTTCACCCCGACCGAGACGATCCGGCCCGTGTCCTGTTCGGCGACGAGCGCCGCGAACGGACCCCCGTTGCCCTCACGCCAGTTGCGGTCCGCCAGGCGGTGCACGAGGCGCATCCGGTCGTCGCGGTCCGGGATGACGGGAGGCACCTGAGCCAACTCGTCGTCGATCCAGGCCGGCAGCGCCACCCGGTATTCCTTCGCGATGTCGATCACGTTCCAACTCCCTTGCAAAGTAAAGAGGTTCGGCGGAGGTTCAGTGCGCGGCAAGCGCGGCACGGTGTTCGGCGACAGCGCGGGCCGCCCGTACGGCCGTCACCGCGCCCGTCAGCGTGACGTTGGCCGCCATCGGGGTGGGGATCACGCCGTTGCCGGCGAGGTACAGGTTGTCGAAGCCCCACACTCTGCCGTCCGGTCCGCACACGCTCGTGCCGTCGTCGGCCGCACCGCAGCGGACGGTGCCCGTCAGATGCAGCGACGAACCGGGCGGCAGCAGCGCCGACTCGGTCGCCGGATCGAACGGGCCGAACTCCTCGGCGATCACCCGGACTTCGTCCAGCGCGCGTCGGACGAGTGCCCGGTCGGCGTCGGCGTAGTCGAACTCGACGCCGATCCGAGGCAGTCCAGCGAGGTCGGTGTCCGACTCCGAGAACACGAGCCGGTTCTCGGGGCGCGACTGGACGGGGACGTACAGCGCGAGGCCCACGGAGTGCGCGAGGGGGCGGCCGTCGTCGTCCACGTACGTCCTGTTCATGATCTGACCGTGGAACGGCTGCGCCGCGCCGTTCTGCGGCAGCCACAGCGAGTCCGTGCAGAACTCGCCGGCGCGCGGGAGCGGCAGGGTGTCGAGGGCGATGCCGAACCGGTCGAGGTCGAGCAGTACCCGGGCGGTGACGAACGCGTGCTCGTTGAGATACCCCCCCAGCGCGTCGGGCCGGATGCCCGAGGCGAACAGCAGCTGCGGGGTGCGCAGGGCGTCGGCGCACACCACCACGGTGTCGGCGCGCAGTTCGGACTCGGCGCCGTCGGCGACGCGCCGCAGCCGGGCGCCGGCGACCCGGCCGTCCGACGACACGATGAGCGAGGTCGCGAGTGTGCCGGTGACCAGGGTGAACTCGGGGTCGCCGCCCGCCGCGAGCGCGGGGAAGATCGTGCCCGGGGCGGTGCGTGGCAGCGGGCCCGAGGCCGTCGCGGTGACCGCCATGGGCATGGGCTGCGGTCGCCGGTCGTGCGGTCCGGCACCGTCGTAGCGGCGGCGCAGTACGTCGAGGACCAGCTCGCCGACCTCGGTGGGGCCGATCGGGGCGGGCGTGACGGCGAGTATCCGGCGCGCGGTGTCCAGGTCCGCCGCCCAGCCGGCCGGGTCGCCGAAGTCGAACACCTCGGAGCCGGCGGGCCACGGCGTCGCGGCCGTCCAGTGCACACCCATGCCGCCCGCGTTCCACGCGAGCGCCGTCGCGGGCATCGCCTCGGCGTCCTCGCCGAAGGCCAGCGCGTGGAACATGCCCGGCGTCAGCCCGTCGAGGCCGTCCGCCACCTCGCGTACCACCTCGGCGCCCGTGTACATGCCCTGGATGCCGGTGGTGACCCGGTCGTTGTAGCGCTCCCACAGGACGGGGTCGTCGACGTCGTGCAGGTGCACCCCGGGTGCCGTACCGATCGCCTCGCCGCCGTCGACCATCGTGATGCGCAGCGCCGGGTCGGTGTCCCGCAGCAGCCGGGCCACGGCGGCTCCCATGATGCCGCTGCCGACGACAAGGACATCGGTGTGGGGGGTGTCGGTCACAGTGAAACTCCATGTCTTGTACCGCGTCTTGTACCGCTGTTGGCGCTGGGAGGGGTCACACACGGGGGATGAGCGGGCCGAACAGCTCGGTGTCCATCCGGTCGAGGGCCAGCTTGACGGCGCCGACGAGGGGGGCGTCGCGGCCCAGGAGCGTGGCACGCAGTTCGACGGCCGGGGTGCGGGCACGGCGCAGCGCCGCCTGTACCCGGGGCAGCAGCACGTCGGCCGCGTCCTCCAGGCCGCCGCCGAGCACGATGAGGGACGGCGCGATGGTCCACGACAGGGTCGTGAGGATCGACGCGATGTTCTCCACGAGCTCGTCGACCTCGGCGAGCGCGGTGGCGTCACCCTCGCGGGCCGCCTCGAACCGACCTAGTGCGAGCGTGCGCCTGGCCGGTTCCGGTGAGGTGAGCCACGCCACCGGGCGGTTCTCGACCGAGCCGGCCGGTATCGAGGCCGCCTCGACTATCTCGCCCGCGGCGCCGTCGACACCACGGTGCACCTCACCCCGGATGAGGATCCCGAGGCCGGTCCGGTTCCCGAGCACCGCCCATACGACGTTGTCGTGGTCGCCTGCCGCGCCCCGCCAACGCTCCGCGAGCGCACCGAGGTTGGAGTCGTTGTCCGCGAACCAGGGCACCCGGACGCGCCGCGTGAGTTCGTCGGGCAGGCGCACGCCTTCCCATCGGGTCGTGTGCACCAGGCGCCGGATGACTCCGTCGTCGTCGATGGCACCGCCGCTCGCGACCGCACCGGCCCGCAGCCGGTCCGCCGACCCACCCGCGTCGTCGAGCGCCTCCCGCACCAGCGCGGCCATGTCGTCCAGCGTGGCCTGCGGATCCTGGTAGGCGCGCAGCGGCCGGTGCGCACGTCCGAGGACGCGGCCCCGGACATCGGCGACAGCCGCGGACGCGTCCGAGGTGGTGAAGTGCACGGCCGCCAACAGGGCGTGTTCCGCCCGCAGTTCGTACCGTCGGGCGGGACGCCCCGCACAGCCGCTGGTCGGCACCCGCGCCAGCTCCGTCACCCAGCCCGCCTCGACGAGCGAGTCCAGGACGATTTCTATGGTGCGCCGCGAGAGACCGGCCCGCTCGGCGAGCACGGTCAACGTCATCGGCTCGGCCGACACCGCCAACGCCCGCAGGATCACCGAGGTGTTGACGCGTCGGACAGCGCTCTGGTTCATCCCGTTCATGCCGCTCACCCCGGACATCAGCATGCCTCCACCACCCCGGACACCGCCCGTACGGACGGTTCGGTTCGTACGACGGGATCGAACACGCCTGAGGTGTCGGCCACGAGGGCCGCGCCGGACCGGCCGTACTCGCGCGCCGGATCACCGGGCCCGCCGGTCGCCCGCGCCCAGTCCGGCTCCCGGCCGTGGACGAAGCCGGACAGATCGGCGTGCATCGCCGCGGCCAACTCCACGGGCGGATACGGTCCGAGCGCCTCCGCGCCGCCCGGTGCGTCGAGCAGGTCGAAGAAGAACGGGAGGTCGACGCAGTGCGCGGCGCCGCCGAGCACGGGGGACGGCCACTCGAAGGAGTACAGCCAGGTACCTGCGTCGGCGTCGCGCCGCGCGCCCGCCACGCGCGGGCAGGCGGCCCGGAACAGGGTGTCCGTCACCCGGGTGCCCGCCGCGCGGGCGGCGACGAGTTCGGCGGGCCTGTACGGACTCGGATGCGGGTTCTCGGGCGCGGCACCGCAATCGAACTCGTCGCCCGTCGCGCCGAGCAGCAGAGGTACGTCGTGTCCGTGCCCGGCGAGTCCGTCGGCGACGGAAACCGGCAGGATGTCGTCGCCGATGATCGGGCCCAACGGGAGTATGTCGGCGCCGAGTTCGTCCCGCAGCGCGAGAACGGCACCCTGGAGTCGCTGCACGGTACGGTCGCCGAACCCGGCGCGCGTGGGCGGCACGCCCAGCCGCTCCCCGAGCCGCCCGACGAAGTGGCGGGCCGCGTACCCGTCCCCGTCGAAGAGGCCGCCGGAGAGGCTCACCGCCCGCTGGAAGAGACTGCTCGCGGCGGGCGACGACAGCAGCGCGAGCACCGCGGCGCCCCCGGCCGACTGACCGGCGAGGGTGACCCGGCCCGGATCACCGCCGAACGCGGCGATGTTCTCCTGGACCCAGTCGAGCGCGAGCAGGATGTCGCGCAGCCCGAGATTGGTGGGTACGTCGTCCAGCGGGGCGAATCCGTCGACGCCCAGCCGGTAGCCGACGGTGACGCAGACGACGCCGCCCCGTGCGAAGGAACGGCCGTCGTACCACGGACTCGCCGGGCTGCCCGCGAGGAAGCCGCCGCCGTGGATCCACACCAGGACCGGGCAGGGCGCCGCCTGTCCGTCGACGGGGGCGGGAGCGACGACGGAGAGATTCAGGATGTCGTCGCCGGGCACCGACGGTTCCGGCACCGTGGTCGTGGGAAACAGGGGCACACGTTGGGAGGTCGGCCCGTGCCGGGACGCGTCGAACGGCTCCGGGAACCGGCCGCGTCGGACCGGCGCCGCGAACCGCCGTACACCGGTGGGTGGTTGGGCGTACGGGATGCCGAGGAAGCGCTGTACGGGGCCGGTGCGACGGCCGACGACCGGGCCGGCGGGGGCGTGCACGGTGATGTGGGTCATCGCATTCCCGATCCGGAGATGCCCTGCACGAAGTAGCGCTGGAGGAACAGGAAGAGCACCAGTACCGGCAGCATCACGACGATCGCGCCGGCGAGCAGCAGACCGTAATCGGTGACGTGGGCGGCTGCCTGGCTGGTCGCGGCGAGGCCCACCGGCAGTGTGTAGGTGTCCATGCTCTGGGCGACGATGAGCGGCCAGATGAAGTTGTTCCACGAGGTGAGGAACGACATGATCGTGATCGTCGCGACCGCGGGGCCTGCCAGCGGCAGGAAGATGCGGAAGAAGATCCGGAACTCGCCCGCGCCGTCGATGCGTGCAGCCTCCAACAGCTCGTCGGGGACGGACATCGCGTACTGCCGCATGATGAACACCGACAGCGGCAACGCCACGCCGGGCAGGGCGATACCGGTCAGGGTGTCCGCGAGCCCCATGTCCACGGTGAGCACGAACTGCGGGACGAACACCGTGCTGAGCGGCACCATCATCGCCGCCATGACCGCGCCGAACGCGATCCGCTTGCCCGCGAAGTCGAGCTTGGCGAGCGCGTACCCTGCGGCCGACGCGGCCACGATGTTGCCCGCCACCACCAGGCCCGCGACCACGACGCTGTTGACCAGGAACCGGCCGAAACCCGCGGTCCGGAACAGCCGGGTGAAGTTGTCGAGTGTGACGTGGTGCGGAAGCCAGGCGCCGGGATCGGAGCGGATCTCGTCGAGGCTGCGCAGCGAGCCGCTCGCCACCCAGACGAACGGGAGCAGGGTGAGCAGCGCGCACAGCACCAGCGCGCCGTACAGCAGCGGCCGGGAGAGGGACCGGCGGGGCGCGGTGGCCCGGGCAGTGGCCGGGCGGGCGGTCGCCGGCGTGGCGAGGGTGGTCATGAGCGGGACCTCAGCAGTCGGAACTGGACGACGCTCACCAGGGCCACGAGCAGCAGCATCACGAAGGACGCGGCCGAGGAGACCCCGAACTCGCCCGAGCCGAACTGGCGGTAGGTGTACAGCGCCATCGACTCGGTGGAGCCCAACGGGCCGCCGTTCGTGAGCAGATACGGCTCGTCGAACACCTGGAGGTAGAAGACGGTCAGCAGGACCGAGACCATGAGGGTGGTCGGCAGCAGCAGGGGCAGGGTGATGTGCCTCAGCTGGCGCCAGCGGCCCGCCCCGTCGAGGGCGGCAGCCTCGTACACGTCCTCCGGAATCGACTGGAGACCGGCGAGGAACAGCACCATCGCGGTGCCGAAGTTGCGCCACACGCCGAGCAGGATGACGACGGGCATCGCCAGGTTCTGGTCGTCCAGCCAGTTCGGCCCGGCGAGACCGACAGCGCCGAGCACCTTGTTGACGGTGCCGTCGGCGTTGAAGGCGTACTGCCAGATCAGGGCGACCGCCACGACGTTGGTGACCACCGGCGCGAAGAAGACCGTACGGAACACCCCGCGCAGCCGCCTGATACCGGAGTTCAGCGCGACGGCCAGCGCGAATCCGAGCCCCATGGTCAGCGGAACCCCGACGCCCACGAAGAGGCCGGTGTTCAGGATGTCCCGCAGGAAGCTCTGGTCCTGGAACAGCCGGAGATAGTTCTCCAGGCCCGTGAAGTCGACCGCGAACGGATGCCGCAGGTCCGCGCCCCGGAGGTCGGTGAGGCTGAACCCGAGCGCGGCGACGGTGGGGATCGCCGTGTAGAGCAGGAACACGACGGCGAACGGGGCGAGGAACAGCCAGGCGACGGCGGTTCGGCGGGCACCCCGGGAGCTTCGGGAACTCCGCACACTCCCGGAGCTTCGGGAGCGGCGCGCCCGGCGAGGCGTCCCCGGACTGATGGTGGTCGTCATCCGCGGCTCACTTCGCGCCCGTGCCGAGGCTGTCGGCGTACGACTGGACGTTCGCGGCGGCCTTCGCGGCGGTCTCCGTACCCTTGGCCACGGCCTCCATCTCCTTGCCCAGCCGGGTCGCGACCTGCTGCCAGGTGTTCACCTGTGGGAAGGCCCGGGTGTTCTTCAGCTGGGTGAGGAAGGCGTCGAGGAGCGGCTGGTTCGCGATGGCGGGGTCGTCCCAGGCGGAGATGACGGCCGGCAGCGAGCTGTACGCCTTGTACTGCGCGACCTGGGCGCTCGGCTCCGTGAGATACCGGACGAGCTTCCACGCCGAGTCCGCGTTGCCTGCGCCCGCGAGCACGCCCCAACTGCCCCCGGCGGAAAAGGACTTGCTACCCGAGGCCCCGGCGGGCAGCGGTGCGGTGGCGACATTGGCGGCCGTCCAGCCGTCCTTCTTCGCGGCGGCGTCGAGCTGTCCGATCACCCACGGCCCCGTGATCATCATGGCGGTCTTGCCGGACACGAAGTACGGCTGCGCGTCGAGGAACGTGGGCCCGCTGGTGTCGGCGGTGCCGGAGGTGAAGAACGACGCGTTGTACTGGAGTGCGTCGACCATCGCCGGGGTGTCGAGGGTCCATTTCCCGCCGGACGAGAGCAGCGAACCGCCGGCCTGCCAGGCGTACATCGCGACGTCCTGACCGTTGAAGATGTCCCAGCCGATGTCGGCCCCGAGGCCGCGCCCCGCGCCGGCGCCCTGGAGCGCCTTGAGGAACGGCACCGTCTCGTCCCACTTGGACGGTGCCTTCACGCCTGCCTTCCTGGCGAGGTCGGCGCGGTAGACGAGGGCGTAGGTGTAGGCGTACCAGGGGACCGTGTAGGCGACGTCCCCGACGACGCCCGCGGCCCAGAGACTCTCGAAGAAGCCTGCCTTGTCGACGAGGCCGTCCGGGACTGGCCGCAGGATCGACGGGTCGAGGAACTGAGACTGCGACTCGGGGAAGAACTGGGCCAGATCGGGCCCCTTGCCGGCCGCGATCGCCGACTGGAGCTTGGTGTAGTACTCGCCGTTCGGGATCAGAGTCACCTTCACGGTGACGTCGGGGTTCGCGGTCTTGAAGGGCTTGATGACCTTGTCGAGCACGTCGGCATCGCCCTGGGCGGCCCAGAGGGTGACGGTGCCGGTGGCTGGGGAGGCGTCGACGGGTGCGGCGGTGGCTGTCGCGGCGGCGGTGTCGTCGCTGCGTCCGCAGCCCGTGAGGGCGAAAGCGCCCCCGAGAGCCAGGCCCGCGGTCAGCCTGAGGGCGCCGCGTCGGGAGGGGTTGGGCATCCGGGGCTCCTGTGCAGGGATTGTGCCGGGGGCTGATGGCGGAAAAGCTACGAGTGGGGTATTTCGGCCGAGTGGCGGACCCGTCACGAATAATTTCGGAACTTGTAGCGAAATTGATTTGCGATGTTTTGTCGTATTCACGCGAAAGGTCGAGTGAAAGGGTGCAGGCAAAAAGTCAGGTGAAAGGGCAGGCGAAAAAGAGGTGGCGGACCGCGGCCGGGGATCGATACCGTCCGCACGATGACCACTCACTCTGTTGGCAGAATGGGGGTCCCGTCCGCGCAAGGTGAGTGCTGATGCTCACTGGGAACGCGTACGGGGACACCCACCTCTCTTTTTGGCCGCGCGTGCGAGAGTTCGCCGTGCCGCCGTCCATGATCGAGACCGCGACGGCTCGCAGGCTGGCCGGGGACTGGGCGGGCGCGTGTGCCGCCGCAGGCATCGATGTCGATCTGAACCTGCGGTCCGTGGCACGCACCCACGGCCACGAACTCGCGGCCCAACTCCGCGCCGATCTCCGACACTTGGTACCCGACCTGCTGCGCTGGCACCTGCCGAGGATCGCCCCCGACGGGCTGCTGCGCCCGGGTCTGACGATCAGCCTGGCCCGGTACGACGCCACCGGGCCGGCCGACGCACACCCGGTGCACCTCGTGGCCCGGACTCCGCCGGCCTGGGCGGACGCCGGCCAGCGGATCAGCCTCACGCTGTGGGATGCGACCCAAGCGGACGCGGGCGCCCGCCGACATCCGCACCCCCACCCCAGCCGACGGTTCCGCCTCGACCTGCACCGCCACCTGTGGGACGCGGGCAGAACCGACGAACTACGAATCCGCTCCGGGGCCGACCGGCCACCCGGCGGCGACTGTCCTGCGCCGTCGGCGGATCTCCTGCCGCAGATGCCGCAGGCGCGTCGCTGTGCCGTAGACCGGTGGGCGGTTGAGGCGTGGCTGCTGCTCCGGGCCGACGGCGGGGCCACGGGCACTGGTGCAGGCGCCGGGATTGGCGGCGGGACTGTCACCGGCAGCGGGACGGGCAGCGGAACTGGTACCGGCGCCGGGACTGGCGCCGGCTCCGCCACCAGCGCCGGCTCCGCCACCAGCGCGGGCTCCGGCACGGGCACGGGCTTCGGCTCCGGATCCCGTGCTGGCACTGGCAACGGAGTTGGCGTTGGCTCGGGCACCGGCGCGGGAACTAGCGCCGGCACTGGCTCCGGCTCGGGCACCGGCGCCGGAGTTGACACGGGCTCCGGCACCAGCGTGGGCACTGGCATCGGCTCCGGCGTCGGAGATGGCGCGGACTCGGGCACCAGCGTGGGCACTAGCACCGGTTCCGGAACCGGAGTTGGCGCGGGCACTGTCATCGTGCGGCTCGGGGCCCGGCACCGGTTGCTCCTGGACCTGGGCGCGGCGCCCGACGGCAGTGCGCCGCCCACGCTGCGGATCACGGCGGCGCCCACGGACGGCGGCGCCTCCGGGCTGCCGGTCCTGCCCGATGCGGCGACCTGGGTGCTGCCCGACCTGGAACTGATCCGGGCCGGCGCGATCGAGGCGGACCGGCTGCACCCGCTGGTCGCCTCGGCACTCGTACCGGACCGTCCACCCACCCGCCCACCCCGGACCCCGGACCGGGAAGGTGAGCCGCGTCTCGTGGAGTGCCGGGGTGCCCGGCACCGGATCGGCCTGGTCGACGGGGTGCTCGCCCCGCTGGACCACGACCCGGCCGAGATCCGCCGGGAGGAACTCCTGGTCGAGCTGACCGGTACGCCACTGCCCTGCCTGCAGGCCATCGACGAGGCCCACCGTCACCCGGAATGCCTCACCGGCGTCCGCGAACGCCTGGACCACGGGGACATCGCCGGTGCGCTGGCCGTCGTAGAAGGCCTGCTTGGCCCCGACGCGGTGCTGCGCGGCGGCGCCCTGCGCGACGAACTGGAGCGGGCCGCCGAGCGACGGATCACCTACGGACTGTTCAGGGCGGGCCTGATCGGACCCGGGCCCGCTTCCGGCCACGTCCGCCCGGATGGCCCTCGTACCCGCGACCACCGTTACCGCCCGCGCCAGGCGACCTTCCGCTGACCTGGGGACGGCCGTCCCCAGCACCCACCCCCAACGACGAACACAAAAGGTGATCGAACATGTCCATAGGTATGCGCTGTGCCGCCCCCGAGACTCCCGCAACCGCGTCCCCCACCCCCCAACTCGACATCGCCGCCGACTTGCTGACCCTCCTGCGCGACACCACCACCGAACCCCGCCCTGACACCCAACTGGAGGCGCTGACACTGGCCGTGGCCGCCGACCTGCCCGTACTGCTGTGGGGTGAGCCGGGGATCGGCAAGACCGCGGCCCTGACACAGCTGGCCACGGCCCTGGACCTTCCCCTCACCACGGTGATCGCGAGTGTCCACGAACCGTCCGACTTCTCCGGGCTGCCCGTCATCGGCGATGATCCCGCGACACACGGCGTTCCGATGGCCCCGCCGGACTGGGCGGTACGACTCGTACGGGCCGGCCGGGGGCTGCTGTTCCTCGACGAACTGTCCACCGCACCGCCGGCCGTTCAGGCCGCCCTGCTCCGGCTGGTCCTGGAGCGGCGGATCGGCGCCCTCCAACTGCCGCCCGGCGTACGGATCGTGGCCGCCGCCAACCCCCGGTCCTCGGCTGCCGACGGCTGGGAACTGAGCCCGCCGCTGGCCAACCGGTTCGTCCATCTCCAGTGGACCCACGACCACGAGGTCGTCGTACGCGGCCTCGGAGGGACCTGGCCCCGGGCCACCCTGCCGCTGCTCGCGCCCGAAAGGCTGTCGGAGGCCGTGGACTTCGCCCGCCGCGCGGTGTGCGGGCTCCTCGCCGCCCGTCCCAAACTCGTGCACCAACTGCCCGGCAACGAGACGCGCCGGGGCGGCGCCTGGCCGTCACCCCGGAGCTGGGACATGACCCTGAGCCTGATCGCCTTCGCGACCGCCGCCGGCTCCTCCCGGGAGGTACTCTCGCTGCTGGTCAGAGGCGCGGTCGGGGACGGTCCCGGGCTGGAACTGCTGGCGAGCCTGGACCGGATGGACCTCCCGGACCCCGAGACGCTGCTCGCCGACCCGGCGAGTGCCGTCCTGCCCCAGCGGGGCGACCTGCGCCAGGCCGTACTTGACGGTGTGGTGGCGGCGGTCCGGGGGCGCCCGGAGAAGTCCCGCTGGGACGCGGCGTGGGCGCTGCTGGTCCGGGCGCTGGAGACCGGGGCTCCGGACCTGGTGGTCGTCCCGGCGACCACCCTGGCCGCGCTGCGTCAGGAGAACTGGGACGTTCCGGAGGCGATCGAGCAGCTCGCCGGAGTGGTGTCCCTGTCGCGGCGGGCGGACCGGGCGGCGGACCGTGTGGCGGGCCGGATCGGGGCCGGATCGGCCGGTGGCCGATGAACGCCTACGCGCCAGGGACCCTGGACCTCGACAAACTCTTCGCCGCTCGGCTGCACGCAGTCCGGGCCCGGCCGTACCTGGCCACGGCGCTGTTCGCCCTGCACCCGGTCGAGTCACGGCAGGTCCCGACGATGGCCGTCGACCGGCACTGGCGGTGCTATGTCTCACCGTCGTTCGTGGACCGCACCCCGGTCGAGGAGCTGGCCGGGGTGTGGGTGCACGAGGTGTCGCACCTGCTGCGCGACCACCACGGGCGCAGCGACCGCTTCGCCCGGGAGCATGGGCTGACAGGCTCCGGGGAGCGGCTGCGGATGAACATCGCCGCGGACTGCGAGATCAACGACGACGCGTTCGGCGACGGGCTCGTCCACCCCGAAGGCGCGGTCGAGCCAGAGGCGTTGGGACTTCCGACGGGGGAACTCATGGAGGAGTACCTGCGCCGCTTCCGGCTCGGGCCGAACACACTGAGCCTGTCCTGGCTGGACTGCGGCAGCGGCGCCGACGGACTGGGCCGGGAATGGGAACTGGGGCCGAACGGCGCGCACGGACTGAGCGAGCAGGAACGGGACGCGGTCCGGTTCCGGGTCGCGCAGGGCATCAACGGCCGCCCCGGGAATGCCCCGAAGGGGTGGCGGCGATGGGCGGAGGAGGCGTTCCATCCGCCGCTGCCATGGCGGGAGTTGCTCGGGGCGGCGGTCCGCTCGGCGGCCTCCGACAGCGGCGTGGGCGAGGACTACACCTACGGCCGGCCGTCGCGCCGCTCCGCCGGCCTGCCCGGCGTCGTACTGCCGAGCCTGCGGCGCAGACCGCCCCGGGTCTCCGTGATCATCGACACCTCCGGGTCGGTGAGCGACGCCGAACTCGGCAGCGCGCTGCTGGAGGTCACGGCGATCTCCCGCGCGGTGGGCGGCCGACGCGACCTCGTCACCGTGCTGCCGTGCGACGCGTCGGCCGGGATCGTGCACCCGCTGTGCCGAGCCGAAGGCATCCCCCTGATGGGCGGCGGAGGCACGGACCTGCGCACCGGATTTGCCAAGGCCCTGCGGGCGAGCCCGCGCCCCGACGTCGTCGTGGTGCTGACCGACGGCCAGACGCCCTGGCCGGACACTCGGCCACCGTGCCGGACGGTGGTGGGCCTGTTTCCCCGGCAGCACACGCTCCGGCGGCGGCCCGTCCGGTCGTGGGGCGAGGACGAGGACGATCGCTATGTGCCGGACTCGCCGCCCGCGTGGGCGCGAGTGGTCGACATCGGGTGACTTCCACGGTGTGACGCCCCGTCCCGGCGGCTTGCGGAAATCCCAGCCAGGCGGAAATCCCAGCCAAGCGGAATCCCCGCCAACAGGACTGAAAGAATGGCCCGATGCGCACCCCCTCATCGCTTCTGTCGGCCTTTCGGCCCCAAGTCCAAGAGCGTCTCTACGACTTCTACGAAGAACTCCGGAGCGCCGACGACCTCTTCTGGGACCGTCGCACGGGCGCCTGGATCGCGACCGGGCATGCGGTGGTCAGCAGCGCGGCAGGTCACCCGGGACTGTCCTCGGTGCGCTACCCCGACATCGAGGCCGTCCCGGAGGAACTGCGGCCGCTGGCCCGGGTCCTGAGCCGGCAGATGCTCTACAACGACGTCCCCGACCACCCCCGCCTGCGGGCCCTGATCAGCAAGGCGTTCGCTCCGCGAGCGGTGGCGAAACTTCGCGCCGGGATCGTCGAAGCCGTCGACGGGATCATCACGCGGGCGGCGCCGACCGGCCGGATGGACGTCGTCGCGGACCTCGCCCGCCCCCTCCCGCTCACCATCATCTGCGACCTCCTCGACGTACCGGAGGCGGACCGAGCCGTCGTCGCCGCCTGGTCAGAGCCGGTCGCCGAGGCCATCGGCAACTCCCGGCTCGACGCGGACCGCAACCGCGAGGCCTCGCAGAGCATGGCGGACATGCTCGCGTACCTCCGTGACCTCCTCACCCGCCAGGACACCCCGCCGGCCCCCGACACCCTGCGCGCCACGGTGACCGACCAGGCCGGGAACAGCGACCAGGACCTCGACGAACTCCTCGCCAACTGCGCCCTGTTGCTGATCGCCGGCCACGAGACGACCACCCACTTCATCGGCAACGCCACCCTCGCCCTGCTCCGCCACCCGGACGCGGCCGACCAACTGCGCCGCCGCCCCGAGCTGATGCCCGCGGCGGTCGAGGAACTCCTGCGCTACGACGCCCCGGTACAGCTGATGTTGCGCCGGGCGCGGCACGATCTGGACCTGGCGGGCCGCAAGATCGCCGAGGGGCAGACGGTGCTCCTGGTGGCAGGCGCCGCCAACCGGGATCCGGCCGTCTTCCCCGATCCCCATGCGCTGGACTTCGAGCGGTCCGGATCCGGCGGACGGCACATGGCGTTCGGACACGGTCCGCACTTCTGCCTCGGCGCGGCGCTGGCCCGGCTGGAGGGCGCGATCGTCCTGGAGGCACTCCTCACGCGCCTCCCCGACCTGCGGCTCGACAGCACCGAGCCGCCGCGGTGGCAGCGCAGCCTCAACTTCCGTGGCCTCACCCGCCTGGACGTCGCCTTCACCCCGACTTCGGACGCCCACACCAGCGGCCCGCGGACCACGCCTGCCGCCGTCTCCGGCCTCGGCCCCGCGACACCTGCCGGCGGCTGCCCGGTCCGGCCGGGAAACGGTGAAGCAGCGGGCGCGTGACCGCACAGCAGCGAGCGGTGCGCTGTCCTCGACCTGCGCACCGGCGAGAATGCCCGTCGCCTCCCAGGGCCGGGGCGCCGCCGCGCTGTCTGACCAGGAACCCGGGTGTGTGGAAGGGGCGGGACGGGGGACTTGGTCCGTAGGCCAGGTTCGGCGTCCCATGGGGCTGATCCTGTTCAGGTTCCTCTGGTTCGGACGTTGTGCCGGGGGGGCCGCCCTCCAGCCGATCCGGTGATCCGTCGGAGTGTGGCATCGACCGAATCCTGCACCAGGAGATCCCGCGCCCTCGACGCCATCGACGCCCTCTGCTGTACCCCGGTCACAAACAGTTACTGCCGACGGTGAACGACGGGCCGTCGCCCTCAGTGTGACGCGTGGCACAAGCACGTGCCGGAACTTCGCCGGCGGGCCGCCCGACTACTGAAGCGGTACGGCGCGACCCACCGACGTCGTACGACGTGACCTGGAGACGCGGTTGATGGACGAGTCCCGGCAATCCTCCTTACCCGGCGCGAGCGCGGCCCTGAGGACGGCGGCGCCCCCGCCCGCCCTCTGCGGCTTCCTCCTGCTGCTGGCCCTGATCTTCACGGTGTCCTACGCCGTCGGTACCGCCTCGGGACCCGTCGCGCCCGGCATGCACGGCACCGGAACCGGCACGAGCGGAGACGGCGGCGGAGCCGGAGACGTCGGAGGCACGGGAGACATGGGAGGCATGGACGGCATGCCCGAGGGGGGCCGCTGATGAGCGCGGAACCGGTGACCACCCTGGTCACCACTGATCTGACGGTCGGCGGCATGACGTGCGCGGCCTGCGTGACCCGTGTCGAGAAGAAGCTCGGCAAGTTGGACGGGGTCACGGCGACCGTGAATCTCGCCACCGGGCGCGCCCGGGTGAGTCATCCGGCGGACGTCAGCCCCGAGGAGCTCGTCGCGACCGTGACGAAGGCCGGCTACACGGCCGCCCTCCCCGAACCGCCCAGGAGCAGCAAGGAGCAGCAGGCCGCGGACGGCGGTGAATCCGAGGACGCGGAACGGCAGCGGGAGCGGCACCGGCTCGTCGTCACCGCACTGCTCGCGTCGCCCGTGCTCGTTCTGTCGATGGCCCCGGCGCTGCAGTTCCGCAACTGGCAGTGGCTGTGCTTCGTGCTGGCAGCGCCCGTCGCAGTGTGGGGCGCCTGGCCCTTCCACGAGCGGGCGGTACGAGGGCTCAGGCACTCCGCCGCGACCATGGACACCCTGGTGTCGCTGGGCGTCGTGGCGTCCTTCTCCTGGTCGGCGTACGCGCTGTTCCTCGGGGGCGCCGGTGATCCTGGCATGCGGATGCCGTTCACTCTCGTGCCCACCGCCTCGGAGGGCGTCGCGCACATCTATCTCGAAGCGGCCGTCGCCGTACCGCTGTTCGTGCTCGCGGGGCGTTTCCTGGAAGCGCGGGCCCGGCACGGGACCGGGGCGGCGCTGCGCTCGCTGGCCCGGATCGCCGCCAAGGAGGTGTCCGTCCGCGACCGCGACGGCTCCGAACGGCTCCTGCCCATCGAGGAGTTGGGGGTCGGCCAGGTCTTCGTCGTGCGGCCGGGGGAGCGGGTCGCCACCGACGGGCAGGTGGTGGAGGGCAGTTCCGCCGTGGACCTGTCCCTCGTCACCGGTGAGAGCGAGCCCGTCGAGGTCGGCCCCGGCTCGGACGTGGTCGGCGGGGCCGTCAACGCGGGCGGGCTGCTGCTCGTGCGGGCCATGGCTGTCGGGGCCGACACCCAGCTCGCCCGGATCACCCGGCTGGTGACCGAGGCCCAGGCAGGGAAGGCGCGGGCCCAGCGGCTCGCCGACTCGGTGGCCGGTGTCTTCGTGCCCGTCGTCATGGCGTTGGCCGTCACGGCGCTCGGGTTCTGGCTGGGCGCCGGTGCCGATCCGCAGGCGGCGATCACCGCGTGCGTGGCCGTTCTGGTGGTGGCCTGCCCGTGTGCGCTGGGCCTCGCGACGCCGACCGCGCTGATGGCCGCGACGGGACGAGGTGCCCAACTGGGTGTTCTCGTCACCGGGCCGCAGGCGTTGGAGGGGCTTCAGCATCTCCACGCCGTCGTTCTCGACAAGACCGGCACGCTCACCTCGGGGCATATGAGCGTCGCCCGGGTCACCGCCGTACCGGACGGGCTCGGGCGTGACGCGGTACTGCGGCTGGCGGCGGCCGTGGAACAGGGGTCGGAGCATCCGCTCGGCCGGGCTGTGTGCGCGTACGCCCGGCGGGAGTCGGGCGGGGAGCGGCTGCCGGACGTGAGCGAGTTCAGTGCCCTGCCCGGACGGGGGGTGCGCGGGCAGGTGGAGGAGCGGCTCGTCGAACTCCTCGCGCCGGACGGCGAGTTGACCGACGTACTGCAGAAGGCACTCGCGGAGTCAGAAGCCGTCGCCCGCACGCCCGTGCTCGTGCGCGTGGACGGGGTGGCCGAGGCGCTGATCGAGATCGGTGACGTCGTACGGCCCGGAAGCTACCGGGCCGTCGACCGGCTGCGGCGGCTCGGTGTGCGTCCGGTACTCGCCACCGGCGACCGCGAGGCGCCCGCCCGGGCCGTCGCCGAGGCGCTCGGCATCGACGAGGTGCACGCCCGCCGTACGCCCGAGGACAAGGCCGAGCTAGTCCGGGAGTTGCAGGAGCAGGGCTACCGGGTCGCGGTCGTCGGCGACGGCGTGAACGACGCCGCCGCGCTGGCCGGTGCCGACCTCGGGATCGCCATGGGCACCGGGACGGACGTGGCCATCGGTGCCGCCGACGTGACACTCGTACGCGGCGACATCGAGGCGCTCGCGGACGCGGTCCTCCTCGCCCGGCGCACGCTGGGCACGATCCGCGTCAACCTCGTCTGGGCGTTCGGCTACAACGTCGTCACCGTTCCGCTGGCCATGGTCGGGCTGCTCAACCCGATGCTCGCCGCGGCGGCCATGTCCGCCAGTTCGGTGCTGGTCGTCGCCAACAGCCTGCGGTTGCGCGCCTGGCAGCCCCCGGCCTCTTCTGTTCGGGGGCGCGCACGATGACCGGACAACGGCCGTGGTGGCCGGACCGCCGCCGGCTCACCGACACCCTCCTCGCCGCGTTCGCGCCCGTCGCCGCCTGCGGGCTCGCCCTCGGCGGGCTCAGCGCGTGGACCGCGTACGGCAGCGCGGGCACCCCGGCCCGCGTCACGGTCACGGTGGGCAAAATGTTCCTGCCCGTCGGCGATGTCCAGGAGACGGCCGCCTTCTTCCGGATCACCAACAGCGGGGGTTCGGCGGACCGGTTGCTGAAGGTGACGTCGACCGAGGTCGGCGTGGGCTCGCTCACTCTCAGCCGGCATCGCATGACCGGCGCCGGCTCGGCCTCCGCGCAGACGGTGGCCTCCGTCGCCGTACTGGCCGGCGACAGCATCGCCATGTCCCCGAAGAGTCTCGACGTGATCGTGCCGGTGAAGGCGGGCTGGCAGCCCGGGGACCTCGTCGCGTTCACCCTGCACTTCGAGCGCGGCGGGGCGGTGAAGACGCTCGCGGCGGTGATCCAGCCGGGGAGCGACGGTGGTACGTGACCCGGTTGGACCCGGGTGGTTGGTGGTCGGCTGGGCCATCCGCCCGGCTCCGGTGCGGTGGCATGTCCTGCGTCCCTGTCCCGGGGCTGAGTTCTGGGCCTGGGTGCCGTGCGTACGCACCCGTGACGAGCCGGGCATCGATGCGAGGATGAGGCCGTCATGACTGCTGGGCGGGGTGTGCGCACGGTACGGGCCGGCGTGTTCGCGGCCGTCTGTGTGCTGCTCGCCGCCCTCGGCCACGTGCTGATGTCCGGCTCCACCGTGCCCTGGTGGACGATGGCCGCCGGGTTCGCCGCCACGAGCGGGCTCGGCTGGTCTCTGGCGGCCCGTGAACGCGGGCTCCCGCTGGTGGTGTCGGCCGTGGTCCTCGCGCAGGGCGCGCTCCACTCGGCCTTCTCGCTCGTCCAGTCGGCGGCATTGGGGGCGGCCTGGTCCGGCTCGGACTCCGCTGCGCACCGCATGAGCAGCATGGCCATGGACGCGATGGACATGGGTTCCATGGGTTCCATGGATGCTTCGGGCTCCATGGACATGAGCGCCATGGGCATGAGCGCCATGGGCATGGGCCACTCCGCGCACGCCGACCACCTCGGCCATCTGGCGCACGATACGGGCGGCACCTCGTCGCTCGGCATGCTCGCCGCCCACACGCTGGCCGCTCTGCTGAGCGGTCTGTGGCTGGCGTACGGCGAACGGGCCGCGTTCCGAGTCCTGCGCGCCGTCGCCGGGTGGCTGGCCGCTCCGCTGCGGCTGCCGCTCGTCGTTCTGCCCACCCCGCCGCACCGGCCGCGCCCGCGGCAGACTGGTGAACGCGCGGAGCGGGTGCGACGGCTGACGTTCGCGCACTCGATCGTCTCCCGGGGGCCTCCGGCCGGGATCGCTGTCGTCTGAGACAGCCGGTTTCCCTGAGGCCGTTCACGAGCGCCGCGTCGCCGGCGTCCTGGCTTCGGGTCCGGGCCCTACACGTCCTGCGCGTACGGCTCGATCCCACTCCTCCCGTCCGGGGCCTCTCCGCGGTGGCAGCCCGCGCGCCCAGCGCGTCAGGGCGCCGTCGCGCGCGCCGCAGTGCCCGGTCCCGGACCACCCGAGAAGGACATCAGGTGATCATTCCTGTCCTCCCCGCTTCGCGCAGAAGGCGCGAAGCGGGCCGCACGGCGCCGGATCAGGCCGAGGCCATATCGGCGCCCCAAGACCCGGCCACCGTCTGGGCCCTCGCCGCCCGTACCGGCGATCCCGACGCTGTCGACCGCTTCGTACGGGCCCTGCATCCCGAAGTCGTCCGCTATGTCACCTACCTCTCCTCCGACCGTCAGATGGCCGACGACCTGACGCAGGACACGTTCCTCCGGGCGCTCGGCAGCCTCCACCGGTTCGAGGGGCGCTCGTCGGCGCGTACGTGGCTGATGTCCATCGCGCGCCGCACGGTCGTCGACAGCCTGCGGTACGCCGCCGCCCGGCCGCGGGTGACCGACGTGGACGACTGGACGACATGGGCCGAGCGGGCCCAGCCCAGCGGGCTGCCCGGCTTCGACGACGGCGTGGCCCTGCTCGACCTGCTGGACGAGCTGCCCGCCGAGCGCCGCCAGGCTTTCGTCCTCACCCAACTGGCCGGGCTGCCCTACGAGGAGGCCGCCGAGTTCAGCGGCTGCCCCGTAGGGACGATCCGTTCACGGGTCGCCAGAGCCCGGGCGACCCTCGTCGAACTCCTGGCCGACGCGGAGGAACCGCGCGTCCCGGCCGCCGTGGCCGCGTGACGACCGGGGTGCCGGCGCCCCGGCGGACGCGGGACGCCGGCACCCCCTCCCCGCCCGCTGACTCACCTCGCGCCCTCGGTCACGGTCGCCCGGACGACGACCCGCCCGCTCTGCCGGAACCACAGGGTGTACGGCACGGTCCGGCCGGCCTCCAGGACCGGGGGATCCAGGATCACCACTCCGAGTCCGCCCGGCGCCATACGCACCGTCCCGCCCGCCGGAACACCCACGGCCCAGACGGGATCCGTGCGCCCGGTCCCGGTCCGGCGGACCGTACGGCGGAGCACACTGATCCCCAGTTCCGGTGAGTCCGCGTACAGCAGCGTGTCCTTCGACGAACCTGTGTTGTGGATCTCGAAGTACGCGGCGGTGGAGCGGGAACCCGCGGGCGCCGCGATGATGCGCGCGTCGACGACCTCGATCCTGGGCGGCGGATCGCCCGCCGCGCCGGTCGCGGTGTAGCCCACCAGCAGGGCCAGCGCGCCGAAGGAGGCGCCCAACGGCGGTACGACGGCCCACAGGGCGCCGGCCAACGGCGTGTTCCGCATCCCGCGCGGCACTCGGATCAGGCTTCGCAGCTCCATGTGTCAGTGGTCGGAGCGCGGTCCTGCCAGGTTCCCGGCTTCCGCCGAGTCGGCCGGTTCCGGCCCGTGCCGGCGGGGAAGGCCCCCTCCGGAACCACGTTTCCCCAAGTGCCGCCGCAACGAGGGAAATTGAGCCGGAAGCGCGGGAACTCGAACCCGTCGGCGACCGACTACTAGTCCGACAGCGCGACTCACCGTCCGCCGACCGCCGTGCGTGGTCGACGGGCCCGGGCGCGGGACTTCGGGCGAAGGCGGTTCGGCACAGGTGAAACGCAGACAACCGTGGCGGCCCTGCGCGGCGGCGATCGGCAGCCTCCTGTGACACCAGAGGTGGAGGACGCCTTCGCCGCGGTCAGAGCCGAGTTCGGTGCGGAATCGATCACTCGGGTCGAGCGGATGCTGGAGCCGGGCCGGGGTGAACGGCAGCCGCTGCAGAAAGCCGCCAAGTGGATCATGCCGGGGCTCTCTCCCACTCCCTGGCACGACCCCTACGCCTACCCCGAACTGGCTCCCGTCGTCCGTGGACTGGAGGCCGGCCATCAGGCGATCAAGGAAGAGCTGAACATCGCATGGTCGGCGCGCCGGGAGGCGTTCTCCGACTACCAGCACTATCTGACCCGACAGGAGAACTGGCAGGCCCTCTACCTGTTCCGAAAGGGGGGGCTCGTCGAGGAGTCGGCGACCACGGTTCCCACCGCTCATCGGATTCTGAAAGAAGTCGCCGTCGACACGGAGAAGATCTGTCCTCTCCTCGAATGTCACTTCTCCACCCTGCTGCCGGGCGCCCGCATAGAACCCCACTGCGATCTGTGGAACTTCAGCATCAACCTGCATCTCGCCGTGGACATCCCGGATGGCTGCAGTATCACGGTCGCAGGAGAAACGCGCTCCTGGGAAGAGGGCAAGTGCCTGCTCTTCGACTACTCCTTCGAGCACGAAGCGCGCAACGAGGGCACCCGCCCCCGCACCTGCCTGCTCATCGACCTGTGGCACCCGGAAACCACCGCTGCGGAGCGCCGGGCGCTGGTCGCCCTCATCACCGAGATCCGTCGGCTCATGGGGGATGAATGACGACCGGGGTCATGTCCTTGTTGGTTCTCGCGTCGGGGCAGCTCGTCATCTCCCTCGACTACAACATCGTGTATGTCGCGCTGCCCGACATCGGCGCCGGGCTCGGTTTCTCCGACCACGACCTGCAGTGGGTGGTGAGCGCCTATGTCGTGGCCACCGGCGGTTTCCTGCTGCTCGGTGGCCGGGCCGCGGACCTGCTCGGGCGGCGCCGGATGTTCGTCCTCGCGGCGCTGCTGTACGCGGGGTCGTCCCTCGTGGGCGGACTCTCGCAGACACCCGGCGTCCTGGTCGCCGTCCGGGCGGTCCAGGGCATCGGCGGGTCCCTGCTGTTCCCTGCGACACTGTCCCTGATCAACACCCTGTACGACGAGGGACCGCAACGGAACCGGGCCCTGGCGGTGTGGGGCGCGGCCGGAGCCGGCGGACTCTGCTTCGGGTCCCTGCTGGGCGGGGTCCTGGTCGAGGCGTTCGGCTGGCCGTCGGTGTTCTTCGTCAACGTGCCCATCGCGGGAGCCCTCGCGGTGGCCGGATGGCTGCTCTTCCCCGCGGACGGGCCCTGGGACCGCTCGCGGCGCTTCGACGTGACAGGTGCCCTGGCTGCGACGGGCGGAGTCACCCTTCTGGTGTTCGTGCTGGTGCAGGCCCCGGCGGAGGGCTGGGACACACCGGCGACCCTCACGAGCGCGGCGCTCTCCGGCTGTCTGCTGACGGTCTTCGCCGTCGTGGAACGGCGATCCCGTGAACCACTCGTCCCGGCCCGGATGTTCGCCCACCGCGGGCTGCTGGTGGCCATGGCGGTGACCGCCCTGTTCAGCGCCACGTTCAGTTCGGTGCCGTACTTCCTGACCCTCTACTTCCAGACCGTCCACGGTTACAGCGCCGTCGCGACCGGGCTCGCGTTCCTTGTGCCTGCCGTGGTCGTGGCCGTCGGTACACAGGCCGGCGAACGGGCCGTGTCCGCCTTCGGGGTACGCCGGATGCTCGTGGGCGGCATGGTGCTGGGCGCCGCCGGAGCCACGCTGCTCGGTCTGGGGCTCACCTCGGCCGGCTCGTACCCGGTGCTGTTGCCGGGGATCGTGCTGCTGGGCCTCGGTCAGGGCGCCGCGTGGACGGGGATGTGGATCGCCGCGTCCGCCGGAGTGGCCCCCGGCGACCAGGGCGTCGCCTCAGGGATGGCGTCGACATCCCTGCAGGTGGGCGGCGCGGTGGGCCTCGCCGTGCTGGTCGCCCTCGCCGGCGGGGTCGGGCAGAACGCCTCCGGCCCCGGGCTCCTCGACGGCATCCGTACCGCCCTCTTCGCGATCGCGGCCGGCATCGGCTGCGGCGCGCTCGCACTGCTCGTCAGCCGCCGGACCACCGGTCCCTGAGCGCGCCCTCCACCTTCCTCCAGTTGCCCATCAGTCGTCCGGGCCGCCCGGGCCGCCCGGTCCGTCCTCCGCCGTGCCAGGAGAACTCCCATGTCCCCTACCACCGCCGGTCCTTCCACTCCACCGGCCGCCGTCCTGTGCGGGCTGGCCGGATGGGTGCCGTCCCGCGTGGTGACCAACGAACACCTCGCGCGGCGGCTCGACACCGACGACACGTGGATCCGCACCCGGACCGGGATCAGGCAGCGGCACGTCGTCGATCCCGGGCAGGCGACCTCCGACCTGGCTGTCGAGGCGGGCCGCCGGGCTCTCGCAGCCGCCGCAGCGAACGGGACGGACCGGGTCGACGCCGTCGTCGTCGCCACGACCACTCCGGACCGCACCTGCCCGGCCACCGCGCCCTCGGTCGCCGCACGGCTCGGTCTGGCGGGAGCGGCGGCCTTCGACATCGGCGCCGTGTGCACAGGGTTCGTGTACGGGCTCGCCTCGGCCGCCGGGCTGATCGCGGCCGGCGTGGCCGGGCGGGTCCTGCTCATCGGGGCGGACACCTACTCCACGATCGTCGATCCGCTGGACCGGGCCAACGCGATCATCTTCGGCGACGGCGCCGGAGCCGTCGTCCTGCGCGCCGGACACCCCGGTGAGCCCGGCGCGGTCGGCCACTTCGACCTCGGCAGCGACGGCGCCCACGAGGCCCTGATCACGGTCGCGGCCGGCGGCTCCCGCCAACGCTCCCGGCCGGGCGAACCCAGCCACCAGGACCGGCACTTCGCCATGCGGGGCCAGGAGGTCTACCGCCACGCGGTGACACGCATGGCCGAGTCGGCGCGCGCCACCCTCTCCAGGGCCGGCTGGAAGACCGACGACGTCGACCACTTCGTACCCCACCAGGCGAACCTGCGGATCCTGCACTCGGTGGCCGACGACCTCGGTCTGCCCCGGGAGCGCTGTGTGACCCACGTCGAGTCCGTCGGCAACACCGGTGCCGCGTCCATCCCGCTGGCCCTCGCCGACGCTGCCGCCCGTCAGACGGTCCGGCCCGGCGACCGGCTGCTGCTCACCGCCTTCGGCGGCGGCCTCACCTGGGGCTCCTGCCTTCTGACCTGGCCCTCGCTTCCCCACCAAGAACGGACGACGCCATGACCACCACCTACGAGCGACTCGTCGACATCCTCGCGAGACTCCACGACTCCCCGGCCGACCGGATCCGCCCCGAGGCGACCCTCGGCGAACTGGACGTCGACTCGCTGACGACGGTCGAGATCAGCATCCGCATCGAGCGCGACCTCGGTGTCACGGTCGGCGACCACGAACTCCAGCCCGATCTCACCCTCCGCGAGATCGCCGGTCTCGTCGACGCCCGACAGACAACCGTCTGAACTTCCTTCCCCACCACGCGATACCGAAAGGCAGCACCCCGTGCGGATCAACGAACAGCCCGGTAACGCGATCGGTGCCACGGTCGAGGGCTTCGACCACACCACCGCCTCCGATGCCGACATCACCGCCCTCAAGAGCACCGTCTACACGAAGAAGATCGCCGTACTGAAGGGCCAGCACCTCTCCCCGCAGGAGTTCCTCGACCTCGGCAGGCTGCTGGGCCGCCCGGAGACCTACTACGAACCGATGTACAAGCACCCGGAGGTCCCGGAGATATTCGTCTCCTCCAACGTGCCGGAGAACGGCAAGCAGATCGGCGTACCGAAAACCGGTAAATTCTGGCACGCCGACTACCAGTTCATGCCCGACCCCTTTGGGATCACCCTGATCTACCCGCAGGTCATTCCGGAGAAGAACCGCGGTACGTACTTCATCGACATGGGCCGGGCGTACGAAAGGCTGCCCGAGAATCTGAAGAAGGAAATAGACGGAACCCACTGCCGGCACTCTGTGCGCAAATACTTCAAAATACGGCCGCACGACGTCTACCGTCCCCTCTCCGAGATCATCGACGAGGTAGAGCAGAAGACCCCTGCCGTCGTCCAGCCGACCACGTTCACCCACCCCATGACCGGCGAGACGATCCTCTACATCAGCGAGGGCTTCACCGTCGGCATCGAGGACCAGGACGCCAACCCGCTCGACGAGGAGTTGCTCAAGCGGTTGTTCGAGGCCACCGGCCAGCTCGACGAGACCTTCGAGCACGGCAACATCCACCTCCAGAGCTTCGAGCGGGGCGACCTGCTGATCTGGGACAACCGCAGCCTCATCCACCGCGCCCGGCACACGAGCACGCCGGAGCCGACCGTCTCGTACCGCGTGACCGTGCACGACGAGCGCAGGCTGCACGACGGGATCAGGGCGGCATGACCGACGAGGCGCTGCTCGACCGGGTGTTGGAGCCCTACAAGGAGCACTGCAAGTACCTGCGCTCGGGCGTGGTGACCGTGAACGACGCCGGACAGGCCGCCGCCCGCTGCGAGTTCGTGATTCCCGAGTCGTGCTACATCGACGACACCGGCCATCTGAATTCCGTCGAGGTGAACATCTGCTACAACCAGATGATGTATTACCTCGTTGCCAAGTCCGTGAAGGAAGGACTGCAGACGGGGTTCGCTTCCTGGACGCTGGACGACTTCTGGAAGCATCAGCTCCCGGACATTCTCATCGCCCGCTTCTCCTCGAATTTCCGACGGCCGGTCAACCCCCGTGCGTTCTCGGGGGAGATGGAATTCCGGTCCGTCACCCGGCGCGCCCCGGCCGGCGCCCGCCCGTTCCTGCACGCCGAGACCGCCTTCCGCTACCGGGACGCCGAATCGGGCCGCTGCGACGGCGAGGCGACCCTGGCGTTCGTCAACGTCCCCTGACAGCGAGGCGAGAGGCCCATGCCCACGAACAGGCTCCACCACCCGCAACTCCGGACGCTCGTCCAGACCACGAGCTTCCACGCCCGGCACCAGCCCGCCACCCCCGCGGTCCGCTGCGAGGGCCGCACCCTGACGTACGAGCAACTGCACCGCGAGAGCAACCGCGTCGCTCACGCCCTCAAGGCCGCCGGACTCGTGCCGGGCGACCGGGTCGCGTACCTCGGCAAGGAGTCCGAGCACTACTACGAGATCCTCTTCGGCTGCGCCAAGAGCGGCACCGTCCTCGTCCCCGTCAACTGGCGGCTCGCGGCACCCGAGGTCAGCCACATCCTCCAGGACTCCGGCACCCGACTGCTGTTCCTGGAGGACGAGTTCGCGCCGATCGTCGAGAAGATGCCGACCGCGCCCCCGGAGACGGTCGTCGCGCTCGGCGCGCGCTTCGTCGCCTGGAAGGCATCCCACCAGGACACGGACCTGCCGCAGAGCGCCACCCCCGACACCCCCGTCGCCCAGCTCTACACCAGCGGCACCACCGGACTGCCCAAGGGCGTCGTGCTCGCCCACCGCAGCTTCTTCGCGATCCGCGACGCCCTCGCGAGCGAGGGCCTGGACTGGATCGACTGGCGCGCCGGTGACATCGCGCTGATCGGCATCCCCGGTTTCCACATCGGCGGCCTGTGGTGGGCGACGCAGAACTTCAACGCGGGTACGACCGTGGTCGCGATGCGTGCCTTCGCCGCCCGCCAGGCCGTCGACCTGATCCGTGACCTCGGCATCACCACCGCCTGTGTCGTCCCCGCCATGCTCCGCATGATGCTGACCGAACCGGGCGTCGGCGCAACGGACTTCACCACCCTGCGCAAGACGGTCTACGGCGGCTCCCCGATCTCCGAGACCTTGCTGGAGGAGAGTCTCGCCGTCCTCGACTGTGAGTTCGCCCAGATCTACGGCCTCACCGAGACCGGCAACACCGCCGTCTGCCTGCCACCGGCGGCCCACATCCCCGGCGGCTCGCTCATGCAGGCCGCGGGACGACCGTATCCGGGCGTGCGCAGCAAGGTCATCGACGGTGAAGGGCGCGAACTGCCGCCGGGCGCGGTCGGGGAGGTCTGTCTGGCCACTCCCGCGCACATGGTCGAGTACTGGGGGCTGCCCGAGAAGACCGCCGAGACCCTCGTCGACGGCTGGATCCACACCGGGGACGCCGGCTACCTCGACGAGGACGGCTACATCTTCATCCGCGACCGCATCAAGGACGCCGTCCTCGTCGCCGGGGAGAACGTCTACCCGGCCGAGATCGAGAACGTGCTGGAAGGCCACCCCGGCGTGGCCGAAGCCGTCGTCGTCGGGGCTCCCGACGAACGCTGGGGCGAGTACGTGCACGCCTTCGTCGTCCCGGCCCCCGGGGAGCAGCCCACCCCCAGGGACCTGCACACCTTCCTCGTACCGCAGCTGGCGAGCTTCAAGCTGCCCGCCCGCTACGAGTTCATCGACAGCGTCCCGCGCAACCCCAGCGGCAAGGTCCTGCGCCGCGAACTGCGCGACCGCTTCTGGGGCGACTCCGCGCGCAAGGTCAACTGACCGGCCCTACCGGAGAGATCCGGCCCTACTGGAGAGATGACGACATGCCCGCTCCCCTCACGCTGGAGGGCTTCCGCGCGGACCTGGCGGAGTACCTGTACCAGCAGCCCGACGAGGTCGACCTCGACGAGAACCCTCTCTACGCGGGAATGGACTCCCTGCGCATCGTCACCCTCATCGAACGGTGGCGGGGGACCGGCGTCGACGTGACCTTCGTCGAACTCGCCGAACGCACCTCGTTCGCCCAGTGGTGGCAGCTGCTCGCCGCCCGTCAGGGGGGAAGCGCATGACGGGGTCGATCCATCCGCTGCTGGCCGCCCAGGAGGGCATCTGGACCGGCCAGCAGCTCGACCCGGACAGCCCGGCGTACAACACCGCCGAGTACGTGCACATCCACGGGCCCGTGGACGGGGCGGCCTTCGACGCCGCCCTGCACCATGTGGTCGCGGAGACGGAGGCGCTGAACGTCGCTTACGTCGTCGACGACCGGGGGCGGCCCGGGGAGACAGCCGCCCCGGCCGACGGCTGGCGCCTGCACACGGCCGACCTCACCGCCGAGCGGGAACCGCACGCGGCGGCGCTGGCCTGGATGGACGAGGACATGGCCCGCCCCGTCGACCTCGCGCGCGGTCCCGTCTTCGGCCACGCCCTGCTGCGGATCGCGCCCGAGGAGTACCTCTGGTACCACCGCGTCCACCACATCGCCCTCGACGGCTTCGGCCTGTCGCTGGTCGCGCGTCGGGTCGCCGAGGTCTACACGGCCCTGACGGCGGGTGATCCGCCGGAGGCGGGCGGGTTCGGCACCCTGGCCTCGGTGCGGGACGAGGAACGCGCCTACCGGGAGTCGCCCCGCTTCGCCAAGGACCGCGCCCACTGGACGGACCGGTACGCGGACCGGCCGCCCGTACCCACACCCGCCGGCCGTACGGCCCTGCCCACACACACCTTCCACCGCCAGGTCACCGACCTGGACGCCGCACAGACGGAAACCCTGCGCACCGTGGCCCGCGACCTCAAGGTCACCTGGTCCGAGGTCCTGCTCGCGGTCACCGCAGCCCACCTGCACCACGCGACCGGCGCCCCGGAGATCGTCCTCAGCCTCCCGGCGATGGGACGTCTGGGCTCCGTGTCGCTGCGCGTCCCCTGCATGGTCCGCAACATCCTGCCCCTGCGCGTCCCCGTCACCGGGTCGGACAGTCTGCGCGACCTCGCGGCCCGCGTCTCCCGCGAACTGCGCGCCGGACTTCCGCACCAGCGCTACCGCTACGAACAACTGCGGCGCGACCTCGGACTCGTCGGCGGACAGCGCCGGTTGTCCGGGCCGGGCGTCAACATCATGCCCTTCGAGTACGACCTGCGGTTCGCAGGCCACCGCAGCACGGTCCACAACGTCTCCGCGGGCCCCGTGGACGACCTGTCGGTCAACGTCTACGACCGCTCGGAGGGCGCGGGCCTGCGCATCGCGGTGGACGCCAATCCCGAGCTCTACGACGAGGTGGACGTCGCAGCGCTCCAGGGGGAGTTGCTCCGCCTGTTGAGGGAAGCGGTCGAGGCCCCCGACCGGCCACTCGGCGAGCTGCGCGCGCATGCGGCCGTCCCCGTCCTGGACGGCGGGCCGCTGCCCGGCCCGGTGCGCCCGGTGCTCGGCCTGATCGCCGAGCACGCCGCCCGGCGCGGCGGATCGGTCGCCGTCGAGCACGACGGGCGCGGCATCACGTACGCGGAACTCTTCGGCTCGGCACGTGACCTCGCCCGCCGACTGGCCGCCCGCCGGATCGGCCGCGGCGACCTGGTGACCGTCGCCCTGCCCCGGGGCATCGATGCCGTCACCGCCATCCTGGGCGTCCTGTTCTCCGGCGCCGCCTACAGCCCGCTCGACCCGACGGCGCCCCCGGCTCGCAGGGCGGAGCTGCTGGACGACATCCGGCCCGCCCTCGTCGTCACCACCGTCGCCCACACCACCGACTTCGCGGACCACGCCGTACTCCTGGTCGACCGACCAGAACGCCGCACAGCTCAGCCCACCGCACCGACGCCGGAGGACCTCGCCTACGTCCTGCACACCTCCGGCTCCACCGGCCGCCCCAAGGGCGTCGAGATCGGCCACCGCGCCCTCGCCCAATTCGTCGCCGGCGCCACCCATCGCTACGGCCTCCGACGCACGGACCGCGTCCTGCAGTTCGCGCCCCTGCACTTCGACACCAGCGTCGAGGAAATCTTCCTCACCCTGTGCGCGGGCGCCACCCTCGTCGTCCGCGGCGACGACATGACCGAGTCGGTCCCCGGGTTCCTGCGAGCGTGCGCAGGGCTGCGGATCAGCTTCCTCGACCTGCCCACGGCCTACTGGCACGAACTGGCGTACGCCGTCTCGACCGGCGCCGCCGCCCTGCCCGCCGAGGTACGCACCGTCGTCATCGGCGGCGAGGCGGCCCTTCCCGAACGGGTCGACCGCTGGCGCAAGGCCGTCGGCACGTCGGTCCGGCTACTGAACACCTACGGCCCCACCGAGGCCACGGTGGTCGCCACCGTCGCCGACCTCCACGACCCCGCCCTCGCACCGGGCGACGTACCCATCGGGCTGCCGCTCCCCGGCACCCGCGCGGCGGTCGTCGACGGCGAACTCCACCTCCTCGGCGACAACCTGGCCCTCGGCTACCGAGGAGACCGGCCGCCGGGCGCCTCCCGTTTCGCCCCGCTCGACCGACTGCCCGGAGCGCCCCGCGCCTACCGCACCGGCGACCTGGCGCGGATAGGCGAGGACGGACAACTGCGCCACCTGGGCCGGGCCGACACCGAGTTCAAGATCAGCGGACACCGGGTGCACCCCGCCGAGATCGAGAGCGCCCTGCTGGCCCACTCGGGCGTCCGTGACGCAGCTGTCGTGGGACAGGTGCTGGGGGACGGGACGCGACGCCTGGTCGCCTACGTCGTCCCGGACGGGCCCGCCCCGGACGCGTCCCTGATCAGGGGGCATCTGCGGGGGATGCTGCCCGCCGCGATGGTCCCCTCGGCCGTCGAGTTCCTGGACCGGCTGCCCCGGACGAGCTCGGGGAAGACCGACAGGAACGCGCTCACGACGGCAACTCCGGCTTCTGGTACGGCCGTTGCCGTGTCCGACAGTCCTCTGGAGCACACCGTCACCGCCGCCTGGAAACGGGTACTCGGCGTGTCCGCGCTCTCCGCCCGCGACGACGTGTTCGACCTGGGCGCCCAGTCGCTCCAGGCCATCCAGGTCGCCAACCGCCTCGGCGTCGACCTGGGCCGCGACGTGAAGGTCGCGTGGCTCTTCCAGCACCCGACCCCGGCCGAGCTGGCGGGGTTCCTGGAGCAGCGGGAGCGGCCGACAGCTGCCGTTGTTCCGGCCCCCTCCGGGCTTCCGGCGACCCTGCCGGCCGACGCCGTCCTCGCTGCGGACATCCGCCCCGGCGGCGCAATCCGGGCGTCCGGCCCACCGGACCGCGTCCTGCTCACGGGAGCCACCGGCTTCGTCGGCGTACACCTGCTGGCCGAACTCCTCACGAGCACCGGCGCGGAGATCGTCTGCCCCGTCCGCGCCACGAGCCCGGCCAAGGCCGCCGCCCGCATCCAACAGGCCCTGGAAATACACCGGTTCGACCTTCCGGATGCGGCGCTGAAACGCATCACGGCGGTTCCCGCAGACCTCGCCCGTCCCCGCCTCGGCCTGGACGAGAAGCTCTTCGCCGAACTCGCCCGTACCTGCGGCGCGATCCTCCACAACGCGGCGACGGTCAGCATCATGCGTGACTACGCCACCCTCCGCGCCGCCAACACCGAGTCGACCAGGGAGCTGCTGCGCCTGGCGGCCGCACGCTCGATCCCCCTGCACTTCGTCTCCACCCTCTCCGTCGCCCCGCCGCTCGGCCTCAGCCCCGAGGTGCCCGAGGCGTTCCTCCCGCCCCACCCCGGGCTGCGATACGGCTACCAGCAGTCGAAGTGGGCGGCCGAACGCCTGCTGGAACAGGCGGCCGAGCGGGGACTGCCGGTCACCGTGCACCGGCTCGGCCGTGTCGTCGGCCCGCGCGCCACGGGCTATGTGAACGAGCGGGACTTCCTGTGGAGCGTGCTGCGCGCGGGGGTGCCCGCGGGCATCGTCCCCGACCTGTTCGAGGAGGAGACCTGGACGCCGGTCGACCACGTGGCCCGGACCCTCGTACACCTCTGCCTCGGACAACGCCCGCGGACCGCGACGGTGTTCAACCACGCCGCCGTCGCTCCCGTACGGCTGAGCGACGTCTACGACTGGCTTCGGGAGTACGGCTATCCGCTGCGCCGGCTGCCGCTGAGCCAGTGGCGTGCGCAGCTGGCGGGTTCATCGGGCGTCGCGGCGACCACGCTCGCCTTCTTCGACTCCTGGGACGCGGAGGCCGACGACACGACCGGAGTCGATCTACGTCTGGGGCGCGTCCGTACCGACAACGTCGTGACCGGACTGCGTGGCAGTGGCATCACCGCCCCGACCGTCGACCGGGACCTCGTCTTCCGCTACCTCGACCACTGCGTCACCACCGGAGCGCTGCCCGCGCCGGCCGGGAAGGACGGCCATCTCGCCACTCCCGCAAAGTAGTTGGGGCCCTCCGGGAACTCACCGCGCTCGCCTCCCGACTACTGGAACAGAACCCGTCGAGTCACGAGCACCCCGCAACAAGGAGCCGCATGTCGAAGAAACGGCCGGTCGCCGTGGCCCTGGCCGGTGCCCTCTGTCTGGTCACCACGGCATGCGCCGACAGCTCGACCGACGCGCAGGCCCCCGCAGGCGACAAGGCGGCCGCCGCGACGTCCGGTTACCCGGTGACCCTCGACAACTGTGGGGTGTCCGAGAAGTTCACCAAGGAGCCCGGCCGGGTCGTCGTCATGAACGGCGCCTCGGTCGCCGAGGTCTCCACGCTGCTCGCCCTGGGCCTCCAGGACAGGATCGTCGCCAACCAGCAGACCTACGGCATGTCCGAGGTCGAGGGCCGGGCCGCGGCGATCAAGGCGCTGCCCACCGGTGAGGTCAAACTCAACGACGCCTACGACATCCCGCGCGAGGCGATGATCGGGCTGCGCCCGGACCTGGTGCTGTCCACGACGTCATACGGCTTCGACGAGAAGAACGGCTTCGCCACCCGGGCCCAGTTGAAGGACGTGGGCGCGGGCACCTACGTCTCCCCGCAGGGCTGCGACCAGGACACGTCCAAGATGACCGTCGCCGACAGCTACACGCTGCTGCGCGACATGGGCAAGGTCTTCAACAAGGGCGAGCAGGCCGAGAAGCTCATCGCCGCCTCGCAGAAGCACATCGCCGAGGTCTCCGCCAAGGTCGCGGGGGAGAAGCAACCGAAGGTCATGGTCCTGTTCTCCAACATGACCATGGGCGGCAACGACTTCAGTTCGGTCGTCGCCAAGGGCATCTACAACGACATCCTCGCCAAGGCGGGCGGCTCCAACGCCTTCGAGAACGCCTCGAAGACCTCCTTCGCCGACCTGAGCAAGGAGAAGGTGGCCGCCACCGACGTCGACGCCCTCGTCGTGATCGGCTACAACGACCCGAACCCGGCGGCCTACGCCAAGACACTGCTCAAGGAGTTCCCCCAGTGGCCGGCCGCGAAGAACAACACGTACGTGGCCCTGTCGGACTCGATGTACCTCGGCCCCAGCAACGACCTGGCGGTCGAGAAGATCGCCAAGGCGCTGCACCCCGACAAGTTCTGAGCCCCCGTCCGACCCGTCTGCGGCTGCCGCTCGCGGTCCTCGGGCTGCTGGTGGTACTCGTCGCCGTCATGGTGGTGGCGGTGAGCATCGGCGCGGTCAACATCCCGGTGGCCGACGTGTGGAGCATCCTCCTGCATCACGTCACCGGCCGCGGCGCCACCGGTGATCCGGCGCTGGACCAGATCGTGTGGACCTTCCGGGCACCCCGCGTCGCCCTGGCCGCCCTGGTCGGCGCGGGCCTGGCCGTCGCCGGGGCGGTCCTCCAGACCCTGGTCTCCAACCCGCTCGCCGACCCGGTCGTCCTCGGTTTCTCGTACGGTGCCTCGCTCGGCGCCGTGCTGGTCATCACCCTCGGCGGCGTGGCGCTCGGCGGCCTTGGCGGTCTCGGTGTGTCGGGCGCGGCGTTCGTCGGCGCGCTGGCGGCCGGGGCGCTGGTCTTCGCCCTGGGACAGCGTCAGGGCCGGCTGGCCCCGACCCGGCTGGTGCTGGCCGGGGTCGCGGTCGGCTACGTACTCCTCTCGATGACGAGCTTCGTCCAGTTGCTGGCGACGCCCACCGAACTGCGGACCGTGATGTTCTGGATGCTGGGCAGCGTCGCGGGCGCCCAGTGGAGCCAGCTGCCCACCGTCACGGTCGTCGTCCTGACGAGCACCGTCGTGCTGACCCTGTTCGGGCGGCGCCTCAACGCCCTGCTCGCCGGCGACGAGTCCGCCACCGCGCTCGGCGTGGACGTCAACCGGCTGCGCGCCGTCCTGCTCGTCATCAGCGCGCTGCTCACCGGCACCGTCATCGCCGTCGCGGGAGGTGTCGGCTTCGTCGGCCTGATGATCCCCCACCTCGTCCGCCTCACGACCGGCGCCGACCACCGCAGACTGCTGCCCCTGACCGCGCTCCTGGGCGCCGTCTACCTCGTGGCCGTCGACCTGCTCTCCCGCACTCTCACCCGCCCCAACGAACTGCCGCTGGGCATCCTCACCGCCCTGCTCGGCGCCCCCTTCTTCCTGTGGCTGCTGCGCCGCAACAAGGGCCTGGACTCCGTATGAAAAAGACGCCCGTATGAAACTGACCGTGGACGGTCTCCACATCACCCTGGACCGCAGGCCGATCCTCCGCGAGGTGAACCTGGAGGCGGCCAAGGGCGACATCGTCGGCCTGGTGGGCCCCAACGGCAGCGGCAAGTCCACCCTGCTCCGGACCGTCTACCGCTCCCTGCGCCCGGCTGACGGAGTCGTCAGCGTGGGCGGCGACGACGTCTGGCAGCTGTCCGCACGCACCGCCGCCCGCCGCACGGCGGCCGTCCTCCAGGACGCCGGCACCACCACCGGCCTGACGGTGACCGAGATCGTCGCCCTCGGCCGGACGCCCCACCACGGCCTGATGGGCCGCGATGGCGCCGAGGACCGCGAGGCGGTGACCGAGGCGGTCGACCGCTGCGGAGTACGCCCTTTCGCCGACCGCGACTACGCGACCCTCTCCGGCGGCGAACGCCAGCGCGTACTGCTGGCCCGCGCCCTCGCCCAGCGCCCCCAGCTCCTCGTCCTGGACGAACTCACCAACCACCTCGACATCCGGGCCCGCTTCGAACTCCTCGACCTGATCCGCAGCACCGGGATCACCACCCTGGCGGTCCTGCACGACCTCGACCTCGCCGCCCGACTCTGCGATCACCTCGTCGTCCTCCACGAGGGCGCGGTGGTGGCGGCGGGCCCGGTCCTGGAGGTCCTCACGCCGGACATCCTCCGTGACGTCTTCGGCGTACGAGGTGCCACGGACCGCCACGCCGACGGCGTCGTCCGCATCACGTACGAGGCGCAGCCGCTCGCCCGGGACCGGGATCGGGAGCGGCAGCCGGAGCCCGAGCCCGAGCCCGCCGAGCGGTGACGCGGAGTCGCGGACCTGCTGTGACTTCTCCCACCTGCTCTTGCCGGGGCGGGGAACGTTTACCTACGTTCGGTCGCATGTCCTCCCAAGGCCGCGCCCTTCCTGGCGAACCGGACGAACCCACTGAGGCGAACAGGCCTGCGGCGGACCGACCTGGCGCCCTCCCGACGGTCGACTTCGCCGTCGACCTGAGCTCACACGAACTGCTCCGGCGCGCTCATGTCCTGGACGCTCTCGGCCCCGACTGGGACCCCGTCGCCGTACTGCGCGGCGAGGAAGCGGCGTACGACCTGCTGTACTCCGGCCTCAGCGCGGAGCAACAGCGCGTGTACGACGAGCTGGTCTCGGCCGGTGTGCTGCCGCGGAGAGGGGACGGCCATGCTGCCGCTTGACCCGCAGGCCGACATCGGGCGCCGCGCCTGGGTGGCCTGTCCGAACTGCGACGACCGTCGCGGGTGCGGCACCTGCGAGCAGGGGCGCACCTGCTCCGAGCACTGGCGCTACCTGCTCTCCAACGTCGGCAGCCTGCTCCACCTGCAGTGCCGGTCGTGCACCCACATCTGGACACACGAGACCCGGTTCGGTGCCACCCGCTCCCCGTGGGAACGCATCACCAGCGGCCTGCGACGACAGTGATCGTTCACCACCGCGGCCGGTGAGGCCGGACGGCGGATCGGCGCCCGCTTTCGGATGACCTCACCGTCTGTCGTCGGGAACGGCAGGCCGCCTCGGCCGAGGATCGCGGTCGGTCGGCCATCCCTGCCTGCCGTTCGTCCGCCCGGAGGCAGCCGTGCACATCCTGATCCTGGCCAGCGCGTTCAACAGCCTCACTCAGCGCGCCCACGCCGAACTGCGCGACCGCGGCCACACGGTGGCGGTGGAACTCGCCCTGCCCGGCAGCCCGTTGCCGGAAGCCGTGCGCCGGCACGCACCTCGGCTCATCGTGGCGCCGATGCTGAAGACGGCGATTCCCGAGGAGGTGTGGGCGGCGCACACGTGCCTCGTGGTTCATCCCGGGCCCGTGGGCGACCGAGGGCCGTCCTCCCTGGACTGGGCGATCCACGAGGGCGTCGACCAGTGGGGCGTCACCGTCCTGCAGGCCGACGGGGAGATGGACGCCGGTGACGTATGGGCCTCCGTACCGTGCCGGGTCCCTCCTGTCGCCAAGAGCGAGCTGTACCGGGGTGAGATCGCCGACGCCGCGCTGGAGGCCGTCCTGCTCGCGGTGGAGCGCTTCGCCGGGGGTACCTACGTACCGCGTGAGCAGGACGCGGCAGGCACGGCCGACGCTCGCCCGCGCCCCCGTCCGTACCTCGACCAGAGAGTCCGGCGGATCGACTGGGCCGAGGACTCCACACAGGACGTCCTGCGCAAGCTGAGAGCGGCCGACTCGCAGCCCGGTGTGCTGGACGTGCTGCTCGGTGGTGAGTGGTATCTGCACGGCGGTCATCCCGAGAGCGTGTTGCGCGGCCACCCGGGCGAGCTGCTGGCCACCCGGGCCGGGGCGGTCTGCCGGGCCACCAGGGACGGCGCCGTGTGGATCCCCGAACTGCGGCCCAGGCGCGCGCCCGGGCAGCCGCCCACTTTCAAACTGCCTGCCGTACGGGCCCTGGGCGACCGGCTGCCACCGTTGCCCGAGCACGCCCCGCCCCTGCTGCCCGAGGAACGGCACCGTACCTGGACGGACATCCGCTACCGGGAGGACGGGAACGTGGGCCTCCTGTCGTTCTCCTTCCCCGGCGGTGCCATGAGTACGGAGCAGTGCCGACGCCTGCTGGACGCCTACCGGGAGGCATGCGCACGGCCCACGTCGGTGCTGGTGCTGGGCGGCGAACGGGACTTCTTCTCCAACGGGATCCATCTCAACGTCATCGAGGCCGCGGACGACCCCGCCGCCGAGTCCTGGGCGAACATCAACGCCATCGACGACCTGGTCGAGGCGGTCCTGACGACGACGGACCGGCTGGTGGTCTCGGCGGTCGCGGGCAACGCCGCGGCCGGCGGGGTGATGCTCGCCCTGGCAGCCGACGAGGTGTGGTGCCGCTCGGGCGCCGTCCTGAACCCCCACTACCGTCTGATGGGCCTGTACGGCTCGGAGTACTGGACGCACACCCTGCCGCGCAGGGTGGGTCCCGCGACGGCCGAACGGCTCATGAGTGAGGCACTGCCGGTGAGCTCGGCGAGCGCACTGCGCCTCGGGCTCGTCGACCGGGTGGTCGACTGCGGTCCTGATCAGTTCGCGCGGGAGATCGGCGGCCTGGCGGCCCGTCTGGCGTCACTGCCGGCGACGGCGTCACGGATCACCGCGAAGAAGACGGAACTGGACCGGCTGGAGAGCGCGACCCCGCTGGCGGGCTTCCGTGAGCGGGAGCTGGCCCGGATGCGCCGGACCTTCGACGACCCGGACGCCCCGTACCACGCTCTGCGTCGTTCCTTCGTCCACAAGGAGCGGCCGGTGTGCACCCCGCCGCACCTCGGTCCGTCCCCGGTTGCGCAAACCGGTCCGATCCCCTCTGCCGCGGATGTCACCGGAACGGCCCTGGATGGCATCTCGTCACGGTCGAACGGCTGATACGAAGAAAAGCGACGGTCGAAATACAGGCCTTCATCCCTTACCTCCCCAGGAGGCGGTCCCATGACTGAGGCGACGACGAAGACAGTCGGCGCTGCGCCCGCCGACGAGACACCCACGATCCACATTCTCTGGATCAACGCGGGGCTGAGCTGCGACGGCGACTCGGTCGCGTTGACGGCGGCCATGCAGCCCAGCATCGAGGAGATCGTGCTCGGTGTGCTGCCGGGTCTTCCGAAGATCGCGGTCCACTGGCCGCTCATCGACTTCGAGTGCGGTCCGGTCGGCGGCTCGGACACGTTCATCGAGTGGTTCTTCAAGGGGGAGCGGGGCGAGATCGACCCGTTCGTCCTGGTCGTCGAGGGCTCCATCCCCAACGAGGCGATCAAGCCCGAGGGCTATTGGTGCGGCTTCGGCGACAACCCGGAGACCGGCCAGCCGATCACCACCAGCGAGTGGATCGACCGGCTCGCCCCGAAGGCGCTGGCGGTCGTCGCCATCGGCACCTGCGCCACCTACGGCGGCATCCACGCCATGGCGGGCAACCCGACCGGCGCCATGGGCGTGCCGGACTACCTCGGCTGGGACTGGAAGTCCCACGCCGGCATCCCCATCGTGTGCGTCCCCGGCTGTCCGATCCAGCCCGACAACTTCTCCGAGACGCTCACCTACCTGCTCTACCAGGCGGCCGGCTCCGCCCCGATGATCCCGCTGGACGACAAGCTGCGCCCGACCTGGCTGTTCGGGGCCACCGTGCACGAGGGCTGCGACCGCGCGGGCTACTACGAGCAGGGCCAGTTCGCCCTGTCGTACGACTCGCCGACGTGCCTGGTCAAGCTGGGCTGCTGGGGCCCGGTCGTCAAGTGCAACGTGCCCAAGCGCGGCTGGATGAACGGGATCGGCGGCTGCCCCAACGTCGGCGGCATCTGCATCGCCTGCACCATGCCCGGGTTCCCCGACAAGTTCATGCCGTTCATGGACGAGCCCCCCGGCGCAAAGCTGTCGAGCAACGCCAGCGGAGCGTACGGCGCAGTGGTCCGCAAGCTGCGGTCGATCACGGCCAGGACGGTGGACAAGGAGCCCAAGTGGCGCCGCACCGGAGAGAAGATCACCACCGGCTACCGACCCCCGTGGTGAGCGTCCGACGCAGCTGATCCGCTCCCAGATCCGCGCACCCACACACACCAACCTCCCGCGCAACGAAGGGCACGGCACACAGATGGCACCGAAGACGAAGGCGGCCGGCGACGGCAGCGGCCTGGTGGAGATGGCCTGGGACCCGATCACCCGGATCGTGGGCAGCCTGGGCATCCACACGAAGATCGACTTCAAGCAGAAGCGGGTCGCGGAGTGCTACAGCACCTCGTCGGTCTTCCGCGGCTACAGCGTCTTCATGCGCGGCAAGGACCCCCGCGACGCGCACTTCATCACCAGCCGCATCTGCGGGATCTGCGGGGACAACCACGCCACCTGCTCGGTGTACGCGCAGAACATGGCGTACGGCGTGAAGCCCCCGCACCTCGCTGAGTGGATCATCAACCTCGGCGAATCCGCGGAGTACATGTTCGACCACAACATCTTCCAGGAGAACCTGGTGGGGGTCGACTACTGCGAGAAGATGGTCAGGGAGACCAACCCCGGCGTCCTCGAACTCGCCGAGCGCACCGAGGCCCCGCACGCGGCCGAGCACGGCTACCGCACGATCGCCGACATCATGCGCTCGCTGAACCCTCTGGAGGGGGAGTTCTACCGCGAGGCGCTCCAGGTCAGCCGCTACACGCGCGAGATGTTCTGCCTGATGGAGGGCCGCCATGTTCACCCCTCCACGCTCTACCCCGGCGGCGTCGGAACCATCGCCTCCGTGCAGCTCTTCACGGACTACCTCAGCCGTCTGATGCGCTACGTGGAGTTCATGAAGCGCGTCGTGCCCCTGCACGACGACCTGTTCGACTTCTTCTACGAGGCACTGCCCGGGTACGAGGAAGTCGGCCGCCGGCGTGTCCTGCTCGGCTGCTGGGGCGCGCTCAACGACCCCGAGTACTGCGACTTCACCTACGCCAACATGACCGACTGGGGACGGAAGATGTTCGTCACCCCGGGCGTGATCGTCGACGGCAAACTCGTCACCAACGACCTCACCGAGATCAACCTCGGCATCCGCATCCTGCTCGGCAGCTCCTACTACGAGGACTGGCAGGGCCAGGAGCAGTTCGTCACCCACGACCCGCTCGGCAACCCGGTGGACCCGCGCCACCCGTGGAACCAGCACACCATCCCGGCCCCGCAGAAGCGGAACTTCGACGACAAGTACAGCTGGGTCATGTCCCCGCGCTGGTTCGACGGCAAGGACCACCTCGCCCTGGACACGGGCGGCGGCCCCATCGCCCGCCTGTGGTCCACCGCCCTGTCCGGCCTCGTCGACATCGGGTACGTCAAGGCCACCGGCCACAGCGTGGTCATCAACCTGCCCCGCACGATGACCAAGCCGGAGACCAGCTTCGAGTGGAAGATCCCGAAGTGGTCCAACGCGCTGGAACGCAACCGCGCCCGCACCTACTTCCAGGCGTACGCCGCCGCCGTCGCCCTGCACTGCGCGGAGAAGGGCCTCGCGGAGGTCCGCGCCGGACGCACCCAGACCTGGGAGAAGTTCGAGGTCCCGGACGAGGGCATCGGCGTCGGTTTCACCGAGGCGGTCCGCGGCGTCCTCTCCCACCACATGGTGATCCGCGACGGCAAGATCGCCAACTACCACCCGTACCCGCCGACCCCCTGGAACGCCAGCACCAGGGACAGCTTCGGTACCCCCGGCCCGTACGAGGACGCCGTGCAGAACACGCCCATCTTCGAGGAGAACACCCCGGAGAACTTCAAGGGCGTCGACATCATGCGCGCCGTCCGCAGCTTCGATCCCTGTCTGCCGTGCGGCGTCCACATGTACGTCGGCGGCGGCAAGACGGTGAAGTCGATGCACGTGCCCACCGGCCTGAGCGGACTGGGCGGATGAGCGCGCCGACGGCGGCCCGACCCGCCAACGCCGAGCAGACCGGACGCCGGGTCGAGGAGGTGCTGGAGCGGCTGACCGCGAGCGGCGACCCGGCCGCCGCCGCGGCGGCGGAGGAACTCGTCCGGTCCCTCATGGACTTCTACGGTGCCGGCCTGGCCCGCATCCTCCACCTGCTGTCCTCCGCGCCCGGCGAACCGCCGTCGGGACTGCTCGGTGACGAGCTGGTCGCGAGCCTCCTCGTCCTGCACGACCTGCACCCCGAGGACCGCGACACCCGTATCGCCCGCGCCCTCGACAGCGTCCGGGAACACGCTCTGGACGTCGTGGGCTTCGACGAGGAGAGCGGCACCCTGACGCTGCGGGCCCGGGAGGCCGGCGGCTGCGGTTGCGGCTCAGGCGCGGGCGCGGGCGCGGGCGCCCGGGAGACAGCGGAGGCGGCGCTCGCCTGCTTCGCACCGGAGGTCAGGGCCGTGGACGTACAGACCGCACCCGCGGGTCCCACGCTCCTCCAGATCGGCACCGCGCCGACGGGGGCCCGATGACGGCGTCCCCGGCGACGCGCACCCCCGGCCTGCGGAGATTCCTCACCGAGAGACCTCCGCAGCCCGAACGGTGCGAGCTGTGCGCCGTGACCGTCGACGCGGACCACCGCCATCTCGTCGACACCGAGAAACGCGCCCTCGCCTGCGCCTGCGCCCCCTGCGCGCTGCTGATGGAACAGCCGGGCGCAGCCGCGGGACGCTTCCGCACGGTCCCGGCCCGCTACCTCACCGACCCCGGACACCGCCTCGACGACAACGCGTGGGACGCGTTGCAGATCCCGGTCGGCGTCGCCTTCCTCTTCCGCAACGCGGCGCTCGACCGGCTGGTCGCCCTCTACCCGAGCCCGGCCGGAGCCACCGAGAGCGAACTCGAACCGGCCACGTGGACAGATGTCCTCGGCGGCAGCCGCCTCGCCGAACTGCTCGAACCCGACGTGGAGGCACTGCTGCTGCGCCGCACCGACGGCCGTTTCGAGTGCCACCTCGTACCGATCGACATCTGCTACGAACTCGTCGGCCGTATGCGCCTGTTGTGGCAGGGCTTCGACGGTGGAGCCGAGGCCCGCGCCGCGCTGGACGCGTTCTTCGCGGACGTCGCGCGGCGCGTCAGGCCCCTGGACGAGGTGGGTCACCCGTGACGGAGTTCTCCTTCGCCTGCACCGGCGTCCGCGCCGACCGGTACGCCGCCGGACCGACCCTCGTCTTTCGGCTACGCGTCACCGCCGCCGACAACGCACGCGTGCACGCCCTCGCGCTGCGCTGCCAGATCCGCATCGAACCCGCCCGCCGCGGCTACGAGCCCGCCGAGGCGGACGGCCTCGCGGACCTCTTCGGCGAGCGCTCACGCTGGGGCAGCACCCTCCAGCCGGTGCAGTTCGCCCAGGTCTCGGTCATGGTCCCGAGCTTCACCGGAGAGATCGAGACCGACCTCGTCGTGCCCTGCACCTACGACATGGAGATCGCCGCCACCCGCTACCTCACCGCCCTCACCGACGGCGAGGTCCCCCTGCTGATGCTCTTCTCCGGTACGGCGTTCACCGGTGCCGGCGGTTTCCAGGTCGAGCCGGTCCCGTGGGACCGGGAGGCGGCCTTCCGGATGCCGGTCGCCACCTGGCGGGAGATGGTCGAGCAGCACTTCCCCGGGTGCGGCTGGATCCGGCTGCCCCGCGACACCATGGACACCCTCCTCGCCTACCGCTCCCGACGGGCGCTGCCTTCCTGGGAGGCGACCCTCAAGGCACTGCTCGACGCCGACAGCGCCGCGGACCCGCCCCGGAGCGACCCGCTGCGCGCGCTCACCGGCACCACCGGAAGGACGGAACCGTGACCGTGACCGCGTTCGCCTCCGAGACGGAGGAGCGGTTCGCCCTCGCCCGGCAGGTGGCCGACGCCGTTCTCTTCGAGGGCTATGTGCTCTACCCGTACCGCGCCTCCGCGGCCAAGAACCGGCTGCGCTGGCAGTTCGGCGTGCTCGTGCCACCCGGCTGGGGCGCCGAGTGCGAGGAGCACGACTTCCAGCACACCGAGTGCCTGATGGAACCGAAGGCGGGCGCGACCCTCTCGGTCGAGGTGCGCTTCCTGCACGCCCGACGGCGCACCGTGCAGCGGGTACGCCCGGACGGTGGCTTCGACACGGTCGCCGAGCTCCGCCTCGACGACCGGGTGCTGGTGCCCTGGGACGAGGGCGGCGAGGAACGTGTCGTGGTGGTCGCGTCGGTGGACGAGCTCCTCGGCGACGGCGTCACCCATCCGTTTCGGCTCCCCGCCCGGGAGACCACCGCACCGGTCCTGGACGCGGCCGGCCGGACCGTCGGCCGGCTGGTCCGGCGGTGCGCGGAGGTCAGCGGCACGGTCCGGCTGTCCGCCCGGGAGCTCGACGGTCCCTACCGGGCCATGCGGCTGACCGCCGTCGTCGAGAACACCAGCGACTGGACACCGCCCGAGGGCCGCGCCGCCGACCGGGACGCGGCGCTGCCGCACTCCCTGGTGGCCACCCACCTCCTCATGGCCCTCAGCGCCGGATCGTTCCTGTCGATGACCGATCCCCCCGAGTGGGCGAAGGGCGCGGTCGCCGCCTGCCGAAACCTGCACACCTGGCCCGTACTCGCCGGCGAACCCGGCAGCGCCGACCTGGTGCTGTCCTCGCCGATCATCCTGGAGGACCATCCGGCCATCGCACCGGAGAGCCCCGGCGCGCTCTACGACGCCACCGAGATCGACGAGATCCTCGCGCTGCGCACAGCGGCCCTCACGGACGAGGAGAAACGCGAAGCCCGGGGCACCGACGACCGGGCGGCCGCCGTGATCGAACTGGCCGACTCGATGCCGGCCGAGGTTCTGGAACGCCTGCACGGGGCGGTACGCAGTCTGCGCGAGGTCACCGGCCCGGGCCCCGCGGCCCCGGACGGCGGCTTCCCCGACGAGTACGGGGTGCAGCGTCCGGACACCCCCTGGTGGGACCCCGCGAGCGACGCGGGCTTCGACCCGGAGCGGGACCGTGTCGTCGTGGACGGCCGGTCGGTGGCCAAGGGCAGCCGCGTCGAGCTGCACCCGGGCCTGCGGCGCACCGACGCGCAGGACATCTTCCTGCGGGGCCGCACCGCGAAGGTCGAGGCGGTGCTGCACGACGTCGACGGCGGGGTGCACCTGGCGGTCACGGTCGAGGGCGACCCGGGCGCCGACATCCGCCGCGAGCAGGGACGGTTCCTGTACTTCCAGCCCGACGAGATCACACCGCTGGAGGACGACGTATGAGCCCCTCCCCGCAGTCGGGCCCCAGGACCCTCGTCGCCGGCATCGGCAACATCTTCCTCGGCGACGACGGCTTCGGCGTGGAGACCGCGCGCCGGCTCGGCGAACGCGACCTGCCCGGACACATCGAGGTCGTGGACATCGGGGTACGCGGGATGCACCTCGCGTACCAGATCCTGGACGGCTACGACACCCTCGTCCTCGTGGACGCCACGGCACGCGGCGAAGCCCCCGGCACGCTGTACGTGATCGAACACGATGTCGGCGCCGGGAACCCCTTGCCCGCCGCCCCCGCGCTGGACGGCCACCGGATGACCCCCGACGCCGTCCTGGCGCTGCTGGACACCCTGTGCGCCGGGACCGGCGGCGAGCCACCACGCCGCGTCCTGGTCGTCGGATGCGAACCGGCCTCGCTGGAGGAGGGCATCGGTCTCAGCGCACCGGTCTCCGACGCCGTACCGGAGGCCGTCCGGCTGATCGAAGAGCTGGTGCACAACGGAGAGCCGGGAGAGTCCGCGCCGCGGGCCACGGCCGGTGGGAAATCGACATGAGGAGAGACGGGATGAAGAAGACGTTCATCGTCATCGGCGCAGCGACCCTGGCCACCCTGGGCGCCCTCGCCGCCGGGGTGCTTCCCGACGTCAGGCGCTATGTGCGGATCCGACGGATGTGAACCGTGGGCGCCACCCGGTGTGCCGTGCGGTTGCGTCGAACGGCGTACCTGCCCGCCGGTGACGGCGCGCCGGGCCGCGCGACCCGGGTGCGCGCACCTCTAATGAAGGCCGACCGGAGGCAGGCCGCGGAAGGACGGAGACCGATGCACGAGATGTCCGTCGCGCTGGCCGTCGTCGACCAGGTGGCAGAGGCCGCCACGCGGGCCGGTGACGTCACGGCGGTGCGGTCGGTACGGCTCCAAGTGGGTGAACTGGCCGGTGTCGTACCCGATGCGCTCGCCTTCTGCTTCGAACTGGCCTGCGCCGGAACCCTGCTGGAAGGCGCCGAACTGGTCACCGAGGAGGTGCCGGGGCGGGCCCGCTGTACGCCCTGCGCACACGAATGGGCCGTCGGCATGCCGCCGCGACTGACCTGCCCCGAGTGCGGCGGGACGAGTACCGACCTGCTCGCGGGCCGGGAACTGCAGATCGTCGACGTGTACTGGGAGGACAGCCACAGGCACAGCCCCACGCCCGCGCCCGCCCGCGAACCGATCTCCGAGGAGCGCTGAACCATGTGCCGAGTTGTCGACCTGCGCCAGGCCGTACTCGCGAAGAACGACGCGAGCGCCCATGAACTGCGCGCACACCTCGCGGCGCGAGGAACCGCGGTCGTCAACCTGCTGTCCAGTCCGGGCAGCGGCAAGACCGCCCTGCTGGAGCGCGAACTGCTGCGGGCACGGGAGCGGTCCGTTCCCGTCGCGGCGCTGACCGCCGATCTCGCCACCGAGAACGACGCGGCACGCCTGGCGCGTTCGGGCGTCCCGGTCAAGCAGGTGCTCACCGACGGACTGTGTCATCTGGAATCGGGAATGCTCGCCGGGCACCTGGAAGGGTGGCTGCCCGACGACACCCGGCTGCTGTTCGTGGAGAACGTCGGCAACCTCGTCTGCCCGGCCTCCTACGACCTGGGGGAGACGCTGAGGGTCACCCTCGCCTCCGTGACGGAGGGCGAGGACAAGCCACTCAAGTACCCCACCGCCTTCGGCCTCGCACACCTGGTCGTGATCACCAAGACCGACATCGCTCAGGCCGTGGAGTTCGACGAGGCCGCGTTCCGCGCGAATGTGGAGCAGGTCAACCCGGGAGTCGAGGTGGTCCTGACCTCGGCACGCCGGGGGCAGGGAGTCGGCGTGCTGCTCGACCGGGCGATGGCAGCCGCGGACGGCGCGCCCGTCCACTCGCCGGTCATGGCCCGGCAGCCTCATCACCACGGCCACACGCACGCGGACAGCGGTCACACCCATGCGCACCCGGAGGCCACCGGCACGATGGCCCACACCCACTCGTGAGCGGTCCGCAGGCGCAGGCCGCCGTCGCCGAGGACACTCCGCGCCGCCGCCGGGTCACCGTCCGGGGCGTGGTGCAGGGCGTGGGCTTCCGGCCCTATCTGTACGGCCTCGCCACCGAACTCGCCCTCGCCGGACACGTGACCAACACTCCGGAGGGCGTCGTCGCGGAGGTCGAGGGCACCGCCTCGGCCGTGGCCCGGTTCTGCGACCGGATCGCCGCCCAGGCACCCCCGTTGGCCCGCGTCGAGTCCGTCCACCACCGGGAGATGCCTCCCGCCGGCACCGCCGCGTTCAGCATCCTCACCTCCCGCACCGACGGCCCGGCCCGCACCCTGGTCTCCCCGGACTCCGCCACCTGCGCCGACTGCCTCACCGAGCTGGCCGACCCGGCGGACCGCCGGTACCGCCACCCGTTCGTCAACTGCACCCACTGCGGCCCGCGCTTCACGATCGTCACCGGCCTGCCGTACGACCGGGCCAAGACCACCATGGCCGGCTTCGCGATGTGCCCCGACTGCGCCCGCGAGTACGCGGATCCGGCCGACCGCCGTTTCCACGCGCAGCCGGTCGCCTGCCCGGCCTGCGGGCCACGTCTGCGGCTGCTGGTCCCCCGGTCCGAGGAGGTCACGGGGGCGGACCCGGTCACCGAGGCCCGCGCACTGCTGTCGGACGGCGCGATCCTCGCCGTGAAGGGCCTGGGCGGCTACCACCTGGCCTGCGACGCCACGAACGAAAAGGCGGTCGCCCGTCTGCGCCGGCGCAAGGCGCGCGGGGACAAGCCGTTCGCCGTCATGGCCAGGACCGCGGACGACGTCCGGCACCTCGTCCGGCTGAGCCCCGAGGAGCGGAGCCTGCTCGAAGGCCGGGCCAGGCCGGTCGTACTGATGAGGCGGCATCCGCACCCGTCCTGCGCCGCCGGGGACCCGCGGCCCGCCGAGGCCGTCGCGCCCGGCAGTCCCGACCTGGGCGTGATGCTGCCGTACACGCCCCTGCACCAACTGCTGCTCGGCCTGCCCGGCGACCCGGACGGCCCTCGGCTGCTCGTCATGACCAGCGGCAACGTGTCCGGTGAGCCGATCGTCACCGACGACACCGAGGCGCTGGAGCGGCTCGCGCATCTGGCGGACGCCTGGCTCACGCACGACCGGCCGATCCACGTCCCGTGCGACGACTCCGTGGTCCGCGTCTGCGACGGGGAGCCGTTGGTGATCCGCCGCTCCCGTGGCTACGCCCCGTTGCCGGTCTCCCTCCCGCTGCCCGTGCGGCCGGCCCTCGCCGTGGGCGGAGATCTGAAGAACGCCTTCTGCCTGGGGGCGGGCCGCCGCGCCTGGCTGTCGGCGCACATCGGTGACATGGACGATGTCGGTACGCAGCGGGCCTTCGAGCGCGCGGCGGCGCAGTTGGAGTCCATCACGGGGGTGCGGCCCGAGACCCTGGTGTCCGACCGGCATCCCGGCTACCGCTCCGCCGGCTGGGCCGACCGGAACGCGGCGCACCGGCCCGTCGTACGCGTCCAGCACCATCACGCGCACGTCGCCGCCGCGATGGCCGAGCACGGCCTCGACGGCAGCCGGGCGGTGATCGGGGTCGCCTTCGACGGCACGGGCCACGGCGACGACGGCGCCGTGTGGGGCGGGGAGTTCCTGCTCGCGGACTACGACCGCTTCACCCGGTTCGGACACCTCGCGTACGTCCCGCTGCCCGGCGGCGACGCCGCGGTGCGCCGGCCGTACCGCATGGCGCTGGCCCATCTGCGGGCGGCCGGGATCGGCTGGTCCGACGACCTCGCCTGTACGGCCGCCTGCCCGCCCGATGAACTCCGGCTCCTGGCACGGCAGTTGGAGCGCGGCCTGAACTGTGTCCCCACGTCCAGCATGGGCCGGCTCTTCGACGCCGTGTCCTCTCTCGCGGGGGTGTGCCACCGCGCCGGATACGAGGCGCAGGCCGCCGTCGAGCTGGAGGGCGCGGCTGTGCACGCACCCGCCGAGGACACCACCGCGTACGCCTTCGCCCTGCACGAGTCGCAGGAGGACCGGGGCGGCGTCGTACGGGCCGATCCGGCACCCGTCCTTGCGGCGGTCGTCCGCGATCTGCGTGCGGGCATCGGGACGGCCCTGGTCGCGGCTCGCTTCCACCGGGGCGTGACCGACCTGGTGCACCGGATGTGCGCGCGGGCGCGAGAGCGGCAGGGGCTGGACACGGTCGCCCTGACGGGAGGCGTGTTCGCCAACACGCTGCTCTCCTCGGCCTGTGCCGCAGCTCTGAGTGCGGACGGCTTCACGGTCCTGCGCCACCACCTGGTGCCCCCCAACGACGGTGGCCTGGCCCTGGGCCAGTTGATGGTGGCCGCCCGGACCACTCCCACCGACTGACCGACGCGCGACCCACAGCGAGGAGAGGCTCATGTGCCTGGCGGTACCCGGCAGAGTGCTGGACATCGAGGAACGGGACGGCACCCGGATGGCCACCGTCGACTTCGGCGGCGTGGTCAAGGAGGTGTGTCTGGAGTACCTGCCCGACCTCCAGGTCGGTGAGTACGCCATCGTCCACGTCGGGTTCGCCCTGCAACGGCTGGACGAGGAGTCGGCACGCCAGACGCTCGAACTCTTCGCCGAACTCGGTCTGTTGCAGGAGGAGTTCGGCGACCCCTGGGAAACGGCGGCGGCACAGGCGGGCGTGGACCCGGTGGAAGAGGTGCGCAACCAGTGAAGTACATCGACGAGTTCCAGGACCCGGAGCTGGCGCGTCGGCTCCTTGACGACATCCACGCCACGGTGACCAGGCCGTGGGCCCTGATGGAGGTGTGCGGAGGGCAGACGCACAGCATCATCCGGCACGGCATCGACCAACTCCTGCCGGAGGAGGTCGAGTTGATCCACGGGCCGGGCTGCCCTGTGTGCGTGACCCCGCTGGAGGTCATCGACAAGGCTCTGGCGATCGCCTCCCGACCGGAGGTGATCTTCTGCTCCTTCGGCGACATGCTGCGGGTGCCGGGCACGGGACGGGACCTGTTCCAGGTCCGCGCGGAAGGCGGTGACGTGCGCGTCGTCTACTCGCCGCTCGACGCGCTGCGGATCGCACGCGAGAACCCGGGCCGCGAGGTGGTGTTCTTCGGCATCGGCTTCGAGACGACGGCACCCCCCAACGCCATGACGGTCCATCAGGCCCGGAAGCTGGGCATCCAGAACTTCAGCATGCTGGTGTCCCATGTCCGCGTACCCCCGGCCATCGAGGCGATCATGTCCTCGCCGAGCTGCCGGGTGCAGGGCTTCCTCGCGGCCGGGCACGTCTGCAGTGTGATGGGCGTGGGGGAGTACCCGGAACTGGCGGAACGCTTCCGTGTCCCGATCGTCGTGACGGGCTTCGAGCCACTGGACATCCTCGAAGGCGTGCGCCGGGCGGTTCGTCAGCTGGAACACGGTGAGCACACCGTCGACAACGCCTACGCCCGCGCCGTCCGCCCGGAGGGCAACGCGGCCGCCCGGGCCATGCTGGAGGACGTCTTCGAGGTCACCGACCGTGCCTGGCGCGGTATCGGGGTGATCCCCGGCAGCGGCTGGCGGCTGTCGTCGAAGTACCGCGACCACGACGCCGAACACCGCTTCTCGGTCAGCGGAATCCGGACGGCCGAACCCGCCGAGTGCCGCAGCGGAGAGGTCCTCCAGGGGCTGCTCAAACCGCACGAGTGCGAGGCCTTCGGCACCCTGTGCACCCCACGTACCCCCCTGGGAGCCACCATGGTCTCCAGTGAGGGCGCCTGCGCGGCGTACTACCTCTACCGGCGTCTGGACGTGCCCACCACCACGACGGTTCGGGAGGCGAGCCCCGTTGTCTGACACCACTCTCCCCACCCTCGACGTCGAGGGCTGGACATGTCCGGCGCCTCTGCGTGACCGGCCACGGGTCGTCATGGGCCACGGCGGCGGTGGAGTCCTCTCCGCCGAGCTCGTCCAGCAGATCTTCGCCCCCGCCTTCGGGGGCGAGGTGCTCGCCCAGATGGGTGATGCCGCCGTCCTCTCCCTCGGCGGTGCCCGGCTGGCGTTCTCCACCGACTCCTACGTGGTGCGGCCGTTGTTCTTTCCCGGCGGCAGCATCGGCGATCTGGCGGTCAACGGCACCGTCAACGACCTCGCCATGAGCGGCGCCCGCGCCGCCTACCTCTCCTGCGGATTCATCCTGGAGGAGGGCGTCGAGCTGGACGTGGTCACACGGGTGTCCCAGGCGCTGGGCACGGCCGCGCGCGCCGCCGGTGTGGAGGTGGCCACCGGCGACACCAAGGTGGTGGAGACCGGCCACGGCGACGGGATCTACATCAACACCGCGGGCATCGGTCTCGTCCCGGCGGGTGTCGATCTGCGCCCTCAGCGGGTCGTCCCCGGCGACGTCGTGATCGTCAGCGGTGCGATCGGCGTCCATGGGGTGGCGGTCATGAGCGTTCGCGAGGGCCTGGAATTCGGAGTGGAGATCAAGAGCGACTGTGCGGCGCTCGGCGGGCTGGTCGACGCCATGCTCGCCGTCACCCCGGATCTGCACGTACTGCGTGATCCCACCCGAGGCGGCCTGGCGGCAACGCTCAACGAGATCGCGCAGGCCTCCGGTACCGGGGTCGTCATCCGGGAACGCGACGTCCCGGTCCCGCCGGCCGTGGCCAACGCCTGCGCCATTCTCGGACTGGACCCCATGTACATCGCCAACGAGGGCAAGCTGGTGGCCTTCGTCCCCCGTGAGCACGCCGACGCCGTCCTGGAGGCGATGCGAGCCCACCCGCTGGGCGCGGACTCCGTGATCATCGGTGAGACCGTCGAGGCGCATCCCGGCATGGTCGTGGCCCGGACCGGCCTGGGGGGAACACGCGTGGTCGATCTGCCGATCGGAGAGCAACTGCCGCGGATCTGCTGATACGGGCCTCGCGCGTCGAGCAGGCGGCCGGCCAGGCCCTAACCCGGTCGGCGCCCGGTCGGCGGGTCCTGTGGGTCCACGCCGGTTGAGGCAGAAGCGTCCTTGGTGCCGCTCGGGCGCTGGGAGCGGCCTTTGCGTCCGGTATCGCGTCTGCCCTTCTCGTCCGCGGCGCCGTACTCCTCGCCGCTCGTACCGAGACCCTTGGCCGTGTCGCCCGGGACGGACTTCGTCTCCTCCGCGGACTTCGTCCGACCCCGGCCCCTTTCACCGGCGTGCTCAGCCGTACGGAAGGAGCGATGGGCGCTCGGGTTGTCCTGCTGACGGGTCTCATCCACATCGGGCGACCAGCCGTGCTGCCCGGTGCCCTGATGACGGCTGGGACCCTTTCCCTGCGCCGGCTCGGACGAACCTGATTTCTTCGACATGGTCCGATCTGCCTTTTCATGGTCAGTGGGGGACGCTGGTCACGCGTACCCGGGATGAGTAAATCATTCCACCTTGTGATATTTCGGGCATCTTCTAGCGTTCTGACTGCTCAGAGCCAGTCCCGCCGCTTGAAAATGACGTACAAGCTGGTGCAGACAACCGCCATCAGGACGATCGCAAAGGGATACCCGAACACCCAGCGCAACTCCGGCATGTGCGCGAAGTTCATGCCGTAGATCGTCCCGACCAGCGTCGGAGCGAACAGGATCGCCGCCCACGACGAGATCTTCTTGATCTCCTCGTTCTGTTCGAACCCCGCCTCCGCCAACGCCCGCATCTCCGCGTTCTGCTGCTGTGTCACCAGGGTGGAGTTGACCGTCAGGATGTCCGTCAGTGCCTGGCGGAAGCCGTCGACGCGTTCGCTGGTGTGGGTGACATGGTCGGCCACGTCCCTCAGGTAGCGCTGGAGTTCCTCGTCCGTGCGGTACTTCGCGAAGCCTGCAATCAGGCTGTGCAGCATGCCTACCAGGGGGCGGGTGGCGCGCTGGAACTCGACCATTTCGCGGGAGAGTTCGTAGATACGGCGGGACACCTTCGGGTCGCCGCGGAAGACCTCGGTCTCGATCTCGTCGATGTCGTTCTGGACGCCCTCGACGACCGGCGCGTAGCCGTCGACCACCGCGTCCAGGATCGCGTACAGCACCGCCTCCGGACCCAGCTTCAGCAGCTCCGGGGTCGCCTCCATGCGGCGGCGTACGGCCGACAGGTCCGGGGCCGCGCCATGGCGGACCGTGATCAGGAAGTCGGGGCCGATGAAGACGTGCAGTTCGCCGAAGTCGACCTCCTCGGCCGCGTCCAGATAGCGGGCGGCGCTCAGGACGACGAACAGGGTGTCGCCGTAGCGCTCCAGTTTCGGGCGCTGGTGGGCCTCCATCGCGTCCTCGACGGAGAGTGGATGCAGGTCGAACTCGGCGGCCAGTGAGAGGAGTTCGGCCTCCGTGGGGCGGGCCAGGCCGATCCACGCCATGCCGTCGGGCTCGTCGCGCAGCTCACGGAAGGTCTCGGCGAGGGTGGCGGGCGTCGAGACGCGCACGCCGTCGCGATAGAGGGCCGCGTGCACGATGCTGTCGGCCGGTTCGGCCGGCGCCGGGGAAGGTGGCTCGGTCCGCGGGGCGGCGGGTTTCGCGGGCGGCGCGGAGGGTGGCGTCAGGGCGCGACGCCAGGCGGACTTCCGCCCGTTCTCCGAGGCCGGGCGGGCACGTCGCTCGGGCATCGCGGCTGGCTCCCGTCTCGACGGTTCCCGAACGTGCGTTCAGGTGCGACTGGGTGGATCAAGGGGCAGGATATACGGGTCAAATGACGCGTACCCCGGGCCCGGACAAGCATCCGGGCAGGCTTCCGGTCGGGATGCGTCAGGGATTGCGGACCGAAGCTGTCCGCAAGGGGAGCTAGCGTGCGGAACATGCAGAACACGGCGAAGCAGCAGACGGTGCAGCGGAACACGGCGAAGCAGAACACGGCGAAGACGACGTCGGCAGCCGCCCCGACGACGCGCCCCGGCTCGGGCTCGACAACCGCGCCCGCCGCGGCCCCGGTCCTCGGCCCCCGCGCCCTGAACCGGGCCACCCTCGCCCGGCAACTGCTTCTCACCCGGTCGCAGATGTCCGCCAAGGACGCCCTCGCGCACCTCCTCGGTCTCCAGGCGCAGAACGTGAAGCCCCCGTACTACGCCCTCGCCGCCCGCCTCGACGGCTTCGCCCCCGAGGAGCTGTCCCGGCTCATGGCCGACCGGGAGGCCGTCCGCATCGTCACCATGCGCTCGACCATCCACACCCACACCGCCGACGACTGCCTCACCCTGCGACCGCTCGTCCAGCCCGCCCGGGACCGCGAACTCACCTACTTCCGCAAGGGACTTGTGGGCGTCGACCTCGACCGGCTCACTGCCCTCGCCCGCGCACTCGTCGAGGCCGAGCCACGCACGATGAAGCAGTTGCGCGAGGCGCTCCTCGTCGAGTGGCCGGACGCCGACCCGCAGTCCCTGTCCGTCGCCGCCCGCTGTCGGCTCCCGCTCGTCCAGGTCACCCCGCGCGGCCTGTGGGGCCGCAGTGGCCAGGTCGCCCTCACCACCGCCGAGCACTGGCTCGGTCGCTCGGCCGAACCGGACCCGGCCTCGCTGCTGGACACGACTCTGCTCCGCTACCTCGCCGCCTTCGGCCCGGCCTCCGTGAAGGACATGCAGACCTGGGCCGGTCTGACCCGGCTGCGCGACGCCTTCGAGCGCCTCCGCCCGGAGCTGCTCACCTTCCGGGACGAGTACGGCACCGAGCTCTTCGACCTCCCCGACGCTCCCCGCCCCGACCCGGAGACCCCGGCCCCGCCGCGTTTCCTGCCCGAGTTCGACAACCTGCTCCTCTCGCACGCCGACCGCACGCGCGTCGTCCCCGCCGACCTCAAGGGCCGTACCTGGACGGGCAATCAGGCACACTGCACCCTGCTCGTCGACGGCTTCCTCGCCGGTCTGTGGCGCCTTGAGGACCGCACGCTCACCGTCGAGCCGTTCGGCGAGTTCACAAGGGACCAGCGGGCGGCGGTGGTTGAGGAGGGCGAGCGGATGCTCGCGGTGCTGCACGAGGGAACGGCGTACGACATCCGGTTCGCCACCGTCGTACGGGAACAGGAACGGGAAAAGGAACGTGGATAGGGGGCGCTGCGGACCGCTCGTGGCCGGTCCGCAACGCCCCCTGGCATTCACCCGAGGGGTACTCGGGAGACTGTGGTGGCTGTACCGCTGGTGATTACGACGCGACCTGCGTCGCCACCAGGCTGGAGAAGGTGGTCAGCCGGGTGTAGATCCCGGGGTAGCCGGCCGCAGCGCAGCCCTCGCCCCAGGAAGTAATACCTGCCAGGACGCCGCCGATCATCAGCGGGCCGCCGCTGTCGCCCTGGCAGGTGTCAACGCCACCGGCGGTGAAGCCGGCGCAGACCATGTCGCTCGCGATGTAGCTGGAGCCGTACGAGCTGGAGCAGCTGGAGTTGGAGACGGTCGGGACCGTCGCCGTGCGCAGCTGGTTGGAGGAGCTGCCGTTCGAGGAGGTGGTGCCCCAGCCGATGATGCGGGCGGTGGTGCCGGCCGCGTACACGCTGGTCTGGGACGAGGTGACGTACGACGCCGCCGTGTACGGCATCGAGGTCGCGAGGGTCAGCACGGCCACGTCGTCGCCGTTGGTGGCGTCCGTGTAGCTCGGGTGGATCCAGATCTTGGTGACCCGGCTGACCGTGCCGTTGGTGCCGTTGAGGTAGGTACGGCCGCCGACGACTCTGACGCTGCTCGTCGTCTCGTCGACCATACAGTGGGCGGCGGTGACGACCTTGGTGGCCGAGACGAGGGTGCCACCGCAGAACTGGTTCTGCGAGGAGTCCGTGATCTGCATGACGTACGGGTACGCAGACGCGGTCGTCGTCGTACCGCCCACGATGGGCTGGGGCGCGGCGACGGCGCCGGGAGCGGCGATCAGTGCGGTCGAGGCGGCGGCAGCGGTGGCCACCAGAACAGCGGCGGCCTTCTTGGCACGGGCGAGCCCGAACATGGGTTCTCCTCTTGTGGGGATTGCCGGTGGGGGGACGCGCGGGTGTGGGGGGTTGTGCACGGGGCGCTGGGGGCTGCTCCGTATGCCCGGCGAGCGGCACATCCACAAGGTAGGAGCCGGATAAGGGCCCTCCCAATGAGGGAACCCCCTAGGGGAGTTGAGGGAGGGAAAACCCTCGGTCGTTCGGGGTCGACGGCACGGTACGGTGAGAGCGCAAGGATGGATTGCGCGCAGGCGTACGGCCGTACGACGGGTATGCGGGAGTCAGTTGGTGTGGCGTCCCGCCGCCAGCCTGACGATGTCCACCCGGGACCGGATACCCAGCTTCCGGTACACCCGGGTGAGTGTCGCCTCGACCGTCTTGACGCTGATGAACAGGCGTCCGGCGATCTCGCGGTTGGTCGCGCCCTCCATGACGAGCGCCGCGACCTGACGCTCCATCGCGGCCAGCCCGTCGAGCGCGGCGACCGCCTGCGGCTGCTGTACGAGCGGCTGCGGCGCGGGATTCGGCACGGTGGCCGCGTCCACCTGGCGCAGCCAGGGCAGCGCGCGGGAACGTCTGAACAGGCGTGCCGCCTCGTCGTAGGACGTCGGCGCGGGTGTGGACCCCGGCCCCGGCGGCCCGGTGCGCAGCTCGGCCAGGGCGAGGGCGGCGCGCGCCTCCTCAAGTCCGTAGCCCAGCTTGGCGAGTCGGTCCTGAGCGGACGTCAACTGGGCGAGAGCCGCCTCGTGTTCGCCGCGCGCGGCCCGCACCAGAGCCTCCGCCCGGTCGAGCACCGCGAGCACGCTCTCGCGCCCCAGCCGCAGCGCGTGGGCGCGCGACACGTCGATGACCTCCTGCGCCTCGTCCAGCTCGCCGACGCGGACCAGCGCCTCCGCGAGGTCGCCCTGCCAGCGTCCGCGCGCAGGGTCGTCGACGCCGAGATCGTGCTCCAGCTCCCGTGCCCGGCGCAGCGACTGCACCGCGCCCGGCGCGTCTCCGGCGACCAACCGGGCGTATCCCAGGGCGGCTTGGGCCCGGGACAGGTAGAGCATGTCGCCGTTCTCCTCGGCGTGCTCGACCGCCTCCCGGGCCAGTGCCAGCGCCCGGTCCACGTCGCCGCCGGACGCCTCCGCCAGTGCGGCGAGCATCGCGGAGGCGACCTCGCCGATGCCGGTGTCCCGGGCCAGCCGCAGGCTCTCCCGGGCCAGGTCGAGGGCCCGGCCGCAGTGCCCGCAGCGCAGTTCGGTCTCGGCGAGGCCGCGCAGGAAGTGCACCTCGCTCTCCACCGAGCCGCGCCGGCGCACTTCGCGCAGCAGGGTGGTGGCCGTGGCCCGTGCCTCGGGCAGTTGGTCGCTCATGATCAGCCAGCGGAACCGGGCCGACCCGATGCCGTTGTGATGGACGGTCACCTGCGGGTCCTGGGGCTCCTTCAGCGCGCGCTTGATGGTCGCGGGCGCGTCCGGGTGACCCATCAGGGTCTCGGTCTGGGCCTGGAAGGAGAGCGACATCAGCTCCGTGTGCCGGTCGCCGCCCCGCGCGGCGAGTTCCGCCGCACGCGCCGCCTCCTCGCGGCACTCGGCGAAGTCGCCCTCCACGAGCAGCGCCCGCCAGGCCAGTTGGTAGTGGATCAGGGCGAGCAGCCGTGGGTCGTCGCCCGCGTCGGCCAGTGCCTGCGGGAAGACGGCGTCGACCTCCGTCATGGCATGGCCCGCCGTGTCGATCACGATGATCCAGGCCCGCACCCGCTCCGCGGGCACCGTGGACCGGGCGAGCACCTGGCGGGCGATGTCCCGCGCGAGGTCCAGCTCACCGGCGGTGATCGCGTCCTCGGCGGCCCGCAACCGGTGCTCGTCAGGGTTCGGCACACCGTCGGCCGGGGTGTACCGGGCGGCGAGCAGCCCGAGCGAGGAGGCCACCGTCGGCGCCCCGCGGTCCCGGGCCAGCGCGGCGGCCTCTGCGAGGCGTGCGCCCACCTCCGGATCCGTGCCGTCGGTGGCCAGGGCGAGGTGCCGGGCCCGCTCGATGGGGTCGGAGGCGGCCGTGGACAGCGCGGCGTGCGCGGCCCGGCGCTCCTGGGCGCTCGCCTCCGCGTACAGCGCGGCCGAGACGAGGGGATGCGCGAACCGTACGGCCGGACCCTCGGGCTCGGTCGCCAGCAGCCCGAGGGAGGCGGCCTGGGCGGTCTCGGCCTCGGCGTTCTTCCGGCCGGCCGCGTGCAGCAGGGCCAGGGTGGGGCGGGCGCCTGCGCTCACCACGAGGAGGGTGCGGCGGGCGTCGTCCGACAGCATCTCCAGGCGGCTGAGGACCAGGGCGCGCAGCGAGGTCGGCACCGGCAGCGGCTCGCCAGGGCGCGGAGGGGTGGGGTTCTCGGCCAGGGCCCGGCCCAGTTCGAGGGCGTACAGCGGGTTGCCGCCGCTGGTGCGGTGGATCTCCCGCACGGTGGAACGCGGGAGGTCGTAGCCCCGGTGCTCCAGGAGTGTCTCCACCTGGGAGCGGGTCAGCGGGTTCACCCGGACCGCCAGGGTGTCGAGTGTGGACGCGCGTAGATAGCGGTCGTACTGCTGTCCGTCCGTCCGCCCCGCGAACAGCATCCGGACGGGGTCGTCGCCGAGTCGGCGGGCGGCGAAACCGAGCAGTTCGGTGCTCGCGGTGTCCAGCCACTGGAGGTCGTCGGCGACCACGAGGACGGGGCCTTTTGCGGCCAGCGCGCGCAGCGCGGAGAGTACGGCCAGCCGCAGGGCGAGCCCGTCGCGCTGGAGCGTGGACTCGCCACGGCCGGTGAGCGCCGACTCCAGGGCGACACGCTGGGCGACGGGCAACTGGCCGGAGACCTCGTCGAGGGCGAGCCCCAGAAGATCGGCGAGTGCGAGGAAGGGAAGATGCGATTCGGACTCGGTGGCGGAGCAGCGCAACACAGTCCGCACCGATTCGCCACATTCTGCGGCCAATGTCCGCAGAACGGTCGACTTTCCTATTCCGGCCGGTCCGTGCAGTAGTACGCTGCCGCCGCGCGAAAGCTGCTCGCGCGCTGCTGTGAGTGCTTCGTCCCGGCCTATGAGCAGGTCAGAGCGGCATCGGCCAGACTCCTGGAAGTCCCGTCGCACGGTCACCGCTCCCCTCCTGTGTCGTGTGGGGCCCAATATTAGGCAACAGATCTTTGAAATTCGGACCTGCGGCGTGGTGAGCCGAATAACAGGACGGTAGCGGCATGGGAAAATTCAAGTCACTTATGAGTGAATTATCTGTATACGTGTGCGGAGCGTGACGACGGACCCCTCCGGGGCGGGGGCCTTCAGGGCAGCAGCCCCGCCCGTCGCGCCGCGACGACCGCCTCCCCGCGCGAGTGGGCGCCCAGCCTGCGCATCGCCGAGCGCAGATACCCCTTCACCGTCTCCGGACGCAGCCCCAGCCGGTCCGCGGCGACCGCGTTGGACGCCCCCGAGGCGACACACGCCAGGACGTCCAGCTCGCGCGGAGCGAGCTCGACCCCGGCCACGGGCCGCCCGGCGGCCAGCAGGCCACACGCGTCGAGCAGCGCACTGCGCAGCTCCGGGTCGGCGATGCGCGGCGCCAGCGTACGCAACGCCGCGTGCGCCTCCCGCACCTGCTCCCACGCCCCGCCGCCCGGCCCCCCGGCAGCGGACGCCTCCGGACGCGCCGCGGCCAGCAGCTCCCGCGCCTGGTCCCGTACGACAAGCGCCTGCTCCACGTCCCGGGCCGCCTCGACCGCCGCGCCGATCGTGCGGTCACCCAGAGGCTGGGCGGTGCGCAGGGCGCCGTACAGGACCCCGCGCACCTGGCGCCGTACGACGACCGGGACCGCGACCACGGAGCGCAGGCCCTCGGCGGCGACCGGGATGTCGTACTCGTGGCTGATCTGCTGGGAGACGGAGTAGTCCGTCACCGCGCACGGGCGGGCCAGGGCCACCGTCCTGCCGCCCAGCCCGTTGCCCGGGGTCACCGCGAGTGCGCGCAGCGCCTGGGTGGAGGTGCCGCTGAGTTCGCTGATGCGCATGTGCCGGCGCCCGGGTTCCATCAGCCCGCCGAAGGCGACCGGCAGCCCGGTCGCCCGTCGCAGCCGGGCCAGCGCCCGGCGCACCTCCGCCGTCTCGGCCGTGTCTGCTGCCACGTCATCGCCCCTTCGTCGCGGCCCGCTCGTGGTGTGTTCGGAGTGTGTTCGCCCTCGCACGTCGCACTCACCCCCGTTCGGGGGTAGTGAGAGCTGCATCACGGATTACACGATGTCAGAGTGTCGCCCGGCAATGGTCCGGGATCGAGGAGGACTGATGACGACGGTGACTGAGCGCTTCCGCGAGGCGCGGGACTTCCTGCTGACCCATCGCGAGGACTACGCCACCGCGTACGAGGGATTCAGCTGGCCCCGCCCCGAGCGCTTCAACTGGGCCCTGGACTGGTTCGACGTCATCGCGGACGGGAACGACCGCACCTCCCTGCACATCGTCGAGGAGGACGGCTCAGAGGCCAGGGTGTCCTTCGCCGACATGTCGGCCCGCTCCAACCGGGTCGCCAACTGGCTGCGCGGGCTCGGGATCCGACCTGAGGACCGAGTCCTCGTGATGCTCGGCAACCAGACCGAGCTGTGGGAGACGGCCCTCGCCGCGATGAAGATCGGCGCCGTCGTCATCCCCGCCACCCCGCTGCTCGGCCCCGCCGACCTGCGAGACCGGGTGGACCGCGGCAGGGTCGGCCACGTCCTCGTCCGAGCCGAGGACACCGGCAAGTTCGACGAGGTGCCCGGCCGCTACACCCGGATCGCGGTGGGCGGCGCCCCCGAGGGCTGGCAGTCGTACGAGGACGCGTACGACGCCCCCGCGGAGTTCACACCGGACGGGCCGACCCACTGCGACGACCCCCTGATGCTCTACTTCACCTCGGGCACGACCGCCCGCCCCAAACTCGTCGAACACACCCACGCCTCGTACCCGATCGGGCACCTGGCGACCATGTACTGGATCGGCCTCAAGCCCGGCGACGTCCACCTGAACATCTCCTCGCCCGGCTGGGCCAAGCACGCCTGGTCCAACCTCTTCGCGCCCTGGAACGCGGAGGCCACCGTCTTCATCCACAACTACACGCGCTTCGACGCCACCCGGCTGATGGCGGAGATGGACCGCGCGGGCGTCACCTCCTTCTGCGCGCCACCGACCGTCTGGCGCATGCTCATCCAGGCCGACCTGACCCAGCTGCGCACCCCGCCGCGCGAGGCCGTGGCCGCCGGGGAGCCGCTCAACCCCGAGGTCATCGAACGGGTGCGCCGCTCCTGGGGGGTCACGATCCGGGACGGCTTCGGCCAGACGGAGACCGCCGTCCAGGTCTCCAACAGCCCCGGCCAGCCGCTGAAGACGGGCTCCATGGGCCGCCCGAGCCCCGGCTACCGGGTCGTCCTTCTCGATCCCGTCTCGGGCGAACCGGGCGCGGCCGAGGGCGAGATCGCGCTCGACCTGTCCACCCGCCCGGTCGGCGTGATGACCGGCTACCACGGCGACGCCGACCTCACGGCGGAGGCGATGGCAGGCGGCTTCTACCGCACGGGGGACATCGGTTCGCGTGACGGCGACGGCTACATCACGTACGTCGGCCGGGCCGACGACGTCTTCAAGGCCTCCGACTACAAGATCTCCCCCTTCGAGCTGGAGAGCGCCCTGCTGGAGCACGAGGCGGTGGCGGAGGCCGCCGTGGTTCCCGCGCCGGACGAACTGCGCCTGGCCGTCCCGAAGGCGTACGTCGTGCTCGCGGCGGGCTGGGAGGCGGGACCCGACACCGCGAAGGTGCTGTTCGAGCACAGCCGCGAGACCCTCGCCCCCTACAAGCGCCTGCGCCGCCTGGAGTTCGGTGACCTGCCCAAGACCGTGTCCGGCAAGATCCGCCGGATCGAACTGCGCGAGGCGACGGCGGCCGGCTCGACGGACGAGTACCGCGAGGAGGACTTCCGGTGAACCAAGGGGAGTTGACGGCCACCGAGTCGTCGTACACGCACGGTACGAGCGGTACAGCTCTGCTCGGGGACACCATCGGCGCCAACCTGGACCGGACGGTCGCCGCCTGGCCGGACCGCGAGGCGCTCGTCGACGTACCGTCGGGCCGTCGCTGGACCTACGCCCAATTCGCCGCCGACATCGACGAGTTGGCGTACGCGCTGCTCGCCGCCGGGGTCGCCAAGGGCGACCGGGTGGGGATCTGGGCCATCAACTGCCCCGAGTGGGTGCTGGTCCAGTACGCCACCGCGCGCATCGGCGCGATCATGGTGAACATCAATCCGGCCTACCGCACCCATGAGGTCGAGTACGTCCTCAATCAGGCCGGGATCTCGCTCCTCTTCGCCTCCCTCAGCCACAAGGCGAGTGACTACCGGGCGATGGTCGAAGAAGTGCGGGGCAGGTGCCCGCAGTTGAGGAAGGCCGTGTACATCGGAGACCCGAGCTGGGACGCGCTGATCGCGCGCGGCACCCCGGTGCCGTTCCCGGAGCTGTCCTGTGACGACCCGATCAACATCCAGTACACCTCGGGCACGACGGGCTTCCCGAAGGGGGCCACGCTCTCCCACCACAACATCCTCAACAACGGTTATTTCGTCGGGGAGTTGATCGCCTACACCGAACAGGACCGGGTGTGCGTCCCGGTGCCCTTCTACCACTGCTTCGGCATGGTGATGGGCAACCTCGCGGCCACCTCGCACGGAGCGTGCGTCGTGATCCCGGCGCCGTCCTTCGAACCGGCGGCGACCCTGCGGGCGGTGGCCCAGGAGCGCTGTACTTCGCTGTACGGCGTACCGACGATGTTCATCGCGGAGCTCAACCTCCCGGACTTCGCGACGTACGACCTGTCGTCCCTGCGCACCGGCATCATGGCGGGCTCGCCCTGCCCGGTCGAGGTGATGAAACGGGTGGTCGCCGAGATGCACATGGCCGAGGTGTCCATCTGTTACGGCATGACGGAGACCTCCCCGGTGTCGCTGCAGACCCGCCGGGACGACGACCTCGAACACCGCACCGGCACGGTCGGCCGGGTCCTCCCGCACATCGAGGTGAAGGTCGTCGATCCGGCCACCGGAGTGACCCAACCGCGAGGCAGCGCAGGGGAGTTGTGCACCCGCGGCTACAGCGTGATGCTCGGCTACTGGCAGGAGCCCGAGAAGACCGCCGAGTCGGTCGACGCCGGCCGCTGGATGCACACCGGCGACCTCGCGGTGATGCGCGAGGACGGCTACGTCGAGATCGTCGGCCGCATCAAGGACATGATCATCAGGGGCGGCGAGAACATCTACCCGCGCGAGATCGAGGAGTTCCTGTACGGCCATCCGAAGATCTCCGACGTCCAGGTGGTCGGGGTGCCGCACGAGCGGTACGGCGAGGAGGTCCTCGCCTGTGTCATCCCGCACGAGGAGACCGAACCGCTCACTCTCGCCGAGCTACGGGCCTTCTGCGAGGGGCGGTTGGCCCACTACAAGATCCCGAGCCGGTTGCAGGTGCTGGACGCCTTCCCGATGACGGTGTCGGGCAAGGTGCGGAAGGTGGAGCTGCGCGAGAGGTACGCCGGGGAGGTGTGACCGTGACGGGCGCCGGTCAGGGCCGGCGCATGCAGACACGGGGCCAGCGGTCGAGGCCTTGCTCGGCCTCCGTGGCGCGGATCTTCCGTAGCCCCGGGGTGAGTTCGGCCTCGTCGAGGGTGCGGAAGCCCAGGCGGGCGTAGTAGGGCGCGTTCCATGGGACCTCGGCGAACGTCGTCAGGGTGAGGTGGGCCAGGCCTTCGTCGCGGGCGCGGTCGGCGGCGTACGCGAGAAGGGCCTCGCCGATGCGGCGGTGCGCGAAGTCGGGGTGGACGGAGACCTGTTCGATGTGGAGGGCGCCGTCCACCGGTTCGGCGATCAGATAGGCGAGGGGACGGTCGTCGTCGGTGGCGGCGGCGATCCAGGCGTGGCCTGCTCGGCGGTACCGCTCCAGTAGGTCCAGGGCAGGGGGCTCGTCGTCCGCGATCTCGGCCATACCGAAGGCGCGGAAGGGGGAGCCGGCGGCGCGCTCGACGGCGCGCAGGGCGGGGAGTTCGGCGGGGGTGGCGGGGCGGATGCGCATCCGCCGAGTATCCGACGGGGGTGCGCTTCGGGCACGCGGATATCCGGCCTCAGCAAGGCCGTTGGGGGCATCGAGGGGGGGGCTCAGACCCCGGTGGCGTCGAGGTCGTCGGCCGGGCTGTTCACCGGCTGCGGGGTGCCGGTGAGGTCGAGGACGAACAGGGGGATGCCGAGGGTGTCGGCGCGGGCGCGGGCCTCGCTCTCGAACCCGGCGAGGGAGAAGTAGACGCAGTCCGAGGACTCCGTCATGGCCGTCAGCCACAGGCACTCGATGTCCCGCAGTGATGCCGGGCTCACCGTCGGGTCGACCTGCGCCAGGACTCCGCGGGCGGCGAGTCCGACGCCGGACGGGGGTCGCTGGTCCGCGCGGCGGATGTCCTGGTAGCCGAGCCAGCGCAGATAGAGGGCGGCGGCGGTGACGGCGTCGCGTGCGGTGCGGATGGTGACGGGCTGGAAGGCGCGGCGGGGGCGGGCGGTGGAGCGCGGGACGCGGAGGGCGCCGGGGAGCTTCGCGGTGCCGGGCGGGGGCGGGGTGTCCGTCCCCTGCGGGTCTGCCGCCTGGGTGGCTGCCGAGTGGCTGTCCGGGGCCGGCCGGGTCACGGGGATGCGCAGGACCGTGCCGCAGGGACAGCCCAGTTCGGGGTGTGGCCACTGGTCCTGTCGGGAGCAGGCCGTGCAGCGCACGGTGATCCACTGCTCGTCCCAGACATGGTGGGTGACGGCCGTCGCGGTCGCTCCTTCGTCGAGTGAAGGGCTGACCGGCGCACCGCACGCGCACGGATAGGACGGCGCCGCGTACAGATGCTCGCGCAGGCAGGCCGGGCACCGCACCGGCATGCTCTCGGCCATGGCCCACTCCACTAAGTGACGTCGGGGTCAGAGCCCCATCGTGCTCCACGGAACCCCCGCTTGTCCGTCTCTTGACGGCCTTCGAGGTCACACTTACATTGTTTCCAGATAGCAGAAAACAAATTCCGCAATGCGGAAATATATGGAACATGCTGATAACGTCACGGAAGCTTTCTCTCTCCGCGGGGCGCGACGGGAGTACGAATCCGAGGAGTTGCTCAATGGCTCGTATGACCGCTGCCCGCGCGGCAGTCGAGATCCTCAAGCGGGAGGGTGTCACGCACGCGTTCGGCGTTCCCGGCGCGGCGATCAACCCCTTCTACGCGGCGCTCAAGGCCTCCGGCGGGATCAGTCACACCCTCGCCCGCCATGTCGAGGGCGCCTCGCACATGGCCGAGGGCTACACCCGCACCCACCCCGGCAACATCGGTGTGTGCGTGGGCACTTCGGGTCCGGCCGGCACCGACATGATCACGGGGCTGTACTCCGCGACCGGCGACTCGATCCCGATCCTCTGCATCACCGGCCAGGCACCCACCGCGGTGATCCACAAGGAGGACTTCCAGGCCGTCGACATCGCCTCCATCGCCCGGCCGGTCACGAAGATGGCCACCACCGTGCTGGAGGCGGCCCAGGTCCCCGGCGTCCTCCAGCAGGCCTTCCACCTGATGCGGTCGGGCCGTCCCGGGCCGGTGCTGGTCGATCTGCCGGTCGACGTCCAGCAGACGGAGATCGAGTTCGACCCGGAGACCTACGCGCCGCTGCCCGTCTACAAGCCGGCCGCGACCCGCGCCCAGATCGAGAAGGCGCTCACACTACTGAATGCGTCGCACCGGCCGCTGATCGTGGCGGGCGGCGGCATCATCAACGCTGACGCGGCCGAACTCCTCGTCGAGTTCGCCGAGTTGACGGGCGTCCCGGTTGTCCCCACCCTCATGGGCTGGGGTGCGCTACCGGACGACCACGACCTGAACGCCGGCATGGTCGGCCTCCAGACCTCGCACCGCTACGGCAACGCCACGTTCCTGGAGTCCGACTTCGTCCTCGGCATCGGCAACCGCTGGGCCAACCGTCACACCGGCCGGCTCGACGTCTACACGGCCGGCCGCACCTTCGTCCACGTCGACATCGAGCCCACCCAGATCGGCCGTATCTTCGCCCCCGACTACGGCATCGCCTCCGACGCCAAGGCCGCGCTGGAGCTCTTCGTCGCGGTGGCAAGGGAGTTGAGGGACACCGGCGGCCTCCCGGACCGCTCCGAGTGGGCGGCGGCGACCCAGGAGCGCAGGGCCCGCCTCCAGCGCCGTACGCACTTCGACGACATCCCGATCAAACCGCAGCGCGTGTACGAGGAGATGAACAGGGCCTTCGGCCCCGAGACGCGGTACGTGACGACGATCGGCCTCTCCCAGATCGCCGGCGCCCAGCTGCTGCACGTCCAACGGCCCCGTCACTGGATCAACTGCGGCCAGGCGGGCCCCCTCGGCTGGACGATCCCGGCCGCACTGGGCGTTGCCGTCGCCGACCCGGAGGCGTCCGTGGTGGCCCTCTCCGGAGACTACGACTTCCAGTTCATGATCGAGGAGTTGGCGGTCGGCGCCCAGCACCGCATCCCGTACGTCCACGTCCTGGTGAACAACTCCTACCTCGGCCTGATCCGGCAGGCCCAGCGGGCCTTCGACATCGACTTCCAGGTGAACCTGGAGTTCGAGAACCTGGGCTCGCCCGAGCTTGGCGCCTACGGCGTCGACCACGTCAAGGTCGCCGAGGGTCTCGGCTGCAAGGCGATCCGCGTGACGGACCCGGCCGAACTGGGCACCGCCTTCGAGCAGGCCAAGAAGCTCGCGGCGCAGCACCGGGTCCCGGTGGTCGTCGAAGCGATCCTGGAACGCGTCACGAACATCTCCATGTCGACGACCAACGACATAAGCAACGTGGTGGAGTTCGAGGACATCGCGACCGAGCCGGGTCATGCGCCGACGTCGATCAGGGCACTGAAGATCTGACGCCGAGGACATGGAAGAAGGGGGTGCCCATGGGCACCCCCTCTTTGTTTCCCCCGTTGATCCCCCGTGCGTTGTTTCCCTTGTTCCCCCGTACTGTTCCCCCGTGCTGACCACAATGTGCCCTACCCCGGGGGTGGTTGAAGCCCCCGGGGCCGGGTTCAGAGCTAGATTTGAGGTTTCCGGGCGACGCCAACGCCTGGGCGCGACAGGACAGTTGTCAGCGGTGGCGCCACCCGGAAGATCAAAGGAACGGGGAGCGGGGCGTCAGACCTCGGCGCCCGACAGACGTTCCACGCCCCGCAGCAGCGCCGAGTGGTCCAGGCCCCCGTCGCCCTGTGTACGCAGGGACGCGACGAGTTGGGCGACCACCGCGCCGACCGGCAGCGCGGCGCCGACCGTGCGGGCCGCGTCCGTCACGATGCCCATGTCCTTGTGGTGGAGGTCGATACGGAAACCCGGGGCGAAGTCGCGGTTGATGAAGTTGTCCTTCTTGCGCGCCAGTACCGTCGAGCCGGCCAGCCCGCCGCCCAGCACCTCCAGCGCCGCCTTCAGGTCCACGCCGGACTTCTCGAGGAAGACCACGGCCTCGGCGCACGCCTGGATGTTCACGGCGACGATCAACTGGTTCGCGGCCTTCACCGTCTGGCCCGAGCCGTGCGGACCGCACAGCACGATGGTCCTGCCGAGCGCCTCGAAGAGTGGCTTCGCCGTGTCGAAGTCGGCTTGTTCGCCGCCGACCATGATGGACAGCACGGCCTCGACCGCCCCTGCCTCACCGCCGGACACGGGTGCGTCGAGCACCCGGACACCCTTCTCCGCCGCCGCCTTCGCCAGGTCCACCGACGTCCGCGGGGTGATCGACGACATGTCGACGAGCAGGGTCCCGGGCCGCACGTTCGCCAGGATGCCCTCGGGGCCGTACGCGATCGCCTCGACCTGTGGTGACGCGGGCACCATCGTGATCACGACGTCGGCGTCGTGCGCGGCCTCGGCGATCGAGCCCGCAGCCGTGCCGCCGGCGGTGACGAGGCGGTCGAGTTTGTCCTGTTCCAGGGTGAAACCGGTGACGTCGTAACCCGCCTTGATCAGGTTCTCGGACATGGGGGAACCCATGATGCCGAGGCCGATCCAGGCGACCTTGGGGAGACTGCTCATGATGGGACGCCTCTCTGCTGCTGTTGCCGCTGTGCTGCTGCTCTGCGATGTCAGGGGGTTCGGCGCGCTTCGCGCGGCAGCCAGTCGAACGCCTCGGCGCTCGGCCGGTCGCCCGGCTTGTACTCCAGGCCCACCCAGCCCCCGTAACCGGCCTTACGCAGCTGGTCGAGGTGGTCCGCGAGGGGGAGCGTGCCGGTGCCGGGGGCGCCGCGGCCGGGGTTGTCGGCGATCTGGACATGGCCCGTCTTCGCGGCGAACCGGTCGATCACCGACGGGAGGTCCTCACCGTTCATGGACAGGTGGTAGAGGTCCATCAGGAAGCGGGCGTTGTCGAGACCGGTCGCAGCGTTGACCTTGTCGACGACCTCCACGGCGGCCGGGGCGCTCACCAGCGGATACCGGGGTGACTCCGGCTTGTTGAGCGCCTCGACGAGGAGGATCGCGCCGATGCGGTTCGCGGCGCGCGCCGCGAGGACCAGGTTCTCCAGCGCCAGCGCGTCCTGCTCCGCCGGGTCCACGCCCTCGATCCGGTTGCCGTACAGCGCATTGAGCGCACCGCAGCCGAGCGACTCGGCCAGACCGGCGGCCACCTCGATGTTGGCGCGGAACCGCTCGGACTCCTCCCCGGGCACCGACAGGGCACCCCGGTCCGGGCCCGGCAGCTGTCCGGCGTAGAAGTTCAGGCCGGTGAGCCGGACGTCCGCGTCCTCGATCGCGGCCCGCAGGGAGTCCAGCTCGGACTGCTGCGGTGTGGGGGAGTCGAGCCAGGGCCACCACAGCTCGACCGCGGTGAAACCGGCGGCTCGGGCGGCTGCCGGGCGCTCCAGGAGCGGGAGTTCCGTGAAGAGGATCGACAGGTTGACGTTGAAGCGCTGCTCTGGGAATCCCATGGCCGTCGGCGCCTCCCTTTAATTCCGCATTGTGGAAACTACTTTCTGCCTGATGGAAGCCTGCCGTCGAGTGTCGGAGCTTGTCAAGGGGGCTCTCCCAAGTGGCGGGGTGGGCAGGGGGCGGTTAGACAGGGATCAACGTGCATATGAGCGGGGGTGCACGTTTCCCGTGTGCCAGTGCACTGAAGTTGTGAGGCGAACATGGCCGTCGAGCCGTTCCCGGCCTGCCCGGAGAACTCCGGAACAGGCGAACACCGTCCCGTGACCCGAATACGTGCCGACGGGCTCGTGCGCACCGTGGTCGTCGTCAGACCCCTGGACGATGTCGTCGAGTTGGTCACCCTTCTGGAGCAGTCTCCCGACGGTCTGCCGACCGCGGCGTCGGTCCTGCGGGTGGCGGCGGTGGCGCGCTCCGTGGAGGACGTCTCGCGCCTCGTGGAACTGCTGGGTCCGCCGGGACACGGTGTGGACCGGATGGACGAGGCGATCCGGACAGCCGCCGAGCAGCGGCCGGCGGCCGAAGTCGGCCGCCTCGTCGCGCTCCTGCACGCGGCCCCGCGCGCCGCACACGCCGAGGCCCAGGACAAGGGCCTCGCGACGGGGCGCGCCGCACGTCAGGGCGAGAAGGTGGTTGCCGCAAGGAACCCGGGTGGCGGTGACGTCCTGTGGCTTCGCCGTGCCGTCGCCGTCCTCGTCCTGCTCTGCGGCGCGGCCCACTTCCCCCTGGACTGGGTCGACACGCCGAGGCACGGGCTGGCCGCCTCGCTCGGCATCTCCACGCTGTGCCTGCTGGCCGGTGCCGCGCTGTGGTTCAGCCGCTCGCCGGCCGCGGCCGCCGCGGCCGTGGTCGTGCCGGGCGCGCTGGCCGCCGCCCAGCTGCTGGGTGCGCACCTCGACTCGGCGGTACTCGCGTACGTACGGCAGGCCGGCGGAGCCGTGTACCCGCTGCCCGCTCTGGCGGCCTGTGTCGCGACGCTCGGCGCGCTGACGGTGCCGGCCCTGTCCCTCGCGCGCCGACGGCGCGGCACCGGTGCGCGGGACACCGCCCCGGACCCGGTCCTGAGGGTGAACTCCCTCCGGTTGTAGGCAAGTTCGCGGTGCGGGGTGCATGTTCTGCGGCGCGGGTGCGCATCGCTTCTGATTGTCGCAGGGGAGTCCGTTAGGGTCGTGTCCGAGCGGCTGGGACACGACCTGACGGAAGAATGTGCACAGTGCGACTGCGAGTGGAGTTCACGACCGAGCCCTTCGATCTCGACGAGGCGCCCGCACACGCGCTGGTCGCCCGTGAGGTCATCGAGGCGGCCGAGCTGGACGCGGTGGACGTCGGCCCGTTCGGCAACACCGCCGAGGGGCGTGCCGACGCCGTGCTCACCGCCCTGGACGCGCTGCTGCGCAGGACCCTGGAGGCCGGGGCGACCCGGATCTCGCTCCAGGTCAACGTGATCGACGGGGAGGGCGGTCGGTGACCGGCGTCGGGGACGGCTCCGTCGGTGCGGCCTTCGTCGCGGCCGTGAAACCCCTGGTCGATGCCATGGGCGGCGAGTTGGTCGCGCCCGGCCAGGCCGGCCCCGACGACGTCGTGCTCGCCTGGGAGGGCGCCGACGTGGTCGCCGTACGCCTGCCCCAGCTCGCCGACTCGCTCGATCACATCCTGGCCGCCCTGGAGCGGGGGCACGGCAAGCCACTGGCCGAACTGGACCGCAAGGCCAAGCAGGAGACCGTACGGATACTCGAGGCGCGCGGCGCCTTCTCCGTGCGGCACGGGGTCGAGACCGTGGCGAGCGCCCTCGGGGTCAGCCGCTTCACGGTCTACAACTACCTGAACCGCGAGAAGCAAGCCTGACGGGGCTGGGGCGTTGGGCCCGGAGTGGCGGGCCGGGGTGACGGTGCCGTAACCCCGAATTTTCAACAAAGTGTTGACGTCTTGTCGCCGGAAGGCGTTAGCTGTGCGCAGCCAGCCCGGCGTGCGTCCAGCACGCACCCCCCACGCACCCCAGCACGCACAAGACCACGGAGGCTTGCCGTGACGTCGAGTACGACCCCTGGCGGCCTCGTCCGGTTCAACGCCCTGGAGGAGTCCGCGGCCCGCGCCGCCCTCCACGAGGCCTGCGCCTCGACAGCCTGGGGACGGCACCTGCTCGCCGAGCGCCCGTACGCCACCGCCGAGGCCCTGTACGCGGCGAGCGACGCGGCGACGGCCGAACTGACCGCCGACGACCTCGCCGAGGCGATGGCCGGGCATCCGCCGATCGGCCGTCCCAAGCCCGGTGACCCGACCTCCGCCCGCGAACAGCGCGGGATGGCCGGCGCTTCCGAGGAGCTGAAGGCGGAGATGCTCGAACTGAACCTCGCCTACCAGGAGCGGTTCGGCCATGTCTTCCTCATCTGCGCGACCGGCCGGACCGGCGAGCAGATGCGCGACGCCGTGCGGGAACGGATCGGGAACACGCCGGAGCGGGAGCGGGAGACCGTCCGCACCGAACTGGGGAAGATCAACCGCATCCGGCTCGGCAACCTCGTACGGGAAGAGCAGTGACAGACATGAGCACCGGCACCACGGACACCGCCGACCCCAGGGCCTTCGTCGCCTCCGTGTCCACGCACATCCTCGACACGAGCGTCGGCCGGCCCGCCGCCGGCGTCGCCGTCCGGCTCGCCGCGCGCAGTGGGCGGGGTGCGGACTGGCGGGCGCTCGGCGGCAGCGCGACCGACGCCGACGGGCGGTGCAAGGACCTGCCGGCGCTGCCGGAGGGCACGACCCACGTACGGCTCGATTTCGAGGTCGAGCCCTACCTGGAGAAGAAACAGGCCGATGCGCAGCAGGACGCCCCCGCGAATCGGGACAGCGGTGCGGCGGGAGCGTTCTTCCCGGAGGTGGCGATCACGTTCGCCGTCGTGCCGGGCGAGCACTACCACGTACCGCTGCTGCTCAACCCGTTCGGCTACTCCGTATACCGAGGGAGCTAGCAGCACCATGACCGACTCAGGCAGCCAGGCCCGCCCCGTGTTTCTCGGGCAGAACCAGTACGGCAAGGCCGAGAACCGCGTCGTCCGCGTCACCCGTGACGGCGCCACCCACCACATCAAGGATCTCAACGTCTCGGTGTCGCTCTCCGGCGACATGGACGAGGTCCACCTCTCCGGCTCGAACGCGAACGTCCTGCCGACGGACACCACCAAGAACACGGTGTACGCCTTCGCCAAGGAGCACGGCATCGACTCCGCCGAGCAGTTCGGCATCCATCTGGCCCGGCACTTCGTGACCAGCCAGGAGCCGATTCTGAAGGCGCGCATCCGGATCGAGGAGTACTCCTGGGAGCGGATCGAGGCGGCGGGGGAGGGCGAGCACTCCTTCGTCCGCCAGGGTCAGGAGACCCGGCTGACCCAGATCACGTACGACGGTTCGTCGTGGGAGGTGGTCTCCGGGCTCAAGGACCTGGTCGTGATGAACACGACCGACTCCGAGTTCTGGGGCTACGTGAAGGACAAGTACACGACGCTCCCCGAGGCGTACGACCGCGTCCTGGCGACCCAGGTGTCCGCGCGCTGGCGCTTCAACTGGTCCGACGAGGCACGGGAGATGCCGGACTGGGAGGAGTCCTACGCGCAGGCCCGGAAAGCTCTGCTCTCGGCTTTCGCGGAGACCTACTCGCTCTCGCTCCAGCAGACCCTGTTCCAGATGGGCGCGCGGATCATCGAGCAGCGGGACGAGATCGACGAGGTGCGTTTCGCCCTCCCCAACAAGCATCACTTCCTGGTGGATCTGAAGCCGTTCGGGCTGAAGAACGACAATGAGGTGTACTTCGCCGCCGACCGGCCGTACGGCCTGATCGAGGGCACGGTCCTGCGTGACGGCGCCGAGGCGCGCATCCCCGCCGACCTCACCAACCTCTGAACCCCTCCAAGACCTCTAAGGACGTTCGAACGATGGTTCAGCGCATCGTCATCGAGAACTGCGCGATCGCGACCGTGGACGCCGCCGACACCGAGTACGCGTCCGGCCATGTGGTCATCGCCGGCAACCGCATCGAGTCGGTCGGCGCGGGCAGGGCCCCCGAGGGCCTCGCGGACGTGGTCCGGCGTATCGACGCGAGCGGGCACCTCGTCACCCCAGGCCTGGTCAACACGCACCACCACTACTACCAGTGGATCACCCGGGGCCTGGCCACCGACCACAACCTCTTCAACTGGCTGGTGGCGCTGTACCCGACGTGGGCACGCATCGACGAGCCGATGGTGCGCGCGGCGGCGCAGGGCTCGCTGGCCATGATGGCCCGAGGCGGAGTCACGACCGCCATGGACCACCACTACGTCTTCCCGAAGGACTCCGGCGACCTGTCCGGCGCGATCATCGGCGCGGCCCGCGAGATGGGCGTCCGCTTCACCCTCGCCCGCGGCTCGATGGACCGCAGCGAGAAGGACGGCGGTCTGCCCCCGGACTTCGCCGTCGAGACCCTGGAAGGTGCCCTCGCCGCCACCGAGGCCACGGTCGACGAGCACCACGACCCCTCCTTCGACGCCATGACACAGGTCGCGGTCGCCCCCTGCTCACCGTTCTCCGTCTCGACCGAACTGCTGCGCGAGGGCGCGGAGTTGGCGCGGCGCAAGGGCGTACGCCTGCACACGCACGGATCCGAGACGGTCGAGGAGGAGCAGTTCTGCAAGGAACTGTTCGGCATGGGTCCGACCGACTACTTCGAGTCCACGGGCTGGCTCGGCGAGGACGTGTGGATGGCGCACTGCGTCCACATGAACGACTCGGACATCGCCGCCTTCGCCCGTACGAAGACGGGTGTGGCCCACTGTCCGTCCTCCAACGCCCGGCTGGCGGCGGGCATCGCGCGCGTCCCCGACATGCTCGCGGCCGGCGTCCCGGTCGGCCTCGGCGTCGACGGCACCGCGTCCAACGAGTCCGGCGAACTCCACACCGAACTGCGCAACGCCCTCCTCATCAACCGCCTCGGGGCGCACAGGGAAGCGGCTCTGAATGCCCGTCAGGCACTGCGCCTCGGGACGTACGGCGGCGCCCAAGTCCTGGGCCGGGCAAGGGAGACGGGGTCCCTGGAGCCGGGCAAGCTCGCCGACCTGGTCCTCTGGAACCTGGACACCCTGGCTCACGCGTCGATCGCCGACCCGGTCACGGCGCTCGTCTTCGGTGCGGCGGCACCGGTCACCGCGTCCTTCGTGAACGGCGAACAGATCGTCGAGAACGGGCGGTTGCTGCACGTCGACGAGGACGAGATCGCCCGCTCGACGCGTGCGGAGGCCCGGCGGCTGGCTGCCATCGCGGCGCGCGCCTGAAGCAGCGCTGGCAGCAGCGCCTGAGCAGCGGGGCCGGAAAAGACCTCCGGCCGAGGGGGACGGCCCTCGGCCGGAGTCCTGTCGTCATGACCGGCCGTCTCAGCCGGTCAGCCGATGCAGTGACTGTCGCCGTACACCTTCCAGTCGAGCGGCGGATCCAGGTTCAGGTTCCCCTGGTCGAGGAAGACGCGGAAGAGGCTGAGGGTCGCGCGCCAAGTCGGGAATGCCGGGGGGTGACGGTAGGAGGCCGCTGTGAGTACCGGTCAGAGGCCGAAAAGCTGCGGCTCCGACGCCAGTGCGCGGAAGTACTCCTTCGGGTCCGCGACCAGCTTGCGCGCCTTGAGGTCCATCAGCCCGCCGACCGCCGTGATCTCCGCGGCGACCGTACCGTCTGTCTTGCGGATCGTCTGCCGGATGCGGAACGTCTTGCCCTCGCCCCAGACGAAGTCGCACGTCACCTCGACCTCGTCGCCCGCGAGCAACTCCCGCTGGTACCGGATGGTCGTCTCCAGGGCCACCGGACCCACGCCCTTCGCCACCAGCCCGGCCTGGCTGACCCCGGCCGCGTGGAGTAAGGACCAGCGGGCGTGCTCCGCGTAGTTGACGTACACGCTCTGGTTGACGTGCCCCTGCACATCGGTCTCGTACCCGCGCACGGTCACCGGCACGGAAAACGGTTCGGCCACGACTTCCCCTTCACGACGGCTCGACTTCAGGCCTGCTCGACTTCACCGAGAGCGGTTCTGCGGCGAACAAGGCGAGTGCCAGCGTACTGAGCGGTTGCTCACGGCCGTCAACTGCCTTCGTGAATCGGTCCGTTACGTCCGCCGGGGTGACGCCAGCAGATAGCGCGCGCCGGTACGCGGCTCGGTGTGCTCGCCGACCTGCCAGCCCGCTTTCTCCAGTGTGGCCGCGCAGGCCCGCAGCGCGTCTCCGTCGGGCTCGCGCACGGCGACGGCCTCCGGTTGCGGAGTCGCCCGCACCCGATAGCCACCACCGACCCCGACCCCGCCCCCGTCCGCCGGGCGGTGGCCGGCCGCCTCCAGCGCCAACGCGGCGGCCTGCACCAGATGCGTACGCTCCCAGCCGCACGGACGGTCCATGGCCCCGTCCGTATTGGTCATCCGACGCAGCTCCAGCAGCCCCTGCCAGGCACTGTGCACCTCACGCGTCCGGGCGGGCCCGGCGGCCGGTATCTCCTCCTCGCCGCCCACGCGCGCGGCGAACACACCGGCGGTCCCGGAAGCAGGGGCAGAGTCGGCGGAGGCTTGTGTCTCCGTGTGCTGGGGCTCCTCCCGCACGCGATGGCCCGTCGGCGTCAGGAAATGGTCGTGCGGTGGCCGCGGGTGCCGGAAGGCGAGCCCGCGCTTCACCAGCGCGGCGAGCTGGTACTCCGTACCCCGCAGCCGTCCGGTGACGGGGTCGGCGGCGTCGATGACGCGTCGCTGGGCGGCGGTCGGCGGTCGGGTCATGGCGCACTCCACTCCTCTCCGGTCGTCGGGCATCGGAGCGAACCGGCCGGCATGACGTATGCGACCGATTCGACCCGTTCGAAGACTACGACCCGGGTCTGACATCGCGAGCCCAGCGCTCCAGCTCCGCGAACTCGCGCTCCCTGAGGCCCCTGCGCGGGTCGATCCGCAACAGCAGCGCCCGCCCGCTGTGGTGCTCGGCCACATGGCGGACGTCGAGATCGGTGATCATGTCGTCGACCCAGACGAAGGGGCGCCCGTCGGCCCACTCCACGACGCGTCGCGTCTTCCAGTACAGCCCGTCGGGATCCTCGGCGAACAGGTTGGTGAACTCGATGACCGGGAGGGCGGCCGGAAGCCCGATCACCGGGCCGATCATCTCGTTGGCGTCGTGCATCCAGGTCGTGGCCCACGCCAGGTCGTACGGCAGGGCGAGCAGTCGGGCCCCGTGCCCCGGGTGCAGTCGTATCCGCAGGCCCCGGCGCAGTCGCCGGGAGCCCGGCTTCTGCCGGGAGGACCAGTTGGCGGGGTGCACCCGGCAGGTCACGTAGCCGCGATGGCGCAGGAGCCGGGCGCGAAACGGGTTGAGGGGGCCGTCGACGTCGAGGAGCAGTAGCGGTCGGTCCGTCATGGGGACGGATTACCCATGACGGACGGCGGTCGACCACCCCGGCGGGCGCTACTGCCGATATCCGCTCAGGAACCGCCCGATCCTGCTGATCGCCACGTCCAGGTCGTCCGCGTGGGGGAGGGTGAGGATGCGGAAGTGGTCGGGGGAGGGCCAGTTGAAGCCCGTGCCCTGTACGACCTGGATCTTCTCCTGGAGGAGCAGGTCCAGGACGAACTTCTCGTCGTCGTGGATCTTGTGTACGGCCGGGTCGAGACGCGGGAACGCGTACAGCGCGCCCTTCGGCTTGACGCACGAGACGCCGGGGATCTCGTTGAGGCGTTCCCAGGCGCGGTCGCGCTGTTCGCGCAACCTGCCGCCGGGGGCGGTGAGTTCATAGATGGACTGCCGGCCGCCGAGCGCGGCCTGGATGGCGTACTGCGCGGGCGCGTTGGGGCACAGGCGCATCGAGGCCAGCATCGTGAGGCCTTCGAGGTAGCTGCGCGCGTGCTGCTTCGGGCCGGTCACCACGAGCCAGCCCGAGCGGAAGCCGGCCACCCGGTACGTCTTGGACAGGCCGCAGAAGGTCAGGACGACCAGGTCGGGGGCGAGCGCGGCGGCCGAGTGGTGCACCTCGTCGTCGTACAGGATCTGGTCGTAGATCTCGTCGGCGAAGACCATCAGGCCGTGGCGGCGGGCCAGGTCGAGGATTCCCTCGATGATCTCCTTCGGGTAGACCGCGCCGGTGGGGTTGTTGGGGTTGATGATGACCACGGCCTTGGTGCGGTCGGTGATCTTCGCCGCCATGTCGTCCAGGTCCGGGTACCAGTCGGCCTGTTCGTCGCAGAGGTAGTGGACGGCCTTGCCGCCGGCGAGGGTCGTGACCGCCGTCCAGAGGGGGAAGTCGGGGGCGGGGATGAGGACTTCGTCGCCGTCCTCGACCAGTGCCTGGACGGCCATCGAGACCAGTTCCGAGACGCCGTTGCCGAGGAAGACGTCGTCGACGTCGACCTCCAGGCCGCGTTCCTGGTAGCGCTGGGCGACGGCCCGGCGGGCGGAGAGGATGCCGCGCGAGTCCGTGTAGCCGTGGGCCTGCGGCAGCATGCGGATCATGTCCTGGAGGATCTCCGCGGGCGCCTCGAAGCCGAAGAGCGCGGGGTTGCCGGTGTTGAGGCGCAGGACGCTGTGGCCTGCCTCCTCCAGTGCGTTGGCATGCTCGATCACCGGTCCGCGGATCTCGTAACAGACCTCGCTGAGCTTGCTCGACTGCCGGAACTCCATGCGCTTACGCCCCTCCGGTTCGTGGTGATGCTTGGTTTTACCAAGTTTCAGCTTGGAAAGTCCAACAACATGTCTAGACTGCGTCGCATGTCACCTCGCCGAAGCTACGACCAGTACTGTTCCACCGCTCGCGCCCTCGACGTCGTCGGCGACCGCTGGACCCTCCTGATCGTCCGGGAGTTGCTGGCCGGTCCGCGCCGCTACACCGACCTGCACGTGGATCTCCCGGGCGTCAGCACGGACGTACTGGCCTCGCGGCTGAAGGACATGGAGCGCGACGGCCTCGCGACTCGGCGCCGGCTGCCTCCGCCCGGGGCCGCGTACGTCTACGAACTCACCGGCCGCGGGAGGCAGTTGCTGCCGGTGCTCCAGGCGCTGGGGGAGTGGGGCGCGCCCGAGCTGGTCGAGCGGCGGGCCACGGACGCCGTACGGGCGCACTGGTTCGCGCTGCCGCTGCTGCGCGGGCTCGGTGCGGTGGATGGGGCGGGAGGCGGAGGGCTTGTCGAAGTCCGGCTTGAGGAGGGCGAGTTCCATCTGTATGTCGGTGCCGAGGACGTGCCGGTGTACGGGGCCGGGCCCGCCCCCGGGGAGCCCGACGCGCGCCTGTCGATGGACACCGGCACGTGTGCGGCGGTCGGCCGGGGAGACGTGAGCGTGCTCGACGCCGTACGGGACGGACGTATCGAGGTGACCGGCGAGGGGACGCTCGCCAAGGCGCTGCGCGAGGCCTGACGTGGCCCCGAGGCCCGGAACGGGGCATGCCCGCCGCGCGACCGTGCGCGGCAGGCATGTTGACGAACCGTCAGAGACTGGTCAGGCGCCCGGCGGAACCTGCCTCGGCCGGCCCGAGCCGCGCGTCAGGGCGTAGCCGCCGACACCCGCCAGGGCCGCCAGCGCGCCACCGAGCGCCGTCCAGACCCAGCGGTCGGACCACCAGCCGGAGGACCAGCCGTCGTCGGGCTCGATGCTCGACAGCACGGCGGACGTGGTCGAACTGTCCTCCGAGTCCTCGGACTTGACTGAGATCCCGGGTACCAGCGGCTCGGCCAGCGAGCCGTCCACGGCAGCCGCACCGCCGATGTCCTTGGAATCGACCCGGACTTCGGCGTTGACCGGGAGGCCGAGGTCGGACGTCGCGAGGTTCACCGCCGTGAGCCTGACGTAATACGTGCCGGGCAGCGGGTCGTTGGCCCACTGCTCCGACCAGGCGCGGACCGTGCGCAGGACGCACGCCAGCTCCACGGACGCGGTGCCCGAGGCGGCGGTGCGGGTCTGGGCGCCGTACTGGCAGGCCTGGCGGCGCCGCAGACCGTCGTACACGTCGAGCTGCCACGCCTCGGCCGCGTGGGTGTCCGGCAGCTTCACCGTCGCCTTGACGGTGGGGCGTTGACCGGCGTCCGCGGGGAACGACCAGTACAGATAGTCGCCCGCCGAGCCGCTCGCGGTGGCCTGCTGGCCCTGGTCGATCTCCGTCGCCGTACGGAACGACGTGCCGGCCGAGGTGGGGGCCGAGCTGCCGTCCGAGGGGCTCGCGGAGGGCGAGGCGTCGGCGACGGCCGGGGTGGCGGCCAGCCCGAGCATCAGCATCGCCGACCCCAACGCACGGGTACCGCTCATCAGTTGATCCTTGAGAGCTCTCATCACTCGCATCAGTTGGTCCTCCATACCGAGACCCGCAGACGCGAGATCCAGCCCCACAGGACACCCGTGAGGAAGCCGACCAGGACGAGCGCGCCCAGCAGCCACCAGCCGCGGCCGAGGCCGAAGGAGGCCACGTCGCTCGCCTGGCTCGGGCCGTCGACGATGTCGACGGTCAGTTCGAGCGGCAGACCGGGTGTGGACTGCACACCACTGGCCGCCGAGAAGGAGTTGGTGACCTGGAGACACACCGTCTCGGCCGTCGACTCGTCCTCGTCGTCCGCCTCCGCCTTGGGATAGCGCAGGCCCGTCGAGATGACATCGGTACGCCCGGTGTCGTTGCCCTCGCCGCGGACGATCTCGCGGCCGTGCGCGGTCACCGCCCGCAGCAGCACCCCGTAGTCGGGGTTGACGGCCCGGTCGGCGGACACGCTCACCGAGGCGCGCAGTTCCTGACCCGGCTGGACTTCGACGCGGTACCAGCGCTGCTGGCCGAACTCCTCGCGGTCCGTGTAGAGACCGGACTTCACCGCCGGGGCGTTCGTGCACCCGGCCGCGCCCTCGACGGCCACCGGCGTCACCACGGGGTCGGCGGCCCGGACGACCAACTGGTTGACCTTGTCGGCGAGTTCGTCGGTGTGCTCGACCGACGTGTACGTGCCGCCGGTCGCCTCCGCGATACAGCTCAGCTGCTGCCGCATCTTGGTGTTCGGGACCAGACCCAGGGTGTCGATGGTGAGGCCGATGCCCTTGGCCGCGATCTCCCGGGCCACCTCGCACGGGTCGAGCGGCGCGCAGGTGTCCTCGCCGTCGCTGATCAGCACGATGCGCTTGGTGCCCTCACCGCCGTCGAGGTCGCCGGCGGCCTTCAGCAGCGCGGGGCCGATCGGTGTCCAGCCGGTGGGCGTGAGCGTCGCGACCGCCGTCTTGGCCTCGACGCGGTCGAGCGGGCCCACCGGGTAGAGCTGCGCGGTGTCCTTGCAGCCCTCCTTGCGGTCGTCGCCCGGGTAGTTGGCGCCCAGCGTGCGGATTCCGAGCTGGACCTCCTCGGGTGTCGCGTCCAGCACCTCGTTGAACGCCTGCTTCGCCGCGGCCATCCGCGACTGGCCGTCGATGTCGCGTGCCCGCATCGAACCGCTGACGTCGAGGACGAGGTTGACCTTGGGCGCGAGTGCGGTGGTTTCGTCGGCGACGGCTCCGGCCGGGACCGCGATCCCGGCCGCCAGGGCGGCGAGCAGGGCGCAGGCGCCCGCCGCCAGCCGTTGTCTTGTGATCATCGATGGATCCTATTGACCCTGGGTGACCCGCTTCAAAACGGGGTCTTCAAAACGGGTCCCGTCAGTTGCCTCCTCGCTTCACCTCTCCCAGAGGGCTGGGGAGTTGGGTCCACAGGTCCCCGGGCGTGGCAGGCGACAGTCGCATCAGGGTCAACGCCTTGGTGGGCAGGGGCTGTTCGAGCAGCGCGAGGAGATCGGGCGTGCGCGGCAGCCCGCGTACGGCCGTCTCCAACGCCTCCCGCAGGGCCGCCTCCGAACCGGCGGTCGCACCCAGTGCTCCCGCCACCAGAGAGCCGAACAGCTTGCGGCGCAGGGTGGGTTCGTCGTCGGTGACGATCCGTCCGGTCAGTTTCGGTGCCGGGATGCCGTGCCGGGCCAGCCGGGCCGGGCTGACGCGGATGTCGGCGAGGTCGCGGTAGACCAGCCGCAGGGGGTCTCCGGTCGCCGACAGCACGACGAGGAGGTTCTGGCCGTGTGCCTCCAGGGCGACGCCCAGATCGAGCAGGCACAGACCGACGGTGAGGGCGAGACGCGTGAACTCGGCCAGCCAGGAGGGCGATTGGGGCAACCCTGTGGCGGCGAGGGCCCCGACGGGGACCACTTGCTCACCCGCCGCCGAGCCCGCGTACAGGTCGGGCGGCTCCCTCAACACCGCTGCCAGATCGGGGGAGTCGGCGGTGACCGCGCCGAGGGTGCGGGTGATGTGCAGCAGTCCGTCGAGACGCGCGGCCATCGACTCCATGAACGCCGACACCGTCGCCGCCGTCTCGATCGAGTACGGCGAGATGTCCCGTACCGAGGAGGTGAGCCGGGCGCTCAACGCCGTCTTGAGATGCGGTCCGCCGTCCGGGAGGGCGAGGCTGCGCAGGGACATCAGGGGATGCGCCGACAGCTCGCCCGCGCTGGGGAGTTGGAGCACATGCTCCGCCTGCCAGGGATGCACCGTGATCAGCGGACGCTCCCCGTCCCACAGCCACTTGGGCCACTCGCCCCGCACGGCACAGTCGTCCACCGCCACCAGCGCCAGCTCCACGACCGGCCGGTGCTCGGGCCCGTACGCGAGCTGCTCGGCCACCGAGAACCCGGGCCGGGAACGGCAGTTGGGGTGGAAGGGGTGCCCGTCGACGACCCGCTGCTCCCACGCCCAGCTCGTCACGGGATCAGCCGCGACGCCTTCCTGGTTCGCGCGTGACAGGGCCAACGAGGCGACGCTGTGGCCGAGTTCGGCGGCGAACGCGGGGCCGTGCGGCACGGCCAGGTCCGTCATCAGCCGCGCCGGATCGTCGTACGACACCGCCCCGAGCCGTACGGCGGTGACGCGGCCGTCGACGGCGTACGGATCGGCGTACGGGCCTTCCAGGCGGCGGCCGTCCGCCAGCAGGAGACCCGCGCCGCCGCCCTCGCGGCGGACGATCCACGGCAGCGGCTCATGGACGAGCGCCCGCCACAGCCGGGTCAGGACGGCTGCCCGCGCGCCGGGCAGCTCGGCCGCGTAGCGCGACGCGAGGTCGGGGCGTACGGCTGCCAGTTCGTCGGCGACCTCGGCCTCAGCGCTGGAGGGACGGTGCACGGCGGGCTCCTCGGGTGCGGGTTTGGGTGCGGGTATGTGCTGGTGAGCGGGCGGGGACGACGACAGACATACTGATCGCCAGTGCACCGCGGGAAACCGCAACCGTAGGAAAGCACCGCAAGAAACGAGGGAACGCGTGGACCCCACCATGCCCCCCACCAGGCCTTCGGCCGTACCCCCGCAAGGCGACACCGGAGCGCGCGCCGACGCGTACGCGACCGCTCCGCTGCTCAACTGCCTGCTCCGGGAGGTGGCGCGGCCGGTCCCGGGCGCGGGCGAGCCGCGCGTGTACCGGCTGCCGAGCGGGGAGCGCCTGCTGCGCGTGCGTGGGGGACGGCGGCCCGCCGCGCCCGAGGTGAACGCGGGCGGCACCTGGCACCGGGTCGGTCACGCCGAACTCGTCAAGCTCGTCGCCGAGGAACTCCAGGCACACACCGGCCTGTCCAACCCCGAGCTGCCCGCCGAGATGGCCGACAGCCGGGACGCGGTCGCCGCGCTGCTCACCGCCCGCGACCGCACCACCCCGCCCGACGACCCGTACCGGCGTTCCGAGCAGTCCCTCCTCACCGGGCACCCCTACCACCCGGCGCCCAAGGCGCGCGGCGGCGGCCCGGTCGCCGCCTGGCTGCCGTACGCGCCCGAGGCGTACGCCGCCTTCCCGCTGGTGCTGCTCGGCGTGCGCGAGGACGCAGTGGCCGAGGAGGGCGACGTGTCCGCCCTGGACGCCTTCGGCACCGCCCCGCCCGGCTACCAGCTGCTGCCCGCGCACCCCTGGCAGCTCGACCTCGTCGGCCCGAGCCTGACGGACGCCTTCGCCGACGGCCGACTGATCCGGCTGGGCACGACCGCGTTCGACACCTGGCCCACGGCGGCCATCCGCACGCTGTACGCGCCCGAGCACGACCTCTTCGTCAAGTTCAGCCTCGACGTCCGCATCACCAACGACGTACGCCGGCTCTGGCGCCACGACCTGCTGAAACTGCGCCGCACCAACACCGCGGTGTCCGCCGCGGCTCCCTCCGTGACCCCCGGCGCCTGGCTGAGCGACCGCGGCTACCGCACCGCCGACTTCGCCTTCGAGGAACTGGCGGTACTGGTACGGGACGGCCTGCACACCCACCTCGCCCCCGGCACCACACCCCTGCTCGCCGCCGCCCTGGTGGAGAGCTTCGACGACACCCCGCTCGACGGCCTACACGACCCCGCCGCCTGGTGGACCGCGTACCTGCGGGCGGTCGTACCCCCGACCCTCGAACTGTTCGCCCGGCACGGCGTTGTCATCGAGGCACACCTCCAGAACTGCCTGATCGCCGTCGACGCCACCGGAACCCCCGTACAGGCGCTGTTCCGGGACGCGGAGGGTGTGAAGCTGCTGCCGGAGGTGAGCCGGGCGGCCGGATGGGAGCGGCTGGTGTACTGCCTGGTCGTCAACCACCTCGTGGAGATCGCCGAGGCGCTGTGCGAGCGTCACCCGGACCTCGACCCGTGGCCCGCCGTACGCACCGCATTCGAACGCCAGAGCCTCCGCCTGGATCTCCCCGAGGCCACCGCCCTGCTCACCGCGCCCACCCTCCCGGGCAAGACGAACCTGCTGCTGCGCTGGACGGGCGCGGACGGGGCGGACGCCCGGTATCTGCCCCTGCCGAATCCGCTGCGAGCCCGGTGAGGAATCCGGTGCCGGATCCGGTGCGGAGTCCGCAGCGCGAATAATTCCAGATTCTCCCCAGGGGGAGAACCGACGTCACCAGCGGCGACATTACGGAAACCGCGGACAAGTTGAGCGACTGATCCGGGCCGAGGCCGCCCTTTCGGCTCTAGATGATCGATCCAATGGGCCGGCGCGCGTAGGCGGCCTGCGTTCAGCGGGGGGTGCGCACCAACGTGACGTCCGTTTCCTGCCAGCAACCGCCCGTGTGTCGATCCAGCATGGGCACATGACCAGATACACCGTGCTCCCCGTCGACGCAGCCGTCCTGAAGGAACTGCGGATCGTCGACGACGCGGGCCGTCCCTGCGCCTCGTACATCGCGACCGGCGACGACGTGGGCTCGCCGCTGCGTTGCTGCCTGCGCCCCATCACGCTCGGCGAGCGGATTGCCCTGGTCTCGTACGCCCCGTTGCGTCGCTGGGCCGCTACGAGGGGTGCAGATCCGGGCGCGTACGACGAACAGGGTCCCGTCTTCATCCATGCCGATGACTGCGGCGGGTTCACCCCCGGCGAGAACTACCCCTTCGCTCGGCCAGGCGCACTGCGTACCGTGCGCCGCTATGACGCCCGGGGCCATATCGCAGGTGGCCGCCTTCTGGAGATTGCGGCCGACGCCACGACCGGCTTCGATGCAGCCTTCGACGATGCGTTCAACGATCCGTGCGTGGTGCTCCTACACGTCAGGGCACTGGAATACGGATGCTTCCACTTCGAGGTGCGACGGCCCTCCGCCAAGGAGCAGTAGCAGCCGTACCACCTGCATGATCGGCCTCAAGGGATCGGCTGCGCACATGAGACGAGGGCGTCCAACATCAGTGTGTGAAGACAGAGTTGGCACCCTCGCAATCGCACTCCATGTGAAGACCTACGACCTGCTGAAGGCGTCTGCGCATCTCGCGCCATGGCGTCCGGCCGTGGGAATCGCCCCTCAGCTCACCGCCGCCGAACTGGTCACACTGGCGATGATGCAGGCCATGCTCGGCTTCACCTCCGAGGCCAGGTGGCTCCGCCACGCCGTCCAGCACCTCCGCCACAGCCCGGAACCGATGCTCCACTGTCCAGTCTTCGTCTCCTTTTCCGTACGCTACGGGCCGTGTCGGCGGGTCGCAAGAACGGATCTGGCACAGTGACTTTTCCTTTCGCGAAGATGACAGAGTCCCAGGCCGCACCTGGTAATTGCGATTGGTGTTGGCTGGGTAGCGAAAGGCGACGGAGGTGCGGAAGCCGGGGATTTCAGGGGTGGAAGTCGAGGAAGGAGGACGGAGTATGAAACGCGACCTTGGGGATCTCGCGCTGCCCGGAGGCCCGCCGGGTTCCCCGAGCGCCTGCGTGTAGGGCGCTCCAACGGAGCCGACCGGGCGGGGCTGTTCGCCGTGGCTGTCCGGGGTGCTGACCATCGGCACCGTGCGGTGGAGCCGCGCGCGGGTGACGAGTGTTTCGTGGACGGCTTCGACCAGGTGATCACGGCTCGACTGAACCGGTCGGAGACCGACACCACCAATGACTGGGCCGCCCACCGGGGCTCCCTGTGGTGGCCGGGGAGGGTGAGGGGGTGAGGTGTGGTGACCGGTTTTCGCCGTCCGGGAAAGGTGGATGCGGTCGACCGAAGAAGCTACTACGATCGACAGCGTGTGAGATTCGGCATTGATCCTCTGTGACGCGGCGCTGGGCGCGACGCCCCAAGCGGCCCTTGGCTGAGCCTTCCGGCGAGACATAGCGCCGGGCCCGGCTCGTCTGCCGTGGTGCTCGTATGCCCGTCCGTTGTCGCCGATGGTGTCCACCTCTCTTTCCTTCTGGCCTTTGCCCTGCCGTCAGACCCGTCGATGGGTCTGACGGGCTGTCGCGCATCCCGGACATCCACAGCGGACCTCGGGCAGCGGCCGGACAACGATCACGCGACCGGTAGGAACTGCCACCCCCCAGGAGGGCCCGCAGCGCACCCGCGCCGGGCTCCACCAGCAGTCCCTGCCCGAGAAAGGACTCATATGACCCACCCCGAAGGTTCCGCCGCACGTCAGCAGCGGGCGGACGCCCTGATGGACGAACAACTCATGTCGGATCCCGACAGCTTCGACGGTGAGCAGTACGACCGCGAGGAGCGGGCCGCGCTGCGCCGGGTCGCCGGACTCTCCACCGAACTCGCCGACGTCACCGAGGTCGAGTACCGCCAATTGCGCCTGGAGCGTGTCGTACTCGTCGGAGTCTGGATGTCGGGCTCCGCAGACGAAGCCGAGAGCTCACTCGCCGAGTTGGCGGCGTTGGCGGAGACGGCGGGCGCCTTGGTGTGCGACGGGGTCATCCAACGGCGGCAGAAGCCCGACCCGGCGACCTACATCGGATCGGGCAAGGCCGCTGAACTGCGGGAGATCGTGGAGGAGACCGGTGCCGACACGGTCGTCTGCGACGGGGAGCTCAGCCCGAGCCAGCTGGTCCACCTCGAGGACGTCGTACGCGTCAAGGTGGTGGACCGTACCGCGCTGATCCTGGACATCTTCGCGCAGCACGCGAAGTCGCGTGAGGGCAAGGCCCAGGTGGCGCTGGCGCAGATGGAGTACATGCTGCCGAGGCTGCGCGGCTGGGGCCAGTCGATGTCCCGTCAGATGGGCGGCGGTGGCGGGGGCGGGGGCGGCATGGCGACCCGCGGACCCGGTGAGACGAAGATCGAGACCGACCGGCGGCAGATCCACGAACGGATGGCCCGACTCCGCCGGGAAATCGCCCAGTTGAAGACCGGACGGGACATCAAGCGCGAGGAGCGGCGGCGCAACAAGGTGCTGTCGGTCGCCCTGGCGGGTTACACCAACGCCGGCAAGTCCTCCCTGCTGAACCGGCTCACCGGCGCCGGAGTGCTGGTGGAGAACGCGCTGTTCGCCACCCTGGACACGACCGTGCGCCGGGCGGAGACCCCGAGCGGCCGTTCCTACACCATCGCCGACACCGTCGGCTTCGTACGGCACCTTCCGCACCACCTCGTCGAGGCGTTCCGCTCGACCATCGAAGAGGTGGCGGACGCGCACCTGGTGCTGCACGTCGTGGACGGCTCGCACCCGGAACCTGAGGCGCAACTCGCCTCCGTTCGGGAGGTCCTGGCGGAGGTCGGCGCGGGCGGGATCAGGGAGGTCGTGGTCGTCAACAAGGCGGACGCTGCCGACCCGGACGTGCTGTCCCGGCTGCTCGAGGCGGAACCGGGCTCGATCGCGGTCTCCGCGCGAACCGGAGACGGTATCGAGGCACTGCGGGACTTCATCGACATCCTGCTGCCGCGGCCCGAGGTGGAGGTCGAGGCCATGGTGCCCTACACCGAGGGCGGCCTGGTTTCGCGGGCCCATCGGGAGGGCGAGGTGCTGTCCGCCGAGCACACAGATCAGGGCACCCTGCTGAAGGCGAGGGTGGGGCCGGAACTGGCGTCCGCTCTGCGGGCCTACCCCCAGCCGTGACCCGAGTGGGAGGGCCGGAGGAAGGGCCGGCTCTCCCACCAGGTCCCTGCCGGACCGGTTGCCGGTGCAGCTTCGTGCCATCTACAATGGGCACATGGGTTCTCTGTGACCGGTATGTGTGGTCCGCGAGGGTGTGGGACGTCGAGCTTGGCTCCGTCACCGCGCCTGGCCGTGCACGCCTGAGAAGACGGACGCGCTGCGATTCATTCGTCATGCGCTGTTTCCGCCGGACGGAACCGCTCCCGATGGTGCGAGTTCTGACCGTCTGTGTTTTCCCACGGTCTGCTGTGCGCGGCGACATCACTCAACCCAGATACAGGAGGACTTCTGCGTGTCGACAGCGCAACTCGCTCTGCATGACATCACCAAGCGTTACCAGGACCACGTCGTACTCGACCGGATCGGCTTCACGATCAAGCCGGGCGAGAAGGTCGGTGTCATCGGGGACAACGGAACCGGAAAGTCCACGCTGATCAAGCTCATCGCCGGGCGGGAACAACCGGACAACGGTGCACTGACGGTGGTCGCGCCCGGTGGCGTCGGCTATCTGGCCCAGACACTGGAGCTGTCGTTGGACGCCACGGTCCAGGACGCCGTGGATCTGGCCCTGGCCGACCTGCGGGAGCTGGAGGAGGGTATGCGCCGGGTCGAGGCCGAGCTGGCGGAAAGGCCGTACCAGGCGGGCCAGGACCCCGAACTCGCCGGCCTCCTGGAAAGTTACGCCGCGCTGGTGGACCGGTACCAGGCCCGGGGCGGCTACGAGGCCGACTCCCGCGTGGAGATTGCGCTGCACGGGCTCGGGCTGCCCGGGCTGGACCGCGGCCGGAGGCTGGGCACTCTGTCCGGTGGCGAGCGGTCGCGCCTCGCCCTGGCCGCGACTCTGGCCTCGGAGCCCGAGTTGCTGTTGCTGGACGAGCCGACCAACGACCTGGACGACCGGGCGGTGGGCTGGCTGGAGGAACACCTGCGCAAGCACCGCGGCACGGTTGTGGCGGTCACCCATGACCGGCTCTTCCTCGACCGGCTCACCACCACGATCCTGGAGATCGACTCCGGAAAGGTGGTGCGCTACGGCAACGGCTACGAGGGCTACCTGGCGGCCAAGGCAGCGGAACGGCAGCGCAGGCTGCTGGAGTACGAGCAGTGGAGCGCCGAACTGGACCGCAGCCGCGGGCTGATCGCGTCCAACGTGGCGCGCCTGGACGCCATCCCGCGCAAGCTGCCCTTCGCCATCTTCGGCGCCGGACAGTTCCGCATGCGCGGGCGGGGCCACGGGGCGATGGTGCGGATCCGCAACGCCAAGGAACGAGTCGCGCGGCTGACCGAGAACCCGGTCGCGCCGCCGCCCGAGCCGCTCACCTTCACCGCGGAGATCACCACCGAGGCCGCACAGCAGGAGACGGTGGCCGAACTCACCGGTGTCCGGGTCGGGGACCGGCTCGGCATCGACTCCCTGCGCCTCGGGTCCGGTGAACGGCTGCTGATCACCGGACCCAACGGGGCAGGCAAGACGACGCTGCTGCGGGTGCTCTCCGGAGAGCTGTCACCTGACAGCGGATCGGTGCGGGTGTCGGGCCGGGTGGGACACCTGCGGCAGGAACAGATGCCGTGGCAGCAAGGGATGACCGTCCTTCAGGCGTTCAGCAGCGGGCGGGTCGGCCACCTCGACGAGCACACCGAGGCGCTGCTCTCTCTCGGGTTGTTCAGCCCGGACGACCTGCGGCACAGGGTGCAGGACCTGTCGTACGGTCAGCGGCGGCGCATCGAGCTCGCCCGGCTGGTGACCGAGCCGGTCGACCTGCTGCTGCTGGACGAACCCACCAACCATCTCTCGCCCGCGCTCGTCGAGGAACTGGAGGAGGCACTGACCGGCTATCAGGGGACGGTCGTCGTCGTCACCCACGACCGGCGCATGCGGTCCCGCTTCAACGGCGCCCATCTGACGCTGCGGAACGGGCACGTCGCCGAGTTCACCACCGCCTGATCGCCGAAGCGGTGTGGGGGAGGGACGGCACAAGGGTGTCCGTCCCTCCGGACGGTCAGAGGCGGACCGGCAGGCTCTTCAGACGCCAGGCGCCCGGGAAGGACTGCCGTTCCAACGCGGACGGCGGTACGGCGAGGGCGAGGCCGGGGAAGCGGTCGAACAGGGTGTCGAGGGCGACCGCGGTCTCCTGGTGAGCCAGGGCGGCGCCCAGGCAGTAGTGCGGGCCGAAGCCGAACCCGACGTGTGCCTCGTGCGGTGCGCGGTGGTCCCGGGTGATGTCGAACCGCTCCGGCTCGGGAAACTGGTCCGGATCGTGTCCGGCGGCCCCGATCCCCCCACCACCTGCTCGCCCTTGCGTACGACGATGCCGCCGATGTCGAGGTCCTCGGTCGCGTAACGCAGGGCGATCGCGTCTGCGGGCGTCGGCATCAGTGCCATGTCCTCGGCGAGCCGGGCCGTCGCCTTCGCGTACACGGGGTTTCCCAGCAGCTCGGCGCAGCCTGCGGATACGGCCCCGGGTGTCACGTCCGAAGGTGGTATGAGCACGGCAGCGCCCGCCGCGGACAGCGCTTCGGCGTTGTCGAACTGGTCGTCCAGGTGCGGTACGACCACCTGCGGGCGGCCCGCGGCGACCGCGGTCAGCGCGGTTCCCTGCCCGCCGTGCGTCACCACCGCGTCGCAGGTCGGCAGCACATCGGCCAGCGGCAGCCGTCCGGCGTGCCGTACGGCGGAGGCCGGCGGCGGTTGGCGCGTGACGATGTCGTCGTCCACGGCGATCAGCAACTCGACGTCGAGTCGGGCCAGTTCACTGATCAGGTTTGTCATGCGGGCGGGGGCGCCGGTCGCCCCGTAGCGTGGCAGGAGGGTGCCGAGCGTCACGCAGATCCGGGGCCTGTCGCGCCGTTCGAACAGCCAGTCCGGCAGGGCCGCGTCACCGTTGGCGGCGACATGCCGGACGCCAAGGTGACCGACGGCGTGGGCCCGGCGCAGGCCCGGCGGCCACGGGTCGAGGACGAGGTCCGGCTCCGGTGGACCGGGGATGCCGAGCCGGTCCAGTTCCGGGGCGAGTTCGACGTCGGCGGCGTGGCGGTACTCGCGCAGGTCGGAGACCGACCAGTGGTACCGCACCCAGGGAATGCCGAGGGCGGCCGCGGTCAGCGGCCCGGCGGACTCGGCGCGTTCGCTGACGATCAGGTCAAGGCGCCACGCCCGGGCGAGTCTCCCGATCCCCGCCAGGCTTCCGCTCGCCATGCGCGCCAGTGCGTGGCCGTGCGCGTAGCGCTGTCCGCTCATGCCGTCCGGCGGCGGGGGCGGCGGCTCGCCGTCGACCAGCTCGGTGAACTCGGCGGCCGGACCGCACGAGACGGCGGGCAGTCCCGACCGCAGGGCGATGGGAACGGCATTCTCCCGGGTCGTCAGGAGCACGTCGTGGCCGGCAGCCCGCAGGGCCCAGGCCACGGGGACGAGGGGGAGCAGGTGACCGGCCAGAGACGCGGTGGTGAAGAGGACTCGCATGTGCGTCTCCAGTGGCCGGTGTCGGTGAACGGTGCGGGAACGCGTGTTGTCGGTGCTGGGACGGATCACGGCCGGAGTGTGCCAGGAGGGATCGGCCTGGCGCAGGCGCAACCTGACGGATCAGCGACCACTTTCGCCGCCGGACGACCGCCCGGCACCCCTTTCGGCCGGTGGCCAAGAGCCGTCGGCGGCATGCCAGTTGACGCCGTGTCGCCCGGATGCACTCGGCTGTGCTCGGCACGTTGCGACGGACCACGGCCAGTGGCGCCCAGCCCCCGAAGTATGGGCGGACACGGGTTACCCGGAGATGGCGATCAGCAGACGGGGGGCGTCGGGTTCCGGACGCGGCGCGCTCGCTGAGCGCTTCGGGCACTGCCTTCGGAGGCCGACGCGGGCAAGCGATCCCCTGGGACCGCGTCGAAGCCGCCCTCGCCCTTCCTGAGATGGGAGGGGGACGAGTCGACGAACACTGAGCGCCGTCCTCAGCGCCGCGCTGCAGCTTGCCCGGACATCTCGCCACATCACCAAAGGCGACGGGTGGGCGGAGAAAGGACTCTCCGTCAACCGCCCCGTTGCTACCGTTCCACATGGGGTATCTGAGCGAACTCCCGCTCCTGAACATCACGGCGGCCGAACTGCGCGCGTACATGGCCAAGCTGGAGACAACAGTCTCTTCGGTCGATTACCGGCGTGGCATCTTGTCCGAGCTGTCGAGCATTCTGGAGGCTGCCGTCGGCGACAAGCGGCTCGCCAGGAACCCCATGCACGGGAAGTCCGTGCGCTTGCCGAAGGGGCGAAGAAGGCCGGCGTCATTCCGCCGCGCGCCAAGGGTGCGAAGGACTGGCAGTGGGAGGCGGTGCCGGAGGACGGCTTCCACGACGGCTCGGGACTCGTCCCCGGCTGTCACGCTTGGTTACTATGCTCACTTCATGGGCTGCTGGGGAGAATGGGGGACGAGCATGCCGGCCGAAACTCCCCAGGTTCTCCCCCAGGGCTGAGCGGGGAGGTCTTCCCGGATTGGACCGCATTGGAGCGCCGTGAAATATAAGGTGATCGACCTGTGGGGCTTTTGAAGATGATGAGAGAGGTCACCGCGACCCGCTACATCGAACCTCTGCGGGCGGGTGGCTCCGTGCCCGGCGTCGTCGAGGCCGACGACCTGGGGACGTATGTCGTGAAGTTCACCGGCTCGGCGCAGGGCCGCAAGGCGCTGGTCGCCGAGGTGGTCGTCGGGGAACTTGCCCGCGCCCTGGGGCTGCGCTTCCCCGAGCTGGTCCTCGTCCACTTCGACCCGGCCACCGGCGCCCACGAGCCCCACCAGGAGGTCCAGGACCTGCTGCACGCCAGCGCCGGCCTCAACCTCGGCATGGACTACCTGCCGGGCGCGAAGGACTTCACCCCGGAGACGGCGGCCTCCTTCGACGTCGATCCACTGGAGGCGGGCCGGATCGTCTGGCTGGACGCCCTCACCGTCAACGTGGACCGTACGACGCACAGCTCGAACCTGATGGTCTGGCCCACGTTCGGCATCGCACCGCCGCGCCTGTGGCTGATCGACCATGGCGCAGCCCTCGTCTTCCACCACAGGTGGGACCTGTCGGCACCGGAGAAGGCCTACGACTTCCGCCGCCACGCCCTCGGCCGCTACGCCCCGGACACCCGCGCCGCCGACGCCGAACTGGCGCCCCGCGTGACGCGGGAGCTGCTGCGCGAGGTGCTGGCCGAGGTACCGGACGCCTGGCTGGAGGTCGAGGGGAACTTCACGACCCCCGACGAGGTCCGGGACGCCTACGTGACGTACCTCCACGCGCGCGTGCAGGCATCGGAGTCCTGGCTGCCCACCGATTTCCCCGGCCACGAGGAACTGGCCGCCGAGGACGCCCGACGTGCGGCGAAGACACAGCGAGACCGGCCGAACTGGCTCAAGCGGGTCCCCGACCTGCACGGCAAACCGGCGGCGGAACAGGATTGGTCGGTGCATCTCGGATGACGGACACACAGACGGTGGAGATCGAGATGGACGCCGTGCACCGCGTGGAGATCGAGTACTGCACCCAGTGCCGCTGGCTGCCCCGCGCCGCCTGGCTGGCGCAGGAACTCCTCACGACCTTCGAGACCGAGCTGACGGAACTGTCCCTCAGGCCCGGCACCGGGGGCGTCTTCGTCGTACGCGTGAACGACGAGGTGGTCTGGGACCGGCGCGAGCAGGGCTTCCCCGAGCCGACGGCGGTGAAGCGGCTCGTACGCGACCGAGTGGCCCCGGACAAGTCCCTGGGCCACTCGGAGAAGTAAGCAACTTCCGTGCTGTGACTAGCCGTTGAGCTGCTCGTACGCCGGCAGGGTCAGGAAGTCCGCGTAGTCGTCGTCGAGGGCGACCGTGAGGAGCAGGTCGTGGGCCTGCTGCCAGTGGCCGGCCGCGAAAGCCTCCTCGCCGATCTCGGCGCGGATGTCGGCGAGTTCCTCGGCGGCGACCTTGCGGGCCAGCTCCGGGGTGGCCGTCACGGTGCTTCCCGCGTGCTCGAACTCGACACCCGCGTTGATCCACTGCCAGATCTGCGAGCGGGAGATCTCCGCGGTGGCCGCGTCCTCCATGAGGTTGAAGATGGCGACCGCGCCGAGCCCACGCAGCCACGCCTCGATGTAACGGATGCCGACCTGCACGGCGTTGACCAGTCCGTCGTACGTCGGACTGGCCTTGAGCGAGTCGACGGCGATCAGATCGGCGGCCTCGACGTGGACGTCCTCGCGCAGGCGGTCCTTCTGGTTCGGCCGGTCGCCGAGGACCGCGTCGAAGGAGGCCATGGCGATCGGGACGAGGTCCGGGTGGGCGACCCAGGAGCCGTCGAAACCGTCACCGGCCTCACGGTCCTTGTCGGCCTTGACCTTCTCGAAGGCGACCTTGTTGACCTCTTCGTCGCGCCGGGACGGGATGAACGCCGCCATGCCGCCGATCGCGTGCGCGCCGCGCTTGTGGCAGGTGCGGACGAGGAGTTCGGTGTAGGCGCGCATGAACGGGGCTGTCATCGTCACGGCGTTGCGGTCCGGGAGGACGAACTTGGCGCCGCCGTCACGGAAGTTCTTGACGATGGAGAACAGATAGTCCCAGCGGCCCGCGTTCAACCCCGAGGCGTGGTCGCGGAGTTCGTAGAGGATCTCCTCCATCTCGTACGCGGCCGTGATCGTCTCGATGAGGACGGTCGCGCGGACGGTGCCCTGCGGGATGCCGACGTAGTCCTGCGCGAAGACGAACACGTCGTTCCACAGGCGGGCTTCGAGGTGCGACTCGGTCTTGGGGAGGTAGAAGTACGGGCCCTTGCCGAGGTCGATGAGCCGCTGCGCGTTGTGGAAGAAGTAGAGACCGAAGTCGACGAGGGCGCCGGGCACCTGCTCCCCGTCGAGCTGGAGATGGCGCTCGTTGAGGTGCCAGCCGCGGGGCCGCATGACAACGGTCGCGAGTTCGGCATCGGCCTTGAGGGCGTACGACTTGCTGCTCTTCGGGTCGGTGAAGTCGATGTTCCGCGTGTAGGCGTCGGCCAGGTTGACCTGACCGAGGACCACGTTCTCCCAGGTCGGCGCCGAGGCGTCCTCGAAGTCCGCCAGCCAGATCTTCGCGCCCGAGTTGAGGGCGTTGATCGTCATCTTGCGGTCGGTCGGGCCGGTGATCTCGACGCGCCGGTCGTTCAGGGCCGCGGGGGAGGGCGCGACCCGCCACGAGTCGTCGGCGCGGATCGCGGCCGTCTCGGGGAGGAAGTCCAGGGTCGAGGTGCGGGCGATCTCGGCGCGGCGCTCCGCACGGCGCGCGAGGAGCTCGTCACGCCGGGGCGTGAACCGCCTGTGCAGTTCGGCCACGAAGGCGAGTGCCGCGTCGGTGAGCACCTCCTCCTGCCGGGGCAGGGGCTCGGCGTCGACGATGGCCAGCGGGGACGGCGCTGGTGCGGACATGAGCGGTCACTTCCTTCAGCGGGCTGATGTGGGTTGCTGTGGGCTGCTCTGGACTGCATGGCACGGATGTTTCTGATCAGTGGATGCTAGTTTCCTCATCGTGGAAGTTCAATAATTTGTTGACGTCGAGATTCTTCGTGACGAGAAGCCGTCACTCCAGGCGGTCCAGGTCGGTCGGCGTGTCGATGTCGTACGGCAGGGCCACGTCACCGCACTCGACGAGGGTGATCGCGTCGTCGTGGGCCCTGAGATAGTCGCGGGCGCCGCGGTCGCCGACCGCGGCCGCCGCTACGCCCGCCCAGTGGGCCGAGCCGAACAGCACCGGATGCCCGCGTTTTCCGTCGTACGAGGCCGCCGCCAGGGACTCCTCGGAGGTGTACGCGGCGAGGACGCGAGCCATGGCCTCCGGTCCGATGCCCGGCTGGTCGACCAGCGAGACGAGGCAGGCGCGGGCTCCCGTGCCGCGCAGGGACGCCAGCCCAGCCCGCAGCGAGGACCCCATGCCCTCCGCCCACTCCGGGTTGTCCACCAGGACGCACCCGGGCAGGACGGCCAGCTTCCGTACGTCGTCGGCCCGCGCCCCCAGGACGACATGTACCGGGCCGCAGCCCGCCGCGCGCAGGGCATCGGCCGCGTGTTCGATGAGAAGGCGTCCGCGGTGCTCGAGCAGGGCTTTGGGCCGCCCGCCGAGCCGTCGACCCCCTCCCGCTGCGAGCAGCAGCCCTGCCATCTGGTCCGGCACCTGGTCCGGTTTCTCCGTCATGCGTCCTGCATACCTGACGGGGAGCCGGACCGGCGGTGTTCATGAGCGTTCACGCGCGTTCATGGGCTGAATTTCGGTCCTTGGTGTGGCGCCTGTCGCATGGGTGGCGTTTACTGTCCCGCGTCCCCGGCGCCCGACCAGCGCAACGGGGGTGTGCGGGCGCACGTGGGGGCCAGTGGGGGAGAGCCGTGTTGCGGAGCTTGGGGCAGAGGTCGGTGGCCGGCAGCGACGAAGATCCGAGAGTGGCGGCGTTGCGGACCGCGGTGTCCCGGCTACGCCGTGAACTCGCCGCGCATCCGGCCGAGTTCCCCGACCGCGGCATCGCCGAGGACGAACTGGCCAGCCTGGCCGCGATGGTGATCACCGGCAGCCCCGAAATCCCGCGCCTGCGCCGCTCGTTGCTCCTGATCGCCGGCGCGATCGGCTCGGTCAGCGCACTCGCCCGGGGTCTGTCGGACGTCCGCACGGCGGTCGAGCTGTTCGGCAGTCCGCCGCGCCGCTGAGTGCTCCACTGAGTGCTCAGCTGGATTTGCGGCGAGCGGCTGTGCCAGGGCCGCGTGGTTGGTGTCGGCGACGAAGTCGGTCTCCACCGCGGGCGGCCCGTACGGCTCGGTGAGACCGGGGTCGTCTGTGAAGGACAGCGCCCCGAGAGCGAGCCCGTGGGGCGATGGCCTTGGTGCGCCCCGATTGGTTCGAACGCCCCGCCACTCAGGGGCGCTGTACCGCACCGGACCTCACCGCTCCGCTGCTCGACGGCCGGAAGTCAGTGGGCGGGGCTGCCCGAGCTCGCCAGTGCCTCCGACAGTTCGACCGCGACCTGCTTCAGCACGGGCACGATCTTCTCCGTCGCCTCCTCCGTGACCCGGCCGGCCGGGCCCGAGATCGAGATCGCGGCGGCGGTGGGGGAGTCGGGGACGGAGACCGCGAGACAGCGGACGCCGATCTCCTGCTCGTTGTCGTCGACCGCGTAACCGAGGCGGCGCACAGCCTCCAGGGCGGCCAGGAAGCCGTCCGGGGTCGTGAGCGTCTTCTCCGTCGCGGCCGGCATGCCCGTACGGGCGAGCAGTGAACGCACCTCGTCCGGCGGGAGGTTGGCGAGGAGGGCCTTGCCGACGCCGGTGGAGTGCGGCAGGACGCGGCGGCCCACCTCCGTGAACATGCGCATCGAGTGCTTGGACGGAACCTGCGCCACGTACACGATCTCGTCGCCGTCCAGGAGCGCCATGTTGGCCGTCTCGCCGGTCTCCTCGACCAGCCGGGCCAGATAGGGGCGGGCCCAGGTGCCGAGCAGCCGGGACGCGGACTCGCCGAGGCGGATCAGGCGCGGGCCCAGTGCGTACCGGCGGTTGGGCTGCTGTCGTACGTAACCGCACGACACGAGCGTGCGCATGAGCCGGTGGATGGTGGGCAGGGGCAGCCCGCTGCTCACGGACAGTTCGCTGAGGCCGACTTCACCGCCCGCGTCCGCCATGCGCTCCAGCAGATCGAAGGCACGCTCCAGGGACTGGACACCGCCGCTGGCGGCGGGTTTGGCGGCGTCGGTGGAGCTGGCGCTGGGCGTCGGCACGGCGCGTTCCTTTCACTGCTGACAGGCGATGGTGCAGCCTACCGGTCGGTTGCTTGACGGCCTGCTGGTGCATAGCTACGTTCTGTCGTTCGGAACTCTAATTCCGTCTTGTGGAAACATCCAGGTTGCTGCTCCGGTTGGCGTCGGGTCGGGTGGGTCGGCAGGGTGACTCTTGACGGTGTGAGGCCGTCGGTGAAGACTCCTTCAACAGAAAGTTGAATTCCGTTACGTGGAAGTTAACGGCGGGATTCAGGTGGCAGAGGTGACAGAGAGGGGTCCGGTGTCCGACATCGAACTGGTGTTGCGCTCGACGCGCGTCATCACGCCCGAGGGGACGCGCGCGGCCACCGTGGCGGTCGCCGACGGCCGGATCGCGGCCGTACTCCCGTACGAGGCGGACGTGCCGTCCGGCGCCCGTCTGGAGGACTTCGGCGACGACGCCCTGCTGCCCGGGCTGGTCGACACCCATGTGCACGTCAATGATCCCGGACGCACGGAGTGGGAGGGCTTCTGGACCGCCACGCGCGCCGCGGCGGCCGGCGGCATCACCACCCTCGTCGACATGCCCCTCAACTCCCTCCCGCCGACGACCACGGTCGACCACCTCCGTACGAAGCGGGAAGTGGCCGCGGGCAAGGCGCACATCGACGTCGGCTTCTGGGGCGGTGCGCTGCCCGACAACGTCAAGGACCTGCGCCCCCTGCACGACGCCGGTGTCTTCGGTTTCAAGGCCTTCCTGTCGCCGTCCGGCGTGGACGAGTTCCCGCACCTCGACCAGGAGCGACTCGCCCGGTCGATGGCCGAGATCGCCGGCTTCGACGGCCTGCTCATCGTGCACGCCGAGGACCCGCACCATCTCGACGCGGCCCCGCAGCAGGGCGGTCCCGAGTACGCACACTTCCTCGCCTCCCGCCCGCGCGGCGCGGAGGACAGGGCGATCGCGAACCTGATCGAACAGGCGAAGCGCCTGCACGCGCGCGTGCACGTCCTGCACCTGTCGTCGAGCGACGCGCTGCCGCTGATCGCCGCGGCGAAGGCGGAGGGGGTGCGGATCACCGTGGAGACGTGCCCCCACTACCTGACCCTCACCGCCGAGGAAGTCCCGGACGGCGCCAGCGAGTTCAAGTGCTGCCCGCCCATCCGCGAGGCCGCCAACCAGGACCTCCTCTGGCAGGCGCTCGCCGACGGCACGATCGACTGCGTGGTCACCGACCACTCACCGTCCACCGCCGACCTCAAGACCGCCGACTTCGCCACGGCGTGGGGCGGCATCTCCGGGCTGCAGCTGAGCCTCGCGGCGGTGTGGACCCAGGCGCGCACAAGGGGCCACTCCCTGGAGGACGTCGTGCGCTGGATGTCCACGCGCACGGCAGCACTGGTGGGCCTCGGCGCGCGCAAGGGTGCCATCGAGGCGGGCCGGGACGCCGACTTCGCCGTACTCGCGCCGGACGAGACGTTCACCGTGGACCCGGCGGCCCTCGAACACCGCAACCGCGTGACGGCGTACGCGGGCAGGACCCTCAGCGGTGTCGTCAGGTCGACGTGGCTGCGTGGCGAACGCATCGTGGCGGAGGGCGAGTTCACCGAACCGAAGGGACAACTCCTCACCCGTACCCCCTGACCGGATCCTCCTCCCCCAGGCACCCGCAACGGCCGACTCCGAAGTCCGAAAGGCAGAACTGATCACCGTGACCGCGATTCCGAGCTTCACCGGCGACGCGAACCCCTACGGAGGCGGCGACCCGTACGCGGACTACCGCACCGCGGACTTCCCCTTCACCCAGCACGCGAATCTCGCCGACCGTCGTCTCGGGGCCGGGGTGATCGCCGCCAACGACGAGTTCTTCGCCGACCGCGAGAACATGCTCGTGGCCGAGCCCGCCGAGTTCGTGCCCGAGCACTTCGGCCACAAGGGCAAGATCATGGACGGCTGGGAGACCCGGCGCAGGCGCGGCGCGTCCGCCGAGCACCCGTGGCCGACGGCACAGGACCACGACTGGGCGCTCGTACGGCTCGGCGCCCCGGGCGTCGTACGCGGCATCGTGGTCGACACGGCCCACTTCCGCGGCAACTACCCGCAGGCCGTGTCGGTGGAGGGCGTGTCGGTGCCCGGCTCCCCGTCCCCCGAGGAACTGCTGGCGGACGACGTGAAGTGGACGACGCTGGTGCCGCGCACGAAGGTGGGCGGCCACGCGGCCAACGGCTTCGAGGTGTCGCTCGAACAGCGCTTCACGCACCTGCGGGTCAACCAGCATCCCGACGGGGGGATCGCGCGCCTACGGGTGTACGGCGAGGTGGTCCCGGACCCGAAGTGGCTGGCGGTGCTGGGCACCTTCGACGTGGTCGCCCTGGAGAACGGCGGCCGGGCCGAGGACGCGTCCAACCTCTTCTACTCACCGGCGTCGAACACCATCCAGCCGGGGCGCTCCCGCAAGATGGACGACGGCTGGGAGACGCGCCGCCGCCGCGACCAGGGCAACGACTGGATTCGCTACCGGCTGGTGGCCCGGTCGGAGATCCGGGCCGTCGAGATCGACACGGCGTATCTGAAGGGCAACAGCGCGGGCTGGGCGACGGTGTCGCTCCGGGACGGCGAGAACGGCGAGTGGACGGAGATCCTCCCGCGCACCCGCCTCCAGCCCGACACCAACCACCGCTTCGTCCTGCCGACCCCGGCGACGGGCACGCACGCGCGCGTGGACATCTATCCGGACGGCGGAATCTCACGGCTGCGTCTGTTCGGCTCCCTGACGGAGGAGGGGGCGGGCGAACTGCGGGCTCGGCACCAGGAGCTCGGAGGCTGAACCGGCCGCCGGTGGACTGTCTCTCCCGCCGATGAGTTGCGGGCGCCGGAGGGGTCTGAGGTGATGAACAGACCCCTCCCAGAGAGCAGGCATCCGCCATGGGCACCCTCACCCTCACTTCCTTCGTCACCCTCGACGGCGTCCACCAGGCCCCCGGAGGCCCCAAGGAGGACCCGCGTGACGGCTTCGTGCAAGGCGGCTGGAGCGTCCCGTACGGGGACGAGGACTTCGGCCGGTTCGTGGGCGAGGTCTTCGAACGCGTCGACGCGTTCCTCCTGGGCCGCCGTACGTACAACATCTTCGCCTCGTACTGGCCCAAGGTCACCGACCCCGCAGACCCGGTCGCGTCCCGGCTGAACGCCCTGCCGAAGTACGTCGCCTCCGCCAGTCTGAAGGACCCCGAGTGGGCAGGGACGACCGTGCTCGGCGGTGACCTCGGCAAGGAGGTCGCCGCCCTCAAGGAGCGCACCGACCGTGAAGTCCAGGTGCACGGCAGCGGCGCCCTCGCCCGGTCCCTCCTCGCTCTCGACCTCGTCGACAAGTTCCACCTGCTGACCTTCCCGGTGGTCCTCGGTGCAGGCCGCCGCCTCTTCGCGGAGGGTGCCGTCCCGAGCGCCTTCCGGCACGCCGGGGGCCGAACGACCGCGGCGGGCGTCTCCATCCAGACGTACGAGTTCGCGGGCCGCCCGGAGTACGGCACGTACGAGCTTCCGGAAAACGCGTAACGCGGTGGACGCCGGCCCGTGGCGGCGTCCGGCTGTCTCCCGTTGAGGTGACGGGCCATCAGCGCTCTTGTCGCCGCCGATAGGTCCTATCAATCTGTCAGTTGCAATGCCTGTACGCCTCATTGACAAGCGTGTGTCTCGCTTCCATCATCTGAACATCCGATGAATGGAGAGCCGCAGTGCAGGAATCCGGTTCATTCGTGAGACGCCGTGCACTCGGAGCCGCAGCGGGGGTTGCCGCAGCGAGCGTGATCCCCGCGGCCGCCCCGGCCCTGGCCTTGTCCATAAGGGCGGACAGTGCGGAGAAGCCGAATGCGGGGCTCGGGACAGGCATTGTCTGGGGCGCCGTCCCGGACCCCGTGCCAGTCCCGATCGACGCCTACGCCGACAACGACGGAATCGACACCGCCTCCGCACGCGGCGGAGACTTCGACGGCTCCGGCTACACCTTCCCCGGGGAGGAACTCCCTGCCGGCCACATCGAAGTCGACGGGGTGCCCTACCTCTTCCCGTCGTCCGGGCCGGGCCCGAACAACGTCGTCGCGATGGGGCAGCGCATCGAACTCCCCAAGGGCCGTCATCTGTCGCTGCTGTTCCTGACGGCCGGCAGCTACGGCGACGCGGCCGGCACGGCGACGGTTCACTACGCCGACGGAACGACGACCACGGCCCCGCTCGGCGGTGGTGACTGGTACTCGACGGGCGGCTCGCTCTCCGCCGCGTACCGCTACCGCCCCGACGGCGTGAAGGACGAGCACCGCGTGGGCATCGGCTCGGCGGAGGTGTGGTGCGACCCCCGACGCGAGGCCGTCGCGGTCACGCTGCCCGTCACCCACCGGCCGGAGGCGAACAAGGCCTCTCTCCACGTCTTCGCGCTCACCGTCCAGCCGGCCGCCCAAGGGAAGGCCCTGGCACTGCGCCACGCCCGCTCCACGGTCTCGCTGCTCGAACCCGCCGGCGCCCAGAGCGTCGAGGCGACCCTCGTCAACGCGGGCACGGAACCCGTCCTGGCGGCCGATCGCGTGACCGTCCGAGTCGATGTGCCCGGCGCCCGCACCGTACGACCCGCCGCAGTACCGCGCCTCGATCCGGGCGAACAGAGCCGACTCCGCATCGGAATACGCAGTCGGGGGCAGACCGCACCCGGAACCCAGCAGGACGGCCGTGTCATCGCCTCCGGACGCGGCGGACAGGCCGCCGTCGCGGACAGCAGGCTCACCCTCGGGGTGGCGGACTACGAACCGACGGACACCTCCCTGGCCCGGCACCAGGCGCCGTACTGGTTCAGCGATGCCAAGTTCGGCATCTTCATCCACTGGGGCGTCTACTCCGTCCCGGCCTGGTCGCCCGTCGGCAAGCAGTACGCCGAGTGGTACTGGAACCACATGCAGGACCCGAACAACGCCGTGTACGCCTACCACGCCCAGACGTACGGCGAGGACTTCGCCTACGACGACTTCATCCCCATGTTCCGGGCCGAGCGGTTCGATCCGCGGGCGTGGGTGGAGCTGTTCCGGGACGCGGGCGCGCAGTACCACGTACTGACCTCGAAACACCATGAGGGCTTCGCGCTGTGGGACACCAAGTTCTCCGACCGGAACTCGGTGAAGATGGGGCCCGGACGGGATCTGGTACGCGAACTCTTCGACGCGTCCGCGAAGTACACGCCCGAGCTGCACCGTGGGCTGTACTTCTCGATGCCGGAGTGGTTCAACCCGGACAACCCCTGGATGGGACACGCACCGCGCAATCCCTACACCCTCGAACCGGTGCCGTACACCGGATACACCCCTGGCAAGAACTTCGTGACGGGCTATCAGGCCCCGCAGATGCTGGAGCTGATCCACAACTACGCCCCGGAGCTGCTGTGGTGCGACATCGGCGGGGACAACGACAGCCGCAACGTCCTGGCCGAGTACTTCAACACGGCGAAGAAGAGCCGGAAGCCCCGCGACGTGACGATCAACGACCGCTCCGGCATCCCCTTCCACGACTTCACCACGCCCGAGTACACGACCTACGCGAACACCGTCGTGGCGAAGTGGGAGTCCAGCCGTGGCCTCGACCCGTTCAGCTACGGCTACAACCAGGCCACGCCGGACGATGCGTACATGACCACGGAGCAGGTCGTGCGGAGCCTGGTCGACATCGTCTCCAAGAACGGTAACTTCCTCCTCGACATCGGCCCGCGGGCAGACGGCACGATCCCGGAGATCATGCAGACCCGACTGCGTGAGACGGGCCGCTGGCTGAAGGTCAACGGCGAGGCCGTCTACGGCTCCACCTACTGGTCACGCATGGCGCAGCTCGGCCAGGACCTCCGTTTCACGGTGCGGCAGGGCAAGGCGTTCTACATCCACTCCCTGGCCGAGCCGGGCAGCCGGCTGACCGTCGAGGCACCGGTGCCCATCCGCAGCGGGGACAAGGTCACGATGCTCGGCCACGACAGGCCACTGACCTGGACCTGGCGAGGCAAATCCCTGGTCATCGAGGTGCCGGCGGCAGCTCGGGCGGCGGGTGAGCACGTGTGGGTCTTCAAGGTGGAGTGGCGCGGTTGATCGCACAGCCGTTCGCTCACCGGCATTCGCGGATGTGATCAGAAGGTCGCGTCGAGGATCTCGCGCACCTCTTCGGCGGTCCGCTGCCGGGGGGGTGCGGGTGGTGTGTGGGCGTCGGCGACGACGCCCTGCGCGATCGAGGGCAGCATGTCGTGCCTCACGGCCAGGTCGCGCAGCGGCTGCCGGCTTCATGGAGTCGTCGCGCGCCAGGTTAACTTCCCGAAAACTCATCGCACATGACGGGAAAATCTACGGACTTGTCATTGACATGCCACTGTCTACGCGCGTCATCATGAGGCATGAGATTCCCCCCACGGATCACTCGCATCGGCGCCGCGGTCGCCGTCCTGTCCGCTCTCCTGGTCGGCGGTGCCGTCACCGCCGGCACGGCCGGCGCCGCCACCTCGGCGGTCGGCAGCATCTGCTACGGCGACCTGCCGTCGCAGGCCTACACCACGCTCAACCTGATCGCGAAGGGCGGCCCCTACCCGTACTCGCAGGACGGCGTCGTCTTCCAGAACCGGGAGCGCCTCCTGCCCTCGCAGTCCACCGGCTACTACCACGAGTACACGGTCAAGACGCCCGGCTCCTCCACGCGCGGCGCGCGCCGCATCATCACCGGTGAGGAGTACCAGGAGGACTACTACACCTCCGACCACTACGCGTCGTTCGACCTGATCGACTACGGCTGCTGATACTGCCGCTGAGCGAACAGCGCGACCGGCCGGAAGCCCGGGCCGGGCCGAACCCCACTTCGGTCCTGCCGAACCCCACATCGGTCACCCGGACTTCCGGCTCTCGGCGGCGGCGAACAGCGCGAACGACAGCACGAGCAGTGTCACGCTCGCGTAGATCTCGTAGCCGTCGAGAAAGCCGAGCTTCTGTACGAGGCCCCAGTGCAGGTCGGTGAATTCGTGCAGCAGGCCCGCGACGCCCTGCACCAGGGCGAGGAAACCGACGATCTCCAGTGACTGCTTCATGCCAGGATCCTCACCCCGCGGACGCCCCACTTCCGTCGGCCGCGGGGTGGGACCTGCCCTCCCGAAGTCGCCGGTCGCTGCCGGAAGCAGCGCCGAAAGTCTGCGATGGCCCGACTTTGGTCGACGATCATGATTCGACGAGGGCTGCGGGGCCCGTCACTGCGTAGATTTGGCGACCGTGAGTGGTGACAGGTCGACGTCCGTTCCCGAGGCCCCGACGGCATTCCCGGGGCGGCGATGGCTCTTCCCGTCGGCCGTGCTCGACGGACTCGATCCGGAACCCGGTATCGACCCCGGTTCCGGCCCCGAGCGGAAGTGGGCCGAACGGTTCGGCATGTCCGCACGGCCCCGGCGCACCGCGCGCGACTGGGTTGTCGACTTCACCTGCTTCCTGCTGGCCGTACTCGTCGGCGTGCTGGGCGCGGACGCCCTGGCCGACGACCCGAACACCCCCCACGCCGTCGCCGTCGTCGACCAGTGGCTCGGCGCTCTCTCCTGCGCCGCCGTCTGGCTGCGGCGCCGTTGGCCGCTCGGCCTCGCCGTCGCGATGCTCGCGGCCGGCCTTGTGTCGAGCACCGCGGGCGGCGCCAGCCTGGTCGCCCTGTTCTCCCTTGCCGTGCACCGGCCCTTCCGGTACGTCGGCCTGATCAGCGGTGCCTCCGTCGTGGTGATCCCGTTCTTCTACTGGCTGCGCCCGGACCCGGACCTGCCGTACGTCGTCTCGGTGATCCTCGGTGTTCTGCTGACCGCGACCGCGACCGGCTGGGGCATGTTCGTGCGGTCCAAGCGGCAGCTCATGCTGAGTCTGCGGGACCGGGTGCGGCGGGCCGAGACGGAGGCGGCGCTGCGTGCCGAGCAGGCGCAGCGGCTCGCCCGGGAGGCCATCGCGCGCGAGATGCACGACGTGCTCGCCCACCGGCTCACCCTGCTGAGCGTCCATGCCGGCGCCCTGGAGTTCCGGCCCGACGCACCCCGCGAGGAGGTCGCGCGGGCCGCCGGGGTCATCCGGGAGAGCGCCCACGAGGCACTGCAGGACCTGCGGGAGATCATCGGCGTCCTGCGGGCCGGCGACGCGGAGGAGGCGGGGCGCCCACAGCCGACACTCGCCGCTCTCGACACCCTGGTGACCGAATCCCGCGAGGCCGGCATGAAGATCGTGCTGGACAGCCGGGTGACGGCACCGGCCGCCGTCCCCGCCTCCGTCGGCCGCACCGCCTACCGGATCGTCCAGGAAGGCCTCACGAACGCCCGCAAGCACGCCCCCGGCGCCGAGGTCACGGTCTCCCTCGCGGGCGGCCCGGGCGGCGGCCTGACCCTCTCCGTACGCAATCCCGCGCCCCCGGGGGAGGTCCCGCACATCCCCGGTTCCGGACAGGGCCTCATCGGCCTGACCGAGCGCGCGACGCTGGCGGGCGGCCGGCTGGAGCACGGCGCGGAGGAGGACGGGGGAGGGGACGAGGTCGGCGGATTCGTCGTGCGGGCCTGGCTGCCGTGGGGCGCCTGACGGGACCGGCCGGCGACTACGTCGACAGGGACTTCTTAAAGAGGAGGGCCGGCATCCGGTGGTCACGAAAGGCCCCTCACGCCACGGGAGTTCAGGTCGGCAATGCAGCTGTGCGGCGCCCGCGCACGTCCGGGCGCCGTACGTGATTACGTAGGCCCATGACCGCGATCAGACTGCTCCTCGTCGACGACGACCCCCTGGTTCGGGCAGGCCTGTCCTTCATGATGGGCGGCGCCGACGACATCGAGATCGTCGGCGAGGCCGCCGACGGCAGCGAGGTCGAGGAGCTCGTCGGCCGCACCGGCCCGGACGTCGTGCTCATGGACATCCGGATGCCGACGGTGGACGGCCTCACCGCCACCGAACGCCTGCGGGCCCGCAAGAACGCCCCGCAGGTCGTGGTCCTCACCACCTTCCACGCCGACGACCAGGTACTGCGCGCCCTGCGCGCGGGCGCCGCCGGTTTCGTCCTCAAGGACACCCCGCCCGCCGAGATCCTGGCCGCGGTACGCCGCGTCGCGGCCGGGGACCCCGTCCTCTCGCCCGCCGTGACCCGCCAGCTGATGGCCCACGCGGCGGGCGGCACGGCCCACACCCGGCGGGCCGGCGCCCGGGAGCGGATCGGCGCGCTGAACGACCGGGAACGCGAGGTCGCGGTCGCCGTCGGCCAGGGCAGGGCGAACGCCGAGATCGCCGCCGCGCTGTTCATGAGCGTCGCCACCGTCAAGACGCACGTCTCCCGCGTCCTCGCCAAGCTCGACCTCAACAACCGGGTGCAGATCGCCCTGCTGGCGTACGACGCCGGACTCCTGGAAGAAGGCGGGCAGGACGGGCACTAGTGCACACGTAGCAGGCCGCCCGGGAACACCCCCGGGCGCCGTCGCTCCGGTCCTCCCCGGTTCTCACTCCCACCCGCCCGCAATCTCCGCGAGGTGTACGGGTCTGCGCTCCCGTCTGGACAGTTCGCAGGCCTCGGCGACACGCAGGGCCTGGAGCGCCTCGCGGCCGTCGCACGGGTTGGCGCGTTCGCCGCGCACCACCTCGACGAAGGCCGACAGCTCCGCCTCGTAGGCCGGGCCGAAACGCTCCAGGAAGCCGGTCCAGGGCTTGCTCGCGGCCGGCGGTCCGGCCGTTTCGGTGGACGCGATCGGCGTACGGTCGTCCAGGCCGACGCCGACCTGGTCCAGCTCGCCGGCCAGCTCCATGCGGACGTCGTAGCCCGCGCCGTTCATGCGCGTCGCCGTCGCTGTGGCGAGTGTGCCGTCGTCCAGGGTGAGTACCGCGGCGGCCGTACCGATGTCGCCCGCCTCGCGGAACATCGGGGGTCCGGCGTCCGACCCCGTCGCGTACACCTCGACGATCTCGCGCCCCGTCACCCAGCGCAGGATGTCGAAGTCGTGGATCAGGGTGTCCCGGTACAGGCCGCCGGACAGCGGCAGATACTCGGGCGGGGGCGGCGTCTGGTCCGACGTCATCATGCGGACGGTGTGCAGACGGCCGAGCTTCCCGGAACGCACGGCCTCGCGGGCGCCCGTGTAGCCGGTGTCGAATCGGCGCTGGAAGCCCATCTGGAGGATTGTTCCGGCAGCCTCCACCTCGGCGATCGCGGCCAGGGTGGCAGGCAGATCGAGCGCTATGGGCTTCTCGCAGAACACCGGGAGACCCGAGCGTGCTGCCCGACCGATCAGTTCGGCGTGGGCCGAGGTGGCGGCCGTGATCACCACGGCGTCCACGCCCCAGGTGAAGATCTCGTCGACACCCGGCGCGGCCGTCGCTCCTAAGCGGTGCGCGAGATCCTGCGCACGCCCGCTGTCCGCGTCCGTGACGATGAGGGAGCCCCCGACCTCGCGATGACGGCTGAGGGTGTCCGCGTGGAATGTACCGATACGGCCCGTCCCGATGACTCCGATGCGCATGAGAACCAAACTGGGGTCCGACCAGGCACGCTGTCAATGCGTATGTCCGGACAACCGAACTACACGACTTCCCGTCAACAGTCCCCGGAGCTACGCTCGGCCCGTGCCGAAACCAGATGTGGATCCGACAGTGCCGCTGGAGCTCCGCGTGGACCGGAGCAGTCCGGTGCCGCTCTACTTCCAGCTGTCCCAGCAGCTAGAAGCCGCGATCGAGCACGGAGTACTCACTCCCGGCAGCCTGCTGGGCAACGAGATAGAGCTGGCCGGGCGGCTCGGCCTGTCCCGCCCCACCGTGCGCCAGGCCATCCAGTCCCTCGTGGACAAGGGCCTGCTCGTACGCCGCCGGGGAGTCGGCACACAGGTCGTGCACAGCCAGGTCAAGCGCCCCCTGGAGCTCAGCAGCCTGTACGACGACCTGGAGGCGGCGGGCCAGCGCCCCGCGACCAAGGTCCTCGTCAACACGGTCGTGCAGGCCTCCGCCGAGGTCGCCGCCGCGCTCAACGTGGCCGAGGGCAGCGACGTACACCGCGTGGAACGGCTGCGGATGGCACACGGCGAGCCGATGGCTTACCTCTGCAACTACCTGCCGCCCGGCCTGTTCGACCTGGACACCGGCCAACTGGAGGCCACCGGGCTGTACCGGCTGATGCGCGCCGCCGGAATCACCCTGCACAGTGCCCGGCAGTCGATCGGCGCGCGCGGGGCAACGGCCGAGGAGGCGGAACGCCTCAGCGAACGCGAGGGCGCCCCCCTGCTCACCATGCAGCGCACGACCTTCGACGACACGGGCCGCGCCGTCGAGTTCGGCACCCACACCTACCGCCCGACGCGCTATTCGTTCGAGTTCCAACTCCTGGTACGCCCCTAGAGGAAGGGGCGCAGCCCCGTTCCTCCAGGGGCGCGGGGCTGTGACATCTGCGGCTCCGCCGCGGGGCGCGAGCAACCACAACGCGCCCGCACCCGGCAAACAACCCACACCGCCCCATTGCTCCCCCGCAACGCACCCGCATTGCCGGTGAGGCAGAATCACTTCCGATGAGCAGCTACCGCGACCTCGCACTCCCCAGGGCACTGGCCGGCTCCGCCCGAGAGGGCAGCGCCCCCATCGGCTCCCGCAGAGCGCCTGCGCTGCGTACCGTCGGCACGCGCGAGCGCCGTTCCCACCTCACGGCCCCGCGCGTGCCCACCGTCGGCATCGACATCGGCGGCACGAAGGTGATGGCGGGAGTGGTCGACGCCGACGGCAACATCCTGGAGAAGGTCCGCACCGAGACGCCCGACAAGTCGAAGAGCCCCAAGGTCGTCGAGGACACCATCGTCGAGCTGGTCCTGGACCTGTCCGACCGGCACGACGTGCACGCCGTCGGCATCGGCGCGGCCGGGTGGGTCGACGCCGACCGCAACCGGGTCCTGTTCGCGCCCCACCTGTCGTGGCGCAACGAGCCCCTGAGGGACCGCATCTCCAGCCGTCTGGCCGTCCCCGTCCTGGTCGACAACGACGCCAACACCGCGGCCTGGGCCGAGTGGCGCTTCGGTGCGGGCCGCGGCGAGGACCACCTCGTCATGATCACGTTGGGTACCGGCATCGGCGGCGCCATCCTGGAGGACGGCCAGGTCAAGCGCGGCAAGTTCGGCGTGGCCGGCGAGTTCGGCCATATGCAGGTCGTGCCCGGCGGCCACCGCTGCCCCTGCGGCAACCGCGGCTGCTGGGAGCAGTACAGCTCGGGCAACGCACTGGTCCGCGAGGCCCGTGAACTCGCTGCCGCCGACTCCCCGGTGGCGTACGGGATCATCGAGCACGTCAAGGGCGACATCTCCGAGATCACCGGCCCGATGATCACCGAGCTGGCCCGCGAGGGCGACGCCATGTGCATCGAGCTGCTCCAGGACATCGGCCAGTGGCTCGGCGTCGGCATCGCCAACCTGGCCGCCGCCCTGGACCCCTCCTGCTTCGTCATCGGCGGCGGTGTCTCCGCGGCCGACGACCTGCTGATCGGCCCCGCCCGGGAGGCCTTCCGCCGCCACCTCACCGGCCGCGGCTACCGCCCCGAGGCCCGCATCGCCCGCGCCCAGCTCGGCCCCGAGGCCGGCATGGTGGGCGCCGCCGACCTCGCCCGCCTGGTCGCGCGCCGCTTCCGGCGCGCCAACCGGCGCCGTGTCGAGCGGTACGAGCGCTACGAGAAGTTCGTCGAGACCCGCCGCACCACCCAGGGGCCGCTGTGACCGCCTCCCTGCCCCGCCAGGCCATGCTCCCGGACGAGCCGCCCGAGGACCGCGGTCACGTCATCCGCCGCCGGGCCCTGACCCTGCTGATCATCGTGCTGCTCATCGGTGTACCCGCCGGCTATCTGGTGATCTCCGCCAACCAGAGCCGCGACAGCGGCAAGGACAAGGAACGCAAGTGGGCGGCGCGAGGCCTCACCAAGGCCTGGCCCTCCAAGGTCCAGCGCCACATCTACGAGGTGCCCGTCCCGCGCCAGGCCGACGGCGAGGGAATCCTGTCGACGAAGGTCGCGTACTACGAGACGAACAACTGGCGCACCAGCCGTCTGTACGTCCAGTTCATGACCACGAACGCGGGGCTCGACTACTTCTTCAAGGCCATGGGCGTCCCCCGCACGAGCCTGAAGAAGGACAAGTTCACCATCAGTGCCCGCGACCAGAAGATCGTCGGCTGGGAGTTCAAGGAGCCGGGCCCGTGGTGGGGCCTCGCCCACCAGCAGAAGAACCCGGCACCCACGCAGCACATCGTCGTGAAGTGGTCCCACCCCAACCACTACATGGTGTACGTCGTCGCGCGCACAACCCCCTGACCAGCTGTGCGAACGGCTTCGGCCTGTTTCCGCGACCGATTGTCAGACCCCGCCCGTACAGTCGAAGACGTCCGACTCGACGGACACGACACGAGGGCGGGAGGTGAGGTGCGAATGAGCGCCGAGGCATCGGCGACTGCGACGGCGGACGTGTCCGTGCGCCTCGCCGCAGTCTTCCTCCCCGCCCCCCTCCCGCGTGAGGGCCGCATCGCCTTCTGGGACCCGGAAGGGGACACGGGCCTACCGGATGAGGGCGACGGTCATACGGAACTCACGGTGGTACGACGGCACGGCGCCGGCGTCCGCCGCCGGACCACCCCCGCGCTGACGTTGCCCGTCGACGCGGCGCTGCCGCTGCTCGTACGGGCCCGCCGAGACCCCGCCGCCCATCCCGCCACGGCCTGCTGGGGCGCCGCCGCGCTGCACGCCCTCCGCCTCACGGCCCGCGGCAGGCTGCTGCCCGGGCTGACTCCCACCGGCCACGACGCCTGGCGCGCGGGCCCGCTGGACCCCGACGACATCGCCCACCTCAGGGCCATCGCCGCGGCCCTGCCCCACGAGGGCCACGCGGTGCCACTCCCCGGCTCCGGCCCGCTGCTGCTGCCCGAGCCGGAGGCGCTGCTGCGCGCCTTCCTGGACGCCGTCGCGGACACTCTGCCGCGCACTCCGGCGGCGCCGTACGCGTCGGGGATGCCCTTCGCCGCGCGCCCGGCCCAGCGGCTGCCGGACGCCCACGACTGGGCGGCGGAGGTCGCCGCGGGCATGGACGCGGGGGTGCGGATCTCGCTCCGCCTCGACCTGTCGGCGTACGACCTGTTCGACGACCCCGACCGGGTGCGCACCGCGGGCGCGGCGATCGTCCAGGTGCACAGCCTCGCCGACCCCACCCTGGTGACCGACGCGGCAACCCTGTGGGCAGGTACCGCGGACGATGCCTTCGGCACACGCGCCCGCGTGGACGCCGCACTGGCGGTGCGCCGCGCGGCCCGTGTCTGGCCCCCGCTCGACCGCCTCACCGAGCAGGAAGCGCCCGACGTCCTGGCCCTCTCCGAGGAGGAGCTGTACGACCTGCTCGGGGTGGCCGCGACCAGGCTGGCCGCCGCCGGCGTCGCCGTGCACTGGCCCCGGGACCTCGCCCAGGACCTGACCGCCCAGGCCGTCGTACGCCCGGCACCCGGCTCTGCGAAGGACGGCACCGGCTTCTTCGAGAGCGAGGAACTCCTCCAGTTCCGCTGGCAGTTGGCGCTCGGCGGAGATCCGCTCACCGAGGCCGAGATGGACGTGCTGGCGGAGGCCCACCGTCCCGTCGTACGCCTCAAGGACCAGTGGGTGCTCGTCGACCCGGCGCTCGTCCGCAAGGCACGCAAGCGTGAACTGGGCCTGCTCGACCCGGTCGACGCGCTCTCGGCGGCACTCACCGGCCGCGTGGAGGTCGACGGCGAGAGCGTCGAGGCGGTCCCGGTCGGCGCGCTGGCGGCCCTGCGCGACCGGCTGACGGCGGGCATCACCCCGGTGGAACCGCCCCCGGGTCTGCAGGCCCGTCTGCGCGACTACCAACTCCGGGGACTGGCCTGGCTGGACCTCATGACCTCCCTCGGCCTCGGCGGCTGCCTCGCCGACGACATGGGGCTCGGCAAGACGATCACCGTCATCGCCCTGCATCTGCGGCGGGCCCGCAGCGAACCGACGCTGGTGGTCTGCCCGGCCTCCCTGCTGGGCAACTGGCAGCGCGAGATCACGAAGTTCGCGCCCGGCGTCCCCGTCCGCCGCTACCACGGCCCCGACCGCACCCTGGAGGACATGCCGGGCGGCTTCGTCCTCACGACGTACGGCACCATGCGGTCGACGGCACCCCAGCTGGCCGAGCAGCCGTGGGGGATGGTCGTCGCGGACGAGGCGCAGCACGTCAAGAACCCCTACTCGGCGACGGCGAAGGCGCTGCGCACGATCCCGACCCCCGCGCGCGTGGCGCTCACCGGCACCCCCGTGGAGAACAACCTCTCCGAACTCTGGGCCCTGCTCGACTGGACCACCCCCGGCCTCCTGGGCCCCCTGAAGTCCTTCCGGGCCCGGCACGCGCGCGCGGTGGAGACCGGTGAGGACGAGGAGGCGGTGGCCCGACTCGCCCGCCTGGTCCGCCCGTTCCTCCTGCGCCGAAAGAAGTCCGACCCGGGCATCGTCCCGGAATTGCCACCGAAGACGGAGACGGACCATCCGGTCCCCCTGACGCGTGAACAGGCCGCGTTGTACGAGGCGGTGGTGCGCGAGTCGCTGCTCGCCATCGAGACGGCGGACGGCATCGCCCGCCGGGGCCTGGTCCTGAAGCTGCTGACATCCCTCAAGCAGATCTGCGACCACCCCGCCCTGTACCTGAAGGAGGAGGCCCCCGGGCCTGCCGCAGGCGACCGGCTGGCTGCCCGCTCCGGCAAACTCGCCCTGCTGGACGAGCTGTTGGACACCCTGCTCGCCGAGGACGGCTCGGCACTGGTGTTCACGCAGTACGTGGGAATGGCCCGCCTGATCACGGCCCACCTCGCGGCCCGCGCGGTCCCGGTGGAACTGCTGCACGGCGGCACCCCGGTCCCCGAACGGGAACGCATGGTGGACCGTTTCCAGAGCGGCGCGACCCCGATCCTGATCCTCTCCCTGAAGGCCGCCGGCACCGGCCTGAACCTCACGCGCGCGGGCCATGTCATCCACTTCGACCGCTGGTGGAACCCGGCGGTCGAGGAACAGGCCACGGACCGCGCCTACCGCATCGGCCAGACCCAGCCGGTCCAGGTGCACCGCCTGATCACCGAGGGCACGGTCGAGGACCGCATCGCGGAGATGCTGGAGTCCAAGCGGGCCCTGGCCGACGCGATCCTGACCTCCGGCGAGTCGTCCTTCACGGAACTGACGGATCGGGCACTGTCCGACCTGGTGTCGTTGCGGGGGGCGGTGTGATGGCCTCGGAGGAACGCCGGGAGGGCGGGGAAGGGCGCGACGCGGTGGAGGAGGAGCCGGTGTCGGGCGGGCACCCTCTGTCGGACGTACCCGAGCGGGACCGGCCCGCCGACGCGGCGCGCAGGGCCTTGCGGGCGGCACGGGAGCACGTCGCGGGTCAGGAGACGAGCGGGTCGCGTGGCGGGGCGGAGGCCGACGCGCGTGATGCCCGGCCAGGAGACGCGGCCCGGGCGGCTCTGCGGCGCGCGACGCCGCCGACCGGCAGCCAGGTCACGGAGGCACAGGCGGCGGACGACACCGAATCGGCGGTTGGGAAGGTTCCGGAAGGGCGCGCCGACAACGAAGGGCGCAAGGGCGGGCGTCCCGGGGACGTCGCCCGAGAGGCATTGCGCGCCGCGCGGGGGGAGGCTCGACGGGCCCGTCTCGACGCGGAGTCGGCGGCAGCCGAGGCCACGCGGCGGCCCGCCCCGCCCGTGCCGGGGCAGAACCCACGTGACCGGATCCCCGAGGACCGGACGCATGCCGTACGGGAACTGCTCGCCGGGTCCTTCCAGTTGCCCACCGACACGTCCCCGGCGGCTTCGGCGAGTGGGCCGAAGACTCCGGACGACGAGCCGAGCACGGACACGTCGACGCCGATGACTGTCGGGGACGTCCTGCGTGCCGTGGCTTCGCCGGTCTCGCGGAATGCCACTCTGGGTGTCGAGGCTCCGCAGGCATCATCAGGCGCGTCGCGGGACGTCCCCAACGCCCTGGGTACCCCGAACACCCGTAACACCGCCGGGTTCCGGCAGGCGGCGCTCCTCGACGGTCCCCTCGACAACCCACGCATCGCCGCCTCCTCCGCCTCTTCTTCGCCCTCCTCCATGGCCGCCCCCGGCCGTGACGGTGAGCTGCGCCGCACCTTCCCCGCGCTGCCGGCCTCGGGGAACCGGGAGGCGACGTCCCGACCCGGCGGCTTCGCGGAGAGCTGGTGGGGGAACGCCTGGGTGGCCGCCCTGGAGGAGGGAGCGCTGGATGCCGCCCGGCTGGTGCGGGGGCGCGGGTACGCCGCAAAGGGGCATGTCGATGCCATCACCGTGACACCGGGGCTTGTACTCGCCTATGTGCAGGGCTCCCGGCCGCGGCCGTACCGCGTCCAGGTGCGGCTGCGCACCCTCGGCGACCAGGAGTGGGAGCGGTTCCTGGACGCCGCCGTGGCGCGGCCCGGGCACATCGCCGCGTTGCTCGACAAGGAGATGCCCCAGTCCCTCGCCGACTGCGGGGCGCCGCTGCTGCCCGGCCCGGGGGACCTCGAACCCCGGTGCAGCTGCCCCGACTCCGGGCACCCCTGTAAGCACGCCGCCGCCCTCTGCTACCAGACCGCCCGCCTCCTCGACGCCGATCCCTTCGTCCTCCTCCTGCTACGGGGCCGGGGCGAACGAGAGGTGCTCGACGAGCTGTCCCGGCGCAACGCCGCGCACGCCGCCCGCGCCGCTCAGGAGCAGCGGCCGGCCTCCTTCCCCGGGGTCCGGGCCTCCGATGCGCTCGCCCCGCGCACCCTCCCGCCCCTTCCGGCCCCGCTGCCTCCCCGCCCGCACCCCGACCCGCCCCCGGCCTACCCCGCGTCCCCGGGCGGCCCGGACCCCTTCGCGCTGGACCAGTTGGCGACGGACGCCGCCGCCCGCGCCCACACACTGCTCACGACCGGCCACGACCCCGTCGGTGAGCTGACCCTGTGGCAGGACGCCGTCCGTCTCGCCGCCGCCCGCCCCGGCTCCGGCCTCACCGCCGGCACCCGCACCCTCTACTCCTCGCTCGCCAGAGCCGCCGACCGAACCCCGGCCGAACTGGCGCGCGCGGTGGCCGCCTGGCGGCAGGGCGGGCTCGACGGACTCGCGGTCCTCGAAGAGGCCTGGGACCCGCCGGCCGGACGGTTCGACCGCGCCCGCCCCCTCCTCCTCGCCGCCGACCTCCCCGCCTTCAGACCCCGGCGCAACCACCTCACCCACCCACGCGGCCACATACAGCTGCGCCTGGGCCGGGACGGCCTCTGGTACGCGTACGAGTCCGAACCGGGCCACGACGACTGGTGGCCCCGCGGCACCCCCGACCTGGACCCGGTCGGCGCCCTCACCGGCCTCGGCAACCCGACTGAGCCCTGAGCCGGGGCGGCCAGATCTTCCGCCATCCGACGCAGGGCGGCGAGCCGATCCGGCTGTGACAAGGGAGTGCAGGAAACGGCTACCGCATTCAGCACGCCGCCCTCGGGTGCTTCCGCTGCCCTCGTTTTTTCGCGGAGGCGGGAACTGAACGGTGTCCGTGGGCGTGGCGGTGGTGCGTATGCGGGGGCGAGGGGAGAGACCCTCGCGCCGCATGGCAGCATCTGCGACGTGAGTGCTTCCCTGGCGGTGCGGAGCCTGCGTGCGGCGGTGCTCGCCGTGCTGTGCGTGCTGCTCGCCGCTGGGGGACATGCGCTGGCCGTGGGAGTGACGCCGCCGGTGTGGGTGCAGGTTGCGGGGGCTGTTCCGGTCTTCGTGGTCGGCTGCCTGCTCGGTGGGCGGGAGCGGTCGCTGACCGGGATCGGTGGCGTGACGCTGGCGTCCCAGGGCGGACTGCACCTGGCCTTCGGCGCTGCCCGGCCGCACGCCGCGATGGTCATGCACGGGATGCGGATGTCCCACTCCCACGCGCTGACCCCGCACGCCACCGCCGCGCATATCGGGGCGGCCCTGGTGCTGACCTGGTGGCTGCGGTGCGGCGAGGCCGCGTTGTGGTCGCTGCTGCGGTGGGCGGCCGCGTTCTTGCCGGGGCTCGCTGCCTGGTGGCAGGTGGTGAGGGGATTCCGGGGCGCATCGAGTGCGCCTGGTCCCGCGCGTCTCGGCGCCGACGGGGCATGGCAGCCGCGGCAGGTGCTGTTGCGGTACGCCGTGCACCGGCGCGGACCGCCGAAGGGGATGTCGTACGCGATGTGAAACCCGACATCCCCTCCCCCCAGTACGGAGATCCACTCAGCCATGTCCACGACTCGCACCACCACCACGCTGCGCCGGTCCGGCGTCGTCGTCGCCCTCGCCGCCGCCGGCGTTCTCACCGCCGCCGGTGTCGCCTCCGCGCATGTCACCATGCACCCCGAGAGCTACGCCAAGGGCGCCACGGACGGCGTCCTGACCTTCCGCGTCCCCAACGAGGAGGACACGGCCGGCACCACGAAGGTGCAGGTCTTCCTGCCGACCGACCACCCCGTGCTCGGCGTGCTCGTCTCGCCGCGGGACGGCTGGACCGCCAAGGTCACGAACACGAAGCTCAAGACGCCGGTCAAGACCGACGACGGCACCATCACCGACGCCGTTTCCGAGATCACCTGGACCGGCGGGAGGATCGGTGCCGGGCAGTTCGAGGACTTCGACGTGGCCTTCGGACAACTTCCCGACGACGCCGGTCAGTTGACCTTCAAGACCCTCCAGACGTACTCCGACGGCAAGATCGTCCGCTGGATAGAGGAGGCGGAGTCCGGCGGGGACGAGCCGGAGAACCCGGCGCCGGTGCTCAAGCTCACGGCCAAGGACGCGGACGATGCGGAGGGCGCGGAGGGCGGCGCCTCGACCGCCTCCGCCTCGGCGACCACGAAGAGCTCAGGCAACTCCACGGCCACCGCGTCCAGCAGTGACTCGACCGCCCGCGGGCTCGGTGTGGCTGGGCTGGTCGTGGGCGTGCTGGGGTTGGCGGCAGCGGTCTTCGCCGTCGTCCGCAGTCGCTCCGCCGGATCCCGGGCCGAGTAGGCGGCCGGTGGTCCTGCCGTCAGGTGCCCGACGGCAGTACCGGCCCTCGTCCGGGGACCGGGAGAAGCGCTCCCACCGGCGAAGCCGGCATGCTTCCCCGCCACCGAGCGGGCGATCATGGGACTGGAGGGTGAGGCGAACTGGCGGAAGGGGCCGCGCCGGGCCGGCACCGTCGGTCAGCCGTTTTCACCAGCCGTTTCACCAGCCGGTCAGCAGCAGGTGATTGACCAGCAGGGCGATCACGGCCTGCGTGGCGAGCCAGGTGCGGGGTCGGGTCAGGAACGCGCATGAGGCGAGCAGCCACATCGCGAACGGCAGCCAGATGCGTTCGGTCTCCGCCTTGCTCATGCCGGACAGGTCGGCGATGAGCAAGGCGGAGAACGCCGCGGCGACGAGCAGGGCGAGGCGGAGGTCGGGGGAGGCGCCGGGACCACCCGACCGGGGCACAACACGTCGGCGCAGGGCGGAGACGACCCGCCCGGGAGGGCCCTGGTGGTCGGGTGTCCGGACGGGCGGGGGAGCATCGGGGGAGGAACGTGGACTGAGCCGTGCCGTGGCCGAGAGGAGTGTGGCACCGCTGCGCCGCAGGCCCGCCACTGTCGCCGGGCCCACGACCAGGACCGTGCAGGCGAGGTTGGCCCACACCCAGTACCCGTAGGGCCGGATGCCGCCGGCCCCCTGGTAGTAGCGCTCGACCAGGAGGCGGTACGCCTCCCACCAGTTGAAGCCCACGAAGGTGAACGCGAGCGGGACGACGGCGACTCCGGCGAGCGCGTACGGCAGGGGTCGGGTTCGGCGCGGGCCGCCGAGCAGCAGGGCGGCGCCCCCGATGACGGCGAGGAGGGTGAGGCCGTAGGAGAGGTAGCAGGTGAGGCCGAAGAGGAGGCCGGAGGCGAAACCGGTGAGCCGGGGCCGGTGTCCGGTGACCGCGAGGGCGAGGAAGGCGATGGTCCAGGCGGCGACCGCCGCGAAGTAGCCGTCCGCGGACGTCCCCATCCACACGGCGGCCGGCGCCATCACCAGGAACGGCGCGGCCCGGCGCGCGAGGGCCTCGTCCGTGAGCGCCCGCACGGCGACCAGCACCGCCACGCATGCCGACGCACCCACGGTGATGCAGAAGACTCCGGCCCAGCCCCCGCCGCCGAGTCCGACCCGGTCGAGCAGGACGAACGTGACCGTCGCCGCCGGAGGATGGCCCGCCACATGGGCCGGCCAGTGGTCCGGGGAGTCGATCAGGATGTGGCCGGTGAAGTCCCGCAGCGTCGCGGGGATGTCCTGGAAGCGGTCGATGACCTGCAGGTACTCGTACCTGGTCGTGAGCCGTACCGCGATTCCGCGCTGCCAGCCGTCGATCAGTGCCAGTGACCACGTCCACGCCATCGCCGTGCCCCACGCGGCGCCGAGGAGCGCGCGCCACGGCAGCCGGGAGGCCAACTGCGGGCCGTACGCCACGACCCCGGCCGCGACGACGAGCGCCGCCGGGGTACCGGGACCGATGTGGGGACGCCAGTAGGCGTACAGGGGAGGCCAACCCACGTGCAGGGAGCCGTTCGCCCGCTGGATCACAATGCCGACCAGCGCGGCCGTCACGACAAGCAGGGCGGCGGCCACGGTCGCGTACAGGTCTCGGAGAAGATCACGGGTCACGACGGGAACGCTAGGCCGCGCGGGCCGTGCCGAGGCCGCCGCGCGTGCGGACGTCAGCGTTTCGTCATGTGTCGAAGGCCCCTTACCGCGCCCGCGGCGTCCTACGGTCGGCGCATGTCACGGTTGCCCGCCCCTTCCTCCTCGCCCACGTCCCCCGGTTTCTGGCGCAGTCCCGTACGCGGTCCCTGGTTCACCTCCGTCCTCGGTCTTGTGCTGCTCGGCGGGATCACCGTGCTGTTCGTGACGGGTCTGCTGTCGTACGCCGCCTACAACCCGGACCTCGCACGGGTGAACGACAAGACCCCGGACAAGGGGCTGCTCGGCTTCTACCTCTTCGCCTGGCCGACGCGTCCCTACTGGCTCTACCGGCTCAACCAAGGCGTCCATGTCACGCTCGGGATCACCCTCGTCCCCGTCCTGCTGGCCAAACTGTGGTCGGTGGTGCCCAAACTGTTCGCGCTGCCGCCGGCCCGGTCCCTCGCGCACGCCCTGGAGCGGATCTCCCTGCTGTTCCTGGTCGGCGGCGTGCTGTTCGAGTTCGTGACGGGTGTGCTCAACGTCCAGCTGGACTATGTCTTCCCCGGCTCCTTCTATCCGCTGCACTTCTACGGCGCCTGGGTGTTCTTCGCCGCGTTCGTGGTGCACGTGGTGCTCCGGGGCCCCGCCGCCGTACGCAATGTGCGTCGCATGCGGGCGGGCAAGGGCCCCGAGGAGGAGGCGGGAGGGGAGCCGGACTTCCCCCTGGTCTCCCCGCGGCCGACCGAGCCCACCGTGTCCCGGCGCGGGGCGCTGTGGCTGGTCGGGGGTGGCTCGCTGCTGCTGTTCGGGACCACGGTGGGGCAGAACTTCGACGGACCGCTGCGGCGCACGGCCCTCCTCGCGCCGCACGGAGGTGCCGATCCGGGCAGTGGCCCCGGCGGCTTCCAGATCAACAAGACGGCCGCGTCCCGGGGGATCAGCGCGCGGGAGACGAGCGAGGACGTGTGGCGGCTGGTCGTCACCGGGCCCTCCGGGACGATCCGGCTGAGCCGCGCCGAGCTGCTCGAACTGCCGCTGCACAGTTCGGCGTTGCCGATCGCCTGTGTCGAGGGGTGGTCCACCGGCGACCAGTGGTGGCGGGGCGTACGGCTGCGGGAACTCGCCGCGCTGGTCGGCTACGAAGCGGACGCGGCCCCCGACGTCCTGGTGGAGTCCCTCCAGCGACGTGGCGCCTTCCGCAAGGCCGCCCTGCGGTCCAACCAGGTGCGTGACCCGCGTTCGCTGCTGGCCCTGGACGTCAACGGTGAGCCGCTGACCTCCGACCACGGCTACCCGGCCCGGATCATCGTGCCCGCGGCGCCCGGGGTGCTCAACACCAAGTGGGTGGCCCGGATGACGTTCGGAGACCTGTGATGCGCAGAGCGTTCCCTCCGCTCCCTCCGCTGGGAAGCCCCCTGCAGATTCTGTTCCTGGCCTGCTCGTTCGCGCTCACGGGGTACGCGGGCATGCGTCTGCTCTCCGGGGACCGGCTCGGCGTGACGCTGTGGTTCGTGGGCGCGGCGGTCCTGCACGACCTGGTGTTTCTGCCGCTGTACGCGGTCCTGGACCGGGCGGTCACCGGTGTGCTCGGTGCCGTCGGCCGCCGGGACCGGACCCTGTACGTCCGGGTGCCGGCGGCTCTGTCCGGGCTCCTGCTGCTGGTGTGGTTCCCGCTGATCAGCGGCCGGGTCGCGGCCGGCTACGAGTCGGCCACCGGCCTCTCGGCGGACGGCTTCCTCACCCGCTGGCTGCTGATCACCGCCGTACTGTTCGGCGGGTCCGCCCTGCTGCTGGTGCTGCGGCTGCGCAGGGAGACGAAACAGCGGCCGCCGGCCGTCCACTGATCGACGGTGCGCCAGCCCAGCGGGCGGGCGTACCGCAGCAGCGCCGGGGTGCCGAGCCGGGCCCAGGGGAACGCGGCGCCGGTGGCACCCTGTGCGTCGGTGCCGCACACGATGCGGACGTCGGCGCGCTCGTCCACATCCACCGGGACTGTCTCGGCGATCAACAGGCCGCCGGGCAGCAGCAGTCGGGCCAGTCTGCGCAGCAGGGCGCGTGGGTCGCCGCCGATGCCCAGGTTGTCGTCCAGGAGCAGGGCGGTGTTCCAGCGGCCCTCGCCCGGCAGGGGATCGAAGACCGAGCGCCACAGGGCGGGCCCGCCGAGGCCCACGGTGTGGGCGACCGCGGCCTCGCTGACGTCGATGCCGAGCACGGTCCGGCCCCGGGCGGCGAGTTCCGCGACCAGTCTTCCCGGCCCGCACCCGACGTCGAGGACAGCACCCTCGCACCGGTCCAGGACCTGCCGGTCCACGGTGTCGGCCCGCGCACACCACCGCTCCACGTCCAGCGGCAGCAGCCAGCCGTCGCCGCGACGCAGGAAGAGCGGTCCGCGGCCGGCCCGGAGGGCGTCGGCGTAGGGATCGGCGGACCAGCTGTGCCCGGAGGTGTCCCGCGCCGTCATCTCACGTGCCGTCACCTCACGAGCTGTGCTCACCTCATGCGCTGTGCTCATCGGCGGCCGGCCGTCCGCAGCCGGGCCAGCCGGGCCAGTTCCGCGGCGAAGCAACCGTACGGCGCCACCGCGGCGACCGCTTCGGCGTCGGCTGCGGTGTCCACGTCCCGCAGCCGCGGCAGCTCACGTACCCGCAGGCCCGCGGCGACCAGCCGGTCGCGCTGGACGGCGCCGGTGGCCGGCGTCGACATGGGGACGCCACGCAGCAACTCGGGGTCCGGCTCCGCCAGCCCGAGCGCCCAGAAGCCGCCGTCGTCGGCCGGACCGAAGCAGGCGTCGTACCCGTCGAAGTCCACAGTGAGCAGGCCCGGGGTGACCTGCGGGGTGTCCATCCCGATCAGCAGAGCCGGGCCGTCGCAGCCGGCGAAGGCCGCCGCCAGCCTCTCGTCGAGGCCGCCCGCGCACTGCGGTACGACGTCGAAGCCGGGCGGCAGCCAGGGCCCGGCCGTCCCGTCGAGGACCAGGACCCGGCGCCGGACGGGTGTCCCGGCCACCGTTCGCAGGGTGTCCGTGAGGGCCGCCTCGGCGAGCGCCGCGGCCTCCTCGGGCGTGAACGGCGGAGTGAGCCGGGTCTTCACCCGTCCCGGCCGGGGTTCCTTGGCGATGACGAGCAGAGTGGTCATCGACGGATTCCTTCGTGGCCCTGTACTTCGGCCGCCGTGGGTACGACGGGCGCTTGAGCCAGGACGCGGCTCATGTCCCGTACCGCCTCCCAGGTGCCGCGCCAGGTCCCGGTCACTTTCGAGGCACCGGAGCGCGGCAGGTACGGGACGTCGTGCTCGGTGACGCGCCAGCCCGCGTCGGCGGCGCGCACGACCATCTGCAACGGGTAGCCGCTGCGCCGGTCGGTCAGGTCCAGACCGAGCAGCGCCTCGCGGCGCGCGGCGCGCAGGGGACCGAGGTCGTGCAGCCGCAGGCCGGTACGCCGGCGCAGCATCCGGGAGAGCGCGAGATTGCCGGCCCGCGCATGGACGGGCCAGGCACCCCGGCCCTGCGGCCGACGCCGCCCGAGCACCAAATCGGCCTCGCCGCCTTGCACTTCGCGTACGAACGGCATGAGCAGGGCCGGATCCAGCGAGGCGTCGCAGTCGCAGAAACACACGATCTCGGCCGTCGCGGCAGTCAGCCCGGCATGGCAGGCGGCGCCGAAGCCGCGCCGGGCTTCGTGCACGACGGTCGCGCCGCGCTCGCGGGCGATGTCGGCCGAGCCGTCGGTGGAGCCGTTGTCCACGACGATGGCGCGCCAACCGGGAGGAACGCGGTCGAGTACCCACGGCAGGGCCTCGGCCTCGTTCAGACAGGGGAGGACGACATCGACGTCCTCGGGTGCGGAAGAGGTCATCACGACTTTCACCCTACGAACGCGAACAGTACATATCGGACTTCGGCTCCTTACGAAACGCGGACGTCAGTGCCTGCGGACGGCTGCGGGGCGCCGCGCGAGAGCACGTGGTGCGACGCTGGCTGTATGGAACAGCAGCCACACGAGCAGGCAGCGGACACCTCCGCCGGCCGAGGGGCCGGGGCCGCCCGCGCCCGGGTCCTCGTCGTCGACGACGATCCCACCGTCGCCGAGGTCGTCTCGGGCTACCTCGATCGCGCCGGATATCTGGTGGACCGGGCGGAGGACGGGCCGACCGCCCTCGCCGGCGCCGCCGCGCACTGGCCCGACCTGGTGGTTCTCGACCTGATGCTGCCCGGCATGGACGGCCTGGAGGTGTGCCGGCGGCTGCGCGGACGCGGCCCCGTCCCGGTCATCATGCTCACCGCCCGCGGCGACGAGGACGACCGCATCATGGGCTTGGAAGTGGGCGCGGACGACTACGTGACGAAGCCGTTCAGCCCCCGGGAGCTGGTGCTGCGAGTGGAGTCCGTACTGCGCCGCACCCGGCCCCCGGTGGGCGCGCGGCCCCTCGGCGGGGCCGGCCTCACCGTCGACCCGGCCGCCCGCCGCGCCGCCAAGAACGGCGCCGAACTGGCCCTCACCCTGCGCGAGTTCGACCTGCTCGCGTTCTTCCTCCGGCATCCGGGCCGGGCCTACAGCCGCGAGGATCTGATGCGCGAGGTGTGGGGCTGGGACTTCGGCGACCTCTCCACTGTCACGGTGCACGTCCGCCGGCTGCGCAACAAGGTCGAGGACGATCCCGCCCGGCCCCGCCTGATCCAGACGGTGTGGGGCGTCGGCTACCGATTCGATCCGGCGGGCGCCGCCGGCCAGGGCCAGGAGTGATCATGCGCGACACCCTTCTCATCGCCCTGTACGCCTTCCTCGGCGCCGGCGGGGCCGGGCTGCTCGGCGCGGGCACCCTGTGGCTGCTGCGCCGCCGGTCGCTGACCAGCTCGCTCACCGTGGTGGCGGCGGTCGCCGTGACCGCGATGCTCGCGGGCACCCTGGCCGTGGCGCAGGCGATGTTCCTGTCCGCGCACGACCTGTCCGTGGTCACGACGGTGGTCGCGATGGCGGCCGTCGTCTCCCTGGCCACCGCGCTGGTGCTCGGCCGCTGGGTGGTCGCCGGCAGCCGCGAACTCACCCTCGCCGCCCGCTCCTTCGGAGACGGCGGCGACTTCACCGCGCCCCACGGTCCGGCCAACGCCGAACTCGCCGCGCTCAGCCGCGAGTTGGAGGCCACCAGCGCGAAGCTGGCCGAATCCCGGGAGCGCGAGCGCGCCCTTGAGTCGTCCCGCCGTGAACTCGTCGCCTGGATCTCGCACGACCTGCGCACCCCGCTCGCGGGCCTGCGCGCGATGTCCGAGGCGCTGGAGGACGGCGTCGCCACCGACCCCGGCCGCTATCTGCGCCAGATGCGCACCGAGGTCGAACGCCTCAACGACATGGTCGGCGACCTCTTCGAACTCTCCCGCATCCACGCCGGCGCGCTGGCTCTGTCGACCTCCCGGATGTCCGTGTACGACCTGGTGGGCGATGCCCTCGCCGGCGTGTATCCGCTGGCCCACGAACACGGGGTACGACTCGTCGGAGGGCGCGTCGAGCAGGTGCCGGTGGAGGTGGACGGCAAGGAGATGAGCCGCGTCCTGGGCAACCTCCTCGTCAACGCGATCCGGCGCACCCCCACGGACGGCACCGTCATGGTGGCCGCCGAACGCCTGGCCGACGGCGTGATGCTGTCCGTGTCCGACGGCTGCGGCGGCATCCCCGAAGAGGACCTGCCCCGCGTCTTCGACACCGGCTGGCGCGGCACCCACGCCCGCACGCCTCCGGCCGGCGCCGGGCTCGGCCTGGCCATCGTCCGCGGCATCGTGGAGGCCCACCAGGGCCGCGCCACGGTCCGCAACATCCCCGGCGGCTGCCGCTTCGAAGTGGTGCTGCCCGCAGCCGCTTCCTGAGGCGGGCAGCACCACCGGTCCTCCCGCCCTACGACCGCATTCCGGCCCGGGCGAACTCCCGCATGCCCTCCTCGAATCCGACCTCCGGCTTCCACCCCAGCTCCGACCGCAGCCGGGACGAGTCCGCCGTGATGTGCCGTACGTCCCCCAGCCGGTACTCGCCGGTCACGACCGGTTCGGGCCCGCCGTGCGCGGCGGCCAGCGCCCGCGCCATCTCGCCCACGGTGTGCGGTTCGCCGCTGCCCGTGTTGTACGCGGTGAGCGCGCCGACAGCCCGCTCCGCTTCCAGCGCCGTCGCGTTGGCCGCCGCGACATCCCGTACGTGTACGAAGTCCCGCCGCTGCCGGCCGTCCTCGAACACACGTGGGGCCCGACCCCGGGCGAGCGCCGACCGGAAGAAGGAGGCGACCCCGGCGTACGGGGTGTCCCGCGGCATCCGCGGCCCGTACACGTTGTGGTAGCGCAGCGAGACCGCCGACCCGCCGGTTGCCCGTGCCCACGCGGCGGCAAGATGCTCCTGGGCGAGCTTGGTGGTGGCGTACACGTTCCGCGGGTCCACCGGTGCCTCCTCGGCGACCAGTCCCGGCGACAGGCCCTCCCCGCACCCGGGACACCGTGGCTCGAACCGCCCGGCCTCCAGATCGGTGACCGCCCGAGGCCCCGGCCGCACCACCCCGTGCCGTGCGCAGGTGTACCGCCCTTCCCCGTACACCACCATCGATCCGGCCAGCACCAGCCGCTGTACGCCCTTCTCGGCCATGGCGGTGAGCAGTACGGCGGTGCCGAGGTCGTTGCGGGAGACGTACTCCGCCGCGTCGGTGAAACCGGTGCCCAGCCCGACCATGGCCGCCTGATGGCACACGGCGTCGATACCGGACAGGGCACGGGCCACGGCCTCTTGATTCCGTACGTCCGCGTCGGGGTCGTCGCACACGTCGAACACGACGGGCTCGTGTCCGCGCGCCCGAAGGGCCTCGACGACATGGGACCCGATGAACCCGGCACCGCCGGTGACCAGTACACGCATGCGCCCACGGTAGGGCGGCTCAGCCGTCGTGATCCCTGGCCGCGGCCGTCACGTCACGACTCCGTAAGACAACGCGCTGCCGTCCCGGAGGGCCGTGGGGGTGCGCTGCCTTCCCGCGGCGCCAGTTGTGTTGCCGGAGTACTTGGTCTCGACGGCGTCCAGAGCGGCGACACCTCCTCCGTCGCACTGGCCACCAGGTCGTTGGAGGGGGCGAAGAACAGTGCACCCGTGACCCGGTAGACCACCGTGCTGCCGTCGGGGTCGGTGACGGCGGTGACCTCGGCGACGTGTCTCGACCGGCCACCTGGGGCCGCTGCACGGCTCCCTTCCAAAAAAAGACACGCTCTCCTGCCGGCCTGAACCAGGCCGGCAGGAGAGCGATGTCAGCGGCAGCTGCCGCTGTTCCGGCGGGCGATCCTGATCGGGACCGCGGAGCCGGGCAACCACATGGCGACTGCGGGCCGCCATCGTGGTTCGGTGTTCACCGGCGGGACGGGCAGACTCACAGTCCCTTTTCGACGCGGTCGACGAGCGCTCGCACCGCGTCTCCCTGGGAAGCTGTCAGGGTTCCGTTGCCAACCTGCTGAGCGGTCCAGTCTCCGATGTCACCGAGCCGTGCCAAGGCCCGGTCCACGTGTTCATCGGTGCCGTGCGCGCCATCCGCCACGTGGGTGGTCCATGCGGATCCGACCGAGGTCTGGACCTGCCGGGCCCAACGACTGGCCGTCGATGCGCCCGGAGCGTCCAGGCCCGCCACCAGATCCCGCAGTTCTCCGGCTGCCTCCTTGGCCTCGCCGAGGCCGCCGAGGACGGTGTCGACGCCGAAACGGTAGGCGCCCGACCCGACCTCGAACACGGCAGCCCCCTTCTCCATCCGGAGGAACCGGACTCCCTTGGCGGAATCCGCAGGCCGGCCGCCCTCGGTGACCGCCCAGCGGGTCGTCGACGGCACGTGAACCTCCGCGACGGTGTTGACCGGAACGGTCACCTTCAGGTCGAGGGCTCCGTCGCGGGTGCTCCACTTCGAGGAGAGAAGGCCGTAGACGGTCTTGAGGCTTCCTGAGCCCTTCGTCAGGTTTCCGCCGGGCATCGGAGCGATCCGGGAGCGCTTGTAGCCGGGGTCGATCGCGGAGAGGCCGCCGATGTTCTGGAACATCCAGTCGCCCACGGCGCCGTAGGCGTAGTGGTTGAAGGAGTTCATGTCGACCGGGCCGAAGTCGCCGTTGGGCATGATCGAGTTCCAGCGCTCCCACATGGTGGTGGCACCGCCTGCGACCTCGTAGCCCCAGGACGGGTAGTCCTTGTGCAGCAGCATCTTGTAGGCCAGGTCGGCCCGGCCGATTTTGCTCAACGCGGGCAGCAGCAGCGGTGTGCCGATGAAGCCGGTCCTGAGGTGGTTGTCGGTGAGCGCCAGTTTGGCCACGAACTTCTCACCGACCTTCTCCACCAGTGCCGGATCCGGGACGAGGTTCATGCCGAGGGCCATCGCGTACCCGGTCTGCGAGTTGCCCTTGACGGTGCCGTCGGCTGCGACATAGGCCTTGGTGAAGGCGTCGCGGATGTCGGCGGAGAGCTTGCCGTAGTCGGAGGCCGCCGCGTCGTCGCCGAGGGCCTTGGCCATCTCCGCCATCATGCGGGCGTTCTCGGCGTAGTAGGCCGTGCCCAGGATGCCCTGCTCGGTCGGGTCGTCCAGATGCAGCCAGTCGTTGGTGAAGAACGTGGTGCGGCCGGGTTCGAGAAGGTCCGCTCCGGCGCTGTCGCGCACGAACTGGAAGAACTTCCGCATGGCCGGGTAGTTCTCCCGCAGGATGCGGGTGTCGTCGTAGGAGCGCCACACGGAGTACGGCACGGTGATCATCACGTCGGACCAGCCGACACCGCTGTCACCGAACTGGCCCTGGGGCGTCGGTACGACCGCGGGCAGATCACCGTTGGCGTACTGGGAGTTGCGTACGTCCGCCATCCAGTGGGACAGGAACGCGCGGGTGTCGACCAGGTAGTTGGCCGTCGGCGCGAAGAGGCTGATGTCTCCCGTCCAGCCCAGACGTTCGTCGCGGGCGGGGGTGTCGGTGGGGATGGAGAGGAAGTTGCCCCGCTGGCTCCAGGAGATGTTGCTCACCAGCTGGTTCAGCATGGTGTCCGAGGTCTTCAGTGCACCGGTGGAGGGGAGGTCGGATCCCCACACCACACCCTTGACGTCCCAGAGCGCGGGAGGCCCGCTCACCCCGGTGATCTCGATGTAGCGGAATCCGTGCTGGGTGAAGGTGGGCTCGTAGGTCGCCGTTCCGGTCTTGGCGAAGGTGTAGCGGTCGGTGACCCTGGCGGTGCGGAAGTTGTCGGTGTAGAGGGTGCCGTTCTTGTTGAGCACCTCCGCGTAGCGGATCCTGACGGTCTGGCCGGCGGAGCCGGTGAGGGTCAGCCGCGACACTCCGACCATGTTCTGCCCGAGGTCGTAGACGTAGGCGCCGGGGGTGGGCTCGGTCATCGTCCGGGCCTGGAGCACCTGGGTCCGGCGTACCGGCTCGTCGCTCTGCGGGACCAGCAGGGCGGTCCGGGACTCCAGGCCCGCGGCGGGCTCCCACGTCGCGTCGTCGAATCCCGGCCGGCTCCAGCCCGAGGGCTTCAGACGGGCGTCATAGGTCTCGCCGTCCTGCAGGTCGGCCTTGACGTACGGGCCCTCTGCCGTCTTCCACGAACCGTCCGTTGCGATCCACTGGACCGAACCGTCGGTGTAGGTGATGCGCAGCTTCGCCACGAGAGCGGGAGCGTCCCCGTACTGGCGGCTCCAGCCGAGTCCGACCTTCCCGGCCCACCAGCCGTTCGCCAAGGACGCGCCGATCGCGTTGTCGCCGCGGGCGAGCAGCTTCGTCACGTCGTAGGTCTGGGACTGGATGCGCTTGTGGTAGTTCGTCCACCCCGGGGCGAGCACCTGGTCGCCGACCGGCTCGCCGTTGATCTCCAGCTCGTAGACGCCGAGCGCCGACGCGTAGACCCGCGCGGAGGCGACCTTCTTGCCCGCCTTGGTCGCGAAGCCCTTGCGCAGCAGCGGCATCGGCCGGGCCGCGGGTCCGTAGAGGGCGTCCGTGGTGCCGGACACCACGAGGGCGGAGTCGACGATCTCACCGCCGGTGAACGGGTTCCGGTCGGAGGCGAAGTCGGTGTCGACCAGCGTGGCGCCGTCGGCGCCGGTCACGACGGCGTCGTAGACGGTTCCCTGCTCGCCACAGCATCCGTGGGTGCGGAAACCGAGGTAGCCCTTGCTGAACGTGGTGTCCGTGAAGGTGTTGACCAGCTTGCCGTCGAGGGTCGTCCTGATGGTGGTGCCCACCACGTCGTAGCGGACGGTGTGCCGGCCGGTGAGGAGACTCGCGTCGGTGAAGCCGTAGGGTGCGAGATCCACCTCCTGCAACACGCTGTAGTTGCTCTTGACCTGTTTGTGCAGCCTCAGCATCGGGGTCGGGCCCGTGACGTTGAACTGCCACATGTAACCGTTGCTCGCGTCGGAGGCACGCAGGAACATGCCGAAGGCGGCACTGTCGATCTTGAACTCGACCGTGGCGACGTAGTCGGTCCACTTGTCCAGCTCACTCGCGGCCTCAGGACGGGTGATCCACTGGGCGCCGTCCCAGTCGCCGGAGTTCAGCAGACCCGTCTCGAAGGACGCGTGTGCGCTCCACGGGCTCGCGGCCTTCCTGTCGTCCCAGGCCCGTACGCGCCAGTAGTAGCGGGTGGCCGGTTTCAGGGCAGGACCGCCGTACCGGACGCCGACCTGTCGGTCGGAGGCGACCTTGCCGGACGACCACACATCGGCGGACCCGGGCGTGCTTCCGACCTGGATCTCGTACGCCTTCTGCGAAGTCGCCCGCCGGGCCGACGCCAACTCCCAGCCGAAGACCGGGTCCTCACCACCTATGCCCAGGGGGTTCACCCGGCCGTTGGTGGTCGGAGTCCTCACGGAGAACGGCGCGTCCGAAACCGACGCCGCAGGCGCCGCAGGGGAAGCGGACGCAGGCACGACCGCTGTGCCTCCGACCACGGCGAACACGAGAAGGCCTCTCAGGAGTACGAACAGAAGCGGGCGTTTACGGAGCATGGCAATCCCATCCGAATGGTTTCAGGCTCTGATGCGTGCGCGGCCGGTGTCGCCGCGAAGCACGATGTGCGTGGTGAAGGTCAGTTGGCCGTGCTGTTCAGCAGGGTCTCCAGAGCGGCGGCCGCGTCGGCGCCGCCGTCTTCGAAGAGGACCCTGTTCAGCAGCCCGGGCAGTCGGCCGACGGGCAGGTCCAGGAAGGGCGCCAGCCGCCGGGCCACTTGCGCCGAGTCGCCGCCGAGGCCGTGCCGGATCAGGACGCCGGCCGTGCGCTCCCAGAGCCGGGGGTCGTCCATCAGGTCCCGGACAGTGACCACCTCGGACGGTTTCGGGGCGGGGCAGACGTCGTCGGTGGTCCAGGTGTGCGTGCCATGGGCCACGGTCACCGGGGGCTGTGCGGAACCGGGCAGATGGACAGTGGCGCGCGCTCCCGCGGGCACGACGACCTTGAGGTGGAAGAGCCCGTCCTCGCGCCGCCAGCGCACTGACGCCTCGCCGTACGGAGTGAGGTGCACGGCGGCGGCGTGGGTCAGCGCCCCGTCCGGCAGCGGGCGCACGCGGATCTCGCGGTAGCCGGGTGCGGCCGGGGCCAGTCCCGCGACGGTGCGGTGGATCCAGTCGGCGACGGCTCCGAGCGCGTAGTGGTTGAAGGAGGTCATCTGGCCGGGGTTGACCGTGCCGTCGGGCAGCATGCTGTCCCAGCGTTCCCAGACGGTGGTGGCACCCATCGTCACGGGATACAGCCAGGAGGGGCAGCCCTTCTCCAGCAGCAGCCGGTGGGCGAGGTCCGGGTGGCCGGAGGTGGTGAGGGCGTCGGTCATCAGCGGGGTGCCGACGAACCCGGTGGCGATGCGGAAGCCGTTGGTGCGGACGAGGTCGGCGAGCCTGTCTCCGGCTGCCGCACGATGCTGCGGTGAGGCCAGCAGGTCCCATTGCAGGGCCATGGCGTACGCGGTCGGCGAGTCGCCCAGAATCCGGCCCGCCGGGGTGACGAACGCGCGGGCGAACGCCGCCCGGGTCCGGGCGGCGAGCGCGGAGTACCGTGCGGTCTCCTCGGAACGGCCCAGTACCTCCGCGGTGCGGGCTACGACGTCGGCGCACCGGGCCAGACAGGCGGTGGCGACGACATCCGGCGGCGTACGGGCGGCGAACGGGTCGCCGGGCGGGGCGGCCGGGTCGAGCCAGTCGCCGAACTGGAAGCCGCCCGCCCACACGCCGTCGGTGGTGAGCGAGGCGGCCTTGTCGACCCATGCGCGGGCGCTGGTGAACTGCCGCTGCAGGATGCCGCGGTCGGCGTAGCGCTCGTACAGCACCCAGGGCACCACCGGGGCGGCGTCGCCCCAGGCCGCCGCAGTCGGGGCCGCGTCGTCCAGGATGTCGGGGACCACCCAGGGCACCGCGCCGTCGGAGTGCTGGTCCGCGGCGAGGTCGGCGAGCCACGAGGACAGGAAGCCCGCCGCGTCGAAGAGGAAAGAGGCGGTAGGGGAGAAGACCTGGATGTCGCCGGTCCACCCGAGCCGCTCGTCGCGCTGCGGGCAGTCCGTCGGTACGTCCAGGAAGTTGCCGCGTGTGCCCCGGACGACGTTCTCGTGGAACTGCTCCAGGTCCGGGTCCGAGCAGGAGAACCAGCCCGTACGGCGCAGGTCGCTCGTCACCACCAAGGCCTGCAGGTCCTCCGCTTCCAGGCTCGGTATGCCGGAGACCTCCGCATACCGGAAACCGTGGAAGGTGAGAGAGGGTTCGAGGACCGTCTCCTCGGCGTCGGCCAGGAGGTAGGTGTCGGTGGCGTCGGCCGCGCGCAGGGGCCGGGTGCACAGCTCCTCGTTCTCCAGGACCTCCGCGTGCCGGACGACGACCTCCGTGCCGGCCGTGGTGTCGCGCAGGCGCAGCCGGACCCAGCCGACGATGTTCTGCCCGAAGTCGACGAGGGTACGGCCGGACGGCGACTGCCAGACCTTCAGGGCCGGCAGCACCTCGGTGGCGCGTACGGGCGGGCCTTCCGCAGCCACGAGCCGGGACAGGTCCGCCTCGTCGTCAGGCAGCACGTCCACCGGGCCGTCGGCCTCGCCCGGCGTGAACCGCAGATCGGTGCGCTGGCCCTTGTAGAGGTCGTCGGCCACGACCCCGGTGTCACGCGCGCGCCACTCCTCGTCGGTGCCGAACACCTCCACCGACCCGTCGGCGTGACGGACTTCCAGTTGGGCGAGCAGAGCGAGCCGGTCGCCGTACCGGGCGCGGGCGCCCCACCAGCCGAGATGGCCCCGGTACCAGCCGTTGCCGAGCAGGACCGAGAGGGTGTTCTCGCCCTCTGTCAGCAGCGCGGTGACGTCGTGGGTCTGATAGCGCAGCCGGTGACGGTAGCTGGTCCAGCCGGGCGCGAGGACCTCGTCGCCGACGCGGGTGCCGTTCAGTGAGGCGGTGTAGACGCCGTGAGCGGTGGCGTACAGCCGTGCACTCACGATCCCGGGGCGCAGGACGACCGTGCGGAGGAGCTCCGGGGCGGGCGAGTCCAGGGCGCCGTGGTCGCGAGGACTGATGAAGCGGGCGCTCCAGTCGTGCGGATGCAGCAGTCCCGTCTCCACGGTTGCGGGCGCACTCCAGTCGCTCCAGCCGCCGTCTTCGGAGGCCACTCGTATCCGAACCGTCGCCAGGGTGCGGGAAGGCAGGGGCTGGAACGGCCACGGTACGAGGACCTGTTCGGCCGAATGGATCTGTACGGCGGTGGCGCCGTCCAGTTCCACCTCGTACGCCGTCTGACGCCACGCGGAGTCGTCCGTGCGCACCTGCCAGGAGAGGCGTGGTGCCGAGGTGCCCACACCGAGCGGGTCGTCCCGGTGTTCGAAGCGGATCGCTACAACGGTGGTGCTGGGCTCCGGATGCTCCAGGGTCATGCTCGTCCCCTCCCGCAATGTGGAACGTTCCACGTTTGAAACGACTCAACCATGAGCCGGGAAGGGCCGTGCGTCAAGAGGTGACGGGCGGGTGAATCTGCGGTTTCGCTCAGTTCACAGATGTGCCGGCGGCGCTGTGCTGCCGCGCACCACGAGGTGCGGTGTCGACGCCAGGACGACGGCACGGTCACGGCTCTTCTCGATCCGCTCCACCAGGAGCCGGGCCGCCGTTTCGCCCATCATGGCGCCCGCCTGGTCCACGCTGGTCAGGCTCACCGGAACGAGGGCGGCCACGGAGGTGTTGTTGTATCCGGTGAGCGAGAGGTCCTCGGGAATGCGCAGGCCGAGTTCGGCGGCGGCCCGGAAGACGCCGGTCGCGGCGACGTCCGCGCCCGCGAATATCGCGGTCGGCGGCCGCTGCGACGTGAGCAGTTCCATGGCACCGCGGTAGCCGCCCTCGTCCGAATACCCCGAGTTCACGACGCGGGCCAGGTCGGCCAGACCGTGCCGGGCCATCGCCTCGCCGTAGGCGGCCCTGACATGGTGTTCCGGCCGCTGCACCCACTGGGTGCCGCGCACCGTCGGATGCGACAGGTGGGCGATGTCGCGGTGCCCCAGGCCGACCAGGTGGTCCACGACGAGATCGACACCGAGACCGTCCTGGTTGACCACGCAGTCGTACGCCGGTGAGGGGTCGTGGTGGCCGATCACCACTGTCGGCACATCGGCCGCGATGCGCACCACCTCCGCACGCGCGACGGCGGGGGCGACCAGGATCAGGCCGTCCATCTGCCGGTCGACCATGGCGTGGATCAGCTTCGTCTGGTCGTCCATCTCGGCGGAGCCGCTGGAGCCGATGAACACCGCGTACTCGGTGTTCCGCAGTGTCGCGTCGACCCCCTCCAGGAGGTCGGCGTAGAAGGCGTTGCGGATGCTCGCGAGGAGAACGCCGATCGTGTAGGTGCGGCCCCGCATGCCGCGGGCGGCGGCATGCGGCCGATAGCCCAGCTCGGCTATGGCCGTCTGTACCCGCTCGCGCATCGCGGGGCTCACTCCGTAGGCGTTGGTCAGCACTTTCGACACGGCGGAGGTCGACACACCTGCGCTGCGTGCGACGTCGGCGATGGTTACCCTCTTCGAGCCGCCCGTTGATCGCATGGGGATCCCCACCTCCGTTGTCACGCGCCGCCCGCCCCACTTCGGCGTTTCCGGAACGTTACTCGCAGATGACTTGACGACTCCGGGTGGTTCGCCTCAATCTTTGGGGCATTCCGTTTGTGGCACGTTACACGAAAGACCTGCCACGGCAGGCTGAGTGGACGCCCACAGCACAGCGGAGCGCCAAGGACCTTATGAACGGCCGCAGCGAACGACCGCCCGAGCCGGCCACCGTGCCGCGTCTCCTCCCACCGCCCAGTCGCACCGGACCCCGCCTTCAGCACTGAAACGATTCACAGCCGCTCGAACGAAGGAACAACCATGAGGTCAAGCACTCTCGCCAAGAGAAGGGCCGTGGTGGCCGCGGCCGCCGTGCTGCCGCTGGTGCTCAGCGCCTGCAGCGCCGGTTCTCTCGGCTCGGCCGACGAGGACGGGGCCGCGACGTCGATCAAGCTGCTCGTCGACAACGCACCCGACAACCTCCAGTCCGCCGAGCAGCTGGCCAAGGCCTTCGAGGCGAAGAACCCGAAGATCAAGGTGAGCGTGGAGACGCGTCCCGGCGGGACAGAGGGCGACAACCTCATCAAGACGCGGCTGCAGACGGACAGCATGGACGACCTCTTCGTCTACAACGTGGGGTCCCTGTTCCAGCAGATCGACCCGACCAAGACGCTCACGCCGATCACCCAGGACCCGTATGTCAAGAACCTCGACGAGTCCTTCCTCCCGCAGGTCACGGTCGGTGGTCAGACCTACGGCGTCCCGTTGGGCTCGGCTCTCGGCGGCGGTGTCCTCTACAACAAGAAGGTCTACGACCGGCTCGGCCTGACGGTGCCCAAAACCTGGGCGGACTTCATCGCCAACAGCAAGAAGATCAAGGCCGCCGGAATCGCCCCGGTCATCCAGACCTACCAGGACACCTGGACCTCCCAGCTGCTGGTCCTGGGTGACTTCCACAACGTGGCGGCGGCACAGCCGGACTTCGTCAAGGACTACACCGCCAACAAGGCGAAGTACGCCACCGATCCCAACGCGTTCAAGGGCTTCCAGCACCTCCAGGAGATCCACGACCTGAAGCTGCAGAACTCCGACTACGCGTCGGCCACCCTCGTCAAGGGCCTGCAGATGCTGGCCACCGGCAAGGGCGCCCAGTACCCGATGCTCTCCACCGTCATCAGCGGGATCAAGACGAGCAACCCGGACCAGCTCAACGACATCGGCTTCTTCGCACTGCCGGGTGACGACGCCGCCACGAACGGCCTCACGGCGTGGTTCCCCAACGCCCTGTACGTCCCGAAGACGACCACGGGAGACAAGCTCGCCGCGGTCAAGAAGCTCCTCGCGTTCGCCGCGAGCCCGGCCGGCTGCACGGCCCAGGCCAAGGCGTCGACCCCGACCGGGCCGTACCTGGTCAAGGGCTGCACCCTGCCGACGGACGTGCCGACGATCACCAAGGACGTCGCCGCCTACTTCACGGGCGGCGTCCAGAGCCCGGCGCTGGAGTTCCTGTCGCCGGTGAAGGGGCCCAGCCTCGACCAGATCGGCGTCCAGGTCGGCTCCGGCATCACCAGTGCGAAGACGGGCGCGACCCAGTACGACAACGACACGAAGAAGCAGGCGCAGCAGCTCGGTCTGCCGGGCTGGTAGGAACACGCACGCCAGTGCCTCCCCGCCTGCGTAAAAGGGGCGGGGAGGCACCCGAGAGAGGTCGAACGATGACCACAGTTGTACCGACCGGGCCACCGACGGCCGAGCAGCCGAAAGCGGCGAGCAGGGCGCGCCGGTCCCCCGGAACGCACAGTTCCTACCCCACCTGGTTCTACCTGCCCGCGGCTGCCGTCTACGGGGCCCTGTTCCTGGTCCCCACCCTCGCGTCGTTCTACTTCAGTCTGACCAGGTGGACGATCTTCAAGTCGACCTTCATCGGCCTGGACAACTACACCGAGTTCTTCCAGGAACCGGCCCTCGTCAAGGGCTTCGTCAACACGTTCCTGTACGCGATGGTCACCTCGGGACTCAAGGTCGTCATCGGCCTCCTCCTCGGGATCCTGCTGACCAGCCAGATCCGCGCCCGGGGCTATCTGCGCTCGGTGGTGTTCTTCCCCGTGCTGGTCAGCACCGTGGGCGTCGGCATCACCTTCACCGCGTTCATGGACCCCTCCACCGGAGCGATCAACAGGGCCCTCTCGGCGATCGGCGTCGACGGTCCCGGATGGCTGACGGATCCCTCGCTCGCGCTGTTCTCGGTGGCATTCGTCGACGTGTGGAAGGGCGTCGGCCTGGCGACCGTCATCTACATCGCCGGCATCGTGTCCATCCCGGACGAGTACTACGAGGCGGCGAAGCTGGACGGCGCGGGTGCGTGGCAGTTGCTGCGCAACGTCGTCCTGCCGCTGAGCTGGCCGGCCACCTCGACAGTCATCATCCTGTCGCTCATCGGCGGCCTGCGTTCCTTCGACCTCATCTGGGCGATGACACGCGGCGGACCGGGCTTCAGTTCCGACGTGGTCGCCTCCGTCATCTACAAGCAGTACCAGGCGGGCTTCTACGGCCTGTCGACCGCCGGGAACGTCATCCTCTTCCTGGTCGTGACGGCGATCATCGTCCCGCTGTCCCGCTTCCTGGCCCGCAAGGAGGTGCAGCGATGAGGAAGTCCACCCGCACCTGGCTCGGCGCCCTGTCGGTCGCCGTCAGCATCGTCGTCTTCGTCGTCCCGTTCGCGTTCATCGTGCTCACGGCCGTCAAGGATCCGCAGCAGGCCTCCCAGCTCGACTTCTCCTGGCCACGCCACTTCCAACTGGTCGACAACTTCGTCCAGGTACTCGAAGCGCGGGACTACATCCTCGTCATCGCGTTCGTCAACAGCATGATCCTGACCGTCGTCAGCGTGACGGCGATGGTCGTCCTCGGCGCGATGGTCGCCTTCGTGCTGCAGCGCCGCATCACCCGCTGGACGGGCCTGATCAACTTTCTGGTCCTGTCCGGGCTGATCATCCCGCCGGCGGTCGTACCGACCATCTGGGTCCTGCAGAAGGCGGGCCTGTTCGGCACGCTCCCCGGACTGATCCTCGTGGAGATCGCCTTCGGACTGTCCTTCTCCATCCTGCTGTTCCGCGCATTCATCGCCACCATCCCGCGCGAACTCGACGAGGCCGCGATCATCGACGGCGCCTCCCCGCTGCGGCTCTTCTTCCGGGTTGTCCTCCCGATGCTCCGCTCGGTCGTCGTCACCGTGATCGTCGTCCAGTCGGTCGCCGTCTTCAACGACTTCACCAACCCGCTGTACTTCCTGCCGGGCGAGCAGAACGCCACCGTCCAGCTGACGCTGTTCAACTTCCAGAGCCAGTACAGCACCAGCTACAACCTGCTCTTCATGGACATCCTCCTCATCACCGTGCCGCCGTTGATCATGTTCCTGTTCTTCAACCGGCAGATCGTGGCGGGCATGACCGCGGGTGCGGTCAAGGGCTGAGTCCTGCCCGTACCAACACCTCACCGATACAAAGGAGTTTCGTGTGACGAGCCCACATGCCGAAGGCCTCCTTCTCCGGATACACAGACGACGGCGCCGTCCCGTCCTCGCCGCTCTGCTGGCCGCCACCCTGGCCGTTCTCGGTCTGGTCGCGACCGGCCGGGCACAAGCGCTCAGCGGTGACGTCCGTATGCACGACCCGTCCGTCATCAAGGTGGGCAACTGCTACTACGGCTTCTCCACCGGGTTCGAGAACGACTCGCTCAATCCGAGCGGGGCCATCACCGAGCGCAGGACATGCGACGCCACGGCGGCTACCGGCTGGACCAAGATCGGCAACGTATGGGGGTCCACTCCGTCCTGGATCACCTCCAAGCTCGGTTCGACCCCGCCGAACATCTGGGCCCCCGACATCAAGTACTTCAACGGCAAATACCACCTGTACTACGCCGGTTCGCTCTGGGGCACCTCGTATGCGGTCATGGGCCTCGCCACCGCCACCAACATCGAAGGCCCCTGGACCGACCAGGGCATGGTCACCGACGTCAACTACCCCATCGACCCCAACGTCGACTGGGGAGCCGACGGCCGGCTGTACATCTCCTGGGGCTCCTGGACCGGCTCCGGCACCTACATGCACGTCCTGGACGAGTCCACCGGCAAGCTGTCCACCACCGACAACAACCTCTGGCACATCGCCGTCGGCATCGAGAATCCCACGATCATCCTCAACGGCGGCTACTACTACCTGTTCGGCTCGAAGGGCCTGTGCTGCAGCGGAACCAACAGCACCTACTACACGGTGGTCGGACGGTCCACCGCCGTCACCGGCCCCTATCTCGACCAGAACGGCACGGACATGGCTTCCAACGGCGGAACCACCGTCCTCACCGGCGCCTATCCCCGGGTGGCCGCCGGCGGTGCCGACGCCTACGACGACGGCTCGTCCAAGTTCCTCGCCTACCACTACTACGACGGCGACAACTCCGGGCGGGAGGCCCTCGACATCCGTCAGGTGACCTTCGCGAACGGCTGGCCGGTCATCGGCAGTCCGCTCGGCGCCGCGAACAACCACCTGCTGAACCGCAACAGCGGCAAGTGCGCGGACGTCTGGTCCGCGAGTACGGCTGACGGGGCATCGGTGAACTCCGGCAACTGCAACTCCGGGTCCAACCAGCGGTGGGTGCCCACCGCTGTCGGCTCCAACTACAGACTCGTCAACGTCAACAGCGGAAAGTGCCTCGAAATCCCCGGCGGCTCCACTGCCGACGGCGCGACTGCCGACCAGTGGACCTGCGACGGCGGAACGCATCAGCTCTGGCGCCGGACGTCGGTGATCGGCGGTTACGTCACTTTCACCAACGTCAACAGCGGCAAGTGCCTCCAGGTCGCCGGGGCGTCGACCGCCAACGGCGCGGCCCTGAACCAGTCGACCTGCACCTCCGGCGCGAACCAGCAGTGGATGGTCGTCTGAGACGCGCAGAACACCCCAGACCGGCGATGGCTCCGGGCAGGCCGAAGCGCACGTCGGCCTGCCCGGAACGGACGCCCCGCGACCACGCCGTCGGAGCCGAACAGGGCACCACCGCGACCTCCGCCGAGCTCCCTTCCCACCTTCAGGCCGCGCCCTACCTGAGAGAAGTGGACCGGGTGATCGACCCGTCAGGCTGCCTGCTCTCCATGACCGCGTCACGCACGCGGTACCGCTCGTCGGAGCAACCGGCGTAGCCGCAGTCCGGGTCGGTTCGGGGGCGTTCGCAGGTGATGTCCGCGAAGGAGTCCTGGTCCCAGGGCAGTGAGGTCTTCCCAACGAGATGATCTCGTGAAGTGACTCGGCCCGAGGGATCCCGCGAGTCGCGATGAGTCCTGCGGCGTCCGGCAGTCGTACTGTCGAACCCGTTACGGAGGAGGACTTCTGATGCGCAGCGTGACCTACTCGATGAGCGTCTCACTCGACGGCTACATCGTCGGGCCGGACGGCAACTTCGACTGGACGGCCCCCGACGAGGAGGTCTTTCGCTTCTGGATCGACGAGATTCGAGAGGTCGGCGTCCACCTGATGGGACGACGGCTGTACGAGACGATGCTGTACTGGGAGACCGCCGACCAGGATCCAACGCTCGACGACGCAGATCGCGAGTGGACCGCGCTCTGGAAGCCGCTCCCGAAGGTGGTGTTCTCCACCACGCTGTCGACGGTGCAGGGCAATGCCCGCCTGGCCTCCGGCGGCCTGGCGGAGGAGATCGAGCGGTTGCGGGCCGAGCCGGGGGAGGGCGACATCGCGATCGGCGGCGCGACTCTCGCCGCCGAGGCGGCCGCGTCGGGTCTGATCGACGAGTACCGGGCCATGGTCTACCCGGTGCTGGTCGGCGGTGGCATTCCGTTCTTTCCCCGACATGAGCGCCGGGTGGATCTCGAACTCGTCGAGACCCGCACCTTCCGCTCGAAAGTCGTCTACCTCCGCCACCGCGTGACGCGTTAGCCGGCTCCGAGGGCCGCGGCCTCCGGAAGCGGCCGGCTGCGCCGGTCAGTCCACCGTCCGCACCGACTGGCGGATCACGAGCTGGGTGCTGAGGACCACGTGGTCGTCGGCAGCAGGCCGGTCCTCGCGCTGGAGGGCCAGGCGTACGGCGGTGCGGCCGAGATCCTCGAAGGGGACGCGGACCGTGGTGAGGGCAGGGGTGAGGTCTGCGGCGAAGGGGACGTCGTCGAAGCCGACGAGAGAGATGTCGCCGGGGACGTCGAGACCAGCCTCGCGGAGGGCCGCCAGGGCGCCGACGGCGACCATGTCGGTGCTGGCGAAGACGGCGGTGAAGTCGAGGCCCTCCCGGAGGGCGGCGCGGATCCGCTGGTAGCCGGAGATGCGGGTGTAGGAGCCGGGGACGTCGAGTTCGTCGGCCGGGGGAACGCCGTGGGCGCGCAGCGCGTCGCGGTAGCCGGCGCGGCGGGCTTCGACGCTGCTCATCAGGGCCGGGCCGGCGAGGAAAAGGATCCGGCGGTGCCCTGCGGCGACCAGATGGCTGACGGCCTGGAACGCGCCGCCCCGGTCGTCGTACGCGACGACGGTGACGGGCACCCCGGCGGGCAACGGCGGACGGCCGACCAGCACCAGGCGGGAGCCTACGGCGTCAAGGGCCCTGGCATAGTCGGCCATGCGCCGGTGGTACGCCTCGTCGGGGTTGACGCCGCCGACCAGGAGGACCGCGCCCGCGTGCTGCTGCCGCATGAGCTGGACGAGGTCGTCCTCACGGTCCAGGTCGCCATGGGTGGCGCACACCAGGCTGAGCCGGCCCTGGTCGGAGGCCTCCTGCTCCACACCGGCCGCGACATGGGCGAACGACGGCCCCGTGATGTCCTGGATGACCAGCGCGATAGGGCCCGCGACGCTCCCGGAGAGCGCCTTGGCGTGGACGTTGACGACGTAGTGCAGCGCCTCGACCGCCGCCGTCACGCGGGCCTTTGTCGCGGCCGCCACCGGGTAGTTCCCGGCGAGCACCCGGGAAACGGTTGCCACCGACACGCCCGCCTGTGCGGCGACGTCACGAATGGTGCTCGGGCGGCCGTCCCCCGCAGTTCCGCCGCTCCGTCTACGGCTGCGTTTGGCGGCGGGCGCGGGCTGGGGCGGGGTTCCGTGGTCCGTCACGCGGCCCGACGTTACTGCATCCGCGGTCGCCTGTGCCCTCTTCGACGGCAAGAACCCGCCTTCCCGATGGAACCGTTTACTGTGCTGGCTTTGGTTGGGGCGCGTCTCTACGTGGCCCGCGCATGACCCCGCGTCACGCCGCCCGGGCCAGGTCCGCATGGCGGACCTCATGGGCCGGCGGCAGCCCCGCCGCGTCACGGGCGAGCTCCTCGACCACCGTGGCGCCGAGTCGTTCGAGCTCATTGCCGAGGGAACCGGCGATGTGCGGGGTGAGGAAGACGTTGGGCAGCCGGTACAGCGGGGAGGACCGGGGGAGCGGCTCGGGCTCGGTGACGTCCAGGACCGCGCCGAGCCGCCCGCTGACCAGCTCGTCGGTGAGCGCGTCGTGGTCGACGAGCGCACCGCGCGAGGTGTTGACGAGGACCCCGCCGTCGGGGATCAGAGCCAGGCGCTCGCGGTCGAGCATGCGGTAGGTCTCGGGGATGTCGGGGGCATGGAGGCTGACGATGTCGCTGCTGCGGAGCAGTTCGTCGAGCGAGAGCGCCACCGCGCCGAGGGCGGCGGCTTCGGCCTGGTCGACGTAGGGGTCGTAGAGCGAAACGGAGAAGTCGAAGGGCCGCAGCAGTTCCAGGAGCCGGCGGCCGACCCGCGAGGCACCGATGACGCCGAGGCGGCGGCCGAGGTTGCCGACGTGGGCGTAGTCGCCGGGGGCCGGGTAGACCGCTTCGGCGCGGAAACGCTCGCGCAGTGCGAAGGCGTCCTTGCCGGCGAGAAGAATCGAGGCGAGGGCGTATTCGGCGACGGGGAGCGCGTTGGCCCGGACCGCGCTGGAGACGGTGATGCCGCGCTCCCAGACCGCCTCGCCGAGGAGACCGCGCACGCTCCCGGCCGCGTGGAGGACGCGGCGCAGCCGGGGCGCGGCGGCGAGGACGTCGGCGTCCACGCGGGGGCAGCCCCAGCCGGTGATGAGGATCTCGGCCCCGGCCAGGGCCGCGGTGGCGGCCGGGTCGGTGAAGTCCTGGACGACGAGCTCGGTGTCGATCCTCACCAGCTCGCTGAGGCGGGCCAGGACGGAAGGGGGGAAGAGTTCGGGCAAATGGATTGGGTCCATGGCGAACAGGGCTGCTGGCAGTGGTGTGGAGGACATGGTTCTCCTGCTTCGGCACGGAAGGGGGGGGAGGGCGAGGGAGGAAGACGTGATCTAGAAAACGTATTCCAAGCTAGTGACGTCTCCGTGCTCCGGTCAATGTTCATGCGGATGGCCGCCCCATGCCCCAAACCGAGACACAACGCCATTTCCGCAGCTCATGGCCACCCCGGAGGAAACCTCGATGAGGGTTCGTCGAAACAAACAAGCCGCAACCTCTTGTCGCAGCGGCTGGTTTCGCCCTACGGTCCACGGCAAACGGTTACTGCACTGTGGCACGAAGCAGCACCTGCCCCCGGAGGACCCACCATGAGTAAGTTCCGCAAGAGAGCCGTCACCGGAGCCGCCGCCGCTGCCGCGCTCTCCCTGCTGCTGGGCGCGTGTTCGGGCAGCGGCGACGACACGGCTTCCTCCTCGCCCAGCACGAGCGGCAAGGTCAAGCTGCAGTTCTGGAGCTGGACCGAGGGCGTCGAGGCACAGGTCAAGACCTGGAACAAGGCGCACCCCGAGACACAGGTGGAGTTCTCGATGGAGGCGGGTGACACCGTTTACCAGAAGCTGCGTGCGGCGGTGAAGGCCGGCACCGCGCCGTGTCTGTCCAAGATGGACGGGCAAAACCTGGCGACGTTCGCCGCCGACGGCCTGTTGACCGACATCAGCAGGACAGCCGCCCCGTACAAGAGCGCGTACACGACCGCCGCGTGGAACTCGGTCAGCCCGGGCGGCGCCACGTACGGCATCCCGATGGGCTCGTCCCCGCTGTTCACCGCGTACCGCGCGGATCTGTTCCGGAAGTACGGCATCGACAAGGCCCCGGCGACCTGGGCGGAGCTGATCGCGGACGGTATCGCGATCCAGAAGAAGAACAAGAACATCAAGATCTTCAACATGGCGGGCGAGGACCCGAGCACCCTGGTCGACCTGTCCTGGCAGGCCGGCGCCTCCTGGTACAAGGTGGACGGCAACCAATGGAAGATCGGCTTCACCACCCCCGAGGCCCTCAAGGCCGGTGACGTGGTCCAGCAACTCGTCGACAACAACCTCGCCTCCAACGCCTCCTACGCCGACCCGGGCGTCTTCAAGACCTGGGACCTCGGCAAGACCATCCTGATGACCACCTCCACCTGGCAGCTGCCGATCTACAACACCAACTTCCCCAAGTCCCGGGGCGAGTGGCAGCTCGCCGACGCCCCGCTGTTCGACACGGCCGCCCCCCGGACCTCCAGCTTCTTCGACACCACCGCCGTACTGAAGGGCTGCAAGTACCCGGACCGCGCCGCCCAGTTCGCGGCCTGGCTGAGCAGCAGCAAGGAGTCGGTCACCACACTGACCGATCCCAAGTCCAAGTCCGGGCTGTTCCCCGCGCTCAAGGACGTCACCCCGTACGTCGACAAGATCATCCCGACCGAGATGTTCAACGGAAAGTCCGACAGCGCCCAGATCATCACCACCGCCGCGTCCCGGGTGGGCGACCAGTGGCAGTACGGCCCCGACTACGCCGACATGTTCGCGGAGATGCAGAAGGACTGGGGCAAGGTCATCAAGAAGCAGATGACCGTCAAGGACATGCTGACCCGCCTCCAGTCGTGGACCCTCTCCGACCTCAAGAGCAAGGGCGTCAACGCCGGCGCCGCGAGCTGACGCGACGCCGCCCGCGACGTCACCTCGACGAACAGCCCCCGACCGTAGGAGAGATCCGTGTCAACCGCCCTGCGACGCAGCAGCGTCGCCCTCCCCGCCCCCGTGCCCGGGCGGGCAGGCAAGAGCCCCCGCCCCGCCCGGGCGCGGGGAGCGTACAAAGGGCTGCTGTTCACGCTGCCCTTCCTGGTCGGCTTCCTGGCGACGTACGTCATTCCCATCGGATACGCCGTCTACCAGAGCCTGTACCAGAAGAAGAGTTCCGGCCTGGGCTTCGGCACGCCCCGGACGGTCTTCAGCGGGCTCGCCAACTTCACCGACACGTTCTCCGACACCTCGTTCTGGTCGAGCATCGTGCGGGTGGTGCTGCTGGGGGCGATCCAGATCCCCGTGATGCTGGGCATCTCCCTGCTGATGGCTCTGCTGCTGGACAGCGTCGCCGCCCGCGCGGTGCGGTTCTTCCGCTCGGCGCTGCTGATCCCCTACGTCATCCCGACCGTGGTCTCCACGCTGATCTGGCTCTTCCTCTACAGCCCGACCGGCAGCCCGATCCACGACGTGCTGGGCCGGGCGGGGGCCGACTTCGACTTCTTCGGCGGCGTCACGACGTATCTGGCGCTGGGCAATGTGCTCACCTGGCAGGGCATCGGGTTCAACATGATCCTGATCTCCGCCGCGCTGCAGTCGCTGCCCCGCGAGATGTACGAGGCCGCGCATCTGGACGGCGCCGGCGAGTGGCGGATCGCCTGGTCGGTGAAGGTGCCCAACATCACCGGGATCCTGGTCCTGACCGGCATGTTCTCGGTGATCGCCCGGCTCCAGCTCTTCGGTGAGCCGCTGATCCTGCGGCAGGTGGCACCGGAGTCGATCAACACCGACTTCACCCCGATGCTCGCGATCTACTACAAGGCCTTCCAGACCGGCGAGTACCAGTACGCCGCCGCCCAGTCCCTGATCCTGGCGCTGGTCACCGGCGTGCTCGCCCTCGCGTACTTCCGTTTCACGAACCGGGGGGCCAAGTGAGCACCGCCAACGTCAAGTCGCCGATGGCTCCGAGCCTGCGGGCGAAGGCTGTCACCACCGGCCTGCTGGTCCTCTTCGTGCTGTACTCCCTCGCGCCCACCTGGTTCCTGCTGGTCTCCAGCACCAAGAACCAGAGCGACCTCTACTCCACGTTCGGCCTGTGGTTCTCCGCCAACCACTTCATGGACAACCTCCGTGACATCTGGGCCTATCACGACCACCTGTTCGTCCGCTGGATCGGCAACTCGATCCTCTACTCGGCCGTCGGCGCGTTCGGCTCCACGCTGATCTCGGTGGCGGCCGGCTACGGCCTGGCGAAGTTCGACTTCCGGGGCCGGGGTGCGATCTTCGGCACCATCGTCGGCGCTTCGCTGCTGCCCGGCACGCTGCTGGCCCTGCCGCTGTATCTGTTGTTCGCCCAGATCGGGCTGACCAACACGGTCTGGTCGGTGCTGATCCCGTACTTCGTCAACCCGTTCGGTGTGTACCTGGGCAAGGTCTACGCAGACAGCTCGGTGCCGGCCGAACTGCTGGAGGCGGCCCGGCTCGACGGCGCGGGCGAGCTACGGATCTTCTCGTCGATCTCGTTGAAGCTGATGACCACGGGGGCCATCACCATCTTCATGCTCGACTTCGTCGGTATCTGGAACAACTTCTTCATTCCCCTGTTCATGCTCAACGGCGAACGCTCCTTCCCCGTCACCCTCGGGCTGTTCGCCTGGGAGAAGCAGTCCCAGTCCGGCATCAACATGAACACCCTGGTCCTGACCGGGTCCCTGCTGTCGATCATCCCGCTCGCCGTCTTCATGTTCGCCCTGCAGAAGTACTGGCGCAGCGGCGTGCTGGTCGGCAGCGTCAAATAGCTTTCGCGAACGCCGACGAAAGGCACAGCCATGTCCACGGCCCCACGACGACGTGAGGTTCTGAAGTACGCAGGCACCACCGGCGCCGCAGTCGGCCTCGGCTGGCTGGGCAGCGCACCCGCCGCCGCCGTCACGCCGGTCGAACCGGGCTCAGCGGCCGCGTCAAAGGCCTCGGCAGCCGCCTGCGAGCCCCTTGACATCGTTATCTTCGGTGACCCGGCCTCCGAGACCGCGCACCACCTCGACGCAGCCCTCTCCGATACCGTCACCGGCGGCCTCGGCCAGAGCGCCCGCGTGCTCAACCCCGCCGACACGGCTTCCTACTGGGGCGGCACGCTCACCTTCGACGTCAAGGTCAGCCCCACCGGCACCACATACGTGACAGTCCGGCTCTGGGGCGACGACCACGACCCCACCGCCACCGAGGCGGGCTTCGGCTCCAAGAACTGGCGGCTGCAGTTGTTCTGCGAGGGCCTTCAGATCGGCTACCAGGACGAGGGCGCGGTCGACAGCCTCGACATCCTCGACACCTCGCCCCGCGCCCCGGGCCGTTTCTTCTTCCACACCCTGCCGCTGCCGGAGAGGCTCACCGCGGGCAAGAAGACGGTGAGCCTGGAGATCCGCTCGATGGGCCGCATCTGGTCCTACGGCCAGAACCAGGCACAGCTGTACTACAACCAGACCACGCCCTCGCGTGGCATCTACCGCCTGTACACCCACACCGACCCCTACTTCGTCGCGCCCAGGGGCGAGGTCCAGGGCACGGCTCCGGTGCCCGTGGCGCGCACCACGGGCGCGGAGGTCCTGGACGCCGTCAAGGCCCGGGTCCAGAAGGAACAGTCGGACTACCTCAACACCGCGACCCCCGCCGCCATGGACGGCTGGGCGATGCAGTCGCTCGCCGAGGGCTATCTGTGGTCCGGCAGCCCCGCCTACCAGCAGGACGCCGCCGTCGAGCGCGTCCTGCAGGCGATCGACGGCCGTTATATGGCCTGGCAGTCCGACGCGACCGTGCTCACCGGCTCGGACCAGCAGTGGCAGGGCTTCGGCCGGGTCGGGCTGTGCCTGGACCTGCTCTGGGAGCACCTCGGTGACCGGCTCGACGCGAAGGTCACCGGGTCCCCGTACGAGATAGCCAACGCCGGCTTCGAGGACGGCGGCGCCACTCCCACCTCCTGGGCCATGCCCAGCTGGGCCTCCGGCGGTGGCGGCACCTGGGCCCGCGACACCACCGTCTCGCGCACCGGCTCGGCCTCCCTCAGACTCACCGCCACAGCCGCGAGCGGTTACAGCTACGTCTACTCCACCCCCAGGACCAAGGTCGGCTCCGGCACCTACACCTATGGTGCCTGGATCAGGACCGACGGCGTCACCGGCGCGGGCGCGCACATCGACCCGCTGTTCTTTGACGCGAGCGGCACTCTGGTCGGCAGCGACCACAAGGTGTTCTCGACGACCGGCACCCACGACTGGGAGTACGTCTGCGTCGACCTGGCGACGCCCGGCACCGCCACCCAGATGGAGCTCCATCTGCGCCTGACCGGTCCCGGCAGCGCCTGGTTCGACTCCGTCACCCTCGTCAAGCCCACCGAACTGCGCAATCCCGGGTTCGAGAGCGGGGGTGCCACCCCCGACCACTGGGTCATGCCCAGCTGGGCCTCCGGCGGTGGCGGCACCTGGGCCCGCGACACCACCGTCTCGCGCTCCGGCTCAGCCTCGCTCAAGCTCACCGCGACCGGCTCCGCCGGCTACAGCTACGTCTACGCCACCCCGAAGATCCGGGTCGGTTCGGGCACCTACACCTATGGTGCCTGGATCAGGACCGACGGCGTCACCGGCGCGGGCGCGCACATCGACCCGCTGTTCTACGACGCGAACGGCAGCCTGGTCGGGAGCGACCACAAGCAGTACGCGACCACCGGCACCCACGACTGGGAGTACGTCTCCCTCGACATCGCGACCCCCGACGGCGCCACCCAGGTCGAGTTCCATCTGCGCCTGGCCGGCCCCGGCAGCGCCTGGTTCGACGACATCGACCTCATCGCCCCGGCCGCCGAAGCCGCGCAACAGCCGGTGCGCCGGGCGGCGTACAGGACGATGCTGCAGACCAGCCGCGACTACTGGCGGCAGCACTTCCCGCACTACTCCAACCAGGCCCAGATCTGCGCCATCGGCATCTACCAGGCCAACCGCGGCCTGGGGCTGCTCGACCCGGGCCTGGCCCTGCCGGAGGACAAGGCCCGCGACTACCTGTACCAGTCGATCGGCATGGCGCCCTACCTCGGCCCCGAGGACGCGGACGGCAACCCGGCCAAGCCGCTGGGCGCGGACTACTACCAGGTCACCAAGGCGGGTCTGACCCGCGAGCTGGGCTATGTCGGCAGCTACGGCGAGGTCACCGACTGGCTGGTCATGATGTACGAGTCGGTGACCCGGGGCCACGGCGGCCAGGAGGCCCCCGAGTTGCGTGAGCACATGATCAAGATGGTCAAGGCGCGTGGCCGCTTCCGGGTCGTGGACGTGGACGGCGCGGGCGCCCGGGTCTCCCGGACCGAGACCGTCATCGGCTGGCGCAACGAGGTCTACCCCGGCGCGATCGCCTACGCCTCCCGTACCGCCTGGGACTCCAACCCGCTGATGTCCGCCGCCGCCTTCAAGGACCCCGACCTCGTCGGCTGGACCCAGGAAATGGTGGACGACGGCCAGCTCTACCCGCAGCTCCAGCTGATCGCCACCTACAACTGGACCCGGGTCGGCCTCAACGCACTGCGCCTGGTCTCCCGCGACTGGGACGACTTCCAGACGCTCGCCGCCCGCCCGGGCCGGCTGCCCACCGGCTGGGAAAGCCCCGACTTCGTCTTCACCGACGAGGAGAACGGCGCCGTCGCGATCAAGCACGGTCAGGAGGTGCTCTTCGCCTCGCTCTACTGGCGGGCCCGCCAGGGCGTCAACAACTACGCCCGCGTCCACCACGTCACCCCCGTCGACCAGCGTTCGGCGACGATCCGCCAGCACTCCGCGGGCACCACCGACGACACTTTCACCGCCCGCGACTGGATCCTGTGGGACTACGCCATCAACGACCCGGGCGCCGGCCACCTCCCGCCCGGCGGTTTCCCCCCGCCCGGCGACACCCTCCATCAGTCCCAGGAGGGCGACGTCTACCGTCTCGCCCCCGTCCCGGCCGACGTCCCCGACCCGACCCTCGGCGTCCACTTCGACGGCGTCGAGACCATGCTCGTCGGCAAGGCGCCCTTCTACTACTGCGAGTACGGCGACTACCTGATCGCCATGAACACCAGCACCGACAAGGCCTTCACCCTCCCCGCCCGCCAGGACTTCGGCCCCGCCCGTGACCTGGCCACCGGCAGGACCGTCGGCGCCGGCGTACGCCCCAAGGTCGGCCCGCGCAGCACGCTCGTCCTCCGCCGGATCTGACCGCCGTCCCGTCCCGTTCCCCCTCATCCCGTTGTCCTCATCCCGTTCCCTTCACCGCACTCAGCGCCGAGTCGACAAGGAACCCCGTGAACGAGCCGCCGCGTTTCCCGCCCCCTCTCACCTCCGAACTCCCGGCCCCCGCCGACCCGTACGGCCCCTCCGCCCCGCCCAGTCGGCGCCGCCTGCTGAAACTCACCGCGATCGGCGCCGGCGCGGCCGGGATCGCGGGCGCCGCAGGACTGGCGGGGGCGACGAGTGCCGCCGCCGTCACTTCGGGCCTGACCTCGCTGACCCATCCCGGTGTGCTGCACAGCCTCACCGACCTCAACCGGATGCGTACCAAGGTCGCCGCCGGAGCCTCACCCTGGATCGAGGGCTACAACGTCTTCGCGGCCGACTTCTTCTCGTCGTCCTCGTACGTGGTCGCGGGCGGCCGGGCGACCGTCACCCGGGGCACCAGCCCCGAGGACGGCAACACAGATCTCTGGTACGACTGCAACGCCGCCTACCAGAACGCCGTCATGTGGTACATCACCGGCGACACCGCCCACGCCTACAAGGCACTGGAGATCATCAAGTCCTGGACCGACGCGCTCGAGACCATCAACGGCGCCGACGCGGAACTCGCCGCCGGGATCTACGGCGCCAAGCTGGCCGCCGCCGTCGAGATCATGCACTACACCGGCCCGTCGGGCAGCTGGTCGGTCTCCGAACTCGCGGCCACCGTCGCGATGTTCCAGAACATCTTCGTGCCGCTCATCAACATCTACGGTGACGGCGGCTACGGACTGATGGGCCTCAAGGGCATGCTGCAGATCGCCGTGGCCTGCAACAACCTCACCCTCTTCAACGACGCGTACAACGCCTTCTACACCAACAGCTGCTGCGGGTTGACCAAACTCGTCCAGTCCGGCACCGGCCAGTGCTGCGAGTCCGGCCGTGACCAGGCGCACACCCAGCTGATCCTGGGTTCGCTCGCCGAGATCTGCCAGACCGGCTGGATCCAGGGCCTCGACATGTACGGGGCGTCCACCTCGCTGCTGCTGTCGGGCTTCGAGTACACGGCGAAGTACAACCTCGGAAACAAAGTCCCCTACGACGCCACCTTCGGACGGTGCAACTGGCACTGGTCGGCCCTCTCCACCACCGGGCGCGGCACCTTCCGGCCCATCTACGAGATGGCGTACAACCACTACGTCAAGCGGGCCGGCAAGTCCGCCCCGTACACGGCACAGGTGGCGGCCAACCTCCGGCCGGAGGGCGCGCCGTTCCAGTGCGACCACCCCGGCTTCGGCACCCTGCTGTTCTCCCTCTGATCTCCCTCTGACGTCTGATCGGACGACGCTACGTGATCCACAATCCCGTCCTGCGCGGCTTCGAGCCCGACCCGGTGATCCTGCGGGTCGGCGACGAGGACTACTACATCGCCACGTCGACCTTCGAGTGGTACCCCGGAGTGCGTCTCCACCACTCCCGGGACCTGGTCGACTGGCGTGCGCTGGGCGGCGCGCTGGACAGCCGCCGGCTGCTCGATCTGGCCGGGGTCCCCGACTCCGGCGGGATCTGGGCGCCGGGGCTGTCCTACGCGGACGGTCTGTTCCACCTGGTCTTCACGGTGGTGGACACATACGCGGAAGGCTGGAAGGACCTGCCGAACTTCGTGACCACCGCGCCCTCGATCGAGGGCCCGTGGTCCGACCCGGTACCACTGCACGGGCGGGGTTTCGACGTATCGCTGTTCCACGACGACGACGGCAGCAGCTGGCTGCTGAACATGCGCTTCGACTGGCGGCCGGAGAAGGAGTCCTTCGCCGGGATCGAGCTGCAGGAGTACGACCGTACCTCGCGCAAGCTCCTCGGGAAGCCCCGGACGATCACCGTGGGCACGGCCGCAGGCGTCGCCGAGGGCCCGCACCTCTACCGCCGGAACGGCTGGTACTACCTCGTGCACGCCGAGGGCGGCACCGGCTACGAGCACGGAGCCGCCGTCGCCCGCTCCCGCGACCTCTTCGGCCCGTACGAGCCGGACCCGGCCGGGCCGCTGCTCACCGCCCGCCACGACCCGAAACTGGAACTGCAGAAAGCCGGCCACTGCTCGCTGGTGGAGACCCCGTCCGGTCAGTGGTACGCGGCCCACATCACCGCCCGCCCCTACACCGAGCGCGGCCGCTGCGTCATGGGCCGGGAGACCGCCCTCCAGCCCGTGACCTGGACCGAGGACGGCTGGCCGCGCATCACGGGCGGCATCCCCGCAGTGACCGTCCAGGGCCCCGGCCTGACACCCGCCCCGTTCCCGGCGCAGCCCGCGACCGACCGTTTCGACCCGCCCGTGCTCGGCCCCGACTGGTCCACCCTGCGCCGCCCGGCCGGGGAGGACTGGCTCAGCCTCACCGAACACCCCGGCTCCCTGCGGATCCGGGGCGGCCAGTCCCCGGTCGGCCGCCGGTCCCCGAGCCTGGTCGCCCGCCGGGTCACGTCCGCTCGCTGCTCGTTCGAGACGCGGGTGACCTTCGACCCCCGTACGCCGGACCACCTGGCGGGCGTCACCGCTTACTACAACACCCGCAACTGGCACTACCTGTACGCCACCGCCGAGGACGACGGCAGCCCGGTCCTCAAGGTCCTCAGCTGTGAGCAGGGCGCCCTCACCGCCCGCCCCGCCCGGGTGCCGCTCACCGCCGGCGCGCCCGTCGTGCTGCGGGCCGAACTCGACGGCCCCGTGCTGCACTTCGCGTACGACGCCGGCAGCGGCCCGCACGCCCTGCCGCTCGCACTGGACGCCACCGTGCTGTCGGACGAGGCCGCCGACGAGTTCCACGACGGCCAGCTGAGGGTCCTGGGCTTCACCGGCGCGATGCTCGGCCTGTGGGTACAGGATCTCGACGGCGCGGGCGTGCACGCCGACTTCGCCTACGCGACGTACGAAGAAGTGACGCCGTGACAACCGCCGTGGAACTCTTCCACACCGTTCTCGGACCCCCCGGCGCGCCCGCCCTGCTGCTGGTCCACGGCTGGGGCGGCGATGGCCGCGAGTGGTCGCCGCACGCCGAAGTACTGGCCGCCGAGCACCGAGTCATCGTCCCCGACCTACGGGGGCACGGCCGTTCCCCCGTCCCGGACGAGGACAACACACCGGCGGCGATGGCCCATGACCTGATGGCGCTCCTCACGTGCCTGGGGACCGGTCCGGTCATCGCCGTCGGCCATTCCATGGGCGTCCAGGTCGTCAACCTGCTCGCCATCGGCCACCCGGACCGCGTACGGTCCGTCATCGCCCTCGACCCCGCCCACGGCGCGCACGGCGCCGAGCTGGACGACATCCCCCTGCGTCTGGCCGCCTACCGCGAGAACGGCGCCCGCGAGGCCGCCTCGTTCGTGGCCGGGGCCTTCTCGCCCCAGGCCCCGCCCGGCCTGCGCACCGCGCACATCCGGACGGTGCTCGGCACCCCGGACCATGTCATCGCCCAGGCGTACGCGGGCATGTACACCGACCCGGGCGCGGTCGGCATCCGCCCGCACAGCGAGGCGTACCTGCGCCGCCGCATCCAGCCCGCTCTGACCGTCTGGACCTCGGCGGAAGCCGCCGAGTGGGAGAGCCGGCACCTGCACGTACCCGGCTCCCACGTCGACCACTGGCCTGCCACCGGGCACTACCTGCATGAGGAGCGCCCGGAGCGGACCATCGCAGTCATCGGGGAGTGGGCAGCTCGGGACAAACACTGACGTGCTCGGGTCTGCGATCCGTGTGAAGCCGGATGTGGAGGATCTTCGTCCGGCGGCTGAGGTGCCCCGGCCCGTCCGCGCGAGCTCTTACGGATACTGGTTGCTGGCTCTCTTTGGCCTACTGGCTCAGCCACTCGGTGGCGTTCAGGGCGAGGGCGGCGTTGGTGGCGCCGGTGTCGTTCCAGCCGTCGTGGAGGGTGTTGCCGGACTGGCCGGTACCGTCGTCGATCGGCGAACTGTCGCCCCAGAAGGCGACCTTGCCGCTGCCGAAGGTGCTGGTGGCGAAGAAGGCGCCGGTGTTGCCGGAGTAACCGGTGCGGTAGAGCAGGCCCTTGACGCCGGAGTTGTCGGCCGGCTTGAGGGTGGCCGTGGTGCCGCTGGCGATGAGGGTCTTGGTGACGGTGCCGAAGGAGCCGTGCAGCACGGGGTTGCTGCTGTCGCTGATGGCGCTCGGGTAGTCGGAGCTGATGCTGAGCGAGTCGATGGAGAAGCCGAACGGGTCGGTGGAGTCGACGCTGTTGTTGGTCAACCACAGCCCCACGAGCCAGCGGCGAGCGATCCGCATCACAGGAAATCCCGTGGAAAGCAACATGACCACCGCGTCGAAGTCCGTCGTCGTGGTTACTGTTCGGCGGCCTCTCGGGCGATCTGCTCGAACTGGGCGCCCATGGCCTCGCCGAGCGCCTGGGCGGCGGAGAGCGGGCGCACCATCACCGTGAACTCGTCGATCTTCCCGTCGTCGTCGAAGTGCAGGAAGTCGCATCCCTGGAGCTGCTTGCCGGCCACAGTGGCGGTGAAGACGAAGGCGTGATCGCGGCCGTCGGAATTGGCGATCTCACGGACGTAGGTGAAGTCCTCGAAGACCCGGAGCACGCCGCGCAGGATCGCCGCGGTGATCGCCTTGCCCGGGTACGGCTTGAAGGTGACGGGGCTGGTGAAGACGACGTCGTCGGCCAGCAGAGCGGCCACGGCGTCCAGGTCGCGGCTCTCGACGGCCTTGCGGAAGGGATGCATGAGCCCACCTTCGATACTCAAAAATGTGAATAGGTGTGGCAGAGAATAGAGGGCCCTATAGGGCTTGTCTACAGGGGAGGGGTGACTATCAGTCACGTTGTTGATTAATCTGTTAGCGTGCATCCATGGCTTTGCGGAACGCGGTGATGGCCGCGCTGTTGAAGGGCGAGGCGTCCGGGTACGACCTCGCGAAGGCGTTCGATGCGACGGTCGCCAACTTCTGGATGTCGACGCCTCAGCAGCTCTACCGGGAGCTGGATCGCATGGAGGCCGAAGGACTCGTCACGGCCCGCGTCGTCGAGCAGAAGCGCCGCCCCAACAAGCGACTGTTCTCCTTGACGGAGGCCGGGCGAAAGGCCGTCCACGCCTACACCGCCGAGCCCTTGGGTAAGCCGGCGGTGATCCGGGACGAGTTGCTTGTCAAGGTGCAGTGCCTGGACGCGGGCGACATGGAAGCGGTCCGGACCGCCATCGCCGAGCGCATGGAGTGGGCCACCGCCAAGCTGGCCCGCTACGAGCAGCTCCGGCAGCGCCTGCTCGACGGGCGCTCCGAGGAGGCGTACTTCGCCGAGGCCGAGCGCATCGGCCCGTATCTCACCCTGCTGCGCGGGATGTCGTTCGAGCGGGAGAACCTCCAGTGGGGGGACATGGCGCTGCGCAGGATCGAGCAGCGCACAGCGGCACAGCGGGCCGACGGCTGACCGCGACGATCCCACCTGCACGATCGGTCAAGAAATTGGGGGTGGGGCGATCGTGCCCGCCTCCACCCCTCACCGGTCGTCGGACTATGCCCGGGCGAGGAGCGGCTGCGGTTCCTCGTCGGCGGGAATGCGATGGAGTCCCTTGCGGTCGTAGAACCGGGTCACGCCGAAGCCGAAGAGGCCGGCGACCGCGAGTCCCACGCCCAGCATCACCCAGCCCCGGGTCAGACCCGCGTCGGCCTGGGCGTCGTAGTAGAGGATCGAGCGGACGGCGCCCGTGATCTGGCGCAGGGGCTCGAACTCGCCGAGGACGCGGTAGAAACCGGGGAGGGCTTGGAGAGGGACCGTGGCGCCGGACGTCGGTACCGCCATGGCGATGTAGAAGATCGTGATGAACAGCATCCCCGGCGTGCCGAACACAGCGAGCAGTCCGAGCCCGCCGATGCCGACAACCGCGATCGTGCACACGGAGAAGAGCCACAGCAGGGGCAGGTGAGAGGCGTCCATGCCCATGATGCCCACCGCACCGGCCAGGGCCAGGCTGCCCATGAGCAGGGACAGACCGATCATGAGCGTGCTGCTGATGGCCAGGGTCTGGACGCGAGTCGCGCGCAGCAGCGGGTTGTGGACCCGCAGCGGGCCCAGGTCGCTGTGGGTGTAGCCGAGGGCGTGGTCCACCTGGCCGCTGATGACGTTGGCGGCGAGCATGCCGCAGACGACGAGGACGAGGGAGTAGTAGAAGGCACTCAGACCGAGGCCGCTGTGCGAGTCGAGCGGATGCCCGTCCTCGATCTGCACCACGGCCGGGTCGGCCAGCAGCAGGCGCGCGGCAGCGGGCAGCTGGGCCTGCGCGGCCTCGGCCTGAGCGGTCAGCTGTTCACCCACCTGCGCGGAGGCCGACTGCGCGGCCGTCGTCGTGGCCTGCCGCGCCATGCTCGACCCCACGCTGCCGGCGGACTGGTTGGTCAGCACGGTGAGTGTCGGGCGGACGGGCTTGCCGGCTACCCCGGGGCCGGTGAGGGCGGCGACAGTGGCGGTGAAGTCGCGGGGCACGACGAGCGCGCCGAACAACTTGCCCTTGCCCAGTTCCTCCTTCATCTCCTCCTCGTCCATCAGCTTCCAGTCGATCCTGTCTCCGCCCTGGGACGACTTCTTGATCGACTGGGTGATCTGTGCACCGAGGTCGGTCTGCTTGCCACCGACCTTCGACCCCTCATCGGCGCTGACCAGGCCGACGGGCAGCTTGTGCAGGTGACCGGCAGGGTCGACGTTGGCGCCGACGTAGAACACCGTGAACAGCAGTGCCACGAAGCCCACGATGACGCCGTTGACGGTCCACAGACGCTTCGCGCGCAGGACGCGGAAGGGGTGGGCGTTACTCATTTCCAGCTCCGGTACGAGGAAGAGAGACGTGCAGCAGGAGGAGCCGCCGGCGTCGTCGCGGGCGGAGCCTCACACGGCTGAGGAGGTGTCCCCGGTGGACGCGGCCACCGGAAGCAGGGTCGGCCGCTTGGCCTGGCGGCCGTCGCCGGAGGAGCGGCCACGCAGGCGGCGGCCGACCCAGGGGCCGAGGAAGGTGCCGGCCCAGCGCAGTTCGGCACCCACGGTCCTCCAGCCGGAGATGCCTGTCCTCTCGGCCGGAAGGGGGAGGGTCCATGTGTCGTCGCTGTCCGGCAGAGCGAGCGCATGGGCCACGGCAGCCGCGATGCGCGCGTGCCCCAGCGGGCCGGCGTGCAGCCGGTCAGCACTCCACAACCGCGGATCGGTCGCCGCCGCGTGCGCGGCCGTCTCCGCCACCACCACACCGTGGCGGTCGGCGGCCTCCCGGATGCGTGCGTTGAGTGCGAGAACCCGGTGACCGATCGGGCGGGCCAACGGCGTGATACGCCCGACATCGGGAAACATGAGGGTCGCGACGGTGGCGCCCTGCGCGGTGAGGGCGGCGAACATCGCCTCGACATGGCCGGCCACCTCGTCGAGGTCGCAGCCCGGGCGCAACACGTCGTTGACCCCAGCCACCACGGTGGCGAGGTCGGGCCGCATCGCGAGAGCCGGAGCCAGCTGCTCGACGCGCACCTGACCGGCCTTACGGCCGCGCACCGCGAGGTTGGCGTAGCGCAGGCCGGGGCTGTGGCGGGCGACCTGCTCGGCGAGCCGGTCCGCCCAGCCCCGAAGACCACGGACGTCGTCGCCGTCCCCGAGCCCCTCGGTGTGACTGTCGCCCAGGGCGACATAGCGCAGATACCCACTGCTCGACACGGGGCCGACCGCCTCTCGTCAACGCTGCTGATGGGGGTGGCACACGGCCATCGCTAAACAACTAGGCACCTAGTCGCATTGTTGAATATGAGGATAGCTGCGGGCTCACCTTCCTGCAAAGTGACGCCGCTCAGGCAGGAGCTGAGGCCGTCGAGGGCGGTCCACCGCCGCAGTCCACCACCTTGGTCCCGCGCCGACCTCACCGCCCATTCCCTCTTCAGGCCCGAGCACCGACCACGGTCTGCGCCGGCATCTGAGCGCCCGGGTCGCAACGGCAGGCACAAGGCGCGGCGGTTCCTCGACGGAACATCCGCGGGCGAGGTACAGGGTCAGCCGGTGCGCAAGACGTCCAGCACCATCAGGGCCACGTGCAATGCGGTGCGCTGTTCGCCGGATTCGAGGTCGCAGTCCAGCAGGCGCTCGATGGTGCGCAGGCGTTGGTAGAACGTCTCGCGGGACAGCCCGCCGCGGCGGGCGGCGCTGGTTTTGTTGCCGGCCACGTCGAGGTAGTGGCGGAGGGTCGTCAGCAGGTCGGTGCCGTGTCGGGCGTCGTGATCGAGGAGGCGGCCGAGTCGTCGTTCGGCGTATCCCTGGATCCGGGTGTCCTCGCGGAGCGCGTACAGCAGGCGGCGCAGGTCGACATCGCGGAGTTCGTGGAAGGAGCGGCCCGGGGGCAGAGGCTGGTCGGGCGGGGTGGCCTCGGCCACGCGGCTCGCCTGATGAAAGGAACGGGGAGTGTCAGTGAGGTGGTCGACCTCCAAGCCGACGCTCACGACGGCCCTCGGGGACAGGTCGCGCGCCACGTGGCTCAGCCGTTCGACCGCGGGTTGCCAGGGGTGTGAGGGGCTCAGGGCGAGCAGTACTCCCAGGCGGCCGGGGGTCAGTTCGCCGATGAGCGCCGGGATTCCCGTGGCGTGCAGGACTTGGGAGAGGAGGGCCTCGGCATGCGTTGTGGTGTCTTTTGCGGGGAGGTCCACCACGACCGTGAGGAAGCGGCTGTTCTCGGCGGGCAGGCCCAGTGCGGCCAGCCGGGCGCAGGCGTCCGCTGCGGAGCGGTGGCGCTGCTCGACGAGGTCGCGCAGAGCGTTGCGGTGCGCTGTGCTTTCCCAGGGGGTCGGGTGGGTGAGGCGCGCGACGGTCAGGGCCATCGCCGTCCTTTCCAGGACGGTGATGTGCTCCGGTCCGAAGGCCGGTTCGATGGTGGGGACGGGCAGCATGGCCACGCGGCCCCAACGTTCACCTTGATACTCGACCGATGCCGTGAGCCAGCCTTCCGGGCCGCGTCGGCTCGTGCGGTCGCCGGGCGGGGTTGCTCTCGAGCGCTGCTCCCAGTCGGTGAGCGCTTCCTCCAGGGTGGCGCCGGAGGGTTCGCAGATCAGTGCCTGGTGGACCAGATTTTCCAGGACGACCGTGCGGCCGCTCATCTCGGCTGCCGCGCGCATGACGTCCTCGGGTCCGGCGCCGCGCAGGGTCAGCGTCGTGAACGCCTCGTGGACGCGCTGGGTGCGGCGCATCGCCTCGGCCTGGTTGCCGAGGATGAGGCCGTGGACGACCTGGGTGACCTCGAGGAAGTTGACGTCCTTGGTGAGGGTGATCAGGGGCAGCCCGCGGGTGCGGCAGGCATGGACGAGTGCGTCGGGCGGGCGGTGGTAGCGCCGTACGAGTTCGATGACCAGGGCCGCCGCCCCGATGCGGGCGAGTTCGTCGACGTAGCGTTGGATGCCTGCGGACTCCTCGGGCAGGGGCATGCCGGTGGTCAGGACGAGTTCGCCGCCCTTGAGGAAGGACGCGGGATCCGTCAGCTCGGTGATGTGGACCCAGCGGACCGGCCGGTCGAGCAAGGTCACGCCGGTCACGACCTGGGGCTGGCCGGCGGCCAGGACGGGCAGAGCAAGGACGTCGGCGATGGTGAGGGCGCGGGCGGGCGGGGTGCTGTCCGGGCCGCCCATGTCCGGCGGTCGTGCCGTCGAACGGCTGTCGTTCACGGTGTCTCCATGGGGGTGCCCCGCCCGAGCGAAGCCGAGAGGGGGAGTGCCCGGCCACTGTGACAAGCCTTGCTGACCTGCGCAAGGGCAGCCCTGCCTCGGTGGATGAGGCAGTGAGCGCCGCATTTCCGGCCCGTGCTTGACACAACGTCCGAACAGCGGGCCCGTACCGGACAGATCGCGCGTTGGCTCGCCGCCGGGCGGCGGAGATGCTCGGCAGAGCGCACCAGTCCGACGACCCACGCCGGGAGACGACCATGACCGCACTGTCGCCGCACCTTCGCCAGGCCACGCCCGTCGTGGCGGCCCGGGGCGAGGGCGTCCACCTCTTCGACCAGGACGGCCGCCGCTACCTCGACTTCACCGCGGGTATCGGCGTGACCAGCACCGGGCATTGCCACCCCAGGGTCGTGGCGGCGGCGCAGGAGCAGGTAGGCACGCTGATCCACGGCCAGTACACGACGGTCATGCACCAGCCCCTGCGCCGCCTCGTCGACAAGCTCGGCGAGGTGCTGCCGGCCGGCCTGGACAGCCTGTTCTTCACCAACTCCGGCAGCGAGGCCGTCGAGGCCGCGCTGCGTCTGGCCCGCCAGGCCACCGGCCGGCCGAACGTCATCGTGTGTCACGGCGGCTTCCACGGCCGTACGGTCGCCGCCGCCTCCATGACCACCTCGGGTACCCGCTTCCGCTCCGGGTTCTCGCCGCTGATGAGCGGGGTGGTCGTCACCCCGTTCCCGTCGGCCTACCGCTACGGCTGGGACGAGGAGACCGCCACCCGCTTCGCCCTGCAGGAGCTCGACTACACGCTCCAGACGATCTCCTCGCCCGCCGACACAGCCGCGATCATCGTCGAGCCGGTGCTCGGCGAAGGTGGGTACGTGCCTGCCAACCGGGTCTTCATGGAAGGGCTGCGGGAGCGCGCGGACCGCCACGGGTTCCTCCTGATCCTCGATGAGGTGCAGACCGGCGTCGGCCGCACCGGCCGCTTCTGGGGGCATGACCACTTCGGTGTCACGCCCGACATCCTCGTCACTGCCAAGGGTCTGGCCAGCGGCTTCCCGCTGTCCGGGATCGCCGCCTCCGAGGAGCTGATGGCCAAGGCGTGGCCGGGCTCGCAGGGTGGCACGTACGGCGCCAACGCCGTGGCCTGCGCCGCGGCCTGCGCCACCCTCGACGTCGTACGCGACGAGAAGCTCGTCGAGAACGCCGAGGCGATGGGCGAGCGGCTGCGACACGGTCTGGAGGCGGTGGCCGACCGGACGCCGGGCATCGGCGACGTGCGGGGCCTCGGGCTGATGCTGGCCACCGAGTTCGTCACCGAGGACGGCAGCCCCGACCCCGAGACCGCCGCCCGCGTGCAGCGCGCCGCCATCGACGAGGGCCTGCTCCTGCTGCTGTGCGGCGCCTGGAACCAGGTTGTACGGATGATCCCGGCCCTCGTCATCGACGAGACGGCGGTTGACGAGGGCCTCCAGGCGTGGGCGACCGCTGTGGAAGCCGGTACCTCAGGAGCATCGCCGCGATGAGCGACAGCGCGGCGCGGCTGACCGCCCGCCTCACCGAGACGGCTCCCGGCCTGCGGGTGGAATCCGGCCCGGGCGCCCTCGGCCCGTACGCCTACGACGCCTCCAACTACCGTGTCCCCCCGCAGGCTGTGGCCTTCCCCCGCAGCGCCGACGACGTGGTCGCGGTGCTGCGGGCCTGTAAGGAGACGGGCGTCCCCATCACCGCGCGCGGCGGCGGCACCAGCATGGCCGGCAACGCGGTCGGGCCGGGCGTCGTCCTGGACTTCTCCCGGTACATGAACCGGATCCTGGACATCGACCCGGCCGGCGGGACCGCGCGTGTCGAGGCCGGAGTCGTCCTCGACGCGCTGCAGAGCGCGACCGCCCTGCACGGGCTGTCTTTCGGCCCCGACCCGTCCTCGCACAGCCGCTGCACCATCGGCGGGATGGTCGGCAACGACGCGTGCGGCAACCGGTCCGTGCGGCACGGACGGACCAGCAGCCACATCGAGGCGCTGGAGATCGTGACGGCCGACGGCGTGCGGGCCGTCGCCGACCGTACCGGCCTGCACCCGACCGACCCACGCGACACCGACCACGTCACCCGCCTCGAAGCGGACGTACGACGCCTGATCGGCGACAACCTGGGGCCGATCAGGACCGAGCTGGGCCAGATCCCCCGTCAGGTCTCCGGCTACCAGCTGCACCACCTGCTGCCCGAGCGCGGCTTCGACATGGCCCGCGCGTTGGTCGGCACCGAGGGCTCCTGTGCGGTCGTCACCGCCGCGACGGTCCGCCTGGTGGCGACTGCACAGGCTTCGGCGCTGCTGACCCTCGGCTACGACGACGTCGTCGACGCGGCCGAGGATGTGCCGGAGATCCTGCGGTGGAATCCGACCGCCGTCGAGGGCATGGACGAGGCGATCGTCGCCACCATGCGCGCCCGCCGCGGCCCCGACTCCGTCACGGGACTGCCCGAGGGGCGCGCCTGGCTGTACGTCGAGCTCGACGGCGACGACCAGGCCACGGTCAATACGCGCGCGGCCGAGCTCCTCGACGTGCTCAAGGCACAGGGTCGGACGACCGGCGGGCGGGTTGTGGAGAGCGCGTCCGAGCGGCGCTCCTTGTGGCGGGTCCGCGAGGACGGGGCCGGCCTGGCCGCCCGCCTCGTCGACGGCGGAGAGTCGTGGCCGGGCTGGGAGGACTCGGCGGTGGCGCCCGAGAACCTCGCCGGATACCTGCGGGACTTCCGCAGGCTGCTGGCCGATCACGGGCTCACGGGTGTGATGTACGGGCACTTCGGCGCCGGATGCGTCCACGTGCGCATCGACTTCGACCTCGCCACGGACGAGGGCCGCGCCGCCGCCCGCCGCTTCCTGCACGAGGCGGCCGCCCTGGTCGTCGCGCACGGCGGGACACTGTCGGGCGAGCACGGTGACGGACGGGCCCGCGGTGAGCTGCTGGAGGTCATGTACAGCCACCGGATGATCCGGGCGTTCGCCGCCTTCAAGGAGGTCTTCGACCCCGAGGGGCTGCTGAACCCGGGCGTCATAGTGGCGCCGGCCCCGCTCGACGCCGATCTCGCGCTGCACCAGATCCAGCCCCTGGCCACGGAGTTCACCTTCCCGCACGACGAGGACGGCTTCGCGGGCGCGGCCCGCCGCTGCGTCGGCGTCGGCCGATGTCGCAGCGACGCGGGCGGCGTGATGTGCCCCAGCTACCGGGCCACAGGCGAGGAGAACGACTCCACGCGGGGCCGGGCCCGCCTCCTCCAGGAGATGGTGCGCGGCGAGACCATTCAGGACGGCTGGCGGTCCACGGAGGTACGGGACGCCCTCGACCTGTGCCTGTCCTGCAAGGCATGCTCCAGCGACTGCCCGGTCGGCGTCGACATGGCCACCTACAAGGCGGAGTTCCTGCACCAGCACTACAAGGGCAGGATCCGGCCGCGCTCCCACTACTCGCTGGGCTGGCTGCCCTTGACCTCCGCCCTCGCCGGATACGCCGCCCGTCCTCTCAACGTCCTGTTGCGCGGACCGATCGGCACACTGCTCGCCCGTCTTGGAGGCGTCACGACGAAGCGCAGGATCCCCGCCTTCGCCCCCCGGCGCAGCCTGCGCCGGGTCCTGCGCAAGGCGAAGAGCGGCGAACCGGCGAAGGCCCTGCTCTTCGTCGACAGCTTCACCCGCGCCTTCCGTCCCGAGGTCGCGGGAGCCGCGAGCCGCGTGCTCGCCGACGCGGGAATCCCCTGCACGGCTCAGGACGGCTTGTGCTGCGGTCTGACCTGGGTCAGCACCGGCCAGCTCTCCGTGGCCCGCAAAATCATGGCCCGTACGGTCGCTCACCTCGACAACGGCGACGAACGGCCCATCATCGTGGCCGAACCGAGCTGTGCCGCCGCGCTCAAGCGCGACGTGCCCGAGCTTCTCGGGACGGACGCCGCCCGTCGGGTCGCGGACCGCGTTCACACCTTCACGGGCGCCCTGACCGACCTGGCCGCCGCCGACTGGATGCCTCCCGAGCTGCCGGACGACGTCGTCCTGCAGACCCACTGTCACGAGTACGCCACCTTCAAGGGCAGCCGCCCCGCCGACCTGCTGCGCCGACTGGGTGTGGGCAAGGTCGACGAGGCCGAGGGCTGCTGCGGACTCGCCGGCAACTTCGGCTTCGAGGAACAGCACTACGACACCTCGATGGCCGTCGCCGGCCTGGCCCTGAAACCTCGCCTCGACGGCATCGGCCAGGACACGCCGACCGTCGTCGTGGCCGACGGCTTCAGCTGCGCCACCCAGATCGACCATCTCGCCGGTGACCGGGGCCTCCGGGCCCTGCACCTCGCGGAGCTCCTCGACCCCGCTGCCGACCAACCAGGAGAGACGTCATGACCGACACACCCACGCAGTTGTTCATCGGTGGGTCCTGGCTGGACGCCGCGGACGGCGCCACCATGCCCGTGGACGACCCCGCGACCGGTGAGATCATCGCCCGTGTTGCCGACGCGGGCGCCAAGGACGCCAAACTCGCGGAGGAAGCTGCGGTCCAGGCGCAGGAGGAGTGGGCCCGTACGGCCCCGCGGGCGCGCAGTGAGATCCTGCGCCGGGCCTACGAGATCATTCTCGAGCGCACCGACGAGCTCGCCCACCTGATGACGTCGGAGATGGGAAAGCCGCTGGCCGAGGCCAGGGGAGAGGTGGCGTACGCGGCCGAGTTCTTCCGGTGGTTCTCCGAGGAGGCCGTCCGTATCGACGGCGGCGGAGGCATCCTGCCCGACGGCCGCAACCGCATGCTGCTGTCCCGCCGCCCGGTCGGCCCCTGTCTGCTGATCACCCCGTGGAACTTCCCCCTGGCCATGGGCACCCGCAAGATCGGCCCGGCGATCGCGGCCGGCTGCACGATGGTGCTCAAGCCGGCCCCGCAGACCCCTCTGTCCAGCCTGGCCCTCGCCGCAATCCTCCAGGAGGCCGGGCTGCCGGACGGCGTGCTGAACGTCGTCACCACCTCGCGTGCGGGAGAGGTGTGCGAACCGCTCCTGCGCGGCGGGCAGATCCGCAAGCTCTCCTTCACCGGCTCCACCAACGTCGGGCGGCTGCTGCTCGCCCAGTGCGCCGACGCCGTCGTACGCACCTCGATGGAGCTGGGCGGCAACGCGCCGTTCATCGTCTTCGAGGACGCCGACCTGGACAAGGCCGTCGACGGCGCCATGCTCGCCAAGATGCGCAACATGGGCGAGGCGTGCACCGCCGCCAACCGCTTCTTCGTACACCACTCGGTGGCGGAGGAGTTCGGACGTCGCCTGGCCGAGCGCATGGGCGCGCTCGTGGTCGGTCCCGGTACCCGGGACGGCGTCGACGTCGGACCGCTGATCGACAGGGCCGGGCGGGCCAAGGTCGAGGAACTGGTCGCCGACGCGGTGGAGCGCGGCGCGCAGGTGCTCGTCGGCGGCCGCGCGCCCGAAGGGCCGGGTTGCTTCTACCCGCCGACCGTCCTCACCGACGTCGACTCGGGCAGCCGGCTGATGGACACGGAGATCTTCGGCCCCGTGGCGGCGATCCTCACCTTCGATGACGAGGACGAGGTGATCCGCCGGGCCAACGACACCCCCTGGGGACTCGTCGGCTACGTCTTCACCGAGGGCCTGGACCGCGCCCTTCGCGTCAGTGAACGCCTGGAGGTGGGCATGGTCGGTCTGAACACCGGCCTCGTCTCCAACCCTGCTGCCCCCTTCGGCGGCGTCAAGCAGTCCGGGCTCGGGCGCGAGGGCGGCCGGGTCGGCATCGACGAGTTCCTGGAGTACCAGTACCTCGCGGTGCCCGTGCGATGACGGCGGTCATGCCCTGACTCCTCCGCCTCGCGCACCGCGACGGGCCGCCCCCGTGCCTGGTTTCCACACCGCCGGGCACGGGGGCAGACGGCCTTCAGCGACACCGGGTGGTGTCCCTTTGCCGTCACCGACTGGCATCCCGGACTGGTACCACCCGGTGTCGGCCAGGGCGTTGGCGATGGCCCTCACCGGCTGCCGGGTGCGGCGTCCGGGTGGAACGAGCGTGAGCTCTTGGGTGTCCGGCTTGTCGTGGAGGCAGGCACCGGTTTCTCGGCTCCACCTCGATGCGGAATGAAGCGCGGCACCTGCGCGGCACCCGCCCCTGTTTCGACCAGGGGCGCGCAGGGGAGCGGCTGTCAACCCAGGCGGCGAGCGGTGATCTCCGCTGCGGTGTCGGCGACCAGCCGGCCCAGCTCGGGCAGCCGGTCCGCCGAGAAGCGGGAGTCGGGAAGGGAGACAGCCACGGCGGCCAGCGGGCTGCCGTCGCCGTCCAGGACGGGCGCGGCGATGGCGCAGACACCGGCCAGGTACTGGTTGCGGTTGACGGCGTAACCGTTCTTGCGGACGCGCCGCAGTTCGGCGCGCAGTTCCGCGGGGTCGGTGGGGGTGGAGTCGCTGTAGCTCTCCAGTCCGCGGGTGACGATCTCGTCGATGTCCGCCTCCGGCAGATGGGCGAGGACGGCGTGTCCGGTGGCGGTGGCGTGCAGGGGCGAGGTGTCGCCGATGGCGTGGTAGGTCCGTACGGCATGGTCGCAGTCGACGCGGTCGACGACGACCATGCACTGGGGTGCGTCCGGTACGCAGAGGTGGATGGTCTCGTTCACTGTGTCGCGGAGGCGGACCATGGGTTCGCGTGCGGCGGCGTAGAGGCTGGATCCCTGGAGGGCGGCGGGGCGTACGGCGAGGACGCGGGCGCCGATCTCCCAGCGGGTGGTGTCCTTGCGGTTGGCGCGCAGCCAGCCGGCTCCCGCCAGGGAGACCAGGGTGCGCTGCACGGTCGACTTGGGCAGCCCGAACAGCTTGGTGAGTTCCCCCACGGTCACCGGCTGGTGCTGGGCGACGGCCTCCAGCATGCGCAAGGACCTGGTCACGCTCTTCATTTCCATCTGGTTTCCCCCCGTTGGTCCTCGAAATTTTCGGACGACACCCTCTTGACTCCCTCCCGGGTGGCTGCCATTCTCGTGCCAGATTTCAGCATAGCATGCCACTATGTGGCACGGCTGAGTCGGGGGTGAGAGAGCCGGCCTCGCTCACTGAGAAGTTCCTCGGCACCTTGTACCTCGCGGATGCCGTTGCGAGGACGGCGGTCACGCCCTGACCGCGCCGTCTCGCGCATCGCGCGGGGCCGTCCCGCGCCCAGGTCGGCGGGGATCGCGCCGGCCGCCCGGCTCCACCAGGAGATCGGCGTCCAGAGGATTCACGAGCGGCTGCGGGAGCTGACTCGTTACTGGGTGGATCTCGCCGGGGACATTCCCGGATTCCGGCTGCACACGCCGCTGGACACCGAGAACCTGGGCGCCGTCACCCTGTTCTCGATCGACCACCTCGACAACAGGGCCGTGGAGCGGGAGCTGAGAGAGGCCCACCAGGTCCATACGAAATACCGCGAGGTACGGCATCTGCGGGGGGTTCCGCGTGTCACCGCACATCTACATGCGCAAGGACGAGCTCGACCGCTTCGTCGCGGCGCTCTCAGAGGTGGTCCAGAAGGAGTACTCGGCGCGCGGGCTCCGCTGACCTCCGGGTCGGCTGCTGGTTCGGCGCCCGGCGGGTCGCTCCGCCTGCGCGGCTGCCTGGCCGCGTGCCGGGGCCAGGCAGCCGTCCCTTCTCAGCCGCCCAGGCGGCGCGCCGCGATTTCCGTCGCCGTGTCAGCGACGAGGCGGCCCCACGTGGGCAGCCGGTCCGGCTCGAACCGGGAAGCGGGCATCGAAATCGCCACCGCCGCGAGCGGCGTGGCGTCCGCGTCCAGGATGGCTGCGGCCACCGCGCACACGTCCGGCCGGTACTGGTTGAGATTCACCGAGTAACCGTCCCCCCGCACGCGGTCCAGCTCCGCCCGCAGTCCGGCGGCATCGGTCGGCGTGGAGTCGTTGAAGCGCTCCAGTCCACGCTCGACGAGTTCCTCGACGTCCGCCCTCGGCAGGTGCGCGAGGATCGCCCGCCCGGTGGCGGTGGCATGCAGCGGCGAGGTGTCGCCGATGTTGATGAACGTCCGTACCGCCTGGTCACAGTCCACGCGGTCGACCACCACCACGCACTGCAACGCGTCCGGCACCGAGAGGTGGATGGTCTCGTTCACTGTGTCGCGGAGGCGGACCATGGGTTCGCGTGCGGCGGCGTAGAGGCTGGATCCCTGGAGGGCGGCGGGGCGTACGGCGAGGACGCGGGCGCCGATCTCCCAGCGGGTGGTGTCCTTGCGGTTGGCGCGCAGCCAGCCGGCTTCGGCCAGGGTGACCAGGGTGCGCTGCACGGTCGACTTGGGCAGCCCGAAGATCTTGGTCAGTTCGCCGACGGTCACAGGCTGGTGCTGCGCGACCGCTTCCAGGACGCGCAGAGACCTGATCACGCTCTTCATTTCCATCCGGTTTCCCCCTGTTAATCCTCGAAATATCTGATCGACACCCTCTTGACTCCCTCAGGAGTGGCTGTCATTCTCGTGCCAGATCCTAGCACATCGTTCCACAATGTGGCACGGGCTAGCAGGGGGCAATTACGAAGTCCCCTTCCCCGGACAGTGCAGACGTGGTCATCGACCCGGCGCCGCGGTCCATCCGGAATCCAAGAGTCCGCAACCGGGCGTTCAGCATCCACGCCCCGGGAGACGAAAGGAACCCCTTGTGTCTGCCAAGAAGCGCGTCGCCGTCGTAGGCGTCGGAACGATGGGCAGCCAGGCCGCCTGGCGACTGGCCGCCCGCGGAGCCGAGGTCGTCGGGTACGACCGCTTCGCCCCGGGCCACGACCGCAGCGCCGCCGGCGGCGAGACCCGGATCTTCCGCAGCGCGCACTTCGAGGACTCCCGGTACGTCCCGCTCCTCAAGCACGCCGACGCCCTGTGGGAGCAGCTCCAGCAGGACACTGGCCGCGAACTGCGCCGGCTGACCGGCTGCCTGCTGATGGGGCCGACCGAGCATCAGCAGATGGCCACCGTCCTCGAGTCCATCGCCGAGCACGGCCTGGACCACGAGGTGCTGGACGCCGAGGCGCTCGCCAAGCGCTTCCCGCAGTTCCGGATCGAGGACGGCGACGCGGCCGTACTCGACCGCCGGGCGGGCTTCATCCGGCCCGAGCTGACGATCCAGACCGCCGCTAGCCGCGCCGAAGAGCTCGGCGCCCGCATCCACCGCTACACCACGGTCCGCGAGATCGTGCCCGTCGCGAACGGTGTCGAGATCCGCACCGACGAGGGCAGTGAGCATTTCGACACCGCCGTCGTCAGCCCCGGCCCGTGGGTGAACGACCTGCTCCCGGACCTGCCGTGGGAGGTGGACATCCGCCGGCTGATCAGCGCCTGGTACGTGCCCACCGCGGACGCCTGGTTCGGCGAGGAGCGCCCGGCGTTCATCCGTACGGCACCCACCCACTGCTACGGCCTGCCCTCCCCGGACGGCATCTCCGTCAAGCTCGGCCTCTCCCGAGCCCTGCACCGTCCGGCCGGCGACCCGAACCAGCTGGACCGGACCGTGCAGCCGGAGGAGCTGGAGGTCTTCACCGAGCTCATCGGCCAGTACATGCCGGACCTGAACCCCGACCCGACCCGGCTCTCCGTCTACATGGAGGGCTACACCGAGAGCAGCCGTCCGCTGGTCGGACCGTTGCCAGGCGGGCAAGGGAATGAGCATATTGTCCTTCTTGCCGGGTTCTCCGGTCACGGTTTCAAGCTCTCGCCCGCCTTCGGCGACATCGCGGCCGACCTGGCGCTCGACGGCGCCTCGCCGCAGCCCATCGACTTCATCTCGACCCTCGACCGGACGGAAGCGTAACGACGATGACCACGAACACGTCCCTCCTCGTCGGCACGCTCAGCGCCGAGCCCGGCAGCAAGACCCGCGGCACCCTGCCCGTAGACCTCGGCACGCTCACCGTCGACGTCCCGCTCACCCTCGTCAACGGCACCAACCCCGGGCCCCGCGTCCTCATCACGGCCGGTGTGCACGGCGGCGAGTTCAGCGGCATCGACGCGGCCACCCGGCTCGCCGCCCTGCTGGAGCCCGGCGAGGTGCACGGCCAGGTCGTCATCTGCCCCGTCGCCAACCCCCCGGCCGTCTACGAGGGACGCCTCGGCGTCTCCCCGGTCGACGGTGTGAACATCAACCGCGTCTTCCCGGGCGACCCGGAGGGCGGCCCCACCGAGCGTCTCGCGGCGTGGCTGTTCGCCAACCTGGTGGACGGCGCCGACGCCTACGTCGACCTGCACTCCGGCGGCATCGACGAGGTCCTGAAGAACTTCGTCGGCTACCGCCTCACCGGCGACCCGGAACTGGACGCGAAGACCGCGGACATGGCCGGCGCCGTCGGCATCGAGGACGTCATCTTCGGAACGAACGCCGACGGCGGCAACAGTCACGCGGCAGCCGCCCGCCAGGGCGTCCCGGCGATCCTCGTGGAGACCGGCCAGCTCGGCGAACGCGACGCGGACACCGCCCGTCGCCTCGTCGACGGTCTGTACGGGGTACTGGGCCGGCTCGGCGTCCTGGAGACCAAGCCCCAGGACGACCCGGCCGTCCGCGCCTGGGTCTGGGCCGCCGGCGTCACCTCCGAGGCGACCGGCCTGTGGTACCCGGAGTTCAGCGTCGGCGACGACGTGACGGAGGGCCGGCTCCTCGGCCGGGTCATCGACCCGGCCGACGGCACCGAGCACAAGGTCCACGCCCCGGCCGCCGGGCGGATCTTCTACGGCATGCGCGGCCTGACCGTCGCCCTCGGCGCCGAGCTGGCCGCCATCGCCGCCCCCGCGCCGCGGGATCCCGGCCACTGAACCCCCACTCCAAAGCCCCCCGTACCGGCAAGAACCGCATCGCACCCCCCGCGCACATCCCCTCCTTTCTCCCCTCGTACCGCACCCTCAGGAGTCCCCGGTGAAAGATGTTCGGATAGACCGCAGAGTGTTCCTTCGCGGAGTCGGCGGCGTCGCCGCAGGCATCGCCGCGACATCGCTCACCGCCTGCGGCACCGGCAGCAGCCGCTCCGTCGGCAGCGGCGGCAAGAGCTCCAAGACGCTCGTCGTCCGCGACAGCGGCGGCACCTACGGCGAGGCCAACCAGAAGGCGATCTACGAGCCGTTCACCAAGGAGACCGGCATCCAGGTCAAGGTGGTCAACATCGCCTACGCGCAGATGCTCGCCCAGATCAAGCAGGGCCGTCCGCAGTTCGACGTGATCGACGACTCGATGGCCGACTACGTCCTGTTCAAGAAGGAGGACGCCACCGAGGAGCTGGACTTCGACCGGCTGAAGAACTTCAAGAACGCCGGCATCGCCAAGTCCCTCGTGACCTCCAACGCGGTCGGCAAGAACTACTGGGCCAGCGTGATGGCGTACCGAACGGACGCATTTGGGGGGAAGAAACCTTCCTCCTGGGCCGACTTCTGGGACACCGGATCGTTCAAGGGCAACCGTGGCCTCCAGGCGCTGGACGCCGACTACCCGGAGCTGGAGTTCGCCCTCCTCGCCGACGGCGTGGCACCGGACCAGCTCTACCCGCTCGATGTGGACCGGGCCTTCAGGGTCCTCGACGAGATCAAGGGCTCCGTCCGGAAGTTCTGGGACACCGGCGCGCTGCCCGGCGTGCTGCTGGGCCGCAAGGAGGTCGTCGCCTCCAGTGTGTGGCACGGCCGCCTCGACGAGCTGATCAAGGGCGGCGCCCCGCTCGCCTACCAGTGGAACGGCGCCCGCAGGCAGAGCAATGGATGGGGCATCCCCAAGGGCGCCTCCAACCTCGACGCCGCCTACCAGCTCATCGACTTCTCGCTGCGGCCCGAGGTGCAGGCGGCCTACGCCGAGCTCTACCCGATGGCCCCCACGGTGCCGGCCGCCTACAAGAAGCTCTCCACGACCGCCGCCGAGAACCTGGCCAGCTCGCCCGGGCACCTGGAGTCCGGCTTCGACCTGGACGTCGAGTGGTGGATCAAGAACCAGGACGCCGTGTCCAAGCGCTGGCAGGAGTGGACGCATGCCTGACATCGACCTGATGCCCTCACGGACCGTGCTGGCGCCGGCGACCGGTACCGGAAAGCCCTTGTCAGTGAAGGCACTGCGCAAGACCTACAGCGGCGTCACCGCCGTCGACGAGGTCTCCATGGAGATCGCCGCCGGCGAGTTCGTCACCTTCCTGGGTTCCTCCGGCTCCGGCAAGACCACCACCCTGATGATGATCGCCGGGTTCTGCGAGCCCGACTCCGGCAGCATCGTCGTCGGCGGCCGGGACGTGACCCGCCTGGCCCCGCAGAAGCGCGGCCTGGGCTTCGTCTTCCAGCAGTACCTGCTCTTCCCGCACATGACGGTGTGGGAGAACGTCGCCTTCCCGCTGCAACTGCGCGACATCCCGAAGGCGGAACTGCGCCGGCGGGTCGGCGAGACCCTGGAGATGGCCGGACTGTCAGCCATGGCGCGCAGGCGACCGCGCGAGCTCTCCGGCGGCCAGCAGCAGCGCGTCGCCCTGTGCCGGGCACTGGTCTACCGGCCCCCGGTGATCCTCATGGACGAACCGCTCGGCGCCCTCGACAAGAAACTGCGCGACCAGCTCCAGACCGAGATCAAGCGCATCCAGCAGGAACTCGGCCTGACCGTCATCTACGTCACGCACGACCAGGAAGAGGCCCTCGTCCTCTCCGACCGCATCGCGGTCATGCGGGACGGGCTGATCGACCAGTTCGACACCCCGCAGGAACTCTTCGAGCGCCCCCGCACCCCGTTCGTCGCCGACTTCCTCGGCGCGGCCAACTTCCTCCCCGGCGCGCTCCAGCAGCAGACGTCCGAGCACACCCTCGTACGGCTCGACACGGGAGGACTGCTCAAGGCCCGCCCGCAGTCGGCGATGGAGGGAACTCGGGTACGGGCCGCGGTTCAGCCCGGCCGGCTCGCGCTGTGTCCGCCGGGCGACGGGTTCTGTACCGGGACCGTCGAGACGGTCACCTACGTCGGCACCCTCGTCCGTGTCACCGTCCGCCCCGTCGGCGGTCCGGCCACCGAACTCGTACGCCTGGAGCTGCCCGCCGGACGCGCCCCCGCACTCGGCGAAAACGTCGGCCTGACCGCGGACCCCGCCAACGTCAGTGTCTTCCCCGACGTGCTCCCCGACCCGGAAAGCGGGGGGTGACAACCATGGCCGTGCTGGCTCCCGCACCGAGCTCCATCGCCCCTGTGCCCCACAAGAAGCGACGCACGCGCGCTTCGCTGTCCGACCGGCGCACCCGCTTCGGACTGCTCAACGCCACACCCGTCGTCGTCTACCTCCTGATCCTCTTCGTCTATCCGATCTTCAGCACCCTGATGCTGAGCCTCAAGGGCGACAACGGCGGCTTCACCCTGCACTGGTATGCCGACGCCTTCGCCGGCGCCAACCTGGAGATCCTGCTCACCACCCTGCGGATCTCGGCCGAGACCTCCCTGCTCGCCCTGGTCGTCGGGTTCACACTGGCCTCCGCGATCTCCCGGCTCAAGCCGCTGTGGGCCGGCCTCGCAATGCTCGTCGTGGTCGTCCCGCACTTCATCAGCGCCCTGGTGCGCACCTACGGCTGGATCATCCTGCTGGGTGACAACGGCGTCGTGAACAACACCCTGACGGATCTTCACTTCCCGGGTGCGCCCTTCGAGTTGCTCTACAACGAGATCGGCGTCGTCATCGGCACCACCGCCGTGATGCTCCCGTACACGGTCCTGCTGCTCTACGCCGTGATGAAGGGCATCGACCGGCGGCTGCTCGCCGCGGCGGCCAGTATGGGCGCCGGACGGATCACCATCTTCCGTCGCGTCTACGTCCCCCTGGTGGCCCCCGGCCTGGTCAACGCGGGCGTCCTGTCCTTCATCCTGTGCCTCGGCTACTACCTCACCCCCGCCCTGATGGGCGGCGAGAAGCAGACGATGGTCGCCTCGCTCATCGACGAGCAGGTCATGAAGCAGAACCAGTGGAACGGCGCCTCCGCACTCGGCATCATCCTGCTGCTCCTCACCTTCGCCGGACTGCTGCTGCTCAGGCTGCTGAAGTCGGCCGGCGAGGCCCTTCGGAACCGGGGTACGGCGTCATGATCGAGCTCCGCTCCACCCTGGCCGGCCGCATCACCCTGGCCGTGCTGGCGACCCTGATCCTGGTGTTCCTGGCCCTGCCGATCATCGTCATCGTCGTCACTTCCTTCGGCAAGGACGCCTTCGGCAACTTCCCGCCGGCTGCCTGGACGTTCGGCTGGTACAAGCAGCTGTTCGTCGAGGGCAGCAAGTGGCCGGCCGCGCTCTCCCTGAGCGCCCTGGTCGCCGCCATGACCACGGTCTTCTCGCTCGTCCTCGGCATGACCGCGGCCACGGCGCTGGTCCGCAGCGAACTGCCGCTGCGGACGGCGGTCTACGGCCTGGTCCTCGCTCCGCTGGTGATCCCCCAAGTGGTCATCGCTCTCGGCCTGTTCCTGCTCTTCGAGCCGGCCTCGATGCTCGGCAGCCCGGTCGCCATCGCCCTCGGTCACACCGTGCTCGCCTCACCGATCGCGGTGATGATCCTCATGGCCACGCTCAAGGGCATCGACGAACGGCTGGAGGACGCGGCCGCCAGCATGGGCGCCGGCCGGCTGACCGTCTGGCGCAGGATCACCCTGCCCTTGGCCATGCCCGGCATGGTCGCGGCAGGCATCTTCGCCTTCATCACCAGCTTCGACGAGTTCTTCATCTCGCAGTTCCTGTCCTCCGTGGACACCGTGACCCTGCCGGTCCAGGTGTTCAACGTCCTCCAGTACAACGTCGATCCCTCGGTGACCGCGGTCAGCGCGATCCTCATCGCGGTCGCAGTCGTGGCCCTCGGCCTCGTCGGCGTGGTGCGCAGGCTCAGCGGCTCCGGCAAGCAGGACGGCCTGCTGCCTACAGAACCGGGACTGGGCGTTCCCGCCGGAAGTGAGACCTCATGACCACCAGCACCAGCACCAGCACCAGCACCTGCACCCCGGCCGGCGAACTGTCCGCCACGGCGGCCAGACACCTGCTCCTGAACATGACCCCCAACGGCTCGCTCGGCCAGGAGGGCGAGAACCTCTTCGTCGTCCAGCGCGGCGAGGGTCCCTATGTCGACGACGCGAACGGCAGACGTTACATCGACGGCCTCTCCGGTCTGTACTGCTGCCAACTCGGCTACTCCTACGGCCCCGAGTTCGCCGAGGCGGCGGCCAAGCAACTGCGCGAGCTGTGCTTCAGCCCGCTGTGGTCCTGCTCCGCGCACCCGACGGCCATCGAGCTCGCCGAACGCCTGTCCCTGATAGCCCCCGTCGGCATCGAGCACACCTTCTTCTCCGGCGGCGGCGCCGAAGCCGTCGAGACGGCCTGGAAGATGGCCCGCCGCTACCACTCCCTGCGTGGCGAACCGGGCCGGGTCAAGGCGATCTCCCGGCGCGGCGCCTACCACGGCCTGACCGTCGGCGCCCTCTCCCTCACCGACGACCCCGGCCTGACGGACCCGTACGGACCGCCGGCCATCGACACCCGGTTCGTGTCCAACACCAACCGCTTCGGCCTGGCCCCCGAGTTCGCCGACGACAGGGCGTACACCGCGCACCTGCTCGCCGAGCTGGAGGCCGAGATCCTGGCCGAGGGCCCGGAGACCATCGCCATGCTGATCGCCGAACCGGTGCAGAACCGGGGCGGGTGCATCACACCTCCGGTGGGCTACTGGGAGGGACTGAGGGCGCTGGCCGACCGGTTCGGCTTCCTTCTGGTCGCCGACGAGGTGATCACCGCCTTCGGACGGCTGGGGGAGTGGTTCGGCGGAGACCGCTACGGCGCCCGCCCGGACATGGTCACCGTCGCCAAGGGCATCACCGCCGGATACGCCCCCATGGGGGCGACCCTGGTCAGCGGCCGCGTGGTCGAGGTCATCAACCGGCCCGGTGCGGTCCTCAACCACGGCTACACCTTCGCCGGCCACCCGCTCAGCGCGGCAATCGCGCTGCGCAGCCTGGAGATCATGGAACGGGACCGGGTCCTGGACAACGTCCGAGGGCTCCAGGACCACCTCGCGGGACGGATGGCGTCCCTCGCCGACCTGCCCATCGTCGGCGACGTCCGCGGCGCCGGATTCTTCTACGCCTGCGAACTCGTCGGAGATCTCGACGGCGGCGGCTTCAGCGACCGCGCCCGGGCCGACCTGGTCGTCGACCTGATCCCGCGCCGCCTGCGCGAGGCCGGTCTCCTGGCCCGCGTCTACAACCGGTCGGCGCCGCTGGTCCAGATCGCGCCCCCGCTGATCAGCGACCGCCTACTCCTCGACCGGATCGCCGACATCCTCGCCGACACCCTCGTCGAGGCGTCCGCCCGCCTGTGACCCACCCCGTTTTCGAAAGGAACGACATGTACTCCATCGGTCCGCTGACCGTTTCCCCCGGCGAACGCGCCCAGGGCCTCATCCCGGTCGGCACCAGCAGCTACGGCGTCGAGCTGGGCATCCCGCTCATCGTCGTCAACGGCGCCCAGGACGGTCCCGTGCTGTGCGTGGACGCGGGTGTGCACGGCGACGAGTACGACGGCCAGGAGGCCATCCGCCGCGTCCTCGCCGACCTCGACCCGGCCACCCTGCGCGGCACCCTCGTCGGCATCCCCTGCATGAACACCCCCGCCTTCGAGGCAGCCGCCCGCACCAGCGGCCTTGACTACCTGAACCTCAACCGGATCTTCCCGGGTGACGCAGACGGCTCGTACTCCCTGCGGCTGGCAGCCACCTTCGTCGAGCAGGTCGTCCCCGCCATCGACGCGCTCGTGGACCTGCACACCGGCGGCACGTTCGGCGAGATCGCCCCGCTGGTCATCCTCCAGGGCGGCTATGAGGAGCTCGCCACGGACCTGGCTCTCGCGGCCGGTCACGAGCTGGTCTGGAAGGGCGGCAAGTGGGGCGGTACGGTCCGCCACCCCACCCTCGCGGCGGGCAAGCCCGCCGTCACCATCGAGGCGGGCGGCGGCACCTACCGCGAGGCCAACGTCGAGCTGCACGTCGAGTCGATCCACAACATCATGCGGCAGCTGAAGATGATCGACGGCGAGGTGAAGCTGCGCGACAGCTACACCGCCACCTCCGGCACCTTCGCCCGTTCCGCGTCCGGCGGCTTCTTCCTCGGACACGCCGAGCCGGGGGAGACCTGCAAGGAGGGCGACCTGATCGCCCACATCGTCGACCACTACGGCAACACGCTGGAAGAGGTGATCGCCCCGCAGGACGGCATCGTGCTCTGGGTGCGCCGGATCCGGACCGTCCGTCCGGGCGACGAGGTCGTCATCTTCGGTGAGGTGCAGGGGGAGATACGGCCATGAGCGGCGGCACCCAGTTGCTCCTCGTCGACGGCAAGCAGCTACCCGCCGCCGACGGCCGCACCTTCACCGTCCTCGACCCGTCCGACGGCACGGCCATCACCACGGTGGCGCTGGCCGGCAAGGCGGACGTGGACCAGGCCGTGGCCGCGGCCAGGGCAGCGTTCACGGCGCCCGAATGGGCCCGGATGCGGGCAGCCGACCGTGGCCGGCTCCTGTACCGGATCGCCGAGGCCATCCGCTACCAGGGCGAACGGCTGGCGCGGCTGGAGAGCCAGGACACCGGCAAGCCGCTCAGCCAGGCGAAGGCCGACGTCGAGGCCGCCGCCCGCTACTTCGAGTTCTACGCGGGCTTCGCCGACAAGCTGGGCGGTTCCACGATCCCGCTGGGCCCGGGGCTGCTCGACTACACCGTGCGCGAGCCGATCGGCGTCTCCGGCCAGATCATCCCGTTCAACTACCCGCTGCAGAACACCGCGAGGGGCTCTGCTCCGGCGCTGGCCGCGGGCTGCACGGTGGTGCTCAAGCCCTCTCCCGAGGCGCCGCTGACGCCGCTGGAGATCGGCAGGATCGCACTGGAGTGCGGGCTTCCGCCGGGTGTCCTCAACGTCGTCCCCGGCGACGGCGAGACGGGAGCTGCCCTCGCCGGGCATCCCGGCATCGACCAGGTCACCTTCACCGGCTCGGTTCCCACCGGCATCAAGGTCGCCCAGGCAGCCGCCGCCAACGTGGTGCCGTCGGTCACCGAGCTGGGCGGCAAGTCGCCGTTCGTCGTCTTCGCCGACGCCGACTTCGACCTGGCGCTGACCGCGATCCTGGGCGCCTCGTTCAGCAACGCGGGACAGATGTGCTCCGCCGGGACGCGCCTGCTGCTCCAGCGCGGCGCGGAGGAGTTCCTGGACCGGCTGGTGGAGAAGATCGCCACCCTGCGCGTCGGCCCCGGCCTGTCCGACCCGGACATCGGCCCGCTGGTCGCCGCCCGCCAGCGCGACCGGGTGCTGGGCTACCTCGACCTGGCCCGGCAGGAGGGCGCGACGGTGCGCGTCGGCGGCGGCGCACCGTCCGACCCGGCTCTGGCCGACGGCTACTACATCGAGCCGACCGTCCTCACCGGCTTGACCAACCAGGCCCGTTGCGCCCGCGAGGAGATCTTCGGCCCCGTCGTCACCGTCATCGACTTCGACGACGCGGACCAGGCCCTGGACATCGCCAACGACAGCCCGTACGGCCTTTCCTCCTACGTCTGGACCCGCGACATCGACAAGGCGATGCGCCTCGCGGAGGGCATCCGGGCCGGCCAGGTCTCCGTCAACGCCACCGGCGTCGGCACCGGCGTCGAGCTGCCCTTCGGCGGCTACAAGCACAGCGGCTGGGGCCGGGAGAAGGGCCTCGAAGCCCTGGCGAGCTACACGCAGACGAAGAACGTCTGTATCGGGTTCGGGAGCCGGTCATGAGGTACCGCACGCTGGGCGAACGCGGTCCGGCCGTCTCCGTGGTCGGAGTCGGCGGCAACAACTTCGGCTCCCGCCTGGACGAGGACGGCACGAAGGCCGTCGTCCACGCGGCCCTCGACGCCGGGGTCACCCTGTTCGACACCGCCGACATGTACGGCGGGTTCGGCGAACAGGGCGGCACGCGCGGTGACGGCGAACGGCTGCTCGGCGCCGCCCTCAAGGGCAACCGCGACGACGTCGTCCTGGCCACCAAGTTCGGCATGGAGATGGGGCCGGAGGCCGATCAGTACGGTCGGCGAGGTGCCCGCGCCTATATCCGGTACGCCGTCGAAGCCTCGCTCCGCCGTCTCGGCACCGACCGCATCGACTTGTACCAGTACCACGAGCCGGACGTCACCCCGCTCGACGAGACGATCGCCGCCCTGCGCGAACTCGTCGACGAGGGCAAGATCGGGTACTTCGGCTGCTCCGCTCTCCCGGCCGAGGACCTGAGCGATGCCTTCGTGTCCACCCAGGCCCGCTACCACCTGCTCGACCGCAGCGTGGAGGAGGACCTGATCCCGGCCTGTCTGCGTCACGGCATCGGACTGCTGCCGTACTACCCGCTGGCCAACGGCCTGCTCAGCGGCAAGTACCGGCGCGGCGAGCAACCCCCGCCCGGCAGCCGGCTGTCCTGGCGGCAGGGCTGGCTCACCGACGCCGCCCTCGACCGCGTGGAGGCGCTCACCGCGTACGGCGCCGAACGCGGCCTGACCCTCCTCCAGGTCGCCGTGGGCGGACTGGCCGCCCTGCCCGCCGTCGGCTCCGTGATCTGCGGCGCCATGAACCCCGGACAGGTCACCGCCAACGCGGCGGCGGCCGACTGGATCCCCGACGCGGCCGACCTGGCCGCCCTGGACGCGATCGTCATCCCCGGCGAGCGGATCGTCTGACCCTTCCCCCTCCCTGTAAGAACCGGAAACCGAGGTTGAACACCATGCGAGAGATCGTCACCTTCGACGCCTACGGCACCCTGATCGACTTCCAGCTCGGCCCCACGACCCTCAAGGTCCTCTCCGACCGGCTGGACCTGGACAACCTGGACGTCGACGAGTTCCTCGACGACTTCCGCGTCATGCGCTTCCAGGCCGTCCTGGAGGCATACCGCCCCTACCACGAGATCCTGCACTCCAGCCTCCAGATGGCCATGCGCCTGCACGGTCTGGAGTACCGCACCTCCGACGGCGACGCCCTCGTCGAGGCCGTCCCCACCTTCGGCCCCTTCCCGGAGGTCCCGGACGCCCTGCGCGCACTGAAGACCAAGTACGAGATCGCCATCATCACCAACAGCGACGACAACCTGATCGCGCGCAACGTCGAGAACATCGGCGTCGAGTTCGACCACGTCATCACCGCCCAGCAGGCCGGCGCGTACAAGCCGGACCGCCAGACCTTCGAACACGCCTTCAAGACCATGGGCGTCGAGCCCTCGCAGGTCATCCACACCGCGCAGGGCTGGGAGTACGACCACATCCCGACCCGCGACCTCGGCCTGAAGCGCCGCGTGTGGATCAACCGCTTCGGCCGCCCCGGCAGCGCCGACTACCAGCCCTACGACGAGCTGACCGACCTGTCGGGCCTGCCGAAGCTGCTCGGCTGCTGACAACACGGCGACACAGGACAGAGAACACAGAGGACGCACGCCATGAAGCAGATCCCCTACTGGCTCGACACCGCGCCAGCCCTGCCCGACCGGTCCGGAAAGGACCTGCCCGCCGAGGCGGACGTGGTGGTCATCGGCGGCGGCCTCACCGGCCTGTCCACCGCGTATCACGCCGCCCGCAAGGGTGCCCGGGTCGTCCTCGTCGAGAAGGACAAGGTCGGCTCGGGCGCCTCCGGCCGCAACGGCAGCATGTGCACGCAGGGCCTCACCATCGGTGTCGGCGAGGCCCGCAAGCGCTATGGCCAGGAGCGCGCCCGCGAGCTCTACGACTCCTTCCGCGAGGCCGTCGACGTCGTCGAGGAACTCGCGCACACCGAGAAGATCGACTGCGACTTCAACCGCGCAGGGCGCCTCGGTGTGGCCTTCAAGCCCCAGCACTTCGAGTCGATGCGGGCCACCCAGCGTGATCTGGCCGAGAACTTCGACCACGAGACCCAGCTCCTGACCCGCAGTGACCTGAAGTCCGAGCTGGGCTCGGACTACTACCACGGCGCTCTGCTCGACCCGCTCAGTGCCGCCCTGCACGTGGGTAAGTACGTCCACGGCCTGGCCGAGGCCGCCGAACGCGCCGGCACGGAGATCCACGAGCGGAACGCGGCCACCGGCCTCACCCGCCTCCCCGGCGGCGGGTTCGTGGTCGAGACCCTCAACGGCACGATCCGCGCCAAGCAGGTCATGGCAGCCACGGACGCCTACACGGACAAGGCGCTGCCGTGGTTCCGCAAGCGGCTGATCAACGTCGGCAGCTTCATCATCGTCACCGAGCCGCTCGGTGAGGCACGCGCCAAGGAGCTCATCCCCAACGCCCGGCTGGTGGTCGACTCCAAGAACATCGGCCACTACCTCCGCCTGACCCCCGACAACCGTCTGGCCTTCGGCGGCCGGGCCCGCTTCGCGCCCTCCGACCCGGCCTCCGACGTCAAGAGCGGAGACATCCTCAAGCGGGAGATGACGGAGATCTTCCCGCAGTTGGCGGGTGTGCGGGTCGACTACGTGTGGGGCGGCATGGTCGGCTTCTCCTGGGACCGTCTTCCGCACGCGGGGGAGGAGAACGGCCTGTACTACTCGATGGGTTACTGCGGTCACGGTGTCCAGATGGCCACCTACATGGGCCGGGCGGTCGCCGAGATGATGGACGGCAAGCCGGAGGCCAACCCGCTGCGCGGCCTGGGCTTCCCCAAGGTCCCCGTCCCCTTCTACAACGGCACGCCCTGGTTCCTGCCGTTCGGCGGCGCCTACTACAAGGTGAAGGACCGCCTGCGCTGAGGCGACGCCGACCTCGGTGACACTGCGGGGGCTTTCCGCGAAGTGGTCGTGGGAAGCCCCCCGCCGTTACGGGACACAGCGTCCCCCTTGAGACGTTCGTGTGGCGGCTGACGCCCCGATGACTGCGGGTGTGCCCCGTTTGCCATGCCTGAAACCGCTCCAAGAGAAGGTCCGCACAGCCATGACCGCCGCCACCCGCAGAGAACACGACCTGCTCGGAGACCGGGACGTTCCCGCCGAGGTGTACTGGGGCATTCACACCCTGCGCGCGACGGAGAACTTCTCCATCACAGGGACGCCGATCTCCGCCTACCCGCACCTCATCGACGCCCTCGCCGCCGTGAAGGAGGCCGCCGCCCTCGCGAACGAGGAACTCGGGCTCCTTGAGCCGAAGAAGGCCGCCGCGATCGTCGAGGCGTGCCAGGAGATCCGCGCGGGCAAGCTGCACGACCAGTTCGTCGTCGACGTCATCCAGGGCGGGGCCGGCACCTCGACGAACATGAACGCCAACGAGGTGATCGCGAACCGGGCGCTGGAACTCCTGGGCCACGAGAAGGGCCAGTACCGGCACCTGCACCCCAACGAGGACGTCAACCTCGGGCAGTCCACCAACGACGTGTACCCGACGGCCGTCAAGGTCGCGACCGTCTTCGCGGTGCGCGGGCTCCTCCAGGCGATGACCGTGCTGCAGGACGCCTTCGCCCGCAAGGCGGTCGAGTTCCACGACGTGCTGAAGATGGGTCGCACCCAGCTCCAGGACGCGGTACCGATGACGCTCGGTCAGGAGTTCTCGGCGTACGCCGTGATGATCGAGGAGGACCGCAGCCGACTCGCGGAGGCGGTCGAGCTGATCCATGAGATCAACCTCGGCGCCACCGCGATCGGTACGGGCCTCAACGCCCCCGCCGGGTATGCCGAGTCGGCCCGCCGTCATCTCTCCGCGATCACCGGGCTGCCGCTGGTGACAGCCGCGAACCTGGTCGAGGCGACCCAGGACTGCGGGGCTTTCGTCCAGATGTCGGGGGTGCTGAAGCGGGTCGCGGTCAAGCTCTCCAAGAGCTGCAACGACCTGCGGCTGCTGTCCTCCGGGCCGCGCGCCGGGCTCGGGGAGATCAATCTGCCGCCGGTACAGGCGGGTTCGTCGATCATGCCCGGGAAGGTGAACCCGGTGATCCCCGAGGTCGTCAACCAGGTCGCCTTCGAGGTGATCGGCAACGACGTCACCATCACCATGGCCGCCGAGGCCGGACAGCTCCAGCTCAACGCCTTCGAGCCGATCATCCTGCACTCCCTGTCGGAGTCCATCACCCACCTGCGCGCCGCCTGCCTCACCCTCGCCGAGCGCTGCGTGAACGGCATCACCGCCAACACCGAGGCGCTGCGCGCGAGCGTGGAGAACTCCATCGGCCTGGTCACCGCCCTCAACCCCTACATCGGGTACACGGCCGCCACCGACATCGCCAAAGAGGCACTCGTCACCGGCCGCGGTGTCGCCGAACTCGTCCTGGAAAAGGGCCTGTTGCCCGCCGAACGACTCGCCGACCTGCTGCGCCCGGAGGCGGTCGCGGGCAGCGACCAGGTCCTGGTCTGACACGCCGGCGCGCCAGCTCGGCGGGCAACAGACGCTTCGTTGGGACGGCGGCCGTGAAGCCTGGGTGCGAAGTCGTCCCGACTGCTGATCGATCTACACCGGCACCCGGCCAGGCTCATCGACCGGTGCTGCGGCTACTGACCTTCAAGCTCAGAAGAGGAAAAACATGTCGCTTCTGCAGACCATCGACAACAATCCCTCCTTCGCTCCGCGCGAGTCCGGACCGCTCCCGGAACGCCTGATCTCCGGCAACCCCGCCTTCAAGACCTGGGCCCAGGACGTCGCCCGCGGGGAGATGATCCGTACGGGCGTCTGGGAAGCGACGCCCGGCGAGACGCGCTCGATCAAGGGCGAGACCTTCGAGTTCTGCCACATCCTCTCCGGCATCGTCGAACTCACGCCGGAAGGTGGCGAGCCGGTGGTCTACAAGGCAGGCGACAGCTTCGTCATGAAGCCCGGCTTCGTCGGCGTCTGGAAGACCATCGAAACCGTGCGCAAGATCTACGTGATCGTAGTGTGAGGCAGCGGGCTGACCGGACTCATCGGCTAACTTGTCACCCGCAGTGAGCAGTTCGGGGCGTCGGGGCGGCATGAGGTGGCCGCTGTTGTCACGCGGCCGGACGCGTCGGCGTGACAGGGGCAGAGATAGCCACCGACGAGTTCCCGGCCACTGTGGCTGGCTACCGGGATCTGCTGAAGTGGGCCAAGAAGTTGGGAGCCGTGCGGCGGGCCGGGGTGGAGGGGACCGGCTCCTACGGGGCGTCCCTGTCGCGCTATCTGCTGGCCCAGGGCGTGGACGTGTTTGACGTGAACTGGATGGATCGGGCAGATCGCCGCCGGCGCGGCAAGTCGGATCCGCTCGATGCCCAGAACGCGGCGCGAGCCGTGTTGAGCGGGCGGGCGCGCGCCCGGGCCAAAGCGGGCGACGGGCCGGTGCAGATCGCGAGAGCACGGTCCGCGGGGCCGTGTCTCTCGCCGTCTTTATCCCGTCTCGGTGGCGGCTGAGTCAACCGTCGCCGGCACCGGGAGCCTGACGGAGTGGGTGCTCAGGTGGGTCCGTAGGGGTAGGGGCTCCAGCCGTGCATGAACGGTTGGAGGTCCTCGGTGCGCGGCTCGGGGATTTCCGTAGCAGCGGTGAACCGTTGAGCGGATTCAGGCGTTGGACGTGGCTCTCGGCCCACGCGATCCATGCCTCGGCTTCCTCCCTGCCCGGCCCGGCTGGCAGAGCCTCTGCGTGAAGTCGGAGGGCGCCGACGTACTCGACGAGGCCCGCTGCGCGCTGCCACGCCGCGTGCTGTGCTTCGAGGTGGCGGACACGGTATGCCTCTGCGTATTCGGTCGTGGCCTGACGCTTGGCGGCTTCCCATCGCAGGCGCTTCTGGTGTGCTGCCTCCAGGTCGGCCTGTCGCTTGTGTTCGGCTGCCTGGCCGCGAAGGCCGATCTCCTGCACGATCTCGGCGAGCTGGCCCTCGAGAGGGCGTGCGGCCGTGTCGGCCCACTCGCCGGCCCGGTGGTGCAGCCCACCGCTGACACAGATTCGCAAACGGTCGGCGGGCCGCCCGCGCACCAGCTGCCTCCCCAGGAATGGATCGGACGCGCACTGTCTTCCTCGCCCCGTTCCGAGCCTTGCGCTCGATGGCCCTGACAGAACGCCCCGCGCACCGGCGCTCTCGCGACTACCAGCATTCCTTATTCGAGCAAGGAAGCCTTATTATGGTAAGCATGATGCTGACGCAACGGGAGCGCGAGATCCTGGCACTCTTGCGGCGTGACCCCCTGGCCGGGCCTCAAGCGCTGGCCGACGCGTTGGGCACGACCCGCACCGCAGTGAACGTCCACCTCTCCAACCTCGGAAAGAAGGGCGCCATCCTGGGGCGCGGCTACATCGTGCGCCAGGAGAACGCGGTGGTCGTGGTCGGCGGGGCGAACATGGACCACAAAGTGCGCAGTCTGGCACCGGTGACCCGGCACACCAGCAACCCCGGCCGCTCACACACCAGTCCGGGCGGAGTCGGGCGCAACATCGCCGAGAATCTCGCCCGGCTGGGTACGCCGACCCACCTGGTCGCCGCCATCGGCCGGGACCCGGCCGGCGAATCGCTGTTGCGCCACACCCAGGCCGCAGGGGTGCGGACCGACCATGTCCACCGCAGCACCCACCCCACCGGCACCTACACCGCCGTCCTCGACGCGGACGGCGACCTGCTGGTGGCCGTCGCCGACATGACTGCCACGGACGAGCTGTCCCCCGCCGATCTCCACCACATCCGCGAGCTGGTGGCCGGCGCCGCCATGCTGGTGCTCGACGGCAACCTCGCCACGGCGACGCTCAACTACGTCGCCGACCTGGCCAAAGCGGCCGACGTTCCGGTGGTGATCGACCCGGTGAGCGTCCCCAAGGCAGCCCTGCTGGGCCCCGGGATCGTCCCAGAGCGGCCGTACTTCGCCGTCACGCCCAACAAGGACGAGCTCCAGGCACTGGTGGACCTCCCCGTCGGGACCGACAAGGAGATACTGTCCGCCGCCGCCGCACTGCACGACCGGGGCGTCAGCCACGTCTGGGTGCGGCTCGGCCCCGGGGGAAGCCTGCTGAGCAGCGCGGGCCAGGGCCACACCTTCCTGCCTGCGCCCCGGACCGAGGTCGTGGACGTCACCGGCGCCGGAGACTCGATGCTCGCCGCCTTCGTCCACGCCGTCCTGGGCGGCGCCGAGCCCGTCGAGGCCGCGCGCTTCGGCCACGCCGCCGCCGCGCTGACCGTCGCCGCCACCGACACCGTACGACCCGACCTGACCCCGCGCCTCGTCGAGGACGCGCTGAACCACCCTTACGGAGACTGAGATGACCGCCTACCACCCCCGGCTGACGATCACCGACGAGGTCCGCGACGCCCTGCACGAAGGCCATCCGGTCGTCGCCCTGGAGAGCACGATCATCAGCCACGGCATGCCCTACCCCCAGAACGTCGAGATGGCCACCGAAGTCGAGCGGATCATCCGGGACAACGGCGCCGTCCCCGCCACCGTGGCCATCCTGCACGGCCGGCCCCGGATCGGCCTGGAAGCCTCCGACCTCGAACTCCTGGCCACCAGCCCCGACGTCGCCAAGGTCAGCGTCCGCGACCTCGGCCACGTCGTCGCCCGCGGAGCCCACGGCGCGACGACGGTGGCCAGCACCATGCGACTGGCAGCACTCGCCCGGATCCCCGTCTTCGTCACCGGAGGCATCGGCGGTGTGCACCGGGGCGGCCAGACCACCTTCGACACCAGTGCCGACCTCACCGAGCTCTCCATCTCCCGCGTCGCGGTCATCAGCGCCGGGGTGAAGAGCATCCTGGACATCGGGCTGACCCTGGAAACCCTGGAGACCCTCGGCGTCCCGGTCATCACCTACGGCACCGACCAGTTCCCCTCCTTCTACTCCCGGACCAGCGGCCACGCCTCCCCCCTGCGCGCCGACTCCCCCGAGGAGATCGCCGCCGTAATGCGCGCCCACTGGGAACTGGGCGGAACAGGCGGTCTCAACATCGCCAACCCCATCCCCGAGGCCGACGAGATCCCCGCCGAACGCATCGAGGGGATCATCCAGCAAGCCATCGCCGAGATGGAGAAGGCCGGCGTCGGCGGCAAGGACGCCACCCCGTATCTGCTGGGCAAGATCGTCGAACTCACCGAGGGTGAAAGCCTCCGCGCCAACATCGCCCTGGTCAACAACAACGCTCGCCTGGGCGCTCGCATCGCCAAGGCATACGCCCAGAAGTAGGTGACAGCGTGACCGCCAACGGCAGCATCGCCGACCGGGACGAACGAAGGCCGCATCGCCGAGGGCAAGACCCGGCGTGAGATCGTCCGATTGTCTCAAACGCCAGGTCGCCCGCGAGGTCTTTCACCTGATCCGGCCCACATCCTCACACCCCCCGTCATAGGGGCAGTTGTGAGATGTGGGAGCGTAAGTCGGGTGAGCGACGCACAGACCAACACCCTTCAATACCGCTTTGACGGGCCAGAAGACGCACCTGTCCTGATCTTGGGTCCCTCACTGGGTACAACATGGCACAGGTTGGAAACGCCGTCCATACCGGTCCAGTGAGAGCATGTGGGGCCACGAAAGGCCAGGTCAGAGCGTAGAGAATCGGTGGCGTCGATCCAGTCCGTGACAGATTTGTGAGACGCGAAGGCAAGAGGGGCACGGTACGAGGGGCCGTGCTCTCGCCGTCTGTATCTCGTCTCGGCGGCGGCTGGGTCACCCGTCGCCGGCACCGGGAGTCTGACGGAGTGGGTGCTCAGGTGGGTCCGTAGGGGCTCCAGCCGTGCATGACCGGTTGGAGGTCTTCGGTGCGAGGCTCGGGGATTTCGGGTAGCAATGGTGAACCGTTGAGCGGGTTCAGGCGTTGGACGTGGCTCTCGGTCCACGCGATCCATGCGTCGGCTTCCTCCCTGGCCGGCCCGGGCGGCAGACTTTCTGCGTGAAGTCGGAGTGCGCCGACGTATTCGACGAGGCTTGCTGCGCGCTGCCACGCCGCGTGCTGTGCTTCGAGGGCCCTGGCAAGATTTTTGTAGCCGGAGATCATTACGGGGACGTGGTCTTGGAGGAGCCGTGGCGTCTCAAGTGTGCGATCAGGACGACGCGTTGCCGTAGGAGCGGGACGCCGGCGCGACCGGCCATGATCCGTTTCTGGAGCTTGATGTCCGTGGCGGTTTCGGCGTGGTTACTCAGGTTGAACTCGTAGAGTCAGGCTGAGTACTCATCGCGGTATTGCCGTAGCTGTGCTGGCCCCGGATCACATGCCGTCCGGTGCGGAACGTCGGCGGCTTGTCCAGAAGGAGAACCGCCTTCGCCGGTTGCGCCGGGTGTCGAGAATGCGGTCGTGGATATACGTGCTGGGCAGTTCGGCCGTCCGGCGGGCGAGTTCCTGGAACGCTGAGAGGTATGAGCTGTCGCTTCCTCGCAACTCGCGCTCTCGTTCTACGAATGGCTGGGTGGCCCTCCAGACGTTGATGATCCGGTGACGTAGAAGCGGAAGAAACAACTTCTCGTCCACGAGCTGGAAGACGGTCAGGGTGGCGAAGGACTGGTAGTAGTACACGACATTGCAGAAGGCCGCCTTCGCCTCGCCGGGAAGCCCGCGCACTCCCTCGCTCGGGTCGTGTTCCTGCTGAAGACGGTTGCACACATAGTCGTGCTGGTCGTGAAACGCGGCTGACCGGAACTCGTCGAGCAGAGTGATCATCGCCTGAATATTGTTCACGTGCTGGCTGATCCGCGTCTGCCGGACACCAATCCAGGTGGGAACAGCGATGGCGACCACGGCGATGACGACTGGGAGCACGTTGATGAGGAACGCTTTGAGCATCCGATCAAGCTAGAGAGGAATCGCAGCTGACAAGCCGGATGCACACATCTGGAACATTTCTGCCTGCTCTTGTAGTGAGCCCGTCGCTACTCAGGTTCACTCGTAGCGCCTGCGGGATCGTGACGTTTCTTGATCCCTGCGGTACGACGGGATCATGAGGTACGCGCAGAGGGGCGGGTACACGCCCGCCGAGCAGGAGAAGCGGGAACTGCTGAGGCTGGAGGCGGCCGAGCGGTTCGAGCGCGGTGAGGATGCCGCGGTGATCGCGGCCGAAGCAAAAAGACGCGGCGACGACACGATTCTTGCGGCCATCTGGCGGTGGATCAGCTCGGTCATCCCTGGACCAGATCAGAACTTCAGGCCGCCGCCAGGTCCATAACCGGTGGGGAAGGATATTCGACCGCCGGTGAGGAAGCCGCTGAGCGTCTCCGGTGGAACAACATGGGGGACAGGGGCGAGCTGTGTTCCGCGGGCCGGATGTGGTGGTGGGAGTTGGCCACTGTCGCAGCGGGCCGGAGGGACTCCAACGCCCGGCATCCCGACGTCCTCGCCGCGCGACATGAGGAACGCGCCAGCGTCCGTAGGCGGAAGGGCATCGGCTGGGGTGGACGCCCCCTCGCCTTGCTCCCCACGCTGTTGTCAAGCGATGTTATTGACTTCGGCTCGTTTGGGTGAACATCTCCGAAGTCTGCGACGGGCGTGGTGTGGTGACCGTATTCACTGGTGCGAGAGATGCGGATGGGGGCGGGAGGGCTGGTGCGGGGCGGCTGCGCCGGGAGGCGGTGCGGATGCAGGCGGCTGAGGGATCACCTTTTTCGTGATCTGCGTGAAGCGAAAGCTGGACTCGCGGTATCGAGCCAGTCGCGGCTCTGCCGTGTGCGTCCAATATCGAGGGTGAGGAATTTTCGTGGATCCAGCAGTCATGGAAGTTACCCGGCAGGCTTTCCTGTCTTCCTATCCGGACGAAGTCGAGGATCTCGACGCGGCCCTGGAGCGGTTTGAGCGCCAAGGCCGCCCCCGGGCGCGGCCGCCGGTCGGCATGGGTGTCGACATGCTGCCGCTGGCCGACTTCTTGCTTCCAGCGGTGGCAGCGCTGTTCGGCGCGGTCGGCGGTGCTCTCGCGGAGCAGACCGCTGCGGCGCTGAGCGAGAAAACCAAGGCGGGACTGGCGCGGCTGCGTGGCCACTCGCAAGGCTCGTTCGATCCGTTGGCCCCGGAGCAGGAGGAGGAGGTTTGCGCCGCAGTCGTCCTGATGCTTCAGGGAAAGGTCACATCCGAGGAGGCTGACACCTTGGGTTTGGCTGTGGTCGGTGCGTTGCGCCTGCGCAACGGCGGCAAGCGTGACTGAGACGTCATTAGCTGATACCGAAGCAGCTGAGGACCGCGCACGTCCGAACCAGCTCACCTCACCGACCCGCGGACATTACTTGCTGCTGATGGTCGTTATGGCGGTCGCCGGAATCACCGCTGGTGCGCTGATTTTCAACGAGGTGCGCGGTGCGGCGTGGCTTGAGACGCAGCTGAGGTGCGCGCAGTCGGTCGGGCCACTGCTCAGCGATCCGCAGGAGTGGCTGCAACTCCAGACCAGATACCTCGCCTGCGTTGCCCCTTAGGAGCGCCAGCGGGCCGCGTCCGGGTTCGTCGGGGGCGCGGCGATCGTCGCGATCGGACTGATTCTGACCTGGTGGCTGCCGCGCCGGCTGATGCGCCGGATCGGACCACTGTCCGATCCTCCGCCGCACTGGCCTGCCCCAGGCCCGCCGGTGCTGCTCGGCCGGCCTGAGCTCGTCGAGCCGTTCACTGTCCAGTACCTGGGCAAGCCGCACATCGTGATGCCGCGCGGCGCGAGGCGCCGACCCGCAGCTGAGATCGCGGCGGTGTTGCAGCACGAGAGCGCGCACGTCGCCGCCGGCGACGTGCGCCTGGTGTGGCTGGTTCGTGGGCTGCGATGGGCTTTGCCGATTGTCGCCGTGCTTCCGGTTCTCGTGACCACGATCGCGGCGCTCGTCGGGCGTGACCGTTCGGTGCTGGGCTCATTGATCAGCTGGATCTGGCTGGACTACGCCGCCCGGGTCGCTCTGCTGGCCGTGGCCGCGTGGATCATTGCGGCACGTATCGGCCGAGCTCGGGAACACGAGGCGGACGCGCACGCAGCGGCCGACGGCGCGGGTCCCGGCTTGACCGCCATGCTCGAGCGGGCCAAGGCCCGACCAACTTTGCTGCGGGAGCGTCTGGCCGGGACGCATCCCACCCCGCAGCAACGACTGACCTACCTGGGCACCCGGACACCACCGGCTGTACTCGGCCGTCTTGACGAGTTGGTCGCCGGAGCCCTCGCGGTGACCGTGATCACGGCCTCCTATCAGGTGACAACGCCGGCGTTCACCAACACGCCGGTAGCTGGTTGGACCCTGGCGATTGACGCCACCCTCGCCGGTCTGATGTTGGCGGTGGCGTGCGGTCCGGCATGGTGGCACCAGCCGCCCCCAGACTCGCGGGCACCCTGGTGGCACCGCGCGGGCGCATACCTGACAGTCCCGTTGGCTGTGCCGATCGGGCTGTACATCGGAGTCAATCGCACCGGCGCCACGTCCGACGGCCCGTACGGCACCTGGTGGGTGCTGGTCACTCTTCCCCTGGCGACCGCCGGGGCGACTGTGATCTGCGTGTCGTTGGCCCGGGCGTGGTGGCGTGCCGAGGGCGTAGGCGGATGGATGGTGCCGATGCTGGCGACCACGATCCTTTATGGACTCGCGTTTTGGATCGGCACAGCCTCATCGGTGTACGTGCGGTTGTTCAAACCGTCCGAATATCTGATCCTCGCGACGAGGGCGGCATGGACCGGGCCCCTCGCGGTCGCCGCCGTACTGGGCTGCGTGTTCGCTTGGCGTCTCCGTGGGACCACGGTGTCGCGGATCCCACCGCTGATCGTCCTGCTCTCCGCTGGCGCCGCGGCCGCAGCGTCCTGCACAGTACGCCTGCGAACGGTATCGCCCATCGAGGCGGACGAGAAGGCCGCGGTCCAACTGCTCGACATGTGGTCAGCGGCCGGAGCTGGCCTGGCCGTGCTCCTGGCCATCCTCATAGCAGGAGCCAACGCGGTGCCTGACATCCTGCGAGCGGCGCCACTGGCCACCACTCTCACCTTTGTGGCGATCTACATCCGGTGGGCGACAATCTGGACCGACCCACTCGAAACGGCCCGTCGTTTCCTGGTGACACCGCTTGCGGTCCTGGCCGTGTCCTTCCTGCTTCTCGCCGCGTTCGTACCCCTGCTATCGTCCCGAACCCGACCCCTGCATCGAACGGTCCTGTACCTGCTTCCACCACTGTCGGCCGGGATCGCCGCAGCCTTGACCACCTTGCTGATCAACTACGCAGGTCTGATGGACTATCACGTCCTGCTCGCCTTCGGGTAACGGCAGGAGGCATCGGCAGCCGCGACGTAGTCGACCGCCGCGTCAACTCGGTACGACGGTAGTCACTACATGGCGAGGATGACGGTGGTCGTTTCGTTCGGCAGCCGTTGAGGACTTCGGCGAGCGGGACGAGGTGGCCGACGTCCAGGCCGCGGGCGCTGAATCAGTACTCGGACGAGGTTGAAATGGCCGACCGACGGCGTCCGGCATGGGTGGACGAGGCAGGCTGCGACTCGGTGAACCGGTCCATGAGAGATGGTCGGCCTGCTCCGTGTTACGGCGTGGGGGGTCGTTGCGGGGAGCGGAGTACGAGCAGGGTGATCTCGCTGGGGGCGAAGACGCGGAACGGCGGGCCCCAGAAGCCGGTGCCGCGGCTGGTGTAGAGGAGGGTCCGGGTGCCGTGGCGGCTGAGGCCGGCGACGGCGGGCTGGTCGAGGCGGACGAGGTGGTGGAAGGGCCAGATCTGGCCGCCGTGGGTGTGGCCGGAGAGCTGGAGGTCGATGCCGTCTGCTGCCGCCCGGTCGACGAACTTGGGCTGGTGGGCCAGGAGCAGGACGGGCAGGTCGGGGTCGGCGCCGTGCAGGGCTCCGGCGAGGTGGGCGCGGTGGCCGGCGAGGCCGGAGGACTCGGCGGTGACGTCATCCACGCCCGCGACCACGAGGGTGTCGCCGCCGCGTTCGAGCAGCAGATGACGGTTGCGCAGCGGCTCCCAGCCCAACTCGTCCATCAGGTCGACCCAGCCCTGGGCCTTGCTGTAGTACTCGTGGTTGCCGGTGACGTAGACCCGGGCCCGGGTGGCCCGCACGGTACCGAGTGGGACGGCCTGGGCGCGGCGGCGTTCGGCCGTGCCGTCCGCGATGTCGCCGGTGTGGCAGACGAGGTCGGCTTGCAGCGTGTTCACCGTCTCGCATACCCGCGCCGACCAGCGAGTGCGGTCGAGCGGGCCGTAGTGGGTGTCGGTGATGAGGACGACGCGGAGGCCGTCCAACCCGGCGCCCAGGCGCGGAAGCTGCACGTCGAGCTGGCGCACGCGTGGCACCCGGCGGGCCTCGGCGTACCCCCAGACGAGCAGCACGGCGGCTGTGCCGAGGACCGCCCAGGTGACGATCCGGGCCCGGTCCTGACTCTCGCCCACGCCGGTCACGGTCAGGGCCAGGCGCAGCAGGACGCCGAGCAGAACGGACCAGGTGAACAGAACCCAGCTGGTCCCAAGGAGGGTGTCTCCGATGATCGCCGCCCGGTCCTGCTGCCGTCGGCCGTGGCCGCGCACCATCGCGAGCGGCATACCGACGAGGCCGAGGGCGAACAGGGCGGTGCCGCCCAGCGCCACGGGGAGCGACCAGTGCTGGCCAGCGTGCAGCAGCAGCCAGCAGGGCACGGTCCACAGCAGGACGGGGGCGATCAGGGGGAGGTAGCGCATCAGGCGGTGCAGTCGCGTCCGCTGGGTCTCGTGCGCTGCACTGTCGTCGGATCGGGCTTCGCTGGTGGCGGTCACGCTTTCTCTCCTTAAGTCAGAGCCGCACGCAAACGCTCCACCAGCGGGTTCAGTTCGCCCGTGTTGGCGCCTCGTAGTGCCTTGAAGTAGGCGGGCCGGCCGGCTGTGAGGTCGGTGGCGACGCCTCTGCGGCGGAGTTCGAAGGCCGCCTGTTCGAGGATAATCCGGGCCAGGCGACCGTTGCCGTCCGGGAACGGCATGATCGAGACGAATTCGTGGTGGAACCCGGCTGGCGTGTGGAGAACGACCTCCCGGTCGGCTCCTACGGCTTCTGCTTACGCGTGTCGCCACCTGTCGAACAGCCAGGCCAGTGCTTCCTCGATGTGCTCGGACGGGACTCCGGCATGGAGGAAATCGCCATCCAAGTCCACAACGCAAGTCTGCATTGCTCGTACCCGGCCGCCACGGACTCGCGGCCCGACAATTGGGCTGCTTCACTCGGTACTGGGGAGATTTTCGAACCTGGCGGCGTGGAGCAGCCTGAGCAGTGAGCTGTCGAGCCTGGCCACGGTCGGGAATAGCCGCTGATACGGAGGATCCCAGCGCACAGACGTTCAGCGACGACCTGCCCAAGTCGCCAGGGATTGATGCTCGAGTCTCGGCAGAAGCCCGACATCTCGGTTGAGAAGGCTCAGTTGAGCCTGCATACACTGCGCGCGGCTGAGTGCCACATCACTCCGTATTCCGTGCCGTCTTGATGTACGTCCCCAGCTGCTGTCGCCCTGGGGGTGCCTGGGGTTCGGCCGATCTGTTGGGCAGCACCACGTCGGACGCGGTGGTGGCGTCGGTGCCTGGCATCGGGGAATCGTTCATGCCAGGGTGACGTGCATGCCGCCCTCGGCCAGGACATCGAGGAGTTCGGCGAACAGGTTGTAGGGCCGGCCGTCCGGTGTGAGGGTCCGGGACAGGTGTTCGCGTGCGGTCGCGGCCTCCCGCCAGAGCAGGGTTGCGGGGGCGGTGTAGCCGAAGGTGCCGCGCAGGCAGTCGTCGAGGGCGTCGAGGCAGCCGCCGAAGTAGCCGCCCGGACCGTTCACCGCGTCGCCGAGTGCCAGGTAGAGGCCCGGTACGTCGGTGATGGGCCGACCGGCGAGTTCATAGGCATGATCAGCGGGCCGGTCATGGTGGGTACGCCGGCAGGCCCGTTCTCGGACGAGATCGAGCCAGGCCCCGCGGCGGCGGGTGTCGAGCCCGGCCCAGGCACCCAGAGTGTCCGGCGGCCCGGCGAACCAGCGCTCCCAGATGGGCCGGGCGTATTCGGGAACGGGCGTGAAGAGCTCGCCGTGGAGCTCCAGGTCGATCAGATTCGTCCCGTAGGGGGATGGGCGCCAGGTGCTGACTTGGGCCCACAGCAGTCGTTCGGTGAGCGGCTCGCCCCGGTCGTCCTGTATCTCCAGGGCGGCCTCCTCCAGATCCAGTGCCCGCCGGGTGCCCTTTGTCAGTGCTGCCCGCAGCCGATCCCCCTGGGCGAGCCCCTGCAGGACGAGCGGGGGCGCCACCTGCTGCTCGGGCGGCAGGACACGGGCGAATTCCCGGCAGGAGCCCAGCCATCGGTGCCCGTCGTGCACTCGGACGGGACCCCTGTGCCCCTCGGGCGGACCTTCGTAGTCGTCCAGACCGGTGAGTACGAGGCTGTCTGTCGCGAGCAGTTGCCCTACGCTCTCCGCGTCCTCCAGCAGCCAGGGCCCGAGTGCCTCGTCTTCCGGCACCAACCACACCCGGCTGCCGGCCCAGCCGTGCACCTCCGCTCCTTCGCCAACCCAGCCGAACAGCTCGTATGTCCCACGCAGGGGTTCCCCGAACAGCCCCTCCGCCTCGGCGCAGACGCCCCAGGCATGGCCATGCTCCGTCCCGGTCAGCGTGTATCGTGCCCGCCCGTGATCGTTCTTGTCCTCATGCACGGTGGAAATCATGCCCGGACCCGGCTTTCGAGGCGCAGCCCTTTTCCGCACGGCAGGGGCGAAACGTTGGGCTGCCAAAGTGAAGTGCGGTCCGTGCTCGCCACGCCGTAGCGTCCTGGGATGAGCAGCTTCAACACGCACCGGAGACGGGTCTACGACGAGGGCCTGCCCGCGCGTGTCCGGCATACAAATCTGCGGTCCTGCCTCGTCCACTTCGTGCCCTACGGCTTTCGAGCCACCTACCACCACCTCTGCGTCAGCGCGGGGATTCCCAAGGATCTGGAGAAGGATCCGAGCTCGCTGATGCGCGCCGTCGAGGAGTTGCACCATGCCCGACAGCTCTGGCTCGCCGATGAACGTGCCTATGCCTGCAGTCGCCGAGCGGACAAAGCGCGTGGCATTCGGCAGGTGAAAGCAGACGAGTCCTGGCGAGACCGGCAGCGTGGGTGGGGGAACATCGCCTACTGTCCCGAGCCGACAATCCATCCCGACGAGCCGCTGCCAGTGGTCGTCGGGCGGGTACTCCGGTCGTCGGTCCCGCCCGATGAAGCTCCTGCCCTGACGTGCCGTGTATGCGAAAGCCGGGACAACACCAGCGCCTGGCACGACGGCGTCTACCGGATCCATCAGCTGTGCAGGGAATGCAGGGTCAGCCTCGCGGTGCAGCGGGCCGACGCGCCCGACCCGCTGTTGGCGGCCGATCACGCCCGCCGGTGGAAGGAAATCTGGAGGCTGCGCAACGAATCTCCTGGCAACCCGAGCTGAGTTGGGTGTGGCTCCTCTGTAGCGAGCTGGTGATGCCGTGCGCCGTTGCCGTTCGTGGTCGGACGGCGGATCGTCGTGTCCCAGGACGTCGCCTTGGAGGCGGCGATGGTGTCGTGGCTGGAGGAACTCGGGCGAGGGGTGTCCGTCAAAGCGCATCAAGCCCAGGGGTGACTGGTCTCGCGCAGGGGTGGAGTGAGTAACAGCTTGGACTCGTGCCCCCTGGCCTGTCTGGGCACCGGCATGCTCGGGTCATGGGGAGACGCGACGGGGTGCGGAGTGGAACGGCCAGAGGGTGTCTGTTCAACGGTTGTCTGGCTGTGCTCGTGCTGCTGTTTGTGTGCATCATCGGACTGTGGATCCGGGTGGCCACGGCGGATGACCGCGCCGAGGGAGAGGCCCGCGCTGATATGCGGAGTGGTGCTGAGACTCGGCAGGAAAAGCTCGTCGGGGCGGCGGCCGACGGTGTGCTGGACGACAGCGAGATCGCTCGGGTTTTCCCTCAGGGAAAGCCGGCTCAGGGCCTGGTCAGGATCGAGCGCCACGGTCCCGATGTCATAGTGACGGCAGAGCTATTGGGCGTCGGGCCGGGGGTCCTCCTCACCAGCGAGACATATATGACAGGGTGCTTCACCTTCACCGTCACACCGGACGGGCGCGGCCATCGGAGGTCCGAGGTCACCATCAGGGAACTGGCCGTAGAGAACGAGCCGCAGTCCGCGTGTACGACGGCAGGGGTGCCGTCTCCCAGCGTCTTCCCGAGCCACTGAATGAGGGATGCGGCTGGGGCGATCAGCCGAAGCGTTGACCCGGCAAACCACCGTGATCAGCAACGATCCATGCCGAGGGAGCTGGAGAAGAGCAACACCCGTGCAATTTCAGCTGCCACAGCCGTACTGCGCGATCCGCGCTGCTGGTTGAACTGCACCGGGATCGGTGGAGGGGGTGCCGTTTAGCGGCGTTCTGGGCATGACTGCTGTCGGGGCGGCTGTCGGCAGTGCGTTGTGGGACGGCGCGGTTGTTGCAGCTCCGGATGGGGGCGGTCGATGACGGTTGAGGAGCTCGTGGCGGCAGTTGTCGCTTTGGCGATCGTGTCTGCGAAGAGGCTGGGCGCTGGTCTGGCGGATCGTGCGGTGGAGGGTGTGGAGCAGTCGGTGGCCGACCGGCTGGGGCGGCTGTACCGGTGGATCGTCGGACGGTTGCCTGGTGAGGAGGGTGCGGCCCTGGTCGAGGAGGCGGGTCGTTCTTCTGCTGCACAGGCTCAGCTGAGACGGCGGCTGGTACTGGCTCTGGGTGAGGATCCCGTAGGCGTTGAGGAATTGCGGATGCTGCTGTCGCCGCACGCGCTGGCTCTTCTTTCGGAATCGTTCGGTATCCCGCGTCAGTTGCCGCCGGCGCTGGCGGATTTCACTGGGCGCGGCCAGGAGGTGGCGCGGCTGGTGGAGGCTGCTGAGCGTCCTGGCGGGTGCAGGGTGTGTCTGGTGCACGGGCCGGGTGGGATCGGCAAGACATCTGTCGTGGTGCAGGCTTCTCACCAGCTGATGCAGTTTTTCCCCGACGGTCAGCTCTTCGTCGATCTGAACGGGGCGGAGGAACGTGCTGCTGCGGTGGGCGAGGTCCTTGGCGACTTCCTAGCGGCTCTGGGGACACCGCGCGGAAGAATCCCCGATGATGTGGCCGGGCGGACACGGCAGTTCCGTACGGAGTTGGCCGATCGGCGTGTCCTGATCGTCCTGGACAACGCGGCCAGTGAACAGCAGGTAGGTGCGCTGATTCCGGGTGGGTCTTCGTGCGTTGTCCTGATCACCAGCCGACAGGCCCTTGCCACGCTGGCCGTTGATGAGCGCGTCGCTTTGCCGGGGTTGGACGAGGGCGCCGCCTGGGACTTGTTGAGACGGATCAGCGGCCCGGACCGGGTGGACGAGGACCCTGAAGCAGGCCGCGCTGTGGTCGGTCTGTGCAGCGGGCTCCCGCTGGCCCTTCGTATCGCGGGAGCGCGGCTGGCCACCTTTCCCGCGCGTACCTTGGACTCGTTCGCCCGCGATCTGGCCGACGACCACCGGAGGCTGGATGTGCTGAGCCTGGGCGAGCGCAGCGTACGGGCGGTCTTCCGCGCCGGTTATGAGGCGCTCCCGTCGTTGCAGCGGCGTGCGTTCCGGCTGTTGTCGGCCCTGGACGCACCCGACCTGCCGACGTGGGCGCTGTCGCCATTACTGGACGTAGGCGCTGATGCGGCTGACGCGTGCCTGGAGGGGCTCCTGCTGGCTCATCTCGTGCAGGCTCGCCGCGGCGAAACGGGCGGCCAGCGGATCGTTCTGCATGATCTCACGCGCGGTTTCTCCAAGGAGATGGCGGCCGAGCAGCCGGAGGACGAGGCCGACAGCGCCGTGCGGCGTCTGCTCGGTGCCTTCCTCAGCGCGGCCGATGCAGCCGACTTGCAGCTACGGCCGGCAGGTGCCCGGCACAGCGGTCGTGACGGGGCAGTCCGTCGTTGCCCGCCGGAGGACGCCGTGGCAGGCGACGTGTGGGAGGCCGTCCATTGGTTCGAAGCCGAGCGTGCCGTTCTGGTGGCAGCTGTCTCCCACGCTCACGCTCGGGGGTGGTGGGAGCTGTGCTGGGAGATCACCGATGCGATGAGTATCGCTCTTGAGCATCAATGGCGCTGGGACATCAGCGGTCAGGTCCACGGGCTCGCTTTGGACGCGGCCGACCGGCTGAGGGATGGCCAGGCCAGTGCCGCCCTGTTGCGCAACCTTGGCGAAGCCTTGCGCGATGGCGGCGATGACCTGGACGGGGCCGCAGAGTGCTTCAGCGAAGCGATCGCTCTCTTCCGCAGCTCAGGTGACGCACACGGCGAAAGCGACGCCCTGGGCAACCTGGGAATCCTGCAGCGCCAGCGGGGCGCACTGCGGGAAGCCGAGCGAACGCTCACCGCGGCCGAGCTGCGCTTCCGGGCCCTGCCACTGGAGCGCGGGCTGGCCTGGACCCTGCGGGAAAAGGCGGTGATCAGCCGGCACCACGCTCGATACACCCAAGCCCTCGCTCAACTCGACGAAGCCCAGGCTCTGTTCGCTGCCAACGAGGAAATCCGTGGCGTCGGCTGGATCCTGCGCACCCGCGCCGATACCGAGAAGGAGAGCACGACGGGCGGCTGCCCGCTCCCTCGCCGCTGGTATGGAGGCCCTTGGCCCGGATGCCCCGCCACGAGTCGTCCTGCACAGGATCCGCGATGGGCCGCGGCCCGCACCCACTACGAGGACGCTGCTCAAATCCTGCACGCCGTCCGGGACCACCGCGGGCACACCTGGGTCACTTTGGGGCTGGCAGACATGGCCCTCTATGAAGGCGACCACACCGCCGCAGAACTGATCAGGCGTGCGCTCCAGGAGACCGACGCCTGCGGCGACCATCGAGGCCACAGCAGGGCATTGACCCTCCAAGCTCTGCTGCTCGCCGAGGCAAACCGCCTCAGCGACGCCATCACGCTGGCAGAACAGGCCCTCGCCACTTTCCGCGACCACGCCGGCGCCGCTCAGGCCAGCTTCCGCCTGGCCCGCCTCTACGGCGCCGCCGGCCGGCACCAAGACGTCCTCCGCACACTGCAGCAGTCCCGCACCCATCACCACGCCGCCGACATACCTTTTCCCGCCCTTGCCGACCCCGAACTCGCCAAGAGCCTCACCCACCCCGTGCCCCGCGCCCGGCGCTTCCGCCGGCCTCAGTGAGTTGAATACACAGATCCGCGAGGCCATCAGGAAACCAGCTCACACGTAGCCGGCAAGACCGCTCCCGTATCCGGAGACCCGTCCGGGGCACCTTGGCGCGGTCCCGACCTGAGACGCATCCGCTTTTCGATAACAGGACTGGCCTGGAGAAACTCGTCCCGGACGCTCAGCGACGGTGAGGGACGGCTCGCGTCGGTGAAGCGCTCTGCGGTGGCCGGTCAGTGTCTGCGTAGGCCGGCGCCTCGGTGTCGCCGGGCCGCGTAAGCAGCTGCCGCAGCGAGGGAGGTGCAGGCCAGGGCCGTGCCCAGGGTCCGCTCGAAGTCGGCGGGGCCGGTGCTGCCGCCGATGCCGCCCTGGACGCCGCGGGTGGGCAAAGGCGTGGGCGTCGTCGTGCTGGTGGTGCTTCTGTGGGGCAGGGTCTCGCAGGCGATGCCGTCGTCCGGCCCTTGGTCCTCGTCCAGCCGGTGGGGGTCGCTGGGGTCTCGGTTCAGCTCTGCCTGTGCGTCTTCCTGGAAGGCGAAGTCTCGGCAGTCCAGATCGGGTTGGGCATGGGCCAGGCCCGCCGAGGGGCCGGCGGCGAGGGCAACCGTCACTGCGGCGACGAACGCGGTGCGTATCCGCATGGGTCATTCCTTTCGGTTCGGTGGCCTGCACGACCGTCACAGCGACCTTATGGAGATGACGCCGGCCCGGCGCGTGGTGCTGGGCCGAACGGACACGGATCGGCGTTCGCCCAGGACGGAGCCCGGGGCGGCTGCCAGCCGGTGGCCGATCGGGGACGATGTCGTACTGACTGAGAAGACGACGATCCGCTTGGAAGCAGTTGCTGCTCCTGACTCCTGGTGCGGGCCCTGTTTCAGAGGCCGGCGAGCTGGCGGTCCTGGTGTCTGCGTGGGCTGACCACGGCCTCCAGTTGGGGTAGCTCCCCTGTCGCAGCGCAGTTGTGCTGTCGAATTTCGGCCAAGTTGCGGTGAACGTGTGCGGACGTAGGCGGACGTCCACGGACTGACGCGAACACAGTGAGAACTACTGAGACTGAATGGGACTGGCTAGGTTCAATCCACGATGGGTTACCTGCTTCGTTTCGCGGGCCACACTGCATCCATGACGAGCTTTCAGCAACGGAAAGCAATAGGTGACGCGCATGAGCGGCACGTCGCCGAGCAGCTCACCGAGCGAGGGTGGCAAGTCGACTTCTGGGGCCAAGGGCAGCTGAGCCGGGCGCTTCAATGCGCGCTCCGGAAGAGCGACAGTTCCATTCGCTGGTTCCCGGATCTCATTGCGGCGAAGGCCAAAGACCTCGTACTGATCGACTGCAAGGGCGGCGTTACCAGCAGGCGAACGGGCCGACATGCTGTCGAACGCGCGGCCGTGCTGGCGCATTTGCAGCTCGTTGCCTGGACGCAGCTGCCGGTCTACTACGTGTTCGATGGCCTCGATGCGTGGTCGCCGTACGACGTGCTTGTCGCGGGACAGAAAGGGCCGCACAGCATTGCGGGATCGGGCGCCCCGTACTTTCTGATCTCTGCCCAGGGAGCCCGTCGCTTCGATGACCTGTTCGGCACGCCGGACGTCGCCCAGGTGGGTATTGCCTCGTAGTCCTGGTCGTTACTCGCTCGGCCGCCTTCAAGTCGGCGATGCGGGACAGCAGCGTCACGCCGGCCGCACCCAACCGGCTCAGGGATCTTTCTGATCTTGCTGTGTCCTGCCGTGCTTTCAGGTGTCTCGGCGTATGGATGGCACCCTCCGCCCAGCTCCGACTGGGCACGATCGAGATTCGATGACGTGGCCTTGCGTCCGGCAGATGGCATGTGCCCAAGACCCGATGACGCAGGACGCTGGCAGATCGGTCGGCGGGCCAGAATCTTCGGGTTGGGATTCGAAATTTCGTTCGGAAATGACTGCGGGGATGAGGATCGGAAAAGTTCTGGAATCAGGGTAGGTAGGCCCTCCTGCCTGCTGTCTTCCTTCCCTGAGTCCGCGTGTGACCCATCCGGCCGCCTCTCCTGCGAAGCCCGTTGTCAGTGGCGGCCTCTACGGTTCTTTTGTGGCCGCCACGGAATGTCCGTGCACGGCTATGCGGGCGTGGGCGTCGGCCGTGTGGGGCGTGCGTTTTTCGCCGCTGGCGAGAAATACCGTCATGCGCGGTGGGGTAGCGAGGGGCAGGATGCATGGAGTTGGACTACGACCGTCTGGTCGCGTTGCGGAAGCAGAGCTCCGCGTGGCGGCTGCTGACGGCCGGTAACGCGGCGCTGATGTTGAGCTTCTTCAACAAGGTGTTCGTCGAGCAGGGGGCGCGCTCGATTGCCGGTGCGGAGCTTGTTGAACGGCTGGACGACGAGTTGTTCGCGCTCAATGAGCGGCTGGGGCGGACCACGTTTCCCCAGTCTGCGAAGGCGTATCTGGATGTCTGGTCGGCGCCGGAAAACGGCTGGCTGCGCAAGTATTACCCGCCGGATTCGGACGAGCCGCACTTTGACGCCACGGCTGCGGTGGAGAAGGCCATCTCGTGGATCCGGTCCCTGGAGGAGCGCTCGTTCGTCGGTACCGAGTCGCGCTTGAACACCATCTTCGATCTGCTGCGGCAGATGACGTTCGGGGCCGAGACCGACCCCGATGCGCGACTGGCCGAGCTCACCCGGCGTCGGCACGAGATCGACCAGGAGATCGAGCGGGTTGAGGCCGGCGAGGTAGATGTGCTGGACAGCGCGGGGCTGCGGGACCGATATCAGCAGATGACTGCGACCGCGTCCGGGCTGCTGGCCGACTTCCGCGAGGTCGAGGCGAACTTCCGGGACTTGGACCGCGACCTGCGGAGCAAGATCGCCGCGTGGGACGGGGCCAAGGCCGGACTCCTCGATGAGGTGCTGGGCAGTCGCGAGAGCATCGCCGAGTCGGACCAAGGCCGGACCTTCCAGGCGTTCTACGACTTCCTGCTCGCCCCGAGCCGACAGGACGAACTCAAGACGCTGCTGGCCGAGGTCGAGACCATGGAGGCCATCGGCGAGCCCGACCCGAGGATGCGGCGCATGCCCCGGGATTGGCTGGAGGCCGCCGAACGCACCCAGGGCACGGTGCGGCAGCTCTCGGACCAGCTGCGCCGCTTCCTGGATGACCAAGTGCGCTCGGAGGACCGCCGCGTCCTGCAGTTGGTGCGCGGGATCGAGTCCCGGGCCCTGGCCCTGCGCGACGTTCCCGGTGCGGATCTGATAGCTGAGCTCGACGCGACGGCACCGGCCATCGTGCTGCCGATGGAACGGCCCCTGTACACGCCGGTGGTCAAGGCGCCGATCGACAGTACCGGTATCCAGGCGGGCGACGAGGAGTTCGCCGCTGACGTCCTGTTCGAGGCGGTGTACGTGGATCCCGCCCGGCTCACGGCCGCGGTCCACCGCGCTCTTGGCACCCGCACCCAGGTCTCCCTTGCCGAGACGCTGCGCGAGCACCCGCTCGAGCAGGGGCTGGCCGAACTCGTCGCCTACTTCGCCCTCCCGGACGACGGGTTCACCACAGTCTTCGACGACCACCGCCAAGAAGAGATCACCTGGATCGGCGGGGACGACGTCCGGCAGGTCGCCACCGTGCCCGTGGTCACCTTTGCCCGCACCAGCCCCGGTGTTGCCTGGGCCACGAGCCAGAAGAAGGAGGGGCGATGACCACGCCTTCCACCCCCACCGCGCAGCCATCCCACACCCTGTCCTTGCCGGTCAACCAGTTGCTCAAGGGGCCGATCTTCCGCGACCAGCACGAGCGGGCCTGGGACGCACTGCTGTACATGAGTGCCCGCGTCAAGGACTACGTCGAGGTCATGGGTCTGCGCGTGGTGATCGACGAGGTGGAGGGCTACGCCTTCCTCCAGTCGAAGCCCGACGCCGAAGACGAAGTTCACGATCCGCGTACGAGGCCGCCGCGGCTGATGCCCCGCCGGTCGCTGTCCTACCCGGTCAGCCTCCTGGTCGTGCTGCTGCGCAAGCGGCTCGCCGAGTTCGACGCGGGCGCCGACGGCACCCGGCTCATGATCACCAGGGACGAAATCGTCGAGATGATCCGCACGTTCCTCCCGGCCGGCACCAACGAGGCGCGCCTGGTCGACCAGATCGACGGCCACATCAACAAGGTGGTCGACCTGCAGTTCCTGCGGCGCGCCCGCGGCCAGGAGCAGCTGTTCGAGGTGCAGCGGATCATCAAAGCCTTCGTCGACGGGCAGTGGCTCGCCGACTTCGAAACGAACCTGGCCCAGTACGCGGCCTCCCACACCCCCCAGGAGAAGCAGCAGTGATTCCCGCCCAGTCCGGCCCCGCCGGCACGGCCACCTCCACCGACCTTGCCGCGGCCGGGTTCCGGCTGGAGCGCCTGGAGGTCTACAACTGGGGCACGTTCGACAAACACGTGTGGTCGTTCGGCCTCGGCGGCGCCAACGCACTGCTGACCGGAGACATCGGCTCCGGCAAGTCCACCCTGGTGGATGCGATCACCACCCTGTTCATGCCCGCCCACAAGATCGCCTACAACCGTGCGGCCGGCGCGGAGAGCCGCGAGCGCAGCCTGCGCTCCTACGTCCTGGGCCACTACAAGTCCGAACGCAACGAAGAGACCGGTACCACCAAGCCGGTGGCCTTGCGCAAGCCCGGGAACTACTCGGTCATCCTGGGGGTGTTCCGCAACCCGGCGCTGGAGTCGACCGTCACGCTGGGACAGGTGTTCTGGTTGGCCGACGCCAACGCCACCAGTCCGGAGCGGCTGTTCCTCGTCGCCGACCGGGCTCTGTCCGTCGCCGGCGACTTCGCCGACTTCGGCACCGAAGTGCGGGCCCTGAAGAAGCGCCTCGACGCCGACGATGTCCGCGTGCACAAGACGTTCCCGCCCTACAGCAAGGACTTCCGGCGCCGCATGGGCATCGAGTCCGAGCAGGCCCTGGATCTCTTCCACCAGACGGTGTCGATGAAGTCGGTGGGCAGCCTGGACGACTTCGTGCGCAGCCACATGCTCGAACCATTCGACGCGGCCGCCATGACCGACAACATCGTCAGCCACTTCGACGCCCTGACCACCACTTACAAATCCGTTCAGCGGGCCCGCGCCCAGATCGAGGCCCTCACCCCGCTGCTCAAGGACTGCCACACCTACGAGGGCCTGGCCGCGCGGATCGAGGAGGCCGAGGCCCAGCAGGCCGCCCTGCGGTACTTCATCGCCGAGCGCACCTCGGTCCTGCATGAGGCCGAGCGCACCGACCTGGAACGGTCGCTGGCCCGCCTGGACAGTCAGATGAAGGCAGCGAAGGACGAGCTGGAGCGGCTGCGGGGCCAGGAGCGCCGGTGGGAACTGCAGCGTGAGGGCCTGGGCGGCGGGCGGCTGGGCGAACTGGAGCGCCAGATCGAGGAGACGGAGCGACTGCGCACGACACGGGACAGGCGCGCCCGCGAGCATGCCCTCCTGCTGGAACAGGCCGAGTTGGCCCCGGTCACTGATCAGGCCCAGTTCACCGACCGCCTGGAGGAGATCTCCCGGGCCCAGCACGACGTCGCCGCGGGCAAGCAGGAGTCGCTCACAGCCCTGGAGACGCTCGCGGTCGACGCCGATCGCCTGCACCAGCAGGCAGAGGACCTCAACAAGGATCTGGTCAGCCTGCGCTCGCGCCGCAGCAACGTCCCTCGCCGGCAGCTGGAGGTACGCGCCCGCCTGTGCCGCGAACTCGGCATCGAGGAGAGCGCCTTGCCGTTTTCCGGCGAACTCATCCAGGTGAGCGACGGGGAACAAGCCTGGGCCGGCGCCGCCGAGCGGCTGCTGCGCGGCTTCGCCCTGTCCCTCCTCGTCCCTGGCGATCAGTACGCCCGCGTCTCCGAGTGGATCAACAACCACCACCTGGGGACGAAGCTGGTCTACTTCCGCGTCCCCGACAAGCTCCCGCCCCGGCGCCCCCAGGCAGCCCCTTCGGCCGCACTGTTCGCCAAACTCGAAGTACGCGACGACTCATCCTTCGCCCCGTGGGTGGCCGGTGAGCTCGAACGCCGTGCGTCGCACACCTGCGTGCTCACCCTGGAGGACTTCCGGCATGCCGAACTGGCCGTCACCGCACAGGGACTGATCAAGGGAGCGCGGGGCCGCCACGAGAAGAACGACAGCACCCGCATCGACGACCGCAGCACCTACGTGCTGGGCTGGACGAACCAGGCGAAGATCGATGCCCTCGTGGACCAGGCGGGCCGGGTCCACGCCGCCCAGCGCGAGATGGCCGGCAAGAAGCGCGGCCTGGAAGCCGCCCACGAGGACTCCATCAGCCGCGACAAGGTCCTCGACCGGCTGGCGGCGATGCGCGACTACAGCGAGATCGACTGGACCTCCGCTGTGCGGCACATCACCGAGCTGGCCAAGGAGAAGCAGCGCCTTCAGGCCGACTCCAAGGACCTGGACGAACTCACCCGCCACCTGGAGGAGATCGCCGTCGAGATCGGAGAGCAGGAAGCCGCCTACGAGAAGGCGAACCAGAACTGGGGGAAGGTGTCGGGCGAGCGGGACACGGCCATCCACGCCCGCGATGCGGCCCGCGCCGTACTCGATGAACCGGCCGCCGCCGATGCACAGGCCCACTCTCCGGCCCTCGAACAGCGCCTGGCCACCGCCCGGTTGACGTGCCGTACCGCGCAGGAGTGCGGCCAGACCGAGACCCGGCTGCGCGAGGAGCTGACAACTCAGAAGAACCGCTGGGGCAAAGAGCAGACCCGCCTCGCCCAGGCGATCGCCTCCCAGATGGGCACCTTCCGCACCAACTACCCGGCCGAGACCAACGAGCTCGATGACTCCGTCGCCTCCGCCGGTGGCTACCGCGCCCTGCACCAGCGGCTCGTCGCCGACGACCTGCCTCGCTTTGAGGATCAGTTCCGCACGTATCTGAAGACCAACGTGATCCGCGAAGTCGCAGGATTCCATGCACAGTTGAACATCTGGGCCGATGAGATCGGCGAGCGCATCGCCACCATCAACGAGTCGCTGGCCGGCATCGACTACAACCCGGGCCGCTACATCATGCTCAAGCCCGAGCAGACCCCGAACACCGAGATCCGCGAGTTCACCGCGGAACTGCGAGCCTGCACCGACGACGTCCTGTCGGGCGACGATTCCGACCTGTACTCCGAAGAGAAGTTCCACCAGGTCCAGCGCCTGATCGAACGCTTCAAGGGCCGCGAGGGGTACACGGATGCGGATCGTGCCTGGACCAAGCGCGTCACCGACGTGCGCTACTGGTTCGTCTTCAGCGCCAGCGAACGGCGCCGCGAGGACAACTCCGAGTACGAGGTGTACTCCGACTCCGGCGGCAAGTCCGGCGGGCAGAAGGAGAAGCTCGCCTACACCATCCTGGCCGCCTCCCTCGCCTACCAGTTCAAGCTCGACACCACCAGCAACAGGAGCCGCACGTTCCGGTTCGTTGTCATCGACGAAGCCTTCGGCCGTGGCTCGGAGGAATCCGCCCGCTTCGCCCTGGACCTCTTCAAGCGCCTCGGCCTGCAACTCCTCATCGTCACGCCCCTGCAGAAGATTCACGTCATCGAGCCCTACGTTTCCGCCGTGGGCTTCGTCGACAACCCCACCGGACACCACTCCCGCCTGCGCACCCTGACCATCGCCCAGTACCGCCAAGAACGCCTCGCCCACACCCTGGCCGCCCTGCAGCCCGTATCCGGACAGGTGAGCTGACATGGCAACCGCCAGCACCCCGAACTGGACCACGCCCCGCGACGTCGTCGCTCGCCTGCGCAAGCGCTGGGATCGCGGCGAGTTCCTCAGCCAGGTCGCCGACGGCAGCGACTGGGAACCCCTCGCCGTCCCCCTGCGGGGTCCGAAGGCCGGCGACATCACCCAGCACTACGACGACGTCCTCGCCTGGGCAACGTCCTGGGCTCCCGCAGCACACCGACACCTGCGCATCGAATACCGGCGGCTCGGCGGACGCCTCGCCGGCGTGAACAACGCCCCCGCCCGGGTCTGGATCGAGCGCCGCGACGACCTGTTCAAACTCCTCGGCGTCACCAACACGGTCAACCGCTACGCGTCTCTCCTCGCCGCCGCAAACGAGACCCTGCCCCCACTGGCCACGTGGATGGCCGAGAACCCGATGAAAGTTGTCCAACGGGAAGCCGACTGGCCACGCCTCCAAGCCACCATCCGCTGGATCACCGACTACCTCGGTCCGGCCGTCTACCTGCGCCAGCTCGACGTACCGGGCGTGGACACCAAGTTCATCGAACAGAACAGAGCCATCCTGACCACCCTGCTCGAGCACTGCCTTCCCGAAGACCGCATCGAGGCCGAGGCCGCGCGCACCGACTTCGCCGCCCGCTTCCGCTTCCTGCGCAAACCCGCCTACCTGCGGTTCCGGCTGCTCGGCGGCGAGTCGCTGGCGGGCTTCAGTGAACTCACGGTGCGCGCGGACGAGTTCACCGCGCCACCGCCCGCCATCACGACTGTCTATGTCGTCGAGAACGAAACCACCTACCTCGCCTTTCCCGACCAGCCTCACAGCATCGTGATCCACGGCGGCGGCTACGCCGTCACCCAACTGTCCGCCCTGTCCTGGCTGTACGACGTACGCCTGGTCTACTGGGGCGATGTGGATACCCACGGCTTCAGTATCCTTGACCGGCTGCGCCGGAGCTTCGCGCACACGCAGTCGATCCTGATGAACCGGCCCACCCTCCTGGAGCACCGCGGGCAGTGGGTGAAGGAAGATGCGCCCACCCACCGGCCGCTCGCCACGCTCACACCGGACGAAGCCGATGTCTACGACAGCCTCGTGGACGGCGAGTTCGGCCCGAATGTGCGGCTCGAACAAGAACGCGTGCGGTTCCACCTGCTTGAGGACGTCCTCAACGAGCTTCGCTAGGTGCTGAGCAGCCATCGGCCGGGCTGTCAGTGTGAAAGGGGGAACAGAGGGGGCGGGCGGCATTGTCAGGGGTTGCCCGGCGGGGTGGCGTGTCGGCGCCCGCCTTGGCCCGCCCGGCGCAGTGGCCTGCTCCGCCTGTGGGGTCGTGGCCGTCGCCGTCCGTATCGTCACCACGGATCAGCCGCGCTGGCTCGACCTCGCCGCACCCAGGAGGGCAAGACCCGCCGTGAGATCATCCGATGCCTCAAGCGATATGCCGCCCGAGAGGTCTTCAACCTGGTCAGGACGGTATCCATCGACCCCCAATCATAGGGGCGTCTGTGAGAGGTGAGGAGCTCCTGCCGGCTGATGCCGATGAGGGTTCCGCGTGTGGTTGGTGGCCATCTCGGAGTCCTGGTCCCAGGTCAGTGACCGCGTCAGACATGGCGGTAGGGTCTTCTCGGTGGTGCAGGACAAACGAGGTGGGGCCGCATAGCTAGAACGGGGCACGCGGAGCGAAGAAGTCCCAGCCCTTGTCGAGGAAATCTCGCAGAAGGAGGGCGGCCTCCCACAGTTCCTGCGACGCGCCTTCGTCCTTGTACGGGTCCCAGAATCGCCGATGCCGAATCTTCCCCGCCTTCTTGTCATGGAAGGGTTTGTCGACGGCAGTGAAGACGACGCCGATCCGGGACGTGTGGCGCAGCGCCTCGAAGAGCGCCTCGTGATATTCGTCCCCGCGACCAGGGCTTACCCAGGCAGTCGGGACGTGGATGAACAGCCACCCGACTTGGTTCCGCGGCAGTTGTTTGGCCGCACCCTTGACGGTATTGCGAACCGTGGCCTCGGAGAAGGGTGTGTCGTCCTCCTTGTACTTCACTTCGACGGCGACGTCGCCAATGTGCGCCAAGTTGAGGAGGATATCGAAGTCCTGGCCCTTGACTCCCGACTCGGTCACCCTGGTGATGCCGACGGGCATGCGCATGAGGGTCTGGAGGACGTCGGCTTCGAAGATCGCCGATGCGACCTCGTTCGTCTTGGTGTAGGAGAGGAAGTCAGCGAACCATGGTTCGCTCTGAAACTCGAACACTCTCCTGGCCAACTCCTGGCGCTGCCGGGCCTGGTGCACCCAGGGACCGAGTTCCTCCCGGTGGTCCGCGAGGGGGAACCTTTCCTTCACCCAGTCGGCGCCGAAAGCGGATTCGAGGAAGGCGGTTGCTGCGATTTCCGCCACGGTAGCCTCCTGACGGTTCGCCACGACCTCCGGGTGGGCGAGGAGGGCCTGCATGCCTCTATACACCCGGTCGTCATAAACCGCCCACGCGGTTGCCGCGTTGGGAAAGCCCTGGGACCGGTTTGTCTCCATCCAGGCCGCGAAGGTCGGTATTTCGATCATTCCCGGACTGTAGGGGCGTCCGGGACGCCGTCGCAGGGGTTTTCGCTCAACGACTCGAACAGAGTTCCCTGGTGAGGAAGCCGTCCGCCGTTGCTTACCAGCCCTCTGGCCTCATGGTCTTCCCTTCTTCAGTGGGTCTGTACCACGCCGAGGACCGCGACCTGACCGATCCCAAACTCGTTAGGACTTGTCCGGCCGATCATGCGTCCACACCGCCTTACTGGTAGGAACATGCCCAGCTCTGAGCGGCCTGCCCTCACCACGGAACGAGTCAGGTCAGGGTCACGCCAAGGTGTCCCGAACGGGTCTCCGGCGCACGAACATCCTTGCCCGCGATGTGTGAGCAGCTTTCCTGATGGCCTCGCCGATCTGTGGATCCAACTCGCCTTGGCCGGGAAGACCAACGAAATGCTTGGCACAGAGTGCATATTCCTCAAGGGCAGCGGCCAGAAGGACTGCGGATTCCCTCTGGAGTACTTGGAGCCATGCGGCGATGTGGTCCTGTGCCTTGTACTGGTTCCAGATGCTGTCCCAGGTGCACATCGTGCGAGCGGCTTCGTCCAGCAGGTTCCATGCGCTCCTGGCTGCGGCGAAGGCTGATATGCGCTGGAGCCACAGGGTGGCTCGATTCGCCTCCGTGTGATGGATGCGGCAACTCCGCGTCGCCGGACGCGGTGGTGGCGTCGGTGCATGGCGTCGGGGAATCGCTCACGCCAGGGTGACGTGCATCCCGCTCTCGGCCAGGACATCGAGGAGTCCGGCGAACAGGTTGTAGGGCCGGCCGTCCGGTGTGAGGGTCCGGGACAGGTGCTCTCGTGCGGTCGCGACGTCCCGCCAGAGCAGGGTTGCGGGGGCGGTGTAGCCGAAGGTGCCGCGCAGGCAGTCGTCGAGGGCGTCGAGGCAGCCGCCGAAGTAGCCGCCCGGACCGTTCACCGCGTCGCCGAGTGCCAGGTAGAGGCCCGGTACGTCGGTGATGGGCCGACCGGCGAGTTCATAGGCATGATCAGCGGGCCGGTCATGGTGGGTACGCCGGCAGGCCCGTTCTCGGACGAGATCGAGCCAGGCCCCGCGGCGGCGGGTGTCCAGGCCGGCCCAGGCACCCAGAGTGTCCGGCGGCCCGGCGAACCAGCGCTCCCAGATGGGCCGGGCGTATTCGGGAACGGGCGTGAAGAGCTCGCCGTGGAGCTCCAGGTCGATCAGATTCGTCCCGTAGGGGGATGGGCGCCAGGTGCTGACTTGGGCCCACAGCAGTCGTTCGGTGAGCGGCTCGCCCCGGTCGTCCTGTATCTCCAGGGCGGCCTCCTCCAGATCCAGTGCCCGCCGGGTGCCCTTTGTCAGTGCTGCCCGCAGCCGGTCACCGTGGGCGAGCCCTCGCAGGACGAGCGGGGGCGCCACCTGCTGCTCGGGCGGCAGGACACGGGCGAATTCCCGGCAGGAGCCCAGCCATCGGTGCCCGTCGTGCACTCGGACGGGACCCCTGTGCCCCTCGGGCGGACCTTCGTAGTCGTCCAGACCGGTGAGTACGAGGCTGTCTGTCGCGAGCAGTTGCCCTACGCTCTCCGCGTCCTCCAGCAGCCAGGGCCCGAGTGCCTCGTCTTCCGGCACCAACCACACCCGGCTGCCGGCCCAGCCGTGCACCTCCGCTCCTTCGCCAACCCAGCCGAACAGCTCGTATGTCCCACGCAGGGGTTCCCCGAACAGCCCCTCCGCCTCGGCGCAGACGCCCCAGGCATGGCCATGCTCAGTCCCGGTCAGCGTGTATCGTGCCCGCCCGCGATCGTTCTCGTCCTCATGCACGGTGGAAATCATGCCCGGACCGGGCTTTCGCGGCGCAGCCCTTTTCCGCACGGCCGGGGCGAAACCTCGGGCTGGTGCCTACCGAGATTTCGAAGCCGATGGCGTCTGCGCCAGCGTGTCGTGTTTGCGATTGCGGGCTCCGGTGCGCGCTGTGCGTGCTTCCAAGCGCCGATAACCCGGTGACGTGAGGCGCGTTGCGCACAGTGAGGACGCTGCGAAGCAGGGCAGCGTGCCCGGGGTGGGGAGGATGGGATGCGACAACCACGCGATTCCGGAGTCAAGTTGTTGCTTGCGCTGGGCTTCGGAGCCATGGTCCTGGTAGTGGCCGCTGGGCTGGTGGTGGCCACATCGGACGTGACGGATGATGAGCGGCAGGACCTGTTCGCGGTCCTGGCACTGTGCCTCACCGGAGTCGCGGCCGTAGCCGCGCCCCTGCTCACCCGGTTCCTTGGGGCGCCGTCCGAAAACTTGGACAGCCGCCTGGAGCGCGCTGCGGAAGCCCTTACTGTTGCGGTGCGCGGCCAGTGGAGGGCCGAGGCGCGTCTGCGGCGGCTGCAGGATCCGGCCCCGATGGATGTCCGCTGGGTACGGGCTGATCTCGGCCTCGGCGATCACCTTCACAACCTGCGGTACGACGCAGTCTCCGGCTTGCTTGAGAGGCCCGGCGGGGTCGACGAGCTGGTGGAGGCGTTCGCCACCTGCCCGGCCCGGCGTGTGGTGATCCTTGGCGGCGCGGGAGCCGGAAAAAGTGTCCTGGCGATACGCTTCACCCTGAGCCTGCTCGAGAGACTGCCGCAGGGTCGTCCACTGCCGGTGATCTTTCCACTGGCCACGTGGGACGCGGAGCGTGTTTCCCTGGTCGACTGGCTGGCTCAGCGCCTGGCCACCGACTACGAAGCGCTGGGGGCCACCACTCCGGGCGGGGCCACCGCGCGGGAACTTCTTGCCCGCGAGCACATCCTTCCCATCCTGGACGGATTCGACGAACTCCCCGTATCTCTGCGTCCCTTGGCGCTGCGTCGCCTCAATGCAGAGCTCGACGCGAACACCCCGCTACTGCTGACCAGCCGCCGGGAGGAATATGTGCGTGTCGTCGAATCCACCGACGTACTGACCGCCTCCACCGTCCTGGAGCTGAAGTCGGTGGAGCTGGAGACGGCCTGCTCCTACCTGGCCGCCACGGCACCGCCCCTGCGCACGCCCGACGGACGACTGGAGACCGCATGGGCACCCGTTCTGGAGCGGCTGCGCCAGGATCCCGAAGGAACACCGGCTGTCGCACTACGCACCGTACTCAGCTCACCCCTGATGGTGGCGATGGCGCGGGCAATCTGCGACGGCTCCCGCAGCGAACCCACCCGGCTGCTCGACGAACGGTTCCGTACGCCGCAGCAAATCGAAGAGCATTTGCTCGATGCCTACCTTCCCGCCGTCTACAGCCCGTCCTCCACCGCGCCGTGGACCGCCGCACAGGCCCGGAAATGGCTGGGCCGCCTGGCCCGGCACGCCTGGAACGAGGGCGACGGAGTGGTCGCCTGGTGGCGTCTGGAAGCCGCCACGCCCCGGGTGTTCCGGGCACTTGCACCTGCCCTCTTCTCCGTCCTGGGCGCATGGATCGTACTGACCCTGCTGTTCGCAAGCCTGGATTCCAACGTGTACGCAGGGTTCTGGGATACCGGTGAGCCGCAGTACTTCCTGCTGGTCAAAATCCCCTGGATCATAGGCTTCAGCCTGGGGATCGCCCTGCTGACCCCACGTGCCCACGCCTGGCCCGGACGTCGGCTGCCTTTCCTCCGGGCACGCAAGACACTGATCGTGCTAACCGTGGTCCTTGTCGACAGCCTCACCAAGTGGCTGGCCGACCAGGAGTGGCTGTGGGGCCACAAGGACGCAACGGACGGCCGGGTTGATTGGGCGTTCTGGGCGGAGCGCGAGGGATTCCAGCTGAGCTTCGGGCTGATGACCGCACTGGCCTTCGGCTTCTTCGGCATCCGGCGCACTCCGCTGCCTGTGCTCCTGCCCCGGCGAGGCACCAGCGGGCTCAGTGCCCGCCGTCTCGGGCGTGCCCTGCTCCTGGGCACGGTGGTGGGCGCACAAGCCGGGGCGGTGATCTTCACTCTCGGTGCGCTGATCGCAGAGGCAGCGCGGGAGGCGACGCCCACGCCGCTGGCCTCGCTGGGGCTCGGAGCTGCGGCCGGCGGATTCCTCGGAGGGATCTCGGTGCTGATCGGAGGGCTGTTCCATTCGCTGGACCGTCCCATTGATGTCGCAACGGTCGCGACGCCCACACGCAGTCTGCGCCACGACCGCACGGCCGCACTGGCCCGAGCCGCCTTCCTGGCCACGCTCTCGGGCGCGCTGCTGTTCGCGGCCCTGTGGGACGCCAACCCGGGCAACCTCCGCGGAGGTTGCGGCCAGATGTGGCTGACCATGGGCTCCACGGCACTCGCCTTGAGTGCCTGGGGACGGTGGGTAGCCGCCCGCCTCTGGCTCGCGGCCCGCGGGCAGCTGCCCTGGCGGCTGATGGCCTTCATGCAGGACGCGCACGCCCGCGGAGTACTCCGACAGGCCGGCGCCATCTACCAGTTCCGGCATCTGCGGCTCCAGGAGCGGCTAGCCCCACGGACGTCGTCGGCCCTGGCGCCTACAATCATTCCGCACCCAAGAGACGGCCGCCCTGGGGGTGTTCACGAACCGGGCTGACCAGGCATGACAGAAGCAGTTGGAGATCACTGCCCACTCGGTCGTTGGCCCAGGACGCCGATGGAACCCTGTCCCGTGCCGGGGTGGGAAAATCCGATGGATGCGGTTCTTCTGAACGGAACCTCGTCGTGATCAGGCTGACCGCGGGCAACGGGAATCCCACGCGCCTCACGGCTGTCACGCGGCTTCGAGTGGTTGGTTGTGTGCTGCTTATGGCTCACGTCGACTCGCTGATGGTGAGAGCGGAACGGAGGGAAGGGATGCTGATGCTGCTGGGCTTCTTCGAAGAGCTCGGGTATGCGGGCGAGTTGGCGAATGGGTCGCTGCGGATGCAGGTTCAGCCGGTCGGCGAACCGGATGAGGCGCGCATCGTGGAGTACCTGGATGTCGGTCACCGGATCACGGCTGTCATGGAGGCAGGCGTCGATGTCCTCACAGGCTCGGTTCATCGACACACGTCCGGCTGCTCCTCGCTGGTCACCGACGGGGAGTGGATGTGGCGGGCCGACTTCGCGCACTACCTGGAGACGTACCAGGTGCCCCTGCCCGCAGCTTTCACCGCACGAGTCCGAGGGCTCTGTCATCAGATGCCGGACCTGGACAGTGCGGACTTCGCTCCGCGCTGCAACGAGACACTGCTGAACCTTGGATGGGACTCGGTCGGTCCTTGGGACGCTGCGCAAGAAGTTCTCCGCCCCCGGCCGCGAGCTGTCCTCACTCGGGCGGAGTTCGTGGCACGGGCTCGCCAAGAGCAACCGGCCGGCCCCTGGGGAAGATCACCGCGAAAGCCTCGGTGGCCCAAGGGATAGCACCCTGTTCGAAAGGCGGGCGGGCTCGGCGCTCGATGAGGCCAAGGGGCATTGTCAGTGGCGCTGGGTACGGTCGGCATCATGACACCGACTCCTGACTCCAGCTCTGTGCGGTGGCTGCTGGAGGTCACACCGCCGCAGCTCCCGCGGACCCGGCCGCCTTCGAGGAGCAGCGGCAACTGCTGTGCGCCATCGCCCAGTTCGACTCGGTATCGCGGATGTGGTGGGCGTATATCGGTGCCCTTGATGTCCGGGCGCTCCATGTCCTGCAGCGTATGTATGAGGCTGCCCGGCGTTTTGGGACCGAGGTCCGTGTAGAGGTGATCGCCGCTCCCGACGCGTGGAAGGGGCCCTGTTTCAGCGACGCAGGCGAGCTGGCGGACCTCGCGATGGCACGGACTGACCACGGCCGGTTGTTGGGCCATTTTCCCCTCTCCTGACGCAAGGAGAGAGCATGGGGCCGGCGACCGGGTGCGCAATGGCTTCGCCCCCCGGTAGCTGAACCGGCCGATGTGCTGCGCGGGCGTTTTACGGCCGTCGGGGCGGTGGAACGATGGATGAACAGCCTTGTCGTGCGGTGGTGTTGGGGGTTTCGTGTGCAGGGGGATACACGGCGGATCCAGACGGCGGTGCTGGGTGGTGCGGAGTCGGAGGTGCCACTGCTCCTGCCCTTGGAAGCCATTGAAGTGGACGCCTTCCGGCAGCGGCACGCCGGGGATGCGTTCTGGTGCGGGTTGCTGCTGGGCGGCTGCGGCGGGCAGTTGACGACGAAGCTGTACACCGACCGGGTCTGCCACTTCGCTCACCATCCGGATCCGGACGGGCTGCCTCACGTGTGCGGGCGCCGCGCCCGGGATGTTTCCAGCGCGGACCACCTGTACCTGAAGGCGGCGGCCCAGGCGTGGCTGGCCGGCCGCGGCGAGCGTGCCCGGTTCGCGTTCACACAGCCGGGCGGTGTGCCGATCGGGTCGCTGCTGGACATCGCCTTCGAACGTGTCGGCCGCGCCCTGCGTGTGCATCTCGATCCGGCGATCACGCCGGTGTGGAGCGACGACACGATCGAGCCGGTGCTGGGCATGTCGGTGCCCGTCGACAACGACACGCTCGTACGGCGCTGGTATGTGCACCGGGTGCGGTTCGACAGCGCCGGCACCACCCGGCAGGTCAGCATCGGCACGCAGGCATTCGCGCGGCCCACCGAATGGTTCGGCCTGGACGACTGCGAGATGACCGACGACGGCCTGCGCACCCCGGCGGTTGAACAGATCGTCCGCTCCCACCGCACCCCGCCGCCCCGCCAGGTGGGATTCTCTCGTATCCCGGCGGCCGGATCTGGATCCGTCGCGGTGGGCCAGGACGACCGGGTGCGGCGCCTTCGCGATGCCCTGCGGGCCGGTTCGGTGCCTGCTATCACCGCCCTGTGTCAGGAGTTCGACGTCGGCCTGCCGCCGGGGGATGACGCCGGGGTCCTGGCCGCCGCCCTGGAGGATGCGCACGCCTTCCTCGATCGGCAGCGCGAGGTACGCGGGGAGTTGGTGCAGCAGCTGTGGCAGGCCGTCCGGGACCGCACGTCGGTGAAGGTGCGCTCCCTGCTGGTCAAGGTCGAGACCGCGGTCGGTCACGACCGTTCCCGGGAGGAGGACGAGGCAATCCGCGCCGCCGGAATGTTCCTGGAGGAGCAGAAACGGACGGCCGGCTGGGAACACCGCGATGCGGCGCCTCCCGTCCGCGGACCGAAGTTCTCCCGCATCCGCACCCCGACCTCTCGTCGCCCCGGCGCGGCTGCGGTCTCTCCGCGGCCGGATCCGGCCGCGGCTGCGCACCGTCGTATGCGCGACCTGCTCGGCGATCTGCGGCGCTTGGCCGACCGGTTGCCCGAGCGTGAGGTCAACCGGATGATCGGCCAACTGAAGAAGACCGCCGATGAGGCCAGCGACCACGTCACCGCGCTGCAGCGCGAAGAAGTCGACTCCTGGGTGACGGCCACCCACGCGCTCCACCCGGCCGCCTCGGGACCCACCCCCTACGTCAGCCCGGCCCGGGCCGCCCAGTACCACGTCCGCACGGCCCTTCAGCATCTGAGCCGCCTGTCCGACCGGCCACTCACCCGCGAAATCCGGCGGCAGATCGCCCTGTTGGAGAAGGACCTCCGTGAGGCCGGCAGCGAGGTGACGCGGGCGCAGCGGCGCCAGGCCGACGGGTGGATCGCGCGCCTGCATACGCCGCAGTCCCGTCCCGAGCGCAACCCGTCCCAGGCGGCGGAGGCCCGAAGCCCGGGCCGGCCACGTGACGCCACCGGCGGGGCCAAAGGACGGGACGGTACAAGGGGTGCGGAACGGGAGCGGCTGGCTGAGGAGAAGGTCACCGAGGTGGCAGCCGCAGTGCGTGGCGCGCTGAAGAAGGCCGCCCGCGAGCGCTCCGCGACGTCCTGGCCGCGGCTGCGCCGTCAGCTCGGCTCTGTCATACCCCATCACCTTCACCCGGACGATCAGGTGGAGGTGATGGTCCAGCTCGACGCCAACACCCCGGCGGACGAGCCACTTCTGACAGCGCTTCTGGCCGCCACCGACACGAACTCGCCGTCCCTGTACGGGAGGGTGGCGAACCGGCTGGGCCGAGACGTGCCCGGCGAGGCCCAGGCAGCCCGCTCGCAGTGGCAGACCGACGTCCTTCACCTCCACCAGCTCTACCGCTACAAATGACTGCACCCTGTCAGCCGACGCGCGCCCATCAGGAGATCTGGTACAGAGGTCCTTGGGTTGAACCCGTTCACGGTGTCGGAGCCGAACGGCGTCGACCGGCTCGTCGTGCAACATGACTTCGACCTGGCTTTACGGAGGCGCCGGGCAGTGGTTGCGACTTCAGGGACAGAAGTGGCCCGCATCGTCCACTTCTAGGCCGCGGAGGATGCGAGCCTGTGGGGAACTCGCCGCCGCGGGACACGGAGCACCGGGATCAGTACGGGTGGAACTCCTGACAGCGCGGCAGCTCCAGACGGCGCGCGACCGGCAAGTCCTCACCAATGGAGAGGCGGCGACGGTCCTCTTCCTGTCACGCAAGACCGTGGAGGCCCACCTGGCCCGGATCTACCGCAAACTCGACCTCCGGTCCCGCACGGACCTGCCCGCCACCTGGCACGGGCCGGGGTGGAGCGCTGACGCCGACGGACCCGGAATCCCTCCATACTCCGCCCGGGATGACAGAGGGGTATGACCTGCGTCACTCTTGACAGTGGGAATGTCCATGGACGAACGAACGTGGGGAACGCCATGGCCGACGAGTACGCGCCTGCCAGGAGCGGGCGGTTGATCGTGTACGTCGCTGGGCTGACCGAGCGGCGGGACGACTGCATGGAGCTCTTCGAACAGCTGCGGAACGAATCAGGGCATGCTAACGACAAGCTGTGGTGGTACCCGGACCGGGTGCGCCCGCTGACACGCGGTTCTCTGGCTGCGCTGGGTGACACCCTCCATCAGCGCATTGATGCCTACTGGGTGGACGGCGGGCGCCCACACGAGGTGGTTCTCGTCGGACACAGCGCGGGCGGCGTACTGCTGCGGTACGCCTACCTGCGTGGCCAGGGCCGACTGGGCGGGTCTGAATCCGAGTGGACGCGTCACGTGAGCCGCATCGTGCTGCTGGCGGCGCCGAACCGTGGCGTGAAACCGTCCCGGCTGCCGTGGCCCACGCGGATCGTCACGATCATCGGGGCCGGCGTCGCCCGGAAGTTCGCGGCGCTTGGGCTGCTGGCCGGGGCCGCCTTCATGACTGACCTGCGGCTGGAATGGATCCGGCTGTTCCGTGAGCTCGGTGCCGAGGCGCCCCTGGTGGTGCAGGTGCGAGGTTCCGCAGACCCCCTGGTCGAGCCCGAGGACAGCCGGGACGTCGAGGGCGGCGTGACGGGCGCGGGGTTGTACGTCCCGGATGCCACCCACGGGGACATCGTGAGGGTCAGTGGCGTGAAAGAGGATAGGAAAGGGCAGCGGTACGCAATCCTGCGCCGGGCGATCATCGGCACCGTCGAGATCACCGAGCCGGAGTCGCTCCCCGCGGAGGAAGAGAACGTCACCGACATCGTCTTCTTGTTGCACGGGATCCGTGCCGGGATCAACACCTGGGTCACCGACCTGGGCGACGCGCTCCAGATCGGCGACGACTCGCACAACACCATGGTGCTGCGGAGCTCCTACGGATGGCTGTCGGCGTTCAACTTCGCCTTCCCGATCAGTCGGCGTCGGACCCTGCGCTGGTTCCAGGACCAGTACAGCTATCTGGCGGCCCGGCATCCGGACGCGCACATCCACTTCGTCGGGCACAGCAACGGCACGTACATGCTCGGCCAATCCATCTCCCAGGTGCGAACCCTGCGCTTTGAGCGGGTCTATCTCGCCGGCAGCGTCCTCCCACGGCAGTTCGCCTGGCGCGACCTCGCGGACCGCAATCAGATCGGCACGCTGGTCAACGCCTGCGGCGCCGAGGACAAGCCTGTGGGCTGGCTGTGCAGCGGTCTGCGCGGGCTTGGCATGAGAGACATCGGGACCGGCGGGTTTAGCGGTTTCGACGTCACTCCGCAGGGCACCGTGGAGTTCCTCCACCTCGTAGGCGGCCACGGTGCCGGACTGACGAACCAGCGACTCCCGGATGTCGTGCGCTACATCCGTGACGGCTCGCGACCAAGCGCGGACACCGAGTCCCCTTCCGGCCTGTTCCTCCAAGTGTCCCGGCTCGCTCCCTACCTGGCCTGGTTGCTCGTGCTCGGCTTCTTGGCCATGGTGACCTGGACAGTGATCGCGTTCAGTATTGTCCTGCTCGTCGCCCTACTTGCCGGTATGGCGCTGATCTACCTGATACTCAAGACGGTTTAGAGCGTTGTGGCCAACCGAACCGCAGCTCGAAGAGCTGCGGTTCGGTTGGCCACAACGCTCTTACTTTGGCACCCCTCTGGGGGATCTGCGGGGAATTCCGTGTCCCGGGGTGTGGGCACGAGGAGAATCGGGGCAGGCGGGAACGCCAAGTAGATCTCCGCGTCTCACGAACGATCGCTACTCGGCGGCCTTGCCGTCGTCCCTGGCCAGAATTTCTCCCGCCATCGGGCGAGTTCGTGTCGGACGGCCAGGGTGTGGGGGTGGTCAGGGCCCAGTACCCGTAGGTAGTCCTCCAGGAGTTCGGCGAGGGCCGAGGCAGCGCCGGCCGCGTCCCCCGCCCTCCTTCGCCACGAGGCGAGGCTGCGCCTCGCGGCCAGGGTATGCGGGTGGTCGGGGCCGAGCACGCGTGTGCGGTCATTCAGCAAGTCGGTGAAGGCACTTGTGGCCCCAGCGGCATCACCGGCTACCCCTCGCCATTGGGCGAGTTCGTGCCGGACGGCCAGGGTGTGGGAGTGGTCCGGGCCCAAGACACGCAGATAGTCCGCCAGCAGTTCGGCGAGGGCTGAGGCGGCGCTGGCCGAGTCCCCCGCCTTCCCGTGCCACCGGGCAAGGTGGCCCCGGGTGGTGAGGGTGTCCAGGTGGTCGGGGCCGAGCACGCGTGTGCGGTCATTCAGCAAGTCGGTGAAGGCATTTGTGGCTCCAGCGGTATCACCGGCGGCTCCTCGCCATCGGGCGAGCTCGTGTCGGACGGCCAGGGTGTGGGGGTGGTCAGGGCCCAGTACCCGTAGGTAGTCCTCCAGGAGTTCGGCGAGGGCCGAGGCAGCGCCGGCCGCGTCCTCCGCGCTCCCCTGCCACAGGGCAAGGCTGTGTCTCGCAGTCAGGGTGCAGAGGTGGTCGGGCCCAAGGCGCAGGAGGGCGAGGTCGGCTAGCTGCCGGTAGTGGGCGACAGCGGCAGTGAACTGTCCGGTCTCGCCGAGGCTGTTGCCGGTTCGGTACAGCACGGCATGTGCGTCGGGGCGGTACAGGGCGTCTTCGGCGCAGGCGGTGAGGGCGGCGGTGTTGGCGCGCAGGGTCTGGGCGAAAGCGGTGTCGCGTTCGATCTCGGGCCATGCGGCGAGCAAAGCGTCGGCGGCGGTGCGGGCGTACTGGTCGTGCTGGGTGGGGGTGAGGGTGTCGCGGGTGGCGCGCTGAATGAGCTGGTGGACACGGACGGCCTGGTGCGGAGTGCCGGGGGCGTGGTCGATGAGGCTGAGCCGGTACAGGGCCCGCAGCGCGCGCACGGCGTCGCGGGGAGAGACCGGGTCCGGTTCTTCGGTGGGGTCCTGGCCGGTCCGGGTGCGGTGTGCGGTGAGGTGGGTGAGCGCGGGGGTACTGGTCAGCACGTCCTGGGGGATGCCGTTGGCATCGAGCAGGGCGGCCAGGTGGAGCAGGGGACGGGCCAGGCCGACGGGGCGGAGGGTGTCGGCGCGGCCGATGGACAGGGACCAGGCGGCGGCCAGCGGCAGGGTCTGTTCGTCGGGTAGCGCGTCGGGGGCGGCATCGGCGAGGGTGGTGGTGCGGTCGGTCAGCAGGGCGCGGTAGGCGGCTACGTCGTCGCCGGAGTCAACCAGGTAGGCAGCGGCCTGGGCCAGGGCCAAGGGCAGGTACCCGAGGTCGGCGGCGAGTGCGGCGAGCTGGGCTTCGGGCTCGGTGCGGCCGTGCGCGGCCAGGAAAGCCGTGAGGTAGGCGAGGGCCTCTTCCTTGGTGAACAGGCCGACCTCGACCAGGGTTCGGCCATCTCCGGTCAGGGCGGCATCCCGGCGTCGGGTGGTGACCAGGGTCCGGCCGTGTTCGCTGGCGGGCGGCCACAGGCCGCGCAGGTCGTCGGGGTCGGCTACGTCGTCCAAAACGATCAGCCACCGGCACAGCTGCGCTGCGGCCTTCGGGGTCAGCCAGGCCAGGAAGGAACGCGCGGCCTGCTCGGGGTTGCCGGGGTCAGCCCGGCACAGCTCGATGCCAGCCTGCGCGTATCCGGTCACGACCGCCAAGCGGGTACTGGCAGTAATCCAGACCAGGACGTCCAGAGTGCCGTCCACCCAGGCGGCGCGGGCGTAGTCGACGGCAAGCTGAGTCTTGCCCACCCCGCCCATGCCGGTCAGGACCTGGCCCGGCACACCTCCGCCAGCCGGGACTTGGTGCAGCACGGCGATCCCGCCACCGTCGGTCGCTGCCTGAAGCTTCTCCGTTTCGGCACGGTGCTGGAAGGAGTCTGCCGAGGGCGGGATGACGCCGATCTGGTGCGGCCAGGCAGCTGGCTCCTGCGGTCCACGCCGCTGCTGCACCACTGTCATGCTGCCGCTGACGGCCGTCGCGCCCGGCCCCGTGGCGGTCGCAGGCCCGGTCCGGGACACCGCCAGCCCCACTCCCGGGGCCGACCCTCGGTGGCCGCTCACCGCTGCCGCACCGGAACCGGCCTGCGCCGTACCGGTGTCCGTGACGTCCGCCTCTCCGTCCAGGCCCTCTCCGCCCAGGACAGCCTTACGCTTGCGCCATCTCACCGTGCCCCGCACCTTTCGCATCGTGACCACGGGTCCGACCGGCCGTCAGGTGTAGTCGATACCGCTGACGGCGCTACTGCTCCCGCCGGTGGCCGTGGAGTTCCCGGTCCGCTCCGCCTTCGCCGATCCGCTGCCCCGGCCCTGGGGACGCCTGATGCCCGTGACGGCCGAGCCCCCATCGCTCGCCTCTGCCGCTCCGGTCCGCATGGCCGTGTCGTCCGTACGATTTCCCGGCCTTTGGAACCACGCCCAGACCAGGGCCGCGATACCGACGGCTGCCTGGACGGACGCCCCGACAAGCTGTCCCGCATCGGGGCTGCCCAGCAGCCAGATCATCGGCGTGGACACCACTCCAGCCGCAGCCAGCACGATGACCGCGATCCTCCACCTCAGCGACATACCAGCCCCACCCCTCGCTGCGCCCGCCGACGGTCGGCTGACGGTCCGCCACTTTTCATGGTGACGTGATGTTTCGTCTGAGAATCCGTATTTCCGTCGTTTGCGGCTGCCGTCGGCCCTGCGGAGCCGTCCCAACGGAGCGTCTCCGGAGTCGAGTTCTCGCAGACCGAGCGAGACAGTGACCTCCCGGACACGGGCGGCCCGGGCGACCGCGCTGATCCCGCCGTGACCGAGCGACCGGGCCTCCGCCTCTATCAGTAGACGGCTGCCGCTCGTCGAGATGGGGCAGGTCGCCCCGAACTTGGCTGCCAGCATCGCCCGTTGTCCTACCAGCCCCCCCCCATGCTGGACCAACGAACCGCAGAGCGGTGAGCCACGGGTTAAGGTTCTGCACGCCCTTGGATTCACCCCCGCTGTCAGCGGTCACATAGTTCGGCTCTGTCGACGATCTTGTGACATTGCAAAGATCACGGGCTGTGAAGTATGCGTCTGCGGAGGAGATCGAGGTTGGCCCGGCCAAATCCCACACCTCGCCGATGAGCTGCGGGTTCCGCCTACAGACGGGTTGGCCGAGCAGGTGCGTACGGCCCGGTGCGATCACGGGAACAAGCGGTGGCGGCGTGTCTGGGTGACTCATGGTCCCGCAGCGCCTGTACGAGGCGGCGCAGCGGTTCGGGAACGAGGTGCGTGTGCAGGTGATCGCTGCCCTGGACGCCTGGAACGGGCCGTGTTTCACCGAAGCCAGCGAACTGGTGGCGCTTGCGGCGACAGAGGCCAGCTCGGGCACCTTCCAGTCTCGTGACGCGGACAGTGGTTCTCAGCGCCCACTACGCGCCCGAGCTCGGCCAACCCTTCGTCAGCGCCGGACTCTGCCTCTACCGCGACGGGTGCGACAGCGTCGCATAGCACGGTGACCGGACCAGGCCGGTACTCCATACAGAACAGATGGTCGCCACCTCTCCCTTGGGCGACCCGCGCGACCTTGCGCTCCGCCCGCGCTGCGGCGGGCCCGTCGCGCTCCGACTCCCGCTCGGACACGGCGACCTGGTTGTGATGGGCGGCTCCTGCGAGCGCACCTGGGACCACGCGATCCCCAAGACCAGCCGCGCTGGCCCCCGCATCAGCGTCCAGTATTGCCCGCGCGGCGTCGGCTGAGCCCCGGTCCGCGCGGAAGCCGAGCTCGAGCCTGCGGACCTGTCTCTCCGTGACGGCGCCGAAGACCCCATCGACTGCGAGGGCCTGAAGGTTCGGCACGCGGGCGTTCAGGAGCCTCTGGAGCTTGCGGACCGCCGGGCCGTGCGAGCCTCTGCTCAGGGTCGGCGTCCCGGCGGCGGACTCCTGCTCTAGCTCACGGGGGAGGCGGTCCTCGGAGTGGACACGCGCCGGGGCGCCCATGTGGCTGCCGTACTCTCCTTGCGGGGGCAGTGATCGGTACCGACGAGTTCCCGGTCACCGCGGCCGGGAACCGCGAACTGCAGCGGTGGGCATGAGGGTTGGGCGCGGTGCGGCGGGCCGGGATGGAGCGGACCGGCTCCTGTGGGGCGGCGTTGTCCCGCTACCTGCTGACTCAGCGCGTGGAAGTGTTCGATGTGAACCGGCCCGGCCGGCCCGGCGAGCGTTGCTTCCGTTCTTTTCCCATCTTTTCCCAGGCGAGGTCGGGATCGATGCCCGGCATCGCCGATCGCTGGGTACGGGCGACGCTTGGCGGTGGTGACCACGCTGGCGTCGGACACTCTGTCTCGATCCGTACTTCAGACGATGGTGAAGCCCGGGTGCGTGGCGAAGGCGTTGTCGATAACTACGTTTCCTCGCTGTTTGGCAGCTTCACGAAGGGCCGTCGTGGTGCGTCGCCCGTCGGCGTAGAACCACCAAAGGTAGAGGGCTCCGTACATCCAGGCGCCCTCGTAGTCCCAGTTCGCGTCGGCTCCGTTCTTGCCCGCGCCGAAGGTGGACCCTGCGGGGAACTTCGCGTTGTGGGGTTTTCCGCCCCGATGCCGGGCCTCGTGGACAAGGGTCTCCGCCCGGCCGGATACGTCCTTGGTGTAGAAGCAGAGGGAGTACAGCTCGATCCGGTCGCTGAAGGTGGTGGCGACGGCGCTGCCGTCGCCACATCTGGCCCACAACTCGTTGATCTGCTCGCGGACATAACGGCAGGCCCAGTGCAGGGCGTTGCTGTTGTAGTCCTCATTCGTGTAGTCCTCGGCCGAGTAGTTCAACAGCCAAATCGAATTCAGGATCCGGGCGAGGGGAAGGTCGGTGTCGGCGACGTTCTCCCAGCCGAAGCCTTCGTCCCATTCGGTTTTTTTGAACTTGTAGGCCGGCCACGCCCAGTCGATGAACTCCTGGGTGACGCGTGGCTCGTACAGATTGTCGCCGCTCGTGTTCTTGTCGGGCACGGTCGCGCTGCATGCGGCCATCGGCTTTCCTCTTCCGAGTAGGGGCGGGTACGGTCGCGGGTTTCAGCTGGGTCGGAGCCGCGGGGCGTCGGAGCCGTTCGTCCCGCCGTGATCGTCCCGGTCCTCCGGAAGGAGCGGGTGTGGCGGCGAGGGCTCGGCCCCCGCGCCTTCGGCGAGGTGTGCGCGGGGATCGCGTACCTGCGGTACATCGCGTACGTCGACCCGCCGGACGTCGAGCAGGAACCGCTGGCCCTCCGGCAGGAGTTCCATCAGCCGGGACCGGTGGCGCTCGCCTCCCGGGGTGGCCAGCAGTGCCTGGACGGCAGCGCGCCGCATCGACAGCGAGGGTTGCTCCAGGGCCAGAAACAGGGCCTCGACGGCCTGTCCGCTTCCCTCGACCGCGAGGTGTTCAATGCCCTCTACCGCCGTCGTGCGCAGGATCGTCTCCTCGGTGACCGTCGAGAAGCTGTGCGCGTCGGCGGACTCCTCGGGCGGGATCGGGGTCGCTACGACCGAGCGCAGATAGGGCAGGGCGGCATCGTGCCGCAAGGCGGAGGCGGTGTGGATCAGGGCCCAGCGACCGGCAAAGTCGCGGGAGCCGACTCGGCCTTCTGCACGGGCGATCTCGGCGACGGCGTCTTCGGGCCGCTCCCGGAGGCGGCCCAGCATCTCGTCGTAGCGGGCCTGCGCGCCCTCGTCGGCGGCGGTCATGGCGGCGGCCATCAGACCCTGAAGCAGGGCACCCGTTGCGCTTGGCTCAGACTGTACGCGCGGGCGCTCCACATGAAACGAGTCGGAGACGCGAGGGATATCCCCGTAACGGGAATCAGACGATTCAGGCGGCATGTCGCGAGCATCCCGTGATGCCCTGCTGAGGGCAATCGCCTGTTCAGGTGGAGCCCGAGCGCGGCTGCCGTTTCGGACATGGCCCTTCGGATGGGGTGATGGCGGTCAGTGGCGCACAGCTATTGCCACCCCTGGTGGACCGTTTCCGGTGCGGGTAGTCCCAGTCCACCAAGTCCATGAACTGACCGCCTGATACCGGTCGGTGTCGAGCGGTGTTCCACATGTCGGTCATCGGTCATCGGTCATCCTCGTGAGTGATGATGTGACGTTTGGCTTGTGTCCGCCGGTGAACTTCCCTTCGCTCCACACTTCGCGGAGTGTGCCGGTGAACAGCTCGTTCTCCCAACCGTTGGCGGCCAGCTGATTGTCCGCGCAGGCGCAAATGAGTAGGACGCTGGCCGCTACTTCGAGGGTGTCCTTCGGATTCAGGTTCCGCTGGACCGTGCCGTAGAGGGTCTTGTCCCTCGCGTACGCCTTGTGCTGTGTGTCCGGCGGCATGACCCGGGAGGCGACCTCGATGTGGTTTGCGATCAGCTCGCGCTCGGCGAGCGGCGGGACGCGCCCTTCCCCCGGCCAGCCAATCCAGGTCTGATATCGCCTATACCGGGCCGCTACTGGATTGATGGTCTGGCATCTGTCCGGCGGGCCACGCCCGTTCCCTCGTGTGCGTGACTGTGGGCAGGGTTTGGTCCGAGATGCGGGCCACCGGCACGGGGCGCACGATGAAGGAGTGGGGGTGTTTGGCTACCACGGAGGGCCGTGGAATGAAGGTGCGTGGATGGGTGGAGACTGCGGGGGCATTCCTCAGTGGCCTCGCGTTCGTCTTGGTGTTGGTGTGGCCTGACTGGATCGAGGCGCTCTTCGGAGTCGACCCCGACGCAGGGAGCGGTGCCCTTGAGGCAGCCATCGCCGTCCTGGCGCTGTCTGCCACCGTCACGTTCTCCCTATTGGCCCGGTTGGAATGGCGCAGGGCACGGTCCAGTCACACACTCTGACGGTACGTCGGCAGTGATTCGGCTTCTTCGGCAGCTGGATTGTGGCTGCCCGTACCTGGGTGGTGCACCGAGACACGAGGCGGACAGCAGCGAGTTGACGGCCTGCTGGCGTCAGTGGTCCAGCAGCCAGGGTGGCCAGTCCGGCCATCTTCGGTCTCGTTGGGCGGCCTGCACGCGTCAGGGCCCCGAACCCGTGATTCTGCGTTCCTTGTCCCACTAGGGGGCCGGATGGCGAGAGTTCCGCGTGGCGTGGTCGATGCGCGCGGCCGACAAGCCGTCGTACACGATCACGAAGGCGCTCTGATGGCATTGGACCTGGAGAGCGGCGTGCTGCTGTGGCGCCACGGGCCCAGTCTGCGGCCGTGTGCTCTGCTCGCTGATTCGGTCGTTGCCCTGCGGATCAGTCCGTCGCCGACGGTGGTGATCGTGGTGCTCGATGCCGCGACCGGTGAGGACCGCTGGGCGGAGCCGGTCGACCTGCCGTCATGGGCTCGTTGCGCCCTCAACGACACCCGCGATTTCAGCCTGCGCACCGAGACCGACGAAGATGTCGTGGTGATCAACTGGGTTGCCCGGACCCGGTACGGCGGTGGCGCCGCACCGAGCGCACAGGTCCTGGAGGATTCTCGGCGGGAGGCGTACGGCAGCCTGCGGGTCGATCCGGCGGGTCCTCCGGTGGAGGTGCTTCCGGAGGTGGAGGCACCGCCGGAGCCTACCGACGCCGGTGCGCCTTCCCTCGTATCACCGGCGGTTGTCTCATCACGGTCGGCCGACGATGTGCTGGACCAAAGCATGGTCGGCGACGTGCTTGTGGAGCTCGCCCTTCGCTCCGACTCCGGCGCCATTGTCCTGAGGGCGGTGGATCCCCTCGTCGGCACGGTCAAGTGGGAGGTGCAACTGGACCACGCGACCACGAGGCGGGCGCCCAAGCTTCCGCCCTAGCCACACCCCGCACGTTCTCATCCCAGTCAGGGGTGCATCATGACCATCTCGGACGAACAGATCGCCCAGTCGAAGAACATCAGCGTCGAGCAGGTGCAGTTGCTGTGCCGAGCCCGGGGGACGACGAACGAGACGCTCAAGGCCCTGCCCGAAGCCGCAGTGCGGCGGGCCTTGCTCCGTCTCGACTTTCCCGACCTGCCGACCGCCCGTGGGCTCTTCCGCCTCAAGCAGGAGCGCAGCGACGACGGCAGCGTCCGACCGCACGCCCTGGGAACAGCATACGAACAGGTGCAGGCTCTGCTGAGTCGCGATACCCCACCGGCGACCGCAGGCGTACCGACCGGTCCCAATGGTCATAGGCTCCGGGGAGGGCCGGCCCCGATGGGCGGTTTGCAGCTGGCTAACTGGGTGTGGCTCGGCCCCGGAAACGTCGGTGGGCGTACGCGCGGCATGGTGATCCACCCGGTGCAACCGGACAGGATGTGGGCCGTGAGCGCCGGCGGCGGCGTGTGGCACACCGAGGACGGCGGCGTCCAGTGGGAGCCCGTCGACGACTTTCTGGAGAACCTCGCGTGCGCCTGCATAGCGAGGGACCCGTCCGATGCGTCCACCATGTACGTGGGGACCGGTGAGGCGTTCCACAATCTCGACGCCATCCGGGGCAACGGCATTTTCGTGACGACCGACGCGGTCAACTGGACTCCGATCGCGGCCACCCAGACTCCGGACTTCCAGTTCGTGAGCCGGATCACGGTGTCACAAACCGGGAAGGTCGTCCTCGCCGCCACCTCCACCGGCCTCTTCCGCAGCGCCGACGCCGCGCGGGCCACCTGGACCAAGGTCCTCAACAACCCGCTCGGCGACGTGAGATTCGATCCGCAGGACAGCAGCAAGGCGGTCGCCGGCGCGCTGCGGGACGGCGCGGCCTGGTTCAGCCGGAACGGTGGTGTTACGTGGGACCTCGCGGTCAACGGCCCGTGGACCGGCCGGGTCGAGCTGGCGTACGCGGCGCAGGACCCCGACGTCGTCTACGCGTCGGTCCAGATGACCACCGGTCAGATCTGGCGGTCGCAGGACGGCGGCGCGACCTACCAGCAGAGGAAGACACTGACCCCGGACGGTCTCCCGTTGGACTACCTGGGCAGCCAGGGCTGGTACGACAACGCCATCTGGGCCGGGGACCCGACCGACGCGGACCTGGTGCTGGTCGGCGGCGTCAACCTGTACCGCAGCACGGACGGCGGCGACCACCTGGCCGAGATCAGCACGTGGTGGGATCCCGGCTCGGCCCACGCCGACCAGCACGCCATCGTCTCGCACCCGTCCTACGACGGGATCACCAACCGAACGATGTTCTTCGGCAACGACGGCGGAGTGTTCAAGGCGGAGGACCTCGCGGAGGTAGGAAGCGAGCCGGAGCCTCCGTTCGTGCACGGCTGGACCGAGCTGGTCAACAACTACGGCGTGACCCAGTTCTACAGCGGGGCGGGCCACACCGGCAGCGGGAAGATCATCGGCGGTGCACAGGACAACGGCTCCCTCACCTTCGACCCGACCCTCGGCACCCAGGACTGGCGACCGTTCTTCGGCGGTGACGGCGGCTATTGCGCCTCCGACCCGACCGACCCCGACGTCTTCTACGGCGAGTACGTCTTCCTGAACATCCACCGCAACACCGACGGTGCCACCACCGACGACACACAGGGTGACCGCTACATCAGCGGCCAGTTCTTCAACTTCGCGACACGCGACTGGGACTGGAAGCAGGTGCCCTTCCGCATCACGGACGCGAAGAACGAGGACGCGCTCTTCATCGCACCGTTCGTACTCGATCCGAACAACGAGAACCGGATCCTGGCCGGCGGAGTGTCACTGTGGCGGACGGACAACGCCAAGCAGCCGAACACCGCCACCACCGGGCCGACCTGGAAGGCGGTCAAGCCCAACGCCGGCACGATGATCAGCGCGATCGCGGTGGCACGCGGCGACTCGAACACGGTGTGGGTGGGCCACGAGGACGGCATGGTCTTCCGCACCGCCAACGGCACCGCAGCGACACCCACTTGGGCGCGCGTCGGCGCGACCGGTCCGAGTCCGCTGACGCCACGGCGCTTCTGCACCTGCATCACCGTGCATCCGACGGACCCGGACACCGTCTACGTCGCGTTCGGCGGATACGAGCACGGCAACCTGTGGGTGACCGCGGATGGCGGCGAGCACTGGACCAACCTCGCCACCGCTCTGCCGCGCGCTCCGATCCGCGCCCTGGCGGTACACCCGCGGAGGACGAAGCTGCTCTACTGCGGTACCGAGGTCGGGCTGTTCGCCAGCGAGGACGCCGGAGCGAGCTGGTCGCCGACGAACGAGGGCCCGACAAACTGCTCGGTCGACGACCTGTTCTGGATGGACGAGACGCTGGTCTGTGTGACTCACGGCCGCGGGATGTTCCGCATCGACCTGTCGGTGATCCCGTAGGTCGCCGCGCTGCGGTCGACGATGGACCTCAGGACGTCGGCGGGAGATTCCGGTCGACGCCCAGGTGGGGGTCCACGGTTCGCCCTCTGAGAGCCTCTGGGCGGTGAGGCGTCCTTCGCCGCGCTGTGCAGGGTGAGCCCCGTCGAGCGGTCCTTGGGCAGTCGGCAGTACCGCCGGCTCAACCGCGGCGGCGACCGCCAGGCCAACGTCGCCCTGCACCGCATCGTGGAGACCCGGCGACGCTTCGACCCCCGTACCCGGGAGTACTACGAGCGACGCATCGCCGAGGGCAGGACCCGCTGCGAGATCGTCCGATCCCTCAAGTGCTACGTTGCTGGAGAGGTCTTTCACCTGACCCGGCCTGCATCCTCACAGCCCCCGTTATACGGGGCAGCGAGAGAGCGGGTGAGACGGCGACGCCCCGCCGGAAGGCTACGGCGGGGCGTATGCGTGCGGCGGGCTACGACGGCGTGCAGGGTCTGCGAGAGCAGCGTCGTACTCCGGCTTTCATGGTCATGACTGTTGGATGCAGCTGGAAGTCCCGGAAAGGTCCCAGAGCACTCCCACTGCCCTGAAGCCCCTGGTATTCGTGTATTCGATGGTCACCCGTGAGTGGTCGGCCGCGTACTGCTCGAACGGTTCGTCGGCCGCCCAGAAGACGTCGGCGTAGGAGAAGCCACCGCTCCGCTCCTCTGAGTCTGGGACGCCGGCCTGTCTGGTCCGCTAACTTGTCGGCACATGCCATAAATGGCCCGATGACGTCTGCTTCAGGCTAGGGAGGGATGGATGCGTAGTTTCGCGCGTCTTCCTATGGAAAACGGGGGCTCGATCCTCTTCGAGTCGCCGGAGTTCTCCGACGGGCCGGTGAAGGCCGGGCGGATCGGCGAGGCGGTCCGTGAGCTGCCGTCGAGTCTGCGGGAGGCACTGGGCCCGGTCACGGACATGGCCCGGGAGGCGATGGAGCAGGTGCGGAGTGCGGGCCCGGACGAGGTCGAGATCGAGTTCGGGGTCGATCTCGCAGCTGAGGCCGGCGCGGTGATCACGCGGACCTCGGCGGGCTGCCATCTGCGGGTCACCGTGAAGTGGTCCCGGGAACGGTGATGTCATTCGGCGGCGCTCCGGCGGGGCGTGCGTGATGCCAGCGAACGAGGCTGGCGCTCATGCCGACCGCGGGCCGGCGTACCGGGTCCAGGCGGCTGCCGCGCAGATTCTGACGGCCGACGGTGAGGTGGCCGGGGCGGGTTTCCTGATCGGCGCGGACGTGGTGGTCACCTGCGCGCACGTGGTACGGGCCGCTGGGAACGGCCCCGGGGACGGTGTGCGGCTGACCTTTCCGCGCGCCGAGGGGGCGCCGCCTGCCGAGGGGCAGGTGCTGGTCGAGCCGTGGCGGGCCCCGGACGCGAACGACGTGGCCATCATCCGCCTGAGCGCTCCTGTGGGGGTGTCGCCGCTGCCGCTGGGGTCGGCGGCCGACTGCCGGGGGCACCGGGTGCGCTCCTTCGGCTTTCCGGCACAGGCCCCGCAGGGCGGTCACTTCGGCTACGGGACGGCCGGCGATCTGCTGCCGGGCAGCGGAACGGAGGGCGGTGGCGGCGGGCTCTTGCAGCTGACCGAGGCCAACGATCTGGCCCAGGGGTTCAGCGGCGGTCCGGTCGTCGACGAGGTCACGGGGCTGGTGGTCGGCATGGTCACCGCCATCACGGCCCCTGACGGCTATCTGCGGGGGCAGGGCATCGCCTACGCCACGCCCTCACAGGTCCTGCGTGAGGCGTGGCCGGCGCTGATCGAGCTCGAGACTAGCCCGTACCGGGGTCTGGAGCCCTTTACCGCTGAGCATGCTGCTGAGTTCCACGGGCGGGAGGCGGCGGTGGAGGCCGTGTTGTCGGCTCTGGCCGGACACGAGCGGGCCCTGTTACTGCTCGGCCCCTCCGGGTCGGGCAAGTCATCTCTGATCCAGGCGGGTGTGCTGCCGGCCCTCGGCGACGGCCGGCTGCCCGGCAGCGACCGATGGACGACCATGCTGGTGCCACGCCCGGGGCAGGACCTGAGCGTGGAACTGGAGCGGCACGGTCTGCCCGGGGCCGCGACCGAGGGACTCGTGGCTGCGGTGCGACGTCGGTCCGCAGCAGCCGCGGAAGAAGGCTGGGACCGGATCGTGCTGGTGATCGACCAGTTCGAGGAGGCGTTGGCGCAGCCCTCGTCCTCGGTGCTTGAGTCGGTCAAGGCGGTGATCGACTCCGACACTGCGGTCAGCGTGATCCTGGTGATGCGGGACGACTTCTACCCTCAGCTGGCCGCGCAGGCTCCCGAATTGCTGAAGGCCCTCACCTCCGGCCTGGTCAACATCCCCGCCACGCTGAGCCCGCAGGACCTACAGGCCATCGTGACCCGCCCCGCTCACGAGGCCGGGGCGAGTTTCGAGGAGGGCCTGGCGGAGCGCGTCGTCGCCGACGTCCTGGCTGCCGACCCGCAGGGTGCCGCCGCCCGAAGAGCCCCGGTCACGCTGCTCGCGCCACTGGAACTCGCCCTGGACCGGCTGTGGGAGCGCCGCGTGGACGGCCGCCTCACCCACACCGCCTATGAGCGCATCGGTCAGATCACCGGATCCCTGGCCACCTGGTGCAATGCCGCGATCACCCAGCTGCCCGAGAGCCACCGAGCCACCGCGCGACGCATATTGACCTCTCTGGTACGCCCTGCCGACCCCGCCCGCCACATCCCCGCCACCCGCCAGCAGATGCCCCTCGACGTCCTCCGGGAGCTTGCGGCGGACGCCCCAGACGCGGCCACCGACCGGCAGCCCGCCGAGGAGGTCACCGACGCGGTCCTGGCGTCACTCACTCGCCACCGCATCGTCACCACCGCGGCCCGAGACCCCGGCCCACCACCCACCGGTGTGGTCGCCGAGCTCGTCCATGACACGCTCGCGCGCGACTGGGGGGAACTGCGCGACTGGGTGGAACAGGACAGACGCTTCCAGACCTGGCTGCGCCGCGCCGACGAACAGCGGGCCCGCTGGACGGCCCGCCGGGACTCCGATGACCTGCTCCACGGGACCGATCTGGCCGAGGGTCTGGACTGGATGCAGCAGCGCCGTCTGCCCAGCGCCACGGCGGACTTCCTCGCAGCGAGCCGCCGCAGTCAGCAGGCCGCCGTCCGCCGAACCCGGCGCCTGAACGCCGTCCTCGCCGGCCTGCTGGTGGTGGCGCTCGCCCTGACCGGCTTCGCGTTCCTCCAGCGCCGCTCGGCGCAGACGCAGCAGCAGGTCGCGACGGCCCGACTGCTCGTGTCGCAGGCCGAGGCCGCACGCGCCACCGATCCGAGGCTCGCGCTGCAAATCGGCATCGCCGCCGAGCGGATTCACTCCGATTCCCAGACACGGGCCAGCCTGGTCGAGACCCTCACCGGGACCCGGTATGCGGGAACCGCCTCGGGATTCAGCGACTCGGTCGACGCCGTGGCGTTCTCTCCGCGCGGCAGGATCCTGGCCACGGCAAGTACGGTGCGAACGCGCAAGCCAGTGCCCGTCGAATCATCGAACGCGATCTCCAAGCCAACGGGCATTGGGCGTTCCCCCACACCCACCGTCACGACGTCTGTCACATCGACGACCGTGATCACTTTATGGTCCACCTCCGAGACGACTCCGCTACGTCGGTTGAGTTCGCGCGTGCGCGTCAACGACACCGAGTCCGATCTGATGGCGTTCTCTCCGGACGGGCGTTCGATGCTCACGGCCGACGACGACGGCTCGAAGGTCGACGTATGGGACCTTGCCGACCCGGCGAAGCCGGTGCGGCGCACGTCGTGGGAGGCACTCAAGGACGAGGACGTCGGTTCGGTGGCCTACTCCCCGGACGGCAAAGTCCTGGCCGTCGGATCGGACTACGGCGACCGGGTCGCCCTGTGGGACGTCTCCCGTCCGGACCGGATCAGCCCGCTTGGCGCTCCGTTCAGCACGGGGACTCACCAGATGGACTCTATGGCTTTCTCCCCGGACAGTGGGGTGCTCGTCGTGGGCAGTGACGACTCCGTGGTGCTCTGGGACATCGCCGCCCCGACCCGGCCCCGCCGTCTGGGCTCTCCCCTCGCTGGTAGATCACCCGTCGTGTTCTCACCCGGCCGCCATCTCCTGGCGACACGCGACAAGGACCCCAAGTCCAAGAACCAGAACGCGTTCGTGCTCTGGGACGTCAGCCGCCCGGCCGCGCCCAAGCGGTTCGGGGGACGGATGACCGGAAACAACGCCACGCTGGCGTTCTCGCCCATGGGGGATGTGGCGGCCATCGCCAGGTTCGACGGCACCACGGTGTTGTGGGATCTGTCCCATCCGGCCCGTCCCCTCACCGCAGGATCCCCGCTGACCGGTCACACCGACTTCGTGGTGTCGGTGGCGTTCTCCCCCGACGGGCGGACTCTGGCAACGGGCAGCAAGGATCGTACCGCCATGCTCTGGAATCTCACTGACCCTGGCCAGCCCGCACCGCGTGGCGAGGCCGTCGCAGGGGCGCAGTCCCTGGCATTCCGCGCAGGGGCACGAGCGTTGGCCAGCGGCGCCAAAGACGGCTCCGTGGTCCTGTGGGACATGGCCGATCCGGCCCGACCGGTCGAGGAGAAGACGGGTGTGCCAGGAGAGAGCACGGCACTCTCGTGGGACGGCAGGACTCTCGCCGTCTTCGACCACGAGGTGACCACCCTGTGGGATATCTCGGACATCACGCATCCTGTGCGGCGCGGGCGGGCTCTGCCGGGCAGCGGCAGCCCGGCCATGTTCTCCCCAGACGGCCGGATGCTGATCACCGGGGACAAGGACAAATCGATGCTCTGGGATCTGTCCAACCCGGCGCACCCCGTGCTGCGGACCAAGGACCTGCCCGCCGTCATCGTCCTCGTCGCAAAGTTCAGCCCGGACAGCCGCACTCTCGCGATCAGCAACATCTACGACTTCGACGCAGAGGTGACACTCTGGGACGTCTCCGACCCCGCGCACCCCGCTGCCCGGCCGCGACCGCTGCCGGCCGGTGACTCAGCCGACGTCACGTCAGCGGCATTCTCGCCGGACAACCGCACGCTGGCCGTCGGCCGTTCCGACGGCACGATCGCCCTGTGGGACGTGTCCCGGCCCACCAAGCCCTCACGGATCGGTCAGCCGTTGGTCGGCCCGAGCGACCCCAACGGCAACACGGCTGCCCTGAGCGTGACGGTCGCGGTGCTCGGCATGACCTTCTCCGGCGACGGCCGCACCCTGGCAACCACGAACCTGACGAAGACACTCATCCTCTGGGACGTGACCGACATTGCCAGCCCGCACCGACTCGCCGCTCCGCTGTCGATGCCTGGCCAGCAAGTGTTCGGGCTCGTGTTCTCCCCGGACGGTAAGGGCCTCGCCACCGTCAGTTTCGAGCAGCGTGCCGCTCTGTGGGACCTCACCGCTGGCATCGATTTGCAGGACCACGCGGCCGAACATGCATGTGCGATCACCGGATCCGGCCTCAACCACGCGGCCTGGTCCCGCTATGTCCACGCCCTTCCGTACCGACAAACCTGCGCCTCCTAGGGTAGGAGGGCCCGCAGTCCGCCTGAAACAAGATCACAGGACTCTACGAAACTCGGGCAGCTCAATGCGATCAGCCATAGACCAGCAGGTCCGCAGCGGAAATCTGCAGCGAATGAGGTCCCTCATTGTTGACCACTACATAGGTCGCGGGGGGAAGCGCCTTGAGGAGGTCGCCCATCATCGCTTCGGACAATCGAGCCCCTTCAAAGAAGGCCAGCACGCTTGTCGAGGCAAGCTCGCGCGAACTGTAGACGAAGACGGCGGGACGCCCGTCATACAACCGCGCGATGATGCGGTGATGACGGTCGCCGCTCGTGGTGATGTGCCAGACGCGGCTTCTGCTGAGTGCGGCTGCGAGTAGATCGAATACTGGCTCACCGTCGGTGTACCGGGCACACAGCCGGGCGACTTCGTCTTCCGGGATGGCGGGTTGGGCAAGGGCACGGGGGGCAGATGGAGGCGGGTGCTGACGGGGGGCTCCGGGAGCACGGAGGGTCACTGTGTCGGGCGTGCTCTTGCAAGGCTGCTCCGATTCTCCTGGGCCTTCTGCGATCCGGCCAGTCCGATCGAGCCTGTAGGCGACCGGTGAGGCAGGGTTGATGCGGATCACGACCCCCGCCGGGAGCGACGCCAGCAGTTTCTCGCCGGAGATCCAGGTGGCCGCAATGCCTTCGGGAATGTGGCTCGCCGAGGTGAAAACCGCCGTCTCCAGCGCTGACTTACTGGACGGGGCCGACTCAGCAACTGCGACCGTGGCCGACCTAAGCGCACGCTCCAACGCCGATTCAGACCCGTAGCCGGCCAGAGCCAGCTGAGTGGCCTCGTCCACAGGATCTGTCGTCGCCGGGAAGTTCAGCGCGACGGGCGAGGGACGATAGCGTTCGTTGGCTTCGAATCCAGTGATCTCGCCATTGGCGCCGACTTGGAACGCGCCCTTGATTCCGTGCGCCGGCACCTCGCCCTGTGGATCGAAGGCGGGGTCGATGACGTACAGATGGCCTCCAGACATCCGTCGCGCCGCAGCCCTCAGCTCCTCGGTTACCGGCGGGATCTCGGTCTTGACTTCAGCCGCTGTTCGTATGACGGGAAGGGCTGGGCTTTGCTCCCTGGGATCGAAGAAACGGGCGCGTACCCGTTCCGCCCGGGTGTCGTCTCCCAGCTGACTCAGGGCCAGTGAAAGATTGTGTGCCGTTGTCTTGATGTCGTTGAATGCCCCATTCAGACGCGCATCTGGGGTTTCCGTGAGGGCCAGAGCTTCTTCGAGGAAGCGCACCGCACGTGCCGGATCGCCGCACTCTCCGTACAGAGTCCCGAGGTTGGCCAGCGCGCTCGCCAGTTTCTCCGTCACGCGAGGCTCGGCACGCATGCCTCGGAGCGTGCTGACGGCCTCCTCCAAGTGGCGACACCCCGCCTCCTGGGAGCCGGTCTCGGCGACGGTCGCCCCCAGTTGGTTGAGCGCGATCGCGAGATCCATGGTGGCGTCGGGGTCATGCGTGGCCAGTGCGCGCTGCACCTCGACCGCTTCCTCGACGTAGGGAATCGCGTGTGTCGTTCGCCCGAGATCACGCAGGACCGCTCCGTATGCGCGCAGTGTCAGTACCAGGCTGTAGCGGGTGCCTGGCCTGTCGTTGGCCGCAAGGTAGCGCCGATATGCGGTGAGAGCGTCGGCAAGATAAGGCTTCGCCTGCTGTGAACAGTGTGCCGCCAACAGCTTCATGCCGTAGTCAGCTTGTGCGCGGGTCAACTCCAGTTCGTAGCGGCCGGGCTTCTGCCGCGCTGCCTCACGGTACAGCGCCAGCGATTCTGCGGAGCATCCGGCGGCGGCGTGCGTCTGTTGAAGGGCGGACAACCGCTGGGAGTGGCTGTTCAGGATCGCCGCACGATCCGCGACCTCCAGGGGTTCGGGAGAGGACAGTGACGACCATGCGCTCTCCACCGCGACGGCACTGAGTTCGAGTGCTGCGTCGTCCAGGCCGGCTGCGGCCAGTTCGCTGCTCGCTCGTGACAGTCTCTGTGCGATACGTCCGTTGGCTGCCGCCTCACCGGACTCCCACATCCAGTGCACCAGAGCCACCGCTTCACTCGCGACGCTGGAGGCGGTCTGCAGGTCGCACGTCCGCTGGAGGGCGCGGGCGTAGCGAACGAGTTTCGTCAGCTTGTCGGTTGCCTGCCATGCACTGATGCCCTGCCGGTCCACCGGTGCATGGACGAGTCTGTCGGAGATCGAGACAGCGATCCTGGCCCGGCTGTCGCTGCTCGTGAGGGAGCCGAGAAGGAGGTCGAGTGCCTCGAGCTCACCGACTCCCAGCCTGGACGCGGGAGCGGTTCCGCTGTGTCCGTCGATTGCTGTCCGGATCTGCTGCTCGAACCGGTCCGCGGCCGTTTCCAGCGCCGCCGCCACATATCCTCGGGGGTGCTCGAGAATCAACGCGCTCACGGCCTTGTCGATGCGTTGGGTGAGGGTTGCTGAAGCTGTCGGTTCTTCGCTTGCCGTTCCCAGCGCCCTGATCAGGACGCGGGCGCAGTCCCCGCCCTCGAACCAGTCGTCCGTTCCGCACAGGATACGAAACAGACGCTCGGCTTCGATATCCGATCGGCTGCCGGCCGCCAGTGCATGCAGGACTGAGTCGGCCAGGCGGTCCGGTCCCGGAGCCCGCCACAGCGATCGACCACCACCCGGGTAGAGGGCTTGCAACTGTCTCGCCATCCTGGCGAGATCGCCGCGCGCTACCGTCGTCTCGACGCGCCCCAGCGTGCGCACTGCGGCTGGCTCATCCGGCGGGGCGTGGAGGCAGACCAGTGCGAGGAGCATGCGCGCGCGGTCATGACTGATGGGCACGCCGACGGCGGCGAACGCGCCTGCCATATAGCGCTGTTCGTGTTCGACCAACCCCGTGATCGGGTGGTCCAGGTAGTCCAGCGAGGCGGCCTGTCCTTCCACGGCGTCGAGGATGCGCAGGAGCGCTGCGGCGTACAGATGCAGAGTGGTCGGGACGACGGTGGGGCAGCCCTCGGCGATCGCATCCGCTGATCCGGGGGCGAGGTTCATGCCCGCCTGTTCGGCAGCCCGGGTGAATCCCGCGGTCGCGTCACGCCACATCTCGCCCAGCCCGGCGGCGCTCATCCCTTCCGTGGCGGGTGCCAACCACATCACCCGCCGCTCGATCCAGTAGTGGCGGTCGCTACCGACGGAGAGTTCCTCCCACCACGCTCCAGTGTCCCGAGCGAGCAAGAGCAGTTTCACGGGCGGCACGCCTTGCACGGTGGGGAGTTCGGCGACCGTGTGCAGCAGTTCCTCGATCCGCGATCGGTGTACTTCGGCGGAGTCGACCACGAGCAGGGCTCGGCCGGACAGCCTCGGGAGAGCTGCGACCGCGGCGAGTTGACGATCCCAGCGCCGGACCGACCGCGCCAGTGACCCGGCCATCGCCTCCGTGCCGGCGGCAGACGGGGAGAGAATCCGTTCGAGATCGAGGACACCTGCTGTCCAGCCCAGATCCCGGAGCCGGGCGCAGACCTGCAGGGCCAGGGTGGTCTTGCCCTGGCCCGAGGGTGCGCAGACAAGTCGCAACGCGGTTCCACGGCCGTCGCGTGCCCACTCGATCAGCTGAGCTTCCTCAGGCCGGCTCACCAGGGGATGTACTCCGGCTTCCGGGGTGAGCCAAGCCCACGGCCGGGATGCCGGGACGGTCGGCTCCGGCCCGAAAAGCAGGCGCACGGCATCGGCGCGGGAGGCGGGAGCGACAGGTTCGACGTGCCCGCCGTCGGCGTAGTAGATGACGATGTTTCCGTCACCGGTCACCACGACGGAGTCGACGATGCGCTCCGCGGCCACCCAGCGGTCGCCCGAGGGTGAATCCTCGGAAGTCACCCGCTGATCCGGTTGCGATCGCCGGTGACGACATTGCCGCCGGTCATGTGCCCAATGTTCACAGCGCGTTCACCCAGCGCCGTGATGTCAGCGCCCGACTCGGTCAGCAACGTGCCGAGTTCGGCGGCCAGCTCCGGATCCCCCTCGAGAATGCGGCGCAACTGTCCGCGCAACGCCGCCTGGAAATCGGAGTCTTGAGGATCTTCCGCCACATCGCTGACAGCGGATTCCAGCTCCTGCCGATGCCGGTTCCGCCGCGTGAAGCGCTGCAAGATCTCCCGCCCGAGCGAAACGGTGGCGTCCGCTGCCTGATCTCTGGCACGAGTGAGCACCGCGGTCCCGTAGGCACCGATCGCGCTCACCACGTAAGGAGTGACTTCCGCTGCGGTCAGACTGGCATCCATGTGCCACCCCAGTTCACTCGTCGGCGTCACTCCCCGAGCGAGCATGCGCCGGTTCTCACACTTCGACGATAACGCCGACCGCCATTCGATGTGAGGCGATACCGGGCCTCAGAGATGCTCCGGTCTTACACTGGATGCCGGCGCTTGCACCCATCGTGATCGCAGCAATCCGCCCCGGCAGAGACTCCCACGCACGGATCACACAATCTCGCGTGAACCGTTCGGTACATTCATAAGAATGTCTTTTCGTCGCCCTGCGGCGCAGCTCCCGCCGCAGTCGCGAACGGCCACGCGGGGTCGGCTCGATGTGGTGGGCGCGGTACTGGTCATGGCCGCCACCGGCACTCTGACCTACGCTCTGATCAGGGTCGGCGACAAGGGATGAAGCACGATGGCGACAGCCGGGCTGGTCGCCGCTGCGGTGCTCCTTTACGGGGCCTTCGTCGTCCGTCAGCGCCGGGCGGCGTCTCCGCTGATGGACGTCAGGCTTCCGTCGGCCGGTCGCGACGGGAGCGCTGCTGATCCTCGTGGCCACCGCCTTGATGATCATGATGTTCTTCCTCGGTACGTTCTCCCTGCAGGACCACCGTGGATTCGGGGCGTTCGAAACCGGCCTGCTCTTCCTGCCCGTCGCGCTGGCGACGATGGCAGGGGCGACCGCGGCAGGCCGCGTGATCGGGAGCGCCGGACCCTGGATGCTGGGGGTGTCCGGTCGTCTCCTCGCCGCCGTCGGCATGATGATTCCCGCGCTCTGGGACAGCACCCCCGCCCTCGTGATCGGCATCGCGGTGGCTGCCGCCAGCACCGGAGTGCTCTTCGTCGTCGCTTCCGCCACCGCGCTGGGGCAGATCGAACCCCACGAAGCTGGCCTCGCCTCCGCAATCGTGAGTACCTTCCACGAGTTCGCCGACTCGCTGGGCGCCGCCGTCGTCTCCAGCATGGCCGCGGCGAGCATCGCCGGAACCGATGAGGCGGGCTTCTCGCGAGGCTTCACCACCGGCGCCGTCGTGGCCGCCGCAGCGGTCGTGGCATTGATAGTGACGCCGGGCCATGGTCCCCGTGAGAGCGTCCAGCAGCCGGATTCGGTGTGATGTGACGGGCTGAGCAGGTGGACGTAATGCCCCGCCCGCCGTACTGCGGCGGGCGGGGCAGCATGCGCACGGCGTGAGCGGGGTGTCTGATGCCGGAGCCCCTGGCCCCGCAGGAGTTGACGTTCGTTCTCAGGCTCGGAAGCGGAGGCTGGCGGGCATGCCGACTTCGTCCAGCCCGTTCGTGCCATGGCCGACGACGGACTCCCGGTAAGGCGGGCCACACGGCTGTCCGTCAATGCCGGTCATGGGTGGACGAGAAGTCAACTCACTGTCAGCCCGTCCAGGCCAGATTGAGCACCAGTTCGGACGAAGCCATCCGGCAGCGATCGGATCATGTCGTTGTGCCGGTGCTGGTGGGACTGTTGCGTGGTGCTGTCCCGGGCGGGGGTCTGACTCATGAGATCTTTGACCGAAGTGTCCAGTCACGGGCTTGTCGACTGTCGTTGCGGGATGGTGTCTGCTGTCACCGAGCCACAGGGCGTGTCCCAATAGGGGCCTTGCCGAAGTTCAGGCGCCATCACGGTTCAGACCGCCCGAGCAGCCTGGTGCCAGCCACCCAGTACGTCACCACGCGGGAGGCGAACCAATCATGACGACCAGACAGCGCAGCACCTCCTCGAGCACGGATCCGCCCGTTCGGCGCGAGGTCGTTCTGGGCGTGGACACGCACAGTGAGGTGCATGTTGCCGCCGTGATCTCCCCGCTCGGGAAGATCCTGGGCACCGAGTCCTTTCCGGCCACGGCGGCCGGCTACCGACAGTTGCTCGTGTGGGCCCGCAGGCTGGGGATGGTGCGCCGGGCTGGTGTGGAGGGCACGGGCACTTTCGGCGCGGGCCTGTCCCGCTATCTGCTGGCTCAGGACGTCCAGGTGTATGAAGTGAACCGGCCCGATCGCTCGGCCCGCCGTCTGCTCGGGAAGTCGGACCCGCTCGATGCGCAGGCTGCTGCGCGGGCTGTGCTCAGTGGTCGCGCCCGGGCGCGGGCCAAAACCGGCGACGGTCCGGTGCACAGCGCCCGGATGTTCAAACTCGCCAAGGACTCCGCGGTCAAGGCCCGCACCCAGGCGATCAACCAGCTCAAGGCCGTCCTGGTCATCGCCGACCCCGCTCTGCGGGAACGGCTGTCGAACCTCGGCAATGCCGAGCTGTTCCGCACCTGCGCGCGCTTCAGCCCGCGCGACGGTGGGGGAGACGAGGACGCGGTGGCCCAGGCCACCCACATGACGCTGCGCTTGCTCGCGGAGCGTATCGAGCAGCTCACCGGGCAGATCGATGAGCTGAACCGGCGCCTGACCCGGCTCGTCGGGCGCCACGCCCCGCAGCTGCTCGTCCCGGTGGGCATCGGCCCGGACAGTGCCGTCACGCTCCTGATCACCATGGGAGACAACCCCGAGCGGCTGAACACCGAGGCATCCTTCGCCGCCCTTTGCGGAGTCAGCCCCGTCGAGTACTCCTCGGGCCGGCGGAGCACGCGCCGGCTCAACCACGGCGGCGACCGCCAGGCGAACGCCGCCCTGCACCGCATCGTGTTCACCCGGCTGCGCCACGACCCGCGCACCCAGGCGTACTACGAACGCCGCACCCAGGAGGGCAAGACCCGCCGTGAGATCATCCGATGCCTCAAGCGATATGCCGCCCGAGAGGTCTTCAACCTGGTCAGACCGGTTTCCCGCACCCCCGCGTTATAGGGGCGTCCGTGAGACGTGAGAGGGTCTGACGCGTGAGTGAGACACCGTCGAACACCCTGCAATACCGCTTTGACGGGCCAGAAGAGGCTCCCGTCCTGATCTTGGGCCCCTCACTGGGTACCACATGGCACATGTGGGACCGGCAGGTGCCGGAGCTGGTGAAGCAGTGGCGGGTCTTCCGTTTCGACCTGCCCGGGCACGGCGGTGCCCCGGCCCACCCCGCCGGGTCGGTCACCGACCTGGCCACCCGTCTGCTCGTCACGCTCGACGCCGTCGGCGTGCAGCGCTTCGGTTACGCGGGCTGCGCGCTCGGCGGCGCGATCGGCACCGAACTGGCGCTGCGCCACCCACAGCGGCTTGCCTCGCTCGCGCTGATCGCCGCCTCGCCCCGGTTCGGGACGGCCGACGAGTTCCGCCAGCGCGGGGTGATCGTCCGGACGAACGGGCTCGATCCCATCGCCCGCACCTCCCCCGAGCGCTGGTTCACCAGCGGCTTCGCCGCCGCGCAGCCCGCGATCACCGAGTGGGCCGTACAGATGGTCCGCACCACCGACCCCGGTTGCTACATCGCGGCCTGCGAATCGCTCGCCGCCTTCGACGTACGGGGCGAACTGGCCCGCGTCGGTGTGCCGACCCTCGTCCTCGTCGGCTCGGACGACCAGGTCACCGGCCCCGCCGAGGCCCGCACTTTGGTCGCGGGTATCCCGGACGCCCGCCTCGCGGTGGTGCCCGGCGCCTCCCACCTGGTCCCGGTCGAGCAGCCCGCGGCCGTCACCGACCTTCTCGTACGTCATTTCTCGACGGCCTGGCAGCCCGCGTACGACATCGGCACCGGCCAGACGGCCATCTCGGCGGCTCCCGTCAAGCCGGCCCTGGCAGCACCCCAGCCGATCACCCCCATCGCGGAGATCGCCCCGCCCGCCGTACAGCCCGAGGCACAGGGCCGTCCGGACCAGTACGACGCGGGGATGAAGGTCCGGCGCGAGGTGCTCGGCGACGCCCACGTCGACCGGGCGCTCACGCAGGCGGACGAGTTCTCCGGGGACTTCCAGGACTTCGTCACCAGATACGCGTGGGGCGAGATCTGGAACCGGCCCGGTCTCGACCGGCGGTCCCGCAGCTGTGTCACGCTCACCGCCCTCGTCGCGGGCGGCCATCTCGACGAACTCGCCTTCCACACCCGCGCCGCCCTCCGTAACGGCCTCACCCCGGTCGAGATCAAGGAAGTGCTGCTCCAGGCCGCCGTCTACTGCGGGGTACCGGCCGCGAACAGCGCGTTCAAGGTGGCCCAGCAGGTCATCCGCGAGGAGACGACGCCCGAGGGGTGACCTTCCCAGCCGGGTGGTGAGAGCACCAGCCCCAGCCGTTCACAGCCCGGGCCCGCGCGGCAGGATGGACCCATGAAGCTCACGAAGAAGTCGCACGCCTGCATCCGCCTGGAGAAGAACGGGCAGACGCTCGTCCTCGATCCCGGGGGATTCAGCGAGGAGAACGCCGCGGCCGGCGCCGACGCGATTCTGGTCACCCACGAGCACGCCGACCACTTCGACGAGGGCAGGCTGCGCGCCGCCCTGGACGCCAACCCGGCCGCCGAGCTCTGGACCCTCGCCGCGGTCGCGGAACAGCTCTCCGCGGCCTTCCCGGGCCGCGTCCACACCGTCGGCCACGGCGACACGTTCACCGCCGCGGGCTTCGACGTCCAGGTCCACGGCGAACTGCACGCCGTGATCCACCCGGACATCCCGCGCATCACGAACGTCGGCTACCTCGTCGACGGCGCCGTCTTCCACCCCGGCGACGCCTTCACCGTCCCGGACCACCCGGTCGACACCCTGCTGCTCCCGGTCATGGCCCCGTGGAGCAAGCTGTCCGAGGTCGTCGAGTACGTCCGCGAGGTCAAGCCGCAGCGCGCGTACGACATCCACGACGCCCTTCTCACGGACCTCGCCCGCCCGATCTACGACCGGCTGGTGGGCGGCCTCGGCGGATCAGAGCACCTGAGGCTGGCGCCGGGAACGTCGGCGGAGGTCTGAGAGGCGTTGTCAGACCCGGCGGGTAGGTTGTGGGGCATGCGTATCGCGACCTGGAACGTGAACTCGATCACCGCCCGCCTGCCGAGGCTGCTGGCCTGGCTGGAGAGCAGCGGCACGGACGTGCTGTGCCTCCAGGAGGCCAAGGTCGCCGCCGAGCAGTTCCCGTCCGACCAACTGCGCGAGCTGGGCTACGAGGTGGCGGTCAACGCGACCGGCAGGTGGAACGGCGTCGCGGTGATCTCCCGCGTCGGTCTGGAGGACGTGGTGCGCGGCCTGCCCGGCGACCCCGGCTACGAGGGCGTCGAGGAGCCCCGCGCGGTCTCCGCGACCTGTGGCCCGGTCCGCGTCTGGTCGGTGTACGTGCCGAACGGCCGCGAGGTGGCCCACCCCCACTACGCCTACAAGCTCAGCTGGTTCGAGGCCCTGAAGGCGGCGGTCGCGGCCGACGCGGCCGCCGGCCGCCCCTTCGCCGTCCTGGGCGACTTCAACGTGGCCCCGACCGACGACGACGTCTACGATCTGGCCGCCTTCGAGGGCCTCACCCATGTCACCCCGCCGGAGCGTGCCGCACTGGCCGCCCTGCGCGAGTCGGGCCTGACGGACGTGGTGCCCCGGCCCCTGAAGTACGACCGTCCGTACACGTATTGGGACTACCGCCAGCTCTGCTTCCCCAAAAACCGGGGCATGCGCATCGACTTGGTCTACGGCAACGAGCCGTTCGCCAAGGCGGTGAAGGACGCGTATGTCGACCGCGAGGAGCGCAAGGGCAAGGGCGCGTCGGATCACGCACCGGTGGTGGTGGACCTGGAGGTGTAGGGGAGACGCTTTTCAGCGCCGGACACACACCTCCAGCCCGTCCGGCGATTGAGGACGAGCGCGTTCAGCGCGAACGGGGGTCCAGGGGCGGAGCCCCCGGAGACGGCAGCCGCACCCACGGCCCCTACGGAACCAGCGCCCCCAATTCCACCGCCCCCGCCAGCGCAGCCAACCCCGCATCGCCGGGATGCAGATGGTCACCACTGTCATACGCGGGCAGCAACCGCGTCGGCTGCGCCGGATCCCGCAGCGCCGCATCGAAGTCGACGAACCCGTCAAAACCGGAACCGGAACCGGAGTCGCCGTCGGACACAGCCTCCTCCCGGATCCACGTGTTCACGGCCCCACGCTGCCCGTCGACCACCGAAGTGCACCGCGCTTCACCCCCGCACGGCCCGATGGTCGCGACCAGCACCCGCACCCCGCGCGCACGCACCCGCTCCGCCAGCTCCCGCAGACCAGCGATGACATCCTCCGCCGCCGCACCCGTCCGCAGGTCGTTCACGCCCTGGAAGACGATCGCCGTACGCGCCGAGGTCTGGGCGAGGACGTCCCGGTCCAGGCGGTGCAGGGCGCTCACCCCGCCCGAGTCGGTCGAGACGCCGTCGCCCGGGTAGCGGTCGGTGAGGACACGGTTCGCGGAGATGCCCTGGTTGAGGACGCCGTAGGAGGGAACCGCGCTCTGGGCCCGCAGCCGGTCGGCGAGCACATCGGGCCAGCGCCGGTTCGCTTCCAGGGTCGAGCGCTGGCCGTCGGTGATCGAGTCGCCGAGCACCACGACCGAGCCCGGCCCGTCACCGACGTCCACCCCGGTCAGCAGCGGCCACGTCGTCAGCGTCGAGGTGTACGGCGTCGGGGAGCCGTCCGCCGTGTGGTCGCCCGGCTCACTGACGTACGAGCGTTGCTGCGCGAGCTGGTGCAGCGGGGCCGCCGTCACCGTGCCGGGCAGATGGAAACTCACCAGCAGATTGGCGTCCGCGGGCACCGCGAAGTCCAGCGGGTCGCTGAACGCCTGTGCCCCGGCCGGGAGTTCGGCGCCGCGCGCACCTCGGAACGTCAGCGGTACCGGCGTATCGCTCGCCGTGGCGCCCGTCGCCTGCACGGCCACCGTCGCGCTGCCGATCCGTACCGGCGCCGACGCGAAGGTGTTGTCGAAGCGGACCCGTACCCGTGGCCCGCCGGCCGACGTGTGGACCACCAGCCGCAACGTCCGGTCGGTCCACGGGCCCACGGTCGCGTACGTCGAGGTCGGTGCCGCCCAACTGCCCGTCCAGCCGGCCGTGTCGGGCCGTACCGAGAGTGCGAACACATGCAGGTCGGCCGCGTACGGCAACCGGACGGAGGCGACCTCGTGCCCTCGTGTGATCGGCACGGTGACGACGAACAGCCGTGCCTTCTCGGCGAGTTGGCCAGTGGGCGTGTTCACGTGCGGCAGCGCGACCGTCTTGGCGCCGAGGGGGCCGGCGCGCCAGTCGGGGGCGGTCAGCCAGTACGGGGACTGCGTGCCGTCGGCGTACGAGACCATGCCCGCGCCGCTCACTTCGGAGCCGCTGGTGCCGGCGACGAGGAACGCCAGGGCGTCACCCTCCCCATGGACGCGTACGGGCTGGCCGGCGGCGCGGACGTTGTCCGGCTCGCCCGGGTCCCGCTGCGGCCAGGTCAGCCGGGCGCCCTGGACGGTGAGGGCGCGGCCCCTGGTCCAGCCGGCGGAGTTCAGGTCCTGGGCCGACAGGGAGGCGCCCGAGCCGTCGAAGTCGGCGGCGTCGGGGAGGGCGTCGTCGCTGACGGCGGTGTTGTCGAAGTACCGGGTGAGGGGGAGGGGTTCGGCTGTCCGGTCCGTGGACGACAGGGGTGTCAGTGTCGCGCACAGGGCGAGGATGATGCCCGGCCCCGAGAGACTCCGGATTCCCGGTGCCCGCTCGCCTCGGCCACCTAGCCGCATGCCTGTTCTCCCGGTCCGCTCGGCCCTCCGCTCAGTGCAGTGTGAAGCTAAAGAGCTACCAGGGGGCCCGTCAAGCGGGAGCCGTACCGGGCAGGAGGACACGGGGAACTTGGCCGGAACCGGCGTCTCCGCGCGCCCTGTGGTGCGGTCGGCGGTGTGAATGACAGGCTGGACGTATGAACATCCCTTTCCTGGGCAACTGGCGCAAGAGGCATGGACCCGCCCGAGGTGTGGCGGTGTTCTCCGAGGGCGAGCCGGATCCCGAGGCGGTCGCCGGGCTTCTTTCCGAGTGCGAGCTGCTGCGCTCCCAGGCGGAAGGGGCGGGTGTCGAACTCGACGACTCCGCCGCCTCGTTGGAGGCGCTGGACCAGTTGCTGCCGGGCTGGCGGGACGACGAGGAGTCGCTGTCCTGGCTCGGCAACGACGCGGGCCTCTACCTCGGCACGGTCATCGTGCGGACGGTCCCGGGTGCCGCCTGGGACTTCTGGCCGAACGGCCAGCCCGTCGTACGGCTGTCGTCGGGCCGTGAGTTCGATGTCGTCGCCTCCGGTCATGAGTGGGCGTCCAGCGGAGCTCCCGAGTTGTCGCAGTTGTACGCGGAGGTCGCGGAGGCATAGGCACGGGGACCGCATTTGGCGTAAATACGGCTAATGCCCGGAAGTGCGTGTCGGGTATTAAGTCCACTCCCGTCTGGATAGTTTGCGGCGACCACGACACAGCTGAGAAGTGAGTAGGGCTGGGCATGGCTGTCGATCCGTTGATCGAGCTGCATGAAGTCAACAAGCACTTCGGTGAACTGCATGTTCTCCAGGACATCAACCTCACCGTCAGCAGGGGGGAGGTGGTCGTGGTCATCGGCCCGTCAGGGTCGGGCAAGTCCACTCTGTGCAGGGCGATCAACCGGCTGGAGCCGATCGAGTCCGGGACGATCAGACTCGACGGACAGCTGCTGCCCGACGAGGGCAAGCCTCTCGCACGGCTCCGTGCCGAAGTCGGGATGGTCTTCCAGTCGTTCAACCTCTTCGCCCACAAGACCGTCCTGCAGAACGTCTCGCTGGGCCAGGTCAAGGTGCGTGGACGCAAGAAGGAGGAGGCCGACAGGCGCTCCCGTGAACTCCTCGACCGCGTCGGCCTCGCCTCGCAGGCACCGAAGTACCCGGCTCAGCTCTCCGGCGGCCAGCAGCAGCGTGTGGCCATCGCCCGCGCCCTCGCCATGGACCCCAAGGTCATGCTCTTCGACGAGCCGACGTCCGCGCTCGACCCGGAGATGATCAACGAGGTTCTGGAGGTCATGCAGCAACTGGCCCGCGAAGGTATGACGATGGTCGTCGTCACCCACGAGATGGGCTTCGCCCGCTCGGCCGCCAACCGGGTCGTCTTCATGGCCGACGGTCGTATCGTCGAGGACCGCAGCCCCGAGCAGTTCTTCACCGACCCGCGCAGCGACCGCGCCAAGGACTTCCTCTCCAAGATTCTCAAGCATTGAGGCCAGGATGCCAACAGCGGTTGTCACCAAGGGAGTTGAGGATGCGGTCAACCCGCCGACGGGCAACCTCCCGACGACGGCCCGGGCCGGGAGGCCGGCCGCGCCGAACCTCGACTACGATTTGCCGTTCATCCCCATCGGGACGGGGACCGAGGCCGAGGCCGTGGCGCCGGCCGAAGCAGGGACGCTGCTGCCAGGCGGGCAGTAGTTGGAGGGCATGCGTTCGCTCGGCGGCAGCCGGAGATCACTGCTTGCGCAGGGGTATCGACACCCATGAGGGGTCGTGCTCCGGCAAGCAGGAGGTCAGCTGCGCCGGTCGGGTTGTGCTCGACGCAGAGCGGGTCGACCGGGCTGACCAGCTTGCCGAGGCCGAGCGGGCCCACGTCGCAGAAGTACGCGACGAGGGTGCCGCTCTCCTTGGTTCTGGCGCCCGTCATGTGCAACGTGGCCGCTTCGCGTACGTGCTGCTAGGAGGCGCGGTGTGCGGTGCGTGCTGCCGCAACGGCCGGCAGCGGGGTCTGCGCGGCTCGGGTGATGTCCGTGACGACCTCGACGACATCGGGTCCGTACGCCTGCGAGTTGACGACCTTCAGAAGCAGGGCGAAGGAGTTGTTGCCGTGTTTGCGCGCCAGCCGTTCGTGGTTGCGGGCGAGATAGCGGGTCGCCGCCTGGTTGGTGATCGCGCGCTGGCCGCAGAAGAGGAAGACGGGTCGGGTTTCGCCGCTCTGGACGGCGGTGAGCCGAGCGAGGATCACGTACTCGCCCATGCCCGCCTCCAGCCGGTAGCGCTCGGTGCCGATCTGGAAGGCGCCACGGTCCGGGCCGGGTTCGGCGTCGACGTTGACGCGGACGCCGGGGAGCAGCGAGTGCAGATGGGCCAGCATGCGGCGGTTGGAGGCCGGGCCGCCCACGCAGAACTCGGTCCGCTCGCCGACCCCCTGCTGCGTGGCGTCGTGAGCGACGACCTGCGCGTGGGCGTTGCAGTCCTTGATGAGCGCGGCGAGTTCCAGCAGGGCGAACACGTCGTGGCGCATCACCGTCAACTCGGGGCCACCGGCCTCGCGGTTCACCACGAGCAGCGACTCGGAGTTGTCCGGCAGCCCGAAGAAGGCCTGCTTGCGGCGGAGTTTGCGCTTCCACAGATAGGTGCGGGCCAGCCAGCCGAGGGCTGCGCTGATACCGGCCGCGACCACACCGAGGACGATATTGCGCACGTCGTCAGTCATGGGCGCGCATGCTAGCGGTCAACCGCAACGGTGTTCGAGGGGCCCTTACGGGACCATCGGGATGCAGTTACGCTGCGCGGACGGTCGTTGACTGGAGGTATTTGATGCGTCGCCCTGTCGCGCGGAATCTGGCGGTCCTGGCGGTTTCGGCTGCCGTGGTGTCGGTGGGGGCGGCGGCTCCGCCCTCCGCGACCACGTCCACGGACGCGGCTGCGGGTACGTCGGTGAAGAAGGTCCCGGTCGCCGTCGGATACGGCGGTGCCGTGGCAAGCGTCGACGCGGATGCCTCGGCTGCCGGGATCGAGGTGTTGCGCAAGGGTGGCAACGCGGTGGACGCCGCTGTCGCCACGGCTGCCGCGCTCGGGGTGACGGAGCCCTACTCCAACGGCATCGGCGGAGGCGGCTACTTCGTCTACTACAACGCCAAGTCCCGTACGGTACAGACGCTCGACGGCCGCGAAACGGCACCCCTGACGGCCGACTCGGGCCTGTTCCTGGAGAACGGGCAGCCCATCGCCTTCGCCGACGCCGTCACCAGCGGACTGGGCGTCGGTACGCCGGGCACGCCCGCGACCTGGCAGGCGGCACTGGACAGTTGGGGCAGCGAACGGCTCGGGACGCTGCTGAAGCCGGCGGAGCGGCTCGCGCGGGACGGCTTCACCGTGGACGCCACGTTCAGATCGCAGACCGCGTCCAACGAGGCGCGGTTCAGATCCTTCCCGGACACGGCGAAGCTGTTCCTGCCCGGCGGTGCGCTGCCGGTGGTCGGGTCGAGCTTCAAGAACCCCGAACTGGCGCGTACGTACGAGGAGTTGGGACGCAAGGGCGTCGGTGCCCTGTATCGGGGGAAGCTGGCGAAGGAGATCGTCGACACGGTCAACAAGCCGCCGGTGGACCCGGGTTCGGGCTACAACGCGCGCCCCGGCGATCTGTCGCTGAGGGACCTGGCGGCCTACCGGGTGAAGCGGCAGGCGCCCACGAAGACGTCGTACCGCGGCCTGGGCGTCTACTCGATGGCACCCTCCTCGTCGGGCGGTACGACGGTCGGTGAGGCCCTCAACATCCTTGAGGAGACGGACCTTTCGAAGGCGAGCGAGGTCCAGTTCCTGCACCGCTACATCGAGGCGAGCCGGATCTCCTTCGCGGACCGGGGACGCTGGGTGGGCGACCCGGCCTTCGAGGACGTACCGACCAAGGAGCTGCTGTCGCAGTCGTACGCCGACTCGCGGGAGTGCCTGATCAAGGACGACGCGGTCCTCACGAGCCCGGTCGCGCCCGGGGACCCGCGCCACCCGACTGCCTGCACGAGCACCGGCATCGCGGCGCCGACGACGTACGAGGGCGAGAACACGACGCATCTGACGGTGGCCGACAAGTGGGGCAACGTCGTGTCGTACACGCTGACGATCGAGCAGACCGGGGGCAGCGGCATCACGGTCCCGGGTCGCGGTTTTCTCCTCAACAACGAACTGACGGACTTCTCCTTCGCCCCGGCCAGTCCGGCCGTCCACGACCCGAACCTGCCGGGCCCGGGCAAGCGACCGCGCTCGTCGATGTCGCCGACGATCGTCCTGGACGCACACGGCAAGCCGGTGGTCGCCCTCGGGTCCCCGGGTGGCGCGAGCATCATCACCACCGTCCTCCAGACTCTGACGGGCTTCCTGGACCGGGGGCTACCGCTGGTCGACGCGATCGCCGCACCGCGCGCGAGCCAGCGCAACCAGACGACCACCGAGCTTGAACCGGGCCTGTGGGACAGCGAGTTGAGGACCAAGCTGGAGGCCATCGGCCACGGCTTCCGGCTCAACCCCGAGATCGGCGCGGCGACCGGCGTACAGCGTCTGCCGAACGGCAAGTGGCTGGCGGCAGCCGAGACAGCGCGACGGGGTGGCGGGTCGGCCATGGTGGTGCGGCCGGCGTCCTGAGTCACCTGGAGGCGGGCGGCGGCACGGTGTTCGAGGGCGGCCGCCCGTCCCCGTAGGGGCTGACCTTCGCCGCGGGTCAGGTGTAGTCGATCTCCGTCCGGGTGAAGCCGGCGTCCATCCGCAGGGGGCGTTCGGCGGTGCGCAGGCCGCCCGCGCGCTCGTAGAACGAGATCGCGCGGGCGTTGCCGCGCAGCACCTCCAGGCAGACATCCCGGCCGGGGTGCCGACGGGCCGCCCAGGCGCAGTCGAGGTGCAGCAGGATGCGGCCGACGCCGGCGTCGAGGCGGCCCAGCCGGGCGTGCAGGTCGTCCACGTGGACCCGGCCGTCCGCGGACGTGTCCAGATGGATGAAGCCGCGCAGCTCGCCGTTCTGCTCGGCGAGCAGCAGACACCGCTCGTCGGACAGCGCCCTCGTGCCTGCCTGCCACTTCGCGCGGTTCTCCGCCGCCGGCAGGACGCCCTGATGCGCGGCGGGCATCAGCGCGCAGTACGCGCTGTGCCAACTGGCCGTGTGCAGGGCCGCGATGCTCTACGCGTCGGAGGATGTGCCGTTCCTGATGCGCATGCGGCCGTAGGTCACGCCCGGCTCGTACGCGCCTCCTGCCGCGCCGTGAGCACCCGCGGCCCCGACTCCGTGATCGCCACCGTGTGTTCCGCATGGGCCGCGCGGGAGCCGTCGTTCGTGCGGAGGGTCCAGCCGTCCGGGGCCTCGTGGTAGCCGTCCTTGCCGCTGCCGATCAGCATGGGCTCGATCGCCAGGACCAGCCCGTGGCGCAGCGGCATGCCCCGGCCCGGGCGGCCCTCGTTGGGGACCGGGGGGTCCTCGTGCATACGGCGGCCGATGCCGTGGCCGCCGAAGCCGTCGGGGATGCCGTACCCCGCCGTACGGCACACCTCGCCGATCGCGTGCGCGATGTCGCCGATGCGGTTGCCGACGACCGCCGCCGCGATGCCCGCCGCGAGGGCCCGCTCGGCGGTCTCGACGAGCCGTACGTCGGCCGGGCGTGGTTCGCCCACGATGAAGCTGATCGCCGAGTCGCCGGCCCAGCCGCCCAGTTCGGCGCCGAAGTCGGCGGAGACGAGGTCGCCGTCGCGCAGCCGGTAGTCGTCCGGGATGCCGTGCACGATCGCGTCGTTCACCGAGAGGCAGAGCACCGCCGGGAACGGGGTGGGCGCGAAGGAGGGGCGGTAGCCGAGGAAGGGGGAGGTCGCCCCGGCCGCGCGCAGCACCTCGTGCGCCACCTCGTCCAGCTCTCGTAGAGAAACGCCCACGTCAGCGGCTTCCTGGACGGCGGTCAGGCCTCTGCCGACCACCTGGCCAGTCTCGTACATGGCGCCGATTGCTGTGTCCGTCTTGAGTTCCACCATGCCAATTACTATACCGGTATTAGAATGGTGGCATGGTACGCACTCCTCTCACTCCCGAAGAGCGTGAACGCGGCGAACGGCTCGGCCGGTTGCTGCGTGAGGCACGCGGTGGCCGCAGCATGGCGGAGATCGCGGCCCGCGCCGGGATCTCCGCCGAGACCCTCCGTAAAATCGAGACAGGCCGTGCGCCGACCCCGGCCTTCTTCACGGTCGCGGCGCTGGCGCCGGTTCTCGGGCTGTCCATGGACGAACTCATCGGGCGGTGCGCGCCGCCCGCCCCGATCGCGGCGTGAGTCGCGTGGGGCGGTTTTGGCCATTGTGACCGTGGCTCACGTCACGTTCCGCTGGGCGCGCGGTACTCTGCGTCTGGTCCGAAAACCCCTCGTAGCCCATCCGTAACACGGCTGGTGTTTTCTACGGGGCGGAGAACTCCGGTCGGGCATGGGGTGGACGTCATGGCGGTGGAACAGCTCCCGGGGCAGGTGCGGGAGTTCGCGCGGTATCTGAACGGCCTGTTGGCCCGCCTCGACCAGGGCGCGGGCTGGTGCGGCGTGTTCTGGCAGCGCGACCCCGACGGCATGCGTGCCTGCCTGGAAGGGCGCGAAGTCCCGCCGTGGGACGTCGTGGAGGCGCTGCTCCAGGATCTCGCGGCCGAGTACGGAACGGGCGCCGTCACCCCGGAGGCCGAGCAGGTGCGTGCCCTGCACCAGGCCTCGCTCACCGCGTTCGACGCCCGGCCCGGCGCCCGCGACACCCTCGGGGACCGGCTCGACGTGATGCTCCGCGAACAGAAGTACGCCGCCGAACGGCTCGCCGAACTGGGGCGGTTGCTCGGCTCCGCCGCCACCCACGAGGAGGCCGAGGGTCTCCGCCTCGACCTCGCCTGGGCCCACGACGACCACGAACGCGCCTCCGCCCGCTGCGTCGAACTCCGGTACCGCCTTGACCAGTTGGCCCGCAGGGCGGTGAGTCGAGCGCCCTTTCCCCGCCGCGACGGCGACGAAGAGGCGGACCTGTTCGCCGGCCGCGTCCAGAGCGCCCCGCATCCCGCCGCCACGCACAGTACGGACCCCCTGACCCTGCCGGGGCAACGCACCGACACCGACCAGCAGCGCCCGCACGACGGGGCGGCCGCCTGGTACGACGAGTCCGGCGCGCCTGGACAGCGTGCGGACGACCGACCGACCGCCGGGTACGAGCCCGGGCGTGGCCCGCAGCAGCAGACCTCGGACGGCTCCGGCTCCGGCCCCGCCCCCTACGCCGACGAACGCGGCCCCGGCCGCCAGGGCTCCGGCAACGAGGCGTCCGCCTGGCGCGGCGACAGCCGGGCGGACGACCCTGATGGCGCCCGCTACGCCTCCTACGGGGACGATCGCAGCGTCGGCCGTCAGGTTTCTGACACCGGCGGACATGCCTGGCGCGGCGACAGTCGCGGGGCGGACGATCGTGACGGTGTCCGTCCCGGTCCTTACGGGGAGGATCGCAGCGTCGGCCGTCAGGTTCCTGACACCGGCGGACATGCCTGGCGCGGCGACAGTCGCGGGGCGGACGATCGTGACGGTGTCCGTCCCGATCCTTACGGGGACGATCGCAGCGTCGGCCGTCAGGTTCCTGACACCGGCGGACACGCCTGGCGTGACGACAGCCGGGCGGACGACCCTGATGGCGCCCGCCACGCCTCCTACGGGGACGATCGCAGCCCCGGCCGTCAGGGTTCCGGCGGTGAGGTTTCCGGCGGCTGGCGCGACGACAGCCGCCGTGCAGGCCACACGGACGACCCTGACGGTGCCCGCCACGGAGACGACGGTGGCCCAGGCCGAGCAGGTTCCGGCGACGACCTGCGCCCCTGGCGCGGACACACTCGCCGCTCCGGCCGCGCGGACGACCACGACGACCCCCGTCCGGCCGACGCTCCCGGCACCTCGGACACCCCCGCCGAGCGCACCGCGCCGCAGCTCCCCGCCGACTGGTACGAGCCTCCGGCCGCCACCCCCGAGGCCGCCCCCGCGGACCCCCGCCCCGCTCCCAAGCAGCGCTCAAAGCGTCGTACCCGAGGCAGTGCCCGGTTCGCCGGTGCGATGGACGACGCGGATACCGGCGCCACGCCCGTCGTCGACCCCACCCCCGTACCGGCGGCACTGCCCGCGCCCGCTGCCCCGAGCCGCCGTACCCCGCGTGGGGCCCGGTTCGCCGGGGCCGCCGCTGCCGCCAAGCCCGCGGTGCCCGTGCGGGAGGCGCTGGACGACGACGCCCGGCACGACACCATCGACGCCGTCCGCAGGCTCGTACGACTGCGCGGCGAGGGTCGCAGCGGTGAGGCGCACGCGCTGCTCGTCGAGGCCGCCTACTGGCCCGCCGCCCGTTTTCCGCTGCTCGCCGCCGAGCTGCACCGTGCGGGGCTCGGCGCCGACTGGGCCACCCTGCTCTGGGAGGCCGCCTCCCTGCCGGCCGAGCAGCTGGTCGCCGCCGCCGACGCGCTCGTCGCGGCGGGGCGGGGGAGCGACGGTCAGCAGATCCTGCGGCAGGGCATCGTGCGGCCGGCCCAGGAGGTCGGCGAGGCGGTGCTCGGGCTCGTCGAGAAGGGCAGGCAGCGTGAGGTGCGTGCACTGCTCGACGCGTACGTCCGGGTCCGTACTCCCGAGGAGGCCGCCCGCAGCGTCGCCGCCGACCCCCAGCGACTCGTACCCCTGCTGCTCGAGGCGGCCCGGGGTGCCTCCGAGGACTGCTACTGGGATCTGGTGCACGCCCTCCGCGTCGCCGGGCACAGCGCCTGACCCGGCTGCCCGAGACTCACCCACCGGGGTGTGAAACGTGATCGACTCCGCGGGTTAACGACGATGGTCTTGGCAAGGCTCTTCCGGAGGCTTACTTTCAAGCCCCTACGACCTCTGTCTACGGGCGTAGAGGCTCTCAGACGTCCAGCCGAAGGAGCAGGTCATGGCCAACGTCGTACGTGCCGCTCTGGTCCAGGCCACCTGGACCGGCGACACCGAGTCCATGGTCGCCAAACATGTGGAGCACGCCCGTGAGGCCGCCCGGCAGGGCGCCAAGGTCATCGGATTCCAGGAAGTCTTCAACGCGCCCTACTTCTGCCAGGTCCAGGAGCCCGAGCACTACCGCTGGGCCGAGCCCGTGCCCGACGGGCCGACGGTCACCCGTATGCAGGAGCTGGCGCGCGAGACCGGCATGGTCATCGTCGTACCCGTGTTCGAGGTCGAGCAGTCCGGGTTCTACTACAACACCGCGGCCGTGATCGACGCCGACGGCACCTACCTCGGCAAGTACCGCAAGCACCACATTCCGCAGGTCAAGGGGTTCTGGGAGAAGTACTACTTCAAACCCGGCAACGCCGGCTGGCCCGTCTTCGAGACGGCCGTGGGGAAGGTCGGTGTCTACATCTGCTACGACCGGCACTTCCCGGAGGGCTGGCGCCAGCTCGGTCTGAACGGCGCACAGCTCGTCTACAACCCGTCCGCGACCCACCGGGGCCTCTCCTCCCACCTGTGGCAGCTGGAGCAGCCCGCGGCGGCCGTCGCCAACGAGTACTTTGTCGCCGCCATCAACCGGGTCGGCCAGGAGGAGTACGGGGACAACGACTTCTACGGGACCTCGTACTTCGTGAACCCGCGCGGCCAGTTCGTCGGCGAGGTCGCGAGCGACAAGGACGAGGAACTCGTCGTGCGAGATCTTGATTTCGATCTCATCGAGGAAGTCCGGCAGCAGTGGGCCTTCTACCGGGACCGGCGGCCGGACGCGTACGAAGGGCTGGTGCAGCCGTGAGCGATCTGTACGGGCGTCACAAGGCGGTTCTGCCGGACTGGCTCGCCCTCTACTACGCGGACCCGATCGAGATCACGCACGGCGAGGGCCGGTACGTGTGGGACGCGGCCGGGAAGCGGTACCTCGACTTCTTCGGCGGCATCCTCACCACGATGACCGCGCACGCGCTGCCCGAGATCACCAAGGCGGTGAGCGAACAGGCCGGGCGGATCATCCACTCGTCCACGCTCTACCTCAACCGGCCGATGGTCGAACTCGCCGAGCGCATCGCCCAGTTGTCCGGCATCCCGGACGCCCGCGTCTTCTTCACCACCTCCGGCACGGAGGCCAACGACACGGCGCTGCTCCTCGCCACCTCCTACCGGCGCAGCAACCAGATCCTGGCGATGCGCAACAGCTACCACGGCCGTTCGTTCAGCACGGTCGGCATCACCGGCAACAAGGGCTGGTCCCCGACCTCCCTGTCCCCCCTCCAGACCCTGTACGTCCACGGTGGCGTCCGCACCCGTGGTCCGTACGCCGAGCTGAGCGACGACGAGTTCATCGCCGCCTGCGTCGCCGACCTGGAGGACCTGCTCGGGCACGTCCGCCCGCCCGCCGCCCTGATCGCCGAGCCCATCCAGGGCGTCGGCGGCTTCACCTCGCCGCCCGACGGGCTGTACGCGGCCTTCCGCCGGGTGCTTGATGAACGCGGCATCCTGTGGATCGCCGACGAGGTGCAGACCGGCTGGGGCCGCACGGGCGAGCACTTCTGGGGCTGGCAGGCGCACGCGGAGAACGGTCCGCCGGACATCGTCACCTTCGCCAAGGGCATCGGCAACGGCATGTCCATCGGCGGGGTCGTGGCCCGCGCCGAGATCATGAACTGCCTCGACTCCAACTCCATCTCCACCTTCGGCGGCACCCAGATCACCATGGCCGCCGGCCTCGCCAACCTCACCTACCTCCTGGAACACGACCTCCAGGGCAACGCCCGGCGCGTCGGCGGACTCCTCATCGAACGGCTGCGTGCCGTCACCGCACAGCTTCCGGGCGTACGGGAGGTCCGTGGGCGCGGGCTGATGATCGGCGTCGAGCTGGTGAAGCCGGGCACCGACACCGCCGACCCGGAGACCGCCGCTGCCGTGCTCGAAGCGGCCCGGGAAGAGGGGCTGCTCCTCGGCAAGGGCGGCGGCCACAACACCAGCGCGCTGCGTATCGCACCGCCACTGTCGCTCACCGTCGCGGAGGCCGAGGAGGGTGCCGCGATCCTCGAACGTGCTCTGAGGAGCTGCGTCCAGTAACACCACAGCAAGGAAGTCCGTCATGCTCACGACCACCACCTTGGAACCCGCCCTGTCGGTCCGCCAGGTCCTCGGCCTGGAACGGGTGCTCGCGGGCGAGCCCGAGGTGGTGGCCGGGGCCGGCCAGCTCGACCGGGCCGTGCGCTGGGTGCACGTCGCCGAGGCCGCCGATGTCGGCGTGATGCTCAGCGGCGGTGAGATGGTGCTCACGACGGGGGTGCTGCTCGCCGGGGACGAGGAGGCCCAGGCCGAGTACATCCGCTCGCTCCACCGCGCGGAGGCCTCCGCCGTCGTTCTCGGGCTCGGCCGCGCCTTCCCCGCCCCGCCGGACGTCATGCGGCGCGCTGCCGAGCGGTGCGGGCTGCCGATGGTGGTGCTCCACCGGCCGTTCCCCTTCGCGGAGTTGACGGAGGAGGTCCAGTCCCGGCTCGTGCGGCGGAAGTTCGCCGCCGTGAGCCTGTCCGAGGCCGTACGGACCGCTCTCACGGGGCTCATCACCTCCGGCGCCCCGCTGCAGAGTCTCCTCGACGAGGTCGCCTCGCACAGCGGCTGTCCCGTCGTCGTCACCAACCTTGCCCATCGCGTCCTCGCCACGTCGGGGGAGCGGTCGTCCGTCGACGACGTGCTGCGTGACTGGGAGCGCATCTCCCGGCAGGCCGGCGGGAGCGAGGGCGACGGGTGGATCCGGGCCGAGCTGGGCGGGCGCGGGGAACGCTGGGGGCGGATCGTGCTGTGCGGGTACCGAGGTGACGTCGCCACCGGACGGCTGCTCGCCGACCGGGCCGCCGAGGCACTCGTCCTGCACCGCATGCTCGGGGGCTCCGTGCACACCTGGGAGGAGCAGTCCGCGCAGAGCCTGCTGACGGACCTGGTGAGCGGAGTCGTACCGGCCCGGCAACTGCTGCCGCGGGCGCGGGCCGCCGGGCTGCCCGTCAACCGGCGGACGTTTGTGCCGCTGGTCGTACGGCACGGTGACCCCGCCGAACTCGACCGCGTACTACGGCTGTTGGGGCTGTCGGGGCTGGTCGCCGAGCTCGCCGACGACGCGACCGCCGTCCTGCTGAGCCTCGCCCGGGACCAGGACGCCAAGGCGCTGGCCGCGCACTTCGCGCTCCGGCTGCGCACCGAGACCGGCGGGGTCCGGACCGTCGTGGCCGCCGCCGAGGCGCTCGCCTCCTGGGACGACGTACCCACCGGACTGCGCGAGGCGCTGCACGTCGCCGCGGCTGTCGCGGACACCCCGGCGGGGCAGGAGCTGCCGGTGCTGGTGCATCTGAGGGACGTACGGTTGCGCGGCCTTGTCCGGCTGCTGCGGGACGATCCGCACGTCCAGGCGTTCGCGGAGCGGGAGCTGGACGGGCTGCTGTGCGGGGCCGTGGGCGAGTCCGAGCTGCTGCCCGTACTGCGGACCTATCTCGCCACCGGGCGCAACAAGTCACGCACCGCGCAACTGCACCACGTTTCGCGGCCCGCGCTCTACCGTCGGCTGGAGGCGATACAGACGCGGCTCGGGCTCGATCTCGACGACTTCGAGCAGGCCGCCTCCGTGCATATCGCACTCCTCGCGCACGACGCTCAGCAAGGTCGATGACCGCACTCTCCATCGCACCGTCTTACCGCTCCGAAACATCAAAGGACCTGGGAAAACAGTGGTGAAACATGGGCCGACGTCAGGGTGACACCGTGGAACGCCGAACGACCGCAGGCGTGACACCGTGCAACTCAAACCCGCTCTTCGGGCTTCCTAGGCTCGCCGTACACCGAGTGACCGGAGGTCCCGATGAGCAGGGTGATTCGCGCCGCCATTTTCCAGACTGCCTGGACGGGCGACAAGGAGTCGATGATCCAGGTCCACGAGCAGGCGGTCCGCGACGCCGCGGCCCAGGGTGCTCAAGTCATGTGCTTCCAGGAGCTGTTCTACGGCCCGTACTTCTGCCAGGTCCAGGACAAGGCGTTCTACGAGTACGCCGAGCAGATCCCGAACGGCCCGATCGTCAAGCGCTTCCAGGCGCTCGCCAAGGAACTGGGCATCGTCCTCGTCCTGCCCATGTACGAGGAGGAGCAGCCCGGCGTCCTCTACAACACGGCCGCCGTGATCGACGCGGACGGCTCGTACCTCGGCAAGTACCGCAAGCACCACATTCCGCAGGTCAACGGCTTCTGGGAGAAGTTCTACTTCCGCCCGGGCAACGCCGGCTGGCCCGTCTTCGACACCGCCGTGGGCAAGATCGGCGTCTACATCTGCTACGACCGGCACTTCCCGGAGGGCTGGCGTGCGCTGGGCCTCGAAGGCGCCGAGATCGTCTTCAACCCGTCGGCCACCTCGCGCGGCCTGTCCTCCTACCTGTGGCAGCTGGAGCAGCCGGCGGCGGCCGTCGCCAACGAGTACTTCGTCGGCGCGATCAACCGGGTCGGCGTCGAGGAACTCGGCGACAACGACTTCTACGGGACCTCGTACTTCGTGGACCCGGAGGCGCAGTTCGTCGGCGAGGTGGCGAGCGACAAGGAGACCGAACTCGTCGTCCGCGACCTGGACCTGGCCAAGCTGCGCGAGGTCCGCGACCGCTGGCAGTTCTTCCGCGACCGCCGCCCGGACGCATACGGCCCCCTGACGGCACCGTAAATAGCAGACGCTCACACCCGCGCCCCGCTTTTAGGGGCGCGGGGAACTGCGCGATCAGCCACACACAACCGGCACCTTGCAGACAACCGAACGGAGCGTGAACCCATGGCCGGCCGTACTCTCATCCGTGGCGGACTAGTCATCACCGCGTCCGACGAGATCCACGCCGACGTCCTCATCGAGGACGGCCGAATCGCCGCCCTCGCCACCAGCGGAAGCGCCACGGCAGAGGCCTGGACGGCCGAGCGGACCATAGACGCCACAGGGAAGTACGTCATCCCCGGCGGCGTCGACGCGCACACCCACATGGAACTGCCGTTCGGCGGTACGGCCGCCTCGGACACCTTCGAGACCGGCACCCGGGCCGCCGCCTGGGGCGGTACGACCACCATCATCGACTTCGCCGTGCAGAGCGTCGGCCAGTCGCTGCGCGACGGCCTCGACACCTGGAACGCCAAGGCCGACGGCAACTGCGCCATCGACTACGGCTTCCACATGATCGTCTCCGACGTGAACCAGGACACGCTCAAGGAGATGGACCTGCTGGTCGAGGAGGGCGTCACCTCCTTCAAGCAGTTCATGGCCTACCCGGGCGTCTTCTACAGCGACGACGGCCAGATCCTGCGCGCCATGCAGCGCTCCGCCGACAACGGCGGCCTGATCATGATGCACGCCGAGAACGGCATCGCGATCGACGTCCTCGTCGAACAGGCCCTGGCCCGCGGCGAGACCGACCCCCGCTACCACGGCGAGGTCCGCAAGGCCCTCCTCGAAGCCGAGGCCACGCACCGCGCCATCAAGCTCGCGCAGGTCGCCGGCGCTCCCCTGTACGTCGTGCACGTCTCGGCGCAGGAGGCAGTCGCCGAGCTGGCACGGGCGCGCGACGAGGGGCTCAACGTCTTCGGCGAGACCTGCCCGCAGTACCTGTTCCTGTCGACCGACAACCTCGCCGAACCCGACTTCGAGGGCGCGAAGTACGTGTGCAGCACGCCACTTCGGCCCAAGGACCACCAGGCCGCGCTCTGGCGGGGCCTGCGGACCAACGACCTCCAGGTCGTCTCCACGGACCACTGCCCGTTCTGCTTCGAGGGCCAGAAGGAACTGGGACGCGGCGACTTCTCGAAGATCCCCAACGGCCTCCCGGGCGTCGAGAACCGCATGGACCTCCTCCACCAGGCCGTCGTCGACGGGCACATCAGCCGCCGCCGCTGGATCGAGATCGCCTGCGCCACCCCGGCCCGGATGTTCGGCCTCTACCCGAAGAAGGGCACCATCGCCCCGGGCGCCGACGCCGACGTCGTGATCTACGACCCGACGGCCGAGCAGATCGTCTCCGCCGAGACGCACCACATGAACGTCGACTACTCGGCGTACGAGGGCAAGCGGCTCACCGGCCGCGTCGAGACCGTCCTGTCGCGCGGCGAACTGGTCATCACCGAGCGGGAGTTCACCGGACGCGCGGGCCACGGCGTCTACACCCCCCGCTCCACCTGTCAGTACCTCAACTAGGAGCAGCGTTCATGGACTTCGGACTCGTCCTGCAGACCGACCCGCCGGCCTCGCGTGTCATCGAGCTGATGCAGCGCGCCGAGGGCAACGGCTTCACATACGGCTGGACCTTCGACTCCGCCGTGCTGTGGCAGGAACCGTTCGTGATCTACAGTCAGATCCTTTCCAGCACCGAGAAGTTGACGGTCGGCCCGATGGTCACCAACCCGGGCACCCGCACCTGGGAGGTCACCGCCTCCACCTTCGCCACTCTCAACGACATGTTCGGCAACCGCACGGTGTGCGGCATCGGCCGCGGCGACTCCGCGATGCGCGTCGCCGGCCGTACGCCCAACACGCTGGCCCGGATCAGCGGCGCGATGAAGGTCATCCGCTCGCTGGGCCGGGGCGACGAGGCCGACCTCGGCGGTACGGTGATCAAGTTCCCGTGGGTGCGGCCGGGAGCCGAACTCCCCGTCTGGATGGCCGCGTACGGCCCCAAGGCGCTCAAGATGACCGGCGAGGAGGCCGACGGGTTCATCCTCCAGCTCTCCGACCTGTACCTCACCGAATACATGGTGAAGACGGTCAAGGACGCCGCCGTCGCCGCCGGACGTGACCCGTCCGAGGTGAAGATCTGCGTCGCCGCCCCCGCGTACATCACCGAGGACGACTCGCCCGAGGCGCTCGCCCACGCCCGCGACCAGTGCCGCTGGTTCGGCGGGATGGTCGGCAACCACGTCGCCGACCTGGTGTCGAAGTACGGCGAACACTCCGCCGCCGTGCCCGAGGAGCTCACCGACTACATCAAGGCCCGCGAGGGCTACGACTACTCCCACCACGGACGGGCCGACAACCCCGACACCCAGTTCGTGCCCGACGAGATCGTCGACCGGTTCTGCGTCATCGGCACCCCCGAGATGCACATCGAGAAGCTCAACAAACTGCGTGAGCTCGGCGTCGACCAGTTCGCCGTCTACGACATGCACGACGCCCAGGAAAAAGTCATCGACGCCTACGGGTCGACGGTGATCCCGGCCGTGAACGCCTGACGTACACCGGCTGCTGTGTTACTTACCCATCAACTCCCCTTCCCCGGCGTTCAGGTAGCCGGGGAGGGGGTCAGGACACCTCCGGGTGTACTGAGCGCGTCCCCCAATGCGCCACCCGCACGGCCTTTCCCGCCCACCTCATTGATTGGCCTGCCCATGACCGACACCGCTCCCACGGCCATACCGCCGTCCTCCCAACTCACCCTCCCCGACGGCCGGGTGGAGATCTCCCCCGGCGCGCCCGTTCCCAGCGGGCCGTACGCCAACGAGGACCTGCTGCCGGTTCCGGTCGAGAAGCGCACCTGGAACACGTACAACTTCTCGGCTCTCTGGGTGGGCATGGCCCACAACACGGCCTCCTGGACCCTCGCTTCGGGTCTGATCGCCGTGGGCATGGACTGGAAGCAGGCCGTGCTCACGATCGCCCTGGCGAACGTGATCGTGCTGATCCCGATGCTGCTCACCGGGCACGCCGGGCCCAAGTACGGCATCCCCTTCCCCGTCTTCGCCCGCGCCTCCTTCGGGGTGCGCGGCGCCAACCTCCCCGCCGTCGTACGGGCGTTGGTGGCGTGCGGCTGGTTCGGCATCCAGACCTGGATCGGCGGCGAGGCGATCTACTTCCTCGCCGGAAAGCTCATCGGCAACGGCTGGAGCGACGCCGGGAAGGTCGGCGGCTACGCCTGGACGATGTGGCTGTCCTTCGCCATCTTCTGGGCGATCCAGGTCGCCATCATCTACCGGGGCATGGAGACCATCCGCCGGTTCGAGAACTGGGCCGCGCCCTTCGTGCTCCTCGGCGCCGGCGTGATGCTGTGGTGGATGGCGAGCAAGGCCGGCGGCTTCGGTCCGCTGCTCGACCAGCCCTCCAAGGTGGGCTACGGCGCGGACTTCTGGAAGATCTTCGCGCCCGCCCTCATGGGCATGATCGGCTTCTGGTCCACGCTGTCCCTGAACATCCCGGACTTCACCCGCTACGGGAAGAGCCAGAAGGCCCAGACGTGGGGGCAGGCGCTCGGTCTGCCGACCACGATGACGCTGTTCGCGTTCCTGTCCGTCATGGTCACCTCGGGCTCGCAGGCCGTGTACGGCGAGGCCATCTGGGACCCGGTACAGCTCGCCGCCAAGACCGACAACGTCTTCGGGCTGCTGTTCGCCCTGGTCACCGTGCTGGTCGCGACCCTGTCCGTGAACGTCGCGGCCAACCTGGTCTCCCCGGCCTTCGACTTCTCCAACATCGCGCCGCGCAAGATCAGCTTCCGGGCCGGTGCGCTCGCCACCTGCGTACTCGGCGTCCTGATCTTCCCGTGGAAGCTGTACTCCGACCCGCAGGGCTACATCTTCACCTGGCTCGGCCTGGTCGGCGGTCTCCTCGGCACGGTCGCCGGCATCCTCATCGCCGACTACTGGATCCTGCGCCGCGGCAAGCTCGACCTCGCCGACCTGTACAGCGCGGGCGGGCGCTACTGGTACGACAACGGCTGGAACTGGCGTGCGGTCGTCGCCTTCCTGGTCGGCGGCGTACTGGCAGTCGGCGGCGCCAACTTCGCGCCGCTGATCGACGGGCGGCCCATCCCGGCACTGTCCTCACTGGCGGACTACGGCTGGGCCGTGGGCCTGGGCACGTCGATGGTGCTCTACCTGGCGCTGATGCTGGCGAGCGGGAAGGCGAAGACCGGGCTGCAGGAGAAGACGACGGTCTGACCTGGTGACGTGATGTGACGCGCGGCGGAGGGCGGCCGGTTCTACCGGCCGCCCTCCAGTGCTGCCACCGCGTCCCGGGCGGCCTTGATGGCGCCCTTGTTGATCACATCCGTGGTGGGCGCCTTCTTCGACTCGAAGTCACTGCCGTTGTACGTGATCACCACCAGCGCGTTCGACGCGCGGACCAGGACCACGCCCTCGCGGGTCTGCTGCTTGTCCTCGGTGGAGAGGTTCACAACGGAATAGGCGGCGTCACCGAGACCTGGCACGACTCCGCCGCCGCTCTTCTCCGTCAGGCGTTCCTTGTACGTCTTCTCCGCCGCCGCGTCCGTGTCCGACAGCTCGAACGACACGTCGAGCCAGCGGTAGTCGTACTCCTTGAGCGCGTTCCAGGAGCAGGTGCGGCGCGCCTTCGTGTCCGTCGACGGGATCTCCTTGCCGGCCGTCTTGGCGCCCGGGACCAGGGACTTGATCGTCTTCGCGGTCACGGCCGTGCAGGGCGCGGGCGCGGCGGTGAACGTCTTCGTGGCCGCCGCCGTCGAGGGCGCGGTGGGTGATGCGGACGCGCCCTTGGTGGCCGAGTCATGGTTGTCGGCGGCCGGCGCGGGGGCGAGCGGGCCCGAGGACAGCGCCCAGCCGGCCGTGGCGAGCACGGCGACCGGGGCCAGCCGGGTGGTGAGTGCGAGCGGCAGAGGAAGGCTCAAGGCGCACTTCTCGTGGGGGACGGTGCGGAGGGGGGTCCGCACTCCGGACGGGACGCCAGTGTCACATGGCTGCCTGTGGGGCGGAAGTATGAACTCGCTCCGTGGCTGTGCGATGACTGTCATTCATGGTCGGCTGCCCGTACTGTCCGTCGGAATGCGCAAATCGCCGCCGGTAGCGCTCAATTCGCCTTTAATGCCATGGAATGCGCCGAAACTCGCATAGGTGACGAGGCGGACGCGTCGATAACGGCTTGCGCCTCTGCGTGCCCATCCGCAGCCTTGACGTATGTCCTCCACATCACCCACCACAGACGACACGCCTGCCGAACTCCCCGCCGTACGGGAAGAGATCCTCGCCTACTACGCGCGCGGCAAGGAGGACGCCCGGATCCGGCGGGGTTCCGGTCGGCTGGAGTTCTGGCGGACCCAGGAAGTGCTCCGACGGCTGCTGCCCACGGCTCCCGCGCGCGTGCTGGACGTCGGCGGAGGCAGCGGCGTGCACGCGGAGTGGCTGGCGCGGGACGGGTACGAGGTCGAGCTGGTCGATCCCGTGCCGCTGCATCTGGAGCAGGCGGCGCGGTTGCCCGGTGTCACCGTGCGGCTCGGGGACGCCCGTGCGCTGCCCACGGACGACGCCTCCCGCGACGTGGTCCTGATGCTGGGGCCGCTGTACCACCTGCCCGAACGGCCCGACCGGGTAAAGGCGTTGGGTGAGGCGCTGCGGGTCGTCCGGCCCGGGGGACTGGTGGTCGCGGCCACCATCAACCGGCACGCCGCGCTGCACGACCTGCTCAAGGAGGAGTACTACTTCGACCCGGCGCACCGGGTTCACACGGACGAGGTCAGCGCCACCGGACGACACGCTGACGACGGGGGCCTGTTCACGACCGCCTACTTTGCCGAACCGACCGAAGTCCCGGCCGAGTTCAGCGAGGCCGGACTCGTCCCGGAGGGCCAGTACGGGCTGGAGGGCGTCGCGTGGCTCATGGGCGGTGTCGAGCAGTGGCTGGACGACCCGGAACGCCGCGAGGCCGTCATGTCCGCGACCCGCCGCATCGAGTCCGAGCCGGCGCTGCTCGGTGCGAGCGGTCACGTGCTCACGGCGGGACGGCGTCGCCCGTAGCCGAGCAGCGAGCCGGCACGGGCGGTGTAACAGGGGCGCGGCGTGGGGTACGTACGATCATCGGATCGTGTGCCGCAGTGAAGGAGTCGCCCGTGTTCACCACCCGACCCACGCTCCAGGGCACCTTCGGGATGGTGTCCTCCACGCACTGGCTGGCCTCGCAGTCGGCGATGGCCGTCCTGGAGGACGGCGGCAACGCGTACGACGCCGCCGTCGCCGCGGGCTTCGTCCTGCACGTCGTCGAACCGCACCTCAACGGACCCGGCGGTGAGGTGCCGATCATCATCGCCCCGGCCGGCGGCGAGGTGCGGGTGCTGTGCGGGCAGGGCGTCGCGCCCGCCGGCGCCACGATCGCGCACTACCGGGGACTGGGGCTCGATCTCGTACCCGGCACCGGACCCCTCGCCGCTGCCGTGCCCGGTGCCTTCGACGCCTGGCTGCTCCTGCTCCGCGACCACGGCACCAAGCCGCTCGCCGACGTCCTGCAGTACGCCATCGGGTACGCCGAGGACGGGCACGCGCCCGTGGAGAACATCGGCGCGACCGTCGAGACCGTACGGGAACTGTTCGAGACGGAGTGGCCCTCCTCCGCGGACGTGTATCTCCCCGGCGGCCAGGCGCCCCGCCCCGGCGAGCTGTTCCGGAATCCCGCCCTGGCCGCCACCTGGCAGCGCCTGCTCGCCCGGATCGCCGGGGCGGGCGACCGCATCGCCCAGATCGAGGCGGCACGGGAGGTCTGGCGGACCGGCTTCATCGCCGAGGCGCTCGTCCGGCAGTCCGCGCGGCCCACCCTCGACACCAGCGGCGAGCACCACACCGGCACGCTGAGAGCCGCCGACCTCGCCTCCTGGTCCGCGACCTACGAAGCCCCCGCGACCTACGACTGGCACGGCTGGACCCTCTGCAAGGCCGGCCCCTGGAGCCAGGGCCCGGCCTTCCTCCAGCAACTCGCGCTCCTCCCGCCACAGCTGCCCGCGTACGAGTCCGCCGACTACGTCCACCTCCTGATCGAGGGCTGCAAGCTCGCCATGGCGGACCGCGAGGCCTGGTACGGGGACGCGTCCGGCGGGGCCGACGTGCCGCTCGACGAACTGCTGTCCGACGCCTACAACGCGGCCCGGCGGACCCTCGTCGGGGGCAAGGCCTCCTACGAGCTCCGTCCCGGCAGCCCCGGCGGGCACACACCCCGACTGTGCGCGCACGCGCGCGTGGTGGCGACGGACGAGCCCGGTTTCAGCCCGCTGGGGGCCGGGGAGCCGACGGTCGCGGTCGGTGGCGCGCCGGGGGCCGGTGAGCCCACGGTGGCCAAGCCTCCGACCTCCCCGGTGCGGGGCGAGCCCACCGTCGCCGCCGACGGGCGCACCCGGGGCGACACCTGCCACCTCGACGTCGTCGACCGCTGGGGCAACATGGTCGCGGCCACACCCAGCGGCGGCTGGCTCCAGTCCAACCCCGTCGTACCCGAACTGGGCTTCCCCCTCGGCACCAGGCTCCAGATGACCTGGCTGGAGGAGGGCCTGCCGAACTCCCTCACCCCGGGTCGCCGCCCCCGGACCACTCTCACCCCCTCCGTCGCGCTGCGCGACGGGGTGCCGGTGCTGGCGTTCGGTACACCTGGTGGGGACCAGCAGGACCAGTGGCAGCTGCACTTCTTCCTCGCGGTCGCCCTGCGCCCCAAGGTGCGCGGCGGCCTGGATCTCCAGGGCGCGATCGACGCCCCGAACTGGCACAACGACAGCTTCCCGGGTTCGTTCTACCCGCGCGGCATGCGCCCGGGCAGTGTCACCGTGGAGGCGCGTATGCCGGGCGGGGTGGTCGATGAACTGCGCCGCCGGGGGCACGACGTGACGATCGGCGACGGCTGGTCCGAGGGCCGGATGTGCGCGGTCGCCCGGGACCCGGAGACGGGTGTGCTGTCGGCGGCGGCGAATCCGCGGGGGATGCAGGGGTACGCGGTCGGGCGCTGATGTCCGAATCCCGGTGTTCAGGCCGATTCCACCCCCTGTCCACCGGCCGGGCGGGGATTGTCAGTGGCGCGTGCTCTCATGGAGCCATGATCGAAGAAAACGAAACCATCGAAGAGTTTCTCGCCAGGCACGCGTCCGATGTCGAAGAAGCGGTCCGCCAGGCGGCGGCCGCGGAGATCATGCCGCGCTTCCGTCAGCTCGCCGCCCACGAGGTCGACCAGAAGAGCGGCCCGCACGACCTGGTGACGGACGCCGACCGCAAGGCCGAGCTGTATCTCACCGAGGTGCTGCCCAAGCTGCTGCCCGGCTCCGTCGTGGTCGGCGAGGAGGCGGTGCACGCCAACCCCGCTTCGTACGAGGCGATACAGGGCGAGGCGCCCGTCTGGATCGTCGATCCGGTGGACGGCACCCGGCAGTTCGTCCACGGCGACCCCGGCTTCTGCACGCTCGTCGCGCTCGCACACCGTGGCGTCCTGCGCGCCTCGTGGACGTTCGCCCCGGCCCGCGATCAGCTCGCCACGGCGATCCGCGGACAGGGCGCCTTCCTCGACGGCACACCCCTGTACGCGGGCTCGCCCGAGCCCGGCAGCGACCTCCAGGTGGCCACCTCCCACCCGGACTACACGACGGACGAGCAGAAGCGTGCGCTGCTCGGCCTGTGGACAGAAGGCGTCCGGCCCCGTGCCTGCGGCTCGGCGGGCCTGGAGTATCTGGCCGTCGCCCGGGGCGAGTTGGACGCCACCGCGTTCTCCTGGGAGGCCGCCTGGGACCACGCGGCAGGCATCCTCCTCGTCGAGGAGGCCGGCGGCGCCCACCTGACCCGCGCGGGCGAGCCGTTCCGCATAACCGGCGGCAACATGCTGCCCTTCACCGCGGCACGCGACGCGGCCACGGCTCGCCGGGTGGTGGAACTGCTGTCGGGCGGAGCCTGATCTGTGGGCGGGCCGAACTGAAGCGCAGGGTGACGACCTCGAACTCGGCCACGGTCCCGACCACCGGCCAGTCCGCCGGGTCGAAGGGCAGCCAGGCGATGTCCACGAAGGCGTCGATCGGCAGGTTGATGTCGACGAACAGTCCCGTACGGCCCGGCCCCCACGGCAGCGCGCACACCATGCCGGTGACCTTGGCGCCCTCCGGCAGCGGGCCGGTGACGTAGTGGCTCAGGTGCCGATGCTGCAGGGCGGTGGACCAGGCCCGCTCGAACTCCGACTCCGCCACGTCCACCGCCTCCGGCGGCACATCGACGGCGCCCTCGGTGAACGGCCCGTAAACGGTCTGGTAGAGCTGCACGCCCAGACGTCCGAACCGTTCGCGGACAAGGGCCAGTTGGGTCTGTGCGGCGGCCATCGAGGCGCCGCCGGAGGTGGTGCCGTCGGCATTCCGGAGGGGCTCGCAGGTTCGCGGGATCTCCAGTGCCGCCTCGAACACCGCCTGCCGCAGCACCCAGCCGTCGTCCTCGACCTCGAACCAGTACCAGGCGGTGTCGTCGGCGTCCTCGCCGGGCGATTGGATGCGGAAACGGCGCGTCATCCGGCCGAGATTACCCGCGCCGGGCAGTGTCGGTGTCCCGGCATATCCTGATCTCAACTGGCCGTCGGCTGACAAAGGAGTCCGAAGGTGCCGTCGATGCTCGATGCGGTCGTGGTGGGAGCAGGGCCCAACGGGCTCACGGCTGCCGTGGAGCTGGCCCGGCGGGGCTTCTCCGTGGCCGTCTTCGAGGCGCGCGACACCGTCGGCGGCGGCGCCCGCACGGAGGAGCTGACGCTGACCGGCTTCCGTCACGACCCGTGCTCGGCGGCGCACCCGCTGGGTGTCAACTCCCCGGCGTTCAGGGCGATGCCGCTGGACAGATACGGGCTGGAGTGGCTGCACGCCGACCTGCCCATGGCGCACCCCTTCCCGGACGGCACGGCCGCGGTCCTGTCCCGTTCCGTCGCCGAGACGGCCGCCTCCTTCGGGCCACGGGACGCGGGCGCGTACCGCAGGCTGGTCGAGCCGTTCCTCAGTAAGTGGGACACGCTGGCCCACGACTTCATGTCCCTGCCACTGACCTCGCTGCCCCGCGACCCGGTCACCCTCGCCCGCTTCGGCCTGGCCGGCCTGCCGCCCTCGACCTGGCTGATGCGCCGCTTCCGCGACGAGCGGGCGAAAGCCCTGTTCGCAGGCCTCGTCGGACACGTCATGGCCCCCCTCGACGGAGTGGCCACCGGCGCCGTGGGCCTGGTTTTCGCCCTGGCGGCACACGCCCGCGGCTGGCCGGTCGCGCGCGGTGGCTCCCAGTCGATCTCCGACGCGCTCACCGCGTATCTGACGGACCTCGGCGGCACAGTCCACACCGGCTACGAGGTCAAGCGGCTGGACGACCTGCCACCCGCGCGTGCGTACGTCTTCGACACCTCACCCACCGCACTGGCCCGCATCGCGGGCTTCGGCGGCTACTACGAGCGCTATCGCTACGGCGCGGGCGTCTTCAAGATCGACTACGCGCTGGACGGCCCCGTGCCCTGGACGGCGAAGGAGGCCCGCACGGCCACCACCGTCCAGGTCGCTGCGGACAGCGCCGAGATCGGCACCGCCCTGCGCGTCGCCTCCCGCGAGGGCCGGGCCCCCGACACCCCCTTCCTGATCACCGTGCAGCCGAGCATCGTCGACCCCTCCCGGGCACCCGACGGCAAGCAGGTCTTCTGGGCCTACGGACACGTCCCGAACGGCTGGACGGGCGACCTCACCGACGCCATCGAACGCCAACTGGAACGCTTCGCCCCCGGCTTCCGTGACCGGGTCCTCGCCCGCGCCACCGCCGGACCGCCCCAACTGGCGGCCCGCAACGCCAACTACGTCGGCGGCGACATCGGCTCCGGCGCGGCGAGCGGCCTCCAGCTCATGCTGCGCCCCAAGCTCTCCCTGTTCCCGTACGCCACCCCGCACCCGGCCGTCTTCATCTGCTCCTCGGCCACCCCGCCGGGCCCCGGCGTGCACGGCATGTCGGGACACAACGCGGCGAAGGCCGTCTGGCGAAGGCTGAGGCAAGCATGACCGCGATCACGCTTGTCAAGGGCGACATCACCCGACAGAGTGCCGACGCGATCGTCAACGCGGCGAACTCCTCACTCCTGGGTGGCGGAGGCGTCGACGGAGCGATCCACCGCAGGGGCGGCCCGGAGATCCTCGCCGCCTGCCGAGCGTTGCGCGCCGGTCACTACGGCAAGGGGTTGGCCGTCGGCAAGGCGGTCGCCACGACCGCGGGCGAACTGGACGCGCGCTGGGTGATCCACACGGTCGGGCCCCGCTTCCTCCCCGAGGAGGACCGGTCGACCTTGCTGGCCTCCTGCTACCGGGAATCGCTGAGGGTGGCCGACGAACTCGGCGCCCGCACGGTGGCGTTCCCGGCGGTTTCCGCCGGCATCTACGGGTGGCCGATGGAGGACGCCGCTCGTATCGCCGTGGAGACCGTGCGGGCCACGGAGACCGCGGTCGAGGAGGTGCGGTTCGTCCTCTTCGACGAACAGGCGTACGTGGTATTCGCCGGGCAAGTCCGTTGCTGACGGCCGGGGTTCGGTCCGCTTAGCCGATCTGCTTAGCGGGTGCGGGTGCGGGTGCGGGTGCGGGTGCCCGTTGCCGGTGAGCGGTCGCCGTTGGCCGGGCGGAGGGGCCCGTGGCGAGGCCCGGGAAACCGAAGCCCGGCGGCGGGCAGGCCGACACCGAGCCCGTCTCGGGCCCTCGCGGAGTCAGGACGGCGGTTTCGTCTCCCCCTCGGCTGCCTGCAGGTCGGCCAGCAGTTCCGCCTGTCCGGTCAGCACGCCGGACAGGATGATCCGCGCGACCCGGAGCAGTTCGGCCACATGCGGGCTGGTCAGCGAGTAGTACACGGTCGAGCCCTCCCTGCGGGCGACGACCAGGTTGGCCCGGCGTAACACCGCCAGCTGCTGCGAGAGGTGCGCGGGCTCGATGCCCACCTCGGGCAGCATCTCGGCGACCGCGTGCTCACGCTCGCTCAGCAGTTCCAGGACGCGGATACGGGCCGGATGTCCGAGGGTCTTGAAGAACTCCGCCTTGAGCTGGTACAGCGGCGTGCTCATCGTCCCGTCGCCTCCCCGGGACAGCGGAACCACCGCACTGGCCGATCCTCGGCGCATCGCACCCACCCCTTCATGAACACCATGGCGCTCATCCTCGCCCGCGACGCCCGCCGGACAGAATCCGGCCGCGGACACCCGGCCGCACGAACCCCGACCGTGCCGTCCCGGGAGGTGTAGGACCAGCCGACGGGCGTACGGCGTACGGGTGCACCGCCATGCCCCTGAGGCAGCGGGGGAGGGCGGCCCATGCTCCGGACACGTAGACCGCGTACCGGGCGGCGGATGCGGTGCTCATCGGGGCGGCGCCCCCTCACGGTCGGCCGTGCTGTTGTCGGTGCTATCGGTTTTGTCCGCGGACACGGCCGCGGGTGTGCTCCTGGCCTCGTCCGTGGTGCCGGGCCTGGTCCTCGGGGCGGGTACGGCGGACAGGACTCCGGTGGATTCCAGATGAGCGCGCGCCCCCTGGATCGCCTCGGGCGTGGTGCCGTACTCGCGGTCCGCCTGTCGTAGCAGGTCCAACAGGCCGACGGAGTCGAGGACCTGGCGCTGGCCGGGACGTACCCCGGAGAACATGACGACGATGCCGCGCCGGTTCAGCTTCTGGACCGCGTCCTTCAGCATCAGCGCACCGGTCGCGTCCATGGTCGACACCCGGGACATCCGAAGGATCACGACCCGTACGTCCGCCACATCGGTCAGCTCGAGCAGGAATCGGTGGGCGGCGGCGAAGAACAGTGGCCCGTCGATGCGGTAGGCGACGATGTGCTCCGCCAGCAGGGCGTGCTCCTCGGCGCTGTGGTCGCCCCGGTCCAGCGGGACCTCGTCGAGGCGGGCCTGCGCGGCCACGGCCCGGAGCGCGAGGGCGCCCGCGACGATCAGGCCGATGATCACCGCGTACACCAGGTCGAGGGCGAGGGTGGCGAGGGCGGTCAGAGCCAGGATCAGCGCGTCGGAGCGGGTCGCCTTGGCCATCACCCGCAGTGAGCCGACCTCGACCATGCGGATCGCGGTGGCAAGCAGGACGCCTGCCAGCGCGGCCAGCGGGATCTTCGAGACCAGCGGCGCCGCCGCGAAGACGATCACCGCCAGGACCACGGCATGGGTGAGCGCGGCGAGCCGGGAACCGGCGCCCGTACGGACGTTCACGGCCGTTCGTGCGATCGCGGCCGTGGCCGGGACGCCGCCGAACAACGGGGCGGCGAGGTTGGCGAGGCCCTGCCCGAACAGCTCCCGGTCAGGATCGTGTTGCTGGCCGACCGTCATGCCGTCCGCGACGGTCGCCGACAGCAGTGACTCCAGCGCGGCCAGCGCCGCCACCGCCACGGCCGGGGCGAGCAGCGAGGACAGCGCCGACAGGTCGAGGAACGCCAGCGAGGGCGCGGGCAGGCCGGCGGGCAGATCTCCGATCGGAGCGGCCCCGTCCAGGTGGAGGACCTGCGCCAGCACGGTGGCGACGATCACCGCGACGATCGAGAACGGAACGGTCGGCCGCCAACGCGCACCGAGCAGCATGACCAGCGCGACACCCGCGGCCAGTGCCAGCGCCGTCCAGTTGGGATGGCGTACGAACGCCTCCACGGCGCGCCAGGCGACCGTGAGGACCTTGTCGCCCTCGGGCCGTGCCACCCCCAGCGCGTTCGGCAGCTGCTGCAGTCCGATGACGCAGGCGATGCCGAGCGTGAAACCCTCGACGACGGGGGCGGGCACGTACCGCATGTACTTGCCTGCACGGGCCAGGGCGAGCCCGATCAGCAGTAGCCCGGCCAGCAGCCCGACGGTCAGGACACCGCCCGGCCCGTACTGGGCGACGATCGGTACGAGGACCACGGTCATCGCCCCGGTCGGCCCCGACACCTGCAGATTCGATCCGCCGAACACCGCGGCCAGCGCGCCCGCGACCACCGCGGTCGCCAGCCCCGCCGCCGCACCGAGTCCGGAGGAGACTCCGAAGCCGAGCGCGAGGGGGAGCGCCACGATCGCCACGGTCAACCCGGCGAGGAGATCCCGACGCGGATCGCGGGCCATCGCCTCGAAGTCTGCACGCACGGGCAGCAGAGACCGCACCGCGCCCCATGCGTGGCCTGCTCGGCGGACAATGGACCCGCTCACTCCGCCGTGGCCCGATACAGCGAAACGGACACGTCCGGCTCCCTTGTTTCCGCATGGCTGCCTGTGGACGGACGCAGATGTCTGCGAACATGGCGAGTGAAGCATCTAGTCAATTGCGAAATTTTGCAATTAGGCATCCGTGCGGCAGTAGCGGCGCGAAGTGCCCTGCCGACCCGGGAGTTATCCGGCGGCGCCCGTATCGGTGTCGGCGTCGGTGTCGCTCAGGCCGAGTCGCAGGTGTTCCACGTGGTAGACCGCCTGGTCGAGGAGCTCGGCGACATGGTGGTCGTGCAGCGCGTACACCACTGACCGGCCACGCCGCTCGCCGACAACCAGGCGCAGATTGCGCAGCAGTCGCAGTTGGTGCGAGCACGCGGACTGCTCCATGCCCACCTCGGCCGCCAACTCCGTCGCCGGTAGCGGACCTTCGCGCAACCTCGCCAGGATCAACAGGCGGGAGGGTGTGGACAGAGCCTGGAGCGTGGTGGCCACCTTCGCGACATTGTCCGCGTCGAGGCGTACACGCTCGGCGGCGTCCTGCGCGGTGACGACGGCTCCATGACCCATGGCCGTATCTTACTCATCGCATATGAACGAATGAATGAGTGTTCATGTGTTCCTGTATGGTGCTCGGGTGTCTGCCACTCTCACCCCGTCTCCGGTCGCCCCGTCGTCCGCCGTCCTCACCGCACCCCGGCGCCGCACCCGCGTCCTCGCGCTCCCCGAAGCTCGCTGGGCCACCGCGGCCACCGCCCTTTTCCTGCTCGCGCTGCCCCTGCAGCTGACCGGCGCGCCCACCTGGACCTGGGGCGCGCTCTACGCGCTGGCGTACGCCGGCGGCGGCTGGGAGCCCGGCTGGGAAGGCCTGAAGGCTCTGCGGGAACGGACTCTCGACGTCGACCTGCTGATGATCGTCGCCGCCCTCGGTGCCGCCGCGATCGGCCAGGTCATGGACGGCGCCCTGCTGATCGTCATCTTCGCGACCTCCGGCGCCCTGGAGGCCCTGGCCACCGCCCGCACCGCAGACTCGGTACGCGGCCTCCTCGACCTGGCCCCTGCCACGGCGACTCGGTTGGATGCGGAGGGCGGCGAAGCGGCCGTCTCCGTCGAGGAGTTGACCGTCGGCGACACCATCCTCGTACGCCCCGGAGAACGCGTCGGCGCCGACGGCCGCGTACTGGACGGCGCTAGCGAGGTCGACCAGGCGACCATCACCGGCGAACCGCTGCCCGCGCCGAAGGAGCCGGGGGACGAGGTCTTCGCCGGCACCCTCAACGGCACCGGCGCCCTGCGTGTACGGGTCGAACGAGACGCCTCCGACTCGGTGATCGCCCGGATCGTGCGGATGGTCGAGGAGGCGTCCGAGACCAAGGCACCCACCCAGCTGTTCATCGAGAAGGTCGAGCAGCGCTACTCGCTCGGCATGGTCGCCGCCACCCTCGCCGTGTTCTCGGTACCGCTCGCCTTCGGTACGGACCTCACCGACGCCCTGCTGCGCGCCATGACCTTCATGATCGTGGCCTCGCCCTGCGCGGTCGTGCTCGCCACCATGCCGCCACTGCTCTCGGCGATCGCCAACGCCGGGCGGCACGGCGTCCTGGTCAAGTCGGCGGTGGTGATGGAACGCCTCGGGCAGATCGACGCCGTCGCCTTCGACAAGACGGGCACGCTCACCGAGGGCACGCCGTGGGTGACGGAAGTACGACTGCTGCCTGGATCCGACCTGGACGAGGACGGACTTCTGGCGCTCGCGGCGGCGGCAGAGCACCCGAGCGAACATCCGCTGGCCCGGGCCGTGGTGGAGGCGGCGCGTGAACGTGGGCTCGCGACGCCGGCCGTCGCAGAGGACTTCGACTCGACGTCCGGAGTGGGTGTGACGGCGGTCGTGGACGGGCGCGCGGTCGCGGTAGGGGCACCGGAACGCCTGCTGGACAGAGCCGGTGTGCTGGACGGCTCGCCAACTCGGCTGCTGGTCGAGGAGGTTGAGGCGTCCGGTCGTACGGCGGTCCTGGTCGTCGTCGACGAGGTGCCCGTCGGAGTGCTCGGTCTCGCCGACCGCCTGCGTCCCGGCGCCGCCGCCACCGTCGCCTCGCTCACCGAACTCACCGGCACCGCACCCGTGTTGCTGACCGGCGACAACCCGCGAGCCGCCGCCCGGCTGGCCGCCGAGGTCGGGATCAAGGACGTACGGGCTGGGCTGCTTCCCCAGCAGAAACTGGACGCGGTAAGGGAGTTGGAGGCAGCCGGGCGCAGGGTGCTGGTCGTCGGGGACGGTGTCAACGACGCCCCGGCGCTGGCCGCCGCCCACACCGGCGTGGCCATGGGCCGGGCGGGTTCCGACCTCGCGCTGGAGACCGCGGACGCGGTGATCGTGCGGGACGAGCTCACCACCGTGCCCGCCGTGATCGCTCTCTCCCGGCGCGCCGGACGCGTGGTCGTGCAGAATCTGGTGATCGCAGGCGTGTTCATCGCCTGCCTCGTCGCCTGGGACCTGATCGGCACGCTGCCGCTCCCGCTCGGCGTCGCGGGCCACGAGGGCTCGACCGTCCTGGTCGGCCTCAACGGGCTGCGGCTGCTGCGGGAGGCGGCCTGGCGGGGTGCGGCGAGTGAGTGAGTCAGCGAGTTGGTGGCTCAGAGGGCCGGTGGCTCAGAGGCTCAGTGGCTCAGTGGCTCAGCCGGTGAGTGGGCCGGGGAGTGGGCTAGTGGATCAGCCAGTGAGCCAGTGAGCCAGTGAGCCAGTGAGTCAGTGAGTCAGTGGGCCGGCGGCCCATTGGCTCAGCCAGTGAGCGGGCCGGCGGGGCAAACGATCAGCCAGCGACCCAGCGAGTGACTGAGTGGGTCAGCCAGTGGACCAGTGGATCAGCGAGCCAATAAGCCACCCAGTCCTCGACGAGGGACGGAAATTGATCCGGAGCGTCCCTGGACACGCCACCCTGATGTCGGATTTCCGCCAGCCCTGGCTTGGCCCGTCCCCGATGCTGGACGTATGCGGAACGCGATGCACACCGACACCGAGCGCTGCGTACGTGCCGTCCAGTCCAAGGACGCGCGCTTCGACGGCTGGTTCTTCACGGCAGTCACGACCACCCGAATCTACTGTCGGCCCAGCTGCCCGGTGGTGCCGCCCAAGCCCGAGAACATGACCTTCTACCCGAGCGCGGCGGCTTGCCAGCAGGCAGGATTCCGGGCCTGCAAGCGGTGCCGTCCCGACACCAGCCCCGGCTCGCCGGAGTGGAACCAGCGCGCCGACCTCGTGGCGCGCGCGATGCGGTTGATCGGTGACGGGATCGTGGACCGCGAGGGCGTCCCCGGCCTCGCTGCCCGCCTCGGCTACAGCACCCGGCAGATCGAACGACAACTCCTCGCCGAACTGGGCGCCGGCCCGCTGGCCCTCGCCCGGGCGCAGCGCGCCCAGACCGCGCGGCTCCTCGTCGAGACGACCGCGCTGCCCATGGCGGAGATCGCCTTCGCGGCGGGCTTTGCCTCGATCCGCACCTTCAACGACACCGTTCGCGAGGTCTTCGCCCTCTCCCCGAGCGAGCTCCGCGACCGCCTTCCGAAGCCACGCGCCGATGCGGATCCGGGCCGTACGAGCACGGTGAGCGCGGCCGTCAGTACCCCGGCCGCGCTGAACCTCCGCCTCCCCTTCCGTGCCCCGCTCAACCCCGACAACCTCTTCGGTCACCTCGCCGCGACCGCCGTACCCGGCGTGGAGGAATGGCGCGACGGCGCATACCGCCGCACCCTGCGCCTCCCGTACGGACACGGCATCGTCGCCCTCACTCCGAAGCCCGACCACATCGCGTGCCGCCTCACCCTCAGCGACCTGCGTGACCTGCCCGTCGCCATCAGCCGTTGCCGCCGGATGCTCGACCTGGACGCGGATCCGGTCGCGGTCGACGAGCTGTTGCGTACGGATCCGGTGCTGGCGCCGCTGGTCGCGAAGGCCCCGGGGCGACGAGTCCCGCGCACGGTCGACGAGGCGGAGTTCGCCGTACGGGCGGTGCTCGGTCAGCAGGTCTCGACGGCCGCCGCCCGTACTCACGCGGCCCGTCTCGTCACGGCGTACGGCGACCCGGTGGACGATCCGGAGGGAGGCCTCAGCCACCTCTTCCCGACTCCGCAGGCACTGGCCGCCCTCGACCCCGATTCCCTGGCCATGCCCCGCACCCGGCGGATCACTTTCACCAACCTCGTCGACCAACTAGCCGACGGAACCCTCCACTTGGGTGTCGAGAGCGACTGGCCTCAGGCCCGCGCCCGGCTCCTCGCCCTCCCTGGCTTCGGCCCCTGGACGGCCGACGTCATCGCCATGCGTGCCCTCGGCGATCCCGACGCGTTTCTCCCCACGGACCTCGGAATCCGGCGGGCGGCCCAGGAGTTGGGTCTTCCGTCGACACCGGCAGCGCTCACCGCGCGTGCGGCGGAGTGGCGGCCGTGGCGGGCGTACGCGGTCCAGTATCTGTGGGCGACGGACAGTCACCCGATCAACTTCCTCCCGGTATAAGGACGTCAGGAGCGGCAGTGAAACAGCACACGGTCATCGACAGCCCGTACGGCCTCCTCACACTCGTAGCCGACGACGGAGTCCTCTGTGGTCTCTACATGGTCGACCAGCGTCACCGCCCACCCGAGGAGAACTTCGGCGCACGCGACGACACACCTTTCGGGGAAACGGTCGATCAGCTGAAGGCCTACTTCGCGGGCGAGTTGAGGGAGTTCACCCTCGAACTCCGGCTGCCCGGCACGGACTTCCAGCGCAGCGTCTGGGAGCAGCTGTGCCGAATCCCGTACGGCGAGACGCGCTCGTACGGCGAACTCGCCGACGCCCTCGGCAATCCGAAGGCGTCCCGTGCCGTGGGCCTCGCCAACGGCAAGAACCCGGTCGGCATCATCGTGCCCTGTCACCGCGTGGTCGGCGCCGATGGCAGCCTCACCGGGTACGGGGGCGGTCTGGAGCGCAAGCAGCGGCTGCTGGACTTCGAACGAGGCGAACGCGGGGCGGTGCTCTTCTAGCCCCTTCCAGCACTCCCGGCCCTTCTGACCCCTTCTGACCCGTTCCGGCCATCTCGGCCCTCTCGGCCCCTCTGACCCCTTCCAGCCCTCTCAGCCCTCCCGGGCCCTCTCACCCCCTCCTGGCCTTCCTGCGTCTTCCGCCCCCGCATCCACCTGAACGACCTTCGTCCCGCACCTTGTCGCCCGTAACACCTCGGCGCATGATGGGAAGCGCTTTCTGTCGCGTTCCTGACAATGGTTCGTATCGATGGTCTGGGGGTGGGCCGATGTCCACAGCTGACGGTGTGAGCAGGCGTCGTGTGCTGCAAGGGGTCGCCGTGGGTGCGGGTGCGGTGACCCTCCCGGCGAGTGGTGCCGCCCTGGCGGCGCAGGTCGAGGCCGCTGAGCGGCAGACTTTCGGTCTGAATCTCGACTGGCGGTTCATCAAGTCGAACATCGCCGGCGCCGAAGGGATCGCGTTCGACGACTCAGCGTGGTCCGTGGTCAGCGTGCCGCACACCTACAACGACGTGGACTCCTTTGACAACTGGATCGGCAGCTCGGGCGAGTCCTCGGTGGCGATGCAACCCACCTGGTACCGCAAGCGCTTTCAGTTATCGACCGAGCATGCGGGCCACCAGGTGATCCTCGAACTGGAGGGCATCCGGCAGGCGGCGACGGTCTACCTGAACGGCACCCTGATCGGCAGCTACGAGGCCGGCGTCACCCCCTTCGGCTTCGACCTCACCGACGAGGTCCTGTTCGGCGCCGACAACGTACTCGCGATCTGCGCGGACAACACCAAGTGGCGGCCCGAGGCCGCCACCGGGATGCCCTTCCAGTGGGACACCCGGGACTTCAACCCCACCTTCGGCGGTCTCACCAGGAACGTCATCCTGCATGTCGTCCCGAAGACCCACTTCACGCTCCCGCTCTACAGCAACCTGGGCACCACGGGGACCTACGTCTACCCGTCCGCCGTCAACGTCTCCGGCCACACCGCGACGATCAACGCGGAAGCGCAGATCAGCAATGGGGAGAACCGGTCCCGGACGTTGTCGGTGTCGGCCGAAGTCCTCGACGAACAGGGCGCGTTGGCGGGCACGCTGCCCGCCTCGACGGTGACGCTTGCCGCCGGGACCAGTCATGTCTTCAAGGTCGGCAGCCGGATCAGCAGGCTGAACTTCTGGTCACCGTCGTACCCCGCCCTCTACACCGTGCGGTTGACGCTCGCGGAGGGGACGACGGTCGTGGACACGTACACGGTCCGCACCGGTTTCCGGAAGGCCGAGTTCCGTGGCGGGGCGAGCACCGGCGGCGTCTACATCAACGACCAGCAGATCTTCCTCACCGGGTACGCCCAGCGCGCCACCAACGAGTGGGCGGTCCTCGGGGACGCCGTACCCGAGTGGTTGCGCGACCACGACGGGCGGCTCATCCGGGAGAGCAACGCCAACCTGATCCGGTGGATGCACCTCGCCGCGCAGCCCGCGAACATCCGGATGACCGACCGGTACGGGCTGGTGTCGGTCCAGCCCGCCGGGGACAAGGAGGCCGACGCCACCGGTGTGCAGTGGGACCAGCGCCTCGCGGCCATGCGGGACGTGATGATCTACTTCCGCAACAGCCCGAGCATCCTGTTCTGGGAGTCCGGCAACAACTGGCTGACCGCCGACCACCAGCAGCAGATGCGCGCCCTGAAGCAGACCTGGGACCCCAGCGGCATGCGCGCGATCGGCTCCCGGGCCACATCCGACAACTCCGCCTACGGCGGCACGGCGGCCGTGGACCAGTGCGAGTACATCGGCACGATGCTCAACCGTCACTACAGCGACTACGCTCGCGACCGCATGCCGCTCATCGAGTCCGAGTTCACCCGCGACGAGGCCCCGCGCCGCGTCTGGGACACCGCCTCCCCACCCGACTTCGGCTACGTCACCGGCCCGGACGTCACCTACCACTGGACCTCGGAGGACTTCGCCGCCACCGTCGCCGCGAGCACCCGCTACGAGTTCTGGAGCCAGCGCATCCAAGGCCCGGGGAACAAGCGCTACTCCGGGGCGGCGGCCCTGACCTGGGCGGACTCCAACCAGCACGGCCGCCAGTACAACTGGGAGACATGCCGCCTCTCCGGCCGGGTCGACGCGGTCCGCATCCCCAAGGAGACCTACTACACCCACCGCGTCATGCAGAGCCCGACCCCGGACCTGCACATCGTCGGCCACTGGACCTACCCGTCCGGCACGGTGAAGACGGTGTACGTCATGGCCGCGGGCGTCGCCAGGGTGGACCTGCTGGTCAACGGCAGGGCGGTCGGTACGTCCACCTCCCCGCAGTACGACTTCCTGCACACCTTCACCAACGTCACGTGGCAGTCCGGCACGATCACCGCCGTGGGCTACGACCCGGCAGGCACCGAACTGACCCGCGCCCAGAAACAGACGACGGGCACCCCGGTCGCCCTCCGCCTCACGGCACACGTCTCCGCAGACGGTCTGAAGGCCGACGGCACCGACGTGGCGATGATCGACGTCGAGGCGGTGGACTCGGCGGGCCGCCGCGTACCGACCGACCAGGCCCGGGTGGACTTCACGATCACCGGCCCGGCGAAACTGCTCGGCGGCCACAACGCGGGCATCCCGTACAGCGTGTTCCAGTCCTACGTCAGCACGGAAGCGGGTATCAACCGAGTCTTCGTACGGACGACGCGCACTGCTGGTGCCATCACGCTCCGCGCCACTCGCGGTGGCCTGGCCGCCGCCACGGTGACGGTCACGTCCACACCTGTCACGACGACGGGAGGGCTCACTGAACCCCCGCCGCTATGACCTTCACGCTCCTAGGCTGCCCCGGACTCCCTCAGTCCGCGCAGCAGTCGGGGCAGTGCCGTGCCGATCGGCTCCCGTACGACCTCGTCGGCCCGGTCGTCGTACGGGGTCGGCTCGGCGTTGACGATGACCAACCGGGCCCCGTGATCGGCGGCGACACCGGCGAGCCCTGCGGCGGGCTGGACCTGGAGACTCGTCCCGACGGCGATGAACACCTGGCAGGCCTTGGTGATGGCGAGCGCGTCGCCGAGGACGACCGGGTCGAGCCGCTGACCGAACATGACGGTCGCCGACTTGAGAATCCCGCCGCACTTCAGGCACGGCGGATCGTCCTCTCCGGCCTCGACCCGGGCGAGGGCGTCCTCCATAGGCCCGCGCGCATGGCACTCGGTGCACACGAACTCCCGTGCGGTGCCGTGCAGTTCGAGCACCTTGCGGGCCGGCATCCCGGCGAGCTGGTGCAGCCCGTCCACGTTCTGTGTGATCACCCGCACGGGCACCCCGGCCCGCTCCAGCTCCGCCACGGCCAGATGCGCGGCGTTGGGCTCGGCCCGAAGGGTCCGGTTCTGGCGCCGCATCTGCCAGGAACGGCGCCGGATCTCGGGATCGCCCATGTAGTAGTCGTACGTCACGAGCTTCTCGGCCTCGGGATCGCGCCGCCACAGGCCGTTCGGTCCGCGATAGTCGGGGATCCCGGAATCGGTCGAGATACCGGCGCCGCTGAGGACGGCGACGAGGGGCTTGGTCATGTTGCCGAGGGTAGATCCCGGCGTTCGGGGCGGCGACTGGTTAACGGCCCCAGGCCGTGGCGGCGGCCGGGGTCGTGACCGTAGCCGCCGCACCGGTGTACGAACGCATGCTCGGTGTTAGTGTCCGCGCATGGCAGCCAAGGTCTCCGTCTCGCTCGACGCCGAACTCGTCGTCGAAGTCATGGTCCTCGCGGGCGTCGGGAACCCGCAGGACGCCGTCGAGCTCGTCGTCCGGGACTACATCGCGCGTGGCCACCGCACGGAGGCCCGGGTCGTCGAGCGCGACGACACACGGCGGGCGGCGGACGCTGTGAAGCCGCCGGACGTCCAGGGCTGAACCCCGGCCTGGGGCGCTCGTCAGGCCACCCGGTGGCCGTTCTCCAGTTCCACCGTTCCCGCGCCCTCCGCCAGGACGTCGAGGGCATGCAGGACCCGGCGGCCCAGTGAGCCCTGGAGGTACTCGGAGAGGTCCTCGCGTGCTACGAGCCGCCACGACAGCAGCTCCTCCTCCTGCAACGTGATCGACTTGAGCTCGTCCTCGTCGAGGACGCCACCGTCGTACAGATATGCCACCAGCGGCGGGTGGCCCGCGATGTGGACCCAGTCGACGGCCAACAGGCGGCCGAGTTCCCGGTCGAGGCCGATCTCCTCAAGGGTCTCCCGGCGCGCACCCTGGCGCGGGGTCTCCCCGTCGTCCGACTCGATCGTGCCGCCCGGAAGGGCCCAGCCCTCACGGTAGTTGGGCTCGACGAGCAGGACCCGTCCGTCGGCGTCACGGAAGAGCGCGGCGGCGCCGGCCAGCACACGGGGCAGGCCGGCGATGTATGTGGCGAAGTCTTGAATGGTCACCCGGGAAGCGTAACCAGGGGAAAGGGAGTAAAAGGGGCCGTCGGGGTTCCATCACACCTGCGGGTGTCCCAACCGCATGGTCCGCTCCGCCAGTTCACTGATCCGTACGCCGTCGAAGCCGAACACCGCGCTGCGTACCGTGTCCTCCAGCGGGTCCTTCCACTGGCTCGGGATCGCCTGCGCGCCGCACAGCACGCCGGCCACCGAGCCCGCGGTCGCGCCGTTCGAGTCGGTGTCCAGGCCGCCCCGGACGGTCAGTGTGATCGTGCGGGTGAAGTCGCCGTCGCCGTACAGCAGCCCGGCGGTGAGGACGGCGATGTTCGGCACCGCGTGGATCCAGCCGAGCCCGGCGGTCTCCTCGGCGACCGTAGTGAGCGTGTCCTCCCAGGTCAGTCGGGTTTCGTGCAGCGCCACGACGCGGCGCACCGTACGGGCCAGGCGGCTGCTCGCCGGGATGACCGTCAGCGCCGTGTCCAGGGCGTGACGCACAGTGGGTGCCGTGAACGCCGCCGAGATCAGTGCCGCAGCGAACATCGCCCCGTACACGCCGTTGCCCGTGTGGGAGAGGACGGCGTCCCTGCGGGCGAGGTATGCGGCGCGGTGGGGGTCGTCCGGACAGGTCCAGCCGTAGATGTCGGCGCGGATCAGGGCGCCGATCCATTCCTGGTACGGGTTGTCGTACGTGGCGGTCAGCGGCGGCTTGAGACCGGCCGCGAGGTTGCGATAGGCGGCGCGTTCCGCCGTGAACGTCTGGAGGAACGGCAGCCGCAGCAGCCACAGTTCGCCGACCTGCTCGGTGCTGAAGTCGAAACCGCGCGTCTCCAGCAGGTCCAGACCGAGGATCGCGTAGTCGACGTCGTCGTCACGGCAGCTGCCGTGGATCCGGCCGCGTACGCACTGACGCCACTCGGGGCGCAGTTCGAAGCCGTCGCCTTCGCTCCCTGCCGGGGGCTCCGGCAGATAGTCGGTGAGCGGCACGGCGCCGGTCAGCCGCAGATAGCGGTCGATGCGGTCGCGCGTCCAGTAGTCGCCCCGCTCGACCGGCTTGCCGAGCATGTTTCCCGCGATCCGGCCCAGCCAGCCGCCGAGAACACGGTCGGCCTGTCCGGTGGCGGTGCCCACAGCGGTCATCCCTCCGGTTTACCACCATCTGCTGCCGGTGGTGCCCTGGCTGTGAGCGGCCGGGAAGGCATGACGTGGCGGGTCTCCTGCGGTTAAGGTCGCAGCGGCGCGACTGCCCTGACATGTACGGGGCCGAGAGCAAGGGGAATACAGGGTGGCGGACGCTGCGGTTACGGCGAATGGGACAGGTGTGCGGACGGCGCGGGTGCTGATCGCCGCCGACAAGTTCAAGGGATCGCTGACGGCTGTGGAGGTCGCCGAGCGGGTGACTGCCGGACTGCGCAAGGCAGCCCCCGGTGTCGAGATCGAGGCGCTTCCCGTGGCCGACGGTGGCGACGGGACCGTGGCCGCCGCGGTGGCCGCCGGATTCGAACGGCGTGAGGTACGGGTCGCGGGGCCGCTCGGGCACGAGGTGACGGCCGCGTTCGCGCTGCGCGGCGACACCGCGGTGGTGGAGATGGCGGAGGCCAGCGGGCTGCAGCGGCTGCCCTCGGGCGTCTTCGCACCGCTCACGGCATCGACGTACGGCTCCGGGGAACTGCTTCGGGCCGCGTTGGACGCGGGGGCGCGCACGATCGTCTTCGGGGTCGGCGGCAGCGCCACCACCGACGGGGGCGCGGGCATGCTGTCCGCGCTCGGCGCGCGCTTCCTGGACGCCGACGGCGAACCGCTGCCGCCCGGGGGCGGTGGGCTGGACGGACTCGCCACGGCCGACCTCTCGGGCCTCGACACCCGCCTCGCGGACGTCGATCTCGTGCTGGCCAGCGATGTGGACAACCCGCTGACCGGGCCGACGGGCGCGCCCGCGGTGTACGGCCCGCAGAAGGGCGCCTCCCCGGACGATGTGGCCGCCCTGGACGAGGCTCTCGCGCACTACGCGAAGATCCTGGAGACGGCGATCGGCTCGAAGGCCGCCGGGTACGCCGCCGCGCCGGGTGCGGGTGCCGCCGGTGGCATCGGTTACGGCGCCCTGGTTCTCGGCGCCCGGTTCCGGCCCGGCATCGAGGTCATGCTCGACGTCCTCGGCTTCGCGCCCGCCCTGGACCGTGCCACGCTGGTGATCACCGGCGAGGGCTCCCTCGACGAACAGACCCTGCACGGCAAGGCCCCGGCCGGCGTGGCGGCGGCGGCCCGGGCTCAGGGCCGCGAGGTCATCGCGGTCTGTGGACGCCTCGCCCTGCGCCCGGAGGCTCTGGGCCGGGCCGGCATCCGACGCGCGTACCCCCTGACGGAGCTCGAGCCGGACCTCGCGAAGTGCATCGCCGACGCCGGACCGATCCTGGAGCGGGTCGCGGAGAACATCGGACGGGACTTCCTGGTCTGAGGCCGGCCCAAGGCTGGTCGGAGGCCGAGGGGTGATCCCTCTCGGGATCACCCGTTCCCCGCGAGCCGCGCGGCCTCCTCCGGCGCGCCCGCCGGTCCCGACAACCGGTACGCGTCCAGGGCCAGCGTCAGCTCGATCAGATCGCGTGGTCTGGCCAGTGACCTGGACGTCAGCTGCTCCAGCCGCCGCAGCCGGTTGAACACGGTGTTGCGGTGGCAGTACAGCCGCCCGGCCGCCCGTCCCGCCGACCCCTCGCAGGCCAGCCACACGTCCAGCGTCTCCAGCAGCACTTCCCGGTCGGCGGGCTCCAGCCCGACCAGGGCGCCGAAGACGGCCGACACCAGCCGGTTCGCGAGTTCCGGCTGACTCACCACCAGCGCCGTCGGCATCCGCTGATCCAGCCGTACGACCTCGCTCGCGTCCGGCGGGCAGGTGCGCAACGCCAGTTCGGCCAGCCGCCGGGCACGCCCCAGCTCCGCCAGCCCCGGCACGACGGGACTGATCCCGCCCGCCCCCGAGCACCGCCCGCTCAGCGCCTGCGCCACCGCGTCGAGCCCCTGGTCGGGCCCCAGCAGCACCACGCCCACCTCCCGGTCGGCCCGCATCCGCCACACGAACCGGTACCCGGCGCCCCGTAACGGCCGGTGGAAGGCCTCCCGGGGGTCCCGCCGCTCCGCCCGCAGCACCACCACCGCGTACGCGCCCCGCTCAGGCAGATCGAGCCCCGCCGCGGCCCTGGCGGCCAGCCCCGGCGACTCCTGGCCGTCGAGCAGCGCGTCCAGTAACGCCTGCAACTGCTCGTCCGTACGCCGCCGTAACTCCATCTCGGTCGCCCGGTACGCCTCCGACGCCACCGCCGCCTGTGCGTCGATCGCCGCCCACACAAGGGTCGCCGACCGCATCAGGACGCCGAGCCGCTCCGGTTCCTGGCCGCCGGCGCCCTCCAGCAGCGCGTCCCACACCAGATAGCCCGCACTCCGGTACGCGTGCACCAGCAGTTCCAGCGGCAGCCCCTGCTGGGCGCGGCGTCGGCCCGCGTCCTCCGCGTACTCCAGGTCGCGGCGCGGTGAGCCCCGGGGCGCGGAGATCGTCCCGATGCCGATCCGCATCGCCTCCTCCGCCTCCCGCCACTGCTGGTCGTGCGGGAGGACCTGGCCGTAGACGGGGGAGTGCTCCGACAGTTGCCGCACATGTTCGTCCACCAGCTCCGGCACCCGTTCCAGCAGCGCCGCGCAAGCCTCGGCGAGCACCTGCCAGTCATGACCCGTACGCCTTCTGCGCGGTCCCATGAGCGGAGGATGCCACCCTCCGCGCCCCTTCGGCAGGCCCCTGACACGCAGCGTTGTGCGCGTGCACAACGGGCGGCGGAGTCCGCTGGTCTCCGGCCACGTTTCGGCGGAGTTTCGGCCGCGACCCGTGGACGGACGCCCGCCCCGGTGCTGGGCTGAGCGCCACACCGGACGGGTGTGCGGGAGGGAGCGGACGCCATGGGCGGCGGAACAAGGGGATCTCCGAGCGGTTTCGCGGGCGGATCTCCGCGCAGGTCTTCGGGCAGCTCTCCGGGCGGCGCCGATCTCGTCGTACGGGATCTGTCGGTCGGGTACGGGCCCGTGCGCGCCCTTCGGCAGGTGTCGCTGGAAGTGCCCGAGGCGGCCGTCGTGACGGTGCTGGGCGGCAACGGCGCCGGAAAGTCCACGCTGCTGCGCGCCATCAGCCGCACCCTCTCCTTCCAGGGCGGGGCGACGACCGGCGGCACCGTCACCCTCGGCGGACGCCGGATCGACGCGCTCGCCCCCGACCGGGTGGTGGCCGCCGGGGTGTCCCAAGTACCGGAAGGGCGGCGGGTGTTCGCCCGGATGACCGTCGCCGACAATCTGCGCGCCGGAGCCCTTGGCGCGCGCGGCGGACGTGTGGAACGGGCCGCAGCCCTGCACCGCGTGCACGAACTGTTCCCCGTCCTCGCCGACCGCGCCCAGCAGCGCGCCGGGCTGCTGTCGGGCGGCGAGCAGCAGATGCTGGCCGTCGCCCGTGCCCTGATGGCCGCCCCCAGGGTCCTGCTCCTCGACGAGCCGTCGCTCGGCCTGGCCCCGCTGATGGCCGCGCGCATCGCCGACACCGTGCGCGAGATAAACGCCCAGGGCACCTCCGTCCTGCTCGTCGAACAGAACGCGGCCCTGGCTCTCCGGCTGGCCACCCAGGCGTACGTCCTGGAGGTCGGCGAAGTCACCCTCTCCGGCCCCTGCACGGAACTCGCCGCCTCCGACGAGGTGCGGCGCCGCTACCTGGGCGTGGTGGACGAGGACGCGGCGGCGGACGCGGCAGGGGCGACGGGTGGAGCGGGGGCGCCCGGCTTGACGCGCTCCATGCCGAGGTTGACCAGATGGGAGGGCTGATCCACATTGACCAGACTTGACGGACCGACGTCCACCATTGACGCCCACGCCGTGCCCGCCCTCAACGTTGACCACCTCACTGTCCGCTTCGCCGGCCTCCTCGCCCTCGACGACGTCAGCTTCACAGTCCGCCCCGGCACCGTCCACGCCCTCATCGGCCCCAACGGCGCGGGCAAGTCCACCTGCTTCAACGTGCTGTCCGGTGTCTACCGGGCCACCTCCGGCAGTGTCCGCTTCGGAGAGCACGAGCTGACCGGCATGCCCCCGCACCGCATCGCCGGCCTCGGTGTCGCCCGTATCTTCCAGAACCTCGCCCTGCCGCCCCACGCCACCGTCGAGGACAGCCTGCTGCTCGGCCGCCACCGGCTGACCAGGACCGGCTTCGTCGCCGCCGGACTTCGGCTGCCGTCGGCGGCGCACGAGGAACGCAGGCACCGCGCGCGCGTGCGGGAGATCGCCGAGTTCGTCGGCCTGGAGGAGCAGCTGAGACGCCCGGCCGGTTCCCTGCCCTACGGGCAGCAGAAGCTCGCGGAACTCGCCCGGGCCCTGTGCATGGAGCCACGGCTGCTGCTCCTCGACGAACCGGTGGCCGGGATGACCGCCGACGAACGGCGCCGGGTCGCGGCCGTCATCGCCGGGGTCCGCGACAGTCTCGGCATCTCGATCGTCCTGGTGGAGCACGACATGGGGGTGGTGATGAGACTCGCGGACACGGTCACGGTCCTGGACTTCGGCCGGCTGATCGCGGACGGGGCCCCGGCGGACGTACAGAACGACCCGGAGGTCGTACGCGCCTATCTCGGCGAGGAGGCCACCCCGTGAGCACCTTCGCCGAGCTGCTTCTCAACGGCATCTCCATGGGCAGCGTCTACGCCCTGATCGCCCTCGGCTTCGTCGTGATCTTCCGGGCCACGGAGGTCGTCAACTTCGCGCACGCCTCACTGCTGCTGGCCGGCGGCTATGTCACCGCCTCCCTCCACGACGACATCGGCTTCTGGCCCGCGCTGCTGGCGGGAATCGCCGGTGCCGCGCTCGTCGGCGCGGCAGTGGAGTTCCTGGTGATGCGCCGCGCCCGGGGCGGCGACCACAGTGTGCTGGCCATCGTCACCATCGGCGTCGACATCCTGCTGACCACCGAACTCACCCGCCGCCTCGGTACGGACGTCCTCGCGCTCGGCGACCCCTGGGGCGACGCCGTCCTCACCCTCGGCCCGATCTCGCTCGCGCACACCCGGATCGCCGCCTTCGTCGCCGCGGCCCTGCTCATCACCGCCTTCCTGCTCGCCTTCCGGTACACCTCCTGGGGCGTGGCGATGCGGGCGGCGGCCGAGAACACGGAGACGGCGGCCCTCATGGGGGTCAGACTGGGCCGGGTCTCGCTGGGCGCCTGGGCAGTCGCGGGCGGACTCGCGGCCGTCGCCGCCCTGTTCCTCACCGTCTTCCCTACCCCGGGCCTGGAACGGGCCACCTCCCTCGCCGCGCTCAAGGCTTTCCCCGCAGCCATCCTCGGGGGACTCGACTCCACGACCGGCGCCCTCGTCGGCGGCCTGGTGGTCGGCGTCACCGAGTCCCTCGCCACCGGCTACCAGAGCGACCTGGCCTTCATGGGCCGGGGCCTCGGCGACCTCGCGCCCTATCTGGTCATGGTCGTGATCCTGCTCGTCCGGCCCGCCGGGCTCTTCGGCACCAAGGAGCTGGCCCGTGTCTGACGTCCTCGCCGGCACGGCCGAACCCCGGCGCGCGCTCCGACGGCCGGACGCGCGTACGTACGCGATCGCCGCGGGCACCCTGCTGCTCCTCGCCCTCCCGTTCTACCTGGACCGCTTCTGGCTCCAGGCGGGCCTGTTCGCCATGGCCGCCGCGATCGGAGCCATCGGCATCAACCTCCTCACCGGCGCCACGGGACAGCTGTCCATGGGCCACGCCTTCTTCCTCGCGGTCGGCGCCTACAGCTACTGCGTGTTCGCCGCGGACGGGGGCGACGGCCTGAGCGGGCTCGGACTGCCGACCTGGCTCGCGGTGGTGCTGGCCACGCTGGTCGCGGGCGCCGCGGGCGGCCTGTTCAGTCCGATCGCCGGGCGCCTGCGCGGCCCCTACCTCGGTATCGCCACCATCGCCCTGATCTTCATCGGCCAGCACGTGCTGTTCAACGCCCGCGACCTCACCGGCGGCTTCAACGGCCGTGACGTACCGCCGCTGAACCTCTTCGGCCTCACCTTCGACGACCGTGAACTCCTCGTCGCGAACGTGCCGTTCGGGTCCGCGGAGAAGCTCTGGTACGCCGGACTCGTCCTCCTGCTCGGCTGCGCCCTGTTCGCCCGGGGCGTCCTGCGCGGGCGGCCCGGGCGGGCCATGAACGCCATCCGCGACCACCGCATCGCCGCCGGGGTGATCGGCGTGCCCGTGGCCCGCTACCGGGCCGGCGTCTTCGTCCTGTCCTCGATGTACGCGGGGCTGGCCGGTGTCCTGCTCGCCCTCGTCTTCCAGCGGACCGTGCCCGACTACTTCGGCATCACGCTCTCACTGGAGTACCTCGCCATGATCGTCATCGGCGGGCTCGGGTCGGTCTCCGGGGCGGTGGTCGGCGCGGTCTTCGTCTCGCTGCTGCCGCAGCTGCTGACCCGCTACAGCGACGCCCTGCCCCTGGTCTCCGACCCGGGCACGGGCGGGATCGCACCGGGCGAGGCGTCCCGGTACCTGTACGGCGCCGCCGTCGTGGCGGTGGTGCTCTTCCTGCCGGGCGGGCTGGTCAGGGTGGCCGCCCGGCGCCGCTTCGGACGCAATCCAGGGGAGGAACGATGACCACGAGATACGCGGCCCGAGCTGCCGCGGGCGCGCTCGCCGTGCTGCTCGCAGTGGCCGGGTGCAGCTCCAAGGCCAAGGACGACGACGGGGGCGACAAGGGTTCGGCCTCGGCGGGCGGCGTCAAGACCGATGTGGGCGTGTCCGCCAAGACGATCACGCTCGGCGCGCTCACGGACATGACCGGGGTCTACGCCACCCTCGGCAAAAGCGTCACCCAGGCCCAGCAGCTGTACGTGAAGCAGCTGAACGCCGCCGGCGGCGTCTGTGGCCGCCAGGTGGACCTCACCGTCCGCGACCACGGCTACGACCCGCAGAAGGCCGTCTCCGGCTACACGGAACTGGCACCGAAGGTGCTGGGCTTCGCCCAGTTCATCGGCTCGCCGTTCGTCGCGGCGGTGAAACAGCGCGTCGACGGCCAGGACAAGGTCCTCGTGCTGCCACAGGCGTGGGCGGCCTCGCTGCTCGGCAGTCCGTACATACGCGTGATCGGGTCAACGTACGACATTGAGACGATCAATGCGGTCGACTTCCTGATCAATGAGAAGGGGATCAAGAAGGGCGACAAGATCGGGCATGTCTACTTCGAGGGGGACTACGGGGAGAGCGCCCTGGCCGGTGCCAAGTACATGGCGGAGAAATCGGGGCTGACGGTCGTCGAACAGAAGATCAAGCCGACCGACAACGACATGACCGCCCAGGTCGCCGCGTTGAAACAGGCGGGCGTCAAGGCGATCGTGATCAGCGCCGGCCCGCGCCAGGCCGCCTCACTGGTCGGCGTGGCCGCGGCCGGCGGCTTCGACGTTCCCGTCATCGGCAACAACTCGGCCTTCGCGCCGCAGCTCCTGGCCACCCAGGCGGGCCCGGCCCTGTCCAAGAACTACTGGGTCGCCTCCCCGTCCCTGCCCATCGGGGCGGACACCCCGCAGGCGAAGAAACTCGTGGCCGACTACCAGGCCGCGTATCCGAGCGACTCGCTGGACAACGGTGTGGTGGCCGGCTGGACGGCGGCCTCCGTCTTCGGCGAGGCCCTGAAGAAGGCCTGCGCGAGCAAGGACCTCACGCGTGCGGGCGTGGACAAGGCCCTGTTGACGATCAACGCCTTCGACGTCGGTTTCGGCAGCCCGCAGAACTTCACCGACCCCAAGGCCCCCTCCTCCAAGGAGAGCGTGATCCTGCAGCCCGACAAGAGCGTGACAGGAGGCATGAAGGTCGTACGGGAGCCCGAGGCGTCGTCCGTCGCGGAGGGCTACTCGCCGGGCGCGTGAGCCCGAAGAACCCCGCACGCAACGCGGAGGGCCCCGAACCGTCCGGTTCGGGGCCCTTCGTACGACTGCGTCGCTGCGTCCGCTACGGCAGCTGTGCCGCCCGTGCCTCGCGGCGGTTGCCGCGGAAGTTGTTCACCCGGCGGGCCGTGGCGAAGAGCGGGATCACCGCGCCCAGGACGAGCTGCAGGGCGCAGCCGGTCTGGAGGAGCAGCTGGCCGCCGGGGGCGTCGAAGGCCCAGGCCGCCAGGAGGCCCATTCCGGAGACGATCCAGGCGATCATCGCCACCGCGAGCGGACCCCGCGGCTTCGGGTACTCGACCCGGCTCACCATCAGCCAGGCGGTGCCGACGATGGCCATGAGCGTGGCCACGAACGGCAGCTCGAGGAGCACGATCGAGACGACCGTCAGAGCGCCGAAGGGACTCGGCATGCCCTGGAAGGTGCCGTCCTTCACCGTCACGCACGAGAATCTCGCGAGCCTCAGCACCACCGCGAGCAGTACGACGATCCCACCGACCGCGGCCACCTTCTGGTACGCGTCGTCCGCGACCATGCCGTACACCAGCACGAAGTACGCCGGTGCGAGACCGAAGCTGATCAGGTCGGACAGGTTGTCCAGCTCGGCGCCCATGGGGGAGGAGCGCAGCTTGCGGGCGACCAGACCGTCGAAGAGGTCGAAGACAGCCGCGCAGAGCATCAGGATCACCGCGGTCGCCGCCGAGTGACGGGCCATGCCCGACTCGTCACTGCCGGTGAGGTGCGGGATCAGGATGCCGGTGGTGGTGAAGTACACCGCCATGAAGCCGCAGGTGGCGTTGCCGAGGGTGAGGGTGTCCGCTATTGAGAGGCGGAGAGAAAGAGGCATCTCCTCCTCGTCATCCACCTCGTCGGCCTCCGGCACCCACTGGGTCTCGGGATCAATCACGGTCAATGCGAGTCACCCCTGCCACCGTCTTCTGGCCGACCTCGACCGCGACCTCGACACCCTCGGGGAGGTAGATGTCGACGCGCGAGCCGAAACGGATCAGGCCGATCCGCTCGCCCTGCTCGACCTTCGTTCCCTGCGGGACGTACGGGACGATGCGGCGAGCGACCGCACCGGCGATCTGGATCATCTCGATGTCACCGAGCTCGGTGTCGAAGTGCCAGACAACTCTCTCGTTGTTCTCGCTCTCCTTGTTGAACGCCGGAACGAACCCGCCGGGGATGTGCTCGACGGACGTCACCGTGCCGGAGAGAGGCGCGCGGTTGACGTGTACGTTGAGCGGGCTCATGAAGATCGCGACGCGGGTTCGGCCGTCCTTCCACGGCATGATGCTCTGCACCACGCCGTCGGCGGGAGAGATGACCCGGCCCTGGGTGATCTCGCGCTCGGGGTCACGGAAGAACCACAGCATGCCCGCCGCCAGCGCGGTGACGGGTACGGCCACGGCCTTGGCGGCGCCGGACTTGCGCGCGCGTACCAGGCTGAGGGCTGCGGTGGCGACGGTCGGGAGGAGCCACGGCGATGCTCCGCGCGCCAGGCGTACGCCTGCCAGGCTGTCGCGAGGTGCAGAGGTTTGGCTGTGGGGCATGGATGACCTTCGTAGCGGATGATGCCGCGCGGTATCAGGGGACGGCGGCTTTCCGGCGATCGTAGCGGCTCACAGCCGCAACTGGGTAAGCCAGGAAGCGGAGTCGGCGGCTGAACAGTGCTGACGGGGTGTGATCTTCTTCTCCAAGAAAACACCCCGAACCGGACAATCAGCCCTGGAATTTGTACTCTTCGAGCAACCTGCGCCCGATGATCATTTTCTGGATCTCGGCGGTACCTTCGCCGATCAGCAGCATCGGCGCCTCGCGGTAGAGGCGCTCGATCTCGTACTCCTTGGAGAAGCCGTAGCCGCCGTGGATCCGGAAGGCGTCTTCCACGACCTCTTTGCAGTACTCGGAGGCGAGGTACTTCGCCATCCCAGCTTCGAGGTCGTTTCGCTCACCGGAGTCCTTTTTGCGTGCTGCATTCACCATCATCGCATGAGCGGCCTCGACCTTGGTAGCCATCTCGGCCAGCTTGAACTGGATCGCCTGGTGCTGGGCGATCGGCTTGCCGAAAGTGTGCCGTTGCTGGGCATACGAGACGCCGAGTTCGAACGCACGCTGAGCGACACCGCAGCCACGCGCCGCCACATTGACGCGCCCCACCTCGACACCGTCCATCATTTGGTAAAAACCTCGGCCGGTGGCGCCTCCGAGAACGCGATCGGCCGGAATTCGCAGGTCGTCCATGATGAGCTCGGTGGTGTCGACGCCCTTGTACCCCATCTTGTCGATCTTCCCCGGGATGGTGAGCCCGGGCCGGACCTCACCGAAGCCCGGCTCCTTCTCGACCAGGAAGGTGGTCATCGACTTGTGGGGCGCGGTCCCCTCCGGGTGTCCTTCGTCACTTCGGACGAGTACGGCGACCAGGTTGGACGTTCCGCCGTTCGTCAGCCACATCTTCTGGCCGTTGAGGACGTACTCGTCGCCGTCCTTGACCGCCTTCGAGGTGATGGCCGACACGTCCGAGCCGAGCCCCGGCTCCGACATCGAGAAGGCGCCGCGGACGTCGCCCGCCGCCATCCTCGGGAGGAAGTGGTCCCTCTGCTCCTGCGTGCCGTGCTGCTTGAGCATGTACGCCACGATGAAGTGCGTGTTGATGATCCCGGAGACCGACATCCAGCCGCGCGCGATCTCCTCGACGCAGAGCGCATAGGTCAGGAGCGACTCGCCCAGACCGCCGTACTCCTCAGGGATCATCAGGCCGAACAGGCCCAACTCCTTGAGGCCGTCGACGATCTGCTGCGGATACTCGTCGCGGTGCTCCAGCTCGGTCGCGACCGGGATGATCTCCTTGTCCACGAAGTCCCGGACCGTGGACAGGATCTCCTGCTGGATGTCGGTCAGACCGGCGGTCTGGGCGAGTCGCGCCATGGCTACTTCTCCTGCTCCTTGAGCTGCGAACTGGGGGTGTCGCCACGCAGGGGCGTCGTTTGAGGGTGGTGGTGGGAGACGGGCGGGCGGCCGGGCTGTTCGCCGCCGCGCTCCTTGATGTACGTCTCGGTCGGCACCATCACCTTGCGGCGGAACACGCAGACCAGCGTGCCGTCCTGCTTGTAGCCCTTGGTCTCCACGTAGACGATCCCGCGGTCGTTCTTCGACCGGGAGGGCGTCTTGTCGAGGACCGTCGTCTCGCCGTAGATCGTGTCGCCGTGGAAGGTCGGCGCCACGTGCTTCAGCGACTCGACCTCCAGGTTCGCGATCGCCTTGCCCGACACGTCCGGCACAGACATGCCGAGGAGCAGGGAGTAGATGTAGTTCCCCACGACCACGTTCTTGCCGAAGTCGGTCGTGTTCTCCGCATAGTTGGCGTCCATGTGGAGCGGGTGGTGGTTCATCGTCAGGAGACAGAAGAGGTGGTCGTCGTACTCCGTGACCGTCTTTCCGGGCCAGTGCTTGTAGACCGCCCCGACCTCGAACTCCTCGTAGGTGCGTCCGAACTGCATGGTGCTCAGGCCTCCGGGGCTTCGAACTTGGACGTGCGCCGCATACCGGCGGCCCGGCCCTTGCCCGAGATGACCAGGGCCATCTTGCGGCTGGCCTCGTCGATCATCTCGTCGCCGATCATCGCGGAGCCCTTCTTGCCGCCGGCCTCGGACGTGTAGTACTCGTACGCGTCCAGGATCAGCTCGGCGTGGTCGAAGTCCTCCTGCGAGGGCGAGAAGATCTCGTTGGACGCCTCGACCTGGCCCGGGTGCAGTACCCACTTGCCGTCGAAGCCGAGGGCGGCGGCACGCTGTGCGACCTCGCGGTAGCCGTCGACGTTGCGGATCTGCAGGTAGGGGCCGTCGATCGCCTGGAGATTGTTGGCGCGGGCGGCCATCAGGATCTTCATCAGGATGTAGTGGTAGGCGTCCGCCGGGTAGCCGGGCGGCTGCTCACCCACCACCAGCGACTTCATGTTGATCGACGCCATGAAGTCGGCCGGCCCGAAGATGATCGTCTCGACACGCGGCGAGGCCGTCGCGATCTCGTTGACGTTGTTGAGGCCCTGGGCGTTCTCGATCTGCGCCTCGATGCCGATCTTGCCGACCTCGAAGCCCATCGTCTTCTCGATCTGGGTGAGGAGGAGGTCCAGCGCGACGACCTGCTGGGCGGTCTGCACCTTCGGCAGCATGATGCAGTCGAGATTCGGGCCCGCGCCCTCGACCACCGTCACGACATCGCGGTACGTCCACTCGGTCGTCCAGTCGTTGACGCGCACGACCCTCGTCTTGCCCGTCCAGTCGCCCTCGTTGAGGAACTTGACGATGGTGTGCCGCGCCTCGGGCTTGGCGAGCGGGGCGCACGCGTCCTCGAGGTCCAGGAAGACCTGGTCGGCCGGCAGGCCCTGGGCCTTCTCCAGGAAACGGGGGTTGCTCCCGGGGACCGCGAGACAGGAGCGTCGCGGACGCAGTCGGTTGACGGGCGTGGTCATGCGGGGACCTCCAGGGGGTCGAGCTTGTTCGCTTTCCGGATCTCGTCGACGATGCGGCCGATGATGCCGGTGATGTCGAAGTCCTTCGGGGTGAAGACCGCGGCCACGCCCGCAGCCCTGAGCTGTTCGGCGTCACCATTGGGGATGATCCCACCGGCGATGACAGGTATATCTGTGGCACCGGCCACACGAAGCCGTTCCAGCACGTCCGGCACCAGTTGGGCGTGCGACCCGGACAGGATCGACAGGCCGACCGCGTGCACGTCCTCGGCGACCGCCGCCTCCACGATCTCCTCAGGGGTGAGCCGGATGCCCTGGTAGACCACCTCGAACCCGGCGTCACGGGCCCGCACCGCGATCTGCTCGGCACCGTTGGAGTGCCCGTCCAGACCCGGCTTGCCCACCAGGAAACGAAGCTTGCCGACGCCCATGTCCTTCGCCGTGGCGTCCACCTTGCGGCGGACCAGCGCCAGCGCGGTGCCCTCCCCGGCGGTCACCGCGACCGGCGCGGACGAGACACCGGTCGGCGCCCGGAACTCCCCGAACACCTCGCGCAGGGCCCCGGCCCACTCGCCGGTCGTGACCCCGGCGCGAGCGCACTCAAGGGTGGCCTCCATGAGGTTGTCGGTGCCCTTCGCGGCCTCCTTCAGCCGCTCCAGAGCCTTGCATGGGCGCGGGTGGTTGAAGGGCGGCTGGTACCGCGTGTCGCGCCAGCCCTGGAGCGCCGACGTCACCTGGGCCTCGACGGCCGGATCGACGGTCTGGATCGCCGCATCGAGGTCGGCCGTGAGCGGGTTCGGCTCGGTCGACTCGAAGATGTTGACGCCCACGATCTTCTCTTGACCGGACTCGATACGGGCCCGCCGCTCGGCGTGCGAGGCGACGAGGTTCGACTTCAGATAGCCCGACTCGACGGCGGCCATCGCGCCGCCCATCTCCTGGATGCGGCCGATCTCGGCGAGCGACTCCTCGACCAGCTCGGCCACCTTCGCCTCGACGACGTGCGACCCGGCGAAGATGTCCTCGTACTCCAGCAGATCGCTCTCATAGGCGAGCACCTGCTGCATCCGCAGCGACCACTGCTGGTCCCAGGGCCGGGGCAGCCCCAGCGCCTCGTTCCACGCCGGGAGCTGGACGGCACGCGCGCGTGCGTCCTTCGACAGCGTCACGGCCAGCATCTCCAGCACGATCCGCTGGATGTTGTTCTCCGGCTGCGCCTCGGTCAGCCCGAGGGAGTTGACCTGCACGCCGTACCGGAAGCGCCGCTGCTTGGGGTCCTCGATGCCGTACCGCTCGCACGTGATCTGGTCCCAGATCCGCCCGAACGCCCGCATCTTGCACATCTCCTCGATGAACCGCACACCCGCGTTCACGAAGAAGGAGATACGGGCGACGACGTCACCGAACTTCTCGGCCGGGACCTGCCCCGAGTCCCGTACGGCGTCCAGCACCGCGATGGCCGTCGACATGGCGTACGCGATCTCCTGGACCGGGGTCGCCCCCGCCTCCTGGAGGTGGTAGCTGCATATGTTGATCGGGTTCCACTTGGGGATGTGGTTGACCGTGTAGCAGATCATGTCCGTCGTCAGCCGGAGCGAGGGTACCGGCGGGAACACGTGGGTGCCCCGGGACAGGTACTCCTTGACGATGTCGTTCTGGGTCGTCCCCTGGAGCGTGGTGATGTCGACACCCTGCTCCTCGGCGACGACCTGGTAGAGCGCCAGCAGCCACATGGCGGTGGCGTTGATCGTCATCGAGGTGTTCATCTGGTCCAGGGGGATGTCCTGGAACAGCCGGCGCATGTCACCGAGGTGCGAGACAGGCACGCCGACCCGGCCGACCTCGCCGCGGGCGAGGATGTGGTCGGGGTCGTAGCCGGTCTGGGTCGGCAGGTCGAAGGCCACCGACAGACCTGTCTGGCCCTTGGCGAGGTTGCGCCGGTACAGCTCGTTGGACGCCTCGGCCGTGGAGTGACCGGCGTACGTGCGCATGAGCCACGGCCGGTCCCTTTCCTTTTGCGTCTGCGCCCGAGGGCGCTCTTCGCCGGTGCCGACGTTCCTCAGCCCGCGGTCGCTTCGCTCCCTTGTCTTCGTCTCTTTCGGCACCGGCGCGCCCTCGGGCGCAGACGTGGACTGACGCTCAGTCATCGATGACCTCCGGTCCTCAGATGTTCCGGAAGCGGTTGATGGCGTCGATGTGCTGGGCGCGCTTCTCCGCGTCGCGCACACCGAGACCCTCCTCGGGGGCCAGGCACAGGACGCCGACCTTGCCCTGGTGGAGGTTGCGGTGGACGTCGTAGGCGGCCTGCCCGGTCTCCTCCAGGGAGTACACCTTGGAGAGCGTCGGGTGGATCTTGCCCTTGGCGACCAGCCGGTTGGCCTCCCAGGCCTCGCGGTAGTTGGCGAAGTGGGAGCCGATGATGCGCTTGAGGGACATCCACAGATAGCGGTTGTCGTACTCGTGGTTGAACCCGGAGGTCGAGGCGCAGGTGACGATCGTGCCGCCCTTGCGCGTGACGTAGACGGACGCGCCGAAGGTCTCGCGGCCGGGGTGCTCGAAGACGATGTCGACGTCCTCGCCGCCGGTCAGCTCACGGATGCGCTTGCCGAACCGCTTCCACTCGCGCGGGTCCTGGTTGTGCTCGTCCGCCCAGAACTTGTAGCCCTCGGCGTTGCGGTCGATGATCGCGTCGGCGCCCATCTTCCGGCAGATGTCCGCCTTCTGCTCGCTGGAGACGACACAGATGGGGTTGGCGCCGCCGGCCAGTGCGAACTGCGTGGCGTACGAGCCGAGTCCGCCGCTCGCGCCCCAGATCAGGACGTTGTCGCCCTGCTTCATCCCGGCGCCGTTGCGCGAGACCAACTGGCGGTACGCGGTGGAGTTGACCAGGCCGGGTGCGGCGGCCTCCTCCCACGACAGGTGGTCCGGCTTGGGCATCAGCTGGTTGGATTTGACAAGTGCTATCTCTGCCAGCCCGCCGAAGTTCGTCTCGAAGCCCCAGATGCGCTGCTCGGGGTCGAGCATCGTGTCGTTGTGCCCGTCCGACGATTCCAGCTCCACCGACAGGCAGTGCGCGACGACCTCGTCTCCCGGCTTCCAGGAGTTGACACCGGGACCGGTGCGCAGGACGACACCCGCGAGGTCGGAACCGATGATGTGGTACGGCAGGTCGTGGCGCTTGGTGAGCTCGCTGAGCCTGCCGTAGCGCTCCAGGAAGCCGAAGGTCGACATCGGCTCGAAGATCGACGTCCAGACCGAGTTGTAGTTGACCGAGGAGGCCATGACGGCCACCAGGGCCTCGCCCGGGCCGAGCTCCGGCACCGGGACGTCGTCCAGGTGGATCGACTTACGGGGGTCCTTGTCGCGGGTTTCGAGGCCCGCGAACATGTCCGTCTCGTCCTTGTGCACGGTGATGGCACGGTAGGACTCGGGGAGCTGCAGAGCGGCGAAATCGGCCGGAGTCGAGTCCGGCGACTGGATCGCGTCCAGGATGTCCTTAACGGTCACGGTGTTGCCTCCGGCGAATGGCGTCTTGAGGGAAGACGCTGAGGGTGACGTCGGTGCTGCTGAGGGTTGGGTGAGACGTGCCGTCGGTTCGGCGGTTGGTGCTTCGGCAGCGCGTGGTGGCGCGGGAGGTTGCCTGTGACGCAGGCGTCCGGGCGGCGCAAGCACGTGGTTTGCGGGGACAGCCGACGTACGAATGGTCTCTGCACGCCGGCCGCCCGGACACCTTCAAGATATGGCACCCCGTGTCAGCCTGCAAGGCACTGGGTGCCAGAAGCTGCTCTCAAATGAAATCTTTACGTAACAAATGAGCGATGATCGATCAAAAGCTACTGGAGAGTAGCGCTCGCGGGGCACAGAAGAGGCGGGCCGCAGTATCTGCGACCCGCCTGTTCCGTACGGCTCTGCTGCTCTACGACCGTTCCTTCAGTGCCTGCTCGATGGTCCGCATCACCTCGTCGAGAGGCGCGTCGGTCCGTGCCACCGCCACCAGTACCTCCCCCTGTGAGGCCACCGAGGCCGGCACCGTGCGAGGCGGGGTGTCCCGCCCGACTCCGATGCCCGTACCGAAGGTCTTCTGCACGATCCCGAAGGCATGGTCGAGCTGTGCCTCGACGTCGCCCTGGCCGCCCGCCCGCAGCCAGCGTCGCAGGACGTGGTTGTGGGCGGTGACCACGGCCGACGCGGCGACCTCGGCCAGCAACGGGTCGTCGTTGGAGTCGTCGTCGTGGGCATGCTCGTCGAAGTGGCCCAGGAGATAGCGGGTGAAGAGGCGTTCGTAGCGGGCGACCGACGCGATCTCCGCCTCCCGCAGGGTGGGGACCTCGCGGGTCAGTTTGTAGCGGGCGACAGAGATCTCCGGCCGGGCCGCGTACATCTTCATGACTTCCTTGATGCCGCGGCACACGGTGTCGAGCGGATGTTCGTGCGCGGGTGCCGCGTTGAGCACCGCCTCGGCCCGGATCAACGTGTCGTCGTGGTCCGGGAAGATCGCCTCTTCCTTGGAGCGGAAGTGCCGGAAGAAGGTGCGGCGGGCCACGCCGGCCCGGGCCGCGATCTCGTCGACGGTGGTGCCTTCGTAGCCCTTGGCCGAGAACAGCTCCATTGCCGCGGCCGCCAGTTCGCGGCGCATCTTGAGCCGCTGGGCGGCGGCGCGGCTGCCCGCGGCGCTTTCCGGCGCGTCGGGCGTGGCTGGGGTACGGGAGGACTTGGCGGCCTGGGACATGACCCGAACGTACTGCATGTGCGCAGGGTGGCGCGCCCGCCCGGGATCACCCCCGCCCGGTGCGGGCGGGGGCGGAGAGGCCGGGTCGAGCAGTCCGCCCCAGTCTCCTTCATGTCCGAACGCATGGCCGAACTCGTCTCCGAACCCGGGTTCGGGTTCCAAGTCGGGCCCGGACCGGTCGCCGGTCCCGTCAGCGGCGGGCATATTCGCGGAAACCGCGGCCCGTCTTGCGGCCGAGGCAGCCCGCGGCCACCAGGTGCTCCAGGAGCGGCGCGGGGGCCAGGCCCGGGTCACGGAACTCGCGGTGCAGGACCTTCTCGATGGCCAGGGAGACGTCCAGCCCGACCACGTCCAGCAGTTCGAACGGGCCCATCGGGTAGCCGCCGCCCAGCTTCATCGCCGCGTCAATGTCGTCAAGAGATGCATAGTGCTCCTGCACCATCTTGATCGCGTTGTTGAGATACGGGAAAAGCAATGCGTTGACGATGAATCCGGCTCGGTCACCGCAGTCCACGGCGTGCTTCTTGATCCTGACGCAGACCTCGCGGACCGTCGAGTGGACGTCGTCGGCCGTCAACACCGTACGGACGACCTCGACCAGCTTCATCGCCGGCGCCGGGTTGAAGAAGTGCATGCCGATCACGTCCTCGGGACGCGAGGTGGCGCGGGCGCACGCGACGACGGGCAGCGACGAGGTGGTGGTGGCCAGCACCGCGCCCGGCTTGCAGACCTTGTCCAGTGTCGCGAACAGCTGCTGCTTGATCTCCAGGTCCTCGGCGACGGCCTCGACGGCCAGATCGACGTCCGCGAAGGCGTCGTACGAGCCCGCCGCCGTGATCCGGTCGAGGGTCTGCGCGGCGGCCTCGGCGGTGAGGCGGCCCTTGTCGACGGAGCGGGCCAGGGACTTGCCGATCCTGGCCTTGGCGATCTGGGCCTTCTCCTCGCTGCGGGCGGCGAGGACCACCTCGTACCCGGCCTTCGCGAAGACCTCGGCGATACCGGAGGCCATCGTGCCGGAACCGGCGACACCGACGGAGCGGACAGTGCGGCCGGGGGTCTCTGGCGCTCCGGAGAGCGGGGTGTGCGCATCCGCCACGACTGTCGCGCTGCCGGGTGCCTCGTAGGAGTAGAAGCCGCGTCCCGTCTTCCTGCCGCTCAGGCCCGCCTCGCTGAGCTGCTTGAGGACGGGCGCCGGGGCGTGCAGCCGGTCGTGGGACTCGGCGTACATGGCCTCCAGGACCGTACGGGCGGTGTCGATGCCGATCAGGTCGAGGAGGGCGAGCGGACCCATGGGCAGACCGCAGCCCAGCCGCATCGCCGCGTCGATGTCCTCACGGGAGGCGTACTTCGCCTCGTACATCGCGGCGGCCTGGTTGAGGTAGCCGAACAGCAGTCCGTCGGCGACGAATCCAGGGCGGTCGCCGACGGCGACGGGCTCCTTGCCGAGCTCGATCGCCAGATCGGTGACCGCGGCGACGGCCTGCGGCGCGGTCAGCACCGACGAGACCACCTCGACCAGCTTCATCGCCGGCGCCGGGTTGAAGAAGTGCAGGCCCAGAACGCGTTCGGGGCGAGCCGAGTCGGCGGCGAGGCGGGTGACGGAGAGAGCGTTGGTGCCGGTCGCGAGGATCGTCCCGGGGCGCACGATGTCGTCGAGGGCGCGGAAGATCTGGTGCTTGATGTCGTACGACTCCGGCGCCACCTCGATGACCAGGTCGGCGTCGGCCGCCTCGCGCAGGTCGGTGGACGTACGGAAGCGGGCGAGGACGCCCTCGCGCTCCTGTTCGGTGAGTCGGCCGCGCACCACGGCGCGGGCGGTCGAGGTCTCCAGGGCGGCGACCGCCTTCGCGGTCGTGGCCTCGCTGATGTCGATGCCGACGACCTCGCGGCCGGCGCGGGTGAGGACCTCGGTGATGCCGGTGCCCATCGTGCCGAGGCCGACCACGGCGACGGTCCTGAGCGGGGACAAAGAGGTGTCGGACAGGGGAGTGGCCATCGCGGGACTCCAGGAATGAGGGTGACGACTGGAAGTGCGCCCGGATGCGCCGAAGGGACCCGCCCTGAACAGGAAGCGAACAGGGAGCCCTGTGAACGGCACACCGGGAGCGAGGAAAGGAGTGCGGAGTGCGGGTGATGCCGGGCTGCGAGCGCACACGCCCGGTGCCGTGGTCGCGGGCGTGCACACGCCCGGAGAACGGTGAGGTCCGACCGGCCCTGTCCCAAGCCGTGTCGCACTCACGACGGCTGCGTCACCAGGCCGTCGTCAGTAAGGAAAACAGGCGAGTGGGTAACTCGCTCGTCTGAGCTTAACCGGTGAGTAACGAGCGCGCCAGCCCCCGGTTTTGTGATGTACGTCCCGGGATCCTGCCCACGCGGTGCCGCCCACGCACCTAATCTCGGCTTCATGGACGAAGAGTTGCGATCACTCACGGAGCGCTTACGGGCCGAGGCGGGGACGGATGCCGCGAAGGTGTACGAGCACCTTGCGGCGACCGGAGACCTCGACGAACTGGCCGATGTCCTCACCGCCCCCGGACGGCCGCTGTGGGCCAGGGAGTTGGCCGCCTTCCGGTTGGGACTCGCGGGGGACCGGCGCGCCTTCGAGGCCCTCGTCCTCCTCCTCAACCACCGTGACCCGCAGCGCTGCGCCTCCGCCGCGTATGCCCTGGCCTGCCTCGGTGACCCGCGCACGGCCCGTGCGGCAGCCGCCCTCGCGACCAACGAACTGCGCGTCGCCTACGCCCTGCACCCGGTCCGGCTGCTGGCCGAACTGCGCGCCCCCGAGTCCGTACCCGCGCTGATCACCACGCTGGCCCGCCGCCTGAGACCGCACGACCCTCACCGGCGGGTGGCGCTCGCCTGCGTGGAGGCGCTGGGCGCGCTGGGGGACCGGCGTGCGGCACCGGTCCTGAACGAGGCCCTCGCGCACCCGGCCCTCGCCGAGGCGGCGGTGCACGCGCTGGCGCGCATCCCGAAGCAGAGGTGAACTGACGGAACCGGGGGAACTGTCAGCCGAGCAGTTCCCGCACGTACCGCACCTCCGGTACGGCGACCCCGTCCACGTCGAAGGGCTCCTCGGCGCCGTCGGCCGCGAACCCCGCCCGCTCGTAGAACCGCCGCGCGCGGTCGTTGCCCTTGAGTACCCACAGGAGCATGCGCCGGTGCCTGGCATCGGCGCACCGGCGTATCGCCTCCTGCAACAGCGCCTGTCCGACGCCGGCGCCGAACTGCCCGACGTCCACGTAGATCGCGTACAACTCGGCGTCGTCGGTGCGGATTTCGCCGTCCCGGTAGGGCCCGTGACAGGCCCAGCCGACGACCTCGCCGGCCTGCTCCGCGACCAGGTTGACGACCTCCGACCCCGCCCGCACGAAGAAGGTACGCCGACGTTCGGCGTCCTCCGCCACGTCGAGGGCGTCGAGGTACGGCTGCGGCATCAGGTCCTTGTAGGCGTGCTGCCAGCCCCGGATACGGATTTCGGATACGCGGTCGCAGTCGTCGAGGGTCATCTCGCGGACGAGGAGCGGGTCGTTCATGGCTGCACCCTTTCAGAGAAGGGTCAGCTGGACCGGCTCGGGTGCCTCCGTCCCCGGTGCGACGGTCTCGACGACCGCCGGAATCCTGCGCGGCATTCCCGCGCGCGTGGGACCTATGCCGTACTCCTGGGCCAGGTCGTGGACCTGGCGGGTGATCCGGCGCTGGTACCACTTGGGGGCGTAGGCGCCCTCCGCGTACAACCGCTCGTAACGGCGCACGAGATGCGGGTGGTGGTGCCCGAGCCAGGCCATGTACCACTCGCGGGCACCGGGGCGCAGATGCAGTACCAGCGGGGTCACGGAGGTCGCCCCGGATGCGGCGATCGCCCGCACGGTGTCCCGCAGTCGATCCGGGTGGTCGCTGAGGAAGGGGAGCACGGGGGCCATCAGCACCCCGCAGTCGATGCCGTGCTCGCCAAGCGTCCGTACGACGTCCAGACGTCGTTCCGGAGCGGGGGTGCCCGGCTCGACCGTGCGCCACAGGTCGGGGTCGGTGAAGCCCACGGAGACGGAGATGCCGACGTCCGTGACCTGGGAGGCCTGCACCAGGAGGTCGAGATCGCGCAGGATCAGGGTGCCCTTCGTCAGGATCGAGAAGGGGTTCGCGTGGTCGCGCAGGGCGGTGAGGATGCCCGGCATCAGCCGGTAGCGGCCCTCCGCGCGCTGGTAGCAGTCGACGTTGGTGCCCATCGCGATGTGCTCGCCGAGCCAGCGGCGCGAGCCGAGCTGGCGGCGGAGCAGCTCCGGCGCGTTCACCTTGACGACGATCTGGGAGTCGAAGCCGAGACCGGTGTCGAGGTCCAGATAGCTGTGCGTCTTGCGCGCGAAGCAGTACACACACGCGTGCGTGCAGCCCCGATAGGGATTCACCGTCCACTCGAACGGCATGCGTGAGGCTCCCGGCACGCGGTTGATGATCGAACGGGCCCGGATCTCGTGGAAGGTGATCCCGCGGAACTCGGGGGAGTCGAAGGTACGGGTGGTCACCGCGTCCGCGCCGAACAACGCGGCGTCGGCCGGGCCGGAGCCGGACTCCACAGTGAGGTTCTCCCAGCGCATGACACCTCCTCGGTTGGTACTGACCACAGAATAGAACACATGTTCCCTTGATCGTGCGATCGCATGTTCGAGTGTTGTGAAGCTCCTCGATAGTCATCACCCCGATTTGGGTGGCCGGGCGGCGGGGTGGTTGGGTGAGCCCGAACCCCCGAAGAACCAGCTGCTGGAGGAACGCAATGGCGCAGGTCGAGGCCACCACGGAGCGCATCGTCGCGGCGGACGCGGAGACGGTGTTCGACGCCCTCGCCGAATACAGCGGCACGCGTGCGAAGGTGATGCCCGAGCAGTTCAGCGAGTACGAGGTGCGTGAGGGCGGCGACGGCGAGGGCACCCTCGTCCACTGGAAGCTCCAGGCCACCAGCAAGCGCGTCAGGGACTGCCTCCTGGAGGTCAGCGAGCCCACCGACGGCGAACTCGTCGAGAAGGACCGCAACTCCTCGATGGTCACCACCTGGCGCGTCACCCCCGCCGGCGAGGGCAAGTCACGGATCGTCGTCACCAGCGTCTGGGACGGCGCCGGCGGCATCGGTGGCTTCTTCGAGCGGACCTTCGCCCCCAAGGGTCTCGCCCGCATCTACGACGGACTCCTCGACAAGCTCGCCACCGAGGTGGAGAAGTAGCCCAAGGAACAGTCCAAGGAGCAGTCCAAGGAGCAACCTCTTGAGGGGCGTTGGCTCCCGCCGTTGTGCCCCTCACCGGTTCGAGTGGATCTCTTTCCAGCGCGCCGGTACGCCGTAACTCGTCGCGCTTGCTCACAGTTGTCGCCCAAAGCGGGAATTGTGCGGTAGGTGCGACGAGGGGAGCGGTACGTGGGCGGGATCACTCTGGTGCAGGACGAACCGGCGACCGCGCTCGCTCCACCCCCGCCGGAGCCCCCGCAACTCGGCCCGCGCCAGGTGCGGTTGGTGTTCTTCGGCCTCATGCTCGCACTGCTGCTCGCTGCCCTGGAGCAGATGATCGTCGCCACCGCCCTCCCGAAGATCGTCGGAGAGCTGCACGGCCTGGACAAGATGTCCTGGGCGATCACCGCGTATCTGCTCACCGCCACCGTCGGACTGCCGATCTACGGCAAACTCGGCGATCTGCTCGGCCGCAAGGGCGTCTTCCAGTTCGCGATCGTCGTCTTCGTCGTCGGCTCGGCGCTGGCCGGCCGGTCGCAGACCATGGACCAGCTCATCGCCTTCCGCGCCCTCCAGGGCGTCGGCGCGGGCGGGTTGATGATCGGCGTGCAGGCGATCATCGCGGACATCGTGCCGCCGCGCGAACGTGGGCGGTTCATGGGCCTGATCGGCGCCGCGTTCGGCCTCGCGTCAGTGGCCGGACCCCTCCTGGGCGGCTACTTCACCGACCATCTCTCCTGGCGGTGGTGCTTCTGGTTCAACGTGCCGTTCGGGCTGCTGACGCTGGCCGTCGTCACCGTCGTACTGAAGCTGCCGAAGCCCACGGCCAAGGCCCGTCTCGATCTCCTCGGGGCGCTGTTGCTCGCCGTGGCCTCGACCTGCCTGGTGCTGCTGACCAGTTGGGGCGGCACCGAGTACCCGTGGGGCTCGCGCGAGATCCTCGGGCTCGGCGCCGGAGCGGTCGTGGCCACCGGGCTCTTCCTCGTCGCCGAGCGTTTCGCGCCCGAACCCCTCATCCCCCTGCGGCTGTTCAGGGACTCCGTCTTCAACGTCACCGGTCTGGTGGGCCTGGTGATCGGAGTGGCGCTGTTCGGGGCTGCCAGCTACCTGCCGACGTTCCTCCAGATGGTCGACGGCGCCACCGCCACCGAGTCCGGTCTGCTGATGCTGCCCATGATGGCCGGCATCGTCGGCGCTTCGATCGTCTCCGGGCAGCTCATCAGCCACACCGGCCGCTACAAGGTCTGGCCGGTCCTCGGCAGCGCCCTGGCCGTCCTCGGCATGTGGCTGCTGTCCCGCCTCGAAGTGGACACGCCCCGGCTGCACTACAGCCTCTGGATGGCCGTCCTCGGCGCCGGTATCGGCATGGTGATGCCGGTCCTGGTCCTCGCCGTACAGAACTCCGTGCGCCCCACCGACCTCGGCACCGCGACCAGCGCCAGCAACTACTTCCGGCAGATCGGCGGCAGCGTCGGCGCCGCGATCTTCGGCACCCTCTTCGCGAACCGGCTCGCCGAGTCCCTGCGCGACAGCCTCCCCACGCGCGCGGGTGCCCCTCTCCCCGACCCCGACTCGATCAGCCCGCAGCTCGTGCACGCGCTTCCCCCCGCGCTGCGCGACAGCTACATCAGGGCGTACGCCGACGCCATGCCGCGCATCTTCCTGTACCTCGTGCCGGTACTGGTCCTCGGCCTGCTCATCGCCTGCTTCCTCAAGGAGAAACCCCTGGTGTCCCACCACACCGCCCCCGCCGACCTCGACCCCGCGGGCCCCTCGACCACCCTGGCGATTCCGCGGCCCCTCCCTCACGCTTCGGGCGGGGGGACCCCCGTCTCGCTCCGCTTGCCGCACACCGACGGGATCCCGGTGTGCGGCACCGTCCAGCACCCGGACGGGACCGTCGTACCGCGCGCGGCGCTCACGCTCATCGACGTCACGGGAACGCAGATCGGGCGCGGCGCCAGCGCCGAGGACGGGCGGTACGCGCTGTCCACGCCCGGCTCGGGCACGTACGTCCTGATCGCCGCGGCGGGCGGCCACCAGCCGCAGGCGGTCTCCGTGACCGTCGGCGAGCGACCCGTCGAACTGGACCTCGTCCTCGGTGGTGCGGGGCGCCTGGCGGGCCGGGTACGGACCGCGGACGGCACTCCCGTCCCGGACGCCACCGTCACGCTCACCAATGTGCACGGCGAGGTCGTCGCGACCACCCGCAGCGGACACGAGGGCGGGTATGTCGTCACCGAGCTGATGGCCGGTGAGTACACCCTCGCCGTCGGCGCTCCCGCGTTCCGCCCGGCCGCGCTCCCCGTCGCCGTGAAGGCGTCCCGGGAGACCCGCCAGGACGTCGAACTCGCGGGCGGCGCCGTCCTGAAGGGCACCGTGCGGGCGGACGGCGGCAGGCCGGTCGAGGACGCGCGCGTGACGCTGCTCGACCCGGCCGGCAACGTCGTCAACACGCTCACCACCCCGGCCGACGGAACGTTCCGGTTCGTCGACCTGGCATCCGGCGAATACACGGTCATCGCCTCCGGTTACCCGCCGGTCGCCACCGTCCTCCAGGTGGCCGGCGGCCGCCGTACGGAACGCGACCTCCAGCTCGGGCACGACGACTGACCTCCGGGTACGGGGCCGGCATCGGGCCGACCGGCCGGTCGGTACGGCCGTACAGGCGCGTGGGGCGCGCGTCCGCGCGCCGGAGTGGACCGGCCAAGACCAATTACCGGATTGCCACACATCGCGACGGACCGGAGTCGTACGGTGGTGACGACGGCACAGATCTTGCGGAGCCGTGGGAAGAAGGGGCCTGCGCCATGGACGGTGGCACCGAGACGGGCGCACCTCCCAGCCGCGGAGCTGGGGAGAGCGCGTCGGCGGAGCACGCCGCGGCGGGCCGTATCCCGCTGGCCGTGGTCGTCGTCGACCGCGAAGGCCTGGTCTCGCACTGGAGCCAGGGTGCGCGCCGCCTGTTCGGCGCCTCCAAGGAGGAAGCCCTCGGTCAGCCCGCCGTCGACCTGCTGCCCGTCTCCGGAGCCCTCCCCGACGCCGACGCCGACGACATCACCCCGTACGGGGTGTACGGGGTCTACGACGGCCTGGGACCCGACCTGGAGTCCTCCCTCGACGGCCGATTCGCCTACCGGGCCGCGGGCCGCGCGCGTCTCGCGGTGCCCGGGCGTGACGGCGACCGCATCGACGTGCTCTGGTGGGCCTATCCTCTCGTGGGCCCCGGACATGAGCGCCTCGTCGTGCTGGCCGCCGACGCCGACGTACTGCGCCAGGAGGACGACGACGTCGCCGTCGAGCGCATCGCGCCCGGATTCGCCCTGCACACGGACTTCCCCGGCGCCGACGAACTCGCCCGCAGGCTCCCCGAGATCCTGCCCAGCATGAGCGTCGGGGAGAGTGCCCGCATCGTCGCCCAGGTCCTCGAACTGGGCTATCCCGTCCTGGAGTTCAGCCAGAACGACCTGGTCCCGGTCACCCCCGACTGGGGCGTGCCCCGGCGTGCCGAGCGCAAGGCCCGCCGGGAGCGGGCGGCCCGGGCGGTACAGGCCGGCGAGCCTCTGCCCGAGGACCTCCAGGACGATGTCGAGGACCTCGAATACGCGGCCGTACGCGAACGGTTGGAGTTCCTCAACGAGGTCAGCGGGCGTATCGGCACCTCGCTCGACCTGTCCCGCACGATCATCGAGGTCAGCAAGGCCGTCGTACCCCGCTTCACGGACGTGGCGGGCACCTATCTGCGCGAACAGGTCGTCGCCGGTGAGGGGTTCCCCGAGGGCGTGCCCGACACGACGACGATGTGGCACCGCGTCGCCCTTGAGCACACCGACGAACCGGGCCGCTGGGACGACGTCGTACCGGTCGGCGAGGCCATGCCGTTCCCGGCGCAGACCCCGTTCTTCCAGTGCATGACCAGCGGTCAGCCCGTCCTCGTGCCGCGCATCAGCGAACAGATGGGGCACATGATCGCCTCGCAGTTCGAGAAGCGTGACATCCGGCCGCTGATCACGGGCCGCTCCATGCTGGTCGTACCGCTGAAGGCACGCAACGTCGTCCTCGGCTTCATGATCCTGCTGCGTCACCCCGAGCGCGTCGAGTTCAACGACATGGATCGCGTCACCGGCGCCGAACTGGCGGCCCGCGCGGGCCTCGTGCTCGACAACGCGCGCATGTACACCTACCAGGAGAGCGTCGCCGAGACCCTCCAGGACAGCATGCTGCCGCACATCCCGCCGCGCATGGCCGGCTGCGACATCGCCACCCGCTATCTGCCCGGCACACTGCTGGGCCGGGTCGGGGGCGACTGGTTCGACTCCGTGAAACTGCCCGGCGCCCGCACCGCCCTCGTCGTCGGCGACGTCATGGGGCACGGCCTCAACTCGGCCGCGATGATGGGCCAGTTGCGGACGGCCGTCCAGACCATGGCCGCCCTCGACCTGCCGCCCGCCCAGCTCCTGCGCAACCTGGACGACCTCGCTCAGCGCCTCGGCGACACCTACCTCGCGACCTGCCTCTACGCCGTCTACGACCCGATCGCGGGCGAGCTGCACATCGCCAACGCGGGCCATATCCCGCCCGTGCTGGTCCGTGCGCAGGACGGCCGGAGCGAGCTGCTCGACCTGCCCACCGGCGCGCCCATCGGCGTCGGCGGAGTGCCCTTCGAGGCGGTACGCGTGCGCGTGGAGCCCGGCGACCGGCTCGTCATGTGCACCGACGGCCTGGTGGAGGTCCGCGGGGAGGATATCGGCGTGGGCCTGGCGACGCTCTGCGAGTCCGCCGCCCACCCGGCCGCCTCCATGGACGACGCGTGCGACACGATCATCCGCGCCCTCGCTGTGACCTTTTCGAAGGCGGGTCGCGGGGGCCGCAAGGACGACGTGGCGCTGCTGATGACCCGGCTGGGCGGCATCGAACCGGACGACGTCGCAGAATGGCGGCTCGCCCCCGACCCGGCCGAGGTAGGCCGGGCTCGCGCCGTGGTCCGCGAACAACTCCACGACTGGGGCCTGGCGCGGCTGGTGGACAGCGCCGAGCTGCTGGTCAGCGAACTCGTCACCAATGCCGTACGGCACTCGCACGGACGCCCGCTCGAACTGCGGCTCGTGCGCGGCGAGACACTGCTGTGCGAGGTCGACGACGACGATCACACCCTGCCCACGCTGCTCAGCACCGAGCCCACGGCCGAGGTCGGGCGTGGGCTGCGCGTGGTGAGCACGCTGGCCAGGGAGTGGGGCGCAAGCCGTACGGGCACGGGCAAGACCGTGTGGTTCGAACTCACGCTGCCGCGCCGGCGCTGACGCTCCGCCGTCGACGTCAGTGCCCTGTGCTTGGATTGATGTTGCCGCGGGGCCGGGGAGGCGTGCGAGGCGCACACCGGCGTACACCTCTCGAACGAGCCGTGAAGGTATGCACGGTGCGCTTGTGGGCGTAACCGGGGCGCGATAGACCGAACTGGCCCGTCACCTCGGACGGGCAGCCGTCGCACCCTGGGGAGTTGGGCATGAGCGTGACGAGTCGGTACAGGGAGTCCTGGGAGGGCTTCTGGCGCGAGGCCCCCCACGGCCCGGGGGCCGTCTTCTGGGACTCGGAGCCCATGCTGACCGCCGGGCTCCACCTCGCCGTCTACGAACCGCACCTCGCGGACTTCGAGTTGCCACTGCTGGACCTGGGCTGCGGCAACGGCACCCAGACCCGGTTCCTCACGGACCGTTTCACCCGGGTCGTCGGCGCGGACATCTCGCCCGCGGCACTCGAGCGCGCCCGCCAGGCCGACCCGGAGGGTGCTGCCGAGTACGAACTGCTCGACTGCGCCGAGAAGACCGAGGTCGAGGAACTGCACAAAAAGCTCGGCGACACCAACGTGTACATGCGCGGGGTGCTCCACCAGTGCGACGCCGACGACCGGCAGAGCCTCGTCGACGGCATCGCGACCCTGATCGGTCAGCGCGGCCGGGCCTTCCTGGTCGAGCTGTCGCAGGACGCGCGCCCCATCCTCATGGGCCTCGCCCAGAGCCCCGACGGGCCGCCGCCCAAGTTGCGCCCGGTTCTCCAGCACGGCATCGCACCCGGCGAGGTGGCGGACTCGGCGGTGCCCGTGTATCTGGGCGCGGCGGGCCTCGAGGTCCTTGCGAGCGGCGAACTCCCGCTCACCACAACGGAGTACACGCCGGAGGGCACCCGCATCGTGCTGCCCTCGAAGTGGGTCGTGGTGGCGCAGCAGCGGTGAGGACCACGGCGGCCGGGGGCGCGACGCCGACCGCCGTGACCAACTTGGAATGTGAGGAACTCGTGCAGGATTGACGGGAGTCGCGAAACGTGGCGAGAATGCGGATCACTTCGCTGGGCCTGAAGCGAGTGAAGTGACGCGAGTGACCTGGTTGCGCATGCCTTCGTGGTGTCCGCCCGCGCCGGTCACTGGCACCCCCACACCTCCCGCACATCTCGATCCACAGAGGCTCATTTTGTCGCGTTCGCAACAGTCCAGAACTCTGGCTGTCCTCGCCGCAACCGCTTTCGCCGCCGCTGCCGCACCCGTACTCGGGGCGGGCACGGCGAGTGCGACCACGGGCGGGGCGTGCCAGACCGCCACCGTCCAGTACCGCATCGCCGGCGGCGACTGGACCTCGCAGGGCGGGTTCCACGCCTGGGACAGCGCTCCCGGCGCCGTCGAGGTGCGGCTGGCCCCGGACCAGAACGTCGGGGAAGGCTGCAAGTACCCCGTGTCCCTGGCCGAGTACACGACCGAGGGCCCGGACTGGAACACCTCCGGCCACCAGACCCTGGTCGACAAGGACACCGTCTACCTCACCTCGGCCGACGTGGCCGATGCCGGCGGCGCGGACTACGCCTGGCAGAAGCTGAGCGTGAAGTCCCCGGAGTGCTACGGGCAGATCGACCTGTACGGCGACGACATCACGTACGACGGCCAGACGGGCGAAGGCCACGGCCCCGCCCCCTACAAGCCCGACAACGTGGTCACCCCCTACCACCTCATAGCGGCCTGGAACGGCGGCGACAAGGAGTGCGAGACCGGCGCCTCCGAGCCGCCCGCCCCCACTCCGTCGGAGCCGGCGCCGAGCACCCCGGCAACACCGACCACGCCGGCGACCCCCACGACCCCCGCGGGCAGCGAGCCGCCGGTCGAGGAGACGACCCCGCCGACCACCCCCGACACCTCCACCACGCCGCCCACCACCCCGGACGTGCCCCCGGCGGAGTCGACGCCGCCCACCACCCCGGAGCCCACGCCCAGCGAGAGCACCCCGCCGCTGGCGGAGACCGGCGCCGGCGCGCCTGTCGGCCCGATCGCCGGTGCGGCGGCCGTGGTGGTCGCCCTCGGGGCGGGAGCGCTCCTGCTGGCCCGGCGCGCCCGCCGCTCCTGACCGGGAGCACAGGGACCACCGTCGTCCCGTAGCGCGACAGCCTGACCGACAGCCCCGTCTCCGCAGGGAGGCGGGGCTGTCGCCGTGGGCCCCGACTGCTGAACGGTTCGGTGAGGAGATCCGTGAGTGCGCCCTGCGGCGGGTTCAGCGCGGCGCCTCACGAGCACCCGTGAGGTGGCGCCGTATGCCGACGGCGGCGGCCGCCAGGCCCGTTGCCGTGGTGAGAGCGGTGGCCACGGGGTGTCGGGCGAGGGCGGCCTGACCGGAGTGGGGATGCGCCCTGTCGTCGAAGACGCCGTGAGCTCCGTGATCGCTGCCCGGCGGTTCGTCGGCCGGTGCGAACAGGTTCCCGGAGCCGGTCGGGGCCACACCGTCGGTCTGTTGGGAGTCGAAGCCCGTGCGGGCGAGGTAGCGGTCGAGGAGGGCCGGGGCGAGGCGGTTGGCCCAGATCGTCGCCGTGGTGCCGGCCCCGATGTAGCGCTGTTTGCGTTTCGGATGGTCGGCGGCGTGCAGGATGCCGCGTGCGGCGACCTCGGGCTGGTAGATCGGCGGTACCGGCTGTGGATGCCGGGGGAGCCGGGAGCGGACCCAGGAGAACTGCGGGGTGTTGACCGCGGGCAGCTGGGCGATCGTGATGTGCACATGGCTGCCGCGGTGGAGCAGTTCGAGGCGTACGGACGAGGAGAACCCGTTGATGGCGTGCTTGGCGCCGCAGTAGGCGGACTGGAGTGGGATGGCCCGCTCGCCGAGTGCGGAGCCGACCTGGACGATGGTGCCGCGGTCGCGCGGCAGCATCCGGGCGAGCGCTGCCCGCGTGCCGTTGACGAACCCTAGGTAGGCGACTTTCGTGACCCGCTCGTACTCGTTCGGCCCGATCTCGGCGAAGGGTGCGAACACGCTGGTGAAGGCGCAGTTGATCCAGACGTCGATGGGGCCGAGGGCCCGCTCGGTGGCTTCGGCGGCGGCCTCGATCTGCCGGGCTTCGGCGGTGTCGGCCTGCTGGACGAGGGCGCGCCCGCCGAGGTCCGCGACCTCCTTCGCCGCCGCCTCCAGCCCGTCGCGGCCTCGTGCGATCAGCGCGATGCTCGCGCCGCGGCGAGCGTAGAGCCTGGCTGTGGCACGGCCGATGCCCGCGCTGGCTCCGGTGATGACAACGACTTCGGGCATGGTCTGTTCCTCCGGTGTGCGTGGTCGGCGGGTTCTGAGCCAGAGGGTGATGCCCCGCACCGGGGGTCCCCGGTCCGGGGCGTCGTATGAACGGGCTCGCTCATCGTCGGCCTCCGGGCCGGTCCGGTTGTCCGTCCGACACCGGGCCGCCGGTGTCCGGGAAATCGACTTCCTTCGCCGTGACGATCCGGGCGCCCATGTTGCGTTCCATCATGTCCAGGGCCGCGGCCGCGAGACGCGGGTGAATGGAGGCGACGGCGTCCCTCGGCACGGTGACCTCCAGGTGGCGGATGTGGGCGTCCAGGGCGGAGTAGAGGACGCACTGCTCGGTGACCTGGCCGCTGAGCACCACATGTCCGGCGCCCAGCTGCCACAGGAGATAGGCCATGGGAGTCTCGTAGAAGACGGAGTGGCGCGCCTTCATCACGAAGAGCGAGTCGTCGTCGGGCCGGATCGGTTCGATCAGGTCGGCGTGCGGACGCGACAGCGCGGTCTCCATGAGCTCTCCGTGGTGGGAGCGCCAGAGCCCGAAGTTGTCGTTCGCGTAGACGACCGGTACGTCCGCTGCACGAGCCCGGCCGATCAGTTCCGCGAGGACGGGCACGACTCGCCGGGCGGACGACAACAGCAGCTCGGCGTCCTCGTGGTCGTACGTGTTGATCATGTCGATCACCACGAGGGCACTGCCCGTAGCCTCTCCGGACCCGTACACGGCTCCCACCACCATCCGGTGCCCTCAGCGGCACGGCTGCGGCAGCTCCGCGTGGGAGAGGAGGAATTCGAAACCGGCCATCACGCCTCCCTGGTGGACAGTCCTGCCGCGCGGGAACGCGCTCCGGGTACCCGGCCCTGCCGCGCGGGAACGCGCTCCGGGTACCCGGCGTACCGGATCTTCAACCGCGTCGGTGCCTGGTGCCTGGTGCCGTGGGCGCCTCAGCCGGACTTGCCCCGCCCGGTGAGAGCGTCGTGCAGCCGGTCGATCATGCCGACTCCCGGCGCCAGCAGTTTGTTGGCCGGCGGCTCGTCCGGGGCGGAGGGGTGGGGGCGGGTCGGGGCCGTTTTCTTCGCCCGGCGGACCTTGTCGCCCAGATCGTCCAGCGCATCGCCGGGACACGAGGCGCGCAGCCTCGGGAAGAGGTTCTCCTCCTCGTCGGTGATGTGCGCCCGGACGTCGCTCATGAGTGAGGTGATCAGCTGATCGAATTCGGGGTTGTCCGCCTCGCGGCTCTCCAGATCCTTCATGATCCGCTCAGCCTGCGAGTGCTCCTCGATCTCCTTGTCGGCCAGCTCGTTCCCGCCCGCCACGTGCGCGCGGACCGCAGGGTAGAGGTATTCCTCCTCCGCCACGGAGTGCCGGACCAGCTCCATGGTGGCCTGTTCGGCGTACACCTTGCGGTTCTTGTCACCGGGGGGCAGTGCCTCGATCTTCGCGAAGAACTCCTCGACCTCCCGGTGGTCGGCCTTCAGCTCGTCGATCACATTTCCACCGTGTCCCATGCCCTTCACCTCCGGTCGTGGCGCGACGGTCCGGACAGATCCGTCGGCAGTGCCACGAGTGCCCGAGAACGGTCGGCTGACACGGAATGGACGGCCCTGCGGACAGCACGTGCGGGGTCGTGCGAACCGGGTACCCGGGCCGGACGTACACAGCGAAAGCATCGAAAGGTCATCACCATGTCGATGAAGGTCTCCGACCACGTCCTGGAGCGGCTGCGCGCGTGGGAGGTGGAGCACGTCTTCGCGTACCCGGGCGACGGCATCAACGGACTGCTCGCCGCATGGGGCCGTGCCGACAACAGGCCGCAGTTCGTCCAGTCCAGGCACGAGGAGATGTCTGCCTTCGAAGCGGTCGGCTACGCCAAGTTCTCCGGCCGGGTCGGGGTGTGCGCGGCCACCTCGGGGCCGGGGGCGATCCACCTGCTCAACGGGCTGTACGACGCCAAGCTCGACCATGTGCCCGTGGTCGCCATCGTCGGGCAGACCAACCGCAGTGCGATGGGCGGCTCGTACCAGCAGGAGGTCGACCTGCTCAGTCTGTACAAGGACGTCGCCTCGGACTTCTGCGAGATGGTCACCGTGCCCGAGCAGCTGCCGAACGTGCTGGACCGCGCGATGCGCACCGCCCTCGCCCGCCGCTCGGTGACGGCAGTCATCCTCCCCGCGGACGTGCAGGAACTCGACTACTCCCCGCCGGAGCACGCCTTCAAGATGGTGCCCTCCAGCCTCGGCATGGCCTGGTCCGCGCCGGTGCCCGCCGGCCCCGACATCGAGCGCGCCGCCGAACTGCTCAACGCGGGCGAGAAGGTCGCCGTCCTCATCGGACAGGGCGCCCGGGGAGCCCGCCAGGAGGTCATGGAGGTCGCCGACCGGCTCGGTGCCGGAGTCGCCAAGGCCCTGCTGGGCAAGGACGCCCTCGACGACGACCTGCCGTACGTCACCGGCTCGATCGGACTGCTGGGCACCCGCCCGTCGTACGAGCTGATGCGGGACTGCGACACCCTGCTGGTGATCGGATCCAGCTTCCCCTACACCCAGTTCCTGCCCGAGTTCGGCCAGGCGCGGGCTGTGCAGATCGACATCGATCCGCACATGGTCGGTCTGCGCTATCCGTTCGAGATCAACCTCGTGGGCGACGCCCGTGAGACGCTGCGCCGGCTGCTGCCGCACCTGCGACCAGCCGGTGACCACGACTGGCGCAAGAAGATCGAGAAGAACACCGCCCGCTGGTGGGAGGTCATGGAGCGGCGCGCCGCGGTGGACGCCGACCCGATCAACCCCGAGTACGTGGTCCACGCGCTGAACGACCTGCTGCCCGACGACGTGATCCTGGCCGCCGACTCCGGCTCGGCCGCCAACTGGTACGCCCGCCATCTGCGGCTGCGCGGCGACATGCGGGGTTCGCTGTCCGGCACGCTCGCCACCATGGGTCCCGGTGTTCCGTATGTGATCGGCGCCAAGTTCGCGCACGGAGACCGGCCGGCGATCGCACTGGTGGGTGACGGGGCGATGCAGATGAACGGGCTGGCCGAGCTGATCACCGTGGCCAAGTACTGGGAGCAGTGGGCCGATCCGCGTCTGGTGGTGGCCGTTCTCAACAACCAGGACCTCAACCAGGTCACCTGGGAGATGCGCGCCATGTCCGGCGCCCCGCAGTTCCTGCCCTCGCAGGCCCTTCCCGATGTCGCCTACGCCGACTTCGCCCGCTCGCTGGGTCTGGACGGGCTGCGGGTGGACAAGCCCGGGGACGTGCGCAGCGCCTGGGAGGCGGCCCTGGCGGCCGACCGACCCTGCGTGCTGGACTTCCGCACCGACCCGGCCGTGCCGCCGATCCCGCCGCACGCCTCCCTGGACCAGATCGAGGCGGCGGCCGCCTCCGTCCTGAAGGGCGACAGCGACCGCGCCGCCATGGTCCGGCAGGGCTTCAAGGCCAAGGTCCAGGAAATGCTGCCGGGTCACCGTCACCGCGAGGACCGGCCCGGCACGGGGTGAGGAGGAGTGACGGTCGGCCGGATCGTGGAACGGGTCGACAGCGCCGTCCGCATCGTGTGGCCTGTTCGTAGCCGCGTTCCGCCTCGACGCGTAACGTGACGCAGCATGAAGATCCTCATCAGCGCCGACATGGAGGGTGCCACCGGCGTGACCTGGCCGGCCGATGTGCTGCCGGGCACCCCGCAGTGGGAGCGGTGCCGCTCGATGTTCACCTCGGACGTCAACGCCGCCGTGCTCGGCTTCTTCGACGGCGGCGCCGACGAGGTGCTGGTCAACGAGGCCCACTGGACCATGCGCAATCTGCTCCTCGAACGGCTGGACGAGCGGGTGGAGATGCTCACCGGGCGCCACAAGTCGCTGTCCATGGTCGAGGGCGTACAGCACGGCGACGTCGACGGGATCGCCTTCGTCGGCTATCACGCGGGTGCCGGCATGGAGGGCGTCCTCGCCCACACCTACCTCGCCAACTCCATCACCGGCGTATGGGTGAACGACGTACGGGCCAGCGAGGGGCTCCTCAACTCCCATGTGGTCGCCGAGTACGGGGTCCCCGTCGTGCTCGTCACCGGCGACGACCTCGCCTGCGAGGACGCGCTCGGATACGCGCCCGAGGCGCTGAAGGTCGCCGTCAAGGACCATGTGTCGCGGTACGCCGCCGTGTGCCGGACGCCCGCCAGGACCGCCGCCGACATCCGGGCCGCCGCGAAGGAGGCCGCCGCTCTGGCCGTGCGGCACGAGCCCGTCGTCGGCGGGCCGTTCACCGTCGCCCTGGAGTTCGACGCCGAGCATCTCGCCATGGCCGCGACCGTCGTACCCGGGGTCACGCGGACCGGGGAGCGGAAAGTGGCGTACACCAGCGGCACAATGTACGAGGGGATTCGTACCTTCAAGGCGGTCACGACGATCGTCTCGGCCGCGGTGGAGGAGCAGTATGGCTGAGCAGCAGGCGCTCGACGAGGTGGTGTCGTTCACCTCCGATCTCATCCGGATCGACACGACCAACCACGGCGGCGGCGACTGTCAGGAGCGGCCCGCCGCCGAGTACGCCGCCGCACTCCTCGCCGAGGCGGGCCTGGAGCCCACGCTCCTTGAACGGACCAAGGGGCGCACCAACGTCGTCGCCCGGATCGAGGGCACCGACCCGTCCGCCGACGCGCTGCTCCTGCACGGGCATCTCGACGTCGTGCCCGCGCGTGCCGACGACTGGAGCGTGCACCCGTTCTCCGGGGAGATCCGCGACGGCGTCGTCTGGGGGCGGGGCGCGGTCGACATGAAGAACATGGACGCGATGATCCTCGCCGTCGTCCGGGACTGGGCCCGCCAGGGCGTCCGGCCCCGGCGCGACATCGTCGTCGCGTTCACCGCCGACGAGGAGGCCAGCGCCGAGGACGGCTCCGAGTTCCTGGCCGCCGAACACCCAGGGCTGTTCGAAGGGTGCACCGAAGGGGTCGGCGAGTCCGGGGCGTTCACCTTCCACGACGGCGGCGGACGGCACCTGTACCCCATCGCCGCCGGCGAACGCGGCACCGGCTGGCTCAAGTTGACCGCCAAGGGCCGCGCCGGGCACGGCTCGAAGGTCAACGACAGCAACGCGGTCACCCGCCTCGCCGCCGCCGTCGCCCGCATCGGCGCGCACGAGTGGCCGCTGCGCCTCACCCCGACCGTCCGGGCCGCCCTCACCCAACTCGCCGCCCTCTACGGGATCGAGCCCGACCTGGACGACGTCGACGGGCTCCTCACCAAGCTCGGCCCCGCCGCCCAGCTCGTCGAGGCGACCGTCCGCAACAGCGCCAACCCGACCATGCTGAACGCCGGCTACAAGGTCAACGTGATCCCCGGGGAGGCTGTCGCGTACGTCGACGGACGCTTCCTGCACGGCTGCGAGGACGAGTTCCTCACGACCCTCGACGAACTCACCGGCCCCGACGTCGCATGGGAGTTCCACCATCGCTCGGTGGCGCTGCAGGCCCCGGTGGACTCAGCCACGTATGCCCGAATGCGCGCCGCCGTCGAGGAGTTCGCGCCCGAGGGGCACGTGGTGCCGTACTGCATGTCCGGTGGCACCGACGCCAAGCAGTTCTCGCGGCTCGGCATCACCGGGTACGGATTCGCGCCGCTCAGACTGCCCGAGGGCCTCGACTACCAGGCACTCTTCCATGGTGTGGACGAGCGCGTCCCGGTAGAGGCGTTGCACTTCGGCGTCCGGGTCCTCGACCGGTTCCTGCGGACGGCCTAGCGAGTGGGGGAGACAGTGCAGACACTGCCGTACGGATCGTGGCCCTCGCCCATCGAGGCGGCACTGGCCGCCGAGCACGACGGGTCTCCCGAGTACGTGGGCTTCGTCGGCGACGAGGCATGGTGGACCGAGCCGAGGCCCACCGAGGGCGGCCGGCGCACCCTGGTGCGACGCCGGGCCGACGGCTCCCAGGAGTCGGTCCTGGACGAGCCGTGGAACGTGCGCAGCAGGGTCATGGAGTACGGCGGGCATCCGTGGACCGGCGTGATGCGCGACGCCGGGCCGGTGGTCGTGTTCGTGAACTTCACCGATCAGCGGCTGTACTGCCTGGAGGAGGGGCAGGAGCCGCGCCCCCTCACGCCGTTGTCCCCGGTCGGCGGCGGACTGCGGTGGGTGGAACCGCAGTTGCGGCTCGCGCTCGGTGAAGTCTGGTGCGTGCTGGAGGAGTTCACCGGCGACGGTCCCGTCGATGTGCGGCGTGTGCTCGCCGCCGTGCCGCTGGACGGTTCGGCGGCTCAGGAGCGGGACGCCGTCCGCGAACTCACCGACGACCGGCACCGGTTCGTCACCGGGCCCCGGATCTCGCCCGACGGGCGGCGCGCGGCCTGGCTCGCCTGGGACCATCCGCGGATGCCCTGGGACGGGACCGAACTGGTGGTCGCGGAGGTGGGCACCGACGGCACGCTGAACGGTGCCCGGACCGTCGCCGGAGGGACCGACGAGTCGATCCCGCAGGTGGACTGGGCGGCCGACGGAGCGCTTCTCTATGTCAGCGACCGTTCGGGCTGGTGGAACCTGCACCGGGACCACATGCCGGTGTGCCGTCGCGAGGAGGAGTTCGGCGGGGCGCTCTGGAAGGTAGGGCAGCGCTGGTTCGCACCCCTGGAGGGCGGCCTCGTCGCCGTGGTGCACGGGCGGGGGTCGACCTCGCTCGGGATCCTGGACCCCGAGACCGGCGACGTCGTCGACACGTGCGGCCCCTGGACCGAGTTCGCGGCCACCCTCGCCGTGCACGGGGAGCGGGTCGTCGCCGTCGGGGCCAGCCCGCGCAGCGCGTACGAGGTCGTCGAGCTGGACACCCGTACGGGACGGGCCAGGGTCATCGGCGCCGCGCACCGCGACCCGGTCGACCCCGTGCACTATCCGGAGCCGCAGATCCGCACCTTCACCGGCCCGGAGGGCCGGGACATCCACGCGCACATCTACCCGCCGCACCACCCCGGGTACACGGCGTCCGACGACGAGCTGCCCCCGTACGTCGTGTGGGCGCACGGTGGGCCGACCGGGCGGGCACCCCTCGTGCTCGACCTGGAGATCGCCTACTTCACCTCGCGGGGCATCGGCGTCGCCGAGGTCAACTACGGCGGCTCGACCGGGTACGGGCGCGAGTACCGGGGCCGGCTGCGCGAGCAGTGGGGCGTCGTCGACGTCGAGGACTGCGCGGCCGTCGCGCTCGCCCTCGCCGACGAGGGCACCGCCGACCGCGCCCGGCTCGCGGTCCGGGGCGGCAGCGCGGGCGGCTGGACCGCGGCGGCCTCCCTCACCGGCACCGACGTCTACGCCTGCGGCACGATCCTCTACCCCGTTCTCGACCTGGCCGGCTGGGGCTCGGGGGAGACCCACGACTTCGAATCGCAGTACCTGGAGACCCTGGTCGGCCCGCTCGCCGAGGTCCCGGGCCGCTATCTGGAGCGCTCGCCCGCCGAGCACGCCGCCGACATCACCGCGCCCTTCCTGCTGCTGCAGGGGCTGGACGACGTCATCTGCCCGCCCGCGCAGTGCGACCGGTTCCTCGCCCGGCTCGCGGCGGAGGGACGGCGCGTGCCGCACCGGTACATCGCGTTCGAGGGGGAGGGGCACGGCTTCCGGCGGGCGGACACGACCGTACGTGTCCTGGAGTCCGAACTCTCCCTGTACGCACAGGTCTTCGGGCTCACCCCGCCCGGTATCCCGACCCTGGAGCTCGTCAAGTGAAGCCACTGGTACGGCCGTCGAGGCTCGCCCCCGGGGCCCGCGTGGCCGTCGTCGCACCCAGCGGACCTGTCCGCGAGGAGCGGCTGCAGGCCGGCCTCGACATCCTGCGCGGCTGGGACCTCGACCCCGTCGTCGCACCCCATGTCCTGGACCGGCACGGGCAGTTCGACTACCTCGCGGGGACTGACGCCGGCCGGGCCGCCGACTTCCAGGCCGCCTGGTGCGACCCGACGGTCGACGCGGTGCTGAGCGCCCGTGGCGGGTACGGCGCACAGCGCATGGTCGACCTGCTCGACTGGGACGCGCTGCGGGCGGCCGGGCCCAAGGTGTTCGTCGGCTACAGCGACGCCACCGCGCTGCACGAGGCGTTCGCGGTCCGCCTGGGACTCGCCACGCTCCACGGGCCGATGTCATCCGCCGTCGACTTCCTCAAGAACGCGCGGGCGCAGGAGCATCTGCGGGCCACCCTGTTCGATCCGGAGTCGGTACGGGTCATCAACGCCGCGGCGGGTTCCGCGCTGGCGCCCGGGCGGGCCCGGGGTGTCACCCTCGGCGGCTGCCTGGCCATACTCGCCGCAGAACAGGGCACCCCGCACGCCCGGCCCGGTGCGCGCGGCGGGCTGCTCATGATCGAGGACGTGGGCGAGAGCGCGTACCGCATCGACCGGACCCTCACCCAGCTGCTGCGCACCGGCTGGCTCGACGGTGTCGCCGGGATCGCGCTGGGCTCGTGGGAGCGGTGCGGTCCGTACGAGGGGCTGCGCGCCGTGTTCGCCGACCGGCTAGGCGGGCTCGGGGTGCCGGTGGTGGAGGGATTCGGGTTCGGGCACTGCGAGGGGGCGCTGACGATCCCGTTCGGGATGGCCGCCGAGCTGGACGCGGACGCGGGGACGCTGACGCTGGAGGAACCGGCGCTGCGGTGAGGGCGGTGCGGGTCGGCCTCCGGCGCCGTCACCCGTCCGGCGTACCTCCGGGCGCGCGGGAAGCCCCGGGTCGGCCCATGCTGGCCTCATGAGCCCGAAGACCTCCGAGAGTGGTGGCAAGGCCGGTGGCGGGGCCGGTGGTGCGCGGGGGCTGCTGACGCCCACCCGGGTCGCCGTCGGGGCGCTCGGCCTGCTCGCCCTGATCTTCATCTTCGAGAACACCCGCGCCACCGAGATCCGGCTGCTGATCCCCGAGGTGACCATGCCGCTGTGGATGGCGCTGCTCGGCACCGGGGTCATCGGCGCCCTCTGCGGGGCCTACTTCATGCGGCGCCGAAGGTGAACAGGCGCCGCGCGTAAGGTGGCTGAGTGTCTGAGCACCGTGGATATCTCACCGAAGGGCCCCGCGTGGGCGTACGTCCGTTCACCTATGAGGACGGCGGTGAGTTCATCGCCCGGGTGCGGGAGAGCCGGGAACTGCACCATCCCTGGCTGGCTCCGCCGGCGAGCCCGGACGCCTATGCCTCGTATGCGGGGCGGCTGATCGAGGATCCGACGAAGGCCGGGTTCCTCGTGTGCGAGAAGGGTGAGCGATCCGACGGCGCCGACGACCAGGGGGGCGCCGTCGCCGGGTTCATCAACATCAACAACATCGTCCAGGGCGGCTTTCTGTGCGGGGCCCTCGGGTACGGGGCCTTCGCGCACGCGGCCGGGCGGGGGCTGATGAGCGAGGGTCTCGGTCTCGTCGTGCGGTACGCCTTCGGGCCGCCGCTGCGGCTGCACCGGCTGGAGATCAACGTGCAGCCCGGCAACACCGCCTCGATCGCCCTCGCCCGGCGCTGTGGCTTCCGGCTGGAGGGCTACTCGCCGAGCTTCCTGTACATCGACGGCGCCTGGCGGGACCACGAACGGTGGGCGATCACCTCGGACATGCTGAAGCGCTGAGCCGACGCCTACTGTGCTGTGCGGCGGTCCGCGTACTCGTACACCGAACCGTCCGGATGCAGCGCGATCAGGTTGCGGCCCGCCGGAGTCGCCAGTGGGCCCGCCAGGACGCGGGCGCCCGAATCCGTGAGGACCCGGTGGGCCTCGTCGACGTCGGACACCGCGATCGTGGCCGTGATCTTGCGCAGTACCTCCAACTCGGCCTCGGGGCCGCTCATCAGCAGGAAGCAGCCGACCGCGGCGACGGAGACCCCGCCGCGCTCGAAGCGCTGGGCTCTGCCGCCCGCGAGCCGTTCGTAGAAGGGGACCGTGGTCTCCAGGTCGTCGACGCAGACGCGCAGCGTTGCTCCCAGAATGTCCATGCGGACGAGGGTAGTTGGGGATGACTGGGGAGGGAGATCGTTTCGGCCGATCTCCGGAACCCGCCCGGTGGCGTCAGCCGCCCGGGGCGGGGTACCCGGCGCCCATGGACCGTATCGATCACCTGGAACATCTCGACAAGAACCTGGTCGACGAGCTTGCGCAGGTGGCGCGCGAGGCCGTGCGCGACGAACTGCGTGAGCAGACCCGCAAACAGCGCCGCGCCGCCGCGCTGTACGCCACATCGGGCGCCGTCGCCCTGTACGCGGGCGCGGCTCTCGCGCTCACCCTGGGACTGGCCCTGGCAGAAGGCCTGCCGGGCTGGGCCGCCGCCCTCATCACCGCGGCGGTCCTCGGTGCCCTGGCCTACGCCCTGCGCAACATGGCCCGCCCCGGACCCTCGCGCACGCACCCCCCGGCCGGCAGTATCGGCGCTGCCGGGGACCCGGCGGCAACGGTGCTCGGGAGCGGGCCGGGCGTGCCCGTTCCGCCCGTACCCCCGGTGCCGCCCGGCGGACCCGCGCCGGACATCTCCCCGCCGGGAACACCGGGCCGGGACGACAGCGATCCCGGGGCGCCGCACCACCGGGCGTGACGGTGAGTGTGCCGGCACGCGGACAAACGCGCGAACGGGCCGCCGACCCAGCCGGGTCGGCGGCCCGTTCCCTGTCCAGTCCAGGCACCGTCCAGGCACCGTGGTGGTGACCGGGCCGTCGGCGGGGCCTGGTGCGCGTACGCGGAACGGTCGAGCCGGTCGGTTTCGCGCTCGCCCACCGGTAGGCCCATGACGCCCCCGCCAGGGGAGTCCGCTTGAGGCGGGCCCCACCGGAGACACAGCGCCGGGCATCGTCACATGGCTTCGTCCTGGCGGACTGGGTGCCGTGGTGTCCGCCGGTGCGGCACGCGGCGGACCCTGGCTTCAGCTTCTTCAGCCGCCCGTCAGCTGAGGCAGCACCTTCGTACGGTAGAAGTCGAAGAAGCCGCGTTGGTCGGGGCCGATCTGGCTGACGTAGACCCGGTCGAAGCCCGCGTCGGCGAAGGCGGACAGTTCCGAGACGTGCTCGTTCACGTCGGGGCCGCAGACCGTGTTCTCGCTCACCATGGACTCGGTGACCAGCGCCTCCAGCTGTTCGAAGTGGCGCGGCGTGGGCAGGATCTGGCCCATCTCGCCGGGCAGCAGCTGGTTGGACCACAGCCGGTGCACCGTGCGGACGGCCTCCTCGCGGTCGGGGCCGTAGCAGACCTTCGTACCGCCGCTGACGAGCCCCGAACCCCCGCCGCCCTTGCGGAACTGGGTCGTGAGGTCCTCGTCGGGGCCCATGGTGATGTAGCCGTCGCCGACGCGGGCCGCGAGCGCCGTCGCCTGGGGGCCGAAGCCGGAGACGTCGATCGGGACCGGCTCGTCGGGGACGGTGTACAGGCGGGCGTTCTCGACGGTGTAGTGGGGGCCGTGGTGATTGACCTCCTCGCCGGTGAAGAGGCGGCGCATCACCTGGATGGCCTCTTCCAACATCTCCAGGCGGGTGTGCGTGGGCGGCCACCGGTCGCCGAAGATGTGCTCGTTCAACGCCTCGCCCGATCCGACGCCGAGCCGGAACCGGCCGTCCGTCAGCACCGCGCTCGTCGCCGCCGCCTGCGCCACCACCGCCGGGTGTATCCGCACGGTCGGGCAGGTCACGGCCGTCTCGATGGGCAGCGACACCGCCTGCGACAGCGCGCCGATCACGGACCAGACGAAGGGGCTCTGGCCCTGGGCGTCGTTCCACGGGTGGTAGTGGTCCGAGATCCACAGTGCCTGGAACCCGGCCTGTTCGGCCTGCCTCGCCTGGTCGACGAGGTCCGCCGGACCGAATTCCTCGCACGCGAGGAAGCAGCCGTATTCGGGCATGGGACAGCACCTCCGGAAATAAGCGGGTCGGGGTCCGTTCCGGGTACCCAGCGGGCGGCGGGGAAACCGGCGCGCGGATGTCGGGGAGTGGTCGGCCGAACCGGGACCCGACAGACGTTTGGGGGCCCTGACCAGGGGGACGCGGAAAGTTCCGTACGGGCGTCCACGACGGCGTTCGTACGAATGACCGAAGGCTCTGCACGCGCGACACCGCCGGAGGCGAAAACGTGAGTCGACCCCGCATCCTGATCGTCGGCGCGGGCTTCGCCGGGTACCAGACGGCCCGCACCCTGGCCCGGCTGACCCGGCAGAAGGCCGACATCACCCTGCTGAACCCGACCGACCACTTCCTGTATCTGCCCCTGCTGCCCCAGGTCGCCGCCGGTGTCCTGGAACCGCGCCGCGTCACCGTCTCCCTCCCCGGCACCCTGTCCCGGGTGCGTCTGGTGCTCGGCGAGGCCGACGCCGACGGCATCGACCTCGATGCGCGCACCGTGCGCTATACGGACCCCGAGGGCGAGAGCGGCACTCTCGGCTACGACCGGCTCGTCCTCGCCGTCGGCAGCGTCAACAAGCTGCTGCCCATCCCCGGCGTCGCCGAGAACGCCCATGGCTTCCGCGGTCTGCCCGAGGCGCTGTATCTGCGCGACCACGTGACCCGGCAGGTCGAACTGGCGGCTGCCGCCGACGACCCCAAGAGCTGCGCCGCACGCTGTACGTTCGTCGTGGTCGGCGCGGGCTACACCGGTACCGAAGTCGCCGCGCACGGGCAGCTGTTCACCGACGCGCTGGTGCGGAGGCAGCCCCTGCGCGAAGGCATGCGGCCCCGCTGGCTGCTGCTGGACACCGCCCCGCGCGTCCTGCCCCAGCTGGACGAGAAACTGTCGCGCACCGCCGACCGCGTGCTACGGCAGCGGGGCATCGACGTACGCACCGGAACCTCCGTGAAGGAGGCGACAGCCGGCGGAGTCCTGGTGTCCGACGGGGAGTTCGTCGAGTCACGCACCCTGGTGTGGTGTGTCGGCGTCCGTCCCGATCCGCTGGTGGAGAGCATCGGGCAGCCACTGGAACGCGGACGGCTGATCGTCGACCCGTTCCTCCAAGTGCCGGGCCACCCCGAGGTGTTCGCGTGCGGGGACGCCGCCGCTGTTCCCGACCTGACCAAACCCGGTGAGTTCACGGGGATGACGGCGCAGCACGCCTGGCGACAGGGCAAGGTCGCGGCCCGTAATGTCGCCGCCTCGCTCGGGATCTGCTCCCGCCGCGCCTACCGCCACCGTGACCTGGGGTTCGTCGTCGATCTGGGCGGGGTCAAGGCCGCCGCCAACCCGCTCGGCGTCTCCCTGTCCGGGCCGCTCGCCGGTGCGGTCGCTCGTGGCTACCACCTCGCGGCGATGCCCGGGAACCGGGTGCGGGTCGCGGCCGACTGGCTGCTGGAAGCCGTACTGCCGCGCCAGGGCGTGCAGTTGGGGCTCGTCCGGTCCTGGTCGGTGCCGTTGGACACGGCGTCGCCTGAGCTGGCGCGGGTGCCGGGCGCGCGGAGGTCCCCGGAGCGGGACACGCAGCAGCCACCGGAACGGGCTCCGGAACAGTCCGCCGCATCGGAAGGAGAGTCGTGAAAACCGCCGAACCACTGCACAGCACCGCTGAACTCGCCGAACTGGGACAGCAGTTGCGTGTCGACAGCGTCCGGGCCTCGGCCACCGCGGGCTCCGGGCATCCGACCTCGTCCATGTCCGCCGCCGATCTGATGGCCGTACTCCTGGGCCGTCACCTCCGCTACGACTTCGACCGCCCGACCCACCCCGGCAACGACCGCTTCGTCCTCTCCAAAGGGCATGCCTCACCGCTGCTCTACGCCGCCTACAAGGCAGTTGGTGCCATCGATGACGCCGAACTGCTCACCTACCGCACGCTCGGCAGCAGGCTCGAAGGGCATCCGACACCCCGGCGGCTGCCGTGGGTCGAGACGGCCACCGGCTCGCTCGGCCAGGGGCTGCCCGTGGGTGTCGGGATCGCGCTGGCCGGCAAGCGGCTCGACCGCACCGGGTACCGGGTCTGGGTGCTGTGCGGCGACAGTGAGCTGGCCGAGGGGTCGGTTTGGGAAGCCGCCGAGCACGCGTCGTACGAGCATCTCGACAATCTGGTCGCCGTCGTCGACGTCAACCGGCTGGGGCAGCGCGGGCCGACCCGCCACGGGCACGATCTCGACGCCTACGCCCGCCGGTTCAAGGCCTTCGGCTGGCACACCATAGAGATCGACGGGCACGATGTCGACGCCGTCGACCGGGCCTACAGCGAGGCCGAGTCCACGATCGGGCAGCCCGTGATCATCCTCGCCCGCACCCTCAAGGGCAAGGGCGTCGCGGCTGTGGAGGACCGCGAGGGACTGCACGGCAAACCGCTCCCGGACCCGGACGAGGCGATCGCCGAACTCGGCGGCCCCCGCGATCTGCGCGTCCGCCCGCCCGAACCGCCTGCCGCCCGGGCGCTGCACGCCGTACGCGCCGGACACCTCGAACTGCCCCGCTGGGACGAGGGAGAAGAGGTCCCTACCCGGGACGCCTACGGGCAGGCGCTCGCCGCGCTCGGCGACGCCCGCGCCGACGTCGTGGCCCTCGACGGAGAGGTCAGCGACTCGACGCGCGCCGAGGCCTTCGCCAAGGAATATCCCGACCGGTTCTTCGAGTGCTACATCGCCGAACAGCAACTGGTCGCCGCCGCAGTGGGGTTGGCGACCCGCGGCTGGATACCGTACGCGTCGACGTTCGCGGCCTTCCTGACCCGCGCCCACGACTTCCTGCGGATGGCGGCGGTCAGCGGAGTCGCCATCAACCTCGTCGGCTCGCACGCGGGTGTCGCCATCGGCCAGGACGGGCCATCCCAGATGGGCCTGGAGGACCTGGCGATGTTCCGCGCGCTGTACGGCTCGACGGTGCTGTATCCGTGCGACGCCCACCAGACCGCGCAGCTCGTCGCCACGATGGCGGGCCTCGACGGCATCGGGTATCTGCGCACCTCGCGCGGCGGGACACCGGTGCTGTACGGGCCCGACGAGAAGTTCCCGGTCGGCGGAAGCAAGGTGCTGCGCTCCGCCGGGCGCGAGGACCGGCTGACCGTGGTCGCGGCCGGCGTGACCGTCCACGAGGCGCTGAGCGCCGCGGACGCGCTCGGCGCCCAGGGCATTGCGGTCCGGGTCGTCGACCTGTACTCCGTCAAGCCCGTCGACCGGCCCACCCTGCGCCGGGCCGCCGAGGAGACCGGCTGTCTGCTCACCGTCGAGGACCACCGCGAGGAGGGCGGCATCGGGGACGCGGTCCTCGACGCCTTCCTCGACGGACGGCCGCTGCCACGTCTGGCACGCCTCGCCGTTCGTACGATGCCCGGCTCGGCGAGTCCCGACGAGCAGCTGCACGCCGCGGGCATCGACGCCGAGGCGATCATGGCGGCGGGCCGGCTGCTCGTGGAGGAGGCGATCGTGGCGTGAGCGACGGCGCGGTACGACGGGTGCGGGCCGGGCGGCGGACCGTCGAGGTCCACCGCCCCGACAAGGTGCTCTTCCCCGGCGGCGACGACGCCAAGGAGTACACGAAGGCCGACCTCGTCGACTACTACCGGTCCGTCGCGCCGTTCATGCTGCCCCACCTGCGCGGGCGCCCCCTGATGCTGGAACGCCACCCGGACGGGATCGACGGCCCCCGCTTCATGCAGAAGAACGTCTCCGACAACTACCCGGAGTGGATCAACCGGGTCGAGGTGGCGAAGGAGGGCGGTACGGTCGTCCACCCGGTCTGTGACGACACGGCGACCCTGGTCCACCTCGCCGACCAGGCCTCCGTCACCCTGCACCGCTGGCTCTCGCGGGTCGGCCGCGTCGAATACCCGGACCGCATGGTCCTCGATCTCGATCCGACGGTGGACGACTTCACCCGGGTGCGCGAAGCGGCCCTGTACCTGCGGGAGTTGCTCGACACGTTGCGACTGCCGTCCGCGCTGATGACCACCGGCTCGCGCGGCCTGCACATCGTCGTACCGCTGAGCGGGCACCACGACTTCGACGAGGTACGGGAGTTCGCCAGGGGCGTCGCCGAGGTGCTGGCCGCCGCGCACCCCGACCGGCTGACCACCGCCGCCCGCAAGAAGGAGCGCGGCGACAGGCTCTACCTCGACGTGCAGCGCAACGCGTACGCGCAGACCGCGGTCGCGCCGTTCTCCGTCCGGGCGAGGCCCGGGGCACCCGTGGCCGTCCCCATCGGCTGGGACCAGCTGGACGACCCGGAACTCAACCCCGGACGCTGGACGATCGCTGACGCGGTCGAGCAGGTCCGTACCGATCCGTGGGGCGGGGTGATGGGGCGCGGACGGGCGCTGGGGCCGGCGCGGCGAAGGCTGGACTCGCTGGTCTGAGCCTGCTGGGTTCGAGTAGCTGCCCGCTGGTTTGAGTAGTCCTTCCCTGGCCACCCGAAGGCCAGGGAAGGGCTATGACGAATTCATCGCAGACCGAATCGAACGAACCCAAGTCGACCCTGGACATCATGCGCGGGGCACGCGACCAGCTCGCGGAGCTCACCGGCATGACCGCGGAGACCGTGTCGTCCCTCGAACAGACGGAGAACGGCTGGGCGTTGGAGATCGAGGTACTGGAGCTCTCCAGAGTCCCCGACACCATGAGCCTTCTCGCGAGCTATCAGGTCGACCTCAACCAGCGCGGTGAACTCACCGGCTACCGGCGGGTCCGCCGCTACGAACGAGGGCGCGCCGACGCACGCAGGTCCGAGGGCCGGTGAATCCGGTGCCGGCATCCATGAACAGCCGAAGCACCTCGACAGACAACTCGACAGACAAGGAGGGATGGACGGTATGACCGTTGTCCCGGCACAGCAGAGCAGCAGGGGAGGCGGCTCCAGCGGCCTCTACGACGTACTTGAACTCGTTCTCGACAGGGGGCTGGTCATCGACGCGTTCGTGCGGGTCTCCCTGGTCGGTATCGAGATCCTGAAGATCGATGTCCGGGTCGTCGTGGCCAGCGTCGACACGTACCTCCGGTTCGCCGAGGCGTGCAACCGGCTCGACCTGGAGGCCGGGCCGCACCGGGACCCCGGACTGCCCGACCTGGTCGGTGAGATCACCGAGTCCGGGGCGAAAGGCAAGTCCAAGGGGGCACTGTCCGGCGCCGCCGAGACCGTCTCCGACGCCTTCCGGCAGTCCCGTGAGGAGGGGCAGGCCGAACCCAGGCAGCAGCGCACCCGCAAGACCACGGCCGCACGCAGGAAGGAGGAGCAGGAGTGAGTACGAGCAGCGGCACGGAGACGGGCAACGACACGAGCATCGGTACGTACGTCTACGGCGTCACCGACGCCGCCCATCCCGCACTCCCTTCTTTCGCCGAGGAGTTGCGGGGTGTCGGCGACCCGCCGCGTTCGGTGCGCGTCCTGACGGCGGGCGCGCTGGCGGCGATCGTCAGCGACGCACCCGAGAAACTGCGCCCCAAGCGTAAGGACCTGCTCGCCCACCAGCACGTACTGGAGGAGGCGGGCGGGGCCGGCTGTGTGCTGCCCATGCGGTTCGGCAGCGTGGCACCGGACGACGACGCGGTCGCCTCCGTACTGGCCGAGCGCGCCGAGCACTACCAGGAACGCCTCGAAGCCCTCGAAGGCAACATCGAGTACAACGTCAAGGCGAGCCACGAGGAAGAGGCCGTCCTGCATCGCGTGCTGGCGGAGAACCCGGAGATCCGGGCGCTCACCGAGGTCAACAGGCAGGCGGGCGGCGGAAGTTACGAGGACAAGGTGCGCCTCGGCGAGATGGTCGTGGCCGCGGTGAAGGCCCGGGAGGCCGAGGACGCCGTCGAGGTGCGGCAGACGCTGGCGCCGTCCGCGGTGGCGGTGAGTGTGGGCGCCGAGTCGACCGGCTGGCTGGCCAACGTGTCGTTCCTGGTGGCCCGCGACTCGGCGGAGGTGTTCCTCACCGCGACCGAGCAGCTCCGCAAGGCCCGTCCGTACCTCGAAGTGCGGGTCCACGGGCCGCTGCCGCCGTACAGCTTCGTCGAGCCGGGCCCGGCCGAGCCCGCGGGTTCCACGACGGGCGGTGTCGAAGCCGGGGCGGAGCAGAGCCGCACATGGGACTGATCTCAGAGGTGCTGCTGCTGCCGTTCGCACCGGTGCGCGGCAGCGCCTGGGTGATCGAGCAGGTGCTGCACGAGGCGGAACGGCTGTACTACGACCCCGTCACCGTGCGCACCGAACTCGCCCAGCTGGAACAGCAGTTGGAGGCGGGCGAAATCGACGACGAGGAGTTCGACCGCCGCGAGGACGAGCTCCTCGACCGGCTGGAAACCGGCCTGCGCACGGGCGCGGGCACCGACAACGGGACGGCACGAGAATGAACCGAGTGGGACTGGGCCTCGCGGTAGGGGCCGGATACGTCCTTGGACGTACGAAAAAACTGAAACTGGCGTTCGCCGTCGGCACTTTGGTGGCCGGCAAGCGGATGCAGCTGAGCCCGCGGGCACTCGCGGACCTGGTGTCCACGCAACTGCGCGACAACCCGCAGTTCAAGGAGATCGGCGACCAGCTGCGCGAGGACCTGCGGGGCGTCGGCAAAGCGGCGTCGGGTGCGATGGTCGAGCGGCAGGTCGAGGCACTGGCCGACCGTCTGCACGGCCGCACGGCGGAGGTACGCGACCAACTCGCGGGCGTCGTACCGGACCCGACGAACCTCGGGCGCGACGACGAGGAGGAGGAGACCGACGAGGAAGCGCCCGCCGAGAAGAGTGGGAGGAGCGAGAAGCCGGCGAAGAGGACGGCGGCGAAGAGGACGGCCGCCACGAAGAAGGCGGAGCCCCGGAAGACAACGGCATCCGGCCGTCCCTCCGCGAGGAAGGCGACCGCGAGGAAGGCGACCGCCAAGAAGACGGCCGCCGCGCGGGACGCCGGTCGCGGCACCCGGGCGCGACTGCCCAAGGGAGGCGGTGAACGATGACCGACACCCTCAAGTCCGTCAAGTCCGCCGGGTCCGTGAAGGACAACCCGCTCACCGGTGTCGCCCACAGCGAGGCGGCCGACCGGCTGAAGGCGGAGGTCCAGGAGTATCTCGCCGCCCAGGCGCAGCGCCTGCTGACGGGCGTCGGACACCGGCTCGGTGAGACGACCGTCAAACTCAACGACATCGCGGCCGGCAACAGCCCCGGCTTCGCCAAACTGGCCCTCGACGGTGGCCGCAAACTCGCCGAGGGCAAGGGCCCCCTGCGCTCCGCCGTGGAAGTCGGCGCCGGACGAGCCAAGGACAGTGTGGTCGGCGCCTTCAAGAACCTGACCGGCGGCAAGGGCAAGCGCAAGGGCGGGGCGGGAAAGAAGCCGACAGTCGTCATCGAGTTCATCGACGTCGGCGTCCCGCTGCGCACCGCCTACGACCAGTGGACCCAGTACCAGGACTTCAGCACCTTCGCGAAAGGCGTGAAGAGCGCGAACCGCGCCGACGACACGACCTCCGACTGGCAGCTCAAGGTCTTCTGGTCCAACCGCAGTTGGAAGGCCCACACCACCGAACAGGTGCCCGACGACCGGATCTCCTGGACGTCGGAGGGCGCGAAGGGCACCACGAAGGGTGTCGCCTCCTTCCACGAGCTCGCCCCGAACCTCACCCGTGTCCTGCTGGTCGTCGAGTACTACCCCAAGGGGCTGTTCGAGAAGACCGGCAACATCTGGCGCGCCCAGGGCCGCCGCACCCGGCTCGACCTCAAGAACTTCGCCCGCTTCATCACGCTCAAGGGTGAGACGGACGACGGCTGGCGCGGCGAGATCCGCGACGGCGAGGTGGTCCGCAGCCACGAGGACGCCCTCGCGGAGGAGGAGGAAGACGAAGGGGCGGAGGCAGAGTACGAGGACGACGCCGACGAAGAAGCCGAAGGGACCGAGCCGGAGGGCGACTTCGAGGAGGAGGCGGACGACCAGAAGCCCGAGGAGCCCGAGTACGAGGACGAGGATGAAGAGGAGGCAGCGTACGAGGAGGACGAGGACGACGCCGCGTACGAGCCCGAGGCCGCCGAAGAGGAAGCCGAATCCGGGACCCGGGCCGGGAGCCGTCGATGACCTCGCCGGCCAGCCGGCTGCCCCAGCCCTACAGCCATGACGGCGGCTCCAACCTCGCCGACATCCTCGAACGCGTGCTGGACAAGGGCGTCGTGATCGCGGGCGACATCCGGATCAATCTGCTCGACATCGAACTGCTCACGATCAAGCTGCGGCTCATCGTCGCCTCCGTCGACAAAGCCAAGGAGATGGGCATCGACTGGTGGGAGGACGACCCGGCGTTGTCCTCCCGCGCCCACCGGGGCGAACTCGCCCGCGAGAACGCCGAGTTGCGCGAACGTCTCGCCGAGCTGGAGCGTGGGGGAGCGCCGAGGGAGACCGAATGACCGGACTGCGGTACGTGTATGCCGTCTGCCGTCCTTTCGACGCGGCCCTGCCCCTGCAGGACCGGTTGACGGGGGTGGCCGGCGCTCCGCCCGAACTGCTCGCGCATCGCGGCCTGATCGCCGTCGTCAGTACGGTGCCGGAGGAGGAATTCGCCGAGGAGTCGCTCCGGCGCCGGATGGAGGACCTCGACTGGCTGACCGCGACCGCCCGCGCCCACCAGGCCGTGATCGACGCGCTGACCGCCGTCACGACCCCCCTGCCGCTGCGGCTCGCCACCGTCTTCCGGGACGACAGCGGCGTACGCGGGATGATGGAGGAAAGCGAGGACGACTTCCGCCGCGCTCTCGACCGCCTTGACGGGCGAGTGGAGTGGGGCGTGAAGGTGTATCTCGAAAAGGCCGACGCGGCCGACGAGGGAACGGATTCCTCGTCGGCTGCGTCCGCCACGACCGGCCGGGACTATCTGCGTCAGCGGCGCCGGCTCGCCAGGACGAACGAGGACCGGTGGCAGAGCGCCGAGGCATTCGCCGGCGAATTGCACCGCACCCTTTCCGGCCGCGCCGAGGACCACCGGCTGCACGCGCCGCAGAACTCCGCGCTTTCCGGCGCGGCCGGACAGAATGTACTCAACGCTGCTTATCTGGTTCCGCGCGAGGATTCCGAACAATTCGTGGAACTGGTCGATTGGACGAAGAGCGACGCGCCCGGGACCACCCTCGGCCTGCGGGTCGAACTCACCGGTCCCTGGGCCGTCTACTCCTTCACCGCAGGCATCGGAGAGACCGAGGAGGACGCGTGACCGTCGTCGAACGACGTGAGGTCGCCCTGGTCGACCTGCTCGACCGGCTGCTCGCCGACGGGGTCGTCATCACCGGCGACATCACCCTGCGCATCGCGGACGTGGACCTCGTACGGATCGACCTGAACGCGCTGATCAGCTCAGTGAACGAACAAGTACCCTCGCCCTGGGGAGAGTTGACGTGAGTGCCCGCAACCGTCTCGACCTCGAACCCGACACCGTCGAACGCGATCTGGTCAAACTCGTCCTGACGGTGGTCGAACTGCTCCGGCAGCTCATGGAGCGGCAGGCCGTGCGCCGCTTCGACACGGGGGAGATGAGCGAGGAGCAGGAGGAGCGCGTGGGGCTCACTCTCATGCTCCTCGACGACCGGATGGCCGAGCTGAGGGAGCGGTACGGGCTGCGGCCCGAGGACCTTAATCTGGACCTCGGGCCGCTGGGCCCTCTGCTACCGAGGGACTGATCATTTACCGGTGCCGGCTACCAGCGGTACCAGCGACCCCTTGATCCGCTCGCGCTCGTGCCCCGCACCAGGAATCCCAGTAGCCAGACCACCAGCACGATGATTGCGATCCACCAGAGAATTTTCACCGCGAATCCGGCACCGAAGAGAATCAGGGCCAGAAGCAGGACGAGCAGAATGGGAACCATAATGTGAACCTCCTGCACTCCGAGTTTCCCGAAATCGCCGGATCAGACATCGGCCGGGCGAATCAGACTGCCTTTCGACAGAGAATCTCTCCGTGCGGCACGGTGAACCAGGCGTCCTCCTGCCGCCCCCACTCCCGCCAGGCCTCCGAGACCGCCCGCAGCTGCTCCGGGGTCGCCAGCCCGCCTTCCGTGGCCCGGTCCGCGTACGCCGACGCGAGGGTCCGGTCCGCCCACAGGCCGCTCCACCAGGCGATCTCGTCGGTGTCGGCGAACGTCCATGTGCTGGAGGTGGCCGTGATGTCCGTGAGCCCGGCCCGCAGCGCCCAGGACTTCAGCCGGCGCCCCGCGTCCGGCTCGCCCCCGTTGGCCCGGGCCACCCGCCGGTACAGGTCCAGCCAGTCGGCCATGCCCGCCGACGCCGGATACCAGGCCATGGCCAGGTAGTCCGAGTCGCGGACGGCGACGTACCCACCCGGTTTGGTGACCCGGTGCATCTCGCGCAGCGCCTGCACCGGGTCACCCACGTGCTGGAGCACCTGATGGGCGTGGACCACACAGAACGTGTCGTCGGGGAAGTCCAGCGCGTGGATGTCCGCGACCGCGAACTCGACGTTTTCCAGACCCCGTTCGGCGGCCGTGGCCCTGGCCTGGTCCAGGATGTCAGGCGCCCGGTCGACGCCGGTGACGTGCCCGTCGGGGACCAGTTCGGCCAGGTCCGCGGTGATCGTTCCCGGGCCGCAGCCGATGTCCAGGATCCGCATGTGCGGCTTCAGCGAGCCGAGGAGGTACGCCGCCGAGTTGGCTGCGGTGCGCCAGGTGTGCGAGCGGAGCACGGACTCGTGATGCCCGTGCGTGTAGACGGCGGTCTCCTGCGGCTGCGACTGCGGCTTGGACATGACCGTGCCCCTTCTCGTCTTCTCGAACGACCAGCTTCGAACGACCAGCTTCGAACGACTCGCTCATCACCGTACGCAGTTGTGCCGAATAATGAGACCCGCGTCTTGGGATATGGACAAGGTGGAGGCGAGGTGGGGGCAGGGCGTGGCGGGCGTGGTCAGTTCCGGCCGAGCGGGCGGTAGACCGTCAGTGCCTCGGGGAGCTTTTCGAGGGTCACCGCGCCCGCCACCTCCGTGACTTCGCCGTCGTACGCGAGGAGGGTGCCCGGCGCCACGTCGTCCACGTGGAGACGGTGGACCAGGACGCCCGCGTGGGCGGGGGAGCGGGTCAGCGGGCCCGCCACGGCCGCCGCCAGGAGGCGCAGCGCGGGTCCGCGACCGCCGTGCACCACCCGTACGTCGAGCCGTCCGTCCGCCAGGTCGAGCCGCCGGGCCGGCACGAGGCCCAGCCGGTGGTAGGTGCCGTTGCCCGCGAACAGCAGCCACAACGGGCGGCGCCCGCCCCGGAGTTGAGCCTCCAGGGGATGACGGTCGGCGCGCAGGACACGTGCCGCCGCGACCACCCCGGCCGGCCAGCCGCCGATCCGGTCGGACCAGCGCTCCCGTTCACGCACCAGCTCCGGATAGACGCCCAGGCTGCATGTGTTGAGGAAGACGCCCTCCTGGTCCCCGGACCGGAACCGGCCCACGTCCACGCGCACCGCCTCGCCCTGCCGAACTGCCCGGCCGACATCCCGGGCGTTCTCGATGCCCAGGTCGAGCGCGAAGTGGTTGAGCGTCCCGCCGGGCAGCACCGCGAGCGGCCGTCCGTGGCGCAGGGCGATCTCGGCGGCCGTGTTCACCGTGCCGTCGCCGCCGCACACGCCGAGCACCTGGCAGCGGGCCGCCGCCTTCTCCAGCTCGCCCGGCAGATCCTCCGGTGCGCACTCCACGATCTCCGCCATCGGCAGCGCGATCTCCAGGGCGCGGACCCGGTCCGCGGTGCCCGCCGCCGTGTTCGCCACCAGGACCAGACCCTCGCCGTCGGGCAGCGCCGGGGCCGTCGCGTGCGGCCCGGCCGGGGACACGTACTGGTCGCGGATCGGCAGGAGCTCCCGTACGGCGAACGCGGCGCCCGCGCCCAGGGCCGCGCCGGCGAGCACGTCACTGGGGAAGTGGACGCCGGTGTAGACCCGGGACATCGCCACCGAGAAGGCGAGCGGCGCCACCACTGCCCCCAGACCCCGGGACTCCAGGGCGACACCAGTCGCGAAGGCGGCCGCCGACGCGGCGTGACCGGACGGGAACGACGTCGTGATCGGCTGCCGCTTGAGCTGCCTGACCAGCGGTACGGGGTCCAGGACGGGGCGGGGGCGGCGTACCGAGCGCTTGCCGACGGTGTTGATCGTCGCCGAGGCCACGGCGAGGGAGGCGAGGCCCCGCACGGCGGCCCGGCGGGCCCGGGGGCTGCCGGTGGCCGCCAGGGCGGCGGCCGTCGCGAACCACAGGACGCCGTGGTTCGCGCTGCGGCTCAGCCTGGGCAGAACGCGCTCGGCGCCCGGCCAGTGCCGGGTGGCGGCGGTCTCGAACAGCCGGAAGTCGAGATTCAGCAGTTTCTCGCGCAGGGCGTGGCTGCCGAGCTGCGGAACAGTGAGGTCGATGTCTGCGGTCATGACGCCCTGGGTACCCTGAAGTGAGCCTTTTTGTCTTGTCGGACAGGTCACGGGGCTCGTCGCACGTCGTAGGGCGAGAGGGAATCCGTATGCGTCTGCTGCTCATCCGGCACGGTCAGACCCCGTCGAACGTGAAGTACCTGCTGGACACCGCGGTTCCGGGGCCCGGACTGACCGAGCTGGGAGAGCGGCAGGCCGCCGAGCTGCCGGAGGCACTCGCGGGCGAGGCCATCGACGTGCTGTACGCCTCCACACTGATCCGTACGCAGCTGACCGCCGCTCCGCTGGCCGGGGCGCGTGGCCTCGACGTACCGGTGCGGGACGGGATCCGTGAAGTGGCCGCCGGAGACCTGGAGATGCGGGGCGACCCCGAGGCGGCGCACACGTACATGACCACCCTGTTCGCGTGGGCGGCCGGTGACACGGAGCTGCGGATGCCGGGCGGGGAGAACGGGGTCGAGGCCCTCGGGCGGTTCGACGCGGTCGTCGCGGAGGCCGCCGGCAGCGGTGCCGGCACGGTCGCCATGGTCAGCCACGGCGCCGTGATCCGGATGTGGGCGGCGGCCCGCGCGGTCAACGTCGACATTCCCTTCGCCGCCGAGCACCGGCTCGACAACACCGGTGTGGTGATCCTGGAGGGCTCACCGGCGGACGGCTGGAAGGCGGTGTCCTGGGCGGGCGCGGTCGTCGAGGCGGCCGGGCCGGGTACGGGCAGCGGGCCGGCGGGAGAGGCGCTGCACGGTTAGTCAGGTGCGCGTCGCCGCCCCGGCCCGCTCGGGTGTGTGTTTATGGGTTTGCCCGGGGTCGTGGTCGGCCCGCAGAATGCGTCCTCATGGGACACCTCGAAGCAGCGCACCTTGAGTACTACCTTCCCGACGGGAGGGCGCTGCTCGGCGATGTGTCGTTCCGGGTGGGCGAAGGGGCCGTCGTCGCCCTCGTGGGGCCCAACGGCGCAGGGAAGACGACCCTGCTGCGGCTGATCTCCGGCGAGCTGAAACCGCACGGCGGAACCGTCACCGTGAGCGGCGGGCTCGGCGTGATGCGCCAGTTCGTGGGCTCCGTACGGGACGAGACGACCGTACGGGACCTGCTCGTGTCGGTCGCCACGCCCCGGATCCAGGAGGCCGCCAAGGCGGTCGACCTCGCCGAGCACGGCATGCTGACCGTCGACGACGAGGCGGCCCAGCTCCAGTACGCCCAGGCGCTCTCCGACTGGGCCGAGGCACACGGCTACGAGGCCGAGACGCTGTGGGACATGTGCACCACGGCTGCGCTCGGGGTGCCGTACGAGAAGGCACAGTGGCGACTGGTGAGCACCCTGTCCGGTGGTGAGCAGAAGCGGCTGGTGCTGGAGGCGCTGCTGCGCGGCACGGACGAGGTGCTGCTGCTCGACGAGCCCGACAACTACCTCGACGTACCCGGCAAGCGATGGCTGGAGGAACGGCTCGCGGAGACCCGGAAGACCGTTCTGTTCGTGTCCCACGACCGGGAGTTGCTCTCCCGTTCCGCCCAGAAGATCGTGTCCGTCGAACCCGGTCCGGCCGGCGCCGACGCCTGGGTGCACGGTGCCGGCTTCGCCACCTATCACGAGGCGCGGCGTGAACGGTTCGCGCGCTTCGAGGAGTTGCGCCGGCGCTGGGACGAGAAGCACGCCCAGCTGAAGAAGCTGGTGCTGAACCTCCGTCAGGCAGCTTCCATCAGCCATGAGTTGGCGTCCCGCTACCAGGCCGCGCAGACCAGGCTGCGCAAGTTCGAGGAGGCCGGGCCACCGCCCGAGCCGCCGCGCGAGCAGGACATCACCATGCGGCTCAAGGGCGGCCGGACCGGCGTAAGGGCCGTCACCTGCAAGGGACTTGAGCTCACCGGGCTGATGAAACCCTTCGACCTGGAGGTCTTCTACGGCGAACGGGTCGCCGTCCTCGGCTCCAACGGCTCCGGCAAGTCGCACTTCCTGCGGCTGCTCGCCGGGGACACCGTGAACCACACGGGCGAGTGGAAGCTCGGCGCGCGGGTCGTGCCCGGGCACTTCGCGCAGACGCACGCGCATCCCGAGCTGCTCGGCCGTACGCTCCTCGACATCCTGTGGGCCGAGCACGCGCAGGACCGGGGCGCGGCCATGTCCCGGCTGCGCCGCTACGAGCTGACCGCGCAGGCCGAGCAGCGCTTCGAGCGGCTCTCCGGGGGCCAGCAGGCCCGCTTCCAGATCCTGCTCCTGGAGCTCGAGGGTGTGACGGCGCTGCTGCTGGACGAGCCGACGGACAACCTCGACCTGGAGTCCGCCGAGGCGCTTCAGGAGGGGCTGGAGGCGTTCGACGGAACGGTTCTCGCTGTCACACACGACCGCTGGTTCGCTCGTTCGTTCGATAGGTATCTGGTGTTCGGCAGCGACGGGCGGGTCCGTGAGACCCCGGAGCCGGTGTGGGACGAGCGACGGGTGGAGCGAGCGCGGTAAGAGCCTGGCTTCGCCCGTGCGGCCCCGGGTACCCGGCCGGTACCGTAGGAGTGGACGACGAGTGGGGTGCAACCATGAACGGAGTCGACCCGGGCCGGCTGGACGACCAGCAGCTGATGAAAGAGCTGGAGACGATCCACCGCACCCGCCACGACACGCTGCTGCACGCGTCGAACGACGCGCTGCGCGCCCACAACGACCGGATGGCGCAGTTGGAGGGCGAGTATCTGCGCCGCCATCCGCGCCGCCCGGTTGCCGCGGGCCGCACTCGCGAGGGCGCCCGGGACCGGGACTGCGCACAGGAGTGAGCATCGGTGCCGCTGGCGGGGGCGAGAGGGCTTCCGCCAGCGGCACCGGCCGCAGCGGTGACGCTCAGCGGGGCACCGGGGGTAGATTCCCAGGCCGGTGGGCCGCGACCGCTGCGACGAGGGCTCGGCTGTGGTTCTTCCAGCAGCCGAAGGCCGTCAGGCAGGCCATTCAGAGCAGGCAGGCCCTTCAGGCGGCCTTCTTGCCGAACTCGGCCACGAGTGCCCCGCAGAACGCCTTCAGATCGTCCGGTTTGCGGCTGGTGATCAGGACGTTGGGTCCGTGGTCGCAGATCCGTACCTGCTCGTCGACCCAGTCACCGCCCGCGTTGCCGATGTCGGTACGCAGACTCGGCCACGAGGTGAGCACCCGGCCGCGGACGACGTCCGCCTCCACGAGGGTCCACGGGGCGTGACAGATAGCGGCGACAGGACGGCCCCGGTCGAAGAAGTCCCGGACGAACGCGACGGCGCGCTCGTCGGTGCGCAGGAAGTCCGGGTTGGCCACCCCGCCGGGCAGCACGAGCCCGTCGAAGGACTCGGCCGGTACCTCGCCGACCACCTCCTCCACGGGGAACGAGTCCGCCTTGTCGAGATGGTTGAAGGCCTGTACCTGTCCGTGCTCGGTCGACACGAGCACGGGTTCGCCGCCCGCGTCGGCCACCGCCTGCCAGGGCTCGGTGAGTTCGATCTGTTCGACGCCCTCGGGGGCGGTCAGAAACGCGATACGCATGGCTTCCTCGGTGTCCTTTCTTCAGGCTGCCTACCCGTCCCGCTCGGGGCCGGGCGGGGATTCCGGGCCGCTCACGACCGCCACGGCGAGCTCCTGCACGGAGGTGTAGCGCGCGTTCCTCGGCAGCTCCTCCAGTGGTTCGACCAGGGTGTCGGGGGCGTGGCCCGCGCGCAGGAGCCCGCGCAGTTCGCGCGGGCCGGCCGGGAAGGACGTACGGCCCAGGTAGCGGGCCAGTTCGAAGCGCACCGTCTCCAGCCCGGCCGGCGCGCGGCCGGGAGCCACCGGGCCGCCCGCGATCCGCGGATCGTCCTCGGCGGCGGGTTCCGGGTCGTGCCACTCCTCGGTGCGGGTCGGATGGCCAGACCTGAGCAGGCCCTGGACCTCGTGTTTCATCTCGTCGTCGCGATGGGCGCTGACGCGGCCGCTGCCTCGTTGCATGAGAGCCTCCAGACTTCGGGGGTGCCCGCCGCGTACCCGACGATCCGCCGCCGACACACCTCAGCGGCGCCTCATCGGCAGATCTTGTTCGGAGGCGGTCATGCAACCATCCCGGTGCGGCCCAGATCACAAGGGGGAGAGATACATCAGAGCCGGGGCGCCGTGTTGTTCCTGACATCAGGTGGTCAGGAAGTCCCGCCTTCTCGCGCGTCGAGGCGTCCGAGAATGCTCTGGACCGTGCGATCCCGCGTCAGGCCGGAGTCCAGGGCGGGTGCGACGATGCCGCGGACCCTCGAGACCACTGTCCATCTGCGCGGACGAAACACCCGCACATCCCGGCGACACAGACCCTCGACGATGGCCTCCGCCGCCTGCTCGGGGGTGATCCGCTTGCGCAGGAGCCTCGGCTGGGTGTCGAGCAGCGCCTGGGCTGCCGGATCCTCGTCGATGCTCTGCCGGATCATGTCTGTGTTGATCATCGCAAAGCCCGCTGCCTTGCTCATCGCGTACGGGATCGTGCCGGCCCCGTTGACGAAGGCGAACACCGACGAGATCAGTACGAGCCGACCACGGTTCTCGATGAGGGCCAAAAGGGCGGCACGGACCGTGTTGAGCACACCCCCGACGTTCACGTCGAAGAGTCGATCGACCACCGGCGCCGATGACGCCCGGACGGTCACGCCCCGCGCAACGACACCTGCATTCGCAAGCGTGTGGTACCGGCCGAGTCCCAGAGGGCACAGCCGAAGGCCGTTTGGCACGCATACGGCGGGGCAGGCGCAGTGACAGTGCTTCGGACAGGAGGCACGTCCGTGGGAGCGGTGGATCGCCGACCCGGGTGTGTCTGTCCGGATTGGACGCGCCCTCCCACGGGGACCCGTCCAACCCAAGCACTCCAAGGGAGTTGCGACGCACCATGCGAACTCACACGAGTCCGAGGCGCCACCCCCATGACGACGCCCCCGACACCACGGAAGCGTTCCGCAGGCTTACCGCCCTTCCTCCCGGTCAGCAGCGCGACACACTCAGGGCGAAGATCGTCGAGGCCTGGCTGCCCATGGCAGACCGGCTCGCGGGCCGCTTCCGGAGCCGCGGCGAGAGCATGGACGACCTGCGCCAGGTCGCCGCGCTCGGCCTGGTCAAGGCCGTCGACCGCTACGACCCCGAACTCGGGAACGCCTTCGAGAGCTATGCCGTCCCCACGGTCACCGGTGAGATCAAGCGCCACTTCCGTGACCACATGTGGACCCTGCACGTACCGCGCCGGGTCCAGGACCTGCGTAACCGCGTACGGTTCGCCGCCCAGGACCTGTCGCAGACCATCTCGGGCCGCAGGCCCACCGTGGCCGAGATCGCCGAGCACGCCAACATGAGCGAGGAGGACGTCAAGGTCGGCCTGGAAGCGCTGGAGAGCTTCACCGCGCTCTCGCTCGACGCCGAACTGCCCGGCAGTGAGGACGGATACTCCCTCAGCGACGCCCTCGGTGCCGCCGACCCGGCTCTGGACACCGTCATCGACCGCGAGGCCGTCAAGCCACGGCTGCGCGCACTGCCCGAGCGCGAACGGGCCATCCTCTACATGCGGTTCTTCGGGGACATGACCCAGAGCCGGATCGCCGAGCAACTGGGCATCTCCCAGATGCACGTCTCCCGCCTGATCAGCCGCTCCTGCAACCGGCTGCGGGACCAGGTCATGAAGGACGCCGCCTAGACCGGCGCCCGGACCGTCCTGGACCGGCTCGTCCTGGGGCCCCTTCGGCAACGGCCGGGCGCCGGTGCGGAACAGGAGACCACCAGCGGGCAGTCGGCGGGATCCGGCGCCGCGACGGCGCCCGTATCCGCCCCGGACGGCCCCAACACGCTCGTAGGGGACGGGCAGGGGCGAGCGGGGGCGGGCCGGTACGGACAGACACGGGCATCGTCACCCGCTCGGGCGTGCCCGTCCCGCGAATGGGGCCCGGCGGCGCGCGCCCCGCCGCCGGGCGGGCTGTCATGGGGTGCGGGGCACCACCCGACGTGCTCCGCAGCCGCCGCTCGAAGGAGCCCAGCCATGCGCCGCACCGCCCGTGTCCTGTCCGTCGCCGCCCTGGCCGGTGCCGCTCTGGCCACCACCGCGTCGGCCGTGTCCGCCGACGCCGCCGGGGAGGTCAGTCCGGGCAGCGTCGGCCCCGGCGGCACCGTCACCGTCTCCGTGGCCTGCGAGGCGACCGGTGGGACCCCGCCCGCGTCCATCGACGCGCACTCCCAGGGCTTCGAGCAGGGCACCGTCCAGCTCCAGCAGGTCCCCGGCAACGACGACCAGGTGACCGGCCCCGCTTACAGCGGCACCGCGAAGATCGCGCCCGCCGGGAGCTTCGAGGGCGACCAGAACGCGAACGCCCCGGCCTCCGAATGGTCCGCCGACGGTACGTGTCCCGGGCAGGCCGGGGCCGAGGGCAAGGCGTGGAAGGCGCCGTTCACGGTGACCCGCGACGGCACCGGCACCGGCACCTGCGGCACCGACTCCCACGGCGACGCCCCCCAGAGCAGCGGCTTCCAGGACTGGTCCTCCTGCCCGACGAACCTCCCCACGGCCATCCCCACACATGCCCCCCTGCCCACCCCTGCCCCGGTGCAGCGCGGGGTACAGGCCGGTCAGGGCGGTGCGTTCACCGACTCGGTGCCCGCGCTGGTCGCCGGCGGAGTGCTGATCGCGGGCGCGGCCGGGGCCGCCGTACACCGACTGCGCCGCAGGGGGACGTCCGCGCGCCGCTGACCCCGGGCGCCGCCCGTACCCGGCGGAAGCAACCCGAGCGGGCGCCCATGGGTCCCTGTGACCGTGGGTACACGAAGCCACATGCAGCCACAGGCACCACACCAGCAACCGCGCGGAGGTACGCATGCGGCGGACGGATCCCCAGGGGCACGGCCCCGTCCGCTACGGCCCGCCGTTCCCCGACGACGGACTCCCCGTACTGCCCGAACTCGCCGCCGTGCTCGCCGCCGCGGCCACCCGCCCCGATGCCCAGCCGACCGGCGGCGGCCCCGCCCTCCTCGACGCGGCCTGCGGCTACTGGGCCCGGCGCGGACTGCATGCCGAGCCCGAGCAGGTGGCCGCCGCGCCCGGCGCCCCTGCGCTGCTGCACGCGCTGACCGCCGCGATCGGCGGCGACGTCCTGGTACCCCGGCCCTGCGCGGCCTGGTGGGCGCCCCAGGTACGGGCGTTGGGCGGATCCGTGTTCCACGTGGGCACGCCGGCCGAGTGCGGGGGCGTGCCGGATCCGTACGCCCTGCTGGAGACCGTACGGAGGGTGCGCGCCGAGGGCGGTGATCCACGGCTGCTCGTGCTGTCCGTGGCGGACGATCCGACGGCCACCGTGGCGCCGCCCGAACTCCTGCACGAGACCGTGGAGGCCGCCGCCGGGGAGGGGTTGCACCTGGTCAGCGACGAGACCTGGCGCGACACCCTGCACCGGCCGCAGGACACCGTGCTGCTCAGCCCGGCCGAGATGCTGCCCGACCGGGTCACCGTCGTCACCGACCTGAGCGGCGCGCTGCTGCCACCGGGCTGGCCCGCCGCCCTCGCCCGCTTCCCCGCGAACGCCCCCGGCGACGCCCTACGCGCGCGCGTGCTCGATGTACTCACCGCGCTCGGCGCCCGGATCGCCGAACCGGTCGCCGCCGCGGCCGGCTACGCGCTCGGCGAGCCCGAGCCCGTCACCGAACGGCTCACCGCCGCCGTACGCCTGCACGCGCGCGTGGCGACCGCCGCGCACCGCGCGGTCGTGGCCGCCGGCTGTCTGGCCCTGCCCCCTCGGGCCGGCCGCCATCTGTACGTCGATCTCGGCCCGCTGCGGACCGCGCTCGGCGCCCACGGCGTCGGTGACGCCCAGGAACTGGAGGACTTCCTCACCGCCCGGCTGGGGATGCCCGCGCCGGGCGGTCACCGGTTCGGGGACGACCTCGCGGCGCTCCGCGTCCGGCTGGCCACGGGGGCGCTGCTCGGCGACACGCCCGGGGAGCGGGGGCAGTCGCTCATGTCACCCGAACCACTGGAACTGCCACACGTGCAACGCGCGTTGACCCTGATGGGATCGATCTTCGACGATCTCTGTGACGACGCTCAGCGACGGGAGCCTCCTCGATGACGCAACAGTCCGAGTCGACCACGAGCACCAGCCTCAGCGACAGCATCGGCACGACCACCGAGGTGCTTCAGCCGCTGCACGGGCACCGGGTGTGGCCCCGGTCCTTCGCCGACCGGCTGACCGCTCCGCTGCCCGGCCTCAGCGGCATGGCCAGATTCGCCAGAGAGGGCGCGGTACGACCGACCCTGGAAGGCCTCGCCGACATCCCGCGGCTGCCCTTCGAACCCGGCCCGCTGCCCCGCGTGGACACACGCACGGTCGCCGTCTCCTGGGCGGGGCACGCCAGTTGGGTGGTCAGGATCGGCGGGCTCACCGTCCTCACCGACCCGGTCTGGTCCCGCCGCATCCTGGGCACGCCGGCCCGGATCACCCCGGTGGGCGTCGCCTGGAGCGCGCTGCCGCGGGTCGACGCCGTCGTCATCAGCCACAACCACTACGACCACCTGGACGCCCCGACGCTGCGCCGACTCCCGCGCGACACCCCGGTGTTCGTGCCGGCCGGACTCGGCCGCTGGTTCAGGCGGCGCCGGTTCACCCACGTCACCGAGCTGGACTGGTGGGAGACGGCCGAACTGCACGGCGTCCGCTTCGACTTCGTGCCGGCCCACCACTGGTCCAAGCGCGGCCTCACCGACACCTGCCGCACGCTCTGGGGCGGCTGGGTACTCACCGACCTGGACGGCCAACGCGTCTACTTCGCGGGCGACACCGGATACGGCCACTGGTTCGCCCGTATCGGCCGGCGCTACCCGGGTATCGACCTCGCCCTGCTGCCGATCGGCGCATACAACCCGCGGTGGTGGCTCAGCGACGTCCACTGCGACCCGGAGGAGGCGGTCCAGGCCGCCGTGGACCTCGGTGCGCGCCGGATGGCGCCCATGCACTGGGCGACCTTCGTCCTGTCGGCCGAGCCGGTCCTCGAACCGCTGACCCGGGTGCGGGCCGCCTGGGAGAAGGCCGGCCTGGACCGCGACGATCTGTGGGACCTGCCGATCGGGGGTTCGCGGGTGCTGGTCTGACGCGACGGGAGGCGGGAAGGGTGCCGGTACCCGCCCGACGGACGGGCGACAGTCGCGCCGACGCCTGCGTGCTGAACCTTGTCTGACGGGCGGGCCGGGAGCGCGCCGGTTCCTGTTCGATGTGCGGGCGGGAGATTCGGAGCCTGCCCGACGCGAGGGCGGGAGGCGCGCGGGTCCTGCCTGCCGCGTGGCCGAGCGGGTCCCGGCTCGGGCCCTTCGGGGCCTGCCGCCCATGCTCGTCTGCCCGGCGACGCCATGCGTGCTCCCGCGCTGCCGCAGGGCGCGGGAGGTGCCCCCGACTCGCCGTTCCGGGCACAGACCCGCGTACGACCAGTACGAGGGCCTCACCACCTGCGCGGGCATCTGCCGCTGCCACGGCGGGCGCCAGGCCCGCCACTCACGCGGTCGGCGGGGGTTGACGACGGGCCCCGCGGCCCGGCCCTCCCGCTCGCTCAGGCCGTCCCGCGGATTCCGCGCACCCGCCGCCACACACTCGGTGCCGCGCTGATCGTCAGGGTCAGCGCGACCGCCGCCACCACGCCCTGCCAGGGCTCGTCGAAGAGCGAACCGCCGAGGACGCCGATCAGTTGGTACGTCGCGGCCCAGGCGAGGCAGGCCGGGACGTCCCCGCGGGCGAAGCGGCGCACCGGCCACTTCGCCATCAGGCAGGCCAGCATCACCGGGATGCGGCCGGCGGGCACCAGCCGGGACAGCACCAGGACCGTCACCCCGTTCTCGCTCAACTTCTTCTGGGCCTGCGCGAGACGGTCCTCGGGTGCCCGTGACCGGATCGCGGCCAGCCAGCGCGAGCCGTTCTTCGAGTCCATCCCGCGCCGGCCCAGCCAGTACAGCGCGACATCGCCGAGGAACGCGGCCAGCGAGGCCACCGCGAACACCAGGACCATGCCGAGCGGCGTGGTCTGGTGAAAGGCCACCACGGCCGCCGAACTCACCAGAGCCCCCGTCGGCACCACCGGCACCAGTGCCCCGATCAGCACCAGCAGGAACAGCGTCGGATAGCCGATCGCCTGCCCCGCCGACCCCTGCCCGGAGGTCGCCGCGGCGGCCAGGACCACGTTCACCGCGCGACCTCCAGGCGCACGCTCTCCCCGTGCTCCAGCCGGTACACGTCGACCGCGGGCGCGCGCACCGCCGCGAGGCGCACGAACTCCTCGCCCGGCGCATGGAACTCATGGGGGCGCACGGCGTCCATCCCGATCGGCCAGTACGTGCCGTAGTGCACCGGCACCGCGCTGCGCGGCGCCAACCGGGCCAGCGCCTCGGCCGCCCGCGCCGCGTTCAGATGCCCCTCGCCGAGATACGGCCCCCAGCCGCCCACGGGCAGCAGCGCCGCGTCGACCGGCCCGACCTCCTCGGCCATGGACGCGAACAGGCCCGTGTCCCCGGCGAAATACGTCCGCGCCTCGCCCTCGATCACATAGCCGAGCGCGGGAGCCCGCTGCGGTCCGACGTTCAGCCGCCGCCCGTCGTGGCGCGCGGACACGGCCCGAACGACCAGGTCACCGATTTTCGTATGGTCCCCCGGTTCCACTTCGGTGATCCGCAGGTGCGCCAGCCGGCGCGACAGAGCCGGCACCGCCTTCGGTGCGCCCCGGGGCACGATCAGGCGTGCGCCCGGCGCGAGTCGGGCGAGGGAGGGCACATGGAGGTGGTCGGAGTGCAGATGGGAGACGAGCGCCACCTGCGCGCTCCATGCGCCGGGCGGGGGCAACTCGCCCCGGCGACGGCGCAGATGGGCGAGCCGGCGCACGAACAAGGGGTCGGTGAGCACGCGTACGCCCGAGTCCTCGACCGTACAGGTGGCGTGCCCCCACCACGTGATCTCCACCGGCACCCCTTTGCCTCCTTCGCGCGACTCCCCGAAGACTACGGGCAGGAGTAGGGTCGGCGGGAAACCCGGGGCGAGTGGGGAAACCCTGAGGTGAACGGGGAAGCCCGGAGCTTAGGGGGGACGCCATGGGACACGTGCACGCCGCCGTCGGTCTGCCCGGTCCGGTACCGCGGGTCACCGCGATCGCCAGCCTGACACCGCTCGAGGAACTGGACGAGGAGCCGTTCCTCGTCGACTCCCGCAGCCAGCACGCGATGTGTGCCCGCTGGGCCGCCGAGCACGGCTACGTCGTCACCCGGGAACTGCTCGTACGGAGTCTGCGCCCCGACCACTCCGCCCTCTGGGACGGCGTCGAGGCGGGCCTCGACCTCTTCGTGGCACCCAGCCAGCGGGTCCTGGAGCAGGCGCTGACGTCGGTCGACGAGTTCACCGCCGAGTGCGCGCGGCGCGGGGTGCGGGTGGAGACGGTGGGCTGCGCGGAACCGTCGTACGACGCCCAGATGAAGGCCCGTGTCCACCGCCGTCTGTCCATGCCGACCGCCGGGTACGACGGCCGCTGACCAGGGCACACCGGGCGCCGCCCGCCCGTTGTGACAGGGTGGGCACAGGCCAGCCGCGGGGACGGGCCGGGACGTGAGGTGTGCGGGACGTGGGTGCGGGGCGTTGGCGGCGGATCGTCAGCCAGATCGGGCGGAGCGTCGCGGTGTGGGCCGTGTCGACGCTCACGATGCTGGTGCTCGCCGGCATCCTGCCGGACTTCCAGATCCGCACCGGTGACGGCGACAGTGCCACCCGGATCGCGGTCACCGCGGCCTTCGGTGCCGGCGCGTTCGGTCTGCTGTCGGCCCTGGCCTGGCCGGTGCTGGTTAGGCTGCTGCTGCTCGTGCCCGCCCTCGTACTCGGCCTGCTGGTCTTCTTCCTGAACGGTGCGCTGCTGCTCGTCGCCCTGCGGCTGACCCCGGCCGAGCGCCCCGAGGCGGCCCCGGAGACGGCGGTGGTGGTCGCCGCGGTGATGTCCGCCGTGGCCTCCGCGACGGGCGCGGCACTGGCCGTACGGGACGACGACGCCTACCGAAGACGGCTCTACCGCCTCGCGGACCGACGCGGCACCGCACGGCCGTTCGGGGGTCCCGCCACGCCCGGCGTGGTGTTCCTGCAGCTCGACGGCGTCGGCCACGACGTGCTGGCGCGAGCCGTGCAGAAGGGGCTCATGCCGACCGTCGCGGGCTGGCTGGGCGCCAGCCACCGGCTCACCCCCTGGCGCACCGACTGGTCCAGTCAGACCGGCGCCAGCCAGCTCGGCATCCTGCACGGCACCAACCACGACATCCCGGCCTTCCGCTGGTACGAGAAGGACACCGGGGAGGTCATGGTCTGCAACCGGCCCGCCAGCGCCGTCGAGCTCCAGCGCCGGGCCGTCGAACGCACCGGCGACGGAGGGCTGCTCACCGTCGACGGGGCCAGCCGGGGCAACCTCTTCAGCGGCGGCGCCGACGAGCAGGCCCTCGTGTTGTCCACCGCGCTGCGACGCGGCCGGGAGAACCGTTCCCGCGCGGGCTACTTCGCCTACTTCTCCGACCCCGCCAACGCCGTCCGTACCGCCCTGTCCTTCATCGCCGAGGTGGGCCGCGAGATCGGTCAGTCGACGATGGCCAGGATGCGCAAACGGCGCCCGCGGGTCGCGCGCGGCGGCCTCTACCCCTTCATCCGCGCCTTCGCGACCGTCGTCGAGCGGGACGTGGTCGTCGCCGCGGTGATGGGTGACATGCTCGCCGGACGCACCGCCGTCTACGCCGACCTGGTTGCCTATGACGAGGTCGCCCACCACTCCGGGCCGCACAGCCGGGACGCCGAGAAGGTCCTCCAACGCCTCGACCGCAGCGCCGCGTTGATCGCGAAGGTCGCCGAGCACGCCCCACGCCCGTACCGGATCGTCCTCCTCTCCGACCACGGGCAGAGTCCCGGCGAGACCTTCCGGGGGCGGTACGGCCTCGGCCTCGCCGACCTGGTCCGGGCCGGCTGCGGACTGCCCGTGCCGCGCAGGGCGCGGCGCACCCACAGCGGGGCCGAGGCGCGGGCCGCCGTGCGCGCCGCGCTGCGCAGGCCCGTCGAGGAGAACGGCGGGCGGCACGTGCCCCCGGGCCGCCACTCCGAACCGCTGGTGCTCGCCTCCGGCAACCTCGGGCTGATCTCCTTCCCGGACGTGCATCACCGCATGACCCGGGAGGAGATCGACGCCCGCCATCCCGCGCTGCTCACCACCCTCGCCAACCATCCCGGCGTCGGCTTCGTCCTCGTCGCCAGCGAGGAGCACGACGGGCTGGTGCTGGGCGCGCACGGCGCGGAGATCCCGGTGGACGCGCTGGACGAGCGGGACGGAAAGGGCAACGAACACGGCGGTCCGCTGGCCGACTTCGGGCCCGGCGCGGCAAGCGCGGTGCGCCGTACGCACTCCTTCCCGCACACCGCCGACATCATGGTCAACTCCTGGTACGACCCGGCCGAGGGCGAGGTGCTCGCCTTCGAGGAGCAGATCGGCTCGCACGGCGGGCTCGGCGGGGCCCAGGGTGAACCCTTTCTGCTGGCGCCACTCGCACTGTCGGCGGCGGTCGAGGAGGGGGAGGAGCTCATCGGCGCCGAGCACATACACCGCGTACTGCGGCGCTGGCTGCGCGAGTGCAACGGGCCGCAGGTGCCCCTGGAGGCTCCTCGGGACCCTTCGGGCCAGCAGGCCGCCTGAGCGCGGGCCGCCGGAAAATCGGCTGCGCTCCTGCCTCTCCGTACCCACACTGTTCGTACCGGACCTCGCGCCGTCGCGCGCTCCGTTCCCTGCGAACCCCCTGGAGTATTGCGTGCAGGCTGCCGTGACCGTCACTCCCGCCCGGATCCCCGAGCTGCTGCTCGGTCTCGCGACCGTGCGGCCCGTGTTCCTCTGGGGCGCTCCCGGTATCGGAAAGTCCTCTCTGGTAAGGGAGTTCGCCGAGTCGCTGGGACTGGAGTGCGTGAGTCTGCTCGGTACGCAGTTGGCGCCGGAGGACCTGATCGGCGTCCCGCAGATCCGCGACGGGCGGTCCGTGTTCTGTCCGCCGGAGGCCATCGCCCGGGACGAGCCGTACTGCCTGTTCCTGGACGAGCTGAACGCGGCCACGCCGGACGTCCAGAAGGCGTTCTACTCGCTGATCCTCGACCGCCGTATCGGCAACTACGAGCTGCCGAAGGGCTCGATCGTGATCGGCGCAGGCAACCGGGCCACGGACAACGCTCTCGCCCGGCCGATCGCCTCTGCCCTCGTCAACCGCCTCGCCCACGTCCACCTGGAGGCCTCGCCGAAGGACTGGCTGGTCTGGGCCGCGAACAACGACATCCACCCCTGGGTCGTGGATCACCTCACCGACCGGCCCGACCACCTCTGGTCCAAGCCGCCGAAGACCGAGGAGCCCTTCTCCACGCCTCGCTCCTGGCACATGCTCTCCGACGCCCTGCACTCCTTCGGGTCCGCCCTCGACGAGGAGACCCTGAAGGTGATCGCGCACGGCGCGCTGACGCCGACGCACGCCACCGCGTTCTGCGGGTACGTCAAGATCGTGCGCAGCCGGTTCGGCATCGACGCGATCATCAAGGGCGACGCGCGCTGGCCGCACCGCATCGAGGACCGCGACCTGCTCTACTACCTCGCCGAGTCGTTCCGCGGGCGCCTGGTCAAGGAACTCCCCGTCAGCAAGGGGCACATGTCGCCGAACGGGCGGGAGGCCGCGTACCGCGCCAAGTCGCTGCTCGTGCAGCTCGCCGAGATCTCGGTGGAGGTCGCGCAGAGCGTCATCGCCGCGGACGCCGACGGCAACCCCCTGCTGCCCGCCTGGTTCCTGGTCGAGGCGGCGCGGGACATGCCCCGGCTGGTGGAGGCGCGGCGTTGAGCCGGGCGCGCAAGCAGGCGGCGAAGAAGAAGGACCTCGCGAGGGAGGCGTACGAAGCCGGGTTGGCCCTCGTGCGCGCCAACCCGGCGCTCGGCTCGGTGCACTTCTACACCTGCCGGAACCCGGACTGTGTCCTCTCGCCCGTCGACGGACTGGTGCGCACGGACTCCGACGGAGTGCTGCACGCCCATTCCACCCGGCGGGCCGAACCGGCCGAGTGGGCGTGGGCGATCGCGCACGGCCTCATCCACCTGGGCTTCGGGCACGTTCCGGCGGCGAAGGGCGAGCGCGTCCAGCCCGACCGCTACGACATCGCAGCCCGCTGCGTCGTCGTCAACCGGTTCCTGCTCGGCTTCCCGGTCGGCACCGCCCCCGAGCACCTGCCGGGCGCCTACCCCGACGGCGACGAGGAGCAGCTCGCCGCCCGCTGGCGGCGCGCGGGCTCGATCCCGGCCGCGTTCGGGAACTGCGGTACGGCGGGCAGCAAGCCCGACCAGTGGCTCGGACCGTACGAGAAGTGGGCCCCGTCGGTCCCCGACTGGCAGCTCGCCTTCGCGTCCGCCCTGACCCGCACGATGGCGACGGCGATGGACGTGGCCGGCGGCCGACGCGAGTCCATGTCCGACGAGGCGGCCCAACACCGCCCCTGGGAGAAGGCGTTGGCCTGGTTCGTCACCTCCTACCCGCTGCTCGGCGGGATCGCGGCCGGTATCAAGCTCGTCGCCGACCTCGAACTCGCCCACGCCCACGGCATCTCAGTCGCCGCCGTGAACGCCGAGGCGGGCGAGATCTACATCAACCCGCTGCGTCAACTGGAGGACGAGGAATGGCGGTTCGTCCTCGCCCACGAGATGCTGCACGCCGCCCTGCGCCACGGCGACCGCTGCGGCACCCGCGACCCGTACCTCTTCAACGTCGCCTGCGACTACGTAATCAACGGCTGGCTGGCGGAGATGGAGGTCGGCACGATGCCCGAAGGGCTGCTGTACGACGCCGAGTTGAAGGGTCTCTCGGCGGAGGAGGTGTACGACCGGATCGCGCAGGACCTGCGCCGGATGCGTCGGCTGTCCACGCTGCGCGGAAAGGGCGCCTGCGACGTCCTGGGCGCTCCGCTGGGCTCGCCGCGCGACTATGTCGACCTCGACGAGTTCTACCGGCGCGGCCTCGGCCAGGGACTGAACCTGCATCAGCAGCACGAACGCGGGTACCTGCCCGGCGGGTTGGTGGAGGAGATCCGCGCGCTGAACCATCCGCCGCTGCCCTGGGACGCCCAACTCGCCCGCTGGTTCGACGAGTTCGTGCCCCGCCCGGAGCCCGTACGGTCGTACGCCCGCCCCTCGCGTCGCCAGTCGTCCACCCCTGACATCCCGCGCGCGGGGCGGTACTTCCCGCCCGAGGAGATCGCCCGCTGCACCTTCGGCGTCGTCCTTGACACCTCCGGGTCAATGGACCGGACGCTGCTCGGGAAGGCGCTGGGCGCGATCGCCTCGTACGCCGGCGCACGGGACGTACCGGCGGCGCGGGTCGTGTTCTGTGATGCCGCTGCACACGACGCGGGGTATCTGCCGGTCACCGAGATCGCCGAGCGGGTCCGGGTGCACGGGCGGGGCGGGACCGTGCTGCAGCCGGGCATCGATCTGCTGCACCGGGCCGACGACTTTCCGCCGGGGGCGCCCGTACTGGTCATCACGGACGGCTGGTGCGACGTGCTTCGGGTGCGGCGCGAGCACGCCTATCTGATTCCGCAGGGTGCTCGTCTGCCGTTCACCGCCCGTGGGCCGGTCTTTAGGGTGCAGTGAGCCGGAAGTGAGCCGGAGTGTGATCGGATGGGGGATACGGAACCCCGGCATCGGGACCACACGCGAAAGGAAGAACCGTGGCTACCACGCGCTCTGCACACACCGTCTGGGAAGGCAACCTGCTGGAGGGCAACGGCGTTGTCACCTTCGACTCCTCCGGTGCCATCGCCGAGCAGCCCGTGACATGGGCCTCGCGCGCCCAGGACGCGAACGGCAAGACCAGCCCCGAGGAGCTGATCGCCGCCGCCCACTCCAGCTGCTTCTCCATGGCGTTCTCGCACGCCCTGGCCGGCGCCGGAACCCCGGCGACCAAGCTCCTGACCTCGGCCGACGTCACCTTCCAGCCGGGTGAGGGCATCACCGGCATCCACCTCACCGTGGAGGGCACCGTGCCCGGCCTCGACGAGGACGCCTTCGTCGCCGCCGCCGAGGACGCCAAGGAGAACTGCCCGGTCAGCAAGGCCCTGACCGGTACGACGATCACCCTGTCGGCGAAGCTCGCCTGACGTTCCTCAACGCCCGCTGCCGCGCCCCTCGATCCGAGGTGCGCGGCAGCGTCGTTTCCGGGTACCCCATAGGAGGGGCCCGGAGGAAGGGGACAGCTATGGCACGTGCGGTCGGGATCGATCTGGGGACCACGAACTCGGTGGTGGCCGTACTGGAGGGCGGTGACCCCACCGTCGTCGCGAACGCCGAGGGGGCGAGGACCACACCGTCCGTCGTGGCCTTCGCGAAGAACGGCGAGGTGCTCGTCGGCGAGGTCGCCAAGCGGCAGGCCGTGACGAACGTGGAGCGCACGGCCCGCTCCGTCAAACGCCATATGGGCGACGGGCACTGGCGGTTCCCCGAGCAGGGCTCCGTGGACGGCACCAGCTACCGCGCCCAGGAACTCTCCGCGCGCGTGCTGCAGAAGCTGAAGCGGGACGCGGAGGCGTATCTCGGCGAGGACGTCTCGGACGCGGTGATCACGGTGCCGGCGTACTTCGACGACTCCCAGCGGCAGGCCACCAAGGAGGCCGGGGAGATCGCCGGCCTGAAGGTGCTGCGGATCATCAACGAGCCGACCGCCGCCGCCCTCGCGTACGGCCTGGACCGGGGCGAGGAGCAGACCGTGCTCGTCTTCGACCTGGGCGGCGGCACCTTCGACGTGTCGCTCCTGGAGATCGGCGACGGCGTCATCGAGGTCAAGGCGACCAACGGCGACACCGGGCTCGGCGGTGACGACTGGGACCAGCGGATCGTCGACCACCTCGTCAAACGGTTCAAGGGGCAGCGGGGCGTCGATCTCGGCGGCGACAAGATGGCGCTGCAAAGGCTGCGCGAGGGCGCCGAGAAGGCGAAGATCGAGCTGTCGAGTTCAACCGAGACGACCGTCAATCTGCCGTACATCACGGCCTCCGTCGAGGGCCCCCTGCACCTTGAGGAGAAACTGACGCGCTCTCAGTTCCAGGAGCTCACCGCCGACCTGCTCGACCGCTGCAAGAAGCCCTTCAGCCAGGCGATCAAGGACGCGGGTGTGCAGCTCTCCGCGATCGACCATGTGATCCTGGTCGGCGGCTCGACCCGGATGCCCGCCGTCACCGAACTGGTCAAGGAACTCACCGGCAAGGAACCGCACAAGGGCGTCAACCCGGACGAGGTGGTCGCCCTGGGAGCCACCCTCCAGGCGGGTGTCATCCGCGGTGACGTGAAGGACGTCCTGCTGCTCGACGTCACCCCGCTGTCCCTCGGTATCGAGACCAAGGGCGGCATCATGACCAAACTCATCGAGCGCAACACCACGATCCCCACCCGGCGTTCGGAGATCTTCACGACGGCTACCGACAACCAGCCCTCGGTCGGTATCCAGGTCTACCAGGGCGAGCGTGAAATCGCCGCGTACAACAAGAAGTTGGGCGTCTTCGACCTCACCGGGCTGCCGCCGGCCCCGCGCGGCGTGCCGCAGATCGAGGTCGCCTTCGACATCGACGCCAACGGGATCATGCACGTCTCGGCGAAGGATCTGGCCACCGGCCGGGAACAGAAGATGACCGTCACGGGCGGCTCCGCACTCCCCAAGGACGACATCGACCGCATGATGCGCGAGGCCGAACAGTACGCCGACGAGGACCGCAGGCGCCGGGAGGCGGCCGAGGCGCGCAACCAGGCCGAGCAACTCGTCTACCAGACCGAGAAGTTCGTACGGGACAACGAGGAGCGGGTGCCGGCGGACGCGAAGTCCGAGGTCGCGGAGGCCGTTGCCGAGGTGAAGGGGCTTCTGTCCGAGGAGACCGACGTCAGCGCGTTGCGGGCCGGTGTCGAGAAGCTGGCCACCGTCAGTCAGCGGATGGGGCAGGCGATGTATGCGCAGCAGGAGTCTCCGACGGCGGGACGGGGCACCGGTGACTCTGGCTCGGCGGGGGAGGACGAGGGGGTGGTGGATGCGGAGATTGTTGATGATGAGCGGGAGGAGGGTGGTGACGGGAAGGGGAAGGGGGAGGGGGCGTAGGTGCGGGCTGCGGCTGCGTTGTGGCTGGTCGCGCCCACGCGGCGGAGCCGCACAGTGATACAGCCCCGCGCCCCTGACGGGGCGCGGGACCGCGCCCGTTCAGGGCTTGCGGGCTACGCCCGCGTACACCGGCACTATGCCCTCCGCCTGGGCGGCGACGTCTTCCGGTTCCGGGCGCCAGCCGTAGACGGGGATCACGCCGGGGCCCAGTAGTTCCAGGCCGTCGAAGAAGCGGTGGAACTCGGCGAGCGGGCGAGGGAAGAAAGGGGTGCCGCTGCGGCGGAAGTGTTCGGCCGCCTTGGCGATGGCCTCGGGGCTGAGATCGGGGGTGACCTGGGACAGGATCAGGTAGCCGCCGGGGGCGAGCGCGTCGACGTATGTCTTCAGCAGGCCGTGCACATCGTCGCCGTCGGTCTCGTCGCCCAGGTAGTGGGTCAGCGCGACCAGCGACAGCGCGACGGGCCGGCTGAAGTCCAGGGACTCGCCGGCCAGGCGCAGGATCGTCTCGGGGTCGCGGGCGTCGGCGTGCACATAGTCGGTCGTGCCCTCGGTCGTGCCGTGCAGCAGGGCCTGGGCGTGCCGCAGGACGATCGGGTCGTTGTCCGCGTAGACCACCTTGGACTCGGGGGCGACGCTCTGAGCCACCTGGTGCAGGTTCGGCTCGGTGGGGATGCCCGTGCCGATGTCCAGGAACTGGCGGATCCCGGCCTCGGCGGCGGTCCGCGTCGCCCGTTGCATGAACCGGCGGTTGGCACGCGCGCCGCGCAGCACCGTGCCGTCGACGGCGAGGATCCTGCGGGCCAGCTCCTCGTCCACCGGATAGTTGTCCTTGCCGCCGAGCCACCAGTCGTAGACGCGGGCGGGGTGGGGCCTGCTGGTGTCTATGCGGGTGGGCGCGCCCTCGGGTGCGGTCATGCGGTGTGTGCTCCTCAAGTGCCGTGAGTTCGTGTCGCAGGTCCTGCAGCCGGTTCTGTGCACCGGCGGATCAGCGGATCAGCGGATCAGCGGATCAGTAGCCGTCGCGGTACTCGGCGATGATCTCCTTGGTGCGCTGGGCCGACGTGGCACCCGCCGTCATGTGGTCCAGGACCTCAAGGTGCGCGGCGACCTCCCGGCGGGAGTCCAGATAGAGCGCACCGGTCAGGTACTCCGTGTAGACCATGTCGGGCAGTTCCGGCTCGGCGAAGCGGAACAGTTCGAAGGGCGCCGACGTGCCCGGATGCGGACCGTCCCTGAACTCGGCGACCTGGATGGTGACATGGCCGCTCTCCGACGCGTCGAGGAGCCGGTCCAGCTGGTCGCGCATGACCTCGCCGTCGATGCTCACGGGCCGCCGCAGCACTGTCTCGTCGATGATCACCCAGAGGTGGGGCGGGTGTTCGCGGGTCAGCAGCTTCTGCCGGGCCATGCGCAGCGACACATGCCGCTCGACCGCCTCGGGGCCCGTGTGCCCGATCGTCCCGGCCTCCATGACGGCACGCGCGTACTCCGGGGTCTGCAACAGGCCGGGCACGAAGTGGGGTTCGTAGGAGCGGATCAGCCGGGCGGAGCCCTCCAGGCTCACATGCAGACTGAACCAGTCCGGCAGGACATCGGAGAACCGCTGCCACCAGCCGGGCTCGTTCGCCTCCTCGGTCAGGTCCACGAACATGGCCACTTCGTCCTCGGGGACGCCGTACGCCGTCAACAGCACGTGGACGTACGGGATTTTGAGGGAGACCTCGGCCATTTCCATCCGCCGTACGGTCGCCGGGGCCACCCGCAGAACCCGCGCGGCCTCTTCCCGCTTCAGCCCGGCGGCCTCGCGCAGCTCCTGGAGCCGTCTCCCGAGCACCACTTGGCCCACGGTGGGCGCAGCCCGCCGCTCACTCACGCCACGCCTCCCCTACGCGCCGAAGTAACGCGAGCAGTGTGTCACGTTCCGCTGTCGCCCTGACAGGTTCGGGCCACGGGGATTACCCCGGAGGTAATCGACCCCGCCGGGCCCACGCGGAAGAGTGGTGCCAACGGGTTCCGGGCCGGCGCACTCCGGTCCGGCACCCGGGTTCCGGTATTCGCCGCTCTACCTCGACCCAACCTCGTCGGAGGGGATTCGCCATGTCCGCAACCCAGTTCGCCGCGCTCGCCGCCCGGACCACCGAACCGCCCGTGATGCTTCGCCGCTTCCTGGCGCTGGACGCGCTGGTCACCGGAGCTAACGCGGTCGCCTACCTGGCGGCGGCCGGACCGCTCGCCCGCCTCTTCGGCGTCGACTCGGGGCTGCTGCTCGAACTCGGCCTGGTTCTCGCCGTGTACGCGGGCGCCGTCGGATGGCTGGCCTCGCGCAAACGGCCGGCCGTACTGCCGGTGCGGGCCGTGATCGAGGTCAACCTCGCCTGGGCAGCGGTCAGTTGCGTCGCCCTGGCGCTGTGGCTCACGCCGAGCACGGCCGGGGCGGTCTGGGCGGTGATGCAGGCCGCCGTCGTGGCGGGGTTCGCCACGCTGCAGTACGTCTCGCTGCGTGCCTGTCGCTGAGAAATCGGAGAAATAGTCAACTCATCATCGAGTGAAGGTACTTGACCGTCGCCGGATCGGCCGGGAGGAGCGTCTCGATGGCCAGCTCGGCGACGGTGATGTCCATCGGGGTGTTGAAAGTGGAGATCGACGAGACGAAGGAGAGCAGCCGGCCCTCGTGCTCGATCCGCATCGGCAGCGCGAACGCGAACGCGGACGCGGACGATGCGTCCACGGAGTCGGCCGACGGGTCCGCCGCGCCCTCCTTCGTCTCCGGTATCGGGTACGCGGCGACCTCCTCGTACAGCGCCCGTAGCGGTGCCGAGCGGTGCAGGGCTATCTGGCGTTCCATCTGGGCGAGCAGGTGCCCGCGCCACTCGGGGAGGTTGCGGATGCGCGGGGCGAGGCCCTCGGGGTGCAGGGTGAGGCGCATCGCGTTCAACGGGGGCGCCAGCACGGACTCGGGGAGACCGTCGAGGAGCATCAGGATGCCCCGGTTCGCGGCCAGCACGTCGTACGTGGCGTCGACGACGAACGCCGGGTAGGGCTCGTACCCCTGGATCAGTCGCTCGACGCCGTCGCGCAGGGACTCCAGCGCCGGGTCGTCGAGCGGGGTCTCACGGTAGCGCGGGGCGTAACCGGCCGCCAGGAGAAGGGAGTTGCGCTCCCGGACCGGGACGTCCAGGTGCTCCGCCAGCCGTAGGAGCAGTTCCTCGCTGGGGCGGGAGCGGCCGGTCTCGACAAAGCTGATGTGGCGGGCGGACGAGTCGGCCCGCAGCGCCAGTTCGAGCTGGCTGACGCGCCGCCGCTCCCGCCAGGCCCGCAGCAGCGGGCCGACTCCGTCGTGCGTCCTGTCCGCCGAGGCGGTGGGGCGGGCGGCGCCGCCGGTCCGGACCGTGGTCATAGGACGACCGTAGTCGAAGAGCGGCGGGGAGGGCGTGGACACCCGAGCGGACCGGTCTGGCGAAGCGACCATCGGGCACCCTTCTGACCTGGGCCGGAACGCCCGGCCTGTGGCACGCTGGGAGGACACCCCACAACAGGGAAGGAGCGTGGTCATGCCCGTCGAACCGCTGTCGCAGAAGGAGGTCGAGGACCGGCTGGCGGAGCTGCCGGGCTGGTCGCTCGACGGAGACCGGATCGCCCGCTCCTACCGCCTCGGCTCGCACTTCGCGGCGACGGCGCTGGTCATCCATATCGCCCAGGTTCAGGAGGAGCTGGATCACCACTCCGACCTCACCCTCGGCTACAACACCGTGTCACTCACCGTGAACACCCACAGTGTGGGCGGTGCTGTCACGGACCTCGACTTCGAGCTCGCCCGCAGAGTCGAGGCCCTCGCACCGGGCCATGGGGCGAGCTGACCGGGCCGCGGGATCGCGATCGTGCTGGACTACAACCAGGAGGCGGAGCGGTACGACGCCTCACGCGGCGGCGAGCCCAGAGCGGCGGCCGCCGCGGAGGCCGTGCTGAGCCTCGTACCCGAAGAAGCGCGCAGCCTGCTCGACGTGGGGTGCGGTACGGGCATCGTGACCCGGCGGCTCGCGGTGGCGCGGGCCGGGACGCGGGTGGCGGGCGTCGACCTGACCAACGCGATGGCCAGGCGGGCCGCCGCCCGGCTCCCAGGTGCCGTCGTACTCGCCGACAGTCGTCGACTTCCCTTTCCGGAAGGCGAGTTGGATGCGGTGACCAGTGTGTGGCTGCTGCATCTCGCCGGCCAGGCCGAGGACGTCCGGGCCATCATCGGGGAGTGCGCACGGGTGCTGCGCCCGGGCGGGGTGTACGTCACCACCGTCGACAAGGGCGCCTCGCACAACGTGGGCAGTGACATCGACGCCGTCCTCGCCTCGCGCCCGCGGCAGGCGGCATCGGACGCGGCCGCTGTCGTCGAGGCGCATGCCGTCGGGCACGGGCTGGTTCCGGCCGGGGAGGCGCGTTTCCGGGGGCGCGGGCAGGGGCGCAGTCCCCGGCGGGCCATCGCTGACCTGCGGCGCGGGTGGTTCATGACGTTACCGCCGGGCGACCCCCTGGCCGACGGCTTCGCCGCCCGCCTGGAGGCGCTGCCCGACCAGGACAGGCCCCGCCCGGACCCGGTGTTCACGCTGCGGGCGTTCCGGAAGCCGTAGCGCTCACTTCGGGAGTGCTCACTGATGTGGAGCGGGCGCCAGGATGGCGGGGGCCGGTCGCCGTCCTGGCCGCGCGGTATGCCTCAGATTCCGAACCGCAGGGTGCGTCGCAGCAGGTCAAGGGTCTCGTCGGCCCAGGCGAGCACCCGGAGTCCTGAAGTCAGGTTCCCCGGCGGGTGGTTGATGAGCGTGTCGCGGCGGATGAGGCGCTCGAAGTCCACGAGGACCGGATCCTGACGGGGCGTCACGCCGTCCGGCCGGAAGAACGGGATGCCGGCCAGACGCATCACGTTCACGATCTCCTGCGCGATGAGACCGTAGCCCACCGTCGTCGGGTGCACGCCGTCCAGGGAGAACACGCCGCCGTTGACACGGCGTTCACCATCGCTGGTCAGGAAGTGGGTGTTGGGCACCGGATCAAGTGCCCGCAGTGCGGAGGGCAGGGGATACGGCTGCCACCAGGACGGGCGCGCGAGCGGGTCCTCGATGTAGCGGCGGGAGCCGAGCCGGTCCAGCAGCGCCACGATCTCCAGGAGGTACCAGTCCTTCTTGTCGGCCCCGGCCCCGTTGCCGTCCCGGGCCTGCCGGACCACATCGGCGATGGCGTAGTTGTAGCCGTCGATGGCCTCGTCGATCTGGCGCGCCTCCTCGCCCGTGAGATGCGGGTCCTCGGTGGGGTCGAAGTCTCGATCGGCGATCCACGGGCGGGTGTAGTACGGGAAGTACGAGGAACCCCGTTCCGTCTTGATGGAGACGCCTCGGGCGACGGGGGCGATCGTCACATGCGGGACCGTGCACCAGATCACGTGCCGTGCCTTGATGGTGTGCACCGCGGCGGCGACCTTCTCCAGCTCGCTCTTGAAGTGCTGGAGCCGCCAGACGGTGAACTGTGCCTTACGGTCGAGGTCTTCGAAGGCATGGTTTCTGCCGTCGCTCCAGACGAGCTTCAGATCCAGCACCGACCCCAGCGCGTTGTTCGCCCCGAGGAACACGACGAGCGTTTCGATGCCGTGGTCCGGATCCATGCCGCGGCCGGTGTCCTCGCCGAGGCGGGCGGCCGCGGTGAACTGGGTGAGAGTGCCGTCGGGAGGGGAGGGCAGCACGCGAAGGGCGGAAAGGTCGTCGGCGTGGTTCACGACCTGGCGCAGCAGGTTGTCCGTGGGGTTGGCAAGGCGCTTGCTGCACACGGCCGCGGTCTTGTCCAACGCGTCCCTGAGGTCCCAGCCGAAGACCGCGAGGTTGTGGTTGATGGCTGTGGTGCTGGGGAGAACGCTGCCCGGTCCCCGCTCCCAGTAGTCCTCGGCCTTGTCCATGGACCGCCGGGCGTGCAGTAGCGCGGGTACCGTCTCCCACCAGTTCACGTCCCGCCCGAAGCGCGCTTCGAGGTCACGCAGAAACATTTCGATGTTGAACGGGAGCCCGCCGAACCCGTCGTATTTCGGATACCGGAACTGATCCGCCCATCCCAGTTCGTGGGCGATGATCGCCGGATACGACAGATCGGTGTTGAAGACCGCTCCGCTCTGGAACCCGTGGGTGAGTGAGTCCCCGATGGTGACCAGCCGATGCCTGGGGCGGGACTCGGACTGCCATGGTGGATCGAACTCGATCCCCAGCTTCGGGTCCTGTTCCGGCGTCCGTGGGATCGGTCCGGATGTGCCATTGCTCATGCTTCCCCCTACACCAGCCCAAAGGGGAGAACACCGCTGATTCATCTGGTTCATCGGAGCGGTGCGAGGAATTCGCCTGACCCCGGCAACTCGCGCCGCACGGGTGGCGACAGAAGAACAGAACCCCTCTCGTTTCTTTTCACCGGAGAGGTATCCGTTCATTTACGGAGAGGCTTCCATCGTGCAGCACCCGCATGAGCACCGCAAACGCAGAATGACGACCGCCGTGACGGCCGTCGCACTGATCGCCGCAGGACTCACCGCCCTCGGCGGCACCGGTACCGCCGAGGCCGCCACCGCCCGTCAGGTCGAGGCGCTCGACCGGGGTGTCGTCAGCGTGCACACCGACAGCGGCAACCTGGTCAGCTGGCGCTGGCTCGGCACCGACCCGAACGACGTGTCCTTCAACGTCTACCGGGCCGGTACGAAGGTCAACTCGACGCCGGTCACCGGTTCCACGAACTACTTCCATTCGGGTGCACCGGCCCAGGCCGACTACACGGTCCGTGCGGTCGTCGGCGGCGTGGAACAGGCCGACTCCGTCCACGCGATCCAGTTCCGTACCGGATACAAGGACGTCCCGATCACCCCGCCCGCCGGCGGCACCACTCCCGACGGGGTCGCCTACACCTACGAGGCGAACGACGCCTCCGTCGGCGACCTGGACGGTGACGGCGCGCTCGACTTCGTACTGAAGTGGCAGCCCACCAACGCCAAGGACAACTCCCAGTCGGGGTACACCGGCAACACGATCGTCGACGGGATCAAGCTCGACGGTACGCGGTTGTGGCGGATCGACCTGGGCCGCAACATCCGCTCGGGCGCCCACTACACGCAGTTCCAGGTGTACGACTACGACGGCGACCGCAAGGCCGAGGTGGCCATGAAGACGGCCGACGCGACGGTCGACGGGACGGGTGCTGTCATCGGCAACTCGTCGGCGGACTACCGCAATTCGAGCGGGTACGTGCTCTCCGGGCCCGAGTACCTGACCATGTTCAACGGGCAGACCGGCAAGGCCATGGGCACCGTCGACTACGTCCCGGCCCGCGGCACCGTCTCTTCGTGGGGCGACTCCTACGGCAACCGGGTCGATCGGTTCCTCGCCGGAACCGCCTACCTGGACGGCGCCCGGCCCTCCCTGATCATGGCGCGCGGCTACTACACCCGTACGGTGCTCGCGGCCTGGGACTGGCGGAACGGGGCGTTCACGCGTCGCTGGACCTTCGACTCCAGCTCCTCCACCAACAGCGGCAAGGGATTCGACGGCCAGGGCTCGCACAGCCTGTCCGTCGGGGACGTCGACGGCGACGGCAAGGACGAGATCGTCTACGGGGCGATGGCCGTCGACGACAACGGCAACGGGCTGTGGACGACGAAGACGGGGCACGGCGACGCCCAGCACCTCGGCGACCTGGACCCGGCCCGCGCGGGCCTGGAGTACTTCAAGGTGTCCGAGTCCACCTCGCAACCGGCCGAGCTGTACATCAACCCGGCCAACGGCACCGTCAATTGGAGCATCGCCGCCTGCTGCGACAACGGCCGGGGAGTCGCCGGGGACATCTGGGCCGGCAACGACGGGGCGGAGGTCTGGTCGGCCTCGGACTCCTCGATCCGCGACAAGGGCGGCGCCACCAAGGGCCGCGAACCGTCCTCCGTCAACTTCCTGTCCTGGTGGGACGGCGACCCGGTCCGCGAACTCCTCGACGGCACGCACATCGACAAGTACGGCACGTCCTCCGACACCCGTCTGCTGACCGGCGCGTCCGTCCACTCCAACAACAGCACCAAGGCGACCCCGGCGCTCTCCGGGGACCTCTTCGGCGACTGGCGCGAGGAGGTCGTCTGGGCGACGAGCGACAACACGGCCCTGCGCATCTACTCGACGCCGATCGAAACGACGACGAAGATCACGACCCTGCTGCACGACACGATGTACCGCACGGGCATCGCCTGGCAGAACACCGCCTACAACCAGCCCCCACACCCCAGCTTCTTCATCGGCAACGGCATGCCGACGGCACCGAGGCCCACGGTCTACACGCCGTGACGTCGTGAGGGCGGCCGCCCGCGTGCCCGGGCGGCCGTCGCTCACTCCTTGGGGGCCTTTATGATCTTGCCGCTCTCGTCGAGTGTGTGGGTCTCCCAGTAGACGTCCCACTTGTCGCCGGACTGCTCGGGGACCTTGCCCTCCGGGTAGCGGGCGTATCCCTTCGGCGGGTCCTCGCCGTTGGGGACACAAGCGTTTCCGGTGCTCCCCACGGTGAGAACCGGAAACTCGTCGCCGCCGCAGGTCGCCTGCTCGATCGAGCAGCCGGTCAGCAGGACGGCGGTCACGCCGGTCATGGCGAGAAGCGACAGAAGGCCGGTTCGGCTGGTCCTACGCACAGGTGACTCCCTCTTGAGGTGGTGTGCGACCAGCCTGTGCGACACGGGGAATCCCGGCATGAGTACGGCTACTCAAAGGCTCTGGGTCGGAGGGCGCGCGCCGCTCCAGGCGCGCGCCCTGGGTACTCAGGCGACCGTGCAGCTCTGGTCGCCCAGCTTGAACGCGGTCGGTTTGCCGTTGGTCCCGGACGAGGTCCCCGTGAACCCGAAGCTCACCGACGACCCCGCGGCGACGTTCCCGTTCCAGTTCACGTTCTTCGCCGTCACCGCGGCACCCGACTGGGTGTACTCGGCGTTCCAGAGCTGGGAGACGGTCTGGCTGTTCGGGAAGGACCAGCCAAGTGACCAGCCGTTCCAGGCAGTTGTGCCCGTGTTGCTGAGCTTTACGTCCGCCTGGAAACCGCCCGACCACTCGCTGGTGACCTTGTACGTCACCGCACAGGCCCCCGTGGGCGTCGGCGTCGGCGTCGGGTCCGTGCCGCCGCCCCCGCCACCACTGCCCGCATCCGACGACTCGCCGTAAACGACACCGCGTCCGTTCGTCGACACGTACACGCGCCCGTACACCCTCGGGTCACCGGTGATCGCCGCGCCCGTCCAACCCCACTGGTGGGCATCGTCGTTGATGCGCGTCCAGGTCGCACCCTTGTCCGTGGAGCGGAAGATGCCGCGTACGCCGGCGATCTTCGCGCTCGTGTACAGCGTCTGGTACGTCGCTCCTGTCGCCGCCTTGCCGAAGCCGATCGTGTCGGCCTGGTCGACGTTGGACAGCTTGGTGAACGTCGTACCGCCGTCCGTCGAGTGCCACAGGCCGTACGCGCCGTCCGTCGCGCCGCCCGCCAGCCAGATGTCGCCCTTTGCGCCGGGCAGCGCCTTGAAGCGCACGCTGTCGCCGGCGGGCAGGCCGGACGCCGCCGACGCGGTGAAGGTCGCTCCGCCGTCCGAACTCACGTAGAACTTGCCCGACTTGAAGCCGTAGAACGTCTTCGCGTCCACCCGGTCCGACTCGACGATCGCGCCCGCCGGGATACCCGTCGACGCCGACCACGACGTACCGAAGCCCGTCGCGTACTGCACGCCCGTGCCCGCCGGGCTCCACACGAACCGGCTGCCGTCCGACGCCGCCGCGATCGTTCCGCCACCCGAAACGCCCGAAGGGTCGCTCCCCGCGAACCAGTTGGCGCCGTTGTCCGTCGAGAACGCGACATGCGGACCCGAGTCCAGGTCGCCGACGCGGGCCACGATCCCCGGGTTCGTCTCGGCGTAGTCCAGGCTCGTCGTGGTGGTGAATGTCGGTGAAGTGAACATCATCGAGGGGACCTTGGTGAGATCCGTGTGGCGGAAGCCGCCGACGTCGCCGAGCGCGCTGAGCAGTACGGCCCCGCCCGACGGGGGAGCGGCCAGGTCGTTGACCGCCGTCTCCTCCAGGCCCTGGACCATCGGCCTGATACTGAACTGGCTGCCGCTGTCCCAGTTGGTGAGGTTCTCGGTACCGTAGATCGTCGCGCCCGTTCCGTACATCATGCGGTTCGAGTTGAACGGGTCGATCTCCAGCGCCTCCGTCATCCACCCGAGTTTCGGTGACTGTTCCGGCGGCGACGGGTTCGCGCCGAACGTCAGCCACGGGGAGGACGAGACGTCCATCGTGTAGCGGTTCGCGCGGGTGGGGTACGAGGTGTAGTCCCAGGCCTTCGTCCAGGTGCCGCCGCTGTCCGTGGAGCGGAAGAGCTGTGTGTCAGGCCACCAGGAGCTGTACGCCGTCGCCATCACCGTGCCCGGCTTCTGCCGGTCGATCGTCAGACCGCTGAAACCGTAGTAGGTGTCCGCCTCCGCGACCGGGCTGATGTTCGTCCACGTGCCGGTGGCCGTCGCGTACCGCCACAGCTGGCCCTTGCCGCCGTCGTACGGGCCGCCCTTGTCGCTGTACGGCAGATACAGATAGCCGTTCTTCGCGTCCAGTACGCCCTTGTGGGCCAGATAGCCGGTGGGCTGCCCGGCCAGCCGCGACCAGGTCGCGCCGGCGTCCGTCGAGCGGTACACCGCGTTGTCCTTGTCGGCGACGCCCACGTAGATCGTGCGGGTCGCGTTGCCCGCCGTACCCGTCGACTCGTCGAAGGTGACCCAGACGATGCCCTGGTTGTCGCTGGCGTACCCGCTGGTGTCGGTGGGGTCCTGCGCGTAGTTGCCGACGTTGGGGAAGTTCGCCACCTGCGACCAGGTCGCCCCCGAGTCCGTCGACCGCCACAGCCCCTTGCCGCTGGGTGCGCCCAGATACAGCACGCTGTTGCGGTTCGGGTCGACGGCGAGGCGCTCACCCATGCCCCGGCCGGGCATGTTGCCGCCCAACTTGAAGGGCAGGTCGGCCCGTTGCCAGCTCGCGCCCCGGTCGCCCGACCTCAGCACGGCACCGTTTCCGGGGTCCCAGCTGTTGGTGTACGTGCCGACAGCCGCGTACACCTTGTTCGGGTCCACGGTGTCGGAGGCGAGGCTGACCACACCGGTGTGGCCCCAGCGGTCCCAGCCGACGGAGTCCGTCAGCGGGGTCCACGTCTTCGTCGACTCCTGCCAGCGGTAGGCGCCGCCGATGTCCGTACGGGCGTACGCCAGGTTCTTCTCGGCGCGGTTGAAGACGATGCCGGGGACGAAGCCGCCGCCGTCGATCCGGGCGTTCTTCCAGGTGTACGTGTCGGCCGCGAGTTTCACCTCCGCGGCGGACGGGGCGGCGAGCGCGAGTGGGCTGCCGGCCAACAGGCCTGCGGTCAGGGCCAGTACGGCCGTGAGGATACGGGTTCTTCGCATGGGGGTCCTCTCCGGGTGGGGGGATCAGGGAAGGCACCGGACGGTAAGCGCTTTCCATGCGGCGCGAGAGTTGCCGGGCGGCCCCCAGTGCGGGTGGGGGCCGCCCGGCCAGGTGGCCTCGTCGTCCGGTGACGAGACCGCGTTACGCGGAGCTTTCAAGCGGTTCCACGGAAGGAGCGGTGCCTGCCCCGCGCCCTCGTGGAGCGCGGGGCTGTATCCGATATGCGGCACCGCCGCGCGGGGCGCGACCAGCCACAACGGATCCGCAGCCGAACATTGCTCAATCCGCGGAGCGCTCGGCGGGGGCTATTCGAGTAGCTCCGCGTACGAACCCATGGCGAGGGCGATGTCCGCCTGCGCCCAGAACCGGTGATAGGTGAACGAGGGCGCGGCGCCGCCCGCCAAGTACGCTTCGATCTTCGACCAGTTGGGGTCGTTCTTGTAGAAGGAGCGGAGCGAGGCGAACGTCGACGACGAGTTGATCGTGTCGCCGTTCGGCATCTTTCCCGTCCAGCCCGACGGAACATAGACACTGTCGTTGAAACGGCTGTAGTCCGTGCGGGTCTCCGGAACGGCGACACCCAGGGTGTCCTGGTAGTTGGTCCACATGCCGTCCAGCAGCGCCTTCGCCGTCGTCGCCGCCTCGGTGTCACCGGAGCGGTCGGCGTAGTACGTCAGCGTCTTGGCGTACGCGGCAGCCACGCCCACGTCGTTGGTGTAGTCGGCGACGGTGACATGAAGTCCCGCGTTGGCGCCAGGAGTTGTGGCGTTCCAGGTGTCGGGCTGGCCCGACCACTGGAGCGTCGACGGGATGCGGTAAGTGCCGTCGGGGTTGATGGTCGTCTTGGACAGGGCCCAGTCGACCCACTTGTCCAGGACGCTCTTCGCCGCCGCGTTGCCCGTTTGCTGGTAGTACTCGGCGACCCGCTCCATGGACCACGCCTGGAAGCCGAACCACTGGTTGGACGGCGGGTCGTGGTACACCGGCTTCTCGTCGTAGTACATGCCGTAGAAGGTCGACGTACCGGCCGGCGGGGACGCGTAGCGGCCCGCCCAGCTGTTGGTCGCGCCGCCCGCGATGGCACCCTCGTCGGACTGGAGCCAGCGGTAGAACTCGACCTGCCGCTGCAGCGACTTCGACCAGTCCGCCTGCCCTGTCGCCGACTTGGGCTTCAGGTCGGCGTACGAGCTGAGCGCGTAGGCGGCCAGGGGGTTCTGGTAGCCGCCGTGCGTGTGACTGGAGCCGATGCGCCAGGACCAGCCCGCCGAGGTGTCGGTGGCGCCGCCCCAGGCGTAGTACCAGGACAACAGGTAGAAGGAGGCGTCCTTGCCGGTGCCGGCGGGGCAGGCCGTCGGGCCGACACAGTTCCCGACCTTCTTGAAGTACTTGTCGTACATGGAGTAGCGCAGATAGTCGCCCATCTTCGCCGCCTTGCCGACGGTCGCCGAGACGTCACTCCCCTTGCCCTGCTGCTTCGCCCAGACATCCGCCCAGTAAGCGGCCTGCACGGCGCGCGCGTCGGCGTCCGGGGCGTTGGTGAACTTCCACTGCTTGGCGTACGACGCGTCCCCGGTGAACAGGTCCAGGTAACCGTTCTTGCCGCCGTACTTGAAGGCGTCGCAGGTCGGCTGCGGGATGGTCTCCCACACCGATTCCTGCGGGCCGCGCTGGAAGGTGTTGATGTACGACGGGCCGGTGTCCGTCGGGCCAGCCTCGCACTTGCCGGGCGAGTTGCCGTAGCCGTACACGTTGTCGACGTCCTGGATCCAGTGCATGCCGTACACGTCGTCCGTGCCGTACGCGCTCTTCAGCTCGGCGGCTATCGGATCCGTGCCGACCGAGACGCCGGTGTTGAGCGCGGCCGGGTACTGGCTCGGCAGGTCCTGCTCGGGGGCGTACGTCGCCGGTTTCGACGCGTTGTAGAAGGAGTTGGTCGGCTGGTCGGCGTGGGTGGGGATCATGTACTGCTCCATGATCGACCAGGCGCCGTTGAACTTGCTCCAGTCTCCCGTCACCTTGCCGTACATGGCCTGGAGCCACAGGAGGTAGCTGTACGCCTCCGAGGTGGTCTCGTGGCCGTGGTCCGGCGCCTCGACGATCAGCGTCTCCACCGAGTGGTAAGGGATGCCCTCGGGGGAGAAGTAGCCGCTCGCCGGGTTGGTGATCTTGCCGTAGAGATCCAGGAAGCGGGCGTCGTACAGCTTGGACGCGGCCAGCTCGGTGACGGTGACCGTCGCCTTGGCATGACCGGTGGCCGTCGAGTCGAAGGCCGCCGATCCGGTGCCCGTCGCGTTGGCGGTGATCGTCACCTTCTGGGCCGTGTTCCAGTTCGACGGCGTGAAGGTGAGCGAGGCGCCGCCCGTCACCGACAGGCCCGTGTTGCCGCTCGCACGAGCGGTCGCCACGGTCACGTTCGCACTCGGCTGCGTCGACAGCTTGATGTCGTACGTCGCCGACTTGCCCTGCTGGACGCCGAGTTGGGTCGGTACGGCGACCACGGCGGGACCCGAGGCGACCGTGATGCCGACCGGCGTGGACGGCGCCGAGGCGCCCAGGCTGTCGTACGCCTTCGCCAGCAGTGAATGACTGCCCACGGCCAGTCCGGTGGCCGAGTACGTGTACGGCGAGGTCGTGTCCGTGCCGAGCAGCGTGGTGTCGTCGTAGAACTCGACCTTGGTGATCGTCGCGCTGTCCGCCGCCGCTGCGGTGGCCGCCATCGGCACCGCGTCACCCTGCGAGTAGACGGCGCCCGCGGCCGGGCTGGTCAACACCGTCATCGGCGGCTGGTGGGCCCCGGCGCAGGTCGTCCCGTTGATCGCGAACGACGTCGGCGCCGCGTTGGCGCCGCTGTACGTGAACTGCCCGCCGGTGCTGACCGCCGCGCCGGCGGCGATCGTCGCGTTGTACGTCGCGCTCTGCACGGTGACCGTCTGGCCGGACTGGGACCAGGTGCCGTTCCAGCCATTGCTGAGCTTCTGGTTGCCCGCGTAGGCGTACGTCAGTGTCCAGCCGTTGATGACATCCGTACCGCGGTTGGTGATCGTCAGATCCGCGGTGAAACCGGAGCCCCAGTCATTGGTCTTGTAGTCGACGCTGCACTGAACTGCCGCCGCCTGTGCGGGAGTTGTGCCGGTCGCGAGCGTGGTCAGGGGCAGGGCCAGGGCCGCCACGGCAGCGGTCCAGAACCGCCGCGCGCGGCGGCGTCTGTTTCGGGGGTGCATGGTGCTGGTTCCTCCTAGCGGCTCGGAGGTGCTCGCGGAGATGGGGGGAGGAGCAACAAGCCTTGAACCAGTGGGAGCGCTCCCATAGTGCGGACAGCTGTGTCAAGGGTCAAGGTGTTTGAAGACTCGAATTGATTCGACGGCGACATCTGATGGAAACACGTCAACCCCTCTGTCCTTTGCCGTCACTTGGCGCTAACTTCGTTGACACCAGTGGGAGCGATTCCGTCAGTCGACGCGTCCGAACGGCGTGCCCGATCTGCAAGGAGTCGCTCATGCGACACCCTCCGCGTTCAGGTCTTTTAGTCGTGCTCGGCGCTGCCGTCGCCCTTGTGGGCACCGCGGTCGCACCGGTCCTCACGGCGTCGGGAGCCACCCCCGCGTGCACGGTGGAGTACTCGGTCACCAGCACGTGGGACACCGGCTTCCAGGGCTCCGCCAAGATCACCAACAACCAGGCGGCGCTCAGCAGTTGGAGTCTCACCTTCGACTTCGGCGCAGGTCAGAAGCTCACCCAGGGCTGGAACGCCAAGTGGTCCCAGTCCAACACCACCGTCACCGCGGCCAACGAGAGCTACAACGGCTCGCTGGGCACGGGAGCGAGCGTCAGCGCGGGGTTCATCGCCTCGCGGTCCGGGAGCAATCCCGTACCGGCGTCGTTCAAGCTCAACGGGACGACGTGCAACGTGGATTCGGAGCCGACCCCGACCCCGACCCCGACTCCACCGCCCACTGATCCGCCGGCCCCCGAGGCGGGGGCACCCGCTCTGCACGTGTCCGGCAACAAGCTCGTCGACTCCGGCGGCGCCACCCGGCGGCTGCTCGGCGTCAACCGCTCCGGCGGCGAGTTCGCCTGCGTCCAGGGCAACGGCATCTGGGACGGGCCGGTCGACGACGCCTCCGTGCAGGCGATCGCCGACTGGAAGGTGAACACCGTACGCATCCCGCTGAACGAGGAGTGCTGGCTCGGCCTGTCCAACATCAAACCCGAGTACGCGGGCGCCAACTACATCGCCGCCGTCAAGAGCCTGGTGGCGAAGGTGAAGGCGCACGGTATGACGCCGATGGTCGAGCTGCACTGGTCCTGGGGCCAGTACACGGGCAACTCGGCCGGCTGCTCCGACGTACACGCAAGCTGCCAGAAGCCGATGCCCGACATGCAGTACTCGCCCGCCTTCTGGACCTCGGTGGCGAACACCTTCAAGGGCGACCAGTCCGTCGTGTTCGACCTGTTCAACGAGCCCTACCCGGACCGCGCCACCTCCACGGCGGCCCAGGCCTGGACCTGCTGGCGGGACGGCGGCACCTGCCCCGGCATCGGGTACGAGGTCGCCGGTATGCAGGATCTGATCGACGCGGTCCGGGCCACCGGCGCCAAGAACGTGGTCCTCGCCGGCGGGCTCGCGTACTCCAACGACCTCAGCCAGTGGCTGACGTACAAGCCGACCGACCCGGCGGGCAATCTCGCCGCCGCCTGGCACATCTACAACTTCAACTCCTGCGCCAGTGAAAGCTGTTGGAACTCGACGCTCGCGCCGGTCGCCGCCCAGGTCCCGCTGGTGGCGGGCGAGATCGGCGAGAACACCTGCGCGCACTCCTTCGTCGACCGGGTCATGAAGTGGTTCGACGACCGCTCCCTGTCCTACCTCGGCTGGACCTGGAACACCTGGAACTGCGCCACCGGCCCATCCCTGATCTCCGGTTACGACGGCACACCCACAGCCTTCGGAATCGGACTGCGCGACCATCTGCGCGCCATCGGTTAGTGCACCAACTCCCCATCCCAGTAAGGCGCTTCTCACCCCACAGGAAATCGAGAGGACACCCGCACTCATGAGTCGTACCAGAACAGCGATCCTCGCCGCCATGGCGCTGGTCGCCGGCGCGACCGGCGCCGCAGCAGCGGTCACGCAGGCCGACCTAGGCATCGCCGCGATCCCCTGCACCGTCGACTACAAGGTGCAGAACCAGTGGTCCACCGGCTTCACCGCCGCAGTGACGGTCACCAACAACAGTGCGGCCAAGTCGAGTTGGGCCGTAAAGTGGTCGTACGCCGGTAACCAGCAGGTCACCAGCGGCTGGAGCGCGAAGTTCACCCAGAGCGGTCCTGCCGTGACCGTCGCCAACGAGACCTACAACGGGACGCTCGCCACCGGTGGTTCGGTGAGCTTCGGCTTCAACGGCAGCTACAGCGGCACGAATGCGCTCCCGACCTCCTTCACCCTCGACGGCGTCACCTGCAACGTAGACGGCGGAGGCGGCCCCACGGACCCGGGTCCGACGGACCCGGGCCCGGGCACCGGCACCAGGGTCGACAACCCGTACGCCGGCGCCAAGGTGTACGTGAACCCGGAGTGGTCGGCGAAGGCCGCCGCGGAGACGGGCGGCAGCCGGATCTCCAGCCAGCCCACCGGCGTGTGGCTGGACCGGATCGCCGCGATCAACGGGGTCAACGGCGGGATGGGTCTGCGCGCCCACCTCGACGCGGCCCTCCAGCAGAAGGGCACCGGCGAAATGGTCGTCCAGCTGGTCGTCTACGACCTGCCCGGACGCGACTGCGCGGCCCTCGCCTCCAACGGCGAACTCGGCCCGACGGAGATCGACAAGTACAAGACCCAGTTCATCGACCCGATCGCGGCGATCCTCGCGGACAGCAAGTACGCGGGCCTGCGCATTGTCACGACCGTCGAGATCGACTCGCTGCCCAACCTCGTCACCAACGCCGGCAGCCGGCCCACGGCCACGCCCGCGTGCAATGTGATGAAGGCGAACGGCAACTACATCAAGGGTGTCGGCTACGCGCTCAACAAGCTCGGTGACGTGCCGAACGTCTACAACTACATCGACGCCGCCCACCACGGCTGGCTCGGCTGGGACGACAACTTCGGCCCCGCCGCCGACCTGTTCAAGCAGGCGGCGACCGCCGAGGGTGCGACGGTCAACGACGTGCACGGGTTCATCAGCAACACGGCGAACTACAGCGCCCTGAAGGAGAACAACTTCACCATCAACGACACCGTGGCCGGCAAGTCGGTCCGCGAGTCGAAGTGGGTGGACTGGAACCGGTACACCGATGAGCTCTCTTTCGCGCAGGCCTTCCGCAACCAGCTGGTCACGGCCGGCTTCCCGTCGGGCATCGGCATGCTGATCGACACGTCCAGGAACGGCTGGGGCGGCACCGCACGGCCCACCGGACCCGGTGCGACGACCAGTGTCGACACATACGTCGAGGGTGGACGCTACGACCGGCGCATCCACGTCGGCAACTGGTGCAACCAGTCCGGCGCGGGTCTGGGCGAGCGCCCGAAGGCCGCTCCGGCGACCGGGATCGACGCGTACGTGTGGATGAAGCCTCCGGGCGAGTCCGACGGCGCCAGCTCGGCGATCCCGAACGACGAGGGCAAGGGCTTCGACCGGATGTGCGACCCGACGTACACGGGTAACCCGCTGAACAACAACAACATGTCGGGTGCGCTTGGGAACTCGCCGCTCGCCGGGCACTGGTTCTCCGCGCAGTTCCAGGAGCTCATGAGGAACGCCTACCCGGCGCTCTAAGCTCCGCTGGATCGGCGGTTCGCTTTTTGCCGCGGGTTCGGTGGGGGCTGGTCGCGCAGTTCCCCGCGCCCCTGTCCGGGCACGGTGCGCACCCGACCTCATCGGACCCGCTCAGGCGTCTCTTCTCAGTCCCCGGCGGATCGCCTGCTCCACCGGTGAGTAGTTTTCGTCCTCACGTTCCAACTCGTACGGCATTGCCGGATCCAGCGGTGGCTGGGCCATGAAGCGTGGTCGGGTGCCGTGGTGCGGCTGCGCCGCATGGACCAGGAAGGGGTGGCAGAGGTATACGTCGCCGGGGCGGCCCGTGGCGTAGGCGAGCGGGCGGTGTGCCGAGGCCGTTACCAGGGCCGGCGCTATTTCCAGGCCCGAGACGCCCTCCTCGCCGTACGGCTCCAGCAGTGGCGGTACGTCCAGATGCGAGCCCACCCGGATGCGCGTCGGGGCGTCCGCCTCGCCGACCTCGCTGAACAGGAACAGCATCAGCAGGGCCCGGTCCCGGGAACGGAGATTCGTGTACGGCCAGGTCGCGCCCTCGGGGGAGTAGCTTCCCTCGATGTGCCAGCCCGCGTCGTCCGGTTCCTCCTCGTGCGGGAACCGCAGCGGAAAAGTGCCCAGCGAATAGCGCGACGCCCAGCGGCCCTCGCCCACCAGCGCGTCGAACGCCTCGTGCAGCACAGGGGTGTTGACCGCGGCGGCGAACGGGCCCTGCGCCATTCCCGGCACCCAGTGCACGGGTTTCGTCCAGGTGCCCGGGTCGTCCGGGTCGCAGCCCGTCTCCCGCCACAGCAGCCGTGCGCAGTGCTCGGCGACGCGTGGCGGGAAGGCGCCCTCGATCTTCACGAACCCGTCTTCGAGGAAGCGCTCCACCAGATCGTCGTCCATAGAGACATCGTGGGGGAGCGGGGTGGGCCCGCGCATCCGGTTTTTGCCGTGAGTGGTTGTTCAGGAGATTCCCGTTTGCCGTAACGGCAACAGAACTGGCCTGGTCGCCGGGGTCGGAGCAGGCTGGTGCCAACGACAACGGGAGGCCCGTACACCATGGCCCATCAGCACCGGCACAACCACGATCACGACCAGGCGCCCGCTCACGCCCACAACCATTCCCACGACCACGCCGACATCGACTTCGCCAAGATGATCCCTCATCTGGAGGGGCAGGCCGAACTGTTCGCGCCGCTCTACGCCGACGCCCTGGCCTGGTTGTCCGGGCAGCAGCCCGAACCGGGGCTGATCGTCGACGCGGGCAGCGGCCCCGGCATCATCTCGGGCTTCTTCGCGAAGGCGTTCCCCGAGGCACGCATCGTCGCGGCGGACAGTTCGGCGGCGCTTCTGGAGCGGGCCCGCGAGAACGCCGACCGTCGCGGCACCGCCGACCGCTTCAGCACCGTCGAGGCGGAACTCCCTGGCGGCCTCGGCGAGTTGGAGTACCCCGCCGACCTGGTGTGGTCCAGCAGGGCCGTGCACCACGTGGGTGACCAGCGGGCCGCGCTCGCCGCGCTCGCCGCCGTACTCGCACCCGGCGGCACACTCGCCGTGATGGAGGGTGGCCTCCCGGAGCGAAACCTGCCGCGCGACCTCGGTTTCGGACGCCCCGGCCTGGAGGCGCGTCTAGATGTGATCGAGCAGTCCTGGTTCACCGAGATGCGCACCAGCCTGCCCGGCCATGTACGCGAGACCGAGGACTGGCCGGCCCTTCTCACCGCAGCCGGCCTGCGTCCCTCCGGTACCCGTTCCTTCCTCCTCGACCTCCCCGCCCCGCTCACGGACGAGGCACGCGCCTATGTGATCGGCGTCTTCGACCGCCGCCGCACGATGTTCGCGGAGGAGCTGGACGCCGCGGACCGTGCCACCCTCGACCGCCTCCTCGACCCTGACGACAAGGCGGGCCTGCACCACCGCCCGGACGTCTTCGTGCTGGCCACCCACACGCTGTACGCGGGCAGCAAGCCGCAGGGGTAGTCGCGGTCCGGGGGTCGGTCGGGACGCCCAACGCGCCCGCCCCGAGCTTGACTTCGAGGGCGCTTCAAGTGATGGACTCCCCGCTGTTCACCGACGCGCATGGCACATGCGTGGCCTACACAGGGGGCAATCACCATGACCGACTCACCCGTCGCACTGATCACCGGTGGCGGCAGCGGCATCGGCGCGGCCGTCGCGCGGCAGCTGCTCGACGCCGGCCACCGGGTCGCCGTCACCGGCCGGGGCGAGCAGCGGCTGCGGGGCTTCGCCGAGGAACTCGGGCGTCCCGAGGGCCTGTTGACGATCGCAGGGAACGCGGCCGAGTACGACGATGTGCGTGGCGCCGTCGCGACGACGCTGAAGGAGTTCGGGCGGCTGGACACGGTGATCGCCAACGCCGGGTTCGCCACCCACGACTCGGTCGCCGACGGTGACCCGGCGGGCTGGCCGGAGATGGTGCTGACCAATGTGCTCGGGCCCGCGCTGCTCATCAGGGCCTCGATCGACGCGCTGAAGGAGACCCGGGGCCGGATCGTGCTGATCGGCAGTGTCGCCGGGTTCGTCCACACACCGGGCAACATCTACGGGGCGACGAAGTGGGCGGTGACCGGTCTCGCCGAGAACACCCGCCGACAGGTCACGGAGTTCGGCGTCGGCGTGACGCTGGTGGCCCCCGGGCGCGTCGAGACCCCCTTCTGGGACAGCTACGGCAGCCTGCCTCCGGGGCATCTGCTGACGGCCGACCAGCTGGCCGACTCGATCGTCTGGGCGATCCGGCAGCCGGAGGGAGTCGACGTCAACACGGTGGTCGTACGGCCGATCGGGCAGCCCAACTGATCCGCGCGTGACCCGAGTTGCTTGCCCGGGGGTCCGGTTCCGCGTGCGGGAACGCGGTACCGGACCCCCGGACTCCCCCGGCTGCACAGCTTCGTTGTCCCGTCGCCCGGGCGTCCCGTCGCCCCGGGCTCAGTTGTCGCGGATGAACTGCTTGGCCAGCTGATCACCCAGGGAGACCGCCGCGCCGTGGCTCTCTATGGGGGAGACCTGCGCGTTCTTGAACAGGATGTACGTCACCCCGGAGTCCGTGCCGCCGCTCTCCGGGTCGGGGTCGATGCCGAGGGCCTGGGCGGTGGCGTACGACGCCTCGCCGATGATCTTCGAGGGGCCGGTGTCGCCGACGACCGCGTACTGGACCTTGTTGTTGTAGATCACCGCGACCACGCCACCGCCCTTGATGCCGGCGCCGGAGTAGTTCCAGATGCTGCTGGAACTGGGCACGACGACGTAGGGCAGTGAATCGGCCTTGAGCGGCTTGCCGTTGGACTGGTGGAACGCCGTGTCGTCCTGGTACCAGGGGTCGGTGTTCTCGTTGCACTTCGACGTGCGTTGGCCGTCGCAGTCGATGTCCATGTCGGCCTTCCAGAACACGGCGCCGTTCTTGCCGCACACGGGGATCGAGGCCGAGGTCTCGTCATCGGTCCGGTACTTGCCGCTGGAGAGCTGGGAGCAGGACGTCACCTTGGCGAGCAGATCGGCCGCGCTGACCGAGCCCTCCTTGGTGGACGCCGGTCCAGCGGTGCCGGAGGCGTACGAGGGGAGCGCGGCGGCGAGCAGGGCTGCGCCGGCGGCCGCGGTGAGGGGCAGTGTTCGAGAGCGCACTGTGGGGGGACCCTTCTGTTAGGAAAGTTTCCTTACCGGGTGCGATCCAAGGTGGCCCTTTCGGCATGGCTGCGTCAACCCTGTCGACCGGGGCGACGTTCCGTCCGCGCCGGATGTCTGCCTCGCGACGGTCGAACAGCTGCGTGAAGACAAGCGAAAGGCCCCGGAACCGCGACCGTGGTCGGTGCGGACCGGGGCGTTGTCGTGGCAGTCGTCAGCCGGTCTCGAAGGTGGCCGGGTCCGGGCCCAGGCGCCGGTTCTCGTTCAGTGCGCTGATCGCCGCGAGATCCTCGGTGTCCAGGCTGAAGTCGAAGACCTCGATGTTCTCCTTGATCCGGGACGGCGTCACGGACTTGGGGATCACCACGTTGCCCAGCTGGAGGTGCCAGCGCAGCACGATCTGGGCCGGTGTGCGGCCGTGCTTCTGGGCGATGGCCACGATCGCCGGAACCTCCAGCAGGCCCTTGCCCTGGCCGAGCGGGGACCAGGCCTCGGTGGCGATGCCCTGCTCCCCGTGGTACTCGCGGGCCGCGTGCTGCTGGAGATGCGGGTGCAGCTCGATCTGGTTGACGGCCGGGATGACCGACGTCTCGGCGAGGAGCCGGTCGAGGTGCTCCGGAAGGAAGTTGGAGACCCCGATGGCCCGGGCGCGGCCGTCCGCGGCGAGCTTCTCGAACGCCTTGTACGTGTCGACGAACCTGCCCTTCGCCGGCTGCGGCCAGTGGATCAGATACAGGTCGACGTACTCCAGGCCGAGCTTCTCCAGGGACGTGTCGAAGGCGCGAAGTGCGGACTCGTACCCCTGGTCGCCGTTCCAGAGCTTGGTGGTGACAAAGAGGTCCTCACGGGGCACGTCGGATGCGGCGAGCGCCTTTCCGGTGCCCTCTTCGTTGCCGTAGATCGCCGCTGTGTCGATGCTGCGGTACCCGGTCTCCAGCGCGGTGGCGACCGCCTGCTCCGCCTCGTCGTCCGGCACCTGCCAGACGCCGAAGCCCAGTTGGGGCATCTCGACGCCGTTGTTCAGAATGATCGGGGGGACCTTGCTGCTCACGCGCTCTCGATCCTTCAGTCGTCGGGTGGGACTTCCCATGGTCAACGAACACGAGCCCTGATGCATTCCTGATCGCAAACCTCATGGACCTGTACCCGGATTGGCCGGAAATACCTTCCACGGCACACGCGCATTGGTACGGACTATTGACCGTGGGCTGTCATGCCGCGACCCTGTATCGCGCCACAGGTCGTGATGGTGAACGACGAGCACATATGTAACCCGACGCAGGCAACCAACCCCCATGCTGAGGTGGTCCCACCATGAACACATCCAGGCGCAACCTGCTCGGCGCCGCGCTCGGCGGCGTTGCCGGAGCCGCCGTCGGAGTCCCGGCCCTCACCACCGCCGCCCATGCCGCCTCCTGGCAGCAGAAGTGGGCACCCTCCGCGAGCGGCGCCGGGCTCGGCGCCTTCGAGACCATCGAGGACGACCGAGCCGACTCCCACACCGCCGGACAGCCGCACATCTTCACCACCGGCGAGAACTGGCGCTTCAACATGCACACCGGCGACCGTGACACCTCGACCGACCGCCAGCGCCAGGAAGTCACCGGGCTGCGCAACGGCAGTGGCGGCAACTACCTCAAGTGGACCGAGGGACAGACCTGGCGGGTCACGTACTCGATGTACATCCCCAGCTCGCTCAAGGCGACGACCACCTTCACCCACATCATGCAGATGAAGCAGCCGGGCGCCGGCACCTCGCCGATGGTCGTGCAGTCGCTGCGCCGGGTGAACGGCGTGCAGACCATCGAACTCAAGCTGCCCATCGACGACGTCCTCGTCGGCCGTACGAACCTCGAACCGCTCCACGACAAGTGGACGGACGTCGACTTCCAGATCAAGGTCGGCAACGGCTCGGCGGGAACGGTCCGTTGGATCCTCAAGAGCGGCTCGACCACGATCGTCGACGCCTCACGTACCGGCGTCGACACCTTCCTCGCCGACCGCGTACGCCCCAAGTGGGGCATCTACCGCTCCCTCGGCGACACTTCGGGCTCACTCCAGGACTGCTACCTGCTGCTCAGGAACCTGCGCGGATACCAACTGGTGTGACCAGGGGGCCTAGGCCCGGTACAGGGCCTCGACCTCCTTCGCGTACGCGTTCTCGATCGCCTTGCGCTTCAGTTTCAGGGACGGGGTCAGCAGGCCGTGTTCCTCGGTGAACGGCTGGGCCAGGATGCGGAACGTGCGGATCGACTCGGCCTTGGACACCAGGGTGTTCGCGGCGACCACCGCGCGCCGCACCTCCTTCTCCAGGTCCGGGTCTCGGACCAGTTCCGTCGGGGTCAGCTGAGGCTTGTCGCGCATCGTCAGCCAGTGTTCGACAGCCTCCTGGTCCAGGGTGACCAGGGCCGCGATGTACGGGCGGTCGTTGCCGACCAGGATGCACTGGGCGACCAGGGGATGGTCCCGGACGCGTTCCTCCAGGCCTCCCGGGGCGACGCTCTTGCCGCCCGACGTCACCAGGATCTCCTTCTTGCGGCCGGTGATCGTGAGGAACCCGTCCTCGTCGAGGGAGCCCAGGTCGCCGGTGGCCAGCCAGCCGTCGTGCAGGGTCGCGTCCGTCGCCTTCTGGTTGTTCAGATAGCCCTGGAAGACGTTGTCGCCACGCAGCCAGATCTCGCCGTCGTCCGCGATGTGCACAGTCATGCCCGGGATGGCCTGGCCGACCGTGCCGTAGCGGGTGCGCTCGGGCGGGTTCGCGGTGGCCGCCGCCGTCGTCTCCGTGAGGCCGTAGCCCTCGTAGATGTGGACGCCCGCGCCCGCGAAGAACAGACCGAGCCGCCGGTCCATCCCCGAACCGCCCGTCATGGCGTGCCGGACCCGCCCGCCCATCGCGGCCCGGATCTTGGAGTACACGAGCTTCTCGAAGAGCTGGTGCTGCATCCGCAGGCCCGCCGACGGGCCGGGGCCCATGTCCCAGGCCTTCTCCTCCACGGCCTCCGCGTAGCGCACCGCGACCTCGACGGCCTTCTCGAAGGGGCCGGACCTGCCCTCCCGTTCGGCCTTGCGGCGGGCCGCGTTGAAGACCTTCTCGAAGATGTACGGCACGCCGAGGAAGAACGTCGGCTTGAACGCGGCGAGGTCGGGCAGCAGGGCCGCCGCGTTCAGCTGTGGCTGGTGGCCGAAACGCACCCCGCCGCGGATCGCGGCCACCTGCACCATCCGGCCGAAGACATGCGCGAGGGGGAGGAAGAGGAGGGTCGCCGCCTCGTCGCCCTTCCGGGAGTGGAACACCGGTTCCCAGCGCTCGATGACGGTGTCCGCCTCGAACATGAAGTTCGCGTGGGTGATGACGCAGCCCTTGGGGCGGCCCGTGGTGCCGGAGGTGTAGATGATCGTCGCCGTCGACTCGGGCGTGACCGCGAGCCGGTGCCGGTGCACCGTGTCGTCGTCGAGGTGTGCGCCGGCCTCGTACAGCTCCTGCACGGCGCCGACGTCCAGCTGCCACAGCTGTTTCAGCCGGGGCAGCCGGTCGATGACCGTGGCGATGGTCATCGCGTGGTCCTCGTGCTCCACCATCGCCGCCGTCACCTCGGCGTCGTACAGCATCCAGAAGACCTGCTCGGCCGAGGACGTCGGATAGACCGGCACCACCTGCGCGCCGACCGTCCACAGCGCGTAGTCGAAGAGCGTCCACTCGTAGCGCGTACGGGACATGATCGCGACCCGGTCCCCGAACCGGATGCCCTGCGCGAGCAGGCCCTTGGCGAGGGCCAGGACCTCGTCACGGAACTCACCCGCGGTCACGTCCTGCCACTGGCCGGCCTCGTCCTTGCGGCCGAGCGCGACCCGGAGGGGGTCTTCCTGGGCATGTTCGAACACCACGTCGGCCAGTCCGCCCACGGGCGGCGCCAACGCCAACGGAGGGTTGGTGAATTCGCGCAAACCCGCTCCTAGAGACGCTTTGCACAGCGCCGTGAAAGCTACCCCACCGCCCCGCACCGCGGGAGGGGGTGCCAAGCCGAGTCGTGTTCGGCTTCGGCGCCGACGCGGGGCGGAAAATGCGTCTGTATGGGTAGGGGACGGACAGAATTTCTTTCGTCGAAGTGCGTCCCGGTCCAGTAATCTCCACCGAATCCGACCGACCCGCTCACCGCCCGCGCCAGGCCTCTTGGGACTCTCTTTACGTTTCCGGAGGCGCTGTGGGCGGCCGCCCACAGCGGTGTGGTCACCGCCGGTGCAGCCGGTCCCCACTCGTCAGGATCGCCGCCGCCAGCGCGTCCGCCGCGCTCTGGGCCGACGTACGGCGGTGGCCGTGGACCAGGACGAAGTCGACCCGGCCCAGCTCCGGCAGCCCGGCTCGGTCGGGCACCCGGACCAGGCCGGGCGGGATCATCCCGCGTGAGTGGGCCATCACTCCGAGGCCCGCGCGGGCCGCCGCGATCAGTCCGTTGAGGCTGCCGCTGGTGCAGGCGACGCGCCACGCACGGCCCTGCCGTTCCAGGGCCTCCATGGCGAGGGCACGGGTGATGCCCGGCGGCGGATACACGATCAGCGGCACCGGACGGTCCGGGTCCAGCCGGAGCCGTTCCGCGCCGATCCACACCAGCTCGTCGTGCCAGACCGGTTCGCCGCGCGGATCCTCGGGCCGCCGCTTGGCCAGGACGAGGTCCAGTTTCCCGGCGGCCAGCTGCTCGTGCAGGGTGCCCGACAGCTCGACCGTCAGCTCCAGATCGACCTCGGGATGGTCGTACCGGAAGGCCTCCAGGATCTCCGGCAGCCGGGTCAGCACGAAGTCCTCCGAGGCGCCGAACCGGAGCCTGCCGCGCAGCCGCGTGCCCGTGAAGAACGCCGTCGCCTGCTCGTGCACCTCCAGGATGCGGCGGGCGAAACCGAGCATCACCTCGCCGTCCTCGGTCAGCTCCACGGAGTGCGTGTCCCGGGAGAACAGCTGCCGTCCGGCCGCGTCCTCCAGGCGCCGCACATGCTGGCTGACCGTCGACTGGCGCAGCCCGAGCCGCCGGGCGGCCTGCGTGAAACTGAGCGTCTGGGCCACGGTCAGGAAGGTCCGCAGCTGAGAGGGGTCGTACACCCCTCCACGCTACCGGGTTATCGCGAAACGCGATGACAGTCAGAGCGGTGTACGGGATTCCCGATCACGAACCGGAGGAGGACGATGGAAAGGGCACGACCGTCCCTGTACCTGACGTCCCCAATCCCCCCCCATGCGTAGTGGAGCACCGTGAAACGCCTGAAGTGGCCGAGCTGGATGCCGATCGACCCCTACATCCTGCTGTTGCTCGGGACGGTCGGCCTCGCCGCGCTCCTCCCGGCGCGCGGGACGGGCGCCGACGTCGCCTCGGGTGCCTCCACGGCCGCCATCGCCTTCCTCTTCTTCCTCTACGGCGCCCGCCTCTCCACCCGCGAGGCGCTGGAGGGACTGAAACACTGGCGGCTGCACGCCACGGTCCTCGCCTGTACGTTCGTCGTCTTCCCGCTGCTCGGCCTGGCCGCCCGTGGACTCGAACCGGTGTTCCTGACGCACGACCTCTACATCGGCCTGCTCTTCCTCACCCTCGTCCCGTCCACCATCCAGTCGTCGATAGCCTTCACCTCGATGGCCCGGGGCAATGTGCCCGCCGCGATCTGCGCGGGCTCCTTCTCCTCCCTCGTCGGCATCGTCGTCACCCCGCTGCTCGCGGCCACGCTGCTCGGCAGCACCGGCGGCGGCTTCTCGCTCGACTCGCTCCTCGAAATCGTGCTCCAGCTACTGGTCCCCTTCCTCGCCGGGCAGGTGCTCCGGCGCTGGATCGGCGGGTTCGTCACCCGGCACAAGAAGGTGCTCGGCCTGGTCGACCGGGGCTCGATCCTTCTCGTCGTCTACACCGCGTTCAGTGAGGGCGTGGTCGAGGGCATCTGGCACCAGGTCAGCCCCGGCCGGCTCGCCGGACTCCTGGTCGTCGAGGCCGTACTGCTCGCGGTGATGCTGGCGCTCACCTGGTACGGCGGCAAGACGCTCGGTTTCAACCGGGAGGACCGGATCACGATCCAGTTCGCCGGCTCGAAGAAGTCCCTGGCCGCCGGACTGCCCATGGCGAGCGTCCTGTTCGGCGCCCAGGCCTCGCTGGCGGTGCTGCCGCTGATGCTCTTCCACCAGATGCAGCTGATGGTGTGCGCGGTGATCGCCAAACGCCGCTCGCACGACCCGGTGACCGGGTCCGAGATCGACTCGGGGGTCACCGCACAGGACTCGTCCCGCATCTCGGCTGGTACAGCAACACATCCCGGCTGAGCCGCGGACCGGGGAGGTCGGGTGGGCCCCGCGCCCCGAAAGGGGGTGCGGGGCTGTGTCGATTTGCGGCTCCGCCGCGGGGCGCGACCAGCCCCCACCGGGCCCGCGGCAAACAAACCGCCTATCGCGCGGAGCGACTCGCGTTCACCTGATCCATGGGCAGCCACAGCACCGTGCTGCTCGTGGCCGTGGCCGGGTCCACCGTCGCCGTCATGGAAGCCGTGGACAGTTCCGACGCGCCCAACGCCCGGTCCCAGACCCGGACATCGTCGATCGCACCGCTGAAGTGCTGCAAGCTGTCCACCCGTTGCCCGATGTGCACCCCGAACGCCGAGTTGCGGCTGACGGTACCGGCCACGTCCGCCACGCTGACCGCCGTACCGTCGACGAAGAGGGTGAACTGGCCGCCGCCACGGCGCAGTGCCACGAAGTGCCACTGGCCGTCGTTGTAGGTGCCCACGGAGGTCGCGGACGCCGTCCTGACGGCCGACGCGCCCTCCCGGACGGTCATCAGGCCCCGGACGCGGTTGCTCGCGGGCTCGGCGCGGAGCCAGATCTGCGGCTGGGTGGAGCCGACCCCGCCCATCCACAGCAGCGGCCGGTCGCCCGTCGTCGCCGTGGAACGGAACCAGAGGGCCACGGTGAAGTCCTTGGTGCCGAGCGGCAGCCGGTCGCTGTACGGGAGGCGTACGGCGTCGTCCACGCCGTCGAACTCCACCGCACCGCCGCCGAACACACCGGTCGTCTGCGCGGCGCCGCCGAGGACGGCGGCCGGACGGGCGTTCGGGGCCAGGTCACGGGTGGTCGGGTCCGGACCGCGCGCTGGTGTCAGCCAGTCCTCCGTGAAGCGGGCGAAGCGGATCTCGTCGCGCGCCTCGACGGTGCCGCCCTCGTACATCAGGCCCACCGTCTCGCTGTCGATCTTCACCAGGTCGGAGTAGCCGGACCAGTCCCGGGTGACCACCGTGCCCCGGTCCACGCTGTCCCAGGTGCGCCCGCCGTCGTACGAGGAGCGGATCATCATCGTCCGGCGCCGGTCGGGATCGGCCGGGCAGGCCAGCAGCACACGGACGCCGAAGCCGACGGTGGAGCACTGGACCTGGGGTGCGTAGAGATCCGGGAGGGCGCGGAACGGGGTGAGGAAGCTGCTGCCGCCGTCCGCGCTGAAGGCCTGGGTGCGGTGGCCGAGATCGGTCCCGTCCTGTTCGCGTCCGCTGACCAGGATCACCCCGTCCGAGCGCTCGGTGAGCGTCACCTCGGACGGTTTCTGCCGGAAGGTGCCGTCCGCCGCGATCGGCCAGCTGTCGGTGGCCCCGACCTTCCAGTGGTCGCCGCCGTCGTCGCTGAAGATCAGTGCGGCGTGGTTGGCGCTGATCCGACTGCCTTCCCACGTCTCGGTGTTGACACCGAAGACGAGCCGGCCCGCGTGCTCGCCCCGGGTGAGCTGGATGCCGTGGACGGGGCCCGTCGCATACCAGGAGTTCCACTCGGGCGGCATGATCTCGGCGCTCAGGTCGCGCGGCTCGGACCAGGTCAGCCCGTCGTCGTCGCTGTACTGCAGATGGGGGCTGCGGTCGCACGGCACCGGGCAGTTGCCGCCGCCCCGGCCCGTGTTCCAGCTCTCCGCGAGGATGATGCGACCGGTCTCCCGGTCCACGATCGGCGTCGGGTTGCCGTGCGTGTCGACCCCGCCGTCGTTGACGACCCGGAGCGGGCCCCAGGTGCGCCCGTCGTCGGTCGACCGCTTGACGACGATATCGATGTCACCGGCGTCCCCGCAGTTGTCTCTGCGCCCCTCGGCGAAGGCCAGCAGAGTGCCCTTCAGGGTCCGGACGATCGCGGGGATCCGGTAACAGGAGTATCCGGGGTCCTGGGAGGCCCGGAAGAGCACCTGCTGCTCGAACGTGGCCGTCGCGGTGGCCTGTTCGGCGCCTGCGGGGCCCGGCAGTGCGAGCAGCAGAGCGGCCGTGGTGAACACGGCCGTGAGGGTGAATCTGAGACGTGCGCGAAGACTTGACGGCATGTACGGCCCTGCCCTTCAACGTCTGGACTTCATGCGTCTGGACTTCAGAGTTCGTGACTTCAGAGGTCTGGACATCTGAACAATTGGGCATCCGGAAATCTGGACATCCCACGTCCAACGTGCGCGCATCAGACGGTAGTTGGATGCTCAGCCGCCCCACAAGAACCGTGTGTCGTGGGTTCAGGACAACCTTGCTATTCGGCCGTACGTGATCACATCGCTCCTCCGCGGAACCATTGGGAGTCCCAACGATAAACGTATAACCGTTGGAAGGTCCAATGATTATTGGTTAGTCTTTCCGTATGTCTGTCGAACTTCGTTCCATACGGGTCCTCCCCAGCTGGATCCTGGGGAGGGCTGCCGACCGCGGGCGGGCACTGGTCGCCGCCGCGCTGGCCGGCGAAGGGCTGAAGATGTGGCATCACGTGGTGCTCTCCGCCGTCGCGGAGCTGGGCCCGGTCGCGCAGGCCGAACTGGTGCGCGGGGTGGGGCTCGACGCCAAGGACATGGTCGGCGTCCTCAATGACCTCCAGACCGCCGGACTGGTCGTACGCGCACCCGATCCGCACGACCGGCGCAAGAACGCGGTGACGGTCACGGCCCAGGGGCGGCGGCTGCTGGCCCGCTGTGAGCGGGCCGCGCGAAAGGCCAACGACGAGCTGCTGGCGCCGCTCACGGTCGTGGAACGCGAGCTGTTGACGGCCCTGCTCACCCGGGTTTCGGGCACCGGATAGCGGACCGGTAGAGGCGGGGCCCCACCGGCGCAGGGGGCGCTCCCCGCCGTTCGGGGCCCCGCCGCCGTGCCGCGGGGAAGCCGGTCAGCCCTGGGAGGCCGCGGCCTGCAGGGCGATACGGTCCTCGCCCGCGTACACGTTCATGTTGGCGCCCCGGAGGAAGCCCACCAGGGTCAGCCCCGACTCGGCCGCCAGGTCGACGGCGAGCGACGAGGGTGCCGAGACGGCCGCCAGCACCGGAATCCCGGCCATGACCGCCTTCTGCGCCAGCTCGAAGGAAGCCCGGCCCGAGACGAGCAGGATCGTGCGGGACAGGGGCAGGCCGCCGTTCTGCAGAGCCCGGCCGACCAATTTGTCGACCGCGTTGTGCCGGCCCACGTCCTCTCGGATGTCGAGCAGCTCGCCCTCCTCCGTGAACAGGGCAGCCGCGTGCAGACCCCCGGTCCGGTCGAACACCCGTTGGGACGCGCGGAGCCGGTCGGGGAGGCTCGCGAGCAGTTCGGGCGCCAGTCGGACCGGGGGAGCGCCGGCGCCGTCGTCGATGGCCCAGCGGGCCGTCGTGCGGACGGCGTCGAGGCTCGCCTTGCCGCACAGGCCGCACGAGGACGTCGTGTACACGTTCCGCTCCAGTGTGATGTCGGGCAGCACCACGTCCGGGGCCGTGCTCACGTCCACCACGTTGTAGGTGTTCGAGCCGTCCGTCGTGGCGCCCGCGCAGTACACGATGTTCCGCAGTTCGCGCCGCTCGGCGAGCACGCCCTCGCTCACCAGGAAGCCGACGGCGAGCGCGAAGTCGTCGCCCGGCGTCCGCATGGTGATGGCGATCGGCTTGCCGTTCAGCCGGATCTCCATGGGTTCCTCGGCGACGAGCGTGTCCGGCCGGGTGGAGATCGCCCCGTCCCGGATCCGGATCACCTTGCGTCGTTCCGTGACTCGTCCCATGTTCTGATCAGCCCCGGTTCTGTACGTGCTGGTAGGTGACCTTCGCGATCCATTGTCCTGCACGGGCGCAGTGGCACCGCGGCCCACCGGGCTCTGTTGCCGCAAGGGAACGGGTTGACGACATATTGTCTACAGTATGGAAGTAGGGTGGGCAAGAGGTGTGGCACGGGTTGGAGCGATGGCGGCATGGCCTGAACGCCACTCCGCGTGCGCTCCGGTACGCCGTTCGTCCGGTCCGAACGACCGTTCGGCGCACCCCGGATACCGTTCACCGCATACGGTCGGCGAGTTCGCCTGGCCGTCTTCCCAACCATGCGGCCGGTTCCTATCGTCCGGGATCATGAGTCCCCCTGTAGCACCGCCCGGCTGGAGCCGCTGGCTCGTTCCGCCGGCCGCCCTCTCGGTCCATCTCTCCATAGGTCAGGCCTACGCCTGGAGCGTCTTCAAGCCGCCCCTGGAATCGGCCCTCGGCCTCAGCGGCACGCAGAGCGCGCTGCCCTTCCAGCTCGGCATCGTCATGCTCGGCCTGTCCGCCGCGTTCGGCGGCACCCTCGTCGAGCGCAACGGGCCGCGCTGGGCCATGACCGTCGCCCTGATCTGCTTCTCCTCCGGCTTCCTGATCGCCTCGCTCGGCGCCGCGACCGAGCAGTACTGGCTGATCGTCTTCGGCTACGGCTTCGTCGGCGGCATCGGCCTCGGCATCGGCTACATCTCGCCCGTCTCCACCCTGATCAAGTGGTTCCCGGACCGGCCCGGCATGGCCACCGGCATCGCGATCATGGGCTTCGGCGGCGGCGCGCTGATCGCCTCGCCCTGGTCGGCGCAGATGCTGGAGTCGTTCGGCTCCGACAGCTCCGGGATCGCGCTCGCCTTCCTGGTGCACGGACTGTCGTACGCCGTGTTCATGACGCTCGGGGTGCTTCTGGTGCGGGTACCGCGCAGCGAGAAGCCCGCCGACAGCGGGGCGAGCGGGCCGGGCGTCCTCGCGGGCGTCCAGGTCTCCGCGCGCAGCGCCGTGCGGACCCCGCAGTTCTGGTGCCTGTGGGTCATCCTCTGCATGAACGTGACCGCGGGCATCGGCATCCTGGAGAAGGCCGCGCCGATGATCAAGGACTTCTTCGCGGACAGCTCAACGCCGGTCTCGGTGTCGGCTGCGGCCGGCTTCGTCGCGTTGCTGTCGGCGGCCAACATGGCGGGCCGGATCGGCTGGTCGTCGACCTCCGACCTGATCGGCCGCAAGAACATCTACCGCGTCTACCTGGGCGTGGGCGCGCTGATGTACGCGTCGATCGCCTGGTTCGGGGACTCCTCCAAGCCGCTGTTCATCCTGTGCGCGCTGGTGATCCTCTCCTTCTACGGCGGCGGGTTCGCCACCATCCCCGCCTATCTGAAGGACCTCTTCGGGACCTACCAGGTCGGCGCGATCCACGGGCGGCTGCTCACCGCCTGGTCCACGGCCGGGGTCCTCGGCCCGCTGATCGTCAACTGGATCGCCGACCGGCAGGAGGAGGCAGGCAAGCACGGCTCTGCGCTCTACGGGCTGTCGTTCTACATCATGATCGGACTGCTCGCCGTCGGCTTCGTCGCCAATGAGCTCGTCCGCCCCGTCGACCCCCGCCACCACATCCCCGCGCCGAAGGAGGCCGCCGATGTCCAGCGAGAGCAGTCCGTCTGAGAGCGGGGGCCCGTCGCCCGACCGCCGGCCCCTGATCGCGTTCGCCTGGCTGTGGGTGGGGGCGCCACTCTGCTACGGGCTCTATGAGCTGGTGCAGAAGGCGACACAGCTGTTCACAGGGTAAGTGTTCGGTCACAGAGGAGTCTGATGGAAGCCGACAACCCGGCCGCGCTAATCCTGTGGCATCGCGTGCCGTCGTACTGGTGAGTCACTGAACAGACTGGTGGATCCCGCTACCGAAAAGCAGAGGGGGACCCACCCATGAACGGCTCGCGTATCACCGCCGTCGGTCACTACCAGCCCGCCAAGGTGCTCACCAACGAGGATCTGGCGGGTCTGGTCGACACCAACGACGAGTGGATCAGAAGCCGGGTGGGCATCCGTACGCGCCACATCGCCGGACCTGACGAGCCTGTCGACGAGCTCGCCGCGCACGCCGGCGCCAAGGCGCTCGCGGCGGCGGGCCTGGCCGCGAGCGACATCGACCTCGTCCTCGTCGCCACCTCGACCGCCGTCGACCGTTCCCCGAACATGGCCGCCCGGGTCGCGAACCGGCTCGGCATGCCCTCGCCGGCCACGATGGACCTCAACGTCGTGTGTGCCGGCTTCACCCACGCCCTGGCCACGGCCGACCACGCCGTCCGGGCCGGGGGATCGGTGCGGGCACTGGTCATCGGCGCCGACAAGATGTCCGCGGTGACGGACTGGACCGACCGCACGACCTGCGTACTCGTCGGAGACGGAGCGGGCGCGGCGGTCGTCGAGGCCTGTCCGGCGCCCGTCGGGCCGGAGCCCGCCGGCATCGGGCCCGTGCTGTGGGGTTCGGTGCCCGAGATGGGACACGCGGTACGGATCGAGGGCACACCCTCGCGGTTCGCCCAGGAGGGGCAGAGCGTCTACCGCTGGGCCACCACCCAGCTGCCGGGCATCGCCCGCCAGGCCTGCGAGCGCGCCGGTCTCACCCCCGAGGACCTCGCCGCCGTGGTCCTGCACCAGGCCAACCTGCGCATCATCGAACCGCTGGCGGCGAAGATCGGCGCGGTGAACGCCATCGTGGCACGCGATGTCATCGAGTCCGGCAACACCTCGGCCGCCAGCATCCCGCTCGCCTTCTCGAAACTGGTCGAACGCGGCGAGATCTCCACCGGTGACCCGGTCCTGCTGTTCGGCTTCGGCGGCAACCTCTCGTATGCGGGACAGGTCGTCCGCTGCCCGTGAGCGGGGCGAGCCCTCGGGCTCACCATGGACGGGTGGGCCGATCTGTGGCCCGCCCACGGCGCCCTCGTGGCGCCTTCTTCTTTGTCCTCTCAGTGGAAGAAGTAAGCAGCAATCTGTGCTCGACTTCTTCCCAGCCCCGGCAGTCGCTGCTACGTTCCACTCGAAAGCTCGGCGATGTGGCCGGAAAACCCGGAAAACGCAGCCGGTTGGTGCCTGACTAGGCGGGGAGGGGCTTGTGAGACGTATGACCGCACGACCCGCGAACGCCCACCAGGCCCGGCTGCTGCGGCTGTTGCGTGACGGTGGGCCCAACTCCCGGGCCCAGCTGGGGGATCAGGTCGACCTGTCACGGTCCAAACTGGCCGTGGAGGTGGACCGGCTCCTGGAGACGGGCCTGGTCGTGGCCGACGGACTCGCCGCCTCGCGCGGCGGACGCCGGTCCCACAACATCCGGCTCGCCCCCGCCCTGCGCTTCCTCGGCGTCGACATCGGCGCGACCTCGATCGACATCGCGGTCACCAACGCCGAACTCGAAGTGCTGGGGCACCTCAACCAGCCCATGGACGTACGCGAGGGCCCGGTCGCGGTCTTCGAGCAAGTCCTGTCCATGGCAGCCAAGTTGAGAGCCACCGGGCTCGCGGAGGGGTTCGACGGCGCCGGCATAGGCGTCCCCGGTCCGGTCCGCTTCCCCGAGGGCGTACCGGTCGCCCCGCCGATCATGCCCGGCTGGGACGGCTTCCCCGTACGGGAGGCGCTCAGTCAGGAACTGGGCTGCCCGGTGATGGTCGACAACGACGTGAACCTGATGGCGATGGGGGAGCAGCACGCGGGCGTCGCCCGTTCCGTGGGCGACTTCCTCTGCATCAAGATCGGCACGGGTATCGGCTGCGGCATCGTCGTCGGCGGTGAGGTCCACCGTGGAGTGACGGGCAGCGCCGGCGACATCGGGCACATCCAGGCGGTGCCCGACGGCCGTCCGTGCGCCTGCGGCAACCGGGGGTGCCTGGAGGCCCACTTCAGTGGCGCCGCTCTCGCCCGCGACGCCAAAGAGGCAGCCCAGCAGGGACTTTCGGCGGAACTCGCGGCCCGGTGGGAGGCGAGCGGCGCACTGAGCGCCGTCGACGTCGCTGCCGCCGCTGCCGCCGGGGACGCCACCTCGCTCGACCTGATCCGCGAGGGCGGCAACCGCACCGGCCAGGTCATCGCCGGTCTGGTCAGCTTCTTCAACCCCGGCCTGGTGGTGATCGGCGGCGGGGTGACCGGCCTCGGCCACACCCTGCTCGCCGCGATCCGGACCCAGGTCTACCGCCAGTCGCTGCCATTGGCGACCGGCAACCTGCCCATCGTTCTGGGGGAGTTGGGCCCCACCGCCGGAGTCATCGGCGCGGCCCGGCTGATCAGCGACCACCTGTTCTCACCCGCGTAGACCGCTTCGTACCCACGTCTCACCAGTACAGCGCCCTGCTCTGCCCTGCTCTGCCTTGCTCAAAAGAGCTTGCTCAAAAAGCCTGCCCAGCAAGCGATCTGCCCTGCAACCGGCCCGCACGCCCGCCAAGGGGAACCGTCATGGCACCAGAACCACCGCTGCTCAGCATGTCCGGCATCACCAAGTCGTTCCCCGGCGTCCGGGCCCTCGACGGCGTCGACCTCGACGTCCAGGCCGGTGAAGTGCACTGTCTGCTCGGCCAGAACGGCGCCGGGAAGTCCACGCTCATCAAGGTCCTGGCCGGCGCCCACCAGCCCGACGACGGCACCATCAGTTGGCGCGGCGAGCCGGTCACCCTGCGCTCGCCCATCGCCGCAATGCGCCTCGGCATAGCCACCATCTACCAGGAACTCGACCTGGTGGAGCACCTGTCGGTGGCCGAGAACGTCCACCTGGGTCACGAACCCACGACCGCCGGATTCGTCGTACGGGGGAAGGCCGCGAAAGCGTCAACTGCCCTACTGCTCAAGCGACTTGGACATCCAGAGGTCGATCCGGGCCGTCTGGTCGGGGAGTTGTCGGCGGCGCAGCAGCAGATCGTGTCGATGGCGCGGGCGCTCTCCCACGACGTACGGCTGATCGTCATGGACGAGCCCTCCGCCGCGCTCGACCCGGAGGAGGTCGACAACCTCTTCCGCATCGTCGGCGACCTGACCACCGACGGGGTCGCCGTCGTCTACATCTCACACCGTCTGGAGGAGATCCGCCGTATCGGCGACCGCGTGACCGTCCTCAAGGACGGCCGGGCGGTGGCGGGCGGGCTGCCCGCGAAGTCCACGCCGACCCGCGAGGTCGTCGCCCTGATGACGGGCCGCAACGTCGAGTACGTCTTCCCGGAGCGCCCCGCGCCGAAGGACGCGGGCGCCGCACCGGTTCTCGAAGTCCAGGGGCTGGCCAGACAGGGCGAGTTCGCGCCCGTCGACCTCTCCGTGCGACCCGGCGAGATCGTCGGACTGGCGGGCCTGGTCGGGTCCGGGCGCTCGGAGATCCTGGAAACCATCTATGGCGCCCGTAAGCCGACGGCCGGTCAAGTCCTCGTCGACGGACTGGTGTTGAAGCCGGGCAGTGTACGAGCCGCAGTGCGTGCCGGGCTCGGGCTCGCCCCGGAGGAACGCAAGGCACAGGCCCTGCTGATGCTGGAGTCCGTCACCCGCAATGTGTCGGTCTCCTCCATGTCCCGCTTCGCACGCGGCGGTTGGATCAACCGGGGCGCCGAACTGGGCGCCGCCCGCGCCGCCACCCGTGAGCTGTCGCTGCGGCCCGACAACCCCTCCGTACCCGTCCGCACCCTCTCCGGCGGCAACCAGCAGAAGGCCGTCCTGGCCCGCTGGCTGCTGGGCGGCTGCCGCGTCCTGCTGCTCGACGAACCGACCCGGGGCGTCGACGTCGGTGCCCGAGCCGAGCTGTACGCGGTGATCCGCCGCCTCGCCGACGAGGGCCTCGCCGTCCTGCTGGTCTCCAGCGAAGTGCCCGAAGTGCTCGGCCTCGCCGACCGTGTCCTGGTACTGCGCGAGGGCCAGGTCGTCCATACGGCACCCGCCTGGGAACTCGACGAACACCGCGTGCTCGACCTTGTGATGGAAGGAGCCCCCGTGGCCAGTGGAAGCTCTGTGGCCGGCAGCTCTGCGGCCGGTGAAAGGGGCCCGGCATCATGACGCAACCCGTGTCCCCGCCGCGCAGCAGCACCGACAAGGTCCCGTCGGCCGGTCAACTCCCCGCCTGGAGAGGCATGGTGGCCCGCGCCGATGTCCGCACCCTCTCCCTCCTCGGTGTCCTGGCCGCGCTGATCGTCGTCGGCGGCATCACCAAGCCCGACGAGTTCCTCGACACCCGCAACCTCCAACTCGTCCTCACCCAGGCCTCGGTGATCGGCGTCGTCACCGTCGGTATGACCTTCGTCATCATGTCGGGTGGCATCGATCTGTCGGTCGGCGCGATCGTCGCCCTCTCCTCGGTGTGGGCGACCACCGTCGCCACCCAGGAGTACGGCTTCGCCGGCATCCTCTTCACCGCGGTGCTCGTCGGAGTGGGCTGCGGACTGGTCAACGGGCTGCTCATCGCGTACGGCGGGATGGTCCCGTTCATCGCCACGCTCGCCATGCTGGCCTCGGCGCGCGGACTCGCCCTCCAGATCACGGACGGCGCGACGCAGATCGTCACGATCAACAGCGTTCTCGACCTGGGCGAGCGTGAGGCGTACATCCTCGGCATCCCGCCGTTGGTGCTGGTCTTCGCGGTAGTGACGATCCTCGGCTGGCTGATCCTGAACCGCACCACCTTCGGCCGCCGCACGGTCGCCGTGGGAGGCAACGCGGAGGCGGCCCGCCTGGCCGGCATCGACGTACGCCGCCAGCGCCTCTACCTCTACCTCCTGTCCGGACTGTGCTGCGGGATCGCCGCCTTCCTGCTGATCATCCTGACCGGCTCGGGTCAGAACACCAACGGCAACCTGTACGAGCTCGACGCCATCGCCGCCGCGATCATCGGCGGCACCCTGCTCAGCGGAGGCCGCGGCACCATCGTCGGCTCCGTCCTGGGCGTCCTGATCTTCATCACCATCACCAACATCTTCTCCCTGAACAACCTGCAGAGCGATGTGCAGCAGATCGCCAAGGGCGCGATCATCGTCGTCGCCGTGCTCGTCCAGCGCCGTACCGCCAGCACGACCTGAGGGAAGGGTTCACCGCCATGCCAGAGCCGACGCCTTTCACCAGCCGCAGAGGGCTGCTCTTCGGAACCGCCGCCGTCGGGGCGGGAGTCCTGCTCGCCGGTTGCACCAGCAACGAGCCCGATGACGAGCCCGCTGCGAACGACGACCAGCCGGCCGCCGCAGACACCCCCGGCAAGGCCGTCACCATCGGCTTCGCCGGACCCCAGGCCGACCACGGCTGGCTCAACGCGATCAACGACAACGCCAAGAGCCGGGCGAAGAAGTACTCCGACGTGACGCTGGAGATCACCGAGGGCGCGAACGACACCGCCGCACAGATCGGCCAGATCGAGACGCTGATCAACAAGAAGGTCGACGTGCTGGTGATCCTGCCCGCCGACGGCAAGGCGCTCACCCAGGTCGGTCTGAAGGCGATGCGCGCCGGCATCCCGGTCGTCAACCTGGACCGGATCTTCAACACCCCGCAGGCGTACCGCTGTTGGATAGGCGGCGACAACTACGGCATGGGACTCAACGCCGGTCACTACATCGGCGAGCAGCTCAAGGACGTGGACGACGCCAAGGTCATCGAACTCGCGGGCCTCGACAACCTGGAACTGACCAAGCAGCGCACCCAGGGTTTCGACGACGCCCTGAAGAACTACCCGAACATCAAGAAGGTAGCCCGCCAGGCCGCCGAGTTCACGGTCGAGTCGGGCCAGGCCAAGATGTCCCAACTCCTCCAGGCCCAGCCCAAGTTCGACGCGGTGTGGAACCACGACGACGACCAGGGCGTGGGCGCGCTGCGGGCGATCGAACAGGCCGGCCGCGACGACTTCCTGATGGTCGGCGGGGCGGGCGCCCTCTCCGCCTTCCAGGCCATCAAGCAGGACAACGGCGTCCTGAAGGCGACGGTGCTCTATCCGCCCACGATGGCCGCGTCGGCGATCGACCTGGCCCGAGCGCTGGGCCAGGGCAAGGGGGTGAGCGGCCTCTCCGAGTTCGAGATCCCGTCCTCCCTGACGCTCTACTCGGCGGTGGTCGACAAGACCAACGTCGACCAGTACATGCCGACCGGCTTCAAGTAGAGGCAACGGGCCAGGGCCGCGCCCCAAAGGGCCGCGGGGAACTGCGCGACCAGCCACGATGCGCCCGCAGGCGACACACCGCGCTGCCTGCGGAGCGCTTGGCGCCACCACCACGAGGAGGACATCCGCATGGGACAGCCGCAGGCAGACGCCGCCGAGACCGGGAAACCGGCGTTGGGCGTCGGCATGGTCGGGTACGCGTTCATGGGCGCCGCCCACTCCCAGGGCTGGCGCACCGTGGGTCATGTCTTCGATCTGCCACGGCGCCCGGCACTCGCCGCGATCTGCGGCCGGGACGCCGGTGCCGTCCGAGCGGCAGCGAACCGGTACGGCTGGGCGGCGGCCGAAACCGACTGGCGTGCCCTGATCGAACGGGACGACGTCGACCTCGTCGACATCTGCACCCCCGGCGACAGCCACGCCGAGATCGCCCTCGCCGCCCTCGCCGCGGGCAAACACGTACTGTGCGAGAAGCCTCTCGCGAACACCGTCGAGGAAGCCGTGGCGATGACGGCGGCGGCCGAAGAGGCCGAACAACGCGGTCAGTTGGCGATGGTCGGCTTCAACTACCGTCGGCTGCCGGCCACCGCGCTCGCCCGTTCCATGGTCGCCGAGGGCAGGCTCGGCAGCCTGCGGCACGTACGGGTGACGTACCTTCAGGACTGGCTGGTGGACCCGGAGTTCCCGCTCACCTGGCGACTGCGCAAGGAGACGGCCGGATCGGGCGCGCTCGGCGACCTGGGTGCCCACATCGTCGACCTCGCCCAGTACCTCGTGGGCGAACCGCTCGCCGGAGTCTCCGCCCTCACCGAAACCTTCGTACGGGAACGCCCGTTGCCCGGCGGTCCCACCAGTGGCCTGACCGCCGCCGCGACCGCCGGCGTCGGACAGGTCACCGTGGACGACGCCGCCGTGTTCACCGGCCGTTTCGCCTCGGGTGCCCTCGCCTCCTTCGAGGCCACCCGGTACGCGACCGGCCGCAAGAACGCCCTGCGCATCGAACTCAACGGCGAACACGGTTCGTTGGCCTTCGACCTGGAACGCCTCAACGAACTCGAGTTCCACGACGGCACCGAACCCGGCACCCACGCGGGCTTCCGCCGTATCCTCGTCACCGAACCCGACCACCCCTATCTGGACGCCTGGTGGCCACCGGGTCACGGCCTCGGCTACGAGCACAGCTTCGTCCACCAGGCCCGCGACCTCGTCCACGCGATCGCAGCGGGCAACCGGCCCCGGCCGTCCTTCGCGGAGGGCCTCCAGGTGCAACGCGTTTTGGCGGCGGTCGAGGAGAGCGCGGAGAAGAACTCCGTCTACACGCCCATAGCGGGCTCACCCGTATCGGTTTCACCCCTGTCGGACTGAGGAGGCTCGACGAGTATGCCGCGCGATTTCACACTTTTCACCGGCCAGTGGGCCGACCTGCCCCTCGAAGAGGTCTGTCGCCTCGCTCGTGACTTCGGCTACGACGGACTCGAACTCGCCTGCTGGGGCGACCACTTCGAGGTCGACAAGGCACTCGCGGACCCCTCCTATCTGGCGGGCCGCCACCAACTCCTCGACAAGTACGGCCTCAAGTGCTGGGCGATCTCCAACCACCTGGTCGGCCAGGCCGTCTGCGACGCCATCATCGACGAACGGCACCAGGCGATCCTGCCCGCCCGCATCTGGGGCGACGGCGACGCGGAGGGCGTACGGCAGCGGGCGGCGGCCGAGATCGCCGACACCGCGCGGGCCGCCGCCGCCTTCGGGGTCGACACCGTCATCGGCTTCACCGGCTCCGCGATCTGGCACCTGGTCGCGATGTTCCCGCCCGCCCCCGAGTCGATGATCGACCGCGGCTACCAGGACTTCGCCGACCGCTGGAACCCCATCCTCGACGTCTTCGACGCCCAGGGCGTGCGCTTCGCACACGAGGTCCACCCGAGCGAGATCGCCTACGACTACTGGACAACCCAGCGCGCTCTGGAGGCAGTCGACCACCGGCCCGCCTTCGGGCTGAACTTCGACCCCTCGCACTTCGTGTGGCAGGACCTCGACCCGGTCGGCTTCCTGTGGGACTTCCGCGACCGGATCTACCACGTCGACTGCAAGGAGGCCCGCAAGCGGCTCGACGGCCGCAACGGCCGCCTCGGCTCGCATCTGCCCTGGGGTGACCCGCGCCGCGGCTGGGACTTCGTGTCGGCCGGCCACGGCGACGTCCCCTGGGAGGACGTCTTCCGCATGCTGCGTTCCATCGACTACCGGGGCCCCATCTCCGTGGAGTGGGAGGACGCCGGCATGGACCGGCTCCAGGGCGCACCCGAGGCACTGACCCGCCTCAAGGCGTACGACTTCGACCCGCCGTCGGCCTCGTTCGACGCGGCGTTCGGCAGCAACGACTGAGCTGCTCCTGAATGTTCCGGGGTGACGGCGCACCCCGGCGTATCGCACCCGCATGTACCACGAGCTCCATTCTGGAGGCATTCGTGCACGCGAAAGATCGCACCACCCGCACCGGCAGTATCGGGAGTCGCAGACGAAACCCCGGAGTCCGCAGAGCGCTCGCCCTGTTCACCGGCGCGCTGCTCGCAGGAGCGTCACTGACCCTGGTCGCACCCCAGGCCGGCGCAGCCGTCGCCGACCCGGCGGGAGCCCCCGCGGCGGCTGCCGCCGAGGACTTCCAGCAGGTCACCCTGGCCAAGGGCGAACCGGAGGTCGGCGAGCCCATGTCGCTCGCAGTCCTCCCCGACCGCTCGGTCCTGCACACCTCGCGCGACGGCGAACTCCGCATCACCGACGCCGCCGGAAACACCCGGCTCGCGGGCAAGCTCGACGTCTACTCCCACGACGAAGAGGGCCTCCAAGGCATCGGTGTGGACCCGCAGTTCAGCACCAACCGCTTCATCTACCTCTACTACGCACCCCCGTTGAACACCCCGGCGGGTGACGCCCCCGAGACGGGCACCGCCGCCGACTTCGCGCCCTTCGACGGCGTCAACAGGCTCTCCCGGTTCGTCCTCAACGCCGACGGCACCCTGAACAACGCGAGCGAGAAGAAGATCCTCGACGTCCCGGCCTCACGCGGACTGTGCTGCCATGTCGGCGGCGACATCGACTTCGACGCGGCGGGCAACCTGTACCTGTCGACCGGCGACGACACCAACCCCTTCCAGTCGGACGGCTTCACGCCCATCGACGAGCGCGCGAATCGCAACCCGGCCTTCGACGCCCAGCGTTCGGCCGGCAACACCAACGACCTCCGCGGCAAGATCCTGCGCGTCAAGGTCAACGCGGACGGCTCGTACACCGTCCCCGACGGCAACCTGTTCACGCCCGGCACGGACAAGACGCGCCCCGAGATCTACGCGATGGGCTTCCGCAACCCGTTCCGCTTCAGCGTCGACAAGGCGACCAGCATCCTCTACATCGGCGAGTACGGACCGGACGCGGGCGCGGCCGACCCGGCCCGAGGCCCTGCGGGCCAGGTCGAGTTCGCCCGCGTCACCGGCCCAGGCAACTTCGGCTGGCCGTACTGCACCGGCGCCAACGACCCGTACGTGGACTACGACTTCGCGACCGGGACATCGGGCGCCGCCTTCGACTGCGCGGCCCCGAAGAACAACTCCCCCCACAACACCGGCCTGACCGACCTTCCCCCGGCGCAGGCCGCCTGGATCCCGTACAACGGCGCGTCCGTACCGGAGTTCGGCGACGGCTCCGAGTCGCCTATGGGCGGCCCGGTCTACCACTACGACGCCTCGCTCGACTCCCCGGTCAAGTTCCCGCAGGCGTACGACGGCGACTTCTTCGCCGGTGAGTTCGGCCGCCAGTGGATCAAGCGGATCACCAGCGACGACAACGGGACCGTCCAGTCCATCAACGACATTCCGTGGACCGGCACCCAGGTGATGGACATGGCCTTCGGCCCGGACGGCGCGCTGTACGTCCTCGACTACGGCATCTCGTGGTTCGGCGGCGACGAGCACTCCGCCCTGTACCGCATCGAGAACGCCACCGACGGCCACTCCCCGGTGGCACAGGCCGCCGCGGACGTGACCTCCGGACAGGCCCCGCTGAAGGTGAAGTTCTCCTCAGCGGGCACCACCGACCAGGACGGCGACGCCCTCACGTACAGCTGGGACTTCGGCGACGGCGGAACATCGACCTCGGCGAACCCCTCCCACAAGTACAAGAAGAACGGGACGTACACGGCGACGGTGACCGCCAAGGACACCACCGGCCGCACGGGCGGCGCGAGCGTCCAGGTCGTGGTCGGCAACACGGCGCCCAAGGTGATCCTCCAACTCCCGCAGGACGGACAGCTGTTCGCGTTCGGAGACGCGATCCCGTTCAAGGTGAAGGTCACCGACCGGGAGGACGGCCGGACCATCGACTGCTCCAAGGTCCAGGTCACCTTCATCCTCGGTCACGACAGCCACGGCCACCCGCAGACCTCGGCGAACGGCTGCTCCGGCACCATCCAGACCAGCGCCGACGGCGGCCACGACCCGAACGCCAACATCTTCGGGGTCTTCGACGCCCAGTACACCGACCTCGGAGGCGGCGGCCAGGCACCCCTGACCACGCATGACCAGAACGTCATCCAGCCCACCCACCGCCAGGCCGAGCACTTCAACAACTCCTCGGGCACAGCGGTGAGTTCACGGGTGTCCGCGAACGGAGGCAAGACGGTCGGCGACATCGACAACGGCGACTGGATCGCCTTCACGCCGTACGTCCTGAGCAACGCCAAGTCGCTCACGGCACGCGTCGCCTCGGCCGGCGCGGGCGGCAAGCTGGAGATCCGCGCGGGTTCCCCGACCGGCAAGGTGCTGGGCCGCGCGACCGTACCGGCGACCGGCGGCTGGGACACCTACCAGGACGTCACCGCCAAACTTTCCCACGCCCCACAGGGCACGACCACGCTCTACCTGGTCTTCAAGGGAGCCGCGAGCGGCGACCTGTACGAGGTGGACGACTTCGCCTTCACCACGGGCTGAGGGGAGTGAGCCATGCGATCAACAGGACGAACCGTCACCGCTGTTGTGGGCACGGCACTTCTCCTTGGAAGCGTGTCGACCCCGGCCGCCTCCAAGCCCGCACCACGGCAAGCCGACCGGGTACTGGTCTTCTCCAAGACGGCGGCCTTCCGGCACGACTCCATCCCTGACGGCGTCACGGCGCTCAAGGAGCTCGGCGCGAGCGCCGGCTTCAGGGTCGACGCGACCGAGGACGCGGCGGCGTTCAACCCGGCGAACCTCCGCCGGTACGCCGCGGTCGTCTTCCTGTCGACGACCGGCGATGTACTGACGGACCGTCAACAGGCGTCGTTCGAGAGTTACATCCACCACGGCGGCGGCTATGTGGGCATCCATGCGGCGGCCGACACGGAGTACGACTGGGCGTTCTACGGCGGCCTCGTCGGCGCCTACTTCCAGGGGCACCCGGCGATCCAGCCGGCCCGGACGGTGGTGGAGGACCGCGCCCACCCGGCGACCTCGGATCTGGGCGCGGACTGGAACCGTACCGACGAGTGGTACAACTACCGTTCCAATCCCCGGAGTTCGGTGCGTGTCCTGGCCTCCCTCGACGAGTCGTCGTACACCGGCGGCACGATGAACGGCGACCACCCGATCTCCTGGTGCCACAACTACGCGGGCGGCCGCTCCTTCTACACCGGCGTCGGCCACCTGTCGTCCGCGTACACCGAACCGGCGCTCCGGCAGCACCTGTTGGGCGGACTCCGCTGGGCCACCGGCAAGGCCCAGGCGGACTGCCGTCCGGAGAACGGCTACCAGTCGCTCTTCGACGGCACCTCACAGGAAGGGTGGAGGCAGGCGGGGCCGGGCACCTTCACCGTCTCCGACGACGGCACGCTGACGTCGTCCGGCGGCATGGGCCTGCTCTGGTACGCCGACCGGAGCTTCGGCGCCTACTCGCTGAAGCTCGACTGGAAGGCCCGCGGGGACGACAACTCCGGTGTGTTCGTGGGCTTCCCGCCCTCGGGCGACCCGTGGTCGGCGGTCGACAAGGGCTACGAGATCCAGATCGACGCGACCGACGCCCCCGACCGCACCACCGGGGCCGTGTACGGCTTCCGCTCCGCCGACCTGAGGAAGCGCGACCGCGCGCTGAATCCGCCGGGGGAGTGGAACACGTACGAGATCCGCGTGGAGGGCGAACGGCTCCGCGTCTGGCTCAACGGCGTGCAGATCAACGATTTCACCAACACCGATCCCACCCGCAGCCTGCGGGACGGTCACGTCGGCATTCAGAACCACGGAGCCGACGACCAGGTGTCCTTCCGTGACATCCGGATCAAGGAACTGCCCGCGAACGCGCCGGCGAGCCCGGCCGCCACGGGCGACTGAGCGGCGGCGGGCGGGGGACGCCGGACCTCCGCCCGCCGCCTTCCTCCCCTCTCGGCCTGCTGCCGGAGGGCGTGAACACCGTGAACGACAAGGAGGCTGCCCATGTCCATGTCCACGTTGTCGTCTCATCCTCGAACTCGTGTGGGGGTATGGCTGATCGGAGCCCGCGGCTCCGTCGCCACCACCGTCGTCGCGGGCTGCGCCGCCGTGACAGCGGGACTGCACAGTCCCACCGGCATGGTCACCGAAACACCCCCGTTCACGGACTGCGACCTCCCACCTCTCTCCGCCCTCGTCTTCGGCGGCCACGACACCGTCGACTGCCCGCTGCCCAAACGCGCCGAGGCACTGACAGCGGCCGGCGTCCTCCCGTACGGCCTCCCGTCGGCGATCGCCTCCGAACTGGCCGCCGCGGACCGGGAGATCAGGCCCGGCGGCCCTGCTCCCGGCGACACCACCCGAACCCCGGACGAGCTGGTAGCGGCCTTCGCCGCGGACATCCAGGACTTCGTACGACGCCACGACCTGGCCCGAGCCGTCGTGGTGAACGTCGCCTCCACGGAGCCGACCCCGGCCGGCACCGCACTCCCGCCGAGCTCGCTGTACGCGGCGGCGGCCCTGCGCGCGGGCTGCCCGTACGTCAACTTCACACCGTCGACAGGGCTGCACCACCCCGCGCTGGCCCACACGGCGGCGACGAGCGGTCTGCCCTACGTGGGCCGGGACGGCAAAACGGGCCAGACACTGCTCAGGTCGGTCCTCGGCCCGATGTTCACGCAACGGGCACTGGAGGTGCGCGCCTGGTCGGGCACCAACCTCCTCGGCGGGGGAGACGGCGCGTCCCTCGCCGACCCCTCCGCGGCGGCGGCGAAGAACGCCGGCAAGGAACGGGTCCTCACCGACACCCTCGGCACGACACCGCAGGGCGTGGTCCACATCGACGACGTCCCGTCCCTCGGCGACTGGAAGACCGCGTGGGACCACATCGCCTTCGACGGCTTCCTCGGCACCCGCATGATCCTCCAGACCACCTGGCAGGGCTGCGACTCGGCCCTGGCGGCCCCCCTGATCCTCGACCTGGCCCGCCTCACCGCCCGCGCCCACGAAACCGGCCTCTCCGGCCCCATGAGCGAGCTCGGCTTCTACTTCAAGGACCCGATGGGAGACGGCCCGGCGGGGCTGGGGGAGCAGTACACGGCACTGGTGGGGTTCGCGGCGCGGCTGCGGGGAGAGTCGGGGGGACCGGCGGAGCTCTCAGGACCGGCGGGGCTGTCGGGACCGGCGGGGCTGCCGGGACTGGCGGGGCTCTCAGGACCGGCGGGGCTCTCAGGACCGGCGGGGCTGCCGGGACCGGCAGGGCTCTCAGGACTGGCGGGGCTGTCGGACAAGCGGTCGGGCGGGGACGCGGGCACCCGGGCAGAGGGCCACCGGCCGAGCGGGCCCCTGGGCGAGCGCCCCGGCGACCGACCGGACGTCGGCGACAGGGAACGCCGGTGAGCCCCCGACCCGGCGCGACACCCCGAGACAGCGCACGGGACCGGGGCAAGCCACGGGACCGGGGCAACCGGGAACGCGCCCGGTCCAGGGCCCCATACGACTCCGCCTCCACCCCCTCCACCCCCCTCCGCTTCGGCTACGGAACCAACGGCCTCGCCGACCTCCGCCTCGACGACGCCCTCGGCCTGCTCGCCGACCTCGGCTACGACGGCGTCGGCCTGACCCTCGACCACATGCATCTCGACCCGCTCGCCCCCGACCTCCCCGCCCGCACCCGGCAGATCGCCCGCCGCCTGAACACCCTCGGTCTGGACGTCACCGTGGAGACCGGCGCCCGCTATGTACTCGACCCACGCCGCAAACACGGCCCCTCGCTACTCGACCCGGACCCGGACGACCGCTCACGACGCGTCGACCTCCTGCTCAGGGCCGTCCGAGTCGCCGCGGACCTCACCGCTCACGCCGTGCACTGCTTCAGCGGCATCACCCCCGCCGCCACGGACCCGGACACCGCCTGGCACCGCCTAACCGAAACCCTCGCCCCCGTCCTGGACGCCGCCACCACAGCCGGCGTTCCGCTCGCGATCGAACCCGAACCCGGCCATCTGCTCGCCACCATCGCCGACTTCCACCGCCTCCGCCACGCACTCGACGACCCCGAGGCCCTCGGCCTCACCCTCGACATCGGTCACTGCCAGTGCCTCGAACCCCTCCCTCCCGCCGACTGCGTCCGCGCCGCCGCACCCTGGCTGCGGCACGTCCAGATCGAGGACATGCGCCGCGGAGTCCACGAACACCTCCCCTTCGGCGAGGGAGAGATCGACTTCCCGCCCGTACTCGCCGCGCTGGCCGCCACCGGCTACCAGGGCCTGACCGTCGTGGAACTCCCGCGCCACTCCCACGCGGGCCCCCACTACGCCGAACACTCCCTCCGCTTCCTGCGCGGCACAGTCCGCGCCACCCAGGCCCCTTCCGTCGGCTCCTCCGAGACCGCAGATCCGACCGCCACTGCGCCCCGGCCCACCAAGGCCCCGCAGACCACCCCTCCGCATGCCGCCACCTCGATCGCCACAACCCCGACGGCCGCTGCCCTCACCTCCTTCACCACTCCGGCCAAGCACTCCGCCACCCCAGCCGAAGGGAGCACCCCATGACCCAGCCCCACCCAGGCCCGGGCACCCCTGCGGCCGACAGCCACCACTCCTTCCCCCTCACTCCGCCGGCCGACCTCCGCACACAGGTCACCGCCCACCTCGGCGAAGCCGCCCGCGCCTGGCTCACCCTCGCGCTGGACGAGGCAGCCGCCCGCTCCGGCACCCACGGCCCCATCTCCACCTGGGAGTTGCGCCTCGCCGAAGCCGGCCGCCGCTGCGGCACCGACCATGCGGACGCCGTACGCGTCCTGATCCTGCACGCAGCCCACGCCGACCCGGACGCCCTCACCCGGGTCTACCGACAGGGCACCGCCGCCGAACGCCGAGCCGTCCTGCACGCCCTGCCCCACCTGGTGCCCGGCCCCGAGGCCCTCCCCCTCGTCGAGGACGCCCTGCGCACCAACGACACCCGCCTCGTCGCCGCAGCCGTCGGCCCGTACGCCGCCCGTCACCTTGACGCCCACAACTGGCGCCACGCCGTGCTGAAGTGCCTGTTCACCGGAGTACCCGTCGACACCGTGGCCGACCTCCACCACCGGGCCCGGGCCGACACGGAACTCGCCCGCATGCTCGACGACTACGCCGCCGAACGAGTCGCCGCCGGCCGCCCCGTCCCCGAGGACCTGCACCGCGTCCTGGCCCTGACGGCGTCCGAAGCCAAGGAGTCCTGATGCGCATCTTCGACCCCCACATCCACATGACGTCACGGACCACCGACGACTACCAGGCCATGTACACCGCAGGTGTCCGCGCCGTCGTCGAACCCTCCTTCTGGCTCGGCCAGCCACGTACCTCACCCGCCTCCTTCTTCGACTACTTCGACTCCCTCCTGGGCTGGGAACCCTTCCGCGCCGCCCAGTACGGCATCGCCCACCACTGCACGATCGCCCTCAACCCCAAGGAGGCGGGCGACCCCCGCTGCACCCCCGTCCTCGACGAACTGCCCCGGTATCTCGCCAAGGACCGCGTCGTCGCCGTCGGCGAGATCGGCTACGACTCCATGACTCCGGCCGAGGACACCGCCTTCGCCGCCCAGCTCCAGCTCGCCGCCGACCACGGGCTGCCCGCGCTCGTCCACACCCCGCACCGCGACAAGCTCGCCGGCCTGCGCCGCACCCTCGACGTCGTACAGGAGTCCGCCCTGCCCCCGGAACGCGTCCTGGTCGACCACCTCAACGAGACCACCGTCAAGGAAGCCAAGGACAGCGGCTGCTGGCTCGGCTTCTCGGTCTATCCGGAGACCAAGATGGACGAGGAACGGATGGTCGCGATCCTCCGCAACTACGGCCCTGAGCAGGTGCTGGTCAACTCCGCGGCCGACTGGGGCAGAAGCGACCCCCTCAAGACCCGCAAGGTCGGCGACCTGATGCTGGCGGAAGGCTTCACCGAGGACGACGTCGACCGCGTCCTGTGGCGCAATCCGGTCGCCTTCTACGGGCTCAGCGGCCGGCTGGACCTCGATGTCGACGCGACCGACGCCACCCACGAGGGCAACTCCGTACTGCGCGGCGGGGAGTGACCGATGCGCTTCCGCCACCCCGACGGCTCCACCGTCCACCTCGCCTACTGCACCAACGTCCACCCCGCCGAAACACTCGACGGCGTACTCGCCCAACTCCGCGACTACTGCGAACCCGTACGCCGACGCCTCGGCCGCGACCGCCTCGGCATCGGCCTGTGGCTGGCCAGGGACGCCGCCCACGCCCTGGTCACCGACCCCTCCGCCCTGCGCGGCCTGCGCACAGAACTCGACCGGCGCGGCCTCGAAGTCGTCACCCTCAACGGCTTCCCGTACGAGGGCTTCGGCGCCGAAGAGGTCAAGTACCGCGTCTACAAACCGGACTGGGCCGATCCCGAGCGGCTCGCCCACACCACCGACCTGGCCCGGGTCCTCGCCGGTCTGCTCCCCGACGACGTCACCGAAGGCAGCATCTCCACCCTGCCGCTCGCCTGGCGCACCGTCCACGACGGCGAGCGCGCGGCCACTGCCCTGGCCGCCCTGGTCACCCTCGCGGAACGCCTCGACGCCCTCGCCGAACTCACCGGCCGCTCCATCCGTATCGGCCTGGAACCGGAACCCGGCTGCACCGTCGAGACCACCGCCGACGCCATCGCCCCGCTCACCGAGATCGGCCACGACCGCATCGGCATCTGTGTCGACACCTGTCACCTCGCCACCTCCTTCGAAGATCCGCACACCGCCCTGGACGCGCTCACTCAGGCCCGCGTCCCCGTCGTCAAGTCCCAGCTCTCAGCCGCCCTGCACGCCGAACACCCCCATCTCCCCGAAGTCCGCGAGGCACTCGCCGCCTTCGACGAACCCCGCTTCCTGCACCAGACCCGCACGGCCACCGCCGCCGGACTGCGCGGCACGGACGACCTCGGCGAGGCCCTCCACACCGACGCCCTGCCCGACGCCTCCCCCTGGCGCGCCCACTTCCATGTCCCGCTCCACGCGGCCCCCGCCGCGCCCCTCACCTCCACGCTCCCCGTGCTCAAGTCCGCGCTGACCCGCCTCGTCGGCGGCCCGCACCCCCTCACCCGGCATCTGGAGGTCGAGACCTACACCTGGCAGGCCCTCCCGCCCGAGCTGCGGCCCCGCGCCCGCCCCCAGCTCGCCGACGGCATCACCGCCGAACTCGCCCTGGCCCGCGATCTGTTGACCGACCTGGGCCTGAAGGAGCTGCCATGAGCCTCCATCCCGCCCACGAAGACCCCGCCCACGAAGACCCCGCCCACGAAGACCCAGGCCATGAAGCCCCCGCACCTCCGGAGGCACCAGTACCTCCAGAGCTCGTATCTCCGGAGCCGGTATCTCTCGACCCCGTACCCCTCCTCGTCCTGGACGTCGTAGGCCTCACCCCCCGTCTCCTCGACCACATGCCCCGGCTCAAAGCCCTCGGCCAATCCGGCTCCCGTGCCCCGCTGGGTACCGTCCTGCCCGCCGTCACCTGCGCCGCCCAGTCCACTTTCCTGACCGGCACCCTGCCTTCGGAGCACGGCATCGTCGGCAACGGCTGGTACTTCCGTGAACTCGGCGACGTACTCCTGTGGCGCCAGCACAACGGTCTCGTCGCCGGCGACAAGCTGTGGGACGCCGCCCGCCGCGCGCACCCCGGCTACACGGTCGCCAATATCTGCTGGTGGTACGCCATGGGTGCCGACACCGACATCACCGTCACTCCCCGTCCCGTCTACTACTCCGACGGCCGCAAGGAACCCGACTGCTACACCAGGCCCCCGGCCCTGCACGACGAACTCACCGCAGAGTTCGGCACGTTCCCCCTGTTCCACTTCTGGGGCCCCGGCGCCGACCTCACCTCCAGCCGCTGGATCATCGACGCGACCCGGCACATCCTGCGCACCCGCCACCCCGACCTGGCCCTGTGCTACCTCCCCCATCTCGACTACGACCTGCAGCGCTTCGGCCCCGACGACCCGCGCTCCCTGAAGGCGGCCGCCGACCTGGACGCGGCCCTGGCTCCGCTCCTGGACGACGCCCGGGCCGAAGGCCGAACCGTCGTCGCGCTGTCCGAGTACGGCATCACCCGCGTCGACAGGCCCGTCGACATCAACCGGACCCTGCGACGCGCCGGACTGCTCGAAGTGCACACCCAGGACGGCATGGAGTACCTCGACCCGATGACGTCACGCGCCTTCGCCGTCGCCGACCACCAGATCGCCCACGTCTACGTCCGGCGACCGGAAGATCTGGAGACTGTCAAAGAAGCGCTCGCCGATCTGCCCGGGATCGAGCAACTCCTCGACGACGAGGGCAAGAAGACCCACCATCTCGACCATCCGCGCTCCGGCGAACTCGTCGCCGTGGCGGAGCCGGACGCCTGGTTCACGTACTACTACTGGCTCGACGACGCCCGCGCGCCCGACTTCGCACAGCTCGTCGAGATCCACCGCAAACCCGGATACGACCCGGTCGAACTCTTCATGGATCCGCTCGACCCGTTCGTCAAGGTCAAGGCGGCCACCGCACTGGCCCGCAAGAAGCTCGGCCTGCGTTACCGCATGGCGGTCGTGCCCCTGGACCCCTCGCCTATTCGCGGCAGCCATGGCCGCCTCCCGACGAGCGACGACGACGGTCCGCTCCTCATCTGCTCCACCCCCCGTGCCGTCGACGGCCGCATCGCGGCCACCGATGTGAAGTCACTCCTGCTCCAACTGGCCGGTCTCTCCTGACTGGTCACAAGTGAAGCACCCACCACTGACAACGCCTTCCGATCCAGAGGAGTTCCAGGCATGAGCCGCACCCACCACACGGACCCCGAACTCACCCACCGCCTCAGCAGACGAGGAATGCTCGGCGTGGCCGCGGGCGCCACCGCCGCCGCACTGCTGGGCGCCGCCGCGGCCCCCGCGGGCGCAGCCACCGAGACAGCGTCCGCCGCCGCGGGCCGGGGCCGTCCCGTCCTGCCGCCCGGCCGGCTCGGCATCCAGCTGTACAGCCTCCGCGACAAGGTCTCCACGCTGGGCTTCGCACCCGTCTTCGCCGAGCTGAAGAAGTACGGGTACGACGAGGTCGAGTTCGCCGGATACACCCAGGGTTCCGCGGGCCCCATCACCCTCGCCCAGCTCAAGCGACTGGCGCGCGACCACGGCCTGAACCCGATCGGCAGCCACGTCGGCTACTACGCCGACGACCCGAACGCGTACACCTTCGCGCAGAACCTCGACAAGGTCCTCGACGACGCCCAGGCCCTCGGTCTCAAGCACATCGGCACCGCCTCCGGCCCGTTCCGCTACGGCTCCACCGTCGACGCCTGGAAGCGGGCGGCGGAGGAGTTCAACACCTACGGCGCGGCGGCCAGGGCGCGCGGCATGAAGTTCTACCAGCACAACCACTCCGAGGAGTTCTCCTTCGCCACCGACAACCCGAAGGTCCGGCTCTACGACGTACTGCTCGCCGAGACCGACCCCAAGCTCGTGTACCTGGAGATGGACATCTTCTGGGCGTACTCGGGCCAGTTCCGCTTCTCCAAGCGCCCCGACGGCACACCGGCGCCGTTCGAGCCGCTCGACTACGTACTCAAGCAGCCCCACCGCTACCCGCTCTTCCATGTGAAGGACGGCGTGAGCGACCCGGGCAACCAGTACGGCTACCGCATGACCGACGTCGGCGACGGAGACATCGACTACCAGCGGTTCATCTCCGGCGTCACCCGGCTGCATGGTGAGCGTCTGGCCCACCACTGGCAGGCCGAGCACGACAACCCGGCCGAGTCCTTCACCTTCGCGCGCCGTTCCAGCGCGCATCTCCACTCGCTGCGCGAGAAGTGCTGACGCAGTCGGCGTACACATGAGGAGGCCCTCCCGGAACGGCGCATCCCGGGAGGGCCTCCTCACGCGCGCGTCCGTCATCCAGCGGGCTGCGGCTCCGCGGTCCGGGCAGCCGTGGTGCGACCCGGCTGCCGCAGCAGCAGGGCGATCCCCGCCGCCACCATGGAGACGGCGCCGGCCAGGGCGTAGGCGCCGTCGTATCCCCAGGCCGCGACCACCATGGAGCCGAGGCCGCCGCCGAACAGGCCGCTGATCAGCTTTCCGCTGTACACCAGCCCGTAGTTGGAGGCGTTGTAGTTCTCCCAGAAGTAGTTAGGGGTGATGGCCATCATGGCGATCCACGGCAGATACACCATGAGCTTGCGGGAGTGACCGAGGATGTCCCGGTCGGTCTCGCCCACGCGGTAGACGCGGCCGCCTGAGTCGGTCACTTCTCGGTAGGGACGGTGTGCGGCTCGGGGTTCGGTCGACGAACTGTTCGTCGTATTGCTCGTATCCCTCGTACGGCTCGTCTTGCTCGTCGAACTGTTCGTCGCGATGGGATCTGACGTCATGTCAGGCTGATTCCTCCGTGTCAGGCCGTTTCCTTGCCGATGCGTCAGGCCATTTCCTCGCCGAGCGGTTGGGGGTTGGGGGAGACCCGGCGGTCGGCCGCCGGCCTGCCGGGCGCCTTCAGGAACACCGCCAGTACCGCGGAGGCCAGGCCGATGCAGCCGGCCAGGACGAACGCGCCCTCGTAGTCCCAGTGGTCGACGACGATCGCGCCGACTCCGGAGCCGACGAGGCCGGAGATGAGTTTCGAGCTGTAGACCATTCCGTAGTTGGAGGCGTTGTTGTTCTCACCGAAGTAGTCCGCGGTCATGGCCGCGAACAGCGGGAAGATCGCCCCGCCGCCGAAGCCGGACACCATGGAGCAGAACAGGAAGAACGGCATGCTGCCCATCTGGCCGGAGGCCAGCACGCCGAACTGGGCCGTGCCCAGCACCAGACACACGATGATCAGCGTGTTGCGTCGCCCGTAGCGGTCGGATATCCAGCCGATGACACCGCGGCCGGTGCCGTTGACGATGGCCTTCAGGGACATCGCCGTGGCCACGATCCCGCCCGCGAAGCCCATGTCCTTGCCGAACGGCACCTGGAAGGCGATACCGAAGATGTTGATGCCGGCGGTGCACAGCAGGCAGAACCACATCATCCACAGGACGGGCTGACGGGCCGCCTCCCTCGGGACGTACTGCTTGACCGCCGGCGGGTTCTTCTCCAGGGCCCGGCGGATCTTCGGGTCGTCCGTGGCCTTGAGCGGGTCGACGTGCGCGGGCCACCAGTTCTTCGGCGGGTCCTTGAAGAACCAGCCGGCCGATGCCACGACCAGGCACAGTCCGACGCCTACGCAGGCGAGCACGGTCTGGTAGTTGCTCAGGTCCATGTACGAGGTGAACAGGAACACGAAGGGCACCGAGCCGTAGGCGAACCCGCCGTTGACGAAGCCGGTCTTGCCGCCCTTGCGCTCCGGATACCACTTGCCGACCATGTTGACGCAGGTCGCGTAGACGAGACCGGCGCCGATACCGCTGCACATGCCGAAGCCGAAGTAGGCCACGAGCACGTTCGGCGCGTACGCCAGTGAGAGGTAGCCGAGCATGGTGCCGACCGCGCCGATCATCATCGCCGTACGGGCGGGCAGTTTGCCGCTCTCCCGCAACTGACCGGCGGGGAAGGCCACGGCCGCCTGGAAGAACACCCAGACGCCCATCAGCCAGAAGATGTGCCCGCTGTCCCACAGATGGGCCTCGTGGAGGGTGTCCTCCGCGGACGTGAACGCGTATTCGGCGGAGCTGATGCCCATCATGCCGATCCACGGCAGGATGACCATCCACTTACGCCTTCGGCCCATGATGTCGACGTCGGATTCCCCGATGCGGTACATGCGGCCGTTGTGGTCCGTCACCTCCCGGTACGGGAGGGACGTCGAGTAGTCGATGGTTGTCATCTTGGTCAAGACTCCTTGCGTCGAAAGATCTGGCCAGCGCCCCCTGTCCAAATGCCTTTCGTGCGCGCATGGGTCCCGGGGCCGGCCGACGCGCACCGTCGGACGCCCCCTGTGCCTGGTTACGTCATGAACCGCCCCCCAACAGCTGGGTCACCTTGTTTGGCATATTGCATACAGTCGACGAATACTGTATGAAGATTGTTATCCCGCATTCGATGGGTGATGTCCAGGGGGCGTGCAGCACTTTTAAGACGGGAGCCGAATCATGGACCTGTACGAGCATCAAGCCCGCGGACTCTTCGAAGAACACGGCATCCTCGTGCCGAGGGCGGGTCGCCGGATTCACCACGCCCGAGGGCAGAACCATGGGGCACGCGGGCGCCATCGTGTCCGGTTCGGCGATCGCGGCTCAGGCGAAGAAGGAAGCACTGGAGGCGGTCGGCGTCCAGGTCGCAAACACCCCGACCGAGACGGCCCGCCTCGTGCTCGCCCTGCTGGAAGCCGAACAGGACGCCACCCACGACTGACAGGCGGTGACTGCCGGACCAACCGGCGCCACGCCACTCCTGTCCCCTTCACACCCCCCGCCCCCGACTGTGCACCGAGAGCGGAGACACCGAATGACCACCACCCTCAACTCCACCCACCTCGTGGTGAAGTCCGGTACGTCCTGGACCGACGCCTGGCAGCGATGCCTCGCCGTCGCCCCGGAGGCGTTCCGCGACGACCGCGTCCTCAACCTCTGGAACTCCGCCTGGCAGGCGGACGGCCGGGCCCTGCCCGCCACCAGCCCCGTCGACGGCAGCCCGATCGCCGGACCGCCGCGCCTGGACCGGGACGCCGCCCACCACGCCGTACGTGCCTCCCTCGACCAGCACCGGGCCTGGCGGCACGTCCCGCTCGACGAGCGCCGCGCCCGCGTCGCGGCCACCCTCGACGCCCTCACCCAGCACCGCGAACTTCTCGCACTCCTGCTCGTCTGGGAGATCGGCAAGCCGTGGCGGCTCGCGCAGGCGGACGTCGACCGGGCCATCGACGGTGTGCGCTGGTACGTAGACGGCATCGAGCCGATGGTCGCCGACCGGGTGCCGCTGGACGGGCCGGTGTCCAACATCGCCAGCTGGAACTACCCGATGAGCGTGCTCGTTCACGCACTACTGGTACAGGCACTGGCAGGCAACGCGGTCATCGCCAAGACCCCGACCGACGGCGGTGTCGCCTGTCTGACCCTGGCCTGCGCGCTCGCCGCCCGTGAGGGGATTCCCGTCACCCTCGTCAGCGGCAGCGGGGGAGAGCTGTCCGAGGCGCTGGTGCGGGCGCCCGAGATCGGCTGCGTCTCCTTCGTCGGCGGTCGCGACACCGGCGCCGCGGTCGCCACGGCCGTCGCCGACCTCGGCAAGCGCCACGTCCTCGAACAGGAAGGGCTCAACACCTGGGGCATCTGGAACTACTCGGACTGGGACACCCTCAAGGCCGTCGTCCCCAAGCTCTTCGACTACGGCAAGCAGCGCTGCACGGCGTACCCGCGCTTCGTCGTCCAGCGGCACCTGTTCGACGACTTCCTGGCGGCCTACCTCCCGGCGGTGCGCACCCTGCGTGTGGGGCACCCACTCGCCGTCGAGAAGGCCGACGACCCCTACCCGGCACTGGACTTCGGGCCCGTGATCAACGCGGCCAAGGCGAAGGGCCTGCACGACCAGATCGCCGAGGCCATCGCCCGGGGTGCCGTCCCCCTGCACCGCGCCAGTGAGGCCGACGCCCGCTTCCTGCCCGGCCAGGACACCTCGGCGTACGTCCAGCCGGTCACCCTCCTGGGCCCGCCGCCGTCCTCGCCGCTGCATCACGCGGAGCCGTTCGGGCCGGTCGACACCATCGTCCTGGTCGACACGGAGGCGGAGCTGCTGGCCGCGATGAACGCCTCCAACGGCGCGCTGGTGGCCACCCTGTCCACGGACGACCGGGCGACCTACGACCGGCTCGCCCCGCAGATCCGCGCGTTCAAGGTCGGCCACGGCAAGCCGCGTTCACGGGGCGACCGCGACGAGCTGTTCGGCGGGTTCGGCGCGTCCTGGCGCGGGGCATTCGTCGGCGGCGAGCTGCTGGTGCGCGCGGTGACCCAGGGACCGGCGGGAGAGCGGCTGCCCGGCAACTTCCCGGAGTACCAGCTCATGCCGTGACAGGCGGCCGGGCGGCGCCCGTGCGGGGGCGCCGCCCTCCGGACATCGCGTGACATCGCACGCATACACGTCGACGTACAAGTGAGGTGGCGATCATGACGAAGGCTCTTGAGGGGATTCGTGTTCTGGACATGACGCATGTGCAGTCCGGTCCGTCGGCGACGCAGTTGCTGGGGTGGCTGGGTGCGGATGTGGTGAAGGTGGAGGCTCCGGGTGGGGACGTCACGCGGGGGCAGTTGCGGGATGTGCCGGAGGTGGACTCCCTGTATTTCACGATGCTGAACTGCAACAAGCGCAGTGTCACGCTGAATACGAAGACGGGGCGGGGCCGGGAGATCCTGACGGAGCTGATCCGGCGTTCGGATGTGCTGGTGGAGAATTTCGGGCCGGGTGCGGTGGAGCGGATGGGTTTCTCCTGGGAGCGGATCAGGGAGATCAATCCGCGGATCGTGTATGCGTCGATCAAGGGGTTCGGGGAGGGCCCGTACACGGGTTTCAAGGCGTACGAGGTGGTGGCGCAGGCGATGGGCGGGTCGATGGCGACCACCGGTTTCGAGGACGGGCCGCCGATGGCGACGGGTGCGCAGATCGGGGATTCCGGGACGGGTATTCATGCGGTGGCGGGGATCCTGGCGGCGTTGTTCCAGCGGGAGTCGACGGGGCGCGGTCAGCGGGTGAACGTGGCGATGCAGCACGCGGTGCTCAACCTGTGCCGGGTGAAACTGCGGGATCAGCAGCGTCTGGCCCACGGTCCGCTCCCGGAGTATCCGACCGAGGACTTCGGGGACGAGGTGCCGCGTTCGGGCAACGCCTCGGGTGGCGGTCAGCCGGGCTGGGCGGTGCGGTGCGCGCCGGGTGGCCCCAACGACTATGTGTACGTCATCGTCCAGCCGCCCGGCTGGAAGCCTCTGGCGGCGCTGATCGGGCGGCCCGAACTCGCCGACGACCCAGAATGGGCCACACCGGAGGCCCGGCTGCCGAAACTGGCGAAAATGTTCCAGCTGATCGAGGAATGGACCCTCACGCTGCCCAAGTGGGAGGTCCTGGAACGGCTGAACGCGCACACCGTTCCGTGCGGGCCGATCCTGTCGACCAAGGAGATCATCGAGGACTCCTCTCTCGCCGCGAACGACATGATCGTCACCGTCGGGCATCCCGAGCGCGGTGCCTTCACCACGGTCGGTAATCCCCTCAAACTCTCCGACTCCCCCACCCACATCACCACCCCGCCCCTCCTCGGCGAACACACCGAAGAAATCCTCATCGGCGAACTCGGCCTCGGAGACGAAGAACTCCACCTCCTCAGGGCACAGGGCGTGATCTGACCGGCGGCGGCCGACGCCGCTCCCACTCCGTCCCGGGCGTGGCGCAGACCGCCGTGCCCGGGACGGCTCCCGTTCGAATCCGACCGGAGTGAGGCAGCCCAGCATGTCGACAAACGCACCCCGTTTCGCCCAGCCTGCCCGCAGCGCACCCGGCCCCGGCACAGGGATCAAGACGGTCACCGACCGGCTCGTGGAGTCCAACCGCGCCTACGCCGCCGGTTTCGCCGACCCGGGAATGGACGCCCGCCCCGTACTCCAGGTGGCCGTCGTGGCCTGTATGGACGCCCGCATCGACCTGCACGCCGCCCTCGGTCTGGAACTCGGCGACTGCCACACCGTCCGCAACGCCGGCGGCGTCGTCACCGACGACACGATCCGCTCCCTGACGATCAGTCAACGTGCCCTGGGTACCCGCAGTGTCGTCCTCATCCACCACACAGGCTGCGGTCTCCAGACCCTGACCGAGGACTTCCGGCACGAACTGGAGCTGGAGGTCGGACAGCGCCCGGCATGGGCCGTGGAGGCGTTCCGGGACGTCGACCAGGACGTGCGCCAGTCGATGCAGCGGGTGCGCACCTCGCCGTTCCTGCCGCACACGGACGACGTCCGGGGCTTCGTCTTCGACGTGACGACCGGGCTGCTGCGGGAGATCGACCCGCGCTCGTGAACCTCCGTTGCCGTCGTCACGTGCTGCGGTCGGTCAGCGCGGCGATCTGCTCGCAGTAGAAGTCGGTGGTGTTGGCGGTGTGCCGGCGCATGAGCTCTTCGGCGCGGTCCGGGTCTCCGTCGGCGATGGCCTCGATGATCCGTGCGTGCTCGCTCCAGGCGTCCGTGCCCCGGGGCCTGGCGATGGGCATGTAGTACCAGCGCACGCGCCGGTCGACCTGGGGGATGAGTTCGGCCAGGACCGCGTTGCGGGAAAGGTGCGTGATGTGGGCGTGGAGGGCCGCGTTGGCCTCCACGATGGCCCGGGCGTCGCCGGCCGCGAGCGCCGTGAGGCCGATCTGCTGGAGTTGCCAGAGCCGGGCGACGTCGCCGGCAGTGGCGTGCTCGGCGGCGCCACGAGCGGAGTGCGTCTCCAGGATGGCCCGGACGCTGAGCAGTTGGGCGCACTCGTCGGGCGTGGGGGAGTGGACGAAGGCGCCCTGTGCGGGCCGCAGGTCGACCCAACCGGCGGTGTGCAGCCGCTGGAGGGCTTCGCGGATGGGCTGGCGGCTCACGCCGAGATGCTCGGCCAGGTCGGCTTCGACCAGGTGCTGACCGGGCTTGAGCGAGCCGTTGATGATCAGTTCGGTCAGGGTGTCGTAGACGGCCTGGCGCAGCGGGGCGGGCCGGGGGATCGGGCTGCGCGCTGCCACGGTGGGTGTGTCGGGCATGGACCCTCTCCCTCGTTCGACTGCTGACGGCAAGCGGGCGAACAGCAACGACGAACATCGACTACGGGATACTGAGTTTAGTATGCAATAGCCATTCGTGGACCATGCTGGCAGGGTCGTGGAAATTTGACCCCTTCCAACCTCTGGTGCCCATCGAGCGCGTACAGAATACTGTATGCAATAACTCCGAGGGGGTCACTCCGTGTCGTACCGCACCGCTCTCGCAGCAGTCCTGGCCCGTGCCGTCGCGCCCTGCGCCGAAGTCACCGGCGCGGAGGGCAGGTTCCCCCGTGGCGCAGTGACGGCCTTCGGGGCCACCGGGCTGCTGGGACTCACCGTCTCCACCGAGTTCGGCGGCGCCGGACTGGGCCTGCCGGAAGCCGCCGACGTGGTGGCCCGGACGGCGCGGGTCTGCCCGGCAACGGCGGCCGTCCTCCGGTCCCACTACGCGGCGGTCGCCGTCATCGAGTCGTACGGCAGCCCCTGGGTGCGCGGCGAGATCGCCGCCGGACGCCACCTCGGCAGCCTCGCCCTCATCGAGGACGACACCGGCGGCGAACAGGAGACGGAGGCCCAACTGCTCATGCCGCACTGCACGGCCGTCCGCTCCGGTGGTGTGGTCGCCCTGCGTGCGCGCAAATGCCGGGTGGTCGCGGCGGGGGAGGCCGACAGTTACGTCTGGTCCTCCCGGCCGCTCGGCATGCCGGACGGACTCAGTCTCTGGGGGGTTCCGGCGCACGCGCCTGACCTGTACGTGCCGGCTCGCCCCGACGCCGCGGGGCCGCCGGGCAGCGCCACGTCCACAGTGTTCGCCGACCCGGTGCTGGTGCCCTCGGACGCCCGGCTCGGTCCGGACGGGGGTGGGGGCGACCTTGTGCTGGGCACGGTCCTGCCGTGGCTGTTCGAACTGGGGGCCGCAGCCAGTACGGGGGCGCACCATTTCACGCCCGCCGACTCTCTCGCGCCGTCCTGAACTCCAGCCTGCGGAGGGCCCGTTCAGATGTTTCTCGGACTGTCAGTCCTGGCCCGCCCCGGCGGCGATCTGCCTGCGGTAGAAGTCGGTCGTGCGTTCAGTGTGCTTGCGCATGACCTCGCCCGCGCGGTCCGCGTCGCCCTTGGCGATGGCCTTGATGAGCTGCGTGTGCTCGTTCCAGGCTTCCTTGCCCCGGGGCTTGGCGATGGGTGTGTAGTACCAGCGCACCTTCTGGCCCACCTGCGAGAGCATCTCGGCCAGTACGTCGTTGGCGGCCAAGGCGGTGACGTAGGCGTGCAGGGCGGTGTTGGCCGCGACGAGTCGCTCGACGTCGCCGGCGGCGAGCGCGTCGACGCCCTCCGTCTGGAGCTCGCAGAGGCGCTCGACGTCCTCGGATGTCGCGTTGCGGGCGGCGAGCTGGGCCGAGTAGGTCTCCAGTACCGAGCGGACGCCGAGGAGTTGGGCGGCCTCTTCCTCGGTGGGGGAGTGGACGAAGGCGCCCTGTGCGGGCCGCAGGTCGACCCAGCCGGCGGTCTGGAGGCGCTGCAGGGCCTCGCGGACCGGCTGGCGGCTGACTCCGAGGTGCTCGGCGAGTTCGGCCTCGACCAGGTGCTGGCCGGGTTTGAGCGAGCCGCTGACGATCAGTTCGGTCAGGGCGTCGTACACGGCCTGGCGCAGAGGTGCCGGGCGGGTGACGCGCCGGGACGCTGCGGCCGTGAGTGCCTCGCGCATGATTGTCCCGTTCTGCTCTGCCGCCGGGCCGACGGCTTTTACCAAGAGGTGGCCGCCGAGAGGGCTGCCGACGACGATTTCAGCATACAGGTTTTGGTATGCAACATGGCGGACGGTCGGCCGCGAGAGTCGATCACGGGTGGAGTTCTGACTGTCGTCTGTATACAGAAGCCTGTATGGGGTATTGTCTCAGTCTCCTGCAACCCTCACCCAGGACGCCGGGGACCCGCGTGACGGAAGGCGGAGCGATCATGACGACCAGCGGGAGCGACATGTCGGTCGAGAGTGTGGTCCGGAGGGTGGTGGCCGATCATCGAGGTCAGCGCGGTGCGCTGCTGCCCGTACTGCACGCGGTTCAGGCCGAGTTGGGCCATGTGCCGCAGGAGGCGATTCCGGTGCTCGCCGACGAGCTCAACCTCTCCCGGGCGGACGTCCACGGAGTGGTGACCTTCTACCACGACTTCCGCCGCGAGCCCGCGGGCCGTACCACCGTGCGCATCTGCCGTGCGGAGGCCTGCCAAGCCCTGGGCGCCGACCGCCTCGTGGGATACGCGCGCGAGAGCGGACTGACCCTGGGGGAGACCTCGGCGGACGGTTCGGTGACCGTCGAGCAGGTCTTCTGCCTGGGCAACTGTGCGCTGGGTCCGGCGGTGGAGGCGAACGGAAGGCTGTACGGACGAGTGGGCCCGGCCCGACTGGGCTCGATCCTCAACGGGACGCTCAACGAAACACTCGACGGGGCGGTCTCCTCATGAACAACTCTTCGCACACCGCCGCGACGGTCTACGTTCCGCGCGACTCGGCGGCCAGGTCCGTCGGCGCGGACGAGGTCGCCGACGCCCTGCAACGGGCCGCCACGCGTGGGGACTTCGCCATCGACGTCGTACGCAACGGATCACGCGGCATGCTCTGGCTGGAGCCGATGGTCGAGGTCGTGACCCCGCGGGGCCGCGTCGGCTACGGCCCCGTGACCGCCGAGGACGTTGACGCACTCCTGGCCGCCGGCATGCTGGACGGCGCGGAGCACCCGCTGCGGCTCGGCCTGGTGGACGAACTCCCTTGGCTGGCCCGCCAGACGCGCGTGACCTTCGCCAGAGTCGGCGTGACCGACCCCCTGTCGACGCAGGACTACGTCGACCACGGCGGCCTGGCCGGGCTGCGCGCCGCCTTGGACATGACGCCCGCCGACGTGGTCGCCGAGGTCACCGAATCCGGACTGCGCGGCCGCGGCGGCGCCGGATTCCCGGCCGGCATCAAATGGAAGACCGTACTGGACTGCGCCGACGAGCTGAAGTTCGTCTGCTGCAACGCCGACGAGGGCGACAGCGGGACCTTCGCCGACCGCATGGTCATGGAGGGCGACCCGTTCCTGCTCATCGAGGGCATGACCATCGCCGCGCACGCGGTCGGCGCCTGCGAGGGCTACCTCTACATCCGCTCCGAATACCCCGGCGCGATCGCCACGATGCGCGAGGCCATAGCGATCGCCCGCGAGCACGGCTGGCTGGGCCACAACATCCTCGGTTCCGCACTCGACTTCGACCTGCATGTCCGCGTCGGCGCCGGCGCGTACATCTGCGGCGAGGAGACCTCCATGCTGGAGAGCCTGGAGGGCAAGCGGGGCACGGTGCGCGCGAAACCGCCGATCCCGGCGATCGAGGGCCTGTTCGGCAAGCCGACCGTGGTGAACAACGTCCTCACCCTGACCACCGTTCCCATGGTCCTCGCGAACGGCGCGAAGGCCTACCAGGACCTCGGCGTCGGCCGCTCGCGCGGCACCCAGGTCTTCCAGCTCGGCGGCAACATAGCGCGCGGCGGCATCGTGGAGACCGCCTTCGGCGTCACCCTGCGCGAACTCATCGAGGACTACGGCGGCGGCACCCGTACCGGACGCCCGCTGCGCACGGCACAGGTCGGCGGCCCGCTCGGCGCCTATCTACCGACGTCCATGTTCGACCTGCCGATGGACTACGAGGCGTTCGCCGAGGCCGGCGCGATGCTCGGGCACGGCGGGATCGTCGTCTTCGACGACAGCGTCGACATGGCGGCGCAGGCCCGCTTCGCGATGGAGTTCTGCGCCGAGGAGTCCTGCGGCAAGTGCACCCCGTGCCGGGTCGGATCGGTGCGCGGCGTCGAGGTGATCGACAAGATCGTCGCCGGCACCCACCCCGACGAGAACCTGGCCCTGCTCGAAGACCTCTGCGACCTGATGACCGACGGCTCGCTGTGCGCGATGGGCGGGTTGACCCCGATGCCCGTACGCAGCGCCCTGACGCACTTCCCCGACGACTTCCTCGGCGGCCGTCGACTCCTGGACATCCAACCGATCCAACCGGTCCAGGCGATCCAACCCGTACAAGCCAGCGGCGTGAGGACGGAGGGAACGGCATGACACTCCTCAAGGAACCCGACTTCGGAACCCCGGAACGGCCCGGCCCGGCAACGGTGTCGGTCGAGGTGGACGGTCTGCCGGTGACCGTCCCCGAGGGGACCTCGGTGATGCGCGCCGCCGCACAGGCCGGCGTCGACATCCCCAAACTGTGCGCCACCGACAGCCTGGAGGCCTTCGGCTCCTGCCGGCTGTGCGTGGTCGAGATCGACGGCCGGCGCGGTACCCCGGCGTCCTGCACCACACCGTGCGCCGACGGCATGAAGGTGAGCACCCAGACACCGAAGGTGGAAAAACTCCGCCAGGGCGTCATGGAGCTCTACATCTCCGACCACCCCCTCGACTGCCTCACCTGCCCGGCCAACGGGGACTGCGAACTCCAGGACATGGCAGGCGTGGTGGGGCTGAGGCAGGTCCGCTACGGCTACGAGGGGGAGAACCACCTCGACGCCGAGAAGGACACCTCCAACCCCTACTTCGACTTCGATCCGTCCAAGTGCATCGCCTGTTCCCGCTGCGTACGGGCCTGTGGCGAGGTGCAGGGCACGTTCGCGCTGACCATCGAGGGGCGCGGCTTCGACTCCAAGGTCTCGGCGGGCGCCGGCGAGACGTTCATGGACTCCGAGTGCGTCTCCTGCGGAGCCTGCGTCCAGGCCTGCCCGACGTCGACCCTCCAGGAGCGTTCGGTCGTCGAACTCGGCATGCCCACCAGGTCGGTTGTGACCACCTGCGCCTACTGCGGTGTCGGCTGCTCCTTCAAGGCCGAGCTGCGCGGCGACGAACTGGTGCGCATGGTGCCGTACAAGGACGGTGGCGCGAACGAGGGCCACTCATGCGTGAAGGGCCGCTTCGCCTTCGGCTACGCCACCCATCCCGACCGCCAACTCAAGCCCATGGTGCGGGACCGGATCACCGACCCGTGGCGCGAGGTCGAGTGGGACGAGGCGATCGGCACCGTCGCCCGCCGCATGCGCGAGCTCCAGGACCGGTACGGAACGAGCTCGGTCGGCGCCATCACCTCCTCGCGGTGCACCAACGAAGAGGTGTACGTCGTACAGAAGATGGTGCGCGCGGCCTTCGGCAACAACAACGTCGACACCTGCGCCCGTGTCTGCCACTCCCCGACGGGATACGGGCTCAAGCAGACCTTCGGCGAGTCGGCCGGCACCCAGGACTTCCGTTCCGTGGCCGAGGCCGACGTGATCATGGTGATCGGCGCCAACCCCACCGACGGGCACCCGGTGTTCGCCTCCCGGATGAAGCGTCGGCTGCGCGAGGGCGCCAAGCTCATCGTGGTCGACCCGCGCCGCATCGACCTCGTACGCTCGCCACACATCGAGGCCGAGCACCACCTCCAGCTCAGGCCGAGCACCAACGTCGCCGTCGTGAACGCCATGGCCCATGTGGTGGTCACCGAGGGCCTGTTCGACCGGCCCTTCGTGGACGCCAGGTGCGAGGACTTCGACGAGTGGGCGGAGTTCGTCGCCCGCTCCGAGAACAGCCCGGAGGCGGTCGAACCGATCACCGGCGTACCGGCCGCCGAACTGCGCGCCGCAGCACGGCTGTACGCGACCGCCCCCAACGGAGCCATCTACTACGGCCTCGGCGTCACCGAGCACAGCCAGGGCTCGACCATGGTCATGGGAATGGCCAACCTCGCGATGGCGTGCGGCAACATCGGCCGGGACGGCGTCGGCGTGAACCCGCTGCGCGGCCAGAACAACGTGCAGGGCTCCTGCGACATGGGCTCGTTCCCGCACGAACTCCCCGGCTACCGGCACGTCTCCGACGACGCGGTACGCACCGTCTTCGAGAACCTCTGGGGCGGAACTCTCCTCGCCGAACCGGGACTTCGTATCCCGAACATGTTCGACGCGGCGATCGACGGCACCTTCCGCGGCCTGTTCGTCCACGGCGAGGACATCGCCCAGTCGGACCCCAACCTCAAGCACGTCACCGCCGCGCTCGAAGCGATGGAACTGGTCGTCGTACAGGACCTGTTCCTCAACGAGACGGCCAAGTTCGCGCACGTCTTCCTGCCCGGGGCGTCGTTCCTGGAGAAGGACGGCACGTTCACCAACGCCGAACGCCGGATCAACCGGGTCCGCGCGGTGATGAAGCCGAAGACCGGCAAGCACGAGTGGCAGATCGTCAGCGAGATCGCCACCGCCATGGGCTACCCGATGGCGTACGACCACCCGAGCCGGATCATGGATGAAATCGCCTCCGTCACACCGACGTTCACCGGTGTCTCCTTCGACCTCCTAGACAAGCTCGGCAGCGTCCAGTGGCCCTGCAACGAGGAGGCGCCGGAAGGAACGCCCATCATGCACGTGGACGAATTCGTGCGCGGCAAGGGCAGGTTCGTGGTCACCTCCTACGTACCGACCAACGAACGCAGCACCCGGCGCTTCCCACTGGTGCTGACCACGGGACGTATCCTCAGCCAGTACAACGTCGGCGCGCAGACCCGCCGTACCGGCAACGTCGCCTGGCACCCCGAGGACATCCTCGAACTGCACCCCCACGACGCCGAGGACCGCGGCATCAAGGACGGCGACATGGTCACCCTCGCCAGCCGCGTCGGGCGGACGACACTGCGCGCGGAGATCTCCGACCGGATGCCGACCGGGGTCGTCTACACCACCTTCCACCACCCCGTGACCGGCGCCAACGTGGTGACCACGGAGAACTCCGACTGGGCGACCAACTGCCCGGAGTACAAGGTGACCGCCGTACAGGTCGGCCTCGCCCGCCCCAGCCAGGCCGCCGAAGCCGAACCGGCGGCGGACGACCTGGTCATGGTGGTGGACTGAGATGGCCGCGACCGTGCCGGCGGAGCGCAGGATGGCGAACGACATCGCCGCGAACCTCGGACACCTGCCGGGTGAGCGGGCCGCCAAGGAGATCGCGGGGCACATCGGCAGGTTCTGGGACCCGCGCATGCGTACCAGGCTGTACGAGTTCGTCGACGCCGGAGCGGACGGTCTTGACCCCCTGGTGGTGGCCGCCGTGAAGCTCCTGCGCTGACGCGCTGACCTAGGCTGGGGCGGCCCCGGACAGAGAGGAGTCGTTCATGCTGTTCCGGCAGCTGGAGTACTTCGTGGCGGTGGCGAGGGAACGGCATTTCGCCCGGGCGGCGGAGTCCTGCTACGTGTCGCAGCCGGCGCTCTCGGCGGCGATCGCCAAGCTGGAGCGGGAGTTGAACGTCACCCTGATCAACCGCGGCCACAACTACCAGGGCCTCACTCCGGAAGGCGAACGGCTCGTCGTGTGGGCCAAGCGCATCCTCGCCGAACAGGACGCGTTCAAGGCCGAGGTGGCCGCCGTGCAGTCCGGCATCACGGGAACGCTGCGCCTGGGCACGGACCCCACGGCGTCCACGACCCTGGCGCTTCCCGTGGCCGCGTTCTGCGCGGCACACCCGCTGGCCAAGGTGCAGGTCCGCTCCCGCCTCTCGACCAAGGAACTCCACCGCCAGCTGCGCGACTACGAACTGGACGTGGCGATCGCCCACTTCGACCCGGGCGACCAGGAGGGCCTGCAGGTCGTCCCCCTCTACCAGGAGCGGTACATGCTGCTGGTCTCGGACGACCAACTCGTGGCCCAGTCCGCCACCGTGACCTGGGCGGACGCGGCCCAGCTGCCGCTCGCGCTGCTGACGCCCGACATGCGGATCCGGCAGATTGTAGACACCGTGTTCGCGGAGAAGGGGTTCGTGGTGACCCCGCAGGTCGAGACGGACTCCATTGCCTCCCTCTACGCCCATGTGGGCGGCGGCGGTTGGGCCAGCATCGTGCCGCACACCTGGCTGCGCGCCATGCCGGTCGTCGGCCGGACGAGAGCGCTGCCCCTGGTCGACCCGGAGGCCGGCGCCCAGGTCTCGGTGGCGATCCACGCGGCCACCCCCGGCTCGGTCGCCGCGCGGGCGTTCGTCAACGCCGCGACGGGCCTGTCCCTGGACGACTTCTTCGCCCGCCCCCTGCCGACCGCCGAGCCCCGCGTGCGCTGACCCCTGTCCTCAGGGCGCGTACCGGGCCTGTACCGCCTTCCGGTCCAGTCCCCCCTTCGCGGTGTACGGCAGGGCCGCGACCACATCGAGCCGGTCGGGCACCTCGAACGCGGCGAGCCGGTCCCGGCAGTACCGCAGGATCTCCGCTGTCCCCACGCTCTCGCCCTCCCGCACCACCACGACGGCGCCGACCCGCTGCCCGTACACCGCGTCGGGTACGGCGAACACGGCCGCCTCGGCGACGCCCGGGCAACCGGCGAGGATGTCCTCGACATGCTCGGGCGAGATCTTCTCCCCGCCCCGGTTGATGAGGTTCTTGATCCGCCCCGTCAGCGACAGATACCCGTCCTCGTCCAGCGTGCCCAGGTCACCGGTGCGCAGCCACCCGTCGACGAAGGTGTACGCCGACCCGTCACGGTCGGCGAGATAGCCCCGGGCGACGGTCGGACCATGCACCCACACCTCGCCCTCGACGCCCACCGGACACGCCCGCCCGCTCCGGTCGACGACCCGCACCTCGACCCCGGTCGGCCGTCCGACCGACCCCTGCTTCAGGGCGCCCCGCTCGGGCAGCGGCTCGCTGGTCGCCTGGTGCGAGGACTCGGTCATCCCGTACGCGGACAGCAGCGGCGCGCCGAACGTGCGCTCCAGCGCGCGCTGCGTGGCGGTGTTGAGGGGAGCGCTGCAACTCCGTACGAACTTCAGGGGCGGAGTCTGCGGGCCCGGATACTCCCGCTCCGAACGGTCCAGGAGGATCTCGTGGATGGCCGGCACCGCGGTGAACCAGGTGGCGGTCACGGCCCGCATGTCGTCCCAGAACGTACCCGCAGAGAACCGTCCGCGCGCGGGCAACAGGACGCACCCTCCGCTGGCCAGGGAGGCCAGCAGCGCTGCGAACAGCCCGTGGCCGTGGAAGAACGGCATCACCGCGACCGTCGCGTCCCCTGGGCCCAACTCATAGGTGGCGCAGACGCCTTGGACGGATGCGGCCACGTTGGCGTGGGTCAGTGGGACCATCTTCGCCCGGTCGGTGGTCCCCGCGGTGAACAGGACGAGGGCGTCACGGTCCGACAACTCGCCAGCGGCGCCCGGCACTTCGGGAGCGGCCCCGGTCTCGAGCGTGACCGTCGCCGTACCCGCCCGGGAGACGTCCACCCGCAGGGGCCACACAGGGACCGGAAGCGCACCCCCGGACACCGAAGGGCCGACAACAACTGCCCGCGCCCCCAACGCCCCCAGCCGCGCCGAGAGTTGAGACACGGGCAGCGCGGGATCCAGCGGAGCGACCACCAGGCCCGCCCGCGCCGCACCCAGCAACGCCACGACGAACTCGACGGTGTTGGCACAGATCAGACCGACCGCGTCACCCCGCCCCAGCCCGGTACGGCCGAGGCGATCCGCCACGTCGTCGGCCAGCGCGGCGAGGCCCCGATAGGACACGTGCACCCGTTCGCCGGTGACGACGAGAGCCCGGGCGTACGGGCGTTCCCGCACCTGCCGGTCGAGGAGATCGACGAGGCCCGTGACCGCCGGCGGCCGGTACCGGTTCGCGTCGCGCACGGATGCCGCGGCCGGAACGGCCATGACCCCACCCCCTCGCGCCAGATCTGATGAAGCAGTCCTCTGCGAGCCTGCGGTGACCTGCGGTCGGCGTCCAATACGCACTGGTGAACGGCCGATAGCAGCCGTCTATCAAGGGAGTTGGCGAGGCCTCCACCAGCGTTCGATAGACGCTGTTTATCGGCTGGTCGCCGATGGGTCTTGGACGCGGGCGGACGCGCTGCGGATGGTGAGAGAAGTAGCCGCTCCGGCAGAACCTGCCCAAGGAGGACCTCGGACCATGACCGCCCCCTCGCCCCTGGAGACCGCGGCAGCAGCCGACGTTCCGACCGAGCTCACCGACGGGTACCACCTGGTCGTCGACGCGCTGAAGATGAACGACGTCGACACCATCTACGGCGTGGTCGGCATCCCGATCACCGACCTGGCCCGCCTCGCCCAGGCACAGGGCATCCGCTACATAGGCTTCCGGCACGAGAGCAACGCCGGACACGCGGCGGCGGCGGCCGGCTACCTCAACAAGAAGCCCGGCGTGGCACTGACCGTGTCGGCGCCCGGCTTCCTCAACGGCCTGGTCGCGCTGGCGAACGCGACCACCAACTGCTTCCCGATGGTCCAGATCTCCGGCTCCAGCGAGCGCCACCTCGTCGACCTCAAGCAGGGCGACTACGAGGAGATGGACCAGCTCGCCGCCGCGCAGCCGTTCGTCAAGGCCGCCTACCGGGTCAGCCGCGTCGAGGACATCGGCCGGGGCATCGCCCGCGCGCTGCGCACCGCGATCTCCGGGCGCCCCGGCGGCGTCTACCTCGACATCCCCGCCGCGGTGCTCGGCGCCATCATGCCCGCCGCGGACGGCGCGAAGACCCTGAGCCGCCTCGTCGATCCCGCCCCGCGCCAACTGCCCGCGCCGGAGGCAGTGGACCGGGCCATCGAGCTACTGGCGGGCGCCGAGCGGCCGTTGGTGGTGCTGGGCAAGGGCGCCTCGTACGCCCAGGCCGACGACAGGGTCCGCGAGTTCATCGAGTCCACCGGCATCCCGTACGTACCGATGTCCATGGCCAAGGGCCTGCTGCCCGACGACCACCCGCAGTCGGCGGCCACCGCGCGTTCGCTGGCGCTGAAGAAGGCCGACGTCGTGATGCTGATCGGCGCCCGCCTCAACTGGCTGCTGGGCCACGGTCAGACCGGGTGGAACCCCGATGCCAAGTTCGTCCAGATCGACATCGACCCCAGGGAGATCGACAGCAACCAGCCCATCGCGGCCCCGCTCGTCGGCGACATCGAGTCGGTGCTCGAAGCGCTTGCCGAGCGGACCAAGCCAGGCCAGATCACGGCCCCTTCGGCCTGGCGGGAGGAACTGGGCGCCCGCTCGGCGCAGAACGTCGCCAAGATGGCGAAGCGCCTGGAAGCCGACCCGCACCCCATGCAGTTCATGGGCGCCCTGAAGGCCGTACGCGACGTCGTGCGCGCCCGCCCGGAGACGTACATCGTCAACGAGGGCGCCAACGCCCTGGACATCGCGCGCAACGTCATCGACATGCACGTACCGCGCCACCGCCTGGACAGCGGCACCTGGGGTGTCATGGGCATCGGGATGGGGTACGCCATCGCCGCCGCCGTCGAGAGCGGCGCACCGGTCGTGGCCGTCGAGGGCGACAGCGCCTTCGGGTTCAGCGGGATCGAGATCGAGACGATCTGCCGCTACAACCTGCCCGTCGTCACCGTGATCATGAACAACGGCGGTGTCTACCGCGGCGACGACGTCAACCCGTACGACGACGCCCCCTCGCCGACGACCCTCATGGGCGCGGCCCGCCACGACCTCATGATCGAGGCGTTCGGCGGCAAGGGCTACCGCGCGACCACACCCGCCGAGGTCACCGCCGCCCTCACCGAGGCGCTCGCCTCGGGCGGCCCGGCCCTCATCGACTGCGTGATCGACCCCTCGGCCGGCACCGAGAGCGGCCACATCTCGCACCTCAACCCCAAGGGCATCACCGTCGGCAACATCACGCCGGCGAAGAAGTGACCCTGACCCTCTCGTACCTCCCTGCCTCGAACTCCCGCTCCGTACGCGTACGTTCACGAAAAGGAAGCTGACATGAGTGAAAAGCCGCTCGCCGGAATCAAGGTGATCGACTTCACCGGGGTCCAGGCCGGTCCCGCCTGCACACAGTTGCTCGCCTGGTTCGGCGCCGACGTCCTGAAGGTGGAGCGCCCCAACGGCGGCGACGTCACCCGCAAGCAACTGCGGGACATCGAGGACCTCGACGCGCTGTACTTCACGATGCTCAACAGCAACAAGCGCTCCCTCGCCATCAACACCAAGACCGCCGAAGGCCTCGAGGTGTTGGAGAAGCTCATCACCGACGCGGATGTGCTGGTGGAGAACTTCGCGCCGGGCGCCCTGGACCGTATGGGCCTGACCTGGGAGCGCATCCAGGAGCTCAACCCGCGGCTGATCTTCGGCTCGGTCAAGGGCTTCAACGACGACTCGTCCTGGAACGACCTCAAGGTCTACGAGAACGTCGCCCAGTGCGCGGGCGGCGCCGCCTCCACCACCGGCTTCTGGGACGGCCCGCCGACCATCTCGGGCGGTGCCCTCGGCGACACCAACACCGGTATGCACCTGGCGATCGGCATCCTCACCGCGATCATCGACCGGGGCAGGACCGGCAGGGGCCAGAAGGTCTCCGTGTCCATGCAGGACGCCGTGCTGAACCTCTGCCGCGTCAAGCTGCGTGACCAACAGCGCCTGGAGCGGGTCGGCTACCTGGAGGAGTACCCGCAGTACCCCAATGGCGAGTTCACCGATGTCGTACCGCGCGGCGGCAACGCGGGCGGCGGCGGCCAGCCCGGCTGGGTGCTCAAGTGCAAGGGCTGGGAGACCGACCCGAACGCGTACATCTACTTCACCGTCCAGGAGCAGAACTGGAAGCGCACCGCCGAGGTGATCGGCCGCCCCGAGTGGGCCGAGGACCCGGAGTACGCCACCGCGCGCGCCCGGCAGTCGCACATCTTCGAGATCTTCGAGGAGATCGAGAAGTGGCTCGCGGACAAGACCAAGTACGAGGCGGTGAACATCCTGCGCGAGTGGGAGGTGCCCTGCGCCCCGGTCATGAGCATGAAGGAGCTGGCCTACGACGAGGATCTGCGCAAGAGCGGCACGGTCGTCGAGGTCGAGCAGAAGGGCCGGGGCACGTATCTGACGGTCGGCAGCCCGGTGAAGTTCTCCTCCTTCAAGCCGGACATCGCCGGCGCCCCGCTGCTGGGCGAGCACAGCTCCGAGGTGCTGGTCGAACTCGGCTACGACGAGGAGACCATCGGCCGGCTGAAGGAGAGCGGGGTCATCGTCTGACCCGCCCCTCCCCGGAGACGGAAGCGGCCGTGGCCCGAAGGCCACGGCCGCTTCCGTGTGGTCCGGCGAAGCTCAGACCCTCGCTTCGGCCTCAGCGCGCCGCCGCATCAGCTCGCGCTCCCGCTCGCGTCGCGCGGTGACGTCCCGGATGACCGCCCCGACGTACGTGGTGCCGTCGGGCCCGGGCAACAGGGCCACGCTGAACTCGATGGACAGCTTGCGGCCGTCCGCCGCCAGTGCGGGAACATTCAGCAGATCGGCGTCCCCGTACTTGGTCGTCCCACGGTCCATGGCCTCCTGGAAACCGTCCCAGTGACGCTTCCGGTGCCGCTCGGGGATGATCACGTCCAGACTGCGGCCGTCCACGTCGCCCGCCGAGAAGCCGAAGATGCGCTCGGCGCCCCGGTTCCAGAAGCGGATCAGCCCTTCGCCGTCGATGATCACTATGCCGTCGGGCGCCTGGGCGGCCATTCCCAGCACCACCTCGGGATTCAGATCTTCCATGTCGCCTCCGCGCTGGGGCAGTTGGGATACTGAACGCATACAGATAGACAGTATACAGATTGATGGTATACAGAATCCATACCAGCAAAGGCGGGACCTCCATCGCCGGAGGTCCCGCCGTCGCGCGCCGCGGCTCGACTACTTCGGCATCATGCGGCGGTCCCCAGCGCGAGGAGGTCGCTGATGGCGTGGACGGTCCGAAGGGTGGGGACGTCCACACCGGTGATGTCGGCGAGTTCGATGACAGCGGTCAGGAGGACGTCGAGTTCGAGGGGCTTGCCGCGTTCCAGGTCCTGGAGGGTGGAGGTCCGGTGGTCGCCCACGCGTTCGGCGCCGGCGAGACGGCGTTCGATGGAGATGTCGATGCGGCAGTTGAGGGCCTCGGCGACGGCGAGGGTCTCTTCCATCATGGTGTGGATGACCTGACGGGTGCCGCCGTGGTGACACATCTGGCGCATCGTGGCGCGAGCGAGCGCGCTGATGGGGTTGAAGGAGATGTTGCCGAGGAGTTTGAGCCAGATGTCGTTGCGCAGATCGGGCTCGACCGGGCATTTGAGTCCACCGGCCCGCATGGCCTCGCTGAAGGCCCGGCAGCGCGGGGAGACGGAGCGGTCCGGTTCGCCGACGGAGAACCGGGTGCCCTCCAAGTGCCTGACGACCCCCGGTCCTTCCAGCTCGGTCGCCGCGTACACCACGCAGCCGATGGCCCGTTCCGGCGCGAGTACCGCACTGACCGCGCCGCCAGGGTCCACACTCTCGATGCGATGGCCGTCGTGGGGTCCGCCGTGATGGTGGAAGTACCACCACGGGATGCCGTTCTGGGCGGCGATGACGGCGGTGGACTCCTGGAGCAGGGGCTCGATGAGCGGCCCGCACGCCGCGTACGAGTTTGCTTTGAGCCCGAGGAAGACGTAGTCGACGGGGCCGATGTCGGCGGGGTTGTCGGTGGCGTGCGCATGGGCGGTGAAATCACCGCGGGGGCTGAGGACCCGTACGCCGTGTTGCCTCATCGCCGCGAGGTGCGGTCCACGGGCGACGAGGTGGACGTCGGCGCCTGCTTGGTGCAGGGCGGCGCCGACATAGGCGCCGATGGCTCCGGCGCCGAGGATGGCGACTTTCACTGGGTGGCGCTCCGTTCGGTCGAGGGTGTACCGCGGAACTGTCGAAAACTGTCGACGAAATATTGTCTACAGGATGGAGTTGATGGCAGCAAGGGTTCGGGGCGGTGCCCGGACGGCCACCCGTGCGGCGTGAGCTGGGTTTCCCCTCGGTTGTGCGCCGTAGACTGTAGGCGAAAGCCAATTCATACTTGGCTCTCACATACGTGGCGACGACGCTGCGGAGGAGGGGCTGTGATGTTGTCGACGACAGGACTGCCGCAGGGCGCGGTACCCAAGCTCGAACGCCCCGGCCCGCTGCGCGACCGGGTGTACGAGGCGCTGCTCGAACTCATCACCACCCGTGCCCTGCAACCCGGGCAGCATCTGGTCGAGAGTGAGCTCGCCGGGCATCTCGGGGTCTCCCGGCAGCCCGTACGTGAGGCGCTGCAACGGCTGAACACGGACGGGTGGGTCGATCTGCGGCCTGCCCAGGGTGCCTTCGTGCACGAGCCGACGGAGGCGGAGGCGGATCAACTCCTCACCGTCCGCACGCTGTTGGAGGCCGAGGCCGCCCGGCTCGCCGCCGCCAACGCGAGTGCCGTGTCCATCGCCGTGCTGGAGGAGCTGTGCGTGGAGGGCGAGCGCGCGGTCGCCGCCGACGACGTGGACGGCGCGGTGGCGATGAACGCCCGGCTCCACGCGAAGATCATGGAGCTGGCCGGCAACACGGTCCTCGCCGAGCTGGCGGCACAGGTCGACCGCCGGGTCCGCTGGTACTACACGCCGGTCGCCCGGCAGCGCGGACAGCAGTCCTGGATCGAGCACCGCGACCTGATCGCCGCGATCGCGGACCGCGACGAGCAGCGCGCGACGGAGATCATGCGGGCCCACACGGAGCACACGCGGAAGATGTATCACGAGCGGGAGAAGTAGCCGTCTGTGCAGGTCGTAACGGTCGCGTCGCTCGCGGTGAGCCTCCGGGAGGCGCCCCCGTCACCCGGCCGGGACCGCTGCCCGAGGCACGGATATGCAGGTGAAAGGCACCCCGAAAGCTTGGTATTGTTGTCCATGTCGCCGCGCGGAACACTCCCACGAGGCGACAGACACCTAGTCCGGGTGGCGGAATGGCAGACGCGCTAGCTTGAGGTGCTAGTGCCCTTTATCGGGCGTGGGGGTTCAAGTCCCCCCTCGGACACATCGTTCACATCATGGCTCCGCCTCACTGGCAGCGCACACCGGCACCCGCCTCCGACTCCTGGTCGGGCGCGGGTGTTTCGTCGTCTTGGTGGGCCACGCACGGACGCCCGCTCTTCGCTCGTCGTCAGTGTCGACCCGACCCCCGGTCCGATGGCGCGTGAGGACGTCCGCCGAGACATCGCACCTGTAGGCGCTCTGACTCCTTCGGGCGACCATTTGAGGCATATGTAACGTATAGCTGATTTGCTGATTGGTGGCACGCAGTCCCCTGCCTGCGAAAGGACGCACCGTTTCATGGCCACCAACAGCAAGAAGAAGACCGCCGCGCCGCCCCGGAAGTCGGTCTCTGCCGAGGGCAAGATGATCGAGTCCCTTCGGCACTACATCCGTGCTCAAGGCCAGGATCTGCTCAGGGATCCCAACATCTCGTCCGTCGGCATCGGTCAGAAAGTCAAGAACGGCACGCGTGGAAAGCAGATAGTGCTGCAGTTCACGGTCGACAGCAAGGCCGAGCCGGAGGCGCTGGAGGCGCTGGGGACGACTCGAATACCGGCGGCCATCACGGTGAACGGTGTCGAGGTACCCACCGACGTCATTGAGCGCCGCTACACGCCGCACTTCCGCGTGGTGGCCGAGGTCAGGAAGCCGGAGCGCAAGACCCGCCTGAACCCTGTCATGCCCGGGGCGAGCGTCGGGGGCGTGACCGTCTCGGCCGGCACGATCGGCTGCATCGTGTTCGACAAGGCCGACGGCACCCCGTACGTGCTGAGCAACTGGCACGTTCTGCAGGGGCCGGACGGCGACCTGGGTGAGGCTGTCGTGCAGCCCGGCAAGTTTGACGACAACCGTGTGTCCCGAAACCGCCTCGGCGCCCTGAGGAGGTCCCATCTCGGTGCCGCGGGCGACTGTGCGGTCGCGACCATCGATCCAAGCCGCGACTTCGATCGGAGGATCTGCGAACTTGGCGTATCGCCCGAGGAGTTGGGCGAGCCGGAACTCGGTGACAAGGTGATCAAGAGTGGCCGGACCACCGGGGTCACTCATGGGGTGGTTCGCCGCATCGACACCATGGTCAAGATCGACTACGAGGGCGACGTCGGCGAGAAGATAATCGGCTGCTTCGAGATCGGGCCCGACGACGACCACCCGGCGGTGGACGGGGAGATCAGCAGCGGGGGCGACTCCGGCGCCGTATGGCTGTTCAAGCAGAGCAACGGAAGGCCGAGCAAGATCATCGCCGGAGTGCACTTCGGCGGTGAGGACGCAAGCAACTCCGATGAGCACGCACTTGCATGTCTGTCGAGCTCAGTCTTCGAAAAGCTCGACATCGGCCTGCAGCGGCCGTCGCCCGCAGAGGTCACGCCACTACAGGGTTACAACCCGGACTTCCTGGGTGAGCAGATCGAGATCCCGCAACTCACCGCGGAGATCAGCGGCGACGCCGTGCGGCTCGACGGCTCCGAGGTCATTCCCTACACGCACTTCTCGCTGGCGATCAGCAAGAAGCGCCACTTCCCGTTCTGGGTCGGGTGGAACATCGACGGCGGCTCCCTCAAACGGCTCAGCCGGTCCGGTATCCCGTTCACCAAGGACCCCCGGCTCCCGGCCAACGCGCAGGTGGGCAACGAGCTGTACGAGGCCAACCGTCTCGACCGCGGCCACATAGCGCGCCGCGCCGATCTGCTGTGGGGCGGCTTGCCGGAGGCGCAGAAGGCGAACACCGACTCGTTCTTCTACACCAACATCACCCCGCAGATGGACGACTTCAACCAGAGTGCCAAGAACGGGCTGTGGGGGAAGCTGGAGGACGCCGTCTTCGCCGATGTCGAGGTCGACGACCTCAAGGTCAGCGTCTTCGGCGGGCCGGTCTTCCAGGATGACGATCACGTCTTTCGGGGCGTCAAGATCCCTCGAGAGTTCTGGAAGGTCATCACCTTCGTCGAAGGGGGCGAGCTGAAGACCAAGGCGTTCGTGCTCACCCAGAACCTGGACCGGCTCGAAACCCTGGGCCTGGAAGAGTTCCGCGTCTTCCAGGTCACGCTCGACGAAATCGAGGAACGCGCCCACATCCGCTTCCCTTCCTCTCTCCACGGGGGAGACAAGCTGCTCGTACCTGAGGCGGCGGCCGAGCGGACGCCACTGGAGAGCCCGGCCGACATCAACTGGGACTGATCTCCCGGCGCCGCTACGGGTGAGCCGGCAACCAACTCCGGAGGCCTCGTCCCGTGTCGGACGGGGCCTCCCGAGCGGGCTTTTCCGTGTGGAAACGTTGTCGGTGCCGCTCGCTGGAAGCTGATGCCGGATCACCCGGATGGGCTTATTGTGGCTGATGAGGGAATTTATACCGATTATGGGCCAAGGCGGTGCCATGGAAGGGCACAGTCGGTCACGACCCTCTGCCGCGCCTTCCCCGACCCTGTCGGTCCCTTGTCTTCCGTCCGCGTTTCCGCCCCTCAGCCGTCCACCGGCAGCCGCCGGTGGATCGTGGCGCGTCGGTCTCCCCATGGAAGGAACCAAGGACATGACACGTGATCAGCACACGGCCGTGTCGAACCAGCCTGAAGAACTGTCGGCTCTCGGCGCAGAGCAGCCACTCTTCCGCAGCCCGTCGGAGGGCGTGGCAGGAACACCCGCCCCGCCGCCGGTTTCGAACGACGGTCTGGAAGACGTGGAGGGGTACCGGCGCCCGGAGTACGACGCGCTCTCCGCCGAGGTGTGGACGGCGCCGACCGCCGTACTGCCCGACATCGGTGAGGCGTCGTTCGGCCCCGCGCACCCGGTGGTCGAGACCGTTCACGGACCGGACGACCGTGTCCAGATCCAGAACACGGCGATCTATCCGTGGCGGGCGCACGCGTCGTTGCTCATCACCGCCGCGGACAACTCCCGGTGGATCGGCACCGGATGGTTCATCGGGCCGCACACGCTCGCGACGGCCGGTCACGTGGTGTACATCAAGAACAGCGGTGTGGCCGGACGTGACGGGTGGGTCAAGAGCATCCAGGTCATGCCGGGCCGCAACGGCACGGCACTGCCGTACGGCTCTGTCACGAGCACCAACTTCCGCTCAGTGATGGGCTGGACCCAGTCCGGAGACGAGAACTACGACTACGGCGGCATCATCATCCCCACGGAACTGGGCTCCACCACCGGGTGGTTCGGCTTCGGGGCGTGGCCGGACGCGGATCTGCTCAAGTCCGTCGGCAACATCTCCGGGTACCCCGGGGACCAACCGCCGGGAACGCAGTGGTACGACGGCCGTGGCATCAGCTCGGTGAACCCGCTGAAGGTGTACTACGACATCGACACGGCCGGCGGACAGAGCGGCAGCGCGGTGTACCGCGTGGTCAACGGCGGCCGCTACGGCATCGCGGTGCACGCCTACGGTGGCGCGACCACCAACTCCGGCACCAGGATCACCAGGCCTGTCTATGACAACCTGTCGAACTGGACCGCATGACGGCGGCGTCCAGGGTGCCCTGGGCGCCCTCCAGCCGCCCGAGGCGGCGAAGGTGGTGAGACGCCGGTGCCGCACAGCGACGAGTCGGCCCGCCTGATCACCGGAGTGGTGCAGGACATGACCGGCAACCCCGTTCCGGACGCCAGTGTGTACCTCGCCGGCGGACCGGAGCCGTATCCCGACATCGCCGTGCTGTCGGCCGCCGACGGGAGTTTCACGCTCTCCGTCCGCGCCGACGGCGTCTACACCGTCCAGTGCAGGACACCGGACGGCGGCGTCTCGGAGACGAGCGTGACCGCAAGCGGCGGCCGACCGGCCCAGGCGCTGATCCGCATCTGAGGCCCGCACGCGGACGTTCCAGGTCTGCGTCGGGTCCGTCTGTCCATCCATCCATCCGGACGGACCCGACGCGCGCGATTCCACCCACCCCTCACCGCCACTGCTCCCACTTCTCCACCACCTGTCGAGCCGACGGACACCAGGAGGAAGAGATGAGCGACAACGCCCCGCGAAAGCAGCTCGACCCCACCAGTGACTTCGATATCGAGGCATCGCCACAGCGAACCGACGCCGACCTGTGGGAGGCGTTCCACGCGGCTCAGGGCACCGGGTCCCCGACGGACGCCGGCTCCGCGCCCATGACGGACGAGGCCCTTCCGCCGGGCGACGAGCACCTCGACCCGCGGCCGCTGCGGCAGCAGTTCAAGAAGCCGCAGGAATCCGACGGCCAACGGCCGACGGATCCGACGTCCGCTTTCGGCAGTGCCCCGGTCATGTCCTCCGTCGGTGCTACCGACGGGATGTCGAACCACCAACTCCCTCCGGGTGACGGGCTCGTCGATCAGACGCCGCTCCGCATCCGGTTCCAGGAAGGTGAGAGCTGATCATGGAACTTCGCATCCGAAACCGATACCACCTCACCGTCTCCACCGCCATCCTCTTCTTCAGCCCCGACACCTGCGCCGACTACGGCCGCTGGGGAACCCGCGGCTGGTGGAACATCCCGCCCGGCGGTGAGGCGTACGTCCTCGACACGGACAACACCTGGTCGTACATCTACGGAGAAGCCTCCGACGGCACCCTGTGGACCGACGCGAACGGCCCGCAGATCTACGTCCGCCAGGAGGCGTTCCGGTCCTGCCTGCTGATCGGCGACACCCAGAGCCGGGTGGTCGGCACGGTCAAGGTCCGTTCCGGCGTCGTCAATCTCAACCCGCCGACCAGAGCGGTCACGGCGCTCCCGGCCGCCGTCTCCGGCCGACTCGAGGTGTCCGCCGCCGGCCCGGCGGGGCTCACGGGACGACACTGACAGGGCCGACGGCACGGCGCAGGTGTGGCCAGGGACGGAAGGAAGGTCCCTGGCCACACCTCGCTGATCCCGCACCCCGCTTCTCGGATTCACTTCATCACTGGATCGGACTCACTGGATGGGGGAGTCGGGCGGGGGGAGGTCGATGGTGCGGTCGCGGTCTACGGATTCGACGCCGGCGACCGCCTTCAGAGCCGGGATCCGGTCCTCGGCGATGGTTCCCGACAGCGTGCCGAGGATCGGTTGCTCGCCCGTGACGGTCAGCCCGGTCCGTCGCGCGTCCTCGATGACCTCCGCGAACCGGTCGACGTCGACCGCGAGGACGACCCCGACCGGTTCGGACCGGGACGACTCGTTCACGGGGCCTGGAGCAGACCCGAGCCGACGTCCTTGACCGGCCGCATCAGTGGGAACGCACTGGACAGCAGATCGGCCTTGAGATCCGCCGCAGAAGCGTTGGGGTTCGCCTGGGCGAGCAGTGCGAGGACACCCGCGACGTGCGGCGTGGCCATGCTGGTGCCCATGAACCGGTCGTACCCGCCGCCGGGGACGGACGAGTGGATGTCGACGCCTGGCGCGGCGATGTTGACCTCGCCGCCCTGGCCGTTGATGCCTGCACATGAGAAGAACGCCGTCCTCAGGCCCTTGTCGAGAGCGCCCACCGCGAGGATGGAGGGGCAGTTGGCGGGTCGGCCGACGGGCCGGACGGACCCTGGCCGTCGGCTTTCGTTGCCCGCGGCGGCGACGATCACTGTCCCGCGTTCGAGCGCGCGCCGGGCCAGGATCTCGTACGTCTGCGGGAAGAGCTCGCCCGGCTGGACCGCGGCGCCGAGCGACATGGAGATCACCCGTGCGCCGCGGGCGACCGCCCAGGCCATGCCTGCCAGGATCTGGCCGTCGGTGCCGCTGCCCGCGTTGCTGAGTACCTTTCCGGCGAGAATCCGGGCCTCGGGTGCCACGCCGTAGCGGGGCCCGTTCTGGGGTTTGGCCGGACCGGCAGCAGTGCCGATGCAGTGCGTGCCGTGGCCGAAGACGTCCTCGACGGTCTCGCCGGGCACGAAGGACGCCGTCTCCTCGATGCACCCGACCAGGTCCGGGTGGTCGGTGTCCACACCGGTGTCGAGAACGGCGATCTTCACACCGCGTCCCGTCATACCGGAGATGGTGGCCCTGATCGCCTGGAGGCCCCAGGTCGCGTTCTGCTCGTCCCAGGCCGGGCCCTGGGATGCGGCGGCTTCGGCCGAGCTTTGCCGGCTGACCACTTCCTCATCGCTGCGGTAGGCCGGGAAGAACGCGGTCGGCGCCTGGTTCGGAGCCATGATCTGCGAGGCGTAGACCATGCGCTCCGGCTCCGCAGCGAGGATCGAGGGGTCTGCCTCGGCGGTGGTCACCAGCGAGTGGCGCTGCTCGGATCGCACTTCCACGACGGCGGCGGCGAGGTCTTCGAAGTGCACCGAGACGTCGGGGCGCTCAAGGAGTTCGGCGACGTTGACGTTCTCGGTTCCTCGGACACGCTCCACGGGCGCGATGTCGGCGGCGGAACGCAGTGCGTTCAGCCCGCCCTCCTGGTTGCTCGGGTCGAGCAGGACCACGTACCGGCCGGTGTACTCCGTGCCCTGGTCCCCGAGGGAGCCGTTGGGCCGATTGGGCTGCTCGCCGAAGGCGCGCCTGTCCATGGGACCGTTCGCCATTGAATTTCCCGCTTTCTGTGCGATGTCCCCCGGGGTTGATGGACACGCGCCGAATTACGGAGTGGCAGGCGCCGGGAATGGTGGGGCGCGATGCGGTTCGTGTATCGACGCGTATGCCGTGACCTGCAAGGTCAAGGTTGCCTCTTGCCAGGCCATCGGCGGTGCCCCCTCGTACACGGTCGCACTGGGTACGCAGGCCCGCAACACAGAGCCACCACGCAGTCAGACCAGACCCCGCGAGAAGTACAAACGTACGGTCTAGGGGCAGCCGGTGGGATCCCGCACTTCGCGGTCGGGCGGGACGGCTGGACCTCGTTCGTACGGTACGCCGCGTACGGCTGAGCCCCTTGGGGCAGGCCCAGCCGTACGGCGTGACTCAGTCCCGCAACCGGTCGATCTGCCGCAACTTGTTCGTCGCGTCCAGCGCCGCCACCTTGTAGGACTCCGCGAGCGTCGGGTAGTTGAAGACCGCGTTGACGAGATAGTCGACCGTGCCGCCGCAGCCCATCACGGACTGGCCGATGTGGATCAGTTCGGTCGCTCCCGTGCCGAAGCAGTGGACGCCGAGGAGTTTGCGGGTCTCGGGGCAGACCAGCAGCTTGAGCATGCCGTGGGAGTCGCCGATGATCTGGCCCCGGGCCAGCTCGCGGTAGCGGGAGATGCCCACCTCGAACGGGATGCTCTCCTCGGTGAGTTGGTCCTCGGTGCGGCCGATGAAGCTGATCTCGGGGATGGTGTAGATGCCGATGGGCTGGAGGTTGTGCATCCCGTCGACCGGCTCGCCGCACGCGTGGTACGCCGCTGACCGGCCCTGTTCCATCGAGGTCGCGGCGAGGGCCGGGAAGCCGATGACGTCGCCGACGGCGTAGATGTGCGGCACCTCGGTGCGGTAGTGCTCGTCGACGGTGATCCGGCCGCGCCGGTCGGCGGACAACCCGGCCTTGTCGAGGGCGAGTTCGTCGGTGAGGCCCTGGCGGCCCGCCGAGTACATCACCGCGTCCGCGGGGATCTTCTTGCCGCTCTCCAGGATGGTGAGCGTGCCCCGGGCGTGGCGTTCCACCGCCGCGACCGTCTCACCGAAGCGGAAGGTGACGGCCAGGTCCCGCAGATGGTATTTCAGCGACTCGATCACCTCGATGTCGCAGAAGTCGAGCATCCCGGGCCGCTTCTCGACCACCGTGATCTTGCTGCCCAGGGCCGCGAACATGGAGGCGTACTCCATGCCGATCACCCCGGCGCCGACGATGACCATGGAACGCGGCACGCCCTCGAGGTTGAGCACGTTGTCGGAGTCCATGATCGTGCGTTCGTCGAACTCGACGGTGTCCGGGCGGGCCGGCCGGGTCCCGGTGGCGATGACGATGTGCTCGGCGCTCAACAGCCGTTCGTTGCCGGTCACTTCCTGGAGCGCCACGGTGTGGTCGTCCACGAAGCGGCCGGTGCCGGCGAACAGGGAGACGTGGTTGCGGGACAGTTGGCTGCGGATGACGTCGACCTCGCGACTGACCACGTGCTCGGTGCGCGCGGTCAGGTCGGCGACGGTGATGTTCTCCTTGAGGCGGTAGCTCTGGCCGTACAGATCGCGCTGGGTGAGGCCGGTGAGGTAGAGCACCGCCTCGCGGAGCGTCTTGGAGGGGATGGTGCCGGTGTGGATGGAGACCCCACCGACCATGTCGGGGCGGTCGATGACGGCGACCCGGCGGCCGAGCTTGGCCGCCGCGATGGCAGCCTTCTGGCCGCCAGGGCCGGATCCTATGACAAGCATGTCGAAGTCGGGCACCCTGGTGAGTCTGTCAGCCGGAGGCCACCGCCCGGAAGGGTGAACGGGCAACTGCTGACGTCAACACCGCCACTCCGGCGCCGGCTTCGGCTCAGGAAGGCTGCGGAGTGAGGCGTTCGAGACCCTTGCGGTCGTAGTAGCGGGCCATCGCGAAGCCGAAGAGCAGCGCGAGCGTGGCGCCGACCGCGATCATGATCCAGGCGCGGGTCAGTCCGGCGTCGCCGCGGGCGTCGAAGTAGAGGATCGCGCGCGCCCCGTCGCCGAGCTGCCGCATGGGCTCGAACACGGACAGGAAGCGGTAGAAGTCCGGGACCGCCTGGAGCGGGACCGTGGCCCCGGACGAGGGCAGGCCCAGGACGATGAACACGAACATCGACACGAGCTGCCCGATCCCGCCGAAGGCCGCGTTGATGGCCTGGACGCCGAGGCCGACCGCGAGGGTGGCGCAGTACGAGTACAGCCACAGCAGGGGCAGGTGGTCGGCGTCCATGTCGAGGATGCCGATGGTGGCGACCATGATCAGGGAGACGCTCAGGAGTGTGATCCCGGCGGTCATGCCCATCTTCAGCAGCAGCGTCTGGGTGCGGTTGACGGGCACGGTGGGTCGGCGCGTGTGCCAGGGGCCGATCTCGTTGTCGGCGTAGCCCAGGGAGGTGTCCACCGCGTTGCTGATGACGTTGGCGCCCAGGAATCCGGCCAGCACGAGCAGCAGCGTGTAGTAGAAGGTGCTGAGGCCGAGGCCGCTGTGGGTGCCGATGGGGTGGCCGACCTGGGGGGTGACCGTGACCGGGTCGGCCAGCAGCAGCTTCGTCGTGGCGTTCGCCCCCGTCGCGCTCGCCGTCAGCTGCTTGCCGATGGTCTGCGAGGCCTGGTGCGCGGCCAGCGTGGTGATCTGACTGGCGAGGGAGGAACCGAGGCTGCCCTTGCCGGGGTTCGTCAGCACGGTCAGCGCCGGACGGGCGGTGGCGTCGGCGCCGGTCAGCGCGGCGACCGAGGCGGTGAAGCCGTCGGGCACGACCAGCGCGCCGTAGAGCTTGCCCGAGTCCAGCTCGTCCTGGGCCCGGGCGAGGCTCAGTTCACGCCACTCGGCCTTGTCGCCGTTGGAGGTGTCGGTGGTGATCGCCCGGGTGATCTGCGCACCCAGGTTCTCCTTCTGCCCGGGCAGCGGCTCGTCCCGGTCCGCGTTGACGATGCCGATGGGCAGGTCGTGCAGGTCGCGGTTGGGGCTCACGATGCCGCCCATGTAGAGCAGCGACAGCAGCAGCGCGAGCAGCCCGGTCAGGACGGTGGGCAGCAGCCACAGCTTGGGCCGGCCCAGCAGCGCGGTGGCACGCGCCTGGACGCCGGGGGAGGGGGTGGGAGAGGGGGAGGGGGCGGGAGAATCGGACGTGCTGTCGTCGGTTGCCATGCTTCTCCGGTGGCTCTGGAGCGGTGCGAGACCGTGCGGGGAGACGGTCGTCGTATCGGCGTGGAGCGGGAAGTCGCCGCCCGCCGGCCCAGGATCGGGGTGCGGCGGCACGGCCACGTCAGCGACTCGCCGAGCTGGAGACTACGTCCCCCGGTGAACACACGTGAGACGGGGGCGAGCCCTGGCGGGCCGGCGCGGCGGGCCGCCGCTCACGTCGGCCGTGAACAGCCGGAGCAGCAGCTGGGAGCAGGGTTGCCTGGCCGGCCCGTCCTGCTCGGGGCCGGCGCGTCGACCCGCCGATGGCCGGAGGCGCTGTGCGTGGCTGTCGCGCCGCGCGAGGCCGGCGTACCCGTCACGGCTGTCCGCCACCAGGGCGCCATCCACGACTTCGTGATGCTCGACGCCCCGCGCGAAACCCACGCCGCCGAAGTCACCATCGGCAGGTGCTCGGCTTCCTCCGTACGGCACTTGGCACCGTCTGACTCCCGTGCCCCGGAGGGCGGCCGGGTCACATCGCGTCGAGATAGTCCCGCAGCACCTGGGAGCGGGACGGGTGGCGCAGCTTGGACATCGTCTTGGACTCGATCTGGCGGATGCGTTCGCGGGTGACGCCGTACACCTGGCCGATCTCCTCCAGGGTTCTGGTGCGGCCGCCGGACAGGCCGTAGCGCAGGGAGATGATCCCGGCCTCCCGAGGGGACATCTCCGCGAGGATGGACTGGATGGTCTCCTGGAGCAGCAGGAAGGTGACCATGTCCATCGGGGTGACACTGTCTCTGTCCTCGATCAGGTCGCCGAACTCGCCGTCACCGTCCTCGCCGAGGGCGGTGTGCAGCGAGACGGGCTCCCTGGTGTAGGCGGTGAGTTCCGACAGTCGCTCCACGGGGACGCCCGCCTTCTCCGCCAGTTCCTCCGGTGTGGGCTCCGTCCCGAAGTCCTGGATCAGCTCGCGGCGGGTACGGGCCACCCGGTTGATGACTTCCACCAGGTGTACGGGGATGCGGATGGTCCGGCCCTGGTCCGCCAGTGCGCGCGAGATCGCCTGCCGGATCCACCAGGTCGCGTACGTGGAGAACTTGAAGCCCTTGGCGTAGTCGAACTTCTCGACGGCCCGGATCAGGCCCGTGTTGCCCTCCTGGACCAGGTCCAGGAACAACAGTCCGCGACCCGTGTAGCGTTTGGCGACCGACACCACCAGGCGGAGGTTCGCCTCGATGAGGTGGGACTTGGCGCGCTGTGCGTCCGCGGCGAGGATCTCCAACTCCCGCTGGAGTACGGCGTCTGAGGGCGGTTCTTCCAGGAGCTTGTACTCCGCGTACAGCCCGGCCTCGATCCGTTTCGCGAGGTCGACCTCCTGCTCGGCGCTGAGGAGCCGGACCCGGGCGATGAGCCGGAGGTAGTCCCGCACCTGGTCGACCGAGCCACCCCCGGTGGCGAGTCGGGGGAGGGGAGCGTCGCTCTCGTCCTCGGTGGCCGGGTCGAACACATCGGTCACCTCGGTGTCGGTCGCCATCGTGCTCACTTCCTCTCCAGGAGTGCACGCAGGAACGTCCCTGTATGAGAACGAACCTCGACCGCCACGTGTTCCGGAGTGCCCCGGGCAATCACCCGGCCACTGTCGATCCCACCCCCCGGACCCTATGTCGATCGCCCGTTCGACCTTACGGCCCGGAAGGCCATGGGGTTGTCGAATCGTTATCGAGATTCTCGGGGCGGGCATTCGGGCGCGCGGGTGTCCGGGCCGACGCGTCAGCAGTCGCGGAACTCCGGTGACTGGTTGAGAACCTGGGAGCGCAGCGAGGTGAAGCGGGCATAGGTCGCGCCACTCTGCGCGCCGGGGTGGAAGGCCGCGACCCGGTGGCAGTTCTGGAAGGCGAGCGCGATGCCGAAGTGCCGCTCCAGGCTGCCCCGGATGGCGTCACTGGCCAGCGCACGCAGCAGCTGACCGCGCTCCTTCTCGGAGGGCGGCGGGGTCTGGTTGTCGGCGAACTCGGCGGTGCCGCCCTGGAGTTCGGAGGCGAGGCCGGCGATGAGGTCGTAGGCGTAGGGGAGGGAGATGCGGACGGTTTCGACGAAGTCGTCCGCACGGATGTCACCCTGCTCGGCTTCGGCGAGGAGTTGGGGGGAGACGTCGAGCGACATGAGGGGGTTTCCTGTTCTTTCGTTCTCACGGGTGCGTGACGGGTTGTCCATGTGGGGGTCAGGCGAGGGCGGCGGGCCCGTGGACGAACTCCGGGTCCACCTGCTCGGACAGGTCCAGGCCCGTCGCCCGGTCCGCCCACGCGCGGGCGTTGCGCAGATGGAACTCGACGGCGTGCCGCTGGAAGGTGGCCCAATCCTTGGGGCGGGCGTCGACCGCGTCCCGGAGCTGGTTCAGCGCGTGCAGGTTCTGCGGCTCCAACTCGCCCTGGTCGCGGCCCTGTTCGGCGGCGCGCACCCAGCTGGACTGGACGAGGTGGGTGAGCAGGTCGTCGCCCGTCTCCTCCTTGAGGAAGAGCAGGTCGTCCTCGCCGGTGACCTTGTTGCCGATCACCGCGAGCGGAATCCCGAACTCGCGGGCGTGGTCGCGGTACTGGCGGTAGACGGAGACGCCCTTGCGGGTCGGCTCGGCGACCAGGAACGTCATGTCGAACCGGGTGAACAGCCCGGAGGCGAATGCGTCCGCTCCGGCGGTCATGTCGACGACGACATACTCGTCGGGGCCGTCGACGAGATGGTTGAGGTACAGCTCCACCGCGCCCAGCTTGGAGTGGTAGCAGGCCACACCCAGGTCGCTCTCGTCGAAGGCGCCGGTCGCCATCAGCGGTACGCCGCCCACGCGTTCGACGTGCCGGTGGTGGATCTCGTCGTCGCCGAGCGGACGCAGCAGCCGTGAGCCCCGGCCGGCCGGGGTCGTCTTGACCATGGCCTCGCGCGACTCGATGCGCGGGTTGGTGCCGCGCAGGAAGTCCTTGATGTCACCCAGGTGGGCGCTGAGCGGCGGCGCGGCGAAGGCCTCGCCGTCGACCGGGTCGAGTGCCTCGGCCAGGTGCTGGTTGATGTCGCCGTCGATGGCGACCACGGGCGCGCCGGAGCGTGCGAGATGGCGGGAGAACAGTGCGGACAGCGTGGTCTTGCCGCTGCCGCCCTTGCCGACGAACGCGACGCGCATTACCGGGCCGCTCCTCGTCCTTGGGCAGCCGGCTCGGCCGGTTCTTCGCCGGTCATTTTGAAAATGAATGTCATGTGGCAAGTTTTTATGCGGCGCTCGGGGCTCTGTCAAATCGCCTCGCCCTCAACTGGGCTGCGATGGCATGGAGTTGGCGATCATTTGTTCGATCAACCTAAATGCATATGATGTGCAGGTGCTGAATTACTGCATCAGGGCGGCGACCCCCGACGATCTCGACGGCGCGCGAGCCATCATGCTCGACACCGTCTACCGCGACTTCGGAACGGGCTACGTACCTCGCTGGCACGGTGACATCGTGGACCCGGCGTCCGCCTATCTCGCGCCCGCCCGCCACGCTCTCCTGGTCGCGGTCGACGAGCGTGACGCGAGTGTCGTGGCCACCGCCGCCCTCGACTCGCGCGGCCCCGTCCATCCGCCGAACCCGCGCCAGGTCGCCGAGCGCTATCCCTCGGGCGCCACCGCGCAGTTGCGCCGGGTGTACGTCCGTCCGGAGCACCGCAGGCGCGGTCTGGCCCGGTGGCTCGTGGCCGAACTGCTGGCCTTCGCGGCGGCCGACGGAGGCTATCGAGCCGTGTATCTGCACACGGACCCGGCCGTGTCCGGCGCCGAGGAGTTCTGGCTGTCGCTGGGCAAGGTCGTGTGCGACGAGCGTGAGGACGCTGGTGGCGGGCAGGGCGTCGTGCACTTCGAGGTTCCGCTGACGCGGTGATCGGCGGTGATCGGCGGTGGCCGACCCGGGTGGCTATTGGAAATGATTATCAGATACTCTTCCGTTTCTGTGCGGCTCCAGTCCGCACCACCCCGCCCCTCTTACGGAACTGAGGACCATGCGCACCCCCCGCCGTCGCCGACTGCTCGTCGGACTGCTGCTCTCCCCGCTGCTCACCGGCTGCTTCGCCTCCGGCGGCGACGACAGTGACTCGTCGTCGGACGCCGGGTCCGGCTCCCGGCTGCGGGTCGCGCTCGCCTTCCCGCCCGCCGAGAACTTCTCGCCGTACGGTGCCGACGCCACGCTCCTCAGCCGCCTCGGCGTCACCGAGGGCCTGACCGCCCTGGACGCCAACGGCTCCGCCGCCCCCGCACTCGCCGAGTCCTGGACCCGCAAGGACGACCGCACCTGGCTGTTCACGCTGCGCGAGGCGACCTTCCAGGACGGCACCGGCGTCACCGCGGCCAACGTCGCCGCCGCCCTCACGCTTGCCACGCAGACCAAACCCGAGCCCGCCGCCCTCACCGGCGTCACCCTCACCGCGAAGGCCGCCGGCGACGGACGTATATCCGTCACCACCGCCGAGCCCGACCCCGTGCTCCCGCTGCGCCTGTCCAGCCCCGGCCTCGCCGTCCTCGCGCCCAAGGCGTTCGCGAAGAAGGGCGCCGTCGACCCGGTCGGCACCGCCACCGGACCCTTCGAGCTGACGAAGACGACGGGCACCACCGCGGCCACCCTCGACCGCTTCGACGACTACTGGGGCGGCCGTGCCCAATCCGTCGGGATCGACGCCCGGTTCATCGCCGACGGCACCGCCCGCACCAACGCCCTGCGCACCGGCCAGGTCGACATCGCGGAGTCGATCCCCGTCGCCCAGGCCGCCTCCCTCGACGAGGAGACCCGCCGCGAGACCGCCACGGCCCGCACCACCTCCCTGCACCTCAACACCAGGTCCGGCGTCTTCAAGGACCCGAAGCTCCGCGCCGCAGCCCGCGCCGCCGTGGACACCTCCGCGCTCGCCGACGGCGTCTACGAAGGTCACGCCGACGCCGGCCAGGGCATCTACGGCCCGGCGCTCACCTGGGCCGAGGGCAAGCGCGTCCAGCCCACCGGCCGGGCGAAGGCGGCGGCGGCGCCCGACGGTGCCTCCGTCACCCTCGCCACGTACGACAACCGGCCCGAACTTCCGGAAGCCGCCCAGGTGTTGAAGCAGCAGCTGGAGAAGGCCGGGTTCAGGGTGACGCTGGAGGTGCGGGAGTACTCGCGCCTCGAAAGCGACCTGCTGGCCGGAAAGTTCGACGCCGCCGTCGCCGCCCGCAACACCATGCTCGACACCGGTGACCCCGTCTCCGTCCTCGCCGGTGACTACACCTGCGACGGCGGCAACAACCTCTCCCTGCTCTGCGACCAGAAGGTCGACCAGGCCGTCGCCAAGGCCGAGGGCACCGAGGACACCGCCGAGCGGCAGGACGCGGTCATGGCGGCGGAGGCCCTGATCCTCGGCACCGACGCCGTCGTCCCGCTGGTCCACCAGCGGATCATCACCGGCGTCGACGCCGGCGTACAGGGCGTGCGCCTCGATCCGTACGAGCGCACGCTGGTCGGTACCGGAACGCGGCGCTGACCCGTGCGAGGACGTGTGGGCACGCTCCTGTGGCGTGCCCTGCTCGCAGCGCTGCTCGTGTGCGGGATCGGCCTGCTGCCCTGGCTGACCCGCACCGACCCGGCGCTCACCGTGCTCAAGGCCCGGTCGGCGGAGCGCGAGGCCACCCCGGCCGTGCTGGCCGACATCCGGGACCAACTCGGCCTGGACGCCGAGCCGTTGCGGCTGCTCGGGGACTGGCTCGGCGGGCTGCCGCGCGGCGACGCCGGGCGGTCCTGGATCTCCGGGGCCGAGGTCATGCCCGGAGTCCTGCAGGCGCTCGGCGCCTCGCTGCTGCTGATGGCCGTGGCGCTGACCATCGCCTTTCTCGTCGCCGCGCTGGTGTGTGCCCGGACGCTGTGGAGCGGCGGGCGGCGGTGCGGCGGTGGCAGCGGGTCGGCGATGGTCTCCGCGCTGCCCGAGTTCCTCACCGCGTCCGTGCTGGCCACCGTCGTCGGCGTCCAGCTCGGCTGGCTGCCCGCCCTCGGCTGGTACGGACTCCAGTGGACGATCCTGCCCGCGCTCGCCCTCGGCCTGCCCGCCGGAGCGCTGCTCGGACGCCTCCTCGACGACCTGCTGCCCGGCGCCTTCGCCGAACCCTGGGCCCTGGCCGCCGCCGCACGCGGCATCCCCGCCCGGCGCATCGCGAGCCAGGCCGTGCGGCGCGCTCTGCCCGCACTGCTCCCCAACGCCGGGCTGTTCGTCGTCGGACTGACCGGCGGCTCGGTCGCCGTCGAGCAGATCTTCGACATCCCCGGCCTCGGCCGCACCGCCCTCCAGGCAGCCGTCGCCCAGGACCTGCCCGTCCTCCAGGCGAGCACCCTCGTCCTCGTCCTGCTCGCGTCCCTCGCCGCGGGCGCGACCCGGGTCGCCGCCCGCCTGCTCATCGGCCCCGCCCTGCGCGACGGCGGCCTTTCCTCCCTGCACCGGCCCGCACCGCCCGCCCGCCGCACCCCGCCCCTGCTGTACGCCGGTGTGCTGCTCGGCGTCGTCGCCCTCGGGCTGCCGCGTGACCCGCTCGCGCTGGACACCAGGGCCCGGCTCCAACCCCCGTCCTGGGCACACCCGTTCGGCACGGACGCGCTCGGCCGAGACGTTCTCGCCCGCGTCGGACACGGCGCCCTCGACACGCTGCTGCTCGCCTCCGCGATCAGTGCCGCCGCCCTGCTGATCGGGGTGGTGCTCGGGCTGGCGCCCCGGCTGTCGGGACCACTCGTCGACACGGTCAACGCGATACCTCCGGTACTCGCCGCGCTGCTCGTCACGGCGGTAGTGGGCAGCGGCGGGGCCACCCCCGCGCTCGCCGTGACCGCCGTCGCGTGGGCGCCGCTGGCCGCGCACACCGCCGCCCTGCTGCGCCAGGAACGGGCCACCCTCCATGTCACGGTCACCCGCGGTCTGGGCGCCGACCGCTGGTACGTCCTGCGCCATGAACTCCTGCCCGCCGCGCTGCCCCCGGTGACCCGACACGCCCTGCTGCGGCTGCCCGGTGTCGCCCTAGCCCTGGCCGCCCTCGGCTTCCTCGGCCTCGGCGCCCAACCACCGTCCCCGGAATGGGGGTTGCTCCTCGCCGAGAACCAGCCGTACGCCGAACGCGCCCCCTGGGCGGTCCTCGCCCCCGCCGCCGTACTCGCCCTGCTCGGCGCCCTGGCCGTCACCGCCGCAGGCCTTACGGTCCGGCGGCGGCGGAAGACGGTGCGAGCGGCCCAACCACTCCCAAAGGCACGAGAGTTGGCCGTCCAGTGACCGCCCCCGCAACTGTCGGTCTTCAGGGCGAGGCGCTTGCCCGGATGCGCCTGTCGCCGCTGCTCAGGATGCGGTGGCGACGGAAGACGCTGCAGGTGGCCCAATCGCGTCCGCAGACTAGAGAGTTGGTCTTTCAGTGACCGCCCCCGCAACCGTCGGCCTTCAGGGCGAGGCGCCCGCCCGGATGCGGCTCTCACCGTTGCTGCGGCTGCTGATCCTGACCCAACTCGCCTTCAACGTCGGCTTCTTCGCCGTGCTGCCCTTCCTCTCCGAGCACCTGGGGCAGGGCATCGGCATGGCGGGATGGCTCGTCGGGTTCGTCCTCGGCCTGCGGACCTTCAGCCAGCAGGGGCTGTTCGTGGTGGGCGGCGCGCTCGCCGACCGGTACGGCATCCGGCCGGTGGTGCTCGCGGGCTGCGCCCTGCGCATCGCCGGCTTCGCCTGGCTCGGCTACGCCGACTCGACCGCGACCGTCATCGGCGCCGTCCTTCTCATCGGCTTCGCCGCCGCGCTGTTCTCGCCCGCCGTCGAGTCCGAGGTGGCCCGGCAGGCGGTGGTCTGGGAGGAGACAGGCAACGGCTCGCGCACCCGGATCCTCGCGCTGTTCACCGTCGCCGGACAGGCGGGCGCCTTCGTAGGGCCGTTGCTGGGCGGACTGCTGCTGTCCGTCGACTTCCGGGTGGTGTGCCTCGCGGGCGCCGGAATCTTCGTACTCGTCCTCGCCGGGCACGCCTGGCTGCTCCCGCAGCACATACCCGGCCGGGAGCGCATCCGCGCGAAAGGGGGCGTGCGCACCCTGCTGAGCAACCGGCGATTTCTCGCACTTTGCTCCGCGTACGGCGCCTATCTGCTCGCGTACAACCAGCTGTATCTGGCGCTTCCCGCCGAGGTGGAGCGCGCGACCGGCTCACAGACCGCGCTGGCCTGGCTGTTCGCCCTGTCCTCGCTGCTCGTCGTGACCGCTCAACTGCCGGTCACCCGCTGGGTCGGCGACCGGCTCGCCATGCGCCGCTCGATGGTCGCCGGGATGCTGCTGATCTCCGCCGGGTTCGCTGTCGTGGCCCTGGCCAGGCCCGCAGGGTGGACCGGCATCGTCGGGCTGCTGCCCGCCGCCGGCTTCGTGGTCCTGCTCACCTTCGGCCAGATGCTGGTCGCGCCGGTGGCCCGCGCCTGGGTGCCCGACCTCGCCGAAGAGGGCCGGCTCGGCCTCTACACCGGCGCCCTGTCGTCGGTTTCCGGCCTGATCGTGCTGGTCGGCAGCTCGCTGACCGGCACCCTTCTCGACACCGGACTGCCCGCGATGACGCCCTGGCTGGTGCTGGCCGCCGTACCCCTCGTGGCGATCGCCGTACTGCCGCGCCGGGCCTGAACCATGGCCGGCGGAAGCCCCGAGGGTCTGGCCGGCACGGCGGTGGGGCATGCCGAATTGGTAGCGTCACACACCACTCGCGCCGACCGGCACGGGTGAGCATCGAGCAGTACCACTGAGCACCACGATGCGGAACAACGCACGACCAGGCACAACGACCGTTGATACGCGTACGCGCTTTCGTACAGGGGGGCCTATGGCCACGATTCGCAGGGCAGTCATTCCCGCAGCCGGACTGGGGTCCCGGCTGCTGCCGCTCACCAAGGCGACACCGAAGGAGATGCTGCCCGTTGGTGACAAACCGGTCATCGAGCACACCGTCCGGGAGCTCGTGGCCTCCGGCATCACCGACATCACCATCGTGGTGTCCGGCGGAAAGGGCCTGATCCAGGACCACTTCCGGCCCAACCCCGGCCTCGTCGACCAACTGCGGGCCGATGGCAAGGCCGCCTACGCGGACGCCGTCGAGGAGGTCGGCGAGCTGTCCCGGCTCGGCCACATCACCTACCTCGACCAGCACGGCCCGTACGGCAACGGCACCCCGGTCCTCAACGCCGCCCGCAACTTCGGCGACGAGCCGATGCTCGTGCTGTGGCCCGACGACGTGTTCGTCGCCGAGGTCCCGCGGGCCCAGCAGCTGATCAAGGCGTACGAGGCGACCAACTCCCCGGTCCTCGCGTTGATGCCGATGGACCCGGGCGACTCGCAGCGCTACGGCGTCCCCGTCGTCAAGGAGGACCTCGACGACGGTCTGCTCCGCATCACCGGCCTGGTCGAGAAGCCCCGCCCGCAGGACGCGCCCTCCGGGTACGCGGCCATCGGCGGCTACGTCATCACGCCCGGCATCATCGACGAACTACGCGACCAGACCAAGCGCTGGTACGACCATCGCACCGGCGAGGTCTACCTCACCGACGCCATCAATGCCTACGCCGCCAGCCGGGCCGTCTACGGCCAGGTGATCCACGGCCGCTGGTACGACACCGGCAACCCGCTCGCCTACCTCACTGCTCAGTTCGCGGCAGCGCTCAACCACCCGGAGTACGGGCCGCATCTGCGCCGCCTGGCGAAGGAGCTGGAGGACGAGGCGACCGGCGGAGCCGAGTGACTCCCCGGTCCCCAGCCCTGGGGCTCCGCCCCTGGACCCCCGGGTCGCGCTGAACGCGCAAGTGAGTTGAGGCACACGCGGTCCGCGCCTTGTTGCGCGGACCGCGTCTCAGCGGGACACGGACTCGGGCACCAGCGCGCGCAGCTGCTGCTCGACCGAGGCGATCGACGCGACGGGCGCCGTACGCGGGCGGGACGTCCGGTACAGCCACAGGATGTCCCGGCCGAACGACCAGACCAGCGTCCCCAGGGCCAGCGCGATCACGGCCTGCGTCGCCGCGAGGGGCAGGTATCCGGAGGCGCCGAGCAGCAGCAGGATGCCCTGGAGGGCGGCCACGGTCTTGCGGGCGGTGCTCGGGGGGAGCGGGGCGTTCAGCCAGGGCAGGACACGGGCCGCGGCGACGAAGGCGTAGCGCATGCCGCCGATCAGCAGGACCCACGGGCCCAGCGACATCGACACGTACACGCTGAGCACCAGGATCAGGAACGCGTCGACCTCCATGTCGAAGCGCGCGCCCAGTGTCGAGCAGGTGCCGGTGCGGCGGGCGACCTTGCCGTCCACGCCGTCGAGAATCAGGGCCACGGCCGTCAGCCCGACGAACAGCGTGACCGGCGGCGAGCTCTCGAAGGAGTCCGCGACCAGGGCCGTCACCCCGCCGACCAGTGTCGCCCGGCCCAGGGTCACACGGTTGGCCGGACCGAACGACTTCGACCCGGACCGGTGCAGCGCGCGGGACAGGACGGCCCAGGTAGCGATCGCGAACGTCAGCCCGGTCAGCCACCCCGCCGGGCCCAGGCCGATCGCCGAGCCGAGCAGGGTCAGCAACAGGACCTGCAGGCCCGCCCCCAGAGCCGTTTCCTGCTGGACGAGCCTCGCCTCGTACGTGTTGTTCAGGGCCACCGCGAGTCCTCCGCCGTATGTACAGAGTGGATCATGCCGCGTACTGTGCGCGGACTGTGCACATCGCAGTACGTGAACAACTTCCCAAGTGTTCAGGAGGACGCCGATGAAGCGCGCCGCACGTGCGTTCTGGATCGGTTCGCCGGACCACGGAGAGATCCGTGACGTCGAGCTGCCGGATCCCGGCGAGGGCGAGGTACTGGTCCGCACCCTGTGGTCCGGGGTGAGTCGCGGCACGGAGACGCTCGTCTTCCGGGGCGGGGTCCCGGTCAGCCAGTACGCCGCCATGCGGGCGCCGTTCCAGGAGGGCGACTTCCCCGGTCCGGTCAAGTACGGCTACCTCAACGTCGGTGTGGTGGAGGAGGGCCCGGACACGCTGGTCGGCCGTACGGTCTTCTGCCTCTACCCGCACCAGACGCGGTACGTCGTCCCGGTGGCCGCGGTGACAGTGGTGCCGGACTCGGTGCCCGCCGAACGGGCCGTGCTCGCCGGGACCGTGGAGACCGCGGTGAACGCCCTGTGGGACGCGTCGCCGCTGGCCGGTGACCGGATCGCGGTGGTTGGCGGCGGGATGATCGGTTCGTCGGTGGCCGCGCTGATCGCCCGGTTCCCTGGTGTGCGCGTGCAGTTGGTGGACGCCGATCCCGGGCGGGCGGAGATCGCGGAGGCGCTCGGCGTCGACTTCGCGCTGCCGGCGGACGCCCTGGGGGAGTGCGACCTGGTCGTCCACGCGAGCGCGACGGAGGCGGGCCTGGCCCGCTCGCTCGAACTCCTCGGCGCCGAGGGCACGGTGATCGAGCTGAGCTGGTACGGCGACCGGCGCGTCAGCCTGCCGCTCGGCGAGGCGTTCCACTCCCGGCGGCTCACCGTCCGCAGCAGCCAGGTGGGGACCGTGTCGCCGGCCGCGCGGCCCGGCCGCACCTACGCCGACCGGCTCGCCCTGGCCCTCGACCTACTGGCCGATCCGGCGCTCGATGCCCTGATCACCGGTGAGTGTGCTTTCGAGGAACTGCCGGACGTACTGCCGAGGCTCGCCGCCGGGGAGATTCCGGCACTCTGCCATCGCGTCCGCTATCCGGACGCCGGCTGACAGAATCGTTTGAACAAGCCGTTGAACATGCTGCCCCGGGCAGCCGTACTACTCGGCATGCCCCCGCAGCGATCAGCAGGGGGCAAGACGCGCCGCACCTGGAGGGTCGTCCGTTGTTCAGCATCACCGTCCGCGATCACATCATGATCGCCCACAGCTTCAGCGGAGAGGTCTTCGGGCCGGCACAGCGCCTGCACGGAGCGACCTTCCTCGTCGACGCCACGTTCCGCCGCGAACAGCTGGACGAGGACAACATCGTCGTCGACATCGGCCTGGCCACCCAGGAACTCGGTGCCGTGGTGAGCGAGTTGAACTACCGCAACCTCGACAACGAGCCCGACTTCGCCGGGATCAACACCTCCACGGAGTTCCTGGCCAAGGTCATCGCCGACCGGCTCGCCGCGCGGATCGAGAAGGGCGCCCTGGGTGAGGGCGCGCGCGGCCTGGCGGGCCTCACCGTCACGCTGCACGAGTCGCACGTCGCCTGGGCGAGCTACGAGCGTGCCCTGTGACCGACACGACCCTCGACCGCGCGGTTCCCCTCTCCCCGGCGGCGCCTTCGGCCGCCCTGGCTCAGGTACAGGTACAGGTACAGGCTCACGTGACCACGCTCAACTACGTGCCCGTGCAGAACGCGGCCCTCAAGAACGCGGCGATCATCCCCATGTCCCTGCGCTCCGTGCACTTCGTGATGCCGGGCGGCGTCGACGACCCCGCCAAGCCGAGCGGCGGCAACGCCTACGACCGGCGGATCAGCCTCGACCTGCCCGGCTTCGGCTGGCAGGTCCACAAGCACGCCGTCGCCGGTGACTGGCCCCGGCCCGGCGCGGACGCCCGCGAGGAACTGGCGCGGACGCTGCGCGAGTTGCCGGACGGCACGGTCGTCCTCCTCGACGGGCTGGTGGCCTGCGGGGTCCCCGAGATCATCGTCCCGGAGGCCGAACGCCTGCGCCTCGCAGTGCTGGTGCACCTCCCGCTGGGCGACGAGACGGGCCTCGACCCGGTCGTCGCGGCGGAGCTGGACGCGTTGGAGCGGACCACCCTGAGGGCGGTCCCGTCGGTGATCGCGACCAGCGACTGGGCCGTCCGACGCCTGGTCTCCCACCACGGACTCGCCCCGGACCGCGTGCACATGGCGGCCCCCGGCGCCGACATCGCCCCCCTCGCCTCCGGCACCGACGGCGTCTCCCGCCTCCTCTGCGTGGCCGCCGTCACCCCGCGCAAGGGCCAGCACCGGCTGGTGGAGGCGCTGGCCGCGGTGACCGACCTGCCGTGGAGCTGCGTCTGCGTCGGCGGGCTCGAACAGGACCCCGAGTACGTCGCCGAACTGCGCACCCTGATCGCGAAGCACGGCCTGCAGGACCGGCTGCACCTGGCCGGCCCCCAGGCGGGCGCCCAGCTCGACGCCAGCTACGCCGCCGCCGACCTGATGGTCCTCACCTCCTACGCGGAGACCTACGGCATGGCGGTCACCGAGGCCCTCGCGCGCGGCATCCCCGTCCTCGCCACGGACGTCGGCGGCCTCCCCGAGGCGGTCGGGCGCGCGCCCGACGGCGGCGTCCCCGGCATCCTCGTACCGCCGGAGAACCCGGCGGCGCTCGCGGCGGAACTGCGCGGCTGGTTCGGCGAGGCGGATGTCCGCCGGCGCCTGAAGGCGGCCGCCAGAGGCCGCCGGGCAGCCCTGGACGGCTGGGCGGCGACGGCACGGAGCCTGGCCGGAGTACTGGGCCGGATCCCCTGGGAACCCCGGAGGGCCGCATGAAAACGGCGATGCCATCAACGGCGACGACGACTTCGGCCGGGTCGGTCTCCGCGCGGGGACGCCGGGCGGCCTCGCTGCGGAGTGCCGTCGGGGGCCGGGGGCGGATCCTCTCGGGAACCTCGGAGAGCGGCCTGCACAAGGGGACGACGACGGCGACCATCCTGGACGCCGACATCGAACTGGTCGCCGCTCGGGGACGCCGGGCGGCTGCGCTGCGGAGTCTCGTTGCGGCGCCGGGGCGGACTCCCCGGGACGCAAGGAGCGCGGCATGAAGAAGACGGCGACGGCCACGACTTCGGTCTGGTCGCAGGCCGGTCGGCGGGCTCTGGTGGTTCTCGTGGGCGCCGATGTCGAGTCGGCTCGGGGTCTGCTTCCCCGGGATGCAAGGAGCGCGGCATGAAGAAGACGACGACGGTCACCGCTTCGGCGGCGTCGGAGATCCAGCGACGGGGACCGGTGACTCCGGTGGACGCGAATGCCAAGCCCGCCGCCGGGATTCCGGCCCAGCCCACGCACCGTGACGTGAAGGCCGGTGCCGGGCCGGTGGGCCCGGGGGAGCGGGGCACCATCCGGCTGCGCGACGCCGGCCCCGACGACCCGCCGCGGTACGCGCCCGACTGGCTGGAGCTGCGCGAGGGCGCCGACGCCGCCGCGCGCTCCGTCGAACTGCTCGACCCCCTGCGCATCCGGCTGGCCAACCTGCCCGGAAAGGCGGGCGGGCGCGTCATCCACGACCTGGGCTGCGGCACCGGCTCCATGGGCCGCTGGCTCGCACCCCGGCTCGACGGCGCCCAGCACTGGGTCCTGCACGACCGCGACCCCTACCTCCTGCACTTCGCCGCCGTGGCCTCGCCGCGCGCCGCCGCCGACGGCAGCCGCGTCACGGTCGAGACGCGGCGCGGAGATGTCGCCCGGCTCACCTCCGACGCGTTGTTCGGCGCCTCGCTGGTCACCGCGTCCGCCCTGCTGGACGTGCTGACCCGTGAGGAGGTCGACGCCCTCGCCACCGCCTGCGCGGGGGCCGGCTGCCCCGCCCTGCTGACCCTGTCCGTGGCCGGTCGCGTCGAATTCGGCACCCCCGACCCGCTGGACGGGGACATCGCCGACGCGTTCAACACGCACCAGCGACGGGGGGGACTGCTCGGCCCCGACGCGGTCACCGCGGCCTGCGAGGCCTTCGACCAGCGGGGCGCGACGGTCCACGTCCACCCCAGCGCCTGGCGTCTCGGCCCCGTGGAGGCCCCGCTCACCGCGGAGTGGCTGCGCGGCTGGGTCGCGGCGGCGGTCGAGGAACGCCCGGCACTGAAGTCCCGCGCCGACACATACCTCGCCGACCGCCTGGAGGCCTGCGCGGCCGGCGAACTCCGGGTCGAGGTCCACCACAGCGACCTTCTGGCCCTGGCCAGGCCGATGAGCGGGCCGACGTCATGAGCGTGCAGACGGTCGACGCGGCGGAGGTCGTGCTGAGGGGCCTCGGGGAAGTCGGGTGCGCGCCGGCGCCCCGACAGGGGAGCGGGGCTGTATCGATCAGCGGCTCCGCCGCGATGGGGGTCCCCCCGCTCGAGCGAAGCCGAGAGTGGGGGAGCGACCGGCCCCCGCCGGCCCGCAGCAAAAGCGCCGCATATCCCGCGGAGCGCTCCTCGGCCGGCCGCGCCGGAGTCATCGGCTTCGTCGGGCCCCGGGACGCCGCCCCGCAGGCATCCAACCCGAGCCGCCTCCGCCGCGCCGCCCGAGCCCTGCGTCCCCACGTCGGCACCCTCGCCGGAGTAACGATTCTCGGCATCCTGCTCTGGCGCCTCGGCACCGGTGTCTTCCTGGACGGGCTGCGCCGGATCGACGTACCGACACTGTTCGTGGGCCTCGGCATCGGACTGCTCACCACCGTGTTCAGTGCCTGGCGCTGGGCCCTGGTCGCCCGCAGCCTGCGCATCAAGCTGCCCCTCGGCCCCGCGGTCGCCGACTACTACCGCTCGCTGTTCCTGAACGCGGCCCTCCCCGGCGGCGTCCTCGGCGACGTGCACCGTGCGGTACGGCACGGGCAGAGCGCCGGTGACATGGGGCGCGGGGTCCGTGCGGTCGTTCTCGAACGGGTCGCCGGACAGATCGCGCTGATCGCCGTCGGCGGAGCGGTGCTGCTCACCCAGCCGTCGCCCGTGCTGGCCGATGCCCGCCGGGTCGCCCTGATGGCGGCCTTCGCCACCGTGGGCGCCGTCGCGGTCGCCGTCGCCGTCCGGATGAACCGCGCCCCGAGCGTCGCGGCCAGAAGGGCGCGGGCTCTGCGCGCCGCGCTCACCGAGGCCCGCGGCGCCCTGCTCTCCCGCGAGAACCTGCCTGGCGTGGCGTTCTCCTCCGTGGTCGTCCTCTCCGGCCACCTCGGGATGTTCGTGGTCGCCGCCCGGGTCGCCGGATCCTCGGCCTCCGTCGCCGAGTTGCTGCCGCTGGCCGTACTGGCGCTGCTGGCGATGGGCCTGCCGCTGAACGTCGGCGGCTGGGGCCCCCGCGAGGGTGTCACCGCCTGGGCGTTCGGCGCGGCGGGGCTGGGCGCCAGCATGGGGCTGAGCGTCGCCGTCGTGTACGGCGTGCTGAGCTTCGTGGCCGCCCTGCCCGGAGCGGTCGTCCTGGTCGTCCGCTACTTCTGGTCGCCGGCCCCGGTAACCGCCCCGGCATCGGCAGCGGTGAGCATCGAGAAATACGCCCCGAAGGACTCGGCGAAGCTGGCCAGCAACGCCTTCCCCTTTTCGGCGGAACCCAGCGAAGGGCGGCCGATGACACCGGAATCGGTGTAACCGGCCATGCCGAGAGTCAGGAGATGCCGGCGGTCGTCGGCGACGAAATCAGAGGTCTCAAAACCGGGACGGAGCAATTCGGGATGAGCGTGCAGAAGGATGGAGGTCTCGATTTCCCCCGCGTGCATGTCGGTGAGCAGCGAGGTCACCACCCCGGCCCGCTCACGCGCCGTCTCCCAGTCCTCCCCGGCCGGGAACAGCGCGATGCGCTCACCACGCGCGGAGGATTCCTGAACGACATTGCCCAGTACGTAGTTTCCGCCGTGTCCGTTGACGACCACCAGGGCGTCCACGCCCGAGCGGCGCAGCGAATCGGCGATGTCCCGTACTACCGCGTGAAGGGTCACGGAGGAGATGCTGACGGTTCCCGGCCAGGCGGCGTGCTCGTGCGAGCAGGCGATGGTCACCGGCGGAAGGAGGTGCACCGGGTATGCGGATGCGATCTCCCGGGCGATGGCACAGGCGACCAGGGTGTCGGTCGTCAACGGAAGGAAGGGACCGTGTTGTTCGAAGCTCCCGACCGGAAGAACCGCGACCTGCGTTGAGACGCCGGCGGCTCGTGTCCGTACGTCTTCCGTAGTGTCCACCGGCAACAGGCCGCCAGTGGGCAACGCTACGGACGCCGTCGACCGTATTCCCGAATCATCCATGTTCTCCCGGCCTTTCGTCTCTGCTTAGGAACCAGATCATGACAGAAAAAATTGGCGTACTCGGCAAAGCCTCCCAGGCCTCGGGAGTGGAACGCGTGGTGAATGCGCCGTTGCCCACCGTGTACGGCGATTTCCAGGCGGTCGGTTACATGGACCACGATCGCGGTGACGAGCAAGTGGCGCTGGTCTACGGCGAGATCGCCCAGGACGACGTTCTCACCAGGCTGCATTCCGAATGCCTGACCGGCGACGCCTTCGGCTCCCAGCACTGCGAATGCGGTGACCAGCTCGACTCCGCGCTGCGCGCGATAGTCGCCGAGGGAAGCGGCATCCTCGTCTACCTGCGAGGGCATGAAGGCCGGGGCATCGGTCTGCTCGCCAAGCTCCGGGCGATGCAGCTCCAGGCGGAGGGCCTGGACACCGTCGAGGCGAACCTCGCGCAGGGCCTGCCGGTGGACTCCCGTGACTACGGCGTCGCGGCGGAGATCCTCCACGACCTCGGTGTCCGTTCGGTGCGCCTGATGTCCAACAACCCGCGCAAGCGCGAGGCGTTGCTCCGCCACGGCATCAAGATCGCCGAGGATGTGCCGCTGCTGATCCCGCCGTGCGAGAACAACATCACCTACCTGCGGACCAAGCGCGAGCGCCTCGACCACGTCCTGCCGCATCTGGACGCGGTGGCGCACTGGTCCTGACGTGACCGGGAGACCCGGCCGGGAGACCTGATCAGGGGGCGCGCCTCACTCGGACGCGCGCGGGGGGTGCCAGAAGCCCCGATTCCGGAAAGGAAGAGGGAATGAACGATGACGTCCTCTTCCTCTCCCGGGACCAGGTGACGGCTCTCCTCGACGCCGACACGGCGATCGCCTCGCAGCGCGCGGCGTTCGGCGCGTTGGGCGCGGGTGGCGCCCGTACGCCTGATCTGCCCGGGAAGATCATGCATCCCAGCCGATTCGACGACAGTGTGGTCTTCGCGTACGTCTCCCGGCTGTCCCGGGACACCGGCGCGGTGGCGAAGTTCGGCAGCGTCAACCCCGGCAACGCGGCGGCCGGCCTGCCGACCGTGCACGCCGTCATCACCGCCCTCGACCCGGTGACCGGCGAACTCGCCGCCGTCATGGACGGCACGGCGGTCACGACCCTGCGCACGGCCGCAGCCAGCGCCGTGGCCTTCGGCGCGCTGTCCAACGCCGACAGTGCCGAACTGGCCCTCATCGGCTCGGGCACCCAGGCACTCGCCCACGCGCGGGCCGTCGCCCGGGTACGGGACCTGAAGTCCGTACGGGTGTGGAGCCCGAACCCGGAGCGGCGCGCGCGGGCGGCGGAACTGCTCGCGGCCGAACTCGGCATCGCCGCCGAGGCGACCGCCACACCCCGGGAGGCGGTGACCGGCGCGTCCCTGGTCGCGGCCTGCACCCTCAGCACCACCCCCGTCGTACGCGGCGCATGGCTCGCACCGGGGTGCACGGTGGTCAGCGTGGGTTCCTTCGAGCCGACCCGCAGCGAGGTCGACGCCGGGGTCGTACGGCGGGCGTCGGCCGTCGTCGTCGACGATCCGGCGACCGCGGCGGAGCACGCCGGACCGGTGGTCGACGCCCTGCGGGACCGCCTTCTTTCCCGCGAGGACCTGATCGGGCTCGGGGAGGTCCTCACCGGCGCGCGGACCGCCCGTACCGGCCCGGACGACATCGTCTTCTACAACAGTGTCGGGCTCGGGGTACAGGACGCGGCGGCGGCCTGGGCCGTCATCCACGCGGCACGGGAGGTGGGGCGATGACGGTTCCCCGGACGGTTGTCGAGGCCCTGCGGGTCGGGCTGCCCGCTCACACGGATCGGCAGGTCCGCACGGGGGTGCGGGCGGCTCGTACGGGCTCCGACGGCCTCGTCTCCTGTGTGGCACCTGTCTCCTGCGCGGCGAAGGGGGTGGCTCGATGACCCCGACGCGGGCGGACGTGGTCGTGATCGGCGGTGGGGTGATGGGCACGAGCATCGCCTACCAGCTGGCCCGGGCGGGTGTACGGGACGTGGTTCTCGTCGAGCGTGACGAACTGGCCTCCGGGTCCACCTCACGCGCGGCCGGCGGGGTCCGGGCGCAGTTCTCCGACGAGCTCAACATCCAGCTCGGGGCGCGGAGTCTGGAGGCGTTCGGGCGGTTCGGGGAGGAGATCGGGCACGACATCGGACTGCACCGGGTCGGCTATCTCTTCCTCCTCTCCACGCCCGAGGACGTCGCGTCCTTCGAGGCGGGGGTGGCGCTGCAGAACGGCCTGGGCGTGCCGAGCCGGATGCTCGCCCCGGCCGAGGCGCAGCGTCTCTCGCCGCTGATCAGCACGGACGGCCTGCTGGCCGCGGCCTACTCGCCCGACGACGGCCACTGCACCCCGGAAGCGGTGGTCCAGGGCTACTCCGCCGCCGCCCGCCGCCACGGCGCCACCGTCCTGCGCCACACCGAGGTCACCGACATCGAACGCGACGGCGACACCATCACGGCCGTCGTCACGGACAAGGGACGCATCGCCACCGACACCGTGATCTGCGCGGCCGGCGCCTGGTCCCGGGCGGTCGGCGCGATGGCGGGCGTGGACCTGCCCGTGGACCCCCTGCGCCGGCAGATCGCGGTCACCGAACCGGTCCCCGGACTGCCGCCGACGCTCCCCATGACCATCGACTTCAGCAGCAGCCTCTACTTCCACACCGAGGGCCCCGGTCTGCTCCTCGGCATGTCCGACCCCGACGAGACGACCGGCTTCGCCACCGACACCCACGACCGCTGGATCCCGCGTCTGTACGAGGCGATGGAACACCGGGCGCCCGCCCTGCTCGACCTGCGCCGCACCGGCGGCTGGGCGGGCCTGTACGAGATCACCCCGGACCACAACGCCCTGATCGGGGAGGCGAGTTCACCCTCCCGCTTCCTCTACGCGACGGGGTTCTCCGGCCACGGATTCCTCCAGGGACCGGCGGTCGGCGAGGTGGTCCGCGACCTCTACCTCGGCCGCGTACCCTTCGTCGACATCAGCCCCTTGAACGCCGGCCGTTTCGCGGCCGATGCCCTGCGCCCGGAGGTCAACCTCGTATGACCGAGCTCCACTTGTGGCTACGCCACGAGACCCGTACGACCGAACGCCGCACGCCCGTCGTCCCGTCCGACGCCCGGCGGCTCGTCGAAGAGGGCGTGCGCCTGACCGTCGAGGAGTCCCCGCAGCGGATCTTCCCGACCCGGGAGTACGAGGCGGTCGGCTGCGGCGTCGCCGACGCCGGGTCCTGGGTCTCCGCGCCCTCGGACGCGGTGATCGTCGGTCTCAAGGAACTCCCGGACCAGCCCGGCGAGTTGCGCCACCGGCACATCTACTTCGGGCACGCCTACAAGGGCCAGCCGGGCGCCGCCGAGCTGCTGAGCCGCTTCGTCGCCGGGGGCGGGGCGCTGCTGGACCTGGAGTACCTGGCGGACGACCGGGGGAGGCGGCTGGCCGCCTTCGGCTTCTGGGCCGGATATCTGGGGGCGGCCCTCGCCGTGCTCCAGCACCGCGGCAAGCTGGCGACTCCGTTGCTGCCGACCACCAAGGAGGCGCTGGAGGCCGAACTCCGGGCACCCGGGACCCGGATGAGCGCGCTGGTGATCGGTGCCCTGGGCCGCAGCGGCCGGGGTGCGCGGGTCGCGCTCGACGAGGCCGGGATCGACCCCACCTGCTGGGACCTGGCCGAGACCCGGAACCTGGACCGACCCGCTCTGCTGGCTCACGAGTTGCTGGTCAACACCGTCCTCACGACGAGCCCGGTGCCGCCCTTCCTGACGGACGGGGATCTGGACACACCCGGCCGCCGTCTGCGCACCCTCTCGGACGTCACCGTCGACGTCGGCTCGCCGATGAACCTTCTCCCGGTGTACGACACCGCCACCACCTGGGACGACCCCGTGCGCCGGCTGCGGGACGAGCTGCCGCTCGACCTGATCGCCATCGACAACCTGCCGTCCCTGCTGCCCCGCGAGGCGAGCGCGGACTTCTCGGCCGCCCTGGTGCCCCAGCTGCTCGACTTCGAGGTGGGCGGCCCCTGGGGGCGCTGTCTGGAACGGTTCGACGAGACATGCCGTGAACTCGGCCTGGTCAAGGGCGAGTCGGGGAGTTCCGGTAGCGACGGAGGAGCCCGCGCATGACTGACACCGTTCCCGCGAGCGGCACGGTCCACTGGATCGGTGTGGGCCTGTCCACGGGCGGCGGACTGGCCGCGCTGTGCGACAGCGACGCCGTACGACACGTACGGGTGTGGCACCGTACGGAGGAGCGTGCGGCCGAGGCGCTGGCCCACCTGGGCCTCACCGGCCGCGCCGAACCCCGCGCCTACACCCTCGCCGCACTCAGCGCCGAACTGGCCCCCGGAGACGTCGTCGTCTCCATGCTCCCCGCCCCCGAACACGCCCCGCTGCTGGCGGCCTGCGTACAGGGTGGGGCTCACTTCGCGTGCTCGAGTTACGTGTCGGATGCGGTACTTGAGCACGTCCCGGCGGCGGAGGCGGCCGGTCTGGTCGTCCTCACGGAGTGCGGGCTCGACCCGGGCATCGACCATCTCTTCGCGCACAGCCTGGTCACCCGCGCCGAGCACGCGATCGGCGCCGGCACGCCGGCCTCGTACCGCCTCACGTCGTACTGCGGAGGCATCCCCGCGGTGCCCAACGACTTCAGGTACCGGTTCAGCTGGGCGCCCGCCGGAGTCCTGAACGCCCTTCGCTCGCCCGCCCGTTACATCGAGGACGGTGCCGAGACCGTCGCCGAGCGGCCCTGGGAGGTGACGCACCCCCATGTGATCGACGGGGAGACCTTCGAGGTGTACCCGAACCGGGACAGCGTGCCGTTCGTCGAGCAGTACGAGCTGCCGTCGGCCTGGCAGGCGCGGACCTTCGTCCGGGGCACCCTGCGCCTGGACGGCTGGCTGAGCGCCTGGAACTCCGTCTTCGAGGAGCTGAAGGGCGGCGACGACGACCGGATCGGCGCCCTGGCAAGGGAGTTGGCGGCCCGGTACCCGACGACTGACGCCGACCGCGACCGCGTGGTCCTTGCCGTCTCCCTTGAGGTGGATGCGGACGCGGAGGGGGCCGGCGATTCGGGGCGCCGGCGGAGCTGGTCCGGCCGCTTTCTCCTCGACGTGGAGGGTGACACGGCCGAGAGCGCGATGGCCAGGTGCGTCTCCCGCACGCTGGCCCTGGGCGTCCGGCACATCCTCGACGGTTCGCTGCCGCCGGGTCTGAGCCGTGCCGCCGAGACGGCACGGCGTTCGGAGGAGTGGCTGAGTGAACTCGGCGGGGAGGGACTGGAGTTCAGGCTCACCGTCGGCTGACGACGGCACGCTCCCCACCTGTTGCTTCTACAACTGCCCACTGCCCACGGGCGACTACTCGGTGACGACCGCCTCGTGCACCAGTCGTTTGAGGTCCTGCCAGTAGGACTGACTCGTCCTGTGTCGCACCTGGGTCATGAACTGCACCGTCAGATCACGGCTCGGGTCGACCCAGAACGTCGTCGTCGCCACCCCGCTCCAGCCGTACGTGCCGAGGCCGGCCGGGGCAGTGGTGCGGCCCGGGTCGATCACGACCGAGACCCCGAGGCCGAAACCGACGCCCGCGTTGCCGGGTTCGTCGTGGGGACGGGCGCCGAAGGTGCGCAGGTCGGCGCCGCCCGGCAGCTGGTTGCGGGTCATCAGGGCCACGGTCTCGGCCGACAGAATGCGGACGCCGTCGAGTTCACCGCCGCGGCGCAGCATCTCCATGAACCGGTGGTAGTCGTGGGCGGTGGCGACGACACCGCCGCTGCCGGACAGGAAGCGGGGCCGGTACTTCAGCGGCAGGCCGAGGGTCGGCTCGATACCGCCGTCCCCTGTCTCCCCGTACAACTCGGCCAGTCGGTCCGCCTGTTCGGCGGTCACCCAGAAGCCCGCGTCCGTCATGCCGAGCGGGCGGAAGACACGGTCGGCGACGAACTCGTCGAGCGGCTGCCCGGAAGCCACTTCGATGACCCGGCCCAGGACGTTCGTGGCGACCGAGTAGTTCCACTGGGTGCCCGGCTCGAACTGGAGCGGCAGGTTCGCGTACACCGCGCAGGTCTCGGCCAGGGTCGAGCCCGGCACCACCGAGGACTCCAGGTTCGCCTCGCGGTAGAGGGCGTCGACGGGGTGCGAGTGGTAGAAGGCGAAGGTGAGGCCCGCCGTATGGGTCAACAGATGCCGGATCAGGAGGGGTTGGGCGGGCCGGGTGACGAGGTCGCTCCCGGAACCGCTCACATACACCTGCGGGTCGGCGAACTCCGGCAGGAAGCGGGACACGGGGTCCGTGAGCGCGAGCCGGCCCTCCTCCAGCAGTATCAGCGCGGCGACCGAGGTGATCGGCTTGCTCATGGAGTAGATCCGCCACAACGTGTCGGACTCGACCGGGAGTGCGGCCGCCCGGTCGCGGTGGCCGTGCGTCGTGAGGTGTGCGACGCGGCCGGCGCGGGCCACGGACACGAGGAAGCCGGGGAGGCGTCCTTCGTCGACAACGTGGGCGAAGTGCTGGTCGAGGCGGTCCAGCGCCTTCGCGTCCAGTCCGACCTCGCTCGGCTCGACCTCTTGTCGCAGCTGTGCCATCGTTCCCCTCCGGTCGCTTGAAGTGCCGTCCTGTCATACCCCGACAGGATCACCTCAGGCCTAAGACCCCCCATGGTGACGCAGGGACCCGACAGGCGTCGCCTTCGCGTCGCCCATGACCGGCAGTTTTCGGGCGGCGAGTACGCCGACGAGGGCCACGCCCGCGAGCACGGGCAACGCGGTCCGCAGTCCGTCGGTGGCGGTGGCGAGCGTGGCCGCCGTGGCCACCCCGAGGACCGGGCCGACGTTCATCGCGGTCTGCTGCAACCCGCCCGCCACCCCTGCGGACCCGGCCGGGACATGCCGTACGACGACGGCTGTCGCGGTCACCATCACGGCGGCGAAACCTGCTCCGAGCAGCAGGAATCCACCGCCGACAGCCACCGTCCCGGACGCCCGGGACAGTATGAGCACGCCCAGCGCGAGCATGACCAGACCGGCCACGGTCGTACGCCGGGCCCCGTACCGACGCAGCAGCACGGCGGCCACGGGTGCCCCCAGCACCATCGCCACGCCGCCGGGCAGCGCGGCCAGACTCGTGCGCAACGGGTCCATGCCCAGCTCGTCCTGGAGTACGTAGCTGGCCACGAAGAGTGTGCCGAACATCGCAGCCGACGCGGCCACGAGAATGCCCAGCGCGGCGCCCACGACCACCGATCCGAGCACGTCGGGCGGCAGCAGCGGGTCACCCGTACGCCGCTCATGGCGTACGAGGACGAGGCCCGCGCCCGTCGCCGTGAGCAGCCCGAGGACGCCTGATGTGCTCCAGCCGTGCTCCGGGACACCGACGAGCGTGTGCACCAGGCAGGCGAGGGACAGCGCAAGCAGCGCGGCGCCGGGGAGGTCGAGCCGCCCCTGTCCGGGTTCGGGTGACCGGCGAGGGCCGGGAGCACGGACGGCCAGCGCCAGGACGCCCAGCACCAGCGCCGGTACGACATTGAGGAAGAACACCGCCCGCCAGCCCACCTGGGTCACCAGGACACCGCCCACCAGCGGACCGGCCGCCGCGGCCACCCCGATCGCACTGGTCCGCAGCGCGATCGGCATCCCGAGCCGCTCGGGCGGGAACGCGGCGCGCAGCATCCCGAGCGTGGCGGGTTGCAGCAGCGCGCCGAAGACCCCCTGAACGGCCCGCAGTCCGATCACCCAGCCCACCCCGGACGCGAACCCGATGCCCGCCGACACCGCCCCGAACCCCAACACCCCGATGGCGAACAGCCGTTGATGCCCATACCGGTCGCCGAGCCGCCCGGCGAACACGAGGAGGCTCGCCACCGCGATGAGATACGTGGTGCTCGTCCACTGGACCTCGGCGAACGAGGCGTGCAGTTCCCGTTGCAGGGTGGGCTGCGCGATGGTCAGCACGGTGCCGTCGAGAGCGACGACCACCGCCCCGATCACACTGCTCGCGAGAGCACTGCGCCTTCCCGGGGGACGACTCCCGGACCCCCGGACCCGATGCGCGCTCACCGCTCCTCCGGTCCGAGGTGCGCGTCGAGGGCCGTACGCAGCAGGGGTGCGAAGTCGTCGGCGCCCGTGGTGAGTTGGAGGCTGCCCCAGGTCCACAGCTGGGCGATGCCGTAGAGGTTCGCCAGCAGTGACCCGGCGAGGAGCCGGGCGTCGGCCTCCGGCCGGGCCTGCCCGACGAGATCCACCAGCTGGGCGAAGACGGGCAGGCTGGCCTCACGCAGCCCCAACGTGTTGCTCTCCAGCAGGTCGTGACGGAACATCAGCTCGTGCATGCCCCGGTTGGCGAGCGCGAAGTCGAGGTACACGCGCCCGAGGACGGCGATCTGCTCCCGGGGTCCCGCCGTACCGCGCCCACTGTCCTCGATCGCCTGTGCCCCCCTGGCCGCCAGCTCGGTGAAGCCGCGGCGGGCGATGGCGGACAGCAGCTCCAGGTGGGTCGGGAAGTAGCGGCGAGGGGCGCCGTGCGAGACGCCGGCGCGGCGGGCGATCTCCCGGAGGGTGAGCGCGTGCACGCCTTCCGAGGTCACCAGGTCGACGCCGACATCGATCAGGCGGGTACGCAGGGAATCGCTCATAGACACTGTCTACCAGCACCGAGTAGACAGTGTCTACTCGGTGTGAATCGGAATGAAAGGGCGGTGGCGTTCTGTTGAGCGAGACATGACTCAGGACGACGCGCAGGACCCGCTGCTGAAGCTGCTCTCCGAGTACGACGGCGGAGTGCTGGTCACCCTCAAGGCCGATGGCCGTCCCCAGCTCTCGAACGTCAACCACGCCTACGACCCCGACGAACGTGTCGTCCGTGTCTCCCTCACCGACTCCCGCGCGAAGACCCGCAACATGCGCCGGGACCCGAGGGTCTCCTACCATGTGACCAGCGCTGACCGCTGGACGTACACCGTGGTCGAGGGCGTGGCCGACCTGACGCCCGTGGCGCGGGACCCGTACGACGAGACCGTCGAGGAACTGGTCCGCCTCTACCGGGCCGTGCGGGGCGAACATCCCGACTGGGACGACTACCGCGCGGCGATGGTCCGGGACGGGCGGCTCGTGCTGCGGCTCAGGGTGGAGCGGGTGTACGGCATTCCGCGCAGCTGAGCGCCCCGATGGAAGCGCGGTGAGGAACCTGTGGGCCGGTTGGGGCTTCTCGCGCGGTTCCCCGCGCCCCTTTCGGGGCACGCGTGCGTGCCGGCCGCCCCTGATATGCCCAAATCCCCGAACAGCGCATTGCTGTCGGGGACTTGGGAGGGGGAGGCTCAGGCCGACACGGTCTCGCGCGTCGCGAGGTTCTCGGCGCCGCGCTCGCCGAGCCGCTCCGTCGGCACCCGGTGGGTCTCGCGCGCCGTGATCGCGGCCAGCACCGGTGGGATGCACAGGGCCGCCGTGAACAGGGCGACGGAGAACCAGTCGTCCCCGTCCGGACCGGCGATCTCCGCGGCGAAGGTGACCGCGAAGCCGGCGACTGCGAAGCCGATCTGTGTGCCGATCGCCATGCCCGACAGGCGTACCCGGGTCGAGAACATCTCGCCGTAGAAGGAGGGCCACGTGGCGTTCGCGGCGCTGTAGACCAGGCCGAAGGTGGCGATGCCGAGGACCAGGATCAGCGGGTACGAGCCCGTGGAGATCGCCCACAGGTAGACGAACATCATGACCCCGCTGCCGGCGGCGCCGGCCAGGAACACCGGGCGGCGGCCGATGCGGTCGGAGAGCGTGGCCCAGAGCGGAATCGCGGCCAGCGCGACCAGGTTGGCGAGCGCGGCCACCCACAGCATGGACGAGCGGTTCATGCCGACCAAGTCGCTGGTCGCGTACGCCAGCGCCCACACCGTGAAGATCGTGGAGACCGAGGCGACCAGTGCGCCCGCGATCACCCGCAGGACGTCCGCCCAGTGCTCGCGCAGCAGGATCAGCAGCGGCATCTTCACGACACCCTCGGCGGCGGCCTGCCGGGCGAAGGCCGGGGTCTCCTCCAGCTTGCGGCGGATGACATAGCCGACGACGGCGACCGCGATGCTCAGCCAGAACGGCACACGCCAGCCCCAGGACAGCAGCTGGTCCTCGGGCATCGCGGCGATCGGGATGAAGACCAGCGTGGCGAGGAGCTGCCCGCCCTGCGTGCCGCTCAGGGTGAAACTGGTGAAGAAGCCGCGCCGGTTCGGCGGGGCGTGTTCGAGCGTCATGGAGTTGGCGCTGGCCTGCTCTCCGGCGGCCGAGATGCCCTGGAGGACGCGGCAGAGCACGAGCAGGACCGGGGCGAGGGTGCCGACCTGGTCGCGGGTGGGCAGACAGCCGATGAGGAAGGTCGACAGGCCCATCAGGATCAGCGTGAAGACCATGATCTTCTTGCGGCCGACCCGGTCACCGAAGTGCCCGAGGAAGAGCGCGCCGACGGGGCGGGCGGCGTACGCGACACCGAACGTGCCCAGCGACAGCAGGGTCGCCGTGGCCGGGTCGGACTCGTCGAAGAAGACCTTGGGGAAGATCAGGGCGGCCGCACTGCCGTAGATGAAGAAGTCGTAGTACTCCAGCGCGCTGCCGATCCAGGCGGCCGTGGCGGCCTTCCTCGGCTGGCCACCCGGCGGGGCGTCCAAGGGTGCTGCGGGGTCGCGGGGTGCGACGGAATCCGCCACGGCGTGCTCCTTCGAGGGAACTCCAACATAGGTGGAGTGAGCGGAGGGGAGGGAGAGATGCCGGATCCCTGGGGTGATGGGACGGCCATGCCGGGAGCTGCCCGGCTAATTAACCCACTGGTTAGTTAGTAGCGGTTGGCTACGGATGTTGCGCCCACGTTTCCCGGGTGTCAAGAGGCCGCGGCGAAGGATCTTGCCCCGTGTCAGGCCGTGCGGTCCGCCGTCAGATAGGCGATGACCATGTCCCCGAGCATCGCCCGGTAGTGCTCCCGCTGGTCCGGGGCCGTCAGGTCACGGCCGAACAGCGCGCCGAAGGTGTGCCGGTTGGACACCCGGAAGAAGCAGAAGGAGCTGATCATGGCGTGCAGGTCCACGGCGTCCACCTCGGCCGTGAACAGGCCCGACTTGCGGCCCGACTCCAGGATCCGGTGGATCACCTCCAGCGCGGGCGAGCCGATCTTCCCGAGCTGCTCGGAGGCGGCGATGTGCTCGCCCTCGTGGATGTTCTCGATACTCACCAGGCGGATGAAGTCGGGGTGCGCCTCATGGTGGTCGAAGGTGAGCTCCGCCAGGCGTCGGATGGCCGCGACCGGGTCCAGGTGCTCGACGTCGAGGTCCTGTTCGGCCTGCCGGATCGCGGAGTACGCGCGCTCCAGGACGGCTGTGAACAGCTGCTCCTTGCCGCCGAAGTAGTAATAGATCATCCGCTTGGTGGTGCGGGTGAGGGCGGCGATCTCGTCCACCCGGGCGCCCGCCAGGCCGGCTCGGGCGAACTCCTTGGTGGCCACGTCGAGGATCTCGGCCCTGGTCCGGACGGCGTCGCGGATGCGCCCGTGTGTGTGTGCCGGTTCTTCGACGCTGGTCATCGGGTTCCTTCGGGCGAGGGGCCAGTCCCGTGATTCTAGAAGCCCTCGTGGGGCTTCCCCGTAGCCCGGTCATGCTGATATAGCTAACGTACTAGTTCGTACATTAGTGGAGGTCGGCCGTGGCCAAGGACTCGTTTCTCGTCGGGCTCATCGGCTCCGGCATCGGTCCGTCGCTGAGCCCCGAGCTGCACGAGCGGGAAGCCGACCGGCAGGGGCTGCGCTATCTGTACCGGCTGATCGACATCGACACGCTGGGCGTCGAGGCGCACGCGGTGGGCGATCTCGTACGGGCCGCCCGCGACCTCGGATTCGACGGCTTGAACATCACCCACCCGTGCAAGCAGCTCGTCATCGAACACCTCGACGGCCTCGATGCGCAGGCCGAGGCGCTCGGCGCCGTCAACACCGTGGTCTTCGAGGACGGTCGTGCGATCGGCCACAACACCGACGTGACCGGCTTCGCCGCGTCCTTCGCCCGCGGACTGCCCGACGCCCCGCTGGACCGGGTCGTACAGCTCGGGGCCGGTGGGGCGGGCGCGGCCGTCGCGCATGCCACGCTCACCCTTGGCGCCGGTCAGGTCACCGTCGTCGACGCGCTGCCCGATCGCGCCGCCGACCTCGCCGCGTCCCTCAACCGGCACTTCGGCGCCGGCCGGGCGAGCGCTGCGACGCCCGACCGGCTGGGGGCGCTGATCGGCGGGGCCGACGGCGTCAGCGCCATCGATGGCTTGGTGCACGCGACGCCCACCGGTATGGCGACCCATCCTGGCCTGCCCATTCCCGCCGAACTGCTGCATCCCGGCCTCTGGGTCGCCGAGGTGGTCTACCGCCCGCTGGAGACCGAGCTGCTGCGCACGGCCAGGGCGATCGGCTGCGCCACGCTCGACGGCGGCGGCATGGCTGTCTTCCAGGCCGCGGACGCGTTCCGGCTCTTCACCGGCCGGGAACCCGACACCGCGCGCATGCTGGCGGACATCGCGGAACTGGCGGGCGCGCTACCGGCGCCGAAGTAGAAGTCGCGCTACCGGCGCCGAAGTAGAAGTAGAGAGAAGGCAGAGGTACCGACGTGCGTACGTCCATCGCCACCGTGTCGCTCAGCGGCTCCCTGACCGAGAAGCTCACGGCCGCCTCCCGGGCCGGCTTCGACGGGGTCGAGATCTTCGAGAACGACCTGCTCGCCAGCCCTCTCACCCCCGAGGAGATCCGCGCCCGCTGCGCCGACCTCGGTCTCACCATCGACCTCTACCAGCCGATGCGCGACATCGAGGCCGTGCCCGAGGACGAGTTCGCCCGCAACCTGCGCCGCGCCCGGCACAAGTTCGAGCTGATGGGGCGGCTCGGCACCGACACCGTCCTCGTCTGCTCCAGCGTCTCCCCGCTCGCCCTCGACGACGACACGCTCGCCGCCGCCCAACTGAGCCGCCTGGCGGACCTGGCCCAGGACTTCGGCGTCCGCGTCGCCTACGAGGCGCTCGCGTGGGGGCGGCACGTCAACACGTACGACCACGCCTGGAGCATCGTCGAGGCCGCCGATCATCCCGCGCTCGGCACCTGCCTCGACAGCTTCCACATCCTCTCCCGGGGCTCGGAACCCAAGGACCTCGAAGGCATTGCGGACATCCCCGGCGAGAAGATCTTCTTCCTCCAGTTGGCCGACGCCCCGCTGCTCGCCATGGACGTGCTGCAGTGGAGCCGCCACTACCGCTGCTTCCCGGGGCAGGGCGGCTTCGACATCGCAGGGCTTCTCCAGCACGTCGTGCGAGCCGGCTACGACGGTCCGCTCTCCCTGGAAGTCTTCAACGACGTCTTCCGACAGGCCGAGGCCGGACCCACCGCCGTCGACGCCCGACGCTCCCTCCTCGTCCTCCAGGAAAGCGTCGGCCTCGCCCGGCTGCCCGAACCCGTCGTCCCCACCGGCATCGCCTTCGCCGAACTCGTCACCCCCGACGCCGAACCGGTCGCGGCGGTCCTCGGCGCCCTCGGCCTCAGCCGTACGGCGCGCCACCGCAGCAAGCCCGTCGACCTATGGGAGTGCGGCGAGGCCCGCATCCTCGTCAACACCGGCCCGGCCGCACGCCGTGACGGCGCCGGACTCGCCGCCGTCGGTCTGGAATCACCGGACCCGACAGGTGCCGCCCGCCGCGCCGAGGCCCTCCTCGCCCCGGTCCTGCCCCGCCGCCGCGCCCCCGAGGACGCCCCGCTCGACGCGGTCGCCGCCCCCGACGGCACCGAACTCTTCTTCTGCGCCACGCACCGCCCCGAACTCCCCAACTGGCGCACCGACTTCGAGGCCATCGGGACCGTCGGGGACGTCGGGGGCGGCGTCGATCGCATCGACCACCTGGCCCTCACCCAGCCCTGGCACCACTTCGACGAAGCGGCCCTCTTCCACCGCAGCGTGCTCGGGCTGCACGGCCAGGAGAGTGTCGACGTCGCCGATCCGTACGGGCTCTTCCGCAGCCGCGCCGTCACCAACTCCGTCGGCAGCGTACGGATAGCGCTCGCCGTCGGCCCCGCGCCCACCGAGGACGAGACCCGCGCCCAGCACATCGCGCTGGCCACCGACGACGTCGTCACCGCCGCCCGGCGCTTCCGGGCAGCGGGCGGCAGACTGCTGCCGATGCCCGCGAACTACTACGACGACCTGGCGGCCCGATACGAGTTCACCGAGGGCGAGTTGGCGACCTACCGCGAACTCGGCATCCTCTACGACCGGGACGCCCAGGGCGAGTTCAGGCACTGCTACACGCAGACCGTGGGCCGCGTCTTCTTCGAACTGGTCCAGCGTGACGGCGACTACCAGGGTTACGGCGCCCAGAACGCACCGGTGAGGCTCGCCGCACAGCACGCACAACGCCCGCTGCGCTGATACGAGTTACCGCTGTTATGGACTGAGGCTGCGGCTGTTCGGGCGACTCCCCGATCCGCGGCCACTCCTTGCTGATTTCGCGTCACGCCAGAGCTGCATCTGACATTGGCGCGAGGGTTTTTCACCGTAGCCGATCATCACTTCCGGCCCGCAGTCTGCTCCACCGGGAGTGCAGTGGCCGCGCCGTCCGGCAGGCCGGGTCCGCGGTACCCGGTCCTGACGGGTGGGGCCGGGCGTCGGTGGCGTCAGAGGCGATCGGCAGGGGAGGCGCCGCCCTGGGACGCGGCCCAGGAGGCGAGCAGGCGCAGGGCTTCTTCGGAGGGTGAGCCTGGTTCGGCCGTGTAGATGAGGAGGGTGAGACCGGGTTCGTCGTCCACGGCCGAGCCGTGCCAGGTGAGGGTGAGTTCGCCGACGAGCGGGTGATGGAAGCGTTTGACGCCGGTGCCGTGACGGCGGACGTTGTGGGCGCCCCAGCGGGTGCGGAAGGCGTCGCTGCGGGTGGAGAGTTCGCCCACCAGGTCGTGGAGGCCTTTGTCGTGCGGGTTGCGGCCGGCCTCGGTGCGCAGCACGTCCACGGTCATGTCGGCGATGTGCTCCCAGTCCGGGTAGAAGCGGCGTGCGGCCGGGTCGAGGAACTGGAAGCGGGCCATGTTGGGCGGCTGGGTGTCGCTGTCGTAGAGGTCGGTGAAGAAGGCGCGGCCGAGCGGGTTGGCGGCGAGCAGGTCCTGGCGGCCGTTGGTGACGAGCGCGGGTCCGGCGGTGACGACGTCCAGCGTCCACTGCAGGCTCTTGGGCAAGGCCCGCTGCCGGCCGGAACGTGACCTGGGACGAGCGAGTGTGTCGGAGCCCTCCTGAGCCTGGGCCAGGTGAAGCAGGTGGGCCCGTTCGGCGTCGTCGAGCTGGAGCGCGCGGGCGACCGATTCGAGCACCGCGGGTGAGACGCCGGCGAGGTTGCCGCGTTCCAGCTTGGCGTAGTACTCGCCCTCGGCTGACCGTGAACGGGGCGTCCGGCATGCGCTGAAGCAGCGGGGCGCCCCGGCAGGCGGTGGTGGCGACGTCCCGCTCAGCGAGACTGTCTGTACGGGCCGTGCTCGCGTACGGAACGGCCCGGGATCATCACGAACGAAGCCACCAGTCGAGTGACCTCGAATTCTCCACCGGCGGGTGCCGTGGCCGGGGAGGGGCTGAACCACGCCGCCAGATCGCCGTGGTCGCCGCCCAGCACATCGCCGTATCCGTCCGGGCGAGTGCACCCTGGAGTCGCTCGCGCAGGCCGTGGTTCATGCGCATCCGGGATGCTGACTTCGAGAGTGCCTCCGATCGTCGCCCTGGTCACCGGCGCCAAGAGCGCCGAGCTGCGACCGGCGGGCGAGCCGATACCCGTACGCACGCAAGGAGTTCTGTGAGCACCCCGTCCCCCACCCCCAAGCCCGTGGTGGTCCTGCGCCCCACCCCACAGCGCACGGACCGCATCTTCACCGCCGCCACCCTGGAGTCGCTCCGCGACCGCTTCACCGTGGTGGACCTGGAGAAGGATCCCTCCGAAGAAGCACTTGAGGAGGTTCTGCCCGACGCCTTCGCGATCGTCGGACAGCCCGACCTGCCGGCCGGGCGGCTCGCCCGCGCGGGCAGGTTGCGCGCTCTTATGAACGTCGAAGGCAACTTCTTCCCCAACGTCGACTACGCGACCTGTTTCGAGCGCGGAATCCACGTCCTGGGCTGCGGACCCGCCTACGCACAGGCGGTCGCCGAGTACTCCCTCGGACTCGCCCTCGACCTTGCCCGGGGCATCAGCCGTGAGGACCGCGCCTTCCGCGCCGGACGGGAGCGGTACGTCTCCGACGGCAACGCCGACGCCGTACTGCTGCAAGGCTCCGATGTGGGCCTGGTCGGCTTCGGCAACCTCGGCCGCAGCCTCAACCGGCTCCTCGCCCCCTTCCGGCCCACCATCCGCGTGTACGACCCCTGGCTGCCGCCCGGCGTCCTGCACGAACACGGTGTGCTGCCTGCCTCACTGGACGAGACCCTGTCCCGCAGCCGCTTCGTGTTCGTGCTGGCCACTGTCACGGACGACAGCCGCCACCTGATCGGGGAACGCGAACTCGATCTGCTGCCCGACGGCGCCCGCCTCGTCCTGGTCAGCCGCGCCCCGGTCGTCGACTACCCGGCACTCCTCGCCCAGGTCGCGCGGGGACGCCTGCTCGCGGGCATCGACGTGTGGCCGGACGAACCGGTCGCCGCCGACGACCCGGCCCGTGCTCTCGAGGGTCTCGTGCTGTCCGCCCACCGGGCGGGCGGCATCCCGGAAGCCTTCCGGACCATCGGCGACATGGTCCTCGACGACCTGACCCTCCTCGCTCAGGGGCTTCCACCTGTCCGTATGCAGAGCGCCGCCCGTGAACTGGTCGGCCGCTACCGCAACCGCCCCGTGGCCTGAAGGGACGATCCATGACCGCACAGCCCCACCCGCCCACCGTGCTCGACATCCTCTGCGAGGGCCTGCTCTTCGACAACGACGGTGTCCTGGTCGACTCCGACCACGGTGTCGACCAGGCATGGAGCCAATGGGCACGCGACCGCGACCTGCCGCCGGAGCAGGTGACCGCCATGGTGCACGGCCGCCGTTCGGCCGACACCGTCGCACTCCTGGTGACCGACCCGAAGGAGCGACCGGCCGCACTCGCCTCGATCGACCGCCTGGAGGTCGAGGCCGCGGCCACCACCACAGCGCTCCCCGGCGCCCTCGACTTCCTCGCCGGCCTGCCGCGCGAGCGGTGGGCGGTGGTGACCTCCGGAGTCACCGCCCTGGCCCGGGCCCGCCTCAAAGCGGCGGGACTACCCACTCCACCCGTACTCATCACCGCGGACGACGTCAGCCACGGCAAACCGGCCCCCGACGGCTACCGCACGGCGGCCAAGAAGCTGGGCTTCGCCCCGGCGCGGACTGTTGTCTTCGAGGACAGTACCGCGGGGGCGAAGGCCGGAGCCGCAGCGGGCGCAACCGTCATCGGAGTCGGCCGGCGCGGACTGGCCACCGACGCCCCCGTCGTCGTCCGCGACCTGCGCGGCCTGAAATGGCACGACGGCGTACTCAGTCTCGCCGCCGCGGACCTGCTGCGGTCCTGACCACGCCCTGCGCATCCGACGTGGGGCGCCGACCGCTACGGCCGGTGTCCCACGGCACACAGAGGACTTCAGATGCCGAGCCACGCACCACGAACGGGCATGAGCAGCCTGCGTGTTCCACGTGTTCCACGGCGAGGACCCCCTGATCGAGACGGGCGAACAGGGCACTGAACTCCCGCATGACCTCCGTCGCCTCGCGTGGCCACGCCCGCTCCCGGCGAGTGGAGTGCACTCGCCATCCCGTGATTGACACGGCGCCGGACAATATCGGCGGACAGCTCGACAGCGCATGGTCCAAGGCCGGACTCACTGCCGGGCGACGCTCCTGCTCACACCGGCGATGACGGTCGTGGCCAGGATCCAGCCGGTCAGGATGAGGACGTACGACAGGAACTGGTACCCGCCCTTGGGCGCGAACGCCCCCTCCTGGCCGAAGGAGATCACCGGGAGGAGCAGGTCGAGGGTGAAGAAGACCGGGTTGAACTCTGGGGCCTCGTCGGCCTTGAGCGGGCCCGGGTGGTGCAGGGCGAACGCGATCGAGCCCGCCGCCAGCAGCGACAGCAGCCAGACGGCGGCGCGCAGCGGGCGGAAGCCGTAGCCGACGGTGGTGTCCTGGAGGTGGCCCCAGGTCCGGCCGAGCCAGGGCAGGGTGGCCCGGTGCCGGCGCAGCTTGGCGAGCTGGACCCGGCGGGCCGCGCCCTCGTCGCCGACATGCCGGTAGGCGGCGGCCAACTGCTCGTAGGCGTAGGGGACATAGCCGTCGCCGTCGCGCTCCAGCAAAGGCAGGCGACGGTGGGTCGGCTCGTGCGGATTGAGCGCCGTGTAGCTGAGGTTGTTGAAGAGCACCTCGCCCGGTGCGACCTCCGACTCGAAGCCCAGTACGTCGATCCGGGAGCGGCGCAGATGCAGCCGGCCCTCGATGGGCTCGCACCGGTACAGCCACAACTCACCGATGGTGCAACTGCTGGCCCGCAGGGCCGTACCGCCGGGGTTGGACAGCCGCGCGCGCGTGAAGTCGAGAGAGCCCGCGATCCGGGAGCCGCGCAGGTCGATGCCTCCCTGGGTACGCAGGTTCCGCGCCCGTACGTCGGCCCGCACTTCGAGAGACCGCGCGCACAGCGCATGGCCGCCGGGGTTGCTCAGGTCGGCGTCGTCCAGGGCGATCGACCCGCCCACCGTGGCACCGTCCAGCCGCATCTCGCCCCGCACCCGCAGCCCGGGTGCCGCGAAGCCGTCGCTGAGGACGGACTGATGGAGCTGGAGCACCGGCACGGACGGATCGGACGTGGTGAGTTCGGCCCCGTCCATGAAGAGCGCGCCCGCTATCTGCGACCCGGCCAGCTTCACCGGCCCGTGCACCCGGCAGTCCGTCATCCGCAGTGGGCCGTCGATCCGGGTACTGGCGAGGCTGACGGCCGGGAGCACCGAGCTGCGCAGATTCAGCTGACGCAGCCGGGAGCCGTAGAAGTCGGGGGACTCGTCGAAGTGGCAGTGCCGCAGATGAAGCGGGTGGTCCACCACCGCGTACATGAGGTTCAGCTGCCCGGTGATGCGGACTCCCGACAGCCTGAGCCTGGGGATCTCGCCGTCCAGCTGCGGGGTGCTGAGCAGCAGGGCCCTCAGCACCGAGGCGCGTACGGTCCGCTCCGGTCCCCAGCCGGAGCCGGTGGCAGGGTTGTCGGCCTCGGCCTCACCCTCGCGGAAGTCCACGGGCTCGCCCCTGGGGAAGGCCCGCCACACGCGCTCTTCGGCCGCCGTCAGATCGTTGATCTCCATCGGGGGGACTCTGACGCGCCTCGGACACACATGTCAATCGGGTCCGGGGACAATGCCCCGGACCCGATCGCCACTTCAGTCGCCCAAGCCCAGCAGGCGGCTCAACTCCCCGCCTGCCAGCGGGTGTTCCACTCCGCGACCACCGGACGGTCGTGCTCCGTGGAGAGCGTGCTGACCGTGCCCGTGGCGAGCTGGAACAGCCGGCCGTAGGAGGGCGGCAGCCCGAGGTAGCGGGCCGTCAGCACGCGCAGGAAGTGCCCGTGCGCCACGAGGACCACGTCACCCTCCCCGAGAGCGTCCTCGACGTGGGCCAGGACGCGGTCCGCGCGCCGGCCCACCTCGTCGGGCGACTCGCCCGGGTGCCCTTCCGGACCGGGCGCCACGCCGTCCGTGAACAGGTACCAGTCGGGCCGGGTGCGATGGATCTCGTCGGTCGTCACACCCTCGTACCCGCCGTAGTCCCACTCGTGCAGATCCGGATCGGCCGACGTCCCGGACAGGCCCGCGAGTTCGGCGGTGCGCACCGCGCGGGTGAGGGGGCTGGTCAGTACGCGTGCGAAGGTCCGTCCGGCGAGGAGCGGAGCGAGGGACTTGGCCTGCTCCTCACCGTGCGGGGTGAGGGGCAGGTCGGTCCAGCTGGTGTGCTGTCCCGACGCGCTCCACTCCGTCTCGCCATGGCGGACCAGAAGAAGGTCACCCACGGGTTCCTACTCCTTGGACTCGACGGCGTGACCGCCGAACTGGTTGCGCAGCGCCGCGATCATCTTCATCTGCGGGGAGTCGTCCTGCCGGGACGCGAACCGGGCGAAGAGGGAGGCCGTGATCGCGGGCAGCGGCACGGAGTTGTCGACGGCCGCCTCGACCGTCCACCGGCCCTCGCCGGAGTCCTGAGCGAACCCGCGCAGCCGCTCCAGGTGCTCGTCCTCGTCGAGGGCGTTGACCGCCAGGTCGAGGAGCCAGGAGCGGATGACCGTGCCGTCCTGCCAGGACCGGAAGACCTCGCGCACATCCGTGACGGAGTCGACCTTCTCCAGGAGCTCCCAGCCCTCGGCGTAGGCCTGCATCATCGCGTACTCGATGCCGTTGTGGACCATCTTCGAGAAGTGCCCGGCGCCCACCTTGCCCGCGTGGACATAGCCGTACGGGCCCTCGGGCTTCAGTGCCTCGAAGATCGGGTGGAGCCGCTCGACGTGCTCCTTGTCGCCGCCGACCATCAGGGCGTAGCCGTTCTGCAGCCCCCATACACCGCCGGAGACACCGGCGTCGACGAAGCCGATGCCCTTGGTGCCCAGTTCCTCGGCGTGCTTCTCGTCGTCCGTCCAGCGGGAGTTGCCGCCGTCGACGACCGTGTCGTTCGCCTCCAGCAGACCGCCGAGCTCGTCGACGACGGACTGGGTGGCGGCGCCGGCCGGGACCATCACCCAGACCACGCGCGGCGCTTCGAGCTTGTCGACCAGCTCGGCGAGGCTGCTCACGTCGGAGACCTCGGGGTTGCGGTCGTAGCCGATGACGGTGTGGCCGGAACGGCGGATGCGCTCGCGCATGTTGCCGCCCATCTTGCCGAGACCGATCAGACCAATCTGCATGTCAGTTCACTTCCTGAGCGTCACGAAGAGCGCGGTACGTGGCCACGAGGGCGGCGGTGGAGGAGTCGAGGCCGGGGACGGCGGCACCCGTGGTGAGCGCGGGCTCGACGCGCTTGGCGAGGACCTTGCCCAGCTCGACGCCCCACTGGTCGAAGGAGTCGATGTTCCAGACGGCGCCCTGGACGAACACCTTGTGCTCGTACAGCGCGATCAACTGGCCGAGCACGGAGGGAGTCAGCTCACGCGCGAGGACGGTCGTCGTGGGGTGGTTGCCCCGGAACGTCTTGTGGGCGACCAGTTCCTCGGGCACCCCCTCCGCCCGCACTTCCTCCGGCGTCTTGCCGAAGGCCAGTGCCTGGGTCTGCGCGAAGAAGTTGGCCATCAACAGGTCGTGCTGGCCCTTGAGTTCGTCGCTCAGCTCGGCGACCGGCTCGGCGAAGCCGATGAAGTCCGCCGGGATCAGCTTCGTCCCCTGGTGGATCAACTGGTAGTAGGCGTGCTGCCCGTTCGTGCCGGGTGTGCCCCACACGACCGGCCCGGTCTCCCACTCCACCGGGTTGCCGTCGCGGTCGACCGACTTGCCGTTGGACTCCATGTCCAGCTGCTGCAAGTACGCGGTGAACTTGGACAGATAGTGCGAGTAGGGCAGCACGGCGTGCGACTGCGCACCGAAGAAGTTCCCGTACCAGATGCCCAACAGGCCCAGCAGCAAAGGTGCGTTGGCTTCCGCCGGAGCCGTGCGGAAGTGGTCGTCGACCAGCGCGAAGCCGTCCAGCATCTCCCGGAACCGCTCCGGCCCGATCGCGATCATCAGTGACAGCCCGATCGCCGAGTCGTACGAGTACCGTCCGCCGACCCAGTCCCAGAACTCGAACATGTTGTCCGTGTCGATGCCGAAGTCCGACACCTTCCCGGAGTTCGTCGACAGCGCCACGAAGTGCCTGGCGACCGCCTTGTCGTCGCCGCCCAGACCCGCAAGGAGCCAGGAACGGGCCGAGGTCGCGTTCGTGATCGTCTCGATCGTCGTGAACGTCTTCGACGCGACGATGAACAGCGTCTCCGCCGGATCCAGGTCCCGCACCGCCTCGTGCAGATCCGCACCGTCGACGTTCGACACGAACCGGAACGTCAACTCCCGTGCCGTGAACGCCCGCAGCGCCTCGTACGCCATCGCGGGACCGAGGTCCGAGCCGCCGATGCCGATGTTGACGACGTTCTTGATACGCCGACCGGTGTACCCGGTCCACTCACCGGACCGCACCCGGTCCGCGAAGCCGGCCATCCTGTCCAGGACCGCGTGCACGGCCGGTACGACGTTCTCCCCGTCGACCTCGATCACCGCGTCCCGCGGTGCCCGCAGCGCGGTGTGCAGCACCGCACGGTCCTCGGTGATGTTGATCCTCTCGCCCCGGAACGTGGCGTCCCGCAGCCCGAACACATCGGTGGCGGTGGCGAGTTCCTGGAGGAGGGCGAGGGTCTCGTCCGTGATCAGCTGCTTGGAGTAGTCGATGTGCAGGTCACCCACCCGCACGACGTACCGCTCCGCGCGCCCGGGATCGGCGGCGAACAGCTCACGCAACTGCGGCTCGGAGAGAGCACCGGCGCGGTGGTCCTCCAGTGCGGTCCACTCGGGGCGCAGAGTGAGCTTGGGGGAGTCAGACATGGCGGGGGGTCTCCTTGGTGCCGTCGCCCCGCAGGGCGACCGCGTACATCTCGTCGGCGTCGAGGCGGCGCAGTTCCTCGGCGATGAGTTCGGAGGTGGGGCGCACCTTCAGCGCGAGCGTGCGGGAGGGCTGGCCCGGCAGGGTGAGCGTGGCGAGCGGGCCCTCGGGGCGGTCGATGACGATCTCGCCCTTGTCGGTGCCGAGGCGGACGGCCGTGACGACCGGCCCCGCGGTGACGACGCGGTCGACCTTCACCTCCAGGCGGGCGCCGAGCCAGCGGGCCAGCAGTTCGGCGCTCGGGTTGTCGGCCTCGCTCTCGACGGCCGCCGAGATGATCTTCGTGCGGGCCTGGTCGAGGGCCGCGGCCAGCATCGAGCGCCACGGGGTGAGACGCGTCCACGCCAGGTCGGTGTCGCCGGGCGCGTACGAGCGCACCCGGGCCTCCAGGGCGATGAGCGGCTTCTCGACCGCGTACATGTCGGTGATCCTGCGCTGGGCCAGCGCGCCCAGCGGGTCCTTGGCGGGCACCTCGGGGGCGTCCACCGGCCACCAGACGACGACCGGCGCGTCCGGCAGCAGCAGCGGCAGGACCACCGAGTCGGCGTGGTCGGACACCTCGCCGTACGTCCGCAGAATGACCGTCTCGCCGGTGCCGGCGTCCGCGCCCACCCGTACTTCGGCGTCGAGGTGGGACTTGGTGCGGTCGCGCGGGCTGCGGGCGTGCCGCTTGATGACGACCAGGGTGCGCGCGGGATGCTCGTGCGAGGCATCCTCGGCCGCCTTGATCGAGTCGTAGGCGTTCTCCTCGTCCGTGACGATCACCATCGTCAGGACCATGCCCACGGCAGGGGTGCCGATGGCGCGCCGCCCCTTCACCAGTGCCTTGTTGATTTTGCTTGCCGTGGTGTCGGTGAGGTCGATTTTCATGGCCTGCGCCAGCTCCGTCCGTCTCGTGCGAGCATCTCGTCGGCTTCCTCCGGGCCCCAACTGCCCGAGGAGTACTGCGCGGGCCTGCCGTGCGTGCCCCAGTACTCCTCGATCGGGTCGAGGATCTTCCAGGACTCTTCCACTTCCTGGTGACGGGGGAACAAATTGGCGTCGCCGAGCAGGACGTCCAGGATGAGCCGTTCGTACGCCTCCGGGCTGGACTCCGTGAAGGACTCGCCGTAGGCGAAGTCCATCGTGACGTCCCTGATCTCCATCGAGGTACCCGGGACCTTGGAACCGAAGCGCACGGTCATGCCCTCGTCGGGCTGGACGCGGATGACGATCGCGTTGGCGCCGAGCTCCTCCGTGGCCGTCGAGTCGAACGGCGAGTGCGGGGCGCGCTGGAAGACGACCGCGATCTCCGTGACACGCCGCCCGAGCCGCTTGCCGGTCCGCAGATAGAAGGGGACGCCCGCCCAACGGCGGTTGTCGACCTCCAGCTTGACGGCCGCGTACGTGTCCGTGCTGGACTGCGGGTCGATGCCGTCCTCTTCGAGGTAGCCGGACACCTGCTCGCCGCCCTGCCAGCCCGCCGCGTACTGTCCGCGCACGGTGTGCTCGCCCAGGTGTTCGGGCAACTTCACCGACTTCAGGACCTTGAGCTTCTCGGTCAGCAGCGATTCGGCGTCGAAGGCGATCGGCTCCTCCATGGCCGTCAGGGCCATCAGCTGGAGCAGATGATTCTGGATCACATCGCGCGCCGACCCGATGCCGTCGTAGTAGCCGGCCCGGCCGCCGATACCGATGTCCTCGGCCATCGTGATCTGGACGTGGTCGACATACGACCGGTTCCAGATCGGCTCGTACATCTGGTTGGCGAAACGGAGCGCCAGGATGTTCTGGACGGTCTCCTTCCCCAGGTAGTGGTCGATCCGGAAGACCTGCTCCGGGTCGAACACATCGTGCAGGACGCGGTTCAGCTCACGCGCGCTCTTCAGGTTGTGCCCGAACGGCTTCTCGATCACCCCGCGCCGCCAGGAACCTTCAGGCGCGTTCGCCAGCCCGTGCTTCTTCAGCTGCTGGACGACCTTGGGGAAGAACTTCGGCGGTACGGAGAGGTAGAAGGCGTAGTTGCCACTCGTACCCCGGGACGCGTCCAGCTCCTCGACGGCCGCGCGCAACTGCTTGAACGCCGCGTCGTCGTCGAAGTCGCCGGGGATGAACCGCATCCCCTCCGCGAGCTGCTGCCAGACCTCCTCGCGGAACTCCGTACGGGCGTGTTCGCGCACCGAGTCGTGGACGATCTGTGCGAAGTCCTCGTCCTCCCAGTCCCGGCGGGCGAACCCGACGAGTGAGAAGCCCGGCGGGAGCAGGCCCCGGTTGGCCAGGTCGTAGACGGCCGGCATCAGCTTCTTGCGGGACAGGTCACCGGTCACCCCGAAGATGACGAGCCCTGACGGGCCCGCGATCAGGGGGAGACGGCGGTCGCCGGGGTCGCGCAGCGGGTTGTTCCACTCGCCCTCGCTGCCGAGGTCCCCTTCGAAGTCCGCCGTCAGGGTCGATTCGTCGCTCATTCCCCGTCAACTCCCTTGCTGTCCAGCGACTTCGTGACGGCGTTCAGCAGGTCGTTCCAGGCGATCTCGAACTTCGCGACGCCCTCGTCCTCCAGCAGCTGCACGACCTCGTCGTACGAGATCCCGAGCCCCTCGACGGCCGCGAGATCGGCGCGGGCCTGGGCGTAACCGCCGCTCACCGCGTCGCCGTGGATGTCGCCGTGGTCGGCAGTCGCGTCGAGGGTGGCCTCGGGCATCGTGTTGACGGTGCCGGGCGCGACCAGCTCGTCGACGTACAGGGTGTCCTTGTACGCGGGGTCCTTCACTCCGGTCGAGGCCCACAGCGGACGCTGCTTGTTGGCGTGGGCGCCGCCCAGGGCGGTCCAGCGGTCGCCCTCGAAGACCTCCTCGTACGCCTCGTACGCGAGTCGCGCATTGGCCAGCGCCGCCCTGCCTTTGAGTGCGAGGGCCTCGTTCGTGCCGAGCACCGTCAGGCGCTTGTCGATCTCGGAGTCGACGCGGGAGACGAAGAAGGAGGCGACGGAGTGGATGGTCGCCAGGTCGATACCCGCGGCCTGTGCCTTCTCCAGGCCGGCCAGATAGGCGGTCATGACCTCGCGGTAGCGCTCCAGGGAGAAGATCAGCGTGACGTTGACGCTGATCCCGAGGCCGATGACCTCGGTGATCGCAGGCAGGCCCGCCCGCGTCGCCGGGATCTTGATCATCACGTTGGGCCGGTCGACCAGCCAGGCCAGCTGTTTGGCCTCGGCGATCGTCGCCGCCGTCTCGTGGGCGAGACGCGGGTCGACCTCGATCGAGACGCGGCCGTCCCGGCCCGCCGTGGCGTCGTACACCGGGCGCAGGATGTCGGCGGCGGCCCGTACGTCGGCGGTGGTCATCATCCGTACGGCCTCGTCGACCGTGACGCCGCGCACGGCCAGGTCGGCGAGCTGCTCCTCGTACCCCTCGCCGGAGCCGATGGCTGCCTGGAAGATCGAGGGGTTCGTGGTCACGCCGACCACGTGCTTGGTGTCGACGAGTTCGGCGAGGTTGCCGGAGGTGATGCGCCCCCGGGAGAGGTCGTCCAGCCAGATCGAGACGCCCTCGTCGGAGAGGCGCTTGAGTGTTCCCGCGGTGGTGGTTGTTTCGGTGGTCACTGTGATCATCTTCTTTCTGGCGTTCGGATCAACCGCGGGCGGCGGAGAGGCCGGTAGTTGAATTGAGCGCGGCCCGCGCGGCCTCGGCCACGTTCTCGGCGGTGAAGCCGTACTCGGCGAACAGGGTCTTGGCGTCGGCGGAGGCGCCGAAGTGTTCGAGGGAGACGATGCGTCCTGCGTCACCGACGTAGCGGTACCAGGTCAGACCGATGCCCGCCTCGACCGCCACGCGTGCCTTCACGGACGGCGGAAGGACACTCGCGCGGTACTCGGCCGACTGCTCCTCGAACCACTCCACGGACGGCATCGACACCACCCGCGTACCCACACCCTCAGACTCCAGCGCCTCACGTGCGGCGACAGCGAGCTGGACCTCGGAGCCGGTGGCGATCAGGACGACGTCCGGGGTGCCGGTGGAGGCGTCCCGCAGGACGTAACCGCCCTTCGCGGCGTCCTCGTTCCTGGCGTACGTCGGTACACCCTGCCGGGTGAGCGCGAGGCCGTGCGGGGCCGGGTTCGTGGCGTGCCGCTTGAGGATCTCGGCCCAGGCGACGGACGTCTCGTTGGCGTCGGCCGGGCGCACGATGTTCAGGCCCGGGATGGCGCGCAGGGAGGCCAGGTGTTCGACCGGCTGGTGGGTGGGGCCGTCCTCACCGAGGCCGATGGAGTCGTGCGTCCACACGTACGTCACCGGCAGTTGCATCAGCGCCGACAGGCGTACGGCGTTACGCATGTAGTCGGAGAAGACCAGGAAGGTGCCGCCGTAGATACGGGTGTTGCCGTGCAGGGCGATGCCGTTCATCTCGGCGGCCATCGAGTGCTCGCGGATACCGAAGTGGACGGTACGGCCGTAAGGGTCCGCCTCCGGCAGCGGGTTGCCCTTGGGGAGGAAGGAGGATGTCTTGTCGATGGTCGTGTTGTTCGAGCCGGCCAGGTCGGCGGAGCCGCCCCACAGTTCGGGCAGGACCGGGCCCAGGGCCTGGAGCACCTTGCCGGAGGCCGCGCGGGTGGCGACGGACGCGCCCTCCTCGAACACCGGGAGGGCGTCCTCCCAGCCCTCGGGCAGCTGACCTGCCACGACCCGGTCGAACAGCTTTGCCCGCTCGGGCTGCGCGGTGCGCCACTCGGCGAGCCGCTTGTCCCAGGCCGCGTGTGCCTCCGCGCCCCGGTCGAGGGCCTGGCGGGCGTGGGCGAGGACTACGTCTGCGACCTCGAAGGTCTGCTCCGGGTCGAAGCCGAGGAGTCGCTTGGTGGCCGCGATCTCGTCGGCGCCGAGGGCGGAGCCGTGAGCGGCCTCGGTGTTCTGGGCGTTCGGGGCGGGCCAGGCGATGATCGTGCGCATCGCGATGATCGAGGGGCGCGCCGTCTCGGCCCGCGCCTCCCTGAGCGCCGTGTACAGCGCGCGTACGTCGATGTCGCCGCCGAGTTCGGGCTCGATCCGCTGCACGTGCCAGCCGTACGCCTCGTACCGCTTCAGCACGTCCTCGGAGAACGCCGTCGCCGTGTCGCCCTCGATGGAGATGTGGTTGTCGTCGTAGACGAAGACGAGGTTGCCGAGCTTCTGGTGGCCGGCCAGTGAGGAGGCCTCGGCGGAGATGCCCTCCTCCAGGTCGCCGTCCGAGACGATGCCCCAGACGGTGTGGTCGAAGGGCGACTCGCCCTCCGGCGCCTCGGGGTCGAAGAGGCCGCGCTCGTAGCGGGCGGCCATCGCCATGCCGACCGCGTTGGCGACGCCCTGCCCGAGCGGGCCGGTGGTGGTCTCGACGCCGGCCGTGTGGCCGTACTCGGGGTGGCCCGGTGTCTTCGAACCGTGCGTGCGGAACGCCTTGAGGTCGTCCAGCTCCAGCTCGTACCCGGACAGGAACAACTGGGTGTACAGGGTCAGCGAGGTGTGGCCGGGGGAGAGGACGAAGCGGTCACGGCCCGTCCACTCGGGGTCCGCGGGGTCGTGTCGCATCACCTTCTGAAAGATCGTGTACGCGGCGGGGGCCAGGCTCATCGCGGTGCCGGGGTGGCCGTTGCCGACCTTCTGTACGGCATCGGCCGCGAGTATGCGGGCCGTGTCGACGGCACGCTGGTCGAGATCGGTCCACTGAAGGCTGTCGGATGTCTGCGTACTCATCTTCAAGAAGTCCTCGATAGAGGGGGATGAACTGCTCGGACGTGTTCAAACTTAAAAGTCTGACTTTTACGGGGCCAGGTGCCGGTGTGTCACCCTTTGGTGAATGTGGGACACGGACGGCGGGGACCGGACGGCAAGAGAAGGACATGGCGGACAGAACCATCCAAGACACCATCCAGGACACCACCCAGGACACCCTCCAAGACGGAGACGGCATCAGGACGTTTCCCTTCCCGGTCGATCTGAGCGTCCTGGGCGTGGGCATGCAGGTCGGCCCGATGTCACCCGACCGCACCTGGCACGAGGACGCCCCGCTGGAACGCGTCCACCGCATCGACTTCCACGTCGTGATGCTGTTCGACGACGGCCCGGTCACCCACATGGTCGACTTCGCCGAATACGAGGCGACAGCGGGCGACCTGCTGTGGATCCGCCCGGGTCAGGTCCACCGCTTCTCCCGCACCAGCGGGTACCACGGCACCGTCCTCACCATGCAGCCCGGTTTCCTGCCCCGGGCCACGGTCGAGGCGACCGGCCTCTACCGCTACGACCTGCCCCCGCTGCTGCGCCCGGACGGGCCCCAACTCGCGGGCCTGCGCGCGGCCCTGGCCCAACTGGGCCGCGAGTACGAGGACACCGCCACCCTCCCGATCGGCCTGCACACCTCGGTGCTGCGTCACTCACTCACTGCGTTCCTGCTGCGTCTGTCCCATCTGGCCGCGAGTTCCGCGGAGGCGGCGCGTGGGCAGACCGACACCACGTTCACCCTCTTCAGGGACGCGGTGGAGAAGGGCTTCGCCACCAACCACAGCGTCAGCGCGTACGCCGACGCCCTTGGTTACTCCCGTCGCACCCTCGTCCGCGCGGTGCGCGCCGCTACCGGTGAGACGCCCAAGGGCTTCATCGACAAGCGGGTGGTCCTGGAGGCCAAGCGTCTGCTGGCCCACACATCCCTGCCGATAGGGCGCGTCGGTGTCGCGGTCGGTTTTCCGGACGCGGCGAACTTCTCCAAGTTCTTCCAACTGCACACCGGGACCGCGCCGGTGGCGTTCCGGGCGGAGCTGCGCTGAAGGGCGAGAAGGCCTGAAGGGGCGGACCTGTTGGTCCGCCCCTCGGTAAAGCTCAAACAAGGACCGTCAACGACCGCCTCAGTGGCCGAAGTTGAACCAGTTCACGTTCACGAACTCCTGTGCCTGGCCGCTGGTGAAGGTCAGGTAGACGTCATGGGTGCCCGTGACCGCGCTCATGTTCACCTGGAGCGTGCGCCAGCTCTGCCAGCCGCCCGTGTTGCCCACCTCGAAGCGGCCGATCGGTGTGCTCGTACGGCTGTCGAGGCGCACCTCGACCAGCCCGCTCACGCCCGAGTTGGCGCCGCTCGCGACCCTGCCGACGAACTGGGTGGCGGCCGTGGAGCCGAAGTTGACGCCCTGGTAGAGCGCCCAGTCGCCGTTGGCGAGCGAGCCGATGTTCTGCCCGCCGCCGGTGTCGGTGGTGGTCTCCGTGCTGGTACCCGACTGGCTGTTGTAGGACTCGGCCTGGATGGCCGCGTACGCGTCCCGGGTGCCGGTCGGCGGAGGCGTGGTCGTGCCGCCGCCGGTGGTCGACTGGAGCACCTGCACGTAGTCGACGACCATCGGGCGCCCGGAGACCGTGCCCGCGTCCGGGCCGCCGCCGAACGCCGCCGGGAAGGCGCCGCCCATCGCCACGTTCAGGATGATGAAGAAGCCGTGGTTCGTGGCGTTCGCCCAGGTCGTCGCGTCGACCTGGTTCGCGGTCACCGTGTGGTAGTTGGTGCCGTCGACGTAGAAGCGGATCGCCTCCGGACTCACCGAACGGTCCCACTCCATGCTGTAGGTGTGGAAGGCGGCGGTACAGGCCGTGCCGGGGCAGGACCTGGAGCTGCCGATGCCGGTCGTCTCGTTGCACGGGCCGCCCGGACTGGTGCCGCAGTGCATGGTGGCCCACACGGTGTCGCGGCCCTGGGTGTTCTCCATGATGTCCAGCTCGCCGACGCTCGGCCAGTTCTGGAAGTTGCCCCGGTAGGGCGCCCCGAGCATCCAGAACGCAGGCCAGTAACCGAGGGCGGACGCACCGGTGACGTTCGGCACCTGGAGGCGGGCCTCGACGCGCAGTTTGCCGCCGGCCGGGGGCTGGAAGTCGGTGCGGTTGGTCTCGATGCGGCCCGAGGTCCAGTTGCCGGCGGAGTTGCGCACCGGGGTGATCCGGAGGTTGCCGCTGCCGTCGAGTGAGACGTTGGTCGTGCTGTTCGTCATCGTCTCGATCTCGCCGGTGCCCCAGTTCGCGGGGCCGCCGGGATACGAAGTCCCGGTCGCGTACTGCCAGTTGGTGGTGGAGACGCCGGTCCCGGCGGTGCCGTTGAAGTCGTCGAGGAAGACCTGCGTCCAGCCGGTCGGCGGCGTCGGCGCGTCCGCCTGGGCCACCGACACGGCGGCTGCCGCGAGGCTGAGGACGGCGCCGACGGCGACGAGCGCGCGCCGGAGCGGGCCGCGTCTGACGGGCGGGCCTGAAGTGAGCGAAGTGCCTGAAGTGTCCCTCATGGGTGCCTCTTCGGGTACGGAGTGGGGGTGCGCGGGTGCTTCCAAGAGCCTTTGAGAGCGCTCTCAGGGTGCGCCCAATGTGCTCTTGCTCCCTCCGGCCGTCAAGAGGTGAAACCCAGAATTTCCTTCCGTCACAGGTGAGTTCACCCGATGAAGACATGAATGTGATAGGGCTGCACGGCCCTAGAGCGCGCTGCCCGCCTTCCAGTCCGCCCAGGACAGGTTCCAGCCGTTGAGCCCGTTGGCCGGATCGACCGTCACCTCACCCGAGTTCTGGACGACCACCACGTCCCCGAGCATGGAGCTGTCGTAGAACTCGTAGCCCGGTACGGAGGTGTCGTTCGCGCCCTTCGTGTCGTGCAGTCCCACGCAGCCGTGACTGGTGTTGCTGCTCCCGAACACCGAGGCCGAGGCCCAGTAGTTGCCGTGCACGAAGGTGCCGGAGGTGGTCAGGCGCTGGGCGTGCGGGACGTCGGAGATGTCGTACTCGTCGCCGAGCCCGACCGTCGAGGACTCCATCCGCGTCTGCTTGAACCGCTCGCTGATCACCATGATCCCGGACCAGGTGGTGTGCTCGGCGTCGCCGCCGGAGACGGGATAGCTGGCCGTGGCCCTGCCGTCCCGCCGTACGGTCATGGTCTTCGCCGCCAGGTCGACGGTACTGATCTGCTCGCGGCCGATGTGGAAGGTGACGTCCTTGGACTGGGTGCCGTAGACCCCGTCCGCGCCCTGGACGTCCTTGAGCCGCAGCCCGAGCGTGATCTTCGTACCGGCGGCCCAGTAGGCCTCGGGCCGGAAGTCGAGCCGGGTGTCGCTGAACCAGTGCCCGACCACCTCCACGGCCGGCTCGGCGGTCACCGTGATCGCCTGCTGGACCGCGGCCCGGTCGGTGACCGCCTCCGTGAAGTTGATCGACACCGGCATGCCGACGCCGGAGGTGGAATCGGCCTCCGGAGTGAAGTACCCGACGAAGGTCGCGGACGGTGAGGCGGTGGTGAAGGCCGCGGTCTGCGTGGCGGCACCGGTGACCTGCGCCGACACCTTGTATGTCGTCCCGGAGTACGGGTTCCCGGTGGAGGTCCACTTCGTACGGGCCTCGTTGAGGGTCCCGGCCAGCCCGCCGCCGTCGCCGGTGGCCGTGACGGAGGCGAGGGTGCCGTCGGTGACGGTGACCTCGACGGGGGCGGCGAAGTCGGCGTGCCGCGTACCGTCGGCGGGGGTGACGGTGACGACGGCCTTCGTGGCCGCCTTCGTCGACGCGCTCGCGCTCGCCCTGGTCGTCGTCGACGAGGCGTCCGCGGAGCCGCTGCAACCGGTCAGTGCGGCGGCCGGGACAGCCCCGAGCGCGGTGAGGATCCCGCGTCGGGACCACGACGGCGACTGCCGGCCGCCCTGCTCGGACGGATTCGATATGTGCGGAACACCCACGGCACGCCTCTCTGACACGACCAGGAAGTGATCGATGATGCGCGTGCATCGTGCATCTTCTGTATGGGTTTGTTCTTTGAAACAGGGGCCTGCCGTCTGAGATTCAGGTAAGGACGCGCAGTCGTGTACCCGGACTCAGCGCCGCTGCTCCGGCTGCCAGCCCAGCGCCCGGGAGATGCCCCGCGCCGCCAGCCGCACCGCGGGCACCAGCACCGGTACCTGGGCGTCGACGTGGGGGACCACGACCGACACCGCGGCGATCACCGCGCCGCCCGGACCGCGCACCGGGGCCGCCACGGACAGGGCGTCGTCGGTGACCTGACGACTGCTCACCGCCACGCCCGCGCGCCGGACTTCGGCCAGGACGCGGCGCAACTGGGCCGGGTCGGTGATGGTGTGGGGGGTGAAGGCGGCCAACGGGCCCTCGCAGTAGTCCTGCTGGAGCATGGGGTCGCCGTGTGCGAGCAGGGCGAGGCCGACGCCCGTGGCGTGCAGCGGCCAGCGGGCGCCGACCCGGATGTGCACCCCGACCGCCGAACGGCCCGACAGCCACTCGATGTAGACGACCTCGCCGCCGTCCCGTACCGCCAACTGCACGTTCTCGTGCGTCGCTTCGTACAGGTCCTCCAGATACGGCAGCGCGATCTGCCGCAGCGCCAGCCCGCGCGGGGCGAGCGCCGCGACCTCCCACAGTCTGAGGCCCACGTGGTAGACGCCGGCCTCGTCCCGCTCAAGGGCGCCCCATCGGGCGAGGGCGCCCACGAGGCGGTGCGTGGTGGTGAGGGTCAGCCCGGCCCGCCGGCTGATGTCCGTGAGGGACAGCGCCGGGTGCTCGTGGTCGAAGGCGCTGAGCACGGACAGCAGCCGGTCGGGCGCGGAGCGGGTGGTCATGGGCGGGCAGCTCCCCGGGGTGTGGACGTCAGGTCCCTGTATACCGAGGACCGGTGCGGCATCCGCGTGTGGTCGACGCCCGTGTCCGTGACGGAAGAGCCGGAGTTCACGGGTGGATTCCTTCGGGGGCGGGGGCCTCCTGGGGAAGGGCCGAGGAGTCGAGCGTGTCGGTGCGGGTCTCCGGCATCCGCCACACCGTGACCGCGGTGATCACCGCACCGCCGCACAGCAGCAGCGACACGGGCGTGCTGCCGCCGCCGTTCGAGGCGAGCAGGCTGGTCGCGATCAGTGGCGAGAACCCGGCGCCGACCAGGGTCGCGGCCTGATAGCCGAGCGAGGCGCCCGTGTAGCGCACCTTGGTGCCGAACATCTCGGAGAACAGGGCGCCCAGCGGCCCGTACATCGTCGACTGGGCGATGCCGTGACCGAGGACGAGGGCGAGGATCAGCAGCCCGGGCGAGCCGGAGTCGACCAGCCACAGCACGGGGAAGGCGAGCGCGGCGGAGGCGACGGCACCGGCGAGGACCACCGGGCGGCGGCCGACGCGGTCGGTGAGCGCGGAGGCCGTGGGCAGGACGATCAGCGCCACGCAGGAGGCGATGGTCACGGCCGTGAGGACCTGTGACCGGCTGTACCCGTTGTCGGTGGCGTAGGAGATCATGAAGCCGGTCAGCAGTGACTGTGCGGTGAAGGCGCCGATGCCGACGCAGCAGGCGAGCAGTACCGGCTTCGGGCGGCGCAGCACCTCGAAGATCGGCGGCTTGGCGGAGATGTCCCGCTTGGCCTCGGTGAACAGCGGGCTCTCCGCGACCCGCAGCCGCACGAACAGGCCGACCCCGAGCAGTACGAAGCTCAGCAGGAACGGTACGCGCCAGCCCCAGGCGCGGAACTGGTCGTCGGGGAGCGTGGAGACGAGGGTGACCACTCCGGCGGAGATCACGGAGCCGAGCGGTGCGCCGAGCTGGGTGGAACTGGACCACAGGCCGCGCCGGGAACCCTGGGTGCGTTCGGCGTGCTCGACGACCATGAGTGTCGCGCCGCCCCACTCGCCGCCGATGGCGAGGCCCTGGACGACCCGGAGGGCGACCAGCAGGACCGGGGCCCAGACGCCGATCGCGTCGTACGTCGGCAGCAGTCCGATGAGGAAGCTGCCGCAGCCCATCAGGGTCATTGTCAGCAGCATCATCGACTTGCGGCCGAGCCGGTCGCCGAAGTGGCCGAAGACGATGCCGCCGAGCGGCCGGGCGACATAGCCCGCGGCGAAGGTGCCGAAGGCGGCGATGGTGCCGACCGTGGGGTCGGCCTGGGGGAAGAACAGATCACCGAAGACGAGTGCGGCGACCGTGCCGTACACGAGGAAGTCGTAGAACTCGACGGTGGTGCCGAGCAGCCCGGACAGTGCGACGCGGCGCAACTCCCTTGTGTCCGGGGAGGGTTGGGGGATGTAGCCGGAGGACGAGCGGGATGGCCGCACGGGGAGCTCCCTGATGCCGATGTCGTGGGGGACGTCACCGGTTGGGGGGACCGTACCGGTGCCTGGGTGAAGTTAGGCACCAATCAAGCGACAGTCAAGAATATGCACAACATCAGTTGAGTCCGTCCTCCGCGAGCCGCTGCAGCAGCAGGTGCAGAGACTCCCGTTGGGCGGGGTCGAGCGGGCCGAGCAATTCGTTGGTCACGCGCTGGCCGGCCTCGTCGGTGTCGCGGAGGAAGGTGCGGCCGTTCCCGGTCAGGGCGACGATCCGGCTGCGGCGGTCGTCGGGGGCGGGGCGGCGTTCGGCGAAGCCGAGCTTCTCCAGATCGTCGACCAGGCCGACGATCGCGGAGGGGTCGTAGCCGAGCTGTGCGCTCAGCTCGCGCTGGAGGGTGCCCTCGGCGGTGCTCAGGAAGCGCAGTACAGCGTAGTGGCGCAGGCGCAGTCCCGACTCCTGGAGGAAGGAGTTGAAGAGCTGTCCCGAGCGCAGGCCGAGGCGGTAGAGCAGATAGCCGGTGTCCGCGTGCAGCCCACGCATCCACGGCTCGTGCGCGTCGATCGAGGCGGGGTTCTGGAGGGGCTGCTGGGGGGCGATGGCGGGCTCCCTGGTCGAGGCCCCGGGCGGGGCGGTTTTCGGGTCCTGATCCGTGTGCTGATCCGTGTGCTGATTCCAGCATGACTCACACACCTGATGGCAACAACTATTGACGTCAACAATTATTGCTCTTAGCTTCGATCTCGAGCAGTCGTCTTGAGCAGTCGTCTTGAGCTGTCGTCTTGAGTTGTCGTCTTGTGAAGGGACCCCCCTCGTGCCCAGCATCGATCTGACCGGCAAGGTCGCCGTCGTCACCGGCAGTGGCCGTGGCCTCGGCCTCGCCTACGCGCACGCTCTCGCCGCCGCCGGCGCCTCCGTGGTCGTCAACGACGTCGACGAGAACGTGGCCGAGCAGGCCGTGAAGTCCATCACCGCGGCGGGCGGCACCGCCGTCGCCGAGGTGGTCCCGGTCGGCACGACCGAGGCCGCCGAGCGGCTCGTGAACCGTGCGGTGGAGGAGTTCGGGCGGCTCGACATCCTGGTCACCAACGCGGGCATCCTGCGCGACAAGGTGCTGTGGAAGATGACCGACGACGACTTCGACGCGGTGATCACCACCCACCTCAAGGGCACCTTCACCTGCGCCCGCGCCGCCGCCGTACGCATGCGCGAGCAGGGCGAGGGCGGCACACTGATCCTCGTCGGCTCCCCGGCCGGCCAGCGCGGCAACTTCGGGCAGACGAACTACTCCGCCGCCAAGGCCGGCATCGCCGCCTTCGCCCGCACCTGGTCGATGGAGCTGGGCCGCGCGAACATCACCGTCAACGCGATCGTGCCGGTGGCCGCGACCGCGATGACCGAGACCATCCCCGCCTTCGCCCCGTACATCGAGGCGCTGAAGAACGGCGAGCCGTTCCCGGCCTTCCTGCGCAAGGGTGAGGGCTTCGGCACCCCCGAGGACTGCGCCGCCCTCGTCCCGTTCCTCGCCTCCGAGGCCGCCCGGGGCATCACCGGCCAGGCCATCGGCATCGGCGGCGACAAGGTGGCACTCTGGTCGCATCCGCAGGAGATCAGGGCGGCGTACGCCGACGGCGGCTGGACCCCCGAGGCCCTGGCCGACGCCTGGCCCACCTCGGTCGGCGCCGAGCTCCAGTCGGTGGGCATCCCCGCCCCCAAGTTCCCGGAGGCGTAACCATGGCGAACCTCAACGTCGAGGAACTCGTCGCGATCGACGTCCACACCCACGCCGAGATCTCCTCCAAGGGCGCCTCGTCCCTGGCCGACGACCTCCACGACGCCTCGTCGGCCTACTTCAAGGTCGAGGGCAAGCGGAAGCCGACCCTGGAGGAGACCGCCGCGTACTACCGCGAGCGGAAGATGGCCGCCGTCATCTTCACGGTGGACGCCGAGTCCGCGACCGGCACCGAGCCCGTCCCGAACGAGGAGGTCGCCGAGGCCGCCGCGGCCAACCCGGACGTGCTGATCCCCTTCGCCTCCATCGACCCCTTCCGGGGCCGGGCAGGCGTCAAGCAGGCCCGCCGCCTGGTCGAGGAGTACGGGGTCAAGGGCTTCAAGTTCCACCCCAGCATCCAGGGCTTCTTCCCCAACGACCGCTCGGTCGCCTACGAGCTGTACGAGGTGATCGAGGAGACCGGCACGATCGCGCTCTTCCACACCGGCCAGACGGGCATCGGCGCCGGAGTCCCCGGTGGCGGCGGGATCAGGCTCAAGTACTCGAACCCGCTGCACATCGACGACGTGTCCGCGGACTTCCCGCAGATGAAGATCATCCTGGCGCATCCGTCGTTCCCCTGGCAGGACGAGGCGCTCGCCGTCGCCACGCACAAGCCGGGCGTGCACATCGACCTGTCCGGCTGGTCGCCGAAGTACTTCCCGCCGCAGTTGGTGCAGTACGCCAACACACTACTCAAGGACAAGGTCCTCTTCGGCTCGGACTACCCGGTGCTCACCCCGGACCGCTGGCTCGCCGACTTCGAGAAGCTGCCGATCAAGGACGAGGTCAGGCCGAAGATCCTCAAGGAGAACGCGGCCAGGCTGCTCGGGCTCACGAAGCCGTGACCCCGTAACTCGTATCTCTCAACTCATGTCTCGTAACTCGTAGAGGGGCGCAACGATGCGCAACGAGGGACTGGGGTCTTGGCCCGCCCGCCGGGCCCGCAAGACCCCCCAACGCACCGCCCTGATCCACGGCGACACCACGATCAGCTACGCACGGCTGTACGAGCGCACCACCCGGCTCGCACACGCCCTGCGTGACCGGGGCGTGCGCCGGGGCGACCGGATCGCCTATCTGGGCCCGAACCATCCCTCCTACCTGGAGACACTGTTCGCGGCGGGGACGCTCGGCGCGGTCTTCGTACCGCTCAACACCCGCCTCGCCGGCCCGGAGATCGCCTACCAGCTCGCCGACTCCGGCACCAAGGCCCTGGTCTACGGCCCCTCGCACGCCGGCCTCGTCGCCGGACTGCCCGGCAGCACGGACGTGCGTGCGTACGTCGAGGTCGGCGCCGAGTACGAGGAGGCGCTCGCCGGTTCCTCCGCCGAGCCGATCGACGCGCCGGTCACCGCCGACGACACCTGCATCATCATGTACACCTCGGGCACGACCGGCCGTCCCAAGGGCGCCATGCTCACGCACGGCAACCTGACCTGGAACGCCGTCAACGTGCTCGTCGACCAGGACGTCATCACCGACGAACGCGCCCTGGTCTCCGCCCCGTTGTTCCACACGGCCGGGCTGAACATGCTCACCCTGCCCGTGCTGCTCAAGGGCGGTACATGTGTGCTGGTCGAGTCCTTCGCGGCGGACGAGACCTTCGACCTGATCGAACAGCACCGGATCACCTTCATGTTCGGGGTGCCGACCATGTTCGACCAGGTGGCGAGACATCCGCGCTGGGCCGAGGCCGACCTGTCGTCGCTGCGCATGCTCTCGTGCGGCGGCTCACCGGTACCGACCCCGCTCATCGCCGCCTTCCAGGAGCGAGGGCTCACCTTCCTCCAGGGGTACGGCATGACCGAGGCCTCACCCGGGACCCTCTTCCTGGACGCCGAACACGCGATCAGCAAGGCCGGTTCGGCGGGCGTACCGCACTTCTTCAGCGACGTACGGGTGGTACGGCCGGACCTGACCCCGGCAGAGGTCGGCGAGCCCGGCGAGATCGTGGTCCGGGGACCGCACGTCATGCCGGGCTACTGGGGGCTCCCCGAGGAGACGGCCGCCTCCTTCACGGACGGCTGGTTCCGCAGCGGGGACGCCGCCCGGATCGACGAGGACGGGTACGTCTTCGTCGTCGACCGCATCAAGGACATGATCATCTCGGGCGGGGAGAACATCTACCCCGCCGAGATCGAGGATCTGCTCCTGGCCCACCCCGACATCGTCGAGTGCGCGGTCATCGGCGTCGCCGACGAGAAGTGGGGCGAGGTGCCACGCGCGGTCGTCGTGCCCCGCGAGGGCGCGGCCCTGGACGAGGACGAGGTACTGGCCTCACTGTCCGGGCGGCTCGCCAAGTACAAGATCCCGAAGTCGGTCGTCATCGCGGACGAACTCCCGCGCACCGCCTCCGGAAAGCTCCTCAAGGCCCGGGTGCGCAAGGCCTTCGGCGCGGGTTCCTAGGCCCTGGCCCTCGCCGGGCCCGCTCCCGCAACAACTACCAGCTCAACTCCCAGTTAAGGAACGCGATATGAGCATCACGGTCAACGGCATCGACGAACTCAAGAAGCTCGCCGGCAGCGACCTGGGCACCAGTGAGTGGATCGAGGTCACGCAGGAGCGCATCAACACCTTCGCCGACGCGACCGGCGACCACCAGTGGATCCACGTGGACCCGGAGAAGGCCGCCGAAGGCCCCTTCGGCGCCCCGATCGCCCACGGATACCTCACCCTCTCCCTCTTCATCCCGCTCTTCACCGAGCTGCTGGACGTCCAGGGCGTCACCACGAAGGTCAACTACGGCCTCAACAAGGTGCGTTTCCCCTCACCCGTGAAGGTCGGCTCGAAGATCCGCCTGGTCGGCAGGCTGGCCGACGTCGAGGATGTGAAGGGCGGGGTGCAGATCACCGTCGACGGCACGATCGAGATCGAGGGCGCCCCGAAGCCGGCGGCGGTGCTGCAGAGCCTGTCCCGTTTCTACGCCTGATCCGTCTGATCCGTCTGATCTGTTTGGTCCTCGCGTACGGGCACAAGGTCGACAAGGCGTTCCGAGGCTTCCTGGGCGAGCGGTGTGAGCCGCTCGTACACCGTCCGGAACGTCTTCTCGGCCTGTTCCGCCGCCCAGCCGTCCGGAAGGTGCTTCACCGGGAGACGCGGATCGTCGCGGATGATGCCCAGCCACTCGGCCTGCAGGACCAGGCGCAGGGAGAGGGAGTCGTCCGCCGCCGGAAGCTCGGTCTCCCAGGGCTGCCACCGCCGTACGAACGCCTCGTAGCGCGCGGCCAGTTCGGCCAGCTCCCAGGTCTCCTCGATCATCGCACCGATGTCCATGCCCGCTTCGGCGTGCGCCCGGAACACCTTCACATGGGCGGACAGGCCGAGTTCGGTCAGCAGGGCGGACACGTCGACCTCGCCCGGCGCGATCCACAGACCGTTGAACAACGCCCCGAAGCCGCTCCACGTCAACTGCGAGCGCAGGTCGTGGCGTTGGCGCTGCCAGGACTCGGGAAGCGAGAATCCGAGCAGGGTCCAGGTGCCGTCCCAGTGGCGGTTGACCGCGCCGGTGTGCCAGATGCGCTGGTCGCCGTCCGCCAGTACGGCCGCCGAACGCCCGGTCAGCCCGAAGTACATCCGTCGGCCCGCGCGCTGGCGGCGCAGCAGACCGCGGCTCACCATCCGGGTCAGCGTCGAACGGGTCGCCTGCTCGCCGATGCCTGCCCGCGCGAACACGTCGATGATGCTGCCCGAGTACACACAGACATCACGCCCGAACACCTGATCGCCCAGGAACGTCAGCATCAGGGACTGCGGCCGCAGCGGCTCCTCGGTGGTCACGCTGCCCACGCTACGCCCCTGTCGATCACTTCGTCAGCCTGTGACCTGCTGGTACGCCGCCCCGCCCGGACCGCACGCATCCTGTGCGTCCGGGGCCCGGGAGGCCGCCGCGGCGGAGGGCGCGATGGACACGGCCCTGCCCAGGGCGCCGCAAGCCCGCCGGCGGCGGATTGCTGTTTATCCGCCGCCGAGCACGAGCGCCCCCGACAGGCCTAATAACGCCCCGAGGGGCAGAAGTCGCCCCTTCATCAGATTCATCAGTCAGCCGCCTACGACGTCGACGAACACCGGGTTGGAATAGAACCACGTGTCGGCCCACGGGTCACCGTTTCCGGGCTCGTGCGGTATCGGCCCGTGCGGGTCGACGGCGGCACCGAGGTAACCGGCGCCGTGCCGGTTGCCGTCGCTGCCGCGCAGCCGGACGTAGAACGACTCGTCGCCGGCGGTCAGCGCCACACGCAGGGTGTACGTCCCCTTGCGCCCCGTCACGTCCTTCGACTTCACGACCTTCGTGTCCGGCGCCCGCCAGGTGTCCCGGTCGGTGGCCGGACCGCGCACCGCGCCCCGGATCACGTCGACGTGCGCCAACTCGGGCAGGACTCCCTGGGGGTTGAGACGGGACGCGGTGGTCACGGTGATGTTCAGCGTGAGCTTCTCGCCCCTGCGGACGCGGAGCCGGCCGCCCAGCGTGACACCCCGGCCGAAGTCGCAGTCACGCGTCAGCCGTACGTCGAGCCCGTCCAGCAGATGACCGTGGTCCAGCCAGACCCGGCCCGCGCGCATACCCGCCATCACCGAGCGGTAGCCGTAGCCCGTGACGCCCACGTGGGTGCGGCTGAACTGGCCGGGCCAGAAGTCGCTGCCGGGCTGTGGGGTGTCGGTGTTCACCGGGTCGGGCAGCTTGCCGGTGTTGTCGAAGTTCTGCCCGGCCGCCCAGTCGCCGTTCTTCCAGGTGTCGAAGACGATCCGGTGGGCGTCGGAGTTCGTGGTGATCGAGAACAGGCTGCCTTCTGCCAGCATCGAGTCCCACAGACCGCCGACCGTCGCGGTCGCCCAGTCGAAACCGCCGTACGTCAGATACCCGTCCGCGGGATAGCCCTGCCAGGACTGTGCCGTGGGCTTGTTCTCGTACTCGCCGCGGATCGAGGTGGCCCCGCGCCAGCCGGGGATGGCCGCACCCTGGGCGCCGGGCGCGCCCTCCATGCCGACCATGATCTCGGGAGCAGCGTCCCGCCAGTTGCGCATCTCGTGCGGGGAGTCGATGCCCAGGCGCATCGGGTGGTTGGCGAGGACCAGCACGTCGTCGACGTAACCGGTGCGGCGCTGCTCGGCCAGCCACTTGATCGCCTTGACCGCGTGCGCCTCGTTGCGGGCGGTGTCCGCCGCGCCGGCCGAGCCCTCGGTGTAGCCGAGGAGCTTGCCGTCGTAGGCGCTCTCGAACTTGGTGAGCAGCTCGACCTCGTGGCGGCCGGGCGGCGAGAAGACCGTGCAGTGCTCGGCGCCCGGGATGTACCACTCCAGGCCCTGGAAGATCAGCTGACGCGGGTTCTCGGCCCGCGCCTTGAGGATCTCGGCGTGCTCCAGCGGGGCGCCGTACTGGGCGTGCCCGAAGTTGGAGTGCTCGGTGAACACCATCCAGTCGAGGCCGAACTTCTCGCCCGCTGCCGCCAGTTGGGAGAACGTGTACTTGGCGTCGTGGCTGTACACGCTGTGGATGTGATGGTCGCCGACGAGGTAGGCGAGACGCGGGTCGCTTCCGCCGAGCCGTCGCGGGCCCGCCGCGGCAGCGGGCGTCGCCAGCGAACCGGCGGCGAAGGCGGCGCCGAACAGGCCCGCCCGGTGCAGGAGTTGACGCCGGGAGACGCCCTGGGCGTCGAGGCCGGCGGGGGAGACGGCGGGGTCGGCCCAAGCAGGCAGCTGTTGCTCTGTCATGGTCTGTGAGTCCCTTGGGATCTGGTGGATCTGCAGAGTTGTGAAGTCCAGGAGGCTTGGCGGAGCCCGACGGTGTGCGTCAGTGGTTCATGAACGAGCTGACGGGCAAGGCCCGTTCGACGATCCGTACGTCGCCGAGGCGGGCGTGCAGGATCTGGTCGATCTTTCCCGCGTACTCGTAGCCGCCGAGCAGCCACGGCAGCCCGACCGAGGTGAGTCCGACCGCGGTGGCGTGCGGATTGCGGGCCACCGGGCACCCCTGGACGTACAGCGTGGTGTGCCGGCCGTCGTTGACCACGGCCACGTGCCACCACACCTCCCGCGCGGTCTCGTCGCCCCAGTTGGTCGCGATGCCCTCCTGGTTGAGTGGCCGGACCGCCCACTGCGGGCCCGGCCCGTCGGAGAGCGACAGCGTGGCCAACGGCTCGTCCGGATCGTCCGCGGTCTTGCCCGCCGCCCCGCCCGTACCGGTACGGCTGACGAGTCCGCCCCAGGCGTGGTGCGCGGGGTCCCAGTCGGCCGGGAGGCGGTAGAACGCCTCGATGGTGTAACCGGCCTTGAACGTGGCCGAGTTGAGGGGCGCTCCGTCGACCGTGCGCAGATACGCGCCCCTCAGCGGGGACTTGTAGCCCTGGAACTCAAGGCTGCCGTGGCCCGGCTGGTCCGGGTGGTGGTCGGACGACCAGGTGAGCGCGGCTGCGCCGACCGTGACGAGGGTCAGGTCGTTGCCACGGCCCGACTGGTCGCGGACTGTGCCGGTCAAGGCTGCGCCGTCCCGCTGTCCGTCGAAGCGCCAGTATGCGACTGTCCCGGGAACCAGCATCTTCTTCGCCGGCCGGGCCGGCCGCGGCGCCACCGGCGCGAAACCCGAGAACCGCTGCTCGAAGTCGATGTCCACGGAGAAGCGGTCCGCGTCGCCGGAGAGCTCCATCTCCTCGCGCTCCAGCTCGTTGAGCCCCTTGGCCGCCCGGCCCAGGATCCACGGCGAGACCGTCTCGACGTCGATGGTGTTCCGGTCGAGGTCGAAGTGGTAGAGGCGGATCATCGCCGCGCCGCCGTAGTAGCGGTTCTGATAGTTCGTCAGGTGCAGGTGTACGTCGTTCCCGGCCGCGTTCTTGCGGGTGGCGCGGGCGGCGGGCCAGTAGTGCCCGTTGAGGGTGAGGAAGATCTGGTCGTGGTTGTTGACCAGCTTGTCCCACAGCTGCTGCCCGTATGCGGAGAGCGTGTCGTCCTCGTAGACGAGTTCGTGCGTGGTGAGGACGACCGGCAGGGTCGGATGCTGGGCGAGGACGCTCTCGGCCCAGGCGTAACCCTCGTCCGACAGCCGCCAGTCCAGGGCGAGAACGAGCCACTCGCGGCCGGCCGCCTTGAAGAGGTGGAAGGTGTTGTAGCCGTCGGCCGAGGCGCCGCCGAAGGTCCGCTTGGACCGGAAGCGCTCCGGTCCGAAGACGTCCAGGTACGGGGTCGCCCCGCGCTGGTCGGTGGTGGACGAGCGGACGTCGTGGTTGCCGGCGAGGACGCTGTAGCCCACTCCGCGCCGGTCGAGCACCTCGAAGGCCTTGCCCGCAGCGGTGACTTCGGCCTGTGCGCCGTTCTCCGTGATGTCGCCCAGATGCGTGAGGAAGACGATGTTCTCGTCCCTACCGTGCTCCAGCAGATAGCGCAGCGAGGCCTCGATCGGCGCCGGGTTGATGCTCGGCCCGTCGAACAGGTACTGGGTGTCGGGCATCACGGCGAGCGTGAACCGGCGGCTCTCGGTGTCGGGTCGCCAGGACGAACGTGCCTTGTCCGTCAGGGCCTCGGCGGCCGTAGGCAGGGTGACGGACGTGGTCGCCGCCGCCCCGATCAGCGCGGTCGCCCGCAGGAAGGTACGCCGTCCGGCGCCCGCCTGGGGTGCTTCGAGGGCAGGTTCGTGCCCGGACTCGTGCGAGGTGCACACAACTGACTCCGTGAGGTTCTGTGAGGTGAGAGGAGGTGTGTGGGGGAGGGCCTGTCGTCACATGCCCGTCGTCCGCCCGAAGGGCGGGCCTGGCGTCGCGAGGCAGGCGGGAATGTGACGACAGGTCCTAGAGGGTGCGAAGAGTCCAGGCCCAGTGGTGGGTGCCCGGCTGCAGGAGGTAGGAGGGGAAGGTGTCGGGGCCGCACGACGCCGTGCCGAGCCCCCGGTGTGCCGCGTCGATGTGCACCACACAGCCGGGCCGTGGCGTCAGCTGGTCGTGGTGCGTGGCGGCGGCCAGATCCTCGGCGCGGAACCGGGTCACGGAGACCTGGCGCGGCCGGTCCAGCACGACCGAGAGACCGGTGGCATCCGGCGCCGACAGCCTGAACCGTCGTACACCGTGCCGTCCACCGCTCTCCTGCGGTCGCAGATAGGGGGTGAACAGGGAGTCCACGGGGGCCGAGTGATGCCCGACGGGCGCTCCGGCGGCGCGGTCCGGGTAGGACTCCCAGGGGCCCTGTCCGTACCACTCCAGCAGGTCGAGCCCGGACACCGTCTCGAACACGGAACCGACCCGCGCCACATCGGCGTACGCGTCCGGCAGTTCGACGCTCTCCTCGACGCGGATGCCGCCCTGGACCGGGGTGAACACCTGCTCGTGGCGGATGACGCCCGCGTTCCCGGCGTACTCGGCGAGCACGGTCACCCTCCCCCAGCCTCCGGCCGGGGGGACCCCCATCTCGCTGCGCTCGCCGTCACGCCGCACGTCCGCGGCCTTGCGTACGAGGGTGTCGAGGCCCCAGTCCTGCCAGCGGGCCGCCATGCCGCCCAGCTCGTCGTTGTCGGTCGGGGCCCGCCACAGGGACAGCACGGGCGCGGACGTCAGCAGCGGGTGAACCAGCAGCCCGTCCGCGTCGACCTTGACGCGCGGTCCCGTGACCGCCGCCTCCGACACGTCCGGTGCGGCGCGCAGCAGCAGCTGGGGCGTGCAGATCTCGGTGCCGCGCGGGGCCCACGGCTCGTCGCCGGCCGTAGTCACCCGCAGGGTCAGCCAGGCCTCGCCGCCGTCGGCGGGGAGTTCGATGGGCAGCGGCACGGCCGCCGTCTCGCCGGGGCGCAGATCCGGCAGTTCGGCGGGCGCGGTCAGCGTACGGCCGTCGGAGAGGGTCAGTTCCCAGGTGCCCGCGAGCCAGTCCAGGCCGCGGAAGCACTGGTGGTTGGCGACCACGAGCCCCTCGTGCCGGAAGGCCTCCAGGCGCACCGGAGCCGCGATCTCTCGGTGCTCGTACATGACGGGCTTGGGCGTGCGGTCGGGGAAGACGATCCCGTCGGCGATGAACGCCCCGTCGTGGGGTGTCTCGCCGAAGTCGCCGCCGTACGCCCAGCGCATGCCGGGGGCGGCGACACCGTTGTCATAGAGTCCGGCGCCCACGCGCCCGACCGGTCTGCCGCTGTTCACGCACTGGAGAATGCCGTGGTCCCAGAACTCCCAGATGAACCCGCCCTGAAGTCCCGGGGTTGACTCGATGGCGGCCCAGTGGTCCGCGAGCGTGCCGTTGCTGTTGCCCATGGCGTGCGAGTACTCGCACTGGATGAGCGGCTTGGTCTGCTCACCGGACAGGGCGTGCGCGACACAGTCCTCCAGCGGCGCGTACATCGGGCACGCGATGTCGGAGGCGACCGCAGGGTCGGCCCACCCCAGTTTGGCCGCGCCCTCGTACTGGAGCGGCCGGGTCGGATCGTGCCGGCGCAGCCAGCCCGCCGCCGCGTCGTGGTTGGCGCCGTAGTCGGACTCGTTGCCCAGCGACCAGATGATGATCGAGGGGTGGTTCTTGTCCCGCAGGACCATCCGCGAGACGCGGTCCACGAAGGCGTTCAGATAGCGAGGGTCGTCCGCGATCTCATGGGCGTGGTCGTGCGACTCGATGTCCGCCTCGTCGACCACGTAGAGACCGAGCTCGTCCGCGAGGTCGTACAGCGTCGGGTCGTTGGGATAGTGCGCGGTGCGGATCGCGTTGAACCCGAACCGCTTCAGCAGCACGAGATCGGCGCGCATGTCGTCCTGCGACACGGTCCGCCCGGTCAGCGGATGGAAGTCGTGCCGGTTGACGCCCCTGACGTAGATCCGCTCCCCGTTGACCAGCAGGTCCCGGCCGACGATCTCGACATCCCGGAAACCGACGCGGTGCTGCGCGGTGTCGGCGACCGTTCCGTCGGTGCGGTGCAGCCGGACAGTCAGGTCGTATAGCTCGGGCGTCTCGGCTGTCCAGGTGCGTACGTCGGACACGTGCGCGCCCAGCCGGGGTTCGCCGAGGAAGTCGGAGACGCGGTCGTCCTCGGCGTTGGCGCGGTCGAACTCGGCGTCCTGGAGGAGGAGTTGACCGTCGATCTCGCCGGTGACGTACCACCCCTCGGGCAGCGCGCCGCCCGCGTCCCGCACCCGGCAGTCGACCCGCAGCTCACCGGAGGCCGGCGCCCGGACGGTGACGTCCGCGAGATACAGCGGGTCTGTCGCGTACAGCAGCACCGAGCGGGTGATGCCGCCGTGCCACCACTGGTCCTGGTCCTCGATGTGGGTGGCGTCGGACCACTTGACGACGGTCAGCCGTACGGTCGCCGAGGCGCCCGGCCATACGACGTCGGAGAGGTCGAACTCGGCCGCCAGATGGGAGTCCTTGGAGATGCCGACCGGCCGCCCGTCGACGTGCACGAGCAGCACGCTCTCGGCGGCGCCGATCTGGAGCACGATCCGCCGGCCCGCCCACTCGGCCGGAATGTCGAACTCACGCTCGTACACGCCCGTCGGGTTGGCGGCGGGGGACGCGGGCGGGAAGTCCGGCCACGGCATCTGGACGTTGGTGTACCAGGGCAGATCGGTGGTGTCCTGGAGGGTCCAGGCGCCGGGGACCCGGGCCGAGGACCAGTCCTCGCCGACCGGAGCCGTCGGCGTCGGGAGCAGCTGGAAACGCCAGTCGCCGTCCAGGGAGAGGGCCTGGGCACGCCGGTCGACGGCGTTCATGGGCAGTCGGCCCCAGGAGGTCACCTCGGGCGATTCCCAGGGGCGCAGGGCCAGCAGCGGATCACTTGTCATCCGCGGACCGCTCCCTTCGCGAGGTCGCCGATGATCTGCTTGGCGCCGATCGCGAACACGATCAGCAGGGGGATGAGGGCGAGCAGCGCGCCGGTCATCACGATGCCGTAGTCGGTGGTGCCGTGGGTGCCGTTGAGCTGGGACAGCGCGACCTGGAGGGTCACGTTGTCGGGATTGGTGAGGGAGATCAGGGGCCAGGCGAAGTCGTTCCACTGGCCCATGAAGGTGAAGATGCCGAGGAAGGCGAGACCGGGGCGGACCACCGGCAGTGCCACGTGCCAGAACTGGCGCAGGAAGTTCGCGCCGTCGAGCTTGGAGGCGTCGAGCAACTCGTCGTGGATGGCGGTCTTCATGTACTGGCGCATCCAGAAGATACCGAAGGCGTTGGCCGCGGCCGGCACGATCAGCGCGGTCATCGAGCCGATCCAGCCGATCTTCGCCATGACGACGAACTGCGGGATGACCGACAGCTGTGCCGGGACCATGAAGATGACCATGAGCAGCCCGAACAGCACACCCTTGCCGGGGAACTCGAACTTGGCGAAGACGAACGCCGCGAGCGAGTCGAAGAGCAGGACCAGGAAGGTCACCGCCGTCGCGACCAGCAGCGAGTTCCACATCGACCCGAAGAAGTCGATGGCGTCGAAGAGGTTGCGGACGTTCTCCAGGAAGTGCGTGCCCGGCAACAGCTTCGGCGGGTACGAGAAAATCTCTGTCGAGCTGTGCGTCGACATGATCACGGCCCAGTAGAACGGGAAGGCCGAGACCAGCGTGCCGATGATCAGCGGTAGGTGCAGCGAGAGTCCTCTGCGGCGGGACCCCTTTATGGATGCCATGATGCGGGCCCTTCCTAGTCGCCCCGGCGCTGCACGAGGCGCCAGTTGATGATCGAGAAGAGGACGACGACGAGGAAGATGCCCCACGCCACCGCGGCTCCGTACCCGAAGTCGTTGTTGTCGAAGGTCTGCTGGAAGAAGTAGAGGACCATCGTCTGGCCCGAGTGGCCGGGCCCGCCCGCGAACGTCGAGTCGTTGGACGAGGTCTGCAGCAGGACCTGTGGTTCGGAGAAGCTCTGCAGGCCCGTGACCGTCGAGACGACGAGCACGAACAGCAGCGTGGGCCGCAGCAGCGGCAGCGTGATCCGGAAGAAGGTCTGGATCGGGCCGGCGCCGTCCATGCGCGCCGCCTCGTACAGCTCGCCCGGGATGGTCTGGAGCCCGGCGAGGAAGATGATCGCGTTGTAGCCGGTCCACTGCCAGGTCATCAGCGCCGCGATGGTGACCTTGATACCCCATGGAGTGTTCAGCCAGGCCACCTGGTCGATCCCCACCGAATGCAGGACGGCGTTCACCACGCCGTTGTTGGTGGAGAAGATCGAGCCGAAGACGATCGCGATCGCGACGACCGAGGTGACGTTCGGCAGGAAGTACGCGACGCGGTACCAGCTCTTGAACCGGACCGCGGAGTTGAGCATCACGGCCAGGACCATCGCCAGGATGATCATGGGGAAGGTGGCCAGCGCCCAGATGATGATCGTGTTGCCGATCGAGTTCCAGAAGTCGCTGTCGCTCAGCAGGTACTGGTACTGCGAGAGCCCGGCCCACTCCATCGAGCCGAGGCCGTCCCAGCGGTGGAAGGACAGATAGAGCGAGAAGCCGACCGGGAACAGGCCGAAGCCGAGGAAGATCAGGTAGAAGGGGGAGATCGCGGCGTAGAGGTGCCAGTACTTGCGGAAACCCTTCTTCGGCCCGACCGGGGAAGGCTGGGTCACGACGGGCGGCGTTCGCTCGATGACTGCCATCAGTAGCTCACCCCCAGGTGCTTCGCGATCCGGCGGCACTTGCTCATGGCGTCACTCCAGGCCTTCTCCGGGTCCTTGCCGAGGACTCCGACGTTCTTGATCTCGTCCTTGATGGGGGTCCCGAGCGCGATGTCGTACGGGCTGTTGTAGGCGACCACGATCTTCTGCGCGGCGGGCCCGAAGATGTCCGTGGTGACCTGGCCGCCGAAGAAGGGGTCGGGCTCCCGCAGCTGCTTCAGGTCGTAGGAGGCGGGTGTGGAGGGGAAGAGACCGGCGTCGACGTATCCCTGGGCCTGGTTGGCCGCGTCGAGGATCCAGGTGATGATCTTGAACGCCTGCTCGGGCTCCCGGCACGCCTTGGTGATCGACAGGAACGAGCCGCCGTTGTTGGCGGGCCGCACCGGCATGTCGGCGATCCGCCACCTGCCCTTGGTCTTCGGCACACCGTTCTTGATGTCGAAGCTGGCCCAGGAGGCGCCCAGTTGGCTCGGCAGCTTGCCGTCCTGGATGGCCGACAACTGGTCCGGGGTGCCGTTCACCAGGTCCGACACGATCCCGCGCCGCTTGGCCTCGACGGCGAGCGCCCAGGCGTCGCGCACATGCTGCTCGTCACCGATGAAGTGGCGGTCCTTGTCGACGAACCGCTTGCTGCCCTGGTTGACGACGTTGTCGAAGACGGAGTTGACGTCCGTGAGCAGCGCGCTGCCCGGAACGCGCTTCTTGAGCTGCTCGCCCGCGTCGAAGAACGCCTCCCAGGTGGAGAGCTGCTTCGACACGTCGGCGGGCTCGTACGGCAGGCCCGCCTTGCGGAACACCTCGTACTGGTAGAAGTGCGCGACCGGCCCGCAGTCGATCGGGAAGCCGACCATCGTGCCGTCGTCGGCTATGCCCTGGTCCCATTTCCAGGGCAGGTACTGGCTCTTGTACTTCTCCGCGCCCAGCGTCCGCAGATCGATGAACTGGTCCGCGTTCGGCAGGTAGGCGGCCATGTCCTCGCCCTTGAGTCCCGCGATGTCGGGGACATGGGCCTGGCCGGTGATCGTGGTGATGAGCTTGGAGCGGTACTGGCCGCCGATCTGGATGGCCCGGAGGTCGACCGAGCTGTCGAAGCGGGCCTTGGCGTTCTTGACGACGGTGTCGCTCAGACCGCCGCTCCAGTACCACAGGACCATGTTGCGTCCGGTGGAGCCGGTCGGAACGGCGCAGCCGCTCGCCAGGCCGCCGAGCGCGGTGGCGGCCGTACCGGCCAGGCCCGCGCGCAGGAGGCCTCTTCGTGAGAGCTGCACAGCTCCCACCGCCTTTCGGATGTTCGGTGCGTGCTTGAGGGGAAAGTCAGTAAGGGGCATCAAGGAGGGGCATAAAGGAGGGGGCAATGCGGTGGGGGTGGCAGGTCTCAGGGTGTGACGGGCGCGTACCGCACCGGCGGTCCCGGATCGGCCGGCAGCCGGTCGGCCAGGAAGCCGTAGGCGCGCCGCAGTTCGGGGTCGTCGAGCGTGTCCCACCAGCGCTGGACGTGGTACCAGCCGGGTGCGGCCAGCGCCCCGCCGTGCTCCCGTACGGACAGGGAGGCGGCCAGTACGGCGAACCGCAGCCGTTCCTCCAGTGGCCAGCCGCCGAGCGAGGCGGCGACGAAACTGGCGCCGAACACGTCACCGGCGCCCGTCGAGTCCACGACGTCCACGGCGAGGGCCGGGACCTCGGCGTACTCGCCCGTCGTCTGGTCCACGGCGATCGCGCCGTCACCGCCACGGGTGACGACGGCCACCGGGACGAGCTCGCTGAGCGTGCCCAGCGCGGCGACCGCGGTGTCCGTGCGGGTGTACGCCATCGCCTCGGTCTCGTTGGGGAGGAAGGCGTGGCACAGGGCGAGCTGGTCGAGGAGGTCGGAGGACCACACCTGGGTGGGGTCCCAGCCGACGTCCGCGTAGATCTGCGTGCCGTTCGCCGCCGATTTGGCCAGCCACCGGTGGGGCTCGGCCTCAAGGTGGACGAGGGCGGTGCGCGCCTCGGGCGGGTCACCCAGCAGGGTGTCCTGGGAGTACGGGGGCGGCTGCCCGTGGGTGATCAGGGCGCGGTCGCCGTCGTAGGCGAGCGAGACGGTGACGGGTGTGTGCCAGTCGTCCGCGGTGCGCGAGAGCGAGAGGTCGACGCCCTCCTGACCGGCGAGGACGGTTCGGCAGTGGGTGCCGTACGCGTCGTCGCCGAAGACGGTGGCCAGCGAGGTCTTCAGACCGTACCGGGCGGCGGCCACCGCGAGGTTCGCGATCCCGCCGGGGCTGGTGCCCATCCCCGACGTCCAGATCTCCTCGCCGGGTGTCGGGGGCTTGCCCAGGCCGGTGAGGACGAGGTCGAAGAAGAGCAGCCCGGTCAGCAGCACATCGGGCCGTTCGTCGTCCACGCGTGCATCCTCTCGTCAAAACTCGTCAATTTGATGACCGGAATCGTGCGCGCCTTCGGAAGATTTGGCAAGAGTCGAGCAGAAGCAAGCATAGAAATGATTGAAGATGACGAGTACTGTTCACCGCGTGCTGGCAGAACGACGACATCAACTCATCCTGCGGGCCCTGCGCTCAGGGGGCCCCGCAGCCGTGACCGATCTCTCCGAGCAGTTGGGCGTGAGCCCCGCCACCATCCGGCGTGACCTGGTCAGACTGGAGGAGGAGGGCCTGCTCACACGTGTACACGGCGGCGCCGTGGTCGAGGAGGGCGACCAGCCCTTCGCCGAGGTCGCCGAGGTGCGCGTGGCCGAGAAGGACGCGATAGCCGCCAAGGCCGCCTCCCTCGTCGAGGACGGCTCGTCCGTGCTGCTCGACATCGGCACCACCGCCTACCGGCTGGCCCGGCAACTGCACGGCCGCCGGCTCACCGTGATCACCAGCAACCTGGTGGTCTTCGAGGAGCTGGTGGACGACGAGGGCATCGAACTGGTGCTCCTCGGCGGCATGGTCAGGCGCGAGTACCGCTCCCTGGTCGGGTTCCTCACCGAGGACAATCTGCGCCAGCTGCACGCCGACTGGCTCTTCCTGGGCACCAGCGGCGTCCGGCCCGGCGGCCAGGTGATGGACACCACGGTGGTCGAGGTGCCGGTCAAGCGCGCCATGATCAAGGCCGCCGACCGGGTCGTCCTGCTCGCCGACCGCGCCAAGTTCCCCGGCACGGGCATGGCGAAGGTCTGCGGCCCGGACGAGCTGGACATGGTGGTGACGAACGCGCCGGTGGACCCGGCGACGCAGTCCTCTCTGCAGGAGGCCGGGGTGCAGGTCATCACGGCAGGAAAGGTGCAACCTTGAAGCTGACGATTCTGGGCGGCGGCGGATTCCGCGTGCCGCTCGTGTACGGGGCGCTCCTGGGCGACCACGCCGAGGGCCGGGTGACGCATGTCGTCCTGCACGACCTGGACGCGGGCCGTCTCTCGGCGGTCACCCGGGTCCTGGCCGAGCAGGCGGCCGGGGTGCCCGACGCCCCCGAGGTGAGCGCCACGACCGACCTCGACGAGGCGCTCACCGGCGCCGACTTCGTCTTCTCCGCGATCCGCGTCGGCGGCCTGGAGGGCCGCGCGAACGACGAGAAGGTGGCGCTGGACGAGGGCGTCCTCGGCCAGGAGACGGTCGGCGCGGGCGGCATCGCCTACGGCCTGCGCACGGTCCCGGTGGCCGAGGACATCGCGCGCCGCGTCGCGCGGGTCGCCCCCGACGCCTGGGTCATCAACTTCACCAACCCGGCCGGCTTGGTCACCGAGGCCATGTCCCGCCACCTCGGCGACCGTGTCATCGGCATCTGTGACTCGCCGGTGGGCCTCGGCCGCCGTATCGCCCGGGTGCTCGGCGCCAACCCCGGCGAGGCGTGGATCGACTACGTCGGCCTCAACCACCTCGGCTGGGTACGCGGGCTGCGGGTCAACGGCCGCGACGAACTCCCGCGACTGCTCGCCGACCCCGACCTCCTCGGTTCCTTCGAGGAGGGCAAGCTCTTCGGCACCGACTGGCTCCAGTCGCTGGGTGCCATCCCGAACGAGTATCTGCACTACTACTACTTCAACCGCGAGGCCGTACGCGCCTACAGCCAGGCCGAGAAGACCCGCGGCGCCTTCCTGCGCGACCAGCAGGCCGGTTTCTACGACGAGATGAAACGACCCGACGCCGCCGCCCTCACCGCCTGGGACCGCACCCGCGCCGAGCGCGAGGCGACGTACATGGCTGAGGCCCGCGAGACGGCGGGCGCGGGCGAACGTGACGCCGACGACCTGTCCGGGGGCTACGAGAAGGTCGCCCTCGCTCTGATGCGGGCCATCGCCCGCGACGAACGCACCACCCTGATCCTCAATGTCCGCAACCGCGGGACGCTCTCGGTGCTCGACACCGAGGCCGTCATCGAGGTGCCCTGCCTGGTCGACGCGGGCGGCGCCCACCCCGTCACCGTCGACCCGCTGCCCGACCACGCCTCCGGCCTGGTCTGCTCGGTGAAGGCGGTCGAACGCGAGGTGCTCGCCGCCGCCGAGTCCGGCTCCCGTTCGACGGCGGTCAAGGCGTTCGCGCTGCATCCGCTCGTCGATTCCGTGAACGTGGCGCGCAGACTGGTAGACGGATACACCGCGGTCCACCCCGGCCTGGCGTACCTTAAGTAAGCGCTTTCCCCGCTCGAATCTGCTCGTATCTGGTCTGCTCGAATCTGGTCTGGAGACTTCTCATGCACGACGAACGCCGGCGGATCGAGGAGCGCGTCCAGCGCCTCCACGACCAGCGGATCAAGGCGGCGATCTACGCGGCCACGGTTCCCTTCGAGGTCGAAGCCTGGCAGGCGCCCGGCGAGCCGGTCTCCTTCGAGGAGGCGGCAGCCGCGTCGTATGCCCCCTTCGCCATGGACACCCTCTGGGGCCCGCCCTGGGGCACGACCTGGTTCCGGATGCGCGGCCGGGTGCCCGCCGAGTGGGCCGGCCGGCGCGTCGAGGCGGTCATCGACCTCGGCTTCGTCGGCGACTGGCCCGGCAACCAGGCCGAGGCCCTGGTCCACCTCACCGACGGCACCCCGCTGAAGGCGGTCAACCCGCTCAACCAGTACGTGCCGATCGCCAACCCGGCCACGGGCGGCGAGGAGATCGACTACCTCGTCGAGGCGGCCTCGAACCCCGACATCCTCGCCGCCAACTTCTCCAAGATCACCCCCATGGGTGACATCCTCACCGCCGGTGACAAGCCGATCTACACCTTCCAGCGCGCCGACCTCGCCATCCTCGACGAGGAGGTCTTCCACCTCGACCTCGACGTCCAGGTACTGCGCGAGCTGATGCTGGAGCTGGGCGAGCACGACCCGCGCCGCCACGAGATCACGCACGCCCTGGACCGCGCCCTCGACCTGCTCGACCTGGACGACGTGGCCGGTTCGGCGGCGGCGGTACGAGCAGCCCTGGCGCCCACGCTGGCCAAGCCGGCCAACGCCAGCGCGCACAAGATCTCGGGTGTCGGCCACGCGCACATCGACTCGGCGTGGCTGTGGCCGATCCGCGAGACCAAGCGCAAGACGTCCCGCACGTTCTCCAACGTCACCTCGCTGGCCGACGAGTACGAGGACTTCATCTTCGCCTGCTCGCAGGCCCAGCAGTACGAGTGGGTGCGCGACAACTACCCCAAGGTGTGGGCCCGCATCCAGGAGTCGGTGAAGAAGGGCCAGTGGGCGCCGGTCGGCGGCATGTGGGTCGAGGCGGACGGCAACCTGCCCGGCGGCGAGGCGATGGCCCGCCAGCTGATCCACGGCAAGCGGTTCTTCATCGAGCACTTCGGCGTCGAGACCAAGGGCGTGTGGCTGCCGGACTCCTTCGGTTACACCGCGGCCTACCCGCAGCTCGCCAAGCTCGCCGGCAACGAGTGGTTCCTCACCCAGAAGATCTCCTGGAACCAGACCAACAAGTTCCCCCACCACACCTTCTGGTGGGAGGGCATCGACGGCACCCGCATCTTCACCCACTTCCCGCCGGTCGACACCTACAACGCCCGCTTCAGCGGCGAGGAGATGTCCCGCGCGACCCGCAACTACCAGGAGAAGGGCGTCGCGAACCGCTCGCTGGCCCCCTTCGGCTGGGGCGACGGCGGCGGCGGCCCCACCCGCGAGATCATGGAACGGGCGCGCAGGCTCGCCGACCTGGAGGGTTCGGCGACGGTCGAGGTCGAGCACCCCGACGAGTTCTTCGCCAAGGCCCGCGAGGAGTACCCCGACGCCCCGGTCTGGGTCGGCGAGCTGTACCTGGAGCTGCACCGGGCCACGTACACCTCCCAGGCCCGCACCAAGCAGGGCAACCGGCGCAGCGAACACAAGCTGCGCGAGGCCGAGTTGTGGGCGACGACGGCCGCGCTGCACGCACCGGGCTACGCGTACCCGTACGAGCACCTGGACCGCCTCTGGAAGACGGTTCTGCTCCACCAGTTCCACGACATCCTGCCGGGTTCGTCCATCGCCTGGGTGCACCGCGAGGCGGAGGCCGAATACGCCCGTGTGGCCGAGGAGTTGGAGGCACTGACCGCCGAGGCGGTGGCCGCGCTCGGCGGCGGCGAGTCCCGTGCCTTCAACACGAGCCCGTACGACCGGTCCGAGGTGGTCCGCACCTCGACGGGCGTCCCCATGTACGTGGAGGTCCCGGCGAGCGGCAGCGCCCCGCTGGCCGTCGCGGAACCCCCGCAGCCGGTGACGATCGCCGCCGGGCGGATCCTCGACAACGGGCTCGTACGGGTGGAGGTGGCCGAGGACGGCACGCTGGCCTCGGTCCGCGACCTGAAGGCGAACCGCGAAGTCCTCGCCGACAAGGGCAACCTGCTCCGCCTGCACACCGACCTCCCGAACTACTGGGATGCCTGGGACATCGACAAGCACTACCAGAACCGCTACACGGACCTGCTGGAGACGTCCTCCGTCACGGTGACCGACGAGGACCCGCTCCTCGGCGCCATCCGCGTGGAGCGCGACTTCGGCAAGGGCTCGAAGATCGTCCAGACGATCACCGTGCGGGCCGGCAGTCCCCGGATCGACTTCGAGACGGAGATCGACTGGCACGAGGCGGAGAAGATCCTCAAGGCCGCCTTCCCGGTGGACATCCGCGCGGCCCACTCCAGCGCGGAGATCCAGTTCGGCCATGTCCAGCGGCCCACGCACACCAACACCACCTGGGAGTCGGCCCGCTTCGAGGTCTCCGGCCACCGCTGGGTGCACCTCGCCGAGCCCGGCTACGGCGTCGCGGTCCTCAACGACTCGACGTACGGCCACGACGTCTCCCGCACGGTCCGCGAGGACGGCGGTACGACCACCACGGTCCGCCTGTCGCTGGTGCGCGCCCCGCGCATCCCGGACCCCGGGGCCGACCAGGGCAAGCACCGCTTCACGTACTCGCTGCTGCCCGGCGCGAGCATCGAGGACGCGGTCGCCGAGGGCTACTCCCTCAACCTTCCGCTGCGCGTCGCGGATGCCGGGGGTGCTCCGGAGCCGGTCGTGTGGGCGGACGGCGACGGTGTCACGATCGAGGCGGTCAAGCTCGCCGACGACGCGTCCGGCGACGTCGTCGTCCGCCTCTACGAGTCGCGCGGCGGCCGGGCGGAGGGCGTGCTGTGCACGGGCTTCCCGCTGACTGGCGCCAAGATCACCGACCTGCTGGAGCGGCCACTGTCCGAGGCGGCCGTCGACGGTGACTCGGTGGCGGTGACGCTGCGGCCGTTCGAGGTGCAGACGCTGCGGCTGACGGTGGGCAAGTAGGAGTCGGCAGGGCAGTAGGGGCAAGGGCGGGTCGCTGTGCGGCTCGCCCTTCGCATGCCCGACCGGCTCTCTGGTGAAGTCGGGTGCGCGACCCAGCCTCCCACCGGCCCGCAGGTTCAGCACCGCTCTTCCAGCGGAGCGCTCAGCGCGGCCTCGTAGGCGGGGCAGGCGAAGACGTACGGGCCCAGCCGCAGCTCCCCCCACCCTTTACGGAAGGGCTGAGGGAAGGACAGCCAGGTGACGGTCGCCGGGGTGGCGGTGACGATCGCTGGCAACGGCCGGCAGCCCCGCACACCGCAGTCGCAGCCGGGTCGGGCCCGGTCATGGCGTCAGGATGCTTCGCCATGACCGGGCCCTGGTGGCGTGGAAGGCCCGGGCTAGGCCGATGCCCCCGCAGCCGCCCCGGCCGACGTCTCGACGGCCTCCGGTTCCGGCTGCTCCGGAGTGCGCGCGGGTACGGCGGACAGCGTGGGCGCCGGGACCTCGTCCGCGGGTGCCGACACCGTGCGCACCGGGCGCGGTGCGGAGATCACCGCGTAGTCCTGGCCGAGGAACGGCGGCACCAGATCGCCCGGGTCCTCGCCGAGCGCCAACTGCACTGCCGCCCAAGGGGCGTTGATGCCGCACAGCTGGAGCTGGTGCAGGCCGCCGGCCGGCCGCGTGTTGACGTCCATCAGGACCGGCCGGTCCTCGTACATCCGGAACTGGATGTTGCTCAGGTGGTGCAGCCCGAAACCCTCGGCGATGAGCCGCGCGGGCTGCAGCCAGGCCTCGTCGAGGGTGAAGCCGCGCCGCCGGCCGTTCTTGGTGCGGCCGATCGCCATCCGGATGCGCGAGTCGGGGCCGGTGAGGCAGTCGACGGACACCTCCGGCTGCTCCAGACGGGGCATCACCAGCCAGTCGACGTCCTCCTCCGTGTTCTGCAGCACGTCGAGGACCATGTCCAACTGGACGTAGGGGGTGGGGAACCCGTTGAGGTGCGACATCGAGAAGGGGGCGCGCGTGATCACGCGGAAGCCCACCCCGCCCGCGCCCGCCGCCGGCTTGAAGCACGCCTTGTGCCCGTCGGCCTCCAACTGCTCGACGGCGACGAGGAGTTCGTCGGCGCTGCGCACCCGCCACCACGGCGGCACCGGAACACCGACCGCCTCGACGGCCTGGTACGCGGTCGCCTTGTCCTGGAAGACGGCCACCGCCTCGGGCGTCGGCGCGAGCAGCTTGGTGCCGACGGCCTCGAAGTCCGCGCGGTGCTCGACGATCGCGTCCTGGTGCAGCCGCGGCACGAACACGTCGATCTCGCGGCGGTCGCACTGGTCGAGCGCGTACTCCACGTACGCGGCGGGTGACAGGCCCTCGGGCTCCATGGCGGCGGTGTCGGCGGCGGCCAGGACGGGGGAGTCGGCGTCCCCGTGGGTGGCGTGGATCTCGACCGCGCGGTCGCTGGGATTTCTCCGCAGCTGTTCCATGAAGAACACGTTCTCCGCGTACGTGCGGTTGAGCCAGACGCGTACGCGAGAGACCATGCAGGGCCACCTTTCAGGGTTCACGGGCGCGGCAGAGCAAGGCCGAGCCCGGCCAGGGGAGATTTGGGAACACGACAAGCCGCCGGGTGCGAACCGGGTTTTTGGCGGAAGTGTTGAGGCGATCATAAGGCTCCGCAGACCCTGTTCCTGCTACGCGCGTGTTACGGAATTGACAGCAGTACCCCGTGTGTTGCCTTGTGCACCAACCGTGGTCCCCTGTAATGATCTTCGGCCCGCCCGGTGAGCTGCGCCGAGAGGGCGGCGGGAGGGCCGGAAGCCGTACTTGTCCGGCTGCCGGTGATGTGTTCTTGTGGGTCCGAACGTGCGCTCGCGAGGGCGGAGTTCGGATAGGGAAGGGGCTGGAGTGGAGACGACGGCCGGCGGTGCCGGACAGCTGCTGGCGATCAGTGATCTGCACATCGGCTACCCGGAGAACCGCGCCCTGGTCGAACAGATGCGCCCGGAGACGGACGACGACTGGCTGCTGGTCGCCGGCGACGTGTCGGAGTCGGTGGCCGACATCCGCTGGGTCCTGGAAACCCTCGCCGGCCGATTCCGCAAGGTGATCTGGGCGCCCGGCAACCACGAACTGTGGACCCACCCCAAGGACCCGGTCACCCTGCGTGGAGTCGCCCGCTACGAACACCTGGTCGACCTGTGCCGTGAGCTGGGTGTGACGTCGCCCGAGGACCCGTACCCCGTGTGGGAGGGCCCCGACGGCCCGGTGGTCGTCGCGCCGCTGTTCCTCCTCTACGACTACTCCTTCCTGCCGCAGGGCTGCGCGACCAAGGAGGAGGGGCTGGCGTACGCGGAGAGCACGGGCATCGTCTGCACCGACGAGTACCTCCTGCACCCCGACCCGTATCCGACCCGTGAGGCCTGGTGCCGGGCCCGGGTGGCCCGGACCGAGCGGCGGCTCGCCGAGCTGCCCGAGGACCTGCCGACGGTGCTCGTCAACCACTATCCGCTGGACCGGCACCCCACAGACGTCCTCTGGCACCCCGAGTTCGCCATGTGGTGCGGCACCACGCTGACCGCCGACTGGCACCGCCGGTTCCGCGTCGCGACCATGGTCTACGGCCATCTGCACATCCCTCGGACCACCTGGCACGAGGGCGTCCGCTTCGAAGAAGTGTCCGTGGGCTACCCCCGCGAATGGCAGAAGCGACCGGGAGACCCGGGAAGGCTGCGCCGCATACTGCCGATGGAGGTCGGATCCGGTGATCGAGGAGCTGCTTCCGGCCACGGTCGTGGCCGTGGAAACGTACGGTGACGAGACGGCCGACGGCGCGTACGGGGCCGGTGGGCCCGGGGGCACGACGCTGTATCCCGAGGAGCAGGCGCTCGTGAGCCGGGCGGTGCCCAAGCGCGTCCGAGAGTTCACCCTCGTACGCGGGTGTGCACGCCGCGCAATGGAGAAGCTCGGCGTGCCGCCGCAGCCCGTGCTGCCCGGTGAGCGGGGCGCCCCGCAGTGGCCGGCCGGTCTGGTCGGCAGCATGACCCACTGCGAGGGCTACTGCGCCGCCGCACTGGTCCGCGCCACCGACCTGGCCTCGATCGGCATCGACGCCGAACCCCACCAACCGCTGCCCGAAGGCGTCCTCGACTCCGTGTCCCTGCCCGCGGAACAGGTGCACCTGCGTGCACTGGCGGCGGCCGGCCCGGGCGGGCACGGTGCCCCTGTGCACTGGGACCGGCTGCTGTTCAGTGCCAAGGAGTCGGTCTACAAGGCGTGGTTCCCGCTCACCGGCAAGTGGCTGGACTTCAGCGAGGCCGACATCGAGTTCACGGCCGCCTCCGGCCCGCATCCGTGCGGAACCTTCCGGGCCCGCCTGCTGGTGCCCGGACCGGTCGTCGACGGCCGGGAACGCGGGTACTTCGACGGGCGCTGGACCGTTCGAAACGGGCTGCTGGGCACGGCGGTCAGTGTGCCGCACCAGCCTGTCTGAGCAACTGGAAGAACCTCTCCTCGTTGCCCGTCAGGCCCGCCTCCGCCAGAGCCGCTTCCGCCTCCGCCAGGACGGCGGGCGGCACGACGGGTGGTCGGCGGCTGCCAGGCGGTACGTCGAAGGCTGCGCGGACGGTGTGCAGCAGCCGCAAGTAGGCCTGGACGGCGGTGCGCTCACGGTCGGTCAGTACGGCGGTCGGCATCGGACGGCTCTCCCCATGTCGGCGTCATCTGTGCTCATCTCTGCACCTCCCAGCTTGCCGCCCGCCACTGACAATCCCGTTTCGATACACGTCGGTTCGCTCGCTTAGCGGAGGCGAAACGTCATCGAAACGCCTCGTGAGAATGGGGTTCTACGCTGAGGGGAAAGGGTTTTCGGCGAGGAGTTCAGGGCACAGGAAGCGGGGAGGTGAGCGGCGTGACGGACATCCCGCGTCACGGACCGGCACGCGCCGTACGGCTGCGACCGGTGGGCGACGGTGAGCTGGAACTGCGGTACCGCGTCGTCCACGGATATCGCCGGGCCTTCCGCATGGCCGGCGAGGGTCCCGCGCTCGTCCTCATCCACGGCATCGGCGACTCCTCGGCGACCTGGGCCGAGCTGATCCCCGACCTCGCCCGCAGCCACACCGTGATCGCCCCCGACCTGCTCGGCCACGGAGCCTCCGACAAGCCGCGCGCCGACTACTCGGTGGCCGCCTACGCCAACGGCGTGCGCGATCTGCTCACCACCCTCGGCATCGAGTCCGCGACGCTCGTCGGACACTCCCTCGGCGGCGGGGTGGCCATGCAGTTCGCCTACCAGTTCCCCGAGCGCACCGAGCGGCTCATCCTGGTCAGCGCGGGCGGCGTGGGCCGCGAGGTCAACCCCGTCCTGCGGGCGGTCTCACTGCCCGGCGCCCATCTCGCGCTGTCCGCGCTGCGGTTGCCGGGCATGCGGCTCCAAGTGGGTCTCGCTGTACGGTTGATGAGGCTTTTGGACACCGATCTGGGGCAGGACGCGCCCGAGTTGCTGACCCTCGTGGACGCGTTGCCCGACGAGACGTCGCGCAACGCCTTCATCCGTACGTTGCGGGCGGTGGTCGACTGGCGGGGGCAGGTCGTGACGATGCTCGATCGGTGCTATCTCACCGAGGGCATGCCGACGATGTTGCTGTGGGGGGACCGGGACAGCGTGGTGCCGGTGCGGCACGCGTACGGGGCGCACGAGGCGATGCCCGGGAGCCGGCTGGAGATTTTCGAGGGGGCGGGGCATTTTCCGTTCCACAGTGATCCGGCGCGGTTTGTCTCTCTTGTCGAGGAGTTCACCGGGGGGAGTGCGCCGGCGGCGTGGAGTCGGGAGCATTGGCGGGAGTTGCTGGTTGATGGGCGGCCCGGGCAGGTGGTGGAACAGGGCTTGCGCGAGGTGAGCGAGCGCAGTGCGACGTAGAGTTTCGGCCGCGGGCACGTTGTGGCTGGTCCCGCAGTTCCCCGCGCCCCTAAAAGCCCCTTCCCTCCCGTACGTCGGCGACCACCGGAGACCGGTGCAGGGCGTGGGACATGGCCACCAGGTCACGCGGGCCCTCAGTTGCCGTCGGAGGCCCGTCGTCCTCTGCCGCCGCCTCGCTGATGACCCTGCCCTCCGGGTCTGCCGCCCGAGCCCGTAAGGCCGCCGTCACCATGGCCGCGTCCGCCTCGGCTCGGGCGCCCTCGGGGGAGGAACCCGCGGCGCGGGCTGCTTCGTAGGCGCTTGCCCGGACGGTCGGGTCGAAGTACGGGTACAGGCTGAGCATGCCGTCGTGGATGTCGGACTCCCGTTGGGTGACCTGGAGTTCGGCCGGTGACCACCAGGCGATCCGGACCGCGCGGTCGCCGTGGTCCGACAGCGGGGCGAGCTCCCGCCACAGGGGGCTGAGACGGCGGTACGTCGACCAGGTGTTCCACACGTCCCCGACGCGCTGGAAGGCCAGCGGGATGCAGAAGCCGGCCGCGGCGATGACCTCCGCGGCAGCGGCCATCGCGGGGGCGACGTACGTGCTCAGATAGTCGAGGTTTCCGCCGTTCCAGCGGGCGACGACGGCTGTCAGCTTGGTGGCCGCGACAGCGATGTTGCAGAAGAAGCCGGCCACGATGACGAGCAGCCCCACCCGCAGCCAGCCGTGCACCTGCAGCGCCCACGGCCAGCACATCATGTTCATCGCGATGTTCGCGACCGTGAGAGCGACGAGGTACAGCACGATCATCTCTCGGATGAACGGCGTGTTGGCGTAGTACGTGTCGAAGTCGCGCAGGCGCTGGTCGGGCGCGTCCCCCAGGGCGAACAGGGCGGCCGTCGTCACGATCACCACTGCGTACCCGGCGATCCAGCGACGCGAGGCGCGCCGGGTGGCCTCGGGCGGTCCTCCGCGCCAGTTGATGATCAGCACCAGGCAGGAGGCGCTGAAGGCGCTCAGCAGGCAGTACACGAGCGGTGCCGAGATGTTCGGGACAGCGGTGACGCGGTTGACCCAGGCGATGGTCGGCGGGGCGGCGAAGAGGAACACCAGCACGGAGAGAAGGAGCAGTGCGTACACCGACCGCAGCAGGGGGTCGCGCCAGGCGCGCAGTATCGCCCGCCCCTTGAGGAGAAGGACGATCATCATCGCGGCGGACGGCACGTAGTAGCTGGAGTCGTTCACAGCGGGCGCCGCCTCAGCTCTGCGGCCCGCGATAGCCCAGGGAGGCCTCGATCCGGCCCGCGAGCTGGTCACGCCGTACCGGTCGGCGCGCCGAACCGGCAAGCCACGTACGGCACTTGCTGGCCAGCAGCAGGCCGAAGCTCTCGGCGTCCTGCTCGTCGGCGAGGTCGGAGCGAGTGCGGGCGGCCACCTTGCGGACCGTTGCCTGCAGGTCCGCGGTGTCGCTGAGCAGCCGCGCGGCGACCGCGGCGCCCTCGACGTGGTGGCCGCAGTGCCCGGCCTGCATGTGCCACAGTTCGTGGCCCAGGATCACCAACTGGTGGTCGGGCGCTGTGCGTTCCTCGACCACGATGAGGTCCTGATCGGCCATGTCGAGCCACAGCCCACTGGCCGTGCCGGGCGGGAAGGGCGCCGCGCGGAACAGCACGGGACGTCCGCGGCGCCTGCTCATGGCGGCGCACAGCGCGGCGTAGAGGTCGGTGGGTTCCGCAGGTGCCGGAAGATTCAGCTCGGTCACCAACTCGCCGCACAGGCGGCGCATGTCCTTGCCGATGTTCACAGTCATCCCTCGGATCACGACTCCGGCCGCTTGACGCTCTCCAGAAGCATGTCCAGCCATTCGGCGACCTTGTCGCGGTGCTGGTCGGAGGGCAGCTGCGCGGCCCGCCAGGCGATTCCGCGGACGCCGTGGTCCTGCAGCAGCCGCTCCAGCGGGTCGTCGGCGGCCTTCGCCGCCTCGCGCTCACGGCCGGCGAGCTGCTGGAGAAGCTCCTGTTCGGAGCGCTGGAGGGCCCCCGCGAGCGCTTCGGGATCCTCCGCGGTGAGGAAACCGGCGTGCACTCTGAAGAAGCGCTGGATGGCGTCGCAGTGCTCCATGGTGGGGCGCCGGTCGCCGTTGATGAGGGCGCCCGCCTGCTGGCGCGACATTCCGGCACCGTCGGCGATCTCCTGCTGTGTGTACTTGCGGCCGTTCGGCTTGAGCCGGGTACGGCGCAGGAGGCCCAGCCGCTGAAGGAAACGGGCCTGGAGATCGGGTTCGCCGGCGCTCTGCCCGCTCAGCAGGGCCTTGACGACGCTCTCCGGGACGCCGGACGCGGCGGAGAGCCGCCCGGTGTGGAAGACCTCGGTATGCGGTACGCCGAGCCGGTCCGCGAGCGCGGTGACGCGGGTCACGACTGCGGCCAGCAGAACCGTCGCCGTGGCGCCCGGAACCTCGTAGCCATCCGTCACCGACAGGTCTCCTACGTCTTCTGTGTCTTCTGGGTTTTCGTATACGTCGCCGCTGTTGCTGTGAACTGCCCGGAGAGAGTAGCGGGTTGTTCGAACTCACATCCAGCTCTCGCCACATCTGTGGCCAGATTCAGCCGTCAACGGGCATGAAATGCCACGATAGTTGACACGGGTTATAGCGGGGCAGCAGGATCAGGGCGCCGCGTGAAGGCCGCATGAGCAAGAGGGGTGACCTCCCGATGGCATTTCAGGCAGGTGGGCAGCGGCCGGCGCCGCGGCCCGTCCCCGAGAGTCCCGAGGCCCAGGCGTATCTGCGGGACTACGCCACGCTCCTGGAGGCCGTGCCCTTTCCGTCGGTCGTCCTCGACCACCGGTGGGACGTGGTCCTCTCCAACACCGGGTTCGAGACACTTTTCCGCGCGGTCGGCCCGCACCCCACAGCCATGCCGGGCGACAACTTCCTCCGTTTCGTCCTTTTCCACCCGGACGCGGGCACGGTCCTCGGCGAGCACGAGTCGAGTTGGTGCCTGCCGATGCTCGCCCAGTTCGCCGCCGCCGTGGAGAGGCACGCCCAGGACCGCGGCCTCCAGTCCATCCGCCGGGACATCGCCCAGGACCCGATCATGGAGGCGGCCTACCGGCAGGGTCTGCCGCACTGGATCCGGGCGGTCGGCGCGGAGGCCGTCGAGCAGGACGGGGCCGTACGCCCGCTGGTGCACCCCGACCCGCGCTGGGGCGCCACCACGTGCCGCATCGTGTGCGAGACCCCCAAGGCCCTTGAGGACATGGGCTATACGAGGCTGACGCTGGTGCTCCGCGAGACGCGGCGCCCGGCGGACGCCCCGCGCAGACCACGCCGCCCGCGTCGCTCGGCGAGCCACCTGAGCGTGGTGCCGGCCCCGGAGGCGTGAGACGGGACCTGGCCCCGGAACCGTCGGCGTTCAGGTCGCCGACGGCACCGGGGCCACCGCCCTGTCACCGGCTCAGGTCCTGTCCTCCGTCCTGTCCTCGATCGTCTTGTCCCTGATCGTCTTGTCCTCGGTCCTGTCCGGCGGGTCGGGTGTCGGGTTTCCGCGCTTGGCCGCCTGGATCTGCTCGTAGACATGCGTGCGCAGCTCGGCGAAGCGCGGGGCGACCCGGGTGTGCAACTGGTCGCGCTCGTCCGGCAGATCGATCTTCAGCTGCTCCTTGACGACGGTCGGGGACGCGGACAGGACGATCACCCGCTCACCCAGGTACACGGCCTCGTCGATGTCGTGCGTGACGAACAGGATCGTGATCCCGCGCTCCTTCCACAGCCCTCGTACGAGATCCTCCAGATCGGCGCGGGTCTGGGCGTCGACCGCCGCGAACGGCTCGTCCATCAGCAGCACTTCGGGCTGGTAGGCGAGCGCGCGGGCGATCGCGACCCGCTGCTGCATACCGCCCGACAGCTGCCACGGGTACGCCCCTGCGGCGTCCGCCAGGCCGACCGAGTGCAGTGCGTCCGCGACCAGTTCGCGGCGCCGAGCCTTGGTCAAGTCCTTCTGTTTGAGAGGCAGTTCCACGTTGTCGCCGACACGCATCCAGGGGAACAGGCTGCGGCCGTACTCCTGGAAGACGACCGCCATTCCGGGCGGCGGCCCGCTCACCGGCCGCCCCGCGAGCGTCACTTGGCCTGCCGTCGGCGCCAGCAGTCCGCCCACACACTTCAGCAGTGTCGTCTTGCCGCACCCCGACGGCCCCACCAGGCAGACGAGTTCGCCCGCCCCGACGCTGAAGGTGAGGTCCCGCACCGCCTCGACCCGGCGCCCTGAACCCTCGTAGACCTTGTTCAGGCCGGATACATCGAGAAGCGCACCCATGGACCGCCCTTTCACGTTCGCTCGGAAAATGCGGCACGGGGTTCGCTGCCGTAGAGGAGGACGGCGAGCGGGATCAGCGCGACCGACGGGAACGGGCGCAGGAACTCGATCGTCGAGGCCGTCGCCTCGCGCCGATACGGCATGACCGGCACGACCACGCCGACGACGATTCCGGCGCTCACCGCGACAGCCAGTCCCAGCGCCCAGCAGGTGAGCGTGTCGCCGAGCACCGTCCAGAACGTTTCGTCGGACAGTTCGTCGCCGAGGGCGGCGACGATCCGGGCGACGGGCGTTCGTACCCCTCACGGCAGCAGCTTGTCCAGGTCCGGGGGCTGCTTGAAGAGCCCGTCCGCCTCGCCCAGCTTCTCCAGTGCCTCGATCGAGGCACGGTCCGCCTCGGCCGGCCACTTCGGCAGGGTCACCTTCGCCAGCACGTCGACCGGGATCTTGGTGTACGTCGTAACGGCCTGGCGGGCCTCGTCCGGGTGGGCGTCGGCGTATGCGAGGGACTCGGCAGTGGCCTCCTGGAACTTCTTCACCAACTCCGGGTTCTTCTGGGCGTACTGGGTCGAGGTGAAGTACATGGCGACGGTGCAGTTCGGCGCGACGTCCACCAGTGGCCAGGCGATCTCACGGCCCCCCTGGCTCTTGACGGTCGCGAGGGCCGGCTCGACGACCTGGGCCGCGTCGATCTGCCCGCCGTCGAGGGCGGCGGGCATCTGGTCGAAGGCCAGCTCGACGAAGTCCACCTTGTCGGGGTCGCCGCCCGCCTTGCGTACCGACTCGCGCACCGAGGTCTCGTTGATGTTCTTCAGGGTGTTGACGGCGACCTTCTTGCCCTCCAGGTCCTTCGCCGACCTGATCGGGCTGTCCTTCTTCACGGTGAGGGCGCTGAAGTCCTTGCCCTGCACGCCGGTCGATGCGATGCCGTTGGCGACGGCCTTGACGGGCACGTTGTTGGCCTGGGCGATCATCAGTGAGGTCACATTGCTGAAGCCGAACTGGAACTGACCGCTGACGACTCCCGGCACGATGGCCGCGCCGCCCTGCGCGGGGGTCAGGGACAGTTTGAGCCCGCGCTCGCTGAAGAAGCCCTTCTGCTGACCGAGGTAGAGGGGCGCGACATCGACGATGGGGATGATGCCGACCTTGAGGGTGGTGGTGCCGCCGGACGACGTGGTGCCGTCCGACGGACCGGAACCGTTCGACGAACCGCAGGCCGACGCGGTGACCAGCAGCGTGACGGCTGTGAGACCGGTTAAAAGACGACGCAAGACTCCTCCTGTGGTACCGCTCCTGGTACTCCGACAGGTTGTGCCAAGTGGTGGCGAGTTGTGCACAGCCAGCACAGACGTGCTCAGTCGTTCTCTGCGGGAACGTAAAGCCCCGGGTGAAGCAGGGTCAATGCCCGTACCGTCACGGTCGCCGCCCCGGTACGCGACCGGGGCGGCGAGGGCGTGACTACAGGTCGAGGACGAGCCGTGGTCCGCGGCAACGGGACACGCAGATGAGCATCGTCTCGCCCGCCTCCCGCTCCTCGTCCGAGAGCACCGAGTCCCGGTGGTCCGGGGTTCCTTCGAGCACGTCCGTCTCACAGGTGCCGCAGGTGCCCTCGGTGCAGGAGAAGAGCACCTCGACCCCGGCGCCGCGCACGGTGTCCAGCACGGAAACGTCGACGGGCACGGTCAGCGTACGACCGCTGCGCTGCAGGACGACCTCGAACTCACTGTCGTCACCGCCCTGTTGGGCCTTGGGTGTGAACCGCTCGACATGCAGTGCACCGGCCGGGCAGACCGACTCCACCGCGTCCAGAAGCGCACCGGGCCCGCAGCAGTAGACGAGGGTGCCTTCCGCCAGCTGCCCGACCTCCGAGTTCAGGTCCAGGAGCCCGGTCTCGTCCTGCGGAGCGAACGTGACCTTGTCCCCGTACCGCCTCAACTCCTCCGCAAAAGCCATGGAGTTACGGGTGCGCCCGCCGTACAGCAGCGTCCACTCGGCGCCGGCGGCCTCGGCGGCGGCGAGCATCGGCAGGATCGGCGTGATGCCGATACCGCCGGCGACGAAGCGGTAGCGGGGCGCCGGCTTGAGGGCGAAGTGGTTCCGGGGCCCCCGTACCCGCACCTTGTCCCCAAGCCTCAACTGCCCGTGCACGTACGCCGATCCACCGCGGCCGTCCGGTTCACGCAGCACCGCGATCCGCCATGCCGACAGGTCGGCCGGGTCGCCGCACAGCGAGTACTGCCGCTCAAGCCCTGGTCCGAGCAGGACGTCGACATGGGCGCCCGGCTCCCAGCCCGGCAGCTCATCGCCCAGCGGATGCCGCAGGGTGAGCGCGAGCACGCCGTCGGCGGCGGACTCCCGCCGCTCGACGACGAGTTCGGCTTCGTACACGTTCATGAGCTGTTTCCCTGTGCCTGGTCTGCCTGCGCTTGATGTCCCTGCGGATGGGCGAGCATCCACTCCCACATCTCGATGGGGTCCTGCGAGCTGTGTTCCCGGCCGCAGTGACAGGTGCCGTGCAGGATGTCCGTACCCGGCAGCCAGTCGATGCGGTAGACCTCGCCTGTCGGGCTGCTGCTCACAGGACCTTCTCCACCGGCTTGTCGCCCTCCTCGACCAGCCGGGCGAGGATACGGCGGGCGGCGAGACCGCCGGTGTCGATGTTGATGCTCAGCTCCTGGTACCCCGACCGTTCCGAACCCAGCGTGCGCTGAAGGAGGTTGAGCGCGTCGACGTCCTGCATGACCACGGTGTGGTTGTTGCCCCGCAGGAACTCGGTGACCTCGTCGTCTTCCGTGGCCCAGTCGCGCGAGACCATCCAGAAGTCGTACACCTTGCCGTCGGCCGACGGCGTGATGGCGTAAGTGATCTCGGTGTGGAAGCCGTTCGGGTCGCTGCCGTCGGCCTCGGGCAGGACACCCACCGGCGCGATCCGGCTGTGCAGCAGGTACAGGCACGGCGCGTGGTACTCGATGTCCTGCCAGCGCGTGATCCGCCCCTCGATGCCGGTCGACCTGGCGTAGAACGGCGGGCACTCGGCGTCGTCCATGTGCCGGCTCACCCGCACGATGCCGGCGCCCTCGTCGACCTCCGTGGTGATCGGCGTCTCGGCGACCTCCGGGGTGCCGATGTAGCCACCGTGCAGGTAGGTCTCGTGGGAGAGGTCGAGGAGGTTGTCGACGAGGAGTCCGTAGTCGGCGTCGATCGGCTCCATGCCACGGACGGTGACCCAGCCGGGGGAGTCGAGGTGCCGGGCCCGCGGAATCGTGTCGGCGTCGGCGAGGGCCGGGTCGCCGATCCACACCCAGATCAGGGCATCCTGCTCGACCACCGGGTAGGAGGCGACGCGGGCGGTACGCGGGATGCGCTTCTGCCCGGGCACGTACACGCACGTACCGGTCGTGTCGTAGGTGAAGCCGTGGTAACCGCACACGATCCGGTCGCCGTCGAGTCCGCTCTCGGAGAGCGGGTAACGCCGGTGCACACAGCGGTCGGCGAGGGCGATGGGCGTTCCCTCGCCCTCGGTGCGGTAGAAGACGAGGGGCTCACCGAGGATGGTCCGGCCGAGCAGCTCCCGCCCCACCTCGTGGCTGTAGGCGGCGACGTACCACTGGTTCCTCGCGAAAGTCGTCGTGTGCGGCATGGCTGCGGCTCCCGTCGTTGGGTGATGGCGACATCGTCCAGAAGGGCGTCACGGGGGCGCAATACCTCTTCCGTCTCACGGAAGGGGCTGGGGAAACTACCTGTTCAGGGCGGGTGCGTGTCTGAGGGAGTGGCATCGGGAGGGCGCTGAGCCAGCGACCTTGCTGAGCGTTTTCCGACGATGGTTGAGTCGAGCTTGACAGTTCCGCTTTGCGAGGTATAGCAGCTCTGGGTATTTTGTATCGATTATTGCGCCGCAAACTGTTGGTAAACCGGCAGAAGTCGCATCGTCGCAGGTCAGATGCGGTTTGAGGGGGTGGGGCGGCAGGCGGCGTGAGGCCAATTTCTGAGACTGTGGCTACAGCTGGAGTACTGGCCGGCTGAGGAGGCCCTCTCACGCTCCGTTCGAGTGTGAGAGGGCAATCAACCTGTTCAGGATCGCGTGGGGTCGGGCCGCGTCACGTTGTTCACCTGCGGGTTCCCGTGCCCAGCAGTTCGGGCAGCGGGTTGACGAGGCCGCCGGTCGGCGACTGCCGCTGGGCGGAGGGTCCGGTCGGCCAGACCGCGGGGCAATGGGTGCCGTTGCGGGGGGTCTTGAGGGTGAGCAGGTAGGTGTCGATGGCGTCGCGCGCGCACGGGCTCAGCCAGTAGTCACCGTGGCCGACACCGTCGTACGTGAGGAACACGGCCTCGCGCCCGATCTGGCGGGCCGCGTTGGAGCCCCAGGAGTGCGGGGTGGCCACGTCGTAGCGGCTGTTGGTCACCAGGATCGGCGGGGTGCCGTCGGCACGGAGCCGGTGCGGTGGGTTGGTCACCTCGGTCGGCCAGTCCTGGCAGCCGGTCAGGTCGGTCCACGCCAGGGAGTTGAGGCGGGTCAGCGGGGCGAGACGGGCCAGCTTGCGTTCGTAGCGGGCGAGCGTGCCGTACGACGGGACGTCGAAGTCGTAGTCCTGGCACATCACCGGCAGGTACGCGAACTCCGTCGGCTCACCGCGCTTCCCGACGGACCGCGCCGCGGCGGGGTCGGGCGCGTCCAGGTAGGCGAGGTCCTCGGCGAACTGGAACCAGGAGGCCGGGTCGTACATGTAGCCGAAGGCCAAGGACTGGAGGTCCTGGGTGGTGAAGGTGTAGGGCGGGTCACCCGGCAGGACCAGGTCACCCGCGTCGGCCCGCCGGTAGAGCGAGTCGAACAACGCGCGGGCGTCCTGGTCGTGCAGCACGCAGGAGGCGGTCCGGGCACACCAGTCGGCGAACTGGCCGTACGACTCCTCCATCGCGATGGTCTCGGTCTTCTGGTAGTTCCACGGGTCGAGGCTGTGGTCCATGTTCGAGTCGATCGTCATCGCGCGGACGCGGTGCGGATAGCGCTCCGCGTACTGCTGGCCGATCCCGGTGCCGTAGGAGACGCCGTAGTAGCTGATCCGCTGCTCGCCGAGGCCGGCGCGGATCGCGTCCATGTCGCGGATGACGCTCGCGGTGTCCATGTTGTCGACGAGCGGCCCGGTGAGGTGGCGGCAGTTCTCGCCGAGCGCGCGGTTGGCTCCGCGGAGGGCGGTGAAGGAGGCGGCGCTGTCCGGGTAGAGCAGCCCGCCCTGTGCTGCGACGAGGTCCTCGTCGCACAGCACCGGGTTGCTGCGGCCGACGCCGCGCGGGTCGAAGCCCACGATGTCGAAGCGCTCCAGCAGTTCGGGGGAGAAGCTGTCGGGGGCGCTGAACGCGAAGTTCACGCCGGAGCCGCCTGGGCCGCCGGGGTTGATGAGGAGCGAACCGATCCTGCGTGCGGGGTCGGTGGCCGGATGACGGGCGAGTGCCAGATCGATGGTGGCGCCGCGTGGACGCTTCCAGTCCACGGGCACGGTGATCGTGGCGCACTCGAAGGTGCCCTGGCCGGAGGGTGATTCGCAGGGTTCCCAGGCTATGCGTCCGGGTGGCGGGGTCTTGGCCGAGGGGGTGGCGACGGCGGTCCCGGCGAGCAACTGCCCGAACAGTGCGGTGACCAGTACTCCGACGATCAGCATTCCACGTCGTCTCGGATGCGGTGCCGGTGGGGGGTTGGATGGCACGGATGTTCCTCCAGGAAACAGGAGTTCACAGGGGAATCACAGCATGACCCCAAACATCCTTGCCAATCAAGGAATATGACGGGCCGTCAGATTCTGCGAATTCAGACCGCAGGAACCGGGGAGCGCGTTCCTTCGACGGGCTGGAGGAATGCGGGATCGTGTGCCCGTCGATGTGTGGCACTGACCTCTCTGACGGTTCGTCATCACTAGGCGCCTGATGTACGAGTGCGTGTCTCAGGAGGCTTGAGGTTTTCTGGCTGTCCTCGCGTTCGGATGTGACCCGGATCTTGCTGAGAGGGTCGGAATTCCTCCCCTCCTTGACGGTGATCTCTTCGCCTTCATGGAGGATGCGGAAGTGGGCGTCCTCGATGACGACCGTGACCAGCTGACTCCGGTCGGCAATACCGGTGCAGGAAAGTGCCCGCCGGCGGTTCTGATGCTGCGCAAGGAGGGCAGTTGGTCGCGGCTCACAGGGCAGGACCAAGTGCTGATGAGCGTCTCGTCGGAGATGGCGTGCATGAGGTGTCCATCGAGTCGCAGGGTGAGTGCGTACGTGGACCCGTCCGGCGCGGCTATGCGTGACCGAGAGGTGCGTCGCTTCCGCCGGCGATGAGGTTCGCCTGGGCTTTGCTGCCGCGGAGGGTCGCGGGAGCGCTGCGCGGTGCCGAAGCCGCCGTAGGGGTAACCGCCGTGCTGGGGTGCGCTGACGGTGTTGAGGGCGGCGGTGGTGTCGGCGTCGAGGTGTAGCTCGGCGGCACCCAGGTTGTCGGTGAGGTGGCTGAGGGTGCGGGCGCCGACGACGGGAGCGGCGACGGAGGACTGGTCGGCTGCCCGGGCCAGGGCGACCTGGCCGGGTGTCGCGCCAATCTCGCGGGCGATGCCGCCTGCGGCGATGGCCCGGCCCACGGCTCGCTCGTTCTCGTATGCCGCGGCGGTGTCGAGCAGGCGGTACCCGGCTTCGAGCGCGGCCTCGACCGTCTGCTGGGTCTGGTCTTCGGGGATCTGGAAGACGCCGAAGCCGAGGATCGGCATCTGCACGCCGTTGTTGAGGGACACGTTGGGGACCTGCCCGGTCACGGAGAGCCTTTCTCGTAATACGGGTTTCATGGATGGGGGCGCCGGACCGGCACCGCGGAAGCCGGCGCCCCCGGTTCGGTGTCAGCTCTGCGCTGCTCCCGCCCTGCGCCGGGACCGGTGTGGTCGACCGGGTCGGTCGTGTTGGTCGTCGTAGTCATGGATCTCTCCTTGAAAAGGCATGAAGGGCTTGCGGGGTGTGGACGACTTCGAAGGCTGGCGGGTGGGGTGTCGCTGGCGCGCTCGGCGGCGACGCCCACCCCGGTCGGCGCCGTCGGCCCGCGGATGCGGTCACGCGGCGGCGGTGTCGGTGACGGCCGCTTCCCAGGCTGCGCCGGAGGCGATGAGGGACCGCCAGGCCGACGGCCAGCATCAGCACGTCGATGAACACCGCGGTGGCGCCATTGGACAGGTCCAGGTCGTGGCTACCGCCGGAGAAGGTGTTGCTCACCGACCTATGATGCGATCCCGGCCCTCCACCTGCTTGGAGAAGACGCATGACGGATGCGAGCACCGGCAAAGTGGTCGTGAACAGGGTGATGTCCCTCGATGGGTTCATCGCCGGTCCGGGCCACACGATGGACTGGATCTTCGAGCACATGACGTCGGCGACGTTCCCGGAGGTCATGGCGGCCACGGGTGCCATGCTCATCGGCCGGGGCACGTACGAGGTCGGCAAGCGCATGTCCGACGAGAACCCCGACTACGACGGCGGGGCGCAGTTCGTCCTCACCCACCGCCCGCCCGACGAGCCGGACCCCAACGTCACCTTCCTCACCTGCGACATCGAGGAAGCCTTGGCCACGGCACGCCGCGCCGCCGGCGACAAGAACCTGGAGATCCTCGGCGCCGACGTGGCCGCCCAGTGCCTGCAGCGCGGCCTCGTCGACGAGATCCTGGTGTACGTGCTGCCGGTGCTGCTCGGCGACGGCGTCCGCTTCGCGCCGCCGGGCCTCGACCGGATCGACCTGGAACCGTTCAGCAACGTCCAGTCGGGCGGGGTCACCATGCTGCGCTTCCACGTGCGCAAGTAGGCACGGGTGTCCGTGCGCGGCAACTCCCGCCATCTGGCCCGGCCCGCCGCGCCGGATCAGCGGAGGGACTGGCGACCGCGTAGGTCACCATGCCCCGCCCTCCCAGAATCACCCCGCCGAGCGTGAGCCGCACCCGTCGTTTCAGGCTCAGCGGTCTGTACGCACGCGACGTACGACGACTCTGCGGCGATGCCGATCACTGCGATGTGCCGGGCGGGTCCTGCGTACGGGCCACCGGACAAATATCCTCCGACCGGGTCCCGCATCAGATGTTCACACCTCAAAGCGCGGCCTGGGCAATGCCGTCGGCGCCGACTGTCCCAGCGTTTTAAATTGTCAGCCGAGAGTCCACTCGACGCTGTCGGTGTAGGTGGAGCCGTTGATGGTCGCGGTGACTGTCACGGTGTTCTGCCCCTGCTTCAGTGTGACGTTGGCCCATCTGAAGATGTGGTCGCTGCTGCTCAGGGTTCCCAGGGAGGTGCCGTTGAGGGTGGCGGTGACCTGACTCGCGTTGGAGTAGACCTTCAGTTCGGTGGCGGCGTCGGTGCGCTGGGTCCAGCGGCGGCTGGTGATGTAGAGGGTCGGAGTGCTCGCCCAGTTGGCCTTGTACCAGTAGAAGGCGTCCTTGCGGATCTGCCGGTCGCGGGTGACCAGGCCCTTGTCGTTGATGCCGGGCCGGCTTCCTTCGTTACGGCCGTCGGAGGCGAAGTCGAACATGGCCCAGACGAACGAGCCCCAGATGTACGGACGGGCGGCGAGCTGCTTCCAGGCCGCTTCGTGGAACAGCGACTGGTACTCCTCGGGGTGCCAGGAGCCACCCGGTGAGGGCTTCGGCGGGTTGAGGGCGTGCTGGGTGGTGTTGGCGCCGGCGCCGTACTCCGACATGGCGATCCTGCGGGACGGGGAGGTGGTGTGCAGGTTGTCTGCCCATGCACCCAGGTCACCGTCCGCGGAGCCGTAGTACCAGCCGTAGTACTTGTTGAAGCCCGTTGTCTGCGTGTGCAGCCCTGACTGCGCGTTGTCGGGGTCCTCGCCGCGCACGGCGTAGGTGGAGAGCCGGTCGGGGTCCTCGGACGCGACGATGTCGGCCAGTGACTGGAGCAGCGTGTTCGTGGCGGTGCCGTTGTAGTCGGTCTGCTCGTTGCCGATGCCCCAGAAGACGATCGACGGGTGGTTGTAGTTCTGCCGGATCAGCTCACGCATCTGGTTCTGGGTGCCGGCGGTGAAGGCGGTCGAGTTGGTGACGGAGTTGACCACGGGGATCTCCGCCCACACGATCAGCCCGCGTTCGTCAGCGAGGTTGTAGTCCTTCTGGTCGTGCTGGTAGTGCGCCATCCGGATGGTGTTGGCGCCGATCTCCTGGATGAGATCGAAGTCCTGGGTGTGGTCGGCGTCGGTTGTCGCCCACCCCTTGACGGCCCGCTCCTGGTGCAGGTTGACGCCGTGCAGGCCGAGGTGGCTGCCATTGAGGTGGAAGCCGGTATCGGCGTCCACGGCGAAGGAGCGAAGGCCCAGGCGTTCGGTCACCACATCAGTGACCCTGTCCGTGCCCGCGGTGACGTCGTGGATCTCGACGCTGGCGTTGTAGAGGTACGGATCCGCCAGACCGTTCCACAGGCGTGGGCTGTTGACAGTGACGGTCTGGCTGATGTCCGCGCCGGCGGCCGCGGCAAGGGAGCGCGCAGTGGTGCTGGTGTCCGCGACGACGTTCCCGCTGCTGTCGGCGATGACGGTGCGGACCACCACCGATCTGGTGGCACTGTTGTCGTTCCACAGCTTCGTCGTCACGGTCACCGTGGCCGACGCCGTGGTCACATTGCTCTGCCGCAGGTAGACGCCGGGACCCGCGTAGTCCGTCATCCGTACGTGCAGGTTGTCGATGGCCCACAGGCTGACGTTGCGGTAGATGCCGCCCTCGAAGGTGTAGTCCGCGCTCACCGGCGCGATGCCGGTGTCGTAGGCGTTGGTCACCTTCACCGCGATGACGTTGTCCCCGCCGGGGACGAGCACGCCGGTGACGTCGAACCTGAAACGGGCGTATCCGCCTTTGTGCTGCCCGACGTACGTGCTGTTGACCCAGACGTCGGCGACCTGGTTGACCCCGGCGAACTGCAGGTAGAGCCTCTTCCCGGCCATTGCGGACGGCACCGTGTAGTGGCGGCGGTACCAGCCCACTCCGCGGTAGTAGTTGTTGCCGCCGTCGGCGCCGTCGACGGCGTTCCAGGTGTGGGGCGTGGTGACCGACGTCCATCCGGAGTCATCGAACCCGGGCGCTTGTGCACCTGTGACGTCTTGCCTGATGAATCGCCACCCGCTGTTGAGATCGATGCGGACACGCGGATTCGGCGCCGTGTACGTCGCAGCGGACGCGGTACCGGCAAGTGGAATCCCCGCCAACGAGGCCAGCACTCCTGCAGCTGCCCCGCTCAGCACATGCCGGCGAGAAGGGGAACCTGTCATGTCAGAACTCGCTTTTCAGAGGTGAAGTGGTAGGTCTTCTTCGCGCGCGTCACGCCGACGAACGCGGTGGGTCGGCGGCATCCGGGTCGGATGACCGGCTGCGCGAGAAGACTGGGAGACGTGCCCCGGTTGCACCTCGCGTCCAGCCGGCCGTTGGCCCGGATCGCGGCGCCGTACTCGCACGGCATGTGGTTCTCGGACATGAGGGCGCGGACGGTGAGTCGTCGTCATCGTCGTCACACGGCTGCGGGCAGTGGACGCGGTACGGAGCAGGGGTGGCCGGGCTCGTCGGCTTGGTCGGCGAGCCCGGCCGGCGGGATGCCGGACACCCTGCCTTTCGTCGGGTCAGTTGATGCGGACGATCTTCCAGAGCTGGTCGTCGACGGTGAGGCTGTTCCACTGGACGACGGCCGCGCCGTCCGCGGCGGAGGACTGGGCGACACCGGCGACGAGGCTGCTGTTCACATTGCGGAGCTTGTAGTAGCCGTTGCCCGCGTCAGTGAGCGTCCACTTCTGCGAGTCGGCGCTGGAGGCGGTGTTCTGGACGATGGCCGCGCCTGCCGTGCTGGAGGAGTTGCGGATGTCCAGGTTGAGGTTGCTGTTGACGTTCTTGATGGTCCAGGCTCCGCCGCCGGCGGACTGGAAAGCGAACAGCTGGCAGAGGCAGGCGGAGTTCTGATACTGCTGGGCGGCCGTGTTGGTGGCGGTGGAGGCGCCGGGGATGTCGAGGTACTTGCCGCTGTTCTTGTTGACGAGGATGTACTGTCCGGTGCCCAGCGGCGGCAGAGCGGTCTGGGTGAGGTTCCAACGCTGGCAGGCGCAGCCGGTGTCGCTCCACTGGCCGGCGCTGGTGCCGGTGGCGGTGGAGGCGCCCGGGATTTCGAGGTTCTTGCCGGTGACGCGGTTGGTGATGTTGTACCCGCCGGCGGGGTGCGGGGCGACGGCCCATTCGTGGTCGAGAGTGCCGTTGTCGTCCCACTGGAGGATCTTGGCGCCGTTGGCGGTGGACTGGTTCTGTACGCCGAGGACCTTGCCGCTGGCGACGTTGAGGATCTTGAAGTAGCCGGAGGGCTGCTGGACGAAGCGCCACTGCTGGTCGGTGGCGTTGTCGGCGTTCTGCTGGGTGGCGGCGGTGCCGTTGGTGGTGGAGCCGCCCGCGATGGTCAGCATCAGGTTGCTGCCTGCGTTGGAGGCGGTGTAGGTGGCGCCGTCGGAGATCCCGCCGCCCAGGTCGATGACGCTGTACTGGACGGGATTGAGGGTGCTTACGCCGGCCCGGCCGCCGGTGAACACCATGAGGCTGTGTCCGTCGGACAGGGGGAGCAGGCCGCGGCTGTAGCCGCGGGGGACGTTGGCGCGGATGCGGGTCCAGGCGTTCGGGTCACCGTTCTGGGTGTTGAGGAACAGGTCCTCCACGGTGTCACCGCTGACGGCGAGGGTGCCGTTGGGGCCGCCGGTGGGCAGCCAGGTGACGAAGGGCGCCCCGCTGGGGATCGTACCGTCGGTCGCCCGCAGGACCTGGTCGGTGGCGGAGTTGAACGCCTCGGGGTCGGCGGAGATCTTGTAGTACACGGAGCAGCCGCCTTCGGGCGCGTTGCAGTACTCGTGTGTCATGACGTAGTTGCTGTTGGGCAGCCGGGTGACCACCGGCATGCCGGGCCGGTCCGCGTAGTTCGGCTTCGACACGTCGTCCACGACCGGGCCCCAGATGCGAAGGTCCGTGGAGACCTGGTGGACGATCTCCTGGCCGTGGGCGGTGTCGCGCTGGTCGGAGTAGTAGACGATCAGCTTGCCGTCGGCCGCCAGGAAGTAGGGCTCCCACACGGGGGTGTGGCCGTTGCTGGATATCGCCTCGCCGCCGGTGGCGATGTTGGTGACGAAGGTCCAGGTCTGCCCGCGGTCGGTGCTGGCGTACAGGTCGATCTTGGTGCCCCCACGGTTGCTGGGGACGGAGTCGCCTGCGGCCAGGACGGTGCCGGCCGGGAAGCCTCCCATCGCCGTGGGCAGTTCGAACAGTTCGGGCTCCCAGCGCATGCCCCAGCCGTTCTGGGTGTCGGCGACCTCGGAGATCTTCGACCAGGAGTTGCCGTTGTCGGTGCTGCGGTAGATCGGGAAGACCGGGGTGCTGTTGGTGTACTGCTCGAAGGTGGCAAGGAGGGTGCCGTTGGCCGACCCGTTGTGCTGCAGACGCAGCCCCCGCGGGTAGAGCGCGCCAGGGGCGGGTGAGCCGGACGGCGGGGTGTACAGGGTCTGGGCGGGGCGGGAGACGGCGTCTGCCCTGCCCGCGGCGGGCAGGACCAGTGTCGCCCCGGCCAAGGCCAGAGCGAGCAGCAGGAACAGGAGAGTGGTGAGACGGGGGCGCGGAGCGGCGCCGGGTCTGGCGCCTGGCTGTACGGGGGACATGTGCGGCTCTCAAACGGGGAAGGGAAGGGGTTTTCCGGTGCCCCGTCGCCCCTCGGACAGATCCGGCGGGAGCGGCGGGGTTCGTTGGGCGCGTCGTCCGGGGGAACGAGCGGGCGACGCTGCCCGGGCGTGGCTCGCGAGCGCAGGGAACGCGGCGGGCAAGTGCGCAACGGCGGAGGTGGGGTGCCCCGGCGAGCGGGCCTGCGCCGGAGCATTGGCACGGGAGGGTGGGTCAGGGGGAGGGGGGAGGTGCGGTCGAGCCGCGGACGATGAGTTCGACGGGTGGGTCGTTCGCCGGCGGCGGCACGGTGTCGGGCTTCTCGATGGCGTGGAGGAGGAGCCGGATTCCTTCCCGTGACGCGGCCTCGAAGGGCTGACGGACGGTGGTCAGAGGCGGGGAGACGTAGGCGAAGACGGGGTTTCCGTCGAAACCGACGACGCTGATGTCCTCCGGCACCCGGCGGCCGGCTTCCCGCAGGGCATGGATCAGGCCGATGGCCATCTCGTCGCCCCCGGCGAACACCGCGGTCACTAAGAGGTCCGAGGCCAGCCCAAGGCCCGCGGCATACCCGGAGGCCGCCGACCAGTCACCGTTCAGCACGGGCGGTTCGTGCGCGCCCCGGGCCGCGAGTGCCGCCCGCCATCCCTCGATGCGGTCCGTGGTGGCGTACCACCGCCGCGGCCCGGCGAGGTGATGGACGGTCGTATGCCCCAGGTCCAGGAGGTGATCGGTGGCCGCGCGCGCCAGCTGATGGGCGCCCACACCGACGGTCAGGGTCCGGGCGGCACTGAAGGCGGCTGGGGCTCCGAGGAACAGGACCGGCACGTCGACGCCGAGCGGGACTTCTCCTTCGACAATGGGTTCGGAGACGACGATGCCGTCCACGCCCTGCTCCAGGAGTGATTCCAGCGCGGCGGCGATGGTTTCCGGGTCGCCGTCCGGTGTGTTGAGCACGCGAAGCGCGTAACCGGCGTCCCGTACGGCTTGTTCGATGCCCACGAGCAGGGAGGCGGTTCCATACCCGGCCGTCCCCAGAGCGACCACACCGATGGAGCGGGTACGGCCGGAGGCCAGCGCCCTGGCGGCGTGGTTCAGCCGGTAGCCGAGTTCCTCGGCGGCCGCCAGAACGCGTCGTCGGGACTCGTCGGAGACGTACGGCTCGTTGTTGAGGACCCGGGAGACCGTCTTGCGGGAGACGCCGGCCAGCCTGGCCACGTCCTCACTGCGCGGCGCGGAGGAGCCCGCACCGCGCTCCAGCCCTGTTGTCATGAAGTCTCCCCATGGCCGTGTGTTCTCCATCGAACGAGGTCAATTACATGACCGCGCGGTCTGACCGCGCGGTCAATGTGTACGCATCCACCGACCGTCCGTCAAGAGTTCTCGCAACACCACTTGCCGCACGCGTTGGCCTTCGCCGAGGCCGGTGGCTGCGCGGCGGAGGTCGTCGCGCGGGTCCGAATATTCATGCCAGGGATGGATCGATGCTGGTCAGGACGCAATTGCCCAGCGGAAAGCGGCATGACGGACGGTCCGGTCGATCAAGATTCATGGTCTGCCCGGGTCCTCTCGTCGAGAAGGACAAGGTCGCCTCGGGCCGCAACGACAGAATGTGCGCCCAAGGCCGCACCATCGGTGCCGGTCACGCCCGCAAACGCATCGGTCAGGAGCGTGCCCGCGTTCTGTCCGACGCGTTCCGCGAGGCGGCCTGGCCGAGAACTTCGACCACGAGACACAGCTCCTCACCCCGAACGAACTGAAGTCGGAGCTGGGCTCGGACTACTACCACGGCGCCCTGTTCGACCCGCTCCGCGCCGGCCGGCACGTCGGCAGGTACGTCCACGGCCTCGCCGAGGCCGCCGCACGTGTCGGCGCCGACATCCGCCAACGCGACGCGACCACCGGACTCACCCGCCTGGCCACCGGCGGCTTCCTGGTCGAGACCCTGCACTGCATCATCCGTGCCGAGCAGGTCAGGCCGCCACCGATGCCTGGACCGACAAGGCGCTGCCCTGGTTCCATAGGCGGCTGATCAATGTCGGCAGCTTCGTCATCGTCACCGGGCCACTCGGCCCCAACGCCTTCTACCTCTACCTCCGCGACCCCGACGGCCACCGTGTCGAGATCTACGCCAGCGGCTACTGCACCGGTGACCCCGACCACGAAACCTACCGCTGGAACGTCCACGACGACCGCCGCCGCGACTTCTGGGGCAACGTCGTCGTCGAGTCCTGGTACAAGGAGGCCACGCCGGTCCTCGGCCTCGACGGGCGCCCGCAACCGGTGTCCGATGCCGTGCTCGACGAGTCCGCCGTGCAGGTCGGCGCGGACGGTCTCGGCCGACCCGCCGAAGTAGGGGGTGTCCCATCAACGGCCCTGGCTCACATGCGGTGGTGACCGGGCGCGGGGCGGGTTGTGGGCGCCGCCGGCAGGTGTGCGACAGGTGGGCTGTCGAACGCGATTCGACGACCACCGTGATGCGAGTTGCTGCGCGAACCGTTGACGCGCAAGGGGTTCGATTCTACGTTCCCGTTCGAAGTCGTGACCGGCGTTCGCGATACCGAACGGGCCGTCCCCCCTCCAAGGAGGATCCGCGTGAGCCGCACCTCCCGCAAAGACGCTCACAGTTCAACCCGCGGAACCACCCGCAGAACCGCTCTCCTCGCTGTCCCCGCGGCGATCCTGCTCGCACTCGTCCCGAGCTCGGCGTCCGCGTATCCGAACCCGGGCACCGTCACTGGCTCGACCGCGGTCCACGATCCGACGATGATCCGCACATCGTCGGGCCAGTACCTGCTGTACGCCACCGGCGGCGGTATCAGCAACCGCACCTCCACCGACCGCATCGCCTTCAGCGGCGGCGCGGACGCCTTCTCCGGCCGGCCGGGCTGGTGGCGCACCTACTCCTCCGTGCCGGAGGCCTGGGCACCCGACCTCTCGTACCACGGCGGCAAGTACCTGATGTACTACTCCGTCTCGTCCTTCGGCTCGCAGAACTCGGCCATCGGACTGGCGACGTCGACAACCGGCCGGCCGGGCAGCTGGACCGACCAGGGCATCGTCTACACGTCGAGTTCGGCGAACGACTACAACGCCATCGACCCGAACCTCTTTGTGAACGACGACGGCAAGTGGTGGCTGTCCTTCGGCAGTTGGTGGACCGGGATCAAGATGATCCAGATCAACCCGTCGACCGGGAAGCAGCTCTCGTCCAACACCACCCGCTACTCGCTGGCCTCCCGCCCCACCGGCACCAAGGCCGTCGAGGCCCCCTACATCGTCAAACGGAACGGCTACTACTACCTGTTCGCCTCCTACGACACCTGCTGCGCCGGCACCGGCTCCACGTACAAGGTCAAGGTCGGCCGGGCCACCAGCGTCACCGGCCCGTACTCCGACAAGAACGGCGTCGCCATGATGAACAACGGCGGTACGCCCGTGCTGGAGTCGCACGGCCGGTACATCGGCCCCGGCGGACAGTCGATCATGAATGACGCGGGCGGCGACCTGATCGTCTACCACTACTACGACGGCCAGGCCAACGGCACTGCGAAGCTCGGCATCAACCTCCTGGACTGGAGCAGCGGATGGCCCGTCGCCTACTGACCCTGCTGGCGGCCCTCCTGCTCGCGCTGTCCCTGGGCCAGTCCCCGGCGAGTGCCGCCTCCTTCACCAACCCGGTCAAGGCACAGAAGGGCGCCGACCCCTGGATCACATACCACAACGGCAACTACTACCTGGTGACCACGAGTTGGACCGACGCCATCACCATCCGCAAGGCGCCGACACTCGCCGGTCTCGCAACCGCGCCGAGCGTCCAGGTGTGGACGGGTGACGCGGCCTCACGCTGCTGCAACATCTGGGCGCCGGAACTTCACTTCCTGAACGGCCGCTGGTACCTCTACCACGTCGCCGGCCAGAACGTCTCCGACTACGTCCCCACCCAGCGCACCCACGTCCTGGAGAGCGCCGGCTCGGACCCGCTGGGCCCCTACATGTACAGGAGCCGGCTGAACAGCGCCTGGATGCTCGACCCGAGCGTCGCGACCATCAACGGAAGCCTGTATCTGTTCGGCAGTGCGAGCGGCGGCACGCAGAACCTCGTCGCCGCGCGGATGTCCACCCCGTACACGGTCAGCGGCTCCTTCTCGACGATCTCCACGCCCACGTACGACTGGGAGCGCTCGGGCGGGACGGTCAACGAGGGCCCGGAGATACTCCAGCGGGGCGGCCGTACTTTCCTGATCTACTCGGCGAGCGGCTGCTGGACGCCCGACTACAAGCTCGGCCAGCTGGAGCTGACCGGCTCCAACCCCCTGTCCGCCTCGTCCTGGACGAAGAAGTCCACGCCCGTCTTCCAGCGCAACGACGCGAACGGGGTCTACGGGCCGGGGCACAACGGATTCTTCAACTCGCCGGACGGCACCGAGAGCTGGATCGTCTACCACGCCAACGACAGCGCGGGCGACGGCTGCGACAACGGCCGGACGACGCGTGCGCAGAAGTTCACCTGGAACCCGGACGGTACGCCGAACCTCGGTACGCCGGTGCGGCTCGGCGCGTCACTCGCCGGGCCCTCGGGGGAGCCGTCGTCCGCCTCGACGACATACACGGTCGTCAACCGCGTAACTGGCAAGTGCCTTGAGGTGACGGGGAGTTCGAGCGCCGACGGGGCCAACGTCCAGCAGTGGACGTGCAGTGGGGCCAACAACCAGCGCTGGCGCCTCGAAGACCTGGGCGACGACACCCATCGCCTGGTCAACGTCGCCGGCGGAAAGGTGCTGGACACGGAGAACTGCTCCTCGGCCGACGGTGCGGACCTGCGTCAGTGGTCCTGGCTGAACAACACCTGTCAGCGGTTCCGGTTCCTCGCCACGAGCGGCGGCTATGTACGGATCGTCAATCAGGCCACCAGTAAGGTCGCCGACGTCGCCGACTGCTCCTCGGCCGACGGAGCCGACGTACGCCAGTGGTCGTGGCTGAACAGCAACTGCCAGCAGTGGCAGCTCAACCCGGCCTGAGCGTGCCTCACCACGGCGGAAACCACGGCCGGGAGGACAGAGGGACAGACTTCCTCTCGGTGCGCGACGGCGCCGCACACTCGCGTAGCCGTCGGCCTCCAGCTCAGCGGCCCTTTTTTCCTCGGCCCGGAGACGGGCCGGCACACCCGCAGCGCGGCGAGAACACCGTACGAGTCGTGGCGCCTGCGGCTTCCTGCCCAGGGACGCCGCGTCGAGCCTCTGATCACAGCGTGGCACGCAGGTGGCTCACCGTGACGAAGCGGAAGCCCTCGGCGGTGAGGGTGCGAAGGATCTCCGGGACGGCGGCGACGGACGTCGGGTGGATGTCGTGCATCAGGACGACGCTGTTGCGCCGAGCCTTGGCGATGACTGTCCGAGCGACCTTGGCGCCGTCCCGGTACTTCCAGTCCTCGGTGTCGACGTCCCACAGCACCGGCGACAGTGTGGTGGCGGCCTTCACCTTGGCGTTGACCGCGCCGTACGGCGGCCGGAAGAGGGTGGGGGCCTTGCCGGTGGCGGCCTTGATCGCGCCGCTGGTGCGGCCCAGCTGGTAGGCGATCTGTTCGGGGGTGAGCTTGGTGAGGTCAGGGTGGTTCCAGGAGTGGTTGCCGACCTCATGGCCGGCCTTCACCTCGGCGCGTACGAGCTCGGGATGGGCGGCCACGTTCTGGCCCACGGTGAAGAAGGTGACACGCGCCTCGTATCGGTCGAGGTGGTTGAGCAGGGTCGCGGTCTCCGGGGCGGCCGGGCCGTCGTCGAAGGTCAGGGCGATGCACTTGACCTTCTTGCAGTCGGTGTCGTCGTCGGCGGAGGCGGAGTGTGTGGGCACGGCCGCGCTGGGTGTGCTGGGGGCTCCCAGGTCGAGGTCGTTGCCGGGGTGCTCGGTCTGCTGCTGGGCGCGTAGGCCGAAGGGAGACAGCCAGGGGGTGATCGTCGCCTTGTCGAGGGAGACGACGTGGGACCCGGCCGCATCGGCTCCCACCGTGCCCCGGTCGAGCTCCGCTCGGAGATTGCCATCGGCGGTGAAGGACAGGTCGTCGAGAAGGTCGGCAAGATGGGTGGTGTCGGCGAATGCGTCGTCGAGGTAACTGGGGTCCACCCCCTCGCGGCCCCTGAGCTGCTTTTTCAGAGCGGCGGTGAAGGCGTCCCGTGAACCGTCGGATATGAGGTCGAGTGCCTGGCGGTAGGCGCCGTTCTCCCCGTCGTACCAGTACGTGCTGGTCGACTGCCCGTTGCCGACCCCACTGCCGTCCAGCGTCGTGAGCCGGACACCGAGCACGTCACCGGAGGCGACCAGGAACCGGTGGCTGACGTTGAGCTCGCCGGCCGAAGGTGAGCCGTTGTCGCACCGGCTGGAGCGGAAGGCCGCCAGGCGCTGGTCGACGTCCTTCCTCATCGCGGATGTCATTTCCTCCGCTCCGGGCACGTCCGGGTAGCTGATGGCGAACGGGCAGGAGCTCTGCTCGCTACCGTCGTTGACAATCCTCAGGCCCTTGATCCTCGACGGATCGACCGTCCGGGACGCGGAGGAGGACGGTCCGGCCTGCATGGACTCGGGGGAGGGGTCCGGGGTTCCGGACCCGTTGGCGCAGGCCGCGGTCAGGGTGAGCGAACCGAGCAGGAGAAGCGCCGAGGGGAGGAGGGCGTGAGAACGCATGCGGAGCACCTGAGGGAGAGAGGACGTGCCGGGCGTCGCGGAACGGGCGCCGGTCGGCCGTCCTGCGCAGAAGTGCGCGGACGGCCTTCGTGCTCTCGATGTTCCAGGTCAGGAGCGTTTTTCAGCGACCCTCGGGGTCCCTCTGAACAATCCTCCGCCCCCGACTGCGGCTTCCTCAGCGCTGGACGGGGCACACCTCGCGGTACGGGGCGTCGGGGACATAGCTGCGCCACTGGGCCTGGGTGAGCCCGCCGCCCGCTCGCTCGCAGATGGTGCGGACCGCCTGATCCGGTGCGATGGGCAGGGCCTGGAGCGGCACGTCCGGGCCTGATGCGTACACCGTGCCCCCGTCGCCGGCGAAGGAGAGCGAGCGGATCTCGTCACCGGATGTCGGCAGATCGCTGCCGAGCAGCTGCTGGCCCTCGGTGTCCCACAGGCGTAGCGTGCCGGCGGTCCCGCCCACGGCGAGGGTGTGGCCGTCGGCGGAGAAGGCGAGCGCGCTGACGGGCTCGGGCTCGCCCCGCGAGACCGTGTCGGCAGTGCCGGTCAACACGCCCGTGCGACGCCGGGCGTCGCCGTCCCAGAGGGTGACGTGCCCGGTCTTGTCGCCGACTGCCAACCGCGTGCCGTCGTGGCTGAAAGTGAGCGCGGTGACCTCCCGGCCGTCGGCGAGGGCGCGCCCGGTGACCTTGCCGGACGCCAGGTTCCCGTACTCGTCGTCGTAGCCGACCAGCAGCCGCCCGTCCGGCCGGAGGGTCAGGGCGGTCTCGGACATGCCGTGCAGGATCCGTGACCTGCGGCCGCGTGCGGTGTCCCACACCTCGACCCCGCCTTCGCGCAGGGCCAGCAGAGTCCGCCCCCCGGGACCCGCGACGAGACCGGCCAGGGGGCGGTCGGCGGCACCGGAGGTGTCGAACGACGTGCGCACTCTGTGCGCCGGCACGTTCCACAAGGTGAACCGCAGCCGCAGGGAACCCTGCGAGGAGGTGGTGTCGGCGATGGCGAGCGACCGGCCGTCCGGACTGAAGGACAGCAACGGGGTCGTTGTGCTGTCGGGCGAGGGCAGGGGGCCGAGCGTGGCCCGGCCGAGCACCCCGCCCATCGGGGTCCCTCCGCTCGAGCGAGGCCGAGAGTGGGGGAGGGTGGAGCGCAGCTCGAACCGGTAGCCGCCGCCGGACCGGGTGACGGTGGCCAGCGACGTGCCGTCGGGGCTCAGGGCGGTCGCGTCGGCCTCGGTGCCCTGCCATCGAGCGCCGAGGCGGTCGGTGAGGTCGTAGCTGTGGACGGTGGCGCCGTCCAGGTGGCGCAGGACGCGTTGCTTGCCCGGATCCCAGGTCAGGCCTCTTACTTCAGCGCCGGACAACGGCCGCTGGAAGGCCATGGTGCCCCCGTTGGCCAGTCGCCACACGGCGATCTGCTGGTCGTCGGCCGTGGCCAGGAATCGCCCGTCGGGGGAGAGTGCGAGCTGTGTGAACCCGGAGATGCCACCGCTCTGGAAGTCGGCGACCGTGCGTCCGCCGCCCACGTCCCAGACGGCGGCGGCCGTACCGTAGGCGACGGCCAGTCGCCGGCCGTCCGCGCTGAACCGCAGGAGGCGGGATCCGCCGTCCGCGCCGGAGCCGGTGCCGCAGACGGTGCCGTCGGCCTTGTCCCAGTCTCCCGTCAGCCGCAGGTGCCGGACGGTGTCCCACACCTGCGGCGGGGCTCCGGCCGGGCACAGCGCCAGCAGCCGGCCGTCCGGGCTGACGGCCGTCATGGACAGACCGTCCGGGACACCGGCTGAGAAGGCGGGCCCGGATCCGTCGGTCCGCTGTACCCGCACGGTGCCTCCGTCGCCCGCCGGGCCGGTGACGTACGCGCTTCCGTCGTCCGAAGTGTCCATCAGCGTGGTGTCGCCCAGTTCGGCGGCGGGTTTCCTGGCAGCGAGGTCCCACAGCACATCACCGTCCGGCCCGCTGAGATCGAGAAAGCGGGAGTCGGCACCGGCGGCGGTCACCTCCATACCGCTGGGCAGCTGGTAGGTCGCGGTACGCCGGTGGTCGGCGACGCTCCACACATTCACCGCGCTGTTCGCGACACTGACGAGGGTCCGGCCGCGGTCGGTGAGGAAACGCCGGGCGTCTCTGCCTGTCTGGGGGTCGGTGAAGGCGTCCCGTTCCGGCTGGACCAGCGCCGCCAGCAGCGCGGAGCGCGACTCGGTCAGCGGAGCGAGCTTCCAGGCCGCGACGCCGAGCAGGGAGGCGGTGCGGGGGTCGCTGGAACGCAGACTGTCGGCGATCGTGGCCAGGCGGCGGGCGGCGGCCTTCGCGGCCTCCTGTGTGCTTGCCCGGTCGCGTTGCCAGGCGAGCAGGCCGGCCGTCAGCGCGCACACGAGGAAGACCGACAGGCCCACCGTGAGCGCGCGCGTACGACGGGCGGCGCGTGCCCCGGCGTCCCGCTCGGTGTGCCGGGCATCCAGGGAAGCGGTGAGAAACGCCCGCTCCAGCTGGGCCAGGTCGTCTTCCTCGGCCTTTCCTCCGGCCCCCGCCGCGTTGTCCGCGAACAGTTCCTCGGACCGGGCCAGCCGGGTGCCCCGGTACAGGGCGCCGGGATCGCGGTCCAGCCCGTCCCAGGCGCGGGCGGCCTCGCCGAGCAGCCGCTGCACGTGCAGCCGCTCGCGGCTCTCCTCGATCCAGCCGGCCAGCCGGGGCCAGCTCGTGATCAGTGCCTCGTGGACCAGCTCGACGGTGTCGCCGTCAAGGGTGATCAGGCGGGCGGCGGCAAGACGTTCCAGTACGTCCTGCGTGTCCGGCCCGGTCAGTTCGGCGCGGGACGCCGGGCGGCGCGTGTCGGGGACGCCCGCGGGCAGGATCGGACCCTGCTCGAAAGCGGAGCCGCCAGGTGCGATCAGCCGCAGCAGTATGCGGCGGACGGTCCGTGCCTGAGGTGCGGTCAGGTCGCCGTACACCTGCTCGGCTGTGGCGGCGATCGCCCCTCGCACGCCGCCCGTCTCCTCGTAGCCGGTCAGCATCAGCGTCCGGCCCCGGCGACGGCGCCACGTCTCCAGCAGTGCGTGCGAGAGCATCGGCAGCGCGCCCGGCTGGTCGCCGACCTCCTCGATGATCCGCGCGGTCAGCACTCGCTCCACGTTCAGTCCCGCTGCGGTGGCCGGGCCGGTGATCACCTCGCGCAGCTCGTCCCCGTTCATGGGCCCGACCAGCAGGTTGGCGCGGCTGACGGCCTCGGCCAGCTCTCGGTGGGCGGCGCAATGGCCGTAGAAGTCGCCGCGCACCGCGACCACCACGCGCAGGCGGCTGCCCGGCTCACGCGCGCTGAGCAACAGGTCCAGGAAGCGGTCGCGCTCCTCGCGGTCGTGGCAGAGGGTGAACAGCTCCTCGAACTGGTCGACGATCACCCAGGTGTCCGACTCGCCGTCCTGCGGAACGAGCGCCTGCCCGTGTGTGCGAGCGGGCCGTTCGCCGGGAGTGACCACGCGGATCACCGCGGGGCGGCCGGTACCCTCGCTCTCCCGCAGCTGCGGGACGAGGCCGGCCCTCAGCAGCGAGGACTTGCCGCTGCCGGACGGCCCGAACACCGCCGCGAACCGGTGCGCGTGCGCCAGGTCCAGGAGTTCGCGTATCAGTGCCTCTCGGCCGAAGAACAGGTCGCTGTCAGCCGGTTCGAAGCGGGCCAGCCCACGGTACGGAGTCCGCTCGTCGGCCGCGGGGGCACGGAACTCGGCGTCCGCCTCCCGCCAACGGGCCTCCCACTCGTCCGGGTCGGCGTCGAGCGACGCCGCGTATGCGCGCACCACAGCCAGAGTCGGCAGCTGGTCGCCGGCCGCGGCCTGCGAAAGCGCTGTTGTGGAGTAGCCCGCCCGCTCGGCCATCTCCCGGTACGGCGGCTTCCCGGCTTTCTCCCTCAGCAGGCGCAGGTCGTGCGCGAGACGCTGGACCGGACCGGCACTGGGGTCGACTGGTTTCTCTCGTCGGCCCACCTGGTGGCACCTTTCGACCAGCAAACAAGAAACGGTGCTCAACCTACGTTTTCACCCGACCGGAGGCAATCCCGGTCCCAGCCGATGAGGCCGGGACTCCCTCGGGCTCAGGGCACCAGCTCGATGGCGTCGTAGGACACCCCGGGGTTGAGGTAGGCGGTGCCGCCGGAGCCGCTGGTTATGTCGATCGTCAGCTCATGGCAGGTGTCGGCGGACTTCGTCCAGGTGCTCGCCGGGATGGCAATGGTCGCGGAAGATCGTGGCCTACGGCTCAAGGGCGGTTCGGGTCGGCGTTCCCGGTCACCACATCGACGGCGTGGCGGCGGTGTGCGGCGAAGAGGTGGAGCGCGGTTTCGGTGTCGCGGGAGCGCAGCGCGGTTACGAGCCCGTGGTGCTCGCGCGGGATGCAGCCGAGGTAGCCGTCGGTACTGATGTTGATCCGGGTCAGCAGAAACAGGTGGACCTGGCACCGTATGCCGTCCCACGCGTCGGCGAGGCGCTGGTGGCTGGCGACGGCGAAGACGGCGTCGTGGAAGGCGATATCCAGTCGCACCATCTCGTGGGCGTCCGTTACATGCTTCATGACCTCGGCCGCCTTGGCGAGAGATGCGAGGTCCTCGTCCGAGGCGCGCGTGATCACTTGGCGGACAGCCAGGTCTTCCAGCGCGCCACGCAGGCTGTCGAGCTCCGCGACATCCTCAGGAGACAGTGTGGTCACTGTCGTCCCACGGTGCCACGCGCAGTGGACCAGTCCCTCGCGCTCCAGTACGCGCAGTGCTTCGCGTACGGGACCGCGGCTGACGTCCATCATGGCGGACAGTTCCACCTCGCGCAGCTGGGCGCCGGGGGCGTAGGCCCCGCTGAAGATGGCATCGCGGACCTGGTCTGCGACCTCGTCCGACAGGCCACGGCGACGGGCCGGGGACACTTTGCCCTGATCACTCATGTCTGACTTGTACCTCCTCCAGCTACGTCCGAATGTTAACATTCGCTTGTTGTCCTATTGTCAACATTGCGACAATGAAGCGATGATCCCTCCCGACCCTCTCTCGGAAAGGCAGTGCCGTGACTGTTCTCGACTCCCCGATCCCCCGGTTCCACCTCGCCATGCCGGTCGACGACCTGGCTGCCGCGCGCCGCTTCTACGGCGACGTACTGGGCCTGGAACAGGGCCGCAGCGCGGACACCTGGGTTGACTGGAATCTGCACGGCCATCAGTTCGTCACGCATCTGGCACCGGAGCGCGCGCAGCGCATACACAACCCGGTCGACGGTCACGACGTCCCGGTACCGCACTTCGGGCTGATCCTGACGATCCCGGTCTTCCAGCAGCTTGCCGAGCGGCTGCGCGCGGCGGGTGCCGGATTCGTCATCGAGCCCTACGTGCGCTTCGCGGGCCAGAAGGGCGAGCAGTGGACGATGTTCCTCCTCGACCCGGCCGGCAACGCGCTGGAGTTCAAGGCGTTCGCCGACGACTCCCAGGTGTTCGCTTCCTGACCGGCGGACTTCGCACCCCTCCCTCTCGCCACTCGAAAGACGGGACCAGCTCATGAAGGTGTTCCAGATAGGCGCTGCCGGAGGAGTCGGCCGCCGCCTCACCCGACTCCTTTCCGCACGCGGGGACTCGGTGACCGGCATGCATCGCGGGCCCGCTCAGGGCGAGACCGTGCGGGAGGCCGGTGGGCATCCGGTGATCGGTGATCTCATCGCCGACTCGGTCGACGGCCTCGCACAGAAGATGCAGGGCCATGACGCGGTGGTCTTCTCGGCCGGTGCGCACGGAAGCGGCATGGACAAGACGACCCTCATCGACGGCAAGGGCCTTCAGAAGGCCGCCGACGCGGCTGCGCTCGCCGGTGTGTCGCGGTTCGTCCTCGTCTCGGTGTTCCCCGACGCCCTGCGCGGCGGCGGGGGCGGTGAGGGCTTCGAGCACTACATCAAGGTCAAGAAGACCGCCGACGTGTACCTGACGCGCACGGCTCTCGACTGGTTGATCGTCCGTCCCGGAACCCTCCTGGACGCCCCCGGCAGCGGCCGGGTCACGGCAGGCCCCGCCGTCGAGTACGGCGATGTGCACCGCGACGACGTCGCCGCGTTCATCACCGCCGCCCTCCACGAGCCCGCCCTGAATCGCGTGATCGTCGAGCTCACCTCCGGCGACACCCCCGTCGCCGACGCCGCAGCGCAGCTCGCGGCCGCTTGAACTCCCACCCCACTCGATCTTCGAGAACCGGATCCGCTTCGCCCTGCAGGTCGTCGACGTCGTCCGCGCGGTGTGGCCCGAGGGCCGGCCGGTCTTCTTCAGCACCGCGGCCACCGGCTGGCTGACCGAGAACCCCGAGGACGAGCGCGAGGGCTGGACCGAGGACGACACCGTCCGCCTCACCAAGAAGCTCCAAGATCGTCGCCGGACGGAACCACCAGGTGCCCTTCGCCACCCAGCCCCGCCCCGCCACCGCCATCCCCACCGCTGCCGTCGGCATCATCACCGAGCCGCAGCAGGCGGGGGAGATCCTCTCCAGCGGACAGGCCGACGCCGTCTTCCTCGGCCGCGAGCTTCTCCGCAACCCCTACTGGGCCCAACACGCCGCACTCGAACTCGACGCCGAGCCGCTGGCCCGACCGACCAATACGCCTACGTCGTCAAACGCCGCAAGCACCTACCTACCCACCCCCTGCAACCTCCGCGCCCTGCCCCACCAGGGAAGACGTACTACTTGGTGCCGACCGCGCGCAGGGTGGCGAGCACCAGTGCCCGGGTGACGGTGACGATTTCGCTGACGCGGACCTGTTCCTGCGGGCCGTGTGCGAGGCGTACGTCGCCGGGGCCGTACTGGAGTGTGGGGATGCCCGCCTCGGAGTACAACCGCAGGTCACTGCCGTAAGGGGCGCCTCGCTCGAACGGTCGCGGGCCGCCGGTGACGTCGGCGCACGCGTCGCCGACCAGGGCTGCGAGCGGGTGCCCGGCCGGCAGCCGGCCGCTGGCGAACTGGCCTCCGGGCCACGTCACCGTGGCGGGGTGAGAGCGCAGCCACGGGTCGGCCGAGCAGGCTTCGGCCACGCACGCCTCCAGTTCGCTGCGCGCCCGCTCCGGATCCTCGCCCAGCCGGACACCCAGTCTTCCCTCGGCCACCAGCAAGTCGGGCACGCTGCTGGCCCAGTCGCCGGCCCGGACGATGCCGACGGACAGCGGGTACGGAATGGGGTATTCGGCCATCAGGGGGTCGGCGCCGGTGTTACGGCGGGCTTCCAGACGGGCGAGCGCGTGGTGGATGGGCAGGTAGGCGTCGATGGCGCTCATGCCCGCGTACCGGGTGCTGCCGTGGGTGGCGCGGCCGGGTACGTCGATGTGGAAAGTCAGCGCTCCGGCGTTGGCGGTCATAAGGGCGCCGCTGGTCGGTTCCGTGATGATGCAGGCGTCTCCGGTGTGGCCGCGTTCGAGGGTGCCGAACGCTCCGAGCCCGCCGTCCTCCTCGCTGACGACGAAGTGTGCGGACACTTGGCCGCGCAGGTTCGCGCCCGCTCTCCGTATTGCGGCCAGGGCAGCGAGGATCGCCACGACGCCGGCCTTCATGTCGCACGCTCCCCGGGCGTGGACCACGTCTGCGCCGACCCGAGGGCGGAACGGGTCTCCCTCCCACTGCGCCAGGTCCCCGGGAGGCACGACGTCGACATGGCCCTGGAGGACCAGGGTCGGCCCGTCGCCCTGCTGCTGCGTGCCACCCACCAGACCCCACGCCTCCGTGCGCGGGGCCTCGCTGCCCGGGAAGCGGGGATGAGCACGCAGCTCGGGCAGGTTCATGGACCACAGGTCGACATCGAGATCCATCCGCTCCAGATGCCGGGCCAGGACGTGCTGCAGCTCGGACTCCGCGGCACTCCCCGTCACGCTGGGAACGGCGAGCAGTTCCTGCAGAATCCGGGCGATCGCCGCCTCGTCCACTGCGGTCAGCGCGGACGCCTCCACATCGCTCACGTTTGCTGTCATCGGAACGCTCCCCCGGCATGTGACATCAGGACAAGCTGGAGGCTACGGTTGCGGCCGCGGCGCAAACAATCACTATTTACTGCGATCAACCGTCGTTTTCTTGCAATGTCGACGATGGAACAGCTCTTTGTTGCGCCTGTGCCGCACCTACTGACGTCTGGAGTGAAGTCGTGGACACCATCGACGAAGCGATCATCCGCTGCGTGTTGCGCAACGCCCGCTCCACGTACGCCCAGATCGGCAAGGAGGCCGGCTTGTCCGCTCCTGCCGCCAAGCGGCGTCTCGACCGCCTGGTGGCCACAGGCGCGATCCGCGGTTTCACCGCTCTCGTCGACCCCCAGGCGCTCGCCTGGCACACCGAGGCGTTCGTCGAGGTCTATTGCACCGGCAACCCCACCCCCGCCCAACTGCGCCAAGCCCTGGAAGGCATCCCCGAGGTCGTCGAAGCCTGCACTGTCTCCGGTGCGGCCGACGCAGTCCTCCACATGCTTGCCAGAGACATCCCCCACCTGGAACAGGCCGTCCAGCGGGTACGCGCCACCGCCCCTGTCGACCGGACCGAGAGCGTCATCGTGCTCTCCCGGCTGCTCAACCGGCCTCGGCTGTGACCACAACCCAGGCTCGCCGCGGGCAACGAGATCGCGTCAACCGGCCACCAAGGCGGTGACCATCTCGCCAGTACCAACGGTGTCGGTCACCAGGGATCGGTCAGACGTGGGTCCATTTCTGGTTGGCTGCGCCGCCGCAGTCCCAGATCTGGACCTTGGTGCCGTTGGCGGTGGCGCCGCCACTGACGTCGAGGCACTTACCGGAATGGACGGCCGTGATGGTGCTGTCGGTATTGAGGCGGAACTGCTGGTTTGACTGGCCGTTGCAGTCCCAGATGTTCACGGCGGTGGCGTTGGCGGTGGCGGCGCCGACGACGTCCAGGCACTTGGCGCCGCCGTAGACACGCAGTTCGCCCGCGCTGGTGCTGGTGAACCGTTGGTTGGCGGCGCCGTTGCAGTCCCAGATCCCAGCGAGGGTTCCGTTGGCCTGGGAGCCGCCGGTGATGTCCAGGCAGCGGCCGGAGCCCTGGCCCTTGAGTGAGTAGGTGCTGCTGCCGGGCGGCGTCCCGCCGCCGGAGACCACGTACATCGCGGCGCCGTGAGCGGGGACGGAGGCGCTGATGGAGCCGCTGGTCGTGCTGGTGGTGTGCGCCCACAGGTCGCGTACCGAGTAACTGGACGCCGAGCCGAGGCCGATCTGCGCAGCGGAAGTGGAGACGGTGGCCGTGCCGCTGCCACGGTTGAGGAGGACCACTGCGACCGAGCCGTTGGCCATCGGCTTGGTCCACACCTCGGTGTTGCCGTTGTCGACGAGGCGGTTGCCCTGTCGGCCGCCCCAGTCCTGGTTGACCCCGATGACCTCGGTGTTGGTCAGGATCGACTTGGTGGCGGCGCTCATGGTGCGCAGGTCGTTGCCCGCGATCAGAGGCGCGTTCAGCAGTGCCCAGAGGCTGAAGTGGGCTCGGGACTCGGTGTCGGACAGGCCGTTACCCACTTCCAGCATGTCCGGATCGTTCCAGGCGCCGGGGCGGGAGAAGCCCGCCCAGCCGGGCTGGGCGTCCAGGATGCCCATGACGGAGTTCCAGTTGGCCTGGATGTCGCCGGTGTTGCGCCAGGAGTTGCCGGTGGCGGGGCCCCAGGTGCCGACCTGGTCGTTGCCCCAGTTGCAGAGGGCGAAGAGGATGGGGCGGCCGGTCCTGGCGAGAGCGTCGCGCATGGCGGTGTAGCGATCCTGACCGCTGCGGCCCTGGTGGTCACCGCAGTTGTCGTACTTGAGATAGTCGATGCCCCAGGATGCCCACAGGTTGGCGTCCCGCTGCTCGTTGCCGAGGCTGGCGGGGAAACCGGCGCAGGTGGTCAGGCCGGCCGACGAGTAGATGCCGAGCTTCAGCCCCTTGCCGTGTACATAGTCGGCGACTGCCTTCATGCCGTTGGGGAACTTCACGGGGTCCGCGACCAGATTGCCGCCCACGTCACGGTTCCGTGTCGACCAGCAGTCGTCGATGTTGACGTACTGGTAGCCGGCCGCGGCCATGCCGCTGGATACCATCGCGTCGGCGGTCTCCCGGATCAGACGGTCGCTCACGTTGCAGCCGAAGCTGTTCCAGTCGTTCCAGCCCAACTGCGGGGTACGGGCCAGGCCGTTGTCGAGCGCCAGGGCCTGGGGGGCTGGTAGGAGAGCGATAGGTACCGCGGCGGCGACCAGGGCCGCAGACAGCACCGCGCGGATGAGTCTGAGCATGGTTTCTCCTCGTTTGGTCGTGTGTGTCCGAGGGCGTCGAGCGTGGGCCCGATCCCGTTGTGCGCCGGCAGACGGTGCGGGATGAGCCGGAGCGGCCAGTCAGGGCCGTTGCGAGGGCCGGTGCCCGGTGCCCGGCGCCGTCTGCGACGCGAGCTGGTGGAACGTGACCGGGTCGGCCGTCGCTGCTGCGGACGCTGCCGGTCACCGGTCACCGGTCACCGGTCACCGAGACGCGGCCGAGGCGGGTCGGCGCAGCGAGTGCCGTACCGAGCGTCCCGTATCGGACAGCCACACGACGATGCAACGACCATGCCCAGGTCTGCGCCCGTCCGCTGGAGTACGGCGAGACCCTCGCAGCCGTCCCCTCCCCGGGACGCAGAGGTGCCTGCAACGGCCGAAGTGCCGGGCGCTGAGCGGCACTTCGGTCTCCTTCTGCCTCGGGTCGGGTTCAGTCCTCGTCATTGGAGGTCCAGCGCTGAGCGGACGCGCCGTTGCAGTTCCCCAGGACGGTCTGGGCGCCGCTCCCGGTGCCGCCGTTGTTCGTGTCCAGGCACAGGCCGGTCGGGACGCTGGTGATGGTGCCGTTGGCGTTGACGTTCCAGCGCTGGTTCTGACCGCCGTGACAGTCCCAGATGATGACCCGTGTGCCGGCGGACGTTCCCGAGGCCTCGGCGTCCAGGCACTTGTTGCCGTACACGCGCAGTTCCCCGGCGTCGGAGCGCGCCCACTTCTGGTTGGGCCGGTCCGCGCAGTCCCACAGTTGGGCCTGGGCGCCGTTGGTCTGCGACGAGTTCGCCACGTCCAGGTAGCGGCCGGAGCCGGCGCCGACGATCTGCCCGCCGCTGGCCGGCGGAGTGGTCGTGCCGCCTGGTGGCACGTACGGGCACTTGGTCTGGGAACGGGAGACCCCACTGCTGTCCGCAAGCGACGGGCACAGGAACTGGGTGTAGCGGGTGTCGTTGTCGAGGAAGATCTTGAGCCAGGGGATCGTACGGCGCGTCACGTTGGAGTTCCCCCAGGTGGGGAAGCCGTGGCCGCCGCTGGTGAGCTCGATGTAGGCGCTCTGCGTGGCGGCCGGCATCCCGCCGTAGAGCCCGTTGAGGTAGGAGGGGGTGACCGTGCCGTCGTCCCGTGCGCCCATGATCATCGTGGGCACACGCAGGCCGGACAGGTTCTGTGAGGGGGAGAAGGGCGCGAGCGGTAGGGCTGCCTTCAGTGACGGCCGGCGTTCGGCCGCGCTGATGGCGCCACCACCGCCCATGGAATGGCCGAGCACGCCCAATCGGTTGGGATCGACCCGGTCGCGCACCGGGCTCTTCTGGGTGAGGTAGTCCAGCGCCGCGAGCAGCTGGGTGCCGCGGGCGGTGTCGAAGTCGTTGGGGCTGTTGGTGTCGATGCCGATGACGACGAACCCGAAGGACGCGAGCCACGGCCCCATCCACGCCCCTTCGGCGGCCCACCGGGCGGTGTAACCGGGCACGGCCGCGACCGCACCCCAGGTACCCAGAGAGGTGTCCGTCGGGTAGTAGATCTTCCCGCCGTTGAAGCCGTTGCCGGGCGGCACGGTCACCTCCGCGGTCGCGAACGTGCCCCGCTGGGCCGCCACGCTGCTCACCGTGGGAGCCGGGCCCCGCTCGTACGGGTTGGCCGCGGCCGACGGCGATTGCGCCGACGCCGGCTGGATCGCCACCAGTGCGGTGATCAGGCCGGTCACGGCCGCGACCACGGCCGCCTTCAACGTGACCGTCCTGCTCCTCCTGCCGGATCTCGTCCGGCTGGTGGGGGCGGCGCCGGACAGCGGGACGTCGGTGATGCTCGAGTGCATCGTCCTGTTCCTCCATGCCTTTGTCGTGGTTACGGGAGTCGCGCCGAACGGGCGACCCTTTATGAATGGCGTGCACATGACAGGCGTAAGGTCGAGTCGCGTCAGTGGTGGAGCAGCGGAACGGCCGGGGGAGTGGTGCGCGTGGCGCCGGCGGAGAAGACCGCGGCCTCCTTGGCCGTGGCGACGATGCCGTTCGATCCGTTGAAGAGGCGTCGGCCCCAACTGGTGAGCTGACCGGGATCGAAGTTGGTGACCAGGTCCAGGTACTGCACATCGCTGCTGTTGCCGCTCCACGGCCAGCCCGGGTAACCGAGGCGGAGCCGCTGGGCGGCAGCAGGACGGCGTCCTCGTCGGGATTACCGTCCGAGTGGTCGTGGCCGAACTCTCCGACCACGATGGGGAGTTTCGCGGCCGCGAAACGGTTCAGGCAGTCATTGACCTTCGCGGCCGTATTGAAGACGCCGTACATGTGGACCGAGAACACCGTGTTGCGGTCCAGGTCGGCGGCGAACACCGACGCGGCGTTGTCGCGCATCGTGAACGCCCAGTCCTGGCCCCGGTTGGGCGCGTCCACCATCAGCGTGTGATTGAACCCGGCGCTCCGCGGCTTCTGGACGGCGGCCTTGGTGTCGGCCGTCCACCTCGTGCAGTTCCCGAAGAAGCATCCAGGGTGCGGGGCTGGTTGTCGGTGGTGTTCTGTCAGGCCGGCGCGGTACTGGGTGTCATGGAGCGGCGGGGTGACGCGCGTGCCGGTCAGTGCGGCGGCGGTGATGCCGCCGAGTGGTCAGCCTCTGGAAACCGCATCCTTGTTCTCTGCGGTGGTGGCGTGGTGCCGGGGCGTGCGTCGGTCACGATGGCCTCCGATGCGTGGGGGTGCCGAGTGAACCGGTGCCCTGAGGGCCGGAAGATGATCATTCACTCAGGCGAGCATGGGAACGCTCCCACGGGGAGCGTAGGAAGGCGCCGAGGAGCCGTCAAGGATTCTGTCGAAACCTGGTGTTCGACCATGCTCGAATTCGTGACTTCGGTCGTATGCGGTGTCCCGTCCACAGTCAGCACCATGCAGACCAAGCCGGTGCTCGACACCTATGCCGAGACGCCTATGCCGACTTCCGCGCCCAGGGTGAGCCCGGGGCGCGGAGTGTGTGGGTGCTGAGGTGCTGGTCAGCCGAGCGGGTTGGTGGTGTCGCGCAGGGTGGCCAGGGCGGGGGCGTACATGCGGGTCTTGATGGTGCCGAGCGTGTCGCCGGCCTTGGCCACCTGTGCCTGGGCGATCTCGATGGCGGTGGAGCGCACGGCGTCTTCGGCGACCGACTGGTCGACTATGCCGGCGGTTGCGGCGTCGGAGCCGCCGTAGCGGCGGGCGGTGACCATGGCCTCGTGGGCGGTCTGCGGCGCCAGGCGGGACTGGATGAGGGCGGCCATGCCCCGGGTGAAGGGGATGTTGATGTCCGCTTCGGGGAGGCACCAGTAGCCGCGGTCGGCGCGCATCACGCGGAAGTCGTGGGCGAGGGAGAACATCGCGCCGGCGGCGAAGGTGTGCCCCTGCAGTGCGGCCACCGTGATGACCGGCAGTGACAGCATCCGCGCGAACAGCTCATGGACCGAGACGACGTAGCCGTCGTACTGGTCGGCGTGGGCGAACAGCCAGTCCAGGTCGAGCCCGTTGGAGTAGAACTTGCCGGTGGCGGTGGTGACCAGGGCGCGGGGTCCCTCCGCCTTCTCCACCTCGTCGAGCGCGGCACTGACGGCAGTGAGCCAGTCGGGGTGGAAGCGGTTCTCTCCGTCTCCGAGGTCGAGGACGAAGACGTTGTCGTGGCGGTCGAGTGAGGGCATGGCGTTTCCTTCGAGCTGAGTTGACTGGGTGAAGTGGCTGCGCGCTATGGCCGGGGCCCTGGTTCGGCGGCCCTGGGGCGGTCGCGCAGGGTGTGGAGGAGCAGGTCGTGGATCTCGGTGGCGGCTGCCTCGATCGGGGCGGTGCTCTGCTCGGCCCGGCACATGATCACCGCACCTTCGGCCGCGGCGATGATGAAGGCGCCCAGCCGACGGCTGCGTTCTTCGGTCAGGCCGTGCCGGACGAACAGGGTCGCGAGGGCCTCCTGCCAGCGGGCGAAGACAGCGGCTGCCGAGAGGGCGAGCCGGGGTGCGTCGTCGTTGGTCTCGACGGCCACCGCCACGATCGGGCAGCCGGTCCGGAAGCCACTCTCCACGAGTCGGTCTCGCCACAGCGCGAAGAACGCGTCGACGGCCTCCACCGGGTTGTCCGCCTGCATGGCGGCGTCGATCAGACCCGCGATGAAGTCCCCCGCCAGGGCCACCGCCTCGTCGATGAGCTGAGTCCGCCCGCCGGGGAAGTGGTGATACACCGAGCCCCGAGGTGCTCCGCTGTGTGCGAGCACCCGGTCGATGCTGGTCGCGTTCGCCCCGTACTCACGCAGCAGGGCGGCAGCACTGAGGATCATCCGGTCACGGCTGTCACTTCTGCGCGGGCCCATTCGCCCACCACCCTTCCGCCGGCGGTGTGGCCCGCCGAGCGAGCTACCTGTCGGTAACTTATGGGGTATGGCATAGAACATGCAAGAGGAGATCAGTAACTGCTGCGCGCGAAGGGCTCGTCGGCCCGCACTTCCTGGAAGGCCTGTGTGGAATGCGGAATGGCGAGGCCCGCTTTCGGGGCACCTGGGCGGAGCCCGTCGCCGAAGCCTGCTCAGCGCCCTGCCGGAAGGACCGCTTGGGTCTCCCATCCATGGTCGATGCGTGGCCCGGCGCGGAGTCGGCCGCCCAGTGCGGTTACCCGTTCCTCCAGTCCGACGAGGCCGAAGCCGCCGCCGTGTGCCCCGTCCGGGAGTTGGGTGCCGCCGTGGCCGTCGTCGGTCACGGTCACCGACAGGCGGTCGCCGTCCTGATGCAGGCGGACGGTGACCTCGGTGGCGTCGGCAGCGTGGCGTCGTACGTTGGTCAGCGCCTCCTGGACGACGCGGAAGGCTGCGGCCTGCACCTCGTGCGGGAGGTCGTCCGACATGGAGGGCTCGCGGCGCAGGACGGCGCGCTGGCCGGGGGCGGCGAAGTCCTCGGTGAGTTCGGCGATGCCCGCCAGGTCGCCGACGGGGCGGCGGTCGGCCGCCTCCGGCAAGGACACGATCGGCGACGAGCTCCCAGGAGCCCTCGACGGCGCTGTCACCCCTCTCGCCGTCGTCGCCGAAGGCGACCGGCTGGGCGTGCGCTACGACGTGATCGGCACCCACAGCGGCAGCGACCCGACGGGGATCCCGGCCACGGCAAGCGGTCCGTTTCGCGGAGATCCGTATCCGCCATGCGCTGGACGGCAGGTTCGCCGAGCACTGGGGCCTGTTGGGCGCGACCACGCTCCTCGGCCGGCTCCGGCAGGACTGCGGAGCGCTGGGCGGAAACCGGCGTGGGGTCAGTCGACGCGTACCGGTGTGTCCATGACCCGGTCGTGCCCGGCCCGGCGGATCGGGCCGGTGAGACGGAGGGTGCCGGTGAGGCGGGTGTCGGTGCTGGATGCGCCGAGCATGACAGCGATGTCGCCGGGATCGACGATGCGGTGCAGGTCGGGCCCGGTATAGGCAAGACGGTCGGCATGCAGGCGGAACGTGACCCTACGCTGCTCGCCGACGGTCAGCCGGACGCGGGCGTAGCCGGTCAACTGGGTTACAGGCCGGGGCAGTTGAGCTATGGGGTCAGCGGTGTAGAGCTGCACGACCTCGGTGCCGGGGCGGTCGCCGGTGTTGCGGACCAGGCAGCTGACCTCGACCTCGCCGTCGGTGGGAATCTCCTCGGCGCTCAGTTCGAACCCGTCGTAGGAGAACGTCGTGTAGGACAGGCCGTGCCCGAAGGGATAGGCCGGGGTCGGGTCGAGGTTGCTCACCCCCTGGGTGTTGCCGCCCAGCGGAGCGTGCAGATACGTGCCGGGCTGGCCGCCCGGTGTGCGGGGGACCTGGACCGGCAGTCTGCCCGACGGGGTGAGCCGTCCGGAGAGCACACCCGCGAGGGCTGACCCGCCCTCCTCGCCGGGGAAGAAGGACTGGACGAGGGCCACCGCGCGGTCGGCGTAGGCCCCGAGCGCGTACGGGCGGCCGGAGACGACGAGCAGCACGACCGGCGTGCCGGTGGCGAGCAGCGCCTCGACGAGCTCGTCCTGGACGCCGGGCAGCGAGAGGTCCTCGGCGTCGCAGCCTTCGCCGGAGGTGCCGAGGCCGAACAGTCCGGCGCGGTCCCCGACCACCGCGATGCACACGTCCGCCCGCTGTGCCGCTTCCACTGCCGCGTCGAAGGCGGTGCGGTCGATGTCCTTGACGGGGCAGCCCTGTTCGTACGCGATCAGGGTCCCCGGCAGTTCCGCGGCCAGGGCGTCCAGCAGCGAGTGAGCCTCGATGCCGTTGTCGTACCCGGGGTGGTGGGGGAGGACGTGGTTGGGGAAGGAGTAGCAGCCGAAGAAGGCGTTGGGGTCGTCGGCGCAGGGGCCGACCAGGGCGATGGACGCCGTGTCCCGGGCCAACGGCAGGAAGCCGTCCCGGTTGTCGAGCAGGACGATGCTCCGCTCGGCGAGTTCGCGGGCGATGGCCCGGTGCGCGGGCGGGTCGAGGTCGATGGGGTCCGAGACGTTGGCGGCCGCGTCGACGGCTGGGTCGAAGTCGGCGTCCAGGAGGCCGAGTTCGGCCTTCTGGCGCAGGACGCGGCGTACGGCGCGATCGACCAGGTCCTCGGGGACGGTGCCCAGGCGGACGAGTTCCGCGAGGGGTTCGCCGAAGCAGAGAGTGTCGGGCAGCTCGACGTCGATCCCGGCCGCCAGCGCACGGGCGCCGGCCTCGCCTTCGGTCGCGGCGATGCGGTGCATGGTGCGCAGGAAGGCGATCGACCAGTAGTCGGAGACCACCGTCCCCTCGAAACCCCACTCCTCCCGCAGGAGCCGGGTGAGCAGTGACGAGTCCGCCCCTGCCGGTACCCCGTCGACGTCGGCGTACGAGTTCATCACCGAACGCGCGCCGCCGTCCCGCAGAGCCATCTCGAACGGCGGCAGGATCACGTCGGCGAACTCGCGAGGCCCCATGGAGACGGGCGCGTGGTTACGGGCGGCCTTGGAGGCGGAGTACCCCGCGAAGTGCTTGAGGGTGGCGACGATCCCGGCGCTCTCCAGGCCGCGCACGTAGGCGGTGCCGGTGGTGGCGACGAGGTAGGGGTCCTCGCCGAGGGTCTCCTCGACGCGGCCCCAGCGGTGGTCGCGCACGACGTCCAGGACCGGGGAGAGCCCCTGGTGGACGCCGACCCGGCGCATGCTCGTGCCGATGGCGTGCGCCATGCGTTCGACGAGTGCGGGGTCGAAGGCGGCGGCCCAGGCGAGGGCGGTGGGGAAGACCGTCGCGTGGTGCGTGGTGAAGCCGGTGAGGCACTCCTCGTGCGCGATCGCCGGGATGCCGAGCCGCGTGTTGTCCATCAACTCGCGCTGGAGGGCGGCGAGTTGGCGGGCGCCGTCGGCCGGCTCGACCGGCTTGGTGCCGAACGGGCGGGTGATGTGGCCCAGCCCGTCCTTTCTGGCCTTTTCGAAGTCGGTGTGCCGGGCGAAGACGTCCTGCATGGGTGCCACGTTGCCGCTGACGTGTTCGACGCCGGGCCAGGCACTGCCGAGCTGGGCGAGCTTCTCTTCCAGGGTCATCTCCGCGAGCAGGGCATCGACCCTTTCGTCACGGGGGCAGGCCGGATCGGCCCAAGGTGTGGTCATGGCGCGTCCCTCGGGGTGGTGGCGTGCGGTGGGGGTTGGGCGTGAGGTCTAGACGGGGTGGGGCGGCGGGGCGGTGGAGGCCCGGACGACGAGCTGCGTGGCCAGTTCGACCCGGTGGCTGTCCAGGGGCTCACCCGCGATGAGCCGGAGCAGGGCGCGCAGTGCGGCGCGGCCGATCTCGGCGAAGGGCTGGCGGACGGTGGTCAGGGGCGGGGCGGAGGTGCTGGCGGCGGCGGTGTCGTCGAAGCCGACGACGCTGACGTCGTCGGGCACCCGCAGCCCCTGCACGCGGGCGGCCTCGATGACGCCGAACGCCTCCAGGTCGTTGCCGGTGAAGACGGCGGTGGGCGGTTCGTCCATGGCGAAGAGTTCCAGAGCGGCCTGGTAGGCGGGTTCGAACCGGAAGGATCCGCGTTTGATGAGCCGGGGGTCGGGTGTGATGCCGACACCGCTGAGCGCGGCCTGGTAGCCGTGCAGGCGGGCGGTGTTGCACACGGCGTCGTGCCGGCCCTCGATCATCGCGATCCGGCGATGCCCGAGCTTCAGCAGATGCTCGGTCGCCGCCATGCCGCCACTGAAGTTCGTCGCGCCGATGCTCGGCACACTGTCGTCCGGCACGTTCATCGGGTCGATCAGTACGACCGGGATGCCGTGTTGCGCGAACTGCGCCCGCTGTCGGGTCGTCAGCTCGGACGTCACCAGGATGAGGCCCTCCCGCCCCGCGTTGGTGATCTTCCGGGCCCAGGTGGCGCCCAGTGGGTCGTCGGGCGCCGTACTGATCACGACATCGACTCCGGCCTCGGCCGCGGCTTCCGTCACGCCCTGGGTGATCACCAGGTTGTTGGGGTTGACCAGCTTGTCGAAGGTCAGGTCGATGGTGCGCACCGGGGCCTGTGCGCCCCCGGGGCCCCGGGCCACATAGTCGTGCTCGACCAGCAGCCGCTCGACGCGTGCCCGCGTCTCGGGCGAGACGTCGCTGCGGCCGTTGACCACTTTCGAGACGGTGGCCACGGAGACCCCGGCCGCTTCGGCGATGCCGGTCAGGGTCGTCCGCTCGACGGCTCTCTTCGCCATGCTGGTCCTTTCGCTGGTTTACGGGGAAGCTAGCGCAAGCTTTCGCAACGGTCCAGTGGCAGCACAGGTCAGAAACTAGTTCAATCCAGCACCTTGACCCCGGGCAGGCAGCTACCTACTTTATCGGCCAGAGAACGCAGAGGTTTCGAAAAGTTTCGAGCCGCGCGCCGCGCCCCATGCACCTGACGAGCCCGACGAGCCGTCCAGCGCGTTCGAGCCTCTGGTGAGCCGAAGGAGCTCCTGATGATCCCGAGAATTCCCTCCCGCGTCCTGGTCACCGCCTCGGCGGCAGCCCTCGCACTCACCCTGTCCGCCTGCGGTAGCAGCGGTCGGTCCGCCGGCGGCGGTTCCGGTGACGGCGCGCTGCTCTGGGCGCTGACCCAGGGGTCCGAAGCGACCTTCCGGGCCTCGGCCACGGAGTGGAACAAGCAGCACCCGGACAGCACTGTCACCTACCAGTACTTCCAGAACGACCCGTACAAGCAGAAGCTGCGCACCGCCGTCGGCGCCGGCAACGGCCCGGTCCTCTTCGAGAACTGGGGCGGCGGCGGCCTCAAGAGCTACGTGGACGCGGGCAAGGTCGCCGACCTCACCTCCGACCTCGACGCCAATCCGGAGTGGAAGAACCGGATCTTCCCGTCGGTGCTCCAGTCCACCACCTTCGACGGCAAGATCTACGGCGTCCCCGTCAACGGTGTGCAGCCCGTGGTCCTGTACTTCAACAAGGAGGTGTTCAAGGAGGCGGGCGCCGAGGCACCGAAGACCTGGGACGACCTGCTCGCCCTGGTGAAGAAGTTCAAGGCCGAGGGCATCGCGCCGATCTCGATGGGCGGCGCCTCCAAGTGGCCCGACCTGATGTGGCTGGAGTATCTCGTCGACCGGGTCGGCGGACCCGAGACCTTCGCGAACATCGCCGCCGGCAAGGAGGGCGCGTGGTCCGACCCGGCCGTCCTCAGGGCCGCCGAGATGATCAAGCAGCTGGTGGACGCGGGCGGCTTCGCCAAGGGCTTCACCTCGGTCTCCGCCGACACCGGCCAGGCCGAGGCTCAGCTGTACACCGGCAAGGCCGCGATGATCCTGCAAGGCAGCTGGGCGTTCGGCACCATGGCCACCGGCTCGCCGAAGTTCGTCTCAGAGGGGAACCTCGGCTGGTCCGGCTTCCCGGCCGTCGAGAGCGGCAAGGGCGACGCGAGCAACATCGTCGGCAACACGGCCAACTTCTTCTCCCTGTCCGCGCAGGCGAGCGCCAAGGAGAAGAAGACCGCGGTGTCGTACCTCAAGGACGGCGTCTACAACGACAGTTACGTCGACAACCTGCTCAAGAACGGCGACGTCCCGCCGGTGAAGGACCTGGACGCCAAGCTCAAGACCACGGACAACGCCGACTGGACGACGTACGTCTACACCCTCGCCCGCGACGCGAAGAGCTTCCAGCTCTCCTGGGACCAGGCACTCACCCCCGAGCTCGGCAACGAACTGCTCACCCACCTCGACCAGCTCTTCCTCGGCGAACTCAGCCCGCAGCAGTTCTGCTCCCAGATGGACGAGGCGGCGCAGAAATGAGCATCGCCCGTACGTCCAAGGCGCCACCACCGCGCACCCGCACCGACGGCGCGCCGTTCCTCATGGCGCTGCCCGCCCTGCTCCTCTTCGCCCTGTTCGCCCTCGTGCCGATGGCGATCGTGGTCTACCTCAGCTTCACCAGCTGGGACGGTCTGGGCACCCCCGCCTGGACCGGGCTCGACAACTGGCGCACTGCTCTCACCAGCGACGTCACCCGCCACGCCCTGTGGCTCACCGCCAAACTGATGGTCTTCTCGTGGATCGTGCAGACCCCGATCAGCCTGCTGCTGGGCGTCTTCGTCGCCGGGAAGCAGCGCTACCGGGCCCTGCTCGGCGTCTTCTACTTCGTTCCGCTGCTCATCTCGACGGCGGCGATCGCCGTCATCTTCAAGAACCTCCTCGACCCCAACTTCGGCCTCGGCGCGGCCCTCCATCTGTCCCTCCTCGGACAGGACTGGCTGGGCGATCCCCAACTCGCCTTCTACACCGTCGTGTTCGTCATCTCCTGGCAGTTCGTTCCCTTCCACACGCTGCTGTACCAGGCCGGCGCCCGGCAGATCCCCGCCTCGCTGTACGAGGCCGCGTCGATCGACGGCGCCGGCCGGCTCGCCCAGTTCTGGCACATCACCCTGCCCCAGCTGCGCTACACGATCGTCACGTCCTCGACGCTGATGGTCGTCGGCTCGCTCACCTACTTCGACCTGGTCTTCGTGCTCACCGGCGGTGGCCCTGGATACGCCACCCGCATCCTGCCGCTCGACATGTACATCACCGGCTTCCAGAGCAACCAGATGGGCCTCGCCAGCGCCATCTCCGTGGTGCTCGTCGCGGCAGGACTCCTCGTCTCCCTCGCCCTCGTCCGGTTCTCCGGCTTCAGCCGGATGCGCAGCCAGCAGGCAGGTATGTGATGTCCACGCTCTCCCATGCCCCGTCCACCGACTCGCCCGGCGCACCGCGGCGCGCCCAGTCGTCCGTAACCTCACCGGGCCGCAGCAGCCTCAGGCGTCTGGGCCGTACCAACCCCCTCGGTGCGCTGGGCGGGCTGGTCTGGCTGGTGATCGTCCTCGTCCCGGTGTACTGGGTCGTCGTCACCAGTCTGCGCACCCGAGACGGCTTCTTCGACGCGAACCCGCTCTCCGTACCGACAAACCCCACCCTGGAGAACTACCGCCAGGTCCTGGACAACGACTTCACGCACTACCTCCTCAACAGCGCGCTGGTCACCGTCGGAGCGACGCTGCTGACCCTCCTCGTGTCGTTCCTGGCGGCGTACGCCATCGTGCGCGGCACCAGCCGGGCCCTGCGCTGGGCGTTCAGCGTCTTCCTGCTGGGCCTCGCCATCCCGCTCCAGGCCACGATCATCCCGGTGTACCTGCTGATCGCCAAGGCGCAGATGTACGACACCCTGGGGGCGATCGTGCTCCCCTCGGCGGCGTTCGCGATCCCGCTCACGGTGATCATCATGGTCAACTTCCTGCGCGACATCCCGGACGAGCTGTACGAGTCCATGCGCGCGGAAGGCGCCGGGCACTGGCGCATGCTGTGGAGCCTGGCCCTGCCGCTGTCCCGCCCCGCGCTGATCACGGTCACGATCTACGACGCCCTGAACGTCTGGAACGGCTTCCTCTTCCCGCTGATCCTCACGCAGAGCCCCGACAAGCGCGTCCTGCCGCTGTTCGTGTGGAGCTTCCAGGGCGAGTTCACGATCAACGTGCCGGCGATCCTGGCCGCCGTGGTCCTCTCCACGCTGCCGATCCTCGCCCTCTACATCGTGGGTCGCCGCCAGCTCATCAGCGGGCTCACCGCCGGCTTCGGCAAGTGAGCGACCGCAGTCCGGCCGCAGCCTCCGTGCGGGGGACGAGGTCACCGTTGTCGTCCACGGGGGCGCCGGCCCACCCGCGCAGGGCGTTCATGGCGGGGCCGAGGTGCCGTTCGTCGCGTCCGGTCCGAGTGGTGTGGCCCCCCGGACCCGCCTCAAGCAGAAGGGAATCAAGCACGCCCCGGACGGTTACCGGTCGCAGCGAGAGCGGCATGCGAAGCCCCGGCGGCCCGCGGGTACCGGAGGACCGGCCGGCTGCTGTGCGGGCCGACCGTGAGGCCGGAGACTGTCTCCGATCGCCTCTGCCGGCGGGGCCACGCCGCCCCCGGTGCCATGGTTGGATCCGGATTCCCGTCGGCGGGTCTGCGATCGCCGGCCCAGCAATTGGACGGCAGTCTCCGGTTACGGTGTGTCATCTGGTCGCGAGGGAGACCTCGGTCGACTTGATCAGGGCGACGACCGGGGAACCGGCGACCAGGCCCAGGTCGTTCACGGCGTCGGTGGTGATCGCGGCCGTGAGTGCGCCGCCCGCGACGGTGACCTTCACGGACGCCATGGCGGCGCCCGTGGTGATGTCGGAGACCGTGCCGGGGAGCTGGTTGCGGATGGAGATGCCCTGGACGGCGGCCGTGGCGAGCGAGACCTCGGTCGACTTGACCAGTGCGCGCACGGCGGTGCCCGTGGCCAGGTCGAGATCCTTGACGGACTCCCGGGTGATCGCGGCGGTGATCTCCTGACCGCCGTCGAGGCGGACCTTGACGGCGGCCATGACCTCTCCGGTGGTGACGGCGATGACGGTGCCGGGGATCTGGTTGCGGATGCTCAGGCTCATGGCGGTACGCCTCACAGGAAAGGGGATGCGGCGGGAACGGGGGTGCGCAACATCGGCTTCGGGGCTGTTGTGAGGCTCACGCTAACCGGGCTGAGGGCCGGGTCCCGGTCAGGCCGGGTACGCGTGGGTCTGTGTCGCCTTGACGGTCGCCCAGATCTCGGCACCCGGGTGGAGATCGAGTTCGGCCGCGGCGACAGTGGTGAGATCGGCGGCGAGGGGGAGCTCGCCGGCGAGGTTCGCGCGGATCTGGTCGCCGTGGGTCTCCAGGCCGGCCACCTCGCAGCGCCACAGGTTGCGGGCGCTGGAGCCGGTGGGACGGTGGCGGTGGAGGGTCACGGCGCCGGGCGGGAAGGCGACGAAGACCGGGCCGGTGAGATCCTCGGTGGTGGTGATCGTCGGCCCGGTGTCCAGCGTGACGGTGTGACCCTGCGCCCGGCCCGGGTAGAGGTTGAGGCCGACGAGCTGGGCGATGTAGTCGGTGCGGGGCCGACGGGCGATGTCCTGCGGCGTCCCCTCCTGCACGACCCGGCCGTGTTCGACGACCACCAGCCGGTCCGCGAGCACCATCGCGTCCAGCGGATCGTGCGTGACCAGGACCGCCACGGCCTCGAAGTCGGCCAGGTGACGCCGTAGTTGGGCGCGGATGCCGAGGCGGGTACGGGCGTCCAGCGCGGCCAGTGGCTCGTCGAGGAGCAGTAGCCGGGGCCGGGTGGCCAGGGCGCGGGCGAGGGCGACGCGTTGGGCCTGGCCGCCGGAGAGCCTGCGCGGCTTGGCGCCCGCCTGTTCGGTGAGCCCCATCCGCTCCAGCCACTCGGCGGCCGTCGCCCGGGCCTCCGCTTTGCTCGCCCCCTGGCAGCGCGGTCCGAAGGCGACGTTGTCGAGGGCGGTGAGGTGCGGAAAGAGCAGGTAGTCCTGGAAGACGACGCCCACGGGTCGGGACTCCGGCGGCGTACGGTCCAACTCCACCCCGTCCAGCCGCAGATGGCCGCCGTCGAGCGGAGTCAGCCCGGCCAGCGCGCGCAGCGCGGTGGTCTTGCCTGCGCCGTTGGGCCCGAGCAGCGCCACGACGTCCCCGGGCGCCGCCGTCAACCGGACGTCGAGCCGGAAGGAGTCCCGGTCGACGACGACACGGGCGTCGAGCCCCCCGCCGGACGCGCTGCCGGAACCGGAGGCGAGGCCGGACTTCGATTCGTCCATGGAGGTCATGATGCGGTCATCCAACGGTCGCGCAGGCCCGCCAGGACCGCGATCGAGACGGCGAGCAGGACCAGGCTCAGGGCGATGGCCGCGGCCGGGTCGCTCTGCAGCGCCAGATAGACCGCCAGGGGCATCGTCTGCGTACGGCCGGGAAAGTTGCCCGCGAAGGTGATCGTCGCCCCGAACTCGCCCAGCGCCCGCGCCCAGGCCAGTACCGCGCCGGCCGCGACCCCGGGGGCGATGAGCGGCAGCGTGACCCGCCGGAACGCGGTGAAGCGGGAGGCGCCCAGCGTCATGGCGGCCTCCTCGTAGCGCGGGTCGGCGGCCCGAAGCGTGCCCTCCACGCTGATGACCAGGAACGGCATCGCCACAAACGCCTCCGCGACCACGACGCCCGCCGTGGTGAACGGCAGCGTGATGCCGAACCACGAGTCCAGCCACTGCCCGACGACCCCGTTGCGCCCGAGGGCGAGAAGCAGCGCCACACCACCGACGACCGGCGGCAGCACCAGCGGCAGCGTCACCAGGGCCCGGACGAAACCGCGGCCGGGGAACTCGGTGCGGGCCAGCAGCCAGGCCAGCGGGACGCCCAGCACCACACTCACCACCGTCGCCGCGGTGGCGCAGAGCAGGGACAGCCGCAGGGCCTGCCACACCTCGGGGCTGGTCAGCTGATCGGGCAGACTGCGCCACGGCGTCCGTACCAGCAGCGCGAGCAGCGGCAGCAGCAGGAACACCAGTCCCACGAGCGCGGGGACAAGGAGCGGAATCGGAACGGCAGACCGACGACCCCGGCCGCGGCCCCGGACGTGCCCGCGCCGCGGTCCACCACCGGTCAGGGTGTCGGCCGCGGCGCCGGACCTGTCGCGTTCGGTCACGGCTTGAGGAATCCGGCCCCGGTCAGGACCTGCCGGCCCTCGGCGGACCGGACCAGCTCGATGAACGCGTTCGCCGCGTCCGCGTTCGGCGCGTCCTTGAGCAGGACGATCGGATAGTCGTTGACGGCGTCGGCCGACTCGGGGAACTCCACGCCCTCCACCCTGTCACCCGCCGCGTTCACATCGGTCCTGTAGACGACGGCGGCGTCGGCCTCTTTCAGCTCGACCTTCGTCAGGGCGCTCTTGACGTCCTGCTCGTACGACACCGGGGTGAGCTTCAGGCCGCTCGCGTCGAGGGCCTTCTGCGCGGCGGCCCCGCACGGCACCTCCTTGTCACAGAGGACGACTTTCAGCCCCGACCCGGTCAGGTCCTTCAGGGAGGCGATCTTGTCGGGGTTGCCCGGCAGGGTCGCGATCTCCAGCTGGTTGCGGACGAAGGTGGCCGGGGTACCGGCGGCGTCCTTCGCGTCGGTGACGATCTTCATCGTCTTGGGGCTGGCGGAGGCGAACACATCGGCGGGAGCGCCGCCGGTGATGCTCGCGGCGAGAGAGTCGCTGCCGCCGAAGCTGAAGGTGACCTTCGTACCCGGGTACTTCTCCTCGAACTCCTTGCCCAGCGACGTGAAGCTCTCCTTGAGGGAGGCGGCGGCGAACACGGTCACCGTGCCGGACAGCTTCGGGGAGGAGGACGCCGGCGCGGAGGAGTCCGGCTTTGCCGGCGAGTCGTCGGAGGAGGAGCAGGCGCTCAGGGCCAGCAGCGCGGCGACGCTCGCGCCGGCCACCCGAAGGGTCCGGCGGGTCCGGCGTGCGGAACGGGTTATCACGGGGCTACTCCCTCTGCTTCTCACGGACATCCCATCAGAACGGTTGCTTCCCCGGTCCGACAGGAAGGCATGCGCCGATGATACTTCCGCAAATGCGAGGGGCAGGCCTCCTGTCACATCGCATGATCCGGGGAGATGCCGAAGTTTCCTTGCATGTGCGTTTGCGCGGGACCGGTGCGCGGGTACGGTCATCCGGGAGGTGGTGGCCAGTGAGTGGGTCCCTCGTGGAACGTGGACGTGCCGCTCATCCCGTCGCGGAACTCACGCTGACCGGCGACCTCGCACGCCCGGCCCGGCTGACGGTGCCCGACCTGCTGGCCTGGCCCCAGCACCGGGTGCGCGTCAGCTTCGAGTGCGTCACCAGCGGCGTACAGCACCACGGCTTCGAAGGGCCGCTGCTGTACGACGTCCTGTCGGCCGCCGGACCCGCCTTCGATCCCGCCCGACGCAAGGACCGCCTGCGCTTCCTGATCGCAGTGACGGGAGCGGACGGGCACCACGCGCTGCTGTCGTGGGCGGAGATCGACCCGGACTTCGCAGGCGCCCCCGTCCTGCTCGCGACCGGCATCGACGACACCCCGCTCGACCACGCCGGCCCGCAGCTCGTCCTGCCCCAGGACCGCTGCGGCGCCCGGCACATCAGCGGCATCAGCGCCATCCGGGTGGGCGGCGGCTACCCGTCATGGATGTGACGCTCGGCCCGCCCCATCGTCAACTCCCGCCGATGGGGCGGACGTTCACGCCCCGAACTCCTTGCGGATGCGGTCGAGCATGAACGCCGAGGACTCGTGGGCCCGTTCCTCCCAGGCGAAGACGCAGGCCGTGGCGACGCCGTCGAAGTCGAGCTCACGCAGGGTGCCGAAGAAGGCGTTCCAGTCGACCTCGCCCTGCCCGATGTCCAGATGCTGGTGAACACGGGCCGTGGTGCCCGGCGGGTTGAGGATGTAGCGCAGGCCCGATGAGCCCTTGTGGTTGAAGGAGTCGGCGATGTGCACATGCTGGAGTCTGTCGCCCGCGTAGCGCATCATCGCCGCGATGTCGGCCGTCGGATCGGCTCCGGACAGATGAAAGGAGTGCGGAGCGCAGTAAAGGTAGTTCACCCAGGGCTTGTTGACGGCGCGGACCAGGTCGACCGCCGGGGCGTTCTCCTCGCAGAAGTCGTCCGGGTGGGCCTCCAGGTTCAGCGCGATGCCCTCCCGCTCGAACAATGGCAGCAGTTCCTCCAGCGAGCGCCAGAACGCGGCCTCGCTCTCGGCGGCGCGGTCGGGTCTGCCGTTGAACTCCGAGTTCATCAGCGGGCATTCGAGGTCGGCGGTGATCTCGATCATCCGCTTCCAGTAGCGGACGGCGGCCTGCCGCTCGGTCTCGTCCGGCGAGGACCACTTGTAGAGGGGGAGTACCGAGGAGAGCCGTACGCCGTGTGTGCGCAGGGAGTTCTTCAGCCCGGCGATGCGTTCGTCGTCGGCCCGCGGATGCAGGAAGAACGGCATGAAGTCGTCGCGTGGCGACAACTCGATGTATTCGTAGCCGAGTTCGGCCACCGTACGCACCATGTCGTCGATCGGCAGCGCGCGGAACATGTACGGGTCGAGGGCGATCTTCACGCGGTACCTCCGTAGAGGGCGGGCCGGGGCTTGAGGTCGGTGGCGACGACGCGGCCCGACTCCAGGGCCTCGACGGTCGCGCTGGTGATGACGGTGGCGGCATAGCCGTCCCAGGCGGACGGACCGGTGGGCCCCGTACCCGCCGCGACGCCGGAGATCCACTCGCGGAACTCGGTGTCGAAGGCATCCGCGAAACGGACCGTCCAGTCCGCAAGGACCTCCGTGCTGTGCTGCCCGGCGGTGCGCACCCCGACCGAGGCGGGGTCGGGCAGCCGGACGAGGCCCTCCTCGCCGACCGCCTCGCACTGGATGTCGTAGCCGTACCGGCAGTTGACGAAGACCTCCAGATCGATGCGGACGCCCTTGGCGGTCTCGAAGAGCATGATCTGCGGGTCCCTGAGGTGGGCGAACCGCTTGCCTGTGGCGCGCGGGGTGACCACCTGGGTGGAGACGATCTCGTCGTCGAGCAGCCAGCGCAGTACGTCGACCTCGTGCACGGCTGTGTCGAGGGCGGCCATGGCCGAGGTGTACGACGCGGGGACGGTCGGGTTGCGGTGGGCGCAGTGCACGATCAGCGGTTCGCCGATCCGGCCGGCGCCGATGACCTGCTTCATCTGCCGGTAGCCGGCGTCGTAGCGGCGCATGAAGCCGACCTGGACCAGTCGGCGGCCGAGTGCCGTCTCGGCCTCGACGATCCGCAGACAGTCCTCGGCGGTGGTGGCGAGTGGCTTCTCGCAGAACACCGGTTTCCCGGCGGCCACCGCGTTCAGTACGTGCTCGGCGTGGGTCGGGCCCCAGGACGTCACGAGGACCGCGTCCACGTCGTCCGCCCCGATCACGGCCGCGCCGTCGGGCAGCACCCGGGCCCCGGCCGGCGCCGCCGCCTCCTCGGCGCGGGCGGCGTCGAGGTCGGTGACCGCGGTGACGCGTGCGCCGGTGACGGTGTCGGTGAGGCGTCGGATGTGTTCCTTGCCGATCCAGCCGGCGCCGATGACGCCTACACGCACAGGCATGGGTGGTGTTCCTTTCCGAGAGGACAGGTCCGAGGGACAGGCAGGGTTTCTTCATCGCTCTGTCGCGCTCTACTAGCGCGCTCCAGTTCGCTGCTGCGAGTACGATGACCCCTGTTCAAATGTCATGTCAATGGCTTCAGAGGGTTGGTTCACAGGTGGATGCATCGGGCAGGCAGCGGCCCACGATGGCGGACGTCGCCGAGAGGGCGGGCGTCTCCCGGGCACTCGTCTCGATCATCTTCCGCAACCAGCCGGGAGCCAGCGAGGAGACCCGGGAACGGGTGCTGCGGGTCGCGGACGAGATCGGCTACCGCCCCGACAGCGCGGCTCGGCTGCTGGCCCGGGGCCGCAGCCGCACCCTCGGCGTGATGTTCACCGTCCACCAGGCCTTCCACGCCGACCTCATCGAGGGCATCTACCCGGCCGCCGAACGCCTCGGCTACGACGTGCTGCTCTCCGCCGCCGCCCAGGGCCGCAGCGAGGCCAAGGCGGTCGAGGCACTGCTCAGTCACCGCTGCGAGGCGCTGATCGTGCTGGGGTCCGACGCCGAGGCGGACTACCTCGACGTACTCGGCCACCAGGCGGTCGTCGTCTCGGTCGGCCGCCGAGTCCCCGGCGCCCGCATGGACTTCGTGCACAGCGCCGAGGGCAAGGGCGTACGGCAGGCCATGGACCACCTCGTCGAACTCGGGCACCGCCGGATCACGCACATCGACGGCGGACGCGGCCCCGGCTCGCCCGACAGGCGGCGCGCCTACCGGGCCGCGATGCGCCGCCACGGGCTGGAGTCCGAGGCCCGGGTGATCCCCGGCGATCACACGGAGCAGTCGGGCATCGAGGCCGGGCGGCTGCTCCTGGCGGAACGCGACCGGGGGCAGCCACTGCCGACCGCGGTCCTCGCGGGCAACGACCGCAGTGCGCTGGGCCTATTGCTGCCCCTGACGCGGGCCGGCGTCGAGGTCCCGCGCGACCTGTCCGTCGTCGGCTACGACGACAGTCACCTCTCCCACCTGATGCCGGTCGGCCTGACCACCGTCCGCCAGGACGCGGTGCTCATGGCCGAGCATGCGGTGGAGTTCGCCGTCCGGCGACTGGAGCATCCGGAGCTGGAGCCCCAAGAGGCGGTCCTGGACCCGAAGTTGGTGGTACGCGGCACCAGCGGACCACCTCCGGAGCAAGCCTCCTGAGGCAGTCAGCGCGTTCCCTTCGCCGCGAACTCTTCGACGGAGTCCGCGTTCTCCTTGGTGATGAAGGCGGGCCCGGTGAGGACCGGCGCCGTCCCGCCGCCACTGAAGTTGCCGTTGGCCCTGTACAGCCACAGGGCGTCGACGGCCAGGTAGCCCTGCAGGTACGGCTGCTGGTCGACCGCGAACTCCACGGTCCCGTCCTGGACGGCTTTCACCAGCTCCTTGTTGAGGTCGAAGGTGGCGAGCCTGGCCTTGCTCCCGGCGTCGGACAGTGACTGGACGGCGGTCAGCGCGATCGGGGCGCCGAGGGTGACCACCTGGTCGATCGAGGAGTCCTGCGTGAGTTTCGCGGTGATCGTCGACTTCACGGACGGCATGTCCGTGCCGTTGACGTAGAGGGTGTCCGTCTTGCCGCTGAAACCCTTCTTCAGGCCGGCGCAGCGGGCCTCCAGAGCGACCTGGCCCTGCTCCTGGACGACGCACAGGGCGTGCTTGGCGCCCAGCTCGTTCAGTCGCTCGCCGAAGGCCCGCCCGGCGATGTTCTCGTCCTGGCCGAAGTACTCCAGCATGCCGAGCTGCTTCCAGTCGTCCACACCGGAGTTGAAGCCGACGACCGGGATGCCGGCCGCTGTTGCCTTGGCGACGACGTCCTTCATGGCGTCGGGCTTGGCGGCGGTGAGGGCGATGCCGTCGACCTTCTGGTCGATCGCGTTCTGGACGAGGTTGGCCTGGTTTCCGGCGCTGGGGTCGCTGGAGTAGACGAGCTTGATGTTGTCCTTGGCCGCGGCGGCCTGGGCGCCCTTGCGGATCAGGTCCCAGAAGGTGTCGCCGGGGGCGGCGTGGGTGACCATCGCGACTGTCATACGCGGGGTGGTCGCCTTCCCTGCCGACGCGGCGTCCGCGTCCTCTTCGGACTTCTTGCCGCCGGAGCTGCTGGAGCAGCCGGCGGCGAACAGGACGCCCGCCAGGACGGTGGCGGTCAGGCCGGCGGCTCGGTGGTTTCTGCGCATGTCCCGTGCACCTCGCTGTGCTGGTCAGGGTGGGATTGGAGCCCTGGAAGGGTGTACTAGAGCGCTTTATTAGCGCGCTCTAGTGGCACGTACTATGTAGCCGCCCCAGGGCGATGTCAACGGGTATGTCAGGACGTCCCAACAAAAGGCCCGGGAGTTGGGTGCGGAAGGCCGTGGGGGTTCGTGGGGGTTTCTTGGGCAGGGCTTGGCCTGCCCCTCATCTCACGTACCGATGACCTTCACTCCGATGCCACCGGACCCTTCCGTGCCGTTCGGTACCCCTGGGAAACTCCAGACGCGCGCACTCCGTCACGTTCCGCTCATCGCCGTCCTCAGGACGAGAGGTCCTTCACCCATGCCCGATGTCAACCGGCGCCGCTTCCTCCAACTCGCGGGCGCGACCACGGCGTTCACCGCGCTCTCCAGCAGCATCGAGCGCGCCGCCGCCCTCCCCGCGCACCACCGCACCGGGACGATCGAGGACGTCGAGCACATCGTCGTCCTCATGCAGGAGAACCGGTCCTTCGACCACTACTTCGGTTCGCTGCGTGGCGTCCGTGGCTTCGGGGACCCGCACCCGGTCGCCCAGGTGAACGGCAAGTCGGTCTGGCACCAGTCGGACGACACCTTGGATGTGCTGCCCTTCCGCCCGGACGCCGACGACCTGGGGCTGGCCTTCATCCAGGACCTCCCGCACGGCTGGAGCGACGGGCACGTCGCCTTCAACAACGGCAAGTACGACAAGTGGATCCAGGCCAAGTCGTCGACGACCATGGCCTATCTGAACCGCAAGGACATCCCGTTCCACTACGCGCTGGCCGACTCCTTCACCATCTGCGACGCGTACCACTGCTCGTTCATCGGCTCCACCGACCCGAACCGCTACTACATGTGGACGGGCTACACGGGCAACGACGAGCTGGGCGGCGGCCCCGTCCTCGGCAACGACGAGGTGGGGTACAGCTGGACGACGTACCCGGAGCGCCTCGAAAAGGCGGGCGTGTCCTGGAAGATCTACCAGGACGTCGGTGACGGGCTCGACGCGGCCGGCTCCTGGGGCTGGATCCAGGACGCCTACCGGGGCAACTACGGCGACAACTCGCTCCTCTACTTCAATCAGTACCGTGATGCCAAGCCCGGCGACCCCCTCTACGACAAGGCCCGCACCGGCACCGACGCCCGCAAGGGCGAGGGCTTCTTCGACCAGCTCAAGGCCGACGTGTCAGGGGGCAGGCTGCCGCAGGTCTCCTGGATCGTCGCCCCCGAGGCCTTCACCGAGCACCCCAACTGGCCCGCGAACTACGGCGCCTGGTACATCGCCCAGGTCCTGGACGCACTCACCTCCGACCCCGAGGTGTGGGCGAAGACGGCCCTTTTCATCACGTACGACGAGAACGACGGCTTCTTCGACCACCTCGTGCCGCCGTTCCCGCCCCAGTCCGCCGCACAGGGCAAATCGACGGTCGACGTCGGCCCGGACCTGTTCAAGGGCGACAGCAGCCACGCGGCCGGCACCTACGGGCTCGGGCAGCGGGTGCCGATGCTGGTCGTCTCGCCCTGGAGCAAGGGCGGGTTCGTCTGCTCCGAGACGCTCGACCACACGTCGATCATCCGGTTCATGGAGAGCCGCTTCGGCGTGCACGAGCCCAACATCTCGCCCTGGCGGCGCGCGGTCTGCGGCGACCTGACGGCCGCTTTCGACTTCTCCCACAAGGACACCAGGCCGGTGGCCCTCCCCGACACCGACGGCTACCGGCCGCCGGACAAGGACCGCCACCCGGACTACGTCCCGACCCCGCCCGTCCACCCGGTCCTGCCCCGGCAGGAGCGCGGCCTGCGCCCGGCCCGCCCGCTCAAGTACGCCCCGTACGTGGACGGTTCGGCCGACCCGGCGGCCGGAAGATTCACGCTCGCCTTCGCCTCCGGCACCCACGCCGGCGCCGCCTTCCTCGTCACCTCCGGCAACCGCACCGACGGTCCGTGGGCGTACACCACCGGAGCCGGCAAGTCCGTCTCCGACATCTGGAACTCGGCGTACTCGAAGGACGCCTACGACCTGACGGTGCACGGCCCGAACGGCTTCCTGCGGGTCTTCAAGGGGCGGGGCAAGGGCGCCGTCGGACCGGAGGTGACCGCACGGCACGTCGGTGACGACCTGGAGCTGACCCTCGCCAACAAGGGCTCCAAGACAGTGGGGTTGAAGCTGAGCAGCGGCTACGGGGGACACACGCGCACGATCAGGGTGCCGGCCGGGGCGACCGTGCGGCACCGGGTGGGCCTGGGGGCCAGCAAGCGCTGGTACGACCTGACCGTCACCTCCGAGGCGGACGCGTCGTTCCTGCGCCGGTTCGCCGGGCACGTGGAGAACGGCCGGGCGGGTGTGAGCGACCCCGCGATCGCGACCTGCTGAGGGGACGGAGAAGCGAACCGGGGCACCTTGACCGGGACATGGTTGCGACTCGGCCACGCCACGGTAGTGTGCCCCGGTGACCACGCAATCGAACATACCTGCAGGTTGGTACCCGGACCCCCACGGAGCGCCCCAGACGCTCCGGTACTGGGACGGTTCCCAGTGGACCGACCACACCAACACCGACCAGCAGCAGGCGCAGCAGCCCCAGGCCCAGCAGCCGCAGGCGGCGCCGGTTCAGCCGTCGCAGCAGGGATTCGCCCAGCCCCAGAAGGGGTTCGGGTCGGCGCAGCCGACCGCCGGTGGCGACCAGCGGGTGCAGCGGCAGGTGCAGCAGCAGGCCGGGGTGGTGGCGGGCGGGGCCGGCGGCGGCACGTTGTTCAGTGAGCCGGTGCTGGTGGTGAACCAGAAGGCCAAGCTGATCGAGCTGACCAACGAGTACAAGGTCATGGACCAGCAGGGCCGGGACCTCGGCTCGGTCGTCCAGGTCGGACAGAGCGCACTGAAGAAGATCCTGCGCTTCGTCTCCAGCCTCGACCAGTTCATGACGCACAAGCTGGAGATCCGGGACGCCCACGGGCAGCCGGTGCTGCTGCTGACGCGCCCCCGGAAGTTCATGAAGTCGCGGGTGATCGTGCAGCGTCCGGACGGTTCGCCGGTCGGTGAGATCGTCCAGCAGAACATGATCGGGAAGATCAACTTCGCGATCAACGCGGGCGGTCAGCAGGTCGGTGCGATCAAGGCGGAGAACTGGCGGGCCTGGAACTTCGCGATCGTCGACCACGCGGAGAACGAGGTCGCCCGTATCACCAAGACCTGGGAAGGTCTGGCGAAGACGATGTTCACGACCTCGGACAACTACGTCCTGCAGATCCACTACCAGCTGCCCGAGCCCCTGCTGAGTCTCGTGGTGGCGACGGCGCTGACCGTCGACACGGCACTGAAGCAGGATTCACGGGGCCTGGGCTGACGGGTCGGTTCACAGCCGACCCGTCGGTTCAAAGTGACGTGAGGTGCCCCGGCTCCGACGGCTGCCGGGGCATCAACGACGGTTCGACGGGCGCCGAACGGGCCTCCAGTGCGAGAACCCACGCCACCGGATGTTCCTCGCCGTCCAGAACCGAAGCCGCGGCCGAAGCCGCCGCCGAAGCCGAAGACGGAATCACGACGCGCTCCGGAGAGACCGGCACGGGAACAGGGTCGGAAACCTGGTCCGGCGTCGACCGCGACAGCGTCACCACACCCCATCCCGCCAGCCCCGCACCCACCAGCGCCAGGAGCAGACCCGCGGCGCCGCCCTGGAGCCGCTCACCGAGCAGCGTCAGGCCGATCACCGCCGCGGCGACCGGATTGGCCAGCGTCACCAGGGCCAGCGGACCGCCGAGACCGCCCCGGTAGGCGGTCTGGGACAGGATCAGGCCGCCCGCCGCGAAGGCCGCGACCAGCAGCGCCACCCCGATCACCTGCCAGCTCAGCAGCGGACCCGAGCTGTCCGTCGCCGCGACCGTGACGGTCTGGGTGAGCGCCGAGGCCACCCCGGACGCCATGCCGGACGCGCTCGCGTGCCGCAGGCCGGGCCGGGCGCCGGGGCGGGCCAGCACCCCGATCAGGACCATCGTCGTACCCGCGACCGCGACGGCCGCCGGGAAGCTGAGAATGTCGTCCGGCGCCGGACCGGACGCCGTGACCAGGATCGCCGCCAGGCCGAGCAGCGTCAGTGCCGTACCGCGCCACTCCACCGCGCTGACCCGGCGCCCGGCGACCCGCGCGCCCAGCGGCACCGCGGCGACCAGCGTGAGCGCGCCCAGCGGCTGCACCACCGTGAGCGGACCGTACTTGAGGGCGACCACGTGCAGCAGCGCGCCCGCAGCGTTGAGCAGCACCGAGCCCCACCATGCGCCGGTCGCCAGCAGCCGCCCTATCCCCGCGTCGGCGTTGCGGGAGGCAAGCCGTTCCTGGGCGACGGCCGCGGCGGCGTAGGCGACGGCGGAGAAGAGGGAGAGGACGACGGCGGCGAGCGTGGCGGCGTTCATCGGCCCGCTCCCACGAGGACGGGCTCGTCGACCGGGGCGAGCCGGCTGCCCTGACCCGCGGTCGACTCGGTGCGGTGCGGCAGGTGGACGACCGCGAGGGCGATGCCCAGCAGGGCCGAGGCCACGATCGCGTCGAGCCAGTAGTGGTTCGCCGTACCGACGATCACCAGCAGCGTCACCAGCGGGTGCAGCAGCCACAGCCAGCGCCAGCGGGAGCGGGTCGCGACGATCAGGCCGACCGCCACCATCAGGGCCCAGCCGAAGTGCAGCGACGGCATGGCCGCGAACTGGTTGGACAGGGTGTCGGCCTCGGGTGAGGCGCCGTAGACCGTCGGCCCGAACACCTGGCCGGTATCGATGAGGCCCGCCTCGCCCAGCAGCCGCGGCGGGGCCAGCGGGAAGGTGAGGTGGATCACCAGGGCCGCCCCGGTGACCAGGGCGAGGACCCGGCGGGCCCAGACGTAGTGGGTGGGGCGCCGCAGATAGAGCCAGACCAGGAAGGCGACGGTGGCCGGGAAGTGCACGGTCGCGTAGTAGGTGTTCGCGAAGTGGATCGCGGTGTCGCTGTGCACCAGCGCCGACTGCACGGCTCCCTCGCCGGGGAGGTGCAGGGCCCGCTCCCAGTCCCAGACGTGACGCGCGTTCTGGAAGGCCTCGGCGGAGTGCCCGGTCGCCAGCTGCCGGCCGAGTTTGTAGACCAGGAACAGCCCTGCGACCAGCAGGAGTTCACGGACGAGCGGCGGCCGTCGTATACCGGCGGGTTCCGCCTTGGCAGGCTCGGTGCGGGCTTCCATCCCCCGACCCCTTCGGTAGTGCGTTATGGGCGTGAACTCGTCTGGACGGGCGCTCAGCTCATCGATACGTTGGTGTACCGATACGAGAGTGTACCGAAACGAACCCGTTCCGGTACACTAGCGTTTCGATGGACTTACGACACACTGGAATCGGGAATAAGCCACCGGGTCGCCCGACAGGAACGACAACCGGAGCACCAGGCCACCAGAACACCGCAACGCCGGATCAACAGGGACAGGGAGCGCAGTCATGACGTCGCAGGCCGCGGAGGGACCGGAACCGGTCGTCGCCTCGCGCCGCTCCAAGATCACGCCGGAGCGTGAGCAGGAGTACTTCGACGCCGTGCTCGTCCAGATCCGCGAGTGCGGATACGAGGCGCTGACCATGGAGGGCGTCGCCGCCAGCGCGCGCTGCAGCAAGTCGACGCTCTACCGGCAGTGGAAGACGAAGCCGCAGTTCGTGGCCGCCGCGCTGCGCGCCAACCGGCGCGCCCGCTTCGCCGACGTCGACACGGGGACCCTCGCGGGGGACCTGCGCGCGGCGGCACGGGCGGCGGGCGAGTGGTCGGGACACGACACCCAGCTGATGCAGGCCCTCGGTCATGCCGTCATGCAGGACCCGGAGCTCCAGGAGGCGCTGCGTGAGGCGCTCATCGAACCCGAGCTGTGCGCGTTCCGCGAGATGATCCGCCGCGCGGTCGAGCGGGGCGAGGTGCCGGCCGACCATCCGGCGCTGGAGTACGTACCGGCGCAGATGATGGGCGTCCTGCGTGTCCGTCCGGTCCTGGAGGGACAGTACGCCGACCCGGACTACCTCATCGGATTCGTGGAGGCCGCGGTGCTGCCCGCACTCGGCGTCACCTGAGACGCAGGCCGCCGTCCGTGGCATGACCGGACGGTGACCTGTCCGCGCCGACCCGTGGGGACGGGGGCGGCGCGCACCCCCCGGCCGGGTGGGGTTCCTCTTGAGCGGAGAGGCGCCCCACCCGGCCGATCCACTGCCGCAGGACCGGGTGCGGATCGACGGATCAGACGTCCTGTCCGCTGCCGCCGGCCGACGAGACCTTGATGCCCGCCGTGATCGAATCGATCACCGACTCCTTCTGGTCGGCGTCGATACCGAAGCGGACGACGACGATCTGCCGGGGATTCGACGGCGCGGGGAAGGCCAGCGACTCGACGATGCCGTCGGCGCCCTTGCTGGTGACCGCCTTCCAGCGGACCAGATAGCCCTTCTGTCCGGCCACGGTCACCGCCTTCGCGGCCAGTACGTCGTGCGAGGTGATCTTCCCGTAGGTCGTACCGCCGTAGGACTCCTCGGCGTTGGCCTCGATGTCCGCCTTGGCGACCGCCTCGGCCGTGCTGCCCGACGTGCCCAGCGCCAGCGCGGGCGCGGAGTACGCCCCGCCCTTCGTGCACGTCTTCGTCGTGTCGCCCGGGCACTTGTACGAGCTGTCCGAGGTCACCTGCCCGCCCACGGCGATCGACTGGCCGTACCAGCCATCGGGTATGGGGATGCTGATCCCGTTGATCGCGTCGGGCACGGAACCGCTGTCGATCTTCGGGCTCTCCGAGGGCTCGGACTGCTGCGGATCCGGCGTCCGCCCGCCCGGGCCGCCGCCGGATCCGCCACCGGGGCCGCCCTGACCGCCGCCGTTCTGACCGCCGCCGTTCTGGCCACCGGCCCCGCCCGGCACCTGCGGCGAGCCCACGCTGTTGCCGCTGCCGCCGTCGTCCTTGGTCAGCGCGTACACGCCGCCGCCTATGCCGGCGAGGACGGCGATCGCCACCGCGACGGCTATGCCTGTGCGCAGCCCGCGCCGGGTGCCCGTCGGCGGATGCTCCGGGTACGCCGGATACGCCCCGCCGGAGGCCAGCACCGGCGGACCCCAGTCGGCGGCCGAGCCCTCGGAACGAGTCTGTTCCGTCCATGCATTACCGTCCCACCAGCGCTCGGTGGCGGGGCCGTCACTTGTCTGCCCGGGGTCGGGATACCAGCCGGGAGGAGTCTCCTGCGTCATGCCCCCACCGTATGAGGCTCGTGTGAAAGGCGGATGAGAGGAGTCCCCTTTGCGCCGGGAACGGCGCAGAAAAGCGGGTCGAGATGCTCAGATAACGGGATACGAGAGGTCGGGACACGAGAGGTCAGGCCTCTTCCACCACCGGCCGTGACGCAGTGGACGCGTGCCTGAGCCGTGACGGAAAACTAGCTTCGTTTCGGGGGCTGTTGACTGTCGACAACTTTCACGACGGCTGGTGGCAGGCCCGCCGCGTCGCCCTGCCGCGCGCCCTGTCACTCGTCCCGGCGGCGTCTGGGCGGACCCCCCTCCAGATCGGCAGCCGGACGGCTAGTCTCGAGTTCTGTACGTCGTTCAGGCGACTTGGGGAGGTAGCGGGATGACGGAGGAACGGCCCGGGGCGGCCGGCTCTGCCGCCCTGTGGGAGCGCGAAGCACAGGTCGCCGCCGTCGAGCAGGCGATCGAAGCGTTGTGTGTCGACAGCTCCTCCTCGGGCAGTCTGCTGCTCTTCACCGGCGAGCCGGGCTTCGGCAAGACCGCGCTGATGGCCGAAACCCGGCGTATCGCCGAACAGCGCAACTGCACGGTGTGGTCGGTGCGCGGTGGCGAGACCCTCCAGTCCGTCCCCTTCAACGTCGTACGACAACTGCTGCAGCCCGCGCTCCTCTCGCTGATGCCGGAGGAGGCCCGCGAATACCTCGGCGACTGGTACGACATCGCGGGCCCCGCCCTCGGCATCACCGAACCCGGCGACCGTCAGGCCGACCCGCAGGGCGTGTGCGACGGCCTGGTCGCGGCCGTACGGCGGCTCGCCAAGCGCGACTGGCCGCTCGTCCTGCTCATCGACGACGCCCACTGGGCCGACCAGGAGTCCCTGCGCTGGCTGGCCGCGTTCGCCGAGCGACTCGACGACCTGTCCATCCTGGTCGTCGTCGCCCGCAGGCCCGACGAGGCCACCGGTGAGTGTGTCGACTACCTCGAATCGGTCGCCCAGGCGGCCGGTCCCGTCGACGCGCTCGACGCCCTGACCCCGGCGGCCGCCGCCGGCCTCACCCGCGCCGCCCTCGGCCCGCACGCCGACGCCCCGTTCTGCCGCGAGGTGTGGGCGGTCACCGGCGGCAACCCGTACGAGACCGTCGAACTCCTGGCCAAGGTCCAGGACGCCGGACTCGCCCCGGTCGAGGCGTCCTGCGGCAAACTGCGCGCGCTGAACAACTCGGCACGCGGCGGCGGCCTCGTCGCCCGTCTTCAGGAGCTGGGCGTCGCAGCCACCCGCTTCGCCCAGGCGGCGGCCATTCTCGGCTCGGGCATCACCGTGGACCTCGTGGCACGGCTGGCCACTCTGGGTCCCAACGAGGCCTACCGCTGCGCCAACCTTCTCTGCACCGAACGCATCCTCGCCGAGCCCGTCCTGACGGCCGGTCAGGTCACCGACAGCGAGCTGGAGTTCGTCCACCCGCTGATCGCCACCGCCGTCTACGACGCCATCCCGGACGGCATGCGCACCGCCATGCACGGTATCGCCGCCCAGGTCGTCACCGAGTCCGGGCGCGGCGCCGCCGCAGCCTCCCACCACCTTCTCCATGTCTATCCGGACGACGACGAGGAACTCGTCGAACAGCTCCGCGAGGCCGCCCGCGAGCACCAGGCGGTCGGCGCCCCCGACGCGGCCCGCCGCTGTCTGGAGCGCGCCCTGCTGGAACCACCCCGGCCCGAGAGCCACGCGCAGGTGCTCTACGAACTGGGCTGCGCCACCCTCCTCACCGCGCCCGCCACCACCATCGGACATCTCCAGACCGCGCTCGCGATGCCCGGCCTGGAAGGCTCCCTCCGCGTCGACGCGATCGTCCGGCTCTCCCAAGCCCTGCTGCACAACGACCAGTTGGAAGAGGCCATCCGCACGGTCGAGACGGAAGCCGCCCGGCACGAGCCGGGGCCGGCGCGGATGCGGCTGCAGGCCGTGCACTTCATGTGGGAGGGCATCTACGGGGGCGACGTGCCCGCGTCGGGCCGCTCCGAGCGTCTCGCCGGCCTCGCCCGCCCCTGCACGGGCCGGGACAACTCCGAGCGCGCGCTGCTCATCCTGCGCGGCTTCGACGCCATGACCCACGGCGAGAACGCCGAGGAGGTCGTGGAGGTGTGCGACCGCGCCCTCGTCAACGGCCGCCTCGCTCCAGGACTCGGCTGGACCGACCCCGAGTGGGGCATCGAGCTGCTGATGATGCTGGCCTGTGCGTACGTCTACACCGACCGCCTCGACCGCGCCGAGTCCCTCTTCATGGACGCTCTGCGCGCCTACGAGACGGCGGGCTGGAGCGGCGGCCACCTCTCCCTCGCCCATGCGTACGTCGGTCTCGGGCATCGCCGGCGAGGCCGTCTCAGAGAGGCCGAGACGTCTCTGCGCGAGTCCCTGCGCCTCGCCGAACGGGTCGGGCGCGGTCTGCCCCTGTACTGGTCGGCGACCTGCAACCTCGTCGACACGCTGCTCGCCCGCGGCCATGTCGAGGAGGCCTGGGCGATCGCCGAGCAGTACGGATTCGCCCCGCCCTACCCGTCCACCATCGTGCTGCCCGAACCGCGCGCCGTCCGCGGCCGGCTGCTCATCGCCGTCGGCCGTACCAAGGAGGGCATCAACGAACTGGAGGCGGCGGAGAAGGCGGCGACCACGCGGGGCTTCCACAACCCGGTGCTCGCCACCTGGGCCGTCGACCTTGCCCGGGCCCTGGCCACGGAGGACCCGCTGCGGGCCGCCGTGCTGGCCGCCGACGCCCGTCGCCACGCCGAACGCTTCGGTACGGACACCGCCATCGGCGAGGCCCTGCGCTGCGCGGCGGCCCTGGAGACCGGCCAGCGTGCGGTACGCCTGGCCGCCCAGGCGGTCGCCTACCTGGAGGCGTCACCCTGCCAGTACGAACACGCGGCGGCCCGCGTCGAGTACGGCATCGCCGCCCGCTCGGTGGCCGAGATCCAACGCGGCCTGACGCTGGCCAAGTCGTGCGGCGCGGACGGCCTGGTCGCCCAGGCGCGGGAGGTCCTGGAGACGGGACGGGGACTGCGCTGACCCGCGGGGCCCGGACTCCCGGGTCACGGGCGCCTGACCGACCGGGCCGAGTGCACGATCCGTGAGGGCGCCCGCCCGGAGCGTCGGCAGCAGGGCGCGGCTGAGGACGACCGGCGCGAGGTGGTGACCGGCGAGCCGCAACTCGTGCCCGTCGACGCTCAGTCGACGGTCGGCGCTGGTGAACCGGCCCCGACGTCCGCGTTGTTGACGGGCACGCCGAGGCTCGGCAGGGTTCAGTGTCCCGAACCGTCCGCCGCCTCGCCGTCCTCCTCGGCCAGTACGCGCTGCGCCGCCGCGAACGCCGAGTTGGCCGCCGGGACCCCGCAGTACACGGCCGTCTGGAGCAGCACCGCGCCGATCTCCTCGGGGGTGAGCCCGTTGCGGCGGGCCGCGCGGACGTGCATCGCCAGCTCGTCGTAGTGGCCGTGGGCGACCAGAGCGGTGAGCGTGATCATGCTGCGTTCGCGGCGGGTGAGCGTCGGGTCGGTCCAGATCTCGCCCCACGCGTAGCGCGAGATGAAGTCCTGGAAGCGGGCGGTGAAGGGCGTCTGCCGAGCCTGCGCCCGGTCCACGTGCGTGTCGCCGAGCACCTGTCGGCGCACCTCCATGCCCCGCCGGGGTGCCGTCCCGAAGTGCGGGCGCAGCGCGGCCAGTACGGCCTCCGGGCACTGCGCGACCGCCAGATGCGAGGCGCCCGCCAGTTCGACGAGCGTGGCCCGCGGCACGGCGTCCGCGATTTCCCGCAGATGCGCCGGGGGAGTGGCCGGGTCCTGCCGCCCGGCGACGAGCAGCGTGGGCGCGCCGATCTCACCCAGCCGGTCGCGCAGGTCGAAGGCGCCCAGTGCGTCGCAGCAGGCGGCGTACGCGTCCGGATCGGCGTTCCGGTGATCCGCGACCAGCTCCGGAACGGTGAAGCCGGGCGTGAACCAGCGCGCGTCGGCACTCTCCGCGAGTCCGGCCAGCCCCTCGCTTCGCACCAGCGCGGCCCGCTCCTCCCACGGCTTGCTGCCGTTGAAGTGGGCCGAGGAGCAGAGAACGGCGAGCGACGACACCCGCTCGGGGTGGTGGACGGCCAGATGCAGACCCACCGCACCGCCCAACGACACGCCCGCATAGGCGAATTGGTCGATCCCGAGCGAGTCGGCGAGCGCCAGCACGAGCGCGGCCAGATCACCGACGGTGGCCCCGGGCCCGATCAGACCGGGCGCCGAACCTCCGTGCCCGGGCAGGTCCCAGCGGACCACCCGGTGGGTGACGGACAGCTCGGGTGCCACCTTGTCCCAGAGGGCGTACGACGTCCCGAGTGAGGGTCCGAGCAGGAGCGGGGGAGCGGTGGCTGAGCCTTCGACGCGGTGGTGCAGCAGCTTGTCGGTCACGGTCGCTCCAGAGCACGGTCGGTGAGGGCGCCGGCGGAGCCGGTGTAACTGGCGGGGTCGGTCAGGTCGTCGAGGGGTAGGTCTTTCAACTCCGGCTCCTCGGCGAGGAGTTCGGCGAGCAGTCGTCCCTCCGTGTAGGCGCGGGCGGCGACTTCGGTGAGTAGGGCCTTCGCGCGGGCCCGGCCCAGCACCGGCGCGAGTTCGGCGGCCAGCCGCTCGGAGACGATCAACCCATGGGTGAGGCCCAGGTGTTGGCGCATCGTGTCGGCGTGGACCCGCAGCCCCTCGGTCAACTCCACGGCGTCCCGGGCGGCACCCCCGGCGACCCGGAGCAGCTCCCTGAGCGGCTCCCACTCGGCGTGCCAGGCGCCGGCCGGCCGCTCGTCCTCGGCGACGAGCGCGCCGTACAGCGTGGCCGCGAGGTGCGGCGCGCGCCGGGCCGCGGCGGCGATCAGCGTCGACCGCACGGGATTGGCCTTGTGCGGCATCGCCGACGAACCCCCGCCGCTGCCCTCGGACACCTCGGCGAGCTCGGTACGGGCCAGCGTCAGCACATCGGCGGCGACCTTCCCGAGGGCGCCCGCCGTGAAGGCGAGCGCCCCGGCGAGATCCGCGACCGGGGTGCGCAGGGTGTGCCAGGGCAACACCGGCTCGACGAGGCCGAGTTCACGGGCGTAGGCGGCGACCAGGGCCCGTGTGTCGACCGGCGCGTCGCCCGCGCCGAACACGGTGAACGCGGCCAAGGTGCCTGCGGCGCCCCCGAGTTGGGCAGGGAGGCGGTGGCGTACGGCTGTCAGACGGTCCCGTGCGTCGAGGACCAGGGAGCGCCAGCCCGCCGCCTTCAGGCCGAAGGTCGTCGGTACGGCGTGCTGGGTGAGCGTGCGGCCCGGCATCGCGGTGTCGCGGTGGTCGGTGGCCAGGCGGGCGAGGGCCCGCGCGGTGCGGTCCAGGTCCGCGAGGGCCAGGTCCAGGGTGCGGGCGGCGACCAGCATCGTCGCCGTGTCCAGGATGTCCTGGCTGGTCGCACCCCGGTGGACGTACGGCCCGTACTCCGCGCCGACCGCCGCCGTCAGGTCCGCGACCAGCGGGATCACCGGGTTGCCGCCTGCCCGGGCGCGCAGCGCGATCGACCGCACGTCGAAGGCGGCTGCCCTGCGGGCCGCAGAGTCGACCGCCGTGGCCGCTTCTTCCGGCGCCAGCCCCAGCCCGGCCTGCGCGCGGGTCAGCGCGGCCTCCGCGTCGAGCAGGGCCCGCAGATACGCGGTGTCGCTCGTCGCGGAGGCCGCCGGGGATCCGGCCCACCCGGGGGAGAGCAGGCCGGTGTCGGCGTCGGACTCGCCGGTGGAAGGTGGTGTCACTCGAACTCCAGGAAGACCGTTTCGCCCTCGCCCTGAAGGCGGATGTCGAAACGGTACGTGCGCCGCTCGCCCTCGGCGGCGACCAGCGTGGCGCGCCGCTGTGCCGGCAGGGAGTCGAGCAGCGGATCGGCACCGTCCGCCAGATACGCGCGCGTGTACAGGTGGGTCAGCAGACCGCGCGCGAACACGCACACGCTGATGTACGGCAGACCGGCGTTGCCCGGCGGCAGCGTGTACAGCGCGTAGTGCCCGTCGGCATCGGTGGCGACCCGTCCGAAGCCCGTGAAGTCGGTGCCGTTGCGGCCCAGGAAGCCGCCGGTGACCGGGTCGCGACGCAGCGAACCGGGGGCGCCGGCGAGAGACCCGTCGGGCGCCGCCTGCCAGAACTCCAGCAGGGCGTCCGGGATCGGGTTGCCCTCGCCGTCCAGCACGTACCCGTGGAGGGTGATCGTGTCCGGATGGCCCTTGGGTGCGACCTGCTCGCCCTCGGGGAAGGGGAGCGCGTAGCCGTAGAAGGGGCCGACGGTGTGGGAGGGGGTGGGGAGAAGGTTCTCGGGGGAGACGCTCATCAGTCGCGGCCTTCTTCGATCCAGGTGGCGGAGGGACCGTCGAGGACGATGTCCCACTCGTAGCCGAGCGAGAACTCGGGCTGGGACAGGTCGTGGTTGTACTCGGCGACCAGACGGCTTCGGGCGGCATCGTCGGTCACCGAGCGCAGGATCGGGTCGTAGCGGAACAGCGGGTCGTTCGGGAAGTACATCTGCGTCACGAGCCGCTGGGTGAACGCCGTGCCGAAGACCGAGAAGTGGATGTGCGCGGGCCGCCAGGCGTTGGTGTGGTTGCGCCACGGGTACGCGCCCGGCTTGATCGTGGTGAACCGGTACCGCCCCTGATCATCCGTCAGGACCCGCCCCACGCCGGTGAAGTTGGGGTCGAGGGGCGCCGGATGCTGGTCCCGCAGATGCGCGTACCGGCCGGAGGCGTTGGCCTGCCACAGTTCGATCAGCTGACCGCGTACGGGCCGCCCGTCCCGGTCGAGGAGCCGTCCGGAGACGGTGATGCGTTCGCCGAGCGGCTCGCCCTGGTGCTGGATGGTGAGGTCGCTGTCGATGTCGGTGATGTCGGTGACACCGAACACCGGCCCCGACAGCTCGACCGTCTCCGGGTCCCCGCCGCTCACCGCGACCAGCGGCTGCTTCGGGTAACGCAGCACCGAGCTGCGGTAGGGGGCGTAGTCGCGCGGCGGATGGTTCTGTACGGGGGCGCCTTCGGCGACCGCCTTGTCGTAGGCGTCCTGGAGGTCGCCCATCTCGTTGTCGATGTCCGACTGGGTGAGAGCCATGGGGGGTTCCTAGCGTTCGAGGACGAGGGCGAGGCCCTGGCCCACGCCGATGCAGAGGGTGGCGACACCAACTCCCGTGCCCTTGCGGGCGAGTTGATGGGCTACGGTGCCGGCGAGCCGGGCACCGGAGGCGCCGAGGGGGTGTCCGAGGGCGATGGCACCGCCCTGCGGGTTGAGGACCGCCGGGTCGAACTCGGGCCATTCGGCGACGCAGCCGAGGACCTGGGCGGCGAACGCCTCGTTCAGTTCGAGAGTTGACAGGTCGTCAAATGTCCTGCCCGCCTTGGCGAGTGCCCGGTTGACGGCTTCGACGGGGGCGAGGCCGAAGTAGTCCGGGTCGATCGCCGAGACCCCGGACGCGGACACGCGGGCGAGGGGCTCGCGGCCGGTGGCCTTCAGGCCCTCCTCGTCTACCAGGAGGAGGGCGGCGGCGCCGTCGTTGAGGGGGGAGGCGTTGCCCGCCGTGACCGTGCCGCCTTCCGTACGGAAGGACGGCTTGAGGCGGGCCATGGCCGCCAGGGACGCGTCGGCGCGTACGCACTCGTCGGCGGCGAAGGCGACCGGGTCGCCCTTGCGCTGCGGGATCGTCACGGGCGCGAGTTCGGCGTCGAACAGGCCCGCCTGCTGCGCTGCGGCGGCCTTCTGGTGGCTGGCGAGGGCGAACTCGTCCTGCTGCTCGCGGGTGATCTTGTGCTTGTCGGCGATGAGTTCGGCGGACTCGCCCAGCGGGATGGTCCACTGCGGGTCCATCTTCGGGTTGGTCATGCGCCAGCCGAGCGTGGTCGAGTACAGCTCGGTGTGCCCGGCGGGGAAGGGCCGGTCGTTCTTGGGCAGGACGTACGGGGCGCGGGTCATCGACTCCACTCCGCCGGCCACGGCGATGGAGGCGTCCCCGACCGCGATGGCCCGGGCCGCCTGGATGACCGCCTCCAGGCCGGACGCGCACAGCCGGTTGACGGTGACGCCGGGGACCGAGGTGGGCAACCCGGCGAGGAGCCCTGCCATACGGGCGACGTTGCGGTTCTCCTCGCCGGCGCCGTTGGCGTTGCCGAAGTAGACGTCCTCGATGAGGGAGGGGTCCAGGCCGGGCGTGCGGGCGAGGAGTTCACGGATGGCGTGGGCGCCGAGATCGTCCGGGCGGATGCCGGCCAGGCCACCGTTGTAGCGGCCGATCGGGGTCCGTACCGCGTCGACGATGTAGACGTTCTTCAGACTGCTCACGGCTGGATCTCCTCGGGGACGCTGACCTTCGCGGCCGTCTTCGCCACGATCTCCTCGACCGTGACACCCGGCGCGGTCTCGACGAGCACCAGCCCGTCGCCGGTGACATCGAGAACACCCAGATCGGTGATGACCCGGTTCACACACGCCTTGCCGGTGAGGGGCAGTTCACACTGCTCCAGGATCTTCGGCGAGCCGTCCTTCGCGGTGTGCGTCATGACGACGATGACCGTGCGAGCCCCGTGCACGAGGTCCATCGCCCCGCCGATCCCGGTGATCAACTTGCCCGGGATGGCCCAGTTCGCCAGGTCACCCCCGGCGGACACCTGCATCGCGCCCAGCACGGCGACGTCGATGTGCCCGCCCCGGATCATCCCGAAGGACAGCGCCGAGTCGAAGAAGGAGGCGCCCGGCAGGACGGTCACCGTCTCCTTGCCCGCGTTGATCAGGTCCGGGTCGACCTGGTCGTCGGTCGGGTAGGGGCCGGTGCCGAGGATGCCGTTCTCCGACTCCAGGATCACCTCGACGTCGGCGGGCAGGTAGTTGGGGATCAGCGTCGGGAGGCCGATGCCCAGGTTCACGTACTGCCCGTCGCGCAGTTCACGCGCGGCCCGCGCGGCCATCTCTTCCCTGTTCCAGGCCATCAGCTGCTCACCGTCCGCTGCTCGATCTTCTTGTCGGCCGCCTGCTCGGGCGTCAGAGCGATCACCCGTTGCACGAAGATGCCCGGCAGATGCACGGCGTCCGGGTCGATCTCGCCGGGCTCGACCAGTTCCTCGACCTCGGCGACCGTGATCCGGCCGGCCATGGCCGCGAGGGGGTTGAAGTTGCGGGTGGCCTTGTTGAAGACGAGGTTGCCGTGCCGGTCGCCCTTGGCGGCGCGGACCAGCGCGAAGTCGGTACGGATACCGTGCTCCAGCACGTAGTCCGTGCCGTCGAACTCCCGGACCTCCTTCGGCGGCGAGGCCAGCGAGACGCCGCCGGAGCCGTCGTACCGCCAGGGCAGTCCGCCCTCCGCGACCTGCGTACCGACCCCGGCGGGCGTGTAGAAGGCGGGGATGCCCGCGCCACCGGCGCGCAGCCGCTCGGCGAGCGTGCCCTGCGGGATCAGCTCGACCTCCAGTTCACCGGCCAGATACTGGCGGGCGAACTCCTTGTTCGCGCCGATGTACGAACCGGTGACACGGGCGATCCGGCCCGCCGCCAGCAACACCGCGAGGCCTGACTCCATGGCCCCGCAGTTGTTGGACACCACCGACAGGCCCGAGACCGCGCGCTCGTACAGCGCCTGGATCAGCACGTTCGGCACACCGCTCAGCCCGAAACCGCCCACCGCGAGCGACGCGCCGTCCGGCACATCGGCCACCGCCTCCAGGGCTGTGGCGACCACCTTGTCCATCCGTGAAGCCCCATCTCTTCATCTCTGCCGAGCGCAATTACTCAGGGCACTGAGTACTTCAGCGAGGCTCCTTCACGCTGCCACTCGATGCTCGCGTCGTCAAGAGACAGCGGAACATGTCAGGTGGAGGCTATGTGTCAGGGCAGGAGACAAGGGTGGTGGCGTGCCGGTACCGTCAGTACACAGACGGAATTCATTATCCGACGCAGACAGACCCCCAGGAGCGGACATGGCCGCGGTGGACCTCTCCACCCACCCCGGGCACCTCGCCCGGCGACTGCAGCAGGCGCACTACCTGCTGTGGAACACGATGGTCTCCGAGGAGATCACCTCGCCGCAGTTCGCGGTACTGAACGCGCTGGTCGGCGAACCGGGCCTGGACCAGCGCACGGTCGGGGAGCGGGTGGGCCTCGACCGCTCCACGGTCGCCGAGGTCGTCAGCAGGCTCGGCCGCCGGGGCCTCATCGACAAGGTGCGCGACCCGGAGGACGGCCGTCGCTCCCTGCTGCGCCCCACGGACGAGGGGGTGCGCACGCACCGCAAGCTGACCGTGCGGACGGCCCGGATGAACCAGGTCTTCCTGGCCCCGCTCTCCGCCGACGAACAGACCGTGTTCCTCGAACTCATCCAGCGTGTCTCCGACGCGGCGGAAGGGCTGCGCAACCCGGCGGAACCGCTCGCTTCCCAGCGCTGACAGCACCCCCGCAGCAGGCCGGGTCCGCTCAGCGGACCTGGAGCGGATACCGTGCGGGGGCGAGACCGCCGCCCGGACCACGGGGCGGTCCGGAGCCGAGGGGGTAACAGGGATGGCAGCCGGAGGGTCCGGGGCAGGGCCGGCCGCAGGGGAGTCCGAACCCGCGGGGATGCGTACCGTCCAGCGGGCCATCGACGTTCTCGGGCTCTTCGACGAGGTCCGGCCCGCGCTGTCCCTCCGCGAGATCGTCAGCGCCTCCGGGCTGCCGAAGACCACCGTGCTGCGACTGCTCCAGACCTTGCGGATCAACGGACTGCTCTGGGTCGACGAGCACGGCCGGTACATAGCGGGCCCCGCGCTGCTGCGCTGGTCCCGGCTCGCCGAACAGGCGTGGCGACTGCCGGCCGCGGCCCAGGGGCTGCTGCGCGACCTCGCCGCCGAGCACAAGGAGACGGTGCATCTGTATGTGCGCCGGGACATCCACCGCGTCTGCATCGCCCAGGAGGAGGGACCGCAGGCACTGCGCCAGGTCGTCCGGGTGGGCGACGAACTCCCGCTGTGGGCGGGCGGCGTGGCCAAGGCGTTGCTGCTGGACGCCCCGGACCCGCTGCTGCTTCGGATCGCGGAGGCCTCACCGCGCGGGGCCGGACATCTGGCGACCCTGCGTACCTGGATCGAGGAAGCCCGCGCCCACGGGTACGCCGTGAGCCACGGAGAGCGCGAGGAGGGGCTGTCGGCGGTGGCCGTGCCGGTATGGGGGAGAAGCGGGGCCGTGCTGGCCGCGCTGTCCTTCGGCGGGCCGAGTACACGGTTCACGCCGGAGCGGGTGACCCGGTTCGCGGCGGCGCTGCGCGGGGCGGCGGAGGAACTGGCGCGGGCGGGGCTGCCGTTCGAGGCATAGTGCTCCGCTGGATGTGCTGCGGCCGCCACAGGTTCGGTGTGGCTGATCGCGTCCTTGCCGCGCGGCGGCGCTGTGCGGGGCGGTGGGGGAGTTGGCGCGGGCGGGGTTGGCGTTCGAGGCATTGTGCTGCGCTGGATGTGCTGCGGCCGCCACAGGTTCGGTGTGGCTGATCGCGTCCTTGCCGCGCGGCGGCGCTGTGCGGGGCGGTGGGGGAGTTGGCGCGGGCGGGGTTGCCGTTCGAGGCATTGTGCTGCGCTGGATGTGCTGCGGCCGCCACAGGTTCGGTGTGGCTGATCGCGTCCTTGCCGCGCGGCGGCGCTGTGCGGGGCGGTGGGGGAGTTGGCGCGGGCGGGGTTGCCGTTCACGGTGGCGTGATGCGGCCACCGCGGGTCCCCTGTGGCTGGTCGCGCCCGCGCGGCGGAGCCGCCGTTTTCGGCGTCGACTGGGCCGACATCGGAGGACCGCCCCGCACATCAGACATCAGGCCGTACGCGTCACGCCGTCGCGAACACCACCCACACCTGGCCCTTCGCGAAGTTCACCGGTGTACCGTCCGCCGTCGTGAAGTCCGTTCCCTCCGCGGCCGACCCGCGCCGCCACTCCACGTCGAACGCCCGCCCGTCGCGCAGGACTTGGGCCCGGCCCGAGCCGACGGACTGGGTGTACGGCGAGTTGTTGCCGAGGACGTCGTGGAATTTCGACTCGCGCACCTTCACGTACTGCACGACGACCGTCGCTGCGGCGATCCGCTTGTCGTCGGTCGTGTTGTCGTCGGTCGTGACGGTCGGGGTGCCGTCCATCGACACCAGCCAGCCGTGCCGGTCGGCGGACCAGGTGAACGTGAAGCGCGCCGACGGGAAGCGGACGGTGCGCGATTCCGCTGGAGTCCCGCCCGCGGGTGCGGCGCCGTAACGGAAGCCGGTCGTCAGCGCGTCCGGTCCCGGCGCGGCGGCGATCAGTCGTTGCGGCCGCAGGTACAGGTTGTGCGGCGCCGCTCGGTCCGCGCCCCGGTAGTAGACGCCGGACGCCGCCGACTCCGGGGACTCGGCGTTCAGGGGAGCCCGGTCGATCAGTGGCAGCAGCTTGCGCTGGGCCCCGGAGAAGGCGAGCGTCGGGTCGTCGAACTGGCGCAGCAGCTCCAGATCGGTCTCGCGTGCGCTGCGCACCGGTCCGACGGCCTCCGGCAGCCGGGTCGCGTAGACCGCCATCAGCCGGCTCAGACCGCCCTCGACCTGCTCGGCGTACACGATGTCCGCCGCCTCCAGGCCCGTCTGGGGGCGGGCCGCGTGGACGTTGTCGATCTTCACTGCGAGGACGGAGCCGACGCTCGGGGTGTGCGATTCGCGGTGGTCGGGATCCTGGCTCCGGCTGTGGGTCTGTCCGCGCCCGTCGTCGGAGGGGCGGTCATCCGATGTGCAGCCGGCCATCAAGGAGGCCGTGACAGCGGCTGCCAGCAGCGCCGCCGTGGTCGTTCCACGGCGCCGCGTCCCTATCGTTCGCGCTATATGTCCCATGTCCACCGTCGCCACCAGGTCCGTACCTACGATTGTGCGCTTATCAGGTCATAGGTGGCTATACCCTGATCGGTCCTGCTTGCGCCCGCTGAAGAGGCCGAACGGTTCACGGAGGAGGTGCCCGACGGGTGTCCTCAGCCCTGCGGGCCGAGGACGTCTTCCCTGATGCTTGAGTGTGTTCAAGCATCAGGAGAGGTGTTCGTTGAGCGAGTGGCGTGTGGTGTGGGTGCCTGATCCGGGGCGGTGGGGGACGCTGCGGACGAAGGGCGTCTTGGGGGTACAGGATCTGCCGGGGGCGGTGGCCCGGATCGGTCTGCGGCCGGGTGATCCGGTGTTCTTGACGCCGGATTGCACGGTGGACCGGGTCTTGCTGGAATACGTTCGGTCTGCTGAATTTCAGTTATTGGAGCGGGAATCAAAGCGGAATTACGCGTCGGACACCAGGCTGCTTCTGACGTTCCTGTCCTCGCGTGGGGTGCCGTGGCGGGAGGCAACGAGACAGGATCTGAGGGACTACCGGCATTGGAGATGTCGGGCTCCGGAGAATCCGGGCCGGATCGGCGGATCGAAGTGGGACCGTGAGGCGGCCGCGTTCACCAAGCTGTTCAAGTGGGGGAGGGTCTACCCGCTGCCTGTGGACGTCTCGCGTTCCGAGGACCGGGCTGCGGACTCGGTGAGTTCGCGGGTGTCGTGGCTGACGCCGCGGACCTGGGGTTTGTGGTCGGACGTCGGGCTGCGGGGCCACGCCCGCGTCGGGATGGCGCTCCCCGGGTGGGAGTCGCGGACGGAGCTGCGCAACACCAGCTTTGTGCAACTACTACTCAGTTCAGGTCTGCGCCGTCAGGAGGGCGGGGCCCTGCTGGTCTTCGAGTTGCCCACCCAGCGACTTCGTTCCGGCCGTTACCTGCACGGCCGCGTTGCGGGGGCCTTGACCAGGGCGAAGAAGAGCCGGACGTACTACGCTTCCGTGGACGCGGTCGGGCAGGTTGAGGCCTATGCCATGTCGGAGCGGGCGTGGGCGGTGCAGCGAGCCCAGGCGGCGGGCCGCTATGAGCGGCTGCCCATGATGCGGCTGGTCACGAAGGTGACGCGTGGCCTGAAGCCGAAGGTCGAGTGGGTGGAGCGTGATGGCGTTGTCGGCGGGCAGGAACTGAGCCGACTGGACTGGCGTGAGCGGCAGTGGTTGTTTCTGGAGGGTCCGGATGGGCCGGAGCCTGCGTGGTTGTGGCTGACCGAGGAAGGCCTGCCGATGGCCCCGGACCGGTGGAACGGCGTGTTCAGGAACGCGAACCTGCGCTGCGAGGAAGTCCTCCTCGCCCCAGAAGAGCTGGAGATTAAGCGGGAGTTCCGGCTCTCGGAGGTTCGCGGCAAGAGCCCGTACGCGACACCTCACTCGGCGCGCCACTCGATGGCCCTCTACATGCTGATTCTGCTGAACGAACTGTTCGAGTCCCGCTATGGGCTGACGAAGAAGGACCGGCGGGACTTCGCCCTGTTGTTCGGCGACCCGTGGTGGCTGGTGAAGACGCTGTTGGGGCATTCGGATGTGGAGACGACGAAACGCCACTACCTCGCGCCTGTCGCCCACCTGCAGCTGGAGTCGATCCTCGCTGCTGCGGAGACCTCGGACGAGGGCAAGGAAGTTGAGGACCTGGACGGCATCTTCACGAGGTTGGCTCGGGAGTCGGGGAGCATTCAGGACATCGACGCGCTCCTTGAGGGGACCTCGTGACCGGCCGTGGCCGGCTGGCCGTCTTGCCCCCACCCGATCATTGCACTGACCCCCCGCTGGCCCTGCGCGAGCTGGTGGTGACGGTCGTCAACAAGGCCGGACTCAAGAAGGAGTACGACTTCGCCGATCTGCCGGTCCCGGAACCGATGCAGCGCTCCTTGGCCGAAGTTTTCGCCGACCAGTCCCGTTGCTGGACAGCCCATGCATCCGCGACCACCTTCTGGGAGAAGCTCCTGGTGTTCGCGCGGTTCCTGTCCGAGCAGGAGAGCCCGCCGCAGGATCTGGACGGCTTGACCGCGGCCATGCTCAAGCGCTGGCGGGCTCGGCACATCGCCACCAACACCGGCAGACACACACTGCAGATGATTCGCCAACTGCTGCTGCGGGACTTGCGGCTGATCAGCGGTCCAGTGGCGGAGGAACTCGCACGCCGCGTCCCGGCCCCGGTCCCCAGCAAGCAGTCGTACGGAAAGGAGGAACGGGAACGGGTGCTGTTGGCCGCGCAACGACAGTTCCGCGCGGCCTGGATGCGAATCCGCGAGAACACCCAGTTGCTTGAGCGCTGGCGGGCCGGGGGCCTGGACAGGAAGAGCCGTGAGTGGCGCCTCGGCCAGGTGCTGGACCATCTCGCACAGACCGGCGACGTTCCCCGGGGGCAGCTTCCCGGCGGCCAGAGCTACCTGAAGGACCGCGGGCTTCTGGGTGGAACGAAGCGCGAGCTGACGTGGGGACGGTTGTTCGCGACCCGCGGGGAGCTGACGGCGCTGACAGTGCTGCTGACAGACCGGTTCGGGTGGAACTTGTCCGTCTACGACCACATGCCTGCCCCGACTACGGCACCATCCGCCGGGGACGCCAAAGCGGTGACCTACGAGGTGAGGCTGGAGAAGCGCCGGAGGGGAAGCGGCCACTGGTTCTCCACGGAGAACATCACTGACTCCGGCGCGGACTCTCCAGGGCGGCTGATCACCCAGGCGCTGGAGGCCACCATGCATGGACGCGCGCTGGCCGCCGTCCTGGCCCCGGGCACCGACCTGCTGATGACCGGCCGGTCTGGCAACGTGGGGCGCGGCCACCAGGACCTGGATCGGCCCCAGCCGATCGGCCCGCTGTTCTTCGGCATCTCTGGCGGCGACGGACAGGCATGGGCCCAGCGTCACCAGTTGGGCGGGGCGCCGTTCCAGCGGACCCGGCGGACGACAGTGACGCGTGAGGGCAGGCCACTGCAGCACACCCAGGGCACCCACGAGAGCGTCTACGTCCTGCCTGACGAGCACGTCCAGCGCGCCTCCCAGAAGGTCTTCGAGGACGGCGTCAAGGAAGCTCTGGAACAGGCCCAGGCCGCCGTCTTCGGCGGTCGCCTGACCGTGGCTCCGGACACCGCCCACCAGGAAACCGCCACTGCGGACTGCTCGGACGAGACCACCAGTCCCTGGCCGAGCCCCGATGGCGGCTGCGGGGCAGACTTCCTGCTCTGCCTGGCCTGCCCGAACGCGCACGTTCATCCCGGCCACCACCCCCGCCTCGCCCACCTCCACCAGAAGATCCGGAGTCTGTGCTCCACCCTGCCCGACCATGCATGGATCGCGCACTGGCGAGACCACCTGTTGCGGTTGGAGGACCTGCGCGACAAGCTCGGTCCTGCCGCCTGGGCGGCTGCCTTGACGCAGGTCAGCGGGGCCGACCGGGCCCTCGTCGCGCTGCTGCTGAAAGGAGACCTGGCTCCGTGACCGTCCCGGTCGCTGAGGACGACCCGTATCTGCTGCCGATACCCACCCCGGACAGCCCCGTCGTGCTGCCGAAGTGGATCAGCCCCGGCAACGTTCACCCTGTGTCCAGCTACCAGGACCTCGTCTGGTCGCTCGCCCCGCTCATCGACAATCCCAGCACCAGCCTCTGCAAGGTCGACTGGATGAAGTGCCCCGAGGAGCTCCGCAGTCAGGTGAGGGTGACGGCCTGGACGATGATCAACGGCGAACTCAGACCCACCTACCTCAAGACCCGCCCAGCGACAGCACGGGCCCGCGGTTCCGTCGAGGACATGCAGGACACATGCCGCCAGTGGATACGGCTGGCCCGCTGGCTGCGCGCACGTGGCATCACCGACCTCGCGGCCTGCACCGAGGACGAGTGGCGCGCTTACGCGACCGAACGCTGCACCAGTGGGATCGGCCGCGTCCGAGCCGAGAGAATCCTCGGCCAGCTGACAGATCTGTGGGCGTTCGACCAGCTCTCCGCTCACCCCTTCGGGTTCACCCGGCCCCCCTGGGAGTTCGAAGGCATCGATGACTTCCTCCCAGGAGCTGACGCCGAGACCGCTGGGGAGAACACGACCGAGCCGCTGGATCCCCAGGTCATTGGACCGCTGCTGGTCTGGGCGATCCGGGTCGTCGAGGATCTCTCCCCGGACATCATGGCTGCCTGGGGCGAGAACCGCCGGTTGACCGCACTCGCGGCCACCACCAGCGCCAGCCCGGCGGGAAGAGCTGCCTTGGAGGCATACCTGCTGCCGCTCATCCGCAGAGGCTCGCCGCTGCCGGCACACGACACCCATCGTCCGACCGCCGTGCTGGCTCGTGCGTTCATCGCAGCCACGACGGGCGCGAGCGTCAACCAAGTGGATCAGTACGCGAAAATGCACGGGCTGGCCGCGCTGGCAGCCGAACGGCCTGGCCCGTGTCTGCTGCAGCTGTCAGTAACCGGGCGGATCCACGGACAGCCCTGGCGTCGCCACCTGGAATTCGCCGAGGCCGCAGCCTTGATGCGGCATCTGGGCACCGCTGCCATGATCATCTGCCTCTACCTGACAGGTATGCGCCCGCAGGAAGTACAGGGACTGCGGTCTGGCTGCTGCCCTGACCCCGAGCCCAACCCCGACGGCACCCCGGGGCGGCACCTGATCCGCAGCCACCACTACAAGAACGTCACCAACACCGACGGCCACCACGTCTCCGCCGGCGAGGAACGCAAGGTCCCCTGGGTCCAGTACGGGCACATGCGCACGGTCCTGGACGCCCGCGCCTCCAGCGGTTACGCGAGCCGCAGCCGCGGCGGCATCCACAGTGTTCTCGACATTGAGACCGCCCTCGCTGCCGCCGACAGCGCCGCTCGCCTTCGCGACCGGCTCGCCGCCGGGGAGAAGATCTCCGGCCCTGCCACCCGCCGGGCCCTCACAGCCGCCGCCCATACACCCCGCTTCGAAGGCCGCATCGTTCCCAGGACGTTCGCGAAGAAATCGGCGGCCTTCCTCGCCCGGGACGGCGTCGTGCTCTATGACAACCCCGACGCGTTCCTGATCTGCGCGTTCAAGCACGACAACGCGCTCTGCGAACCTGACCCGGGCGTCACCGCTCCCAGGCAGTACGCCTGCCAGCCCGGCTGCGGCAACACGGTCCGCACCGACACCCACGCCCGCCAGCTCCGTGAACGCGCCGATGAGATCGACCAGTTGGCCTCCTCGGCCCCCGACCGGATCGCCAAGCGACTACGAGCCAACGCCGACCAGCTCCGGGCCGCCGCGGACGCCCACGACACCACCGCCCAGACCGCCGAGGCCCTCTCATGAACCAGCAGCACCAAGGCGAACGCACCCGCATCCGCGAAGCCATGGATCGCCTCCTGACCGGACAGGCCACCGCCTCCAACGGCAGCCTCACCGTCGTCGCTCTCGCCGCCGAAGCCGCCGTCCACCGCATGGCTATCCTCAAGCGGCACGCCGACCTGAGAAACGAGTTCTACGAACGCGTCCGCAACGAAACCCAGCAGATCCCGGAAACCGAGAAGCGACTCCGGGAAACCGTCACCAAACTCAAGAAGACCGTCTCGAACCAGAAAGCCGAGATCGAAGAACTCCGCCAGCTGGTCACCAACCTCACCCTCGCCAACGCCGTTCTCACCCAGAACGCGGACGCTCCAACAGAACCTGACCCGGTTCCCGACAACATCGTCCCGTTCCGCCGACCCACCACCTGAAGCCCTCCCGCAGGCGGGGCCGCTCTGGTGCTCTCAGATCGGGTCGGCCTCCCCTCCTGCCCGCTTATCTAGGGGGCGAAGGGCCTCTGCACAGCTCAGAAGCATGATCGACAATGCGGGCAAGTGAGGCACAGCGTCTGTTACCGCAAGTCTTGAACCTCAGACAGGGTCGCCGCTGTGACCGTAGGCCATGGCCGCTCGGACCGTGTCGAGGTGGTCCGGGCATGAGAAGTATTACTTCGGTCGCTTGAAAAATCCGAGGCGTTTGGTCACGCGGTGGGTCGCGTGCCCTGAGAGCGTCCCTTCCATGTCCAACTCCGCGAGTCCTGCCAACTCCGCAGGCACGTAGTCGCATCCCTTGACATCGCAGGTGGGAGCGCCGTCAATTTCCGGGATCCGAAACCAATCCATAGCGATTACGTCGCGCGCCGTGATGCCGCGCACTGCCAGGTCGGCGTCACTGGCATAAAGGATCTCCTGAGGGCGTATCCGCTGGCCGTTGATGAGGTCGATATGTTGGGGCATGCCGGGACCTTACCCAGGACCGTTGGATTCTCCGCCGCTGCCACCGGAACTCCAGTGAAGCGGCCCGGGGGGCGGGCCTGAAAACGTTCACGGACTCGCGACTCTGCGTGGCCATCGTTGACAGGCTGACCTTCAACGGCGCCATCACCAAACCGGCACTGAGACCTACCTCCTCGCTCACACCAAGGCACAGGCCGAGCGGGTCGAAGCCAGCTGAACGACACCGCAAGCTGGCTCTGAACGGCTTCTCTGGCCCCAAAGGAACGAGTCCGGTGGCCCCATGAGGGTTGATCGGGAAATGAATGTTCGTCAGAATTGGCCCCAGGGGCGGTTTTGCGGTGCGAGCATCGTTGTGCTTCCGACAGTCAGGGGGCCTGGATGGACGGCCCAGTGCCGTGTCCGGATAGGTTCGCCAGTTGCCTCGGGATCGCTCCAAAGAGTCGCCGGGTACGCTCCTTCAGTCCTTGATCGAGAGGAGTTGCTCAGTGGCCCGGTTAAGCGGACCCGTTCTGCGCACCCAGAGGCTTGTGATGGAGCCGATCCGCCGCGGGGACAGCGACGATCTCTTTGAGGCCGTGGTCAGTCAGGACAGCGTCATGCGATGGCTGGCAACCGGCCGGGCGGACAGTCGATCCGCGGCCGAGGCCATGTGCGACGACCACGTCGCCCACTGGACCAGACACGGCTACGGCGACTTCGCGGTCAGGGATGCCGCAACGCACGCGTTTCTCGGCCGGGTGGGACTGCGTAATCGGGCCCAGCACGGAGTTGACCTCGGTTTCGCCGTGCACCCACGGGCCCAAGGCCGTGGGATCGCCGGCGAGGCGGGCGGTGCGTGCCTGGACCTGGCGTTTCGCCGCCTCTCGCTCCCAGCCGTTTTCGCGTTCGTCCTGCCCGGCAATACGGCCTCGATCGCGGTACTGCGCCGCCTGGGCGCCCAGGCGGACGGGACGGTACAGTCCAGTGGCCTGCAGTGTCTGCGCTACCGGTTTACCCCCGCCGCCACAGCCGCTGCGGAGCATGTGGTGGACGACGGTGGCGCGAACCTCCAGCTGATCCATGCGCCGGGCCCCGGTTCTCCGGAGGACAAAGCCGTCCGCGATGGCCTGCCCGACCCATCCGGGGTGAATGGCTTCGGTCTGGTGTGGGCTGACAAGCAGCACACCCTCACCGCTGTCTCCGAAGGCCGGCCGGTAGGTTCCATGGGATGGCTGCTGCGGGACATGGCCTTCGATGGATTGCCGCGCCGCGCCGCGGGGCTGGGCGGTGTGCTGGTGCACCCCGCCCATCGAGGCCGGGGCATCGCCCGGACGGTGATCAGCGTGGCGGTCGAGCACGCACGAGCGGCCGGCGCCGAGACGATGGTTCTGCTCTGCCGCCCGGACCTGGTCCCGCTCTACACGCAGCTGGGATGGAGCCGGCTCTCCGTGCCCGTCACCGTCCAGCAGCCCGACGGCGCACGGACCTCGCCACTGACCACCATGATCTACGACCTGGCCGGCCTGCCTCATCCCACCATCAGTGTGGACCTGTGGGGCCTGCCCTTCTGATGCTGAGCAGGATTCACTGTGCGGTCAGGCCGCTGGCATCCGCCTCGCTTCGAGATGGGAGCGGGGCCTATGCGGGAGAGGGCCAGCGCAAGTCGGATGTCAGAACACGATCGAGCGCCGCCCGGCCTGCGGGCCCCCAGGTCGGCTTGCCGCCAGGAAGGCCCCGCTCCCCGTTCTGCCCCATGAGCATAAGGAAGAGGCTCTTCATAGCGGCCAGCCCGCGGGCGCGCCGGATCGCCGCCTCGTCCGCATGCGCGTACATGTCGAAGAACCGCGAGGCTGTGCCCGCGGGGAGCAGCACCCATGCGGCGGCGAGATCCCATGCCGGATCGCCAGCGAACATGGCACCGAAGTCGACGATGCCCGAGAGTGTTCCGTCCGAGACGACGACGTTCGCGGGATGAAGGTCACCGTGCACCCACACCGGCGGGCCCTCCCACTCGGGGGCCGCAACGGAATCGTCCCAGACGGCCCGGACCTCGTTGGCAATGCCGCCGGGGACCACGGCTTCAAAGAAGTAGTCGAAGCCGTCCGTGCACTTCTTGGGGTGAGCGCCGAAGTCCGAGCTGATCGGCGCCTCGGCGGGCGCCTCCACGTGGAGAGCCCTGAGGAAGCCCGCCAGTGTGTCGGCCGCGTGGGCGCCGCGGCTGATCGAGCCGTGGTCCAGCGGCTCGCCGGGAACCCACGTCATGACGGTCCAGTGCTTGGGGAAGCGCTCGGACGGTTCGCCGAACCGCACCGGGGTCGGCACCGGGAGCGGCAGGCGCGGGGCCAGCACGGGCAGCCACCGCCGCTCCTTGAGCTGGAGCTCCGGGGTGGGGTCCATGCGCTGCATGCGCACGGCCAACTCGTCCCCGAGGCGCCACATCTGGTTGCCCCAGCCGCCCGCCACCTCGCGGATGGCCAGCTCTGCAAGGTCTGGATGTTGCTCCTGCAGCAGGTCGCGGACCAGGTCTGCGGTGATCTCGATCTCGGCTGCGGTCATGCGAAGCCACAGTACGTGAGACAGGCGGAGCAGACTCTCACTCTCCGGAATGCCCACCGCCACGCCCGTTCCGGGCGGTCCTCTCCAGAGCAAGAGGACGCCACGCTACCCGCGGGCCTGCTTCGCGGCTGGCGACCACACATGGTCACCAACAGGCTGGATTCCTCGGGGAACCGGCGACAGTTGAATACGAGCGCACACCAGTACCGAGGGCCCCTTCTCGCTGCGGATGCGGGCGCGCTCGCGGCGTTGGGCAGCCAGCACGTCGGGGTGGCGGGCATTGGCGTTGGGCTCAGGTGGAGCCAATTGACTCGTTCACGGGGGGCCCGAAGATCGCTAGCCGGGGCCAGAAGACTCGTTCCTCTGGGGCCAGAAGACTCGTTCGAAGCCACCACAAGCCGACGCCAAGGTTGGCGACAGCAGAGTGAGATCAGCCGTTACCGGCTTCCCGCGCCACACGCTCCAGACGGCTCCAGTAGCCCTCCCGCCATGCCTGATCACCTGGTGGCATGTTGTCCTTGCCCTGCAAATACCCGACGGATCCGTCAATGAGTTCCCGCACGATGTCGGCGTGGCCGGCGTGCCGCTGTGTTTCGGATATCACGCGTACCAGGATGTGGTGCAGTGTCACCTCTTGGCGTTCCTCCGGCCACCACGGGACGTGACCGATCGCGTCAAGCGTCAGCGTCGCGATCGTGCTGTTGGAGTGCCCCCACGCCTGGTGATACAGCCCCACGATCTCTTCGCGCGACTCGTCTACAGAGGCCCACATGTCTGATTCGGGTTCTGCATCCTCCGTATACCACCAGGGCGGCGGCTCTTCATTGAAGAACGGCCGCCCGAACGTGTCGCCGAAGTACCCAAGCTCCACGCTGGCGACATGTTTGACCAGCCCCAACAGGTTCGTGCCCGTGGGGGTCAGGGGGCGCCGGATGTCGTACTCCGAGAGCCCATCGAGCTTCCACAACAGGGCGCCACGCGCCTCTTGCAGATATCGGAGAAGGTCCGCTTTCGGGTTCGGTTCGATCATGCCGGGCAGTCTTGCACCCGGCACTGACAACCGGATTCCACAGTTGCCCCGCACACCGATGGCCCGCCCGAGACAACCCTGGCCTTCGGAACAGCCTGAGGAGCTGAACACACTCACTTGACAGAGAAGATCTCCGCGAGGTCGTACCCCACCGGCTCCTCCAGCTGGTCGTACGTGCAGCTGTCGGCCGTACGGTCCGGGCGCCAGCGGCGGAAACGAGCCGTGTGCCGGAAGCGGACCCCGTTCTCCATGTGGTCGTACGCCACCTCCGCCACCAGCTCGGGCCGCAGCGGGATCCACGAGAAGTCCTTCTTCGTCGACCACCGGCTAGGCGCCCCCGGCAGCCGCGCCGCCTCGTGCGCCGCCTCATCCGTCCAGGCGGCCCACGGATGCTCGCCCACGTCCGCCAGCCGGAGCGGCTCCAGCTCCTCGACGAGTTCGGCCCGCCGTCTCATCGGAAACGCGGCGCTCACCCCGACATGCTGGAGGATGCCCCGGGCGTCGTACAGCCCGAGCAGGAGCGAGCCCACGATCGGTCCGCTCTTGTGCAGCCGATACCCGGCCACGACGACATCCGCCGTCCGCTCGTGCTTGACCTTGAACATCACCCGCTCGTCCTGCCGGTAACGCAGGGTGAGCGGCTTGGCGATGATGCCGTCGAGGCCCGCCCCCTCGTACTGCTCGAACCACCGCTGCGCCACCTCGATGTCGGTGGTCGCCGGCGCCACATGAACAGGCGGGGTTACGCCCGACAACGCCATGGTGAGCAGCGCGCGCCGGTCGGTCAGCGGGGCGTCGAGGAGCGACTCGTCGCCCAGCGCCAGCAGATCGAACGCGACGAACGAGGCCGGATTCCGCTCGGCCAGCGTCCGCACCCGGGACTCGGCGGGGTGGATACGCTCGGTCAGCGCGTCGAAGTCGAGACGCCCACCGAGCGCGATCACGATCTCCCCGTCCACCACACACCGCTCGGGCAACCGCTCCCGCAGTGTCGCCACCAGCTCGGGGAAGTACCTGGTCAGCGACTTGGTGGTGCGACTCGTGACCTCGACCTCGGCGCCGTCACGGAACGCGATCGCGCGAAAGCCGTCCCACTTCGCCTCGTACTGCATGTCCGGGGGGATCTTGGCCACGGACTTGGCGAGCATCGGTTTCACGGGGGGCATGACCGGGAGATCCATGGTTCGATTCTGCGCGCGCCCGACCGTGATCGCCCGGTGTGCGAGCTTCGCGCGGTACGCCTACCGTGGCTCGCATGGGCGAAGCGGTGGAGCTGGAAGCGTTTGGTCGGACCGTGCGGCTGTCCAGCCCGGACAAGGTCTTCTTCCCGGAGCGCGGCTTCACCAAGCTCGACCTCGCCCAGTACTACCTCGCCGTCGGCCCCGGCATCCTGCGTGCGCTGCGTGACCGGCCCACCACCCTGGAGCGCTATCCGGACGGAGTGACCGGCGAGAACTTCTTCCAGAAGCGGGCGCCCAAGAACATGCCCGACTGGATTCCGACCGCCCACATCACCTTCCCCAGCGGTCGCAGCGCGGACGAGATGTGCCCGACCGAGGTCGCCGCCGTGCTGTGGGCCGCCCAGTTCGGCACCCTCACCTTCCACCCCTGGCCGGTGCGCCGCGCCGATGTCGACAGCCCCGACGAACTGCGCCTCGACCTCGACCCGCAGCCCGGTACGGACTACGGCGACGCGGTGCGCGCCGCGCACGAACTGCGGGCCGTACTCGACGAGTTCGGGGGTCTGCGCGGCTGGCCCAAGACCTCGGGCGGGCGGGGGCTGCATGTCTTCGTGCCGATCGAACCGCGATGGACGTTCACGCAGGTGCGGCGGGCGGCGATCGCCGTCGGGCGGGAGCTGGAGCGGCGGATGCCGGAGCAGGTGACCACCAAGTGGTGGAAGGAGGAACGCGGGGAGCGGATCTTCGTCGACTACAACCAGACCGCACGAGACCGCACCATCGCCTCCGCCTACTCCGTACGGCCCCGGCCGCACGCTCCGGTGTCGGCGCCCCTGAAGTGGGAGGAGGTCGGCGACGCGCGGCCGCTCGACTTCGACCTCGCGACGATGCCCGGCCGGTTCGCCCAACTCGGCGACGTCCACGCGGACATGGACGACCACGCCTTCTCCCTCGACGCCCTGCTCGAACTCGCCCGCCACGACGAACACGAGCACGGACTCGGTGACCTGCCGTATCCCCCGGAGTACCCGAAGATGCCTGGCGAGCCCAAGCGCGTACAGCCGAGCCGGGCCCGAAAGGACTGACGACGGCGATCCCGCTGGTCAGGGGACCGGGAGGCCCAGCCCCCAGCCCCCTGACCATGACGGTGACGCGCCGGACCGCCGCCTTCGCCCCCTAACTCGCCTTCATCAACACGGCAGTTGGGGACATCGTCCGCCTCACAGTTCCTTGATCCGGATGTCCCGGTACGAAACCACATCGGTCGTGCCGTGCACCTGCAGCCCGATGTACCCGGACGCGAACCGCCGCCCGTCCGTGCCCGGGTCGTCCGAGCGCGGCGGGGTGAAGTCCTGGCCGCCGGTGTTGTCGAACTCGTTGAGCAGCACGCCGTTGCGGAACACCGAGTAGTGCTGGTCGACCACCCTGATCTCGTAGTCGTTCCAGGTGCCCTTCTGCGTGACGCCCGCCCCGGCGAGCCCCACCCGGTCGAATCCGTAGAGCGAGCCCGTCTTGTACATGTCGCCGTCGGGCCGGTCGAACACCTGCACCTCGTGCCCGTACTTGATGGCGACCCACTCCGGCCGGGCCTCCTCCGGGTGACCGTGGACCCACGGGAAGCGCACGAACACACCGGAGTTGGCGTTACCGGTGCCCGGTGCGTCGTCGCGCCACTGGAGCTTCAGCGAGAAGTCGCCGTACTTCCGCTCCGGGAACCACAGCATGCCCAGGCCCTCGACCGTCGTGCCGCTGGTGATCGTCCCGTCGCCGTTCGGCGCGAACGAACCGCCGCCCACCTGCTGCCACTTGGCGAAGGACGCGGGCGTGCCGTCGAGGATCGTGCGGTACCCCTCGGTCTGGCCCGGCTTGCCGATGCCGGACGCACGGGCCGCCTCCTCGATCGCCGCGTCCTCGCGCTCATCCACGGCACCGTCCTTGAACAGCCGGTCGAGAACGGTCCGTACGTGCTTGAGGAACAGGGCGTGGGACGTCCACTCCCGTTCATCCTCGATCAACTCTCCTATCCGGCAACGGTTGTTGGTGACCCGGTTGGGAACCCCCGAGTCGACCGTGCCGACGATCACCGTCAACCGCTCGTCGTACTCCGGGCAGTTGGGCGCCGGAACCCCGCCGCCCGCCACGACCGTCAGGCTCACCGAGCGTGCGTCGCTGGTGTTGCCCGCCTTGTCGCTCGCCCGGTACGCCACGGTGTGCGCGCCCGCCCGGTCGACGACCACCGGTGCGCTGTACGCCAGATAGGGGCCGCCGTCGAGCGAGTACTCGACCGTTGCGACACCCGAGCCGCCGTGATCCGTCGCGCTGACGGTCACCTTGGCACTGTTGACGTAGGCGCCGTTCGCGTTCCGGGTGCCCTCGACGGTCACCCCGGTCACGGGCGGGACGGTGTCCTCGGCGGGCTGCGCCACGACGGTGAACGCGACGCTCTTCTCGGCGGAGACGTTGCCGGCCTTGTCGGTGGCGCGGTAGCGGACGCTGTGACTGCCCACCAGATGCACCATCACCGGGCCGGTGTACGGCTGCCAACTCCCGCTGTCCACCGCGTACTCGACCGTGTTGACCCCGGACCCGGTGTCCGAGGCGGAGACGGTGACCGTCGCCATGTCGAGATACGCCCCGGCCGGATCCTGCTCGCCGCTCACCGTCGCCGAGGTCTCCGGCGGTGCCTTGTCGTCCGTCGGCGGCGGAACCACCGTGAACGCGACGCTCTTCTCGGCTGCCGCGTTGCCCGCCTTGTCGAACGCCCGGTAACGCACCGAATGGCTGCCGATCTGGTCGATCACGACCGGTGCGGTGTACGCCTGCCAGGCGCCGTCGGTGCCGATCGCGTACTCGACCCGGTCGACGCCGGAGCCCTCGTCACTCGCGCCGATCGCCACACTCGCCGAACCGACGTACTGGCCCTGTGAGTTCTGCGCACCGGTGACATTGGCGGAGGTCTCCGGGGCCGTCGTGTCGGCGCCGCCGCCCTCCGTCACCACGAGGATGCCCTGCATCTGACCGTGGCCCGGAATCGTGCAGTAGTAGCGGTAGCGGCCGGGGGTGAGCGTGACCTCGGCGGTGTGCCGGCCGCCCTGGTCGTCGTTCGGGTTGGCGAGGATGTTCAGCGGGACATCGTTGTTGTACTCCGGGTCGGAGACGTCGAACGTCAACGTGTGGGGCATTCCCATGGTGTTGCCGGTCGCCGCACTGTTCTCGAAGACGATCGTCGTCGCGCCCGCCACCGCCGTGGCCGGTACGGAGGCGTACTTGGTGATGTCGTCGCCCGCCGTCCAGGTGAGGACCTGAGCAGCGGCGGTCGGCGCGGTGGCGGGTTCGGCAGCGGTGCGTGCCCCTGCCGCCGACGTCAGTCCGAGGACCATGAACAGGGACGCCAACAGGGCCGTCCAGAGCTGCCTGCGTCTGCGCACTGCTCGCACTACTCCGCTCCCCTCGCGAGATCGCCGACCGCGGGCGTGGGGCCGCCGCCGGTGTAAGTGACCCGCCACAGCGCCGACTTGGCGTCCGAGGTGAAGAAGCCCCGGCCGTAGTCGAGGACATAGAGCGAGCCGTCGGGACCGAACTTCCAGTCCATGAGGTTCTTGATGCCGTCGTTCCCGATCGGCACGATCTTCTTCAACGACTCGGCGTGGATGGGCAGTCCGCCGTCGCCCTGGGTCTTCAGGTCGGTCAGTACCGCGTTGCGCGGCTGGTCGGCGTCGTAGAAGTCGCCCACGAACCACTTGCCGTCCCAGTAGGCCGGCCACTTGGTGGTGCTCGCGCTCGCCGCGTCGTAGCGGTACACCGGCCCGTTCATCGCTGCCTGGCCGCCGCCCTTCAGCCACGGCAGCAAGTACGAGCTCTCCGCCTGCTTGTAGGACGGGATGCCGTTCGCGTCGCGCGGGAAGTCGGGGGCACCGCCCTGGGGCGAGTACCAGATGTTGTTGCCGGTGACGGGCGGCAGGTTGACCAGGCCGTCGTTGTTCGGCGACTCGTTCTTCGGGTGGTCGCAGTCGTACCAGCCCAGCGGCTTCGACGGATCGGGCAGATTACGGTCCCGATAGGGCTGCTTGTTGCCCATGCAGTACGGCCAACCCCGGTTCCCTGCCCGGGTGATGGCGGCGAACGTGTCGTACTTCGCCGGACCCCAGGTCGTGGAGGGCGCGCTCGCGTCCGGGCCGACCCAGCCCGCGTACAAGGTGTCGGTCGCTTTGTCGACGGAGATGCGGGCCGGGTTCCTGACCCCCATCACATAGATCTCGCCGCGAGTCCTGCCGCCGCCCTCTTCGGTCTCCCGGCCCGTGAAGAGGTTGCCCGAGGGGAGCGTGTACGTGCCGTCGGACTCCGGATGGATGCGCAGGATCTTGCCATTGAGGTTGTTGGTGTTGCCGGCGGTGCGCCGGGCGTCGGCGAACGACACGCCCTTGTAGGCAGGTTGGGGGTTGTTGCCGGAGTAACCGTCGCTGAACTGGCTGGAGTTGTTGTCACCGGTGGCGATGTACAGGTTGTCCTTTGAGTCCCAGGCCATCCCGCCGCCCGAGTGACAGCAACTGTGGATCTGCACCGGCCACTTGAGCAGCACCTTCTCGCTGTTCAGGTCGAGCCGGTTGGTGGCGAGGTCGAGGGTGAAGCGGGAGACGTACCGCTCGGCCATCCTGGTGTCGCGGTTGATCCGCGAGTGGGGCGTGTAGTGGAGATACACCCAGCCGTTGCGCTCGAAGGACGGATCGAGCTCGATGCCGAGCAGCCCCTCCTCGACCTTGATCAGCTCGTCCCCGCCCCCCTTGTTGCCGAAGACGGTCAACTCGCCCGCCAGAGTGACCTTCTTGGTCCGCGGGTCGTAGACGTGGATCTGGCCCTTGCCCTTGCCGATGGCCGGGTTGTTCCAGTCGGTCACCACCGGCTGGGAGGAGTCGGCGCCGCCCCGGCCGATGTAGAACACGCGTCCGTCGGGCGCGGTCACCAGCCCGTGCGGCTCACCGATCTGGTCGCTCTGCCCCGGCTGGTTGGGCTGCGTCAGACGCTCCGCCTTGTAACTGGCGTTGATGGTGGCCTTGCAGTCGGCCTGTGCCAGCCGGGTCGTCCACAGCAGCGCCCCGCGCAGATGGCTGCGGAAGTCCGTCTCGTCGTACGACGACACCGTGCCGCCCATACCGGTGTAGAAGGAACGTCCGCCGTCGTAGTCGCGGCACCAACTCACCGGGTGATCCCAGCCGTTGGCGCTCGCGCCGGGCTTGTACGTCGACTCGCGCACCCGGGCCACGGTGTGCACATCGCCGGAGGGGTTCTTCACCCAGTTCAGCCACTGGTCCGGCCGCTTCCACTGCGTCGGCAGCTCCTTGGTCGCCGGATGCCGCCGGTCGCCGACCTCAACGGTCGCTCGCTGTACGGCTGTTGGGCTGTCGGCCGCCGGTCGGGCGCCCAACAGGCCGGTGAACCAGTCGGAGTACGGTTCCGCCCGGGCCGCGTCATGGATGCCGACGAAACCACCGCCGGCCTCCATGTACGTCTCCAGCCCGGCTTCCTCCTCGGGGTCGAGGACATCACCGCCGCCGGTCAGGAAGACGACCGCGTTGAAGGTCCCGAGCCGGGGCCCGTCCGTGAACACGGAGGCGTCGTCCGTCGCCTCGACCTCGAAGCGCTGTTCCGCCGGGCCGGACAGCCCGATCCGCTCGATCGCCTCGATCCCGGCGTTGACGACCGGCGACTCGTCCCCGGCCGCCGCCGAACCGTGGAAGACCAGTACGCGCACGCCACTGCCGCCGGGCGGCGATTTGACGGACATCGTTGTCACCGACGGTTCGGGAGCCGGCCGCGCGCTCGCCGCGGGCCCCGACAGCAGCCCGGCGGTGACGACCGATGCGGCAACGGTGGCTGCCCAGGCCCGTCTCCGTCCGCGCCCGCTGCTTGCTCTGCTCCTCGCGCTCAACTCCCGTAAACGCATGGACTCTCGATGCGATGTGAACCGCATGTGGTCACCCACCCCTCCTCGGTCACAGCAAACGCAAAGGAAGCTAGACCTCTTTGGGCGACTCGCCAAGAGGTATGACCGGGATCGCACGAACTTTGTCCTGAGTGTGGATAAACGAGGCCGGTGTCGCTACCGTCTCACCGGTTCCTCTTGTTCCCGCTGCGCATCTTCCGTACCAGGGTGGGGAGTTCGGCATGGACAGACGTGACTTCAACCGGCGGGTGCTGCTGGGCGGCGCGGCCGTCGCGACATCGTTGTCGGTCGCTCCGGAGGCCGGCGGTGCGACCGCCGCGACCTCCGCAACCGCCGCACTCGCAAAGACGGCTCCGGCCGGCGGCGAGGTGCGGCACATCCAGCTGTACGCCGAGCGGCTCGCCGACGGGCAGATGGGCTACGGCTTCGCGAAGGGTACGGCGTCGGTTCCCGGCCCCCTGATCGAGCTGAACGAGGGCGACACGGCGCACATCACCCTGGAGAACACGACGGACGTGGCCGTGAGTCTGCACGTCCACGGCATGGACTACGAGATCTCCAGCGACGGCACGAAACTGACCCGCAGTGACGTCGAACCCGGCGGCACCCGGACCTACACCTGGCGCACCCACGCCCCGGGCCGCCGTGCGGACGGGACCTGGCGGGCGGGCAGCGCGGGCTACTGGCACTACCACGACCATGTCGTCGGCACCGAACACGGCACCGGCGGCATCCGCAAGGGCCTCTACGGCCCGGTGATCGTCCGGCGCAAGGGGGACATCCTCCCGGACACCACCTACACGATCGTCTTCAACGACATGACGATCAACAACAGGCCCGGCCATCAGAGTCCCGACTTCGAGGCCACTGTGGGGGACCGCGTCGAGTTCGTGATGATCACCCACGGTGAGTACTACCACACCTTCCATATGCACGGTCACCGCTGGGCGGACAACCGAACCGGCCTGCTCACCGGCCCCGACGACCCCAGCCAGGTCGTCGACAACAAGATCGTGGGCCCGGCGGACTCCTTCGGTTTCCAGGTGATCGCGGGGGAGGGGGTCGGGGCGGGCGCGTGGATGTACCACTGCCATGTGCAGAGCCACTCGGACATGGGGATGGCGGGGCTGTTCCTGGTGCGGAGGACGGACGGGACGATTCCCGGGTACGAGCCGCACGGTGCTGCGGGTGCTGCGGGGAGGGCGGGGGAGTCGCAGTCGTCGCACGAGCACTGACGAGGCCCCGAGAGCGCTCTCATCCGGTGCGGGCCGGGACTATCCTGATCGGCAACCGCCGATGAGGAGCCCCGAAGTGACCGAGACCGCGTCGCGTCCCACCCTGGAGGCCGTGGCCGCGCGGGCGGGGGTCTCCCGGGCCACCGCGTCGCGCGTGGTCAACGGTGGGGACGGCGTGCGCGAACCGCTCGTCGAGCGGGTCAGGCAGGCCGTCGAGGAACTCGGGTACGTGCCCAACCAGGCGGCCCGCTCCCTGGTCACCAGACGGCACGACGCCGTCGCCGTCGTCATCGCCGAACCGGAGACCCGGGTCTTCGCCGACCCCTTCTTCGCCCTCCAACTCCGGGGGATCAGTAAGGAGTTGACCGCTCACGACTCCCAACTCGTGCTGCTGCTCACCGAAGGTCGCGACGACCACTCCCGCGTCGGCCGGTATCTCGCCGGCGGGCATGTCGACGGCGCCCTCGTCTTCTCCCTGCACCTGGACGACCCGCTGCCCGGCCTGGTCCAGCGCGCAGGCATTCCCACCGTGTTCGGCGGCCGCCCAGGCTGGAGCGACGGCACCCACGACGCCGTGTACGTCGACAGCGACAACCGGGGCGGCGCCCGGACGGCCGTACGGCATCTCGTCGCCCTGGGGCGGACGCGGATCGCGCACATCACGGGCCCCCTCGACCAGACCTCTGCCGCGGACCGGCGTGACGGGTTCCTGGACGTCGTGCCCGACGCCGACCCACGACTGATCGTCGAGAGCGACTTCACCCCGGCGGGCGGGGAACGCGCGATGCGTGAACTCCTCGACCGGTGCCCGGACCTGGACGCCGTGTTCGCCGCCAACGACCTCAGCGCCTCGGGCGCCCTGCGGGTCCTGCGCGAAGGCGGCCGGCGCGTGCCCGAGGACGTCGCCGTGGTCGGCTTCGACGACATGCTGCCGGTCGCCGAACAGGCCGACCCGCCGCTCACCACGGTCCGTCAGGACATCGAGGAGATGGGCAGGCTGATGGCCCGCCTGCTGCTGGGTGCGGTTGCCCCCGGCGGCGAGGGTGGTCGGGCGGGCGCGCCGTCCAGCGTGGTCCTGTCGACCACGCTGGTTCGTCGCGCCTCGGCGTAGCCCTCCGCGGGGGTAGGCGGTTCGTTTGCCGCGGGCCGGTGGGGCTGGTCGCTCCCCCACTCTCGGCTTCGCTCGAGCGGGGGGACCCCCATCGCGGCGGAGCCGCGCAATGACACAGCCCCGCGCCCCTTCGGGGCGCTTCTCGCCCCCTCCCTTACATCTGTGCCGGTGCGCTCTTGATCACCGCGAAGCGTGCCCCGTACGGGTCGGCGAGCTTGGCGATGCGGCCGACGCCCTCCACGTCCGTGGCCGGCATCCGGACCTGCCCGCCGCGTTCCTGGGCCGTGGCGACCGTCGCGTCGGTGTCGGTCACCTCGAAATAGGGCAGCCAGTACGGAGTGGTCTCCGTGCCCGTCGGGTCGTCGGCCACGTCGATGACTCCGCCGAACATCCCGTCCTCCCCCTCACCCGCCGGGTTCACGCATGTGTACGAGCCGCCAGGGAACGGCACCGCCGAGGTCTCCAGGCCCAGCACCGTGCCGTAGAACGCGGCGGCCTTCGGTACGTCCGTCGTGTAGAGCTCCACCCAGCACAGGGAGGCAGGGTCGCCGGCCACTTCGAGGCCCTTGATCCGGGCGGGCTGCCACAGCCCGAAGACGGCGCCCGCGGTGTCCGTGAGGATGGCCATGCGGCCGGCGTCCATGACGTCCATGGCCGGCATCGGCGCGCCGCCCCCGGCCTGCTCGGCGGCCTTGACGGTGGCGTCGACGTCCGGGGTCTGGAAGGACACCGTCCAGGACGGCGGACCCCCCTGCTCCTCCGTCATCTGCATGCCGCCCGCAGTGGTTTTCCCGCCCAGCTGGAAGAAGCCGTACCCGCCGGCTTCGGCGCCCGCCGACCGGAAGTCCCAGCCGAAGAGCGCACGGTAGAAGGCGGTGGCACCCTCGATGTCGGGGGTGCCGAGATCGATCCAGTTCGGAGCGCCGGTGACGAAACGGGTGGTGAGCATCGTTGCCCTCCTCTGTGGGCCCCGTCCTCGGTGAGGGACCCGTTGCCTGTTCTGCCGAGTCTTGCACCGCCCACTGACAATTGCTGCCGGACAGGCCATGAGGGCGCGGGCGCCGGAGGCGGTCACCCTGGGTGAGGGAGAAGACGCGCCTTGTTCCAGGACACTCCGCGCGCCGCCGTGCGCTCGCGCACCCGGCCGGAGCATCATCGGGCGACCGGTGAGAGTTACCCGGGCCGCGAGACTGGCGCGACCGGTACCCGGCGTTGATCGGACGTTGAGCGAACGTTTTTCGCCGCCCGGCACGATCTCACCCATGCACTACGAGACGATCACCCCGATGGACAGCGCCTGGCAGGCGCAGGCCCTGTGCGCGGAGACCGGGGCAGACTTCTTCTTTCCCGAGCCGGGCAGCTCGGTGCGTGAGGCGAAGCGCATCTGCGGGATGTGCGAGATGCGCCCCGCCTGCCTGGAGTACGCGCTCAGCAACGACGAACGGTTCGGCGTCTGGGGCGGCCTCTCCGAGAAGGAGCGGCTCAACCTCCGGCGCACCTCCCACCCGTCCCGCTGACCGTTCAGACGGTAGTTCCCGTACTCCGACCGGAACAGGAGGGCGACGCCGGCGCACTGCTGGCCGAGGTCGGCCGGCTGACCGCCCATGGAGGCCATGCCGAAGGGCTGCTCGCGTCGCTCTCACGGGGCGCTGGGCGGCCGTACGACGGGGCCGCGCCCTGGCGTGAGGCTGAAAGCACTGCGCCGCCACCCCGTGGCCGACGTGCGGGACGCGGCGCTGGACGAGGTGACGGCGTACGAGTGAGTGGTGTTCCGGAGCGGATCAGCCGGCGGCGCGGGCCGCCATGCGGGCCTTGCGGGCCGCGAGCTTCTCGTCGAACTTGGAGGCCTCCGCGTCCAGGCCACCCATGTACATGCCCAGTTCCTCCTGGGCCTGGAGACCCTCGCCACTGAGGTCGCTCATGTCCATGACCTTCAGGTGCCGCAGGACGGGCTGGAGGACGTCGTCGTGGTGGATGCGCATGTTGTAGACCTCGCCGATCGCCATCTGCGCGGCGGCCCGCTCGAAGCCGGGCATGCCGTGACCGGGCATGCGGAAGTTGACGATCACGTCCCGGACCGCCTGCATGGTCAGGTCGGGCGCGAGTTCGAAGGCGGCCTTCAGCAGGTTCCGGTAGAACACCATGTGGAGGTTCTCGTCGGTCGCGATGCGGGCCAGCATGCGGTCGCAGACCGGGTCGCCGGACTGGTGGCCGGTGTTGCGGTGCGAGACACGGGTGGCCAGCTCCTGGAAGGCGACGTACGCCACCGAGTGCAGCATCGAGTGCCGGTTGTCCGACTCGAAGCCCTCGGCCATGTGCTGCATACGGAACTCTTCGAGCTTGTCCGGGTCGACGGCGCGGGAGGCGAGCAGGTAGTCGCGCATCACGATGCCGTGCCGGCCCTCCTCCGCCGTCCAGCGGTGCACCCAGGTGCCCCAGGCGCCGTCACGGCCGAACAGGCTGGCGATCTCGTGGTGGTAGCTGGGGAGGTTGTCCTCGGTGAGGAGGTTGACGACCAAAGCGATCCGGCCGAGCTCGGTGACCTTGGACTGCTCCTTGCCCCAGGCCTCGCCGTCCTCGAAGATGCCGGGGAAGTTGCGCGCGTCGCTCCACGGCACGTACTCGTGCGGCATCCAGTCCTTGGCGACCTTCAGATGCCGGTTGAGTTCGGTCTCGACCACTTCTTCCAGGGCGTACAGCAGCCGGGCGTCGGTCCAGGCGCCGGACGGGCTGCCGATGTGCGGAGAAGTGATCGTCATGAATGCTCCAGAATGACGTTGCGAGCGGGTGAGCGGACTGCCGATAACCAACCTACGGCATCGTAGGCTACGTTCCCGTAGGTTACGCGACCGTAGGTTAAGGGTGTTGTAAAGATCGCTGATCAGCGGATTCGTACCAGAATGCGGTAAGGCTCCGGACTCGCAGGTCCCGGGGCCGAACGGGTACCGCGATCGCCCGGTCAGACGTACAGCTCCCGCAGCCGCACCGAGAGGCATGTCACACAGCCTTCGAGCTTCTCGAACTCGCTGATGTCGACGAGCACCGGCTCATGGCCGAGATCGGCGAGCAACTCGGCCGTCTTCGGCGCACTCGCCGCCATCAGCAGCTTCCCGCCGTCCAGCAGCACCACGTGCGCCCCGGACTCCTCCGGCACCGGCAGGAAGCGCGGGAAGAGGGACGGAGTGTCCACCAGCGGCGCGTGCCCGATGACGGTCCCGTCCGGCAGCGCGGTGACCGCCGACTTCAGATGCAGCACACTGCTCACCGGCACGGCCACGACCCGGGCGCCGAGCGGCTCGAACACGGCCTTGAGCTGCTGCACCCCGGCGGCGTTCGTCCGCCCGCCCCGCCCGACGTAGATCGTGTCGCCGACCTTGAGGACGTCACCGCCCTCCAGGGTGCCCGGCTCCCAGACCCAGTTCACCGAGCAGCCGAGCCGGGCCACCGCCTCCTCGACGCCGCCGGTCTCCGCGCGCCGGGACTCGGCGCCGGGCCGCGCGATCAGCGCGACGTTCCGGTAGACGACCACCGCGTCCTCGACGAACACCGAGTCCGGGCAGTCGTCCGCCGGATCCACCTCGACGGTCTCCCAGCCGTGCGTGCGCAGCGCCTCCGCGTACGCCTCCCACTGTTGGCCGGCGAGGTCGGCGTCGATCTCCTCGCGCTCGATGTGCGTGACGAGGCCCTCGGCCAGGCGCGGGCTGGGGCGGCGTATGAGGGCCTTCTTGCTGGGCACGAGTGGAACTCCGTCTCGGAAGGGGGTGTCCGCGCACATCATGCAGGGCGGGCCCCGCGGACAAAAGCCCCGGAGGTCAGACCGGGGCCCGAACCCCTCTGCCGATCACTCCACCTCCTCCGGCGCGATCTCCCTCAGTTCCCCGTCCAGCAGCAGCCATCGGGTGATCCCGATCGACTCCAGGAACGGCAGGTCGTGGCTGGCCACGATCAGTGCGCCCTCGTACGAGTCCAGGGCTGTCGTGAGCTGTCGTGCGCTCGCCATGTCCAGGTTGTTGGTCGGCTCGTCCAGCATCAGGAGCTGGGGTGCCGGCTCCGCCAGCATCAGGGCGGCCAGGGCGGCGCGGAAACGCTCGCCGCCCGACAGGGTCGCCGCCTGCTGGTCGGCGCGGGCACCCCGGAACAGGAAGCGGGCCAGCCGGGCGCGGACCCGGTTGTTGGTGGCGCCCGGCGAGAACCGGGCCACGTTCTCGGCGACCGTGAGCTCGTCGTCGAGCACATCGAGCCGCTGAGGCAGGAAACGCAGCGGCACGTGCGCGCGTGTCTCCCCGGAGACCGGTGCCAGGTCCCCCGCGATCGTCCGCAGCAGGGTCGTCTTGCCCGCCCCGTTGCGCCCGATCAGCGCGACCCGCTCGGGCCCGCGCAGGTCGAAGGAGCCCGCGCTCGCTCCGTACGCCAACTCCAGGTCCAGGAGCGTGAGTACGGTACGGCCCGGCGGTACGGCCGTGTACGGCAGGTCGACGCGGATCTCGTCGTCGTCCCGTACGGCGTCCACGGCCTCGTCGAGCCGTTCCTTCGCGCCGGCGAGCCGCTCCTCGTGCATGATGCGGTGCTTGCCCGCCGACTCCTGGGCGGACCGTTTGCGTGCCCCCATGACGATCTTCGGCTCGCGCTTCTGCTCGAACATCTTCTGCCCGTATTTCTTGCGGCGGGCCAACTTGACCTGGGCGTCGACCAGTTCGCGCTTCTGCTTCTTCAGGTCGGCCTCAGCGACGCGCACCATGCGCTCGGCCGCCTCCTGTTCGGTGGCGAGCGCCTCCTCGTACGCCGAGAAGTTGCCGCCGTACCAGGTGACCTCTCCGGAGCGCAGATCGGCGATCTGGTCGACCAGGTCCAGGAGTTCGCGGTCGTGGCTGACCACGATCAGCACGCCGGGCCAGGAGGAGACGGCCGTGTAGAGGCGTCGGCGTGCGTACAGGTCCAGGTTGTTGGTCGGCTCGTCCAGCAGGAGCACGTCCGGTCGGTCGAGGAGCAGCGCGGCCAGCCGCAGGAGGACCGCCTCGCCGCCCGAGACCTCGCCGACCGTGCGGTCCAGATCGATGTGGCCGAGCCCGAGTTCGCCGAGTGTGACGAGGGCGCGTTCCTCGACGTCCCAGTCGTCGCCGATCGTCTCGAAGTGCTTCTCGGCCACGTCACCCGCCTCGATGGCGTGCAGCGCGGCCCGTTGGGCCGAGATGCCGAGTACCTCCTCGACGCGCAGGGCGGTGTCGAGGGTGACGGTCTGCGGGAGGTAGCCGATGTCGCCCGCGACTCGGACGGTGCCGTCGGCGGGCGGCAACTGACCGGCGATCAGTTTCAACAGGGTCGATTTTCCTGATCCGTTGACACCGACGAGCCCGGTGCGGCCGGGGCCGAAGGCGGCGTCGAGGCCCTCGAAGACGGCGGTGCCGTCGGGCCAGGCGAAGGACAGGGAGGTGACGGAGATGGAGGTGGTGGCTGACATGCGGCCTCGCGGTTGCTTGATTCGGTCGGGGCAAACGCGTGTCGAGACACCGACGGGCGGCGGAAGAATCCTGGTGGCACGAGAAAGGCCCTGCTCCGGAGGGAGGAACGGACGGCTCGAACACCGAGGTCGCACGCTACGCAGACACACCACTGGAGGGTGTGGGGCGCGGTGTCTCAGGACCTCAGTAGAGCAACGTCCTTCTCCAATCGACGGCAACAGGACCGCTGCAAGCGTAGGAAGAGGCGTTTCAGGCTGTCAAAGGATTAAAAAGGGGGCTGTCACAGGGCGGGGGCTGTCACAGGGCGTCGCGCATCAGCTCCGCGAGGTCGCGGTCCAGGTCCGTCTGGAGATGCTCCAGGCCGACCGGCACCAGCTCGGTGGTGGCCGCGAGGAAGTGCCGCAGCTCGCCCGAGCGGACATGCACGACCGCGGTGCCTTCCGGGGCGTGGAACTCCAGGACCGTGCGGTCGTAGCCGTACGGCCGCACGCGTACGTCGCCATGGCCCTGCGCCTGGAGCATGCCGTCCGCGAGGAGTTCGCGGGCGAAGGTCCAGCGAACCTCCACGCCCTCCAGAGTGGCCGGCGCGGGGAAGGTCATCCGGACGGCGAACGGGTCGGTCCGGTCGTAGGTGAGGGTCGCGGGAATGCTCGTCATCCGCGGTGCGGCGGCGACGAGACGGGCCTCTACGAGCTGCTCGATGACGGTGGACAACGGCTTGCTCCCTTGTGACGGTTGGCCGGACTGTGGGATGGAACGGTCCGCACACTGAGAGAGACGCTGGAATGAGCCAAACAGTGCACCTGAATTTCGAGTGACCTCTGTCACCGAGTTCATTCGCTGCTACCTTCGCCCGCCATGAGGATCATGGGGATGCAGCGACAGAACAGGCGTACGAGTCGGACGAGGCGAATGGTGACGGCAGGCGCGTACGCGGCGGCGCTCGCCGCCGTGGCCGCCGGACTGGCCGCACCCGCGCAGGCGTTCGAGGGGGCGGGCGCCGTCTCCGGGGTCGGACATCGCACGCCGCACTGGGCGCCGAAGGACAGCGGCGCCACCGACGTCCGCTTCCGGGGACTGTCCGCCGTCAGCCGGAACACCGCCTGGGTCGCCGGCACCCAGGGCACCGTACTGCGCACCACCGACGGCGGAGCGAGCTGGCGAAACGTCTCTCCGCCGGGCGCGGCCGAGCTCCAGTTCCGGGACATCGAGGCGTTCGACGCCCGTCGCGCCGTGGTTCTGGCCATCGGCGAGGGCGAGGCGTCCCGCGTCTACCGCACCGACGACGGCGGCCGGACCTGGACCGAGTCCTTCCGCAACACCGACGCCAGGGCCTTCTACGACTGCCTCACCTTCTTCGACAGCCGTCATGGCCTCGCGATGAGCGACCCGGTGGACGGCAAGTTCCGCATCCTCTCCACCAGCGACGGCGGACGCTCCTGGAAGGTGCTGCCCAGCGACGGCATGCCGGCCGCGCTGGAGGGTGAGGCGGGCTTCGCGGCGAGCGGACAGTGCCTGGTCAGCTCGGGGCCACGTGACGTGTGGCTGGCCACGGGAGGGGGTGCACGCGCGCGCGTGCTGCACTCCGCCGACCGCGGGCTCACCTGGAGGGCCACCGACACCCCGATACCGGCGGGCGACCCGGCCCGCGGCGTCTTCGCGCTCGCCTTCCGCGACCGCACGCACGGACTGGCGGTCGGCGGCGACTACGGCGCCGACCAGGCCTCACCACAGGCGGCGGCGGTCACCGCGGACGGCGGTCGCACCTGGACGACGGCTGCCGCGTCCCCGCCCGCATACCGCTCAGGCGTCGCCTGGCTCCCGTACAGCCGCACGGCGGCGCTCGCGGTCGGCCCGACCGGCACGGACCTCACCACGGACGCCGGGCGCACCTGGAAGACCGTCGACACGGGCTCGTACGACACCGTGGACTGCACCACCGACCTGGGCTGCTGGGCCGCTGGCGAGAAGGGGCGGGTGGCACGGCTCGAATCGTGAGGCATGGGTACCCGTTCACCGATCAAGCCCGAGAGGACAGCGCGAGCGAAGGAAGTGAACGGTCATGCCACGCGGTGCGAGCCCGAAACGGGAACGTCAGTACGAGCACATCAAGGACAGTGCGCTGGACCGGGGCGAGAGCGAGAAGCGCGCCGAGGAGATCGCCGCGCGGACCGTCAACAAGGAACGCGCCCGGTCCGGCGAGTCCAAGACCGCCAGCCGTACCTCCCTCCAGGACATGTCGTCCAGCAAGCGTGGTGGTCAGCGCTCGCACCAGGGAGCCCAGGGGCCGACGTACGACCAGCTCTACGAGGAGGCCAAGAAGCGGAACGTCCACGGCCGCTCGGACATGAACAAGTCGCAGCTGAAGAAGGCCCTCGGCGACAAGTGACCCAGGGCCTGTCCGGCGGATCAGGTCGGAGGGCAGCTGCGGCGCCAAATGAGCGGCGTGAGCGGGGCTTGGTGCGTGCAGATGCAAGGCGGAGGCGGGCGTCGACGTGATGGGGGTTCCCTCTGGGAGAGCGCGTGCCAAGCCCCGCGTCTCCAGCATGATCCGCCGGACAGGCCCTACGGCGGGAGGCCGGTGAGCCGGCCCGTACGCTCGGCGTCACCATGAAGATGACGACGGCGACCGTACCCATTCCGGCAGGCTGGCCCGCGACCGAGGAGCGGGCCCGTGCGGTCCAGGACGAGCTGCGGCTGCGGGTCGTCCTGGACGAGCCGGGACCGCCGCCAGGGACAGGGCATGTCACGGGTGTCGATGTCGCCTACGACGACGAGCGGGACCTCGTCGTGGCCGCCGCCGTCGTCCTGGACGCGGCGACCCTAGACGTCGTCGCCGAGGCCACGGCCGTCGGGCGGGTCCCCTTCCCGTATGTGCCCGGCCTGCTCGCGTTCCGCGAGATCCCGGCCGTCCTGGCGGCCCTGGAGGCGCTGCCCGTCCCGCCTGGCCTCGTCGTCTGCGACGGCTACGGCCTGGCCCACCCACGCCGCTTCGGCCTCGCCAGCCACCTCGGTGTCCTCACCGGCCTCCCCACGATCGGCGTCGCGAAGAACCCGTTCACCTTCGCGTACGAGGAGCCGGGCACCCGGCGCGGATCGGCGTCCCCGCTGCTGGCGGGCGTGGAGGAGGTCGGCCGGGCCGTGCGCACCCGGGACGCGGTCAAGCCGGTGTTCGTGTCTGTCGGCCACCGCACCGCCCTCGACACGGCCTGCGCCCACACCCTGGCGCTCACCCCGGAATACCGCCTCCCGGAGACGACCCGCCGGGCGGACGCCCTGTGCAGACGGGCCCTGAAGGAAGCGACCGCCTGACTCCGCGACCGTCTGAAGGAAACGACCGCCCGAGGTGATCAGGTGATCCGGTGGTCAAGTGATCATCTGAGTACGTGTTCTGAGTACCTGTACGGATGTCGGCGGGCCGGAGCTGTCGGCAGGCTGTGCCCATGACCACGCACCGAGCCCCGAAGCCCGTCGCCAGCCCCGCCCAGCCCGTCGAGCGCGCCGTCACGGCCGCACTGATCGTCGCCGTACTGGCGGGACTCGCCTGGATCGTCGGCATGATCTACACGGTCACGGGCTGGGCCCAGTAAGCCTCCGGGAGTCCCCGGGAGCTTCTGGCGACCCGACCGGTCACCTGCCGGCCGCGACCCGGAACGTGATTCCCGCCTTGCGCAGGCGTTCGATCAGCGCGTCGCCCATCGCCACGGCGGTGGTGACCTGTCCGGCCGTCGCCGGGAGGTCGTCGAAGGCCAGGGAGAGCGCCGACTCGGCGAACATCTTCGCCGTCTCGTCGTAGCCGGGGTCGCCGCCCGCGACCTCCGTGAACACCCGCTGTCCGCCGCCCTCGCCCACGAACCGCACCGAGAACCAGCTCTTGGCGCGCCGCTCCGCGCTCGGCCCGTCACCCGGCTGCAGCCGCCCGGACAACCAGCGCCGCGCGGGCGGCAGTTGGGCCGCCGCGAACACCGCACCGGCGGCGGCGACCCCGCCCATCGCGAAGGGCAGCCGCCGTACCGCCGCGTAATGGCGGTATCGGAAATCCGGCCCGTACCGTTCCAGCGCACGCGCCGAACGCACCACGACCTGCGGGTCGATGGTGGGCAGCGGCAGCGCCCAGGCGTCGACCTCCCGGGCGTACCGGGGCGGGCCCGCAGGGGCGGTCGCCCGGCGGCCCAGCAGTCGCGGCTCGTGGCGCCGGCGGTCGCGGGCGGCGGCCAGCATCTGCGGTCCCCGGGAGAACTGGTTGAGCGCGGAGGCGAAGGTGCCGCCTGAGAACGTCGCGTCGGTGCGCACGAACCCGTCCACGGTCAGCGGCACCCCTTCGGGCAGTTGGGCGACGGTGAAGTACGCGCCGAGGTCGTGCGGAATCGAGTCGAAACCGCAGGCGTGCACCAGCCGGGCGCCGGTCTCCCGCGCGCGTGTGTCGTGCCGGACGTAGGTCAGGTCGACGAACTCGGGCTCACCGCTGAGATCGAGATAGTCGGTGCCGGCGTCCGCGCAGGCGGCGACGAGTTCCTCGCCGTACGTCAGATAGGGGCCCACCGTCGTGGCCAGCACGCGCGTGTGCCCGGCGAGCGCGCGCAGCGAGGCCGGATCGGCCACGTCCGCCTCCAGCACCCCGACCTCGGCGGCCTTGCCGACGCCCGCGAGGCGCTCCCGCAGCCGCTCCAGCTTGTCCGTACTGCGGCCGGCGACCGCCCAGCGCAGACCGTCGGGCGCGTGCGCGGCGAGGTACTCGGCGGTGAGCGTGCCGACGAAGCCTGTGGCTCCGAACAGCACGATGTCGTACGGGCGTTCCATCCTGCTCGGCCTGCTCATGACACCCCTCGTTGTGCGTCCCGCGCCGTTGTCGGTGGTCGAGGCTAGCGTGAGGGGGAGTGGAGTCGTGCGGCCGGTCGTTGTCCGGAACGGGTCGGCTTGGCCAAGCGCTTGCTTAATTTGTGCCCGGTGAAACCTTGTGCGGAGTGGAAGGCATTCCTAGCATCGCTGGTGTCACGTCGATTGTCGGTTGTGTCACGGGAGTGGGGGCTGGGCTCGATGTCAGTGGCGGAGACGGCAGGAAGCGGCCCGCTCACCGGAGTGCGGGTGGTCGAGCTTGCGGGCATCGGACCCGGACCGTTCGCCGCCATGCTCCTCGCCGACCTGGGCGCCGACGTGGTCCGGGTGGACCGGCCCGGAGGCACAGGCCTCGCCATCGACCCCGAGTACGACGTGACGAACCGCAACAAACGGTCGGTGATCGTCGACCTCAAGGCACCCGACGGCCCCGCCCGCGTCCTCGACCTGGCCGCCCGCGCCGACATCCTGGTCGAGGGCTACCGCCCCGGCGTCGCCGAGCGCCTCGGTGTCGGACCCGAGACGTGCCACGCCCGCAACCCGAGGCTCGTCTACGGCCGGATGACGGGCTGGGGCCAGGATGGTCCGCTCGCCCGCCGCGCCGGGCACGACATCGCCTACCTCGCCCCGACCGGCACCCTCGGCCTGATCGGCAGCCCGCAGGCACCGCCGCCCGCCCCGGCCAACCTCCTCGGCGACTACGCGGGCGGTTCCCTCTACCTCGTCGTCGGCGTTCTCGCCGCCCTCCACCACGCGCGCGCGACAGGCGTGGGCCAGGTCGTGGACGCCGCGATCGTCGACGGCGCCGCCCACCTCGCCACGATGATCCACGGCATGCTCGCGGCGGGCGGCTGGCAGGACCGGCGCGGCGCCAACCTCCTCGACGGGGGCTGCCCGTACTACGGGACGTACGAGACCGCAGACGGCCGGTACATGGCGGTCGGCGCGCTGGAACCGCAGTTCTACCAGGAGTTCCTGGATCTGCTGGGCATCCCGGAACACTCCGCCGCCCGCAAGGACATCGCTCGCTGGAACGATCTGCGCGAGGCCGTCACCGCCCGCTTCAAAGCCCGTACCAGGGACGAGTGGACGGCCGTCTTCGAGGGCTCCGACGCCTGCGTGGCGCCCGTCCTCTCGCTGCGCGAGGCCCCGCACCACCCGCACCTGGCCGCCCGCGGCACCTTCACCGACCACGGCGGCATCACCCAGCCGGCCCCCGCGCCCCGCTTCTCCGTCACCCACACGTCGATCCACAGCGGCCCCGCCCAGCCCGGCGCCGACACGGCGGACGTGGCGCGCGACTGGGATGTGCCCCGACTCCTGCAGGATGGCGGCTGACCTCGGTCGACGCCCGCTCGCCCAACCCTCCCCGAAAGGCCCACCAGTGAGCACCGAAGCGTATGTGTACGACGCGATCCGCACCCCGCGCGGGCGCGGCAAGGCGAGCGGAGCCCTGCACGGCACCAAGCCCGTCGACCTCGTCGTCGGCCTCATCCACGAGATCAGGAACCGCTTCCCGGACCTTGACCCGGCCGCGATCGACGACATCGTGCTGGGCGTCGTCGGACCGGTCGGCGACCAGGGTTCCGACATCGCACGGGTCGCCGCGGTCGTCGCCGGGCTGCCCGACACCGTGGCCGGCGTCCAGGAGAACCGCTTCTGTGCGTCGGGCCTCGAGGCCGTCAACATGGCCGCCGCCAAGGTGCGTTCGGGCTGGGAGGACCTTGTCCTCGCGGGCGGCGTCGAGTCGATGTCCCGGGTGCCGATGGCCTCGGACGGCGGCGCCTGGTTCAACGACCCGATGACCAACCTCGCCGTCAACTTCGTGCCGCAGGGCATCGGCGCCGACCTCATCGCCACCATCGAGGGCTTCTCACGGCGCGACGTCGACGAGTACGCGGCCCTGTCCCAGGAGCGGGCGGCGACGGCGTGGAAGGCGGGTCGCTTCGAGCGGTCCCTCGTCCCGGTGAAGGACAGGAACGGCCTTGTCGTCCTCGACCACGACGAACACCTGCGTCCCGGCACCACGGCCGACTCCCTCGCCGGGCTGAAGCCGTCGTTCGCCGACATCGGCGACCTGGGCGGCTTCGACGCCGTGGCGCTCCAGACGTACCACTGGGTGGAGAAGATCGACCACGTCCACCACGCGGGCAACTCCTCCGGCATCGTGGACGGTGCCTCGCTGGTCGCCATCGGCTCCAGGGAGGTCGGCGAGCGCTACGGGCTGCGTCCGCGCGCGCGGATCGTCTCCGCGGCCGTGTCCGGCTCCGAGCCCACCATCATGCTCACGGGCCCGGCGCCCGCCACCCGCAAGGCACTCGCCAAGGCGGGGCTGACCATCGACGACATCGACCTCGTCGAGATCAACGAGGCGTTCGCGGCCGTCGTCCTGCGCTTCGCCCAGGACATGGGCCTGTCCCTCGACAAGATCAACGTCAACGGCGGCGCCATCGCGCTCGGCCACCCGCTGGGCGCCACCGGCGCGATGATCCTCGGCACACTGATCGACGAACTGGAGCGTCAGGACAAGCGCTACGGCCTCGCCACGCTGTGCGTGGGCGGCGGCATGGGCATCGCGACGATCGTCGAACGGGTCTGAACTCCCGGCGGAACCGACCCGGCATCCAGAGACTTCTGAGCTTCTCAGCTTCTGCGCTTCTACGGAGATCCCTGTCATGACACAGAGCACCACCATCCGCTGGGAACAGGACCGCACCGGTCTCGTCACCCTTGTCCTCGACGACCCCGACCAGTCCGCGAACACCATGAACCAGGCGTTCCGCGACTCCCTCGCGGTGGTCACCGACCGCCTGGAGGCCGAGAAGGACACGATCCGCGGCGTCATCATCACCTCCGCCAAGAAGACGTTCTTCGCGGGCGGCGACCTGCGCGACCTGATCCGGGTCACCCCCGACACGGCCCAGGAACTGTTCGAGGGCGGCCTCGCCATCAAGCGCGACCTGCGGCGCATCGAGACCCTGGGCAAGCCGGTGGTCGCGGCGATGAACGGCGCGGCCCTGGGCGGCGGTTACGAGCTCGCGCTGGCCTGCCACCACCGGGTCGCGCTCGACACGCCCGGTACGAAGATCGGCTGCCCCGAGGTCACCCTCGGACTGCTGCCCGGAGGCGGCGGGGTCGTCCGTACGGTACGCCTGCTGGGCATCGCCGACGCGCTGCTGAAGGTGCTGCTCCAGGGGACCCAGTACAGCCCGCAGCGGGCCTTGCAAAACGGACTGATCGACGAAGTGGCCGCCACACAGGACGAGTTGATGGCGAAGGCCCGTGCCTTCATCGACGCCAACCCCGAGTCGAGGCAGCCCTGGGACAAGCCCGGCTACCGCATCCCGGGCGGCACCCCGGCCAACCCCAGGTTCGCGGCGAACCTGCCCGCCTTCCCTGCCAACCTGCGCAAGCAGACGAACGGCGCGCCCTATCCGGCCCCGCGCAGCATCCTCGCGGCGGCCGTCGAGGGTGCCCAGGTCGACTTCGAGACCGCACAGGTCATCGAGGCCCGCTACTTCGTGGAACTGGCCGCAGGACAGACCTCGAAGAACATGATCCAGGCGTTCTTCTTCGACCTCCAGGCCGTCAACTCGGGCGCCAACCGCCCCAAGGGCGTCGAGCCGCGCCCGGTGCGCAAGGTGGCGGTCCTCGGCGCCGGGATGATGGGCGCGGGCATCGCGTACTCGTGCGCCCGCGCGGGCATCGACGTCGTCCTCAAGGACGTGTCGGCCGAAGCGGCGGCGCGGGGGAAGAACTACTCCGAGAAGCTGTGCGCGAAGGCCGTCTCCCGGGGGCGCTCCAGCCAGGAGAAGGCGGACGCGCTGCTCGCCCGCATCACGCCGACCGCGGATCCGCAGGACGTGGCGGGCTGCGACGCGGTCATCGAGGCGGTCTTCGAGGACCCGGCCCTCAAGCACAAGGTGTTCCAGGAGATCCAGCACCTCGTCGAACCGGACGCCCTGCTGTGCTCCAACACCTCCACGCTGCCCATCACGGCCCTCGCCGAAGGCGTAGAACGCCAGGCCGACTTTGTCGGACTGCACTTCTTCTCTCCGGTCGACAAGATGCCTCTCGTCGAGATCATCAAGGGCGAGCGGACGGGGCAGGAGGCGCTGGCGCGGGCCTTCGACCTGGTGCGCCAGATCAGGAAGACCCCGATCGTCGTCAACGACTCGCGTGGCTTCTTCACCTCACGGGTCATCGGGCACTTCATCAACGAGGGTGTGGCGATGGTCGGCGAGGGCATCGAGCCCGCGTCGGTCGAACAGGCGGCGGCGCAAGCCGGATACCCGGCGAAGGTGCTGTCCCTCATGGACGAACTGACGCTGACCCTGCCGCGCAAGATCCGCGCGGAGTCCAAGCGGGCGGTGGAGGAGGCGGGCGGTACGTGGCCGACGCATCCCGCGGAGGCGGTGATCGACCGCATGGTGGACGAGTTCGGCCGCACCGGGCGGAGCGGGGGCGGAGGGTTCTACGAGTACGGGCAGGACGGCAAGCGGGCCGGGCTGTGGCCGGGACTGCGGGAGCACTTCACGACTGAGGGCGCGAAGGGCGCGGAGGGTGCGCAGATCCCCTTCAAGGACATGCAGGAACGCATGCTGTTCTCGGAGGCGCTGGACACGGTGAGGCTGTTGGAGGAGGGCGTGCTGACGTCGGTCGCCGACGCCAACATCGGCTCGATCTTCGGGATCGGATTCCCGGGGTGGACGGGGGGTGTCCTGCAGTACATCAACGGTTACGAGGGCGGCCTATCGGGGTTTGTCGCCCGGGCGCGTGAGTTGGCGGAGCGCTACGGGGAGCGGTTCGCTCCGCCGGCGCTGCTGGTGGAGAAGGCGGCGAAGGGGGAGGGGTTCGGGGACGGGTAGGTATCCCCGCCGCCCGCGTCCTGGGGGGCGTCCCCCTCAGACCCCCCACGGCCCTGAACGGGCCTCGTCCTCAAACGCCGGACGGGCTGGAAATGCCGCCCGGCGTTCGGACTGGAAACGGGTGGGTGGGTGGGAAAGAAGGCCCCCGGTTCAGTGCCCCTCGTGCACGGAGTTGGTCGCCGCGATCTCCTTCCAGGACTCCGGCGTCACCGGAACGACCGACGCCCGTGCCGCCGGAGGCGCCGGCTTCGACGCCTGGAACAGCCAGGCGTCGAACAGCGCCCCCAACGACTCGCCGGACACCTGTTCGGCGTACGCCCGGAAGTCGGCGACGGTCGCGTTGCCGTACGCGAACTTCGTGGGCCATCCCTTCAGGATCGCGAAGAAGTCCGCGTCGCCGATCTCGTTGCGCAGCGACTGGAGGGCCAGTGCGCCCCGGTCGTAGACGGCCAGGTCGAACTGGTTCTCGGGTCCCGGGTCGCCCGGCTTCACCGTCCAGAACGGGTCGTCAGCCGGGTGGACGGCGTACACGTAGTCGGCGAGTTCCTGTGCCGTGCCCTCGCCCTCGTGCTCGGACCACAGCCACTGCGCGTACCGGGCGAAACCCTCGTTGATCCAGATGTCCTTCCAACCGGCGACGGACACCTCGTCGCCGTACCACTGGTGGGCCAGCTCATGGACGACGACGGAGACGTTCGTGCCGTTCGCGAACTGCCGGGGGCTGTAGAAGGGGCGCGTCTGTGTCTCCAGCGCGTACCCCGTGTTCGTGTTCGGGACGTACCCGCCGAGCGCGTTGAACGGGTACGGGCCGAAATAGCCGGCCAGCCAGTCGGCGACCTCCCCCGTCCGCTCGATGCTCGCCCGCGCGGCCCCGTAGTTGTCGCCGAGGTCCTTGCTGTAGGCGTTGATCACCGGGATGCCGCTCTCGGTCGTCCCGGTCGTTACGTCGAACCGCCCGACCGCGAGCGTGGCGAGATACGTGGCCTGCGGCTTGTTGGAGCGCCAGTTGAAGCGGGTCCAGCCCAGGCGTGAACTCGTCGACTGGAGCGTGCCGTTGGAGATCGCCTGCGAGCCGTCCGGGACGAGCACCGAGACGTCGTACGTGGCCTTGTCGAGCGGGTGGTCGTTGCTCGGGAACCACCACCAGGCCGCCTCGGGCTCGTTGGCGCCGACGCCGCCGTCCGGGGTGCGATGCCAACTGGTGAAACCGTACGCCTGCTTCGACGAGGGCACTCCGCTGTACCGCACGACGACGGTGACCGCTGAACCCTTGGGCAGCGGAGTGCGCGGAGTGATCTCCAGTTCGTGCTCGCCGGAGGTGGCGAAGGCGGCCCGGACGCCGTTGACGCGGACCTCGCCGACATCCAGCAGAAAGTCCAGATCGAACCGCGACAGATCCTGGGTGGTGGTCGCGAGGAGTGTCGCCGTCCCCTCCAACTCGTCTGTCGCGGGCTGGTACTTGAGCCGCAGGTCGTAGTGCGAGACGTCGTATCCGCCGTTGCCGTACGCCGGGTAGTAAGGGTCGCCGATGCCCGGCGCCCCAGGGACGTAGCTCGCGGCCGATGCAGGGATCGCCAGCAGCAGGGAGGCCGTGAGCGCGCCGGGGGTGATGAATCTGCGGTGCACGAGAGCTCCAAGCGGTAGAGGCAGTCGTAGCCGTGGGGGGGAAGGTGAAGTCTGTCCGGAGCCTATTCATTCGCTGTGCCCCCACGCGTGTCCACAGTCACTCGTGTCACACGATCGCCATTTGGCCGCCACACACCGCCCACCCCACAGGCAGTTCTCGGCCACCGCATAGCCACTTCACCCCCTCCAACCCCTCAGCTGCCCTCTTCTGTACGGGAGTTGACCGATGTACCGTCCGCGCATGCCGATACGCACGCGCCTCACGGCCTGGAGAACGCTCGCCATGGCGGCCACCGCCGCCCTCACGGCCGCCCTGCTCACCCCGGCCGTCGCCCACAGCGCCCCACGGGAGAGCAGACCCGTCTACTCCTACGACAACGCGATCCGCGAGGCCGTCTGGGTGGACACCGGACTCGACGGCGACAGCGACGGGAGGACCGACCGCGTTGCCGTCGACATCGTCCGGCCGCGTGAACCCGCCGCGCAGGGCCGCAAAATACCCGTGATCATGGACGCCAGTCCCTACTACTCCTGCTGCGGACGCGGCAACGAGAGCCAGCGCAAGACGTACGACGCGAGCGGCAACGTTGTCCAGATGCCGTTGTTCTACGACAACTACTTCGTGCCGCGCGGCTACGCCTTCGTCGGCGTCGACCTGGCCGGTACCAACCGCTCCGACGGCTGCGTCGATGTCGGCGGACGCTCCGACATCCAGTCCGCGAAGGCCGTCGTCGACTGGCTCAACGGCCGTGCCAAGGGCTACACGAGCCGCACCGGTACCGACCGGGCCAGGGCGACCTGGACCAACGGCAGGACCGGCATGATCGGCAAGAGCTACGACGGCACGATCGCCAACGGGGTCGCCGCCACCGGCGTCAAGGGCCTGAAGACGATCGTCCCGATCAGCGCCATCTCCTCCTGGTACGACTACTACTTCGCCAAGGGCGCCCCCCTCTACGACTCCGGTCCCGACTGGCTGTCGGACTACGTCGAGAGCCCGGCCGCCCGCGCCAAGTGCGCCGCCGTACAGCAGAAGATCGTCGCCGGAGCCCCGCGCACCGGCGACTGGACGTCCTTCTGGACCGAGCGCGACTACGCGAAGGACGCCCGGAAGGTCAAGGCCAGCGTCTTCGTCATCCACGGACAGCAGGACCTCAACGTCCGCCCCAAGCACTTCGGCCAGTGGTGGGACGCCCTCGCCAAGCGTGGCGTCGAGCGCAAGATCTGGCTCTCCCAGACCGGCCACGTCGACCCCTTCGACTTCCGCCGCGCCACCTGGGTCGACACCCTGCACCGCTGGTTCGACCACGAACTGCTCGGCTATGACAACGGCATCGACGACGAGCCCATGGCTGACGTCGAGCGGCACCCCGACCAGTGGGTCACCTCGACCGTCTGGCCGCCCCGCGCCACGCACACGGTGAGCCTGCGCCCCGGCACCGGCGACCGGCCCGGCGTCGGCACCCTGGGCCTGCGGGGGCAGTCCGGCACGGCGAAGTTCACCGACGACCCGAGCCTGAGCGAGACCGACTGGTCGGCACAGATCGACAGCCCGACGCCCGGCAAGGCCGGCTTCATCACCAAGCCGCTGACCAAGGACCTGCGCGTGTCCGGCTCGTCCACGGTGACCGTGACGGCCACCCCGAGCACCTCGACGGCCCATCTGACCGCCGTCCTGGTCGACCTCGGCCCCGACACCATCCGGGACTACGCCGACGCCGCCGAGGGCATCACGACGCTCACCGACCGCACCTGCTGGGGCCCGAGCACCACCGGCGACAGTTCCTGCTTCCGCTCGACCCAGGCGAAGACGACGCCTGTCGACTACACGATCTTCAGCCGGGGCTGGGCCGATCTGGGCAACCACGCCTCGGCCACGAAGGGCGTCCCGCTCACCCCGGGCAAGCGCTACACGATCACCCTCGACCTGCACGCGAGCGACCACGTGATCCCGGCGGGCCACCGCCTGGCCCTGATCGTCGCGGGCACGGACAGGGACCTCATCGACCCCCCGTCGACCACCCCGACCCTGACGCTCGACCTGTCCCGTACGACGGCCAGGGTGCCGCTCGTCGGCGGTGCGGGCGCGTTCGCGCGGGCCACGGCAGGCACCGTCGCGGCCACCCCGAGCCCGTCCCTCCTCGACGGCGTCCGTGACCCGCGTGCCGCCCGCCGCATCCCGGGAGCCGTATGAAACCGCGCCTGGCCGCGGTGATCGCCGCCGCCCTCGCCGCACCCCTGCTGTCGGCCCCCGCCCACGCGGCCGAGGCCGCACCGGCGCCCCCGCGCACCGGATTCGAGCAGACGAACGGTGCCCGCTGGACCAGCCAGCCCGAGGAACAGGACTTCCTCGCCGCCGTCGACAGGGCGAGCGCCCGCGTGACGCTCACCCGCATCGGCACCACCGAACAGAGCCGCCCCCTGCAACTCGTACGCATCGGCGAGCGCCGTCCCACCACCCGCACTGTGCTGCTCATCTGCAGCCAGCACGGCGACGAGCCGTCCGGCCGCGAGGCCTGTCTCACGACGGTCCGCGACCTGGCGTACGCGAAGGACGCGCGGACGAAGGCGTTCCTGTCGCGCACCACCCTGCTCGTCGTCCCCACGGCCAACCCCGACGGCCGGGCCGCAGACACCCGGGGCAACAGCGACGGCGTGGACATCAACCGCGACCATCTGGCCCTGCGGACGGCGGAAGCGCGGGCGATGGCGGCGGTCCTCCGCGACCGCAAGCCCGACGTGGTCTACGACCTGCACGAGTACGGAGCCACGCCCCTGTACTACGAAAAGGACCTGTTCGACCTCTGGCCGCGCAATCTCAACACCGACGCGGCCGTGCACACCGAGGCACAGACCCTGTCGCAGACGTACGTACGACCGGCCGCCCGGAGCGCCGGGTTCACGACCGGCACGTACGGCATCTGGACCGACCCCGTCACCGGTGACCCGATCCGGCAGGTCGCGGGGGACGGTCAGGAGCGCATCCTGCGGAACATGTCCGGCGTGAAGCACGCGGTCGGGCTCCTGATCGAGAGCCGGGTCGAGCCGCTGACGGAGGGGACCCCGGAGCCGGACAACAACCGACGTCGGGTGAACTCCCAACTCGCCGCCCTGAAGGGCCTGTTCAGCTTCGCAGGCGAGCGTGGCAGGCAGCTCGACGCGGCCACCGGCGCCGCCCGGCTGGCGGGCTACCGGGACACCGGCCCGGTCTACCTCGGCGGCGCGGACAACGACCCCGCCGAACCCTCCGAGGTGATCGAGGACCCGGCGTGCGGCTATCGGCTCACCGGGGACCAGTACACGGACGTGGCCGACGAACTGGCGTTGCACGGAGTGCGAGTACGGCCGGACGACAACGGCAACGGCAACGGCGCCGGGGCCTACGTCCCCCTGCGCCAGTCACTGCGCGCCCTCATACCCCTGCTCCTCGACGAGCGGGCGCCGTACCACCTGACGACGGGGGAGGCGGACACGGACTGCTAGGTGCAGCCCCGCGCCCCAAAGGGGCGCGGGGCTGTGTCGATATGCGGCTCCGCCGCGCGGGCGCGACCAGCCCCCGCCGGGCCCGCAGCAAAAGAACCGCACATCCAGCGGAGCGCTCACCCCTCGGCAAGCCGCGCAGCGTCATGCGCGCACCCCCACGCGACTGTGATCCCCGCGCCCCCGTGTCCGTAGTTGTGCACCAACACCCGCCCGTCGGCGCGGAGTTCACGGTCCAGCCGCACCGCGTCGCGGGTGGGCCGCAGCCCGATCCGGTGGCCGAGCACCCGGGCCCCGGCGATCTCCGGCCGCACCTCCGCACACCGCCGGACGATCTCCTCGGCCACCGCCGGATCGGGCACCAGCGACCACTCGTCCGCCTCCGCTGTGCCGCCCAGGATCAGGCCGCCCGGCTGGGGGAAGAAGTACGTGGTCTTCACGTCGGAGTGCCCGGCCGCCGTGAACCACGTCGTGATCCCCGGATTCTCCACGACGACCAACTGACCCCGCACGGGACGTACCGCCGGATCGGGCACGAGCTCGCGCGCACCGAGCCCCGTGCAGTTGACGACGACGTCCACCGCCTCGGACTCGAACGCTTCGGCGAGATCCTTGACGGACCGTTCCTCCACGACTCCACCCGCCGCGAGGAACCGCTCCCGCAGCCATCCCAGATGCACGGGCATGTCGATCAACGGCAGCCGCGCCTGAAGCCCTGCACCCGTCTCCCGCAGCTCCGGTACGCGCGTCGCCCACGGCCCCAGCTCGTCCAACCGCAGCCCGGCGTGTACACCCTCGACCATGCGTACGCCCGTCTCCCCGGGCCGCTCCGCCAATTCCTGGTAGACGGTCAGCGATGTGAGCGCCCACTCCCCGGCGAAGGCCTCCGGCTCGATCCGGTAGGGCCACCACAGCGCGCCCGCAACCGCCGAGGTGGTCCGCTCGGCGGGCTCCCGCGTCCACACCCGGACCCGCCGGCCGTGCTCGGCCAGCACCAACGCCGTCGTGAGGCCGATGACCCCGCCGCCGACCACGATCACTTCACCACTCTGACGCGTCTCCACCCGGGGACCGTAGCGGAATATGTCATGCCGTGCTCAGATCGGTCCCAGTCTGGGGATACTCACAACATGTCTGCCGAGTACGCCACCTTCGGCCTGGCACCGGCGATGCGTGCCGGTGGAGTCCTCGCCAACGGTGCCTACCAGGTCCACCGGGACTTCCTCGACTTCATCGTTGACGGACGCCCCCTCCTCTACCAGCTGTCCGACCTCGACGCGGTCTCCCCGCTCGCCTCCGACGTACCCCCCGCGATCTTCACCGCCCAGGTCCGCGGCCTGCTCCTGGAGGCCGACGCACCCTTGGAGGGCGGCCGGCACATCATCTACGGCTGTCCCGAGTGCGCCGACCTGGCGTGCGGCGCCGTGACGGCGGCCATCGAGAAGGACGGCGACGACTATGTGTGGCGCGACTTCGCCTGGCAGACGGACACCCACGCCGACCTGGAGCTCAACGGCTACCACGGCATCGGGCCCTTCCGTTTCCCCGGCGCCGAGTACCGGGACGCGCTCGGCTCCCTCCTCGACACCACGGAGGCCGCCGAGGCGGTGGGCTCCGCCGAGTCCGGTGCGGCCCGCCGCCGGGTCCTGCTGATCGGTGCCCGGGTCGCCGTCCTCGCCAAGCTCGCCGCCGCGCTGCGCACCATCGGCATCGGCGCGGACATCACCCGGGACGCCACGGACGTGCCCGCCGACGAACTGCGGGGCTACGGCGCGGTCGCCTTCGGCCGGGCGATCGAGGAGGCGGAGCGTGCCGCCGTGCGCCGCTCCTTCGAGCACGCGGGTGTCGAGGTGGCGTACGTCGACGGTCTCGCCCCGATCGTCCCGCTCCTCGTCGCCCAGATCGAACACGCCCTGGACCGCAGCCCGTTGGAACGGCGCCGCCTCACCCGCCTGGTCGCCGCCGACGGCGAGGCGGGCATAGAGGTCACCTCCACCTGTCGCGTCCACGTCACCGCGTACCGCCTGGACCGCCTGTACCGCACCCACACGCTCGAGGTCTTCGACGGCATCCTCGAACCCGGCCGGCACCGCATCTCCCTGGAAGCGAAGGCGGTGAAGGGAGAGTCGTTCATCGTGGCGCGTACGTCGGGAACCGTGCTGGTGGAGCCGATGGCCCGGTGAAATCCCGGACGCGGGGCACTGTGGGCGGGAGCTAGGATCGGCCTCCTGATGACTGCCACCCTCGTCGCCAAGAACCTCGCCGCCGGCCACGGCGACCGCTCCCTCTTCTCCGGGCTCGACCTCGTCGTCGCGCCCGGAGACGTGATCGGGCTCGTCGGTGCCAACGGCGCGGGCAAGTCCACGCTGCTCAAGATGCTGGCCGGGCTGCTCCCGCCCGAGCAGGGCGAACTGCGCCTGTCCCCGCCGACCGCGAGCGTCGGCCATCTCCCGCAGGAGCCGGAACGTCGCGACGGCGAGACCGTCCGCGAGTTCCTGGCGCGCCGCACCGGCGTGGCCGAGGCCCAGCGGGTGATGGACGAGGCGACGCAGGCGCTGGTGGACGGGGCCCCGGGCGCGGACGACGCGTACTCGGTGAGCCTGGAGCGCTGGCTCGACCTCGGCGGCGCCGACCTGGACGAACGGGCGGAGGAGGTCGCCGGTTCCCTGGCCCTGACCGTGGACCTGGACCAGCCGATGACGTCCCTGTCGGGCGGCCAGGCGGCAAGGGCGGGCCTCGCCTCCCTGCTCCTCTCCCGCTACGACGTCTTCCTCCTCGACGAGCCGACGAACGACCTGGACCTCGACGGCCTGGAGCGCCTGGAGCGCTTCGTCAAGGGCCTGCGCGCCGGCACGCTCGTCGTCAGCCACGACCGCGAGTTCCTCACCCGCACGGTCACGAAGGTCCTCGAGCTCGACCTCGTCCAGCAGCAGATCAAGCTGTACGGCGGAGGCTACGAGGCCTATCTGGAGGAGCGGGACGTCGCCCGCAGGCACGCCCGCGACGACTTCGAGGAGTACGCCGACAAACGGTCCGCGCTCCAGGACCGGGCCCAGATGCAGCGCGGCTGGATGGACAAGGGCGTCAAGAACGCCCGGCGCAAGGCGAACAACGACAACGACAAGATCGGCCGCAAGTTCCGCAGCGAGGCGAGCGAGAAGCAGGCCGCGAAGGCCCGCCAGACCCAGCGCATGATCGAACGCCTGGACGTGGTCGAGGAGCCGCGCAAGGAGTGGGAACTGCGCATGGAGATCGCGGCGGCCCCGCGCTCCGGCTCGGTGGTCGCGACCCTGCGGGACGCGGAGGTACGCCGCGCGGGCTTCACGCTGGGCCCGGTGACCGTACAGATCGACTGGGCGGACCGCATCGCCGTCACGGGTGCGAACGGCGCCGGCAAGTCGACCCTGCTGGGGGCCCTACTGGGCCGTGTCCCTCTGGACGCGGGTCACGCCACGCTCGGCTCGGGTGTGGTGGTCGGGGAGGTGGACCAGGCCCGCAAGCTCTTCCACGGCCCGGAGGCGTTGCTGGACGCGTTCTGCGAGGCGGTCCCCGACATGGAACCGGCGGAGGTCCGCACGCTCCTGGCCAAGTTCGGCCTGAAGGCGGAGCACGTCCTGCGTCCGGCGGCGACCCTGTCCCCGGGTGAACGCACCCGGTCGGCCCTGGCGCTCCTCCAGGGACGGGGCGTGAACCTCCTCGTCCTGGACGAACCGACCAACCACCTCGACCTCCCGGCCATCGAACAGTTGGAACAGGCCCTCGACTCCTACGAGGGCACCCTGCTCCTGGTGACCCACGACCGCAGAATGCTGGACGCGGTTCAGGTAACCCGCCGCTTCGAGGTGGCGGCCGGCAAGGTGACGGAACTCGCGTAGTCGGCATGGCTGCGGCCCGGTGGGGGCTGGTCGCGCAGTTCCTCGCGCCCCTAGGAGGGCGCTCCGCGCCCGTCCAACCCGCCCAGACTGCGGGCATGCGTGCCGCCAGGGGCGGCACGGGTGGGCGCAGGCGGCACCCCGTAAGCGCCGGGCTGCGCGACCCACCCGCCGGTCAGCACCAGCACCGGGTGCCTCGCAGCCAACCGCAAGGCACCCGGCACCGGACAGCTCACCGCCGCTTGGGATCCACCAACCCAGCCTTCCGCAAGGCATCCGCCATCGCACTGTTCCCCGGCGCGGGCGCCCCCTGCCGAGGCGCTCCGCCGGACCGCCCGCCCCCTTGCCCTTGCCCCTGCTGCTGCCGAGGCTGAGGCGGCCGCCCCCCACGCTGCGGGCGCCCCCCACCCCCCTGCTGCCCATCGCCGGAGGCCACCGCCTCGTCGTCCAACCGCAGCGTCAGCGAAATCCGCTTCCGGGGAATGTCGACGTCAAGCACCTTCACCTTGACGATGTCACCGGACTTCACCACGTCATGCGGGTCCTTGATGAACGTCTTGGACATCGCGGACACATGCACCAGCCCGTCCTGGTGTACGCCGACATCCACGAACGCCCCGAACGCCGCCACGTTGGTGACCACACCCTCCAGCACCATCCCGGAGGACAGGTCGCCGATCTTCTCGACCCCGTCCTTGAACGTGGCCGTCTTGAAAGCGGGCCGCGGGTCGCGCCCGGGCTTCTCCAGCTCGCGCAGAATGTCCGTCACCGTCGGCAGACCGAACTTCTCGTCGACGAAGTCATCGGGCCGCAGCGACCGCAGCACCGCCGTGTTCCCGACCAGCGACGCCACCCCGCTGCCTGCCGACTTCACCATCCGCCGCACCACCGGATACGCCTCCGGGTGCACACTGGACGCGTCCAGCGGATCGTCCCCGCCCCGGATCCGCAGGAACCCCGCGCACTGCTCGTACGCCTTCGGCCCGAGTCGCGCGACACCCTTCAGCTGGGACCGGGACGTGAACGGACCGTTCGCGTCACGGTGCGCCACGATGTTCTCCGCGAGCCCGGAGGAGATGCCGGAAACCCGCGAGAGCAGCGGCGTGGACGCCGTGTTGACGTCGACACCGACACCGTTCACACAGTCTTCGACGACCGCGTCCAGCGATCGCGACAGTTTCACCTCGGACAGGTCGTGCTGGTACTGCCCGACCCCGATCGACTTCGGGTCGATCTTCACCAGCTCGGCGAGCGGGTCCTGCAGCCGCCGTGCGATCGACACCGCCCCGCGCAGCGACACATCCATGCCCGGCAGCTCCTGCGAGGCGAACGCCGACGCCGAGTACACGGACGCGCCCGCCTCGGACACCATCACCTTGGTGAGGTTCAACTCCGGGTGTTTGGCGATGAGTTCACCGGCGAGCTTGTCCGTCTCGCGGGACGCCGTACCATTGCCGATCGCGATCAGGTCGACCGAGTGCTCCTTGGCGAGCCGGGCCAGTTTGGCCAGTGCCTCGTCCCACTTGTTCGCGGGTACGTGCGGATAGATCACGTCCGTGGCGACGGCCTTGCCCGTCGAGTCCACGACGGCCACTTTCACGCCCGTACGGAACCCGGGGTCGAGCCCCAGCGTCGATCGCGTGCCGGCCGGGGCGGCGAGCAGCAGGTCGCGCAGGTTCGCCGCGAACACGTTCACCGCCTCGTCCTCCGCGACCGTCCGCAGCCGAAGGCGGACGTCGATGCCGAGGTGGACCAGGATCCGGGTTCGCCAGGCCCAACGCACGGTGTCCTTCAGCCACTTGTCGCCGGGACGGCCGCGCTCGGCGATCCCGAAACGGTGGGCGATGATCCCCTCGTACGACGAAGGGCCCTCCGTCGGCTCCTCCGGCTCCAGGACCAGGTCGAGGACGTCCTCCTTCTCGCCGCGCAGCATCGCGAGGATGCGGTGCGAGGGCAGGGCGGTGAAGGGCTCGGCGAAGTCGAAGTAGTCGGCGAACTTCGCGCCCGCCTCCTCCTTGCCGTCCTTCACCTTGGCGGCCAGCCGGCCGCGCACCCACATGCGCTCGCGCGCCTCGCCGATCAGGTCGGCGTCCTCCGAGAAGCGCTCGGTGAGGATCGAGCGGGCGCCGTCCAGCGCGGCCTGCGGATCGGCGACGCCCTTGTCGGCGTCGACGAAGGCCGCCGCCGCGGCGAGCGGGTCGACGGACGGGTCGCCGAGCAGCCCCTCGGCCAGCGGTTCCAGGCCCGCCTCGCGCGCGATCTGGGCCTTCGTCCGCCGCTTCGGCTTGAACGGCAGGTAGATGTCCTCCAGGCGTGCCTTCGTCTCGGCCCCGCGGATCTGCGCCTCGACCTCGGGCGTCAGCTTGCCCTGTTCGCGCACCGATTCGAGGATCGCGGCCCGCCGCTCCTCCAGCTCCCGCAGATAGCGCAGCCGCTCCTCCAACGTGCGCAGTTGCGCATCGTCGAGCATCTCGGTCGCTTCCTTGCGGTAGCGGGCGATGAAGGGCACTGTCGAGCCCCCGTCGAGCAACTCGACGGCGGCCCTCACCTGCCGCTCCCGTACGCCGAGCTCCTCGGCGATCCTGCCTTCGATGGACCCTACTTCGATGGACCCGGGTGTCGTCACGATCCCGTACCGCCTTCTCCACTGAGGTTGCGCGGCAATTGTGGCAGGTGGCACCGACAATCGGGGATCAGGGCGCCGCGCGGCACACAAGGGACCGCGAGGGACCGCGAGGGACCGCGACAGATCGGTCACCGGGCCGCTGCACACCGGGTGTGGCAGGAAAGGTGGGAAACTCGTCATTGCGGCCATCGCCCGCGCCCGCCAAGAATCGGGGCATGGTGCAGCGAACCGTCCTCGTCGTCCTCTTCGACGGCGTCCAGAGCCTCGACGTCACGGGCCCCGTCGAGGTGCTCGCGGGGGCCTCCACCAGGCACCCGGGGAGCTACCGCATCCGTACGGCCTCGCTGACCGGCGAGCCGGTACGCACCTCCAGCGGCCTCACCCTCGTACCGGACGGGACGCTCATCGACGCACCCGCACCGCACACCCTCCTGGTCCCGGGCGGCCCCGGCTCCCGTGCGGCCGATCCGCGTCTGGTCGACTGGCTGCGCGTGCACGGGCCGCGCCCCGAACGGCTGGTGTCCGTCTGCACGGGAGCGATCCTGCTCGCCGCCGCCGGTCTCCTGGACGGCCTGCGCGCGACCACCCACTGGGCGTACTGCGACAGGCTCGCCCGCGATCACCCGGCCGTCGAGGTCGACCCCGAGCCCATCCACATCCGCGACGGCCGGGTGATGACCTCGGCCGGTGTCACCGCCGGGATCGACCTCGCCCTCGCGCTCGTGGAGGAGGACCTCGGCCGCGACACCGCGCTCGCCGTCGCCCGCCATCTGGTCGTCTTCCTGCGCCGGCCGGGCAACCAGGCCCAGTTCAGCGCCCAGCTCGCCGTACAGACCGCCCGGCGTGAGCCGCTGCGCGAGGTCCAGCACTGGATCTCCGAACACCCGGACGACGATCTGAGCGTCGAGTCCCTCGCTGCCCGCGCCCGTCTCTCACCCCGCCACTTCGCCCGCGCCTTCCGTACCGAGACCGGCATGACCCCCGGCCGGTACGTCGACCGGGTCCGCCTCGAACACGCCCGCCGCCTCCTGGAGGACACCTCCGACGGCATCGAGGGAATCTCTCGCGCCAGCGGCTACGGCACCCCGGAGGCCATGCGCCGCGCCTTCGTCAGAAGCCTCGGCACGGCCCCGGCCGAGTACCGCCGCCGGTTCGACCCCGCACCCACCGCCCGCTGAAAGGCACGCCATGCAGATCGCCCTGCTGCTCTTCGACCGCTTCACCGCCCTGGACGCCGTCGGCCCGTACGAGATCCTCAGCCGGCTCCCCGGTGCGGAGACCGTCTTCGTCGCCGAGGAGACCGGGCCCGTCCGCAACGACAGCGGCACCCTCGCGCTCACCGCCGACCGCACCCTGGCCGACGTACCGAAGCCCGACATCGTGGTGGTCCCCGGTGGCCCGGGCCAGTCCGCGCAGATGGACAACGAGGCCCTGCTCGGCTGGCTGCGCACCGCCGACGCCACCAGCACCTGGACCACCTCCGTGTGCACCGGCTCGCTGCTCCTGGCCGCCGCCGGACTGCTCACCGGCCGCCGCGCGACCTCGCACTGGCTGGCCCTCGCGGAACTCCCGAAGTACGGCGCCGAACCCACGGGGGAGCGGGTCGTGACCGACGGCAAGTACGTCACCTCGGCCGGAGTCTCCTCCGGCATCGACATGGCCCTCACCCTGACCGGCCGGATCGCCGGCGACGAGTACGCACAGGCCGTACAGCTCGCGACGGAGTACGACCCGCAGCCGCCCTACGACGCAGGCGCCCCGCACAAGGCACCCGCGCACGTGGTCGAACGGCTCCGCTCCCGCAGCCGGTTCATCGTGGCGTAGGCGACGCCGGGCCGGTCCAGGAGAAGCCGGGGGGACGGCGCTCCAGGAACGCGGCGACGCCCTCCGCGGCCTCGCCGCTCTCCCGCGCCTGGTCGGCCCAGTACGTGTCCCGGTCGGTGTGGCCGTTCGCGAACTCCTTCGCCGCCGCTTGGGTGAGCCGCGAGCGCGAGGTGAGGACGCGAGTGAACTCCGCGACCCGCTTGTCGAGTTCACCCACGGGCAGCACCTCGTCGAGGAACCCCGTGCGCAGCGCGCGCTCCGCGTCGATCAACTCGCCCGAGAACAGCAGGTACTTGGCCGTCGCCGGACCCACCAGGGCCGTCAACCGCCGCGTGGACGACGCCGCGTACACCAGGCCCAGCTTCGCCGGAGTCACCCCGAACAGTGCCCCCTCCTCGGCGAACCGCAGATCGCAGGCCGCCGCGAGTTGCGCCCCGCCGCCCACACAGTGCCCGCGAATCGCCGCGAGCACCGGCTTCGGAAAGGCCGCGAGGGCGTCCTCCGCCTGCACGGCCAGCCGTTGCGCCTCCTCCGGCGAGCCCTGGAGTGTCGAGATGTCGGCGCCCGCGCAGAACGTCCCGCCCGCGCCGGTGAGCACCAGGACGTGGACGTCCGGATCGGCGGCCAGGGTGGACAGCAGCGGTGGCAGTGCCCGCCACATGCCGGCCGTCATGGCGTTGCGCTTGGCCGGGTGGCGGATGACGACGGTGGCGATCCCGTCGGCGGCACTGTGGGTCAGCTGCGGCTCCATGCGCCGGATCGTATCCGCCGGTGCCGGACGCCTGACGAGGGGCGGTGTCAAACCCGTACAACCCGAATAGTTCACGAATTCGGCACGATATGACCAGGTCCAGTCGTAGGTGGGCTCGCGTCGCGCGTCATCCGTCAGAAGCGCTCGATACGTGCTGACTTCTGTTCAGTTCTCCGGTGGGGGCCCGCCGATACCAACACTCGTCGTGTGGTGACAATCGAGCGCGAGGGCGGCGACCGAACGATGGAGAACCATGGGCGAGAGTCCGACTCACGCCCAGCGGACGACGCAGTGCCCGACGATGGACCCTTGGGGCGCAGACCCCCGGATCCACTTCCCTACGAAGGAGTCTGGAGGTTCACCGCGCCCGCCGTAGACGCCTCCGTCCCGCAGGCGCGGCACGCCGTCCGGGACCTGCTGTACCGGCAGGGCGTGCCCGCCTCGCCCGATCTGGTGCACGGACTGCTGCTGATCGTCTCGGAACTGGCGACGAACGCCGTCCGCCATGCGGCGCTCCTGTCGCCGACGCTCGCCGTGGAGGTGGCTGTCGGCGCCGAGTGGGTGCGGGTGTCCGTGGAGGACAACCACCCCTACCGCCCCACCGCCCTGGAGGCGGACCACGGCCGGACCGGAGGGCGTGGTCTGCTCCTGGTCCGCGAGATCGCCAGGGAGGCGGGCGGGGTGTGCGACATCGAGCACACGGCAAGCGGCGGCAAGGTCGTCTGGGCGGCCCTGCCGCTCAGGCCCGCACAGGTGCTTCCGTAGCCGCCGTCACCAGCCGGCCGACGGGCCCGTCAGCTCCCGGACCGCCGGGCGCGCCGCGTCCAGCACGGTCATGAACCAGGCCGAGAACGGATCCTTCGCATGCCGCTCCGCCAGCTCGGCCGGGGTCACGTAGGCCGTGTCCCCGACCTCCTCCGGGTCCGGTGCGAGCGGCGACTGCGCCATTCCGACGAACAGGTGGTTGTACTCCTGCTCCACCAGGCCCGACTCCGGGTCGGGGTGGTTGTAGCGGACCGTGCCCGCTTCGGCGAGCAGCGACGGGGAGATCCCCAGCTCTTCGTACGTCCGCCGGGCCGCCGCCGCGAAGGGCGCCTCACCGGGGTAGGGGTGGCCGCAGCAGGTGTTGGACCAGACGCCGGGGGAGTGGTACTTGCCCAGCGCGCGCTGCTGCAGGAGCAGTCGGCCCTGCTCGTCGAAGAGGAAGACGGAGAACGCCCGGTGCAGTAGGCCCGGTGGCTGATGGGCGGAGAGCTTCTCGGCGGTGCCGATCGTCGTGCCGTTCTCGTCCACCAGCTCGAGCAAGATCGCTTCTGCGGTGCCGTTCGACGAACTGTTGTGCGTCGCGGTGGCAGGTGTGATCGGCATACCCATCCTTCGCCTCGGTCTACGAGCCCCAAGTCTGCCGTACGAATCCGGCACTCCCGGCACTTCGCGGCGCACCCCGCATGTCCGGCGCGAAAGCGTTCCGACAGTGACCGGATAGTCCATCGTGCCCTGTTCTCCGGCCGGGGAACCGCCCTTGAGGGGGGCTTCAAGAAGGGGACGCGGGCGCGCGCCGACGGCTGCGTTCCGTCCGCGACGCGCGCCGAACGGGCTCAGAGACAGAGCTTCGACTCGTGCTCCGCGTGCCCGCTCGGCTCCAGCTGGAAGGTGCAGTGCTCCACGTCGAAGTGGTCGCCCAGACAGCCCTGGAGCTCGTGCAGCATCTTCTCGTGCCCGATCCCGCTCAGCACCTCCGAGCTGACGACCACGTGCGCCGACAGCACCGGCATCCCGGAGGTGATCGTCCAGGCGTGCAGATCGTGTACATCTTCCACGCCGGGCAGCGCCACTATGTGGGCCCGCACCTCCGCCATGTCGACATCCCGGGGAGCCGCCTCCAGCAGCACGTTCAGGGTCTCGCGCAGCAGCTTCCAGGTGCGCGGGACGATCATCAGGCCGATGACGACCGAGGCGATGGGGTCGGCCCGCTGCCAGCCCGTCGCCATGATGACCACCGCCGAGATCAGTACCGCCAGCGAGCCCAGCGCGTCCGCGGCGACCTCCAGGAAGGCGCCGCGCACGTTCAGGCTCTCCTTCTGGCCGCGCATCAGCATCGTCAGCGAGATCATGTTCGCGACCAGGCCGATCAGACCGAAGACGACGGTCACCCCGCCCTCGGTCTCCGCGGGCGTGACGAACCGCTGGATCGCCTCGTACAGGACGTATCCGCCGACGCCGAGGAGCAGCAGACAGTTGGCGAGCGCGGCGAGGATCTCGGCGCGGGCGTACCCGAAGGTGCGGTTGCCGCTCGGCGGGCGGTTCGCGAAGTGGATCGCGAGCAGAGCCATGCCGAGACCCAGCCCGTCCGTCGCCATGTGCGCCGCGTCCGCGATGAGCGCGAGCGAGTCGGCGGCGATCCCGCCGACGATCTCGACGACCATGACGGTGAGCGTGATGGCCAGCGCGAAACGCAGCCGCCCGCGGTACGCCGCTGCCGCCGTACCCGTGGTCGGCGCGCCGTGCGCATGTCCGTGATCGTGCCCAGCCCCCATGGAAGCCGCCTCCTGGTGTTCGTGCCGAGTCCCGTCCCGGGATCAGTGAACTACGGGTGGGGGGTATGTGGCAACGCGGCATTGAACACCGTTGTCATGTGCCCTGACCTGCGGAAACGAAACGCAGGTCAGCGGGTACGGAGATCACCACGACTCGGCGGGTGAGGATGCGGCCGGGGAGGCCGTGGCGGTCCTCGACCCGGGTCACGGTTTGTACCCGGCGCGCCGGGTCGCCCATGATGATCGGACGGATGGGCCTGCCGGTCGGGCCGGAATCGGCCCGTGAACAGCCGGTGAACACAGGTGCGGCCCCATCCGATAGCCTCTGCCGACATGCTGCCCGGCCACCGTGGGTCAGGGTTTCCCCCACCAACATGTACAGGACCGGCGTGCGCGCGTCGGTGTCCAGGGAGTGAGTTCGGTTGCCGACCGCCATCCTCACGGGTCAGCCGGTTCCCGGATCGTCGATCGAGGGCGATCTGCGGGCCCTCGGCTTCGACGTGCGGAGCGCCACCGATGTCGCCGACACCGAGACCCTCCTCGCCGAGTCGTCCTGCGACGAACGGGTCGCCGTCGTGGACGCCCGTTTCGTCGGCCACCTCCACGCGCTCCGCCTCGGCCTCACCGACCCGCGTTTCCCGCTCGCCGCGGTACCGGGCGCCGTGACGGCACAGCCCGGCGCCGGCCGCAACGCCCTGACCCGCGTACTGGCCCGGGAGATCTCCGCGAGCGGCGACGCCCCGAAGACTCCCCGCACGGTGGCCGCCGTCCTCGCGGTGGACAGCCTCGCCGACCGCATCGCCCTCGCCCTGGACGCGGACGGCGTCGACGTCCACCGCCCCGAACTGGGCAGCCTGACCGCCGCAGTCCCCGCCGACCCCCAGGCCCTGGGCGAGGCACGGCAGGCCCTCGCCGCAGTCGACGACGAGGCCGTACGCCTGAAGTCGGCGGTGAAGTCCCGGGACGGCTTCTTCACCACCTTCTGCGTCAGCCCGTACTCCCGCTATCTGGCCCGCTGGTGCGCCCGCCGCGGCCTCACCCCGAACCAGGTCACCACCGCCTCGCTGCTCACCGCGCTGATCGCGGCCGGCTGCGCGGCCACCGGAACCCGCGGCGGCTTCGTCACGGCAGGTGTGCTCCTCCTGGTCTCCTTCGTCCTGGACTGCACGGACGGCCAGCTCGCCCGCTACTCCCTCCAGTACTCGACGCTCGGCGCCTGGCTGGACGCCACCTTCGACCGCGCCAAGGAGTACGCCTACTACGCGGGCCTCGCTCTCGGGGCAGCGCGCGGGGGGGACGACGTCTGGGCCCTCGCCCTCGGCGCGATGGTCCTGCAGACCTGCCGACACGTCGTCGACTTCGCCTTCAACGAGGCCAATCACGACTCAACGGCGAACACCAGCCCGACCGCCGCCCTGTCCGACCGCCTCGACGGCGTCGGCTGGACGGTCTGGATCCGGCGGATGATCGTCCTGCCGATCGGCGAGCGCTGGGCGCTGATCGCCGTCCTCACGGCCCTCACCACCCCCCGGACCACCTTCACCGTGCTGCTCATCGGTTGTGGCTTCGCGGCGACCTACACCACGGCGGGGCGCGTCCTGCGCTCACTCACCCGAAAGGCCCAGCGGACCGAACGGGCGACGCGAGCACTGGCGGACCTCGCGGACAGCGGGCCGCTCGCGGAGCTCGTCGGGCGGATTCCCCTGCGTATGCCGGTCGGCTCGCGGTTCCTCAGGGCGCTGGAAGGCACCGCGGTCCTACTCGTCGCAGTGTGGGCGTGTTCGTACGGCAGCCCGGTACCCGTCGTCTTCGCCGTGCTGTACGTCCTCTCCTCCGGCGGCGCCGTCGCCGCACCCCTCTCGGGCCGCCTCGACTGGCTCGTCCCGCCGCTCTTCCGGGCCGCCGAATACGGCACAGTCCTCCTCCTCGCGGGCAAAGCAGAGGCAAACGGAGCACTTCCCGCGGCTTTCGGCCTCGTGGCCGCCGTCGCCTACCATCACTACGACACGGTGTACCGCATCCGTGGCAACGCCGGAGCGCCCCCGCGCTGGCTGGTACGGGCGAGCGGAGGGCACGAGGGCCGGACACTGGTGGTCGTCGTACTGGCCGCGCTGCTCAGTGCCTCGCAGTTCGCGGTCGCGCTCACGGTCCTCGCCGTGGTCGTGGCCCTGCTGGTGCTCGCCGAGAGCATCCGCTACTGGGTGGCCGCCCACCAGGGCGGCGCGCCCGCCGTACACGACGAAGGAGTACCCGCATGATCGGCCTCGTGCTGGCGGCCGGCGCCGGAAGGCGTCTGCGCCCCTACACCGACAGCCTGCCCAAGGCTCTCGTGCCGGTCGGCCCCGCGGGCGACGAGGACGGCCCCACCGTTCTCGACCTCACCCTCGCCAACTTCGCCGAGATCGGTCTCACCGAGGCCGCGATCATCGTCGGCTACCGCAAGGAAGCCGTGTACGAGCGGCAGACGGCCCTGGAGAAGAAGTACGGGCTGAAGCTCACCCTCATCGACAACGACCGCGCCGAGGAGTGGAACAACGCCTACTCCCTCTGGTGCGGCCGGGACGCCCTCACCGACGGGGTGATCCTCGCCAACGGCGACACCGTGCACCCCGTCTCCGTCGAGCGGACGCTGCTCGCCGCGCGCGGCGACGGGAAGCGGATCATCCTGGCCCTCGACACGGTGAAGGATCTCGCCGACGAGGAGATGAAGGTGGTCGTGGACCCGGAGAAGGGCGTACAGAGGATCACCAAGCTGATGGACCCGGCCGAGGCCACCGGCGAGTACATCGGCGTCACCCTCATCGAGGGCGCAGCCGCCGCCGAACTGGCCGACGCCCTGAAGACCGTGTGGGAGACCGACCCCCAGCAGTTCTACGAGCACGGTTACCAGGAACTGGTCGACCGAGGCTTCCGGATCGACGTGGCACCCATAGGCGAGGTGCCCTGGGTCGAGATAGACAACCACGACGATCTCGCCCGAGGACGGGAGATCGCGTGCCGGTACTGACGAGGCTGATCCCCTCGCCGGTCGTCGTCGACATCCGCCGGGGGGCCCTGAACGATCTGGCGGACGTGCTGTTCGACCAGCGGATCTCGCACTCCGGGAAGATCGCCGTCGCGATCAGCGCCGGCTCCGGCGCCAGGCTGCGCGCACGGCTCGCCCCGGCGCTGCCCGGCGCGAGCTGGTACGAGGTCGCCGGCGGCACCATCGACGACGCGATCAAGCTGGGCGACGCCATCAAGTCCGGTCACTACGACGCCGTCGTCGGCCTCGGCGGCGGCCGGATCATCGACTGCGCCAAGTTCGCCGCCGCGCGCGTCGGGCTGCCTCTGGTCGCCGTCGCCACCAACCTCGCGCACGACGGACTGTGCTCCCCGGTCGCCACCCTCGACAACGACGCGGGACGCGGCTCGTACGGCGTACCGAACCCGATCGCCGTCGTCATCGACCTCGACGTGATCCGCGAGGCACCGGTACGGTTCGTGCGCTCCGGGATCGGCGACGCCATGTCGAACATCTCCGCGGTCGCCGACTGGGAGCTGGCCGGCCGGGTCAACGGCGAGAAGATCGACGGACTCGCCGCCGCGATGGCCCGCCAGGCCGGAGAAGCCGTACTGCGCCACCCCGGCGGGGTCGGCGACAACGCGTTCCTCCAGGTCCTGGCGGAGGCACTGGTCCTCACCGGTATCGCCATGTCGGTGTCGGGCGACTCCCGCCCGTCGTCCGGCGCCTGTCACGAGATCAACCACGCCTTCGACCTGCTGTACCCCAAGCGCGCCGCGAGTCACGGCGAACAGTGCGGCCTCGGCGCCGCCTTCGCTATGTACCTGCGGGGTGCGCCCGAAGAGGCGGCGTACATGGCCGAGGTACTGCGCCGGCACGGGCTGCCGGTGCTGCCGGAGGAGATCGGCTTCACCACGGACGAGTTCGTACGGGTCGTCGAGTACGCCCCACAGACCAGACCCGGTCGCTACACGATCCTGGAACACCTCGACCTCACGAACGACCAGATCAAGGACACGTACGCGGACTATGTCAAGGCCATCGGTAGCTGAACTACGCCCCGTCGTCCACCCCGAAGGGGTGAAGGACCGGCGCAGCGGCGAGCACTGGGCGGGACGCCTCTACATGCGCGAGGTGTCCCTGCGGGTCGACCGCTACCTGGTGGACACCAGGATCACGCCCAACCAGCTCACGTACCTGATGGTCGTCGCGGGCGGTCTGGCGGGCGCGGCACTCCTGGTGCCGGGCCTCACCGGGGCGGTCCTGGCCGTCGTACTGATGCAGCTGTACCTGCTCCTCGACTGCGTCGACGGGGAACTCGCCCGCTGGCGCAACCAGACGTCGATCACCGGCGTGTACCTCGACCGCGTCGGCCACTACCTGTCCGAGGCGGCGCTGCTGATCGGCTTCGGGCTGCGCGGCGCCGACCTGTGGGACGGCTCCGGGAGCCCCGAGTGGCTGTGGGCGTTCCTCGGCACCCTGGCCGCCCTCGGCGCGATCCTGATCAAGGCGGAGACCGACCTGGTGGACGTGGCGCGGGCCCGCAGCGGCCTGCCCGCCGCCAAGGACGAGCTGTCGGTGCCGCGCTCCGAGGGGCTCGCCATGGCCCGTAAGGCTGCCGCCGCCCTGAAGTTCCACCGGCTGATCGGCGGCATCGAGGCGAGCCTGTTCATCCTCTTCGTGGCGATCCTCGACCTCATCGGCGGCGACCTGTTCTGGACCCGCCTCGGCATCGCGGTACTGGCCGGCATCGCGATCCTGCAGACCCTGCTGCACCTCGTGTCCATCCTCGCGTCGAGCAGGTTGCGGTGAGTACCGGGATGAGGGTCGGCGCGGTCATCATCACCATGGGCAACCGCCCCGACGAACTGCGCGCCCTCGTCGACTCGATCGCCAAACAGGAGGGCGACCCGGTCCAGGTCGTCGTGGTCGGCAACGGCTCGCCCGTCCCGGACCTTCCCGAGGGCGTACGGAGCATCGAGCTGCCCGAGAACCTCGGCATCCCCGGCGGACGCAACGTCGGCATCGAGGCGTTCGGCCCGGCCGGCGGCGACGTCGACATCCTGATGTTCCTGGACGACGACGGCCTCCTCGGCCACCAGGACACCGCCGAGCTGTGCCGCCATGCCTTCACCGCCGACCCCGAACTCGGCATCATCAGCTTCCGCATCGCCGACCCCGACACCGGCCTCACCCAGCGCCGCCACGTGCCCCGCCCGGGCACCACGGACCCGATGCGCAGCTCCCGCGTCACCAGCTTCCTGGGCGGCGCCAACGCCGTCCGCACCAAGGTCTTCGCCCAAGTGGGCATCCTCCCCGAGGAGTTCTTCTACGCCCACGAGGAGACCGACCTGGCCTGGCGGGCCCTCGACGCGGGCTGGATGATCGACTACCGGGCGGACATGCTGCTCTACCACCCCGCGACCGCGCCCTCGCGGCACGCGGTCTACCACCGCATGGTCGCCCGCAACCGGGTCTGGCTGGCCCGCCGCAACCTGCCGGCCCCCCTGGTGCCCGTCTACCTGGGGGACTGGCTGCTCCTCACACTTCTCCGCAGACCCTCCCGCCCGGCGCTCAGAGCCTGGTGGGGCGGGTTCAAGGAGGGCCTGACCACCCCGTGCGGACCACGCCGACCCATCCGGTGGCGTACGGTGTGGCGGCTGACCCGACTGGGCCGCCCCCCAGTGATCTGACAAGCTCTCCCTGAGAGCCCCGCGGGCCGACCGCATCCCGTCCCGGCCCGCGCTCTGCCCCGTTCAGCTGCGCATATTGAAGACGAAAGTTTCCATTTGTGAGTGAGACAAAGCATGACGGCGGTGTCGCGGTGAGCGACCGACCGTCACCCGACGACGGCCTCTCCGCGGCCGAACTCGCCGCGAAGTACGGGCTCGCCGTGAGCGGCGCCCGCCCCCGACTCGTCGAGTACGTCCGCCAGCTCTGGGGACGGCGTCACTTCATCCTCGCCTTCTCGCAGGCGAAACTGACCGCCCAGTACAGCCAGGCCAAGCTCGGCCAGCTGTGGCAGGTGGCCACACCGCTGCTCAACGCGGCCGTGTACTTCTTCATCTTCGGTGTGATCCTCGAAGCCGACCGGGGCATGCCCAGCGACGTGTACATCCCGTTCCTCGTCACGGGCGTCTTCGTGTTCACCTTCACGCAGAGCTCGGTGATGGCGGGCGTACGAGCGATCTCCGGCAACCTCGGCCTGGTGCGCGCCCTGCACTTCCCACGCGCCGCCCTGCCGGTCTCCTTCGCGCTGCAGCAGCTCCAGCAACTGCTCTTCTCGATGATCGTGCTCTTCGTGGTGTCGATCGGCTTCGGCAGCTACCCCACGCTGTCCTGGCTGCTGATCGTCCCGGCGCTGGCACTCCAGTTCCTCTTCAACACCGGACTCGCGCTGATCATGGCCCGGTGGGGCTCGGCGACCCCCGACCTCGCCCAGCTGATGCCGTTCGTGATGCGTACGTGGATGTACGCGTCCGGCGTGATGTTCTCCATCCCGGTCGTGCTCGCCGACAAGCCCCAGTGGCTCGCCGACGTCCTCCAGTGGAACCCGGCCGCCATCTACATGGACCTGATGCGCTTCGCGCTCATCGAGGGCTACGGCTCGGAGAACCTGCCGCCGCACGTCTGGGCGGTCGCGGGCGGGTGGGCCGCGCTGGTCGCCCTCGGTGGATTCGTGTACTTCTGGAAGGCTGAGGAGAGGTACGGCCGTGGCTGACCCGATTCCCGGGGACAAGATCCCCACTGTCATCGCGGACGAACTACACATCGTGTACCGCGTCAACGGAGCCAAGACCGGCAAGGGCAGCGCCACCGCCGCCCTCAGCCGCATCATCAGACGCGGCGAGTCACCCGGCGTGCGCAAGGTCCACGCCGTACGGGGCGTCTCCTTCGTCTCCTACCGCGGTGAGGCCGTCGGTCTGATCGGCTCCAACGGCTCCGGCAAGTCGACCTTGTTGCGCGCCATCGCCGGCCTGCTGCCCGCCGAGAGCGGGCACGTGTACACGGACGGGCAGCCCTCCCTTCTCGGCGTCAACGCCGCCCTGATGAACGACCTCACGGGCGAACGGAACGTCATATTGGGCGGCCTCGCGATGGGTATGTCACGCGAGGAGATCAAGGAGCGCTACCAGCAGATCGTCGACTTCTCCGGCATCAACGAGAAGGGCGACTTCATCACCCTGCCGATGCGCACCTACTCCTCCGGCATGGCGGCGCGACTGCGGTTCTCCATCGCCGCCGCCAAGGACCACGACGTACTGATGATCGACGAGGCCCTGGCGACCGGCGACCGGTCCTTCCAGAAGCGTTCCGAGGACCGCATCCGCGAGCTGCGCAAGCACGCCGGCACGGTGTTCCTCGTCAGTCACAACAACAAGTCGATCCGTGACACCTGTGATCGCGTTCTGTGGCTGGAGCGCGGCGAACTGCGCATGGACGGGCCGACGGACGAGGTCCTCAAGGAGTACGAGAAGTTCACCGGCAGGTAGCCGGGCAGCGCGCCGGTGACGAACCGGGCGAATCGTGGCCCCGCCGGAACTGCTCCGGCGGGGCCACGCGTCTGCAAAGGAAACGTCAACTCCGGCTCGGCCCAGGAATCTTGACGCCAATCGGTGTGTTCTTGTGATGCGCAGGACACCCCGACGGACCATGCCGCGTTGTACAACGTAAGCTGTACCAGTGCTGAATCGCGGCAAGTAGGGCGATAACACGCAACACCCGGCATCGGAACCGCCGTGTGGACGGCTGGGCGGCGTGTCCGAAATAGTGCCCATTGGGTCCGCAGTGTAGAACGGGAGATGTGACGGCGATGGCTACGGAAACTCCCCAGCTCCCCACAGCATGTGCCGTCCCCGTCCCGGGCAGTGAACTGTGACGGCAACCGGTCATACGCGCACCGACGATCCGGAGCGCGGCACGCTCGACAAGGCCGCGGACGAGAACTTCCCCGTGGCACCGTTCTTCCTGCCCAGGGCCTGGCGCACCGACCTCATGGCCGTCTACGGCTTCGCCCGCCTCGTCGACGACATCGGCGACGGCGACCTGGCCCCCGGTGGCGCCGACGCCCGACTGCTGGGCGTCGCCCCGGAAGAGGCCGATGACCGGCTCGTCCTTCTCGACGCCTTCGAGGCCGACCTGCGCAGGGTCTTCGACGCCACCCCGCACCACCCCCTGCTGCGCCGGCTCCAGCCGACCGTGCGCCGCCGCGCCCTCACGCCCGAGCCCTTCCTCGGCCTGATCGCCGCCAACCGCCAGGACCAGCTGGTCAAGCGGTACGAGACCTACGACGACCTCCTCGCCTACTGCGAGCTGTCCGCCAACCCCGTCGGCCGCCTCGTCCTCGCCGTCACCGGCACCGCGACGCCCGAGCGGATCCGTCGCTCCGACGCCGTGTGTACGGCTCTCCAGATCGTCGAACACCTCCAGGACGTCGCCGAGGACCTCGGCCGCGACCGGATCTATCTGCCCGCCCAGGACCTGAAGCGCTTTCACGTCCAGGAGACGGATCTCGCCGCCCCCACCGCGGGTGCATCGGTGCGCGCACTGATCGCATACGAAGCGGAACGCGCGCGTGGCCTGCTGAATGAAGGCACCCCTCTCGTGGGTAGCGTCCACGGCAGGCTGAAGCTGCTGCTCGCGGGTTTCGTGGCGGGAGGGAAGGCGGCGGTCCGAGCGATCGCCGCCGCCGAATACGACGTACTTCCCGGCCCGCCCAAGCCCGGCAGGATCCAGTTGCTGCGCGAGGTGGGCACAACCCTGCGAGGAAAGGGGTGATCCGGAGCGTGGAGTCGGAACCACACGTGTCCGCACCGGTACTCGCCGCCTACAGCTACTGCGAGTCCATCACCGGGCAGCAGGCCCGCAACTTCGCGTACGGCATCAGACTGCTGCCGACGCCGAAGCGGCGTGCGATGTCGGCCCTGTACGCGTTCTCACGGCGCGTCGACGACATCGGTGACGGCACGCTGGCTCCCGAGGTGAAGGCGGCGCGGCTGGAGGACACCAGAGCACTGCTCAACCGGGTGCGCGAGGGCGCGGTCGACGAGGACGACACCGATCCCGTCGCGGTCGCCCTCAGTCACGCGGGGACACACTTCCCGATCCCGCTCGGCGGCCTCGACGAACTCATCGACGGCGTCGTGATGGACGTACGCGGTGAGACGTACGAGACCTGGGACGACCTGAAGGTCTACTGCCGTTGTGTGGCCGGGGCCATCGGGCGGCTGTCGTTGGGCGTGTTCGGTACGGAGCGGGGCGCGCGAGGGGCAGAACGCGCCTCCGAGTACGCCGACACGCTGGGGCTGGCGCTCCAGCTCACCAACATCCTGCGGGACGTCCGCGAGGACGCCGACAGCGGGCGGATCTATCTGCCCGCCGACGACCTCGCCAAGTTCGGCTGCTCGGCCGGGTTCAGCGGTCCGAGGCCGCCGGAGGGCTCCGACTTCGCGGGCCTCGTCCACTTCGAAGTGCGGCGCGCCCGTGCCCTGTTCGCCGAGGGCTACCGGCTGCTGCCCATGCTCGACCGGCGCAGCGGCGCCTGTGTCGCCGCCATGGCCGGCATCTACCGACGGCTCCTCGACCGTATCGAGCGCGAGCCGGAGGCCGTGCTGCGCGGCCGGGTCTCGCTGCCCGGACGCGAGAAGGCGTATGTCGCGGTGCGCGGCCTGTCCGGTCTCGACGCCCGGCATGTGTCCCGGCGGACCGTCAGGAGGCTCACCTGATGGACAATTCGGTCCAAGGTGATGCGCCCGCCGCGAAACGGCGCGCAACCCTCCGGTCGGGGACGGCGTCCCTGACTTCAACGGCCTGCCGTGCGACGGTCATCCGGCACGGCCGGTGCACAAGGGGGAGTGTGCGATGAGCGAGGGTACGCAGCCCGGGGAACGTCCGGGCCACCGCGGTGAGAAGAGTGCCGTGGTGGTCGGCGGCGGGCTGGCAGGCATCACAGCGGCGCTCTCGCTCGCCGACGCCGGCGTCCGCGTCACGCTGCTCGAAGGCCGGCCCCGGCTCGGCGGGCTCGCCTTCTCCTTCCAGCGCGACGGACTCACCGTGGACAACGGCCAGCATGTGTACCTGCGTTGCTGCACCGCCTACCGCTGGTTCCTCGACCGCATCGACGGCGCGGCGCTCGCTCCGGTGCAGGCCCGGCTCGACGTGCCTGTCGTCGACCTGGCGAAGCCCGTCGGGCGGCGCCTGGGGAGACTTCGGCGCGACGCACTGCCCGTACCTCTGCATCTCGGGCGCAGCCTGGCCACGTATCCGCACCTGTCACTTGCCGAACGCGCCAGAGTGGGGCGTGCCGCACTCGCGCTCAAGGCGCTCGACCTCGCCGACCCTGCGCTGGACGCGCAGGACTTCGGCAGCTGGCTGGCCGCGCACGGTCAGTCGGAGCGTGCCGTCGAGGCACTGTGGGACCTGGTGGGGGTCGCCACCCTCAACGCGGTGGCCGGGGACTCGTCCCTGGGGCTCGCCGCGATGGTGTTCAAGACCGGTCTGCTGTCCGACCCGGGCGCGGCCGACATCGGCTGGGCGCGTGTCCCGCTGGGCGAACTGCACGACACTCTGGCCCGCAAGGCGCTCGACTCCGCGGGCGTGCGTACCGAAGTCCGTACACGCGTCACCTCCATCCAACACGACGAGAACGGCCGCTGGAGCGTTCAGGTTCCCGGCGAGACGCTCGACGCGGACGTCGTCGTACTCGCCGTCGCCCAGCGCGAGGCGCACGATCTCCTGCCGCAGGGCGCGCTCGACGCCCCCGAACGGCTGCTGGAGATCGGCACCGCACCGATCCTCAACGTGCATGTGGTGTACGACCGGAAGGTGCTGAGCACACCGTTCGTCGCGGCGCTCGGCAGCCCCGTGCAGTGGGTCTTCGACCGGACCGAGGCGTCCGGACTCGGCGGCGACGGCCAGTACCTGGCGCTGTCGCAGTCGGCCGCGCACGACGAGATCGACGAACCCGTGGCGGCGCTGCGCGAGCGGTATCTGCCGGAGCTGGAGCGGCTGTTGCCCCGCGCGCGGGGCGCCGAAGTACGGGATTTCTTCGTCACCCGGGAGCGGACAGCGACGTTCGCCCCCACCCCCGGCGTCGGGCGGCTGCGGCCCGGCGCCCGTACCCGAACCCCCGGCCTGTACCTGGCCGGTTCGTGGACCGCCACCGGGTGGCCCGCGACCATGGAGAGTGCGGTCCGCAGCGGCGTCAGTGCGGCCGGCGCCGCGCTGGGCGTCCTGGGCCGGCCCCGCCACCACCTCTTCGACGTGGAGGAGGCAGCTTGATGCTCGACCATCAGCACGCGGCAGGTCCCCGCACCCCCAGCACCGGAACAAGAGGAGAGACTGTGCCCACTGTGCCCCCGGCTCCGAAGGCCGCTCGAGGGACCGCGGTGGACGTGACCGCGCTCCTGGAGCGCGGCCGGACCCTGGCCACTCCGGTACTGCGGGCGGCGATCGACCGTCTCGCGGCGCCCATGGACACCGTCTCCGCCTACCACTTCGGCTGGATCGACGCCCAGGGCAGGCCCGCCGCCGGCGACGGCGGCAAGGCCGTACGCCCCGCGCTCGCCGTGCTGTCCGCCGAGGTCACCGGCGCCGACCCCGAGGTCGGCATCCCCGGCGCGGTCGCCGTCGAGCTGGTGCACAACTTCTCGCTGCTGCACGACGACCTGATGGACGGCGACGAACAGCGCCGCCACCGCGACACCGTCTGGAAGGTGCACGGTCCCGCCCAGGCCATCCTGGTCGGTGACGCCCTGTTCGCGCTGGCCAACGAGATCCTCCTGGAACTCGGCACCGTCGAGGCCGGCCGCGCCACCCGCCGCCTCACCACCGCGACCCGCGCCCTCATCGACGGCCAGGCACAGGACATCTCCTACGAGCACCGCGACCGCGTCAGCGTCGAGGAGTGTCTGGAGATGGAGGGCAACAAGACCGGCGCCCTGCTCGCCTGCGCCAGCTCCATCGGCGCGGTCCTCGGCGGCGCGGACGACCACACCGCCGACACCCTGGAGAAGTACGGCTACCACCTCGGCCTGGCCTTCCAGGCCGTCGACGACCTCCTCGGCATCTGGGGCGACCCGGAGGCCACCGGCAAGCAGACCTGGAGCGACCTGCGCCAGCGCAAGAAGTCCCTGCCCGTGGTCGCCGCCCTCGCGGCGAGCGGCCCGGCCGCCGAGCGGCTCGGCGAACTCCTCGCCGCCGACGCGAAGAGCAGCGACTTCGAGAACTTCTCCGAGAAGGAGTTCGCCGCCCGCGCCGCCCTGATCGAACAGGCGGGCGGCCGGGAGTGGACCGCCGGGGAGGCGCGCCGACAGCACACCATCGCCGTCGACGCGCTGAGCGCCATCGACATGCCCGACCGGGTGCGTGCGCAGTTCACGGCGCTCGCTGACTTCGTCGTCGTACGAAAGAGATGATCGCTATCGGTCGAATAAGCCTCGCGTAGTCGCCGGCCGGCGCCGCGTTCAGCGGCGCACCGGCCGACGGCGGACCCAATCAGCAGAGACATGCCACTGCACGAAGGGGAAGCCATGACAGCGACGACCGACGGAAGCACCGGAGCACTGCCGCCCCGCGCTGCCGCGGCCAGCGAAACCGACACCGACACCAACGCCCCAGTGGCAGCAGGGGTTCAGGATGCCGCCGAGCACGCCATGAGGCGTGCCACCGATCATCTGCTGGCGCGACAGGACGCCCAGGGCTGGTGGAAGGGCGACCTCGAGACCAACGTCACGATGGACGCCGAGGACCTGCTGCTCCGTCAATTCCTGGGCATCCGCGACGAACAGACCACCCAGGCAGCCGCGTTGTTCATCCGCGGTGAACAGCGCGACGACGGCACCTGGGCCACCTTCTACGGCGGACCCGCCGAACTCTCCGCCACCATCGAGGCGTACGTCGCCCTGCGGCTGGCCGGGGACGCACCAGAAGCGCCGCATATGGCGAAGGCGTCCGCCTGGATCCGCGACCGGGGAGGCATCGCCGCCGCCCGGGTCTTCACCCGGATCTGGCTGGCCCTGTTCGGCTGGTGGAAGTGGGACGACCTCCCCGAACTCCCGCCGGAACTCATCTACTTCCCGAAGTGGATGCCGCTCAACATCTACGACTTCGGCTGCTGGGCCCGGCAGACCATCGTGCCGCTCACCATCGTCAGCGCGAAACGCCCGGTCCGCCCGGCGCCCTTCCCGCTCGACGAGCTGCACACCGACCCCGACCTGCCTAACCCGGGCAAGTCCTTCGCGCCGCTGGCCAGTTGGGACGGCGCCTTCCAGCGTCTCGACAGGGTTCTGCACGGCTATCGCAAGGTTGCGGTGCGCCGACTGCGCAAGGCGGCCATGAACGCCGCCGCCCGCTGGATCATCGAGCGCCAGGAGAACGACGGCTGCTGGGGAGGCATCCAGCCGCCCGCCGTCTACTCGGTGATCGCTCTGCACCTGCTCGGCTACGACCTCGAACACCCCGTCATGCGGGCAGGGCTGGACTCCCTGGACCGCTTCACGGTGTGGCGCGAGGACGGGGCCCGGATGATCGAGGCCTGCCAGTCGCCGGTGTGGGACACCTGTCTCGCCGTCATCGCACTCGCCGACGCGGGCCTGCCCGCCGACCATCCCCAACTGGTCAAGGCCGCCGACTGGATGCTGGGTGAGCAGGTGGTCCGGCCAGGCGACTGGTCCGTACGCCGGCCCGAACTGCCGCCGGGCGGCTGGGCGTTCGAGTTCCACAACGACAACTACCCCGACATCGACGACACCGCCGAGGTCGTCCTCGCGCTGCGCCGCGTCCGGCACCACGACCCGGAGCGGGTCGAGAAGGCCATCGGGCGCGGGGTCCGCTGGAACCTCGGGATGCAGTCGAAGAACGGCGCCTGGGGCGCCTTCGACGTCGACAACACCAGCACGCTCCCCAACAAGCTGCCGTTCTGCGACTTCGGCGAGGTCATCGACCCGCCGTCCGCCGACGTCACCGCGCACGTCGTGGAGATGCTCGCCGTCGAGGGCATGTCCCACGATCCGCGCACCCGGCGCGGCATCGAGTGGCTGCTCGCCGAACAGGAGCCGGGCGGCGCCTGGTTCGGCCGCTGGGGCGTCAACTACGTCTACGGCACCGGCTCGGTGGTGCCCGCGCTGACCGCCGCCGGCCTGTCCGCCGCGCACCCGGCGATCCGGCGCGCGGTGGGCTGGCTGGAGAAGGTCCAGAACGACGACGGCGGCTGGGGCGAGGACCTGCGCTCCTACGACGACAGCGCGGGCTGGAGCGGCCGGGGCGCCTCGACCCCCTCCCAGACGGCCTGGGCGCTGCTCGCCCTGCTGGCCGCCGGGGAACACGACTCGAAGACCGTCGAACGCGGTGTCGAGTGGCTCGCGGCGACCCAGCTGCCGGACGGCTCCTGGGACGAGCCGCACTTCACCGGCACCGGCTTCCCCTGGGACTTCTCGATCAACTACCACCTCTACCGTCAGGTCTTCCCGCTCACCGCGCTCGGCCGGTATGTCCACGGGGAACCCTTCGCCAAGGTCGAGGTGGGCTGATGGACAGGCAGCCCGAGTCGGCCCCGCTGCTGATCGCCTGCGCGCTCGGCATCGAACGGCTCGCCCTGCGCAGGGGCTCACGCGGCGCCGGGCCCGTCACCGTGCTGCGTACGGGAATGGGGCCCGCGGCGGCCGAGGCGGCCGTCACCCGAGCCCTCGCCGACCCGGCGCTGCGCGACGCCGCAGTGCTGGCCACCGGCTTCTGCGCGGGGCTCGCCCCCGGTATGCACCCCGGTGACCTGGTGGTCGCCGAGGAGACCCGGGATCCGCGCGGCGCCACCCGCTGTGTCGGCACCGAACTGCTCGTCAAGGAACTGGTGCGTGCCGTACCCGGGCGCACCGTCCACACCGGCCCTCTCACCGGATCCGATCACGTCGTCCGCGGTCACGAGCGGTCGGATCTGCTCGCGACCGGCGCAATCGCGGTCGACATGGAGTCGGCGGCCACGCTGCACAGCGCCGGGCGCACGGGCGTGCGCCCGGTTGCGGCCGTACGGGTGGTCGTGGACGCTCCAGAACATGAACTCGTCCGGATCGGCACGCTTCGCGGTGGAATATCGGCTTTCCGCGTTCTTCGTTCGGTCCTTCCCGCATTTGTCGAATGGCACCGTTCCTTGCTGCTCCCCAGGAGGTGAGCCCGATGGCCATGCCGCTCCGCCAGACCATCAAGGTCGCTACGTATTTGGCCGAACAGAAACTCCGCAAGCGGGACAAATTCCCGCTGATCGTCGAGCTCGAACCTCTCTACGCCTGCAACCTCAAGTGCGAGGGCTGCGGCAAGATCCAGCACCCGGCCGGTGTGCTCAAGCAGCGCATGCCGGTCGCCCAGGCCGTCGGGGCGGTGCTGGAGTCCGGGGCGCCCATGGTGTCCATCGCGGGCGGCGAACCCCTGATGCACCCTCACATCGACGAGATCGTGCGGCAGTTGGTGGCGAAGAAGAAGTACGTCTTCCTCTGCACCAACGCCGTGCTGCTGCGCAAGAAGATGGACAAGTTCACGCCCTCGCCGTACTTCGCGTTCGCCGTGCACATCGACGGGCTGCGTGAGCGGCACGACGAGTCCGTCGCGAAGGAGGGAGTGTTCGACGAGGCCGTGGCCGCCATCAAGGAGGCCAAGAAGCGGGGTTTCCGGGTCACCACCAACTCGACCTTCTTCAACACCGACACCCCGCAGACCATCATCGAGGTGCTCAACTTCCTCAACGACGACCTCCAGGTCGACGAGATGATGATCTCGCCCGCCTACGCCTACGAGAAGGCCCCGGACCAGGAGCACTTCCTCGGCGTCACGCAGACCCGCGAGCTGTTCAAAAAGGCCTTTGCGGGCGGCAACCGGCGGCGCTGGCGGCTCAACCACTCCCCGCTCTTCCTGGACTTCCTGGAGGGCAAGGTCGACTTCCCGTGCACGGCGTGGGCGATCCCGAACTACTCGCTGTTCGGCTGGCAGAAGCCCTGCTACCTGATGGCCGACGGGTACGTGACGACGTACAAGGACCTCATCGAGAAGACCGACTGGGACGCCTACGGTCGCGGCAAGGACGACCGGTGCGCCAACTGCATGGCGCACTGCGGCTACGAGCCGACGGCCGTCATGGCCACCATGGGTTCCCTGAAGGAGTCCCTGCGCGCCATGCGCGAGACCGTCGCCGGAAACCGGGAGTGAGGTCGTGACCGCTGTCTCCTTGGGCGTTCCCGAGGTACCGGTCCGTCCGATCGCCGATCGCCGGGTCTCCCGGCGCATCGAGGTCGGGCCGGTGGCGGTCGGGGGCGGGGCCCCGGTGTCGGTGCAGTCGATGACGACGACGCGTACGTCGGACATCGGCGCCACACTCCAGCAGATCGCCGAACTCACCGCGTCCGGCTGCCAGATCGTCCGCGTCGCCTGCCCCACGCAGGACGACGCGGACGCGCTGGCGACGATCGCGCGCAAGTCGCAGATCCCGGTGATCGCCGACATCCACTTCCAGCCGAAGTACGTGTTCGCCGCGATCGAGGCGGGCTGCGCGGCCGTCCGCGTCAATCCCGGCAACATCAAGCAGTTCGACGACAAGGTGAAGGAGATCGCGCGCGCCGCCAAGGAGCACGGCACGCCGATCCGGATCGGGGTCAACGCCGGTTCGCTGGACCGGCGGTTGCTCCAGAAGTACGGCAAGGCGACACCCGAGGCGCTCGTCGAGTCGGCGCTGTGGGAGGCGTCGCTCTTCGAGGAGCACGGCTTCCGGGACATCAAGATCTCGGTCAAGCACAACGACCCGGTCATCATGGTCAACGCCTACCGGCTGCTCGCCGAACGGTGCGACTACCCGCTGCACCTGGGCGTCACCGAGGCCGGTCCCACCTTCCAGGGGACCATCAAGTCCGCTGTCGCCTTCGGGGCGTTGCTGAGCGAGGGCATCGGCGACACGATCCGCGTCTCACTGTCCGCGCCGCCGGTCGAGGAGGTCAAGGTCGGCATCCAGATCCTGGAATCGCTGAACCTGCGGCAACGGCGGCTGGAGATCGTGTCCTGCCCGTCCTGCGGACGTGCCCAGGTCGACGTCTACAAGCTCGCCGACCAGGTCACGGCCGGGTTGGAGGGCATGGAAGTGCCGCTGCGCGTCGCGGTCATGGGGTGTGTGGTCAACGGCCCCGGCGAGGCGCGGGAGGCGGATCTCGGGGTCGCCTCCGGCAACGGGAAGGGGCAGATCTTCGTGAAGGGCGAGGTCATCAAGACCGTGCCCGAGTCGAAGATCGTGGAGACCCTGATCGAGGAGGCGATGAAGATCGCCGAACAGATGGAGCAGGGCGGTGTCGCGTCGGGGGAACCGGCGGTCACCGTGAGCTGAACAGCACGGGCGGACGAGTATGGAAGAAGAGGGGGCCCGAGCGTGACGATTCTGGAGAACATCCGGGGACCACGCGACCTGAAGGCGCTGTCCGAGGCGGAACTCGGTGAACTGTCCGACGAGATACGCGAGTTCCTGGTGCATGCGGTCGCCAGGACCGGCGGCCATCTCGGGCCCAATCTGGGGGTGGTGGAACTCTCCATCGCGCTCCACCGGGTCTTCGAGTCACCGGTCGACCGCATTCTCTGGGACACCGGCCATCAGAGCTACGTACACAAACTTCTGACGGGACGTCAGGACTTCTCCAAGCTGCGCGGCAAGGGTGGCCTGTCCGGCTATCCCTCGCGCGAGGAGTCCGAGCACGACGTCATCGAGAACAGCCACGCCTCCACGGCGCTCGGCTGGGCCGACGGGCTCGCCAAGGCCCGCCAGGTGCAGGGCGAGAAGGGGCATGTCGTCGCGGTCATCGGCGACGGCGCGCTCACCGGCGGGATGGCCTGGGAGGCGCTCAACAACATCGCGGCGGCCAAGGACCGGCCCCTGATCATCGTCGTCAACGACAACGAACGCTCCTACTCGCCGACCATCGGAGGACTCGCCAACCACCTCGCGACCCTGCGTACGACGGACAGCTACGAGCAGGTGCTGGCCTGGGGCAAGGACGTACTGCTGCGCACCCCCCTCATCGGCAACACCCTTTACGAGTCGCTGCACGGCGCGAAGAAGGGGTTCAAGGACGCGTTCAATCCGCAGGGCATGTTCGAGGACCTGGGGCTGAAGTACGTCGGTCCGATCGACGGGCACGACATCGGGGCGGTGGAGTCGGCGCTGCGGCGCGCAAAGCGGTTCCACGGGCCCGTGCTCGTCCACTGCCTGACGGAGAAGGGGCGCGGCTACGAGCCCGCGCGCTCGCACGAGGAGGACCACTTCCACACCGTCGGTGTGATGGACCCGCTCACCTGCGAGCCGCTCGCGCCCTCCAACGGGCCTTCCTGGACCTCGGTGTTCGGCGACGAGATCGTCAGGATCGGGGAGGAGCGGGACGACATCGTCGCGATCACGGCGGCCATGCTGCATCCCGTGGGCCTCGGCAGGTTCGCCGAACGGTTCCCCGACCGGGTGTGGGACGTCGGGATCGCCGAGCAGCACGCGACCGTGTCGGCGGCGGGGCTCGCGACGGGCGGTCTGCATCCCGTCGTCGCCGTGTACGCCACCTTCCTCAACCGGGCCTTCGACCAACTGCTGATGGACGTCGCACTGCACCGGTGCGGGGTGACGTTCGTGCTGGACCGCGCCGGCGTCACGGGAGTCGACGGAGCGTCACACAACGGTATGTGGGACCTGTCCATCCTCCAGGTCGTGCCGGGCCTGAGAATCGCCGCACCACGCGACGCCGACCAACTCCGCGCCCAGCTGCGGGAGGCGGTGGCCGTCGACGACGCGCCCACGCTGATCCGGTTCCCCAAGGAGTCGGTGGGGCCGGCGATCGAGGCGGTCGGCCATGTGGGCGGGATGCATGTGCTGCACCGGTCCCAGGAGGCTGCCGACGTGCTGCTGGTGGCCGTCGGGGTGATGGCTCCGGTGTGTCTGCAGACCGCCGAACTGCTGGCGGCGCGCGGCATCAACTGCACGGTCGTGGACCCCCGTTGGGTCAAGCCCATCGATCCCGCACTGCCGGGACTGGCCGCCGAGCACCGCATGGTGGCCGTCGTCGAGGACAACAGCCGCGCGTCCGGGGTCGGCGCCGCGGTAGCGCTGGCACTCGGCGACGCCGAAGTCGACGTACCCGTACGGCGGTTCGGGATTCCAGAGCAGTTCCTCGCGCATGCCAAGCGCGGCGAGGTGCTCGCCGACATAGGCCTCACACCCGTCGAGATCGCCGGCCGGATCAGTGCCGGGCTGGCCGCCAAGAAAGAGCTGTCCCAGGGGAAGTCCAAGGAGAAACAGGAATGACAACCGCTGAACCCGGGTCCCCGTCGGGGGAGTTCGACCTCGGCGCGCTGCTGGCCGAGCGCGGCGCCGAACGCTACGAGCTGCACAGCAAGCATCTCAACCACCAACTCCCGCGCATGCTGCACACCATCGGCTTCGACAAGGTCTACGAGCGGGCCGAGGGCGCGTACTTCTGGGACGCGGACGGCGACGACTACCTCGACATGCTCGCCGGGTTCGGGGTGATGGGCCTCGGCCGCCATCACCCCGTCGTCCGCAAGGCACTGCACGACGTCCTCGACGCCCGGCTCGCGGACCTCACCCGCTTCGACTGCCAGCCGCTGCCCGGGCTGCTCGCGGAGCGGCTCCTCACCCACAGTCCGCACCTGGACCGGGTGTTCTTCGGCAACAGCGGCACGGAGGCGGTGGAGACCGCGCTGAAGTTCGCCCGGTACGCCACCGGGAAACCGCGCGTCCTGTACTGCGCGCACGCCTTCCACGGCCTGACCACCGGCTCCCTCTCCGTCAACGGCGAGGACGGCTTCCGGGACGGCTTCGCCCCGCTGCTGCCCGACACCGCCGTACCGCTAGGTGATCTCGACGCGCTGGCACGTGAGTTGAAGAAGGGCGACGTGGCCGCCCTGATCGTCGAGCCGATCCAGGGCAAGGGCGTGCACGAAGCTCCCTCCGGGTATCTGCGCGCCGCCCAGGAGTTGCTGCACAGGCACAAGGCGCTGCTCATCGCGGACGAGGTGCAGACCGGCCTCGGGCGGACCGGCGACTTCTACGCCTACCAGCACGAGGACGGGGTCGAGCCCGACCTGGTGTGCGTGGCGAAGGCGCTGTCGGGCGGATACGTGCCGGTGGGCGCCACGATCGGCAAGGAGTGGATCTTCAAGAAGGTCTACTCGTCGATCGACCGTGTCCTCGTGCACTCCGCGAGCTTCGGGGGCAACGCCCAGGCCATGGCGGCGGGACTTGCCGTGCTGTCGGTCATGGAGAACGAACAGATCGTCGCCAATGCCCGGGCGACAGGGGAGTTGTTGAGGTCCCGGCTGGCCGCACTGGTCGACAAGTACGAGCTGCTGGCCGACGTACGCGGCCGAGGTCTGATGATCGGCATCGAGTTCGGGAAGCCCAGGTCGCTGAAGCTGCGCGGCCGTTGGACGATGCTCCAGGCTGCGCGCAAGGGGCTGTTCGCGCAGATGGTCGTCGTGCCGCTGCTGCAACGGCACCGGATCCTGACGCAGGTCTCCGGTGACCACCTGGAGGTGATCAAGCTGATTCCGCCGCTGGTGGTGGGGGAGCGGGAGGTGGACCGGTTCGTGGACGCCTTCACCGCCGTGATGGACGACGCGCACAGCGGGAGCGGGCTGATGTGGGACTTCGGGAAGACGCTGGTCAAGCAGGCGGTGGCCAACAGGTAGGAGCAGCGGCAGGAGGGAAAGGAAGTGCCCCCTCCCCCTTTTGCCTCCGAGGCAAGGGATTTGCCTTGGAGGTAAGGGTGCGGCTGAATGGAGGGCATGAGCCTTCCCGAAGAAGGCAGGCCGGTCGAGGACCTGCCCGCCGTCGCACCGCAGCTCCGGGCGCTGCGCCGCCAGGCCTCCCTCACCCTGGAGGCCGCGGCCCGGGCCGCCGGGCTGTCGCCCGCCCACCTGTCCCGGCTGGAGACCGGGCAGCGCCAGCCTTCCCTGCCGATGTTGCTCGGGCTCGCCCGTATTTACGGTACGACGGTCTCCGAACTGCTCGGTGAGACCGTCGCCGACCGGGACGCGATCGTACGCGCCGCCGACATGGAGCCGACGGCTGCGGGCGGCTGGTCCTACTGGCAGGCCGGTGCGTCCGGACGCGGGATGCAGTCCCTGCGCGTCCATGTGCCGCACGGGGCGCAGGGCGACATCGTGCGCGTCCACCCCGGCGAGGAGTGGCTGTACGTCCTCAAGGGGCGGCTGCGGCTGCGCCTCGGGGACACCGCACACGTCCTCGCACCCGGCGACAGCGCGCACTTCGACTCGCTGACCCCGCACCGCCTCGCCGCCGACGGCCGCGACGGCACCGACCTGCTCTTCGTCCACACCCTGCTGCAGAGCCCCACCGCCGGCCTCTGCCTCGGCCCGACCACTGGAGTGACGCCATGACCAACATGGAGGACAAGTTCCCACGGGCCCTGTGGGTCCGGCTGATCATCTACATCGCGGTCGGGCACCTCTTCGCCGCGTTCATCTACCTGCTGTTCGAGGTGGGCGCGAAGCAGTAGCGGTCACGGACGAGCGGGTTCGGCCTCAGTCGAGGAAGCGCTCCCGCAGTCGCTCCCGCATCTCGGGGGTGACGCTCAGCCCCTGCTCCAGATAGCTGTCGACGCTGCCCCAGGTCTCCTCGACCGTCTCCATGGCCGCCGTCAGATATTCGGGGCGGGTGCCGAAGAGCGGGTTGAGCAGCTCCAGGACCTCGGGGCTGTACGCCTGGGCCGCGGTGCCGTTGCGGCGAACCTTGTAGCGGCGGTGCTGCGCGTTCGACTCCATGTAGTCGGCCACGATGGCGTCCCGCTCCACCCCGACGGCGAGCAGCGTCACCGCGATGGACAGGCCCGCGCGGTCCTTGCCGGCCGCGCAGTGCATCAGGGCCGGGACACTGTCCTCGGCCAGCGCGTGGAGCATCCGGGAGTGCTCGGCCGTACGGTCCCTGACGATCTCGCGGTAGGAGTTGATCATCCGCTGCTCGCCCTTGCCGTCGGCCAGGAGACTGCGCAGTTCGTCGAGATCGCCGTCCCGGACCATCTTCCAGAACTCCGCCCCGTGCGCCGGGTCGGACAGCGGGATGTTCAGGTTGCGCACGCCCGGCAGCTCGACGTCCGGCCCCTCCAGCTTGATGTCCGCCGAGTTGCGGAAGTCGAAGATCGTGTGCAGCCCCAGGGAGCCGAGAAACGCCGCGTCCTCGTCGGTCGCGTGGGCGAGATGCCCACTGCGGAACAACCGGCCGGGCGCCACACGCCGGCCGTCAACGGTCGGCAGTCCGCCCACGTCACGGAAGTTGCGTACGCCGCCCAGCTCGGGCTCGGTCGACGGGACCTGCTGCGTCACGAGGGCTCCCCTCCCACACCGCCCCGTGGACGCTGCTCGTCGACGGGCGCGCTTCGACGATACGACATGGGTGAACAGGCCAATGAGTTTTCCACAGGCGTTGCCGTCGGGCGCCGTGGCGCTGATGATGTTGATGCTTGAGCGTGCCTGTTCGGATCTGTGGGGACATGATGCTGGAAATTGCCGGAACCGGTCGTACGTGGCTTCTCTCGGGGCCCACGAGCAGTTACGCCGTCCATCTCACCGAGGACGACGAACTGCTGCATCTGCACTGGGGCCCGCGGATCGCCCTCGCCGACGCGGAGGCGCTCGCCGTCCGGCCCTTGCCGGACTACTGGCCCTTCGAGTCTCCGCTCGACGGTCGCGAGGAGTACCCGGTCGAGGGCGGCCCCCGCTTCGTACGGCCCGCGCTGTCCGTGCGGACCGACGAGCGCCGGGGCACCGAGTGGCGCTTCGAGGCGTACGAGAGCGAGCGCGGCGACGAGGGGGACGAACTGCGGCTGCGGTTCCGTGACGCCGGGCTGGCGATCACGCTCCACTACCGGATGCGCCACGACGTGGTCGAGCGCTGGGCGACCCTCACCCATGACGCGTCCGACCCGACCGGCCCGCTGGAGCTGCTCCGCGCGGACTCCGCCACCTGGACGCTCCCCGAGCGCGACGGCTGGCGTCTCTCCCAACTGCACGGACGCTGGGCCGCCGAGTCCCAGCTCGTGAGGACGGACCTCACCTACGGTGAGAAGGTCATCGGCAGCCGGCGAGGTCACACCGGGCACCAGCACCTGCCCTGGATGGCGCTCGACACCGACGCGACCGAGGAGCACGGCGAGGTGTACGCGTGCGCGCTCGGGTGGTCGGGGTCGTGGCGGATCGCCGTCGCCCAGTTGCCGGACGCGCGCGTGCAGATCACCGGCGGCGCCGGATACGACGACTCGGGCCTGCTGTGCCTGGCGGCGGGCGAGTCCTTCACCACGCCCGTCTTCGCGGGACTGTGGACCGACTTGGGGCACGGCGGGGCGAGCCGGGCGTGGCACGCGTACCAGCGCGCGTTCGTCGTGCCGGACGCGGACCGGGATCGGCCCGTGCTCTACAACTCCTGGGAGGCCACGGAGTTCGACATCTCCGAGGAGCAGCAGGGGACGCTGGCCCGGCGGGCCGCCGCGATCGGCGTCGAGCTGTTCGTCGTGGACGACGGCTGGTTCGGGGCCCGCACCAGCGACCGGGCCGGCCTCGGCGACTGGACGCCCAACCCGGACCGCTTCCCGGCGGGCGTCAAACCGCTCGCTGACTACGTGCACGCCCTGGGGATGCAGTTCGGCATCTGGGTCGAGCCCGAGATGGTCAACCCGGACAGTGACCTCTACCGCGCGCACCCCGACTGGGTGCAGTTCCAGTCGGGACGAAAGCGGACGGAATTCCGCAATCAGCTCGTACTGAACCTCGCCCGCGAGGATGTCCGGCAGTACCTCTGGGAGCAGCTCGACGGGCTGCTCTCCAGTGCTCCCATCGACTACGTGAAGTGGGACTTCAACCGCTGCTTCACCGACGCCGGCTGGCCCGGTGAGGACTACCCGCAGCGTCTGTGGGTCGACCATGTGCACGGGCTGTACACCCTGCTGGACCGCCTGCGGGCGGCGCACCCCGATGTCGCCTTCGAGTCCTGCTCGGGCGGCGGCGGCCGGATCGACCTCGGTGTCCTCGCCCGTACGGACCAGGTGTGGACCTCCGACAACACCGACCCGCTGGACCGACTCGCTATCCAGGAGGGCTTCAGTCAGATCCATCCGGCGCGGGTCATGGCGGCGTGGGTCACGGACAGCCCGAACACCCAGCTCAACGGCCGGGTCAGCTCGTTGCGGTTCCGTTTCGTGAGCGCGATGGCCGGGGTGCTCGGCGTCGGCGGGGACCTCACCCGGTGGGCGGAGGAGGAGCTGACCGAGGCCGGGGAGTGGGTGGAGCTCTACAAGGAGATCCGGCCCGTCGTGCAGCGCGGCGACCTCTACCGGCTGCGGCGCCCGGCCGGTGGACTGAGCGCGGTGCAGTACGTGCTGGCGGGCGAGAGCGTCGTCCTCGCCTGGCTCCAGGCGCAGCACCACGGCGAGCCGGTTCCGGCGCTGCGGCTGCGCGGACTCGACCCTGCAGCTGAGTACGAATGCCGCGAAACGGGCGAAGTTCATCGAGGTGCCGTGTTGTTGCACAGCGGCTTGCGAACCGGACTGAAGGGTGACCTCGATGCGGCAGTTTTCCGACTTCGTCGCATCTGATGCTTCTGCTCCTTATGGGGTATTTGTTCCAACTCGCTTGGGAATAAGGGTTGCTGTGAATCGGGCTAGTGAGCAGCGTCATATTCGTGACCGTGTGTCGCCGTCATGTTCACGTAATTTCGGCGTGTTTTAAGGGAGTTCGCGGGACGGAAAGATCCAGAATTCACGGACGGTGACCGGGAATTCTGGGGAGGATCACAGGAAACCCGTACACAGGGAACCCGAGGCTTGTTTCCGTGCGTCTTGGTCGCTTACGTTCGCCCCCAATCCGGACGGACGCCCAATCCTGCCGCCGCCCGGATCCCGCCTCGAACACCCGAGAACGGCAGGAGCGGGGGACCCACAGGTAGAACGCCTGCTCCGGTCTCCGGAACAGGCTTGGGGTTAAGTCACGTTCAGGCGTGGCCGGACATCTCCAGTCCGCACCCGACAGCTCACCTCGCAGGCGCCGGAGAAGGAATTCGCCATGCCCGCGAAGGGTAAGCACCGCCGTCCGAAGTCCCAGCGATTCACCCGCTCGATAGCCGTCGCCGGAACCGGTGGAGCGGCTCTCGCTCTGCCGTTGCTGGGAGCCACCGGTGCCCACGCGGCCACGGCGGAGTCCACGGTTCAGTCCGTGTCGTCGCTTTCGGAAATGGCCAAGTCCGTAACGGCCAAGTCGGTAACGGCCGAAGCCGTTTCCGCGAAGACGGAAAGGGCCGCGAGGAAGGCGGGCGTCAGGACCTATTCGGTCCAGGCAGGCGACTACCTCTCGAAGATCGCGCAGGAGCAGAGCGTCAGCGGCGGCTGGAAGAAGCTCTACTCGGACAACCACACCGCCATCGGCGCCGACCCGAGCCTGATCCACCCCGGTCTGAAGCTGACGATCGGCAAGAAGGCCGCGTCGACCGCGTCCACCTCCTCGCCTTCCTCGTCCTCTTCGTCCTCTTCGTCCTCTTCGAATTCCACGCAGACGGCGACATCGTCCCAGCCGGTCACCGAGAGCGCGACGGCCCAGACCTCGACAACGACCGAGGCCGCCGACACCGGCAGTTCCGGCGGCTTCACCCTCCCGGTGGCCGGCGCCACGATCGGCACCGGGTACCACGTGGCGGGCAGCATGTGGTCCAGCGGCTACCACACGGGCGTCGACTTCGTCGTCCCGACCGGCACCTCCCTCAAGGCTGTCGGCGCCGGCACGGTCGTTTCCGCGGGTTGGGGCGGTGCGTACGGCAACCAGGTCGTCATCCAGCTCGCCGACGGCTACTACGCCCAGTACGGCCACCTCTCCCAGCTCTCCGTCTCGGCCGGCCAGACCGTGACCGAGGGTCAGCAGATCGGCCTCTCCGGTGCCACCGGCAACGTGACCGGACCGCACCTGCACTTCGAGATCCGCACCACCCCGGACTACGGCTCCGACGTGGACCCGGTCGCGTACCTCCGCTCGAAGGGCGTCGCCGTCGGCTGAGGCGCACGCTCAGCCAGGACATCCGCCGAAGGCCGGACCCCGATTCCCGGGTCCGGCCTTCGGCGCGTTCACGTGTGCGTGTGCGGGTGTGATAGTGAACTCCCTAACTGTGCAAGCGCTTTCTCCCTCAAGGAGCCGCCTCGTGACGACCACTCGCAGAACCTTCGGAGTCCTGGCGGCGGGCGCGGCGCTCACCGCGCTCGCCCCGGCCACGAGCGCCGGTGCCGCCACGTGCGGACGCCTCATCGCTCGCGACGACTTCCGGCACGGGCTCGGCCAGTGGGCCCTCGAACTCCAGGACGGCGGCAACGTCACGGCGGCCCGAGGCGTCCTGGAGGTCGATGTACCGAGCGGCGCGACCATCTGGTTCAAGCGCAGGCTGCAGGGCCCGTATGTCATCGAGTACACGGCGACACCGGTCTCGGCGGGCGGGGTGAACGACCGGGTCTCCGACCTGAACAACTTCTGGAACGCCGTCGACGTACGCTCCCCGGACGACCTCTTCGCCACCCGGCGCAGCGGCGCCCTCGCGGAGTACGACTACCTCAGGACGTACTACGTCGGCTACGGCGCCAACACCAACACCACGACCCGGCTGCGCCGTTACGTCGGCGAGGCCGGTGTGCGCCCCTTGATCTACGACTACGCGGAACCGCTGCTCGTCCCGAACGAGCCGTATCGGGTGCGGATCGTCTCGGCCGGTTCGACGGTCCGCTGGTGGAACAACGGGCGGCTCGTCTTCGACTACAGCGACCCGGACCCGTACACGGCTGGGCACTTCGCCTTCCGTACGACGTGGAGCCACTTCCGGATCACCGACTTCAGCGTCCGTGAGCTGCGTCTTCCTGTTATTCCGGGTTGACCAATACTTGACGAGTGGCTTATCTCACCGCGAGTCAACCCCTTCCTACGGTCGCGTAGCTCACATCGGAAGGTGAATCATGCTCTGTTGTGGCAGACGATTCGAAGAATGACAGCAGAGCGGTGATCGGGTCGTACGTGGCGGTGGGGGACAGCTTCACCGAAGGCGTCGGCGACCCCGGCCCCGACGGGGCGTTCGTCGGCTGGGCCGACCGGTTCGCGGTACTGCTCGCGGACCGGCGACCCGAGGGCGACTTCGACTACACGAACCTCGCGGTACGCGGGAGGCTGCTCGACCAGATCGTGGCCGAGCAGCTTCCACGCGCCAGGGAGCAGGCGCCGGACCTGGTCTCCTTCTGCGCGGGCGGCAATGACATAATCCGGCCCGGCAGCGACCCGGACGAGGTCGCCGAACGCTTCGAACGAGCGGTGATCGGCCTTACCTCGGCGGTCGGCACGGTGATGGTGACGACCGGGTTCGACACCCGCAACGTCCCCGTCCTGAAGCACATGCGCGGCAAGATCGCCACGTACAACGGACATCTGCGGGCCATCGCCGACCGGTACGGCTGCCCCGTCCTCGACCTGTGGTCTCTGAAGACCATCCAGGACCGCCGGGCCTGGGACGGCGACCGGCTGCACCTCTCCGCGGAGGGCCACACGCGCGTGGCGCTGCGCGCGGGCCAGGTCCTCGGCCTGGAAATCCCGGCCGACCCGGACCAGCCCTGGCCCGTGTTGCCGCCCCGAGGCGCCTTGGAGATCCGCCGCGACGACGTCCACTGGGCCCGCGAATACCTGGTCCCGTGGATCGGGCGGCGGCTGAGGGGAGAGTCGTCGGGGGACGAGGTGACGGCAAAAGGGCATCTGTCGCCGGACGAGATCAAGAGCCGGATCGAGTGGGTTGCGTGAAGTGACCGGTGTAGGGCTCGGGGTGTGGGTGGCGGATGCGGGGGTGCAGTGTTCGGCGGTTTTCCATGCCGGTCCAGGCCATCTCAGCCCGTCCGGCGTTTGAGGTCGAGGCCGTTCAGGCCGAAGCGGGGGTCTGGGGGCGGCAACCCCCAGGTCCGGCGCCCGCACCGACTCACCTGCCTGATGTCAACGCCGCCTGCTCAAGCCCCAGTTCGCCGGCCAGCGCAGCGTCGACCCACTGCTCGGCCCGTGTCCGCGACACCCCGTCGTACGCCGTCAGCTGGACGGCCAGCCCATCCAGCAGCGCCGTGAGCCGCAGGGCCGTGCCCGGGGGGTCTGGGCACTCGAACTCGCCCGCGGCCACCCCCTCCGCGATGACCTCGGTGATCGCCGCCTTCCAGCGCCGGTCCAGGTCGCCGGCGACCTCCCGCAGCGCCGGGTCGCGCAGGGACACCGCCCACCCCTCGATCCACAGCCGCCAGCCCTTGGCCTGACCGGTAGGCGCATACCAGCGCACGGCGGACCGAAGCCTGCGAAGTGCCGGGGATCGGCGCCCGAGAAGCTTGCCCAGGTGGGTGAGATCGGCCTCCGCCGCGTACCGGAACGCGGCGGCGACCAGCTTCTCCTTGGTCGAGAAGTGGTACAGCACCAGCGCGTTGCTCACCCCGAGGACGGCGGCCACGTCGGCGATCCTGACCGCTGCCACGCCCCGCGCCTCGATCTGCTCGATGGCGGCCCGCAACAAGTCCTCGCGCCGCTCGGCCACGCTCAACCGCACCCTTGCCACCCGGCCACACTAATCCGTCGCCGGACACGATGTCGGGGCAGCCCCGTCAATCTGGCCGCTACCGGACACCGTCACCGGTACCACCCGAACCGCTCCGCGATCACCGGCAGCCGGTCCCCGACGATCGCGTGCGCCGCCGCCCGCGGCGTCGTCCCGTCGGCCTCCGCGCGCGAGAGAACCTGGTCGATCAGGGCGCGCATCGAGCGCCGGGTGTACGCGAAAGCCTCTTCCGCGTCGGCGCCGATGTCCCCGAACAGCGTCCACCACCACCAGGCGTTCGTCCCGGAGTTGACGACCACGTCCGGCAGTACGACGATGCCGCGCTCGGCGAGCAGCTCCTCGGCCTCCGGCAGTACAGGCATGTTGGCGGCCTCGACGATCCAACGCGCGGTGATCACCTGCTGGTTCCCGGGGTCGACGGTGTACGAGACCGCCGCCGGCACCAGTACCTCCGCCTTCGCGGACAGCCAGGCCTCGCCCGGCAGTTCGCGGTCGTCGGGGCGCAGCACCGCGCGGTCCACGGTGCCGTACGTGTCCCGGGCCGCGAGCAGCGCCTCGACGTCGAGGCCCGCCGGGTTGGCGATCGTGCCCTTGATGTCGGCGACGGCCACCACCGTGAGTCCCGCGCGCGTGAGGAAGCGTGCAGTGGCCCCGCCCATCGTGCCGAGCCCCTGTACGGCGACCCGGGTCCCCGCGTACGGCACCTGGGCCCGGTCGAGTGCCACGAGCACGGATTCCGCGACCCCGCAGCCGCCGACCAGCTCGTCGAGCCCGATGCCGTCCACCTCGACCGTGAAAGCGTCCGCGAGCCGCTCCCGGGCCGCGAGCTCGTCGTCCAGCAGCGGATAGACGGCCTGGATCGACGACACGAGCCCGGCCTCGGTCGCAGCCCGGTCGACGAGGTCCTGGGTGAGGCCCAGGTCCTCGCCCGTGGTCCAGACGCTCTCGACGTACGGCCGCATCGCGCGCAGGTAGCGCACCAGCACGCCGTACGCCGCCGGGTCCCGGGGGTCGCAGTCGACGCCGCCCTTGGCGCCGCCCAGGGGGATGTAGCGGCCCTCGGGGTTGTAGTGCAGGGCCTCTTTCATGGTCATGCCCCGAGCCAGTCCGGCGACCTCGTCCAGGGTGCAGCCCTCGCGCATCCGCAGCCCGCCGCTGGACACGCCCCGCACCAGCCTGTCCACGACGAGGAAGCCCTGGCGGCCGGTGAGGTGGTCGGTCCAGGTGAGGGAGAGCAGTGGAGTGCCGTGGGGGGTTGCCATGCGGGCAATATACTGACTCACGGTTCAGTTACGTGCGGCCGCGATCCGGCCGCCCCGCGCTCGCCCGCCGTATGTACCGCACGTGCTCATATCATGGCTTTCCGTCGCATTTGGGCGCCGTTTCGCCCTGCGGAACTTTGGTCTTTCCTTGGAAAACCCCGGCCGACACCCACACGGCACCGGAGTGTCGAAGGGGGCGACCATAATGGAATGTCTGACCGACTTTTCCTGGAGGTACCGTGACCGGATTCCCCTCTCCGAACTCCAGGCTGCGCGCACTGCGGCCCGAGGCCTTCGGTGCGGACGCGAGTGGGGAGCGCCTGGCGCGGATCCGCAGATCGCCGCACTTCGCGGACGGTGTCTTCCAGAATCCACCGGGTACCCCCCGGCCCGACGGCGCCATGCTCGAGTTCGCCAAGTCTTCCCTGCGCAAGGAGGACCGGGTCCGCCGCGCCCCGGCCGGCACGGTGCCGGTGCACGCCACGACGCTCGCCGACCTCGCCAAGCCCCCGGTCAGCGGTCTCCGGCTGACCTGGATGGGCCACTCCAGCGTGCTCACCGAGATCGACGGACAGCGCGTGCTCTTCGACCCGGTCTGGGGCGAGCGCTGTTCGCCGTTCGCCTTCGCCGGTCCCAAGCGGCTGCATCCGGTGCCCCTGCCGCTGGCTGCGCTCGGCCCGGTCGACGTCGTCGTCATCTCGCACGACCACTACGACCACCTCGACATGCCCACGATCAAGGCGCTGGCCGGCACGGACACGTTGTTCGCCGTGCCGCTCGGGGTCGGCGCCCACCTGGAGCGCTGGGGCGTCTCGGCCGACCGCCTGCGCGAGCTGGACTGGCACGAGGCGACGAAGGTCGGCGGCCTCACCCTGACCGCCACCCCGGCCCGCCACTTCTGTGGCCGCGGCCTGCGCAACACCCAGCACACCCTGTGGGCCTCCTGGGTCGTCGCCGGTGAGGAGCACCGTGTTTACCACAGCGGCGACACCGGGTACTTCGAGGGCTTCCGGGACATCGGCGCCGACCACGGCCCGTTCGACGCCACGATGATCCAGATCGGGGCCTACAGCGAGTTCTGGCCCGACATCCACATGACCCCGGAGGAAGGCATGCGTGCCCACCTCGACCTCCAGGGCGGCGCGGCCGACGGTCTGATGCTGCCGATCCACTGGGGCACCTTCAATCTGGCGGCGCACGCCTGGTCGGATCCCGGCGAGGGCACGATCGAGGCTGCCCGCAAGGCGGGCGCGCGGATCGGGCTGCCGCACCCGGGTGAGCCTTTCGAACCCACCGCCGAGACCGTTCCCTCGGAGCCCTGGTGGCGGGGGGTGGCCGTGCTCCCTGAGGGTGGGTGGCCGACGGTCGGCGCCGACGGGGCTGCTGCTGCCTCTCGTACGGCAGATGTCACTCGTACGGCTGATGTGGACGATGCGCTGGCCGACACGGCCGGTGACATTCAGGGGGGTACTGCCGACGGCAGCGGAGAGCCGAAGACGGTTTCCGCGGGCTGACGGCGACGGGCGAAAACGGACGACGAACGGACAACCGTACGAACGGCGAGGGCCGGGGAGCAGCTGACTCCCCGGCCCTCGCCGTCTGTTCGTGAACGGTTCCGACCAGCTCTGATCGATTCGATGGAGCAGGGGAACGTACGTCCGAAGGGCTTATCGGTCTGCCGTGCGAGGTCTCATAGCAGAGCGGGACGCTGTGTGGGGGAGTTTGTCAACTGCCCACCGCACCTGATGCGTTGCCGACTACTGTGAGTTGCCGCCGGACGACACAGGGCCGTTTTCTTCGGCTCCCGACCGGCACCGCGATGGCGCACGCCCGAGTCGCGCAGACGCGCGATCCCCAGGTCCCGACGCACCAGTACGAGGACGAAGATGTCTCACCTCCGAGCACCGGCACCCCGCGCAGACCGCCGTGAGGGCGGGCGGCACGGTCGGCCGGTCGCCCGTACCGTCCCCTCACTGCCCGAGACCCACATACGGCCCCAGCTCATGCGGCTCGCCGTGCTGCCGCCGCTCGCGGTCGCCCTCAGCGCCTGCGCCGCCGTCCTGTTCCTTGTCCGCTCCGGCGGGGTGCGGCCCACCCTCACCCTGTTCGCCGTGCTCGCCGGGGCGGTCGGCGTCGCCCTCGGTGGCATCGTGATCGCGCTGGTGGCCGCCGACCGCACCGCCAGATCCGTGGGCGAGCGCCTCGGCGCCCTGCGCCAGACCAGCGCCCGCAGCGAAGCGGACCTGCGCGCCCTCGTCGAGGCGCTGCGACACGGCGACGCACTGCCGGCCCGCAGGCCGCGCGGTGAACCGGCTGCCGACGCCGACGACTTCGAGCTCCTCGGCGCCGACCTCGCCCGCGCCCACGACGGTGCCGTCACCGCGGTCGTCCAGGCGTCGCAGCTCTCCAGCCAGGCGGGCAGCGAACAGAAGGTCGAGGTCTTCGTCAACCTCGCCCGGCGCCTTCAGTCGCTCGTGCACCGCGAGATCTCCATCCTCGACGAGCTGGAACACGAGATCGAGGACCCCGACCTGCTCAAGGGCCTCTTCCACGTCGACCACCTCGCCACCCGCATCCGCCGGCACGCCGAGAACCTCGCCGTCCTCGGCGGCGCCGTCTCCCGCCGCCAGTGGAGCAACCCGGTCTCCATGACGGAGGTGCTCCGCTCGGCCATCGCGGAGGTCGAGCAGTACTCGCGGGTCAAGCTCGTGCCCCCGATCGACGGCACCCTGCGCGGACACGCGGTCGCCGACGTCATCCACCTGCTCGCCGAACTCGTCGAGAACGCCACGTTGTTCTCCGCCCCGCACACCCAGGTACTGCTGCGTGCCAACCTCGTGACCTCGGGACTCGCCGTCGAGGTCGAGGACCGCGGCCTCGGCATGCCCGTCGGTGAACAGCACAAGATGAACGCGCTGCTCACCGACCCCGACCAGGTCAATGTCGCCAGCCTGCTCCAGGACGGCCGCATCGGACTCTTCGTGGTCTCCCAGCTCGCCCGTCGGCACGGCATCCACGTCCGCCTCCAGACCAACATCTACGGCGGCGTGCAGGCCGTACTAGTCGTGCCGCAGGGGCTGCTGGGCATGGACACGGGACCGGGCGCCCCCGGGGTCGTACCGCAGCCGCGGCCCCATACGCCGGCTCAGCCCCAGGCCCAGGCCCGGATTCAGGAGACCGGGGGCATGCGAAGGGTGGCCGAGCCGCCCCGGCAGCGTCCGTCGGCCGCCGGTCACGAGGGACGGCCCTCGATGCCCGGCACCCAGCCCGGCGGCTCGACGAGACGGCGGCCGGAAGCGCCCCCGCCCGCCGCACCGGTACCGAACGGCCGGGGCCCGGCACCGCTGCCCGTACGCGGCGCGCGCCCGGAGCGCCCCAACCCCGCCGAGGCGATGCCCGGCATCCGCTCCGACGACCGGCGGACCGTCGCGGACAACGCGTCCGTGCCGCCCGCCCCCCGCAGCAGCGCCGTGCGCGGCACCATGGGCAAGCCCCAGCTGCCCCGCCGCCGCGCCCAGGAACACATCGCGCCCCAACTGCGCGGCGGCCCGGCGGCTCCCCGCCCGGAGAGCGAACACGTCGAGCACGACCCCGGCCTCATGGCCGCCTTCCAGCGCGGCATCGGACTCGCCGAGGCGCGCCAACTGGAGGCGGACTACACGGACCCGGCCCTGGCGGCGATGGAAAGGGAGTACGAGGCGCAGTACGGGGAGCGGGCGCGCACCGAGGTGCCCGCCGGACAACCGGCGCCCTCGGAACCCACATACGCGGAACCCACCTACACGGCCGCGTCGGAGGCCGTGCCGCTGGAGCCGGTGTCCGTGGAGCGGGTCTCCACGCGGCCGACCGGACCCGGCCCGTCCCCGTCGGCCCCGGACGCGGGCCGCACCGATGCCGCCGCATCCCCCCTGGAGTCCATGGACGTACCGCCCTCGGACGCGTCCCCGATATCCGAGGCGCACCGACGGCGCGCGCCCGGACACGACCTGGACCTCACTGCCCGGCACGACGGGAGCGCACCGGCCGGATGACCCTCCCCCACAGCACCACCCCCCGCAGCACCAGCCCTGCCCCCACCCCCAGCGCTCCCGCAGACCTTCGTACCCCAAGGAGTCGATCCACCATGGCGAGCGATGTGCCGACCGGCCATGTATCCGATCTCGACTGGCTGATGAGCGGCCTCGTCCAGCGCGTACCGCACACCACGAGCGCGGTACTCCTGTCCTGCGACGGACTCGTCAAGTCCGTCCACGGACTCGACCCGGACAGCGCCGACCACATGGCCGCCCTGGCCTCCGGTCTCTACTCCCTCGGACGCAGCGCGGGCGTCCGGTTCGGGGACGGCGGTGAGGTCCGGCAGGTCGTCGTCGAACTCGACTCGACCCTGCTGTTCGTCACCACCGCGGGCTCCGGCACCTGTCTCGCCGTGCTGGCGGGCCGGGAGGCCGATGCCGCGGTGCTCGGTTACGAGATGGCGATGCTGGTCAAGAGCGTCCGCCCCTACCTGATGACCGCGCCCCGGCAGTCCGCCGTCGAACCGACGGCGATGAGGCCTTGAGCGTGACGGCGGCCGGCGACGGGCCCTGGCTCGACGACGCGGCCGGACGGCTCGTGCGCCCCTACACCGTCAGCAACGGACGGACCCGGCCGTCCACCGCCCTCGACCTCATGTCCCAGGTGATGACCACCGGAGCCACCCCTCTCGGCTACCTCGGCCCCGAACACGCACAGGCGCTCGACCTGTGCCGGGTGCCCGTCTCGGTCGCCGAGATGGCCGCCCAACTGAAGTTGCCGGCAGCGGTCACCAAGGTGTTGCTGTCCGACCTCGTCGACTGCGGGGCACTCACCACGAAACCGCCCGAGTTCTACCACAACCCCACTGACCGGTCTCTTCTGGAGGCAGTGCTCGATGGACTACGACGACAGCTCTGACCCCTTTCCCACCGCCTTGAAGATCCTGGTGGCGGGAGGGTTCGGAGTCGGCAAGACGACCCTGGTCGGCGCGGTGAGCGAGATCGCGCCGCTCAGCACGGAGGAACTGCTCACCACGGTGAGTGCCTCGACCGACAGTCTCGAAGGCATCGAGAACAAGGTCGAGACCACCGTGGCGATGGACTTCGGCCGCATCACCCTGGACCCGCAACACGTCCTCTATCTGTTCGGAACGCCCGGACAGGAGCGGTTCTGGTTCATGTGGGACGAACTCTCCGAGGGCGCGCTCGGCGCGGTGATCCTCGCCGACACCCGGCGATTGGAGGACTGTTTCGCGGCCGTCGACTTCTTCGAGCAGCGCGGCCTCGGTTTCATCGTCGCGATCAACGAGTTCGACGGCTCGTACCGCTACGACCCCGAGGAGGTGCGCGCCGCGATCGACCTCGACCCCGACATCCCGATCGTGCGCTGCGACGCCCGTATCTCCAGTTCGGGAGTGCAGACCCTGCTCACTCTCGTACGCCATCTGCTCGCCCACGCGCCCGCGCCCGCACCCAGCGCCCACAGTGAGGGAGCCCGCCCATGAGCTACGACCCGCCACGCCCGGCCGGTCGTCTGCTGCTGACCCCCGAGGACAACGAGGCGCCGGCCCGCACCCGACGGCTGCGCGGACTGGGCCTCGGGGAACGGGCCGAGCCTGTCCTCGACGCCTTCGCGGACCGCCTCGCGGAGCTGGTCGGCGCGCCGTACGCGATGGTCAACTTCATCGGCGAGGAGCGGCAGTTCTTCGCCGGGCTCCATGTCCCGGGTGCCGCCGACACTCCCGCACAGGGAGATGCCGGTGCCGACTCCGACGAGGTGAAACCCCGTGTGGGCCGCCGGCTGCCGCGCGATCACGGGTTCTGCCCGCATGTGGTGGTCCGGCGCAAGGCGCTCGTCCTGGAGGACGTCCGGGACTATCCGCGATTCGCGGGCAACCCGGTCGTCGACGAGTTCGGCATCCACTCGTACCTGGGCGCGCCGCTCATCGACACCGCGGGCATGGCGCTGGGCACGGTGTGCGTCGCCGACTTCGAGCCGCGCCCGTGGGGGAGGGAGGGGCTGGAGACCATCAAGGCCATGGCGTCGGAACTGGTCGGGCAGCTCGTGCCGGGGGAGGGCCTCCTCTGAGGGAGCCTTGTTCGGGGGGCTTGGTTCTGTGGGAGTACGTCTCCGTCACACGGAGACCGTCTCCCCGTCCGGGAACATGATCAGGGCGCGACCCTCCTCCGTCACCGCGCACGACACCGCCTCGCGCAGGGCCTGCGGATGCACGGCGTCCCGGGTCAGCGCGACCAGGGTCACGAACAGCCTGGTCGCCCCCGGGGATTCGGCCGCGCGTTGGAGGTAGGGCGTCGCAGAGTGCGGGCCGAAGGCGTTCGCGTCGACGGCGCGGGCCACGCCTGTCGCCTCGTCCCAGCCGTGCAGTGCGACGACCACGCTGGTCAGCCCGGAGCCGGTACGGGTCAGGGCCCAGCCGTCACCCCGCTCGGCCTCGGGCAGGGCGGTGTCGGCCACCGCGTAGCCGCCCTCGCGGACCGCCGCGTCGGCCGGTGTCTGGACACGGTGCACGCGGATCTCCCAGGAGCCGTGCAGCAAGCTCGTCGACTCGACCCGGAACTCCCCTTCGACACCGGGGAGTTCGGCTTCGTACCGGGAGGCGGCGACCCGTCCCGAGCAGTGCAGAGGAAGGATTCTGCGCCGGCGCGACGCCGTGCCGTCGGGGGCGAGGAGCGCCAGGTGGCCGTCCACGTTCCGCTCCCAGGCCACCGAACTCGTCTCCGGCGCGGTGGCCGTCGAGTAGCCGAACTTGGCGTAGTGCGGATCGTCCGTGGCGGGTCCCTCCATCGGGTTGTGGTCGCTGCCGTGGTTGACGAGCCGCACGATGCCGTCGTGCCGGGTGCCGTGCAGCAGCCAGCCCGGTCCCGGCAACGCCGTGTACTGGTCCGACTCCTCGATGGGCAGCGGGCGTTCGGGGGCGGTCCACACCGGGTGCTCCGGGGGCAGCAGCAGGCCCAGGAAGGCCATGCTCGACCAGTACGGCGAGCCGGGCCCCGAGGACGCCTGGGTCGCCGGCAGGAACGTTCCGTACCAGCCCAGCGGCAGCAGCCCGCGCTCGTCGGGCACCCCGCGCTCCACGAAGTGCGCCACCGCGCCCGAGGCCAGCCGCCGGGTCAGCCCCGGCGTCAGGGGAGTGCACTCCGCCAGCGCGCCCAGCCAGACGGGAGCGGTCGCGGCGAAACGGTACGTCAGGGAGCGGCCCTGGTGGACGGGGGCGCCGTCCGCCCCGAAGAAGTGCGGGTAGGAGGTGAGGAACTGGGCGAGCCGGCGCCGGTGGACCCGACCACGTCCGCCGTCCTCGCCGCCTGTCATCCGGCACCACAGCAGCGGGTAGAGGTGCAGCGCCCAGCCGACGTGGTAGTCGAACGTACGGCCGTCCCCGTCGCTGTACCAGCCGCCGCCGACATACCAGTCGTCGATCCGGTCCAGGCCGCCGTCGATGTCCTCCTGGCGGTGCGGCGCCCCGACGGAGGCCAGGAACTGCTCGGCGACGACCTGGCACAGCCGCCCGCTGTCGTCCCGGGTGCGGCGGCCCACGAAACCCCACAGCCAGTCGACGATCCGCTCCTGAACGTCCACGTCGAGCCGGTCCCAGATCCACGGCCGGGTCTCGTGCAGCCCGATGGCGATCGAGGCCGCCTCGTTCATCGGCTGGGAACAGTCGGTGAGCTCGGGCCAGGCCTCGCCGCTGTCACGGTTCGTGCCCGTTGTCAGACCCTGCGCGTAGCGTTCCACGAGACGGTGATCCACCTCGCCCGCGGCTCCCGCGATCCGGAAGGAGGCCAGCAGAAATGACCTTGCGAAGCCCTCGAGTCCGTCCGACACCACGCCCGCGGAGGAGTTCCGGCCAGGCAGCCGGTACTGCGCGAGACCCGGCGTCGCATGGGGGACCAGCGCCTCCAGCTGCCGGTCTGCGAGCGCCTCCCAGTGCGCCCGGGTCCAGCCGGTGAACAGAGACAGGACCCGGTCGTTGGGCGGAAGCGCCAAGTGCGGTGCGGGCATGACAGGTTCCTGACTCCTTGGACGGCCCCTGGCGGGGCGCGGGTGTCGGTTCAGTCGGGTCAGTCGGTTCACATGTCTGTTCGCGCGGCTTCTCAGAAGGGATACGGCTGATCGTTCCGGTCGGATCAACACGTGTGCGGCTGTTGTGGTTCTTCCGGCCAATGGGGATATGCCAGCCGACGTGCGGTCCCCCATAGGGAGGGCGTGAAGGAAAGCTGCGGCAGCGCTTAAGAAAACCTCGATGGACCGGGGAGTCGCCGTACGGCAGATTGCGTCTCGCGTTCTCAGGTTCGCGTTCTCGTCGGTCTTGCCGTCGACGTCACCATTCTCCCCGGCACGGGCTCGCTCCTTCGGCGTGCCCTCATCCGGGGTCTCACCAACAGGAGCCGCTGCGTTGAAGGCGCTGGTCAAGGAGAAGGCGGAGCCCGGGCTGTGGCTCGCGGACGTACCGGAACCGGCCGTCGGCCCCGGTGACGTACTGATCAAGGTGCTCAGAACCGGGATCTGCGGCACCGATCTGCACATCCGGGCCTGGGACGGCTGGGCGCGGCAGGCGATCCGTACGCCGCTCGTGGTCGGGCACGAGTTCGTCGGCGAGGTCGTCGGGATGGGACGCGATGTCTCCGACATCGGCGTCGGCGACCGGGTCAGCGGCGAGGGGCACCTGGTGTGCGGCCGGTGCCGCAACTGCCTCGCCGGGCGCCGCCATCTGTGCCGGGCCACGGTGGGGCTCGGCGTCGGGCGGGACGGGGCCTTCGCCGAGTACGTCGCGTTGCCCGCCGCCAACGTGTGGGTGCACCGCGTGCCCGTCGACCTCGACGTGGCGGCGATCTTCGACCCGTTCGGCAACGCCGTGCACACCGCCCTGTCCTTCCCGCTGGTGGGCGAGGACGTCCTGATCACGGGGGCCGGCCCGATCGGGCTGATGGCGGCGGCGGTGGCCCGGCACGCCGGGGCGCGGAACGTGGTCGTCACCGACGTCAGCGAGGAACGGCTCGAACTGGCGCGCAAGATCGGCGCGAGCCTGGCGCTGAACGTCTCCGGCGCGACCGTCGCCGACGGCCAGCGCACCCTCGGTCTGCGCGAGGGCTTCGACATCGGCCTGGAGATGTCAGGCCGCCCCGAGGCCCTGCGCGACATGATCGCCAACATGACGCACGGCGGACGGATCGCCATGCTCGGCCTGCCCTCGGAGGAGTTTCCGGTCGACTGGTCCCGGATCGTCACCTCCATGATCACGATCAAGGGGATCTACGGTCGTGAGATGTTCGAGACCTGGTACGCGATGTCGGTGCTGCTCGAGGGCGGCCTCGACCTCGCCCCGGTCATCACCGGCCGCTACGACCATCGCGACCACGAGGCCGCGTTCGCGGACGCGGCAAGCGGCCGGGGCGGCAAGGTCATCCTCGACTGGTCCACGTAACTCCCTTACATCTTCAGGAGCTTCTGTCATGTTCGACTCCGTGCGCGACGACCTGCGCGCCACCCTCGACGAGATCCGCGCCGCCGGTCTGCACAAGCCCGAGCGAGTCATCGGCAGTCCGCAGTCCGCGACCGTCTCCGTCACCGCGGGCGGGCGCCCCGGCGAGGTGCTCAACTTCTGCGCCAACAACTACCTCGGCCTCGCCGACCACCCCGAGGTCGTCGCCGCCGCCCACGAGGCGCTCGACCGCTGGGGCTACGGCATGGCCTCCGTACGGTTCATCTGCGGTACGCAGGAGGTGCACAAGGAGCTGGAGGCGCGGCTGTCGGCGTTCCTCGGCCAGGAGGACACGATCCTCTACTCCTCCTGCTTCGACGCCAACGGAGGCATCTTCGAAACCCTTCTCGACGCCGAGGACGCGGTGATCTCCGACGCCCTCAACCACGCCTCGATCATCGACGGCATCCGCCTGTCCAAGGCGCGCCGCTTCCGGTACGCCAACCGTGACATGGCCGATCTGGAACGGCAGTTGAAGGAGGCCGAGGAGGGCGGCGCGCGCCGGAAGCTGATCGTCACCGACGGCGTGTTCTCCATGGACGGCTACGTGGCCCCGCTGCGCGAGATCTGCGACCTCGCCGACCGCCACGACGCCATGGTCATGGTCGACGACTCGCACGCCGTCGGCTTCGTCGGTCCCGGTGGTCGGGGCACCCCCGAGCTGCACGGCGTCATGGACCGCGTGGACATCGTCACCGGCACGCTGGGCAAGGCACTGGGCGGTGCGTCCGGGGGTTACGTGGCCGCGCGCGCCGAGATCGTTGCTCTCCTGCGGCAGCGCTCACGGCCGTACCTGTTCTCGAACACGCTTGCCCCGGTGATCGCCGCCGCCTCGTTGAAGGTGCTCGACCTGCTGGAGTCGGCGGACGACCTGCGGATCCGGCTCGCCGAGAACACCGCCCTGTTCCGCCGCCGGATGACCCAGGAGGGCTTCGACATCCTCCCCGGCGACCACGCCATCGCGCCCGTGATGATCGGTGACGCCACGAAGGCCGGTCGGCTGGCAGAGCTGCTGCTGGAGCGCGGTGTGTACGTGATCGGCTTCTCGTACCCGGTCGTGCCGCAGGGGCAGGCCCGGATCCGTGTCCAGCTGTCGGCCGGGCACTCCGCCGAGGACGTGAACCGTGCTGTCGACGCCTTCGTCGCGGCCCGGGCGGAGCTGGAGGGCTGACCGTACCGTCCCGGACGTACTGGATAATCGATCGCATGATCGAAGCGCGGCGGCTCCACATCCTGCGTGCGGTGGCCGACCATCGCACGGTGACAGCGGCTGCCGCCGCGCTCTACCTCACCCCCTCCGCCGTCTCCCAGCAGCTCACGGCCCTGGAGCAGGAGACCGGCCACCGGCTCGTCGAGCGCGGCGCCAGGGGTGTACGACTGACCCCGGCCGGCGAGATCCTGCTGACGCACACCAACGTGGTCCTCGCCCAGCTGGAGCGGGCCGAGGCCGAGCTGGCCGCGTACGACTCGGGCGCCGCCGGCACGGTCACCGTCGCCGCCTTCGCGACCGGCATCGCGCTGGTCGTCGCCCCCGCCCTGGCCCGCCTCGCCGAGACCGCCCCCGGCATCCGTGTCCGCGTCCAGGACGCCGAGGGTGACGCCAGCCTGCCGATGGTGCTGGACCGGCAGGTCGACGTCGCCGTGGCCGTCGAGTACCGGGGAGCGCCGCCCGCCGACGACCCCCGTCTCACCCACGTCCCCCTCTACGCCGAACCCTTCGACGCGGTCGTCCCGGTCACCCACCGTCTCGCCGACGCCCACGAGGTGCCGCTCGCCGAACTGGCCAAGGACCCGTGGATCGGGCCGTACCCCGGCAATCCCTGCCACGAGGTGGTCGTCCTGGCCTGCGAGAACGCCGGTTTCCGGCCCCGCCTCGAACACTCCTCGGACGACTTCCGCGCGGTCGTGGCCCTCGCCTCGGCTGACGCCGGCGTGGCCCTCGTACCGCGTTCGGCGCTGCGCGGCATGGACCTGACGGGCGTGGTCGTGTGCCCGGTCGACGGGGTCGCACCCACCCGGAGGGTCTTCGCGGCCGTCCGCAGGGGAGCGGAGGAACACCCGCTGATCCGCCCGGTGTTGGATGCGCTCGGCACGGCCGCGCAGGCGTAGCCGTACCTCTCGGCGCAGGAGAGCGGGCGCTCTCGCCGGGGAATGCGCGGTGAGCGCGGGTGATTGTCAGTGGCATTGGCTACGGTGCGTTGCATGCCGGAAGCCGAAGACGTACGCCGTATCTCCCTCTCCCTGCCGGACACGACGGAGAAGATCGCCTGGAGCATGCCCACGTTCCGGGTTGCGGGGAAGATGTTTGCCACGCTGCCCGAGGAGGAGACCTCCATCGCCGTGCGCTGCCCGAAGGACGAGCGCGACGAACTGGTCCTGGCCGAACCGGAGAAGTTCTGGATCGCTGACCACGAGGCGGGCTTCGCCTGGGTGAGAGTGCGCCTGGCCGCGCTGGAGGACGAGGGCGAACTGCGCGACATCCTCGCCGACTCCTGGCGCCAGGCGGCCCCGCCCCGACTGATCGACGCCCACCCGGAGTTGGGGATGCCGGATGCCGGCTGAACCCGAACGGCGGGCTCAGGCCACGAACCCCTGGATCCGCTCCCGGAGCGTCCGTGCGTCGAGCCCGTGCGCGGCCACGTGCTCCTCGATGTCCCCGTAACGGCGGAGTTCGCGACGGCCCACGCCGAGGCCCAGGACACGGTGGGGCACATCGCTGAGCGCGTCGTTCACGACGGCTGTCGACGTGCCCGCGAGGTACGGCTCGACGAGGACGACGTCCGTGCCCGCGACGTCCGTGGCCCGGCGCAGCGTGGCCGTGTCGAAGGGCCGTACGGTCGTCGCGTACAGGACGGTGACGTCGAGCCCCTCCGTGGCGTCGAGCACCGCGTCGAGCATCGGCCCGACGCCGATCACGACACCGGAGCGGCCCTCACGAAGGGTGAGGAACCGTTGGCCGTCGACCGCGCGCCCCTCCCTGTTCGACTGCGCGGACAGCCGTACGTACACCTTGTCGTCACCCGCGGCGACCGCGTGCCGCAGCAATGTCTCGGCCTCGTCGGGGTGCCCCGGCACGTGTACGGTCCAGCCGTCCAGGGTGTCGAGAAGGGCCACGTCACCGGGTGCCATGTGCGTGTAGCCGCCCGCGGGCCAGTCGAAGGAGGCGACGGCGCTCACGAGTACCGCGCCGACGTCCTGGTGCCCGAGATCGAGCTTGACCTGCTCGAAGGGCCGCTCGACGAGAAAGCTCGCGAACGTGTGCACGACGGGGCGCATACCGGTGAGCGCCAGGCCCGCGCCCGCACCGATCAGCAGCTGCTCCCGGATGCCCACGTTGATCACCCGGTCGGGATGCCGGGCCCGCGTCCGAGCGAACTGGGCTGCGCCGATCTCGGCGAGTACGACGGCGACGCGCGGATCCTCGTCGAGCAGCCGGGTCAGGACAGGGGCGAAGCGGTCGCGCATGGTGTCCATGGGGTGTGGATCCCTTCAGGTCGGTGAGATCAGTAGGACGGGACGGGACGAGACAGTGGGGAGGGGCGGGTCAGTCGGACTTCGGTTCGACCCGCGCCACGACCGCGTGCGGGCGGCCGGGATGCGGCGTGGTGAACGCGGTGTACAGGGCCTCGTGGTCACGGCCGTCGACCGTTGCCGTGGACCAGCCCGCGGCCTCGAAGCGGGCGGCGATGCCACCGGGCCGGCCATGGCTGGCGGACGAGTTGTCGACGACGACTGTGTGCAGGCGTTCGAGGCCGGCGGGACCGGCGAAGGCGATCGCCTCGTGGTTGCTGCCCTCGTCCAGTTCGGCGTCGCCGATCAGCACCCACACCGCGGGCCCTCCGCGCCGCTGGGCGCGCAGCCCCAGCGCCGTACCGACCGCGATCGGCAGACCGTGCCCCAGCGAGCCGCTGCCGATCTCGGCCCCGGGCACCAGCACCCGGTCGGGGTGGTGACCGAGCGGCGAGTCGTACGAGCCGAAGCCCGGCAGCCAGGCCACGGGCAGGAAGCCCTTGGCAGCGAGTACCGCGTAGTACGCCATGGGCCCGTGCCCCTTGGACAGCAGGAACCGGTCGCGCTCGGGGTCCGCCATCCGGTCGGGGCCGACCCGCAGGACCCGGTCGTAGAGCACCCAGAGAACGTCCAGGGTGGAGGTCGCCGCCGGCCCGTGCTTCTCGTCGCCGGTCATCAGCCCCATGAGCCCGGTCAGCTCGGCGTATGCGTGTGTGTCGTGTGCGTCGGGTGTCTCGTACGGGTCGATGTGCGTGGCTGTGGTCGTCATGGAGACGATCGTGCGACCTCAACCAAACTTGAGGTCAAGGGCCGGGGGACGAATAAAGGAGTGCGCGACCATCGACCCGAGTGCGCTATTGTTTCCATGCGCGTTCGGCCAGGGGAAATCCCAGGTCAGGCGGCATCGGGACGTGGCGCAGCTTGGTAGCGCACTTGACTGGGGGTCAAGGGGTCGCAGGTTCAAATCCTGTCGTCCCGACTCTATGGAGTCGCAGGTGAGGGGCGGTTTCGGAGGAATCCGAAACCGCCCCTCGATCATTCTTGGGGACCAGATGGGGACCAGTGGTCCTTGACCGGTGTCAGCGGGTGAGGACAGTCGTTGCGGGAAGCGTGCGCGGGGCGCGCAGCACGCTGAGGTGTGCGGAGAGTGCCGCACCGGCAGCCGTGATCTTGTGGACGTCCGGGTGCAGGTAGCGCTGAGTGGTCGTCAGCGATCCGTGGCCGGCGATCCTGCGCAGTACGTGGAGGGGGACTCCGGCGTCCGCGAACCAGGTCAGTCCGGTGTGGCGGAGATCGTGGCGGCGCAGGTGCTCGTAGCCGAGGCGGGTGACGACCTCGTCCCAGTGGGTCGCGTCGCGCAGGACCGCGGTGGAGACGCGTCCTCCGCGTGGGCCGGTGAACAGACGTGCGTCAGGGGCGGGGCCGGCGGAGAGGATACGCTGGGCCATGAGCGGGCGGATCTCCTCGATGATGGGAACCTTCCGGGCGCGCTTGCCCTTGGTGCCCTTGTCGGTGAGTCCGCCGGGCGCGGGCGTGGTCTGCCGCCGTACCGTCCAGATCCACTGGCTGGTGTCAATATCTCCGACGCGGCACCCGGAGGCTTCCCCGATCCGGGCAGCGGTGCTCGCGGCGAACAGGACGACGTCGCCCCAGCCGCGGTAGTGGTTGTAGGAGGCGGCCACGAGTGCGTCGGCCAGCTGGACGAGCGTGTCCCAGTCGGGCAGGGCGAGGGCCCGGGGGTCGCGGAGTTCGTCCTCGGCCTGCTTGTAGAGCTTCTGCCAGCCGCTGATGCGGGCGGGGTTGACTTTGATGATGCCGTCGCGGACTGCCTGTTCCATGACGCGGACCAAGACGGCGATGGTGTTCTTGACCGTGGAGCGGCTGTGTTCGTCGACGATCCAGTTCTGCACGGTGCGGTCGACGATGCCGTTGGTGATCATCCGTACGGCGAGGTGGCCCAGGGCAGGGACCACGCGCATCCGCCAACCCGCGAGATAGGGGTCGAGGGTCTTCAACTCCAGCCCGCGCAGGGCGAGATCCATGTTCGCGTCGCCGTATTCGGCGAGTTTCATGGTGGCGAGCGATGGGGACAGTCCGGCCTGCGCGGCTTCGATGATGTCCTGGAGCCACTCCTGCGCCTCGTCCTCGTCCGCCTTTCCCTCCGACAGGGACAGGCGCCGCTTCGTAGCGGGATCGAACCAGCGGACCCGCGCTCGGTAGGGATGGGGGCGATCGGGCCGGTATTCGATGTCGGTGGAGAGTCGGACACCGACCGGAACAATGGCCTTCTCGGCCATCAGGCTTCTCGGCCCGGGACGGTCCGGCGGCTGTGCAGCCATTCCTCCACGTCGAGCGCGCTGTACAGGACGACGCGTTCCGAAACGGAGACGAACGGCGGGCCCTGCGGTGGTCGAGCGGTGCGCCAGCGCCGCAGAGTCGAGGTGTCCACGTGCAGACAGGCGGCGAGGTCGCTCGTCGAATACCAGGCGTTGGCCAGGAAAGACGAACGGTTGTCATCTTGGACGGAGACAGTGCATCTGGCTACGGAGGGTGGCGCGCCCTCCTGTTGCTTGCGCGGCTGACGGTTTGTGGAAGCTGCTATCGGTTCGGGGGGCAAGTGTGGTGGATCTCCGGGCGGTATGGAGCACCAAACGGGTACTGGAGAAGAACCTCCGGCGACGGACGACGCGCAAACGGAGAGCAGGGATTCCGCCTCTGCAGCGGTGGTGAGTTCTCGCCGATGGATCGATCCGCGGTGGTGCTCGGGCAGACGTTGGACAACAATCGTCTGCAGGAACACCGGTTTGGCTAACCGGCGATGTGCGGCTATGTTCCCCTCGCTCACGACGAGATCGCCGGAGCGCGGCTCCCACGGGGTGACGAGATTCGCCGGATGCGTGGACGATCGCGTACATGCTTGGCGTATCAGGTGCCGTGCCGATTCATGCCTTTCCGATGACGCATCATGTGGAGTGCGTCGCGACCTTGAGCCCATGAGAAAGGGCGCTCGAACCATCGGCTCGACATGATGCGCTGACCTTCACCACCATCACCATGGGCCGGGTCGGCCGCTGCCTCGCCGACGGCACTTGGCGCCGACAGACCTGGCGGCCGGCCGTCGACGGCGCCTGCTACTTCAAGGCCCCCCCGCCGGTATGCGTGTAGGGCTGCACCGAGCGCCCTGCAGCTCATCAGTGTCTCCCATGCATCGCGCACCGAGGCCGATGTCGATGTGCAGGCCAGCCTGATGCGGGCCGACCTCTTTCCCAGGTTCGCCTGGGATGCGATGGCGCTCGATCCCCGACGCCAGTTTGGCCAACCGGCGGTCCCGCGCTGTGTTGCTCCGCTTCGAAGCAGGTTGTGCTCATGCAAGCCGTGTGCGTCCGCTTGCGTCGCCGGCAGGGGCTGGATCCAGTCAGGGCAGGCTCGATGTCAGGCTTCACGGGACGACAGCACCCTGCTGCGAACGGGCTCGCTTTGGCGAGTGTTGCCCTTTTGACGACGGGTCAACGAGCCGGTCAAGGGCCATGACACCGTGCGTGGCAGTGCACGCCGTGCGACGTCGTCACCGCGGACGTGCCCGGTCTCGTCGCGCCGGAGCATGCCAAGCCCGGCCCTACCGTCACTGACGTCGGCATCCACCGCGCCCCGAGCCGGGGACGTCGCCCGGCCGAGCTCGACGGCATCGCCGCCCGGGTCACCCCGGTGCCCGGCGGCGTCGGCCGCGAGCCCTCCGACATCGCCGCCTTCCAAGCCGAGCCGGTTGGCGCACGTGGCAAGACGGCGGAATACGTCCGCACGCCCTTCGCCGGACGGCCCCCTCTGAGGCTCCGCTCACTGGCGAGCGGTCGTCCTTCTCGGCATTTCCGCGCGGTGCGCGAAAGTGTTTCGTAACCGAGGAATTCCCGTCCTTGTCCCCGGTGTGAAAGTCGTGTCAGGGTCCCGGTCAGCAGGCAGGCCACCCGCGGTGAGGCATCCGAAACCTTTTCGTGACGGTTTCCGGTTCGCCTGCCTCACCCATGCCAATGGCATGCCGAGAGAAGAGAGGCACACCATGCGGGGAATCCCTATCAGCGGAATTCTCGGAACTCCCAGAATTCGAGGCGCCGTTGCGATTGCGGTCACCGCGTCGGCGGCCCTGGGCCTCGCCGCGTGCGGGACGTCGGGGCCGTCCACGACGTCGTCGGCGAAGGGCCTGACGATGTGGGCGCTCAACGACCAGACGATCCTGAAGGAGTCCGTCGACGCCTACAACAACGACCACCCGGACGAGAAGATCACCCTGAGGCTGTTCGCCAACGACGACTACAAGCAGAAGCTGCGTGTCGCCTTCGGCGCGAACCAGGCTCCGGACATCTTCTTCAGCTGGGGCGGCGGCGCGCTGAACGACTACGTCAAGGCGGGCAAGGTCGACACGCTGAGGGCGTCGGACGTGAAGGCCGACCGGTTCACCCCCAGTGTGATGCAGAGTGCCACCTTCGACGGCAAGGTCTACGGTGTGCCCGCCAACGGTCTCGCCCCGGTCGTCCTCTACTACAACAAGAAGGTGCTGGCCGATGCGGGCGTCGAGCCGCCGAAGACGTACGCCGATCTGCTGGCGGCCGTGAAGAAGCTGAAGGCGAAGGACGTTGTGCCGATGTCGCTCGCGGCGAACTCCAAGTGGCCGACGCTGATGTACCTGGAGTACCTGCTGGACCGCCAGGGCGGCTCCGACGTCTTCACGAAGATCGCCTCCGGTGACGCCTCGGCCTGGAAGGACCCCTCGGTCACCCAGGCCAACCAGTACCTGCAGGACCTGTCGAAGGCCGGCGCCTTCGGCGACAACGCTTCCTCCGTCAGCTACGACCAGGGCGCCTCCACGGCCCTGCTCTACACGGGCAAGGCGGCGATGGAGGTGATGGGCACCTGGGAGTACGCCAACATCGCCAAGGCCGCGCCCGACTTCCTGGCCAAGGGCGACCTGGGCTACACCGCCTTCCCGACGCTGCCCGGCGGCGCCGGCAAGGCGGACAGCATCGTCGGCAACCCCTCGAACTTCCTGTCGCTGAACTCGGCCACCAAGAACAAGTCGGCCGCGCTGACGTACTTCAACGACTACGTTCTGAACGACTCCCAGGTCGACGCCTACCTCGCCGCCGGCAGTGTGCCGCCGGTCAATGGCCTGGAGTCGAAGCTGGCGACGGTGAAGTCGTCGTCCGACAAGGCGTGGCTCACGTTCGTCTACGGCCTGGTGCAGAACGCGCCGAGCTTCCAGCTCTCCTGGGACCAGGCACTGCCGTCCGACCAGGCCGACCCGCTGCTGACCAACACCGACAAATCGTTCCTGCGCCAGATCCCGCCCGCCGAGTTCGGCACGAACATGAGCAAGGCGACATCGTGACCACCGCTCTTCGAGCCGGCCGTGGGAGAGGCCGCCGCTCCAGCGGCCTCCTCATGGCTGCCCCCGCCCTGCTCCTCTTCGGCCTGTTCGGCCTCGTCCCCCTCGTGGGCGTCGTGGCGCTCAGTCTTGCCCGCTGGGACGGCCTGGGCTCCGTCGGCTGGGCGGGCGTCGCCAACTGGAGCGCTGTCCTGACCGACGGTGCCACCTGGCAGGCACTGTGGCTCACCGTCAAGGTGATGGTGATCAGCTGGCTGGTCCAGACGCCCGTCGCCCTGGCACTCGGCCACTTCCAGGCGCCCCGCGGGAGGCTGCGCGCCCTGTTCGCCGTACTGTTCTTCCTCCCGCTGCTGCTGTCCGCCGTGGCGATCGGCCTGACCTGGCAGGCGCTGCTCGACCCGTCCTTCGGCATCGGCGCCACGCCCGGACTGCACTGGCTGGCGAAGCCGCTGCTGGGCTCTCCGGACCTGGCCCTGTACACCGTGATCTTCGTGATCGCGTGGCAGTTCGTGCCGTTCCACGCCCTGCTCTATCAGGCCGGCATACGGCAGATCCCGACCGTCCTGTACGAGGCCGCCGCCCTTGACGGCGCCGGGCCGGCGACCCGGTTCCGGCGCATCACGCTTCCGCAGCTGAAGTACACGATGGTCACGTCCAGCACGCTCATGCTCGTCGGCTCGCTGACCTACTTCGACCTGATCTTCGTCCTGTCCGGCGGCACCGGCGGCCCGGGCACCGCCACCCGCGTCCTTCCTCTTTCCATGTACATCACCGGATTCCAGGCCCATGACATGGGCCGGGCCAGCGCCGTCGCCGCCCTCCTGGTGGTCTTCGGCCTCGGCCTGTCGCTGCTGACCACCCGCTTGTCCGGCTTCACCCGGATGGACAGCCAGCAGGAGGGCATGTGAGCACCATCGTCACCAAGACCCGCGATCCCCGTACCGGCAACGACCGGGAAGGTGCCGCCGAGCGCCCAGTAACGGCGCCGCGGCCCGGATCCCTCCGTCGGATCACGGCCGTCGGCGCGCTGTGGCGTGCCCTGACAGGCAGCGCCACGCTCTTGTGGGCGGCGGTGGTCGTCATACCCGTGTACTGGCTGGTGATCACCAGCCTGCGCAGCCGTGCCGACTTCACCGCCGGCAGCCCACTGGCCCTGCCCGGCCACCCCACGCTCGACAACTACCGGACCGTCCTGGCAGGCGACTTCACGACCTACCTGCTCAACAGCGTCATCGTCACCGCGGCGACGGTCGTGATCGCTGTCGTCGTCGCCCTCATGGCTTCGTTCGCGATCGTCCGCAACGCCGGAAGCAGGCTTTCCCGCGTGTCCTTCCGGCTGTACCTGCTGGGCCTGGCGATCCCCCTGCAGGCGGTGATCATCCCGGTGTACCTGCTGATCATCAGAATGAACCTGTACGACAGCCTGCTCGCGATCGTTCTGCCCTCGGCGGCGTTCGCGCTGCCGATCACCGTGATGATCCTGGTGAGCTTCCTGCGCGACGTGCCGCGCTCCCTGTTCGAGGCGATGATCGTGGACGGCGCCGGTGACTGGCGCATGCTCATCTCGCTCGCGGCGCCGCTGGCGCGCCCGGCGCTGATGACGGTCGCCGTCTACGACGGGCTGCAGGTCTGGAACGGCTTCCTCTTCCCGCTCATCCTCACCCAGAGCGGCGACAAGGCGGTGCTGCCACTGGCGCTGACCCTCTACCGGGGGCAGTTCGGCATCGACGTACCGGCCACGATGGCCGCGGTGGTGCTCTCCACCCTGCCGATGCTCGCGCTGTTCACCCTCGCCCGCCGCCAGCTCGTCGCCGGCCTCACCGCCGGTTTCTCCAAGTAGCCCACTTTGTAGGGCGGTTCGCTTCGCGCGACGGCCGGGCAGCGCGCCCGGTCCCGTCGGCATGCCCACGCACACCCCGCGCGCCCCCTCGCGCATCGGCCATCCCCGAGGAGTCGTGAATGACGACCACCATGCCGGACCACGGCGGCATCCCCCAGGAACAGGACGACCGGCCTTGGGCCGATCTCGCCCGATCGGCACCCGACCGGGCCGAGGCCCTCCTCGCCCGGCTCACCCTCCCCGAGAAGGTCGCCCAGCTCAGCAGCACCTGGGAGGACATCGAGGCCGACGGCCCGGAAGTGGCCCCGGGCAGCAACCACTTCGGCCGCGTCGGTGACCTCGACGAAACCGCCCGGCACGGTCTGGGACAGCTCACCCGGCCCTACGGGACCCTGCCCCGCCCTGCTCTGGAGCACGCCCGCCTCCTGGCCGAGCACCAGCGGCAGGTGGTGGCACAGAGCAGGTTCGGTATCCCGGCCATGGCGCACGACGAGTGCCTGACCGGCTTCACCGCCTACGGCGCCACCATCTACCCCACCTCGCTGGCGATGGCCGCCACCTTCGACCCCGAACTGATCCGCCGAGTCGGCGAGGCGATCGGCGCCGACATGGCCGAGGCCGGCGTTCACCAGGGGCTTGCCCCGGTCGTCGACGTGATCCGCGACTACCGCTGGGGTCGCTGCGAGGAGACCTACGGCGAGGACCCGTACCTGGTGGGTGAGGTGGCCGAGGCGTACGTCACCGGGTTGCAGAGCGCCGGTGTGTACGCCACCCTCAAGCACTTCGCCGGGTACTCCGCGTCCATGGGTGGCCGCAACCACGCCCCCGTGCACGCCGGCCGCCGCGAACTGTTCGACGTCATCCTGCCGCCCTTCGAACGGCTCGTCGCCGCCGGCGTGGGTTCGGTGATGAACTCGTACGCCGAGATCGACGGCGAGGCGCCCGCCGCCAGCCGGTGGCTGCTGACCGACGTCCTGCGTGAGGCGTGGGGGTTCGAGGGGACCGTCGTCTCCGACTACTGGTCCCTGCCCTTCCTGGTGAGCGCCCACCGGGTGGCCGCCGACCTGCGCGACGCCGGCGCGCTCGCGCTGAGCGCCGGGATGGACGTGGAACTGCCCGACCAGCGCGGCTTCGGCGACGCCCTCGTCCACGCCGTACAACAGGGGCTGGTGGACGAAAACCTGGTCGACCGCGCGGTGCGCCGGGTGCTGCGGCAGAAGATCGAACTCGGGCTGCTGGATCCCGACTGGGACCCACAGCCCCCTGCTCTGCGCGCGGGTGAACTGGACCTCGACAAGCCGGAGAACCGTGGGCTTGCCTACGCCGTGGCACAGTCGAGCGCCGTTCTGCTGTCGAACGACGGGACCCTGCCTCTCCCGTCCGTCGGCCGGATCGCATTGATCGGCCCGTGCGCCGACGACGTGCGCACCATGTTCGGCTGCTACAGCTTCCCCAACCACGTCCTCGCAGACCGCGACGACCTCGGCGACGGCGTCGAGGCGGCCTCCCTGCGTACCGCCCTCGCCGAGGAACTCCCGTCCGTTCATTGGGAGTTCGCGCAGGGCTGCCCGATCCGCGACGAGGACCGCTCCGGGATCCCGGCCGCGGTGGCGGCCTGCGCGGGGGCCGACCTCACCGTCCTCGTCGTCGGCGACAAGGCGGGCATGTTCGGCATCGGCACCTCGGGGGAGGGCTGCGACGTGGAGGACCTGCGGTTGCCGGGCGTTCAGGAGGAACTGGTCGAGGCGCTCCTGGAGACCGGGAAGCCGGTCGTGGTGGTCGTCAGCAGCGGCAGGCCCTACGCCTTGGGCCGGTTCGCGCCCGCCGCCGCGGCCCTGGTGCAGGTCTTCCTGCCGGGGGAGGAGGGCGGCCGGGCGCTGGCCCAACTCCTCTCCGGGCGGGCCAACTTCAGTGGAAAGCTCCCCGTGCAGATCCCCGCCTCGCCGGGCGGGCAGCCGTACACCTACCTCCACCCGCCGCTCGGCGACCGGCAGAGCTTCCTGTCCAACCTCGACCCCACCCCCGCGTTCCCGTTCGGCCACGGACTGTCGTACACCACGTTTGAGACCGACCTCATGACCGTCGACCGCGACCAGGTGCCGACGGACGGCGAGTTCACGGTCAGCGCGCGGGTGCGCAACACAGGAGCGGTGGCGGGCGCCGAAACGGTCCAGCTGTACGCCGTCGACCCGGTCGCGCAGGTGACCCGACCGGTGCGTTTCCTGCTCGGCTTCGCCAAGGTCGCCCTCGCTCCCGGCGAGCAGGCGACCATCCGTTTCCACGTCCACACCGACCGCCTGGCCTTCACTGGCCTGGACGGCCGACGCGTCGTCGAACCCGGCGAGATCGTGCTCCACGCGGGCTCCTCCAGCCTGGACACACCGGCGCGGGAGGTCATGCAACTGGTCGGCGTGGAGCGGGACGCGACGGTCCTGCGGCATCATACGGTTCCCGTGTCCGTCGAGCGGGAGTGAGCCGGCGGGAGGCGGACGAAGGGGCCGGCGGCATGCGCCGCCGGCCGGATCGCGTTACCCGGAAACCGCCGGAGTGCGAGCCTTCGTCGACGTCCGCAGCACGAGCTCCGTGGCGAGCTCGATGCGCGGGGACGCGGGCGGCCGGCCCTGGGCGAGTTCCAGGAGGATCCGCGTCGCCTCGCGCCCCAGCTCCTCGAACGGCTGCCGTACGGCGCTCAGCGGCGGGCAGGCCATGGCCGCCACCAGGGTGTCGTCGAAGGACATCACCGCGAGGTCGTCCGGTACGCCCAGTCCCTGCTGGCGAGCGGCCTCCAGCACGCCGAGCGCCTGTGCGTCGCTGGCCGCGAAGACGGCCGTGGGCGGGTCGTGGGCCCGCAGGATCTGCAGGCTGGCGGCGAGCGCTTCGTCGTAGTCGAAGTCGGTCGAGCGGACGATCGCGGGGTCGTAGGCCAGGGCGGCTTCCTCCAGGGCGGCCCGGTAGCCGTGCACGCGTGCCGCCCCGGCCAGAGAATGCGAGCGGCCCGCGACCATGCCGATCCGGGTGTGCCCGAGGTCCAGCAGGTGTTGCACGGCCTCCCGGGCGCCGCTCCAGTTCGTCACGCCGATGCTGGGAATGTCCTGCGTCGGCGCGCTGAGCGGGTCGATCAGCACCACGGGGATCCGCTGCTCGACGATCCGGCGTTGATCCTCTTCGGCCAGCATCGAGATCACGATGACCATCCCGGCCGCACCGAGCGCCACGCACTCCTCGAGCCATCCGGAAATGGACCGGCGGCCCGTGGTCCCCGTGACCACGTTGATGCCCAACTCACCGGCCGCGTCCACGATCCCGCGCGCCACCTCCAAGGTGTACGGGCCCGACAGGTCACGGAACACCGCGATGATCTGCCGGGGCGTCGAGGGATCCCGCTCCCACGGGCGGGCGTAGCTATAGCGGTCCAGCAGCTCCTCGACTCTGGCGCGCGTCGCCGCGCCGACGTCCCGACGTCGGTGCACCACCTTGGACACGGTACTGAGCGAGACTCCCGCCTCGGCGGCGATGTTCGTCAGCAAACCGTACTGAGCTTCTTGTCGGCCCCGACCTGGATGTGTCACTTCCTCGATGCCCGTTCTGTTCGCCGAACACCGATGTGCCGGACCGCGCCGCGTATCTGCCAAAACTCCGCTGCAAAGTAACGGGGCTCGGCAGGCGGCGGCAAGAGCACTGCACGGACGACAAAAACCACCGGTCACGTGGCCGTGGGCCCCGGTCGACGCCGTCAATACCCGAGGAGGACCGGGCTACGAAACTCTTTCGGAAACGCGCCGGTGACATCAGGGCTCCGCTTCCCGATACTCCGATGACACAGGCACCAGGTTATTCACCCGCCACCGCCATGAGCTCAGAGGACCTGCAATGACAAGACCCTTGGTACGGAAGGCTTTTGCGGCAGCGACGGCTGGCTGCGTCGGCATGGCAGTCGCCCTTGCCTCCGCGACGAGTGCGTCGGCATATCAGCCGAGCTCGTCGAATCTGTATGTGGCGGACAATTCCGCCGCGTGCAACAAGAGGCCCTGTGTCCTCTACCCGAAGTCGGCCCAGTTGCCGGGGGGCCGGATCGTGGCGTCGTTCGAGAACAGCCAGGGCGCTCCGGTGGGGCAGACGCTGCCGGTCTACAAGAGCGACGACGACGGCACGACCTGGCAGAAGCTGACCGATGTGAAGCCGCCCTCCGAACTGTCCAGTGACCCGAAATATGCCAAATACACCAGTAACTGGACGAACCCTTACTTCTACGTGCTCCCGCAGGACGTGGGAGACCTCCGCGCGGGCACATTGCTTCTCGCGAGCGTGGTCTCGGGGGACGACTACTACTACAAGGAGAAGAAGGCCGCCGACCCCAACTGGGCGCCGACCGGTAACGGTGACCGCAAGGACGTGGCGATCGCCCTGTACGCCAGCACCGACCAGGGTGCGACCTGGAGCGTCGAGAACATCATCGCCACCGGCAGCTGGCAGGGCGGGACCGACTCGAGCGCCAACAGCAACGCGCAGCAGGACCCGGTCTGGGAGCCGTACCTGATCGCCCGCAACGGCAAACTCGTCGCCTACTACTCCGACGAGAACGACTACCTCAGCTACGACGCCACCACCGGCATACCGGTCCTCGACCCCGACAACGACACCGCGCCGGACTCGGACGGCCAGATCCTCGCGCACAAGACCTGGGACGGCCGCAGCACGTCCTGGAGTCAGCCGGTCGTCGACATGGCGGGTACCACGGTCAGCCGGGGGAACGGCAAGACACAGATCGGCGGCAAACGCCCGGGCATGACGACGCTGGCCCCGACGACCGACGGCAAGTGGATCATGACCTACGAGTACTTCGTCGGCGGCCCGGACGTCCGCTACAGGATCGCGGACGATCCGCTGAAGTTCTACGCGGCCGCCGACCAGCCGATCACCGAGCTGCCCGTGCCGGCTGGTGGGCGCACGCTGCCGACCGGCGGCAGCCCGGTGCTCCAGCCGCTGCCGGACGGACGGATCGTGATGAACGCCGCCGGTGACAAGAACGTCTGGGTGAACGAGTCCGGCCGCAGTGACGGCACCTGGAAGGAGTACCAGACGCCGATCGCCGCCGGGTACAGCCGCAACCTCCAGTACGTGGACGGCACGGGACGCGTCCTGATCCTCCAGGCCGCGTGGGCGGGCGGCAGCGTCGGTCCGGTGAAGTACGCCGAGGTCGACCTCGGCCGGTCCGCCGGCACCTACAGCACCCTCGTCAACCGTGCGACCGGTCAGGTTCTCAGCCCGGACGCCGGGAAGACGCAGGACGCGAACCTCACCGGGAACGCGCCCGACCTCGTCCTGCGCGACAAGGATGCCGTGGACGACACACAGCGCTGGCACGTGACGGAGAAGGGCGGCAACGTCTCCCTGCTGAACAAGGCCGGTGGCCGCTCGGTCGCTGTCTGGACCGGCAGCGCGACAGCAGGGCAGCGCCTGGCCCAGTGGGTCGACGACGGAGCCACCGACAAGCAGTGGACCCTCGCCCCCTCGACCGACGGCTACTACAAGATCCGATCGGTCCGTAACGCGAGCCTCTTCATGACGGGCGCCGCCCAGAGCGGCCCCGTCACCCTGCAGGCGTCGATCAACACGGCCACGGACCCCGCGGCGGACGACGCGCAGGAGTGGCAGCTCGTCCAGGACCCGGCACCGGCGAACCCCTTCACGCTGAAGGGTGCAAACTCGGGTCGCTGCCTCGACGTGCCCAACGGACAGACGGGTGTTCAGGTACAGATCTGGGACTGCTCCGGGAACCAGAACCAGACCATCACGCAGACCGCCGCGGGTGAACTCCGCGTCGCGGGTAACTGCCTGGCCGCGGCCGGTGACGGCACGACCGCCGGTACCAAGCTGATCCTCTGGACCTGCAACGGCAAGTCCAGCCAGAAGTGGTCGTTCCGTCTGGACGGCTCTGCCATCAACCGCTCCAACGGCCTCGCGATCGATGTGAAGAACTCGGCGAAGGCCAACGGATCGCCGGTCCAGCTGTGGACGGCTCTCGGTAACGCCACCCAGAAGTGGAGCCGAGGCTAGTCAGCACCGGCGCGCGGACACATCGAGCGGGTCGGCCCTGAGGACATCTCCTGGGTACGGCGATTCGACGCCTGCCTATGGCCGGCACGGGGCGCCCCTCCCCGTGCCGGAGGTGTCTACGGTCCTGATCACGCACAGACGACCCGGCCGTTCGGCGGTTCCTCGGCAGCGCCGCGTCCCGCGTCGCGCGGCAACAGATCCCTCCAGCGGCGCAGAGACCGCGAGCTTCCCCCTCGACTCCACTTTCACCTGATCGTGGCCCCCAGAAAGACAGGATATGTACATGTCAGCGCTTCGAGCCCGGCTGACGGCGATACTCGTCGCCGCCTGCCTGCTCTTCACCGCCCAGGTCCTGACCACGCCCCAGCGGGCCGCCGCCGCCGATCCGGGCTATCTGATGGCGCACTTCATCGGGGAGGGGGCAACGGGGCAGCAGATCTACTTCTCGCACAGCACGGACGGCCTGAACTGGAACGACCTCAACGGCGGAGGCATGGTCCTGCGCTCCACGGTGGGCACGCGCGGAGTGCGTGACCCCGCCCTGGTCCGTTCTCCCGACGGGAGCAAGTACTGGATCATCGCGACCGACCTGTGCATCGGCTGCGGCCAATCGTGGGGGGACTCCACGTCCAACGGCAGCCGCAACCTCGTGGTGTGGGAGTCGAGCGACCTGGTCACCTGGTCACAGCCCTGGCTGCTGAACGTCGCCGGCGCGATCCCCGACGGGCGCAACGCGTGGGCGCCGGAAGCGATCTGGGACGAGGAAACCAACGACTACGTCCTGTACTGGGCGACCAACGCCACCCTCAACGGTGTGCTGAAGCACCGCATCTACTACGCCCGCACCTCCGACTTCCACACCATCACGACTCCGCAGCTCTACATCGACCGCCCCGGCACCCAGGGCATCATCGACACCCAGATCATCGAGCAGCCGGCCGGCGTCGGTCAGTACCGCTACGTGCGTGCCTCCGGCGACGGCCAGATCACCCTCGAGGGCAGCAATTCGATCCTGGGGACCTGGACCACCATCGGTAACCTCTCCGGCATCGGCCTCACCGGCGCCCAGGTCGAGGGCCCGATGTGGATGAAGTTCCGTGACCGCAACGAGTGGGCCCTCTACCTCGACCAGTACGCCACCAGCCGCGGTTACATGCCGGTCCTGACCACCAACCCGTCCGCATCGAGCAGTTACCGCCTGCCGGCCGCGGGAAGCTACAGCATGGGCGGGACCAAGAAGCGGCACGGTGAGATCCTGACCCTGACGGCCGCCGAGGAGAGCCGGGTTCAGGCGCGCTACGCCAACATCGCCCCCAAGCGGCTCCAGTCGTTCAACTTCCAGGACCGCTACGTGCGGCACACCAACTTCGACGTGCGCATCGACCAGAACATCACCAACCAGGACGCCCAGTTCCGGCCGCGGCCCGGCCTGGCCGGGTCCGGAACCGTCTCCTTCGAGTCGGTCAACTTCCCCGGATACTTCCTGCGCCACGTCAACTTCGACTTCCAGCTGGCCTACAACGACGGCAGCACCCAGTTCGCCGCCGACGCCACCTTCCGGCAGGTCGCCGGACTCGCCGACTCCTCCTGGTCGTCGTTCCAGTCGTACAACCACCCCGACCGCTACATCCGCCACTACGCCTTCGAACTGAAGCTCGACCCCATCACCACCGACACCGCACGCAACGACGCCACCTTCCGCGTCACGAGCTGACCTGACAGGGACGCCGGCGCCGGTCCGGCAGGTCGTTCCCCTCGGTGTCGTCTTCTTCACCGAGGTCCGCCGCTGCCAGGCGGGTGGCGTGTGCCACCCGCCCGGCCTCTCACCGAGAGGACGAGGGAGAGTATGTTGGCACGATTGATCCGAATACGGGCGTTTTTGGTCGCCCTGATCGCGATCGTCGCGGGTGTGGTCGCGCCCACGCAGACGGCCGAAGCGGCGGATGCCGATTCCGCCTACGTGATGGGCTACTTCAAGGAGTCGATCAGCGGAGCGGGCAACGTCAACGCCCTGCATCTCGCCGTCAGTGACGACGGCCGGGAGTGGACGCCGCTCAACGACAACAACGCGATCCTCACCCCGACCGCGGGCACCAAGGGTATCCGCGACCCGTTCCTGTACCGGCTGTGGGACGGCAGCTGGGTCGCTCTGGCGACCGACATCGCCGTGGGCGGCAGCTTCACGAAGGCCAACCCGAACATCCACGTCTGGACCTCGCCGGACCTGGTGAACTGGTCGGCGGACCAGCTACTCAAGGTCAACGCCACCAACGCGAATTCCTACAGCTGGGCCCCGGCCGTCCACTGGGACCCGGTCCGCAGCGCCTACGGCATCACGTTCACCACCGTCCCGCAGGGTTCCTCGCACTCCGTGATCGCCGCCGCCTACACGACCGACTTCGTCACCGCCACCGACCCCGTGGTGTTCTACGACACGGGCTCGGGCATCCTCGACTCCCACGTCGTCACCGGCGTCAACGGATCCAACTACCTCTACTACAAGAGCAACGTGACGGGACGGCTGGCCGGCGCGCGGTCGACATCGGTGGAACCGGGCAGCTTCACCAAGTACACCGAGGGCGTCGCCGAGAACCGGTGCACCGAGGCCCCGACGCTGGTGAAGTCCCTCACCTCGTCCACCTGGTCGCTGTGGGGTGACACCTTCTGCCCCAACGCGAAGTTCGACCTGTGGCAGGGCGACCTGGTGTCGGGAACATGGACCAAGGTGGGCCGCCAGTCCTACACCGCGCCGCTGAACGCGAAGCACAACACCATCCAGCCGATCACCGCAGCCGACCGCGACCGGCTCCTCGCCCGGTACGGCGGCACGGGCTGGAACCTGCTGAAGTCCTACAACTTCCCCGGCCACTACGTCCGCCACGCGAGCTTCGCCGGCCGCATCAGCGAGCTGCCCTTCGACCCCTACCAGGACGCTCAGTGGCGGCTGCGGCCCGGGCTGTCCGACCCGAGCGCGGTGTCGTTCGAGTCGGTCAACTTCCCCGGCCACTACCTGAGACAGGACAACTTCGAGATCAAGGTCGTCCGTAACGACGGAACGTCGGGCTTCGCCAGCGACGCCACGTTCACCCGTGTCGCCGGCCTCGCCGACGGAACCTGGTCGTCGTTCCGCTCGGCCCGCTTCCCGACGCGCTACCTCCGGCACTCGTCCTTCGTACTGCGGCTCGACGAGATCTCGACCGAGGCCGACCGGGCGGACGCCACCTTCAAAGCCGTCTACTGACTCAGCTGACTCACGGGGCGGGCCCGCCGTACCGCGGTCGACCGGGTACGCGGCCCCTCTGCCCACCTCTGTCCGACGTTACGCACGATGTTCGCATTCTCGAACGCGCTGCTGAAGGGGACTTTCCGTGTTCCGCACCCGTCACTGGTTCGCACTCGGGGCAGCTCTGCTGGCCCTGTTCGCTTCACTGGTCACCACACAGCCCGCCACTTCTGCCGACGGCCGGCCGTTCACCAACCCGGTCAAGTCACAGAAGGGCGCCGACCCCTGGCTGGAGTACTACAACGGCAACTACTACCTGATCACCACGACCTTCACCGGCGTCCTGACCATGCGGAAGTCACCGACCCTGGCCGGTCTCTCCACCGCCGCCAGCGTCCAGGTTTGGAGTGACACCAACCCGGCCCGCAACAACAACATCTGGGCGCCGGAGCTGCACTTCTTCGACGGCCACTGGTACCTCTACTACTCCGCCGGCCCAGCCGGAGTCGCCTGTTGCGACTCCCAGCGCACCCATGTCCTGGAAAGCGCCGGTACGGACCCCATGGGTCCGTACACGTACAAGAACATGCTCACCGGCTCCAACCTGTCGACCGGTGGCTGGCTCATCGACGCCAGCGTGCTCAAGCACGACGACAAGCTGTACCTGGTGGGCAGCGGCTTCATCAACGGCAGTACACAGAGCCTGGTCATCGCGCAGATGAGCAACCCGTACACACTCAGCAGTCAGACCTTCAGCATCATCTCCAGCCCCACCCTGAGCTGGGAGAGATCGCGCACTCCGGTCAACGAGGGCCCCGAACCCCTTTACCACGACGGTCGGACCTTCCTCACCTTCTCCGCGAGCTTCTGCTCCACCCCGGACTACAAACTGGGCCAGCTGGAGCTCACCGGCAGCGACCCGCTCCTCGCCTCCTCCTGGACGAAGAAGCAGACCCCCGTCTTCCAGCGCGACGACGCGGCGGGCGTCTACGGACCCGGTCACAACGGATTCTTCACCTCACCAGACGGCACCGAGAACTGGATCGTCTACCACGCCAACAACACCACCAACGGCGGCTGCGGCAACGGCCGCACCACCCGGGCCCAGAAGTTCACCTGGAACGCCGACGGCACCCCGAACTTCGGCACCCCGGTCGCGCTCGGAACCACCCTGCCCGGTCCCTCCGGGGAGACGGCACTCACCCCGACCTCCTACCAACTGGTGAACCGCCACAGCGGTAAGTGCCTGGACGTCGCGAACAGCGACCCCGCCGACGGCACCAACATCCAGCAGTGGGCCTGCCATACGGGCGCCAACCAGAAGTGGCGCGTCGAGGACCAGGGCAACGACACCAGCCGGCTGGTGAACGTCGCCACCGGCAAGGTCATGGACATCGCGAACTGCGGCTCCGCCGACGGCGCCGACATCCGGCAGTGGTCCTGGCTGAACAACAACTGCCAGAAGTTCAGGCTCGTTTACACCGCCAGCGGCGACTACGTCCGCATCGTCAACGAGTCCACCGGCAAGGTCGCCGACGTCGCCAACTGCTCCACCGCCGACGGCGCCGACGTACGCCAGTGGACCTGGCTGAACAACGACTGCCAGCAGTGGCAGCTCAGGCCCGTCGCCTGAGCTATCCCGAGTGGTGGCTGCCACTTACCCCTGGCTGCCACCCGTCTTCCCCTTCCACGCCTGACCCCCAGGAGTATCGCCCCATGACCCGCCTCATAAGCCGCCGCGCGCTGACCGCGGGGGCCATCGCACTGGTCGTCTTCGCCACCACCGGTGCGCCCGCCCGCGCTGCCGCGCCGGCCTCCTCGGCCGCGAACCTCACCAACCCGATCGCGCTCCAGCGCGCCGACCCGCACGTCTTCAAGCACACCGACGGCTTCTACTACTTCACCGCCACGGTACCGGCGTACGACAAGATCGTGATGCGCCGGGCCACCACCCTCCAGGGCCTCGCCACCGCCCCCGAGACCACCATCTGGACCAAGCACGCCAGCGGTGAGATGGGCGCTCACATCTGGGCCCCGGAGATCCACTTCATCGACGGCAAGTGGTACGTCTACTTCTCCGCCGGCTCCGCAGGCGACAAGTGGAAGATCCGGATGTACGCGCTGGAGTCCAGCGCCGCGAACCCGCTGACCGGCCCCTGGGCCGAGAAGGGCCGCATCACCACCAACTGGGATTCCTGGTCCCTGGACCACACGACCTTCGTCAACAACGGCACCCGCTACCTCGTCTGGGCGCAGTCCAACCCCTCCGGCCCTGGCGGCATCTACCTGGCGAAGATGTCCAACCCTTGGACGATCACCGGAGAGCAAGTACGTCTGTCCACCCCGGAGTTCGCCTGGGAGAAGCAGGGGTTCGACGTCAACGAGGGTCCTGCTGTCCTGCAGAAGAACGGCAAGGTCTTCGTCACCTACTCGGCCAGTGCCACCGACGCCAACTACTGCCTCGGCATGCTGACCGCCGACGCCACCGCCGACCTGACGGATCCCGGGTCCTGGACCAAGAGCACCGAGCCGGTGTTCAAGAGCAACGACGCCACCGGCCAGTACGGCCCCGGCCACAACTCCTTCGCCGTCTCCGAGGACGGAAAGTCCGACATCCTCGTTTACCACGACCGCAACTACAAGGACATCACCGGCGACCCGCTCAACGACCCCAACCGCCGCACCCGCTTCCAGAAGATCTACTGGAACGCCGACGGCATGCCCAACTTCGGCATCCCGGTGGCCGACGGCGTCACCCCCGTCCGCTTCTCCTCGTACAACTTCCCCGACCGCTACATCCGGCACGAAGGGTTCAGGGCCAAGACCCAGGCGAACGTCACCAACCTCGCCGACTCCCAGTTCCGCGTCGTCCCCGGCCTGGCCGGCACCGGCACGGTCTCCCTCGAGTCGGCCAACTTCCCCGGCTACTACCTGCGCCACAACAACTTCGAGGTCTGGGTCGAGAAGAACGACGGCACGATCCTCTTCAGGAACGATGCCTCCTTCACCCAGCGCGCCGGACTCGCCGACTCCGTCGACGGCATCTCCTTCGAGTCGTACAACTTTCCCGGCCGCTACATCCGCCACTACAACAACCTGCTCTACGTCCAACCGGTCAGCACGACACTCGACCGGCAGGACGCCACCTACTACGCGGAGTAGCAAGCTCACCGCTCGCGGCACCACGGTGCGGTCGACGCCCTTCTGTCAGTGTGCATTCAGGTTCAGTGCCGGTGGGGTCGCTGGTGGGCCCGCGTGTGAATGCCTGCCAGGGCCGGGGTGGGCGCCATCCGGAATCAGTCGTGCGATGGCGGTGCCTGAGCTGTGGTCAGCCGGGTCGCGATGGCGGTGAGGTGTTCGGCCAGGGCGCCGGGGGTGGAGCGGGTCATGGCGGTGAGTTCGATGGTCGTCGTCGTGTGGCGGAGGGGTCTGAAGTGTACGGCGGGGTGGGACGCGGAGGCCGCGGCGGGTACGACGGTGACGCCGAGGCCGCACTCGACCATGGCGATCTGTGAGGTCACCGACCGTGCCCAGTGGGCGGGGACAGGGCTGAAGCCGGCGGCCCGGCACATGGTTGCCATGGCGTCGTGGTAGTCGGGCGAGATGTGCCGGTGCAGCCAGACCCAGGTGTCGGCGGCGAGGTCGGCCAGATCGAGGGAGTCAGTAGTGTCGGCGGCCTGGTGGCCGGCCGGCAGGGCGGCGACGAACCGGTCGGCGTAGAGCGAGGTCGCCGTGGTGCCGCGCACCGGGGCGGTCTGGCGGACGATCGCCCAGTCGAGCGAGCGGTCGAGGAGGCCCGGGCCCGCCTCGTGGGTGTCGATCTCCCGGGTGCGGATCTCGACGTCCGGCAGCGCCTCGTGGAACCGCTTCAACACAAGGGGCAACGGCCAGGAGAACGCCGAGGTGACCGCACCCAGGGTCAGTCGCCCGCCCTGTCCGGTGGCGGCCTGACGGGCGGCGATCTCCGCCTCCTCAGCCTGTCGGACCAGTGCGCGGCAGTGGTCCAGGAAAACGGCCCCGGCGGCGCTGAGGGCGACCGACCGCTGAGTGCGGTGCAGCAGTTCGCAGCCGAGCTGCTGTTCGAGCTGCTTGATCGCCTGGGACAGCGGAGGCTGGGACATCTGCAGGCGCTGCGCCGCACGGCCGAAGTGGAGTTCCTCGGCGACCGCGACGAAATAGCGGGCCTGCCGGATCTCGACCACGATTCGTTTTGCCTCTTACTGAGAGATGAAATCAGACCTTCACAATATCAGTGGTGGCTGTTGAAGTGGAAGACATGAGCAACTCATCTCTCCTGGACCGCTTCGCGGCGCTCGACTCCGCCGCGGTCAGCGACGCGCTCGACCAGCTCGGGCTTCCCTCCGGAGTCGGCGGCATCCGTCCGGTGTGGGGCCCCGCAGCAGTGGTGGGATTCGCCGTCACCGTGGGCCTCGAACCGCGTGCCGAAGGACCGGCCGGAGCCCACATCGCCACCACGGCCGTCGAGAACGCGGACGACCAGAGCGTGATCGTCGTCGACAACCAGGGCCGCACCGACGTGTCCTGTTGGGGCGGCATCCTGAGCCTGGGCGCTTCCCTTCGTGGTGTGCGCGGTGTCGTCGCCGACGGTGTGTGCCGGGACGTGGCGGAGGCCCGTGAGCTGGACTTCCCCGTGTTCTCGCGGGGGTCGATACCCGCCACGGCGCGGGGCCGGCTGCAGCAGCGCTCCACAGGCGAGCCGGTCGCCGTCGCCGGGCTCACGGTCGAGCAGGGCGACGTCGTCCTGGCCGACGAGACCGGTCTCGTCGTCGTCCCGCGGGACCGGGCCGAGGAAGTGGCCGAGATCGCCACCGGGATCGTAGCCCGGGAGCGCGCCATCGCGGACGAGGTGCGCGCGGGTGTGCCCCTCGCCCGGGCCATGCACGACGCCCGCCTCGCCGGAGACAAGGAGTCGGTCCGATGAGTGACCCCACCGCCACCTCGAACCTCGTCACCGACCTGTCCACCGCGTCGGTCTCCGACGCCCTCGACTCGCTCGGGCTCCCCGGATCCCTCCATGGCATCGGCGCGCTGCGCCAGGGCCAGCGGACGGTCGGGCCGGTCTTCACCGTCACCTACGAACCGGTCGACGAGGCCGGCGGCACGGTGGGCGACTTCCTCGACGACGTCCCTGCCGGAGCGGTCATCCTGATCGACAACGCCGGACGCACCGACTGCACGGTGTGGGGCGGCATCATGAGCCAGATCGCCCACGCGCGCGGCATCGCGGGCACCGTCATCCACGGCACCTGCCGGGACGTCGCCATCGCGACCGACGCCGGCTACCCGATCTGGTCGGTCTCCCGGTTCATGCGCACCGGCAAGGACCGCGTCCGGGTGGCCGCGGTGCAGACGGCCGTCACCGTCGACGGCGTCCTCATCCATCCCGGCGACATCCTCGTGGCCGACGACGACGGCGCCGTGGCCGTCCCGGCCGCCCGCTGGGACGAGGTCGCGGACATCGCCCGCCGTATCGACCGCGTCGAGGACGCCATCGTCGAGGCCGTCCGCGGCGGTGCCTCGCTCGCCGAGGCGCGTGCGCGGCACGGCTACCACTCGCTCCAGACCCCGAACGACCAGACCCGGAAGGACCCCTCGTGAGCACGCACGACCTCGCCCGCGGCCACTCCAGCGCGACCCTGTCCGAGGCGTCCGGACTGCCCGTGGCCCTGTCCCCGGAGATCCGGTCCCTGTGGTCCGGTGCCCGGCTGTGCGGCCCGGCGTTCACCGTGCAGGGCGCCGGCGGCGACAACCTCGCCCTGCACCACGCCGTACTGCAGGCCCCGCCAGGGTCGGTCCTGGTCGCCGACCTCGGCGGCGCCCGCTTCGGCCACTGGGGCGAGATCCTCACGGTGGCCGCCCAACAGCGCGGGATCGCGGGCCTCCTCATCGACGGCGGCGTCCGCGACGCGGCGGAGACAGAGGCGCTCGGCTTCCCGGTCTTCTCGCGCAACAACTCCATCCTCGGCACCCGCAAGGACTTCCGCGGCGTTCCCGGGCGACCCGTCAAGGTCGGTGGCGTCACGGTCCACACCGGCGACCTCGTCGTCGGCGACGTCGACGGAGTCGTGGCGCTTCCGGCGTCCGACACCGAGCGGATCCTCGACCGGGCCGACGCGCGCGTGGCCCACGAGAATGAGCTGATGAAGCAGTTGCGGGAGGGCCGCAGCACCCTTGACCTGTACAACAACTTCGAAGCGGCCGGGCGGTGACGACACCGATGACGGACAACCCGATCTTCGCCGTGGCCGCCCAGGCCGAAGCGCTGCGCGCCCGGGGCGCGGACGTCATCACGCTCGCCGCCGGTGAACCCCAGGCGGCCAGCAGTGCCGCGGTGGTGGAGGCCGCCGTGGCCGCGGTCCGCGACCCCGCCACCCACCACTACGGGACGGCCCAGGGCGATGCCGCCCTGCGTGCGCTCGTCGCCACCACCGTCGCCGGTGACACCGGGCTCCCCTGGAGCGCGGACGACATGCAGATCGCCCTCGGCGCGAAGCACGCCCTCTTCCTCGCCACCCAGGCCCTGATCGACGCCGGTGACGAGGTCCTGGTCGCCGCGCCCGGCTGGCCCGGGCACGCCGAAGTCGTCACCGCCGCCGGCGGTGCCGCCGTCCCGGTCGCCACCGACGAGGCATTCCGGCTCTCGGCCGAGACACTCGACCACTGCCGTACCCCGCGGACACGGGCGGTGATTCTCTCCAGCCCGGGCAATCCCACCGGCGCCGTCTACCCCGAGGCGAGGCTGCGGGAGATCGCCGACTGGGCGCAGCAGCACGGCATCTGGGTCATCAGCGACGACATCTACCGGGCGTTCGACTACACCGGGACCTACCGGTCGATCCTGCGAGTGGCTCCTCAACTGCGCGGACGTACCGTCGTCGTCGGCGGAGTGTCCAAGGAACACGCCATGACAGGCTGGCGCGTCGGCTGGCTCGCGGCGCCGCCGGAGATTGTTGCCTCGGCGCGGCTGCACGTGTCGCGCACCATCACCCATGTCCCGACGGTCACCCAGCGGGCCGCCCTCGCCGCGCTGGGCGACACCGGTACCCCCGTCGGGGCCGCACGCGACTACCGGCGCCGGCGCGCGCTGCTGGTGGAGGCGCTGAACGGGATCGACGGCATCGACTGCCCGCTGCCCGACGGTGGCATGTTCGCCTTCCCCGACGTCAGCGGACTGCTCCGCGACCGCGGCTGGACCAGCAGCGCCGACCTCGCCGCGTGGCTCCTCGACAGGGTCCATCTCGCGGTCGTACCCGGCGAGGCGTTCCACGCGCCTGGACGCATCCGGGTGTGCTTCGCCGTCGACGACGACACGTTGGTCACCGCGATCGAGCGACTGCGGACCGCCTTCGGATCCACGGTGCATGAGACGGCCGCGCAACAGCTGGAGGAGGTCCGATGAGCCCGGCGAGCCCGGTGAGGAAGCTCGAACGCTTCACGCTCCCCCTGACCGTCGGCGCGACCCGCGTCGAGGTGTCCGGCCTCCACCGCGGTGGGGCCGGCACGCCCCTGGTCTTCCTGCACGGCTTCGGCTCGACGAAGGAGGACTACGCGGATGTCGTCCACCAGACCGCGCTGGCCGACCGGCCCGTCCTGGCCTACGACGCGCCCGGCTGCGGCGCCAGCAGCTGCACGGACCTGGGCGCCGTCTCCATCCCTTTCCTCGTCTCCGTCGCCGAACAGGTACTGAGGGCCCGGCAGATCGACCGGTTCCATGTCATCGGGCACTCGATGGGCGGCCTGACCGCACTCATGCTCGCCGACGGCGACCCCGGCAGGGTCGCGAGCTTCACCAACATCGAGGGCAACGTCGCACCCGAGGACTGCTTCCTCAGCCGGCAGATCGTCACTCACTCCCAGGACGATCCCGACGAGTTCCTGGCCCGGTTCGCCGAACGCGTCGGCGGCTCACGCTTCTACGGCGGCGCCTTGTACGCGGCGAGCCTTCCCCACAAGGTCCGGGCCGCAGCGGTCAGGGCCATCTTCGAGTCCATGGTCGACCTCTCCGACCACGGCAAGCTGCTCGACCGGTTCCTCGGAATCCCCGCGCCGAAGATATTCATGTACGGGGAGCAGAACAGCACCCTGTCCTACCTCCCCACCCTGGCCGAAGGCGGCGTCGAGCTCGCCGAGATCGAGCACTGCGCCCATTTCCCGATGTACTCCAACCCGCCGCAGATGTGGGCCCGTATCGCGGACCTCGTCTCACGCGCGGACGCCGACGCCTGACGGCTCAGGCCCTGAGACGACGTCGGCCGTGCTGGCCGCGACGTCCAGCCGCCACAGGACCGACCCCGCACGAACCGCAACAGCCCCGTCGACGTCACCGTCGACGGGGCCGTCCTGTCGGACGGGAGCCCTCGGGACAAAATCCGGCCCGGTAGCCTCCGCCTCGTGAACAGCCCGGAAGTCCGCACTCGGGCACCGGGCAGAGCGTGGCCTGTCAGCGGGTTTCCGATTGGGCCTCGGTGACGACGGACGGCCGGAAAGAGCACCTACTATGACCGGCTCGGCCTTCGCGTCGGCGTCGGACAGCTCTCGCGTCGTCCCGAGAGCCTGTGCGCAGACGCGTTGTTCCGCGCCCGTATGGACATGGGGCGGCGGCGCCTTCGGCGCTGGGGCGTTCGCGGTTCGGTCCGTGGCTTCCTCGACGGGACGACCAGCCCCCCGGGCCTCGCCGAGTGCCTGCTCGCTGCCGGTCGGGATCGGAACGGGAAGGGCGGTTGTGTGCCCCGGTCGAGGCACACAACCGCCCACCGCCGTGATGGGTCTCACCGCGGCGACGAACCGAGGGAGTCAGGTCGTACCGGAGGAATCGAATCCCGCCGATTGGGCGGGTACGCCGACGGGCGCCACCCGGCTGTCGTGCCCCCTCCTCTGACTCGCTATCAGGGCGATGCGGTCACGGCAGAGAAACCACCCACCGACGAGTGCGGGAATGACGAGCAGGAGGGAGGAAATCGTATAGGTGCCGATCGGATAGTCGAGTCCGATGAGCACGAGCACGGCGGCGAGGAAGGCAAGAGTCAGATACGAGGTGTACGGGGCTCCGAACAGCCGGAACTTAGGCCGTTCCACGCTTCCCTGTTCAGCCATTCGGTACAGCTTCAACTGGCAGAGCACGATCGTTCCCCAGCTTGCCAGGATGCCCAGAGAGGCGATGTTGAGGACGATCTCGAATGCCTGGGATGGGACGACAGCATTCAAAGCGACCCCCACCAGCGTCACGATGGCGGTGAGCGCTATTCCGCCGTAGGGCACGCCTGACGGGGTCATGCGTGCGGCGTAGCGGGGCGCCGAACCGTTCTTGGCCATGGAGTGCAGGATGCGGCCGGTGGAATAGAGTCCCGCGTTGAGCGACGACAAGGCGGCCGTGAGAACCACCAGGTTCATGATCGCATCGACGCCGCTGACTCCGATGGAGCCGAAGAATGTGACGAACGGGCTGGTTCCGGCCTGATAGGCCGTGTACGGCAGGAGCAGGGTCAGTAGAAGGACCGATCCGACGTAGAAGATCGCGATGCGCAGAATGACGGAGTTGATCGCCCTTGGAATGATCTTGCCCGGCTCCTCCGTCTCGCCCGCGGCCGTGCCGAGGAGTTCGATTCCCGCATAGGCGAACATCACGCCCTGGACGAGGACGACCGCCTGCAGCACTCCGTTGGGAACCAGCCCTCCGTGGTCACCGATGACACTGAAACCGACCTCGTGGCCGTCGACGGGAGTCCCGAAGATCACAAACAGCGTCCCGACGACCAGGAAGGCCACCAGCGCCAGCACCTTGATCAGGGCGAACCAGAACTCCATCTCACCGAACACCTTGACGGACAACAGGTTCAGCGCCAGCACCACGACCAGGGCGGTCAGGGCCCACACCCACTGGGGGACCGAGGAGATCGGCTCCCAGTACTTCTTGAAGAAGTCCATGTACAGAGCCGCCGCCGTCACATCCACGATGGAAGTCATCGCCCAGTTGAGCCAGTACAGCCAGCCGGCGGTGTACGCCGCCTTCTCGCCGTAGAACTCACGGGCGTACGAGACGAACGACCCGGATGACGGACGGTGCAGAATCAGTTCGCCCATCGCCCGAAGCATGAGGAAAGCGAAGAACCCGCAGACGGCGTAGATGAGGATGAGGGACGGACCCGCCTGGTTCAGGCGTCCGCCGGCCCCCATGAAGAGACCCGTTCCGATGGCACCACCGATCGCGATCATCTGGATCTGACGATTTTTCAGGGATTTTTGATATCCCGACCCCTCCGCGGCCGATCCCCCTTCCGGTGGAGAGCTCGATGACCCCGGAAGAGACGGAATGTAGGCAGGTGGAGTTGACGATGGATTGCGCATGAAATTCCTCCGGGCAGGGAAGAGTGCCGGCGCGCCTCAGTCATAGACTGCTTGGCTTGCGTCTCGTTCTGAACTCCTCGCCAAAATCACGTTCCCTGGATGCTGGAATTCCGAGAGGCGAGAGGCGAGAGGGTGGGGCGCCGGCGTGGAGTGGGCACCATTAAAGGGCAAGCCATTTATATGGAGAAGGTCCGATATCGTCTCACAATGAGAGGCGGCGCAACTCGCCGATCCTCAGGACGGGCTGCCCAAGGATGGCGCCTGGAACCCGTCCTTGGACCACGCCCGTCGCGAGGGGCAGTGTGCGGTCCCGGCCACCTGGCCACGGTCAGCCTCACGAGCGAGGCGGCGCAAGCGCACGTGAACCACACCGACTCCACCGCCGCGGCCCGGCACGTGCGTCGTACTTCGTCGCACCCGCGCTCGGAGCACCAGCCCTGTCATGTTGAGGGGTGCGGTCCGTGCGGTCCGTGGGCCTGTGCCAGGACGCGTCGTGCGCGTTCCAGCACTGGCTTGTCGACCATCTGCCCGTCGACCGTGGTGACCGACTCTCCGGCGCCGAGGACCGCGCTTGCCCACCGCACTTCCTCGGCCGAAGGGGCGAACCCGTCGGTCACGGGGAGGAGTTGGTACGGATGGACGCAGAGTTTGCCTGTGAAGCCCAGCCGTCGGGCGTGGGCGATGTCGGCGGAGAGCGTGTCCATGTCCCGTACGGCCGTGGTGACGCCGTCGATGGGCGGGGAGATGCCCGCTGCGGCCGAGGCGACGACCAGTCTGGAGCGTGCGTAGGCCAGGGCCGTGTGATCGTCCTGGGCGACGCCGAGTTGGACGGCCAGGTCGACGTTGCCGAAGGCGGCACGGGCGACGCCCGGTGTGGCGCACACCTCGCGCGCCCGTTCCACGCCGAGTGCGGTCTCGATGAGTGGGACGAGGTCGCATCGGTCGGCCGTGTGGGCGGCGAGGTCGGCCAGTACGGCGGAGTCCTCCGCCTTGGGCACCATGACAGCGCAGCCGTGGTCGGCCGCCATGCGCAGGTCGGCCTCGGACCACGGGGTCCCGGGCGCGTTGATCCTTACGATCGCGCGGTTGCCGAGGGCGAGCCAGGCCGCGGCGTTGTCGCGGGCGCGGTCCTTTTCCTCGGCGGCGACCGCGTCCTCAAGGTCGATGATCACCACGTCGGCGCCGGAGGAGGCAGCCCTGTCGAAGCGGTCGGGCCGGTGTCCCGGCACGAAGAGGAGGCTGCGGGCGGTGGTGATCGGGATCATGCGAAGGTCACCTCCGCCTCGGCGTGCCGTTCCTCCCGATGGGTGGCGACGCGCAGTTCGGCTCGGTCGCCACGGGGCGTGCCGCAGGCCACGAGGTGTTCGCCGGCGAACACCGGCCGAAGCAGCCGGTACGACAGGGAGCGCACCTGCCGGCCGGGGGCGTGGCGGCGGGCGAGTTCCAGCATCAGCAGGGCCAGCAGGGGGCCGTGGACGACGAGTCCGGGATAGCCCTCCTCGTCCCGGCAGTACGGGGCGTCGTAGTGGATGCGGTGGGCGTTCGCGGTGAGGGCGCTGAAGCGGAAGAGCAGCGCCGGGTCGGGGCGCAGGTCAAGCTGCCACGGCTCGTCCGTGTGGGGGCGGGCCGACTCGTCGACGGTGGCCGTGTGTTGTCCGGAACTGCGTCCGGACCGGTAGACGATGTCCTGCTCCTCCACGAGGCAGGTCCGCCCGTGCTGACGGAATTCGCGGCGTTCGGTGACGAACAGCATCTCCCCGGTGCGTCCCCGCTTGGCGGTCACGGAAGCGAGGGAGCTGACACGTTCGGCGGGTTCGCCGAGGCGGAGCGGCTCGGTGATTTCGCAGCGGCCGCCGGCCCACATGCGCTGCCGGTGGGGCAGGGGCGGCAGGAAACGGCCGTTCGACGGGTGGCCGTCGGTGCCGAGCTCCCGACCGGCGGGCCAGTGCAGGAAATAGAGCCACTGCCACAGCGGGGGCAGCGGGTCGCCGGCCTTCACGGTGGGGGCGGGCAGGTCCAGGACGGCTGACAGGGCCGCCGCCGGGCCGACGCCCAGCGGGTCCTGCTCCTCGATGGGCCCAGGAGTCCACGACTCCACGTAGGTGCTGAGCGGGGGTGGGATGGGCTGCATCGTCCTTCTGTCCTTGAGGTCTTGCGTGCGGCTGGGCTGTGATCAGGTGAGCGGTGCTGTCTTTGGCAGCGGACGGGAAGCGGGGGCTTCGGCGGTCTCAAGAAGCGATGTGCGGGACGGCTCGCGTACGAGGAGAGTGGCCACGAAGGTCAGCGCGATGCACCCGGTGACGTACCAGAAGAAGACCGTCTCGTGGCCGCTGTTCTTCAGGCCCAGCGCGATGGGTTCCGTCATCCCGCCGAAGGTGGCGGTGACCAGGGCGTGCGGGAGGCCGACGCCCAGGGCCCGGACCTTGGTGGGGAACATTTCCGCCTTGATGATGGCGGCCAGGGCCGAGTAGCAGGTCACGAAGGTGAGGGCGATCGTCATCAGCAGGAAGGCGATCCAGGGATTACCGGTGTTGCCGAGGAAGGTCATGATCGGGACGGTGAGCAGCATGCCGCCGACGGAGAAGACGAACATCACCGGGCGTCGTCCGACGCGGTCGGACAGATGGCCGGCCACCGGCTGGAGCAGCATGTAGACGAACAGGGCGGCGAAGCCGATGACGGAGACCGTCGACTTGGGGATGCCCGCGGTGTTCACTAGGTACTTCTGCAGGTATGTGGTGTAGGTGTAGAAGGCGACGGTGCCGCCGATGGCCAGTCCGAAGACGGCGATCAGCTGGCGTGGGTACTCGGCGAACAGGGCCCGCACCCCCTTGCGCTCCTTGACGGCCGGATCCTGCAGGGCGGCTTTCGTCTGTTCCTCCTGGAAGTGCCGCGACTCCTCCATGGTGCGGCGCAGGTACATCACAACCAGACCGGAGACGGCGCCGATCACGAAGGGGATGCGCCAGCCCCAGCTCTGCAACTGCTGCTCGGTCAGCAGGTTCTGCAGCACGATCATCACGAGCAGCGCGGCGAGCTGGCCGAGCACGATGGACACGTATTGGAAGCTGGAGTAGAAGCCCCGGCGTCCGGGTGGGGCGATCTCGGCGAGGTAGGAGGCGCTGGAGCCGAACTCGCCGCCGACGGAGAGTCCTTGGGCGAGCCTCGCCAGCACCAGGAGGGCCGGTGCCCACAGGCCGATGGCGTCGTGGGAGGGGGTGAACGCGATGGTCAGTGAGCCGATACTCATGAGGGTGACCGACAGGGTCAGTGCCCGGCGGCGGCCGTGCCGGTCGGCGTATGCGCCGAGCAGCCAGCCGCCGAGCGGACGCATCAGAAACCCGACGGCGAAGACGACTGCTGTGGACAGGAGTTGGGCCGTCTGGTTGTCCTTGGGGAAGAACACGGATGCGAAGTAGACGCTGAAGGTGGCGTAGACGAACCAGTCGTACCACTCGACGAGGTTGCCCAGACAGCCGCGTATGACGTTGGCGGTGACCCGGGTCGGTGCGGGGACGGGGGTGCTGGACTGCGACATGGGAAGCTCCGTTGCTCGTGTCGCCGGGGAGATGTCCTTGGGGGCCTTTCAGCGCAGGACGAACGGATTGCCGGTGGCCGCGCCGGTGTTGATCCAGACGCTCTTGTCCTCCAGATACGCCGTGATGGCGCCGATGCCGTTCTCGCGGCCGATGCCCGAGTCCTTGAAGCCGCCGAACGGCGTCAGGTAACTGACCGCCCGGTAGGTGTTGACCCAGACGGTGCCGGAGCGGATGCGGTCGGCCATGCGGAAGGCGCGCCCGATGTCGCTGGTCCAGACGCCGGCGCCGAGGCCGTAGCGGCTGTCGTTGGCGAGGGTGACGGCCTCGTCCTCGTCGTGGAAGGGGATCACGGCGAGGACGGGACCGAAGACCTCCTCCTGGGCGATGCGCATGCTGTTGCGTACGCCGGTGAAGACCGTCGGCTCGACGAACCAGCCTCCGCCGTCGGCGGCCTTGCCGCCGAGGGCGAGCCGGGCGCCTTCGCGCTGCGCGATGTCGATGTAGTCGAGGACCTTGGCGTACTGGGCCGGGGTGGTGATGGGTCCGACCTGGGTGGCCTCGTCCATGGGGTCGCCCATTTGGGCGGTGCGCGCGAGCTCGACCAGGCGGCCCACGACCTCGTCGTGCACGTTCTGCTGCACCAGGAGCCGGGAGCCGGCGATGCAGGTCTGTCCGGTGGCGGCGAAGATGCCGGAGACCGCGCCGTTCACAGCGGCGTCCAAGTCGGCGTCGGCGAAGACGATGTTGGGCGACTTGCCGCCGAGTTCGAGGCTGACGCGCTTGAAGTCGCGCGCGGCGGCCTGGTTGATGCGGCGGCCGGTGGCGTCCGACCCGGTGAACGTGATCTTGCGGACGAGGGGGTGCTCGACGAGGGCGGCGCCGACGTCCTGGCCGAAGCCGGTGACGACATTGACCACGCCGGGCGGCAGTCCTGCCTCGTGGAGGAGCCGGACCAGTTCGAGAGTGGAGGCGGAGGTGAACTCCGACGGTTTGACCACCACCGTGCAGCCGGCGGCCAGGGCCGGGGCGATCTTCCAGGCCAGCAGCAACAGCGGGGAGTTCCACGGTGTGATGACCGCGACGACCCCGACGGGCTCCTTCTTCGTGTAGGCGAAGTAGCCCTTCTTGTCCAACGGGGGGACGGTGCCCTCGACCTTGTCGGCGAGCCCGCCGTAGTAGTGGAACCACTGGGGCAAGTAGGTCAGTTGGCCGTACATCTCCGTGAACAGCTTGCCGTTGTCGCGGACTTCGGTCTCCGCGAGGCGGCGGGCGTTCGCGGCGATGGTGTCGCCGAGCCGCCGGAGCAGCGAGCCGCGGGCGCTGGCGGTGAGCTCGGCCCAGGGCCCGCTGTGCAGGGCGCGGTGGGCGGCTCGGACGGCGTCGTCGACGTCTTCCGCGGTGCCCTTGGCGATTTCAGCCCAGGGGGTGCCCAGGTAGGGGTTGTCGGTGGGGAACCATTCGCCCGCGCCGGGCTTCCGGCTCTCCCCGTCGATGAACATCTCGTAGCGCTGCATGGGGGAGTCCCGCCGGCTAGAAGGTGCCCAGGCCGAGTTCGGCGCGGAAGGAATTCTTGTTGGCGACGCCGTCGCGTGGCGGCAGGGTGCGCGGCGGCTCGTCGGTGGTGATCAGCACCTGTGCGTACGTCGTCGCCGCGCGCGCCTTGATGCGCAGGGCGAGGTCGTGTGTCCGGTCGGGGTCGGTGATCCGTACGGCATCGCGGATGCCGAAACCCTGGGCGACGGCGACGAGGTCGGTGCCGAGCCCGGTGTGGCTGGGTTGCATACCGGTCTCGCCGAAGTGGGCGTTGTCCAGTACCACGACCGTCAGGTTGGGCGGGAGTACGGCTCCGATGGTGGCCAGGGCGCCGATGCCCATGAGGTGTTCGCCGTCGCCGGTGACGGCGACGACCGGGCGGTCCGGCTGGGCCAGGGCGAGGCCGAGGGCGAGCGGGGCGGCGGCGCCCATCGCACCCCAGAGGTAGAAGGTGCCGGGGCGGTCGCCGGCGGCGAACACGTCGTAGCTGGGCGAGCCGAGGCCGGTGACGATCAGGGCTTCCTCGGGGAGGCGGCCGATCAGGTCGGCGACGAAGCGGCGCCGGTCGAGGCGGGGGAGAGTGGCGGTCATCAGTTGCGCTCCCACTTCTTGCGGCCGATCAGCTTCTGTCCGAGGAGCACGGCGACGCGCTCACCGGCCTCGAACACCGAGTCCAGGGCGGCCTCGACGGTCTCCGCGACGTCCTCGGGGTCGTCGGCCCGCAGGACGGTGATGCCCATGAGTTCCAGGGCCTGCTGGGTGGTCCGGCCCATAGGGCCCTGCCACGGGTTGAACTCGGCGTACTCGCCGCGCATCGTCACCAGCGTGAGGAAGGGGAACCGGGCCATCTGCAGCAGAGAGAACATGTTGACGCAGTTACCGACGCCGCTGCTCTGCATCAGCAGCACCGCCCGCTGACCGCCCAGCCAAGCTCCGCTGACCACGGCGACGCCCTCCTCCTCGGTGGTCAGCACCACGTCATGGATGTCCGGGTCGCGCCGTGCTTCCAGGATGGTGTGGGAGTGGCCGGAGTCGGGGACGTAGGCGATCTGCTGGACTCCGCGCTTCTTCAACGCGGTGAACACGTCCTCCTGCCAGGAGGGTGCCGGTGCATGTGTCTGGCTCATCCGTAGCGACTCCGCTGATCGGTCGGCTCAAGGTGCCACACATCATGGGTGCTGATGGATGAGGTTGGACAATAGAAAGGCGTGATACCCGCATGCTTCGCTCGCATAGCAGGGAGCCGCGGGCCTCTGTGACCTGCGGCTCGGCTACGGCCGTTCGTTGAGGAACGCCTCGACGAGCGGGCCGGACTCCGTGCGGCACTCCTCGAAGTAGGCGTGGCGGGCGCCGGGGAACAGATGCGTCCGGGCATCGGGGATGCGGGCAGCGAGCAGGGGGAGATTGTCCGGCGGTGTGAGCCGGTCCTGGTCGCCGTGCAGGATCAAGGTGGGCGCGGCGATGAGGGGGAGGGCGTCCCAGGCGTCGTGCCCGTTGCTGGCGACCAGATGGCCGTGGCGGGCGTGCGGGGGCATGCCGGGATCGCCGAGGGTGGTGTAAGGGCCGGGGTGGGCGGAGCGCCAGGCGGGGGAATACATCAGGTCGGTCAGCGCCTGCCGGGCCGCCTCCGGGTCCGGCTGGGCCAAGGCCCGTCGTACGGACTTGTCACGCTCGACGGCATGCGGACCACCGGGGGAGGTACAGCCCAGGACGAGTCGCCGTACGCGGTCCGGGTGGCGGGCGGCGACCCACTGGGCGACCCGGCCGCCCATGGAGGTGCCGTAGACGTCGGCCCACTCGACACCCGCGTGATCGAGGACGGCGATGACGTCCTCGGCGAACTGCTGCGTGGAGTAGGGCCCTTGGGGCTTGTCGCTGTAGCCGGTGCCGCGCAGGTCGAGGGTGAGGGTGGAGTGCGTGGCGTGGAAGTCCCCGCGTACGGCGTCCCACCAGTGGTGGTTGTTCGCCTGCCCGGCCAGGAGGACGAGCGGATATCCGTCGCCTTGGCGCTGGTAGGCCAGCGCGATGCCGTCCTGGGCGCGGGCGATGGCGGTCGACCGGGGGCCGGTGTCGTTCATGGAGGTTCCTTCGATGGTGTTCTCGGGGTGCAGCGCGTCACTCGTCCTCGGCGGCGTCAGTGCCCTGGATCTGGGCGGACGGCCATCTGCCCTCGGCCACCGCCGAGTTGATCCTGCGGACCAGCTCACGCGCGACGACCTCCACGGCGGGCGGGGTGCGCCCGGACCGCGGAGTACCGAGGACGATCGAGCGCCACACGTCGGGCTCGCTCAGCGGCGCGGCGCTCAGGACGCCGTGCGCGACATCCTCGGCGATGCCCACGCCGGGCAGCACCGTCCAGCCGTGCCCCGCCCGGACGAGCTGCTTCTGCACCCGCATGGAGTTGGTCTGCACGACGACGTCCAGGGTGGATCCGGCGCGCACCGCCGCCGCGTCGATCAGCCGGCGCAGCGCATGCCCCGAGGCGGGCATGACGAGCGGATGCCCCGCCGCCTCCGCGAACGGCACCGGACGGTCGGCACGCAGGCCGGCCGACGGCGGAGCGACCGCCCACAGGCGCTCGCGCACCAGGGGGCGGGCATTGAGTGAGGGTGTGCTGTCCAGGTTGTAGAGCAGGGTCAGATCCAGGTCGCCGTCGTCGAGCCACTGCTGCAGGTGCCCCGAGTAGGCGGTCATCAGTCGAAGTTCGACGCCGGGATGGCTGCGGCCGACGGCGGTCACCAGCGGCTCGGAAAGCAGGTCGCTGGTGCTTTCCAACAGGCCGACGGTGACGATGCCGGACACCTCGCCCGGGGTCGGCTGCACCTCGGCGCGGGCCCGCTCCAGCTCGTTCAGGGCCCGCCGGGCACGGTCGACCATGATCGCGCCCGCCTCGGTGGGCCGCATGCCCGTCCCGGTCCGCTCGAAGAGTTCGACGCCGAGTTCCTGTTCCAGGGTGCGGATCTGCCGGGTCACCGCGGGCTGCACCAGATGCAGCAGCGCCGCGGCACGCGTGACGCTGCCCACCTCGGCGACCGTGACGATCGCCTTGAGCTGCTTGACGTCCAAGAGGGGCCTTCTTTCCGCAGCCATCCGGTGTGCGCATGGGGGTATCACGTAATGGTATTTCACTGACATCACCATGAGCATTCATGATGGTAGCCCTGGTTCGGGACCCGCATCCCCCTGGAGGCCACCCATGACCGAGCCCGCCGAAGCGCTGCCGCTGGCCGGCTTCACCGTCGTCAGCCTCGAACAGGCGGTGGCCGCCCCCTTCGCCACCCGCCAGCTGGCCGACCTCGGCGCCCGGGTCATCAAGGTGGAGCGGCCGGACGGAGGCGACTTCGCCCGCCGCTACGACACCACGGTGCACGGCGAGTCCAGCTACTTCGTGTGGCTCAACCGGTCAAAGGAGTCCGTCACACTCGACCTGAAGTCGGCCGCGGGAAGAGCCGTCCTGGAACAACTCCTCGCAGACGCGGACGTGTTCGTGCAGAACCTTGCCCCCGGCGCAGCCGCACGCATGGGCCTGGGCGCCGATGCCCTCGCCGAACGATTTCCCTCCCTTATCCCGTGCGCCATCACGGGCTACGGCTCCAGCGGCCCGTGGGCCGACCGCAAGGCATACGACCTGCTGGTGCAGTGCCAGACCGGCCTCGTCTCACTCACCGGCAACGAGCACGGCTCAGCCCGTGTCGGAGTATCGATCGCCGACATCGCCGCAGGCATGTACGCCTACTCCGGCATCCTCACCGCACTACTCACCCGCGCCACCACAGGCATCGCCCGTGCCGTGGAGGTCTCGCTGTTCGAGGCACTGGCCGAGTGGATGAACCAGCCCGCCTACTACACCCGCTTCGGTGGCACCCAGCCCCCGCGCCTCGGCACCCAGCACGCCACCATCGCCCCGTACGGCGCCTACACCGCCGCCGACGGCAAGGACGTGCTGTTCTCCATCCAGAACGAACGCGAATGGGCAGCTCTGTGCGGCCGGTTCCTCGGTCTGCCAGGGCTCGTCAAGGATCCACGTTTCGCCACCGGCTCCGCCCGCGTCGCCCACCGCGAGGAGCTGAACGCCATCGTGGCCGAGCGGTTCGGTGAGATGGACAGCGACGAGGTGATGAAACTGCTGGACGCAGCGGGCATCGCCAACGCCGGGGTGAACGACGTGACGGAGTTCCTGGAGCACCCGGTGCTCAGCGGCCGGGACCGCTGGCGGGACGTACGGATTCCCGGCGGAGCCACCGTGCGGGCGTTGCTGCCGCCGGCGGACCTGACGGGTCTGGCGCCGCGTATGGATCCCGTCCCCGCGGCCGGCGAACACACCGAGACGGTCCTGGCCGAGCTGGGGTACAGCCCGGCCGACATCGACAGCCTGCGGGCCGACCACGTCATCTGAAACGCCGGCCCGAGAGATCGGCGGCACCAACGCCGTCAACACTTTCCACGAGGAGCGCCACGCATGAGCACTCTCGACACCCTGTCCGAGGACGAGCAGTTCATCGTCCATACGGTGCGCGACTTCGTCGACAAGGAGGTGAAACCGGTCGTCCGGGAACTGGAGCACGAGAACACCTACCCCGAGGCTCTGATCGAGCAGATGAAGCGGCTCGGCGTCTTCGGCCTCGCCGTCCCCGAGGAGTACGGCGGCACCCCCGTCTCCACCCCGTGCTACGTCCTGATCACCGAGGAACTGGCCCGCGGCTGGATGAGCCTGGCCGGCGCGATGGGCGGCCACACCGTGGTCGCCAAGCTGCTGCTGCACTTCGGGACCGAGGAGCAGAAGCGCCGGTACCTTTCCAAGATGGCCACCGGCGAGATCCGCGCGACCATGGCCCTGACCGAGCCGGGCGGCGGCTCCGACCTGCAGGCAATGTGCACGGTCGCCCGCAGGGACGGCGATCGCGGATACGTGGTCAACGGGGCGAAGACCTGGATCACCAACTCCCGCCGATCCGGCCTGATCGCCCTGCTGTGCAAGACCGACCCGGACGCCACGCCGGCTCACCACGGCATCTCGATCCTGCTCGTGGAGCACGGCCCGGGGCTGACCGTCTCCCGTGACCTGCCCAAGCTCGGCTACAAAGGCGTGGAGAGCTGCGAGCTGTCCTTCGAGGACTACCGGGCCCCGGCCGACGCCGTACTCGGCGGTGTGGAGGGCAAGGGCTTCGCGCAGATGATGAAGGGTTTGGAGACCGGACGCCTCCAGGTCGCCGCCCGCGCGCTCGGGGTCGGCCGGGCGGCGTTCGAGGACGCCCTCGCCTACGCCCAGGAGCGGGAGTCGTTCGGCAAGCCGATCTGGAGGCACCAGTCGATCGGCAACTACCTCGCGGACATGGCCACTTCGTTGACGGCGGCCCGCCAGCTCACCCTGTACGCGGCCCGGGAGGCGGACGCCGGACGTCGGGTGGACATGGAGGCCGGGATGGCGAAGCTGTTCGCCTCCGAGACCGCCATGCAGATCGCCCTCAACGCCGTGCGCATCCACGGTGGTTACGGCTACTCCACGGAGTTCGACGTCGAACGCTACTTCCGTGACGCTCCGTTGATGATCGTCGGCGAGGGCACCAACGAGATCCAGCGGAACGTCATCGCGAGCCAGCTCGTCAAACGCGGTGGTCTGGACGCATGAGGATCGTTGCCACTGTGAACTACCTTTCCGATGCCGCAGGTGACAGGCATCTCGCCGAGACCTGACCTTCGCCCGGGAGAATGTGGACTGCCTGCTGCCCGATCTGGGCGAGTTCGAGGTCGAGCAGGCGCTGAAGATCTCGGAGATCCCCGGCGACGACGCGGAGATCGCCGCGCTGACGCTGGGGCTTGAGGACGCCAAGGACGAGGTGCTCCGAGATCGGACCCTGCGCCGGCGCCTGGGGTGCTCGCCGTGCGCGAGGTGGTAGCGACCGTCCGCTGGAGTCATCGTGTATCGGTGCTGCGCGAGGAGGCCGGGCGCCGGCGTGAGGCAGTCGTGATCGGCGAGTACTGCGATGCCCTGCAACGTCGTCTTGCTGAACTGGATGGGTACTTGGACGAGCAGGCCCTGCCTTCGGCCCGACGTTGGCTGGAGTGGGCACGCGAGTATGTGCGGGGGATCGACCCCCTACAGCATCTTCCGGGCATGCCGACTCCGCGTGATCCGACGCCGGATGAGCTCCAGCCGTATCTGAAGGGCTGGAGTCCTCAGGCACCCGAACGACATGGCGGCCTGTGATGTAGGGGAGTGAGCATCTACTTTTGGGGCTCCGTCTTCTGCCGCTGGCCCTTCCCAGTGGTCTCGGCCGCTGCTTCAGCGCTGATTACGACCGTCAGTCCGGATTGGTGCCTTCAGGCGTCTCGTCGCTGTGGCGTTTCGGAATCCGCCGCTGTGTCCAGGGAGGTGGCCCTCAGCGAGGGGTCGGGCCCGAAGTCGTCCACCACCATGGTGGCTTGACCGCCCGGCGGGCTGGTGAGCAAGCCTTGGACGCGGACCGGGACGCCGGTGTCGTGGCAGTGGACCGCCGCGTGGTAGTCGGTGTCGCGCAGGTCCATCCACACGGTTCTGACGCGGCGCTTGATGAGGGTCTGAACACCTACCCGGCCGGTTTCGTCGTCTGGGTGGCGGCTGAGATCGGTGACGATGCCGTAGATCAGGTGCCGACTCGTGTAGATCCGCGTCTTGAGCTGGGCCGATACGCGGTCAACGACATCGATTGCCTCCTGGTTGAACTCGACGAGCGGTGGTGTTCCCAGGGGCGGGGCGGCCACGCGGGACCAGTTGAAGGAGACGGCGAGGGTTCCGATCGCGTCCGCGTTCACCACCTTGCTGAGAGCCTGGCAGAGCTCGTACGAGACGCCCTCGCCTACCAAGTCGGTGATCTCGCTGGGGGTGGGCTCCCGGTCGGCGCCCGCCATTTCCTCGAGAACGCCCAGGGCGCGGGACATGGTGGCGGTGACGCGTCGGTCGAAGAGGGTTTCCTCCACTCCCACGTCGATCCGGCCCTGGCCGGGGGAGTAGACGTCCTCAGGGGCGCGGGCCTGGCTGATGATGGGCACGATGTACGAGCCGCGTCGGGTCTGTCCAACGCGGACGTCCCGGGCCTGTTCCCTCGCCCGTGTCGGGAAGGTGCGGAAGTGGCCTTGCCGGCGGATGGTCGCGGCGGCGGAAGCCACGCGCAGACGCTTCGCGGAGACGAAGAGCTCGTAGCCGGATTCCAGGGGGATGGATCCGTCGCTCAGGGTGGGGTGGGAGGCTTGGAGGTCGGTGACGTCGTTGAACACGGTGGCGACCGCGTCTTGGACCGTGCGCATGTCGCGTGACTCGACGCGGGCCAAATCCCCGAGCAGGATCCGGGCGCGTTTGGTGAAGTCCGGGGCACCCGGCTTCATGGGGACCAGGACAACCTCGTCGGCGGGACCAGGCAGGCGCCACAGTTCGGCGACGGCACCGCCGGAGATCGGGGTCCATCCGGTGACCTTGAGATAGCTGCGGATCTCCTCGGGACCGAAGTCCGGCTCTGGGTGCACCACGTCAGTGCACCTCTCGGCCGACGGGGTTGAGCAGCTGACGCGCTGTGTCGAACATGCTCCCTATCGACTTGGCGGTCAGGGGCTGGTGCTCTGGGAGGCTGATCGCGGTGGTGCCGTTGCTGCGTGCCTCACCCGCGCCGTGCAGGGAGGCCCAGTAGCCGTGGCAGGCCAGGATGATCGACTCGGGATGGTGGGTCACCCAGCGGCCTATGTCCGGCGGCACGATCAGTAACGCGAGGTGGCCGGGTGCGGAGCGGTCGAGGTCACGGAGTTTGTCGTACGTTTCGATGTCAAGGTCAAAGCTGTAGCCGCCCCGGACGATGCGTGGGCTCTGTGTGCATTTGAGCTGGACGTCGACCATCAACCCGCGCATACGGAGGGTCATGTCGACGCCGTCCTTGTCGACGTTCCAGTCGCAGATGGTGTAGCCGCCCTGGGTAGCGAGTACGTGGACGTAGGCCCGACTCACTTGCTCCTTCTGCCAACTCGTCGCCTCCGTGGCCACTGGGACCCCCTCCCTGGCATGGACGTGAGGGTAAGGGAGCCGGATGGCTGGGGGAATAGGGCGTCTACGATTCCGAGGCGGTGGCGCTGAGTAGCGGCGTCAGCTGCCGTGGTGAGAGAGGCCGGCGCCGGTAGTCGTGGAATACGGGTCGCGCCGAAAGCCGAGTACTCGGTGACGCCGGGGAACTCGATGTCGTCGAGGGTATGAACGCGAGCAGAGCCACGAAGTGAACGAGGGCGGGGAAGGAAGGTGCCAATTCTCTTGGTGGTCTCGCCCCGTCTGACTTCCTTGTGGGCTTAGGGGCGACAAGTCCGCTTGAAAAAATCCTCCTCGGAGAGTAGGGGCACGCCGGACGTCACCGGGTGTTTCGTGATCGGTTCCGTCTGTGTGTACTGCTCTTTCGAACGGAGCCAGGTGTTCGTCGCGCGCATCCATCGAGGCACACAGCGGAATCGTTCGGGCTGCTGTCGTGTCATGGGTTGGTCGACCGTGAATAGGCTAAGCGCTTAGAAGGCGCTTGAGCGGACCACTGGGTGAGCGGGTCTGACCTGGCCCTTTCCGGGCACCGACTCCGGACGTTCGGCGACTTCGACACGCATTCGACCGACGAGGATACGAACGCGCTTCGGCTACGTCCACGCATCCCGGGCGCACTTGGATGTCAGCGGAACAGCTGCGGCACTGGGCAGGCCTCCAATGGTTCCTCCGGCCGGTCGGCCCAGTTCCACCAGACATGCCGACCGGCACATCTCCACAGCGACCGGCAGACCCGTCGGCCGTCGTCCTCCCGCCTGGACAGTAGGAGGCCACCGAACTCCATGGGCTGGCTGCAATCGGGGCAGCCCGGGGCGTCGTTGGTCATGCGGTGCACACTAGTGCTGGTGACCGCATAGGTTCACCGGGTTGCGGTGGAGTCCCCTTGACGCACCAGTGCCTGGCAGGATCTCCCACATGTTCGAAGAGAAGCTGGACGCGCTGGCACAGATGATGGCCGAGCATATGGCCGCGCCGTTCCCTCCGGGCTTCCGCGGCCTGGACATCGAAGGCCGGGACATGGTGCTGCTCGATGCGGACTCCTACGCCTACGCGGCCGTTGTCCTCGAAGGCCCACTCGATGAGCGGCGTCGCGCCGGCTTGAGCAGGCTCACAGCGGCGTTCGAAAAGGTACTTCCCGCGATCGGCGACGAGTACGGGGCCAAGTACTACACGCACGTGCGCGACATGGTCGTTCTGGCGGCCGAAATCGAGACCTCGCGCGACAAGTAGACCTCCGACCGCCAGCCGGTGAACCTACGCGCTCACAGCGCTACCGGTTGATCGGGATCTCATAGACGATCTCGCAGTGCGCGGCGGGTACCACGATGTCCGCGGTTTCCACGGGCCTTCCCTTGTCGCTGTAGTACGTCCGCCGGATGTGCGTGACGAGCGCTGCCTTCTGGACGCCCAGTAGCGAAGCCTCTTCGGCGGTCGCTTGCCGAGGCTCCGGCTGCTCCACGGCGTGGCTGACGGTGATGCCGATCGCGGCCATGCGGTTCACGACGCCCGCCCCGGCGTGCGGCCCTCCCTCGGGCAGGACGACGAGAGTGCCGGCCGTGAGGTCGTACGGCTCCCAACTCGTCGACAACTGCACGGGCCTGCTGTCCGCCAGGAACTCGTACGTCGTACGGACGCACAGCTCGCCCTCGGTGATGCCCAGACGTGCCGCGATCTCCGCCGTCGGCGGCACCTTGGCGTCGGTCCGGCTCTCCCAATGCCCTTGCCTGCCGACAGCCTTCATGTCCGCACGGAAGGGTGACCCGTTGGGCTGCTCGCGCGCCGAGGAACGGACCACCCGCACTCGCTGCCGGGGCTCGGCGACGTACGTGCCTGATCCGGCACGTCCCTCCAGCACGCCCTGGGAGATCAGCAACTCCTGCGCCCGGCGCACCACGTTCTCGCCCACGCCGCACTCCTGGCCGATCTGGGCGCGGGAGGGCAGGCGGTCTCCCGGTTCCCATACGTGCTCCGCGATCCGCCGCCGGAGTTCGTCGGCGATGCGGAGATAGGGCGGTTGCTCAGGCATGTAGAAAATCTAGTCCACTAGCTCTAGTCTAGTTAACTAGCTTCACTGAAAGTGATTGCTGGTGACGGAGGCTGCCCTGTGCCCGCTTCGGGAGTTAGCGCGGCGGCCCTCGCCGCCCGACTGTCCGCCCTCGGGCTCCCCGTGCGCGTGGAGGAGCACGCCTTACACACGTCGATCGAGGTAGAGGTCCCGGAATCGCTCGACGCCGAATTATGGCGGGAGGCCCTCGAAGTAGTGGCCGACGCCGATCGTTTCGGCCTCCTCGCCACCAGCCTGAATGACCGCACCCTCTGGGCGGTCGTACGCAAAGCGGTCCCCACGACGGGCGATGTCGGGGGACCGAGCCATCAGCGATAGGAGCTGAGCAGCGTGCTCAACCGTATCCGCCGTGCCGTCTCGCTCACCAGAGAGCGGCACTTCCCCAAGGGCAGGCACCGTCGCCCCTTAACGTCCACCAGTCCGTCGCCAGCCTATGCACCCCCTGTGCCCGCGGAAGGGCCGACGGCAGTCCTGCGGCGGGGCCCAGCTCCGGCGAACCTTGCGGGTTCGCTCACGGGTGAGGACAACGCGCTAGTCCGCCCGTACGTCCTGGCCTGGGAGAAGCGCGAACGGCCGCGGCGTTCGATGGTCATGGCGCCCCATCTGCCGGCCGAAGCCTGGTCGGCCCTCGCGGGAGTCCGCTGATGCCTCCTCGCCGACAACCTCACATCACGGACGCCCCGTCCGCCCCCTACCGATCGGTTGCATGCCGGATCGGCACTCACCCCACCTGCGTGGAGTCCTCCCCGACGGTGGCGCCGGTCGACCTTCCGGTGATCTACGAGGTGTGCGACTGCCTGTGTCACGCGGCGCCCAACCAGCCCACGCCTGCGGAGGTGCAGCAGTGAGGCAACGGGCGTTCACCGGCGCGCTGATTTCCCAGCCCGTTGAGATCACCTCGACCACTGTGCAGCGCGGCGACATCATCCAAGTCGGTGGCCGGGCATGCCGGGTGAGTAACCTCTTCCAGCTGTCCCAAGGCGCCAAGCAACTGCTGTTCGAGTCGGGCGAGTTGCTGACCATGCACACACGGACCCGGCTCCTCGCCGTGCGGATGCTGAGAAGGCGGTGACACAGACCGTGCCCTCTCGCCATCACGACATCGCCGACGACCTCAGGCGTCAGATCACGACCGGTCACATCAAGCCCGGCGAACGCCTCCCGTCTGAAGTCGGACTGGCCGGCCAGTACAAAGTCAGCACGGCGACGCTGCGGAGCGCCCTCGCGGTGCTTCAGGGGGAAGGTCTCGTCGAGAAGATCCACGGCAAAGGCAACTTCGTCCGCCACCGCCTCCGCAAGATCATGTATGTCGGCGGCTGGGGGACGCTGGACCCGTGGACAGCCGCTGAAACGGCTCTGCGCGTCACGGACCGCGCCACTGCGATCGAGGCGCATGGGCATCTGGCAGCCCTATTACGAGTTCCGAACGGTAGCCCGCTGACCGAGTTCTTCAGCATCAGCTACCAGGGCGAATCTCCGCACAGCCTGGCCCGCATCTACGTCCCGCGCGACCTGGAGCCCGCCGGAGCACTCGGTGACAACCCCTCATACGTGCGGACAGAAGAGAGCTTTGCTGTGCTGAGCCCTCTGTCGTCGGAGGTCCGGGAGACGGTCTCCGCCCGCCTCCCCACACCAGATGAGGCGTCCACCCTCCGGATCAACCCCACCTTGGCGGTGCTCGCGATCACACGCGTTGCCGCCGACACCGCCGGGCGCGTGGTCGAGGCCGCGCTTCTGGTGTTCCCGGGGGATCGCGTCGACGCGGTCTTCACTACCCACCACGTGACCGACGAGAGGCAGACGCAAGGATGACGGCACAGAACGAGCTGCGGCTTCTCCCATGGTCGGGGCCGGAGGGCAAGCCCTGCTACCTGAGCACCGACGACAGGGACGGCTACATGTCCCGCCTGGCCGACAACATCGAATCGGTACAACTCGGGACGGCGGCCGAACTGCTGAAGCAGGCCACGGAAACCCTCGGCGACGAGCACGCGTGCCCGGAGGACATGCAGCTCTTGGCGAAGGAACTGACCGAAGCCCTGCGAGACGTACTCCGCGTAGCCACCAGCCGCAGTCACCTCCTGGAGGTGAGCGAACCTCACTGCATCTGAGGAGGACGGTCGGCAAGGGCGGGTGCCGGGGCTGCCTCCGGTTCAACCCGCACTGGAGGAGGGACTTGGACAAGATCCGGGTCCCTCTCCCTGTTGGTCACGCTGAACGGCTTATTGCACGTCGGAGGCCTGCCAACCCGGAGGTGTTTTCGGGAGACCGATCAGGACGTCCATGTTCAGGTACTCCTTGAGTAGCGCCTTCAGGTTGCGCCCGTTGATGAGTTGCATCCTGCCCGTTCTGTGAGCGAAGTCATCGCTTGCCTTGCCGAACCATGAAGTCGTTACCAGGACCCCACGGCTTGCAGCCTTGTCGTGCATCACTCCTGCCAATGCGCGGACCGTCTCAACGGGCACCGCGTTCTTCGACCGCTTTGCTTGGATGGCGAAGACCGTGGTCCCCACCGGGTCACGTTGAACAGCGACGGCGTCCACACCATCATCCCGAGAACCCTGGGTACGCCAGGTCTCGAAGCCCATCGCTTCGAACAACTCGCGTACGAGCCGTTCGAAGGCGTAGGGGTCCATCTGTAGGAGGTCGGGTCGGCTGTCGAGCCCTGCTACGGCACCAGCATCGGCAGTGATGCGGTACATCGACAGGTCGATCTCCACGACCGGGGGCACCGGCTCGAGATCGTGCGGATGGCGGGAGACGACAGCGCCGAGGTATTTGAGGCAACTCTGTGGATCTAGCTCGGGCTCGTCCAGAACGAGTTGGTCGAAGGCCTCGCGCTGGGCAACCACACTCACAAGGCAAGGCCGAACCGGTCGCCCGGTTGCGCGGTCCTTGGCACTCACGTGCCCGTTGAACACCACAGTCGTGACGAGACTGGGTGGGGTGGTCGAAAATGCTTCGTCCAGTGCTCGAAGGGCGAGGCGGGCAACCAGAGTGCGGTATGCCTCTTTGGACTCGGCCTCCTTACGAGGTTGGGCGACGATCTCGACTCGCTGGGCCACAACTCGGTATGACATCACGGCCGGCACCACTTCGTGCTGAGGTAGTTCGACTTCGATGAGGAGCCGCTGAGCCTCCGGAACGTAAGCCGCTCCCGCACCCGCTCGGCACCCCTCGGGCACGGGCGAGCGATTAAGCACTTCCTCCACAGCGTCTGCCACGCCCTGCGGGCCCTGCTCAGCGAATGACTGCTCGACATACGGGTGCCAACTCTTCAGCCTCTTGGGCCGGTCTGTCAGCACAGCCTGTAGCGCCGTCATGCGCTCCTGGGCCTGGAGCGTGCGTTGCTCTGCCTCGTCCTTCAACTGAGCCAAGCGGGTCTCTCGCACCTGCTTCTGTCGTTCCTTCTCCGCGCGTGCCTGCTCCCGCTCCTGCTGCTCGGCAGCGCGCTCCCGCTCGGCTTGGCGCTTAGCCAACTCCCGCTCGATACGGGCAACCTCCCGCGCCTGTGCAGCCTGTTCCCGATTGAGGTGCTTTTCCCCTGCGGCCAGCAGGCGGGCATGTTCGGCCTCGGCCTTGGCAGCCTCTCGTTTCTGACCGCGCCGACGCTCCTCAGCAGCCTTCGCTGCCCTCTGCTCCTTCTGCTGGGCGCGCTTCAACTCAGCAGCCTTTGCCTGTTGCTTCGCCTTGTACGCCTCAGCGAGCACTTGCATCACTGTTTTGCGGCGCGCCACGAGTCCCCCCACCTGTACTCACGCAACCTTCGAAAGCTGCACTCAGACGGCTCGCCCCGTCGGGGCACCCCTCAGCGATACCCAGACCGGCTAAGCGGGAATCGTTGCGCTGACCGACTGCGGTCTGCCCACTGCAAGGCCATCAGCTTGGGAAGCTGCGGGCATTTGCGAGTGGTTTGGACGCTGACCTGGCCGAACGCCCACGGCGTGGCCCCGTCGTGGCCGGGCCGCTTTCACCGCTGTTCCCCGCCCTTTCTGGTGCGCTTGTGGTGCGGTCTCGTCGGTGCGCGTCCTGTGACGGACCTCCTGTGCGAACAAGTCCATCGGGATGCGTATCAGAGGTGGTGCTTTGATGCCTTCACCAGTCGGCTGACGTCGTCGCGGGTGGTGACTCTGCGCTGGTCAAGATCGGTTCTGGTATCCGACTTGGACAGTGCCGTGATGTCCGTCAATACGGCTTCCGCAGTCTGGGCCAGGGTTTCGTCATCCGTCAGCATCTGCACCCGGAACATTGCCTCTTGGGCGTTGGAGCGCAGATCGTAGGCGCGGATCCGCACAGCGTCGGGGTTCTCCGGTGGTGGCTGTTCGTTCTCGCAGAACCAGAGGTGCACCAGGCAGCGACGGTAGTTGATGAGTGCGCCGGCGTAGGCGGAGTAGGCATCCAGCCGCTCCTGCCGGAGCTTCTCGCGGCGGGTGAACTGGTGCCCCTTGTCGGTGGTGCGCTGCTGAAACGCCAGGGTGAGCCCCGAACCGAGCAGGGTTCCCAGAACGGCTATGGCACTGGCGATGATGGTCTCCACGTTCCCAGCTGATCACGTGTCGTGTATCCGGGTGTGGCGCACGCTCAACTCGACCGTCACCACCACGCTTTCCAACTGTGGGGGTGTCACCGGAGCCCCTGTACAGGGGCGTTCAGCTGGGTTCATGGGCGGTTGGACCGCGAGACGATTCCCGCGTGTGGTCCTTCCTGAACGGCCGTGAACGGGGCTGAACGAGACGGAAACTGAGACGGAGAGATACGCAGGGCTGAAACGCCTGACCGGCGGGATCGCTGGTCTGACAGCTTCGTTCGTACAAGGATGCTGGCATGCGCTGCACCCGTGAGGAGTACGAGATACTCAAGTTGACTCGCCGCTATGTCACGCGCGACCTTCGGTATCTCAAGCTCGGTGGCGCACTTCTCGGTATGAGTGGGCGCGACCGAGCCAAGTTCATGCGGAAGCTGGGCAAGGCTGCCGGTGAGATCAGTCCTCGTGAACTGGGCGTGCTGCTCGACCGAGGATGGCGCGAGAGGGGAACGGCCGCCTGGCTCATCGCCGTTGCCGGCAGAACCGAGTTCCGGGAACGTCTCGGCGAACTCCTGCTCGCCAGTGCGGGGCCCTTCGCGGGGCAGGATTACTGCGTCGCCCTGGCCACCTTCGGCACCTCCGCCGACGCTGACCTCCTGGTTGCTTACCTCGACCGCTATCTGCCTCGCCTTGACCTCGACTACGACCAGAGGGCCGCCCTTGGCGCGCTCTTGTTGCTCGACGCCAAGGCCGGTACCGACCGCGCGGCCCGGTTCCTCGTCCCGGGCGGGCTCTGGCAGCAGTGGATCGAGGGGCCGGCCAGTAAGGCACGCGACGACCCCGAAGACCCCGAGGAGTACCGGGAGTTCATCGGGATGCTCTGCGCTTTCGCTGATGAAGCTGCCAAACACTGTTCGATCTGATCCTCAGCCGACGACAGCCCGCCACGATGGCGGGCTAGCCGACCGACCAGGCGCGCGTATGCCTCGCTGTACCCCCACCAGCCTCAACCACGCTGCCGGACCGTCGACCAGAGCAAGCCGCGGTAACCGGCCCGTGACGACGCAGCGGCGCCCTCGGCTTGGGAACGTGCGACGGCGGACGTGTAGCAGCGGGGCTTTCGGTGATGACCTCTTCGTCCCGAAGCAACTTGGGCGTGGGCGCTGCCTTGGACTTCCGCGCCACTGGCCTGCGCTGATGGTTCGCAGGCGTTCGTGCCTGTTCACCGTTGTGCGCGGGCGTTGTCACGCAGTTAGACACGCAGGGGACGCCCGACCCTCCGATTAGCGGTAGATCAGCTTTGCTCTTCGAGCTGTGCCATCCACGCGAAGGCGCCCGAGGTGAGACCAGCCCGTGTTCCGGTCCGCCAGCGGTCCGTGATGTCGCTCCAGCCGTGAAGTACGGCGTTCTTGGCGCCGTCCTCCAATTCCTGGTCGTAGAAGAGGCTGAACTCGAAGACCCTGCCGTCGGCGGAGATGACTTGTCCGTCCTCGTGGTCCGGCCCTCCTGACAGGAGGTCGACGACGACCGTACGGTCCGGGTCGAGCCCCTGGCCCTCCAAAAGCTCCCGCAACCTGCTCCAGAGGCCGTGCTCGCCGACCCGCAGGAGTTCGGTGTACTGAACGACGATGCTGGACACCATGGGCCTCATGATCGGGTCCGGCTCTGGCAAAGGGAAGTAGCAGGCGCCGACCAGAGCGAGCTACGACGGACCGCGCGTTACCACGACTCCGGGGCCCTCAGCTTGGGAAGCTTGGGTTTTCTGGGCGCTATGACTGCACTGGCCTGCGGCGGAACGGTGCACCAACCCCTCCGGATCCGCGGCCGAGTCCCCGCTGTTCCCCGTGAGTCTCCGCAGCATCTGGCACGCGAATGGATCGACGCCCACCCCTCACCTCAACGCACTCTGAACGGCTGCGGGGCCTTGGCCGTTGGTGCCTCAGCCGACGAACGTCAGCCACAACGTCGGGTGCGCCGACTGATCAGGCGCGCGTGTGCCAGGGCAACCACCATCGGTTCCTCAGCCACGCTGTCCGGCGACGTCCGTCATAGCTAGTCGCACCGGCGGAAGCGTTGCGGCGAGGCCTTGGCCGATGACTGCTTCGTCCTGAAGCAACTTGGGTGGGGGAGCTGCCTTGAGCTGATGCGTCTCTCAACTGCTCTGATGGCCTGCAGACGTTCGTGCTAGTCCGCCGTTGAACGACTGGACCCTCTGGGCAGCCATGCGAATTGTCTCGATCTCCCACCGCACACCCACCTTCTCGGTAGCATAATAATGTGAACTCCACCCCTGAATTGTTCGGTATGCCTGTAGCGGTTTTGGCCCTTATCGTGGCCGGAGCCGGATTCCTGGTTTCATTCATTGCTCTAGGATGGCAAATATCGAAGCACATGCTCGATGGCGGCCGCGTGCGGGTTTACCTCAATGCAGCCACGTGGGAACCGGATGTAAAGCTAACCACCAATAATACCGGAAAATGGAAAATGGCGGCGGGAGAGTTCGGGAGAATCGCGAAGGAGAATATAGAACTAGCGCAGCTCGTCGTCGAGAATCCTGGCCGTACAGCAATCACGATTCACCGCCCAAGCCTAGCGATCTCGACCAAGGGAAAGAAAGAATACTTCGTTACGCCGCGAATGTTCAAACTCGAAAATTATGGCTCGGACACGGCAACGGCGGAAACTGTCGTGCGCATAGACCCGTACGACCGGGTCACTTTTCTACTTGACTACTGGAGTGTGATCCACAGCCAGCTAGCCGATTCTCGTAGTATGCACATCAAAATGCGTGGATCCGTCTTGGTGGCAGGCCGTAAGCGTCCTCGCAGATCACCCAGGAGACTGACATGGAAGATACCCAAAGGAGCCTGGACGGCCTATTCAGACGCGAAAAGCCTGTCGCCATTTACGGTTATGTGGCGTGAGATTTGTAGATCTCTCCTGGGTGGAAGTAAACTCACTAGCGATGAATCCAGCCCCCCAGTAGGCATCCTCGGTGTAATTCTTTTTGAGGCGATGGGAAGGTTCGAGATGCGCCCCACTCAGGGAGACTTTAGATCCGCGCTCAAGGAGATTGCGGAAGAGTGGGAGATTAACCACCTTCCTCTCACTGTTGCTTCGTTTCGGATGTATGAATCCCTAGACCGGAATGATGAAATCCTAGGACCTTGGCCGCAAAAATCAGTCGATATCACATCGGAGGGCGAGACTCCGGTGTCTAGTGAGGCGGACCGCGATTGACGATTGCGGCGCTAGCCACGGCCTCGCGTTCCATGCTGAATCGATCGAGATTCTCGGGGAGAGCGAGGTCATTGGGTGTTCGATTTTGCAGGCTTTGGAAGCAAGCCGCAGCTCATTTCTTGAACCTGGCAGAGTATTCTTTTTTGGCGTTTTGGATGGCCTCCTCGCTGAGGCTGTTGAAGTAGCGTATTGCTTCCGGTGACCACTTGACGAGATGGGCATCCTTATCTTGCCAACAATATTTCGATTCCTCGCGCATTCCATGCGTAAAGGTGACGGCTTGCCACTCATATGTTGTCGTTTCCCTCTTTATTTTTGGTATCACATCTTTCTGCCTGTACGGATGTGAGACGTTAGGGTCGACCTTGCGGGAGACCACTATGGCCTCGGCCAACTCTTCAGACGTGACCCCGACGACGATGTCAGCTTTGTCGATCTTTTTGATGGACTGCAGGGAAACGTCGAAGACGGTCAGGAGTCGTTCGGTGTCGATTCCGTCTGATTCGAGCGCATCGGTCTTCTCTTTGAGGAATGCTAGGAAGTCTTGGACGGCACGACTTTGTGCTCCTTCCTTTGAGTTGTTCTTCATGAATTTGATTGGGTCAATGGGATTTTCAATGCCCAGCGGCATGATACGCCATGATATTTCGTCCGCAATGTCCTTCTCGAAAACCTGAGAGGCTACATCGCGATAATTTAGTATGGAGGTCTGAGCGAGGGAATATATCAATGTCGAAAATTGCTTATTGTTGTAAAAGTGCACGGCGCTGTCGCGGTAGGTGCTCAAGAGTTCGATGTTGGCGTCTACGGCTTGTATAGCTATCGATTTTGGCCATAGCTTCGAATTGGCGGCCCGCCAAAATGCATCTCTGCACGTTAGCGTCCGATATGGCTCGCCACGCTTCTTGGGGTAGTAAATTCGGGCGCCCGACTTTGAGACGATAGCCTTGAGTAGTAGTTCCCAAGCGTTCATTAGAAGTATTACAAAGACCTCGTCGCGATATTCGAATCGCGGCTTATTGTATATTTCGATGGCGCCTACCATGGCGGACTTGCTGTTTGCGAACAATCGTCGCCAAGAGCCTTTGTAGTTCATCGCTCACACCACCTGCGGCTATCTACAGTGCCTGTAGTTAGCAGATTACGGGATCTCGTGGGGTTTGACGCCCAAAGCGGCGAGGTCGGCGGAGCGGGTTTGGGCGGTGGCCTGCCCGGTCTGGGGTCGAGCATGGCCAGGGGTCGTACGTTGGTTGGCGACTCGGGCAGGCTTTGGGCCCGACCGCATTTAGTGCGAGTGCCCCTGGCCATGCTCGACGCGGGACTCTGATCGGGGAGGTGGTCGAAGCTGTGGAGCCGACTGCCCCAGTTGCGTCATGCCCCTTTTCTGACATCAGGTAGCTGATCGCCGAGAGCGCGGCACGGGCGCCGGCCGGGCTGGAGCGGGGCGGAGACAGGAGTGCAGGCCCGGCCGGGGGTCGGGCCGCGCGCGGGGAGCGGAGCGAGCCGCCTTGATGATGGAGAGAAGGTCTTATCCCGCTGGGGTCAGGTGCTGTCCGTCATGGCTCCGCACATGGGGCCCGTTGCCGTCCAAGGCGTCCAAGAACCTGATCGCGAAAGCCTCGGACATGCGCTCGCTGACCTCCTCGGGCGTGAGCCACGAGACCGCCGTGGACTCGCTGGAAGTGCGCTCGGTGCCGCCTGAGGGCTTGCAGCGGAAGACCAGGGCGATGATGCCGCGGGTCATGTTCTTGTAGACGCCGGTGAGTTCGTCGACCTCGATGTGGATGCCGGTCTCCTCCAGGACCTCGCGAGCGACGCCGGCTTCGGGGGTCTCGTCGAGTTCGAGGATGCCGCCGGGGAGTTCCCAGGTGCCGTTGTCGGCTCGGCGGATCGCCAGGAGGTGGCCGTCCTCGCGTACCACTACTCCGGCTACGGACACGGAGTGCAGGGGAGGGGCTGTCGCTTCCTGTGGTTGACTCATGTAGAGGAGCTTAGGAGGCAGAGAAGGACTATGGGAACTGCTGCTGGAGGGGGCGCGGCCGGGCCTCGGTACGTGCAGATCGCGGAAGAGATCGTGCAGCAGATCCGGGCGGGGATTCTCAAGCCTGGTGACATGGTGCCGAGTGAAGCGGAGCTGGTGGATCGCTACGGCGTGTCCGGCGGCACGATCCGTAAGGCCATGGTCGAGGTCCGGGCCAGTGGACTCGTCGAGACCCGGCACGGCAAGGGCTCGATCGTGAAGAACCGGCCTCCTGTGCGGCACCGCTCCTCCGATCGCTTCCGGCGCTCGCTCCGACAAGGAGGACAGGCGGCCTACCTCGCGGAGTCCGCGCAGTCCGGCGCCACCGCAAAGGTCAGCGTCCTCTACATCGGGCCCATGGATGCTCCCGAGGATGCCGCGCAACGGCTGGGAGTCCCCACCGGCACGCAGGTGCTGGCACGCCGGCGCCTCTACTTCCGCAACGGCATTCCGGTCGAGACCGCTACGTCCTACCTGCCGTGGGACGTCGTGAAGGAGATCCCGGAGCTGTTCGCCGAGAACCCCGGCGGCGGTGGCATCTACGCCCGACTCGAAGACCACGGACATGAGTTCGCCGAGTTCGCCGAGACTCTGCAAGCGCGGCCGGCCTCGAAGGCGGAAGCCACGGAGCTGACCCTCAGCCCGGGTGCGCCCGTGGTTCATCTGATCCGTGAAGCTCGTACAACCGCGGGTCTCGTGGTCGAGGTATGCGACACGCTCATGGCCGCTGACCAGTTCGTTTTCGAGTACCGCATCCCTGCTGACGACTGACGCCAGCCCAACTCCCCGCAGCCCGTCGCCAGTTCTTCTTCGCGGCGGGTTGACTCATGTACAGGAGTGATGCACTCTTCTTCATATCACTCATGTACATGAGTGACGGAGTTCAGCATCTATAGAGGAGTGATCTGCTGTGCGTCAGATTCCCGTCGACACCTCCGCCGCGATCGTGATGGTCGCCAAGACCCCGCAGCCCAAGGTCAAGGACCGCCGCACGGGTGAGATCGCCATGGACATCGAGTCCGGCTCGAAGCTGATGACGGTCGACGTGATGTTCGCGGCGAACGAAGAGGTGGAGATCCTGTCCATCACCGTCCCGGAGCCCGGGATCAGCGGTGAGCTGGCAATGGGCACGCCGGTCGCGCTCACCGGCCTGATCGCCCGGCCCTGGGAGAACGATTTCAACGGCCAGAAGCGGCACGGCATCGCGTTCCGCGCGGTCGCGGTCACCTCGCTCGCCAACGTCAACGCCGCCGCAGGCCCGAAGGCGGCGTGATGATGACCGGCTTCACGGTCGCTCTGGTGCTGGTCGTCGCTGCCGCAGGTCTCCTGCGGTGGCGGCGCCCCGCCTGGTACTGGCTGGCCTTCGGGGTCACCCTGGCCACGCTGCGGGTTCTGGTCCGGTACGGCGCCGTCATGGACGCGTGCGGGCTGACCGTACCGCCCGCGAGATGGCGGCTCGTCCTGGCACGGACCACCAACCGGCCGATGCCGGAGTCCCGTCCGCCGCGCATTCTGCGGCTGCGGCCGACTCGTACAGGCCTGGTCCTGCGGCTCAAGCTGCGCCCCGGCCAGGACGCCTTCGACGTCGCCGCCGCCTCGGACCGGCTTCGGCACTCGTTCTCGATGTACGGCGTGACCTCGCGTGAGCTGCGGTCCGGCGTCGTAGAGGTGCGGATGACCGGCTACGACGTGCTCAAGCGGGTGCAGATGCCCGCCGCGACCGAGACCCGGCCCATGCGGGTACCGGTCGCCCTGCGACAGGACGGCTCGGTGCACTACCGCGATTACCGGGCGATACCTCATGCCCTCACCCTCGGGGCCACGGAGTCAGGCAAGTCCGTCTACCAACGCAACCTGGTCGCCGGACTCGCCCCCATGGACGTTGCCCTCGTCGGCATCGACTGCAAGCAAGGAGTTGAGCTGTTCCCGCTGGCTCGTAGGTTCTCCGCGCTGGCCGACAACCCCGACACCGCCGCCGAGCTGCTCGACGCGCTCGTGGCCCGTATGGCAGACGTCTATCAGATCATCCGTGCCCAGCAACGGATCACCGTCGACGTGCCGGACGCGGAGATCGCCTCCGACATCTGGGACCTGCCCGACGAACTGCGTCCGACCCCGGTCGTCCTCCTGGTCGACGAGGTTGCCGAACTCGCCCTGTACGCCAACAAGGAGGAGGAGAAACGGCGGGACCGCATCATCACCGACCTGGTTCGCCTCGCCCAGCTCGGCCGTGCCGCCGGCATCTACCTGGAAATCTGCGGACAGCGCTTCGGCTCCGAACTCGGCAAGGGCATCACCATGCTCCGCGCCCAGCTCACCGGCCGTACCGCCCACCGCGTCAACGACGAGACTTCCGCCAACATGGCCTTCGGCGACATCTCCCCGGACGCCGTCCTCGCCGCCATCCAGATCCCGGCCGAGATGCGGGGGATTGCCATCGCGGGCGACTCCTCCGGCGGCTGGCACCGCATCCGTGCCCCGCACACCTCGCTCCGCCAGGCCGTGAACCTCTGTAACAGGCACGCCGATCGGACCCCGGACCTGCCCGAGCTGGCGCCGTTCCGGCCCGCCCTCGCCGGACCCGTCGCCGCTCCCGTGCCGTCGGCCAAGCCTTCTCCGGCCACCGCCTGATTTCTCGCTCGTCCCCATCGGTCGGCGTGACCGTCTTCGCGCCAAGTCCCTACCCCCGCCATGCCTGATGAAGGGAGAACTCGGCATGTGCCCGAACTGCGAGGACTTCGCCCGGACCGTGCTCCTCCTCGGCCAACTCGCCCTGTACGCCGACATGGGCGGCGCAGACCTCGACTTCGTGGAAGCGGTCAGCACGTCCCTCGCCGTCTCGTTGCCCGAGCCGTCGCCCGGCATGTTCCCGTCCGGCGACGACTTCGACGGCGGCCCTATCTACCCCGGTGAGGACTCCTGATGGGTGCCCGTCACGGCATCCGTGTCGACGCGGTGCTGATTCAGGCCGTGATCGCCGGTGCCCTGTCCTTCGCCCACCTGCACGACCTGGCCGCTGCTGCCGGACAGGACGGCTGGAAGGCGTGGGCCTACCCGGTCAGTGTCGACCTGCTCTTGGTCGCTGCCTGGCGGCGCCTGCGCAGTGAGGGCCCGTCCCGGCTGGCCTGGTGCTGGTTCCTCATCGCCCTGTTCGCCTCCCTCGGCGCCAACGTCGCCACCGCCGGGTTCCTCGACCTGGCCGACCCGCCCGCGCTGCTCCGTCTCGGCATCGCAGGGTGGCCCGCGCTCGCCTTCCTCGGCGGCACGCTCCTCGCTCACTCGTCGGCTGCTGCGCCGGAGCCTGTTCCGCCGGCACCCGTCCCGGACACGCCGGACACCCCGGACGCCGAGCCTCGGCTACCGGAAGCAGTCGTACCTGAGCCGGCCCCGGCTCCGGCCCCGGCCCCGACTCCCGCCCCGGCGCCCGTGCCGCCGGTCCCCGCCGTCCTGGTCGACCACGCCCGCAAGGTGGCCGACGACTACCGGGCTCGCACGGGCTCCCCGATCGACACCGACACCCTGCGCTCCCGCCTCGGCGTCCCGCCCCACCTCGCCGACGCCATCGCCGCTCACCTCGCCTGACCAGGAAGGAGACACCCCGATGCCCGCCCGCGACAACTTCCACTCCGTGATGCGGATCGGCCCCGTGCAGATCGGCACCCACCGCGACCGCAACGGGCGGACCGTGCACGCCGCCGTCTGCACCGCAGACCGCTGCGGCTGGTCCGCCGACTACTCCAGCCAGACCGCCGCTCAGCTCGCCGCCCGTACCCACCGCTGCCGCGTCCGCTAGGAGACCAACGTGCAGGTCCCGCTCTGGTTCGCGCTCCTCGCCGTCGGCTACCTCGGCGTGAAGCTCATCCGCCCGCCCTGGTGGCTCATCGCCGTACTGCTCCTCGGCGGATTCCTCCTCGCCGACAGCGTCCTGGCCCCCGTCATCGACACCGCCGTCAAGTAACCGCGAAAGGTCAACGGCCCATGTTCCGGCCCAAGTTCCCGACCATGCCTCAGCCCACCGGCCTGACTACCCCGCCCGCCGTCATCCAGCCGACCACCATCACCCCGGGCACCCCGTACACGCCGCCGATGCCCGTCGCCCCGGCCCCGTCCCGCCCGGTAGTTCAGCTCACCCCGGGCACCACGCTCGCGCTCGTCGGCGCCGGCACGGCTGTGGTCCTGGTCCTCGGTGCCGTCCTCGTTTCACTGCTTCTGGCGGTCGCTATCACCGGCGCGTCCGTTGCCGTCTGCGCCGTCGTCCTGCGTTCCCTGCTCGCCTCCGACGCCAAGCGACGCTGACCGGCCCCCGGGCGGCCCTGATACCGCCAAGCATCCGCCGCCCGGGAGCCGTCCCTGTCCGATCTCGCAACCGGAAGGAACCTCCAGCATGGCCCACCGGGCCTCACCCGCGACACAGAAGGCGCCTACGCCCGCCCAACCGCTCGACCCCACCGCCCTCCGAGACCTCCTCCGGGTGGCCTCGGCCTCCGACTACAGCCGCTGGGAAGACCAGATCCGCCGCACCGGCGGCTGCTCCGACCCGATCCACCTGACCGGCTGGACTCTCACCAAGGACAAGACCACCGGCGAGACCCTGCACCACTACTCCACCGAGAACGAGCCGGGTGGACGCCTCCGCCTCGCCTGCGGCAACCGTCGCGCCTCACGCTGCCCGGCCTGCGCCTGGACCTACGCGGGCGACACCTACCACCTCATCCGCGCAGGGCTCGCCGGAGACGACCGCCGCGACATCCCCGCCACCGTCCGCGACCACCCCCGCGTCTTCGCCACCCTCACCGCCCCGTCCTTCGGCCCGGTCCACAACCGGCCCGATCACGGCAACTCCTGCCGCTGCGGCACCCGACACGCCTCCGACGCACCGGAGTTGGGCACCGCCCTCGACCCGGACACCTACGACTACGCGGGCGCCGTCCTGTTCAACAATCACGCCGGACAGCTCTGGCAGCGCTTCACCACCCGACTCCGCCGCGAACTCGCCGCCCGCGCCGGCCTGGCCCGCCGGGAACTCGCCGACCATCTGCGCGTCTCGTACGGCAAGGTGGCCGAGTTCCAGAAGCGCGGGGCCCTGCACTTCCACGCTGTCGTACGCCTCGACGGCCCGGAGGGGACCGGGACACCGCCGCCCGCCTGGGCCACCGTCGACCTGCTCACGGACGCGATATGTGCCGCCGCCGCGCACTCGTACACGTCCGTCTCGGTCCCGGCTGCCGACGACCAACCCGCCCGAACGTTCCGATGGGGCCGACAGCTCGACGTCCGCCCGGTCAAGGCCTTCGGCGACGGCTCCGACGTCACCGAACAGGCCGTTGCCTCGTACGTGGCCAAGTACGCCACCAAAGCCGCGGAGAACACCGGCACCCTGGACCGCCGCATCGGTGAACTCTCCGAACTCGACCGCCACCAGGTGCCCGACCACACCCGGCGGCTCATCACCGCGTGCCGCGACCTGGACGGCCTCTATCCGGACCGGCGTCTTTGGGTCTGGGCACACATGCTCGGCTTCCGCGGACACTTCTCGTCCAAGTCGCGAACCTACTCAACCACCCTCGGCGCCCTCCGCCAGGAACGTGCCGACTACCGCGCCGCACAGGAGGCTTCCGTCCTCGGCCTGGACGACCGCGAGCCGGACACCGTCCTCGTCCTGACGGACTGGCAGTACGCCGGCCACGGCCACACCCCGGGCGAAGCCGCCCTCGCCGCGACCATCGCGCGAGACCTCCAGATCAACCGCGAGACAGCCCGCGAAGCCCTGCTCGGCGAAGGGAGCACGGCATGACCACGGCCATCCGGGCACGCAGCATGCTCACCCTCGCCGAGGTCTGCGAGGAGCTGAACGTCTCGCGCTCGACCTTCTACGACTGGCGGGCGAAGCGGCGTGCGCCCCGTTGCATCAAGCTCCCGAACGGCGACCTCAGGATCCGGCGGAGCGATCTCGACCACTGGCTCGACGACCGTGAGGACGCCGCCTGATGGAGACCACGTACGACGTGAAGGTCTACAAGATCCTCGCGTACAAGGGTGCCCGGAAGACCACGTACACGGTGCGTTGGGTGGTCGCGGACAAGCGCTGGCGTGAACCCTTCGGCACCGTTGCGCTTGCTGAGGGCTTCCGCTCCGAACTGATCCGGGCCACGGGGAAGGGTGAGGCCTTCGTCATCGCCACCGGGCTGCCGGTGTCCCACCGTTCCAAGTCGGCTTCCATGAGCTGGTACACGTTCGCCGTCGAGTACGTGGATGCCCGTTGGCCGGAGCTCGGCGGCAACAGCCGCAAGAACACGGCCAAGACCCTGACAGCGGTCACCATCGCGCTGCTGCGGGTCCAGCCGACTCAGTTCGCCCCGGTGGCCGTGCGGACCGCGCTGCGCGAATGGGCGTTCAACGCGACCCGCCGTGCGGACGCCCCGCGAGACGTGGTGACCATCCTGAGGTGGGTGGAGCGCAACTCCCTGCCGGTCTCGGCCTGGGAGGAGGCAGAGAAGGTCGATGAGGTCCTGCGAGCCGTCGACACGCGCCTCGACGGCAAGCAGGCGGCGGCCTGGTCGAAGAAGCGTCACCGCCGGATCCTCAACGTCGTCATGAAGCACGCGATCCGGCGGCGCATCCTGCGGACCAATCCCCTTCCCAAGGGGAAGGAGTCGACGACTGTCACCAAGACCAGCAACGCCGTGGACAAGCGGTCCTTGATGAATGCGGACCAGGCGGCGGCACTCCTCGACTGGATCCGGCGTCGGCCCCGTGGAGGAAAGCGGCTGCACGCGTGCTTCGCCACGCTGTACTACTGCGCTCTGCGACCGGAGGAAGCCATAGCCATGCGCGTGCAGGACGTGACGCTGCCCGGCCCCGACGCTGGGGACCAATGGTGTGAGCTGCTGATCCATACGGCGACCCCGGAGGTCGGCAAGCAGTGGACCGACACCGGAGAGATCCACGAGGAACGCGACCTGAAGGGCCGTGCCGAGGGCGAGACGCGCACCGTGCCGGGGCATCCCGCCTTGACGCGCATCCTGCGGCAGCACATCGAGGACGAACAGCTCAAGCCCGGTGATCTGCTGTTCCAGGGGGAGACGGGCGGCATCCTCGCGGGTTCGGTCATCCGCCGGGCCTGGCGCAGTGCGCGCAAGGCGGTCTTGGCCCCGCACGTCTTCGAGTCGCCCACAGGGAGGCGGGTGTACGACAACCGGCACACGCGCCTCACGAAGTGGCTCAACGACGGGATCCCGCCCGCCCAGGTGGCCGACTGGGCCGGGAACAGCGTGCCGGTGCTGTTGGCCACTTACGCTCGGTGCGTCGAGGGGCAGTTGCCTGACCTGAAAAGGCGCCTGGAGGCTGCGGGGGATCTCCCCGAGCTGCCCGACGCAGGCTGAGGTTTTCTCGCCGAGAACTTCGACACGTATTCGACACGGCCACCCGCGAAAACCCGGTGACAGCCGGACAGCCCCGGAACCTGCCCCTTGATCGTCGGGGGAGTGTCCGGGGCTGTGGCGTACGAGTGAAACTTGTTGTGACCAGCAAAAACGCCCTCCCGATGGGAGGGCGGAGACTTGCGCCCCCGGCAGGACTCGAACCTGCGGCCAAGCGCTTAGAAGACACCTGCTCTGTTCGGCTCTCGGGCATCCGCGCTGGCTGCTACGCCTGGTGCTTGTAACACGGGATCGCCGGTTGGCCAAACCGGTGTTTCTCCTGATCATTGTCTGCGTTCGTTGGCGGACGCCACGATCTTCTTGTCCGAGGCGCATGCATTTTCGGTGCTTCGCCGCTGAGGTCACGTTCTCGCAGTGCGGGTGTGTGCCTGAGTGTGCGCAGAGGTGCGAGAGATGCGGCGTCGACCTGGGGACCAAGGCTGGGGACCAGTGCCCGCTACACGCGGTGGCCTTGCGGTGTCGGTGTTGACGACGAGCGTGCAAATGATGAAGCGGCGTCTTTCGGCGGAGGCCGTTCTGACGTCTGGAAGGGGTGAAGGTGTTGCTTGGTTCTAGTCTTCGAGGAAGAGGGATGGGGGGACTTGTGGGTGGCAAGTTGTCGATGGCTGATGTTCCACTCGGGCCGTTCGAGGGCTCGTTGATCACGGTGTACTCGGCCAAGAGCAAGGGGGCCAGTCTGCATGTGGACAGGCAGTGCGGACAGCTGCGTACGTCCGACGTGAGAACTGTCGACGTGCCGCTGGAAGCGACGACGTTGCGACGGCTGTGCTCGCGGTGCGCCGCATGGGGTGTCGGGGGCCGGTCGACTACCGGGCTGGGCATGTTCCTGCGGGCTCTGGGCGGGGCCGGCCTGTTGTACCAGTTGCAGTCCTACACGGAGCCGGACGAGGACGAATGCTGGACCGACGAGGAGGCACGGGACGCCGCTGTGCTTCTTCGTGCTGGACAGAGTCTTGAAGGTGATGACGACGAGGAGGCGGAATGCGGCGCATCGGTACGGGATGCACGTGAAGACGCCGAACAACTGTGGGGCCTGGTCTTCTCCCATTGGCGCGGCGCGGGACGGAGCCTGTATCGGGCACGGGCCGTCCTCGCTCACTTTCCCTGGCTGGAGGAGTGGGCGAAGCCGTCGCTGACGGCGAAGATGCGATACCTGGAGACGTTGCGGGCCCAGGCGGCCCGGTTCGCGAACCCGGAGGAACTCGTTGTAGCTGCTGCCGCATCGACGCTCCGCATGCCCGAGCTGCCGTGCGCGGCCCCGGCCTTCGCGGTGCTCGGCGGCAACAGCCGGGTATCTGCGGCACTCGTGGACCTGTGGCGCCGGTGGCAGAACGCGGCCGGACGACCCTGGGAAGGGCCGAAGGCGCGTGCCTACCTCTCGTACGACATCGTGCGAGGCATCCGCAGTAACCGGAAGGGCTACGACGTGGCCCGAGCCGAGGCCGCGCGCCTGATCGAGTCCTGGGAGGAACGGGCCCGGGCGGCAGCGAAGTCGGCGGACGGGGCTCCGCCGCGTCGGGTGACGGCGCACGTGCCGGAAGCGTCCGAAATCTCGCGACGGCATGATGGGCGGGACTTCCTGGAGGGTCTGGACGCGTGGACGCTCGGTGTGCTGGTCACGTGGACCATCGATGCTGACTGGGGGAGCCGCGTCCTCACACTGGAAGTCCCTGATCTCGTCGCCGAACGGCTCCTTGGCCCGGCGGGCGACCTCCCGTGCAGCCCAGCCGACGGGGCAGCGGATCTGCCCGAGCGCGACAGTGGTCCGGGAACGCAGCCAGGCACCGTCCGCCCGGGCATCTTCGACGACACCCCGGTCTTCGACCGACGCCCTGTCACCCACGATCACATCCGTGCGCTGCGCACGTTGGCGCCTGGTGCCGACCAGCTGTACCTGGTCTTCTCGGCGAGCGAGGGAGCGGAAGTCCTGCCTCTCGACACCATCGAGAGACGGCTGGCCAAGGGGTGGCTGGGCGTCCTCATCGCAGGAGCCCGCGACCTGCCCGCAAGCGTGATCGGCCTGGAGGAGCCGGAAAGCAGTCCCGGGCCCGAGGCACGTGATGCTCAGCGGCCCGGTCCCGGCCGGCGCGACCATGATCCGCATTTCGGTGCAGGTCTGGGTCTCGCCGAGGGCGGACGCCAGACCCTCCGCCAGACCTACGGCACCGAAGACCGCGACCTGAATTTGCGTCTGCTTGCCCTGGCGCGCGGCGCGCACGACCTGCGGAGCCTGGACACAGACCGGGCCAGCGGGCTGCCGGTGGCGGTATGGCACGGCCTGCTCACGGAGGACCACCTCGACTTCGCGCCTTTCCGGCCGCGGAGCAGCGACCGCTGGCGAAGCGGCAGCGGCCTCCCTCTGGGGCCCCTGGCCGCCGTTCAGCTCTACACCACCAACGCCAACCCCCTGATCGAGGGCAAGGGTCACTCGCCACTTTGCCGGCACGCCCACGAACGCGCTGTTGTGGCCGGCGACGACCTCCTCACCGTTGCCGACCTCATGGCGCGCACCGACTTCGACTGGTGCAGCAAGTGTGGTGGCTACGCTCTACGCAGGCTCACCGACTCCCAGCTGTCCTACTACCGTGCGGCTCACCGCTTGCACGACATCAAACGGCGGCTCGACGGCAAGAGCGAAGTCCCCGACACCGACACCTCCACGATGATCACCCATCTGGAGGAGCTGGCGGCCTGGCAGCCGGTCGATGAGGAACAGTGGTGCGGCAGCGATTCCTGGCAATGGCAGGACATCATCCGCGAGCTCAGGCGCAAGGTCGCAAAGTCTCACGCCGTGACGAGCTCTGGCGAGCCGGCCTCTTGACCCGGCGGCGACCGTTGCACGCGTGTCACGGACATGCCCCATGGGGACCAGTTGGGGACCAGACGGTGTCCGCGCACCTGAACGGCACGCGCGCCACCGCACGCTGTGCACCCTGATTTCTCGCTGTATGTATAGACAAAAGGGATGCCCCCTGCTCCTGGGGGTCAAGGGGTCGCAGGTTCAAATCCTGTCGTCCCGACGGTGCGAAGGGTCTTCGCAGGCGAGAGCCTGTGGGGGCCCTTCTTCGCGTAGGTCTGGTCCCGGCTTCGGCGTTGAGCATGCCGCTCATCGGCCCTTGCTCGGAAGTCGGCGAAAGTAAGGGGTTGCAGCCGGTCTTCGTGCAGGCGAAGGTGTGCCGCACCAGTGCGTGCGCGTCCGCATCGCCGCCGGGCCGGGGTCGGGCCATGGCCCGACCCGCCCGGACCATGGAGCGGTGCTCTCCGCGCCGACGGGGGTACACATGGACGCAGCACGTCCCCGAAACTCCTCGCTACGCCGTCAACCTCTGGCCGCACACGATCAGACATCGATGACACGGGACAGTGATCACCGGTCGGACAGAGGCCTCGTGAACATGCAAAGCTGGATTTCTCGTCACGAGGATGACCTCTTCGGCCTGGGAACGGTGAGTACGGATGAGTTCGAGTTCCGGCGATGCCCCGAATCTCAGGCCGACCCGTAGCCGCAACGGCCCTGCCGTCTCCCGTCGGGAGTTCGACGCACTCTTCGAGGCGGTTCGCACGTGGGGTCGCTGGGTCCCGGCCGACCGCGGTGCCTGGAACCGGGTGACCGTGGACCGCGTGCGGCGGGCCACGCACAGAGTGCGGTCCGGGAGGGTCGTCCAATTGGCGGTGCCCTGGAACACCCGGGCCGGCCCGGACAACCGCAAGCCCGCCCTGCACCACATGACCGATCTCGGTGACGTGGAGAGTCCGGAACCCTCCACCCTCAAGGACTTCATCGGCGCCGACTACCACGGCAAGGGCGTCACCCACCTCGACGCACTGTGTCACATCGCCTACCGGGGGCAGCTCTACGACGGCCGGACGGCACACGAGCTCGTCGATGCCGCAGGCGCCCGCTTCGGTGCGGTGTCGGCGCTCGGGCCCCTCGTCACGACGGGTGTGCTCCTCGACTTCCCCGCCGTCTTCGGGATCCGCTGGCTGGAGCCGGGACAAGCGGTGCACGCGAACGACATCATCGCTGCGGAGAAGGCGCTCGATGTGACGATCGGCGAGGGCGACGCGGTGCTGATGCGCTCCGGGCATGTCCGTCGCCGCGGGGAACTCGGTTCCTGGGACCCCGACACGGCGAGCGCCGGCTTCCACGTGGACGCCGTACCGCTGCTGGCCGAGCGTGGCATCGCGCTGCTCGGCGGGGACGGCGACAGCGATGTACGGCCCTCGCCCGTGGACGGCGTGCATTCGCCGGTCCACGCGCTGGCGGTGGCCGCGATGGGGGTGCCGCTGTTGGACAACCTCGACCTTGAAGAGCTCTCCGCGGCGACCGCCGAGGCGGGGCGGCACAAGTTCCTGCTCGTCGTGGCACCCCTGAACGTCCCGGGCGGGACGGGCTCGCCCGTAAACCCCGTCGCCATCCTGTGACAACCGACCAGTCCGGTTACCGTGCGTGAGAGATCTTACGAACCGTGACTCATATCCCGGATGCCCGTATCCTCGTCAATATCGGATAATTCCGAAATGTGGACTATCTAAGGTGTGAGCGAGGCTGAGCGTGGTTCCGTCCGGCGGCGAACCAGTACCCACGGGGCGTGCGACAGAGGGCACGGGACCCACCCGTTTCCGTGAGCGGTTCCTGCAGGGGGAGCCGGTCGAGGCGGGTGTGCGCACGTCGATCCTGAATTCCTGGCAGCGGTGCCGGTCCATGGGGCTGTCGCCGGACCAGTCCGACCTTCCCTTCCGGGAGGATTTCGATCCGGACGCCCGGCTCGTCCACGCGGCCGTGCCGGTGCTCGACCGCCTGCAGCTCCGGTTTGCCGGCAGCGCGATGAACATCTCCCTTGCCGATGCGAGCGGGACGGTTCTCCTGCGGCGTTTCGGAGAGCCGTCGCAGGCCCGAAGCCTCCCGGCGATTCAGAGCGTCCCAGGGTTCGTGTTCGCCGAGCAGGTCGCCGGTACCAACGGCATCGGTCTCGCCCTGGCGGAGCGGCAACCCATCCGGGTCTACGGTGCCGAGCACTTCGCCGAGCGCTCCCAGGGCAGCGCCTGCCGCGCGCTTCCCGTCCGCGACCCGCTCAGCGGCCGCATCGAGGGTGTCCTGTGCTTCGGCTATCCGCGCAGCGCCGAGGATCCGGAACTGGACATCGTGATACGCAGGGCGGCCGAGGCCATCGAGCGGGGGCTGCTGGGGCAGAGTTCCGCGCGTGAGCACGCTCTGCTGCGGGCGTACCAGGACACCGCAGCCGAAGTCGCCGTTGGCCTTTACCGCAGCATCGGCGTGGACGAACTGGCCCTCGAACTGCACCCCCGTGACCGGGCGATCATCATGGAGCAGGCCGCCGAACTGATCTCCCGCGCGCAGCGGGCCGCGGTCGACGTGTCCCTGCCCGACGGCCGGCAAGTCACGCTCGTGAGCCGGCCGATGACCAGCGCCTCCGGAGTGGAGGGCATCGCCATCGAGGCCGTCCTCTCCGCCTCCTCGCAGCGCGCGCCTTTCACCGTGCGGCACCAGGGCGACGTGCCGCCGGGCCTCCCCGCCGAACTTGCCGTCGCCCTCGCCCCCCTGACGTCCGGGGCCGTTCCCGGCGTCGTGGCGCCCGGGCATCTCTCCGTCACGGTACCCGGCCAGGTCGCCGCCGGCGGCGAGGGCGTCACGACCGCCGACGTCGACGGCGCGACGGACGGTCACCTCGAATCCCCGCTTCCCGCGAGAGGGCTCGTGATGGTGGGGGAGCCGCACGTGGGGATGTACGCCTTGGCCGCGCGCCGCCGCCTGGAGCTGCTGTCCGAGGCCAGCACCTGCATAGGCACCACCCTGGACGTGCGCCGCACTGCGGAGGAACTCGCCGAGACAGCGGTGCCGCAGTTGGCCGACTTCGTCACCATCGACCTGCCCGAGCCCGTACTGCGCGGCGAGGAGTCCGCCGATCCCCACAGTGACCTGCGCCGTACGGTAGTCCACGGCATCCGCGACGACTGTTCCTTCCACCCCGTCGGCAAGCAGATCGACTATGGCCCGACCACGCCTCAGCTGCGGTGTCTGACCAGCGGCGAGGCAGTGCTGGAGCCGGACCTGAGGGCCGCCGCGGGCTGGCTCGCGCAGGACCCCGAGTACACCGAACAGCTGCTGAGCCACGTCCACTCCCTCATCGCGGTGCCCCTGGTCGCCCGCGGTGTCGTCCTGGGCGTCGCCGCTTTCTACCGCTCGCAGGACCCCGCCCCCTTCGGCGACGACGACCGCTCGCTGGCCCAGGAACTCGCCACCCGCGCCGCGCTGTCCATCGACAACGCCCGGCGCTACACGCGCGAACGCACCATGGTCCTGGCCCTGCAGCGCAGCCTGCTCCCGCACGGTCTACCCGACCATGACGCCGTCGAGGTCGCCCATCGCTACCTGCCCGCCGAGTCCGACGTCGGCGGAGACTGGTACGACGTCATCCCACTGTCCGGCACCCGCATCGGCCTCTTCGTCGGCGACGTCGTCGGCCACGGCATGCTCTCCGCCGCCACGATGGGCCAGCTGCGCACCGCCGCACGCAGCTTCGCCGAACTCGACTTTCCCCCGGACGAAGTGCTCACTCACCTCGACAACCTCGTGGGACGCCTGGACCGGGAGGACCCCGCTTCCGACGGCGTCGGCACCATCGGCGCGACGTGTCTGTACGCCATCTACGACCCGACCTCGCAGCAGTGCGTCATGGCCCGCGCCGGACACCCCCCGCCCGCGCTGGTGCACCCCGACGGCAACGTGTCGTTCCCCGACCTGCCCGCCGGACCCCCTCTCGGCCTCGGGGGCCTGCCCTTCGAAACCGCCGAGATCCACCTCCCGGAAGACAGTCAACTGGTCCTCTACACCGACGGACTCATCGAGGACCGGCACCGCGACGTCGACGTCGTCCTCGACGAGCTGCGCGGGGCCCTGGCCCACCATCCAGAGCGCTCGCCCGAGGACACCTGTCAGGCGATCCTGGACACCGTGGCGCCCACCCATCCGTATGACGACGTCGCTCTGCTCGTCGCCCGCACCCACGCCCTCGACCCGGATCGGATCGCCACCTGGGACCTGCCCGCCGACCCGGCACTCGTCAGCGAGGTCCGCGCCTCCGCCACCCGACAGATGGCCGACTGGGGGCTCGACGAGGCCGCGTTCGCCGCGGAACTGATGCTCAGCGAGCTGGTCACCAACGCCATCCGCCACGGTGCCGGGCCCATCAAGGTACGGCTGCTCCACGGCCGCACCCTGATCTGCGAGGTCTCCGACACCAGCAACACCGCCCCGCACCTGCGCCGGGCGGCCACCACCGACGAGGGCGGCCGCGGCCTCTTCCTCGTCGCGCAGCTGTCACAGAGCTGGGGTACCCGCTACACCCCGGAGGGCAAGGTCATCTGGGCCGAATGCGGGCTCGACGGCGCGTGAGACCCGAGCGCGGCGCTGAGCCGTTGGGGGCACGAGAGACGGTAAATGTCTGATATCTAGCCATGTGTCCGGCTAGCATCGCTCATGACAGTCGGGAACAACTCGCCAGGCCGATCACCGGAGATGCCCGTGGAACCTCTGGTCCGCGTCCGCGGGCTCGCCAAGCGGTTCGGCGGGACCCTCGCGCTGGCCGGGGTCGACCTGGACGTCCAAGCCGGCAGCGTCCTCGCCCTTCTCGGTCCCAACGGAGCCGGAAAGTCGACGCTCATCAAGGTGCTCGCCGGCGTCCACCACGCCGACACAGGGCGGATCACGGTGGACGGGCACCCGCTCGGGAGTCATGCCGCTTCCCGCAGCATGTCCTTCATCCACCAGGATCTCGGTCTGGTGGAGTGGATGACGGTCGCCGAGAACATCGCCCTGAGCGCCGGGTATCCGCGGCGCGCCGGACTGATCTCCTGGCGGCGGAACCGAGAGCACTGCGCCGAGGCCCTGCACATCGTCGCCGGACACCTCGATCCCGACGCACCGATCGCCCGGCTCGCCCCGGCAGAGCGTTCACTGGTCGCCATCGCACGAGCCCTGGCGACTCGGGCGAAGCTCATCGTCCTCGACGAGCCGACCGCCCGCCTCCCCGCCGCGGACTGCGCCCGGCTGTTTCGTGTCCTGCACGCACTGCGCGACCGGGGGCACGGCATCCTCTATGTGAGCCACCGTCTGGACGAGGTCTACGAGGTCGCTGACACCTTCGCCGTCCTGCGCGACGGCCGTCTCGTCAGCCACGGCGCACTGGAGGGCCGGAGCCCTGCCCGTCTGTTGCACGACATCGTCGGCGAGGAGCTGACCGACCACCACCCCACCACGTCCCCGGTCCCCGGCCCGGCCGTCCTGACACTCGTCGGCGTACGGACCGCCGGCGCGGGACCGGTCAGCCTGGAGCTCAGGGCCGGGGAAGCCCTGGGCCTGGTCGGCCTCTCGGGCGCCGGACACAGGGACCTGGGCCGAGCCCTCGCGGGTTCCCGGCCCGTCCTCGACGGACGTGCCCTTCTCGGCGGCCGCCCGTACAGTCCCCGTACGGTCGCCCAGGCAGTCCGACTCGGTGTCGCCTTCGTGCCCGGTGACAGACAGCAGGAGGGCTGCCTCGCCGAGCTGACCGTACGGGAGAACTTCCTGGCCAACCCCCGGGCGGGAGGCCTGCCGGCGCTGCGCTGGATCAGCCCCCGCCGCGAACGTGCCGAGGCCGCCACTCTGATCGAACGGTTCACGGTGCGCCCCCGCGACAGCGAGGCCCCCATCGCCACGCTGTCCGGCGGAAACCAGCAGAAGGTCATGATCGGCCGGTGGCTCCGGGTGGGCCTGCGTGTGCTCATCCTCGAGGAGCCGACCGCGAGCGTGGATGTCGGCGCCAAGGCCGCGCTCCACCGCCTGCTCGACGAGGCACTGGCCGGCGGCCTGGCGGTCCTGCTCATCTCCACCGACTTCCAGGAGGTCGTGGACGTGTGCGGGCGCGCGCTGGTTTTCGCCCGCGGGTCCGTGACGGCCGAGCTGAGCGGTCCGGCCCTCACCGTCTACGGGCTCACCCGTGCGGCTTCGTCCATGCCCGCCTCCGGAACCGCGTCGAACCCGTGACCCCCTCGCCCCGGCCGCGACCGCATCGACAGGGCCGACTGAACCGACTCGGCCGACGAGGCAGGCCCGGTCTCCCGGCGCGATTGCCAGGCCCGGGTGGGCACCTCATCGGTGCCTACGGCCTTCTGGCACTCACGGCCCTGCTCTTCCTGATCTTCTCCTTCACCCTGCCGCGTACCTTCCCCACCCGGGACACCGTCGACTCGATCCTTTCCAACCAGTCGATCCCGGCCGTTCTCGCGCTCGCCGCCATGGTCCCCATCGTGACCGGCGCGTTCGACCTCTCCATCGGCTACGGCCTCGGCCTGGCGCACGTGATGGTGTTGCAGCTCGTCGTCGACGTCGGGTGGCCCTGGCCGCTTGCCTGCCTCGCGGTGATCGGTGGAGGGGCGGTCGTCGGCGTCCTCAATGGCGTCATCGTCGAGTTCGGCCGGATCGATTCCTTCATCGCCACTCTCGGGACCGGCAGCATGATGTACGCCGTGACCGGCTGGATCACCGGCGGCGGCCGGATCGTCCCCGGCCCGCAAGGCCTCCCGGCCGCCTTCACCGACATCTACGACTCGAGGTTCCTCGGCCTTCCGGTCCCTGCCTGGTACGTGCTCGCCCTGGCCGTCGTCCTCTGGTTGGTGCTGGAGCGGCTGCCGCTCGGCCGGTATCTGTACGTCGTCGGCTCGAACCCGCGCGCGGCCGACCTCGTCGGCATCCCGACCCGCAGGTACAGCGTCTACGCTTTCGCCGCGTCGGGGCTGATCGTCGGCTTCGCCGGTGTGCTGCTCGCCGCCCAGCAGCAGATCGGTAATCCGAGCGTCGGACTGGACTACCTGCTGCCCGCATTCGTCGGCGCCCTTCTCGGCTCCACCGCGATCAAACCCGGCCGCCCCAATGCGATGGGCACCCTCGTCGCCGTCGCTGTACTCGCAGTGGGCCTCACCGGCATCGGCCAGATGGGCGCCGACTTCTGGACGGTCCCTCTGTTCTACGGCGGCACCCTGCTCATCGCCGTCGGCCTGGCCGGCTACTCCGCGCGCCGCCTGCGCACCGGCGCCGTCGCGGCCCGCGATTCGCCTGCCGTACCCCCGGAGCCGCCGTCCGCCCCGACGCAGGACGGTGGCGCAGCGGGCGCCCCTCCATGAACGACGCCATGGGCACCACCTGAGTGCCTCCAGGCACATCCTCCCGCTCATCCCCGCGAGGAGCTCCCCGTGAACTGCAACCGCAAAGCCACCCCCGGCGCGCTCAAGGCTCGGTCCGTCACCGCCGCCCTGCTGGCTGCGGCAACCGTCCTTGCCGGCTGCGAACGCGGCTCGTCGAGCGCCCCGGAGGGCTCCACCACGGGACCGAGCGGCTGCCCCGCGGCCCAGGCAAGGGCCCAGGCCGCCGTCAGACAGGCGGAGAAGACGGACGTTCCCTGGAACGGACCGACCAGCGGCCCGTCGGCGGTGTCCGGCAAGACCATCGTCTACGTCGCCCAGACCATGACCAATCCCGGCGTCGCGGGCGCTGCGAAAGGCGTGAGCGCAGCTGCACGGGTCATCGGCTGGAACGTCCGGGTGATCGACGGTGGTGGTACCCCCGCCGGCATCCAGGCGGCAATGAGCGAGGCCGTAGCCCTCAAGCCCTCGGGCATCGTCATCGGTGGCTTCGACCCGGGCTCGACCTCGCAGCAGGTCTCGCGGGCCGACGCGGCACGGATCCCGCTCGTCGGCTGGCACGCGGTCGCTGCCCCCGGCCCCAGTCGGCAGCCCAGACTCTTCACCAACGTCACCACCAACGTCGAGGACGTGGCCGGAGTAAGCGCGCAATGGGTCATCTCGAACTCGGGTGGCCACGCCGGGGTCGTGGTCTTCACCGACGCCTCGATCCCCTTCGCCAAGAACAAGTCCGAACTGATCAGGAAGGGGCTCCGCACGTGTTCGGGCGTGAAGCTGCTGGCGTACGAGAACATCCCTATCCCGGACGCGAGCAGCCGCACCCCACGGGAGGTCTCCTCGCTCCTCGCCCGCTTCCAGGGCAGGTGGACCCACTCCGTCGCCATCAACGACCTCTACTTCGCCGATGCCGCCCCGGCCTTCCGCGCGGCCGGCAAGAAGGGTTCCGGCCCGCCCTTCAACATCGGCGCCGGAGACGGCGACCCCTCCGCCTTCCAGCGCATCAACAGTGAGCAGTACCAGGCGGCCACCGTGCCCGAGCCACTGTCCCTGCAGGGCTGGCAGATCATCGATGAGTTCAACCGAGCCTTCTCCGGCCGTCCCGCCAGCGGATATGTAGCCCCCGTCCACATCGCCACCGCCGACAACAGCGAGGGTGCCACCGCCTGGGACCCGTCGGGCTACCGGGAGGCGTACCGGAAGCTCTGGGGTACGTAACGGCGGCGCCATCACCGAGCAGGCGCGCAGCTTGCGTGGTTCATGGCGACGGGCCGAACTCAGCGCGTGTGGACGGTGGTTCCGCAGCCATCTCCGGGTGGCGGGGCGTACTCGGTGAGCAGGAGCGCGATGTCGTCCATCCTTTCGTGGGACCGGCAGGCATCCTGCAACAGCCGGTCGGCCAGCTCCTCCAGGCGGTCCCCGCCCATGGCGGCCAGCGAGGCCCGGAGCCTGCGGATGCCGGAACCGATGTCCGAGCCGCGCCTCTCGATGAGCCCGTCGGTGTACAGGGCGAGGATCGATCCGGGCGCGAGGTGCAGCTCCGACTCCGGATAGTCGGGCATTGCCTCGACGCCGATCAGAGGGCCGCCCGGTACGTTCAGGATGTCGGTGTGTCCGTCGGGCAGACGCAGCAGGGGCGGGCAGTGGCCCGCGCGGACGATGCGCACGACCCCCGAACGGGGGTGGAGGAGTGCGTAGCAGCAGCTGGCGAGCAGCGCGGGGTCGAGGTCCATATGGAGCCGGTTGGTACTGGCGAGGACGTCGCTCGGCCGATGGCCGGCGGTGACGAAGGCCCGCATCGCGCTGCGCAGCTGTCCCATGGCGGCCGCGGCGGCCACGTTGTGTCCCTCGACGTCCCCGACGATCAACGCGACCTCGTCACCGACGGGGATGACGTCGTACCAGTCGCCCCCGATGTCCATCCCCCTGGTGCCCGGAACATAGCGCCCGGTGACGCGGAGGCCCGGCAGCGTGGGCAGCCGGTGGGGCAGCAGGGCGTTCTGCAGGCCGCGGGCGAGGGCGTATTCGGCGTCGTAGAGCTTGGCGCGTTCGAGAGCCTGGGCGATCAGGCCGCCCAGCGCGGTGAGGAGGCCGCGCTCCTCGTCGGGGAACCGGTGGACGTCGTCGAAGGCGAGCATGCAGGCGCCGACCGGGCGGTTGGAGGCGATCAACGGCAGGAACGCCCAGGAGTTCGAGTGGCCGACCAGGGTCCCGGGGTAGGTCTCGAGGAGCTCCTCCCGGGTCTCGACGAACAGCGGGGCCCCGGAGGTCAGCGCGTCCGTCACCGGCAGCCGGGCATGCAGCGGGGTCCCTTCGAAGCCGGCGAGGAAGCCCTTCGAGTAGCCGCGCTGCGCGAGCAGGTGCAGGCGCCGCTCCTCCACGACGGCGATCGCCAGCTTCTGGCCGCCGAAAGCGGGCAGCAACTGGTCGGCGACGGCGTCGAACACCTCGTGCGCGGTGACCGCCTCGGTGAGGGCGCTGCCCAGCTGGAGCACGCGGTAGAGGGATCCCAGGCGGGGGGCCGTGGGCGGAGGTGACGAGGAGACGGGAGGACCCTCCTCCGCGACGAACGTCCCGGGTCCGGCCCCGTCGGGCAGCGGCTGCCTCACGGGTGCCGCCCATCCCGTCATGCCCTGCCCGTCGGGGTGCAGGGAGAAGGCGAGCCACTCGTCGGGTGGGCGGCGGACCAGGAAAGAGACCGGTTGCTGGGAGACCACGGCGGCCCGGTAGCGGTCCTCGTACACGGGATCGGCCAGCCAGGGCAGCACGTCCCAGGGGCGTTGGCCGAGCAGCTCGTCATGGCGGACCCGGAGCAGGCCCTCGAGGCTGTGGTTCGCGTAGGTGACACGGCCGTCCGGGGAGAGCGCGAAGAAGCCGTCCGTGAGCCGCTCGAGCGCCGCCACAGCAGCCATGCCGCTTCCGGAATCGAGCACGGCCCCGACCAGATGGGACGCCGTCCGCGGGTCGTGCAGGCTCTCGGGCACCCGGCCCCACAGCTCGACGGTGCGAAGCCTCCCGCCGCCGTCCAGGATGCTCACGCAGTGCGCGAGCACATGCCCCTCCTCGACCGCGGCATGCGCGGCTGACCGGAAGCCGGGCAGGTCCGCCGGATCGATTCTGGCCGCCAGGGTGGCCGCCCGTCCGTCGAACTCGCGGGGCGGAATCCCGAAGATCGCGCACAGTTCGTCGTCCGCCGTGAAGGACCCGGTGTCGAGGTTCCAGTCGAACAGGCCCACCCTTATCACCGGAGCGGACGCCAGCGGGACCACCATCGGAGCCGTCCGTTCGTCCCACTCGGCGAACAGCCGGCGTGCGCTCAGACCGGCGAGTGCGGTGCCCAGACGGTCGGCCGCGGAGCGCAGCCGCCGACGCTGCGCCCTCGACAGCCCTGTCCGGTCGGGCCCGGGCGTCCACAACACCGCCATCGTTCCGAAAGTCCGCCGGCCCGCTCTTACGGGCACCGAGGCAGAGCCGAACGGGTAGGGCACGGCGACCGAGAGCTGGGGGAAGCGCCGCATCGTCTCCTCCGCGTCGGTCAGGTGGACCATGCGCCCCGAGCGGTACGCCTCCGCCACCGGAATGCGGCTGTCCACCGGAATCCGACGCCAACCGCCCAGCAGTGAGGGCGGTGTCCCGCACGCCGCGGCCAGGAGGAGCGAGTGATGGTCGCCGGAGAGCAGGAACACACTTCCGGCATGCGCTCCGGTCACCTCCACGGCACCGACGACGGCGCTGACCAGCGCGTCGTCACGCTCGGGCGATTCGCCGACACGCGCGGCGCCGAACGGATACGAGCTCGATGCCACACCGTCGGCCGACACGTTGCCCTCGATCACCATTGGGTAATTTGTTCCATTTTAGTTTGATTTACGCTTCCTGGAGGCGAGTGCCGGGCCGGAACTGGGCAGAGTGGTGATCGGCGGGACCGAAGGCGACGATGGTCGAGCAGGGACTTCACACGGCGCGTGTGGTCGCAGTTACGCGCAGAGCAGCACCTGCTTCGACGTTCCGCTGAAGTCCACTCAAGCAACCGCAGCGGGCGGTTCACGGAGCGCGATGTCGGGTGTCATGGAGTGCTGCGCGCGGTTCTCGCGACTCCCTTACTCGGCTGAGTACGCTGGATCCCGACCTCGAAGAACGACCCGTTGCACGCCGCTCATCGACCACCCAACTGGGGGTCGAGGGGTCGCAGGTTCCGGCCTCCGGCGTTTCCGCACTGCCCGGCGTCAGCCAGATGTCAATCGCCGCCGTCGAGGTCGGCGCGTCGGCGGAGCACCCGCAGCTCGTCGCCACGGAACTCCATCTCGTACAGCTTGCCCCGCGCGTTGTCGAAGGGGCGGTGGACAACCAGCATCAGCCGGCCGTCGAACGTGTGGAAGAGCATGCCGTGACCGCTGTCGTCGCGGACCAACGGCCGGTGCTGCTGCCACGGTCCGGTGAGGGTGCCGGACTTCGAGGTGGCGTAGGTCTGTACATAGCCGCCGCTGATGTTCCCGTCCCGGCCGACGACGTTCTTCTCGTACGTCGACCACAGCATGATCAGAGACCCGTCAGGGGTGCGGTGGAGCTGAGGGCCGTCGGTGACATAGGGCGGGAGCTGGTTCGGCAGGCCGGCGGGGAGCTCCTCGGTGAGCCAGAACGCGTCCGAGCCCTTGAACAGGAAGACGGGATCTCCGATCGTCCGGGACAGGTCCGGGGCCAGCCGGATCGCCTCCATGGTTCCGTCGATGGTCTGCAGCCACTCGTGCGCGTACACCATCCACGGCTGTCCGGACGGGTCGACGTAGAGCGTGCCGTCGAGGGTCATGAGGTTCTCGGGCGGGGTGGGGCGTGAGGGGTCGACGACAGTGAACGGGCCCAGCAACGATGAGGAAACCGCCGTGATCGTGCCGCGCATGTAGGCCGGGACCTGGAACGGCGTACCCCACTGGTTGGGCGCGGGCACCAGAAGCGGCCTGTCCTTGTTGTGCAGCGTGGTGAACAGGTAGTACTTGCCGTCCCATTCGTGCACCTCCGGCGCCCATCCGCCGTCGGTCGCCCATATCTCCTGCTGCTCGGCAGCCAGGAAGACCACGACGGGGCGCGTCCAGTCACGCAGATCATGGCTGAGGTAGACCATCGTGCCGGTGCCGTCCACGCCCGATACGGACGGGTCGTTGGACGTGTAGAGGTGGTAGGCGCGGGTGCGCGGGTCGGCTACGACGAACGGATCGTGCAGCGGCATGTCGGGAAGCCGCATCGGTTCGGTGTCGGGGGCAGCCATCGTCGAAGAATACGTCGAACCCCTGTACGGCAGGCCGTTGGCCGGGAAAAACGCTTGGACTGCGCGGGCGGCGACGCGGGACACTTCGCTATCTGAAGCATGTGCGTGTTCTGAAGCACGTGCGCGGCGGGGCTGCAGTACGACAACCACAGGGCTGGTATGGGATCGCCTCAATCGCGCGAGGATTCACCGGGCAAAGGGTCCGTGCTCCTCGCACTTCGCTATTACGGACGGGAGTTGGCCAGACTCCGGCGGCTGACGGTACCCGCGATGCTGCTCCCGGCGCTGGGCAACATCGGCATCAACTACATCGCGCCACTGGTCGTCGCGAAGCTCGTCGGCCGAATCGCCGACGACGACGGAATCACCGTCGCCGCGGCGCTGCCATACGTCCTCGGCTTCGCCGGAGTCCTGCTGCTCGCGGAGGTGCTGTGGCGCGTGGGCCTGCACTGCCTCAACCGCGTCGACGCCCGCGGCATCGAGCAGCTGTACGTGATCGGCATGGACGAGTTGTTCGCCAAGGACGCCGCCTTCTTCCACGACAACTTCGCCGGGTCGCTGACCAAGCGGGTCCTGAGTTTCGCCTCCCGGTTCGAGGAGTTCGTCGACACGCTGACGTTCCAGGTCGTGGGCAGCCTGGTGCCGCTCGTGTTCGGCTCGGTGGTGCTGTGGCGCTACGAACCGCTGCTTGTCGTCGGCCTGTTGGCGATGATCGCACTGACGGCGCTGTGCGTGGTGCCCCTCGTCCGTCGCCGCCAGCGAATCGTCGACAAGCGCGAGGAGGCCATCGCCCGGGTGTCGGGCCATGTCGCTGACAGCCTGATGAACATGGACACCGTCCGGGCGTTCGCAGCCGAGGAGCGTGAGGCCGCCGAGCACCGGTCCAGGGTCGCGGCGTCACGACGGCTCATGCTGAGGTCGTGGGACTACGGCAACCTGCGCATCGACACGCTGGTGGCGCCGCTGTCCGTGCTGACCAACGCCCTGGGCCTGTTGCTCGCGGTCACGCTCGGCGGGGGCGGGCACGGCGTGGAGGCGGTCGTGGTCGCGTTCACGTACTACACGAACGCCACGCGGATCATGTTCGAGTTCAACCAGATCTACCGCCGGCTGGAGAGCTCGATGACGGAGGCCGCGCAGTTCACCGAACTGCTGCTGACGTCACCGACGGTGCTCGACCCCGCGTCGCCGGAGACACTGCAGTCCCGGGCCGCCGACGTCCGCTTCGAGAACGTCACCTTCGCCCACGCGGGCGCGCAGCCGCTCTTCCAGGAACTCGACCTGGCGGTGCCCAGCGGGGCGAAGATCGGCCTCGTCGGCCGCTCCGGCGGGGGCAAGACCACGCTCAGCCGGCTGCTGTTGCGGATGACGGACATCGACGCCGGCCGGATCCTGATCGGGGGGCAGGACATCAGCCGGCTGCGCCAGGCGGATCTGCGCGGCCTGATCGCCTACGTGCCGCAGGATCCGGCGATGTTCCACCGCACGCTGCGGGACAACATCGCGTTCGCCCGGCCGGACGCCACCGACGCCGAGATCCGCCGGGCGGCGGAGGCGGCGCACGTCACGGAGTTCGCCGACGCGCTGCCGGAGGGCTTCGACACCATGGTGGGCGAGCGCGGAGTCAAGCTGTCCGGCGGACAGCGCCAGCGGGTCGCGCTCGCCCGGGCGATCCTGCGCGACGCGCCGATCCTGCTGCTCGACGAGGCCACCAGCGCCCTCGACTCCGAGAGCGAGATCCTTGTCCAGGAGGCCCTGTGGCGGCTCATGGAGGGGCGGACGGCGCTGGTGGTGGCGCACCGGCTGAGCACGGTCGCCACCATGGACCGACTCGTCGTCCTCGACCGCGGCCGGATCGTCGAGCAGGGCACACACCAGGAACTGCTCGCCACGGACGGCGCGTACGCGAAGCTGTGGCAGCACCAGTCGGGCGGCTTCCTGGACGACGCTGTCGATGACACCCCCGAGCGGGCCGACCTGCACTGAGCTCGGCCCCGGTGGGTAGGAGTGGCCCGGTTCACATGGCGCGAGCCGGGCCATACCGACACCATGGTGCGCGTCACCGGCAGGCTGAAGGGATCCATGATGTTCCGCAAGGTGCTGGTCGCCAACCGTGGTGAGATCGCGATTCGGGCGTTTCGTGCCAGCTATGAGCTGGGCGCGAGGACCGTGGCCGTCTTCCCGCACGAGGATCGCAATTCACTGCACCGGTTGAAGGCCGACGAGGCCTATGAGATCGGCCGGCCGGGCCACCCGGTGCGCGCCTACCTCTCCGTGGAGGAGATCGTCCGCGCGGCACAGCGGGCGGGCGCGGACGCGGTGTACCCGGGGTACGGGTTCCTGTCCGAGAACCCCGACCTGGCGCGCGCCTGCGAGGAGGCCGGCATCACGTTCGTCGGGCCGAGCGCCGACACACTGGAGCTGACCGGCAACAAGGCACGTGCGGTGGCCGCCGCCCGCGCCGCCGACGTACCGGTGCTGGGCTCCTCTGCCCCCTCCACCGACGTGGACGAGCTCGTCCGCGCCGCCGAGGACGTCGGCTTCCCGCTGTTCGTCAAGGCCGTCGCGGGCGGAGGAGGGCGCGGCATGCGGCGGGTCGAGGAGCCCGCCCTGCTGCGTGAGTCCATCGAGGCGGCGTCCCGTGAGGCGGCCTCCGCGTTCGGCGACTCCACGGTCTTCCTGGAGAAGGCCGTCGTCGAACCCCGTCATATCGAGGTGCAGATCCTCGCCGACGGCCAGGGCAACGTCATCCACCTCTTCGAACGCGACTGCTCGGTGCAGCGACGCCACCAGAAGGTGATCGAGCTGGCCCCCGCCCCGAACCTCGACCCGGAGCTGCGCGACCGCATCTGCGCCGACGCCGTGCGGTTCGCCCGGGAGATCGGCTACCGCAACGCGGGCACCGTGGAGTTCCTGCTCGACCGCGAGGGCAACCACGTCTTCATCGAGATGAACCCTCGCATCCAGGTCGAGCACACGGTGACCGAGGAGGTCACCGACGTCGACCTCGTGCAGTCGCAGCTGCGCATCGCCTCCGGCGAGACGCTGGCCGACCTCGGGCTCTCGCAGGAGACCGTCACCCTGCACGGTGCGGCACTGCAGTGCCGTATCACCACCGAGGACCCGGCCAACGGCTTCCGCCCGGACACCGGCAGGATCAGCGCCTACCGTTCACCAGGCGGCTCCGGCATCCGGCTGGACGGCGGCACCACCCACGCCGGTACGGAGATCAGCGCGCACTTCGACTCGATGCTGGTCAAACTCACCTGCCGGGGCCGCGACTTCGGGACCGCGATCAGCCGGGCCCGGCGGGCCGTGGCCGAGTTCCGCATCCGCGGTGTGGCCACGAACATCCCGTTCCTCCAGGCCGTGCTCGACGACGCGGACTTCAGGGCCGGCCGGGTCACGACGTCGTTCATCGAGCGGCGGCCGCACCTGCTCACGGCACGCCACTCCGCCGACCGCGGAACGAAACTGCTCACCTATCTCGCCGACGTCACCGTGAACAAGCCGCACGGTGAGCGGCCCGAGCTGATCGACCCGGTCAGCAAGATCCCGCCCCTGCCGAACGGGGAACCGCCCGCGGGCTCCCGGCAGCGGCTCGTCGAACTCGGGCCGGAGGGTTTCGCCCGGTGGCTGCGCGAGTCACCGACCATCGGCGTCACCGACACCACCTTCCGCGACGCCCACCAGTCGCTGCTCGCCACCCGGGTCCGCACCAAGGACATGCTCGCCGTCGCCCCCGTGGTGGCGCGGACCCTGCCCGAGCTGCTGTCCCTGGAGTGCTGGGGCGGCGCCACCTACGACGTCGCGCTCCGCTTCCTCGCCGAGGACCCCTGGGAGCGCCTGGCCGCGTTCCGCGAGGCCGTGCCGAACATCTGCCTGCAGATGCTGCTGCGCGGCCGCAACACCGTGGGCTACACGCCGTACCCGACCGAGGTGACCGACGCCTTCGTGCAGGAGGCCGCGGCCACCGGCATCGACATTTTCCGGATCTTCGACGCGCTCAACGACGTCGGACAGATGCGGCCCGCGATCGACGCCGTACGCGAGACGGGAACGGCGATCGCCGAGGTCGCCCTGTGCTACACATCCGACCTGTCCGACCCGTCCGAGCGGCTCTACACCCTGGACTACTACCTTCGGCTGGCCGAGCAGATCGTCGAGGCCGGTGCGCACGTCCTGGCCGTCAAGGACATGGCGGGCCTGCTGCGCGCTCCGGCCGCCGCGACCCTGGTATCGGCGCTGCGCCGCGAGTTCGATCTGCCGGTGCACCTGCACACCCACGACACCGCGGGCGGTCAGCTCGCCACCTACCTCGCCGCGATCCAGGCCGGCGCGGACGCGGTCGACGGCGCGGTGGCGTCGATGGCGGGCACCACCTCGCAGCCGTCGCTGTCGGGCATCGTCGCCGCGACCGACTACTCCGAGCGGCCCACCGGGCTGAGCCTGAAGGCCGTGGGCGACCTGGAGCCGTACTGGGAGAGCGTCCGCAAGATCTACGCACCCTTCGAGGCGGGCCTCGCCTCGCCGACCGGGCGGGTCTACCACCACGAGATCCCCGGCGGGCAGCTGTCCAACCTGCGCACCCAGGCGGTCGCGCTGGGCCTCGGTGACCGCTTCGAGGCGATCGAGGCGATGTACGCCGCCGCCGACCGGATCCTCGGCAGGCTGGTGAAGGTCACCCCTTCGTCGAAGGTGGTCGGAGACCTCGCACTCCACCTGGTGGGCGCCGACGTCTCCCCGGCGGACTTCGAGGCGACGCCGAACAGGTTCGACATCCCCGACTCCGTCATCGGCTTCCTGCGCGGCGAACTGGGCAACCCGCCCGGCGGCTGGCCGGAGCCGTTCCGCACCAAGGCACTGGAGGGCCGCGCCGCACCCAAGCCCATGGCGGAACTGACCGCGGACGACCGTACGGGGCTGGCGAAGGAGCGGCGGGGGACGCTCAACCGGCTGCTGTTCCCCGGGCCGACGCGCGAGTACGAGACGCACCGTCAGACCTACGGCGACACCAGCGTGCTGGACAGCAAGGACTTCTTCTACGGGCTGCGTCCCGGGAAGGAGTACGCCGTCGACCTCGAACCGGGCGTACGGCTGCTCATCGAGCTGGAGGCCGTGGGCGAGGCCGACGAACGCGGTATGCGCACCGTGATGTCCACGCTGAACGGCCAACTGCGGCCGATCCAGGTGCGCGACACCGCCGTGTCCTCCGACATCCCGGCGACGGAGAAGGCGGACCGGGCCAACCCCGGGCATGTTGCCGCTCCGTTCGCCGGGGTGGTGACCCTAGCCGTCGCCGAGGGGGACGAGGTGGCGGCCGGCGCCACGGTGGCCACCATCGAGGCGATGAAGATGGAAGCCGCGGTCACCGCCTCGAAGGCCGGGAAGGTGACGAGGCTGGCCATCAACAGGATCCAGCAGGTGGAGGGCGGCGACCTGCTCGTCGAGATCGCCTGATTCCGGGGCGTCCCGGTTCCCGAGCAACGGCGACAGCCTCTCGGGAGCCGCGGACCAAGCGCAAGGAGGGCCGGTGGAACACCACCGGCCCTCCCGTGTGAGCAGGGCTTCTACATCAGTTGGGGTTTCTATTGTCCGCTCTGTTCAGGACAGGCGGCCGACATGGGCCAGGGCCTGCTTGAGGAGGACTCCCTGACCGCCCGGCATCTCGTTCTGGACCACGGGGGAGGAGGCCTCCTCCGGGCTGAACCAGACCAGGTCCAGGGCATCCTGGCGAGGGCGGCAGTCGCCGGCCACCGGGACGATGTAGGCGAGGGACACCGCGTGCTGGCGCGGGTCGTGGAACGGGGTGACCCCCAGTGTCGGGAAGTACTCCGCGACGGTGAAGGGCTGTGGGGAGGCCGGGACCCGGGGCAGCGCCACCGGGCCGAGGTCCTTCTCCAGGTTGCGCAGGAGGGCGTCGCGCACCCGCTCGTGGTGCAGGACGCGGCCCGACACCAGAGCGCGGCTGACCGTGCCGTCCGATCCGATGCGCAGGAGCAGGCCGATGCTGGTGACTTCGCCGTTGTCGTCGACGCGCACCGGTACGGCTTCGACGTACAGAATCGGCATCCGTGCGCGAGACTGCTCGAGCTCGTCGGGTGCCAGCCAGCCGGGCGTGGTTTCGATCATGTCAGACATTGGCTGATCGTACTTTCAACTCGTCCTGTTTCTGCATAGCTGCACCACGTCGAACGCGCCACATCCGGGTGACCCGCCGCTCTCACGTCTCGGGGTGCGCGTGTCCGTTCTGCCATGCCCAGGCCGCGATCTCCACCCGGTTCCGCGCCGCCAGTTTCACCTGCACGCTCGACAGATGCGTCTTGACCGTGGAGAGGGAGACGTACAACGAGGCGGCGATCTCGGCGTTGGTACGGCCGAGGGCGACCAGTCGGACCACGTCGAGCTCCCGGTCGGTGAGCGGTTCCCTGAGCGTCACCGCGGAGACCGGGGGCGGCGGCGGGCCCGTCGGGCGTGACTCGGCGGCCTGCGGAGCGGTGATGTGCTGGAGCAGACGGACGGTGATCGACGGCGACACCAGGGAGTCACCGGCCGCGGCGGCCCGTACTGCCTCCGCGAGCAGGGTGGGCCCCGAGTCCTTGAGCAGGAACCCGCAGGCGCCGCCGCGCAGTGCCCCGTACACGTACTCGTCGAGGTCGAAGGTGGTGACCACGACGACCCGCATGGGGTCGGCGACACCGGGGCCGGCCAGCAGCCGGGTCGCCTCCAGGCCGTCGAGCCTGGGCATCCGGATGTCCAGCAGGCACACGTCGGGACGCTCACTGCGGGCCAGCGCCACGGCCTCCTCGCCGTCGGCGGCCTCGGCGACCACGGTGATGTCGGGCTGGGCGTCCAGGAAGAAACGGAAGCCTGTACGGACCATTTCCTGGTCGTCCGCGATCAGGACACGGATCGGGGGACTGGGCGGGGCGGGGGTCATGGCTCGATCATGCCTCAGGGGTGGGAGGGGAGGGTGGCGGGGAGATGGGCCGAGGAGGGGGAAGGGGCCGGCGTCCGGTCGACGGCCGTCTCCTTCCCGTCGTCGGCCGTCCTGTCGTCCTTCGTACTCAATCCGCCGTCTGCGTCGCGTCCTCCGTGACGGCCCGCAGCAGTGGCCTGCTCGCTCCGATCGCCGCGAACATGGCCAGCCCGCCCACCGTCACGCACACCGCCAGGGTCACCGCACCGGAGGTGCTGATCGTGCTGTCGAACAGCTTGTTGACCTGGAAGGCGGCATAGATGCCGGCGGCAGTGGTGCCGCCGGCGAGGACGACCAGTGGGAGGGCCGTCTCGCGGAACCTGGCCCGGTCGAGGAGCTTCAACGGGGTGCCGGCCAGCCGCAGCAGGGCGTAGACGCGTCGCCGGTCGAGCACGTTCGCGGCGGCGGTAAGCCCGGCGGAGGCGGTCGCGACGAGGAAACTGACCGCGAGGGCGGCGGTGCCGAGTTCGCCCAGCCGGCCTGTGAAGGCCTGGTACTCGGCGTTGACGTAGTCCTGGGTGTACGGGAGCTGGCCGGGCACCAGATCCGACAGGGCGGTGACCGCGGTGTCGAGTTGCGAGGTGCCGCCGGAGACATGGACGACCACTCCGGGGGTACCGATCAGTATCCCGTCGTCGTCGCCGTCGCTCGCGGTGACGGTCGCCTTCACCCCGGCCGCGTGGAGCAGCGTACGGGCCTCGGCGGTGGCGGTGCGGGCCGTGGCGGTGCTCGTGGTGGGTACGGCGACCTGACCAGGGAATTGGTAGTCCTGGATGCCCACGTTGCCCACGGTGAAGAACCCGGCCACGAAGCCGGCGAGGACCAGCCCGCTGACGGTGCGCCAGGAGCCGCGCGGGTCGTCGCTGAGCCGGCGCGCCGCCAGCAGGGTCGCCGGACGGCGGGCGAATCGGGCCGTGATCCGGCCGAGTTGGTCGACGACCCACGGGCCGACCAGCCAGAAGGCGCCGTAGAACATGAGCAGCATCGCGAGTAGCTGACGGGAGCCCGCGTCGCCCGAGGAGGCCGTCACGTAGATATAGAGCAGGACCGCCACGAAGAGGAGCAGGCGGATGAGCCGGGTGCGGCGCGGGTTCGCCTGCTGGGCCACGCCCAGCGGCGAGGTCGCCACCTGGCGCAGCGTCGTCATGGCGCTCACCGCGATGAGGCCGGCCAGGAACGCCACGATCCCCAGCAGCCAGGGCAGCCCCACCCACAGCCGACCGGTGTACCAGCTGCCGATACCGAACGGGATCTGCGCGAGCGCGGGCAGCAGCAGACAGTAGGCCAGCGCGCCCGTCAGGGCCCCGACCGCGCCGACTACCGCCGACTCCAGGCCGGTCATCGCGAGGATCTGGCGCGGCGTCGCCCCCGCCAGCCGCAGCGCGGCGAGCCGTTGCTCACGCCGGGCCGCACCGAGCCGTCCGGCAGCGGCCGCGAGCACGATCACGGGGACGGCGACGATCGCCACACCGATCGACACCGCGGGCTTGTCCGCCAACGTGAACACACTGGCCTCGGTGCCGTCGAAGCCGGAGACCACCGCGCGTGCGCTCTGACCGCTGAGCTCGCTGAACATGCCGAGCGGTTCGGCCGCGGTGGACACCGCCGGGTCGGACGCGCCCTTCCCCACGACGGCCACGAGCTCCTCGGGCGCCGCGAGACCGGCGTCGCCGATGGTGCCGTACGAGGACACCTTCGGGAAGCGGTCGGCGAGGCGATTCGCCGGCGTCCTGTGCAGCAGGTCGGCCAGGGCGGGCGAGACGTACACCTGCCCGGGCTTCGGGAACCCACTCAGTCCCGGGGGCGCCGGAGTCGCCTTGCGGCCGGGCAGCTGGGCCAGCGACACGACGGTGATCGGTTGGTTGCCGAGGTAGGTCGTGCCGAGCGTCTGTACGGCGGTGCCGTGCCGGTCGGGGGCAGGGGTGCGCCAGGCGGTGTCGTGGGCGCGGGCGCCGCTGCCGAAGTAGGCGGCCGTCAGCATCAGCAGGATCAGCGCGCCGACGGCCGCGGCGCCGGCCGCCAGCAACTGGCTGTGCAGGCCGCGGCGGCCGGAACGGCGCGCGAGGAACCACGTCAACTGTGGGACGGGCGAGGACATGAGGGCTCCGGGGGCGATCGGGAAGTGCGGAGAAGGCCGTGATCGGGCAGGCGTGAGGACAGGGGAATTGCCGGGAAGGGACGGGACGGCCGGTGAGCAGGGGGCCGGACGGAGGCTGAGGGGAGTGGGCGCGCGGAGTCGCCGGCGGTTCGCGGGGGTGAAGGGGGCGGCCCGTGGCAGAGGTGGAGGAACGGGAGGGAGCAGTGACAGCAGGAGGTCAGCGTGGCGGAATCGGCTTGCCGGGCAGGGCGTCGCAGCGGCGGGCCGTGGGCTCAGGGCGCCACGGTGTACTGGTCGTGGCCCGTTATACGGCCGTCGCGGACCTGGAGGACGCGGTCGCAGTGGGCGGCGACGTCCGGGTCGTGCGTGACCATCACCAGGCAAGCGCCCTGCTCACGGGTGACCGAGGTCAGCAGCCGGATGACCTCCTCGCTGGTGACCTGGTCCAGCGCTCCGGTCGGTTCGTCGGCGAAGACCACGTCGGGTTGGACGACCAGGGCGCGGGCTATCGCGACGCGCTGGGCCTGACCGCCGGACAGCTGACCGGGGCGGCGCTTCTCCAAACCGTCGAGGCCGAGCGGGGCGAACCAGCGACGGGCGAGGGAGACGGCCCGGCCACGGGGCATGCCGTCCAGCATCAGCGGCAGCGCGATGTTCTCCTCGGCGGGCAGTTCGGGCAGCAACTGGCCGAACTGGAAGACGAACCCGAACCGCTTGCGACGCAGTTCGCTCAGCCGGTTCTCGCCCAGTTGGTCGATACGCTCGCCGTGCAGCAGCACCTCGCCGCCGTCCGGACGGACGACTCCGGCCAAGGTGTGCAGAAGGGTCGATTTACCGGACCCCGACGGACCCATGATCGCCAGCGACTCGCGGACGCCGACCTCCACGTCCACGCCGTGCAGCGCGACGGTGGAGCCGTACTTCTTGACGAGGCCGAGACCGGCCAGGACGGTGCTCATGATCTTCTCGTTCTCCTCAGTCTCCCCGCCGCTGCTCAGCGCTCGAACTTCCAGGTCACGGAGGTGCCCGTCGCCTTGACCACCGTCACCGGTATGTCGATGTCCTTGCCCTTGCCGGTGCGACCCGTGCACGTGATGCGCGCGCCGGCCACGGCCTTCAGACCGGTCGGGCAGGACACCTGGGAGACCTTCGTGCCCACCCAGGGGAGTGGGTGGAACTTGCTCTGGGCGCGGCCCGCGACGATGTTGGCCGACAGTGCCTTGTGGCCGTCCACCGTGACCGTCGTGTGCGTGTCCAACGAAGTCGTCGACTCGGTGCCCGCGAGCAGATAGGTTCCGACGCCGGACAGAGCGACCGCGGCGGTCGCACCGCCGATCACGCTGATGAGGGCCTTGCGCTGCATCTCGTACTCCTGAAGGTGAGGCGTGGCGGGAAGTGGCTCCACTCTGTCCTGGGGGCACGGGTGCGCGCCTCGGCCGTCCGGCCACCCTTCACGGATCCGGCCTCGGCCTTTCGGCCGATCCGGCCGTGGCCGGCCGCGCATACGGTGATTCGCATGAGATCGGATTCGCCCCGCAGCTGCGCCCGGGCTTTCGTCGTCACGCTCCTGGTCATGGCCGGGTTGCTCGATGTGCTCAACGCGGACGACAGCGGCTACGCGCTCTGGCCCCACATGGTCGTCCTGGTCCTCGGGTTCGCCGCGCTGCTGTGGCCGGCCCGGCGGCGGCCTGAGTGGCTCACCCCGCAGCTGCGCACGGGCGCACCGGCCGTGGCCTCGCTGCTGTTCACGGTCGGCTCGCTGCTGTTGAGCCGGCAGGCCCCGTTCGGTCCGGGGGAAACAGTCGTCCTGCTGAGTCTGTTGTTCATCGCGGTACGGCACTGTCCCCAGCCCTGGGCCGTGGTCTGTGGTGTCCTGAACGGCGCCGCGCTGCTCGGCACGCCCGCGCGCTTCTACCAGGACGACAGTTCCAACCTGCTGGGCTTCATGGTGCTGGCGCTCGTCCTGATCGGCCTCGTCGGCGCTCTGGCCGCGTTCCTGCGCACGCAGGACTACCGGCGGGCTGTGGCAGTCGTCGAGACCCGGCGGGCGGAACGGGTGGCGATCGCCGCCGACCTGCACGACTTCGTCGCCCACCATGTCACCGGGATCCTCGTCCAGACCCAGATGGCCCGCATGATGGCGACCACCCGGCCGGAGGGTCTGGACGGCGTACTGGCGGGCATAGAACGCGCGGCCACGGAGGCCCTGGCGTCGATGCGCCGAACCGTCGGGGTGCTGCGCGACACCGGCCCGGACGCCGCAGACCGCCGGCCCGTCGGTGACCTCGCCGGCATCGCGGAACTGACGGACGGCTTCGCGAGCCCGGTCCAGCACGTCACCCTCGACCGCGACCCCGCCGTGCCCGACGATCTCCCGCACGAGGTGCAGGCCGCCGCGTTCCGGGTGGTGCAGGAAGCGCTGACGAACGTACGACGGCACGCGGCCGACGCCACCCGGATCACCGTCCGGCTCCGCCACGACGGCCGCCGACTGGAGGTGGAAGTGACCGACGACGGCCGGGGTGGCACCCAGCTCCCGGCCGCCGCTCACGGCGGTGGCTTCGGCCTGGTCGGCCTCACGGAACGCGTCACGGCCCTGGGCGGGGCCCTGCGCGCGGGGCCACCGGCCGGGCAGACCCAGGGGTGGGAGGTACGGGCGCTCTTCCCCACGGCGAAGGTATGACGCGGCGGAGTTCTCTGGTGGCACGGTCGAGATCTGCTGTTCAATGTCACTGCACATCAGGAGCGAACCGAGAGTGAATCGGCAGCGAGAGGAGCCGCCCGTGCCATCCGCCGTCGTGCCGCCCGTCGGGGCGCGGATCCGGCAGGCGCGCCTCGAACGAGGGGTGAGCCTGCGTGGGCTCGCGCGCGAGATCGGGGTCTCCGCCAGCCTCGTCTCCCAGATCGAGACAGGCAAGAGCCAGCCGTCCGTCAGCACGCTGTACGCGATCACCACGGCCCTCGCCATCTCCGTCGAGTCGCTCTTCGACGCCTCGGCGGACACTGCGCGGGAATCCCCGTCGGCCGCCGGCGCCACGGTGATGCACGCCCTCGCCGCGTTCGCCGCCGACCCCGGCCGGAGGATAGGACCACTGGTGGGGACGGGTGAGCGGGAGACGATCGAGCTGGACAGCGGAGTGGCGTGGGAGCGGCTCGGACATGTTCCGGGTACGGATGTCGACTTCCTGCTGGTGACCTACCGGCCCGGCGGTTCGTCGTCGAGCGGCGGCGGGCTGATGCGGCACGCGGGCACCGAGTACGGCTATCTGACCGCCGGTGAACTGGTCCTCACTCTCGGCTTCGACGAGCATGTGCTGCGCCCCGGAGACGCGGTGTGCTTCGAGTCGACGACCCCGCACCGGTACCGCAACGACAGCGCGGAACCGGCCGTCGGTGTGTGGTTCGTGTTCAGTCAGAGTGTTCAGTAGAGGTTGACACTCGCGCTCTGGAGTCGTTCACTCCGAAGTGGGGGTGGTCGCCATGGCGATCCGCACTTTCGGACCCAATGCCGTCGACTGGGAACAGCGCGTCGACCTGGAACGGCTGCGCAGGGAGCGGCTGGCCAGGCTCCACCAGACCCTGAACCGGTCCGAGCTGGGCGCCGTGCTCAGCTTCGACTTCGCCAACATCCGCTACATGACATCCACCCACATCGGCACGTGGGCCATGGACAAGCTGATCCGCTTCGCGCTGCTGGTGCGCGGCGGTGAACCGGTCCTCTGGGACTTCGGCTCCGCCGCCCGCCACCACCAGCTCTACAATCCCTGGCTCGACTACAGCGACGGCAAGGACGGCCCGCCCACCGGCGCCCGCGCCGGGATCTCCACACTGCGCGGCGCCTTCCACCCGGACGCGGGCATCGCCGAGGACGTGGCCCGCAAGATCGCCACTGAGCTGCGCGCCCACGGGCTGGCGAACGAACCACTCGGCGTCGATCTCGCCGAGATGCCGATCCTCATGGCGCTGCGCGCCGAGGGCATCGACGTCGTCGACGGCCAGCAGGTCTTCCTCGAGGCCCGCCGCACCAAGACCCCGGACGAGATCTCCCTGCTCACCCAGGCCTGCGCGATGGTGGACGCGGCCTACGAGGAGTTGTACGGGTACCTTCGCCCCGGCGTCCGCGAGAACGAGTGCGTCGGACTCGTCAGCAAGGTCCTGTACGACCTCGGCAGTGAGTACGTCGAAGGCGTCAACGCCATCTCCGGGGAACGTTGTTCACCCCACCCGCACGTCTTCAGCGACCGCCTGATCCGCCCCGGCGACCCCGCCTTCTTCGACATCCTGCACAGCCACCTCGGCTACCGCACCTGCTACTACCGCACCTTCGCCGTCGGCAGCGCCTCCTCGGCCCAGCGCGACGCGTACGTCCGCTGCCGGGAGTACATGGACGAGGCCATCGCCCTGGTCCGGCCGGGCGCGACCACCGCCGACATCGTCCGGGTGTGGCCGCGTGCCGAGGAGTTCGGCTTCCCGGACGAGACGGCCGCCTTCGCGCTGCAGTACGGCCACGGGGTCGGTCTGTCGATCTGGGAGAAGCCCATCTTCAGCCGCCTGGTCTCCCTCGACCACCCCGAAGTCCTCGAAGAGGGAATGGTGTTCGCCCTGGAGACCTACTGGCCGGCCGCCGACGGCTGGTCGGCGGCGCGCATCGAGGAGGAGATCGTCGTGACCGCCGACGGCTGCGAGGTCATCACCAAGTTCCCGGCCGAGGAACTCCTGGTGGCTGGCCGCAAGTACTGGACGGTCGGCGGCGAACTCAACACCCGACGCGAGGCCCAGTCCCATCTCAACACCCGGAAGAACGGCGGCGGGTGATGGTCACCCGGGACGAACTCCTCACCCTGTACGAGCAGATGGCCGTCATCCGCCGTACGGAGAAGGCCGCGCACGACCTGTTCCTGTCCGGGCTGGTCAAGGGCACCACCCATCTCGCCGCCGGTCACGAGGCGATCGCCGTCGGCGCGAGCGCCGCCCTGCGCGAGGACGACTACGTCTTCGCCACCTACCGGGGCCACCACCACGCCCTGGCGCGCGGCGCCACACCCGAGGAGTGCCTCGCCGAGCTGATGAGCCGCGCCACCGGGCTCTGCAAGGCCAAGGGCGGCTCCATGCACCTCACCAAGGCGTCCGCCGGCATGCTCGGCTCGTACGCGATCGTCGGCGCCCATCTCCCCATGGCGGTCGGCGCCGCCTGGTCGGCCCGGCTGCGGGGAACCGACCAGCTCGCGGTCGCCTTCTTCGGTGACGGAGCGACCAACATCGGCGCCTTCCACGAGGCGCTCAATCTGGCCGCCGTATGGAAACTGCCCGTGCTCTTCATCTGCGAGAACAACCTGTACATGGAGTACACGGCGATCGCGGACGTCACAGCGGTGCCCCGGCCGGCCGCCGACCGGGCCCCGGCCTACGGCATTCCGGGCGAGGTGGTCGACGGCAACGACGTGGTGCTCGTCCAGGAGGCGGTCGACCGGCTGGCGCGGCGGGCCCGGGCAGGAGACGGGCCCGCCCTCCTGGAGGCCGAGACCTACCGGCACTACGGTCACAGCCGCGCCGACCCGGCCACCTACCGGCCCGCCGAGGAGGTCGAACGCTGGCTCAAGCACGACCCGTTGGACCTCGCACGCGGACGGCTCGCCGAAATGGGCGTGCCGGAGGAGGAGTTGACGTCGATCGACGAGCGGGCAACCGCCGTCGTACGGGCGGCAGCCGAGGCGGCGAAGGCGGCCCCCGCGCCCGATCCGGCCGAGGCGCTGACCGACGTATGGGCGGACGGAGGTGCGGCATGGCGGACCTGATGGTCACTCAAAAGGCGGCTGCACAACGGCAGATCACCTATCGCGAGGCGGTCGCCGAGGGTATCGCGCGGGAGATGCGGCGCGATCCGGCGGTCGTGTGTCTGGGGGAGGACATCGGGGAGGCCGGCGGGGTGTTCAAGACGACCGCCGGGCTGTTCAAGGAGTTCGGGCCCGGGCGGGTGTGGGACACGCCCATCTCCGAGCAGGCCATCGTGGGCGCGGCGATGGGCGCCGCCATGACCGGAATGCGACCGGTCGCCGAGATCATGTTCTCGGACTTCCTGGCCTGTTGCTGGGACTACCTGGCCAACGAGATACCGAAAGTACGGTACATGACGGGTGGTCAGGTGACCGTGCCGCTCGTCGTCCGCACCGCGAACGGCGGTGGCCTCGGCTTCGGGGCGCAGCACTCCCAGGCCACCGAGAACTGGGCGTTCACCGTGCCCGGGCTGAAGATCGCGGCACCCTCGACGCCGGCCGACGTCATCGGCATGATGGCGTCCGCGATCCGTTGCGACGACCCCGTGATCTTCTTCGAGCACAAGGGGCTGTTCGCGAGCAAGGGCGACCCCGCGCCGCCGGACCATGTGGTGGAACTGGGGAAGGCGGCCGTCGTCCGCGAGGGCGCCGACATCACGCTCGTGGCCCTAGCCTCGATGGTCCCGGTCGCGCTTGCCGCCGCCGAACGGCTGGCCCGGGAGGGCATCGACGCGGAGGTCGTCGACCTGCGGTGCCTGGTACCGCTGGACGTCAGCACCGTTCTCGCCTCGCTGGGCAGGACCTCGCGACTTACCATCGTGGAGGAGAACCCGTACCAGGGCGGATGGGGCGCGACGCTCGTGTCCGTCGTCGCTGACGAGGGGTTCGGACTGCTCGACGCGCCGGTGCGGCGGGTGGCGGGGGAGTGCGTCCCGCTGCCGTTCGCCGACGCGCTGGAGGAGCGGGTCATCCCCACCGTGGACAAGGTCGTGACGGCCGTACGCGAGCTCTCGGCCTACTGAAAGCCGTACCAACTCTCCCTGGGAGGAAGGGCGATGACCGATCGACTGCTTCTGCGCTCCGGCCATGTGATCTCCATGGACCCCGACATCGGTGAACTGCCCCAGGGTGACGTCCTGATCGAGGACGGGAACATCACGGCGGTCGAGCGCGAGATCAGCGCGGACGCCGAAGTGCTCGACATGGCGGGCCGCATAGTGATCCCCGGCTTCGTGGACACGCACCGCCACACCTGGGAGGCGCCGATTCGCGGCTGCGCGCCCGATGCCACCCTCGACGACTACTTCGTGGACGTCCTCGACACCTTCGCCCCCGTCTACACCCCCGAGGACGTGTACGCGGGCAACCTCGCGGGCGCGCTGGAATGCCTCAACGCCGGTATCACCACCCTGGTCGACTGGTCCCACATCAACAACACCCCCGAGCATCCCGACGCTGCCGTACGGGCCCTCACGGAGACCGGAATCCGCGCCCAGTACGCCTATGGCAGCGCCAACACATCCCTCTCCGACTACTGGTTCGAGAGCAAGATCGCGATTCCGGGCGACGACGTACGACGCATCCGCTCCAAGTACTTCGCCTCGGACAGCGGTCTGTTGACGATGGCGCTGGCCACGCGCGGGCCCGGCTTCTGCACCAACGACGTCGTCACCTCCGAATGGGCCCTCGCCCGTGAACTGGACATCCCGATCACCGTGCACGTCGCCATGGGCCGGCTGGCCGGCCGCTTCGGCATGGTGAAGCAGCTCCACGAACTGGGCCTGCTGAGCTCCGACACCACCTACATCCACTGCTGTTACCTCAGTGAGGAAGAGTGGCGGATGGTCGCCGACAGCGGCGGTACGGTGTCGATCGCGCCGCAGGTCGAGACCCAGATGGGGCACGGCTGGCCGCCCGTGATGAAGGCGATCGAGCACGGACTGCGGCCGTCGCTCAGCATCGACGTCGTCACCACCGTGCCCGGCGACATGTTCACCCAGATCCGCGCGGCCTTCGGCGCCGAACGCGCCCGTGTGAACGCCGAGTGCTGGCAGGCCGATGTCCCCGTCCCCGCAACGATGTTGACGGCACGTCGGATGCTGGAGCTGGCAACGGTCAACGGAGCCCATGTCGCGGGCCTCGAACACCGCACCGGCTCCCTGACCCCCGGTAAACGCGCCGACGTCGTCGCACTCGACGCAACAGCACTGAACATGGCCCCGGTGCACGACGCCACCGCGGCGGTGACCCTGTCGGCGGACGTCTCCAACGTCGAGACGGTCATCGTCGACGGCGCCGTCCTCAAGCGTGACGGGAAGCTGCTCGCCGACACCGGACGGGCCCGGCGGCTCGTCGAGGAGTCCCGTGACCGGCTGTTGGCGGCGAAGGCGGAACAGGCGGCGAGGCGCGAGGGATGACGGACTTCGTGGTGCGGCGCGCCGCGGACGCGCCGCAACTCCCGTACGACAGCGGTGGGTTCCGGCGTCGCACGGTCATCGGGGAGGAGGGCGGGAGCGTACACACCGGCTTCGGGCTCTGCGAGTTGCGGCCGGACGGGATGGTGGGCGCCCATGTGCACTCGTACGAGGAGAGCTTCCATGTGCTCGACGGGAGCGTGATCCTGGATGTGCCTGAGGGCTCGTACCTCCTGGAAGAGGGCGACTACGGACTCCTCCCCACAGGCGTACCGCACGCTTGGCGCGGTACGGGCGGCCTCAACTCCATTGACATGGCTGCTCGTTGGGCCGACATGCTCGCGCCCGTGCCGCGCGCCCGGTACGGGTACGACACCTGGTCCGTGCCCGCGCTGCCGGAGCGCGACCCCGTCCGGATCGACGTACGCGACCCGCGCACCCGGTCGTTCGGCCACTTCGAGCCTGCTCAGATGGACCCCGGCAAGCAGTCCCAGGACCTGCTGGCCGTGTCCGCGAGCATGCGCACCGCGCTGCTCGTCTACAGCGGGATCACCGTGAAGATGATGGTCGACAGCGACCTGGGCGCCGTCGCTTCGACGATGTTCATGGTGCAGTACGCGCCCGACGGCGTCGCCGGAACACACGACCACCCCTTCGAGGAGACCTACCTGATCCTCGAAGGCGTGGTCGACGCCACCTTCGACGGCGAACGCCACCGGCTCGGCCCCGGCGATGCCGCCTGGGCGGGCGCAGGTTGTGTGCACGGCTTCACCAACGCCGGTGACGGGCCCGTCCGTTGGCTGGAGACACAGGCCCCGCAGCCACCGCCCCGCCACTCCTACCGGTTCACGCGGGACTGGGATCACCTGAAGGACGCACTGGGAGATATGAACGACGGGGAGGAACGGGCATGAGCAGTGTGGTCGTTGTCGGCGGTACGTCCGGAATCGGCCGTGAGTTCGCCCGTACCCGCGTCGAACGCGGCGACGACGTCGTCCTCACCGGCCGCGAGGCGCAGCGCGCGGACGCGGTGGCCAAGGAGATCGGCGCCCGGGGCCTGGCCCTCGACCTCTCGCGGCCCCGGGACATCGCCGCCGCGCTCGCCGACGTGGAGCGGGTCGACCATCTCGTCCTCGCGGGCGTCTCGCGGGACGAGAACCGGGTCACGGCGTACGACATCGAGGCGGCCCTCCATCTCGTCGGCTACACCGAGGTCGTGCACACCCTGAGTCCGCGTCTCCATGACGCCAGTGCCATCGTGCTGTTCGGCGGCCAGGCCAAGGAGCGGCCCTACCCGGGCGCGACGACGGTGGCGACCGTCAATGCCGGCGTGACCGGCCTCGTCCGTACCCTCGCCGTCGAGCTCGCGCCGATCCGGGTCAACGCCGTGCACCCGGGAGTCGTCGGCGACAGTCCCTACTGGCGCGACAAACCGGTGGGTGTGCTGGCCGGGCTGCGGGCCCGAACACCCGCCGGTCGACTCGCGACGATGGCCGACGTGGTGGACGCCGTGGACTTCCTGCTGCGCAACCGGTCCGTCAACGCGATCGACCTGAGCGTGGACGGGGGCTGGCTGCTCGGGTGAGGCGAGGCGAGGTGTGGAAGGCGGGACGGACTGAGGAGGGATCGGGTCAGTCGCCGCGGGTCACGTTCTCCGCCTCGAACATCCAGCGCTGCTTCTCCAGTTCGGCAGTGATGCCGATCAGCAGGTCCTGGGTCACCGGATCTGCCTCCGCCGTCGCCTCGACGCGCTTGCGCAGGCGCTCGATCGCTGTCGCCAGCGCCTCGACGAGAAGCTGCACGACCTCCGTGTCCTGTAGCCAGCCGTCCTTCGGGCCCTGGAACACGGAGGTCGAGGCGACGGTTTCGGGGCGGCCGTCCGGCGGCACGCCGAGCGCCGCCGAGCGCTCAGCGACCGTGTCGGAGAACGCGCGGGCCGCCGACACCACCTCGTCGAGGTGCAGATGGATCGAACGGAACCTCGGCCCCACGATGTTCCAGTGGGCCTGCTTCCCGATCAGTGACAACGCCAGCAGATCCACCAGAGTCTCCTGCAGGGCGTCGCCGGTGACCCGGCGCTCCGGCTCGGGCAGGCTGCTCTTCACGACGGTCATGGGGTTGCTCCTCCTCGTGACTCGGCCCGGACTCTCGCTACCGGACCCGTTCTCTCGCGGTACGGAGCAGTGCGGCGCGCTCGTCCTCGCAGGTGCCGCCCCACACGCCCGAGGTCTGACCGCTGCGCAGCGCCCAGTCCAGGCACTGCGGGGTCACCGGGCAGCGGGCGCACACGCGCTTCGCGGCGGTGATGTCCCGTACCGCCGGTCCCTTCGTGCCCACGGGGAAGAACAGTTCCGGGTCCTCTCCCGCGCAGGCTGCTCGCCGCAACCACTCCATGGGGACGCGGGTGCCCAGGTCGGATGGGCGGAAACGTGACGGAATCGGCCACTGGACGCGACGGAGAGCGATCAGTGGCCGGAGGGAGATGATCAGGCGGAGTGGAAGGCGATCACGAGAGTGATCATTCGGTCCGGGTCGCGAGGACCCGGTCCACGAAGGCGGTCAGTTCGGCGAAGACCGCTGCCTTGTTCGTCTCCAGGAAGACGTCGTGCCGGGCGCCGGGAAAGATCCGCTCGGTCCAGTCCGTGCCGCGCAGTTCCTCGACGCCGACGCGGCTCCCGGCGAGCGGCACGAGCCGGTCGTCGTCGCCGTGCAGCCACAGCAGCGGCAGCGGTCCGATGTCACCGCTCTTCGCCACGGTCTCCAGTGTCCGTACGAACGCCTCCAGCGTGGGCCGTTTCATCGGACCGTGCCAGACCAGCGGGTCCGCCGCGTACGCCGCCCGGACGGCGGGGTCGCGGGACAGCGCGGCCGGGTTGATGGGCCGGTCGGGGATCTCGTCGAGCTCCAGCAGCCGTTCCGGGAGGTCCCAGCTGCCGAGCACGGGCGCGGACAGGACGAGCGCGGCGAGTTCGTCACGGTACCGCTGTGCGAAGCGGGCCGCGATCAGGCCGCCGGTGGAGTGGCCGATCAGGACGACCGGTACGTCCGGATGGGCGCTCCGCGCGAGGGCGGCGACGGTGTGCAGATCGGTGACGACGTCCTCGAAGTCCACGATCACCGCCCGTTCGCCCGCCGACCTGCCGTGTCCCTGGTGATGGGGGCCGAGGACGGCGGCGCCGTGGGCCACGAGGACATCGGCGAGTTCCTCGTAGCGGCCCATGTGCTCGGCGTACCCGTGCGCGAGGAGGGCGAGGTAGCGGGGCGGTTGTTCGGTCGGACGGCCGAAATCACCGGGATCACTTCGGGCGGGACGGGGCCACTCTTGGACGGTGATCGTGCCCCGGGTGCCGGTCAGGACGTACTCGCGGGACTCGGCCATGGCTTCTCCGGCTGCGTCGTTGAAGGTGTGCGTGGTGTGCGTGGTGTGCGTGGTGTGTGTGGCGTGCGGGGGTGTGCGGGGTCTGCGTGGATCTTCCCAGGGGGCGGGCGACCGGTCCACGGTGACGCGTCGGTGTGGTTGGGGGCCACCTGGCGAGACGGTCCTTATGGTCGCAGTTAGGTGGGCATAGCATCGGTGTCCGCATGAACACGATGACGCTCTGGCACATAACGCACTGGGAATTCGCCGCGCTCGCCGCCGCTGCGGTGCTTGTCGGCTTTTCCAAGACCGCTGTCAGCGGGGCCAACACGGTCAGTCTGGCGATCTTCGCGGCTGTCCTGCCCGCCCGCGAGTCCACCGGCGTGCTGCTGCCGATCCTGATCGCGGGCGATGTACTCGCCGTCCTGACCTACCGCAGGCACGCTCACTGGCCGACCCTGTGGCGGTTGTTCCCGGCGGTCGCGGTGGGCGTGGTCATCGGCACGGTGTTCCTGGTGTGGGCGGACGACGAGGTGGTCCGGACCTCGATCGGGGCGATCCTGCTGCTGATGGCCGGGGTGACGGTGTGGCGCCGGCGGCGGGCGGAGGCGGAGTCCGAGGACGACGAACCGGATGCGGTGAGTACACCGGCCGGGCGCCTCAAGGCTCGCTCGTACGGTGTACTGGGCGGCTTCACGACGATGGTCGCCAACGCGGGCGGTCCGGTCATGTCGATGTATCTCCTGTCCGCCGGCTTCCGGAAGTTGGGCTTTCTGGGAACGTCGGCGTTCTTCTTCCTGATCGTGAACGTCTCAAAGGTCCCCTTCAGCGCCGGCCTCGGCCTGATCGACGGCCATTCGCTGCTGCTTGACGCGGCACTCGTGGCGTTCGTGGTCCCCGGTGCGTTTCTCGGCAAATGGGCTGTGAACCGAATCAACCAGCGACTGTTCGAGCAGTTGGTGATCGCGGCGACGGTGGTGGGCGGAGCGCAGTTGCTGCTGCGCTGATCAGCGGCCGTCCGGGTGTCGGCTCGCGCTGAGCGTGGCCCGGATCCGGTCGGCGGCGCGCAGCACCTCGTCCCGGTTCCTGGCGCTCTTGATCCATACCGGTAGCCGGGCTACCAGGGTCATCTTCCGGCCGGTGTCGTCGTACCAGGGCGCCCGCTCGCGCAGGGAGGCCGCGACGAACTGCCTGATATTGGTCAGGTGTTCGAGGTTGTACGCCCACAGCCAACCGTGGCGGGTCACCGTCTGCAGCCACAGATGGGCGCCGAAATACGGGTCGCGCGCCGGTACGGCCGTGCTGACCGAGAGATCGACCGACCCGCCGCACCACGTACGGGACAGACCGCAGCCGCCGCACACCAGGCGCCGGGCGCGAAGGTTCGGCCTGTGAGGGTTCCGCTGGACGTGCGCGGGCCGCTCACAGCGTGGACAGCGCACCAGGATCGAGCCGAGGAAGTCGTACACGGTGCTGCGGGGATCGTGGAAGCGAACCGGGGCCGGGGACATGACAGGAGTATGGGTGTGGCCCGAGTGACGGGGCACCTGGTTTCTCCCGCGCGATGACGGACTTCCGTAGGCGACACCAGGTACCTGACACCTGGCCCTCCCTCCCACGTGCCGCCGGCTACGAACCGGACGTGCCTCCGCCCGTTCCCGCCAGTGCCGCGGGCCGGTTCGGCAGGCTGCTGCTGAGGTCCTCCACCAGGAGGCGTTTGGAGATGGCGTCGACCGCGGTGCGCAGGTCTTCGCCCGAGGGGCGGCCGAGGTCCTGTTCCACTCGTCCGGCCAGCCAGGAGCCCCAGGCCTTGCCGATCACCTCGGCCTCGCGGGTGCCCGCCTCGGTGTGGGAGAAGAAGGAGCCGGCACGGGTCAGGTAGCCCTCCTCGACCATGCGGTCGAAGACCGGGACCAGTACCTCGGGCGGCATGTGACGGCGGGCGGCGATCAGGCCGAGGCCGGCGTGACCGACCATGCGGGTGAACAGCTCGACCTGCATCACCGCCCAGGCGCCCGCGATGTCGAGCCGGGTGTCGGAGTCGCTGACGATCCGACGCGCGGTGTCCAGATCCGTACTGCCGATGATCTTGCCCACGGACGCTTCCAGCAGGCGCCGCGAGTCCGCGCCGGCCGGCGTCGCGAACCCGTCGCCCATGTCCGTCGACGCCATGCGCGCACTGTCGCGCAACTGGACCTGCTTGAGGAACAGGGCGACGACGAAGCCGAGGAGCGCGACCGGCACGGTCCACAGGAAGACGGTCTGGATGGTGTCCGCGTACGCGTCGACGATCGGCTTGGCCGCCTCGGTGGGGAGATTGTGCAGGCCCTCCGGGCTTGTTGCCGCCCTGGTGATGGTGGCCTGGTCCGACGCGCCCGTGCGGGCCGCCGCGGCGATGCCCTCGGAGAGGTTCGGGGTCAGGGAGTTGGTGTAGAGCGTGCCGAAGACGGCGGTGCCGAACGAACTGCCCAGCGTACGGAAGAAGGTGACGCCGGAGGTCGCCGTGCCGAGGTCGGCGTACTCGACGGTGTTCTGCACGGCGATCGTCAGCACCTGCATGCCCAGGCCGATACCGGTGCCGAGGACGAACATGTACAGCGAAGCGAGCCAGGCGCTGGTCGACGCGTCCATGAGGGAGAGGAGGTACAGGCCCACCCCCATCACCGCCAGGCCGACGACCGGGAAGTAGCGGTACTGGCCGGTCTTGCTGACCACGTTGCCGCTGAAGACGGACGCGATCAGCAGGCCCAGCACCATGGGGAGGGTCCGGACACCGGACACCGTCGCCGAGTCGCCGTCCACGTACTGGAGGAAGGTCGGGAGGTACGTCATCGCGCCCAGCATCGCGAAGCCCACGATGAAACTGAGGATCGAGCAGACCGTGAACACGGGGTTGCCGAACAGCCGCATGGGCAGCATCGGTTCGGCCGCGCGCGACTCGGCCCAGCAGAACAGGCCGAGCGAGACCGCGCCGCCGACGAACAGCGCGATAATGACCCCGGACCCCCACGCGTACTGGTTGCCGCCCCAACTCGTCGCCAGGATCAGTGAGCTGGCGCCGATCGCCACGAAGGCGATGCCCAGATAGTCGATGACCGGCCGCACCGCCGACTTCACCACCGGAATGGTGCGGGCCGCCGCGACGACGACCAGGATCGCGATCGGAACGTTCACGTAGAACGCCCAGCGCCAGGTCAGGTGGTCGGTGAACAGACCGCCGAGCAGCGGCCCGATGACCGTCGCCACACCGAACACGGCACCGATCGCGCCCTGGTACTTGCCGCGCTCCCGCAGTGGGATGACGTCCGCGATCAGGGCCATCGCCGTGACCATCAGCCCGCCCGCGCCGACCCCCTGCATGGCCCGCCAGGCGATCAGCAGCGTCATGTTCGTGGCGAGCCCGCACAGAAACGAACCGGTGATGAAGACGATCGCCGAGACCTGGAAGACCACCTTGCGGCCGAACAGGTCCCCGAACTTGCCGACCAGCACCGTGGCCACGGTCTCCGCCAGCAGATACGACGTCACCACCCACGACATGTGCTCGGCCCCGCCCAGGTCCGACACGATCGTCGGCAGGGCTGTGCCGACGATCGTCTGGTCCAGGGCCGCCAGCAGCATGCCGAGCATGATCGTGACGAAGACGACGTTGCGGCGGCGGGAGTCCAGCACGGGTGGTTGCGCGGCGGTGGGCGGCGCGGTGTCCTCGGCGACTGTCACGAGGTCACGATCACACCGGTGATACACCCGTGCAAGGGGTGCGGACCGCCCAGGTGCCCCACCTGCGGTGCCTACGGTTGCCCGGGCCGGCGGTCTCCGGGGTTGCGGCGCAGCAGGTACGTGTCCATGATCCAGCCCTTGCGCTCACGAGCCTGGGCGCGCAGCCGCTCGATACGGGGCGCGGCCTCGGCAATCGGCCCGGAGACGAGGATCTCGTCCGGGGTGCCTATGTAGGCACCCCAGTAGATGTCGATGTCTTCGTCGGCGTACTCCCGGAAGGCCTGATGGGCGTCCAGCATCACCACCACGTCGTCGACCCCCACCGGAAAACCCCCGGCGAGCCGCCGACCGGTGGTGATCTGGACGGGACTCCCGACCCGGTTGAGTCCCGTGCGATGCCGGGCGACGAGCGCGGAGACGCTGCTGATGCCGGGCACGACGTCGTACTCGAACTCCACCGCGCCCCGCCCGAGGATCTCCTCCAGAATCCCCAGCGTGCTGTCGTACAACGACGGGTCGCCCCACACCAGGAACGCCCCGCTCTCGTCCGCACCGAGTTCCCCGGCGATCAGCGACTCGTAGATCCCGGCCCGGGCCCGGCGCCAGTCCCCGACCGCGGGGGAGTACGCGGCGCCCCCGGCCGTCCGGTCCCGGTCCGGATCGGGCACCTCGACCACGCGGTACGTCCCCTCCGGCACATGCGTGTCGAGCAGGTGCCGACGCAGCCCCACGAGATCCGACTTGGCCTCGCCCTTGTCGAGGACGAAGAACACGTCAGTGCTCCGCAGCGCCCTGACCGCCTGCAGGGTGAGCTGGTCGGGGTCGCCCGCGCCGATACCGATGACATGAATCTTCCGCACGCCCCGAGTCTGCCGCACACCACTGACAACGCGGCCGTCGGCCCAGGTCAGCCGTCGTCAATACGCCTCGACAACCGTGGCGCCCGAGCCCCCGCATCGACGGCCACGGCCTCCCGCTCCACCTCCGCCGCCAGCTCGCGCGCCCAGGTGACGACCCCCGCGAGGTTCATCCCGTACGGCTGTGACCGCGGACCCACGGCTGCCCACTCCTCGACCGCACCGGCCCCGCGCCGCAACAGCCGGACGCCGCCGGTGAAGTTCCCGCGGGCGGCATGCGTGAGCCCCACGGCCAGCTGCGCGAGCCCCCGCCACAGACCGCGCTCCTCCTCCGGCCCCGACTTCCAGGCGTCCTCGAACACCTCGTGCGCGTGGAACGGCTTCCCCGCGTCCAGCAACGCCTGAGCCTCGGCGACGCTCTCCTCGGGCCGGCGCACGACCCCTTCGGGCTGCCGGGCCACCCCACTCTCGCCGTACGGCAGCGGGCGCCCGAGGCCGTCCCGGGGCCGCGCGTTGCGCGCCCGTCCCTCCTGGTCCCGATCCCGCCCGCTCACTGCTGTCCGATCCTCTGGCGCACTGCTCATACCCCGATTGTCGCGCGAACCCTGTCGCCCTTCGGGGCAGCCCCTGACGTGGGGTAAAGTTCTGCAAGCGTGATCACGCGGGGCAACCGCGGGACGACGCACCGGGACGTGGCGCAGCTTGGTAGCGCACTTGACTGGGGGTCAAGGGGTCGCAGGTTCAAATCCTGTCGTCCCGACTGGAGTTTTACTCATAGTCGCAGATCAGAGCCCTGCTTCACTTCGGTGAGGCAGGGCTCTTGATCGTTTTGCAAGGCGACGTGTCACATTTGGTCACAAACCTTGTGGATCTTCTCAGGCGGCGAACAGCTCACCGAGCTTGTCCGAACCGGCCTTGAGGCTCTGCGGATCGGGGTGCACGTAGACCCGCTTGGTGAAGGACAAGTCACTGTGTCCGGCCCAGGCGGAGACCACGGTGTCGGGTACGTCGTTGTTGGCCATCCACGAGAGGCACGCATGGCGGGCGTCGTAGAGACGCACCTTGCGAACACCGGCCTCGGCCATCAGCCGGTGAGCCTCACGGCGCAGCTTGTCCGTCTTGAAGGGGCGTCCCATCTCGTCAACGACGACATAACCGCTGTCCTCGTACGCTTGACCCGCAGCGAGTTTCTCCTCCGCCTGCCGAGTGCGGAAGGTAACAAGCGCTGCTTGGAGAAGCGTGGGCAGCGGGAGGATACGCTTCCCGTTTTGAGTCTTGGGGTCTTTCTCGACCACCTTGTTCCGCTGCCCCTTCGGCAGACTCCGGTCATACACAATGGTGCGCGTATTCCCCACAGCGATGGTGCCATCCCCAGTGAGGTCAACGTCCTGCTCCCAGCGAGTACCGCACACCTCGGCGGGCCGCTCGGCTATAAGCGTCAGAAGCATCACGCCAAAGAGGCGGTCACCTTTGGTCGCCTCGATAAACGCCTTGACCTCTGATTCGTCCCAGGGGCGACGCTGAGCGTCATCCCGGGCGGCTTTGCGTACGGCGTCACGAGACACCCGAACGTGCTCGGCGACATTGCGCGCCACCCACCCTCGACGAACCGCAAGGTGCAGTGCAGACCGAAGCCGACCGAGGGTAAGCCGTACGGAGCGAAGGCTCAGACCCGTACCCGGCTTTCCCCCACGCTGTCGACCGCTCGTGAGCATCCAGTCAACAAACGCCTCAACGTCCTCCTCGGTCAGCAGCTGAAGCCGCTTGTCTCCAAGAAAAAGCCGAGCAGGGCGGATGGCGTTGTCGTAGTTGGAGGCGGTTGCGTCTTCGACACCTCGGGTCGCGCTCTTGAGCCACAGATCGAGAAGCTCGTCAACGGTGACCTTTGTCGGCACCACGAACGTACCGGTCGTGGACTGATGCCGAATGCGGGCCAGCTCCGCGCGAGCCTCTTTCTTGGTATCGAAGGTCTTTCTAATCTGGCGTCTTCTACCACTGCCCTGACGCGGGCCGTCGGTGACGAAGCGGTATCGCACCGTACCGTCCGCAAGCGTGATCTTCTTGATTGGATCACCCACGGTGTCACCTGCTTCTTAGGTTGACCCCCCGAGGTGGTGCTCAGATTGTGAGCCTGACGCGGGACAAAAGCAACAGGCTCCCCCGCCCTCTTAGAGGGCTTCGAGGTACCGAACCAAGGAGGCGGTTAGTACCCGGTAACGGCTGCCAAACGCCACAACCCGAAACGGTACTTCACCCCGCTTGATCAACTCGTACAAGTGAGATTTGGAAATTCCCAGGGCCAAAGCGGCCTGACACACATCAACCGTGGCTGCCCACGAGCGAATCTCATCAAGAGTGGGTTGCAAGGTGATCACTCCTTGGCGACACCGCCCAGTGCGGGTGGTGGCGAACATTCCCAACAGACCGTTGGTGGAGATATGAGGATGCTCGGCTGCACAAGAAGAGGGTCAGCCTACTCCTTCTATTTTATCCGGCCAGCTGCCAAAACCCAAGCAATATCGGGCGAAAAGGGACACGAGGGGAAGATTCTTTTGCTTTTGTGTCTCCTCCCCGTTTTTACCAGCCGCGCCGTACCACCGACAGAGGACGAAAACGCCCCGTGCGCCCGCCGGCAGGCTATCAACCCATCAGTCCCCTACTCGGGTACCGAGTCACCCTCGGTGTTCGCGAAGCGACCAATCTGGTGATCGCACCGCGATCCGTTCTACCGCGTTAGCGGCTTATAGCCACCCGACGGAAGGAAGGTCTGGAAGGAATGCCGTCGGGTGGCCACTGTGGCCCCCCTTGGGGGGTGGACTCGGAGCCGGCACACACCCGAAGGGCTGGTCGTAGACCTTGTGTGCTGGTGGAGAGGACGGGGGGAGTCAGCCGCGCCACCGACCGCAGGAAGGTTGGACTCACCTCGCGGTGCGGCTGACTCCCCCCGTCCGATGACCACCCCGAACCCGCTGGTCAGCGGGCCATTCCTTCCAGCTACAACCGTCCGCAGGACGTCTCCACTGACCCGCTTCTCGTGTACCGCCTGTCGTACCGGCCTGAGACGGTACGACACCCGACCTGCTCAAAACCGAGTACCGAAGATAAACGATCAATCTTGTGACTCACTACGAACCAAGCTCGTAGCCACGTGCACCGTTTTTGGGTACGACGAACCTTCCCCCTAAGGTCCCCCTTGGTGGCTCCCCTATTCCCCGTTCTCTTGGCTCTCTCGTTCCCTTCGCTTGCCTATCGACCTTCGGTCGATGAGGTAACTCAGATTGACTGGTAGTGAACCAGCGTCCTAGAAAGATCCAGTACTTACTGGATCGATCGTGTTTGCTTCGGTCAGTCGGTCACTTCGATCACGGCAGGCTAGTCCGTCTTTATTCGCAAACCCCACTTGCGCGGGGGAGACGGCGGCTGCCTGGTCTGCTTATTGATATAAGCAAATCGACATGGGCCTTGCCTAGTTCCGTACGGAGCGTACGACCCGTACGGGCCGGCCCGTACTAGAGGTACGGGGGGTACTAGGGGTACGGGTAGTACGGGGTAAGCGATATTGAGGTGAGCTATTTTGACGATTGACGTCTTTCAAGGAGAAGCTTGTCGATTGCCTCGCGAACAAAGGCGGACATGCTCCCTACCTCGCCCCGTCTTCTCTCTTCAAGGGAAAGCTGTTGCAGAGACTCATACTGATCTCGCCAGATATCAAACGGATGCCGCTGTTTCATCACTCGCTTGACGAGGGGTACGGGTAGTCCTGGGGGTACCTCCCGTACGGGGGGTACGGGTAGTACGGAATCATTCTTCCTTTGGCGAAAGAAGGCCGATTCTTCCAGATCGTTTTGTATTGCGTCGGTGTTGAGAATCTTGTTCATACATCAAAAAGCTCGCCAATCAACTTGTTATAGGCGAGTGCTGCTGTCGAGCGGGGATTGAACGAAAAGACATCCTGCCGGTTGAAATGCGCGTCACGTAGATCCGTATTGCGAGGGATCACCGTATTGAAAACCGAGCCGGTGTAGGTTTGTCGCAAGATCTGAAGCGAGGTTTTGCTGTTGACGGTCGGATCACTCATGGTAAACAGGAAGCCGGCGAGCTCAAGGTGCGGATTAAAATACTCCTTTACCTCTTTGATCGTCTTGCTGATCTGGACAATCGAATCAAGCTCGAAGTAGCCGGGTGATACAACGACAATCACTTTGTCTGAGGCGGTAAAGGCGTTGATGGTAAGCCACGAGAGAGTAGGGGGACAGTCAATAAAAACGTAATCATAGTTCCCTTTGAGTGCATCGAGTTCTTTTTTGAGCCGCTCCTCTCGGTGGTCGATGGCCGTTGTCAGCTCGACATCTGTGTTGGAGAGCAGGATATGTGACGGAACGATATGGAGGTTGGGAACGCCTGTCTCGTGATTAGGAAGGGGGCTGCGCTCAAGAATCGTCGCAAAAACGGTCTGCTGTTTGGTGATCTGCGGATAATTGTGAAGGAGCACCTTGCTACTGTTGGCCTGGGAGTCGATGTCAACAAGCAAGACGCGCTTGCCTTTGCGGGCCAGGCCTGCGGCCAATGAAATGGTGGATGATGTCTTTCCGACACCGCCTTTCTGTGATGCGATTGAAATGACCATAGGTAAGTTAAATTCACCGAAAACCCAAGCGGGTTATTCCGGCGCAATTTCTTATTCTGTATCAGAATACTGAAAAGTGGCCCCCGATGTCAATAACCAATGAGAAATGGAAATCCAATGGAATTAAGGTGCTTCATTTCAAGTTCAATGCCCGTCGCGAGGCGTTGATGACATTCTGCGCGTCGGCGCTGTAGACAGCGGACTCCTGGAGGGTGCGCCACGTTCGCAAGTAGGCGGCGATGGCGTCCGCGTCGTCAACCCACAGTTCTGCGTGCCAGGTCTCGACAGTGACCAGCCGTTCGTCATGAATCCAGAAGCCGCCTGTAGGCGGGATCTTCAGCGAAGCTGTGAACGGGATGATGCCGAGCTGTACTGTGTCTGTGCCGATGAGCCCTGTCAGTCTGTCCAGCTGAGCGGCGAGTACAGAGGGCGGGCAGATCAATGAGCGAAGCGCCGTCTCGCCAATGAGGATCTTGAAGCGCTTGCCCCTGGCGTACAGCAGCTCTTGTCGCTGAAGTCGCGCTCGCACGGCGTCTTCCGTGTCGCGCGGGGAGCGCTGGAGCTCCGCGTACCGCTGGAAGATCGATCGGGCATAGTCGGGGATCTGGAAAATACCCGGCACGGTGACGCTCTCAAAGCCGTGTACGACTCTGGACCGTGCGTATTCGGCTGCGATCGTCTGTTGCACGGGCTGATGCCCGGCGGCGAGCTGGCGCCGCCATGAGCGGATGTGCGACTCAAAACCCTTGAGCCTGGACAGCAGCTCGTCGTACGCCTGGGGCTGGCCGGTGCCGTCAACCCACAAGCGCAGATCGTCAGGAGTCGGGGTGATCTTTCCGTTTTCGAGCCTGCTGACCTTGGACTTGTGCCAGCCGTGTTGCTCGGCAAGCTGAGTACCGGTGAGCCGGCCTCCGGGGGCCGAGAGCCGCAGTTCCCTCAGGCGTAGCCCGAGCGCTTCCCGCGCCTGTTGATAGTCCGTGCCCACCGGCACTCACCTGCCTGCTTCACTCCTTCGCGGGCAGCAGGGCCGCGAAGCGCTCGTAGGGGATGGCGTGATGCACGGCGGCATCACGCAACATGGAATGCCGGACAACTTCGCCCGGTTCCGTGATGAGTTCAATGTCGGTCAACTGGTCGTCGTCGGTGAAGTTGAGGACGGCAACCAGGCGGCTGTCAAAGATCCAGAAGTCCTGATCACCGAGGTTCAACCGTTCTGCGTCCTCGCGCCAGACGTTGCACATGTTCTCGCCGAGTTGCGCGTTGCGCTCCGCGTTGATCATGAGGTAACGCTGCCCGTCGGTCGGCGGGTTGTCGACGACACGTACACGCCCGACGGACTTGCCCGCGGCGACCTGCGTCCGGATGGTGTTGCAGTACCAGGAGTCCATGTCCCAGGTGACACGGCCGGTAGCAGCGAACTGGGCGTAGGTGTCCGTAGCTTCGTCCGAGGCGTAGCGGCGCCGTGTCTCCAGACGCCATGCCGAGTGCTCGAAGATCTCGAACAGCCGGTTGAAGGCGTCCAGATCGATGATCTTAGCGTCGCGCGTCATGTCCTTGGGTCCCCAGTCCACGAGAAGTTCACGCGGTACCACGATCGGCACCTCACCAGGGCCCAGGTGCTGAAGCCGCGCGATGTCCTCGGGGTCCGTGAGCGGCGGACCGTGCACGATGACCTCTCGCGTGTCGAGATCTTCATGCACGGCAGGGCACCCGGTGTCACCGCTCCCTGTGCCGTTGAAGCGCAGTCGTCGCGCCATGATCAGTGCCTTTCGTCGGGGACTGATCTCCCAAGCTTCCCCGAGACCAACGCTGCGCGGGAGAAGTTCCGTTGCCCTGCGTCGACAACATCCCGCAACTTTCCCGAGTCGTCAAGCAACTTCATGCAACTTCCGTAGCCGTCCCCAACGCCCCTTTTCTAACGTCCTGTTCATGGCCAAAGACATGACGCGGGACGTCGACCCGCACACGGCAATGGAGTCCCTGCGCGAGGCGCTCTACGAGGCGGGTGGCATCGTCTTCCCGTCTCTCTCGGTCGACCACGTGTCGCCGGACTTGAAGCTCGTTGATCTCGGACGGGTGCGCGCTGACGTAGCCGTGCGACTGGCGGACGCCCTACGGCGAGGGGGCCGTGAGTGATGACAACGGAGCATCCGGTTGACGCCCTGGTCGTTGACACCTCGAAGGAAGACAAGATCGGCTACGTGATGGGACACGAGGGCCCATACGTTCAACTGCGTGCACCAGGAGGGGGAGTTGAGTGGGACGCGAACCCCGAGAAGGTCAGGCCGGCGACTGAGACGGAAGCGCTGCGGGCTCGCGTTACCGAACTCAATCGGGCGCAGCGGTTCGGATGAGTACGACTGCTGGCGACGACCTCGAAACGCGGTCTGCTGAGTGCGCGCTCGCCGCTCGTCCTGACTACACGGACCTCCACACCAGATGCCGCCAGATCGAAGACATCCCGCTTCCCCGTTCCAACGGCATCCTGCTCATACGTCGCTGCACGTGCCCGTGCCACACGTACAACCGCAAGCCGTAATCCGGCAGGCTCCTCGACCTGAGCCTTTGGCCGGTGGCCTGCATCGTGGTGGGAGCAAGGAGGGCTTACGCTCGCCAGTGGATCGGGTAGCACTATCGTCTTCGCCGCGATTCAACACTTTTGACAGGATGCCAACCAAATAGGAGAACCAAACCTATGGCCATAAACCCCAACTGGCGCACCAGTTCCTACACGGGGACTGAGAACTGCGTTGAGATCGCTGACAACAACCCCACCATCATTTGGGTCCGGGACACCAAGAGCCGAGACCAAGGGCTCATGGCACTCCAGCCGGCCAACTGGGCACGCTTCGTCGAGTTCACGAAGGAACTCCCACTGTAGCGACACCACCCCTACCCAAACTGCTCATCGCCCTGAGGCTTTGGCCGGTGCCCTGCATCGTGGTGGGAGCGGGAAGGCCTTACGCTCGCCAGCGGATCGGGCAGCAGTACAGCTGCCCTTTAGTGTCCGATGAGGTCTTCCCGCGTCGGGCCCCACCACGAGGGAGGTGGGTAAAGCCTCAGGGCCACTCTTATGCTCGGGGGGCTGCGTTCCACGCGGGCCAATCCCGTGCGGCCTGACGCAAAGCGCGGGCAACGTCTTCGGCAGTGGTGTCCCGGTCGTCATTCCAGCTTGAGACGTCCCAGATGGCGCAGTTGCGCCGCACCCAGCGCAGGAAATAATTCTGCACTCGAAGGCACTGCTCGTACTCTTGATCGAAGTTCGGGTTCGAGAGGGCAAATTCCATGACGGTGCCCCAGATGGCACGCTCAATTGCACCCACGACAGAGACCGGAGCAGACCTGCCGGCCTCCTCTACGGGCTCGATCCAGGGAGGCTCATGAGCCACATCCTCAGGACGGGGCCAGGCAAACGAGCGGAACTGGGTGTGTCCATCGCGATCGATGATCTCAACTGCCTTGCGCAGTACCTCGTCAGGTGTCATTGAGCCTCCCGTGTGGCAGGGATTAGCCCCATGTTACTCCCGGCGTAGGGGCCCCAAGACAGGGCAGGTGGATAAATCTTCAGGGCCACGTCGTAACTCCGTGAGTTAGTACGGCACTTGGCAGAAATCATTGCGCATTAAACAGTCGCGAACATTGGCAGTATCGCATGAAACGTAAATAAAGGATAGATCTGTACATATCAGACACATGCCTGTTGTCATGGAGGCATCGAAAGGGCCGCGAGCTAACAACCAGGAGATCCAATGGTCGAGAACGGCACTGCCTCGGGCTTGGCGTACGAGGCGGGGAGGGCGCTGATCCCTGGCGGGCTAACCACCTCCGTCTTCGGCGTAGCGGGCGGCTTGTGGGGGGCAGAGCTATTCAAAACGAACGGCAAGACCTCCTGCCCCGAGGTGAGCTATGAAACGTCCACGTCCATGTTCCCCCAGCCCTCTAGCTGCAAAGTAACGCTAGATATGCCTGTCATTGGAGAGGTTTACAGCGCGCAGCAGGCAGGCATGATTATGGGCGTTGTCATTGCGGTTGTGGTAGGGCTCATCGCATTGGGATTCGTTTGGAAGTCGAAACGAGCTCACATCTAGTAAGGCTCGGCGACGATCACCTTATAAGTCCACAGGTGAAAGTTTAGAAGTGGGAGACCAAATTCCAGCTCTCTAACGGGAGCTGGAAGCTACGCTACTGAATAAAGATGTGACTACAGGTCCCGTGGGGGAGTCAAAAGTGTCACACGACCTCAAAACCCCGTCGCCAGACAATTCTTCTGCGACATGAGTCCTATGACAGAGCCTCAGCTATGGGATACCCCTTCCTTCCTTTGACGTCATACTGTCGCGGTTTGCCTGCGCGTCAAGGACTTCGCAAGCCGGCTCCGCCGGTCCTTGACCCGAGAGGCAAGCCCGCAAGGGAACCGTCAATTAAGGGGAGGAAGGGAAAGATGGTCAGAACCTAAGTGATGATGTGGTACCCAAGGCGAGCGAACGCCTTGTCAAGGCCGAAGATTTCCAAAGTCCCATACTCGTCGCACGATGCCATGACGACACAGTCAGTGTGACTAACAGATCCGGAAACCTCTGCGAACAACTTCAATGAGGCTAGGAGGGACGAAGAGCTGATGTTGTTGAGGATGGTGAAGTGGTCTGACAGTTCCTCGGCCACCCGCACAGCTGCCTCGTGGCCCATTATGCGACCAAGAATGTTAAGTAACTCCAGGTATACCGCCACTGGAATGAGCATGGTGGTGTGACGATCACGGAGGCGCTCTGCGGCTGCTACAGCTATATCGTGATTGCTGTCTAGTGGATGAAACAGGGAGACGAGTCCGCTCGTATCCGCAATGATGATGTGTGGGCTACTTTCCTCCATACAGGTAGTCGTCGATTCGGGAGGACAGATCAGTAGGCCCTGTGACCTTCAGCTCTTTGCCAAGCTTGGCGAGACGCAAGAGTGCATCCCCGAGGGTCTCCCTCGGCATAGTACGAGCAGTGGGAGCACTGGCACGCAGTTCGCGTCTGAGCTGTTCAGAATGCTCGATATTTATAGGCGTATGCAACATATATCTTTGCTTATAGCATATTTAACACTAGGGAGTCAACGTCTGCCTTTCCTTGCGGAATAGGCAAAGACGGTCCCGGCAGATGAAGAGCCAGGTTTTCTGTGTGGCCCTGGCCTACGGCCGATCAAGGTTGAAGAGGCAGGCGCTTGCGTTGTGGTGACGAGAGGGGCCGCGACGCTGGGCGGCTCGAAGTAGCGGTCAAGGTAGTACTGCTCGACCTCGGCCAGACTCTCAGGTGGCTCGGTGAGGTTGGGGAGTGTGGGGGTGGTGACCTTGCGCACCTCGTCGTTTGGGAGCCTGATGAAGGCTTGGCCGACGCGTAGTTGTTGGATGGACTGGACTTGTCGCTCCCACTGCTCCTGGAGGGCGTAGTACGTCGGATGCGTGCGCTCTTCGGCGGCGTGGTCGGTGACGATGTGCTTGATGGCGTCCGGGTCGACCGTGCCGAAGAGGCGGGCCGAGTGCTCGGCGTCAGGTCTCCCGGCTTTGAGGATGACCTCCATGCCCACGTTCTGAAGGGCTCCCTTGAGTCGGTCTGATGCCTGGCTCCAGTTCTGGTGGGCCATGACACAGAACAGGTTGTACTTGCGGGTTTCCGAGAGCATACGGGTGAGGCTCTCCTCGCTCTGGGCCATGAACTGCGAGAACTCGTCCAAGATCAGAAAGTGTGGGGCACGGCCTGATCCTGCGGCCCGGACGTTGGCCCGACTGAGTGCCGCGGTCTCCATGCCCACAGTGAGCAGACAGCCGAAGAGCCGGCGGGCATCGGGGGACGCGACTGCCAGGTTGACGATGAGGGACGTACCCGAGTCGATGATGGCTCGGAAGTCCAGGACGTTGCGCTCGTGTCCGAGGGCGTAGCGGAGGATGGGCGAGAGAGTCAGAAGATCAGCCCGGTTGAGTGTCGACTCCTTCATCCGGGGTGCGTCCCTTCCCCACTGATCCATGCGCAGCTTGAAGAAGCGAATCACCTGCGGATCGGCAACGTGGGTGAGTAGTTCGTCGCGGAGCGCCTTGTCCGTCAGTAGATCCGACAGGCGGGTCAGCGGGAGTCCTGCCTCGCGCAGTGCCACGACCGAGTGTTTGAGGATGTTCTCAAACGTCGGTGCGCCATGGGCCAGCTCGGGCCAGGCCCGGCGGGCTGCCTCGGCGACGTGCTCGGCCATCGCATGGTCGTCGTAGGGCTGGGCGAGGAAGTTAAACGGCAGATACCGCCCCTCGACGGCAGCGGCCGGTACGTCCAGATACATGAGCCGGGCTCGCTGCTCCGGGGTGACAAGCTGGCGGGCCTGGACGAGATGAGCCAGAACCAACTGGGCCAGATCGCCGTGGGGATCGATGAGAGTGACGGGCTGGCCGGCCAGGTAGAGGGAGAGAAAAAGGGAGGCGAGGAAGTAGCTCTTGCCCGATCCCGTCTTGCCCAGTACGTGCATGTGGACGCGGGCGTCGCTCAGCGGCAGATAGAGGGTCCGTGGCATGAGCCACCTGCGGTACGTGCCAAGCGCGATGCGCGACTGTGAGCGGGCAGGGCGGAAGATCATTTGTCAGGCCAGCCCCACTCTGGCTCCTCCTGGTCTTCATCCATGAGCACCCATGGGAAACCGGGCGGGCTCGGTGGCTCCTCTGGTTCCTTTGGCGCCGACTTCGAGTGAACGGCGGCGGCCTCTTGTTCAGGGACTTCCGGCAGGGGATCGAGCAAACTCACGGGACGGACTGCGCCGGCTGGGTACCAACAAGGGCTGAAGAACAGCTCGAAGGGGTCAGTCTCAACAGGGGACGCCTCGGTGAAGAGGAAGATGTCGGCCAGCTCCGCCTTGCCGATGTCCTCAAGCTCCTCATGTGTCCAGGCACTGAGCTGTTCACGACGTGGCGTACTTGGGGCTGCAACGGCCACCGTGAGGTTGTCGACCTCAAAGGCGCGACGATACGGGCCCTCGGCCCAGGCCGTGAGGGCGGCGATCTTGCGGCGCCAGTGCTTCTGGCCTTCCGTGTCCCGGTCGAGTTCCAAGGTGATTGCCACCGAGGGATCGTCTGAGACCTGAAGCTCAAACCATGCGTCGGGAATGACGGCGACACGGGGCGCATCAGGGCGGCCAGCGGGTTGCACCCGGACACCGCTTCGCTTGAGCTGGCGCTCATTGAGGAGGCGTGGCATCGACACCTGGAACCTGCGACACAGGCTCTCTGCGGCAACGAGAACGTCCACGGCGGCAAGGGTGTGCTCCATGAACGGGTTGTCCCGAGCCTTGGCCCGCTCCTCAGACGGTCGGTAGTACGAACTGGCAAGCACGTCGCCACGACCCGCAACAAAGCGCCGGCCCCTGTCCGCCAGGGTGAAGACGTGCGGTGCTGACCCAATGCGAGGGGCGGGCAGCTCGCGAAGCCTGAGGAGGTAGCCGGCCTCGACCAAGCTACGCAGGCGGCGCTGCACATAGCGGTTGTCGTCGTGCTGGTCGGGATACAGCAGGCGACCCACCTGGGCAGCGGTCATGTACTGCAACCGGTTGATGGCGCGGAGAATCTCCTCGTCCACGGCTCCGATACGAAGCGGGCTGCGAGGCGTAACGCTGGAAGTATGAAGTGCATCGTTCATTGCGCTACTTTGCCAAACGCGCGTGAGAACTCGAACGTCAAGGCCGTAAGACTCCCGTAATAACCGACTATTTCTGCTTCGGTGACCTCCTGCCGATAGAGGGAAGCACTGAGAGGATTTCCTCGGAATTCTGTTCGATTGGGTGGTCCCGTTGCCACTTGGCCCTAGCTGTCGCCTGGGCCAGATCAATCGGAGATGGAGCCGCTTTGGTGCTGACCTGACCGTGAACCAAGCGCTCCTGCCTCCGCCTAATCTCTTCCTCGACCTGATCGCTTGGTGTGCCATAGCGATCACGGCTCGTGCTACGCATATGTTCTATTTTCAGCGGGGGTGACGTAATTGGTGAGCGTTTTGCCCTCCTAGCCCCATACCGCCAATCGCGCATAAAATCTGACATCCTTCTTTGGAACTCCTCCGTCTTGATATACGTTCCTATCTCAGGCGAGTGACCGCTGAACTGCAGGATATCTAGAGGTTCTGGATTTCTGATCTTGGAACTGATTCTCAGTGCTCTCTTAAGCTGATCGTCAAAATAATGCGTCTCGGCCTGCGTTTTGGCGTTAGCGGGAGCCGGCGTCTGGACCCTATGTTCAGTCATGGGGCCTCTCCTCGGGATCGAAAACCTTGCAGTACGCGACGTATCGGGGGAGCTGCGTCAACATGTTGGCAATTTCAGCTTGCCGATCTGCGTGGGTTTGGTCGAGCTCCTCGACATAGTCAAACCACTGGGCGTTCACTTGGTGCTCGTAAGACAGGGGGTATGATGTGCCGCCCGGAAAGATCGAACGAACCATTTTCGACCCACGCACGGTTTCCTGTGACGGCTTCTCGCCGAGGTACTCTTTGTGGTGCCGAGTTGAGTGGTGACGCGCATAATGAAGCTCAGCACGCTCACGCAATTCGTGATATTGAGTTTGGTCTCGGTATAGCTCGGCTATCTTTCCCGCGAGCCAGGTAACACCCTCAGGAAACTGATCAGGTACCCAGTGGCCATAAAGTGGCCAGGGAGTCTCCTCGCTAACTCGCCGCTCGTATCCGGGCGGAGGAGCTGATCCGAGGCTATCATCGGGAATGAATCTAACGGACGATCGTTCGTAACGAGGGCCTAGTATTTCCGCGAGTTCTTTTTTGAATGACTTGACCCATGGAGCGTCATCGCTCAAGCGATAGTTGAGAGAAAGAAGCCCGGACAGCCACGACCAATGGCTGGTGCCAAGAATGTAGAAATACTGCTCCCAGATGGCATTACTTTCAATCATGCCTGAACGAGTGCACGTGTCATGCTCTAGCGCGAACTCGACCAAATAATTAAAATATGCACCAGAAGGATTGAACGGCATATGCCAGCTCATTGGTTTGTCGACAGGGAGGGGAAGGAGCCCTTTGCGGATTCGATCAAACGGAAAGCTCCCGTCGTAGACAAACGTGCGATGCCCAGATTTCGCTTCGACGGTAAATGGCTCATTGAGGCTTTTCTCTAGGATGGATAGCCTGCGCTCGGCGAGGTCGGCGCGCTCTCTAGCCGGATACAACTTGCGCGACAGGTCGTCGTATTGCTTCTTGGCCGTCTCGCTGTCCCAGATTTCTTCATCCCACTCCTTATACTGCGGATCGGTGCGCTGCCTGGCAACCTTCTTGGTTCGAGTAGGCGTGCAGTCAAACTCGTTAGCTACGATCGGTGCGTCTTCCCCTGAGAGCTGAAAGGCGATGAGGGATTCGACGTGCAGCGCCTCTCGCTGGGGCGTCTGAGCGAGGTTTTGATGTGCGATGGTTACGCCCAGGCCGTACTTGCCGCCCTCCTCAAGAAGCTGCTGCGTGGTGGAGGTGGCGAACCGGCCGTACTCGTCCAGGTACAAGTGCACGCGAGACCGCGGCCCCTCGGAGACCGAGCGCTGGTGTATGAGGTTGCTCAGAACCGAGAGAAACACCATGCCAAGGAACGAGACGGACTCACGATCCAGGCCGACGAGGTTGAGGATGAGGGTTCCGCCCCCGTCCATTGCCTCTTTGAACGGAACAGTCGTCCTGGCCTGTCCAATCATGAGGTGAATAAGGTCATCTTCAAGGAAACGGCCGACCTTGTTGAGTACGGGGTCGCGCCTCTCTTGCTGGCGCTGTCGCGTACTGGATTCGTACTCCTGCCAGTACTGATGCACACCTGGATTGCTTACCTGGGCGAGAGCGGCATGTCGAAACACCGGGTCTAGGTAGAGCTGAGGTATCTCCGCCATGGTTAGGCCATTGGCAATAAGCACGCGGGCAGTGTTGCGAAGTCCCGAGTCAATTACCGGCAGGAGCCCGCCACCCTCCACACCCATGAGCTTGTGAAAGATCCCAACGACGTTACCAACTGTGGTGGTTATGACTTCCACGCTAGCCGCAGGAGGACACTCATAGAGGTTCAGCCCAAACGGGCGGTCACCATTCGCTTCGACCAGGATGAGCTTGTCCCGTATATCAGAAGGTGCAAGGGAGATAAGGCGCTTGGTGAGGTCACCATGGGCATCAATCACGATGGCGGCTGTGTCATCTCGCATGTCTTGCAAGATCAGGTGCTCAAGCAGGGTGGTCTTGCCGAAGCGGGACTTGCCGAGGATGGCTACGTGAGCTGTGCGGCGGTCGTAGCGCAGGTAGACGGGGGTAGCACCGTCGTGACCGAGCAGAACATTGGAGCCCATGACGTGCAGCCCCTTCTGGAGAAGGAGGGACGCTGTCTCTTAGCGTCAAGCGTAGGCCTGCACACGCCGAGGGGCACGTGGAAGCGGTACTGAGGCGTCAACTCGTCATCGATGAAGGCGAAGCCAGGTGAGGACCCGTTGAACCTGCCGTCTCAGGGGACGATCAGCCTTCGATGACTGACGGCCCTCTCTGGAGGCCTCGTCGGATGGCTTCTGTTCTGTTGGCTGCGACCGAATAAGCTCCTTGGCCATCCGCTCCTCAGCCGCCTTGTGAGTTCCACCTGGTCCCCATATCAGCTCGTCTATCTTGGCGGTCGTAGGATCTTGCGCGGCCTTTGCGTACTCTTCGTCAATGCGTGCCTTATCCTCAGGCGATCCCGCGCGCTTAGGATATTCCGAGAGCCAGCTAGGCTCTTCTGGTTGTTGTACTTCTCCTCCTTCTGGCATATATAACTGTTTTTCTCATATTCGACACGCGAGTGTCAAGACGCAAAAAAGGGACGACAGGATTTGTGTCGTCCTAAAAGAATGCGCAGGGAGACCTGGTCTGTTTCATGGTAGAAAAGTAGTAGAGGCGCCGACGCGCATCCACGGCCAAGCCCGAAGGCTTGCTCAGTGTCGTGTTACCGCAACTGAGTAGATCTCCTGCGCCGTCTTGGTCGTGCCGTCTCTGCCCTGGTACTCCCGCTCATGGAGGTAGCCCACGACCTCGATCTCGTTTCCCTTGACCAACTCGCCGGCTTCGGTGCGCGTCTTGAGTGCTGCTGCGCGCTCGCCGAAAGCCACGATGTTGTGCCACTTGGTCGTTCCGTCGTCGAGATGCACGGCCAGGGGGAACTTGCCGACGAGCTTGCCGCCCGCGGTTTCCCGCACCGTGGGGGTACGTCCGAGTCGACCAACCAGCTTGACCCGCTGACGCTCGGCCTCGCCGGCCTCCGACTCCTCCTTCGCGTCTTGCTCCTGCTGCGGCGCGCCTTCCGTGGGCTTAGCGGGCTCGGGCGTGGATTCAATCTGCTGGATCATCGGGCGCACATCAGGGAGGGCACCAAGTGCCCGGGATGGTTCGGGCCCAGGCTTCTCCGGCGGCTTGGCTCCCTGCACGGTGACAGGTGGGCTGTCCTCCTCGGCCGGGGCCTGGACGGCCTCATGGCGCGTGATGATCTGCTCGGTGTCTTCCATGTCCTGTGGGAGGCCATCGACCGCAACCGGCCCGGCATCGACCTGGTAGCCAAACGTCAAGCCACCATCGGGATGAATGGTCGCCGTGGAGTGCTCGTGCTCCTGGTCCTTCTGCATGAAGACGATGCCCTCGTCCTCGACGTGGGGCAGCATGTCGCCGAAGAGCTCGATACGAGCGCCCTTGGTGGTGATGCGGGAAACGCCACGCTCGGGGAAGGTATCGAGACTCAGAAAGGTGCCGTTGCTTCGCACCTGGAAGTGCTGGCCCTCGCCGTACGCGGGATCGGTCACCGCTTGAGCCTGGGTGCCGAGCGCCTTCGCGACGGCTTGTGTATCAAATGTAGGTCTTGCTCGTTCTGTCATACGAGAACGGATTATACGAGGTCAGAACGAGGAAAGATGTAAGACAGATTACTCGCGCAAAAAACCCTATTTACCCAATACTGCTTGAGGTCGACCTTGACCTTCCCGCTTCCATGCTTTAAACTAACTTACCGAATGAGTCGTCTTGCTCTCCTCGATGAGGAGTTTAGATGGGGCCAACCACCGGTAAATTCCCTTGCGGCTTACTGTATGAAGATGGTTCCTGAGAAGTAGTCGTCCACCTGCGGCTCGCTAGGGCTCTGCAGTGCCTTCATTTCCCAGACAGTGCCAGCCGCGGGCAAGCTTGTGGAATCCTGAGTGCTGCTCTCATCGCGCCAAAGCGGGTTGACAGTAGGCTGGGTCTGCGACATTTCCTGAGGCGTACTCATAGGGTTTCTCCTGAATGCGCGAAATATTCTGCGCTTATGTTCTTGGTGATCGGGTCCGCCCCGAGATGTGCTCTTTTCCATACAAGTCAAAAATGATCTTACCATTTCTGGTGATCATTTACAATGGTAACTTTGCGTGATGACTCCAATGTAGGCCTCCCCGCCCTTGGTGGGCCGCCACGACTCCCATGTTCTGCGCAAGTCACACATGTCATGCGCATGACATATAGCTCCGTCTGGCTGATCTTAAGGCGTCGGCTGTTAGCGCGCAGGAGATCGCTGGTAGTAGCAAGGTTGGCAATAGGGTGCTTATTTGAGGACAGGAGCAAGGCCAGTGGGATCACGGGAACATGAAGGGGAATCCAAGGACACGCAACAAGGAGCGGAAAATCCTAAGCAGGACCAGGGATGTGAGGACCGAGTCTCTGAACTGCGAGAACCTCCAAAGATTCGCGATGATGTTGTATTCGGTCTCTTGCGTAATCCTCTTGCCTGGCGATTGCGTGCAGTTGAACAAATCGAACTCTCAAGTGCCATCTTCGCGGATAGGCGAAGGTCAATCCAGGCCATGCCGCTTCGTGAGTTGCTAAAAGGCATCGCCGCAGATGGGGTGCAGAGTACTGACACCCACGCCCGGCTCTACCTGCCAGTGGGAAACTTTCCCAAGAGGCAGCTGTTCGACTTCGACCTTACTGTAGATGGCGAGATCGCTTTCCTTCTTCCTCGTGCTGCCCATGGATATTTTCAATCTCGTTTTCTGGAGACTTTGGCGTCTGAGTGGGCTGGAGATTTCCCTCCTGATCTAATGGCACTCCTTGATGCGATCTGTCAGTTTCCTGTTGGCCCATGGCAGACAATTCACGAACGGAGCAAAAAAGTAAAGGGTAAGAAAGAGGCTTTCACGAGTCTGCTTTGTGAATACCTAACGGCCAAAGGGTTGGCGAGTCATTTTGGGAAAACGGAGCTATCTCCTCCTGACATTGCATCTTTTCAATGTGCTATTGAGCCACTCCGGCGAGCAGTATGTGAAAACTCCCCTCCAGACATTAACAGCGCATCGGAGAATCCACTACTGGCGCTTCCGTACCTAGATCGGCAATGGTTGCCCGACGAGGATAGAACAAGAATCCTTTTGGAGCGACTTCGGAATCTAGTCACCGAAGGAAGTCGAAATAATACTGCCAATGCCAAGCGGTTCGTGAGGGTGTATTCGGACTACGGTAGAAACTGGGATGCACTCGCCGAGTGCAAAGTTCCCCTCGATTCCCCTTTTCTGATTAAAGTATCGGAAAGGAGGGCCCTGCCGCTAAGAGAGCCTCAAGGAGGTGTCATCGACGACGCTAGGCATCATGAAGGACTGCGTCGAAAGATTCGACGCAAGAGGGTCCATCAGCTGGTCAACTTTGCCGATGCTCGAACAAATCACGTGAGCGTTCGGATGATGGATGCTTCTGTAGAGTTGATCAGAGAAAAATGGAAGCCCATGGACGAGCGATACCTCCCTATCGCGCCCGTATCGCCACCTGATGCATCAGAAGCAACCGACGAAATCATCGCGTTCTATGATGCTAAGCCCGGCCGTAAAGAGCGGATGTGGCTCGAACTTCCCTTGCGTCCTTCGAGCGGTGTAATCGCCACAAACCTGGTGATCTTGCTCCTGACGCTGACCGCTATTGTTGGATTTGTGACCTTGGTTTCTAATGCTGGAGGAATTGGAGGGGGTAAAGATCTGTCGGGAAATGATGTCGCGGTTCTACTGGTGCCTTCCGCTGTTGCGGCTGCCCTATTGCTCGTGCGGCATAGTACGACCCTCGCCGCTGAAGTGAATCGAAAAGTCCACTATGGCGCTGCTGTATTGCTTGTTGGTCTGTGGCTACTCACGCTTATTCTGTATATGACCGACCAAGTCTCATTCGGCGAACTCGAAAATTCTTCGGCACCGCAAAAGGTTGACGAGAGACTCGATCGACACACACTCATGGTGCGGGTTGAACATCATTAAGCTCGAATTGTCCTTGTGTGTGATAGCCCGATTCCTCGCTATCTAGGCGTATCTACTCGCTCGGTGTACAACCGAATTGCCTCGTCAGGCGTCGGAGGCTGTACCTTGGCCTTTACTGCACCTGTATAGTCGATGAGGAATGCTCGAACCTTTTCTGGGTCCGTTGCCTCCACGAAACGTGCTTCAAAATCCGGAGCAACTTCCTTAGCAGCCTCGGTTACCTGCTCCTGATTCTTCTCAGTCACAGCTTTCGAGGCCTCAGCCCAACTGATGGAATGGTCTTTTCCCAAGGAAACCTGTGTTGGTAGCCGGCCTGCAATGGCGAACATGAGAAACACGAGTGCCAGTACAAACAAACTGGCAGTCCCCGCTTCGCTCGCGTCCTTCTTGAAGGTGGCGACAATGCCAAACGCTAGAGTGGTGAGCCCAACTGCTGCGCCAAACCAGCGAAATAGCGGCCGAATCGTTCGACGACGAGTCTTAGTTGGCGTCATTGAAGTGACCTCCATTGCGAAACCGTCGATCTCCTCCCCTCCAGGTTGGCACAACGTGGTGTGAGTCACACCTCGGATCACAGCGATGGTCTGTCGAAACCCCATGGCGCATCGAGAGCCGCTCCCTCGATGATGGGCCGATGGCAGAACGCGACCCCAAGGACGACCTGATCCGTCTCGAAAACCTGATCAGCAGCGACCTTCACACGTACATCGACCCCATGAACCGAGCCGCAGTCATCGGCTGGGGCCTCTTCTTCAACGTGGCTCACCAGGTCCGTGCGATCCTCACCCTGCACCAGGCCGGCGCGTGCGGCGCAGCTTCCCCGAACCGACGGAGCGCTCTGGAGTACGCCATCACGCTGCGATGGTGTGTGGACCAAGGCGACCGGATGGGCGACATCTATAACCGAAAGCTCGGGGCCGACCAGATCCAACTCGCCAAGGCCCTCAAGGCGGACGGTACGAAGGACCGCTACAAGGACGCCTACGAGATCATGGTCAAGACCGTGAAGACGGTGAAGGAGACCATCCCGGCGGATCCAAACGAGCGCCTGGCCAAGATCGAGCACCTGATGGAGGGCTACCGCCTGACGATGGAGCGGACGTTCTACCAGGTCGATTCGCGCTTCGCGCACCCGACGCTCACGGGCGCACAGATGTTCTTCAAGGACGACGGCAAGGACTTCCACGTCAGTCAGATGCCGATCCACGAAGAGCTCGTGGCCTGCCAGCTGTTCTGCCTGTGGATCTTCCACATCGCGATGCTGGCCTTCAACGAGGTGCTTACCGGCAAGCCGTGGACCACCGAGCTTGAGCAGGTCGCCAAGGAGCACGGGTTTCCAACGACGCTCCCACAGTGGCGGGAGCCCGGAGGGCCCAGCGCGCAATAGATCAGGGAGCCTCATCGGAAAGGGGCGCTCAGATTACCGAGCGCCCCTGTGTGCCTGCTCCCTTCAGACCGTAAAGGGATCCTGCTTAACGAACCGGTTGTTGGTCGGACCGACGACGTAGAGGTTTGGGCTCTGGGTGGCCGGCATCTTCTTGAGGATCTCGCGGTGGAACGCCTTGTAGCCACCCGTGAACTTTCCGCCGTTCCAGACGTCAAGCAGGGTCGCAGTGAAGAGGCCGTTGCGCAGGCCGTCAGCTGCCAGCTGGTTGTCCTGGCAGGCGGAGATGAGCAGGGCGGTCGCGCCCAGCTCACGATGGTCCTTGGCGTTCAACTTGCGCTGGATGTCGTCGAAGAACTCCTTGTCCCGCTCGTAGAGTTCGGCCTGCTTGTCCAGGGGCATGAGCCTGGACGTCGTCTCGACCTTGTTGGGGTCTTTCGTCTGGAACTGGTCCTGCATTGCCTCGGGCGTGAGGATCTCGCGGACCTTGATGCCGCTGCCGCTGTGACAGCTGTCCATGAACGCCAGGATCCGAACACCTTCGGCGAATCCCTCGAACTCCCTGTACAGCTCGTCGTCGATGTACTCCCGGTCGAAGAGACACATGGTCTCGTCAAGCCGGTCCGACTCGTCCTCGGGACCGTTGAGGTCGGGTACCTGCCCACCGTGACCCGAGTAGGTGAAGAGGAGGATGTCACCGCTTACCAGCTTCTTGGCGGCCTTACGAAGTTCTGCGGTGACCTTCTTGACCGTCGCGTCTGCCGTGAGCAGTGTCGTACCCGTGAATCCAGCTTCCTGGGCCAACTGAGCCATGTCGCGCGCGTCGTTCTCACAGGCGATGAGCTTGCCGTCCCAGCCGCCGTACTTCTTGGGATCGACCTTGTTCAGCCCGACGTGAATGGACATACCAGTGGCAGCCATCGAGGCGTCTCCTTCGGTGACGGACGGGATGAACCGTCCAGACGGGGTGCGGGTGTCGACTGCACTAGTTCCGTGCCCCGCTCCTACCTGAACCCGCTTATAGATCCAACCGCCCGATTGGACGTGCCGATGTCGTAGGCCATCTGAATGACTCAGGGCCCTGCAATGGTGTGTTGATCAAAAGCGCGCGGTACTGAAGGAGCTATGGCAACTCTTCCCGAAACGCGTGCTTCGTTGGCAAACCGGGCTGGCTACGATGCGGCTTTTCTTGGGCCCACTGTGCCCCTGCCGGTGCCCACCGATCCGGCCATCGAGACGGTAGTCCTCCCGTACACCCACTTCAGCGTGGTGTTCCGTCCTGACCGACGTCTGGCCACGGCAACGGCGGTCACCATCGACGGCGTAAAGCTGATCGACGCAGACCGTGACGACGACTGGCGGTTTGACCCACGTCTTCCCGACAGCCAGCAAGCGGGCAACCCGGTCTACAAGAACAACCCGCTGGACAGGGGTCACCTCGTCCGCAGGCTTGATCCGGTATGGGGCGTGGGAGACGAGGCAGAGACGGCAAACGAGGATACGTTCCACTTCACCAACGCTGCTCCGCAAATGGACATCTTCAACCAGGGCAAGGAGCTCTGGCTGGGGCTTGAGAACTTCCTGCTCGATCATGCAGAGCAGTTCGACCGCAAGCTGTCGGTGTTCACCGGCCCGGTGCTTGAGGACTCTGACCCGCCCTACCGGGGCATCAAGGTGCCGCTGCGGTTCTGGAAGGTCGCCGCGTTCATGCAGGACGGCGAGCTGGCGGCTACCGCGTACGTCCTAGACCAGAGTCCCGACCTAACCCGCGATGCCGCTGCCCGAGCCCTGGCCGATGCGGCGAGGGCTGGTGATCCTCCGCCTCTGGGCGCCTTCCGCACCTTCCAAGTGCCGGTCGCTGACGTTGCGGAAATCACGGGTCTGGACTTGGGGCCGCTGCCGGCCGCTGACCGGCTGCCTCGTGCAGTTCGCGCCGTGTGCGGTTCTGTACCACCCCCTCGTTGAAGCCGTGGCTGGGCGGGCTGCCGTTTGGTGCGCGGGTCGAACTCCGTACACGTGCAACGGCAGTCCTGGAGTGGCGAATCGGGTGAACAAGGCAGATTCTGGCGTAGACCGCTCAACTCTTCTGTGAAAGGAGCCTTGTATGACGACGCACGAGATCCCTACGGACCGAGCCCTCTCCGCCGAGGAGGGGGTCGAGCTCAAGAAGCGCATCGCTGAGAGTAAGGCGACCGGACAGTGGCACTGGATGGGGAACTACGGAAGCCCCTACGACGTGATGGCCGTCGCGAACGCCGCACCGAAGTGTGAGGCTGGCGAACTCATCACCGGTTTCCATGAAAACGGTCTGATCCCGACGTTCATGTACCGCTAGCGGCGCGTACCCCGCGAAAGCGCTCCCTCCACCGGCCGAACGAAGCGCCCTCGTGGAGGGGCGTTGCTAGCAGGTCGCCAACCATTGGCTGACGTAGCGCCGTGTAGCTTCACTAAGCGGGCGCTTCGCGCCAAACGATCAAGTAGCCAAGCAGCGCCCGCGCCCGGCTTCCTGGAGACTCAGGTGCCCTCGTAGGGCACATCCGCACTGCGCCTCGGCGTGTCACCGATGTGTCACACACCCCAACCCGTACACGGGAAACCAGGGCGCTGACCTGGACGTATACCAGACCGTGTGGACTGCACGGACGAGAAAGACTGGGCGTCAGCCACTGGGGGTCAAGGGGTCGCAGGTTCAAATCCTGTCGTCCCGACTTTACGAAGTCGCAGGTCAGGGGCCATTTCAGAGGAGATCTGAAACGGCCCCTTGATCATTCTTGGGGAACCAGTTGGGGACCAGGGCACTTGACTGAACTATGGCGCACCTTGACCCAGTCAAGGTGCGCCATATGGCCCGTTGACGTGCGCACGGTGTGTTCCAAGGACGCGTTCAAAGATCTCTGGCGCAGCACACTAGAAGAAGCCAAGCAAATGGTGCCCGTCGAGACTTAGGCAGGACCCCTGGCCCGGGAATGGTCCGGATCTTGATCGATGCGGTTCCTCGGACCGGGTCATTGCTTGGATGGACCTTCGCCTCCTGCACTACTTGTCGGCAGCATCGAAGAGCGCCGCTCCTGCTGGGCCGCCGCCCGGTGCCATGAAGTGGTCGAAGCTGGATAGGGGGGTGCCATCCTGCTGCACCGCTCGCGCTCCGGCGTGACATTCGCGCCGACCGACGCCGCCTTGTGCGCCGAAGGAGCAATTGTCAGTTGCTGGACTGGTCTGCTCGTGAGTCTTCTCCTGGCTCTTGACAGCGGGTCTCGGCGATCAGGCAGGGAATGTCCTGGCGGGCGCTGGCAATGAAGTGGGCGGTTTCGTCCCAGAGGTCGTCCGCGACGTCGACAGTCCTGAACATCGCTCGGTTGTTCCTCGGTGCGCCGACGTCGCGGAACCAGTACAGGTCACCACGGGCGTACGGGCGTGGGGTCCGACACCCCCTCAGCAGCCCCCGCGCCCGCCGTGCGAGAGCGTGTGGGCGGGGAGTTCGGCTGCGAGCGTGCGCAGGCTGGCGGCTTTGAGTAGGTGGGGCACTGTGATCTCGCAGCTGTGTTCGCGCCGCAGGCGCGTGGTGAGTTCGGCGGCCAGGAGAGAATCGATGCCCATTCGGTTGATGGGCTTTGTCGGGTCCACCTGGTCGACGGGCATGTCCAGGACGAGGGCGACCTGTTCTGTCAGCCAGTGCTCCAGCGTGGGTGCGGTGTGCGCAGGGTCGGGTTCCGGTGGTGTCCCGTCGCGCTGTCCGGGTGGGCTGTCCGTCGTGAGGGACGCCGTAGACATGCTCATGGGGGTGCGAGCGAGGGGGATCGGGCTTGGTCGGTTGGGTGTTCGTGACGGCTCCATGACCGTGTTGGCAGTGGTGCACGTCGTGTCGGTGGCGGTGTGAAAGGAGGCGCTGGCGGCAGGGCGGGGGCGGTCTGCTGGCCCGGCCGGGGTCGGCTGGCCGGTGGCGTCGAGCAGCTCCTTCAGGAGGGGGTCGGTGGCATCCTGTGGTGAGGAGGAGGCGTAAGCGTGCCAGTCGGCCGGGATGCAGCAGAGGTTGTTGTCCGCCGCGAGTACGGCGGTGAACAGCTCTGGCGCCTGCGCCGGGGTGATGGGCAGGATGCCGATGGGCAGTACGGATCGGCCGTCGCGTTCGCTGAGTCGGTGCGCCATGCCTGTCTCGGCCCAGTAGCCCCAGTTCACGACCGTGGCGGGGGCGCCTGCCGCTCGCCGGTGGGCGCCGAGCGCGTCGAGAAAGCCGTTCGCGGCGGCATAGGAGCCGAGCTGGCTGCTCAGGCGCATGCCGCTGAGAGGCGATACGGCCGAGGAGAACAGGACGAAGAAGTCCAGGTCGTCGCCCGGGAAGAGGCGGTGGAGGACCCAGCCGCCCGCGACTTTGGGACGCAGCGTCCGCTCGATGTCCGCCTTGGTGGTGTCCCGCAGCGGCGCGGGTTCGAGCGCGAGAGCGCTGTGGACCACTCCGGCTACCTTCGGCAGGCCCTGACGGGTGCGCTCGCGCAGCAGCGCGGTCATAGCGGGCTCGTCGGCCACGTCGACGGCCGCGTACCGCACATCGAGGCCCGGTCGCTGGGTGAGGCGGGACAGCCGTTGCGCACGGGGGTCGGTGGGTGGTGCCGTCGACAGGTCGGTGCGGCCGGTGACGAGCAGATGCCGGGCCCCGTTGTCGGCCAGCCACTCGGTGAACAGCCCGCCGATGCCGCTCAGCCCGCCGACGACGAGATAGGTGGCGTCGGGGCGTAGCCGCGGGTGGGGCTGTCCGGGCGGGGGGAAGCGGAGGGCCAGCTTGCCGGTGTGCTCGGCCCGCGCCATCAGGCTCATGGCCTGCGCCGCCTGCTCAGCCTCGAAGACCTTGACGGGGAGGGGTGCCAGCTCGCCGCGGGAGAGCAAGTCGATGACCGTTCGCAGGGTGATGCCCAGGGCGCCGGGGGCGTGCTCGTGCAGCGCGGCCAGATTCATGGAGTGGTAGGAGCGGCCGGGTTCGAAGAGGCGGGCGGGAAACGGTTGCCCGTCGTGCGTCTCGTTGCAGGCGGCCTCCACGTAGTGGCCGAAGGGGGACAGAAGTTCGAAGTTGGCCTGCCGGGCGTCTGCTCCCTTGAGGGTGTTCAGGATGATGTCGACGCCTGTGCCGTCCACGTCGCGCAGTTGGCGGGCGAAGTCCGTGGAACGGGAGTCGGCGACCTTCTCGGCGCCCATCTGCAACAGCAGGTCACGCTTGGCCTTGCTGCCTGCCGTGGCGAAGATTCTGGCGCCGCACCAGCGGGCGATCACCATGGCGGCCATTCCCATGCCGCCACTCGCCGAGTGGATGAGGACCTTCTGACCCGGCTGGAGGCGCGCGAGGTCGATCAGGGCGCGGTAGGCCGATACGTACGCGACGGGAACGGAGGCCGCCTCGGCTGGTGTGAACTGGGGGGGCCGTACGGCGGCGTAGGCGGCCAGGGCGATGGCGTAGGAGGCCGGCGGCGCGAACGTGAGGGCACAGACCTCATCGCTGACGGCGAACTCGGTGACGCCCTCTCCCACGGCCACCACGGTGCCTGCGCATTCAAAGCCCGCGAGGGCTTCTTTCCGGCCGGCCAGCATGCCCACGGCGAGCAGCACGTCACGGTAGTTCAACGAGGTATGCGTGACCTGGATGGCGATCTGACCCGGTCCCGGCGGGGGATTGTCCCTCGCGGGGGTGAGGCTGATGCCTCCGATACCGCCGGTGGTGGAGAGAGCGACCCCGAACGGGTGTGCTGCCAGGCGTTGCGGTGAGGGAACCAGTCGCGGAACGTGGGCACTCCCCCCGCGTAGGGCGATACGGTCCTCGTCGCCCGCCGCGTGCAGGTGGAGGGCCAGATGGTCGGCCTCTTCACACGGTTCACGGGGTCCACGAAGCTCGGGTGCGCGGGCGTCGAGGTCGATGAGGACGGAAGACGAGCGTGGTGTCTCGAGCTGCAGGACACGCGTCAACGGCCACAGGGCTGCCTGCCATGGGGCGGGCAATGAGTCGTCGGCCAGGGCCGCCTGGGCGCCACGGGTGATCACAAACAGTGTCGGGGGCGGCGAGGACGGCAACTCGGCCAGGGCGCGGGAGACCGGTAGCAGACTGGCGCACAGATCTGTCGTGACCCACTGCACCTCGCGCGGCGAGGCGTCCGCCCCGGTGGCCCCAGCCAGAGCACCCAGGTGGACCACACCAGTCAGGGGTGCGTCACGGGTGATGTCCTTGAGCATGCGCGCCAGGTCGTCGGCCGAGGCGAGGTTCGCGCGAAAGCGGCCGGGGCCGTGAACCCGGTAGCCAATGCCGGGCCTGACGGTGTGGACGGTGCCTCCGTTCGCGGTCAGCGCGGCGTGCAGGGGCTGGTCGAGGGATGAACCACCGGACACCAGCAGCCAGTTGCCGCCTTGGCCGGACGGTGCGGGTGGCGGCAGCGGCCGCCAGCACACCTCGAGCATCGGGTCGAACAGGGGGGCGGCCGCCGGTTGAGGCGGGACAGGCGTAAGGCTCTTTCCCCGCACGCCCTGGATTTCGGCGATAACCGTGCCGTACCGGTCCGCCACCACGAGATCGACGCGGATGTCGTCCGCCGTGTCCGGCTTCCGCCTCGAGGCGTGCACCCACAACTCCTCCCCCTCCGGCTCTCGGTACAGCCGTAGGCGGTCCACCGCTGTCAGCACGAAACCGTGCTCCGTGGCTCCGTCGGACTCGGCCGCGGCGAGCGCTGCCTGCAAGCAGCCGTCGAGCGCTCCGGGGTGGATGAGATGGCCACCGCGTGCCACCGGACGCAGGCGCACCAGCGCTTCTCCTGCCCCGCGGTGGATCTCGGCCACGCAGCGGAACGGCCCCCGCCAGTCGTTGCCCTCCATGGCGCGCTCTTGGTAGAAGTGCTCGCCGGCCTGCCAGTCGGGGCAGCGCTCGCGCAGGTGATCCAGGTTGACGGGCGAGGGGGGCAGCGAGGTGTCGCCGGCAATGTGGAGGTTCACGTGGTGCTGCCAGGCGGCGGTCTCATCGCGGCGGCTGGTGACGCTGAGGCACCGGGCGTCGTCGGCGCTCGACTGTGCGCGTACCCGCAGGTTCCAGGGCTGGTGGTCGTCGAGCAGCAGCAACTCCTCGAAGGTGACGTTTCGCACCTCGTTGCCCAGGCTTCCCTCCCTGGCGGCCGCGAGGGCGAATTCGAGGTAGAAAGCACCAGGGACTACGGGGCGCTCCGCGATGCGGTGGCCGAGCAGGTAGGCGTGCTGCTCCCTGTCGAGCACGCCGCTCCACGACCGAGCGCCCGCGCCCGTCTCCTCCTCTGTACGCGTGAGGACGGCGTGCGAGGTCTTCGGGGGCGGCGGTGCAGGGGCAGCAGCGTCGGTCACTGGGAACACCTTCGTGGTGGTGGACTGGATGGGGGGCCAGGGGAAGGCACGAGCCTGTTGCCAGTACGAGAAGCGCTGCCAGGGGTAGCCCGGCAGCGACACAGGGGCTGCGGGCTTTCCGAGGACCTGCGGCCAGTTCGGGTCGCAGCCGGCCGCATACAGGTCGCCCAGTGTGCGGTGGAGGGAGGCCAGCTCGTCATGGTCGCGGCGCAGCGACTCCAGCGTCAGGGCGCCACCGCGGCCCAGGGCTTCGGTGAGCACGGGGTGCGGGGAAACCTGGAGGAACACAGTGCGTCGTTCACCGGCCAGCTGGCTGCGTACGGCTCTGTCCAGCAGTACCGGGTCGCGCAGGTTTCGCCACCAGTAGTCGCCGTTCAGGGCAGTGCCCGGCACCACTGATCCGGTGACGGTGGACAGGAAGGGCACGTTGGTCTCACGGGGACGCAGATCGGCAAGCTGCCGCCTCAGCGGGTGTCGCACCGGATCGACACTGCGGCTGTGCGCGGCGTAGTGGACCGGTACGCGCAGGCAGGAAATGCCCCGCTGCTCGCAGCCCTCCTCAATGCGGTCGATTGCCTGCGAGGTGCCCGCGAGCACGCTGGAGGTGGGACTCTCCTCCACGGCGACCGAGGCCGCCACACCCAGCTCGTCCAGGAAACCGGCGACCTTGTTCGGCGGCACCTCCGTCCAGCACAGGGCACCGGGCTGGGCAAGTGTGTCGATGAGCCCAGCACGCAGGCAGCTCACACGGCCGGCTTCTTCCAACGTGAGGGCACCGGCTACCTGAGCGGCGGCGATCTCACCCTGGCTGTGCCCCAGAACGGCGTCGGGTTCGATGCCCCAGGAACGCCACAGGGCGGCCAGGGACACCCCCATGGCCCACAACGCGGGCTGGATGACGGAGGTCTGCTGTAGCCAGGTGTCGTCCTCGTCCCGCAGGACGTCGCACAACGACCACCCACCGTGCGTACGGATGACGGCGTCGCAGCGCTCCACCGTGTCGGTGAAGACGTCTTCCCTGCCCAGGAGTTGCCGGCCCATACCGGCCCACTGGGAGCCCTGGCCCGGGAGCACGAACACCACGCGCGGTGCGGACCACACCGCACCGTTCGACGCTGACACATCCCGCCGCTCCTGTCCCGCCAGGTGGGCGCGCAATGTGTCGGCCAGAGAGGCGGGCGTTGTTGCGGACACCGCCAGCCGGTGTTCGTGGTGGTCGCGGCCGGTGGCGGCAGATGCGCACACGTCTGCCAGACAAGGGGCAGGGTTTGACGTCAGCAAGTGCACATAGCGTTCGGTCAGTTCCCGCAGGGCGTCGGTCGAGCGGGCGGACAGGGGCAGCAGGGACTGGCCCGCACCGGGCCGCGGTTTCGGCACGGCCGCCTGACCGCCGGGCGCGGCCGACAGGACCAGGTGGGCGCCCACGCCTGAAGCCCCGATGGACGTTACGCCTGCCACGAGGAGGCGCTCGTCGTCCGGCAGTGCGGTGGGCCGACGGGGAAGGCACAGCGGAGCGGCTTCCCAGTCGACGGCAGGGTTGGCAGTGCCCAGTCGCGTGTCCCCAGGCACGAGGCGGTGCTCCAGGCACAACACGGTTTTGATGAGGCCGACCACCCCGGCGGCCGCCTCGGTATGTCCGATGTTCGTCTTCACTGACCCCACCAGGCAGCGCTCACGGTCGCCGTCCCGCGGGCCGAGCACCCGGGCCAGGGCTTCCAGTTCCACCCGGTCGCCCACGGCGGTGCCGGTGCCGTGGGCTTCGACGAACCGGGTGTCACGGGGGTCGACGCCCGCGAACTCGCAGGCCAGGCGCAGGGTTTCCTCTTGGCTCCGCACGGACGGCGCGATCATCCCCTGGCCGGTGAAACCGCTGCTGCCCAGCGCCCCTCCGAGAATCACCGCTCGTACCCGGTCACCGTCGGCCAACGCCCGTGCGAGGGGCTTGAGCAGCAGCATGCCGACTGCCTCGGACTGGACGTATCCGTTGGCCGAGGCGTCGCCGAACTTGCAGCGGCCGTCCGGGCCGATCGCTCCGGCCCGCGCCAGGGGTACCGAGCCGTACGGGGCGAGCAGTACGTGGCTGCCGCCTGCCAGGGCGTAGTCGCACTCGCCCAGCCGTAGGGACTGGCACGCGGTGTGCACAGACACCAGCGACGAAGAGCACGCGGTGTCAATAGTCATGGCCGGCCCTCGTAGGTTCAGGGCGTACGCGATACGGCCGTGGAGAGCGCTGTGGGTCCCGCCTTGCATGGCGAGCAGATCCAGGTTCTCCAGGTCCCCGATCTGCCGCAACCAGTAGTCGTTGCCGAAGGCGCCGAGGAAAACGCCGGTGCGAGCCCGGCTCAGTTCCCGTACCGGGACCGCGGCGTCTTCGGCAGCCTCCACGGATGTCTCCAGCAACAGCCTCTGCTGGGGATCCATGCGCCGGGCCTCGCGGGGGGAGATACCGAAGAATCCCGCGTCGAAGAGATCAAGGCCGGGGAGGAATCCACCACGCACCGTGGGCAGCTTCCCAGGCGCACCCGGCTCTGCGGCGTACAGCTCGCGCAGCCAGGGCCGTTCGGTAGAGGCTTCCGTGACGCCGTCCCGGCCGGCCACCAACAGGTCCCACAGTTCACGTACTCCCGGCGCTCCCGGAAAACGGCCGCTCATCCCGAGGACGGCAACTGCTTGTTCCGGGGCGGCGAACTCTTCCTGCCCGTCCATGGATAGGAACTCCCTTTCCGTCCCCGACGAACAAGCAGGACCGGGTTGGCTTTCACAGCAGTTGTTACGCCAGGGCCCGTCCGGACGCTCTGCCCGGGAGCTGCCCCCTACGCAGACCAACGATCAGCCTGGCAAGCCGTAATGGCAGACACCGCTGCCGTACTGGCTGCGGGCAGGCAATCGCGGTTGCGTGCGGGAGCTGCTGTCGTATCGGTGCCCCGGTCGCTCGTGGTGACCCTCTCCTGTTGTCCTCATGCGAGGGGGAATGACGGTTCCTCTGGTGGGGAAGGCAGGACAGCTTTGACGTCCGAGGAAAAATGCCGTGCCACGGTGTCCCAGTGTTCGCGCAGGAACACGTGTCCACCGGCGTACGCCCGGTCCGCGATGACGCGCGAGCTGGTGTATGCGTCCCAGCGGCGTACCAGGTCGCGGGGGATGATGGCGTCTTCTTCGCCCGAGAAGAGGGAAACAGGACAGGTCACTTGAGTCCCCGGGCTGTACCGGTAGGACAGCACCGTAATGCTGTCCCGGTAGATGGCTTGGGCTGCGAGTTCACGCATATCCGGTGTCAGGGCTCGTTCCTGAAGGAGCGCGCGGACCGCTCTGTCCGGACGCGCCATGAACCGTGAGTATTTGGCGGCTTCGCCCGGAGCGGGAGCAGCGCACACACCGAGCAGGAGCGGCCCCTGAGCACCCTTGTGGACCAGTGCGCGCGCGGTCTCGAAAGCCCAGATCCCACTGGCGCAGTAACCGAGGAAAACGCTGGGTTTCGAGCTGCCCGCCGCACTCATTGCTTCGGTGGTGGCCTCCACCAGTTTGGAGTAGTGGTTCACCCGCGGTTCAGCGCTGCGTTCTTCGCGACCGGGCGCCTGCAAGGCCACCGGCTCCATGAACGTGGGCAGCTCCTCCGCTAGCCCAAGGTAAAAGGATGCGCCTGTGCCAGGTGGTGGGAAAAGGTAGGCGCGCACAGACGCTGATGGGCGGGAGGCCAGTGGAATCAACCAGCGGCTGGCCGAGCTGTGCTCGGTTCCGTTGGACGGCGGCTTGCCATTTCCCATCATGTGCCCTTTCCGGCAGTTGCTGTGTGCTCCAGCAGGCCGAGGTCCGGGCTGCCGGCTTCGAGGCCGAAGAGGGCAATCTCGCCGGCCTTCGGCGACGACAAGAAGCCTGGCTTGGCACCGGCCAATCCACGGTTACGCCCCTCCGTCGATTTGTCGCAGGAGAAGCGCGAGTGCCGGCGTGGCGTTCAAGCGGCGAACAGTTCACGCCCGGCTCCCTCCCACCCTCGCTGCGCAGTTGCACGCCGACGGCCCTCTCCAACCAACCTGGAGCGGTTCAGTGCTGGTCTCCGTGCTGCGGGCTGGGGGAGGTTCCCGACCGGGAGGCGGCAAGCGCCGGGCTGCAGTCATGTCGTTCACCCGCCGGTGCTGTGGTGGTGTTGTCAGCGAGACGTGAGCGGCTCCGTAGGCCGAAGGCCGTCATGCCGGCGCCCACCATGCCCATTGCCCAGAGGATGCCCAGGGCGAGTTCGTGCCAGGGCACCACGTGCAGTCCCCCGGCTGTGACCACGGTCTGCATGGCACCGTAGGCCGGAAAGAATCGCAGCAGAGGGCTGTCGGCGGCCGGGTTGGCAATGGGGTTCTGCAGAGAGAGGTCAATGAAGCTGATCATGATGACGAGGAACATGCCGGCCAGTTCGCTGCGCAGACCAGCGGCGAGCATGACACCGATCCCGCCGTAGATCAGTGCCCCCACGAACAACCCCACGGCCAGCAGAAGCAACTGCTGGGGGCGCCAGTACACGCGCATCCACGCGGCGCCGTAGACGGCGACCACGGCCGCAGCCAGCACCAGAGCGGTGAACTTCGCCAATGCCAGGCACAACCTGGGGTAGCCGGCCAGCACCAGGCGCCGGTCGAAGGAGGCGGAACGGGCGGTGGCGATGAACATCATGAAGCCGACGATCAGACCCAGAGCGTGCAGGGCCCCGGACATCTGGCTGATGACATTGCCGTCCATGGTGATCGACCGCTTGACGGGGCGGACGAAGAACCGCACCGGATCACTGGCCGTGACCTTGTACCCCAGTGTGATCCACAGCGGGATGAAGAACACCACGATCACCAGGGCCAGCCGATTGCGCAGCTGCTCGATCAGCGCGAACCGCACGGCAGTCGCCAGACAGGACGTCCATCGCCTCATGACCGCACCCCGGGAGCGGCCGTGCCGCCGATGGCCACGCCGATAGGTTCCGTCTCCTGAAGTACGCCGTCGTGCAACCGGTACATGCAGTCCAGGCGGGAGGCGTCGTAGGCGAGGTGGGAGACGACCAGAACGGAACAGCCGCGATCGCGCAGCTCCCCGGCTACATCCCAAAAACGCAGATACGTATCCCAGTCCAAACCCTGATAGGGCTCGTCCAGGAGCAGCACTTGCGGATCGTGCATCAAAGCCAGCGTGAGGTTCAGCTTCTGCCGTGTTCCGCCGCTCAGCGTTCCCGGGCGAGCCCGGAGGTACTCGCTGCACTGCAGGATCTCCAGTAGCTCATAGGCCCGGTCCAGGCTGTCCAGACCATAGGCGGTCTGGAAGAACCGCAGATGCTGCTCGACGGTGAACGCCTCATGCAGCAGGGTCTCTTGCGGACAGTGCCCAAGCAGGCCCTGGCAGCGCACCGAACCGCCATCCAGGCAAAGGTCACCAACCAGGATGCGCAGCAGAGTGCTCTTGCCTGCACCGTTTTCTCCTACGATCCCCACCAGCTGCCCCGGCGGAAGGTCCAGGGACACGCCTCGCAGGACCTGCCGACGCCGGTAACTCTTGCGCACGTCCTGCATGCTCAACACGGGCCCGCTCGCCCTCATCCTTCTCCCCCTTCCTGGACAGGCCCGGCCGCAGCCTGTGGCGGCCTGCCTGTTCTGCGCCCGCGCTTGCTGTGTCACAGCAGAAGCCCTGATCCATGCCGAGTGGAATCCCTCAGGGCTGTGCCCAGGACGCCGGGCGAGTAAGCACGACGAACGCATACGCAGAGCAAGGAAATGATTACATGCTGCGATAGTTGAGGTTGGCTTCAGTGGGGCACCCTGTGCTCAGCCACGCCGCCCCTTGCCCACGCTCCTATCACTCCTCAAGCATTGCCGGTTATGCCGGGCAGACGCGAAGCTGTCCCGCAGCCCGCTGATCGTCACGCATCCACTCGATGTACAAAACCGGTCCGGTCATGCGCTACCCCGCCCCGACCGTGACGCCTGCCCGATGACGGTGACCGGTTGCTCCACCGCCTTCTGGCCACCGAAACGTGTGACGACGCCAGGGGCGGCCGGCTGACCAAGGAATCGGGTCGCCGCTCAGTCCGAGTGTTGCTTTGGACACGTGTTTGACGGATTGTCCTTCATCGTGTCGGTTGCCACGTGTCCCGGTGGCCTTGCCGCTCGTTGCAGAAACTGGCGCTGCGCCCATTCCTTTGAGGTGGCATCGCTGTCTTCAGTTTTTCTACTGAAGCCGGTTCCCTGCCTCGCGTGCTGCTCAGAACTCCAGGAGAACGCCGTGACTCTCGACTCGGTTCCACAGCCGCCGTCTTCTCAGCTGTCGGCCGTGTCCGACCGCGCTCACCAAGACCATGGTGAGATGCCTGGCGCGGGCAGGGACGACACGCCAACAGGGAAGGAGCGGATGCCTGCGCATGTGGCCTGCATCATGGATGGCAACGGCCGCTGGGCGGAACAGCGCTCACTGGAGCGGACCGAGGGACACTCCGCGGGCGAAGCCGCGTTGGACTCCACGGTCCGAGGTGCACGCGACATGGGGATCCAGTGGCTGACCCTGTTCGCCTTCTCCACCGAGAACTGGCAGCGCCCCCAGGCAGAGGTCGACTATCTGATGCGCTTCAACCAGCGCACCCTCAGCAACAACGGCCAGCACTGGCACCACATGGGAGTCCGGCTGCGCTACCTGGGCGCACTCGACGCCCGCGTCCCGGACTTCGTCCGTGAACAAATCATCCACTTCGAAGAACTGACGGCCGACAATACCGGCATGACCTTGACCATGGCCTTCAATCATGGGGGACGCAGTGATCTCGTCCATGCGGTCCGCGCGCTGATGGACGCTGGCACCAAGGCGGCCGAGGTAGCCGAGGAGAGCCTCGCCCGGCACATGCAGTGTCCCGACCTGCCGGATGTGGACCTGCTCATTCGGACCTCGGGAGAGCACCGGCTTTCCAATTTCCTGCTCTGGCAGATGGCCTACGCCGAAATGTACTTTCCTGAAACCCTGTGGCCTGACTTCCGCGCCGAGCACCTGGCCAAGGCCGTGGCCGTCTATCACAGCCGCCAGCGCCGCTACGGGACAGTCATCCGTACGCCTCAAGACCAGCCCCTCGCACCCCGCTACCCGCGCGGGCATGTGCCGGCACCGGTCCAGATCACCGACTCCAGCGCCCGGGACCTGCTGCGCGAGGCCGACGAGCAGTGAGACCCGCAGCCCGTACACGCAGCGCAGCAGCACGTCCCGGCCATGCCGCTTCGAGGGAGTAGGCGAGCGAGGTGACGCTCCGGTCGAGCCGCGATCCCGGGCGGCGAGCACCCCGAGCAGCGTGCCGACCAGCACGGCGACGATGAACGCGACGGCGCACAACAGGGAGGATCACACTGGCAAAAGCACCTGCGCCGCACTCCTCCAACGCTACTGGGATCCGGCCGCCGACACGGTCACCATCGGCGGCCACGACTTGCGCGACCTGCCCTCGGCCCAACTCCAGCGCCTCATCGCCGCCGTCCCCCAGGACGCCTGACTCTTCAACCTGTCCATCCGCGACGACATCCGCCTCGCCAGCCCAGACGCCACCGACACGGACGTGGAAGCAGCCGCCCGCGTCGCCCACGCCCACGACTTCATCACCCGGAGCGGCCTGCGTCCTGAGCATCATCGTCGGCCACCGGGGTACTCGCGCTCACGGACGAGGGCGGCACCGGGCGGGAGGTCGACCTGCGGCCGGGGACGAAGCGGTGAGGGCGCACAAGGACAGAGGAGAAGAGCGGCATGGTGCGGATCGGGTACACGATGATGACCGAGCAGGCCGGACCGCGGGAGCTGGTCGGGCATGTGGTCGGTGCCGAGCGCGCCGGCTTCGACTTCTCCGTCACGTCCGACCACTACTTTCCCTGGCTGGCGTCCCAGGGACACGCCCCCTACGCGTGGAGCGTGCTCGGTGCCGCCGCGCAGGCCACCGAACGCATTCCCCTGATGACGTACGTGACGTGCCCGACGACCCGCTACCACCCGGCGGTCGTCGCGCAGAAGGCCGCCACCCTGCAACTCCTCTCCCAGGGGCGGTTCCGCCTGGGTCTCGGCTCCGGGGAGAACCTCAACGAGCATGTGGTGGGCGGCGGTTGGCCCGCCGCGCATGTCCGGCTCGAGAAGTTGGAGGAGGCCGTGGAGATCATCCGCTCGCTCTTCACGGGGGAGAACGTCAACCACCACGGCGACCACTTCGACGTCGAGAACGCCAGGTTGTGGGATCTGCCCGACACGGCCCCGCCGATCGGTGTCGCCGTCTCGGGCGACCGCTCGTGCGAACTCGCCGGCCGTCTGGCCGACTTGCTGATCGCCACCGAACCCAAGCCGGAACTGACCTCCGCGTTCGACCGGCACGGTGGCGCGGGCAAGCCCAAGGTCGGCCAGCTGCCGATCTGCTACGACACCGACCGCGACGCCGCGATCGCCCGCGCCCACGACCAGTTCCGCTGGTTCGGCGGCGGCTGGCCGGTCAACTCCGAACTGCCCGGGCCCGCCGCGTTCGATGGCGCCACCCAGTTCGTACGGCCCGAGGACGTCGCCGAGTCCATTCCCTGCGGCGACGATGCGGACACGGTCGTCGAGGCCGTACGCCCTTACGTCGACGCGGGGTTCACCGAGGTCGCGCTCGTCCATGGTCTGCCGGCCCGATGACCTGCGGCGGCGTGCGGTTGGACGAGCCTGGTCGCGGGGCGGTCGGGCCACGCCCGCCTCCGGGCGCCGCCGATGCGCGAACCCCGTTCACCAGTGGACGGTCACCCTCGCCGACTCGCGCCGAACGGCGTGGCGGGACGCGGCCGGTGGCGACCGCGGAGCGCAGGGTGCGGAGTCCCCGATAGCCCTCCTTGTGAGCCGACGTACATCCATCCTGGAACATGACTCAGGCCGAGCCCTTCTTCGCACCGCAAAGCACGCCGAGGGCGGCCCCTGGTGGGGACGGCTCGACGAGATCGACTTTCTGGAGGGTGTACGACCTGGACGCGCTGGCGTCGACGGACTGCCGGTTCACGACGGCGCGTGACGACATACTCCAGCACCGGATCAACAATCCATGGTCCCCGTCCGGTGCCGGGCCGTTCGGGTGGGACCATACGTACGGGTGGAGGGCGGGTGGGGATTCCCACTGCTGCGGAATGGTAAAGGCTCTGACCTGGCTGCGCACCCGGTGAGCGCTCATTCCGGGCCCGGCAGGGAGGAGTGCGACAGCAAACCGAGGAATCGCCGACTGTCCGCTGGGGGTGAGCTGAGAGAGGGGTCGGCTGTCTCAGGATGTGCTGCTCGGGATCACGCAGTTCTTCGGCTGTTCCTTGCCGGTGGGCCAGCCCAGACCGACGAACTTCAGGGTCCCGCGCACGCCCTGGCCCGGGTTCAGTTCGACGACCGCGACGGGCTTGTCGTACGGATTCCCGCCGTTGGTCAGGCAGATCAGGCCACTCGTGCCCCTCACCCGGTGCACCGACTGGAGTTTCGACCACTCCTGGCGGACGTCCGCGAGGCTGGGTGCCTGCTCGGCGTCGTTTCCCTGGACCTCGTGCAGGGCCGTGCCAATGGTGACGAGGCCGTCGTAGACGACCATGGTGCGGGAGTCCTCCAGGTTCGGGGTGGAGCCGAGGTCCGTGCCCGCCGTGCTCGTGCTCTTGATCAGGTCGTTGAGGGCGTCCAGGGCTGCCTTGGGCTCGGTGAGGTGCTGGGGGAGCTCGTTCGCGGCGGGCTCGCGGTGATGGGTCTGCTTCCAATGCTTGGTCCAGGCGGCCAGCTCGGTGTCCCAGGCGGCAGGGTGCGCCGGGGCGGCGTACTGGACCGTGACCTTCGCCTCGCCGTCCTCGCCGCGCAGCTGCGCCCAGTCCTTCTCGGACATGGCCTGTCGCAGCGAGGCGGCGTCGGAGCCGCTGACCAGGGTGAAGTGCCGGTCCGCGCAGGTCTGCCTGGCGAGCGTGAGCGCGAAGATCCGCATGTGCAGCGTGCGCCCCGCGAAGTAGACGGTGTCGGCCGCGGAACCGCAGATGTTGTTGGCGATCTGCTCGAACTGGCTGCCGGTCGAGCCGGCCTCGTCGATCCCCGGGGATTCGAAGGACATGTTGTCGGGACCGGCCGGCCCCGTTTCCTTGATCCCCCGGAACGCGCTCGCCAGCGACTCGTCGTAGGCGTCCGGGCGGGTGTCGTAGACCAGCACCGTCCTGGCGTTCTCCCGGCCCCGCTCGCCGTTGAAGTTGGCCAGGGCCTCGGCCGCGTTGCCGTTGGTGGGGATGATCCGGGCCAGGCCGGGGAATCGTTGCTTCTTCCCGTCGACGTTCGCGATCCCGTCCCCGCTGATCCGGGAGGCGAGCACCGGGACGCCGTTTTCCGTCAGACGTTCTACGGCCGCCTCGGTGGCGTCGAGGGTGAGGTTGAAGCCCGTGACGGCCCGCAGCTTGTCCTTGTCGGATTCGGCCATGTCGAGCAGCGTGCTCACGACCTTGTCCTGATGGCCGTAGTTCAGCCCGGGGTTGGCCAGCACCAGTCGGATCTTGGGCACTTGGCCCTCGCCCGAGTTGGCCTGTCGCTGTCCCAGATACGCGCCCTGGAGGTCGCTGCGCATCTGCCGCCGCAGCCCCGCCGTGTCCGACTGGAGGGGCAGCATCATCGCCACGGCGATGTGGGGCTGGTTCGCGATCCTCTTGTTCTCCTCCGAGATGGCCTCGGCCACGGCGCTGATCTCCGGTGTGCCGAAGTCGTAGCCCGCGCCGTCGACGCCGACGCACTCGACGCCGATCTTCTCGATGCCGTCGTGGCAGGTGTCCGGCTTCAGGAGGGCGGGAACGCCGTATACGCCGGCGGCCACGAGCACCGCCACGCCCGCCAGCGCGTAGAGGATCTTTCCCCACCTGGGCAGTCTGTTCCACCTGGGTATCCGGCTGGGCATCCCCGTTACCTCCTTCTGCCGAGCTGATCGGTGCAGTCGCAGCGGAGCAACGGCTGCTCGTTCGCGGCCAGGCGGCGCCACTCGGTGGCTGTCGGGCCGAGTTCTCCGGCGCCGTCGAAGTCCATGGTCGACAGTTGCCTCAGCAACTGCTCCAGCGTGCGGGCCATTTCGCCCCCGGTCGGCCTGGTGCGCTCCTCGCACAGCCATACGGCGTGCAGCAGTTGGTCGACGGTGCGGCGCAGCGGCGGTCCGTCGACCCGTGCCAGACCCTGGGCGCGCTTGCGGCGCTCGTCCGCCCCGCCCGGATACGGCGCCTGGGCGATCTCCAGCAGTTCCTCGCACCACTGACGCGAGCGGCCGGGGAGGGTGGCGGCGAGGTGGCGAACCACGTCGTCGACGCCGCCGGAGACAAGATGGTGGTTCATCTGGTGGGTCGTCACCGAGTGGAACGCACCGCCGCTCGGCTCACTCACGGCGTAGTGGTCGCGCAGCAGATGGTGGTTGGTGTACCAGGCGGCACCGTCGCGCGACAGCCCGTACAGCCGGTGCACCAGCAGCTGACGCAGGCCGAAGTCCCCGATGAAGTGCCGCTCGCAGCTGGGCCACCCGGTGTCGTTGAGCAGCCGCGCGACCTCATGTGCCGTCAGGCGCAGGACACGGCCCGCCTGGTGATGGCGCAGCAGGACGTCCGCGCACGCCGGGTCGTGCGCCACCGACAGATGGGTGAGGAGATCGAGCCACTGTTCATGGTGCTCGTCCGGCAGCCGCACCGGCAGCTGGTCGAGGATCAGCTCCTGAAGCAGTACGTCCGTCACCGGCCGCTCGGCGGTGCCGTCCGGGTGGTGCAGCTTGGCGTCCAAGATGGCCCGGTCGTTGGCGTCCGTCTCCATCCGGTGGTCGGCGGCAGCGGTGGCCAGCCGGATCACCGTGTGCGGCCGTCCGCCGCTCAGCTGGGCCACGGCGGCGGTGATACGGGGGCGATGCATACCGCCCTCCCGCTCCGCGCCCAGCTGTATTCGCTCGGTCGCCCGGCGGAGCTGGTCGCCGGTGAGGAAAGGCATCCGCAGTATGAGCACCCCGGCGGACAGCGGGCCCCGGTCCTCCTCCGGGTCACTGCGGCGGGACCAGGTGGCCGGCACCCCGTCTGCGGGTCGGAACGCCGCCACCTCCCTCGGCGGCAGACCCCCGTGCAGGAAGTCGCCGCCGTCCGCCCGGCGTGCCGTGCCCACGATCACCACGCGGTCGCGCTGCCCGTCCCGGCGGTCGGTGAGCGCGGCGCGCAGTAGCCGCTCGCCCAGCGGTTCTTCGGCGTGGTCCAGCAGCAGTCCCGGGCGGCCGACCCGGCCCAGCCAGCCGCCCAGACCGCCGTACGCCGCCTCCAGATCCTCGCGCAGCGCCCGGAACAGGAAGCGCTCCGCGTCCTCCCGCCGCTCGCCGCCGGCCCGGAAGTCGTCGGCGAGCCTGCGCAGCCCGTGCTTGGGCTGGCCCGCCGCGCCGGGATACTCGCCGTAGATCCGGGTCAGTTCCGCCTCGATCCGGGGCGTCACGCGCTCGAAGAGGGCGTCGAGCAGCGCGGTGAGCGCGGCGGCCCCGTATGGGCCGAACGCCTGGCCGGCCAGGACCTCCAGCATCCTCTGTACGGCCCCGAGGAGCGCGCCGCGCCAGAAGTCGAGCGCCCACAGACCGCGCAGGCGCGGCTGCTGGATCAGCTCCTCGTACCGCTCGACCTCTGTCCTGATCGCCTCACCGGTGCCACCCGCGACGCCGGTCGCGATCACCGCCAAGCCCGCGAAGAACCGCGGGAAGGCGAACGCGCCTCCCGTTCCCCGCCAGGTGTGCAGCAGCAGGGCGGCCTCGACCAGGGCCTCGGTCACCACCGAGCGGGCACCGGGCTCCGCCCTGGCCCGGCCCATGTACTCCGATGAGGCGCAGTCCAGACGGATCACCGGCACCTGGCGGGCGAACCGGTCGTGCACCGCCCGCAGCAGCCGCCCCTTGCCCATCCCCGGGCCGCCGGTGAGCAGCACCACGGGCAGGTCGGGGCCGTACAACGGCTTGCGGTCTTCACCCGACGGCGACCGCCCTAACAGGCGTGCAAAGAAACCGTCCGCGTCAAGGAGTTTCTCGAAGCCCAGATCCTCATACACGCATCTCCCCCGTGAATGCCCTCCCGCTCGGAAGCGGGTGATCGATGTGGTGGATGGAGATTAGTGGAACACGAGACCTTCAATCAGGACAACGGTTGTTATGTGAAGGGAAGTTGGTGGTGGAGACCAATGGTGTCTCATGTCGTTGCTTCATGGCGCGGTGGGGGCCGACGTGCCTGAGCTCCGGAGAGCATGAGTACGGCCGCCGAGCGTGGAGTCGGCGGTCGCGCCGTCGGCGTGCACCCAGCCCCTGCCGCTGGTCAGGACTGCTCGTTGTGGGAGCCGAGACGACGATGGTGCAGCATCAGGAGGGTGGCCACCGCGTTCGCCGACCGGATCTCACAGCGCACCACCGGTTCGGGCACCTTCTCCAGAGGTGCCTACTCACGGCACGCGGACTCGATGGCATCAGCCGCATCGGACCCGGCCGTCAGCGGGTCTCCTCCTTGAACTCGCGCGAGGCGACCACGGCGGGGTCTTCGCCCCACGCTGGTGCCGCCCGACGGCAGCTCCCAGCCCCATCCCCGGTCATGAACCGGTGCCGCCACAGCAGCAAGAACGTTGTTCGCCTCGTTGACGACCGTGGCTCCTGCGACCGGCCGCAGGCGAATGATGGTGTGGTCCAGTTGCCGGCCATCGGGCAGCTCGACGTCCGCCTGTGCGGTCGCTGCCCCGAGCGGGCCGCGCGCAGCCCGGGGCCGTTTTACAGCCTGTACTTTCCGCCCTCCGGCCTCGCAACAGCCGGTTTCGTTTCGCGAGCCGCACTTGGAGCGAGCCGAAATGTACTGGCGGAGCTGCTCCGCTGTGGCCTGATGAGGGAGAGGCCGAACCGGGAGCGGGTGCGCCGCCAGAGCGCTGTGGGGACAGCGTGGCTGTTCAGAAGACACCTGCTCTGTTCTCAACAGCGGCAGCCGGCCTTGCCGCCGAGGCTGAGCGAGGCCCAGTTTCGCACGGCTGGAGGAGCGGGAGCTGGAGGAGCGGGAGTTGGACAAGGGGCCGGTCGCGCACGGCTGGCTGGTTCCCTCACCGCCCACACCGTCAACATCCCGTCGGGACTGCCCGAGCGGCTGGACACCGAAGGGTTGCGTGGCTCGTCCTGCTGGTGCTGGAATCGGTCGGCGGTGGCCTGCTACCGGCTGTAGTCCTGACTTTGGCGTGGGTTCTGCCCTTGGCTCCCCGGGCGCAGTGCTTCGGGCGCCGGTCCCGGCGGTCGGCTCTTCTGCGGACGGTGACGGCGTTCACCGCCGGGTTGTGCGGTATGCCCGTCGCTGACGGACTGAGGTTGTGGACCGGGCCCGGAACGCTGTTGCCGAAACGGGTTACGCTGCTGGTCGGGGCGATGGCGGTCGTGGCCGCAGACGACAGTGCCGGTCCCTGCACCGCTGGCCGGGCCGTACGCCATGGGCATGGTCCTGTTGTCGTGCACCGATTCGGGCCTCCGTGGCCTGCCGGACGCACTTCCCCATCTTCTGGCTGGAGGGCAACTGCTGGCGGGCCTGACCGTAGTGGCGGTGGGCGGCGCCAAGCGGGTGCTCGGTCGAGTTGCGCGAGCCACTGTGGCGAGGGACATCAAGGGCGGAGAGTCCGATGGCGCCCCGCCCGTCGCGGCCGGCCCTGCTACTCAGTTCTATGATCCTTTGCCGGCAGAGGCTGTATGCAGGGCACTGGAACACGGCGGCCCGTTAAGCACATCGGACCGGCGGAGCGTGCGGCGTCTCCCGGTCCGGTCCCACCGCCGGCGAGCTTCCCTGAAGAAGGAGGGTGGATCGTCTGGCCGTGGTTCGAAGATCAGGACCTCGGCGCCGCTGGACGCTGCCGGGTCCAGGGCCCAGCCTTCACTGCCCGACACGCACTCCACGACGAACGACCAGTCGCCGCTTTGGTCGATGCGGCCGGGGCCGGTGGGGCACAGCGAGAACCAGTGCTGTGCCCCACCAACGGTCAGAAGCCTGTCACGGCTTGAGATCGTGCAGGCCACGGTCGCCTTGGACGCGTCGTGGTGCGCGAACTGGGGGAAGTTCACCCAGTACGGGTCCTTGTCCAGCAACCGGTACTTGCCGGAGAAGCCCCCGCTGAACGCTGCCCCCATCGAGGTGGAGTTTGATCTATCCCGACATGGCCGAGCGGCCACACCTGCGTCCATGTCGGAGCAGCCTCACGGACGTTGTCGTACAGGTGCCATTCGCCCTGCTTGACCCGGTGGCACAGGTCTGCACGCGGTCGTTGCCGGTGTCGCCTTCGTTCATGCCGCCCACGCCGGCGGACATGCCGCCGGAGTTGCAGGAAGCGGCGTAGGCAAACTCGTCGCACGACGCCTTGTCGGTCGAACTGATCTGCCCCACACCGTTGTGACGGGCTCGGGCAAACTGCGCGGCCTGGTCAGCCGACGAACTCGACCATGACGGTCGCCGTGCCGGGCACATGTGTGGCGTCGCCCGCGTAGGTGACCGTGTACTGCGGATACGTGTTCCAGTCCGGCCGCACGGGCGCGGCCGGTGGAGCAACTCTATTGATCCGCACTGACATTGGGCCCGCAGTCTGATCGCGTGCGGAGCGCACGTCAGGCCACGGAATCGCTGCAGCCCTCGTCACCTGGCTCCGCACATGACCGACCGGGCAAGTCCTAGTGGGCAAAGTTGGGCGATTGGATGCGATATGTGCTTGATCTTGCTTTATGTGGCCTTTAGTGTTCGCTGCGCAAACGCTGCGAGGTCCGAGTCCCGTGCCACCGTCCGGAAGAGAGGTGTGGAGCGCGTGCACGCGAAGTGCGGCTGCCGGCCCGTTTCGGGTCAGAAGGGACGCCCCAGGGGGGCGCGATGGCTGCGGGCGTTCGCCGTACTGCCGTTGCTGGCGTCGGTGCTCGCTGCTTGTGGCAGTGACGAGGGCTCCGGTAGGCCCACCCTCAACTGGTACAACTTCCCCGATGACTCCGGTGCGCTGCAGAAGGCGGCCGACCGGTGCAGCCAGGCGTCGGGCGGCCGCTACAGGATCAGCTACAACAAGCTCCCGCGCGCCGCGGACGGCCAGCGTCAGCAGCTTGTCCGCAGGCTCGCCGCTGAGGACGACTCGCTCGACATCCTGGGCCTGGACGTCACCTGGGCGGCGGAGTTCGCCGAGGCACGCTGGATCCGGGAATGGACGGGGGCGGCGAAGCAGCAGGCCATCAAGGGCACCCTGCGCGTACCGCTGCAGACCTCGACCTGGAAAGGCAAGCTGTACGCCGTCCCGTACAACACCAACACCCAGCTCCTGTGGTACCGCAAGGACCTGGTGCCCACCCCACCCAGGACCTGGGCCGAGATGCTGGAGATGGCCGGCGCCCTCGCCCGGCAGGGCAAACCACACTTCGTGGAGATCCAGGGCGCCCAGTACGAGGGCCTGACCGTCTGGTTCAACACGCTGATCAACAGTGCAGGCGGCTCCATCCTCAACGCGAGCGCGACCGAGCCCTCCCTCGGTCCTCCTGCCGTGCGGGCCGCCGGGATCATGCGTGATCTGGCGAAGTCCCCGGCCGCGGACCCTTCCCTGTCAAACCAGATGGAGGACCAGAACCGCCTCGCAATGGAGTCGGGGGTGGCGGCGTTCGAGCTCAACTACCCGTTCGTCTATCCCTCGATGAAGGCGAACAACCCCGAGCTGTTCAAGAACTTCCGCTGGGCGCCGTACCCTCGGGTCGACGCCAACCGCCCGGCACGGCCCACCATCGGCGGCATCGACCTGGCCGTGAGCGCCTACTCGCGCCACCCCGATCTGGCCTTCGAGGCGGCGCTGTGCCTGCGCAACCGGGAGAACCAGCTCACCGCCGCTCTCGAGGGCGGTCTGCCGCCCACCCTGCGCGCCCTGTACGACGAACCCGCGTTCATGAAGGAATACCCCTTCTCCCGGGAAGTGCTGGCCGCCCTGGAGTCGGCGAGCGTGCGCCCGCTCACTCCCGCCTACCAGAACGTGTCGATCGCGGTCTCCCACACGCTGTCTCCGCCGTCCGGGATCAAACCGGAGAACTCCGTCAACACCATCAGGGAGCAGATCGACGATGCCTTGCGATCCGAGGGTGTGATCCCGTGAACCACCTCCTTCCGCACCACTCCGTCAGCCGACACCGCGGTGCGCGGGCCTCGTCCTCGGACGGCCCAAGATGAGCACGCGGGCGCAACCGGCCGGAGCCCCGCTGCCCCCCGACGCGGAGACGGAGCAGGCGGGGCCGGACCGGGCTGCGCTCTCGGCGGGCGCCAGGCAGGAGCGGCGGCTCGGCTGGCTGCTCTGCGCGCCCGCGGTCGTCGTCATGATCGCCGTGACCGCATACCCCATCGGGTACGCCGTCTATCTGTCCCTCCAGCGGTACGACCTGCGCTTTCCCGGACGGGCTGAGTTCGTGGGCCTGAGCAACTACGGGGCAGTGCTGTCCTCCCCGTTCTGGTGGGATGCCTTCTGGGTCACGCTGTTCATCACCGCCGTGTCCGTGGCGATCGAGCTGGTCCTCGGCATGGGGCTCGCCCTGGTGATGCATCGCACGATCTTCTGGCGCGGCGTCGTCCGCACGTCGGTCCTCATTCCGTACGGGATCGTCACCGTGGTCGCCGCCTTCTCCTGGCAGTACGCCTGGACCCCGGAGCTCGGATACCTCGCCGCACTGTTGCCCAGCGGGGAGGCCCCGCTGACCGAGCAGTGGCCCGCCCTCTGGCTCATCATCCTCGCCGAGGTGTGGAAGACGACGCCGTTCATGGCCCTGCTGCTGCTCGCGGGCCTCGCGCTGGTCCCCGAGGAGACCTTGAAGGCGGCCATGGTGGACGGTGCCACCGCCTGGCAGCGGTTCACCAAGGTCATACTGCCGCTGATGAAACCGGCCATCCTGGTGGCACTGCTCTTCCGCACACTGGACGCGTTCCGGATCTTCGACAACATCTACGTCCTGACCGCGGGCGCCCACGGGACCGGCTCGCTGTCCATCCTCGGTTACGACAACCTGTTCACCGCGCTGAACCTGGGCATCGGGTCGGCGATCTCGGTCCTGATCTTCATCTGCGTCGGGATCATCGCCTTCACCTTCGTCAAACTGTTCGGCACCGCCGCGCCCGGCACGGAGATGAAGCGCTGATGGCCGCGGCAGGAAAAACTCATGCCGCCCGATGGGGTGTCCTGAACGTGGTGGTGGTGCTGTACGCCCTGTTCCCGGTGTGGTGGATCGCCGCGCTGTCGTTCAAGGACCCCGCCACCCTGACGGACGGCAACTACGTCCCCACGGACTGGACCTGGGAGAACTACCGGGGCATCTTCGAGACCGCCGAGTTCACCCGCGCGCTGATCAACTCGATCGGTATCGCCCTGATCGCCACGGTGATCGCGGTGGCGCTGGGCACCATGGCCGCCTACGCGGTGGCCAGGCTGCGCTTCCCCGGCAAGCGGGTGCTCATCGGCATGTCACTGCTGATCGCCATGTTCCCCCCGATCTCCCTGGTGTCACCACTGTTCAACATTGAGCGGATCATCGGGATCTTCGACACCTGGGTCGGGCTGATCATTCCGTACATGACCTTCTCCCTGCCGCTCGCGATCTACACCCTGTCGGCTTTCTTCCGGGAGATCCCCTGGGATCTGGAGAAGGCCGCCAAGGTCGACGGGGCGACGCCCGCGCAGGCATTCCGGATGGTCATCGTGCCGCTGGCCGCGCCGGGCGTGTTCACCACGGCCATTCTCGTGTTCATCTTCTGCTGGAACGACTTCCTGTTCGCGATCTCGCTGACTTCCACCGAGTCCGCGCGCACTGTGCCGGCCGCGATCGCGTTCTTCACCGGGAGCTCCCAGTTCCAGCAGCCCACAGGGTCGATCGCCGCCGCCGCTGTGGTCATCACCATCCCGATCATCGTTTTCGTCCTGTTCTTCCAGCGGCGGATCGTCGCCGGACTGACCTCCGGGGCAGTCAAGGGGTGAACGGGCCGACCGCGGCAGACAGGCCACCGGCCCGAGACACCGACCGCAGTGCTCGGACCCGGAAGGCATCAAGGCAAGGAGGCACCATCCATGGCCGAGATCATCCTCGAGGGAGTCACCAAGCGCTTTCCCGACGGGGCCCTCGCTGTGAAGGACGTGGACCTCGAGATCGCCGACGGGGAGTTCGTGATCCTGGTCGGTCCGTCGGGATGCGGCAAGTCCACCACCCTGAACATGATCGCCGGACTTGAGGACATCACCGAGGGCACCCTGCGCATCGGAGACCGGGTCGTCAACGACCTGGCTCCCAAGGAACGCGACGTCGCCATGGTGTTCCAGAGCTATGCCCTGTACCCGCACATGAACGTCCGGGAGAACATGGGCTTCCCGCTGCGCCTGGCCAAGGTGGACAAGGACACCATCAACGCCAAGGTGACGGAAGCCGCCCGGATCCTCGACCTCACCGAGCACCTGGACCGCAAGCCCGCCAACCTCTCGGGCGGTCAGCGCCAGCGGGTGGCCATGGGGCGGGCGATCGTCCGTGATCCCAAAGCGTTCCTGATGGACGAGCCGCTGTCCAACCTGGACGCCAAACTCCGGGTACAGATGCGCACTCAGATCTCCCGGCTGCAGCGGAGCCTCGGCACGACCACCGTGTACGTCACCCACGACCAGACCGAGGCGATGACGCTCGGCGATCGCGTCGTGGTCATGAGACAGGGCCTGGTCCAGCAGATCGGCACACCTGCCGAACTGTACGACTTGCCGCGCAACATCTTTGTCGCGGGCTTCATCGGCTCCCCGGCGATGAACTTCCTGAACGCCACTTTGGAGGGTAGTGCCCTGCGCTCGCCCCTGGGCGACCTGATCCTCGACGACCGTACGAGGCAGGCGCTGGAAAGGCAGAACGCGCCCCGTGAGGTCATCGTCGGGCTACGACCGGAGACATTCGAGGACGTGGCCGTGTCACACGACCGGGATCGGACGGGCCCGGTCTTCACCGCCATCGTGGAGGTACTGGAGTCGCTGGGCTCCGATGTGTACGTCTACTTCACCGCGGAGGGCGGGCCCGCGACGACCGCCGAACTGGAGGAGCTCGCCAAGGACTCGGGCCTGCGTGACACCGGCGCCGACACCCATCACATCGTGGCCCGCCTGGACGCCGCCACGCGTGCCCGTGAGGGCGAACCGGTAGAGCTGCGGGTCGACATGGCCAAGGCCCACGTGTTCGACCCGGCGACCGGAGCGAACCTCACGCATCCAGTGAGGGCGGACTGACGATGCACATCACAGGGCGCGATCCGCATCCATGTACCCGGCGACTCAAGAGGCGGCTGGTCTTTGCCGACTGCGCAGGTGTCCCGGACAGGGGTGTTCCCTGTGGAGGTGGCGCGTGGTGTTCAGGCGCCACCGGCGGCCGGTGCAAGACGCTGTTCTGAAATCGGGCAGCGGAACGCCGAGGGCGCGCACATCGAGCGGGCGGTCATGCCCCACTCGGTGTGCGCGCCCTCAGGTTCAGCTGTCTGGCGCGATCAGTACCTCTGGCCTAGCGGCTGAGGACGATGCCCTTCGTCGCGGCCCCCGTGCGGTTGTCGTAGACGACATCCCCCGTGGACTTCTTCCAGATCCGGATGCGGAACGTGTCAGGCCCGTCCGTCACCGTGATGCGGAAGACGTAGCCGCTCTTGCCGTTGACCGAGCCGGAGCCCTGGTACTCCGCCGTGGAGCCGGTGACCAGCAGCCAGTCGGAAGACGTGGCGCGCAACCGCACGTTTGTCTTGGACTTCCCGGCTGCCGTGAAGTCGAAGGACGCCGTGCCGGTCGGGACCGTGGCGCCCTTCCGGTAGGTGGCGCCGAAGGAGAAGGCCCCCTTGCCGGTCAGCTTCGGGTCGGCCGGGTAGGAGCCCGCCCGGGATGTGATCACGCTGTTGCCCGAGGCGCCGGCCTTGGGGTCGAACACGATCAGCTCGGGGAGCTGAACGGTGGCCGCGGCCTTGTCGTCGTCCGTCACCGTGATCGTCGGGCGGAGGATGCCCGCCTTCAGGTAGGCGTGGCTCGCCTCACAGGTGCCGTTCGTGACCTTGCCGGAGGTCGGGGTGGTGCCGTCCTTCCAGTCGATCTTGCAGGTGTGGGTGTCGGCGCGGCCCGGGTCGGTGAACTTCGCCGAGATGCGGACCGGGGTGCTCTTGCCCGCCGGGACCGGGGTCTTCGGGCCCTGGACCGAGGTGATCGACGGGGGCGCGTTGGTGACGGTCACCGTCAGGGTGTCCTTGCTGCGGCCGCCCGTCAGTGTGACCTCGTACGTGCCGTTGTCCTGGCAGGTGATGGACGTCGGGATCGTGGTCCTGCTGGAGAGCGTGCAGGGGGTTGTCGGGCTCACGCTCCAACTCGGCTTTCCTGCCCCGGAGATGGTGCCCGTGAGCGGGATCGCGCTGCCTTCCTGGCCCGTTGTGTCGGCGCCCGCGTGGACGATCGTCACCGGGTCGATGCTCGACAGGGTCGGGATCACCTTCTTGATCAGACCGTTGGCGTCGAACTCCAGCTTGTCGATGGTTGTTTCGCGGTGCATGCCGTCACCGCCGGGGATGGCGAAGCGGTGGTAGGCGATGTACCAGTCGTCGGTGTTCGGGACGTGGACCACCGAGTGGTGGCCCGGGCCCTTGATGCCCAGGGAGAGGTCCTTCTCCAGGATCACACCGCGCTTGGTCCAGGGGCCCGTCGGCGAGGAACCGGTCGCGTAGGCAACCTGGTAGTTCTCGTCGCGGGTGTCGTTCTCCGACCACATGAGGTAGTAGGTCCCGTTGCGCTTGATGACGAACGAGCCCTCGTTGTAGTTGCTCGGCGTGATGTCGGTGACCTTCGAGGCGTCGAAGGAGACCATGTCCGCGTTGAGCGGCACCACGTAGGCCCTGCCGTTGCCCCAGTACAGGTACGACTGGCCGTCGTCGTCGGTGAAGACCGCCGGGTCGATCATCTGGCCCGGGTGGTCACCGGCCTTCAGCAGCGGCTTGCCCAGGGCGTCTTTGAAGGGGCCCGTCGGCGAGTCCGACACCGCCACGCCGATGTTCGCGTCGGCGCAGAAGTAGAAGTAGTACTTGCCGTTCTTCTCCTCCATGGTCGGCGCCCAGGCGCGGCTGTCCGCCCAGCTGATGTCGGGACCGAGGTCGAGGATGATGCCGTGGTCCTTCCAGTGGACCAGGTCGGTGGAGGAGTACGCCTTGAACTGCGTACCGCTCCAGCCCTCGAAGCCGTCGGTGGTCGGGTAGATGTAGAAGGTGTCGCCGAAGCGCACGATGTTCGGGTCGGCGTTCAGACCCGGCAGCACCGGGCTCCTCATCACCACGGCCGACACCGTCCAGGTGCGCTTCTTGCCGTCGGAGCCGGTCACCTCGTACGTCACCGGCTTGGTGAAGTCGTGCAGGGTGCCGGAGGCGGGGCTGATGCTCGCGCCGTGGGCCAGGGTGAACTCCGGTGCCAGGGCCTTGACATTGCTGCCCGGGGTGAGCGGCAGGACGATCTTGCTGTCCTTGTCGGTGATGATCGCGTCGACCTTGAGCGCCGGGTGGGTCGCCCCGGCGATCCCGGTGGTGTTGCCGCTGATCTCCAGGACCTCGGCCGGGGAGAGCGCCCGGTTGTAGATCCGGAAGTCGTCGACCTCGCCGCCGAAGTACGGGTCGGGCGAGTACATCGACTTGCCGATGTAGCCGGAGTAGCCCTTGGCCGCGTCGTACAGGTCGGACGGTTTGATGGTGATGCCGTTGACCCGGGCCGCCTCGGCGCCGTCGACGTAGAGGATCGCCGTGCCGGAGGCCCCGTCCAGGGTGACCGTCACGTGCTTCCACTGGCCGGCGGTGAGCGGGGCGCCGCCGATCATCTGCTTCTCGCCGGACCAGGTCGCCTTGGTGATCGCGGAGAAGAGCTTGCCGCTGCCGTTGGACGGCGTGGCGAACAGGTACTTGTTGCTGTCCGGGCCCAGGCCGAACAGCCACTGGAAGTTGTCCCCGCCCTTCCACTTCACGTACGTGGAGACGGTGACGCTGTTCGTGTCCTTGAGGACGCCGTTCGGGATGCTGACGTACGGCGACGTGGACGAGCTGTTGCCGCCGGACATCTTGAAGGAGCCGCCCTCGACTCCCGTACCGAAGTCGGGAGTTCGGACGTAGGTGCCGTGGTAGCCGTGGCCGCTGGAGTCACGGGCGATGTTGCCGCCCGTCTCGTCGAAGTCGTAGTGCAGGACCAGGTCGGCCGGTACGTCCGGGCCCTCGGCCGAGACTGTGACCGTGGCGTGGACCGGGAGGGCCTCGCCGTTCGGGAGGGAGCCGATCACCGTGAAGGTGCCGGGCTGGGCGTACGCCGACGCGGGGACGGCGTCCCAGGTGACGGAGACGGGCCGCTTGACGCCGTCCGCGTAGGTGGCGATGACCGTGGCCGGGAGGACCGGGGCCTCACCCGTGCGCGTCTTCACCGTGATGTCCTCGACGGATGCGACGAGTTGGTCCGGCTGGTAGGAGCGCAGCAGACGGTCGTACTCGGCCTGCGTGACCGGAAGTACCGTGCCGTGGCGGGGCTTTGAGGGGAGGTCGTAGTTCGTGGAGGGAGTCCACACACCCGACGCGAGGTCCGTCGACTCGAACGGGATGTACCCGCGGCCGCCGAACTCGTCGGCGAACAGGTACCACTTCTCCTCGGAGTTGGACTTGAAGACCAGCGGGCCCTCGGCCGCGCTCATCGCGCCCTTGCCGATGCCCTCGGCGACGAAGTCGTAGGACGGGTTGAGGATCGAGTCGCTCTTCTCCTCGAAGATGAACTTGCTGTTGGGCGTCGAGGAGGAGTTGTTCCGCTCGTCCTTCGAGAAGCGGTAGTAGGTGTCGGAGTCCTTGATCATCGTGGAGTCGATGACCGAGTAGCCGCGGTCGATCCACACCTTGGGCTGGCTGAAGGTGCGGAAGTCACGGGTGGTCGCGTACATCATGCGGTTGTACGTGTCGCCGGAGTGGTCGGCGTTGTCGTACAGCTTCGAGGCCCAGAAGACGACGTACGAGCCGAGCTTCGCGTCGTAGAACGCCTCCGGCGCCCAGGTGTTGCCGGCCGAGTCGGGGGAGACCTTCACCAGGCGCTGGTCGGTCCAGTGGACCAGGTCGGTGGACTCCCACACCATGATGGACTTGCTGCCGGTGCGTTGGGAGGCGTCCCAGTCGCCGTTGCCGTAGATCCGCAGGTCGGTGGCGATCTGGTAGAACTTGTCGCCTTCGGGGGAGCGGATGATGAACGGGTCGCGCAGGCCCTTCTCGCCGAGCGTGGAGGTCAGGACGGGCTTGCCGTCGTTCAACTCCCGCCACTTCAGCGGGTCGTTGCCCTTGCTGAGGGCCGCGTAGAGCTGTTCGCCGTCCGAGGTGCCCTCGCCGGTGAAGTAGCTGAACATGTAGCCCTTGAGGGCTTCCTTCGCGGGGAGTTCGGGGACCTTGGCCGTCAGGGTGCGGGTCGCGGTGGCCGTGCCCTTGGTGACCGTCGCGGTCAGCTGAGCCGTCGTCGCGCCGGCGCCGTGTGCGGGGCGGTGCACCACACCGTCCGTCGCGATGACGTCCGGGTTCGCGGAGGACCAGGCAACTGCCGTGCCGTAGACGCCCGTTGACGGCAGCGTGAGGTTGCCGCGTACGTCGTCGATGTTCGGGACGGTCAGCGCGTCGGCGGCCTGCTGGGTGGCCGTCGTGTCGTCGAAGGTGGCCGGGACCGTGATGTCGAAGGTCTTGGTGTCGCTGGCCGGGCCCTTCTTCAGGGTCGCCGTGAGCGTGGCGTGGCCGTCAGGCTGTCCGGCGGCGGGACGGGTGACGGCACCGGAGGACGACACCACGGAGGCGTTGTCGGTGGCCCAGGTGATGGCGGAGCCGCCCGCCGGGCCCGCGCTCGGCAGGGTCAGGTCGGCGGTCACCGCGCTGGTGTCGCCCAGTGTCAGGGCCGACTTGTCGGCGGCGACGCCCTGCGCGGCGATGGGGAGGGAGAGTTCCTCGACCTCCGTGCCCGCCAGTGCCCGGTTGTAGACGCGGAAGTCGCGGATGTTGCCCTTGAAGAGATTGTCGCCGGGGTAGACCGACTTGCCTATGTAGTTGGCGGTCGTGGTGCCCGAGCCGATGGAGCCGGGGGTGAGGGTGATCGCCGTGTTGCGGCCCACCTCCACGCCGTCCTCGTAGAGCACGCCCGTGCTGCCGGTCTGGGTGTAGGTGATCTGCTTCCAGACCGCGCGCTGCAGGTTCGCGCCCGCGTTCCGCGTCGTCTGTTCCGTCGACCAGTTGCCGCTGGCGATGGAGGTCCGGTACGAGTTGCCCGTGGTGAACAGATAGCCGTTGCCGGCCGTGCCGCTGGTGTTGCCGAAGCCGTAGATGAAGTACGGGTTGGACTGGGCGGAGTCGATCTTCACGTCCATCGAGACGGAGATCGAGCTCATGCCGCTCATGATGTTGTCCGGCACCTTGATGTAGGTGTCGGATCCGTTGAAGGCAAGCCCGTCACCGGAGTTGGACCAGCCGGCGGTCCCGTTCACCGTGCCGGTACGGCCGTTGCCCGAGGCGTCGGCGACGGTCGTGCCGGAGGCCGCGTCGAGCTTGTACCAGAGGGCCAGCCCGTCGGTGAGGTCCGACGCGGCGGCGTGAGCGGGGACCGACATGGCCAGCGGCCCGGCGAGGCCGAGGAGAAGCGATGCGGCGGTCAGTCCGGCGAGCCTTTCCGACCATGGTCTGCTGCGGCCGCGTGATCTCGCGAGTGGCATCGTTTCGGCTTCCTCTGCTCGGACACGGGGGTGGTAAACGGGAGACATCAGATTTCGTCTGTGTGTCCGCGCGTTGCGAGAGTGTCAATCGATGCGACCAGGGGCGTCAAGAGTTTTCGAACAACGTTCGGCTGGTCGGACAAGTTGTTTTCTGAGCGTGACATGTAAACCGGAACCGAACCTGTCACAAGCGTTGACGTGTGCACCTCGCGTACCTATGTTCTGGTCGAAGTTACGTACATCGTCCGGAATTTCGAACGTTGTGACCATGAGAAGGGACCCGTTTGTGTTCCGTACCCGTCGCTGGCTGACCCTCCTGGCAGCGCTGCTGGCGCTGCTCGTACCTGTCGTCGGCATCCAGCCCGCCGCCGCGGCCGAGGGGCGGCCGTACACGAACCCGGTCAAGTCCCAGAAGGGTGCCGACCCCTGGCTGGAGTACTACAACGGCAACTACTACCTGGTCACCACGTCCTTCACCGGCGTCCTGACCATGCGCAAGTCGCCGACCCTGGCCGGGCTGGCGACGGCCCCCAGTGTGCAGGTCTGGAGTGACACCACCTCGACCCGCAACAACAACTTCTGGGCGCCCGAGCTGCACTTCTTCGACGGCCACTGGTATCTGTACTACTCCGGCGCGCCGAGCGGGGCCGCCTGCTGCGACCAGCAGCGGACGTACGTCGTGGAGAGCGCCGGCACCGATCCGATGGGCCCGTACACCTTCAAGAACCAGCTCACCGGGTCCAACCTCGACCCGGGTGGCTGGCTCATCGACGCCACGGTGCTGACGTACAACAACAAGCTCTACCTGGTCGGCAGCGGTGCCATCGGCGGCAGCAAGCAGAGCCTGGTCATCGCGCCGATGAGCAACCCCTACACGGTCAGCGGCTCCACCTTCAGCCTCATCTCGCAGCCGACGCTGGCCTGGGAGACCTCCGGGGCGCCCGTCAACGAGGGACCCGAGCCGCTCTACCACGACGGCCGGACCTTCCTCACCTTCTCCGCGAGCTACTGCCAGACCGCCGACTACAAGCTCGGCCAGCTCGAACTCACCGGCACCGACCCGCTGCTCGCGTCCTCCTGGACGAAGAAGCAGACGCCCGTCTTCCAGCGCAACGACGCCGCCGGGGTCTACGGGCCGGGCCACAACGGGTTCTTCACCTCGCCCGACGGCACCGAGAACTGGATCGTCTACCACGCCAACAACTCGGCCTCGGGCGGCTGCGGCAACGGCCGTACCACCCGCGCCCAGAAGTTCACCTGGAACGCGGACGGCACGCCGAACTTCGGCACCCCCGTCGCGCTCGGCACCACGCTGCCCGGGCCGTCCGGCGAGACCGCCGCGACCCCGACCGCGTACACGCTGGTGAACCGCAACAGCGGCAAGTGCCTTGACGTGGAAGGCGGGAACACCGCCGACGGCACCAACATCTTCCAGTGGACCTGCAACGGCGGCACCAACCAGAAGTGGCGCATCGAGGACCAGGCCAACGACACCAGTCGCCTGGTCAACGTCGCCACCGGCAAGGTGATGGACACCGCGGGCTGCGCCACGGCCGACGGCACCGATCTGCGCCAGTGGTCCTGGCTGAACAACAACTGCCAGAAGTTCAGGCTCGTCTACACCGCCACCGGCGACTATGTCCGCATCGTCAACGAGTCCACCGGCAAGGTCGCCGACGTCGCCGACTGCTCCACCGCGAACGGCGCCGACGTACGCCAGTGGACCTGGCTCAGCAACAACTGCCAGCAGTGGCAGATCAGGCCCACCACGTGAGTCGATGAAGGAGAAGGGTGCGGCCCGGCCGGGAACTCCGGTCGGGCCGCACTTATGTGATGGGCTGTCAACTTGTCGGCTCGGTCACCTTCGTGTCCGTCTTGCCGTCGACGGCCGCCGACAGTTGCGGGACCAGCCGCTCCAGCATGTACGGCAGGCTCAGCACGGACACGAACGACACCGAGTTGCCGTAGTCGCTGGTCTCCTTGACGAAGACCTCACGGTCCTCCTTGGCCACCTTCAGGTCCGCGTACAGGGGGTCCTGCCGCAGCTTCGCCCTGTCCTTGGTGGTGTCGGAGACGATCCACACGATCGCGTCCGTGTCGAGGAGATCGGTGCGTTCCTTGCTGATGTTGGCGCCGAACTCGTCACCGATGACCTTGTCCAGGTCGGTGGGCAGCTTGAAACCGAGGTTCGTGAGGACGCGCGAGCGCGGGTCCTGGCTACCGAAGACGAAGGTGCCCTCGTACGGGGTCGCCATCACGGCGGTGGCGCCGGCGAACTCGGGGTGCTCGGCCGCCACCTTCTTGAAGTCGGACTCGACGCCGGTGACCAGCTCCTTCGCCTTGGCCTCCTGGCCGAGCGCCTTGCCGATGATCTCGGTCTGGTTCTGCCACGGCACGCCGTAGTCGTTGTACTCCTTCGGCTGGGCCACCACCGGGGCGAACTTCGACAGGGTGTCGTACTGCGCCTTCGTCAGTCCGCCGTAGACCGCGAGGATCAGGTCCGGCCGCAGGGCGGCGATCTTCTCGGTCTGCGGGCCCGTGCCGGTGTCCTTCAGGACGGTCGGCGCCGCCGCGCTGCCCAGCTTGTCCGCCGCCCACGGGCCGACGGCCCCCTTGTAGCCGCCCAGCCACTCGGTCGTACCGACCGGCACCTTGCCCAGCGCGAGCACGGCGTCCTGGTCGGTCAGACCGACCGTGACGATCCGCTTCGGCTCGGACTTGATCGTGGTGCTGCCGTACTTGTGCGAAAGGGTCACCGGGAAGGCGGAGTTGGCGGACGCGTCTGCCGCGGAGCCCGCCGTGCCGGAGTCGTCGTCGGAGCCGCAGGCGGCGGCGGTGCCGAAGAGGAGCAGTACGGAGGTGAGCGTTGCGGCGAGCCGAGTGCCTCTGGGAGAGCCGAACATCAGTGGTCCTTCACGGTGGTGGTTGTGTCGGTGCTGGGGCGCGTGGGGGGCTTCTCGGCTGTCGTACGGGTACCGGACCAGGCCTGCCACAGGAGGGCGTAGGTGCCGGCCGCCGCGCACAGCTCGTCATGGGTGCCGCTCTCCACGATGCGGCCGCCGTCCATGACGACGATCCGGTCCGAGTCGGCGGCCTGGGTGAGACGGTGGGCGACCACGAGCGCGGTGCGGTTCTCGATCGCCCGGTCGGCGGCCTTCTCCAGCAGCCGCGCACCGCTACTGCCTGCCTCGGCCGTCGCCTCGTCCAGTACGGCGACCGGCGGATCCGCCAGCACCAGCCGGGCCAGGGCGAGTTGCTGCACCTGGGCGGCGGTGAGCCGATGCCCGCCCTCCCCGACGACGGTGGCCAGACCCTCGGGCAGCGCCAACACCCAGCCCAGCGCGTCCACTTCGGTGAGGGCGGTGCGCAGAGCTTCGTCCGTCGCCTCGGCGCGCGCGAGACGCAGATCGTCGGCGAGCGGGCCCGCGAAGACATGCGTCTCCTGGGTGACCAGGGCAACCGGCAGGCTCTCGGCGGACGTTGACACGCCGGTCAGCAAAACCGTGCCGGCGGTCGGCTCGTGCACCCCCGCGATGAGCTTGGCGAGCGTCGTCTTGCCCGCCCCGCTCGGCCCCACCAGCGCGACCCGTTCCCCGGCCGCGAGCGTGAGATGAACGTCCCGAAGGACGGGACGCCCGGGTACGTACTCGTGGTGGACGCCGGTCACGGTGACCGTACCGGGCTCGCGCTGCTGCGCGGTGGGCGCCGGGGGAGCGGCCTCGGGCTCGGGTATGTCCGTGACGCCGACCAGCCGGGCCAGCGCGGCCGTCGCGGACTGGGCGTCGTCGAGCAGCGCGAGGGCCTGGTTGACCGGGCCGAAGAGGCTGTGGAAGTAGAGCGCGGCGGCCGTGGCCGTACCGATGGACACGGAGTCGGCGCGCACCAGCAGGAACCCGGTGACCAGGACCGCGGTGAGGCCGGTGTACTCGGCGAGGTGCAGCCGGTTGTAGAAGTCGAGCACCAGCCGCACGCCCCGCATCGTCAACGCGACCGCGGCGGACGAACGTCGGGTGACGGACTCGGTGTGCGATTCCTCCAGCCGGAACGCCCGTACGGTGCCGGCGCCCGCGATGGTGTCCAGCAACTGCTGCTGCTGGGCTCCCATGGCGATGCGCTGCTCGGCGTACAGCGGTACGGCGTTGCGTACGTACCAGCGCGCGGTCCCCGCCTGGATGGGTACCGCGAGCAGCGCGGCCAGCAGGAAGTGCCAGTCCAGTGCGGCCATCGCGGCGAACGTCAGCACGATGGCGAGCAGTGAGCGGGCCAGCTCGGGCAGCGCGCCCCGCACCGCCTCGCCGACCACCGAAACATCCCTGGTGACACGGGCGTTGAGGTCGCCGGACCCGGCCTTCTCCACCTGCTCCAGGGGCAGCCGCAGCGCCCGCTCGACGAACCGTTCGCGCAGCTGCGCCAGCACGGTCTCCCCGAGTCGGGACACCAGGGACAACCCGAGCGTGGTGGAGACGCCCTGGGCGACGGCCACCACGATCAGGAGAACAACGGGGAGGGTCAGGTCGTCCGGCGGGCGGTGGTCGGCGACCATGTCCACCATGCGGCCCAGGAGCGGCTGGACGAGCAGCCCTACAGCGGTCGCCGCGACCATCACGGCGAAGGCGCCGAGGGCGAGCGAGCGGTGCGGTCGGACCAGTTCGCGGACCGCGCCACGGGTACGCCGGGGTGTCGCCGTGGGGAGCAACTCCCGCGCCCCGCCGGAGAATTCCTGGCCGCTCATGACAGCACCGCCGCTCGGTAGGTCTCGTGACGGTGGATCAGGTCGGCGTGTGAGGCGATGTCGGTGACCTGCCCGTCCTCCAACAGCACGACCCGGTCGGTGACCGACAGCAGCGCGGGACTGTTGGTGACCAGCACCGTCGTACGGCCCTTGCGGATCTCCCGGACGCCGGTGGCGATGCCCGCCTCGGTCACCGTGTCGACGGCGGTGGTCGGATCGTGGACCACCAGGACGGGCCGGTCGGCCGCCAACGCCCTTGCCAGCGCGACGCGTTGACGCTGGCCGCCGGAGAGCGAGCGGCCCCGCTCACTGACCGCGGTGTCCTCGCCGTCCGGCAGGCTCTGCGCGACCTGGGCCACGCCCGCCGCGGTCATCGCCGGTTCAGGGTCGGCGGCGTGGGGGGCGGCCGCGGTGACGTTCCCCCGGAGGGTGCCCTCGAAGAGGTCGGCGTCGTGCTCGGCGACCAGCACCGCGGTGCGCAGCTCGGCCGGGTCCAGATCCCGCAGGGGGACGCCGTCCAGCTCGACGGTGCCCGACTCGGGGTCGGAGCGTCGGGCCAGGCAGCGCAGCAGGTCGGTCGCGTGGGCGGGGTCGGTCGCGACCACGCCGAGCAGCTCACCCGGTGCGATGTCGAGGTCGAGGCCCTTGAGGCCGCCGAGGCTGACACCGGTGAGGCGGATCGCGCCGCGCACCGGCTCGGCGAGGGTCGCCGTGCCCGGGGTGACGTTGTGCGGGGCGGCCAGTACCTCCGCGATACGGGTGGCCGAGGCGCGGCCCTGGGCGAGCTCGGCGTTGACCCACGCGAGAGTCTCCAGCGGGCCGACGAGGAAGAGGGCGAGCCCGACCGCCGACACCAACTGGCCCAGGCTGATGTCCCCTTGGGTGGCGAGCCGGCCACCGACCAGGGCGACGGCGGCGATCAGACAGCCGGTGAGGGCGAGCACCATGCCGCTCTGGAATGCCTGCGCGCGGGCGGCCTTCAGGGTGGCCTGGAGGGAGTCGCGGCTGGTGGTGCGGTAGCGGGCCAGCGCCGTGGACTCGCCGCCGATGCCCTTGAGGATGCGCAGGCCGGCCACCAGGTCGGCGGCGACGGCCGAGGCGTGCGCGGCCCGCTCCTGCTCGGCCTCGCTGCGTGACTCCAGTGGCTTGCTCAGCAGATGGCCCAGCCACAGCAGCACGGGCGTGCCGAGCAGCACGACGAGCCCGAGCGTGACGGACATGCGCAGCAGGACGACCGCGCCCACGAGGAGGCCGGCGAGAGCCGAAATCCCGGCCATGGTCGCCATGTTGACGGCGCCGACGCGTTTGGCGTCCTCGGTGGCGATGTTGGCGAGGGCGCCGGGCAGCCGGCCCTCCTCCGCACCGCCCCCAGGGGCCAGGACCCGGCGTACGAGGGTGATGCGGAGGGTGTGTTCGGCCTGGGCGGCGGCCCGGTCGGTGGACCAGGCGCCGAAGCGCCAGCTGAGCGCGAGACCGACGTAGACGAAGGCGAGGACGGCGAGCCAGCGCAGCAGGGCGCCGGTGTCGGAGCCCGTGACGGCGCGGTCGATGACCAGACCGATCACGACGGGCACCATCACTTCGCCCAGCTGATGGCCGGAGCCGAGCAGTGCGCCGAGGGCGACGTCGCGCCGTTGCCCTCTGACTGCCTGCCGCAGGACGTCCCGCCCCGACAGCTGTGAAGGACTACTCACCCGTACCCCTCCGGGATCGGACGACAGTTGGGGCCGTGTGGCCTGCCCGAGTGTGGGTGCGTGCAACTTGGGCAGGCCTAAAACTTAGGTGAGGCTACCTTAAGTTGATGACGCCTGCCCAGTGCTCACAGTCACCCCGCTCGTGCGACGGTCGAGCAGGGAGTCGAGGATCTCCCCCGAGCGCACGGCGGTCGTCGACAGCAGGGTCGAGGTGAGACCGTGCGTGTGCTCGGTCGCGCCCTGGAGGTAGATGCCGGCGGTGACTTCGGGCGAGACCTCGACCCGGTGGTCCCGGCCGACCCGTACGGCGTCGTTGTCGTCCCGCAGGCAGAGCTTGGCGGCTCTGCCGAGCATGGTGTCGAGGTCGCGGGGGCGGTAGCCGGTGGCGTGCACGAGGACGTCGCAGGAGAGCACCTCCCGTTCTCCGGTGGGGAGATACTCGACGGTGACGTCCAGCCGGTCGTTGAGCTGCTCGACGTCCCGGATGCGGGAGACGTTGCGCATCCGCAGCCGCTCGTTGCCCTGGACCTTCTCGCGGTACATGGTGGCGTACAGCGTCTCGATCAGGTCCATGTCGACCACCGAGTAGTTGGTGCTGCGGTGGTAGTCGTGCAGGGACTGCTTCACCTCCGGCCGGGACCGGAAGTAGACGTCCACTGCCTCCGGGTCGAAGATCCGGTTGGCGAAGGGACTGTCGTCGGCGGGCGTGTAGCCGTACTTGGCGAAGACCGCGCAGACCTCGGTATCGGGGAAGGAGCGATGCAGGTAGTCGACCGCTTCGGCGCCGCTCTGACCAGCGCCGAGGACGAGAATGCGGTCCACCGAGGCACCCGTTCCGCTCAACTCGCGGGTGCGGGGGACCAGTTCGCTGTTGTGCCAGATGCGGTCCGACAGGGCGGTGCCCGGCGGGACGTGCGGCTCGAGACCGACGGCCACCGAGATGTTGCGGGCCCGGCGGACCACCGTACGCTCCGGATCGCCCGGCACACGGCTGACCACGTCGAACCAGCGGATCTCGCCGCCCTCGGTCAGTACGGGCTCCACGGACACCACTTCGGCGTCGTAGGTGACCTGGTCCGCGACCCGGGCGGCCGCCCACTCGAAGTACTCGTGGAACTCGATCCGCAGCGGGAAGAGGGTCTTCGCGTTGAGGAAGTCCACCAGCCGGCCGCGGTCCCGCAGGAAGCACAGGAAGCTGAAATCGCTGGTCGGATTGCGCATGGTGACCAGGTCCTTGAGAAAGGACACCTGCATGGTCGCGTCGTCGATGAGCATGCCGCGGTGCCAGCCGAACCTTGGCTGGCGTTCCAGAAACTCGGCGTGAATCCGCTCCTCAGGCACGGCTTGTGCGTTGTGTTCCGCGATGGCTATGGCCAGCGCCAGATTTGACGGACCGAAGCCGATACCGAGCACGTCATGGACGGCGTCCGGTTCGTCGTGCAGTGCGTTCACCGCAACTTCCCTTCCCCTAGGCGCCACTGATAGTAAATAAGGTTAGCCTTACCTTGCAATGGTGTGTCCTATCGGAAGGATCGACTATGCGGGTCGTCATGTTCGGCTATCAGACCTGGGGGCATCGAACGCTCCAGGCCCTGCTGGACTCCGATCACGAGGTGGTCATGGCGGTCACCCACCCCAAGAGCGACCACGTATACGAGAAGATCTGGGACGACTCGGTGGCCGATCTCGCCGAGAAGCACGGCATCCCGGTGCTGCTGCGCAACCGCCCTGACGATCCCGAACTCCTCGCAAAACTAGGGGAGTTGGAGCCGGATCTGATCGTCGCCAACAACTGGCGAACAGTGCTGCCCCCCGAGATCTTCGACCTCCCGGCGCAGGGCACGCTCAACATCCACGACTCGCTGCTCCCGGCGTACGCGGGCTTCTCCCCGCTGATCTGGGCGCTCCTCAACGGCGAACGGGAGGTCGGCGTCACCGCCCACCGTATGAACGCGGAGCTCGATGCCGGTGACGTGCTGTTGCAGCGTGCGGTCCCGGTGGGAGCGCGCGACACGGTGACCGACCTCTTCCATCGCACTGTGGACTTGATCACACCGGTCATCCACGAGTCCCTCGCGCTCATCGCCTCCGGGCGCGCGGAATGGATCCCCCAGGACCGCAGCCGGGCCAGTTTCTTCCACAAACGTTCCCTGGAGGACAGCCGCATCGACTGGACCTGGCCCGCCGAGGACCTGGAGCGCCTCATCCGCGCCCAGTCGGACCCGTACCCCAACGCCTTCACCCATCACAAGGGGCAGCGGATACGCATCGTCGAGGCCGCCGTCTCGGAGGGCGGCTACGGCGGCACCCCGGGCCGGATCTTCATCCGCGAGGGCGACGGGATCGTCGTGGTCGCGGGCGCGGAGGCCCGGCACGGGCGGCTGCGGGGGCTGCTGGTGAAGCGGGTGCGGACGGAGGACGGGTCGGAGATCGCGGCGACGGAGTACTTCCGGACGATGGGCGGGTATCTGACGGCGCGGCCCTGACGGAGGGTGATCGGAGGCGCGGGCGGGCCGATTCCCGGTCGACGCGGACACGTGATCACGTCAGGATGGCGACATGCCAGACCTGCGAACCGAACGCCTCGTCCTGCGCTCTTGGCGCCCGTCCGACCTCGTCCCCTGGGCGGCCATGAACGCCGACCCGGAGGTCCGCGAACACCTCGGAGACGTCCTCACCCGTGAGCAGAGCGAGGCCTCCGCCGCCCACTTCCAGTCCGGCCTCGACGAACGGGGCTGGGGCTGGTGGGCGGTGGAGGTCACAGGCACCGGCGAGTTCATCGGGTTCGCCGGGCTGGACCCCGTCGAGGACGACATGGCGTTCGACGGGGTCGAGGCGGGGTGGCGGCTGGCCCGGCACGCTTGGGGGCACGGTTACGCAACCGAGGCTGCCCGTGCGGTGGTTGCCCACGCCTTCGACGAGAAGGGCGTGGGCCTCGAAGAGGTCCTGGCGATCACGACGGCCACCAATCTCCGGTCGCAGGCGGTGATGCGCCGCCTCGGCATGACCCACGCCCCGGACAAGGACTTCGACGACCTGACCGTCCCGGAGGGACCACTGCGACGGAACGTGGTGTGGGGGCTTCGGGCCGGCGCCTGGGTCCAGCCGATACCTGGGGTGTCTCCCTAGACGTGCCGCATCCAGACGTTGGGCTCCTGGTACACGCCCTCGTCGGTGGTTCGGTCGACGCGCAACAGCCCCAGGCCGTCCGGGACGACGTACTCGCCCGATGCGGGAAGGGCGAGGCCCGTCCACTTCTCCCACTGGGCGACCGTGCCGGTCATCGTCTGGGAGACCGGGGCGGCGGCCAGGATTTCGGCGCCCAGGCGTTCATGCGTGCGGATCCATGGGTCGAGGGCCGTCCCGTCGGGGCGGCGCCAGTGCATGAAGGTCTCGATCGGCGTCAGGGGATAGCGCGCCTTGGTCGTCGGGCGGACCGGTGCGACGACCCGGGTCAGCCCGGACTCCAGGGCGGCCCGGCGCAGTGCCGTCAGCGTCTCGCCCGCCAATCCGCGGCCCGTGAGGGAGGGTGCGACGACCGCCCCGCAGATCACCAGCGTGTTCGGTGTCGCACCCTGCTCCCGCCCCTCGACCGCTCGCACCAGGGAGTCCGTGTACCCGGTCGGCAGCCCTTCGACCGACCCGTCCCAGTGGACCGGTACACCCCAGCCCGCCGCCACCGGAACCTCACCCTCGTCCACCAGCGTGAGGTTCCAGGCAGGGAACCACTCCCGGACCCGGCCTATGTACTCCGACACCAGCCGGTCGGCCGTGATGAACTCCGGGAAGCTCTCGCTGAAGAGTTCCTTCAGCTGCTCAACCGGCCAGGTACGCACGTCGGTTCGCTCGGTCCTCAAGGTCATGAGGACGTCTTAGCACGCACGTCCTGATGGTGGCGGCCCATGGGAATCACCATGGGAGTGTCGCTGACCGGGTCGAGGGTGATGCGGCACGTCAGGTCGAAGACGTCCTCCACTGTCTCCGCCGTGATGACCTCCGCCGGCGGGCCCTCCGCGACGATCCGGCCGGACTTCATGGCGACGACGTGATCGGCGTACCGGCAGGCCTGGTTGAGGTCGTGCAGGACCATCACGACGGTGCGGTTCTCGCGGCGGTTGAGGTCCGTGATCAGGTCCAGTACGTCGATCTGGTGGGCCAGGTCGAGATACGTCGTCGGCTCGTCGAGGAGGAGTACGGGGGTGCCCTGGGCGACCGCCATCGCGATCCACGCCCGCTGCCGCTGACCGCCGGACAACTCGTCCACGGGGCGGTCGGCGAGGTCGGTCATGTTGGTCGCGGCGAGCGCGTCGTGCACGGCCTGCTCGTCCGCCTTCGACCACTGTCGCCACCAGGTCTGGTGCGGCGAACGGCCCCGATTGACGAGGTCGATGACCGTCAACCCCTCGGGTGCGACAGGGCTTTGGGGCAGAATGCCCAGGCGCTGCGCCAACTCGCGGGTGGGGATGGACTGGAGGGTCCGACCGTCCAGGTGGACGGCGCCCTCGCGGGGCGCGAGCAGCCGGGCCAGGGCGCGCAACAGCGTCGACTTTCCGCAGGCGTTGGCGCCGACGATGGCCGTGATGCGGCCGGGCGGTATCGCCAGGTCGAGGCCGTCCACGACCACCCGGTTGTCGTACGAGAGCCGCAGCCCCTTCGCCCTCAGGTCCGGGTCGGCGGCCGGCTCCGGGGTGCTGGGCAGGGGATCGGCCGGCATGACGTCCTCGGTGGTCGTGGTCGTGGTCGTGGTCGTGGTCGTGGCGGGGGCCTCGGCCGTCGACAGGGCGTCAGCAGGCATCGTGGGGTCCGTCGACATGGGATCAGCCTCCTGAACCCGCGCGGTTGGCGCGGACGAGCAGCCAGAGCAGGACGGGCGCGCCGAGCACGCCGGTGACGATTCCGACCGGCAGTTCCGTGCCGGAGATGAGCGTACGGGCGATCAGGTCGCTGCCCAGGACCATCAGCGCCCCGGTCAGTCCCGAGGCGAGCGTGGGCGGCCAGGCGGTGCGCGCGAGGCGCTGGGCGATCTGCGGGGCGGCCAGCGCCACGAACGCGACCGGTCCGGCGGCGGCGGTCGCGAAGGCGATCAGTCCGACGCCGGAGAGCAGGATGGCGAGGCGCACGGGCTGTACGCGGGTGCCGAGGCCGGTGGCGACATCGTCGCCCAGTTGGAGCGTGCGCAGCAGTCGGCCGAGCAGCAGCGCCGTCGGCAGCAGGACGGCCAGGGCGATCGCGAGCGGCCCGACCTGCGACCACGTACGGCCGTTGAGGTTGCCGACCAGCCAGCCCAGCGCGGCCTGTGCCTGGAAGCGGCCGCCCTTGGCGACCAGGTAGTCGGTGGCGCTCGTACAGATCCAGGCGACGCCGATGCCGATCAGGATGATCCGGTAGCCGGTGGTGCCGCGCCGCCAGGCCAGCGCGTACACGAGGAGGGCCGTGGACAGCGCGCCGAGCAGACCGAGCGTCTGGGTACCGAGGCCGCCGTCCCAGCCCAGGACGATGCCCGCGACGACGAACGTGCCCGCGCCCTGGGTGAGGCCGATCATGTCGGGGCTGGCCAGCGGATTACGGGTCATCGTCTGGAACAGCCCGCCGGACACCCCGAACGCGATCCCGGCCAGCAGCCCCACCAGGGAGCGAGGCAGCCGCAGTTCCTGGACGACGAGCACGGTACCGGGGTCGCCGGAGCCGACCAGGGCGCGTACGACGTCGGTGAAGGCGATCGGGTAGTCGCCGATCGTCAGACTCCAGCAGAAGAGCAGGAACGTGCCCACGGCGAGCAGGGCGGCGACCGCCACCAGACGGGGCCGGAGGATCCCGGAGACCGGGGGGACGGCCAGGCGGTAGGTGCGGACGGGCGCGGAAAACGGCCTGGCCGAGGGGGGCGTGGCGGGAGACTTCGAGGTGGTCATCGTCACGCCTCCGCGAGTTTGCGCCGTCGGACCAGAGCGATGAAGAACGGCCCGCCGATGAAGGCGACGACGATCCCGGCCTGGACCTCGACAGGACGGGCGATCATCCGGCCGACGATGTCCGCCGCGAGCAGCAGACATGGTGCGAGCGCCGCCGACAGCGGCAGCAGCCAGCGTTGGTCCGGGCCGATCCCCGCCATCTGGGCCAGCACGCGGGCGACATGGGGCACCACGAGCCCGATGAAGACCACCGGGCCGATGACCGCTACCGCCGCCCCGGTGAGCAGGGTGATCGCGGTGACCCCGCTGAGCCGGACCAGGCCCAGTCGCCGCCCCAGTGAGGCCGCCACGTCCTCGCCGAGAGCCAGACTGTTGAGGGCGGGCGCGCAGCCCAGAGCCAGTACGGCTCCCACGGCGAGGAAGGGCAGGATCCGCAGCACGGTCGCCCCGTCCTGATCGGCCATCGAGCCGGCGGTGAAGAACCGGTAGCGGTCGAGCGCGTCAGGGTCGGTCAGTGCGATCGCGCTGGTCAGGGAGTTGAGCAGAGCGCTCACGGCGATTCCGGCGAGCGCCAGTTTGACCGGCGTGAGTCCGGACCTGCCGAGCCTGCCCAGCAGATAGACCAGAACGCTCGTCACGAGCGCGCCCGCGAACGCGAACCAGACGTAGCCGTAGAACGAGCCGAGCCCGAACACCCCTACGGCCAGCACGATGGCGAACGAGGCACCGGCGGTGACCCCCAGGATTCCCGGGTCCGCGAGCGGATTGCGCGTCAGCGCCTGCATCAGCGCGCCCGACAGTCCGAGTGCCGCCCCGGCCGCCAGCCCGAGCGCCGTACGAGGTACCCGCGCCGACCAGATGACGTTGTCCACGAACCGGCTGGGCGCGTCACCGAACAGCGCCCGCACCACCTGATCGGGCGGAATGCTGGCCGCGCCGAGGGCGAGTGACAGAAGGCACAGTCCGAGCAGGACGGCGCCCAGCACCGCCACCAGAAGAAGGGGGCGAACCCTTCTGCCCCGCGTCACCGTGCGGTCTCCAACGGATAACTCCCTTAGGTTAGGCAGGCCTTAATAGTAGTGGTGAGAAGAGGGCCCGCCGAGACTGGGTCTTTTGGTTAGGTAATGCTTACCTTAGTATGGCCTGCGGTCCTCCGGCTGAGCCGGTCCGTACACCCTGGAGGCACGGTCGCCTGTGTCCGGTTTCGAAGTACGTGTGCCCGGTGTCGACGACGCGGAAGGCGCGCTCGCAGCCTTCTGGCGGCGGCGCCTCGAACCGCTCCCGCAGGAGACCGCTCTCCCGGTCGACTTCCCGTACCCACTGCGCCCCACCGGTGAACGGCAGACTCTTCGCCGTCCGTTGACGACTTCGGCCGACGAATCGACTCTCCTGGCCGCGTACGCGGTGCTGCTGCACCGTTACAGCGGCGCCCACGACATCACCCTCGGGTACGACGGTCTGCCGCTCCGGATCGCTGTCGACGGCGGCGCGGCCTTCACGGACCTCGTACGACAGGTGACCGAGGCACGCGAAGAGGTCCGGGTCCACCAGGTCGAACACGCCACGCTGGTCGGCTGGTTGAGCCCGCAACCCACCCGGGGTGGTGGACTGCTGTTCAACACCGCGTTCGGTGACGTGCCGGGTGACGGAAACCGGCTGGACCTCGCCCTCGAAGTCCGCGCCGAAGACGTGTACGTGACCTACCGCCAGGACCTCTTCGAGACCGCCACCGTCGAGCGAGTCGCCGACCACTACACGACCCTGCTCGCCGACGCTCTCGCCCACCCCCACACCCCCGTCGGCGAGTTGGAGCTGCTGGGCGCCGAAGAGCGCCACCGCGTTCTGCTCGAGTGGAACGACACCGACCACGACATCCCGCTGCGCACCTGGCCCGAGATGTTCGCCGACCAGGTACGACAGCGCCCGGACGACATCGCGCTGGTCTTCGAGGACACCTCGCTCACCTACGCCGAACTGGACGACCGCGCGGGCCGGTTGGCAGCCACCCTGATCGCACGGGGTGCCGGACCCGAGCGCGTGGTGGCCCTCGCGGTGCCCCGGTCGGCGGAGCTGATCGTCGCGGAGGTCGCGGTACTGAAGTCCGGCGCCGCCTACCTTCCGGTGGACACCGACTACCCGGCCGACCGCATCTCCTACATGCTCGCCGACGCCCACCCCGTCTGCCTGGTCACCACCGCCGAGGTCGCCGCGGACATCCCGGCGAACGACGGCACGGCTGTCGTCGTCCTCGACTCGCCCGACGCCATACGGGAGTTGGCGGAACAGCAGCCGACGAGTGCGGCGCCGAGCGCGCTGACCGTCACCAACGCCGCCTACGTCATCTACACCTCCGGCTCCACCGGCCGGCCCAAGGGCGTCGTCCTCACCCACGCGGGCGTGGCCAAGCTGGTCGCCACGCAGACCGAGCGGTTCGGGATCGGCCCGCACAGCCGGGTGCTCCAGTTCGCCTCGCCCAGCTTCGACGTGGCGTTCTGGGACCTGTGCCTCGGCCTGCTGTCCGGCGGCCGGCTCGTCGTCGTACCGTCCGAGCGCAGGGTGCCCGGACCGGCGTTGGCCGACTACGCCCACGCGCACGGCATCACGTTCATGATCCTGCCGCCCGCGCTGCTCGCCGCGATGCCCGAGGACGTCGAACTCCCGCCCGCCACCCTGCTCGCGGGCACCGAACGTGTCTCGCCGGAGCTGGTCGGACGGTATGCGCGCGGCAGGATGATGTTCAACGCGTACGGGCCCACCGAGGCGACCACCAACTCCACCCTCGGTTTGTGCGACCCCGACATCCCGTCAGGCTCCGTCGTCCCCATCGGCATCCCGGACCCGGGCACCCGCGCCTACGTCCTCGACGCCCGCCTGAAGCCCGTCCCGGCCGGTATTCCGGGGGAGCTGTACCTCGGCGGCGCCGGCCTCGCCCGCGGCTACCTCGGGCGGCCCGACCTGACCGCTGAGCGGTTCGTCGCCGACCCGTTCGGCGCTCCCGGCGAACGGCTCTACCGCGCGGGCGACCTGGTGCGTTGGCAGGCTGACGGCAGGCTGGTGTTCCTGGGCCGGGCCGACTCGCAGGTGAAGATCCGCGGCTTCCGTATCGAGCCGGGCGAGATCGAGTCCGTACTGCGCGGCCACCCGGCCGTGGAGCAGGCGGCGGTCGTCGTGCGCGAGGACCGGCCCGGGGACCGGCGGCTCGCCGCCTACCTCGTCCCGGCCCTGGACGGCGAGACGGTCCCGGACGCCACCGAGCAGGTCCGCGAGTGGAAGGACCTCCACGAACTCCTCTACTCGGCAGCCGGATCAGAGGGCAGCCAGGAGCAACTGGCGGGCTTCCGCGAGAACTTCGCGGGCTGGAACAGCATGTACGACGGGCTGCCCATTCCCGTCGAGGAGATGCGCGAGTGGCGCGCGGCGACCGTCACCCGCATCGAGGAACTCGCGCCCCGCCGGGTGCTGGAGATCGGCGTCGGCAGCGGGCTGATCCTCTCCCGTATCGCCCCCGACCGCGCGGAGTACTGGGGCACCGACCTCTCCGAGGAGGCCGTACGCGCCCTGCGCACCCAGGTCGACGCGGTACCGGAACTCGCCGACCGGGTCCGGCTGTCCGCCCAACCCGCCCACGACACCACGGGGTTGCCGAGCGGCCACTTCGACACCGTCGTCATCAACTCCGTCGCCCAGTACTTCCCGAGCGCCGACTATCTGACCGAGGTCGTCCGGGCGGTCGGCACGCTCCTCGCCCCCGGGGGCCGGCTGTTCATCGGCGACGTGCGCAACGCCCGGCTGCTGCGCTGCCTGCGCGCGGCCGTCGAGAGCCGCCGCACCGGCGATGCGGAGGACAAGCAGGCCCTGCGGGCCGCCGTCGACCGGTCGGTCGCCTGGGAGGGCGAACTCCTCCTGGACCCCGACTACTTTGCTGCCCTGGACGGCTTCGACGCCGAGATCCACGTCAAGCGCGGCGCCCACCACAACGAACTGACGCGCTACCGGTACGACGTGGTGCTCAGCAAGCAAGCTGTTGCCCAGGAGCCTGTCAACGGTGAGGAGATCGTCTGGAGCGGGCCGGAGGAACTCGAAGCCCGTCTGGCCGAACGACCCGCACTGCTCCGGGTCACCGGTGTGCCCAACGCCCGTCTCGCCGAGGACCTGGCCGCGCTGTCCGCCCTGGACGACAGCAGCCGTACGGCGGACGCCCCGGACCCCGAGGTCTTCCACGCGCTCGGCGCCCGGTACGGCCACCGGACCGCCGTCACCTGGAACGGCACCGCCGACGACGGCAGCCTCGACGTCCTCTTCGCCCTCGGCGACACACCCCTCACCGGCCTCTACCGGCCGTCCGGGACCGCCCCGCTCGCCAACCGCCCGGCACCCTTCCGGGACGTCAACGCCCTGATGCGGGTGCTGCGTTCGTACGCGGCCGACCAACTGCCCGAGTACATGGTCCCCGCGGCCGTCGTCCCCCTCGACCGCCTCCCCGTCACCCCCAGCGGCAAGCTCGACTCCGCCGCACTGCCGACGCCCGACTACGGCGCCCTCAGCGCCGGCCGCGCGCCCCGCGACGCCCGCGAGGAACTGCTGTGTGCGGCCTACGCCGACGTCCTCGGCCTGCGCTCGGCGACCATCGACGACGACTTCTTCGCTCTCGGCGGCGACAGCATCACCGCCATCCAACTCCTCGTCCACGCCCGCCGCGCCGGCCTGCGCCTCAGCTCCCGGGACGTCTTCAAGCACCGCACGGTCGCCGCGCTCGCGGCAGCGGCAGCTGAAGTGGTCAGGGAGGACGCGGAGCCGGCCGCCCCGCTGGTCGTTCTCACCGAGGCCGAACTCGCCGAGATCCAGGGCGAGTTCCCGGTCACCATCGAGGAGTCGCTGCCGCTGAGCCCCCTCCAGGAGGGCTTCTGCTTCCACTCCCTCGTCGACGGTGCGGACCTCGACGCGTACGTCGTGCAGCAGGCCCTCGACCTGACCGGACCGGTCGACGGCGAAGCCCTGCGCCGGGCCGCCCAGCGTGTCCTGGACCGGCACGCCCCGCTGCGCGCCTGCTTCCGTCGCCGACCGGACGGGCAGCCCGTGCAACTCGTCGCCGCAGGCCTGGAACTGCCCTGGCGCGAAGTCGACCTGACCGTCCACGACGGCCCCGCCCGCGCCCCGCTGGCCGACGCGGTGGCCGCCGCCGAACGCGCCCGCCGCTTCGACCTCGCCAACCCGCCCCTCATGCGCTGCGCGCTGATCCGCCTCGACGAGCACCGCAGCCGCCTGCTCCTGACGTTCCATCACATCATCGCCGACGGCTGGTCGTTGCCCGTCCTGCACCGCGAGTTGATGGCCTCCTACGGGGACACCCCGGCCGCACTGCCGCAGCCGGCGCCCTACAGCGCCTACCTGCGCCGTCTGGCGACCGCCGACCGGGAGGCGGCGCGCACGGCCTGGCGTACGGCCCTCGCCGGGGTCGAGGAGCCCACCCGGCTCGTCGAGACGCCCGCCGACGGTACGCCCGTCGAGCCCGCGCAGATCCGCCTCGAACTGTCCGAGCAGGTGACCGCCCGGCTTGCCGCGCGGGCGCGTGAACACGGAGTGACCCTGGGCACGGTCGTCCAGGGCGCCTGGGGACTGCTCATCGGCAGGCTCACGGCACGTCAGGACGTGGTGTTCGGCACGACCGTCTCGGGGCGTGACGCCGAGGTCGAGGGCATCGAGTCCATGATCGGCCTGTTCATCAACACCCTCCCGACACGGTTCCGTTGGGCACCCTCCGACACCCTCGCCGCCCTCCTCGGCCGCCTCCAGGACGAACAGGCCCAGCTGCTCGACCACCAGCGCCTCGGCCTCGCCGAACTCCAGCGCGTCGCGGGACTGGCGGGCGCGGGTGAACTCTTCGACACCCTCGTCGTCTTCGAGAACTACCCGGCCGCGACCGACCTCGCCGACCCGACCGGCACGCTCCGGCTGACGGGCCACGAGTTCCACGACGCCGTCCACTATCCGCTCGCCCTGATCGTCAAGCCCGGCCGACGTCTGGACCTGCGGCTCAAACACCACGCCCAGCGGCTCGACGCCGAGGCCGTACGCCGGATCGCGGAGCGTCTCTCCCGCATCCTGCACGCCCTGGCCGCCGACCCGGCCCAGTCCGTCGCCGACGTGGACCTGCTGTCGGCCGAGGAACTCCTCGCCGCCCACCCGACCGGTGAACATCGTGACATCCCCGGCACGACCCTCGCCGCGGCCTTCGAGGCGCAGGTGGCCCGCAGCCCGAAGGCAACGGCGGTCGTGTACGAGGGGGATACCCTCACCTACTCCGAACTCGACGCCAGAGCAGGGAAGTTGGCGGATCGACTGACCGCCCGGGGCGCGGGCCCCGGCACGGTCGTCGCCGTCGCCGTACCGCGCTCCGCCGAGCTGATGGTCGCGCTGCTCGGCGTACTGAAGTCGGGCGCCGCCTACCTCCCGGTCGACGTGGACTATCCCGCCGACCGGGTGGCCCACATGCTCGCCGACTCCGGTGCCGCCACCGTGGTGACCACCTCGGCGACCGCCCCTCAACTGCCCCCGGGGCACGCCCTCCTGCTGCTCGACACCCCGTCCGAGGAGGGCCCGGAGCAGCGCCCTGCCCACCTCGCGCACCCCGACGACCCGGCCTACCTGATCTACACCTCCGGCTCCACCGGCCGTCCCAAGGGTGTCGTCGTCACCCACCGGGCCATCCTCAACCGGCTGGCCTGGATGCAGGGTGAGTACCGACTGACCGCCGACGACCGGGTCCTGCAGAAGACCCCGGCCAGCTTCGACGTCAGCGTCTGGGAGTTCTTCTGGGCGCTGTGCGAGGGCGCCGCCGTGGTCCTCGCCCGCCCGGACGGCCACCGCGATCCCGCCTACCTCGCCGGGCTGATCCGCGAACAGGGCGTCACCGCACTGCACTTCGTGCCGTCGATGCTGGAGGCCTTCCTCCAGACCGACGAGATCACCGCCGACCCGACCTGGGCCGCGTCCCTGCGCAACGTCTTCAGCAGCGGCGAGGCGCTGCCAGGCGCCGCCGCCGCACACTGGCGCGAGCTGACCGGCGTAGCGCTGCACAACTTGTACGGCCCCACCGAGGCGGCCGTCGACGTGACGTACCACCCCTACGACGGCGCGCCCGGCACCACCGTGCCCATCGGGCGGCCGGTGTGGAACACGGGCCTGCGCGTCCTGGACTCCTGCCTGCGCCCCGCGCCCGAAGGGACCCCTGGCGAGCTGTACTTGACGGGTGTTCAGCTGGCGCGCGGCTATCACGCCCGGCCGGACCTGACCGCCGAGCGGTTCGTCGCCGACCCGTACGGGGAGCCCGGCGCGCGCATGTACCGCACCGGTGACCTCGTGCGCCGCCGCGCCGACGGTGTGATCGAGTATCTCGGCCGCACCGACCGACAGGTGAAGGTCCGGGGCAACCGCATCGAACTCGGCGAGATCGAGGCCGCGTTGAGCCGTCAGTCGGCGGTCGCTCTGGCCGCCGTCACCGTGAACGGCGGCCAGTTGGTCGCGTACGTCGTGCCGGCCCGCGACGCGGATGTTCCGCCGCCCGCCGAACTCCAGGCCGCGCTCGCCCAGGAACTGCCCGCCGCCGTCATCCCGGCCGCCTACGTCGTCCTCGACGCCCTCCCGCTCACCCCGAGCGGCAAGCTGGACCGGGGCGCGCTGCCCGCCGCGCAGGCGGTACGAGCGGAGACGCGCGCCCCGCGCAACGAGCGGGAACACGCCCTCACCGGGATCTTCGCCGCCGTACTGAAGCTCGAAGACGTCGGCATCGACGACGACTTCTTCATGCTCGGCGGCGACAGCATCACCTCCATCGGTGTCTCCAGCCGCGCCCGCCGGGCCGGCCTCGACCTCAACCCGCGTGACGTCTTCGAACACCGCACCCCGGCCGCCCTCTCCGCGGCGGCGGCACCAGTCGCCGAAGTGGCCGCCCTGCGCTCCTCGTTCGCCCTCACCGCCGAGGAGACCGATCGCGTCCACCGGCTCAGTCCCGCCCCCGTCGAGGACATCTGGCCGCTGGCCCCGCTCCAGGAAGGCCTGTTCTTCCACTCCACCTACGACGACAGCGCTCTGGACGTCTACACCGTCCACGAGTCCTTCGACCTCGCCGAACCCCTCGACACCGAGCGACTCCGCACCGCCGTAAGGGTGTTGCTCGCACGCAACCCAAGCCTGCGCGCCGGGTTCACCAGCGAAGGTCTGCGCCAGCCGGTGCAGTTCATCGTGCGCGACCCCGAGATCCCGCTCGAAGAGGTCGACCTCTCCGGGCTGTCGGCAGCCGAACAGGACATCAGGCTGCGGGAGTTGACGGACGCCGAGCGCTCCCGGCGCTTCGACCTCACCCGGCCGCTGCTCTTCCGCATGCTCCTCGTCCGCCTCGGCGCGGACCGGGGCGACCGGCTGATCGTGGGGCGCCATCTGCTCCTCTGGGACGGCTGGTCCGCCTGGATCTTCCTCGACCAGCTCTTCGCCCTGTACGCGAACGGCGGCGACGCGAGCACCCTGCCCGCCCCCGGCAACTACCGCGACTACCTGACCTGGCTGGAGGTCCAGGACACGGCCGTCGCAACCGGCGCCTGGCGCCGCGCCCTCGCCGGACTCGACGAACCCACCCTGCTCGCCGCCGCCGACCAGGGCCTGGAACCGGACATCCCGGAGAGCCTCGACGTCCTCGTCCCGGACGAGGTGGGAGAGCGACTGCGTGCCATCGGGCGGCTTCACGGGCTGACCCTCAACACGGTGCTCAACGCGGCCTGGGGGCTCACCCTGGCGAGCGCGACCGGCCGCACCGACGTCGTCTTCGGCACGACCGTCGCCGGCCGGCCGAGCGAGGTGCCGGACATCGAGAACGTCATCGGCATGTTCCTCAACACCGTCCCCGCCCGCATCGCCTACGACCCGGCCGAGCCGGTGCTCGGACTGCTGCGCCGCGTCCAGGACGAGCGGCTCGCCGTGATGCCGTACGAGTACCTCGGTCTGGGCGTGCTGCAGGCCGAGACCGGGCACCGACGGCTGTTCGACACGCTGTTCGTGCTGCGCAACAACGACACCGAGGAGCGCCTCGCCGAACTGAGCGACCGGCACGGCGCGACCGCCGTCGCCAACGTCGACGCGACCCACTACCCGGTCAACCTCGTCGTCACCCCGGGCCGCTCCATCCAGGTCACCCTGACCCACCGGGCCGACGTCGTCGCCCGCCCCCAGGCACAGGACCTGCTCGACCGCTTCACCCTCCTCCTGGACCGCCTCACCCACGACCTCGACGCCCCGGTGGGCGGCCTCGACCCACTACTCCCGTCCGAACAGGCAGAGTTGGCGCACGAGCGGGCCGCCGGACGGGTCCCCGACCCCACGGACACGATCGCCGACCTACTGGCCGCCCAGGCCGCCGCCACCCCCGACGCCACGGCCGTCGTCTTCGGCGACCGCACCCTGACCTATGCCGAACTCGACCTCCGCATCAACCAGATGGCCCGGCTGCTGATCGCGCGGGGCGCCGCCCCCGAGCGGGTCGTCGCCCTCGGACTGCCCCGCTCCCTCGACATGGTCGTCGCCCTGTTCGCCGTACTGCGCACGGGCGCCGCCTATCTGCCGCTGGAGCTGGACTACCCGGACGACCGGCTCGCCGCGATGCTCGACGACGCCCGGCCGACGATGCTGCTCTCCACCGCCGCGGTGTCGGCGCGGCTCGTCGGCGAGACGCCCCGCGTGCTGCTCGACGACCCGGAAATCGCCGCCGAACTCACCGCGCTACCAGGTGACTTGGTCTCCGTCGCCTTCAGCCTGGAACACCCGGCGTACGTCATCTACACCTCCGGTTCCACCGGCCGACCCAAGGGCGTCGTCACGCCGTACCGGGGTCTGACCAACATGCAGCTCAACCACCAGAAGGAGATCTTCGAACCGGCGATCGCGTCGGCGGGCGGACGACGGCTGCGCATCGCGCACACCGTGTCCTTCGCCTTCGACATGTCGTGGGAGGAGCTGCTGTGGCTGGTCGAGGGGCATGAAGTCCACATCTGCGACGAGGAGTTGAGGCGCGACGCCGAAGCCCTGGTCGCGTACTGCGAGCGCCATCGCGTCGACGTCGTCAACGTGACCCCCACCTACGCCCATCTCCTCATCGAGGAGGGTCTGTTGGAGGGCCACCGCCCGCCGCTGGTACTGCTCGGCGGCGAGGCCGTGTCGGAGACGGTGTGGAACCGGCTGCGCGACACCGAGGGTACGTACGGCTACAACCTCTACGGGCCGACCGAGTACACCATCAACACCCTGGGCGGCGGCACGCTCGACAGCGCGACGCCGACCGTCGGCCGTCCGATCCGTGGCACCCGCGCCCACATCCTGGACGCCTGGCTGCGTCCGGTCCCCGAGGGCGTGCCGGGGGAGCTGTACATCGCCGGTATCGGTCTGGCCCGTGGCTACCTGAACCGGCCGTCTCTCAGCGCCGAACGGTTCGTCGCCGACCCGTTCGGCGAATCCGGCGAGCGCATGTACCGCACCGGTGACCTGGTCCGCCGCAACCCCGACGGCAACCTCGACTTCCTCGGCCGCACCGACGACCAGGTGAAGATCCGCGGCTACCGCGTCGAGCTGGGCGAGATCGAGACCGCCCTCGCCCAGCACGACCGGGTCGCCCACGCCGCCGTGATCGTCCGCGACGAACGCCTCGTCGGATACGTCGTCCCCGCTCAACTCACCGATGCCGACCGGGACTTCGCCGAACGCGACCAGGTCGGCGAGTGGCAGGAGATCTACTCCGACGAGTACGAGGAGATCAGCACCGCCGTCTTCACCGAGGACTACGCCGGCTGGGACTCCTCCTACGACGGACAGCCCATCCCCTTCGACCACATGCGGGAGTGGCGCGAGGCCACTGTGGAACGCGTCCGATCACTGGGACCGCGCCGGATTCTTGAGATCGGGGTCGGCTCGGGCCTGCTCCTGTCCAAGCTCGCCCCCGACGCCGAGGCCTACTGGGCCACCGACTTCGCCGCCCCCGTCATCCGCAAGATCGGACAGGAGCTGCTCCAGGAACCGGAGCTGGCCGCCAGGGTCACCCTCCGCGCCCAGCCCGCCGACGACCTCACCGGCCTGCCCGGCGACGGCTACTTCGACACCGTCGTCATCAACTCCGTCATCCAGTACTTCCCCAGCATCGACTACCTGACCTCGGTGATCCGGGGCGCGATGAAGCTGCTGGCCCCCGGCGGCGCGCTGTTCGTGGGCGACGTCCGCAACCTGCGCCTCGCCCGCGCCTTCCAGACCGAGATCCAGGAGGCGAAGGGCGCCAGTGGCGACGCGCCGGCCCGGGCCGTCGAACGCGGCCTGCGCCTGGAGAAGGAACTCCTCGTCGACCCCGACTACTTCACCACCCTCGGCTACGGAGTCGACCTGCGCACCAAGCGGGCCCGCCACCACAACGAACTCACCCGCTACCGCTACGACGCCGTGCTGTACGCCGACGAGCCCGGCCTGCGGTTGGCGGATGCTCCTGCCGTTCCCTTCGATGCCCAGCAGTTCGGCACCGACGGCGGTGACCTGGCGGACCTGCTGACCGCGGCCCCGGTACGCCTCACCGGCATCCCCGACGCCCGTATCGGCACCGCCGGGGGAGTCGACCCGGAGACGCTGCGCGACCGTGCCGCCGAACTCGGGCACCGCGTCCTGACCACCTGGTCCGGCCGACCCGGCACCTACGACGCCGTGTTCGTCACCGGCGAGGTACCTCCACTGACCGCCGGGCTCTACCTCCCCGGCGGCGGGTCGGCCCCGTACGCCAACTCCCCGACGGCCGCCCGCGACGCCAACAGCCTGATCCGGCAGCTCCGCGACGACCTCAAGCAGCGGCTGCCCGACTACATGGTCCCGGCCGCGTTCGTCACCCTCGACCGGCTGCCCATGAACGACAACGGCAAGCTGGATGTGCGCGCCCTGCCCGACGCCGAACCGGCCGTCGCCCTCGGCACCGGCCGGGGGCCGCGCACCCCGCAGGAAGAGGTGCTCTGCCGGCTCTTCGCCGAGGTGCTCGGCCTGCCCGAAGTCGGCGCCGAGGACGGCTTCTTCGACCTCGGCGGCCACTCCCTGCTCGCCACCCGCCTGATCAGCCGGGCCCGCACCGAACTGGGCGCCGAACTGGCGATCCGCGACCTGTTCGAGGCGCCCACGCCCGAGCAGCTCGCGGCCCGCGCCGACACCTCACGCCCGGCCCGCCCGGCCGTCACCCCCGCCGCCCGGCCCGAGCGCATCCCGCTCTCGGCCGCCCAGCGCCGCCTGTGGCTGGTCGAACGGATCACCGGCAGCGGGGTCGCCTACAACTTCCCGCTGGTCTTCCGCCTCCGCGGTGACCTGGACCTCGACGCACTCCGGGCGGCCCTTCGGGACGTGGCGGGACGCCATGAATCGCTGCGGACCTTGTTCCCCGAGCAGGACGGGGAGCCGTACCAGCTGATCGTTCCGGCGGCCGAGGCCGACCCCGAGTTCACCGTGACGGACTGCGGGGAAGGGGAGTTGGCCGACCGCATCGAGTCGGCACAGCGCCGTCCCTTCGACCTCACCGGCGAACTCCCGTTGCGATGTGAGGTGTTGCGGGTCGGCCCGGCCGACCATGTCGTGGCCGTCGTGCTCCACCACATCACCACCGACGAGTGGTCCGACCGCCCGTTCCTGGCCGACCTCACCACCGCCTACCGGACGCGGCGCGCGGGCCGCGCCCCCGAGTGGGCGCCGCTGCCGGTCCAGTACGCCGACTACACCCTCTGGCAGGACGAGCTGCTCGGTCAGGTCGGTGCGAGCCAACTCGCGCACTGGGCCGAGACTCTGCGCGACCTCCCGGAGGAGCTGCAGCTGCCCCTGGACAGGCCCCGCCCGGTCGAGCCCACCGGGCGAGGTGGCAAGGTCCGGCTGGAACTGCCGGCCGACACCGGTCTTGCCCTGCGCGGCCTGTCCGGCACCACCGGCACCAGCATGTTCATGCTGTTCCAGGCCGCCACGGCCGCGCTGCTGCACCGCCTCGGCGCCGGGGACGACATCCCCCTCGGCGCCCCCATCGCGGGGCGCACGGACGACGCCCTCGACGACCTCGTCGGCTTCTTCGTCAACACGCTCGTACTGCGGACCGACGTGTCGGGCGGTGACCTGACCTTCCGTCAACTGATGGCACGGGTGCGGGAATCGTCCCTGGCCGCGTTCGAGCACCAGGACCTGCCCTTCGACCAGGTCGTCGAGGCCCTCAACCCGGCCCGCGTGCCCGGCCGCAACCCGCTCTTCCAGGTCATGCTGGGCTACCACTACCGCCCGGACGGTGACTCCGACGTGCTCGGCATGCCGACCGAGTGGTTCGACATGGACACCGGCATGGCCAAGTTCGACCTCCACTTCACCTTCGTGGACGAGTCGGACCGTCTGACCCTTCTCCTGGAGTACGCGACCGACCTCTGCGACGAACCGACGGCCACCCGGACGGCGGGGCGGCTGGTGCGGCTGCTGGAGCAGGTGGCCGGCCGACCTGATGTGCTGGTGCGGGACTTGGAGGTGCTGGAGGAGTCGGAGCGGCGGGCCGTTCTGGGTGACTGGAACGACACCGCCCGTGCCGTGCCGTCCACGAGCCTGCCCGAGTTGTTCCGGGCCCAGGTGGCCCGTACGCCGGACGCCCTGGCGCTGGTGTTCGGCGAACAACGGCTGACCTACGCCGAGTTGGACGAGCGCGTCGAGCGGACGGCCCGCGTGCTGGCCGGCATGGGCGTGGGACCGGAGCGGACTGTCGCCGTCGCGCTGCCCCGGTCGGTGGAGCTGGTGGTCGCGCTGCTGGCGGTGCATCGGGCGGGCGGAGCGTATCTGCCGCTGGACGCCGACTATCCGGAGGATCGGCTGGCGTTCATGCTGGCGGACGCCCGTCCGGTGGCCGTGATCCGGGATGCGCTTCCGGAGGGGACGGCGGAGAGTGAACTCCCGGAGTCCTACGACCCGTTGAGTCCCGCGTACGTCATCTACACCTCCGGTTCGACCGGCACCCCCAAGGGCGTTGTCGTGCCGCACGAGGGCATCGTGAACCGTCTGCTGTGGATGCAGGGGGAGTACGGGCTGGGCGCGGACGATCGTGTTCTGCAGAAGACGCCGTCCAGTTTCGACGTGTCGGTGTGGGAGTTCTTCTGGCCCCTCATCACCGGCGCGGCCCTCGTGGTCGCCGAGCCGGAGGGGCACAAGGACCCCGTCTACCTGGCCGGGCTGATCCAGGAGCAGGGCATCACGACCGTGCACTTCGTGCCGTCGATGCTCCAGTTGTTCCTGGAGGAACCCTCGGCGGCGGGCTGCCTGGGGCTGCGGCGGGTGATGTGCAGTGGGGAGGCGCTGCCCGACGAGCTGGCCCAGCGGTTCCGTGCCGTACTGCCGGCCGAGTTGCACAACCTGTACGGACCGACGGAGGCCTCGGTCGACGTCACCGCTGCTCAGGTGACGGAGACGACCGGCCGGGTGTCGATCGGTCGGCCGGTGTGGAACACACGTGCGTATGTTCTGGATGGCGCGCTGCGGCCCGTTCCGCCGGGTTTGGCAGGGGAGCTGTATCTGGCCGGGGTGCAACTGGCCCGTGGCTATCTCGGCCGCCCGGGGCTGACGGCCGAGCGGTTCACAGCCGACCCCTTTGGTGAACTCGGTTCACGCATGTACCGCACCGGTGACCTGGCACGCTGGACAACAGAGGGAACACTCGAATACCTGGGCCGGACCGACGGCCAGGTGAAGATCCGCGGCTTCCGTATCGAGCTGGGCGAGATCGAGTCCGTCCTCGCTCGCCACGACAGCGTCGCCCACGTCAGCGTGGTCGCCCGCGACCAGCGGCTCGTCGCCTACGTCGTACCGGCCGCCCCCGCATCCGCCCCCGCCTCCATCGACACCTCCGCACTCCGCCGGCACACGGCCGCCGCGCTCCCCGAGCACATGGTTCCCGCGGCCTTCGTCGTCCTCGACGCGCTGCCCCTCACCCCCAACGGCAAGCTCGACCGCAGGGCCCTCCCCGCCCCCGACTTCACGGCGGCGACCGGGACGGGCGAGGGCCTGCCGCGCACCCCGCGCGAGGAGATCCTCTGCGGCCTGTTCGCGGACGTCCTGGGCGTCGAACGCGTCGGCGTCCACGACGACTTCTTCGCCCTCGGCGGACACTCCCTCGTCGCGATGCGCCTCGCCGCCCGCATCCGGGCCACGCTCGCCGCCGAGGTCTCGCTGCGTACGGTGTTCGAGGCGCCCACGGTCGCCCGGCTCGGCGAGCACCTCCGGGAGGGCAACGAAGGGACCGGTGCCCGCCTGCCCGTTCTCGCCCCGGTCGAGCGGCCGGAGCGGCTGCCGCTCTCCTTCGCCCAGCAGCGTCTGTGGGTGCTGTACCGGGTGGAGGGCGCCAGCCCCACGTACAACATCCCGCTCGCTTTGAGGCTCACCGGACGGCTCGACACCGACGCGCTGCGACTGGCCGTCAACGACCTGGTGGCCCGGCACGAGCCGCTGCGCACTGTCTTCCCCGAGGAGGACGGGCGGGCCTACCAGTTGATCCTGGAGCCGCGACAGGCCGGCGTCGAGGTGGCGCCCGAGGCCGTCCGTAACGAGGAGGAACTCGCCGAACGGCTCGCCGAGGCCGCCGGTCACGGATTCGAGCTGGACCGGGAGGCTCCGCTGCGCGTGCACCTCTTCCGCACCGCCGAGGACGAGCACGTACTGCTGCTTCTGCTCCACCACATCGCGGGCGACGAGTGGTCCGACGCACCGCTCACCCGCGACCTGGCCGCCGCCTACGAGGCGCGTGCGGCGGGCCGGGCGCCGGAAAGGGCGCCGCTGCCGGTGCAGTACGCCGACTACAGCCTGTGGCAGCGGGCGATGCTCGGCGACGAGAAGGACCCGGAGAGCCTGGCCTTCCGTCAACTCTCCTTCTGGCAGCGGACCTTGGGCGGTCTCCCCGAGGAACTCGCGCTGCCCACCGACCGGCCGCGCCCGCTGGAGGCCACCTACCGCGGTGGCGTGGCGGACATCGCCCTGGACGCGGAACTGACAGCCGGGCTGCGTGAGTTGGCCCGGTCGAGCAACGTCAGTATGTTCATGATCGTCCAGGCGGCGGTGGCGGCACTGCTGACCCGGCTGGGCGCCGGTACCGACATCCCGCTCGGCAGCCCGATCGCCGGACGCACCGAAGAGGCGCTGGAGGATCTGGTCGGGTTCTTCCTCAACACGCTGGTGCTGCGCACCGACACCTCAGGCGACCCCGCGTTCCGCGAACTGCTCGCCCGGGTACGGGAGACCGACCTGGCCGCTTTCGACCACCAGGACGTGCCGTTCGAGCGAGTGGTGGACGCCCTCAACCCCGCCCGCTCGCTGTCCCGGCATCCGCTCTTCCAGGTCATGGTCGTGTACCTGGCCGCGGGCGTGGACGGCGGAGGCTTCGCGGGGCTTCAGGCGCGGCGGGAGGAACTCGGTGCGACCGGCGCCAAGTTCGACCTCTCCTTCGACTTCGTGGAACGTGCCGGCGGAGACGGCGTCGACGGTGTGCTGGAGTACAGCGCCGACCTCTTCGACCCCGCGACCGCGGAGGCGATAGGCGAGCGCCTGGTCCGCCTCCTGCGGGCGGTGGTCGTTGCCCCCGACGCCCCGATCGGCCGGATCGACATCCTCGGCACCGCCGAACGCCACCGGATCCTGACCGAGTGGAACGCCCGGCCGCTGCTCGCCGACCCGACAACAGTGCCGGCCCTCTTCGAGCGGCAGACCGCACTCTCCCCGGACGCTCCTGCCGTGGCCTCCGACGGCATCGAGCTGACGTACGCGCAGCTCAACGCCGAGGCCAACCGGCTCGCCCGACTGCTGGTCGCGCGGGGCGCAGGACCGGAGCGGCTCGTGGCGCTCGCCCTGCCCCGAACCGCCCGCACACTGCTGGCCATCCTCGCCGTACAGAAGGCCGGCGCCGCCTATCTCCCGCTCGACCCGGACGCACCGGCCGGCCACCTCCGCGACACGCTCGACGACGCCCGCCCGGTACTGACGCTCACCACGCGGAACATCGCACGGCTGCTGCCCGCTGACGGCCCACCGATGCTGGAGCTGGACGCCCCGGCGGCCGCCGACCTGCTGGCCGCCCAGGACGCGACCGACCTCCTCGACGGCGACCGCCTCGCACCCCTCACCCCGCGCCACCCGGCGTACGTCATCTACACCTCCGGCTCCACCGGCCGTCCCAAGGGCGTGGTCATCACCCACGAGACCGTCGGCAACCTCTTCCACAGCCACCGCGAGACGCTGTACGCACCGGCGAAGGCCGCCACCGGCCGCCGTCACCTGCGGGCCGGACATGCCTGGGCGTTCTCCTTCGACGCCTCCTGGCAGCCGCAGCTGTGGCTGCTGGACGGGCACTGCGTGCACGTGGTGTCGGACGAGACCCGCCGTGACCCGGAGCTGCTCGCGGCGGCCGTCGTCGAGCACGGCTTCGACTTCCTGGAGGTCACACCGTCGTTCTTCGGGCAGATGGCCGAGACGGGCCTCGTCCGTGACGACGGGAGCTGTCCGCTCGCCGTCGTCGGCGTCGGCGGCGAGGCCGTACCGGTCGCGCTGTGGGAGCGGCTCGGGCGGCTGACCGGCACCGAGGCGTTCAACCTGTACGGCCCCACCGAATCCACCGTCGACGCCCTCGTGGCACGGGTGCGCGACAGCGACCGGCCGCTCGTCGGCAGCCCCGTGGCCGGCACCCGGGCGTACGTCCTCGACGACCTGCTGCAACCCGTACCGCCCGGCGTGACGGGCGAGCTCTACCTGTCCGGCGGCGGTCTCGCCCGCGGCTATCTGGGCCGCCCGGCGCTGACCGCCGAGCGGTTCGTCGCCGACCCGTTCGGGGAGCCGGGCTCCCGGCTCTACCGGACCGGTGACCTGGCCCGCTGGACCGCCGACGGACACCTCGACTACCTCGGCCGGGCCGACGACCAGGTCAAGATCCGCGGGTTCCGTATCGAACCCGGCGAGATCGAGTCCGCACTCGCCGCCGAACCGGACGTCGCCCAGGCTGTAGTGACGGTACGTCAGGAAGGTGCGCGGAAGCTGCTGGTGGCGTACGTGGTCCCCGTCCCGGGTCAACTGCCCGACCCGGGACGGCTGCGCGGCCACGTCGGCCGGCAACTGCCCGACCACATGGTGCCGGCGGCCGTCGTCCTCCTGGACCGGCTGCCCCAACTCGCCAACGGCAAGCTGGACCGATCCGCCCTGCCCGCCCCGGACTTCGCCGCCCTTTCCACGGGCCGGGCTCCCGGCTCCGAGCTGGAGAAAGCCCTGTGCGGTGTCTTCGCCGAGGTGCTCGGCCTGGACGAGATCGGCGTCGACGACGACTTCTTCGCTCTCGGCGGAGACAGCATCATGGCGATGCAACTGGTCAGCAGGGCACGGGCCGTGGGCGTGCGGATCACCCCGCGACTCGTGCTGCGCCACCGTACGGTGGCCGCTCTCGCCGAAGTGGCGACCACCACCGGCTCCGCCGCCGCCCGCCCCGCGGACGACGGGACCGGCAGTGTGCCGCTCACGCCGGTCATGCACTGGCTGCGCGAACTGGGCGGCCCGTTCAAGGGCTACCACCAGTCGGCCCTCGTCCAGACGCCCGCCGCCTTGGACCGGCCGAAGCTCGCCGCCGTGCTCCGGGCGCTCGCCGACCGGCACGCCATGCTGCGAGGCACCCTCGTCCGTACGGAAGCCGGTCAGTGGAGCCTGGAGGTGCCGGCGGCCGGATCGGTGGACACCGGGACGTGGATCGAGCGGGTCGACGTCGCCGGACTGGACGGCGAGGAGCTGCGGACGGTGGTCGGGGACCGTGCCCACGCCGCCCGTGCGGCACTGGACCCGGACACGGGCGCCATGGTGCGGGCCGTGTGGTTCGACGCGGGCACGGAACCCGGCAGGCTCCTCCTGATGGCCCACCACCTCGTCACCGACGGCGTGTCCTGGCGCATCCTGCTGCCCGACCTGGCCGCCGCCTGGACCGACGTCGAGGCCGGACGCCCGGCGGAACTCGCGCCCGTCGACACGTCCTTCCGCACCTGGTCCCGCAGGCTCGAAGAGCTGGCCCAGGACCCGGCCCGCGAGGCGGAACTGCCGTTCTGGACCGGCGTACTCGAAGGAGCCGCGCCCCTGCCGCTCGACAGGCCCTTCGACCCGGTCCGCGACACGACCGGCACGGTACGGCGACTGGAACTGCGGCTGCCCGCCCGGATCACCGGCCCGCTGCTGTCCGCCGTGCCGTCCGCCTTCACCGCGAACGTCAACGACGTGCTCCTCACCGGCCTCGGCCTCGCCGTCGCCGACTGGCGCCGGCGCCACGGGGACGGCGAGGGCGGCCCGGCCCTGGTCGACCTCGAAAGCCACGGCCGCGACGAGGAGTTGGCGGGCGACGCCGATCTGTCCCGTACGGTCGGCTGGTTCACCAGCGTCTTCCCGGTCCTGATCGATCCCGGTCCCGTCGACCTGGACGCGGCCCTGGCGGGCGGGCCGGAGATCGAGGAGGCGCTCACCCGGGTGCGCGCCCACCTCGGCTCGCTGCCCGCGAACGGCGCCGGGTACGGCATGCTCCGCCACCTCAACCCCCGCACCGCGCCCGTCCTGGCCGGCTTCGCGGCACCGCCGATCGAGTTCAACTACCTCGGCCGTTTCGGCATCCCCGAGGCGACGGACTGGTCGTACGCCCCGGAGGAGGACGTCTCGGACATCGGCGCCGAGCCGGAGATGCGGGAGGGCCACGCCCTCGGCATCAACGTCGTGACCGAGGACCGCGCCGACGGCCCCGTCCTGGCCGCCCACTGGTCCTGGCCCGCCGCCGTCCTGTCCGAGGAGGCGGTCCGGGACCTGGCGGAGACCTGGTTCCGGGCCCTCAGGGCCCTGGTCGCCCGCGCCGAAACCCTTGACCAGCACTGACCCGACCCCACTCGTCCACCCCAACCCAGGAGGACCCGCATGAGCGGCAGCAACACCAACCCCTTCGAGAACCCCGACGGCGTCTACTGCGTGCTCGTCAACGACGAGGGCCAGCACAGCCTGTGGCCCGACTTCGTCGACGTACCGGCCGGCTGGACCGCCGTCCACGGCCCGGCGCCCCGGCAGGAGTGCCTGGACCACATCGAGACCAACTGGACGGACATGCGGCCCAGGAGCCTGGCGGAACGCATGGAACGGACCGCCTGAGCCACGATCGGACGAGATCCGACCAGATCGGCTTCGGCCCCGGAACGAGGAACTGCTCCCGCCATGCTCACCACGCGACTGACCAATGCCCGCGTCCTCACCATGGACCCCGACCACCCCGTCGCCCACGACGTGGGCATCTGGCGGGGCCGGATCGTGGGCCTGGACGAGGCGGTGACCGGGCTGCCCGCGCAGCGGGTGGTCGACCTCCAGGGGGCGACCGTGCTGCCCGGGTTCATCGACAGCCATGTGCACCTGGCCTGGACGGGGTTCAAGGCGACCACGCCCACGGTGGCGCCCTGCGTCCGGGTCGAGGACGTGCTCGCGGTCGTGGCGGAGGCCGCGGCGCAGGTGCCGCCGGGCGGCTGGGTGGACGTCGCGGGGTACGACCAGCGGGGGCTCGGTCGGCATCTGACCCTCCCCGAATTGGACAAGGCCGCCGACGGCCGCAAGGTGCTCCTGATGCACGACTCCGGACACGGCTGCGCGGTCAGCAGCCCGGTGCTGGAACTGCTGCCCGGCGTGGTCCCGCACGAGGGTGCCTTCCTCGCCGAAGGAGCGATGGGCGCGGCCCGCGCGCTTCGACTGCCGCACTCCCAGGAGGAGTTGGCCCAGGCGATCGGACGCGCCGCCCGCGCCTGTCTGGCCGAGGGAGTCACCGCGTGCGCCGAGGCGGGCATCGGCGGCGCCCTGCTCGGCAACAGCTCGGTCGAGCTGGGCGCCTACCAACTCGCCCGGGAACTCGGCCTGTTGCCACTGCGGGTCCAGCTGATGGTGGCCGCCGACCGGCTGCACTCCGTCACCGCCCACGAGGCTGACGGCATCCCCCGCGCCCTCGACCTCGGGCTGCGTACCGGCTTCGGTGACGACTGGCTGTCCGTCGGCGCGCTGAAGGTGTACACCGACGGCGGCATGATGGCCCGTACCGCTGCCCTCAGCAGCCCCTATCAAGGGCTCGACACCGCAGGGCAGTTGCAGGAGGACCCCGAACTCCTCAAGCGGACCATCGTGGACGGGCATCTCGCGGGCTGGCAGCTCGCCGTGCACGCCATCGGCGACCGCGCCGCCGATGTCGCGCTGGACGCGCTGGAGGAGGCGCAGCGGCTGCGGCCCCGGCCGGACGCCCGGCACCGGATCGAGCACGCCGGGCTGATCCGGCCCGATCAGCTGCCCCGGCTGGGACGACTCGGTGCGACGGCCGTCGTACAGCCCAACTTCCTGCGGTACTTCGGTGACGACTACGCGTCGATCATGGGGGAGCAGCGGGCGCCCTGGCTGTACCGAGGGCGGGCGTTCCTGGCGCACGGCATCCGGCTGGTGGGGAGTTCCGATCGGCCGGTGGCGGACGGATCGCCGCTGCGGGCCGTCCAGTTCATGGTCGAACGGGCTTCGCTGTCAGGGCAGTTGATCGGGCCGGACGAGGGCATCACCGTCGACGAGGCGCTGCGCGCGTACACCGTCGACGGGGCCTACGCCTGTCACTGGGAGGACAGCGCGGGCAGCGTCACGCCCGGCAAGCGGGCCGATCTGGTCGTGCTGGGAGACGACCCCCGAAGCGTCGACAGTTCGCGCATCGGGGACATCGAGGTCGTGGCGACACTCGTCGACGGCCAGGAGAACGAGGAGGGAACACTGTGAGCGCTCCGACGACGGACGTCATCGGCGAGTACACCCAGCTGTGGCAGGACTCGCCCCACGCACCCCGCTGGGTGCTCTGGGACACCGCCGGGGACGTTTTGGTGTTCGACCGGGACGTCAACTGCCCCCTCTACATCGACGACGAGGCGATCCGGGGCGAGGTGCTGCGCCGGATGCGTGCGGCGGGCGTACCGGAGAGCGCGGAGTACCCGGGACGGCCCTGTTCCCGATAGCCGTACGGATGACGGGAACAGGGGCGGCTCACGGGCGCATCAGCAACTGGAAGTCGAAGGCGTAGCGCGACGCCCGGTAGATGTGCGTGCCGAACTCCACGGCCCGTCCGGTGTCGTCGTACGCCGTGCGCTGCATGGTGAGCAGGGCGGCGCCCTCCGGCTCCTGCAGGCGCTTGGCCTCCGCCGCCGTGGCCGAGCGGGCGCCGACGGTCTGGCGGGCGCTGTGCAGGGTGATGCCCGCGGCGCGCAGCATCCGGTACAGGCCCGTCGACTCCAGCCGGGCGGCGTCGAGTTCGAGGAGTCCCGAGGGCAGGTAGTTGCAGAGGAACGCCACCGGCTCGCCGTGCGTGCAGCGCAGCCGCTCCAGCACGATGACCTCGCTGCCCTCCTTCACCCCGAGGGCGGCGGCGACCTCGGCGGACGCCGGCTGCCCCTCGTTGCGCAGGACCTGGGTGGTGGGCCCCTGTCCGGCCGTCTCCAGGTCGTCGTACAGGCTGCTCAGTTCGAGCGGGCGCTTGACCTGGCTGTGCACCACCTGCGTACCGACGCCTCGCCGGCGTACCAGCAGGCCCTTGTCCACCAGGGACTGGATCGCCTGGCGGACCGTGGGTCTGGACAGGCCCAGACGGACCGACAGGTCGATCTCGTTGCCCAGGAGATTGCCCGGCGCCAGGACGCCGTGCTCGATCGCCGCCTCCAGCTGCTGGGCCAACTGGTAGTAGAGCGGGACCGGGCTGGAGCGGTCCAGTGTGAAGTCCAGGGTGCCGAGCGGGGAGCCGGACACCGCACGGGCACGATCACCGGGTGTCGCCACGGGGGCACCTCCCTTCAGATAATGACGATGCGTCAGAAGTGGCTGGGGGAACCGAGGTTGATACGGCCTCCATAGGGGAGTCAGAGGTGCCGACGGCGGTCGGCCACCTGGCGGTCGTACTCCTCGCGGGCCTGTACGGCGGACTCGCGAGTGGCGGTCTCGGCGACCGGTACGTCCCACCAGGCCTCCGCCGGGGGAGCGGTCGGCGTCGGGTCGGTCTCGACGTACACACAGGTCGGCCGGTCCGAGGCGCGGGCCGTCGCCAGAGCCGTACGCAGCTCGCCCACGGTCTTGGCGCGCAGGACGTCCATGCCGAGGCTGGCCGCGTTGGCCGCGAGGTCGACCGGCAGCGGGTCGCCGGTGAAGGTGCCGTCGGCGGCCCGGTAGCGATAGGGGGTGCCGAAACGCTCGCCGCCGACCGACTCGGAGAGGCCGCCGATCGAGGCGTACCCGTGGTTCTGGATGAGGAGCAGGTTGACCGGCAGACCTTCCTGGACGGCGGTGACGATCTCGGTCGGCATCATCAGATAGGTGCCGTCGCCGACCAGCGACCAGACCGGGGTGTCCGGGGCGGCCTGCTGGACGCCGATCCCCGCCGGGATCTCGTAGCCCATGCAGGAGTAGCCGTACTCCAGGTGGTACTGGCGGGGGCTGCGGGCCCGCCACAGCTTGTGCAGGTCACCGGGGAGCGAACCGGCCGCGTTGATGATCACGTCGTCGTCGCCGACGACCGAGTCCAGGGCGCCGAGCACCTGCGTCTGGGTGGGCACGGCCGAGTCGTCGCCCCGGAAGGCGGCCTCGACGACCGCGTCCCAGCGCTCCCGGCCCGCCCGGTACTCGCCCTCGTACACCTGTCCGACCCGGTGCCCGGTCTCCGCCAGCGCATCGGTGAGCGCTGTGAGGCCCGCACGGGCGTCGCAGACGAGGGTCCGCGCCGCCAGCTTGTGGGCGTCGAAGGCGGCGATGTTGAGGTTCAGGAACCGCACACCGGGGTTCTGGAACAGCGTGTTCGAGGCGGTCGTGAAGTCGGTGTAGCGCGTCCCGACGCCGATGATCAGGTCGGCGGTGCGGGCCAGGTCGTCGCTGACCGCCGTACCGGTGTGGCCGATGCCGCCCAGGTCGGCGGGGTGGTCGTAGCGCAGGGAGCCCTTGCCGGCCTGTGTGGAGGCCACGGGGATGCCGGTGGCGTCCACCAGGGCCTTCAGCGCCTCCTCGGCCTGGCTGTGGTGGATCCCGCCGCCCGCGACGATCAGCGGGCGCTCGGCGGACCGGATCGCCTGGACCGCCTCGGCCAGCTCGTACGGGTCGGGCGCGGGACGCCGGACGTGCCAGACGCGCTCGGCGAAGAACTCCTCCGGCCAGTCGTACGCCTCCGCCTGCACGTCCTGCGGCAGGGAGAGGGTGACGGCACCGGTCTCCACCGGGTCCGTGAGGACGCGTACGGCGTTCAGCGCGGACGGGATCAGTGCCTCGGGGCGCGTCACCCGGTCGAAGTAACGTGAGACCGGGCGCAGGGTGTCGTTGACGGAAAGATCGGCCTCGACCGGGTGCTCCAGCTGCTGGAGCAGCGGGTCCGCGGTGCGCGTCGCGAAGTAGTCGCCGGGGAGCAGCAGCACCGGGAGACGGTTGATCGTCGCGAGGGCGGCGCCGGTGACGAGGTTGGTGGCGCCGGGGCCGATGGACGTGGTGACGGCCTGGGTGGAGAGCCGGTTCAGCTGGCGGGCGTAACCGACGGCAGCGTGGACCATCGCCTGCTCGTTGCGGCCCTGGTGGAACGGCATCGCGTCCTCACCGGCCTCCAGAAGCGCCTGACCGAGGCCCGCCACATTGCCATGGCCGAAAATGCCCCAGGTGCCGGCGATCAGCCTCTGACGCACGCCGTCGCGCTCGGTGTACTGGACGGACAGGAACCGCACCAGCGCCTGGGCGACGGTCAGACGGCGGGTAGGGGTGGTGCTCATCAGGACTTCTCCGGGGCCGTGTAGAGGGGCAGACGGGCGTCGACGGGCTGCTCGGGCCAGGTGCCGCGGACCCAGGCGTGATCGGGGTGGTCGCAGATCAGCCAGGCGCGGTCGGCCTCGGGGCCCGCCATGACGTTGAGGTAGTACATGTGGTGGCCGGGCACGGCCATGGAGGGCCCGTGCCAGCCGTCGGGGATGAGGACGACGTCGCCGCCGCGCACCTCGGCCAGCACATCCGTGTTCCGGCCCTGGCCGGACGGGGACACCCGCTGGTAGCCGAGGCCGGGTGTGCCCTCGTGGTCCGCGAACTCGAAGTAGTAGATCTCCTCCAGGACCGACTCCTCGCCGGGCCGGTGCTCGTCGTGCTTGTGCGGCGGGAAGGACGACCAGTTGCCGCCTGGTGTGATCACCTCGACGGCGATCAGCTTGTCGCACTCGAAGACGCCAGCCGCGCCGAAGTTGTTGACCTGCCGGGAGGAGTTCCCGGTGCCGCGCAGCTCCACCGGTACGGAGGACGCGGGCCCGTAGCGGGCGGGCAGGCGGCGGGTACAGCGCGCGCCGGTGAGCGCGAAGCGCCCGCCCTCGGGGGAGGTGATCGTCGTACGGGCGTCGCGTGGCACGTACACGAAGTCGCTGACGCCACTGAACACGCTGTCGCGGCCCTGCACGTCGAAGGTGGAGTGGCCGAAGTCGTCCGTCGTGTCGACCGTGCAGGCGCCGCTCAGGGACAGCACGATCCACTCGCTGTCGCCGCTGGAGAGCGTGTGGGAGCCGCCCGGGGGCAGCTCCAGCACCCGGAGGCTGGAGTAGCCCCAACCGGCCTTCTCGGGGTTGACGTCGACGACATAGGGGCCACCGAGGGCCTTGCCTGCCGGGAGATGGTAGGCGGTGGTCATGGTCTGTCACTCCTGTTCACAGCGGGTCCCGTGTTGACCCTGTTCACGGCCGTGCCCTTGTCGTTTCGGTTCACAGCAGTGCCTAGTTGATTCGGTTCACAGCAGCCCCACCGCCGTGTCCACGGCGGTCTCCACACTGCCCGAAGACGGGTAGAGCAGCGACCTGCCCACGACCAGCCCCTGCACGGTCGGCAGCCGCAGCGCCTTGCGCCAGCGCTCGTACGCGCCGTCCTGTTCCTCGGGGGAGCCGCCGACCTCGCCGCCCAGCAGCACGGCGGGCAGTGTCGACGTCTCCAGCACCTCGGCCATGTCGTCCGGGTCGTCGGTGACGGGGAGTTTCAGCCAGGTGTAGGCGGAGGTGCCGCCGAGGCCCGAGGCTATGGCGATCGAGCGGGTGACCGCCTCGGCGGACAGATCGCTGCGCACCCGGCCGTCGACCCGGCGCGAGATGAACGGCTCGACGAACAACGGCAGTTGGCGCGCCGCCATCTCGTCCACTGCGCGGGCGGTGGACTCCAGGGTGGTGAGCGAGCCAGGGTCGTCGTAGTTGATGCGCAGCAGCAGCTTGCCCGCGTCGAAGCGCAGCCGGGCGATGTCCTGCGCGCGGTGCCCGGTGAAGCGGTCGTCCATCTCGAAGACCGCGCCGGCCAGCCCGCCGCGGTTCATCGACCCCATGACGACCTTGCCGTCCAGCACCCCGAGCAGCAGCAGGTCGTCCAGGATGTCGGCGGTGGCCAGCACCCCGTCCACCCCGGGCCGCGACAGCGCCGCGCACAGGCGTTCCAGCAGGTCGGCTCGGTTGGCCATGGCGAGCCGGCGGTCGCCGACGCCCAGGGCGCCGCGCGCCGGATGGTCGGCGGCCACGATCATGAGCCGTCCGCTGTCGCCGATCAGCGGTCGCCGGACCCGGCGGGCGGCGGCCTCCGCGACGGCCTCCGGGTGCCGGGCCCTGACCGTGGCGAGGTCGGCGATGCTGATGGTCAAGAGAAGCTCCGTTCAGGGGTGTGGGGCGCCCGCTCGGGCGCCCCTGGGATCGTCGCGGTCGGATGCTCGCTCATCGGCGCGACCCGCTCGCGAGGAGGTCGTCGACCTCGGACGGGGTCGGCATCGCGGACGAGCAGGCGAGGCGGGAGGCGACGAGGGCGCCGGCGGTGTTGGCGTACCGCATGGTCCGCTCCAGGTCCCAGCCGGACAGCAGCCCGTGGCACAGGGCGCCGCCGAACGCGTCACCCGCGCCCAGGCCGTTGACCACCTCGACGGACACCGGCGGGACCTCGGCGGTGGTGCCGTCGCGGTGCAGCGCCAGCACGCCCTTGGGGCCCTGCTTGACGACGGCCAGCTCGGCCCCGGCCGCCAGCAGAGCCTCGGCACAGGCGCGCGGTTCGCGTACGCCGGTGGCGATCTCGCACTCGTCGAGGTTGCCCACCGCCACGGTCGCGTGGCGAAGGGCCTCGGCGTAGTACGGGCGGGCTTCCTCCGGGTCGCTCCAGGCCGCGTTGCTCCAAAGCGCCGGGCGCCAGTCCAGGTCGAAGACCGTGATGCCCGCCCGGTCGCGGGCCTTGAGGGCGGCGAGCGTGGCGGAGCGGCTCGGTTCCTCGCTCAGACCGGTGCCGGTGATCCAGAAGACGCGGGCGGCCCGGATGCCGAAGAAATCCAGCTCATCGGTGCGTATCTGCAGGTCAGGGGCGGTCGGTCGGCGGTAGAAGTGCAGCGGGAAGTCGTCCGGCGGGAAGAGCTCGCAGAACGTGACCGGCGTCGCCAGCCCGGCCACCGGCGTCACCCAGCGGTCGTCGACCCCGAACTCCCGTAGCGCCTGGTGCAGATAGTCGCCGAAGGGGTCCGCGCCGGTGCGGGTGACGACGGCCGAGGAGCGGCCCAGACGGGCCGCCGCGACCGCGACGTTGGCAGCCGACCCACCGAGAAATTTTCCGAACGTCTGCACTAGGGTCAGCGGTACACCGGACTGCAGCGGATAGAGATCAACTCCGATGCGGCCCATGGTGACCAGGTCGAAGGGCGGGGCTGACTCGGTCATGCGATGCTCCTTCGAGCTGCGGAGGATGCGGGTCCCGAGGGGCCTGTCGTCCCCCCAGGTGTAGGACTCGGAGGGCGACGCTGTCAAGAGTTTGTTCTTACATTCTGACCTGCTAGTGAAATAATGTCTTAACAAAGTATTGACAGCGGACACTTCCAAGCAATTGGATTCGGTCCCAACACCACTGCCGTGTTTGCGGCACACGGCCCGGACCTCCGGGACCCGGGCCCGGGATCGCTAAGATCCCCACCCTCTCCCCGGTCGCACAGTGAGGTGCAGGAAAGATGGCTCGCTCTTCTCGCTCCCGCAGAATCGCCCCCGTTGTTGCCGCTGCCGCGGTGACGGCCCTGGTCCTGGCGGGTTGCTCCAGCAGTTCCGGCGGCAAGAAGTCCGAGGATGAAGGGGCTGACGCCTCGGCGGGCAAGGCCACCACTCCTCAGATGACCGTTGCCCTGGTCACCCACCAGGCGCCCGGTGACACCTTCTGGGACATCGTCCGCAAGGGTGCCCAGGCCGCCGCCGACAAGGACAACATCAAGCTCGTCTACTCGGCCGACCCGAACGCGGGCCAGCAGGCCACCCTCGTCCAGAACGCGATCGACCAGAAAGTCGACGGCATCGCCATCACGCTGGCCAAGCCGGACGCCATGAAGGACGTCGTCGCCAAGGCCACGGCGGCCGGCATCCCCGTCGTCGGCCTCAACTCGGGCCTGAGCGACTGGAAGAAGCTGGGTCTCCAGCAGTTCTTCGGCCAGGACGAGTCCGTCGCGGGCGAGGCGTTCGGCAAGAGGCTGAACGAGCTCGGCTCCAAGAAGGCCGTCTGTGTGGTCCAGGAGCAGGGCAACGTCGGCCTCACCCAGCGCTGTGACGGTGTGAAGAAGACGTTCACCGGCACGCTGGAGGTCCTCAACGTCAACGGCACCGACATGCCGTCCGTGAAGTCGACGATCACCGCGAAGCTCAACCAGGACAAGGCCATTGACTACGTGGTCGCGCTCGGCGCCAGCTACGCGCTGACCGCGGTGCAGTCGGTGGGCGACGCCAACAGCAAGGCCAAGGTCGCGACCTTCGACCTCAACAAGGAGATGACCGACGCCATCACGAAGGGCGACATCCAGTTCGCGGTGGACCAGCAGCCTTACCTGCAGGGCTACTTGGCCGTTGACTCGATGTGGCTGTTCAAGAACAACGGCAACTACAGCGGTGGCGGTGAGCAGCCCGTGCTGACCGGCCCGGCGTTCGTCGACAAGTCCAACGTCGAGAAGATCGCCGCGTTCGCCGCGAAGGGCACTCGGTGATGTCGATGAGTCAGACAACGGCACCGGCGGCGAGTTCCTCGCCGCCGGCTCCGCCGGTCACTCACAAGGACGGCCGCACCAACCAGCGGTCCCTGGGGCGCAGGCTGCTCGCCCGCCCCGAGGTCGGCGCTCTCATCGCCGCGATCGGCGTGTACCTGTTCTTCTTCGCGGCGGCGCCTTCCTTCCGGGAGACCAGCGCGCTGGCCACCGTGCTCTACCAGGCGTCCGTGATGGGCATCATGGCGCTGCCGGTGGCCCTGCTGATGATCGGCGGGGAGTTCGACCTGTCCGCCGGCGTCGCGGTCACCACCTCCGCGCTGACCGCCGCGATCCTCAGCTTCCAGCTGTCCATGAACGTGTGGACCGGCATCTTCGTCGCCCTGATCGTGTCGCTGGCGGTGGGCGCGTTCAACGGCTGGCTGCTGATCAAGACCGGGCTGCCGAGCTTCCTGGTCACCCTGGCCTCGTTCCTGATCCTGCAGGGCGCCAACCTCGCCGTCACGAAGATCTTCACCGGGAACGTGGCGTCCGACTCGATCGCCGACATGGACGGCTTCGACCAGGCCAAGAAGGTCTTCGCGTCCGAGTTCAGCATCGGCGGCGTCAACTTCAAGATCACCATCGTGTACTGGCTGGTGTTCGCCGCGATCGCGACCTGGATCCTGCTGCGCACCAAGTTCGGCAACTGGATCTTCGCCGTCGGCGGCAGCAAGGACTCCGCCCGCGCGGTCGGTGTCCCGGTCAACTTCACGAAGATCGCCCTGTTCATGGGGGTGGGCGCGTGTGCCTGGTTCGTGGGCATGCACCTGCTGTTCTCGTTCAACACCGTGCAGTCCGGCGAGGGCGTCGGCAGCGAGTTCCTCTACATCATCGCCGCGGTCATCGGCGGCTGCCTGCTGACCGGCGGCTACGGCTCCGCCATCGGTTCGGTCATCGGTGCCTTCATCTTCGGCATGGTCTCCCAGGGCATCGTCTACGCCAACTGGAACCCGGACTGGTTCAAGGCGTTCCTCGGCGTGATGCTCCTGGTCGCCGCCCTCGTCAATCTGTGGGTCCGCCGCCAGGCGACCCGGAGGTGAACTGATGACAACCAACGAAACCTCCCCCGCCGAGTCTTCCCCCAACGGCACCCTCACCCAGGACAGTTCGCCCCAGGACGCCGCGCCGATCGTCGAGCTGCGCGCCACCGGCAAGGCCTACGGCAACGTCCGGGCCCTGCACGGCGTGAACCTCACCGTGCGCTCCGGCCAGGTCACCTGCGTCCTGGGCGACAACGGCGCCGGCAAGTCCACGCTGATCAAAATCATCTCCGGACTGCACCAGCACACCGAGGGCGAACTCCTCATCGACGGCGAGCCGGTCCACTTCAGCACGCCCCGCCAGGCGCTGGACGCCGGGATCGCCACCGTCTACCAGGACCTGGCCACCGTCCCGCTGATGCCGGTGTGGCGCAACTTCTTCCTCGGCTCCGAGATGACCAAGGGCCCCTGGCCCGTGCGCCGTCTCGACATCGAGAAGATGAAGCAGACCGCGGACACCGAACTGCGCGCCATGGGCATCGTCCTGGACGACCTCGACCAGGCCATCGGCACCCTCTCCGGCGGCCAGCGCCAGTCCGTGGCCATCGCCCGCGCCGTCTACTTCGGCGCCCGCGTCCTCATCCTCGACGAGCCCACCGCCGCCCTCGGCGTCAAACAGTCCGGCGTCGTCCTCAAATACATCGCCGCCGCCCGCGACAAGGGCCTGGGCGTCATCTTCATCACCCACAACCCCCACCACGCCTACATGGTCGGCGACCACTTCAGCGTCCTGCGCCTGGGCACCATGGAGTTGAGTGCGGCCCGCAGCGACGTCACCCTCGAAGAACTCACCAACCACATGGCCGGCGGCGCCGAACTCGCAGCCCTCAAACACGAACTGGCCCAAGTACGCGGCGTCGACGTCGAAAAGCTCCCCGAAGCCGAAGACCTCCAGACACCCGTCACCACCACCCCGGAAGGGAAGACGGCATGACGACGCCGCTCGACCGCATCCGGGTCGGCTCGGCGCCGGACTCCTGGGGCGTCTGGTTCCCCGACGACCCGGTACAGGTGCCGTGGGAACGCTTCCTGGACGAGGTCTCCGAGGCCGGCTACCGCTGGATCGAACTGGGCCCGTACGGCTATCTGCCGACCGACCCGGCCCGTCTGACGGACGAGATCGTCAAGCGTGACCTCAAGGTGTCGGCCGGTACGGTCTTCACCGGCCTGCACCGGGGTCCGTCAGAGTGGGAGTCGACCTGGGAGCACGTCAGCCAGGTCGCCGCGCTCACGCAGGCGATGGACGCGAAGCACCTGGTCGTCATCCCCTCGTTCTGGCGGGACGACAAGACCGCCGAGATCCTGGAACCGCCGGAGCTGACCGCCGAGCAGTGGGGTCACCTCGCCCGGGGCATGGAGCGGCTCGGGCGCGAGGTCAAGGAGACGTACGGGCTCGACATCGTCGTCCATCCGCACGCGGACACCCACATCGACACCGAGACGCACGTGGAGCGGTTCCTCGACGCCACGGACTCCGACGTGGTCAACCTGTGCCTTGACACTGGGCACTACGCCTACTGCGGTGGGGACAGCGTCAAGCTGATCGAGACGTACGGTGAGCGGATCGGGTATCTGCACCTCAAGCAGGTGGATCCGGCGATCCTGGCTGATGTTGTCGCTAATGAGGTGCCCTTCGGGCCTGCTGTGCAGCGGGGGGTTATGTGTGAACCTCCTTCTGGGGTGCCGGAGTTGGGGCCTGTGCTGACTGCGGCGCAGAAGCTCGGCGTGGATCTGTTCGCGATTGTCGAGCAGGACATGTATCCCTGTGAACCGGACAAGCCGTTGCCGATTGCTGTGCGGACTCGGCAGTTCCTTCGGTCCTGCGGCGCATAGGTTTGGGGACCTGAGGTTGATCGGCGGCTGCGGGTGGGTTGTGGCTGGTCGCGCCCCGCGGCGGAGCCGCAGATCAGATACAGCCCCGCGCCCCTACGTGGGACGGCCCACTCCCAGCCGAAGGGGGCACCCTTCTCCATGAGAAACCATGACCCGCTCGGCGTTCTCGTGATCGGTACCGGCAAGATGGGTGCCGATCACGTTCGTCGTATTGAGGAAGTCACCAGTGGAGCCCGGGTAGTTGCCGTCGTGGACGTCGATCCCGCGCGGGCCGAGCAGGTCGCTGCCGGGATCGACGGCTGCAAGACGTACACGGACCCGGTCGTCGCCATGGCATCCACCGATGTCGACGCCGTGCTCATCGCCTCGCCCGGGGCCGCTCACGAGGCGGCCCTGCTCGCGGCCTTCTCCTATGACCTGCCGGTGTTGTGCGAGAAGCCGCTCACGCCGGACGCGGCTTCCGCGCTGCGGGTACTGGAGGCCGAGCAGGGGCTGGGGCGTCGCCGGGTCCAGGTCGGGTTCATGCGGCGGTACGACGCCGAGTACCTGAAGCTCAAGTCGCTGCTCGACACGGGGCAGTTGGGCCGTCCGCTCATGCTGCACAACCGGCATCGCAATCTGGCCTCCCCGCCCTGGTGGACCAGCGCGATGCACATCAACGACTCCGTGGTGCACGAGATGGACGTGACCCGGTGGCTTCTCGGACAGGAGATCACCGCGGTCACCGTGCTGTGTCCGAGGCCGTCCCAGAACGCGCCTGAAGGCCTTCAGGACCCGCAGTTCGTCGTGATGGAGACCGACGGCGGCGCGATCGTCGACGTCGAGATCAACGTCAACTGCGGCTTCGGGTACCAGGTGCAGGCCGAGGTGGTCTGCGAGCGCGGGACCGCGCGGATCGGCGACGGTCATGGCATGGTCGTCAACTCGGCCGGCCGCTGGGGCGGGACCATCGCCCAGGACTTCATCGAGCGGTTCGAGGACGCCTACGACCGCGAGGTCCAGGCCTGGGTCGACGCCACCCGGCGCGGCGAGGTCACCGGGCCCAGTGTCTGGGACGGTTACGCGGTGGCCGCGGTCTGCGAGGCCGGCGTACGCGCGCGGACCGAGGGCGGGCGCGTCGAGGTGGAACTCGTCGAACGGCCCGCGCTGTACCACGGCGGTTTCTAGGGGTCGTTGCAACACGTGGTCGTGTTGATCAGGCCGTGAGTAGTTTATGCAGGCGCTCGGCTGGGGTTTCCCAGCCGAGCGTTTTGCGTGGGCGGCCGTTCAGCTCGGTGGCGACGGCGTCGAGGTGTTCGCGGGTGTGGGCCGCCAGGTCGGTGCTTTTGGGGAAGTATTGCCGGAGCAGACCGTTGGTGTTCTCGTTCGATCCGCGCTGCCAGGGGCTGGCCGGGTCGCAGAAGTAGACCGGGACGTCCGTGGTGACGGTGAAGGAGCCGTGGGCGGCCATCTCTGATCCCTGGTCCCAGGTCAGGGACCGTCGGAGGTGGGTGGGCAGAGTCTGGACGGTTGTGACCAGTGCGTCCCGGACGCTTTCGGCGCCATGGTCTGCCGGCAGGTGCAGCAGCATGACGTAGCGGGTGGCGCGCTCGACCAGGGTGCCGATGGCCGACTTCCCGTCCTTGCCGATGATCAGGTCGCCCTCCCAGTGACCGGGCACGGCCCCGGTCCTCCGCTTCGGCGGGGCGTTCGCTGATCATGACCATGGGGGTGGCGTATCGGGGTTGGCGCCGCTGGGCCTGGCGGCGGGGTTTGCGGTGGGCGCGGCCGGTGCGCAGGGCGCGGGCCAGTTCGCGGCGCAGCTCACCCCGGCCCTGGACGTAGAGGGCCTGGTAGACCGTTTCGTGGACCACGTGCATCTCCGGCCGCTGCGGGAACTGGGCCCTCAGAGCCTGGCAGATCTGCTCAGGGCTCCACCGTATGGCCAGGTGGTCCTGGATGAAGTCCCGCAGCTGGGGGTTCTGGCCGATCTTCCCGGGTTTGGGTCGGGGTCGGCGGGCATCGGCACGGGCCTGCGCGGCGTGCGGCCGGTAGTGGCCGCTGACCGGGTGGCGGTTGCGGCGGATCTCCCGGCTGACCGTGGACGGGCTGCGGCCCAGCTCGACGGCTATCGCACGGACCGTGGCCTTCTCCCGCAGCCGGTCGGCGATGTAAATGCGGTCGCTCTCGCGCAGATACCGCGAGGGACCGGGAGGAGGCGCCACCACGGTGACCGGTGACGCCCCGACGTTCCTGCCGGACGGCGCCCGGCCGTTACGCCAGCGCCGCCCGGTCTTCTCGTTGATGCCGACGATCCGGCATGCCTCGGTGTTGCTGTACCCCTGCTGCATGAGCTGAAGGTAGAGGCGCCGTTCCTCGGACAAGGGACGGCGCCCCTGGACAACGGACCGGTCCCGGACCTTGAAGTCCATCGCATCCCCTGAACTGGGGTGTTGCGACAACCACTAGAACCCAAGCACACTGACAGCGCGGGCCGTTCACGTTCGACTGGACGTGCTCAGACCGTGCGTACGTCCGCGATGCGCACCGGGCGGTGCTCCTGGAGGGACAGCGTGCACGCGTCCGCGATCCACCCCGCCTCCAGCGCCTCGGCGACCGTGCACGGGGACGTACGGGTACCCGCGACGACCTCCGTGAACGCCGTCAGTTCGGCGCGGTAGGCGGGGATGAAGCGGTCCATGAAGAAGTCGTGCGGGACGCCCGCCGGGAAGGTGACGCCCGGCTCCACGGAACGCAGCGGGAGCTTGTCCTCCAGGCCGACGGCGATGCTGTCCTGGAAGCCGTGGATCTCCATGCGGACGTCGTAACCACGGGCGTTGTGGCGGGAGTTGGAGACAACGGCGATCGTGCCGTCGTCCAGGGTGAGGATCGCGCCGGTGGTGTCGGCGTCACCCGCGGCCTTGATGAAGTCGGCACCCTTGTTGGCGCCCACCGCGTACACCTCGGTGACCTCACGGCCCGTCACCCAGCGGATGATGTCGAAGTCGTGCACCGAGCAGTCCCGGAAGATGCCACCGGAGGCGGCGATGTACGCGGCCGGCGGCGGCGCCGGGTCCAGGGTGGTCGACCGGACGGTGTGCAGCGGGCCCAGCTCACCGCTCTGCACAGCGGCCCGCGCGGCGACGAAGCCCGCGTCGAAACGCCGGTTGTAGCCGATCTGGATCTCGACGCCGCTGTCCTTGACCGCGTTGAGCACCGCGACACCCTCGGCCATCGTGCGGGCCACCGGCTTCTCACAGAACACCGGCACCCCCGCCTCGACGGCGGCGAGGATCAGGGCCGGGTGGGCGTCCGTCGCGGCGGCGATCACGATGCCGTCGACACCGGCGGCCAGGAGGGCCTCGGGGGAGTCCGCGACCTGGGCGCCGAAGCGCTCCGCGGCGGTCTTGGCGGCGTCCGTGAACGGGTCGCTGACGACGAGGGAGTCGACGGCGTCGAGACCGGAGAGGGTCTCGGCGTGGAAGGCGCCGATGCGGCCGAGGCCGAGGATTCCGATACGCATGGGCTGTGGTGCTCCTTGGGTGTGGTGCGGGTGTCTTGCGAGGAGAGGGAAGCAGGGAGGAAGCGGGGGAAGTGAGCGGGTCAGTCCAGGCCGCCCAGGACGTTCTGGTCCCAGTCGATCACCGAACCGGTGACCACGCCCGACCGGTCGGACAGCAGGAGGACCACGAAGTCGGCGATCTCGTCCGGCTGGCCGAGCTTGCCCATCGGCAGGCGTTCCGCGGCCTGGTCGAGCCAGTCGTCGCCCGCTCCGTGGAAGGCTCGCTGGGTGGCGTCCTCGCCCTCGGTCGCGGTCCAGCCGATGTTCAGGCCGTTGATCCGGACCCGGTCCCAGCGGTGTGCGTGCGCCGCGTTGCGGGTCAGACCGATGAGACCGGCCTTCGCGGCGACGTACGGGGCCAGGAAGGGCTGGCCGCCGTGCGCCGAGGACGTGATGATGTTGACGACCGTGCCGGGCGCCTTGCGTGCCACCATGTCCGCCACCGCCGCCTGCATGGCGAAGAACGGGCCCTTGAGGTTGATCGCGATGTGCGCGTCGAACAGCTCGGGCGTGGTGTCGAGCAGGGTGCCGCGCGAGGTCAGGCCCGCCGAGTTGACCAGGCAGTCGATCCGGCCGTGGGCGGCGATCACCTCGGCGACGGACGCCTTCGCCTGCTCGGCGTCCGAGAGGTCTGCGCGTACGTACATGGCCTTGCCGCCCGCCGCCGTCAGCTCCGCGACCAGTGCCTCGCCCGGTTCCGGGCGCCGCCCGGTCACCGCGACGACGGCGCCCTCGCGGACGGCGGCCCGGGCGATGGCCGCGCCGACGCCCTGGCTGCCGCCGTTGACGAGGAGGACCTTGTCCTGAAGAAGTCCCATGCTGTTCCGTTCCTCAGCTTTCACGTCGTTCGGCGCCGGTCCGCAGTGCCTCGCGGAGCGCCTCGGGGGTCCACTCCTCGCGCAGCGCACGCCGCACGAGGTCCGCCTGCGAGGGCGGGGCCAGCCCGTCGACCGGCGGATCCCGGTCGAGGTTTGTGGGAAAGGGGTAGCCCTCGGCCGAGGCCGCGACGACCGCCTCCAGCCATGCGTCGCTCGCCCCCTCGGCCTTGCGGGCGAGCAGTACCGGGTAGACCGCGTTCACCATCGCCTCCCGGTCCACGCTCTCCATGGCCCGCCCGAACGCGGAGGACACCTGGAGGAGGTTCGCCATCCGGCGGATGTCCGCGGAGCGGTTGGTGCCGGCCGCGTGGAAGAGCGCCGGGTTGAAGAACGCCGCGTCGCCCTTGGCCAGCGGGAGTTGCACATGGTGGGCGTCGAAGTACGTCTTGAACTCCGGGAGACGCCACGCCAGGTAGCCGGGCTCGTACGAGTGCGAGTACGGCAGGTACAGCGTCGGTCCTGACTCGACCGGCATGTCGCAGTGGGCGACCGCGCCCTGCAGCGTCAGCACGGGGGACAGCCGGTGGACGTGCGCCGGGTAGGCGGCTGCAGTCTCGTTGGACAGGAAGCCGAGGTGGAAGTCGCGATGCGGGCTCTGCGCAGCGCCACCGGGGTTGACCACGTTGATCTGGGAGGTGACCTGGTAGCCGGGGCCGAGCCAGGCGGTCGAGACGAGGGCGACCATGTCGTTGGCGTAGTAGTCGGCGAACGCCTCGGGCGCGCGCAGCGCCGTCTTCTCCAGGGCGTTCCACACCCGGTCGTTGGCCCCCGGCTTGGCGAAGTGGTCGCCCGCGACCGTCCCGGCAGCGCGCTGGTCGGCGATGAGCGCCTCGAAGGCGGCGGTTGCCCGGTCCACGACCGGCAGATCGGCGAAGGCCCGTTGGAGGACCACGACGCCGGGTCCGTCGGTGAGCGCCCGGACGAGTTCCGCCAGGACCTCCCGGCGTCCCTCGGGCGTGGTGACGGCGGTGCGCAGCCGCTCACTGTCGTAGACGAGGACGTTCTCGCGGACGGCGGTCGCGTACGGGTAGTCGGCGGCGTCGGTCGTCCGCTCGGCCTCGGCGCGGAAGGCGTCGAGATCGCAGTCCTGTTCGGACAGCCACGCGCGGCGTTGTGCGGCGGTGAGGGACATCGTCGTCCTTCTCTCGATCATCAACATCGAACATCAACATCATCAACGGCGACGGCGCCTCAAGGCCGTCATTGTTGCTGTCATTGTTGTCATGACAAACTCGTCAAACAACCAGCAGACAGCCATCAAAAACCCCTCAAGCAGAAGCCGAGGAACCTCTCCATGGGCCACCCCTATCCGATCCGGGAGATCGCGCGTCAGGCGGGCCTCAGCGAGGCCACCGTCGACCGCGTCCTGAACGGCCGGGGCGGCGTGCGCGAGAGCACCCAGCGGGAGGTACGGCAGGCCATCGCGGACCTGGACCGGCAGCGCACCCAGGTCCGGCTGGTCGGCCGTACGTTCATGATCGACATCGTGATGCAGGCGCCCGAGCGGTTCACCACCGCCGTCCGGGCCGCCCTGGAGGCCGAGCTGCCGGTCCTGCACCCCGCCGTCGTTCGCTCCCGCTTCCACTTCCGCGAGACCGGCCCGGTCGCCGAACTGGCGGCGACCCTCGACCGCATCGCCCGCCGCGGCTCACAGGGCGTCATCGTCAAGGCTCCGGACGTGCCCGAGATCTCGGCGGCCGTCGGCCGGCTGGTGGCCGCGGGCATCCCGGTCGTCACCCTGGTGACCGACCTGCCCACCAGCGCCCGCCTCGCCTATGTCGGCATCGACAACCGGGCCGCCGGCGCCACCGCCGCCTACCTCATGGGCCAGTGGCTCGGCGAGCGCCCCGGCAACGTTCTCACCAGCCTCAGCAGCGGCTTCTTCCGCAACGAGGAGGAGCGCGAGATGGGTTTCCGGGGCGCGATGAGGGCCAGGCATCCCGAGCGAGCCCTCGTCGAGATCACCGAGGGGCAGGGCCTGGACGCCACCCAGTACGACCTGGTCCGGGACGCCCTGAAGCGCGACCCCGACATCCGGGCGGTCTACTCGATCGGCGGCGGCAACATCGCGACGCTACGGGCCTTCGAGGATCTGGGTCGCGAGTGCGCCGTGTTCGTCGCCCACGACCTGGACCACGACAACACCCGCCTGCTGCGCGAACACCGCCTGTCCTGCGTCCTCCACCACGACCTCCGCCAGGACATGCAAGAGGCCTGCCGCACGATCATGCGCACCCACGGCGCCCTGCCTCCCGCCGGCCCGACCCTGCCGTCCGCGATCCAGGTGGTGACGCCATACAACATGCCGCCACGCTGACCGCCATCCAGGGGGTCCGGGGGAACTCGGGGGCGGACTCGCGCCCCCGAAAGGGGCGCGGGGAACTGCGCGACCAGCCCCCACCGGCCCGCAGCCGACGAAAAGACCGCTACGCCCCCACCTTCACCCACGCCCCCGACTCCACAGACCGACTCATCGCATCCAGCGCGGCAGCGCTCCGCACCGCATCCGTCAACGTGGCCCCGTACGGCGTTCCTTCGGCCACCGACCGCACAAAACGGTGAGCCTCGATGACCTTCAGGTCGTCGTACCCCATCGCGTTCGCCGCCCCCGGCTGGAACGCCCCGAACTCCCCGTCACCCGGCCCGACGAACACCGTACTGACCGGCTGATCCTGGTACGACGTACCGGTGCTCACGCCCAGCTCGTTCATCCGGCGGAAGTCCCAGAACACCGCGCCCTTCGTGCCGTGCACCTCGAAGCCGTAGTTGTTCTGCTCGCCGACCGACACCCGGCACGCCTCCAGCACACCCCGGGCGCCGGAGGCGAAACGCAGCAGGCAGGAGACGTAGTCCTCGTTCTCCACCGGGCCCAGCTCACCGCCCGACGCACGGGTGTGCCCGGCCGTGGCGCCCGTCGGGCGGGACCGCTCGGGCACGAAGACGGCCGTGTCGGCGGTGAGCGAGGCGATGTCGCCGAGGAGGAAACGGGCCAGGTCCGCGCCGTGTGAGGCGAGGTCGCCCAGCACTCCGCTGCCGCCGCGCTCCCGCTCGTACCGCCAGGTCAGAGCGCCGTCCGGGTGGGCCGCGTAGTCGCTGAACAGGCGGACGCGGACATGCGTGACCGTGCCGATCTCGCCGGAGGCGATCAGCTGGCGGGCCCGCTCCACGGCGGGCGCGTTGCGGTAGTTGAAGCCGACCGTGCCCTGGACGCCGGCCTTGGCGACCGCGTCGGCGACCGCGCTCGCGTCGGCCGCGGTGAGGCCGACCGGCTTCTCGATCCAGATGTGCTTGCCCGCCTCGGCCATCGCGACGCCGATCTCCCGGTGCAGGAAGTTCGGCGCGGTGATGCTCACGGCCTGCACGCGCGGGTCGGCGGCGATGTCACGCCAGTCACGGGTCGTCGAGGCGAACCCGAACTGCGCGGCGGCCTCCTCGGCCCGGCCCGGCACCTCCTCGGCGACCATGACCAGTTCGGGCCGCAGCCCCAGCTGGGGGAAGTGGTGTGCCAGGCGGACGTATGCCTGCGTGTGCACCCGTCCCATCCAGCCGAACCCCACGACGGCGACACCGAGCGTACTTGCCATGACAGCCCCTCTTTGGACCGGTCCAGAACATTTCCCACTCACCCTCGGGGCGCTCGGCCGGTGCTGTCAACCCTTTCTGCCTGTGACGGAAGCCTTTGACAGGGCCTAGGGGGCTGTGGAACGGTCCAACACATGAGGCCACCGACCATCCGAGACGTCGCCGAACGAGCCGGTGTGTCGAAATCCCTGGTCTCGCTGGTGCTGCGCGGCTCCGAACAGGTACGCCCCGCGAAACGGGAGGCCGTCCTGCTCGCCGTGCGGGAGCTCGGCTACCGGCCGAACGCCGCCGCGCGCAGCCTCAGCGAACAGCGCACCCGGACTGTCGGCGTCCTCCTCAACGACCTGCGCAACCCCTGGTTCGTCGACCTGCTCGACGGCCTGGGCTCCCTCCTCCACGACAACGGCCTCCACATGCTGCTCGCCGACGCCCGCCTCAACCGGCGCAGCGGCCAGGACCTCACCGGCCCCTTCCGCGACCTCGGCGTCGACGGCCTGGTCGTGGTGGGCACCCTGCCCGACCCGGCGGTCCTCGGCGCCCTCGCCGAGCGCATCCCGGTCGTCGTCGCCGGCGCCCGTGAGCCCGTGCTGCCCGGCGTCGACGTGGTCGCCAACGACGACGAGCACGGCGCCCGGATCGCCACCGAGTACCTCATCGGGCTCGGTCACCGCCGTATCGCCCACATCGCCGGTTACGGCGCCGTCGGGGAACTGCGCCGACGCAGCTTCGAGGCGACCATGCGTGCGCACGGCCTGGCGGACAGCGCGCTCGTCGAGGCCGGCGACCTGACCGAGGAAGGCGGCTACCGCAGCACCGTCCGGCTGCTCGGCGGCCCCGCCGACCGGCCCACCGCCCTCTTCGCCGTCAACGACATGACGTCCGTCGGCGCCCTCTCCGCCGCCGAGGAACTTGGGCTGAGCGTCCCGCGAGACCTGTCCGTCATCGGCTACGACAACACGAACATCTCCCGGCTGCGCCACGTCTGGCTGACCACCGTGAACCCCGCCAGCCACGAGGTCGGCCGCCGCGCCGCCCGTTGTCTCCTCGACCGATTCGACCCGCCCCGAGCCCCGGGCAGCGTCCATCTCGCCGCACCCACACTGGAGATCCGGGGGACGACGGCCCCACCGGCCGAAGGTTGCTGAAGCCGTCTCAGGCCCGGTACTCGCGCAGCTTCCGGTAGAGCGTCGCGCGGGCGATGCCCAGGTCCGCCGCTGTACGGGCCTTGTTGCCACCGTTGCGGCGCAGCGCCTCCAGGATCGCGGTGCGCTCGGCGTGCTCCATCGGGCTGAGTGGGCGCGCGGCCGGCCCTTCCCGTACCGAGTCCGGGAGTTCGGCCCGCCCGACCGGCCCCGCCGCCCGTCGATTCTCCGCCAACGTCCGCACCAGCCGGGCGAGTTCGGTGAGGTTGCCGGGCCACTGATAGCGCTCCAGCGCCCGCAGCGCGTCCAGCGTCCAGGTGAGCGGCGGCGTACCGCTGGCCGGCCTCGGAGTCAGCGCCGGGAGCAACTCGCGGATGTCCTCCGGGCGTTCACGCAACGCGGGCAGGGCGACCGAGCGGGCGGCCAGCTTGTCCAGGAGCCGCTGGAGACAGGGGCCCGGGGGAGTGCCGGGTGTGTACGTGGCCAGCAGACGCACGTCCGGACGCTCGTCGAGGAGACCGTTCAGCGCGGCGACATCGGACTGGGCGAGCCGCTCGGCGTGCCGGAGGAGGAGCGGACGGTGGCCCATCAACTCGCTGCCTCGCAGGCAGAGTTCGGGTGACTCGGCGGCGTCCAGGACCAGTGGCTCGGTGCCGTTCAGTAGTTCGCGGGCCAGCGTGGTCTTGCCGGACCCGCGCTCCCCGGTCAGCAGGAGCGGTTCGGTGCCGCGGGCCAACTCCGTTGCCCGGCCCACCGCGTGGAGCCACGGCACCGAACTCCCGGTCGGCCGCCCCGCCACCGGGCGCGGCACCACCCGTACCGGCGCCCCCTCCGTGACCGGCTCCAGCAGGGCGACGATCCCGAGCACCCGACCGCCGACCTGTTCTTGCACCGGACGGAACTCGGCGGTACAGCCCGCCCCTTCGGGCAGCGCGATGTCGTACGACTCGACAGGCACCGCCGACCGCAACAGTGCCCGCGCGCCCCGCTCCAGCGACTCCAGCACCTGCGGCGACACCAGCCGCACCGCCGCCTCGCTGACCAGCCGGTTGCGCCCGTCCAGGGCCACCACCGCACGCTCCTGCCCGTCTCCCGGCCCACCGCCCGGACCGTGCGCCGCACGTGTGTACGCGTCGAGGAGTGTCCGCTCGGCCGAGCGGGAGCGGGCCTGCAACTCCGCCTCGACCGCCGCCGCTGCCGCCTCCGCGAGGGCTGCGCCGGGATGCGGACCCTCGCCGGTGCACAGTCCGGCGGCGACCGTGATCGTGCCGAGGGGGCGGCCGGACCCCGGGGCGAACACCGGAACGCTGACCGCCGACACGTCCTGCCACACGTCGAGGAAGTGCTCGGGGCCGTGCACCTCGGCGCGCCGCCGGGTGCGCAGGGCGAGCGCCGCGCTGTTGTGCCCGACCTCCCGCTCGGCCAGATCGCGGCGGAACCCGTCCCCGGGCGCGTCGCCCGCTGTCCACAGCACCCGCAGCCGGTCGTCGGTGAGCAACAGCGCAGACCGGCTGCCGAGCGCCGGGGCGAGTCGTTCGAGGACCGGCCGGGCCGCCGCCAGCAGTGCCGACCCGGCGGTCCGCGCGTCCACGGAGTCGGCCCGGCGCACGTCGTGCCGTACGCCGAGGAAGCGGGCACGGCGCCAGGCGGCGACCGTCTCGGCGGGGACGTCGGCGGGCAGCGGATGCCCGGTCAGGAAGCGCTGTCGTGCCTGGCTGAGCATGAGGTGGGCGGGAGATTCTTCGGCTGTGGTCATGGCACCACTCACGGTATCGGGCCGAGTCCGGCGACCGTGGAAGAGGTACCGGGAGGTGGTGGGTGTCTCGTATTGAGACACCCACGAACGACCGGGCCGCTCCACGATCACGGATGGCCGCCCGTTGTTCCCGCGCGCGGCCCGCCCAGCGTTTGGAGTGCTCGCCGTGCATACCGTTGTCGACACCGACGTGCTGATCGTGGGCAGCGGCCCGGCCGGGGCGTCGGCCGCGCTCGCGCTGAGCACCTACGGCGTACCCAACATCGTCGTCACCCGGTACGCGAGCCTCGCCGACACGCCCCGCGCGCACATCACCAACCAGCGCACGATGGAGGTCCTGCGCGACCTCGGCGTGGAGCAGGACGTGGTCGCCAGGGCCACGCCCCAGCACCTGATGGGCAACACCACCTTCTGCACCAGTCTGGCCGGCGAGGAACTGGGCCGGGTCCGCTCCTGGGGCAACGACCCGCTCGTCCAGGCCGCGCACGAACTGGCCAGCCCCACGCGTATGTGCGACCTGCCGCAGCATCTGATGGAACCGGTCCTCGTCGACGCGGCCGTCGCACGCGGCACCCAACTCCGCTTCCAGACCGAGTATCTGACGCACACTCAGGACGCGTCCGGCGTCACGGCCACCGTCCGTGACCGGCTGCGCGGCGACACGTACGAGATCCGCGCCCGCTATCTGATCGGCGCCGACGGCGGCCGTTCCAAGGTCGCCGAGGACGCCGGACTGCCCATGGGCGGCCAGATGGGCGTCGCGGGCAGCATCAACATCGTCTTCGACGCCGACCTCACCAAGTACACGGCCCACCGCCCCTCGACCCTCTACTGGGTCCTCGCCCCCGGCGCCACCGTCGGCGGTATCGGCGCGGGCCTCGTGCGCAACGTCCGCCCCTGGAACGAGTGGATGATCGTCTGGGGCTACGACGTGACCGCCGGCGCCCCCGACCTCACCACCGAGTACGCCGAGGGAGTCGTCCGCAGGCTGGTCGGCGACGACGACATCCCCGTGACCATCAGGTCGTCCTCCGCCTGGACGGTCAACGAGATGTATGCCGAGACCTATGCGAACGGGCGTGTCTTCTGCGCCGGCGACGCCGTCCACCGGCACCCGCCGTCCAACGGGCTCGGCTCGAACACCTCCATCCAGGACGCCTACAACCTGGCCTGGAAACTGAAGCTGGTCCTCGACGGCGTCGCCGCCCCAGGCCTGCTCGACAGCTACACCGCCGAACGCGCCCCCGTCGGCAGACAGATCGTCACCCGCGCCAACAAGTCCATCGGCGAGACCGCCCCGATCTTCGAGGCGCTCGACGGGCTCTCCCCGCAGACCCCCGAGGAGCTGTGGGCCAACATCGCCGCCCGCAAGGACGCCACCGAGGCCGCCGCCGACCAGCGCGCCCGGCTGCGCGAGGCGATCGCCGCCAAGGTGTACGAGTTCAACGCCCACGGAGTCGACCTCAACCAGCGCTACGAGTCCGCCGCGATCGTCCCCGACGGCACCCCCGACCCCGGCTTCGCCCGCGACCCCGAGCTGCACCACCAGCCCTCCACCCGCCCCGGCGCCAGACTCCCGCACGCCTGGCTCACCTCGGGCACCCGCACCCTGTCCACTCTCGACACCGTGGGCCGGGGCCGCTTCACCCTCCTCACCGGCATCGGCGGCGACGGCTGGATCCGCGCGGCGAAGGCACAGCCCCTCGACATCGCCACCGTCGTCGTCGGCCCCGGCCAGGAGTACGAGGACCCGTACGGCGACTGGGCCGGCCTCAGCGAGGTGTCCGACGCGGGAGTGCTCCTCGTACGCCCGGACGGGTTCGTCGCCTTCCGACACGCCGAAGCGGCCGAGAACGCCGAACAGTTGCTGACGGACGCGCTGCGACAGATCCTCGGACATGCCTGACGGGACGGTACGGGACGAGGAGCGCACGGAATGACCACTGAACCGAAGACAAGTGACGGCGGTGAGGGCGCGGCATTCACGACCGCCGTCACCGAGGCCGTCGTCGACAGCATGAGCGGGACGGCCGACCCGCGCCTGCGCGAGCTGCTCACCGCCCTCACCCGGCACCTCCACGCCTTCGTACGCGAGACCGAGCCGACGATCGAGGAGTGGGAGCGGGCCATCGGCTTCCTCACGGCGACCGGGCAGACCTGCACCGACACCCGGCAGGAGTTCATCCTCCTGTCGGACGTCCTCGGCGTCTCCATGCTCGTGGAGACCCTCAACGGCCACCGCGACCCGGGCGCCACCGAGTCGACCGTGCTCGGGCCCTTCCACATGACCGAGTCTCCGGTACGGGAACTCGGCGCCGACATCGATCTGGTGGGCGCCGGCGAGCCGTGCGTGGTCAGCGGCCGGGTGCTCGACCGGGACGGAACTCCGTTGCCCGGAGCGGTACTCGACGTCTGGCAGGCCGACACCGAGGGCTACTACGACGTGCAGCAGCCGGACGTGCAGCCGCCGGGCAACGGCCGCGGGCTGTTCACCGCGGACGCGGAGGGCCGCTTCTGGTTCCGCACCTGTGTCCCGAGCCCGTACCCGATCCCGACGGACGGCCCGGTCGGCGACCTGCTCCACGCCACCGCCCGGCACCCGTACCGTCCCGCACACATCCACTTCATCGCCACGGCCGAGGGCCACGAGCCCGTCACCACCCATATCTTCGTGGCGGGCAGCGACTATCTTGACTCGGACGCCGTGTTCGCGGTGAAGGAGAGCCTGGTCCAGGACTTCACCGAGACCGACGACCCGTCCCTGGCAGCCGAGTTCGGCGTGCCGAACCCCTTCCGCCACGCACGCTTCGACCTCGTGCTGGAGAAGGCGGAGAAGAAGTCGTGAGCGGCGCACCGGACTTCGTGTACGAGGCCCAGCCGATGCGGGTCGTGCTGCGGGCCGGGGCCGCCGTGACCGCGACCGCGGGGGAGGCCGAACGACTCGGCCTGCGACGGCTGTTGGTGGTGTGCGGTGCGCGCGGGAAGGACACCGCGCAGGCGGTCGCCGACTCGCTCGGACCGGCCCTCGCGGGTCTGCACGACGAGGCGCGGATGCACGTACCCGTCGAAGTCGCCGACCGGGCCGTCGAGGTGGCGCTCGCCGCCGGCGCCGACGGCTGTGTGGCGGTCGGCGGCGGCTCCGCGATCGGCCTCGGGAAGGCCATCGCGCTGCGCACCGGGCTGCCGCTGATCGCCGTACCGTCCACCTACTCCGGCTCGGAGATGACCCCCGTCTGGGGCCTGACCGAGCACGGCGCGAAACGTACCGGCCGCGACCGGTCCGTCCTCCCGCGCAGTGTGGTGTACGACCCCGAGCTGACCCTCTCCCTGCCGGTCCCGCTCTCGGTCACCAGCGGTATCAACGCGATCGCACACGCCGTCGAGGCCCTCTACGCCCCCGACGCCTCACCGCTCGTCTCCCTGATGGCGCAGGAGGGCGTACGGGCGATGGCCGAGGCGCTCCCGGACGTGGCCGCCCATCCCGCGTCCCTCGACGCGCGCGGCCGGGCCCTGTACGGGGCGTGGCTGTGCGGCTCCTGTCTCGGCGCCACCACCATGGGCCTGCACCACAAGCTGTGCCATGTCCTCGGCGGCACCTTCGGCCTGCCGCACGCCGAGACCCACACGGTCGTCCTGCCACACGCCCTGGCGTACAACGCGCCCGCCGCACCGGACGCGGCCGACGCCGTCGCCCGTGCACTGGGCGGCACGGTCGATGCCCCAACTGCCCTGTGGGAGCTGGCCGGACGCCTCGGCGCCCCGCGCTCCCTCGCCGAACTGGGCCTCACGGAGGCCGATGTGGCAGTGGCGGCGGCCCAGGTCACCGGGCAGCAGCCGTACGCCAACCCGCGCGAGGTCACGCCCGAGGGCGTGCTCAGGGTGCTGCGGGCGGCGTACGAGGGCGTGGCACCCCGGACGATCTGAGCCCGTCGGCGCTCCCGCGATGTCGCCGGGGCCGTGCGGCCAACTCGGTGTCTCAACTCGGTGTCTCAATACGAGACACCCGCACGGCTGTCGGCCGGTCCAAGATCGCACATGGGCCATGGCCTCGTGCCGGGCGCCGGGCCGTGCCCGCTCTTACGCCGGCCGAACCGGGGGCTGGGCCCTGTCGGCTCCGCGTTCCGCGGAGTCCGCCTTTGACGGTACGTGAGGAAAGGTGAGCCGTATGGCTTTCGCGCTGCTCAGGCGCCGGTGGTCCAAGGGGACCGGGGCCGGCGAAGGTCTGACGCTCCCTCTGCCGACGGGCGCGGGGGCCCTGAGCTGCGAGGTCCTCGACCCGCTGGGCCAGCCGATGGGCGGCGCCGAGGTGACGGTGAGCGCGACCGACGCCCACCAGGTGATGGCACGCGGTACGACGGACCCGTACGGCTACTTCCTCGCCGTGCTGCCGGCGGGGCGCTACAGCCTCATGATCATCGCCGAGGGGCTGACGCCGTACCGTGAGACGGTCGATCTCCTCGACGGTGTGATGCTCCCGGTGCAGCGCGTCCAACTGGAGCCGGCCCGGCCGCTGGACCTGCCGGTGCCCGGCACCTGGCTCTTCGATCCGCCGCACACCGCGATCCGGTTCATCGCCAAGCATGTCGGCATGGGGCATGTGCACGGCCGTTTCGAGCGGTTCGAGGGCGGTATCCAGGTGGCGCGGTCGATGATCGAGTCCCGCGTCCAGGTCCGTATCGACGCGTCGAGCATCACGACCGGAAACCGGACCCGGGACAACCACCTGCGGTCGGCGGACTTCCTGGACGTCGAGCGCTTTCCGTACATCGACTTCGTGAGCTCGCGTTTCTCCTACCGGGCCGGTGCGAAGTGGGTGGTGCAGGGCTCGCTGTCGATGCACGGGGTGAGCCGTTCGATGTCGCTGGAGACGACCTACCTGGGGTCGGTCAACGGCGGCTACGGCGAGGAGTTGCGCTGCGCGGCCCTCGCCCGGGCGGAACTGCACCGGGAGGACTACACGCTCAACTGGCGGTCCATGCTGGCCCGGGGTATCGCGGTGGTCGGCCCGACGGTCCAACTGGAGCTGGACATACAGGCGATGTACAGGACGCATGACACGCCTACGCCGCCGGAATAGCCGGCCGGAGCATGCCGACCGGAACAGCCAAGTTGTCTGCCGGGGGCCCCTGAAGCTTTCCTTCCGAGTGACCCATCCGTGATATGGGCATGCCAATCTGGCCGAGCCCGTTCCCCGGACGTCATCGATCAGGAGGCCCCCGTGAAGAGACGTGTGCGCACCCGAAGAGCCTCGCTCGTCCTCGGCAGCGCGGTCGCGCTGGTCGTCGCCTTTCCCGGTACCGCCCTCGCCGCCCCGCCCGGCGCCCTGCCGGCCAACGCGGACGGCACCGAGCAGACGTACCAGCCGGCCTACGACTACGACACGGACGGCTGCTACTCCACCCCCGCCATCGGCCCCACGGGCACCCTCAACGGCGGCCTCAAGCCGACCGGTTCCCTCAACGGCCAGTGCCGGGACGCCTCCGACCTCGACAACACCAACGGCTACTCCCGCTACAAGTGCAACAACGGCTGGTGCGCGATCATCTACGGCCTCTACTTCGAGAAGGACCAGGCCCTCGCGGGCAGCAGCATCGGCGGGCACCGGCACGACTGGGAGCACGTGGTGGTGTGGGTGCGGGACGGCGTGGCGCAGTACGTCTCGACGTCCGACCACGGCGGCTTCAGCATCTACCCCCGGGACCAGGTCCGCTGGGACGGCACGCATCCCAAGATCGTCTACCACAAGGACGGCATCAGGACGCACTGCTTCCGCCTCGCGGGCACCAACCACGAACCGCCGGAGAACCACAAGGGAACCTGGCAGTTCCCGGCGCTGGTCGGCTGGAACGGCTATCCGTCAGGCATCCGCGACAAGTTGACCGCCGCCGACTGGGGCAGCGCCAACTTCGGCCTCAAGGACGGCAACTTCAACTCCCACCTGGCGAAGGCCATGCCGGCGGGCATCACGTTCGACCCGAACGCCTGACGCCGTACCTGTCACTCGCAGCCGACCCCGTCGCCGTCCCGGTCGAGGTGCCGTCCATAGCCGGGATCGCCGACCCGTACCGGGGCGGCACCGGCCGCGCGGGCTGCCGTGCAGTTCTCGTAGTACACGTCGTCGCCGCCGGAGCCGGAGCCCCCGTCTGATCCAGTGTCTGATCCGGTGTCGGATCCGGTGTCGGTGTCGACCGCCGGTTCGGCCGTCACCGTCCTCGTCGCCAGCACGGTGACGGTGGCCGCGGGTTCGGGCGTGGCCGTCTCGGTGGCGGTGACCGTGGCGGTCGCCGTCGCCGTGGCGGTGACCGTCGCGGTGGGCTGCGGGTCGGCGGACACCGGGTCCTTCCCGTCCGCCTGACCGCCGTCGCCGATGGCGAGACCAAGGATGAACGCCAGCCCGATGGCGGGCAGTACGAATCTCTTGCGGGCCCATCTCGGGCCCTGCCGGTCCGGTGCGGGACCCGGTATCGGAGCAGACGGCACATTTCCGGACGTGTTGTATGGGTTGCTCATGATCGTCCCCCTGTTGTGTTTCGGGTGGGACGACGGTAGTGCGGCGGATGAGGCGGAAAGTGGTCTTTGATGTCCCGGTGACCGTTCCGTGACCGCTCGGAGGCATGGGCGGGTGTGCGGTAAGGTCTGTCTGTGCGATCACGCGGGGCAACCGCGGGTCGACGCACCGGGACGTGGCGCAGCTTGGTAGCGCACTTGACTGGGGGTCAAGGGGTCGCAGGTTCAAATCCTGTCGTCCCGACGGTGTGATGCGAAGGGTCTTCGCGGGCGAGAGCCCGCGAGGGCCCTTTTCGTATGGGCCGTTGGCCGGCTTTCGTTGACAACCGAATCCACCAAGGTTGTCATGGGCACATGATCCAGTGGCCGCGTCACCCCATGGGCGTACCGTCCGTGACCGGTCGCCGAGAGCTGCTCGACCTCGCCGGGACCGAGTTGGCGGCCCGTCATGGGGTCCTCTTCCACGGCGCCGCGGGGATCGGGAAGTCCACTCTCGTGGCCTCCCTCATGGCGTCCTTGGCCGTGCCCGCCCAGCCGCCCGGAACGGTGCTGCACTGCTCGCCCGCTCCGGAGGATGCCCGGCTTCCGTTCGTCGGCCTCGTCGACCTGTTCGCGCGGGTGCCGGAGAGCTGCCTGGAGGCGCTGGCGTCCGAACCCCGCGCGGCACTGAGCGCGGCACTGCTGCGCGACCGTGAACCGGCCGGCGACCGGAGCCGTCTCGCGGTGCGCGTCGCCGTCCTCGACGTGCTGCGCGTTCTCGCCGCCGCAGGCCCCGTTCTGCTGGTCGTCGACGGTCTCCAGTGGCTCGACGAGCCGACCGCCGAGGTGCTCGCCTTCGCCGTACGCCGTGTAGAGGGCCTCGACATACGGATGGTGACCGCCGAGCGGGTGGCCGACGGGGAGCAGCCCGAACGGCTGCGCTGCTGCCCGCCGGACACCGTCGAACTCCCCGTGCCACCTCTCGACGACGGTGAGGTGGCCCACCTCGTGCGCACCGTCATCGGCGCCGACCCGCCGCCGGGTGTGCTGCGGGCGATCCAGGACACCGCAGCCGGAAACCCGTCGTACGCACTCGAGTTGGCGCGGGAGGCCCCGCGCGACGCGGCGGCCCTCGGCCGGCCGCTGCCGGTGCCCCGAAGACTGCGCGGCCGGCTCCTCGACCCGATGCGCTCGCTGCCGCGACCGGCTCAGCACACCCTCCTTGTCGCCAGCGCCGCCGCCCACCCCACCCTCACTCTCCTGCGCGCCGCCGGGCTCCCCGATCCCGCCGCCGACCTCGCGGACGCCGAACGGCTCGGCGTCGCGACGGCCGATGCCCACGGAACCGTACGTTTTTGGCATCCGCTGATCCGGGCCGCCGTCTACGCCGACGCACCGGAGTACGGACGCCGTGAGGTGCACGCCCTGCTCGCCCGCGCGGTCACCGAACCCGTGGAGCAGGCCCGCCACCTCGCCCTCGCCCACCCGCACGAGGACGAGACCACCGCCCGCACACTGATGTCCGCGGCCGAGACCGCGCGCCGCGACGGCACACCCGACGCCGCCTTCGAGCTCGCCGGGCTCGCCGCCCTGCGTACCCCCGCCGACCGCCCCGCGGACCGCGCCGACCGGCTGCTCGCCGCAGCCGAATACGCCTGCGACGGCGGTCAGTTGGAGGAGGCCGGCCAGGCGGCCGGAACCGTCCTCGCCGGGTCGGGTTCCGCGCGGCAGCGGGCGCGCGCCCGAGTGATCCTGCTGCGCAACGCCGGACAGGCGCTGGAGGGCACCCGTGACCTGATCGAGGAGGGCCTCAGGGACGCCGCCGGCGATCCGGAGGCGGAGGCCTGGCTGCACTACTGGGCGGCCGTACGAGGCCTGCTGTGCGGGGAGCTGGAGGACGCGGCCCGGCATGCCCGCCGCGCTGCCCGGCAGGCGGACCGGGCCGGTGACACGGACACCAGGATCGGGGCCCTCGCCACCCTCGCCCGGGTGCGGTCCCTGGCCGGCGAACCGGTCGCCGCCGACACCGCCCTCGAGGAGGCGCTCGCGCTGGCAGGCGGCGCCGACGCCGGCCCGGAGAGCTGGGGACTGATCCGGATGCGGGCGATTCTCGCCCTGGACTCCGACAGGGTCACCGAGGCCGGGGAGCGGGTCACCCGACTCCTGGCGGAGATCGGCGAGTTCGCGGGGATCGAGGAGGTCGTGGCGACCCTGGTCGCGCTGACCCGTATCCAGGTGCGCGCCGGGCACTGCCGGGAGGCACTGCGCACCGCCGCCCACTGCTCACGCACCCTGGCCGAGACGGGCGTACAGACCGCCCCGGCACTCTATGCGGCGGCACTCGCGGCGACCGTCGGCGGCAGTGCCGACGAGGCCCGGCGCCTCGCCGAGCAGGCGGTACGGGCCTCGGAGGCCGACGGTGACCGGCTGTTCCTGCTCCGCGCCCTGGCGGTGCTGGGCCAGGCCGAGCTGCTCGCCGGCGACCCACAGGGTGCCGCGGCCGCGGTCGAGGTCCTGCAGCGCGTCAAGCAGCTGGGCGAGGCGATGTGCGCGGCCGACCCGCCGTTGCTGCACTGGTACGCGGACCTGGCCGAAGCCCTGGTCGTCCTGGGCGAGACGGACGCGGCCGGGGCCGTGCTGCACGATGCCCGCACGCGGGTGTCCGGCGAGGCGCCCGGCAGCGTACTGGCGGCCCTGGAGCGGGCGGAGGGACTGCGTGAGGCGGCGCTCGGCCGGGCGAAGGAGGGGGCCCTGCGGCTGCGTACCGCCGTGGACCGCCTACGCCGGCTGCCGTTGCCCGTCGAGCTGGTGCGCACCCTGATCGCACTAGGCACGGTCGAACGCCGGTCACGTCGCAGGAGCGCGGCGCGGACTGTCCTCCGCGAGGCCCTGGAGACAGCGAAACGGATCGGCGCCGCTCCACTCGCGGCACGGGCCTGGGACGAGCTGGCGCGACTTGACGCCAGAGACCGCAGCGGTGAGACAGGCGCGGGCGAATCCGAACTCACCCCCACGGAGGCCAGGATCGCGGAACTGGTCGGCGGCGGCGCCACCAACCGGGAAGTCGCCGCGAAGCTGTTCATCAGCGTCAAGACGGTGGAGGGCGCCCTCTCACGGGTCTACCGCAAGCTCGGGGTCCGCTCGCGCACCGCGCTCGCCCACGCGATGGCGGTCGCCGTCCTCGCCTCCGGAGCTGCCGTCGCGTACGGCGACGACGACCAAGTGGGTCCCGTGCCACAGGGAGTGACGGTAAGTCAGCCGGGCCGGGTACGGACGCCCCGCGCGCCCGACACTCGCCGTTGACACGACATGCGCCGTTAACACGTAGAGCAAGGGTTCCCCCGCTTACGGGGGAGGGGTCGCCGTTCCTACGGTGAAGTCGTTCCGCTTCCGGGACACGCCCCCACTCTCCGGAGGACCTCAGTGAAGTCACGCCTGAAACTGCTCGGCCTGGTCGCCGCACCGGCTCTGCTCGCCGCCGCGGTCCCCGCCGCCTACGCGGCCAACGCCGTCCAGCCGCACTCGACTCGCGCGGCTGTCACCGGAGATGTCCTCAAGGGCCTCAACAAGGACGCGACCCGCACCGGCAAGGTCGCCGCAGGCAAGCGGATATCGGTGGCGATCAGCCTGACCCCCAGAAACGACAAGGCACTCGACACCTTCGTCGCCAAGGTCAGCGACCCGCGGTCGAGTTCCTACGGCCACTACCTGACGAAGGGTCAGTTTGCCGCCCGCTTCGGCCGGACCGACGCCGAGGTCAAGCAGCTCAAGGACTACCTCCGCGCGCAGGGCCTCACCGTCGGCAAGGTCCACTCGGGCAACCTGCTCGTCGACGCGAGCGGCACCGCCGCCCAGCTGGAGAAGGCCTTCGGCACCAAGCTGTCGACCTGGAAGGACGCGTCGTCGGGGCGCTCGTTCTACGCCAACGAGGCCGCACCGACCCTGCCGTCCGCCGTCGCCTCCCTCGTGAGCGACGTGGCCGGCCTCAACAACCGCACCCAACTGCACCACCAGTCGGCCTCCAGGGTGGCCCCCCGCAACGGTCCGGGCGGCGGCTACACCCCGGCCCAGCTCAAGGGCGGCTACAACGTCTCCGGCACCTACACCGGCAGCGGCCAGAAGATCGCGCTGCTGGAGTTCGACGGCTTCCAGCAGTCCAACATCACGAAGTACGACACCAACTACAGCCTGGGTTCGCCCACTCCGACCGTGTCCAAGGTGGACGGCGGTTCGGGCGCGCTCGGTGACGGTCAGGTCGAGGTCGAGCTGGACATCGAGGTCCTGCACGCGATCGCCCCCAAGGCGAACGTCACCGTCTTCGAGGGACCCAACTCCGACGCCGGTGAGGTCGACACCTACCAGGCCATCGTCGACAGCGGCATCCCGACCACGTCGATCAGCTGGGGCGCCTCCGAGAGCGCGCGCACCACCTCCAACATCAACGCCGTGGACGCCGTCTTCAAGGCGGGCGCCGCCCAGGGCCTCGGCTTCTACGCGGCCTCCGGCGACGACGGCTCCGACGACGCGGGCGACGGCACCACCACCGTCGACTACCCGGCCAGCGACCCGTACGTCACCGGCGTCGGCGGCACCAAGCTGACCGTCACCTCGGCCAACGCCTTCAGCAAGGAGGTGGCCTGGTCCGGCGGCGGGGGCGGCAAGTCCTCCGTCTTCAAGATCCCCAGCTGGCAGACCGCGGTGCAGAAGAGCGCCGGCGGCGGCTTCCGCCAGGTCCCGGACGTCTCGGCGCACGCCAACCCCAGTCCCGGCGTCTCGATCTACTCCCAGGGTTCGTGGGGCACGGTCGGCGGCACCAGCGCCGCGGCGCCCGAGTGGGCGGCGTTCGCCGCGCTCTACAACCAGCAGGCCGCGGCGGCCGGCGAGGCCAACCTGGGCTTCGCCAACCCCGCCCTCTACACGGCGAGCGGCACCGGCTTCCACGACATCACCAGTGGCAGCAACGGCGACTACTCCGCTGCCACCGGCTGGGACTTCACCACCGGCTGGGGCTCGTACAACGCCGCGACCCTGGCGAGCAAGCTGCTCGGCTGACCCCACCGACCGATAATCGACGACCGTAGCGCGGGCCGGGACCACTCCCGGCCCGCGCTCGTCGGCTGTACCCGCCGGGTCGCCCGGTCGCCCGGGGCGTGTTCACGGGCGAAAGCCCTGCCGGAACACGCAACCACGAAGCCGCCTGGCCCCTCCTACACAGGAGAAGCACAGGCAGCGGTGAAGCGACGGGCCGTCGGAAACCGACGGGAAGCGACAGGGGTGGCGATGGAACGGCACTGGTCCCGCCGGAGGTTCATGGTCTACTCGCTGGCCGCGACCACCCTGACCGTGGCCGCGCCGATCGGCTGCGACACGTCCTCGGCGGAGGGCGCCGAGCCCCGGGCGGCCGACGGGAGCACCCGGGCCGGCGTCGTGGTGACCGGCAACGACGACGAGATGCTCGTCCTGGAGGTCACCGCGGCGAACCGGGTGGTCGTCCGGCTGCCGCGCGTCGAGGTCGGCCAGGGTGTCACCACCGCGGTCGCCATGATGATCGCCGAGGAACTGGACGCCCGCCTCGCCGACGTAGACATCCCGCTCGCCGACGCCCGCACCAAGGGAAGCCAGTACACCGGCGGTTCGAGCTCGGTCAGCTCGCTGTACGGACCGGCCCGGGCGCTGGCCGCCACCGCGCGCGCCCGACTGGTGACCGCCGCCGCCCACCACTGGCGCCTGCCCGCACGCACACTGCGGACCCGGAACACCATGGTGATCGCTCCGGACGGGCGTACGGCCACCTTCGGATCGCTGACCGCGACGGCCGCGAAGGTCACCCGGCCGGCCGTGTCCAGCAAGCCCAAACCCCCCTCCCGGCACAAGGTGATCGGGAAGCCGACGACCCGGATCGACGCGCGGGACATCATCACCGGCAAGGCGCAGTACGCCGGTGACCTGCGGGTGCCCGGCGCGAAACCGACCGTGGTGGCCCGGCCGCCGACGCTCGGCGGGAAGATCCGCGCGGTCGACGACCGCGCGGCCCGCGCGATGCCGGGCGTCCGCGCGGTAGTACGGGTCGCGGGCGGAGTCGCCGTGGTCGCGGACACCTTCCACCACGCCTTCCAGGCCCGCGACGCCCTGCGGATCACCTGGGCGCCGGGCCCGCTGGCGGGGCTGTCCGACGCGGCCATCAGATCCCGGCTGCGCGCCGCCGTCCCTCGACTGGGCGCCGCGCCGAGCGGATCGACGCAGGTGACGGGCGAGTTCGAGTTCGCATTCGTCGGCCATGCCCCGATGGAGGTGCTGACCGTGGTGGCGGACGTCCGCGCGGACCGCGCCGAGCTCTGGTTCTCCACCCAGACGCCGATGGACGCCCGGGACGGCATCGCCTCGGCGGTCGGGCTCCCGGCGTCGAAGGTCAAGGTCCATGTCATACGGGGCGGCGGCTCGTTCGGGCGGCGGCTGAACCACGACTTCGCGATCGAGGCCGCCCTTGTCTCCAAGGCGGCCCGCCGGCCGGTCAAGCTGATGTGGAGCCGCGGCGACGACCTGCGGCACGGCAGGATGCGCCCGGCCACCCAGCACCGGATCAGAGCCAGCCACAAGAGTGGCCGGGTGGTGGCCTTCGTCCACGCGACGGCTTCGGTGAGCGAGTCGTGGGAGGGGCAGAGCCTCGCCGCGCAGGGCGGGGTGACATCCGTGGTCGCGCAGGCGGGGCGTGCCCGGGAGGCCGGACCGCTGCCCAGCGACAGCGGGCTCTACAACTTCGGGCGGCTGTCCGGGGATTCGGGCGGCGTGGAGCTGGCGGCGATACCGCTGGGTGCCTGGCGCTCGGTGGACTCCGGGACGACCAGGACCGCCGAGGAGATCATGGTCGACGAGATCGCCCGCAGCCTCGGCAAGGACCCGGTCGCCTTCCGGCGCACCACACTCCGGAGCAGGGCCGTGCGCGCCGTGCTCGACAAGGCGGCGGCTGCCGGGAGTTGGGGCCGGGCCATGCCGGCCGGACACGGGCAGGGCATGGCGGTCCATGAGGAGTACGGCTCCTGTGTGGCCTGCCTGATCGAGATCGACGCCACCGACCCGAAGAACCCGCGCGTGACCCGGGCGGTGATGGCGGCCGACGTCGGAACGGCCGTGAATCCACGCGGACTTGAGGCCCAGCTCATGGGCACCACCATCGATGGCATCTCCACCGTGCTGCGGGCCGGCCTCCACATCGACCGGGGCGCGGTGCGCGAGGGCAGCTTCGCCGACTTCCACTACGCCCGCCAGCGGCACGCCCCCCTGCGCTTCGAGGCGCACATCATGCCGTCCAAGGGGGAGCCCGGCGGGGCCGGGGAACTCGGGGTGCCGGCCGCGGCGGGCGCGGTCGCCAACGCGTACGCCCGGGCCACGGGCACCAAGCCCCGGCGCTTCCCGCTCAACTTCTGACCCCCCGCCCCCTGTCCCAGACTCCTGTTCCGGCCCCCCCGCCCCGAACTCGCCTCCGAGAGGGTTCCGATGCCCCGCTACACCTTCGTCCTCAACGGCAAACCGGTCACTGTCGAGGCCCCGGCCGACATGCCGCTGCTGTGGGTGCTGCGCGACCTGCTGCAGGTGACCGGCCCCAAGTACGGCTGCGGCGTCGGGGTCTGCCGCGCCTGCACCAGTCATCTCGACGGCGCCGAGATCCAGCCCTGTGTCGTGCCCGTCGCCGACTGCGCGGACCGCAAGGTCACCACCATCGAGGGGCTGGCCGACGGCGACACCCTGCACCCCGTCCAGAAGGCGTGGCTCGACCGCGACGTCGCCCAGTGCGGCTTCTGCCAGCCCGGGCAGATCATGGCGGCGGCGGCGCTGCTCCGGCGGACGTCCGAGCCGACCGACGCGGACATCGACGCCATCGAGAACGTCTGCCGCTGCGGCACGTACTCCCGGATCCGCGAAGCCATCAAACAGGCCGCCGCGGAGACCGAGGGCTGATCTGCGGGGCAGAAGCAGGTCGGCCGGTATTGGCGAGTTCAGTGCCTCGATGGCCGATATGGGTATGCTGTCGCGGAATGATTCCATCGGCCTGATCCTGATGTGACGTTTCTGCGTAAAAGCGCCGCCCCGGCAGTCGTGGGGATTTTATAGCACGATGCGCTGGGCGCCGGATGTGGTTCTTTCTTTTTCCATTCGGACGAGTGGTAGGCAATCGGCTCGGTTTGTCCGTGAGTTGACCCGGACAGTCCTTTCCCGTCGGGTTGGGGATAGGACGTGCGAATATTCTGGTTCGCACCCAAGGAATCATTTCGGGGCCGTGTACTGCATGAATTCGGAAGCCCGCTCAGATGAGTTCGTAATCGTCGATCGAGTCACTCATGAAGCCGAGGGAGAAATTCTTCGGGAGTTGTCCTGGGGAGAGATCGCCGGCCACCGGGAACGACTGATGCGACTGGTCCGCCAGCGGCTGCCGACCGCCCAGGACGCGGAGGACTGCGTCCAGGAGACGATGTTGAGGGCGGCGGCCCACGACAACCTCGACCGGGAGCGGATCGGGCCCTTTCTGACCTCGGTCGCGCTGCGGCTGTGTGTCGACCACTATCGCGAACTGGAGCGCAGACGGCGGCTGGTGGGCCGTACCGCGCACGTCAGCAGGCCCGAGCTGCCGGACGAGGACGTGTGCGACGAGGACTTCGGACGCTGGCTGCTGCGCCAGGTCCAGCAGCTGCGGGGCCGTGAGCGTCAGGTCATGCTGGCCCGCGCCGACGGTATCTCCACGATGGAGTTCGCCCGTATGCACCAGATCTCGCTGAAGGCGGCCGAGGGCGCGTTCACCCGGGGGCGGGCGCGGCTGCGGCTCGTGTGCGCCCAGACGCTGGACGGGGTCGCGGCACACCACAGGTAACGGACGGCCGAAATATAATTCGGTGGATGTCCGGCCTCTTGTGAACGACTTCCGGGTTACGGGAGTTCAGTCGACAGGGAAGGCATCGTAGTGGGCAGGAACAATGCGCAGGACACGATGAAGGACTTCATCGGCGATATCGCCGACAGTACGAAGAAGGCCTTCGACGAAATTCTCGACCGAAGGGGCGACGACTCCCGTGGCGCGGACTGGATCTCCGCGGGGAATCCGTACCAGGTGCTGAACGGATTGCCCGGGGATGTGCTGCGAACCGTCAGTGCGCTCTCAGCGCTCGGCGGGGTGGCAAATCCCGTGGCGGCACTGGCGAACGCCGCGGGCGTCGCCGGCGGCGCCGCCAATCCGCTCGCCGCTCTGACGGGCGCCGCCCCCAATCCGTTGGCCGCTCTCACCGGCGCGGCCCCGAACCCCCTCGCCGCACTCACCGGCGGGGGCGCGAATCCGCTGGCCATGCTCGGACAGGTGGCGGGCGGGGCGTCGTCGGCCGTGTCGGGAGCGGCCGACATGGCGGAGGGGCTGGCGGCACTGCCACGCCAGATCGCCCAGCTCTCCGAGCTCGTCGCGAACCTGGTCGGCGTCCTGGAGAGCGTCCAGGGAGTCGCCGGAGCGGTGACGGGCGGTGGCGGCCGGGCGCCGGCGGCGAGGAAGAGCGGCTGACACAGGGCAGCTGACGGCGGGGCGGGGCCGGTACCGCCCCGCCGGGTCGGCCACCGCCCACTCCCACACCCCGTACGCACGCACGCACTTCAGGAAACGCGGCACACACAGAAGGTCGTGACACATGGGCAGTGCCCTGCTCGGCAGTCGGCTTCGGCTGGTCGTGAAGGTGCTGGGAAGTCTCGCAGCCGAAGAGGCCGGCCGACTGGCCCGGGACCGGCGCCGCTCCCGGCGCGGAACCGACGGCGAGGACGACGGAGCGGAGGGCGACGACGGATCCCGGCGCGCCAGGGCCGTACGGCACGCGCTCGAAAGTCTCGGCCCCTTCTACGTGAAGCTCGGGCAGATCCTCTCCACCCGGCCGGACATGGTGCCCGCCTCCATGATCGCCGAGCTGCAGAACCTGCACGACCAGGTCGACGTGCAGCCCTTCGCCGTCTTCGAACCCGTGCTCAGGGACCAGCTCGGACCGGACTGGAAGCTCCGCTTCGACGACATCGACACCGTACGACCGCTCGGCGCGGCCTCCCTCGCCCAGGTGTACCGGGTCACCCTGCCCGGCGGGCGCCCGGCGGTGGTGAAGGTGCAGCGGCCCGGCATCCGGGACGCGGTCCGCGCCGACATGGCCCTGATGCGCAAGGCGTCCAGGATCCTCGCCCGCACCGCACCCCGCTTCAACGAGGTCATCGACATGGAGGCGATGCTCGGCTCGATCTTCGACGCCATGGAACCGGAACTCGACTTCACCGGCGAGGCCCGCAACATGGACGAGGCCCGCGAGCACATCCGGCGGTATCCGACCCTGGCGGTGCCCCGGGTCATCCACGCCACCCCCAAGGTGCTGGTGCAGTCCCTCGCGCCCGGCGCCTCCGTACGGCATCTCGACCGCGGCACGTTCAGCGACCGGGAGCGCACCGAGATCGGCAAGGACCTGCTGCGCTTCATGTACCGCGGCTACTTCGTCGACCGCATGTTCCACGCCGACCCGCACGCCGGCAATGTCTTCGCGCTGCCCGGCGGCCCGGCCACGCTCATCGACTGGGGCATGATCGGCCGCCTCGACCGGCGTACGAGCCTGCAACTGCTGCCCCTCCTCATGGCCCTCGCCCAGAACGACGGCCACGGCCTCGCCTGGGCCTGGGCGGACATGGGGCGGGTCACCCCGTGGTCCAACCTGCCCGCGTTCGCCGCCGACATGGCCGCGCTGGTGCCCAAGGTCGCCACGGCCTCCCTGGAGGACATCAACTTCGGGGTGTCCCTGACGACCGTGCTGGAGAAGGCGACCAAGCGGGGCATCGGCTCGGCGCCCGCCATCTCCCTGCTGGGCAAGTCCTTCGCCAACCTGGAGGGTTCGGTGCGCTGCCTGGCTCCGGACATCGCCCTCGCGGACGTCTTCAAGGCGGAGGCGCGGGGGATCGTCATGGCTCTGCTGCGCGAGTACTTCTCGCTCGACCAGGCGGCCCGCAACACGATGGACTTCCTGTCCTTCGCCGTGTCCGCCCCCGAGCAGCTGCGTGGCCTCCTCTCCGACGCCGCGAACCGGCAGTTCGCCCTCCAGCTCCACGAACCGCACACCCCGGCCGGCATGGGAGGGCAGCGGCCCTGGACCCCCTCGCGGGGTCTGCTGGCGCTCGGTGCCGCCGCCCTCCTCTTCGACCGCCGCCGCCCGCATCACTGAACGGGGTCTCGGCCCACCCGTCGCGCCACGTCGCGCATCGACTCCGCCAGGGTCGTGAGGAAGAGCCGTACCTCGTCGTCGCCGACGATCGCGGGTGGTGTCAGGCGCAGCACCCGGGAGGCGTTGAGGGAGTGGTTCACGAGGACGCCCCGGCCGACCAGTTCGAGGATCAGCTCGCCGACGGCCCGCTCCTCGGTGAACTCCAGGCCGATCAGCAGTCCCCGTCCGCGCACCTCACGGACGAGCCCGCCGAGGTACGGCGCGCAGACCGCGCGGACGCCCGCGAGCAGTCGCTCGCCGAGCGTGCGGGCCCGGGCGACGACATCCTCCCTGGCCAGCGCCTCGACCGCGGCCCGCGCCGCCGCACAGGCGATCGGCGAGGCGGCGAACGTCGAGGTGTGGAGGTAGGGGTCACGGGAGAACGGGCCGTACGCCGCCCCGGTCGCGACCATCGCCGCGACGGGCACCACCCCGCCGCTCAGCCCCTTGCCGACGAGGAGGACGTCCGGTGTGACCTGCCCGGCGCCCTCGACACCCTCCTGCCCCTCCCCGTCCAGACCCCACCACGAGCCCAGCCGTCCCAGTCCCGTCTGGATCTCGTCGACGATCAGGAAGGCGCCGTACGCCCGGCACAGTCGGCTCACCTCCGCCAGATATCCCGGTGGCGGAATCCGTACCCCGCCCTCGCCCTGCACCGGCTCGACGATCACACAGGCCCGTTCGCCGAGCAGGCCGAGCATCGCTTCCAGCGCGTCCGGGTCGCCGTACGGGACGACGTTGCTGTCCGGCAGCAGCGGACGGAACGGCTCCTGGTACTTGGCGTTGGCGGTGGCGGAGAGCGCGCCCAGAGTCTTGCCGTGGTAGCCGCCGGCCGTGCTGACCAGCGCGGTGTGCCCATGGGCGCGCGCCAGTTTCAGGCCCGCCTCGGTCGCCTCCGCGCCGGAGTTGACGAAGTGCACCCGGTCGAGGCCGGCCGGGGTGCGGGCGGCGAGGGCCTCGGCGGCGCGGGCCGCGACCGGCTCCAGGAAGACCCGGGAGGCCAGTGGATGGGCGTCCAGCTGGCAGTGCACGGCCGCTGTCACGGCGGGGTGCCGGTGGCCCAGGATGAAGACCCCGTAGCCGCCGAAGTCGAGGTAGCGGCGGCCGTCGTCGGTGAAGATCCACGCCCCCTCGGACGCGGTCTCCAGCATGCCGCCGAGCACGGTTCCCATGACGGCACGGCCGGAGGAGAGGTGCTCGCGGTAGAGGTGGGCGATGCGATCGCGGCTGTCGACCGTGGCGTCGGTGGGGGCTGTGGTGGCTGTGGGTTCGATGTCCGGCCGGAGCAGGGAGCCGACAGGGACGGTGGGGACAGTGGTCACGACGCCAACTCCCTTGTCTGGGTTGCCTTCTGGGATACGGCGGAGGCAGTCGCCGACTGGCTGCGCTGTCGGCCGCGCATTCCGCCCGGGCGGACGGCCCAGGCGACCAGATTGCGTACCAGGGCCTGGCGCAGCTCGTCCTTCGACACCGGACGGCCGCAGTGCGGTGTGCCGAGGGACGACTCGAAGGGCAGCGCCCGCTGGAAGACCAGCAGCAGTTCCGCGTACGTGTGGAAGCGGCGGCGCAGCGACTCCGGGAACGTGGGCCCCTCGATCAGCGGCAGCAGCAGCCGGTGCACCGACTCCAGCGGAATCAGCCGGGGCGGATGCGGCCGGGGCCCGTACAGGTCGGCGAACTCCAGGCAGGTGTCGATGACTTCGGTCTGGAGCAGCACCTCCGAGCCGGCCGTCAGCCAGTACTCGCCGCCGGTGACCCCGCCGCGCATCAGGTCGCCCACCGCACGGGCGACGACATCCTGCGGCACCATGTCGATCCGCGAGTCCGGCCCGCCCGGCATGACCGGGACCTGGCCCTTGACGATGGCACCCAGCGCCCGCGTCAGCCCCTGTACCCCGGCGATCCGGCCGGTCACCGAGTCGCCCATCACCACCGACGGCCGCATGATCACCCCGGGCACCGGAGCCTCCCGCACCGCCTGTTCGGCCGCCGTCTTCGAGGCGAGATAGGCGGCGGCGCCGGGAAAGCGCTCCTGCTCCTCCGGGGCCAGCGGATTGGCGACGAACGCGGTGCTCATGTGGAAGAAGGGCGCGTCGGCGAGGGCGGCGAGGTCGAGCATCGTGCGGGTGCCGTCGAGATTGGCGCGCCGGATCAGGTCGGGCTCCCACTGCCAGTTGGTGGCGGCGGCGGAGTGCAGCACCAGGTCCACGTCGGCGGCGAGACGCGCGAACTCGACCCGGGACAATCCAAGTTGAGGCTCCATCAGATCGGCGCGGAACTCATGCACCCGCGGGTCGTTCACCGGGGTGCGATGGCGCAGACAGACGATGCGGAAGTCGGGCAGGAGCTCGTCGATCAGAGCTCTGCCGAGCACTCCGGTGCCACCTGTGAGCAGTACGGTGGGCCGGGTTCCGGTCCAGGATTCGGGCATGGCGAATTTCCCCCTCGGTCGGTTGGGCGTCGGTTGGCGTCAGGTCGTACGGCGCTGTGGGCCTCGTACCGGAAACCCTCAGGCGACCGTCAGCGGTGCCTCGTCCAGATACGCGGCCAGTGGGCCCGTCATCCGTGACCTCGACGGCGGGTGCAGGGCGAGACCGTTGGTGCAGGCGGCGAGGTAGCCGATCTCGTCCGAGGTCATGAAGCCGAGCCCGCCGAGCAGTTCCACCGCACGCGGGACAACACGGGCGAGCGCGTCCTGCACGGTGTAGCGGACGTACAGGGAATCGGCGAGCGCGGACTCGTCAGGGGTCGCCTCGTCCACCCGCCGGGCCAGGCCCTCCACGGCGGCCATCGCGCCCTCCGCCTCCACCAGCAGCCGCACCCGTTCGGCCTCGGGCACCCGGTCCTTGCGCAGCACCCGCTCCACCAGGGCGCTCGCGGCGCCGAGATAGCTGCCGGTCATCAGCAGCTCGAACCAGACGAGCCCGGCGGTCTGCACCTCGTCGAGCCGGGCCCCGGCCGGAGACGCGGTGCGCACCAGCAGTTCCGGTGGCACGAGGACGTTGTCCAGCGTGACCTGGTCGCTCTCGGCGCCCGCGAGGAAGCTGCTCGCCCAGAAGCCGCTGACGCTCAGCCCCTCCGTCTCGGCCGGCACCAGAGCCACGGCCAGTTCCTCGCCCTCGCCGTTCTCGCACGGCACCATCACGCTGGCGGTGAGCAGATCCATGGAACGGGCCAGACTGCACGGCCGTTTCACCCCGGTGATGCGTACGCCCTCGGGGGTCACCGTGGCGGACATCGCGGGGGAGAGGATGCCGGTGCCGCTGCGGCCCTCCGCGAAGCCGGACGCCATGAGCCGGTTGTCGGCCGCGACGCCCTGGACGAGCATCCACTCCAGCCCCTCGCCCGTGCCGGACTCGCTCAGCCCGACGAGCGTGGCCATCGAGAAGTGGTGCATGGTCGTCGCCACGGCCAGCGAGGGGGAGCGGCTGCCCAGCGCCCGCTGCACCCGCACCGCTTCGAGGGCGGTGGCTCCCCGCCCCTGGAGGGCCGTCGGTGCCAGCAGCCCGGGGCCCCCGCACTCACGGAACAACCCGATGCCCGGACTCTTCGGGCTCTCCAGCGTCATCAGCGGCAGGGCCCGCAGCCCGTCGTCGAGGCCGGGCAGCAACTTGGTGAGGGCCGCGCGCTCGCGCTCCAGGAATCTCATGTCGTCCCCTGCTTTCTGGGTCCTCGAAGCCCGTCGGCGTCGTCGTTTCTCTGTTCACGAGCTTTACGAGCCAACTGGGAGGACCCCTCGGCGGAGGGGACACGGAGGTCTGCCGGGCCCGGCGCCGTCCGCCGTGCGAGACGCCCTTGACGTGGGCCGTGAGCCGATCGACACTCCCCTTGGGAATCCTAGTGAAAAGGTAGGGAAACGTGATGCGCGTGGAGTCGAGAGCCAGTCGGGTGGTTCACACACCCAGGCCGACCCCGCTGCTGACCTCCCGCCGACACATAGACCTCCAGCGCGTCTGCAGCTCCCTCAGCCCTCAGCACTGAGCCCGGCCGCCCTCCACGCGCCATACCGGCGGCCCACGACTACGCCTTCCGCCGCGCGTACGTCTGCGCACCACACCTGGGGAGACTCATGTCCGTCACACCACTGGCCGCCACCTCCGCCCGCCCCGGCCCCGCCTTCCGCGGCCGACTCGGCCGGGACTCGCGCAGCGGCCACTACGCCGTGCCGCGCCGCTACCGCCTCCACCTGTCCCCGGCCGACCCCGACTGTCTCCGGATCGCCGTCACCCACAGCCTCCTTGGCCTTGACGCGGCCTGTCCGGTCACCGAGTTGCCGGCCGTCCCCGACGCCCCGGCGGCGGCCACTCCGCACTGCGCCCGCTGTACGAGGCGAGCGCACACCGCTACTCCGGCGCGGCCACTGCCCCCGTACTCAGCGACGACTGGTCGGGGCGGATCGTCAGCACGCACACCCCGGACATCCTGCGCGACCTGTCCCGGCACTTCGGTGCCGGCCGCCCCACGCTGTACCCGTGCGGCCTGGAGGCGGAGATCGAGGCCGTCGAGCGGTTGTGCGCCCACGGCATCGACGCGGCGGCCCAGCGAGCGGGAGATGCCGTCGGCGAGGACGACGAGCGTGCCGACGCGCTCGCCTCCCTGCTGCGCACCCTGGGCTCGCTGAACGCGCGGCTTGCTGCGGACCCGTATCTGCTGGGTCAGCAACTGACCGCTGCGGATGTGGAGTTGTGGGTCAGCCTGGTCCGCCTCGATACTGTGCACAGGTGGCACCTGGACGCTGCGGCTGTGCACCGCGTTGCCGATCATCCGGCCCTGTGGGCCTATGCCCGCCGTCTTGCCGCCCATCCGGCCTTCGGGCCGCACCTCGACCTCGACGCGATCGCCCGTCGGCACCATGCCGATTGCCGGGGGCTGGAGGCGGCTGGGGCGGCTGTGCAGATCCTGGACTGGGCGGCGTATGCGGGGCGCTCCGCGGGATAGGCGGTTTGTTGGCTGCGGGCCGGTGGGGGCTGGTCGCGCCCCGCGGCGGAGCCGCATGTCGACACAGCCCCGCGCCCCTTTGGGGCGCTGCCGTTGTTCATCCGGCCGACACAAAGAGCCGGAACACCCAACGTCATCGCATTGTTGACCACATCGTGCCGAAGCCAATTCCGTGCCGTCCGAGGTTGTACTCGCGGCGGCACATCGACCTGCTGCGTGTGGCAGGCGCGCTCTGTCGTTCCTGAGCCGCTGTCTCGTTCCTTCGTGCGGTCGATCAGGAAGGCACCACACTCGTGTCCTCGTCACACTCTTCTCTCCACCTCGCCGTCGCCCTCGACGGCGCCGGCTGGCACCCGGCCGCCTGGCGCGAACCCGTCGCCCGGCCCCGGGAGTTGTTCACCGCCCGCTACTGGGCCGACCTGGTCTCCGAGGCCGAGCGCGGGCTGCTCGACTTCGTGACCATCGAGGACGGCCTGGGCCTCCAGTCCTCGCACCCGCTCGAACAGGACGGCCGCACCGACCAGGTCCGGGGCCGCCTCGACGCGGTCCTGATCGCGGCCCGCGTCGCCCCCCTCACCCGGCACATAGGCATCGTCCCGGCGGTCGTCGCCACGCACACCGAGCCGTTCCATCTCTCCAAGGCGATCGCCACCCTCGACTACGTGAGCACCGGACGCGCGGGCCTGCGCGTCCAGATCACCGCCCGCCAGAACGAGGCCGCCCACTTCGGCCGCCGCCCGATACCGGACGTCGGCTCGCTGAACGACCCGCGTGCGTGGGAGTCGGTGGCCGGCCTCTTCGACGAGGCCGCCGACTACGTCGAGGTGGTCCGCCGGCTCTGGGACAGCTGGGAGGACGACGCGGAGATCCGCGACACCGCCACCGGCCGCTTCATCGACCGGGAGAAGCTGCACTACATCGACTTCGAGAGCCCGCACTTCAGTGTGAAGGGACCGTCGATCACCCCTCGCCCGCCCCAGGGGCAGCCGGTCGTCACCGCGCTGGCCCACGACACCGTCCCCTACCGGCTGGTGGCCCGCTCGGCCGACGTCGGCTACGTCACGCCGCACGACACGAGCCAGGCCCGCGCGATCGTCGAGGAGATCAGGGCCGAGCAGTCGGCGGCCGGCCGTGCCGGTGAACTCGTGCACGTCTTCGGTGACTTGGTGGTCTTCCTCGACGACACCCCGGCCGCCGCGACCGCCCGTTGGGAGCGCCTGGACGCCCTCGCGGGGTACGAATACACCAGTGACGCCCGGATCTTCGCCGGTACGCCCACCCAACTCGCCGACCTGCTCCAGGAGTTGGAGTCGGCCGGGCTGAGCGGCTTCCGGCTGCGGCCCGCCGTCGCCGGACACGACCTCCCGGCGATCACCCAGGGACTGGTCCCCGAACTCCAGCGCCGGGGCGTCTTCCGGCAGGCCTACGAGGCCGACACCCTGCGCGGGCTGTTGGGCCTGAGTCGCCCGGCCAACCGCTACGCCACCACTGCTGCTTCTGTCAGCGCCTGAGCCGGAGGGACCGTACGACCATGAGCAAGCCGCTGAAGCAGATCCATCTGGCCGCGCACTTCCCCGGTGTCAACAACACGACCGTGTGGAGCGACCCGCAGGCCGGCAGCCATATCGAGTTCAGCTCCTTCGCGCACTTCGCGCGGACCGCCGAACGCGCCAAGTTCGACTTCCTGTTCCTCGCCGAGGGGCTGCGGTTGCGTGAACAGGGCGGAAAAATATACGACTTGGACGTCGTGGGACGGCCCGACACCTTCACCGTGCTGGCCGCGCTCGCCGCCGTCACCGAGCGCCTCGGCCTCACGGGCACCATCAACTCCACCTTCAACGAGCCCTATGAGGTGGCCCGCCAGTTCGCCAGCCTCGACCACCTCTCCGACGGCCGCGCCGCCTGGAACGTCGTCACCTCCTGGGACGCCTTCACCGGCGAGAACTTCCGCCGCGGCGGCTTCCTCCCCCAGGAGGAGCGCTATTCACGGGCGAAGGAGTTCCTGCAGACCGCGGGCGAGCTCTTCGACTCCTGGCGCGGCGACGAGGTCCTCGCCGACCAGCAGACCGGCACCTTCCTGCAGGACGCGAAGGCCGGCGCGTTCGTGCACCAGGGGCAGCACTTCGACATCGAGGGCCAGTTCAACGTGCCCCGCTCCCCGCAGGGCCGCCCGGTGATCTTCCAGGCCGGTGACTCCGACGAGGGACGCGAGTTCGCCGCCTCGACCGCCGACGCGATCTTCAGCCGGTACGCCACCCTCAAGGAGGGCCAGGCCTTCTACGCGGACGTCAAGAACCGCCTCGCCAAGTACGGACGCCGCGCCGACCAGTTGCTGATCCTGCCCGCCGCGAGCTTCGTCCTCGGCGACACCGACGCCGAGGCGGAGGAACTGGCCCACGAGATACGCCGCCAGCAGGTCAGCGGCGCCACGGCGATCAAGCACCTGGAGTTCGTCTGGAACCGGGACCTGTCCGCGTACGACCCGGACGGCCCGTTGCCCGACATCGACCCCGACCTCGGGGAGCACACCATCGCCCGCGGCCGGGCCCAGGTGCGGATGTACCGGGACCCGCTGGCCACCGCCCGCGAGTGGCGGGAGCGCGCGGAGGCCAACAACTGGTCCATCCGAGACCTCGTCATCGAGACCGGCAACCGCCAGAACTTCGTCGGCTCCCCGGCGACGGTCGCCGCCACCATCAACGAGTTCGTCCAGGCCGACGCCAGCGACGGCTTCATTCTCGTCCCCCACATCACCCCGACCGGCCTCGACCCCTTCGCCGATCAGGTGGTCCCCCTGCTCCAGGAACGCGGCGTCTTCCGCACGGAGTACGAGGGCACCACCCTCCGCGACCACCTGGGCCTGGCCCACCCCGACGCCGAGGCGGCGGGGCAGCGGGCGGCGTCCTGACGGCGCCCCGGCGACGCCGCCACTCCGGCCGGTCGAACCGCAGCCCGACAGGTTCGAACACGGCGCACATGGCGTGGTCGAGGACGTCACCCTCCCCCCAGAAGGTGACGTCCTCGACCGCTCCCCCGAGTGCCCGATGGTGGCTTGGTTCGTCCGTGGCGGCCGTCATGTGCTGGTTTCTTCCCCCAGCTTCACCAGCACATGACGGCCGTTTCCCCCGATCCCCAGGTGGAGTAGAGGCGGACGCGGACGAAGTAGTGGCGGCCCTTGACGAGCCGGACCCTGACGTGGGCGGTGTGCGGAGCGCCGCCGTCGTCCTCGGCGGAGAGGTAACGGGGCTCGCCGTCGATCTCCTCGAAGACCGCGACGACCGTGTCGCTCTCCCCGAAGGTGCCGACGGTGTAGTCGCGGGTCTCCGGCGGCGCGATGCCGAAGTCGGCCTGCTCGCCCGCGCCGAGCCGCAGCGGAGCGGACCGGAACGGTACGAGTTCGGGCGGCCTGCGCGTGCCCGTCGGCGGATACCAGCGGAGCACGAACTCCTTGTCGGCCGGGGAGAGGGTCCCCGGCGGCCGAACCCCGGACCGGAACTGCTCCGGTTCGAGGATGAGCCCCGCCGAGAACGGATACTCCATGATCGACAGCGGGTCCCAGACGGAGCCGTTGACCTCGTCAGGGTCGAGCTTGCGCAGAATGTTGACGTATGTCTTGTCCCGGCCCCAGAAGTTCGGCGGCCCGGCAAGGTCGTCGTAGACGGCCTCGTCGTCCCAGTGGAGGCCGGCGAACGGGCTCTGGTGCTCGTGCAGCAGGCCCAGGGCGTGCCCGATCTCGTGCAGGGCCGTCGCGCGCTCCCCGGGCGCGGTCAGGTCCCAGCCGAAGTTCATCGTGCGCCGCCCCAGGCCCACCGAGAGTGCGTCCCGCCCGACCGTGGAGTACGAACCGTCACCGGTCTGGAACCCGATGCGCAGTTCGGCCTCCGAGCGGTCGCGCACCTCCACGAAGGAGAGCCCGATCCCCAGGTCGAGCCACTCCCTGAAACAGTCGCGGACGACATCGCGCTGTGCGGCGCCGCCGACCCACGACTCCCACCGGGTCTCCCCGGTCCCCGGCAGGGGGATGACCGAGCCGTCGCCGTCCCGGTCGAAGAAGTAGTAGTGGAGCACGGTGCCGTTCACCCACATCAGGCGCCCGGAGAGGAGCGCACTGAGCCGCTCGGCCGGCAACCCCGGTGGGAACGTGGGGGCCGGCTGCTGCGGGAGTGAGCAGAACCGTGCGTTCATGTGGAACAGGTTGCGGGTCACAGGCGCTCGGGCGCCTGAGTCGGGGGGTACTCAAGTCGGCCTGTATCAAAGCTGAGTAGCCCGGCTCTTGTTCAACGTGATGACTTTCGAACGGGACGCCAAGACCCTGGAACTGCCCTGGCCGTTCACCGGCCGGGACAACGAACTGGAGCTGATCCGCCGGTCACTGGCGGCCGAACGGCACGGCGTCGTGGTGACGGGTCCGGCCGGGCACGGCAAGACCCGTCTCGTCACGGAGGCCGTCCGAGGCACCGACTGCGCGAAGGTGATCGGCACGCCGGAGACCCGGGGCATCCCCTTCGCCGCGTTCGCCCACCTCCTCCCGGAGCAGGTCTCCTTGCACCGCGCGGTCCAACTCCTCACCGGTGTACGGAATTTGCTGGTCGACGACGCCCATCTGCTGGACGACTCCTCCGCCGCCCTGGTCCACCAGCTAGCGGTGCACGGACGTACCCGGCTGCTCGTGGTGGCGACGGACGGCGCCCCGGCGCCCGGCGCGGTGTCCCGGCTGTGGACCGGCGAGGTGCTGCCGCGGCTCGCGCTGGAGCCGCTGCCCCGCGAGGACACCGCCCAGCTGATCGCGGCCGGCGCCGGCGGCCAGGTCGAGCCGCTCACGGCACGACGCCTCCACCACCTCTGCCAAGGCGACCTGCGGCTGCTGCGCGACCTGATCGGTGCGGTGCGCGAACGCGGCGAACTCACCTTGGAAGCAGGCGAGTTGATGTGGCGTGGCCCGGTTCCGGTGACGACGGCGGTGCGTGAACGAGCCGGGCAGGCCCTGGACCGCGCCCGCGCCGAGGAGCGGGACGTGCTGGAACGCCTGGCGTTCAGCGAACCGCTCCCGCTGGACCTCGCGGCCCTGGATCTGCGCGCGCTGGAGTCCCTCGAAGCCGACGGCCTGATCCGCGTCGACGCCCTGTCCGAGGTCCGCCTCGCCCACCCACTGCACGGCCCCGTCCTGCGCGCGGTCGCCGGGCGACTCCGGGCCCGGCGGCTGTCCCGCACCCCGGCCGAGTGCGCGTCTGCCCTGGACACGGAGCGTGCGGAACTGGCCGACCGGATCGAACGCACCGACGTCCAGGAGCCGGCGGGCCCCGTCGGAGACTGGCTGACGGCCGAGAACACGGCTCCGCACCCCGCCGTACCGGCCGACTACGCGACCGTACGGGCCCGCTTCGCCCGACTGCGCGGAGAACTGCGCGAGGCCTTGTCCTGGGCCAGGGAAGGCTTGCGCGCCGCCCCGGGCGACCGGCCCTGCCGTACGGAACTGGCGCTGGCGGCAGCCCAGTTGAGTGAGGTCGCCACCGTGGGCGAGGCCCTCGCCGGCCACGCGTTCCCCGGGCGGGCGACCACCTGGCTACGGTCGGCGCACGGTGACCTCACCGGCGCCCTGGAGCCGACCACCGACCCCGACCCCGAGGACGGGGAGGGCGAGGCGTACGTCCTCTACGACGCCGTACGCCTCGGGGCCCCGCACCTGGTCGCGGACCGGCTCGCCCAACTGCCCGGCGAGCAGGCCGAACCCCTGGCCCGGCACGCCGACGCACTCGTCCGCCAGGACGGCCCCGCGCTGGACCGTGCCGCCGAACTCCTGGAGCGGCGGGGCCTGTTGCTCTTCGCGGCCGAGGCACACGCCCAGGCCGTCCCGGCACACCGCGACCCGCGCGCCGCCCGCAGGTCCCGCTCCCGTGCGATGACCCTGGCCCGACGCTGCCAGGGCGCCCGCACCCCGGCCCTGTCCGGTCTCGTACTCGGCGAACTCACCGCCCGCCAGCGCCAGATCGTCACCCTGGCGGCGGCGGGCCTGAGCAACCGCCAGATCGCGGACCGTCTGACGCTGTCCATCCGTACGGTCGGCAACCATCTGTACAGCGCGTACACGCGCCTCGGTGCGAGCGACCGGGGCGCCCTCCCGTGGCTGCTGGAGGAGGTGCCGGCCGCGCAGTCGGCGTGACCGCCGGGGGCGTTTCAGCGGGCTCTGGTGGCCCCGAACGCCGAGAACGCGCGGCCGACCGTCGTCTGGTGCGTCGCGTCCGCCGCGGCGTCGACCGGCGCCCTCCCGTGGCTGCTGGACGAAGCCCCGGCCGCGCAGCCCGCGTGACCGCCGGGGGTCGGCTCAGGCGGAGCCGAAGGCCGAGAACGCCCACCCCGTCGCCTGGTGGGTCGCGTCGCCGGGCAGGGACGCGCGGGCGTCGCGGAGGGCCTCGGCGAGGGAGAGGCCCACGCTGAGACCCTTGTGGAGGGCCAGCATCAGGGGGACCACCGCCGCGTCGTTGACCGGCGCGCTGCTCGCCACCACACCCGCCGTGCCCAGCGGCAGCAACGCCGTGACCAGGCCGAGGAGTTCGTCCGCGCCCACCGTCGCGAGGCGGCCGGTGTCGCAGCTGGACAGGATGATCCGGTAGGGACTGCGGCCGAGGCGTTCGAAGTCGTGGACGATGAGCGGGCCGTCGGCCATCCGCAGCGACGAGAAGAGCGGACTGTCCGCCCGGAAGGTGCCGTGGGCCGCGATATGGGCCAGCGCGGCCCCGTCGAGCGCGTCCAGCACCGCCGGTACGCGCGCGCCCTCGTGTTCGAGGACCGTCGGTCTGCCGTACCGGTCGACCAGGTCGGGCACCTCCGCCCCACCGCTCGCCAGGCCCGGCCCCCGTACGAGGACATGCCGGCCGCCCGGCGGGGGCCCGGTCTCCTGGGCGCGCAGCCAACTGCTCGCCGACGGGGACACGCTGAGCACCCGCTCCCGCAGCGAGGGCAGCAGGGCCCAGGGGACCCGGTGCAGCCGCCCCGGCGGGACCACGACCACCGGGCCGGAGCCCAGATGCGGCACCGCCGCGCCCAGCAGCAACTCCTCCAGCCGGCGGCCCGACGCCTCCAGTACCGGCAGCCTGCCCTCCGCCCCTGGGTGCGCGAGCCGCCGCAGCCCGGCCTGTACGTGCTCCGCCTCCGTCACCGCGTCCGCGATCAGCCCCGCCTCGAAACGGCGCACCCGCCCCTCGCCGCACAGCAGCACCTGCACCCGGCCGTCGACGACGGCGATCTCGATCAACCGCGCACCGCTGCCGAGACGTTCGAGCAGCCGACCGGGTTCGAAGCGGCTCCCGCTGCCGGGGGACTCGCCGCGGATGTGGAGGGTGCGGGAGCGCACCTCCCGTTCCAGGCGCCGCTGTTCGCGCTCCAGCGCCGGTACGGGACGGCCGTCGATCCGGGCCTCCTCCGCGCGGGCGGCGATCTCCCGGAAGGCGGTCAGGCTCTGCACGAGCGCCAGGTCGTCGGGGGGCCGGGCGGGCGGCGCCGACAGGACCGTGGCCCGCCACCGCTCGCTCCACACCAGCAGCCGCCGAGGCCCGCCGGACACCAGGGTCACCCGCTGCGCCAGCGCGGCCAGTTCGGCGCCCTGCGCGGTGGCCCGGGCCCGCAGTTCCGAAGCGCCGAGCGTCATCCGGTGGTCGTCCAGGACGGCGAGCCCGCGCCAGCAGGCCTCCAGCACGCCCCGCCCCGACCCGGCCGCCTCCGCGCGCAGCGCCTGTGCCGCCCAGCCCGTCATCCGCGCCAACGGCGGACCGACGCGCCGACTGCGGGCGGCGATCCTCAGATGCTTCTCCGCGTCCTCGGTCCAGCCCAGCGCGAGCGCGATCCGGCCGGCGAGCAGCGATGCCTCGGGCGCGGCCGGCGAACCGAAGGCGGCAAGCCGGTCGGCAACCGCCGCCGCGTCCGCGACGAGCCGCCCCGAGGTCCGCCCGGTCGCGACCCGCGCATCGAGCAGCACCAGCCGGGCGTGCGCCTCCCACCAGCTGCGCCGCTGCCCGGCGAACAGACGTACGGCCACGGCCGCACGGGCGATCGCGGTGTGCGGATCGTCCGCGAGCCGGGCGGCCTTCGCGGCGGTCAGCAGCAGCTCCGCCTTGCGGGTGCTCTGTCCGCCGATGCCGTCGAGCACACCGAGAGCCGCGTCGGCCTCCGCGACCGCCTCGGGAGCCAGCCCGGCGGCCATCAACACCTCGCAGCGCCGGATGTAGAACATGAAGATCGGCGTGCCCAGCCGGTCGTACCGCTCCGCCGCCTCGTCGAACAGCCGCAGCGCCGCCGGGATGTCGCCCGCCCGGTACGCGGCCAGCGCCCGGCTCTCGACGACGTCCGCCTTGTCGTGCTCCTGGCCGGTGGTGTCCCACATCTGTTCGGCGGCGGTGAAGTCGGCGTCGGCCCGCTCGGGGCGCCCGAGCGCCAGATGCACGGTGGCCCGCAGAGTCAGCGCCCGCGCCGTCCAGATGGTGTCGTCCGCCTGCCGCAGCACGGGAATGGCCCGCCGGACGTCGTCCAGCGCCTCGCGATGATGCCCGAGCACCCACCACGCGTACGCCCGCCGGTACAGCACGCGCGCGCGTGTATGGCCCGTACCCCGGTCGACGCCCTGCTCGAACGCCTCCAGGCCCTGCCGGGTACGGCCCGCGTGGACCAGTGCCACGCCGAGCGTGCCGAGAACGTCCGCCTCGCGCTCAGCCGACCCGGCGTCCGCCGCGAGATCGCGGGCGCGCCGCAGATGACGCAGGGCGATGCGCATGTCGCCGAAGTCCCGCTGCCACAGACCGATCACCTGATGGGCGACGGAGGCATGCAACGGCGTCGGATCGTTGCCGAGGACGTTCTCCGCGCGCGCGAGGGCGTCCTTCGGGCGGGCGAACACCATCGGAAGTAGTTCGAGAACCGTGTCGCTTCCCGCTGTCACCCAACGGATGGTAGTGCTCCGCGCGCACCGTCACACGGGTTTGGCCATGGATAACTCGCTGTCCATCGCTGATCGATCCCTGTATCAACAAATGTGCCGCGGCACGTGTATCACGCGAGGGCCCGGCGGCTCTCAATAGAGGCAACAGGGGATCGGTTCAAGGGGGAGGACATTCCATGGCACCTCAGCGTTTCCAGGAGCAGTTCGACCAGATCCAGCGCTCCATGCCCGGCGTCGAGCTGGCGACGGGGCCGGACGACGCTGCCGAGTTCATCTACGAGAAGGGCGTCGTCCTGGCCCGCGACGGCGAGGAGGCGCGGATCGTCGAGGACACCGTACGCGCGCACTTCACCACGTTCGCCGGCCTGACCGCCGACGAGGTGCGCCGGGCGAGCCCGGAGACCAACCGGTCGGGCATCACCCGGATCCGGGTCGGCGACCCGGGCCGGGGCGACCCGCGCGGCGACCGCGCGGTGGCGGGCGCGCTGCGCGCGCTCAGGGAGACGGAGGGCAACGCGGGGCGGCGCCTGATCAGCCGAAACCACGTGGTGCACATCGCCGTCAACGCCTGTCCCGGAGACGAGCCTGTGCCCGTTCCGTACACCGCGGGGCCCAACCCGGCGGTGGCCGAGAGCGGCTACGACGCGGACAGCGCCGTCGGCGTCCTGGTCATCGACACGGGTCTCACGCACGACTACGCGTCCTACCCGGCGATGGCCCACGTCCAGGGCGACACCCAGATCGACGAGTGCGACGCGAACGGTGTGCTCCAGCAGTACGCGGGGCACGGCACGTTCATCTCGGGACTCGTGGCGGCCGTCGCCCCCAACACGAACATCGTCTCCCGCAACACGCTCAACGAGGCCGGCGCGATCCTGGAGTCCGAGTTCGGCGACAAGCTCTTCGAGGCCGTCGAGCGCGACGGCTGGCCGCCCATCATCAGCCTCTCCGCGGGTACGTCGAACGGCAGCACGGAAGGCCTGCTCGGCCTCGCCGCGTTCATGGAGGCCCTGCGCGAGCAGCCGCGCACCCTGCTGGTCGCCGCCGCCGGCAACAACGCCAGCGCCACCCCCTTCTGGCCCGCCGCCTACGCCGACAAGCCCGAGTACGCCCAGTCCGTGATCTCCGTCGGCGCCCTGCGCAGCGACGGCGAGTTCGGCGCCTGCTTCACCAACCACGGCGCATGGGTGAAGGTCTACGCCCCCGGTGAGCGTCTCACCGGCGCACTCACCGGCTTCGAGGCACCGGTGCCGTACATCTACCAGCACAGCACCTACGAAACCTGCCGCCATCACTTCACCTACGCCTGCACCTGCCAGGCCCCCCAGCACCTCGGTGTGCTCTCGGGGGATCACGAGACCACCTCGGGCACCCCCGACCAGGTGATGTTCGAGGGGTTCGCGCAGTGGAGCGGCACCTCGTTCGCCACCCCGGTGGTCGCTGCGCTGATCGCCGCCCACATGACCGCCCACAAGGAGGCCGACCCGCGCGTTGCCCGTCAGCAACTCCTCGCGGCGAACACCGAGTTCGCGGAGGTCCGGGGAGCGGTCGTACCCGCGCTGATCCCGCCGACCTGGAGCCCGGTGCCGGTCGTGGACATCCCGCCCGCCATATGAGGTCAACAGGCCTCCGTACAAGGACAAATCGAGTGAGGACCATGCGCAGGACGAGTGGAGCACCCCCTTCCACGGCGTACGATGACTGGCCGTACACGAGGGGTGGGGACGTGGACCGAGCTGCGGTCGGCGCGTTGGTCCAGTCCGCCGTCGACGGTGACGCGGCGGGCTGGAAAGCGCTGGTGGAAGGGCTGAGCCCGCTGGTGTGGTCGGTGGCGCGCGCCCATCGGCTGTCCGACGCGGACGCGCACGAGGTGTACTCGACCGTCTGGTTCCGTTTCGCCCAGCATCTGGGCCGTATCCGTGAACCGGAGAAGGCGGGCTCGTGGCTCGCCAGCACCGCACGGCACGAGTGCCTCAAGGTCATCAAGAGCACCCACCGGATGACACCGACGGACGACGCCCAGCTACTCGACCGGATGAGCGACGACCGTACGCCCGAGCAGTGGGTGATCGAGTCCGAGGAGGCCTCCACCGAGGCGGAGCGCATCCGGAAGTTATGGCAGGAGTTCGAGGAACTCGGCGCCCGGTGCAGGCAGTTGCTGCGCATGCTGATGTCCGCGCCGCCCCCCAGCTATCAGGAGATCTCCGCCGGCCTCGGCGTAGCCGTCGGCAGCATCGGCCCCCTGCGCCAGCGCTGCCTGCGGCGGCTGCGGATACGGCTCGCCGCCCGGGGGGTGCTGTGAACAACGCGCACGACAACGACGGACCACCCCACGCCTTTGACGATATGGACGGCACGGCCGACATGAACGGCATCGACGGTATGGACGGCTTCGACGACGCCGACGACGAACTGGACGGCGAAACCGACGACTTGGCGGAGTTCGAAGGCGACGACTCACTGGACAACGACCTCCTGGAAGAGACGCTCCGCCAGGCCGCCGCCATCATGGATCCGGTCCCGGCGCAGCTCCAGCAGACGGCCGTCGAGGCCTACACCCTCTACTCGCTCGACACCCAACTGGCGGAGCTGACCTTCGACTCGCTCGTCCACGGCATCCCCGTCAGAGGGGCCGTGGACGCACCCCGCATGCTGACCTTCCGCGCGGACGAGCTGACGGTCGACATCGAGGTGACCGCGCACGGTCTGATGGGCCAGGTGCTGCCGCCGCAGGGGGCCAGGATCGAGGTGCTGAGCGGCCCGCAGCTCGCGTCGCCGCCCGCCCTCACCGCGGACGACATGGGCCGCTTCGCCGGCGAACTGCACGTCACCGGCCCGTTCGCGCTCCGGCTGCGGACGGACGCGGAGGTCGTCATGACGGAGTGGCTGCGCGCCTGACCCGAAGTACGGCTGCCCGGGCGGGCCGGTTCACTGCGGACCCGCCCCCGGCAGAGCTGTCGACCGCTGCTCTCAACCCACCGCCACCAGCGGATGGTGGCAGGCGACAGCACGCCCCGACGCCGCCCTGACCAGCCGCGGCCGCTCCACCGCGCACACCTCCCGCGCATACGGACACCGTGTGTGAAAGGTGCAACCGGCCGGTTTGGCCACCGGGTCGGGTACGTCCCCGGTGAGGACGATCCGTTCCCGGCGGGGTGCGTCCGGGGCGCCGGTCCCGTCGTCGATCTCCGGGACCGCTGACATCAGCGCCTCGGTGTAGGGGTGCGCGGGAGCCCCGTACAGCGTCTCGGTGTCGGCGAGTTCGACGACCTCACCGAGATACATGACCGCGATCCGGTCCGAGACATGACGGACCACGCCCAGGTCGTGCGCGATGAAGACGTACGTCAGCCCGAACTCGTCCTGGAGATCGGCGAACAGGTTCAGCACCTGCGCCTGGATCGACACGTCGAGCGCGGACACCGGTTCGTCGGCGACGATCAGCTTCGGGTTGGTGGCCAACGCCCGTGCGATACCGATGCGTTGACGCTGGCCGCCCGAGAACTCGTGCGGGTACCGGTCCAGATGTGCCGCCGCCAGCCCCACCACGTCGAACAGTTCGGCGACCCTGCGCCGGACGGCGGCGGTATCTCCGTACCGGTGGATGAGCAGTGGCTCGGCGACGATGTCCCCGGCGCGCCGACGCGGGTTGAGGGAGGCCTGCGGATCCTGGAAGACGAGCTGCATCCCGGGCCGTACGGGACGCAGTCGGCGCGCGGACAGGGTGGTGATGTCCTGCCCGTCGAACTCGACCCGCCCGCCCGTGAGGTCGGTGAGCCGGACCAGACAGCGGCCGAGCGTCGACTTGCCGCAGCCCGACTCGCCGACGATGCCGAGGGTCTCGCCCCCGCGCACCTCCAGCGAGACCCCGTCCACGGCCCGCAGCACCTTGCGGCGGCGGGTGAGGGAGTCGCCGCGCAGGGGGTAGTGCTTGGTGACGTCCGTGGCGCGCAACAGCACGTCGGCGCCACCGGTTTTGGTCTGCAGGTCCGTGGTCACGGCGCCGCCTTTCTGTCCAGTGTCGAGTGCGCCGTACGGACCGAAGCGCGCTCCCCGTCCGGCAGCCAACAGGCGTCGAGATGCCCCGACTCGCCGGTGAGGACCGGGCGTTCGTCGCACCGGTCGTGTCGCGCCGGGCAACGCGGCGCGAACGCGCACCCCTGCGGCACACTGTCCGGCGACACGGGCACTCCCGCGATGGTGGGCAGCCGGCGCAGCCGCGGCCCGCCGACCCGGGGCACCGAGTCGAGCAGACCCCAGGTGTACGGATGCCGGGGACCGTGGAACACGGCCTGGCGCGGGCCCTCCTCGGCCGCCCGCCCGCCGTACATGACCAGCACCCGGTCGGCGATCTCGGACACCACACCCATGTCGTGCGTGATGAGCACGACCGCCGAACCGCGCCCGTTCAACTCCCGCATCAGGTCGAGTATCTGGGCCTGGATCGTCACATCGAGCGCGGTGGTCGGCTCGTCGGCGATCAGCAGCGCCGGACCGCAGGCGAGGGCCATCGCGATGACCGCCCGCTGCCGCATCCCGCCCGAGAACTCGTGCGGGTAGGCGCCGACGCGCGAACCGGCGTCCGGGATGCCCACGTCCGACAGCAGCCCGACCGCCCGAGCGAGGGCCTCCTTCCTGGACACCTTCTCGTGCGTCCGGATCTGCTCGGCGATCTGCCAGCCGACCGTGTAGACCGGGGTCAGCGCGGTCATCGGGTCCTGGAAGACCATGGCGATCTCCCGGCCGCGAACCGACCGCATCTCCTGGTCGGGAAGGGTGAGCAGGTCCCGCCCACGGAAGCGGACTTCGCCCGTGACGGTGACGTTCGGGCTGGTCAGCAGCCGCAGTACGGCCAGCATCGACACGCTCTTGCCGGAGCCCGACTCGCCGACCACGCCCAGGATCTCGCCGGGGGCGACCGAGAAGGAGAGTCCGTCGACGGCCGTGACCGGGCCGGTGCGGGTACGGAAGGTGATCCGCAGATCCCGTACATCGAGAAGGGGTTCAGGGAGAACGGGTTCAGGGAGTAGGGGTTCAGGCATGGCGGGCCCTCGGATCGAGTCGGGCGTACAGGATGTCGACCAGGGCGTTGGCGAGGACCACGAAGAAGGCCGCGTACATGACCGTTCCCATGATCACGGGCAGGTCCAGGTTCTGCAGCGCGTCGAAGGTGAGCTTGCCGACTCCGGGCAGGCCGAACACGACCTCGGTCAGCAGGGCCGCGCCGCCCACCAGCGCGCCGAAGTCCAGGCCGAACAGCGACACGATCGGGATGAGCGAGCAGCGCAGCGCGTGCCGGACGAGGATCCGCCGCTCGGACAGCCCCTTGGCCCGCGCGGTGCGTACGTAGTCCTCGCCGAGCGCGCTGACGACCTCGCCGCGCAGCAGCCGCGCGTAGATGCCGGCGTACAGCAGCGCCAGGGTCAGCCACGGGAAGAGCAGGTGCAGCGCCCACTGGCCGGGATCCTTGCCCAGTTCGACGTACCCGGGTGGCGGTACCCAGGAGAACACCGAGTCGTGCAGGCGTTTCTGGGTGAGAAGGTTGACGACCTCGCCGAGCCAGTAGGCGGGCAGCGAGACGCCGACGACTCCCACCAGCATGATCAGCGGGTCGGCGGCCGTGCCGCGCAGGGCTGCCGCCACCGTGCCCATGAGGATGCCGACCGTCATCCAGATGACCGCAGCCCCGATCACCAGCGACAGCGTCACAGGCATGGCCTGCACGATCTGCGGGATGACCTTCGAGCCGCGGTTGACGAACGACTCCAGGTCCCGGTCGATCAGCAGGTGCCGCATCATCAGCAGATAGCGCACGGGCAGCGGCCGGTCGAGGCCGAAGGAGTGCCGTACCTGGGCGAGGGTGGCCGGGTCGGCGTTGCGGCCCGCGATCCGGGCGGCGGGGTCGACTCCCGGGGTCGCGAAGAAGATCAGGAACACCAGCACACTGATCGCGAACATCACCAGCAGTGCGGAGAGGAAGCGCCGGAGCGCGAAGTACAGCATCGGATCACATCCCTCCGCGGAGCCGGGCGCTCGGGTCGAGGGCGTCGCGCACCCCGTCGCCGAGGACGTTGAGGGCGGCTGTCGTCAGCGCGATGAGCAGTCCGGGGGCGATCGTCACGGTCGGACGGGTGTACAGCAGTCCGAGGCCGTCCTCGATGATCGTGCCCCAGCTGGCGTCGGGCGGCTGGACGCCGACCGAGAGGAAGGACAGTGCCGACTCCGTGAGCATCGCCAGCGCGGTCATCAGCGGCAGGAACACGATCGCCGTGGGCAGCACGTTCGGCAGTACCTCCCGGCGCATCACGCGCAGCGCGGGCGCGCCCGACCCTACGGACGCCTGGATGAACTCCTTGTTGCGCAGCACCAGCACCTGCCCGCGCATCGGCCGGGCCACGTAGGGCACGTAGATCGCCGCGATGATCACGACCGGCAGCCACAGACTCCCCGCCTCGACGGTGACCGGTCCGAGACTGAGCCCTTCGGTGAGCAGGACCACGGACAGACAGATGGCCAGCAGATAGACCGGGAAGGCCCAGATGACGTCCAGGACACGGGAGATGACCGCGTCGACGACCCCGCCCGCGTACCCGGCGACGACGCCGACGGCCGTACCGAGGACACAGCACAGCAGCGCCGCCGTGACCCCGATGAAGAGGCTGGTACGGCCGCCGTAGAGCAGCCGGGCCATGACGTCCCGGCCCTGGTTGTCGGCGCCGAGGAAGTAGTGGCCGAAGTCCCAGGTGGGGCCGATGGGTGTGACGCCGAGGCCGAGGCCGGTGGTGCTCGGGGTGAGCACCGGCACGGCCTTGCCATCGATGACTGTCGTGCCGGAGACATGGGACTGGAACGGGTCGGTGTGCGCGATGTGGTCGGCGTACAGCGGGGCGCACAGGGTCACCGTGACGACGGCGAGCAGAACGAGGGCCGCGGCCACCGCCGACCTGTTGCGCAGCAGGTCGGCGGCGGCGGTCCGCCAGGGGCCCGGCGAGCGCCGCCGGGCCTCGGGGACGGCCAACTGGGTCGCGATGGCGCTCACTTGACCCACAACTGCCCGACGAGCATGTAGAACTGCTTGCTGAACCGGTAGTTGCCGACCCGCTTCGACGTGAAGTCGATGATCTTCGGATTGATCACCGGGACCACCGGGGACTGAGCCATGATGTCCTGGTCGATCGTGCCCCACTGCTGGTCGGCGGCCTTCTGATCGGTCTGCCCGGCCTTCAGCGCGGCCTGCATCCGCGCGTCGATGCCCTTGTCGCAGAACCCGGAGATGTTGATGCTGGAGTCGCTGCCCGGGTGGAACGAGGCGCAGGACAGCAGCACGTTGAGGAAGTCGGAGGCCGCCGGATAGTCCTGGTACCAGGAGGTCAGCGCCAACTGCACCTTGTTCTTGGTGTTCTGGATGTACGTGAACTGGATGTTCCCGGACAGCGGCTTGAGCGTCGCCTTGTAGCCGAGCTGGGTCAGCAGACTCTGCAGGTACTGCCCGATCGACTTGTTGACCTCGTCGTCACTGACAACGATGCCGACCTCCTGCCCGGCCGTACCCGACTGCTTGACCAGCGCCTTCGCCTTGGCGAGGTCAGGCGCAGACCAGGTCGTCCCGCCGCCCTTCGTGTACTGGCACTTGTCGACGTGCCCCGGGAAGCCCGGCGGCAGGATCGTGCACGCGGGAGAGGCGAGGTTCTTGCCGCCGTACAGCCCGACCACCGCGTCCCGGTCGATCGCCCAGTTGATGGCCTGGCGCGCCAACTTGTTGTTGAACGGTGCCGAGTTGACGTTCAGGGTGGCGTACCAGAAGGCGGTCAGCGGATTGACGTGTGCCTGAGAGGCGTACTGCGTGCCGATCTCGCCCAGCCGGTCGGCGGGCGGCGGGTCGTACATCCAGTCCGCCGAGCCGTTCTGGACGGCGGTCACCTCGGACTCGACGGTCTGCCCGAAGCTGTAGTCGACGTCGTCGGCGTACGCCTGCGGCTGGGCCTCGCGCGACCACTCCTTGAAGTACGGGTTGCGCACCAGCTTCAACGCCCGGTTCGGGTCGTAGGAGGCCGCCATGTAGGGGCCGGTCGTCGGGAGCGGCTTGGTGCCCGCGTCCTTCGTCGGCGAGTCCTTCGGCACGATGCTCGCGTGCGGGACGGCCAGCTTGTACGGGAACTCCGGGTCCGGCGCGGTCAGATGGACGGTGACCGTGCCGGCCGCCGCGTCACCGACGACACCCTTGGCGAGCGTGCAGGACGCCGGGGTCTTCAGACAGGCGTCCGCGCCGACGATGCCGTTGTAGAAGGTGCCCGCGGTGGGGCTGGACACCTTGAAGATCCGTTGGAAGGACGCCACCACGTCGTCGGTGGTCACCGCCTTCCCGGTGGAGAACTTGATCCCCTTGCGGAGCGTGAAGGTGTACGTCTTCCCGCCGTCGCTGACCACCGGCATGGCGGCAGCCAGATCCGGGACGACGGTGAACGACTCCTGTCCGCCGGTCTTCTTGAACGCCAGCAGACCGTCGTACATCGACTGGTACAACTGCCAGTACTGGAGCGTGTAGTTGACCTGCGGATCGAAGGTTCCGGCGGCTGCGTGGGCGACCAGCTTCAGCGTGCCGCCCTTGTGCGCGGGCTGGAACACGGCCGACTGGGCGCCGCCGGTGGCGGTGGAGGTCGGGTTCGAGACGCCGTCGCCGCCGTCGTCGGAGGACGAACAGGCGGTCGCGGTGAGGGCGAGGGCGGCGGTCACGGCGGCGAGGGTGGTGCGTCTGGTTCCGGTGATCCGGGACATCGAGTAACTCCCGTCGGTGGAGCGGTGGTTGACGTCTCAGTCGGTGGAGTCGGTGGAGTCGAGGAAGTCGCCGACGACCTGGAGGTACAGCTCCTCCTCCTCGACGTGCGGCATATGGCTGGAGTGCTCGAACATGTGCCAGCGCACATCGGGGACGAGGTCGGCGAAGGGCCGGAGCGTCTCGGGTGTCGCCTCGTCGTAGCGGCCGGACACCAGCAGCGTCGGTACGTCGATCAGGTGCAGCCGGTCCACGACCGACCAGTCCTTCATGGTGCCGACGACATGGAACTCGTTCGGCCCGTTCATCGTGTGATACACGGTCGGGTCGGCCTCGATGTTGTCCCAGGTGGCCTGGACCTCGGCGGGCACCGGGACGGTACGGCACACATGGCGCTCGTAGAAGACCTGCTCGGCGGCGTGGTAGTCGGGGTGGTCGGTGGTCCCGGCCGCCTCGTGGGCGAGCAGGGTCTTCTGGACCTCGGGCGGGAGCGCGGAGCGGAGTTCGGCGGCGCCCGCCAGCCAGAGCTCCATGGAGGCCGGGGAGTTGGCGATGACCAGACCACGCAGCCCGGACGGACGGCGCACGGCGTGCTCGGCGGCGAGCATGCCACCCCATGACTGGCCGAGCAGATGGTAGGCGTCGGTGATGCCCAACTTCCGGAGCAGGTTGTCGAGTTCGTCGAGGAAGAGCTGGACGGTCCAGAAGTCGGCGCCCTCGTCGGGCAGATGGGTGGACCGTCCGACGCCGAGCTGGTCGTAGTGCACCACCGGGCGCCCCTGCCGGGCGATGCCGGCGATGCGAAGCGTGTAGTCGTGACCGGCGCCGGGGCCGCCGTGCAGGACCACCAGCGGTGTCCTGCCGGGTTCGCCGGTGATCCGGTACCAGGTGGACCAGCCGTTGAAGTCGATGGTCCCGGTGTGGTTCGGTTCGGGAATCGCCACTGAAGAGCCTCCGGGGGCGGGCAGAATCAAGCCAGTCCGTGTCTGAAATGGGTTGGGCGTCGGGGGATGGCTGACATACTGTTTGGGTAAATGCTCAGTCCACAAGACCTTTTAAGGCTTTTTAGCGGTGGCCCGGCAGAAGTAACTGCGCGTTCACGCGTCCGGAACCCGCGACCGACCGGGGAGGACCGCTGACCGCCACACCGGAGTCACCACAACTGCCTGAGCCGCCAGGGCGATCAGGTGCCGGGGACGAGTTCTCGCGGGTGTTCGACCGTGCCCTGTCCGGCGGCGGCGCTCCCTCGCCCGAACTGCGCCCGGTGCGCGTGGCCTCGGCGGTCGACGAGGTCTCCGACCGGTTGCTCACCGCGATCGCCGTGGGCGACTTCCTGCCGGGGGAGCGGCTGCCGGTCGAGCGCGAGCTGATCACCCTGCTGGGGGTGAGCCGCCCCACGGTGCGCGAGGCGGTCGGGCGGCTCCAGGCCGTGGGTGTCATCGAGATCCGCCGGGGCCGCAACGGCGGCGCCTATGTGCGCGACAGCTGGACCGAGACCTCCGGCGCCGCCGTCCGGCGCACCCTGGTGCCGCGCTGGGCGGAGTTCGAGCAACTCTTCGACCTGCGGGGGCTGGTGGAGGGGATGGTGGCGGCGACGGCGGCCCGGCGACGGCGCCCCGAGGACCTCGTACCCATGCGCGACGCCCTGACCGCCTACCTCTCGGCGGGCGACCCGCGCGAGGAACGCGCCGCCGACAGCGCCTTCCACCGGAGCATCTGCGACGCCACGCACAACCCCCAGATCGCCATGCTCAGCCGCGACCTGCTGGCCCGCGCCAGCCTCGGCTTCCCGGTCGAACCCTGGGGCAAGGGCGAGCGCACCCACTTCCACCGCGGCAGCGAGGACCACAAGGCCCTCTACGAGGCGGTCGCTGCCGGAGAGCCCGAACAGGCGGAGGAAATCGCCCGGGCCCACTTCACGATCAGCGCGGACATGATCCGCGACGTACTGGCCCGTGTCAGGAACGCCGGCCAGTCATGACAATCGGCCCCCAGGACGCGGGTCCCGGGGGCCGATCGGTGAGCCTGGTCTACGAGGGTGCGCATAAGGGGCGCGGGGCTGTATCCATATCCATCAGCGGCTCCGCCGCGGGGCGCGACAAGCCCCCACCGGGCCCGCGGCCCAAGAACCGCACACCCGGCCGAGCGCTAGCTGAACGTCGCCAGCGTCTCGTTCCACGTAGCCGACGGCCGCATGACCGTCTTCGCCTTCTCGACGTCCGGCTGGTAGTACCCGCCGATGTCGGCAGGCTTACCCTGAACGGCGATCAGCTCGGCCACAATCGTCTCCGCGTTCGCGGTGAGCGCCTCGGCGAACGAGGCGAACGACTTCGCCAGGTCCGCGTCCTCCGTCTGCGCCGCCAGCTCCTGCGCCCAGTACAGGGACAGGAAGAAGTGGCTGCCCCGGTTGTCGATGCCGCCGACACGCCGGGTCGGCGACTTGTCCTCGTTGAGGAAGGTCGCCGTCGCGCGGTCGAGGGTGTCGGCGAGGACCTGGGCCCGCGCGTTGCCCGTGGTCGTGGCGAGGTGCTCGAAGCTGGCCGCCAGCGCGAAGAACTCGCCCAGGCTGTCCCAGCGCAGGTAGTTCTCCTTGACGAGCTGCTGGACGTGCTTCGGGGCGGAGCCGCCGGCGCCCGTCTCGAACAGACCGCCGCCCGCCATCAGCGGGACGACCGACAGCATCTTGGCGCTGGTGCCCAGCTCCAGGATGGGGAACAGGTCGGTCAGGTAGTCGCGCAGCACGTTGCCGGTGACGGAGATCGTGTCCTCACCGCGGCGGATGCGCTCCACGGACAGCTTCGTCGCCTCGACGGGGTTGAGGATCCGGATGTCCAGGCCCTCGGTGTCGTGCTCCGGCAGGTACGCGTTGACCTTGGCGATCAGGTTGGCGTCGTGCGCGCGGGTCTCGTCCAGCCAGAACACCGCCGGGTTGCCGGTGGCGCGGGCGCGGGTGACGGCCAGCTTCACCCAGTCCCTGATCGGGGCGTCCTTGGTCTGGCAGGCGCGGAAGATGTCACCGGCGGCGACCGGCTGCTCGATCACCACGTTGCCGGCCTGGTCGACGAGGCGGACCGTACCGGCGGCCGGGATCTCGAAGGTCTTGTCGTGGCTGCCGTACTCCTCGGCCTTCTGCGCCATCAGACCGACGTTCGGGACCGAGCCCATGGTCGACGGGTCGTAGGCGCCGTTGGCGCGGCAGTCGTCGATCGCGACCTGGTAGACACCGGCGTACGAGGAGTCCGGCAGGACCGCCAGCGTGTCGCCCTCCTGGCCGTCCGGGCCCCACATGTGGCCGGAGGTGCGGATCATGGCCGGCATCGACGCGTCGACGATGACGTCGGACGGGACGTGCAGGTTGGTGATGCCCTTGTCGGAGTCGACCATGGCCAGCGCCGGGCCCTCGGCCAGCTCGGCGTCGAAGGACGCCTTGACGGCTGCCCCCTCGGGCAGCGCCTCCAGGCCCTTGTAGATGCCGCCGAGACCGTCGTTCGGGGACAGGCCGGCCGCGGCGAGCGTCTCGCCGTACTGCACGAACGTCTTCGGGAAGAAGGCGCGCACGACGTGGCCGAAGATGATCGGGTCCGAGACCTTCATCATCGTGGCCTTGAGGTGTACGGAGAACAGCACGCCCTCGGCCTTGGCACGGGCGATCTGCGCGGTGAGGAACTCGCGCAGCGCGGCGACGTGCAGCACGGAGGCGTCGACGACCTCGTCCGCGAGGACGGGTACGGACTCACGCAGGACGCTGGTCGAGCCGTCCTCGCCCACCAGCTCGATGCGCAGCGAACCGGCCTCGGAGATCACCGCGGACTTCTCGGTGGAGCGGAAGTCGTTCTGGCCCATCGTCGCCACGTTCGTCTTGGACTCGGGGGTCCAGGCGCCCATGCGGTGCGGGTGGGTCTTGGCGTAGTTCTTCACCGAGGCGGGGGCGCGGCGGTCGGAGTTGCCCTCGCGCAGCACCGGGTTGACGGCGGAACCCTTGATCTTGTCGTAGCGGGCGCGGATGTCGCGCTCCTCGTCCGACTTCGGGTCGTCCGGGTAGTCGGGCAGCGCGTAGCCCTGGCTCTGCAGCTCGGCGACCGCCGCCTTGAGCTGCGGGATCGAGGCCGACACGTTCGGCAGCTTGATGATGTTCGCCTCGGGGGTCTTCGCCAGCTCGCCCAACTCGGCGAGGGCGTCCGCGATGCGCTGGCCCTCCTCCAGGAACTCGGGGAAGACGGCGATGATGCGTCCGGCCAGCGAGATGTCCCGGGTCTCGACGTTCACCCCGGCCTGCGAGGCGTACGCCTGGATCACGGGCAGGAACGAGTGGGTCGCCAGTGCGGGCGCCTCGTCAGTGTGCGTGTAGATGATGGTCGAGTCAGTCACCGGGTGCTCCGCTCCACGTCTGCAACATTGCTCGACATCAAGATATCTCCTGCTCGGCTCTCACTCGACAGGGGTCCGTGCGGAACTCGACACAGGCCGGTACGCCACTCGCTCGAATTCTGTGCGAATCGATGCAACCGATTCCGCCGATCTTGTGGTCTAGGGGGTAGACCTCACACCGGATCGGCGGCCGGATCTGACCACCCGGCGCCCGAGCGAAAGCGAACCATGAGATATCGCACCCGACTGACGGCCCCTGCGGCAGCCCTGCTCGGCACGGCCGCGGCCACCACCCTGGCCCCTTCGGCATACGCGGCGTCCGGGGGGACGTCGAAGGCGGCTTCGGGCAAGGACGCCGCCGCCCCGGGCGCCGAGACCCTCGGTGACCCCGTCTACCCGAGCCTGGGCAACGACGGCTACCGCGTCGCCGCCTACCACCTCGACCTCGCCTACGACGCCACGACCAAGCTGGTCGACGGCGAGGCGACCCTGCGCATCCGCACCACCCAGGCCCTCACCCGCCTTTCCCTCGACGCCCTCGGCCTGGACATCCGCTCCGTCCGCGTCGGCGGCCGCACGGCCACGTTCGAGTTGGTGGACGAGAAACTGCGGATCACGCCCGCCCGCAGCCTGCCGGCGAACACCGGAACGACGATCTGCGTCGCGTACGGCGCCGACCCGCGCCGCGCCCTGACCCACACCGCCTGGGTCCCCACCCCCGACGGCTTCGCGGTGTGCCCGCAGCCCAACTCCGCGCACACGGTCTTCCCGTGCAACGACCACCCGGTCGACAAGGCCGACTTCACGTTCCGGATCACCGTCCCGAGCAGCCTGCGCGGCGTCGCCAACGGCACCCTCGTCCGCACGGAGAGCCTGGCCGGCGACCGGACCGCGTACAGCTACCGCTCGCGCTCGCCGATCGCCACCGAGCTGGTGCAGATCACCGTCGGCGACTACGTGGTGAAGGACCGGCAGGGGCCGAACGGGCTGCCGCTGCGGGATGTCGTCCCGGTCGCGCGCGCTGCGGCCCTCGAACCGGCGCTGGCGCTCACGCCCGGCCTGGTGGCGTGGCTCGAGCAGCGGCTCGGCGCCTACCCGTTCGAGACGTACGGTCTGCTGCCGTGCAACTCCGACGACCCGGCCGCGTTCGACTTCACGGGCCTGGAGACCCAGACCCTCACCCTGTACAAGCCGAACTACCTTCTCCAGGAGGAGAAGTTCATCGGCTCGCACATGATGCACGAGCTGGTCCACTCCTACTTCGGCAACAGCGTCAGCCCCGGCACCTGGGCCGACCTGTGGCTCAACGAGGGCCATGCCGACTTCTACGGGCTGCTCTACCGCTACGAGCGCGGCTGGACCGACTCCCTCGGCCTGACCACCATGGAAGCGCGTATGAAGAACACGTACGCGCGCGGCGACCAGTGGCGCCGTACCTCCGGGCCGGTCGCGGCACCCAACGAGGTCAACCTCTTCGACAGCCAGCGCTATCTGGGCGGCGTCCTCGTCCTCTACGCGCTGCGCGAGTTCGTCGGCGAGGCCACCTTCAACGCGATCGAGCGCACCTTCCTCGACCGCTATCGCAACTCCTCGGCGACGACCGAGAACTACATCTCGGTCGCCTCCGAGATCGCCGGCCAGGACCTCTCCGGCTTCCTGCGGGACTGGCTGTACGGAACGACGACACCGAGGATGCCCGGCCACCCGGACTGGACGGTCACCCCGGTGCCTACGTCACTGGTCGCGCCGAAGAACCGCACGGTGGCCGGTCATCACGACAACTCGGCGACCCTCTGAAACCCGCTGCGCCTGCCTGCTGAGACCTGAGTCTCATCTGTCGAGCAGGGCGGACGCCGCTCCGCCCTGCTCGAGGCCGAGGCCCAGGTCGGGTTCCGCGTGGCTGCCCCGCTGCTGTGGAATGACCACCGCACCCTGCTGCAGGGCGACCGTCCGGGCGGGCGCCGGGATGCTGATGCCCTCGGACCGGTAGCGCCTGTGCAGGCGCTTGATGAACTCGTGCTTGATCCGGAACTGGTCGCTGAACTCGCCGACCCCCAGGATCACCGTGAAGCCGATCCGCGAGTCGCCGAAGGTGTGGAAGCGCACCAGCGGCTCGTGCTCCGGCACGGCCCCGGTGATCTCCGTCATCACCTCGGTCACGACCTCGCAGGTGACCCGCTCGACCTGCTCCAGGTCGCTGTCGTAGGCGACGCCGACCTGGACCAGGATCGTCAGCATCTGCTCGGGGCGGTTGAAGTTGGTCATGTTCGTCCCGGCGAGCTGCCCGTTCGGGATGATGACCAGGTTGTTGGAGAGCTGGCGGATCGTCGTCTGACGCCAGTTGATGTCGACGACGTACCCCTCCTCGCCGCTGCTCAGCTTGATGTAGTCACCGGGCTGGACGGTCTTCGAGGCGAGGATGTGGATGCCCGCGAAGAGGTTGGCGAGGGTGTCCTGGAGGGCGAGCGCGACGGCCAGACCGCCGACTCCCAGGGCGGTGAGCATCGGCGCTATGGAGACGCCCAGCGTCTGCAGCACGACCAGGAAACCCAGGGCCAGGATGACGACCCTGATGATGTTGACGAAGATCGTCGCCGATCCGGCGACCGCCGACCGGGACTGGGTGACGGTGCGCACCAGCGTGCTGACCACTCTCGCGGTCGTCAGCGTCGTGACCGCGATCAACAGGACGGTCAGCGTCTGGTTGACGTTGTGCCCGACCGTCCTCGTCAGCGGCAGCGCGGCCGCGGCGACCGCCACGCCCCCGGTGAACGCCGACCACGGCACCACCGTACGCAGCGCATCCACGATGACGTCGTCCCCGCTCCAGCGGGTGCGGTCCGCGTGCCTGCCCAGCCAGCGCAGCAGCATGCGCAGCAGGAAGGCCGCCAGCAGGCCCACGGCGAGGGCGATGCCCGCGACGACCAGATCGTCCACGGTGAGTTCTCGCTTCACCGGTCACCTCCGAGGAGTGGTTCCGCGGCGCCCCGCGCCACCGACGGCCGGATGTGAAGTCTCGTCACTTGCCACCTGTTCGAATGTTCGAAAAGCCTTGAAATGCGCGATCATCGTCCGGACGTCTGTACGACGTCCGGCGACCGCTCATCCTGCCGCATCCGGCCGGCCGATCGTCACCGAGCAGTGGCAAACCCGCCATTGAGCAGCTCAGGCGGGGAGTGCATCACAGACGTCCACCGGGTGCACCTCCCACGCGGGGAAGGGGTCCTCGTACGCCGTGTGCGCCAAGTCGACTGCGTACGCGGCCAGTTCCTGCTCCGTCAACAGGCAGCGCGACAGCGCCAGTCGCAGCGACTGGCGGCGCAGATCGGTGCCGATGAACACCAACTCCTGTCCCTGTACGGGAGATTCGTCACTCATGCCGGCATTCACGGCGATCGGCTCGAAGCGGGCCACTGAACCCGCCTGTGACCACAGGCCCGCGGTGCCGGGACGGGAGGCGAGAGTGAAGAAGCCCTTGGAGCGCAGCACTTGGCCGAAGTCGCCCGCGTCGAGCGGGCCGGTGAGGAGGTCCCAGAGGCGGCCGGGGTGGAAGGGGCGCGGGGTCGCGCAGGACGAGGGAGGAGATGCCGTACTCCTGCCGCGGACGGTGCGGTGGACGCGGGCGGCCGAGTTGAGGCGAGATTCCGGAGCTTTCGATGAGCAGGTAGTCGAAGCGGCCCGCTTGGGCCAGCTTCTCGACCTCCTCCAGACCGTGATTCGCAGGCCCTGGCGGTTGCCGAGGGCGTGGTTGAGCGGTGTCGTGTTCCCGGCCCCGAGGAAGCCGGAGAGAACGGTCACGGGCAGGCGGGGGGCGCTGGAAGTGGTGGGCATGCCTCCGCGCGGATGCCGTCCCGAGGTGACCGTCAGATCACCTTGAACCGCACCAGTGCCCCCAGCGTCAACGCCCCCGGCAGCAGCGGCACCCAGACGGTGATGATCCGGAACGCGAGCACCACGGCCGTGGCGACGGCCACCGGCCCGCCCACCGCGACCAGGGCCACGATCAGCGCCGCCTCGACGGAACCGATGCCACCGGGCGTGGGGATCAGCGCGACGGCGACCGTCGCTGCGAGATACGCGAGCGCCATGTGCCAGGGCGGCACCGGCAGCCCCAACGCCGTCCCCACCGCGGCCAGCCCGGCGGCCTGCAACGCCGGGAACGCCAGCGACCCTCCCCACAGCGCCAGCGCCCGGGACGGCCGCATGTGCACGGAACGGGCCTCGCCGAGCGCCGTGCGCAGGAAGGAGACGGCGACCGTGCGCAGCCGCCGTACGCATACCAGCGCAACCGCCGCCGCCAACAGCACCGCGCAGACGCCCATGACCAGCGGGCCGAGTGCCGCGCCGGGAACGAGACCTCCGAGCCGCAGGGCGTGCGGGAACGCGATCAGCAGCGCCGCCAGCAGGCCCAGTCGGCCGACCGCCTCCGCCAGCATGTACAGGGCGAGCGCCGCCGAGGAACGGGCCGGCGGCAGACCGCACACCGTCATGAACCGCAGATTGACCGCGCCCGCGCCGAGCCCCGTCGGCAGCAGATGGTTGGCCGAGCCCGCCGCGAACTGCGTGGCGAGCAGCCGCAGCCTGGGCAGCCGCTCGACGACAGCTCCCTGCCGGCTGACGGCGGCGGCCACCCAGGTCAGACAGGTCGCGCCGGCCGCGGCCAGCAGCCAGGGCCACTTGGCCGCCGCCAGGTGACCGAAGCCGTCGGCGAGCACCTGGCGGTGGCGCACCGCAGCCATGGCGACCAGGAGGAGCGGGAGCAGGCACAGGACCTGCCGTACCGGTATGCGTCGGCGCCGGGCCGGGGGAGGGAGAACCGCTGTCACAACCGGAGAGGTTCTCCGTACCGCACCAACACCGGGTTGCGGGCGCACGGCCACCGGTCGACGCGCCGGGCAACGGCACGAGGGGGTGCGATGCCCATCCGTGATGCGGCCGTTGACCTCAAGGTTGCTTGAGGTCGTACGGTCAGTGTCATGAGTATGGAGACCACAGCCTGGATGCAGTTGCACAGTGTCATGAACGCCCAGCAGGAGCGGCGTCCCTTCGACCCTGCGACCCTGCGCCGTATCGCGCAGTTCGCGCGCCCGCACCGCCGCCGCATCATCCGCTTCGTCGTGCTGAGTGTGCTCACCGCGCTGCTCGCTGTCGCCACCCCCGTCCTCGCGGGCCGCGTCGTCGACACGATCGTGTCGGGTGGCGACGAGAGCACGGTCGTCCGGCTCGCGCTGCTCATCGCGGTGATCGCGGTCGCCGAGGCGGTCCTCGGGATTCTCGGCCGCTGGCTCTCGTCGACGCTCGGGGAAGGGCTGATCCTCGATCTGCGGACGGCTGTGTTCGATCATGTACAGCGCATGCCGGTCGCGTTCTTCACCCGCACCCGTACGGGAGCACTGGTCTCCCGTCTCAACAATGACGTCATCGGCGCGCAGCGCGCGTTCAGCAACACCCTGTCCGGTGTGGTGAGCAACCTGGTCACCCTGGTGCTCACCCTCGTTGTGATGCTCACCCTGTCCTGGCAGATCACCCTGCTCGCCCTGGTGCTGCTGCCGGTGTTCGTCGTCCCCGCCCGGCGGATGGGCAGCCGGATGGCCAAGCTCCAGCACGAGGCCGCCGACCTCAACGCGTCGATGGGCACCCGGATGACCGAACGCTTCTCGGCCCCGGGCGCCACCCTCGTCAAGCTCTTCGGGCGGCCCGACGAGGAGTCCGCCCAGTTCGCGGCCCGCGCCCGCCGGGTCCGGGACATCGGCGTACGGACGGCCCTCGCGCAGTCGGTCTTCATCACCGCCCTCACCCTGGTGTCCGCCCTGGCACTCGCCCTGGTGTACGGGCTCGGCGGCTGGTTCGCGCTGCGCGGCAGCCTGGAACCGGGCGCGGTGGTCGCGCTCGCCCTGCTCCTGACCCGTATGTACGCGCCGCTCACGTCGCTCGCAGGGGCGCGCGTCGAGGTGATGAGCGCCCTGGTGAGCTTCGAGCGCGTCTTCGAGGTGCTCGACCTGAAGCCCCTCATCGAGGAGAAGCCCGACGCCCGCGAAGCCCCCGAGGGCCCGGTCGCAGTGGAGTTCGACAACGTCCGCTTCGCCTACCCCGCCGCCGACCGCGTTTCCCTCGCCTCCCTGGAGGAGGTGGCCGCCCTGGACACCAGAGGCGGCACAGAGGTCCTGCGCGGAGTCAGTTTCCGCGCCGAACCCGGTCAGACGATCGCCCTGGTCGGCTCCTCCGGCGCCGGAAAGTCGACGATCGGACAACTCCTGCCCCGCCTGTACGACACCGACGAGGGCGCCGTACGCATCGGCGGCGTCGACGTCCGTGACCTGAGCGCCGCCTCCTTGCGCGCCACCCTCGGGATGGTCACCCAGGACGGCCACCTCTTCCACGACAGCGTGCGCGCCAACCTGGTGCTGGCCCGTCCGACGGCGACGGACGACGAACTGTGGGCCGCCCTGACCCGGGCCCGCCTCGACGACCTGGTCCGCGACCTGCCCGACGGCCTGGACACGGTGGTCGGCGAACGCGGTTACCGTCTCTCCGGCGGTGAACGCCAGCGCATGACCATCGCCCGACTGCTGCTGGCCCGCCAGCGCGTCGTCATCCTCGACGAGGCGACGGCCCACCTGGACAACACCTCGGAGGCGGCGGTCCAGGAGGCCCTGGCGGAGGCCCTGGCGGACCGCACGGCCATCGTGATCGCCCACCGCCTCTCCACGATCCGCGCGGCCGACCTGATCCTGGTGGTCGAGGCCGGCCAGATCCTGGAACGCGGGACGCACGACGAACTGCTGGCCCTGGACGGGCGGTACGCGGAGCTGTACCGGACACAGTTCGCGCAGCGGCCCGGAGAGCACGCGGAGGTGACGGAGGCGGCGTAGCCACGGGGGAGCGGCCCGCGGAAACGGCGCACGGACATACCGCGGTTTCTGTAGGTGCTCCTCCCCTCTCCTTCCGTTTCGGTAGGGCGGATTGCCAGCAGCGGGACGACGACCGGGAGGCCCTCCCCGGGACAGCCTTGCCAGGTACGTCCGACCCGAGGTGACGTTCCCTGCCGTGGCTGCTTTTCTGTATATCTGACCAAACTCGGCGCCCGTGACCGCGCCCAGCTGGTCGTCATCGCCTACCAGACCGGCCTCGTGCGCCTCGCAGTCCGGGATCTCTGACGCTTGACGCTCGTCAGAGATCCAGCAGATCCCGCGTCCGCACGAGAAGACCCGTCTCGAAGGAGCGGTTCGCGGCCAGGCCGGTGACCAAAGAGTGGGCGCCGTCGGCCGCGTCCGCCGCGCGGTGCAGGGGGTCCTGGACCCGGGTGCCGAAGACGTCCTGGAGCATGCGCGCGTCGCCGCCCCCGTGCCCGCCCTCGCCGGTGGCGACCCCGATCTCGCGAGGCTCCTCCCAGAAGCGGCGCAGCGTCAGCCCGGTACGGCCGACGGTGTCGTCCACCTCCGCGCCGTGCAGCACGGCAGCGGAGGTGCTCGCCGGGACCCGGGGGCGCGTCCACGTCGACTCCTCCACCAGCAGCTCCAGCCGCCCTTCGCTGCCGTTGAAGGCGATCCGGTATCCCTCCCAGGGCGCGTACGCCGTCAGGTGGTACGTCAGCGTCGCGCCGGTCGCGTACCGCACCAGGACCGCCATGTCGTCCTCGATGGTCACGCCGGGGCCGAACACGTTCTGGTCGCGGTGGTAGCCGTCCTCCGCCTCCGCGTCCAGGTACAGCGCGCTGAGCACGGGTGAGTCCTCGAGATGTACGGCGAAGGGGTCGTCCCGGGCGGCGGGGGAGCCGTGGGCGCGGCTGTAGTCCCGGGCGAGGCCGCGGCATCGGCCGGCCTCGTCGCCGTAGAAGAAGAGCCCGCCCTGCGCGAAGACGGACTCCGGACGCGTTCCCAGCCACCAGTTGACCAGGTCGAAGTGATGGGTGGCCTTGTGCACCATGAGGCCGCCGGAGTTCGCCTTGTCGCGGTGCCAGCGGCGGAAGTAGTCGGCGCCGTGGCGCAGGTCGAGCAGCCACTCGAAGTGCACCGAGCCGACCTCGCCGATCTCCCCGGCCGCGATCAGTTCCCGTACGGCCGAATGCACCGGGTTGTAGCGGTAGTTGAACGCCACCCGCACTTCGCGGCCGGTGCGCCGGACGGCGTCCAGGATGCGGCGGGCCCTGCCGGCGTCGGTAGTCATGGGCTTCTCGGTGACCACGTCGCAGCCCGCCTCCAGGGCGCGCACGATGTAGTCGTCGTGGGTGCGGTCCACGGAGCAGACCACGACGAGGCCGATCCGCTCGCGGCGCAGCATCTCGTCGAAGTCCTCGGCGGCGTACGCCGGCACGGGCGCCCGGCCCGGACCGGCGTCCGCGAGCCAGCCGTTGTGGACCGCCATCCGGTGGGAGTTGACATCGCAGAAACCAGCCAGCTCGAACCGGTCCGCGTAGGGACCGGCCAGGGCTTGTGTGAACAGCCGGGCGCGGGCACCCAGACCGACCACGGCGGCGCGACGGCGTGCGGTGTCGGGGGACATACGGGTCTCCATTCGGCGGGGCGAACGAGGCGTACGAGGGGTCCTGAGGTCCGGCTGTTCAGGTTGGCACGGGCAGCCGACCCTGTGTACCGGATGTCGATGACCGTTCAATTGGTCAGCATCAGTGCTGACTCGGGTTCCGACGTCGTAGGCGATCGGCCTGTGGACGGGTTGCTTCGCTCCAGCGGTATCGGAGAGGTGGTCTCCCCTGTGCCCGGGAGCCGTGCGCTTCGCCGATGCGACGGTGCAGGGGATCCGATACGCGAACGGCCTGTTTTCCGCAACCCTCCTCCGCCGTGTCAGTGGCGGTCCGTACCCTCGACGGCATGGAGGGGAACGAGCGGAAAGTCCCGCACGGGGAGGAAGCCGACACCGAGGCCTGGCAGCGGCTGAGCGCGTACGCGTACCTCAGCGCGCCCGAGCGCTTGGAGTACGTCGCGGTGATGCGGGTGTTCTGCGGCACTCTGCTCGCCGACCTGTCCGTACCTGACCTCCTCGCCAAGCTGGCCGAGAAGGACATCCCGGGTGCGGCGCTGGACGCGGAAACGCTCACCCGCAGGCTCGAAGAGCTCGTTCGCTGGGGCAATCTGCTGCGCAGCACGCACACCGTCAAAGCGACCAGCATCACCGAGTACCAGCGCTCGCGGTCGCGATACCAGCTGTCGAAGCTGGGGGAGCGCGTGCAGCGGGGCGCGGACGAGGTACTGGCCGGGGCGGACGCGGCACGCGAGGTGAGTAGTGAGCTGCTGGTCCTCGTCGACCGCGGACTACGCGAGATCGCCGCCATGGCCGCGGCGCCGGGCGGTGCCGATCCGCGGCAGGCGCTGGAGCGGATCAGCACGCTCTTCGTGCAGTTCGCCGAATTCGCCGAGTCCGTCCGGGACTTCTACGCATATCTGGGCCAGGTGCTGGCGCGCTACGACCTCGACTCGGCCGAGTACCAGGGGTTCAAGGAACTGCTGCTCGACTACGTGGAAGCCATCACCGAGGACGTCTCCTTCCGTGCTCCGCGCATCGCGGCTCACCTGGACGCCGTCCGGCCCCACCTGCCCGGGCTGCTCGCCCGGATCGACGCACACGCGGCGGGCATGGGAGCACTCGCCGATGGGCTGCCCGAGACGCGGGTGCAGCGCAGCCGCGGACGGGACATCGGGGACTGGGATGGGCTCCGTGAGTGGTTCACCGACACCGGAGGACACTCCAGCCAGGTGGATCAGCTCAGGGACGCCACCCTGCGGGCCCTGCAGTCGCTGCTCGCCAACGCCAAGCGCATGCTGCGTTCGGCGTCCGGTGAGATGTCCCGTCGTAAGGACCTGCTGCGGCTCGCGGCCTGGTTCGACGCGGCGGAGCCGGAAGAAGCCCACGACGTGGCGGTCGCCGCCTTCGGCCTCTACGGCGCGCGCCACTTGGGGGTGGCACCGGACCCTGACCGGTCCGTGCCGGCGTACGTGAGCTGGTGGACAGGACCCGTGGTGGACGTGCCGGTGGCGCTGCGCGAGCGCGGCAGCAGGGCGCCGCGCGGACGGGCCGCGGCGGCCGAGAACCACTCGGAACAGAAGCGCCGCCTCATGGAGCAGGCGCGGCAGCAGGCCGAGGCCCGGCAGGCGGCCGCCGACGAACTGCGCAGTGCCTCGGGCAGGTTCGATCAGGTGCGCTTCAGTGCCCCTGCCATGCGACTGCTCCTGGAGCTCCTGACGGCGGCTCTCGGCAACGCCCGACTGAAAAAGAACGCCCGTGACTTCCTGCTCGACGGCGCGCAGGCGGACGACGTGGACCTTGGCATCCGGCTGACCGCGTGGCGCACACCCGGCCGGTCCACCGTCCTGCGGTCGGTGGACGGCGACCTGACGGCGGATGATCTCACGCTGGCCGTCGAGGGCCTCGCCGTCGAGACGGCATCCGCACCGGCGATGGGGGAGGTGAGCGCCTGATGCCCCTGCCCTCCGCGCACGATGTCGCCCTCGCGGCCGAGCGCCGCACTGCCGCCCGGCTCCTGCTGGCCCACCCCCTGGTCACCAGCACCGGACCGCACAGCGACACCTTTCCACTGATCCGGCGCCACGCCGACTGGCTGGCCCAGCGCTTCCAGCAGGTGTTCGGATATCGCCTGCTGGTGGAGGCCTCGTACGCCCGGCTGTTCAAGGCGGGCCTCGGCCTGGGCTCGGGCCACCGCCTGGAACGACCGTCGACCGGAACGCCGTTCAGCCCGCGGACGTACGCCTATCTGGCCCTCGCGCTGTCGGTCCTCGTCACTGCACCGGAACAGCTCCTGCTCTCCCAACTCGTGGCCGACCTGCGGGCCGCGGCCGTCGACGCCGGCATCGAGATCGCCGACACTGGGCGGCAGACCGAGCGGCGGACCCTCGCTGCCGCCCTGCGGCAACTCGTCGACTGGGGCGTTCTGGTCGAGACCGAGGGGCATGTCGCGGCCGTCGCCGAGGAACGGGCTGGGGAGGCCTTGCTGACCGTCGACCGCGAGATCGCCCGGGCCGTCGTCGCCGGCCCGCTCGCCCAGAGCCGCGACGGCGCGGACCTCGTGCGTCGGGCCGCCGACCCCGGCTTCGGAGGGCCACGTACGTACGTCCGCAGGCGTCTCGTCGAAACCCCTGTCGTCCACCTCGACGACCTCACGGACGCCGAGCGCGAATGGCTGCGTACCAGGCAGCGGCGCGAGGCGCAGGCATTCTCCGAACTGCTCGGCCTGGAAGCGGAGATCCGCGCCGAGGGCATCGCCCTGGTCGACACCGAGGACGAACTCACCGACCTTCACCTGCCGGGCACCGGGACGGTGGCTCAAGCCGCGCTGCTCCTCGTGGAGCGGCTGGTCGACCGGCTGCGTCCCGAGGATCCGGGCCATCCGGCGGTCGGCGGACGGCTGGTCATCGGAGTACCTGTCCCCGAAGGGCTGCTGCCCGACCTGCTCGACGAACTGATCGAGGAGTACGGCAGGCGCACCAACTGGCAGCGCGGTCACCTGGAGGACCGGGACGGATTCCTCGCGGTTGTGCTCGACCTCCTCGTCCGCATGCATCTGATGACTTCCGCTGGGCCTGTGCGCGCGGACGGCCACGGCCTGCCCGAGGGATACGAGCAGACGGTGGCCGACGGGCGCTCCGTCACCGATGTCTCTCAGGCGCGGGGCTGTGACCGTCCGGCCGGCGGCTGGATTCTGCTCGCCGCAGCCGCCCGGTACGCCACCACGGTGGCGGTGAAGTCCCGTACCGACCAGCCCCCAGCGGACGACGTGTCCGAGGAGTCGCCCCGATGAACAGCCCGCTGACCCTGCATCGCTACCAACTGCACCGTGCGGGCATCCGGAACGTCTGGCAGTACGACGAGCAGGAGTTTGCCTTCGGCGAGGGGCGCCTGCTGCTGCGCGGCAAGAACGGCGCCGGTAAGTCCAAGGCCTTGGAGCTGCTGCTGCCCTACCTCCTCGACGGCGACGCCCGTGCGCTGGACGCCACGGGAACCGGACGCACTACCCTGGCCTGGCTGATGCTCGACGGCATCGAGCACACCAACCGGCTGGGCTACCTGTGGCTGGAGTTCGCGCGGACGGACGAGGACGGGAACGACCACCATCTGACCATCGGCGCGGCCATCCGCGCGTCCCAGTCGACCAAGACGGCGAAGCCGTTCTTCTTCACCACCCGGCTGCGGATCGGTGAGGACCTCGACCTCGCCCCCGCAGGGCTGCCCCTCCCCACCGACCGGCTCAAGTCGCTCGTCGGCTCGGAGAACGTCACCGACCGCGCCGTCGAGCACCGGGCCAGGGTCGCCCGGGAACTGTTTGGTCTCACCGACCCTGCGCGCTACCGCAACCTTCTCCACCTGCTGCACCGGCTGCGCCGTCCCACAATCGGTGACCGCATCGACTCCGGCGGACTGGTCTCGGTCCTCGCCGAGACCCTGCCCGCCCTCGACGACGAGGTCGTGGAGAAGGTGGCCCGCAGTCTGGACGACCTGGACTCCGTAAGGGCCTACCTCGGGCGCCTCGAACGCACCGACCAGGCGCTGCGCACCTTCCTCACCGACTACCGCGGCTACCTGCACGGGGCACTGCGCCACCGCACGGACCAGGTGACCGGTGAGCTGGAGCAGTTGATGGAGGACCGCAGGTCCGCGGGTGACGCGGCGCGCAGGGCGGAGGGGCTCCGTGAGCGCGAGCAGGAACTCGACGCCCGCATCGAAACCCTCACGAGCGAGTCGAGTGCCGCCGAGACGGACCTGGCCGCTCTGCACGCCAGCGCCGGATACCGCAGCCTGCAGGAACTCGGGGAGAAACGCACCACGGTCACTGCCCTGCACAGCGCGGCTGCCACCGCCTTCAAGGCCGTCCGCCAGGCGCACAGCAACCAGGAGGAGGCGGGGCGGCGACTCACCGCCGAGTCCCGACGGCTCGGTGAAGAACTGGTCGAACTGAGCACCACACATGGCGAGTTGGTGCTGGAAGCCGAGCGGTCCGGGATCGACCCCGTGCATCTGGGGGAGCCCGTGGCGACGCCCGTCGCACCGGTCGGCACCGCCACCACGGCCGAACTGACCGCACCGGAAGGCGACTTCCACCTGGTACGACGCAGCGAGGTGCTGGCAGTCGACACCGAGACCTGCGCGGCCGGACTGCAGGTCTGGGACGCCCGACTCGACGTCGCGCAGCCGGTGATCAGGAACCGCGTCAGGTTCGTCACGGAACTGGGCGCTCTCATCGCGCGGTCGAGTGACGCTCAATGGCAGGCGGACGAGGCCGACGGCGCCCGTGAACGTCTCGAGGAACAGGCGGACAACGCGCGGGCCCGGGCCGACGGGCGCCGACAGGAAACCGCGCGTGAGTCGGAGGCGTACGCCATCGCGGCCAGAGAGTGGAGCGAACGGCTGCGGACCTCCACCGGGGTGTCCCTGGACGCCGTGTACGCCCTTGTCGCGCAGGACGCGGCCGACGGTCCGCTGCCCGCGCAGACCCCCGACGAGGTAGTCGAAGCAGCCCGGTCGGTCGTCGACCCGTGGTTGGCGGAACGGGGCGCGGAGCGTGACGACCTCGCCCTGGCCGTCCGCGAACTGGAGGCCGAACAGGACCGCCTCCGGCGCCGACGCGAGGATTGGGAACGCCGCACCGATCCCGAGCCTCCGCCCTCACCCCACCGCACCGCTCCCCGCACATCCGGCACCGGAGCGCCCCTGTACCGGCTGGTGGACTTCGCCCACGACCTGGAGCCGGACGCGCGGGCAAACCTGGAGGCCGCGTTGGAGGCGAGCGGCCTGCTCGATGCCTGGGTACGTGCAGACGGCGCGGTCCTCGATCCGACCACCCATGACACCCTCCTGGTCCCGGGAGCCCCCGTGGCCGGGGTGACGCTCGCTCGGGTGTTGCGGCCGGTTGCCGCGCCCGACAGCGGAGTGACGGCGGAACAGATCGAGCGCGTACTCGGGGCGGTGGTTCTGGCCGGGGCTGGGGTCCGCATCAGCGATGCCGCGCCGGTGTACGAGGCGGCGGAGGCGGGGCCGCACACCGTGATCGGTACCGACGGCTCCTGGAGGCTCGGCATCGCCCACGGCCGCCACACCAAGGAGTCCGCCGAGTACGTCGGCGCGGAGGTGCGTGCGGAGACACGTCGCCGGGCGCTGGCGGAACTCGACGACGGACTGACCGAACTGGAAGGCGAGTTGACGGAACGTCGACATGGCCTGCACATCCTCACCGAGCACCGCGACCGTATCGGCGACACCCTGCGCCGCCCGCCCCCGGCACGTGGGCTGACGGACGCGTGGGCCCGTACGGTCGAGGCCGAGCGCACCGCAGAATCCCTCGCCTCGCAGGCGTCCGCTGCTGCCCGCGAAGCGGAGCAGGCACGCGCCCGCGCGGTCGCCGCCCGGCGCGAGACCGAGGCGACGGCGAGTGCCCAGGACCTCCCGTCGGAGCCGGCTGCACTGGAAACGGTCCGTCTGGCCCTGGACCGCCTCGGGCAGGGTACGCAGCGGCTTCGTCGGCGCATGCGCGCGGTCCTGTCCACGGCCGACGGCCACCTGGGCAGCCGGACGGACTACGAGCGCGCCGAATCTGTCCGCCGCGAGGCCGAGTCGGACTACGCGGAACCGCTCGGTCGCCTGGAGACCGCCCGCCGAACCATCCAGGCCATGGAAGAGGCCCTCGGAGCCACCGAGCAGGAAATCCTCGCCCGCGAGGCCGCGGCGACGCGCCGTCTGGAGGCCGTGGCATGTCAACTCCCGCACACGCGCAGGGACCTGGCCGAAGTACACGACCTGCGCGTACGGGCGGAAGAGGACGAGAGGGTCCGGCGCGAGACACTCGCCGCCGAGGAGGCAGAGGTATTGGCCTGCGGCAGAAGGCTGCGTACGGCCCTCTCGATGCCGGGCGTGCTAAGAGGAGCGGGTCTCAACTCCGTCGCGGACGACGGAGCCCTGAAGGCCTCGGACCCCGTCCACCGCGACGTGAGGGAACGCATCGCAGCGCTGCGCCTGCTGGCCGACGCCGTGCGTCGCGGCCTGGATTCCGAACGCAGTGACATCTCGGACACCACCCTCCTCAACCGCCACACCGACCTGCGCGACCAGCTCTCCGGCGGCTACGACGCAACGATCGAGGAACACGACGGCATCAAGTTGTGCCGGCTCGTCGACGACCACGGCCCGCACGACATCGCCGTGGTCGGCGAGCGCATCGCAGCGGAGGCCGTCGAGGCACGTGACCGTCTGACGGAGCGCGAACGCGAGGTCTTCCAGCGCTTCCTGACGGGAGAACTTGGTGACCATCTGTCCTCGCAGGTGCTGGCCGCAGGCGCCCTGGTCTCGGCCCTCAACAGCACTCTCGCCACGGTTCGTACGTCGCACGGCCTGGGCGTCACCCTGGACTGGAAGCTGGCGGACGGCGTCGAAGCCGACGTCAAGGCGGCCGTCGACCTCCTGCACAGCCCCTCCGGGCTGCGCACCCGTGAGCAGTCCGAGCAACTCCGCGACGTCCTCCAGCGCCGTATCGAGGACGCCCGCCGCGCCGACCCGGCCGCCGGCTATGCGGCCCACCTGCGCACCGCCCTGGACTATCGCGGCTGGTTCGCCTTCACCCCCTGGGTGGTCAACGACGCGGCACCGGGCAGCCGCCGTAAACTCTCCGGCCGCACGGGCCTGAGCCAGGGTGAACAGCGGGTCCTCTCCTACCTGGTCCTTTTCGCCGCGGCGGCAGCGCACTTCACCAGCCTCGCCGACAGCGCCCCGCACACACCCCGCCTGATTCTCCTCGACGACGCGTTCGCCAAGGTGGACGAGCCCACGCACGCCCGCCTCGGCCGCATTCTGGTCGACCTCGACCTCGACTTCGTCCTCACCAGCGAGCGACTGATCGGCAACTGGCCCGACGTACCGTCCCTCCACATCTACGAGTGCCTGCGCGACCCGCATGTACGGGGCGTGGCCACGCTCCACTACATGTGGAACGGGCGGCAGCGGAGGCTGATGTCGGCATGACAGGACGCGAAAGAGCCGACGAACCTCCTCCTGCCGCCGACGCCCTCGCCTTTCTCACCCGGCCGGGCCTCACCCGCCTTTGGACCGCGGCACGGACCCGGCTGGAACGCAACGGCCTCCAACCGGCCGGAACCATCAGACTTGAGGGCCTGGACGCACAGGAGCGCGAGGCACTGTCCCTCCTCCTGGCTCGACCGATCACCGGCCGCACCGCCGCGATCCGCCTGCCGGACCTGGACATCCGCCTGCGGGCCAGCGCGGTCGGACGGGGCCTGGCCTCGACACTGGAGGAAATGGGTCCGTCCTTGACGGACCGCCGGGCAGTCCGCGACGCGGCGGCGGCCGAACGAGCCCGTGTGTGGGTGGCAGCTCAGACTGAGGTGGAAGCCGCGTCGCTGTCGGCCCAGCCCTGGACGGCACAGTGGCTGGAGGAGATACGACGCGTCGGCACACTCGCCCGCCAGGATCCGCACACGGCAACCACGGTCGTCACTCAGGCGATCCATACCCTCGCGACGCTCTTCCCCGGCACAGACCCTCGCTCCACCCCGACCACCTGGGGCCGCGGCGAACTGGCCACCAGCGCCACCGGCTCGGCCCACGGCCTGGACGACGGCACGCTGCTGTCCCGGCTGGTCCTGCGCGGCATCGCGCTGGCCCGGGGTGTCGAGCTGCCCGCTGACGCGCCGGAGCGACGAGCCCTGTGGCGCATGGCCTCGGTCGCCCCGGACGAGGTCTCCAGCACGGTGCTCACACTCGGCTTGCGCCCCACTGGCGGTACCTGGCGGGAGGCAGCCCTGCGCGAGCGCGCCGACCACCACATGGAGACTCACGTGACCCTCCGCGAACTACGCACACTGAGGCTGGAGATGCCGCCCGGGACCCGCGTCCATGTCTGCGAGAACCCGCGCGTGGTCGAGGCCGCGGCCGACGCCAGCCGTAGGGCACCCCTGATCTGCACCTCGGGGAGCGCGACGACGGTCGTTCTCACCCTCCTGGACGCGTTGGCGGCGTCCGGTTGCACCTTCGCTTACCACGGTGACTTCGACTGGCCCGGCATCGCGCTGGCCAACCGGATCGTGCATCGGTACGGAGCTGAGCCATGGCGTATGCGAGCGGTCGACTACGAGTACATCGCGACTCGCACGCGGGTGCGCGGGACACCGCAGATCGCCCTCAGCGGTACACCGGCCGAGGCCGTGTGGGACGCGGAACTGGTCCCCACCATGAACGCCCTGGGCATCGCCCTGCACGAGGAGGCGGCGCTCGATCTGCTCCTGGAGGACCTCGGGTGAAGGCACCTTTCGGACGGCGGACCGGCTCGGCGGACTTGAGACGCGCATGATCAGCTTCCGCTCTTCTGCAGGTCGCCCAAGCCTTGGTCGTCGCGGACGCCTTCCGGGGCCTGGTCCTGCCCGTCATCCGCCAGCGCGGACAGTACGAGGCAGACGACTGGCGCCCAGCGGGCAGGGACGCCTCGGGAGCACTGGAAGACAGCCATAACATTCGGTACACGCATATGGTATCCGCGTATAGCGTTAACGCCGTCAACGAGTGCATGCATTGATAGCTGGATGGCCGCTGTGTACGGTTGTCCGTATGACGGACACTCCCGCCCCCATGGCCAACGCGCTGGTCACCGGCTCCGAGATCGCCAGGCTTGCGGGTGTGACCCGCGCCGCCGTCTCGAACTGGCGGCGACGTTACGACGACTTCCCCAAGCCGACCGGCGGGGGTGTCAACAGTCCGCTGTTCGACCTGGCTGAGGTGCAGTCCTGGCTGGACAGGCAGCGCAAGGGGCAGGAAGTCTCCTTGGAAGTGCAGCTCTGGCAGGCGTTGCGCGGAGTGTACGGCGACGACATGCTCGCCGGGCTCGTGGAGGTCGCCCGACTCCTTGCTGAAGGAGAGGCACATGAGGAGCTTCCGCCGGGCATCGTCCGGCTCGCGCGGGATCTGGCCGAGGGTGGGGGCGTGGCAGAGGCGGTGAGCGATCTCGCGGAGCGCTTCACCGACTCCGTACGCCGGGCCGGATCGGACCAGGTCACCTCACCGCGCGTCCTCCGTGCCGTACGCCACTTCGCCGGTGAGGTGGCACCTGACGCGACCCTTTTCGACCCAGCGTGCGGTATCGGCTCCCTTCTGCTCGCCGTCGGTCCCGAGCAGGGCGCCAGGCGGTGCGGGCAGGAGTCCGACGCCCGCAGCGCCGAGTTCGCGCAACTGAGGGCCGACCTCGCCGGGCGCGGCGGTGTCGGCATCGTGCCGGGGGACTCTCTGCGTGACGACCAGTGGACGGATCTCAAGGCCGACCTGATTGTCTGTGATCCCCCAGTCGGTGAACCCGACTGGGGGCGTGAGGATCTGCTGCTCGACTCGCGTTGGGAGTTCGGCACCCCCTCCCGTGCCGAAGGCGAACTCGCCTGGCTGCAGCACGCCTATGCGCACGCCGCGCCGGGCGGGCGTGTCCTGATGGTCCTGCCCGCCTCGGTCGCCTACCGCAAGGCGGGCCGCCGTATCCGCGCCGAGCTCGTGCGGCGAGGCATCCTCACCCAGGTCATCGCCCTTCCGTCGGGCACGGCGGCCTCGCATGCGCTTCCCGTCCACCTCTGGCACCTGCGTCGCCCCCGGACGCTGGGGGATGCCGTCACCAGTGTGCGCATGGTCGATCTGACGGCGAGCGATCCGGACGGCTCACTGGAACCGGGCCCCGAGCAGACGGCGGACGTTCCCCTGATCGATCTGCTCGACGATGCCGTGGACTTCACTCCCGGCCGTCATGTCGAGGATTCCCATCGTGACTACACGCTTGAGTACCAGACCCTGCGGCGGGAGCTGACCGAGCAGGTGAGGCTGTTGGCGGAGTTGCTGCCGGTGTTGGTCGAGGGCGATGGCCCAAGCGCTCTGGACGGACCTACCGTCAGCGTCGCCGACCTCGCGCGCGCAGGGCTCGTCGAGTACGGCGATCCGGAACCGGTCTCGATCAGCGACCAGCTCGACACCGACTACCTCCAGGGCTTCCTGCGCAGCGCGGCCAACACGCGGCGCTCCACGAGCACCAGCGGCACCTTCCGCCTCGACGGCAAGGGCGCCCGCATCCCGCAGATGGACATCACCGAGCAACGGAGGTACGGGGCGGCCTTCCGCGCGCTTCAGGAGTTCGAGGAGCGAGCGCGGCGAGTGGTGGAGCTGAGCCGGGACGCGGCGGCACTGGCCAGGGACGGGCTCGGCAACGGCGCGCTCGCCCCGGACAGCTGACGGAGAGCGTCACAGTGCCGGCCCTGTACGCCTGTTCGGTCACGGCACGAACGAACTGGCCGACCCGCTCCACGTCACGGCCAAAGCCTCCCGCGCACGTGTGCACGCCACGAAGAGCAGGCACCGCTCTCGCAGCAGATCCGAGTCGTGCTGCAGCGCGTCCACGGAGGCCGGTGTCACCTCACGGGCGAACGGCACCGCGCTTGCCGTCACTCCCAGGACGGTGACGCAGCGGAACTCCAGCCCCTTCATGGCGTGCATGGTGGCAAGCCGCACCCCGTCCGCGCCGGGCCCCGGGTTGTCCCTGACCCGGACCACCGGGATCCCCGACGCGGTCAGCTTGTCGTACGCCTTGTCGAGCAGCACGTTGAAGCGAGCGCACACCCCGATCTCCGACGGCCGGATGCCTTGGTCGATCCAGTCCTCGATGCGCTCGACGAGCGCCGCGACCTCCGCCTGCTCGGAGCCGTACCCGTCCACGTGGGGTCTCCGGCCGTGCAGCAGGGAGCGGTAGCCGGCCAGGCTGTCGCTTCCCTCGCCGCCCAGGTCGTCGACCGACACCGGGCTGAGGATGCCGGTCGACCAGACGAGGATCTCCTCCGTGGAGCGGTAGTTGATGCGCAGACGGTGGGTGCGGCCTGCCACCGAGATGCCCAGGGAGCCGAGCGACACCTTCGAGTCGTAGATGCGCTGGTGCGGGTCGCCAGTGATGAACAGGTCGTCGCTGCCGGGTGCCACCGCGCCACGTAGGACACGCCACTGTGCGGGGTGCAGATCCTGTGCCTCGTCGACGACGACGTGGTCGTGAGTGGGTGCCGCCCCGGTAAGGAGGTCGGCCGCACGCGCACACACCTTCAGATGCGTGGTGGCCTTCTGGGCACGCAGCATCGACTCGAACAGCTCGACGGCCGACCACAGTTGATCGCGTCGCGCCGATGGCAGCGCGCTGCCGCGTCCGCGCCGCAAGGCGCTGCGGTAGGCGTCAGGTGTGCGCAGATCTTGGGCGAGTACGACGTGTCGGTACTCCTGAGCCAGGAACTGCTCCGTCCACGGCAGACCCAGTTGCTTGACGACACGCTGCCACAGCTGCCGTTCCTCCCGATCGTTGATGGGGGAGGGAGCTTTGCCGTCGAGGCGGGTCACGACGCCGTGCGCGTAGGCGTTGACCGTGGTCACGTCGACACGGCCGAGCAGCGCGTCGTCACCGTCGAGGAGCAGGGACAGGTTCTCGCGCAGTGAGCCGGCCAGGGCGTTCGTGTAAGTGGTCAGCAGGACGCGGGTGTCGGGAGAGCGCGTGAGGAGATGCTTGACGCGGTGCAGGGCCGCGACTGTCTTACCCGTGCCGGGGCCGCCGGTGATCTGGACCGGACCGCCGTACGACACCCGGTAGGCGACGCGGCGCTGTGAAGGGTGCAGGAACACCCGCCAGGCCGTGAACGGCTTCTCCAGGATGTCCGCGAGCTCTTCGGGACCGGTGACCAGGGTGATGCGGTTCGTGGTGTTGGCGATGGCGACGGCGAGGCTCTCGTCGGGGTCGGGGCCCGCGCCGACCGGACGGCGGACGGCGACCACGTCCCGGTACACCTCGTCGGGGCCGAACCCTTCTCCGAGGTACTGGAGCACTTCGCACTGGTCCTCCGGCAGCAGTGTCTCGAACGCCTTGAGCTGTGCTTTGTCGATGATGGTCCGCGCGGCACGCAACACCTGGTCGTCGATGCCGAGTTCGCGCAGCACGGTGTCCGAGTACTTCGCGAAGAGCAGGGAATCGGCGGCCGCGGCTGCCTTCTCCAGGGCCGGGGTCAGCTGCTCGATGGCGGTCACGTTGCGGACTTCGAGCGCGCGCGTCGCGGAGTTCGTCGTGTACAGCCGCTTGGCGGCCCAGGTGTACGCGTCGTCGTGCCGTACGACGTTGACGAGCAGGAACACATCACTGCCGTCGTCCGGAGCGAGGACGACACCGCGCCAGAAGTCGTTGATGCGGATGGTCCGCATGCGCGGGTCCTGCGCGTTCTGCACGGACTCCAGGTGGAGCCCCTTGTCCGCGTGCAGTTCGGGCACGGAGAGCAGCTGGAACTTCTGCATCGCCTTGCGTACGCCTGCCTTGACGCGCTTCTCCAGGATGTCGTAGCTCTCCCAGAAGCTGTTGGCGAACGCGAGCTGCGGCACGAGGTGAACTCCCCACCCTGGACGGACACTCCGCAGTCGATCATACGCGCGGGGTGTTCACCAGCCGCTGGGCCATCTCCTCGATGTCCATGAGCAGTCCGGGGGGTTCCTGGTCCAGGTCGAGGGCGTGCTGATGGATGACGATGCCCGCGTGGCGCACCTGGTGGGCGGCGTGCGGAGCATTGCCTTTCGCGTACACCAGGTGACCTTCGCGCAGTCCGAGGGCCGTGCAGTACGCCAGCATCTGGTACAGGTCGGCGTCGGGATAACCGCCGGGTCGCTCGGCCTTGTACTTGGCGTCCACCACCGCGCACGGGGTGCCGTCCGGCCCGTACAGCACGAAGTCCGGCCTCATACGGATCGCGGCGGCCTCGTCGAGGTGGTGGGAGTCCTGGAGACGGGCGGTGTGGCCGCCCGAACTCAGGCCAGGGTCATGGCCCTGGCCCTGGCCTTGGAAGGTCTCCCGTAGGGCGGTCGTCACGAAGTCCTCGAAGAGCTTGTTCATGTCGAAGAGGAAGCCGTCGATGCGCAGATCGCCGGGGCCGTGTTCGGCGGAGGCGCCGTCCAGAACGACACGCGAGAGACGCAGGGCCTGGTGGTATTGGGAGTTGAGGCGGGTGGGACGCCAGTCGGGGATCGGCTGTCCGCGCACGACCGCCGTGACGTCGGTCAGGCGGGCGCGCTGGTGCAGCAGCCTGCGGCGTACGTCGCGCGGTATGCCGGGCAGGCGAAGGAGACGTTCGACGGCCGCACGGAGGATGCGGTTCTCCGCGATGTCGGTGGTGAACTCGTCGTACGCCACCTCGATCGGCAGCATCGCCCCGAAGCGCCGCCGTATCTGTTCTGCCTCTCTGACCCGGCCGCGGACGACGAGCGCGGATTCCTCGGTCGCCCGATAACCCTGCAACAGGCCCTGTCGCAGGGCCCGATCCACCTGTCGTTCCACGGCGTGGGCGAGCGCGGGCAGCAGATCGTGGTGCTCGGCGACCTCGACCTCGCCGTCTCGCCAACTCCTCCTCGGATCAAGGCTGTAGCCGAGCAGGAAGAAGAGCCGGACGATGGGCACCTTGGGTGTGATGCGCACGGTGACCGATCCGCCGCCGCCCGGTGCTGTGACGGCCACGGCCCCGACCTTGCTGCCGGCCCGCAGCGACCAGTGCCCGGGCGTGTACGGGTCGGGGGTCGCGTCCACGATGCCGGAAGCGGCGAGGGCACGGCCGACGGCATCCGGCAGGGCGAGTCGGGCCGCCGGCGCGTGCTCGACCAGCTCGACGGAGCGCGGGGCGTCCACCGCGGACGCGTCTACTGCGGACGTCACCCCAGCGACTCCCGCAGCGCGGCCAGCCCGTACCGCTTCTCGATGTCCACACCTTCCCCGTAGTGATGCTCCTCCATCAGGGGGAGGATCTTCGTCCGCCAGGTCCGTTCAAGGCCGCCCTCCCGGTAGACGCCCTTCTTCATCAGGTACGAGGGCCCGATACGGAAGTCGGGGTCGTCGATGCGGGAGTTGAGCGCGTCGAGCAGTTCGGCGGGCTCCGCGTCCTTGCCCTCCTTGGCCAGCCAACGGCGCAGCAGACCGCGTGTCGGCTCCGTACGCGGCGACAGTTCGACGAAGGCGAAGCGGCGGCGCATCGCCGCGTCCACCAGGGCGATGGACCGGTCGGCGGTGTTCATCGTGCCGATGACGAACAGGTTCGGCGGCAGCGCGAAGTCATCACCGGAGTAGGTCAGCCGAACCGACTTGTTGCGGTACTCCAGCAGGAAGTACAGCTCACCGAAGACCTTCGCCAGGTTGGCCCGGTTGATCTCGTCGATGATCAGGAAGTACGGGATGTGCCGGTTTCCCTCGCGGGAGGCCAGGTCCGCGAGTTCGCGCAGCGGGCCCGCGGTGAGCCGGAAGGCGACCTCTCTGGTCTGCGCGTCCTCCTGGGGCCGGAAGCCCTCGAAGAAGTCCTCGTAGGCGTACGACGGGTGGAACTGGACCAGTTTGACCTGCTCGGGACCGCCGCCCAGGAACTCGGCCAGTTTCAGCGCGATGAAGGTCTTGCCTGTGCCGGGCGGGCCGTACAGCACCAACTGCCGCTCGTCCCACAGTAGATCGCGTACTTCGCGCAGCCACTCGCTGTCGTGTACGAGGAGTTCGTCGGCCAGCTCCTCAGTCGGCTCGGGCAGCTCCAGCTCGCGGCGGGCGGTGAGCGCCGGGATCTCCATGCTGGGGTCCCGCTCTATGGCCTCCGCCTCCTCGACCAGCTCCTCGTCGGTCAGGCCGAGACCCTCGATGTGGGCTTGGACCGAGGTCAGGTCGACGACGTCATGCTGGATGGACAGCTTCTGCTGGAGCTCCTCCGGGAGTTCGTCGTACGGGTGCCCGGTCGGCTGCCACTCCACCGGGCGGCGCAGGTTGGACCGCCGGTCCTCGGACTCGGTCTGCTCCACCTCACCCGTGATCTCACCGACGTACAACTTCCCGCCGGAGATGGTGCACACGGTGTCACCGGGCTTCATGCGGGAGAGAAAGGCGTGCTGGTCCTCGACGAGCTGCTGCTTCTGGCCGTACGTGGCGGTCGACTCGTAGTCCTCCTGGACCAGGGCGCGCAAGTGCTCCTTGCTGATGCCCTGTTGGATGCCCTGCCGCAGCCGGGAGGCGGCCAGGGTGACGCGGCCCTCCGGTAGCCACAGGCGCTGGACCAGGTCGAGACCCGTGACGTTCGAACCGCGGACCAGCCAGGGGCGGTTGGGTCCGGCCCAGATCCCTGACATGAAGTCGGACAGGGGTGCGCCGTCCTCCGTCCGCCACTCGATCCAGCCATTGCGTGGGGCGCCGACGAGCAGCTCCGCGGCGAAGGACGGCGATCCGCACTCCACGTCCTCGGTCAGCTCCAGCCAGCCCGGCCAGCGCGCGGACGGGACCAGTACGCCCGCGGCCTTCAGCTCCTCGCGCCGTCTGAACTGTCCGCGGAAATGCTTGGCGAACGAGGGCATCACGTGATCACGAGCGGGAGATCCGGACCTCACCAGGAACTTCCTGCTCCCGTTTGTCCCGGTTTCGTCCAGAAGTAATCCTCGTGCCCGGTTGATTCCGTCTCCGCTTGGCAGCCGCAGCTGAAACTCCGGATATTTGGCCGCCATGAAACTCCCCCGTCACACCATTGATCCCATCTTGCTCGCAGCGTACTTCGAGCCACTGACATCAGACCGTCCGCGAGCAATGATCCCCCGCTTCCTACGATGTGCATTCGACTGTGGGAGGGGATCACATGGCGGACAGCGTTGCGGAAGGGGCGTCGGAAAGTGCTTTTCGACGGGGGCGCGCGGACTGGCTGGAGGCGAGAACCTGGGATCTCGCCGAGGTGATGGAGGGGGCCGGGGCGCGGCTGTACAAGGTGCTTCCCGCCGCCCCGGGGGATCAGCGACTGGTCGCGGCGGTGACGCTGGCGAGAGTGGCGGCGGACGAGGCACGGGCCCAGCCCGTGGCCGAGAGCGTCAGTTGGCTGGAGCGCCTGATTCCGGGAGGGAACCTGCATGATCTGGAAGAGGCGGTACGCGAACTCCGGTCCCGTCTCGCATCGAGCGGCGAACCCGCTCTCTGGTCGTGGAACGCCGAGGGCTGGGAGGAGATGCTGGGATGGTGGTGGGGGCGGAGACCGTCCCGTACCGGCCATCCGGAACGGGACTTCGCGGAGTGGCGGTCGCGCTGGTCGGCGGACGGCCTGCGGAACGACGACGTCGACCAACCCGAGAGGGCGCCTCGCCGGCACGGCCGGGAACTCGTCACACCCGCCGAGTTCTTCGCGCGTGAGCCCGAACCGCTGAGGCTCCTGGCGCACGCTGTCCTGACCGCACCCGCCACGGCCGCCGCGGTCCAGGATGCCGTACTGCTGCGCGAGGAACACCTGCAGGGCGCCGGGCACCTCGGGTGGCTGGCCGAGCAACAGGCGCGTGTCGAGCAGCTCGAAGCGTGGCGCCGCAAGCAGCAGAGTGCGGGTTCCGAGGCGACCCGGGCCTTCCTCGCGGAGTTGTCGGAGGCCGTCAAGCGATATATGTCGCTCGTGTTCCAGCCGGTGGTCGAGGCCCTCTCCCCCTGTGAGCGCGCCCTCCTGAGCGACAGCAGGAACGGTGCGCGGCGTTCCGCCGCCGACTATCTGGACGCCTTCCTCGACGCGCAGGTGCAGCCCGGCGAGGAGGCCTGGTGGGACGAGCGGCTGAGCGCGGATGTCGAGCAGCAGGCGCGGGAACGACACGAGCGGGGTGAGACGACGTGGCACGGCATGTCGGGCTCGGTCCCGGCCTGGTACCACATCATCGGCTCCAGGGAAGAGAGGGCGGCGGCCCTGGCCTACTCCGGGCGACCGTCGGCATCCGTCGTCCGAGTCAGGGCCGGCGAGGAGGAGCGGGGTGAGACCTTCGGCCTCTTCGACGACCTTTGGGCCGAGTCGGAGGAGTGGTACCCGGAGCCCGGGGTCGAGATCCGCTATGACGCGGACAGCGTGTTCGACCTGTGCGCGCTGCTGGCGGTCGCTCAGCTCGGTCATGCACGCCTGGAGTTCCTGATGCCGAGGGCCGACGGGAGTTTCCAGCGGCTTCGCTCGGTCCGCGCCGGCGTTCGCGCGGACGACACCGGCGCTTGGCGCCGCTGGGCGCTCGGTTCGCTGTCGGCACTGGTCCCCGACCCGGAAGACCTGGCCGACCTGATCGCCCGCGAGGACGATGACGGGACGGACGACAGCGACGAGACGGGCAGCCGTACGAAGTCCGAGGACCGCCCCTCACCTGACTCCGGCCGCCGGACCGTCGGCGAGGGTCTGCCGGTCGCACTCCTCAGTAAGGTCAAGGCGCTGCTGCGGAAATCCGAGAGCGCGGCGGCCACCGAGGAGGAGGCCCGCGTCTACCTCGACAAGGCCACCGAACTCATGGCCAAGTACGGCATCGAACAGGCCATGCTCGACGACGTGGCCGAACCGGGCCGGCCGGTGGACCGGATCGTCGATCTGTACCCTCCCTACGTCAAGGAGGGGCGGCGGCTGCTCAGCCGGATCGGCTACGAGATGCGCTGCCGCTCTGTGTATCCGGGCGGCAAGAACAACCGGCACCGCGTCCACCTCTTCGGCTTCGAGGCCGACCTTCAGGCGACCGAGGTGCTGTTCGCGAGCCTGCGCCTGCAGATGCTCGACGGTGCAGACCGTGCGGACCGTCTGCACCGCCCGGAGGGCGAGGATGCGCGTGCCTACAAGCGTTCCTGGATGCTCGGATTCATCCGCGAGGTGACCGCACGGATCGGTGCCGCCCAGCGGACAGCGAGGGCCGCCGCCGAGGATGGAACCGAAGCGGACGGGGAGGGGGCGAGCGGACGCAGTGTCGCGCTGGTCCTCGCCGACCGGACGACGGTGGTCGAGGCGCGCCTCGCCGCCCAGTATCCGAAGCTGAACAAGACCCGTCCGACGAAGTTCAAGGGCACTGGCTACTGGCAAGGAGTCGCCGACGGGCGGGACGCAGACATCGGCGGTCCCGCCTTCGACGAGGAGGAGCAGGCCGCGCAACTCACGTACTGAACTCACGCGTTGAGCGATCCGGAGGGCCGTGGGCCGGGGGAGACCCCGGCCCACACCGTGTCGCCGCGCAGGCGGATGTCAGAGGTCGTCGGGGAGCAGCCGGAAGGAGGGCTGGCCGGTCAGTGGCCGCATCATGCGGAAGTGGCCGTCCGTCGTGAAGACATCGGCTGTGTGGAAGGCCGCCGCCAGGGCGAACCTACGTGGTGGCGCAGTGACCGTTCGACAGTCACGCGAGTACGTGCCCATGCCGGGCATACCGGTCCTGGGTATGGGTTCTCAGCGCAGCGCCGCCTGGATCCATGTGCTTGCGTCCTCGGGACGCGCATGGGTGTCGACGCCGAGGATGCTGATGGTGCCCAACAAACCCCTGGGGCCGCGCACTTGGAGGGTTCGCTGGGCGTGACTGCCCGCCTGGGGATGGACGATGACGGCCGTCGGGGTGGCGTCGGCGGATGCGTAGCCGCTGCTGTAGGTGAGGAGTTGGTGGACGTCGGCCGCGCTCACGCCGTGGCGGTCGTAGCGCTTGTACTTGGCGTCCACGGGCAGCAGCGTGCGATGTGCTGTGTCGTGTCCTGGAAGTGTTGGGAGGCTGAGCAGGAGATCGGGCCGGAAGGCCGAGGCGTTGCCCAGGTCTCCGCGGACTGTGATGCCGACGCCGCTTCCGCCGGGCACGGCGTGGCCGCCGTGCGGGCCGACGGCCTCGGTGCCGAGACGGCGGACGACGGCTTCCCAGAGCGCGGGCATGGCGAGCAGGAGACCGTCCGCCATGGTGCCCTGGTCGGTGAGCAGGTCGGTCACGCCGCCACCGCGCAGCAGCAGCCGGGCCCAGGTGTGGGCGGGCCGGTAGCGGGCGTTGAGGCGGGTGCAGTGGGTGCGGTCCAGAGCGCGGAGCGCCGCGGCCGGGGTCGGGGCCTGCGGGAAGGCGCCGGCGGCGCCGTGCAGGGCGCGCGCCAGGTCGGGACTGGCGGTCAGGGTGAGCGCCGCCTTCAGTGCGCTCCCCAGAACGCGGTTTTCCCAGATGTCCGCCTCCCGGTCGAAGGTGCGGACGTGCAGCTGGTCCAGTTGCCCGTAGCGGCGGGTGGCTTGGGCGGTGACGTCCAGGCGTCCCCGGAGCACCGGTTCGACGCTCCTGCGGCGTACGTAGTCCCGGCGTAGTCCCTCCTGCAGCAGCCGCTCGCACTCTTCGAGCAGGGCGGCGGCGACCAGGTCGGCGTAACCGTCGGGCCCGGTGGCCCACCGCCTGGCCGTCGCCGGGATGGGCGTGCCGAGGGCGTAGGCGAGCCAGCTCATGAGCTGCTCTCCCGGAATGGCGAACTTGGGTGCGATGACCACGCGGACCCGGTCAAGGACCAGGACCCCGACGGTCGCGTCGGCCTTGAGCCGCCACCCGGTGCGCTCCCTGGTCAGGGTGATGGAGCCCCGTGCCTGGAGGGCGTGTAGGCGGTCGACGTCCCGGGGAGTGAGCTGATCGGGTTCCAGCGGGGCGGACTCGTACTCGCCGAGCTGGACCGGGGTGCGGTCAGGCATCCGGGCCGGGAACGCCGCTGGTGAACTCGGTCGCCAGCGCGTCTGCCAGATCCTGCGGGGGCATGAAGAGCGCACGCCCGGTCTCGGCGTCGACCAGGCCGCCGAGAATACGGTGCAACAGGTCCGCCCGGCCGAGGCAGTAGTCCTCCAGGAGCGGGATCACCTCGTAGTGGAAGGCCGCGGCCAGATCCTCCTCGGTGGCGATCGGCTCACCGTCTCGCAGCAGGTACGCGTGCCCGATCTGGTGGTCAGCGTCGAGATGGCGGGCGATGCGGGTGTTGAGGGACTCGAAGAACGCGGCCAGGTCCAGGGGACCCACGGTCCCGGAAACGGCGTCCGGGTCCGGGCCCACGGGCAGGAAGGCGAAGCGGCGGCGAACCGCGGCGTCCAGGTGGCTGATGCTCCGGTCGGCGGTGTTCATCGTGCCGATGACCCGGACGTTCGGCGGTACGGAGAAGCGCCGCTTGCTGACGGGCAGGGCGACCGGCAGGTTCCGCTTGTCGAGTTCGAGGAGCGTGATCAACTCACCGAAGATCCGCGGCAGGTCACCGCGGTTGATCTCGTCGATGACCAGCAGGAACGTCTGGTCGGGATGGGCGGCGGCCCGGCTGCACAGGTCGTGGAACAGGCCGTCCGTGAGAGCGAGGGTGAGCCCCGGGCCGGTGGCGCTCAGGTCCGGCTTGAAGCCCTCGACGAAGTCCTCGTAGCCGTAGGAGGGATGGAAGGTGACCATGCGGATACGGTCGCCGTGCAGCATCTCGGCCTGAGCCTCGGCACGTTGGCGGACGTCGGCGTCTCCACCGAGCACGCCCGCGCGGCCGTCCAGGGCGAGGGCGGCGCCGAGCGCGAGCCGGGTCTTGCCCGTACCCGGCGGCCCGTGCAGGATCACCTGCCCCTTGCGCTCCAGCGCGTCCAGTACGACCTGCACGTCCTCGGGCAGTGCGACCGGCGCGCCCGCCTGAACCTGGCCCGTACCCGGGACGGAGTCGGAGCCGGAGCCGGCGTTGTGTGCGGTGAACCTGGCGAAGAGGGACGGGTCGACCTTGGCGAAGGTGGACCGCCACCCGTGCTGGGGCTTCGACAGTTTCTGCGCGTGGGAGAGGTCCCAGGCCACCGGGACGACGTGATGGAACTCCGGCCGGTCCGGGTCGTAGCGGTAGCTCCCGTCGACCCTGCCGGTGGCCAGGACCTCGTCCATCCCGCGGTTGGCGACGACCCGGTCTCCCGCCTCCAGATCCCGGAAGGCCAGCAGCCGGCGGGCGAGGGTCAGGCTGCCGCCACTGCTGCGCGGCCAGTGTGCGTCCAGGGCCTGCTTCAGTTCCGTGTCGCTCTGGTACTGGCCGAGATCGCCGAGCTCGTCCCACCCGACGCGGACGAACCCGCCGTCCCGGCATTCCTCCCACAGACGGCCGCGCTCGCCGGGGGCGATCTTCCAGATGGTGCGTTGCCGGGGATTGAAGTGCTTGTACAGGAAGCGCATCACCTCCTGTCCCGTCCAGCCTTCGAACTCGTCACGGGTCCGCACGAGTTCGCGCAGTTGACGGTTCGTGCGCGAGGCGGGGACGCCGGCCTGCGCCTCGCCGCCGAGCAGCCTGACGAACGTCCGCAGATGCTCGGCCGCGTAGATCGGCAGGAAGTGCTGGGGGAAGTAGGTCGCCAAGGACTTCGTCACCAACGTCGGCCCGTACCGCAGCACTTCAAGGTCGTCCAGCGCCTCGAAGTCTCCTGCCCCGACGGTGTCGAAGGCCCGGACGAACTGTCCTCGCAGTTCCGCCCAGGCGTCCTGCGGGTCCATACCCCTCAGCGGAGCGGCCAGCCGCCATTCACCGGAGTTGTGGTGGTACATGATGTGCTTCGCGGCACTGCCGCCCCTGATGCTGCCAAGACTCGGGGTGAGGAACTCCAGCAGCCGGCAGTACGTCGGCGCCGAGCCGGGCGGCGCGGCCTGCCCGAGGGCGTAGCGCTCCAGCGGCAGCTCCGGCCACTCCTCCAGTGGAAACTGGGACAGCACCTGCTTGCGCTCGTCCTCGGCAGCCGACTCGGTGTCCGCCACGGCGGTCCGGTTGAACTCGGCTGCCGCTGTGCGTACATCCACCCCGTCGTTTGTCATGGGGGCCATGATGCCGGAGGGCGGAGTGGCGTTCCCATCGCATGGCGAGGTCGGTTCCTGGGCAACGAGCGACACGGCGGCGGGAGAGGTTGTGCAGGACTGGATCCACATCCTTTGGACGCAGCCGCGGAAGGGAGCTGACGCTAGCCGGCTGCCGACGCGTCTCCCGTGCCGGGGGAGGTCTGCGACCCTGCGAGAACTCCTCCGGGCAGCGCCATGAACTCCTTGAAGCAGGTCTTCACGTACTGCTGGGTGCTGCCCAGCGCGCCGTCGGCCCCGTGCGTCCGGTCTCGGAGGGCTACACGTCGTCAGGCCACAGGCGGAACGCCGGGTGCCCGGTGAGGGGGCGCACCATCCGGAAGTGGCGGCGGTCCAGGGTCAGGATCGAGTCCGTGTGGTACTCGGATGCCATGACAACGTTCATGGTGTCCGTAAGGCCGATCTGTGGATATCGCCGCATCGTCACCAGCGCGGTAGAGAGGTGCGGCTCCATTTCGGGCACCGCATACCGCCGTACGGCGACGCGGTCGCGGATGTGAGCCAGTGCCCCGTGCGCGGCCTCGGGGCCGATCCGCGTGGTCAGCAGACAGTCGAGTTCCGCCAGGACCAGTGGCGTCACCACAAGGTGGGCCGCCGCGGCTACCGCCTTGCGGCACTCCGCATGCTCTCGGTCACTTCCGTCGTAGTACGCGTACAAGCCGGACGTGTCGGCGATCAGGACAGTCACGCGCCGAACCCCTCCAGGTAGTCGCCGCGTCCCGCCGCCCAGTCCACGGCGGAACCGCTCTGGAACACGGGGGCTTCGTCGTCCTCGCCCATGGGGTCGGTGGGATGCACGGGGATGTCCTGGTCGCCCACGGGAGCGAGTATGGCGACCGGCCGCCCGTTTTTGGTCACCGTGACGCGCTCGCCGCGTTCTGCGGCGGCGAGGATCCTGGAGGCGTTCTGATTGAACTCCCGCGCGGTCGTTTCCATGTACTACACGGTACTACGCTGTTGTATGTGCGGCTCGGTATATGCCCTCTCCTGCAGTGTCCGGGTCCTCTGTGCACTCAGCGGGAGTCGAGTCGCGAGATGTGTCCCTACTCGCCCTCGTCCGGCAGGTTATTGATCAGAGGTACGAGGAGCGGGTGGACCGAGAAACCGGACCTGCGGATGACCGAAGCCGCCGCCTGGTGCTCCGCCGACCCCCTTTGCGCCGAACACACCGGCCAGGGCTTCGGCAACCTCAACCGCGCGGCCTGCCACGCCTGCGCCCTGCTGCCCGAGACGAGCTGCGAGACCGGCAACACCCTCCTCGACCGCGCTCTCGTCGTCGGCTGTGAACAGGTACCCGGCTATCTGGAGTCGATCGTCACGGCCGCCCGGAGCGCCGCGGTGGATGCCCTGGAGGAGATGTGACCCTCACCTACCTCGACCTCGTACCGGAGCAGCGCTCCTGCCTCGACGGTCTCCCCTTCGACGGCAATCACCTGATCAGCGGTCCGCCCGGCAGCGGCAAGAGCCTCCTCGCGGTCCAACGGGCCATCATGCTCGCCCTTACCGGAACCCCGGCTGTCCTGTTGACCCGGTCCAATCTGCTCCGCCAGTCGCTGGCCGCGACCGTACACGCGCTCGGCCCGGCGGACCGCGGCGTGCGCGTCGCGACCGCACACGGGTGGCTCACCGAGTGGTACGGCGGACAGCCCCCACGCGGCACGGACGGGTGGTTCGACTGGCCCGCCTTCTACGGCCGTGCCGTGGAGACCGGCCCGGTGCCCGGACTCACCCTGGTCATCGACGAAGGCCAGGATCTGCCCCCGGAGTTCTATCGCCTCTGCCGTCTGCTCGGAGCCCGAACGACGGTGTTCGCGGACGAGTGCCAGCGGCTGACCGACGCCAACTCCACGCTCGCCGAGATCGCCGAGCGGTTGGGCCGCTGTACGCGTCTCGCACTTGACGGCAACCACCGCAACACACGCCAGATCGCGTCCTTCGCCGCCCACTTCCACACGGGAACCGGTCTGCCCGCCTTCCCGGAACGCGAAGGGCCGCCCCCGAGACTCCACCGTCTGCCGGCCGACGGCGCAGCCGACCTGCTGATCCATCTGGCGCAGAGGCACCCGCAGCAGAGCATCGGAGTGATCGTGAATTCCACCGACACTCAGCTCTCACTGCTCGGCAGCCTGGAGCGCAGAGCACCTCGGCTCAAGCCACAGCTGTACACCTCCCGGGCCCGAGCGGAACAAAGCCGTTACCGCACACTGGACCTCGGCCGCCCGGGGATCGTGCTCGTTCACCGGGCGAGTGCCAAAGGGCTGGGCTTCGACACCGTCGTGATTCCCGACACGCATGCCGACACGGCGGTCGATCCCACCTCGGCCACCCTGCGCATGACGTATTACGTCCTGGCGACCCGGGCACGACGTGAACTCCATCTGGCGTACGAGGGAGAAACAGAGCCACCTCTGTGCGCGCAGGTGGGGCCTGGTGACCTGCTGCGCGGATGACAAAGGCCTTGTGCTTCAACCTATTTCGGTTCCTGTCGTGGTGAGGCCGCTGAAGAGGGATGTTCGAGGATCACGGGGTACACGCCGGTCTGTCGGCGCGACAACGGCCTGTCGGCGACGCACGGCCTGGCGCCGAGAGCCGATGGGTCATCAGAAGAGTCGGCAACCGGCCAGTGTGAGCCCTGAAACACCTGAGGACAGCTGACCGAACATATGAATCGTTGTACGCTCCGAAGACCGCCCTTGACCAGCGATAAGCCGGCAGGGAGCAGACAAATCGGGAGCTCTCCATGCTGCGCACCATGTTCAAGTCCAAGATCCATCGCGCCACCGTCACCCAGGCCGACCTGCACTACGTCGGCTCCGTGACCATCGACGCCGACCTCCTCGACGCGGCCGACCTGCTGCCCGGCGAGCTCGTGCACATCGTCGACATCACCAACGGTGCCCGGCTGGAGACGTACGTCATCGAGGGCGAGCGCGGGTCCGGCGTCGTCGGGATCAACGGGGCGGCGGCCCACCTCGTCCATCCCGGGGATCTGGTGATCATCATCAGTTACGCTCAGGTGACCGACGCCGAGGCGCGGGCGCTGCGGCCGAAGGTGGTCCATGTGGACCACGGCAACCGCGTCGTGGCCCTGGGCGCCGACCCGGCCGAGCCGGTGCCGGGCTCGGACCAGGAGCGCAGCCCGCAGGCGGTCACCGGCTGACCGTCCGGCGAGCGGGTGCGTCCGGCGACCCGAGGACCTGATGAGGAGTGTGTCCATGAGCGACATCGAGATCCGCGACGACCGACCGGCAGGCCGCCTGGAGGCGGTGGCGGCGGGGGAAGTCGTGGGCCACATCGCGTACTTTGTGCTGGCTGCGCGCGGGCGCGCGCTGGTCCCCGTCCACACGATCGTCGAGCCGGCGCACGAGGGGAAGGGCATCGCGGGCTCACTGGCCCGCGAGCTGTACCTCATGGCCGCCCGCGAGGGCATCGTCGTGGCGCCGCTGTGCCCGTACGTCGTGAAGTGGGCCGAGCGTCACCCGGCAGAGGCCCCGGCGGCGGACCCCGATCTGCTCCGGGCCGCCAAGGAGTGGCTCGCGGCGCACCCCGACCGCTTCTGACGTCAGACAAGGGACCCTGCTCACCGTGCTCGCCCTTCTGCACACCTCGCCCCTCCACGTCCCGGTGTTCGACGCCCTGCGCGACGCAGACCACCAGGGCCTGGAACTCGCCCACTTCGTCCACGAGGACCTGCTGACCAGGGCCCGGGCCGACGGGCCCGACGCCGTGGCCGGTGACGTCCGGGCCGTCCTGGAGCAGGCCGTCGCCGAAGGCGCCGTTGCCGTGCTCTGCACCTGCTCCTCCATCGGCGGTGTCGCGGAGGCGGCCGCCGAGGCGGTCGGGGTGCCCATGTTGCGGGTCGACCGTCCGATGGCCGCCGCCGCGGTGGCCATCGGCCCGAGGGTGGTCGTCGTCGCGACCTCGGAGAGCACGTTCGGGCCCACGGTGGCCCTCGTCGAGGAGGAAGCACGGCGCGCCGGACTCCCCGCCGACGTACGGAGACTGTTGGTGGACGGCGCCTGGGCCCTCTTCCAGGCCGGCGACACGCAGGGCTACGTACGTTCCGTGGCCGACGCGGTGGACTCGGTCCCCGGCGACAGCGCCGACGCGATCATCCTCGCCCAGGCCTCCATGACCCCGGCGCAGCTGCTGACGACGACCCCGGTGCCGGTGCTGTCCAGCCCCCGTCCAGGCCTGGCGGCGGGCGCGGCGGCGGCACGGGCCGCCGAGTCCGGGTGACCGTGGTTACCCAGGGCCTGTCCGGCGGATCGTGCCAGGGACGTGGGGCAGGGCGCGCCCTCTCCTGGATGAGTCCCCGTCGCTGCGCGTCGCCTGACGAGGCGCGGCTGGCGATGGCGGTGCCGGCGCTTGTCCAGTCCCAGTCCCAGGTCAGGCCTGGCGGCGGCACGGGCCGCCGAGGCCGGGTGACCGGGGCTCACCCAGGGTCCATCGCTCCGTTCGCCCTCCGCGGAGCGGCTGATGGCCAGCCTCGGCCGCCTTGCTCCGCCTTGCCGTCGGACGCGCCTCGCCCCGCTCACGTGCGCTGATGAGGCGCCGCTGCTTTCCACCGACCTGATCCGCCGGACAGGCCTCCCGCGCGCGTAGCGCGACGGAGTGAGTGGCGGCGCGTGCGCCGGGTACGCGGGGAATGAGTCCAGAGCCGACGTACCCACTGGCTGGAGGACACCGTGACGCAACCGGACCCGTATCCCCGCCCCGTACCGCCGGGCCCCACCCCCGGCCCCTTCCCGGACCCGACTCCCGGTCCCCCGCCGGGCCCCGATCCGGAACCCCCGGGACCGACTCCGGTCCCGCCCCCGGATCCCGCCCCCTCGCCCATCCCGCAGCCACCGGGCCCTGAGCCGACGCCCGACCCGGAGCCGGGTCCGCCGCTGTCCTGAAGCGGAGGCGGAGCAGGAACGCCAGGTGGGCGGCCGGGAGACCCCGGCCGCCCACCATCCACGCTGTTCGCCGGTGAAGAGCCGGTCACCCGACCCGGAACCGGGTCCGCCGCTGTCCTGACGCGGGGGAGGAATGCCAGATGGCGGCCAGGGAGACCCCGGCCGCCCACCATCCACGCTGTCCGCCGGTGGAGAGCCGGTCTCCCGACCCCGCACCGGGCCCGCCGCTGTCCTGAGACGGAGGCGAGGCAGGAATGCCAAGTGGGCGGCCGGGGAAACCCGACCGCCCACTGTCATGCCGTACCGCCGTCGGTGGCGATTTTCAGCCGGTGACCTCGGACCGGTCGCCGCCCCACAGCGTGTGGAACGCGCCCTCGCGGTCCGTGCGGCGGTAGGTGTGCGCGCCGAAGAAGTCGCGCTGGCCCTGGGTCAGCGCGGCCGGCAGGCGTTCTGCGCGCAGCGCGTCGTAGTACGCGAGGGCCGCGGCGAAGCCCGGAGTCGGGACACCCTGACGGGTTGCCGCGACCAGCACCTCGCGCCAGTCGTCCTGTGCCGCCGCGATCTCCTGAGCGAACGTGTCGTCGGAGAGCAGGCTCGGCAGGTCCGCCCGCGTGTCGTACGCGGCGCGGATACGGTCCAGGAAGGCCGCCCGGATGATGCAGCCGCCACGCCACAGGGCGGAGACGGCACCCAGGTCGATGTTCCAGTCGTACTCGGCGCCGCCCGCCGCGATCTCGTGGAAGCCCTGCGTGTACGACACGATCTTCGACGCGTACAGCGCCTGCTCGACACGGTCGGCGAAGGCCGCGGCCTCCGACTCGCTCAGCGGGGTCGCCTTCGGGCCGGCCAGCCCGCGCGACGCCTCACGCAGCGCCGCGTGGCCGGACAGCGAGCGGGCGAAGACCGCCTCGGCGATGCCCGACACCGGCACGCCCAGGTCGAGGGCGATCTGCACGGTCCAGCGGCCGGTGCCCTTCTGCTCGGCCTGGTCCACCACCACGTCCACGAACGGCTTGCCCGTCGCCGCGTCCACGTGCGACAGCACCTCGGCGGTGATCTCGATCAGGTAGGAGTCGAGACGGCCGGTGTTCCAGGTGCGGAAGATGTCGGCGATCTGCGCGGGGGAGTACCCGGCGACATCGCGCAGCAGCTGGTACGCCTCGCCGATCAGCTGCATGTCGGCGTACTCGATGCCGTTGTGGACCATCTTCACGAAGTGCCCGGCGCCGTCCGCACCCACGTGCGACACACAGGGGGTGCCGTCCGCCGCCTTCGCGGAGATCTTCTCCAGCATCGGACCGAGCGAGTCGTACGACTCGACCGGGCCGCCGGGCATGATGCTCGGGCCGAGCAGCGCGCCCTCCTCGCCGCCGGAGACGCCCATGCCGACGAAGTGGATGCCCTGCTCACGCAGGTCGCGCTCCCGGCGCCGGGTGTCCGCGAAGTGCGCGTTGCCGCCGTCGATGATCATGTCGCCGGGCTCCAGGAGCGGGGCGAACTCCTGGATCACCGCGTCGGTCGGCTCACCGGCCTTCACCATGACGACCAGGCGGCGCGGCCGTTCCAGCGCGGCCACGAACTCCTTGGCGGTGTCGGCCGCGATGAAGTCGCCCTCGGTTCCGAACTCCTCGACCAGAGCGTGCGTGCGCGCCGCCGTCCGGTTGTGCAGCGCGACCGTGTAGCCGTTGCGCGCGAAGTTGCGGGCGAGGTTGCGGCCCATCACCGCTAGTCCTGTGACGCCGATCTGGGCTGAGTTGCTCATGCGGATGGCTCCTAGTGGGTCCTGGAAAACGGTGGTGCCGGTGGGTCCTGGAAACGGTGGTGCCGTTCGTGCTCGCCAGTATTGCCCTTCGGGCCATCCTGACGTGCCGGTACGCCGACCGCATATCCGGGTCCGCCGTTCCTGCGTACGCAGATACGCACCAGCACCCCCACCTGCCTCAGCATTCGCGCAACCGGCCCGTATTCCCTGCCACTTCGATATCCCCTCAGATGTGCTTCGGCCGCAACGAGGCTGATTTGCCGTCTTGTCATGGCCTGTTAGCAGCATCTACTTTTGCGGCTCCTGGCATAGCTGAGGGGGGCTCTTCCATGGCCGTACGCGGCAAGCACCGCCGGTACCAGCCGAACCGGATCAACCGAGCCTCTCTCACCGTGACCGCGGGCAGCGCAGGCATCGCGCTCCCGTTCGTCGGTGCCGGAGCGGCGGACGCGGCGGACGTGGCGACCTGGAACAAGGTCGCCGCCTGTGAGTCCACGAACGACTGGAATACCAACACCGGCAACGGGTATTACGGCGGGCTCCAGTTCAGCCAGTCCACCTGGGAGGCGTACGGCGGCACGGTCTACGCGGGACGCGCGGATCTGGCCACCCAGGACCAGCAGATAGCCGTGGCCGAGAAGGTGCTCAAGGGGCAGGGCCCCGGCGCCTGGCCCGCCTGCTCGGTCCGCGCCGGTCTCACGCGCGGTGGTGACACCCCGGACATCAGGCCCTCGGGCGGCTCCGAACGGAAGTCCCAGCGGACCGTTCGTGACGTGAAGCCGCAGACCACGCCCCAGTCCCGGGCGGGCACCGCCGAGATGTACACCGTCGTGCACGGCGACACGCTCTCCGGCATCGCGGACGACCGGAACGTCCGGGGCGGCTGGCGGGGTCTGTACGCCGCAAACCGCACGACGGTAGGCGCCGATCCCGACCTGATCGTCCCCGGCCAGCGACTCGACCTCCGTACGAAGGCCGCACCCCACGCGCCCGCCACTGCCGAGCCCGCGCGCAAGTCCAGGACGGAGAAAGCCCCTTCGCGCCCGGCTCAGAAGCCCCCCGCGCCGAAGGCCCCTTCCCGCCCGGCTGAGAAGGCCGCGCCGAAGGCCCCCACGACCACCACCACGCTCGCCGCGCCCGTCGGCGCCGCGACCGGGACGCCGTACCACAAGGCGGGTTCCTCCTGGTCGAAGGGCTACCACACGGGCGTCGACTTCCCGGTGCCCACCGGGACCTCCGTGAAGGCGGTCGCGGCGGGCGAGGTCGTCGACGCGGGCTGGGGCGGGTCGTTCGGCTACCAGGTGGTGATCCGGCACGCCGACGGGCGCTACTCGCAGTACGCGCATCTGTCCGCGATCTCCGTGAAGGCGGGCGGGTCGGTGTCGGTCGGGCAGCGCATCGGGCGCTCCGGCTCCACGGGCAACAGCACGGGCCCGCATCTGCACTTCGAGGTGCGGACGGGGCCCGGCTTCGGTAGCGACATCGATCCGGTGGCCTATCTCAGGGCCGGCGGCGTCAGGATTTGACCCGCGTGCGGTGCCGGCCCCGATCGGGTGCCGGGATCGGCACGTAGGGGATGCCGTAGAACGCCCCGCAGCGGATGGGCACCTGGGCGGGCGCGTCCTGCGCGGACGCCGGGGGCGCGGCCGGTAGCAGGTCGTCCTCGTGGGCGGCGGGACCGGACTGCGGGGGGAGGTCCGCGAGCGTCGGGAGACCGGCCGACAGCGCCTCGGCCACGACCGGCCCGGGGGACTCCTCGCTCACCTCGCTCACCGCCGCCGCCTTCTCGTGTCCGGCCTCGGCCTGTTCCGGTACCGAGGGTGCCGAAGCAGTGGAAGCAGGGGAAGGAAACGCAGAGGGCGGCGCGTCCGTGTGCGTGGCGTGCTGCAGCCGCTCCGTGGTGAGGAGGATCAGGCCGCCCGCCGCGACCACGCCGCAGCTCAGCGCGAGGATGGTGCCCGTGGTGCCGTACCGGAACGTTTCGCCGAACATCGTGATGCCGACCGCCGCCGCCACCACCGGGTTCACGACCGTCAGCGTCGCCAGCGGTGCCGCGAGGCCGCCGCCCCGGTAGGCCGCCTGCGAGAGCAGCAGACCGGAGGCACCGAGCACGGCGATCAGGGCCAGCGTGGGCAGATCCGCGGCCGTGAGGCCGCCGGTCCAGTCCACGGCGACCACCTTCGTGAACACCGACGACATTCCGAAGGCGATACCGGACGCGACCGCGAGCAGCGTGCTGCGCACCGCCGGGTGCCGGTGCGCCGCGCGGCCCGCCACCATCAGTGTCACCACCACGGAGCCGCTGACCACGGCCAGCAACACCCGCTCGGTGGTGCCCAGGGACTGCGCCTCGGACGTGCCGACCAGGGACAGCAGACCCGCGAGTCCCACCGTCGCCATGATCGCGCCCCGCCAGGCGGTCGCCCCGGCCTTGCGGCGCACGAACAGAGCCGCCATCGGCAGCGCGAACACGATGGTCAGGGCGCCCATCGGCTGGACGACGCTCAGCGGCCCGTACGCCAGCGCCACCACGTGCAGCACTCCGCCGAAGCCGTTCAGAGCCACGGCGGCCCACCAGACCGGCCTGCGCATCGGAGCGTAGGACGCGCCGTGTTCGGAGTCCGCGACACGCTCCTGCACGATCGCTCCGCCCGCGTAGGCGACAGCGGAGACGAGCGACAGCAGGATGGACAACGCGAGGGCGCTCATGAGCAACTCCTCTGCGTGCGGCGCGGGCCAGGGGCCCGGCGCGGCGAACGGTCGGCTTCCATAGTCACTACGATCCCCCCTCGCGCACGCCACCGCGTCGTACCAGAGCATTCATTGGGTCCTACTGCCGATGGAGTACGCCGGGTCCCAGGTCCTCCCCAGGGTGGGTGACGCGGGGAGGGCGCTGCTGCTCTCAGCCACTGTCCGACCTGGTACTACTTCCTCTCGTGGACCTCGACCCCGATCTCGCGGCACTGCGACCGCTCGGCGGCTTCTTCGTACTACGCACGGCCGGAGCCCCCGCCGATCCGCCGCCGACACTCGCGCAGGCGTACGCACATCGCACCGAGGATGTTTACGCGGATTCCATAACTTTCCGTGTCCATTTGGTCGCAGATCGTATCCACACCTCTGAGCTGCGGGTTTCCGCGTCGATCGCCCAACAGGCGCTCGCGGCCCGGCTGTGGTCCGTCGCCCTCGGCTGCGCCGTCCTGTACGGCAGCGTCCCCGATCTCGACCCTCGACTGCTCCACTGGGACGCCGCCGCGAGCGCCCCCGACGACCTGTGGCTGTTGGAAGTACACTCCCGCGCGGCCGACGCGGCGACGGTCGCGGACCTCGTCGTACGAGGGCATCTGGAACCCCTCAACGCGGCCCTGCACGCCCGGTACGGGGTCGCGGAGGGCCTGCTGTGGGGCAACGCGGGCTCTGCGCTGGCCGGCGCGGCCCGCGAGGTCGAGCGCTGGGCACGCGGCGCGGGCACGGATGCCGGCACCCGCGCCCTCGCCCTCGCCGCGGAACTGTTCACCCACCCCCGCCTCGCCCCGACCGGCACCCTCACCGGCGGCTCCTTCCGGCGACGCAGCTGCTGCCTCTACTACCGGGTGCCCGGCGGCGGGCTCTGCGGCGACTGCTGCTTCACTAGGAACCCGTGGTCTTCCCCGGGCGCCGTATCTGGGTGACCATGTGGGAACCAGCCGCTGAGAAGGGGGTTCTGGGTGCGTGTGGGCCTGTTGACCCGGGAGTATCCGCCGGATGTGTACGGCGGCGCGGGTGTCCATGTCGAGTTCCTCGCCCGGGAGTTGGGCGCCCTCACCGACCTGGAGGTGCACTGCTGGGGCGAGGGCCGCGGAGTCGGCGTCATCCGGCACCGGTCCTGGCCGGCGCTCGACGGGAGCAACGACGCGCTGCGCACCTTCTCCACGGACCTGTCCATCGCCGCCGCCCTCGAAGGCCGCGAACTCGTCCACTCCCACACCTGGTACGCCAACCTCGCCGGCCACTTCGCCAAGCTCCTGTACGGCGTCCCGCACGTGATGACCGCGCACTCCCTGGAGCCCCTGCGCCCCTGGAAGGCCGAGCAACTCGGCGGCGGGTACGCCCTGTCGAGCTGGGCCGAGCGCACCGCGATCGAGGCCGCCGACGCCGTGATCGCCGTGTCCGGGGCCATGCGCGAGGACATCCTCGCCTGTTACCCGGCCCTCGACCCGGCCACCGTCCATGTCGTGCACAACGGCATCGACACCACCCTCTACCAGCCCGACCACGGCACGGACGCCCTCACCCGGATCGGCGTCGACCCAACTCGCCCCTACGTCCTGTTCGTCGGCCGCATCACCCGCCAGAAGGGCGTGCCCCATCTGCTGCGCGCGGTACGGGACATCGACCCGGCGGCCCAGGTCGTGCTGTGCGCGGGTGCCCCGGACACCCCGGAGATCGACCGGGAGTTCCGTGAACTCTTCCAGGAACTGAGCGCCGTACGCGAGGGCGTCTTCTGGATCCCGCAGATGCTGCCGCGCCCGGACGTCATCCAACTCCTCACCCACGCGGCCGTGTTCGTCTGCCCTTCGGTGTACGAGCCGCTTGGCATCGTCAATCTGGAGGCGATGGCCTGCGGAACTCCCGTCGTGGCCTCGCGGGTCGGCGGCATTCCCGAGGTCGTCGAGGACGGGAAGACCGGCGTACTCGTGTCCCTGGGCGAGGACCTGGGGGCGTTCGAGGCGGACCTCGCACGGGCCCTGGACTCCGTGCTCGGTGATCCGGAGGCGGCGCGGCGCATGGGGGAGGCCGGACGGGAGCGTGCGGTGGGGGAGTTCGGCTGGGACGCGGTGGCCCGGCGGACGGTAAGACTCTATGAAGAGATCCTCAAACAAGGTCAACAGGCTTAGCCCGACCGGCGTACGGGAAAGCATCGTGCACAACCACGGTGAGGGGAGCGACGATGCGTCGTGGTGGGCCTTCTGTGCTCGGGATCGTACTGGCGGGCGGAGAGGGCAAACGCCTGATGCCCCTGACCGCGGACCGGGCGAAACCAGCGGTGACCTTTGGCGGAACGTATCGCCTGGTCGACTTCGTCCTGTCCAACCTCGTCAACGGTGACATCATGCGCATCTGCGTGCTCACGCAGTACAAGTCGCACTCGCTGGACCGGCACATCACCACCACCTGGCGGATGTCCAGTCTGCTCGGCAACTACGTCACGCCGGTCCCCGCCCAGCAGCGCCTCGGCCCGCGCTGGTACCTGGGCAGCGCCGACGCCATCCTCCAGTCCCTCAACCTCGTGCATGACGAACAGCCCGACTACGTCGCGGTGTTCGGCGCCGACCACGTCTACCGCATGGACCCCCGGCAGATGCTCAACCAGCACATCGAGAGCGGCGCGGGGGTCACGGTCGCGGGTATACGGGTGCCGCGCGCCGAGTCGTCGTCCTTCGGCGTGATCAGTCCCGGCTCGGACGGCCAGACCGTGCAGGGCTTTTTGGAGAAGCCCGCGGACCCACCCGGCCTGCCGGACGACCCCGGGTGCGTGTTCGCCTCTATGGGCAACTACATCTTCACCACGAAGGCGCTGATAGAGGCTCTGCAACGGGATGCCGAGGACGGTGACTCCGTGCACGACATGGGCGGTTCGATACTGCCCGCGCTCACCGACCGGGGCGAGGCCCAGCTGTACGACTTCAGCGAGAACCACGTCCCCGGCGAGACCACCCGCGACCAGGGCTACTGGCGGGATGTCGGCACGCTCGACGCGTACTACGACGCCCATATGGACCTGATCGCCGAACGCCCCGCCTTCAACCTCTACAACCGCAGCTGGCCCGTCTACACGCACTCCGGCCAGCTGTCGCCCGCCCGCTTCAACTCCGGTGGCATCGCCAGCGAGTCGATCATCAGCGCCGGGTGCCTGATCCGGGGCCAGGTGACGCGCTCGGTGCTCTCGCCCGGCGTCCGGGTCGATCCGGGTGCGGTCGTGCAGGGGTCGATCCTGCACGACAACGTGCGCATCGGGCGGGGCGCGATCGTGCGCGGGGCCGTCCTGGACAAGAACGTCGAGGTCCCGCCGGGCGCGACGATCGGCGTCAACCCGGAGCGGGACGCCGACCTGTACACCGTCTCCAAGGGCGGTGTGATCGGCCTCGGGAAGGGCCAGCACGTGTCGTAGGCAGATACACCCATGCCGCCGCCGACGGCCTCGGTGAGCCCGTGCTCACCGGGGCCGTCGGCGTGTCCGGGCTCCGGCGAGTGAGCCGAACGGGCTGTTGCCGTACGGCCGCGAGGTGACCGTGCCGGGTGCGGCGCGGATCGGGGCGTCCGGCGAGGAACGGATCCGGAAGACGGACCTGGGTGACTCCCTCGGGCCGCCCCGCCATCCGGCCCGAGCCTACGGAGGACTCCCTGTGAGACGGACGCTGCGCACCGCGGGGGTGGTGACGGCCGCCGCACTGTTCGCGGGTGCGCTCGCTGCCCCGGCCGCCCATGCCCGTGACGAGCGGCTCACCGACCTGGTCAACCCGTTCATCGGCACGGAGAACGAGGGCAACACCTTCCCCGGCGCGACCGTGCCCTTCGGCATGGTGCAGCTCTCGCCCGACACCGGGCACAAGACCGGCTACCGCTACTCCCAGACCCGCATCCGGGGCTTCTCCCTCGTCCACCTCTCCGGCGTCGGCTGCCGCATCGGCGGCGACCTGCCGGTGCTGCCCACGACCGGCGACATCACGAGCACCGACTACGCCTCCTACGCCGCCGAGTTCGGCCACGACGGCGAACTGGCCGGCCCCGGCTACTACAAGGTGGGCCTGAAGTCGGGCATCGAGGCCGAGCTGACGGCGACCACCCGCACCGGCGTCCAGCGCTACACCTTCCCGGCGACCAGCAAGGCCAACGTGCTGCTCAACGCGGGCCAGTCGCTGCACACGAAGGTGGCGAACCGGGTCGAGATCCTCGACGACCGGACCGTGCGCACGACGATCACCGGCTCCGGGTTCTGCCGGGGCACCAAGCCGTACACCGTCCACACCATCACCCGCTTCGACAGGCCATTCACCGCGTACGGCACCTGGGACGGCACGACGGTCACCGGCGGCTCCCGGACCGGGGGCGACGGCGCCTACGTCCGCTTCGACACGACGGACGGGGACCGCACCGTCGAGGCGACCACCGCCCTGTCGTACGTCGATGCGGACGGCGCGGCCGGCAACCTGCGTGCCGAGGGCGGACGTATGTTCGATGAGGTGCGGGAGGAGGCCCGGGGCGCCTGGGAGGCGCGCCTCGACGCCGTCGGCGTGACGGGCGGCTCGGACACACTCCGGCGGACGTTCTACTCGTCCCTCTACCGCAGCTTCCTCGCCCCCAACACCGGCAGCGACGCCGACGGCCGCTACACCGGCTGGGACCTGAAGATCCACGGTGCGCGGGACTTCACGTACTACCAGAACTGGTCCCTGTGGGACACCTACCGCACGCAGGCGCAGCTCCTTTCGCTGCTCGCGCCCCGCGAGGCCCGGGACATGGCGCTCTCCGTGCTGAAGATCGACGAGGAGGGCGGCTGGCTGCCCAAGTGGGGCTACGGCACTGTCGAGACCAACATCATGACCGGCGACCCGGTCACCCCGTTCCTCACCCACGCCTACCAGCAGGGATTGCTGCACGGCCACGAGGAGCGGGCGTACCGCGCCCTGAGGAAGAACGCCGACGGCGTGCCGCCCGCCGCCCTGCCCATGCTGGGGCGCGAGGCCAACCGTGAGTACATCGAGAACGGCTTCGCGCCCTACCTCAAGGGCCGCCCGCGCACCAAGCTCGGCGACTCGGACTACCACTGGGGCGCCTCCGTCACCCTCGAGTACGCCCTGTCCGACGCGATGCTGGCGCAGATGGCACGCGAGCTCGGCCACGAGGCCGACGCCGCCCGTTATGCGGACCGGGCGCAGAGCTACCGCGACGTCTTCGATCCCGGGACCGGTTTCTTCCGGCCCCGGGACGGCTCGGGAGCCTTCGCGGGCGACCCCGATCCGGCCAAGGGTGAGGGGTTCCACGAGGGCACGGCCTGGCAGTACCAGTGGCTGGTCCCACAGGACCTGCCGGGACTGGTGGACCTGCTCGGCGGCAGACAGGCGGCCAACGACCGGCTCGACGCCTTCTTCGCGTACGACCGGATGAAGGCGGACCCGGCCGGGACGGCCCGCGAAGTGTGGGTGAACGGCCCGTACGCCTACTACAACGCCGACAAGTACAACCCGCAGAACGAGGTCGACCTCACCGCCCCCTACACCTACCTCTCCACCGGACAGCCCTGGAAGACGACCGAGGTCGTGCACGCCGCGCTGACCCTCTACACGGACGGTCCCACCGGTATGACCGGCAACGACGACATGGGCACGATGTCCGCCTGGCACGTCCTCTCCGCGATCGGGATCTTCCCGGTACAGCCCGGCTACGACACCTGGGGCCTGTCCACTCCGGTCTTCGACCGGGTCGACCTGACCCTCGACCCCCGCTACTACCCGCTCGGCGCCTTGACGGTGACCGCACCGGGTACGTCGAACAACCGTCGGTATGTCCAGTCGGTGAGTGTCGACGGCGCGTCGTACGGCCCTACGTATGTCACGAGCGGGATGCTGCGAGGCGCGCGCTCGCTGGACTTCACGGTCGGTGTGGAGCCGTCCGGGTGGGGGACGGGCGCGGATGCGGCCCCACCCGCACTGCAGTGAAGCGACGCATGCTCTGAAGCGGACCCCCATTTGGCATACGAGTCCCGCTGCCCACAACCCGGCGGGACTTAATCCATTGTTAACTATGCGTAGCTTGATCGTACTTGACCGTAATTGCCCGCAGGCGATTGACTGCTGGCTCACCCGTCGTCGACGCGAGAGTGATCCCCTTGACTTCTCAGACCTCGGACCTGCTCGCCCCCCTCGACCTCGCGTTCTGGAACATGGATTCCGATCTGCACCCCATGCATCTGGGCGCACTCGGTGTCTTCTCGTCCTCCTCGCCCACCGCCGGAGCCCACGCGGCCGACCTCCTCGCCGCCCGCGCCCCCGCCGTACCCGGACTGCGTATGCGCATCCGGGACGTCTGGCAGCCCCTGCTCCCGCTGGCCTTCGGGGGCGCCACCCGCGAGACCGCGCCGGACTTCGACCCGCTCGACCACGTCCGGCTGCACACCCCGACCTCCGACTTCCACGCCGAGGCCGGACGGCTCATGGAACGCTCCCTGGAGCGCGGCCGGCCGCCCTGGGAAGCCCACGTGCTGCCCGCCGAGGACGGCACCTCCTTCGCCGTGCTCTTCAAGTTCCACCACGCCCTGGCCGACGGCCTGCGCGCACTGACCCTCGCCGCCGGCGTCATGGACCCCCTCGACCTGCCCGAGCCGCGTCCGCGCCCCGAACAGCCGGCCGGGGGACTCCTCCCCGACGTGCGCAAGCTGCCCGAGCTGGTACGCGGCGTCCTCTCCGACGTCGGCCGGGCCCTCGACATCGGAGCCTCCGTAGCCCTCTCCGGCCTGGACAACCTGAACCCGCGCTCGTCGGCCGCGCTCGTCGCCGAGCCCACGGGCACCCGCCGCACGGCCGGCGTCGTCCTCGACCTCGACGACGTCCACCGGGTCCGCAAGACAGCCGGCGGTACCGTCAACGACGTACTCATCGCCGTCGTCGCGGGAGCCCTGCGGCGCTGGCTCGACGAGCGCGGCGACGGGAGCGAAGGAGTCGCGCCGCGTGCGCTGATCCCCGTCTCGAAGAGGCGTCCGCGCACCGCGCATCCGCAGGGCAACCGGCTCTCCGGGTACCTGATGCGGCTGCCCGTCGACGATCCCGACCCGCTGGGGCGCCTCGACGCCGTACGCATGGTCATGGACCGCCGCAAGGACGCGGGGCCCGAGCGGGGCGCGGGTGCGATCGCGCTGCTCGCCGACCATGTGCCGGCGCTCGGGCACCGGCTCGGCGGACGGCTGGTCAAGCAGGCAGCCCGGCTCTGGTTCGATATCCTCGTCACCAGCGTGCCGCTGCCCAGCCTCGGCCTCAGGCTCGGCGGCAACCCGCTCACCGAGGTCTACCCCTTCGCCCCGCTCGCCCAGGGCCAGTCGCTGGCGGTCGCCATCTCGACCTACCGGGGGCAGGTCCACTTCGGGCTCGTCGCGGACGCGGAGGCCGTCCCGGACCTCGACCGGTTCGCCGCTGCGCTGTCCGCGGAGGTGGAGACGCTGGTCGCCGTCTGCACCCCCTGAGCAGCCTCATGATCGTCGCGGGTTTGGTGACTGGGCCCGGGCTTCCGTAAAATCGCCTGTTCGAGAGCGGGCGCCGTCTGAGCGCCGCGAAGGCGACCCAGGGAACGGCAGCGCGATGACGGTGACAGAGGACGGCCCGACGGCCGTGGACGGCTTGGACGACGTGGACGACGTCTCCTATGGTCCCGGCATCGACCCCGAGCGCATGGCCGTCTGCCTCAGCGTGCTCGAAGAGCTCGACAAGCTGGACGTCGACCACCCCGACGCCATCGCCGTGCGCCGCGCCACCGCCGGTGTCTACCGCACGGTCAAGCAGCGCCGCCGACAGGAGCGCCGGGCCTCCAAGACCGCCCACGACAAGGCGGTCACCGAGTCCACGGCGACCGGCTCCGCCCAGCGCATCGACGACGAGACCGAGGGCATCCTGCCGTCGTCGGTGACCTCGGAAGGGCAGATCGCGGGGATACTCCAGCGCCCCCGCTCCTGCTACACCTGCAAGACCCGCTACGTCGAGGTCGACTACTTCTACCACCAGCTCTGCCAGAACTGCGCCGCCGAGAACCGCTCCCGCCGCGACGCCCGCACCGACCTCACCGGCAAGCGCGCGCTGCTCACCGGCGGCCGGGCCAAGATCGGCATGTACATCGCGCTGCGGCTGCTGCGCGACGGCGCGCACACCACGATCACCACGCGCTTCCCGAAGGACGCCATCCGCCGCTTCAAGGCCATGGACGACTCCGGGGACTGGCTCCACCGCCTGGAGGTCGTCGGCACCGACCTGCGTGACCCCGCGCAGGTCGTGGCCCTGGCCGACCGGATCGCCGAGCAGGGCCGGCTCGACATCCTGATCAACAACGCGACGCAGACGGTACGCCGGCTGCCCTCCGCGTACGCCGCGCTGGTCGAGGCCGAGAGCGCCCCGCTGCCCGCCGGTGAACTGCCCGCCCACCACGTCATCGGCGCTTTCAACTCCGGCGCGGTGGACGGACTGACGGCGCTGCCCGTCGGCATCAGCGGACTCGACGCCCAGAAGGTCGCCGACCTCGCCCTGGTCGCGGGCAACGCCAGCGTCGCCCGGCACCTCGACGGCACCGCCATCGACGCGGGCGGTCTCGTCCCCGACGTCGTCGACACCAACACCTGGGTGCAGACCATCGAGCAGATCTCCCCGGTGGAGCTCCTCGAAACCCAGCTGTGCAACTACACGGCGCCGTTCATCCTGATCAGCATGCTGCGGCCGGCGATGGCCGGGGCGGCGCGCGACGCGGTGAGCAAGCGTGCGTACGTCGTCAACGTCTCGGCGATGGAGGGCGTCTTCGGGCGCGGGTACAAGGGTGCGGGCCACCCGAACACGAACGCGGCGAAGGCCGCGATGAACATGGTGACGCGGACCAGCGCGCAGGAGATGTTCGAGGCCGACGGCATCCTGATGACCTCGGTCGACACGGGGTGGATCACCGACGAACGTCCCCACTACGACAAACTGCGCCTGGCCGACGAGGGGTTCCATGCCCCTCTCGACCTTGTCGACGGTGCGGCGCGGGTCTACGACCCGATCGTGCGGGGTGAGGCGGGGGAGGATCTGTACGGGGTCTTCATGAAGGACTACGCGCCCGGTAAGTGGTAGGCGGGTGTTGGTGGTGCGCCTGCGGGCCGGTGGGGGCTGGTCGCGCCCACGCGGGGGAGCCGCATACCGGCACAGCCCCGCGCCCCTAGGTCGGTTCGTGTCGCCGTAAGTGGTCATGAACCGTGTATGGCGTTGCCGTGTGCGCTGGACGTACCCGCGTTCCTCCATCCACCAGCAGGTCGGCCCCCGTCACCCACTCCGCCGCGTCCGATGCCAGCCACAGCACCGCGCGGGCGACGTCCTCGGGTTCGCCGATCCTGTCGAGGGGGAGCCCGGCGGCGATGGCGTCCTCGCCGTGCTCCCACACGAAGCGGGCCATCTCCGTGCGGATGAGGCCGGGGGAGACCGAGTTGACCCGTACCTTCGGGGCCAGCTCGCCCGCGAGTTGTTGCGTCAGGTGCAGCAGTGCCGCCTTGCTGGTGCCGTACGCGCCGACGTTGGGTCCGACATGTGCGGCGCCCTCCGTGCAGATGTTGACCACGGTGCCGCCGTGTTCGCGCATCCACGCCCGCCACGCGCACTGGGTCAGTCGCAGCGGAGCCTCGACGTTCACGGCGAACGCCCTGCGCCACGCGTCCGGGTCGGCGTCCATGAGCGGGCCGTAGGGCTGGTTGGTCGCCGCGTTGTTCACAACGATGTCGAGCCGCCCGAACGCGTCGAGTGTGAACTCGGTCAACGCCAACAGATGTGCCGGATCGGCGACACTGCCCGCCAGCCCGACCCCGCCGAGCTCCTCGGCGGCCCGCCGCACCCCGTCCGGGTCGCGGGCCGTCACGCACACCCGAGCCCCCGCCCGCACCAGCGCCCCGGCGACGGCCAGCCCGATCCCGCGCGTGCCCCCGGTGACCAGGGCGACCCGCCCGTCGAGTCCGTACGGCGACGTCATCCGCGTACCGTCTCATGACGGAACGCCGGCCAACAGCCCCTGGGCGTACGGGGGTTCAGTCGACGGCGCCCAGTCGGGAGTGCTGCGCCGCGCCCAGTCCCGGCAGCGTGCGCCAGTCCTCCAGGACGCCTGCGTCGACTCCGGGGACCCGGCCGGCCTCGTCCGCCTGACGTACGGTCAGGGCGTCGGCGACCGTGTGAGGTCCAGGTCCGTGCCGTACGTGCTGTCGTGTGCGAGGCGGGCGACCCGTTCGCCGAGCAGGTGCCGTACGGCGTCCGCCGCGATCCGGGCGTGCCGGGTGGAGTCGCCGGGTGCGAGGAGCCGGCCGATGACGTGGACCAGGCCCGCCACCTGAAGTTCCTTGTCGGCGGGGTGACTTCGGCGCAGCAGGGCGGCCGTCTGGAGGGCGCGCTGGTGCAGATCGAGCATGGGCGACTTGCGTGCCGGCCAACGGGAACTGAACTGCCGGACCTGTTCCGGCAATGGTGCACGTGGGTGCGTCGATTGGGCCGTACGGGTGACGCCTAAACCGCACTCAAGGTAACAAACAACCGCATATTATGGCTGAATGAACAGTGAGCGACTTGAGTTCTTTACCCCTTGTTTTCAGCCCCATCGAGCGGGCGTCCGCTCATTTGGTTAATACTGGTGCGGACGGGCAGCACGACTGGGTTCCACCCACACCCACGGTCCGTTACCGGCGCCACCGCGTCCTGACTGTTCTTGACCCAGACCCGAGTGGATGTGGAGTGGCCGGCATCAGACTGGTCCCGAATGTCCTGAGGGTGACCCGACACATAAGGAGTGCGCGGTGACACCGGAGAAGACGAATCTCGAACAAGGCCCTGAGGAACGCACGGCGACCCCCGGCGACAAGAGCGACCAGCTCGGCAGCCTCGACGTGTGGGCCAGGTCGGCCCCGATCCGCCTGGCGGGCTACGAGGACGACCTCGCCGAGCCCCACATCCTGCCCAGCGTCGACTGACGCACCGACAGGCCCCATCGAGACTGTCGTCAGCATGGGCGTGCCAGACTCGCGCCCATGCTGATCATCAGGGAAGCCGCGGCCGACGACTGGTCGCGGATCTGGCCGTTCTGGCACCGCATCGTCGCCGCCGCCGAGACCTACACCTGGGACCCGGACACCTCCGAGGCGGCGGCCCGCGCCCTGTGGATGAGCCCGCCCAAGCGTGTGTACGTCGCCGAGGACAGCGCCGGCGCCGTCGTGGGCTCCGCCTTCCTCACCCCCAACTACGCCGGCCCCGCCGCCCGTATCGCCAACGCCGGCTTCATGGTCGCCCCCGACTGCGGCGGCCGTGGTATCGGCCGCGCCCTCGCCGAACACGTCCTGAGCGAGGCCGAGACCCACGGTTACCGGGGCATGGTCTTCAACGCCGTCGTCGAGACCAACCCGGCGGTCAAGCTGTGGACCTCGCTCGGCTTCACGATCCTGGGCACGGTGCCGGACGCGTTCGACCATCCTCGGGACGGCCGGGTGGGCCTGCACATCATGTACAAGGCCCTCGGCGACTGACCGGCTCCCCAGGTTCCAGGCAGCTTCCGGCAGCTTCCAGGTAGTTGGCTACGCGAGTGGAGCCGTCCGCTGCCAGGGGTGCAGCTCCTCCAACTGCTGGGCCACGTCGAGGAGTACGGCCTCCGAGCCCGGGCGGCCCACCAACTGGACGGCGCAGGGCGCGCCCGAGGGCAGGGTGCCGAACGGTACGGCCATCGCCGGCCAGCCCGTCAGGTTCCACGGGGGCGTCATCGGCGAGTAGTTCGTGTTGGCGAGGACGTTGCGCAGCCAGCCCCGCTCGTGCCAGGCCGCGGCGCTGGGCGAGCGCCGGGCGAGTGCCGGGGTGAGCAGTACGTCGTGCTCGGCGAAGAACGGTTCGAGGCGCCGACGCAGCTGTTCCTTGTGCTGTCCCCGCTCGACGTAGCCGACGAACCGGCGCCCGACGGCCGCGTGGACCCGGGTGCGCCGGGTCAGCCCGCTCCGGTCGAAGCCCTCCGCGTCCCGGGCGGTGCCCGCCGTCCAGTGCGTGAACGAGGTCACGCCGATCGACAGCGGGTACGGCGGGTCGGCGGGCCGCACCTCGTGACCGGCACTGTCCAGCAGCGCGGCGGCCTCGCGCGCGGCGGACGTGAACGGCCTGCTGATGGTGACGCCGGCGATGGGGCTGCGGACGGAGAGGGCGACCTTGCGGCCGCCGTGCGCGTTCGACCGTACGAACTCCGTGTCCGCGAGGACCGACAGCATCAGACGGGCGTCCTCGACCGTCGTCGCCAGCGGACCGTTCTCCGACATGCCGAACCAGTCGCCGTTGCCGATGCCCGCCGGGACGACCCCGAGCCCCGGCTTGATGGTGACGACACCGCAGTTGGCGGCGGGAATGCGCAGTGAGCCCATGCCGTCGTTGCCCAGCGCGATCGGCACCATCCCGGCGCCGACGGCCGCCGCGCTGCCGCCCGACGAACCGCCCGCCGTGCGGGTGGTGTCCCACGGGTTGCGGGCCGTGCCGAGAGGCCCCTCCGTGGTGCCCCAGATGCACAGCTCGGGCACATTGGTGACCCCGACGACGATCGCGCCCGCCGCGCGGAGCCGGGCCACGGTGACGTGGTCGTGGTCGGCGGGGGTGTCCGGCGTCGCGGTGGAACCGTGCCGGGTCGACTCGCCGCGCACCCCCAGGTTGTCCTTCACCGCGATGGGTACGCCCGCGAGCGGAAGGTCGGCCAGATCGGCACGGTCGGCCACCTCGTCCGCCTCGGCCAGCGCCTCCTGGGCCCGCAGCCGGCGGAACGCCCCGACGCGGGCGTCCAGCAGTTCGATGCGCGCGAGATGTTCGGCCACGACTTCACGGGGCGTGACGCGCTTTTCGCGTACGGCGGCGGCGATCTCGGTGGCGGTACGGCCTGCCCAGCTGGTCACGGGGGCTCCTCGGGGTGGATGCAACACATCGTGCTACGCGTGAGGCGATGAGGCTACTCGTGAGTACAGGGGGCGTCGAGTGTCGTCGAGCTTGGACATTCGGCCCGTGTCTCTTGGACTTTTCTGGCGCCGGGGCATCGGGTTCCCATAACAGACTCGCTGGTCATCCGATCACTGGCCGAATTCGCCTGATCCCAGACCCCATTGACAGTGCCTGAGGTGCGATCAATCATCACACCTCCGATGAATGGGAGCTTCCAGATGAGTAGGTATCCAAGACGTCGGCTTCTGGGTGCGCTGGTGACCCTCCTGCTGCTGGCCGCCCCGGTTCCGGCCCTCGCGCGTACGGCGGCGGCGAGCGTCCCGGTCACCGTGCCCGCGCTCACCAACTGGGCTCCGGAACAGGGGAGTTATAAGTACGGTGGCTCAGCCCGCCTGATCGTCGACTCCGCGCCCGAGCGCAGGGTCGCGGACACCCTCGCCGACGATCTGCGGGCGGCCGGCCGCGGCACCGTGCCCGTGGTGAGCGGCGGCGCGCGGGCCGGTGACATCGTTATCGACGTCGCCCCGACGCGGACCGCACTCGGCGCCGAAGGGTACGAACTTCGGGCGGGCGCACGGCTGTCGGTGACCGGCGCAACCGAGAGCGGCGCTTTCTACGGCACCCGCACTCTCCTCCAGCTCCTTGCCCAGGGCGACCGGATCCCCGCCGGACGTACGGTCGACGTGCCCAGGTACGCGGAACGGGGCGTCGGTGTGTGCGCCTGCTACATCCACATCTCGACGCAGTGGCTGGAGAACCTCGTACGCGACATGGCGTACAACAAACTCAACCAGCTGCTCCTCGAACTCAAGGTGAAGAGCGACACCCACCCCGAGGCCAACACCTGGGGCTACTACACCAAGGACGAGATACGGCGGCTCGTCGCCCTCGGCGACAAATACCACGTCGAGATCGTTCCGGAGATCAACTCCCCGGGCCACATGGACCCCTGGATCGAGAACCGCCCGGATCTGCAACTCACCGACTCCGACGGCAACAAGCAGCCCAGCAGGCTCGACATCACCCAGCCGGCCGCCTTCGACTACTACACGAGCCTGATCGACGAGTACGCGCAGGTGTTCACCGGCGGCTCCTGGCACATGGGCGCCGACGAGTACATGCTCGGCTCCGACTTCGCCAAGTACCCGCAGATCCTGCGCTACGCCCGGGAGAAGTACGGGGCGAACGCCACACCCCAGGACGCCTTCATCGACTTCGTCAACCGCGTCCGGACCTACCTGGCCGCCAAGGGTAAAAAGCTGCGCATCTGGAACGACGGGCTCACCGGCGCCAACACCGTGCCGGTGACCGAGGGCACCACGGTCGAGCACTGGCTGAACGTGGCCGTGAAACCGAGCCAACTCCTCGCCCAGGGGTACCCGTTGATGAACGCGGCCTATGCGCTGTACCTAGTCCGGGGCGGATTCCACACCGACACCAAGGGCCTGTACGACCAGAGTTGGGATCCGCGCAGCTTCGAGGGCGAGAAGCTCGCCTCCAGCCGGGGCATCACCGGGGCGAAGATCAGCCTCTGGCCGGACAACGGGCGCGGCGAGACCGAGAACGAGGTCGCCGTCGACACCGACCCCGCGCTGCGCCATGTCGCGCAGGCCACCTGGGGCGATCCGCATCCCGACGCCACATATGCCCAGTTCACCGCTCGGGGTACGGCCGTCGGGCACGCACCCGGCCGACAGGACCTGACCCGGGTGCCGGTCGCGGACGGGACGTACACCTTGCGGGCGGGCGCCGCATCTCTCACCGCCGAGGTGCGGCGCACCCCCGACGGATACGTCACCCTGCGGACCGGGAACGGCTGCCTGGAGGTGCGCGGCGGAAAGCTCACGCTCAACACCCCGCTCCAGCCCGGCGTCGAGCTCACCCCGCAGACCTGCGACGCCGCGAACACCTTGCAGCGCTGGGAGTTGGAGCAGTCCGCAGAGGGCTACCGGCTCGTCAACGCGATCACACGGATGGCGGTGCACGTGACCGACGACGGTCGCCTCGTGCAGTACCCGCCGGACCAACGCCCGTCCGCAGTCTGGCACTTGACCACCGTCCACTGACCCGAGGAGTCCGTTCCCCATGACAGTCTCCAGACGTCTCTTCGTCACGGCAGCCGCCGCACTCGTAGCCACCAGGGGCACGTCACTGGCCCTGGCCGCACCGGCCCCGGCTCGGGCCGCGGAGGAACCGGCCTTCCGTATCCCCGTCAGCCCAACCGACTCCGCCGAGGTCCTCGTCAGCAAGGCCGCCCAAGTCCGGCCCACCGCACGGCAGATCGCCTGGCAGCGGCTGGAGAGGACCGCGTTCCTGCACTTCGGCGTCAACACCTTCACCGGCCTCGAATGGGGCACAGGCGACGAAGATCCGGACGTCTTCCAGCCGACCGGCCTCGACACCGACCAGTGGGCCCGAGCCCTGCGTGACGGCGGCTTCAAGCTCGCCATCCTCACCGTCAAGCACCACGACGGCTTCGTCCTCTACCCCTCCCGGTACACCAACCACTCGGTGGCGTCGAGCAGTTGGCGCGGCGGGCACGGCGATGTGCTGCGTTCGTTCGCCGACTCCATGCGGCGGCACGGGCTGAAGGTCGGCGTGTACATCTCCCCGGCCGACGAGAACCAGTACCTACACGGCGTCTACGCCAACGGCAGCGCGCGCACCGAGCACACCATCCCGACCCCGGTCGTCGGCGACGACCGTCCGGACGGTCCGACGTTCACCCTCCCCGCCACCGACTACGGCGCCCATATGCTCGACCAGCTCTACGAGGTACTCACCGAGTACGGGCCTGTCGACGAGGTCTGGTTCGACGGCGCCCAGGGGCGCATCCCGCCGGACAAGGTCGAGAAGTACGACTGGGACAGCTGGTACACGCTCGTCCGCACCCTCGCCCCGGACGCCACGATCGCCGTCTCCGGCCCCGATGTCCGCTGGGTCGGCAACGAGGGCGGGCTCGCGCGCGAGAACGAGTGGAGCGTCGTACCGGTCACCGAGAAGGACTACGGCCGGACCGACTTCGCGCTCTCCTACGACGCGGCGGACATGGGCGGCCGGGACGCGCTCGTCGCGGCTCGTGGGGTCGCCGACTACGTCCAGTGGTGGCCGGCCGAGTGCGATGTGTCGATCCGGGACGGCTGGTTCTACCACGCGGACCAACAGCCCAAGTCGGTCGACCAGTTGACCGAGATCTACTTCGGCTCGGTCGGCCGCAACGCCGTCCTCCTCCTCAACGTCCCGCCGGACACGGACGGCCTCCTCGCCGCCTCCGACGTCACCCGCCTGCGTGAGTTCCGGGAGCGCATCGACCGGGAACTGCCGGCCGACCTGACGGTGGGGGCGCAGGTCACCCGGACTCCGGGTGTCGTCACCGTCGACCTCGGCAGGGAGCGCGAGGTGGACAGGGTGCGGCTCGCGGAGGACATCCGGCACGGGCAGCAGGTCGAGGCCTTCGTCGTCGAGGCGTTCGTGGGCGGCCGCTGGACCCGCGTCGCGGGGGCGGGCACGGTCGGCGCGAGCCGGATTCTGCTGCTGGCGGCACCTGTCCGGGCGCGGCGGTGGCGGGTGCGGGTGACACGGGCGCGGGCGGAGGCGCGGATCGCGGAGTTCGGGCTGTACCGGTCGGCGGTGGGCTGACAGGTCAGGGAGCGGCGTACGCAGCCGTGGGCGGGGGTGCGGCGTTCATCGAGTACGCCGATCGTCTGCACGGCTACTTCCTCGACCCCGTGGTGATCAGGCAAGGTCATTACCAGGCACCGACCGCGCCGGGCTTCTCCGCGACCATGCGGCCGGAGCCCGTCGCGGAGTACACGTTTCGCGGCGGCAGCTTCTGGGCCGCCGACCTGGCGAAGGAAGAAGGGCAGGCCGCATGACCGACTTCGAGGGTCTCAAGGCGCTGGTCACAGGCGGCGCGTCCGGCATCGGCCGGACCACCGCGGAACTGCTGGCGGCGCGCGGCGCACAGGTCGCCGTCCTCGACCTGGACCCGTCGTCGGTCGAGAAGCCGTTGCTCGGATACCGGGCCGACGTCACCGACGACCCGTCCGTAAGGGAAGTGGTGGCCGCCGTCGTGGCCGACCTCGGCGGCCTCGACATCGTCGTCAACAACGCCGGCATCGGTGCCCAGGGCACCGTCGAGGACAACGACGACGAGCAGTGGCACCGCGTCTTCGACGTCAACGTGCTCGGCATGGTCCGCGTCGCCCGCGCCGCGCTGCCGCACCTGCGGAACTCGGCGCACGCCGCCATCGTGAACACCTGCTCGATCGTGGCCACGGCCGGACTGCCGCAACGCGCCCTGTACAGCGCGACCAAGGGCGCCGTGTACTCACTGACCCTCGCCATGGCCGCCGACCACGTCCGCGAGGGCGTCCGCGTGAACTGCGTCAACCCGGGCACCGTCGACACCCCATGGGTCGGCCACCTCCTCGACGCCGCCCCCGACCCGGCCGCCGAACGCGCCGCGCTGGAAGCCCGCCAGCCCACCGGCCGCCTGGTCTCGACCGCCGAAGTCGCAGGCGCCATCGCCTACTTGGCGAGCCCCCTCTCCGGCGCCACCACCGGCACCTCACTCGCCGTCGACGGCGGTATGCAGGGCCTGCGACTGCGTCCGGCGGCCAAGTGAACACGCCGAACCACACCTCAGGGAGCGTTCCCGTACCCGTGCCCATGCCGGTGCACCCGCTCGGCCGCAGTGGCGTCGAGGTCACCGGCCTGGGCTTCGGTGCCGCCGCCATCGGCAACCTCTTCACCGAGGTCACCGAGGAACAGGCGCACGACGCGGTGTCCGCCGCCTGGGACGCGGGCATCCGCTACTTCGACACCGCGCCGCACTACGGCATCGGCCTCTCCGAACGCCGCCTCGGCGCGGCCCTGCGCGAGCATCCGCGCTCGGCGTACACGATCTCCACGAAGGTCGGCCGCCGCCTGGAGCCCGCCGATGCCCCGGCCGGCGACGACCTCGCCAACGGCTTCGCGGTCCCCGCCACCCACCACCGGGTCTGGGACTTCAGCGCCGACGGCGTGCGCCGGACGCTGGAGGCGAGCCTGGAGCGGCTCGGCCTCGACCACGTCGACGTCGTCTACCTCCACGATCCCGACGACCACGCCGAGGACGCGTTCCGCGAGGCCTGTCCGGCGTTGGAGGAACTCCGCTCCGAAGGCGTCGTCCGTGCGATCGGCGCGGGCATGAACCAGGCGGAGATGCTCACCCGCTTCGTCCGGGACACGGACGTCGACGTGGTCCTGTGCGCCGGCCGCTACACGCTCCTCGACCAGAGCGCGCTCAGCGAACTGCTGCCGGCCGCCGTCGAACGCGGTACGTCCGTCGTGATCGGCGGCGCCTTCAACTCCGGGCTGCTGGCGGACCCGAGGCCCGGAGCGACCTACAACTATGCGGCGGCGTCGGGCGAGTTGCTGGACCGCGCCCTGCGTATGAAGTCCGTCGCCGAACGTCACGGCATCACCCTGCGGGCAGCCGCGCTCGCCTTCTGCGCGGCCCACCCGGCCGTCGCCGGCGTTCTCGTCGGCACCCGTTCGGCGGCCGAAGTGCGGGACTGCGCCGAGCAGTTCGCCGTGTCCGTGCCCGAGGCCTTCTGGCAGGAACTCAGGGACACCGGTCTGCTGTCCACCGAGGAGCCGTCATGAGAGTGGCTCTGCACACCAAGGTCTGGGAGTTGACCGCCTCCCTCGGCACGGGCGAACGCGAGGAGGTCTTCACCGGCACCGCGACCCACGTCTACGGCCTCTGAGCCGACCCGAGGGCGAGCCGCGTCGGCGGCATGAACTCCCGTACGTACACCCGCTCCCAGCACGCACCCTTGGCCCGCCGCTCACGCCACGTCGTGTACCGGTAGCGGAAGAGGCGGGCGCGGACGTAGCGCGGGGGCGTGTCCGGCGGGAACGGGGAGCGGTGCAGCAGCCGGAGTGTGTCGTGGTCGTTCTCGAGGAGCCGTTCGACCATCGCGCCGAACCACGGACCGGCGTACGCGGGCGACAGCGCGGCGAACCACATCATCCAGTCGAGCCTCAGATGGTAGGGCGCGAACTGGCGTGGCCAGCGCCCTGGTTCACCAGGTTTGCCCTTGAACTCGTACTCCCGCCAGTCGGAGTCCTCGCGCGGCAGGTCGTCGTCCGTGCCCTCGACGACCACCTCGTACCGGATACGGCTGACGCTGCCGAAGGCGCCGTAGGTGTTGACCAGATGGAGCGGGTCGAAGGAGCGGTTCATCACCTGGCGGCGCGAGATCATGTTGCGGACCGGGCGGTAGCTGAGGGTCATCAGTGCCGTGGCGACGGCCAGCACCACGATCTCGTACCAGAGCGGAGTGTCCGGGGCAGGCGTCGGCGCCGTGTCCGGGAGGCGCACCGCCGACAGTGCCAGCACGATGGTGATCCAGTTCAGCCAGGCGAAGTTGCCCGACAGAACCAGCCACAGCTGGGTGACGATCATCAGGGACGCGGCGGCCGTCGCCACCGGCTGCGGGGTGAACAGCAGGACGGGCACGGCGAGTTGGGTGAAGTGGTTGGCGGCCGTCTCGATCCGGTGCACGGGCCTGGGGAGATGGTGGAAGTACCAGCTCAGCGGGCCGGGCATCGGCTGGGTCTCGTGGTGGAAGTCGAGGCAGGTCAGTTTCCGCCAGCAGGCGTCGCCACGCATCTTGATCAGACCGGCGCCGAACTCGACGCGGAACAGGATCCAGCGCAGCAGGAACAGCACCACGACCGGCGGCGCGACCTCGTCGTTGCCCAGGAAGACGGCGAGGAAGCCGACCTCCAGAAGCAGTGACTCCCAGCCGAAGCTGTACCAGGTCTGGCCGACGTTGACGATCGACAGATACATGGCCCACGGCAGCAGCCACAGCAACATGCCTGCCCAGAGCGGGAGTTGCGAGTCCAGCCCGGCGAGCAGCGCCACCGACACCGCACAGCCTGTCCAGGACCAGACGGCGAAGAAGCGGTCGGAGTAGTGGAGTTGGAACACGCTCGGTGCCTGCCGGAAGCCGACCCGGGCGACCAGACGGGGGACCGGAAGCATGCCCCGCTCGCCGATGAGCGCCCGGAACTGGAGGGCGGCGCCCAGGAACGCTACGAGGTAGACGCAGGCCAGGCCCCGCTGGAGTACCAGACGGCTCAGCCAGTAGTCGGGTGCGATGAACCATTCCACTTCACTCGCTCCTCTCTCCCACCATTGTGACGCTGGGTGACTTTCTCGGCTTGCGTAGGCCGAGTGGGCGACGCAGACAATGGGGGATGGACCGAACCCTTGTCACTGCCTGCGCACTCTCCGCGGCGCTGCTCGTCGGCGGCTGGGACGGCGACCCGCCGGGCGAGGAGGTTCTGACCCCGGACGATCTCGGCTTCGGTACGACGCAGGACCCCTGCGACGAGATCGGCCCCGACAGCGTCCCGGAGATCCCCGACCTCCTTGACGGCGGCGGCCAGATCCCCGACGAGAACACCGCGTACGGCTCCTATGCCCAGTCCGATCCCTGCGAGGGCTTCGGCGAGTGAGCGGTACCCGGCGAAAGACGTCGGACAAGTCGAAGAATCAGCCAAAAACTGGCAGGGTGGGCGCATGGCTGATCGGGGAGCGAGTGCCCTGTCCCTCCCGGACGACTGGCCCGCCCACCCGGACCCGGTTCTGGCGCTCAATCGCATGGGGACGTTCGACTGGGACCTGGACGCAGGTCTGCTCCACATGGACGCCCTGGCGTTCGAGATCTTCGATCTGCGCCCCGACGAATACGACGGCCACCCCGAGACCCTGGCCGTCAGGGTGCCCCCGATGGAAGGCCGCCGGCTCGACTCCGTCGTCGCCGAGGCCATGAAGGACGGCAGCGAGAACTACGGTGCCTACTTCCGCCTCCGCCGCCGCGACGGCGCCCTGCGGTGGACCCACACCCAGGGCTACATCCGCCGCGACGAGACGGGCTGCCCGCGCCGGGTCATCGGCATCGTCCGCGACGCCACGCAGGAGCTCCGGGACAGCCAGGCCCGTACCGAACAGGCCGCCCAGGACGAGGTGCGGCGCCGCCAGACCAACGTCGTGCAGGTCGTCACGGCGGCCCTCGCGCACGCCCGCACCGTGGAGGACGTCATCGACGTCCTCACGAACTCCCACGGCGTCCCCCACCTCGGGGCGGCCAGTCTGGTCATGGGGCTGGTGGAGGCCGGCCGTATCCGGCTGGTCGCCGAGGGCCCGGTGGGCGCCTCCGTGCCCGGCACCCGCATCACCCGCATCGACGAGCCCTACCCGATGGGCGACGTCGTACGGACCCTCAGCCCGCGTTTCATCGAGTCGCCGGAGGAGTTCGCGGCCGGGTACCCGGTCCTGTGGCCGCACCTCACCGACCTGAAGATCACCTCGGCCGCCTATCTGCCGCTCATCGCACAGGCCCGGCCGATCGGCGCGATGGGCCTGCTCTACAACGACCGGTACGGCTTCTCGGCGGCGGACCGCGCCGTACTCGTCGCACTCGGCACCAGCATCGCGCAGAGCCTCCAGCGGGCCATGCTCTACGAGCAGGAGAAGGACCTCGCCCAGGGCCTCCAGCAGGCCATGCTGCCGCGCTCCATCCCCAACGTGCCCGGCGCCGACATCGCCGTCCGCTACCGCGCCGCCTCCTCCGGCGGCCAGCTCGGCCGGGACATCGGCGGCGACTGGTACGACGTGATCCCGCTGCCGGGCGGCCGGGTCGGCGCGGTCATCGGGGACGTACAGGGACACGACACGCACGCGGCGGCCGTCATGGGCCAGCTGCGGATCGTCCTGAGGGCCTACGCGGCCGAGGGGCACCCGCCCGCGACGGTGATGGCCCGCGCCTCCGTCTTCCTGCACGAACTCGACACCGACCGCTTCGCCACCTGCCTGTACGCGGAGGCCGATCTGTCCACCGGGGTGGTCCAGGTGGTCCGGGCCGGCCACCTCGACCCGCTGGTGCGGCGGGCCGACGGCACCTGCCGCCGCATCCCGATCGACGGTGGGCTGCCGCTCGGCCTCTCCGCCCAGTTCGGGCGCCTCGCCTACCCGGTCGGTATCCTCGAACTGGACCCCGGTGAGACCCTGGTGCTGTGCACCGACGGGCTCGTCGAGCAGCCCGGCGCCGACCTCGCCGACGGCCTGCGGACCCTCAGGGCGCTCATCGCCGCCGGCCCGGAGAGCGTCTGGGAACTGGCCGACCGCCTGATCGAGGTGGCCGACGAGCGGGGCGGGGACGACGATGTGGCCCTGCTGCTCCTGCGCCGCCGGGGCCTGGCCGCCGTACAGTCCGGCGGGCGGCTCCAGCAGCACGTCGCGCCGGCCGACCCCGACGCGCTGAGCGCGGCCCGGCACATGATCGGCGCGGCGGTCCGGGCCTGGGGCGCCCACGAACGCGCCGACGAGGTCGAACTGGTGGCCGACGAGCTGATCACCAACGCCCTGATGCACACCGAGGGCGCGGCGGTCGTCACCCTGCGCGTGCTGAGCGGCTCCGAACGCCGGCTGCGGGTCGAGGTCGAGGACTCCTCCAGCGCGCTGCCGCGCCGCCGCGAGGCGGGGGAGTCCGGGGTCTCCGGGCGCGGTCTGCTCCTGGTCGATCTCCTCACCGACGCGTGGGGTGTGGAGGCGCGGGGCGGCGGCAAGGTGGTGTGGTGCGAGTTCGTGGTGCCGCCCACGAGCTGAGCACCGGGGCGCGCGGTGGCACTCTGGACGTATGCCGGAACTTCCCGAGGTCGAGGCGCTCAGGGACTTCCTCACCGAACGGCTCGTGGGCCACGAGGTGGTCCGGGTGCTGCCCGTCGCGATCAGCGTCCTGAAGACGTACGACCCACCGGTCACCGCCCTCGAGGGCCGCGAGGTCATCGCCGTGCACCGGCGCGGCAAGTTCCTCGACCTGGCAGCGGACGGCGGCCTGCACTTCGTGACCCACCTGGCCCGCGCGGGCTGGCTGCACTGGCGCGACCGCCTCCCCGACGGCCCGCCGAAGCCGGGAAAAGGCCCGCTCGCGCTGCGTGTCGCCCTGGAGACGGGCGAGGGCTTCGACCTCACCGAGGCGGGCACACAGAAGCGGCTCGCGGTGTACGTCGTCCATGATCCGCAGGAGGTGCCAGGCGTGGCCCGGCTCGGCCCGGACCCGCTCGCCGACGACTTCGACGAGGCCCGCCTCGCCGGCCTGCTGGCGGGGGAGCGGCGGCAGCTCAAGGGCGCGCTGCGCGACCAGAGCCTGATCGCGGGGGTGGGGAACGCCTACAGCGACGAGATCCTGCACGCCGCGCGGATGTCCCCGTTCAAGCTCGCCGCCTCGCTCACGCCCCAGGAGAACCGGCGGCTGTACGAGGCACTGCGCACGACGCTCACCGAGGCGGTCGAGCGCTCCCGGGGCCTTGCGGCAGGACGTCTGAAGGCGGAGAAGAAGAGCGGTCTGCGGGTGCACGGCCGGACCGGCGAGCCCTGTCCGGTGTGCGGCGACACCGTCCGCGAGGTCTCCTTCAGCGACTCCTCGCTCCAGTACTGCCCCACCTGCCAGACGGGCGGCAAACCGCTCGCGGACCGTCGTATGTCACGCCTGCTGAAGTAGTTCAACAGGCGCCCCTTGAGGGGGAGTCCGGATCAGGGGGCGTCGAGCGTCACCAGGTGCAGGCCGTCGGCCGTGCGCAGCTCGTACTTGTCGATCTGGGCCGAGTGGAGGGTCGAGGCGCCCATCATCGTGCTTTCGCGGGCGTCGTGCTCGGGCACGTTCCAGTTGGTCAGCGTCTCTTCCGTGCCGTCGTCCGCGATGGCGACGAGGTGGCAGGCACGGGGGCCGGCGCCGTCCTTGACCTTCAGCTCGATCTGGCTGCCCCAGACCGTGTCCTCACTGGTGACCTGCGCCCAGACACCCGACCGCTCGTCGGTCGCGGCGACCTGCTGGGTCGGGTCCGAGTCGCCGCCGCTCGCCATGATCGCGATGCCGGGCCCGGCCACCGCGAAGACCACCGCGGCGGCCACGGCGTACAGCCAGCGCCGCCGGTCGGCGCGCCGCCGGTTCGCCACTTCGCCGAGCAGCCGGTCCAGAAGCCGGGGGCCGGGTTGAGCCATGGGGTGCACGGAGCGCGGCGTGGCTCGCCGGTACAGCAGCAACTGCCGTGTGGCGGGACCGAATTCGGTTACATGGGCCGCGCACTGAGGGCACTCCATGAGGTGGTCCTCGAAGCGGAAGGCGTCCGCCTCGTCGAGCACGCCGAGCGCGTATGCGCCGACGTCGCGATGCCGTTCCAGGGACCTCATGCCGAATCCTCGTGCCGATGGTGCGGGTGGGGTGGTGTTGCTACCACCGGTACGCACCGGACAGCGGAATCACTCAAGGCCCATACCGAATCGAGACCAAAGGTGTTCGGAGCGGAGGGGACCGCGGATTGGTCGGATTCTAAAAAAGATGGATCGCCAGATGACCGAGGGGCAGTCCCAGCCGCCAGGCCGGGGTCCACACCTTCGGTCCGTCGTCCTCACCGAGCACGGGCCCGCCACCCGGTACGGCGTCCAGGTCCGGCGCGAGCAGCTCGGTCTCCTCCAGCCAGCGCCAAGCGGCGGCAGCCAGGTCCAAGTCGGGTGCCGGCGCTCTCGATTCGAGAGCGTCGGCCGCCAACCTGGAAATACGTTCACGGACCCAGTCCTGCCAGGGCTGGTCGTACGCCGTCAGCGAAAGCCACTTCTCCAGTTGAGTGATGACCCGGATGCCCGAGAGTTCACCGCTGGTGTCGGACAGGAAGATGGTGAGTGCCAGCGCGTCCCGACCCGCGCGGAACTCGAAGGACGTGGGCGGCATCAGGTCGCCCGTCCGCAACAGCTCGTCGGCGATGTACTCGGCGTACAACCAGGCCATGGGGACGGTGAGTTCGCCCCCGCCGGTGCCGTCCGTGCTCTCTTGATTTCGGTGCAGCATCCCTTCCTGCCTTCCTCCGGTGCGTGCGCGTCGCCCGACCCCGGGCCTCCGGGACTGTCGCCCGGTTCGGACACGGATGAAGACAGCTGATTGCTCAACCATGGTCCTCAGCAAGGCGCTTTACCGAGGTTTGACCCGACCATTGGTTTCACCGCAGGTCGGCTGCATAACCCGGAAGGACTCGGCGCAGGGCGCGCAGCGCGTAATACGCGCGAGACTTCACCGTACCGGGCGGGATCCCCAGTGCCGTGGCGGCCTCCGCCACACTCGCCCCATGGAAATACACCAGCACCAGGACTTCACGGTGCTCGGGAGTGAGTGTCTTCACAGCCTCCCGCACATCGAGCGTCGCCGCGGACCGTTCCGCGTGATCGGCACACACCCGCGCATTCTCCAGAACCGCGTCCCCGACCTCGGCGGGCCGCGCCTGCCGGGCCCGCCGCGCGTCGATGGCGAGCCGCCGTCCCACGGTCAGCAGCCAGGGCCGTACGGACTCGAAGTCGTCGGCGCGCAACGCCTCGGGGTGCTGCCAGGCGCGTACGAGGGTCTCCTGCAGCAGGTCCTCGGCGCGCTGCCGGTCGCCGTCGCACAGGCGCAGCAGCAGGGCGAAGAGCGGTCGGCCGTGCTCGCGCTGCAGCGCGGCCAGCTCGTGCTCGGCGGTCGTCGTCCCGTGGGTGATGGTGGTTCCGGCCGTCATGGCCGTATGGCATCGCAAGGTCCCGATTCGGGACAGAGCGCGGACCGGAGTGTGCGGCGGACGGTCGGACCCGTCGACGAACGGTGCGACGAACGGTCTGAACGGGAGGTTCCTCGTCCGAACGCGCTTCACCTTCGCGCCGTCGGCCCGCGAGGGGGACCGACGTGGTCCTGAGCCGGGCGCGGGCCCGGACGGTCTGACGACGGGCCGGCAGGACCCCCGGGCGTCGTCGTGGCTACGGCACGACCGTGACCGGCCAGCGGCCCGACTTCACCAGCCGGATCGCGACCGACCCGATGATCCGGTGGCCCGCCTGCTCGGAGGCGCCGACGACCACCGCGTCCGCCTTGAGGTCGTCGGCGGCCTTCACCATGCCCGTGTACGGGTCCCCGCGGAAGGTGTGGAACTCCCACCGGACATCGAATATCCCCTTGACCTGCTCGGTCGCCTCCCGGATCTCCGCGATGAGACCCTCCGCGATGCTGTCCGTCGTCTCCGCCACGGGCACCCCGAACGCGGCACCCGCCGCCATCACCGGCTGTACGTACACCAGCGCGAGCAGCGCGTGCTGGCGCCGGGCCAGCCCCGCGGCGTAGGACGCGGCACGGAAAGAGGAGTCGGAGCCGTCGACGCCGACCACGATGACCTTCGGCCCGTCCGTGCCCCGCTCGAACTGATGCTCGCCCCGGGATGAGTGCTGCTGTTCCGTCACGCTTCGAGGCTATCGGGAGCCGGAGGCCCGCCGGGCACCCGGGGAGGGCGTGATCAGCACGGGCCCCGGGAACCGGCCGTCGCCGCCCCCTGGGAGGCGAGCGCGCCCACTGGTCCCAACGGGTGCTTTCCTGCCGCCGCACCGGTGTCGATGCGGGGCGTCAAGACCGTACCGGGCGACTGATGAGTCATGACGAAGGATCAGTTGTTCACACGGCGGCGCGTGTTGATGATCGGCGGAGCCGCCGCCGTGGGAGCGGCCGGTACGGCCGCGCTGCTCACCGCCGGCCCGGACAGGACCCCGGCCGCCCGGCCCGTCGCGGGCCCCTCGGCGCACCGCGCGCTCAAGCCTTCCGCATACCGCCTCGAACCCCTTACCGGTTACGGCCCGCCGCGTGCCGCCGCCCACGGGCGCACCCTGGTCCGCCACGAGCCGCTGCTGCGGGTGTCCGAACGTGGCCGCACCATGGTGCTGACCTTCGACGACGGACCCGACCCCCGCTACACCCCGGACATCCTGCAGACCCTGCGCGAGCACGACGTCCGCGCGATGTTCTTCGTGTGCGGGGAGATGGCTGTCAACAACAAGGACCTGCTCGCCGAGATGACCGAGGACGGGCACGTCGTCGGCAACCACACCTGGTCCCACCCGCTGCTGACACGCCTCACACGCTCCGAGATCCGCTCCCAGATGGAACGCACCTGCGAGGTCATCGAGGACGGCTGCGGCGAGGCGCCCGTCTGGTTCCGCGCCCCCTACGGCGCCTGGAACCGGGCCGCCTTCCAGATCGGCGCCGAACTCGGCATGGAGCCGCTCGCCTGGACGGTCGACACCCTCGACTGGATGGCCCCGGGCACCCGCACCATCATCAACCGGGTCGAGCGCGGCGCCGCCCCGGGTGTCGTGGTGCTCTCGCACGACGCGGGCGGCGACCGCTCGCAGAGCGTCCGCGCGCTGCGCGACTATCTGCCGGAACTGCTGGATTCCGGCTACCGCATCACCGTACCGACACGGCAATACGCGTAATCGCAGATGGCGGAATCACCGAGTGCGGGCTTTCGCCCGCCCGGCCGGGGAACGCTCAGCGAACCTCGACCAGGCGGGCGAACACCACCACGTTTCCGTTGTAGCCGCTCTGCTTGGAGAAACCGCCCCCGCAGGTGATGACCCGCAGTTCCGGGGTGTTCCTGCTGCCGTAGACGCGGTCGCCGGGGAAGTTGTTCTTCTCGAACACCTCGATGCCGTAGATCTCGAAAACGGCCACCTTTCCGTCCTGGCGCTGGACCTCGACGCGATGCCCCTTCTTGAGGGCCCCGAGTCCGTAGAACACGGCGGGGCCCTGTTTGTTGTCGACATGTCCGACGACCACCGCGGTGCCCTTCTCGCCGGGCGACACGGCACCGGTGAACCAGCCCGCCAGATTCGGGTCCTCCGACGGCGGGGCGTCCACCCAGCCGGCCGCGTCCAGCCCCACCGGCAGCACCGGTGCGTCGACCGAGATCGCGGGGATCCGCACGCGGTCGACCACCGAGTACGGCAGCGGGGCCGGGGCGCTGGAGAACGTGCCGCCCGGGAGGCGGCTGTCCGCTGCCGCCGCCGACGCGGGCTGTGGCGGACCCACGTCGAACTCTCCCGAACCATTCCGAATGAGAGCGAGGCCGGTCAGCAGAACAAGCGCTATCACGCCCCACGGAGCGCGCTTCTTCCGCCGCTCCTCCTCTTCCGCCAGGTCGGACGCAGACATTCGCCATCCCCTCTCGACCCGGCCGTCGCCGGGTCAATCGCGCATACGAGAACGCTAAGCGTCCGGCGGGAAACCGGCGACGGGGCAGCGGCGAACGGGTGGCGGACGTGTCGTTCGTGCGCCATCCGGGTCGCCGGGGAAAGTATTTTTCTGACGGTCCGTGACCTGCGGCAATATCTGATTGTGTGGTCTTCCGTCGGCGTGTCCTCTCACCAGGACGGACCATTCCCGAAATGCGGCTGCGCGCACGGCATCTGAGGGTTCGTCTGGGAGGCGTTTTCTCGCCGATCGACCGGGGACGGGTCCCGGGGCGCCTTCCGCGGAGGTTCACATGCGTACTACTCGTGCCCTGGTGGTGTCTGCCGCCATGGCTGCCGCGGTGGGGCTCGCCGCCCCGACGGCCTCGGCCTGGGACCAGCCGTCCGGCGTCACCGCCGCACCGAGCGCCATCGCGCCGGGCGGTCAGCTGGTGCTCACGGTCGACGGCTCAGCCTGCACTCGTTCGAACAGCACCATCAGTTCGAACGCCTTCTCGAGAGCCAACCTCTCCCCCAGGGGGACCAACTCGGCGACGGCGACGGTGACCGTCAACTCGAACGCGAGCGCAGGCTCGTACAGCGTCACCACCACCTGCGAGGGCAGGCCCCAGGTGTTCTCCGGGGTCTTCACGGTCATCGGTGGCGTCCGAGGCGGTCTCGGTGGCAGCAGTTCCACCGGGGCCACCCCGGCCGACATCGCGATCGGAGGCGGGCTGGTGGCCGCCGCGCTCGTCGGCGGTGGTGTGTTCTGGATGCGCCGCCGGTCCGAGAACAGGATCTGAGGCTCACTCCCTCAGGAGCGCGGACCGCACGTCAACAGCGTTTCGCCCCGGAACCCGTCAGGTTCCGGGGCGAAACGCTGTTCGGGTACTGCCGGGTCAGGTGTTGTCGTCGCTCGGGCGACGGCGTGAGAAGTGGTGTGCCACCGTCAGCGACCCCGCGATGAGCGCCGCTCCGAGGCCGATCTCCTTGAGGTCGAAGCCGGCGGCGCTGCCGCCCTCGCCCGCGTGCACACCCCGCTGGACGGGCAGGGGGTAGTGCGTCGGGTCGCTGGGGTGCCCGATGGCGATGGTGAGATCGGTGTGTCCGCTCTCGCCGCCGCAGGTGAACGTCACCCGGTACGCCGCCCCCGGTTTGGCGTCCCAGTCGACCTTCGCCGTCGTCGACGAGTGCCCCTTGGGGATGGTGAGCGGATCGAAGACGCCGGAGGACACCCGGGTGTCGTCGTTGCAGTTGTCCACACGCAGGGTGACCTGTCCGCCCGCCGCGATGGTCGAGGGCACGACACTGAAGCCGAACGACGTGACGCTGTTGTCCGTGACGACCGCGTGAGCGGCGGGAGCGGTGCAGGCGAGGGCGGTGACGCCCAGCAGTGCCGCCGAGGCGACGCGTATCGCGCCCATGTGAGTCCTCCGGGTCCCCGAGGAGCAGTTGCGGACCTTTTCCGCTCGCGCCGTACCGGTCGCGCCAGAAATGCACCTCGATGACCGAAACGCTAGGAACGTGTGTGCGTACGCGCGATCGGTGTCGTGCAAATGGGTCACAGATGTGGGCCACTCAGGGGATCTCGTTGAGCAAGTCGGGGGACACCCGCGCGTGGCGAGTGTCCCCCGTGGACGCAGGCGGTGAGGAACCGTCAGCCGGCCCCCACCCGGTCGCGGGCGGTCAGCGGCCCGCGAACGGAAAGAGCGTCAGGAACGGATCGGCCGTGGCTGTGATGCCGCGGCTGTAGGGCGCGTCGAAGTCCCAGATCAGGAAGAGCAGGAAGGCGATCAGGGTGGAGAACAGCCCGGCGAGGATCAGTTCGCGGGGTGTGCGACGGATCTGGAGAGCGAAGATCATGCCGACGGTGATCATGGCCCCCGCGATCAGGCCGAACCACACGACGCCGGGCATGGTCGGCCCGGTCGAGTCGGCGCGTGCCGTGCGGGCCTGGTCCGCCGTGGTCACCTGGTCGAGGAGCGGCTGGTAGGCCTGCGCCTGGAAGTCCGTCTTCGGCTCGTAGTCGGTGACATCGACGCGGATGCGCTGCAACAACTGGTCGCCGCGCTTGGTGACCTGGCCGTTGTCGGCCATCTCCTGCCACTCGGTTTTGACGACGTGTCCGACATAGGCGTTGACGTCGTCCCGAATGCGGTCACGGACGTCGGGCGGGTAGACCCGGACGCGCTCCGAGATCTCGTGCAGTGCGTGGGCCTCGGTCGAGACATGGTCCTGGGCGACGCCGCGCGCTTCCCAGACGCCGGCGATGGCCAGACCCAGCACGATGGCGTACACCACGCCGATCCACATCGTCATGTACTCGATCACGTCCGGGGTGTCGGACGGATCCTCGTCCTCCGGGGCCCTGCGGTCTCGTACGAAGGTGATGAGGATGACGACCGCGCACGCGGCCGCGATCGCGACGGCGAGAACAAGCCATTCCGACAAGGGGATGCCTCCAAGGGGTCAGCGCGGACGCAGCGCGGCGACGGCGATCACGGCGGGCAGGGTGACGAGCAGGGTGAACGAGACCAGTGACGGGCCGCTGTGGACGGTCCGTTTGTGGGCGGACACGTGGTACGGCGGGTAACTCACCGGAGCCGGAGTTGGCGACGCGGTCGGGCTCGGGGCCGGCTTCGCGGTGCGCGTCGGTGTGTGCGCCGGGCTGGGTACGGGGGCGGGAGGCGGCGGTGGACTCGGGGTCGGCCGCGGGGCCGGGGCGGGCGGCGCGGCCGGTGGCTTCGGCTCCGGTGCCGGCGTCGGTTTCCGCGGGGGAGTGGGCTCCGGGGTCGGGGTGGGGGTGGGCCTCGGTTTCGGCGGTGGCGGAGGTTCCGGTGGGGGAGTCGGCGTCGGTGGGGGAGTCGGTGTGGGTGTGGGCGTTGGCGTGGGGCAGGGCGGCGTCGGTGTCGGGCTCGGGCACCAGGTGCCGGTGCCGGTGACGACCGCCGTACCGTTTCCGGTGACGGCCGCTCCACCGTTGCCCGCGCTGACCGACCAGCCGTCTCCGGTGGCGACCGGGACACCGGTGCCGACCGTGACCGTGGCGCCGTTCCCGGTGACCGTCACCGAGGTGTCGCTGCCCGAGCCGGTGGAGACGGAGACGCAGGTCTTCGCGTCGGCCGTGCCGACCGGCATGCCGACGAGCAGCCAGGTCAGGGCCAGCAGCGCCAATACCCGTATGGCGAGGGCGAGTCGGGTCCGTGTGGGTCCATACACGACGAAGATCATGTGCGCTGGGCGCTCCCGCGCGCGCGGGAGCGCGAGGAGATTGCCCCGAACGAGTGACATATGTCGTGCAGCGGTTTGGATCGCGCGTTCTAGATGGGGCCCGTGATCGTCCTCGCGTGCGAGGTGTGACGGGTGTGGCCACAGGGTTCGGAAAGAAATTTGCGCGGTGGTTGAACACAGTGACCACCCCCGCCCGTACCTAGGACCGTGCGGCGGGCCAGCAGGGCGTCGCAACACCCTAACGATTACGGGGAGTTTCACAATGAAGACCTCCTGGCGGAGCGCCTCACTCGTAGCGTCAGCTGCGGCCGTGCTGGCGCTGACGACGGCGTGCGGTCAGGACAAGGCCACCGACACGAGCAGCCAGAACGTCGGCGCGGCGGCCCCGGCCGCCGGTGGTTACGGATCCGTGGCCGGCACGAGCACGGCAGGTGCGGGCGCCGGCACCGGCACCGGCACGGACACTGGTGCCGGCACCGGTACCGGTACGGAAGCCGATGGAGAGCAGGCCGCCGCGGGCAACTCGGCCTCGGCGGGCCAGTTGAACGTGGTCACCAACGCGAAGATCGGCAGTGTGCTGGCCAGCAGCAGCGGCCGCACGATGTACCGCTTCGACCAGGACACGGCCGAACCGCCGAAGTCCAACTGTGACGGCGACTGCGCCACCGCCTGGCCGCCGGTTCCGGCGGACGATGTCTCGGCAGGTGCCGGTGTCGACGCCGCACTGCTCGGCGAGGTGACCCGTTCCGACGGCACCAAGCAGCTCACCATCGGCGGCTGGGCCGCCTACTACTACGCCAAGGACACCGCGCCCGGCGACATCAAGGGCCAGGGTGTGGGCGGCAAGTGGTACGGCCTCGCGCCCGACGGCAAGAAGGCGACGCTCGCCGCGCAGCCCGGCCTGTCCACCCGCAACGACCCCAAGCTCGGGACGATCGTCGTCGACAAGAACGGCATGACGGTCTACCGCTTCCTGAAGGACGAGGCCTGGCCGAAGCCGGTGTCCGCCTGTGTCGGTGCCTGCCTGGAGAAGTGGCCGGTCGTCGAGCCGGTCGCCTTCAAGGAGACCAAGGGCATCAAGGAGAAGGGCTACATGAACTTCACCCGGCCCGACGGTGCCGAGCAGCAGACGCTCAACTGCTCGCCCATCTACACCTTCATCAACGACAAGAAGCCCGGTGACACCAACGGCCAGGGCGTCGGCGGCACCTGGTACGCCGTGGCACCCGACGGCAAGCTGGTCGGCGCGCCGAACCAGTAACAGTCGAACCCGTAACAGGGGAACCCGACTTCTCCGGGCCTGTTCCCTCCGTCCCGCACGCTCCGTGCGGGACGGAGGGAACAGGCCGCTTCGGCATGTCCGGAACGCGACGGAAGGAAGGGCGATTTGCCGGTGAATCGTCCCCGACTCGCCGTATTTCACCGGGAGTCGGCAACGACACTTCGTAACTTTGAGAACTCTTTGGAACGCTCCGGATACTTTTCGTAGAGAGTTCGCGGTACGTCAATTCGGCACGTGCCGCAGGCAGTGACCGGGAACGGATGGTCAATTTCCGTTTCCGCTCGCTCCTTTGGCAGGCGATCAGTAACCTCAGCTCGAACACTGGAGCGCCAACGCCTGCCAACTCCTGGGAGAGAGATAGATGGAGCGTCCCGCCTGGGCCCCCCGGGGCATCGACATCTCGGTGCCGAGCGTTTCCCGGATCTACGACTTCTACCTGGGCGGTTCGCACAACTTCGAGGTCGACCGGCAAGCGGCTCGCAGGGCGATGGAGTTCATGCCGGGACTTCCGAAGATCATGCAGGCGAACCGCGCTTTCATGCGCCGGGCCGTCCGCTTCGCCGCCGCCGAGGGCATCACCCAGTTCCTCGACATCGGCTCCGGTATTCCCACCTTCGGCAGCGTCCACGAAGTGGTGCAGTCGGTCAGCCCCGAGGCGCGGGTGATGTACATCGACCACGACCCGGTTGCCGTCGCACACAGCCAGGCGGTCCTGGCCGGCAACGAGCACGCGGACGTCCTCGCCGCCGATCTGCGCAAGCCCCGGGAGATCCTGGACAGCCCCCAGGTGCAGGGCCTGATCGACCAGAACCGGCCAGTGGCCCTGCTTCTCGTTGCCATACTGCACTTCGTGGAAGACATGGACGACCCGTACGCGGCGGTCGCCGAGCTGCGCGACGCGCTCGCGCCCGGCAGCCTGCTCGTCCTGACGCATGCCTCGTACGAGGGAATCCCGCTGCCGCCGGAGCGGGCCGGGGGCGCGGTCGACGTATACAAGGACATTCGCAACCCGCTGGTCATGCGCTCGCGCGATGCGATCGCGCGGTTCTTCGAGGGGTACGACATGGTGGAACCGGGACTGGTGGCGATGCCGCACTGGCGGCCGGAGACCGCACCGGAGGACGAGGACGCGTACTCCTTCTCCGGATTCGCCGGCGTGGGACGCAAGGCGTGACCGCCGAGCCGGACGGCCCCCAGGACAGACTGCGCAGGTTCGTCACCATCTGGAGCCGGGCGGTCTACCAGGTGACCTCCACGTCGCTCACCCGGGTCGAGTTCGAGGAGCAACTCCTGCCGCTCGCCGGGCGGTTGAGTGAGGCGCTGCGGGCCAGGACGTTCGACGCCGAGGAGGGCCGGGCGGTCGGCGCCGCGCTGGTCTCCGCGCACTGCACCGACCCCGAGGCGCTCAGCCGCTCGCTCGACTGCGTGGACGCCTACCTGGTGCTGTACTGCGGCGAGGACGGCCCGCAGGAGGACCTGCGCAACCGTTCGTCGAGGCTCCAGCACGCCATGGCCGCCGGATACGCCGGCGCGCTGCGCGACCGGACGCTGGCCGAGCAGGAGGCGATCGCATGGGCCGCGCAGAGCGCGCGCAGCGCGGTCGCCGAGGCGCTGCACGACAGCGAGGCCCGCTTCCGGGCGGTCTTCGAGGGCGCGGCCATAGGCATCGGCATCGCCGACCTCGACGGGAACATCCTGCAGATAAACGGCGCGTTGCAACGCATGTTCGGCGGCTCGGAGCAGACCGTACGAGGCCGCAGGGTCACCGACTGGACCCACCCGGACGACGCCCCTCAGGTCTGGAAGCTGTACGAGGAACTCGTCCGCGGCGAGCGCGAGCACTACCACGTCGAGAAGGCGTTCTACCGCCCCGACGGGACGGTCCTGTGGACCAACCTCACGGTCTCCCTGCTCCGGGACGCCGACGGCCACCCGCAGTACCAGCTGGCCCTGATGGAGGACACCACCGAGCGCCGGCTCCTCAACCTGCGGCTGCGGTACGAGGCCACGCACGACGCGCTCACCGGGCTGCCCAACCGCACGCTGTTCTTCGAACGCCTGGAGAAGGCGGTGTCGGCGGGCGCCGGCCAGCGCTTCGGCCTGTGCTACCTCGACCTCGACGGCTTCAAGACCATCAACGACAGCCTCGGCCACGCGGCCGGCGACCGGCTGCTCGTCGAGGTCGCCGACCGGCTGCAGTCCTGTGCGACCGCGCCGGGCGAGATGGTGGCCAGGCTGGGCGGCGACGAGTTCGTGGCGCTGACCACCGGCCCCGACACCGAGGCCGAGGTCGACGAGCTCGCCGCCCGCATCATGCACGCGCTGATCGCCCCGGTCAGCGTCGACGGCCGTGAGCTGACCGTGCGCGGCAGTATCGGCATCGTCGAGGGGCCGGCGGGGGAGCGCGGCCCGGCGGAAGTGCTGCGCAGCGCCGACATCACCATGTACCGGGCGAAATCGGCGGGCGGCAACCGCTTCGAACTGGCCGACCCCGAGGCCGACTTGAAGGCGATCACCCGCCACGGGCTCACCACGGCACTGCCGGCGGCCCTGGATCGCAGCGAGTTCTTCATCGAGTACCAGCCGCTGGTCCACCTCGGCGACGGCAGTGTCCGCGGCGCCGAGGCCCTGGTGCGCTGGCTGCATCCGCAGCACGGCGTGCTCGGCCCCGACCGCTTCATCCCGCTCGCCGAACACACCGGCCTGATCGTCCCGCTCGGCCGCTGGGTCCTGGAACAGTCGGTGCGCCAGGCCCGTGACTGGCAGGAACAGTACGGCGGACACCCGGCCGGCGGCCCCCTGCGTATCAACGTCAACCTGTCCCCATGCCAGCTCACCCACCCCGGCCTGGTGCAGGACACGGTCGACATCCTGGAACGCGCGGGCCTGGAGCCCCAGGCGCTGTGTCTGGAGGTGACGGAGTCGGCGCTGATCGGCGCCGACGACGACCTCCTCAAGCCTCTGCGCCGCCTCGCCGAGATGGGCGTCGACATCGCCCTGGACGACTTCGGCACCGGCTACTCGAACCTCGCCAACCTGCGCCGCCTCCCGGTGAGCATCCTCAAGCTCGACCGTTCCTTCACCCAGGGGATGCAGCAGTTCCCGGCGGACCCCGTCGACCTCAAGATCGTCGAAGGGATCGTCTCCCTCGCCCACAGCCTGAACCTCACGGTCACGGTCGAGGGCGTGGAAACGGGCGCCCAGGCAGAGCAACTCCGCATACTGGGCTGCGACACGGCCCAGGGCTGGTACTACGCCCGCCCGGGCCCCCCGGAACGCCTCCACGACCTGGCACTGGCGGACGCGACGGGCTGAGGAGGACACGGGGGCTGTTGGATCCTGCCTGGGCCGGAGCGCCCCGACAGGGGCGCGGGGCTGTGACATTTGCGGCTCCGCCGCGGGCGCGACCAGCCACGCACCACCTGAGCTGTGTCCACAGCCCCCGCGCCCCGGCAGCACAGTGCAACGCCCCTCACCGTTCAAGCAACATCCGCTGAAACTCCCGAGCCGCCCGAGGCGGAGCCACATCACTCCGGTGCGCCAGCGCGATCACCCGGAACAACCCCGGCCGAGCCAACGGAGTCACCCGTAGCCCGCGCCCCGACCGGCTCGCCACCATGCGCGGCACGACGGCCACGCCCAACCCCGCCCGCACAAACCCCAGCACCGCGTCCATCTCACCGCCCTCCACCGCGAAGTCCGGTTCGAAGCCCTCGGCGCGGCACGCGGCCACGGTCAGTTCGCGCAGGTCGTAGCCGTGCCGGAACATCACCAGGCGTTCGCCCGCCAGGTCGGCGACGCGGACGGTCCGCCGGCCCCGGCCGGGGGCGGGCGCATCCGGGGACGACACCACCACCAGGTCCTCGCGCAGGACCTCCAGCGTGGTCAGCGCCGGGGACGGTGTCGGCAGCGGGAGGACGACCAGGGCCAGGTCCAGGGCGCCGCGCGCCAGCTCCCGTACGAGGTCGTGCGAGCCGCCCTCCTCGATCAGCAGCCGGATACCGGGATAGCGGTCGTGGAAGGCGCGCAGCACGTCCGGCAGCAGACCCGTGCAAAGGCTCGGGGTCGCGCCCAGCCGGATCCGGCCGGCCCGGAGCTGCACCAGCTCCTGCACCTCGTGCCGGGCCGTGTCCGCGTCGGCCAGAATGCGCCGGGCCAGCGGGAGGAGTGCCTCGCCGGCGTCCGTGAGCGTGATGTTGCCGCGCGCCCGCAGGAACAGTTCGGCCCCCAACTCCCGTTCCAGCGACTTGATCTGCTGGGAGAGCGACGGCTGCGCGACATGGACGAGATCCGCGGCGCGGGTGAAGTGCCGGGTCTCGGCGACCGCCACGAAGTACTGGAGCTGCTGGAACTGCATGTGTCCAGGATAGGCCTGCATAGGCTCTGACTATGGAAACGAGCCGGACCATGTCTTGGACCGATCGGGGTTGCCCGCTCTAGCGTCTGATTCATGGCTCTGGCAACGCGGACGGACCGACGGTCGTCCATGGCACGCACGGTGTGGGACAGCTCCGTCGGCAAGAAGACCGTGATGGCCGTGAGCGGTCTGATCATGCTGCTGTATCTCGTCGTCCACATGATCGGCAACCTGAAGATCTTCTTCGGTCCCGGCGAGTTCAACCACTACGCCCACTGGCTGCGCACGGTCGGCGAGCCCTTCATGCACTACGAGTGGACGCTCTGGCTCATCCGCGTCGTGCTCGTGGCCGCCGTCGTCGCCCACGCCACCTCCGCCTACCAGCTCAGCCGCCGCGACCTCCGGGCCCGGCCGAGCAAGTACGTCCACAGGAAGGCGCGGACGAGCTACGCGACGCGCACCATGCGCTGGGGCGGGACCATTCTCGGCCTCTTCATCGTCTGGCACGTCCTCGACCTGACCACCGGCACCGTCCACTCGGGCGGCTTCCAGCCGGGCCATCCCTACCAGAACGTCGTCGACACCTTCTCCACCTGGTACGGCAACGTCATCTACATCGTCGCGATGCTCGCCCTCGGCCTGCACATCCGGCACGGATTCTGGAGCGCCGCCCAGACCCTCGGCGTCGGCAGCCGCACCCGCGACCGCGCCCTCAAGACCGTCGCCGACGTCCTCGCACTGCTGCTCACGGCCGGTTTCCTCGCCGTCCCCGTGGGCGTCATGACCGGAGTGGTGAACTGAAATGACCGCTGAGTACACCGAGTTCACGACCGGTGGGCCCCTCGTCGACCACAAGGCGCCCGTCGGCCCCGTCAACGAGCGCTGGGACACGCGCCGTTTCGAGGCCAAGCTGGTCAACCCCGCCAACCGCCGCAAGCACACCGTCATCGTCGTCGGCACCGGGCTCGCGGGGGGTTCCGCGGGTGCCACGCTCGCCGAACAGGGCTACCACGTCGTCCAGTTCTGCTACCAGGACTCCCCGCGCCGCGCCCACTCGATCGCCGCCCAGGGCGGAATCAACGCGGCGAAGAACTACCGCAACGACGGCGACTCCGTCCACCGCCTGTTCTACGACACCGTCAAGGGCGGCGACTTCCGCGCCCGTGAGTCGAACGTCCACCGGCTGGCCCAGATCTCCGTCGAGATCATCGACCAGTGTGTTGCGCAAGGGGTGCCCTTCGCGCGCGAGTACGGCGGACTGCTCGACACCCGCTCCTTCGGCGGCGTCCAGGTCTCGCGGACCTTCTACGCCCGCGGACAGACCGGACAGCAACTGCTGCTCGGCGCCTACCAGGCCCTGAGCCGGCAGATCGCCGCCGGGAACATCGAGATGCACGCGCGCACCGAGATGCTCGATCTGATCGTCGTCGACGGACGAGCCCGGGGGATCGTCGCCCGGGACCTGATCACCGGGAGGATCTCCAGCCACTTCGCGGACGCCGTCGTCCTCGCCTCCGGCGGCTACGGCAACGTCTTCTACCTCTCGACGAACGCCATGAACTCCAACGCCACCGCCGTCTGGCGGGCGCACCGGCGTGGCGCCCACTTCGCCAACCCCTGCTTCACACAGATCCATCCGACCTGTATCCCACGCACCGGCGAACACCAGTCCAAGCTCACCCTGATGAGCGAGTCGCTGCGCAACGACGGCCGGATCTGGGTGCCGAAGGCCAAGGGCGACCGCCGCCCCGCGAACGAGATCCCCGAGGACGAGCGCGACTACTACCTGGAGCGCATCTACCCCTCCTTCGGCAATCTGGTACCGCGTGACATCGCCTCCCGCGCCGCCAAGAACGTCTGCGACGAGGGGCGGGGCGTCGGACCCGGCGGACAGGGCGTCTACCTCGACTTCGCCGACGCGGTCCGGCGGATGGGGCGGAAGGCGGTCGAGGAGAAGTACGGCAACCTCTTCGACATGTACGCGCGGATCACCGCCGAGGACCCGTACACCGTCCCCATGCGGATCTATCCCGCCGTGCACTACACGATGGGCGGACTCTGGGTCGACTACGACCTGCAGACCACCGTCCCCGGCCTGTTCGCGATCGGCGAGGCCAACTTCTCCGACCACGGCGCGAACCGGCTCGGCGCCTCCGCACTGATGCAGGGCCTCGCCGACGGCTACTTCGTCCTCCCGGCCACCATCAACGACTACCTGGCCCGCAACCCCGCCCAGCACCCCGTCGACGACCGACACCCCGCCGTACAGGAGGTGCTGGCGGAGACCGAGGACCGGCTGAACCTGCTGCTGTCCGTCGACGGCGACCGCACCCCCGACTCCTTCCACCGTGAACTCGGCGAACTGATGTGGGAGTTCTGCGGAATGGCCCGCAGCGACAGCGGGCTGCGCAAGGCTCTCGAACGCATCCCGCAGATCCGCGAGGAGTTCTGGCGGCGGATCAAGGTCCCCGGCACCGGCGAGGAGTTCAACCAGTCGCTGGAGAAGGCCAACCGGATCGTCGACTACCTGGAACTCGCCGAGCTGATGTGCCTCGACGCCCTGCACCGCGCCGAGTCCTGCGGCGGCCACTTCCGCGAGGAGTCCCAGACCCCCGACGGCGAGGCGGAGCGCAGGGACGAGGAGTTCTCGTACGCCGCCGCCTGGGAGTTCACAAGTGCGGGCTCAGCCCCCGTCCTCCACAAGGAAGACCTCGTCTTCGAGTACGTCCACCCCACCCAGCGGAGCTACGCATGAAGCTCACCCTGCGCGTCTGGCGGCAGCGCGACGCCGACGCCGACGGCGCCATGTCCACGTACGAGGTGGACGGCATCTCGGCCGACATGTCCTTCCTGGAGATGCTCGACACCCTCAACGAGGAACTCATCCTCAAGGGCGACGACCCGGTCGCCTTCGACCACGACTGCCGAGAGGGCATCTGCGGTGCCTGCTCGCTCGTCATCAACGGCGACGCGCACGGACCCGAACGCACCACCACCTGCCAGCTCCACATGCGGTCCTTCACGGACGGCGACACCATCGACGTCGAACCGTGGCGCGCCGCCGCCTTCCCGGTGGTGAAGGACCTGGTCGTGGACCGGTCCGCCTTCGACCGGATCATCCAGGCCGGCGGCTATGTCACCGCCCCGACCGGCGCCGCCCCCGAGGCCCACGCCACCCCCGTACCGAAACCGGACGCCGACTTCGCCTTCGAGCACGCCGAGTGCATCGGCTGCGGCGCCTGTGTGGCCGCCTGCCCGAACGGCGCGGCGATGCTCTTCACCTCCGCCAAGGTCAACCATCTGAACGTGCTGCCGCAGGGGGCGCCCGAGCGGGAGACACGGGTGCTCGACATGGTCGCCCAGATGGACGAGGAGGGCTTCGGCGGCTGCACCCTCGCCGGGGAGTGCGCCACCGCCTGCCCGAAGGGGATCCCACTCGTCTCCATCACCGGGATGAACAAGGAGTGGCTGCGGGCGACGCGCAAAGTGTCCGGACGCTGACCCCAGAACGTTCGCCGACAAGGTGCGGACGGGCGGGACCGGAGTGGTGCTCGACCCCGGTCCCGCCAGGCACCCCTGGCATTCAACAAGCTCACACCCGCTCTCTCCGCGTCAGTCACGCGCCGGACAGCCGCAGTCGGAAGAACTGATGCGGCCGGACGTAACGGGACCGGCCAGCCCGCCGCCTCGCCGTCCCCGGCCCGCGACCAGGAGAGAGCCATGACCGGCGTTTCCACCATCGAACGTCCCCCGCTCCCCGCCACACCCACCCGCTACACCGTCACCCTCGCCCGTGACGAGGACGACGTACGAGCCGCGCAGCGCCTGCGGCACGACGTCTTCGCCGGTGAGCTCGGCGCCCTGCTGTCCTCCCCGCAGCCCGGCCTCGACGTCGACCCCTTCGACGCGTACTGCGACCACCTGCTCGTCCGCGACACGCTCACCGGCCAGGTCGTCGGCACCTACCGGCTGCTGCCGCCGGAACGGGCCGCGATCGCCGGACGCCTGTACTCCGAGAGCGAGTTCGACCTCTCCCCGCTCGACGCGATCCGCCCCGGCCTCGTCGAGGTCGGCCGCTCCTGCGTCCACCCCGACCACCGCGACGGCGCGGTCATCAGCCTCATCTGGGCCGGGATCGCCCGCTACATGGTCGACCGGGGCCACGACTGGCTGGCCGGCTGCTGCTCCATCCCGCTCTCCGACGGCGGCACACTCGCCGCCGGTACCTGGGACCGCGTCCGGACGAAGCACCTGGCCCCGGAGGAGTTCCGGGTGCGTCCGCTGCTGCCCTGGTCCGCCGAGGGAGTGGCCCGGCCCGCCGACCGCACCGAGCTGCCCCCGCTCCTGCGCGGCTACGTCCGCCTCGGCGCCTGGGTCTGCGGGGAGCCCGCCCACGACCCGGACTTCGGGGTCGCCGACCTGTACGTACTGCTGTCGATGCGCCGGATCAACCAGCGCTATCTGCGGCACTTCCTCTCCCTCGTCCCGGCCTGATGAGCGTCTGGCTGCCCAGCGCGCCCTGCACCCCGAGGGCGTGCGTGGAGACGACGGGTTCCACGACGGCCCTGCCCCTGGCCGTGCTGCGCCTGGTGACCGTGCTGGTCGTCCTCCTCGCGGGGATCACGCTGTGCCCGCTCGGCAGGAGGGTCCCCGCCGGGTGGGTGCGGTGCTGGGCCCGCATCATCGTGCGAGCCGCGGGAGTCCGGCTCCGGGTGACCGGCCCCACCGCGCCCACCGGGGGCCTGCTGCTGGTCGCCAACCACATCTCGTGGCTGGACATCCCGCTGCTGGCCGCCGTACGACCGGCCAGGATGCTCGCCAAGGCCGAGATCCGGAAGTGGCCGGTGGCCGGCGCGCTGACCGCGAGCAGCGGCGCGCTGTTCATCGAGCGCGACCGGCTGCGGGCGCTGCCGCAGACGGTCGCGAAGATCGCCGGCGCACTGCGCGAGGGCACGGCGGTCGTCGCCTTCCCCGAGGGCAGCACGTGGTGCGGCAAGGCCCAGGGCCACTTCCGCCGGGCGGTGTTCCAGGCCGCGCTGGACGCCGGGGTCCCCGTCCAGCCGGTGCACCTGCACTACCGGCTCACCGGGGGAGCGGCCAGCACGGCGCCCGCCTTCGTCGGCGAGGACTCCCTGCTCACGTCGGTGTGGCGGGTGGTGTCGGCCCGCGGGCTGGTGGCGGAGGTCAAGGTACGGGACGCGATAGCACCGGGCAGCCACCCGGACCGGCGGGCCCTGGCACGGGCGGCCCAGCCGCCCCTGCGGGGGGCGCATCAGCCGTAGTGGGCACGTGCGGGTCCGTTGTGGCTGGTCGCGCAGTTCCCCGCGCCCCTGAAAGAAGGGCGGCTGCGCCGCCTCTTCTTTCAGGGGCGCAGCAGGCCGGCCAGCCGTCGGTACGAGTCCAGCAGGGCATCCCGGTCGTACGTGCTGGTCGTCACCAGGACCTCCTGAGCGCCCGTCTCCTTCACGACCGTCTCCAGCCCGTGGGCCACCTCGTCCGCCGTACCGGCGAGCTGGCCCACGAGCCCCGACTCGTAGAAACCGCGCTCCTTGGCGGTCATCGTGCGGGACTCGACCCGTTCGGCGGGCGGCAGCGGCGGGAAGGTGCCGTGCGTGCGCGAGTACGCCATCGACCAGGCCTCGGGGACGAGGAGCCGCCGGGCCTCCTCCGGGGTGGCGGCCACCGCGACCGTCCCCGAGATGACGACATACGGTTCGCTCGCCCAGGCCGAGGGCCGGAAACCGGCACGGTAGGTGTCGATGCCGCGCAACATCCGCTCACGGCCGCGCAGGTCGCCGATCACCATCGGCAGGCCCGCCCGGGCGGCGATCGCGGCGCCCTCACCCATGGCGAGCACGAAGGGCGGTACGGCGATCCCCTCGGCGGGGCGGGCGTGCACCCCGGTCGGGGAGGTGCCGTCGAACCAGCCGAGCAGTTCGTCGAGCTGGGCCGAGAAGTCGTCGGCCACGTCCTTGTCGCGGCCCAGCGCCCGGCGTACCCCGTCCGTGAAGCCGACCGAGCGGCCGAGCCCCATGTCGATCCGGCCCGGGAACAGGGCCTCCAGGACACCGAACTGCTCGGCCACCACCAGCGGTTGGTGATTCGGCAGCATCACACCGCCCGTGCCGACCCGGATCGTACGGGTCGCGGCTGCCACGGCGGCGGCCAGCACGGTGGGCGCGGAACCGGCGACCCCGGGCACACCGTGGTGCTCGGACACCCAGAACCGGTGGAAGCCGAGCCGTTCCGCCTCCCGGGCCAACGCGACCGTGTCCCGCAGGGCCTCGGCATCCGGGCGCCCTTCCCGGGTCCGGGACCGGTCGAGCACGGAGAACCGGGTCGCGGACAGCACCGACCCCGGCCCCGGTCGCTGGGATTGCTCCGGTTGATCTGCTGGGTTCGGCATGGCGGCTCCGGACGTCCTCGGCTGTGTCCGTCTCAGCGATCTCCCCGCCGCCCGTATTCCTCGCGGCTCACCGGGCACCTGTGCAAGGGTGCAGTACATGTCGACTACACCGGACGGCCGCCCCATACCCCCCGCGCATGCCGACGAACGTGCCATGCTGAGTGCCTGGCTCGACTTTCACCGCGCCACACTCGCCCTCAAGTGCCAGGGCCTCGACGACCACCAGTTACGCCGCGCGTCGGCGGCACCCTCGGAGATGACCCTGCTCGGGCTCGTCCAGCATCTGGCCGAGGTCGAACGGAACTGGTTCCAGCGGGTGTTCGCGGGCCTCGACGTGCCCGTCGTCCACCCGGAGGGCAAGGGCGACGGTTTCACCCTCGTCCCCGAGCGCGGCCTCGACGTGGCACTGGCCGTCTGGCGGGCGGAGGTCGCGCGGAGCCGGGAACTGGTCGCCGCCGCCGGCTCACTGGAGGAGTCCGGACGCCTGTCGGAGGCGGAGGCGGCCCTGGCCGGCACCCAGGGACTCTCGCTGCGCTGGATCATGGTGCACATGATCGAGGAGTACGCCCGCCACAACGGCCACGCCGACCTCCTGCGTGAACTCGTCGACGGGGCCACGGGAGCCTGAAACCCGACAAAGGTCCAACACAGCCGATCAGTAAGGGGATTCAACGTGTCTGCGCCACGCCTGCGGGCGACTCCGCTGCCGGGTATAGGGGTTCAGTACGACCTCGTCACGCGTGAGCAACGGCATCTGTCGGTCGTGGCCCACCGCGACGGCGGCCGTACCGTGAACCTGTACCGGGACGACGATCCGGACTCGTGCGCCCATTCGCTGCGGCTGACCGCGCCCGAGGCCGCCTCCCTGATCGATGCGCTGAGTCCCTCGCACCACAGCTCCAGTCTGCTGTCCACCACGCCACTGGGGCTGGTGGCGGAGCGGGTGGAGGTGGCCGCCGGCTCGCGCTGGAACGGACGGGTGCTCGGGGAGACACGGATGCGGACGGAGACCGGCGCGTCCGTGGTCGCCGTGCTGCGGCGGGCCGAGGCGATCCCCTCTCCGACGCCTGACTTCCGGCTGGCCGGCGGGGACGTCATCATCGTGATCGGTACCCGCGAGGGCGTCGACGCCGCCGCGGCGATACTCGGACGGGAGTGACAGCGCCATGCACTCCCAGGTTCTGCTGATCGAGTTCGGCTCCATCATCCTCGCGCTCGGGCTGCTCGGCCGGATGGCCGCCCGGCTCAGCTTCTCCCCGATCCCCCTCTATCTGCTCGCCGGTCTCGCCTTCGGCGAAGGCGGGCTGCTTCCGCTCGGCGCGAGCGAGGAGTTCATCGCCACCGGGGCCGAGATCGGCGTCATCCTGCTGCTGCTGATGCTCGGCCTCGAGTACACGGCCAGCGATCTCGTCTCCAACCTCAAGTCCCACTATCCGTCCGGCCTGGTGGACTTCACCCTGAACGCGCTGCCCGGCGCCGCCGCCGCGCTGCTGCTCGGCTGGGGCCCGGTCGCCGCCGTCGTGCTCGCCGGGGTCACCTGGATCTCGTCCTCCGGTGTCATCGCGAAGGTCCTGGGCGACCTGGGCCGGGTCGGCAACCGCGAAACCCCGGTCATCCTCAGCATCCTGGTCCTGGAGGACCTGGCGATGGCCGTCTACCTGCCCATCGTCACCGCACTCGTGGCCGGCGTCTCGCTCGCCGCCGGCAGCGTGACGCTGGCGATCGCGCTCGGAGCGGCCGGACTGGTGCTGTTCGTAGCAGTCCGCTTCGGCCGGGTCATCTCCCGCTTCGTCTCCAGCGACGACCCCGAGAAGCTGCTGCTGGTCGTCCTCGGCCTGACCATCCTCGTCGCGGGCATCGCCCAGGAGCTCCAGGTCTCCGCCGCCGTAGGGGCGTTCCTCGTCGGAATCGCTCTGTCGGGGGAGGTCGCGGAGGGCGCGCATACCCTGCTCAGCCCGCTCAGGGACCTGTTCGCGGCCATCTTCTTCGTCTTCTTCGGGCTGCACACCGACCCGGCCAGTATCCCGCCCGTGCTGCTGCCGGCCCTCGCCCTCGCCGTCGTCACGGCCGGCACGAAGATCGCCACCGGCTACTGGGCGGCCCGCCGCGCCGGAATCTCGGTCAAGGGCCGCTGGCGCGCGGGCGGAGCGCTGGTCGCCCGCGGCGAGTTCTCCATCGTCATCGCGGGCCTCGCGGTCACCGCCGGCATCGAGTCCGACCTGGGCCCGCTGGCCACGGCGTACGTCCTGATCCTGGTCGTCGCCGGCCCGCTCACCGCCCGCTGGACCGAGCCCCTGGCCGCCCGCACCGGCGCGTGGCGAGCCCGGCGCGCCCGCCCCAGGACCCCGGCCATGGCACCGACGGACGAGACGGTGCAGCCCACGACAGTCGGCGACTGACGAGCCTTCCCGCGAAGCCGCCCACCCCGGTGGTGGGTGACTTCGCCGGCAGGACATCGAAGACGACTCGGGTGCGTCCACCGGCGTAGACACATGCGGCGACGCCGGGACGAGCCGGCGATAACGATCGGGGCATCAGGACAGGTTGGCAGGCTCGCCTCCATCGGCGTCCGGACTGCGGCGCCGGAGGCGACTTGGGCGGGTCCGCCGGTGGAGACACAGGCGGTGGCGCCGGGACGGCCGGCGGTACCGATGGCGGCCTCGCCTCCATCGGCAGCCCGCCGGCCGGCGCTCACCGCGACTGGCCGGCTCGCCTCCCGCCGTGGCCAGGGGAAAGCAACCGGTGGACGCCGCCGCGGCGGGACAGAGTGAACCGGAACGTGGACCCTGTCGTCCCGTGCCTCAGGGCGCCTGCGGCGGTAGGGCCCGTACCAGCCCCGACTGGTAGGCGACGACGACCAGTTGGGCCCGGTCGCGGGCCCCCAGCTTCGTCATCGCGCGGTGTACATGGGTGCGGACGGTGAGCGGGCTGACGTACAGCTTCTCCGCGATCTCGTCGTTCGACCCGCCCTCGGCCGCCAGGCACATCACCTCCCGTTCCCGGGTGGTGAGCGTCGCGAGTGCCTCCGGGGTCGCCAACTGGGTGCCCGGCGCAGGGGAGTTGAGGAAGCGGGTGATGAGGGTGCGGGTGGCGTTGGGGGAGAGAAGGGACTCGCCGGAGGCCACCGTGCGGATGCCGGCGAGCAGTGCCTCGGCGGTGACGTCCTTGCCGAGGAAACCGCTGGCGCCGGCCCGCAGCGCCTGGGCCACGTACTCGTCCGTCTCGAACGTCGTCAGGATCAGCACCCGCGTCGCGGACAGCTCCGGGTCGGCGCAGACCGCTGCGGTGGCTGCCAGGCCGTCGGTGCCGGGCATCCGGATGTCCATGAGGACCACGTCGGGGAGGTGGGTGCGGGTCAGTTCGACCGCCTCCCGGCCGTCGGTGGCCTCGCCGATCACCGTCATGTCGGCCTCGGAGTCGATCAGGATCCGGAAAGTCGCCCGGAGCAGGGCCTGGTCGTCGGCGAGCAGGACGCGAATGGTCATGGGGTGCGCTCTTCTTCTTCCGAGGGCTGGGGATAGAGGGGCAGCGCCGTGGAGACCTCGAAACCGCCCTCCGGGCGGTGACCTGCCTCCAGGTTGCCGCCGACGGACTGGGCGCGCTCCCGCATCCCGATGAGACCGAAACCACGCGCCGGTGCGGGCACGGGGGGACCGGCAGGGACCGTGACGGCGCCGTTGTCGGTGACCGTGATGGTCAGCCGGTCCGTCGAGTACGCAAGCCGCACCCACGCCGTCGCTCCGACGGCATGCTTCGTGATGTTGGTGAGCGCCTCCTGCACGATCCGGTACGCCGTCAGGTCCACCCCTGGGGACAGCGGGCGTTCCTTGCCCGCGGTCGTGAGCGTGACCCTGAGCCCGGCGGACCGGACCGTGTCGATCAGCTCGGGGAGCCGGGAGAGCCCGGGGGCCGGTTCCAGGGGGGCGTCGATGTCGTCGGTGTGGCGCAGCAGACCGACGGTCGCCTTGAGCTCGCGCAGCGCAGAGGAGGTGGTGCCGGTGAGATCGTTGAGCATCCTGCGGGTCTGCTCGGGGTTGCTGTGCGCGAGATGCGCGGCGGTGGTCGCCTGGGCGTTGGCCAGGGCCAGATGGTGGGCGACGACGTCGTGCAGCTCCCGGGCGATACGCATCCGCTCCTCGGTCACCCGGTGGCGGGCCTCCTCCTCGCGGGTCCGCTCGGCGTGGTCGGCGCGGGCGTGCACGGCGTCCAGGTAGGCGTGACGCATACGTCGTGCGCTGCCGGTGGCGACCGGGAGCAGAACATAGGCGATGGGGGCGATCGTCTTGAGGACGAGCGGGTGGTCGACAGGGTCGAGGATCGTGGCCGTCGCCACCAGCATGACGATCACGCCGATGCAGTAGAAGCGGGTCGTCCTGCGGTCGGTGAGGACCGCCAGCCAGTAGATCGCCACCATGGCGGGGGCCAGCATCAGCACGGTGAGCAGATAACCCAGCGCACTCGCCGTCATCGCACAGACCGTGGTCACGACGACGGCCGTCCGTGGATGGCTGCGGCTCAGCAGCACGCCCGCGCACGCGTTGACGGCGAGGAGCACGGCGGGCCACAGCGCCTCTCGCTGGGTTGCGCCGGGCAGGCTGATCCGGGCGCCGACCAGGAAGAGGACGAACAGCGTCGCGACGGTCACCGTGTCCACGAGACGGGGATGGCCCGCGATGTAACGCTCGATGCTGATGCTCATCGGCTCTCTCCGGTCGAAGGGCGTGGACCCATGGTCCACGACAGCGCGTCACGACGTCCGACGAGGGCCGCCCGTGTGTCCAGCACGGGCGACCCCCAGGGCGTACGGTCGAATGTCAGACCCGGACCGCCTCCCGGTCTGCCGTACCATCCGCCCCGTCCTCGGGTGTGGCCGCCCTGTGTGCGAGCGCCTCGCCCTCCACGTCGACCCGCGGCAGCACCTTGTCCAGCCAGCCCGGCATCCACCAGGCGGCCTCGCCGAGCAGGGCCAGTACGGCGGGTACGAGCGCCATCCGGACGACGAAGGCGTCGAACAGGACGGCCACGGCCAGCCCGAAGCCGATCATCTTGATCATGGACTCGCCGGCCCCGATGAACCCGGAGAAGACGGCGATCATGATCAGCGCGGCGGCGACCACGACCCGCGCGCTGTACCGGAACCCGGTGACGACGGCCTGCGCGGGCCGGTCCCCGTGGACGTACGCCTCCCGCATCCGGGCGACCAGGAACACCTCGTAGTCCATCGCGAGGCCGAAGACGATGCCCACCAGGAAGATCGGCATCATGCTCATGATCGGACCGGTCGTCTCGACGCCGAGGAGTTCCGCGCCCCAGCCCCACTGGAACACCGCGATGACGGAACCGAGCGCCGCCAGGACGGAGAGGAGGAAGCCGAGGGCCGCCTTGATCGGCACCAGGATCGACCGGAAGACCAGCAGAAGCAGCACGATGGCCAGACCCACGACCACGATCAGGTACGGGACCAGCGCGTCCTGCATCTTCTGGGCGACGTCGATGTTCGCCGCCGTGCTGCCGGTGACGCTGAACTCCGCGTCAGTGCCGGCCACTGTGGCCGCCCGCTCGGACCGGATGGTCTTCACGAGGTCCTGCGTCTTCGTGCTGGTCGGCGCGTCGGCCGGGACGGCGGAGAAGATCGCCGTGTCGCCGGCGGGGTTGAAGCGGGCCTGGGAGACGGACACGACCCCCTTCGTGGCGGCGATCTTCTCGGAGATCGTCACCACCGCGCCCTTGGCGTCGGCAGCCCCCTTGGCGTCCACGACGATCGTCAGGGGGCCGTTGAAGCCGGGGCCGAAGGCGGTGGCCAGGTCGTCGTAGGCGCGGCGCTCGGTGGTGGAGGTCGGCTTGGCCTCGTCGCCGGACGTGCCCAGCTGGAGGTCCATCACGGGTATCGCGAGGGCGCCCAGACCGGCCACCGAGGCGATCAGCACCGGGATCGGACGGCGCAGCACGAACCGGGCCCAGCGGCTGCCGCCGTTGTGCTCGTCGGCTCCCTTGACCTGCCCGGTCTTCCGGGCGGAGCGCGCGAGCAGGGCGTTCGGCCAGAAGCCCACCAGGGCCGGGACCAGCGTCAGCGCGATGAGCACGCCCACGGCGACCGCGCCGGCTGCCGAGAGCCCCATCTTCGTCAGCATCGGCACCCCGACCACCATGAGGCCGGCCAGTGCGATGACGACGGTGAGACCGGCGAAGACGACCGCCGAGCCAGCGGTACCGGTCGCGAGCGCCGCCGCCTCCTGCGGGCCGTGCCCCTTGCCGCGCTCCTCGCGGTACCGGGAGACGATGAACACCGCGTAGTCGATCCCGCAGGCCAGGCCCAGCATGCTGGCGAGCGTCCCGGTCGTCGGGGACAGACCCAGCGCGCTGCTCAGCGCCAGGATCGACGCCATGCTGACGCCCACCCCGATGACCGCGGTCAGCAGCGGCAGCCCGGCGGCGGCCAGCGAACCGAAGGTGACGATCAGGACGAGGGCCGCGATGGCGATACCGATCGCCTCGGCCGCGCCGCCCGCAGAGGGCGTCGTCGCCAGCGCCGTACCGCCGACCTCGACGGTCAGCCCCGAGCCCTGCGCCTCCTTGATGGCGTCCTTGAGACGGTTCTTGGTGGCGTCGGTGAGATCGTCGGGCTTCGCCTTGTAGTTGACGGTGGCGTACGCCGTCGAGGCGTCCTCGCTGACCGCCTTGGCCCGGAAGGGGTCCGCGGCGGACGCGACCTGTGAACCGTCGGCCACCTCGCCCACGAACTTCTCGATCGCCGCCCTGTTCTCGGTGGCGGTGACCTTCTCGCCGCCCGGCGCCACGAACACCACCCGGGCGTTCGCGCCGTGCGCATTGGAGCCGGGGAACCGCTGGTCCATCAGGTCGAAGGCCTTCTGGGACTCGATTCCCGGCATCGCGTTGTCCGCGTCGGGAGCGGCGGGCGCGGTCGCGGCACCGGCGCCGACGGCGGCGAGCACCGCCAGCCACATCAGGGCGACGTACCAGCGCCGCCGGAAGGCCAGTCGGCCCAGCTTGTACAGGAAGGTGGCCACGAGGGGGAGGTCTCCACATCATCGGATCTCGGGTACCTGCCAAGGCTCCCGGGTCCGACCCCCTCCCGTCGTCGTGCGCCTGCCGACAATCGCGACTACTGAGAACGTAGTAGTGGGGCTCTCACCCGTCATTCGCGCGCACGACGGGCGATACCCCTCGGGTAGGGGTACCGCCCGCGGCGATCAGGAGACGTACGACGGTCAGGACACGTACGACGCCCCCTGCGCCGTGCTCACCACCGTGTCGGCCGCCGCCTGCGTGAGCAGCCCCGCCGACACCCAGGTCGCCGTTGTCGATTGCACCCGCGTGACCAGTGCTGCCTTGTTCGCGAAGGGCGCCCCCGCCCAGATCTCGTCGAGCAGTGTGGTGCCGTCGGTCTTCGCCGGGTTGGCGACCCCGGAGTCGACGGTCCCGAACACGACCGTGGGTTCGGCGCGCCGGACATAGGCGTGCGTCGGGTCCTCGGTCCCCTCGGAGAAGGGGGCGAACTCGGCGCCGTTCAGTGTGTAGTGCAGCGGCTTGCCGCTCACCGGGGTGAGGGAGGGCAGCAGATCGCCGGAGAGCGCCGCGTTGCGGTACAGCCCGAACGACAGATAGCCGGTGCTCGCACTCCGGGCCACCAGGTTCACCGGCCCGTAGAACAGGGCCTGGAGCGAGGTGTCGTCGAGGGCCTTCTCGACGCGCAGCCGGAACGGCACGCTGATCCGTACGACATCCCCGCTCTGCCAGGTCCGCGACACCGTGAAGTAGCTCCCGGCGACCGGGGTCCCGCTCACCGCCTGCCCGTTGACGGTCACCTGGAACCCGGCCGTTGCCCAGACGGGCACCCGCAGCCGCAGCGCGAAGGCGGCGCTGCCGCCCCCGATCGTGAGCGTGGTGCCCTGCTCCTTCGGATACTCGGTGGTCTGGGTGACAGTGACGCCCTTCTCGGCCCAGGCCAGGGTGGAGGGGCTGTACAGATTGACGTACAGGGAGGCGCCGTCGGCCGACTTGAAGTACACCGAGTCCTGGTACTTCGTGGCGCTCTCCATGCCCGTGCCCTCGCAGCACGTGGTGCCCTGCTTGGGCGTGTAGTCGCGCACATGGCCGGGCGTGAGCCCGATGAAGTACGTGACGAGCGGCTTCTCGGCGTCGGCCTTGTCCTGCTTGGAGCCGAGCACCTGGTTGTAGAGCGCCCGCTCGTAGTAGTCCATGTACTTCGGGTCCTGCTCGTGGAAGAACAGCGTCCGGCTCAGCTTGAGCAGGTTGTACGCGCAGCAGGTCTCGGCGTTGGTGTCGCTGACCGTCCCCGCGATCACCCCGCGCGCCTTCCAGAACTCGCCCGTGCTGGTGCCGCCGATCCCGTACATGCGCTGCGGGACGACCATGCCCCAGAAGTTCTTCGCGGCGGTCAGATAGCGAGTCTCGCCCGTCGCGTCGTACAGCCGTACGTATCCGGTGAAGATCGGGATGTGCTGGTTGGCGTGCAGGCCGTTGAGTGTGTCGGTGTTGGCCGCGCACGCGTCGATGAGCGTGTCGAGGTCGAACAGCTTGGCCAGGGCGAGGTGATCGGCCTTGCCGGTGATCGTGTACAGGTCGACGATGGTCTCGACGATGCCGCCGAACTCACCGCTGGAGAAGATCCCCCACATCCGCTGCAGGGTGGCGTCGGGCAGCTTGGACAGCCGCGAGTACATCCAGTCGCACATGCCGGACGCGAGGTCCAGCGCCCGGGAGTCGTCCGTCGCGAGGTAGGCGTCCAACAGACCCTTGAGGATCTTGTGCGCGGTGTAGTAGGGCGCCCACACCTTCGTGTAGTCGCCGCTCGTCATCGACTCCAGTGCGATGAACTGCGTCTCCGGATAGGCGGCGAGGAAGCCCTGGTGGCTCGGGCCGCCCCAGGTGCGGCGCAGGGTGGCGGTCAGTCCGCGCCCGGAGGCGTCACCGAACGTCCCGCCGGAGGTGGCGGAGAAGTAGTACGAGGCGAGGTTGCCGAGCCCCGCGGCGGACTTCTTGGCCTCGTTGCTCTGGAGCGAGGTGATCTCGGCCGCGGTCAGGGCGCGCGAGTAGACGTTGAACTCGTCGAAGGCGCCCGCGTAGACGGGGTCGCCGGAGAAGTTCGAGCGGCCGAGCCAGTTGTTCGTCAGGGTGCCCAGGACGGACGGGTTGAGCGTCATCGAGGTGTTCTGGGCGACGGCGGTGCCGTTGACGTAGAGGGTGGCCGTGGTGCCGGAGATGGTCACCGCGAGATGGCTCCACTGGTTCAGCGGCAGCGCGGCGGTGCCGTTGAGGCCCTGTTCGCCACCGGGACCGTTGGTGGTGATGGCGAAGCGCGGCACTCCGCCCGCGTTGCGGGTGACCAGGTACATGTACTTGGTGGTGTCGTTGCCGAAGTCGAAGACGCGTTGCCAGTTGGCGTCGTGGGTGGGCTTCACCCAGGTCGACAGGGTGATCGCCGCGGCCCCGCCCAGTACGGCTGCCGGGAGGTCCACGTACTGGTAGGAGCCCCGGACGTTCTCGTGCGCGCCGCCCCACCTCCCGGTGACGGTGAGCATGCGCGGGTCGGTGCGCAGTGCCGCGCGCACATCGGTCAGAGCGCCGAGCATGGTGCGGATCTTGTCCGCGTACACCTGGTCACCGGTGCTCGCGTACGCCTGCGACAGCATGGTCAGGAAGTGGCCGGTGTAGTGGCCGCGCAGGTTGCCGTTGGCCTCGCCGTCCAGGCCCTCCCAGCCGCCCGGGGCGACCGCGCCGCCGGTGGACAGGCCCGCGTTGGCACGGAACACCTGGAGCAGCCGGTTCACGTCGTAGCCGCGCCCGTGGTCCAGCATCAGCTGGCGCTTGCTCGCGAAGACGCCCTGGCCGAGCGAGACGTCCTTCAGCTCGAAGGGGCGCAGCGTCCAGGCGGACGGCGCGGGCAGGGCAGCGGCGACGGCCCGGCCGGAGGCGGCGTAGGCGAACGCGGGTGCCGCCGCCGCGAGGATCGCGCTCTGGAGCAGAAACCGCCTGGAGAGGTGGGGGGTCACATGCGCCTCGTCTCTGAGGTGACTGACATGTCGGAGTTCTGACGCTCTGAAGTCCTCTGCCGGGCGGGCTACTCGGCGTAGTACGTCGCGTCCTGCTGGTCCAGGGAGGTGCTGATCGGCTGGAGTTGGATCAGACCGTTGTAGTGCCGGATGTAACGGCCCGGGAAGTTGTACGACTCGAAGGACACCCCGGCCGAGTCGGCGAGGCCCGCCCGCCGGGTGAAGGAGGCGTCGGCCAGGAAGGTGGCCGTGCCGCTGTTCTTCTCCACCCACAGTTCGTAGTTCTTGTGCCGGAGGTAGTAGCCGGGGAAGTTCGCCGACTCCAGCGAGACGGTTCCGGAGCCGGTCAGCCCGGTGACGATCCGGAACTGCGAGTCGGCGAGGTTGGTGACGTTCGCCTCCAGCTTCGCTCGGTACTCCCAGTGCCGGATGTACCGGTCCGGGTAGTTGAACGACGAGAAGCGGACCGGGGTGAGCCCGTCGGAGACCGGGATGCCGAAGTTCGGGGTGCCGTCGGCGTTCCAGTACAGCTTCTGGTAACGGGTGCGCCGGTTGGGGTCGTTGAGCGGATCGCCGCTGATGTCCCGGTAGTTGCGGTCGTGGTAGACGAGGACGTCGGACTTGCCGTCCTCGGAGACCGTGAACGTGTTGTGGCCCGGCCCGTACTGCCCGGTCGAGGCGTTGCTCGTGAACACCGGCTGCGAACTCTTCGTCCAGGAGGCCGGGTTCAGCAGATCGGCGGAGGCGGACGCGGTCAGCAGACCGAGGCAGTAGTTGGCGTCCGTGGCGCTCGCCGAGAAGGCCATGAAGACCTTCCCGTTCCGCTGGATGACGGAGGGCCCCTCGTTCACCGTGTGCCCGATGATCTCCCAGGACAGCGTGGGCCGGGAGATCATCGCCGGAGTGCCGCTGATGGTCCAGGGGTTGGACATCTTCGCGAGGTAGATGTTGGTGCCGTCGCCGACGGCCGGGTCGTTCTGCGCCCAGCTCAGATAGCGGGTGCCGTTCACCACGAAGGTCGTCGCGTCGAGCGAGAAGGTGTCCAGGGGCAGCGCGATACGGCCCTTCTCGGTCCAGGTCCCGGTGATCGGGTTGGCGGACGAGGACTCCAGGACCCACGGGCGGATCTTCCAGATGTCGTTCGAGGCGCCGGCCGCGAAGTACACGTACCACTTGCCGTCGATGAAGTGGATCTCCGGAGCCCAGATGTGGGCGCCCATGTCACCGCTGGCGTGCTTGGTCCAGATGGTCGTCTCGGCGGCGGTCGCGAGGCCCTGGAGCGTGGTGGCGCGGCGCAGCACGATCCGGTCGTACGCGGGGACCGTGGCGGTGAAGTAGTAGTAGCCGTCGGTGTGCTTGTAGATGTGCGGGTCGGCGCGCTGCTCGGCGATCGGGTTGGTGAAGGTGACGGCCGGGGAGGCCGGGACGGCGGCGAACGCCGGGGTGCCGACGACGGCGGGCACGGTCACGGCGACGACCAGGGCCGTGCAGGCCTTGAGGAGCGTGCGTCGGCTGGTCGAGCTGCTGCGGGTGCGGTCCACGGCGAGTCTCCTTCAGCGGCCTGTTCTTTCCCGGGCCGATGTTGTTCGGTATATGGAACGATGTTCAGAGGTTCGACCGAAAGATAGGTAGGAGGCGGGAGGGAGTCAATGTTTCCGACAGATTGAATTCCGGTTGACCGCTCCCGCCGCCCGATATGCCTTCGAAGACCGCCTAGAAGCGGGCGCCGATGTTCGTTCCCGCACGCGGCACCAGGAAGCTGGTGGCCGCGGGCAGTGAACCGTCCGCGCGACGCGCACCTGTGATCGCCGCCGGGTCGGTGCTCAGCACCGAAGCGGCATTCCAAGTGCCGCCCAGATTCCAGGAGTTGCCGGTCGAGACGGTGGCGGAGCCGAGGGCGACGGCACGTCCGTCGGCGACCGACAGATTGGCGGTGAGGGTGGCGCGTCCCCCGGAGACGTCCATGTCGAAGCCGGTACCCGCATTCCCGTACGCGGTACTGCGGTTGATGCCGATGGCGCCCGGATTGCCGTTGTCGGTGATGCCGTGCGCCGCGTTCTTGAACGCGGCCGTGTTGCGCAGGACGTGCGCCACGGCGGGCGCCGGGGTGCCGCCGCCGAGCTTGAAGCCGTTGCCGTCGCCCGCGAAGTCGGGGAAGTTCCAGCGGTTGAAGCCGTTGCCGTACGTGATGGTGTTCTCGATCGTGATCGGCGAGGTGAACTTCCAGGCGTCGAAGCCGTCGTCCACGTTGTTCCACAGCCGCGCGCCCCGCACGACGTTGCCGGTCCCGCTGCCTTCCTTGATGGCAAGGCCGTCCGCGCTCTCGCCGTTCTTGCGCGGGTCACGGTTGCCGTAACTGTCCAGGTCCAGGATCTGGTTGTTGGCGGAGGCGCCCTGGAGCTGGAAACCGGACTCGTAGTTGTCGTGGGTGACGAGGAGGGCGAAGACGTTGTTGTTGCAGCCGTCGCAGTAGACGCCGTACGGCCCGTTCACGATCTCCAGCCCCGAGATCCGCCAGTACGAGGCCTCCTGGTGGATCGCACCCCGCTCGCCGCGCGGAATGCTGCCCCCGACGGGTGTGTGACTGGCGGGCAGTCGCTCCCCGTCGACGACGACCCGCTCGCCCGAGTAGGTGCCCAGGGAGATGGGCTGGGACGCGGTGCCGGAGGTGGCGATGGTGATGTTGTCCGTGAGGGCGTAGGTGCCCCCGCGTACGGTGATCGTGTCGCCCGGCCGGGCCAGGTCGACGGCCTTCTGGATGGTCTTCAGGGGGCGCGCGAGCGTGCCCGGCGCCGAGTCGTCGCCGTTGGTCGCCACGACGAGCGTCGTCGCGGCACTCGCCCCCTCGGCGGCGCCCACGAGCATCCCCACTGTCATTAACGCGGTTCCCAGTACCGCCGTGCCCGTCCGGATCGCTGCGTTGCGCATGTACGGCTCCTGCCTCTGCCTCGGCTGTGTCGCCAAGGAGTGGCCGCCGACGCCGTGGAGGTTGCCGGGTCCGGCTGACTAGGGTCAGGGACCGTGACGCAGAACAGCAGTTTGAAGAGCAGCCGGCCGCTCGCCGTGTTCGACCTCGACAACACGCTCGCCGACACCGCGCACCGGCAGCGGTTCCTGGAACGCAAGCCGCGCGACTGGGCGGCGTTCTTCGCCGCCGCGCCGCACGACCCGCCGCTCACCGAGGGCGTCGCGCTGGCCTTGGAGAGCGCGCGCGAGTGCGAGGTCGTCTATCTGACCGGACGGCCCGAACGCTGCCGCCGGGACACGGTCGCCTGGCTCGCCGCGCACAAACTGCCCGAGGGCCGCATCTGGATGCGGCGCGACGACGACCGCAGGCCCGCCCGCAGCACCAAACTGGAGATCCTGCGCCGCCTGGCCCGCGACCGCGAGATCCGCGTCCTGGTGGACGACGACGAACTCGTCTGCCAGGACGCGGAACGCGCGGGCTTCAGCGTCGTACGGGCCCGCTGGACGGCCGAGTCGGGCGCACTGAAGGAGGCGCAGGAGTCCGAGGGCCGGACCTGAGTCAGTGGCCTACACCACGGCTGTCACTCGCCGTCCTCCAGCCGGAAACCGACCTTCAGGCCGACCTGGTAGTGCTCGATCTGCCCGTCCACGATCTGGCCCCTGACCTGCGTGATCTCGAACCAGTCCAGATTGCGCAGGGTCTGCGAGGCCCGGCTGATGCCGTTGCGGACGGCCTGGTCGACGCCTTCGTGCGAGGTGCCGACGATCTCGGTGACCCGGTAGGTGTGGTTGGACATGCGGGTGCTCCTCTTCGCCGTACTGGATGTGCTGGTCGTACTGGATCCTCCTGGCGGCATTCCACGTTCCACCGTGCCCCATGTGGCGACGGTTCGCGAGGTGTCGCTAACGGGCGACGCTCAGCGACAGGGCGAAACGGCCCAGCTCGTCCGTCCACCACCGGGTCGGCTCCAGCCCGGCAGCGGCCAGTTCGGCGCCCACACCCTCCTTCCGGAACTTCGCCGACACCTCCGTACGCATCTCCTCGCCCACCGCGAAGTCCACGGCGAGGTCGAGCGCGGGGATCTTCACGGTCTGCTCGGCGAGCGAGCGCAGCCGCATCTCGATCCACTCGTTGGCCGAGTCCCACAGCGCCACATGCTCGAAGGCGTCGGGGTCGAAGTCGGCGCCGAGTTCGCGGTTGACGACGGTCAGCACGTTCTTGTTGAACGCGGCCGTCACACCCGCCGCGTCGTCGTACGCCGGGACCAGCACCGACTCGGCCTTGACCAGGTCCGTGCCGAGCAGCAGCGCGTCCCCGGGCGACAGCAGGGAACGCACCGACGACAGGAACGCGGCCCGTTCGGCGGGCAGCAGATTGCCGATCGTGCCGCCGAGGAACGCCATCAGTCGGGGCCCGGGCGTCCCCGGCAGCGCCAGACCGCCGGTGAAGTCGGCGATCAGAGCGTGTACGCCGAGCCCCGGCCGCTCGGCGATCAGCGCCTCGCCCGCCTGCCGCAGCGCGCTCTCACTCACGTCGACCGGGACATACGTCTCCAGCTCCGGCAGCGCGTCCAGCAGATGCCGCGTCTTCTCCGACGAGCCGGAACCCAGCTCGACCAGCGTGCGCGCACCGGTCGCGGCGGCGATCTCCCCGGCCCGGGCGAGAAGGATCTCGCGCTCGGCCCGGGTCGGGTAGTACTCGGGCAACTCGGTGATCCGGTCGAAGAGTTCGCTGCCGTGAGCGTCGTAGAACCACTTCGGCGGGAGTGCCTTGGGCGTGCGGGTGAGCCCGTGGAGAACGTCGGCGCGCAGGGCGGCCTCCGTGGCGTCCTCGGGCAGGGTGCGGGTGACCAGGAACGGACTCACGTACGAAGCTCCTCGGGTGGTACGGATGCCAGGTCGCCGCTCACGTCCTGGAGCGGGGTGAGCCGTACCTCGGTACGGCTCGCGATGACGAGGGTGCGGTCGGGTACCTCCTGCCAGCGGGGATCGTCGTCGTACGGTTCTGACGCCACCACCGTGCGGGGGCCGGGCCCCGTCAGGTGGAAGAGGGTGTCCCCCCAGGCGGTCGCCGCGATCGTCGTGCCGTCCGTGAGCAGCAGGTTGAGGCGGGAGCCGGGAGCCGCCGCGTCGACCTCCAGGACGGTGCGGGCCAGCGCCCGTCCGACATCGTCACCGGCGTGCAGCCGGTGCAGCACCAGCGCCCACAGGAAGGCCGAGTCGGAGCGCGCCTCCATCGACAGCAACTCCTCACCGGGCAGGGCCTGTACGAGGGGTGCGACGGATCCCGGCCAGCCGATGACCGCCCCGTTGTGCCCGAACAGCCAGGCACCCGCGGCGAAGGGCGCCGCGGCGGCCTCCCCGTCGGCGCCGGCCAGCGTCGCGTCCCGTACGGCGGCGAGCAGCGCGGTGGTCCGCACGACCCGGGCGAGGTCGGCGAAGGACGGGTCCGCCCAGACGGGCCCGGCACGCCGGTAACGGGCCGGCACCGGATCGCCCTCCGCGTACCAACCGACGCCGAAACCATCGGCGTTGACGGTTCCGTACCGCTGGTGCCGGGGCGCCCACGACTGCCGGTACAGCCCGTGCGGCGGCTCCACCACCACGCTGCCGATCGACTCCGGGGGCCCAAGGAAGGCCAGTTGACGGCACATCAGATGGCCTCCGGGGTACGGGCGGTGCGGAAGCCGGAGAAGATCTGCCGCCGGATCGGATAGTCCCAATTGCGGAACGTCCCCCGGCAGGCCACCGCGTCCACGGCGAACGAACCACCGCGCAGCACCTTGTACTCGGGCCCGAAGAACACCTCCGAGTACTCCTTGTACGGGAACATGCTGAACCCCGGGTACGGCAGGAAGTCGCTCGCCGTCCACTCCCACACATCACCGATCAACTGCCGTACCCCCAGCGGCGATTCCCCGGCCGGATAGCTCCCGGCGGGCGCCGGCCGCAGATGCCGCTGACCGAGGTTGGCGTGCTCGGGGGCGGGGTCCGCGTCGCCCCACGGGTAGCGCGTCGAGCGGTCGGTCGCCGGGTCGTGCCGGGCGGCCTTCTCCCACTCCGCCTCGGTGGGCAGCCGGCGCCCGGCCCAGCGGGCGTACGCGTCCGCCTCGTACCAGCACACGTGCACGACGGGCTCGTCGGGCGGCACCACCTCGGTGACCCCGAACCGCCGCCGCAGCCACTGCCCGCCGTCCCGGAACCAGAACAGCGGCGCGTACAGGGAGTGTCCGCGCACATGCGACCAGCCGTCCGACGTCCACCAGCGCGGGTCGTCGTAGCCTCCGTCGGCGATGAACGCCTGGTAGGCGGCGTTCGTCACCGGCGTCGTATCGATGAAGAAGGACGCCACCTCGCGCCGGTGCGCGGGCCGTTCGTTGTCCAGGGACCACGGCTCGGTGGAGGTGCCCATCGTGAACGGGCCACCGGGGACGAGGACTTCGGCCGGACCGGTGAACGGGGGAGCGGGCTCCGGGTCGGGAGCATGGAGAACCGCCGGCCCCTTCCGCAGCTGATGGGTGATCAGCATCGTCTCGTCGTGCTGCTGTTCGTGCTGGGCGATCATCCCGAAGGCGAATCCGGCCTCGGTCAGCCGAGCACCCGTACCTTCGAACCCGGCGCTCTCCAGCACGTCCAGGACCCGGCCGCGCACCTCCGCCGCGTACTTACGGGCCTCGGCGGGCGGCAGCAGCGGCAGTGAGGGCCGTTCGGCGCGCGAGTGCTCGAAGGCGTCGTACAGGCCGTCGATCTCGGGCCGCATCGCCTCCCGCCCGGCGACCGCGCGCAACAGCCACATCTCCTCCTGGTTGCCGATATGGGCGAGATCCCAGACCAGCGGGGACATCAACGGCGAGTGCTGCGCGGTGAGTTCGGGATCCTCGACGGAGGTGAGGAGCGCGGTCCGCTCCCGCGCGACGGTGAGCGCGGCAAGAGCACGCCCCCGGAGCGTCTCCGGATCCAGGGCGGGGTCGGTCATGTGCGGAGGTCCTTCCCGTACGAGGCCTCGTACGCACGCCGGTCCGTGCCGTACAGGCGGTCGAGCAGGTCGTCGGCGGGGCAACGGCCTTGGATGACATAGCGGTCGATGTACGCGGAGACGGCGTCGACGACCTCCTGGCTCGCGCCGAGCCGGGGCAGGGCCTCCAGAGCGGCCGAGAAGCAGGCGAGGGCAACCTCGCGCAACTCCGGGTCGGCCAGGCCGTAGCGGGCGGCGTCGGCCCACAGCGGATTGTTCGGGGCGGGCAGTGACAGGGCTCGCTCGGCGAGCGGCTTGACAGCCCGGTAGGCCAGTTCGGCGGCCTCGGGGTCGTCGAAGAGCGCGGCCGTGACGGCGAGCGGGACGATCCAGCCGTCGTCGCCGGGCTGGGCGTCGATCATGCGCAGTTCGAGATGGCCGCGCGGCCGGACCGGCGGGAACAGGGTCGTCAGGTGGTAGTCGAGATCCTCCTGCGTGGGCGGCCGGGGCACCCCGGTCCGGATCCACTCCCGGAACGTCAGTCCGTCCTCCGGGACGTCCCACGGCCCGCTGTCCCGGCGTATGCACATCACCGGGGCATCGAGCACATGCCTGGCCCAGGCCTGCCGCGGATCGGCGTCCAGCGGCGGCGCCCCCGCTCTCCCGGCGCCGATCTCCATCCACAGCACCTGGCGGGTGGAACGCCAGCCGGTGGGGCTGCACACGGCGAGCGGGGAGTTGGCGAAGGCGGCCACGAGGACCGGGCCGAGCTGGTTCGCGAGCCACCAGCGCCGTCCGTGCCCGAGGGGGCCCGGCTCCTCGTGACCGGCGTCGAGACACACCTGCACGGAGGCCGAGGTGCACATCATGGCGCGGCCGGCCGAACCGGTGAGGTCGAGGCACCGCTCCAGGGCGTCGTAACGGGGCTCGTGCAGGAAACGGCGGGGCGGGTGCCAGGGATCCTGGCCGATGCCGACGAGACCGAGACCGTCCTCGCGCAGTACCGCGCGGACGGCGTCGAGGTCGGCGGAGACGGATCCGATGCACTCCATCAGGGAGCCGGCGGGAGCGGAGCTGAGCTCCAGCTGACCGCCCGGTTCGACGGTGAGCGCCGACCTGAGAGGCAGGATCCGCAGTGCGGCGTAGGCCGCTTCGAGCCGTTCGGGTGTCACGGGGAGCTGCGGCTGCCGCAGCTCGTGGACGATCCATTCCACCTCGACACCGAGCGTGCGAGGTGGTCCGGTCTTGAAGCAGATCCCCCGGACCAGGGCTTCGACCTCAGCCTCGGACAGGGCGGTGCGTGGTTCCGTACAGTCACTCACCGAATCGGACATGTCGGTTTCCTCCTGAGATTCCAGCATGCCGCCGGCCCGGCGTCGGGTGGGCCGGACAGGCATCACTCGTCCCAGCCAAACCTCTCGCGTCAAATCGCACAAGGGTGCACATGGGCGCTTTCAGGACGATGGATCTCCGTTTCCGTGGCGTTTCCGGGACGTTCGCCTACCCCGGAAACTCTGTTGCACCGCGTGTCCAGCATCACCCACGATGCCTGTATGAGCACGGCGGGGGAGCGAGTGCAGGGCACGGTCATGGCGCACACGGGGGTGGCGCCATGAGCGCCCGCCTGCGCGACCTCGCGCGTGGTACGGAGGAGATCGTCGCGGCCGGTTCCTATCGCGCGTCCGACGGACGCGAGGTACGACTCGCCGCGGCGATCAAGGCCGCCCGGGACGGCACCCGCATGTACGGCCCGGGCCTGCTGGAGGTCCCCCCGGCAGCCTCGCCCCTGGACACTTCCTTCGAGGTCACCGGCGAGAGCAGCCTGGAGGCCGCCCGCCGTCTCCCCGGCCCGGTGGCGGTCCTGAATTTCTCCTCGGCCCGCAACCCGGGCGGCGGCTACCTGAACGGCGCCCAGGCCCAGGAGGAGGCCCTCTGTCGAGCCTCCGCGCTGTACACCTGCCTGACAGAGGTGCGCGAGTTCTACGACCACCACCGCACCCACCGCGACCCGTTCTACACCGACCGCGTCATCCACTCACCCGGGGTACCGGTCTTCCGGGACGACCGGGGCCGCCTCCTGGACGACCCGTACACGGCGGGCTTCCTGACCGCGGCGGCCCCGAACGCGGGGGTCGTGCGACGAACGGCGCCCGAGCGGGCCTCCGAGCTGCCGAGCGCCTTGGCGAGCAGGGCGGAACGGGTCCTGGAAACGGCCGCGACAGAGGGCTACCGCCGCCTGGTACTGGGTGCGTGGGGCTGCGGAGTGTTCCAGAACGACCCGGTGACGGTGGCGGTCACATTCAGAGACCTGCTGGTGGGCGGCCGTTTCGAGGGCACCTTCGAGAGAGTCGTCTTCGCGATCCTGGACCGCACGAAGGACACGGCAACACGGGCGGCTTTCGAGCGTACGTTCGCCTCTTAGGGGTGCGGGCAACTCGACGGAAGTGGCCCCGTCGTTGTGGGATGTCGGCGCACACCCACGGGCCCACGTTGCCGCCCGGGTCGCTCGGATTTACCTGAGCAAACTTATGACCTGTGCGGAAACGTCGACTGCAAGGTGTCCGATCCGGGAACGTTCGCACGCGTCGGCTGCTGCTGGACGTCCGTGCGCCGATCCTCCACACCCGCAGCTTCGCCGACGGCAAGGGGTCGGCGGCCTGGCCGTCGAGGCGGCCCAGACGGTGACGGAAAACCGCTGTCGGCCGTGGAGTTGGCTCGGGGGTCGGCGCCTCGGGCCTTCGAGGCGACGCCCGTGGACGGGGCTGTGCGGGGGCCCGGGTGGGGACCGTGTGTGGGTACCTGGTGGCGCGCGGTGAGAACGCCCGCCCAACGGCTCGGACGGCTGCTGGCAGTCGGCGGAGACAGGAAATTCACAGGATGTAATGTTTGGCACTTTCTTGACGGCAGTCATGGAAGCGCCTAAGTTCGCGGTGTCCTCCCCCTGCTCCAGCAGCACCCCCGTCGCCCTGCTGCTGTGCGGCGGCGCCGCTGGACCGCCCAGCTGGACGCCGGATCCGGAGACGATCCGATCGGGACCCGGCTGCGGCTGGTCAGCGAATGGCTCTGGACCATCCGTACGGACCCCAGGCTTCCCGCCGGGCACCTGCCCCCCGCCTGGCCGGCCCGCCCCGCCCAGGAGACCTTCCGGCGCGTCGCCGCACAAACCGAGACGCCCGCACACCTGATGGCCCGCGAACTTCTGGACACCGCCCAACTGCGGTAGGCGATTCCCGGCGGCGCCATCCGTACAGAGAAGTCCGTGGCGGCCCTGGCTCCCGTACCGGGTGTCAGCCAGGGCCTGTCGGCCCGCACGGTGAACACAACCGGCTCACTCAACGCCAGCCGTATCGCTCCCGCAACCGCAGCACAACGGAGTTGAACCGCATCCGGTCCAACGCACAGGCCTCCCGCCGCATCCCGTCCTCGAACAGCCGTAGCACCCGATCCACATCCACCCACGAATCGCGACCGGTCCGGTCCCACGGCCCGCTCCCGATCGGAACCCACTCCCGGTCCCCGTCATGCCGCTTGCTGGACAGCTGCACGGCAAGAAACGTCCCCCCGGCCTCGCGGGCGACAACCAGCACGGGCCGGTCCTTCCCCCGCCCGTCGTTCTCCTCGAACGGCACCCAGGTCCACACGATCTCCCCGGGATCGGGATCCCCGTCGTGGGCGGGCGAGTACTCCGTACGCACCCGCCCAACATCGCGAGGATCGGCCTCGGTGGTGGCGGAGGGGCCGTAGCGGCCCGGGACTTCGGCATCCGGAAAGACAGTCACGGGGCTCACGTTAGAGCCTGAGCCCCGCCACTCACTGCATCACCCCTCCCGCATCACCCCTCGTCCTTCTCCACCGGCACCTTCTGCACCCCAGGCGCCGCCAGCCCGTTCAGCGCCGAAGTCCCGTTCGGTGTCTGCCCGTTCTGGTTCATGGACGCGAGCAACTGCCGCGCCAGCCCCAGCCCCGTACCGCCCATCGTGAGCGCCTTGGCGAGCATCTCGGCCATCCCGTCCGCACCGTTGAGCACCACCATGTTGTCCACGCTGCCGAACGCGGACGCACCGGCCCGCACGATCTCCGGCCAGTTCTCGGCGAGTTGCTGGGCGACCACCGCTTCCTGGTTCTCGGCGAGCGCGGCGGCCCGCGCCTTGATGGCCTCCGCCTCCGCGAGCCCCTTCGCCTTCGTCGCCTCGGCGGCGGCGAGGCCCTTGGCCTGCGACGCGGCGGCCTCGGCCTCACCCGTGGCCCTGGTCGCCAAGGCGGCAGCCGTACCTCGCGCCTTGATCGACTCGGCCTCGGCGGTCGCGGCCGTCGTGACCCGGTTGGCCTCGGCCAGGGCCGCGAGCTCGGTCTCCTTGGCCTTGGCCTGCGCCGCCGAGATACGCGCGTCACGCTCGGCCTCGGCCCGCGCCCGTGTCTCGTAGGCCTGCGCGTCGGCCGGCTTGCGGACGTCCGCCTGGAGCTGCTGCTCCCGGCGCAGGGCGTCGAGTTCGGCGATGCGCGTCTCCTGGACGACGACGTCCTGCCGGGCGGCGGCGTCGGCGAGCGGTCCGGCCTGCCGGGCTTTCGCCGCCGCCTTGTCGCGCTCCGCCTGGTAGCCGGCCTGCAGGATCTCGCTGTCCCGGGTGGCCTCCGACATCCGCGCCGCGGCCTTCTGCTCGGCCTCGGTGGCGAGACGATTCGCCTCGGCCTGTGCGATCCGCGCGTCCCGCTGGACGGCGGCGGCGTGCGGCATGGCGAGGTTCTTGATGTACCCGGTGGGGTCCTCGATCTCGTGGATCTGGAGCGAGTCGACGATCAGTCCGAGCTTCTCCATCTCCGTGCCGCACGCGGCCCGGGTCTGCCCGGTGAGCTTCTCTCGGTCGCGGATCATCTCCTCGACGGTCAACCCGCCGACGATGGACCGCAGATGACCGGCGAACACGTTGTGCACCCGCTCCGCCATCATTTTCTGCTGGTCGAGGAAACGGCGGCCCGCGTTGGCGATCGACACGAAGTCGTCGCCCACCTTGAAGATGACCACGCCCCGCACCTTGAGCGGAATGCCCTGGGTGGTCACGCAGTCCACGTGCAGTTCGGTCTCGTTCAGATCGAGCGAGATCTTGCGCACCGCCTGCATCCCGGGCAGCACGAGCGTGCCCCGCCCGGTGACGATACGGAACCCCATGCCTTCTTCAAGGCCTTCGGTCCTGTGCTTGGAGCCGGAGATGATGAGTGCCTCGTTGGGTTCAGCGACCCGCCACATCATCTTGAAAACACCTATGAGTGCGAGGACGGCAACTACCGCGACCCCCGCAACGACGCCGACGAACATCGGCATACGCCCCCTTTGCCTGGTGCCCTTTCGGCACCGAACGACGCAAGGGTGCTCCTGTGCGAGGCCTGGGTACAGCGGCTGAGGAATCCTTGTTGCAAGCTTGACGCACACGTGATCATCCGCAGACGTGCGGACCCCACGACGGTGCGTCCGCCGGGCTCAGCTGTCGTAGGCGGCGGTGACGTACACGGTGCGTGGCGGCAGGTACTCGACGACCATGACCACCGTCCCGCGCTCGATACGGTCCTGGGACACGGCGGGATACGCCAGGAAGTGCTCGGCGCCGCCGCGCACCCGGACGATCACCTCGCCGACCAGCCCCGGCCCGATCGTGCCCGTCACCCGCCCCATCAAGCCGACCATCGCCGCGTCGTCCATGGTCACAGCGTACGGGCCCAGGCGCCCTTATGCCGCCGTCGAGTCGGCGACCGGCTGAACCGGTGGCCACCGCTCGTGCCAGCGCAGGTCGGCCTCCAACTGCGCGGCCAGGGAGACGAGCAGCGGCTCACTGTTCGCCGGGCCGAGCAACTGGGCGCCCACCGGCAGCCCTTCGCCCACGAACCCGGCAGGCACGTTCACCCCGGGCCAGCCCAGCACGTTCCACGGCCAGGCGTACGGGCAGGCGGCGATCATCGCGCGGTCGGTGGCCAGTCCGTTCAGTTGCAGCAGGGCGCCGATGCGCGGCGGGGGAGCGGCCGTGGTCGGCGCGAGGACCACGTCGTACGAGGAGAAGAGGGCGCCGATCCGCCGGTGCAGGGCGGACTCCGCACGCCGGGCCAGTCGCAGCGGGGGCCCGCCGAGCAGTCGGCCCAGCCGGGCTGCGCCCAGGGTGCGCCGGTCGAGCAGCGCGGGGTACGGGGCCTCGCGGACCCGCTCGGCGATGCCGGCGGTGGCGCGCGGGACGAAGGTGAGTCCGATCTGCCCGTACGCCGGGTCGGCCTCCTCGACCGTGTGGCCCAACGAGGCCAGCTTCTCGGCGAGTTGGACGATCCGCGCCCGTACGTCGGGCTGGAGTCGCGCCGGCAGTGCGGTGAACGGCGGTTTGAGTGAGAGGGCGATGCGCAGCCGCCCCGGGTCGCGGTCGGCGGCCTCCAACGCGCTGATCGTCGGCGGTTGGTGCGGGTCCCGTACGTGGTTGCCGCTGGCCGCGTCCAGGAGGAGGGCGGCGTCCGCGACCGTGCGGGCCAGGGTGCCGTTGACCGTGATGCCCTGGAAGGACTCCGGGCGCGGCCAGGTCGAGATGCGCCCGCGCTGCGGCTTGATGCCGATCAGATGGGTCCAGGACGCCGGGATGCGCACCGAGCCGGCGCCGTCCGAGCCGAGGGCGGCGGGGACCAGGCCCGCGGCGACGGCGGCGGCCGAACCGCCGGACGAGCCGCCCGGGGTGTGGTCGGGATGCCAGGGATTGCGGGTCGCGCCGAAGTCGGGCCCCTCGGTGAAGGGCCACTGGCCGAACTCGCAGGTGTTGGTCTTGCCGACGACGACCGCGCCGGCCGCGCGCAGTCGCCGTACCGCCTCGCCGTCCTCGGCCACGGGCGGGTGTTCGCCCCGGCAGCCGAACGCGGTCGGCTCGCCCGCCACGTCCGTGTCGTCCTTCACGGCCACCGGTACGCCCAGCAGCGGCCGGCGGCCACCCGCCGCCAGTTCCCGGTCGGCCGCGTCGGCTTCGGCGAGCGCTGCCTCGGCCCGCACGATCCGGAAGGCGTTGAGTGTGCCCTGCGTCGCCCCGATCCGAGCGAGAGACTGCTCGACGAGGGCCCGCGAGGTCACCTCGCCTTCGGCCAGCGCGCGGGCGCACCCCATGAGTCCGGCGGCACGCTCGGCAGTCATACGGACACCTCCGTCGCACCCCGTCGCGCAGCGCCGGCGTGTTTTCCATAGCGATTCCACAGCTTCACTACCGCACGGTAACGGCTGGCGGGTCGGCACTGTGGGAGATGTCGAATGTGTGGCGGCCGGGCGCAAGTTCACAGGTCCGGCGCATGTCCGAACTATTGACGTGCGCACGCCTCGGATTTACGGTCTGACCGATTTACCGAACTGCGTTCGCAATGTCGAACGCGGAGAGCCGTCGGTTGGATCACCAAGGAGCCGCACGTGACCAGTCCCCGCCCCACGCCCTCCCGTCGCAGCCTGCTGCGCGCGCTGGCCGTCCTGCCCGCCTCGGCGCTCGTCCTGGGCGAACTGCCCGGACTGCTCGGCATCGCTGCCGCGGCGGCCCCGCCCAGCGGCTCCGCCACGCGCTACACCATCGTCCCGTTCCTCAACAGCAACGACGGCACGGTGAACGTCTACCAGGCCGACGACGCCACCGACTTCCGGCTCGTGAAGTCCTCGGCCTACACCCCGCCCAGCAACCGCATCCGCGACGCGAGCGTTTTCAAGCACACAAACGGCTACTACTACGTCACCTACACCACGCACACCTGGCAGGACACCAGCACCACCATCGGCTTCGCCCGCAGCTCGGACCGCGTCAACTGGACCTTCCTGTACGACTACACGGTCCCGATCGCCAACCTGTCCCGCGCGTGGGCGCCCGAGTTCTTCGTCGACAGCGACGGCAGCGTGAACATCATCGTGTCCTGCTCGGTCACCAGTGACGAGTGGATCTTCACCCCGTATCTGCTGAAGGCGACCAACTCCGCGCTCACGGCGTGGAGTTCACCGGTGGCGCTGTCGGGCATCGGGTCGAACCACATCGACACATGCATCGTGAAGATCGGTTCGACCTACCACGCCTTCCCGAAGAACGAGACGACTAAGTACATCGAGTACGCCACCGCCACCAGCCTCGCCGGCCCCTACACCATCAAGAAGACCGGCGACTGGGCCGGCTGGGGCAGCTACCGCGAAGGCCCGTCCGTGATCCAGCTCGACAACGGCGGCTGGCGGATCTTCTTCGACGGCTACGGCGACGGGAAGTACTACTACAGCGACAGCTACGACACGTTCGCCACCTGGACCGCTGCGAAGGCACTGCCCTCGGTCTCCGGAACGGCCCGTCACTTCACGGTGGTCAAGGAGACGGTCAGCGGCGGGCCGAGCCTGTCGAAGGGCGTCACGCGCTCCTTCCAGTCGGTCAACTACTCGACGCGGTACTGGCAGGTGCAGTCCTCGCTGCTCAACCTCCCCGTGGTGAGCAGCTCCAGCACCACCGCGCTCAAGCAGGCATCCACGTTCACGGTCGTCGCGGGACTGGCCGACGCGGGCGGCTATTCGTTCCGCGACAGCTCCGGCAACTACCTCCGCCACTGGGACTACCGTGCCCGCTTCGACGCCAACGACGGTACGTCGACCTTCGCGAAGGACGCCACGTTCATCGCCCGGACGGGCACGACGTCGGGGTCGGTGCGCTTCGAGTCGTACAACTACCCGGGCTACTTCCTGCGCCACTACAACTACCAGCTGCGCGTGGACGTGACGGACGGCACGGACACCTTCCGCCAGGACAGTTCCTTCGTCCCGGTGACGGCCTGGGCGTAGTCCCTCCTCCCGCCATGGTCCCGCTACGCACGCCCCAAATGGCGCACGGTCAGGGCAAGTTGCAGCCTTAGCCGGCCCTGCGGGGTGCGGACGGGCCACCCGAGCAGCGCCTCGGCGTGGCCCAACCGGTCCTGGAGCGTGGAGTGGTGGACGTTGATCTCGACGGCGGCCGACCGCAGGCTCGCCGTACAGGCGACGGCGTGCAGCGTCGTCAGCATCCAGGGCGCGTCCGCGACCGCCGCCTCCAGCGCCTGCACATCGGGCGGCGGATCGGCCCCCGGCACGACGAGCTCGGCGAGCAGCCCGATACCGCCGAGCTCATCGGCGTACACGACCCGCGGTCCGGGGGCGTGCGGGGTGCCGTCGGCGGTGAATCGGAGCGCGGTGCGGGCGGCGGCCCAGGAGCCCGGCAGTTCGAGCACGGGCACGGCGGGGCCGACACCGACCCGGCCGGACGGGAGGGCGGTGGTGGCGGATCCGGCATCGGCGGCGGCCGGCTTGGCACGGGCCGGCTCTTCCGGGGCTGACAGTCGACCTCCGACGGGGACCGGCTCGCGCAGGGCGGCGGCGGCCAGGATGCGGGGCGGGCCGTCGAGCGGAGCGATCGCGTGGGCCGGGGCGGCCGGGTCCAGGCCCAGACGCCGGGCCGCGTGCAGTCGTACCTGCTCGGGTGCGGTGGCGTCGAGAAGGGTCTCGACGAGCGCCGGGTCGTCGTCGGGGGCCGTCGGTGCGCGGCCACGGGTGCGGTCGAGGACGCCCCGGATGGCAGCCGCCGCCCGTTCCAGGATCACCGCGTCGACGACGCTGGGCGCCTCCGCTCGCTCCAGCCACAGCGCCGGGGCACCGTCCGGTGACAGCGCGGCGGACGGCCAGGCGGGGTCAGGCGGCTGGTCCGCGTCCCGGCGGCGTCCGTCGGTCTCGACCCGCAGATGCACGCGCCGCCCGGCGTCGGTGAGCCGCGCCGGGCACCCGGCCAGCACGGCGACCCCACGCACCAGCGCCTCAAGACCGGCCCGGTGCTCGGCCAGCCGATCGAAGTAGGCGATGACCCGTACTGCGGCGCCGGCATCCGGATCCAGCGCGGTCAGCCGCCCCGCCAGCTCTTTCATGGCCCCATGGTGCGCCATGGAGCCGGATTTCGCGCACTGCGCTCCGCGGGTTGTGCGGTTCTTCGGCTGCGGGTCCGGTGGGTTCCTCGGCCGCGGGCCGGTGGGTGCTGGTCGAGCCGTTCCTCGCGCCCGTTGGGGCTGCGCCCCGCAGAGCCGCCCGGTCGCCTTGGTCGCATGCCGCCTCCTGAGTGCTCCGCGGGACAGGCGGGGGTCTTTGGCCGCGGGCCGGTGGGGCCTGGTCGCGCCGTTACTCCGCGAGCAGCCTGCGCAGCCAGCTCAGCTGGGCTGTCTGGCAGGCCTGGGAGAGGACCGCCTGGGGGGCGAAGCCGTCGAAGCCGTGGAAGCCGCCCGGCCAAACGTGCAGCTCGGCGACCCCGCCGGCGTGCCACAGGCGGGTGGCGTAGGCGACGACCTCGTCGCGGAACGTCTCGGCGGAGCCGACGTCGAGGAAGGCCGGGGGAAGCCCGGTCAGGTCGTCCGCGCGGGCCGGGGCGGCGTACGGGGAGACGTCCGGGCCGCCGCGCTGCTCACCCAGCAGCGCGGTCCACCCGGTGTCGTTTGCCGTGCGGTCCCACACGCCGAGGCCCTCCATCTGATGCACGGAGGGGGTGTCGTTGCGGTCGTCGAGCATCGGGCACATCAGCAGCTGGCCGACAGGCTGCGGACCCTTGCGGTCCCTGAGGAGCAGTGCCAGCGCGGCCGCCAGACCACCGCCCGCGCTGGCCCCCGCGATGACGATCCGCTCGGCGTCGGCGCCGATCTCCGCGGCGTGGTCGGCGGTCCACAGCAGCCCGGCGTAGACGTCGTCGATCGGCGCGGGGTACGGGTTCTCCGGTGCCAGGCGGTACTCCACGGACACCACGACCGCGCCCAGCTCCTTGGCCCAGCGCAGCGGGGCGTCCACCCCGACGCGGTTGTTGCCGAGCACCATGCCGCCGCCGTGGACGTGGTAGATCACGGGCAGCGGACCGTCCGTCGCGGGAGCGACCGGCCGACAGATCAGCAGCGAGATGTCGGGCGCGTTCTCGGGGCCCGGCACGATCCGGTCCTCGACCTCGAAAGCCCCGCCCAAGGTCAGGTCCATGTCCGCCAGCATCTCGATACCGGGACCATTGCGGGTGGCCTCGATCTCGTCCATGGTCAGCTTGGGCGGCAGGGTTTCCTTGATCATCTCAAGGACAGCGGCGAGCTCCGGGTCGAACGGGGGCGGCGTAAGCGTCATGCTTGTGCTCCTTGCGGCGTGCGGTGGATCGTACGGCGATGATCCGCGCGTCCGCCCGGGTCCGGCACGCCGCCGTACGGCGGGACTTGCCCGCCGTTTGGCGGCGCGTCCGGCCTGTGCGGCCCCGGCCGCAATGGCACCCGTACCGGTGACCTCGGGATTTTGCCAGGTAATGAACCGTTGTTCACCCCTCCGGGGTGGAAGTGATCACCGGCGATGACAACGCTGCCAGTGGCACATTCTTCCTCTGGAGTCCCTGTGAACGTCTCATTCGCCGTCTGGTCCCTGACTGTCGTAGCCCTGTGCGTCCTCGTCGCCGTCGACTTCTTCATCGGCCGCAAGCCGCACGACGTGTCGCTGAAGGAGGCGGGCACCTGGACGGTGGTGTGGGTCGTCCTCGCCTGTCTGTTCGGGCTCGGGCTGCTGATCTACGGCGGGACCAAGCCCACCGGTGAGTTCTTCGCCGGGTACATCACCGAGAAGTCGCTGAGCGTCGACAACCTCTTCGTCTTCGTCCTGATCATGGGCAAGTTCGCGGTGCCCTCGCAGTACCAGCAGCGGGTGCTGATGGTCGGCGTCCTGGTCGCCCTGGTGCTGCGGGCCGGGTTCATCGCGGCGGGCGCGGCGATCATCTCCACGTTCTCGTGGGTGTTCTATCTCTTCGGCGCCTTCCTCATCTGGACCGCCTGGAAGCTCGTCCAGGACGCCAAGGCGGGCTCGCACGAGGACGAGTACGAGGAGAACAAGCTGCTCAAGATGGCCGAACGCAAGTTCGGCGTCGCGGACCGGTACCACGGCACCAAGCTGTTCATCGTGGAGAACGGCAAGCGGATCATGACGCCGATGATGGTCGTCATGCTCGCGATCGGCTCCACGGACGTGCTGTTCGCGCTCGACTCCATCCCCGCCATCTACGGGCTGACCCAGGACCCGTACATCGTCTTCACCGCCAACGCCTTCGCCCTGATGGGCCTGCGCCAGCTGTACTTCCTCATCGGCGGCCTGCTGAAGAAGCTCGTGCACCTCAGCTACGGTCTGTCGATCATCCTCGGCTTCATCGGCGTGAAACTGGTCCTGCACGCGCTGCACGAGTCCGGCGTCCACGTACCGGAGATCTCCATCCCCTTCTCCCTCGGCTTCATCGTCCTCGTACTGGCCGTCACGACCATGACGAGCCTGCGGGCCTCGAAGAAGCAGGAGGAGGCCGAGGGGGCCGGGGCCGAGGAGACCCAGACTCAGGCTTGACTTCGTGCGCGCTCCAAGAACTAGCGTCGCTCCTGGAACACCGCTGGACGAAGGCGATCGGAGACGGACATGCGGCTCGGCGTGCACATCAATCGGTTCAACCACCCCGGAGGGGGCCCCGCGCTCGGCGCCGAGCTGGCGGCGGCCGGTGCCGCGGCCGAGGCGGCGGGCGTCCACCGGCTCACGGTCATGGACCACTACTTCCAGATGGAGTTCAACGGCGGCGCCGAGGATCCCATGCTGGAGGCCTACACCACCCTCGGCTTCCTCGCCGCCCACACCTCCACGGTCCGCCTCGGCGCGCTCGTGACCGGCGTCACCTACCGCCACCCCGGACTGCTCGCCAAGATCGCCACCACGCTGGACGTCCTCTCCGGCGGCCGGGCCACCCTCGGCATCGGGGCGGCCTGGTACGACCGGGAGCACGAGGGTCTCGGGGTGCCGTACCCGGCGACCGCCGAGCGGTTCGAGCGGCTGGAGGAGACCCTGCGGATCTGCCTCCAGATGTGGGACCCGGACAACAACGGGCCCTTCGAGGGCACGCACTACCGGCTCGCCGAGACCCTCTGCGTCCCGGCGCCCGTCAGTTCGCCGCGCCCGGAGATCATGATCGGCGGTGGCGGTGAGCGCAAGACCCTGCGTCTGGTCGCCCAGTACGCGGACGCCTGCAACCTGTTCGCCAGCACCCCGGAGGAGGTCGGGCACAAGCTCGACGTCCTGCGCGGCCACTGCGACAGTGTGGGACGCCCGTACGACGACATCACCAGGACGCTTCTCTACATGGGCGACGCGCCGGCCGAGAACGACGTCGACGGCTTCGTCCGGGACATCGAGGGCTACGCGAAGTTCGGCATCGAGACGGTGATGCTGGGGCCGCGCACGGGCGAGCCGGCGGCCTGGATCGAGGAGTTCATGGCCCCGGCGGTGCGGCGCGCGGCCGAGCTGGGCTGAGGCCGGAGGACCGGAAGAGGGCCGGAGCCTGTGCGGCTTCGGCCCTCCGTCATGCATGCGACGATCATGCGTACGGCGATCATGCGTACATCGATCAGGCGGCGGCGGACGTGGCCTCGCCGTGGACCAGGCCGATGACCTCGGCCAGCTGCGCGGCGACCTCGGCATCGTCGGAGGGGTGCGTCTCGGCGAAACGGACCAGCGAGCCGGGGATGGCGAGCTTTACGTCGAGAACCTTGGCACCGGCGATGCCCGCGGCCTTGCGGGCCTCGTCCTGCGCCCAGACGCCGCCGAACTGGCCGTACGCGGTGCCGACCACGGCGACCGGCTTGTCGGTGAGGGCGCCGGCGCCGTACGGGCGGGACAGCCAGTCGATGGCGTTCTTCAGGACGGCCGGAATCGTGCCGTTGTACTCGGGCGAGAAGAGCAGCAGCGCGTCGGCCGAGTTGGCGGCCTCGCGCAGCGCGACGGCGGCGGCCGGGAGGCTGCCCTCCACGTCGATGTCCTCGTTGTAGAAGGGGACGTCGGCGAGGCCTTCGAACAGCACGACCTCTGCGCCCTCCGGGGCGTGCTTCACCGCCGCCTCCGCGAGCTGGCGGTTGGTGGAACCGGCGCGAAGGCTGCCGACGAGGGCAAGGATACGAACAGACATTGGGGACTCCACAGAGGGTTGAAACATTGTCGTCACGATCCGGACCGAGGTCCGCTTAGAGTTGTACCAGCGAAACGGACCGCGGTCCAGTTTTCTTCCGAGGCGTTACGCTGACTTCATGTCCGACACCCTGCCGCCCCTCCCGAAGCCCCAGCGGCGGACCGACGAGCCCCTGCTCCTGGAGCTGGGCACCAGCACCAGCACCAGCACCAGCATCGGCATCGGCTCCGATGCCGAAGCCGACGAGCCGTGTCTGCGCGCCGACGCGGCCCGCAATCGCGCCCGCCTGCTGGAGGCCGCCGCGCGCCTGGTGGAGCAGTACGGCGTGGCCGGCGTGACCATGGAAGCGGTGGCCACCGCGGCGCAGGTGGGCAAGGGGACCGTGTTCCGGCGCTTCGGGGACCGCACCGGCCTGTTGATGGCGCTGCTCGACCACTCGGAGAAGAACCTCCAGGCCGGCTTCCTGACCGGCCCGCCGCCGCTCGGACCGGGGGCGCCGCCCGTGGAGCGGCTGCGCGCGTTCGGGGTCGCGGTGCTGCGCCGGACCGTCGACGAACTGGAACTGCAGCTGGCCGCCGAGGGTGAACCGGGCCGCCGCTTCGCATCCGCACCCCGCATGGTCCGGTCCGGCCACGTCACCATGCTGCTGCGGCAGGCGATTCCGGACGCCGACTGCGAACTCCTCGCGAAAACGCTGATCGGATATCTGGATCCGGCCCTCATTCATCACCTGACCAAGCAGTGCGGGATGGCGCCGGCGCGGCTGGAGGCGGGCTGGATCGACCTCGTCGACCGGGTCGCGGGCGGTGCGCCTTCGCATTGAGCGCGAGTTTCGGCCAATTGCGTCGGCCGTACTCCGGTGCGCGGGTGGTCGACCGGTGGAACCGGTCCGGGACTTGGCTGCGGCTGTCCGGAAAGCGCATTCAGTGCCCGGCTGTGCGCGGTGGGGCGGCAAACCTGTTGTCCAGCAGGCCGGGGGCAACCGGAAATGATCTTTATGAAGCGCTTCAACAGAGCACTTTCCTGAAGCGCTTTCGTCAACCGCCTTTGCTATCGGGTCGATTGCGAAGTTCCCCCGGACCGAACCATGCCCCGAGCTTCTGCAAAGATGCCGTACGTCATGGTGCAGATACCGAATTCGGCCGCCCCGGCGGTACCCCAGCCGCGCTCCGTGCCCACGAGCGCGGATGTGGCACGCCTGGCCGGCGTCTCGCGCGCAACCGTCTCCTACGTCCTCAACAACACCAGTGCCGTCCGGATCAGTGAACCCACCCGCCGTCGCGTCCACGAGGCCGCGAAGGAACTCGGGTACGTTCCGCACGCGGCGGCCCGCAGCCTGCGGGCCGGACACAGCCGTCTGGTCCTGATGCCCGCCCCGAGCATGCCGATCGGCCCGCTCTACAGCCAGTTCATCAACGAACTCCAGTGGGCGCTCAGCCGCCTCGACTACACCGTCGTCCAGTACGCCTCCGTCGGGCTGCGCGGTGACGAGGCCGCCCGAGCCTGGGCCGAACTGCGGCCCGCCGCCGTTCTCGTACCCGTCGGCGGGATCGGACCGGAGGGTGTGGCCGTCCTCAAGCGCTCCGGCGCCCGGGCAGTCGTCACCCTCGGTTCCGAGCGCATCGAGGGCGCGCACAGCCTGCTCGTCGACCACATGGGCGTCGGCCGCGCCGCGGGCGCGCACCTGTACGCCCGTGGCCGCCGCCGGATCGGGGTCGTCGTGCCCGAGGAGCACGGCCTGAAGGTCTTCTCCAAGCCCCGCCTCGACGGGGTGCGCAGCGCGGTGGAGGGCACGGACGCCTCGGTGACCGTGCTGCCGCTCGCGTACGAGGAGGAGTCCGCGGCCCGCCTCGCCGGCCGCTGGCCCGAACTCGGCCTGGACGGCGTCTTCGCGTTCAACGACGAGTACGCGATGCTCCTGATGCGGGCCCTGCAGGACGCCGGCGTCACCGTCCCGGACGACACGGCGCTGGTCGGCGCGGACGACCTCGTCCTCGGCCGGCTGCTGCGACCCAGACTGAGCACGGTGCACATCGAACTCCCGGCCGGACGGGATCTCGCGGAACTCGTCGACCGCGCGGTGCGCAACCCCGGTGCCGACACCGAGACCCATCACGTCCACGGAGCGACGCTCGTCCACCGCGACTCCAGCTGAACCGCCGTCCGTGCGCGGCGACTTCGGCGGCGCGGTTCCCGTACGGCGTGACTAGGATGTTGCACGCTCAACCAGTGGGGATGCCGTCGACCACCGGACGCCGCGTGCTGCTTCGCCGTGCGCCGGATCACCGCATCCCGCCCCGCGGCTGACGAACGGCCGCGAACCACACGGGACTCGCGTTCGCTGCGCGCGTCCCGCCGGTGACTGATCGGAGAGCCGCAATGCCGTTGCTCGACCCCAAGACCTGGCAGTCCAGCGCCAACCGTCCCCTCTCGGGCCCCGAGTACGTCGTCACCGAGCCCGCCACCGGCGAGGCACTCGGCACGGTCGTGCTCGCCACCGGCGAGGACGTCGGACCGGCCGCGCAGGCCGCCCGTACGGCCCAGATGGCTTGGGCACGTACCCCGCACTTCGTCCGTGCCGGAGTGCTCCGCAAGGCGGGGGACCTCTTTTCCGCGCACGCCGACGAACTGCGTGACTGGATCGTCCGCGAGTCCGGTTCCATACCCGGCAAGGCCGAGTTCGAACTCCACGTCGCCGCCCAGGAGTGCTACGAGGCCGCCGCGCTCGCCTCCCGCCCGGCCGGGCAGGTGCTGCCCTCCGAGGCGCCCCGGCTGTCCTACACGAGGCGGGTACCCGTAGGGGTGGTCGGCGTCATCTCGCCGTTCAACGCCCCGCTGATCCTCTCCATCCGCTCCGTCGCCCCGGCCCTCGCGCTCGGCAACGCGGTCGTCCTGAAGCCCGACCCGCGCACGGCGGTCTGCGGCGGGCTCGCCCTGGCCGCGGTCTTCGCCGAGGCAGGTCTGCCCGAGGACCTGCTGCACATCCTGCCGGGCGGCCCGGACGCCGGCCAGGCACTGGTCGCCGACCCGCTGGTGCCCGTCATCTCCTTCACCGGCTCCACGGCGGCCGGCCGGGCCGTCGGCGAGGCGGCCGGCCGCCACCTCAAGCGCGCCCACCTCGAACTCGGCGGCAACTCCGCCCTGATCGTCCTGGAGGACGCCGACCTCGACGCGGTCATCTCCACCGCCGCCTGGGGCTCCTTCTTCCACCAGGGCCAGATCTGCATGACGACCGGCCGTCACCTCGTCCACCAGTCGCTGTACGGGGAGTACGTCGAGCGGCTCGCCGCCAAGGCCGACTCCCTCGCCGTCGGCGACCCGTACCGCGCGCAGGTCCACCTCGGTCCGATCATCGACGGTTCCCAACTCGCCAAGATCCACGGTCTGGTGGAGGCCAGCACGGCGAACGGCGCCAAGCTCGCGGCGGGCGGCACGCACGAGGACCTCTTCTACCGGCCGACGGTCCTCGCCGACGTCGACGACCGGACTCCTGCCTACGCGGAGGAGGTCTTCGGCCCCGTCGCGCCCGTACGCCCCTTCACCACCCCCGACGAGGCCGCCGCCCTCGCCGCGGCCGGCCCCTACGGGCTCTCCCTCGGCATCGTCACCCGCGACACCTCACGCGGCCTCGACCTCGCCGACCGCATCCCGACCGGGATCGTCCACATCAACGACCAGACGGTCAACGACGAGGCCGTGGCCCCCTTCGGTGGAGTCGCCGCCTCCGGCACCGGTGCCCGGTTCGGCGGTGAGTCCAACCTGGAGGCCTTCACCGACGTGCGCTGGACGACGGTACGTGGAGATGTCGCCCCGTACCCGTTCTAGCGGGACCCGCGACGGGCCCGGCGGGGCTACTCGCTCTGCTGGGCCTGCTCGGCCTGCTGCGCGGCGACCGACTTGCGGACCTCGTCCATGTCCAGCTTCCGGGCCTGCCCGATGACGTCCGTCAGGGCGGCCTCGGGCAGGGCGCCCGGCTGCGCGAACACGGCGACCTGGTCCCGGACGATCATCAGCGTCGGGATCGACTGGATACCGAAGGCCTGAGCCAGCTCCGGCTGCGCCTCCGTGTCGATCTTGCCGAACACCAGATCCGGGTTCTCCTCTGCGGCCTTCTCGTACACCGGGGCGAACTGACGGCACGGCCCGCACCAGGACGCCCAGAAGTCGATCAGCACGAACCCGTTCTCCGTGACCGTCTGGTCGAAGTTCTCCTTGGTGAGCTCCACGGTGCTGCTCATGACCTGATTCCTCTTCCTGCTGTCGGGTCGTTACCGGTGGCGCTGGCACAACACGGCCCGGCCACTGCCTATTCCGCGCACGTACCCGTGTCGCCACGGCCCACACCACCTACCAGACTGACCCCATGACGGAAACGGAAACCAACGTGTACGACGTCGTGGTGCTCGGTGCCGGACCCGTGGGGGAGAACGTGGCCGACCGCACCCGCGCGGCCGGTCTCTCCACCGCGATCGTGGAGAGCGAACTGGTCGGCGGCGAGTGTTCCTACTGGGCCTGCATGCCCAGCAAAGCCCTGCTGCGCCCGGTCATCGCCCGCGCCGACGCCCGCCGAGTACCCGGCCTGCGCCACCTCGTCCAAGGCCCCCTGGACGCCGAAGCGGTCCTCGCCCACCGCGACTACGAGACCTCGAACTGGCAGGACGACGGCCAGCTCGGCTGGCTGGAGAGCATCGGCGCCGACCTCTACCGCGGCGAGGGACGCCTGGCCGGGCCGCGCACGGTGACGGTGACGGGCGAGGACGGCTCGACGCGGACGCTGACCGCCCGGCACGCGGTCGCCGTGTGCACGGGCACCAGCGCCCAACTGCCCGACCTGCCGGGCCTCGCGGAGGTCGGGCCCTGGACGAGCCGGGAGGCGACCAGCGCCAAGTCGGTGCCCGGCAGCCTGATCGTGGTCGGCGGCGGGGTCGTCGCCGTCGAGATGGCCACGGCCTGGCAGGCGCTCGGTTCGAAGGTGACGCTGCTCGTCCGAGGCAAGGGCCTGCTGCCCCGCATGGAGCCGTTCGCGGGCGAACTGGTCGCCGAGGCGCTGGCGGAGGCGGGCACGGACGTTCGCACCGGTACGTCGGTCCAGTCGGTGACCAGGGAGAACGGCACCGTCGTGGCGGTCACGGGCACCGGCGACCGGATCGAGGCCGACGAGATCCTCTTCGCCACCGGACGCGCCCCGCGCACCGACGACATCGGGCTCGACACCGTCGGCCTGGAGCCGGGCTCCTGGCTGCCGGTCGACGACAGCCTGCGGGTCACCGGCAGTGAGTGGCTGTACGCGGTCGGCGACGTCAACCACCGGGCCCTCCTCACCCACCAGGGCAAGTACCAGGCCCGGATCGCGGGCGCCGCCATCGCCGCCCGCGCGGCCGGAGTACCACTCCTGGAGACCGACCCCTGGGGCGCCCACTCGGCCACCGCCGACCACGGCGCCGTCCCGCAGGTCGTCTTCACCGACCCGGAGGCGGCGGCCGTCGGCCTCTCCCTCGCCGAGGCGGAGCAGGCGGGCCGCCGGGTGCGCGCGGTCGACGTGGAGTTCTCCTCCGTGGCGGGCGCCGGCCTGTACGCCGACGGCTACCGGGGGCGCGCCCGCATGGTCGTCGACCTGGACCGCGAGACCCTGCTCGGCGTGACCTTCGTGGGCCCCGGCGTGGGAGAGCTGATTCACTCGGCGACCATCGCCGTCGCCGGAGAGGTGCCGCTGGGACGGCTGTGGCACGCGGTGCCGTCGTATCCGACGATCAGCGAGGTCTGGCTGCGGCTGCTGGAGGCGTTCCGGGACGGGAAGTAGGAACCGGAACTCGGGCGGAGGCGGTCAGCAGAAGGGGCGGGTGGTCGCAGGAGCGGTCAGAGGGGGAAACCCAGCTCCTTGGCCGCCTCCACCGGGGTCGGCTGGGCCCACCGCTCCGCCATGGCCGCGCTGGAGGACAGCGAGCGCAGCTCGGCGCGGTCGAGATAGAGGGCACCGTCCAGATGGTCCGTCTCGTGCTGGACGATCCGGGCCGGCCACCCCGTGAACACCTCGTCCACCGCCCGCCCGTACTCGTCCTGGCCCGTGAGCCGCACCGCCGCGGGCCGGGACACCACCGCCTGCCAGCCCGGCACGCTCAGACAGCCCTCGAAGAACGCGGCCCGCTCGGCGCCGACCGCCTCGTACGACGGATTCACCAGCACCCGGAACGGCAGCGGCACGCGCCCGCGCACCACCCGCACCTCCTCCGGCACCGGCGCCGGGTCCTCGATGACCGCGATCCGCAGCCCCACGCCGACCTGCGGGGCCGCCAGACCGACGCCCGGAGCGGCGCGCATCGTCTCGCGCAGCGCCTCGACGAAGCGGGTCAGCAGCTCCGGGCCGAGCTGCCCGTCGAAGGGCACGGCGGCACGGCGCAGCACCGGATCGCCGGCGGCGACGATCGGCAAAGGGCCGCCGAGGGCGAGGAGTCGCTCGACCCGGTCGGCAAGGGTGCTCGGGTCATGGGGAGTTGCCATGGCGCCAGGATGTCACGCGCCTCTGACAACCGCCGTTCCCTTGTGTGACGTACGCCACTTGAAAGGCCGGGAACTCGACGGCCCCGCGATCCGACTACTGGACCGTCCCCACAGCCGTACCCGCCCGCAGCCGTTCACCCCCCACAGCCGTCTTCCCCGCTCACCGTCCCCAGCCCACCGGAGAAGCCCGCCGATGTCCATCGCTCCCACGACCACGACGGACGAATCCCCGGATTCACCGGACGCGTCGAAACCCTCCGCTCCGGCGAAACCGTCCGCAGCCGCCACGCTCCGCCCGCTCGTCCTGCGGCTGCACTTCTACGCGGGCCTCCTCGTCGCCCCGTTCCTGCTGGTCGCCGCGCTGACCGGCTTTCTGTACGCGGCGTCGTTCCAGGCCGAGAAGGTCATCTACGCCGACGAACTCACTGTCTCCGTAGGAGACACCAAGCTGCCGATCTCCGAGCAGGTGGCCGCTGCCCGCAAGGCCCATCCCCAGGGCACTGTCGCGGCCGTGCGCCCCTCGCCCGAGGACGACGCCACGACGAGGGTCATGCTGTCCGGCGTCCCCGGTGTCGGCGAGGGGCACACGCTCGCCGTGTTCGTCGACCCGTACACCGCGAAGGTCGAGGGCGCGCTCGAACAGTACGGGTCGTCGGGCGCGCTGCCGCTGCGTACCTGGATCAGCGAGTTCCACCGCAATCTGCACCTCGGCGAGAACGGCCGCCTCTACAGCGAACTCGCCGCGAGCTGGCTGTGGGTGATCGCGGGTGGCGGCCTGGTGCTGTGGTTCGCCCGCCGCCGTACGCAGCGCAAGGTACGCGGCACCACTGGACGGCGCCGCACCCTCGGTCTGCACGGCACCGTCGGCGTCTGGGCCTCGGCCGGCTTCATCTTCCTCTCCGCCACCGGTCTGACCTGGTCGACGTACGCGGGCGCCAACATCGACGTCCTGCGCACCTCCCTCGGCCAGTCCACCCCGTCGGTCTCGGCCGCGGCGGGCGGCGAGCACACGGGCCATGACGCGGCGGCCGGTGCCGGGAGCACCACCGAGCACGGCGTCGGCCTCGACAAGGTGCTGGCCGCGGCCCGCGCCGAAGGCCTGGGCGACCCCGTCGAGATCGTCCCGCCCGCCGACGAGTCCTCCGCGTACGTCGTGAAGCAGACCCAGCGCAGCTGGCCGACCAAGCAGGACGCGGTCGCCGTGGATCCCTCGACCGGCGAGGTCCTCGACGTCCTGCGGTTCGCGGACTACCCGGTGCTCGCGAAGCTGACCCGCTGGGGCATCGACGCCCACACCGGGCTCCTGTTCGGGTTCGTCAACCAGCTCGCGCTGATGGCCCTCGCGCTCTGTCTGGTCCTGCTCATCCTGTGGGGGTACCGCATGTGGTGGCTGCGCGGCCGGGCCTCCGCCTTCGGCCGCCCGATTCCGCGCGGCGCCTGGCAGCAGGTGCCCCCGCTGCTCCTCGTGGTGCTGATGGCGGGCGTGGCCGTCGTGGGCTACTTCGTTCCGCTGCTCGGCATTCCGCTGGCCGCCTTCGTCGCCGTCGACGTGATCCTGGGCGAGATCGACCACCGGCGCGGCAACCGGACGTACGGGGAGCGGGTCGGCGCCAAGTAGCAGGCGGTACGAGACGGCCCGGCTCCCGTTGACCGGGGAGCCGGGCCGTGTTGTGCGTCTGTGCTTCTGCGTGTCCGTCCGTCGTACGGAGCTCTACTCGAAGTCGCCCGCGAGGGCCGAGGCGAGCTTCATGTGCGGTGCGGCCTCCTCGTGGCGGCCCTGACGCTGGAGTGTGCGTCCGAGCAGCAGCCGGGCGTACTGCTCGACCGGGTCGCGCTCGACGAGGATGCGCAATTCGGCTTCCGCGCGCTGCAGTTGGGCCGAGTGGTAGTAGGCGCGGGCCAGCAGCAGCCGGGGTGCGGTCTGTTCCGGCACCTCCTCGACCAGCCCGCCCAGAACACGCGCCGCGCCGGCGTAGTCCTTGGCGTCGAAGAACAGTCCGGCCCGCTCCCAGCGCTCCGAAGCCGTTCCGTGGTCGTAGTACGTGTGCGTCGTGGTCTCCACTCGTGCCTCCTTCGGAGGGGCTAACCGGCCGAGGCGGTCAATCATTCCGCGCCGTGCCGGCCCCCCAGGGCGGCCAGCTCCGCGTTCGCCCGCTCGTTGATCAGCGACAGCACCCGGCCTGCGACGGCCAGATCCCCGGCCGGGATACCGGCGTAGATCCGCGCGGAGACCGGGGCGGTCTCGGCGCTCGTGGTGCGGTACAGCTCGCGTCCGGAGTCCGTGATGGTGAGAAGGGCGGACTCGGCCGTCAGCAGCCGAGCCTCGACGAGTTCTTCGATGACCGCGAGCACGTCGGCCTTGCCGATCTTCAGCGCGTCGACGACCTCGCCGACAAGCCACTCGCGGCCGACGGGCCCGTTCGCGACGGCGACGAGCCTGAGCGTCACCGACTGCTGGAAGGTGGCGCCGTGCCGGGCCAGCACGTTCTCGAGGACAGCTCGCCCGGCGTAGTGGGCGAGGGCTATGACGCGGGGGTTGAGCGTGGGTGCGGTGGGTGCGGTGGGTGTGCTCATGACGGCTCCTTCTCGGGGTCGGCGTGGAGAGGGGTGTCGAGCAGTAGTGCCAGGTCACGGGTGAAGTCCCGGGCGCGCTCGCTGTCCAGGCCTCCGAGGGGCTCCAGCAACTGTTGCAACAGTCCCTGTACGACCTTGATCGCGCGCCGGGTGACCTCGCTGCCCTCTTCGGTGAGGGCCAGTTGCACCGCGCGCGGGTCCTGCGGGTCCCGGGCGCGTTCGAGCAGGCCGGCGGTCTCCAGGGCGCGGGCGAGCTTCGACACGTAGAGCGGTTCGAGACCGGTGTGGTCGGCGAGCCGACGCTGACTGGGGCGCAGACCGGCGCGCCGCATGCCGTACAACGACGCGACCAGGGCGTACTGCGCGTGGGTCAACCCCAGGGGGGCGACCGCCCGGTCGACGGCCACGCGCCACTTCGTCGACAGGCGCCAGACCAGATAGCCGGGGGTCGCGTCCTCGGATGTAGAACTCATGGCGAATACAGTACATGGCTACTATGTCCATGGCTACTAAATAGTGCGAGCTGCCGGAAGCGGCAGCCGGGGCGGTGCCCCTGGTCCGCTCTTCCGCTCGTCGTCGGCGGTGGCGGTCAGGTCCTGATGGCGTCCGTTGCCGGCACTTGGTAGGGGAGGGGGGCGGCTGCCAGGTGTTCTCTCAGCCCCTGCTCGGTGCTGCTCACGTGCAGCAGCGCGGCGGCCTGGCTGAGAGAGGCGTCCCGGGTGCTCAGTGCCCGGTAGATCGCCTCGTGTTCGGCGAGGGTGCGCCCCGCGGCCTGGGCGTCGACCAGACCACGCCAGATACGGGCGCGCAGCGTACGGCCGGAGATGGCCTCCAGGAGGGTGAGCAGCGTGTCGTTGCCCGTCGCCGAGACGACGGCGCGGTGGAAGGCCGCGTCGTGGGCGTTGAGCCGTTCGACGTCGTCGCGGGCGTCCCGCATGGCGTCCAGGTGGCCTTTGACCTCGGCGAGCTGCTCGTCGGAGATCCGGGTGGCGGCCAGTGCGGTGGCCATCGGTTCGAGGAGCCTGCGTACCTCCATGAGGTCCTGCAGGGCGGCCGAGTCCCCCTGGAGCAGTTCCACCGCCCCGCCGAGGCCCTCGAAGAGCAACCTCGGCTCCAGGCTGGTCACATATGTGCCGTCGCCTCGGCGGACCTCCAGGATCCGCGCGACGGACAGGGCCTTGACCGCCTCGCGGGCGAGGTTGCGGGACAGGCCGAGCTGGGCGGCCAGTTCCGGCTCCGGCGGGAGCTTCGATCCCGGGGGCAGAGCGCCGGTGCGGATCAGCTCACGGATCTGCTCGATGGCCTTGTCCGTCAGAGACAACGCGAACTCCTTCCATGACCGCTCTCCGCGGGCACGTCAGACCTGATCGGTTCCTGGGTACGAAGATCGTCCCAGAGACCTTCGGGGATGTGCCCGCGGCGGAGTTCCGCGGTACGTGCCACCTGCTCGGGGTGGCTCCGCATGCCGAGGGTGACGTTGATGATACTGAGGTGATTGTACGGAAAGACCATCGTGGCGGCGGCAACGTCGACCCGGGCTCCAGCGCCAGGCAGTGGACGTACGGCAGCGGCACCGACCTGCTGTGGGCCTTCCCGGCCCAGTAGTAGCCCTCGCGCGACGAACACGAGCCCGAAGGCGCGCCGGTCCCGAACGGCCGGGACCGGCGACTCGGACTTCCCTGTTCGACCTCGCCACTGTTTCCGCAGGTCAGTCTGTCCGCCGCTCGGCAGCCTGGTAACCGGCCCAACGCCTTCGTCAGGCTGCGCGCGGTCCGATCAACTGGGCCCTGTACGCCGAGGTGCCGGGTAGGGGCCCACCGCGGTGTGGACGAGCCAGCCCGCTGCCGCGCCGACCGCGTACCAGAACAGGTCGGGTGGATTGAAGGTGGAACCGAGCACGAGGCGGGTGACGGCGCTGCGCCGGGAGAGCTCCGCCGTCATCTCGCTGAGCTGCAGGAACTCGACGCCCCAACTGAGGGCCAGTGCGCTTGCGGCGGCCGTCAGGGGCGTCACTCGTGGCGCGACCAGAACGACAAGGGTGAGAAGCAGGACGGTGTACAGCGCGTCTCCGCCGTACTTGGCCAGGCTTCCCGTGGCCACCGCCCGGAGTCCCAGCCCCGCCCCTACGGTCACCACCGCGGCCCCGACCGCCACCAGACGGATCCGTGCCGGTTCGACGGCGCGGTTATCGGTTCCGGGGACGAGGGGCACAGGGGCATACTGCCGGACGTTTCAGTTGCGGTACCAACTGGATTGCAGTGAGGCCCTGTTGCTGCAGTTCCACGCCCTGTCGCCGGTCGAGTTCAACTCGGAGGCCCGAAATACCCGCGAGCCGAACCGGCGTGGAGTGCAAGGTGAACCGCGCTCATCCTCCGAGCGGCGGCTGGGGCGGAACCGGTCCCTCGCCCGCATAGGTGTCGCCCCGCGGTGCCGACGGTGCGTCGTCCTCGGCGAGCGTCAGACTGGGCCAGGGCCCGGCGAGGGCGGTGTCGTCCAAGGCGATGCCGAGGTGGTCGAGGACCAGGGCCACCACCGGCGCCATCCCGATGTCCTCACCCTCGTGCGCGGCGAGCGCCGCTTCCACCCGGTCCCACCAGGGTTCGGTCCGCTCGGGCCGGGTGTGCTCCATGCCGGGCTCGAAGTTCTCGACGCACTCGCCGTCGCGCCAGTACTGGAAGACGTCCAGTCCTTCGGTGGTCAGCACGCTGTATGTCTCGGTGCCGCGGGACAGCTCCGCCAGCGGTTCGTTCCAGGATCCGACGACACCGTCCTCCTCCACACAGAAGGCCCAGTCGCCGAGCCTCCCGGACCGCAGCAGCGAGACCGCTCCGTCGCCGGAGTCGCCCGAGGGAAGATCCGAGGCCTCGTCCGCATCGAGCGGACGTGCCTGCTCCGGATCGGCCCCGTACCGGGCGAACACCTCCTCGGGGCCCAGCCCTCGGGTGAAAGTGACGCACATCCAGGCCGTCGCCCAGTCGAGCGAACGCACGTCCGTGCCTGCCGCCATGTTCTGCCTCCGTCATTCACGCCCGGCTCACCTGCCGGGGTTGAGCCTTCCGGGCTCCCCGCAGCGAGCGAGGCGCGGCGGGGAGCCCGGTTCATGATGCCTGGTTCACGCAGCGGGACCGGTTACGGGGCGGGACGCCCTGCGGGGTCCTATGCCGTGAACTCGATGCGGAACGGGTCACCGTCCACGAGGCGCTGGTACTTGCGAAGAGAGCCGAGGACTCCGCCCGCCGAGCTGTTGGCGCGCTGGGTGATGTGGAGCCGCAGGCAGGTCTCGTTGCCCGAGGCCGGCCGGGTGGGCCAGGTCGCCGGGGCGGACCACAGGCCGTTCACGACCTGAGGGGTCAGTTCGGCGCACAGGTTGCCGTCCTGACCGCCCTCGGCCGTGCTGGCGGGCGGGAACTCGTCGCAGCTGTCCTTGCCGGTCTCCCCTGGGTACAGGTTGGTGAAGGGGGTACAGGTGGAGGCGCGATTGGCGTTCGCCTTGGTCTGATTGACCGCGTGCAGGATGTCGGTGCCACGGCGCTGCATGATCTCTTCGTAGATGGGCACGACGATTCCGTACTTCTCATGCGCCTTCGAGTAGCTCAACACCGGGATGTCGTCGGTGGGTATGACGCAGCCGCGCAGCCGGGGCTGCTCCTTGTCGCAGCGGATCTCGCCGGTCGCGGGGCTGGACCAGGAGGCGCTGGGGTCGACCGGGACCGCACCGGGCATCGTCACGTACATCTTGTAGCTGGTCCGGAAAGAGGAACGGGTGGTGTTCGCCGCGAAGGCGTCGCCGCTGTACTTGGTCTTTCCGGTCCTTTCCGCACCGGGTGTCATCTCGGGGGCGCCGTACCACGGCTGCTTCGTCACCGTCGTGCAGCCGGCACCGCAGCCCACCTGCATTTTCACCACGAGACTCTTCACATCGCCGGTGACCCGGACCAACTTGGCGGTGATCGTCTCGTTGAGGTCGAGGGACTTGTAGGAGGTGGCGAGTGTGGAGTTGACCTGGATGAGGCCGGTTCCGATGGTCTTGCCGTTCGCGTCGAAGAGCGTGTACGTGACCTCGGCGCCGTTCAGGCACAGGCCGCCGGTGCGGCTCCAGCTCCAGTTTCCCGGACTTGTCAGCACACACGAGGGCGCGGGCGGCTCGGGGTCGTCGGCGTCCGGCTCGAACTCCGTCCCGAGGCCGTCACCCGCCGGGTCGTCGGCAGCGAGGGCAGCGGCTGCCGGGGCGGGAGCACCGGTCTTCGTACGGGTCGCGGTCCCCGTACCGCTGTCCACGCTCACACACGCGGTGACGGCGTCGGGCACCGTCGCGCGGGCAGCGGCGGGGAGCCGGTAGCAGGAGTCCTCGGCGGCGAAGGCGGCGCTTTGCAAGGTCGTGGCGGGAGCGGTGGAACTACTGTCCGCGGTCTTGTCCGCCGCCCCGGTGAGAGACGTACGGGCTGGTGCGGCCTGGCCGTCGGCCGCGTCGGCGGTACCGGTCGCGGTGAGGGCCACGGTGAGCATTAGAGCGGGCAGCACCCATCTGATGCGTGATGAGGTCATGACTTCTCTCTGGTGTGGTGGGGGCAGGAAGAGATGGGGCGGCCGGGCCACCGCCCGGCCGCCGGACGCGAATCCGTCTGTGCCGAGCGGCTCAGAAGATGGAGGACAGGGCCTTGGTGGCCCCCGACACGACGTCCTCGCCAACGTCGGCGATCTTGCCGACGACGGGTTTGATGATCTTGCCGCCGAGCGCCTTGTCCGCGGCACCGACCCACTTGGACTGGCCGAAGGTGACCAGGCTCAGGCCGGTGCCGATGGCGGATTCGATGAACTCGCCGCTGGAGAAGCCGTATTCGATGCCGGTGAAGAGGGTGCCGAGGGCGCCGGCGCCCATCGAGACCGAGGAGAAGAAGCCAGCCGCCAAAGCCGCCGGGGGGAACACGAAGGTGGCGAGGGCGCAGCCCGCGGCCAGGAACCCGGCGCCGACGCTGATCGCGTTGAACGCGTCGGCGTACCAGCCGGCGTCGTTCCACCACTCGTCGGCGTCCGCGCCGGTGCCGTTGGGGTTGATCTGGTCGTTGGTGTCCTTGTCGGCCGGGTTGATCTTGGCCTCCCGCTGACGGCGGGCCTCCTCGAGAGCCGCCTCGGCAGCCGCCTTGACCTCGGCCGCCCGCTTGGCCGCGGCGATCTGCTTGGCCTGGCTGGCCGCAGCCGCCGCCGTCGCCGCGTCCTTGCCCGCCGCGATCTCGGAAGCGCGGGCGGCGGCGGCCGAAGCCTGGGCGCTGTACGACGACTTGAGGGCGGCGCGGGCGGAGTCCATCGCCTTGTTCGCCGAGTAGTTCGCGGAGCGGGCGGCACCGCGGGCGGTCGACGCCGCCGCGCTCGCCTTGTTCGCGGACGCCTTGGCGTCGGCCGCGGACTTGTCGGCCGCGTCCGCGTTCCGGTTGGCCTCGTCGGCATAGTTGTCGGCCTTGGCTGCGGAGTCGAGTGCCTTGGCCGCCCACTCCTTGGCTTCGGCGGCGGCGTTACGGGCGTCGGCGGCGGCCTTCGATGCCAGGGCGGCGTTCTCCTGCGCCTTCTCGGCGATCTTCGCCGCGGCCGCGATGGCGCCGCGGATCGCGGCGACATGGGTGGCGGTGTCGTGGTCGAGCCGAGCCGTCCGGAACTGCACCAGGGTGACGAAGTTGCGGCGCATCCAGGTGGGCCCCTCCATGGCCACCTCGGCGTACGCCTTGGTGAAGGCACCTCCGGTGTTCATCAGCGTGAGGGTGAGGACCGCGTCGTCCTCCCGTATCGCCTCGGGGTAGTCGTGGTCGAAGAACTTCTGCAGCGCTTCGGTGGTGTTGAGGTCGAGTGCCTTGTTCGCCGCGGCGGTGACGGCCTTGCCGGGGTTCGAGGCCAGGATGCGACCGATCGCCGCCCGGTTGTCCTCGTCGGAGGCCTTCTTCATGCCACTGGTGAGGAAGTCGCCGACCGCCTTGGAATCGGGGCTCTCCAGGGCACCCTGGGCCGCTTCGGCGATCTTGGGGGCGGCGATCGTGGCCACGTGGAGCGTGGTCTCCCGGTCGTCCTGTCCCTGGGCCAGGATCCGGTCGAGGTCGATCCAGGCGTACACGTCGTCGTCCGTGCCGGAGAGGGCGAACTGGGCCGCCTGGCGGGTCCAGGCACCCCTGGAGCTGAGCAGGGCGACGGCCGCCTGGCGCCCCTGGACCGCCGCGAGCTCCATGTCGTTCGCCGCCAGCGCCTGCTCGGCCTTGGTGATCAGATCCTTGGTCGCCTGATCGATCTGCTGGGCCTGGGCGACCTTGCTCTGATAGGCAGTCAGCTCCTTCGTCTCGATCTCGGCGAGCAGCCTGACCTCCTCGATGGCCTGCAGCTTGTCCTGCTCGAGGGTTTCCGCCTCGGCGTTGCGCGCGTTCTGCTCCACCAGGATGGCGTCCGAGACAGCCTTGGTGGCCGTGTTGGCGGCCAGCACGGCCGCCGCCGCGGCGGCGGTGGACCTGTTGGCGTAGTCGACGGCCTTGCCCGCGTACTTCACGGCCTCCTCGGCGGCGGCCGCCGCCTTGTCGGCGTGGTCCGCCGCGGAGTTGGCGGCATCCCGGGCGGTGCGGGCGGCCGCGGCCGCGGTGGTGGCGAGGGTCTGGGCGGTGGAGGCGGCATTGGTGGCCCGGTTCGCGGCGCTGGACGCGATCGCGGCCTGGCGCTTGGCCTCCGCGGCCTCCGACTGTGCGGCGCCGGCGGCAGCGCCGGCCTGGGCGGCGGCGTTCGCGGCGGCGGCCGCGTTGCGTGCGGCGGAGGCGGCGGCGGAACCGGCGGCGGCGGCCCTGGTTCCGGCGACGGCGGCCTGGTCGGCCGCCTTGGCCGCGGTACGCGCCTTCGCCGCGGCGTTGCGGGCGGCGACCGCGGCGTTCTTGGCGGCCTCGGCCTTGCCGGCGTCCTTGGAGGCACCGATCGCGGCATTGTAGGCGCGAGCCGCGGCACTGCCGGCGTTGGCGGCGGCCTGGGCGGCGCCGGTGGCGGCCCAGGAGGCGCGGCGGGACGCCGTCACAGCGGCGTTCGAGGCGTTGATGGCGTTACGGGCGGCATCCGCCGCGCCCTTCGCGGCAGATGCCGCTTTGCGGGCCGCCGCCCCGGACTTCTGCACATCATCCTTGGCGGCGGTGGCCTCCGCGGCTGCCTTCTCCGCCGCCTCCTTCGCCTTCTCCGCGGCGGTCTGGGCGCGCGCGGAGGCCTCGACGGCCAGGTTTGTCTGCTGTTCGGCGCGCTTGCCCTCTCGCACGACGACAGCGACCAGCTCCTCGATCGTCGCTGACTCCTGGTCCCGGGCACGGGCGATGTGCTGCCCGGTCTCGATGAACCACTCCACGTCGGACGCGGTGCCGCTGAGGGCACGGTCGGCGTACTTGCGCACCTCAGGGCCGGCCTGCAGCAGCATGGTGGTGACCTGGGACCGGGCGTCCTCCAGACGCGCGTTGTACTGGGTGTCGGTGAGGAACGTGATCAGGGTCGGCTGGGTGTCGGCGTTCAGGGCGGCGGTGCCGTCTCGCTGGACCGCCTTGTCGCCGGTGCCCGACACGATGGTGGTGGCCACCCGGAGGTCCTCGAGGATGGCGGGTTTGAAACCGTCTTTCAGGAAGGCGGCGATGGCGGCGTCACCGTTGTCGAGGGCGGCGACCGCCTCACGGCGCAGGCCCTTGCCCGCGCGGTCCAGGCTGCTGATGATGGCGACGCGGTTGTCCTGCACGGTCTGGTACGGCAGCGTTTCGGCCAGGAAGGTCTGGATCTCGCTGTCGGAGCCGAACAGGGCCGTGGCGGCTGCGGCTTTGACGCCTCTTCCGCCAGATATCCAGGCTTTGACCACCTTCGCCCGCTCGGTGTCCGGCAGCGGGACCGGGTCGGGCGCCGTGCCCTCCGCCGCGGCGGCGACCGGGGGGAGGAGCACCGAGGGCGTGGACGCTACGGCGGTGGCGGCGGCGAGCGCACCAAGCACGCGGCGCCGGCTCCAGAAAATTGTCTGCATAAGAGAGTTGTCCTCGTGTGCGCTGTTGACAGGACATGTTGGATCTCATTGGCAGGGCTGTTTTCGACGTGCCCACGGGATGGAATGCCAATGGATGCGAAGTAGCGCGTAGGCGGCGCTCCTTGTAGTGCCGGACCATATCAACTGCTCATACAAGAGAAGCCAGTTGAGGAGTCGGAATCTTCAAGGCCCGTTGAAACTAGAACTTCTGACTGATCATCAGGGATCGTTTACATGTCCCTCACAATCTTCCGTACAACCTTTATGGAGGGTGACGGAGATCACGAATAATGCACGAGGATTGCTGCGGTATGCGTGGTTTTATGCACTCGACCTGAAGGTGACTTCATGTTGGTATGGCAAAGCGGATGACGATCACCGAGACAGGGGGCCTCTCGTTTCGAGAGGTAAGGGAACTGTTTCCCAAGGGAGTTGGGGCATACCCGACAGGGCGATGTCGATATCGCGTTCCTGTGCACCCGAATTCGAGTCCGGTGATGGACATCCGGCCGTCATGACGAACTGGGGGATGCAATGAAGGAATACGGAAGAATGTCCGTGAAGCCGCGGCGCAAGCGGCTTGCGCGGCTCGCACTGGGTGCGGCCGCGGTCGGCGCCCTGGCTTGGATCACGGCGACCACGGGCATCCCCGGCGGGGCGTCGCAGCAGCCGGGCCCCACCGCACTGGTCGCGGACGACGCCCCCGGTTATGCGGTGGAGGATTTCAGCTACCCGCAGGCGGACAAGATCCTGGCCGAGAAGAACATCCTCCTCAAGCGCGGCGACGGGCACATCACCCTGGCCGACTGTGCGGGTGGCACCGGCCTCCTGGAGATCCTGGCCCGCAACAAGGTGGACAAGATCTGCTTCAAGGTGGTGGGCGACTCCGGCTGGCTGACCCTGGAGATCCCCGCGGTCTACGCGATCAAGGGCAACGACTACACGACCGCCGTCGACATGACCGTAGGTACCGAGGAGAAGTCGTTCGACATCACCAAGAACGCCTGGACCGCGGTGGGTGAGGCCGCGGACGCAGAGGGCCGCGATCACATGCTCGTCGAGATCAGGTCCTCCAAGTAACCGCAGGTCAACACCGACATGCTCACCGCCCCGCGGTCCGGTGCCCACAGGACGCGCGGCCCTCGTGCTAGGAATCCACGTTCATGTACCTCGCCAGACGCCCCCGTCTCTCCGCGTTGGCCGCTGCCCTGCTCGCGGCCCCCGTCATGCTGAGCGCCGCCCCCGCCACCGCACTCACCGGAGCCGACGCCCCGGCACAGCTGAACTACGTCGCGAAAATCAACGTCGGTGAACAGAGCGCCTGCTCCGGCACCCTCATCGCCCCGCAGTGGGTCCTGACCGCGGCCACCTGCTTCGCCGCGGACGGCAAACCCCCCGCAGGCAAGCCCGCCATCACCACCACCGTCACCGTCGGCCGCACCGACCTGACCCAGACCAGCGGCAGCGTCCTGTCGGCCATCCGACTCGTCCCGCATGCGGACCGGGATCTGGTGCTCGTCAAACTCGCCGCCAGGATCACCGATCCGAGCATCACACCCGTCCGGTTGGCGACCACGCCCGCCGCTGCGGGTGAGGAGCTGGTGAAGGCGGGATTCGGACGCACCAAGACCGAATGGGTGCCCGACAAGCTTCACACCGGCACGTTCACCGTCGCCTCCACCACGGACACGACAGTGGACCTCAACGGCTCCGACACCGCGACCGTCTGCAAGGGCGACGCCGGCGGTCCCGCCCTGCGCACCGTCAACGGCACCACGGAACTCGTCGCCATCAACTCCCGCTCCTGGCAAGGCGGATGTCTCGGCAACGATCCCGCCGAAACCCGTACTGGTGCCATCGACACCCGTGTTGACGACATCAGCGGCTGGGTCGACCACGCCACCTCCCGCAATCCGGACGACCTCACCGGTGACGGCAAGGCCGACCTCGCGGCCATCAAGGACGACGGCGTTCTGTGGATCTACCCCGGCACCGGAAACGCGAGCGGCAGCACCCTCGGCACCCGCTTCCAGGCCGGCGTCGGCTGGCAGAGCCAGAACGCGGTCACCACCGGCGACCTCAACAACGACGGCATCGGTGACCTCCTGTCCCGTCAGGCGTCCGACGGCACGTTGTGGGTGTACCCCGGCACCGGGAAGCCGGGCATGGAGACCTTCGGCACCCGCTACCAGGTCGGCAGGAGCTGGCAGACCCAGGACGTCACCCGCACCGGGGACTTCAACAGTGACGGGCTCGCCGATGTTCTGACCCGTCAGGCGTCCGACGGCACATTGTGGGTCTACCCCGGCACCGGGAAGGCCGGCATTGACACCCTCGGCACCCGCTACCAGGTCGGCACCGGCTGGAAGAGCCAGGACGCCATCACCACCGGCGACCTCAACAATGACGGGCGCACCGATGTGTTGTCCCGTCAGGCGTCCGACGGCACGTTGTGGGTGTACCCCGGCACCGGGAAGCCGGGCATGGGCACCTTCGGCACCCGCTACCAGGTCGGCAGGAGCTGGCAGACCCAGGACGTCACCCGCACCGGGGACTTCAACAGTGACGGGCGCACCGATGTACTGACCCGGCAGGCGTCCGACGGCACGTTGTGGGTCTACCCCGGCACCGGGAAGGCCGGCATTGACACCCTCGGCACCCGCTACCAGGCCGGCACCGGATGGGGACCGTACCGCATCATCTGAGCGGCGGGGATGATCTCCGATTCTTCCCCGCTCCCCTCTCGAGGTGCGGGGGAGATCCTGCCCGGATCCACCGTCAACGCCGGCACCGGCGACACGGCTGTTCTGAACATCACCACTGGCTCCAGCGGCACCGCCCCCCGCTCCGCTGCCCGTCAACAGCCGTACCGGTAACGTCTTCTGGGCCCGGCATTTGATCGTTGATTTGATGAGCGGTTGTGGTCTGCGCAACGGCGAGGCGGCGGCAGTGAACCTCAACAACATTGTGGCCGACGACGTGTATCGGGTTGCTGAACAGGCCGTCTTGGCCACCCGACAATACGGGGCTCTCAAGCACCGGAAGCCGGGAGAGTACCGCGATGTTCTTCTGCCGGCTCGGGTCAGGGCAGCGGGTGAGGTGGACATCCCAGACGGGATGGTGCTCTACGGGAACCGCCACTTCTATGCAGGTCAGGGCACCTCGGTCCGGGGAAGTCGGCACAGTTGGTGAGGGCTGTGTGAGAGCGCGCGCGACGACGAAGCTCCACCGGAGCACTTGAGTTCTACTGGTCGTCGTGAGGTCGGCTGGGACTGGGCTGGGAGGGGCACGGCCAGCCGGTGAAAGCAGCCTTCGCCGCCCCTGACGCGCATGCGGGCGAGGGTGGCACGCGCATCAGCCCGGTGCGCAACCAACGCGCCTTCGACGGCTCCCAGATCGGCGGCATCCGTTCCACCCGGGGCAAGTTGCTTCTCTGTCGCTCGGAGGCGGAAGCGACAGTACCCGAGCAGACCAACCGGACAGCTCAACAGGAAGAGGGCGACGGGGTGGGGAGGAAGTCCCGTCCGCTCAGGCGCGGCGCGGAACGGATTCGCTCCTTCTGGACGCGGCGGCGAGCAGAGCGAAGCCCAGCGCGAAACCGAGCATCGTCCATACGCCGCGGGGCCAGAAGATGTGGCTGTCCGTGAAGGACCAGCCGGCCACCAGGAGGACCACCGTGCCGGGAACGACTCGCACCCCGTGTTTCGGGAAGAGCGCGACGGCCGTGGCTACGACAGCGACGATGAGGGCGTAGGCGCCGACCTGCCCGAGCGACTCACCCGTGTCGTAGAGCGGGTACTTGATCGGTCCTATGTTCGCTGTCCCGGCAGCGTGCTCGACCGCGGTTCCCGCCGCGATACCGGCCACCGCGTCGAGACCGGTGTAGAAGGCCGCGTAGGTGAACGCACTCGCCCAGGCCACCACCGTGGCGAAGCCGGCGAGGTCTGTTCGGGGGCGGTGCCACAGAGGGACGAGGAGGCCGAGCGTAAGCAGCGGAAAGATCGGCAGCAGTGCGATGTGCAACTGTGTCCAGTCCGTGGCTGTCGCCCTGGACAGGCCATGCGGGTGCGCGGCGCCCGCCGCAGCCAGCACAAGGGGCGCGACAGTAGCGAGGGTGATGTTTCGGATGGTCAACACGCCGCGATCGTAGGCGCGTTACGTCACCTGAGACGGCTGCGTAAGGACTTCGTAAGATCTTGCGTGGTGCCACTCAACCCTGGAAAGCGCCCGCCGGGGTGATCCCCTCCGACGCGACACCGGCCTCGCCGATCCTGCGGCGAGGCCGGAGCAGAGGACCGGTGGCGGCCCGGCATCCTCCGCTCGCCGTTGGAAGACGCCGGGGTCCCATGTGATCCGGGCCTTGTGCGCTACGACGACTTCACCCACTGCCCCGCCCACCAGCAGGCTCTGGAGCTGCTGGTGTCGCCGCCCGCACGATGGCGGTCTTCGCCGGCAGCAACCATCAGATGCTGGGTACCTGTCGCGCGGCCGCGTCGCTCGGGCCGCGCATTTCGGACGACGTCAGCGTGGTCGGCTTCGACGATCTGCCCTTCGCGGACTGGGTGACTCCGCGTCTGACGACTGTGCCCACGCCGCTCGCCGACATGACGGCGCTCGCCGCCTGCATGGTGCCGCAGCTGCAGTCCGGACTGCACGGGCCGAGGCCGCCACCGAGCTCGTCGTACCGGACAGCGGCGGGCCTCCGCTGACGACGGGGCGAGCCGTGCTACGTCCGAACGGGTTCGGCGCCCTGGAGAGGAGTCTCCAGGGCGCTGGGCCGCGGTGGCAGCTTCTTTACACCGCGGCTATGCCCTCCATGCCGGATTCGGCGAAGGGGGGCAGTCCCGTGGCCGTGGTGACCTTGGTGAGGGAGCCGTTCCTGCCGATGCGGAAGCCGTCGACGGTGCCGGAGGTCCCGTTCTGCACGTACAGGAACTTCTCGTCCTGTGTCACCGCCAGGTCGATGACGCCCTGGGACATGGCTGACGGCGGGGTGGCGATGCCGACCTCGTTGGTGAGCGCGAGCCTGCCGTGCCGGTCGGTGCGGTAGCCGGTGACGGTCGAGTTGCCGGTGTTGCCGCCGTAGAAGAAGTCACCGGCGCGCTCCAGCCAGCACAGCGTGTTCTGGCCGTTGGCCAGGGGCTGCTGGACGACCTTGAGGGTTCCGTCGGCGCGCACCTTGTACGTGCTGACCGTCGACTTCTCGGCCTCGGCCACCAGCATCCGGCCCGCCTTGTCGAAGGTGATCGCGAACGGCACGCCGCCGGCCGAGTCGTTGACCTTCGCCCGGTGTGCGGGACGTCCGTCGCGCCGCATTGGGAACACCTCGATGGTGTTGGCCGACTTCGTGGTGACGACCAGCTCACGGCCCCCCGGCGTGAACGCGACCTGGCCCGGCGAGCTGCTGAACAACGGCACCTTGTCGTTCTTCAGTCCCAGGGAGCGATACGACCCGCTCAGCGGCTTGAGTCCGGTGGCCGTGATCCTGAAGCCCTGGACGCTGCCCGCGCCGCCCGCGTTCATGACGTAGGCGAGGTTGCCGGACACAGCGATGGACGAGGGGAAGTCCCCACCCGAGTGCACCACCCGCCGGTCCGTCAGTTTCTGTCCCTCAACCCGGAACGAGGTCACGGTGCCGCTGCCCGCGTTGACTGCCAGCAGCAGATGCGAGCCGCGGTCGTAGACGAGTGAGCCCTGGGAGGCGAGGGAGTCGGTGGGTGCGTCGACCTGGTCCCCGCCCTTGCCGCCGGTCGCGTAGGTGCCTGAGGCGGTGAGCTTTCCGTCCTCGCCGCGCTTGAAGACGTGGATGGTGTTCCCGGCGAGCTCGTTGCCCTGTACGAAGACGGCGTGGTCGGCTCCCGCCTTGGCGCTCTTCGTCGTCGCGCCTTCGTGTGCGCGGGGGACCTCCCCCGCCGAGGCGATGGCCACCGTGGTCGCGACCGCCGCCGACGCGAGGATGCCGGCCCCGGCGATGGTCATCCGGACCTGTGACTTCGACCTGCGCCTGGTGTGCTTGCTCACGCCTGACTCCTCGTACTTCGCCGCCACCGCCGGTCGGTGACATGCAGAGTCAGAGTTGCCTGTGGGGCGGGTGGGATGAAGATGTTTCGGTCCCGCGTCAGCTTCTCGTAAGAACTTCCGTTCGCCCCGGAGAGCCCGAGGACGGTCCGGCCTGCGGCTCGCCTGCACCCTTGCCGCTCATCCAGCGGTGAGAAGGCCCCTGCGGACGATGTCCAGCGGGGAGCATCGAGGCTGAGGGGCAGGTCGAAGGCGGCGGCTCCTCCCGGATCCCCGTTGCGACCCCTTCGACCATGCCCTGGCTGGAGTTGAGGATGTGGGAGGGCGGGATGGGCGGCGCGGACGCAGTCGGGGATCGGGGCGCGCTCACTGGTGTTGCGCGTCGGCGGAGCCTCCGCGCCGCGTCGCCGTCAGGGCGGCGGTGATGTCAGGCGGGGGACGTCGGCGGGGGAGGTGAAAACGGCCGCCGGGCTGGCGGTTACAGCCTGTGGAGCGCAGGTCAGGCCAGGACTCGTCCCGGCCACAGCGCAACGAAGCAGGAAGCCACGGATTCCCGTCCGAAGACTGTGCCGTGTAGCGGCACAGCAACGGACGGGAAGGCCGGAATCCTTGGGCTTCAGCCCGAGGAGCAAGTCGGCGCGGTGCGGTTACGCGGCGCGGGTGAACTGCCACCAGTTCATGTTGAACAGGTAGCCGCTGCCGCCGGTGAACCGCAGGTAGAGGTCCTGGGTTCCCGTCACGCCGCTCACTGGGCAGGTCACCGTGGTCCAGGCCTGCCAGCCGCCGGTGTTCGGCACACTGCACCGGCCCACGACCGTCCCGCTCGGACTGCCCAGGCGCAGCTCGACGGTGCCGCCGCCGGTGGCGGAGGCCACGCGCGCAGTGTAGGAGGACGGGCCCGGCCCGAAGGCCACTCCCTTGACCTTGGTGTAGTCGCCGTTTTCGATCCAGCCGACGTTCATTCCGCCGTCACTGGTCCATTCGGTCTCGATCCCGGAACCCCAGGCGATCGTCTCGGCCTCCTGGCGTACGTACGGGTCAAGCGCACCGAGCTGGGGTGCACCGGTGTCCGTCATGTTGATCGTCGGGATCGTTCCGTCAGCGTTGTAGGAGAACTTCTCCACTGCGACCGAGCGGGTGAAGCCGCCGCCGCCCGAGAGGGCGCCGTTGTGGTAGAAGAAATACGAGTTGCCCTGAAAGTCCACGATGCCCGCGTGGTTGGTGAAGCTGTTGCCCTGGGCGGGCATCACTGTTCCACGGTAGGTCCACGGCCCGGTCGGGCTGGGTGCCGTGGAATAGGCGATGAACTCCGCGCAGCACCTGGCCGCATACACCATGTAGTACAGGCCGTTCCGCTTGTAGACCCAGGGTGCTTCTTCGTACAGCGTGGGGCGGTCGGGGTTGTCGGTGCGGGTTCCGAAGCCCGCGGTGGTGAGCGGAATTTGGACGGGGCTGCCTGCGTAGGACGTCATGTCCGCGTTCAGCTTGACGTACCACAGGTTCGGGTTGCCCCAGTACAGGTAGGCCTGGCCGTCGTCGTCGATGAAGACGGTCGGGTCGATCTCACTGTTCTCCACCAGCGGGTGGCCGAGGGCGTCCCGGAACGGTCCGGTGGGGCTGTCCGACACCGCCACGCCGATTGCCATCCGGCCGGTCGCCCGGGCCGTCACCGGCACATACCAGTAGAACTTGCCGCCCCGTTCGACGGCCTGGCCCGCCCACGCGTCGGCGGACGCCCAGCTGAAGGTGGCCAGGCTGAGCGGCGAGCCGTGGTCGGTCCAGTTGACCATGTCGGCGGAGGACCACACCCGCCAGTCCTTCATCACGAAGGAGGAGGTGGAGCCGTCCTCGTCGTGCCCGGTGTAGAGGTAGACCCGTCCGTTGTACACCAGCGGGGCCGGGTCGGCGGTGTAGACGTGTTGCACGATCGGGTTGTCGGCCCTGGCCGCCGTGGGCTGCACCACGGCAGGAAGGACGGCGAACACCAGTATGAGGATCAGCCCCCAGGTCGCTCGGGCGAGTCTCGTACCGGTGGCGGGTGATCTCACTGCGGTCGGGTGAGCCGTTCGCCTGTGGACGGCGGTACTGGCCATGGTGTGGTCCTTCCTGGTGCTGCGGGTCGGGGACTGAGCGGCTGTCAGATGCGGAGGAGGAACGTTGCCGCGCTCGGGGTGTGGTCAGCGCGAACCGTGTGATGCGGACGGAGCCGCCGAGTGTCTGCGTGGCGTAGTCGGAAAGGGCGAAGCGGTAGCCCGTGAAGAACTGCCAGGTGTGGCCCCTGGTGAACGCGGGTCTTAGGCGGGTGAAGCTGGTGCCGTCGGTGCTGTGGAGGAGTTTCCCGAACGGGAGGCGCCGGGGCGGATGTCGGCGGCCGCGCGCAGCCGGATGCGACCGCCCGTGACGTTGGCGCTCGCGACTTCGGTGCCGGTGGTGTTCCAGTTGCCGTCCGTCGCGGATCGTCGCGTAGTCCAGCTGGATGGTCTCGCGGTGGAGGTGGGTCCCTGAATCCGGTGGGTGAGGGTATTACGGGCCCAGTACAGGTGGTTGGTGGCCGTCGCGGTGCGCAGGGTCAGGCCGTTGTTGACGGACCACTTGTCGTGGTCCGGATTGTGGTTCCCTTCCCACTTCGGTTTCACGGTCGTTCCGTCGAAGGTGTCGCCGCCGGTCAGTGGGGTGACCTGGCGGGGTGGGGGCGGCAGGACGGGGCTGGGGTACGACGTGCCCCAGGCACCGCCTACGAGTTGGACGACGGGCCAGCCGCGCCAGGCCTAACAGGAGGTTCACGGCCGCGCGGCACAGGCGTGCGGGGGAGAGCCTTACTGGACGGATGATGCGGGTGCTGTCATGCCCGGCATGCGCACCATGCGCAAGCCGCTTCGGCCGGGCGTGTTCGATACCGCGAACGTGAACCGATCCTTCGGACGGCATGGATCCTAGGAGTTGATGGTGGACAGCACAAGATCCTTGATCGACCCATTCATGCCGAAGATTGAGGAGTGGGTCGACCGGTCGCAGCGCACGGTGCGAGCCGACAAGCTCACGAACGCCTCCAGCTACTGGGTTCACCGGGGACGAGCGGACGACGCGGCGGGCGGTCGCGCGGGCGAAGGGAACAGTGGCGGGCCGGCCACCGTCGTACTTACCGGCCGTGGATGGCCGAGCCCGGTCTCTGGTTGCGGTTCGACTGGGGAGATGGGGCCCGAAAGTGCCTGGTCCGGGCGGTGGAAGCGAGCGCGAGACGCTGTTGTTCCCCGCATGGCTGGCGTGGTCCCGCTTCCGGGTGGTGATCCCGGTCTGGGGCCGGACCCCGCCCACGGTGATCTCGTGCATCGACTCCACTTTGCGGGCGATCGGCGGGGCACCGACCTGTCTACTCACCGACAACGAGAAGACGATGACCATCGACCGGGGCACCGGGATCGCGGTCCGTCATCCTCAAGTCGTGGCCGCAGGACGCCACTACGGCCTGCAAGTGCCCGCCTGCGTCCCGTTCGATCCCGAGTCCACATGGGGGCGGCGAGGCCACCGTCCGTATCGCGAAGACGGACCTGATCCACCTTCGCGAACCTGCGGGAGAAGCACAGCAGCTTCGCCGAACTCCACGGGGCCTGCGCGATCTTCTGGCGGCAGGTCAGCACCCGCGTCCACCGCGAGGCAGGCAGGGCACCGGCCTCCGCGCTGGACGGTCGAACGCACCCGCCTGCATCCGCTGCCCGTGGCCCCTCACACCCTCAACTTGGACCGGGCGGCAACCTTTTCGGGAGCGGCGGCAACCAGTACTGCAACGGTGCCTGTCCAAGCCCGCGCCCGCATCGCTACCTGACCCTCAGCCAAAGACCCCTACAGGCACGGGACTTGAGGCCGCCTGGTTTCAGCCTGCGAACGTTTCTGTCCGCGAATCGTGTGAGAAGTATTGACGTCATTCATGGGATGTCTAGCATTCTCTTGCTCGACACTTCGACCCTTGTTCGGCATGTCGGACATGGTCGTGCCACGTCGGCATCCGGACCGCCTCTGACGGGGTGGACCGGAGCCGCTTGCTCAGGGATGACGAGGTCCTTATGCGCACACGTAGTTTCCGTCGCAGACGTCCGTCGGTGGTGCTCGCCGCCGTGGTTGCGGCCCTGGCCGCGTTGGCGGCGCTGCTCGTGGCCGGCCCGGCTCAGGCGGCCACCACCAGCGATGTGCGCGGTGTGGATTCCGGCCGGTGTCTCGACGTAGAGGGCTTCAGTCAGACCGACGGCGCGAACGTGCACATCTGGGACTGCCACGGCGGAATCAACCAGCAGTGGACGTTGACGGACAGCAGCCAGCTGACGGTGTACGGCAACAAGTGCCTGGAGGTCCCGGGCAGCGCCACCACGTCCGGGGTCCGGGTGCAGATCCGCACCTGCAACGGCGGTGCGAACCAGCAGTGGCGGGTGAACGCCGACGGCACGGTCGTCGGCGTGCAGTCCGGGCTGTGCCTGGAAGTCTCGGGCTGGGGCAAGACCAACGGCACGGCGGTGCAGATCTGGTCGTGCCACGGCGGCACCAACCAGAAGTGGACCGGCCTGTCGGGGGCGAACAACGTGTGTGGTCTTCCGTCGACGTACCGCTGGACCTCGACCGGCCCGCTGGCGCAGCCGAAGGCGGGGTGGGCCTCGCTCAAGGACTTCACCAACGTCGTCCACAACGGCAAGCACGTCGTCTATGCCACGACGCACAACACCCTCGCCGGTAACGATGGGCGCTGGGGATTGACGACCTTCAGCCCCTTCACGAACTGGTCCGACATGGCCACCGCCACCCAGAACCCGATCCCCTTCGACGGCATCGCGCCGACGCTGTTCTACTTCGCCCCGAAGAACCTCTGGGTGCTCGCCTACAACGGGGGTTGGCCATACAGCTTCTCCTACCGCACCTCGAGCGATCCCACCAACCCCAACGGCTGGGGCCCGCAGCAGGAGCTGTTCACGGGCACCCTCCCGAAGGGCGGCCCCCTCGACGTGACCCTCATCGGCGACGACACGAACATGTACATGTTCTTCGCCGACGATGAGGGCGGCATCTACCGCGCCAGCATGCCCATCGGCAACTTCCCGGGCACCTTCGGTTCGTTCACGAAGATCATGAGCGACACGGCGCTCAACCTGTTCGAGGCGCCGGAGGTCTACAAGGTCCAGGGCCAGAACCAGTACCTCATGATCGTCGAGGCCCAGAATTACACAGGGTTCGGTCGCTACTTCCGCTCGTTCACGGCCACCAGCCTCGACGGCACGTGGACACCGCAGGCCGGGGCCGACACCGTGACCAACCCCTTCGCCGGCAGTGCCAACAGCGGAGCGACGGCCTGGACCAGGGACATCAGCCACGGCGATGTGGTTCGCACCAACCCCGACCAGACCAAGACCATCGACCCTTGCAATCTGCAGTTCCTCTACCAGGGGCGCGACCCCAGCACCGACGGCGGGGACTACGGCCTCCTGCCCTACCGGCCGGGGGTACTGACACTGCAGCGCTAGCCGGCGGCATGACGCAGGTCCCGGTGTTCCTCACGTTCGCGGGCAACGACGCACGCCGAACCGGGCCCGGAGCCCGACTGAAGCATGCCTCGACACCGTCAGGCCCTACCCACCCGACAACGTGACAACGCCCACCCGTGGCCGGCCAGTGCTTTCACTGCGAGGGGACCGGGCATGCCCGCCCGCTGTGGGAGCGGTCGCGGACAGCCGGCTACGCACAGGTTCCTCACCACGCCGTTCCGCCAGTACGTCATGTGCCCGCCGATGCCAACGGGACGGCACAGCAGCCGAGTTGCCGACACGAACGTCGAGCAGCCCGCGCCAGATTCAGCACTCACTCGCAGAAGAGGACGACTGCATGAGAAAGCCTTGGGTACTGTCCCTCATCACGCTGGTCATGGCCGCGCTCGGGATGACGGCAGCAGGTGTGGCACCTGCCTCCGCCGCCTCGAACACGCCCTTGCGGGTCATGCCGTTGGGTGACTCCATAACCTGGGGCGTGGGAAGCAGCACGGGCAACGGCTACCGGGGTCCGTTGTGGGACATGCTCGCGGCGGACGGCCATCCGCTGGACTTCGTCGGCACGTTGCGGGGCGGTTCGATGTCCGACCCCGACAACGAAGGTCACTCCGGATACAGGATCCACCAGATCGCCGAACTCGCCGACGCCTCGCTGACCCGCTACCGGCCCAACGTCGTGACGCTGATGATCGGCACCAACGACCTGGCCGGGAGCTATCAGGTCTCCACCGCCGCCGACCGGCTGAAGTCGCTGGTCAACCAGATCACCGCCGACGTCCCCGACGCGACCGTCCTCGTGGCCTCCCTGGTCGTGTCCACCAGCGGCTCGGAGGAGCAGTACCGTGCCGCGTACAACCAGGCCATTCCCCAGATCGTGAGCGAGGCACAGTCCGCGGGCAAGCACGTCGGGTACGTGGACATGAGCAGCCTGACCACGGCCGACCTGGACGACGCCCTGCATCCCAACGACGCGGGCTACCAGAAGATGGCCGACGCCTTCCACCGCGGCATCCAGTCCGCGGACAGCGCCGGGTGGCTGAGGAACCCCGCCCCCGCCCCCGCACGCGTGCAGTCCGACATGGGCGGCAAGTGCCTGGATGTCAGCGGCTTCGGCACCGCCGACGGGACCGCCGTCCAGATCTGGAGCTGCGGCGACAGCATCAACCAGTACTGGTCCGCCTACACCGATGGCACCCTGCGCTCCATAGGCAAGTGCCTCGACGCCGCCGGCTTCGGCACGGCCAACGGCACCAAGGTGCAGATCTGGTCCTGCCACGGTGGCTCCAACCAGATCTGGGAGCCCTACAACGGCGGCTACCGCAACCCCGCCTCCGGCCGCTGCCTCGACATTCCGGGCTTCTCCACGACCGACGGCACACAGCTCCAACTGTGGGACTGCCACGGCGGCTCAAACCAGAAGTGGACCACTCTGACCGCAGGATGACCCCCGCTCCCGGGACCGGAGCCCCTCCCCGCCCCGCTCCCGGGACCGGAGCCCCTCCCCGCCCCGCTCCCGGGACCGGAGCCCCTCCCCGCCCCGGTCCCGGGATTCGAGGGCCGCTCCTGGACCGGCTGGCATCACCACGTCACCCTGGTCACCGCCGCCCACGCGTTCCTGACCGAGCAGCGCCTGGCTCCCAAAAGCCGATACAGCGGGTTCACCCTCTACCAGATCCTCGACGCCATCCGAGAATGATGTCCGACATTTCGAACTTCGGTCTCTCGGCCCCCTTACCCGTGAGGAAGCTGATCTGCATGTCCTGGCTCCAACACCCCCACAGCCGCCGGAGAGTCATGGCGGTCACCGCCGGCCTGGCCGCGGGCACCACACTGCCGGCGATGGGCGCGATGCGCGCGGCGGCGGCCACGACGGCCCAGCAGGAGCGGTTCACCAACCCGGTGATCTGGCAGGACTTCGCCGACCTCGAGGTCATCCGCGTCGGCGACACGTACTACTACACCGGCTCGACCATGCACTACTCGCCGGGCGCGCCCGTCCTGCGCTCCTACGACCTGGTCAACTGGGAGTTCATCGGCCACTCGGTGCCGGTCCTCGACTTCGGCGACGCGTACGACCTCAACGGCGGACGGGCGTACGTCCAGGGCATCTACGCGTCCTCGATGCGCTACCGCCCCAGCGACAAGACCTTCTACTGGCTGGGCCAGATCGGCTGGCAGCGGTCGTACGTATACAGCGCCACCGCCGCGGCGGGCCCCTGGACCCGGCACGCCGAGATCGGCAGCATCTACTACGACGCGGGGCTGCTCTTCGACGACGACGGCACCCCGTACGTGGCGTACGGCGCCAACGAGATCCACGTCGCGCAGCTCTCCCCGGACATGCGCACCGAGGTCAGGTCCGAGCACGTGCTCACCAAGCCCGACGCGTTGCACCTGATGGAGGGCTCCCGCTTCTACAAGATCAACGGGAACTACTACATCTTCGTCACCCGCCCGCCCAACGGCCAGTACATCTGGAAGTCCACCTCAGGCCCCTTCGGCCCGTACGAGATGCGGGAGGTGCTGTTGGACCTGCCCGGCCCGATCCCCGGCGGCGGCATACCGCACCAGGGCTCGCTGGTCGACACCCCGAACGGCGACTGGTACTACATGGGCTTCATCGACGCCTATCCCGGCGGCCGCGTCCCCGCCCTGGCGCCGGTCACCTGGAACGCCGCCGGCTGGCCCGAGCTCCAGACCGTCAACGGCACGTGGGGCGAGACCTACCCCTACCCGGTCACCCCGCACCCGCTCCCGCCGATGACCGGCGCCGACACCTTCGAGGGGACGGCGCTGGCGCCGTACTGGGAGTGGAACCACAACCCCGACACCGCCGCGTTCACCGTCGACAACGGGCTCACCCTCAGGACCGCCACCGTCACCGACGACCTCTACAGCGCCCGTAACACCCTCACCCGCCGCATCCAGGGCCCCGCCTCCACCGCGACCGTCGTGCTCGACTGCTCCGGGATGGCGGACGGCGACCGGGCCGGGCTGGCGATGCTGCGCGACTCCTCCGCCTGGATCGGCGTCACGCGGCAGAACGGCGTCAGCAGGCTGGTGATGTTCGACGGCCTGACCATGGACGCCAGCTGGAACACCAGCAGCACCGGCACCGAGCAGGCCCGCGCCGACCTCCCCGCGTCCGGCAGTCGCGTCTGGCTGCGCGCCACCGCCGACATCAGCCCGGGGCCGGGCCGCCAGACGACGTTCTCCTACAGCACCGACGGCACCACCTTCACCCCGCTCGGCCCGGCCTTCACCATGAGCGAGAGACCTCATTTCTTCATGGGCTACCGCTTCGCCGTCTTCAACCACGCCACCAAGGCCCTCGGCGGCAAAGTGCGGGTGGAACGCTTCGACCTGCGCGCGTGCGCGCCGACGGCGCAAGCAGGCACGGTGGACACGAACGCCTGGTACGTCGTGGTCAACCGCAACAGCGGCAAGGCACTGGACGTGGCGGGCGCGAGCGCCGCGGACGGCGCCGCGCTCACACAGTGGGGCCGCTACGACGGGACCAACCAGCAGTTTCAGTTCGTGGACTCCGGTGACGGCTACTACCGGTTGAAGGCGAGGCACTCCGGCAAGCTGCTGGACGTCTCCGGCTGGTCGACGGCCGACAACGCCGCCATCAACCAGTGGAGCGACCACGGTGGCGTGAACCAGCAGTTCCGGTTGGCGGACTCACCGGACGGATACGTCCGGTTGATCAACCGCAACAGCGGGAAGGCCGTCGAGGTACCGGGCTTCTCCTCCGCCGACGGGACCGGCATCGTCCAGTACTCGGACTGGGGCGGCGTGAACCAGCAGTGGAAGCTCGTCCGCGTCGGCTTCGTGGGCTCGCGCTCCTGCTGACACCGGTATCTGGTTCAAGCCCACCGAAACTCCCCTTACCCGCTGGGCAAGGGGAGTTTCGGTGGGCGCGCGCGAGGTCGCACAGCCGACATCGAGGTCCGAAAGGAGTGCTTTCTGCGGTGTCCGACAGATCAACAGAAAGGCACCAAAGCCAGTCTTTGCGCGAGTCAGGCCACCGCTCGAAGCGGCATCAGATCATCCTCACAGTTTTCCGGACTTGAGGGTTGCGTTTCCGCTGGTGGAGCGTAGGGCGGGAGGTGCCGTGGGAGTAGTGGCCTGTCGTTGTGTCGTCCAGCACGCGCTCGGCCTAGATCCATGGGCAGCCTGCCTCGACACAGCCATGGGCCTCGCGGCCGACCTCACTCCAACCAGCAACGGCTACGCCACCGTTCGGTTCCTCACCAGCCCTCACCGCGGCCGCATAGCCACGATGGCCGGGCTACCTGAGCGCGGTCCACGAGTCCCGATCGTCCGGCTGCGCGCGGAAACCGGACAAGCCGTCTACCGGGCCGAAAGGAATACCGCCCGCCTCGGCAGCTTCGTCGTGGTCGGCCCCAACCGCGACACGGTCTCCCCATATGCAGACCGTCTGCTAGAAACGCGGACGATCAAGGAGGCTGCCGTGAGGCAGTATCCGAGGGGCTGCGCTGCCAGAGATCCCGGTAACTGGACAGGCTGACAGGCGTTCCCGGCCGCCCGGGTCCGCCGGCCCGGACTTTCCCTGGTCAGCGCACCCTTCCCCGTGGCTTCAGCGGCGTTTCGGGCAGAGCCGGTGCGCGCAGCGGGTCCCCGTCGTAGCCCTTCACCTCGCCGAAACGGGTCCCCTTCGCCCAGTCCTCGCGAGCCTGCACGATCTCCTCCTGCGTCCGCCCGACGAAGTTCCACCACATATCGAACCTCGCCGTTGTTTCCGCAGGTCAGCGCCCTCTGGGATGGCTGCCGGTCAGCAAACCGTCAGCATCAGTCGCGAGGAGTTGGTTGACCGTGACCCAGGGTTCGTTGGCTCGTGGAATGGGGTCGTTCTTCAAGGAGTGCGAGCATCCGCGGTCGAGATGGTCGAAGTGCCCCCACCCGTACAAGATCCGGTATCGGTCGGAGACCGGGAAGCAGGCGGAGGAGTCCGGGTTCGAGACTAAGACGTCATCTCAATTGGTGGATGACTGTGTAGATAGTCGCTGGCAGACGTGCTGTGGTGGCGGTTGAATGCCTTGGTGAGCGACTACTGGACACCCGCGCATCACGCGGTCGAGCACGAGGATGCCGAGACCCTGGCCCGGTTGCTGGCCCACGGTACCGATCCTGATGAGGCCTTCAGCAACATGACGCTGCTGACGCACGCGATCGACGCCGAGGGCGACGGCTCCCTGCAGAGCGGCCAACCGTTGACCGTGCACACCACTGCCGTGCTGCTGGCCTTCGGGGCTGACCCGGAGCTCGCCGATCCAGACGGTCGCACCCCCATGGACATCGCCAAGCACTACGGCCACGACCTGGCGGTGAAACTGCTGCGGACCCACATCAGCGGCCGAGCCGCCGGTAACAGATGAGGGTGCAGGCGATGCTCGTGAAAGCGAGGAAATGCTCGGCCTTGCGCTCATAACGACGGTGGAGACGGCGGCAGCCGGCGAGCCAGGACATGGTGCGTTCGATCGTCCAACGGTGACGTCCCAACCGCTGGGAGCTCTCAACTCCCTTGCGGGCGATACGGTGCCGGATGCCTCGGCTGCTTAACCATCGCCGCAGGTGGGCATAGTCGTAGCCCTTGTCGGCATGAAGCTTGTCGGGCTTGCGACGTCGGGGTCCCCGGCGGGAGCGGACCGGCGGTATGCCCTTCACGAGCGGGATCAGGGCCTGGCTGTCATGGACGTTGGCACCCGATATTCCCACGGACAGGGGCAGACCGGTCCGCTCCGTGATCAAGTGGATCTTTGAGCCGTACTTGCCCCGGTCGACAGGATTCGGACCTGTCAGGTCCCCCTTTTCAGGGCGCGCATGTTCACTGAGTCGATCGCACACCGAGACCAGTCCAGGTCACCGCGGGAGCCGAGTTCGTCAAGGACAAGGCGGTGGAGCTTCGCCCAGACCCTGGCCTTCGTCCACTCGGTGAAGCGGCGGTGAGCCGTCGCGCCGGACGGCCCGAAGGACGCGGCCGGCAACTGCTGCCAGGTGCAACCGGACGTTGCCACGAACACGATGGCAGCCAGCACTTCACGGTCACCGTGCCGCCGCCGACCACCGCCCTGAAGCCGTGAGGGCGCCTCCGGAACCACCCGCTGAAACAGCGCCCACAACTCGTCCGGCACCAGCCGCTCAACGATCCCCACCACAGCCAAGAGCCTAACAAGCCAGCCAAATGAGATGGCTTCTAAGACCGTGTCCTATGTGGTGAGGCGATCGTTGGCCTGATCATGGGGCGGGATACGTGGAGTTGGATTGTTCCGGACGGGCTGTGGGAGATCGCGAAGCCGCTGATCCCGCCGTCCAAAGTGCGGCGGCAGGGCGGCGGAACGCAGGACACGCCTGATGAGACGCTGTTCGCGGCGATCATCTACGTGCTGGTCAGCGGGTGTGCCTGGCGGGCGTTGCCGCCGTGTTTCGGGATTTCAAAGTCGACCGCGCACCGGCGGTTCGTGATCTGGTCGCGGGCTGGGGTGTGGGGCCGCCTGCACGAGGAGATCCCTCACCGGCTCGACGATGCCGGCCTCCTGGACCTCTCCCGAGCAGTCCTCGACTCCGCCCACGTCAGGGCGAAAAAGGGGGCGAACACACAGGTCCAAGCCCCGTGGACCGGGGCAAGCCGGGTTCCAAGATGCACGTCCTGTCGGACGCGAACGGACTGCCCATGGTCGTCGGCATCTCCGCGGCCAACGTCCACGACAGCCTCGCACTGAAGCCCATGGTCGAGGGTCACCAAACGAGACACGACCCCCATCGCGGCCGCCACTTCAAGCCCCAACGCCTGCACGCAGACAAGGCCTACGACGTCCCTCACCTGCGAAAGTGGTTATGGGGCAAGCATATTGGAGTCCGTATCGCGCGGAAGGGAATCGAGTCCAGCGAACGACTCGGTCGCCGCAGATGGGTCATCGAGCGCACCATGTCCTGGCTGACCGGCTACCGACGACTCAACCACCGCTACGAACACCACCCCCGCAACTACCTGGCCTTCCTCGGCCTCGCGGCCGCCCTCTGCTGCTTCAAGCGATACGTCCGCCTCACCACATAGGACACGGTCTAAGCCCAATGCCGTTGCTTTTGCCGTGGGCGTAGGGTGGTTGGGAGTGGGTGCCGGGGGTGGTGCGGGTGGCTGCGAGTGCGTCTGACTTATCGGGTCTTGGCTTGTTGACCTGGGTGTATCCGCCGGGGTTGGTGGACCGGGTGGTGGCCGCGTGCGGACGTTCAGAGCAACGAAGGCGACTGCTTCCTGCGCGGTTGGTGGTGTACTTCGTGTTGGGGCTGGCGCTGTTCTCGCCTGCTCCGTATCTCGAGGTCATGCGACACCTGGTGGCGGGGCTGCGGGGCCTGGGGCTGCTGGGTGACTGGCACGTTCCGGCGAAGTCATCACTGTTCCGGGCCCGGCAGCGGCTGGGTTTTGAGCCGCTTCAGGTGTTGTTCGCGGCGACAGCGAAGCCGATGGCGAAGCCGATGGCGACCGAGTCGACGCCCGGGGCGTTCTGGCGGGGCTTGCGGCTGCTGGCCGTCGACGGGACCTGCTGGGACGTCGCCGACACCGAAGCCAACCAGGCAGCCTTCGGCCGTCCCGGCAACGGCCGCGGAACGGGCCGGAGTGCCTTCGTTCAGGTGCGGATGGCGGCGCTGGTGGAAGTGGGCAGCCACGCGGTGCTGGACGCGGAACTGGCCGGCTGCCGGACCGGGGAAGTCACCCTGGTCGGCCGGCTGCCACGGTCGTGCGGTGCGGGCCAATTGGTTCTTGCGGACCGAGAGTTCCTGGGCGTCCCGCTGTGGCGGGCCTTCACCGCCACCGGTGCCGACCTGTTGTGGCGGGTGCCGGCCAACCGCGTTCTGCCCGTGCGCAAGCTGCTTCGTGACGGGTCATGGCTCTCCGACATCCACGCCGGCACCGACCGGGCCAAGCGTGACCCGGTGCCGGTCCGCGTCATCGCCTACCAGCTCAAAGACACCGGCGGCGCTGCTGTGGCCGGCGACTTCCGCCTGGTCACCACTCTTGTGGACCCCCGCCGTTATCCGGCCCGGCAGCTGGCCGCGCTCTATCGTGAGCGCTGGGAGATCGAGTCCGTTTTCGCTGAGATCAAGACCTACCAGCGCGGTGCGAAGGTCGTGCTCAGCAGCAAGACGCCGGACGGTGTCCTCCAGCAGATCTGGGCCCATCTGCTGGTCCATCACGCGCTGCGGGAACTGATGCTGAGAACCGCGGCCACCCGTCAACTCGACCCCGACCGCATCTCGTTCACCGAAACTCTGCGCTCCGCCCGGCGTAGCGTGACCGTCACCCCGGGCGGCTTTTCCCCCTGAGCTCCTGGTCCAAGCACTGCAAGTCCTTCAAGAGGATCTCCTGGAAAGACTCCTGCCCGTCAGACGCCTGCGCAGCCAGCCCCGCGTCGTGAAGCGCAAGATGTCCAACTACTGGCTCAAACGGCCTGAACACCATCACTGGCCACAACCCACCCGCGCCGGCGCTCAAGCCATCCACATCAAACGACCCCAACCCGCAGACCCTTAAAGCAACAGCATTGGGACTAAGCCGCGAACGCGGGTGTGCATACGTGGTGTTGTGGTGTCATCCGGGCCTGATGGTCTAGCGATCACTGCGGCTGTCAGTGGTTCTCATGGGCGTATCTGGTGGCGGGTGCGGCCTGCGCTTTCTCGAGTGGCAGGCGACCAGCGTGGTGTCGAGGTCCAGGATCAGACGGCAGCCGTGTCCCTCGGTCAGCAGACTGCGGCGGGCACCCTGTACCTCAGGCGGCGTAGCACGTTCCGCACAGAGGTTGTCTTCAGGTTCGCGTACCGCATGTCTGCGGCAACGCACAGCCTGACCTGTGCACGGCGGTTGCTGCCGTCCACAGGGTGCATGAGTATGGCCGCACTGGAGCCCGGACGATGAGCCACCGATGGAGGGCAAGTCATGAGTGAGCTGACCATCGCGCTGGAGGAAGGCTTCCGGGGCCAGCACATCGTGGTCGTCGTGGATGGAGACGTCGTCCTGGACGATCCCGACGTACGCACTCGGCTGCAGATCGGTCTCGCCCGGTCTATCCCCCTCCGCCTGTCGGAGGGGGACCACTCGATCGATGTACGGGTCGACGCAACCGACCGTCTGAACATGCGTGTCGACCCAGGTGTCACCAGATCGGTCCGGATCAGCCTCGCTGCCGACGGCAGCCTGCAGGCCGTGACCGGCGGCGACCTCCCCGGCTACCTCTGATACCCGTTCCCGCGCGGGATTGATGGTCCCCGTGCAATCTCTGCTCGACACCCTCCTTCCTGCAGGCCAATTCCGGTTCCACTCACGACCCTGCGCCACGAGGGTCCGGCCACCGGCGGTCCGGTTGCGCCTCGCCTTCGGCGGGCTTTCACTGACCAGTGGGAACAAGCGCGTTTATCGGGCCTCCCCGTGCGTTTCGCGTGTCCGGCGCTGCGTCCGCCGAACGACGCCTCAACCAGCCGCTCGTGTTGGCTCCAGGTTCGCGGGTCGGCGTCCCACGTGTCCACGTTCTCAAGTCCCGAACGGTCTGGGCTTCCAGCCGTTCAACGTCCCCCTTCACCCGCGCATGCTCCGCAATGTCGGAAGCAGGAGGCAACATGACCACGCAGGAATCCAGCCCGCGCAGCGAGTTCGACCAACTCGTCACCGCAGTGATGGGCACGATCTCCCGCCGTCTGGGCGGCGAAGAGCAGATCGGGTATGAGACAGCACGAGAAGCCGAAGGCATCGCGACGACACGGCGCAGCGGTGTATACCGGCGCGACAACCGCCCCGTCCCGGCCGGGAACGGGGGGCAGGCCGTCGCGACCGGTCCCGCCGCCGAGGCGGGAGCGGTCGCGACGGGAGCGGTCGGCTTTCCCCTGACGTCGGCCGTGTCGCCGGGCGACGGCGAACAGGCCACCCTGCAGCAGATCGTGTCCGGGCAGGCCCAGGCTCAGACCGAGATGGCCGCGCCCGACAGCGCCGCCGTCTCCTTCGAGGAGCTGCGCGTGGACGTGGACGGCCCGGCTCCCACCATGACGGTCTCCGGTACGATCTGGCGGCTCACCAGCGGTCGGCTCACCTGGATCGCCAAGGTCCGCAAGGAGCCGAACGGCTCGTACACCGGACCGATCGGGTACCGCGACGGCAACACGTCCCTGCGGCCCGGCACCGCGATCCGGCTTCGGCTCACCGGCAACCCGCCACTGCAGCACATGGGCGCGCTGGTGACCTTCCTACGGCCGGACGCCCCAGACGAGGTGGCCCGCTACTCGCACGTCACGCCGCATTTCCGTGAGGTCGGGATCGAGTACGACAGGGTCTCCGACGCCGAACAGACCGACGAGTACGAGTTGCACGACCACCCGGTGCGGCCAGCCGACCTCCCGAACATCAAACTCACCGTGGAGGACGCGTTCAGCCGACAGGGTATTCACGTCACCCGTACCCGGGGCAGCAACGTGATTCCGCTCTCGGCCTCCGTGAACGGCACGTGGTCCGACATCGAGATGCACGACGCCATGCAGCAGCACTGGTCCGAGTGGAAGCCCGGTCCTTCCGGACAGGGCCTCGCCCAGTGGCAGGTGTGGACGCTGTTCGCCGGACAGCACGACATGGGTCCCGGCCTGGGCGGCATCATGTTCGACGACATCGGCACCGCCCAACGGCAGGGCTGCGCGGTGTTCTCCAAGTCGTTCATCTCCGAGCAACCGCCGAACGACCCCGACCCCGAGGCGTATGTGCGGCGGATGCGCTTCTGGACGGCGGTGCACGAGATCGGTCACTGCTTCAACCTCGCGCACTCCTGGCAGAAGTCGCTGCCCACGCCCTGGATTCCGCTGCGGGACGAGCCCGAGGCGCTCAGCTTCATGAACTACCCGCACCGCTTCAACGGCGGACCGCAGGCGTTCTTCTCGGATTTCCGGTTCTTCTTCTCGGAGGACGAACTCCGCTTCCTGCGGCATGCTCCCGCGCGATTCGTGCAGCAAGGCAACATCCCCTGGTTCGACCACCACGGCTTCGAGCAGGCACGACGCAGTGCCGGCACCGGGTCGCTGGAACTCACGCTGCGGTTCAACCGCAGTGCCGACCGGGAGGGCGCGTACCGGTTCGCCATGCTGGAGCCCGTGATCGGCGAGCTGAAGCTGACCAACACCACCGGCGTCCCCGCGATGGTGGACCGCGCGACGCTGCGCAGCGACAACCTCAGCATCCTCGTCCAGCGCGAGGGCACGACAGAGGCCCGTGTGGTCCAGCCGTACCTGCGCTACTGCCTGCGCCCCGAGCCCGTCCTGTTGCAGCCGAACGAATCGCTGTACGAGCAGGTCGTCCTCTCCTCGGGCCTCGGCGGCTGGCAGATCTCCGAGCCCGGCGCCTACAGGGTGTACGCGGCGCTGCGGGCTGCCCACGACGGCGCGTCGCCCTCCGCCGACGGCGCGTCTGGCGGCCAGATCCTGGCGGACCCGATCACCGTCCGAGTGAAGCGTCCGGCCAGCCGCGAACAGGAACGCCTCGCGGACGACGTGTTCACCGACACCGTGGGACGCGTCCTCGCACTGGGCGGCAGCCGCGTCCTGGACGACGCCAACGACGTGCTGCGCGAGGTCACCGAACGGATCCCCGACGCGGCAGTGGCCAAGCACTCGGCCGCATGCCTGGCCACCGCAACTGCCGTCCCCGGCAAGGTCCTCACGACCCGGAACGGCACGGCGAGCATCGAGGCCAGGGGAACCGACGCGGAGGCCGGTCGGCAACTGGCCGAGCGCGCATACGGTGACTTCGACGCTGCGGCGAACACCTTCGGCCACATCCGCCTGACGCAGGACGTCACGCGCTGCGCGGTCGGCCTGGAGGAACTGGGCCGACGCGACTCAGCGACCCAACTGCTGGACGGACTCGCCCAGACCCTGGAAGGACGCCACGTCAAGCCCGAAGTGGTGCAGAGGGTGCAGCGTGAGCGGCAGCAGATCGCGGGTGGCCGGGCCGACCGGTAACCGCAACCTCTCTCGCGACAAGTGGCCCCTGACGAAATGTCAGGGGCCACGTCAGCGTCAGACGATGGCCCACCCCGGAACTCTTGCCCCGTCGGCCTCTCAGCGCACGACGTCGGCGACGACCCTCCAGGGCCTCCGCCGCCTCCGCCTCAGACCCCCAGGCAGTCGTGTTCACCCCTGACCGCACAACGCCACCTACAGGAAGCAACCCATCCAGAAAGGGTCAGTGGTGTGTCCTATCGTTCGCACCATGGCGCTCACAGACATCACTGCTTCAACGGTCATGCAGGCAATCGAAGAGTTCGACCGGCGGGGCCGCGGCGCCTTTCTGGAGGCCCACGGCTTCGGACACTCAGTATCAGTGCTCCGTGAACTGGGTTTCACCGTGGTCGACGAACTTAAGGATCAGTCTTGAGGCACCGGCCCAAAATTCCCATCGCAAGTTGCGGCCAGCCGTCGGCATGCACAAACTGGCGGAAGGCCCGGTTTCTGGGGAGCAACTCCGGGCTCCCCAGGCACGCCCATGAGCTTCGGCGGAGTTGAACCGTCGGCATCCCACGACCGAGCCTCGTCGGTGCCGTGCTCTCCGCGCAAGCGGAGGTGAACCGGGAGCGTGGTGACTTCGGTGATCGATGACGTGGTGCTCTCCGCGAAAGCGGAGGTGAACCGATGCTGCCGTGAGGTCGACGGCTGTAGCAGATGTGAAAACGGCCGCACAGGCTCTGCCCCGAGTGCCGGGGCGGAACGTTTGGACGTTGGAAGGGGAATCAGCTGCGCAGGGAGCTGAAGTACCCGGCGGGCAGTGATGAGACCTGCGGTTCTCTCGCTCGGTGCGTGGTGTGGATGTGCGCGGACGTTCCGATGAAGACGTCCAGTGGACGCGTAGTGGACAGAAGGATCGGTATGGATCAGGAAAGCCAAAGTAGAGACGGGACACCTTCGCTTTCCTGACCTGCGAAAACGCGAAAACCAGAGCAGGATCGGGACGGGTGGGGAAGATCCTCAAAGGACTCATAATCCGTCGGCCGTGGGTTCGAGTCCCACCCGCCCCACCGTGCACTCCTGTGAACTGCGGAAACGTCTCATCTGGGGTGCGGATTCAGGGCGTTGGTCCACGGGGCTGAATCCGTTGCTCGTGAGTTCGACTCCGCTGCCATCGGCGTTAGTTGAGGACACTCTGACCTGCGCAGACGTATCGTCCCATGGCTGGAGGATGGCGTCGTGGGTGGGCTGTGCGAGCGTCTGGACGTCGAATTCTGGACGCTGGCTGGACACGAGGATCCGGAAGTGCTGCCCGGTGACCTCGGGTGTCGGGAGACGGCCCAGGCCCCTGTGTACTGACCGCCATGAGGCAGGGTCGGTCAGAAGCTCGGTGCTCGTCGGTGCCGGGCGAGTTCTACTGCTTGAGGTCGATCGTGCGGACCGGCTGGCCCGTCGTGCGAGCGATGGTTTCGAAGTCGTGGTCGTAGTGGAGCAGGGTGAGTCCTGCTTCTTCCGTGGCGGCTACCAGGAGGTCGACGGGGCCCGCGCTGCGGTGCTCCCCCTTGGCGGTCAGTTGTTCCTGGATGGTGCGTGAGCGGCGGTAGACGCCCTCGGGCATGGGGCACCAGGTGTAGTGGGCGTCGAGTGCCGCCTTCAAGCGGACGCGGTCCGTGGCCGAACGATCCGAGTAGAGGACTTCCAGTTCGGTGAGGTCGCAGATCGCGACGAGGCCGCACGTTTGACCTGGGTGTCGGGCAGCTGGACTCCTGGGAGTCGCGCTCCAGTACTTCACCGTCCAAGGCGCACAATCACCGCACCCGCGAGCGCGCCGTCCATCAGAAGCTCAAGCTCTCAGAGTACGGGCTCTTCGACGTCGAGACCGGTGACAAGATCGTCTCCGAGACCGAGGAGGAGGTCTGCGCGCAGCTCGGACTGCCCTGCGTCGCGCCGACCCTGCGCGAGGACCGCGGCGAGATCGAGGCCGGGCTGCGGGTCGAACTGCCCGCACCGATCACAGAGTCGGACCTGCGCACACCCATACCGACCTCACCGTCGGGCTCGCCCCGTCGGCCTCGGTTCACTCGCACGTCAACCTGGGGCGTGACGCGCTGACCCGGCGGCGGGCACGGGGTCTGCGAGAACCCGTACGTCGCCATCACGGGCCACCCCGCCTCCCGCCTCATCGGCAGGCGCCCCGGCATCGATGCCGAACCCGACGCGGTCTTCGCCGCCTGCGCTTGCAGCGGCACCGCTCTGGAGATCAGCGCCCACCCGCACCGGCTCGACCTGCGCGACGAGGAGTCCTGCGGGCAAGGCGGCAGGGCGTGAGGTTCGCCATGAACAGAGACTCCCCGCAGTCTCACCACCGGAGAATGTGATCAACACCTGGCCGGAGCGGCGGTCGCGGGGTTTTCTGCGGAAGAGGAAGCTGTGACGGGCGAGGCTGCCGGACCGTCGAGCGTACCGGTCGGCAAGTCGTCGGAGGAAACCGGACAGATCCTACGGAAGGTGGATGTGGATTGATCTGATTCGCATAAAATTGAGATATGTGCGCCACCCCAGCGAATAACCTGCCTGCTCCGATCAGCACGTTCGTGGGCAGGCGGCGTGAGACCGCCGAGGTCCGTCGCCGTCTGGAGACGGCGCGACTGCTGACACTCACAGGGCCGGGCGGGGTGGGCAAGACCCGGCTGGCCATGGAGGCGACCGCAGCCTCGGTGAAGGAGTTCCCGGGCGGGGTGTGGTTGGTGGACCTGACACCGGTGCAGGACCCGTCGGCGGTGGCGTCCGCGATCGTGTACGCCCTGAGGCTGGCGGAGCAGGGCTCCCTGGCTGGCCTGGAGCAGCTCGCGGGATATCTGTCCCGGCGCCGGGCACTGCTGGTGCTGGACAACTGCGAGCACCTGCTCGACGCCTGCGCGCAGGTGGTGGTGGGGCTGCTCTCCGCCGCGGCCGAGCTGCGCGTTCTGGCGACGAGCCGGGAGAGGCTGGGTGTCACCGGCGAGCACGTCCTTGTCGTGGACCCCCTGCCTTCGGACGAAGCGGTGGAACTGCTGCGGGACCGGGTCACCGCCGTTCGGCCGTTCTTTGAGATCACCGAGGCGGACCGGCCCGCGGTCATCCGGCTGTGCGAGGACCTCGACGGACTGCCGCTGGCTATCGAGCTGGCCGCGTCGCGGCTGCGAAGCTTCACCTTTGAGCAGGTGGCAGACCGGCTGGAGAACCGGTTCGCGCTGCTCACGGTCGGTTCGAGGGGCGCGTCGCCGCATCAGCGCACGCTGCGTGCGACGGTCGAGTGGAGCTGGGATCTGTGCAGTACCGCCGAGCAGCTGTTGTGGGCCCGGTTGTCGGTGTTCGCCGGTGACTTCACCCTGGACAGCGTCGAAGGCGTCTGCGCGGGCGACGGTATCGATCCTGACGAGGTCATGGACCTGCTGGACCGACTGATCATGCGCTCTGTCGTGCTGACGTGCGAGGGACGGAGTCCGCTGCGCTACCGGCTACTGGCGACCATCCGGCAGTACGCGCGCGAGCGGCTCGTCGAGTCCGGCGAGGAGGAACGGCTGCAATTGCGCCACCGGGACTTCATCCTCGCCCTCGCCCAGCACATCGACGACTGCTGGTTCGGCCCCGACCAGGCGGAAGCACTGGAAAGGCTGCGCGCTGAACACCCCAACCTGTTGGCGGCCCTGGACTGCGACGCCGACAACCAGGCCAGACTCGCCCTGGTCACGGCGCTGAGCCACCACTGGCACACGGGATTCCTCCGCGAGGGGCGTCGGCAGTTGGAGCGGGCGCTCGCCGCAGCGCCCGAGCCCACGCCGACCCGCGCCCGGGCGTTGATCCTCGGAACCTGGGTGCCTCTGATGCAGGGCGACCTGACCGTGGGTGACCGGTGGCTGGACGAGGCGGACGAACTGGTCAGGGAACTGGACCGGTGTGCGGAGCGTGACTTGCTGCGCGCCTTCCTGCACGGCTTCCGCGGCATTTCGGCGCAGCACCAGGGGCGAGTTGGGGAGGCAACGTCTCATTACGAGCAGGCGGTGGCCGCCCTGACCGAGCTGGGTGAGGAGCGCGAAGCGGCCGGCTGGCTGATCGCATTGGCCCAAGGGCAGCTCATTTCCGGGGACTCTCGCGCATCGGACACGGGCAGGAAGGCCCTCGCCATCACCGAGGCATACGGGGAGCGGTGGGCGCGCGCGCGTCTGTTGCTGGCGCTCGGCAACAACGCCTGGGTCCGAGGCGAAGTGGAGGCGGCCAAATCGCATATCCGGACCGCACTCGAATGCATGCGGGGCTTCAACGACTATGTGTCGGTCGCGTTGATGCTTGAGCAGCTCGCCTGGGCGACCGCCTCCGGCGGTAGTTATGTGCGGGCGGGACGGCTACTGGGCGCCGCGGATGCCCTGTGTCGGGAAGTCGGCACCGTGTTGTCGTCATTGAATCGGCGTATGTCCGATTACCACGAGCGGTGTGAGGAACAGGTTGTACGGGCTGTGGGCCGGGCCTCGTTCACCGAAGCGCTCACCGAGGGTGCCCGCCACGTCGGCCCGGAGCAGGCCATCGACTTCGCCTTGGAGATCGACACTCCCACCGCCACGGCCCCGGTCACCTCGCCCTTCCCGCTGACTCCCCGGGAGCAGGAGGTCGCAGCCCTGGTGGCCAAGGGTATGAGCAACAGGCAGATCGCGTCCGCCCTCGAACGCTCCACGAGCACGGCCGACCGCCACGTCGAGAACATCCTGGCGAAACTGGGTTTCAGCTCGCGTGCCCAGATCGCAGCCTGGTGGGTGGAAAGCCGGGGACGCGTATCCACTGCGCAGGAGTGATGTGCCAGAGGCCGTCCCCTTCCGCATGTGATCCGCTGGTCGCCTGACCGGGATCGGTAGGCTGGCCGGGGCCAGTAGGGCGAGTCCCATGTAGCGGCGGGCCTGTTCCATTCGTCGTTGGTGCGACGCCGGATCTCCTTGTTCAGCCGCTCCTGCGGGTTGTTGGACCAGATCAACCGCCAGATCTCGCGCGGGAACGCAGTGAACGCCAGGAGATCGTGCTGGGCGGTCTCCAAGTGGGCTGCGGCTTTGGGGAACTTGGCTTCCAGCGCGTCCCAGGGCGCGCCGCATCTGGGCCTGGACAGCCTTCGTGTCGGGTTGTTCGAAGACGATCCGCAGCAGCGTGCCACCCAAGGCTGGGCCGACGTGGGCACCTGGCTCAGCAACGCGCCGGCGTAGTGGGTGCGGCAACGCTGCCGCGAAGCGCCGGGTAGCACCGCTCCGATCGTGTTGACCAGACCGGCATGGGCGTCGGATACGACCAGCTGAACGCCGGACAGGCCACGCGCGGAACACAGGAAGGCGAGCCAGCCTGCGGCGTCTTCGCTGGAGGCGACGTCCGGGCAGGGGATCTCGCGGTGGCCGTCGGCGTTGACGCCGACGGCGATCAGTGCGTGGACGTTGATGATGCGGCCGCCCTCGCGAACCTCCAAGATGAGGGCCTGGTCGGCCCGGCGGCGTCGTTCGAGGAGCCAGTGCGGGAAGCAACTGCCCTGGCGCACCTTGGGAATGGCCAGCGCAATGGTCCCGGCCCTCGTGGCCCACTCGCGCGGGCGATATCTGTTGCAGTGGTTGACGCGTTCGTCGCTGACCTGACCGTACTCGGCATTGCAGAAGGCATCGGCCTCCGCGGACATGAGTGCGTCGGCGAACGTCTTGACCATCGCGCGTAGCAGATCGGGACTCGCCGCAGCGTCAGGTGTGGTCATGGTGCTGATCTCCTTCGATACTTCGAAGATCAGCCGGTGGTCGTTCATCTATGAGGGCACCACTCGTACCCTCCACTTACCTGGACGCAACCGCGGGCGGCCCACCGCCAGGGATTTCGGTCTGTGGCGGATGCCTGGGGTGGTCGGTCCGCTCGGATCGTATGGGGGGGCAGCGACCTTCTCGTGATGACCAGGTTGGGGCTGTTTTCATGCCGATGACCTTCGTTGCTGGTCGCGTCGGGTGTGCGGGGCGTCCGCCTTCGGCGGTTTCGCGCGCATGATGACTGAGGCCGTCGAGACCGTGGTCACCCGGCATGTGGTCGTGTGGAGAGGACTCGGTCATCGGGCACGGCGAGAGCCGGCCCATACGAAAGCGCGCGGTGCGGTCCGAGCGGCGGACGGTCGGCCTCGGCCCGGCCCAGGACGCGGGCTCGCGGACCGAGGAGGGCCGGGCGTGTCCCCCGATGTCCGCTGGCGCGATCATGGCCGTGAGCGGGCCGCTACCGGGCGGCGCGCGCAGGACCTCAACCTGTGGATCGGTTTCTGCACTTCTCAGTCGGAGCCGGCCCGGCGCGCTCCAGCAATAGGACGCGCGAGCGCAGCCGGGATGGGCGGGCACACGGCGCCGGGGATCTTGGCGGGCCCTGCAATCGACGTCGGCCGGGGGCGTTATTGCAGGTCAGCGGCGTGGGTAGAACGACCCATGGACCCAAGCGGGCCGACTGGGCAGAACCACCAATGGCGCTGCGTCAGTCCGCACACCCATCATCAGCGGCATGACGCAAGCGGAAGATCAACCCCGGCGGCACCGGCTCGTGCCCGCGAGCCGCTCTGCCCCCGGGCGCCGGTGCATCTGGTTGCGTTGACCAGATCCCGAGGCGGGCTCCTTTCTGTTCGAAGCGGTCCGAGGGTGGCTTCTTCCCATTCCGAAGCCTCTTTCTCGGCGGCGCCTCTGTGTCACTCCGACTCATTGCGGGAGAAGCGACTCATGAAAGTCCTCCTGCGCTTCCGAGAAGGTAATTCCGATGAAGAATCCTGCGCCTGAGCACGTTACGGCACCGAGAGGGCCCCCGCTCCTGGATCGGCCGGAGAAGTACATTCTCCGGCGAGAGTATTCAGGACAATTCAGGCCCCCCGACCGCAGGGGAGGGGTACGGCGAATTCGGTCACGCTTCCGTGACTTCCCAGGAGAACAAGTTGAGACCTCTCATGAGATCCAAGCGTCGCGCAGGAATGCTGGTGGGCGTGCTCGCAGCCGCCGCGATTCCGCTCGCGGCACCCGTATCGGCGTGGGCGGCGCAGCCCTCGGCGCCCGCCGCCGGGACGGCGTCCACCGGTACCGCGCCGACCTCGCAGCAGTGGAACAAGCTCACTGCGCTCGCTGAGTCGCAGGCTTCCGTGCTGGGCCTCTCGAACGGCGCCAAGCCGGTGCTGTCCCTGGCAGCGGACGTCTCCGCCGCTCAGAAGGCCGCCGTACTGAAGGCGATTCCGCAGGGCGTCGACGTCACCGTCAGGATGAGCGGCCTCACCAAGGACAAGGTGAAGCGGATCGAGGAGGCGGCGACAGGCCGCAAGTGGCACTCCGACGCGCAGAAGTACGGCGTCGCCACCACCTACGACAGCGCCACCGGCAAGGTGGCGCTGACCACCGACGCGCCCAGGTCCGCCCTCACCAAGCTGCTCGCTTCCTACCCTGGCGCCGTCGAGGTGAAGCAGGAGCGGTTCGAAGCCCAGAACACCCGGTGGGCGGATGTGTCGCCTTTCTTCGGTGGCAGCTCGATAACGAACGGCGGGGGTGTATGCACCTCCGGATTCGCCGTGCACGACAGGACGAACCCGTTCAAAGAACATCTGCTGACAGCGGCGCACTGCTTCCCGTTCAACAACCAGGTCTGGAACGGGAGCACGCACGGTCCGTCGCTCGGCGTAGTCGAGCACAAGTTCAACTCCATCGACACCGAAATGATCGGCGGAAAGGACTACGACAAGTACATCTATACCGGCGGCTACACCATGAGCACCAGCACGCACTTTATCTACGGGTATCACGGTGCGACGCTCAACCAGCAGGTGTGTGTGAGCGGGCAGACCACACTCGTCCACTGCGGCCACAAGATCACGAACAACGCGTTCAGTGTCGTCTGGCCCAACACCGGCGGTATCGGTCCCCAGCACAACAGTGGATTCCTCTACGAGCGGGGAGGAACCAACAATCCCTGCTACTGCAATGGAACACTCACGCAGGGTGGTGACTCCGGCGCCCCCATCTACGTTCCGGACTCGACCGACAGCGGTGCCATGATCGTCGGTCTGCACAGCGGTCTCATCGGAACCCGCATGGTCGGAGTGAAGATCAGCAACATTCTGAACGACACCTCCAGCACCCTCGTCACCTGACACCGCATCCGGCTCGCCGGACCGGTGCGATGGGCAACGCCCGCCAACGGCCGTGGCGAGTGGGCACCCCGCCTGCCACGGCCGCCGTTGCTGTCATTGTCCGCTCACCCCACCGCCGTGCCCTGGACACAGACGTCCCCGCCCTCAGCGGGCGGCACCGTACTCGCCTGGAGCCTCACCATGACTTCCGCTGGCAACCGCCGCACCACCACGTCCGTCACCCCGACCTCGATCCACCTGCGCCCGAGCATCGAACCGGGCATGCGCGCCCACGTCCGAGCGCGCAGCTGGCTCCTTTTCGGGACGCCCTATCTCGGCCTCCTCACCGTGATCGGCGGACTGCTGGTCGCCCTCGCCTTCATCATCAGCGGCCCGGACATCACCTCAACCGGCACCGCCGCGCTGAGCAACGGCGACTGGACTCAGGCCGATACCTGGGGCGGGCTGCTGGCCAAGAGCGGTACCAGTCTGCTGGCATTCCTCCCCCCGCTCATCGGCGCCTACATCGCCTACGCCCTGGCGGGTCTACCGGCCGTGACCGCCGGCCTGATTGGCGGCATGGCCGCGATCGGCCTCGACATGGGCTATCTCGGCGGCCCGATGGCCGGCGTCATTGCGGGCGTCACCACACTGGCGCTCCAGCGCATCCCCCTTCCGTCGGCTCTGCAGAGGCCCGCAAACACCCTTCTCGTCCCGCTGTTGTCCACCCTCTGCACCACAGCCTCGCTCTTCGCTTTCGTCGCACCGCAGATCAGCGCGTTGGCTCAGTGGCTGCACGATGAAATGGGCCGACTGCAGTTCCAGAATGTCGTCGTACTGGGCCTGGTTCTCGGACTCATGGCATGCGTCGACCTCAACGGGATCCTGGCAGGCACCGCCATGTCCTTCGGGCTGGCAGGCCTCAATGGCGACAACCCCGCCGACGCCGCACCGCTGAACCTGACCATCATGGCAGCGGTCGTGGCAGCCCGCATGGTCCCTCCGCTGGCCATGTCGCTGGCCACGCTCGTGCGCCCCAAGCTGTTCAGCGTGGCGGAACGCGACTGCGGCAAGGTCGTATGGCTGCTCGGCGCGGTCGCCGTCCCAGAAGGCGCCCTTCCCTTCGCTTTCGCCGCCCCCCTGCGGGTGATCCCGGCCTGCATGGCCGGCGGGGCAGTCAGCGCCGCGTTGGTCATGGCCACGGATGCCACCACGTACGTTCCCTTCGGCGGCGTCATGGCCTTGAACCACTTCGGCAAGTTGCCGTTCTTCCTCCTCGCCCTACTGGCCGGCGTCCTCGTCACAGCCTTGCTGACAGTCGTCCTCAAGAGCTTCGGCCACGCGCAGACCACCGCCAAGCCCGTTTCCGGAGCCACGGTCAGGACCAGAGCACGTGTCAAGGCGCCGGCGGCGGGCTGACACGCACCGCGTGACTCGAGGGATGACAGATGTGGGACCCCGACACCGAATACGCCCTGGCTCGCGGCACCCCTGGCCCGCTGGTCCGGCTTCGCCGTCCGAGAACTACCGCGCCCTCCCGTCCTGACCGAACAGGCCGTGTCCTTCGGCGGGAGGTTTCCCTCCGGCACGGCAAAAGCGGGACTTCCAGCACGGACCCATCGAGGCGGAACCCGGCGTCCCACGCCAGGCGCTGCGGGCTCTGGCGGATCGACGGTGGCCAGGCCCGGCCGCCACCCGGGCAGTCGGCCGCCCGCTGCGTGTCCTCGCGGCTCGATGGGACACGGCGATCTTCGCCACGGACCGAGGGCCACGACGGCTGCCCATCTGGCGGATCGAGATCGACGGGGCCGAGGAACCGCTGCGGGTCCTCGATCCGGCGGTCCGCCACTACGGACCGGGCCCACCGGGAGACGGCGACGCGCACCTCCCCGGGGCCTCAGCCCGCCTCGGCCGGGACGGACGCGACGTGGCCTTCGCCTTCATTGGCGATCCGGAGCAGTACACCCACTATCCACAGGCAGCCGTCCTGCAAACGGAGACAGCTGTCACCGTGGTGCCCGTCGCTGTCGACACCGGCCACCTTGTACGCACCAGCCACGCGCAGTGGCGCCAGGTCACCGTACGCCTTGACGCCCCCCCTGGGCGCTCGTGTCCTGGTCGCGTACCGCACCGGATGCCCCGTACCCGTCGCTTCCGGCCGCGAACCCGGCTGCGCAGACACCCAAACGGCAGACGGGAAATCATCCCCGGGCGGGAAAGACGTGAAAAAGCGTTCGAGTTCGACTCGGGGACGACCTGATAATGGGGCGACCTGAACGCCCATTTAATTAGGGCGAATCATGAACCGCTGGCCGGATGCTCCAGAATTTTGATTCACGACATGAAAGGGTTGTGAATCAAGCGGTGAGGTCCCAGAATTACATTCCGAATCCGCCGTAAAGATGCCTGCAATGCGCTGGCGGAAATCTCTTCACTCGCATGGGTCAGGGAGAATTTCTCCCTCATGTATGGAAACGAAAATGGAGCGAATAATGCCGAGAAAGACTATCTCCCGGTCGCTGCTGATCGGGGCCGTCCTGTCCGCGTCGCTGGCCTTGGGGGCCGTGCCGTCGTACGCGGACATGTCCCCGCAGGCCGCCGGGATCAGCGACTCCGACTGGTCGCTGGTCGGGCAGGTCGGCAGCTACAACAACGCGTACATGGAGTACGTCGACAACCAGGGTGAGGCCACGTTGGTGTTCACCGGAGGGAACGTCCCCGACCAGTTGCAGTGGCCGTCGGGCTTCCCGGGGTTCTCCAACGCCAACCTCGCTCTCTACGGGGAGTACAGCCAGTTCGCCAGCAACAGCGACATCGACACGACCATCAGCGACACAGCTGCGCGGATACAGGCTGCCGGCTACGGCGCCTCTTCGGGCTACGACCCGGACACCGACGTGGTGGACGTGACCACCGATGCCCCCTCGTCCGTCACCAACCCGCTCGTCTCCACCTACGGCAACAAGATCCACATCGTGGTGGGCACCCCCGCCATCAGTGACTCGGACTGGGCCAGGATCCAGGAGATCGCCGACTACAACGGGGCCTACACGGTGTACCTGGACGCCCAGAACCAGCCCACGCTGGTGTTCACCGGAGGCCAGGTCCCCGCCCAGTTGCAGTACCCGTCGGACTTCCACGGGTTCACCGACCGCAATCTCGCTCTTTACGGGGAGTACAGCCAGTTCGCCAGCAACAGCGCCATCGACGCAACCATTGACGACGTCACCACGCGGATAAGCAACGCCGGCTACGGCGTCTCTTCGGCCTACGACGCCTACACCGATGTGGTGGACGTGACCACCGATGCCCCCTCGTCCGTCACCAACCCGCTCGTCTCCACCTACGGCAACAAGATCCACATCATCGCGGGAAGCCTCGCGACGCAATCTGACGGGACAGGAAATGCAGGCAAGACATCCGGTTCCCCGAAGAAGCACTCCTTCAAGAACCACGCGCCCGGCAAGAAGTCGACCGCGACGAAGCACGCGCCCGCCAGGAAGCCGGCACCCAAGAAGCACGTGTCCGCGAAGCACTTCAAGAAGGCGTCGGCCGCGCCGGGAGCGGTGCACAAGACGCGCTTCACGGTGCCCAAGTAGCGGTAACCGGTCCTGCCGCCACAGCGTGAGGTGTCAGGCCGTCGGCTCGGCGGGGGCTCTCCCGGCCGAGCCGACGATCTTCGCGCCGAGCGGCGTCCTCGGCCGGGCCGTCGTTCTCGTAGCCGCTCGGGATCGATGACGAGTCCGAGGTTCGCCGATTCGGTCCGCTGCGGCACTCCTGAGCATCTCCGTTGACCGCTGCGAGTGGCTCTCGTCTGGGCCGAGGGGACGGCCCGGACCGCAGCGGACTGACCGCCAGGCGGCCGGGTCGGTCAGAAGCGCGGTGCCCGTCGGCACCGCGCGAGCTTTACTGCCTGAGGTCGATCATGCGGACCGGCTGCCCCGTCGTGCGAGCAATGGTTTCGAAGTCGCGGTCGAAGTGGAGCAGAGTGAGGCCTGCTTCTTCCGCGGCTGCGGCCACCAGGAGATCGACGGGGCCCGCACTGCGGTGTTCCCCTTTGGTGGTCAGTTGTTCCTGGACGATGCGGGAGCGTTGCCGGGCCGCAGCAGCGCGGCCTCCGGCTCTCCGGACCCGGCTGGGCTGTAGTCGACGAACGCGACGAGCGGATGGTGACCGAAGGGTTTCTTCCAGGTCGCGGTGGCGTCCTGCTTGTCGGAGTGTGCAACCAGCGGCCCGATCTCCCGGTCGGCTTCCTTGATCTCCTCGTCGAGTGCTTGGCAGCGGTGTGCGAGTCGCCGCAGCAGGGTCCTCACCGCGCAGGCCGATCAGCCAGTTCGCCCGCTGGACGCGTGCGTCGATCAGCTCGCGAGCGGACAGACCTCGCAGCCTGAACGCCGGCCGTGTCTGGTCCCTGACGTCCCGGGCTCTGGAAGGCTTCGGCAACAGCCATCTGGAGGCTGCGACCGACCGGCGGGTCGTACCTGCGCATGGCTGGGGCCGGCGCCGACCAATGCGGAACCGCAGACATAACCGCGGGCCATCGTCTGCGCCCTCGCCGCATGCCTTCTCTAGAGCAACTTCCTTACCGGTTCTGCGCCTTGTGGACAGGGTGGGGTCGGCCCGGGGCAACGGGATCACCTGCCACATCGAAGGGTTCGGAGTGGGTCAGGGTTTCGGGCCGACGCGATCCGCCCGCGCACTCGGGGGAGTGTGCGGGCGGATCGTTCACCGACGGTGCGTGCCGTCGGCTGTCGGGTCGTGGCTACGGCGTGACGGTCAGCGCCGTGTGTCCGAGGGTGGTCGTGCCGTCGCTGTACTCGACGGCGCCGACGTAGCGTTGGCCGCGTGTGGCGTCCGGCCATGACACCGTGACCTGCGGACGGTCGCCTGCTGAGACGTGCTGCTGGGCCGGGGTGATGGTGGGTGTCACGGCCGGGGTGCTCTGGCCGACCTTCCAGCTCCAGAGGGTGTACTGCTGGCTGGTGGTGCCGGCCGGGAGTTCGTACTGGAGGACGTAGACGTCGTAGTCGCCGGGCGGCAGGTCGACGTGCTCGTCGGAGCCGGGGCCGGCCCAGTCGCCGATGTGGTTGCCGTCGGTGTCGAAGGCGTACAGGTCGAGGTTGCTGCCGGGGACGTGGTCCGCGGAGGTGATGGCGAACCGGGTGAAGGGGACGCCTGCGGGGACGTGGACGAGGTGTTTGACGACGGCGTCGTTGGTGCGCTGACTCATGGTGAAGTCGGCCTGGTCGGTGCCGGTGAGGGTGCCGGTGGTCTTCTCGCCGGTGTAGAGGGATGCCTTCGCGGTCAGCTCGCCGTTCCAGTCGACCCCGGTCCTCAGCGTCGCGGAGCCAGTGCCGGTGACCGTGGCCTCGCGCGGGGCGGAGAACGCTACGGAGCGCAGGGCGATCGGACTGGTGACCTCGTGGTGGCTGTGCGCGTCGCTCAGCGTCAGGGAGCCGAAGGACCAGGTGTCGTGAGCCGCACTCGTCCGCTCGAACGCCACCTTGTACGACGCCGACGCGCCCGGCGCGAGCGTCAGCCGCTTCGGGGTGACCTCGGCGCGGAAGCCCGGCGGGGTCTGCAGCGTCGCCTTGTAGGTGGCGGTCTGCGCCGTGACGTTGGTGACCGTGCGCGTCACGGTCTGCCTGCCCAGTAGGTCGCCGACCGCGATCGAGGGGTAGTTGAGGTCGCTGGGGTCGGTCTTGGTGGCCGTGGCGCAGGCGTCGGTGCCGTCCTCGGTGGCCGGCTTCTGGCCGATCGCGCAGATGTACGCGGTCCAGTCGGCGGAGGTGGAGTCGTAGACCAGGCCGGGGTCGGTGGCCCGGGTGACCCGGGGCAGGCCCGCGCCGTAGTCGAGAGGTGAGGCGGAGTCGGCCAGGTTGCGGCCGATGGGGTCGCCGTTCTCGTCGGTGGGTGTGGCCGTCGTCATCAGCGCCGACTTGATCTCCATCGGTGACCAGTCGGGGTGCAGCTGCCGCAGCAGGGCGGCGAGGCCGGCGATGTGCGGGGACGCCATCGAGGTGCCGTCGGCGAAGCTGAACCGGCCGGGGTAGTAGCTGGCGCTGCCGGGCACCACGCCCGCCGGGATGAGCTGGCCGAAGGAGGCGATGTCGGGCTTGAGCAGGTCGCCGTCGCTGAAGTGGTCCGGGCCGCTGGAGGAGAAGGAGGTGATCTCCCGGGTGGCCTGGTGGCTGCTCTGCGAGGGCGTGAACCGGGCGGTCGCTCCGGCCTGGGAGGCGTACGCGTGGATCGCTTTCGCGTCCTCGGTGCCGACCTGGATCGTGGGCACCGAGAAGACGTACGGGGGCAGGAACTCGTCGTAGGCCGGGGTGTCGGTGAACACGAGCCCCTTGCCGCCGGCCGCCAGGACCTCGTCCGCCTTGGAGTCTTCCCAGGTGCCGGCACCGCCTCGGTCGCAGACGATGATCTTGCCCTTGGCCTGTGCCGGGTCGAGCGTGCCCGTCGCGCACAGCGCGGCCCTGTCGGCGTCCGAGCCGTCCTTGCGTACGGCGGCTGCCTCGACCAGCGGGGCGGAGCCGGCCCCCGGGTTCAGGCTGACGCGGGTGTAGCGGCGGCCGTCGCCGAGGACCAGGGAGGCGGTGTACTGGGTGTCGTGCGACGACGCGGCGACCGTCGTGACCCACGGGCCGGTGTGCTGCACCGAGTCCGGGCCGGCGTTGTTGGCGGCCGCGGCGATGAACACGCCCGCCTTGGCCGCGTTGAACATGGCCTCCATGTCGGGCTGCTCGGTGAGGGTGCCGTTGAGGGAGAAGTTGATGACGTCGACGCCGTCCGCCACGGCCCTGTCGATCGCGGCGGTGAGGTCCGCGGTCGGGCAGCCGAAGCCCGGCCAGCACGCCTTGTAGAAGGCGAGGCGGGCAGCCGGGGCGACACCGCTGAGCCGGCCCTCGGCGTTGCTGCCGGGTACCGACGCGGCGACGCCGTAATTCCCGGCGGCCGTGCTGCCCGTGTGCGTGCCGTGGCTGCTGGTGTCCAACGGTGAGGGGGAGTCTTCGCGGTCCGCGGGTACTCCCGCACCGAACCACTGCGCGCCGATCACCTTGTTGTTGCAGGTCACCTTGCGTGCGGGGTCCTCACCCGGGTCGCAGCCGCCGTGCCACTTCTTGGCGATGGCCTCGGCGTCGGGGCGCGGCTCCGGCAGCGCGCCGAACATCGGGTTCGAGGGGTCGAAGCCGGTGTCCACGACCCCGACGATCACGCCTTCTCCGGCGTGCTCGGGGCCGCCCGCCTTCGCCCACAGACCCTTGGCGCCGGAGAGGCCCAGGAGACGGGGGATGTCGGGGAACTGGGCGGGGCGGGCTGTACGGGGCGTCTTGGAGCCCGGGGTGTGCGGTGTTCGGACGGCGGCGGGGCCGGTGAGGGCTGATCGCGCAGCGATACGGGGTTCCGCCCGGCCATACGCCCCCGGCCCGCCGTTCGGACCTGTCGACGTCAGCTGGGCGACCCGGTTGCGGGTCACCGAGGCGACTCCAGGAGTCGAGGCCAGCTTCGCGGCCTGCCGGCCGGTCAGTTCGGCGGCGAATCCGCTGAACGTGTAGGAGTAGTCGTAGAGCGTCTCGACACCGGGCACGGCGTCGAGGACCCGCTCCCGGCGGTCGTCCAGGTGCGCCACGTACTTCTCGACCGCGGCGGAGCCGGCGTCGAGCCGCTTCCCCTCCGCGGGCGTCGTTCGCTTCAGCCGGGGCAGCCCGCCCTCGTACGCGGCGACGGGCGGGTCGGCGAGCTCGACAATGTAGGTGTCGTCGCCGTAACTACCACCGTTCCCAGCGGGGTTGGCGTCGGCGGCGGAGGTGGGAGCGATGACCGCCATGACGGTCAGGGATCCGACGAGGAGAGACGCGAGAGTGGTGACGGCCGCTCTCGGGCGTATGCGTGTGCGTGTCACTTGTGATCCATATCGATCGGGCGCCGCGGATGCTTCGGCAGGCACGGGCTGTGTCACACTCCGGGACTCCGCTGAACTGACAGATCGTCAACGGGCGCGTCGGGCATTGCCTCGCTCACGTGGATTGGTCGTCCGAGATGCCCATGGCTGGATGAGCGCGCCGTCGGGGTCGTAGAACAGGAAAGATCGGAGTCCCGGCCATGGGGCCAGATGTAGTCGGTCTGAACCTCGATACCAGCGGCCTTGACACGCTGACAAAAACGTCATCGATGTCGGGCACTGTGAGCGCCAGCTCCGTGATGCTGGTCGCACCGTAGCGCAGGTACTCGTCCGGAGCCTTGGTGGTGATCGGGTTGACCGCCTGTTGCAGCTCCAGCGTCACGCCGGAGTCGTCGGAGACGGCCAGGATCCGGCTCGTCGCGTTCTTGGCGCCAAAAATCTCGTCGAACGTCGAGGGGTCGAAGAAGGTTCCGGGCTCGGTGCTCTCGAACAGCACGTTCTTGAATCACGGGAGGTCCTGATAAAAGGGCAGTGATCGCTCCGGATCACTCACCATGACGCAGATGTGATGGAAGGGCATGATTCTCCTCTGTGGGGTGAGGGAATGGGCGCCGCAGGCCCTGGTCCGGCGGCACCGATACAGACCAGTCTTCGGCCAAGTCCCGGCGCTGGTCTGCAACTTCAGCCGCAACGGTAAAACCTGACTCTAGTGGCAGGTGCAAGTCTTTCGAGGTGAGACTTCCGCGAGGGGAAAGGCCGAGGCGGCGGCCGGTTCGGTGAGTGACCGCCCACCACTCTGGTGAGATGGTGAGTCAGAACCGCCAGTCTGTGACGTTCTGCAACTGGTGGGCCAGTCTGTAGAGTTGTGCGGACTGCCGGAAGGAGCCGGGTACATCGGGCGGAGTTTCTGCGTGCCAGGGAGGTAGTCGGGCGGGGCGGGTTGTCATTCGCGCAGCAGTGCGCCGCCGTTGATCGACCAGACCTGGCCGTTGATCCACTCCGCGTCGTCGGAGAGCAGGAACGCCACCACTCCGGCCAGGTCGCCGGGCTGGCCGAACCGGGGGCTGGGGATGGTCATCCGCGCGAATTCCAGCGCCTGGGGGGTCAGGGCCATCTTTTCGGCGGATTCGGTCATCACCACTCCGGGCGACACGCAGTTGCAGCGGATGGACTGCTTGCCCCAGCGGGAGGCGACGTGGCGGGTGAGTGCGTTGATCCCGGCCTTGCTGGTCTGGTACGCCGCGCGCTTATGGTCGCCCACGTGCGCGGACAGGGAGGAGGTGTTGACGATCGCTCCGCGGCCCTGTTCGAGCAGCAGGGGAAGGGCCGCGCGGCAGGTGAGCGCGAAGCCGATCAGGTTCACCTCGAGGGTGCGCCGCCATACGGCCGGGTCCATGTCCAGCAGGTCGCCGTCACGGCCCAGCACGTCCGCCGAGGCGTCGGCGGCGACATTGTAGAGCCCGTCGACTCCGCCGAGCTGGTCGACGGCGGTGTCGAACAGGGCGCGTACCGACCGCTCGTCGGCGAGGTCGAACTCGACGGCGAGGGCGCTTCCCCCGGCGTCGGTGATGCGCTTGGCAGTGGCCTGCGCCGCGTCCGCGTTGATGTCGCCGACCACGACCGTGGCGCCCTCGGCGGCGAGGCGCTCGGCAGTGCCGGCGCCGATCCCGTTGCCGCCTCCGGCAATGACGATGCGCTGTCCGGTGAGTCCCCTCATAGCATGGCTCCTGTTGTTGTGTTCTTGCGTGGTGTGGTGTGATTGCGCGCCCGGCCGTCGACTCCTCGCGCGGTGCGCGGTACTCGGTCGGCCGGACCAGCTTGTGGGCTGATGAGCTTGACGAACCGCTCCTGGTGCTCGCCGAGTCCGGGAGTGGCTCAGATGCCCTCTCAGCCCATGACGTGGGGTTGGCCGGTCCAAGCGGTGAGTCCGCCGTCGACGGCCAGGGTGACGCCGGTGATGTACGAGGCGTCGTCGGAGGCGAGGAAGGCGACCACCGACGCGATCTCGGATGGTTCGGCAGCGCGTCCCAGCGGGATGTGGTCTTCGTAGAGGTCGCGGACATCGGTGCGGGCGTCCAACCACTGCCGCAGACCCTGGGTGAGGACGGGCCCCGGGGCGATGGCGTTGACGCGCACGCCCTGTTTGCCGAAGTCGACGGCGACGCTGCGGGTGAGGTTGATGACGGCGCCCTTGGCAGCGTTATAGGCGGCGAGGTTGTAGTCGCCACCGAGTCCGGAGATGGATGCGGTGCTGACGACGGAGCCACGTGTTGCCGCCAGGTGCGGCAGGGCGTAGCGAATGGTGTGGAACACCCCGTTGAGGTCGACGTCCAGCACGGCCTTCCACCCGTCGAGGGTGACGTCGGCAGCGTGGCCGGGAGCGGCGATACCGGCGTTGGGAACGACGAGGTCGAGCCGGCCGTGCTCGGCGACGACCTCCTCGATCACTGCCCGTGTGGCGTCGGCGTCCGAAACATCAAGCACACGGGGCTGCAGACGAGTCGGGTCGTGCTGCGTCGTGAACGACGCGACAGCATCTGCATCGATGTCCACCGCGACAACGAACGCGCCCTCAACCAGCAGGCGTTCGGTGATCGCGGCACCGATACCGGAGACTCCGCCGGTGACCATCGCCACCTTGCCGTCGAAACGGTTCTCTACTCTTGCGCTCATCTCAATGCCCTCTTTCTGGGTGGGGTCAGTCGACGCTGAGTTCAGGGGTTCGGGTAGCCGTGCGCCTCCGGCCTTGCCGGCGCCGCAGCACGTCCGCCGAGACTCGCGCGGGTGTAACCGTCCTCGCCTGTCAGGCCGTCGACCTGCCAGCTGCCGTGGTGGTCACCAGGCGACCGGCAGCACGTGAGGGCCATAGGTGATGGTGTTGTTCCGGAAGGCGATCTGGTCCAGTGGCACCGCCAGCTGGAGGTTCGGCAGTCGACGCAGCAGCGCGGGCAGTGCGATCTGCAGTTCCACCCGGGCCAGGGGCTGGCCGAGGCACTGGTGGGTGCCGTAGCCGAAGGCGAGGTGGCCGCGGGTGTTGCGGTCCGCGTCGAAGGTGTCGGGGTCGGCGGAGAAGGACGCGTCGCGGTTGCCGGCGGGCAGATTCATGAGCAGGGCCTCGCCGGCCCGGACGAGCTGCCCGCCGATGGTGACGTCCTCGGTGGCGACGCGGAAGATCCCGTCCTGGACGATGGTCAGGTACCGCAGCAGTTCCTCGACCGCGTTCGCCACCACGGCGGGGTCGTCGGTGTCACGGATCCGGGCGAGCCGGTCGGGCTTCTCGAGCAGGGCCAAGGTACCCAGGGCGATCATGTTGGCCGTCGTCTCGTGCCCGGCGACCAGCAGCGCCAGGCCGTTGACCACCACGGTGTCGCGGCTGATCTCCCCGGCGGCGACCCGCTGGAGCTGCCGGCTGATCAGGTCGTCCGTCGGCTCGCGCTCCCTGCGCGCCACCAACTCGTACATGTAGCCGGCCAACGCCAAGTTGGCCGCCTGGTTCTCCTCGTCCGTCGCGTCGGCCCTGACGATGGTGGCGCTGTGCTCCTGGAAGAACGTGTGGTCCTCGTAGGGCACACCGAGCATCAGGGAGATGACCATGGAGGGGATCGGGAAGGCGTAGGCGCTCACCAGATCCGCCGGTGACCCCTGGCTGATCATCTGCTCCAGGAAGTGATCGACCTGCTCCTGGATCAGCGGGCGCAGCCGCTCCATCCGCTTGACGGTGAACTCGCCGGTCAGCATCCGACGCAGCCGGATGTGCTCCGGGTCGTCCATCCGTACGAAGGACTGGGCCACCTCCAACCCGGCAGCGGCCGGGACAGGAAAGCCCGGCGTACGGTCGTCCGCGCTGAGCCGCGGATCACTCAGGGCCTCCCGGATGTCGGCGAATCGGCTCACCACCCACATCGGTTCGCCACGCCACAGCGCCCGTCGCAGACCCTCGCCCTCACGCCAGTCCGCGTAGCCGGCCGGCGGATCGAAGGGGCAGCGAGCGGACCGCACGCCGGGGAACGGCGGGAGACCGGTGTGGTCGACCGGGTCGGTCATATTGGCCGTCGTACTCATGGATCACTCCTCGGAAGGGCTTGGAGAAGGGGAGGGGGTGTCTTCGCCGCACGCCACGGTGCGGCCTACAAGGTCGGTGAAGCGGTGGTCATGGCCGTGGTGGCTGTGTCCCAGGTGGTGCCTGACGCGATGAGCGCCCGATAGGCGCGCAGGGCCTTGGGTGCCTTGCCGACGGCGAGCACACCGGTGAGCCGGTCTCCCCGGCGGTAGGCCACGAGTAGCCGGCGGCCCGTTACATCGCTGTCCAGGACGAGGGCTTCGTCGTGGTCTCGCAGATATCCGTACGCCTGGATCCTGGTGTCGTACTGGTCGGACCAGAAGTACGGCACGGGGGCGAACGGCCTTGGCGCGTGCGGGTTGAGCAGGTTGTGGGCGACGGTGAGTGCCTGCTCACCCGCGTTGGTGCGGTGCTCGACGCGCATAGCCGTGTCGAACAGCGGGTTGTGCCAGCACGCCACGTCCCCCACCCCATATACCCCGGGGGCGGCAGCGCTGTACTGGTCGCACATGAGCCCGCCGCCAAGCGTGAGCCCGCTGTCGGCCAGCCATTCGGTGTTGGGCACCGAGCCGATGGTGACCAGCACGTCGTCGGACGGGAGCACCCGCCCGTCGGCCAGCTCGACACCGACGGCCTCGCCGCCGACGCTGATCACCTCGGCCACCGTGACTCCCGTGAGCAGCCGGACACCGTGGTAGCTGTGCAGCCGCGACAGAAATCGCCCCGCCTGCTCGCCGACGGCCTGGGCCATCGGAACCGGATCGGCTTCCAGCAGGGTCACCTCCACGCCCAGCCCCCGCGCGACGGCGGCCACCTCGGCACCGAGGAACCCGGCGCCGACGATCACCAACCGCCGCCCCGCGCGCAGCCGGGCCTTCAACGCCACCGCATCGGCCCGCGTGCGCAGCGTGTGCACCCCGGCCACTCCGTCAGTGCCGGGCAGCGGGCGGGCGCGCACCCCGGTCGCCACGACCAGCGCCTCGTATGACAGTCGCGTGCCGTCTGACAGCGATATCGTCCGCGCGGCCGCGTCCAGCCGAGTCGCCCTCACCCCCAGCCGCAGATCCAGATCCAGCTCGTCGATGTCCGCCCGCGGACGCAGGGCCAGCCGGTCCAGCTCCCACTCCCCCTTCAGGAACTGCTTGGACAGCGGCGGCCGATCGTACGGCAGGTGCGGCTCATCACCGACGAGCGTGATCCCGCCCCGGTGCCCCGCCCTGCGCAGCGCCTCCGCCGTGGCCAGTCCGCCCGCCGACGCGCCTACCAGCGCAATTCGGTTCACTACTCCGCCACGTGGATCGCGGCGGCGGGACAGGCCAGGGCCGACTCACGCACGGCCTGGTGCTGGTCCGCCCCGGGAGCCTCGGTCAGTAGCACGACGATGCCGTCCTCCTCCCGTTGGTCGAAGACGTCGGCCGCGATCAGGACGCACTGCCCGGCGGCCACGCACTTGGGTTCGTCCACGGTGATCTTCATGGGGGATTCCTCTCTCGGCCCGGAAAGGCCACTTCCGAAAACCACGTTAACCGACATCCGTCGGCAATCCAACATCCGTCGGTTAGGTAATGTGTGAGCCATGACCACGACCCGACAGCACGCACCGGCAGGCGACCGGCGCGTACGGCGCACTCACGCGGCCTTGCAGGGAGCACTGATCAAGCTCGTCGAGGAACAGGACCTGGGGCAGATCAGCGTCGCGGACGTGGCCGAGCAGGCCGGCGTGAACCGCACGACGTTCTACGACCACTACCGGGACGTGCACGAACTGGCCGAGGCCGCCTGCACCTCGACGATCGACACCCTGATCGACTCACTCCCCGCCCTGGACCCCGCGCCGGCGGACCCGGACGCAGACCCCGCCCGGTCACTCGTCGCGTTCTTCGAGAACCTTGCCGAGCACGCCGGCCTCTACCGAAGCCTCCTGGGGCCACAGGGCAGCGCCCGCGTCACCGACCACATCCGCAGCCGCATCTCCGCCACCGTCCACGTCGCCATGCGCCTGAACGCCGGCGCACCACCGGAAAGCGTTACGCCGACCGACATCCCCCACGACGTACCCGCCGCCTTCACCGCCGGCGCACTCCTCGGCGTGGCCACCGACTGGCTCCAACGCGACAGCCCCCGCACACCGACCGAGATGGCTGAGCTGACCTGGCCACTCCTCGTCGCGAGCCACGCCGCCGCCCAGGACGCCAAAACATGAGGTGCTCCTCCGGCTCGCGAGCCTCGGGGAGAATCGTCTGAGCATGACGATCGAGGTCAACCGGTAGCGCCGCCGGAAGCTTTCACGCACTGGCCCCTGACGGCGCATGAGGACGGAACCCCTCCTCGAGCCGTCGGCCGAGCTCCGCAGAAGGGAAGGGCGGGACCGACAGCCGCAGGGTCTGGCGTGGCCACCGCGTCTGCCAGGCACGCCTACGACGACCGTAGACGCTCGAAAGTCGACATGGGTGTCGAGCACTGGCTTGCTCTGTTGACAGAAGGGCACCTTCGTTGCCTGAGCCGGTGCGTGTCGGAGGACTGGTCTTGACTCCATGGGGCCCGGCGCTTGACCGTCCTGGTCGACGGGCAGCGTCACAACGCCCGTCTGACGCTCGCGGTACCGGCGTCAACTTCAGAGGACCGCACCGGTTCGCCGGAGGAAGTCCGGGAGCGGATGAGCGGAAACCTCTGCCGCTGCGGGTCGCTCCGTCCGGGCTCCTGCGTCAGCAGGACCCGGATGCCCCGCTCGGTCTGAGGCAGGGCGTCGATCCGTGTGGTCACGAACCTGCCGCCGTCCGCCACCGCCCCGATAGCGGCCTGCCCGAGCATGGCCGTGTCCAGAACGGCGTCGACCCCTTCGGGGCGCACCGTGCGGACGGCCTCGGCCGGCGTCTCCGACGCCGGTACGTACACGTCGGCCCCCGCCACCTTGGTCGCGAACGCGCCGTCGGGCGACAGGTCGGTCGCGATGACCACGGCTCCCCGGCGCTTGGCCAGCTGCACCGCGTAGCCGCCGACCGCCCCCTCCGCGCCGGTGATGAGCACGGTCTGGCCCGCCTGGATGCCGAGCAGTTCGACGGACTGGGCCGCCGTGAGGCCGTTGAGGGGGATGGTGGCGGCGTGGACGGGGTCGACACCCGCGGGCGCGGCGGCGATCGCCTGGGGAGGAACCGCGATGTACTCGGCCTGTCCCCCGTTCAGCCCGAGGGGCAAGGCGTGGCTGAACGCGATGACAGGCTGCCCGGGTATCCAGTGGCTACCCGGGCCGACGGCGTCGACAACGCCGGCGACGTCCCAGCCGAGGCCATACGCGGTCCCCTCCGGTGGAGCAGGGAAGAAGCCCCCGCTCCAGGCCGCCACATCGGTCGGATTGAGTGCGGCCGCCCGAACCTTGATACGAATGTCGCTCAAGCCCGGAACAGGCTTGTCGACCTCGGCGACCTCAACCGCGTCCGGGCCGCCGAGCAAACAGCTGCGCGCATTTGTGCTCTTTTGTGAGTCGCACCTGCTCACAGCAGGCGCGGAAGATCTTTGACAGCATGGAAGCGATGTCCGCAGGGAGCCGCGGAGCACCAACAGCTGCCACGCTAAAACCTGATGCCAACGTCAGGTGCAAGTTGGCTCGGTCTGGCGTCCCGATCTTCCGGCCGCGGTCCGTGGGCCTGTGCCTGGCTACCGGCCGTTTGCCCGTGTCGAGCCCGGACGCGTGCCGACACACCCCCGGCGGTGCTGGACCTGCTGCGCAACCTCCCTTTCCCCTGCATATGTGACCATCGGCGCTCATGCGCCACAGGCCGACAGCGGTCTACGGCCGGATGAGTGGCAGGGACCCGGCTGGCAGCGCCTGAGCCGCCCGTGCCGACGCGAACGTGGTCCGACTGACAGTGGAGTGGCTGCCTGGACTCGATCCGCACTCCGTCGCCGGCGCAACCTGCACCTACGGCGCTCGCGTTCGTGTCGATGGGAGGTCAGTCGCAGTGGCCGCACGAGTCGTCTGCGCCGGTCTCGGGCGGTCGGAACCGGTCATGTTGATACTGACTTCTTCGGGTTGTTGTCGGCTGCTGGGTGAGAGCGAGTCCGGTGTCGGCAAGGCAGCCGTCGATCAGCGGGTGGCGCCGTAACAGTGACCAGCTTTCCAGGGGATTCAAGGCAGGTGCGTATGAGGGCAGTTGCAGCCGGTTGGGGCCGCTGGTCCAGCCTGGTTCCAGCAGTTTGTCGGAGACGGGACGGCCGCTGATCTGATCCTGGGGTGGTGGACGCCGAGTGCGGTGACGTAGGCGCGGATACCGGCTCCGCCGGGAGGTTGAACTCCCGGCGGAGCGGAGGCACGGGGTCGGGGGAGTGCGGCCCCGGTCATTGGGCAGGTGGACGGGGTCGGTGTGGACCCGGACCCGCCAGTTCATCGCTTCAGGTGGCTCCGGAGGAGCCGTAGCATGGAACGGTGCAGCGGGGTGCGGTGTGCGACGGTTCCCCAGGCGTGGTCCGCGGGCGCCCTCGACGATCTCGACATGCGCGCGGCTGTCTGGCCCGCTCGCCGCAAGGGTGCGAAGTACCGCCCTCCGTGCAGTGGATGGTCGGCTCCATGATGATGGCATCGGCCTTCGTCCGTCACGGCCGCAAGGACGTTGTCACCGGCAACGCGCTGGGCGGGGCCCGGCACGTGTCGTTGTTCGACAGCGACACCACCGGCCGGCACTGTCGGCACGGCCACGGTGGTGACCACCTGTTCACGACTCCACACTTCGCTGGGGATATAGGGCATGGTCAGCTTTCGGCCTTGTAGTCGGCGTCCATCTCGTCGAGGAGTTTCCCGGGGGTGGTCTGGCCGCTGAAGATCTCCTGGAGGCCGCTGACCAAGGTCTGCCCGACCTTGGCGCTGGGCCACAGCTGGTCCATGAACGGCACGGTTCGGTCCGCTTCGACGAATTTCGTCACCTCGGCCAGGGACGGGTCCGCCGCGAAGCCCGTGTCGGGCAGGGTGGGCAGACTGCCCTGCTTCTCGACGAAGGTGTTCATGCCCTCAGGCGACATCACGAAGTTCACGAACTTCAGGGCGAGTTCCTTGTTCTTCGCCTTCGCATTGATCGCGTAGCCGGCGCCCGACGCGGCCGGCATGATGGTCTCGGACGGGTTGTCGGTGGCGGGTAGTGCCTTCAGCGTGAAGGTGGCCTTCGGGTTCTTCTCCTTGAGCAGGGTGACTACCCAGTTGCCCTGCACGATGCCGAGGGTCTTGCCGGTGGCGGCGAGTTGCTGGCTGGCTTCGTAGCTGGTGCCGAGCGGCTTCTCCTGGAAACAGCCGGTCTTCTCCATCGTCAGGTACTTGTCGAGGGCGGTGGTCCACGGCGATTTGGCGAAGGTGGCCCGGCCGGTCTGCATCTTCTTGTCGAAGTCGCGGTCGCCGCTGTAGACGGTCGTGGCGACCAGCGCGTACTGGACCATCTGGTCGACCCAGCCGTCCTGGATGCCCAGCGCGAAGGCGGGGGTGCCTTTGGCCTTCGCAGCCCGGCAGAAGGCCAGCAGATCGGTCCAGGTGTCCGGCGGGGTGAGGTCGGCCTTCGCCATGGCCTGCTGGTTGTAGATGGCGCCGATGCCGTTGAGCCCGAAGAGCGCGGTGTAGGTCTTGTCCTCGTACTCGGTCATGTCCCTGACCGCGTCGGGCAGTTTCGCGACCCAGGGCTGGTCCGAGAGGTCGCGCAGATAGCCGGGTTTGGCCAGGACTTGAGTGGCCGCGGCGTTCCCGTTGCCCGGCCAGACCGACATCACGTCTGGTGCCGTGCCCGAGCTCAGCTGGGTGCGGATCTGCTGCTGGTACTGCTCGGTGCCGGTGACGGTGTAGCGGACCCTGACGCCTGGGTTGGCCTTCTCGAACGCCTTGACAACGGCATCGATGGAGCCCTGGTCCTGCGACGCGAGTGTGAGGGTCTTGGATCCGCCCGAGCCTTTGTCTGAGCCTGCGTTGGTGCCGCCGCTGCAGGCGGCAAGGAGGGCGGCGGCCGCTATTGCGGCGATCAGGGCCACGGGTGTGCGTGTGTTCATGGTGTCTCCCTTGAGAAGAAGGCGAGGGTCGTCATCCCTTCAGCCCTCCCGCGAAGCCGTTGATGATGCTGCGCTGCAGCAGGAAGTAGAGGAGCAGGACGGGCAGGACGCTGATCACCAGTGCGGCGAAGATGAGGTTCCAGTCGGTGACGTACTGGCCGACGAATCCGGCGATCGCGACCGGCAAGGTCTGCTGGGCGCTGCCGCTGAGGTACAGCAGCGGGGTGAAAAAGTCGTTCCAGACGGCGACCGTGTTGAGTACCAGGGCGGTGGCCGTGACGGGTTTGAGCATCGGCAGGACCACGTACCGGAAGCCCTGCAGCGGGGTGCACCCGTCGATCAGTGCGGCGTCCTCGAAGTCCGGGGGCAGGGCGCGCAGGAAGCCGACGTAGAGGAAGACGGTGAAGGGCACCTGCAGGCCGGAGTAGAAGAGAACCAGTGCCCACGGGCTGCCGAGCAGGCCCATGTCGCGCATGGTCTGGTATAGCGGGAGCGAGGCGAGTTGGAAGGGCAGCGCCAGTCCCAGAAGGACGAGCAGGTACGTTCCCCTCGCCCAGTGGGCCGTCACGCGGGCCAGCGGATAGGCCGCGAGCGACGACACGGCCAGCACGATGACGACGCTGCACACCGTCACCAGCACGCTGTTTGCCAGCGCACCGCCGAGTGCGCCCTGTTGCCAGGCCTGGGTGAAGTTGTCGAGGGTGGGGGAGGTGGTCGGACTGATGGGCGAGGAGGTGTCGGCTGTCGGTCGCACGGCGAGGTTGACCAGGACGTACACCGGGAAGGCGACGAACAGAGCGCCGGCGATCATCGCCAGTTCGAGGGCGAGGGTACGGCGGCCGTAGCGGTTCACGAAGTGGCCCTCTCGTTGCGGGACAGCATGAGGTACTGGCCGGTGGAGGCGACCGCCACGATGATCGTCAGTACTACCGCGAGGGCAATGCTGTAGCCGAACTCGCCGAGCGTGAAGGCGTCTTTGTAGATCAGCGTGGAGAGGGTGTCGGTCGCGTGTCCCGGTCCGCCGCCGGTCAGCGCGTAGACCTGGTCGAAGAGTTTGATGCCGCCGATGATCGACAGCATGAGATTGATGGTGAAGGCCGGGGCCAGCAACGGTCGGGTCACCGACCAGAAGCGCCGTACGGGACCGGCTCCATCGATCGCCGCGGCCTCGTGGACCTCCCTGGGTACCGACTGGAGTCCGGCCAGGAAGATGACCATGGAGTAGCCGGCGAACTGCCACACGATCACTCCGACGATCGCCCAGAGCGCGAGATCGGGATCTCCGAGCCAGTCCTGCTCCCAGCCATTCAGTCCGATCGCGCCCAGCAGGCTGTTGACCGCGCCGTCCGGTCCGAGCAGGTTGCGCCAAAGGTAGGCGGTCACGATCGGGGTGATCACGGCCGGGGCGAACAGGAACACCCGCAGCATGTTGCGGGACTTGATGGCCGAGTTGACGCCCAGGGCAAGGACCAGCCCCACCGCGTTCTGAATCACGGTGATCGAGACGGCGATCAGCAGAGTGTGCCAGATGGCCTGTGTTGCGTCGGCATCGCGCAGCATGTCGGAGAAGTTGTCCAGGCCGACAAAGGAGAAGTGGGGATCGAGGCCGTCCCAGTCGGTGAAGGCGTAGTAGACACCGCGAGCGCTCGGCACCAGGACGACGAAGGCGAACAGCAGCAGCGCAGGCAGCGCGAACCACCATGGCGGGGTGGTACGCGCCTGCCGGATGCGCGGCAGACGCTTCGCGTGCGGGGACCGGCTCACCGGCGAACCAACTTTCTTGAAACGTTTCAAACGCTTGCTGATCAATTCCTTCGGTCGCCGTTCCATGGAAGGCACCGGTCGGCCTCTTCGTCTGGGGGTGGCGTGATCCGCTCCCGGGTCGCCGACCCGGGAGCGGGGGTGGGTAACGTTTCCCAAAGGGTGTAGCCGGACCCTAGAGAGCGTGCCGCGTGCCGTCAAGATGCCGCGCAAGTTGCGTTTGTGTCACAGCGAAGGGCTACGAGGCGCCTCTGAGCTGCGGGATCCTCCCGCGCCCGCGGCCCTACACTCGGCGGCAACGTTTCGCGGAGAGGCAAGGAGCGAATGGAGCTGCCAGCACCGCGCCGCAGGGTCACCATCGTGGACGTCGCCCGTCACGCCCAGGTGTCCACCACGGCCGTGTCGAAGGTGCTGCGCAACGCCTACGGGGCCAGCCCGGAGATGCGTGCCAAGGTGCGCAGCGCGATCGACGAACTCGGCTACCGGCCGCACGCCGGGGCCAGGGGCCTGCGCGGGCAGACCTACACCATCGGCGTGATGCTGCCCGACATCCGCAACCCGTTCTTCCCCGAGATCCTCGACGGCATCACCGCCTCCCTGGAGGACACCGAGTACCAGGTGTTTCTGGGACCGGGCTGCAACGGCGAGCAGGCGGAAGCCCGCGTCACCGAGGCGATGATCGACCGCGGCATGGATGGCATCGTCCTCGTCGCACCAGTGTCGTCACGCACGCACCTGGAGCGCATCGCCGCCTCGGTGCCGACGGTCGTCGTCGGCCGGCACGGGGCCTCCCCGGTGTACGACACGGTGGCCGACGACGACATCGAGGGCGCGGCCCTGGTCGTCGGCCACCTCACCGGTCTCGGGCATCACGGGATCGCCCACATCGAGCATCACGAAACGAACCCGACCCGCCTCGTGGAGATGCCCAACGCCCGGCGCGCCGACGGATACCGGCAGGCGATGCGGGCGCACGGGTTGGCGGAGTGGATCGGCGTGGTCTCCGCCAGCTACACCCGGGAAGGCGGCTACCAGGGCGCCAAAGAGCTGCTGGCCCGTCCGCGCCGGCCGACGGCTGTCTTCGCCGGAGCGGACATCGTCGCTATGGGCGTGATCGAGGCGTTCGCCGAAGCCGGGCTGTCCGTTCCGGGCGACATCTCGGTGGCCGGATACGACAACACCACCTTCGCCGCCTTCGGCCCGATCTCGCTGACCAGCGTCGACCAGGCCGGGCACGAGATGGGCAGCAACGCCGTTCGCCTCCTCCTGGAACGGATCACCGATCGTCGCCGGCCGTCGGTTCAGATCACGCTTTCCCCCACTCTCGTGCCACGCCGGACCACTGCCAGGCCAGGGGAATAGGCGTTCGCGCGGCGCCCGGCCGCGCGCCGACCGGTAGTGGTCCTTGCGTAGAGCCTCCCGTGAACCGTGGGCGCCGTCACCTGCGGGCCTGCGTTGGGGAGGGTAAATGAGCGAGAAGGTTCTCCGGCGGCACGGTCCGGCGAACGAGTCGAAGACTGGCTCCTTCTCCTGGTGTTCCAGCCTGGTGATGAGATCGGACATGGAGTCTCTCCACTGTTCGCGCAGGTCAGGACGCGGCAATCCGGCCTCGCGACTCAACGATGGTGGCGAGGATCGATACGTTCTCGTCGAGCGTGTGGTCGGGTGAGCCGGTTCGCCCCTCGCCGACGAACCGCGCCAGTGCCGTGGCCTCCCACGACAGCCCGTCGAAGGCCCTGAGGCCGGTCGGATCCCCAGCGCTTCCACCGCCTGCCGGATCCGCTCCCGAGTGGCCTCGGAGAGCTTGTGAGGCTTGTGGAAGTAGTTCGACACAAGACTGCGACACTCGGGCGAGCTCGGCGACATCCCTGATTGTGACCTTGTTCAGGAGCCCTCCAGGCGAGTCCCTCAACCCAAACCGCAGCTCAGCGGCATGACCATGCTGGTCCCGGTGGCTTCGGCACCGGCGACCGGCAGTCGTCACGACCGGCTCGCACCATCGCTGACTCCCGGGCGGGCAGAGGGGCCGCGGTTTCGAGCCCGGTTGGGTTCTTCTCGGCAGTCAGAGGCTCGGCAGGCCCTTCCACTTATACGTAACAGTTAAATCACGGCACCGCTTGGCCAAACAAGGCGAAACCGGGCGCCGATCACGGTTCCCTGACGTGTCAGATACCTGGGCGTTACCTCCGCAGGCGAACAGTGAAGGTCCGCTGTCGGCTGCCCACAGCGCCTTCACGGGTGTCTGGCACAGTACGTGCGCTCCAGCTTTCAAGCACCTTGGCGTGCACCCCCCACTAGAAGGGCCGAAGACCCATGGGTAGTCCAGGACAACCGCAGCGCAGAGCCATACTCACCGGAGGGCTGCTGGCTACGGCAGCCCTGATCACCGGGTGTTCGTCGAAGTCTTCGGACAACGCCGCCTCGGAGAAGCCGGCGGTAGCGGCGGCGAACTCTCCCTCCCCCACCGAGAGCGCGCGGCCGGATTCGCCTTGGGCCGCGTTCGCGCGGCTGATGGAGGGCAACAAGCGCTGGGTCGACGGCAAGCTTCAGCACCCCGACAGGGACCCCAAGCGCCGTGAGTTCGTCGCCGAAGGGCAGGATCCCTACGGCGTGATCCTCTCCTGCATCGACTCACGGGTGCCGCCGGAGCTGCTCTTCGACACCGGGCTCGGCGACCTGTTCGTGATGCGCACAGGCGGCCAGGTGGTGGACTCAGTGGTCACCGGATCCGTCGAGTACGGCCCCATGACGTCCGGGACACCACTGATCGTCGTCCTCGGGCACCAGCGCTGCGGCGCCATCAAGGCGGCGTACGAAGCGATGCGCGACGGCAAGGAGTTGCCCGGCAATCTCCAGGCGATCTCCGAAGCCCTGCGGCCGGCGTACGAGGCGACCGTCAAGGAGAAGGCCGCCGACCCGGTCGACGCCATGATCCGCGTTCACGTCAAGCAGACCTCCGCCAATCTGCGGACCAACAAGGACCTCGCTCCGCTTGCGCGGAAGGGAAACCTGGCCGTGGTCAGCGCCTACTACTCGCTCGACACCGGCCGAGTCGAAGTTCTCAGCGGCGCGCCGTCTCGCTGACCGAGGCCTCGAACCGGCGGAACCGAGGCCACGTACTGCTGAACTTCCTGCTCTGACCGTGATGCATGAGGCATGGCCCGGTAGATCGTGCTGTGGACGCTCGCCGTCACCGACCGCAGAGCCCGTCACTCCGGCTTCATCGACCCGATGCCGCCGCCGAAGGCAGCAGGGCTCGGATGAGGTCTGTGCGGCCCAACTGCCAGGTGGCAGGTGATGTTGGCGGCCGTGCGGCGAGGCGTGCAAGCGGCCCGCTGCGTGTCAGGGCGCAGCGGGCCGCGGTACGGGGGGACCGGCCGCGCGCGATCAGATAGGCTCCGGCGATGCCGTGCTCGTCTCCATGAGCTCATCCGGCAGTTGTCTGGGCAGGAAACCCACGAACTGGCGCATAGCCATGGAGGACAGCAGGCGCAGTGCGTCGGCATTGCCCTCCGCCGCTGCGGCGGCTTCCTCCTCGGTCAGCCCGGACAGCATCGCGGAGGTCAGCGCGGGCCCGACCCAGGGGTGGCCTCAACTCGATCTGCTCCGGCGGCAGAAGCAGGTGCTCCCTGTCGAAGCCCTCGGACTCGTCGGCCTCGCGCAGCCCGACGACGAGCACGGCTGTGTCGGCCCCGGCGGCCAGCGCGACGGCCTCTTCACGCAGTAGTGCCGCTTCCGAGCGGCCCGTGGTGTCGTACCCCTGGGCGAAGTCGACCTGGGCGTCGGGCAGCAGAGCCCGCAGCTCGTCCACCGGGCTGTCGACCTGTGTGGCGTTGACATGGGAGATGCCGCCGCCCTGGTAGCGCAGGGCCGCGGCGAACTCGCCGATGACGGCGACCCGGCCGGTCGGAGCCAGCGGCAGCGTCCGATTCTCGTTCTTCAGCAGCACCAGGCAGTCGGCGGCGGCCTCTCGGGCCAGCCGGTGGTGCGCCCCGAAGTCCACGACGGGCGGGCGGGCGTCGGCGTGGACCCGCCCGGCCAGATCGCGCAGCCTGGCCACCGCAGCGTCGACGACGGCCTCGTCCCGCTCACCCGACCGCACCCCGGCGGCGACCTCCGCATCGGTGCCGCGACCGTTGCCGGGCATCTCCAGATCGGTACCGGCCAGCAGCGCGGCGACACGGTCCCCTACCGCCCCCCAGTCGGAGACGACCAGTCCGTCAAAGCCCCACCCCTCCAAAGTACCTGGGTCAGCAGCCAGTGGCTCTCGGCGGCGTAGGTGCCGTTGGCCTTGTTGTAGGAGCACATGACGGTCGCCGGACGTGCCTGGGCCACGATCCGTTCGAAAGCCGGGAAGTGGATCTCCCGCAGGGTGCGCTCGTCGACGTCGGCGCTGACCTGCATCCGGTCGGTCTCCTGGCTGTTGGCTGCGAAGTGCTTGACCGAGGCGCCGATGCCCTGGCTCTGCACACCCACCACGTGCGCCGCGCCCAGTACGCCACTGAGGAGCGGGTCCTCGGAGAAGTACTCGAAATTGCGGCCGCACAACGGTGAGCGCTTGATGTTGACGCCCGGGCCGAGCAGTAAGTTCACACCCAGTGTCCTGGCCTCGCGGCCGAGCGCCGCAACCCACCCTGCCGACCAGTTCGAGGTCCCAACTGGGGGCCAGCGCCACCGCGGGCGGGAAGCAGGTCGCCGGCTCGCTGTCGTACAGGCCGAGGCTGTCGGCGTCCCGGCGCTGGCGGCGGACATCGTGCGGGCCGTCGCTCAGGACGAGCGAGGAGATTCCCGCCCGTGGGGAGGACTTGGTGGACCAGAAGCCCTGACCCAAGAGCAGAGTGGTCTTCTCGTCGAGACTCGGCTCGGCGGCGCTGCGGTCGTGGCTGATGGCCATGGTGCGCATTCCTTGGGTGCGCGGAGTCATGAGCCGGCGTGGAGGATCAGGTGGTGGTGACCGGATCCGAGCCGACCGACCCCGGTGGGGCAACGCCAGCTCTCGGGTGCCCTGAACCGTCCGGTCGTGCCGGGCGGCAGCGAGATGTCCACTGCCAGCGTGTTGCTGCTGATCGACCAGGCGACGGATACCGTGCCGTACGGAGTGACGATCGAGGCGTCCGCCGAGGTGAGGTGGCCTCCGGGGTGGGGAGCGATGTCCACGGTGCGGTAGCCCGGAGCGGTGGGGCGCAGCCCTGCGACGGACCGGTAGAGCCAGGCGGCGACCGCGCCGTAGGCGTAGTGGTTGAACGACAGCATCGTGCCGGCCTTCTCGGTGTCGATGGTGCCGTCGGGGCGGATGGCGTCCCACCGCTCCCACATGGTGGTGGCGCCGCGTTCCACCTGGTAAAGCCAGCCCGGACACTCCGTGTTGAGGAGGAGCTGATACGCCTCGTCCGAGTGGCCGCTGGCGGTGAGCGCGGGCAGCACGAAGGGCGTGCCGAGGAAGCCGGTGGCGATGCGCCCGCTGTTGGCGCGCACCAGGGCGGCGAGTGCCTCGCCCACGTCGGCGCGTTCGGTGGCGGGCGCGATGCCGAATTCGAGGGCGAGCGCACAGCCGGTCTGGGTGGTGCGGGCGTGGTCGCCCCACTTGCGCCAGGCGGCCTCGGCGGTACGCCGGTGCAAGGCCGCATACCAGTCGGCGTCCTCGACATGGTCCAGTTCCCGGGCCGCGTCGGCGAGCAGGCGGGCGCTGTTCGCGACGAATACGGTGGCGACATAGGCGGAGTCAGTGGTGGCACGCTCCGGGTGCTCCGGTGGGGCGGCCGGGTCGAGCCAGTCACCGAGTTGCGCGTTGCCGCTCCAGGTTCCGTCCTCGTCCAGACGACCGGCGGTGAACTCGACCCACGCGCGCATCGCCGCATAGTGGCGTCCCAGCAGGCTGCGCCGGCCGTAGGCGTCGAAAAGGGCGGTCGGCACGACGGTGGCGGCGTCGCCCCAGCCCGCAGCGGTGCCGGCGAACGGCAGGTCCATCGGTGGCAGTTCGCCGAGGTCCACGTCGGGAATCACCAATGGGACCGCGCCGTCAGGGCGTTGTTCGATGCGGAGGTCGGTGAGCCAGCTGTCCAGGAAAGTGCGGCTGTCGAAGTTGGTGCAGGCCGTGGGGGCGAAGGCCATGATGTCGCCGGTCCAGCCGAGCCGTTCGTCGCGTTGCGGGCAGTCCGTGGGGACGGCGAGGAAGTTGCCGCGCTGGGAGCGTACGACGTTGTCGTACAGCGTGTTCACGCGCTCGTCGGAACAGCGGAAGTCTCCGATCCTGCGCAGATCGCTGGCCATGACGTCGACTTCGATCGCCTCGATGGTGACGCCGGGGGAGGCGTCGATCTCGGCGTACCGGAAGCCGTGGAAGGTGAACTCCGGCTTCAGTTCGACGGTGCCACCGACCAGGGTGTACTGGTCGGTGGCGCGTGCGCCGCGCAGGATGCTGGTCAGCAGGCGTCCGTCTTCGTCGAGGACTTCGGCGTGCCGGACGGTCACCGTGCTTCCTGCCGGTCCGCCCGCGCGGAATCTGAGCCAGCCGGTGATGTTCTCGCCCGCGTCGAGGGCGATCGTGCCGTCGGTCAGTGTCCGCCGCTCGGGCTGGATGACCTGCACGACGCGTACGGGTGGGTGCGTCCGCTGGGTGAGCCCGGTGGGCAGCGGAAGTGCGTCGGCCTGCTCCCAGTCGAGGTCGTCGAATCCCGGCAGCTGCCAGCCGTCCGGCTCGTGGCGGAGGTCGCGCTCGCAGCCGTCGTACAGGTCTGCCGCCAACAGGTCGCCGTAACTGCCCCGCCAGTGGTCGTCGGTGACGACCATGACGGTGGTGCCGTCGGCCAGGGTGACTTCGAGCTGGGCGAGAAGTGCCGATGTATCGCCGTAGACGTTGCGGTTCTTGTGCCAGGTGAGGTGGCCGCGGTACCAGCCGTCGCCGACTGCGGCGGCAAGGGCGTTGCGGCCGGGGACGAGCAGGCCGGTGACGTCGTAGGTGGCGTACAGCAGCCGGTTGGGGTAGCTCGTCCAGCCCGGTTCCAGCAGCTCGTCGGAGACGGGGCGGCCGTTGACCGCGGTGCGGTGGACGCCCAGCGAGGTCACATACAGGCGCGCGGATACCGGCTCCGCCGGGAGGTCGAACTCCCGGCGGAGTAGCGGCACCGGGCCGGGGGAGGTGCGGCCCCGGTCACTGGGGACATGGACGGGACGGGCCGTCCAGTCCATCTCGTCGAGCAGTGCGGCTTCCACCTGGACGGGCCCGCTCCACTCCGTCCACCCGAGGTCGGTGCGGACACGGACGCGCCAGTAGCGGAGCTCGCGACTGCGCAGCGGAGGCGCCGGCCACGGGTGATCGGTCACCAGGCCGGACTCGACCTCTCCGCTGGACGCAGGGTCGTCGAAGGACTGGTCGGCTGACACCTGGATCTCGTAGGCGTGCTGGAGGACGCCCGGCCGTTCGCTCGCCAGAGACCACGACAGACGGGGTTGCAGGCACGGGGTGGCCACGAGACCGGAGTCGTCCGAGGTGTGCAGTCCGATGACCGTAGTCGTGGTGTCCATGGTGTGGGATTCCTCGATGCTGGACGTCTTCATCACTTGAGGTGCTCCCGGAGGAATCGCAGGGTGGACTGGTGCAGCGTGGTGCGGTGCGGCACGGATCCCCAGGCGTGGTCCGCGCCCTCGACGATCTCGAGGTGCGCGTCGCCGTCGTAGTGGTCCAGGTAGCGGCGCACGTACTCGATGGGGCCAATGTCGTCCTTGTCGCCGTGCAGGATGTGGACCGGGCCGGCGTACCCGCTCGAGCGCCCGTAGACGTCGAGACCGGCGATGTCCTCGACGAGCGCGGGGCTCATGCGGTGCCCGTCGGTGTCGACGTAACCCTTCTCCGCGATCTCCGGAGCGAGCCTGCGGCCCTTGAGGTAGCCGCTGCCGATCTCGAAGGGGGCGACGGCGGCCGGAGACCACAGACACAGCGCGACGATCCCCGGTTCCTCGGCGGCGACGATGCCGGCGACCACCCCGCCCATGCTCATACCGACCAGACCGATCCGTTCGGGGTCGACGAAGTCGAAGGTCCGGACCGTTTGGAGCACCGCGCGGGTCTCGGCGATCTCACCGGTGATCGTGACGTCGAAGAAGTCGCCGTCGCTCTCGCCGTGGCCCGAGAGGTCGAACCGGACCGAGGCGATGCCGTGGGCCTCCAGCAGCCGGGACATGGCGACGAAGTTGGGCAGTTCGATCCGGTTGGAGGTGAAGCCGTGCACGAATACCACTGTGGGCCAGCGGGTTCCCGTCGGCCCTTCGGGGATGTGCACAGTGGAGCGCAGCGTCATGCCGGTATAGCGGAAGTCGTGATGGCGGATCACGCGGATGCCTTTCGGGATGTGCCGAGTGCGGGCGGGTGCGGCGGTTGGTGTGCTGCGGCTGCGCCTCACTCGGTCTGCACCGGCGAACAGGGACGGGGGATTCCTGACGGGGCGGGTCCGGCCAGGAGCAGAAGTGCGCGACGTCACTCAAGCGCGTTACTTAAACGTGTAGGTAAGCTGAGCGGAAAAGCTAACCGCAGCAGTGGGCTTTGGCAAGAGACCTGCCAGAGGGAGCCGATAGATGTCGGGAAGATCCGACCGACAACGTGTGACCAGTGCGGATGTCGCGCGCGAGGCCAAGGTCTCCCGCGCGACGGTGAGTTACGTCCTCAACGACTCCCCACACCAGAAGATCCCCGAAGACACCCGGCGAAGAGTGCGGGAAGCGGCCGCCCGGCTCGGCTACGCGCCGTCGGCCGCGGCACGCTCGCTGCGCAGGGGGCGCTCGGACATCGTGCTCGGCCTGCTGCCCGACTGGCCGATCGAACACGTTCTCGGGCGACTCGTCCAGCAGCTGACCAGCGCCTTGGCCCAGCATGAGCTCACCTTTCTCGTGCACTCGGCGGCTCACCCCGCCCGGCCCCTGCGGGAAGTTTGGATGGCCTTGACGCCTGCAGCAGTTCTGGCACTGGATGCGTTCCCGGAGGCCGAGGCGGAGGCCGGCACCATGCGGGCAGCGGGAATCAAGGTCGTCATGGCGGTGCACGGCTCGGTACGAAGCGGACATCGGTCTCCTCTCGTGTCGGAGGAACGAATCGGAACAGCGCAGGCCCGGTACCTCGTCCAGGTGCACCACCGGCTCGGCTATGCCTACCCGGTCCTGGCGGGGCTCGATGTCCTGGCCGGTCCGCGACTGGACGGTGTGCGCAAGGTGTGCGCCGGACTCGACCTCCCGGAGCCGGACGTTCGGACCGTGCCCGTCGATCCGGACGGTGCCGTCGCGGCGGTGAAGGCGTGGCGCGCCGCCGATCCGCCGGTGACGGGTGTCTGTGCGTTCAACGACGCTGTCGCCCTGGCCGTTCTGGCCGCCCTGCGGTCACTGGGACTGCGGGCACCGCAGGATCTCGCCGTGATCGGCGTCGACGACATCCCCGGCGCGGTCCTGGCCCAGCCGCCGCTCACCACGATCGTCCGTGACACCGACACCATCGCGCGGGGCCTGGCCCGCCGTATCGTCGACGCCCTCGACGGTGCGCAGGTCTCCGCCGATCCCATCCAGGACCCACTTCGGGTTCATGTTCGAGTGTCCGCCTGACCGGCTTCGCTGTCGCAGCGGTTCACCGGCCGCCTCCGGATTCCTGCCGCCCCGCGCCATGCTGTCACCACGATCGTCTTCGGCGAACCTCTTGCGCCACGAAGGCGACACAGTTAATTTACGGGCACTATCGCTTAAAGGTGTAAGCGCCGACCCGATACCCCGGAGTGACGCGCGCCGGAGGCGACACCTTTGCGTCGACGTCACCTCCAGCAGCTATCGCGCCGGGATTCCCACCTCAACCGCGGCGGATCGTCATGGCTCCGCTCATTCGAAGCGGCCATCCAGTCCAACACCTGCCGCTCGGTCCGTCCACCTCGGTGGCCCCATCGTGTCCCAGGTCGTCCGCCCAGTTCTCCCCGGTCTCACCGTGCTTTCCCCAGCCGCACATCCCCATCCCTCCCGACCCCACGGAGATCTCGATGAAGAGACGAACCGTCCTCCAATCCTCCCTCGGCGTGGTGGCAGCGCTCGCGCTCGCTGCCTGCGGCGGCGGAAACACCAGCGGCGGCGCCGGCCCGGTGAACCTGACCATCGCCCTGTCCTCGGCGCCCAACAGCCTGGACCCCTCCCAGATCGCTGTCGGGCCCTTCCTGAACTACATGGATCCCGCCTACGCGACGCTGCTGACCCTCAAGGCCGACGGCACCCTGGGGGCCGGGCTGGCCGACAAGTGGGGCTACGTCGGCAAGGGGAACACCAAGTTCGAGCTCCGCCTGCGCAGGGGCGTGAAGTTCGCCGACGGCACGCCGATCACCGCCGCCGACGTCGTCAACTCCATCAAGTACTTCCAGAAGGGCAGTGGATCCGGCGGCGCATGGTTCCGTCCCCTGACCTTCTCCACGCCGGACACCTCGACCGTGGTGGTCAGCAGCCCGACGCCGAACCCGAACATGGGGGCGCTGTTCACCCCCGCGCTCCTGGGCGGCGCCATCATCAGCCCGGCAGGACTGAAGAACCCGAAGAAGCTGGCCTCCGCGACCTTCGGTGCCGGGCCGTACGTGTACAGCGCCAAGGAGTCGGTCTCCGGCGACCACTACGTCTTCGTGCCGAACAAGAACTTCTACGACCAGGCCGCCGTCCACTTCAAGAAGATCACCGTCCGGGTGATGCCGAACGTCAACTCGCAGGCACAGGCCCTGAAGTCCGGGCAGATCGACCTCATGTACGGCACCCCGGACGTGGCGCCGACGCTCGCCGGCAACAAGTCGATCACGACGCTCAAGAAGCCCACTACCTGGGCAGGTCTGTTCCTCCTGGACCGCGAGGGCACCGTCGTTAAGGGGCTGGGCGATGAGCGGGTCCGGCAGGCACTGAACTTCGCCATCGACCGTGCCGCCATCACGAAGGCTGTCTACGGAGACTTCGGCGCACCGCTCTCTCAGCCCGCGATGCCCGGTTACGACGGCTACAGCCCCGCGGCCGAGAAGACGTACTCCTACGACCCGGCCAAGGCCAAGGAACTGCTGAAGGCGGCGGGGTACGGGAAGGGGCTGACCATCCCGGTGAACTACGGGTCGTTCGACCCCTCGACGACCAAGATGATCCAGGCCGTGCAGGACCAGCTCGGCAAGGTGGGTGTGACCGTCAAGCTGAGGGCCGCCGCCAACTTCGGTGGCTGGATCAACGACCTGTTGTCGAAGAAGTACGCGGCCACCGTGCTCTCGCCGGGCTCGGGTGGCGACACTAACTTCTACGCACAGCAGGCGCCGTTCACCAAGACGGGCCTCATGAACCTCTTCGGCGCGACCGACCCGGACTTCGATGCCGCGTACGCCAAGCTCGCCAAGGCGGACCCGCAGTCCAGTGGCGCCGCGGCGAAGGATCTCACCGATGTGATCGTGCGGAAGGCGCTCGCGCTGCCAGTGTCCGCCACCGACACGATCGCCATGTACAACAGCAAGCTGCGCGGGGTGGAGTTCCCGGAGGGCTCCGCCCAGCTGACCTCGAACACCATGTGGACCACCGGCTGACGAGGACCGATGCTTCCCATCATTTTCCGCAGGCTGGCACTGTCCATTCCGCTCCTGGTGGTCGTCTCGGCGATCACCTCGCTTCTGGAGTCGTTCGTGCCGGGTGACCCGGCACGAACGATCCTGGGTATCAACGCGACGAAGGAGCAGTACGACGCGCTGAGAGCCTCGCTCCATCTCGACAAGCCGTTCGTCGAGCAGTACTGGCTGTACCTGCGCGACATCCTGCACGGCGACTTCGGAAACTCGCTGTTCAGCGGTGAATCCGTGCTGGGGGTGATCGAGCAACGCCTGCCGGTCACGCTGATACTGGTGATCGGGGCCACCGCGCTGTCGACCCTGGTCGGCGTCCTGCTCGGCGTGTACAGCGCGACGCGCGGCCGGTTCAGCCGCCGGATGTTCGACGTGGTGTCCCTGTTGGGCAGCGCCCTGCCCAACTTCTGGCTCGCGCTGATGCTCGTATCCCTGTTCGCCGTCAAGTTCCCGATCTTCCCGGCCACCGGGTACACCCCGTTCCCCGAGTCAGCGGGGCAATGGGCGGCTGGCCTCGTCCTGCCCGTGATCTCTCTCTCGATCGGGGGTGTCGCCCTGATCTCCAAGATCACCCGCGACGCGATGCTGTCCACCCTGAACCTCGACTACATCAGAACGCTGCGGGCCTCCGGCGTCCGGCCCGCATCCATCGTCTGGAAGCACGCCCTGCGCAGTTGCGGGCTGCCGGTGGCGACCGCGGTCGGTCTCACGATGATCGCGTACATCCCCGGCACGATCCTCGTCGAGAACATCTTCACCCTGCCCGGCCTCGGGACGACGGTTGTCGACGCGACCAACCAGCACGATCTGCCGGTCGTGCAGGGCCTCACCATCACCTTCACGGTCATGGTGATCGTGATCAACCTTCTCGTCGACGTTCTCTACAGCCTCCTGAACCCGAAGGTGCGTGTGGCATGACCGCTACAGCTCCGCCCGTGAGCGTGCCATCACGGAAGTGGACCAACCCCTTCGCCGGGATCTGGCGCCGTCCTCTCACCGCGGCAGCGCTCGCCGTGGTCCTGGCGGTTACCGTCGCCGTGATTCTCGCCCCGCTGCTGGCACCGCACCCGCCGCTGGCGCAGGACCTGCTCCACGCGCGGGGCGGTCCGTCGGCCAGCCACCCGCTGGGCACCGACGAGCTCGGCCGCGACGTGCTGAGCCGGTTGCTCCACGGCGGGCGGCCTGCCCTGCTGGGGGTGGGTGTGGCGGTGAGCGTCTACGTCGTCCTGGGCATGTCACTCGGCATTCTCGCCGGCTATCTACGGGGCTGGACCGACCGGGTCATCGTGGCTGCGATGGACGTCATGCTCTCGGTTCCCGCGGTCATCCTCATGCTCGCCGTCCTGGCGATCTTCAGCCAGAGCAACATCGCCGCCATGCTCACGCTCGGCGTCCTCTCCTCCGCAGGCCTCGCACGGATCATCCGCAGCTCGTGCATCGCACTGCGGGAGGAACTGTTCGTGGACGCGGCCAGAGTGTCCGGGCTCAGCCCGGCGCGGATCATGGCACGACACATCCTCCCCGGCCTGGTGGGGCTGTTGCTCGTCCAAATGTGCCTCTTCTCGGGCATCGCCCTCATGGTGCAGACCGGCCTGGGCTTCCTCGGCCTGGCCACCCCGCCGCCCGCCCCCAGCTGGGGCGGCATGGTCGGAGAGGCCTCGCAGGTCATCGAGCAGAACCCCTACCTGCTGCTCATCTCCGGCGGCCTGATCGGCCTCATGTCCATCGCCTTCGGGCTGCTCGGCGACGGGCTGCGCGACCTCACTCAGGACCGGAGAGAAGGTACCGGCAGCCGGTCGCAGCGGCCGGTCCCCGTGGTGGTCGCCAAGGACACCGCCGAAGCGTCGGACACGAACCCGGACGCGGGTGTGCTCGCCGTGCGCGACTACTCGATCGCCTTCGCCACCCCCCAGGGCCCGCGCACCGTCGTCGACTCCGTCAGCTTCACGGTGAAAACCGGCGAGATCTTCGGTCTCGTGGGCGAGTCCGGCAGCGGCAAGACGGTGACGGGCCTGTCCCTGCTCGGACTGCTCGCTCCCAACGGGACGGTGACGGGTGGCTCGGCCTGGCTGGCCGGCAGACGGATCAGCGGTCTGCCGGAGCGGGAACTGCAGCGCATCCGCGGCAGCGAGATAGCCCTGGTGTCACAGGAACCCATGGTGGCACTCGACCCCTACTTCACCATCGGCTCCCAGCTGTCCGAGGTCATCCGACGCACCGGCACCGTGTCGGGCGGGAAGCAGGCCGTCAGGCAACGGGTCCGCGAACTGCTGACCAGCGTCCACCTGCGCGATCCGGACGACGTCGCTCGCCGGCACCCGCACGAGCTTTCCGGTGGCATGCTCCAGCGCGTGGCCATCGCCATGGCGCTGTCCGGGTCACCGAAGGTGCTGATCGCCGACGAACCCACCACGGCACTGGACGTCACGGTGCAGGCCGGCATCCTCGATCTGCTCCGGTCGCTGCGCGATGAGCGTGGCATGGCGATCATCCTGATCACGCACGACTTGGGAGTGGTGGCCGACATCTGCGACCGGGCGACCGTGATGGAGAAGGGCCGGATCGTGGAAGAAGGGCCGGTCGAGAACATCTTCTACCAGCCCCAGCACCCGTACACGAAGAAGCTCATCGACAGCACCCCCAGCATCACGACAACCGAGGGCAGGATCGCGTGACCGGCACACCCATACTCCAGGTCGACGGGCTCGCGGTCCGCTACCCGTCCCGTGGCCTGCGCAAGCCCCCGAACACGGTCATCGAGAACGTGTCGTTCGAGGTCGGTCCCGGCGAGACGGTCGCCCTCGTAGGCGAGTCCGGCTCGGGCAAGACCACCATCGGCAAGGCCGTCCTGGGACTGACCCCGGTCAGCGGCGGGCGCGTGCTGCTCGACGGACGGGACATCACCCGTCTTACCGGCCGTGCCCGCCGCGCACTGTCCGCCGACCTCCAGGCGATCTTCCAGAACCCGTACGGGTCACTCAATCCGGCCCTGCCGATCGGACGGACCCTGGCCGAGCCCTTGCTCGCCGGCTCGACCCGCTCACGCGGCGAAGTCCGCGAGCACATCGCCGACCTGCTCCGCCGCGTCGGCCTGCCCGAGGACGCGGCCGACCGCTACCCTGCCCAGTTCAGCGGCGGCCAACGTCAGCGCATCGCCATCGCCCGGGCGGTCGCCAGGCAGCCCAAGCTCATCGTCTGCGACGAGCCGACCAGCGCTCTCGACGTAACCACCCAGGCCACCGCCCTGGACCTCCTCTCCGAACTCCAGCAGTCACTCGGGTGTGCATACCTGTTCATCACGCACGACCTCGCCGTCGTCAAGGAGTTCGCGGCGCGCACCCTGGTACTGCAACACGGACGCATCGTCGAAGAGGGACGCAGCACCGACGTCTGCGACCAGCCGCAGCACATGTACACCCGGAGACTGGTGGCGGCCGCCCCCGTCCCCGACCCGGTCCTGCAGCGCAGCCGTCGACACAAGCGACTTGACCTGGAAGCAACCTCATGAAAAACCGGCGTCCATGCCACACGAAGCGTCCGGTGTTCGCGGCGGCGTCGTCATGACGCCGACCGAAGCGCGGGCGCAGCCGACCGAAACCCAGGCCAGGAGGCCACAGCGATGAACAACTCACATGGCGAGAGCCGGATCGTGTTCCCCAGGGACTTCGTGTTCGGCACGGCCACCAGTGCCTTCCAGATCGAGGGGGCCTGGGACGAGGACGGGAAAGGTCCATCGATCTGGGACACCTTCGGGCACACCCCGGGCAAGGTGCACCTGGACATCCCCGGCGACGTCGCCGTTGACCACTACCACCGGTTCCGCGAGGACGTCGCACTGATGCGCGACCTGGGCGTCGATTCCTACCGTCTCTCGCTGAGCTGGTCCCGGCTGTTCCCCGAGGGAACCGGTGCCGTGAACCGCGCCGGCGTCGATTTCTACCACCGCCTCTTCGACGAACTGGACGCGGCCGGGATTTCCCCGAATGTCACGCTCTACCACTGGGACCTGCCCCAGGCGCTCGAGGACCGCGGCGGCTGGGGCAACCGCGATGTTGCGCAGTGGTTCCGTGACTATGCCGCGTTGGCGTTCGAGGAGTTCGGCGAGCGGGTGCCGCGCTGGGTAACTCTCAACGAGCCCATCGCCATCTGGGTGGGATACGGCATGGATATGTTCGCGCCCGGCCACGCGGATGCCCGGTTGGGCAAGCGGGCCATGCATCACGCACTCCTCGCGCACGGTGAGGCGGTCCGCGCCTTTCGGGAGCTCGGCGCACCCGGATCCGAGATCGGCATCGTGGTGGACATCTGGAAGCAGCACCCCGCCACCGACGACCCCGCCGACGCGGCTTTCGCGGCGCGGAACGAGGACGACTCCTTCCGGTTCTTCCTCGACCCGCTACTGAACAAGGGATACAGCGAGCGCAACGTCGAACGCCTCACCCGCGAGGGCACCATGCCCGAGGTCCGCGACGGCGACCTGGACCTGATTGCCTCCCCGGTCGACTTCCTCGGCCTGAACGTGTACTCCAGGGTCGTCGCCAGCGCCAAGGACGCGGACAAGAAATGGTGGGAGGTCAATCGCGAGACCCACCCGGGCGGGAACTTCCTCGACAACGGCATGGAGTTCTACCCCGAGGCCGTCTACGACGCGATCAAACTCGTAGGCGATGAATACGGCTGGACGGGACCGGTGTACATCACCGAGAACGGCACCATCGACGCCGAAGGCGCCGACCCGTTCGACGACCAGGAGCGCATCCGCTACGTCCGCGGCTTCCTGCAGTGGATCGCACGCGCCATCGACGAGGGCGCCGACGTGCGCGGCTACTACCTCTGGTCGCTCCTGGACAACTACGAATGGTCCGCAGGCTTCAGCAAGCGCTTCGGCATCGTCCACGTCGACCCCGACACCCTCGACCGCAAACCCAAGGCCTCCTTCGAGTGGTACCGCGACGTCATCGCGCGCCGCGAACTCGACGTCTGAGCTTGTCCTGCCTTCTCAGCGGGAGTCGGGGACGATCCTTCGTAAGACCGTCGGCCCAGGAGATCCGGGCATTCGTGTCCTGAACGTCGATGGAGCTGGTTGTAGGAGCCGTTCTTGAAGCGAAGCTGTGCTGAACACAAAGGTTGTTGGCCCTGACTCGACGCCTCCCAGGCAGCCGACGACCTCGCCGCCACATGTGCCGAGAATTTCACCGAACACCAGGACGCGGAGATCACCCACCCTCCCCAGCCAGGGTGAACCCACACCCTCTACCAACCCAAGCCCGGACAAGCCCACAGAACACCTCCCGAAGAACGCACAGGAGTTCCCTTGGCCCCCGTACGCATTGGACTGATCGGCTATGGCTTCGGCGGACGTGTCTTCCACGCCCCGCTGCTCGCTGCCGCCCCGGAATACGAGTTCCTGGGCGTGGTCACCAATTCCCCGGAGCGCCGAGCCCAGGTCGCCCAGGACCTGAGCCGGCCGACCTTCGACTCACTGGAGGACCTGGCCCGCGCCGGCGTCGAGGCGGTCGTCGTCTCCACTCCCGCGGCCACGCACGTGACTTTGGTGCAGCAGGCGCTGGAACTGGGCCTGGCTGTCGTCTGCGACAAACCATTCGCACTCGACGCCGCCTCGGCACGTGCGACTGTCGAGCTCGCGGAGAAGCAAGGTCGTCCGCTGACGGTGTACCAGAACCGCCGGTGGGACTCCGACTTCCTCACCCTGCGGACGCTACTCGACACCGGCGGAATCGGGACCGTGCTCCGCTACGAGTCCCGGTTCGAGGTCTTCCGACCCGAGGCAGGTCCTCCTGTCGCGGGCGGTGGCACCCTTGTCGACTTCGGCAGCCACCTGGTCGACCAGGCCCTGGTGCTGTCCGGCCCGGTGGAGCGGGTGTACGCGGAGATGCACCACCGCGAGGACGAGGAAGGACTCGACGACGACGTCTTTGTGGCCCTGACCCACCGCAACGGGGTCCAGTCCCACCTGTGGGGCAGTGGACGGCAGGGTGCGCCAGGACCCAGCCTGCGCGTGACCGGGACCACGGGCACCTTCGTCATCGACCACAAAGACAGCCAGGACCGCGCGCTGATGACCGGTGCGACCCCGCAATCCGACGGCGACAGCTGGGGTACCGTGCCCGAACACCTCTGGGGCCGGGTGCGGCGCGGAGACACCGCCGAGCCCGTCATCTCGAGCCGCGGCAGGTGGGACCTGTTCTATACAGCCTTCGCCGCCGCGGTCCACGGTGAGGGACCTGTTCCCGTCGACCCCTGGGACGCGGTCGCCACCGCCACCGTCCTCGACGCCGCGCGGTCCAGCGCCCGCAACGGCCGGGTGGTGCGCCTGCCCTGACCGCGGAGTGCCTCCGACGTCCGGCCCATACGGTCCGGTTTTCGAGCAACAGGGAAGGCACTAACTTGATCTTTAACCAGTGCGGCGTGGTCGTGGGGTAGTTGACTTCTTCGTCCGCTGTTTCGCAGGTTGTGTCCTGTGGGGTGTGTGCACGTCGTGGCGGGGAGTGGGCCGGGTGTTCTTTTGGCCCGGCGGCCGTCCGGGGCCCGGACGAGAAGGTTTCGGTGCTTGGGCTGGGCAGACCGCTTGTGGGCGGATGTGCCGGAAGTCGCGGCGGACTCGGGCGGGGGTGAGCCTGTCCGGGGAACTGGGTTTCTCCCAAGGGCGACGCCGGTCGGCTGCGAGTGGGCGGGCGAGCCGAAGTTGGGTGTAGGCAGCGAGGATCAGCCAGGTCCATCGGTCGGCTGCCTCGGGGGTGCGGATCTTCGGGGAGGTCCAGCCCAGGGTCTGCTTGAACAAGCGGAAGGTGTGCTCGATGTCGAAGCGTCGCAGGTATGCCTGCCAGAGACGGTCGGCGTCCGCCGGGGTGGCATCGGTGTCTGACCACCACAACCAGACCGGCTTCGGTGTTGCTCCGCTGGGCAGGTGGTCGATGTCCAGGCGGATCACCGTCCCCTCGACGATCGGGAGGGTGCCGTCGGTGGCTGCCCAGGAGGAGCGGTGGGTCAGCTTGGGGTGCAGCCGGTTCCAGGACCGGGCCCTGGCGGTTCCGTAGAGGCGTGTGTCGGTGACCGTTTCGGTGTCCGGAGTGCCCCAGGTGTCGGACTGCCCGAAGACGAACTCGCCGCCGTGCCGGGGCGGGCGGCCCTGGGTGTGCGGCAGTCGGGGCGGGACAGCTCTGCGCAGGACGCGGTCGGATCGCATCCTGGCCAGCACCTGGACCGGCAGGTCTTTGAGGAGAAAGCCGAGGCGGGGTGCGTCGTATCCGGCGTCCGCGACGATGAGGATGTCGGGGTCACCCGCCTGCCACTGCCCCGCTGCGATCAGTCGCTGAAGCAGATCGCGCAGTTGCCGGGCGGTGACGGTGGCGGTGTCGTCCCCAGGCGTCAGACGCAGTGCGTCCAGGGGTGCGGTCCATGAGCTGCGGCCGGGTTCGAGTGCGCAGATGATCGAGTAGGGCCAGCCGGGGACGGGGATGTGCTGATCCTTGCCTCTGCCGTACGTGTGGCACAGGATCCGCTGCGGTGAGGTGTGGGCGTCGGGCCGCAGCCAGCAGGTGACGTCGATGGCTAGGACCAGCCGCCCGTCGGCAGCCCGCGGCAGCGGTACTTCGGCCAGTGCCCGCCGCAGTCGGCCGGCATCGATGCTTCCACGGGCCACCGCGGCATAGAGCCCTCCATGGCCTCGGCGGTGCTCACCCACCAGTGACAGCTCGGCCAGCGACCTCACCGGCCCGTCGCCGCACAGAACAGCATCGGCCAGCTCGAACAACGCGTCCGAACGAGCGGTCAGGCAGGCGTAGAACTCGCCCCGGAAGCATGACAGTTGCGCCAACGGCTCTCGCCGGGCGTCGTGCTGCAGCAGACTCATCCTCACGGCCTTCGTGCTGAATGTGTGTGTTCCTTGGTCGGAGCACATGTTCAGCCGAAGGCCGCCTCCGTGTATGGCAGTTACCGAACCGGGTGATCAAGTTCGACGAACCATTCGACGTCGGACGTTAAAGATCAAGCTAAAGCCTGTTGCAGAAGGCCGTGGTCAGGGCATTTCACTGGCATGGCTGGGGCGTTGAGGGCTGAGGGGGTGTGGGTGGAGACGTTCACCGGATTGCGGGCCGAACAGTTCGGACAGCTGCTGAAGGCGGTCCGTGAACGCGGCGGTGAAGGGTGCGGATGGGTTCCTCCGTGGCGGCTGCCGCTGACCGAGCAGGTACTCCTGGTGGACATCTACCACCGCACAACCTCACGATGCGGCAGCCCGCTAAGCTGTTCGGCATCTCCCCGGCGACTGTGTGCCGGGTGATCCAAAGGCTCGGCCTGCTGCTCGCACCCTTTCTCGCAGAGCGGCTGGACGGACTGGCCGACGAGCCCCGGCCTGGCCGGCCGCCCACGATCGATCAGTATCGATAATGGGGAAGCGGTCGTGGTCACCACGCTGGAACAACTGCCGAAGAACGCCACCCACTGGTGCTGGACATCGATGGCGCAACACAGTGGTCTGTCGAAGTCCACCGTCGGCTGGATCTGGCGGCAGTTCCAGGCTGACCGCCGACCTCCAGAGTTTCGGCGCGCGCCGGTCAGGCGGATTCCCGGACACGGAGCAGGAGCTCGTCGCGGAGGGGTTCGGCGGGAACCTGCTGGCCGTCCAGCGTGTCGACGACCCGGCGGGCCAGGCCCCGCGCGATGGCGTCGGTGTCGCGTACGACCGTGGTGAGCGGTGGGTGTGCCAGCGACGCGCCTGGGATGTCGTCGACGCCGATCACGGCCAGGTCCCGCGGAGCGCGCAGTCCGAGGTGACTCAAGCCTGCGAGCACCGCGAGGGCGACATTGTCGTTGAAGGCGCAGATTCCCGTCACTGGTGGGTCGGCGGCGAGCCACGCCTTCACCGTTTCGGCGGCGCCCGGCGCATCGAAGGGTACGGTCCGGACATCCGGCTCCGGTAGGTCCAGCTCGGTGCACACCTTGCGGACACCGTCCAGCCGCGGTTGGGCCAGGACGTCGAGCCCCGGCAGGTCGGGGTAGGCGTAGCCGAGCCGGCGGTTGGGTGCGGCGAGGTGCCGCGCCTGCAGTGCGCCGATCGGCTGCTCGGACACCAGGGGAGGCCGGGGCTCACCTTGTATCGACCCGTGCATCGCCATGATCACCTCGATGCCCGCTGCCCGCATCGCCTCGGCTTCCAGGTCGTCGAAGCCCTGGAGGGCCAACACCGCCGCAGGGGTCATGGCTTTCCAGATGTCCCGCAGGGGGCGCTTGGGGTGAGCCGACGAGTGCACCACGAAGGTCAGCCCGTTCTCGGCGAAGGCATTGGTCAGCTGCTGGATGAGGCGTCCGAGGACATGCTCGATCGGCCAGTCCGGCAGCAGCCCGAGCACGATCTCCGAGCGTCCCGTGCGCAGGGCACGCGCCGCGGCCGAGGGTGCGTAGCCCAGGCGGGCGGCCGCGTCCCACACCCGTTGCCGAGTGGCATCGGGGATCTTCTGATGAGAAACGGCATTGAGGACATAGCTCACCGTCGCACGGGAGACTCCGGCCTCCTGTGCCACATCCGCGCTGGTCACCCGCCTGCCGTTGGACACCCCGGTCACCCGCCTCGCCTCGGTCGGACCTCCTTTTGAAGGCACACGACCGCGGTTAGCTTAGCGGCCGGATCGCCAAACTGGCACGCGTAAGTGGAACGAGTAGGTGCCTCTCACCCGAGCAGTGCCTGCTCACCGTCGCCCGGACGGTCGGCAGGTGTTGCTGCCGCTGAGACAGCGGTGGCCGTGATCCCCAATCGGTCGGCCACGGGCAGTCCGCAGATTCCAAAAATCTCAGTACAGCTCAACCTGGGCGGAACAGACCTTCCTGTGAACCTTCGGGCAATATGGCGCCGAATCACACACCGGCGCGAGCGAGGGGGAGGTCTTCCCCTCCGCCACGGTCGCGGCGGTTTGCTCGACCGCACAGACAGTCAGGGCCTCGACCGGCTCCTCCCGCGCGGCTTCCTGGGTTTCAGGTTGGGGACCTGGAGGAGACGCAGTTGGTCGCTGATGTGCCGGATCCGGTGGTCGCGGGTCCTCACCTCCCGGGCGGGGGCGGTGCGGTACGGACCTGGAGGCAGTGGAACCGCCGGCGGGGCCGGGACGGTTGTGCCGTCCCGGCCCCGCCGTGGTTTACCGCGCCCCGATGGCGGGCTCGCTGTCGGTGGACGGTGTACCTGCCACCTCGGCTGCGGTCACTGGACCGGGTTCCAGCCGTCGGTGCCGGCCAGGTACTTCTGGGCGGTGTAGTCCTTGGCCTGGGCGTCGGTCAGCTGCGGCCGCTTGGAGTTCACTCCGGCTCCGGCGCCCGAGTTGTGGTACTCGAAGAACCGGGCCTGCTGCCAGGTGTAGTCGGGGACCATGTTGGTCCAGGGCTGTGCGGTCGTGATCCCGGCGGGCAACTCGGTGTCCCGGATCACCGCCTGGGGCGAGGCGGTTGTCGTGTTGTGCCATGGCCGGCCGAGATAGAAGGTGTTGGCGGCCGACGAGGAGATCACCTTGCTGTTGGTGATGAGGAGTCCGTACTTCCTCGCCTGGTCGGTGTTGGGTGCCACGATCGTGCCGCCGACGTGGGGCCAGACGTGCAGGGTGGCCTGGTCGAACACCGCGGTGGCGTTACCGAAAAGGAAGTCGATACTGCCTGCGATGTAGACGTTGCGGAAGTACTGCCGGGTCTGGTCGGTGGCGACCGGCGACTTGGCGAGCACGGTGTCCTGGGTGCTGATGATCCGGACATTGGTGTACACCTGCCGGTCACCCGTGGCGGCCAGTGCGACGGCCTGGGTTTCGTACGGGCTGATCTCCGGGTGGGCCGCCGGGTCGAAGGTGTTTTGGATCGTGAGGCTCTGGACCGCCAGGTTGGGGGCCTTGAAGCTGGCCACGGCGCTGCCCTCGGTGCCGTACTGCGTGCCGTCGGGCTTGAGACACCCATGGCACCTGTCGTACTTGATGACGACGTCCGCGGCGTTGCCGGTGGCACCCTTGATCGTCAGGTTGGTCAGGGTCTTCGGGACGGTGACGACCTCGTTGTAGGTGCCCTTGTTGATGAGGATGGTGTGCGGGTTCCCGTCCGCGGGGACGGCGTTGATCGCATTCTGCACGGTGCGGTACTGGGCGGAGCCATCGGCCGCGACCGTGAGCGACGGCGACGGCGAATTCGATATCGCCATGAAGTTCACCGCGACGAAAGGCATCGCGCCTGCGCCGGGGTCGCGGTCATACCGGAAGTTCAACCGAGCCGAGCTGTTCTTGCAGTTGCTCGTGGTGAACGCGGGGGTGTATACCCCAAAGTCGCCGAAGTCGTCGCCGTCTCCCACGCAGGTGTTTTTGCCGTATGGCTGGATCCGTACCTGCCCGGTGTCCTTCCAGTAGTCCAGTTTGAACCAGTAGGGGGACTGATCGGGTTTGCACGGCGTTACGATCAGTTGTTCATGGGTGGCGTTCCAACAACTCTTGGTTCCATACGGGTTCGTCAGATTGTTCTCAATCATGTAATAACCGGGTTGGTAGCCACTTTCTTCGAGGTGCCAATGAACGTCGGACGTTTGCTGGGTGGATGGCCGGTCAATCACAGTCTCCCCACCGTCAACGATCTCCCCGCCCGTACCGAGGGTTTGTTCGTCGTCGTAGGGAATGAAGATCTGCACATCCGCCCTGGCCATCAGGCGGAAGTAGAAGACCGCGCGATGGTCGGACGAGAGGTCCCGGGAGCCTGAGGAGAGGCCCGGAACCACCTGGTTGGCGACCATGTAGTCGAGTTCGTTGTCGTTCCCGTTTCCGCCGTAGTGAGTGGCCCGGCCAGTCCGGTAGATGTGCATGTTCTGTGCGGTTGACAGCAGTCGGGGCTCACGGTTGAAGTCACCCAAGGCGGCCCAGTGGTCGTTGCCCGACGCCGTGTCGATGTTTTCGAGGAGCTGGCGGGCGTCGTTTCCTCCCCCGGACAGCGCGTGAACGGTCCAGAACCAGGTGTCACCGATCTGGATGCCCAACGACGGCCGTGAGCTGGCGAAGCCGTATCGGTTGGTGAAGGCGGGCCGGGCGACACTGACGAAATCGGCTCTTTGCCTGGAGACGATGGCGAGATTGACCCGGCCCTGGCCGTTGGCGTTGCCGAAGTCGGTTTGCATGTAGTAGATGTTCCAGGTCCCCAGGCGCGCTCCACCCGGTCGATAGTCGTACCGCTGCACCGTCCAGCCCAGGTTCTGGCCCGTGGCCGACCTGCCCCTCAGGCCGAGATGGAAAGCGCCGAAGTCGTGGGCCACTGCACGAGCCCCATTTGCCTCCCTCATCACCATCTGATTGAGGTTGGAATCCCATCGTCCCGCGCTGGCAGGCGGTTCCCCGGTTTCCTGCAGGGCGATCACGTCGTGGTTCTGCTGCATCAGCCCATGGACACCGCTCCCCCACTTGCTGTCCAGCGTGCCCTGGCCGCCCTGCATGTTCCAGTTCGCGGGTCTGAAATCGTCGACCGCGGCGGAGGCCGACTGCACCGTTGCGAAGAAGACCGCGCAGATGACACTGGCGACCATGGCGACGGCAGCCGTGAGGCTGACGAATTTCTTCCTTTTTCGCGCGTGGCGGCCCGCACTGAACAGGCGAATGTTCATCGGTTTTCCTTTTCTGCTGCGCTGCTGAACAGCGCGGATTTTCAGGGTCGTCCTCGCCCGCTGTGGGGGCTGCGGAACGCCCTAGCTTTCGGCTTTTGCGGCTTCCGCGGGCGCGCCTGTGGGCGCCGTGTACGGCTTGATGGTGATCTTGCCGGGGTGGGCCGTCAGTAGCGGGTCCGTGGCCGAGGACGGTGCGTCGGTCTCCACCACCACCCGGTCCGACATGCCGTCGTAGTAGGTCGACACGCCGTACGACACAGCACCTTCGGAGACACCTTCGGGCGACAGCTGTCGCATGACCGCGCTCTGGACGTCCATCATCTGAGCGAGGGTGAACTGGGCGCTGCGTGCCGTGGCCGGCTTCGGCCAGGCCGCGGGCTTCTCCCCGAACGGGGACGTCCAGTCCGGGGGGTTGGCCACGGTGAGGTCGGTGCGGTCCGAGGGGAAGACGAGGACCGGCCCTATGGTGGGGTCGTCGAACGCGGCCAGGGCGCAGTTGTAGTCGCGCAGGGCCTCCACTTGCTGCCACTGCAGATGGGTGCGGTCGTCGGTCAGGCCCCCAGCCGGGGTGGGGGTGAGCATCGACACCTCGGTTGCGGTCCGGGTCGTCGCAGTGCATTTGTCCGCCGGAGCGGTATTCGGGAGCCCCTCGATCACCACTTGGTCCGGGTACGCCGTCTTCAGCGGGTCGGTGACCGATGCGGGGGCGTCGGTCCGCGCCACCACCCGGTCGCGCTTGCCGTCATAGAAATAGTCCAGGTGGTAGGTGGTGTCCTGGATCAGCGTGTCGGAGGTGGGTTGCACCTTGTCGACGATCACGTCCTCGATGTCGTTGATCTGCTGGAGGGTGAACTGGCTGCGGTCCATGATGTCCGGGCTGGGCCACTCGGTGGCTTCCACCCCGTACTGGGACGTCCACTTCGTCGGGGCCACCAGGCAGGAGCCGCACATCTTGTCGCTCGGGGTGTCGGCGGGGAAGCGCATATACGCTCCGGTCCCGCCGGAGATCCCTGTGTCCGCCTGCCACATGGCCAGTGCGCCGTTGTCGTCGGCGAGGGTCTGCAGCTGCTGCCACCGCACCTCGCGCCGGTTGGCCGTCTCGGCCACCTCGTTGGCGGCCAGGGCCCGGTCGTAGAGGCGGAAGTCGCGCATCCGGCCCTTGAAGTACAGGTCGGTGGAGTACAGCGACCGTCCGATGTAGTCGGCGGTCGTCGTTCCGTTACCGATGGCGCTCGGGGTGATGGTGACGTTGGTGTTGCGGGCCTTCTCCACGCCGTTCTCGTACAGGATGCCGGTGCTGCCGGTCTGGGTGTACGTGACGTGCTTCCACATGCCGCGTGCCAGTTGGTACGAGCTGTCCGGCCGGGTCTGCTGCTCGGCGTGGTAGTCGCCGGTGGTGATGCCGGTGCGGAACTGGTTGCCGGTGGAGAACAGGTAGCCGTTGCCGTTGCCGTTGCCGGAGTTGCCCAGCCCGTAGAGGAAGTACGGCTTGCCCATGGCCGGGTCGATCCACACGTCGAAGTCGACGGTGATCGAGTTCAGCCCGGCCATGAGGTTGTCGGGCATCTTGATGTAGGTACTGGAGCCGTTGAAGGTCAGGCCTTCCTTGCCGCCCCAGTTGACGGTTCCGTTGACGGTGCCGTCGCGGTGGTGGCCGGAGGCGTCGGTCGCCACGTTCCCGGTGAACTCGTCCAGCCGGTACTCCAGCATCAGGCCGTTGGAGACGTCTGCCTGCGCCGACGTGGTGGCGCTGAACGTCAGCGCAGCGGCCGTCGTCAAGACCGACAGAGCGGCACCGACGCCGGCGGCAACCCGCCGCCGACGCGGTGAGCTCAGCTCGCGACCGAGTGCGGCCACCATACGGGCACTTACGGCCCCGACCATGATCCTTCTTCGCATGTTTTCCTTTTCCTTTTCTGCGCTGCACAGCAGTTCCTGCGCGGAGCCCGGGCCCCGACCCGTGTTCAGGACTTGAGCCGGAGCACGCCGCCGAGTCGCACGCCGACATGGGCTTCCCGTCTACTGCCGGATTTAACGAACTACCGGTAGCCGGTTTCTCCTGCGCTCGCGGACTGCGCGTGCGCCGCGACGCGGCTGAGGTGGTGAGCGCCGTAGGCGTTGGCTTCGGCTATCCGGCGATGGCTTTGGTCGGAGGTGCCGTCGCGGGTGTCGAGGGCGGCCTGGAGTGTTCGGACGTGGATCCAGCCTCCGAGGACCAGGCCCCACATCTTGAGATAGGGGACGCCGCCGGCGTAGGCGTCGCGTCGGCGGCCCTCGGCTGCGTGGTCCAGCAGAAGGACGGTGACGTCTCGAATTGAGGCGAGGGACCGTGTCATTCGCTCGGACGTCGTGACGGCTACCGGGTGCTCGGCTTCGGCCAGGTGCCGGACATCGGTCTCGATCATGTCGAGCACGCGGGAGGCGGTGCCGGCTCGATCTCGGAGAATCTTGCGGCCGAGGAAGTCGTTGGCCTGGATCGCGGTGGTGCCTTCGTAGATTGCAGCGATGCGGACGTCGCGGTAGTACTGGGCGACGCCGGTGTCCTCGATGAAGCCGGCGCCGCCATGGACCTGGACGGCGTCGGAGGTGATCCCGATGGCTTCCTCGGTTAGCCAGCCCTTCACGACGGGGGTGAGGAAGTCGGTGAGCTCGAAGCTCTCGGCGTCGCCGGCGAAGGCTCGGTCGAGGTGGATGCTGGTTTGCAACATCAGTCCACGCATGGCGGTGATGATGCCGGCCGACGAGGACAACAGGCGCGCTACGTCGGGGTGGCGGGCGATGGGTGTGCCTTCGGGCTCGTCCAGGACTCTGCCCTGGACACGATGGTGGGCGTAGTGATGGGCCGCCTGGTGGGCGCGGTCGGCGATGCCGAGGGCCCAGATGCCGGCGCCGAGGCGGCTGAGGTTCATCATCACGAACATCGCCGGGAGCCCCTGGTTCAGCTCCCCCAGGAGAAAGCCGGTTGCGTCCTCGTACTGCAGGACGCAGGTCGGGCTGCCTTTGATGCCCATCTTGTGCTCGAGTGCGATGGGGGTGACCCCGTTCGCGTGGCCCGGGCGGCCATCGGCGTCGGGAAGGAATTTGGGGACGATGAACAGTGACAGTCCTCGCACCCCTGCCGGTGCGTCCGGTGTTCGAGCGAGGACGAGGTGCACGATGTTCTCGGTCAGGTCGTGGTCGCCCCAGGAGATGTAGATCTTCTGACCGCTCACACGCCATGTCTGATCGTCCTGCGGTCGAGCGAGGGTGCGGATTGCGGCGAGGTCCGTGCCGGCCTGGGGCTCCGTCAGGTTCATCGTGCCGGTCCAGCGGCCTTCGACCATCGGCTCGAGGTAGACGGATTTCTGCTCGGGTGTGCCGGACCAGGAGATTGCGGCGACGGCGCCTTGGGTCAGTCCGCTGCACATGGCGAATGCAGGGTTCGCAGCGCTCCACAGTTCGGTGAGAGCTGCCGAGACGATTCGGGGAGCGCCGCCGGCTTGGACCGGTGCACCTACGCTGCTCCATCCCGCCCCGGTGAACTTCGCGTAGGCCTCGCGCATGCCGGGTGCGGTGACGACCTGCCCGTTCTCGATGCGCGCTGCGACCCGGTCGCCGGAGACGTTGGTGTCCTGCAGGACCTCGGCGGCCAGTTTGGCGGCCGGCCGCAGAATGGCCACGACGTCGTCGATGTCGTATTCGCCGTTGGTCACGTCGGCCAGGTGCTCGGCGCCGTTCATGACGCGGCGCAGGAGGAACTCGTACTCATTGATCGGTGGGGTGTAGCTCATGGCGGTTCTCACCGTTCTCGACGCGTGGACAGGGGCGGTTGGGCACAGCGCCGCACCGTGGGGGAGGTTTGTTCAGGGACCGTGGTGAACCGCGGGCCGGGGTCAGAGCCGGGCGGCGAGCTCGGTGGCCTGCCGGATGGCTCGCTTGGCGTCGAGCTCGGCGGCGACGTCGGCGCCGCCGATGATGTGGACCGGGCGGCCCAGCGCTGCGAGCGGTTCGATCAGGTCACGGACCGACTCCTGGCCCGTACACAGGATGATCGTGTCGACGTCGAGTACCCGTGACTCGGTGGTGCCGTCGCCGACGGCGACCGTGATGTGCAGGCCGTCGTCGTCGATCCGGTCGTAGGTCACACCCTTGACCATCTCGACGCCGGAGTCCTTGAGGGTCTGGCGGTGGACCCAGCCGGTCGTCTTGCCCAAGCCCTTGCCGAGCTCGGTTGTCTTGCGTTGGAGCAGTGTGACCTGTCGGCGGGGCGGCGTCTTGACCTTCATGGTCAGGCCACCGCGCTCCACGGACGGGTCTGTCACTCCCCAGCGCTGGTTCCAGTGCTGCACCGACTCGCCGACGTCGTGCAGCAGGAACTCCGACACGTCGAAGCCGATGCCGCCTGCACCCAGCACCGCGACCCGTTCCCCGACGGTGGCGGTGCCGCGAAGGACGTCCTGGTAGCCGACGACCGATGGGTGGTCGACGCCTGGGATGGTCGGCACGCGCGGCTCGACGCCCGTCGCGACGACAATCTCGTCGAAGCCGGTCAGGTCGTCGACGCCCGCGCGGACGCCGAGGTGGACTTTCACCCCGTTGATCTTCATCCGGTGCGAGAAGTAGCGAATCGTCTCGCGGAACTCCTCCTTGCCGGGTATTTCCATGGCGAGTCGGAACTGTCCGCCGATTTCATCGCGCGCTTCGAAGAGCTCGACGGTGTGGCCGCGCCCGGACAACTCGGTCGCGGCGGCGAGCCCGGCTGGACCTGCGCCGACGACCGCGACGCGCTTGATGGCCCGAGTCGGCGACAGGACCAGCGTGCTCTCGTGACCCGCGCGGGGGTTGACCAGACAGCTCACGCGCTTGTTGACGAAGCCGTGGTCGAGACACGCTTGATTGCAGGCAATGCAGGTGTTGATCTGGTCGGCACGCCCATCGCCTGCCTTCTGGACGAAGAACGGGTCGGCCAGCAGCGGCCGGGCCATCGAGACCATGTCGGCCTGGCCCAAGGCGATGATCTTCTCGGCGACCTCGGGAGTGTTGATCCGGTTGGACGCGACGACAGGAACCGTGACCTCGGCCTTGAGCTTGGCGGTCACCCACGCGAACGCCGCCCGGGGCACGGACGTCACGATCGTGGGTATCCGGGCCTCGTGCCAGCCGATGCCGGTGTTGATGAGCGAGACGCCGGCGGCCTCGATTCTGTGGGCCAGCTCGACGGTCTCTTCCCAGTTCTGCGCGTCGTCGACCAGGTCGAGCAGGCTCATCCGGTACATCACGATGAAGTCGTCGCCGACAGCCTCGCGGACTCGCTCGACGATCTCGACCGGGAAGCGCATCCGGTTGGTGGCGCCGCCGCCCCAGCGGTCCGTGCGGTTGTTGGTGCGCGCGGTCAGCATCTGATTGATCAGGTAGCCCTCGGACCCCATGATCTCGACGCCGTCGTAGCCCGCGCGGCGGGCGAGGACCGCCGAGGCGGCGAAGTCGTCGATGGTCCGGTCGACTTCCCTGGTCGACATCGCCTTGGGGGCTCGGAACGGAGTGATGGGTGATTTGATGTCCGACGCCGCCCGCTTGAACGGATGGTAGGCGTAACGCCCGGCGTGGAGGATCTGCATCACGATCTTGCCGTCGTGCTCGTGCACCGCGTCGGTCACGATGCGGTGCTTGTCGGCAGACCGCCTCGACGTCATCTGCGCTCCGAACGGGAGCAGCCAGCCGTGCCAGTTCGGTGCATAGCCACCGGTCACCGACAGGGCGACGCCACCCTTCGCGCGCTCGGCGAAGTAGGCCGCGAGTTCGGGCAGATGCTTGGCGCGGTCCTCCATGCCGGTGTGCATCGACCCCATGACGACGCGGTTGCGCAGCGTCGTGTGGCCCAGGTCGAGGGGTTCCAGCAAGTGCGGGTACGGGTTCACGGTGCTCACTCTCGGGCGGGTGTCGTGCTGTGGAGGCCGGCGATCGCTTCGGCCTGGATCTGAGGAAACTGGGCGCCCATGGCTGCGGCGAGGGTGGTCGCCGCCGACAGAGGCCGCACCATGACGGTGAACTCGCTGATCAGTCCGGCGTCGTTCGTGCGGATCAGGTCGATGCCGTTCAAGCTCGTCCCGTCCGCAGACGTCTCGAAGAGCAGCGCCCCGCCGTGGCCGTCGGAGTCCTCGAGTTAGCGGACACAGTGGAAGTCGGTGAAAACCCGGCCGACCCCACGCAGGATCGCCGCGACGATCGGCCTGCCCTCGTAGGGCTTGAACGCAACGGGGCTGCGTAAGACGACGTCCTCGGCGAGCAACTCGCCCAGCGCGACGAAGTTGCCGACCCCGACGACGGCACGACAGGCGCACATCGGGTAACTGGGGATGGAACAGCCTTGGGTTTGCCGGTCCGTATCGTGCTGATCGCACTGACGGTCCTGACCTGCCTGAGTACCCTGCTCCGGGGCGTCGGGGCTCATCGGTCCGTCTCCTCGGGCGCCAGCCGCTGCAGAATCTCGTTGCACCAGGCCAGCCCGGTCTCCTCGGCCAGCATTCCCCCGCGCAGCACGAGCCAGGCACCCATCTGGTCCGGGCGCAGGGCGTCGGGGTCGGGATAGAAACGCGCGGCGCTCTCGGCGTAGTAGGCGAGGCGTTGTTCGTGCACCAGGCGGCGGGTGCGGACATCTTCGACGATCGCAGTCGGGTTTCCGAATGGCAGGGCACGCAGTTTGATCGCGAACTCGCTGCGCAGGTTCTCGACCGGCGTTGGCTTGGATGTCCACACACTCAGCTCATCGCGACCAGCCGATGTCAGAACGTAGACCTTCTTGTCGGGTCGCCCGTCCTGGGCCACGGTCTCGAACTCGACCCAGCCGGCGCGCTCCATCCGGCCCAGCACCTTGTAGATCTGCTGGTGGCTGGCCGTCCAGAAGTAACCGATCGATGCGTCGAACCGACGTGCCAGGTCGTATCCCGTGGCGGACTTTTCCGCCAAGGACACAAGAATCGCGTGCTCCAGAGCCATGGGCGCACCGTAATATGCAAATCGATGCTGTGCAACTAGATGCACATGGTGATGTGTGAGGTAGAGCCACGATGCTGGAGCCGGTCTGGAACACGTCCACCGGGAAGTGCTCGAAGGGAGTCGCCCCGGCGGCCTCGGCGAGGATGTTGCGTGCCACGGCGAGCCATTCGACGTTGGGCCGTGCCCCGATGCCGACCACGACGGGGCCGGCGGGCACGGTGCGTCCGTCGCTCGGCTGGACGCCGGCCGCCCGATGTCCTTCCGTGAGCGCACCGCTGACGAGCTCTCCGGGTTACGACGCGTACGCCGTTCTCCCGCAGGATCCGTGTGCCGCGGAGCCGGCCGGCCGGTGTTGCCCTCAGAGCGGCGGGCAGGGTTCGCGGACGTCAGCCGATGGTTCCATGACCGTGCCCACCCCGTAGGTCTCCCCTTCTTTCCCGAGGACCTCAACGGTCCCGGAGGTCGGGGACTCGATCTCGGTCTCCGTCTTGTCGGTGGCCAGGACGTACAGCACCTGTCCTTCCTGCACTGCGTCGCCGGTCTCCACCAGCCACTCGGTGATCTCCCCCTCGGTCATGGTCACGCCGAGCTGGGGGATGCGCAGTTCATGGCTCATGTGCGGGGTGTTCTCCTCTACTGGTGGCGCGGGTCAGTAGCCGATGACGTCGCGCACCGCGGCCTCGATGCTCGGTGGCCCGGGCAGGAAGGCCTCCTCCAGGGACTTCGCGTACGGGACCGGCGTGTCGGGGGCGGTCACCCGCCGTACCGGCGCGGCCAGGTCACCGTGCAGTTCCTCATGAAGCGTGGCGGCGAGTTCCGCCCCGAAACCGCCTCGCCGTACCGCCTAGTGCACGATGACGGTCCGCTTCGTACGTGCGACCGAGGACAGTACGGACTCCGTGTCGAGCGGGTGCAGGGTCCGCAGGTCGATCACTTCGGCGTCGACGCCGTCGGCCGCCAGCTTCTCGGCCACTGCTAGACAGTCCACTACCTGTCGCCCGTACGTCAGGAGTGTTACGTCACGGCCGGCCCGTGCGATACGGGCCTTGCCGAGGGGCACCCGGTAGTCGCCTTCGGGGACCTCGCCCTTCGCCGAGAAGTACAGGCCGCTCATCTCGACGAAAACGCAGGGGTCGTCATCAAAGATGGTCGAGAGGAGCAGCCCCTTGGCGTCCGCCGGGGTGCTGGGGACGATCACCTTCAGGCCCGCCGCGTGCACCAGCGGCCCTTCGAGCATGTCGGAGTGCTGTGCTCCGAAGCCGCCCCCCGTGCCGGTCGCGGTGCGTACCGTCAGCGGGACCGGGGTGCGGCCGCCGGACATGTAGCGCAGTTTCGCCGCGTGGTTGATCAGCTGATCCGCGCAGACATGCACGAAGTTCATCAGCATGATCTCCGCCACGGGGCGCAGGCCGGTGATGGCGGAGCCGATCGCCGCGCCCATGATGGCCTGTTCGGAGATGGGGGTGTGCCGGATCCGCCGCTCCCCGTACTTCTTGCCGAGGCCCTGGTGGACATGGCGTCGCGATATGGCGTACCCGAAGGCAGTTCGCTCGCGGACTGGCCCCTGACCTATGACGATCTCGAACGGCACTACACACGCGCCGAGCAGGAGTTCGGTGTCTGCCGGGACGGACAGGCACACCGGTGCCAAGGCTTTCGCAGCCGTGAGTACCCGATGCCCGCTCAGCCATCGACACGCGAGGCCGACGTGCTCCGCAAAGGCGCCGAGGCCCTCCGCCTCAGCACCGGGCCGGTGCCGCTGCTGCTCAACTCCCGCCCACGTGACGGACGCGCCGCCTGTGTGCGCTGCGGTGAGTGCGTCGGCTTCGGCTGCCCGGTCGACGCCCGCGCCGGTGCCCACAACACCGTCATCCTGCTTGCCCTGAAGACGGGCCTGTGCCGCCTCGTCAGCGGGCATCGGGCACAGCGAGTCCTGGTCGACGGCACCGGACGTGCCACCGGTGCGGTGGTGCGCGACATGGACACGGGTGCTCGGGTCGAAGTGCGCGCCGGGGCCGTGGTCCTGGCTGCCGGCGCGATCGAGACCGCTCGGCTGTTGCTGGCCAGCGCCACCGACAAGGCTCCCGAGGGCTTGGGAAACCGCTCGGGCCAGGTCGGACGGCACCTGCAAGGGCACAACTACACCGGGGCGTTCGGGTCGTTCGAGGAACCGGTGCAGGATCTCCAAGGTCCGGGGGTGTCGATAGCGACCTGCGACTACATGCACGATCTGGGCGGCGACGTGGTGGGGGGCGGGGTACTGGCCAACGAGTGAAGATACCCGTGCTGTTCCGTGCCTGGGCGATGCCACCGGACGCACCGCGTTGGGGGCACGCGGCAAAGGGCTGGATGCGGGACTCCTACCTGCGCACCTCGCACATCATGGGCCCGATCCAGGAGATCCCGAATCCGGCGGCGAGGGTGACCCTCGCCTCCGGCGGTGACACCGTGGTCCGGCTCTCTGGGGTGCAGCATCCGGAAAGTGTCCGGGCCGCGGAAGCGTTGCGCGAGCGGGCTCTGGCCTGGATGCACGCATCCGGTGCGCGCCGAGTGTGGACGACGCCCGTGGCAACGGGGCTGTCCGCGGGCCAGCACCAGACGGGGACCGCCCGCATGGGTGCGGACCCGGCAACCTCGGTGACCGATCCCTTCGGGCGAGTGCACGGCCATCCCGGCCTATGGGTCATGGACGCGTCCCTGCATGTCACTAACGGCGGTGTGAACCCGGTACTGACCATCCTGGCGCTGGCCTACCGCTGCGCCGAGGAAATGGCACTAGCCGGCACGTAACAGCGCGGGCCACCCGCCCGGAGCGTCGCACACCCCGGGCCGGCGGGGCTGATAACGGTGGCGATCTGCCCCACCCGGAGGACGCCGAGCGCCATAGCCTGGCGGACGAGGGTACGGGCTGCCAGTACGGTCTCGATCTCCGTGGGGCAGCCGTTCTCGCCGCCCAGGGTGATACGTGGCAGCGCGGTGCCGACGATCGTGGGTCGAGCATGGCCAGGACCATGCCGCCCACGGCCCCGCGTCCGGATATGAACCCGCCAAGGTGTTCGACGACCCGGTCAACCACGTGGGGAGGCCAAGCACAGTCAGATTGATCCTGAACCGGCCAAGACGAGACCGCACTGCGCGCCTTCCTGGTCTCCGTCCTCGAACCACGCCCATCGACCCCCTCACGCGTGCGGAGGCGGACCGGGACGGGCACCCGACTGCGAGAACTGGAGAAGCTGCAGGCAACAGTGGCCGCTCACCAACCCCCGGGCGGCCCGTCCTTCGGGGCTACGCGCTGGATCCGGGCCATCCGCACCGCCCGGATGATGCGGCAGTGGGCGCTCGACACCGCCGACGCCTGGGAGGAGCGCGGCACCGACTGACTCGCTGTGCGGCGCAATGAGCTATCCGAATGTCTGGTCGCCCGATCACGCCTGGGGATCGGGACGGCAGGCCAAGCCAACTTGCACCTGACGTTGGCGTCAGGTTTTAGCGTGGCTGCTGTTGGCGCTCCGCAGCTCGCTGCGGACCTCACTGCCCTGCCATCAAAGATCTTCCGCGCACGTGGTCGAGGTCGCCGAGGTCGACAAGCCAGTTCCGGGCTTGAGCGAGATTCGCATCAGGGTCCAGGCGGCCACGCTCAACCCGGCCGATGCGGCCGCCTGGAGCCGGGGCTACTTCCCCGCCCCCCTGGAGGGGACGGCGTACGGCCTCGGCTGGGACGTCGCGGGCGTGGTCGACGCGGTCGGCCCGGGCAGCCACTGGACGCCCGGACAGCCGGTCATCGCGTTCAGTCACGGCTTGCCTCTGGGGCTGAACCGGGGGCAGGCCGAGTACATCGTGGTTCCTCCTCAGGCGATCGCCGCCGCGCCCGCGGGTGTCGACCCCGTCCACGCCGCCACCATCCCCCTCAACGGCCTGACCGCGGCCCAGTCCGTCGAACTGCTCGGCATCCAGGCGGGCCAGACCGTGCTCATCACCGGCGCGGAGGGGGCGGTCGGCGGCTACGCGGTGCAGCTGGCCAAGCGCCGGGGAGCCGTGGTCATCGCGAGTGACCTCTCGCCCGACGGCGCGTTCGCGACCAAGGTGGCAGGCGCCGATGTGTACGTACCGGCGTCGCAGACGCCGGCCGAGGCCGTCCGCGAAGTACGCCCCGAAGGGGTCGACGCCGTTCTGGACACGGCCAGGCTGGGGCAGGCCGTCATCGGGGCGGTGGCGGACGGCGGCAGGTTCGTGACCACACGGATTGACGCTCTGCCACAGGCCGAGCGGGGCATCCGGGTTCTGCTGACGCAGGTCGGCCCGGACGGAGCAATGCTTTCGACGCTGTCCGACCTGGCCGCTGCGGGCGACCTGGCGTTGCGCGTGGCCGAGACCTACCCGCTGCAGGAGGCCGCGCAGGCTTACGCGCGCATGATCAAGGGCGGGCTCCAGGGACGTGTCGTCCTCACCATGGAGTGAGCACGACGCCCTCTCGTACGCCTGTGACGCGACCGACCGGGGCGCAGTCTGCGCCCCGTTCGGTCGCACCATCCGCGGCGGGACCGTGCGGTTGCGGACGAGGCGCCAGCTCGTACGACCCTTCGGCCACGGTGAGGTCCGTCGCTGAATCGGCCTGCCGCACACTGCTCGTGAGCAGTGTGCGGCAGGCCGATTCAGCCGGTACTGGGTACCGATCCAGGCGGTGCTGGCGGCGACGCCGGCGCGTACGGGGTGGCTGTGGTGCGGGTGGCTGGGGTCCGTCGCCACCGCGATGATCTCGTCGAGGCGGGCGCGCACTGCCGTCAGGTCGTTGATCTGGCGGTTGATACGGGTCCGTTCGGTGATGAGGCTGTCGGTGAACGGCTGTCCACCCGACCGGTGGACCAGAGCCTGGCCGCAGTCCCTTCCGACCCGGTCGCACGCGAGCGGCGACGCCGTCAGACGGTCGCCGGCGCCTACGCACTGCGGCAGAGCGACCAGCCCGCGGTCACCTTCGCTGTCATGGGCGCCATGGTCCCCGAGGCCCTGGCCGCCGCCGACCGCCTCGCCGCACTCGGCCATCCGGCCGACGTGGTCTGCGTGACCAGCCCCGACCTCCTTTTCCGGGCCCTGCAGAGCAGGCGGGGCCAAGAGGAGGCCCCCACCTGGATTCTCGAGCAGGTCTTCCCCGCCGAGCGGGCGACGCCCCTGGTCACCCTGGTCGACGGGCACCCACACACGCTGGCCTTCCTGGGCACGGTGAACAACGTGCCGGTGACAACGCTGGGCGTGAGCCGCTTCGGCCAGTCAGGATCACTCCAGGACGTGTACCGCCACCACGGCATCAACACCGACAGCGTCGTACGAGCCGCCCTCGACCTCATCGACTGAGAAACCCGCGTCAACCGCTGGCCGAGCCCTGTCCTGCCCGACACTCGGCTGGCGGTTCCACACCCGTGAGAGCAGATGCAGCCTCCGGCCGTAGGGCTTCGCGCGTGAGGCATACAGTGCCCTGCCGCCAGCGTGAAGGCACTGTCATTCGGTGGGCACATGGGACGGTGCCACCTCCCGACGACGACGACCGGGTATCGCTCTCACAGCGCATGATCACCGGACAGGTTGCGCCGCCGTCGTGCAGAGCGTCGAGGACATGGCCCCCTGCCTCGAAGTCACCGCGCCGGACGCGGTCACATGCATCCGCCGCATCGAAGATGTGCCGTCAGCACCGCATGGCGCAAAGCGTAAGTCGAAGAGGTGTCCGACGGGACGGCGGCGCCCGATGCGTCAGCATCCGGCATCTCCGTAGCCATTCAGCACCGCGCCGACTCGCAGACCCTGGAGACGACGGTAGTGATCAACAAAGACGTCGAGCCCTGATCTTCGACCTGGTCGACTACGGCGTGGTCGACGACCTTTTCGAGGTCGTCCCGCAGCTCACCGAGGAGATCAGACCCGTAAGAGCTGAGATGGTCGGACCGGCATCTCGCCTGGTGGCGTCGCCCGGACCGCAGAACTGGAGCGGTTGGCCGCAGCTCTCTACAGTTGACGCATGAGCACGCTGGCTAGCTCTGCTTGCGGACACGGACCACGGGATCACCGAGCCCGAAATTCTCCGGTTGGGCCTCCTGCACGCGGTAGCCGAGCTGGGTGCTCTGGGCGGCGCCGTTCATCTGCACGCGGCTATGTCAGTCCTGCGCCTTGCATCATCGGCCGGCCTGCCCCCGGCGCTGATCCGCTCCTGGGAACTCGTCGACCAGGATGACCCTGTCGTCCCGGCAGTCGCCTTGCGCCACGCTCGCGGCACGTGGGTACCGCCTCAGCCCTCCGGCGCCCCCGGGCGGCCCGCAGGGCTCTGGCCCGGAACCGGCCTCGCATCCGTTCCGGTGTTCGGGAAGGAACACACGACAGGTGCACTCACCGTGCTGATGGGCGGCGGGAGCGAGCCGACCGCGGAGCAGTGGACGTTCCTGCGGGCTGTGGCTGACTGGATCGAAGAGCGATTGCGCGAGGTGCCACCGCCCGCCGCCCCCGAGCCGCAGGAGGAACTAGTCGGGAATCGCCTCCGAGAGGCGATGAAGGGCGTCCCGGTCGGCGCATGGGAGTGGAACATCCCCACCGGCGAGCTGACGTGGGACGAGGCAGCGCTGTCCGTTTACGGCTCCGCACTGGCCGAGTACGGGTTCCGGATCGAAAGCTGGATGAATGCCATCCACCCCGACGACCTGCCGTCGACGCTCGCGGCGGTCGAGAAGGCGATCAGCAACCGGAGCGTCTACGAGGCCGAGTATCGGTTGCGGCGACGGGACGGCAGCTACGGCTGGACGCACGCCCGGGCATCGGTGATCTTCGACGAAAGAGGGGAGCCGGTACGGATGGTGGGCGTCGTGTGGGACGCAGACGAGTCCCGCAGCGTCCGGGACGCGCTCAGCCGCGCCCTACGCCATATGAGCGACGGATTCATCCTGGTGGACGACAACTGGCGGATCACCTTCGCCAACCTGGAGGCCGAACGCACACTGGGCAGCACCGAAGAGGAGCTTTTCGGGCGCGTGCTGTGGGAGCTGCCCGCCGTTCAACGGGTCCCGGACCTGGAGGCCCGCTGCCGGAGGGCCGCCGGTACCGCGCCCGTGGGCTTCGACGTACGGATCGCGGCTGGGCGCTGCCATCACCTGCGGATCGTCCCCGGGCCAGACGGAGTCACCCTCTACCTCACGGACGTGACCGAGAAACGGCGGGGCGAGGCCACGCGTGCCGCCGTCGAGCGAGCCGCGTCCGAGCGCTCGGCCCGGATCGCCGAGCTCACCACGGCGCTCGCCAGAGCGAGGACCTCTCGCGATGTGGTGGACGCGGTCGCCCAGCGAGTGCTCCCACCGTTCGGCGCCTCCGGTTTGGCCGTGATCGCCGTCGAGGGCGACCGGGCGCACGTGGTGGGAGCTGTGGGCTACCCGCGGGCCGTGCTCGACGAGATCAACGGCCACCGGGTCATGGCGGGTGATCCGGTCGGAGATGCCGTCCTGACCGGCACACCGCTGTTCGTCTCCTCCACGCAGGAGTACACGCTGCGCTACCCGCACCATGGCCACAGGCCGGGCCTGGCCGGCAAACAGGCCTGGGCGTTCCTGCCGCTGACCGTCTCCGGGCGCACGTTCGCCGTCTGTACCGTGTCCTTCGACCAGCCACGTCGCCTCTCCCATGACGAGCAGACTCTCCTGACCGCGATCAGCGCCCTCGTCGCACACGCCCTGGAGCGGGCCAGGCTCTACGATGCCGAGCACACACGCTCTCAGGAACTGCAGCGCGGCCTGCTCCCCAGGCGGCTGCCCGAATTGCCCTCATGTACGTCCGCCGCACGCTTCCTCCCCGCAGGGCACGGCATGGACGTGGGCGGCGACTGGTACGACGTGCTCCCGCTCTCCGCCGACCGGGTCGCGATCGTGGTCGGCGACGTGATGGGCCACGGCCTGGCGGAAGCGGCCACGATGGGGCGGCTGCGCACCGCGGTCACCACGCTTGCAGATCTGGAACTGCCCCCCGAGGAGGTCATGAGCCACCTCAACGACATCGTCGGCGGCCTGGGAGAGGACTCGTACGCCACCTGCCTGTACGCGCTCTACGATCCCACCACCAGGGTCTGCACCATCGCCGGGGCCGGTCACCCGCCGCCCGCCGTCGTCGAGCCCGACGGCACCGTGTACTTCCCCGACCTGTCCCGGGACCCACCGCTCGGCGCGGGCGCACCACCGTTTGGAACGCTTGAACTGGAGCTGCCGGACGAGAGCCTCCTCGTGTTGTACACCGACGGCCTGGTCGAGTCCGCGCACCGCGAGGTCGACCAGGGCATGGCCGATCTCGAACAGCTCCTGCGCACAGCCGACCGCACGAACCTGGAAGGACTGTGCGACACCCTGACGGCCGGCCTGCTTCCCCATGGGCAGCCCACCACCACCGATGACGCGGCCCTCCTCGTCGCCCGTGTCCACTCGCTCGCCGCCGACCGGATGGCCTCATGGCAGCTCCCCGAGGACCCCCGAGCGGCCGGGCAGGCTCGTCGGCACATTCGGCAGCAGCTCCGGGTCTGGGACCTCGACGATCTGACGATGACGACGGAGATCATCGCCAGCGAGCTGGTGGGAAACGTCGTACGGCATGCGAAGGGTCCAGTGCACCTTCGGCTACTACGCAGCACGAGCCTGATCTGCGAGGTCTCCGATGGAAGTCTGACGACGCCCCGCATCCGCCGCGCAGCGGAGACGGACGAGGGCGGCCGTGGTTTGCAACTGATCACAGCGCTCTCCCAGCGGTGGGGTACGCGCTACACAGCGGCGGGGAAATGCATCTGGACAGAACAGGCGCTTTCCGGCGACGCGAACGGTCTGCCGTTCAACCCCGCAGACCTAATGGGCATCGCCGAAGTCTGAGCCCGACCCGGGCAGGTACTGAACGGGCAGATCCTTCGGCTTACCGCTGCACTCTGCACCACCGCGAACACTGCTGGCCTCAGCAAGGACAGGCTCCATCGCGCGGCTGCTCGAGCCGCCTGGGAGGCCGAGGTCACCTTGCACCAGGGCAGCAGCAGTGACCGTCCCCGCCAAGGAGGTCATCAAGTCCGGCGGAGAGTAGATCTCCTCGGCGGAGCTGGAGAACCACCTCACGGCGCATCTCGACGCCGCCGTGGTCGCCGTGCCCGACGAGAAGTGGGGTGAGCGCCCGCTGGCCACTGTGGTGTTCCAGAAGGGCGCCCGGCGCACTTCTGGAACTGCGAGCCTTCCTCGCCGACCGGATCGCGTTTCCTGGTCCGGCGCTATGCCTATCAGCGCGGCGACGCTGGAAAACCTCGTACGGGGCGGGGCCCACGGCGCGGGAACGGACCGTGTGGAAGGGCGACCCGTACACGCAGGCATACACCGCTTGTACCGGCACTACACGCAGCTGAGTGTGGTCAGCTTGGCCTGCGGTAAGCCGGGACGCGGCTGGGGCGGGGACGCTGCTCCGATTCGAGGAGGGGGAGGATGCGGGGAGCGACGACCTCGGACAGGGCCATGACACTGGTGGATCGGACGACGACTGGGATGTGGTTGACCCTGACCAGGGCTTCCTGCAGGTGCTGGTGAGAGCGTGCGGCCACGCGACAGTGGATGTCAGCGTCACCGGTGGTTCCGTAGGCATCAAGGACCTCGGGGATCTGGGCGAGCTCGTCCGCGGCCGCGTGGAGGCCGCCTTGCGCGATCTGCAGGTTCACGAAGGCCAGTACGGGATAGCCGGCAGCGGCCAGGTTCAAGTCCGGACCATAGCCGGTGATCACCTCGGCCGTCTCCAGACGTTGGATGCGCGCCTGCACTGTGGCACGTGAGACCCCCGTTTGCCGTGAGAGTTCCAGGAATCCAACGCGGGGATGGTCCCGCAACGCCCTGATCAGCAAGGTGTCCAGCTGGTCCATGCTTCTGTGCTGTTCCGCCATCTCTGCACCCTCTTCCTGCGGTGAGCTATGCGGATTGCACAGCTGGACTGAGAGTGATTGTCGGAGTGTGAAGGTTGGTTGTCTACTGGCGTTTAATCCACACGGTGGTCCGAGCAGTGAGGAAGCAGACGATGGTCCAGTCCGGCAATGAGATCGCCCCGAATCCCCGACGTGAGGTCCAGCCCGACGGTGCGCCTCAGGAGCCGGGCGCCCGCACGCCAGACGGGGATTCGCCAGGAAGCGTCGGCCTGCCCGGCTCCGGCCCGTCGACCACCATCACTCCCGTCGTATCGGACCTCGTCCCGGCACCCTCGATGTTCTCGCAAGCGATGGCCGTCGGGCCGCTGATCGTCACCTCGGGACAGGTCGGGTTGCTTCCCGGCGTCGGAGAAGTCCCTGTGGACTTTGCCGCGGAGGTGCATCAGGCGATCGACAACCTGGAAGCTGTTCTCGCTGCGGCGGGGAGCAGTCTGGACCGGGTGGTCAAAACCATGTGCGTCATTACGGATCTGGCACACGTGGCAGAGTTCAATGCCGTCTACGAGCAGCGGTTCGCCGCCCCGAGGCCAGCGCGGAGCACCGTGCAGGCGGGACTGGCCGGTCCGTTCCGCATCGAGATCGAGGCCATGGCGGTGTTGCGATGAGTTCCAGGCGGGTCGCCGTTGTCGGAGCGGGCATTGTCGGGCTGAGCATCGCCCACGAATTTTCCCTGGCCGGCGACACTGTCACGGTCATCGCTGACCGGTCCGCCGCGGAGAGCGTGTCCGGGGTTGCGGCCGCCGTGTGGTTCCCGTATCGGAGCGGGGCGTCTGTGTCGCTGATGTCCTGGCTCGTCCAGTCCCGGACGCGTTTCGAGCAGCTCGCTGCCGACCACGCCACCGGGGTCGATCTACGGCAGGGCGTGGTGGTCGAGCGTCACCCGGGTGCGGACCGGACCTGGACCGCAGCGGTTCCCGATCACCGCGAGGCTGACCCTGGCGACCTGCCCCTTGGCGCCGTCGCGGGCGTGAGAGCGACAGTGCCGGTCATCTCCATCTCCCACTACCTGCCCTGGCTGCTCAAGCGCTGCGAGGATCTGGGCGTGACGTTTGTCCGCCGCACGGTCGCCCGTGTCGACGACCTGGCAGGGGCGGCCGATCTTGTGGTGGTGGCCGCCGGCCTGCGTTCAGGAGACCTTCTGGACGACGACACGATGTTTCCCGTCCGGGGGCAGGTCGTCCGGCTCGCCAACCCCGGGATCACCGAATGGGTCACCGACGACGACAACCCACATGGCCTCACCTACGTCGTCCCCCGGCGCGATGACGTTGTCTGTGGCGGTGTCGCGCGGGTCGGCTCGTGGGACACCGAGGTGGATCCCGAGACGGAACGGGCGATTCTGCGACGCGCGACAGCGCTCATGCCCGCATTGGCAGGGCTGCCCGTGCTGTCGCGGGATGCCGGACTGCGACCGGCACGGGACACGATCCGCCTGGAACACGTTGAGGAGCATGCGGTCCCGGTCATAGCGTGCTACGGCCACGGTGGGTCCGGTGTCACTCTGTCGTGGGGCTGCGCCGAGGCGGTCGTCGACCTCGCGGGTCCCGCCTGACGTCGTCGACTCTCACGTCGGGACAGCCACGTCTGTGCCACGCTCCAGGCGGTCAGTTGTCCGGCTCCTGGGATGCGGCCGAGAATCACGCGCCGGGCCAGGAAGCCCGGAGATGCGCACTGCTTTGCGGAAGCGTGATGCGGATATGAGCCCCGGACAGTCGTTTCGCCGGACTCCTACGCCGTCGGCACGCTGGTTTGCCGGGATGTTTCCTGGGCCCCGCTGTGGATGCTGTAGGTCGCCACCCCCCACTGCTGATCGACCACGAGTTCCATCCCGTGGCCCGAGAGGGCCGGCAGCAGCCGCTTGATGCGCGCCCTGAGCGCCCGCAGGGTCATGGGAAGGGCGGGGGCCCCAAGGAGCAGACGCAGGTGATGACAGCAGACGGCGGTCCGCCTTCTGGCGAGTACGTCGAACAGCAGTCGCTGGCTCGCGGTGCCCGGGGTGTACGTAGCGGCCACCGGTGCCGGTGAGCAGCGTCGGCGGTCAGCACGGATGCGCCAGGCCAGCTCGACGATGGGTGCCTGGGGATCGAGGACGTCGTATGCCCCGGCGTCGAAGACGACCACGGCGTCGTTGCCGTCGGGTCGCAGGACGGCAACAGGAGCGATGAGCGAGGCGGCCCTGACCAGCCGGGTCATGGTGTCGGTGTCCACCGTCGGCGCAGCCAGCAGAACCATTCCCGGCCTGTGCCGCAGTATGGCCGCGAAGGCCGACTCCCTTCCCCAGCCCGCTGCGCCACCGGGCGCGAGGCCGACTCGTTGAAGGCGTGCCGCCAGCGCCGGCTCCGGATCCCCGGCCGCCAGAAGCAGCGGCGCGTGAGCGTGGGCCGACGGAGTCGGTGGACAGAGGGCTTTCAAGGAGTGAATATGCATACTCTCCTCTCCTTGGTTGGGCCGCGCGGCGCGGCGTGGTTCCTCCTGGTCTGGCGCCGCGCGGCGGGTGGCCGTGCAGGCCGGTTCCTTCGATGCCGCACGCCAGCACGCTGCCGTGCGAGCGCAGCCAGTCCAGCAGTCCCCGGTAGCCGTCTGGGGTGGTCTCGAACTGCTCGGTCGCGAGGTGACGGCCGATGCCGTCGATGACGGCGGCCTGGTGGAGATCAGTGTGGGTGTCGATCCCGCCGATCACCGCTATCTCGTCTGTCATGCTGTTCCGCCATGCCTTTCCGCCTGTCGCGTGCGGGAGGGCACGTGCCGGTCGGGCAGACGGACGAGACAGTGATGGGACCTCTAGCCAGGCTCCTGACTTGTTCAATCGAGCCCAGACGCGCGGTCTGCAGCCGTAGCGTGGCACCGCCCGGCGGGCCGACAATTCCTGCCAAGGACAACCGGAGCGTCCGTCAGGTCACGAGTCAGACCCCCGAGCGGTGCCATGGCCAATCCTCACTGTCAGGTCAGGTCGATCGCGAATTCCGGTTCGGTCCTCATCCGCACCTGGTGCTCCGTCACGTCGGGAGCGAGTTCGCGCAGGAGGAGACCGGAGTTCGTGATGTCGAAAACGCAGAGGTCGGTGATGATCCGCTGGACGACTCGGCGACCCGTCAGGGGCAGTGAACATTCCCGGACGATCTTCGGGGTGCCGTCTCTGGCGGTGTGCTCCATGAGCACGATGACCTTCTTGGCCCCGTGGACGAGGTCCATCGCCCCACCCATACCCTTGATCATCTTGCCGGGGATCACCCAGTTGGCGATGTCACCGTCGGCGGAGACCTGCATCGCACCGAGTATTGCCGCATCGATCTTGCGGCTGCGGATCATTCCGAACGATGTCGCCGAGTCGAAGAAGGAGGCACCCCGGCGTACGGTCACGGTCTCCTTGCCTGCGTTGACGAGGTCCGGGTCCTCCTGCCCTTCGTAGGGGTAGGCGCCGACGCCGAGGATGCCGTTCTCGGAGTGCAGCACGATCTCGACATCGTCGGGGACGTGGTTCGGCACGAGCGTGGGCAGTCCGATGCCGAGGTTGACGTAGGCGCCGTCGCTGAGTTCTGCGGCGGCCCGGGCGGCCATCTGGTCGCGGGTCAGAGGCATGGCCCAGGTCTCCTCGTCTCGGTGGCCGCGGGGACTGCCCGGTGCTCAGCCGTGTCCGCACCAGGTCGGCTGCGGGTGGTGTGGCGCTCGATGCGTTTGGCAGAAGCCTGTCGGGGTGTCAGTGGCAGCACACGGTGGACGTAAATGCCGGGCAGGTGTATGGCGTCCGGGTCGAGGTCACCCGGTTCCACCAGGTGCTCGACCTCCGCTACCGTCACCCGCCCCGCCATGGCGCACAGCGGATTGAAGTTCCGGGAGCTGCGGCGGAAGACGAGGTTGCCGTGCCGGTCGCCCTTCCACGCACGGACCAGGCCGAAGTCGGCGGTGAGGGCCTCTTCCAGGACGTAGCTGCGGGTGACTCCGTCACGGCGGAAATCTCTGGTCTCCTTGGGCGGCGATGCCACAGCCACCCGGCCGTCCGGGTGGTAGCGCAGCGGCAGACCGCCCTCGGCGACCTGTGTGCCGGCTCCGGTCAGGGTGTAGAACCCGGGAATGCCCGCGCCGCCGGCCCGCAGGCGCTCGGCGAGAGTCCCTTGCGGAGTCAGTTCCACCTCCAGTTCACCTGCCAGGTACTGGCGGGCGAACTCCTTGTTCTCGCCGACGTACGAGGAAACGATCCGGCGGATGCGCCCGGCGTGCAGCAGCACGCCCAGGCAAGGACGTCAGGGCCTCGGCCGGCCGGGACGTCGCCGATCTGGAGGTGATCGGCGGCACCCAGGCTGTCCTCCCCGACGACCACCGGCCTGCCAACCTCACACCGCCAGCCCGTCCTTCACGGTTTGACCCGCTGCGCCGGCGCTACGAGGTGCGGCGTCGGCACCACGTCGGGTGCGACGTCCGGCCTGGGGCGTCACGCGCCGTCGGCCGATCGGGCGTCTGTCTGGGAGTGTGAGCGGGCAGGTAGGGTCGCAGTCATGACCGTTTCCGCCGACGCCGCGAAGAGCCGAAAGCCACGTAAACGCATGCACTACGGCGAGGGCCGCGAAGCCCTGCTGAAAGCCGCTGTACGTGTGGTGGCGCGGGGCGGTCTGCGCAGCCTCACCTATCGGGCTGTCGCGGAGGAGGCCGGGGTTGCCCACAGCCTCGTCGTGCACCATTTCGGTTCGCGCGCCGCGCTCATCGAGGAGGCTCTCGCCCATACGGTCCAGACGTCGATGAGTCACAGTATCCTCGAACCGGGCTTCGGTGAGGGAGCGCATGACTCGCGCGGATTGTCCGAGATGGTCTCGGCGGATCCGGACGCCCGGGTGTTCAAGTACGAGCTGCTGCTCGAGTCGCGCCGCAGGCCGGAGCTACAGCCACAGGTCCGCGCGATGTACGACGAGTATTTCGCAGTCGCGCAGCGTGAGCTGAGCCATATGCTGGGCGCTGACGTTGACAAGGCACTTGCTCGGCTGGTCTTCGCCGCACTCGAGGGGCTCGTAATGCATCAGCTCGTCCTCGGTGAGCCTGAAGCCACCGACGCCGCCTTGGAGAGTCTGCGCTCCCTGCTGAGGCACTTCGACGCCGTCAGCGACAAGGCCGGCGAATAGCTGCTGACGCGTAAAGGTGACCTGGTCAGACACCCCATGTCGTTTGGTGTCAAGCTGCATGGGGTTCGGGGTGTGCGTGGTGCGACCAGGCGGTCGCTTCGTCGTAGAAGGTTCGGGTCTTGAGGCAGCCGTGGAGGATGCCGACGAGGCGGTTGCCGACCTGGCGTAGGGCGGGGTTGTAGCCGGCCTCGCGGGCGCGCTGCTTGTCGTAGTAGTGGCGGGCGCCGGGTGAGGCGTGCAGGGCGGAGAACGCCTGACGCTGGAGGGCGTCGGCGAGCCGGTTGTTGCGGATGTAGCGGGCCTGGACGGTGTGGCTCTTGCCGGAGGCGCGGGTGACGGGGCTGGTGCCGGCGTAGTTCTTGCGTGCCTTGGCGGACGCGTAGCGGGCGGGGTCGTCCCCGAACTCGGCGAGCACCCGCGTGCCGGTGATCACCCCGATGCCGGGCATCGAGAGGTAGATCTCAGCGTCCGGGTGCGCGAGAAAATGCGCCTTCACCTGCGCTTCCAGCTCGGTTATCTGCTCGTTCAGGGCGACCAGCAGCTTCGCGTGGGCGGTGGCGGTGGCCGCGTAGGCCGCGGTCACCGGCTCAGGCAGGCCGAGGTGCTGCTCGCGCATCGCGGTCTGGATCGTGGCGGCCTTGGCGCTCCGGTTGTGTCGGCGGTAGCGGGCCAGGACGACGGTGATCTGCGCGCAGGTCAGCTTCGCCGCTGCGGCGGGTGTAGGCGCCTTGATCAGTAGCTCCAGTGCGTCCGGGCTGGTCAGTTCCAGGTCCGCGTAAGCGTTCAGGGCGGCGGGAAAGTACTCGCGCAGCGTGTTGCGCAGCCGCTGGAAGGTACGGGTGCGTTCCCAGATGAGGGTCTGGTGGGCGCGGGCGACGACCTTGACGGCCTGGGCCTGTTCGCTGTCCCCGGCGACCGGCCGCAGCTGGTCGCGGTCGATGCGGACCATGTCGGCCAGCGCATGCGCGTCACCCTTGTCGCTCTTGGCCCGGAGGTGCCGTACCGCTCCTTGAACCGCGCGGCCTGCCGGGGGTTGAGGGCGTAGACCTGGTAGCCGGAGGCGAGCAGGGCCTGTACCCAGGGGCCGCGGTCGGTCTCGATGCCGACGATCACATCGGTGGCATCGAGGTCGTCGCCGCCGTGCCTCGCGATGAGTTCGTGAAGCTTGGTGATGCCCTCCACGCCCTCGGGCAGTCTCGCGGCGGCCAGTTTGCGGCCGGTCGCGTCCTGGACCTCGACATCGTGGTGGTCCTCGGCCCAGTCGTCGCCGATGAGAATCAACTCGCCCTCCCGGTCAGGTAGTTCACTCGGGCAGCCTGCGGAAGACGCGGCACGCTCCCTAATGGATCCAGTGCTCACGCTCTGCTCGGCGGGCACGCCACCCCATCAGCGGTCTGGCCTTCCGGCCGACCGGCAGGGGCACGGTCTGACCACAGAAGTCGGATGCTTCCGGGCTTGTGAGTGCTCACCTGTCGGCGGCTACGGCACCGAGTCTCTCCGACTCGGCAGCTCCCATTAGGGGCTGTATAGGAGTGAGATGCACCCGGTGGCCGTAGTGTTGCCGGATATCCGGGTTCCCGGAAGCCGCGGGGTCAGGGATGCTCGGCGGGATTGAGAATGATGGCGTGGCCGAGCCGGCTGAGGGCTTCGGGGGCGCGTTCCGCAGTGGGCCTGGCCCCGCCAGGTTCCTGGTCAGGGCGTCGGCGCGGACCATGACGGGGCCACGGTGGTCAGGCGTGCGGATCCGCTTCTTCCAGCTCCGCCAGAATCTCCGCGGCGTCGACACCGCGGCCTGGGCGGAGGTCGGCCACCAGTCGTGAGACGAAGTCGGCGACACTCCGGTCCAGATTCGGCACGGCAAGCTTTACCAGGGCCCGATCGTCGGCGAATGTCACGCCTTCGATGCTCTGGAGGAGCTTCACCAGGCGAGTCCATGAGGGTTCGTCGTCGATGAGACTTCGTACGCTCGTCGTCCGCTGGAGCTGTGCGCCGGCGCCGACCGGGTACGGCACCGACCATGAGTACCGTCCGCTGCCGACATGCTCTGGGACTCGGTCGTCCGGAAGCCAGATCTCCGCTGTGCAGCCGGGTGGCACGACCACGGAGAGGTGGAAGGCGCCGTCGTCCAGCCGCCAGGCCACCTCTGCCTCACCGTACGGTGTAAGGTGCCGCGCGGAAGCCCGCGTGAGGTATCCGGGGAGCGGGCGCACGCGCAGGGAGCGGTAGCCGGGAGCAGCGGGGGCCAGACCGGCCAGGGACCGGTGCATCCAGTCGGCAACCGCGCCGAGGGCGTAGTGGTTGAACGATGTCATCCCATCGGGGTTGACGGAACCGTCCGGCAGGAGGCTGTCCCAGCGCTCCCAGATGGTCGTCGCTCCTCGGGTGACCGGATCCAGCCACGACGGTGCCTGGCGCTGGGCCAGCAGCCTGTGGGCCAGATGTGCTTCCCCCGCCTCTGTGAGAGCGTCCAGTATGAGCGGTGTTCCCACGAATCCGGTGGCGATCCGGAACCCGCCGGAGCGCACGAGGTCCGCGAGTCGGCGGGCGGCATGGCGGCGTTGCTCCGGGGTGGGCAGCAGGTCGAAGTGGAGAGCGAGGGCGTAGGCAGTCTGTCCGTCGCCCAGGATCCGGCCGGACGCCGTGACGTATTCACGGGCGAAGGCCGCGCGGGTCCGTTCTGCCAGTTCGGTATAGCGACGGGCTGTCTCCAGTTCGCCGAGCGTCTCGGCGGCAAGCGAGGTGAGTTCCGCCGAACGGACGAGGTAGGCGGTGGCGACGACTTCCGGGGGCGTGCGGCCTGCGCTGGGGGCGTCGGCCGGCGCGGCCGGGTCGAGCCAGTCGCCGAACTGGAATCCCGCACGCCAACAACCGGTTTCGTCCGTTTCCCGGGCCGCGCAGTCCGTCCAGGCAACCATGCTGGGCAGCTGGCGGGCCAGCAGCCCCCGGTCGACGTACCGTTCGTGCAGTACCCACGGGACGACGGTGGCGGCATCGCTCCACGCCGCGGTGGGCGGGCTCGGTGTCGGCATGAGGTCGGGTACGAACCAGGGGACATTCCCGTCCTTACCCTGATCCGCCGACAGGTCTCTGAGCCAGGAGGCGAGGAATCCTCCGACGTCGTAGAGGAAGGCGGCGGTGGGCGCGAACACCTGGATGTCCCCGGTCCAGCCGAGGCGTTCGTCGCGCTGCGGACAGTCGGTCGGCACGGCGAGGAAGTTCCCTCGCATGCTCCACACGACGTTCTCGTGGAGGCGTTCCAGCAACGGGTCCGAGCAGCTGAACCAGCCCGTTCTGCGCAGGTCCGATCCGATGACGACGGCTTCCACGTCGTGTATGGCGAGTCCGGGCGGTCCGCTGATCTCGGCGTAGCGGAATCCATGGAAGGTGAAGCGGGGTTCGAGGACGGTCTCGCCGGTTTCGGCCAGCGTGTAGGTGTCGGTGCTGGTGGCGGTCCGCAGCGGCCTGGTGGCGAGTTCACCGTTCTGCAGCACCTCGGCATGACGAACGGTCACCTCGGTACCCGGCCCTCCGCTCGCTGTGATGCGTACCCATCCGACGAGGTTCTGGCCGAAGTCGACCAGCGTTGTGCCCGATGAGGACTCGGACAGGGATACGGCGGGCAGGGTCTCGGTACGGCGGATGGGGGGACCGTCCGGGGCCGTGAGGATCCGCGGGTCGGTGTCGAGTACGTCGGCCGCTTGCCAGCGGGCGGCATCGTGGCCCGCTCGGTCCCATCCGGCTGGTTCCTTCCGCAGGTCGGCATGCTCACCGCGATACAGGTCGTCGGTAAGCACCGGACCGGGCAGCCAGGACCAGTCCGCGTCGGTGACGACGCGCTGTTCGGTGCCGTCGGCGTAGCGCAGTTCGAGTTGTGCGAGGAGCGCTCGCTGGTCCCCGTAGAGTGCGCGTGCGCCCCAGTAGCCGAGGTACCCGCGGTACCAGCCGTTGCCCAGCATGGCTCCGAGGGCGTTGGCACCGGGCAGGAGCAGTTCCGTGACGTCGTACGTCTGGTAGTGCAACCGGTGGCGATAGCTGGTCCAGCCGGGTGCGAGAACATGGTCGCCGACACGTCGGCCGTTGATCCGCGCCTCGTACAACCCCTGTGCGGTGATGTAGAGGCGGGCGGAGAGCAGGTCCTTGCGGACGGTGAACTCGCGTCTGAACAACGGGGCGGGGCCGTCGGGTTCGCCGGGACCGTCGGCGGTGATGAAGCGGGCGTCCCAGTCCCGCGGTGCCAGCAAGCCGGTTTCCAGCGTGGTGGCCGGACTCCAGGGACTCTCCACTCCATCCTCGCCGGTCACCCGTACGCGGATCTCCACGCGTTCGCGTGCCGCGAGCGGAGCGAACGGCCAGTCGACCAGAACCTGTTCGGCTGAGTCGATCCACCCGGTGGTGTCGCCGTGCTCGGCACCCCGAGCCGTACCGCCGCCCACCCGCCTGATCGCCAACTGGTAGCGCTCCTGGACCCAGTTGCGTGCACCGGTCGTGACACGCCAGGAGAGCCGAGGCCGCTCCTCGCCGATGCCCAGCGGTTCGTCGTGGTGTTCCACCGTGGGGGCCGTCGTACGGACAGCGCCGAGAGAGACGTCGGCGAGCTGCGTCTGTGATGCCCTTGGCGTTGCCGACGCGGGTGGGGTGATGGGGTTCGTCATACCGGGGCACTCCGGATGTGCGTGGGAAAGAGGACGGACGGAGGATGGCCTCGTCGCCCGTCCTCCAGAGCGGACACGGTGCGCTCGTCAGACGACCGGATTACTGACCCGCACTCTTGGCGGTGAGTACAGCCGGCCGGTCGGTGAGGATGCGGAGTCAGCGCACGGACTTGATGGGGATGATCACGACAGCCGCGAGCAGCGAGGCGATCATGCCGCTGACGAAGAGTCCGGGATAGCCGCCGAGCGAGCTGATGAGGACGGCTCCGATGGCCGCGCTGAGCGCCTGAGGCCCCTGGGTGGCGACATTCAGGATGCCGAGGTCCTTTCCTGCCGCTCCTGACCGGTCCGGAAGGAGCTGGATCATGAACGCCGCGTCAGCCGCCATGTACAGGCCGAAACCAAGGCTGCTGATCATCAACATGGTGGCCACGCCGGCCAGGTTGGGCATGATCAGCGGGAACACGTAACTGATCAGCATGAAGAACGACGCGGCGTAGATGAAGGGCTTGCGCCGGCCGACCCGGTCGCTGAAACAGCCACCCAGGAGGCCCAGCGCGGTGGGTATCAGGGCGATGAGGCTGAGGATGGCGATCTTGCTGTTCGCGGAGCCGATGTCCATCTTCACGTAGTCCGTGAGGATGTACAGCTGGAAGGTGAAGGGCAGGTAGAAGCACAGGACGAACAGGAAGCGCGCCACGAAGACCAGGGCGAACTCCGGATGCTTGCGCGGGCTGATCCAGAAGCCCCTGAGGAACGCACGCCAGTCGAACGGGACGCGTTCGAGGTCGGCGGTCGATTCCTCTCTGTTCAGCAGGACGAAGAGAAGCAGCACCACGGTGATGAGGAGGCCGAAGACGGCGAACGCCACATCGAGCTGCGCTGCGAGACGCGCCGCGGCGACCATGCCGAGGACCGCGCCGACGTTGATGCCGAGGCCGATGACGCCGGACGCCGCTCCCAGCCGCGAGGCTGGAATACGGTCCGCCGGCACGGCGGACAGCGGCGCCCCGGCGGCAGCGGCCGTGAGCTGGAAGATCGTCATCACGATGGTCACGGCCAGCACCGACCGGATGCCGGTCATGGCCAGCAGTGAGCCGCCGGCAAGAACCGCGCCGACGACGATCCACGGAGTGCGACGGCCGAACCGGCTTCTGGTGCGGTCGCTCAGAGCCCCGACCAGAGGCTGGGCGAGCATCGAGACAAGTCCCGCGACCGTCGTCGCCAAGGCGAGAGAGCCCACCTTGCCGCTCGGGTCGATCGTCACGATCAGGTTCGGTACGAGGATGGCCATGACGCCGAGCTGCACGAAGAGCAGCCCGGTGTTCACGAGAGCCAGAGAGGGCAGCAGCCTTCGGGGGATGGATGGCGTCAGGCCGACGCCTTCGCTCTCGGACCCGGCGGGCGTCCCACCGGCCTCCGCCCTGGTCGACACGGTGTCCGTCGCGGCCTCATCCCGCACGGCGCTGCCGACAGACCCCTTCGACATCGCGTCGTGAGGTCTCCCGGGGATGTCCGCGGACGAAGAGTCGGGAGAATTCATGATTCTCTCCTCGATTGTGGATGTGTCTCGCAAGTGGCGCGATCTCGTTGCGGAGGGACGCTAGTCCATCTGGACAGTTTTTCCAACGGATCGCGTCAGCATCATGAACCCGCATCCTGATCAGACACTCCAAAAACAGGCTCTGAACAGCGCAAACGCCTCGTCGAAAATCTGTCCATCTGGACTATTCCAATCGGATTCGGCTCTTGCAATACTCCCTCTGAGTCCCTACTGTCCAAGTGTGCAGGATGGCTTGTATCCGTTCGTACGCGTTCCTTCCGCCGTCCAGTAGATCGCTCGGTCCGGGCCTTCAGAGAGCGCAATCGGCGCCGGTCGCCCGTCCGTACCCAGAACCCGAGAAGGTGTTCCATGACCCAGGCCAACCCCCTGCCCGACGCCCCCGTCACGGTCGCCCGGCTCCTCGCGCAGCTCACACTCGACGAGAAGATCTCGCTGCTGCACGGAAACTGGTCGGTTCTGGAGAAGCTCGGTGAGGCGGGCGTCATACCCGGTGTGCCCCGGCTCGGCATTCCGCCACTGCGGCTGTCGGACGGCCCCAGCGGCGTGCGGGTGACCGCACGAGCCACGGCGCTGCCCGCTCCCGTCGCGCTGGCCTCGACGTTCGACCCCGCTCTGGCCCACGCCTACGGCACCGTCATCGGGCGTGAGGGACGTGCCCTGCAGCAGAACGTGCAGCTCGCACCCATGGTCAACCTGGTCCGCACCCCGTACGGCGGGCGCAACTTCGAGACCTTCGGCGAGGACCCGTTGCTGATCTCCGACATCGCCGTGGCCCAGATCCAGGGGATCCAGGAACAGGGCATGATCGCCACCGTCAAGCATCTCGCCGCCAACAGCCAGGAGCACGACCGCCAGACCGTCGACGCGATCGTCGACGAGCAGACGCTGCGCGAGATGGAACTGCCTGCCTTCGAAGCCGCCGTGCGAGCGGGCGTCGGATCCGTCATGGCCGCGTACAACTCCGTCAACGGGGCTTTCGCCTGCGAGAGCCCGGAACTGCTGGACGAGCTCCTGCGCCAGGACTGGGGCTTCGACGGCTGGGTCATGACCGACTGGTGGGCGGCGCACAGCACCCAGGCATCCCTCACGGCCGGCCTGGACATGGAGATGCCCACCGGCAAGTACTTCGGCCGGGCCCTGAAGGAAGCCGTAGAGGCGGGAGAGATTTCGGAGACCCTTGTCGACCGGGCCGTCGACCGGATCCTCACGGTGATGGACCGCTTCGGTCTGCTGGAGGCATCGGCCGACGCCGCGCCGCCCCGGGATCCCGCCTTCGGCGCGGAGATCGCGCGACAGGTCGCCGTGGCCGGTGCCGTACTGCTGCGCAACGAACACGCCACCCTGCCGCTGACCGGGGCCGCGGCGCGTTCCATCGCCGTCATAGGAATGACCGGCTCCGTCCCGTTCGTCAGCGGGGGCGGCAGCTCGCACGTCGTGCCCGACCACGCGGACAGCCCACTGCAGGCACTGCGCGCACGGGCCGGGGGCGCAGAGGTCGCCTTCGCGGCGGGCGTCGACTGGTGCGGCAAGGACATCCCGGCAGAAGACCTCTCTCCCGCTGTCTTGCTGGATGTCACCGGGACGCAGGCCATCCCACCGGGCCGGTCGTGGAGCTACGACGGAACACTGTGTGCCGACGAGGACGACGAGTGGACCTTCGTCCTGCACTGGTCGCACCACGAGGAATGGACCCAGGAGGACGACGCCGTCCCGATCTACAACAGGCCCGCCATCGTTTTCGACGGGGAGGAGCTCTTCCCTGTGCAACCCGGCTGGGAGGAACTCTTCACGGGAGGGCTCGTCGGCACGAGCGCCGACGGACTCGCACTCCGCTCGGCCACCCGGAACGTGACCAAGGGCACACACACTCTGTCGATACGTGCCGATGCCGACGCCGACGGTATGTCCTTCCGGCTGCGCCGTGAGACGCCGGCCACCCGGGCGGCCGACCTGGCCGAGGCCGTCTCCGCGGCGCGCTCCGCCGAAACCACTGTCGTGTTCGCCTGGCAGGACGCCACCGAGGGCAAGGACCTGGAGACGCTCGCCCTGCCGGCCGCTCAGGACGAGCTCATCTCCGCCGTGGCCGCCGTCACCCCCCGGACGGTCGTGGTGCTCAACACCGCCACGTCCGTGACGATGCCCTGGCTGCCAGACACGGCGGCGGTACTGCAGATGTGGTACTCGGGACAGCAGGGCGCGCAGGCGGCCGCGGAGCTGCTCTTCGGCGACGAGAACCCCAGTGGCAGACTGCCGGTCTCCTGCCCCGCCGACGAGGAGTCGCATCCCATGGCCGGGGATCCCGCCCGCTACCCCGGCACCGACGGGCGAGTGACCTACAGCGAGGGCATTCACGTCGGGTACCGGTGGTACGACGCCTACGATGTCGAGCCGCTGTTCCCGTTCGGCCACGGCCTGTCCTACACCGAGTTCACCTACGCGGACCTGCGGACGGAGGCAGCCACCGAAACGGGCGTCGAGGTGTCCTTCACCCTGCGCAACACCGGCACCCGAAGCGGAGCGGAGGTTGTCCAGATCTACCTCGGCCCGTCCCCGGACCTCGGTCTTCCGCAGGCTGTTCGGAAGCTGGCCGCCTACCGTCGGCTCACTCTCGCGCCCGGCGAGGAACAGCGCGTCCGGCTGATGATCGGCCGGCGCCAGCTGTCCAGCTGGTCGCCGAGCGAACACGACTGGGTGCTCGGCACGGGCGAACGCGCGATCGCCGTCGGAGCGTCGTCACGAGACCTGCGCCTTCACGGCGTCATCCGTCTACATGCCTGACCGGAGCGGAGAATCCGCTGGGGCAGGAGACATCGTCGCCGTGGATCGAGCCCCGAGAAGGAGTACCGCACCGGGCTCATTCACTGGCCCAGTGAGGCCGAGACCGCCCACTGAACGCAGGACACGACTACTGGTTCCGCCTCGACGCGTTCAGTGGGTGCCCGCATCGTGGCACAGCGAGCGGCCGAGGACCCCCACCTGCACTACCTGGACGGCCGTGACCTCTACGGCGAGGCTGACGCCGCCGAACTTCCGATGCCGGACGACCTGCACCCGGACGGCGCCGCCCACCGTCGTATCGGCGAACGCTTCGCGAAACTGGCCTTCTCGCCAAGCGGCATCCTCGGCTAGCGGTGCCACGACCACGGGGTCGGCCCGTTGTTCCCTTCGGCCAGAACCTGCCTGCATCGAGTCGACCACACGTACACACCCCACCTCTGTCGGGAGAGACGATGGACATGCCCCCATCCGGAAGTGACCGGCCCGACCTGGACGCTCTGCGACGTGAGTGGCCGGGTCCGGCGTTCCTGCCACCCGTCGCTCCCGCCCAGGAAGCCGACGGATCGTTGCACTACAGCGGTATCAGCTACGCCAACCACCTCGGCTACCGCCCTCTGCAACTGGATCTTTGGGTCCCGCAAGGACATGGACCAGCCGCAGTGGTCGTGTGGATCCACGGCGGAGCATGGCTGTTCGGCGACCGCCGCTATCTTCCCGAGACCCTTGAACACCAGACCGTCTTGAACGAACTGCTGGCACACGGACTCGCTATTGCCTCTGTCGACTACCGGTTGAGCGGGGAAGCGCGATTCCCCGCTCAGCTCCACGACGTCAAGTCGGCCATTCGCTATCTGCGCCACTTCGCGGACGAACTCGGGCTGGATCCCGATCGGTTCGGCGTGTGGGGCGAGTCGGCGGGCGGACATCTCGCCGCGCTGACCGCACTGACCTCTGGTCGCGCAGACCTCGAAGGGGACGTGGGACTCCCAGGTTCCAGTGAACCTGTTCGTGCGGCGGTGGACTGGTACGGGATCGCCGACCTCACTGCCATGCCCTTCACACGGTCCTCCGGCTTCATCGGGCTGCTGCTCGGAGACCGCAGCGAGGACGCGCTGCGTCTCGCCGGCCCAGTCACCCACGTATCACCGGAGGCACCACCCTTCCTGCTCATCCACGGGAGGAAGGACGGACTCGTCCCCGCGGAGCAGAGCGAGATCCTCCACTCCGCTTTGTGCGCTGTCGGAGCCGAGTCCGAACTGGTCCTGGTCGACGACGCCGATCACATCTTCCTCGGCCACACCGACATTCCCGCCCTCGTCCGGCAGTCCGCCGCCTTCCTCGCCGAACGGTTGCGCCCTGATTCCTGAGGGGCCTTGCTCAGCCCCGGCGACGCTCGCCGACACGACTGCGGCCCCATGCCAGGTCCAGGCGAAGGTTCATCGGACTTCCGGGTGATGTCACCGTCGAGAATTTCACGCCTTGCGCCGCAGGTCGGGACAGGTCACAGACCGCTTGCCGCGTCGCATTTCCGAGTGGGAAGGATGGTCGATGACCAACGGATCGGGCCACGGTTTCCATCCTCGGATCCCGCCACGCAACCATGCCCTGGCTGCACGAGCTGTCGAGGACATGGACACAGGCATGGAGATGGTGGGCGCATTGTTCGCGCCTGTCGGCCCACCCGAGGACTGGGACCTGTCCATCGAGGACCAGCAGATCCCCGGGCCGAGTGGTCAGATCCGCCTGCGTGTACCTGTCGTCCGACGGGGGACGCGCCCACCTTGACGGTCATGCGCCCCCGTTGTGCAATAGGTGACTACGCACATATGGGTGGGGCTCATACGATGGAATATCCACTGCTCGCGCTGCTGTCGTTTCGTCCGCTGAGTGGGTACGACCTGCGCAAGTTCATCGAGACCGAGGGCCAGTTCCTGCGGTCGCGGCTGCATCACAGCCACATCTACCGGTTGTTGGGACGGATGGTGGCCAACGGCTGGGTGACCTTCGAGATCGACCCGCGCGAGGGCAAACCGGACGCGAAGGTATACCGGCTCACCGAGGTGGGCCGGGAGGCACTGATGGCCTGGGTGCGATCGCCGTACCAGCCGCCCAGCCGTTTCCAGGACCCCGACTTCCTGACCCGGTTCGCCTTCGCCGCGCCCCTGGACCGGCAGGCCGCGATCAATCTGATCAGGACCGAACTGGACTATCGGTACGCCCAGATCGCCCGCAACCGTCACCGTCACCGCGCCCTCGACTTCATCGACCCGCTGCCCGAGCTGGACCGGGAGCTGGCGGTCGAGATCTCCGAGGCGATGCACCTGTTCGGTGCCTCATCGATGGACCGGTGGGTGGCCTGGCTGGAGGAGATGCTGCGGCGCCTGGAGGACTGGCAGCCCCGTGAGAGCCACGGGGCACAGGGAGAGGAAACTGCCACATGAAGGCGATCATGGTGATGTTCGACAGTCTCAACCGGCGTCTGCTGCCGCCGTACGGAGACGCCTGGACGCATGCCCCGAACTTCGCCCGGCTCGCCGAACGTACGGCCACCTTCGACAACGCCTACGCCGGTTCGATGCCGTGCATGCCCGCCCGCCGCGAGATCCACACCGGGCGGTACAACTTCCTGCACCGCAGCTGGGGGCCATTGGAACCCTTCGACGACTCCATGCCCGAACTGCTCAAGCGTGCCGGCGTGCACACGCACCTGGCCAGCGACCACCCGCACTACTGGGAGGACGGTGGCGCCACCTACCACGGCCGCTACAGCACCTGGGAGTTCTTCCGGGGACAGGAGGGTGACCCGTGGAAGGGGCAGGTCTCGGACCCGGTGATCCCGGAGGACCTGAAGAAGCTGCGCTGGCACGGCTACCGGCAGGACTGGGTGAACCGGAGCTACATGCCGACCGAGGACCGGCATCCGCAGACCCTCACCTTTGACGCGGGGCTGGAGTTCATCGAGACCAACCGGGACGCCGACCGGTGGTTCGTCCAGATCGAGACCTTCGACCCGCACGAACCGTTCTTCAGCCACCAGCGCTACAAGGACCTCTACCCCCACACCTACGACGGCCCGCACTTCGACTGGCCCGACTACAAACGCGTGGTGGAGACGGACGACCAGGTCACGCACGCCCGCCATGAGTACGCGGCGCTGGTGTCCATGTGCGACCACTCGCTGGGCCGCGTCCTGGACGCCATGGACGAGCACGATCTGTGGGAGGACACCCTGCTGATCGTCAACACCGACCACGGGCTGCTGCTGGGCGAGAAGGGCTGGTGGGGCAAGGCCGTCCAGCCCTGGTACAACGAGCTGGTTCATCTGCCGTTGTTCGTCTGGGATCCACGGGCCCCCCAGGCCGCGGGCCAGCGACGCCAGGCACTCGTGCAGACCGTCGACCTCGCCCCGACGATCCTGGAGTTCTTCGGCGTCGAGAGGCCCGACGACATGCAGGGTGTGCCGCTGCCCGTCGAGAGCGACACACCGGTGCGTGAGGCCGCTCTGTTCGGCATGCACGGTGGCCACGTCAACGTCACCGACGGACGGTATGTGTACATGCGCGCCCCCGCCTCCGCCGAGAACGGGCCACTGCTGGAGCACACCCTGATGCCGACTCATATGCGCGAGCGGTTCTCCCCCGCCGAGTTGGTGGACATGGAGCTGGCCGAGCCGTTCGGCTTCACCAAGGGCGTGCGAACGCTGCGGATACCGGGGCGCACCTTCATCAACGCCTACCACCACGGCACGCTGCTCTTCGACCTGGAGAGCGACCCCGAACAGCTGGAGCCGCTCGTGGACGACGCGGTGGAGCTGCGCATGGCCGGGCTGCTCGTGGAGCTGATGCGCCGCAACGAAGCCCCTGAGAGCCAGTACGAGCGGCTCGGGCTGCCCGCCGAGGGGCCCGTCGGCGAGCACCACCTGCTGGTCCGGGCCCAGCGGGCCCAGGCCCAGAGCGCGGCGCGTCCGCTGCCACGGACCGAGGACTATCCCGAGGGGCGCTTCTCGCTGCGCTCGCCCGTCCTGCACCTGCTCGGTGATCCGGCGGCGGCCGAGGTCGTGAAACGGCACCTGCCCGCGATCACCGATTCCGAGCTGCTGCAGTTCCTGGGATCGACGTCGCTGATCGACGTCGCGGCGATGGCCGGCGCAACGGTGCCGGCCGACCGGCTCCGACTGGTCGCCGAGGAACTCGCCGAGCTCTGACGTACACCGTCCAAGGCCGGTGACGGGGTGGCCGCCCCGTCACCGGACCACGCTCCGACCCCATCCGCATCACTCCTGCAGAGAAACGACACAGAGAACGAGGTAGCGCATGCCCGAGCTTATCGAGGACTCGTCCGCAGCGACGAAGACTCCGCCCCCGACCGCCGTACCCGGCCGTTGGCGTCAGCTGTCCCTGGTCGGCGGCACCATGCTCGTCGACAGCACCGAGGCCGGTCTGATCAACGGTCTCTTCCCCGTGATCAGGCAGGCGCTCGGCATCTCGCTGAGCGGCCTCGGCGTCCTGACCGCCGCCGGAAAGATCGCCGGTGTGATCACCGGCCCGCTGTGGGTGTGGGCCGCCCGGCGGTACTCCCGCAAGAGCGTCCTGGCCGTGTCCTCGGGCTTCTGGGGGGTCTTCGGTATCGGGGCCGGCTTCGCCCAGAACTTCACCCAGCTCCTCGTCCTGTGCACACTCCTCAGCGCCGGCTACGCCGCGGCAGGGCCACTCGCCAATGAGCTCATCGGCGATCTCTTCGACAGCAGATCCCGGGGCCGGGCCGTCGGCGTGCTCTACGGCACCCTGAATCTGGCCTCGTCCCTGTTCGCCCCCTTGCTCGGGCAGCTGGCGGGGTTCGAGGACGGCTGGCGGTGGGGCCTGTGGGGCATCGGAACACTCAACGTGCTCGTCGGCATCGCCTTGTGCTTCTGGCTGCGTGATCCCGGCACGGGAGCGTCCGAGGACCAGCTCGCCGGCCTCGACCAGGCCACCCGCACCGCCCAGGCCAAGGTGACCCGTGCTGACGTGGCGGCCCTCTTCCGCATCCCCAGTCTCGTGATCCTGATGTGCTCCCGGCTGCTGTCGGGCCACCTCCTGCTCCTCATCTTCGGTGTCGTCTTCCTGGTGGACGTGTACGGCTTCTCCATCCAGGTCGCCGCCGCTGTCATGCTCCCGATGGGGATCGGGTTCTTCGCCGGCACCCTGCTCGGTGGCGTGCTGTCCGACTGGGCCGTACGCCGCAACCCTCGCAACGGCCTGGTCGTCGTCCTGCAGACAGCCCAGTTCGCCTTCGCCGTCGTCGCGTTCTTCGCCACCCAGATCGACTACGGCGGCATCGGAATGTTCGCCTTCTTCTTCGGACTGATGGGCCTGGTCCAGGGCGTCAACCCCGGCGTCAACCGCCCCATGCTGATGGCCGTGACCCTCCCCGAACTCCGCGGGGCCGCGTTCGCCGTCTACCTCAACGTCTTCGAGGCGATCGCCTGGGCCATGTTCAGTCTCGGCGCCGGATACCTCGGGGAGGTCATCGGTCTGCAGCAGGTGTTCCTGTGGGTCCTCGTGATCCTGATGGCGCTCAACGGCCTCTTCCTGACGCTGCTCTACCCGGTGTACGGCCGCGATGTCGCCGCCGTGGCAGCGGAACTGGACCGACGCCGTGCCCAGACACAGGACCCGGGAGGAACACCGCCTCCGCCGTCGACCACCTGACCCCCGCCCTCACCCGCCTCATTGGAAGTCCGCCATGGAACATCGCCCCTCCGTCAGCCCCTGCTGCGCCGTCTCACGCGGCACAGCAGCCTCCTCCGTGAACCCGCGGATGCCCGTGCGGTCCGTGCGGGGCGGACGGTCGACGGAGGGCATGGTGATGCTGCCCGGTGGCGACTTTCTGATGGGCGCCGAGGACAAGGAGGGCTTCGCCGACGACGGCGAGGGACCGGTGCGCCGCGTTCGCCTTAAACCGTTCCTCATCGACACCTGCGCGGTGACCAACACCGACTTCGCCGCCTTCGTCGACGCCACCGGCTATGTGACGGACGCCGAACGCCTGGGCTGGTCCTATGTGTTCGCGGGCTTCCTGCCGGCCGTGCTGCGCCGCGGGGCAGCACGGCCGGACCGCACTCCGTGGTGGTGCGCGGTGCCCGACGCCGTGTGGAACCAGCCTGAAGGACCCGGCAGCACCGTGACCGAACGCCCCAACCACCCGGTGGTCCACGTCTCCTGGCACGACGCCCAGGCCTACTGCCGGTGGACGGGCAAACGTCTGCCCACCGAAGCCGAATGGGAGTACGCCGCCCGTGGCGGACTCGTACTAAAGCGCTATCCATGGGGCGACGAACTCGATCCCGGGGGCATTTACCGGTGCAACATCTGGCGCGGGCGGTTCCCGTCGCGGAACACCGCCGACGACGGTTACAGCGGCAGTGCTCCGGTGACCGCCTTCGAACCCAACGGCTTCGGCCTGTACAACATGTCGGGCAACGTCTGGGAATGGTGCGCCGACTGGTGGACCACTCACCACTTCGCCCGAGAGACCCTCGCCGATCCGAAAGGCCCCGCCACGGGCAACGCCAAAGTCATCCGCGGCGGCTCCCACATGTGCCACCGCTCGTACTGCAACCGCTACCGGGTCGCCGCCCGCAGCGCAAACACCCCGGACTCCTCCAGCGGCCACGCCGGCTTCCGCTGCGCCCGCGATCTCGACATCCGTCAGTGACGTCACGGGCCGGCTCAGATCGGTCCAGCGGTGGCTCGGGGCCCGGGACAAGGAGGGGTGCCCGACCCGCCGGGTCGCGCCCCCGTCCGTTCGTCCATCGGCTACTTCGATCCGAAAGCCCTGTCGACCGTGTGGTTGCCCTCATGACGTGTCAGTTGCTCATCGCGGTCACCGGCGGCGTCCAGCCGGTCATGATTGTCGCGCTCCCGCTGTACAACATCGACGAAGGGAGGGCCTTCGTTTCCGATCTCCGGTCCGGGGAGGGCGGAGCGCCGGACTGCCAGCCGGGCGGGCACCAGGACCGAAGGGAGCTGGACTCCGGTCTGCAGCCGGGTGACCAAGGCGTCGACGGCCAGACGTCCGCCGGTCGTGGCGCGGTGGCAGACAGTCGTGACGGGTGGATCGGCCGTGGCGTAGGCCGGGTCCTCGGAGAAGCAGGCGATCAGGAGGTCATCCGGGATGCGCAGTCCGTGTCTGCGGGCCGCGTCCAGCAGCAGGAAGCCGATCGATTCGTAGATCGCGTAGACGGCGTCGGGGCGCCCGGCCAGCGCGATTTCGGCAGGGTCCTCACCGGGCTCCCAGTCGACGACCCGCTCGGGGCGTCCGTGGGCGCGGCACCAGGCGCGGTAGGCGGCGACGCAGCTGCGGGTGTAGTGGTCGGTCGCCGACGAAGCGATCAGGGTGATCCGGTGGGCGCCCTGTCCGGCGAGATGATCGAGAACAGCCTTGGTCGAGACGTCGTGGTAGTTGTCGATCCAACTCCCACGCGAAGCGGAGGGGCGTCCCAGGAAGGTGACCGGGATGCCCGCGCGGGCGGCCCCTATAGCGAGGGGATCGTCCCCGGAAGGGTCGAGGATCAGCGCCCCGTCGGCCGAGACCGACTCCCAGCCCGTCGCGCCTGCAGGCAGCACCGTCAGCCCGAAGCCGTGCCGGTGCGCCGCCGCCATCGCCGCGCCGACCGCGGCCCGGTAGTAGGCGATCTCCAGGAAGTTCCAGGGCACGCCGGGGAAGGCCGTGACGCCCAGGGCCAGGGTCCTGACCGGGGTTCGGTAACCGAGCTCCGCGGCGATGGCCCGGACCCGCACCCGGGTCGCGGCGTTCATCCGGCCCGTGCCGTTGAGCGCGTTGGTGACGGTAGCCCGCGACACCTCGGCAGCCGCCGCCACATCGATGATTCTCATCCGCCCCACGGCAGACAGACTACGGATACACGTGTTTCACACGGGTTTCTCCACCGATTTCGAAGACTTCAAGGCCTTGTGGTTGCCAGGGCAACCACGAATCATCTGCGCTCTCGACCCCCGATAGCAGGGAACCTCCCGTGAAGCACCGGTTCGTAAGCCGCCCAGTTCCGGCCGGAATGGCCGCCATCCCCATGACCGCCGCGCTGTCGACCACCGACGCGACGACAGCGGCGGCTGCCTCCGCCGAGGCCGATCTGGTCCTGTGCAACGGCTACGTCTGGACGGTCGACGCCCGCGACAGCATCAAGAAGGCCGTCGCGGTCCGGGACGGCAATATCATCTATGTCGGCACGGACAACGGCGCCGCGCACTACATCGGCAGGCGCACACAAGTGGTGGACCTGGGCGGGCGGATGGTCATGCCGGGCCTGCACGACGGCCATCTGCACAGCCTGTCCGCCGGCAGCGGTCTGCTGAGCCTGGACTTCGCCTACGCGTCGCTGACGGTCGCGGAGTTTCTGGACAGAGTCTCCGTGTATCTCACCAAGACCACCGATCAGGAGCCGGACGGCTGGGTGATCGGTTCGCACTGGTACGTGCAGGCGCTGCGGCCGACCGGAGTCACCGTGACGCGCAAGGACCTCGACGGCCTCGCCACCGAGCGACCCATCGCGATCTCCTCCAGCGACTTCCACACCATGCTCGTCAACAGCCGCGCCCTGGAGCTCGCCGGAATCACCAAGGACACGCCCGACCCGGCAGGCGGGATCATCGAGCGCGACACAGCGGGGGCGCCCACTGGAATCCTCCAGGACAGCGCCACCGCCCTCGTCGGTGCCGTCCTCCCGGCCCCCACCGACGCCGACAACCTCCGGTACGCCGAGGCAGCCCTCTCCGCGCTGCGCGCCCAGGGCGTCACGACCTTCATGGACGCGGCAGCCGACGAGAACATGCTCCGTGCCTATACCACGGTGGCCGAGCAGGGCAAGCTCACCGCCCGTGCCCATTTCGCGCTGGTGGTCGACCTGACCGAGAAGACCCCGCTGCGCCGGTTGAAGCGGCTCCGCCGACGCTACGACGCCGGGGTGCTCAGGGCCCGGCCGGATGTCCATGTCGGCAATGTCAAGGTATTCCTCGACGGCGTGCTGCAGGCGCCCGCTCAAACCGCCGCGGTCCTGGAGCCGTACCTCGTCGACGACGGCCACGGCCACATGGTTCCCGGCACTCGCAAGGGCACCATCTACTGGCCGCAGGACAAACTCGACGCCTTCTTCACCGAGGCGGCCACCTCCGGGTTCGACCCGCACACCCATGCCATCGGCGACCACGCCGTCCAGGTCGCCCTCGACGCCTTCGGGGCGGTCCGCCGCGCCGGGTACAAGCGCAACCGCCTGACCATCGCCCACGCCGAACTCGTCGCGCCCGCCGACATCCCGCGCTTCCACCGCCTCGACGTCGTGGCCTCGATGGGCTTCCACTGGGCCAAGCCAGGCCCCGACACCACCGACAGCGTCGAGCCCTACCTCGGTCCCGGGCGATACGAGAACTTTGAGCCCGAGGGCGCCATCTTCCGCGCCGGCGGCCGTGTCTCCCTCGGTAGCGACTGGCCCGTCGACCCCCTCAACGAATGGGACGCGCTGCGCACCGTCATCACCCGCACCGCCCTCCCCGGCACTCCATACGCCAAGTACGGCACCATGACCCCCAGCCAGCGTCTGCGTCGCCGCGCCGCGATCCGCGCCGCCACCCTCAACGGCGCCTACCAGCTCCGCCAGGAGCACCGCACCGGCTCCATCGAGGTCGGCAAACTCGCCGACCTGATCGTCCTCGACCGCAACATCCTCAAGATCCCGGCCGAAGACATCGCCAACACCCGCGTGCTGCTCACCCTGGTCGGCGGCAAGCCGGTTCACGGCTCCTACGAGACCTTCTCCTAGCAGGGGCATGCCCTGGCGCGGTGGCTGACGCTCCGTTTTCCGTCCCCGGCCCTCCACTTTCTGGTGGACGGGCGCGGAAGGTTCCGGTACGCACCGAGCGCGACGGCCAGCCGCCTTCCCGGGTGCGGCTCGAATCGCCGTATGAGGCCGAGGCCCGCTGGACGCGGCGCGGCAACCTGCTGGACCGGCAGGAGGAGGCGTTCCTCATCGAGGTCCTCCTCGCTGGCCTGCCGTATGACGTCTGCGGGCTGTGGGGTGCGGGGGAGGGAGCCGGCGTGGGGGGCGAACTGCCGTGCGAGGTCGTCCAGGACGCGGCCGAGCGCGTCGGTCTGCGCGCGGGTGGTGATTGCCGGGTCGGGCCCGTCGGTGTCGGTGGCGGTCCGGGCAAGGTGCTCGGTGTGCAGGCTCCGGCGGGACTGTAAAACGTTCGGCTCTGGCAAGATTTTCGGATGCTGTTGGTGATCTTTGGTGAGAATGGTCAACTGCCAGGTTTTGCGGTGCTGTTCCGGCAGAGCCGCTGAAACGGGGTGAGCCGCCGTGCGGGCCTGGGTGGTGCAGTTCCTGGTGGAAAGCATCCGCTGAGTCGGACGACGTTAGCCCCGGCAGCGGTGAGGATGTGTTGTACGTGCACTTTCGCCAGCCCTCGGTAGCGGCATTGGCGCAGGCCATGGGTGTGGACAGTCCCGGATACGGTGGCCTCGCAGCGTGCGCGCATCGCGTAGCGGGCCTGCCATGCATGGGTTTCCTATTCGATGCGCGCGCGGTTCTGGATCTCCTGCAGCGGACGGGGCATCAGGATGAGGTGGCGGCTTCGACCGTCGGCATTGCCGGTGCAGGACTGTCGATCCGCGCATTCTCGGCATGCGGCGCGGGGGAAGAGCACTGAGTGGCTTGTCTGACCGTCGAGGCGGGTCGTCTTCCAGGGCGGGCTGGTCACTCCGCGTGGGCAGGTCGCGGTGTGGCGGTCCCCGTCGATGTGGAAGTCCTTCTTGTCGAAGCCGGGGCGGTGCTGTCGGGGAGAGACCAGCCGGACCGGGCCGAGCACGGTAACGCCATAGGCGGTGGTGGCCCGCAGGATGGCCGCCCGCCGGGGTGACATAGCCGGAGTCCACGAGATGTTCGGCGGGCAGCAGTTCGCGTCGTCCCAGTGCGTGATGGATCGACTCCAGGGACGGAAACGTCCTGTTCGGGGGCCGGCTGCGTGGCCACGTGGACGATGACATTCGGTCCGGTGCCATCGCATGTCTCCGTCTGGTGCTCCTTGTAGCCGATCCAGGCTGCCTTGCCGGGCCGGTGGGCGAAGCGGGCCTCGCCATCGTGCGGCGTGACGATCTCCTCCCGCGACCAGGGCACCCGTGCGGTGCCGATGCCAGGGCTGCCCTCGCCCGGCCCGCCGGAGCGGCGCGGGGCATCGCGGCGGCTGAGCCGGTCGTGACTGTCCTTCGGACCGCGCCAGCCCAACTGCCCCGCCGCGTCGTACCAGAACTGCTGGACCCACACCTGCCGCAACACCTGGACCTGCGGCAGCATCCGCATCCGGGGCGGGGCACCCTCCTGGTGGACCGCGCGGAGCAGGCTCATGCCGTCCTCGCCGACCTGCAGCACATGGGCAGCCAGTTTCTCCTTGGACCGGGGCAGCCGGTCGTAGCGGACCGGGCGCCCGTAGCGTTCCGCCCACCCCACCGTGACCAGCGGCGCCAGCCACTCCTCGTTCGCCTTGGCGAGTTCCTCCAGGGCAGTGCGGAGCGTCTCAGCGACCAGCTCCACCCGGTTCAACTTCCGCACCGCGCCCAGCACCTGAGTGGAGTCGGTACGCATCCGCCCATGCCGCTTGACCAGGCCCGCCGCGGCCAAGCGGTCGACCATCAAAGCGAGCAGCCGGTCCGCGCGGTCGTCCTGGGCCATCCGGTCGCGAAACTCGCACAGGACGGAGTGGTCGAAGCCCGGATCATCCAGGGCAAGGCCCAGGCAGTACTTCCAGTCCAGCCTGCAGCGCACCGCTTCGGCGGCCTGGCGGTCGGTCAGGTTCTCCGCGTACTGCAGGACCGACACCATGGCCAGCCGGGCCGGCGACAGGCCCCGCCGGCCGTCCGCCGGATACCAGTCGGCGAAGTCGTCGTCTGTGAACAACTCGTCCAGCCGGTCCCGCATCCACATCGCCGTTGTGCCCCGCGGGTTGCTCGCCCTGGCCATCCGCACCGTCAACGGCGGAATCCCCCGACCCGTGCCCGAACCCATTGCCATCGCGGTCACCCCTCCGACCGCTCGATCCGCCCCGCTCCCCTCAGCGACCACCACAACGAGATCAACAGGGACAACGACGACGAGTTTCACCCCACCGAGCGAAGATCACCAACAGCATCCGGAAATCTTGACTGAGCCAGGATTCAACCGCCGCCGACACGTTGATGTCCCCGAGCGCAGACCTGCTCCCCGGGAACTCCCGTTGAACCTGTAGACCGTATGAAGCGGTCGTTCTGAGCTATGCCTGAGGACTGCACTGCGGCCCGGGGGTGACCCTGCCCCGCCTGTGAGACCGTGGATGCTGGTCTCTTCAGGACGTCCTGATTGGTCGCGCGCATCCGTCCTGGTTTCCCCGGGTGCGAGATTCACTCGAAAGGGTGAACGCTCCAGCCTGCTGCGAGTGCCGTTTTCAGGCGTCATCGATGCCGAGCGATCGATGACGGCCAGATGCGCTCACTCTCTTTGCATTGCAGGTCTTCAAGTGATCGGCTGATAACCCGGATTCTGCCGGGTGGTCAGCCGTGCGGGGAGTTCCGGGTTCCGATTTCACGATTTTCAGGCAGTACTAGTTGCCCTGGGCATGCGACTAGCGTGCGAGCAGATGCAGAAAAGAGGCCCCGAGTTGGTTGACGTCAGTCTCGGAGCCCCTTCCTGCATGCCCTGTCAACCGCACTGAGGAGTACGAGAAGTGATTGAGCATGCCCGCCGGAAGTTGGCATACCTCGCCCCGGCGTTTCCCGAGATTAGCATTCCGCTCTCAAGCATCCTGCAAACCGGAGTCTGCAGCGTCTTCCTGCTCACATTCCGGTTCAGCTCCGCGCTCGTTGTCGGTGTCGGGATCGCCGGGATTGCCTGGCCGGATGCCCTGTCACTGGAGGTCCAACTGGTGCTGACTGCGGCGGCGTGGTCGGACCGCAGCGGCCTCGCCTACGTGAAGGTCCGCTCGGCGCGCTGACCCCGGGCACCTGCCCGCGCCTGTCCGCCGATATTCTCCCCGTCTCGTTCATCGGGACGGGGGGTGCGCGGAGTGCGCCGGCGATGCTGCTTCGGGCGGTCGGTGTCCTTGTGGCGGAGTGGTTTCGGGGCTTCGTCGTTCCCGGTTTCTCACCTGTTGCGAGGTGGACGACATGCCCGTGCGTCACAGCCCTGTGGGGTTGCGCGCTGATGCCGAACTCGGCCCACTGCGCTGTGTGTTGCCCTATCCGGCCGATGAGTGGAGTGTGCGTGCGCCCCTCTCCTGCACGGCGTTCTGCCGCGATCACTGGCCGGTCTATGCGCGCTTCGGATACGTCGCTTCCGGGTCTACTGTCCGGGGTGCCGACCTTGCCCTCACAGCTTTGCGTGGCCTGGCCGACCAGTGGCCCGCTGTGCTCCGGTAGTTCTTCGCCTGCGGCGCTCGTCTGGGACCTTTTGTCGACAAGCGCGGTGTCCTGGTGGACGGAGCCGGCAGGACGGCTGCACGGGATCCTGGAGCGGCTGGAGGCAGACGCGCTGGTACTGCGCCATCGGCTCGGCCTGTCCGCAGGGCAGGCGGCGCATGCCATGGGGCTGCACGAAGCTGAGTTCGAACTGTTGAGAACCCGGGCCCTGCGCAATCTCCTGCCCCACTCCAGCTGATGAACATGTGTGCGTCGAACGCGGGGAGTGCGCCGGAGTGCGGGTGGCTGGAAAGCGGCTGATCTGCCTCGCCGGGGTTTCGCCCGTTAGTGGATGCGGGTAGCCCTGCCATGAACCGCCCTCCTAGCATGGGTCTCTCCTTCAGGAGGCTGCGGCGTTGCCAAGGTGACGTGCGTGGTCAGGAGCGTGGGGAGCGCCTCATCCTTGATCTCAGCAAACCCAGCGTTGCCAGAATGTACGACTATCTCCTGGGTGGCACGGATAATTACGAGGTCGATCGGGACGCGTGCGGGGAATTGCTGCGTCTGGCCCCGAGTTCCCGTGAATTGGCCTTGGTGAATCGTGCATTCCTTGTGAGGGCTGTGCGGTATCTGGCCCGTGAACACGGTGTCCGCCGGTTTCTGGACAGCGGGTCGGGCCTGCCGACGCGGCCCAACGTCCACCAGGTCGCCCAGGAAATCGATCCGGCGAGCGAGGTCGTCTACATCGACAACGATCCTGTCGTCCTCGCGCACGGGCGGATGATGCTCGCGGAGGACCCCAGCACCACCGCGGTGCTGGAAGCCGACATGCGCGACACCGAACGGATCTTCGGCAGCCCCGAAGTTACTCGTCTGCTGCGTGACGCCCGCCCGGTGGCTGCCCTGTTCGTCTCGGTGCTGCACTGCATTCCGGACGGTGATGACCCCTGGGCGCTGGTGCGCCGTGTCGCGGACAAACTGCCCTCCGGCAGTTACATGGTGATCTCCCAGCTCGCCAGCGACGACGCGGAACTGCGTGCTAACATCACGGACTTCATGCAGAACGTCACCGGCGGTACCTGGGGCCAGGTCCGCTCTGTGGACAGAGTCGACGCCTTCTTCGACGGCCTCGATCTGCTGGAGGTCGATGCTCCGGTCGAGGTCTCTCGCTGGCTGCCAGACAACGATCTGGCCCCCCGGCAGCGGACCGAGGAGTGGATCGAGTACGGTGCCGTCGCCCGGATCAGGTGATCACTCCTTAGGCTGCTCCACCAGCAGGTCGATGTAGTGCTGCAGGCGGTCAAGGGTCTCCTGTTTCGACAGGGCCTTCGTCCACCAGTCGTCCATCGAAGCCTGGAATGTCTCCAGTTCGCTCGGGTCCGCGACGAGTTCGCCGCCACGATTGTGCTGTTCCAGGTAGAGGGTGCGGCCGGTCTGGTCGCTGTACGGCTTGAACAGCGTCATCGCCGGGTGCACCGGGGCGTCCTGGCGGGTCGTTGCCTCAGGCAGGATCCTGATGTGCACGTCGGGCTTGTTTTCCGCGAGGTTGAAGAGATGGCGCAGCTGCTCGCGCATAACGACGACGCCGCCGACTTCCTTGGCCACGACGCCTTCGGCAACGAGAGCCTCGTACGCGGGGGTTTCGGGCTGGTCGAGGAGGTGCTGGCGGCGCCGTCGCATCTCCAGGCGGCGCTCGACCATCGCCAGGTTCTTCTCCCGCTTCTGCGGATCGTGCTGTGCGCGGAAAAAGTGGGTCATCACGGCCCGCGCGTAGCCGGCAGTCTGGAGCATGCCGGGGATGTGGTTCTGCTGGTAGGTCCGGATCACCTTGGAGGTGGCCTCCAGGGCGAACAGTGAGGTGTGGAGGTTCTCGGCGACATCGGTGAAGGTGTCCCACCACCGCTGGCCCTGGGAGTGCCGCATCAGGGCCTCCGCCTCCGCCAGAACCTCCTCCTCCGCCTCGTAGAAGCGCAGCAGGGCCACGACGCGTTCCGGTTTCGGCTCGCCGGAGGCGTTCTCGCAGCGGCTCAGAGTGGCTATCGACCCGATACCCGCAACTTTCCCGACGACGTGGCCCTGGTGAAGCCCCCGCTGCTCGCGCAGGTGCCGCAGCAGAGCTCCGATGAGCTGTGCTGCAGCCTTCGGCGATGTCGGGGGTGTCTGCCCCTCGCGGCCGACCAGAGCGAGAATCCGACCAGGCATGTGAACTCCTTGTACTGAAACGGCAAGCATTCGCCGCGCGCTCAGGATGAACACGATGGTGACCGGGGGCAAGGTCTGGCCGGGTTTTTTCAGACAGTCATGCCGTTGAACTCCCCGCTGGTCGCGCCGTCCAGGAATGCAGCGATCTCGGCTCGGGTGAAGACGAGCACCGGCCCTTCGGGAAAGCGCGAGTTGCGTAACCCGATCTCATTTTCATCCAGTCGGGCAAGTTCGACACAGTCGGTCACCGCGTCGCTCGCAGACGCCTTAATCCATCGCGTTCCCGTCAGTTCACCGGCCAGCATGCCGTTGTAGATACCGCTCATCCAGAGCATTCCTTCCATCCCTGACCAGCGGAAACTGAATCACCGCGGGCCTGTTCGAACGGGACACATCCAACCCGTTCTCACCCCTCGGTGAAAATTTCACCGAGGGGTGAGAATAGGAATGATTCTAAGGTCTGTCGAGGCGTTGTGCTGTCCCTCGAAGGGGTGTTACCGGGGGAGGTGAATACCATCGTGTGATGAAAGGATCGAATGATCAAATGAGGTGGGTTGCTGAGCTGAGGATGGCTGAAGTTGTCCCGTGGCGAATCTTTGAGCGGCGCGCCGAGTTGCGCGCGATGAATGTCGGGTGATGCAGACCGTCGTGATGTGTTTGACCACAGGCCGGAGGCCGGAGGAATGCTGCCTACGGTTTCCCGCAGGAGGACAGCCCGGTCAGCGCCGAGGGACGACCGGAGGCGTGTGCGGTGGCGCTGCGGGCTGGCATGCGGTCGTGACCCCGCTGGCATTCCGGACGGCCTGGTGGCGGTGCGCCTTTCGGATGCCGCTTCCGTGGGCGATTTCCTTGGCGAGGTCGGCGAGGAGACCGTCCGGGGTGGAGGCGGAAGCACGGATGGCCCAGGTGAGCTGGTCGATGCTGGGGCCGGCCCAGACGGTCCAGGCAGAGCGAGGGCTGTTCGGGTTCTGGGCGGCGAAGGCGTCGAACTGGACTCCCGCGTCCTCGGACGGGTTCGTCCAGCGGATCCAGCGTCCGTCGACAGTGTGCTTCCACCCCGCGTCCGTGAGGGGTTGGGTGGCGGCACCGACGGTCTCGTCGGTGACGGGGCTGCCGATAACGGTGTCCCAGCCGTCCCCGTAGACGAGATGGGTCAGCAGGGTCTGGAGCATGGGGGTTGGGGTCCAACCGGTCGCGGTGAGGTGCCACATGCGGTCGGAGACGGGTGTCTCGTACGCGGCCACGGTCCAGGCGGTGTCGCGGGGGTGGGCTTCGTGCACGTGCTCGATACGCAGGGTCTGCGATTCGTGGATGGCGTGGGTGGTGTCGTCGGACCAGGTGCGGTACTTCTCCCAGTCATTGTTCTCGGTGAGGAAGTCGTCGAGCATGGCTTCGTGGTCGCCGGGGTCAGCTGCGTAGGCGGGCACATTCTCGATGGGCGGTGCGGCCGGGGCCTGCGTGGTGGCAGGTGCGTTCAGGGCCGTGCGGGCTTGGGCGGTCTGGCGTTCGGTGTCGGTCATGGGGGCGGCTCCGGGGCGTAGGGCGTCGAGGCGGCTGCGGGGCATGGCAGCGGACTCGATTCGAGTCCGGGCCCGGCCGCGGAGGCTGGCCCGGCCCGGTGGTTGAAGGTCATCGGTGGGCGCGCGCGGCGGTGACGGCCGGGCGGTGTGGCGGCCCGGCCCGGGGACGCGGTGCGGACCGCGCGGGTGCACGGGTGGAGGGCGCGGGTGCCGGTGCGGTGGCGCGGTTCCAGCGGGTGCGTAGGGAGTGGAGGTCGGCCAGGGCGCGGCGGCTGCCGGTGATCAACTGGTGGGGGGTGTTGGAGGGGTCGTCGGTGTAGGCGGTGATCCGTGCGGCGACGGTGTGGGCGCGGATGAGGAGGGCGCGCTGGAGGATTCGCTCGCCCCAGTACTCGGCGGAGCCTGCGGGCGTGGAGATCAGGGCCATCAGGTCGCGGGGGGTGAGGGAGTCGGTGATCAGGCCGCGGTGCTGGGCCTCGCCGAGGACGGTGACCGGGTCGACCATGTCGCCGCGGTGGACCAGCGCCGTGACGGACTGTCAGAGCGCGGCGTGCAGCGGAACGATGAAGTCCTCCGCGGCCAGCCACCGCATCTGCTGCACTTCCTCCGGATGTGCGGTGGCGGTCGCCAGGAGGAGGCGTTCCTCGTCGAGTTCCTCCTCGCCGGCCTGCCGTACGACGTCTGCGGGCTGTGGGGTGCGGGGCAGGGAGCCGGGGTGCGGGGCGAACTGCCCGGCGAGGTCGTCCAGGACGCGGCCGAGCGCGTCGGCCTGCGCGAGGGTGGTGGTTGCCGGGTCGGGGCCGGCGGTGTCAGTGGCGATTCGTGCAAGGCGCTCGGCGTGCAGGTGCAACGTCCGGCGGGCGTGGTCGGCGCGGATCATCCGGGTGTACGCCGCGACGTGCTTGGGGGTCGGGCAGAACTGGATGAGGGCGTGGAGGTAGGGGGCGCTCAGGCCGGGAGCGTGTGGGCGGGCGAACTCCAGGACCTGGCTGAGCCAGGCGGTGTCCTTGGCGTGGTCGGCGGGGTCGGGCGGCGGAAGAGCACGGATCGCGGTGAACAGGCTGGCGTGGGAGCGATTGTCGAAGTGGCCGGCTACCAGCGTCCCGGTGTCGGCCAGACGCGGGGGTTCGAGGAGGAGCGCGCCGAGCAGCGCCTGCTCGGCGTAGTGGACCGGCTTCGGCGCCGGTACGAGGTCGAGGTCGTCGTCCTCGTCGGGATCAGGGGTTCGGGGCATCAGGCGGTGAGGGTGAAGTCGTCGGGGTTGAAAGGTTTGTTGAGGTGCGGGGCGAGCAGGTGCGCGGCCAGTCGCGGGGGGACTGCGTTGCCGATCTGCGAGAACTGCTGCCCTTTGTTTCCCTGCCACGGGTAGTCGGCGGGGAAGCTCTGCAGCACGCCCGCTTCCCGGGCGGAAATCTTGATCGGTTCCGGCTCCGGCTCCGGCTCCGGCGCCGACCGCTGCTCGCCGTCCGGAACGCCGGAGGCGGTGTCGGCGACCCAGGTGCACTCGTTCGCCCGGTGGCCGAAGAACAGCGTGCCGGCGGGCTCGTCGGCCCGGCGCACGGTGGCGTTGGCCTGGTTGTTGCTGCGCAGCGACCACGACCAGCGGTGCGCCTCGGCCGTGAATGTGGGCGCCGGCGCATCTGCGGGGCGGTTCTCGCGGGCACCGTGCCGGGCGGCACAGCCGGAGACTTCGCGCCGGGAGGCCAGGACGGTCTCCGCGGCGCGAGGGATCCAGGTGCCGCGGGCACGGGCGTCGGCGAGGGTCTTACGGGAGCCGGAGGGGAAGGGTTCCGGGCCTCCGCCGGGTCCGCCGCCTGCGCAGACAGTGGGCACGGGACGGTCGGTCGCGCCCCAGCCGAGGGCTTCGGCCATGGACACCCAGCGGACGCGGCCGGGCCCGAACAGGGACTCCGGTTCCGCAACCTTGGCGTGGGTGGGCGATGGGGGTTCGGCGGTGCGTGCGCGGGAGGCGAGCAGGATCGCCCGCTTCCTGGTCTGGGGGACGCCGTAGTCGGCGGCGTTGAGGATGCCCGTCCAGGTGGAGAATCCCCAAGTGCGCAGGATGGCCGCGTACTGCCGCCACAGCGGCAGGACGTCGGGGACTTCCTCCATGACCACCCATTCCGGTTCGCCCACGGTGTTCAGGGCGTGCAGGTAGCGCATGGGCTCGGCCGCGAGCAGGGACCGCTCGTCGCGGCAGGCGGCCAGCAGTGCGGCGCGGGTGTCGCGCCCGGCGGCGAGGTCGGCGACGGCTTGGTGGACGAGGGGCTGGTCGACCAGGCCGAGGCGCTTGCCCGCCATGCTCCACGCCTGACACGGCGGACTCGCGATGAACCCGCGGGTTCTGCCGACGAACGGCCGGACCGGATACATCGCCACATCCGTCTGGATCGTCAACTGCCCTGCCGCGGCGCGGGTTTTGCACGCCCAGGCATCCCACTCCAGGCCGATGTCCCGCCCGCCGAGCACCGACAGCGCGTGGCTCCAGCCGCCCGGACCCGCGAACAGATCCACAACGGTCAAGAGGCGAGTCCGAAGTCGTCCTGCACCGGCTCGGCGTCACCGCGGCACGCCCAGGGAGAGCAGCCGTCGATCACACCGTTCTCCAGTTCGTCCACTGCGGCGGCGCGGTCGTCGAGTTCCTCCTGGCGCGCTGCCCACTCGGCGGCCGTGACGTGGTCGACGGGGGCCTGGTCGAGAGGGACGCGGGAGCGGTGCAGGAACGCCTGTCCGAGCAGCCGGTTGCCGGAGGCGTTCGCACGGGCGTTGCCCTGGCGGATGGCTGCGTCGAACGCGACCACGTCCTCCCATTCCTCCGGGCTCGGGTCCCGGATATTCCTCCACTGAGCGTTGCCGTGAAATGGACAAGTTATTGAGAATTGAGACAGGGGTGTGACCTTTCTGGGGGGCAGGAAGATGCCGAGGGGCAGGTGGTAGTGCCGCAGCGCGCGGGGCGTTGTCACAGCGGGGTGGTATCCATGCCGCATGAATATTGATCAAGCCGATCCTGCTGAGGTGGCGGTACTTCGTGCGGTGTTCGATGCCGATGACGGAGGCGAGTCGGCTCTTGGCTGGGAGGCAGTCCATGGCTTCGAGACAGACCACGGGATCGTGCTGCCCGAGCCGTATCGGACCTTTGTCGCTGAGATAACGGACGGTTCGTACTCCGGGCCGCCCGAGTACGGACTGCTGTCGGTGGCGGAGCTGCCGGACGACTGGGGCGATGACGAGCAGGAACGCGACCTGAGCAAGCCGTTCCCGCTGGCGGAGGCGTGGATGTGGGAGGAAGACCCGGACCGGTCCGAGGATGCCGACGAACTCCTTGAACAGGTCTACAACCACGGCTCGGTCGTGCTCGGCACCGACGGGTGCGCGATGAACTGGCATCTCATCGTCACGGGACCTCACCGAGGGCACGTCTGGCTGATCAGTGACGTCGGTGCTGTCCCCTTCGGCGAGCAGTTCGGGTTCACCACTGCTGAGCCTGGCTTTGCTGGCTGGGTCCGGCATTGGGCGGCGAACAAGCCCTGGTATGACGCTGCGTGACTCTTCAGGAGTGCGGCCTGTGGTGGTCCTCTCCAGTTCCGATCGACTTCATGAGTTCAGTGAGAGGGACGAAGCTGTCGGCCGTCCCCAGTTCCCTGGGCGTGGGGCCCGCTGGGGTGGGGGTGTCCGCGAGGCGTTCGGCGAGGGCGGTGACAGCTTCGCGGTCTCCTTCGAGGGCTTCGCGCTCGTCATCTGTGAGGTCGAGTTGTTCGAGCATTTGGTCGATGCCGTCCTTGACGGCCAGGAGTTGGCCGCGAGCGGAGTCTTTGGGGACGTAGAACGGACAGCGTGCGCAGGCCAGCCGGTGGGGGCACTTGGCGAAGAAGTCGTAGCTGCAGTAACCCTCGCCCAGGTCGTAGTACTTCCAGGGCTGTTCGCCGCCTGCGGCGGCTCCGGTGAGGATGGAGTCGCGGTCGACGAGGACCTGGATGGTACGGACGTTGCGGGCGAAGTAGTCGGCTTTCTTGTAGGCCGCGGTGAGGGTGCGCTGCAGGATCGCCGCGTAGTAGCGGGTGCTGGCCGGGTGCTTGTGTCCGAGCCATTGCTGCAGATCGTTGAGGGATAACGGCTCCCGCGCGTTGAGCAGTTGGGTGGCGATGGTGGCGCGGGCCCGGTGGCTGGTCAGCGCTCCGCGGGAGTCGGTCTGTGGGACGCCGGACTTGCGGCAGAGTGCCGGGAGGATGTTGTGGTTGAGGTAGTCCTTGCCGACGAGTTGGCCACGGTGGCAGAACAGGTGCTGCCGTTTCTGGCCGTTCTTGCGGTCGACCAGGTCGGGCTGGGGCGGTCGGATGAGTTTCCAGGCGTCGATGAGCTGGCCGACTATCGGGTCGACCGGCTTGTTGAACGGCTGGGATGTCTTGTTCTGCGGGATGTGCAGCAGGCAGATGGTGAAGGGATCGCCGGTGGTGTCGTCGGTGCCTTGGTCCCAGGTGATGCAGTCCAGTTCGAGTCGGCGGATTTCGTCGACGCGGCAGCCGCCGAACAGCCAGACGCCGACCATCGCGCGGACCATCTCGACGGGGTAGTAGGTGGCCTTCCAGCCGGCTTTGCGGGCCCGGCCGGAGCCGTAGGGATTGAGGTCCTCGGCGTTCAGGGTCAGCCCGGCGGCCATGAGCTTGGCCCATGACCCATCGTCGATGATCCTGGGGTTCGGCCCCATCTGGGCGCGCAGGGACAGGGGCATGCTCATCACGCGGCGGGGGTCGAAGCGCGGTTTGATCCATTCCCATTCGATGAGGTCGCAGAAGAAGCCCCGGATGCTGTCGATGCGGGCCGCCCGGCCGCCGGGGGCGATGGGCTGGCCGAAGCGGCTGCGGTTGCGGTTGTGGCCGGCCCACTGGCCGACGGTGGCCTGCATGGTGTCGGCGACGTACTCGGCAGCCATGTCCCGGGTCCACTGGTCCGGCGAGATGACGTCGGGGTGCTTTTCGGCGGCCCAGCGTCCGGCGATGAGGATGACGGAGAACATCGAGCGGATGGTGCCGGGCTCATGCGTGGAGAACTTCCGCCAGCGCAGGGCCCATTCGGCCCACTCGGGCGGGACGGTGGAGAGCATGTCGGAGCGGGGCCCGGCCTTGCTCTCGTTGTTGTGCAGAGGGGCGGGGATGATGCCCTTGCCCGCGAGTACCCGGGAGAGTTTGATCAGACCGCGGCGTCGGCTGTGTAGGCCGTCAACCTTGTGGTAATCGGCCACCAGTTGGCGCACGAGGGTGTCGGTGAGGTCTTCCAGGCGAGGGCTTCCGGCGCTGAGGAGGGCGTCGAGGACCGCGTTGCCGACCTGCCACTCCAGATTCCAACGGCGGATGCATCGCCACACCACACCCTGACGACCTGTCAGGAAAGTCAGCATCAGGTCAGCATTCGTCCTGCCAGAGGTGCCCACAGACGCCCACACTTTAGAAACATGGACGGCCAAGTAGGCACCTCTGCGCCAGCATCGCAGGGGCCGTGCTGCCAGGGATCCTGGTAGCTGGACAAGCTGACCACCGGTCCCGGATGCCCGGGACCGCCAGCTCGGATTTCCCCTGGTCAGCGCACTCTTCCCCGTGGCTTCAGCGGCGTCTCGGGCAGAGTTGGTGCGCGGAGCGGGGCACCGTCGTAGCCCTTCACCTCGCCGAAACGGGTCCCCTTCGCCCAGTCCTCACGGGCCTGTACGATCTCTTCTTGAGACCGGCCGACGAAGTTCCACCACATGATCAGCTCCTCCTCGAACGGCTCACCGCCCAGGAGCATCACGCTCGCGTCGGACGCGGCGCGCAGCGGGAGTTCGGCGCGGCCGCAGCCGAGGTAGAGCATCGAGCCCGGCTGCACCGGCACCCCGTCGACGTGCACCTCCCCGGACATCGCCAGCACCCCGTACTCGAAGTCGGGCACGAGCGGCAGGCGTACGTCGGCGTCGGCGGTGAGTGCCAGATCGGCGCCGACGATCGGGGTGTACGTCGTGCCGGGCGAGGTCGCGCCGTCGAGGTCGCCGAGGATCACGGTCGCCGTCACGCCGGGGGCCGTGACCGTGGGCAGACCGGAGTGGTGTTCGAAGTGGGGGTCGGTGTGCCGGTGACTGTCCGGCAGGGCGACCCACAGCTGCGCCCCGTGCAGGAACCGCGCGTGGGATCTGGGGCTCTCCTCGGAGTGGCTGATGGCTCGGCCGGAGGTCATGAGGCCCAGTTCGCGGGGGCGGATCGTCTGGAGGCTGCCGGTCGAGTCGCGGTGCAGCACTTCGCCCTCGTGCAGCCAGCTCACCGTCTGGAGGCCCATGTGGGGGTGCGGCGGCACCTGCATGCCGGGCTCGTCGGCGATGTCGTCCGGCCCGTAGTGGTCGACGAAGGCCCACGCGCCGATCATGCGCCGGCCGAGGTTCGGCAGCAGCCGCCGTACCTCGGTGCCCTCGCCGAGTTTTACGCGCCGAGGGCTCAGCAGTTCACGCACGGGTTCGGCGACGACGAATCCGCGGCCGCCACAGACGCTGGGGACGGGCGCGCGGTCAAGGTTGCTCATGGCGCACAACCTAGTCGGGGGCGCACGCCCGTGCGGAGGGGGAGGTGCGCGTCGAGCTCACGCGCGGAGCCCCTGCTCCCCGAACGTTGTTCGTCTAGTGAAAGGTAGTTCGCCTCGGTTACGGTGTCTCGGGCCGCCAAGGGCAGACGTTTCCCGAGGTGTCATCGATGGGTACAGGCGAGTTTCCCGAGGTCACAACGGTGGCGGGCGCGGTCCGTGGGCGTCGTGAGGGCGGCCTCTCGGTGTTCCGCGGGATTCCGTTCGCGCAGCCGCCGGTCGGGGAGCTGCGCTTCGCGGCGCCGCGGCCGGCGGACCGCTGGGACGGCGTGCGGGAGGCCTTCGCGTTCGGGCCGCCTCCTCCGCAGGAAATAATGATGGGCCCCGAGGATGCACCCGCCGGGGGCGACTGGCTGACCGTCAACGTCTGGACGCCCGACGCGGATCCGGCGGCGCGTCGACCGGTGATGGTGTGGATCTACGGCGGCGCCTACAAGTTCGGCTCCGCCGACGACCCGCCCACGTGTACGAGCTGACCTGGGCAACCCCGGTGAACGGCGGCGCCCTGGGCGCCTGTCACGGCCTGGACGTGCCGCTCACCTTCGGTGCCCTCGGCGACGCCGGCGGCGGTCTCGGCGGCATGCTGATGGGGCCCACGCCGCTGCCCGAGGCCGAGGCACTCTCCGCCCGCTTCCGCTCCGCCTGGACCTCCTTCACCGCCACGGGCGACCCGGGCCGGCCCGCGTACGACACCGAACAGTGTCTCGTCCAGCTCCTCGACGCCGAACCGGCCGTCGCCGCCTACCCGGAGGAGGCCTCCCGTCGTCTGTGGCAGGGGCACACGTTCGGCGTGCTGCCCCTGACCACGGCCTGACGGATCGGCGGTCCTTGACGGAGGACCGCTATCGCGCGGCCAGCAGCCGCAGCACCCGGTCGGAGACCGGCGCGGGCAGGGCACGCAGCGTGCGGACCAACGCCGTTGTCTGCCAGGGGAAACACGCCTGCGCCGGTTCCCGCTCCAGGGCGCGTACGACGTACCGGGCCGCGCGCTCCTGGCTGACCTGGAAGGGCTTGGGCAGGCCGTCCGCGTCGACCCGGTCCGTGCCCACGAAGCCCGGGTGGATCGAGGTGAACCGGATGCCGCTGGGCGCCAGTTCGACGCGCGCCGAGTCGATGAGGGTGCGCACGGCGGCCTTGGCCGCCGAGTACGGGCCCTGGCGGGGGATGCCCATCAGCCCGGCCAGCGAGTTGGTGTGGGCGATCAGTCCGCCGTCCGGCTGCTCGCCCAACTGCCGGATCAGTGGGACCAGATAGTTGACGACGACGTCATAGTTCAACGCCATGATCCGTGCGACGTCCGCCGTGCTCACCCGGTCCATGGCCATGTCCGGCCCCTGACCGGCGTTGAGCAGCGCGATGTCGACGGTGCCGTACTCCGCGACGGCTGCCGCCACGACCCCGGCCGCCGCCTCCGGGTCCAGGGCGTCGGCGGCGAGGTCGAGGCAGGCGCTGCCGGCGGCCCGTACCTCCTTGGCCACGGCGGCCAGTTCGGGGGCGCGCCGGGCCGTGAGGACGAGCCGGTTGCCCGCCGGGGCGAGTTGCCGGGCGACGGCCGCCCCGATGCCGGAGGAGGCGCCGACGATCAGGACCGTCCGGCCGGTGAGGGAAGTGGCGGTCACAGGAAGTGGCGGCCCTCACCGCGGTAGGTGGGCACGGTGTCGACCACCGCGCCGTCGCTGACCAGGTGCAGGTCGCCGATCCGCTCGCACAGTTCACCGGCCTTGGCGTGCCGCAGCCACACCCGGTCCCCGACGTTCAGAACGCTCGCGGCCTTGCCCACCAGCGGGGTCTGCACCTCTCCGAACGACTCGGTGGCGGTGACGCGCAGCCCCGGAGGCCAGGCCAGGGTGGGCAGCCGGTCCTTGCCGAGCGGCCCGGACGCCACCCAGCCACCGCCGAGGAGCGTCGCGACCGACGACGAGGGGCGGCGTACGACGGGCAGCACGAAGTAGGCCGCCGGGACGGGCCGGAAGGCTCGGTAGAAGTCGAACAGCCCCGGACCGTACAGGCCGGAGCCCGCCGCGAGTTCCGTGACGGAGTCCTCGCGGGTCGTGGTCTCCAGGCTGCCCGTACCGCCGCCGTTGACGAACCGCAGCGGTGTCACGGCCTGTACAGCCGCGACCGCCGCTGCCCGGCGGTGGCTCAGTTCCTCGACGGAGGAACGCTGCATCGCCCGCACGACGGCCCGCTTGAGCACATTGCCGGGCACGTTGTCACCGAGACCGGCGACCTGACCCTCGTACCCCATGATGCCCGTCAGCTCGAAGCCCGGCCGGGACGCGACCTCGCGTGCGAACGCCGCCGCCTCCTGCGGGGTGTACACCGGGGATCTGCGCGGCCCCAGATGGATACGGCCGCCCGCCAGGCGCAGGGCCGCGTCCAGTTCGAGGCAGAGGCGGATCCGGGTCTCGCGGGGGCCGGTCGCGGCGTCGATCAGGTCGAGGTGCTCGACGCAGTCGACCATCAGGGTGATCCGGGACGCGAGCCGCTCGTCGGCGGCAAGGCGGCGCAGCGCCGTGCGGTCGGCGGTCGGGTAGCCGACGACGATGTCGTCGAACTCCTCGGCCAGCCACAGGGCTTCGGGCAGGGTGAAGCCGAGGATGCCGTCGAATCCCGGGCGGTCCAGGGCGCGCCGGATGAGGGCGCGGGAGCGCAGCGACTTGCTGGCCAGCCGGATCGGCTTGCCGCCCGCGCGGCGTTCCAGGTCCCGGGCGTTGGCGTCGAAGGCGTCCAGGTCGATGACGCCGAAGGGCGGTTCGAGGCCGGCGGTCGCCGCCCGCAGCCGGTCGAAATGGCTCTGGGCCATCGGATCCGAACCGACTCTGGGAGTGGTGGTGTCGAGGGTCATCGGTTGGTTTCTCCTTGCTCGGGTACTGCCGCGGGCGCCGGGACGAGGCCCGTGCTGCGGCGCTTGGCCATGGCCGCCACCTTGGGGATCACGAAGCGCATCAGCCGGGGGAACACACCGGCGACCCGCTGCACGCGTCCACCGATGGCGGGGTGGACGACTTCGACCGGCTTCTTCGCGATGGCGTCGACGATCACCGAGGCGACTTTCTCGGGGGTGAGCGGCTTCTCGGCGAAGGTGATCACCGCGCTGGGGTCGGCCATCTCCTGCTCCAGCATGGGGGTCCGGGTGCCGGGCGGATGGACGATGCTGAAGGTCACGGGCCCGTCCCGTTCCTCGATGGCCACACTGTGGTGGAAGGCGCGCAGCCCGTGCTTGGTCGCGCCGTAGGTGGTGTAGCCGGGCAGCGGCAGGAACGAGCTCATGCTGCACACGGTGACGATGTGCCCGTGGCCCTGTGCCCGCATCCGGGACAGGGCGGCCAGCATGCCGTAGATCGGGCCGAGCAGGTTCACCTCGACCATGTGCCGGTGCTCGGCTGGCGACAACTGGCGTGCGTACCCGGTGTGGATGATCCCCGCGTTGTTGACGAGCACGTCGACCGGGCCCAGTTGATCGGCCACGGCGTCGAAGGCCGCCTCCCACGCGTCCTCGTCGCGGATGTCCAGATCGAACGCGCGGGCGGCGGGCCCGAGTTGACCGGCGATGCGGGTCGCACCGGCCAGGTCGATGTCGGCGAGGGCGACCAGGTGGCCCCGGCGCACCGCCTCACGCGCGGTCGCCGCGCCGATGCCGCTCGCGGCACCGGTGATCAGGACGACGCTCACCGCGGACTCCCGCCGCGAGCGCCGGCGCACGGGGGCGGTGCACCGTCCGTTCGATGTCCGTTCATGGTAACTCCGGGGAAAATAGGCCGAGTTGACGAGGGTCGCGCTTATGACGGCAGGACGTACGCCTCCAGCCGTGACCCGCCCAGCCCGGCCGCAGCCACCGGGTCGTCGGTCGGTGTGGTGGCCGCGTACAGGGTGTTGCCGTCGGGTCCGGCGACCAGGCAGCTCAGGGTGCGCTGACTGGTGGCGACGCGGTCCAGGATCGCGCCGCCGGGGCCGACCCGGACGCACTCGCCGCGCAGCGCGTTGGCGACCCACGCCGTGCCGCCTGGGCCCGGGGCGATGCCGTCGGGGGCGATGGGGCTGGCGGAGCGCTCGGCGATCGCCTGGTGATCGAGGAGGGCGGAGACGCGCCGGGTGATCCGGCCGAGCAGCCCGGGGTGGTTGAGGGACTTCCACAAGGCGGACGGGATCAGCGGAGCCCAGGGCCGGGGTGGGCCCAGTCGCCCGTCGGGCAGTACAGGGAGTGCGGTGAGGCACATCGCCAGGGTCTCGGCGACGAGCAGGATGGGCCCCTCGTCCGTGCCCTGACCGTCGTCGAGGAGGAACAGGCCGTTCGGGAACACCAACGGCTCGCTCAGGCCGAGCAGTTCGCCCGTGGGGGAGAAGCAGGCGAGGGGTGTCCTGGGTGGTCCCGGCGGGACGTAGAGCATCGAGTTGGGCTGCCGGCGGACGAAGCCGTGGTAGTCGAAGCCGAAGTTGCCCACGTAGGCGCGACCCTGCCGGTCGACGAACATGTCGTTGACGGGGCCCCCGGCGATGTCCTTGAGGTCGGCGTGCACGACCAGGGAGCCGTCCGGCTCCCGCCGGTACACACAGTGCCCGTCCATGGAGACGACCAGCATCCGCCCGTCGGGCAGCCAGCCGAGGCCTCCCGCCCGGCCGGGGACCTCCGTGACCGTCTCCGGCTCGCCCCGGGTGTCCCAGCGATGCACCGTCCCGTGGGCGAGGTCGCAGAACCACAGGGCGCCGTCGTGCCAGCGCAGCGACTCCAGGACGCCGAATCCGTCCAGAACGACTGTGGCCCTCGCTCGCACCCCTGCCTCCTGAGGCTGCTCATGCCGACGTTCGGTTCAGGCTACGGTGGCCCAAACGGGAGAAGTAAGTCAAGTGTCCTGGACGGCTGACTTACTTTTCTTCGGCCGGTTGGTTATCCTGACGGGCGAACCCACAGGTGAGACCGGTGCGGAGAGGAGAACGCGTGCCCCGCATGGCGGCGAGCGACCGGAGAGCGGAGCTCCTTGAGGCGGCGATCCGTGTCATGGCACGCGACGGCGTGGCGAAGGCGACCACCCGCGCGGTCGTCACCGAGGCGGGCATGACCCTCGGGGCCTTCCACTACTGCTTCGAGTCCAGGGCGCAACTGCTCGAACTCGTCACCGAGACCCTCACCGAGCGGTACGTCGCCGAGGTCCGCGGCCTGTTCGCCCCGCACAAGGACATCCGCGACAGCGTCCTCGACAGCCTGCACGCGTTCTGGAAGGGCTTCGAGGCCAACCCCGGCGAGCACCAGATCAGTTACGAGCTCACCCAGTACGCGCTGCGCAATCCCGGCTTCGAGGACGTCGCCAAGAAGCAGTACGAGATCTTCCTGCGCGCCTTCGTCGGCCTGCTCGAACTGGCTGCGGACAACGCCGGAATCGAGTGGACCCAACCCGTACCGGTGCTCGCACGGTACGTCCATTCGATGATCGACGGCCTCAACATGACCTGGCTCGTCGACCGCAACACCGCAGACAGCCAGGCCGCGTTGGAGCTGCTCGCCGATCACCTTCTTCTGCACGCCCGGCCACGAGCAGCCTGAGTCGCGAGCCGCTTGACCTGAGCGAAAGGGTGTCCGCATGGCGTTCGCCGACTACCAGAACGAGATCTATCTGAACGGGCTGGGCGGTGTGCTGCCCGCCTTCCCCATGGAGTTCGCCGAGTTGGCGGAGCGGGCCCGGGCCGCGCTGCCGCCGTCCGTCTGGTCCTACGTCGCCGGGGGCGCCGGCGACGAGCACACCCAGCGGGCCAACGTCGCCGCCTTCGCCCGCTGGGGCCTGATCCCGCGCATGTTCGTCGGTGCCTCCGAACGCGACCTGACCGTCGAGCTGTTCGGCACGACACTCCCGTCGCCGGTGTTCCTCGCCCCGATCGGTGTCATCGGACTGTGCGCCCAGGACGGACACGGCGACCTGGCCACGGCCCGCGCCGCCGCCCGTACCGGAGTCCCGATGGTCGCCTCCACCCTGTCCGTCGACCCGCTGGAGGACGTGGCCGCCGAACTCGGCGACACCCCCGGCTTCTTCCAGCTCTACACCCCGACCGACCGGAACATCGCCGAGAGCCTCGTCCACCGCGCGAAGCAGGCCGGATACCGGGGCATTGTCGTCACCCTCGACACCTGGATCACAGGCTGGCGCCCGAGGGACCTCGCGACCGCCAACTTCCCCCAGCTGCGCGGCCACTGCCTGGCCAACTACACGAGCGACCCGGCCTTCCACGCCGCCCTCGCCCGACCGCCCGAGGAGGACCCGCAGGCCGCGATCCTCCACTGGACCCAGGTCTTCGGCAACCCGCTCACCTGGGACGACCTGGGCTGGCTGCGCTCACTGACCGACCTCCCCCTGATCGTGAAGGGCATCTGCCACCCCGAGGACGCGCGCCGTGCCCGCGACGCCGGCGTGGACGGCATCTACTGCTCCAACCACGGCGGGCGCCAGGCCAACGGCGGCCTCCCCGCCCTCAACTGCCTGCCCGCCGTCGTCGAGGCGGCCGGCGAACTGCCGGTCCTCTTCGACTCCGGCGTCCGCAGCGGCGCCGACATCGTCAAGGCCCTCGCCCTGGGCGCGACAGCGGTCGGCATCGGCCGCCCGTACGCCTACGGCTGTGCCCTCGGAGGCACGGACGGCATCGTCCACGTCCTGCGCGCCCTGCTCGCCGAAGCGGACCTGATCATGGCCGTCGACGGCTACCCGGCCCTCAAGGACCTTGTCCCCGAGACGCTTCAGGCCGTCTGAAGGCCGTCTGACCGCCCGGGCACCCCGTTCAACCGATCGGTTGAACGGGGATTCGTCCCGCTGCCCTGCACCCCGCTCCGTACAGCCGACGCGAAGACCCTCTCGCTCGCGTCAGGATCGAATCCCCAGCAGACCCCCCATCGAGAGGCCCCCAGAGTGTCCAGTTTCCTCAGCCGTCGCCGTGTACTCGCCACCGGAGCCGGAGCGGCCCTGGGTGTCGGCGCGCTCGGTGCCACCGGGACCCCCGCCGCCGCGGCCTCGTCCACCGGGTCACGTTCGACCACGGGCGCCGAGGAGACGCGGACGCTCGACGAGCTGTACCAGGCGGCGCTGGCCGAGGGCGGCAAACTCGTCATCTACGCGGGCGGCGACGTCGACAGCCAGGGCAACGGCATCCGCGCGGGCTTCGCGGCCCGCTTCCCGGAGATCGACCTCAAGGTCGTCGTGGACTACAGCAAGTACCACGACGTCCGCGTCGACAACCAGTTCGCGACGGACACCCTCGTCCCGGACGTCGTGCAGCTCCAGACCCTCCAGGACTTCACCCGCTGGAAGGGACAGGGCCGCCTGCTGCAGTACAAGCCCGCAGGCTTCTCCAAGGTGTACGACGGCCTCAAGGACCCGCACGGCGCCTGGACCGCCATCGCGGTCATCGGCTTCAGCTACTCGTACAACGTCGCAGGGGTCGGCGCCGACGTCCCGAAGTCCCCGCTCGACCTGATCGACCCGAAGTGGAAAGGACAGATCGCGTCGTCCTACCCGCACGACGACGACGCGGTCCTCTACCTCTTCAAGCTGTACGTCGACCACTACGGCTGGGACTGGGCCGCCAGGTTCGCCGCCCAGGACGTCCGGTTCGCCCGTGGCAGCCACACGCCCGGGCAGGCCGTCTCCGGCGGACAGAAGGCGCTCGGCGTCGGCGGCTCGGGCTCGCTCGTGGCGCCGTCCACGGCACCCTCGCGGTGGGCCGTCGCCGAGGGGCACCCGTTCATGGCGTGGGGCCAGCGGGCCGCGATCCTCAAGCAGGGCCGGAACACCACGGCCGCCAAGCTCTACCTCAACTGGCAGCTCTCCACCGCCCAGCAGCAGGGCGCCTTCAACGGCTGGTCGGTACGGACGGACATCACCCCCGCCGGTGGCCTGAAGCCCATCTGGAAGTACCCGAACGCGAACCTCGACGGCTTCCCCCGCTTCATGGCCGACCGTGCGCAGATCGAGCGCTGGAAGCAGACCTTCGCCCTGTACTTCGGCGAGGTCAAGGGCGACCCGACCCCGGGCGTGCTGGGTCTGCACCCCGGCGCATAGCTCCGTTGGTCGGGCGGTGCGTCGGCCGCGGGCCGGTGGGGGCTGGTCGCGCAGTTCCCCGCGCCCCCTCACGGGGGCGCGGTCACGCACCGATCGGCAGTCCCACCCGTCTCTTCACATCGGTCATACAGACGGTCGATAGACTCTGGGCCCTGTCCGATTGGATCAGTCTGCCCAAGGGGATCTGCCGTGCCCGATCGTGTCCCCGTCCGTACGCAGTTGAGGGCTCGCGGCGGGCGGCTCACGCTGGAACACGTGTCGCATCTGGCGTTCTTCGTCATCGTGGCGTCCGCGCTGCTGCAACTCGCCCGGCTCAACAGCGAGTTGTGCTGGTACATCGCGACCGTCAGCGGGTTGCTCGCGTTCGTCTACACGGGCGGCGTGATGCTGTGGGACCGGCTCGGGACGGTCGGGCGGGCGACCTGGATTCCGCTGCTCCTCGCACTGTGGGGCCTCCTCCTCTACCTCGTCCCGGCCGCGCTGACCTCCGCCTTCGTATGGTGCGCGCTGCCGCTGGCGTGTGCCGCGCAGCGCGTGCTCGGCCGCCGGTCCGCGACCGCGGCGCTCGCCCTGATCACCGCTGTCCTCGTCACGGCGCTGGTCGGGGCCGACGGCCGGTTCGTGATCGACAGCGTGCTGGTGCCCGTGGCGGCCGTCTGGGGCACCGTCGCCCTCTACCGCGCCCAGCAACGGGACGCCGAGGCGCGTCGGCGTCTCGTCGAGGAGCTGCGCGACACACGTGACCTCGTCGCCCGGCAGCAGCGCCGGGCGGGTGTGCTGGCGGAGCGGACGCGGATCGCCCGCGATCTGCACGACACCCTCGCCCAGGAACTCGCCGGCGGGCTGATGCTGCTCCAGGCTGCCGACCGCGACTGGGACGACCGGCCAGACGTGGCCCGTACTCGCGTGCGAGCGGTCGCCGACGGACTGGGCACCAACCTCACCGAAACCCGCCGCATGATCGGGGACCTCACCCCGTCCGCCGTCGCCGAGACCGGCCTCGAAGGCGCGCTGCGCGTCCTGTGCGCGCGCTCGCAGGCCGACGGGACCGCGGCCCGGGTGCGGTTCCGGTCGGTGGGCGACTCCCAGCCCGCCCTCGACGAACACGCCGCCACCACCCTGTTCCGCATCGCGCAGAGCACACTCGCGAACGTCCGCGAACACGCCCACGCGGCGAACGTGCAGGTCACCCTCAGTCGGCAGCGGCCGGACCGAGTGGACCTCGAAGTCAGCGACGACGGGGTCGGGTTCGACTCCGCCGAGGTCTTCGCACGTACGTCTCAGCGGCCGGGCCGCGGTTTCGGGCTGCCCGCGGCGCGGGCCAGGCTGCGTGAGTACGGCGGTGACCTCGACGTCAGCGGCGCGCCGGGCCGAGGCACCCGGATCAGGGCCACTGTCTGCGCGCGGTCCCGGCAGCAGCCCGCCGCCGGGCCCCTCGTCCCCGCCGAGTCCGTCCCCACGGCGAACGCCCGATGACCACGGCCCCGCCCGGCGCGGCCGAGCCGCTGCGCGTCGTGCTCGCGGACGACCACGCCGTCGTACGGGCCGGTCTGCGCGCGCTCCTGGAGGGCGAACCCGACCTCGATGTGATCGCCGAGGCCGGCAGCGGTGAGGAGGCTGTCGGACTGGTCGCCCGGCTGCTTCCCGATGTCGCGCTGATGGACCTCCGGTTCGGGGGCACTGGGCGTGCGGGTGGGATCGACGGAATCGAGGCGATCCGCCGGCTGGCCGCCGAGGCGCCCGGTGTGGCGGTGGTGATGCTGACCAGCTCTGCCGGACGGGCCGATGTCGTACGGGCGTTGGAGGCCGGCGCCCGGGGCTATGTACTCAAGGCCGGGCCGCCCGAGGAGCTGTTCCGTGCGGTGCGCGGGGCCGCCGCCGGGGCGCTGGGGCTGGCACCGGAGATCGTCGGGGAACTCGTCGGCCAAGTGGTCAGCCCCGAGCAGGAGTTGAGCGGGCGCGAGATCGAGGTCGTACGGCTGATGGCCGAGGGGCTCAGCAACCGGGCCATCGCCGGGGCACTGTTCCTGAGCGAGGCCACGATCAAGACACATCTCGTGCGCGTCTACCGCAAGCTCAAGGTCGACAACAGGGCGGCGGCGGTCTCGGAGGCCGTGCGCCGGGGCCTGCTCGAACTGACCTGACATGGACGGGATGCGTGATCCGTAGTCCTGGAGTTCGTCCAGGCGGGCGCGGACGCTCGCATGGATCCGGACGAGCGGGGGCAGCCGGCTGACACCAGAGGTCCCTCGGATGGCGGCCCCGGCTCGACGGGCGGACGATGGAAGGGAAGGGGGGTCCGAAAGCCATGGAGGGGGATAGGAGGCAGCAGACATGCTGGAGATCAAGACGGTCGAGAAGCCGGACGAGCGGCGTGATTTCCCCCGGGGACACCTCGAAGCCGTACACATGACCGGCCTCGACTTCGCCGTGGGAACCTTCGAGCCGGGCTGGCGCTGGTCCGAGTCCGTCGGGCCCATCGTGGGCACGAAGAGTTGCGAGATCCACCACAACGGTTACGTCGTCCAGGGCCGGATGCGCATCCGCATGGATGACGGCGGCGAGAGCGAAGTGGGCCCCGGCGATGTCTTCGTGTGTCCGGCCGGGCACGACGCGTGGGTCGTCGGCGACGAGCAGGTCATCGTCCACGACTTCGCGGGAGGCATGGCACAGGAGTACGCGAAGGCACCTGGAAGCTGACTGCCGGCTCACACCGGGAGCAACCGGGTGATCAGCGCGCCGAGTTGGAGTGCGTTGCGGCACTCGCGCATCTCCACCAGCTCGGCGTAGGCGGGCGCCGCGGAGTCGCCCGTACCCCACTGGGACCGTCCCTCGGGGTTCAACCAGTAGACACGGCGGGCCCGTTCGGTCAGGTGTCGTACGGCGGGCAGATTCGGGTCGCTCATGTTCGTGCGGGCGTCACCGAGCACGAACACGGTCGTACGCGGGCCGATCGCGTCCGCGTACCGCTGCGTGAACTCGCCCAGGGCGACGCCGTAGTCGCTGCTGCCGTGCCAGCCCGTCAGAGTCGCCTCCGCGCGAATGCGGGCGCCCAGCCCCTCGGCGTCGGAGGCGCCGTGCACGAGCAGGCCGGTCACCTCGTCGACCCGGTTGACGAAGGCGAACACGCGGACCTTGCTGAACTGGTCGTGCAGTGCCTGCACCAGCAGCATCGTGAAGTCGGAGAAGCCGGCCACCGAGCCCGACACATCGCACAGCAGCACCAGTTCGGGCCGGGCGGGCCGGCGCCTGCGCAGTACGGGCCGCATCGGCACCCCGCCTGTCGACAGCGACGCGCGCACCGTGCGCCGCAGGTCGATCGAGCCGCGGGCGGCCTTACGCCGGCGCGCCGCCAGCCGGGTGGCCAGTTTGCGTGCGAGCGGCTGAACCGTCCTGCGCAGCTCCGCCAGTTGGGTGCGCCCGGCGAGCAGGAAGTCGACCCGGTCGGCGGTCGGCACCACCGCCCGGCGGGCGATCTCGTCCCGGCCGCGCCGCTCGGCGACCCGGCGCCGCGCCTCCGTCCCGACCAGCTGTCTGAACTCCTCGATCCGCCGCCGGATCTCGTCGTCGAGCAGCCGGTCGGCGAACCCCGTGTCCGCGGTCCCCTCGCGGAGGCTCGCCCGCACCCGGGCCAGCAGAGTCTGCGGCCGGAGCCGGTCCAGCGTCTGGTACGACGACCAGCCGTCCGACCCGGGTGCGGAGCCGTATCCGCCGAAACCGTCGACCGCCTCGGCGGCCAACCGGGCAAGCAACGCCTGGTCGTTCGCGGCCAGCGCGGCGGCGAGCCGGTCGCGCAGCTCGTCCCGCTCCGCGGGTTCCGTGCCGGGTGCCCCGACGCCCCGGGGAAAATACAGGTCGAAGACGGGGTCGAACACCGGACGCTGGCCCGTGCCGTGCAGCAGGGTCGCGGCCAGCCCCTCGCGCAGCAACTCCCGGTCAGCGAAGCCGAGTACGGCCACCGCCTGCGCCGCGTCCACGGTCTCCCCGGTGCCGATCCGCACACCGTGCGCACGCAGCGCCCCGACGAGCCCTGTCAGCCGTTCCGCGACACCGGCACCGGAACCGGCGTGTGCCGAGGGCGCGTTCACCTGAGACCTCCGAGGATGCCCCGGCCTTCAGGCCGGTGAGGAATCGGACTCCTGCGAAGCCGGGCGGGGAACGGGGTTTCGCCTTCAGGGCGAAAGACCGCCCACGCGGGCGGGTAGGCTGGTCGCCGTGCGTTGCGAGAACCAAGCGCGTACGTCGTGCTGATCGAGAACCAAGACAGCACATGCACCTCCAAGCTTTGCGGCACAAACCGGGCTGGTTTCAACCCGGCTGGTGTTGATCGTGGAAGACCTGTCGGGTCGCTGACTCGCAGGCGGCGTGAGCCAGGAATCCCACTGCTTCGGCTGGGGGAGGATTCAAATCGCGTCCAGGTCCAACTTGGCGCTCGCCTTGAGGACATCGTCCTGGTGCTTGAGGAGAACGCCCAGGCTGTCCCGTACGACCGTCTCGTCGAGCGTGTCCGCCCCCAGGGCCAGCAGCGTGCGCGCCCAGTCGATGGTCTCGGAGACCGACGGCACCTTCCGCAGGTCCATCGCGCGCAGCGCGCCCACCACCCGCACCACCGACTCGGCCAGCGCCGCGTCGAGCTCCGGCACCTTCAGCCGTACGATCCTGCGTTCCAACTCGGCGTCCGGGAAACCGATGTGGAGGAAGAGGCAGCGGCGGCGCAGGGCCTCGGACAGTTCTCGGCTGGCGTTGGAGGTGAGGACGACGAAGGGACGGCGGGTCGCGGTGATCGTGCCCAGCTCCGGCACGGTGACCTGGAAGTCGGAGAGCACCTCCAGGAGCAGGCCTTCCACCTCGACATCCGCCTTGTCGGTCTCGTCGATCAGCAGCACCTTGGGGTCGTCCCCGCGTATGGCGGTCAGCAGGGGGCGCGGGAGCAGGAACTCCTCGCTGAAGATGTCCGTGCGGGTCGCGTCCCACGTCTCGTCGCGGCCCGCGCTGATACGCAGGAGCTGCTTGGCGTGGTTCCACTCGTACAACGCCCTGGACTCGTCGACGCCCTCGTAGCACTGGAGGCGGATCAGCTCGGCGCCGGCGATCTCGGCGACCGCCTTGGCCAGCTCGGTCTTGCCGACGCCGGCCGGGCCCTCCACCAGAAGCGGTTTGCCGAGACGGTCGGCCAGGAAGACCGTGGTGGCGACGGCGGGGGAGGCCAGGTACCCGGTCTCGGCGAGACGGGCGGATACGTCGTCGACGGATGTGAACAACGGGGCCTCCAGCGCCGGCGTGAACGGGTTCGGACCACTATCTAAGCGCTTGTTCACCGGTTGTGTCACGTGTGAATCCGTACGCCGACACTCCGGAACGGGGCCGACCGCCGAAGCGCCCGGCCCCGCAAGCCGGTCCACGCGGCGAGCGCGACCCGCGGACGGCCGCAGCACCCGCCGGGCCGTGGCCAGGCTCGCCCCCGGCGTCGCCACTCCCGTACGCCTGCTGACCTTGACCAACCGCAGCGTCTCCGAGACAGGGACGCGGAACCCGTATCGCGGGGTGTACTCAGCGACACCCATGCCCGACGGATGGATGGATGGACGGGTCGTCTTCGGCGTCCTACCGATCGGCGGCGCTCACCAGCACCACCTCCAGCGTGCGCGGACCGTGCACCCCCTCGACGCGGTCGAGTTCGATGTCACTGGTCGCGGACGGACCGGAGATCCAGGTCAACGGCCGTGCCGGGTCCAGGCGTTCGAAGGCCTGCGGCACGGAGGAGACGACCTGGTCGGGGACGCGGACGACGCAGATGTGGTGGTCGGGGACCAGGGTGATCCGGCGGCGGCCCTGGTCCGGGCCGCCGTCCAGGACGATGGTGCCGGTCTCGGCGACGGCGAGGGCGCAGGCCGTGACGACGCTGTCGACCCCGTCCAGGTCGTACACGGTGCTCACCGCACGGTCCTCGACCTGGGCGGTGTCCGCGGCCGACAGCCACTCCGGCGGGAGCCCGGGCGGTACGAGCACCGACGCCGAGCCGCGCGCGGCCAGTATCCCGGCGAGCAGCGCCGGGAGCTCGTCTGCGGGGCAGCGGTGCACGATCGCCCGATAGTCCGCCAGGTTCTCGGCCAGGAGTTCGACGGTCTCCTCGACGCTGCGGTTTCCGTGCTCGCGCAGGTAGTCACGGTCGACGGCCTGCTCGTACGGCGTGTCGTCGCGGGGTACGTCGGCGAGTGCGCGCCGTACCCGGCCCAGGATCAGATCGCGGCTGTTCACTTGGTGGTGTCCTTTCCGCCGTCGGTGCGCTGCCACCAGTCGCGGAACGGTTCCGCCGGTACGGGCGGCAGGTCGCGGGTGGCGCTCCAGGCCTTGCCGGGGCCGGGCAAAGTGCGGGGATGGAAACGGCGGGTACGGGAGGCGAGGCGCTGGCCGGTGCGCAGGGCGCCGGGGTGGCTGAACGCCCAGCGGGCGGCGCGCATCGCGGCCCGCTCGGCGGCGTGGCCCTTCGCGGGCTTCAGGACGACCTTGTTGCCCTCCCGGGTGACCGGCCCGCCCTCGACGACGCGCTCGCGCAGGTGCACCAGCACCTCGGGGATGTCGATCGCGACCGGGCAGACCTCGTAGCAGGCCCCGCACAGCGAGGAGGCGTACGGGAGCGAGGCGTCGATCTCGCTTGCGATGCCCCGGAGTTGGGGGCTGAGGATGGCGCCGATGGGGCCGGGGTAGACGGAGCCGTAGGCGTGACCGCCGGCCCGCTCGTACACCGGGCAGACATTCAGGCAGGCGGAGCAGCGGATACAGCGCAGGGCCTGGCGGCCGACCTCGTCGGCGAGGGTGTCGGTGCGGCCGTTGTCGATCAGGACCAGATGGAAGGTCTGCGGGCCGTCGCCGTCCGTGGTGCCGGTCCAGGTCGACGTGTACGGGTTCATGCGCTCGGCGGTCGACGAGCGGGGGAGGGTCTGGAGGAAGACCTCCAGGTCCCGCCAGGTCGGCACGATCTTCTCGATGCCGACGACCGAGATCAGCGTCTCGGGCAGCGTCAGGCACATCCGCCCGTTGCCCTCGGACTCCACCACGACCAGGGTGCCGGTGTCGGCGACCATGAAGTTGGCGCCGGAGACGCCCACCTTGGCGCGGAGGAACTTCTCCCGGAGGTGGAGCCGTGCCGCTTCGGCCAGTTCGGCGGGCGTGTCGGTGAGGCCCTCGGGAGCCGGGCGGCCCCACTCGCTCATCTCGCGCGCGAAGATGTCCCGGATCTCGCCCCGGTTGCGGTGGATCGCCGGGACGAGGATGTGCGAGGGCCGGTCCTTGCCCAACTGCACGATCAGCTCGGCGAGATCCGTCTCGTAGGCCGCGATGCCCTCGGCCTCCAGGGCCTCGTTCAGCCCGATCTCCTGCGTGGCCATCGACTTGACCTTGACGACCTCCGACTCGCCGGTCATCCGCACCAGGTCGATGACGATCCGGTTGGCTTCGTCGGCGTCGGCGGCCCAGTGCACGATGCCACCCGCCGCAGTGACCGACTCCTCCAACTGGACGAGATAGCGGTCGAGATGGCGCAGCGTGTGGTCCTTGATCCGCTTGCCCGCCTCCCGGAGTTCCGCCCAGTCGGCCAGCTCGGCGACGGCTTTCTCCCGCTTGCCGCGGATGGTGTGGGTGGCATGGCGCAGATTGCCGCGCAGGGTCTGGTTGTTGACCGCCTCATGGGCCGCCTTGGGAAAGGCCGGCATCCCGACGAACGTCCCGCTCATGCCAGGGGCTCCTCTTCCGTGCTCGCCAGGATCTCCGCGATGTGCACCGGCCGCATACCGGTGCTGAGCCGGCTCATGGTCCCGCCGATGTGCATGAGACACGAGTTGTCGGCGGCGCACAGCACGTCCGCCCCCGTCGACTCGGCGTTGCGCACCTTGTCGGCGCCCATTGCCGCCGAGACATCGGCGTTCTTCACTGCGAACGTGCCGCCGAAGCCACAGCACTCGTCGGCGCCGGGCAGCTCGCGCAGCTCCAGCCCCTTGACGGCCTGGAGCAGCTTGAACGGCCGGTCGGCCAGCCCCAGACTGCGCAGCCCGTGACACGTCGGGTGATAGGTGACGGTGTGCGGGTAGTAGGCGCCCACGTCCGTCACCCCCAGCACATCCACCAGGAACTCCGTCAGCTCGTACGTCTTGGGGACCACGGGTGCCAGTGTGGCCGCGAGCCCGTCCCCGCGCCCCTCGGCCCGGGCCCGCTCACCCATCCGCGGATACAGCTCCCGCACCATCGCCCCGCACGACCCGGAGGGCGTGACGATCGCCTCGTACCCCCCGAATACATCGGAGAAATGCCGGGCGAGCGGCTCGGCCTCGTGCCGGTACCCGGTGTTGTAGTGGGCCTGCCCGCAGCACGTCTGGGCCATCGGGAAGTCGACCTCGACGCCTAGTCTGGTCAGCAGTTTCACCACGGCGCGGCCCGTGTCCGGATAGAGCGTGTCGTTGACACAGGTCAGGAACAGGGCGACACGCATCGCGGCTCCTCGTGGTTGGTCATCGGATGAATGGAGAGTACCCGGAGGTTACGTGGTGGGGGAGCACCGTCTCACCTGACGTCGGTGAGCCGTGCCTCCGCCGCTCGCCAGGCCGCCGGGTCGCCGGACGGCTCGTAGCGCGTCAGCGGCTGGGTACGGGCGAGCAGCCGGCGCATGTCCGTACGGTCGCCGACGAGCCCGTGGGCCCTCGCCTGGACGAGGACGTTGCCGAGCGCGGCGGCCTCGGCGGGACCCGCCACCACCGGCAGCCCGCAGGCATCGGCGGTGAGCCGGCACAGCAGCGCGTTGCGCGCGCCGCCCCCGACGATATGCACGGCGTCGACGGAGTGCCCGGCGAGCCGCTGGGCGTCCGTCACCGCCCGCCGATGGGCGAGGGCGAGGGAATCGAGGATGCAGCGAGTGATCTCGCCCGGAGTCCGAGGCACCGGCTGCCCCGAGGCCCGGCAGGCCTCGGCGATCCGCTCCGGCATCCGCCCGGGCGCCAGGAACGCCGCGTCCCCCGCGTCCACCACGGACCGCAGCCCCGGCGCCTCGGCAGCCGCCCGCAGCAGGTCGCCCAGGTCGGGGTTGCCCCAGGCCCGTACGCACTCCTGGAGGAGCCACAGCCCCATGATGTTGCGCAGATAGCGGACCGTGCCGTCGAGCCCGAGCTCATTGGTGAAGTTGGCGGCCCGGCTCTCCTCGGAGAGCACGGGCGCGTCCAGCTCCAGGCCCGCCAGGGACCAGGTGCCGGTGCAGATGTAGGCGAACCGCTCGTCCACCGCCGGCACGGCCGCCACAGCTGAGGCCGTGTCGTGGGACCCGACCGTGGTCACCGGGACCGGCCCGGTGAGCCCGGTCTCCTCCAGTACCTCCGCCCGCAGCACGCCCGCCGGGTCACCGGGCTGCCGCAGCGGCGCGAACAGCCCGAGGTCGATGTCCAGTTTCCGCGCGATGTCATGGGCCCAGTCGCGGGTCCGGGGATCGATCAGCTGGGTGGTGGAGGCGTTGGTCAGCTCGGTGCCGGCCTCGCCCGTCAGCCAGTACGTCAGCAGGTCGGGGATGAGCAACAGCCGCTGGGCGGCGGCCAGTTGGCGGGTGTCGCGGGCCGCTGTCAGCTGGTAGAGGGTGTTGAAGGGCGCGTACTGCAACCCGGTTGCCGCGTACAGCTCGGCGGCCGGGACGGACGCCCACACCTTCTCCGCGACACCCTCGGTGCGGGCGTCGCGGTAGTGCACCGGGTTGCCGAGCAGGGCCCCGTCGCCGTCCAGCAGCCCGTAGTCCACGGCCCAGCTGTCGATGCCGACGGAGTCGAGTTCTCCACCGCAGTGGGCACCGGCGGCCCGCAGCCCGTCGAGCACACCCGCGTACAGCGCGAGAACATCCCAGCGCAGCCCCTCGGGCACCCGCACGGGCCGGTTCACGAACCGGTGCGCCTCGGCCAGCTCCAGCGTGTCGGGCCCGACGCGGCCGACCATGACGCGCCCGCTGGACGCGCCGAGGTCGACCGCGGCGTACGACTTCACGGTCCGGCTCATCGCAGGAAGGCGGCGGCGACGCCGGCGTCGACCGGGACGTGCAGCCCGGTGGTGTGCGTGAGCTCGCCACCGGTGAGCGCGAACACGGCGTTGGCGACGTGCTCGGGCAGCACCTCGCGCTTGAGGATGGTCCGCTGCGCGTAGAACTCGCCGAGCTTCTCCTCCTCGATGCCGTACGTCGCCGCACGCTGGGCACCCCAGCCGGCCGCGAAGATCCCGGAGCCGCGCACGACGCCGTCGGGGTTGATGCCGTTGACCCGGATGCCGTGCTCGCCCAGCTCGGCGGCCAGCAGCCGCACCTGGTGCGCCTGGTCGGCCTTGGTCGCGGAGTACGCGATGTTGTTCGGCCCGGCGAAGACGGCGTTCTTGGACGCGATGTAGACGATGTCGCCGCCCAGCTCCTGCGCGATCAGCACGCGCGCCGCCTCGCGCGAGACGAGGAACGATCCGCGCGCCATGATGTCGTGCTGCAGATCCCAGTCCCGCGCCGTGGTCTCCAGCAGCGGCTTGGAGATCGAGATCCCCGCGTTGTTGACGACGAGATCCACCCCGCCGAAGGCCAGCACGGCGGCCCGGAACGCCTCGGCGATCTGCTCCTCGGACGTGACATCCACGGTGACCGCGACCGCCTTGTCCGGCCCGCCCAGCTCCTCCGCCACGGCCTGGGCGTTCTCCGCGTTGAGATCGGCGACGACGACACAGGCGCCCTCGGCGACCAGCCGCTCGGCGATCGCCTTACCGATCCCGCTGCCCGCACCGGTCACCAGAGCGACCCGGGTGGCCAGCGCCTTCGGCTTGGGCATCCGCTGAAGCTTCGCTTCCTCCAGTGCCCAGTACTCGATGCGGAACTTCTCCGACTCCTCGATCGGCGCGTACGTCGAGACCGCCTCGGCCCCGTGCATCACGTTGATCGCGTTGACATAGAACTCGCCGGCCACGCGCGCGGTCTGCTTGTCCTTGCCGAAGCTGAACATGCCCACGCCCGGGATCAGCACGATCGCGGGGTCGGCGCCGCGCAGCGCGGGGGAGTCGGGCAGGGCGTTGCGCCGGTAGTAGGCGGCGTACTCCTCGCGGTACTCGGCGTGCAGCTCCTTGAGCCGCGCGATCGCCTCGTCGAGGGGAGTGGAGGCCGGCAGATCGAGGACGAGCGGCCTGACCTTGGTGCGCAGGAAGTGGTCCGGGCAGGAGGTGCCGAGGGCCGCCAGCCGCGGGTGCTCGGCGCGCGACACGAAGTCGAGCACGACGTCCGAGTCGGTGAAGTGCCCGACCTGCGGCTTGTCCTGCGAGGCGATGGCCCGTACATACGGGGCGAGCGCGGCGGCCCGCTCCCGCCGCTCCTCGGGCGCGAGGGCCGCGTACCCCTCGATCACCGGGCCGAACGGCTCGGCCTTCCCGCGCTCGGCGAGGAACGCCTCGGCGGTACGGATGATGTGCAGCGAGTTCTCCTCGCACGCCTCGGCGGTCTCGCCCCAGGCGGTGATGCCGTGGCCGCCGAGGACGCACCCGATGGCCTGCGGGTTGGCGGCCTTCACGGCGGCGATGTCCAGCCCGAGCTGGAACCCGGGGCGCCGCCACGGCACCCACACCACGCTGTCCCCGAAACACTCGGCGGTCAGCTTCTCCCCGTCGGCGGCACAAGCGAGCGCGATCCCGGAGTCGGGGTGGAGATGATCCACGTGCGCCGCGTCGACGAGCCCGTGCATCGCGGTGTCGATGGACGGCGCCGCCCCGCCCTTGCCGTGCAGGCAGTAGTCGAACGCGGCGACCATCTCGTCCTCGCGCTCCACGCCCGGATACACACCCTTGAGCGCGTGCAGCCGGTCAAGCCGCAACACGGCCAGCCCACCCTCGGTCAGGGTGCCCAGGTCACCCCCGGACCCCTTGACCCACATCAGCTCCACATCACCACCGGTGACGGGATCGATGTCGGTCCCCTTGGCGGACGTGTTGCCACCCGCGTAGTTCGTATTGCGGGCGTCAGCACCAAGCCGACGGGACCGAGCAATGAGGGCAGCGGCTTCAGGATGGGTTGCCATGACGTGATCAATCCTTACGTGACGATGTGAACGAGGGGGAGGAGCAGCGCCCCGACAGGGGCGCGGGGCTGTATCCATTTGCGGCTCCGCCGCGTGGGCGCGACAAGCCACAACGAACCGGAGGTCCGCGACGAACCGAACCCGGCAGACGAGACGCGGAAGTCACGCGCCCCAACCGGCTTGCTCCCCACCAACCCGCTCCGCGGCGATCTTCGAACCCCACCCGGACCGGGCGTACGCGGCGATCGGGTCGCCGTCCAACCCCAGCTCCTCCCGAACCTCGACAAGCAACGGCCGAACATCCGTGTTGTACGCGTCCATCAACACCGCGTTGGCGGCAAGGACGTCCCCGGACCGCTGAGCAACACCCAGCGCGTCCTTGTCAACAAGGAGTGCCTTGGCCGTCGCCTCCTGGACATTCATCACCGACCGGATGATCGCCGGAATCTTCGCCTCGATGTTGTGGCACTGGTCCAGCATGAACGCCACCTCCGGCACGAACCCCCCGCCCCGGATCACCTCGTACATGATCCGGAACAGCTGGAACGGATCCGCCGAGCCGACCATCAGATCGTCGTCCGCGTAGAACCGCGAGTTGAAGTCGAACGCGCCGAGCTTCCCCTCCCGCAGCAGCGTGGCGACGATGAACTCGATGTTGGTGCCGGGCGCGTGGTGCCCGGTGTCGACCACGACCTGCGCCTTCGGCCCGAGCTTGAGGCAGTGCGCGTACGCCGTGCCCCAGTCCGGGACGTCGGTCGCGTAGAAGGCCGGCTCGAAGAACTTGTACTCGAGGAGCATCCGCTGGTCGTCGCCGAGCCGCTCGTACACCGCGGCCAGCGCCTCGGCGAGCCGGTCCTGCCGCTCACGGATGTCGTCCTGACCGGGATAGTTCGTCCCGTCGGCGAACCACAGCTTCAGGTCCTTCGACCCCGTGGCGTCCATGATGTCGACGCATTCGAGCAGATGACCGAGCGCCTTGCGCCGCACCACCGCGTCCGGGTGGCAGATGCTGCCGAGCTTGTAGTCGTCGTCCTGGAAGGTGTTCGAGTTGATCGCGCCCAGTTTCAGGCCGCGCTCGTCGGCGTACTTGGCCAGGGCCGCATAGTCCTCGACCTTGTCCCACGGAATGTGCAGGGCGACGGTCGGGGCCACTCCGGTGAAGGCGTGCACCTGGGCGGCGTCGTCCAGCTTCTCGAAGGGGTTGCGGGGAACGCCGGGCTGCGCGAACACCTTGAAACGGGTCCCCGAATTCCCGTACGCCCACGACGGGGTTTCGATGGCCTGGGTCTTGAGAGCGGCCTTCACCGCGCTGAGCTCGGACACTTCAGGACTCCTGTGACATCGGGTCGGATCGACTGCTGGGAATCAGCATGCGGAACGACGTTCTGATGAAACGATTCAGAACGGGAAGCTATGAGCCCCCCGAAGGGGTGTCAAGTCCTCTGACCGATTCGACCTACCGTGACTTGCCTGTGACCTTCAATTATCGAAAGAATTTCGACACGGACCCATTGACGTGACATGGCTCCCATGCCTAACGTCCCGGCAACCCAGTTGAAACCTTTCACGACGTCCTGGGGTCAGTCCCACCGACGTTGTCGAGGAGCCCTCATGACCCACCCGTCCGACCCGGGGCCGGCCCCTGTGCTGGCACTCAAGGACATCTCGAAGTCCTTCGGTGCGGTGCGTGCCCTGCGGGACGTTTCCCTTGAGCTGTTCCCCGGTGAAGTGCACGCACTCGCCGGTGAGAACGGCGCCGGCAAGTCGACCCTCATCAAGACGCTCGCCGGCGTGCACCGACCGGACGCCGGCCAGGTGCTGCTCGACGGCGCCCCCGTCGTCTTCCACGGCCCCGGCGACGCCCGCGACGCCGGCATCGCCGTGATCTACCAGGAGCCCACGCTCTTCCCGGACCTGTCGATCGCCGAGAACATCTTCATGGGCCGCCAGCCCCGGCGCGCCCTCGGCCGGATCGACCACAAGGCCACCCATGCGGCGACCGCCGCCCTGATGCGGCGGCTCGGCGTCGAACTCGACCCCGACCGCCCCGCACGCGGCCTGTCCATCGCGGACCAGCAGATCGTGGAGATCGCCAAGGCGCTCTCCTTCGACGCCCGCGTCCTGATCATGGACGAGCCGACCGCGGCCCTCACCGGCAGCGAGGTCGCCCGTCTCTTCGGCGTCGTCCGTACCCTGCGCGAACAGGGCGCCGCCGTGCTCTTCATCTCGCACCGGCTGGAGGAGATCTTCAAGCTCTGCCAGCGGGTGACGACCCTGCGTGACGGCGCCTGGATCGCCAGCGAGCCGATCGACGGCATGACCGAGGACGATCTCGTCCGCCGGATGGTCGGCCGCGATCTCGACGAGCTCTACCCGAAGCAGGACGTGGAGGCCGGCGAGGTCGCCCTCAGCGTGCGCCGGCTGACCCGCGAGGGCGTCTTCACCGATGTCTCCTTCGAGGTCCGGCACGGCGAGATCGTGGGTCTCGCCGGACTCGTCGGCGCCGGCCGCACGGAGGTGGCCCGGGCCGTCTTCGGCATCGACCGCTGGGACGCGGGCGAGGTCGAGGTGGACGGCACGGTTCTCACGAACGGAGCACCCTCCACGGCCATGGCCGCCGGGCTTGCCCTCGTCCCCGAGGACCGCCGCGCCCAGGGCCTGGTGATGGACATGTCCATCGAGCGGAACATCGGCCTCACCGGCCTGCGTACGACCGTCAGGGCCGGACTCATGGACCGGGGCGCCGAACGCAGCCGCTCCCTCGACTGGGCCGTCAAGCTCCAGGTGAAGTACGCCCGCATCGCCGACACCGTCAACACGCTGTCCGGCGGCAACCAGCAGAAGGTCGTCCTGGCCAAGTGGCTCGCCACCGGCCCCCGGGTACTGATCGTCGACGAGCCCACCCGTGGCATCGACGTCGGTACGAAGGCCGAGGTGCACCGCCTGCTCAGCGAGCTGGCCGCCGACGGTGTGGCCGTTCTGATGATCTCCTCCGACCTGCCCGAGATCCTCGGTATGGCCGACCGCGTGCTCGTGATGCACGAGGGCCGCCTCGCCGCCGAGATCCCGCGCTCCGAAGCAACCGAGGAAACGGTGATGGCCGCAGCCACCGGGAGGGCCGCCGCATGACGGTGACCGCTCCCAACCCCGCCCCCGCCGCCGAGGTGCCCAAGTCCAGCGGCACCCGACTGGTGGACCGTGTGTTCAAGATGCGCGAACTCGCCATCCTGGTCGTCTTCCTGGTGATGATCGCCGTCACGCAGGCCGGCAACAGCGAGTTCCTGTCCGAGCAGGGCATCAAGGACCTGCTGCTGAACGCGACGATCCTGGTCCTGGTCGCCACCGGCCAGTCGCTGGTGGTCATCACCCGCAACGTCGACCTGTCGGTGGGCTCCACCCTCGGCATCAGCGCCTTCGCCGCCGGCCTCTACCTCCAGGACGGCGGAAACCCCGTCGTGGCCGTCGCCCTGGCCGTCCTCCTCGGCATCGGCTTCGGACTCCTCAACGGGCTCCTGGTCAGCTTCGGTCAGGTACCGGCCCTCGTCGTCACCCTCGGCACGCTCTACATCATCCGCGGCATCGACTCCATCTGGGTCGGCTCCCGGCAGATCACGGCCGCCGATCTCCCGGACGGATTCGTCGACTTCGGCTCCGGCGGTATCTCTGCGGTGCCGTATCTCGCGCTGATCGCGCTCGTCGTGCTCATCGCCACCGCCTACTACCTCAAGCAGTTCGGCAGCGGCCGCGAACTGTACGCCCTCGGCTCCAACCCCGAGGCTGCCCGGCTCGCAGGCATCCCCGTGCGCAAGCGGATCCTCGCCGCGTACACCTTCTGCGGTGCCCTCGCCGGACTCGCCGGCGCGCTGTACCTCGCGCGGTTCGGCAACGTCGACTCCAGCACGGGCAACGGCTACGAACTCACCGTCGTCAGCGCGGTCGTGGTCGGCGGTGTGGTCTTCACCGGCGGCTCCGGCAGCGTCTACGGGGCCGCGCTAGGCGCGCTGCTGCTGACGTCCATCAACAGCGTGCTGCCCGCCCTCGGCGTCAGCTCGGTGTGGGTGATGGCCATCAACGGCATCCTGCTCATCCTCGCCATCGCGGTCGACCGGATCGTCGCCCTGCGCGTGGCGTCCGCACTGAAGAAGAGGAACGCCCGCCATGGCTGACTCGTCGCTCGCGCGTGCCATCCGCGGGTCCTCCTTGAAAAGGTGGGATTCCGCCGTCGGTATCCTCCTCGTCGTCGTGCTGCTGCTGTCCTTCGGGTTCGTGGACGGGTTCGGCAACGGGCTCAACCTGTCCTTCCTGATCGGCAACACCCTCCCGATCGCGCTCATCGCGCTGCCCATGACCCTGCTCGTCGTCTCCGGCGAGATCGATCTGTCCGTCGCCTCCACCGCCGGCCTGTCCGGCGCGGTGATGGGTGCCCTGTGGAACCAGGGCCTGACGATCGAGGTGATCATCCCGATCTGCCTGGTCCTGGGCGCCGTCTGCGGGCTGATCAACGGGCTGCTCGTCACCCGGCTCGGGCTGCCCTCCCTCGCCGTCACCATCGGCACCATGGCCGCCTACCGGGGCATCGCACAGATCGTGCTCGGCTCCGACGCGGTGACCGACTTCCCCACCCAGTACCTGGACTTCGCGGCCGGACGCATCGGGGACACCTTCATCCCGTACGCCCTCCTGCCCTTCATCGTGCTGCTCGCGATCGCCGTGGTCGTGCTGCACGCCACCCCGTTCGGCCGCTCGCTGTTCGCGATCGGTGCGAGCGAGGAGGCCGCCCGCTTCGCCGGTATCCGGGTCAAGCGGCAGAAGTTGATCCTGTTCACGGTGACCGGTCTCACGGCCTCCCTCACCGGGATCTTCTGGGCGCTGCATTACGCCAGCGCTCGCTTCGACAACGCCACCGGGCTCGAACTCTCCGTCATCGCCGCCGTGTTGCTCGGTGGCATCGACTTCGACGGTGGGAAGGGCACGCTCGGTGGCGCCATCGCCGGGGTGTTCCTGCTCGGCGCGCTGCAGAACGTGATGAGCCTTCAGGATGTTTCGGCTCAGTCACAGATCGTCGTCACTGGAATTCTGCTCGTCCTCTCGGTGCTCGGTCCCCGGGTCGCACGACAGATCTCGCTAGCGAGGGCCGGGCGCAGAGCCGCCTCAGTGCCGGTGTCCAAAACGCCGGCTCCGACCTCGTAACTTCAGCTCACCCTCGTACAAGAAGGAACAAAGCCATGCGCAAGTCATCCGTCCGCCGTGCCTCCGCGGCTCTCGCCGCTGCCACCTCACTCGCTCTGGCGCTCACCGCCTGTGGCGGTACCTCCAAGAACGACGTCAAGGACGAGGGTGCCTCGGCCGCCGCGACCGGCAAGGCCGACACGAACGCGGCCACCAAGAAGGGCCTGACCGTCGGGTTCCTGCCCAAGGCGGTCAACAACCCGTACTTCACCTCCGCCGACAAGGGCGGCGAGGCCGCGCTGAAGACGCTGGGCTCCAGCTACAAGGAGGTCGGCCCCAGCAGCGCCACCGACACCGCCGGGCAGGTGTCGTACGTCAACACCCTCACCCAGCAGCAGGTCGACGCGATGGCCGTGTCCGCGCAGGACCCGGGTGCCCTGTGCACCGCGCTCAAGCAGGCCATGAAGAACGACATCAAGGTCGTCACCTACGACTCGGACACCAACACCGACTGTCGTAACGCCTTCGTCTCGCAGGCCAGCGCCGAGGACCTGGGCCGTACCGAGGTGCAGCTGCTCGCCGAGCAGATCGGCTACAAGGGCGAGATCGCGATCCTGTCCGCGGCGCAGACCGCGACGAACCAGAACACCTGGATCGACTTCATGAAGGACGAGCTGAAGGACCCGAAGTACAAGGACGTCAAGCTGGTCAAGGTCGCGTACGGCAACGACGACGCCCAGCAGTCCTTCCAGCAGACCCAGGGCCTCCTCCAGGAGTACCCGAACCTGAAGGGGATCATCTCCCCGACCACCGTCGGCATCAAGGCCGCCGCCCAGTACCTGTCCGGCTCGAAGTACAAGGGCAAGGTCAAGCTGACCGGCCTCGGCACCCCCAACGACATGCGCAAGTACGTCAAGAACGGCACCGTCGAGGGCTTCGAGCTGTGGGACCCGGCGAAGCTCGGCGAGCTGGCCGCGTACACCTCCGTCGCGCTGGTCTCGGGCCAGATCACCGGCAAGGAAGGCGAGACCTTCAAGGCCGGCGACATGGGTGAGTACACGATCGGCAAGGACGGCGTGATCAGCCTCGGCAAGCCGACCGTGTTCACCAAGGACAACATCGACCAGTTCAACTTCTGATTCCTGGGGGCTGTTGATGCAACGCGTGTGCTTTCTGCTGAAGGTCCGGGCGGACCGCCTCGACGAGTACCGCGAGCGGCACGCCGCCGTGTGGCCCGAGATGCTCGACGCACTCTCGGCCACCGGCTGGCACAACTACTCGCTCTTCCTGCGTGAAGACGGCCTGTTGGTCGGCTACTTGGAGACCGAGGACTTCGCCGCCGCCCAGGCAGGCATGGAAGCCGCCGAGATCAACGCCCGTTGGCAGGCGGAGATGGCGCCGTTCTTCGAATCGCTGGACGGCGCCCGTCCCGACGAGGCCATGAAGCCCCTCACCGAGGTGTTCCACCTCGCCTGAACACCTCGCCCGATCACCCCCGATCACCCCGCTCACCTCATTTCGCAAGACAACGGAGTCCCCCCGAGATGAAAAGACGTACGTTGCTGGGCGCCGCTCTCGCCGGCGCCGTGGTGACCCCCGCCTTTGCCGTCGGCAGTGCCCGCGCCGCAGACCCCGGCCCCTCGGTCACCCAGACCGGCAACACCACGCTCGACTCCCAGGCCGTCTTCTTCGTCTCCTACGACGGCCTGGTCAACAACAACTCGTTCCAGAAGAACGGCCTGCTGACCTACAAGGGCTACCAGTACGCCGTCTGGTACACCGCAGACAAGAACGCCGTCGTCGGCCGCCGGGTCCTCGGCGGCACCACCTGGTCGACGGTCCAGGTCGGGCACACCCTCAAGTCGAGCGACTCGCACAACGTCATCTCCATGGGCGTCTCCAAGGTCGACGGCCGCCTCCACCTCAACATGGACTCGCACAGCGACGGCTTCACCTACGTCAAGTCGGTGGCCGGGCTCATGGACAACCCGTCCGGGCTCAGCTGGATCGCGTCCCGCTTCGGCGCACCCCAGTCGACGCTCGACGGACTCGCGCTCACCTCGCAGTTCACGTACCCGCAGTTCGTCTCGTTGCCCGACGGCAAGCTCCAGCTCAGCTACCGTGTCGGCATCTCCGGCAACGGCCGCAACGCGATCGCCGAGTACGACGGCACCTCCTGGACCAACCTCGGCGAGTGGTCCAGCTCCACCGGCACGTACACCAGCGAGCACGGCTCGTCGACGGTCCGCAACATGTACCTGCACGGCATCGACTACGACAAGAACGGCCGCCTGCACTCGTTCTTCACCTGGCGCGAGCAGAACGGCGCCGTCATGTGCAACAGCGGCGGCATCACCAACCACGACACCGGTTACGTCTACTCCGACGACCGGGGCCGCACCTGGCGCAACAACGCGGGCACGCTCGTCGGCACCACCGGCGGCTCCGACAAGGTCGCCGTGACGGACAGCGGCCTGGTGGTCGACGCGCTGAACCCGGACCACTCCCTGATGAACCAGGAGAGCCAGTTCACCGACTCGTCCGGGCTGCCGCACGCGATCATCAGCTACGTACCCGGCCGCTTCGGCCAGTGCACCACCAACTACGTCACCAACCGCACCGCCAACGGACGCGCCTTCCACCTGCGCAAGAACTCCGCCGGCACCTGGCAGAAGACCGAGATCCCGGTCCCGCTGGGCTCCAGCCAGCGCACCAAGCTGGTCCTCGACAAGTACGACAACGCCTACGCGATCTTCCCCTTCGGGCGGATAGCCGGCGCCTCGAAGTCCTCCGGCTACACCGACTGGACGGTGCTGTACGACGGCAGCGGACTGAACGCCTTCGGCGAGGTCGTGGTCGACGAGTCACGGATCGCCCAGGACAACGTCCTGTCGGTCCTCTACCAGGAGAAGTCGAGCGGCACGACCCCCTCGGCGCTCCATGTCGTTGACTTCCGGCTTCCCACGTGAGCGGAATGATCAGCGGATTAGTCAAGGCCGGGCAGGCCGCTAATGTAAAGGCCTGCCCGCCACCGTTCGTTTCCCTGGAGGTCCCCGCCTGATGGCCCAGCCGGTGGGTATCAAGGACGTCGCACGCGCCGCCGGAGTCTCGGTGGGCACGGTCTCGAACGTCATCAACCGCCCGGACTCGGTCGCCACCGAGACCCGTGCCCGTGTGCTGTCCGCGATCGACCGCCTCGGCTACGTCCGCAGCGAGTCGGCCCGGCAGCTGCGCGCCGGGCGCAGCCGCATCATGGGGCTGCTCGTCCTCGACATGGGCAACCCCTTCTTCGTGGACGTGGCACGCGGTGCCGAGCGGGCCGCGCGGGACGCCGGGCTCGGCGTGATGGTCTGCAACAGCGCCCAGAGCGCCGGGGAGGAGGCCGACTACCTGTCGCTCTTCGCCGAGCAGCGGGTGCGCGGCGTACTGCTCACCCCCGCCGACGCGACCGGCCGCAACATAGAGTCGTTCCGCCGTCACGGCATCCCGTTCGTCCTGGTCGACCGGGTCGCCGAGGGCACCACCGAGTGCTCGGTGTCCGTGGACGACGTCGCGGGCGGCGCACTGGCCGTACGCCATCTCGTCGACGCCGGACACCGCTCCATCGCGTACGTCAGCGGACCACCCAGCTTCAACCAGGTGCGCGACCGCCGCACGGGTGCCATGAACGCCCTCGCCGAGGCCGGCCTCAGCCCCACGGCGCTGCGCGAGCTGCCCACTGAGCGACTCGACGTCGCCGCCGGCCGGGACGCGGGCGCCCGACTCCTGGGCCTCGCCGACCGTCCGACCGCCGTGTTCTGCGCCAACGACCTGCTCGCCCTCGGCGTCCTGCAGGCCATGTACGCGGCCGGTGTCGGCGTTCCCGACGACCTCGCGATCGTCGGCTACGACGACATCGAGTTCGCCGCCGCGGCGGCCGTACCGCTGACCTCCGTACGCCAGCCCGCCGTGACCATGGGCGCCCTGGCCGCGGAACTCCTCCTGGAGGAGACCGAGACGGAGGCGGAGATGGGCGGGAGGCGGCACTCCCACCGCAGGGTCGTGCTCCAGCCGGAGCTGGTGGTCCGGCGCTCCAGTCTTTCGGCGCGCTGACCCGGTACTGATCCGGGGTTCAGTACCGGATCAGCACCGGGTTCCGTATGTCTGCATGATCCCGGGGCTCGGCAGCGCCCCGGGCATGTGCTGAACTGGGGCGGCCCGCAACCCAACCGTCTCGGGAGCCCCGTTGACCGTCAGCTACCGCCAGCCCGGCGTCGTCCTCACCGACCGCCGTTTCACCGTGCCCCTGGACCACGACGACCCCGGGGGCGAGACCATCGAGCTGTACGCCCGTGAGGTCGTCGCCGGCGGTGAGGCGGACCGGGACGACCTGCCGTGGCTGCTCTACCTCCAGGGCGGTCCGGGCTTCGGGGCAAATCGTTTCGTCGGTCAGGGGGCCTGGCTCGGCCGCGCCCTGGAGGAGTTCCGAGTCCTCCTCCTGGACCAGCGCGGCACCGGCGCCTCCACCCCCGCCAACCGCCAGACGCTGCCGCTGCGCGGCGGGCCCGCCGAACAGGCCGCCTATCTGACGCGCTTCCGCACGGACTCGATCGTCCGGGACTGCGAGTCCATACGCTCCTCGGTCACCGGCGGCGCCCCCTGGACCGTCCTCGGCCAGAGCTTCGGCGGCTTCTGCGCGGTGAACTATCTGTCGACGGCGCCCGAAGGGCTGACCGCCGCCCTGATCACGGGTGGCCTCCCGTCGCTCGACGGGCACGCGGACGACGTCTACCGGGCCGCCTATCCCCGTATCGAACGCAAGGTCGCCGCGCACTACGCCCGTTACCCGCAGGACGTCGAACGGGCGCGGCGGATCGCCGAGTACGTGAGCGTCCACGAGCCGGTCCTGCCGAACGGCTACCGGCTGACCGTCGAGGCCTTCCAGTCCCTCGGCATCCTCCTCGGCGGCGGCGAGGGCAGTCACCGGCTGCACTACCTCCTGGAGGACGCCTTCGTCCGCGCCCCCGGGGGGCGCGGCCTTGTCCGACGCCTTCCTGGAGGAGGTCCAGGGCCTCCTGTCGTACGCCGGCCATCCGCTGTACGCCCTCGTCCACGAGGCCATCTACGGCCAGGGCAACCGCCCCACCGACTGGTCCGCCGAGCGGGTGCGGGCCGAGTTCCCGCAGTTCGACGCGGGCAAGTCCCTCGCGGACGACGGCCCGTTGCTGTTCACCGGCGAGTCGGTCCACCCCTGGATGTTCGATGTCGACCCAGCCCTGCGCCCCCTGCGCGAAACCGCCGAACTCCTCGCCGCCCACACGAACTGGCCGCCCCTGTACGACCGTTCCCGCCTCGCCGTCAACGAGGTCCCGGTCGCCGCGGCCGTCTACCACGACGACATGTACGTCGACACGGGGCACGCGCTGGAGACCGCGCGGGCGATCCGGGGGCTGCGGACCTGGGTGACGGACGAGTTCGAGCACGACGGGGTGCGGGCGGGCGGACCCAGGGTTCTCGACCGGCTGCTGGCCCTCACCCGCGACGAGGTGTGACGACACCTGGTGACTCAGGACCTGGTGACTCAGGCGGCGGCGGCCAGTGTGCCGACGCCGCGCAGCGGGCCCACGGCCCGTCCGTCCGGCAGGAGTTCACCCGTGTCGTCGAAGACGATGGTGCCGTTGCAGAGCAGGTTCCAGCCCTGCTCGGGGTGGGCCGAGACGATGACGGCCGCGTCGTGGTCCGGGCTGTCGACGGTCGGGCACGAAGGCTGGTGAGTGCACATGGTCTCTCCCGCGTCTGAAGGGTCTGCCTCTGTAGTAGCGGAGGTTGTTTTCCTCTGTATGTGGAGACCCCAACACGCCGGGAAATTCATCTGTGAGGTGCCGTGTCAGGCAGCCGCCAACTCCTCGCCGGGGGACCGGCGTTCGAGGTGCAGCCGCAGTCCCTCCGGTATCACCGTCAACCGTTCCGCCACCCGCAGCCGGTAGTCGGGGTCGGGCTTCAGGTCGTAGCGGCGCAGGAGCAGGCCGAGGACGAGTGTCGCCTCGTGCAGGGCGAACTGGCGGCCGATGCACGCCCGGGCTCCGGTGCCCCAGGGTTTGAACGCGTGGGCGGGGCGGGCGCGCACGGCCGCCGCGTCGAAACGGTCCGGGTCGAAACGGTCGGCGTCGGCGCCCCAGACCGCCGGGTCGCGGTGCAGCAGCGGAGCGAGGACCAGCGTCCAGGCTCCCTTGCGCATCGGATGCTCGCCGCCGAGCACCGTGTCGTTGCGGGCCTCACGGGAGAAGGCGGGCGCCGTCGGCCACAGCCGCAGCGACTCGTCGAGCACCCGGCGCACGTACCGCAGCTTGGCGACCTGGTCGTAGCCGGGGACGGCCGTCCCACCCCAGACACGGTCCACCTCGGCGCGGGCGCGGGCGGCGATCTCCGGGTGCCGGGAGAGGTAGTGCAGGGCGAAGGAGAGCGCGCCGGACGTCGTCTCGTGGCCCGCGATGAGGAAGGTGAGGACCTGCCGGCGCACGTTCTCCGGCGCCAGGCGTTCGCCGGTCTCCGGGTGTGCGGTGTCGAGCATGCGGTCGAGCAGATCGCCGCTGCCGCCGCCCTCGCCGTCCGACGTCCGGCGGGCCCGTACCAGCTCGTCGACCGTGCGGTTCAGGTACGCCATGGCCGCCTCGTTGCGACGCGTGGCCCGGCGCAGCAGCAGCGGGGCGAGCGGCGCGGGGACGACGTTCAGATACTGCGCGTGGTTCAGGGTGCCGACCATCGCCGTCACGAAGGGGTGCGGGCGGGCGCGTTCGAAGGAGCCGAAGTCGTGCCCGAAGCCGGTGCGCGCGATCGTCTCCAGGGTCAGCTTCGTCATGTCGGCGGGCACGTCCACCGCACGGCCCGCCGTCAGCTCCCGGTCCCAGTGGTCCGTGAGTCGCTCGGCCACGGCCAGCATCATCGGGTGGTAGCCGGCCATCGCCTCGCGGCTGAATCCGGGGGCGAGAACGTCGTGCGCCAGCTGCCAGTTGGGCTCGTGGTTGTACGCCGTGAACAGTCCGTCCCCGGCGATCGGGCGCAGATTGGCCACCCCGAGGCCCACATGCTTGGCGAAGCGTGACTCGTCCGCCAGATCGGCGGTGAGATCCGCGCCCCAGACGAACACGATCTCCTTGCCGAACGCCTTGCGCCGGAAGATCGGCCCCAGGCGCTGCCCGACGCTCATCGAGTCCTGGAGGGGCGTACGGGGACTGACGCCGACCAGGTCGCCGAGCAGCGGAATCCGGTGCGGGGGATGCGGGATCCGGTGCAGCTCCGGCCAGTCCAGCTCGGCACTTCGGAATCCCCTGGACGAAGCGGTCCTGGACGCCGTCTCTGTCATGACGCCATCTCCCTTGATCCTGTGGCGTGTTGATCCTGTTGTACGTGGGTTCAATAACGGTTTCAGTCTGATCCCGCTGTTGAACCGACGTCAAGTAGCGTCGAGTAAAGTGCGGACATGGCCGCGAAAGAGGGGGAGCGCACACGTCGGCGGTTGAGCACCGGCGAGCGTCGGGAGCAGCTTCTGTCGGTCGGTGCTCGCCTGTTCTCGGAGAGCCCGTACGACGAGGTGTGGATCGAGCAGGTCGCCGAGATCGCCGGAGTCTCCCGCGGGCTGCTCTATCACTACTTCCCGACCAAGCGGGACTTCTTCGCGGCGGTCGTGGAGCGCGAGAGCGAGCGCATGATGCGAATGACGGCCGCCGTGCCGGGCGTTCCCGCCCGCGAGCAACTGGACGCGAACCTCGACGCGTTCCTCGCCTACGTCGAGGAGCACGCGCACGGCTATCGCGCTTTCCATCGCGCCGACGCGTCCGGCGACCAGGCCGTACGGAAGGTCTATCAGCGGGCGCTGGCCACGCAGGAGCGGCAGATCCTCGAAGCGCTCGAGGTCGACCCGGAGTTCGGGCGGCTGTCCGAGGAGCGGCCCGAACTGCGGCTCGCCGTCCGGGGGTGGCTGGCCTTCACGACCGCCGTCTGTCTGGAGTGGCTGCGCGGCTCGGACCTGTCCCGCGAGCAGGTACGGGATCTGTGCGCGCGGGCGCTGCTCGGCACCCTCGCACTCTGAAGGCGGCCAGGTCGTGGCCGGTTTGCGGTACAGGAATCGCACAGGATCGTGGCAGGTGGTTGGCGTACACCCGGATCTTCGATAGGTTAGGCAAGGCTTACCTAAGGAGGTTTGGGATGGGTGACAGTCCGACCTGGACGGCCGCGCCCGCCGCGGCGGAACGCGCGCGTTCGGTGCTCGCGGCCGCGTGGTCCTGCGCGGTGACCGCGGACGGCGGGCGCGAGGAGTTCGTCGGCGCGCACACCGTCGGCGAGGACGGCCGCGTGATCCTGGAGGTGTCGGCGGAGAGCACACTGCTCGCCGCCGCCGTCTGCGCCCCGCGCGGCGAACCGTCGGCCGTGCTGGAGTTCGCCGACGTCTCGCCCGTCCCCGTGCGCAACCGGATCCGCGCCCGGCTGTGGATGGCCGGCTGGTTCTCCGTCGAGGGCGAGCAGCTGGCGTTCCGTCCGACACGTGTGGTGCTGCGCCAGACGTCCGGTGCCACCGTCGTCGACCTCGACGAGTTCGCGGCCGCCGCGCCCGACCCGCTGGCCACGGCCGAGGCGGGGCTGCTGACCCATCTCGCGGACTGCCACGGCGACGCTGTCGAGCGCCTCACCCGCCTGGTCGAGCCGGACAGCCTGCACGGTGCCGTCAAGGTCCAGCCGCTCGCCGTCGACCGGCACGGGCTCACCCTGCGTATCGAGCGGGCCCGTGCCCACGGTGACGTACGACTGGCGTTCCACCGGCCCGCCGACACCGTCTCCCAGCTCACCGAGCGCATGCACACCCTCCTCACCCAGGCGAGCGCCGCCTCCTGCCCCCGCGCGCTACAGCGGCAGCGCGCAGACGACGACGGGTGACGCGAACGGCTCGCCCGCGAGCCGCAGTTCACCGCTCGCGCGGTCGACGCGAAAGACGCTGACCGTGCTCGACCGCTGGTTCGCCGTGAACAGCAGGTCCCCGCCCGGCGCCAGGGCGATGTGGCGCGGGAAGTCGCCCGCGACCGGCACCGTGTCGAGGAGCCGGAGGCGGGCACCGCCCGCCTCCACGGCGTACCGCGTCAGACTGTTGTGGCCGCGGTTGGCCAGGTACGCGTACCGCCCGTCCGCGGTCACCACGAACTGGGCCGGATAACTCGTGCCCGTACCCGTCCCCGTGGACTGCGCCTCCCCGATGTCCAGGCGCCCGGTGGCGGGGGAGTAGACGCAGACCGCGACCGTGTTGTCGACCTCGTTGGCGAGGTACGCGCACCGCCCGCCGGGGTGGAAGGTGAGATGGCGCGGGCCCGCGCCCGGACGGGTCTGCGCGCGCGAGACCTCGGTGAGCGTGCCGCGCGCGATGTCCAGGCGGTACGTGTAGACGGTGTCCGTGCCCAGGTCGACCGCGAGGACATGGCCCCCGTCGGGGCTGGTGATGAACTGGTGTGCGTGCGGGCCCTGTTGACCCGGCCCGGGCGCCGGACTGGAATGCGTGACCAGGTCGGTGCGCTCGCCCAGTGCGCCCGAGGCGTCGATGGGGTGCACCGCCACGCTGCCGGAGCCGTAGTTGGCGCTGAGCAGCCACCGCCCCCTCGGATGCACGGACAGATGACACGGTCCCGCCCCGCCGGTCCCGCGCGTGCCGAGCACCCGGTGCCGTTCGCCCTCGCCGCCGAGCCGGATCGCGGTCACGCCGCCGTCCTGGCGCTCGTTCACCGCGTACAGGGTCCGGCCGTCCGGATGCGCGGCGAGGTAGGACGGGTCGCCCACGCCCGTGAGGGCTCCGGCGCCGGTGACACGGCCCGAGGCCGGGTCGTAGGTGGCGAGGCCGATGCCGGTACCGCCGCCCTCGACGGAGGTGTACGTGCCGAGGAAGAGGGGGCGGGGAGCGGCCGGCCGAGGAGTTGCGGGCGCGGGTGATTCCGGTGCGGTGGCAGGCTCCGCAGGCACGGACGCCATCGCTCTCGCCGGGACGGACGCAGTCGCGGCGGTGCCCGCCGCCGCGCCCACGAACCGGCGCCTGCTCCAGCCACCGCGCGCGCCCCGCGCCGGTTCCGTACCACCGCTCATACCTGCACCCCGGGTCTCGGTCGCATCGGCCGTTGTCGGCAACTCTGACCCGGATCACCCATCACATGCAAGAGCAGCAACGCGCGTTGCGCAGGCTGCAACGCAGGGGTAGGGCTTACCAGTCCCCGTCCTCCACCGGCTTCCCCGTCAGCGGCTTCACCTGCCCGGACCCGGGCGCCTGCCAGGGTTCGTGGTCGTCGCCCAGCCAGTCGCCGACCGGCTGTACGGCCGCCAGGGGGTCCGTCGGGGCGAGATCCTCGGCGTCCTGGTCGAAGTAGTCGAACCAGGGCAGGCCGGCCCGCGTGTAGGCCGCGCGGTCCACGGGTGACGGGGGCGGAGCCTCGCCGGTGATGCGACGCCACTCGGGCGGCGTCACGAGGTGCACGAACACCCGGCCGGCGGGACGCTCGGCCCATGCCGTGAGCGGACGGTCGTCCTTGTACACCTCCTGGCGCATCGCACCGCCGACGCCCAGACCCATCGCCGCCCCCGACCGCTGCGGCCCCCCTGCCCCGCCCGGCTGCGCAGACGGGGCGGCCATCGCCATGGGAGCCATGGGTACGACCCCTCCGTAACCCCCTGTCGACGCGCCCGCCACCCGCGCCCGCTCCGCCCGGCGCTGCTCCTCCTCGCGCCACTTCGCCAGTTCCGCGTCGGTCAGCGGGAAGGACTGGAGCTGTACGCCGCCCCACACCTCCTCGCCCGTGACCTGTCCCTCCACGGTCGCGCCCAGCCCGAGCGGCACCGCCACGAACTGGCGGACCGTGCCCTTGCCCGAGTTGATGCCGTCCAGCCAGGGCTGACGCGGCAGCACCACATAGTTCTGCGGCTTCCTCGACAACCGGTCGCTCCACGGCTCGCCCGACACCGCGCACACCTTGCCCACGCCCACCTGCAGCGCGGCGGGCTGGGCGGTGCCCCCAAAACTCAGCCACATCGCCTCGCGTAGATACACCGGCAACAGCACCCCACCGCGCGCCCGCCAGGCCTCCGGCACCGTGTCGGGATAGTCGGCCACCCGGCGGACCGGGAACTCGCCGAGCCCCGGCGGCAGCGGATGCGTGCCGGTCTCCGGCAGGCGGAGGGTGCGGATGAACCGTACGGCCACACCCCCTGGCAGTCGCAGCGTGTTCCCGTCGATCCGCACACCGGAGTCACCCATGCGCAGCCCCCTCAATCCCAGTCAGTGCCAGTCGTCCAGTTCATGTGACTTCGTCACATACTTCGTCACGTAGAACGACGTGACACCGCCGTACGGTTCCGGCCCGGCACGCGCACCTGCTTCACGTACTTACGCAGCCGGGTCAGCCGGGGCATCCGCTCCCGCTCCTCCCGGGTGCAGCGGTCCAGCTCCTCCAGGAGCCGCCGGGAGCGGTGCTCGGTGTCCAGCTCGTCGAGGATGCGGTTGACCTCGGTCAGGACGGCACCGTGCAGCTGCCACTGCGCTGTGATCCGATCGTTCTGCTGGATCTCCGCCAGGAGCAGCCCGGCCAGCTTGTCGCGGGTGGCGGTCGCGGCCCGCAGTTCGGTGGCGAGCCTGGTCTCCGCGGACTCGGCGCTGACACTGACGTCGGTGGTCACGAGCACCGCGAAACTGACCACGGCGTCGGCGATCTCGGCCAGCAGCCGCTCCAACGCGGCGCCCGTCTCCGGGGCGAACAGCGGATCGGGGTCCCGTTCCTTGGCCAGGTCGGTGAGGCTGCGGGCGAGGACGCGCAGGACGACCGTGCAGATCTCCAGCGTGTCCAGGCCGGTGCGCAGCACCACCCGGTGCAACAGACCTTCCCGGACACGCGGGTTGAGGCGCAGGCTGTCCTCGGCCTGCTTCAGGGCCGCGTCCACCTCGACGATGTCGTGGTCGAGTCGACGGGCCTCGTGCAGGCGGGCGGTCGCGTGGTCCACGGGGGTACGGCCGGCGGCCTCCTCGCCCATGCGCAGCATCAACTGCCGTACCCGGCGCGCCAGACCCTCGATGGACTCACCGGCCGCGTCCACCCACACCGGGGGAGCGAACAGCAGGTTGAAGGCGAGCCCGACGACCGCGCCGATCACGGTCTCCAGGACCCGTGCCCAGGCCGTGTCCCCGACCCGGGTGACACCGAGCACCAGCATCGCGCTGATCGCCACCTCGGGCACGAACTCGCTGACCCGCACCAGATGCCCGACCACCAGCGAGGCCAGGATGATCAGCCCCAGGCTCCACCACGTCAGGCCCACCAGCACACTGAAGCCGATCGCGATGACGACCCCGGCGATCACGGAGTTCACCCGGCGTATGCCGGTGGTGATCGTGGCGTAGAGGGTGACCTGGACGACCAGGAGCGCGGTCAGCGGAGCGGTGAGCGGCGCGGCCTCGGGACTGACGCGGAGCGCGACGACGTACGCGATCGTCGCGGCGGCCGCCGACCGCAGCGTCTGGACGACCACGGGCTCGCGGTGCTTTCCAACAAACCGGACGACGGACGCCGTCCACTCACCAGGTACCACTCGCATGCGCGCGCACGCCTCCCCTCCCACAAACGGACCGAGCGTACTCATCGAAGTCCGGAAGTGCGCGTGATGCGGAGGGAGGTATTCCTCACGTGATCAGGGATGTTTCCTTGTTGACCAAAAAGTTGTGGATCTTTGGGGCCGTCGGATGATCTCCTGGTGCGCATGGTGGACGACCCCGATTCCGCGCACACGAAGGCCCTCCGCCATGTCGCCGCCCTCTCCGCCGGACCGGCCGTGCCCCCGGACCTTCGGGTGACCCTGAACTTCCACCCCGACCGGACGGTCCGCGAACTGCCCCTGTTGCGGGCGCTGGCGCAGGACGGCTTCTACCGCTCGCAGTTCGTCACCGGGACCAGCAACGGCGGGCTCACCGCCCGGCCCGGCGGCGACCGCTGGCGCTGGGAGAGCAGGATGTTCGCCGAGGCGTACGACAGCTCTCCCGCCCACCAGCGCCCGGTGTACGGCGCGTTGAACTTCCGTCGCCAAGTCGTCGGCGCCGCCCCGAGGTTCGGCTCCTCGCACTTCCGGCTGAGCGGCGCCGCCCTCGCCCGGGCCACCTTCTGCTACCCGGACAGCGCGGCCGAACCCGACCACTTCGGAGTCGCCACCGGCATGTCCCTCGTCGCCCTCGCCGAGGCGGACACACAGGACGCGCTCAACGACTACATCGAGGCCCAGGTGCACGGCCCCGTCGCCCTCGCCCGGGACGTCGAGGCGCTGGTCCTCGACGCGAGCTATCGCGGCACCCCCGTGGAGGAGGCGGCCCGCGCCCTGCCCGTACCGCTCGAATGGCACCCCGGATACCGGCTCTCCGTACGGGAGTTGCGCCGCCACGCCGACTACCGGGGGCCCGAGACCGTCGAACTCGGCGCCCGGATCTCCGAGGACGGCCGGCTCGACCCACGGATCATCGGCGACGCGGCCCGCACCGGCCGTCATGAACTCCAGGACCTGAAGCTGGTGTGGCACTGCCTCGCCCGGTTCGGCGCCCCCGAGGGCGCGGGGACCGCCCGTTGCGCCTAGTTCCCTGCCCGGCAGCGCCAGGTCCGGGGCCATGCCCCGCCGAACGCGTACGGCACGTTCCGTACCCTGTTCCGGTGCCGTACGCAGGGCGCGGCTGTTGAGACAGGTGAGGCGTGGACGGTGACGGATTCGTGGGAGCAGGCCAGACAGGTCCTCGCAGCGGCGGGGCTGCCCCCGGACCGTCTCGCGGACTGCCGTCCGCTCACCGGCGGGACGTACAACACCGTAGAGGAGCTCCGGCTGGTCGACGGCAGCCGCTACGTCCTGAAGATCCCGCCGCCGGAGACGGTGCCGGGGCTGCGCCACGAGTCCCAACTGCTCGTCTCCGAGGCGGAGTTCTATCGAGCCGCCGACACGGTCGAGGTACCGACGCCCAGTGTCGTGACCGTCGGGGACGGTCACCTGCTGATGACCGCCTGCCCGGGCGCTCCCTGGGACGACTCCACGACCGGCGCCGAGCGGGCCCTCCTGAGGAATGAGCTGGGCGGCCTGGTGGCCCGCCTGCACCAGGTCACCGGGCCCGCCTTCGGCTACCCCTCCGGCGCCCTCGGCCCTCTCGCCCCCGACTGGCGTACGGCCTTCACGGCGATGCTCGACGCCGTGCTCGACGACGCCCTCCGCTACGACGCCTGGCTGCCGGTGCCGGTAGGCGAGGTGGCCCGTACCGTCCGAGGCGCCTATGACGCCCTCGACGAGGTGACCGTTCCCCAGCTGGTCCACTTCGATCTCTGGCAGGGGAACATCCTGGTCGACCGTTCGGCGGGGGCGCCCCGGATCGGCGGCCTCATAGACGGTGAGCGCATGTTCTGGGGCTTCTCTGTCAAGTCAGCATGTCGACGTCTGGTGGCCGACTTCGTGTCACTGGCTCTGCTGGGGGACATCAGGGGCGACGAGGCGTTTCTGAGGGGTCTGGAGCTGTTGCCGCTGGAGTGCGTTCAAGAATGTTCTGGTGAGCGGGAGTGAGTGCTGCTGGGCTGTGTCGTGTCGCGCGTCTCGGCTGTGGGTTCGGTTTTCGGTGGGGAACTGACGTTCTTTCATCGAATGTGTGACCTTCGCGGGTGGTGCTCGTTTGGCATGGCGACGGGATCTTCGGGTGGGGCCGGGTGGGGGTGGCAGGGGTGGGTGAGCTGAGGAGTCTGGCGGCGCCGTTCGTCGCGTCCGGCCCGTCCGGTGTGGCTGTGCGGACCCGCCTCAAGCAGCTGACGCCGGACGATGAGAAGGTGCTGCGCATGGTAGGCGCGCACCTGGGAACTCTGGCCTCGAAGGATCTCAAGGCGCGCTGCCGGGACGCCTGGGACCATTCCGGTGAGGCGTGGGCGGTGCGTAAGCGGGAGCTGACGCCACTGTCGTCGTCACGGTGGGCGGGCAGTATCACCAAGGCCACGCACGACCAGTGGGCGCTGGCCCGCCGCTGCCAGGCGGCGCACCTCCACAACCTGGAGGCCGGTGTCCGCACCATCGAACACCGGCTGTCCCTGCCGGTCGGGCAGAAAGGGACGAAGAAGACGCCCGGGGGCTACCGGTCCCAGCGGGAATGGCACGCGAAGTCGAGGCGGCTGCGGGTGCTTCAGGACCGGCTGACGGTCGCGCGGGCCGACCGTGAGGCCGGCCTCGTGCACGTCGTACGCGGCGGCAAGCGCCTGGCCCGCACCCGCCACCACCTGGACGCCGCCCAGCTCACGGAGTCCGAGTGGCGTGGGCGGTGGGAGGCGGAGCGCTGGTTCTGTCAGGCGGACGGTGAGTCCGGCAAGCGCTACGGCAACGAGACCATCCGTATCAGCCCCGAGGGCGAGGCGAGTATCAAGCTGCCCGCACCGCTCGCGTATCTGGCGAACGCCCCGCACGGGCGGTACGTCCTCGCCGGGCGGGTCGTGTTCGCGCACCGGGGCGAGGAGTGGGCAGACCGCGTCGCGGCCAACCGGGCGATCGCCTACCGCATCCACCTCGATACCGGCCGGGAGCGCTGGTATGTGACGGCCTCCTGGCAGATCCCGCCCATCCCGGCCCTGCCGATCGAGGCCGCCCTTGCTCAGGGTGTGATCGGCGTGGACATGAACGCCGATCACCTGGCCGCCTGGCGCCTCGACCTCCACGGCAACCCCACCGGCGCCCCGCGCCGCTTCTCCTACGACCTGTCCGGCACCGCCGAACACCGCGACGCCCAGGTCCGCCACGCCCTCACCCGCCTCCTGCACTGGGCCAGAGCCTGCGTTGTGAAGGCGATCGCGGTGGAGGACCTGGACTTCGCCGCCGAGAAGACCCGGGAGAAGCACGGCCGCAGAAAACGCTTCCGGCAGCTGATCTCCGGCATGCCCACCGGCAAACTCCGCGCCCGCCTGGCCTCGATGGCCGACCAGACGGGGATCGCGGTCATCGCCGTCGACCCCGCCTACACCAGCCGCTGGGGCGCCCAGCACTGGCAGAAACCCCTCACCACCACAACCCGCACAACCACTCGCCACGATGCTGCTGCCGTGGCGATCGGAAGGCGCGCCCAGGGACACCCGATCCGGCGACGGACGACACCGCCCCCTGCTCACCGGAGAGATGAACAGGGGCATCGGACCGTCCAGGCCAGATCGGGTGGCCTTGGGCGTGAGGGAACCCGCCCCCGCATCCCCGGACCACGGACACGATCCGTGCCGCCCGGACGCGGAGCGAACGCGGGCAACCAGAACGCCCAACACCGTCCGGGGCGTTCGGCCGAGCATGAGTTCTGGCAACAGAACTCACTCCCGCTCAGTCTCTAGGAACGGTTATCGGGAAGCGGGAGGTCGGGTCGAGTTCGACGAGGCGGTCTGTCGGCGGCTTGCTCTGTATCGCGCGTACCTGTACCTGATCATGCTGACGGAGACGGAGACGGAGACGGAGACGGAGACGGAGACGGAGACGGAGACGGTGCCGCGGGCGGTGGGGGAGGAGCGCGCGCGGTGGGCGCGGGAGGTGGTGGGGCCCGCTCTGGTGGAGGCGTGGGAGGATCTCCGACCCGCGCACCGCCCGTGCTGGTTCGTTCGATGACGGGAGATGATCGTGCCATGAGCGAGATCATCCTGATGTCCGACGCGAAGGTGGCCGCCGTGCCCGTCGAGGAGTGCGGTGAGCGTCTGGTGGAGGTGCGAGGCGCCCTGCTCATCGACGACCGGCAGCAACAGGCGTCCGGCGCCGCCCAGTTCCAGCTGAGACAGGGCGTCCTGGACCGGCTGCTCGACGCGCAGGCGCTGCTCCCTGACGGCATACGGCTGCTGTTCGTCGAGGGCTACAGGCCGCCCGCCCTGCAACGCCGCTACTTCGAGAAGTACTCCGCCGGGCTGCGGGCCCAGCACCCGGAATGGTCCGACGACCGGCTCCGTTCCGCCGCCAGCCGCTATGTCTCCCCGCCCGAGATCGCCCCGCACAGCGCGGGCGCAGCCGTCGACCTGACCCTCGCCGACGCCGACGGCCGTGAACTCGACCTGGGCACCGCCATGAACGCCAACCCCGAGGACAGCGCGGGCGCCTGCTACACCCACGCCGACAACATCGGCGCCGAGGCCCACGCCCACCGGGAGATCCTGGGCAAGGCACTGAGTGAGGCCGGTCTCGTCAACTACCCCACGGAGTGGTGGCACTGGTCCTACGGCGACCGGTACTGGGCCCTGACGACCGGCGCCCCCGCCGCGCTGTACGGCCCCGCGGAACTCGACGCGGGATCCTCCTGATCGGTGGCCCGGTGGCCGTGGCCCGGTGGCCGTGGCCCGGTGGCCCGGTGGATCAGTGGCTAGACCGCGAACGCGTTCACCCCGGTCAGGCGCGCCGACAGCTCCCACAGCCGTGCCGCCTGCTCGGCGTCGACCGCGTAGTCGCGTACGCCGCTGCGCTCGTCGCCCTCCGCGGCGGGCTCGGCGATGTCGCAGTCCTCGCAGTAGACGCCGCCCATGCCGGTCAGCTGCGGGGAAGTCGCCGCCCACACCTGGGTCGCCGCACCCTGCTCGGGTGTCTTGAAACCCGCCGGGTCGAGCGCGTTGCCCTCGGCGTCCCGCCAGCCGCGCTCGATCTGCTCGGCGAGGGGGATGTGACGCTGCAGCGGGGTGAAGATGGCGCCGGGGTGCAGGGAGAAGGCGCGTACGCCCGCGTCGCGGCCGAGCCTGTCCAGGTGGACGGCGAACAGGACGTTCGCCGTCTTCGCCTGGCCGTACGCCTCCCACTTGTCGTACCCGCGCTGCCAGTTGACGTCCTCCCAGCGGATGTCGGAGAAGTGGTGGCCGCGCGAGGAGACGGAGACGACGCGGGCGCCGCCGGGCTCGATGGCCGGCCACAGCCGGTTGACGAGCGCGAAGTGGCCGAGGTGGTTCGTCGCGAACTGGGCCTCCCAGCCGGGGCCGACCCGGGTCTCGGGGCAGGCCATGATCCCGGCGTTGTCGATCACGAGGTCGAGGGTGCGGCCGGAGGCGAGGAAGCCGTCGGCGAAGGCGCGCACGCTCTCCAGGTCGCCGAGATCGAGTGTGTCCACCTCGACGCCCTCGACGCCGGCCAGCGCCTCCCGTGCGTGCTCCGGGCGGCGGGCGGGAACCACGACCTGCGCGCCGGCCTTGGTGAGCGCGCGGGTGGTCTCCAGGCCGAGGCCCGAGTAGCCGCCCGTGACGAGCGCGAGCTTCCCGGCGAGGTCGATGCCCGCGAGGACGTCGTCGGCGGTGCTTCGGGCGTCGAAGCCCGAGCCGATCTTGTGCTGTGCGGTGGTCATGTACGGCACGCTACGAATTGGAGTGTGCTCGAAGTCAAGCCGCGCCGCCCTCCCCGAGGCCGGGCGGCAGCCTGCGCTCCCGCGTCCAGGCCAGCAGATCGTCCACCGGCCAGGTCGTGACCACCCGCTCGGCCGGTACGTCGCACTCGTCCGCGCGGGCGCAGCCATGGATCTGCCAGTCGAGCTGGCCGGGTGCGTGCGCGTCGGTGTCGATCGAGAACAGCACGCCCGCCGCCTCGGCCTGCCGCAGCAGCCGGCGTGGCGGGTCGAGCCGCTCCGGACGGCTGTTGATCTCCACGGCCGTGCCCGTCTCGGCACAGGCGGCGAACACCGCGTCCGCGTCGAACTCCGACTCCGGCCGCGCGCGGCCCCCGCCTCGCTTGCCTCGCCCGCCACCGCCACCCCGGGGCTCCGGCCCGACGAGCAGCCGCCCGGTGCAGTGCCCGAGCACATCCGAGTGCGGATCCCGTACGGCGGCCACCATCCGGCGGGTCATCGAACGCGCGTCCATGCGCAGCTTCGAGTGCACGGACACCACCACGACGTCCAGCAGTTCCAGGAGCTCCGGGTCCTGGTCCAGGGAGCCGTCGTCGAGGATGTCGCACTCGATGCCGGTGAGCAGCCGGAACGGCGCCCAGGCCGCGTTGAGTTCCTCGACCAGGGCCAGCTGCTCGCGCAGCCGCTCGGCGGACAGGCCGTGCGCCACCGTGAGATGCGGTGAGTGATCGGTGAGCACGGCCCACTCGTGCCCGAGCCGCGCCGCCGTGCGGCCCATCTCCTCGATCGGGCTGCCGCCGTCCGACCAGTCGGAGTGCAGATGGCAGTCCCCGCGCAGCAGCGCCCGCAGCCGCTCTCCGTCCCGGAGAGGCGGGGTCACACCCTGCTCGCGCTCCAGTTTCTCAAGGTAGCCGGGCACCTGCCCGGCCAGCGACTCGCGCACCACCTGTGCGGTCTTCGGGCCGATGCCCTTGAGGGACTCCAGGGTGCCGGTGGCGGCACGCTGCCGTATCTCGTCCGGGGACAGCTCCGCCAGCACGTCGATCGCGGTACGGAAGGCCCGTACGCGATACGTGGGGGCCAGGGAACGCTCCAGCAGGAAGGCGATCCGGTCCAGCGCCTCGACGGGATCCATCGCCATGGCCATCGTCACCTCCGCCTCCAGCGTCGCGCGAGCCCGGCGGGCCCGCACCACGGAGGGGGCGGAGGCGACTGTTCCGGATCTGTCCGTGGCTGATACATGATGGCCGGATTCGCTCTACGCTCTATGCATGACCGAAATCGGGAGCCCGTACATCGCTCACCCGCGGATCATGGTGCTCGGGGTGCAGCCGGGCATGCCGCCGTTCCGCATCATCGAGATCGACGGGGAGGTGGTCGGCGCGGCGCGGGCGCTCACCGACGTGCTGACGGTCGCCGCCGCGGCCGGTATCACGGTCCATGACCTCGACGATCCGGACACCGTCCGGTGGGTCGGCGGCGACAAGCTCACCTGGACGAGGTAGCCGTCCTCGGCGGAGGCGGCCCTACGCCCGCGGCCTGGGTGCGTGCACCGCGCGGCTGAGCCGACGGCCCAGGAGCAGGTAACCGATCAGCGCGCCCGTGGTGTTGAGGATGACGTCGTCGATGTCGAAGGCGCGTCCGGTGATCAGCGCGCCCTGGGCCACCTCGACCATGAGCATGACGGCCGCGGTCAGGAACAGCACTCGCAGAACTCCCCGTGTCCGGGGTGCGACGACGGGCATCAGGATGCCGAAGGGCACGCCGAGCAGCAGGTTTCCGCCGATCTGCCGGATGGCGTCCCGCATTTCGGGCTGGTCGAGGTAAGCGCGCAGTGAGCGGCCCGGATGGAAGTTGGTGTGGGTCAGCGCCTGGGACGCCGGGGACGGCTCAAGGGTCAGCCGGGCCAGGATCACGGCGAACGCCACCATGAACACGAAGGCGCAGAGAACCGTCAGCACTCGGGCCAGGAACGCGAACGGGCGGCGCTTCGGCGGAGCCGCCTCGGAGGGCTTCGTGGAGGCCTTCGGGGTCTTCCGTGTCGTCGGGGTCTTCCGTGCCTTCGGAGAGGGCGCGGGTTTCGACTTGGGTTTCGACGGGGACTTGGGCGGGCTCTCGGGCGGCTTGCTCTCGGCCTTCGCGGAGCGCAGACGCAGCGCGGCGAGGGCACGTGGAGCTGATCGGGCCATCAAGGTCCTCCGGTCTTCAACTGAACCCCGTGAAGTGGCAGTTACCCCCGAACAGGCCGAGGATGCCGCTCCGGCCTGCCCGGATCCCGGGACGCGGGCAGGCCGGCTGCTCTCAGGTGCCGTACGTCACCTTCACCTCCGTGAAGCCGAGGGAGCCGAGCAGGCCCTTGAGCATGGCCGTCGTGTTCTGCTCGGCGCGTGCGGTCAGACCGCTCTCCTTCGCCGCGTCGCCGATGTGCCGGGCCGCCAGTTTCTGGACGGCCTGTTCGTCGTTCGGGTTGTCGGAGAAGAGGTCGGTGATCCGGTCGAAGAGACCGCGCTGCTTGGAGACCGCGTAGGAGCGGTCGGGGTTCAGCGCGGGCTTTCCGAGCGCCGCGTGCGGCAGCCGGAGTGTCGCGGAGGTGCGGTCCTCGTTGACCGTCACGTCGTTCTTCGCGACCTTGCCGAGATCGACATAGGCGTCGACCGTGCCGGCACCCACATAGAGCACGCGGGTGCCCTTGATCGCGTCGGGCAGGTACTTGGTGTCCTTCTCCAGGTCCACGACGATCTGGAAGTTGCCGGACGCCGCTTCGTAACGGCTCATGTCCTGGATGGATTCGAGGAGCGCGGGGCCCGAACGGTCGTGCGTCTCCTCGCCGAAGATGTCCCCCAGCCCCGGAAGCACCGCCAGCCTGAGCCCGGCCAGCAGCAGCGCGAACACCAGCACCACGGCACTGAGCACCTTGGCCCAGAGGGGCATGCGTCGCACAGCCTTGATGGACGTCGTCATGACGACGGACCTCCTTCTTCCTAGGTACTGAACCGAATGCCCGCCAAATGCCTTGCCAGACCGTCCTGTTGACGGATCGCAACAATTGGTAGGGGGCCTACCGGAGCGCGCGGTCGCCCGACACGCGCGACCACCACACACCCTCGCCGTGCGTCAGCCCCGGCAACCGCAGTTCGGCCTCGCGCACCCGTCGGGCCGCCAGCTCGCCGGTGAGGTGCCAGGTGCTGCCGTCGCCCGTGGTCCGGCCGAACTCCGCGCCGAGGGACGCGAGCATCCCGGTCACCGGCGCCAGTGCCGCCGACGGGATCTCCAACTCGAAGGCGTGGTACGGCTCGTACGCCTGCGTCCCCGCCCGTTCCAGGGCGCGCCGCAGTACCACCGGCGTGAGCGCCCGGAAGTGGGCGGCGGTGCTGAGCGGCCCGACGAACCCGGAGCGGACGAGCACGACCCGGCAGTCCGTGACCGGCCACTCGTGCGGGCCGGCCAGCAGACCCGCGTGGATCGTGTCCTCGATCGCCTGGTGGAACGCCCGGGGGAGCGCGCCGAGTTCGGTCTCGTACGTGAACACCGCACCCGACCCGCGAGCCCCCGGCTGGACGCGCAGCCCGACCGTCGCGAAGCAGCGGGTGCGGTCGAGCCACGGGTTCTCCTCGTACGCCTCGCCGGTGCCGGCGGGTCGCTCCAGGAAGCGGACGCGGCTCGGCTCGAACTCGGCGTCGATGCCGAAGTCCTGGGCGAGAGTGGCGGCGAGGACCTCCTTCTGCACCTCGCCGTAGAGCAGCAGCGCGGTGCTGCCGTCGGCTGCGGGCCGGGCGTGGGTCAGTGGGTCCTGGTCGGCCAGGGTCAGCAGTGCCGAGCGGAGGCGCGCCGACTGCTCGGGGTGCCGGGCCCGGACCAGGGTCTCCAGGGTCGGGGGCGCGAACTGCGGGGCGCGGTCGGTGAGTTCGCCGAGGCGGTCGCCGACGCGGACGGCGCCGAGGCCGGTCAGGGCGGCGATGTTCCCGGCAGTGAGCGGGCCCGGGCGGCCGATCACCTCGAGGCCGGTCACCCGGCCGGGGACCTGGGTGGTCCGGCCGTCGGCCTCGCGCCGCAGGAACGTCAGCCGCTGACGCTGCGTCACCTCACCCTCGTACAGCCGCAGATACGCCGTCCGCCCGCCGTCCGGTGCGGGGCGTACGGCGAACACCGTGCCGCGTGGGGGCGCGTCCGCGGCGGTCGGGGCGGGCCGGGGGACGAGCCGGGTCAGGGCCTCGACGAGTTGGGGTACGCCTTGGCCGCCCAGTGCCGAGCCGAAGAGGAGGGGGTGGAGCGAGCCGTCGGCGGTGTGGACGGCCAAGGCCTTGTCCAGCTCGGCCGGGGTCGGTGCGGGGCCGTCCACGAGCGCCGCGAGAATGCCGGGGTCGACCTCGGCGATCGCCTCCGCCGTGGCCGGCCCCGTGAGCGGGCGGGGCCGGCTGCGGGCGGCCGGTGTGCCGACGCCGTCGACGTCGGTGAGCGGGACGATGTGCGGGGTCAGTCGGCGGCGGACGTCCGCGAGCAGGTCCTCGGACCGGGCGCCGGCACGGTCGATCTTGTTGACGAAGACCAGTGTGGGCAGCCGCAGCCGCCGCAGCGTCCTCATCAGCACGCGTGTCTGCGCCTGGACACCCTCGACGGCCGACAGCAGCAGCACCGCGCCGTCCAGGACCGCCAGGGCGCGTTCGACCTCGGCGATGAAGTCGGAGTGCCCCGGGGTGTCGATGAGGTTGATCCGGGTGTCACCGGCGGTGAACGTGGCGACCGCCGAGCGGATGGTGATCCCGCGCTGCCGTTCGATCGTGCCGTCGTCCGTCCGGGTGTCACCGGCGTCGACGCTGCCGAGCCGGTCGATCGCGCCCGAGTCGAACAGCAGCCGCTCGGTGAGGCTGGTCTTACCGGCGTCGACGTGGGCCAGGATCCCGATGTTCAGGGTGTGAGAGATGTGCGAGGTGCGCATGAGTGGTCGAGTCCTCGAGAACTGTGGTCCGGCATGGGCGGAGAGTTCCGAGGAAACGGCGCATTCCGTGCTCCTGAGGTCGTGGGGACGAGGCCGCCGCCATCATGGCGCGCCCCCGGAGGCCGGCCGCAACCGAATTTCCCGGCCGGGCGAGGGCGGGGAGGGGCCAGTAGCATGAGGCCCGGCCAGCCGGAATGATCATGCGAGGAGCCGATTGTGCGAGACATCGCCGTGTTCAGCGGTAGTGCCCACCCCGAGCTGGCGGCCGAGGTCTGCGAACACCTGGGCGTGCCCCTGCGGCCCACACAGGTCAGCCGGTTCGCCAACGACTGCCTGGAGGTCCAGCTCCAGGCCAACTGCCGTGAGCGGGACGTCTTCCTCGTCCAGCCGCTGGTCACACCGGTCCAGGAACACCTTGTCGAGCTGCTCATGATGTGCGACGCGGCGCGCGGGGCTTCGGCCGGGCGGATTTCGGTCGTCATGCCGCACTACGCGTACGCCCGCTCCGACAAGAAGGACATGCCCCGCATCTCGCTCGGCGGACGCCTGGTCGCGGACCTGCTGGTCGCGGCCGGCGCGAGCCGCGTCCTCGCGATGACCCTGCACTCCCCACAGGTCCACGGCTTCTTCTCGGTCCCGGTCGACCATCTGCACGCCCTGCGCGAACTCGCCGCGCACTTCCGCCAGTACGACCTGTCCCGTACGACGGTCGTGTCGCCCGACCTCGGCAACGCCAAGGAGGCCGCGCACTTCGCCCGGCTGATCGGCGCCGAGGTGGCCGCCGGGGCCAAGCAGCGGTTCGCGGACGACCGGGTGAGCATCAGCTCCGTGATCGGCAAGGTCGCCGGACGGGACGTCATCGTGCTGGACGACGAGATCGCCAAGGGCAGCACGGTCCTCGAACTCCTCGAACGGCTCCGGGAGTTGGGGCCGCGTTCCATCCGGGTCGCCTGCACCCACGGGCTGTTCGCGGCGGGCGCGCTCAAGCGGCTGAGCGAGCAGCCCGACGTGCTGGAGATCGTGTGCACCAACACCGTGCCGATCCCCGACGGGGAGCGCACCGAGAAGCTGAGGGTGCTGTCCATCGCCCCGGCGCTCGCCGAGGCCGTGCGGCGCATTCACAACGGTGAGTCGGTGAGCGCCCTGTTCGACGCACCGGGAACCGAATAGAACCGAACAGAACCGAATGGCAGGTGCGCCTCAGCCGGTGGTCTGCGGGGTCATAACGTGCCGGACGTGGCCTCGGGCAGCCCCAGGGCCACGTCCAGCGACGCCATCGGCGGCAGCACCCGGGTCAGGCCGGTGACCTTGAGGACGCGCAGTGTGAGCGGATGCGTGCAGACCAGGTGGAGGCTGCCGTCGTGGGCGAGCACCCGGTGCCGGGCCCGGTAGATCAGGCGCAGCCCGGAACAGTCGAAGAACTCGACACTAGTCAGGTCGAGCACGATCCGGGCGCCCGGGCTCCCGGTCGCCGCGTCCAGATGCGGGATGATCTCGACGGCCGCGGCGATGTCGATCTCGCCGTGGAACTCCAGCACCGTGTGGCCGCGGTCCTGGTGGACACGCAGATGCCGGGTGGGCGGCGCAGAATCCTGCTGCACGACGACATCGCCTCCAACCGGCTGCTGTGGTGGCGGGACCCGCAGATGGGCGCAACTGAGGTCCCCGCCCTGCAAGTTACCCTCGATGGAGTGAATTTGAGCATGTTCGATTGACATATGTCTTTGAAATCGACACGTGTCTCGTACCTGTCTTCCCGCTATGCGCGTGGCGGACCTACGACAGGGCGTGCCAGGCCTTTGACAGTGACTGACGGAACTGTTCGGCCTGGTGTGACGTGAGGTCGCGGATCATCCGCTCCTCCAGCTCCCGCACGGGCTCGGTGAAGCGGTCGAGCAGTTCGCGGCCGTCGTCGGTCAGCAGGATCAGCAGCTCTCGGCGATTGCGCGGATTGCGCTCGCGGCGCACGAGTCCGCGGTTCTCGAGAGACCGGACGAGATCGGCGATGGACTGTGCGGTGACGAACGAGTCGCGGGCCAGCTGGGCCGCCGAGAGGCCGTCGTGTCGCTCCAGGACGGTGAGCGAGGTGTACTGGAGTGCGGTGATGCCGGCCGGTCTCACCAGCTCGTCCAGATGGGAGCGCACTACGAGCTCCACCTGCTTGACCATGTAGAGCAGTGAGGGGGGTGCCTTGGTGCTGACCATGGATTCAGACTAGAGCATTGACAGGAAACCTGTCTGTAATCAGACTGCGGACCAACAGGAATCCTGTTAATTGACATCTTGGCAATGAGGCTGAGGAGTGGTGATGACCACCTTCGAGATCGAACCCGGGCGACTGTTCATCGGAGGACAGTGGCGCGAGGCGGCGGACGGAGCACGTACCGAGGTGGTCGACCCGTCCCGGGGTACGGTCCTCACGACCGTCGCGGAAGCTTCCGCGGCCGACGTGGACGCGGCCGTGCGCGCCGCGCGGGAGGCCTTCGACAGCGGCCCGTGGGCCGCGACGACCGGACGCGAGCGCGGCCGGATTCTGAACCGCGTCGCCCAGCTCATCCGGGAGAACGCGGACGAGATCGCGAGGCTGGAGAGCCTCGACGTGGGCAAGCCGATCAGCCTGTGCCACGCCGTCGACGTGACCAACGCGGCCAACGACTACGAGTACTTCGCCGCCCTCGCCTTCTCCCTGGACGGCGCGACCCGCGAGACGGGCCACAACGCCCTCGCCTACACCAAGCGCGAGGCCATCGGCGTCGTCGCCGCGATCACGCCGTTCAACTTCCCGCTGATCCTGGCCGGCTCAAAGCTGGGCCCGGCGCTGGCCGCCGGCAACACGGTGGTGCACAAGCCCGCCGACGAGACCCCGCTCAGCGCCCTCTACATGGCCAAGCTGCTCCAGGAGGCGGGTGTCCCGGACGGCGTCGTCAATGTCGTCACCGGCACCGGTCCGGTGGCCGGCGAGGCGCTGCTGCGGCACAACGGCGTCGACAAGATCGCCTTCACCGGCTCCACCGCCATCGGACGCCATGTGGCGAGCGCCGCGGGCGAGGCTCTCAAGCCGGTCACGATGGAGCTTGGCGGCAACGCGGCGCACATCGTCTTCGAGGACGCCGACGTCGAGAAGGCGGTCGGCGCGGTCATCAAGGGCTTCGTCTTCAACACCGGCCAGTTCTGCATGGGCGGCCCGCGCCTGCTGGTCGCGCGCCCGGTGTACGAGACCCTGATCGGCATCCTCGCCGACGCGGTACCCGGGGTGCCGGTCGGCGACCCGCGGCAGCCCGAGACCGTGGTCGGACCGATGGCGGGCGAGAAGCATCTGCGCAAGGTCGAGGAGTACGTGGCGCTGGCCCGCAAGGAGGGCGCGCGGATCGTCTGCGGCGGCGAGCGGCTCGACCTGGACGGCGGCTACTACTACAAGCCGACAGTCATCGCCGACCTGGCCAACGACTCCCGAGTCGTCCAGGAGGAGATCTTCGGCCCGGTCCTCACCGTCCAGCCCTTCGACACCGAGGACGAGGCGGTCCAGCTCGCCAACTCCACGCCGTACGGCCTGGCTTCCGGCGTCCAGACCAGCAACCTGGCCCGCGCCCACCGGGTCGCGAACCGGCTCCAGGCGGGCATCGTCTGGGTCAACGACTGGGCGATGCTCGACCCCGCGATCCCCTTCGGCGGCGTGAAGGACTCCGGCTTCGGCCGCGAGTACGGTCCCGAAGCGCTCGCCTCGTACACCAAGGTGAAGTCCGTGGTCGTCTCGCTCGACTGAGCGAACTTGTCGATGCGTCAACTCACCGCTTCACCACCCTGTCAATTCGTCAACTGTGTCAGCCCGTAAAGGGAGTTCACGATGTCCATCACCACCCGCGCCGCGGTCGTCGAGTCCGGCGGTGCGCCCTTCACCCTCTCCGACGTCGAACTGGCCGAGCCCGCGCCCACCGAGGCGCTCGTACGTCTGGTCGCGGCAGGCCTGTGCCACACGGACCTCGGAGTGGCGAGCGGCGGACTGCCCTTCCCTCTCCCGGGAGTTCTGGGGCACGAGGGCGCGGGCGTCGTCGAGGCGGTCGGCTCCGCCGTCACCGGCATCGAGCCCGGCGACCACGTCGTCCTGTCCTTCACCTCCTGCGGCGGCTGCCGCAACTGCCGTGACGGGCACCCCGCGTACTGCGTGGCCTGGCTGCCGCTGAACCTCCTCGGCGGTCGGCGGGCCGACGGCACCGCCACGATCAGCCGTGACGGCGCGGAACTCGGCGGCCACTTCTTCGGCCAGTCCTCGTTCGCCGAGCGGGCGTTGGTCGACCAGCGGAGCCTGGTCAAGGTCGACCCGGAGGTGCCTCTGGAGTCGATCGCCCCGCTGGGCTGCGGCGTCCAGACGGGCGTCGGCGCGGTCTGGAACGTGCTGAAGCCGGGCCTGGGCAGCACGGTCCTGGTCCTCGGCGCGGGCGCGGTAGGTCTCTCAGCGGTCATGGCGGCGGCACTCACCCCCGCGACCAGGATCATCGCCGTGGACCGGGTAGGTGAACGCCTGTCGCTGGCCAAGGAGTTGGGCGCCACCCACACGATCAACGCGGGTGAGGCGGACCTCGGGGAGGCCGTCGCGAAGATCACCGACGGTCAGGGTGTCGACGGCATCGTCGAGACCACCGGCAACGTCGCTGTCCTGCGCCAGGGTGTCGACGCGCTCGCCCAGCGGGGCACGCTCGTCGTGGTCGGCGCCCCGCCCTTCGGCACCGAAGTCGCCCTGGACGTCAACGGGATGCTCGGCGGTAAGCGCGTCGTGGGCCTCACCCTGGGCGACGTCGAGACGCAGACGTTCATCCCGGCCCTGGTCGACCTGGTGAAGGCGGGCCGCCTCCCGCTGCACCGCCTGATCAGCACCTACCCGTTCGCGGACATCGACCAGGCGGTACGGGACATGAGCGCGGGCAAGACGATCAAGCCGGTACTGACCTTCGGCTGACCGGGCGGGGCGCGTACCTCCAGCCCGTCTGGGGGTCCCCCCTCTGGGGGAGTTTGAGGACAAGGCCCGTTCAGGGCCGTAGGGGGTCTGGGGGCGCAGCCCCCAGGTACGGGATGGGACGGGTAGGGGCGGCGGGGGCGAAAGCCCCTACCGACTCCGATGCAGCGCCACCAACAGCTGCCACACCTGGTGGGCGATCTCGTCCGACGTGGCCTCGATCCGGCCGTGCAGCCAGTCCGCGAGGACCCCGGTGAAGGTGGCGGCCACCGCCGAGGCGACCAGGGGCGCGTCCGCCGCGCCCGCGAGCTCGCGCTCCGCGAGGCTCCGTGCGCGCAGATCCCGGTGCAGCACCTGGCCCAGTGGACCCCCGCCGCCCGGGGCCAGGAGAGCCCGGTACAGCGCGGTGTGCGGGGTGAGCGCCGCGAAGAACTCCACCAGCGCGGCCGGGGCGATCACCGGGTCGGGCCGGCCGCGCCAGGCGTGCAGGGCGTCCACGGCCTCCCGTACGACATCGGCGCAGGCGTCGACGGCCAGCGACTCCAGGTCGGGGTAGTGGACGTAGAAGGTGGCCCGTCCGACCCCCGCCCGACGTACCAGCGCGGCGACGCCGATCTCCGCCAGCGGGTGTTCGGCGCACTCCGCGAGGAGGGCCTCACGGAGCTTCGCCCGGGTGCGGGCGGCCCGCGGGTCCTCGGGCGCGCCGCGCGTCACCGCGCGACGAGGACGGCGGTGAGGGTGATGGCACCGGGCAGCGCCTGGGCGAACAGGATGCGCCGGTTCGCCGTCACGGCCCCGTAGACGCCCGCCACGATCACGCAGGAGAGGAAGAAGACCTGCGCCCGGAAGCCGGTCGGATCGGCGGCGATCAGGCCCCAGACCAGACCCGCCGCGAGGAACCCGTTGTAGAGCCCCTGGTTGGCGGCCATCGCGGCGGTCGCGCGGGCCATCTCCGCGTCGAAGCCATGGAACTTGCGCCCCTGCTCGCGCTGCCACAGGAACATCTCCATCACCAGGATGTAAAGGTGCAGCGCGGCCACCAGGCCGACCAGCACGTTCGCGAGGGTCTCCATGCTCGGCAAACTCCTACGTCAGGCTTCTGAGAAGCTTCTTCTTGGACAGGTGTCCATCATGGACAGGTGGCCAGCATACATGGACGAGTGTCCAGCAAGTCGACCGCGTTGTCAGAGCCTGCCGATAGCGTCCGCAACATGACCGAGCACACGGCTCAAGACCTGACAGTCACCGTCCGCCCCGCCCGCGCCGACGACCTACCGGGACTCGTCGCCTCCAGCACCGCCCTCTTCGCCGAGGACGCCGGCACCCGTGATCCGAGCGTCGACGCCGACTGGCCGCGCGAGCACGCGGCCGCGTCGTTCACGGCGGCGCTGGACGACCAGGCGCGCCTGGTACTGGCGGTCGAGTACGCCGGCGCGGTGGTCGGTCACCTGATGGGCTCCCTCGCCGAGCCCACCGCCATACGGCCGGTGAAGGCCGCCACCCTGATCAGCGTGTACGTCCGTCCCGCCCACCGGAGTTCGGGGGCCGGCGCGCGCATGGTGGAGGCCTTCGTCCAGTGGGCGGCCGAGCGGGGTGCCGAGCACGCCGAGGTGACCGCCTATGCGGCCAACACGGACGCGATACGTTTCTACGAGCGGAACGGCTTCGCGCCCCAGACGGTGACACTCCGCCGGGGGCTGTAGTCGGCGCAGCCGGGACCGCGGTCAGGCGGTCCCCTCCGCCGCGTACACCCGCTCGCCCCCCACATAGGTGAGCGCCACCTTCGTCTCCGCGATCGCTTCGGGCGGCCCGGCGTACGGATCGCGGTCCAGGATCGTCAGGTCGGCCAGTGCCCCGGCGCGCACGCTGCCCGTGTCGTCCAGGTGGTTGGCGTACGCCGAACCCGCCGTGTACGCCGTGAGCGCGTCGGTCAGGCCGATGCGCTCGGCGGGCAGGAACACGGGGGAGGACGGGGAACCCGGCGCCGCGCGGTTGACCGCGACGTGGATCGCCTGGAGCGGGTCGGGGCTGCTGACCGGCCAGTCGCTGCCCGCGGCCAGGGTGGCCCCGGAGCGCAGCAGCGCGCCGAACGGGTACTGCCACGCGGCCCGTTCGGGGCCGAGGAAGGGGATCGTCAGGTCGTCCATCTGGGGTTCGTGCATGGCCCACAGTGCTTGGATGTTCGCGACCGCGCCGAGCCGGGCGAAGCGCGGCACGTCGTCCGGGTGCACCACCTGGAGGTGGGCCAGATGCGGCCGGGTGTCGCTCGGCCCGTTCGCGGCGCGCGCCGCCTCGATGGCGTCCAGGGCGTCGCGTACTGCCCGGTCGCCCAGCGCGTGGAAGTGGCACTGGAAGCCGAGGGCGTCCAACTGCGTGACGAACTTGGGTAGTTCGGCCGCGTCCACGAAGCTCGTGCCCCGGTTGGCCGTGGCGCAGCCGCACTTGTCGAGATACGGGTCGAGCAGTGCGGCCGTGCCCGTCTCGGCGACCCCGTCCAGCATCAGCTTCACGCTGCCCGCCCGGAACCTGCCCCGGCTCAACGCGGCCCGCCGCTCCACGAGTTCGGGGATCTGCTCGGCCCCGCGCTCCCGGTCCCACCACAGTGCGCCGACCACCCGCGCGGTCAGCGAACCGTCCTGGGCGGCGGCGAGATAGGTCTCGGAGGGGTCCTCCATACCGAGGAACGAGCCGACCAGCGCGTCCTGCCAGGCCGTGACACCGAGTGAGTGCAGCCGACGCTGCGCGGACAGCAGGGCCGCCAGCCGCTCCGCTGCCGTGACCGGCGGGGTCAGCCGGCCCACGTACTCCATGGCTCCTTCCTGGAGCATCCCGGTCGGCTCGCCGGAAGCGTCCCGCTCGAAGCGGCCGTCCGCCGGGTCCGGGGTGTCCCGGGAAACGCCCGCGAGTTCGAGGGCGCGGCTGTTGACCCAGGCCCCGTGGTGGTCCCGGTTGGGGAGATACACCGGCCGGTCCGGGACCACGGCGTCCAGCAACTCCCGGGTGGGCGTGCCCCCTTCGAAGGCCTCCATGGACCAGCCGCCGCCCGTGATCCACTCCCGCTCAGGGTGCGCGAGGGCGTACGCGCGGACGACGGCCACTGTGTCCTCGGCGGTCTTCGTGCCCGTCAGATCGCACTGGGTCAGCTCAAGACCGGCCGGCAGCGGATGGACGTGGGCGTCCTGGAAGCCGGGCAGGAGCAGTCGCCCGGCGAGATCGACGACCTCGGTCCCCGGCCCGATCAGGTCGTGCACCTCGTCCCGGCCCACGGCGGTGATCCGGCCGCCGGTGACCGCGACGGCCGTGGGGCTCCCGGGGGCGAAGACCGGGCCGCCGGTGAAGAGGAGGTCAGCGCGCATGTTCCGTTTCCTTGAGGTGTGGGGGAGGTGGGAAAAGAGGGGCGATGGGCGCCGGCGCCCCAAAGGGGTGCGGGGCTGTGTCTATCCGGCGGCTCCGCCGCGGGGCGCGACCAGCCCCCACCGGGCCCGCAGGCAAATGAACTGCATGCCCCGCGGAGCTCACCGTGCCGACGACGGTTCCTTCACGGCGAGCAGTTGGGGCGCGTCCGCGTCGGTGCCCCGACCGGTGCTGAAGTACGGGCTCTTGCGCCCCCACTTCGCCCAGGCGGCGGCCAGAAAACCGGACGCGACCATCAGCGAGGGCACCAGAAGCAGGAACCAGCCGTTGTCCGGGCTGAGTTCGAGATGGTCGGCGGAGGTGTAGAAGGACCAGCCGAGATAGCCGCCGAGTCCCAGCAGCGTGGCCGCGCTCAGCGTGGGCAGCACCACCGCACGTACACCGTCCCGCCAGTTCTCGCGCAGCAGTCCTCGGAAGCGCACGGCGGCGGCGAGTGCGGTGAGCGCGTACGACAGGGCGACGACCATGCCGATCGCGTTGACCGCCGCCAGGATCATGTCGGCCAGGCGCGGGATGACCAGGGCGAGCACGGCGACGGCCGCCGCCACCGCGCCGATCATCAGCGTGCCGGCCGCCGGGGTGCCGTACTTGGGGCTGACCCGGGACCAGGCCGGGCCGAGCGTACGGTCGCGGCTCATCGCGAACATCGAGCGCGCCGTCGGGATCACCCCGGCCTGCAGCGAGGCCACCGCCGAGAACATCAGCGCGACGAGCGGCAGCGCGGCCAGCGGCTGGTCGGCGAGCCGGTTGCCGAAGAACGCCAGCCCCTCGGCGCCGTGGCCCGCCAACTCGCCCTCCGACAGCACCCGTTGGAAGGCGATCGAGCCGAGCAGGAACAGCCCGAGCATCGTCACCAGGGTGGTGATCCCGGCCCGCGACGCCTGCCTCGGGTCCGTCACCTCCTCGTTCACACTGAACGCGGCCTCGAAGCCCCAGTAACAGAACACCGACAGCAGCATGCCCTGGGCGAGCGCCGACGCCGAGGGGATCTGGAAGGGGTCGAACCAGCTGAGGCTGAAGGGGTGCGGTCCGGCGACGATGCCGTATCCGCAGAAGCCCAGCAGCACGACGTACTCGAAGATCAGCAGTCCGCCCTGGAGCCGGGCGGCCGTCCTGATGCCGGAGACCGCGGTCAGGGTGACGGCGACCAGGACCAGGATGCCGACGCCGGTCGTCTGCGCCGTCGACCCCGGGTCCAGGGTCAGCCCGGCCACCCGGTGCAGGCCCGCGTCGCCGGCCAGTTGGATCACCGCCGAGCCGGTGACCGCCGTGGTGTACGCCAGGAACACCACCGAGGCCACGATGTTCACCCAGCCGACCATGAAGCCGAGCCAGGGGCTGAGCGAACGCCCCACCCACACGTAGCCGTTGCCCGCGTTCGGCTCCACCCGGTTCAGCCGGGAGAAGGCGCCCGCGATGCCCAGGATCGGCAGGAACGCCAGCAGCATGATGGCGGGCAGATGCAGCCCGACCACCCCGGCCGTGACCCCGAGACCGATGCCGATGCTGGTGGTCGCCGCCGTGCTGGACGCGGCGATGGCGACGCCGTCCAGCATGCCGAGGGATTTGCGCAGCGCGGGCTGCGTGGGCGACGCGGCAGGCGCGGGTGGGGCAGCTCCGTAGGGCTGGGTATCGGTCATGGCGGTCTCCGCTCACACCTTGGGGCCTCGGTCGACCCCGGTGAACGCACATGAAACGCCCCGAGGCCTTAACAGGTCAACGGTGTTGTCATAAGGTGCCCGCACCGGCCACCGCACCGGCCACCGCGCAGGACAGTGTGCGGCCGTCGCCGACCGCGCAGGAGGAAGCCCGTGAGCGAACGTGTCGTCCCGCCCGCCGCCCGGCGTCGCCGGCGCCCCACCAAACAGGGCGTCGTCCTCTCCGAGGAACTGATCGTCGAGACGGCGATGAGGCTGCTCGGAGAACACGGCGCCGAGGCCCTCTCCGTGCGCCGCCTCGGCCGAGCCCTCGGCGCCGACCCGAGCGCCCTGTACCGCTATTTCCGGGACACCGACGAGCTGATGCTCGCCATCGCCGACGAGCTGATCGGCCGTACGCTGCGCACCTGGCGTCCCAGCGGCGACTGGCTCGCCGACCTGCGGGACCTCGGCCTGCGGATGCACGCCGGAGCGCTCGCGCAACCACAGGCGGCGGTACTCAGCTCGTACCGGGTGACCGGACGGGCGTACGAGATCCAGGCCGTGGAGACCGCCCTCGGCGTGCTGCGCGGCGCCGGGTTCCCGGACGCCGAGGCGGTATGGATCTACCACGCCTTCGTCGACCAGTCGCTCGCCTTCGGCGCCCTCGACTCGGCGAACGTGGCGCTGCCGAAGGCCGCGCGCGAGGCGGAGACGGCCGTGTGGCGGGCGACCTACGCCCGGCTGCCCGCCGACACCCACCCGCACATCAATGCGACCGCCCGCCACCTCGTGAGGGACATGCGCCACAGCTCCTACCCGGCGGCCCTCGACCTCTTCCTGACGGCGGCGGCGACCCGCCTCGCGCAACTCACCGCGCCCGGCGACTCACAGCCCGTGTGATTCCGGCGGGCGGGGTACCCGAACCCGAAAGGGCTGCGGCGCACAGGGCCGCCCCGGACCCCGTAACGGAGGAAGCATGACCTTGGTGACAGCAGGCGTCGTGGTGCTGGACTGTGCCGAACCCGAGAAGCTCGCCGCCTTCTACAAGGAACTGCTGGCGGCCGAGGAGACGGACGCCACCGCCAACCGCATCGAGATCAGGGGCGCCGAGGGAACCCGGATGGCGTTCCGCCGTGATGTGAACGCCACCCCGCCGAGCTGGCCGCGCCCCGAGAACTCCCTCCAGGTCCACCTCGACTTCCGGGTGGAGGATCTCGACGAGGTGGAACGCAAGGTGATCGGGCTCGGCGGGCGCCCGCTGGAGACGAAGGACGCCGGCGCGGCGTACGAGGAGCGGGGGTACGCCGACCCGGCAGGCCACTCCTTCACCCTCTTCCGGGTGGTGCCGACGGCCCCCAAACAGCATTGACGGCCGAGGCGTCAAGGCAATCAAGGCAGTCAAGGCAATCAAGGGGATCAGGAGTGAGGCGGGCGGTATGTCGTCATCGGACCGGCGTACGCGCGTGACCGTGCTGGTGGCGCTGGGCGCCAATCTGCTGATCGCCGTCGCCAAGGCCGTGGGCGGCCTCGTCAGCGGGTCGCCCGCGCTCCTGTCCGAGGCCGCGCACTCCGTGGCCGACAGCTTCAACGAGGTGTTCCTGCTCGCCGCCCTGCGCCGCAGCCGCCGCCCCGCTGACCGGCGGCATCCCTTCGGCTACGGCAAGGAACGGTTCTTCTGGTCGCTGCTCGCGGCCGTCGGCATCTTCGTCATGGGCGGCTGCTTCTCGTTCTTCCAGGGCGTGGAGGCGTTCAGGAGCGACGCGGAGGAGTCCTTCGGCGGCTATGTGGCGGGTCTGGTCGTGCTCGGGGTGGCGCTGCTCGCGGAGGGCGGCTCCCTGCTGCGGGCCGTGCACCAGGCGCGTGGTGAGGTCGGGAAGGGCACAAGGGACACCAAGGGCGCTCTGCGGGACCCCGCCCTGCGTACGGTGATCGCCGAGGACGGTACCGCCGTGCTCGGCGTGACGCTCGCACTCGCGGGCATGGCCCTGCACATGGTCACCGGGCAGGTCGTGTGGGAGGCGTCCGCGTCCCTCGCCATCGGGGTGCTGCTCGTCTGCGTCGCCTTCTGGCTGGGCCGGGACGCGCGGGCCCAGCTCATCGGCGAGGCCGCCGACCCGGAGCTGAGCCGCGAGATCCACGCCCTGCTGGCGGCCCAGCCCGAGATCGACAGCGTGGAGGCGCTGTTCACCATGAAGACAGGGCTCGACTCCACGCTGGTCGCTGCTCGGATCGATCTCGTCCCCGGTCTCGACAGCGAGCGGGTCGAGGAGGTCGCCGTACGCATCAAGCGCTCCGTCGCCCACGCGGTCCCCGAGGCCGGCGAGATCTTCCTCGACGTGACCGACGCGGCCGCGCAGGAGGCAGCGCGGAGCCCCGCCGCGACGGGGGAGCGCGGCGGGGCCTGAGGCTCAGGTGCCCGGGGGCGAGGACTTCATTCCTCCCGGAACCAGATTTTCTTTCGTCCGTTCTTTCATCCGTCTTTCGTCCGGCCCGGATCAGTTCCCGTCGGCCGTTTCGAGGACGAACACCGGGATCTCGCGGTCGGTCTTCTCCTGGTATTCGGCGTACGGGGGATACGCGGCGACGGCCCGCTCCCACCACACGGACTTCTCCTCACCGGTGACCTCACGGGCGACCATGTCCTGGCGCACCGGCCCGTCCTGGAGGTCGACCTGCGGATCGGCGTTGACGTTGTAGTACCAGACCGGATGCTTGGGGGCGCCGCCCATCGAGGCGACCACCGCGTACACACCGTCGTGCTCCACCCGCATGAGCGGAGTCCTACGGATCTTGCCGCTGCGGGCGCCCCGGGTGGTGAGCAGCACGACCGGCATGCCGGTGTCCATCAGGGTCGTTCCCTCGGTGCCGCCCGAGCGCTCGTACAACTCGACCTGCTCACGCACCCACTGCGTCGGACTGGCTTCGTACTCGCCCTCAAGAGGCATGACCTTCGTCCCATCGTCTCGTCGCGTGACCGTTGCTACGAGAGTCCAACACAGTGGCGGAGCGAATTCATCCGGGGCGCGTACGGAGTGGCCTTACCCGGAAGGTAATCGCCCCCTCCGGCGCGCTCGGCCACAGTGGGACCGACGCAGCGCACCCCAGCAGCGAGAAGGAGAGGCCGACCCATGACATCCGCAGCCACCACCACCCGTGCCGTCGTGGAGGACCTGCTGACCCGGATCGGCGAGGGCGACCCGGAGCGGATCGCGGACCTGTACGCGGCGGAGACCGACTGGCGGCTGAACTGGCCGCAGGACGAGCACGGCCGCGCCGCCACACCGTGGATCCGCCACCGCACCACCCGCGCCGACGCCGCCGCACACTTCCGTGAGCTGGGTGCCCACCATGTCCCCGGCGAGGCCGCCACCGAGATCGAACGGGTGCTCGTCGACGGCGAGGACGCGGTGGTACTGGGCGAGATCCGGCAGACGGCCAGGGCCACCGGGCGCCCCTACCGCGCCCGGTTCGCCCTGCACCTGACCGTGCGGGACGGTCTGGTCGTACGCCACCACGTGTACGAGGACAGCCTCGCCGTCGCCCGCGCCTTCGTCACGTCGGCGACAAAGTCATCCGCACCGCCAGCGCCATGATCACCGCGCTGGACACGAGCGCCGTCACCAGCCGCCCGCGTCGGCCCGTCAGCACGCGGCCGAGCAGTGCGCCGCCGGAGGCGATCAGCACCTGCCAGCTCGCCGAGGCGAGGAAGGCCGCGAGCACGAACACCCCTTGTTCCCCGGGCGATACGGCGTCCGAGGCCCGGCTGCCGAGCACCAGCGCGGCGAAGTAGATCACGGTGGTGGGGTTGAGCAGCGTGATGCCGACCAGCATGAGAAACGCGCGGAGCGGGCTCGGTGGTGTGGTGTCGGCGCGAGTGGAGAGCGCGCCGTCGCGGTACTGCCGCAGGGCGCCGATCCCGCCCCGGACCGCGAGTACGGCCAGCACCAGGGCGGACGCCCAGCGCAGCGGCACCAGTACCGGCTGCAGGGCACCGGCCAGTGCGGTGCCCCCGAGCGCGGCCAGCAGGGCGTAGAGCCCGTCGGCGGTGGCGATACCGAGCGCCGCGCAGACACCGGTCCGCAGGGACGTACGAGCGGTGAGGGAGACGAGATAGGTCGTGACGGCTCCGACGGGTACGGCGATGCCGTACCCCGCGAGAAGCCCCGCGACGAGCGCGGCCGTCATGACCGGTGAAGCACGGGCCTCCAGGGGCGGCCGGGCTGCTGCTGGACCCGCACCGGACGAGCGGCGGTGAGAGGCAGCGGCCGGCGGGCTTCGATCGTAGACATGGCGTGATCCTGGGGTCGGGGACCGCGTACCGGCAACTCATTTAGGGTTTCCGGATGACCGAGACGCCCGCACAGACCCCAAAACTCTTTCTCTACGTCATCGTCTGCGCAGCCGGAATCGCCTCCGAGGTCAGCAAGTTGATCACCGCAGCGCAGGAACGGGACTGGGAGGTCGGGGTCATCGCGACGCCCCTCGCCATGGGGTTCTTCGACACGGACGCCGTCGAGACACAGACCGGGCGCCCGATCCGGTCCGCCTGGCGCAGGCCCGGTGATCCGCGGCCCTTTCCGGCGCCCGACGCCGTGCTTGTCGCGCCGGCCACCTTCAACACCCTCAACAAATGGGCGGCCGGCATCGCCGACACCCTCGCCCTGGGCACGCTGTGCGAGGTGTACGGGCTCGGCGTGCCGATCGCGGTACTGCCGTGCGTGGGCGACGCGTTGGCCGCCCATCCCGCGTACCGGGCGAGTCTGGAACGGCTGCGCGGGATGGGGGTGCGGTTCGGCGATCCGTACGCCGGAGAGGCCCAGGAGGGCGGCGGGCGACCGGAGTTCGGGTGGGAGCGGGGGCTGGAGCTGCTCGCCGCACGGTGATCCGGCACATGGTGATTCGTCACACCGTGCTGTCCAGCGGGTGCTCCACCAACTCCCGCTCCGCCGCGCGCCTTTGAGGAGCAGCCCAACACCTCCCGCTCAGCGGGTCCTGCGGACGTACTCGGCGCTGCCCGGTGTCGACACCCCGACATCCCTGCGGACGATGCTCAGCCGGTCGCCGAAGCCCGCGAGGGCCTTGCGCAGCCCCCTGTCGGTGTACTCGATCACGACCACCCGGTCGTGATACGCCTGCGCGTACTCCCCGCACTCGTCGTACTCGCCGCACTCCTCCGCGACCGCGAAGTCCAGTCCTGTCTTCTTCCTGAGCCCGGCCAGGTCCACGGTGTTCTTCTGGCCGATGGCCAGCCCGCGCGCGTGCGCGTGACGGGAGAGGAGGGTGATGAAGGCGGTGGCGTCGTCGGCGGTGAGGAGGTCGTCGGAGCGGGTGTAGCTGTCGTAGTTGTCGGGCTCGACCGCGTCGAAGCCCTTGTCCGCGCAGCCGTCGATCCACTCGTTCACCCGCGCCGCGATCCGCTTCCGCTTCACCGCCGTACCGATGTCGAGCAGTGCCTCGTCCCAGTCGTCGTCGACGACGGTCTCGCCGTTCGCGTCCCGCAGCAGCAGATCGGCGGGCCACGCCTTCTCGTCGCCGGGCTGCGCCTGGAAGGCGTTGACGTAGCAGATGTTGTACAGGCCGGGCGCGGGAGCCGCCGTACGGTCGCGGCTGACGATGCGCACACCCGCCGGGGGAGGGTAGGCGCCGCCGATCTGGTAGTCGAAACCGGCGTGCAGGGGCGGCAGCCGGACCTCGGCCGACGTGTCCGGCGAGGGCGTCGATCCGGACTCCGCCCCGCTCTTCGCCTTCGGCGGGGCATCGCAGGCGGTCAGTCCCCACAGGGCCGCGCAGACGGTCGTCAGCACGACTGCGGCCGTCCCGGGACCTTTGAGGCGGGGTACACCCTCGACAGGCATGTCCGCTCCATCGATCGCGGGTACGACCCCGCCTCGGACGCCGTGGCGTTCCTGGCGACTTGGGCCGGACTTGAACCATGTCCGCTACCGGCTGGGCGCACCTCTGCGCACCGGGCAAGCGGCCCGGCACGGTCAGGATCAAAGCGCCCGGAACGCCCCCAGTCAAATGGGCCCCGTCACCTCGGCGTCATCCGTGCCGGAGCCCTCGGACCGACTCAACCGCGCGGGCCCCGACGATCGGGCGGCCGCCGAACAGTGAACAGTCAATTCGCGGTTTATGGTCGTGACATGAACGGAGACCGCAACGCGTCGTACTTACGCGACTCGTCGGCCTGCCCCACCGGTGCCGCCGCATGAGCCCCTCCCGTCCCGGCGAGGAGTGGATCGTCGGCCGTGACCGTGAACTCGCCCTCCTCGCCGACCTGGTGAACGAGGTTACGGCCGAATCCGCCGACCTGCCGGGGGCCCTGCCCGGTGTCCTGGTCGTGACCGGCGGACCGGGCGCGGGCAAGAGCGTGCTGCTCGACGCGGTCGGCCGTACGGCTCTGCGGGCCGGGCTGCGCGTCCTGCGCTGCCGGGGCTGCGAAGGCGAGTCCGGGCTGCCGTTCGCCGGACTGCACCAACTCCTGCGGCCGGTACTGGACCTCGCCGGGGGTCTGCCCGTACGTCAACGGGCCGCGCTGCTCGGTGTGTTCGGGCTGGACCCCGAGCAGGCACAGGACACGGTTCCCGACCCGCTGCTCACCTCGCTCGGCGCCCTCACCCTGCTCTCCGACGCGGCGAGCAGGGGGCCGCTGCTGCTCGTGATCGACGACGCCCACTGGCTCGACGTGGGCACGCTCGACGTCCTCGCCTTTGTCGCCCGGCGCCTCGAAGGGGAGCCGGTCGCGATGGTCCTCGCCGCCCGGGACAACGCCGTACCGCCGCAGTTCGCCCGCGAAAGACGGCAGTTGACCATTGAGCCGCTGGCCACGGCCGCCGCTGGACGTCTCCTCGACCTCCAGCCCGAACCGCCCGTCGGACGCGCCCGCTCCCGCATCCTCGATCAGGCGGCCGGCGTCCCCCTCGCCCTCGTCGAACTCGCCCGCGCGGTCAGCCGTGACCCCGCCGCCGGACAGGACGGGGCCACCGACACACTGCCCCTCACCGACCGCCTGGAGGCGATCTTCGCCGCCGATCTGCCCGAACTCCCCGCCCCCACCCGCCGGTTGCTGCTCCTCGCGGCAGCCGCCGAGACGGCCGAACTGCCCGTCATCCTCTCCGCCGCCGGTGACACGGCGGCCCCCGCCGACTGGCGGCCGGCAGAAATCGCGGGACTCGTCCGCATCGACGACGGCCGGCTCCACTTCCGGCACCCGCTGATCCGCTCCGCCGTCTACCAGTCCGCGAGCTACGCCGAGCGCCACGCGGCCCACACCGCCCTGGCCGACATCCTCGCCGGCGACCCCGACCGGCGTGCCTGGCACCGGGCCGCCGCCGTCTCCGGCGTCGACGAGAAGGCCGCGCAGGGCCTGGAGGACAGCGCGGACCGTGCCCAGCGCCGGGGCGGTTACGCGGGCGCTGCCGCCGCGCTCGAACGGGCGGCCCGGCTCAGCCCCGACCCGGACGTCCGCGCCAAGCGCCTGGTCCGGGCCGCGACCATGGCGATGTACTCCGGACATCCGCGCTGGGTCGGCGAGTTGGCCACCCACGCCCTCACTCTCACCGACGACCCGGCCGTGCTCGCCGAGGCCTCGCTCCGGGCCGGCTGGGCACTCGCCGTGACCAGCCGCTTCGAGGACTCGCTCGGCTTCCTGCTGCCGGTCGCCGAGGCCGCCGTCGACACCGACCCCGCCCTCGCTCTCGACGCCCTGTCGACGGCGACCACCGCCTCCTACCACTTCGGGGACCCCTCGCTCCGCGAGAAGATCCAGCGCGTCACCGACCGCGTCCCGCCCCAAGGCGACGAGGCGAGCCGCCTGTGGGTGCTGGCCGGCTGCGACCCCGTACGCCACCGCGAGCAGGCTCTCGCGCTGCTCAGGGGCACCGAATGGACCGAGAACCCGCCCGGGACCCCGTTCGGGGCCGCCCGGGACCGCAGGCTGTCCCGGCTGGTCGTCGTGGGCGCCGCCGCCTGGGTGCTGGACGAGACCGCCGAGGCCGTCCGTCTGCTCGGCGCCGCCCTGGACCACCTGCGGCGCTCCCCGACGGCCGGCGTCAACGCCACCGTCGCCTGGGTCCTCGCGACCACCCTGTACGAGAGCGGCTCGTGGACCCAGGCCCGCTCGATCGGCGACGAGGCGTACCGCACGGCGGCCGAGGCGGGCCTGGAGGTCGTGGCCGTCGGCGCGCCCGTCCTCGGCGCGACGATCCTCGCCCTGCGCGGCGACACCGAGGCGGCCCGCGCGGCCGTGCAGCGCGCGGTCCACGGCATCGATCTGCCGGGCTCCCGCAGCCTGCGCGTACGGACGCACTACGCGCTCGGCGCCGCCGCCCTCGCGGAGGGTGACCACGCCACCGCCTACGCCCGCTTCCGGGCCGTCTACACCCAGGACGCCGAGCCGGAGCCGGTGCATTTCCAGGCCTCCGACTACTTCCTGGCCGACCTCGCGGCGGCGGCCGTCCGCACCGGCCGCGCCGACGAGGCACGCCGGATCGTCGGTGCGACCCGGCGCCGCCTCGCGGCAGGTGGGGTCTCCGCCAGGCTGGACGCCGTACTGCACCGGGCGGACGCGCTGCTGAGCGAAGGAGCCGAGGCGGAGGAGCACTTCACCGCCGCGCTCGCCGGCCCGGACGGCGAACAGTGGCTGTTCGAGCGGGCGTTGGTCCGCCTCGACTACGCGGAGTGGCTGCGCCGCAGACGCCGCTCGGTGGAGGCCCGCCCGCAGCTCACCGCTGCACTGGACACCTTCGAGCGGGTCGGTGCCCGCCCCTGGACCGAACGCGCCCGCGCCGAACTGCGGGCCACCGGTGTCACCCCCACCAGCACCGCACCGCGCGACGCCCTCGCCGAACTCACCCCGCAGCAGCTCCAGATAGCCCGCCTGGCCGCGGCGGGCCTCACCAACAGGGAGATAGGTGAACGCATCTTCCTCTCGCCCCGCACGGTCGGCTTCCACCTCTACCGCGTCTTCCCCAAACTCGGCATCACCGGCCGTGCCCAACTGCGTGACGCGCTGCCGGAGTCGTCCGGGTCGCTGGACGGGACACCGGCTCCGTGATCACGTCAGGACGTAGGCTCCCTCTCGTACCCGGACTCCACCCGAAGGCAGGAGCAGCAACGATGCAGTACGTGAAGCTCGGTTCGACGGGTCTGGACGTGTCGCGGATCTGTCTGGGCTGCATGAGCTACGGCCTTCCCGACCGAGGCAACCACGAGTGGACCCTCGACGAAGAGGCGTCGCGTCCGCTGATACGGCAGGCCCTCGACGCCGGGATCAACTTCTTCGACACGGCGAACGTCTACTCCGACGGCACCAGCGAGGAGATCGTCGGCAGGGCACTCGCCGACTTCGCCCGCCGCGACGAGATCGTGCTCGCCACGAAGGTGCACGGCCGGATGCGGCCCGGGCCCAACGGTGGCGGCCTGTCCCGCAAGGCGATCCTTTCCGAGATCGACCACAGCCTCACCCGACTCGGCACCGACTACGTCGACCTCTACCAGATCCACCGCTACGACTCGCTCACCCCGATCGAGGAGACGATGGAGGCGCTGCACGATGTCGTCAAGGCGGGCAAGGCCCGTTACATCGGGGCGAGTTCGATGTACGCCTGGCAGTTCTCCAAGGCCCAGTACACGGCCCGGGAACACGGCTGGACCCGGTTCGTGTCCATGCAGAACCACTACAACCTCCTCTACCGCGAGGAGGAGCGCGAGATGCTGCCCCTCTGCGCAGACCAGGGCGTCGGCGTCCTGCCGTGGAGCCCGCTGGCCCGCGGCAGGCTCACCCGCGACTGGGACACCACCACCGAGCGCAGCGAAACGGACACCTTCGGCCGCACCCTCTACCCGGAGGGCGACCGCACGATCGTCGACGCGGTCGCCCGCATCGCGGCCGAGCGAGACGTCCCGCGGGCCCGGGTCGCCCTGGCCTGGCTGCTGCACCAGAGCCCGGTGACGGCCCCGATCGTCGGCGCCACCAAGCCGCACCACATCGACGACGCGGTGGCTGCCGTCGACCTCGACCTGACGGACAAGGAGATCGAGGAACTGGGCCAGCCGTACACCCCGCACCCGGTCAGCGGCCACTGACCGTCCGGCGAGCGCGAGGGGGTCAGTGGGGTCCGGAGACCGACCCGAACTCCGTACCGCACGGCCCCGCGCCCTCGCTCTCGCGCAGCCGGACCCGGTCACCGCTCATGGAGATCGTGCGGTAGAAGTGGCCGATGCTCTCGGCCGAGCGGCCCACGTAGTGCCCGATGAAGGAGCGGCGGAACCGGTCGGCGCTGCGGTTGGGCTGTGAGCCGTGCACCAGGCTGCCGTTGAAGAACAGGACGTCGCCCGCGGCCATGTCGACCGGCACCGTGGCCAGACCGGGCGGTGGGGGCACGTACTCCCGGGCGAAGGAGACACCGGCGTCCGCCTCCTCCGGGCAGAACAGGCCCATGCGGTGCGTGCCCGGCACGACCTCCAGACCGCCGTTGTCCCGGTCGATCGCCTCGCAGGCGATCCACGCGGCCACACACGTGCCCGGCTCGACCCGCAGATAGAAGTTGTCCTGGTGCAGCGCCTGGCCCCGGGCGCCCGGCGGCTTGAAATAGAACATGCTCTGCGCGGCCAGGACCTCCTCGCCGAGCAGCGTCTCCAGGACGGCGCGCAGCCGGGGGTCGAGGAGCCAGCCGAGCGACGGCTCGTGGAACTCGTGCGGCTGCATGACGCGCGGATACGCGTCCAACGGGTCGGCCGGGCGCCCGTCCTGCCCCGACGAGCGCGGCTCGAAATGCCCCGGCACCGGACCGGCCGCGTGCAGCTCCTCGAACTCGGCGCGGAGCGCGGCGATCTCCTCGTACCCGAAAAGTCCCCGTACGACGGTGAATCCGTCCTCCTCGAACCGTCGGCGCTCCTCTTCCGGCAGGATGGAGGCGCCTGCGGCACCGATGCCTGTGACTGTCATCGTCCACTCCTTCGGTCCGCTGTCATCGGCCGTCAGACTAGGGCGGCCGCACCCCGGGGGAGGATGCCCGTGAAAGCTGACGGATTGCCCGAGACCGCTGCTTCCGCACCGCCGCCCGGGCTGGTGACCGTCGGGCGCTACGACGAGGGCCCCGGTTACGCCGTCAACCGGCCGCAGGGCGCGGACAGCTGGCTGTTCACCTGGACGACGGACGGTCACGGTCTGTTGACCCAGGGCGCCGCCGGGGCGCGGGCCGGCGCCGGGGACCTGATCGTCCTCGGCCCCGGCGTGCCCCACCGCTACCTGGTCCGACCGGGCGCCCGGCACTGGCGGTTCTGGTGGGCGCACTGCCAGGCCCGCCCCTCCTGGACGGCCTGGCTGAGCCCGTACGCCGTCGGCGACGGCATGTATGTCGTCGCCCCCGTTCCAGCCGTCCTGCACGACCGCATGGCGGCGGCTTTCACGCGCATGCTGTCGGACGCCCGCTGGCCGGGCAGCGACACACGACCGCCAGGTTCTTCTTCCCCTTCCGCCTCCCCGCCCGTGCCCAACGGCCCGACAGCTGTCGCACACGGCACCGCCGCCCAGGAGCTCGCCCTCTGTTCCCTGGAGGAAATCGTCCTGCTCGCCTCGGCAGCCGCCCGCCCCCTTCCGGAACGGCCGGGAGTCGATACCCGCGTGAGCCGGGCGGAAGCCCTCATCGCCGCCGACCCCGCCGCCCCGCACACCGTCCGGTCGCTCGCCGAGGGGGTCGCACTCTCGCCCTCGCGGTTCGCGCATCTGTTCACCGAGCAGCTCGGCCGGTCCCCGATGCGGGCGCTTCGTGAGGCCAGGCTGCGGCATGCGGCCCGGCTGCTGGAGGCCACGGACCTGCCGGTGGAACGCGTGGCCGTCGCCTCCGGCTTCGCCAGCCCGTTCCACTTCAACCGGGTGTTCCGCGAGCGTCACGGAATGCCACCGGGCGCGTACCGGGCAGTGTGCAGGCGTGATCCGGCGGAATCCGCGCCTGCTATTGGTTTCGCGGCGGGTTCCGGACACAGAAGTGAAGGAACCGGTCAACTCCGGTGACGGCCTCGTGCGTTGCGGCGCTGGTCACCACGCCCGGAACGTGAGCTGCGGAAACGCACAGGGGGCGGTGACAGGACGCCGTGGATGGACGGTTTTGCGCCATCGGTGGAGGTCGCCCGCCAATGGTTGCGAAACGTCCCTGAGTGAAGTGAATACCGTTTGCAATGAGGATGTTGATACAGTGGCAATCCCAAAAGGCGCACCTCATTGACACTTCGTCAACCGTATTCGGCCATGCCGGAATCCGGAAAACGGCGTGATCTCTTGTTACGGCTCGATGAGCTGTGCAAAGGTGTGCACGTCGGCGTGCGGACAATCCTTTTCCCGCTGCACGTACGCGACGTCCCCGCTGGGTCCCCGCTCCAAAAGAGCTGTCCGCTGCGGGCGTTCGCGATGCCGATCCCCGTTTGGTCGGATCCTGTCGTTTCGTCGACAGGGTCGCATACCGCTAGGTATGGACTAAAACCCGCGTTGTCCGTGGAGGAATGCAGACGTGAAAGACGCAGGCCTGTCGAATTCCCCAACCCCAACTCCCGCGTACGACGCTTCGGATGTCGAACTCAGCGCGGAGTTGAAGAAGTGGACGGGGACGACGCCCGCGCTCCATCCTGTCGGTGAACTGCTCGACCGGCACTGGGAAGCAGCCTTCGCCTATGCGCGTCTGTGCACCAGCGGCCCGCGCCCGGCCGGAATGCTCACCACTGCCGCGTTCACACGCCTCTTCGGGGAATCCCTGCGACAGAGCGGCCCCACCTCCGCGTGGCGGCCCCAACTCCTGGTCACCGTGCGCCGTCTGGCAGCGGAGTGGGAGGGCGACCACCGTCACGAAATGCTCCACCCCGAGCTGCGTTCCATGCCCGGTGGCGTAAACCGCGTCGCCGCCCGGCTGCTGCCCGCGCCCGACCGGCGGCTGCTCTCCAGGGCCTTCCAGAACCTCCCGCAGTCCGCGCGCTGCCTGCTCTGGCACGCCGAGGTCGAGGCCGAACCGCTGGAGATACCCGCCGGCCTGCTGGGCCTGAGCGTGGCGGACGCCGCCGTGGAACTCGGCCGGGCCCGCGGCCGCCTGCGCGAGGAATGCCTGCACGTCCACCGCGAGGTCGTGCCCCAGGAGGAGTGCCGCCGCTACATCCGGCTGATCGACGTCACCTGCCGGCGCCGCAGCTTCGACATCGACCCCGATCTCGCCAAGCACCTCGCCGACTGCAAGCACTGCCGGTACGCCGCCGACCAGCTGAACCAGTTCAACGGCGACCTCGCCCTGGCGCTGGCCGAGGGCGTGCTCGGCTGGGGCGCGCGCGCCTATCTGGAGTCCCGTCCGGGACGCGCCGCGGAGAGCGCCATCGTGGAGGTCGAACAGGCCCCGATCATCGAGATCGCCACGGTCGAGAGCCTGCTCCCGGTGCCGCGTGTCCTGGCCCAGGCCCCGCCCATGCCCACCACCGCACCCACCTCCGCGCTGGCCGTCCGCCCCGGATCCCCGCGCTCCGCGCACAAGGCGGCCCGGCGCCGGGTCCGCCGCCGCAACCGCACCCTCGCTGTCGCGACCGTGAGCGCGCTGGTGCTCGTCCCGCTGGTCCTGTGGTCCGCCCTGCACCAGGGCGACGAGGACGGCCCGGCCGCCGGGACCAACCCCTCGGACAGCGCCACCGACGGCTCCGGCACCTCCGACGACCCCTCCTGGGTCGGCACGGGCGAGACCACGAAGGGCGCCCTGCGCGGCCGACTGCACAACGTCGAGTCCGGACTGTGCATCGGCATCGCAGGCGGCAAGCCCGTCAAGGGCGCGGAGACCGAGCTGACCAGCTGCTCGTCGGCGACCGGCCAGGAGTGGTCGTACGAGACCGACGGTCTGCTGCGCAACGTCGCCGCCCCGGACCTCTGCCTCGACTCCCACCTCGGCTACTCGGTCCAGCTCGCCGCGTGCACCGGCGCGTCCCAGCCCGGCACCAAGAACGTGCGCTACGACTTCACCCTCCAGGGCACCCTGGTCCCGCGCTGGGACCAGAACCTGGCGCTGACCCCCGCCGACGCCAAGGGCAGGACACCGCTCGTCCTGAAGTCGCGCGCGGAGGACGCCGATCAGCACTGGGTCTTCGACTCCTCGGCGCCCTCCCTCCAGATGGAGGCCGTCAACTGGGACGCGGCGGCCGAGTCGAGACCCCCGGCCGTCAAGAAGAGCCCCGAGCCCTCGAACACCCCGACGCCGACTCCCACGCCGGCCCAGCCGACTCCGACTCCGTCGGCGGCCCAGCCGACGCCCTCCGCCTCGTACCCGACGAACGCGCCCTGCTACTACGGTTCCCCCTACTGCGCCGGGAACGGTCAGTACGGCAACGGCAGCAACTACGGCGGCGGGTACGCAAACCCCTACGGAAACCCCTACGGAAACCCCTACGGATACGGCCCGTACGGCGGTTGGGGAGGCCGCTGACGACCGGGGGCCGTCCCGTCCCTCAGTTCCCGAGGACGATCAGCGAGCCCCACAGTGCCACCACCGCCGGGATCAGCGCGGCCGGCACGGAGATCAGCCCGAGCCGCGTGAACTCCCCGATCCCGACGTCGTGTTCGTACCGGTGCACGATGCGCCGCCACAACAGGGTCGCCAGCGATCCCGCGTACGTCAGGTTCGGACCGATGTTCACCCCGAGCAGCACGGCGAGCACCGCACCCGGCCCGGCCGTGGCGGTCAGCGGCAGCAGCACGAGCACCGCGGGCAGGTTGTTGATCAGATTGGCGAGTACGGCGGCCAGCGCCGCGATCCCGAGCAGCGCCGCCAGTCCGGTCCCGTCGGGCAGCACCCGGCCGAGCGCGTCGGCGAGCCCGTTGTCCACGACCGCGCGCACGACGATCCCCAGCGCCAGCACGAACGCGAGGAACCCGGGCGCCGTGGCCCGCAGCACCGCCACCGGGGTCGCACGCCGCCGCACCAGCGCGCGTCCGGCGAGCACGAGCGCCCCCGCGAGCGCGGCCCACGCGGGATCGATGCCCAGCGCGGAGGCCACGACGAACCCGGCGAGCGTGCAGGCCACGGTGACGAGGGCGAACAGCGGAAGCGCGGGCGGGTCGGCGGCGGGCGCGTCCCCGTCGACCGCCTCGGCCGAGGCCGGTGCGGCCAGGTCGGCGGCGAAGAACCGCCGGAACACCAGGTACTCGGCGCCGATCGCGACCAGCCAGGGCAGCGTCATCAACGCGGCGAACCGGGTGAAGCTCAGGCCGCTCGCGCTGAACGCCAGCAGGTTGGTGAGGTTGGAGACCGGCAGCAGCAGCGACGCCGTGTTCGACAGATGCGCGCAGGCGTAGGAGTGCGGCTTGGGCCGGACCCCCGTCCGGGCGGCCGTGGCGAACACCACCGGTGTGAGCAGCACGATGGTCGCGTCCAGGCTCAGTACGGCCGTGATCGCCGAGGCGAGCACGAAGACCGAGGTCAGCAACCGCCCGGGCCGGTTCCTCGCCCAACGGGCCATCCACGCCCCACAGGCCCGGAAGAGCCCCTCGACATCGCAGAAGTGGGCCAGCACCAGCACCGCGGCGAGGAAGCCGACCACCGGCCCGAGCCGCTCGGCCTCCTCCCACGCGTGCTCCGGCGAGATCGCGCCGGTGGCGACCACGAGCCCGGCGGCGGGAACCGCCACGACCGCCTCCGGCAGCCCGAACGGGCGGACGACGGCGCAGGCCAGTACGGCGATGAGCAGGACGATGGACAGTGCCTCGGCGGACGGGGCGTTCAGGGTTCGGTCCTCCGGGGCAGGAACATCGGTACCCGCCCATGAAAGCAGGCACCGCTCACCGGCCCTCCGGCCGGGTCAGGCACCGGTATCTGCAGCGAAGACCGTCAGGACATGTCGTCCGTCAGCGACAGCTCCGCCCAGATGGTCTTCCCGTCGGGCGTGTGCCTGCTGCCCCACCGCTCGGTGAGCTGGGCGACCAGCAGCAGACCGCGGCCGCCCTCGTCGAAGGTCCGGGCGCGCCGCAGATGCGGGGCGGTGTGGCTGGCGTCGGAGACCTCGCAGATCAGGGTGGCCGAGTCATGGACGAGGCGCAGCCGGATGGGATGCGAGCCGTAGCGGATGGCGTTGGTGACCAGCTCGCTCACCACCAGCTCGGTGGTGAACGCGGCCTCGCTCAGATCCCAGACGTCGAGCTGCTCGCCGACCTGCCTGCGGATCGGCCCGACGAGCGCCGGGTCGGCCGGAATGTCCCACGTCGTCACACGGGAGGCGGACAGGCCCTGGGTGCGGGCCAGCAGCAGGGCCACGTCGTCGGCCGCGCCGCCCGGCGGGAGCAGGGTGTGCAGGATGCGATCGCACGTCTCGTCGAGCGAGTCGGCGTATGCCGCCAGCGCGTCGCACAACATCCGGTGTCCGGCGTCGATGTCCCGCTCGCGGCTCTCGATCAGCCCGTCGGTGTAGAAGGCGAGGACCGTGCCCTCGGGCAGCTCCAGCTCCGTGGACTCGAACGGCAGCCCGCCCAGGCCGAGCGGCGGACCGGCGGGCAGCGGCACCTGCCGGGGCGTACCACCCGGCGTGAGCATGACCGGCGGTGGATGCCCGGCGCGGGCCAGGGTGCAGCGCCGCGACACCGGGTCGTACACCGCGTACAGACAGGTCGCTCCGACCTCGCCCGGGCCGCCGTCGCCGCCGGCCTCGGCCGACAGCCGTACGACGAGGTCGTCGAGGTGGGTGAGCAGCTCGTCCGGAGCGAGGTCGATGTCCGCGAGCGTGCGCACGGCGGTGCGCAGCCGGCCCATGGTGGCGGAGGCCTGGACGCCGTGGCCGACAACGTCACCGACGACCATCGCGACCCGCATCCCGGACAGCGGGATCACGTCGAACCAGTCGCCGCCCACCCCGGCCCGCGCCGCAGGCAGATAACGCGAGGCGGCTTCGAGGGCGGCGGTGCGCGGCAGGATGCGGGGGAGCAGGCTGCGTTGCAGGGCGAGGGCGGTGTCGCGTTCGCGGGAGAACCGGCGGGCGTTGTCGATACAGACGGCGGCCCGGGCGGTCACCTCCTCGGCGAGCAGAACGTCGTCGGCGGTGAACGGGTCGGGGCGTCGGTACCGGGTCAGGACGGCGACGCCCAGGGTCGTGCCGCGCGCCGTGATCGGTACCGACATCGTGGAGTGGATGCCGAACTCCTTGACCCGGTTGAAGCGCGCCTCGTCCCAGGCCAGCCACTGTTCGAGGCTGCCGGAGGGCACCGTGGCCACGATGGTGCGGCCCGCGAGGAGGGAGTCGGCCTGGGGCGAGAAGGCGGGGTACTGGTCCAGCTGCCCCGGCTTGGCCACGGCTTCGGGGCTGCCCGGGATGATCGACCGGTGGGCGGCCCGGCGCAGGCTGAGGGGTGCCGTCAGCTCGGCCGGATGGTGGTCGCCGCCGTGCTGCGGCGGGTCCAGCAGGTCGACGCTGACGAAGTCGGCGAGCGCCGGGACACAGACGTCCGCCAGCTCCTGCGCCGTTCGGGTGACGTCGAGGGTGGTGCCGATGCGTACGCTCGCCTCGTTGACCAGCTGGAGCCGCTCCCGGGCGAGGTACTGCTCGGTGAAGTCGTGGGCCGCGAGACAGACCCCCCGCACCCGGCCCTCGGCGTCCCTGAGCGGCGCCAGCCGGGCCAGCCAGGCGTGCGCGTGGTCCTCGCCGACGGTCCGCAGATAGGTCTGTACGTCCTTCGCCCGGCCGCTGGTCAGCACGTCGAGCATGTGCTGTTCCAGCTCCGCGGTGCGCTCCCTGCCCCCTATCTCGGCGATTCTGAGCCCACGGATGCGCTCCAGCGGCAGCCCGATGACACCGGCCATGACGTCGTTGACACCGTGCAGCCGCAGCCGGTCGTCGTAGACGGCCGTCGCACAGGGGGCCTGGGCCAGCGCGGCCCGCATCAGCGGGTCGTCCGCGGGCGGGGCATCGTTCTCCAGGGGCGTGACGACGAGCCAGTCTCCTCCGCCGCCGTCCGGGGCCGGCCGGTGGTGGGCGAGGAGCCAGCTGGACACCGTAAGGCCGTCGCGGTGACGCAGAGCGAGAGTGCCGTGCCAGATGTCCTCCGCCGGCTGTGCGGGACCGTCCGTGCCGTCGTCGACCAGCAGGGAAGCGGCGGGACGGCCCAGCATTTCGGCCGCCGACCAGCCCAGCAGCCGACGGGCGCCCTCGTTCCAGCCGGTCAGTGTGCCCCGTTCGTCGACGACGGCCCGCGCCGTGGCGGAATCGTCGAACGGGTACACCGGACTCATCAGCGCCACTCCATCGTGAACACTCACAGTGAGCAAGGGGACGTCAGTGGTGCTCCACACTAGTGCGTCCTGTCCCTGTGCGGTCAGGAACACCGCTGTCCCCAGGCCGTCGGGAAGGCCGCCGCCCGGGGCGGAATTCAGGCCGTTGTGACAGGTGAGGCCGAAGTAGGTCACCGGCCCCTTGACGGGTGCATGTTCCACAGCGTCAGAATCTGTTCGTTAACGATCAGTTGTGAGTACTTCTGGGTCCTGATGAGGGAGAGCCGTATGACGGTCACTCGCAGATCGGTGTTGGTCGCCGGTACGTCCGCCCCCGCGGCCGGAGCCCTGGTGGGCACCGCGGCCGATGCGCGGGCCGCCGTCGGCCGGGCCGGCCGCCGAACCGTCCCGCTGCGGGACGGCTGGCGCTTCGCGCTGGTCGACCCGGGCGGGATCACCGACCCCACGGGCGCGTACGCGAACGCCCCCGACCCCGCTTACGACGACTCGGCGTGGCGGACGGTCGCCGTCCCGCACGACTGGAGCATCGAACTCACTCCGACCACCGACCACGGCACCACCAGTGGCACCGGGTTCTTCCCCGGCGGCCTCGGCTGGTACCGCCTGGCCTTCACCCTTCCGCCCGCGCTGGCCGGCAAGCGGATCTCGGTGGAGTTCGACGGCGTCTACATGGACTCGTACGTCTACTGCAACGGCACGGAGGTCGGCCGCCACCCCTACGGCTACACCGGTTTCGCTCTCGACCTCACCGGCCTCCTGCGCACCGACGGCACCACCGAGAACGTGCTCGCGGTCAAAGTGCAGAACCGGCTGCCCAGCAGCCGTTGGTACTCGGGCAGCGGCATCTACCGCGAGGCCCGCCTGGTCGTCACCGAACCGGTGCACGTGGAGCGCTGGGGTACGTACGTCACCACGCCGGAGATCACCGAAGACCGCGCCGTCGTCCGGGTGCGGACCTCCGTGGTGAACGCGTCCGGCGCCGCCGCCGACGTCGAGGTCGTCTCCCGGATCGTCGATCCCCGCGGCCGTACGGTCGCCCGGACCGCCTCCACGGTCACCGTCACCGACCGGTCCACCGAGACCCATGAACTCAGGGTCCGCGAACCGAAGTTGTGGGACATCGCGGCCCCGCACCGCTACACCCTGAAAACCGAACTGCGCGTCGGCGGCACCACCGTGGACACCTACCGCACGACCTTCGGCATCCGTAGCTTCCGCTTCGACCCGGACGAGGGCTTCCAGCTCAACGGCACCCATCACAAGATCAAGGGAGTCGACCTCCACCACGACCTGGGCGCCCTCGGGGCCGCTGTCAGCATCGACGCGATCCGCCGGCAGCTGACCATCATGAAGTCGATGGGCGTCAACGCCTTCCGCACCTCCCACAACCCGCCCTCGCCGGAGATGATCCAGGTCTGCGAGGAATTGGGCATCGTGATGACGGTGGAGGCCTTCGACTGCTGGCGGACCGGCAAGACCCGCTACGACTACGGCCGGTTCTTCGACGAGTGGTGCGAGAAGGACGCCACCGAGATGGTGCTCGCGGCCCGCAACTCGCCCGCCGTGCTGATGTGGTCGATCGGCAACGAGATCACCGACTCCACCCAGACCGCCGGCCTCGCCATGGCCGACCGGATCATCGGCGCGATCAGGGCGGCGGACGACACCCGCCCGCTCGTCATCGGCTCCGACAAGTACCGCACCCCGCCCGCGAAGGGTTCCGCGGCCGATCTGATGCTGGCCAAGCTCGACGGCCTCGGCCTCAACTACAACACCGCGAAGTCGGTGGACAACCTGCACATCGCCTACCCGCATCTGTTCCTCTTCGAGTCGGAGTCCTCCTCGGAGACCTCCACACGCGGCACCTACCAGGAGCCGGGACACCTCAACACCGGCGAGAACCACACCCCGGGCAGGCGCGCGGTCTCGTCCTACGACAACAACCTCGCCTCCTGGACGATGAGCGGCGAGTACGGTCTGAAGAAGGACCGGGACCGCAGGTGGTTCGCGGGCGAGTTCCTGTGGTCGGGCATCGACTACATCGGCGAACCGACCCCGTACAACGTGTTCCCGGTGAAGGCGTCCTTCTTCGGGGCGGTCGACACGGCCGGCTTTCCCAAGGACATGTACCACCTGTTCCGGAGCCAGTGGACGAGCGAGCCCATGGTCCATCTGCTCCCGATGACCTGGAACCACGAACCGGGCAGCGCGGTGGAGGTCTGGGCCTACGCGAACGTCGACACGGTGGAGTTGTTCCTCAACGGAAAGTCCCTGGGCACAAGGAAGTTCGACACGAAGAAGACGGTCGACGGCCGTGTCTACCTGGAGACCACAGAGGCCACCGGCGACGACAAGACGGTCACCTCCGGCCCCTGGCCCGGCAGTTACACCAGCCCGAACGGCAGCGCCGGCAAACTCCACCTGACCTGGCAGGTGCCGTACGAGCCGGGCGAGTTGAAGGCGGTGGCCCGGCGGGACGGGCGGGTCGTGGCGACGGACATCCTGCGGACGGCGGGCCCGGCGCACGCCATACGGCTCACCGCGGACCGCAAGTCCCAGGCGGCGGACGGCCGTTCGCTGTGCTTCGTGACCGCCGACGTGGTCGACACCCGGGGCGTGGTCGTGCCCGGCGCCGAGCACCTGCTCGCCTTCGAGGTCGACGGCGGCTCCCTGGCCGGCCTCGACAACGGGCGCGAGGAGAGCGCCGAGCGCTATCAGGCGAGCACCCGAACCGCCTTCCACGGCAAGGCACTTGCCATCGTCAGGGCGGGCACGGAGGCGGGTCGCCTCAAGGTGACGGCCCGCTCGGCGGGGCTGCGCACGGGCACGGTCGTGGTCCGTACGACGGCTGCTCGCGACGAGGCGCTGACTCCGGCCGCAGACCTCGCACCCGACCCGGGTCCGGGCGCGCCCACCTACCCTCGGGCGGACGCCAGTTACTCCGGCCGCCCGGACACCCTGCCCGCCGCGATGCTCGACGGTGCGCCTGCCACCGGCTGGTCCAACGGCTTCTACAAGTCGCCGACCGCGCTGCTGCCGGCGTTCAGCGGCGCCCGCGCCGAGGACTGGGTCTCGGTCGACTGGGGACGGGCGCGCGACTTCACCCGGGTCGAGGTCTCCTTCACGGTGGACGCGACGCATACGCTGCCGGCGTCTGTCGCGGTGTCGGTGCGGGACGGCGACCGGTATGTGCCGGTGCCGGACGCGACGGTCCAGTGGGCGGACACCTCCGACGCGCCCACGGTGATCGCCTTCGCGGCGGTACGAGGCACGGGCCTGCGGCTGGACCTGACAAGCCGATACCCGGGGGAGGAGCGGGGCGCGCTACGGATCAGCCGATTGGAGGCACCGGCGGGCTGAGCAAGGGTTTCCTCGCACCTCGAACGCCAGCCGGCATTTTCAGCCCGTCCGGCGTTTGAGGACGAGGCCCCTTCAGGGCCGAAGCGGGGGCCTGGGGGCGGCAGCCCCCAGGGATGGGCCGGGTAGGGGCGGCGGGGGCGAAATCCTGTTCGGACAGTTGACGCGCCGTACGACCTCGCACAGCATGGGCCACGTCCGCATCTGGGAGCGCTCCCACCGCAAGCGCCGCTCTTCTCGCACCCGCGCCCCCACCCTCCCCCCGAGGAGCCCAGACGTGAAACGACGCAGAACCACCCTGCTCTCGGTGACCGCCCTCCTCGCGGCGGCCCTCACCGCACTGCCCGCCGGACCAGCCGGCGCCGAAGAGATCGAGCAGGTCAAGAACGGCACCTTCGACACCACCACCGCCCCCTGGTGGACGACCACCAACGTCACCGCCGGCCTCGCCGACGGCGGCCTCTGCGCCGACGTACCCGGCGGCACCACCAACCGTTGGGACGCCGCCGTCGGCCAGAACGACATCACCCTCGTCAAGGGTCAGTCGTACCGGTTCGCCTTCAAGGCGAACGCCGGGTCCGCAGGACACGTCGTCCGGGCGATCGTCGGCCTGTCGGTGTCGCCCTACGACACCTACTTCGAGGTGAGCCCGCAGCTGAGCACGTCGGGCGACTCCTACACGTACACGTTCACCGCACCCGCGGACACGGCCCAGGGCCAGGTCGGTTTCCAGCTCGGCGGCAGCGCCGACCCCTTCCGGTTCTGTATGGACGACGTGTCGCTGCTGGGCGGGGTACCGCCCGAGGTGTACGAACCCGACACCGGACCCCGCGTACGGGTCAACCAGGTCGCCTATCTGCCCGCCGGCCCGAAGAACGCCACGCTGGTCACCGGCGCCACGCAGCCCCTGCCCTGGCAGCTGAAGAAGGCCGACGGAAAGACGGTGGCCCACGGCAGGACCGTGCCGCGCGGTACCGACGCCTCCTCCGGGCAGAACGTCCACTCGATCGACTTCGGCTCCTACGGCAAGCGCGGCACCGGCCTCACGCTGGTCGCCGACGGCGAGACGAGCCGCCCCTTCGACATCGACGCGAGCGCCTACGACCGACTGCGGCGGGACTCGCTGAAGTACTACTACACGCAGCGCAGCGGCATCGCGATCCGCGACGACCTGCGCCCCGGCTACGCCCGCCCCGCCGGCCACGTCGATGCGGCGCCCAACCAGGGCGACTCCCGCGTGCCGTGCCAGCCGGGCGTGTGCGACTACACCCTCGACGTGACCGGCGGCTGGTACGACGCCGGCGACCACGGCAAATACGTCGTCAACGGGGGCATCTCCACGTGGGAGCTGCTGAGCACCTACGAGCGCGCCCTGCACGCCCGTACGGGGCAGCGGGACAAACTCGGTGACGGCACGCTCGCCATCCCGGAGAGCGGCAACAAGGTGCCGGACGTCCTGGACGAGGCCCGCTGGGAGCTGGACTTCCTGCTGAAGATGCAGGTGCCCGACGGGCAGCCGCTGGCCGGCATGGCGCACCACAAGATGCACGACGAGCAGTGGACCGGGCTGCCGCTGCTGCCGAGCGCCGACCCGCAGAAGCGCGAACTGCACCCGCCGACCACCGAGGCCACCCTGAACCTGGCGGCCACGGCGGCGCAGGCGGCCCGGCTGTACCGGCCCTACGACCGCCCGTTCGCCGCGCGGGCCCTCGCCGTGGCGCGCAAGGCATGGACTGCGGCCCTGGCCCACCCCGCGATCCACCCCGACCCGAACGACGGGACCGGCGGCGGCGCCTACCCCGACACCGACGCGCAGGACGAGTTCTACTGGGCGGCCGCCGAGCTGTATCTCACCACCGGTGAGAAGCCGTTCGAGCAGCACATCCTGAGCTCACCGGTCCACACGGCCGACATCTTCGTCCCCCTCGGCTTCGACTGGGCCAGGACCGCCGCAGCAGGCCGCCTCGACCTGGCGACAGTCCCCAGTCGGCTGCCGGGCCGGGACAAGGTCCGCCAGTCCGTCATCAAGGGCGCCGACCGCTATCTGACCACGCTGGCAGCACAGCCGTACGGCATGCCCTACGCCCCCGACGCCAACGTGTACGACTGGGGCTCCAACGCCCAGGTCCTCAACAACGCCGTCGTCATCGCCACCGCGTACGACATCAGCGGCGGCTCGAAGTACCGGGACGGCGCGCTCCAGAGCATGGACTACCTCCTCGGCCGCAACGCGCTGAACATGTCGTACGTGACGGGTTACGGCGAGGTCAACTCCCATCAGCAGCACAGCCGTTGGTACGCCCACCAGCTCGACCCGAACATGCCGAGCCCGCCCGACGGCACGCTCGCCGGCGGCCCCAACTCCAGCATTCAGGACCCCTACGCACAGAGCAAACTCCAGGGCTGCGTCGGCCAGTTCTGCTACATCGACGACATCCAGTCCTGGTCGACGAACGAGCACACGATCAACTGGAACGCGGCCCTGGCCCGCATGGCGACCTTCGTGGCCGACCAGGGGTAGCCGGGCTGCGCAACGGGCTGTCCCTCGCCCCCTCGGTACCACCGCCTCACCTACCTGACCAGGGGATATTTACGGGTAAGTACCGGCGAGGTACCGTGGGGGCATGCCTGCTCTGAATGTGGAGTTCAGTGACCGCGAGCTAGAGGACCTGCGGCAGATCGCCAAGGAGCGCGGTACGTCGATGAAGGCGCTCGTGCGGGAGGCGGCGGCGGCCGACATCGCCCGGCACCGGGCGCTGCAGGAGGGCGCGGAGGAATTCCGGCGGTTCTTCGCGGCCCACGCCGACGAGTTCGCCGCCGCGTTCCCCGAGGACGAACCGGTCGCGCCGGGTCGTCAGGGACAGGTCGCCTGACCGATGGCTCCCGTCATCCATATCGACGTGCCGTGGCTGCTCCAGCGCCACGAAGAGGTCCTCCCGGACCAGCCCACGGTCAACGACTTCTCCGCCCTGGTGGCCGCAGTGGCCCGGCACCGGGTCGACCCGCCGCGCCTGGGCGTGGACTCCGACCCCGCCTGGCGGGCCGCCGCTCTGCTGCACACTCTCGCGCTGCTCAAGCCGCTGCCGTCGGCCAACGCGCGCTTCGCCTGTGCCACCGCCGTGGCGTACATGTTCGTGAGCGACGTCGGCATCGACCCGCCCTACGGCGCTCTCGTCGACCTCGCCCGCGACCTGATCTCGGGCAAGACCGACGTCTACGGCGCGGCCGACCGGCTGCGCTCCTGGCAGATCTGAGCAATTCTTCCCTTCTTCGGTTCTTCCCTTCTTCGGAAGTCGTCGAGTCTTCGGAGACGTAGAGCTGGGCCCGCCCTCGGGGCCGCCGACCGAGGGCGGGAGGAACGGGGTCGGCGGCCGTTTCGCGCGGGAGAGCCGCCGTTTCCGCGCGGGGCCTCCGAGAAGGGCCGGTTCCAGTGGACTGCACCGCTGCACGCGCCGGGAGCGTGCGAGGCGCACCGCCGCGTGCGCGTGGTTCACACGGGGCGCGGGAAAAATTCCGAAAAGGGGTACGAGTGTCGAGAGTTTCTCCTGTTGCTGACTTTCCTTCAATGAATGGATGTTGCCCAAGTGCCTTGTTGGCCAGGAGAGACTTGTGCAAGGGTGAACTACCTGTGCAGGGGGAATGGCCGGGCTCGAGTCGCCGGTGGTGATTCGGTGGCGGTCCAGCGCCACAGCCGGGGCGGGGGACACAGCCGGGAACCTCTGTGAGTTGCCCGCGCCTGGGAAGGAAACCGCTCAGTGCCCCACCCCCACCCCACTCGTCCGTCTCACCTCCCGTACTCCGGTGGGGTCCCGGGGGAATCGGACGAGAGTCTCGCCGCGCAGCTCAGAGGCAGGCCGGAGGGTGAGACCGGGCCGGCCGTGGCCCTGCTGACGGCGCGGCACTGGCAGTCGACCCACGAGTACGCGGTCATCTGCCTCGCGGCTTCGGGCCAGACCGCCTCCATGGTCACCGCTGCAGCCTTCCACCAGGTCCTGGAGCGGGTGATGCGGGCCGAGTCGGCCGTCGCGCTGCGCCCCCGGTTCCTCGTGGCCGTACGCGACACAGTCAGGGACTGGGCCGCCGACGACCGCATATCCGATGTACTGCCGGAGCTGACGAAACCGGCGGGCGGTCGCGGTATGCGCGCGGCGAAGTCCATGACGCCGGAAAACCGGAAGCTCGCGCAGCGTTCATTCCAGGCCCTTCCCGGACTCGCCCAGTGTCTGCTGTGGCACACCGAGGTGGAGGCCGAGCCGATGAATGTTCCCGCCGACCTTCTTGGCATGGACACGGATACGGCCGCGGCGTCGCTGGAACAGGCCCGCGAACAATTCCGCGAGGGTTGTGTACGCGCCCACCGGGAACTCGCGCCGTCCAAGGAATGCCGGTTCTACAACCGCCTTCTCGACGTCCCGATCCGGCGCGGCGGCGCTCTGCTGCCCGATGTGCAGCAGCATCTGATGGAGTGCCGCTACTGCCGTTACGCCGCCGAGCAGTTGAGCCATGTCGAGGGCGGCCTGGACACGATGCTCGCCGAGGCGGTGCTCGGCTGGGGCGCCCGTCGCTACCTCGACTCCCGCCCGGGGCGCACCCAGGGCGGCGCGAGGGCGCGGGGCCATGCCCGACATGGTGGCAGCGGTGGGCGCGGTACCGGTGGCCGGGGGATCGGCGTGGGGCGCCATCGTCTGCTGTCACGGATTCCCTCCCCGCGCCGCCCGGTGCCGGGTGTACCCCGGAACAGGAGAACCCTGTTCACCAGCGTGGGCCTGGCCTCGGCCGTCGTTCTCGCGGTCGTGCTGGGCAGTGGGCTGTGGCCGAAGGACGGCAGTGGCGCCGACCCGGCTGCCTCGTCAAGCGCGACCGGCGGACGTACCCTGGCGCCCGGCGCCTCGCCGACCCCGCCCGCGGTGTCCTCCTCGCCGCCCGCGAACCCGACAGCCACCCGGCAGACCCGGCTGCGCAACGTCACAGCCGACCTGTGCCTCGACATCCGGGGCGGCAGGGCCACGGCCGGCGCCGTCGCCAAGCTCGCGTCCTGCTCGACCGCGTGGACCCAGCTGTGGTCGTACGAGGACGACGGTCTGTTGCGCAGTGTCGCCAACCCCGAGCTGTGCCTGGACTCGCACGCCGACGCCGGAGTCGTCATCCTCGGCCGCTGTGCCGCCGCGTCCGCCGAGCGGGGCGACGACGTCCGCTACGACCTCACCGTGCGGGGCGAGTTGCTGCCCCGCTGGGAGGAGGGCCTCGCCGTCGCCCCGGCCTCCGACGACCCGGACACGGACGTGGTCGTCAAGGTTCGCGACGGCTCCGCGGGACAACGCTGGCTGACGGACACGGTCACCGCCAGCCCCGGCTCCCTGTCGATAGGGGGCCCACGGGGCAGGGCGGCACAGGTAGACGCGGATCCGACGTAGCGGCGTGTTTCCCACCCGCTCTCCCACCTGTCCCGGCCCGTTTGCCAGGCGCCCTCGAACCACTCGCTGCGGGGCGGCATCTCCAGCCGTCCGGCCGGCACCATTCAGCCCGTCTGGGGGTCCCCCTCTGGGGGAGTTTGGGGACAAGGCCCGTTCAGGGCCGGAGCGGGGGTCTGGGGGCGCAGCCCCCAGGAACGGGATGGGACGGGTAAGGGCGGCGGGGGCGAAAACCCTCGGTCAGATTCCGGTCGCCGCCCGGTGCAGCACCGCGGCCAGTTCACGCGGCCGGGAGAACATCGGCCAGTGCCCGGTGTCCAGCTCGGCCAGTGCCCACCGGTCGCTCTTGAGCAGTTCCACCACGTCCTCGGACGGCTCCGGATCGTCGAGCAGACACTTGACGTAGGTCGCCGGGAGGTCACCCAGCGAGCCCGTGAGGACAGCGGGCTCGGTGAGGGTGGCTCCCGGATGAGGTGTCGAGCCGCTCACGATCCGCGAGATCTGTTCGTCGGTGAGCCCCTGGCCCGCGAAGTGGGCCGCCGACGCGGCCGGCCAGAAACCCCCGTTGTCGGCGATCGACGCCTCCACCCCGGCACTGTCCCAACCCCACAGGAACGACTTTCCGTCGGCCGGGACACTCGCGTCGACGAACACCACCCGGCCCAGCCGCTCACCGATCAGCTCGGCGGCCTGCCCGACCGGTATCCCCGCGTAACTGTGCCCGACGAGCACCACATCCCACAGATCGAGGCGCTCGACCTCCTCGACGATGTCCCGCACATGGGTCCGCTGCCCGGCCGGCTCGCCCCGCCGCTCCGCCAGCCCCGACAACGTCAGCGCGTGCACACCGTGCGCGGCGGCGCGCAACTCGACCACTACCTCGTCCCACGCCCACGCACCGAGCCGGGCGCCCGCGACCAACACGAATTCGCTCACGCCGGACAACGTAGCGCGAGGCTCTGACAGCGCCCCCAGCAGGCCCGGCGGTCTTCCAGGGCTGACCGGAATGTTTCAGGCCTATTAAAAAGGCAGGCAGATCCAGCCATCAGGCCGCCCCGAACGATCAACAGCCGCTCCGTTACGGGCTTCAGGCGTTCGACTCCCGTAACTTCACGCCACTGATTCAATACGCAAGGTTACTGAAACGCATGGGGTCGAGATGAGTTTCGGCGCCGGACTCGGCAGACTCACGCTCGCCGATCCGGCCCGACCGGCTGGGATCGAGCACCCATGCGGACCATTTGACCTTCGATTCGCATCTTCGAACTGAGCGGAAGGATGCACACAATGCCGAACACCGCGCGCTGGGCAGCGACTCTGACCCTGACGGCCACCGCCGTCTGCGGCTCCCTCACCGGGGCCGCCGTCGCTGCCCCGGCCCCCGCGCCCTCCGGGCTCTACGCACCCTCGGCCCTCGTACTCACCCTGGGGCACGGTGACATCGCGGCGGCCGTCACCCCTGAGCGTGCCGTCACCCTGACCTGTGCGCCGACGGCGTCGGGTACGCACCCGGCGGCGGCCGACGCCTGCGCCGAACTCCGCGCCGCCGGAGGGGACTTCGACGCCCTGGCGGCGAGAGGCGACGTGAAGTGCACCAAGCAGTACGACCCCGTGGTCGTCACCGTCGAAGGCGTGTGGCGGGGCAAGCGGGTCGCTTATGAGCGGACCTTCGCGAACGACTGCGTGAAGAACACCTACGGGACGGCCGTCTTCACGTTCTAGGGACCGGGGTCGCGCGCTCCCGTGGGCATCGCAGGACGCTCGCGGATGGGGAGAGCGGAAACCCTGTGTCGCGGGTGTCGCGCGACCTCGCAGCGGGGCCGGTCGGTGGTGTGGGGCCACCGGCCGGCCCATTGGCGTGTGTGGGGATGGGGAACTGCGTCCCCTATTCGGATTCGGGGATGCGGGTGAGGGGTGGGAAGCGGTCGAGCAGGCCCGAGGCGTGCAGCAGACGGTGGAGGCGGGGCGTGTCGGACACCACGCGCAGTCGCCCGCCGCGCTCGCGGGCCCGGCTGTCGGCGCGGCAGAGTTCGCGCAGGCCCGAGCAGTCGAAGAAGGCGACGCGCCGGAGGTCGACCAGTACGTCCGGGCCGGGGTGCGAGGTGGCGGCGTCCAGATGCTCGCAGAGGGAGCCCGCGGTCGCCATGTCGATCTCGCCGAAGACCTCGACAACGGTGAACGGCCCGCTCGCACACGTACGGGCATACGGGTTGGCCGTCGGCGGCAGGGCTCCGGACGAGTCCGAGGCCGTGTGCTCGGACGGCCCGGGGGTGCGGTCGTCGGCTTCCGGCGTCATGGCTGCTCCACCTCTGCAGTGGGCGCATTCGGTCTCGGTAGCTACCCCGGCGGAGCCCGGAGCATCCCTGAGGCGCCGTCCGCAAGATCTAGTTCACTCGACAAGGTGAATTACGGACTCCTTGATTGACATTTCCGTGCGCCATGCAGTCACAGCAGCCAGGAGGGGCCGCCGTCTCCCTGAAGACGGCGGCCCCTCGGTCTCTGGGGTTCGGGCGGGTCACATGTGGACCACCGGCGCGGCGTTCTCGTCCTGGGCCGGGACGCCGGGGCGGTACAGCAGGAAGGTGATCAGCGCGCCCGCGGCGAAGAAGCCGGCCGACCACCAGAAGGCGGTGGTGTAGCTCTCGATCGTCGACTGGGCCTGGACCAGCTTGTCTGCCGCGTTCCGGCCGGACAGATAGTTGGTCGCGGCGCTCGCGGCGAGCGTGCTCAGCAGGGCCGTGCCGACCGAACCGCCCACCTGCTGCATGGTGTTGACCGTCGCGGAGGCAACTCCCGCGTCCTCGGCGCCGATCCCGCTGGTGGCCAGTTGCATCGCGGGCGGCATGATGGCGCCCATGCCCGCGCCGATGACCAGCAGTTGCGGGAGCACGGCGGTGCTGAAGTCCGAGCCGACGTCGATACCGGTCAGCCAGACCATGCCGGCCGCACCGAGGACGAAGCCCAGCGGGATGATGATCTTGGGGCCGAAGCGGGGCACGAGCCTGGTGGTCGAGACCTGGGCCGCGACCATCAGGGCCGCCATCATCGGCATGAAGGCCAGGCCGGTCTTGGTCGGGCTGAAGCCGAGGTTCAGCTGCAGGTAGTAGGTGAGGAAGAGGAAGACGCCGAACATCGCCGCGCCGGAGATGAGCACCGTGAGGAATGAGGCCGCACGGTCACGGTCGAGCAGGACGCGCATCGGCAGCAGCGGGTGCTTGGCCCGGGTCTGCCACTGGGTGAACGCCGCGAGGAGCAGGACTCCCGCGATCAGGAAGCCCCAGGTCTGCGGCGAACTCCAGTCGTGCGACTCGGCGTTGGAGAAGCCGTAGACGACGGAGAAGAGACCGGCGGAGACCAGTACGGTGCCCGGGACGTCGATCTTGGAGTTGGCGGCGTCACGGTGGTTGCTCAGCAGTATCCAGCCGCCCACGAACGCGACGACGGCGAAGACCAGGTTGACGTACAGCGTCCAGCGCCAGTCGAGCGCGTCGGTCAGCAGGCCGCCGAGCAGCAGGCCCACCGCGCCGCCGGCTCCGGCGATCGCGCCGTAGACGCTGAACGCGCGGGCCTTCTCGCGCGCGTCGGTGAAGGTCGTGTTGAGGAGTGAGAGGGCGGCGGGCGCGAGCAGCGCGCCGAAGACACCCTGGAGGGCCCGGGCGACGACCAGCATCTCGAAACCGTTGGCGGCGCCACCGAGGACGGAGGCGCCGGCGAATCCGGCGACGCCGATGAGGAAGGCGGGCTTGCGGCCGAACAGGTCGGCGATCCGGCCGCCGAGCAGCAGCAGGGAGGCGAATGCCAGCGCGTAGGCGGTGACGATCCACTGGCGGTTGCCGTCGGAGAAGCCGAGGTCGGCCTGGGCGGAGGGGAGGGCGATGTTCACGATGGTGGCGTCGAGGACGACCATCAGCTGCGCGATACCGATGATCGCGAGGATCCACCACCGCTGCGCGTTCGGCGCGGCGGACCCCTTGTCCGTGTTGTTCGTGACGCCCTTCGGGGCGCCTTCGGTAAGGGATTGAGACATCTGAGCACACTCCAGGGAAGGTCGCTTCTGGCGAGGAGCGACGAGTGGTGACGGAGAGCGAAAGGGAACGGGGGGAGCAGGGGATTACGAATATGTAAACGAAACGGTTTCGTACTCCCGACGTGTTGAGATTAGCCCACTTTCATCGAAACGGCAAAGTATCGATACGGGAAAGTATCGTTAGGGGCCCTGCTGATGATCAGCGGCGCCGGGGGAGACGCTGGGGCTACCGGCGCGCCAAATCCCGCAGCACAGGTGGCGGTGCCACTCCCATGCCGCTGACCGGAGCCCGGCATCCACACGGAGTTCCTGCGCCACCCGTCGCCCTTCGCGGCGGCCCTGCGAGGGTTCCCCGGGGCCCGTAGCCCCGCCGTCCCGCGCCGACTGATACGGAGCGCGTCGCCTCCCGCGCGGGACCGGCGGTTCATGTCCGCCCGGTCGGCCCGGATGCCGCTCCCCTTCGGTCCCGGCGACCTCTGTCGCCCTTGTCAGTGTCCCGGCGGGGTTCTGCTGCCGGCTACGCCAACTGCCGTCGCACCAGTTCGTGCAGCCGCCCGCCCGTGTCCGCCAGCAACCGGTCCGGAGGGCCCTCCTGGGCGACCTTGCCGTCCTCCATCACGATCACCCGGTCCGCGTCCAGCACCGTGGACAGACGGTGCGCGATCACGATCCGGGTGGCGTTCAGCGCGCGGGTGCTCTCGATGACCGTGCGCTGCGTCTCGTTGTCCAGGGCGCTGGTCGCCTCGTCGAAGAAGAGGATGCGCGGCCTGCGGATCAGCGCCTGCGCGATCATCAGCCGCTGCCGCTGACCGCCCGAGATCGCGCCGCTGCCCTGGACGATGGTGTGCAGGCCCATCGGCATCCGACCGATGTCCTCCGCGAGGCCCGCCATCGCGGCGGCGGCCATCGCCTCCTCCGGTGTGTACGGCTCGGTGCCGCAGATGACGTCGAGGATCGAACCCGTCATCGGCTGGGCGTGCTGGAGCACCACACCGCACTGGCGTCGTACGGCCGACTGGTCGAGCGCGCCCAGGTCCTGACCGTCGTACAGCACACTGCCCGAGACCGGTCTGTCGAAGCCGATCAGCAGGCGCAGCAGCGTCGACTTGCCGCAGCCGCTGGGGCCGACGATCGCCACGAACTCGCCCGCCCGCACCTGGAAGGACACGTCGTCCAGGACGAGCGGGCCGTCGTCCGCGTAGCGGAAGGAGAGCCGGCGAGCCTCGATCGCGCCGGTCAGCACGCCCGGCCGGGTGCTCGCGACGCGTACCTCCGGGGTCGCCTCCAGCACCGGCTTGATCTCCTCGTACAGCGGGAGCGCGGCCACGCCGGAGACGAAGGCGCCGGTCAGCTGGGTGACCGAGGTCAGGAGCATCGTCACCGACGTGTTGAAGGTGAGGAAGGCCGCCGCCGACATCTCACCGCGTGCCGGTCCCGCGAGCAGCATGAACATCAGCAGGGTGCAGATCGGCAGGTACACCGCGCCCAGCACCGTGGTGAGGTTCTTGATGCGGCCGACCTTCTGCTGCAGTTCGCGGCTGCGCGCGAACTCGCCCGCCCAGGCCGCGTACGCGTAGTTCTCGGCTGCCGCGACCCGCAGCTTGGGCAGGCCGCGCAGGGTCTGGAAGGCCTGGTTGTTCAGCTTGTTGGAGAGCACGATCAGCCGCCGCTGCCAGCGCACCTGCCACAGTCCGAGCCCGAGGAACACGGCGGCGATCACCACGAGCATGCCTACCGCCGCCAGCGCCATCGGGACGCTGTAGTAGAGGAGCAGGCCGAGGTTCATCGCCGCGACCGTGACCGACTGCGTGACGACGGGGGCAACTCCCGCCAGCAGCTTGCGGATCGCGCTGATACCCATCGCCGCGCTCGCCAGCTCACCGGTCGAGCGCTCGGTGAAGAACTTCGTCGGCAGGCGCAACAGCCGGTCCCAGACGGCCGGTTGGAGCGTCGCCTCGATCCGGCCCTCCATCCGGAGCAGGGTGAGGTTCTGCAGCAGTGTGAAGGCCGCCGCCACCACACTGCTGATCATCACGGCCAGACAGAACTGAACGATCAGTGTGGTCTGCGCCTTGGGCACGAACTCGCCGAGCACCTTGCCGGTGGCGACCGGTACCAGCGCCCCGATCGCGATGGTCACCAGGCTGCTCAGCAGCAGGTTCACCACATCGCCCCGGCTGCCACCCATACTGAACCGGAGCAGTCGCAGCGGGGTCATGCCGCGTTCTGGCAGCGGGCGGTAGAACATCACCGCCCGCTCCTCGAACTCCGCCGCGTTCGCCTTCTCCACCGGAGTCTCGCGTCCCGACGAGGGCTGCAGGGCCACATAGCCGCCGCGTCGCCACAGCAGTGCGACCGGTGCGCCCGACAGACTGCGGTGGCCGATCAGCGGGCCGACGTTGTCGTGCCACCAGCGCCCGTCGAGCCGGACGGCCCGGGTGCGCACGCGGGAGGCGAGCGCGATCCGCTCGACCGGGTCGAGCCGGTCGCTCTCGGTGCCGCTCTGCGCGGGTTCGGCGAGCGTGATCCCGGCCGCCTCGGCGACCAGCTTGCAGGCCGCGTACGTGGCGTCGGCGTCGGCGGCCGTCGTGCGCTTCGCCGACGGCTTGCCGATCGACGCCAGCAGCGTCCGGTCGGCCTGGGCCCGGACGGCCTCGCCGGCCTTGATACCGGCGGCCGTACGGGTCTCATGGCTGCGTTCCAGCTGCTCGATCCACCGGTCCAGGGTGGTGAGCAGCCGGTACTGCTGGTCGACCATGCCCTGCCAGACCCCGGGGTCCATCAGCAGATCGGCGGCGGCCTCGGCGCCGTACAGCGATCCGTACTGCACGCTGCCCGGCGGGACCTGCATCCAGAACACGTCGTCGTCGGTCGGCGCGGCGGCCCGTTCCGAGGCCATCGGCGCCTGGAAGAGGATCGACAGTCCGCGTCCGACGCCCAGGGCGAGGGCGTACTCCAGTGGGCTGGTCGCCGGGGGCACGTACTGGGCGTTGCCGTACTCGTCGTACGACCAGGTCTCCGTGCCCGGCGACTGGTACAGCTCGCGCAGGCCGACGCGGTGCACCACGCAGTCGCGCACCGGGCGGGCGACCAGCGTATGGTCCGGGCCGGTGACCGGGCCGAGCAGCAGCGCGCCCGCCTCCAGCCGGCCGATGTGATGCCACTGGCCCTGCTCCACGGCGTCCACCGCGTACAGGTCGAGCGCGCCGGCCGCGACCAGCCACAGCACCTGCGGGCCTTCGAGATCGAGGCGGCCCTGCCCGGACAGGTCGAACCGCGTCCCCATCTGGCCGAGCGCGCTCAGGACGACATCGCCCTCGTGAACGGTCGTCATCTCATCGCTCCCTGACCAGCTCGGCGTACGCCCCGCCGGCCGCCACCAGGGCGTCGTGCCGCCCGCGTTCCACGATCGTGCCGTGCTGGAGCACGACGATCTCGTCGCTGTCGCGCACCGTGCTGAGCCGGTGCGCGATCACCACACAGGCGCAGCCGCGCTTGCGCAGGTTGTCGATCACCGTCTGCTCGGTCTCCGCGTCCAGCGCGCTGGTCACCTCGTCGAGGACGAGAATGCTGGGGTTGCGCACCAACGCCCGCGCGATCTCCAGGCGTTGGCGCTGTCCGCCGGAGAAGTTCCGCCCGTCCTGCTCGACCCGGCTGTGGATACCGCCCGGCCGACGCGTGATGACGTCGTACAGCGCCGCGTCCTCGAGCGCCGCCACCACCGACTCGTCCGGGATCGACGGGTCCCACAGCGCCACGTTGTCGCGGACGCTGCCCTCGAACAGGAATACGTCCTGGTCGACGAAGGAGACCGAGGCCGCGAGCGCGCCGCGCGGAATGTCCTCCAGTCGCTGCCCGTCGATACGGATGACACCCTCCCAGGGCGCGTACAGGCCCGAAATGAGCCTGGAGACAGTCGACTTGCCGCTGCCGGAGCCGCCGACCAGCGCCACCTGCTGCCCCGGACCGACGGTCAGGTCGAAGCCGGACAGCAGCGGCTTGTCGAGTGGGCTGTAGCCGAAGGTGATGTCCTGGAGCTCGACGTGGCCGTGCAGCCGGCGCGTCGAGTCGCCGCCGCCCGGGCGGGCGTACAGCGGATCCGCCTGGAAGTTCTCGACGTCCTTGAGCCGGGCCACGTCCGCCGCGAAGTCCTGGATACGGCCCGCCACACCGTTGAGCCGGGTGAGGGGTGCGGTGAACCGCACGACCAGGGCCTGGAAGGCCACCAGCAGACCCACGGATATATGGCCCTCGACCGCCCGCATCCCGCCGATCCACAGGATCAGCGCGCTGTTGAGCGTCGCGAGCGTCGGCGCGACCACCCCCAGCCAGGCGCTCGGCACTCCCAGCCGCTGCTGTTCCTCCAGCGTGGTCGCGTGTTGCCCGGCCCACTTGCGGAAGTACCCCTCCTCGCCGCCGGTCGCCTTCATCGTCTCGATCAACTGGAGCCCGGAATACGCGGTGTTGGTCAACCGGGCGTTGTCCGCGCGCAGTTTCGCGGTACGGGTCGCCCGCAGCCGGATCACCACCCGCATGGCCACGATGTTGAGCAGCGCGACACCGATGCCGACGGCCGTCAACTGCGGGTCGTACGTATAGAGGAGTACGGCGTACAGCACGACGACGATCGCGTCGACGCCAGCCGCCGCGAGGTCGCGGGCCAGCGTCTCGGACACCGCGTCGTTCGACTGGAGGCGCTGGACCAGGTCGGCCGGGCTGCGCTGGGAGAAGAAGGTGACCGGCAGGCGCAGCAGATGGCGCAGGAAGCGGGCGCTGCTCAGCGTCGAGGAGATGATGCGGCCGTGCAGCAGGTTCGCCTGTTGCAGCCAGGTCAGCACGAGGGTCAGTGCCACGCACGCACCCATCGACGCGAACAGCACCTCCAGCATCGAGGTCTGGCCGCCGATCAGGAACGTGTCGATGTAGGTGCGGCTGAGTGCGGGCATCGCGGCGCCCACCGCCACCAGCAGCAGACTCGCCAGGATCGCGGCCGGCATCGTGCCCGAAGTACCGCGCAGCCGGGCCGGCATGGCACCCAGGACGCCCGGCTTGCGCCCGCCGCGCTCGAAGTCGGGGCCCGGCTCCATGACGAGGACGACACCGGTGAAACTGGAGTCGAAGTCCTCCATCGGCACGAACCGACGGCCCTTGCCAGGGTCGTTGATGTACACCCCGCGCCGGCCGAGGCGGCGCCCCATACCGTCGAGGACGACGTAGTGGTTGAACTCCCAGAACAGGATCGCGGGCGCGTTCACCTCGGCGAGTGCCGCCGTGTCCATCTGCATGCCCTTGGCCGTCAGACCGTAACTCCGGGCCGCCTTCAGGAGGTTGCTGGCGCGCGAGCCGTCCCGCGACACACCGCAGGCGATCCGCAGCTCTTCGAGGGGGATGTGCCGCCCGTAGTGCCCGAGGACCATGGCGAGCGAGGCCGCGCCGCATTCCACGGCCTCCATCTGGAGAACGGTCGGCGTGCGCACGGACCTGCCGCTGCTCTTGGGGACCGTGCGCCGGGGCGGGGCCGAGCGGCGCTTGGCCCGGGAGTTCTGTGCGGCACTCACGGCAGCAGCCAATCGACGGGACGCTGGTCGGCCAGCCGGATCGAACCCGACGCCAGGGTCATGGAGGTGAGCGCGAACGGCGGCCCCTCGGCCGACGACCACTTGTAACCGCTCTTCGTCGCCGACGACTTGTCCAGCTTCACCAGGACGGCGACCGGCCGGCCCTGCTTCGTGAACTGCTCGCCCAGCTGGCTGTCCCCGAGGAACGCGCCGATCTGCTGTTGCGTCTGGGCGGCCCGGTCCACCGACTTCACATGGCCGCGCAGCACCCCGTACTGCTGGGTGGGCGCGGTCTGGACGCTCAGGTCGACGGCCGCGTTCGCGGGAATCGTGGCGGCGCTCTCGGCCGGGACGTACACCGTCGCGTACAGCGGGTCGCTCGCGCGGGCGACCTTCTCGATGGCCGCGATGTTCGTGCCCGTACCGATGATCTGGCCGATCGTGGCGGCGAGCGCGCTGAGCCGGCCCGCGGCGACCGAGCGGACGACCGACTCGCCGGAGGCCGTACGGACCTTCAGCACAGGGGAGTTGGCGGGCAGCCGGGCGCCCTCCTCGGCGAGGACCGCGGTGATCTGGCCGGAGACGGGACTCTGCAGGACGTAACTGCCCTCCCCGTGCGTGAGGACGGCGGGCGCACTGACCGTGGAGGAGACGGACCCCGTGACCGCCCACACGGACGCGGCGGCCATCACGACGACCGTGACGGAGAGGACCAGCCAGCCCTGGGGGCGTGCGAAACGCACCGGAAGGTCCAGCTCTTCGGCCGACTGGAGCTTGGCGAGGGCCTGTTGGCGGAACTGCACGGGCTTTCCTCACCTGCGTAAGAAGATCAAGAAGACCTGTGGAAGGACCTGCCTGAGAAAGCCGGCGGGTTTGTGACACCCGAGAGTCCCGGAACCGGGAACGGTTCCGGGACTCAGCGGCGCCAGGCGTCGATCAGAGACCGGAGACCAGGCCGGTGACCGCACCGGTGTGCAGGCCGGTGAGGCCCTCGAGCGTGCCGGTGAGGGAGCCGACCAGCGGGAGCGCGCCGGGGGCAACGCTGTCCACCAGGTTCGTGGCGGTGCCGACGGCGTTCAGGGAGAGACCGCCGGAGACGGCGTCGAGAGCGGCGTCCGACAGCTCGGCGGTCTCAACCTGGGGGGTGGAGTTCATGATGGAACCAACCTTCATATGGGGATTTCACAAGGGGGGAGCGGCCCCCTCTGGGGGACAGATGACGGCCGCGACCGCGGGGCTGCTCAGGCTCGTTTCTGAAAACCTCAGCGGCCCCTGCGATGCGATGGATCAAAGCACGCCCGTGCAGCGCGCTTCCAATCAACCAACCGCCTCACCAGGGCATTTGAGACCCACCGGCCCCACAGCGTGAGGGTGTGCGCACGCCTTGGTGGCGACTTCTTCACATGCCGCACGGCTTCGGTGCACCCCGGCTCTTGCGGTCGGGTGCGCGCGGCACCCATGGGTGTGCGGCGGAATCGGACAGTCCGCCACCAAAGGCGTGGCGTGTAACGAGCAGATGTGCGGAACCGTCGTATGCGGTGACCTGACTGCGTATTCGATGTGCAGATTCACTGAAGCCGGGATTCGCATCGGTTTGACCGACGCAGCGCCATGAGGCGATTACGGAAGGTGCCTTTCTGCGCCGTTCCGGGCCCGGAGTCAGCCCAGGAGGGCGTACACCGTGCTTGCGCGGGCCGCGAGTTCACCGGATCCCGCGTCGGTCAGCGTGATGTCGGCGAAGGCCGTCCGGCGGCCGAGCTTGGTGAGCACCGCCTCGATCAGGACATCAGATCCGGTCACCGCGCGCTGAAATGTCGTGGACTGCTGGACCGTCGTCATGGGGATGAAGGCCCCGCGTGCCGCCGACACCGCGATCACGGTCGAGGTGTCCGCGGCCGCCATCAGTGCCTGCCCCGACAGCGCTCCGCCCTCCCGTGCCAACCGCGTCGACCAGGGCATTCGCAGCAGCGCGCGATGCTCGCCCAGTTCCTCGACGGACAGGCCGAGATCGAGCACCCAGGGGGCGAAGTTGGCGGAAAGGATCTTGTCTGCTTCGGCGGGCGTCATCGTCATATGGGTGATTGTTCCCGGCGGTCGTCGGTCAGGCCCTGGCAATGGCCGATTCGCTGTTTCGCAAAGGGAGTTGGCAAATAATTTGAACGCCCCAAGCAACCTGTCCGTACCTACAGCCATCCAGGCGCCCCACTCGGTCGCTGATGAACGATCGGCGGCTAAGGCCCCGCCCCGCAGGAGGTCAAGAAGTTGAGTCACAAGCGAGTTCCGAAGCGTAAGGCCGCGATAGCGGTCGGCAGTGTCGCGGCGATCGGGGCGGCGGCACTGCTGCTGCCCAACGCCATGGCGTCCCAGACCGACGCTGCGGGCGGCGCGGCTCCGAAGACCCTGAAGGCGACGGATGCCTCGGATCTCGCCTCGCAGCTGCAGCAGTTGCTCGGGGACGCCTTCGCGGGCTCCTACTACGACGCCGACAAGCAGCAGCTGATCATCAACGTCGTCGACGGCGACAACAACAACGTCATCGTCCAGGCCAAGAAGGCCGGTGCCGCTGTTCGCGAGGTCGACAACAGCATCGCCGAGCTGAAGGCCGGCGCGCAGACGCTGAAGGCCCAGGCGACGATCCCGGGCACCGCGTGGGCCCTCGACCCCCGGACCAACAAGATTCAGGTCACCGCCGACAGCACGGTCACGGGCGCCAACTGGAACACGATCGAGTCGACCGTAAAGAGCCTCGGCTCGGGCATGGCGACCATCAAGAAGACCCAGGGCACCTTCAAGACGTTCGTGGAGGGCGGCGACGCCATCTTCGGCGGCGGCGCCCGCTGCTCGCTCGGCTTCAACGTGGTGACCGGGGACGGCACGCCCGGCTTCCTGACCGCCGGTCACTGCGGTGTCGCCGCGGCCGAGTGGTCGGACGCGGAGAACGGCGAACCCATCGCCACGGTCGAGGCGGCGACGTTCCCGGGCGACGGTGACTTCGCACTCGTGAAGTACAACGACCCGGCGACCGTGGCCGCCAGCACCGTCGACGTCGGCAACGGCCAGACCGTGGACATCCTCCAGGCCGCCGAGGCCGCGGTCGGCCAGCAGGTCTTCCGCATGGGCTCCACGACGGGCCTCAACGACGGTGAGGTCACCGGCCTCGACGCCACGGTGAACTACCCCGAGGGCACGGTCACCGGTCTCATCCAGACCAACGTCTGCGCGGAGCCCGGCGACAGCGGCGGCTCGCTGTTCACCCAGGACGGCGGTGCGATCGGCCTGACCTCGGGCGGCAGCGGCGACTGCACGGTCGGCGGCGAGACCTTCTTCCAGCCGGTCACCACGGCCCTGGCGGCCGTCGGCGCGACCCTCGGTGCGGGCGACGCGGGCGCCGGCGCCGGCGCTGGTGCCGGTGAGGAGGCCGGTGCAGGCGAGGAAGCCGGTGCTGGTGAAGAGGCGGGCGCGGGCCAGGAAGCCGGCGCTGGTGAAGAGGCCGGTGCGGGCCAGGGAGCCGGCGCTGGTGAAGAGGCCGGTGCGGGCCAGGGAGCCGGCGCTGGTGAAGAGGCCGGTGCCGGTGAAGAGGCGGGCGCGGGCCAGGACGCCGGCGCGGGCCAGGGAGCCGGTGCTGGTGAAGAGGCGGGCGCGGGCCAGGAAGCCGGTGCTGGTGGAGAGGCCGGACTCGGTGAAGAGGTCGGCGGCGACGAGCTCGGCGGGGTCGACGACCAGACCGGCAACGGCGCGGACGACGGCACCGGCCTGGAGAACAACCAGAACCACTGACCGGCCACATCAGTAACACCAGTAGTTCCGGCCGCCACTGACACGGTCCGGCCCTCCGGCGGGAGGGCCGGACCGTTCTGCGTGCGCGTGACTGTCCGGCGGAGCCGGCCGGAGAGCCGCGGGGCGGCCCGTCAGCGTATGTGGGCGTGCTGGGTTCCGCGTGGCCGGTTGGATTCGACGGCGGGCGCTGCGTCAGTGGCCGGGAGCGCCTTCCGGGCCACCGCCCCCGACCATTCGGCTCGATCCGTCGGAGGGGCCTGGGCAGCCGGCACCGGCTCCCGCCGGTCCGGCGGCCGTCAGTTCTCCACCCGCGCCCTCAGCAGTAGCAGCGCGATGTCGTCCACCCGGTCCGTCACCCCCGCGCCGAACTCGACCAGCCCGTCCGCCAGTTCGTCCAGCGGCTGGTCCCCGGTATCCGCGAGCCGCCGGCCCAGGGCGGCCAGCGTCTCGTCGATGTCGACGCCCGGGGACTCGATCAGCCCGTCGGTGTACAGGGCGAGGACACAGCCAGGCAACAGCTCGACCTCGGTCGCCGGATACGTGGCCGAGGCGTCGATCCCCAGCAGGGGACCCCCGGCCAGGTCGAGCACCCGCACCTGCCCGTCCGGGTCTCTCAGCAGTGGCTGCGGATGCCCCGCACGGGCCATCACGGCCCTGCCGGTGCCCGGATCGAGCCGCAGATACAGACAGCTCGCGAACAGCTCGGTACCGAGGTCGATCAGCAGCCGGTTGGTGCTGCTCATCACCTCCTCCGGCGCCTGACCGACAGTCGTGTACGCCCGTACGGCCGTACGGATCTGGCCCATCAGGCCGGCCGCCGTCACGTTGTGCCCCTGGACGTCCCCGATCACCGCCGAGGCCCGCCCGTGCGAGCACACCAGGTCGTAGAAGTCGCCGCCGATGTCCATGCCCTGGGTGGCGGGCAGATAGCGCGCGGCGGCCTCGAAGCCGGGCAGCGACGGAAGGGAACTCGGCAGCAGGGCGGCCTGGAGGCCATGCGCGACCTGGTGCTTGGCGTCGTACAGCATGGCCCGCTCCAGAGCCTGGGCGATCAATCCGCCGAGGCTGGTCAGGACGGCGCGCTCGTCGGCGGGGAACGCGTGCTGTTCGGCGTACCCCAGCACACAGGTGCCCACCGGACGTCCGGACGCGATCAGCGGGAGAAACGCCCAGGCCGCCGTCGGACCGGACATCTCCCGCACCGCCGGATACGCCCGCTCCACCTCCCCCCGGGACTCGAAGAAAGCGGGCACACCGGTGCTGAGGACCTGATTTCCCGGGGTCGGCGCGGTCCGAGGCAACCCGTCGAACCGCTCCACGAGCTCCGGGTCGGCGTACCCGCGATGCCCCACCACCCGCATCCGCCCGCTCTGCGAGCCCAGCAGCACCAGCGTCTGACAGCCGGCCGCCGGCATGATCTCGTCCGCGGTCAGCTGGATGACGTCCTGGACGCTCGCCGCCTCGGTGAGCGCCCCCGCCAGGGAGAGCACCTGAGAGATCGTGACCAGGCTGGAGGGGCCGCCCGGTTTGCGCCCCCCACGGTCCCGGTCGGTCACCCCCCGCGCGCGGGTGATCCGGACGCTCAGCCCGGTCGCGCTCGGATACAGACGGAACGACAGCCAGTCGCCGGGCGGGCGCAGGGCCACGAACGAGGTGACCTGCAGGCTGAACAGCGCGGCGCGATAGCGGTCCTCGTACACAGGATCGTTGAGCCAGGGCACCGATTCCCACAGCTGGGTGCCCAGCAGCGCGCCCTCGGGGACCCCCAGCAACTCCGCGGCTGCCGCGTTGACGAAGCCGACCCGTCCGTGCAGGTCGAGGGAGCACAGCCCGTACGGCAGCCGCGACACCATCCGCGCCGCCTCGACCGTACCGAGGGTGTCGGCCGTCGGCGCCTCGGGCGAGATGGCCAGCAGATCCGTCTCGGGCAGCAGCGGACGGTGCTCGGCGGCGGCCTGCTCCAGGCGCAGCGCCAGCCGGTCGCAGGCCGCGCCGAGCTGCTCCCGCTCCCGGTCCGACAGCTCCGGAGGATGTGAACCGGGCCAGGTCACGAAGACGGACCCGTAAACCGTCGAGGCGGTCGCCACCGGTACGGCGGCCAGCGCGAAGGGGTAGGGCAGCACGACGGCGACCCGCGGATACCGCCGGGCCATGTCCTCCTCGCCGCCCACCCACACGAACCGCCGCTCGCGAGCCGCCTCGGCGACGGGAACCGGCGAGCCGAGCCCGACGCGCTGCCAGGGCGCCGCGAACGCCCGGGGCAGTCCCGCCATGACGGCCATCTCCAGCACCGATCCGCCGGGCTCCAGCAGATACACCCCGCCCGCGAGGGCCCGGACCTCCTCCATCATCCCGGCGAGGGCCAGCGACAGCAGCGGCTTCCCGAGCGAGGCCGAGCCGACGTCTCCCGCCGGCCGTCCGTGTGCGGAGGTCCGTCCGTCGGCCATCGGGACCACCTCCTCACCGGGCCGGTTACTTCCGAGTCAAGGCTCTGTCCACTCGGCCCGCGGCGCACGGCGAGCGGCCCACCGCCCCGCCCCGGGTCCGGACACCTCGGCAGGGAGGAGCCTCCCCGTATACCCCCTTCACCCGGGCTCATGTCCCTGCGGTCGAAGCACAGGTCCGGCGCGCAAGCCCCACGTGTGCGCCCCCGCGCATCCTGTTGGCCAGTTCTGCACGCCCCGGCGGCGCCGCAGGAGCCGAGAGCCGAAAAGGGGGCACACGCGACAGCGGTGACCGGGCGGAGGCGAGTGAAGGAGCGACAGTGATCCGAGTGCTTCTGGTGCACGACGCGAGTCTGGTGCGGTCGGTCCTGGCGGAGTGGCTGCGCAGAGAATCCGACCTCGGGGTGTCCGACGCCTCCTGGCGCAGCGCGGGAGGGAGGGCGAGGTCGCTGCGGCCCGATGTCTGCGCTGCCGACCTGGAGAGCCTGGACTCCTACGGCTTACCTCCGCTGGGCGAGTTGTGTGACCGCGGTACGGGCGTGCCCGCACCGCGCCTGCTGGTGCTGGCCAGCGCCGGCAGGCCGGGCCTGCTGAAGAGGGCGGCGGAGGCGGGCGCGCTGGGCTACGTCGACAAGGACAGGGACGGGGCGCCGGAGCGGCTGGTGTCCGCGATCCGGAAAGTCGCGGCGGGTAAACGTTTCATCGACGACTCGCTCGGCTTCGGCTTCCTCAGAGCCACGCAGATCCCGCTCACCCGGCGCGAGCTGAGCGTCCTGTCACTCGCCGCGGACGGGGCGTCCGTCGCGGAGATCGCCGGCAGCCTGCACCTGTCCCACGGAACGGTGCGCAACTACATGGCGGCCATCACCCGCAAGACCGGAGCCCGTAACCGCATCGACGCCATCCGCATCTCGCTGGGCGAGGGCTGGCTGTGACCGTACCTGCGACGTCGTCGACCAGCTGCCCACCAGGTCGCGGTAGAGGGGGGAGCGTTCCAGCAGGTCGTCGTGCGTCCCGTACGCGCACCGCCGGCCGTCCATGACGAGGACACGGTCCGCTCGGCGCGCCGAGGCGATCCGGTGTGCGACCACGACCAGCGTGGTGCGGGTCCGGGAGGCGAAGGCATGCTCGGCGCGTTCCTCCGCCTCCGGGTCCAGATGACAGGTCGCCTCGTCGAGGAACGCCACACAGGCGTACGAGAGAAAGGCCCGGGTCAGCGCGATCAGCTGACGTTCACCGGCCGACAGCGCGGCCGGGTCGACCCGGGCCCCCGGTCCGCCGTGCCGGCCGAGGAGCGGGGCGAGCCCGACCGCCTCGGCGGCGGCCAGCAGTTCGGACTCGGGCACGGGATCCGGCCGCAGACAGCCGAGGTTCTCGGCGAACGTCCCGCCGAACACGTACGCCTCCTGGGGAATGACGACCCGATGCGCGTGGGCGGCGCTGCCGGACACCGGATGGCCGCACAACCGGATCGCGCCGTGCCGGGGACCGAGGAGACCGGCGGCCAGGGAGACGAGGGTGGACTTGCCGATGCCGCTGGGGCCGACGACGGCGAGCCGCGTCCCCGGGGGCACGCTGAGCGTGAGGTCGTCGACGACGGGCGCACAGGTGGGGCCGTAGGCGAAGGTGAGGCCGGAGACGGCGAGGGCGGGCGCACTCGCGCAGGTGTGCACGGGGCGGGCGTCCGGACCGCTGCCGTGGTCCGCCGCCGGACCGATCGGCACCAGGCGGCGCAGGACCACCGCGAGCCGGGAGCCGCTGGTCCCCATGCCATGGACCAGGTTCTGCAGGGCGGGCAGCAGGGACTGGGTGACATAGGCGAGCGCGCCGACCAGCGCGCCGGGCGTGACGCCCTGGCGCAGCAGCCAGGGCGCGGTCAGCAGCAGCAGTACGACGGGGAGCTGACCGCCGACGGCGATCGACGCCACGCGCGGCACTCCCCAGCGGGCCAGTGAGCGGGCCGCCCGCAGTTCGGTCTCGACCCGTTCACCGACGTCGGCCGCCACCTGCTCCTCCGCGCCTCCCGCGGTCACGTCCCGCAGCCCCGCACAGACGTCCCCGAACCGGTCGGCGAGGCGTTCGTCGGCGACGAGGAACGCTTCCTGCCGGTGAGCCAGCGGGCGCATGCTCGCCGTGAACAGGCCCACGCCGACGACCAGTGGGGGAGCGACCACCAGGAGCAGGGGCGGCGCCAGCGAGGCCAGCCCGATCAGCGCACCCCCGGCCGTGAAGACGAACGAACGGGAGACCATCACCACCCCGGCGAAGGTGTCCCGGGCGATCTCCACCTGCTGGGTCAGCGCGGACAGAGTCCCACCGTCCGCCTCCCGCACCCCGCGCGCCACCACCCGCTCCACGAGCCGGTCACGCAACGGTTCGACGAGCGCGGCGACCGCCCCGTACACCCGTCCGGTGCCGTACGCCCCGACGGCGACCGCAAGCGCGGCGACCCCGAGCCAGCCGAGTCCGACGCCTGTCCGACCGCGCAGGAACCCTTCGTCGAGGGCTTGGGCCAGGGCGTACCCCATGAGGAAGGTCTGCGCGGTCTCCAGCACGGACCACAGCACGAGCCGTGCCACCACGCGCCGCTGCCGCCGCAGAAACCGCAGCCCGCGCCGACGAAGCGCGCCGCTTCCGGGCACCTGCGGCCCGACGCCGTCGCGTCCGGTCGGCCGCCGCCGGACGCCGCGCCCCCGGGGGCCGTGCGACCGCCTGCCGGGGCGCCCGGCCACTTGCGGCCTGACGCTGTCGTCCGGGGTGCCGGGGCTGTCGACCACCGGCGGAGGGGCGTCGTGTGGCTCGCTGCTGGGGTTGCCGGTCGTCTGCGGAGGGGTGCTGTCGTCGGGAGGGTCGCCCGGCCTGATGCCCGCACCGACGTCAGGCAGGCGCCGCCGGACCCGCTCACTCCCCGGCATCCGCGAACACCTCCCGGTAGCCCCTCTCACGCCACAGCCGCGCATGCGTCCCCACCGCCCGCACCCGCCCCCCCTCCAGCCAGGCCACGGTGTCCGCGCGGGCCGCGGTCGAGACCCGGTGGGCGACGATGACCCGGGTACCGCCGGGAGAGTGGTGCAGCAGGGCGTCGACGACCTGGTGTTCGGTGACCGTGTCGAGGCTGGACAGCGCGTCGTCGAGGACGAGCAGCCTGCTGTCGCGGGCCAGCACCCGGGCGAGGCCGAGGCGCTGCCGCTCGCCCCCGGACAGGGGCGCGGCCCGGCAGGGGGTGGCGTAGCCGTCGGGCAGGCGGCGTACGAACGTGTCGGCCCGGGCGGCGACGGCGCCGGCCCTGATCCGGTCGGGCGGCGCCGCCCGGACACCGAAGCCGATCGTGTCCGCGACGGTTTCGCCCAGCAGGGCGGGGCGTTCGAAGGCGTAGCCGATCGCGCGGCGCAGCTCGTCGTGGTCCAGTTCGGGCAGCGGTACGCCGTCCAGGAGCACGGTTCCGTCGTCGGGGTCGGCCAGGCGGCCGGCGAGGGCCGCGAGGAGGGACTTGCCCGCGCCGGAGCGGCCGACCACGGCGAGTGTGCTGCCCCCGGGCACGACCAGGTCGACGCCGTCCAGAAGGGTCCGTCCGCCGCGCCGGGCGGTGACCCCGCGCAGCTCCAGCCGGCCCTGTCCCGGAGGCAGCAGGCGGCTCCCGTACGGCGTCACCGGCTCGGCCAGCACCTCGCCGAGGCGTCGGGCCGACGTCCGGGCCCGGACCAGCCCCGACAACTGCCCGACCAGGACGCCGACCCCGGCCGCCAGGACGGCGTACCGCGAGACGGCGAGCATCTCGCCCACCGTGAGCCGGCCGCGGACCAGCAGGACACCCGCGACGGCCACGACCCCCAACTGCAGCAAGGGGGCCAGAGCGACCGCCCTGGCCGCCGCGCGCCCCTGGACGTCCCACATCCGGTGGCCCGCGCGGGTGAGCTCGGGCAGCGGCCGCAGAACCCTGGCCACCTCCCGGTCCGCCGTCCCGCACGCGGCGATGGTGCGTGCCCCGCCGATCGCCTCCGTGAGCCCGCTCGCGATCCGTCCCTGGGCTGCCTGGTAGTCGGCCACACACCGTGAGGAGTCCTGGGTGAAGGCCCGTAGCAGCAGGGCCAGCAGTGGGGCCCCGGCGAGGAACACCGCGGCCAGCCACGGGTCCAGCAGGCCGAGCGCCACCACCGCTCCGACCGGTCCGGCGATCCCGGCCAGCAGCGCGGCGAGGGCGGCGGGCGCGGTACCGGCCTGCGCGGCGTTGCCGACCAGCCGGGCCACCAGTTCGCCGGACCCGAAGCGCTCCCCGGCCCGTGGCCCCACGGCGAGCAGATGTCCGGTCAGCCGGTGGCGCAGAAATGCCGTGGCGCGGGCGGTCGTGGCTGCGCTCAGCACGGTCTCGACGGCGTCGAGCACGGCGAGCAGCAGTACGAGAGCGGCGCACCACAGGACCCAGCCCATGGCCCCGGAACCGTCCGGGTGCACCAGCAGCAGGTCGAGGGCCCGCCCCAGAGCGTGGGGCAGGGCCAGGCTCAGGCCCGTCGAGGCCGTGGCCGTCAGGAACAGGACCGCACAGCGTCCCCCGGTGCGGCGCACGGTAGTACGCAGCGGCGAGGCGGTGTCCTCGGCCGGGGCCGACCGGCCGTGCGTGGCTGTCGTCATTCGGGTGGACCCTCCGACGGGGGGTGACCGACCGCCGGGCGGCCCTCCACGCGTGGGAGTGACCGCCCGGCGTCCATGCCGGAAGTGCTCAGAGACAGAGGGTGACGCTGGCCGCGCTCACGCAGGACAACAGGCTCAGCGTGCTGTTGCCGCCCGTGTTGGCGGTCTCGTCGGACTCCATCGTCTGAAGGTCGAGCAGTGCCATGTCGGTTCCTCTCGTCGGTCCCGGTGATCCGGGTTCTCCTGTGGGGACGGGTGTCGCGTCACGACTCCTCGAGCGGAGCCGCGTCATGGGGCCGCCGTAACGGCGGGAGGAAGGGCAGAGCGGCGGGCACCGTCTCGTCGAGGGCCGCGCCGAGCGCGAGCAGACAGCCCGCGGTTCCGGTGCCCAGATCCATGGAGAGCCGCATCATCTGATGCCCGGGGAAGGCCAGCTGGCCCTGGTACGACATCGCGTACCAGCCGAGCCCCGAGATCTGTTCGTGTAGCCGCGCCTCGGGGGCGCCGGTGCGGGCAAGGTGCAGGATCATGCCGGCCCTGCCCTGGAACAGTCCGGGCTGCGCGTAGAAGCGTGAGGCGGCGGACGTCAGGATCCGGTCCCGGGCCTGCTCGAACTCCTTGCGCGTGTCGGCGTAGGTCTGGGAGCGCCCCTCGGACGCGCCGAGCGCCAGCCAGTCGTCGAGGACCAGGCCGATGCCCACGCTGCCCTCCGCGAGGTACGGCATGGTCCGCCACCCCTCGTCGACCTCGAGACCGCCGCCGCGCTGGACGACGCAGCCGTCCAGGTCCCGGCGCAGCGCCGTGCGGGCCGCGTCGAGCAGCGCGGGGTCACCTGTCACCTCGTACTGGCGAAGGAACAGCAGCGCGGGCCCGCTCGCGCCCCGCAACAGCCCGGCACGCCGTTTCTTCGGGTCCGGGAGCGGTTCGGCCAGGCGGCCCACCAGGATGTCCGTGACGTCCTGGGCCCGTTCGGCCAGCTCCGACTCCCCGGTCGTGCGCGCCAGCCGGCCGAGGACCAGGCCCAGCCCGGCGAGGCCGCCCCGCAGGTCCGAGGAGAGCTTGTGCCACTTCTCCCGGAGGACGATGTCGATCAGGTCCAGCGCACGTGGGCGGTGCCCGAGCAGGTCGAGGACATGGGCAACGCCCGCGAGACCGTCGTACAGCCCCAGCGGCGTGCCCACCGGCACCGGGTCGGTCTGGGCCAGCAGCCAGCGTTCGCCCTCCTCGTACCGCTCGGCGCCCGCCTGGGACAGCGCGTACAGCACCCCGGCCGCGCCGTGCGCGAGGCCGAGTCCGCCACCGTCCGAGAACTGGGTGATGTCGCCCGGGAAGAGCCGGTCGTCGCGGTCGGGGGTGGCGGAGGCGAGGATCGCCTTCACCATCGAGTCACGGCTGTACGGCCAGTCGCCGGGTTCGACCGGAGCGGCGGGCGGCGAGGGTACGGAGTGAGCCGGCCCCCGCTCGGACACGTCACGGGTGATCTCGGCGACCGCCTCGGCCAGGAACTTCGCCGGTACGTCAGGGAACTGGCCGGCGATCACCTCGGCCAGATGGGCCGCCTTGCCGCGGTCCACCACGAACAGGGTGGTCAGGGGCATGAAGAGCGCGAGGCGCAGACACGCCAGCGCGTACCGGTCGACGTCCGTGCCCCTGCGGTCGGGCGGGGCGAAGAACCCGGGGTGGGCGACGACCTGGCGGCCCCGCTCCTCGGTGGGCGCCGCCGCCTCGAAGTCGACCAGGGACACCGACTCCTCGTCGGGCGCGACCATGATGTTGAAGATGTGCAGGTCGTTGAAGACGATCCCGCGCGCGTGCACCGCCTCGACGGCCTCCTCGACCGCGCGGTGGATACGCAGCGCCCACCGCGTGTAGGCGGCCACCGCCGCCGGATCCGGCTCGTGGGTGAGCAGCGGGTGGCGCTCGGCGAAGAAGGCGTTGAGAGGGCGCCCCTCGATGAAGTCCATGACGAGGAAGCGGTGGTCCCCGAGCGTGAACCAGTCGCGCACCTGAGGCACCGTCCCGAGCCCCGACACCCGCTCCAGCGCGGCACGTTCACGCTCCAGCCGGGTGACCGCGTCCGCGCCGTCGGCCGCCAGCCCCGCGTACGGACGCCCCTCCTTCAGGACGACCCGGCGCCCGTCGCGCGTGTCGGTGCCGACGTACACGCCGCCGCCGTTGGAGAAGTGCAGGGCCTTCTCGATGCGGTACGGCAGGTCGGAGACCGTCGTCGCGTTGCGGGCCGCGAGCTGTGCCTGGAGGAACGCGGGCAGTCGCACCCACTCCGGGACCTGGAAGGAGGGCGCACGCCGGTCCGGCACCAGCCGCCCCTCACCGTCCCGCACCGCCGGCACGAGCGAGCCGCGCTCGTCGACGACGAAGGAGCGCGCGAAAGCCCCGTAACGCACGTACAGCGGACCGTCCTGCCAGCGCAGATCGGTGAGGATGTACGGCCCCTCGCAGCCCTCCAGCAGGGCGCCCAGCTCGGTCAGCACCTGGTGCAGCAGGTCCTCGTCGGCCGGATAGATCGTCACGAACTTGCCGCTTCCCTCCCGGCCCGCGTACTTGGTGTTCCGCAGATGCAGCAGATGGGGGCCCGGCAGGAATTTGAACGGGATGCCCCGCGGCACGCAGTAGTCCCACACCGTCGCGGCGATCCGCTCCGCGTTCGCCCGGGTGGCCGAGGCATGCACCTTCCAGCCCTGCGTGGGGCCCGGCAGCGGGTCGCACTGCGGACCGAGCGGCGTCAGCGCCAGCCAGTCGCCGATCCGCCCCGCACGCCAGCCCTCCGGCACGGCACGGCCGGCGGTCCCGAACAGGGGAGCGGCCTTGCCCGGTGCGGACAGTCGGTCAGGCGTCTCGTAGAAGTGCTGGTCGGCGAGCGCGTACACCTCGTACCGCTGGTCCATGCCCACCTCCTCGATGGCTGGCACCGAGCCTTCCAGCCCGTGGACGGGTCCCGACAGTCACGGCTGTCACGAGAGGACTGTGCGGAACGCATGAGCGCGGCCGGGGCGCCGGAGAGGTCCGACCGGCGCTGTGGAACGCCAGGGGCTGCGCCTGAGCCCCATACGCGCTGTAATGACGAACGTGGTCAGTGAGGACGCGGGACGCGGAACGACAACGGCGCGTGCCGAACTTGCCCTCAAGTCGCTCACCGCCGATCTCGACCCCCGCGAGCGCCTCCGCCGCATCCTGGAACAGACGCTCGTCTACGCCGGCGCGACCGTCACCGCCGTCTACACCCCGGGCGACACCGGTGACGTGCTGTGTCTCGTCGAGTCGGCCGGCGTGCCCCGGACGCTGTACGGCCTGCGCGACAGCTACCCCGTGGCCACCGGCTCGCCCGCCGCCGACGCCCACCGCACCGGACGGCCGGTATGGCTCGGCCCGGACGAACTCGCCGAGCGCGCCGAGTCCCGGCGGCTGCCCGCCGGTCACGTCCATCTGGCCGCGCTGCCCGTCCGCGCGGGGGCGGCGGTCGGTGACGGCGGCTGTCTGCTCGCCGTGACGGAGAGTCCCGGCGGCTTCGACGCCGACGCCCGGGACTGCCTCGGACTGTTCGCCGACGCCGTCGCCTGGCCCGCCCCGCCCACCGCCTCGGACGCCGGCGAACTGCCGGCCAACGCCTTCAGCCTCGCCATGGACAGCGGGCGCGTCGAGGTCGGCGACGAACTCCTCGAACTGTTCGCACTTGACCGGGCCGACTTCGACGGCAAGGTCGAGACCCTGCTCGGCCTCACCGTGCCCGAGGACCTGCCCTCCCTGATGTCCGTCGTCGAGGCCGACCACATGTCCATCGGCGACCGCGAACTCGAGTTCCGGGTGTTCCAGCCCGCCGGCCCGCCGAGGTGGCTCAGGCTGCGCGGGCGGCTCGTGACCGGCGGCGAGGGCCGGCCCGCCCGGCTCGTGGGCACGGTCGGCGACGCCTCCACCCTGCGCTCCGGTGTCATCGACGTGGCCCGCGTCCAGCGCCTCGCTGCCGCCCTGGCCACCGCCGGAACCGTCCGTGACGTCAGCCAGGCCGTCGTCACCGCGCTGCGCGAGCCGCTGCGGGCCGACCGGATCGCCCTCGCCGAGCTGGAGAACGACCGACTCGTCGTCACCGTGCTCGACCCGCCCGAAGCCGAGTCCTGGCCCGAGCTGTGGCGCCTCGAATGGCGCTCCGAGTGGCCCGAGTCGCCCGTCCGCTCCATGCCCACGCTGGCCGCCGCCCTGCGCGAGGGCCGTGCCGCCATCTGGCCCGCGGGCACCGAGATGGAGCCCGCGCTCGAGGGCGTCGGCCCCGGCGGTCTCGCCGTGCTGCCGCTGCCCGCCGGCGGCCGGATGGCGGGCCTCTGCCTGATCGGCTGGGACAGCCCCCACGAGTTCGGCACCGACGAACGCGCCCTGCTCACCGCCGCCGCCGGCCTCGCCGGACAGGCCCTGACCCGCGCCCACGCCTTCGACGCCGAGCACGAACTGGTCGGCATGCTCCAACGCTCGCTGCTGCCCCGCCGCCTGCCCAAGCTGCCCGGCGGGGTCGCGGAGGCCCGCTACCTGCCGACCACCGAGGGCCTGGAGGTCGGCGGCGACTGGTACGACGTGATCCCGCTGCCCGACAACCACGTCGCCCTCGTCATCGGCGACGTCCAGGGCCACAACGCGGGCGCCGCCACCCTCATGGGCCAGATGCGCACCGCCCTGCGCGCGTACGCCGTCGAGGGCCACCCGCCGGACGTCGTCGTCTCCCACGCCAACCGTCTCCTCGTCGACATGGAGACCGACCTCTTCGCCACCTGCTGCTATGTCGAGGTCGACATGGAGGAGGGCACCGCCTGGTACGTCCGCGCCGGCCACCTCCCCCCGGTCGTCCGCCACCCCGACGGCACCACCGAGATCACCGAGTCCGACGTCGGACCCCCGCTCGGCGTGCTGCCCAGGGCCGACTACCCGATGAGCCTGATCCGCCTCCAGCCCGGCACCCTGATCGCCCTCACGACCGACGGCCTCGTCGAGTCCGCGCAGATGGACATCGAGGACGGCCTCGACGCCCTCGCGCACAAACTCGCCGCCGCCGACCCCGCCCACCTCGGCCTGGTCGCCGACGCCCTCCTCGCGGGCGCCAACCGCAACGACGACGTGGCCCTGCTCCTGCTGCGCTACGACGCCATGGAGCGGCGCCCGCTGCGCGAGAGCTGGACCGTGTGGCGGGTCCCCGAGGCCGTCCGGCACGCCCGCCGCTTCACCCGGCGCACCCTGCGCACCTGGGGTGTCGCGGGCGAGGCGGGCCTCCAGGAGAACATGGACACCGTGCTCCTCGTCGTCTCCGAACTGGTCACCAACGCCCTGGTGCACACCGACGGCCAGGTCCGTCTCGACCTCACCCTCTTCAACGGCCGACTGCGGGTCGCCGTCGCGGACAACTCGCCCCGCACCCCCATCCGGCCGACGAACCTCGGCTGGGATGCCACCGGCGGCCGGGGCATGCTCCTGGTCGAGGCCATGTCGGCGGCCTGGGGAACCGTCCCGGTGAGCGGCGGCAAACAGGTGTGGAGCGAGATCGCGCTGGAGCCCTGAGGGCACGTCGCCGGGCCCCCGCACCGGTCACCCAGAGGCACCGGATATTACGTCCCGGGAAATCGAAGCTAGGGTGAACGGATGAAGGCTCTCGTGCTCTCCGGTGGCGCCGGCACGCGGCTTCGGCCGATCACCCATACCTCGGCGAAGCAGCTCGTGCCCGTGGCCAACAAAGCCGTCCTGTTCTACGGCCTGGAATCCCTTGCCGACGCGGGCATCACCGAGGTCGGCATGATCGTCGGTGACACCGCGGCCGAGATCGAGGAAGCGGTCGGCGACGGGTCGAGGTTCGGCCTGAAGGTCACCTACATCCCGCAGGAACGGCCCCTGGGCCTGGCCCACGCGGTACTCATCGCGCGGGACTTCCTCGGTGACGACGACTTCGTCATGTACCTCGGCGACAACTTCATCATCGGCGGCATCAGCGACCTCGTCGACGAGTTCCGCCGACTGCGCCCCGACGCCCAGATCCTGCTCACCCAGGTGCCCGACCCCCGCTCCTTCGGTGTCGCCGAACTCGACGTGGACGGGCAGGTGATCGGCCTGGAGGAGAAGCCCGAGCACCCCAAGAGCGACCTCGCGCTCGTCGGCGTGTACCTCTTCACCCCGGTGATCCACGACGCCGTACGCGCCATCAGCCCCTCCCGGCGCGGCGAGTTGGAGATCACCCACGCCATCCAGTACCTCATCGACGCCCGGTCCGACGTACGATCCACGCTCATCAAGGGCTACTGGAAGGACACGGGGAACGTCACGGACATGCTGGAGGTCAACCGCATGGTCCTGGAGGGCCTCGATCGGCGGATCGACGGCGACGTGGACGACGCCTCCGAGACCATAGGGCGGGTGGTGATCGAGGAGGGCGCGAGCATCAGCCGTTCACGCATCGTCGGACCCGTCGTCATCGGCGCCGGTACCGTCGTCAGCGACTCGTACGTCGGGCCGTTCACCTCCGTCGCGGAGAACTGCCGGATCACCGACAGCGAGCTGGAGTTCTCCATCGTGCTGCGGGACTCCTCCATCGCCGGGGTGGGCCGTATCGAGTCCTCGCTCATCGGCAGGCACGTCGAGGTGACCCCGGCCCCCAGTGTTCCCAGCGCCCACCGACTCGTCCTCGGAGACCACAGCAAGGTGCAGATCCACTCATGAACCTCCTCGTCACCGGCGCCGCCGGATTCATCGGCTCCACGTACGTCCGCACCCTCCTCGCGTCCGACGCCCCGGACGCGCCCCGGATCACCGTGCTGGACAAGCTCACGTACGCGGGCACCCTGGAGAACCTCCCGGTCGACCACCCCCGGCTGAAGTTCGTCCAGGGCGACATCTGCGACGCCGAACTCGTCGACAAGCTGATGGCCGAGGCCGACCAGGTCGTCCACTTCGCCGCCGAGTCCCACGTGGATCGCTCGATCGACGGCGCCGCCGACTTCGTCCGCACCAACGTGGTGGGCACCCAGGTGCTGCTGGACGCGGCCCTGCGCTACCGGGTCGGCCCCTTCGTGCACGTCTCCACCGACGAGGTGTACGGCTCGATCGAGTCCGGCTCCTGGCCCGAGGACCACCCGCTGGCCCCCAACTCGCCCTACTCGGCGTCGAAGGCCTCCTCGGACCTGCTCGCCCTCGCCTACCACCGCACCCACGGCCTGGACGTGCGCGTCACCCGCTGCTCCAACAACTACGGGCCGCACCAGTTCCCCGAGAAGGTCATCCCGCTGTTCGTCAGCAACCTGCTGGACGGCAAGAAGGTCCCGCTGTACGGCGAGGGCCTCAACGTCCGCGACTGGCTGCACGTCGACGACCACTGCCAGGGCGTCGACCTGGTGCGTACCGGCGGCCGGCCCGGCGAGGTCTACAACATCGGCGGCGGCACGGAGCTGAGCAACAAGGAACTCACCGGGCTGCTCCTGGAGGCCTGCGGCGCCGACTGGGACAGCGTGGAGTACGTCGAGGACCGCAAGGGCCACGACCTGCGTTACTCCGTCGACTGGAGCAAGCTCCACGACGAACTGGGCTACACCCCGCGCCACGACTTCGCCGCCGGCCTCGCCGCCACCGTCGCCTGGTACCGCGACAACCGCGCCTGGTGGGAGCCCCTCAAGCGACGCGTCGGCGCCGACGAAAAGCAGGACGAAAAGCAGGACGGGAAGCGGGACGAGAAGCAGGTGGACGGATGAAGTGGCTGGTGACCGGTGCCGCCGGCATGCTCGGCCGCGACACCGTCGAGGAACTCCTCAGGCGCGGTGAGAACGTCGTGGGCCTCGCCCACGCCGCCCTGGACATCACCGACCCCGGCGACGTGCGCCGCGTCTTCGCCGAGCACGAGCCCGACCTGGTCGTCAACTGCGCCGCCTACACCGCCGTCGACGACGCCGAGACGGACGAGGAGACGGCGCTGCGCATCAACGGCGTCGGACCGCGCCTGCTCGCCCAGGCCTGCGCCGAGCACGGCGCCCGTCTGATCCACGTGTCCACCGACTACGTCTTCGACGGCGAGGCCCGCGACACCCCCTATCCCGAGGACCACACCCCGGCCCCGCGCACGGCGTACGGCCGCACCAAACTCGCCGGTGAACAGGCCGTCCTGGCCACGCTCCCGGACATGAGCGTCGTCCTGCGCACGGCTTGGCTGTACGGCGCCCACGGCGGCAACTTCGTGGCTACGATGATCGGCCTGGAGGCGCGTCGGGACACCCTCGACGTCGTCGACGACCAACGCGGCCAGCCCACCTGGAGCGCCGACGTCGCCGAACGGATCGCCGACCTCGGACCCCGGATCGGCCCCGAGGCGAACGGTGTCCTCCACGCCACCAACTCCGGCGAGACCACCTGGTTCGAGCTGGCGCGTGAGGTGTTCCGCCTCATCGACGCCGACCCGGACCGCGTACACCCCACCACCAGCGCCGCCTTCACCCGGCCCGCACCCCGACCCGCATACAGCGCCCTCGGCCACAGCCGTTGGCCGCAGACCGGTCTCGGACCCCTCCGAGACTGGCGTACCGCCCTGCACGAAGCACTGCCACACATCCGCAAGGAGATTTCCTCGTGAAACGCCATGAGTTCCTCCGGGAGCTCCACAAGGTCAGCGCGAACAGGAACTACCTGGAGATCGGCGTCAACGACGGCCGAAGCCTGACCCTGTCCCGGGTACCGAGCATCGCGATCGACCCCGCGTTCAAGGTGGTCTCGGAGATCCGCTGCGACGTCCATCTCGCGAAAGCCACCAGCGACGACTTCTTCGCCCGGCAGAATCCCCTCGCCCATCTCAAGGGCGGCCGGCACCCGCTGCGCAACCTGGCCCGCAACCGCAGCCCGTTCGGCTACTGGCAGCGCACCACGCTCGACCTGTCGTTCATCGACGGCATGCACCTGTTCGAGTACGCGCTGCGCGACTTCATCAACGTCGAGAAGCACTCGGACTGGGCCAGCGTCATCGTCCTCGACGACATGCTGCCCCGCAGCATCGACGAGGCCGCCCGCGACCGGCACACCAACGCCTGGACCGGCGACGTCTACAAGCTGATCGAGATCCTCGCCCGGTACCGCCCCGACCTGGTCACGGTCCTCGTCGACACGGCGCCCACCGGACAGCTCATCGTCTTCGGCGCCGACCCCGACAACACGGTCCTCCAGGACAAGTACGACGAGATCATGGCGGAGTTCGAGGTCGCGGACCCGCAGAAGGTACCCGAGAGCGTCCTGGAGCGGACCCCGGCCGTCAAGCCGGAGACCCTGGTCGAGGCCGCCTTCTGGGCGCCGCTCGTCAAGTCCCGCAACCGCGGCACCAAGCGCGGCAAGGGCTGGGAGCAGCTGCGCCGCAGCCTGGAGCCGCTGAGCACCAGCCGCTGACGCGGAGCCGAACAAAACCTGCGGCCCGGCAGCTGATCAGCTGCCGGGCCGCAGGTTCTTGTTGTCGTCAGTGGATTGCCCTTGTGCCGGCGACCGGTGAACAGGCCGCCGGCACAAGGGAGTTACCGGTTGTCGCGCAGCCCCGCGTAGTAGGCCGCGCACTCCTCGTACGACGGCAGCAGCCCGGCCGCCTCCGCCTCCGCCAGCGTCGGCGCCTCGGCGTCCTTCTCCGACAGCACCGGCTCGATGCCCTCGGGCCAGGCGATGCCCAGCTCCGGGTCGAGCGGATTCACCCCGTGCTCACGCCCCGGCGCGTAGCCCGTCGAACACAGATAGACCACGGTGGCGTCGTCGGTGAGCGCCATGAAGGCGTGCCCGAGCCCCTCCGCGAGGAACACGGCATGCCGGGTCTCGTCGTCGAGGCGTACCGCCTCCCACTGCCCGTAGGTGGGCGAGCCGACCCGGATGTCCACCACGACGTCCAGGACAGCGCCGCGCACACACGTCACGTACTTGGCCTGGCTCGGCGGTACGTCCGAGAAGTGCACCCCGCGAAGGACGCCCCGGCGCGAGACCGAGCAGTTCGCCTGGGCGAGGGACAGGTCGTAGCCGGTGGCCTCGCGGAACTCCTCGCCCCGGTACCACTCGTGGAAGGTGCCCCGGTCGTCCGGGAAGATCTTCGGCTCCAGTACCCAGGCGCCTTCGATGTCCAGTGCTCGCATGCTGTCAGGCTCCGTTTCCGCGTCGCAGCCCGGCCTTGCGCGCGATCTTCCCGAGGGTGCGCCGAACCTTGCGGACCAGCCGCTGCCCGGTGCTGGGCCCGGCCGGCTTGGCGGGCCGCACGACCTGGACCCGGCCGCCCTTGGCGTTGAGGCTGACGGACATCGTCAGGAAGCGCGGCTCGCCGGCCTCCGGGGCCAGGCACAGCGCGGGCTTCCACGTCCCGTCGGCCAGTGCGCCGCCGGGCAGTGTCGCCTCGACGAACGCCCTGGAACCGTCGGGGGCGCCGGACAGCGTCCCGGACACCTCCACGGGCGCGGCGGACACCGGCGAGGTGAGGCGCAGGAGCGCCTTGGTGTCGCCGGGCACGTACAGGGGAAGGGCCACGCGCAGCCGGTCACCCGTGACGGTGACATCGTCCGGCTTCACCCGGCCCAGGCCCACGCCCTTGACCGCGCGGTCGACGTCCAGGGACAGCGTGGCCTGCTTCGCGGTCCAGTACGGCAGGACCACGTGACCGGCGGCCACACCCGCCGGAGGCACCGGACGGGGGTCCAGCTTGACCGGGCCGAGACGGCACTCACGGGTCCAGCCGCCCAGCTTGATCCGGACGAACACGTCGAACAGACCGCCACCGAGCGCGACGCCGCCCGCCGCCGTGCCGGGGTCGACGGTGGCCGTGCCGCGCAGCACGAGCCGTACCTGCCCGTCCTCGTCGGCCGGGAGGGTCTCGCGGGTCAGCTCCACCGGCTGGAAGAACTGGGCGGCCGTGGCCCGCTCACGCACCAGGAAGTCCGCCGTCGCGCTCCCGAACCGGGCGACCGTGGACGCGCCCACCCGGGCGATCGCGTCGTCGGCGTCGGTGGGTGTGCCGTCCAGGTCGGCGCCGTCGCTGTCGTCCTCGGCGGGGAACGTCATCGGCTTCCCGCGGGAGGTGAACTCGGCGGTGAAACCGACGTGCATCACACCGTCGCGCCACTCCACGCTCTGCGGGGTGGCCGTGGGGGCGAGCGACGCCTCCCACTCGGCGAACGCGATCACGTCGTCCAGCCGGTCGGCGGCGATCAGCGCCGCCACGATCCGCTGCGCCTCCTGCATGCCGTTGGCGACACCCGGGCCGAAGCGCTCGACGACGACCCCACGGATCTCGTCGAACATCTCCTTGCGGTAGTCCTCCGGCAGTTTCAGCAGACGGTTGCTGCGCATGCGCTCGACCATCTCGTTGCGCAGCCAGCGTCGGTAGAGGCGGTCGCGGACCGGCCCCGGCTCGGTGTACCGCTCGACGACGTCGAGGGCTTCGCGCAGGTTGCGGAAGTAGCCGACCGGGTCGAAGCGCTGGAATCCCGCGTTCGAGGCGTCGTCGCGCTTGACGTGGTAGTAGCAGACGTAGTCGCTGAGCACGGAGACGTTGTCCGCGCGCAGGTACGCCTCGGTCACGAAGACATGGTCCTCGAGGCGCCGCCTGCCCTCGGGGAAGCGCAGGCCGATGCGGTCGAGGAACGCGCGCCGCAGCATCTTGTGCGGGGTGAGGCTGTCGATCAGCGGGGCGTTCTCGACAGTGGCCTTGGGGTGGTTGTGCCGGAACAGCTCGACCGGCACCGGTCGGCCCTTGCCGGCCATCTTGCCGACGATGACGTCGGCGCCGTTGGCCACGCCGTAGTCGTACATCCGCTCAAGGGCCTCGTCGCCGAGGTAGTCGTCGTTGTCGACGAACATCACGAACTCGCCCTGCGAGGCCTCGATGCCGACGTTGCGCGGCTTGCCCGACCAGCCCGAGTTCTCCTGGTGGATGACCTGGAAACGCGGTTCCTCCGCGGCGAGCTGGTCCAGCCGGGCCGGGGTCTCGTCGGTGGAACCGTCGTTGACGAAGATCACTTCGTACTCGTCGGCGGGCAGTGACTGCCGCAGCAGCGACGCGACGCAGTCCTCGATGTACGGTCCCGGGTTGTACACCGGAACGATGACGCTGACCTTGACCGGCATGCGGCTGGAAGCTCCCTCTTTGGCTCTACTCCCCGTTTCCGCAACGACACGGTCCGGGCTGCCTGATACTAACCTCGCGCGGGTCACGCGCCCGAAGGGGCGCGGGGCTGTGCCGATATGCGGCTCCGCCGCGTGGGCGCGCTCAGCCACGATGGTGCCGCAGCCGCGTGACGGCAAATCGCGGTACCCCGGGTGGAGCGCCTACGCTCAGGTCGTGCGCCTCCTGCTCCTCTCCGACACCCACCTCCCCAAACGCGCCAAGCAACTGCCAGAGGCACTCCTCGCGGAACTCCCGCAAGCCGACGTCGTGTTCCACGCCGGCGACTGGGTCGACACGGCCACCCTCGACCTCCTGGAGAGCCGCTGCCGGCGCGTCGTCGGCGTGTACGGCAACAACGACGGCCCCGACCTGAGGGCGAGGCTCCCCGAGGTGGCGTACGCCGACCTGGGCGGCCTGCGGTTCGCGGTCGTCCACGAGACGGGCCCCGCCCAGGGCCGTGAGGCCCGCTGTGCCGCCCGCTTCCCCGACGTCGACGTCCTGGTGTTCGGTCACAGCCACATCCCGTGGGACACCACGGCGGACACCGGCCTGCGGCTGCTGAACCCCGGCTCCCCGACGGACCGGCGCCGCCGGCCGCACTGCACGTACATGACGGCGACAGTGACGGACGGCGGGCAGCTCGCCGACGTGGAGTTGCACCGGCTGCCGCCCCGGCGTCCTTGAGGTGCCGCTGAGCGGCTAAACGGCCCCCGTCGGATGGATGGCGCCGGCTGTCGCCGTCAGTGCCACCCCGCTGCCGCCCCAGCGCAGGGTGACGATCTCGGCGGCGACCGACACCGCCACCTCCTCGGGCGTACGGGCGCCGAGGTCCAGCCCGATGGGGGAGCGCAACCGGGACAGCTCGGGCCCGGTGACGCCGGCCTCCGTCAGCCGCCGTCGGCGGTCCTCGTGGGTGCGGCGGCTGCCCATCGCCCCGATGTACGCGGCGGGCCGGCGCAGTGCCTCCTCCAGCAGCGGTACGTCGAACTTCGGGTCGTGGGTCAGGACGCAGACCACCGTGCGCTCGTCGGTGTCCGTGCCGCTCAGATAGCGGTGCGGCCAGTCGACGACCACCTCGACGCCCTCGGGGAAGCGCTTCGGGGTGGCGAAGACCGGGCGGGCGTCGCACACGGTGACCCGGTAGCCGAGGAAGGCGCCGATCCGGGCCACGGCGGCGGCGTAGTCGATGGCGCCGAAGACGAGCATGCGGGGCGGGGGCGCGAAGGAGTGCAGGAACACGGTGACGGCGTCCTCGCGCCGCTCCCCGTGGGGCCCGTAGTGCCGCAACCCCGTTGCCCCCAGCGCGAGTTCACCGCGCGCGTCCGCGGTGACGGCCACGTCGAGACCGGTCGTGCCCAGCGTGCCGGACACCCGGTCGGGCCAGACGGCGAGTGTGGCGCCGCGCGCCGCCGGACCGTCGGTCACGGTGGCCACGGTCACCGGGCGGCCAGCCGCCACCGTCTCCGCGACCGACGCGAAGGAGGGATCGAGGGCGGGCGTGACGGGCCGTACGAGGAGAGTGATCTCACCGCCGCACGTCAGCCCCACCGCGAAGGCGTCCTCGTCGCTGTAGCCGAAGGTCTCAAGGCGTGCCTCGCCGCTCGCCACGACCTCCTGGGCCAGCTCGAACACCGCGCCCTCGACGCATCCCCCGGACACACTGCCCACCACCTCGTCGCCGGGCCCCACGGCCATCGCGGCCCCGGGGTCACGGGGCGCGCTGCGGCTCACCGAGACGACGGTGGCGAGCCCGAACGGTTCGCCCGCCGCGTACCAGCGCCCGAGCGCGGGGAGAATGTCACGCACGATCCGCTCCTTTTGTCGCCCATGTGACTTGATGATCGCCCATGAGCGTCAAAAGCTGAAGATTACTCAGGAGTCACTTGGTATTGACGACTCCTGATGCGCACGGGACTGTAATGCACATGTCGAAGTTGCGTGTGCACCTGCTCGGCGTACTGGTTCTGGTCACGGGTTTCCTGACCACTGTCGGCTCCCAGCCCGCCCGGGCCGACACCCTTTGGTTCGACTCTCCTACCTCCACCACCCTCACCGTCCAGAACGGTCGGTTCACCGACGCTCTGGGCCGAGAGGTCGTGCTCCGCGGCTACAACGTCTCCGGTGAGACGAAGCTCAAGGAGAACAACGGACTGCCCTTCGCCTCGGTCGCCGACGCCAAGAAGTCGGCGACCGCCCTGCGAGCGCTCGGCGGCGGCAACAGCGTCCGCTTCCTGCTCTCCTGGGCGTACGCGGAGCCCGTTCGTGGCTCGGTGAGCAGCAGCTATCTGGCCGCGGCCACCGCCCAGATGGGTGCCTTCCTGGACGCGGGCATCCGCGTCTACCCCGACTTCCACCAGGACCTCTACTCCCGCTGGCTCTTCGACTCGGACAGCTGGTACACCGGCGACGGCGCCCCCAAGTGGGCCGTCGACCTCGCCAACTACCCGGACGAGTACTGCGGGATCTGCCTCCTCTGGGGGCAGAACATCACCTCGAACGCGGCGGTGAAGAACGCGACGTACGACTTCTGGCACAACACGTACGGGATCCAGGACTCGTTCCTCGACACCGCCCAGAAGACGATGACGTACCTCAAACAGAACCTGACGAGCGCCCAGTTCACCGGTGTCGTCGGCTTCGACCCGTACAACGAACCGCATCCGGGGAACCTCGACTCGGGCCAGACCAGCCGGGCCTGGGAGAAGGACGTCCTGTGGCCGTTCTTCGTGAAGTTCCGGTCGCGGATGGACGCGGCCGGCTGGCAGGACAAGCCGGCCTTCGTGGAACCGAACATGTTCTGGAACGCCAACATCGACTTCCAGAAGCAGGAAGGCGGGCTGCTCGACGCCGGGACCATCGGCCCGCGTTATGTCTTCAACACCCACTTCTACGACCAGAAGGCGATCTCCGGCGTCTTCATGTGGGGCAAGGCCGGTGACGGGCAGTACGTCACCGACTTCGGCACCGTCCGTGACCGGGCCGCCGCCACCGGGACGACGGGGATCGTCAGTGAGTTCGGCCACCCGCTGGCCGGCTCGGTCTCCGACAAGGCGCCGACGGTCTACAAGGCGATGTACCAGGCCCTCGACTCCCGTGTGAAGGGAGCGAGTTGGTGGGCGAACGCGAGCGGCTCGGGGCCGGTGCTGTCCGGCAGCCAGTGGCAGTGGGACATCTACAACGGCCGCCACAGGGAGCTGATGAACGACAACCCCGACAAGGTGCTCACCACCGGTGACGGCTGGAACGACGAGGACCTGTCCGCCGTACGCCTCGACGACTCCGGCACGGCGGTCCTGCGGCAGGACGCCCGGATGCTGGACCGTGTCTATCCGGGCGCCACGGCGGGGACGACACTCGCCTTCACCTACGAGGACCGCTCCCGGGACGGGTCCACGACCCTCACCTGGAACCCGGTGCCGAGTTCACTGCCGAACGTGTCCCAGCTGGTGGGCTCGGGGCAGTACGGCGTGCTGGTGTGGCGGTCGAAGGGGATCTCGGCGCCGACCGAACTCCATCTTCCGGCGTCCTTCCCGACCGCGACCACCACGGTGGTCTCCGACCTCGGCACGGTGTACGGCCCGCAGGCCTACACCAGTACGACCCCGGTCGCGGCGGGCACGGATCCCGGTAACACGGGAAGCCGCCGCCTGCTGCTCACCGCGCCGGACTCGGGAGTCCTGCACTACGCGCTGGTGACCAACGGGGCGACGGCTCCTTCGGCGACCGTGCTGAGTGCTGCGCGGGCTGAACTGGCTTCCTGGGCCGCGCAGGAGTTCAGCTAGGCACTCCGTGGGCCGGCGGTTCGTTGGCCGCGGGCCGGTGGGGGCTTGTCGCGCCCACGCGGCGGAGCCGCAGATGGACACAGCCCCGCGCCCCTTGAAAAGGGGCGCGGGGTGCGCACCGGGCTTCAACCGGTACGTCAGTTGGTTGCCGGGCCCGTCCAGTCCGCCTCGACATGGCCGAGGCGGACTCGCTGGGGGTGGTCGCCGACCGGTACGGACACCGTCTTCTGCCCGGTGGCGAAGTCGATGGCCGTGATCTGGTCGGCGCCGCTCTCGGAGATCACACAGGACTTGCCGTCGCCGCTCACCGTGGCCCAGTAGGGCTTCGAGGCGGGGACGAGCGGGCCCTCCTGGAGGGTTGCACGGTCGACGACCGTCGCGTAGTCGTCCATCGTGCCCGCGACGCACAGCTTCGTGCCGTCCGGCTTCATCGAAATGCCGTGGTGGCGCGAGTCGTTGACGAACGTGGTGCGGTCGTCGCTGGTTGCCGGGTTCTTCGGCAGGGTCTTCGTGCGGGTGATCTTGTCGGTGGCGACGTCGTACTCGAAGAAGCCGTTGAAGAACGAGACCTGGAAGTACAGCTTCGACTCGTCGGGCGAGAAGGCGGCCGGGCGGACCGCGTCCGAGTAGTCCTTGAGGCCGATCGCGTCGAGCCGCGCCCGCATGTCGATCACCTTCACCTGCTTGAAGGTGGCCGCGTCGACGACCGTGATCTTCCGGTCGCCCTTCGTGAAGTCCTGCCACGGAGCGTCCTGCGAGGTGTTGACGTCCCCGATGGACATGTTCCAGATGTACTTGCCGTCGCTGGTGAAGATGTTCTCGTGCGGCTTGTCGCCGGTGGCGAACGAACCGATCTGCGCGCCGGTGTTGATGTTCAGCACGTGCACGGTGTTGGAGATCGAGGCCGAGACCGCGACCCGCGTCCCGTCCGGGGAGACCGCCATGTGGTCGGAGCGGTAACCCGACACGGGGAAGCGCCAGTTGATCGCCCCGGTGGCGAGGTCGATCGACACGACGTCGGCGAAGCTCGGCCGGGAGACCACCACCGACCTGCCGTCCGGGGTGGAGTACATGTCGTCGACCAACTGGTCGTGGCCCTCGCCGACTCCGTTTCGGATGGCCATGAAGTAGATCCACTTGATCGGGTCGGCGTTGATCGCGGCCATCCGCGCCGCCTTGTCGGGTACGACGTTGATCCGGCCGATCTTGGCGAAGTCGCCGCTGGACTTGATGACGTCCGCGGTGCCTTCCCAGTTGTTGCCGACGAACATCACCTCGCGCAGGCTCGCGGCGGCCGCGTCGGCATCCGCGGTCGCGGCGATGGCAGAGGTCGCGGGGGCGGTGACGGTCAGAACGAGAGCGGCGGCCATGGCACAGAGGTACCTGGATCTGGAAGCAGACATGAATGCTCTCCCCTCCGGGAGTGAACAGGTGAACGGTGGCGGGTGCATGACATGTGGGGCAAAGAGGGAGAACATGGCTGCGGTCAGAAAACTGAACACGGTCACGTTCAGATTGGACTTACTGGAAAGTAAGGAGGGGGTGCCCTTCTCCACAAGACTGCGTGCAAGACAAACTTGGCCACCGGACCGATGAAGGAGGGCTCATTGGCGGGCAGACTCAGGGCGCCGACCGGCCGTTACGCGGGCAAGACAGCCGAGGAACGGCAGACCGAAAGGCGCCGGAGATTTCTGGACGCCGCACTCCAGCTGTTCGGCGACACACCGGGCTACCGCTCGACGACCGTCGCCGCGCTCAGTGAGGCGGCCGGTCTGTCGACCCGCCAGTTCTACGAGGAGTTCCGCACCCTGGAGGACGTGCTGGCCGCCCTTCACCTGCAGGTCAACGACTGGGCCGAGGGGGCGGCGCTCGACGCGCTGGCCGGTGCCGAGGGCCTGCCCCTCGCCGAACGGGCCGCCGCGATCTTCCGCGCCTACGCCGCCAACGTCACCGCCGACCCGCGCCGGATCCGCGTGACCTTCGTCGAGATCATCGGCGTCAGCGCCCGCATGGAGGAACAGCGCCTCGCCCGCCGCTCCCGCTGGGTGAACCTCATCTGTACGGAGGCGGAGGCCGCCGTCGCCCGCGGAGAGGCGGCGCCACGCGACTACCAGCTCGCCGCGACGGCGTTCATCGGCAGCGTCAACGGCCTGCTGCACGACTGGAGCGCCGGGTGGGTGGACGCCACGCTGGACGAGGTGGTGGACGAACTGGTGCGGATGCTGCTGGGCATCCTGCGCCCGGCGGGCTGGATGCCCCCGGGCTCGGAGGGCGCGGAGGCCACTGGGCGCTCCTGACGCTCTTGGGGTTCCCCCGACCGGGGTGTGGCCGTGCGTCGACGGTGCTCAACCGGACAGTCGGTCCAGCGACTGCAACAAGGACCCTACGTCGTCCTCCGCGCCGTTTCGGGCTGTGAGGGCGTGGGGGTTCTTGAGGTTCTCGGGGTTTCGCGGGGTGCTCAACCGGACAGTCGGTTCACCGACTCCAGCACGGGTCCTACGCCGTCCTCCATGCCGATCCGGGCCGCGAGGGCACGCGCCCGTTCGCCGTGCGAGGGGTCGCGGGTCGCCCGTACCAGGGCCGAGGCCAGCGAGGCGGTCGTCAGCCTCCGGAGCGGAACCGGCTGCGGGGCCACGCCCAGGGAGACCAGCCGCGCCGCCCAGAAGCCCTCGTCGAACTGGATCGGCACGGGCACCGCGGGCACCCCGGCCCGCAGACCGGCGGCGGTCGTGCCCGCGCCGCAGTGGTGGACCACGGCCGCCATACGCGGGAACAGTGCCGAGTGCGCCACCTCGCCGATCGTCAGCATGTCGTCGCCGTCCGCCGCGAGCCCGCCCCATCCCCGCTGGATCACCCCACGCATCCCGGCCTGCCGCAGGGCCCTGACGACCACTGCGCTCAGCTGCCCGGGATCGGGCACGGTGGCGCTGCCCAGGCCCACGAAGACCGGCGGGGGCCCCGAGGCGAGGAACGCCTCCACCTCGGGCGGTAGGTGGGGCTGGGTGTCGTACGGCCACCAGTAGCCGGAGATGTCCAGCCCGGGGCGCCAGTCGCGGGGCCGGGGCACCACCAGCGGGCTGAAGCCGTGATGCACCGGCCAGCCCTGGCGCTCCCGGGCGCGCCGTGCGGCACCCGGGGCGTTGCGGGAGAGGCCCAGCCGGGTCCGTACGGCCGGTACGGTCGAGGCGAAGACCTGCTCGACGGCCATGCTCACCCCGTTCCCGGCGAGCCGGTTGCCCGCCGCGCCCCAGGAGCGGCCCCCGAGGACCGGCGGTCCGAACTCCCCTGTCGGAGCGAGCGGTTGGAGGTACACGCCCATGCTCGGCAGCCGCAACCCCTCCGCGATCGTGTGCCCCAGTGGACCCAGCGAACTGGACAGCAGCAGTACGTCGTTCACTCGGGCGGCGGCCACCAGGTCGTCGGTCATCCGGCCGACGAGGCGCCGCGCCATCTCGACCACCCGCAGCAGCTTCCCGGCCCCGGTCGCACTGCGGTGCAGCCCGCGCCCGCGCGCCGACTCCAACTCCGCCCGGGGGTCCACGGGCAGGGCGTGGAACCCGACCCCGGCCCCCGCCACCAGCGGCTCGAAGCAGCCGTGCGTGACCAGGGTGACCTCGTGCCCGGCCCGGGCCAGCCCGTGCCCGAGCCCGGTGTAAGGGGCCACATCACCTCGTGAGCCTGCCGTCATGATCGCTACGCGCACGGGGGCCAGTATGGCGTGCTCGCCGCCCGCTGGGGAGGTTCTTGCCGAGGGCGGGGCCGGGCGGGCGCGTCGATCACCGTCGCGCCCCGGCCCGGCGGGTGGGCCCACCTCGGCGGGGTGCGAATCGCCGGGTGGGCGGGCTGAGCATTCCGCCGGCAGGCCGGTGTGTCGCCTGCGGGGCCCGTCGCGGCTGGACGCTCCCCCATCGCGGCGGAGCCGCCGACCGACACTGCCCTGCGCCCCTTGGAGACGCGGTACCGCACCCGACTTTCCTTGACCTGGCTAACGCCGTAGCGGAGCCAGGAGGAGCAGGGCGAGCGGTACCGTCGTGGCCGCGAGCGTCAGGCATGCGGCCGTCAGCCGGCTCTTCAGACGGCGGTACTCGGCCTCGTACTCGGCCCGCAACTCCGCACTGCGGGCGGCGGTGCGCTGCCAGGAGACGCGGGCGAGAGCGAGATGCTCCGCCGCGAACTGCCTTTCCAGCTCGGTCCGCTGATGACTCGTCAGCCAGTCGAGGCGGGCGCTGAAGCGGACGGCTGCTTCATGTCCCTCCTGGCGGGTGGCGGCGATGAGCAGGTGGCCCTGGATCTCGTTGACCAGGGTCGTCATGTCCACCTGACGGTCGTCGTCTCTCGTGGTCACTGTCGGGTCAACTCCTGCTGCTGGGTGGAGTGGTGGAGATCGAACGCCGGGGATTCACTGCGGATGCGGGGGAGCGAGACGAAGTTGTGGCGCGGGGGCGGGCAGGACGTGGCCCACTCCAGCGAGCGGCCGTAGCCCCACGGGTCGTCGACCTCGACCTTCTTGCCGTACTTCGCGGTCTTCCACACGTTGTAGAGGAACGGGAGCACGGACAGACCGAGCAGGAACGAACTGATCGTCGAGATCGTGTTCAGTGTGGTGAGGCCCTCGACCGCCAGGTAGTCGGGGATGCGGCGCACCATGCCGTTCGGGCCCAGCCAGTGCTGGACGAGGAAGGTGCCGTGGAAGCCGATGAACAGCGTCCAGAACGTGATCTTGCCGAGGCGCTCGTCGAGCATCTTGCCGGTCATCTTCGGCCACCAGAAGTGGAAGCCGGAGAACATCGCGAACACGACCGTCCCGAAGACGACGTAGTGGAAGTGCGCCACCACGAAGTAGGAGTCCGAGACGTGGAAGTCCATCGGCGGCGAAGCCAGGATGACACCGGTGAGACCACCGAAGGTGAAGGTGATCAGGAAGCCGGTGGCCCACAGCATCGGGGTCTCGAACGACAAGGACCCCTTCCACATGGTGCCGATCCAGTTGAAGAACTTCACGCCTGTCGGTACGGCGATGAGGAACGTCATGAAGGAGAAGAACGGCAGGAGGACTCCGCCGGTGACGTACATGTGGTGGGCCCACACCGTCACGGACAGGCCCGCGATGGCGATGGTCGCGCCGATCAGGCCCATGTAGCCGAACATCGGCTTGCGGGAGAAGACCGGGATGACCTCGCTGATGATGCCGAAGAACGGCAGCGCGATGATGTACACCTCTGGATGCCCGAAGAACCAGAACAGGTGCTGCCACAACAGGGCACCACCATTGGCGGCATCGAAGATGTGTGCGCCGAATTTCCGATCCGCCTCCAGCGCGAACAGCGCGGCGGCGAGGACGGGGAAGGCCAGCAGGACGAGGACCGCGGTCAGCAGCACGTTCCACACGAAGATCGGCATGCGGAACATGGTCATGCCCGGTGCGCGCATGCAGATGATCGTGGTGATGAAGTTGACCGCGCCGAGGATGGTGCCGAAGCCGGAGAAGGCCAGACCCATGATCCACAGGTCGGCGCCGATGCCCGGGGAGCGGACCGCGTCGGAGAGCGGGGAGTAGGCGAACCAGCCGAAGTCGGCCGCACCCGAGGGGGTGAGGAAGCCGCCGACCGCGATCGTCGAGCCGAACAGGTACAGCCAGTAGGCGAACATGTTCAGCCGCGGGAACGCGACGTCGGGGGCGCCGATCTGCAGCGGCATGATCCAGTTGGTGAAACCGGCGAACAGCGGCGTCGCGAACATCAGCAGCATGATCGTGCCGTGCATCGTGAACGCCTGGTTGAACTGCTCGTTCGACATGATCTGCAGACCCGGCCGGGCCAGCTCGGCGCGCATGAACAGCGCCATCACGCCACCGATGCAGAAGAACGCGAACGACGTCACCAGATACAGCGTGCCGATCGTCTTGTGGTCCGTGGTCGTCAGCCACTTGACGCTCTTGAGGCTCTTGGTGGTGCGGGGTTCGACACGGGGTCTGACGTTGATGGTCTTCACGCCCCGCCTGTGTCCGCGCCCGGCTCGGACGTCACACTCGGGTGACGCGACGAGAATCACGGAAACGGGTGTGACGATCCGCAGAGTGCCGGACACGAACGGAACATGAGCAACGACGAGACCTTCGCCGCTGCCTATCGCGAGCACTACTGGGCGGTCAGCCGCTATGTCGCTCGGCGACTGGACGGCCGCACCAGCGACGTGGAGGAAGTGGTGGCGGACGTGTTCACCGTCGCCTGGCGGCGCCGCGGCGACCTTCCGGCGTCCCCGCTGCCCTGGCTGTACGGTGTGGCACGCAACTGCCTGGCCAACGCGGTACGCGGCCAGGGCCGCCGCCGTCGGCTCGTCGACCGGCTGGGCAACGACGAGACGGCGCACGGCAGGCAGGTCGTGGCGAGCCCCGACGCCGAGTCGCCGGGCGCCTGGGTGCACGAGGCGCTTGCCCGGCTCACCCAGGCCGACCAGGAGGTACTGCGCCTGACGGCCTGGGAGGAACTCGCCGTCGACGAGGTCGCCGTGGCCCTGGGCTGCGGTACGCGCGCGGCGGCGATGCGGCTGCACCGGGCCCGGCGCCGGCTGAGAACCGAGATCGACCGGATGCGCCCCGCGCTCGCCGCCGACGTGAACTCCTCGAAGGAACACGGCCATGCCTGACGAACTCGACCTGCTGCGCGGCGCCAACCCGGTACCGGCGGACGGCCCCCACTTCGGCGACGGACCACTGGACCACGACGCGGAACGCCGGCTCAACCAACTGCTGTACGGCAGCGGCCCGTTCAGCCGTCGCCGCACCCGCTGGACGTGGAGCCTCGCGACCATCGCGGTCGTCGCGGCGACCGCGCTGACCCTGCTCTTCGCGGGCCCGAACACCACCCCGGCGGTGGCCGCTCCCCGCCCGCTGCTCGTACAGGCCGGCTCCACCCCCGTACCCCTGGCAAGGATGGCCGAGCTCGCCGACGCGGCAGCCGAGGACGGCTCACCGAAACTCCTGAAGGGCACCCACGTACAGACGTGGAGCATGGGCATGTCGGAGGACAAGCCCCCGATCACGCTGCCCGTGGAGCGCGTCGTGCGCTGGCAGGCCGATGCGAGCCATACGGAGCTGGTCGTGGCGACCGACCCACGGCATCCTGGCCGGCCGGTCCTCAGCGAGGGCGACGGCGAACCCGGGCTGGTCGAGGACGGGCACGTCATCAGCGAGCAGACGTTCGGGCCGAGCTGGAGCGACGCGCCGCCCGAGTCGACGCCGCCGCACGACCCGGGGCGGCTGGAGGCCTACCTTCAGGAGGCGCAGTACCAGAGCACTGCCTTGACGACCCCGGAACTCCTGGACGCCGTACGGGTGTTGCTCGACCACTGGACGCTCGGGGCCCGGGAGGACGCGGCCGTCGCCCGGCTGCTGGCGGACGCCGAGGGGCTGCGGCCCGTCGGCGGGGTGACGGACCGGCTCGGGCGGCCCGGGCAGGCGTATGTGTACGACGGACACGGCTCCCGCCAGATGCTGATCATGGAACCGGTCACCGGTGCCGTTCTCGGCCTGGAGAACACCGCCACCACCGCCGAGCCCGAATGGGGCCTCAAAGCGGGCGATGTCATGGACTACAGCGCCTGGATGCGCTGATCACGCCCCACGGACCTGTCCGGCGGATGATGCCGGAGACGCGGGGCTGCTGTGACATCGGCGGCTCCGCGGCGGGCGCCCACCTGCGCTGATCAGGCACCGAAGCTGTCCCCCGACCTGATCCGCCGGCCCGGCCCGAGCTGCCGGGCGGCGGCGTCGACGGTCTGTTCCAGCAGCGTCGCGATGGTCATCGGACCGACGCCGCCCGGCACCGGGGTGATCAGCCCGGCCCGTTCGACGGCGGAGTCGAAGTCGACGTCGCCGATGTTCCCGGGGTTGTACCCGGCGTCGATCACGACGGCGCCGGGTTTGATGTCCTCGCCCCGGATCAGCCGGGGCCGGCCAACGGCGGCGACCACGATGTCCGCCTCGCGGACGGCGGACGGCAGGTCCGCCGTCCGTGAGTGGCAGTACGTGACGGTCGCGTCGCGGCCCAGGAGCAGCATGCCGACCGGCTTGCCGAGGATCGCGCTGCGGCCCACCACCACGGCCCGCCTGCCGGACGGGTCGACCTCGTACTCGTCGAGGAGGCGCATGATGCCGCCGGGAGTGCAGGAAACGAAGCCCGGCAGGCCGAAGCTCATCGTCGCGAAGGAGGCGAAGGTGACGCCGTCGACGTCCTTCTCGGGCGCGATCGCCTCGAACGCTGCCCGTTCGTCGATGTGCTCGCCCATCGGGTGCTGGAGCAGAATGCCGTGCACACCGGAGTCGTCCGAGAGGGCGCGCAGCGCGGCGACCAGTTCCCCGGTGGTCGTGGCGGCGGGCAGCTCCACATGGCGGGACTCGATGCCGGCCTTGCGGCAGCGGTTCTGCTTCATGCGGACGTAGGTGACGGAGGCGGGGTCCGCCCCCACCAGCACCGTCGCCAGACAGGGCGTCGTGCCCGTGCGGTCGATGAGGTCGGCGGCCTTCTTCGCGGTGTCCTCGACGATACGTCGGGCGAGCGAGGTGCCGTCCATGAGACGGGCCGGACGGGCCTGGGACATGAGCACTCCTGAGCTGACAGTCGTCATCGCCCAGGCGCACGGCACGCACTCCGCGTCCACGGAGAAACACAGGCCTCCGCGCGGGCCGCTCCCCGGTGGTGCTCCACCTCAGCGCCAGTCACGACCCGGAGTTCAGCCTAGTTCAGTCTCACCGAGGGCCTCACCCGCCCTCCTCGTCCCAGGCCTGCAGCACGGTCTGGTCGACGATCTTGCCGTCGCGCAGGGACAGCATCGCGCTGGCCAGGACACGGACTCCGTCCGGGTACTCGCAGGACTCGGTGTAGGCGACCTGGTCGCCCTGGACGATGACCTGTTCCAGCTTGTGGGTCATGTCCCTGCCGTACACATCGTTGAGCATGGCGCCGATCTCGTCGCGCCCGTGCTTGACCATCGGGTGGCTGGGCTGGGTGTTGCGGTCGACGACGCGTAGTTCGGCGTCGTCGGCGTAGAGCGACAGCAGTGCCGTCGCGTCCTGTCCTTCGATGCCCCGGCGCAGTGCTTCGGTGTCGAATGCGGGGTTTGCCGCGGTGCCCATGGTGACCTCCTCCGAGGGCCGCGGCCCGATCGGGCGCGGGCCGCGAGGGACCTCTCCTCCCGAGCGTCCTCCGTCCTGGGAACCTCGGCAAGCGCAGACGGATGATGAGCCTGACGAGTGAGCGGGGCGGGGTGCCCGTGTCCGGTGCGGGGCGCCGGACGTTGCTGATTGCATGATCTCAACACGACGAATCGCCGCCGCCGTTGGTCTTGCCGTCGGCGTCACCGGCCTCGCCGCCCCGCTGGCGAGCGCGGCTCCCGCCGCCGACCAGAACGCGGGCAAGCTGAACCCGATCGCCCAGCTCGACTCGCTCGCCGTGAGCGAGATTCCCGCCCAGTACCAGGACGACCTGCCCCGGGTCTCCAGCCAGCTGAGCTCGCTCAACCGTCTGAGTGACGTCAACCAGCTGCACCAGGTGACCGACCTGGCCGCCCCCGTGACCGGCCTGCTGCCGGGTATCGAGGCCTGACGAACGTACGTACGTTCTGAGGTATGTGGGCCGCCCGGCCGGACCGGGCGGCCCACACCCGTGTCGTACGTGTGTGCTATCCCGGCTGGTTCGCTGCCCCGGGCTCCGTGCCCAGGAAGTGGAAGCCGGGCCTCGGGTGCATCAGGAAGTCGTGGTGGGAGATGTTCCACGCGTAGGCGCCCGCCAGCGAGAACAGCACCCGGTCGCCCGCCCGCAGTCCGGGCGCGGGGACCCGCCGGGCCAGGACGTCCTTCGGGGTGCACAGCTGGCCGGCCAGCGTGACCCGGGAGTCCTCGGCCTCCGGGCGTGGCCACGGGTACGGCCAGGTGTCCACCGGCAGCACCGTGCAGGGCTGGTCGTGGCCCTTCGTCGCCGGGGTGCGCAGATGGTGGGTGCCGCCCCGGACGACCGCGAACTCCTCGCCGTGGCTGCGCTTCACATCCAGCACCTCGGTGGCGTACCAGCCGCAATACGCGGTCAGCGCCCGGCCCGGCTCGATGCGCAGGGTCAGTTCCGGGTACGCCTCGGTCAGCCACGCCAGGCCCCTGCCGAACGCCGCCCAGTCGAAGCGGTCGGCCGGGGCCGCGTAGTCGACGGCCATCCCGCCGCCGACGTTCACCTCGGCGAGGCACACCCCGAGCCCTGCCGCCCAGGTGACCACGGACTCGGCCACCGCCAGCTGCTCCCGGGCGTCGAGTCCGCTCGCCAGATGGGCGTGGACTCCGCGCAGTTCGAGCTGCGGGTACGTCCCGTCCGTCAGCGCCCGCAGCACCGGCGCGGCCCCGGCCGGGTCGAGCCCGAAGGGGGTCGGCCGGCCGCCCATCGTCAGCGAGCTGCCGGCCAACGAGCCGTCGGACACCGGGATGTTGACGCGCACCAGCACCGCCGCCCGGTGCCCGGGCCCGACCTGGCGCGTCAACTCGGCGAGCATACGCAGCTCGTGCTCGCTCTCGACGTGGAACCGGTCGACGCCCAGCTTCAGCGCGCTCAGTACCTCGTCCGGTGTCTTGCCGGGCCCGCCGAACGCCAGCGGCCGGCCCGGTACCGCGTCGGCGACATGGGCGAGTTCGCCGCCGGAGGAGACCTCGTAGCCGTCGACGTACGGTGAGAGCGCGGCCAGGATCTCCGGCTCCGGGTTGGCCTTGGCCGCGTAGTACAGCTCGACCCGCTCGGGCAGCGCCGCCCGGACCATCGCCGCATGACTGCGCAGCTCCGTCAAGTCGTAGACGTATGCAGGCAGTTCGCTGGCGGGCAGGGACAGCGCGTGGTCGCGCACGGCGAGAGTCATCGGGTGCTCCGGGGTGTGTCGCGCAGGATGTCCTCGGCGAGCGGGGACGGCAGCCGAACGTATCCTGCCTCGCGGTCCGCCTTGCGCTCCCAGCGGGTGAGCAGGTTGGCCTTCGCCGGCAGCGGAACTCCCGCGAGCAGCGCGGCGAGCCGGGGCGGGCAGCCGGAACGGTCGGCGTACGTCCGGAGCGTGTCGCGCACCCGCGCCCACAGCGCGGCCTCGGCCTCCGGGTGCAGGTCGGCCAGGGCGGCGAGGAGTTCGGCGATGTGGTTGACGAGCAGGCAGTAGACGACCCGGTCCCAGCCGCGCTGCGCGTCGTACGTCATCGGGCCCGCGACCTCGGCCGGTACGCCGGTGAGTGTGTCGGTGTGGTGCTCGGGGACCAGCTTGGTGCCCTCCAGGTCCCGGAAGAGCACCTGGAGGGGGCGGCCGTCAGCGCCCACGCAGATCAGCACGTTCTGGAGATGCGGTTCCAGGACCAGCCCGTGGTCGAAGTAGGCGGCCAGGACGGGCGGGACGAGCAGTTCGAGGTACGCCGACCACCAGTCGAGGGCCGTGTCCGGGTCCGCGTCGGTCAGCAGCCGGGAGACGTGCGCGGGGCTCGACGGGTACTCGTCGGCAACCGCCGCCGCGAGCAGGGGAGTTGCCCCCGGTGCGAGGTGTCGGGCCAGGCCCTCGCGGACGATCACGCCAAAGCCCTCGAAGAGGTCGCGGTCCGGGGTGCCGTCGGGGCCGGGCAGGGCGAGCGTGCGGTAGGCGGGCTCGCGGAGCACCGCGCTGCCGGGGAAGCGCTCGGCGAGGTCGGTGAGGGCCGGGGCGAGGGCACGGGTGAGGGCGACGGCGCCGGACAGCTCGTAACTGCTGTTCTTTCGCAGGCAGTTGGTGATCCGCACGTTCAGGCTGAACTTGAGGAACGTCTCGCCGTCGTACAGGGTGCGCACGGACGCGGTGGCCGCGAAGGGGCGCCCGCCCGGCCCGAGGTCCAGGATGTCGCCGCGCTCCAACGCGGCCCGCAGCAGCGGGTGTTCGCGCAGGGTGTCGTACTGCCAGGGGTGCGTGGGCAGCAGCCGGTAACCGTCGGGGACGTCCGTGCGCTGACCGTCCAGCGCTGCGGTGGCCCAGGGGTCGGCGCACTCCTCGGCGATCAGGTGGGCGCGTACGGCGAGGTGCCGCAGTGGGAAGACGGCCCCGGTCTCCGGAGCGTAGACCGACCAGGCTCGCGGGTCGCCGGTGCGGGCCTTGGGCGTGGGGTGGAAGCGGTGGCCGAACAGCAGGGACTGCTCGGAGGCGAGGTAGGCGGCGAGGTGACCGTCCACCGGTCCGGCGGGGCGCCCGTAGGCCAGGGCGGCCGTGACGGCCTGGTGGCTGGAGGCGATCTGCTCCAGGAACTCGTCGTTGCGTTCCCCGGTCCGCAGGGACAGCTCGTCGCGCGTGTACTCGGCCAGGCGCCGCCAGTCCACCACCGCCCAGCCGTCCCCGGCCTGCTCGCTCACCGGGCCGGTGAAGCGGTGGGCGCCCAGGAGTGACGTACGGCGCAGGCTGACCCGTAGGAGAACTCCGCGGCGGGGCAGGCGGAGCAGCAGGTGGCCGACGTCGACGACGGTCTGGCGTTCCGGGCCCGACACCTCGCGCAGCAGGCAGTTGAGGAGGGTGTGGGTCACCACGTCGTCGGCGGTGGGGAGTTCGACAGTGGCGAGTTCGGCGGAAACGGCGGTGGTGTCGGGCGAGTCGGTCAGCGAGGGCATCAACGGCTCCAACGGGCGCGGTGCGAGTGGGGGTTGAGGAGGAAGAGGGAGGCAAGCACGGTGAGGGCGGCAGCTCCGCTGCCGGTCAGCACCGGCGCGGCCGGGCCGAAACGGGCGCTGCCCGCCGCCGCGGCGAGACCGGCGGCGACCGCGCCGGCCTTGGAGAAGAACTCCAGCGACCCGAACATCCCGCCGGGCGCGCGGCCCTTGGCGCAGTCGGCGGCCAGCACGGACAGGGAGACCAGGCCGAGCGTGAGCCCCACCCCGAGGACCAGTCGTACGGCGATCAGCGTGGTCAGCGAGTCGGCGATGCCGTGTCCCGCCAGTCCGAGCGCGATACAGGCGAAGCCGAGGACCATCCCGGTCCGGGGCCGGTCCCGGACGGCGGCGTGCACCGCCAGCGCCGACACCAGATAGACCAGGTGGGGGAGGGCGAAGAGGACACCGGACAACGTGGCCGACGTATCCGGCAGTTGGTCCTCGACCAGGGAGATCAGATAGGGGAAGGAGATGACGGTGGAGAACACGAACGCGAACTCCAGGGCATACAGGGTGCGAAGGGAGACCACCGGCGCGGACGCGGGCGCGGTGGTCTCGGGTATGGACTCGGCGGCCTGCTCCTCGCCCGGTTCGGGCAGCGCGGCGAGCAACAGGGCGGCGGTCAGCGGGAGTACGGCCAGCAGCGCGTACTGGCGGTGCGGTGACAGCCAGCCCGACAGCGAGCCGACGACGATCGGCGCGACGACCAGCGCGGCCCGGGCACTGCCCTGCATCAGGGTGAGCGCCTTCGACAGGGCGGGGCCCTCCAGTGCGGCGCCCAGATAGCCGTTGGACGCGGCGAAGGTGCCGCCGAGGACGCCCTGGAGGATCAGCGCGACGGTGAATGTGGCCAGCGAGTCGGCCCAGCCGGCGAGCAGGAAGGCGACAGCGAGGCCCAACTGGGCGCGCAGCAGCAGCCGTTTACGGCCGAAGCGGTCGGCGAGCCGGCCCCAGAGGGGGGCGCCGAGCGCGCCGAACACCGTCGGGACCACGTACAGCACCCCGGCCCAGCGCGCGGCGTGGTCGCCGAACTCGGGGAGGATCTGGGTGAGATACGGGGGCAGGCCGAGGGCGGCGAAGGACGCGACGAAGTAGCAGCCGGCCACCGCGTGCACATGACTGCGGCCGAACGAGGAGCGTCTCGGCAGGCGCCATGTCTCGGCGCTCATACGGCGTCCCCGGCGTGTCGGGTGTGAACTCCGGCCTGTTCTCCCGCGTGGAGAAGGTAGTTGGGGCCGGTGGTGTAGTGCTTGTTGATGTCGGCGGCGCCCGAACGCTCCTTGCTGAGCAGGGTTCCGGCGCTGACCATCGCCTTCACGGGCAGGTGCGGCGCGTCGAGGATCCGGGTGCGCAGTACGGCGGCGGGGGTGCCGCCGAGCCGGTCGACGGCCTCGCCGAGCCGGTCGCGGACCAGCCCCAGCAGTGTGGGCAGTGGGGCGCGGCCGCGCCGGGCGAGACCGAACGCGTAAGCGCCCGCGCACAGATGGACGGTGATGGTGGCGAACATGTCGGCGACCGGCCCGTCCTCGGTGCCGTAGGTCCGCTCGTCGTCGAAGCCCCACGGCCCCGGCAGGACGGCGGCGAGCCGCGCGGTGTTGATACGCGGGCCGTCGTTGTCCTTGAACAGCAGCCGCACCCGGCCCGGTTCGGGCCCAAGGACCAGCGAGACGTTCTGCTGGTGCGACTCCAGGGCGATGCCGTGAGCGAAGAGGGTGGTCTGCCAGTCGAAGAGGAGGGTGAGGCAGGCGTCCAGCAGGGCGAGCGGGTCGCCGTCGTGGAAGCGGTCGGCGAGACGGTCGACGACCAGCCGTCCGCCGGGCGCCTCGGCGAGCAGCGCGGCCAGCGGGACGACGGCCGTGTCGTCGAGGCCGGCCGGGTAACGGCGGCACAGGACGGCGAGGAGTTCGTGTCCGGCGTGCGCGTACGTGGTCTCGTCGGCGTGCAGGACGGTGTCCCGGAAGCGGGGCTCGCGCTCGATGACCCGCTCGATCAGCCGCTGCCCGGCGGCGCCGTCGACCAGCGTGCCCGGCTTGATGGAGCGCCGGTTGCGCAGCCCCAACGTGGCGGTGGCGAGCGGAAGTTTGAGGTGCAGGGTGGGATCGGCGGCCACCGCGACGGTACGCATCGACAGCGTCGGCACCACTTCGAGGTACGCGTGGTCGGCGAGCCGGGCGCGTCCCGCGAGGCCGGTGACCCGCAACGCCTCGTCGAGCGGGGCACCGACGGTCAACGGGTGCACAGGCAGGGCAAGATGCGTGCCGTGCAGATCCTCCATACCGAGCATCTGGGGCGTCGGCCACCCCTCGGGCAGCGGACCCGTGAGGGTCACCGCCTCCCGGGGCACGGCGAGCCAGCGCAGCGCAAAACGGGGGTGGAACTCCGGTGCGTACGCCCGCAGTTGCTCCTCCGCCAGCCCGGATCGGCCGCGTGCGGTCGGATACACGGGATGGTCGACGCGGGCCGCGAGGGTGTCGTAGGCCAGGGAGGCCGGCAGGCCCGTCCAGAGAGCCGGGTCGGCGCCATGGCGGCCCGTCAGCTGCTCGACGGTTTCGTCGCGTGTGGCGTCGTGCAGCCGCAGGGTGGCCAGGGTCTGCCGGCACTCCTCGGCGAAGGCGTCGAAGCCGTCGCGGTCCACTGGGTCGGCCAGGGCGCGCAGCGCGGCGAGGACGGTCTCGTACGAGGTGAACTCGGCCCCGTCGCACTCACGCACGAGCAGCGGCAGCCGGGCGGCGTACACGCACTGGAAGCCGTCCTCGGTGAGCGGCAGCAGCAGGGCGTCGGCGCTGTCGGCCGGCAGGCGCAGCCAGACGCCGTCCGGGCGGTGCGTGAGCGTGCCGCGGGTGCGCAGGCCGACCACGTCCTCGCGGAGCAGGGCACTGAGGACGCGGGTGAGCAGCTCGGCCTCGGCGGCGTCGGTCGTCACGGGGGCGGGAGCGGTCGCGGTCACGGCTGGATCTCCCAGCGCCGGGCCGCCAGGAACTGTGCCGACACCCGGTCGACCGTCGGCTGGTCGGTGCCGGTGGCCCGCAGAACGCCCACGTAGTCGCGGTTGGTGCGGTACAGCTGGTGCCGCTCACCCACCGCGCGCAGCGGGCGGTACGTCAGATGTACGCCGTCGACGATGAGTTCGGCGGCCGGTGGAGCGGAGGTCAGTGTGCCCGCGCGGTCTGCGCACGGGTACTCCAGACGGGCCGCACCGTCGCCGCGGGCGCCCAGGTCGGCCGGGAGCGGCTCGCCCAGGTGGGTGCGCAGGATGTGCTCGAAGAGCGGGATCTGCAGGAGCCGGGCCAGCAGCAGGTCGACCTGGTCACCGATGGCACGGTAGTTGACCTCGATGATCCGGGCGCGCCCCTCGTGCACCACGAACTCGGTGTGGCATGCGCCGAACCCGACGCCCAGCGCGTCCAGTTGGGCCAGTATCTGTGCGACGACCGGCTCGGGATGCGCCGGGACGAGAACGAGCCGCTCCTCGATGAAGTACGGCGGCGCCGACAACTCGGTGTGGAAACCGCCCAGTACGTGCCGGAGGTTCCCGTCGCCGAGCGTCTCCAGGGTGTACAGCTCCCCGGGCAGATACTCCTCGACGACCAGGACGGCACCGGGGCGTCGCGCGAAGATCTCCTTGGCGCGGGTCTCCAACTCCTGGGCACTGGCGACGAGGACGACGTCCTCGCTGGCGACGCCCTCGCGCGGCTTGAGGACACACGGGTACGGCGCGGCGAGGGCGACGGGTTCGATCGCACCGGACTCCGTCAGCTCGGCGGACCACACCGTGTCCACGCCCGCGGCGGCGAGCCGGCGCCGCATCTCGGCCTTGTCCTTGCAGGCCAGCGCGGCCCGCCAGTCCTTGCCGGGCAGGCCGAAGTAGTCGGCGGCCAGGGCGGCCGGGGTCTGGAGGTGGTCGCTGTTGCTGAAGACGGCGTCGGGCCGGTGATGCGTGGAGATCCGGGTGACGACGGCCCGGAAGTCGCGGACGTCGCACTCCAGGATCTCGACGTCCGGATACGTGGAAGCCCCGGAATACGCGGACCGGTGGGCGTCGGGCTGGTCGGTGAGGAGAGTGACGTCGAGGCCGAGACGGGCGGCGGCGGGCAGGAAGCCCTCGGTGACGGAGTCGGTGGGGTTGAGGGCGAGCAGGTACAGACGCATGACGTGTAAAACAACTTCCGCTAGCGGGTGGGGGGTTGGGGCCCGGGAGCGGGGCGCGTGCAGAAGGGCGCGCCCCGCTCCCGTACGGCGGGAGTTGCTGTTACTTCTTCGGGAGTTCCACACCGGTGGCCTTGGCCACGTCGGCGAGCATCTGCTCGGCGGCCTGGACGCCGATGCCGGACATCCAGATCTCGTCCGGGACCTCGAAGACCTTGCCGTCCTTGACGGCGGGCAGGCTCTTCCACACCGGGTTGGTGACGACCTGCTGCTTCTGGGTCTTGTCCTCGGTGTCGGCGGCGGTGACGAAGATCAGGTCGGCGTCGGCCTGGTCGATCTGCTCCGGGCTGACGTCCTTCATCGTGACCGCGGGGTCGGTCGAGACCTGCGACTTCGGGCGGACCAGACCGATGTCGCCCAGGACGACACCGCTGTAGGAGTTGGACTGGTAGAGGCGGGTCGGACCGGCGATGAAGCGGACCACGGACGCGGTCGGCATGGTGCCCTTGTCCTTCGCCTTGATGGCCTCACCGAGCGCCTTGGCCTGCGTCTCGTACTCCTTGAGCTTGGCGGCGGCCTCGGTCTCCAGGCCGAGGGCCTCGGCGTGCACCTTCAGGTTCTGCTTCCAGACCCCGCCGGTGGTCTCCGTGAAGACGGTCGGCGCGATCGCGCTGAGCTTGCTGTAGACCGCCTCGTGGCGGACCTTCGAGGACAGGATCAGGTCCGGCTTGAGCGACGCGATCAGTTCGAGGTTCGGCTCCAGAAGCGGCCCGACGTCCTTCGTGCCGCTCAACTCGCCCTTCAGGTACGTCGGGAAGCCGCCCTCGGACTTGAAGTGCGGCGCGACCGCGCCGACCGGGTCGATGCCGAGGAGGGTGACGTCGTCCAGCTCGCCGGTGTCGAGTACGACGACCCGCTTCGGCTTGGCAGGGATCTTCACGTCGCCCATGACGGTCTTGAGGGTGCGCGGGAACCCGGCGGTGCCGGCGGCGGCCTTGGCGGCGGTGTCCGTGCCCTTGGCGTCGGAGTTGTCGCTGCCGCAGGCGGCGAGCACAGCGGTGCCGAGCGCCACGGCGAGGAGCACGGCGATGAGGCGCCCAAGGCGCCCGAACCAGCTGATTCCGGGCAGGGAAAGGGTGTTGCGCATGAGGGGGGCAGGTCTTTCTGTCGATTGCGGCGGTACGGGTGTGTCAGGCGGTCGCGGCGGAGTGCCGCACCGCGCTGCCCTTGGGGATGACCAGCGGGGTGCCGGTCTCCGGGTCGGGTATGACCCGGCAGTCCACGTCGAACACGGATCTGACCAGGTCCGCGTCGAGCACGTCGGCCGGCGGGCCGGCGGCGGCGAGGCGGCCGTCCTTGAGGACCACCATGTGGTCCGCGTAGCGGGCGGCCTGTCCGAGGTCGTGCAGCACCATCACGACGGTGCGGCCCGCCTCGGCGTGCAGGGCGGCGACCAGATCGAGTACGTCGAGCTGGTGCCTCAGGTCGAGGAAGGTGGTCGGTTCGTCGAGCAGGAGCAGCTCGGTGTCCTGTGCCAACGCCAGCGCGATCCAGGCGCGTTGGCGCTGTCCGCCGGAGAGCCGGTCGACGGGCTGGTCGCGCAGCGCGGTCGTGCCGGTGCGCTCCAGGGCCTCGTCGACCGCCCGCTGGTCGGCCGTCGACCAGGGGGCGAGCAGTCGCTGATGCGGATACCGGCCGAGCCGGACGAGCGCCTCGACGGTGATGGCCTCCGGGGTGACCGGCTGCTGCGGCAGCAGCCCCATCCGCAGGGCGAGTGCCTTCGCGGACATCCGGTGGATGTCGGAGCCGTCGAGTGTGACGGTGCCGGCGGCGGGTGCGAGCAGTCGGCTCAGCCCTCTCAACAGGGTGGACTTTCCACAGGCGTTGGGGCCGACGATGGCGGTGACGGCGCCGCCGGGGAGGGTGAGGTCGAGCCCGCCGACGACGAGCCGGTCGCCGTAGCGCAGGTCGAGAGCCCGGGTGCGCAGCTCGTTGACGGTGTCCGGGCGGCCGGTCATGCGTGACTCCTGTGAACGGGCTTGCTCTGACGGAACATCAGCACCAGCAGCCAGGGCGCCCCGAGGGTGGCGGTGACCGCCCCGACGGGCAGGCCCTCGACGGGCAGCAGATGCTGGACCACCAGGTCTGAGGCGAGCAGCAGTACGGCTCCGGTGAGACCGGCCAGCGCCAGTGAGACAGCGGTCGGCGGGCCGGTGAGAAAGCGGACGATGTGCGGCACGGCGAGCGCCACGAAGGTCACCGGACCGGCGAGCGCGGCGGCCAGTGACGCCAACGCGACGGCGACGAAGAGGAGTTGGATCCGGGCGGCGGAGGTGTTGAGCCCGAGGGCGCCCGCCGAGTCGTCCCCGAGGTCCAGCACGGCGAGCCGTCGGTGCAGTACGAGGGTGACGGCGAGCGCGGCGACCATTGCGCCGCCCGCTCCCCACACCTCCGTCCACGTCCGCCCGTACACCGAACCGGTGGTCCACTGGAGCGCGGAGCCGGCCAGCTCGGCCGGGAAGCGCACGATCAGCAGGTTCACGGCGGCGGCGAGCCCCGCCTGTACGGCGAGCCCGGTCAGCACCAGCCGGGTCACGGCGACCCCCGAGCGCCAGGCGAACACGCCGAGCAGCAGGGCGGACAGCAGCCCTCCGGCCAGCGCGCCCAAGGGGATCAGTGTCTGCGAGGCCCCGGCCGCGAGGAGTGACACCGCGCCGAGCGACGCCCCGCCGGTCACGCCCATGACATCGGGCGAGGCCAGCGGATTGCGGAACAGCCGCTGCAGCACACACCCGGCCACACCGAGCCCGGCCCCTGCGACGACGGCGGCGAAGGCCCGCGGCGCCCTGAACTGCTGCACCACCAGCACGTCCCCGGAATCCCCGAGCCCGACCAGCGCCCGCAGCGCGGTACCGGCCGGCATTCCCATCTCACCGGTCGTCAGGGCGACGGTGAGCAGTACGAAGACGGCGACGAGTCCGCAGCAGGCGTAGAGCAGCACGCGGAGGCGCGGCCGGAGACGGGCCCTGGGCGTCGTGCCGGTCAGGACGGCGCTGGTCATGAGGCCCCCTTCCGGGTCGGCGCGGATGTGGTGCGACAGGGCGCGGCGGATGCGAGGGCCCGGTGGCGCGTGGTGCGCGTACGGGCGTCGACCTGCGTGGCGGAGGACGTGGGCCTGGGACGGGCGCATGCTGTCGCGGTCGGCAGGGCGGTCGGCAGGGCGGTCGGCAGGGCGGTCGGCAGGGCGGTCGGCAGGGCGGAGGCCTCACGTGCCCGGGCGTGAGGGCACGTCTGGAGGCGTCGGTTGTGCCCACCGGTTCCGCCTTGCGGAACGCCTGCCCCCAGCGTGGTCTGCGTACCGGCGCGGGCAGGGACTGTGGCGGCTGCCGCGGGCCGGACCACGCGGTCGCAGCCGACGTGCACCGGGACGCGGCGGCCCGTCCGCGCGGTGCGGGCGACAGGTGTGGCGGCGCTCATCGGGCCACCTTCCTTGCCAGCAGCGCCAGTAGGGGCGCCCCCAGGAACGCGGTCACGATGCCGACCTCCAGTTCCGAGGGGCGGATCACCAGGCGGCCCAGTACGTCGGCCGAGAGCAGGAGCAGGGGCCCGGCGATCAGGCAGCCGGGGACCAGGAGGCGGTGGTCGGCGCCCAGTAGAGGGCGTACGAGATGGGGTGCCGCCAGGCCGATGAACGCGATCGGGCCCGCTACGGCGACCGCCGAACCGGCGAGCAGGACGACCGCGATCCCGCCCGCGAGGCGGATCCGGGCCACCGGAACGCCCAGCGCCTGGGCCGAATCGTCGCCCAGGGCAAGGGCGTTGAGGGCGGGTGAGACCGCGAGCGCGATCACCAGGCCGAGCAGCAGCGTGGGCAGCACCGGCCAGAGGGTGTCGAGGGTGCGCCCGGAGAGGGAACCAGCCAGCCAGAAGCGGGCCTCGTCCAGGGTGCGTTGGTTCAGGAGCATGACCGCCGACGTCCAGGAGAGGAGGACGAGCTGGAGGACGGTGCCGCCGAGCGCGAGCCGTACCGGGTCGATGTCGCCCGCCCGGCGGGCCAGCGCCTGGGCGAGGAGGGCGGCGCCCGCAGCGCCCGCGAAGGCGAACCACACGTACTCGACGGGGTCGTTGAGCTTCAGCGCGAAGATGGCGACCACCACCGCGAAACCGGCACCCGCGTTGATCCCGAGAGTGGTCGGCGAGGCGAGCGGGTTGCGGGTGATGCCCTGGGCGACGGCCCCGGCGACCCCGAGTGCCGCTCCGACCGCGAGCCCGATGACGGTGCGCGGCAGCCGCAGCCCGGTCACCACGAGCGCGTCTCTCCCCTGGGCGTGGCCGAAGAGCGCGTCGGCCACCGTCGACAGGGGCACCGAGCGCGCGCCGAGGGCGAGGCTGAGCGCGGCGATCAGGGCCAGGGCCCCGAGTCCGGTGAGAAGGATCGGGATTTGTCTCAGGGCACGGAAGGACACACCGGTCGGTGCGCCCCGTTGGGTCGCAGTCACGAGCCGGGAGCTTAGGTTAGGCATGCTTTACTTTTCAACCGGCCATGAGGGGGCTGTGACGTGCACAGTCCTTGATCGTCGACATGAGGGCACCCCGGTAACCGCCTCGCGATCTTGCCGATAAGGTAAGGCTTGCCTATCTAACCCCACTCGTACCTCTCTGCGCAGGAGTACCGATGAGCGTCGCCCTGGAGACCCCGCCGGCCGCTGCCGCCGCGCGTGTGCTCGGCGGTGCCTACAAACGTCTCGCCGACGTCTGTGAAGTTCTCACCGTGCAGGTCGCCGAACCGGCCGGGAAGAGTGCTCAAGTGGGAGTCTCTGGAGCTGAGTTGACGGAGAGTCAGGAAGCCCTCGACGCCTTCGTGGAGGCCGAGGCGGTGCGGATCCGGGAGCGCTACGGGCACACCGCCCGCCCGCATGTCGCCGCCTCCCGCGCCCTGCACGACTACGCCTGGTCGGTCGGCCTGCTGATGAGCGGCGTCTGGTATCTGGAGCGCCGCGTGCCACGCATCCGGCCCGAGGACGTACGACTGGACCTCGCCACCGGCGTGTACAAGATCACACCGGCCTCCTATCTGTCCTGCCTCCCCGGCGACCCCGCCGCCACCCTTCCCGGAGTCACCGTGCTCCCGCACGAGGAGGCGCTGCGCGCCGAATTGCGCTCCGCCGTCGCCGACCACATGGCCCCGCTGCTCACCGCGCTCGGCCCGATCGCCCGGCGGGGATCGCGCGCCCTGTGGGGGCTGGTCTCCGACGACCTCGTCTCCGGGATCTGGTACCTCGGGCGCGTCCTCGGCCGGGAGGGCGATGCCGTTCGGGCGGCCACCGAACTGCTGCCCTCCGCCGTCTCCCCGTACCCCGGCGGCGCCGACTTCCGCCACCTCACCGACGCCTCCGGGCGCCGCCACCCGACCCGCACCCGGGCCGGCTGCTGCCTGTACTACACGATCCGCCCGGACGAGGCCTGCTCCACCTGCCCCCGCACCTGCGACACGGAACGGCTGCGCAGACTGGAGAGCTGAGCGCGTCGCAAGCCGATGGCGCTCAGCCGGTGGTCGCCAGGAACTGCGTCGCCGCCAGCTCGGCGTACAGCGGGTCCCCGGCGACGAGTTCGCGGTGCGTGCCGACCGCGCGGACCCGGCCCGCGTCCATCACCACGATCCGGTCCGCCATCGTCACCGTCGACAGCCGGTGGGCGACGACGAGAACAGTCGTCGTACGGGCGACGTCCGCGACCGTGTCACGCAGCGCCGCCTCGTTCACCGCGTCCAGCTGCGAGGTCGCCTCGTCGAGCAGGAGCAGCCGGGGGTGGCGCAGCAACGCACGGGCGATAGCCACACGTTGGCGCTCGCCACCCGACAGCTTGGTGCCGCGATGCCCGACCAGGGTGTCGAGGCCGCGCGGCAACCGGGCCACCGAAGGCGAGCGCCGCCGGTTCGGCGTCGGTGGCCGGGAGGGGTGCGGGGTGGGCGGACGACGGTTCGGCGGGCAGGGCGAGGGCCTCCTGGATGCGGGTGAGGGCCGCGGCGCCCGTCTGGTACTGGGTGATCGCGCCGACGACCTGCTGGATCGGCGACATCAGATAGAAGACGTAGAGGAGGAACGCGACCAGCGTGCCGACCTCCACCGCGCCCGTCGCGACCCGTGCGCCACCCACCGCGAGCACCGTGATGAAGGCGATCTGCATCGCGAGACCGGCCGTGTTGCCCGCCGCGGCGGACCACTTGGCGGCGCTCACACTCTGCCGCCACGACTCCTCGGCCGCCGCGTGCAGCCGCTGCTCCTCCCGGTGCTCGGCGCCGGACGCCTTGATCGTGCGCAGGGCGCCCAGTACCCGTTCCAGCGAGGCGCCCATGACACCGACCGCGTCCTGCGCCCGTCGGCTCGCCTTGTTGATGCGCGGGACGATCACCCCGAGCACGGTCCCCGCCCCGACGATGACGGCGAGGGTGACGCCCAGCAGCACCGGGTCCACCAGGCCCATCATCACGATCGTCGCCACCAGGGTGAGGCCGCCGGTGCCGAGGCCGACGAGCGAGTCGGTGGTGACCTCACGGAGCAGCGTCGTGTCCGAGGTGACCCGGGCCATCAGGTCGCCGGGCTCGGTCCGGTCGACGGCCGGTATCCGCAGCCGCAGCAGATAGGAGGACAGCGCCCGCCGGGCACCGAGCACCACCGACTCGGCGGTGCGCCGCAGGACGTACGAACCCAGCCCGCCCAGCGCCGCGTTGGCGACGACCAGCGCCGACATCAGCAGCAGCGCCCCGGTGATGGTCCGGTCGTGGGACAGATCGTCGATGAGCCCCCGCGCCACCAGCGGCAGCGCAAGCCCGGCGGCACCCGTGGCCAGCGACAGCAGGGCGCCCATCAGGAGGGTCCACCGGTGCGGCCGTACGTACCCGAGGAGCAGCCGCCAGGCGGGCGGCGGACCGGCGTTCGGCTCTGCGATGCTCACGGCGCTCCTCGAGAGGCAGTCGGGCGGGAAATTCACCCTACGTCGATGCCAAGTTGAGCGGAGAAACGGTTATTCCCCCTATTGCGGTGTGCTCTTGGCGCAGAACTCGCCAGTCCCGCGTGCCGTCGCCAGGACGAGCAGTTCCGCTCCGCCGCTCGGCAGGCAGCCGTCGAGCAGGCAGGCCGGCACCTCTCCCGAGCCGAGTTCGAGGTACGTGGTCACCCCGTGCCGCGCCAACAGTCCGACCATGTCCGTGAATTCGGACCGGCGCGGGTACCTCCGGCACCCAGAACTCCGGCGCGACGGCCTCGGTGCCTACCGGTTTCGCCGTGATGTCGGCGGAGGGGCAGGCCCAGGGCACGCAGGTCCAGTGTCTCCGGGGCGCGGTGGTACCCGTCGAGCACCGACTCCTCGCCCTCGGTGGGCCGGAGGGCCTGGACGAGACCGAACTCGCCCGGGCCGTCCGGGACTTCATACGCTGACGTCGGTGCCGTGACCGGCTGAGCCGGTGGACCCGGCGCGTTCCCGGGACCGGCGCGCGAGCGCGGTGAGGGTGGCGTCGAGGTCGGCGGGCCGCGGCCGGTTGTGCGGCAGCTTGGCCAGCAGGTGGGCCATGCCGCAGGTGTTGCTGACGGCCGAGAACACGAGACCGCCCGCGACGCCCGCCGACAGCAGCCGCAAGGCGGGGTGCAGACGGCCCAGCCCGAGGCCCGCGAGGACGATGCCGCCCGCGGTGAAGCGGACCTGGCGCTCCATGGACCAGGTGGCGCGGGCCTCGGTCGCGGGGTGCTGCAGCGCGAGTCCCCGCTCCCGCCAGCCCTGGGTGCCGCCGGTCAGGGTCATGGCCGGGACGCCGTTCTCGGCGAGGACCGAACACGCGGACTCGGAGCGGGCGCCGGAGGCGCAGACGACGAGCAGTTCGCCCTGGTCCGCCGCCTTCTTGAGAGCGGGCAGCGCGCGCCGGAGGTGGTCCAGGGGGATGTTGAGGGCGCCGGGCAGATGTCCGGAGGCGTACTCGCCCGGGGTGCGGACATCGACGACGGTCAACTGCGGCAGGCGGGTACGGGCCTGGTCGGTGTCGAGGGCGACGGAAGCGGCCATGAGGGACTGGGATCCTTTCGTGGGGAGTGGACCCTTGGGGAGGTAAAATACCCCCAAGGGTATGCAGAGGAGTGATTGTGGAACTGCAGTTCGAGGGTGCTGAGCTCAAGTCGGTGCTGAACCGGTTGCGCCGGGCGCAGGGGCAGATCTCCGGTGTGATCAGGATGATCGAGGAGGGCCGTGACTGCGAGGAGGTGGTCACCCAGCTCGCCGCCGCCTCCCGGGCCCTGGACCGGGCGGGCTTCGCCATCATCGCGACCGGACTCCAGCAGTGCCTGACCGACGTGGAGGCGGCCGAGCGGAACGGCGAGACGAAGGAGCAGATGCGGGCCAGGCTGGAGAAGCTGTTCCTGTCGCTGGCGTGAGTGCGTTCGAGGGGTGAGAGGGGGGTGGTCGGCGATCACACCACCGCGTCGGCCAGCATGAACAGCGCCACCGCCAGCAGCATCCAGGCGAAGAGCCGCTGGAGCCTGCTCCCGGAGACGTGGCCCGCGAGCCGCTTGCCGTCCCACGCGCCGAGGATCGCGGCCCCGGCGAAGGGCGCGACCAGCGCCCAGTCGACACGGGTCGCCGTGCCGGAGCGGGCCAGCAGCGCGGCCAGCGAGTTGACGCTGATGACCAGCAGGCTAGTCCCGACGGCGGCCCGCATCCGCAGCCCCACGACGTTCACCAGAGCCGGTACGGCGAGAAAGCCTCCGCCCACGCCCAGCACCCCGGTCACCGCACCCAGCCCGGCGCCCGCCCGAGCGACCTGAACGGGCCGCACCGCAACCCCCTCCCGCAGGGAGGCCGAAGGACGCAGCATGCGGTATGCGGCGAGCCCGGCGATCACCGCGAACGCGCCGGTCAGCAGGGCGGACGGCACATACCCGCTGACCGCCCCGCCGAGCATCGCGGGCACCAGTCCCGCCGCCGCGAACACCGCCCCGGCCCGCCACTCGACGGTGTCGGCACGGGCGTGCGCGGCCAGCCCGGTGGCGGAGGTGACGGTGACGACGGCCAGGCTCGCGGTGGTGGCCGCGGCCGGGGTGAAACCGAGCAGATAGATCAGCGCGGGCACGGCCAGCACACTCCCGCCGCCCCCGAGAGCCCCCAGCGCAAGACCGGTCACGGCCCCGGCGACCAGAGCGAGAACGAACACGCTCACTCGACCGGTCCGCCATCGCCGCGGGACTCTCTCGGCGGCTCGCTCGTGGGTTTGACCGGCCGGCCCGCGTCTGCCCGCAGCTCGTTCGTGGTTCTGGTCGCCTTGCCCGCGTCTGTCGGCGGCTCGTTTGTGGTTGTCGTCCGCGGCCCCGCGTCCGTCGGCGGCTCGCTCGTGGTTGTCGTCGGTCGGCCCGCGTCCGTCCGCAGCCCGTTTCCGGTCGCCACCGGCAGGCCCGCCTCCGTCCACGCCCGCATCCCGCCGATCACGTCCGCGACCTCCGCGCCGCGCGCCGCGAGCAGCGCCGCCGCCTCCCGGGAGCGCTTGCCCGAGCGGCAGATCACGATCAGCGGACGGCTCCGCGCGGACCCTGGCAGCGCGGCACCCGCCGCCAGCGCCGACAGCGGAGCGTGCACCGCACCGGCGGCATGCCCGGCCTCCCACTCCTCGGCCTCACGGACGTCCAGGAGTACGGCCGCCCCGTCCGCGCCCATGAGATCGAGGGCCTCGGCCGGGGTGACCCGGGCCATGGGGAGACCCGCCTCGCGGGCGGCGGCGAAGCCGTCGTCGACGGCGACCACGACGCGCCCCGCCGCGTCCAGCAGCGAGGCGGCGATCGCGGCCCGCATGCCGCCCGCGCAGTGCACCCACACCGTGCCGTCGGGTATCTCCGCGAGCCGGTCGCGCATCTGGTGGAGCGGAATGTGCAGCGAACCCGCGATGTGGCCACCCGCGCGCTCGGAGTCGCGCCGCACGTCCAGGACCACGACCGCCTTGCGCTCCTGCTCCGCCAGGTCGGCGAACGTTGCGCGCGGGAAAGTGCGTGGCTGTTCACCCGGGCGCAGCCAGGCGGCGGGGGAGCCAGTCGAGGCGGCGGCTGGGCGGTCGATGCCGACCCGGACCAACTCTCGCTGAGCGTCGGCGAGTTGGGCCGTCGACTCGGCGAGCAGTGTCACCGGCTTGCCCCACGGCAGCAGCCACGCCAGATAGGTGGCGAGCTGTCCCGCCGCCTCGAAGTTGACCGACCCGGCGACATGCCCCTCGGCGAACGCGACCCGGTTGCGCAGATCCACCACCCACTCCCCGGCGGCCAGCCGCGCCGCGATCTCCACGGCGTCCGCCGGGCCCGGCGGAGTCAGGTCGACGGGTGCGGGGCCGGCGGAGTTCACCGGCCCCATGTGCGCGTAGTACGCGGGCACGTCGTCGAGCCCGGCGAGCAGCTGGGCGACGAACGTGTCGGCGTCCTCGACCAGCGCCTCGTTCGAGACGCGCTCCCGTCCGATGGTCGTGGCGTCGCCCGTGGCCGTCCCGGCGGAACAGAAGCTGCCGAAGCCGTGTGTGGGCAGCACGGCTGTCTCGTCCGGGAGTTCGGCGGCCAGCCGGTGTGCCGAGTCGCACTGCGCCCGGGCCAGCTCCCCGGTGAGCCTCGGCTCGACCAGGTCCGGCCGCCCGACCGTGCCGATCAGCAGCGAACCGCCGGTGAACACGGCCACGGCCAGGCCGTCCTCCTCCAGGACGTACGCGGTGTGGTGCGGGGTGTGTCCGGGCGTGGCCAGCGCGCGCAGCGTCAGCCTCTCCTCGATCTCCACGCTGTCCCCGTCCGTGATCGGCACCCTGTCGTACGCGACCCGCGCGCCGGCCGGGACGAGGTAGGCGGCGCCGGTGATCCGGGCCAGCTCCGGGCCGCCGGTGACGTAGTCGTTGTGGACGTGTGTCTCGACGACGTGTGTCACGCGCACGCCCCGCCGGGCGGCCGCCTCGATCACCCGGTCGATGTCCCGTGGCGGATCGATCACCACGGCCCGGTGCGGCCCACCCGCCAGATAGCCGCGGTTGCCCAGGCCCGGCACGTCGATGCGGTCGACGAAGTACATGGCGGCACTCCTCCCTCTCCTCGTGAAGCCCTATGGCGCCTTATGTCGCCTTGTGACGCCCCGTGAAAATTACCCCAGGGGGTATATTCATCACCGTAGCAGAGATACCCCCAGGGGTATTTTGAGGTCAGGCTCCACCGTGGACGTGCCGTTACCGATAGATCGCACGTAGGGTCGGAGCGAAGAACCGAACATTGGCCGATGGAAGGGTTCAGCACCATGGCGCAGGAAGTACGCGGCGTGATCGCACCGGGCAAGAACGAACCGGTGCGGGTCGAGACGATCGTCGTGCCGGACCCCGGTCCGGGCGAGGCCGTGGTCCAGATCCAGGCCTGCGGGGTGTGTCACACGGACCTGCACTACAAGCAGGGCGGGATCAACGACGACTTCCCCTTCCTGCTCGGCCATGAGGCCGCCGGTGTCGTGGAGTCGGTGGGGGAGGGGGTCACGGATGTGGCTCCCGGTGACTTCGTGATCCTCAACTGGCGTGCGGTGTGCGGGAGTTGCCGGGCCTGTCTGCGCGGGCGCCCCTGGTACTGCTTCAACACGCACAACGCCAAGCAGAAGATGACCCTCACCGACGGCACCGAGCTGTCGCCGGCGCTGGGTATCGGTGCCTTCGCCGAGAAGACCCTCGTCGCGGCCGGGCAGTGCACCAAGGTCGACCCGTCGGCCTCCGCTGCCGTCGCCGGGCTGCTGGGGTGCGGCGTGATGGCCGGTATCGGCGCCGCCATCAACACCGGGAACGTCGGACGCGGCGACACGGTCGCGGTCATCGGCTGCGGCGGCGTAGGCGACGCGGCGATCGCCGGGGCCAACCTCGCGGGCGCCGCGAAGATCATCGCTGTCGACATCGACGACCGGAAACTGGCCACCGCCCGCACGATGGGCGCGACCCACACGGTCAACTCCAAGGAGACCGACGCGGTCGAGGCGATCCGTGAGCTGACCGGCGGCTTCGGCGCCGACGTGGTCATCGAGGCGGTGGGCCGCCCGGAGACGTACAAGCAGGCGTTCTATGCCCGCGACCTCGCCGGGACCGTGGTCCTGGTCGGTGTGCCGACGCCGGAGATGAAGCTCGAACTCCCGCTGATCGATGTCTTCGGGCGCGGCGGCTCGCTGAAGTCGTCCTGGTACGGCGACTGCCTGCCCTCCCGCGACTTCCCCATGCTCATCGACCTGCACCTCCAGGGCCGCCTGGACCTCGACAAGTTCGTGACGGAGACCATCCAACTCGACGAGGTGGAGAAGGCGTTCGAGCGGATGCACGGCGGCGACGTACTGCGTTCCGTGGTGGTGCTGTGATGGCCGCCCGCATCGAACGCCTCGTCACCTCAGGGCAATTCAGCCTCGACGGTGGCACCTGGGACGTCGACAACAACGTGTGGATCATCGGTGACGACCACGAGGCGATCGTCATCGACGCCGCCCACGACGCCGACGCCATCGCGGCGGCCGTAGGCGACCGGCGCCTGACCGCCATCGTGTGCACGCATGCCCACAACGACCACATCGACGCGGCTCCCGCGCTCGCCGAGCGCACCGGCGCCACCATCTGGCTGCACCGCGACGACCTGCCGCTGTGGAAGCAGACCCACCCGGATCGGGAACCCGACGCCTGGCTGGCCGACGGCCAGGTGATCGAGGCCGCAGGCGCCGAACTGACGGTCCTGCACACGCCCGGACACGCACCGGGCGCAGTCTGCCTGTACGCGCCGGGACTCGGCACCGTCTTCACCGGCGACACCCTCTTCAACGGCGGCCCGGGTGCCACCGGCCGTTCCTACTCCCACTTCCCGACGATCATCGACTCGATCCGGGACCGGCTGCTCGCCCTCCCGCCCGAGACCGAGGCCCTCACCGGGCACGGCGACCCCACCACCATCGGGGCCGAGTCACCGCACCTCCAGGAATGGATCGCCCGGGGCCACTGACAGCCACGGACCCGGCCCCGGACACGCCTGTGGGCGCCCACCGCCGAGGCGGTGGGCGCCCACAGGGACGTACAGCGGACGAGGACGTTCAGGCGGCGACCGGCAGTCCCGGGGTCCGGAAGACCTGTCGGTCGGCGTCCACCGCGAACACCTCGCAGCCCTTGCGCGCGGCGGCCCAGTCGATGCCCTCCGTGCCCATCGCGAACGCGGCCGTCGCCGTGGCGTCCGCCTCGGTGAGCGTGGGGGCCACGACGGTCAGGCTCAGCAGCCCGGTCGCCGGGCGGCCGGTGCGGCCGTCGAGGATGTGGTCGCCCCGTTCGTAGCGGGCGGAGGTCGCCACACCTCCCTCGGTGATGTCCAGCACCGTGCACAGCTGGTCGGCGTGCTCGGGATGCCGTACGCCGACCCGCCAGGGGCGCCCGCCGGCGACCACGTCACCGCCTGCGTTCAGGCAGTACGTCCGTACGCCCGCCGCCTCCAGCAGATCCGCCGCCCGCTGCACCGCCCAGCCCTTCACCATCGCGCACGGATCGAGGCCCCGGCCGGGCAGCCGTACGTCGAACGCGCCCTTGGTCGCGACCCGGTACTCCTCGCACAGGCCTAGCACCTCGGTGAGGTCCGCGCTCAGCGCGCCGGACTCCAGCTCGCCCCGGTCGAGGCGGGACACCTCGCTGTCGGGCTTGAAGGGGCTGAACCGCGCGTCGACCTCGTGGAGCCAGGCGAACACCGCGTCCGCCGCCTCCCCCGGAGCGTTCTCGTCGTCGATCCGCAGCGAGATCGGGAACCCCATGATGTGTTCGACGCGCCTCATCCCTCAGCCCTTCGCGTCGATCGCGGCCTGGAGGGACTCCCTGTAGCCGTCGCTGGTGATCGTGGCGCCGGAGACCGTGTCGATGTCGGCGCTCTGTGCGGCGAGGGTCTCCGAGATCAGGACCGGCACGGCGGCCGTGGTCTGCGGGTGGTTCGGCTGCTGGAGCATCTTCACGGACGCGATCGCGTCGCCCTCGAAGGTCACCTCGACCTGCACGGTGCCCTTCTCGGTGTCCACGGCGGTCCCGGAGACGACCTTGGACGCGGACGCGGACTCGGCGGCGGGGGCCGACGTGGCGGCGGAGGGCGACGGGGACGACGCGGCCGAGTCCGCCTGGGAGTCGATCGCGGCCTGGAGGGACTCCCTGTAGCCGTCGCTGGTGATGGTGGCGCCGGAGACCGTGTCGACGTCGGCGCTCTGGGCGGCCAGCGTCTCCTTGATCAGGACCGGCACGGCGGCCGTGGTCTGCGGGTGGTTCGGCTGCTTCAGCATCCGCACCGAGGAGATCTTCGAGCCCGCGAACGTCACCTCGACCTGGACGTCGCCCTTCTCGGTGGGCACGGTGGTGCCGGTGACGACCGTGGACGACGAACCGGAGGACCCCGAGGACGAGGTGGAGGGGGTAGTGGCGGGGGCCGAGGCCTCGGAGGACGTGATGCCCAGCGACGGCTCGTAGAGCCAGACGGGGACCAGGCCCGCGATGCTCAGGACCAGAACAGGCAGTGCTCGTTTCACGACGTTCCTCTTATCCGGCCAGGCTGAAGCGCTCGAAGTGGGTCTGCGACTTGGGCACGCCCAGTTCCCGCAGGCTGCGCAGCACCGCGTTCATCATGGGCGGCGGGCCGCACAGGAAGACGTCCCGGTCGGTGATGTCCGGCACCAGCTCGGCCAGCTCGGCCGGGGCCAGCTTGTCGGGGGTGGCCGGCCCGCTCACCAGGTGCAGCTCGGCACCCTTGGCGTGGGCGAGGTCCCGCAGCTCCTCGTAGAGGACGGCGTCCTGGTCCCGGGCCACCCGGTAGATGACCACGGCGTGGCCCTGGATCTCCTCAAGGAGCGCGCGGATGGGCGTGACGCCCACGCCGCCGGCGATGAGGACGGCCTCCGGCCGGGTGCGGTGCATGGCGGTGAACGCGCCGTACGGGCCCTCGGCGAAGACACGCGTGCCGACCGGGATGTGCCGCAGGGCGGCGGTGCCGTCGCCGGCCACCTTCGCGGTCAGCCGCAGTGACCTGCCGTCGGGCGCCGCCGACAGCGAGAACGGGTTCGCCTGCCACCAGCGGTCCTTGGTGAGGAACCGCCACAGGAAGAACTGGCCGGCGCGGGCGGGCAGCTTGTCGAGGTCGCGGCCCGTCATGTAGATCGAGACCACGTTGTCGGCCTCGGGGACGACCGCCGAGACGCGCAGCTGGTGCCGGAGGTTCTTGCGCAGCGGCAGCACGACCCGGCCGAGGAACACCGAACCGAGCGCCACACTCCACAGGGCCCACCAGTACGTGGTGGCGGCCGACGACGAGGTGAACGTCGTACCGACCCCGACCTGGTGCGTGAACGCCAGGACCACCGCCACGTAGGTGTAGAGGTGGATGAAGTGCCAGGTCTCGTAGGCGAGCCGACGGCGGGCGTAGCGCGCGGAGACCGCGCCGATGATCATGATCAGGACGAGGGCGACGATCGCGCGCAGTACGCCCTCGGTGGTCTCGGCCAGCTCCACCAGCTCGTCGACCGGGCCCATGGAGGTGCCCTCGGCGTAGCCGAAGGTGATGAACACGGCGTGGGACATCAAGGTCCACAGCAGCCCGAAGCCCACCCAGCGGTGCCAGGAAGTCAGCCGGTCCATGCCGATGCGGTGGTCCAGCCACGGCAGCCGGGCCACCAGCACCAGCTGGAAGGCCATGAAGAGCGCGCCGTACAGCCCGGCGAGCCGGCCCATCACGATCAGGGCGTTCGAGGCGAACCCGGCCTGGGTGAAGAAGACGGTCACGACGGCCACGTTGGCGGCCAGCACGGCGTACAGGCCGGTGCGGGCCACCACTTTGGGTCGTATCGCCGTGGGGGGCGCGGGAGGCGATTGGACGGTCGTCACGGACAGTGCTCCTTGATCGGGTCCAGGGAACACCGAGCTTGACCGACGGTAGCTGTCGGCATGCTGTCGTTGGACTTTCAAGTTGTTATCGATCGTGCGTACGGAGGGAGGAGGGTATGGCGTCGGGAGCAGCGTGCAGCACTATGAGCACGTGGAAAAAGTACGACTTCTCGTCGTGGACGACGATCCGCCCATCGCCGACCTGGTCGCGACGGTCGCCCGCTACGAGGGCTGGGAGGCGGTCACCGCGTACTCCGGTGAGGAGGCGCTGAGCAGAGCCGCCGAGTTCCGTCCGGACATCGTGGTGCTCGACCTGATGCTTCCGGGTCTCGACGGCTTCGCCGTGCTCGACCGGCTGCGGCTGTCGGGCACGATGGTGCCCGTGGTCTTTCTCACCGCCCGTGACGGAGTCGCCGACCGGGTCGCGGGGCTCACCCGGGGCGGCGACGACTACCTGGTCAAACCGTTCGCCGTGGAGGAGTTGATGGCCCGGCTGCGGACCGTGCTGCGCCGCAGCGCCGGCCCCGGCTTCCAGCGGTCCGTGCTCCAGGTGGCCGACCTGACGATGGACGAGGACACCCGCGAGGTCCGGCGCGGCGACAAAAGGCTCACGCTCACCCCGACCGAGTACGAGGTGCTGCGCTACCTGATGCGCAAGTCGCCGACCGTGCTCACCAAGGCGCAGATCCTCGACCACGTCTGGGAGTACGGCTTCGGCGGCCGTTCCAACGTCGTGGAACTGGTCGTCAGTCGGCTCCGCCGCAAGCTCGACGATCCCGACGAGCACGACGAACCGCTGATCCACACTGTGCGGGGCGTCGGCTACGTGGTCCGGCAGGTCGGCGAGTGATCCGCCGCTGTCGGGAGACGTACCGCAGGCTGCGGCTGGGCACGCGCCTGGCGCTGGGTATGGGCGTACTCGCGCTGGTCGTCTTCGCCGTCGTCGGCGCGTCGCTCTCGATGTACATGCGGGAGTACCTGGTGCGCCAGCTGAGCGACCAGATGACGCACGTCCAGACCACCCAGGCCAAGGACGTGGTGGTGTACGGCCGCGTCCAGGACAAGCCCTACTGGGGCTGGTACAGCGGCTTGTACAAGATCTCGAGCCCCGAACCCGTCCTAAGTGAGCCCGCCGACGTGCCGCCGGACGCCAGTGAACTCCGCGCCACCGCCGAGGCCGTACGGACCTCTGGCGCCGACGTGCTGCGCACCGCGCGTATCGGCGGGGAGAACTACCGGCTGCGCGCCTGTGAGGTCGACGACGGGGTCGTGCTGGTCACCGCGGCGCCCCTGGAGGACATGGAGAACACCATGAACCGGCTGGTCATGGTCCAGGTCGTCGCCTTCGCGCTCGCCCTGCTCGGCCTTGTGGTCCTCGGCCGCACGGTGCTGCGGCGCGGCCTCAGACCCCTCAGCGACATGGCCCACACCGCCCGCGGCATCACCTCGCACGACTTCACCGACTCCGCCCGGCTGCCCGTACGCGCCGACCGGGGTGACGGCGGCCCGGAGGTCGAGGAGCTGCGCACCGCGTTCAACACCATGCTCGAACACATCGACGACTCACTCGCCGTGCGCACCGAGGCCGAACAGCGACTGCGCCGCTTCGTCGCCGACGCCTCGCACGAGCTCCGTACACCGTTGATGTCGGTACGGGGCTATGCGGACCTCTTCCAGTACGCCGCCGCCAACGAGCCCGGCGAACGGGACCGGCACCTGGCCCGGCTGCGCGCCGAGGCGGCCCGGATGGGCGTCCTGCTCGACGACCTGCTGCTGCTCGCCCGGCTGGACGCGGCCCAGGTCGAGACACCGCTGCGCCCGGAGAGCGCCGACCTGGTGGAACTGGCCGGCCAGGCGGCGGACGCCTTCCGCGCGGGCCACCCGGAGCATCCGCTGACGGTGACCGCCGCGCCGAAGGAACTGCGGCTGCGGCTCGACCCGCTGCGGATCCGGCAGGTCCTGGACAACCTGCTGACCAACGCGGCCGTGCACACGCCCGCGGGCACAGCGGTGTCTGTGGACGTAACCGTCAACAAGGGCGACAAGGGCACCGACGGCCACGCGGTGGTCCGGGTCGCCGACGCCGGCCCCGGCATTCCGGCCGCCGACCAGGACCGGGTCTTCGACCGCTTCTACCGTGTCGACAAGGCCCGCAGCCGCGACCGGGGCGGCAGTGGCCTCGGGCTCGCCGTCGCGCTGTCCCTGGCCCGGGCGCACGGCGGCACCCTCGACCTGACCAGCGGCCCCGGCTCGACCGCCTTCACCCTCCGCATCCCGCTGGAGAGGACGGACAGGCCCCTGAACAACTGAACAACCAAACAGGAATGCGAAACAGAACGACTCAGTCCGAACGGCTCAGCACGGACGATCTGAGGAGACCCCCCACTGTGAACGTACTGATCGTTTTCGCCCACCCCGAACTCTGCTCCTTCAACGGCGCGTTGAAGGTCAGAGCCGTCGACGTCCTGAAGCAGGCCGGGCACGAGGTCGTGGTCAGCGACCTGTACCGGCTCGGCTGGAAGGCCGCGGTCGACGCCGAGGACTTCCCCGGCGTCTGGACGGACCCCGACTTCCTGGACGTCGCCGCCGAACAGGAACGCGTGTCGACGGCGCACGAGACCCCGCCCGACGTCCTCGCGGAACAGGAGAAGGTCGCCCGGTGCGATCTCATGATCCTCCAGTTCCCGCTGTGGTGGTCCGGAATGCCGGCCATCCTCAAGGGCTGGGTCGACCGCACGATGGCCCGCGGCTTCGCCTACGGGGAGGGACGCGCCTACGACACCGGCCCACTGAAGGGCAGACGCGCCCTGGTGTGCACGACCACCGGCACCCCTTCCGGCCTGTACGCCCCTGACGCCCCCGACGGCGACCTGGACCGCGCCCTCTGGCCCATCCACCACGGCATCCTCCGCTGCCTGGGCTTCGACGTCCTCCCACCGTTCGTCGCCCGGGCCCCGGGGGAGGTGTCGGCGAAGCAACGCGAGGAGTACCTCACGGAGTACGCCGAACGTTTGTTGGCGGTGGGGGCTTAGGAGACGCGAGGAGGAGCGCCCTGAAGGGGCGCGGGGAACTGCGCGACCAGCCACGACGGCGCTGCAGCCGGTAGACGACATCGTGTGGCACCTCGGGTGGACCGCTCAGCCGGAGCGGTCCCTCTTCACCCCGACTCCCGTCACCCCGACTCCCGTCACCCCAACTCCCGTACGGGCTGCTCCCGTACGAGGGCGGCCACATGGTCGGTCACCGTGTCGATGATGTCCACGCAGGCCTTCTCGTCGCCGAGGGCCAGGAAGCTGAGCGTCAGCCCGTCCGTCATCGCGGCCAGATAGCCGGCCAACACCGGGACGGGCACGCTCAGTTCGAAGCCCATGCTCGCGCGCAGCTGCTCCAGGAGCTGGGCGTACGTGTCGGCGTACAGCTCGTACTGCCGACGGGCCAGATGCGCGAACCCCGGCTCGCGCAGGGCGTACTGGGTGAGTTCGTACGTCAGCATGTGCTCGCCCGGATGGGCCGCCACATGGTCCCAGTACGCCCTGAAGCCCGCCCTGATCGTCTCCTGGAGGGTGGACTGGGGCTGGATCGCCTCGCGCACCACATCGACGTAGTGGTCCATGATCGTCGTGATGACCGATTCGATCAGGGCCTGCTTGGAGTCGAAGCAGTAGTGGAAGACGCTCAGTGACACGCCCGCCTCGGCCGCGATGGACCGGGTCGTCGTCCTGGGGACGCCGTCCCGGGTCATCGCGCGGATGGCCGCCTCCGTCAGCTGCCGGCGCCGCTCGGCCGACGGCTTGCGTGCCATGAACTCCCCCTAGGTGCGGAACTCAGGTGCCGTAGACACCCACTTCGTAGAGTGAGTATCCCCAGTCCGTGCCCCGATCCAGTCCGTGGACGCGCACATAGCGGGCCGGAACTGCCGCGAACTGTGCCGTGTCCAGGCCACCGTCGCCGACGGTCGTGGACCACGCGGTCTGCCAGGTCGTACCGTCGGTCGAGAGCTCGATGCGGTACGACTTGCCGAACGCCCTCTCCCAGTCGAGGGTGACCCGCTTGACCAGGTTCGTGGACCCGAGGTCGAGCTGGAGCCACTGGTCGTCGCTCCAGTCGCTCGCCCAGCGGCTGCCCGAGTCGCCGTCCACGGCGCGGCCGGGCTGGTAGCTGGTGACCGGGTTCGACTCGGACGCACTGGCCGTCGCGGACACGCCCTTGGCGAGGTTCACCCCGGCCTTGTGGGTCTCCGACGCGCCCCAGGTGTCGAGGTAGGACTCGGCGCCTCGGAACAGGTCGCTCACCGCGTCCGCGCCGCCGACCTGCTTGATGTCCTGGATCCAGTCCGGGATCAGCCCGACGTGCGCGGCACCGTCCGTGTTGATGTCCCAGGTGCGCGAACCCGTGGTCTGCCGGTTGATCACCGAGCCGCCGTCGACGCTGGTGAAGGGGTACGTCACCGTCGTACCCGTGTTCGTGCCGCGCGGCGCGGGGTGGTCGCCGATGCCGTTGAAGTCGGTGCCGTAGCCGTAGCCCTTGTTGTACTTGGTGCGCAGGGCGTCGGTGCGTGCGGCCTCCGCGACGAACTCCTTGGAGGAGTGCATGTACTGGGCGATGAAGCCGCCGAGACCGTAGACCCGGTCGGTCCAGTTGAGGTCCATCCAGCTGTGCGAGGAGAGCACGCCCGGGTAGGACTCCGCCGCGAAGATGTCCATCGCCTGGCCGGCGGCCTTGACGCCCATGTGGTCGATCTCGAGCATCATCTTGCGCTTCATCATGCCGCGCACCGCGTACTCACCGAGGTCGGTGAGCCCACGCTTGTTGCACTGGGCGTCCGAGGCGTACGTCGGCAGCTCGGTGCCCTCCGGCAGGTCCTCCGTCGCGCTGGTCGCCGTGGCGCCGCCGATGGGGTTGTCGTGCATCGCGCTCGTGCACTTCTCCGTCTGCCAGAAGGTGCCCGTCGACAGGAACTGGCCGACGTTGATTGCCGTACCGAGACCGCCCTCGTCGAACCGCACCCCGCACAGCGCGTTGTCGAACTTGTGGCACAGGAACATGCTGCGCACACCCAGGCCGTACAACTCGTCGAGGCCCTTGTCGATGTCGGCCTTGCTGCACTGTCCGATGTCCAGGATCTGCTTGCAGCCGAAGGGCTCGGACGTCTCGACGCCGAGTACGACCGCCAGTTTGCCCTGCTTGATCACCTCACGCGCCTGCGCGCTGTCGGTGACGATCCGGAACCAGCCCTTGCCGGTGCCGCCGTACTGCGCGTCGATGAAGTCCTGGAGCTGGTACGTCAGTTTCGCCTGGAGGCGGATGGACGTCATCTCGTCGCAGCTGCGGTCCTTGAACGGGTAGATCGAGCAGATCATGCCGTTGGTGACCAGGTCGTTGACCAGCACGCGCTGGCCGCCGCGCCAGGCGCGCTCGACCCAGGCGTAGTAGTTCGCCTGGTGGGTCATCGAGTCGTACGCGGGCCAGTCCTTGAACGTCGGATAGCCGACCGGGTCGTGCTTGCCGTCACCGCCGTGGGTGATGTAGTCGAAGATCGCGAGGGTGCCGTCGGGGTAGTGCTCGGGACAGTCCTTGAGGGCGTCGGCGATCCCGCTGGTGGAGAACACCTTCCCGCAGATGAGCCGTCCGCCGAAGGCCTCGTTGGAGAACAGGTGGTTGTGCGCGTCGACGAACCCCTGTACCTCGCCCTGGGAGTTGGTGCCCTTGAAGGGCTCGCCCGTGACATTGATCTGGGAGTCGGGCGTCGGGCGCGCGGTCGGTGTCCACCAGTCCGTGCCGGCCGCCGAGCTGGGCCCGGTACCGAGCGTCAGCGCCAGTACGGCGAGAAGCAGGGACAGCACGGTCAGGGGGCTGCGTCCGCGACGCGGGCGAGGCGGGAAGGGGGGCTCGGTCATCACTCACGTCCTCGCACAAAGGTTGTCATGGCTCGCGCAAATCTGTGATGAGGATCGCTACAGCAGGGTGATGGAGTCAATAGTCCGGGACGCTTGACCTGATAGCCGGAACGGCCATAGGGGGCGGTTTCGGTGGATGAGTGCGCGTCGACTGTGCCCGAACATGGAGAACAATATTGTTGACAATATTGTCCGTCCGGATTTAGCGTCGACAGGCACTCACTCAGGAGGGCGCATGCCGAACCAAGCCCGTCCAGGCACCGGAGAGCAGGCCAAGCAGCACGCGCTGGAGCGGCTGCGGCAGGCGATTCTGCGCGGCGACATGTCACCGGCCCAGCGGCTGGTGGAGAACGAACTCGCCGAGCAGTTCGGTGTGACACGGGCCAGCGTCCGGGCGGCGCTGATCGAACTGGAGTCGGAGGGGCTGGTCGAGCGGATCCGCAACCGCGGCTCGCGGGTGCGAGTGGTCACCGTGGAGGAAGCGGTCGCCATCACCGAATGCCGGATGGTCCTCGAAGGACTGTGCGCGGCCAAGGCGGCCGTGGCGGCCACCGACGACCAACTGGCCGAACTGACCGGCCTGGGCGAGGCGATGGCCAAGTCCGTCGCCGACGGCGAGCCGGTCACCTACTCCGAACTCAACCACGAACTGCACGCCCGGATCAGACAGTTCTCCGGCCAGCGGACGGCCGTGGAACTGCTGGAGAAGCTCAACGCCCAGTTGGTGCGCCACCGTTTCCAGCTCGCGCTGCGACCGGGGCGCCCCCAGCAGTCCCTGGGCGAGCACCTGGCCATGGTCGAGACGATCACGGCCAGGGATCCGCAGGCGGCCGAAGCGGCCGCTCGCGCCCATCTCACGAGCGTGATCGCCGCGTTGCGCGAATAGCGCGTTGCGCGCATGACGCCGCCGCGGTGGGCCGAAGAGCCTGTCCACCAAGGAGATCTCTGCCATGACACACGCTGCGGTGCCCGCCACCGCTCGCTCGACGCTGGTGATCAGCGCACACGCCGGTGACTTCGTCTGGCGGGCGGGGGGTGCCATCGCGCTGGCGGCCTCGCGCGGCGAGAAGGTCGTCATCGCCTGCCTGTCGTACGGGGAACGCGGCGAATCAGCCAAGGCCTGGCGGGAGGGCAGGTCGCTCGATGAGATCAAGGGGATACGCCGGACCGAGGCCGAGCAGGCCGCCGCCGCACTCGGCGCCGAGGTCCGTTTCCTCGACGCCGGCGACTACCCGCTCCTCGCCACACCGGAGTTGACCGACCGCCTCGTGGGCATCTATCGCGACACCCGGCCCGACGTGGTGCTCACCCACCCGCTGTCCGACCCCTACAACGCCGACCATCCGGCCGCCGCCCGCATGGCCCTGGACGCCCGGATACTCGCCCAGGCCATCGGCTACCCCGCCCCCGGCGAAGTCCTGGGCGCGCCACCGGTGTTCTTCTTCGAACCCCACCAGCCCGAGATGTGCGACTTCACCCCGCAGGTGCTGCTCGACATCACCGAGGTGTTCGACACCAAGCGCAAGGCCATGGAGTGCCTGCCGGCCCAGCAGCACCTGTGGGACTACTACACCGACCTCGCGAAACGGCGCGGCGTCCAGCTCAAGCGCAACGCCGGCCCCAACCTCGGCCTGCCGCACACCACTTACGGCGAGGCCTACATGCGTCTTTACCCGCAGGTCACGGGGGAACTGGCATGAGCGGCGTGATCGTCACCGACCCGCCGCGCGCAGTCGCCGAGGACGTCGACGCACTGGCCGGCTACGGCGTCGCCACCGTCCACGAGGCCCTCGCCCGCACTGGCCTCCTCGGCCCGGCCCTGCGCCCCATCCAGCAGGACGTACGCGTCGCGGGCACCGCCGTCACCGCGCTGTGCTGGCCCGGCGACAACCTCATGATCCACGCGGCCGTCGAACAGTGCGCCGAGGGCGACATCCTGGTCGTCACCACCACGTCCCCCTGCACGGACGGCCTGTTCGGCGAACTGTTCGCCACCGCTCTGCAACGCCGGGGCGTACGCGGCCTGGTCATCAACACGGGGGTACGCGACACCGCCGAACTGCGCGCCATGGGCTTCCCCGTCTGGTCGGCGGCGGTGTCCGCCCAGGGCACGGTCAAGGCGACGGGCGGCTCGGTGAACATCCCGATCATCGTGGGCGGTCAGCAGATCCGCCCCGGCGACGTGATCATCGCCGACGACGACGGCGTCATGGTCGTACCCCGGCAGCGCTCCGCCGAGGCCGTCAAGGCGTCCGAGGCCCGCACCGCGAAGGAGGAGGCGTCCCGACTCGCCTTCAGGGACGGCCAGTTGGGCCTGGACCGGTACGGGCTGCGCGAGACCCTCGTACGGCTGGGGGTGCGGTACCAGTCGTACGCGGAGTACGCGGAGTACGCGGAGTACGCGAGGGGCGCAGGGGGAGCCAACTCGGACACCGGTGCGGGAGTTGACCCGGGCGCCGGACCGGGGACCCGCTCGTGAGTACGGGCGGCCCGGGGGAGGGGCTGCGCTGCATGCTGATGCGGGGCGGCACCTCCAAGGGCGCCTACTTCCTCGCCGAGGACCTGCCGGCCGACCCCGCCGCCCGCGACGAGCTGCTGCTGCGGGTCATGGGCAGCCCTGACCCCCGCCAGATCGACGGACTCGGCGGAGCGCACCCCCTCACCAGCAAGGTGGCCGTCGTCTCCTGCTCGGCCGACGAGCAGGCCGACGTCGACTACCTGTTCCTCCAAGTAGGCGTCGAACAGCCACAAGTGACGGATCATCAGAACTGCGGGAACCTTCTCGCGGGCGTCGGACCGTTCGCCGTGGAACGCGGACTGGTCGCGGCCGGGGAGGAGTTGACCTCCGTACGCATCCGCATGGTCAACAGCGGCGACCACGCCACCGCGACTTTCCCCACGACGGGCGGACGTGCCGTCTACGCGGGCACGACCGAGATCTCCGGTGTACCCGGCGGTGCCGCTCCGGTCGCGATCGCCTTCGAACGGGGGAGCGCACCCCTGCTGCCGACCGGCCGGGCCCGCGACACCGTCGCCGGGACGCAGGTGACCTGCGTCGACAACGGCATGCCGACCGTACTGATCGCCGCCTCCGCCCTTCAGATCACCGGCTACGAGGACCCTAGGGACCTGGAGTTGAACCTCGCCCTCAATGCACGGCTGCACGAAATCCGGCTGGCGGCAGGCAAGTTGATGGGGCTCGGCGACGTCTCGTCGGCGACCGTGCCCAAGCTCACGCTGCTCGCCCCGCCGGCTCACGGCGGCACCGTCATGACCCGCACCTTCATCCCGGTCCGCTGCCACCCGGCGATCGGCGTGCTCGGAGCCGCGAGCGTCGCCGCCGGCCTGCGTATGACCGGCGGCGTCGGGGAGGGCGTGGCACGCCTCCCCGCCCACGACGACGACCCGCTGCGCATCGAACACCCCACCGGATTCCTGGACGTCGAATCCGTCGTCCACACGGACGGCCCCACCCCGGTCGCGCACCGCACGGCCGTCGTCCGTACCGCCCGCAAGATCTTCGACGGCACGGTCTTCCCCCGTCCCGCTGTCGCCCTCCCCGACAGGAGCCGCTGATGACCACCCCGCCAATCGGCGACATCGCCCACCTCGGCCATGTCGAACTCCTCACGCCCGACCTCGACGCCAGCGTCCGGTTCTTCACCACGATCCTCGGCCTGACCGAGAACGGCCGCTCCGGCGACTCGGTGTACCTGAGGACCTGGGACGACTACGAGCACCACAGCCTCACCCTCACCGCCCACTCCACCTCCGGCATCCGCCGCACCGCCCTGCGCGCCTCCAGTGAGGAGGCACTGCAGCGCAGGGTCAAGGAGACCGAGAGTGCAGGCCGCCCCGGTCGCTGGGCCGAGGACGAACCGGGCCTGGGCCCGCTGTACGTCACCACCGACCCCGACGGCCACGAGATCGCCCTGTACTGGCAGACCGAGTGGTACCAGGCGCCCCCCGAGCTGCGGCCCGGCCTCAAGAACCAGCCCCAGGCCAAACCCGCGACGGGCGTCGGCGTACGCCGCCTCGACCACGTCAACTTCCTCGCGGCCTCGGTCGAGCCGAACGCCGGTCTCATCCAGCACGTACTCGGCGCCCGCCCCACCGAACAGATCGTCCTGGACGAAGGGCGGCTGGCCGCCCAGTGGCTGACGTTCACCAACAAGTCGTACGACATCGTCTACACGGAGGACTGGTCCGGCTCCAACGGCCGCCTGCACCACATCGCGTTCGCCACGGACACCCGTGAGGACATCCTGCGCGCCGCCGACCTGTGCCTGGACAACGGCGTACACATCGAGACCGGCCCGCACAAGCACGCCATCCAGCAGACGTTCTTCCTGTACGTCTACGAGCCGGGCGGCAACCGCATCGAACTGTGCAACCCGCTCACCCGCCTGGTGCTCGCCCCCGACTGGCCACTGATCACCTGGACCCAGGCCGAGCGAGCCAAGGGACAGGCATGGGGCCTGAAGACCATCGAGTCCTTCCACACACACGGCACGCCCCCGGAGTCGACCGGCATCTCCAGCCCGTCTGGGGGTCCCCCCTCTGGGGGAGTTTGAGGACGAGGCCCGTTCAGGGCCGCAGGGGGTCTGGGGGCGCAGCCCCCAGGAACGGGATGGGACGGGTAGGGGCGGCGGGGGCGAAAAAAGATTGAGCGCACCCTGTCACAACCACCGGCCGAGCGGTGTCTTGAGGCCGAACCCCTTTGAAGGGGCGCCGTAAACGCGGAGGAGACACCATGAGCCGGAACACTGATGTGGTCGTGATCGGCGGCGGCTACGCCGGCGTCATGGCGGCCAACAGGCTGACGCAGCGCACCGACGTCACCGTCACGCTGATCAACCCACGCCCCGCCTTCGTCGACCGGATCCGCCTCCACCAACTCGTGGGCGGCACCCACGAGGCGGTCGCCGACTACCGGAAGGTCCTCGCCGAGGGCGTCCGGCTGGTGGTGGACACCGTGACACGGATCGACGCGGCCGGGCGCGCAGTGACGCTCGCGAGCGGCGGCACCGCCAGCTACGACTACCTGGTCTACGCGGTGGGCAGCGGCAGCGCCGACCCGCGCGTGCCCGGCGCCGCCGACTTCGCGTACCCGATCGCCGCCCTGGAGGAGGCACAGCGCCTGCGGCCGGTCCTCGATGCCGCACCCGCGTCGGCCCCCGTGACGGTGGTCGGGGCCGGGCCGACCGGTATCGAGACCGCCGCCGAGCTGGCGGAGCAGGGCCGCACCGTGACCCTGGTCTGCGGCGGACTGCTCGGCCCGTCCCTGCATCCGCGGGGGCGCCGATCGGTGGCCAGGCGGCTCACCGCACTCGGGGTGCGCGTCCTCGACGGCCCCGACACGAAGGTGACGACGGTGACCCGCGACGCCGTGCGGCTCGCCGACGGACGCGAGCTGCCGAGCGCGGTGACGGTCTGGACCGCCGGGTTCGGCGTACCGGACCTGGCCGTGCGCAGCGGCCTGCGCACCGATGCCCTGGGCCGCCTGCTCACCGACGAGACATTGACGAGCGTCGACGACACGCGCATCGTCGCGGCCGGGGACTCGGCGGCCCCGTCGGACCTGCCGTTCCGGATGAGCTGCCAGGCCGCGGTCCAGCTGGGCCCGCAGGCCGCCGAGACGGTACTGAGCCGGATCGCGGGTGAGCGGCCCGCGGCCATCGAGGTGGGGTTCGTCGGCACGTGCATCAGCCTGGGTCGTCGCGCCGGCATCTTTCAGCTCATGGGCAAGGACGACACCGCGAAGTGGCACTACCTCGGCGGCCGATCGGGCGCGAAGATCAAGGAACTCATCTGCAGGAGCATCCCCTGGCAGTTGTCGTACGAGGCACGCAAGCCCGGTGCGCGCACGTGGTGGACCAAGGACGCCAAGCGCAGCCGGCTGCTCCAGGCCAAGCCCGAACAGGAGCGGGCCACCACTGAACCGGCAGTCTGAGGACACGGCCCGGCGTGCCACGGCCGAGCGCCGGGCAGTGTCCCCCTGCTGATCGAACGACCGTCGACGAAAACGAAAAACGAAAGGGACCATGCTGTGGAAGCACGCCCGAGAACCAGAACCGTCGGCGACCAGGGCCCCTGCCCGGGCCGGACAGGGGCCGGAACATGAGCGAGCACACCACCGCCCAGCCCACCACTCCATCCACCGACCCGGCGACCGAGACCTTTGTCGCCCACCGCAACCTGCTCTTCACGGTCGCCTACGAGATGCTCGGCTCGGCGGCCGACGCCGAGGACGTCCTCCAGGAGACCTGGCTGCGCTGGGTCAAGGTCGACCTGGAGCAGGTCCGAGACCAGCGCGCGTACCTGGTCCGCATCACGACCCGGCAGTCCCTCAACCGGCTGCGCACCATGAGCCGCCGCAAGGAGGCCTACGTCGGCCAGTGGCTGCCCGAGCCGCTGCTCACCGCGCCCGACGTGGCCGAGGACGTCGAACTCGCCGAAAGCATCTCGATGGCCCTGATGCTCGTCCTCGAAACCCTCTCGCCGACCGAACGCGCCGTGTTCGTCCTGCGCGAGGTCTTCGACACGGGCTACGACGAGATCGCCGCCGCCGTCGACAAGAGCCCCGCGGCCGTCCGCCAGATCGCCCACCGCGCCCGCCGGCACGTCGATGCCCGCCGCCCCCGTCAGGCCGTCTCCCCGGACGAGAGCCGGGCCGTCCTGGAATCGTTCCAGCGCGTCCTGGAAACCGGCGACCCGAAGGCCCTCCTTGCCGTACTCGCCCCGGATGTCGTCCTGGTGAACGACGGCGGCGGCATCAAGCAGGCCGCGCTGCGACCGATCAACGGCGCCGAGAAGGTGGCCCGTTTCCTGGTCGGCGTTCTCGGCAAGAACAAGAGCCCGATCACCGTCGCCCCCACCGTGGTCAACGGCGGACTGGCACTCGTCGTACACCTGGACGGCGAGCTCGACGGGATCATGGCGATGCGTGTCGAGGACGCGCGCGTCACCGGCCTCTACTACGTCCGAAACCCCGAGAAACTGACCCGCGCGGAAACGGAGACCCCGCTCACCCTGAGATGAGCGGGAGTGGCCCGTGCGGGGGGTCAGTCGCCCGCCGTGGCCTGCCGTACGTGCTGGGCGATGAAGGCGTAGATCTCCCGGCCCTTCTCGTCGTCGTCGAGGTCATAGGCGTGATCGACCTCAGCGACGTCATGGTGCTCCGTCAGCGAGCCCACCTGCCGAAGCCGCTCGGCGTAGCGCACGCCCTCCGCCCGGAGGCGGTCGTGGGCGGCGGTGACGATCAGGGCCGGGGCGATGCCCTTCAGATCCGCGGTCTCCGTCGGATGGGCGGGGGAGACGAGCCGGTCGGCACGCTCGCGCGGGTCCGGCACGTAGGCGCTGTCGAACACCTCGCCCATCCACGGTCGCAGCATCGGCTTGGCGATCGCCGCCCGCTTGTCCTTGGCGGCGGTCGCGAGGTCGAGCGGCGGGTAGTGCAGGACCTGGAGTGCGATCGGGGGGCCGTTCTCCTCCAGGGCCTGGCGGGCCACGGCCGCCGCGAGACCGCCGCCGGCGCTCTGCCCGCCCACGGTGAGCCGGGTGCCGTCCCAGCCGTGCTCGGCGCCGTTCTCGGCGATCCACCGGACCACGTCGTACGACTGCCGGGGCGGGGCCGGGAACGGGTACTGCGGGGCGACGACGTAGTCGACGTTGACGACCACCACGCCCGCCAGCGCGGCGACGGCACGACAGAAGGCGTCGTCCGTCTCCGTCACCGGCAGGATGAATCCGCCGCCGTGGAAGTTGACGTGGACCGGCGGGGCCGGGTCCTCGGTCGTGGGCCGGTAGACCACGACGCGGGCCGGGGCGACCGACGTCGGAATCGTCAGCTCGCTTGTCGCCCGCGGGAACTCGGGAAGGCGGGCGTGGGACTCCGCGGCGGAGCCCCGTCCGCTGGAGCGCCCGTCCGCCAGCATGACGACACGCTGCATGGTCTTGGCGATGAGGGAGGCCACCGCAGGCCTGGCCAGGAGGGACATGCGGGGTTCCGTTCGGTCGGGCTATTGCCAGGAATCCTGTCGATCGACAGGATGGCATTAAACACGACCGACCGGTACGGCGGAAGGGCTACGCCTTGTGCGCGATCCCTCCGTACACGTCCGTCGGCTCCGGCGAGGTGCCGGGCTCAGGACGCCACAGGGGGCAGGAGACGATGCCCGGCTCCAGCAGCTCCAGACCCTCGTAGAGCGCGGAGAGCTTGTCGGGGCTGCGCAGCACGTACGGGACCGCGCCGGTGTCGTCGTACCCCTGCTGGGCCCGCTTGAGCTCCTCGTCGGTGTCCGTGCTGTCGTAGTGCACGAAGTAGCTGCCCGGGGGCAGGGCGGCCTGGAGGCGGTGGGTGATCGACTTGGCCTCCTCCCAGTCCTGGATGTGGCCGAGGATGCCCATCAGCATCAGAGCCACCGGCTTGTCGAAGTCCAGGAACGTGCGCGCCGTCTCGATGATCTTCTCGGGCTCGCGCAGATCCGCGTCCACGTAGTCCGTCGTGCCCTCGGGGGTGCTGGTGAGCAGGGCCTGGGCGTGGCGCAGGACGAGCGGGTCGTTGTCGACGTAGACGATGCGCGACTCGGGGGCCACCTTCTGGGCGACCTGGTGCGTGTTGTCGTACGTCGGCAGGCCGGTGCCGATGTCGAGGAACTGGCGGATGCCGCGCTCGCGGGCCACGAAGGTGACCGCGCGGATGAGATAGACGCGCGAGGCGCGGGCCATCGTCTCGATGTTGGGGGCGATCTCGCGGTACTCGTCGCCCGCCTCGCGGTCGACCTCGTAGTTGTCCTTGCCGCCCATCCAGTAGTTCCAGATACGGGCGGAGTGCGGCACCGTGGTGTCGATCTTGGACAGTGCTTCCTGGTCGGGGGTGGGCCGGCCGTCTGTCATCGGAGTTCTCCTGACTTGCCTCGCGCGGACTTCGCTAACCTACCGTCAACTGCCTGTTCGGTTGCCGGAGTTGGGACTGTCGGGGCGCGGGTGCACGGATGCGGCGAGCCCGTTCGGTGGCCAGGTCGGTCAAGGCGGGGGTGACGTTCACGTTCACCACGGGAACGTGCTGGGCGAGCGTCCGGAACACCCGGGTGTAGGCGAGGGCGGCAGCCGCGGTCTCCGCCCCGTCGTCGCCCTGCTCACCCCCGTACTCACCCCCGGTGAGGTGGAGCATGGCGCCCTCGCGTTCCGCGATCGCCTCGGCGAAGTCCAGCGCCTGGATCCAGGTCACCCGGGAACGTCCGTGACGCAACGGCCCGTACACGAGTTCCCCGATGATGCCGCCGTCGATGACGAACCTGCCCGGCGCGGCCAGCAGGTCGCGGTACGGCCGGGTGGGATCGAGATGGTGCAGATCCCCGGGCGGCCGCTGTAACGGGAAGCCGAGCAGGGCCAGTTCGGTGAACAGACGGGTGCGGCGGACGCCCTCGTGGCCCTCGACGACCAGGGTCCGGTAGGGGGCGACGGCCTCCGCGAGAGGCTGCGGAAGGTTCATCGCGAGGGTGTCCCCGCCCTTGGGGAGCGGCCCGGCAGGGGAGTGCCGGCACGTCCGGACGGCATGGCTTGATCCGGGGCGCGAGGCGGCGTTTGCATGCCGCTCCCTTCGGAGTGGTGCGCGCACAGTCGTGCGCGCGGTTGTGCGTCAACTCCCTCAGTGTGTACGGGACCTCGCCGCGGCGGCAGTGCACGTGCGGGTTGTCCGGTTGTGCGGGTGTGGTGGTGCGCCGTACGCGGGCCGCTCGCGCCCCAGGCGTACGGCGGGCGGAGGCGTCAGGCGATCAGGCGATCAGGAAGTCGGCCTGGCCCGACTTGGCGCCCTCCAGGAACGACACCATCTCGTCCCGGGAGTAGACCAGCGCCGGCCCGTCAGGGTCCTTGGACTGCCGGAACGCGACACTGCCGTCGGGCAGGCGCTTGGCTTCGACGCAGCTTCCGCCGTTGGTGCCGCTCCAGGGCTTGTGCCAGCCCTCGGAGCCGAGTTCGGACGCGGGCATGCCGCTGTGGACGGGGTTGTCTGTTGCCATGGTTCACAACTCCTTACGCAGTGCTGCCAGGATCTCCCTGGTCCGAGCGACCGGCTCCGCCTGCACGGACATCCGGTCCAGTACCTCCAGGTACGTCACAACGTCGGCGGGCTGGTCGAAGTACTGCGCGCCGGCGAGGCTCTCCGTGTAGACGACGTCGGGCAGTTCGGAGAAGCCGAAGCGGAAGTAGTGGAAGGGACCGAAGGCTCCGGGGTGCGGACCGGCGGCGAAGCGCATGATCTGGATCCGGACCTTCGGGAACTCCAACACCTCACTGAGGTGGTCGATCTGAGCCCGCATCACCTCGGCCCCGCCCACGGGCCTGCGCAGCACGGTCTCGTCCAGTACGGCCCAGACGGCGGGCGCCTCGGGCTTGTTGAGCAGATCCTGGCGCTTCAGCCGCAGGGCGACCCGGCGCCGGATGTCCTCGGGACTCGCGTTGGGGAAGCCGATGCGCAGCAGCGCGGCGGCATAGTCGTCGGTCTGCAACAGGCCGGGGACGTAGTGGGGTTCGTAGAGCCGGATGACGGTGGCTTCGCTCTCCAGGCTCACATAGGCGCTGAACCAGTCCGGCAGCACATCGCGGTACTTGTACCACCAGCCCGGCTGGTTGGCCTCCCTGGCGAGGTGGAGGAAGTCGTCGATCTCCTTGGCCAGGACACCGTAGGTGCGCAGCAACTCCTTCACGTAGGGGATGCGGAGGCCGACCTCGGCCTTCTCTATCCGGCGGACCGTCAACGGCGTGACCTCGATCGCCCGTGCGGCGTCCTCGAACGACACACCCGCCCGTTCCCGCAGATGCCTCAGACGCTTGCCGAGGACCATCCGAAGGACGGTGGGGGCACTTCCGCCTGAGCGGTTCTCGCTCACGTGGGACCTCCGGGGACCGCCGTCACAGCGGGCAGTGTGCCACGTCTTCGGTTGACACCGACAGGCCTTTGCGCTTCATTCTGAAATTATCAGAACGAAGGTTGCGAGCTGTGCCTGTCGGTCACAATAGTGATCGGGTGACCTGCCGCACATCGTGCGGTGGCGTCACCGAACCTCGTCCGTCCGCCGGGAAGTTGACGTCCCGGCAGAACAGGGCGGGTGCGAACCCCCACGACGACGTGATGCGAGACCTGGATGGCCGCCGTGACGAACGGACAACCGAGAAGCCCCGGCAAGGGCGCGGGCGGAGTCAACAAGGCGCTGGCGACCGCGCTCAAGGACGCCGGCTGCTCATACGCCTCACTCGCGCACCGCGTCAACGAACTGGGCCGCTGCCAGGGCGTGGACACCAACTACGACAAGGCGTCGGTCACCAGATGGCTCCAGGGCCAGCAGCCCCGGGGCGGCACACCCGAGTTGATCGCCGCCGTACTGTGCGAGCGACTGGCCCGCACGCTCTCCCCGGCGGACCTCGGATTCGTGCCCGAGCAGCAACGCCCCGTCGTGGGCAGGGCCCTCGTGTACGGCGACGACGTGGCGGAATCCCTGCACACCCTGGCGGAGCTCGGCTCCACCGACATCTCCCGGCGCACGCTCCTCGGCACGGTCCCCTTCGTTGCGGGCGCCCTGACGAATCCTCAGCGTGAGTGGCTGCTCTGGCTGCTGGAGAGCCCCGGCCCCACCGACGGAGTCGGGGACGCGGGTGGCGTCCGTCCCGTACCGGCCGCTGTGCCGCCTCCCGGCTGTGCCGGTCCCGTGGAGCAGGTCCACGCGATGATCGGCATGTTCGACGAGATGGACAACCACTACGGGGGCGGCGGGGTCCGCACCAGCATCGTGCACTACCTGACCACCGAGATCATCCCCATGCTCCAGCAGCGCGGAGTCGCCCCGGCCCCGCTGCGGGAACTGTTCGCCGCCGCGGCCCGCCTCGCGGCGATGGCCGGCTGGAGCTCGTACGACGCGGGGGAGTACGGGCTCGCGCAGCGCTACATGACCCAGGGGCTGCGGCTGTGCGCCGAGGGCCGCGACCGGGTGCTCGGCGGGCAGATCCTGGCAGGCCTGTCCCACCTGGCGACCAGCCTCGGCCGCCCCGACGAAGGTGTGTGTCTGGCCCGGGCCGGCCTCGCCACGGCAAAGGGTTCGGGCAGCCCGCTCGGCCTGATGCGCCTGTACGCCATGGCAGCCCGGGGACACGCGGCACTGGGCCGCGCCCGCGAGACCTCCGAAGCCCTGCGCGCGGCCGAGCAGCAGCTGGCCGCGAGCCGGGGAAGCACCGAGGAGTCCCCGTGGGTGCGCTTCCTGGACCACCACTACCTGGAGGCGGAATCGGCGGTGTGTTTCCGGGACCTGGGGTGGGCGGCACAGGCGGAGGACACCGCGACGCAGTCCGTACGCGCCCACGCCGACCGCCGTCGGCGCCAGGCGATCAGCCGCTCGGTGCTGGCGACGGCCCATCTGCAGCAGCACCGTCTCGACGAGGCGCTCAGCACGGCGACGGAGGCACTCGACGCGCTGAGCGGCGTCCACAGCGAACGCTCGATCCAGGCCCTGCGGGACTTCCGTGGCCGGCTCGCCCCGCACCGCGGGGAGCCGATGGTCCAGGAGTTCGAACGCAGATCGCGTCCGGTCCTGGGAGCGGTGGCGTAGCCGGCGCCACTACGCATATGCAACCGGACAACCCCCTCACCCCCTGGCCCGGCAGGCTCCCGGTGCTGTTGTCTTCGACAACAGCACCGGCGCACCGGAAGGAGTTCCGATGACGGCACCCACGACAGTCCCGCCACACTTACGCCGCCGTCACCGAACCTCCGTGGACCGGGCCGGACGGACCGCACGGAACGCCTGGACGACGTGGATGACGTTGACGTGGACTACATGGTGAGGCTCCCTTGATCTCCCTCAGCAGGCCCAGCCTGTTCCAGGTCGCGGTGCCCGCGCACCCTTCGTGCGCGGCCTCGGTACGGCGCACGGTCGCCGCGCACCTCACCTTCTGGCACCTGTCCCACCTGCTCGACGACGCCGTCCTCGCGACGGACGAGCTGTTCGCGAACGCGGTCTCGCACGCGGGCGCCGGCCCGGCCGACTCGGTCGCCGTCATGCTGGAACACACCGGGCACGAACTGCGCGTCACCGTCTCGGACCCCTCGCCCCTGCTGCCCCGGCCGCGCACGCCCGGCGCGGCGGCCGAGTCGGGGCGCGGACTGTCCATCGTCGCCGCACTCGCGGACGACTGGGGCACAGCGCCGCCGGACCCGGGCACCCCGGGCAAGAAGGTGTGGTTCTCGCTGGTCGTCGGAGAGAAGACGTGAAGGTCATCGGGGGCAGGAGAACGGTATGAGGAGCGCACCGCCCATGGAGACCGCACGAGGCCCGGCGGCCGATCCGCCACAGGCCGCCCTGGCCGCCGAACTGGTGCGCCGGGCCGAGGAGGACCAGCGGCTGACCCGGCTGGCCCGTGAGACGCCCACCGCGCTCAACCGGCACTTCGTCACCCGGTGCCGCGGTGCCAACGCCGACGCCCTGAGGGCGGTGGTGGCCCGCCGCGGCTGGCCGGAGGCCGGTCAGGTCGGCGAGCACGCCTCGACGGCGGCCCTGATGATCCTGCTGCACACCGCCGACCTCGGCTTCCAGCTCACCTGCCGCGATCTGATCGCGGAAGCCGTGGCGGACGGGGGCTGCCCGGCCGTGCACCACGCCTACATCGCCGACCACTGCGCGGTCGAGCTGGGCCAGCCGCAGTTCTACGGCACCCGCATCAACGCCAACACGCTCTGTCCGTACCCGATCCGCCAACCCGAGACGGTCGAGGAGCGCCGTCAGGACGTGGGCCTGGACCCGCTGGCGGAACAACTGCCCGCGCTGCGGCATGTCGTGAGCGGAATACCCGACAGTGGATGTCCGGTATCGGCGTCACCCTTGACGTGACGCCGGTCGGTGGGCCGCGTCGCTCAGGCTCGCGATCACGCACGGAGGAGACACGGACATGCCGAGGACGACGGAGAACCCCCTGGACGGGCAGCAGGACGAAGGGGCTCGGGGCGGGAAACTGGCGGGCAGGGTCGCCCTGGTCGCCGGAGCGACCCGCGGTGCCGGACGCGGTATCGCCGTGGAACTCGGGGCCGCCGGGGCCACCGTCTACGTGACCGGCCGCAGCACCCGGCAGCGACGCTCCGAGTACGACCGACCGGAGACCATCGAGGACACCGCCGACCTGGTCACCGAGGCGGGCGGCCACGGCATCGCCGTACCCACCGACCATCTCGACCCGGCGGCGGTCCGGGCGCTGGTGGACCGGATCGCCGAGGATCAGGGGGCCGACGCGCGACTCGACGTACTGGTCAACGACGTCTGGGGCGGCGAGAACCTCTTCGAGTGGGAGAGCCCGGTGTGGGAGCACGACCTCGACAACGGGCTGCGGCTGTTGCGACTCGCCGTCGAGACCCACGCCATCACCAGCCACCACGCCCTGCCCCTGCTGCTGCGCCACCCCGGTGGCCTGGTGGTGGAGATGACCGACGGCACCGCCGACTACAACCGCGCCAACTACCGGAGCTCCTTCTTCTACGACCTCGCCAAGTCGTCCGTCCTGCGCATGGGCTTCGCCCTCGGCCATGAACTCGGCCCGCGTGGCGCCACCGCGGTGGCGCTGACCCCCGGCTGGCTGCGCTCCGAGATGATGCTCGAACACTTCGGCGTCCGCGAGGAGAACTGGCGGGACGCCCTGGAGCGCGTCCCGCACTTTGCCATCTCGGAGACCCCGCGCTTCGTCGGCCGCGCCGTGACGGCCCTGGCGTCCGACCCGGACGTGGCCCGCTGGAACGGCGAGTCACTCTCCAGCGGTGGACTCGCCCAGGTCTACGGCTTCACCGACCTCGACGGCAGTCGTCCGGACGCCTGGCGTTATCTGGTCGAGGTCCAGGACACGGGGAAACCGGCGGACGCGAGCGGATACCGGTAGGGATACGTCAACCGCGGCCGGGCGTGCTTCCCGCGTCCCCGGTGCTCCCGGGGACCGGCAGGACCGGCCAGCGGGCCGAGTGGCCCGGTGGCAGGGCCAGGTCGTTGCGTACGGCCGCGTAGTAGCCCTCTCGTCCGGCCCGCTGGCGTTCCAGCAGCGCCTGCCAGGCTTGCGGATTCTCGGTCCGCTCCCGCAGGAACGCCTCCATGTCCAGCAGCGTGGCCACCCACTCCCGGGCCTTCGCGACCACTTCGGTGTCGCCCAGCAGAAGCAGGGCTTCCCCGTACGGGTCCCGGGCGAGGGTGGCCTCGGCGATGAGCGGTACCGCCTCCTCGGGCGTCAGGGGATGCGGATGCGGGTCGTTGCCGAGGCTCGCCGCGACCCGGTACGTCAGGGTGACGGACTTCTTGAGCGCCCGCGCGTAGTCCGTGTACACCGAGAGCCGCCGCTCCTCCCATCGCGCCTCCCGCTCACGACTGAAACGGACCCGGTCCCCTCGTACGACGGCCCAGTAGGAACCGAGCGCGCCGATGACGACGCCGATGAGAGCGGGGAGCTGCTGAATGAACGCGGACATGTCCGCACGGTATCCGTCCAGTTGATCTCCGGGACAGGCCACGGGAATGTCACTGTTTCGTCCCGGCCCGGGCTGCTCTACAACCGATGACCCGGAACGTCGGTCTAGCAGTCAGAGAAAGTTCATGACAACTTGCACGCAACACACGGCGCGCAGCACATAGGAGAGAGGCACCACCATGGGGGACGTACGCAGACGAGGTGCGGTAGCGCTCGGGATCACGGGGCTCGTGGCCCCGCTCGCGCTGGTGCTCGGCACCGCGCCGGCGCAGGCCGCGAGCTGCACGACGCAGACCGGCCCGTACCAGAAGAAGGTGGAGAAGTTCCTCGGGCGGCCCGTCGACGGAAGGCAGTCGAGCGGTGACTGCAAGGCCATCCAGGCCTTCCAGAACAAGCACGGCATAACCCCCAACCAGGGCTACGCGGGTCCCGTCACCTGGGGTGTGATGGACCTGATGCTGAAGCAGAAGGCCGTCGGGAACAAGCCCAACAAGGAAGGCAAGTGCCCGACGAACAAGGGCCGTATCGCCTGCGTCAACCTCACGCTCCAGCTGAGCTGGATCCAGGACGGCAGCCGTCTCGTCTACGGCCCGGTGCCGGTCCGCACCGGCCGCAACAACTACGAGACCCGCACCGGCCTGAAGAAGATCTACTGGCGGGACATCGACCACGTCTCGAACATCTACGACGTCCCGATGCCCTACAGCCAGTTCTTCGACGGCGGGCAGGCCTTCCACTCGGTCGGCCTCAGCATGTGGAACCCGCCGGGCTCGCACGGCTGCGTCAACATGACGAAGACGACCGCCAAGAAGTACTGGTCGCTGCTGAAGAACGGCGACGACGTCTTCGTGTACGGCCGCAAGCCGGGCACCTGAGGCACCCGGCCGTCCCTGGTCTCAGGCCCCTGGCGTCACGACTCGGGCGCGTCCCCGAAGTCCGGGATCGTCAGCCTCTCCCCGCCCTGCCGCGCCGAGTCGTGCGCCACGATGCCCGGCAGGGTGTAGCGGGCGGCCACCCATGCGTTCACCGACGGCAGGGTGCGGGTGTTGACCGCCGTCACGAAGTCGTCCACCAGGAAGTGGTGGCTGCCCTCGTGGCCGTTGTGCAGCTCGTCGAACTCCCTCGGCAGGCGCGAGCGGTCGTGCACCGGGGCGGAGCCGGACGTGAACGCGGCCCGCAGGTCCGGGGCGATGTGCTGGAGTGATGGATCGTCAGGAGCCATGGTGGGCTTGGGCTCCAGCAGTTCGCTGATGTCCGTGACCCCCTTCTTGTCCTGCCACAGAGCGACCGTGGCGAGCTGTTCCATGCTCGCCTCCGTACCGAAGAACCGGAACCGCGACTCCCGGATCTGCGAGGGGTAGCCGACGCGGCGGAACTCGTTCGTACGGAACGAACCGCCGCCCGCGACCTCGAACAGCGCGCTCGCGTTGGAGTAGTCGTTGCCGAACTGGCTGACCTCCTTGTCGAACACACCGTCGCCGCGTTCGTCCCGCACCCCGATCGCCGACACGCTCACCGCGTGCGTCTGCCAGGCGCCGAGCACCCCGCCCACCGAGTGTGTCGGGTAGAGGAGCGGGGGATAGCTGGCGGTCGCCTTCCAGTTCTCGCCGCCGCTGTACTGGTAGGCCTCGTAGAACCCGAGGTCCATGTCGTGCACGTAGTCGCCCTCGGCGTAGAAGAGCCTGCCGAAGGCGCCCTCGGCGATCTGGTTGCGGGCGTGGACGGTCGCCGGGTTGTACTGGCTCGTCTCACCCATCATGTAGGTGAGCCCGGTGGCCCGAACGGCGTCGATGATGGCGCCGATCTCCGCCGCGGTGACCGCCATCGGCACCGCCGAGTACACGTGCTTGCCGGCGCCGAGTCCCTGGAGGACCAGCGGCCCGTGCGTCCAGCGCTGGGTGAAGATCGCGACCGCGTCGACCGCCGGCGATTCCAGCATGGCCTCGTACGAGGGGAACGTGCCCGACAGGCCTTCCGTGGCGGCCAGTTGCTCCGCCCGCTCCGGCAGGAGGTCGGTCACGTACACCTCGCCGACGCCCGGATGGGCGAGGAACAGCTTGGCGAACTGGCCGGAGAACTGCCCGGCGCCCACGATGCCGAGGGAGAACGTCATGTTGTGCGTGCCCTTCTTGCGTTGTTCGACCGGTGGCTCGGGTGTCGTCACTGGTCGAGAATCAGGTTGATCTGGCTGTTGGTCCGGTCGAGGCTGGTCACGGACCTGCCGTTGCCGAAGATGTCCTGCATGGCCGGGTGCATCAGCGCGTACACGTCCGCCGCGTAGTTGGTGATCGGGTAGGAGAAGGTGGCGAACTCCTTCCCGCCCGCCTTCTCGCCGGCGACCGGCCGGGTGAACGCCGAGACGTCGATGCCCTTCTTCTCGTACGCGGCCACGGCGGCCTTTGTGCCGTCGGGTGTGGCCGGGAAGACGATCCCGTAACTGCCCACCGTCTGCTGGCACTTGGCGGATGCCAGGTAGGCGACCCACTTCTTGGCGCCGGCCATGTTGTGGGCGTCCTTGGTGATGGAGTCGGCGAGGCCGTTCATCATCGTCGCCCGCTTGCCCGTCGGCCCGGCCGGAGTGACGGCGGTGGCCATGTCCAGGTTCTTGAAGCCGGCGTACGACGAGATCATCCACGCGCCGTCGAACGCCGTTGCCGCCTTGCCCGACGCGATCTGGGTGTTGGCCTGGTTGGACTGGGAGTTGTAGTCCGTGAAGGGGACCATGTAGCCCTTCTTGGCCAGGCCGAAGTACCACTTGATCACCGACTGGAAGGTCTTGCTGTCGTACTGGTACTCGGTGCCCCAGCGCTTCTCGTTCGTGTAGGTCCAGCCCGCCGAGGCGGCGAACGTGCTCCACTGGGTCTGGCCGTCACCGTCGCCGCCGCCGTTGGTGGCGAGGCCGTACACCTTGACGTTGTTCTTGTCGAAGCCGGCCTCGTCGCCCCGTTTTCCGTTCTTGTCGACGGTGAGGTGCGCGATCGCCTTCTCGAAGGTGCCGCCGTCCTTCGGGTTCCAGGAGAGGTCGTTCAGCTGTGCGGCCGTGAGGCCGGCGGCCGTCGTCAGCTTCCGGTTGTAGAAGAGGGCGACGGTGTCCCAGTCCTTCGGGGCGCCGTAGCGGTGGCCGTCCTGGCCCATCCAGTTGGCGGCGAGGCCGGGTTGGTAGGTGGAGTCGTCGATGCCGAGGTCGTCGAGCGGTTCGAGGACCTTCAGGTCGGCGAACTGGCCGAACTTCTGGATGTGGTCGGTGAACACGTCGGGCTGGGTGCCCGCGATGAAGCCGGCGGTGAGCTTGGTCCAGTAGTCGTCCCAGCCCAGTTGCGTGATCTTCACCGTCAGGCCCGGGTTCTCCCGCTCGAAGTCCTTCGCGCAGGCCTGATAGGCGGGTTGCTGGTTGGCGTCCCACAGCCAGTAGGTCACCGTGTCCGCCGACGAGCCGGCCGCTCCGCCCTGCGCGCAACCGGTCGCGAGGGACAGCGCCAGGGCTCCGGTCAGTGCAACGACCGTACGAATTCGCATGTCCGTCCTCTCAGTTGATCAGTTGCCGCGGTCACTTGATGCCCGTGAAGCCGACGGAACTCACGATGCGGCGCGCGAAGCACCCGAACAGTACGAGCATCGGAAGCGCCGCGATCAGGGTCGCCGCCATCAGCCCCGACCAGTCGACGCCCGTCTGCGGGGTCTGTGCCCGGAAGATCGCCAGCGCCACCGTGAGCACGCGCGAACTGTCGCTGTACGACACCATCAGCGGCCAGAAGTAGTCGTTCCAGGCGGTGATGTACGTCAGGATCGCCAGCGTGAGCACCGGGGTGGACGCCATCGGCAGCAACACCCGGAAGAAGACGCGGACCTTTCCGGCGCCGTCGAGGAGTGCCGCCTCCTCGACCTCGCGCGGGATGTTCATGAAGAACTGGCGCAGGAAGAACACCGCGAACGGCGTCATGAACATCGTCGGCAGCGCGATCCCCAACAGGTTGTCCACCAGGCCGAGTTGCTTGATCAGGACGAAGTTCGGCAACAGGGTGAAGATCGCCGGAACCATCAGGCCCGCCAGGAACAGCCCGAAGACCGTGTCCCGGCCGCGCCAGCGCAGCCGGGCGAAGGCGTACGCGGCCATCGCCGAGAAGAAGATCTGGCAGCCGGTGATCAGGGTCGACACGACGACGGAGTTGAGGAGGTAGCGCCAGAAGTCCAGGCTGCCGCCCGCGCCGCCCTGCGCTATCGCCTCCTTGGTGGACTGCAGGCCGAGCGCCCGCTCGAAACCGCCCATGGTCGGATGCACCGGCAGGGGGTTCGCCGGGTCGGCGGCGAGGCCGGCGTTGGTGGACAGTGCGGTGCGCAGGATCCAGTAGAACGGCAGCAGGGTGACCAGCACGATCGCGGCCATCACCGCCCAGGCGGCGATCCGCCCGAGTGAGGGCCCGCGCCGCAGCGGTCGTACGGCCGTCTTGGCCGGTGTCGGGGTCGGTGCCGGTGCTGTCATGGTTGTCGGGGTTGTCATCGTGTCGCTCCTCCCGGTCAGCCGAGGTCGGTGTGGCCGGCCCGCGTGAGCCGGTACTGGAGGAAGGTGATCGCGCTCAGCACGACCAGCAGGGCCACGGACATCGCCGAGGCGTAACCGAACTGGAAGCGGCCGAAGGCGGAGCCGTAGATGTAGAACTGCAGGACGTTGGTGGCGTTCGCCGGACCGCCCGACGTCGTCACCGCGACCGTGTCGAACACCTGGAACGAGCCGATCACCGTCATGATCAGGACCACCGCGAGAACCGGCCGCAGCAACGGCATCGTGATGCGCCAGAACATCCGCCCCTCGCTCGCCCCGTCCACTTTGGCCGCCTCGTACATGTCGTTCGGGATGGCCTGCAGACCCGCGAAGAGCAGCAGCGCGGTGTAGCCGACGTGCCGCCACACGTTGATCAGCGCGATCGTCGGGATCGCCCAGGTCTCGTCCGCGAGGAACGGGATCCGGTCGAAGCCGAGGCCCGCGACGATCTCGTTGCCGATCCCGAGCTGGGTGTCGAGGATCCATAGCCAGACGATGCCCGCGACGACGTTCGACATCAGATACGGGGTGAGCACGATCCCGCGCAGTACGGCGGACTGGGTCAGCCGCTGCAGCAGTACGGCGATGGCGAGCGCCGCCACCGTCTGCACAGCGATGTTGATGGCGACGTACTCGACGGTGACCGTCAACGAGTCCCAGAAGATAGGGTCGTTGACCATCCGGACGTAGTTGTCGAGCCCCACCCATTCGGCCGGGGTCAGCAGGTTGAAGCGGGTGAAGCTCAGGTAGACGCCCCGCAGCGTCGGCCAGAGCAGGAACACCAGGAAGCCCAGCATCGCCGGGGCGACGAAGAGCGCGGCGAGCGCGCCGTCGCCGCGGGGTGGACGCACAGGAGGTCTGGTGGAGGCGACGGTCATGGAGAGACTCCCTCGTCTGCTCGTCGGCGGCTCGTCCTCGGGTCACTTACTTTCGTAGCGAAAGAATCCATCCGTCAAGATGTGGGTCAACATCTTTTTCTGGCCGGGAATCCCGACGTATGCTGGCCTGGTTAGTTCCATGGCAAAAGAAAAGACGGGGGTCTGATCGTCATGACCACACTGACCGACGGCTGGCCGCCGCTGAGCGCCGGTGAGCGCTCGGTGGCGATCGAGGTGCTCGTCCATGGCCCCCTGTCCCGTGCCGAACTGGCCCGACGACTCGACCTCTCCGCCGGCAGCCTCACCCGGCTGACCAAGCCGCTGCTCGAATCGGGACTCCTCGTCGAGGTGCCCGACGCCGGTTCCCCGGCCGAGGTGCGTCAGGGGCGCCCCTCGCAGCCGCTCGATGTCGTCGCCGAGTCCCGTGCCTTTCTCGGCTTCAAGATCACCGACGACATGGTCTACAGCGTCGTCACCACGCTGCGCAGCGAGGTCGTCGCCCGCCTCGACCGCCCCCTCGCCACCCACGACCCGGACCGAGTGGCCGACCTGATCGGCGAGATGGCCGCCGAACTGAGGGCCGCCCACCCGGCCGTGGCCGGCATCGGTATCGGTGTCGGCGGACGCGTCGAGAACCGCTCCGTGGTCGCCGACTCCGTCTTCCTCGACTGGTACGGCGTCCCGCTGGCCGCACTCGTCGAGGAACGCACCGGACTGCGGGTGGTCGTCGAGAACGACGTCACCTCGCTCGTCGAGGCCGAGAGCTGGTTCGGCGCGGGCCGCGGCCTCGACCGCTTCGCGGTCCTCACCATAGGGGCGGGCCTCGGCTACGGCCTGGTCAGCGGCGGCCGACGGGTGCAGTCCTCCGAGGACGGCCTGGGCATAGGGCGCCGCTGGATCGTCAACCCGAACGGCCCGCTCACCCCCGACGGGGAGCGCGGCAGTGCCATCTCGCTGCTCACCATCCCCAGCATCCGCTACCAGATCCGCGCCGCCACCGGCCACGATCTGACGTACGACGAGATTCTCGCCCGGGCCGCCGCCGGTGACCCCATGGCCGCCCGCGTCGTCGACGAGGCGGCCCGTGCCCTCGGCACGCTGATCGCCCAGATCGCCAACTTCGCGATGCCTCAGAAAATCCTGCTGGCCGGAGAGGGGGTCGGGCTGGTCGAAGCAGCCGGCGGCACGGTCGAGGAGAGCATCCTCGCCAACCGGCATCCGCTCGCGGACCCGGTCAACCTGGAGACCAAGGTCTCCGACTTCCACGACTGGGCGCGCGGGGCAGCCGTACTCGCCATTCAGGTGCTGGTACTGGGGGCGACCGACAGATGAACTCCGAGACCGGGAGCGGGAGCGGCGAGCGGTGGACGTGATCAGCAACACGGTCAGTAATGCCGGAACAGTCCGTATTAATCCAGTTGGCCTTCACTCGGAGCGGCATATGCTTCACAGCATGTCCACCACTCTTCAATCCGCCCCCGATCGCTCGGCAGCCGACGTCAACGAAGAGATCCGGGCCCTGTGGCTCCGGTCGGGCGGGATCCTCAACAGCGAGCAGCGGCTGACCTATCAGCAGCTCGTCGCCGAGTGGGCCGCGGTCTCCCCGCACCCCGGGCGCGACGCGTAACCACTTTTCGTTCGACGTCTGAACAGCAGGGCCGGGGCCGCGCGCAGCGCGTCAGCCCCGGCCTCTTGTGTTTCTCAGCTCCAGGTTGCCGAGTAGGACCGGCGGTAGTCCCTCCGGTCCTGTTCCACCCGGAACCATCGCGTGGCGACCAGGGCGATCAGACTGCCGCCCACGATCAACAGTCCCGGCCCCACGTTCTTCGGGTCCGCGAGCCTGTCCAGCAGCGCCTCCCCGGCGGAGCCACCTGTCACCGGCGCCACCGAGCCCGGCTGGGCGTCTCCGGGAGCGACGGCGCTCTGGGTGGCCGACGCGGACGGCGCCGGAGCGGCCGCCTGACCTGCCTGACCCGTCTGGCCGATCAACCGGACGTTGAGCGCGGTCAGCGCCTCGGTCACCGGCTCGAAGAACGTCGTACCGCCGCTCTTGCAGTCGCCATTGCCGCCCGAGGTGATCCCGAGCGCGATGCCCTCGGAGAACAACGGGCCGCCGCTGTCGCCCGCCTCGGCGCACACGGTGGTCTCGATCAGGCCCGACACCGTGCCCTCCGGGTAGTTGACCGTGGCGTTGAGTCCGGTCACCTTCCCGTCGCGCAACCCGGTCGTACTGCCGCTGCGGAACACCTTCTGGCCGACGGTCGGATCGGCCGCACCCGTGATGCGAACGCCCCGGCCATTGCCGATGGCGACGACATCGGCGCCGTCACCGGCCGAGCCGCCGTTGTACTGCACCAGCGAGTAGTCGTTGATCGGGAAGCTGCTGCTGATCGTCTTGCCGATCTCCGTCGAGCCCCCGGTGTCCGCGAACCACACCGAACCGTTGGGCCCGCAGTGACCGGCCGTGAGGATGAAGTCGGCCGACCCGTTGGTCACGTTGAAGCCCGCGGAGCAGCGCCCGCCGGTCGACAGGATCGGCTGCGCCGCGTTGATACGGGTGGTGAACGTGCCACCGCTCCGCTCCATGCGCACGGAACCGCCGAGGTCCTTGGCGACCGCGGACAGCTTGGCCCAGTCGGCGGCCGACACGGTGCTGTCGGCCTGGACGACCACCTCGTTCTTCGTGTAGTCGACCGCCCATGCCGTGCCTGCCACCCGCGGCGCCGAACGCAGCGTCTGCGTCGCCGACTTGAGGTCGTTCATGCTGTGGTCCACGACCTTGGCGCGGGCGCCCGCCTTCTCGACCTCCGCCGCCGCCTCGGCGTCGGTCACCGCGACGACCGGTTTCCCGTCGGCCGCGATCCAGCTGCCCGCCGTACGGTCGGTGCCGAGTTCGGTGACGAGGTCGCTGCCGGTGGTGCCGGCCGCCCGGGCGGAGCTGAAGGGCAGGTTGACTTGCGGCGGCTCGGTCGCCACAGCCTGGGTGACCATTAATCCGCCGAGGATGACTCCGCCGACGGCCGCCAGCCGTGTCGCTCGCCGGACGATCCGTCGTCGTGCGTGCCTCATCAATGGCTCCCGAACCCTGAACGCGCGGTGTCGACACCGCGGGGCCCTCCGGTCGTTGAGTGACCCTCACTTCCATACGTGGCGAGCGGCGTTCGTGTTCACCTCGTCCAAGATCCCGTTCGGGTCCCGCCGGCCGACGGCGGATCGCGTCAGGGCTTGCGGGCCACTCCGCAGTACATGGCGACCTCCGCCGGCTCGTCCTCCCCGGCGCGGAGTCCCTCCGGGCGCCAGTGCGAGCAGGACACGACGCCCGGCTCCAGGAGGTCCAGACCGTCGAAGAAACGCGCCACCTCCTCGGGGGTGCGCTGGGTCAGCCGGGGTGTGCCGTGCGCGTTCCAGTACCGGACCGCCGCGTCCACCTCGGCCAGCCCCGGGCCGGTGATGGTGTGCGACAGCACCAGATGGCTGCCCGGGGGAAGGGCGTCCAGCAGCCGTCGTACGACCCCGTGCGGATCCTCGTCGGCACCGAGGAAGATGACCACCCCGAGCAGCATCAGGGCGACGGGCCGGGTGAGGTCCAGGGTGCGCCCGGCCTGTTCGACGATCGCGTCGACGTTGCGCAGGTCCTCGTCGACATGGTCCGTACGGCCCTCGGGTGTGCTGGTGAGGAGGGCACGGGCGTGGACCAGGACGAGCGGATCGTTGTCCACGTACACGACCCGGGTGTCCGGCGCGATCCGCTGGGCCACCTCGTGCGTGTTGTCGGCGGTCGGCAGTCCGGTCCCGATGTCGAGGAACTGGCGTATCCCGCACGCGGTGACCAGATGACGCACGGCCCGTCCCAGGAAGAGCCGGTCCGCGCGGGCGTACTCGCTGATGCCCGGGTGCAGTTCACGGATGCGGTCGCCGGCCGCGCGGTCGACCTCGTAGTGGTCCCGGCCGCCGAGCCAGTAGTTCCAGATCCGGGCCGTGTGCGGCTGTCGCGAGTTGATCCGCGTATGAGACGACGGGGCCGGCGAGTTCTCGGGCACGGGGGCAGCTCCTGAGCACCTGCGAGAGAGTGTCAACCGGCAATCTAGACAAGGTTGTTGATGTTGGCGAGGGCTCTGACGGATCAGTTGCGAACGGGTGTGAAGAGCTGTTCCCGGCTGCGCTCGTCGCCCCACACGGACCGGGTGTCCACATACGGTCGCAGGAGCGCCGTGAGCGTCGCGTCACCGCGTCCGTTCAGCTCGTGGGAGGCGATGCTGCGGGCGATTCCGGCGAGAAAATCGGCCAGTTGGACCCGTGTGTCGTCCCGGGCGACGACGAGCCGCAGCCCGTCGATCCGCGCGGCGGCCTTGAGCCACTCGATGCGCTCCTCCGTCAGCATGTTCTGCCGGTCGTGCACGAGCACGACGGCCCGTCCGTCCGCACTCCAGTAGGCGGCCGTCCCCACGATCGCGGGCAGCAGCGGGTTCAGTACGGGGATCAGGGCGGGGGCGGCGAGCAGCCGGGCCCGGTGGTCCGCGGCCCGGGTGCGGGCGCCGCCGAGCAGCTTCAGTACGTCCGCCACGTCCCGGTCCCGGAGCTCCGGTGCCTGCTCGGCCAGGGCGTCCACCGCGCGGAAGAACGCGTCGACGGGCGCCCCGGGATCGGCGCCGGCCTCGCCGCGTACCCGGAGCAGGGCGTTGGCCGCCGCCAGGAACTGCTTCCACCGCTCGGCCCCGAAGGCTCCCGCGCCCGCACGGCAGAGGGGGACGGCGCCGGCCGGATCGCCCAGGAGCAGGTCGACGACCCGCTCCACCATGAAGAAGGTCTTCTCCGTGAGATGGACGTACGCGCGCCCGTGCAGTGGACCCGAGGGGGCGAGCAGCCACTCCAGGACCGCCCGGTGCTTCTCCCGCAGCAGATGGTTCGCCTTGTACTCCTCGGCGGGCGACCGGATCCGGTCGCGGATCTCCCGGATGGCCGCCGCCGCGGACTCCAGGGGGACGTCCACGCTGGCGTGCGCGAAGACGTCGGTGTTCCCGCCGGTCAGGTTCTCGCCGTCCGACCCCGACTCGTCGCAGGCGATCTCGACTTCCGTGTGCTGCTGCCGGGTCACACCGGCCAGCATCCCCCACCAGGTCCGTAGGAGCACCTGGTTATCGGGGCGGCGAAGGTGGTGTGACGTCCGTGAAAACTCCGAACCATGTCTTGACATACGGCTGAAACCGTTCGTAGCTTACAGCGATCATTTAGATTCGTGAAAGACGTTCACGGATATGAACGGAGAACTTCCATGGGCGATCGCCGACGAAGTCGCCGCCTGGCCGCCGTGCTCGCCGTCACGGGGCTCGCATTCGCAACGGCCGCCTGCGGAGCCGGTTCCGACAGTGCGGGTGGCGACCCGAACACGCTGGAGGTGTGGACCCGCAGCAACCCGGACGCCGCCGCCACCTATGAACGTGTCTTCGCCGCCTTCACCAAGAAGACCGGGATCAAGATCGACTATCAGCCGGTCATCAACTTCGACCAGCAGCTGCAGAGCCGCGCGTCCACGAAGGACCTGCCGGACGTCATGATCAACGACACGGCGCTCATGGGCAGTTACCAGAGTCAGGGGCTGCTCAAGGCCATAGCCCCGGACTCGATCGTCGGCCACGACCAGATCACCGCCAAGTCATGGTCCTCGACCGTGGGCATCGACGGCAAGCACTACGGCGTCCCCTACTCCCGCCAGGCCCAGACCCTGATGATCAGGAAGGACTGGCTGCGGAAACTCGGCCTCGAAGCGCCCACCACCTGGCAGGAGATGCTGAGCGTCGCCAAGGCCTTCGCCACCCGGGACCCGGACGGCGACGGCAAGGCCGACACCTACGGCATGGTCGTCCCCGGCAGCGCCCAGAACGGCTATGCCGCCTGGTGGGGCTCCAGCTTCCTCTGGCAGGGCGGCGCGAAGATCGTCGAGCCGGACGGCAGGGGCACCTATCGGCCGGCCATGGACTCGGCCGCCGCGGTGCACACCGTGACCTGGATGAAGGACAACCTCTTCTGCGGTGACAACGCTGTCACCCAGCCCGGCGCCCTGACCGCCATCACCTCCACCGCCACCAACTTCCAGGACGGCAACGCCGGGATGTACATGACCGGCCCGTACAACATCACCACCTTCGACCAGACCCTCGGCAAGGACAAGTACGAGGTTGTCCCGGCCCCGGCGGGCCCGGCAGGCGGCGACGTACTGGCCGACGGCGAGAACGTCTACTTCGGCGCGAAGACCGGAAAGACGAAGCAGGAGCAGGCACTCGCCGCCTTCCTCATCAGCCCCGAGGGCCAGAAGATCGCCATGACCGGCGAGAACCAGCCCGTCGTCCGCATCCCCGTGAACTCCACGCTGGACGCCGCCACGGTCCGCGACGACGCCCGCTGGAGCGTCGTGCAGAAGGCCTACGAGGACGCCTCACAGCAGTTTCCGAACGCGCCGGACTTCGCCCCCATCAAGCAGGACACCGCCGACAGCCTCAACGCGATCTTCACGTACTGCGGCGGTGACGTCGGCTCCCAGCTGAAGGAGCTCAACGAGACCCTCGCCGGTGACCTCAAGGACCAGGACCTGCTGAAATGACCGCTACCGTGACCACCCCCGCGGCGCGCGGGGCCTTCAAAGCGCGCAAGGTCTTCAACAAGAAGGCCCTCGTGCCCTGGCTGTTCCTCGCGCCGGGCCTGCTGCTCGCCCTCGTCTTCAAGTTCTGGCCGATGGCCAAGGGCGTCTGGCTCAGCTTCTTCGACGTCCGGCCCTTCCTCGGCGACCGGTGGACCGGCCTCGACAACTACACCCGGGTCCTGACCGACCACCGCTTCCAGGACGCCATCGGACACACCCTCGTCCTCGGCATCGGCCAGTCCCTCGGCGCCATCTTCCTCGGCTTCGTCCTCGCCCTGCTCCTGGAGGGCCAGGCCCGCTCACTCAAGATCGTGCGCACCGCCGTCTTCCTGCCCGCCGTCACCGCCACCGCGGTCGTCGGCGAGCTGTGGCGGCTCATGTACTACCCGACCTCCGACGGCCTGATCAACAGCGGCCTGAACTTCTTCGGGATCGGCCCCGTCCAGTTCCTCGACAACCCGGACCTCGCGCTGTGGTCGACGATGGCCATGGGCATCTGGATCTGGGCCCCGTACAACATGGTCATCATCATGGCCGGCCTCGCGGGCGTCGACCGCTCGCTGTACGAGGCCGCCGCGATGGACGGTGTCTCCCTCTGGCAGCGGCTGCGGTACGTCACCCTGCCGGCGATCCGCCCCGCCCTCGGTATCGTCCTCACGCTCGCCGCGATCCGCGGACTGCGCGTGTTCACCGAGGTCTACGTCCTCACCGGCGGCGGCCCGGCCGGGTCCACCGAGGTCTGGATGACCCGCGCCTACACCCTCGGCTTCACCCGCAACGACATCGGCGGCGCCTCCGCGGCCTCCGTCGTACTGCTCTGCGTGACGCTGCTGCTCACCGTCACGGTCAACTACTTCCGCAAGAGGGGAGACGTGCGATGAGCGCCCCTGCCATCGATCCCGTCCGGACGACGTCCCCGAAGCCGACCGCCAGGCGGTCCGGCAAGGACCGGCGGACCACCCCGGCCCGCTTCGACACCGCCCTCGGCTGGAACGACAAGCCGGGCGCCGCCTGGACCCTGAGGATCCTGCTCTGCGCGATCGCCCTGGGCATCTTCGCCGCGCCCTTCCTCGCGATCCTCTCGGGCGCCTTCACCAGGAACGCCAGCGGTTCTTCCCTCTCCTTCCTGCCGCACGACAGCACGCTGCTGAACTTCACGGTGGCCGGCGAGCGCGGCATCTGGGACTACTTCTCCAACTCGCTCGTCATAGCGGGCGGCGGCCTGCTGCTCCAGCTCGCGGTCTGCACCCTCGCCGCGTACGCGCTGGCCCGCCACCGCTTCCGCGGTCAGGCCCTCGTCCTGACCCTGTTCATGCTGACGATGATGCTCCCCGAGGAGGTCATCGCGATCCCGCTGTCGCTGGTCCTCGGCGACGTCCCGGTGGTCCACCTCGACCTCAAGGGCACCGTCTGGGGCGTCATCCTGCCGCTGGGCGCCTGGGGCTTCTCGGTGATGATGCTCACCGAGTTCATGAAGGACATCCCCGACGAGATCGAGGAGGCCGCCCGCCTCGACGGCGTCGGAGAGCTGCGCATGCTGTGGCAGATCGTGCTGCCGCTGTGCAAGCCGGCGCTCGGTGTGGCCGGTGTCCTCGGCTTCATCATGATCTGGGACCAGTACCTGCTGCCGCTGATCGCCGCCAAGGACCCCACCGACTACACGGTGACCGTCGCCCTGTCCGTCCTGCGCACCGACCCCGAGGTCGGCTCCGGGGTGGTACTGGCGGGCGCGGTCATCGCTCTCGTACCCAGCCTGATCGTCTATCTGCTCCTCCAGCGCTCGCTGGTCACCGGCATCGCCGCCGGTGCCACCAAGGGCTGACACCGACCCCCCACGTCTGAGAGAGACATGAAGTTCCAAGGAGTGCTGTTCTTCCCGGTCACGCCCTTCCGGGCGGACGGATCGCTGGACGGGGAACGCCTCGCCCAGCACATCGAGGCCGGGGTCGCCGCCGGCGCCGGCGGGGTGTTCGTCGCCTGTGGCACCGGCGAGTTCCACGCGCTGACGCCCGCCGAGATCGGGGAGGCGACCAGGATCGCGGTCGCCACGACCGCCGGACGCGTCCCCGTCCTCGCCGCCGCGGGCGGTCCCGTGCCCGTCGCCATCGACCAGGCCGCCCGAATCCGGGAGGCCGGCGCCGACGGCATCCTGCTGCTGCCGCCGTACCTGGTGACCGCACCGCAGCAGGGACTTGTGCGGTACGCGCGTGAGGTGACGTCGGCCGCCGGGCTGCCGGTGATCTTCTACCAGCGCGGCACCGCCCGCCTCACCGAGGCCACGGCCGCCGAGATCGCGAGCCTGCCCGGGGTCGTCGGCCTCAAGGACGGCCTCGGCGACCTCGAACGCATGCACCGCATCGTGCGGACGGTACGGGCGCTGCCCGGCGGCGCGGACTTCGCCTTCTTCAACGGCCTGCCGACCGCCGAGATGACGGCCGCCGCCTACCAGGGCGTCGGCGTCGACCTGTACTCGTCCGCCGTGTTCGCCTTCGCCCCGGAGATCGCCACCGCCTTCCACCGGGCCCTGGGCGAGGGCGACGAGACCCTGGTCACCAAACTCCTCGACGAGTTCTACGGCCCCCTCGTCGAACTCCGCGACGAGGTACCGGGATACGCGGTCTCGCTGATCAAGGCCGGCGTGACCCTCCGGGGCCTGGACGTCGGCGGCGTACGGGCACCCCTGCTCGACCCGACGCCGGAACACGTGGCCCGGCTGGCCAAACTCATCGACCACGGTCTGGAGGCGGTCCGCGCATGAGCGGCGGTACCAACGACGACAGGAGTACGAACATGAGCGGCACCGGCACCGGCACCCGTATCCGCGAACTAGTCGTCACCCCCATCGCGTTCGGTGATCCGCCGCTGCTCAACGCGGACGGGGTGCACGAGCCGCTCGCCCTGCGCTGCATCCTCCAACTCGTCCTGGAGGACGGCACGGTGGGCCTCGGCGAGTCGCCCGGCGGCAGTGCCCGCCTCGAACGGCTCCAGGAGGCAGCGAAGGCCGTCGTCGGCATGGACGTCTTCGACACGACGGCCATCGCCGCCGCGATCGACGCCGTCCTGTCGCCGACCGTGCCCCGGTCCCACGACCGCGGCTGGGCCACCTCGGCCGTCGAGGTGGCCTGTCTCGACGCGCAGGGCAAGCTGCTCGGCCGCCCGGTCAGCGACCTGCTCGGCGGCAGGGTCCGGGACGCGGTGCCCTTTGCCGCGTACCTCTTCTACAAGTGGGCCGAACACCCCGCTCTCGACGGCCGCGAAGCCATCGGCGACGAGTGGGGCGAGGCCCTCGACCCGGCCGGGGTCGTCGAACAGGCCCGGCTGATGCAACAGCGGTACGGATTCACCTCGTTCAAGCTCAAGGGCGGAGTCTTCCCGCCCGACGAGGAGATCGCCGCGATGCGGGCCCTCGCCGAGGCCTTCCCCGGACAGCCGCTGCGCCTCGACCCCAACACGGCCTGGACGGTCGAGACATCGAAGTACGTCGCCCGTGAACTCGACGGCGTCATCGAGTACTTGGAGGACCCGACCGCCTCCATCCCCGGTATGGCCGAGGTCGCGAAGGACGCGCCGATGCCGCTGGCCACCAACATGTGCGTGATCGCCTGGGAACATCTGCGCCCCGCCGTCGAACAGAACGCGATCCAGGTGCTCCTCACCGACCACCACTACTGGGGCGGACTGCGCCGGACCCGTGAACTCGCCGCCGTCTGCGAGGCGTTCGGCATCGAGTTGTCCATGCACTCCAACTCGCACCTGGGCATCAGCCTCGCCGCGATGACCCACGTCGGCGCCGCCATCCCCAACCTCGCGCACTCCTGCGACACGCACTACCCGTGGAACTCGGCCGACGACGTGATCGTCCCCGGCGTCATCGAGGTCCGCGACGGCGCGGTGAAGGTACCGACCGGCCCCGGCCTGGGAGTCGAGCTCGACTCCGACGCCCTCGCCCGGGCCCACCGCCGCTACCTCGACTCCGGGATACGGGACCGTGACGACACCGGGTACATGCGGCGGATCCGGCCGGAGTACGAGCGGCGACTGCCGCGCTGGTGACGGCGGGCAACGGAGGGAGGGCGCCGGGTGTCAGGAGAGTTCCCGGCGCCTACACTCCCGCCCATGGACGACACCAGCACCCTGGACCGGCTCGGCGCGGGCAAATACCTGCTGATCACCAGTTACCGCAAGAACGGCACGTCCGTCGCCACCCCGGTCTGGGTGGTGCGGGACGGGGACGCGCTCGGCGCCTGGTCGGCGGCCGACGCCTGGAAGGTGAAGCGGATCCGCAACCGGGCCGATGTCCTCGTCGGCCCCTGCGACGCCCGCGGCAACCCGACCGGCGACCAGGTCCCCGCCGCCGCCGAGATCCTCGACCAGCCCGCGACCGACGTCTACCGGCAGCTTCTCGCCCGCAAGTACGGCGTGCTGGGCCGCCTCACCCTGTTCGGCAGCCGGCTGCGGCGTGGGAAGACGGGCACGGTCGGCATCCGGATCACTCTCGTGAACGGCTGAAGGTGGGACCACGCCCCGCAGGGGCAGCGGTCCCACCTTCAGTGGCCAGGGGCTGTAAGGAACGAACCCTTACGACGCGTCAAGCACCGTCCCCGTGAACTCGGGTCCAGGGATCGGCTCCCCGGTCTCCTCATCGAAGTCGGCCACCCGCAGCCGCACCGACTCCTCCGGCTCCGCCACCGTGTCCGCGACCGTCGGCACGCTCAGCTCCGCGGTCAACTGGCCCGGCGGGACGGACACATACAGGAAGAGATCCTCGACCTGGGACAACGGCCGCGACGGCAGCGGTGACTGGCCGGAGGCGTCCATCAGCCACGCCGGGTCGACGTCCGTGGTGGACAGTTCCGTGCCGCCGGTGACCGGCAGTACCTCCAGGGCCGAGTACATCTCGGTGCCGGAGGGCGCCGACAGGGTTGCGCGCCAGGTCAGCCGCTGTCCCTCGGTGACCCGGTCCGCGACCGGCGTGACGGTGACCGTGGGCCGGGGATCGTCGTTCTCGATGGTCACCCCGCCGCTGTACGAGCCGATGACCGCGCCGCGCACCGCCTTCACGAACACGCTGCGCCAGACGTCGTAGTCGTAGAGGGTGTCACCCTTCACCGTCACCGGCACGACGATGCTCTGCTCGCCGGGGCGCACCGTGACCAGTCGGCTCGTCATCGTGTCCGTCCCGGGATTCTGGACGTAGAGGCGAACCGTGCCGCCACCCTGCCCGGCGATCCGGACCGGCACCTGGTAGGTCCGGCTGCCGGAGTCGCCCTCCTTGACGGTCAGCCGTCCGAGGTCGACGCGCGGCAGCGTGGCCGGGCGCACCGCGGGTGTGCCGGGGCGCCAGCCCCAGGTGTCGATCAGCCAGGCCTGCCCCGTACGGCTGCGCGGAGTCAGCTCCACGCTCCGCACCTTGCGCAGGTCGACCCCGGCCCGGGTGGCGGCGGACAGCGGTACGCGGACCTCCCGCGCCCAGTACGAGGCCGTCCGCTTGCTTCCGGGCAGCCCGTCCACGCGGACCCGGCCGAGCGTGGCGCGCTTGCCGGCGGTGTCGGTGACGGACACGTCCAGCTGTGTGCCGGTGGTGTTGGGCGGCACGATGACACGCAGGGCGAGAGCCTTGGCGCCGCGAAGAGACACCGGTCGGCCGGGGCTCACGCGCACCGCGGCACCGGGCTGCGACCACTTGAGGGCGACCGCGCGGCGGCCCACCTCCCGCTGCGTCATCCAGCCCGCGAAGTGCGGGGACTCGCCGGCGTCCGCGGCCAGACACCTGAGCGAGGGACGGTCGTCCACGGCCGAGCAGAGCCGCCCGCCGCCGCCCTGCACGGTCACCGCGCCGTCCGGCAGGATGCCGGCGGAACGGTTCCCGCCCACCGCGTGCGTGAGGACACGCGCCGGGTCGGCGGACGGCGCACGCCGGCCGGAGCCGTCGAGCAGCGGACGCACCCGGTCGTCGCCCGCGACGAACAGCCGGGCCGCCGCCGCGATGTAGGAGGCGCCCGCCTTGTGCTGCTGGTCGGCGGTCAGCCGGGTCCTGGTGCCCACGTCGCACACCGGGTCCCGGTCGTTCGGGTCGTCCGGATCCGACCAGAAGTCGTCGTCCGCCGGTGCCTGCGCCTGGCCCGGCGTCCACTCGGTGTTGAAGTAGTTGTGGTTGGCGCCGATCACGTAGACCGCGCTGTGCAGGGCGGCGCCGCGGCTGATCCCGCGGGTACCGTCCACGGCCAACTCGCCCTGCAGGTCGGACACATCGCCGTCACAGCCCGGCAGAATCGTCACCGACGGCACATCGGCGACCGGGTTCTGTCCGAAGATCGTCGGGCCGATGAGGACCGTACCCCGGATGTTCCAGCGCACCGGGCCGTGGTATCCGTCCTGGTCGGCCGGCGGCCGGTACAGGCTGTCCATCGCGGCGCGGTTCACGCCCTCGCCGCCCCGCGAATGACCGACCAGCAGTACCCGTGAGAGGTCGGCCGGCGGCGCGGTCCGTACGATCGCCGGTGCCGAGGGCCGGTTCGCCGTCCAGGCGGCCCAGTGGGCGAGATGCTGCCGGACGAGGGAGGAGCGGGCCTGGGCCCCCGCGTCCTCGACCGGGCCGTCCTGGGCGTTGATGCCGTTGGCGGAGATCGACACCGTCACATAACCCTGGGACGCCAGGAGTTTCTGGTCGCGCAGGTAACCCCGGTAGCTCGGTATCTGCTTCTCGCCGGCCGGGCACGGCCACTCGCCGGTGACATCGTTGCTGCCGGGCTTGTAGCAGGTGGAGTGGCGTCCGTGCAGGAACAGCGCGAGCGGTCTGCGGCCGGTGGTCCCGGTCGGCGCGACCACCACGGCCTTCATCTCCACCGGCACGGCCATCCCGGGCAGTTTCACCGAGTTGAGCGTGTACTCGCCCGAGACCGTACGGTACGAGCCCGGCTTGCCGGGGTCGACGGGATTGGCCGGCGCCGGGGCGGGCGGAGCGACCGACGCGCGTCGCCCGTCCGGGGCAGCCGCCGGTCCGGCCGCGTCCAACCGGCGTCCACCAGCGTGTACTTGGAGGTCGTCGAGCGCCTTGGCCCCCTTGCGGCCGCTGACCTTCAGGGCTGCTTCCAACGGGAGCCGGAACGTCCGGCCGTCCTTCGCGGCCAGGGGCCGGCCGAGCAGCTGGTCGCCCGCGTAGAACTCGACGCGCGCGTCACCCATCGGTACCGGTCTGCCGGAACGCCAGACGAGCTGCCGCTCCGCACCGTCACCGGTGAACGTCCAGCCCGAGGGCAGCTGTTCGGCCGCCACCTGCGACCGGGTCGGCTGCTGTGCCTGCGCCCATCCTGGCGATCCCGCCACCACCGCGAGTACCGCCGCAGCGGTGACCCATATTCGCCGCGCACGTAGCAACGGTCTCCTCCTCCTGGCCCTTGCTCAGGAGCCCCCGGATTCCCGACGGGCCCCTCTCGCCTCGGAGGACGGAATCAAGGACCTGTGGGTTGCCTGTGGAGGAGGATCAATGGGGATGCTCAGCGCGGCGGTTGGCGAAGCGAAGATCGCGCTTGCCTTCAGAGCAACGGAAGTTGACGGAGCGTCAGATCCAGGCGCGGTACGGCTCGTCGAGCAGCTGGAACACCGGCTCGCCGCGCACCGGGTCCTTCGCGGTGGACAGCCGGACCCGGTCCCCGCTGTGGATGCCGGCGGCCGGGCCCATCACCCGGCCGCGTACGACGAAGCCCTCGGCCATCTCGACCAGCGACACATTGCGCGCGGCCGGCGTGTTCCGGTTGACCACCGTGGCGTGCCGGACGGTGCCCGTGCCCTCGCTGCGCTCCGTACGCAGGTCGCTGCCCGCGCAGGACGGGCAGAGCAGCCGGTGGTACATCGCGGTGGCGCACCAGCCGCAGCGCTGGAAGACGAGGGTGTTCGTGTCGGCCGGGGCGTCGAGCAGGCCCGTGGCGGAGCCGCCGGCCATCGGACGAGTGGCGCCTAGTGAGTGGTACACGGTGTCGTCTCCCTGCGCTCGGCCTGATCCGAAGTGCGCGGTTCGCCGTGCCACCGTGCACAGCCTCAGGGTATGGCACTCAGTGTCATGCGTAAAGGCACTGCGTACCCTCAATTCTCGCGCCGAGTTGTGAGCGCGGATTCGATCTCCTGGACGACCCGCCACATCGGCGCCCCGCGCCGCGAGATGACGACCACCACATCCTCGGGCTCGGGCTCGGGACCGTCCCGATCGGGGAGCGCGGGCGGGGTGCCGAACGCGGCCTTCACATAGTCCAGGGCATGGTCGACGGCCGTGGTCGCGTCGCCCTGTCCGTCCGAGCGCAGCCAGGAGCGCAGTGCGTTGTTGTGGGCCGCGACGACGGCCGCCGCGACGACGTCGGCCCGGAGCGTCCCGTCGGGGCGGCCGGCGAAACGTCCGCGCAGATACGCGGCCAGGGCACGCTCGTACCGCCAGACCACCGACAGCTCGGAGGCGCGCAGCCCGGGAACCTTCTTGGTGAGGCGGTAGCGCTGGACGGAGAAGGCCGGGTTCTCGGCGTACATGAGCAGCACCATGCGGGCGGCGGCGCACACCCGTCCGACCGGTTCCGCGTCCTCGACGCTTTCGGCCAGGTACGCCGTCATATCGGCGAGGCACCGCTCGTGGTCGGGGAAGACCACGTCCTCCTTGGAGGGGAAGTAGCGGAAGAACGACCGGCGCCCCACCCCGGCCAGCGCCACGATGTCGTCCACGGTGGTCTGCTCGTAGCCCCGCTCCAGGAACAGCTGGAAGGCCGCCGCGACCAGGGCGTCCCGCATGGGCGGTTTGGTCATGGACGGGAAACTAGCATCACAGCGAGGTCCATGGCACTCAGTGCGCTGAGTGCGGGGAACTGAGTGCACTCCCCTGTTCGATCGATCGATCTGATCGATCTGTCCGATCGTCGGTTCACGCGAGGGTGACCTCCACCGGCAGCTTCTTGATCCCGTTGACGAAGTTCGAGCGCACCCGGGGGACGTCCCCCGCCAGCCGGATGTCCGCGAGGCGCGGGATCAGCTCCTCGAACATGATCCGGATCTCGGTGCGCGCCAGCAGATTGCCCAGGCACAGATGCGGGCTGCCCTTGCCGAAGGTGACGTGGTCGTTGTCCGTACGGGCGACGTCGAAGTCGTACGGATTGCCGAAGACCGCCTCGTCACGGTTGCCGGAGGCGTACCACATGACGACCTTGTCGCCCTCTCTGACCTGCTTGCCGCCCAGCTCCACGTCACGGGTCGCGGTGCGCCGGAAGTGGTAGACGGGGGACGCCCAGCGCAGGAACTCCTCGACCGCGCCCGGGATCAGGGAGGGGTCGGCCTGGAGGCGGGCGAGCTGCTCGGGGTGCTGGAGAAGGGCCAGCATCGAGTGGGTGATGGTGTGCCGGGTCGTCTCGTTGCCGGCGACCACCAGGAGCAGGAAGTAGTTGTCGAAGTCCTGCGCGGACAGCGGCACTCCGTCGCGCGGGGTGGTGTTGACGAGTTTGGAGACGAGGTCCGTCCCCTCGCCGCCGCGCCGCTGCCGCGCCAACTCCCTTCCGTACTCGAAGACTTCGAGCGAGGCGGGGGAGCGGAAGGGCAGGTCGCGGTACTTCTCGCTCTCCGCGCTGTGCAGCAGCACGTCGGCGTAGTCGGGGTCGGTGTTGCCGATGATCCGGTTGCCCCAGTCGATGAGCTGCTGGTTGTCCTCGGGCGGTACGTCCAGGAGCCGGGCCAGGACGTTGATGGGGAAGTCGGCGGAGACCTCTTTGACGAAGTCGAAACTCCCCTTGGCCAGCGCCGCGTCCAGGGTCTGCGCGGTGAGCCCGCGCAGGAAGTCGGTGTAGCTGTTGATGACGCCCGCGCCGAACTGCCGTTGGATCACGCTGCGCAGAGCCCGGTGCCGCACCCCGTCCAGCTCCAGGACGGAGGCGCGTTTCTTGATCTGGTCCTCGTCGAGCTCTTCGAGGTTGACGAACTTCGTGGAGGTGAAGGTCTCCGCGTCACGGTCGACGCGCGCGATGTCCGCGTGCCGGGTCACCGCCCAGAAACCGGAGTTGGGCGCCTCCTCCGGCTGCCAGTGCACCGGGTCCTCGTGGCGCAGGGTGTGGAACATCCGCCAGGGCGTCACCCCGTCGGTGAAGTTGTCGAGGTCGGCGAGGTCGACGGCGTCGAGGGGGAGTGGCTCGTGGGCGGCGGCGGAGGAGGAGGCGGAGGGCAGGGTCTCGGTCATCGAAGGCTCCAGGAAGTCGTGCGGAAGCGATCAGGGGAGATCAGACGCGATCGGGGCGATCAGAGGTGGTACGCGTACTCGGTGAACTCCCAGTCGGTGACGTGCCGTTGGAAGCGCTCGACCTCGTTGCGCTTGTAGGCGAGGAAGGAGGCGACGAAGTCCTTGCCGAGCACCTCGGTCAGCGCGGTGTCCGCCTCCAGGGCGTCGAGGGAGGCCGGCAGGCTCATCGGCAGTACGGCGGACCTGTCGGGGTCGTAGCCGTAGCCCTCCAGCGGGGCCGACGGCTCCTGACCGGCCAGCACACCGAGGAGCGCGGCGGCCGCGGCCCCGGCGATCGCGAGGTACGGGTTGGCGCTGGCGTCGCCGAGCCGCAGTTCGAGCCTGGCCCCTGGCCCGCGCTCCGGCGGGACCCGGACCATGGCGCTGCGGTTGTCGAGCCCCCAGTCGATCAGCCAGGGCGCGAGGGTGTCCGGCCCGAAGCGCTTGTACGAGTTGACGGTCGGGTTGAGCAGCGCGGCGAGGGCGGGCGCGTGGGCGAGGAGACCGGCGGCCGCGTGCCGTGCCGTGGCGGAGAGTCCGTACGGGCCGGCCGGGTCGTCGAAGGCGTTGTGCCCCTCGGTGTCTTCGCAGGACAGGTGGAGGTGGAAGCCGGAGCCGCCCGCGTCGTTGAAGGGCTTCGCCATGAAGGTGGCGAGTCTGCCTTCCTTGCGTGCCAGCTCCTTGATCGCGGCCTTGAAACGGAAGGCACGGTCGGCCGCCGACATGGCCTCCGAGTGCAGCAGGTTGATCTCGAACTGCCCGCCGTCGAACTCGTGGTTGCCGCTGAGCACGCCGATGTGCAGATCCCGTACATGGCGCAGGGTGCGCAGGAGATGGTTGTCGGGGTCGGCGCGCAGGCCGGCCGTGTAGACGGCGCCCGTGTCCCGGTTGTACCGCTGCCAGCCGCTCGCGCCCGCCGGCGTGGGATCGCACAGGAAGTACTCCAGTTCGGGTCCGACGACGGGCCGCAGCCCGTGCTCGGCGCACCGGTCGAGGACCGCGCGGAGCAGATCGCGGGGCGACTCGGGCGCCGGTGAGCCGGTCGCCGGGTCGACGACGTCCCCGAGGCAGACCGCGACGCCGGGCTCCCAGGGCAGGGCGACCAGGGTGGACAGATCGGGTCGTACGCAGATGTCGGGCAGCCCCGCGTCCAGGCCGCCGCTGACCGGGACCACATCGCCCTGCGGGCTGGTGTGGTAGACGGCCCGGCAGAAGGCGAGCCCGTGCTCGCAGGCGCGCGGCAGCTCGTCGACGAGTACGTCACGGGCGCGGTCGGTGCCGATGAGGTCGGGATAGACCACCCGGACCACGTCGATGCCCTCGGCGGTGAGCCGCTCGATGTGCCGACGGACTTCTGGAAGGTCGATTGCGCTCACCGTTGTCTCCTCGGGCGGATGTCGGGCACCTCCGGAACGGCGTCCGGGAGGCGGGTGGCGTGGGGAGTGCGGCCGGGGCGCCTGGTGCCGGCGGACATCCCGGGCTCTTCATTTGAGGCCAAACGGTATGGAGGAGTGACCCGTCCTGCAAGAGGGTCGGGGCAAGAATTTATCCATCCGGATAGCTATTGACCAGACTCCGGCTGCTTCCTATCTTGTTTGAAGCCAAACGAGTCAGGGGTCCGGGTCTTCGAACCCCTTTGGCCGGGGCTCGGTCCGACAACGGTCGGGCCCCTCCCATCCCCACCCCTCACCCCCCGTACCGACGCCCTCACCACCAGGAGGACCGACCATGAAGGTCGTCGTCGACATGAACAAGTGCCAGGACCACGGCCAGTGCGTCTTCGCGGCACCCGACGTCTTCTCGATGGACGACGACGGTCACCTGCTGTACGTCTCCGACCCCGACGACGCGCTTCGTGACGAGGTCGAAGAGGCCGCGGACGTCTGCCCGCTCCAGGCCATCCGGATCGAGGACTGACGTGACCGACGAGACGCATGTGTCTCCGGGGCGCGTGGTCGTCGTCGGCGCGTCCATGGCCGGGCTGCGCGCCGCCGAGCAGCTGCGGGCGGCCGGCTGGACCGGGGCTGTCACGGTCGTCGGCGACGAACCGCACATGCCCTACAACCGCCCTCCGCTGTCCAAGGAGGTACTGGCCGGCAAGGCCGCCTTCGACTCCCTCGCCTTCACCCCGAAGGGGTCGACGGCGGACGTGGAGTGGCGCCTCGGTACGAAGGCCGTCGCGGCCCGTCTCGACGAGCGCGCCATCGACCTCGACGACGGCTCGACCCTCTCCTACGACGGTCTGGTCGCCGCCACCGGAATGCGCCCCCGGCGCCTGCGCTGCCCCGGCCCGCAGACCGGCCGCCACACCGTACGCACCCTCACCGACGCCCGGGGCCTGCGCGACGAGCTGACCCGGCCCGGCGTCAGGGTCGTCGTGGTCGGCGCCGGATTCATCGGCTGCGAGGTCGCCGCCACGGCCGTCGCACTCGGAGTCACCGAGGTCACCGTCGTCGATCCGCTGCCCCTGCCCATGGTGGGACCCCTCGGCGAACTCCTCGCCGGCGCGCTGCTCCGGCGGCACGAGGAACGCGGGGTGCGCTTCGCGCTCGGCACGGCAGTCGCCGGGTTCGAGGGCGGCGACCGGGTCACCGGCGTCGTACTCGGCGACGGTACGGTCCTGCCGGCCGACGTCGTCGTGGAGTCGGTCGGTTCCGTCGCCAACGTCGAGTGGCTGGACGGCAACGGGCTCGACGTCGGCGACGGCGTTCTCACCGACGAGTGGCTCAGGGTGGGCGGGCGCGCGGAGGTCGTCGCGGTGGGCGACGTGGCCCGCTTCCCCAACGCCCGCTACGACGGCGTACCCCGCCGCGTCGAGCACTGGTCGATCCCTGCGGACACCGCGAAGCACGCCGCGAAGTCGCTGGCCGCTCATCTGGCGGGCAGGGAAGGGGAGTTGGCGCCCTTCGCGCCGCTGCCCACCTTCTGGAGCGACCAGCACGACTTCCGGCTGCAGTCCTTCGGGGCGCCCGTGCTCGGTATCGATGACGTGCGGGTGCTGGACGGCGATCCGGACGGAGACGTTCTTGTCGGCTACCACGTCGGGGAGCGGCTCGTCGGCGTCGTCGCCCTCGGGGGGCATGCCGTGGCCACGAAGGCAGCCCGTTACCGCGCCGAACTGCTCAAGCAGCCCGCCCTCACTGTGCAAGGAGCCTCCAAGTGACCGGTCCCCGTGGGTTCTTCCATCCCAAGACGGCGAGCGGTGCCTCGTCGCTCGTCCCCGCGCCGCCCTGGCGCTACTCGGGGGACCTGCTGACCGTCGAGTACCGCACGGACCCCTCGCGGGTGCGTGAACTGCTGCCCGAGCCACTGGAGTTGGCCGACGAGGATCCGGGTGCGGTCGCCCTGATCTGGGCCGACTGGCAGTCGTGCTCGCAGTCCGGGGACGAGCTGCTGGATCCCGTGCGGGGGCAGTACAAGGAGGCGTTCGCGGTCGTTCGCTGCAAGTACCGGGGCGAGACGTACTCGCGGTGCGTCTACATCTGGGTCGACAAGGACTTCGCGATCGCTCGCGGCCTGCACCAGGGGTATCCGAAGAAGTTCGGGTCGATTCACCAGACCCGTCCGCATCCGTACGGGCCCGCTCCGCGGATCGAGGCGGGGGCGCGGTTCGGGGCGACCCTGGCTGCGGCGGACCGGCGGTTGGCGCAGGCGGTGGTGACTCTGCGGGAGCCTTCTTTGACGAACGGGTTCGTCAATGGGCATCCCATGGCTCATCATCGCTGGCTGCCGTCGATCGAGAACGGCAAGGGGTTGGCTCTGGACGAGTTGATCGAGTCGGGGGCGGCGTCGTTCGAGGGTGGGCAGGCGTGGGCCGGGGACGCGGAGTTGGAGTTGTTCTCGGCGCCTACTGAGGAGCTGGACCGGCTGGAGATTCGTGAGCCGATTGCCGCGTACTACCGCCAAGTTGGCGTCGTTTGGGATGGCGGGCGGTTGTTGGAGTCGGGGACTTCGGGGGTGGGTGCCTCTTGATGTGTGTGGGTTGGTGCGGGTGCGTTGTGGCTGGTCGCGCCCCGCGGCGGAGCCGCAGATCGATAGAGCCCCGCGCCCCTTGGTAGGTGACCTTTCCCCGTGCAAAAAGGAGCCGTTTCTTATGTCCGACAAGATTGTTGTCGCCGGAGTCGGTGTCGACACCCGGCACTGGATCGGTGGTGAACGCGTCGCATCCGCCACCACATTCACCGACACCTCGCCCATCGACGGTCGCGCCCTCGGTGAGATCGCTCGCGGTGGGCCCGCCGAGGCCTCCGCGGCCGTCGCCGCCGCCAAGGCGGCCTTCCCTGGCTGGGCCGCGACCTCGCGCACCGAACGGGCCCGCGTCCTGCACGCCATCGCCGACGGTGTCGAGAAGCGGATCGAAGAACTCGCCATCGTCGAGACCAACGACAACGGCGCCCTCCTCCGCTCGCACCGCCGGGGTGTGATGCCCCGGGTCGCGCACAACTTCCGTTTCTTCGCGGACTGGCTGCTGAAGCTGGACCACGAGGACTTCGAGACCCGCGGCCACACGAACCACGTCTCGTGGGACCCGGCGGGCCCGAGCGTCCTGATCACCCCGTGGAACGCGCCCCTCATGCTGGCCACCTGGAAGGTCGCCCCGGCGCTCGCCGCCGGCAACACGGTGATCCTCAAGCCCGCCGAGTGGTCCCCCCTCACCGCGTCCCTGCTGGCCGACATCGCCGCCGAGGCAGGACTGCCGGCCGGAGTGCTGAACGTCGTCCAGGGCTACGGTTCCGAGATCGGCGACGCCCTCACCTCGCACCCGGTCGTACGGCGGATCAGCTTCACCGGGTCCGTGCCGACCGCCCAGCACATCGCCGCCTCGGCCGCCGCGAACCTCACCCCGCTCAGCCTCGAACTCGGCGGAAAGTCACCGCTGTTGGTGTTCGCCGACGCCGATCTGGAACTGGCCGTCGATCTCGCCGTCGAGCAGTACGACAACGCAGGGCAGGTCTGTCTGGCCGCGACCCGCATTCTCGTCGAGGAGTCGATCGCCGACGAGTTCACTCGACGATTCATCGACAAAGCAACGCAGTTGACGCAAGGAGACCCGCGCGACGAAACCACCGACCTGGGCCCCAACATCCACCCACGTCAGCTGGAGAAGATCGACGGCTTCGTGCAGCGGGCCCTCGCCGCCGGGGCACGGGCCGTGATCGGCGGGCACCGTACGGAGGCGGACGGGCAGTACTACGCGCCCACCCTGCTCACCGAGGTCGCCCAGGACTCGGAGATCGTCCAGGAGGAGGTCTTCGGGCCGGTCCTGACCCTCCAGACCTTCGCCGACGAGGACGAAGCCGTCCGGCTGGCCAACGACACCCGGTTCGGTCTCGCCGCCACCCTCGCCACCGGTGACCCCGAGCGCGCCGAACGCGTCACCGCGCGGCTCGTCGCGGGCACGATCTGGGTCAACTGCTTCTTCGTACGCGACCTCCAGGCACCCTTCGGCGGCTCCCGCCTCTCCGGGGTCGGCCGCGAGGGCGGCACCTGGAGCTTCGACTTCTACTGCGACGTCAAGAACACCGTCACCGCGCCGAACGGATGGAACAACCATGGGTGAGATCGTCGGGGCGGGCCTGCTCGCCCATGTGCCCACCATCGTGCTGCCGGAGGCCGACCGGCTGGAGCTGAACGAGGGCAAGGAGATCACCCTCGTCACCGGGCTCCGTCAACTGCGCAAGGACGTCTTCGAGAGCGATACCGCCGACGAGTACGACACCGTCGTCGTCCTCGACTCGCACTGGGCGACCACCGTGGAGTTCGTCGTCAGCGGCCAGCACCGCCGGGCCGGTCTCTTCACCTCCGAGGAGTTGCCGCGAGGCATGTGCCGGGTGCCTTACGACTATCCCGGGGACCCCGAACTCGCCCAGAACATCGCCCAGTTCGCCGACAAGCACGGCACCTGGATCACCCCGATCGACGACGACTACCTGCCGGTCTACTACGCCACGATCAATCTGTGGAAGTTCCTCGGCGAGGGGCTGCCCGACAAGAGGTGGGTGACCATCGGGGTCTGTCAGACCGGGGACATGGAGGATCATCTGCGGTTGGGGCGCGCGCTCGCCGACGGAATCGCCGCCACTCCGGGGCGCCGGGTCCTCGTCATCGCCTCCGGTGCCCTTTCGCACACCTTCTGGCCGCTGCGTCAGATCCGCGACCACGAGGCCAGCGACCCGGCGCACATCTTCACGCCGGAGGCCCGCGCCGCCGACGAGGAGCGCATCGCATGGTTCAAGGAGGGCCGCCACGACAAGGTCCTCGACACCATGCCGGAGTTCTGGAAGCACAAGCCCGAGGCGAAGTTCTTCCACTACCTGATGATGGCCGGCGCCCTCGGCGAGCAGGCCTGCAGCGCACCCGCCCGCCAGTACGGCGAGTACGAGAACTCCGTCGGCACCGGCCAGGTCCACCTGTGGTTCGACCGCCCCGCCGGTGGCTGGACCGCCCCCCGAACCCCCGTACAGGAGCCCTGACATGCCCGAATACCGCCGTATCCTCCTCGACGGCGCCGCCGTCCAGGTCACCGTCGACGGTGACGAACTCGTCGCCGGGGACGGCCGCCGGGTCAAGGTGGGCGAGGCGCGGCATCTGCCGCCGGTCGTGCCGTCCAAGGTTGTCGCCGTGCACCTCAACCACCGCAGCCGCGTGGACGAGTTCCAGATCCGGCTGACGCCCACACCCACCTACTTCCACAAGCCGACCTCGTCCCTCAACTCCCACCAGGGCGCCGTCGTCCGTCCCGAGGGCTGCAAGTGGCTCAACTACGAGGGCGAGGTCGCCATCGTCATCGGGAAGACCGCGCGGAACATCTCGCAGGCCGAGGCGGGGGAGTACATCGCCGGTTACACCGTCGCCAACGACTACGGTCTGCACGACTTCCGCGACACCGACGCCGGCTCGATGCTCCGCGTCAAGGGCTCCGACACGCTCTGCCCGCTCGGCCCCGGCCTGGTCACCGACTGGGACTTCCACGGCAAGTACCTGCGCACGTATGTCAACGGCGAGGTCGTGCAGGACGGTTCGACGGACGAGATGGAGTGGGACATGCACTATCTCGTCGCCGACATCGCCCGCACCATCACCCTCTACCCGGGCGATGTGCTGCTCTCCGGCACTCCCGCCAACTCCCGGCCCGTCCAGCCCGGCGACATCGTCGAGGTCGAGGTCGAGGGGCTCGGACGGCTGACGAACCACATCGTCACCGGCCCGACCCCGATCCGGACCGACGTCGGCGCGCAGCCCACCGAGTCCGAGGAGGTGCTGTCCACCGCGCTCGGCGGCGACTGGGAGTTCCGCGGCATCCGGGCGCCCCGGCGTTGACCGTGGGCACAGGCAGCGTCACGGCCACGGGTAGGGTCGCGGGCATGACCGAGCCCGCCGCCCCGCGCCGCCCCCGCAAGCGCGTGACCTACGGAGCCGGCCGCGAGGCCCTGCTGAACGCCGCCGTACGCGTGGTGGCCCGCGGCGGGCTCCGCAAGCTCACGTACCGGGCGGTCGCCGAGGAGGCGGGGGTCACCCACGGGCTCGTCGTGCATCACTTCGGCTCGCGCGACGCGCTGATCGAAGAGGCCCTCACCCACGCCATCCGCTCCTCCCTGACCAGCAGCGACCTCGAAACCGGTACGGGCAGGGCGGCCGACTTCTCGGCCGGGCTGACGGAGATGGTGGAGAGCGGCCCCGATCTCCAGGCCTTCCAGTACGAACTGCTGCTGGAGTCCCGCCGCAGGCCCGAGCTGCTCCCGCACCTGCGCGCCCTGTACGACGACGAGTACTTCGAGGCCACCCGGCGCGAGCTGGCCCAGCTGCTGCCGGGGCCGGTCGGCGAGGGCCTGTCCCGCATGGTCTTCGCCACGCTGGAGGGCCTCGTCCTGCACCAGCTCGTGTTCGGCGAGCGCGAGATCATCGAGGACGCCCTCGACGAGCTGCGCAACGTCCTGCGGCTCCTGGCCGCCGACCGCGACGGCGAGGCCTGAGCGCTCGCCTCGCGCCCTGTCTTCGGCAGGCGCACTCTCCCCGTGGCGGCCGACGGTCGGCCGCTGATTACGGCTGTGTAAGAAAACCCGTCGGCGCCGGAATCGCCCGCGCCGACCCCCTTGCCAAACGGATAGTTCCACCCCACCATGAGGCAACTCGTTTGGCCTGAAACGATTCCCCCTCTTCCCCTGGCAGGTGATCCGAGTGGACAGTCAGACGGTCTCCCCAGAGCAGACCGCGCGGGACGCATCCCCCGCAGGCAAGCTCAAGCCCAACGCTCTCGGCGTGCTGGGCATCCTCTTCCTCGTCCTGTCCGCACAGGCGCCGCTCACCGGCATCGCCGGGTCGGTCCCCATCTCCGTCGCGATCGGCAACGGTCCCGGCACGGCCGGCGCATACGTGCTGGTCGGTGTGGTGACCCTGCTCTTTGCCGTCGGCTTCGTCACGATGGGCCGGCACGTCGTCGACGCGGGCGCGTTCTACACGTACATCGGCAAAGGTCTCGGGCGGACCGCCGGGGCCGGCAGCGCGGGCGTGGCGCTCTTCGCGTACTGCGCCATCCAGGCCGCCATGTACGGGCTGTACGGCGCCATCGTCAACGGCCTGGTCAGCACCCACACGGGTCTCGACCTGCCGTGGTGGGTGTGGTCGCTGGCCACCATGGCCCTCGTGCAGCTGCTCGGCGCCACCGGCATCGACATGGGCGCCAAACTGCTCGCGGTCTTCGTCCTGGCCGAGTTCAGCATCCTGCTCGTCTTCAGCCTCGTCACCCTCTTCAAGGGTGGTGGACCGGAGGGGCTCGGGATCTCGGAGACCTTCTCACCGAGCGCCATCACCCAGGGCGCGCCGGGCGTTGCCGTGATGTTCGCCCTCGCCTCCATGTTCGGATTCGAGGCCACCGCGATCTACGGCGAGGAGGCGCGCGAACCGAAGAAGACCGTCCCGCGCGCCACCTACCTCGCGATCGTCGTGGTCGTCGGTTTCTTCGCCCTGACCTCCTGGATGCTCGTCTCCGCGCATGGCCCCTCGACGGCCGTCGCGGCGGCGGGCAAGGCGCTGGAGAGCGGGGACTCGACCGCGTTCGTCTTCGCCCCGATCGCCGCCGAGTTCGGCAACTGGGTGGGCGACGTCCTGCCGGTCCTGCTGGCCACCTCCCTCTTCGCCGGCCTCCTCACCTTCCACAACTCGGCCAACCGCTACCTGTTCTCGCTGGGCCGCGACGGACTGCTTCCCGGCCGCCTCTGTACGCTCAACAGCCGCCGTTCACCCTGGGTGGCGGGCTGCGTGCAGACGGCCGTCGCGGTGGTCCTGGTGGTTCCCTTCGCCCTCGCCGGCAAGGACCCCGTGCTGACGCTCTTCTCCTGGTTCAGCGGGGTCGCCGTCCTCGGAATGATGCTCCTGTACCTGCTGACCTCGGTGTCCGTGGTCGTCTTCTTCCGCCGCGAGCGCCTGGACACGCGCCTGTGGAACACCCTGATCGCCCCCGCCCTGGCCACGGTCGCCGTCGCGGGCGCCGTCTGGCTGATCCTCGACAACTTCACCACCCTCATCGGCGGCGACAGCGACACCGCCCTGTGGCTGGAACTGACCGTCCCGGCCGTCATGGCCCTCGGAGTCGTCACCGCCCGGCTGACGCGACCGCGTGTTCAGGCCGCCGACGCCTGACCCGGCCCCCCGCCGGCCTCCGGAGCGGCACCGGCCGCTCCGGAGGCCTTCACCCGCGTTCTCTCGACCACTCCCCACATATCCATCTGTTCTGGAGGCCCGCATGTCGCCTGTCACCCACGACGAGTGGCTCCGCCGAGCCAAGGCGCCGACGGTGCACGGCGCACACCACATCGACGGCAGGGACGAGCCCGGCGGCGGCGCCACCTTCGCCGTCGTCTCGCCCCGCGACGGCCAGGTGCTGACCGAGGTCGCCGACGGCGGGCCCGCCGAGGTGGACGCCGCCGTGGCCGCCGCCCGCCGGGCCTTCGACACCGGACCCTGGCCGCGCCTTGCGCCCGCCGAACGGGGCCGGGTGCTGCTGCGGCTCGCCGAACTCCTCGAAGAGCAGCGCGAGTTGCTCGCCCTGACGGTGACCCTGGAGATGGGCAAGCCGATCACGGACGCGCACGACATCGAACTGCGCGCCGCCATCAACACCTTCCGCTGGTACGGGCAGTTGGCGGACAAACTCACCGACGAGTCCCCGCACACCGCCCCCGACGCGCTCGCCCTCGTCACCCGCGAACCGGCCGGCGTCGTCGGCGCGGTCGTCCCCTGGAACTTCCCGCTCACGCTGGCCAGTTGGAAGGTCGCCCCGGCACTCGCCGCCGGTTGTACGGTCGTGCTCAAGCCCTCGGAGAACTCCCCGCTGTCCGCGTTGCAGCTGGGCCGGCTCGGCACCCAGGCCGGGCTGCCGCCGGGCGTCCTCAACGTCGTCGCCGGGGACGGCCCGGGTGCCGGCCGGGCGCTCGGGCTCCATCCCGACGTCGATGTACTGGCGTTCACCGGCTCCACTGCTGTCGGCCGCCACTTCCTTCGGTACTCCGCCGACTCCAACCTCAAGCGCGTCTGGCTGGAGCTCGGCGGCAAGTCGCCCAACATCATCCTTCCCGACGCCCCCGACCTGGAGAAGGCCGCCGCCACCGCCGCCTGGGGCATCTTCTTCAACCAGGGCGAGATGTGCACCGCACCCTCCCGGCTCCTGGTCCACTCCTCCATCGCCGAGCAGGTCACCGAGGCCATCGTCCGCCGGGCGCGCGAACTGCGCGTCGGTGACCCCCTCGACCCGGCCACGGAGATGGGTGCGCTGGTCGGGGAGCCCCACCTGGGCCGCGTACTCGACCACATCGGCGCGGGCCGGGAGGAGGGCGCCCGGCTGCGCACCGGCGGCACCCGCGTCCTGGAGACCACGGGCGGCACCTATCTGGAGCCGACCGTGTTCGACCAGGTAGGCCCCGGGACGCGCCTGGCCCGCGAGGAGATCTTCGGCCCGGTCCTGTCCATCCTCACCTTCGACGACGTGGACGAGGCGGTACGGCTGGCCAACGCCACCGACTACGGCCTCGCCGCCGGCCTGTGGACCTCGGACCTGACCACCGCCCACCAGGTCTCACGGGCGCTGAAAGCCGGCACGGTCTGGGTCAACTGTTACGAGGAGGGCGACCTGACCGTCCCTTTCGGCGGCATGAAGCAGTCCGGCAACGGCCGCGACAAGTCAGCGCACGCCCTGGAGAAGTACACCGAGCTCAAGACCACCTGGATCCAGCTGTGACGACGCGACCAAGGCCGCTCATCGCGATCCCGGCCCGCTTCGCCGCCTCCACGTCCGCTCTGCGGTACGCCGCCGAGGTCAACGCCCGCGCGCTGATCGAGGCCGTCTGGCGAGCGGGCGGCGAACCGGCGACCATCCATCCCGCGGAGAGTGACGTGGCCGCCCGCCTCGCCCGGTTCGACGGCGTCCTGCTCCCCGGCGGCGGCGACCTCGCCCCGCACCGCTACGGCGCCGCCGACACCCACGACTCGGTGTACGACGTCGACGACCTCCAGGACACCTTCGACCTCCAAGTCGCCCGCAGCGCCCTGGAGTCGGGCATCCCGCTGCTCGCGATCTGCCGCGGCCTGCAGGTCGTCAACGTCGCCCTGGGCGGCACGCTCGACCAGGACATGGGCGGCCCGGAGCGCGAACACCGGCACGTAATACACCCGGTGACGATTCGTCAGGGTTCATTGCTGGCAAGGGTCGTCGGTGCGGAGAAGGCGGAGGCTTCCTGCTACCACCACCAGCGCGTCGACCGCCCGGGCGCCGGCCTGGAAGTGATCGCCACGGCGGTGGACGGCACGATCGAGGCGCTCGAACTCCCGGACACCCGGAGCTGGTTCACGGCCGTCCAGTGGCACCCCGAGGACACCGCACACGAGGACCCGGCACAGCAGAGACTCTTCGACGCGCTGGTGAGCGCCGCCGGAGAGCGTGTCTGAGCCGGGGCGACAGAACGGACAAGGTCGTGGTTGGTGACCTGACCTGACCTGACGTTGTGGGATCCCAGAGTTCCCGTGGTCGAATCTCACGACCGATGGCCGCTGGGTGGCTGATCGGCCACAAATCTGAGATTGGCTGGTCAGCCTGTTCGCTCATTGGAGTGAATCGAACGTGAGGCAGACCTTCCATGGACAGTCTCATGGTCGACTGCTTCGCTCGATCTGTTGGCTTCGGCTGCTCCGTCCCGGACTACTTCCTGATCACAGAGCACGGCCCGGTGGGGGTGGACGTCAAGCCGTATCAGCGGCTGGCGAAGCCGGTGGTGGTCTTCGCTTCCACATGGACCCGGCTGGCGGTGGAGTCGCGCGGGTGGCGCTACGAGGTGTGGAGTGAGCCGCCGGAAGCGGAGCTGGAGAACATCCGCTTCCTGGCCGGGTTCCGCCGCGAGTGGCTTCTCGCGCCTGATCTTCTGGACGAGCTACGGTGCGCCGACCTTGACGGTGTCCCGTTGGGGGAAGCTGCTGAGCGCCTGCCCGGGCGGCCCGAGCCCTGTGTGCGGGCTGTGATCCATCATCTGCTGCACTTCCTCAAGTGGTGCAAGACCAGCGGCATCGAGGTCAGCAACCACCTGAAGTGGATCGCCAACGAGTTCCCCGTCACCCTCCTCAAGGTCGGCGTGGGTCTTGCGGTCAAGGGCCTGTTCAGCGAAGGCGAAGCAGTCGGCGAGACAGTCCTGACGCAGACCGGTCGGCGCACCACGCACCTGGACATGCCGCCCTTCACTATCGACACCGAGCAGGGCCGCGCCGGCGCCAGTTGCTCCTGGCGCTGGAACAGCGCATCGTCCTGGCAGACCAGCGTTCGGATGCTCGCCGACGAGCTGTCCGACTGCCTCTTCGCCCGTCGACCGGGCACATCGGCTCTCTGACGCACTTCGCGCACCCGGACATCGCACCCGCCACCAGTTCTCAACGCCAGCAAACCAGCGGTTCCGGTGGCGGATTCTGCCCGCAGAGGCCGATCTGCTCACCCGCGCCGCACGTGCGCTCCTCGACGAGCACGGCATCGACGAACCGCTCCAGTGGACCCCGCGGCTGCCCGCCCGCGCGCTGCGTCACCTCCAGTTGCCCGACCCCGACCCCGACCCCGACCCCGACCCCGACAGCATCAGCGCCGACCGGCTCCACCGGGCCGTGCCCCAAGGCGACTTCTCCATCGCGCGCGTCGCGCGCACCCTGAACACCACCACATCCCACGCCATTTACCTGCTCTCCCAACACCCCGTCGACTGGAGCCTGCCCCGCTTTCGCCGCACCCAGCACACCGCCACCCGCGTGAGGCAGTGGCGCGTCTGGTACGAACGAGACCGCCTGTCCCTGCAGGCCATAGCCGACCGGGAGGCGACCAGCCTCGCCACCGTTCGTCTCGCACTCCTCAAGGACGGCGCTGGGCTCCGCCCCGCTGGCTCCTGGTGGTCGCAGGTCGCAAATTCCTTGTTAACGAGTTGGGTCCGGTGTGTTGACCGGTGGGACATCTCGGTGCTTCACTTCCGGAACCGGTACCGAAACCGGTTCCGGGATCGCTTTCGGTACCGGTTGCACGAGTCTTTGTACGATCAGTCCTTCGGTGCGGGAGGGCTGTCTTCCGCCTTTGCATGGAGGGAGGGAGGGTGGCATGGGAATCACAATCGCTGACGTGGCCGCGCGGGCCGGAGTCAGCAAGACGACGGTCTCGCGGGTGCTGAACGACAAAGGCGAGATCCACGAGAACACTGTCTTGAAGGTCCGCAAGGCGATCTCGGAGCTCGGCTATGTGCCGAGTGCCGGGGCTGTGGGGCTCGCCCGCGGCACGACACAGATGATCGGCATGCTGGTCCCTGATCTGGCTTGGGTCTGGTCCGGCATCGTGCAGGCGGTCGTCGACACGCTGGAGAGCGAGGGCTTCGGACTGCGCATGCTGACCTGGAACCGCGGCGAGGAGTCACTGCGCAGGCTGGGCCTGCAGGTCGCCGCCAAGTCGTTCGACGGTCTGCTGGTGCTCGAGCCCGAGGGGGCCCTGGGATACATCACGGAACTGCACGAATCGGGACTGCCGGTGGTGCTGATCGACGACCGCTTCCAGCGGCCTGGATTCCCCTACGTGACCACCACCAACCGGGAGGGGGGCGAGCAGGCCGCGCGGCACCTGCTGGAGATCGGGCGCCGTCGTCCTCTGGTGGTGACCGGTCCCGAGGCGTACGGCTGTACCCGGGAACGGCTGGGTGGCTTCGTGGATGTCTATGCGCAGGCCGGGATCGAGCTCGACCGGCGCAGCATCATCTGCGGCGACTTCCAGTTCGAGAACAGCCGGAGCGCGGTCGCGCAAGCTCTCGCGGACGGCGTCGAGTTCGACGCCGTCTTCGGGCACAACGACCCGTCAGCGGCCGGCGTGCTCGCCGCGTTGCACCACGCCGGCCTTGAGATTCCGCAGGATGTCGCCGTAGTGGGCTTCGATGACGTCGAGCTGGCGTCGTACACCTATCCGGCACTGACCACCATTCGCCAGCCGATGCGGGAGATGGGTGAGGCGGCGGCGCGTCTGCTCCTGGACCACGTGCGCAGATCGCCGGAGGCCGCCCCCTCGCGCACCATTCCGACCAGCCTCGTGATCCGTGGATCGTCGTTTCAGCCGAACTTAAACTGACGCGACGTCATCGCGCTGCCACCGGTTCCGGGACCGCCAAGGGCTCAGTGCGCTTCCGGCCTGGGTAGGGCTCTCGCTCGGCCGCACCCGGTGGACGTATGAGTCGTCACCATTTCTGAACCGTCCGTCCCCGCCGCCCATCCAGCCCCGTAGGCGGGGACGGACTCCAGTTGGCCGTGGAACTGACCAACACCGGCCCTCGGGCGGGCCGGTAGGTCGTTCAGGTCCAGCTGAAGCCGCTGCACATGTCGACCCGACCGGCCTGCCCGCGTGCCGGCCGCTTCACCGCCATCCACGCAGAACCAGGATCACGCGTCACCGCCGAGGCGCACGTGCTCGCCTGCGGTCTCCCGATGCGGGACACCGGTACGCCTGGCACACCCTGCCCGGCCGCCACCAGCTCCGCGTCGGACGCTGCAGTCGCGATCCGCGACTGACCGCCGATGTCACCGCCGGCCCCCAGGTCTGCGACCCATGGCCTGACCCTGCCGGTCACCCGACCGTTCTTGTCCTCTGCCGCCCCAGAGTCCTGTACCGCTCAACGGCAAAAGGAGCCGCACTATGCGTACCACCACTCGTCACACTGTCAGAACCGTCCAGGCCCTGTCCGTCACCGTCACAGCAGCCTTGCTGGCCACCGGCTGCGGCCGCAGCGCGGACTCCGGCCCCGGCAAGGACGCTCCTGCGAAGATCAGCAGCGGCAAGGCCGAGGGGACGCTGGTCATGTGGGCCATGGGTGACACCGACCCCGCCCTGAAGAACCTGGCCAAGAAGTTCGAGCAGGAGAACCCGGACGCCCACGTCAAGATCACCCCCGTCCCGTGGGACGCCGCCCACGACAAGCTGACCACCGCGATCGCCGGTGGCAACACACCGGACATGTCCGTGGTCGGCACCACCTGGATGGCCGAGATGGCCGCCATGAACGGCTTCCAGGCCACCCCGGCGTCGATCAAGTCCTCAAGCTTCTACCCCGGCCAGTGGGACACCACCAAGTACAAGGACACGTCCTACGGTGTGCCGTTCATCGCGAACACCATGGTGGTCTACTACCGCACCGACCTCACCGCGAAGGCCGGCATCAAGGGCGCCCCGGCCGGCACCTGGGACGGTTACCTGAAGGACCTCAAGGCCATCCAGGCCACCGCCGGCAAGCAGAATCCCAAGCTGCGCTACTCGACCGGGTGGAACATCGGCTTCAACTCCTGGATCTTCTGGCTGCCGCTGGTCTGGCAGCAGGGCGGTGACATCTACGACGCCGAGACCGGGAAGTTCACCTTCGACTCGCCCGAGGTCGCCAAGGCTCTGGAGTACTACGCGAGCATCCCCAAGCAGGGCCTGGCGCCGACCGACAAGACGGAAAGCATGCCGGCGTTCCAGGCCGGCCAGATCGCCACCTACCAGGAGGGCCCGGGGGTCGGCGGCAGCCTCCACAACGACGCCCCGAAGCTGGACGGCACGTGGGAAACCGCGCCGCTGCCGTACTCCAAGCAGCCCGCCGGGTTCGCCGGCGGCAGCGACCTGGCGGTGTTCAAGGACGCCAAGAACGCCGACGCGGCATGGAAGTTCGCCCGGTTCCTCACCGAGCCCGCCAACCTCGCGGCCTACGCCAAGGCCACCGGCAACATTCCGCCGTCGCCCAGCGCGTGGGACGAGGCGAAGCTGAGCGAGGACGAGACGATGAAGGCGTTCGCCGACCAGCTCAAGGTCAGCAAAGCGCCGCCCGCCATCGGGACCTGGCAGCAGATCGCCGACGCCGTCGACTCCCAGCTGGAGAGGCTGTCCCTCGGCAAGGCCACGGTCGCCCAGGTGCAGCAGGCGCTGCAGTCCAAGGCCACCTCCATCGGCACCGGCCGCTGAGCGCCGCCGCGTGAGCACCCCTCGCAGGGACGGATGACATCCATGTCCACGAAAACGCTTCCCGGGCAGGGCGACGCCCACGAGTCGAGCACCGCAGGGCCGCAGCAAAGTGCCGGTCGCCGGCCCTTCGCGCTCCGGAGCACGGCGCGCGGTAGGCAGACAAGGGCCGCCTGGACTCTCGCTGCCCCGTTCCTCGCCCTGTTCCTGGCCTTCATGCTGCTGCCGGTCGTCTGGTCGCTGCTGATGAGCCTGACCGACACCCAGAGCGCCGACCTGCGCACCCCGCTGAACGTGTCGTTCACCGGCTTCGACAACTACGTACGGCTCTTCCAGGACGAGCAGTTCGTTCACGCGCTGCGCAACACCGCCGTCTTCGTCGTGGTGGGTCTGCCTCTGACGCTGGCCGCCGGGCTCGCCGCGGCGGTCGCCCTCGACCGCGGCATCCGCCGCTTCCGGGCCGTCTTCCGGGTCGGCTTCTACCTCCCGGTCATCACCAGCATCGTGGCCATCGCCGTGGTGTGGAAGACCCTCCTGGAACCGCGCACGGGACTGGTGAACACCGTCCTGGGCTGGTTCGGGATCGACGGCCCCGCCTGGCTGGCCGACACCCGCTTCGCCCTCCCCGTCATGATCCTCATGGCCGTATGGCGCAACCTCGGCACCGTCATGATCATCATGCTCGCCGGACTGCAGTCCGTGCCCCAGTCCCTGATGGAGGCGGCCGAACTCGACGGCGCCGGGGCCTGGCAGCGCTTCTGGCAGGTCACCTTCCCCCTCCTGCGCCCCGCCCTGCTGCTCACGGCCGTGACCACAGGCATCGGCTACCTGCAGTTCTTCGACGAACCCTTCGTGATGACCCAGGGCGGACCGCTGGACTCCACCCTCTCGGCCACGATGTACGCCTACCAGCAGTTCGGCAACGGCAACTACGACGTGGCCTCGGCCGCCGGTTACGTCATCTTCGTCCTCATCGTCGCGCTGACCGTCCTGCAGTTCCGGATACTGCGAGACAAGGACTGATACCCATGAACACCCTCTCCACCCTCCCGACAGCGCCATCCGGCGCGGACCAGGCCCTGCGGCGCCGCCACATCCGGCAGACCTGGGGCCACCCCTGGCTGTACATACCACTTGCCGGTGCTCTACTGCTGATGATCGCGCCGTTCTTGTGGATGCTCTCCGGTTCCTTCAAACCCGAGGCCGACATCCGCGCCGTACCTCCCGTGCTGATCCCCACAGCACCCACTACCGCCAACTTCCACGAACTGTTCAGCAGGCTCGACTTCACGAGCATGTTCGCCAACTCCGTGACCGTGGCTCTCGCAGTCACCGCCGGGAACCTGATCTTCTGCTCGATGCTCGGCTACGCCCTGGCCAAGCTGGAGTTCCGGGGACAGCGCGCCGTATTCACGCTGGTCATCGGGACCCTCATGATCCCCGGCCTGGTCACCTTCGTGCCGCTGTACGTGCTGGTGGCCAACATGAATCTGACCGGCTCCCTGCTCGGGCTGATCCTGCCCTTCCTTGCCACCCCCTTCGGGGTGTTCCTGATGCGGCAGTTCATCTCCTCCCTGCCCGACGAACTGATCGACGCCGCCCGCGTCGACGGCTGCAGCGAACTGGCCATCTTCTGGAAGATCATCCTGCCGCTGACCAAACCCGCCCTGGCCACCCTGGGGATCATCACCTTCCTCGGCTCCTGGAACAACTTCCTGTGGCCGCTGGTCGTGGCCCAGAACGAAAGCCAGTACACCCTCCCCGTCGGCCTCGCCCTGGCCAGCAGCGGACAGGACTTCACCCGCTACGGCATCCTCCTCGCCGGCAGCGTCGTCGTCCTGCTCCCGGTGACGATCGTCTTCCTCCTCTTCCAGCGCCAATTCGTCGCCGGCATCGCCACCACCGGCCTGAAGTGACACACCGGCGTCCGCCTCGCTGTGCGCCGTTCCCGGTCCCGACCGGGCGTCGGGCGGACAGCCCGCGAGCCCCGCCGTGGCGGGCGGCAGTGTCTCTGCGGCGAAGCGCCGTCGACCGTGGCAACCACCCCGGTCCGCAACGAACTTCCTCACCCGCGACTACTGATGACTTGGAGAACATAGTGGGACAGCCGGTCCGCCCTGCCACGTACCTGGATCCGGAAGCGGCCGTGGACTCGAGAACCGAGGACCTGCTGTCCCGGATGACCCTGCCGGAGAAGGTCGGGCAGTTGCTGATGCTCGACGCACAACACGGGGACCTGGTGGACATCCTGTCGACCAAGCTGGCCGGATCCGTCCTGCATGTGACTCCCGAACGGATGCCCGAGGCCATGGAAATGGCCCAGCGGACACGGCTCGGCATTCCCCTGCTCACCGTCGACGACTGCATCCACGGCCACTCCTTCTGGCCGGGCGCGACCATCTTCCCGACCCAGCTGGCCATGGGCTGCACCTGGGATCCCTCCTTGCTCCACCGGGTGGCCCGCGCGGCCGCGACCGAAATCGCGACGACCGGAATCCACGGGACCTTCTCCCCGGTCCTGTGCATCACCCGGGACCTGCGCTGGGGCCGGATCAACGAGACGTTCGGCGAGGACCCGTTCCTGATCGGCGAACTCGGCGCGGCAATGGTGCGCGGCTACCAGGGTGAGGGCCTCAGCGACCCGACAGCCGTGCTGGCGTACGCCAAGCACTTCGCGGGCTACTCCGAGACCCTGGGCGGGCGCGACGCGAGCGAAGCCGATCTCAGCCCACGCAAGCTGCGCTCGTGGTTCCTGCCCCCGTTCGAGCAAGCCGTTCGGGCCGGCTGCCGCGGCTTCATGCTCGGCTACCAGTCGATCGACGGGGTGCCCATCACCGCGAACCAGTGGCTGATCAACGATGTACTCAAGGGTGAGTGGGGCTTCACCGGCACGCTGGTGACCGACTGGGACAACGTCGGCCGGATGGTCTACGACCAGCGCACCTGCGCCGACTACGCCGAGGCGGCGGCGGTCGCCGTCAACTCCGGGAACGACCTCATCATGGCCACACCGGCGTTCTTCGAGGGTGCGCAGGAGGCGGTCGCCCGCGGCCTGGTCGACGAGAAACAGATCGATGACGCGGTACGGCGGGTTCTGCGACTGAAGTTCGAGCTCGGGCTCTTCGAGGACCCCCGCGCCCCCGACCCCGAGCGGCAGGCACAGGTGATCGGCTGCCGCGAACACGCCGACCTCAACCTGGAGACCGCCCGACGCTCCATGGTGCTGCTGCGCAACGAGGGGATCCTGCCCCTCGACGGCGGGCTGACCTCGGACACAACCGGCCGCGCCGCGAGCCAGGGCACACCGCGGACGATCGCGGTCATCGGCCCCAACGCCGACAGCCCGCAAGCCATGCTCGGCGACTGGGCAGGCGCCACCGGCCAGGTCCCGTGGATGCCCGACGGACATCCACGCAAGACGGTGGAGACGGTGCTCGACGGCCTTCGCGCCGTCGTACCCGCCGACTGGACCATCGCGCACGCCCGCGGAGCCGACATTGAAAGCCCCGCCTCCAACTCCGAGTGGTCCCTCGGGCCCGACGGCCAACCGCAGCCGCCCGTTTTCACCCCCGCCCCGGTCGACCAGGCACAACTCCGGGAGGCCACCTCCGCGGCAGAGGCAGCCGACTACGCCGTGGTGGTCGTGGGAGACACCATCGACCTCACCGGCGAGGTGCGCTCCACGGCCACGCTCGACCTCCAAGGAAGCCAGATCGCACTGCTGGACGCAGTCGCCGCCACCGGCACACCCATGATCGTCGTACTGATCCAGTCCAAGCCGAGCACCCTCCCCGAGTCGGCACTGAACGCGGCAGCCCTCATCGAGGCGTTCAACCCGGGCATGCGCGGCGGCCGCGCCCTCGCCGAACTCCTCCTCGGACTCACCGAACCCAGCGGCCGGCTCCCGGTCTCCTTCGCCCGCCACGTCGGACAGCAACCGGTCTTCTACAACCAGGTGCGAGGCCAGCACGGCAACCGCTACGCGGATCTAACCCAGGACCCCCTGTTCGCGTTCGGCGAGGGCCTCAGCTACACCACCGTCACCTACTCCGACCTGGTCGTGCAGGAGGAGGACGTCGCCGTCGACGGCACCGTCCACGCCACGGTACGACTCACCAACCGCGGCAGCCGCCCGGCCCTGGAAACGGTCCAGGCATACATCAGCGACCTGACCACCAGCGTCACCTGGGCCGAGCAGGAGCTGAAGGGTTTCACCCAGGCCGAGATCCCTCCCGGCGAAAGCCTGGAGGTCAACATCAGCATCCCTGCCTCGCGGTGCTCACTCGTCACGGCCGACAACCGGCGCGTGGTCGAACCAGGTGAGTTCGCCCTCCGTGTGGGCCCCAGCTCACGGCGGGAGCAGCAGCTGAGCGCGGGATTCCGCATCCGGGCCTGAAGACCACCGTCCAGCGCCCCTCGGCGCCGCTGGGCGGGGCCCCTGTCCGACATACCGAAAGGCACACGTGTGTCCACCACGCCCCGCGATCCGCACTATCCCGTCGTGCACCTGCGTCCTCCCGCCAACTGGATCAACGACCCCAACGGGCTGGTCTTCCACGACGGCCACTACCACGTCTTCTACCAGTACAACCCGTACGGAGCGACCCACGCGAACATGCACTGGGGCCACTTCCGCAGCCCCGACCTGCTGACCTGGGAACCGCTGCCGATCGCCCTGTCCCCGACCCCCGGTGGCGTGGACACCGACGGCTGCTTCTCCGGCAACGCCGTCTCCGACGGCGACCGTCTCGTCGCCTTCTACTCCGCGCACCGCGAGGACCGCTCGCCCCAGCACCAGCCGGTCACCTGCGCCGTCTCCCACGACGACGGCAGAAGCTTTGGCCCGCGCAGCGAACTGCTCATGCCCGAGTTGCCCGAGGACTGCACCATGTACCGCGACCCGTACGTCTGGCAGGACGACGACGGCTGGCGGATGCTGGTCGGCGCCGCCCTCGCGGACGGCCGCGCCGCCGCACTCCTGTACAACTCGCCCGACCTGGAGACCTGGACCTACCGGGGGCCCTTCGCGGCCCGTGAGAAGGAGCCGCTCAGCGGCACCAGCTTGAACACCAGCGAGGGCTGGGAATGCCCCCAGTACCTCCCCGCGGCCTCGGGACCCGGCGCCCTCATCATCAGTGCCTGGAACCTCGACGACGGCCCGCAGTGCGTCGCGGCCCTCATAGGTGAGGAAGGCGGCGACGTCTTCGAAGCCGGCCCGCCCGTACTCGTCGACCACGGCCCCGACTGCTACGCACCCGCCCTGCTGCGCGCACCGGGCAATCGGTGGTTGCTGTGGGGCTGGTCCTGGGAAGCCCGCGACGAAGCCTGGGCCGTCGCAGACAGATGGGCCGGCGTCCTCACCCTGCCCCGCGAGATCCATGTCGACGACAACGGCACACTGCGCCAGCAGCCCGCCACCGAACTACTCGCCCTGCGTGGCCAGCACATCATCCACGCCGCAGGTGCGACGCACGGCCCGCAGCCGGTGGACCTCGGCAGCGTGAGCCGCGCCTTCGACCTGACGGCCCGTCTGGAGCCGACCGGCAACGCCGGTCTGCGGCTGCTCACCACCCCGGACGGCTCCGAGTACCTCGACATCCGCCTCGATGCCGATGCGGGCGAACTGGTCGTCGACCGTGACCACGCCTCACTGGACCCCCGGGCTCGCGGCGGCTCCTACCGGATGCCCTGCGCAGCCGACCGACCCGTCGACCTGCGCGTGGTCGTCGACCACTCCATCGCCGAAATCTTCCTGACCACCACCGGCCAGGTCCTCACCCTGCGGTTCTACCCAACAGGGCAGGGTGCGTGGCGACTTCAGGCCCACAGCACGCCGGGTACGCGCCTCAGCTACGCGATCGACGTGTGGGAGCTGCACCCGCTCGTGATCAAGGAGCCGAGCACCGGCGTCGCAGCGCCGGCGCCAACGTCGCCGTAGGGTCTGGCTCTGCCCCCGATACTCCCCCTTACTGGCTGGCGTCAGAGACTCCGCCAGTCCAGTGCGGGGCTTCGGCCCCGCTGCACGAACCCCTGGGGTCCCGATGCCTACCTTCGCGAACAGCACATGTTCTGATTCAAGGCAACAACCTGACGCACTCAAGAGACGAGACCGCCGCCAGATCGCGCCTGTTCACGGACACCTCCGGCATCGCGATCGGGCTGGAGCGCATTCGGAGGGACCTGACCACCGATCCCCATGGGGCCATCGGCGCGGCCAAGCAGCTCATCGAGGCGAAGGCGAAGACCGCTCTTGGTGAGCTGAACATCGAGGTCGACCTGAACGCCGCGCTCCCAGCCCTGATCAGCATCCCTTCGCGGCTGGTGGTAGTAGCGCACCCCGTGAGTGCGGTGGTAGGCGGCCAGCAGCCGGTCGGGACGTTTCAGTTTGGCCCAGCCCGATCCTGCAGTGGGCCGGATGCCGAGCGGCCGAACTTGTCGAAGGCGAACACCCGGTCCGGAAAGCGGTCCAAAACCTCCTCGATCCGGTCCAGCTTCACCCTCTCACCAGATTTGGTTGTCCCCGCCCGAGGGAACCGGCCGGATCTCGAGGTCCGCCAGTTCCGGGCGCTGATCACGAACAAGAGCACGGACAAAGTTCTTGTCGATGCCGGCTTGTTCCACGTTGTCGCCTCCCAATAGTAGTGCCAGGTCTGAGGGCGTATGAGGGCGAGGGCACGCGCAGATTCCCTCTGCGCGGGCCCTCGCTGTGTGGGCTTCCTACAGGCGGTTTCCGCAGGCGTGCGTTCAGGCAGCGCGCGTGGTGAGGATCGCGGCGGCGCCGGCGGGCAGTCGGTAGCTGTACGTCGTGCCGCCCCACGGGACGTCGAATGTGGCAGCTCCGCTACCGGAGTTGTACGTCACCTGCAGCTTGGTGCCGTCGGGCAGGGTCGCGTTCTTGCGCTGGAGGCCGGTGCTCGTGGCCGGGGGCGACGTGGTCCTGCCGTCGGAGGCGAAGACGGAGACGTCGTGGATGGACCACCAGCTGCCGGAGCTTGCCTTGTTGACCACGCGGATGTAGCGGGCGGTGGTGGTGGGCAGCAGGGTCCGGCTCACGGTACTGCCGGGGCCGGTAGCGATCGGTTTGCCCCAGCTGGTGCCGTCGTCGGAGGTGTACACCTCGTACTGGCGGACGAAGTCACCGGACGAAGCGCTCGTGTCCAGGACAAGTTGGTCGAAGGTCTGGGACGAGCCGAGGTCGACTTGGAACCAGTCGCCCGGTTGCATGCCGTGTCCCAGGCTCCACCGGGTGGTCGCGTCGCCGTCGATGGCCTTGGACGGCGGGTCGTCCGAGCTGGTCGCGGATGCCGATGCCTGCCAGCCGTCGCGGGGCAGGGCTGTCTCGCCGGTGGGCGAGGTGAGGGAAGCGCCGGTGGGCAGGGTGTAGCCGAGCCACTGGTCGCCGATGCGTACCTGGGGCTGCTGGGCGAGCAGTCCGCTGTCGTAGCTGATCAGGGCCTGGCTGCCATCGGAGTTGCGGAAGGGGATGTCGGCGGAGCCGATGGCGGCCGCGTCGGTGCTGCCGTGCTGGGTGCCGGTCCAGGTGAAGGTCGCGGCTGCTCCCGCGGCCAGGGTGTAGGTGAAGTGGCGGTCGCCCCAGCCGACGTTGAAGGTGCGTGCCGTGCTGCCGGAGTTGTAGGTGACCAGTGCGGTGGAGCCGTCGGGGTTGGTGAAGGCGACGTCCTCGACGTTGCCCTTGCCGAAGGTGTTGGAGGCGACCCGGCGTGCCCCGGGCTGGACGAACTTGCTGGCCTGCGCGAGCCCCCAGTAGTCGGCCGTCGGTGTGTAGGTCCACGTGCCGTTCGTCTTCGGGGAGACGGTCACCACGGGGCGGCAGCCCTGGCAGCCGTTGTTGGTGGGACCGCTTGAGCCGTCCAGGGCGATGTTCCAGCGGATGATGCTCTGGGCCCAGTTCCGTGGGCCGTTGATGATGTTGTCCATCACACCGGCGAAGGCGCCCTGCTCATTGCCCTCCCAGCTGCCGCCGGAGCACTCGCTCTGGAAGGCGGGCTTGCCCGGGTAGTCGTTGTGGACGACGGTCTGTGCCGATACGTCGCCGGCGTAGCAGTGCCAGGCCGTGCCGGTGGCGTTCTTGGCGCTCGCCGCATTGGTGTACAGGGACTCGGGATAGCTGGTGACGTCCCAGTTGTGGTCGTAGCCCAGGATCCCAGTGGACAGGCCCTGCTTCCGCAGCGTGGGGGCCAGGTAGTCGTTGATAAAGGTCTTGGCCTCGTCCGCCGTCAGGCCCATGCTCGGATAGCTGGACGTGTTGTTCAGCGGCTCGTTCTGCGGGGTGACGTAGCGCACCGGGACGCCGGCTGCCGCGTATGCCTTGAGGAACTTCGCGAAGTAGTCGGCGTACGGCTGGTAGGCGTCCGGTTCGAGCCGGCCGCCGTTCATCGAGTCCCCGGTCTTCATCCATCCCGGCGGGCTCCACGGGGTGGCCATGAGGGTCAGCTGCGGGTTGATCTTCCGGGCCTGCTTCAGCAGGGGGATGGTGTACGACTGGTCGTGGTCGATGGTGAAGTGGGCCAGGGTGGGGTCTGCCTGGCCGGCGGGCATGTCGTCGTAGGAGTAGTTGCCGCTCGCGGTGAAGTCGGTGGCGGCCATCGGCTGGCGCAGGAAGCTCAGGCCGATGCCGTCGCGGCGGCTGAACAAATCGCGCATCAGCGCGTTCCGCTGACTGGCGTTGAGCTTGGTGCCGACCAGCCAGGCGGAGGAGTCGGTGAACGAAGCCCCGAAGCCCGTCATCGGCTGGTACTTGCGGGTGGTGTCCACGGTGATTGTCGAGGCGGAGCCGGCGGGTGCAGATCCGGTCTTCCAGGTCACCGGCGACTGCTGGGACAGGTATGTCTTGGTGGACGGGTTGGTGATCCAGACCGACGCCTTGCTGAGGGCGGTCCCGGCGGAGGCCGGTGTGGCTGCTGGAAGGACGGGGAGCGTGGCGAGGAGGGTCGTGGCGGCTGCCAGGGCAGTCCGGCGCCATTGCCGGGTGGTGGTTCTCATGGCGCGGCTCCTTTCGGGCAGGACGGCCATGCACGGTGGCGCGCGTGCATGACGTGAGCGGTGCGAAACCGGCGCGTGGGGGCCGGGTAAGGGCGCCGGAGCTGGAGTCACTTCAGGCCGGTGGTGGCGATGCCGGCGACGAAGTGGCGCTGGAAGAGGAGGAAGACGATCGTCACCGGGAGCAGGACGACGACGCTGCCGGCGAGGAGGATGCCGTAGCGGGTGAAGTCCTGTCCGCTGCTGGCCAGGGCGAGGCCGACGGGGAGGGTGTACTGGCTTTCGTTCTGGGCCACGACCAGCGGCCACAGGAAGTTGTTCCAGGAGCCGAGGAAGGTGATGATCCCCAGGGTGGCCAGGGCGGGTTTGGTCAGCGGCAGGATGATCTTCCAGAAGATGGCCAGTTCGCTGCAGCCGTCGACGCGGGCGGCGTCGATCAGTTCGTCGGGCAGGGAGGAGATGAACTGCCGCATCAGGAACACCCCGAAGGGGGTGGCAAGGAAGGGCAGGATCAGCCCGAGCAGGGAGCCGGTCAGATTCATGTTGGCCACCAGCACGTACAGCGGCACGAAGGTGACCAGGCCAGGGACCATGAGGGTGGCCATGACCAACATGAACACGCCCCGTCGGCCGCGGAACTCCAGTTTGGCCAGGGCGTAGCCGAGCATGGAGCAGAAGATCAGGTTCCCGGCCGTGACGGACAGGGCCACGATCACGGAGTTGGCGAACATACTCGTGAAGTCCAGGCTGCCGAACAGTTCCCGGAAGTTCGCGAGCGTGGGATGGGTGGGGATCAGGACCGGCGGCACCTGGCGGATGTCGGCCTCCGGCTTGAACGCCCCGGACAGCATCCACAAGAACGGCGCGATCATCAGCAGTAGGACACCGGTGAGCGGCAGGTACAGCCATGGGTGGCCCCACGTCTGCCGCGTGCGGCGGAGGCGCAGTCCCCGGTCGGTGTTCGCGTGTCCTGTCCGAGGGTGGGAGAGGGTGCTCATAGTGGTTCAGTCCTTGTCTCGCAGTATCCGGAACTGCAGGACGGTCAGCGCGACGATGAGGACGAAGATGACGTAGCCGGCGGCCGAGGCCACGTCGTAGTTGCCGTTGCCGAACTGCTGGTAGGCGTACATCGTGGCCGAGAGGGTGGAGTCCAGCGGTCCGCCCTGGGTCATCACGAAGGGTTCGTCGAAGAACTGCAGGTAGCCGATGCCGGTGGTCACGGCCGTGAGCAGCAGGGCGGGGCGCAGGAGGGGGAAGGTGACCTGCCAGAAGCGCTGCCAGGCCCCGGCGCCGTCGAGTTCGGCCGCCTCCATCAGGGACTGGGGCACGGACTGCAGTCCGGCGAGCATGATGATCATGACGGTGCCGAGGTTGCGCCATACGGCCATGAGGATCATGACGGGGAGGGCGAAGCGGGTGTCGGCCAGCCAGGCGGGGCCGTCGATCCCGAACCAGCCCAGGACGGTGTTCACCAGTCCCGTGCGCGGTTCCAGGAGGGTCTTCCACACCACGGCGATGGCCACGATGCTGGTGATGACCGGGAGGTAGAAGCCGACCCGGAAGACGGCCCGGAAGCGGCGGATGCCGCGGTCGAGGGCGACCGCCGCGGCGAGCCCGGCGGCCAGCGTCAGAGGCAGACCCACCACGACGAAGACGGCGGTGTTGCGCAGGGCGTGAACGAACTGCTCGTCCTGGAAGAGCCGTACGTAGTTGTCGAAGCCGGTGAACGACACGTTCAGCGGGGTGCGCAGGTCGGCGCTCTGGGTGTCGGTCAGGCTCATCAGCAGCGACCAGACGACCGGCAGCAGCATGAAGGCCAGGAACAGGGCGAGGAACGGGGCAGCGAGAGTCCAGGCGGCGCGGGCCTGACGGCCCTGTGCGCTGCGGCCAAGTGAGAGGCGCGGGCGGCCTGCCGCCGGCTGGTGGCCGACGGAGGCGCTCTCGTCTCGGGTGCCGCCCTGCCCCGGAAGGGTGCTCGTGGGCATGGTTGTCATCCGTCCGTACGAGGATGCGGGAGACGGCTTCAGCGGCCGGTGCCGATGCTGGTGGCTTTGGACTGCAGGGTCTGCTCCACCTGGGCGACGGTGGCCTTGCCGTAGGCGAGCTTCTCCAGCTCGGAGTCGATGGCGTCGGCGACCTGCTGCCAGGTGGTGATGGCCGGCGGGGCCTTGGTGACCTTCAGCTGGGTCTCGAAGGCCGCCATCTTCGGGTTCTGGCTCAGCTTCCCCTCCGACCAGGACTGGACGGCTGCGGGCAGGTTGCCGGTGGCATCCCCGTACTCGGCCAGGTTCTTCGGGTCGGTGAGGAACTGGACGAACTTCCAGGCCGCATCGGCATTCTTGGCGCCCTTGAAGACCGCCAGGTCACTGCCGCCGGCCAGGCCGGCGGACTGCGTGCCCTTCGGCAGCGGCATGGTCTGCCACTTGCTGTCCAGCTGGGGGGCGTTCAGGTGCAGGTTGCCGCCAGTGCTGGCGCCCTGCTGCACGGTGGCGATCAGCCCGCTCTGGAAGTTCTGGCCTTGGTCGGTCTTGTCGTTCGGCGACAGGCCGTCCTTGAAGATGCCGCTGTAGTACTGAAGGGCCTTGGCGGCCGCGGGCGAGTCGAAGGTGAACTTCTTCGTGCCGGCGTCGTAGATGTCACCGCCCTGCTGCCACACCATCGGCAGCCAGAACAACCATGAATTGAAGCCCGTCAACAGCTGGGTGGCATGGCGCAGCTTGGGGTTCTGCTTACCCGCGGTGGCCTGAATGGCCTTCAGGTCCTTCAGGTAGCCGGCCCAGTCGTCCGCAGGGGCACCTTTGATGCCGGCCTTGGTGGTGATGTCGGTCCGGTAGTAGATCACGGACGTGTCGGCGATGAACGGGACACCGTAGGAGGTGTTCTTGTACTTGGTGGTGTCCCACTGCCCGGGGAAGAACACCGACGGCTGGAACGAGGCCGGAGTGGCCTGGAAGCCGTTCATGGCCGCCATCTCGCCCATCCAGGTGGAGCCGATCAGCGACATGTCCGGGGTGTTGCCGCCGGCGATCGAGGTGGTCAGCTTGTCGTGTGCGGCGTCCCACGGCACCGCGGTGATCTGGACCTTCACGTCCGGGTTCTGCTGCTCGAACTTCTTGGCCAGGCTCAGCAGAGCCTTGTCAGGGTCGCCCATGGACCACATGACCAGCTTGCCCTTGGCCTTGCCGCTGCTGATCTCCGCCGGGGCGTTGTCGGCCGCGGAGTCGGCGCTGCGGCCGCAGCCGGTGGCCAGCAGGGCGGCTCCGATGGTGGCGCAGGCTATCTGGAGGATTCTGGCGGTGGGACGGAGGGTGCTCATGGTTGCGGCTCCTTGCGGTCGTGCTGAACAGGGCGCGTGGGGTGTGGTGGGGCAAAAGGGACTGCGGCCGGTGGGTCAGCCTGGGGGGTGCAGGCGCCCGTCGTCGACGGTCACGTCGGCGGCGAGACGCGCATCACGGCTGGAGCGTCCGACATGGAGGCGGTAGCGGCCGGGCGGAGTACGCCATGCGCGGGCCTTGCTGTCCCAGATCTGGAAGGCGCGGGCGGGCACGCGTACCTCGGCTGTGACGTGGGCACCTGGCGCCGCCTGGACGGTGGCGAAGCCGGCGAGCAGGCGCACCGGCCGGTCGATGTCGTCCTGCGGCGGCTCCACGTAGACCTGGATGACCTCACGGCCGGCCCGGGGGCCGCGGTTGGTCAGCCCCACGGTCAGGTTGAGCCCGTCTCCGCCTGCGGGGCTGGGCAGAATGGCGGAGACGGGAGTTGGGGAGAGGGCGACGGACTCGTACGTCCATCGGGTCCAGCCGAGCCCGTGGCCGAAGGGGAAGGCCGGGACGAGACCCGCCTTGTCCCAGGCCCGGTGGCCGACGTGGACGCCCTCGCTGTAGTCCACGACGCCGTCGCGGGGCACTGCGTCGGGGACGGGGACATCCTCGGCGCGAGCGGGCAGGGTCCACGGCAGTCGGCCGGACGGCTCGATCCGGCCCAGCAGGACGTCGGCCAGGGCGTGCCCGGCCTCCTGGCCCGGCAGCCACGCCCACAGCAGGGCGGGTGCCTCGTCGGCCCAGGGCAGCAGCACCGGCGCGCCGGCGTTGACGACCACGATGGTGCGCGGGTTGGCGGCGAGCACCTTGCGGACCAGGTCGTTCTGATGACCGGGCAGGTCGAGCCCGGTGCGGTCCCAGCCCTCGGACTCGACCTCCTCGTTGGTGCCCACCACGACGACGGCCACATCGGCCGCCTGCGCCGCGGCGGCGGCTTCGGCGATCTCCTCGTACGGCGTTGGCCCGGGCGGAGCGTGCCGCAGCTGGGCGGTAACAAAGCGGCCGTAGCCACCGGCGTCCACGACGGTGAGGTCAAGGGCGAGCGCGAGCCTGCGACCTTCCGGTCCCACCTCGACGTCGATCCCCCTCAGTGGCGGGTGATTGTGGCTGGACTTCAGCACCAGCTCCACACCCCGGCCATCGTCTCCGGCCAGGATCTCCTCGCCGTCCACGGTCACGCTGAAGCGCCCTGGGCAGCCGAACTCCAGACGGTGCGTCCCCGGTTCGGCGAGGGTCAGCACCGTGCGCAGCAGCACCCGATGGGTCTTTGCGTCGAAGCCGTCGTACGTGGTCCAGTCCCCGGTGGCGTTTACCTCGCCGCCGATCCGGTTGCCGCCGGCGTCCAGGTGGTCGGCGCGCACGCCCGTCTCGCCGGTGTCGGGATCGGTGAGCAGCGCGGCGGTGGCGTACGGCAGGCGCAGGCGGGCTTCGCCGCCCCGATGCACGGTCAGTCGGACGGCCTCGGGGAGCGCGGCGCGCAGCCCTTCCTCGAACGACACGGTGCGCACCGCCGGGACGTAGGCGCTGCCGCCGCCCTGGAGATACGGCGCCACGGCGTTGGGGCCGATCAGCGCGACGCTGCGGATGCTGTCCGGCGTCAGGGGCAGCAGGTCTTCCTGGTTGCGGAGCAGCACGGTGCCCCGGGCGGCGACTTCGCGCAGCAGCCGGAACTCCTCGGCAGCGGGTTGTGCCGGTACAGGGGCCGGCCCCGGCTCGTCGAGTCGGCCGACGTGCCCGGCCAGGCGCAGCAGCCGCAGCACCTTGTCGTCGACGAGTTGCTCGTCCACCTCGCCCGCGCGCACGGCCGCCGCGAGAGCGTCACCCCAGGGACCGTCGGGGCCGGGCATCACCAGATCCAGACCACCGACCGCCGAGGCCACGGTGGACCGGGTCGCGGCCCAGTCGCTGACCACCGGCCCGGAGAAAGCAAACTCGCCCTTCAGCACCTCGCGCAGCAACCGCGCGTTCTCGGTCATCGGCGCCGACTCGGTCCCGTCGTCCAGACCCGAATACGCGGCCATCACGCTCCACGGCTCGGCTTCGGCGAGGACGTGCGCGAAGGGAGCCAGGTAGACCTCCCGCAGCGTCCGCTCGTCCAGCCTGGCGCGGTACTGGGTGCGGTCGGTCTCGGAGTCGTTGGCCACGAAGTGCTTCAGGCACGCGCCCACACCCCGGCTCTGCAGGCCACGCACGACGGCGGCGGCCAGGGTGCCGGTGAGCAGCGGGTCCTCGGAGAAGTACTCGAAGTGACGCCCGGCGACCGGGGTGCGCTGCAGGTTGACCACCGGCGCCAGCACCACGTCGACGCCCTTGCGACGGGCCTCCGTGGCGAACAGCTCCCCCAGGCGCTCGGCGAGGCCGGTGTCCCAGGCTGCCGCGAGCGCACTCGGCGCGGGGGCCAGCAGCCCGGTTTCGTCAGGGTCATCACCCGTCCCCCGCACGCCCTGCGGGCCGTCGGACATCGTCACCGCGGACAGCCCGAGACGGGGCTCGGCCGGGAGTCTCCACAGGTCGGCGCCGGTCAGCAGGCGGATCTTGGAGTCCAGGTCCAGACCGCTGACGCGATCACGGAGCTCGGTGTCATCAGGGAGGGCAGGGCGGCTCATGCTCGTCCTTCCAGGCCGCGATGCGGCACGAAGCGGGCGGAACGGGAGCAGGAAAGCACACTTACTAAGTACTTAGTAAGTCCTTGTGCGTAAGTTCTTTCTCAGGTTTGATCGACGGGTGACCACTGATCGACAGCCCCGTAGACTCCGCACGATGAGCGAGAGCACGCCGAACGGGGGGCGGCAGCCCCGCACAGGGAAGAGCCTCAAAGCCCAGCAGCGACGTCAGGAAATCCTGCAGATCGCCATGGACACCTTCGCCGCACGCGGCTACAACAACGCCTCCCTGCAGGAGATCGCCGACCGGGCCGGAGTCACCCAGGCCGGCGTCCTGCACTACTTCCGCTCCAAGGCCCAGCTGCTCACCAGCGTCCTGGCGCTGCGCGACGAAACCGGCATCGAACAGCTCGGCAGCGAGCGCCCCCGGGGCCTGGCCTTCCTGCGCCACCTGGTCGACACCGCCCACCGCAACGCCGAACGGGAAGGCATCGTCCGGCTGTATACCGTCCTGTCGGCGGAGAGCGTCACCGAGGGCCACCCCGCCCAGGAGTACTTCCGTGACCGCTACGCGGGACTGCGCGTCTTCGTCACCGAGGCCCTCGCCGAAGCATGCGAACTCGGCGAGGTCCGGGCCGACGCGAACCTCGAACACACGGCCAACGCGATCATCGCCGTCATGGACGGCCTCCAGGTCCAGTGGCTGCTCGCCCCCGACTCGGTCGACATGGCAGCCTCCACCGACCGCGTCATCACGGCACTCCTGGCAGACCTCACCGACAGCCGCACCTGATCTCGAGCACCGCTCGGCTCCCCGGCTCTACGACCCCGCAGCCGTAGCGGAGAACCCCCTGGCCGCAGGGGGCAAGCGCTCAGCGGAGCTTCGGGGAACTTGCCGGGTGTTGCACACTACGAATCTGAGACTGGGCTGGTCAGGTCGCCAGGCGCCATCACCTACAAGGGTGAAGAGGCTGCCCTGACGGCCGCAGCGGAGGTCGACCGGTACCGAGACTGAGCAGCTTGGCCATGGGCCGCGAGGTCCTACAGGTGGCCAGGCGGTCGCGGTGTACTTCGACATCTCCGACGACGCCTGCCTCGCGGAGCTGGTCGCATCCTGCTCTCCTGCAAGGGGTCGTGGATCAACGGACAGGCCCTGAACATCGACGGCGGCACCGCCGTGCGCCGACTCGCAGCTGTGGCGGCACAATGTGGGCGTGGGCATCCTCGGCGTCACGGCCGTTCGCGTCGCCCCCGCCAGCAGCCTCTTCGCCACCTGCTTCACAGTCCTCCAGGGAGAGTTCATGCCGTCCGCCCGCCCACGGCTCCTGTACGTCACCGACCTGTCCTACCCGGCGCGCGGTCGCCGCTACTGCGACGAGGACATCTTCCTGACCGCACGCCTGCGTGAAGACTTCGACCTCGCCCTGTGCCACCCGCTGGACGCGGCAGCACTGATGCACGCCTTCGACGCCGTGGTGGTCCGCAACAGCGGGCCGGTCCTCGAGTATCAGGCCGCGTACGACGAATTCCGCGAGCGTGCGGCCGCCACCGGGACCCGCGTCTACAACCCGCTCACGGGAAAGGCCGACATGGCGGGCAAGCAGTACCTCGTCGACCTGTCCGCCGCGGGACACCCGGTCATCCCCACTGTCGACCGCCCGGAAGACCTGCACCGTCTGCCGAAGGCCGACGCCTACGTGGTCAAGCCCAAGCTGGGCGCGGACTCCATGGGCCTGGAGATAGTCCCCGAGGACCGCCTGCGCGGCCTGGCAGACGGGAACGTCCTCGTCCAGCCGCGCATCGACTTCACGTACGAGGTCTCGTTCTGCTTCGTCGACCACGAGTTCCAGTACGCCCTGTACGCCCCGCACACCGACCGGCGCTGGCAACTGGAGCCGTACCGGCCCGCCCCGGCCGACCTCCGCTTCGCCCAGCACTTCATCGACTGGAACGGTCTCGGCCATGGCGTCCAGCGGGTGGACGCCTGCCGAGCCCCGGACGGCGAACTCCTCCTGGTCGAACTGGAGGATCTCAACCCGTACCTGTCCCTGGACGCCCTCGACGAGGAGACCCGGCGCATGTTCGTCGCCGCGCTGAAGGCGTCCCTGGCCCAGTTCCTCGACGCCGCGCCGCGTACCTGAAATCCTCGGGATCCGCAGCATCCTCAGCGTTCGAAGACCACCCGCCCGTCGAAGACGGTGAGATCCACCTCGACCTCGACGATGTCGTGCGGGTCGAGGTCCAGCAGCGGGCGGTCCAGCACGCACAGGTCCGCGATCTTGCCCAGCTCGATGCTGCCCTTCCAGTCGTTGGCGAAGTCCTGCCAGGCCGGAGTGGCCGTGTAGGCGCGCAGCGCCTCGGCGAGCGTCACGCACTGCTCGGGGCCGCTGGGCCTGCCGCTGGCCTTCGACTCGCGCAGCAGCATCGCGGCCACGCCCTGGCGCCAGTCCGGCTTGGTGACCGGCGCGTCGGAACTCGCGCACACCCGCACCCCGGCCTCGATCGCCGACCGAACCGGCCACTGGTACGCCGACCGCACGGGTCCCACGACCTCGTCCATCAGATCGGAGATGGTCCACTTGATGGCGGGGTTCATGTTGACCCCGTACCCGTGCGCCGCCAGTTTCGCCAGGCTCTGAGCGCCGATGAAGTCGCCGTGGATGACGTAGTGCCGGGCGTCGGCGCGAGGCGCTGCGGTCTCGGCGTCGACGAACGCGTCGACAACGGTGTCGATCGCCCGGTCGCCGGTGACGTGCACGCCGAGCTGGAAGCCGGCCTCGTGCGCGACCCGGATCATCTCCCGCAGCTCGTCCACCTGGAGCGCGGGGGTGGCGCCGTGCACGCACAGCGCGCCGTGGCCGCCCTCGGGATACGGGTCGTTCATCCAGGCCGTACGGTTCGGCGGCACCCCGTCGGCGAAGATCTTGACGCCGATGGCGTTGAGGCGCCGGGGGTCGGCGGATTCCGGTCGGCGCAGCTCGGCCAGCCCTTTGCGGACGTCGTCGGCGGAGCCGCCCATGGGCGCGGGGAGCAGCAACACACTGATCCGGGCGTCCAGTTCACCGTCGACGACCAGTTGGGCGTACGCGGTCCAGTTGTCGGTGCTCAGCCCGCCGGAGAAGGTCTCGTCACCGCCCGGCCCGAGACCGGGCTCGGTGTAACTGGTGATCCCGCGCGAGTGCAGCTCGCGGACCACCCCCTGGATGGCCAGGCGCCGCTCGGCGAGGGTGGGGGAGGGGAGCCCGGACTGCACGAGCCCCTGGGCCGCCTCGCGCAGGATGCCGGTGGGCTGCCCGTCCGCGCCGAGGTCGATGACACCGCCGCCCGGCGCCGCACTCTCCGCGTCGATCCCGCAGGCACGCAGCGCCGCGCTGTTGACCCATGCCATGTGCGCCGAGAAGTCGGTCAGACACACCGGGTGGTCCGGCGCGACCGCGTCCAGGTCCCGGCGGTGCGGAAACCGCCGCGGATCGGCGAGACACTCCGCCAGATACCCGGGGTCCCAGCCCAGCCCGACCACCCATTCGCCGGGCAGCGCCTCCCGGACCGCCCGCTCCACGGCACCGGCGATGTCGGCGATCGAGCCGACCGTCGGATGACCGACGTCGATGGCGAAGGGCGGCTTCGTCATCCCGTACGCCGCCCCGTGCAGATGCGAGTCGTTGATGCCGGGCAGGACCGTACGGCCGTTCAGTTCGACGACGCGGGTGTCCGGGCCTGCCAGGGCGCGCACCTCGGCGTCTGTCCCGACGGCGACGATGTCCCGGCCGCGCACGGCGACGCCCTCCGCCACGGTGAAGTCGCCGTCGACGGTGAGGACCTGACCGCCGGTCAGGATCAGGGTGGGGGAGCTGTCGCTCACGCGGAAACCTCTTTCACGGAGTTGATGCAGCTGACGCAGTTCATGGAGTTCACGGTGTTGATGGTGTTCACGGCCCCTGGGGTGTTGACCCCGTTCACAACCGACAGGCCCGGCCGAAGGGTTCACCGGGACGACCGGGGCGCGAAGTGCGCGAGCGCGGCGCCGGCCACCAGAGCGGTCCCCTGCGCCATCTGCTGCCAGAAGGTGGGCACATCGAGCAGTGTCAGCCCGTTCTGCAGGCTGCCGAGGAACAGCACGCCGAGAAGCACCCCGAGTACGGACCCGGATCCGCCGCTGAGCGCGACCCCGCCCAGCAGCACGGCGGTCAGCACGGTCAACTCGAACCCGGCCCCCGAGGTCCCGCCGACCGCACTGTCCAGCACGGATGCCTTGATGGCCCCGGCGAGCGCGGCGGCCACCCCGGTGACGACGAAGAGCGCGAAGGGCGTACGCCGGATGCTGATACCCGACAGATATGCGGCCTCCCGGTTGACCCCGATCGCGAAGACATGCCGCCCGGCCGGCGTGAGCGCCAGGAACAGGGCGCCCGCGACCAGCACGAGGGCGGCGATGACGACCGGTGCCGCGATCCCGGCGATCCGCGACCCGCCCAGCCAGGCGAAGCCGGAGCCGAACCCGCTGAGCGGCAACGGGAAGAGCTGCTGCGCGAGCCCGCGTACGGCGGTCAGCATGCCCAGCGTCACGATGAACGCCGACAGCCCGAAGTAGCAGCACAGCACCCCGTTCACCGCGCCGACCGCAGCCCCGGCGGCCAGTCCGCCCAGCACGGCGACGACCGGCGACTGCCCCTGCCCGGCCAGCCACCCGGCGACAAGTCCGCCGAGGGCGAGCGTCGAACCGACGGACAGATCGAGATACCCGCTGATCACGAGCAGCGCGAGGGGCACGGCGACGATGGCGAGGGTGGCCGCGTCGGTGGCGATGCCCCGCAGATTGGCCGGGTCGAGGAAGCTCCCCGTCGATACCTGGAACACCAGCACCATCACTGCGAGCACCAGGATCAGCGGATGCCGTCGCACGGTACCGAGACCGCCCGCGGCGAGGGCGCGCGGGCGCACGAGGACGGAGTCGGCGGTGGTCATACTGCTCCTTCGGCGGTGACGGACTGCTGGTGTGCGGGTTCGGCGGCGGAGGGCTCGGAGGGCTCGGAGGGCTCGGAGGTCTGGGAGGCGTTGTGCACGGCCGACAACAGGGCCTCCTCCGTGAGTTCGGCTCCGGACAGCTCGCCGACGACACGGCCCCCGGCGACGACGAGGCACCGGTCGGCGAGCTCGACGATCTCCTCCGGGTCGCTGGACGCGAACAGCACGGCCGTGCCCCGGTCGTCGGCGAGGGAGCGCACGACCCGGTAGATCTCCCGCCGGGCGCCCACGTCGACGCCCTGGGTGGGCTCGTCGAGGAGCAGCGCGCGGATGTCCCTGGTGTCGTTGATCCACCGGCCGAGGACCAGCTTCTGCTGGTTGCCGCCGGAGAACGAGGCCGCCGGCAGCCGGGGTTGTGCCGGACGCAGGCCCACCGCACCGGCCAGCGCGTCGAACACCCGCCGCTCGGCGCCGAGTGCGCGTACCCCGTACCGGGACAGCGGGCGCACCGCGGGAAGCAGCGCGTTGTCCCGGGCGCTCAGCGTCGGGAACAGCCCCTGCCTGCGCCGGTCCGCCGGTACGAGGGCGATCCCGGCGGCCAGCGCGTCGCCGGGCCGGGCGGCCCTGACGGTACGGTCACCGACCCGCACGGTCCCGCCGGAAGCGCGGCGCCTGCCGTAGAGGGTCTCCAGGATGCGCGTACGACCGGAACCGATCAGCCCGTACAGCCCGACGCGTTCACCACTGCCCACGGTGAGGGTGACGGGTCCGAAGCCGGGGCCGCACAGGCCCTCCAGGACCAGGCCGCCGTCGGATGAGCCCACACCCCGCGCCACTGGAGCGGCGGGGGAGGTCGTGGCGCGGGGTGTGGTGTCGGTGGGGACCCGGCCCCCGCTGGGCGGGAGCATGTCCCCGGGACCCACGCGATCAGGAACCTCGGCGTCGGGGCCCGCGCGATCAGGAACCTCGGCATCGGGGACCCGGCCGGGCCGCGGTCCCGAGTCGGCGAGCCCGCGGCCGGGGAACCCTTTGCCGCTCGGCTCACCGCCAGCTCCTCGGTCCCCGCCAGCTCCTCGGTCCCCGCCAGCCCCTCGGTCCCCGCCGGGACCGGCACCGGCGAGCCGGTCCCGGGAGTCGTCCTCGACCGGTCGGCCCGCGATCGCGGCGACCAGCTCCCGTCGGCTCTGTCCGGCGCCCACCGCGTGGTGGGCGACCCGGCCGTCCCGCAGCACGGTGACCGCGTCCGCGAGTCGTTCGACCTCCGCCAGCAGGTGGGTGACGTAGACGATGGCGAGTCCCTGGGCGCGGAGGTCCTCGACCCGCTCGGCCAGGGCGTCGCTCTCGGCGGTGGAGAGGGCGGCGGTCGGCTCGTCGAGGACCAGGACCGAGGCGCTGCGGCTGAGCGCCTTGGCGATCTCAACCAACTGGCGCTGTCCCATAGGGAGTTCGCCGACCCGGTCGCGTGGTGAGCAGGTCGCCGCCACCCGTTCCAGGAGTCCGGCGGCGACCTCTTCCTGGGCGCGGCGGTCGATCCGGCCGTATCGGGTCCACTCCTGGCCGAGGAAGATGTTCTCGGAGACGGTGAGTGCGTCGACCACGCTCAGCGTCTGGAAGATGATCGCCACGCCCGCCGTGATCGACTCGCGCGGGCTCAGCCGCTCGTACGCCCGCTCGCCGACCTCGATCGTGCCCGAGTCCGGCGGGTACGCCCCGCCCAGGCACTTGATGAGCGTGGACTTGCCGGCGCCGTTGTGCCCGAGCAAGGCGTGGACCTGTCCCATCGGCACGGTCAGGTCCACGCCGTCCAGGGCTCGGACGCCGCCGAAGGACTTGGTCAGTCCGCGGATCCGAAGGCTCACCTCCGTCATGACGGTCCCCTAGCCGTTCTGGGCGAGCAGTGCGTCGATCTTCGCGGTGTCCCGGGGGCCGACGAGCGCGATCGGTACCTCCACGCCGGGGTTCGCCCTGCCCGCGGCGACCGCGAGCGGCACGTCCACGATGGCGTTCGCGATGTCCTGCGGCGCGAGGGCGGCCGAGGCACGGTAGAACGTGCCCGCCTTGATCGCGAGCAGCGAGGGTGCCGCGCCGTCCTGCCCGCCGACGAACGTCTTCGCGTCGTCCTTCGCCCGCCCCGTCTGCTCCAGCGCCTTGTACCCGCCGTATGCCGCCGCGTCCGTGACCCCGAGGACCAGGTTGAGGTCGGGATGCTTGGCGAGGATGGCCTTGGTCCTGGTCAGGCCCGTGTCCGGGTCGATGGCCTGCTCCTGGGCGACCACGTCGACGCCCGGTGCCAGTCTGGTGAAGGCGTCGACCATGCCCTTGGTGCGTTCGCGACCCAGTTCGATCGTGCTGTCGGTGAGGAAGGCGATCTTGCCCTTGCCGCCCAGGTTCTCGAGCGCCCACTTGGCCGCCGCCTCGCCGAGCAGGGTGCCGCCCTCCCGGAAGCTGAACCGGATGTCGGCGCTCTGGTGCTCCAGTGTGCCGCCGTACGTCACCCAGATCAGGCCCGCGTCCAGCGCGGCCCTGGCGAGCGGCTCGGCGGCCTCGAACACCATCGGGAACGACACGATCGCGGGTGTCTTGCGGGCGACCCAGGTGTTGAGGTTGGTCGCCTGGGCGTCGGCGCTGCTGCCGTCGCTGGTTGTCAGCAGGGAGACCCCGTGCTTCTTGGCGGCGGCGGTGGAGAGCTTCACCAGCGTGGCGTAGAGCGGGAGTTGGGTGAACGGATAGTCCAGGCCGATCTTCGTCAGGGGCTCACCGGAGTCCTTGTCGGCGGCGGCTTTCTGCCCCGACGCCGCCGTGTCGCTGCCGGGCGCCGAACAGCCGGCGGCGGCGAGGGCGAGGGCCGCACCGGACCAGGCGAGGAACTGTCTGCGCGAGGCCGTGGAGTCGGCGAACGGGGATGTGATCATGGCGGTGCTCTCCCAGGGGATGTGCCCGTCGGGGGCGGGCTGCAAGGGGTACGGCAAGGGAACTGAGGGATACGACAAGGGAACTGAGGGGTAGGGCAAGGGGCTTGTGACGCTGCCGGTCAGGAGGACCGGCCCGTGCCGAACAGAAAAGACCCCCTGGCCCCGCCGCACCATCCGTACAAATACCGACCGCCTCCCGACCGCTCCCAACCCCGGTGGCAGGGCCGGGACCGATCCCGTCACGTCGGGGTGAACGTCTTGCCCGGCACGGGTCGCAGGCCTATCGTTAGAGGCCAAACGAACTGGCTCTGGATGACTCCCGGCCGGCTCCCGGAGGCGCGCATGCTCAGCCACCACCAGATCGCGGCGGCCACCCGCATCGGCATGCTCACGCGCGAGCGCGACACCGTGTCGGCGTGCTCCCAGGCCCTGGAGGAACTCGGCCGGGCCCTGCCTCTCGACCTGGCGACCCTGCTGTCCATCGACCCGCTGACCGGCGAACACGTCCAGGTCGCCGGCATCGGCTACACCGCCGAGACCTCGCAGGCACTGGCCGCCGAGTTCGTCGACACCCCCTGGTATCGCAACGTCGTCCGGCAGGACGTGCCGCCTTCCATCTCCGAGGACGCCGACGACCCCGGCCAGCGTTTCCGGCACGGCTGGTTCTACGCCGAGCGGGTCCGCCCGGCCGGCCTGCGCGACGCCATGACCGGAGCGCTCCGGCACGACGGACGCCTCGTCGGCCTGATCAACCTCTCCACCCGCGACCCGGACGCCTACGACACCGAGGCCCGCCGCCTCCTCGCCTCCGTCATCCCCGCGCTCGGAGCGCTCGCCGACCCGACGGCCCACACCGGCGACCTGCACGGACTACCGCCCGAGGGTGCGGCGAGCCTCGTCGCGGAGGGCGGGAGCGTCGGCCTGCCGGGACGGGAGCGTGCCCGGGTGGTGGCGGACGAGGAGTTCCGTCCGCTGCTGCGCGCCTTCGCCGAGACGGGTGGCCGACGGCTGCGGCTGCTGTGGCCGCTCGACGGCACCTGGTACCGCATCTCCTTGCACCGGCACACGACGGCGCCGGGGCTGACCGGCCCGGCTGCGGCGGTACTGGTCCACGAGACGCCGACCGAACTGCCGTACGGGCTCAGTCCGCGCGAACTGGAAGTGCTCACCCGCGCGGCCACCGGGCAGACCAACCAGGCCATCGCCCAGGCGCTGTTCCTGTCCCCGCGAACCGTGCACAGCCATATCGAGCATCTGCTCCGCAAGACCGGCGCCGCCTCCCGCGCCGAGGCCACCGCCCTCGCAGTCCGCGACGGTCTGCTGCGGCCGACCCCGGACCACCTGGGCCACTTCGTCGAGCGCGGCGGCGGTGGGGCCGCCGACGGACGCCGTACTCCCCGCAAGCTGCGCCCGTCGCACTGAACCCAGCGGCCCCTGACCGCGTATCACTCCACGGAGCCGCCGCGTCGCCGTACGCGCTCCGTGTGCAGTTCGTACGCAGGAACTCAGGAACTGAGAACTCAGGGACGCAGGGAAGGGGAGCAGAGTGTCGACACCGCCCGCTCCGGGTCGGCCGGAAGGCCGCCGACCCCTGGAGCCGACGCGCGTGGTGCGCCGTCGCCGCACCGATGCATTGGCGCAGCTCATGCGGGAGCACAAGGAGGCGATGGCAGAAATGCCGGAGAGGTACGAGTCCGTGCCCCTGCCGCCGCCTGTGCCCCGGCCCTGGCCCCGGCCGGCGCCTGGCGCCGAGGACGCGACGCAGGAGTTGCCGCCCGTGTCCCGCCGCCGACGTGCCGAACGGACGGAACGCACCGGCAGCGGCTTCGGGTTCGGCCCGAACCTGCGCCGCGTCGCCGTCGTGGTCGCCGTCGGCGCGGCGGCCCTGGTCGGCTTCGGCTCGGCCCTGCTGCTCCCGGGCAGTGCCGAGGGCGAGGAGGTCCGGCCGACACCCTCGGCCGCACCCACCGAGGCCCCTGTCGCGGCCCCCACCCCGTCGACACCGGCTTCGGTCGACCCGGACGGCCCCGGCACCCTCCGGGAGGGGGACAGTGGCCCTGAGGTGACCGAGCTCCAGGAGCGGCTGCTGCGCATCCCGAACGTCTACGACCACGGCGCCAGGACCGGCAGTTACGACACCACCCTCACCGAGGCCGTGGCCCGCTTCCAGCTCTGGTACGGCATCCGCGGCGACGAGAGCGGCGTCTACGGCGATGACACGCGCAAGGACCTGGAGTCCCGTACGGGCTCCTGAACGTCCTTGCGAGGGGCGACCTGACCGGGCGGTGGGCTCAGCGGGCGGCGTGGGTGTCGACCAGGGCCTGGGTGACCGCGCGGATGCTGCGGGCGATGTGCTGGAGCTGGAGCACCTCGGCGGCGTACATCTTGATCGTGTGCTCGATGACCGACTCGCTCAGACCGAGACCGGGCAGGTCGGCGCGGGCCGTCTGGAGGGCGGTGCGGGCGACCCGGATCTCGTGCTGGACCTGGATGTGCGCGTGCCGGGCGAGCAGGACGGGGTGGCGGATCAGCGTGGGGTAGCCCGCGTAGCGCGTCGGCACCAGCTCGCGCAGCCACTTGACCGCCGAGCGCTCCCAGTCGTAGCTGCCGGGGATCTTGACCTGACAGGGCCAGTCCGGGCTGGTCCGCGTGGTCATCGTGGACGTCATGGGCATGATCATCGCTCCGGGAGTGCGGCGTCGACAGGGTGGTGCGACGGATTCAGCGGCCCCGGCCTAGGGGATGGCCGGGGCCGCAACGGGTGTTCGCGCAGGCGGCACCCGTCCGGACACCCGCGGCGCCGACGCGGGTAGGAGACGGCGGCAGCGGGTGTACAGGGCGTGGATCGTGCCCCGGAGTCCCACCGGGACGCGATCCGTGAGCAGTATTTATATATGCCGTCTGCTTTGCAAGAAGTATGAAAAAATTCATGCACAAATCGGGATGAACGCCCATAACACCCCTGCGCTCGGACGAGGACACCGACGAGGGCACGGACGCCGACTCAGTCCCGAAGGAAGAACTGGTGCAGGTCGGCGCTCTGCTCGTACTCCTCCAGTCGCCCCTGCGTCCGCTCCGGATCGGCGTCCGTCATGGCCTGGAGCAGCGCGGCAGACAGCACCGCGGGCCCGGCGTACGAATCGAACACCAGCCGGGAGCCCGTGCCGGTGGCGAAGGCGATGTCGGCCTCGTCGGCCAGCGGGCCGAGGGCCAGGTCGGTGATCAGGGCCACCTGCAAGCCGGCCCGCCTGGCGACCTGCACCGCGGTGAGCGTCTCCTGCGCGTGCCGGGGCATCGAGAACGCCAGCACCCAGGTGCCCCCGGCCTCCCGCGACTGGAGGAGCGCGTCGTAGGCGGTGCTGCCGCCCCGGGTCACCAGTCGGACGTCCGGGTGGATGCGGCGGGCGGCGTAGGCGAAGTACTCGGCCAGCGATCCGGAGATACGCAGGCCGAGCACGGTCAGCGGAGTCGAGCGCGACAGGCTCCGGCCGACCTCGATCACCCGGTCGGGGTCGGCGAAGTCCCGCCGCAGGTTCTCCAGGTTCGCGATCTCGGCGTCCACCGCCGCCTGGAGTTCGTTGCTCCGGTTCTCCTCCGTCGTGCCCGGCGCGCTCGCGAGGGTGCTGAGCGCGATGGCCTGGAGTCTCTCGCGCAGTGCCGGGTAGCCGCTGAAGCCGACGGCCGCCGCGAACCGGGTCACGGACGGCTGGCTCACACCCACCCGGTCCGCGAGGTCCGTGATCGACAGGAACGCGGCCTCGGTGATGTGTTCGATCAGATACTGCGCGATGCGCCGCTGTCCGGGGGAGAGCCGGGGCCCGTCGAACAACTCCCGCAGCCGGGAGGTCGGCGCCGCTTCCACCTCCGGGGCCGTCTTCCCCGAGGTGATCGCGGACGCCTGGGCGCGAGCCTGCTGCGGCGATGGCACCGATGTGCCTCGTTCGTCTCCCACAGCGAGCCAACATAGCTCACCGTTCACCGGCGGAAGATCGTGATCGAGTGGCCGACCTCGTCGACCTCGTGGCTGCTGTGGATCAGCCGCGCCAGCCGCCCCTGAGCCTTGGCGACCGACGAGTCCGACACCACCAGCAGCCCATGCACCTTCCCTTCGGGCTGGCGGCGCGGATCGGACGCGTGGATCCCGTAGTACGACGGAACGCCGCTGCCCTTGTAGACCAGCCAGACCCGCTGACCCGCGTACCGGTCCCGCAGCCGGTCCGCGAGCCGCCCCAGGTCCTGCCCCCAGTCGACGTTGGAGTCGTGCAGCCGCTCGTGCGTCTTCGTCGGTCCGCCGAACGCCTCGTTGGCGTACGGCAGATAGAACGGGAACGTCCGCAGCGAACTGACCGCCACGAACGCCAACAGCCCCGCCGCGGCGACCGGTACCCACCGCCGCCGCAGCTCGAGCACACCGACCGCCGCCACTGCCCCGAACATCGGCACGAAGATGGCGTACCGCACCCCGAAGTCCCGCTGCCCGTCCATGGCCGAGGCCAGCAGCACGACCGTCGGAAGCAGCAAGTAGGGAGCGGCGGGCCTAAGTTGACGAGCCGTCAAAAACACGGCCGTGCCTGCCGCCCACAGCACCAGCATGCCGAGCGGCGTCTTCACCAGGAGCGCGGCCGGCAGGTAGTACCAGAGGGAACCCTCGTAGTGCCGCCCGAAGAGGAAGCCCTCCCAGTGCGCGTTCTCCAGGCCGAACTGCATCCGCATCCCGTCGCGGTAGGCGTCCGGGAAGGGCAGCAGGCTCGTCAGTTGCGCCCGCAGTCCGTGCACGGCCGGTACCTCGCCGGCGGACGGCGTCCAGCGCAGCCGAGGATCGACGACGAGATACGACGCCCAGACGACGGCCACCGCGACCAACGCCACCAGGACCGCGCCCGCGACGGCCCGCGCGAGCAGCTTCAGGCGCGCTCCCGGAACCGCCGTGCGCCGGGCACGCCACACCGAGAGGCCGGCCAGCAGGAGCAGCACGGGGACGGCGGCGAGGGTGTTCATCTTCGTGGCCACGGCCGCCCCGAGGGCCGCACCGGCGAGCGGAAGATACAGCCGAGGCTGCCGCCGCGCCCGCCACATTAGCCACACCGATGTCAGCACGAACCCGGCCGCCGGTACGTCGAGCGTGGCCAGCGAGCCGTGCGCGACGACGTCCGGCGAGAACGAGTACAGGGCCAGCGCCCCCAACCCGCCCACCGCACCGGCGAGTTCACGGCCGAAGGTGAACACCACCAGCCCGAAGAGCAGCGTCAGAACGATCACCGGCAGACGCGCCCACAGCATCAGACGCCAGGGGTCGTTGCCGGACTCGTAGAGCAGATGGCGGCCCACGTGGCTCTGGTCGCCGGCATAGCCACGGTCGAAGTGCGGGCCGGCCACGGCGACCCCGACGGCGATGATCAGCTTGCCCAGCGGCGGGTGCTCCGGGTTGAGACGCAGGCTGTGCTCGTGGAGGTAGACGGCCGCCGTGCCGACGTACACCGGCTCGTCGATGGTGGGCGTCTGCTCCACCGCCGTCGTGATCATCACCACGGCCAGCTGGAGGAGCAGGACGGCCACGGCGAGCGGGACCAGCAGGCGCCGATGGTGTCTCAGACGGGCGAACAGTTGCGCACGTCCGGACGGGGTCGCCGGCGCGGCGGGAGCGGCACCGGGGAGCACTTCCTCCGGAGTCTCGGAGCCGGGCGGACTCCCCGCGGCGGGGGGAGTCGTGGGGGCGAGAACCGTGTGCCGATCGCGCGTCATCGTCCGCCCCGCGGCGACGCCGACCGTGCGGTGGCGGGAGTGATCCGGAGCCGGGCCATGGCCCTACTCTCGCATCAGCTCCCGCCCCGCAGCGTGCATTACCGCTTCAGGAGTCGTACCGACAGTCCTTCCGCCGTGTAGACGGGTACGGCGCGGACCTTGTCCGAGTTCACCTCGATACGGGCGAACTGGCCGCACAGCGACGGAGCGTCGATGACGGGGACGACGCTGCCCACGGCGGGCGGGTTCTCGGCGTCGAGGTTCAGCGACAGGACGCTGCCCTTCTCCAGGACCACCCGCCGTGTCACCCTCACGGCCTCCTTGCGACGGCCCGCGCGCAGTGCGACGGCCAGCGTTCCCGACTGCTGGGCGTACGTGCCGTGCAGCTGGACCGGCTCGGTCACCCGCAGCGTCCCGCCCAGCACCCGGACGTCGCCGTGGCCCAGCGCGTGGGCTGAGGCCGAGACCAGCGCGCCCTCCTTGAGGACCGTCCCGCCCGTGTAGCTGTTGTGCCCGGTCAGCGTGAGCGTGCCGGTGCCGGTCTTGGTCAGTCCGCCCCGGCCGTCGATGTCGTTGCGCCAGCTGTCGGCCGCACCGAAGCCGCCGGCCGCCGCGTCGAGCCCGACGGTCACGTCGGACTCGAAGGAGCCGTAACCGTCCGCCGCGGCGAACAGGTTGAGCCGCCCCCACTGCTCGAAGCCGTCGAGCAGGACGTACCCGGCGGGCAGCGCGGTCGTGCGCAGCACCGCGCGCCGCTGCGCCGCGTCGAGGTACGGCTGACGCGTCTCCAGCAGCACCTCCGCGCCCTTCGGCACGGTCAGCGCCTGGTCGCGGCCCTTGCGGTTGAGGATGTACGTCAGCTTCGGCGTGACCGTACGCAGGTTCGCGTCCCGGTCGGCGTACGCGTCGCCGGCGCCCGGGTGCGCGTAGGCGTACAGGGTGTCCGCCGTCGTGCCCGTCTGCGCCTCGAAGTAGGCGAGAGCCTGGGCGCGCGCCGCGGCCTTGAGACCGGCGTTGGCCGGATCGGCGAGGGCGGCGGCGGCCAGGGCGGTGGCCATGACCCGCCCACCGAGGACGTCCGTGGGGGAGTGCATGCCCGACATGATCCGGGTGTGGCTCAGCTCGAAGGCGCGCGTCACGATCTCCTGGAAGCGCTCCGGAACCGCGTACGCGAACGCCAGCGCCGCCAGGTGGAAGGCGTTGGTGTGGCCGCTGGGGAAGCCGCCGTCCTCGGCCGCGTTGGTGCCGCGCTGGCGCAGCAGCTGGGTGACGACGACCACGTCGGACTCGTACACCGGGAAGCCGAGGGCGTCGGTCGCACCCGTCGGGACGACCTCGCTGTTCGCGTTCAGGCGCCACGGGCGCGGGTACTGGAAGGCGAACTTGGCGGGGTTGCCGGAGGCGAACGGCCCGCGCACGGTGTCGACCAGCTTCGCCACCTGACCGAGGTCCGAGGTGTACGAGCCCGCACCGAGGGCGGAGCCGGCCGGCGCGCCCGCCGGAACGGAGTCGCTGATCGTCGTCGCGGGCGTCGTGTCCGGCGCCGTCGTGATCGACGTGACCGCCTTGGCACCCGCCTTGTACAGGTCGGCCAGCGGGCCCAGCGCGCCGATCATCGCGTAGCTCTGGTGCTGGCGGTCGTAGACGAACGCCTCCTTCGCCTGCGCCTCGGTGCGCGCGTGGGTGATGCGGGCGCAGTAGCGCACGTTGGCGCGCAGCACCTCGGGCATCAGCGGGATGCCGGTGTTCCAGGCGTCGCCGGTCTTCCACACCTTGGCGAAACCGCCGAGAGCCCGGATCACCGCGTTGGTCTCGGGCGTCTGGTTCGCGACGATGTTGGTCGTGTAGTCGTCGACGAACGCGGCGGCGGTCGTCGCGCCGGCCGCCGAGGAGGCCGTCGCGGCGCTCGCCTGGCCGACGCTCGCCCAGGTGATCACGGTCGGGCCCGCGACCAGACCGGCCGACGCGGCCAGTGAGGTCTTGAGGAGCTTCCGCCGGTTCAGGGCGTGCCGGCCCGACGACGCGGTGGAGTTGAGCCCGTCTGTAGACGGCATGCGCGTGCCTCTCTTCAGTTCTTCGGCCGTGCGGCCAGGAGGGAAGGTGGAGCGAACGACAGGAGCTCGATGAGCACATGAGAAGCGCCGGCCCCATGCGGCCTGTGGTGAGGGCGAGTCGTACGGGTGAAGATCTACGGTCGGGCGATGTCCGGCCGGGGTCTGCTCAGCGACCGGGACATGTCATACCAGTGAACGGGCCAGTGCCACGGCACCCTCCACCGGCGGTACCCGCAGCGGCCGCAGCCGGGAACCGGGGACGAGTATGGCAAGTGACGCCAACAGAGCGTCGTGCAGGGCAGGTTGGGCGAGCACTGTACCGCCCGAGACCACCACGTCGTCGACGGGGACCCCGCGTGCGGCGAGCCGCACCACGAGCGACGCCAGCTCCCGGCCCCCCTCGGCGATCACCTCGCCGGCGATCAGGGAACCGCTCGCGGCGGCCTCGAACACCACGGGAGCGTGCCGCCCCCACTCGGCCGAGACATCCGTGGCGCTCTCCAAGGCAGCGCCCAGCGCGGGTACCTCACTCACCCCGAACGCGGATATGAGCCCCTCGGCAAGCGCGTCGGGCCCCTCGCCCCGGTCATGGGCGGCCCAGACGGCCCGCGCCGCCTCGCGCACGAGACCCGCGGCCCCTCCTTCGTCGCCGAGCACCGCGCCCCAGCCGCCTACCTGCACGAGGTCGCCGTCGGGACGCCGTCCCACGGCGACCGAGCCGGTGCCGGCGACCAGCCCGACACCCTTGTCCAGCCCCGCCGCCGGGACCAGCAGTTCGGCGTCGCCGACCACCAGGCACGGCACACCGAGACGTTCTTCGAGTACGGAGCGGATCTTCGCGCACTGCCGGGGCGTCTCACAGGCGTGACCGCCCACGGCCACCGAGGCGGGACGGGCGCCCGTGGGCAGCGCCTCGTCGACCAGGGCGCACAGCCAGTCGGCGGCGGCCACGGGATGGTGCGGCCGCCAGCCGCTGCTCGAACGAACCTCGTCCACGACGGTGGCGCTCCCCGCGAGGGCGCGGAGATGGGTCTTGGTGCCGCCCACGTCGATACCGACGGCGATGGGCGTGGAGTCCTGCACGGCTTCTCTTTCGTCGTTGCGCTGGGGCTGCGACGGTGGGCGAACCGTGTCTGGAGCAGGGAAAACCTGATGTACAGAAGAGCTAGGGAAGCCCCGGGACGGGCCTCTGCGCGGACACGGCAGGCGAGTACCGTGACATTCGTTAGGAAGTTAACTAACGAAGTACAGTGCGTGTCAAGAGGTATCGCGCACCCGACCGCGGAGGTGGCCCGACCGGGCCGGAACGCGGCGGGAAACCGCGATACCAGGGCATCCCATCGCCGCATCCCACGACATCGAGCTACCGGGGGAGCGCGGCCCTCGACCTTGGGGAGACTGTGGAACACGACGTGGCGAAGGCCCTCCGCCTGACCGAGAGCGCGAGCGCGGTGTTCGCCGTGCTGGCCGGGGCGGGCACGGCCACCCGGCCGCAGCTCGCGAGTCTGGCGGGCCTGTCGAAGCCGACCGTGTCCGCCGCCGTGGCGGAGCTGGAGAACGCCGGGCTCGCCGCCCACTCGGGCATCGCCTCCGGCGGTACGGGCCGTTCCGCCGCCGTGTACGGACTCGGTCCCGCGGCCGGCTCCGTACTCGCCGTCGACCTCGGCCCCGCCCTGACCCGGGTGCGCGGCTGCGCCCTGGACGGCACCCTGCTCGCCGAGGCCACCGGCTCCCGCGAGGAGGCCGCCGTCGTGGTGCGCGAAGCGCTGTCCGCGCTCCCCGCCGACGCTCCGCTGCGCACCATCGTGGTGGCCGTCGGTGACGTCACCGCGCGCGCCGAGGAGGGCACCGTGCGCCCGGCGACCGCCAAGGCTGGACCCGTCTTCGACGCGGTGGCCGTGGCGCTGCCGCCCGGCGTGCCCGTCCACCTGGAGAACAACGTCAACTGCGCCGCGCTCGCCGAGCTGCACGAGGGCGCGGCGCGCGGCCGGCACACCTTCGGCTATCTGCGGATCGGTGTCGGTATCGGTCTCGGCATCGTCGTGGGGGGCCACGTGCTGGCCGGGGCGAACAGGGCGGCCGGAGAGCTCGCCCGGCTGCCCTACCCCTGGGACGACGACCTGCAGCCCCGCCGCGAGGCCCTGGAGGAGTACATCGGCGCCCACTCCCTGCTGAGCCGGGCCGCCCAGGCCTGGCCGGAATCCGACGGCTCGTGCCCCCGTACCGCCGAGCAGCTGTTTTCGCTGGCCGGACAGGGCGGCGCCACGGCCCGCGCGATCATCGACCGGCACGCGGTGGACGTGGGCCGGCTGGCCGCCGCGGTGACCGCCGTACTGGACCCCGGGCTGCTCGTTCTGGGCGGCAGCACCGGCGCGTTTCCGCAGCTCCTGCCCGGTGTGCGGGCCGAGCTGGAGCGGCTGAGCTGGCCCACCGAAGTGGTCAGCAGCCAGGTCGGTGATCTCGGCACCGTGGTGGGCGCGGCGAGGCTCGCGGTCGCCAGAGGAGTCCAAACCGTGACCGAGGCGGCGCGGACGAAGGATTGACGGGTTCGGACTCGGTCTGCCAATGTCCGGACAAGCGCTTTCTAAGTCGGCCGGGACGCCGGCTTGGGGCGAGCCTCCCGCCCGTACTCGACGTACGGCAACCGCACGAGGGCGTGCCCGTGCGGTGACGGCCAGGACGGCCGGGGATCCCGCCCCGCGTGGACGACGCGGCCGGGCGAGGCCGCGCCCCGGAAAGCAACTTCTCCTGCAAACTGCACCCGTGCCGCCTCGGTCGGCGCCGTGCTCTGTCCCCTACGACGAAAAAAAGGGATCGAAGATGACCACTGTGGGTGTGCGGCGCTCCCGCCGACTCGGCCGCGGCGGTATGCGCCGCCTGGCTCCCCTCGCTGCCGTTGCCACGGCAGGTGCCCTGCTGCTCTCCGCCTGCGGAGGGGGATCCGACTCGGGCGGGACCTCCAAGTCGCTGACGTTCTGGATCTCCACGGTTCCGGGGCAGGACGCGGGCTGGAAGAAGATGGTGGCGCAGTACAAGAAGGAAGCCGGCGTCGACGTCAAGCTCGTCAACATTCCCTACGACGGCTACACGACGAAGCTGCACAACGCCGCGCAGGCGAACTCCCTGCCCGACGTGGCGGCCGTGCCGGCGCTGGACCCGATCTGGTCGAGCAAGCTGATCGACCTCAAGTCCATCGCCAACAACGCGACCAACAAGATCAACGCCAACTTCCTGGCGAAGGACTCGTCCGGGAAGGTGCTGTCCATCCCCTCGGACGTCACCGCGTCCGGCATGTTCATCAACAAGTCGCTGTTCGAGAAGGCCGGCGTCTCCTTCCCGACCTCGCCCCAGAAGACCTGGACCTGGGACGACTTCATCAAGGCGGCGAACGAGGTCCGGGAGAAGACCAAGGCCAAGTACTCCCTGACGTTCGACCAGTCGCCGTCCCGGCTCCGCGCCATGGTGTACGAGATGGGCGGGCAGTACGTCCACGCGGACGACTCCGGCAAGTTCTCGGTGGACGCGGCGACCAAGAAGGCCGTCAACACCTTCGTCGGATGGAACGACGACAAGACCATGCCGAAGTCGGTGTGGACCAGCGGCGCCGACCCGTCGGCCATGTTCCAGAGCGGTGACGTGGTCGCCTACTGGTCCGGCGTGTGGCAGGTGCCCGCCTTCGCGGAGAGCATCAAGAAGTTCGAGTGGGCGAGCGTCCCGACCCCCGCGCAGCCGGTGCAGGCCAGTGACGTCAACAGTGGTGGCCTGACGGTGGGCTTCAACAACAACGCCGACGCGTCCGCCGCCGCGACGAAGTTCCTGTCCTGGCTGTACGAGCCGGCCCACTACCAGGCGCTGTGCGAGGCGTCCGGGTTCCTGCCGGTCGAGAGCGGTCTGAACCCGAAGTACCCCTTCAAGTCCGAGGCGGCGCAGGCGGCGTACAAGCTGTACAACGAGTCGATCCCGCTCTACGCCCCGATCTCCGGCTACTTCAGTGGCGCGCAGACGAACTGGGTGCTGAAGGGCAAGACCCTCACCGAGGACCCGACCAAGACGGAACTCGGCAAGGCGATCAACGGCCAGCAGTCGGCCGACAAGGCCCTGGAGAACATCGTGGCCGGCTACAACCAGCAGGTCGGCGGCTGATCGCAGGCCAGTGGGCCGGGCGGCGGGGTCGAGACACCGCCGCCCGGCCCGGGCGCCCGCGCAACGCCGGGCTCATGGCGTGAGCCCACCGGAATCCATTCCACCAGCACGGAGTCAGGAAGATGACAAAACGCGCCTCGGCCGTGTCCGCGAGCCCGCCCAGGAGCAGGAGACGCAGTAAGTACACCCTTGCGCCGCTCGTCCTCATCGCGGCCAATGTCGTGCTCTTCTCGCTGTTCTTCGTCTGGCCGGCGGTGATCGGGCTCGTCTACTCCTTCACGAACTACACGGGTGTGGGGGCGTTCCAGTACATCGGACTGGACAACTACCACAACCTGTTCGGGGACTCCACCTTCTACGACGCGCTGAGCCGGACGCTGCTGTACGCCGTGCTCTTCGTACCGCTGAACTTCGGGCTCTCGCTGCTCGCCGCCAACCTGGTGGTGAACAAGCACGCCAAGGGCGCGTCGGTAGCCCGCGTCGTCTTCTTCATCCCGTGGCTTCTGTCGCCCATCGTCGTGGGTGTCCTGTGGCGGTGGCTGTTCGGTGAGAACTTCGGACTGGTCAACTACGTCATCGAGAAGTTCGGCGGAAGTGCCGTTCCGTGGCAGTCGAACGCGGACCTGTCGTTGATAGTGGTGGTGATGGCGGCATCCTGGGCCTGGACGGGTTTCTCGATGCTGCTGTTCATCGCGGCGATCAAGAACGTACCGGTGTCGTACTACGAGGCGGCCTCGCTCGACGGCGCCGGCCCATGGCGCCAGTTCATCAGCATCACGCTGCCGAGCATCGCGCCCACCTCGTTCATCGTCATCCTGCTCAACACGATCAACGCGATGAAGGAATACCCGGTGTTCGTCGCCCTCAACAACGGCGGACCCGGCACATCGAACAACCTGCTCGTCCAGTACATCTATGAGACCGGCTTCAAACGGGGCCAGATCGGCTACGCGAGCGCCGCGTCGTTCGTGCTCATGCTCATCCTGATGGCCGTCGCGATCATCCAGCTGATCGTCAACCGGCGGGTGGAGAACCGATGACAACCACAGACATGCCACGCCCGGTCGACTCCGATCCCAAACGGTCCGTCTCCAAGAAGCGGCCCTACAAGGCGGGTAGCGGCGGGCTCCGGCGGGCGGTGCCCGCAACGACACTGCTGTGGATCATGGCGTGCCTGTACGGGGTGCCGGTGCTGTGGTTCATCCTCAGCTCCTTCAAGCCGGCCGGCGACCTGTTCTCCTATCCGCTGACGCTGGTTCCGCACAACCCCACCCTGTCGGGTTTCAAGGCGGCGTGGGACAGTGCCAACTTCTCCCAGTACTTCATCAACACGGCCCTCGTGTGCGTGGTCACGACGATCCTCACGGTGGGTGTCAGCTGCTGCACGGGGTACGCGCTGGCCAAGTACGACAACAGATGGCTCAAGGCGTTCTTCATCTGCATCCTGGCCACCACGATGCTGCCGGGCGAGGTCATGCTCGCCCCGGAGTTCCTGGTGGTCCGCAACCTCGGCCTCTACAACTCCTTCGCCGGCATCATCCTCCCGGCGGTGCTCACCGCGACCGGATGCTTCATGTTCCGCCAGTTCTTCCTGACGGTTCCCGACGAACTCGTGGAAGCCGCACGCATCGACGGCGCGCGTGAGCTGTCGATCTTCCTGCGGATCATGGTGCCGATCTCCCGGCCCATCATGCTGACCCTCGCCATTCTGTCCTTCCAGTGGCGGTGGAACGACTACATCTGGCCGCTGCTGATGCTCAACGACCCCGACAAGTTCACCGTGCAGATCGGCATCCAGAGCATCGTCGGCGCGCAGAACATCAACTGGTCGGTACTGCTCGGCGCATCGGTCATCTCCATGATCCCGCTGATCCTCGTCTTCCTGGTCTTCCAGCGCTATGTCATGGGCGCCGACATCAACGCCGGACTGAAGGACTGACCTGACCGTGCCCACCGCGCTCGACCACGAGTTCGTCCGCGCGGCGGCCCGCGCCGCCGACCGGCAGGCCGCCCCGCTGGCGGCCTGCCCCGACGAGGAACCCGCCGGTGTGGCCCACCGCGCTCTGGCACGCCGGGTGAGGACTCTGGTCGCGGCATACCGTTCCCCGGACTCGGCACTGCACGGCAGCGGGCAGGCCGTCGCCGCCGCGATGACCCACCTCGGCGCCCTGCGGGCCGCGCAGACCACCACCGGCCTCTTCGCCGGCGGCGACAACGTGCAGTCACCGCCGGACTCCGCGTTCACCGTCAACGACGTGTGCGACGCGCACGTCCTCGCCGCCGGCGCGGGGCCGGAACTGCGCGACGTCACGGCCGCGCTCGCCGAGATCGCCGGCGCCGCCTCCGGCAGTCTCCTGACGGGTGGGGTGCACACCCCGAACCACCGCTGGGAGCTGTGCGCGGCGCTGGCCCGGCTGCACCGGTCGTTCCCTGACGACCGGCTGCTCGACCGTGCCGAGGAGTGGCTCTCCGAGGGCGTCGACATCGACGCGGAGGGCCTGTACTCGGAACGCAGTGCCGTCTACGCGTCCCTCGTGACCAACCCGTCGCTGCTGTTGCTGGCCGAGGTGCTCGGGCGTACCGACCTGCTGGACGCCGTCGAACGCAACCTCGCCACGACCCTGGACCTGATCAGGCCGGACGGCACGGTGGAGACCGTCCACTCGCGCCGCCAGGACCAGAAGCTTTCGTTCCCGCTGTGGCCCTACCTGCCGCACTACCGGCTGCTCGCGATCCGCACCGGCCGGGGCGACTTCGCCCGGGTGGCGCGGCTGGCGGCCGCCGACGGCATCGACGACCCCGACCTGCTCGCCGAGACCCTCCTCACCCCGGACCTGTGCCGCGCCCTGCCGGCCCCGGACGCGGAGAAGCTCCCGCGCGACCGGTACCTCCCCACCGCACGCCTCGCCGCACACGCCTCGGCCACCGCGCACACGGTGGTGTACGGCGGCTCCGACGTGCCCGAGCACCGGCGCATCCGCTCGGGCCTCGCCTGCAACCCCACCTTCCTGCGCATGTTCGCCGGTGCCGCCGTCCTCGACGCGGTCCGCCTCTCGCGGGTGTTCTTCGACCTGGGCCCGTTCCGCGCCGCCGACATGGAACAGCTCGCCGACAACCGATACCGGCTCACCCAAACCCTCACGACCGCCTACTACCAGCCGCTCCCGAAGGACCGAAGGCGCGACGACGGCGCCTACCGCCTGGTGGACGAGGGCCGCTTCTCCGCGGCGATGGCCTTCCCCGACCGCCCTCAGGACGAGGTCTCCCACACGACCCGAGTCGAGGTCGACCTGCGGGAGGACGGGGCCGACCTGCGGATCGACATCAGCGGCCCACCGGTGCCCTGGGCCCTCGAACTGACCTTCCGGCCGGGCGGCGAGCCGCAGGGCGCCGTACCGATCGGCGACGGACGCTGGTGCCTGACGGACGGGCCGTTGACCTATCGGGCCGGTGGCGACGAGATCCGGGTCGAGGCCGCCGTCGAGACGGGCGAACCGCTCGCCGGACCGGACCGGAGCGACGTACTGCGCTACGACCCGGGCCAGGACCACACCGTGGTGGGCGGCACCGACGCGACGACCGGGAACCGCGTGTACCTCGGTGGACACGGCCCGAACACACTGACTGTCGCGCTGCGAGCCCGCCGGCCCGCACCTGTCGTGTGACTCCGATGACGATGACTCCGACGAACCACACCATGGCCACCCCAGGCATGAAGGGCTGATCCCGTGCACCTCACGTCCCCTCCCGTGCACCTCACGCACCAGCGCGGACCCCTGCACGACCTGCCCGACAGCCCCGAGGCGTACGACGCCCTCCTGACCGCCGTCGTGGGTGAGGCGCTCACTCGCCTCACCCGCGACGGCAACCTCGAACACCCCGCCGCCACCGACGACATCGGCGACACGTCTCTCGGGATCACCTCGCTCCTGGCCCTCGCCTGGCAGCGCGGCAAGGACCCGCGCCTGCCCGAGGCGGTGGCCCGCAGTCTCGCCTTCCACCTCCGGCAGCGGGTCTACACCGAGGACAACCCCGGCTACCCGAACCTGAGAGTCCGCAACTCCGGTCTCCCGTACGCCCGTTACGTACTGGAGTCCGGCGCCCACCCGATCGGCGACTGGCCGAGCACGGTGTGGGCGCTGCTCCAGGCGGTGAACGTCCTGGACGCGGCGGAGGGACTCGTCGCCGACGAACAGCGCGCGGAACTGGTCGAGTTGGCGCACGGCTACTGGCGCTGGCTGACCGAGGCGACCTTCTTCAACCCGCAGGAGGCCGGCAACCAGGCCATCGGCTGCATCGTCGGCGGCCTGATGCTGGCGTCCCATCTCCGCCCGGAAGACGGCGAGTCGGTGCGCTCGCGCGCGATCTCGTTGTACGTCGACAAGATCCGCGCCCACCGGGTGAGCGACCGGGGCGCGGCGCTGCCGCCCGAGCACGGCGGCGCCTACGACAACAACTACGGCCCGATCTCCCTCTCCTTCCTGGCCCAGGCCCACCGGGTCAGCGGCGAGGAGATCTTCGCCGAGGACGGCGAGGCGCTGGCCCGCTATCTCGACGCCCGTCTGACGAACGGCGGCTACGACAACGGCGGCCCCCGCTACAGCGAACAGCACTCCGCCTTCGAATCGGTCCTCGGCCTGCGCTACTTCGGCCACCGCATCGGCGCCGACCTCGGCCGCTACCGGGGCGACAGCCGCTGGGCCCGCCACGCGGTCAAGCAGGACGGCGGCATCGACGGCCACTTCGCGTGGATGCTGGTCTGGCAGATCCAGGACACCACCCCCTGGCGCCGCACGCCTTCGACCGAACCACAGCGTCACCAACTCCGCGCAGGCACGGTCTCGGTGGCCTTCGACGACAAGATGACCCCGTCGCTGGTCGAGGCGGCGGGCACGTACTACCTCCCGGCGGCGGTCGACCGCCAGCACGGCTTCGGCCCGGTGACGGACGGCTTCCTCCTCTGCCGCCCGATGGGCGAGGTCCGCGTCCGCGACGTCCGCACCGACGGCCTCGCGGCCAAGCTGGTCACCAAGCCGGTCGTCGGCCGCGACCACGTCCTGCGCCACCTCCGGTCCCTGTACGTCACGGACGGCACGACCCTGTGGGTCACGGTTGCCGTCGAACACCTCGACGGCACCCCGTACCTGCTCGCAGGACTGCCGTACGCCACGGACGACGGCGACCGGGTCCGCAGGACCGCGGAAGTCGGCGCCGTGACCTCTGCGGGCCCCCTGCGTCTGACACACCCCCGGGCGAAGGGCGCGGACCACTTCGACGCCCGCACGCAGACGACCCAGGAGCAGGCGGCCTTCGCCCTCGCGGCCGACCCGCGCGGTTACGGCAACCCCGACGAGGGCTGGCGCCACCTGGTCAGCTCCACGGCACTGGAGGCCGACCCGGCCCCCGGCGCACCGGAGGGGCTGAGCGTCTTCGCCGTACGGTACGGCGACGGTGACGGCGGCGCCGAGTTCGCGCCGGTCCTCGAGGCGACGCCGGAAGGCCTGAAGGTGCGCACCGAGGCGTTCACGGCTGTGATCGGCGAGGTGGCGGGCGACGCCCACGGCGAACCGGAGCTGACGCTCGCCGGCCGGGAAGGCTGAGCGGGACCGCACCGGACGTACTACGTGGCCGAGCAGCTCACCCGCGCGCTGCTCGGCCACGCATGTCCTGTGCGGTGCTCAGGTCAGCTTCTCCACGACCAGATCCGCCCGGTCCCGGGTCGCGGCGACCAGGTCGGCGTTGCGCTGGTCGGTGCCCCGCACCCACGCGAGCGCCGTGTCGTGGTCCTTGCCGAACTCCTCGTGCCGGGCGACGAGCCGGCGGACCCGCTCGGCCTCGTCCAGCGCGCAGAACCACACCTCGTCGAGCTGGTCCCGCACCCGCTCCCACGAACCGTCGCTCAGAAGAAGGTAGTTGCCCTCGGTGACGACAAGCCGCGCCGACGGAAACACCGGTACCGCGCCCGCGATCGGCTGCTCCAGCACCCGCTCGAACCCAGGCGCGTAGACGATCTCCCCCGCGCCCGCCCCCGCACGGTCCTCACGCAGCCGCCGCAGCAGCGCCGCGTACCCCGCCGCGTCGAAGGTCTCCGGCGCGCCCTTGCGGTCCCGCAGGCCCAGCCGGTCCAACTCGACGTCGGCGAGATGGAAGCCGTCCATCGGCACATGGGCGACCCAGGGCGCGCCGTCGCCGTTCAGCGCCCGGACGAGCCGCTCGGCGAGCGTCGTCTTGCCCGCGCCGGGACTCCCGGCGACACCGAGCACGGCACGCCGGTCGTCCCGGACCAGCGCCCGGGCCCGGCCGAGGAGTTCGTCGAAAGTGGGTGCGGGGGAGGAGAGGGGGCGTTCCACGCGGCCGAGTCTCTCACCCGGACAGCCCTTCGTAGGCGGCCGCGAGGATCAGGAAGGCCCGGTCGTCGCCGAGGGCGCCCGCGTCGAGCATGCGGTTCATGACGTACGCCACCGTCAGGCGCGCGTCCATGTCGACCAGGACCATCGAACCGCCCCAGCCACCCCAGAAACACGTGCGGGGGTTGAGGAGCCCGCCGCTGTTCAGGCCGTACCCCATGCCCCAGCGCATGGGCACGCCCAGCACCGAGTCCGTCCCGGCGAACTGCTCCTCCAGGGCGCGTTCACAGCCCGCCTCCGACAGCAGCCGTACGCCTCGTGCGGTGCCGCCGCAGGACAGTACCGACTGGACGGCGGCGACCGAGCGGGCGTTGCCGTGGCCGTTCCCGGCGGGGATCTCGGCGCGCCGCCAGGCCTCGGTGTTGGCCGTCGAGGACGGGATGTCGGGGTTGCCGGCGCGGTCACGCGGAAGCTCGGCGTTCGGATCGAGCACTCGCTCGGGTGGAGCGATCACAGGCGCGACGCGATGGTCGTGCTCGGCGGGCAGCCCGATGTGGAAGTCGGCGTCCAGCGGCCCTGCGATCTCCTCGGCGAAGAAGACACCCGGGGTGCGGCCGGTGACCCGGCGGATCACCTCGCCGACGAGGTGGCCGAAGGTCACGGCGTGGTAGCCGCCCTCGGCGCCGGGCTTCCAGGCCGGGGTCTGGGCGGCGAGCCGGGCGGTGGCGGTCGGCCAGTCGTAGAGGTCCTCGACCGTCATCGGCTCGTCCCAGGTGGGCAGCCCCGCCGTGTGACCCAGCAGGTGCCGCACCCGGACGTCGTCCTTGCCACCCGCGGCGAACTCGGGCCAGTAGCGGGCGACCGGCGCGTCCAGGTCGAGTTCCCCCCGGTCGGCGAGGACCAGGGCGCACAGCGCCGTCATCGTCTTCGTCGTGGACCACGTGTTGGTGAGCGTGTCGCGCTCCCACGCGGCGGTACGCGCCTCATCGGTGTGGCCGCCCCACAGGTCGACCACCGGCTCGCCGTCGAGGAACACCGCCACGGACGCGCCCACGTCCTTGTCGTTGAGCGAGGCCGTCAACGCCTCGCGTACGGGGGCGAACTGGTCGGTGCACGTGCCGGAGGTCTCCACCATGCCGAGACCGTAGCCAGACCCTCGCGGAGACGGCCACCGATTAATTCCGGCCCAGTGCCCGGCCCGAATCAGGTCCGGTCGATGTGCACGCTCGTCGACTTCACCCGGGCCGTGGCCTCCACCCCGACTTCGAGGCCCAACTCCTCCACGGCCTCCCGGGTCAGCAGCGACACCAGCCGGTGCGGGCCCGCCTGGATCTCGACCTGCGCGGCGACATCGCCGAGTTTCACGGCCGTGACGATGCCGGAGAAGGCGTTACGGGCGGAGGTGTACGACGGCTCCTCCTCGCCGGAGCCGGTGCCCGCGCCCGTGCTGGCCAACTCGATGGAGAAGGCGGCCAGATCCCGTCCGTCGATCAGGCGTCGCCCGCCCTCGTCGCGGTGGGTCTTCACGCGGCCCGCATCCGCCCACCGCCTCGCGGTGTCGGGGCTCACGCCCAGCAGACGGGCGGCCTGACCAATGGTGTAGGACTGCATACGCGCCAACCTAGCTCGTTACCCGATCTCGCAAAATGAGCAACCGCGCCCGTCCAGGCGTACTGAAGTGGTAGGGAACGCACGCACGCAGCACAGCCACGCCCGGAGGTACCTCGCCCGTGAGCATCACCAAAGCGGCCCCGCCCGGGGCCGGCCACCGCGACACGGAGGCTCCGCCGGACGAGGCGAAAGGCAATGTGACGGACGAGCAGCAGGGCTGGCAGTTCAGCTCGCCGCTCGTCCTGACCATGCTGCTGATCCTCGTGGTCGCCCTGCAGGGGCCGATCCGCCGGGCGGTGTCCGCGCCGGTGATGCAGAGCTGGATGACGGTGTTCGTCGCCGTCGTCGTCCAGGCCCTGCCCTTCCTCGTCCTCGGCGTGCTGCTGTCGGCGATGCTCGCGGTGTTCGTACCGCCGTCCTTCTTCGTCCGCGCCCTGCCCAGCCGGCCCGCCCTCGCGGTGCCGGTCGCGGGGATGGCCGGGGCGATCCTCCCCGGCTGCGAGTGCGCGTCCGTACCGGTGGCAGGCGCGCTGGTGCGGCGGGGGGTCGCCCCGGCCGCGGCGCTGGCGTTCCTGCTCTCCGCCCCGGCGATCAACCCGATCGTGCTCACCGCGACCGCCATCGCGTTCCCCGGCAAGCCGGAGATGGTCGTCGCCCGGTTCGTGGCGAGCCTGCTGGTGGCGTGCGCGATGGGCTGGCTCTGGCAGCGGCTCGGCCGCACCGACTGGCTGCGCCCGCCGGCCCACCCCTCGGACGAGGGCCTCGGCAAGGGCGCCGCGTTCTGGAGCTCCGTACGGCACGATGTCATGCACGCGGGCGGCTTCCTGGTCGTCGGCGCGATGGCCGCCGCCACTCTGAAGGCCGTGGTGCCGGCGAGCTGGCTGAGCCTCGCGGCGGACAACCCGGTGGTGGCGGTCCTCGCGCTCGCCGTCCTCGCGGTGCTGCTGTCGATCTGCTCGGAGGCGGACGCGTTCGTCGCCGCGTCCCTGACCCAGTTCTCGCTCACGGCCAGGCTGGCGTTCCTCGTGGTCGGCCCGATGATCGACCTGAAACTCTTCGCCATGCAGACGGCCACCTTCGGCCGCGGGTTCGCCCTCCGCTTCGCGCCGGCCACCTTCGTCATGGCGGTGGCGTCGGCGGTTCTCGTCGGGGCGGTGCTCCTTTGAATCCTCCCCCAGCAGAAGCAGGGGATTCCTGGCTCACGCCGCCTGCGGGTCAGCGACCCAACAGGTCTTCCACGATCAACACCAGTCGGGTTGAAACCAGCCCGGTTTGTACCGCAAAGCTTGGAGGTGCATGTGCTGTCTTGGTTCTCGATCAGCACGACGTGCGCGCTTGGTTCTCGTAACGCACGGCGACTAGTCTACCCGCCCGCGTGGGCAGTCTTTCGCCATGGAGGCGAAACCCCGTTCCCTGCCCTGCTCCGCAGGAGTCCGGTTCCTCACCGTCCTGAAGGCCGGGGCATCCTCGGAGGCCTCAGGTGAACCGGCAGGCACAGGCGGTCGTTCTGTTCCTGGTCGGCGGAGCGATGGTGCACGCCGGCTCCACCGACCTCTACCTGCGCTACGTCAAGGCAGGGCTCCAGCCGATGGTCATCGGCGCCGGCGCGGTGCTGATCGTGGCCGCGCTGGCGACGGTCTGGTACGAGCGGAAACTCTCGAAGACGGGCCCCGACAACGAAGTTCACGCCCACGACGAGGAGGTCCACGTTGACAACGGGGAGGTCCACGTCCACCGTGAACCGCGCGTCTCCTGGCTCCTGGTCCTGCCCCTGTTCGCGCTGATCCTGGTGGCCCCGCCCGCCCTGGGCTCCTACAGCGCCCTGCGCACGGGTACGGCCCTCCAGGCGCCGTTGGCCTACGCGCCCCTGCCCTCCGGTGACCCCGTACGCCTCAGCCTGGTCGACTACGCGGGCCGGGCGGCCTACGACCACGGACGTTCGCTGGGCAACCGGCGGATCACGATCACCGGGTTCGTCGCGCTCGACGGCAAGGGCACCCCGTACCTCGTCCGGATGGCCCTCAACTGCTGTGCGGCGGACGCCCAGCCGGTCAAGGTCGGTCTGACCGGCCGGATCCCCCCGGTGCTCCAACCGGACACCTGGCTCGAACTCACCGGCACCTACACCGACCGGCGGACCAAGGACCCGGTGAACAGCGGCATCATTCCGTTCCTGGACATCACCGAGGCCAAGCCGGTACCGACCCCGCGCGACCCGTACGACGAGAGCTGGAACAACTGAGGCCCGAGTCAGGAGCCCGGGCGGGGCATCCGCTCAGGGCCGGAGCAGTCCGCGCTCGTACGCCTTGACCAGCCGCTGCGGCACCATGTGCGCGACCCCGTCGACGGTGACCGGCACCAGCTGGGTGGTGGTCGCCTTCCACTGGGCGCGGCGGTGACGGGTGTTGCTGCGGGACATCTTCCGTTTGGGAACGGCCATGGGATCCTCCTCGGTCGGCAAGCGAGACAGGACGCTACATGAAAATGGATCCCATTAACAGTTGGGGTCGGTCTGATCGGGAGAGCTGGAGGAAGGGGACAGGAACACCACGACGTCCGACTCCGCGCCCGGCAACGGCGCCGGTTCCCGCCAGCCCGTCCGGCGGTAGAAGGCCACCGTCTCGTGCGCCTGGTCCCAGGTCAGCAGCCACGCCCGGCCGCCCGGCGCGGCAGAGGTGAGCGTGGACAGCAGCCGCCGCCCCAGTCCGGTGCCCCGGGCGTGGGCCCGCACCCCCAGCTCGTCGATCTCGAAGGCGCCCACCAGCAACTCGTCGACACGCTCCGCGCCGAGCAGTTCGGTCACCCTGCCGTACGCACGGTCGGTGCGGAACGGGGCCTCGGTGATCCAGCCCGTGACGAACCCCCGTATCCCGCCGCCGTCCGCGAAGGAGACGACGGCATGGAAGCCGGGGCGGTGCGCGTCCGTCGCCAACCGCGCACGGAACCTGGCCGAAGTCTCCTCGGGGTCCCGGTCGTCCCAGGGTGGGGCGGTGAAGATCTCGACGTACGCTTCGGTGAGTTCGTCCGCGATGGTGAGAACGTCGGGTCCGAAAGTCCGCATGGGGAGCGAACATACCCCGTCGACGTCGCCGGGCGGCGTCCACCTGCACCGTGACTCCTGAGGAGAGCGACGACAGCTCAGGGAGCGGCGCGCAGGGAACCCTGGGGGTCATGGGGGTTCGGCTGTGTCGTTGGGCCCTCCCCGGCCAGCCAGTCGGCGACGGACCGGGCGATCGGCTGCCCGGTGTCCATCTCGACGAAGCCGAACTGGCCGGACTGGTTGCATTCGAGAAACCACCAGACACCCTCGAGATCCTCCGCGAAGTCGAAGGCCCCATAGGCGAGTTCGGCCTCTCTCAGATACCGGTGCACGGCCTCGGCGAGCCGCGGCGGCACCTCGACCGGACGCCACGGCTCGTCCGAGGGCGCGAACCGGACATCGATGTCGTCGGGATGGGCGTTCGGTGCTACGGCCTTGCGGGCGGCGAGGATCTGGTCGCCGACAGCCGTCAGGCGGATGTCGGCCCGCTTGTCGACCCGGCGTTGCAGCAGTGTGGGCCCGAAGGTGACGGCGGCGAAGTCGACATCGGGCGCCACCCGGCTCGTCGGCACCACCCTGGGCGGCTCCTGCGGATGCGATCCGGAGACGGGCTTGACGACCAGGTCGGGAAACCGTCGCGCGAAATCCCGGGCCGCCTGCGGAAACGTGGTGATCAGCGTGGCCGGTACGGGGAGCCGGCTGCGCTGCGCGAGATGCAGCTGCCAGGGCTTGTGGCGGGCCCGGGCAGCGGCATCGGGATGGTTCATCCAGCGCGCGCCGGTGCCCCGGAGCATGCCGTAGAAGGCCTGCGAGGCCTCCTCGGTGAGCCAGCCGGACGGCTCAGCGACCCGCGTGCCCGGAACCCCCGGCCTGCGCACCCAGACGGACCGCAGCCCGCCCATGCTCACCAGCCTGCCCCCGACGGACAGCTGCCCGCGAAATACGCCGTGCACGTACTCGCCGGACAGGGCGACCTCGCCGGGCAGATCGGCGGGATCGAGCCGGACCACGGGAACACCGGTGCCGTTCAGCCTGGCCACCACGAGATCCGCCGTCACATCGTGTTCGGACGTCAGAACCAGAACCGTCATCGCGTCAGGTCCACGTTCAGTCGTCGAAGTGCGTCTTGGAACCGGCAGTTGACGTAGTAGCCCCGAATTCACGCATCACAGCATGGTCATGAGCGGCAATCCGCCCACCCGGCAACACATTCAACTGCAGTCCGCAGTCGTAGCTGTACGGAGGGCTCACCTCCAACTGCTCAGCTGGGCGCGCGTAGTTCAGAACGAACAGCTGCATCGCTTCTCCCCGATCGGCGTCGACGTCGGTCAAGTGGACGGTGGAGGTCCGGTATTACAACTGTCCCGTCCCCGGTGCCCCGCTTCCAAGGAGTTATACGAATCGAACGCCTGAATGGTTGCCTCACGTTGTACCCAACCGCGTCCGGGCAGCCGTCCGCGGGCCGCGACCCATGCTCCACGGGTCGCCGGACCAGGGTCACGGAGAGGTCAGTGGCGCCCCAGGCCGCCACTGCCGAAGGAGCCGCTGGAACCGGGATCCCAGCGTCCCCGCTGCTGGTCCTCCCGCCGTTTCGTCGACGCGTGGTGGAGTTCGTGCGGCAGCAGCCGCTCCCGCTCCTCGCCCGCGAGCGGCATCTCGTCGGGCTCTCGCATCTCACGGATCTCACGGACCGGACCGGAGGGCGGGAGTGTGGGTTGTTCGTCGGGGCGGGGCCGGGCGGATTCCCGGTCCCGGACCCGCATGCCGAACCAGAAGGCCCAGATCAGTGCACCAGCGATGAACAGGCCTGCGACAAATGCGGCCGTTACGTTGAGTAGATCGCTCGACGCGGCCAGTAGTTCAGACGTTGTCGTACTCATATACCGATTATCGCCGACGGCCTATGAATGCGCGTCTGAAAACAGCCTGTGGAATCACTGTCCCTTTCTTGTCCAGCCAGGACTTCCAGCCGGGGCTTCCGGCCAGGGCTTCCGGTCAGGGCTTCACGGCGACGGCACCGAATTGCGGAAGAGCGCCGACGGAGTCGTCCTCCGGGTGCCACTGCGCACAGGAGACGAGCCCCGGGTCGAGAAGGTCCAGGCCGTCGAAGAAAGCGGCGACCTCGCCTCGGGGGCGGGCGGTGATCGGCGGGGTGGCGTTCTCGTTCCAGAACTTCATCGCCTCGATGTTTCCCTCACCGCCGAGGTCCGAGTCGGTCGTCGGATGGGTCAGGACCAGATAGCTGCCCGAGGGCACCGACGCCATGACCCGGCGCACGATCTCCTGCGCCTTGCCCGTGTCGAGCACGAAATTCAGGATGCCGAGCATCATGACGGCGACGGGCCGGTCGAAGTCGAGGGTCTCCGAGGCACGGCTGACGATGGTTTCGGGGCGGTGGACGTCCGCGTCGATGTAGTCCGTGGCCCCCTCCGGCGTGCCGGTCAGCAGCGTACGGGCGTGCGCGAGCACGATCGGGTCGTTGTCGACGTAGACGATCCGGGACTCGGGCGCGATGCGCTGGGCGATCTCATGGGTGTTGTCCACCGTCGGCAGCCCCGTCCCGATGTCCAGGAACTGCCGCACTCCCCGCTCGGCGACCAGGAAGCGCACGGCTCGCCCGAGGAAGGCGCGGTCCGCGCGGGCCACGCTGCGGATCAGCGGGAACATGGCGTCGATGTGGTCGCCGACTCCCTGGTCGACGACGTAGTTGTCCTTGCCGCCGATCCAGTAGTTCCACACCCGCGCGTTGTGGGCCACCGAGGTGTCCAGCCGGCTGCGTCCCTCTGACGTGCTGCCCTGCTCGCTCACGCCGCTTCCTCTCGTCACTTCCCTCACCCCGCACCGACGTTGACGCCCATACGGGCCGTCAACATCGTTCGCGCCTACGAGGGTGATCTTATGGCCGGGCGCTTCGCGGCCGGGCGGGGAGGCGCCGGGCGCGCATGCTGATGGGTGCCGGCGGGGCCTCTCGGCGGACCTGGTGAAGTCGGGTGTGCGACAGCGCCCCGAAAGGGACGCGGGCTGCATCGCGTGTGCGGCTCCGCCGCGTGTGCGCGGCCGGCCACGACGGCGCCGCGGCGGACCGGCACCTCACCGCACCTTCAGCGGAGCGCCTAGTCTCGCCGGACAGGCCCCAGGGGAGCGGGAGAGACGAATGGACCACGACGCCTACGACTACGACCTCGGTACTCACGGTCGGCCCGTGACGACATCGTCCGCCGAGGCCCAGAGGTGGTTCGACCGGGGCCTGGTGTGGACGTACGGCTTCCACCACGAGGAGGCCGTCGCCTGTTTCGAGGCTGCCGCCGCGGCGGACCCCGACTGTGCCATGGCCCACTGGGGCATCGCGTACGCCCTCGGCCCGAACTACAACAAACCCTGGGAGTTCTTCGACGGCGAGGACCTCGCACGGACCGTCGCCCGCACCCACGCCGCCGTCGAACTCGCCCAGCGGAAGGCGGCCGGTGCCACGCCCGTCGAACAGGCCCTGATCGCCGCTCTGCGGGCCCGCTACCCGCAGGCGGAGGCCGTCGAGGACTGCTCGGTCTGGAACGAGCCCTACGCGGACAGCATGCGGACGGTGTACGAACTGGCGCCCGACGACCTCGACATCGCCGCGCTGTACGCCGACGCGCTGATGAACCTGACGCCCTGGCAACTGTGGGACGTACGCACGGGCGAGCCGGCCGAGGGCGCCCGCACACTCGCCGTGAAGGCCGTCCTGGAGCGGGCGATCGCGACCGAGGCGGGATCGCGCCACCCGGGCCTCCTGCACCTCTACATCCACCTGATGGAGATGTCCTCCGCCCCGGAGACCGCCCTGCCCGCCGCGGACCGACTGCGCGGCCTGGTCCCGGACGCCGGCCACCTGCAGCACATGCCCACACACCTGGACGTGCTCTGCGGCGACTACCGGCGTGTGGTGGCGGACAACAGCGCGGCGATCGTCGCCGACGAGAAGTTCCTTGAGCGGTCCGGCGCGATGAACTTCTACACCCTCTACCGGGCGCACAACCACCACTTCAAGATCTACGGCGCGATGTTCCTCGGACAGTCCAGGACGGCGCTCGAGGCCGCCGCGCGACTGGAGGCCGCCATCCCGGAGGAGCTCCTTCGGGTGCAGAGCCCGCCCATGGCCGACTGGCTGGAGGGCTTCCTCGCCATGCGCGTCCATGTGCTGATCCGCTTCGGCCGCTGGTCGGACATCCTCGAACTGCCGCTGCCCGCCGACCCGTTGCTGTACTGCGTGATGACGGCCATGCTCCGGTACGCCCGAGGGGTCGCCCTCTCCGCCACCGGCCGGACCGCCGAGGCCGAGGCCGAGCGCGAACTGTTCCGCGCGGCGCTCACCCGGGTCCCGGAGACGCGGATGCTGTTCAACAACACCTGCCCCGACATCCTCGCGGTCGCGTCGGCGATGCTCGACGGTGAACTGGAGTACCGCAAGGGCAACCACCAGGCCGCCTTCGCTGCGCTGGAGCGCTCGATCGAACTGTGCGACAACCTCCCCTACGACGAGCCCTGGGGATGGATGCAGCCCACCCGGCACGCCTACGGCGCCCTGCTCCTCGAACAGGGACGCGTCGCCGAGGCGGAGGCCGTCTACCGCGCCGACCTCGGCCTCGACGAGACCCTTCCGCGCGCTGTGCAGCATCCCGGCAACGTCTGGGCCCTGCACGGGTTCCACGAGTGCCTTGAACGCCTGGGCAGGGAAGGGGAGGCGCGGATCGTGGCCCAGCAGCTGAAGATCGCGCTCGCCCTGGCGGACGTCCCGATCGAGGCGTCCTGCTTCTGCCGTCTGGACGTCGGTACGGGCGGCGCGGACGCGGGCTGCTGCTGAGGAGGAGCTCGACGCGACAGGTGGTCAGCAGCACATGTGATACGAAATGTTGACGTTTCATATCAATATATGCTAGCGACATGGCCTCACTCACTCTTACCGAGCTCACCGAGCGGCTGCCCAAGTCTCTCGGCCGCCCCGAAGCCGACCTGCTGGCGCCGGGCGGTCCCTGGAACCTGTCCCAGACGCTGCAGCACTGTGCCCAGACCGTCCGCTACTCCGTGACCGGATACCCCAGACTCAAGCCCGCCCTGTTCCGGGCCACGGCAGGCGCCCTGGCCAAACGCCTCTTCCTGCGCCGCGGAGCGACGAAGCACTCGCTCGGCGCGGAGATCGACGGGGCTCCGCCCCTGGACCCGAGCCTCCCGTCGGCAGAGGCCGCGTCCGGCCTCGCGGACGCGGTGGCCCTGTTCACCGGCCACACGGGACCGCACGCCCCCCACCCCGCCTACGGACGCTGCACGCACGACGAGTTCGCACGTCTGCACGCCATGCATCTCGCCGAACACCTACCCGGACTGGCCGACGCCTGACGCCGGGCCGCCCCGCGGACCCCCGCGACGCAGCTGCCGGCTCCGGCGAACGCGGCAGCAGCGTCACGGACGAGGCCCGCCGTCACCCCGGTTCGGCGGCGGCGCTCTTGATCGCCGCGGGCGGACACGGACGTAGGTCCCGCAGCGGCAGACGTTCGCGATCGCGTCGGTATCGGCGTCCGTGGGGTTCTTCGTGCGCATCAGCAGGGCCACCGCCGCCATGATCCGGCCGCGTCGGCAGAACCCTCTGCTCAAGCCGCGACCGGACAACGCTCATTGCCGAAAAGCGCGGACCGCGCGTCCCATTCTGGTCACCGCCTCACGCAGAACGGACGGTGTCGTCGCGAAGTTGAGGCGTACGTGTCCCTCGCCGCCGGAGCCGAAGACATGGCCGGAGCTGAGGGCGACCCTGGCTTCGGCGAGGAACATTTTCGCGGGTCCGGCCAGATCGCCCACCACGCCGGGGCCCTCGGCGTCCTGGTCGTTGTGCAGTCCCAGCCACGTGCAGTCCAGCCAGGCCAGGTAGGTGCCCTGGGGCTCCTGGTACCCCACCTCGGGGAGGTGTTCTTCGAGCAACTGCCCCAGCAGGCGCCGGTTGGCGTCGAGCCCGAGCAGCAGTTCGTCGAGCCAGCCCCCGCCCTCGCGGAACGCCGCGGTGTGGGCGATGACCCCGAGATGGCTGGGGCCGTGGCCGACTTCTTCCGGCAGGAGCCGAAGCTCGTCGGCGGCTTCGGAGCCCGCGACGGCCAGAGCAGCCTTCAGCCCGGCGAGGTTCCACGCCTTGGACGCGGAGGTCACCGTGAACGCGTTCTCGGCGCCGGGGACGCTCAGGAAGGGGGTGAAGGTGGCCCCAGGCAGCACCAGAGGGGCGTGGATCTCGTCGGACACCACTCGCACGCCGTGCTTGCGGGCGAGGGCCGCGACGGCCTCCAGTTCCTGGCGGGTGTGGACGACACCGGTCGGATTGTGCGGGTTGCTCATCAGGAACGCGGCGCGGCGGCCCTGACATCGTGCCCGCACGAAGGCCTCCTCAAGAGCGGCCAGGTCGACGCGCAGGTCGGGACCGAGGCGCGCCTCGACGATTTCGCGGGCGTCGTGGGCGACGAACGCGTAGAAGGGCGGGTACACCGGGGAGCACACGACGACCGCATCCCCGGGGCCGGTCACCAGCCGGAGCACTTCGACGATGCCGAGCATCACATCGGGGACGATCGCCGTGTGCTCGACGCGCAGCCCGTCCCACTTCCACCGCTCGGCCGCGAACGCGGCGAGGGCCTCGGCGTAGGCGCTCCCGTACGGATATCCGGTGTCACCGAGGTCGATCGCCGTGCGCAGGGCCTCGGCGATGGGCGGAGCCATCGGCACATCCATCTCCGCCACCCAGAGCGGAAGCACGTCCTCCGGGTGGGCACGCCACTTCATGCTGGTGCGCCGCCGCAACTGCTTCAGGGACAACTGGACGAGAGGATCAGTCCGGTCGGCTTCGGAGGCATCGAGGGCTTCGCTCTTCGCGGCGTCTGTCATTCCATGCTCCAAATCCCGGGCTCGCCGGGTCGGTAGGGATGTGCCACGACCCCGGCCGGCATCCCGACGGCGCCGACGGACCGACGGAAGCCGCCCGCAGTCACAACACTGCCCTGTGGTCGGCTCCAGAACCTCCTGCCCCTCGGCCCGCACGGCCGGCGAGGGCTCCCGGCGCCGAACACCCGCAGGGTGCGCGGCTCCGGGGAAGCCTCCAGTGTCCCGCCCAGCCGATCGCGGGTCGGGTGACGGTCCCGGACCGTCAGCGGTGGGCGTGCAGGCCGTCGAGGAGCGGGTGGTGGCTGTGCCGCCAGCCGCTGGCGACGCGTCGCGCGTCGGCCAGATGCGGGTGCCCGGCGGGGAGACCGGCGTGCTCGTGCTCGACGGGTGAGGGTTCGCGCACCGGCCACAGGCGTACGGCGAGCAACGCGGCGGCCAGGGCGACGGCGCCCAGGGCGAGCACCGCGGACCGAAGCCCGGCCACGGCGCCGAGCCATCCGGCCAGTGGGTACGTGAGCAGCCAGCAGCTGTGCGAGAGGGAGAACTGGGCCGCGAACGCTGAGGTGCGCGCCTCGGCGGGCGCCGCCCGGCGGATCAGCCGCCCCGTCGGAGTGAGCACCATCGAGCAGGCGGCGCCGAACGCCGCCCAGGCGGCCAGCAGCGCGGGCCAGCGCCAACTGCCGCTGTCCGCCGCGGTGATGACACCGAGCGCGACGAAGCCGGCGGTGAGCAGCAGCGCTCCCCGCATCATCACCGTGCGGTCCGCGACCCGGTCGAGCACCCGGGGCAGAAGCAGCGCCACGACCATCGAACCCGCCCCGAACGCGCCGAGCGCCAGGGGTACGTCGCCGACGCTCCGGCCGAGCAACTCGCGGACGTACACGACGCTGTTGACGGTGACCATGGCGCCCGCGGCGGCCACCGCCAGGTCGAGGGCGAGCAGGGCGCGCAACTGAGGGACGGCGAGGAAGAGACGGGTGCCGGCGGTCGCCCTGGCGTACGCGCCGCCGGTGTGCGGGGTGGTGGCGACGGCGGGCTTGGGCAGTGCGGCGGAGGTGACCAGGGCGGCCGAGGCCAGGAATCCGGCCACCGTGCCCAGGAACAGCCAGTTGTACGTGATCAGTGACAACAGTGCGGCGGCGAGGGCCGGGCTGAACAGGCTCTCCAGGTCGTAGGCGAGCCGGGACAGGGACAGAGCCCGGGTGTAGTCGCGTTCGGCGGGCAGAACGTCCGGTACGACGGCCTGGAAGGTGGGGGTGAACGTGGCCGACGCTGCCTGGAGCAGGAAGATCAGGACGTACACCTGCCAGACCTGGTCAACGAACGGCAGCAGCAGCGCGACCCCGGCCCGCGTGAGGTCCGCCCCCACCAGCAGCGCGCGTCGCGGCAGCCGGCCGGCGACCACGCCGACGGCCGGGGCGATCACCACGTACGCCACCATCTTGACCGCGAGTGCCGTGCCGAGCACCGAGCCGGCGTCGGCGCCCGCGAGGTCGTAGGCGAGCAGGGCGAGGGCGACCGTCGCCAGCCCGGTGCCGGTCAGGGCGACGACCTGGGCCGTGAAGAGGCGGCGATAGGTGCGGTTGTGGAGTATGGAGAGCATGCGGCGATCCCTTGGCCGGTCGGGGAGCGGGCGCGGTCCGACTTCACTGTAGCCATAGGTGCGCACCTGCGCACCTGTTGGTGCGGGAATCCGTACGCCGACACCCTCGACGGGGTCGTCCTGCCTCTACGCTGAGCCCATGCCTGTTCGCGAGCCCTTGCCAACTGCGGCCGATACGCACCTGCGTGCCCCGGACAGCGCGCGTCTCGCGGAGGCGACCGAGGTGTTCGCGCTGCTGTCGGATGCGACGCGGCTGCATGTGCTGTGGCTGCTGGCCCAGGGCGAGTCGGACGTCGGCTCGCTGACGGCGCGGTGCGGGGCGTCGCGGACGGCGGTCAGCCAGCATCTGGCGAAGCTGCGGCTCGCGGGGCTGGTGGAGACGCGGCGCGAGGGGCGGTACGTCCACTACAGCCTTCGCGACGGGCATGTGCGGCGCCTGGTGGTGGAGGCGTTGAGCCACGCCGACCACAGGGTCAGCGGGAAGGCGCCGCACGACTGAAGGGGCCTTGTCCTCAAACGCCGGACGGGCTGGATGGTGCCCGGCCGGCGCTTGAGCGTCCCCGGTCCGGCTACTGCTGGGCGGTGCCCCGGCGTCGTACGAGATAGACGGCCGCGCCCGCCACCACGACCACAGCCGCCCCGATGCCGATCCAGGCCCCCGCTGACATCCCACCGTCGTCATCGCTCGCCGCCTCGGCTGCCGGGGAGGCCGGCGCCTCTGTGGCCTCGGCCGTGGGTGTCGGCGACGCGGACGGTGACGGCGACTCCGACGCCGTCTCGCTCGGCGACGGGCTGACCGGCTTCGCGCCCGGCGCGGCCGCCTTCAGCTTGAGCACCGGAGCGGGCTGCTCACTGCTCTCGTCCAGTTCGATCCAGCGGTCGATCTTGCCGTCGCTGTAGGTCTGCAACGACTTGAAGGCGATTTCCTTCACGTCGGGGAGCTGTCGTACGACGACGGAGTACTCGGCGTTCACTCCGGCCTTCAGCGCCGGGCCCTTGATCGTGTAGCCGTCGTCGGCGGTGGTGAACTTCCAGCCCTTGGGGCCCTCGCCGTACGTCACGTCGCCGGGCGCGATGCCCTTGGGCAGGATCACGCGGACCTCTGCGATCCCGGCGGTGTCGGACTCGGCCTCCGCGTCGAAGGAGATCTCGACGTTCTCGGCGAGAGCCTGGGCCTTGTCGGACTCGACCTCCACGTGAGCGGCGGCCGGTCCGGCGGTGAGGAGGACGAGGGTGCCGGCAGCGGCGGCCGCGAGGGTCAGGCGTCGCGCGGTGCCGTGCTGGGTGGGAGCAGTGAACATGGGTGTCTCCGGGTCTTTCCGGGCGTGCGGTGGCACGGAACGGCCGACCTGCGTCGGGCCGTCGCGGCAGGGTCAGTTGGCGAGGGCGAGCCACGCCGGCGGAGGACCCCGCCGTACCACCACGTTCGCGAGGAGCGCCCCCCTGAGCGGCGGCGGCTCCGTCCGGCTCGGGCGGCGCACCCGCGATCCGCGCCCGGTCGGCACCGGCCGGCCGTCGAGCAGTGCCCGTACGGTGGCGATCCGTGCCCGTACCGCCTCGACGGTCCCGGTCAGGCCGCGCGCCAGCGACCAGCAGGCCGCGTCCGCGCGGTGCAGCAGCACGGCGACGAGGACGGCGGCCACGGCGTGGAGGACCGTCATCGCCGCCGAGTCGTGCAGCCGCCCGGGCCAGGCCCCGTGGGCAGGCAGCGCATGATGCGCATGCCCGGGCATGACCATGGCAGCCATGTGGCGTGAGTGAGCGGCCGACAGCCACACATGCAGTCCTGTCTGCGCTGCCGCGCTCGTCACCACCACCGCGACAAGCGATCGCGGGCGCCGGGTACCGGCCAGCCCCACGGCGAACAGCAGCGCCGCCGCTGCCACGCTCGACCGCCACGGAGCCGGCCCCTCGGCGACCAGATGATGCGCGCTGACCCCGAGCACCGTGCCGACGACGGCGAAGACCGCTGCCCGGAACACGGGCAGGGGCGCGGAGTGCGTCGTCGGCGTACGGAGCATGGTCATGACCCGCCCATCATCGACCATGCGGCGGCTGGGGAGGGACCGGGCCTCAGGATTTTCTTGTTCCTCTCCCATGACAGACCCGGGCATTGGTTACAGGACGGTCAAGTACCCAATGGGGGTTGGGGTTCTCCTGGTCGGTGACCTCGACCACGCCTGGCGCTACCCCCTGTTGAGCCGCCCGCAGGTGTGGCGCCGCCACACCTCTCCGAGCCCGCCCCGCGCCTGGCGGCCCCGTGGCAGATGGCCCAGCCCTGGGTCTCAGCCCCCGCCGAATGCCTTGAGGATGCGCTCGGCAGCGAGGGTGGCCGTCAACTCGCCGTTTCTGACCTGCTGTTCGAGGCCGGGGGTGAGGGCACGTACGCCCTCGTCCGCGTGCAGGCGGCCCAGCAGTTCGTCGCGGACCATCGTCCACGTCCAGTCGACCTGCTGGTCACGGCGTTTGGCGGCGAGGCGGCCGGTCGAGTCGAGCAGGGTGCGGTGCTGTTCGAGGCGGTCCCAGACCGAGTCGAGGCCGGTCGACTCGCGGGCGCTGCACGTCAGCACCGGCGGTGTCCAGGCGGCGTCCCTGCCGTGCATGAGCCGCAGGGCGCCCGCCAACTCCCGTGCGGCGGACTGGGCGTCGCGCTCGTGCGGGCCGTCGGCCTTGTTGACGGCGAGTACGTCCGCGAGCTCCAGGATGCCCTTTTTGACGCCCTGCAGCTGGTCGCCGGTGCGGGCCAGCGTCAACAGCAGGAACGAGTCGACCATGTTGGCGACGGCGGTCTCCGACTGGCCGACGCCGACCGTCTCCACGAGCACCACGTCGTAGCCCGCCGCCTCCATGACGACGATCGACTCGCGTGTCGCCTTGGCGACCCCGCCGAGCGTGCCCGCGGTGGGGGAGGGCCGGATGAAGGCCGCCGGGTCCACCGCCAGACGTTCCATCCGGGTCTTGTCGCCCAGGATCGATCCGCCCGTACGGCTGGACGACGGGTCCACCGCGAGCACCGCCACCCGGTGCCCGAGCCCGGTCAGCATCGTGCCGAACGCGTCGATGAACGTCGACTTCCCGACCCCCGGCACCCCGCTGACCCCGATCCGCCGGGCCCGGCCGCTGTGCGGCAGCAGTGCGGTCAGCAACTCCTGTGCCAGCGCCCGGTGCTGGGGCCGGGTCGACTCGACGAGGGTGATGGCCCGCGCCACGATCGCCCGCTTCCCGTCGAGCACGCCCTTGACGTACGCGTCGAGATCGATCACAGGTCGTGCCCGAGGTCGGCCGAGAGCCGCTGGACGAGGTCGTACGCCGCGTCCGGGATCACCGTCCCCGGCGGGAACACGGCGGCCGCGCCCATCTCCAGGAGCGTCGGCACGTCCTGCGGCGGGATCACCCCGCCGACGACGATCATGATGTCCGCCCGGCCCTCGGCCGCCAGCTCCTCGCGCAGCGCCGGTACGAGGGTGAGGTGTCCTGCGGCCAGTGACGACACCCCGACGATGTGGACGTCCGCCTCCACAGCCTGCCGGGCCACCTCGCCGGGGGTCTGGAACAGCGGACCGACGTCGACGTCGAAGCCGAGGTCGGCGAAGGCGGTGGCGATGACCTTCTGGCCGCGGTCGTGGCCGTCCTGGCCCATCTTGGCGACCAGAATGCGCGGCCGGCGCCCCTCGGCCTCCTCGAAGGCGTCCACCAGCGCCCGGGTGCGGTCGACGGACGGGGACTCGCCTGCTTCGTTGCGGTACACCCCGGCGATCGTACGGATCTGGCCCGCGTGCCGCCCGTACACCTTCTCCAGAGCGTCCGAGATCTCCCCGACCGTCGCCTTCGCGCGGGCGGCGTTCACCGCCAGCTCCAGCAGGTTCCCCTCACCGCCCGCCGCCCGGGTCAGCGCGTCCAGCGAGTCCTGGCAGGCCCGCTCGTCGCGCTCCGCGCGCAGCCGCCGCAGCTTCTCGATCTGCTGGGTGCGTACGGAGGAGTTGTCGACCTTGAGGACATCGATCTGCTCGTCGGTCTCCACGCGGTACTTGTTGACGCCGATCACCGGCTGGCGCCCCGAGTCGATGCGGGCCTGGGTGCGCGCCGAGGCCTCCTCGATGCGCAGCTTGGGGATGCCCGCGTCGATGGCCTGCGCCATACCGCCCGCCGCCTCGACCTCCTCGATGTGCTGCCAGGCACGGCGCGCGAGGTCGTAGGTGAGCTTCTCGACGTACGCGCTGCCACCCCACGGGTCGATGACCCGGGTCGTGCCCGACTCCTGCTGGATCAGCAGCTGCGTGTTGCGGGCGATGCGCGCCGAGAAGTCGGTGGGCAGCGCGAGCGCCTCGTCGAGGGCGTTGGTGTGCAGCGACTGCGTGTGGCCCTGTGTCGCCGCCATCGCCTCCACGGCCGTCCGCGTCACGTTGTTGAACACGTCCTGCGCGGTCAGTGACCAGCCGGAGGTCTGTGAATGGGTGCGCAGGGAAAGGGACTTGGCGTTCTGCGGGTCGAACTGCCGGACCAGCTTCGCCCACAGCAGGCGCGCCGCGCGCAACTTGGCGATCTCCATGAAGAAGTTCATGCCGATCGCCCAGAAGAAGGAGAGCCGGGGCGCGAACGCGTCGACGTCCATCCCCGCCTCCCGCCCCGCCCGGATGTACTCGACCCCGTCCGCGAGCGTGTAGGCCAGCTCCAGGTCGGCCGTCGCCCCCGCCTCCTGGATGTGATAGCCGGAGATCGAGATGGAGTTGTAGCGGGGCATCCGCTGCGAGGTGTACGCGAAGATGTCGGAGATGATCCGCATCGACGGCTTCGGCGGATAGATGTAGGTGTTGCGGACCATGAACTCCTTGAGGATGTCGTTCTGGATGGTCCCGGCCAACTTCTCGGGCGGTACGCCCTGTTCCTCGGCCGCCACGATGTACAGCGCGAGGACGGGCAGCACGGCGCCGTTCATCGTCATCGACACCGTCATCCTGTCCAGCGGGATGCCGTCGAAGAGCTGGCGCATGTCATAGATGGAGTCGATCGCCACGCCCGCCATGCCGACGTCGCCGGTCACGCGCGGGTGGTCGCTGTCGTAACCCCGGTGCGTGGGCAGGTCGAAGGCGACCGACAGGCCCTTCTGGCCGGCCGCGAGGTTGCGGCGGTAGAAGGCGTTGGACTCCTCGGCGGTGGAGAAGCCCGCGTACTGGCGGATCGTCCAGGGCTGGTTGACGTACATCGTCGGGTACGGGCCGCGCAGATACGGGGCGGCACCCGGATACGTCGACAGGAAGTCCAGGCCCTCCAGGTCACGTCCGGTGTAGAGCGGCTTGACCGCGATGCCCTCCGGGGTCTCCCAGAAGGCCTCGTCCGAGCCGGTGGCCCCCTTGACGGCCGTACGCCAGTCGACGGCGTCGGCGTTGGTGGTCGGGGTCCCCAGTTCGATTCCGGAGAAGTCGGGGATTCCCATCAGGACGCTCCCATGCGGTCGAGGGTGGCGGAGAGCACGGCGACGGCGTCGCAGCCCGCGAAGACGTACGCGTCGACGTCCGTGTACTGCCCGGGGCGGCCGGCGAGGAACACCTGCGAGGCGCCGGCGGCCTTCAGTTCCGCGGCGACGGTCGACGCCTGCTCCTCGTACAGCGTGTCACTGGAGCAGAGGCAGACCTCGGTGGCGCCGCTCTCCTCGAAGGTGCCCTCCGTGACGGGCTCGATGCCGCCCGCCTGGAAGAGGTTCGACACGAAGGACGTGCGGGCGGTGTGGGCGGCGGCCGGGCCGATGGTCGCCAGATAGACGCGCGGCCGGGTCCCGGTGGCGGCGAGATGGGCGTCGGAGCGGGCGCGCAGAGCCTCGTACGCCTCGTCGCGCCGCACCCGGGGGAGCCCTCCGGGCGGCGGCTCGGGCGCGGGCTCGCGGTCCGGGAGGCGCTCGGCGAGGTTCGGGAACTCGCTGACACCGGTGATGGGTTCGCGCCGCTTGGCCAGCTTGGCGGAGCGGGCTGCCCAGGTGGTGGCCAGCGCCTCACCGAGCCGGCCCGAGCGGAGGGCGGGCGCAAGGCCGCCCAGCCCCTCGAGCCACTGGAAGAACTCCCAGCCCGCGTGGGCGAGTTCGTCGGTGAGCCGCTCCACGTACCAGGAGCCGCCCGCCGGGTCGATCACCCGCGCCAGATGCGACTCCTCGACCAGGATCGTCGAGGTGTTGCGGGCGATGCGGCGCGCGAACGCGTCCGGCAGGCCCAGCGCGTGGTCGAAGGGGAGCACGGTGACCGAGTCGGCGCCGCCGACCCCGGCGGCCAGTGTGGCGACCGTCGTGCGCAGCATGTTCACCCACGGGTCGCGGCGCGACATCATCACCGGCGAGGTCACGGCGTGCTGCGTCTGCGCCCCGGCTGCCGGCGCCCCGCACACCTCGGCGACCCGCGCCCACAGCCGCCTGGCCGCGCGCAGCTTGGCGATCGTGAGGAACTGGTCCGCGGTGGCCGCGTACCGGAACTCCAGCTGCGCACAGGCCTGTTCGACGGACAGCCCCGCCCCGGTCAGTTCCCGCAGGTAGGCGACCCCGGTCGCCAGGGACGCGCCCAGTTCCTGTGCGGCCGAGCCGCCGGCCTCGTGGTACGGCAGCGCGTCCACGTTCAGCGCGCGCAGCCCCGGGTACTCCTCGGCGCACAGCCGCGCCAGCTCGATGACCGGGGCGAAGGCAGACTCCTCACCGGTGCGGGCCTCGTGGCCCAGCGGGTCGCCGCCGAGGTTGCCGCGCGCCGCTTCCCTGGCGACGCCCCGTTCCTCGTACAGCCGCAGCAACTCTCGTGCAGCGGGCTCGACTTCCCGTCCGGCGTCCAGGACGACGGGGGCCAGGTCGAGATAGACGCCGTCGAGGGCCCGGGCGAGCGACGCCACCGGGATCGCGTCCTGGCCGACGGTCAGCCAGAGCGAGGTGACGCCGTTCTCCAGGTCCGCGAGCACCGAGTCGCCGACGAGGGCCGCGTGCCGCTGCCGTACGTCCCAGCCTCCGACGGTGCTCCCCTCGGGCCGTCCGCCGCGGACGAAGGGGGCGAAGCCGGGGAAGCCGGGTTCGGGAGCCTCGTCGAGCGCCGTGTAGAGGGGGTGGGTGGTGAGCCCGTCCTCCAGCGCGGTGGACAGCGCGTCCTCGGCTGTCGCGGCGGAGACCTCCTTGCCCGCTTTGCGCAGCACGCCTTCCACCAGGCGCTGCCACTGCTCATGGGTCGTGGAAGGGAACTCGGCGGCCAGCGAGAGCCCGTCGTTGGGCAGGACTGTCATGCCCGGATGCTAGGGCAGAGAGGTCCGGCCACAGCAGAGCCCCAGCCTGTGACCTTGACCTCGGCTGAACTGTGACCCCGGCCTCACGGCGATTCAGGACCCCGCGAGGGGGCGGTGGGAGGCCTTCGCGGCCCTCTCGGAGCGGGGTGACAATTGGCGTCGCGTGAAGAAGACCGAGGTCCCGCTGGGCGAGGACCGGTGGCTGACCGTGGTCTCGCGCCCGAGGATCCCGACGGGACCGAACTGCTGCTGGAACCCTCCGGCCATCCCGCGGTGAAGCCCTACAGGGACGCGCCGGCCAACGACGGGATCCCGGCCACCACCTTCGCCGTGGACGATGTGCACGCGGAGTACGCCCGGCTGCGCGGTCCGGGCGTGCGATTCACCCAGGAGCCGCTGGAGATGGGCCCGGTCACCACAGCGGGGCTGGACGACACCTGCGGATACCTGATCCAGATCGTGCACCAGGCATGGGGAAAGGTGCCGGGCGATCACCCGGCCCGATATTCGGTGGCGGCCGATGCCGACGCACGCGACCATGCCCCCATGGATTCGCGCGCGCACGACAACGAAGCAACGGCGACTCGTTGGACGGTCGCGACCGTCTACGACGACATGTGGGTCGACCCGGACGACGACCCGCGCGAGACCGACACCGAGATCGTCGACGAACGCGGCACGCTGATCGAGGGCCTGCGCCACTACCGCCTCACCGTGGAAATGAAGTGCGCCGGCCTGGACGCCGAGCAGATGGCCCGGCGCTCCGTGCCGCCGTCCACGATGTCCCTGCTCGGGCTGGTGCGGCACCTGACCGAGGACGAACGGCACTTTCGCCGGGTCATGGCCGGCGAGGACGCGCCCAAGCTGTACCGCACCGACGACGACCGCGACGGCGACTGGAACGGCGCGGTCGCCGACCCGCAGGTCGTGGAGGACGCCTGGCGGCAGTGGCGGGAAGAGGTGGAACGGACCGACCGCTTCATCGCGAGCGTCGCCGACCTCGGCACCACGAACGCCGGCTTCTCCGACTTCGGCGCCGAGCACGGCGGGGCGATCCAGCTGCGTGACGTTCTGTCAGCGCACGTCAACGAGTACGCGCGGCACTGCGGCCACGCCGACCTCCTGCGCGAGCGGGTCGACGGCCGAGTAGGCCAGTGAGCGCCGCGTCATCGCTGAGACGGATCGGGTGGAACAACTCGTCGCGCCACCGATGAGTTTCCGCACCAGGATCGGTCGAAAGAGGTGACAGCGTTCCCGCTTCAGGAGGTACTCCATGACCACCGACGGATTCACCACGTGTCTCTGGTTCGACGGCCAGGCCGAGGAAGCCGCGCACTACTACGTCTCGGTCTTCAAGAACTCGAAGCTCGGCAGGATCGGCTACTACAACGAGGCCGGCCCCGCCCCCGCCGGCGGCGTGCTGGCCGTCGACTTCGTGGCCAACGGCCAGAAGTTCGTCGCCATTAACGGTGGCCCGCAGTTCAAGTTCAGCGAGGCCGTCTCCTTCCAGATCTACTGCGCGGACCAGGCAGAGGTCGACCACTACTGGGCCAAGCTCACCGAGGGCGGCGGCGAGGGCGGCCCCTGCGGGTGGCTCAAGGACAAGTACGGCCTGTCCTGGCAGGTCATCCCCGACGGCCTCATCGAGATGCTCAGCGACCCGGACCAGGAGAAGGCCGTCCGCACCACCAAGGCCATGTACGCGATGGGCAAGCTGGACATCGCCGCCCTGAAGAAGGCGTACGCGGGGGAGTAGGGGGGGCGAACCCGGTCCGGCCGAGCCGCCCAGCCCGGGCGGCTCAGCCCGGCCGACCGCTGTGCAGCGCCGTGTAGACAGCGCCGCGCCGCAGCAGCTCCGCGACGGGGAGGCCCTGGACCATCACTCTGGTGGAGCAGGGGCCCCGCATGCTGGCGCCGTACCCGGTGTCCCAGGTCGCACGATCACGTTGGCCCGATCAGCTCAGGGCACCACAAGCCAGCAAGCGGACGATCTCACGATCGAGCTAATCGAGCTAACGGGGCGTCGATCTCCGCCTCGTCCGCACGCATCTTCAGGGCACACATGGGATCATCCCAGCCGCCGACGGGCCCACGGTCCAACGATTTTCCACGGCAAGGAAAGGCAGGCGCCGGTGCGGGTCGTCCGGTGCGAACGCCCCGCAGCCGGCGCTCAGGGCCTGCCGTGGTTCACGGCGTCATTCCGTTGGTGCACGCGGCACCGGGCTCGGGCGTCTGCGCGCCCTGGACGTACTTGTCGAGGAACTTCGCGACCCGCGGGTCCGACGCCTTGTCCACCTTGAGCTGGTGCTCCCAGGCGCTCAGCACGATCGGCGACGACTGGTCCTCGTACGGACTCATGAAGGTGTACGACGTGTTGGTCACCTTCTCGGAGAGCGTCTCGACGTCCGCCTTGGCCGCCTTGTCGTTGTACGTGATCCAGACGGCACCGTGTTCAAGGGCGTGCACCGCGTTCTCGTTGGGGACCACCTTGGTGTAGACCTGCCGGTCGCAGTTCACCCACACCTGGTTGTGGTCGCCACCCACCGGCGGGCTCATCTTGTAGGTGACGGCCTTGGTGACGTGGTTCTGGGTGAGCTTGGACCAGCTCTTCACGCCAGAGATCGGCGCCGCCTTCGCCTCTTCCTTGTCCTGGGCGGAGTCGACGAGATACCAGCCGCCGCCGGCCAGGCCGACGAGTATGACGGCGGTCGCGCCGAGCGTGAGCAGACGCATCCGTCGCTCACGGGCCTGCTCGGTCTTGCGCAGCTCTTCCATGTGGGCGCGGCGGGCCGCGGTCTTCGCCTTGGCATTGGATGTACCCATGGGATGTCCTTCTCCGGGCCATGCCCGTCTCCGGGCACGGCGCTGCACGCTGGGGTGATGGTCGTGGTCGTGGCCAGGCAGAACCGGCCGTCGGATCGGGCCCTCGAACATGGGGCCCGGCCACGGCCTAGACCCGCAGCAACTGCAGCTCGTGGAGATCGGGAGGGCGGGCGGTGCCCGGGATCCGCGACGGGCCGAGCGGCAGCCGGGCGGGGGCGCTGCTCGGCTGGTCCAGTGCGGCGGCCCGGTCCGCGCCGATGAAGGGCGCGTGGTTGAGGACGCCGTGGTTCCCGGGGGCGTGACAGCCGTGGTGCGGGCCCTCCTGGCAGGGGTCTCGGTCGGCGATGTGCACGGCGTGCGCCGAAGCCGACACCGACGTCGACTGCGAGAGCCCGGTGTCCGGCGAGGGCAGGGCGCCGGCGCAGGAGAACGCGAACGCCGCGAGGACGAGAACCAGGACGCCCAGCAGGTGCGGGAGGCCGCCGTGGGCATGCCGTGTCGCGAGGCGACGCACCCGTGCAGCGGACATCTGGGCACCTGGAGGGAGTAGAGGGTCAGGAGAGACGAGCGCCGATGAAATTATCAGACTGCGGGGGTGTGTTATTGCCCTGCCCTGTGGGTTGTTTGTTGGCTGAGCGCCGGTGGGGGCTTGTCGCGCAGTTCCCCGCGCCCCTTTGGGCGGTCTGTGACAGCCAGGGCCGTTCGGCGCGCGTCCCGGACGAAGGCTGGCTAGCGTGAGAATCCGGACCACCCGACCAGATCGACAAGACCGGAGAGGCCGGAGCCATGGCCGTGCAACCTGAGGGAACGCCCTGTTGGGCCGACGCGATGTTCAGTGACGTCGAGGGCGCCAAGCGCTTCTACGGCGAGGTGCTGGGCTGGACCTTCGGCGAGTCGTCGTCGGAGTACGGCAACTACACGCAGGCGTACGCCGACGGCAAGGCGGTCGCCGCCGTCGTCCCGCCCATGCCCGGGCAGGAGGGGCAGTCGGCGTGGTGCCTGTACCTCGCCTCGCCGGACGCCGCCGCCACCGCCTCGAAGATCCGCGACAACGGCGGCGAACTGCTCATGGAGCCGATGCAGGTGGGCGACTTCGGCACCATGTGCCTGGCCCGCGACCCCAGCGGTGCCGTCTTCGGTGTCTGGCAGGCCGGTACCCACGAAGGCTTCGAAGCGGGTCCGCAACAGCCCGGCGCCTACTGCTGGGCCGAGGTCTTCACGCGCGATGCCGAGAAGTCGGACACCTTCTTCCCGGCCGTCTTCGGCTACTCGGCGAAGCAGATGCAGGACGACGCCATCGACTTCCGTATGTACAACCTGGGCGACAAAACCGTCCTCGGCCGGATGCGGATGACGGACGACTTCCCGCCCGAGATGCCGCCGTACATCAACGTGTACTTCAGCGTCGGCAACTGCGACGACGCCGTCGCCACGGCCACCAAACTCGGCGCCGTGCTGCGCTTCGGGCCCATGGACAGCCCGTTCGGCCGGTTCGCCGCGCTGAGCGATCCGCAGGGCGCCAACTTCTCCGTCATCGACACCACGACAACGGCCGGCGAGATGCCCAAGTCGGCGGACGTGACCTGACGGAGGCACCGGACGAGGGACCTGGAGCCCGCCTCGCGCATGGCATGATCGAGCGCATGCGTGAACGTGTGGTGGCCGCGTGCGACGGGGCTTCGAAGGGAAATCCAGGACCGGCGGGCTGGGCCTGGGTGGTGGCCGACGGCTCGGAGAGCCCCGCTCGCTGGGAGGCCGGGCCGCTCGGCAAAGCCACCAACAACGTCGCCGAACTCACCGCGCTGGAACGCCTGTTGACGGCCGTCGCACCGGACGTACCGCTGGAGATCCGGATGGACTCCCAGTACGCGATGAAGGCCGTCACGACCTGGCTGCCCGGCTGGAAGCGCAAGGGCTGGAAGACGGCCGCGGGCAAGCCGGTCGCCAACCAGGAACTCGTCGTCCGTATCGACGAACTGCTCGACGGCCGCTCGGTCGAGTTCCGGTACGTGCCCGCACACCAGGTCGACGGCGACAAGCTCAACGACTTCGCCGACCGCGCCGCCAGCCAGGCCGCCATCGTGCAGCAGCCGGCGGGCAGCGACCTCGGCTCCCCGGAGCCCCCGGCCTCGCCCGACACCCCGCGCTCCTCTGCCCCGAGGACATCCAGCGCGAAGACGTCCGCCGCGAAGGCGTCCCGGCCGCGCAGCGGCAACTCCAACCGGACCCTCAAGGCGAAGTTCCCCGGCCGCTGCGTCTGCGGACGCGCCTATGCGGCCGGCGAGGCGATCGCCAAGAACACCCAGGGCTGGGGTCACCCGGAGTGCCGTACGGCCGACGCGTAGCGGCTCCGCTGGGCAGGCGGTGTGTTGGCTGCGGGCGGGTGGGGGGCTGGTCGCGCCCACGCGGCGGAGCCGCAGATCGATACAGCCCCGCGCCCCTTGGGTGGCGCGGTGGCGCACCCGAATTCACCGGCCCCCACACACAGTGAGGCCGTTCGACGACCCCACATCCTGCTACTCTCCGACGCGAACTGACCACCTTCTGTAATCGCTAGGGGTGTGTGTGAAGGTCGCTTGTGTCGGAGGCGGGCCCGCCGGCCTGTATCTCTCGATCCTGATGAAGCTGCAGGATCCGTCCCACGACATCACCGTGTACGAGCGCGACCCGGCGGGCTCGACCTACGGCTGGGGCGTCACCTACTGGCGCGGACTGCTCGACAAGCTCCACGAGCACGACCCCGAGTCCGCGCGGGCCATCGGTGACGCCTCGGTGTCCTGGAACCACGGAGTCGCCCACGTGGGCGACAGTGCTACCCGGCAGCAGAGCGACGAGGGCTTCGGCATCGGCCGGCACAAGTTCCTCGACATCCTCGCCGGCCGGGCCCGACAGCTGGGCGTACGGCTGGAGTTCGAGCACGGGATCACCGACGCCGACGAGTTGGCCGACGCCGATCTCGTCGTGGCCGCCGACGGCGTCAACAGCGCGCTGCGCGAACAGCACACCGAACACTTCGGCGCGGGCCTGCGGGCCGGACGCAACCGGTACATCTGGCTCGGCACCACCAAGGTCTTCGACGCCTTCACCTTCGGCTTCAAGGAGACGGAGCACGGCTGGATCTGGTGCTACGGCTACGGCTACAGCCAGGACCACAGCACCTGCGTCGTCGAGTGCTCCCCCGAGACCTGGAGCGGGCTCGGCCTCGACCGGGCGAACGAGGCCGACGGCCTGGCCCTCCTGGAGAAGCTCTTCGACCACCTGCTGGACGGCCACCCCCTGATCGGCCGCTCCTCCGCGGACGGCGCCGCCCAGTGGCTCAACTTCCGCACCCTCACCAACCGCACCTGGCACCACGGCAACCTCGTCCTGCTCGGCGACGCCGCCCACACCACGCACTACTCCATCGGCGCAGGCACCACCCTCGCCCTGGAGGACGCCATTGCCCTGGCCGGCGCCCTGCGCACGCACCCAGAACTACCCGAGGCCCTCACCGCGTACGAGGAGCGGCGCAAGTCCGAACTGCTCTCCATCCAGAGCGCGGCCCGCTACAGCGCCCAGTGGTACGAGAACCTGCCGCGCTACATCCGGCTGCCCCCGGCCCGTATGTTCGCCCTGCTCGGCCAGCGTCACTCGCCCCTGCTGCCCTATGTGCCGCCCCAGCTCTACTACGGCATCGACCGGGCGGCGGGACGCCTCGAAGCGCTGCGCCGGTTCAAGCGGTGGCTCGGGCCGAAACTCGCGCGCACCGCGCAGGCACGGGCGCTGGCCTCCCCCCGTACCCGGGAAGAGGCCGAAGTCTCCGGAAAATAGCCTGGTCACAGCCCTTGTTATTGGGTGAATGGCGATTCACCGCTATGGTGAATCGCCATTCACCCCATTTTTTTGTCGCGCAGAGCGGCCGGCCGCTGGAGTGCCGATGGACCAGCCTGTCCCGATACCCACCCAACGCCGGATGCCCGCCCCGCGGCCCCTGCGCGACCGGACGACCGTTCCTGCGCTGGCGTTCGGCGGGATGCTCATGGCGGTCATGCAGACAGTGGTCATCCCGCTGCTGCCCGACCTGCCCCGGCTGACCGGCGCCTCACCCGGCGCGGTCTCCTGGATGGTGACCGCGACCCTGCTCTCCGGCGCTGTTCTCACCCCGGTGCTGGGCCGCGCCGGCGACATGTACGGCAAGCGGCGGGTACTGATCGCGGCCCTCGGGCTGATGGTCCTCGGCTCGGTCATGTGCGCCCTGTCCTCCGACATCGGCGTACTCATCACGGCACGCGCCCTGCAGGGCGCCGCGTCCGCCGTCATACCGCTCTCCATCAGCATCCTGCGCGACGAACTGCCGCCGGAGCGCACGGGAAGCGCGGTCGCGCTGATGAGCGCCACCGTCGGGATCGGCGCCGCCCTGGGGCTGCCGCTCGCCGCGCTGATCGTCCAGTACGCGGACTGGCACATCATGTTCTGGGCGACCGCGGGCCTCGGTGCGACAGGCATGACGGCAGTGTGGTGGGCGGTGCGCGAGTCGCCCGTCCGGGAGCCGGGCCGCTTCGACGTCGTGGGCGCGCTGGGGCTGGCCGTCGGGCTGGTGTGTCTGCTGCTCGGGATCGTCGAGGGCGGCGCGTGGGGGTGGGGCAGTCCGCGCGTCCTGGGGCTTTTCCTCGGTGCGGTCGGTGTGCTCGGCCTGTGGTGGTGGCAGCAGTTGCGCACCCAACAGCCTCTGGTGGACCTGCGGTTGGTGTCCCGGCCCCGGGTCGGCCTGTCCCATGTCGCCGCCCTGCTGACCGGGTTCGCCTTCTACTCCAACTCCCTGGTGACGGCCCAGCTTGTGCAGGCACCCGAGGCCACCGGGTACGGGCTCGGTCTGTCCATCGTGGAGACGGGCCTCGTCCTGCTGCCCGGCGGCATCGTCATGCTGGTGTTCTCGCCCGTCTCGGCCCGCGTCTCGGCGGCGTACGGGCCGCGCGTCACCCTGGTCATCGGTACGGCGGTCATCGCGCTCGGCTATGTGGTGCGCATCGCGGACAGCCGTGACCTGTGGATGATCATCGTGGGTGCCGCGGTCGTCGGCATGGGCACCACGTTCGCGTACTCGGCCCTGCCCATGCTGATCCTGGGGGCCGTACCGCCCGGCCAGACAGCCTCCGCCAACGGCGTCAACGTCCTGATGCGCACGATCGGCCAGGCCATGTGCAGCGCCGCGGTGGTCGCCGTGCTGGTACGCCACACCAGTCCGGTGGACGGCGCCCCGGTGCCCACCCTGCACGGCTACCTGCTGGCCTTCGGGATGGCGGGCGTTGTCGCCCTGCTGGCCTGCACGGCGGCCCTGACCATCCCCGGCGACCCGGTCACCGGCGCCACTCGGCGCGCCCGTGGCCGCACGCCGGGGGCCCGGGACGGGGCGATGGAGGGAGCATGAGCACCGTGCACACACCACCACCACCGCCGACCGGCCCCGTCCCGACCCCGGCCACGACTCCGCGCCGGGACGCGGAACAGACGAAGGCCGCCATCCTGCGCGCTGCCCGGCACCTCCTCGCCCGCCACGCGCAGGCCGACATCACGCTCAAGGCGGTCGCTGAACGGGCCGGCGTCAGCCCGCCGTTGATCCTCAAGTACTTCGGCAACAAGGACGCCCTCTTCGCCCGCGTCATGTCCTTCGACCAGGACGCCGACGCACTCCTCGACGCACCCCTGGACGACCTCGGCCGCCACATGGTCCGCCATCTCCTCACCGGCCAGACCGAGCGCGGCGCTGACCCCGTCCTGCGGATCGTGTTCGCCCCCTTCCAGGGCGACCGGGGCGACATCATGCGCGCCAACTTCCGCACCCAGGTGAGCGACCGCCTCGCCGGCCGCCTCCCCGGTCCCGACCCGGGCCTGCGCGCCGAACTGGCCGTCGCCACCCTGCTCGGCCTGGGCGTCATGTACGGCATCGCCCGCGGGACGCACCTGCGGGAGGCGGCGATCGACGACATCGTGGACCGCTACGCCCCCACCGTGCAGGCTCTGCTGACCCCTTGACGGAGGCTCAGCACACCGGCTGTCAGCGCAGCAGCCGGTCGAGGAACGCGTTCCCGAACACGCCGTGCGGGTCGAGCCGGTCCAGGGTTCCGACGGCCTCCTGCCACACGGCGTCCCCGTAGGAGGCCGGCACCGCGGTGCCGATGACCTCCTCGTCGCTCCAGCCGGCCGAGTCCGTGTACCCCCACCCCTTGGACCACTCGACCCTGGTCAGCGCGTGCCCGCCGTCGTACGTCCCGAGCAGGAACTGTTCGAGTTCCCGGAAGAACGCCTCCGCGTACGGCGTCCCGGGCAGCGTCAGTACGTCCAGCCAGACCGCGGTGTCCCACTCGGGATGCCCGTCGACCGGTCGCAGCGCGGACAGCAGCGGGGCGTGGGCGTCGGCCGATCCGGAGTCCGACGGGCGGTCGAGGCCCGTGGTGCGGATCTCGACGGTGCCGTTGACCGGGAAGCGGCCCAACGCGGCGTACGCGGCCAGGCGTTCCCGGTAGAACGCGGTGAACTCCGCGACAACGCGCTGCACTTGGGCCCGGCTGGTCAGCACCGCGTACCCGTTCGCGGTGACCCGCAGAGTCGTCGGCCTGACGTACAGGAGCGTGTTCTTCGACGGCCCCCAGATGTCCGCCGACAGCGTCGTCACGAGCCCGAGCGCGGCCACGTCCAACTGCGCGTTGCCGAGCACCGGGGCGAGATACCAGGCCCCGTCGGACAGGATCCGCCCGACGAGGTCCGCCACCACGGTCGGGACGTTGTCGGAGAAGGGATAGTTGTACGGCGCCGACACGCGCCGTGAGGTCAACGGCCTGGTCGGCGCGATGCTCCACACCTTCAGCCAGGGGAACTCGGTGAAGGCGAACCAGATCGTCTCGACCCGCCCCGCCTCGTCCAGGAAGCTCGCGAAGGTGCGCCCGCCGCTGCCGGGCGCCGCGAACAGTTCGGTCGCCGAAATGTCCGTACGGCTGACGCAGCGCAGGTTCGTGTTCGCCCCCACCCGCAGCACGACCTCGACGACCAGGGACCGGCCGAGGTGCGTCAGGAGCGCCGCGCAGTCCTCCTCGTCGCGCTCGAAAGTGCGCAGGACATAGGTGCCCGAGCCCTCGTCCCACACGACCGCCGTCAGCGACAGCACGAGGTTGCTGAGCGAGCCGTACGTGTGTCCGGGCAGCCGGGTCTCTCCGACGGCAGGTACGGCGGTGCCGTGGGCGTCGACGGCCAGCGCGCCGCCCAGCGTGAGGTCACCGGGCGCGGGCGCGGCGGTGACCCCGAGGCCTCGCTGCTCCAGGTAGGTGAGCAGGGCCTCCAGAGTGACCCCGGTGCCGGCACGCACGGCGGCCGGGCCGGTGGACGCCAGGGCGAGGCCGGTGAGATGGGGAGCGGTGTCGACGATCAGGACGGGTGCGTCGGACTCCGTACCGTCGGTGATCGTCAGGGGTGACCAGCCGTGCGCGGAGCCCCGGGCGCGGACCGTCCAGCCGTGCCGCCAGGCCCAGTTGACGACGTCGACCACCTGGCCGGGGGCGGCCGGCGCGCACGCCCACAGCCCGTCGGCGGTGATCTCGCCGACCCAGTTGCGGTAGCCGGAGCGGTAGGGCGTGACGTCCGCCGGAAAATCGGGAAGCTCGGCGGCGGCGACGGCCGGGTCGACCGTGATCGCCACGAGGGCGAGCGAGGCCGCGCCGAGCAGGAAACCGCGGCGCGTCCACGCGGTGTCGTTGTCCTCGGGGGTGTCGGAGCCGTCGGATCGCACCAGGTGATCAGTCACCCGGTCACGCTAGAGGGCGACCGGTCAGAAGATAGTTTCCTCTTTCATCAATTCACTCGTGCGGGTGAAGTGGAGGCGTGGAGGTTTGGCGGTGTCAGGGTGGGTTCCTGTCCGCCTGACCTGCGGAGGGATGACAGACTGATGCCATGGACGAGCGTGTAATGGGTAGGTCGGGTCAGCGGGCGTCGGCAATCGGCCTCGGAACGTGGCAGTTGGGCGCCGACTGGGGCGACGTGGAGGAGAAGGACGCCCTCGCGGTGCTGGACGCGGCGGTCGAGTCGGGAGTGACCTTCTTCGACACCGCCGACGTGTACGGCGACGGGCGCAGCGAACAGACCATCGCCACCTTCCTGCGGGGCAGGCCCGAGCTGGATGTGCTGGTCGCGACCAAGATGGGCCGTCGGCTCGACCAGGTCCCGGAGAACTACGTCCTCGACAACTTCCGTGCCTGGAACGACCGTTCGCGGCGCAACCTCGGCGTCGACCGGATCGACCTGGTCCAGCTGCACTGCCCGCCGACCCCGGTCTACTCCTCCGACGAGGTCTTCGACGCCCTGGACACCCTGGTCGCCGAGGGGCGCATCGCGCGGTACGGCGTCAGCGTCGAGACCTGCGCGGAGGCACTCACCGCGATCGCCCGCCCGGGCGTGACCAGCGTGCAGATCATCCTGAACGCGTTCCGTATGAAGCCCCTGGCCGAGGTTCTCCCGGCCGCCGAGAAGGCGGGCGTCGGCATCATCGCCCGGGTCCCGCTCGCCTCGGGTCTGCTGTCGGGCAAGTACACCAAGGACACGGTGTTCCCCGAGAGCGACCACCGCACCTACAACCGCCACGGCGAGTCCTTCGACCAGGGCGAGACCTTCTCGGGCGTCGACTACGCGACCGGCGTCGAGGCGGCGGCCGAGTTCTCCGCGCTCGCCCCGGACGGGTACACCCCGGCGCAGCTGGCCCTGCGCTGGATCCTCCAGCAGCCGGGTGTGACCACGGTGATCCCGGGCGCCCGCTCGGCAGAGCAGGCCCGCGCCAACGCGGCGACCGCCGCCCTGCCGCCGCTGTCGCAGGAGACGCTCACCGCGATCCGGGACCTCTACGACCGTCGGATCAAGGCGCAGGTGGAGAGCCGCTGGTAGCGAACCGGCGTACGCGTGTCACGGCTCCAGGAGCAGCTGCCGTTCCTGTTCCTGGTCGCCGGAGACACTGCCCCGGTCGTGGGCGGTGAACGTCCCGGTGAGGGTGGCGTCCGCGCAGCGCACGGCCGCGGGTGTGCCCTGCACGGTGACCATGACGGGCGCCGACAGTTCTTCCCTCCTCGGCTGACCGGGTGCGAGGGTCTTCGTACCGACGGTGAACGCGGCGGAATGCACGGTCGAGTGCCCGTCGTCGTCCCCCGGGAACTCGTCCGCGGGGCCGAAGGCCGACTCCAGGGCCCGTACGACCGTCTGCGCGTCGGCGGCATTGCCCCCGCTGATCGTGAGGGTGAGCTGTGTACCGGACATGGCCGGACCTCCTGTTCGCGGTGGCCACCGTGGTGCCCTCCGGGTAGCCGTCCCTCCGATCACTCAAACCCGTCCGGTCAGGACCTGATCGGTTTCGTCGCGACGGGGAACCCGTAGTCGGACAGGACGCGAGGGCGAGTGGGCCGGGAGGAGCCATGGTGGACGCGGACGGCGAGGCCGGCACGCGCAAACGCGGGCGCACGGAGACAGAGGACGAGCGGGCCGACCGTATGTGGGGTGAACTCATCCAGGAGGTGCGGGTCGCCCAGACGGGTGTACAGATCCTGTTCGGCTTCCTGCTGACCGTGGTCTTCACCCCGAGGTACCCGCAGCTGGACCAGACGGAACACACGATCTACATCATCACCGTCGTGCTGGGCGCCGCCGCGACCGGCGCCCTGATCGGGCCGGTCTCCCTGCATCGGATCGTCTCCGGCCGCCGGGTCAAACCCCAGGCCGTGCGCTGGGCCTCGCGCCTGACCTTCACCGGCCTGGTGCTGCTGCTCGCCACGATGACCGCGGCGCTGCTCCTGATCCTCAGGGTGGCCACCCATGACGGGTACGTGCCCTGGCTGGTCGCGGGGATCGTCGCCTGGTACCTGGCCTGCTGGTTCGTGGTGCCGCTGTGGACGCGGCACCGCTACACGGACTGAGCGCGGACCGCCGCGAGCTGCCGGTCGTGGACGCGGCTCAGCACGAGCAGCGAGACGGTCGCCCCGATCAGCGCGCAGAACATGTCCCACTGGGTGTCCCACACGTCGCCCTGCGTGGCCAGGAAGTCGTCGGCCGCCGCGCCGCCGATCAGGGCCGCCGCCCACTCGAACATCTCGAACAGCGCGCTGAAGGCGAGGCAGGCGCACACGGTGAGCGGCGCGAGCCAGCGGCTGCCGCGCAGCGGTGACGTACGGCTCAGCAGCTCCCGTACGAGCATGGCGGGGACGAAGCCCTGCATGAGGTGGCCGAGCCGGTCGTACGGGTTGCGGTCGAGGCCGAACGTGTCGCGTGCCCAGTCGCCCAGCGGGACCTGCGCGTAGGTGTAGTGGCCGCCGACCATCAGGACGAGGGCGTGCAGCGCGAGCAGACAGCACAGCAGGTTCGTGAGCGGGAAGCGCCGCCAGGTCAGGACGATCACGGGCAGTCCGATCAGGATCCAGACCGTCTCCAGGAACCAGGTCATCAGGTCGTGCGGCTGCCACATCGAGACCGCGAGTGCGACGGCCACGAGCCCGGCGAGCAGCACGGGAAGGTGCCGCCGCGGGGCGTCGGTGGCCGTCGGGAGGATGCGGGAGACGGTGTCAACTGCGGGCATCGGGACGCTCCTTGTGGTCGGAGCATCATCGTGGCGGAGCGTTCCGGCCCCGGGCATGAGTACGTGTACTCAAGCCCGGGGCGCCCGTGTCCTCAGGTGTTACGCGGGCGAGGTGCGTGTTCCGCGCAACGCCGTGATGCACGAGGCGATGGCCTCCTGGAGCTCCTCCAACTGCTGGACCATGTCGTCCTCGGCGAACTCCTGGACGTCGTCGAAGGTCAGCTCCTCGAATGCCTTCGTCGCTTTGGTCAAGCTGCTGTAGAACTTCGTCCGCCGTTCCTGGACGCGCAGTTCGGGGTCCGCCTCGACGGCCTCGACGACAAGGTTCTTGAGGGTGTCGTAGGCCTCGCTCGCCCACTCGCCGGTGTCCTCGTCCTCGTCCAGCTCGTCGAGGAGGGACAGATGGCGTTCGGCCTCCTGGCGCAGATCGACGGGCGCTTCGATGGTCTGCCCGGCGGGTGTCTTCACCTGACCGGACTCGGCGATCTGGCGGACGTATCCGACGCGGTCGGCCGAGCGGGACTCGCTGGCCACGGCCTTCTTCAGGTCGTCGGTGCGGACGATGTCGCGCGCCAACTCGGCCTGGAGATCCGGGTCCTCCTTGATCCGATCGAGCAGCGCGTGCCGGGCGGCGCGGGCGGTCGAGGGGTCCGCCATGATCGCGGCCCGCAGCGCGGTGGGGTTCTCCGCGACCTCCAGCGCCTTGGTCGGCCGGATGCCCTCCGCCTCGGCGGCCTCGGTGATGGCGGTGCCGCGCTCCGAGCCGGCGCTGGAACGGGAGCTGTAGTACGTGAGCCACAGGTCGGCGCCCGGGAGTTCGACCTCCGCGCCCGGAGCCAGCGCCTCGAAGTGCGGGACGACACCGTCGTCGGCGGCCTTGTCCCAGGCCTTGTAGTAGCGCATGACGCGCTCGGGCGAGCAGTCGGCGAGAGCGGCGAACTCCTTGGCGGAGACCTTCGGCGTCTCACCCGCCGGCTGACCGCCGGGCCGCACGCTCCGCGCGACCTTCAGCCCGAAGGCCCAGCCTCCGGTCCGCGCATAGGCCCCGAACTCCTGCGCGTCGCGCGCCACGAGCGGGGACACCTCGACAGAGGCGCCGACGGAGACTTCGACGGGCTCGTCGACGGGCTCGTCGGGCTCGGCGGACGGCTCGGACCACTCGGACCCGTCGAATTCCTCGGACAGTTGGGACACCTCGGGCGCCTCCGGCGTTTCTGAGGGCTCAGGGGTCTGAGACGCTTCGGACAGGGCGATCGCTACGGTCACAGGTGACTCTCCCGGGCGTGGCTGGACGGACTGCGAAGGTGCAGACAGGCAGCCTATTTGACGGACCGGGCCCTACCCGGATCCCGGCCTGTCACCGAACCCGTACGCCCGGTGGTCGACACGTGTACCCGGCCATGGCTGAAGGCGGATCACTCTCTGAAGGTCCGGAAAAAGGTGTCCAGCGCCTGCCGGTTGGCGGTGTCGTTCCAGTCGGCGGCGGGCGTCGTCCAGCGCAGCGAGTAGCCGGTGTTCTCGCCGGTGAGGAAACCACGGCCGAGCGTACGTATCCGGGTGCCCTCGAAGTCGGAGAGCCACTCCATGTCGGCCGCGCTCCGGCCGCGATAGGTCGTCGCCCGGATCGCGCCGATCCGCTGGAAGCCGATGCCCGCCTGGATCAGGACCGGCTCGACGTCCTCCCGCCACACGGCCACGGGGTCCGCACGGAGCCGTTGGCTGTACGTGACGGTCAGGGTCCGTGGGTCGCCGGCGGCGCCGAACACGATGCGGTAGGCGACGTTGCCGGGGGAGATGTCCTCGCTCAGCCGCTTCCACCCCTGGGGGAGGGCGACGGAGAACCCCTCCGGGGCGTCGTACACCTGGAACCCCGCGGGCAGCGCCCCGGCGGTGCCGCCCGTGGCCGAGGGGGTGGGCGTGGGTTCGGGGGACGCGGACGGCGGCGCCGAGGGGGGCGGCGGGGCCGGTGCGGAGGGGGAGGCGCTCGGCGTGATGGTCTCCTCGGGGACCGCGGTGTTCCCGCCGGTGGAGGGGACGGACGGGGCCGGAGGGGCGGGCGCGGCGGCTGACGGGGTGGTGTCCGCACCGGACGCGGAGGCGTCGATGCCGGGCAGGTTGTCCGTCGTGGCGAGGACGGCGACGGTGACGACGGCCAGGGCCGTACCGGCGAGGACGAGTTTGCGGGAGGCGCGTGTGTTCCAGGTCCGGCCGACGCGTGGTGCGGCGACAGTGCCGGCGGTGTCTCGCAGCCGGGCGGAGGGCACCGCTTCGTCCGAGGTATCGGGTTCGTCCCTGATGACGCGGAGCAGGGCGTCCCGTGCCACCGGAGCGGTCAGCCGTTCCCGGGCGTTCTTGCGCAGCATCCCCTGGATGACCTGGGCGAGCGGGCCGGCGCGCACCGGGCTGCGCAGCGGCAGCCGGTCGACCGCCTTGAGCGTGGCGTCGGGCCGCCCCCGGTCGCGGAACGGCGGCCGTCCCTCGGCCATCGCGTACAGGAGCGCGCCGAGCGCCCACAGATCGTCCGACGGCTCGGCGCGCGCGCCGTGGGCCTGTTCGGGCGAGGCGTACGAGGGCGCGCCGACCCGGGACGCGGTCGTGGCCCCCGCCAGGCCGAAGCCGGTCACCACGACCGGGCCCTGGTCCCGCACGAACACCTGACCGGGGCTGAGTTCGGCGTGCACAATGCCCTCGCGATGCGCGGCCTCCAGCGCGTCGAGCACTTCGAGGGCGATGCGCGCTGCCCGCACGTAGTTGAACGTGCCCTGCCGTTCCAGGAGTTCACTGAGCGGGGTGCCGTCGATCCACTGGGCGACCGTCCACAGGGTCCCGAACTCCTCGACGACGTCGATCACGGCGGCCACCCGGCCGGGCAGCACCAGCCCGAGGATCTCGGACGCGCGCATCACCCGCGCGATCGCCCGGCGGGCGGTCTGTTCCCGGGGATCGGGCGGGAGCTGGATCTGGGTGAGGACGACCGGGCGCTCGGATGCGGTGTCCTCGCCGTACCAGGAGACCCGGTTCGTTTCGCGATCGACGACATCGAGGAGTCGGTACCTTCCGGCCACCAACTCATGTGTGGAGACGTGCGCCTTGACCATGGCCATCCCTCGCTGAACCCCTGGCTCTCACCTTTCCCACAGGTACGAGGGGTGCGACCGGGTCTGTTCAAATATTCCGCAACTCGAGGGCGTGATTCTCCTCTTATTCATCTGCGGCGAGCAGGTGTGCGAAGAAATGGGGGCCATTCACTGGCCCTGACGTGACGGCCCGCACACGATCTCTCCACCGCATCCTCCGCCCGGCTCACAGCTCGCGGCGCGCCAAAAAGCCCAGCAGCGCCCGCAGCTCGCCGACCGCCGGCCCCGACAAGGGCAGTTCGTCCAGGCCGCTTTCGACCGCCGCGAGGTGCCGGCGGGCCTCCGCCAGGGCCGCTGTACGGCCCCCCGCCTCCATGACGAGCACCGCCGCCCGACGCGCGAGTGCCTCGTCGGGCGCGTCGACGGACTCCAGCAGCGCGGCGAGCCGCCGGGCGGCCGGGACGGGCGCGTCGAGCGCGGCCAGTACCGGGTACGACTTCTTGCGCTCCCGGAGATCGCCGTGGACGGGCTTGCCGGTGACAGCGGGGTCGCCCCAGATGCCCAGCACGTCGTCGACCATCTGGAAGGCGGTCCCGGCGTGTCGTCCCACCCGCTCCAGCGCGGCCGTCGTCGCCGGCGGGGCGCCGCCCAGCGCGGCTCCCAGGGAGAGCGCGCAGCCGAGCAGGGCGCCCGTCTTGCGTTCGGCCATCCTCCGGTACTCCTCGGGCCGCACCCGCTCGGGCCCGGTCCACGGACGGGCCGCGAACAGCAGGTCGTCGGCCTGCCCGGACACCACGTCCGTCAGCGCCGCCGACAGCGACCGCGTCCCCGCCGGGCCGCCCGGCGTCCGAGCGAGGGTCTCGACGGCCAGCGCGAACAGTGCATCGCCGGCGAGCACGGCCGGACCGGTGCCGTACGCCTTCCACACCGTGGCGCGGCGGCGCCGGGTCGGATCGCCGTCCATGATGTCGTCGTGCAGCAGCGAGAAGGTGTGCACCAGCTCCACCGCGACCGCCGCCGCGACCCCGGCCCGTCCGGGCGCCCCGGCCGCCTCCGCACCGAGCACGGCCAGTGCCTGCCGTACGCCCTTCCCACCGGACGCGTCGACGGGCGCACCGCCCACCTCGCACCAGCCGAAGGAGTACGCGGCCATCTCGCCCAGCCAGGGATGCAGCCGCCCGACGGCCTCGGTGAGCGCCGGCCGCACCAGGTCTCGGCACCGGTCGAGGAGTCGGGGCACGGACGGGGCTGCCGGTGCCAGGGCCTCGAAGCCCCGCGGCGTCATCGTGCGGCCTCCGGGTCCGTGTCGAGGCCGAGTTCGGCCTGCGCCCGCGCCACCATCGCGCGGGCGTGGCGCAGACCTATGCGTTCCAACTCGCGAGCCAGGTCGGCCAGTTCCTCGGCCGTCTCGGCGCGGTCGCGGCCAAGTCGGGCCAGCGACTTGGCCAGTCCCAGCCGCGACAGCGCCTCGCCACGCGGCTCGCTCATGGCGCGGAACTCCGCCAGGGCCTGGCGGTACAGGTCACGTGCCTCGGCGTAACGCCCGGCGCGGTAGAGGACGTTGCCGCGCATCTTGTGGTTGTAGGCGAGCGCGCTGGACAGGTTCATCGCCGTGCAGCTCTCCTCCGCCTCCGAGAGCAGCGCGAGGGCACGTTCCGTGTCCCCGTCGCGCACGGACACGATGTCGGCGAGCCCGCGTAAGGCCCAGGCGTGCCCGCGCCGGTCGTCGGCCCGCGCGGAGATCCCGGCCGCCTCCTCGAACATGGCGTACGCGCTGTCGTACGAGCCGGTGTTGCGGTGCATCTGCGCGATGCCCTCCAGCGCCCACACCGTGTGCCGCGCCTCACCGCGCCTGCGCGCCTCGGCGAGCAACTGCTCGTGCAGGCGGCCGACCGCCTCGTAGTCGCCCTGGATACGCCCGGTTTCGGCCAGCCCCGCGAGCGAGTAGCCGCGTACGACGATGTCGCCGCCGCGCTCACCGAGTTCGGCGGCCAGCCCCAGCAACCGCCGGGCCAGCGCGAACGCGCCGCGCTGCCGGGCCAGCGTGCCGCCGCTCCACAGCGCCCACGCCATCGCCGCCGTGTCCCCGGCCGCCCGGGCCGCGCGGTAACTCGCTTTCCAGGCCCGGTCCGCGTCGCCCACCTGTCCGAGCCGCCGGTGCGCCTCCGCGACCGCGAGTCCGGAACGGGCGGCCTCGCCGCGCCGCCCGGCCCGCTCGGCGGCGGCCAACTGCTCGGTGCCCGCGGCGAGTACGTCGACCAGGGAGGAGTTCACCGAGAGGCTGGTGAGCGCGCCCTGGTACTCCGGGGCGAATGCCTTGCCGTACATGCAGTCCCTTCGGTATACGCTCAGCGTATACACGGTGCGTATAGTGCGCCGAAAGTTCGCCCCGGCCGGTCGGGCCGGGGCGGGGTGGCGCCTTGCTGTTGTTGGTGTCGTCGATCAAGACGGTGGCAACGGCCGCGAGGTTGCCTATGCGACGCAGATCACGTTCCGGGACGCGGGTTGCGGTGGCGTCAGTGCTGTTGGGGCTTCTGCGGAGTCGCCTCACTCGGCCTTACGACGACGAACCCCTCGCCCTGGAGCATCAGTTGGACGGCCTCGCCGGAGCCGCCCCGGATCATCGAGCCGAAGGACTGCGAACGGTGCAGCGACGTCTGGAGATTGGCTGTCCAGCCGACGACCGCGTCCGTGTCGACGTACACCGGATACTGCGGCGAGACCGGTATCACCAGCGGATTGCCCTCGCAGACCAGCCCCAGCCGCCCCTGCCCGGTGAAGACGCTGTTGAACAGGCCCCCGCCGCTCATCCCCGCCCCCTTCACGGTTTTGATCTCGTACGTCAGCGACGCGTCGAAACACAGCACGTTGCGGCCGTTGACCGTGAAGACGTCGCCCGGGTCGATGTCGACGACGAAACAGTTCTGCGCCTCGTGCGCGAACCACGCCTCGCCCTGCCCGCGCACCGTCATCAATGGCAGCCCCTCACCCGTGACCGCACGCTTCAGCATGCCGCCGACGCCCTGCCCCTTGCGCTCGAACTGGAGGTTGCCGCGGAAGGCGATCATCGCGCCCTGGCGGGCGAACATCTCGCCATTGACTGCGTACTTGATGGACTTGGCGTTCTCGACGGTCATCCCGGGCGCTGTGGCCGGCTGAACCATGTACTCACTGGAAAAGAGGTCACCCTTCATGCGGGCATCGTGTCCCGGAGGGTGTCGTTCCGCCAACAGAACGCGCGGAAGGGGGAGGTCCGGGCGAAACGAGGCCTGAAGAGCGCTCTTGCGTCCGGACGATCCGACGTCGGCGGTGCCCGTGACGCTACGTTGTAGGGCAGGGCCAACTACGTTTCCCTACAAGGAGGTTGCCCGGTGACGCAGGACTCGTCCGCCCACGGCACGCAGACGCCGGAGAAGATCGACACGACGGTGCCGCACTCGGCCCGGATCTGGAACTACTGGCTCGGCGGCAAGGACAACTACCCGGTCGACCACCAGGCGGGCGACGCCTTTCACGAGATCTTCCCCGGCATCACCGACCTCGCCCGCGACTCCCGGGCCTTCCTCGGCCGTGCCGTACGCCGGCTGGCCGGCGAGGCCGGGATCCGCCAGTTCCTCGACATCGGCACGGGCCTGCCCACGGCGGACAACACCCACGAGATCGCCCAGCGGGTCGCTCCCGACGCCCGCATCGTCTACGTGGACAACGACCCCCTGGTCCTGACCCACGCCGAGGCGCTGCTCACCAGCTCGCCCGAGGGCGTGACCGACTACGTCGACGCCGACCTGCACGACCCCGACACCGTCCTGCGGGAAGCGGCCCGGACCCTGGACCTCAGCCGGCCGGTCGCACTCACGCTGATGCAGGTCAGCGGGCACATCGCAGACTACGACGAGGCGCGGGCCATCGTCCGGGCGCTGTTGGACGCTCTGCCGCCGGGCAGTTTCTTCGCCTTCAACGACAGCGTGGACACCAACAGGGCCAACGCCGAGGCCACCCGGCTCTACAACGAGAGCGGGGCCGTCCCCTATTACCTGAGGAGCCCGCAGCAACTCGCGGGCTTCTTCGACGGACTGGAGCTGCTGGCCCCTGGCGTCGTCCCCATCACCGACTGGCGCCCCGATCCCGGGACGGCCGCCGCGACCGGCGAGGTGATCGCCCTGGGCGGCGTCGCACGCAAGCCATAGCCGGGCCGGGACCGCCGAGGGGGCGTTCAGGCGCCGAAGAGCTGGGTCCAGTATGTGCCCGCCTTGCCGCCACCCGCGAAACCGATGCCTATGTGTGTGAACTCCCGTTTGAGGATGTTGGCACGGTGCCCGGGGCTGTTCATCCACCCGTCCACGACCTCGGCGGGGGAGCGCTGGCCGCACGCGATGTTCTCGCCGATCGTCCGCCGCGTGGACCCCGCCGCGGCGGCCCGGTCCCACGGCTGGCTGCCGTCGGGCCCGGTATGCGAATAGAACGCGCGGACCACCATGTCCGTACTGTGCGCCTGCGCGGCACGGGTGAGCAGGAAGTCGGAGGCCAGCTGCGGCAGCCCGGCCCGGGCGCGCTCCCGGTTGGTGAGATCCGTGACCTCGGCGGCGGTTCGTTCAAGATCTCCGGGCAGGAGGGGCCGGGCCCAGAGGGCGGTCCAGTACGTGTCGCCCGTGCCGGACCCGGTGACGTACGCCAGGCCGACCTGTGTGAACGCCGGGTCGTGCAGGGTACGCCGGGCCTGCTCCGTGCGCAGGCAGTAGTCGACGAACTCCTCGGGCGTACGCGGCCCGGAGACCAGATGCTCGCCGACCGTCAGATACGTGTACCCGGCGGCGGTGACACGCTGGTGGATGGAGGTGCCGTCCCGGCTCTCGGTGCCGAGGCGGCCGGCCGAGGCCATGTCGGCGGCGTGCGCCTGTGCGGCGGCGGAGAGCCGTGCGTCCAGGGAGACAGGCGGAGAACCGGCGGTGGCCCGGGCGGAGTTGACGAGGGTGAGAAACCCGTCGGTGGGGGCGAGTGAGCCCGGGGTTCCGGTGGGCGCGACGGGAGACACCGAACCCGGCCACGCGGCGGCAGGGGGAACCGACCCGGCAGTGCCGACCGGTGGCGGAGCGCCCGTCGACCGCGACCGGCGCGAAACAGCCGCCTCCGACAGACGAGAGGCCGCGCCCGACAACCGGGACGCGGCGTCGGACCAGCGGGACGGTGTACGTAGGGGTACACCCGCCGCCGGGAACGGCGAGGGGTGGTGGGCCGGGGCGCCTGCCGAGGTCGAGGCCGTGGAGATATCGTCCGCGACCTCCACCCCGAAGTCCCGGGCGAGGCCCGCCAGCCCGTCCGCGTAACCCTGGCCCAGCGCCCGCAGCTTCCAGCCCGGGCCCCGCCGGTACAGCTCCGCGAGCAGCAGTACCGTCTCCCGCTGCGGGCGCGGCGGTGTGAACCGGGCCAGCGCGCGGCCACCGGGGCCGGTGACCTGGAGTGTGGGCGCGGGCAGCCCGCCCAGCGCCGTACCGGAGTCGGCGGCGCTGACCACCACCGTGACGCGGGTGGCGCCGGGGCGCAGAGCCGCCGGGTCGACGGTGAGAGTGTCGCCGCGCAGCCGGGCGCCCGGGGCCGTCGGCTGGTTGTAGAACACGAAGTCGGCGTCGCCGCCGACCTTGCCGCCGTCGCCCGTCACCAGCGCGCTCACGTCGAAGGGGCCCGGCACCCGGAGCGTGAGGGTACCGCCCGGAAGGGGCGTGTTGCCCCCGGGGACCAACTCGCTCATCGCGCCTGCCCTGGGGTCGTGGTTCGTGCCCCCATGGGGGCGTTGCCCCTGTAACGCCCGGCCAGGGCGCCGCAGTTCCCCGGCCGACGACAGCCGACCGGGGAACAGGCCGGCTAAGACTCCTGGACTCGCACCAGGTGCACAGCCGTGCTGGACCAGTCGCCGGGCGCGAGATCGAGCCGCATCCCGTACTCGCCGAGCACGTTCGCATGGTGGACGACGCCCGTGCGCGCGTCCCGGTACCGAGCACCGGGCGTCAGACCCGGCAGCCGCACCGGAATCCGCGGAAGACCGTGCCGAGGGCCGTACCGGAAGCCCAGCACCAGGGACTCGGCCGCGTCCTCGCCGACGTACTGCACGACCGTCGGCTCCTCCCCGAGCGGCCCCGACAGCCGGTACAGCTCACCGTGCTGCACCAGATGCCGCACCTTCTTGTACTCGGCGACCAGCGCCGCACCCTCCGCGAGCTCCTCCTGGGACCAGCGCGTGAGATCACCGCCGATGCCGAGCAGCCCGCACATCGCCGCATGGAAACGGAACCGCAGCGGCACCGAACGTGCCGTCAGCTGATTGGGCACGTCGGTCACCCACGCCGACATGGCGCGCGCCGGATACACCTGCCCGAACCCGTGCTGGATCACCAGCCGGTCCACGGCGTCCGTGTTGTCGGACGTCCACGCCTGGTCCGTACGCGAGAGGATGCCGAGGTCGATCCGGCCACCGCCGCCACTGCACGTCTCCACCCGCAGCCCGGGATGGTCGGCGCGCAGCCGGTCGATGACGTCGTACAGGTTCGCCACGTACCGCGTCCACAGCCGGTCGTTGCCGTCCCGCTGTCCCGGCCAGCCCGACTCGCCGAAGGAGCGGTTCATGTCCCACTTGAGGAAGTCGACGCCGTGGTCCCCGACCAGCCGGGTAAGCCAGCCGTACGCCCACTCGGCCACCTCGTCCCGCGCGAAGTTCAGGACGAGCTGGTTGCGCATCTCGGTCCGGGCCCGCCCGGGAACGTGCAGCACCCAGTCGGGGTGCTCGCGGTACAGCGCGCTGTCCGGATTGACCATCTCCGGCTCGACCCAGATCCCGAACCGCATCCCGAGCCGGTGCACCGAGTCCGCCAGCGGCTTGAGCCCCTCGGGGAAGCGCTCCGGCGTCGGCGTCCAGTCGCCCAGCCCCGCCCGGTCACTGCGCCGCGCCCCGAACCAGCCGTCGTCGACGACATACAGCTCCACTCCGAGCAGCGCGGCCCGCTCGGCCAGCGCCTTCTGGCTCGCCTCGTCGACGTCGAAGCCGGTGGCCTCCCACGAGTTGTAGAGCACCGGCGCCAACTCCCGTGCCCGGGGCAGCACATGGGTCGTCGTGTACGTGTGCCAGGCACGGCTCGCCGCCCCGAACCCGCCGTCCGTGCACAGCCCGGCGAACACCGGCGTGGTGAACTCCTCACCCGGCGCCAGCGGAACGCTGGTCCCCTCGTGGCCGACGCCCCCGGTGAACCCGGCCAGCCCGTCGGGGGTGCGCTGCGCGGTGATGCGCCAACTCCCGCTCCAGGCAAGGGCGGCGCTCCACACCCGGCCGTGCTCCTCCGTCGCCTCACCCGAGTCGAGCATCACCCATGGGTTGGCGTGGTGGCTGGTGATCCCGCGCCGGCTGGTCAGCACCGTCTCGCCGAACGGCAGTGTGTCGCGCCGCAGTTGACTCTCGGCCGACCACTGGCCGGTGACATGGCTGAGCCGGTAGTCGCTCAGCGGCGGCAGCGTCCAGGCGGCGGAGTCGGCGCGCAGCAGGTCGACGTGTTCGTCACCGGCGTTGCGCACCACGGTCCGGCGCTCGACGACGTCCGTGTCGGCGCGGACCGTGTAGTGCAGCGTGACATCGAGGGGGTAGAGGCGGTCGCGGAACTCCAGTACCAACTCGCTCGCCCCGGGCGCCGGTTCGAGGACGCGGTGACCGGTCGGCACCCATTCGAAGCCGCGGGAGGAGTCCGCGTACCGGACCTGGAGCGAGGGCGGGCCGTAGCGGGTGCCGCCGTCGACGGGGAGTTCCTCGCCCACCGGAGGCCGTCCCTCGAAGCTGCTCGCCGTGTCCTGCGCCGGAGGAACGAGCGCGCCCGCCTCCGTCAGGGTCAGCCGAGGCCCCCACGCGAGATGACACGGCGCGCCGCTCTCGTCGATCCGCAGCGCGTACGACGTGCGCGGGGTGGTCAGCAGCCAGACCCCGGTGTCCGGGGAGTGGGAGATCAGCGGCATGGTGCCTCACGTTCGTGGAACTGGCGTTGCTCGGCGAAGCCAAGCGCGACCATGGATCATGTGTCAATGGGATGCCTGTATCGGTCTTTCACAAGTCTAGATGGGGCTCCGTCGATGGTTCATCTCATCGATGCTTCTTTCATTGACAGGGGAAAATAAGCGATCTAGGTTCCGGACCATGCCCTCGACCTACCGTGCCGAGGTGTTTCCGGCTCACACGCCGGCCGCCTCGCAGATTTTCACCACGGTCCTGTCCCACGGCCCGCTCACCCGCGCCGACGCGGCCCGGCGCGCGGGGCTGTCCGCCGCCGCCGTCACGAAGGCGGTCCGTCCGCTGATCGAGGCCGGCTATCTGGTCGAGGACGCGGACGTCGAGACCCGTCCGGCGCTGGGGCGGCCCGCGAACCTCGTGCGCGTCGACGGCGGACGGGCACTGTTCATCGGCATCAAGATCACCGGTGATGAGATCTTCGGGGTGCTCACCGACCTGTGCTGCCGCGTCCGTGTCGCCCGTGACCTCCCGCTGCCCGACCGTATCCCCAAGGCGGTGCTGGTCTCGGTCGCGGAGCTGGTGGGGGAGCTGCTCACCGAGGCGGACGGCTTCGGGGTGCCGGTACTGGGCTGCGGCATCGCCGTCGCCGGAGAGGTCGACCGCACCGAGGGCGCCATACGCTACTCGCCGTTCCTGGAGTGGCGTGACGTGCCGCTCGCGGAACTGGCCGCCATGACGACGGGGCTGCCCGTCACGGTCGACAACGACGTGCGTGCGCTCACCGTCGCCGAGCAGTGGTTCGGCGCCGGCGTGGGGCTGTCCGACTTCGCGCTGGTGACCGTCGGCGCGGGTATCGGCTGCGGGCTCGTGGTCCACGGGCGCGTGGTCGCGGGGGCGCAGGGAGTGGCCGGTGAGATCGGGCACGTCGTCGTCGATCCGGCGGGCCCGCCCTGCCACTGCGGCAAGCGCGGCTGCCTGCAGGCGTTCGCGGGGGACGCGGAGATCGTCGCCAGGGTCCGGGAGGTCACGGGCACCTCGATCACCGGCAGCGCCGAGGCCGTCGCCCTGGCCCACGCGGGCCACCCCGGAGTACGGGAGGTGTACACGCGGGCCGGTGAGGCGATCGGCCGGGGCATCGCGACCGTGGCCAACCTGCTCGGCCCTGAGCGCGTGATCATCTCCGGCGAGGGACTGGCCGCGTACGACCTGTTCGCCGAGCAGATCCGCGACGCCTTCACCGCCACCGCCTTCGGATCCGCCGCCCGCTGCGAGCTGCTGACCCGGCCGCTGCCCTTCGAGGAGTGGGCGCGAGGGGCGGCGGCGACAGCGATCCGGTCCTTCATCAGGGCGGACCAGTAGTAGGGCAGGACAGGACTTCGGGGTCAGCCTCTGCCAGGCGTCGGCCCCGCCTCGGTCTCTTTGGTCTCCGCCTTCGAGGCCGCCGGGATCAGCCCCTCCCGGTAGGCGACCGCCACCGCCTCCCCGCGGCTCGCGGCGCCCAGCTTGGCCAGGATGTTGGAGACGTGGACGCTGGCCGTCTTGCCGCTGATGAACAGTTCCTCGCCGATCTGACGGTTGCTGCGGCCGAGGGCGAGCAGCCGCAGGACGTCCTGCTCGCGAGCGGTGAGGGGCGTCGACGCCGCCCCGGGATCATCGTCCGGGGAGGGATCCGTGAGCCGACCGCGGCGGATCAGGGCGTCCACGTCCTGGAGGAGGGGCGTGGCGCCCAGACGTACCGCCGTCTCGCGGGCCGCGCGGGCCTGTGCGAGCGCCTCCTCACGGCGGCCGTCCGCCAACAGGGCCTCGGCGAACCGCCTTCTGCAGCGCGCCTGTTCGTAGACCTCGCCGAAGTCGAACGCCGTCACCGCCCGCTCCCACGCCTCGGCATCCGGACCGCCCGTCGCCCGGGCCCACTCCGCCTCCGCACGGGCCAGCCAGGCGTGTCCCTCCGGGCCCTGCGGGGCGCCGTCGCGGCCGATCGCGCCACGGGTCCGGGCCAGCTCCAGCAGTTCGGCCGCCGTGTCCGTCCACCGCAGGGTCCCCGTCTCGTCGCCGGACCGGCGAAGGCGGGTGGCTGTGTCGGCGACGGCGGCCAGGGCGAGGGCGGCGAGCCGGACCGCGACCTCCGGACGTGCCCCGGTGTCGTCGGTGAGCGCCTTCACCGTGCTGTGCACGCGCTCCACGGCCGCCTCGGGGTCCCCTGCCAGGGCGGCGGCGTCCGTGAGCACGATGCTCGTGACCAGCGTGGTCATCCAGTCGAACGGGCCGTCGAGGAGGGCCCGGGCGCGGTCGGCGGCGACCAGGTCACCGCGGGCCAGCGCCACGTACAGCGAAGGCCCCGCCACGTAACCGGCGGCTGTGGGGAGCAGCTCGGTGTCGGTCGCGGCAGCGCGGGCGCACTCGTCCCAACGGCCCAGCGTGTACAGGACCAAGGAGTGCAGATAGCGCATCTCCAGTGGGTAGGGCGAGGAGAGGAGACCGACGCGCCGGGCGCGGTCCAGGCCTTCGGAGAGCCACGGCAGGCTTTCCTCCAGCAGACCGGACTCGAAGCAGCCGATCGCGAGACTGAACAGCGCGCGCATCTCCACCGGTGTACAGCCCGACCGCCGGGCCAGTTCCCGGGCTTCCAGGAACCGCTCACGTGCCTTGGGCGTGCGACGGCCCCCTGCTTCGAGACCGGCCACGGAGATCATGAGGTCGGCCTGCGCGTCGAGGGCGTGAAGCTCCTCGGCGACAGAGAGGGCCTGCCGGGCGATCCGCAGCGCGGTGTCGTTGTCGCCCATCTGCCGTGCCGCCATGACATGGGTGGCCGCCGCCCACACCCACGTCCGCGACGGCGGCTCGGCCGGGATCAGGGCGAGCGCCTCGCTGCTGTACGCGAACGCCGCCGACAGGTGGTCGATGCTCATCAGGTTGTCGGCGAGCGTGTAGCGGACGCGGGCCGCGAGTTCGGCGTCCGTGTCCCGGCCGACTCCGGCGAGCGCCGCCCGGGTCAGCGACACCGCGCGGTGCGACTCCCCGGCGCGCGCCGCCGCGGCCGACGCCCGCAGCATCAGCGTCACCGTGTCCAGGCCCTCGCCCGTGGGACGGGCGCCCGCCTCCACCGCCGACCACATGTCGAGGGCGGCCTCCAGATGCCGCAGCTCCTCCGCGGGCGCGCCCACGCGATCGGCGTGATCGGCGGCCTCCAGCGACGCCTTGAGCGCCTCGGCCAGGTCGTGGCTCTCCCGGTAGTGGTGCGCGCGCTCCGCCGCACTCTCGGCCAAGCGGCCCCGTCCGGCCAGCAGCCGCGCGAACGCCCCGTGCAACCGGGACCGCTCGCCCGGCAGCAGGTCGGCGTAGACGGCCTCGCGGGCGAGCGCGTGCCGGAAGGAGTACGTGTCGCCCTCACCGGGGACGAGGAGTTGCCGCCCGACCGCCTCGCGCAGCGCCGACTCCAGCTCGTCCTCCGGCAGTCGGACGGCGTCGCTCAGCAGCTCGTGCTCGACGCGCCGCCCGGCGACGGCGGCGGTACGCAGCACCTGCTGGGCGGTGTCGGACAGTTGCTCGAAGCGGATCAGGAGAACGTCGGCGAGCCCGCTGGGTACCCCGCCCGACTCCGTGTCGGTGGCGGCGAGCAACTCCTCCGCATAGAAGGCGTTGCCCTCGGCCCGCTCGACGATCCGCCGCACGGTCGTGTCCGGCAGCGACTCCTCGCCCAGGGCACGCACCAGCCGGGCCACCTCGGGGTCGGCCATCGGCCGCAGCTCCAGCCTTTCCACGGCGGGCAGCCGCACCAGCTCCGCCAGCAGCGGGCGCAGCGGATGACGTCGATGGAGGTCGTCCGCGCGGTACGACGCGAACACCGCGAGCCGGTGGCCGGGCGCGCCGCCCGCCGACCCCTGGAGCACGCCCCGGCTGAGCAGGAACCGCAGCAGATCCCGCGAGGACTGGTCGGCCCAGTGCAGGTCCTCCAGGACGAGCAGCAGGGGAGCGAACTCGGTGACAGCGGCCAGCAGCCCGGCCATCCCCTCGAACAGCCGCAGCCGCCCACCGGCGTCCCGCGCCCCGTCCGCCGCCCCGCCACCGAGCAGCCGCCCGACCACGGGATGCGCGGCAAGGGCCCCGGCGAACCGCTCGTCGGCGGCCAGCACCCCCAGGATCTCGGTGAACGGCAGATACGGCAGGCCGACGTCACCGAGATCGACACAGTGCCCCGTGAGCACGGTCATACCGTTGTCCGAGGCCCGCCCGGCGGCCTCCGCCAGCACCCGTGTCTTGCCCACCCCGGCGTCCCCGGCGATGAGCACGGCACGGGCCTCACGGACACGGGCGCGATCCAGCACACCGGCGAGACGGGTCAGCTCGTCGTCACGGCCGATGAGTGGAGTGTTGAACAGGTTCTGCGGCACAGATGAATCCTGTCATGCACCACTGACAGCCCTGGCCGGCCAGGGCTCAGCGCAACGTCTCCGCCCAGTTCGCCGGCACCCGGCCCGCCGGTCCCGGCGTGGGCTGGTCGGCCGGATGGCTGGCCGGGGGAGCCAGGACCGGACCGGACTCGTACAGCTCGGACGTCTCGAAGTTCCAGAACCAGGCCTCGCCCGGCTCGTAACTGCGGATCACCGGATGGCCGGTGTCCCGGAAGTGGCCGGTGGCGTGCTTGGCGGGCGAGTCGTCGCAGCAGCCGATGTGGCCGCACTGGGCGCAGCGCCGCAGATGGAACCACCAGCCGCCGTCGGCGTCGCACTCGACGCATCCGGCACCGCTGGGCGGGACGCTGGGGTCGATTCCGGTGTCCTTGGTCATGACGGCTCCTGGGCCGGGACGGAGACCCCGGCCGGGTCGGGGTCGGTATCGGGGTCGACGGCGGTGAGGGGGAGCAGCACCTGGAAGCGGGTGTCGCCGGGTACGGACTCGACCTTCAGGTCACCGTGGTGCTTTTTGACGACGATCCGCCAGGAGATGTCGAGCCCCAGCCCCGTCCCCTCGCCCACCGGTTTGGTGGTGAAGAACGGGTCGAATATCCGGCCGCGGATCTCCGCCGGCACACCCGGGCCCGTGTCGCGGAACTCGACCAGCAGCCGGTCGTGGACCTGTGCCGTCCGTACGGTCAACGTCCCTTCCCCGCCTGCACTGTTGATGGCGGAGACCGCGTTGTCGATCAGGTTGGTCCACACCTGGTTCAGCTCGGCGGGGTAGGCCGGAATCCTCGGCAGTGAACGGTCGTAGTCCTTCACGACCTTGACGCGCGAACCCATCTTCCCCGACAGCATCAGCAGGGTGCTGTCGAGGAGTTCGTGCACGTCGGCGACCTGGTAGGGGGCGCGGTCCAGCTGCGAGTACTGCTTGGCGGCGTCGACGAGGTGCGAGATGCGGGTGGTGGAGTCCTCGATCTCGGACATCAACAGCTCGGTCTCGACCGTGTAGTTGAGCCAGCCGATGGCAGCCTGGAGGATCTCCTCGTCGACGGCCGCCGCGACCTGCTCCAGCCAGTCGACGTCGAGGCCGCCCTGCACGAAGGTCGGCGCGATCTGCCAGCCGCCCTGGATGCCGTGGTCGTCGAGCCAGTCGGTGAGCTCGTCCTCCCGGTCGGACGCTTCGAGCGGGCTCAGCGACTGCGCCTTGGCGACCCGCTCGGCCGTACGCTCCTGGAAGTCGACCAGGGACTTCAGGGCATCGCGGTGGTAGGGGCCCGAGGCGATGACCCCGAGCTTCTGCCGCATGTGGGCCACCCGGTCGCGCAACGACGACGTGGCCCGTACGGCCGCGGCGGCCGGGTTGTTGAGTTCATGCGTCAGCCCGGCGGACAACGAGCCCAGCGCGAGGAGCCGTTCACGCTGCCCGACTGCCCGCTGCGTGGTCTGCGAACCGTAGAACAGCCCCTCCAGCAGATGGACCGCCATCGGGAAATACTCCTGCATGAACGCCGCGAACGAGTCGGAGGACAGCACGAAGAACCGCGTCGGTTCCGTGACCCGCATCGAGTTCAGGTACCGCCGCGGTTCCCCGTCGCTGAGATACGCCTGCATGGCTCCCGAGTACACGCCGGACTGGGAGGTGCGGTTCACCTCGACGTCGTCGGCGCCGACCCGGCGCGACAGGACGACCGTGCCCTCGATCATCACGTAGAAGCAGGTGGCAGGGTCGCCCTCCGCGTACACCGGCCCCGGGTCGAACAGTTCGACCCGGCCCTCGCTGCACAGCCTGCCGAGCTGCTCGGCGGTCAGCTTCTCGAACAGGAACAGGGCCCTGATCTCCGCGGGGCTGCACGGCATCAACCGGCCGCTCACGACTGCTCCAGATATCGGTGTACGAGCATCACGGCCATGGCTCCCTCTCCGACGGCGGACGCGACCCGCTTGGCGGACTCCGCGCGCGCGTCCCCGGCGACGAACACGCCGGGGATGTTGGTCTCCAGGTGGTACGGCGGCCGGTCCAGCTCCCAGTCTGCCGGTGGCCGCCCGTCGGCGGTCAGATCGGGCCCGGCGAGGATGAACCCGCGCTCGTCGCGCAGCACCGTGCCGTCCAGCCAGTCGGTCAGCGGGGCCGCGCCGATGAACACGAACAGCCACTGCGCGTCGACCAGTTCGGTCTGCCCGCTCGCCGTGTCGCGCAACGTCAGCTGCTCCAGGTGGTCGCCGCCGTGCGCGGCCTCCACGACCGTGCCGGCCCGCACCGAGATGTTCGGCGACTCGGCGATCTGCTGGATCAGGTAGTGCGACATCGACGCGGTGAGGTCCGCCCCGCGCACCAGCAGCGTGACCGACTTGGCGCCCCTGGACAGGTACATCGCCGCCTGACCGGCCGAGTTGGCGCCGCCGACGATGTACACGTCGTGGCCCTGGCAGCCGGCGGCCTCGGTCAGCGCCGACCCGTAGAACACCCCGCACCCCGACAGCTCGGTGGCGCCCGGCGCCTCCAGCTGCCGGTACGACACACCGGTCGCCAGGATCACGCTGTGCGCGGCGATCGCCGACCCGTCCGCGAACCGCACGAGCCGCGCCGAGCCGCTCACCTCCAGGCCGGTCACCTCGCGCGCGGAAAGGATCTCGGCGCCGAACTTCGTGGCCTGGCGCCGCGCCCGGTCGGTGAGTTGGCCGCCGGACACCCCGTCCGGGAACCCCAGGTAGTTCTCGATCCGCGAACTCTGCCCGGCCTGCCCGCCGGTCGCCGACCGCTCCACCAGTACCGTCCGCAGCCCCTCCGAGGCCCCGTACACGGCCGCGCCCAGCCCGGCGGGCCCGCCGCCGATGACGACGAGGTCGTAGAAGTCGGCCGTGGGCGTCGTCGCCAGCCCCACCTGCGCGGCCAGTTCCGGCACCTCCGGCTCGACCAGATGCGTACCGTCCGCCGTGATCACCACCGGCAGCCGCTGCCCGTCCTGGCCGCAGGCCGCGAGCAGCCGCTGCCCCTCGGGTTCCTCGGTGGAGTACCAGCGGTACGGCACCTGGTTGCGGGCCAGGAACTCCCGTACGTCCGACGAGCGGGCCGACCAGCGGTGACCGACCACCTTGGTGCTCGGCACGGGTCGGAAGTCACTGCACCGCCATGCCTCCAGGAGATCGTCGAGCACCGGATAGAGCTTCTCCTCCGGTGGATCCCAGGGCTTGAGGAGGTAGTGGTCCAGGTCGACGACGTTGATCGCGTCGATCGCCGCGTTCGTGTCCGCGTACGCGGTGAGCAGCACGCGCCGCGCGCCCGGATAGACGTCCAGTGCCTGTTCGAGGAACTCGATGCCGTTCATCTGGGGCATCCGGTAGTCGGCCAGGATCACCGCGACCAGATCGCCGCGCAGCTTCAGCTCCCGCAGCGCGTCCAGCGCGGACTCGCCGGACTCCGCGCGCACGATCCGGTACGACTCGCCGTAGCGCCGCCGCAGGTCACGGGCGACGGCCCGGGAGACCCCGGGGTCGTCGTCCACGGTCATGATGACGGTCCGCGCTGCGTCCGCGGCCTGTGCCATACGTCTCCCACCCCGAGCGGTCTGGATCACCGGGCGACGTCAGCCCGGTGCCGCGCCGTCTCTGCCCCATCGTATGTTCGATCGCCCCGCCGTGCTTCGGTCAGCTCCGCCGCGCGCCGAGCACACAGAACTCGTTGCCCTCCGGGTCCAGCAGAGTGGTCCAGGACTGCTCTCCCTGGCCGATGTCCGCGTGGCGCGCCCCGAGGGCCAGCAGACGGTCGACCTCGGCCTGGTGGTCCTCGGGCCGGAAGTCGAGGTGCAGCCGGTTCTTGACGGACTTCGCTTCCGGGACGCGGACGAAGAGCAGGCCGGGCATACGGTCCGGGGTCGGTCGGATCTCGTACTCCTCGGGGGAGTCGTCGACGACCGCCCAGCCGAGCGCCTCGGTCCACCAGCGTCCCAGCGCCGCCGGGTCCGCCGCGTCCACGATCACTTGTTCCCATTCCAAGGTCATGTTTGCAGAGTAGTGAAGACTGGGCCCGGAACGCATCCATGATCACGACACGGAGGCAGCCGTATGACGCGCCCGATCACGGCAGGGGTGGACGGAACGTCCGAAAGTCACGCCGCGCTGGCCTGGGCGGCCCGGGAGGCCGTCCGCCGGAACCTCGCGCTGCGTGTGGTGCACGCCTGGCAGCTGGTCCCGGACCAGGCGTTCGGGGCCGCGACCCGGGAGACCCACGACCAGTGGGTGCGCGAGGGCGTGGACGAGGCCGCGCGGAGCGTCGCCGAACGTCATCCGGAGCTGGACCTGACCGTCGACGTGGTCGAGGGCAGCGCTGCTGACTCGCTCGCCGAGGCCGCCGCGCGGGCCGAGATGCTGGTGCTCGGCTCCCGTGGACACGGGGCCGTCGTAGGGTTCCTGCTCGGCTCGGTCGGGCAGCACGTGATCGCCGAGTCCGAGCGGCCCGTCGTCCTCGTACGGGCGGAGGACCGCGCCTCCGACGAGGCCGCCGGGCGTGAGGTCGTCGTGGGCCAGCAGGGAGACGCGGAAGAGAGCGCGCCGGCCCTGCGGTTCGCGTTCGAGGCCGCGGCGGCTCGCGGCGCCGGCGTCCTCGCCGTACGGGCGTGGAGCCTGCCGCCGGTGTTCGCCTACAGCCCGGGCTCGATGAAGCTCCTCGACGAGGCCGGCGGCCTGGAACCCTACGAGAGGAACGCCCTCGCCGCCGCCCTGGAGCCGTGGCGCGAGCGCTTCCCCGAGGTGCCGGTCACTCAGCACCTGGAGATGGGGAGCGCGGGGGAGGTGCTGCTGTCGGTGGCCTCGCGGGCGCAGCTCCTGGTCGTGGGGCGGCGCGCCCACCGCTCGGCCGTGGGCGCGCGGATCGGCTCGGTCGCCCACGGCGTACTGCACCACGCGCACTGCCCGGTGGCCGTGGTCCCGCACGAGTGACTCAGACGGGCGGCGCCGCCTCGTCCGTCGGCAGGGGCAGCGCCTGGCGGGCCTTGGGCAGGATGTTCACGATGTAGTCCTTGACCGCCTCGTCCAGCCCGATGTCGTGCTGCGCCCGCTCGGACAGGTACCAGCGGTGCTCCAGGAGCTGGTGGTAGATCTCGGCCGGGTCCACGTTCCCGCGCAGCTCGCGCGGCACCTCCCGCACGGTCGGCCGGAACACCTCCCGCACCCACCGGTGCGCCAGCACCTCCGGGCTCGCGCCCAGGGGGTCGCCCGGCTCGTAGTCGTCCTGGGTGGCCATCCAGGACTCCAGGTCGCTGAGTAGCCGCCGCGCCTGGTTCTCCTCGGTGTCGAGCCCGGTCAGCCGCAGCAGCTGCCGCTGGTGGTGGCCGGCGTCGACGACCTTCGGTACGAAGGTCACCGTGTCGCCGTTCGAGGAGTGCTCGATCTGCATCTCTGCCACGTCGAAACCGAGCTCGTTGAGGCGTCGGATGCGGCGCTCGATGTAGTGGTACTTGCCCGCCGGGTAGACGGAGGTGCGGGTCAGCTCCTGCCACAGGCGCTGGTAGCGGGCGCAGATCTCCATACCGAACTCGATCGGGTCCACTGAGGGGTGCAGCGCCCCGGACGCCTCCAGGTCCAGCAGCTCACCGCTGATGTTCACGCGGGCGAGGTCGAGGTCGTACTCGCGCTGCCCGTCGCTGAGCTGCGGGTGCAGATCGCCCGTCTCGGCGTCGACCAGGTACGCGGCGTACGCGCCCGCGTCACGCCGGAAGAGGGTGTTGGACAGGGAACAGTCGCCCCAGGCGAACCCGGCGAGATGGAGCCGGACCAGCAGGACGGCCAGCGCGTCCATCAGACGGTGCATGGTGGCCGGGCGCATCGTCGTCTCGAACATCGAGCGGTACGGCATGGAGCCGCCGAGGTGCCGGGTGATCAGCACCGGTTCCAGGGCGCCGCCCTCGTCGGTGGCTCGCCCGGTGACCACAGCGAGGGGGTCGACGGCAGGGATGCCGAGCCGGTCCAGGTCCCGCAGCAGCTCGTACTCGCGCAGGGCGGGGCGTTCCGCCAGCTCCTTGACGGCGATGACCTCGTCGCCGGCGCGTGCGTAGCGCACGACGTGCCGGGAGATACCGCGCGGCAGCGGCACGAGGTAGTGGTCGGGCCACTCCTCCAGGGGGAGGTGCCACGGCAGTTCGAGCAGGAGTGCGGGGTGCTCGGGGTTGGTGGCGCTGATCTGCAATGCCATGGCTCGACCGTTCTCGTTCCGCTGGTGATCGTCACCTCACTGTAGAGCGCCGCTTCACAGCGCCCGTTGCCGCGCCTGCTGGGCCGCCTCCCGCACGCTGCCGTGGTGCACGGGCCCGTGGCCGGGCAGCAGGACGTCGGCAGGGAGCTTTTCCAGCAGGTCCAGGGAGGCCACGGCACGCGCGCGCTCGCGATGGAACATGTCGGGCAGCAGCTGCGGGCCCTTGAGCCGGGAGGTCGGGTGCCCGCTGACCAGGGCGTCGCCGGAGACCACGACCCCGGCGTCCGGGAGGTGGAAGGCGCAGTGCCCGTCGGTGTGCCCGGGGGTGTGGACGGGGACGGGCCCGCCCGGCAGGTCGAGCGCCTCGGAGAACGGCTGCGGCTCGGTGACCGGCACCTGCGCGGTGCCGCCGGAGCGGATGGCGTGCACGGCCCACGGCAGTACGCCGGGCCGCCAGCCGTTCTTGAGTACGTCCCCGACGGTCACCTGGTGCAGGAAGTCCCGGCGTGCGTGCGGCACTTCGGCCTCGTGCGTCAGCACCGGCGTGCCGTAGGTGGAGCGCAGGTACTCGGCCGAGCCGATGTGGTCGTTGTGCGCGTGCGTGACGAGTATCGCCGCCACCGCCTCCGGCGAACTCCCCACCTGTGCGAGCGAGTCGAGCACCAGCTGCCGGTCGCCGGGGTACCCGGTGTCGATCAGCGTGGTGGCGTCGCCCTCGGTGAGGATCACCCAGTTGGTGTTGCTTCCGTGTACGAGGTAAATGCCATCGGCGACTTGGTGGACGTCTGCCCGCATGATCTTCCCGTTCTGCAGTTCGCTGCCGGATGACGCACAGCAAAGCAGACGGCGGGGGAGTGGCTCACGACGGGGCAGGCCGCCCCGTGCCTCACTGCGCCCCGTGCCTCACTGCACCCCGTGTGGCCGGAACTGGATGCTGATCCGTGGCCCCGTGACCCGTGTGCTCTTGGGAACGGCGTGCTCCCAGGTCCGCTGACAGGAGCCGCCCATCACTATCAGGTCGCCGTGCCCCAGGGGGCGCCGCAGTGTCTCGCCGCCCTGTACCGGCCGCAGCAGGAGGTCGCGCGGTGTGCCCACGGAGACAATCGCGACCATGGTGTCCTCGCGCGCACCGCGCCCGATCCGGTCCCCGTGCCAGGCGACGCTGTCCCGCCCGTCGCGGTAGTAGCAGAGCCCGGCCGTGGTGAAGGGCTCCCCGAGCTCGGCGGCGTAGTGCGCACAGAGCGCGTTCCGCGCCTCGGCCAGCACCGGGTGCGGCAGCGTGTCACCGGCTCCGTAGAAGGCCAGCAGCCTGGGTACGTCGACGACGTGGTCGTACATCGTCCGGCGCTCGGCCCGCCACGGGACCTCGGCCGCCAGCAGTTCGAACAGGGCGTCGGCCCCATGGAGCCAGCCGGGGAGTTCGTCGATCCAGGCGCCGTGACCCAGCGTCGTACGGCGCATTTCGGCCAGTGCGCCGAGCCGGACTTCGTCGGTCTGGTCGAAGAGGGAGCCTTGGAGATGCGCGGTCATGGCATCAGCGTACCCCCGTGTTCGAACACGTGTACCTATTTACTGGCTGGCGAAATATCGGCTCTCCCGAACCCTTTGGATGCACTGATGTATCGGATACATTCCTGTATCGAACGGAGGGTCGGACATGGCGGGCGAGGGAACGACGGGGCGGGTGACCAAGCGGCGCGTGCGCACGCGGGCCAATCTGCTGGAGGCGGCGTTCGCGGTGTTCGCCGCGAAGGGGTTCGGGCGGGTCTCGATCGAGGAGGTCTGTGAAGCCGCCGGCTACAGCAGGGGTGCCTTCTACTCGAACTTCGACAGCCTCGACGAGCTGTTCTTCGCCCTCTACGGGGAGCGCGCCGGTCTGATCGCCGACCAGGTCGCGGGCGCGCTCGCTCTGGACGGTCCGGATCTCGACGTGCCCGCCGCCGTCGACCGGGTCACCGAGGTCCTGCTGCTCGACCTCGACTGGCTGCTGGTCAAGACCGACTTCCTGGTCCACGCGGCCCGGATCCCGGCCGTCGCCCAGACCCTCCTGGAACACCGTGAGCGGCTGCGGCGGGCCGTCGCGGACCGGCTCGCCCGGGCCACCGGACACACCGAACTGCCCGCCGTACTCGGCGACACCGAGGGCGCAGCCCACGCGGTGATCGCCGCGTACGACGGGGTCACGACCCAACTGCTGCTGGACAAGGACGTCGAGCACGCGCGCGCGTGGCTCAAGCAGCTGCTCACCGCGCTGCTCACCGACGGCAGCGACAACCCGGCCGCGCACAGCGGCGGATGAGAAAGGGAACGGTCGCAATGGATGCGGACGTCATCGTCGTCGGAGCCGGCCTCGCCGGACTGGTCGCGGCCCACGAGCTGACCAGCAAGGGTCGACGGGTCGCACTCGTCGACCAGGAGAACGCCGCCAACCTCGGCGGCCAGGCCTTCTGGTCGTTCGGCGGGCTGTTCCTCGTCGACTCACCGGAGCAGAGACGCGTGGGAATCAAGGACTCCTTCGACCTCGCCTGGAGCGACTGGCAGGGCAGCGCACAGTTCGACCGCGTCGACGACGAGGACTCCTGGGCGGTGAAATGGGCGCGCGCCTACGTCGAGTTCGCGGCCGGGGAGAAGCGGTCCTGGCTCGCCGGTCACGGCATCTCCTTCCTGCCGACGGTCGGCTGGGCCGAACGCGGCGACCTGCGTGCCCACGGGCACGGCAACTCCGTACCCCGCTTCCACGTCTCGTGGGGCACGGGCACCGGAGTCGTCGAACCGTTCGTGCTCAGTGCCAAGCAGGCGTCCCGCGCCGGACTGCTGACCTTCTACCACCGCCACCAGGTCGACGAACTCGTCGTCACGGAGGGCGCGGTGCGCGGCGTACGTGGCACGGTCCTCGCCGAGGACACCTCGCCGCGCGGAGTGGCGTCCAACCGGGACCGCATCGGCGACTTCGAACTCACCGCCCAGGCCGTGATCGTCACCACCGGCGGCATCGGCGCCAACCACGACATCGTGCGCCAGTACTGGCCCGAACGGCTCGGCACGGCACCGGCCGACATGGTCACCGGCGTGCCCGCCTACGTCGACGGGCGGATGCTCGACATCAGCGCCGAGGCCGGGGTGCGCCTGGTCAACCGCGACCGTATGTGGCACTACACCGAGGGCATCCAGAACTGGAACCCGATCTGGCCCGGCCACGGAATCCGCATCCTGCCCGGCCCGTCTTCCATGTGGTTCGACGCGCTCGGCCGCCGACTGCCCGACCCCTGCCTGCCCGGGTACGACACCCTCGGCACCCTCAAGTACCTGCGCACCACCGAGGACATCGCCGAGCACGACCACTCCTGGTTCGTCCTCACCCAGCGGATCATCGAGAAGGAGTTCGCGCTGTCGGGCTCCGAGCAGAACCCCGACATCACGGCCAAGAACCGCAAGGCGTTCCTCAAGGAGCGCATCCTCGGCAAGGGCGCGCCCGGCCCGGTGGCCGACTTCGTGAAGCACGGCGCGGACTTCGTGGTCGCCGACACCCTGGACCAACTCATCGGGAAAATGAACGAGTTGACCGACAAACCGCTCCTCGACGTGGACCGGGTGCGCCGCCAGATCGAGGCCCGTGACCTCCAGATCGCCAACCCGTACAGCAAGGACGCGCAGATCCAGGGCATCCGCAACTCCCGCCGCTACATCGGCGACCGGCTCGGCCGCACCGCGACCCCGCACCGCATCCTCGACCCCGAGGCCGGCCCGCTCATCGGCGTCAAGCTCCACACCCTCACCCGCAAGACCCTCGGCGGCATCCAGACGGACCTCGACTCACGCGCCCTGGGCGCGACGGGCGAGCCCGTCGAGGGGCTGTACGCGGCCGGCGAGGTCGCAGGCTTCGGCGGCGGCGGCGTACACGGCTACAACGCCCTGGAGGGCACCTTCCTCGGCGGCTGCCTCTTCTCCGGCCGCGCGGCGGGGCGGGCGGCGGCACGGGCGACAACCTGAGACATCTTCAGCGCCTTCCCCCGGACGTCAGCAGTTCGGCCAGTACCGAAGCATGGCTCTGCGCAGGGGACCTGGTGGCGCTCACGAGCGTCACCGGTCCCTTGCCGGTCAGTGCGCGCAGCGCCTCCAGGGGTTCGGCCGCCCCGGGCGCGGCCAGCTCTGCCTCGTACCGGCGCCGGAACTCCTCGAACGTGTCGGACGGGTCCTCCTGGGCGTGGTACCAGCGGCGCAGCTCGGTCGACGGCGTAAGCACTTTCGGCCACTCGTCGACCCGCGCGGCCTCCTTGGACAGGCCGCGCGGCCAGAGCCGGTCGACCAGGACGCGCACGCCGTCGTCCGGCTCGGGAGGTTCGTAGACACGGCGGACGTTGACCGTCACGAGCGTCCTCCGGCGGGGTGGGGAGAATACGGGACCGAAAGAATGATGTGCCCGGTCACGAGGTCTCGCAACTTGACCATAAGGAGGAGGAATCCGCGCGGTGACGCCTCTAGGGTGAAATCCCTGAAGCTGATCAGATCTCATACCGTAGGAGCTCGCGTGAGACCCCCCAGGAAGTACGCAGGCACTCGCACCGCGGTCCTTCGTCGTGACGCCGTCGTCGCTACCGTGCCCGTCGCTCTCGCGGCCCTGCTGGCCGCCGCCGGACCCGCGGGAGCCGCGACGGCAGGTACTTCCGGTGTCGGAGACCCGTACTTCCCGCTGGCCGGAAACGGTGGCTACCACGTGGGCCACTACGACCTGCACCTTCGCTACGACCCCACGAGCCGCCGTCTCGACGGCAGGGCCGTGCTCAGCGTCCGTGCCACCCAGAAGCTGACCCGCTTCAACCTCGACCTCAGCGGCCTGAAGGTCACCGCCCTCACCGTCGACCACGTCAAGGCGGGGTTCCGGCGCTCCGGGCAGGAACTGATCATCAGCCCGCGCCGCGCCCTGCACAGGAACCAGACGTTCCAGGTCGCCGTCAGCTACACGGGCGTCCCCACGACGGTCATCGACCCGGACGGCTCGAAGGACGGCTGGATCCCCACCGACGACGGGGTGTTCGTCGCCGGCGAGCCGCAGGGCTCCATGAGCTGGTTCCCCGGCAACAACCACCCCAAGGACAAGGCCTCCTACGACTTCACGATCACCGTCCCCCAGGGGCGCACCGCGGTCGCCAACGGCGTCCTCCTGGGCCAGCAGACCGCGGGTGGGAAGACCACCTTCCGCTGGCGCCAGTCCGAGCCGATGGCCTCCTATCTGGCCACGGCCACGGTCGGGAAGTTCAAGGTCGAGCAGTACACCACCGGCAGTGGCATAAAGGTCTACAACGCCGTCGATCCGCGAGAGGCCTCCGCCGCCGCGCCCGTGCTGAAGAAACTGCCGTCCGTCCTGGACTGGGAGGCGGGGCTCTTCGGGCCCTACCCGTACCGCGCCGCCGGAGCCATCGTCGACCGCGCCCCGCAGGTCGGCTTCGCGCTGGAGACACAGACCCGTCCCGTGTACGACCGGGCACCCGACCTGAGCACCCTGGTCCACGAGAGCGCACACCAGTGGTTCGGCGACTCCGTTGCCCTCACCAGCTGGAAGGACATCTGGCTCAACGAGGGCTTCGCGACCTACACGGAGTGGCTGTACGCGGAACAGCACGGCGGTCCGAGCGCCCAGAAGACCTTCGACGGCCTGTACGCCACGGCCGCGAGCGACGATCTGTGGTCGTTCCCGCCCGCCAACCCGGGCAGCGGTGCGAACATCTTCGGCAGGCCCGTCTACGACCGCGGTGCCATGGCCCTGCACAAGCTCCGCAAGACGGTCGGTGACCAGGCGTTCTTCAAGATCCTGCGCACCTGGGCCACCCAGCACCGGGGCGGGCACGGTACGACCACCCAGTTCACCGCCCTCGCCGAGCGCGTCTCCGGCAAGGATCTGGACGGGCTGTTCCGGACCTGGATAGGCACGAAGGGCAAGCCGTCCGCGCCGTAGAACCGCCCGGCTCCCCGGGTTTCGGCCCGGGGAGCGCACCTCACTGCTCGCGCATGCCCCACGGCGAGCCGTACGCCGTCAGCAGGTCCAGGAAGGGGCGGGCCGGGAACGCCTCCGGGCCCAGGACACCCGAGCCGGTCCAGGCGCCGGTGGCGACGAGTTCCAGGGCGACGACCGGATTGACGGCCGTCTGCCACACCACCGCCTGGGAGCCGTACTCCGCCATGGACCACTGGTTGTCGACCACGTGGTACAGGTACACCTCGCGGGGCGCGCCGTCCTTCGTGCCCTTGACCCACGTCCCCGCACACGTCTTGCCGTGCATACGGTCGCCCAGCGTCGCCGGGTCGGGCAGGCACGCGGCGACGACGTCCCGGGGCGACACGGCGACCGGTCCTGCGACGCCGGGGACGGTCACGGGGTCGGTGCGGTCCAGGCCGAGCAGGTGCAGCGTCCTGAGGGTCTGGATGAACTCCTCGCCCAGGCCGTACTTGAAGGTGACGCGGCGCGCGTCGATCCAGCGCGGCACGAGCAGCACCTCCTCGTGCTCGACGTTCACGCACTCCACGGGGCCGATGCCCTCGGGGAAGTCGAACACCTCCGGCTCGCTGAAGGGCTGTGTGGTGAACCAGCCCCGGCCGGACTCGTAGACGACCGGTGGGTTGAGGCACTCCTCGATCGTCGTCCAGATACTGAAGGAGGGTGCGAAGTCGTAGCCGTCGACGGTGAGGTTCGCTCCGTCGCGGATGCCGATCTCCTCGATCTCGTCGAAGAGTTCGTCGGCCGCGTAACGGGCGAACACATCGGACATGCCCGGCTCCACACCCATCCCGACCAGGGCCAGCGCACCCGCCTTCGCCCACTCATCCGCCGCCGCGAACTGGGCGTCGCCGAGCTTGACCCCGCACTCCTCGTACGGCCGCTCGGCGTGCGGGCGCGACAGGGACATCGCCATGTCGAGGTAGGTGGCCCCGGCGGCGCGGGCCGCGCGGAACAGCGGCATCACAAAGCGCGGGTCGGTCGCGTTGAGCAGTACGTCGCACCCGTGCCGGGCCAGCAGCTCCGCCACCGCCGCCTCGTCGGACGCGTCGACCCGCTCCGCCACGAACCGCTCCCCGGCATCGAGCGCGGCGACCGCGGCCTCGGCCCGCACGGGGTCGTAGTCGGCCACGACCATCAGGTCGAAGAAGGAGCGCCGTGCGGCGATCCTGGTGATCGCGGTCCCCACACCGCCGGCTCCCACGAGCAGCACACGCATGGCAAAACTCCCTTTTGTAAAGGTTCCGATGCCGTTGTCCGCCGATCCAACGCCTCGCTCTCGCCTAAGGTCAATGGCGTTGGCATAAGAGCGAAGGGGCGGCCGTGCCGAAGCAGGTCGTGCCGGAGGAGCAGCGGCGCCGTCGCCGTCCCACCAGGAGCGGCACCGTGCTCTCCGAGCTCGTCGCCCGCACGGTCTCCAGCGCGTATCCCACGGCCCTCGACATGCTGCTGGACAGCGCCGCACGGACGCTCTCCGGAGAAGGCCCCGGCAGCACTTGTGATATTGAAAGCTCAGCCGATTGGATGTAACGAGCAACCAGGACACCTGTGGACCCCAGCAACAACAGCACCGGCAGCGACTCGGACCCTCAGCCGAAGGCGCCCACGGACGAGCCCCGCCCGGGTGGGCACGGCCGGCGCCGCTGGGCCATGGACACCCGGCCCCTGCGCCGCCCCGCCTACCGTCGCCTGTGGTCCTCCACCGCCGTCACGGCCGTCGGCAGCCAGCTCACCGCCGTCGCCGTGCCCAAGCAGATCTACGACATCACCGGCTCCTCCGCCTGGGTCGGCTACGCGAGCCTCGCCGGGCTCCTGCCCCTCGTCGTGTTCGCGCTGTGGGGCGGCGCGATCGCCGACAGCATGGACCGCCGCAAGCTGCTGCTGATCACCAACACCGGCATCGCCGTCACCTCGCTGCTGTTCTGGATCCAGGCTCTCGTCGGCCTCGACTCGGTGGTGACCCTGATGGTCCTGCTCGCCCTCCAGCAGGCGTTCTTCGGCCTGAACTCACCGGCCCGCAGCGCCGTCGTCGCCCAGCTGGTCCCCGAGGAGGAACTCGCCGCGGCCAACGCCCTGGGAATGACCGTCCTGTACACCGGCCTGGTCGCGGGACCGCTGCTCGCCGGCACTCTCATACCCGTCATCGGCCTCGCCGAGCTGTATCTGATCGACGCGCTCGCCCTGTGCGTCACCCTGTGGTCCGTCGTACGGCTGCCCCCGCTTCCGCCGGGGCCGGCGGCCTCCCGGAAGGCGGGCGCACGGGAGATCGTGGCCGGGTTCCGCTACATCGCCCTGCACAAGGTGCTCCTGCTCTCCTTCCTCGCGGACATCGTCGCCATGGTCTTCGGCATGCCCCGCGCCCTGTTCCCACAACTCGCCGCCCAGACGTACGCCCCCTACGGGGAGGGACTCGCCCTCGGCCTGCTGTTCGCGGCGATCCCGGTGGGCGCGGTGCTCGGCGGCCTGTTCTCCGGCACGTTCTCGCGGGCGCGCCGGCACGGCTGGATGGTGATCGGCGCGGTCGTCGCCTGGGGGCTGGCGATCACGGGCTTCGGGCTGAGCACCAGCCTGTGGGTGGCGGTGGCGTTCCTGGTCGTCGCCGGCGTCGCCGACATGGTCTCCGGTGTCTTCCGGGTGGCGATCCTGATGTCGGCGGCGACCGACGAGATGCGCGGCCGGATGCAGGGCGTGTTCACGGTGGTCGTCGTGGGCGGTCCCCGCCTGGCGGACCTGCTGCACGGCACCACGGCATCTGCTCTGGGGACTCGCACGGCCGTCGCCGGCGGCGGACTCCTGGTTGTCGCCATCACCCTGGCCCTGGCGGCCGCGATGCCGGCGCTGCGCCGCTACCGCGTCCGATAACGGCCGGCGCTCCTTATCCGGGCCCCCGGTTGAAGTGATCCATCAGCCGGCCCCGGGTCAGCTCCAGCCGATGGGCGAGGATCTCGGCGATGATCCGCACCAGCTGCAGCCCGAGGGCGGGCTCCTCCTCGCAGAGTTCGAGCACCGACGCGGCGTCGAACTCGTACGCGCGTACGGGGCTGAAGGCCTCGGCGCCGAAGTCCCACCGGTGGGGAGGGAAGAGCCAGGACCAACCGAGCAGATCGCCTGCGCCGAGGCTGCCCACGGTCACCCGCTGCACCGGCGTCACCTGCTGGACCAGGGAGACCGCGCCGGAGCGGACGACCCAGAAGCGGTCGGCGGTGCCGCCCGCCTCGAAGATCCTGAAGTCCTCGGGGAAGGACACCTCCGTCGCGAGCGCCAGCAGACGCTCACGGCGGGGCGGGGGAAGGGCGGTCAGCAGCTTTATCGCTTTGGTCATGAGCAGGGCTCCTCGCCGGCGATCTGGAGGGAAGTCGTCCACCGTGGCAGCGCCCTACCCGGTTCCGGTGGCTTCCCCTACACCCATTTCAGCCGTTGCGGACGCGCCGGGCACCTCGGCGGCAGGCACGAAACCGCTTTTTGACACAAGAAGACCCTGGCTGGACGGGGGAGACCAGCCAGGGCCGTAGGTGGTGGCACGCGGAGGGCGGTCGCCTCTCGGCGAAAGGCTCCATGGGGCTTCAGCCGAACGATCTTCCCCATGGGCTATAGGTGAGGCCCGGGGACACTGTCCCCTCCGCAGCCACGTACAGAAGAACGGCCGAGCTCTCCGGGTTGTTCCGGATCGACACCGAAGCCGGGCGTGATCCACGTCACTTCCGTATTCGCGGTGCTCAGCCCTCGGACACCTGGGCCATCAGCGTCTGCAGATGAAGGCCACGACGGGCGTCGAGCTCGCCACAGACACCCGTGCGGACGGCGGTCGCGAACTCGCGGCGCAGCACCGGCCAGCTCTCCTCATGGTCGAGTTCGGTGCTGTCGAAGACCAACTCCGGCCCTGAGCCGAAGAGTTCGACGCGGGCGACACCTTGCGCGACGTTCACCGAACCGGACAGGGAGGCCTGACTGACCGCGCCGTTCTCGTGCTCACAGGTGAGTTCGATCCAGCGGCGCGGATCACCTGTACCGCGCACCCGCGCGATCCGCCCCACGGACGCGTCGAGCAGATCGAGGACGTGCGGTCCCAGATCGAGCAGTGCGCCCTGTTCGAGGCGCCAGGGGGTCGCGAAGGCGCCGCCCAGGAAGGCGTCGCTCAGAAAGGACGCCCGCGCGCCGAAGACGTCCGCCTCACTCGCCGCCTCCAGGAACAGGCGGGTCTGCGGGTGGTAGCGGTTGGTCAGGGTGACCTGGGAGACGACCCCGGCCTCGTCGATCGCGTCCACCAGCTGCCGGGCCGCCGCGAGATCCCCGGCGATCGGTTTCTCCAGCAGCAGTGCCTTGCCCGCCTTGGCGGCGCGCAGCGCGAGCTCGGCCTGTACGGCGGGCGGCACGGCGAACGCCACCGCCTCGCAGGAGTCGAGCAGCTCCTCGAATCGGGCGGCGACCGGTGCCCCGTACGGCGCGGCCGTCTCCTGAGCGGCCTCGGGGCGACGCGCCCAGACTCCGGCGAGCTCGGTCTCGGGCCCGGCGGCCAGCACGCGCGCGTGCACCCCCTGCGCCCAGGGCCCGGCGCCGACGAGCCCGACCTTGACGGGCGCGTGCGACCACGGTGCGGCGGTACTCGTCACGGCAGGGTCCAATCCGTACGGGGAGGCCGATACGGAGATCACTCTGCGGGCCGGTCCGTCGTACCGTCAACCAAAAACCGTCCCGCCTACGCGCCGTGTGCTCAGCGGAACACGTTGTCCGCGTCGTCCCAGTGCGCGAGTTCCTCCGCAGCCTGGTTCGGCCGGGGGGAGCGCGTCCGGGCCTGGTACATCGCGTCGATCTCGAAGGCGTAGTGCCGCACGATCGCGTCCCGGCGCAGCTTCATCGAGGGGGTCAGCAGGCCGTTGCTGAGGGCGAAGGGCTCCGCGAGGACCCGGAACACCCGGATCGACTCGGACCGCGACACCGAACTGTTGGCCGCGGCGACGGCCCGTCCGATCTCCTCCCGCAGGGCGTTCTCCTCGCGCGCCTGGCGGTGCGGCGTGTCCTCCTGCAGGGCCAGCGAGGCGCGCCAGTGGGCCAGGAACTCCGGGTCGAGGGTGATGAGGGCGCCCACGCAGGGCCGGTTGTCGCCCACGATCACCGCCTGGTGGACGAGCGGGTGCATGCGCAGCCGCTGCTCCAGGGCGGCCGGCGCGACGCTCTTGCCGCTGCTGGTGATGATGATGTCCTTCTTGCGCCCGGTGATCGTCAGATACCCCTCCTGGTCCAGCCGTCCGATGTCCCCGGTGGCCAGCCAGCCGCCCCGCAATGCTGCCCGGGTGCCCGCGTCGTCGTTGACGTACCCCTGGAAGACGGACGTGCCGTACACGAGGATCTCGCCGTCCTCGGCGACCCGGATCTCCGTGCCGGGCAGCGGCTGCCCGACCGTCCCGAACTTCTCCCGGCCGACAGGCTGCGCGGTGATGCCGCCGCTGGTCTCGGTGAGGCCGTAGCCGTCGTGCACGAGGATGCCGATACCCGAGTAGAACAGGGCGAGTTCACGGTTGAGGGGCGAACCACCCGAGACCGCGCCACAGACCCGCCCGCCCAGAGCGGCGCGGAGTTTGCGGTACACCGTCCGCTCGTAGAGGGCGTGTTGGAGCCGCAGGTCGAAACCGGGCCCGGACCCTGTACCCAGCCGCTGTCGTTCGACAGCCGTCGCGAAGTCCCGCGCGGTCCCGGCGGCCCGCTCGAACAGGGTGCCCCGGCCCGCTTGCTGGGCGGCGCGCAGGAAGTTCTTGTAGATCTTCTCGAACACCGACGGGACCGCGTACAGGTACGTCGGCCTGAACGAGAGCAGCGCCGACGACAGCGCCTCCCCGGTCAGGTCGGGTTCGTGCCCCATCAGCATGCCGCCGCGCAGACACAGGCCCTGGATCATCAGGCCGTACACATGCGAGAAAGGCAGGAAGGCGAGGACCGTGGGCTGTTCGCCGGGCGGTGCCGCAGTGTGTCTCCAGCCCGCGAGGAGGGTGTCGCACGGGCTGGCCAGGTTGCGGTGGCTCAGGGCGCAGCCGCGGGGATGCCCGGTCGTGCCGGAGGTGTAGGCGATCACCGCGGCGGAGTCCGGCAGTACGATCCGGCGCAGCGAGTCGACCGTGGTGATCGGCACCGACCGGCCCAGTTCGACGAGTTGGGGCAGGGCCCCGTCGTCCAGCTGCCACACGTTGCGCAGCAGGGGCAGCGAGGTGCACACCGAGCCGACGGTCATCAGGCCTTGTTCGTCCTCGACGACGACGGCGCTGCACTGGGAGTCGGCGAGGATCCAGGCGACCTGGTCGCGCGAGGAGGTCGGGTAGATCGGCACGACCTCGGCGCCCACCGTCCAGAGCGCGTAGCAGAGCACCGTCCACTCGTAGCGGGTGCGGGCCATGATGGCCACGCGGTGGCCCGGTGAGATGCCGGAGGCGAAGAACCCCTTGGCCAGGTCGACGACCTCGTCCCGCAGCTCGGCCGCCGTGACCTGCGTCCAGACCTGCTTGGCCGGGTCGGGGCGGCGCGCGATCTGCGGCAGGTTCGGTTCACGCAGCGCCGTGTCGAAGACGCTGTCGGCGAGTCCGCCCGTCAGTGGGGCGGTGGTGGGGGGAGCGAGGGCGAAGTCGCGCATGCGCTGCTCCTGGATCGTACTGACTGTGACCGCGCCGACGAGTGGAGTTATCGACGGTGAACGAATCTAGCTCAGGTGAGGGGCTTTGTTGTCGGGAACTGTGAAGTCGTTTCCCCTCAGAGGTTTCGAAAGACGTTTTCCGCGCGCCCCTCCCCCTCACCTCACCCACGCACCGGCGTCAGCCACACCGTGGCGAGCGGCGGCAGAGTCAGCCGGACGCCCGACGACCGGGACGCCAGCACCCCGGAGCCCCGGACGTCGCTGCCGCCGTAGCGGGCGGCATCGGTGTTGAGGACCTCCTCCCAGGCGGGGACCGAACCGGGAACGTCGAGGTGGTACTCGTGCCGTACCACCGGCGAGAAGTTGCTGACGGCCAACAGAGGTACTCCTGCCGCGTCGTAGCGCAGGAACGCGAAGACGTTGTCCTCGGCGGCGTCCCCGGCCACCCAGCGGAAGCCGGCGGGGTCGGTGTCGCGTTGCCAGAGGGCGGGGGAGCGCCGGTAGACGGTGTTGAGGTCGCGGACGAGATCTCGGACGCCCCGGTGGTCGGGCTCGGCCGCGTACTCCTTGTCCAGCAGCCACCAGTCCGGCCCGTCGGCCTCGGACCACTCGGCGCCCTGGGCGAACTCCTGCCCCATGAAGAGGAGTTGCTTGCCGGGATGGGCCCACATGAAACCGAGGTACGCGCGGTGGTTCGCCCGTTGCTGCCACCAGTCGCCCGGCATCTTCGACACCAACGACTGCTTGCCGTGGACGACTTCGTCGTGGGAGATCGGCAGGACGTAGTTCTCGCTGTACGCGTACACCATGGAGAACGTCATCTCGTGGTGGTGGTACTTGCGATGGACCGGCTCGTGCGCCACATAGCCGAGCGAGTCGTGCATCCACCCCATGTTCCACTTCAGCCCGAAGCCGAGCCCCCCGCAGTCGGTGGGTCGGGTCACCCCGTCCCACGCGGTGGACTCCTCGGCGACCGTCAGCACACCGGGCACCCGCCGGTACACGGTGGCGTTCATCTCCTGGAGGAAGGCGACCGCGTCGAGATCCTCCCGGCCGCCGTACACGTTCGGCGTCCACTGCCCCGAATCGCGCGAGTAGTCGAGATAGAGCATGGATGCGACCGCGTCCACCCGGAGCCCGTCGAGATGGAACTCCTCGCACCAGTACACGGCGTTGGCGACCAGGAAGTTGCGCACCTCGGTGCGCCCGAGGTCGAACTCGTACGTCCCCCAGTCGGGATGCTCGGCACGCCGCGCGTCACCGGGCTCGTACAGGGGCTCCCCGTCGAACCGGGCCAACGCCCACTCGTCCTTGGGGAAGTGCGCCGGAACCCAGTCCAGCAGGACACCGACACCGGCCCGGTGCAGCGCGTCGACCAGATACCGGAAGTCGTCGGGGGAACCCAGCCGGGCGGTCGGGGCGTAGTAGGACGTGACCTGGTACCCCCAGGACCCGCCGAAGGGATGTTCGGCGACCGGCATGAGCTGCACATGGGTGAAGCCCAGGTCGGCCACGTACGCGGGGAGTTCGTCGGCGAGCTGACGATACGTCAACCCTGGGCGCCAGGAGGGAAGATGGACCTCGTACACGGAGAACGGCTCCTCGTGCACGGCCGTGCCGCTCCGGCGCGCGAGCCACTCCTCGTCGCCCCACTCGTAGTGGGAGGCGGTGACGACGGACGCCGTCGCGGGCGGCACCTCGGTGCGCCGGGCCATCGGGTCCGCCTTCATGACCCGGCCGCCGTCACGGCCCACGACCTCGAACTTGTACCGCTGGCCCTCGCCGACGCCCGGCACGAACAGCTCCCACACCCCGGCGGCGCCGAGAGAGCGCATCGGGTGGGCGGTACCGTCCCAGCAGGTGAAGTCCCCGGCCACCCGGACCCCTTGCGCGTTCGGCGCCCAGACGGTGAAGCGGGTGCCGGTGACGCCCTGGTGGGTCATCGGCTCGGCGCCCAGCGCCTTCCACAGCTCCTCGTGCCGGCCCTCCCTGATGAGATGCAGGTCCAGCTCACCGAGCGCGGGCAGGAAACGGTACGGATCCTCGACCTCCGACTCGCCGCCCTCGTACGACACCAGCAACGTGTAGTCGGGCATCGCGGCGCCGGAAGGTCCGAAGGGAAGTACGGCGCTGAAGAAGCCGTCACCGTCGTCGTCGAGCTTGCTCGGCCGCCCGTCGACGAGCACGCTCACGCCACGCGCGTACGGGCGCAGCGCACGGAGGACGACCCCGCCGCCGGGCCCGGGATGCGCGCCGAGCAGCGCGTGCGGGTCGTGATGGGTGCCGGAGAGCAGGCGCTGCTTCTCGCCGGGATCCCACAGGGCGTCGGGCCTGCCCAGGGAGGGCGTGTCGGAGAGGGAGGGATCGTGCAGGGCCACAGTTGTCAGCCTCCTCGGACGGAGAGTCGCTCGATCGCCGCCATGGGGACGGGGAGCCAGTCGGGGCGGTGCCGGGCCTCGTAGACGGCCTCGTACACGGCTCGGTCGGTCTCGTACGCGCGCAGCAGCCCGGGGTGGCGGCGCGGGTCCCACCCGGCCCGGGCGGCGTACCCCGCGCAATAGGCCTGGCGGCAGCGCAGCGCCCACTCGGGGCGCCACGGCAGGCGCGTGCGGGCGGCGTAGTCGAAGGAGCGCAGCATGCCGGCGATGTCCCGTACCGGCGACTGGGCACTGCGGCGTTCGGCGAGCGGGCGGGACGGTTCGCCCTCGAAGTCGATCACGAACCAGTCCCCGCCGCTGCCGCCGGTGCGCAACACCTGCCCGAGGTGCAGATCGCCGTGGACGCGCTGCGGGGCCGGACCGGCGTCGAACCCGGCCAGGGCGTCGAACGCGGCGCGCAGGCCCTGGGCGTACGGCCGCAACCCCGGTACGCAGTGCACGGCGGCATCGAGACGCTCGGTCATCGCCGCCGCCGTCCGTCGGCTGTGCCGCCCGCTGCGGCTGTCGCAGGCGAAGGCCGTCGCGAGGGCCAGGTGTACGTCGGCGGTGGCGCGCCCCAACTCGTAGGCCTCGTCGGTGAACGGGTGCCCCGAGGCGAGGGCGCGCAGGGCCAGCGTCCAGCCGTCGGAGGCATCGGGCAGGAACGGCTGGAGCACCCCGAGCGTCGCGTCCTGCGGCAGGTCGGTCCGGAACCAGGCGGCCGGGGCGGGTACGCGGGCGCAGCCCTGCCGGGCGAGGGCCGAGGGCACCTCCAGGTCGGGGTGGACACCCGGCTGGACGCGTCTGAGCACCTTCAGGATGAACGAGTCGCCGTACACGAGCGAAGAGTTGGACTGCTCGACGTCGAGGAGACGCGGGGCGAGTCCGGCGGGCACGGTGATGCCGGGGTCGGCCTCGAAGCGCAGGGGGCCGGCCGTTCCGGGGTGGCGGAGACGCTCCAGCAGCAGGCCTGCCGCCCGGGGGTCCTGCAAAGCGTCGTAGACCTGCAGCCCGGCCAGGGGCCCCTCGTCCGCACGGCCGATGAGGGCCCGGCCCAGGCGCGGCGACGGGCGGTCCCGCACGCCGAGGAGCAGTTGGTAGCAGTCGCCGGGCGGGGGAGGGCCGCCGGGGGTGGGTACGGCCGTGTGACCGGTGCGGACGAGCAGGTGCAGGCAGCCCGGAAACAGTTCGGTCATTGACAGCAGGCCCAGGTCCGTGACGGGCCGGTCCTTGCCCGCGAACCAGCGCTGCTGGGGCAGCCACTCGCGCAGCAGCCCGTCGAGCGAGGTCAGCGGCTCGGCGAGGTCCGTCCTGCTCGGGCGAAGAGATGCGGTCTTCGGCATGGTGACGCGTCCTTTCGCGGGCACACACTCACGGTCGTAGGGCAGTGCGCGGGGCGACTCGGGCGAGGCGGAACCAGTAGAAGCCGTGGCCTGCGAGGGTGAGCAGGTAGGGGAGTTCGCCGACTGCGGGGAAGCGGACTCCGCCGATGAGTTCGACCGGGTGGGTGCCGTCGAAGGTCCGTAGGTCGAGTTCGGTGGGCTGGGCGAAGCGGGAGAAGTTGTGGACGCACAGGACGAGGTCGTCCTTGTGTTCGCGCAGGAACGCGATCACGGCCGGGTTGGAGGAGGGGAGTTCGGTGTAGGAGCCGAGGCCGAAGGCGGGGTTCTGCTTGCGGATCTCGATCATGCGCCGGGTCCAGTGCAGGAGCGAGGACGGGGACGACATGGAGGCTTCGACGTTGGTGACCTGGTAGCCGTAGACCGGGTCCATGATCGTGGGCAGGAAGAGGCGGCCGGGGTCGCTGGAGGAGAAGCCGGCGTTCCTGTCGGGGGTCCACTGCATGGGCGTGCGGACGGCGTCGCGGTCGCCGAGCCAGATGTTGTCGCCCATGCCGATCTCGTCGCCGTAGTAGAGGATCGGCGAGCCGGGCAGGGACAGCAGCAGCGCGGTGAAGAGTTCGATCTGGTTGCGGTCGTTGTCGAGGAGGGGGGCCAGGCGCCGGCGGATGCCGATGTTGGCCCGCATGCGGGGGTCTTTGGCGTATTCGGCCCACATGTAGTCGCGTTCCTCGTCGGTGACCATTTCCAGGGTCAGCTCGTCGTGGTTGCGCAGGAAGATGCCCCACTGGCAGTTCGAGGGGATGGCGGGGGTCTTGGCGAGGATTTCCGAGACCGGATAACGCGATTCGCGCCGCACCGCCATGAAGATGCGCGGCATGACGGGGAAGTGGAACGCCATGTGGCATTCGTCGCCGCCGCTTTGGTAGTCACCGAAGTAGTCGACGACATCCTCGGGCCACTGGTTCGCCTCCGCCAGCAACACCGTGTCGGGATACATCGCATCGATCTCGCGCCGGACCCGCCTCAGGAATTCATGAGTGCGCGGGAGGTTCTCGCAGTTGGTCCCCTCGGCCTGGTAGAGGTACGGGACCGCGTCCAGACGGAAGCCGTCGATCCCGAGATCGAGCCAGAACCGAAGGGCGGCGAGAATTTCTTCCTGGACCGCCGGGTTCTCGTAGTTGAGGTCCGGTTGGTGGGAGAAGAAACGGTGCCAGTAGTACTCCTTGCGGACCGGGTCGAAGGTCCAGTTGGAGGCCTCGGTGTCGACGAAGATGATCCGGGCGTCCTGGAACTGTTTGTCGTTGTCGGCCCAGACGTAGTAGTCGCCGTATGGGCCTTCGGGGTCGTTCCGGGACTCCTGGAACCACGGGTGTTCGTCGCTGGTGTGGTTCATGACGAAGTCGATGATGACGCGCATGCCGCGTTGGTGGGCGGCGTCGACGAACTCGACGAAGTCGGCGAGGTCGCCGAACTCGGGGAGGACGGCGGTGTAGTCGGAGACGTCGTAGCCGCCGTCCCTCAGGGGTGATTTGAAGAAGGGGGGCAGCCAGAGGCAGTCGATGCCGAGCCACTGGAGGTAGTCGAGTTTGGCCGTGATGCCCTTGAGGTCGCCGACTCCGTCACCGTTGCTGTCCTGGAAGGACCGGACGAGGACCTCGTAGAAGACGGCGCGTTTGAACCACTCGGGGTCCCGGTCCTTGGCGGGAGTGTCCTCGAAGGTATCCGGGACAGGCTCATTGACGGTCACGGTGTTACTGGCCTCCAGTCGAATACCGCATCAGGTGAAATACGTGCGCGGGTGCCCTTCCCGGCTCCAGACGTACGTAATTGGTGCGGTCCCATTGGTAGGTCTCGCCGCTCAGTTCGTCGTGCACCGTGACGGAACTCTGTTCGTTTTCCCGCTTTTCCAGGCCGAGTTGCGGCATGTCCAACGAGACAGTCGCCTCCTGGGTGTGGTGCGGGTCGAGGTTCACGACCACCAGAACCGTGTCCTCGCCGGTGCGCTTGCTGTACGCGATCACCGCGTCGTTGTCGGTCCGGTGGAAGTGCAGATTCCTGAGCCGGTGCAGGGCGGGGTGGTCACGCCTGATCCGGTTGAGGGCGGTGACGAGCGGGGCGATCGACTGCCCGTTCCGTTCGGCCGATTCCCAGTCTCTGGGCCGGAGTTGGTATTTCTCGGAGTTCAAATATTCTTCGCTGCCCTCGCGCAGGGGGGCGTTCTCGCACAGTTCGTAGCCGCTGTAGATCCCCCAGGTGGGAGAGAGCGTCGCGGCCAGCACGGCACGCGCCTCGAATGCCGGACGGCCGCCCTGCTGAAGATACTCGTGCAGGATGTCGGGGGTGTTGACGAAGAAATTCGGCCGCATGTACGCGGCCGCCTCCCCCGACAGTTCGGTGAGGTACTCGGTGAGTTCGGCCTTGGTGTTGCGCCAGGTGAAATAGGTGTAGGACTGCTGGAAGCCGACCTGGGCCAAGGCGTGCATCATCGCGGGGCGGGTGAACGCCTCCGCCAGGAAGATCACGTCCGGGTCGGTGGCGTTGATGTCCGCGATCACCTGTTCCCAGAAGACGACCGGTTTGGTGTGCGGGTTGTCGACGCGGAAGATCCGCACCCCGTGCGCCATCCAGTGCCGCATCACCCGTGTCGTCTCGGCGATGAGGCCGGGCAGGTCGGCGTCGAAGGCGATGGGGTAGATGTCCTGGTACTTCTTCGGCGGGTTCTCCGCGTACGCGATCGTCCCGTCCGGGCGGTGGTGGAACCACTGGGGGAACTTGTGCACCCAGGGGTGGTCCGGCGAGCACTGCAGCGCGAAGTCGAGCGCCACCTCGAGCCCGTGCCGGGCGGCCTCGGCGACGAAGAAGCCGAAGTCTTCCAGCGTGCCCAGATCCGGGTGGACGGCGTCATGGCCGCCGGCCTCGGAACCGATCGCCCACGGCACCCCCACATCCTGCGCGGACGCCGACAGCGTGTTGTTGGGGCCCTTGCGGAACGTGTGCCCGATCGGATGGATCGGGGGCAGATAGAGGACGTCGAAGCCCATCGCGGCGATCGCCGGCAACCGCCGCGCCGCCGTCCGAAACGTCCCGTGCGGGTGTTCGGGCGTCCCCTCGGAACGGGGGAAGAACTCGTACCAGGCCCCGTACAGCGCCCGCTCCCGCTCCACCACCAGCGCCAACGGCTCACTCGACGTCACCAGCTCACGCAACGGATACCGGGCCAGCACCCTGTCCACCGCCGGGGTCAGAGCCGGCGCGAGACGATCCGTGACGGGCAGCGAGTCGTCGCTCAGGGTCCGTGCGGCGGCCAGTACCGCAGCCCGGGCCGCCCGCTTGGGCACACCCGCGGCGGCACGCTCGTACAGCAGCGCGCCTTCCTCCAGGACCAGCCCGACGTCGATCCCGGCCGGGATCTTGATGCCGGCGTGGTGCCGCCAGGTGCTGATCGGGTCGCCCCACGCCTCGACCCGGTAGGTCCAGTGGCCCGCCGCGTCCGGGGTGACGTCCGCACCCCAGCGGTCGGTGCCGGGAGCCAGTTCGCGCATCGGCGTCCAGGGGCCCGGACGGCCCTCCGGGCCGCACAGCAGCACCACGTTCGCGCCGACCGCGTCATGGCCCTCGCGGAAGACCGTCGCGGTGACCTGGAAGGTCTCTCCCGCGACGGCCTTCGCCGGGCGTCTGCCGCTCTCGACGGCCGGGCGCACATCCCGCACCGGGATGCGGCCGATGGCCGGAGTCGGGCTCATGAGTCTCACCTCTGCCGTGTTCTGGTCGGGACTGGGAACTGGCGACTGGCGACCGGGAGTCGCCGGCGGCGCTAGCCGCCCGCCGTGGAGCGCTGGACTGCCGGGGGCGCATGGCCGGTGAAACGGTCCGCGTGACCCCATCCGGCCTGTTCCCGGAGGTAGGCGACCAGGCTCGTGCGGAGATAGCGCTCGGCGGCGTGTACGGCCTCCCGTGCACACCGTTTCCCCATCAGCACGCACAGGGTGTAGCCCGAGTCCTCGAAACTGTCCCGCGCCGAACGGTCGGACGGGGCCGCGAGCATGACGCGCTCCCACGCCCGGTACCTGTCCAGCTGTCGGGCGACCTCGGCTTTGGCGGGCAGCAGCATGGCGCTGGTCCCCTTCCTCGTGACTCACTGCTTTCTACGGCGAGACCTTCACTCATGGTGCATGCGCGGCGACCAAGCGTCTTGTTGGATCTTCAACGACCGCTGGCAGCGCTCGTGTTGCACGAATGGACTAGTGCTCCCACTCTGGAGCTGACTCAGAAGCGAACAGTGCTCACGCTTCGCGTTCGGGGCCCGGTACCGCAGAGCGTGGAAAAACGTGAGTCCGCCGTGAGGAGCCAACGACGATGAAAACCGCAGAGCCCTGCTACTACCACCTCGACGTGGAGGTCTGTCCCGAACGGGTCGGGCAGGTCGGCCGCATTCTGGCCGCCCACCTCCGGCTCTGGGACCTGGAGCACCTCGTCGACCCCGTCTGCCACGGCACCGAAGTGCTGTTGCGCGCAATCGACGAGCACGCGACCGACAAGCACGCGGTGATCGAGATGTGGTGGAACGGCCAGCACCTCATCACGGCCCTTGCCGAGAACGACCGCGACCTGCGCCTCGACCAGGAACTCGGCAACTGCCTGGCCTGGATCGCGGCGATGAGCGACGGCTGGGGCTGCTGTGCCACGGACACCGGTGCCAAGGTCATCTGGTTCTCGCGCCGGGCCCCCTCCTGCGAAGGCGTTCCCCGGATCCCGACCGCGCCCGCGCCGACCTTGCGGGAGGTGCGCAAGGTGCCCCGGGTGATCCCGGCCTTCGCCAGTACGGAGAGCAGGGCGCCCGCCGTTCTCGCGAACGCGTAGGGCGGCGCGTTCCGGACTCCCCGGGGCATAGTGGAGTCGGCACCCTGCTACGGGGGCGGGGCGGGGTGGGGCACAAGGGGAACACCATGTTCAGGTATGTCCACTACGAGGTGACCTGCGCGCTCCTCGCGGTCTGCGCGACGGTGGTGAGCGCGGCGGTGGTGTTCGGGATGGAGGGCGTTCCTGGGACGCCACGGGGCATTGTCCCGGCGATCGCCCTCGGCCTGCTCTTCCTGGCGCTCACCGCCGGGTTCGGGGTCCTCACCGTCTCCCGGCTCAAGTGGTTCGGTGAAGGACGGGACTTCGACAAGGCGGTTCCGCTGGGGGAGACCGGCACGGTCCTGCCGACGCGGGCCAAGGGGTACCGCCACTGCGTCAATGTGCCTCTCTTCGTCTTCATGGTGGCATTCGCGCTGGGCGGCGGTCTGTTCTGGGACCGCGGTCTGGCCCTGTCCCCGCTGTTCTTCGCATCGGCGTGGTCGGCCCGCGGGTGGTGGGTCGCGCGCTGGGAGCAGCGGCACGGCCTGCTGCTCTGGAACCGCAGGGTCCGCACCCGGCCTCCGGAGGGCGGCCGGTATCTGTACTCGTCGGTCCGGTAGCCGGCGGGCTCAGCGGGGGATGCGCGAGGTCACCGTGAACTGCGCCCCGTCCGGATCGCGCAGCACCGCCTCGAACGGCGTGGAAACGGCGTCGTACCGCAGGACGCTCCCGCCGCTGTCCTGGGCGGTCTTGACGCAGGCCGCCACGTCCTTGACCGAGAAGTGGACCTGCCAGTGCGGCCTGATCGTGGGGTCGGGCGCCGCCTCCAGCGCACCCGAGACGATGCGGGCCACGATGTCGCCCCGGCTGCGCAGCACGACCTCGTCGCCCTCGTAGTGGACCTGGCAGCAACCGGGGCGGTCGGAGGCCCACTCCAGGATCTCGCCGTAGAAGATGGCCGCGTCGAACGCGTCGCGGGTCTGCAGCCGGACGAAGGTCGGTGCCGCCCGCCGCCAGGCCTCCCAGCCGGCGAGGAGCTCGCCCTCCCAGATCCCGAAGATCGCCCCGTCACGGTCGGCCAGCAGGGCCGCCCGGCCGGGCGGGAAGGAGATCGGCCCGACCGCCGCCGTACCCCCGCGCTCGCGGGCCCGGGCCACCGCGTCGTCCGCGCTCGGCACGGCGAAGTACGGGGTCCAGGCGACCACCATCTGCCATACGGAAGCCACCCCGGCGATCCCCGCGACCGGCGTGCCGTCCACCAGAGCGACCCGGAAGCGGTCGCCCAGCCGGGCTGAACGCCACCGCCAGCCCAGTACGGCGCTGTAGAACGCCTCGGTGGCCCGCAGATCGCGGCTGGTGAGACTCACCCAGCAGGGGGCGCCGAACACGGAATGGGTCGAGACGACGTCGGTCGCGCCGCTGGAATGTGTCGGGTCGTGGTTCATGGCACTCGCGTCCTGGCTCAGTCGGCCGGCAGGCACCGGTCCGGACACCAGTCTCCGGCCGGACCCCGTTCCAGTGCCTGCCGAGTACCCCGATCGGGGTAGTTGGCACGCAGTCACTACTGACCGGGGCGGGACGGGAAATGCTGTCCCCACGGAAGGGTGTTTCAACTCCGTCCCTCCGGTGACTCCGGGGGTGGAGGGCACACTGGGGAGCCATTCCCGGGACGGTTCGGCAGTGAGCCCGTCCCCCAGTCGCCCGGTGGCGAAGGACTCGCCCGGGCGACTGCGGTATGTACGGGGGCGAGCGGCCTCAGCAGGCGTCGGCGAGCAGTTCACCCTGCCGTGCCCGGCTCCTCTCGGGGTCGTCGACGGACTGCGCGGCGGACGGTTCCTCGCCGAGCTCCTCGCGGATGCGTGTGCAGCACGTGCTGAGCAGCCGGGAGACGTGCATCTGCGAGATGCCGAGTTGCGACGCTATCCGGCTCTGGGTCATCCCGCCGAAGTACCGCAGGTAGAGGATGGTCCGCTCACGTTCGGGCAGGGCCCGCAGACAGGGACCGACGGCCGTGCGGTCGACGATCAGGTCGAATCCGGGGTCGGGTCCGCCGACGGTGTCCGCCAGCGCGTACCCGTCGGTGCGCGGCAGCTCCGCCTCCAGCGACAACACGGAGAAGCATTCCAGGGCCTCCATGCCCGTGCGCACATCGCTCTCGCTCAGCTGTGTGTACGCGGCGATCTCGGCGACGGTCGGTGGCCGTCCCGGGACGGTGGCGGACAGTTCCTTGGAGGCGCTGCGCACCCGGTTGCGCAGGTCCTGGACCCGGCGCGGCACATGTAGTGCCCACAGATGGTCGCGGAAGTGCCGCTTGATCTCGCCGGTGACGGTCGGTACCGCGTAGGCCTCGAAGGCGGCGCCCCGCTCGGGGTCGTAGTGGTCGACGGCCTTGACCAGTCCGACGGCCGCGACCTGGTAGAGGTCCTCCAGTGCCTCGCCGCGCCCTCGGAAGCGGACGGCGATCCGCTCCGACATGGGCAGCCAGGCGCGTACCAGGTCGTCCCGGAGGGCGTCGTGCTCCGGCCCTTCCGGCAGACGGGCGAGCCGCTCGAAGTCGGCGGCGGTGTCGGGGGCGTCATCGTGCGGATGTTGCTTCGTTCTGGTGGCGATACGCATCGCGAGCACCCTCCTCAGCTGGTGCTGGATGGACAGACACCGGGGGAGAGTGCGCTCGGAGCGGACGGAGGTCGGCCGAGATCCGGCGAACCGGCTCCCACGGACGTGCCTCCAGTCCGAAGCACTGAAAGGTGATTCCCGTTCCGGGTGGCACGGAAACAAATGGATATAAATAGTGACTCGCAGCTTTTGCCTGATCACCACGCGAATTCATCCCATAGAACATGCTGCATACACGTTCTCTCGATGATGATCGCCGGCCTCCTCGCTCCTCGGCCGACTGGCCCGCTGAACGCCGGTCACCACCATGCACTCGAACGTGATGTGCGGCACGCGCCCACCTGGTGTGGGACGGCCCTTCCGTGGATTTCCGCTGCACACCGCTTGATCAGTGATCAAGGGGGCGAATTCGCTGGCCACAGCGCATTCCGCTCATTTGACTGTGTGCCGGGCGCAAGGATAGGAAGCAGCCATCCGAGGTCGAGAGGTGGACTGTGCACGAGCCGAACGTGGTCGGGGACTGGCACGAGTACGACGAGCATGCCGGCCTGCGTGTCCGCGTCCACCGTCTGGTGGCGGCCGAACCGCCGCGCGGGCGCGACGACGCCGCGGAGGGATTGGCCTACTTCAGCCTGCGGGTGACGGTCGAGAACCGCGGCGACCGGCATTTCGGCGTCCACCTGGAGGACGGCCAGATCGACATCCGGCTCGGCCCCGACGGCGAGGGTGCCTTCATCGACTGGCGGAACTCGCAGTTCATCGAGGGCTTCGACGTCCACCCGCTGCGCCGCGCCACGGCAGTCCTGTACGCGGCCGGCCCGGAAACGTCCCTGGCGCAGGTGGACGTACAGATCCAGTTGCGGGTCGAGGAGGAGTGGACCGCCCGGCACCTCTGGGCGGGCGGGATCGGTCTGCCCGAGGAGTTCACCGGCGCCGGCGCGCACCACGGCGCGGTCCGGGACGGGGTGGCCCTCCAGGCGAGCGACTTCCTCAAGGAGCAGAGGGACCTCAGGGAGCAGAAAGACCGGAAGGGCCAGACGGGACCCAGCTGAGCGACCGACCCGGCGTGCAGCGTTCGCCGTCGCCGGGCAGTCTCGGCTCCCGCTCCTGGGGGTTTCCCGTTTCTCAGTGCGCGATGTTGTCGATCAGCTCGCGCGCGCCCTGTCGCAGCAGGGCCACCGCCACGGACGTGCCGAGCGTGGCCGGGTCGAGGCGGCCCGCCCACTCGTGGGCGTTGAGCTGGACCTTGCCGTCCGGGGTGAACACGCAGGCACGCAAAGAGAGTTCACCGTTGCGGGCCACCTTCGCGTACCCGGCGATCGGGCTGTTGCAGTGCCCCTGGAGGACGTGCAGGAACATGCGCTCGGCCGTCGCCTCGCGATGCGTGTCCGGGTCGCCGAGGCCGCTGACCGCGTCGATCAGCTCGGTGTCGCCCTCGCGGCACTGGAGGGCGAGGATGCCCGCGCCGATCGGCGGCATCATCGTCTCGGGGGAGAGGATCTCGCTGACCACGTCCATCCGGCGGATGCGCTCCAGGCCGGACACGGCGAGGAGCAGTGCGTCCGCTTCTCCGGCCGCGAGCTTCTCCAGCCGTCGGTTGGCGTTGCCGCGGAACGGTACGCACTCCAGGTGCGGGTGGGAGGCGGCCAGTTGGGCGATCCGGCGCACCGAGGACGTACCGATCCGAGTGCCGTCCGCCAGCTCGTCGAGGGTGCGGCCACCGGGGTGGATCAGGGCATCGCGGATGTCGTCCCGCTTGAGGAACGCGGCGAACATCGTGCCCGCGGGAAGCGGCCGGTCGGCCGGCACGTCCTTGACGCAGTGCACCGCGAGATCGGCCTCACCGGCCAGTAGCGCGGCGTCGACCTCCTTGGTGAACGCCCCCTTGCCCTCGACCTTGGACAGATCGCCCATCCACTTGTCGCCGGTCGTCTTCACGGGGACGACCTCGGTGCGCACCCGCGGATGTACGACGGCCAGCTCGGCGCGCACCCGCTCCACCTGTGCCAGGGCCATGGGCGAGTCGCGGGAGACGATACGAATCAGTTCAGGGACGGACATGCCGACACGATAGTCCCTCCGGACCACCCTCCTGCTCCGAACCGGTCGCTTCGCCGGGGGAGTTCGCTCCCGGCGCGGAGGTCACCCGGGGGCGGACGTGCGGGACGCGCGGGCGCCTCTCGGCACAGGCCGCGGGGGCCGCCCAGCGGTCACGAGGAGTCGCCGTCGAACCGAGAAGGCCTCGGACCCGGCGCAGGACGGGGGGAGTTGTCCGGCGCCGGGTTCGAGGATCGCGCCGTTCCCCGTCCCCACGGATTCGACGCGGCGGGGCCTCCTCCGCTCAAGGCGGCCCCGGTCGGGGTGCCCGCGGCTCTTCGCTTCGCGGGCTTCGATGACCTGTGTGGTCACCGGGGACGGTGGTCAGGTGGTGCGGGGCATGAGAACTCCTGTGGCGTGGAGCGAGGAATTTCGGTGACAAGGCGGGGCTGCTCGCGGCAGTGGTCGACCGGGGATTCGAGCAGTACCTCGTCTCCAAGCGCGATGCTCGTCCCACCGCCGATCCGGTCGCCGACCTCAAGCGCGGCTGGGACAACCACATGCGGTTCGCGCTGGAGCACCCGAACCACTACCGCCTGATGTACTCGCCCGAGCTCACCGCACCCCCCGCCGCCGAGCAGGAGGCCCACGCCCTGTTGCACGGCGTGCTGGAACGGTGCGCGGCGGCCGGGCTGCTGACCGTCCCCCCGGAGGCCGCCACCCGGATCATCATGGCGGCGAACGTCGGCGCGGCCCTGTCCATGCTGACCAGGCCGGAGCAGTACCCCGACATCCGGTTCGCCGCGCGCCTGCGCGATTCGGTGATCGACTCCCTCACCCGCCCCGCCGACGCCGGCGTACCTCGCGACACCGGCCGGGGGAGCGCGGTACCTGCGGCGGCGGCCACCCTCGCGGCCCGACTGCGCGCAGAACCCCCACAGCGGCTCACCGCGGTCGAGGTGGCCCTCCTCCAGCAGTGGCTGGGCACCCTCGCGGACTCCGGTGAATCCACGGCCTGACCACGGGTGACAGTCGAACACCCGCCTCTCGAACTGGTTTTACCGTCCAGTAGGATCGCTCGGCACACCATCCCAGGAGGAAGCGTGCCCCGGTCCCAACGTTCACCCCTGCTGCTCGCCGGTCTGTTGGCCGCCGCCGGCGTCAGCCACTTCGTCGCGCCCCGCACGTTCGACGCGATCGTGCCGCGCGCACTGCCGGGCACGCCCAGGACCTGGACGTACGCCAGTGGCGCCGCCGAACTCGCGCTGGCGGCCGGGGTGGCCCTGCCGCGTACCCGACGGGTCGCCGCGCTCGCCACGGCGGGCTTCTTCGTCGGGGTGTTCCCGGCCAACGTGAAGATGGCCTTCGACTGGCGGAACAGGCCCGCCGCCCTGCGGGCCGGTGCCATCGGGCGGCTGCCGCTCCAGGTACCGCTCGTCCTGTGGGCACGCAGCGTCGCGAAGAACGGAGAGGGCCGGTCATGACACGCAAGGTGAACGTCGGTGACAAGATCGAGGACTTCGAGCTGCCCGACGAGAGCGGAGCGCCCCGTCGGCTGTCCGAACTCCTCGCCGAGGGGCCGATCGTCCTCTTCTTCTATCCCGCGGCCCTGACGCCCGGCTGTACGGCCGAGGCCTGTCACTTCCGGGACCTGGCCGCCGAGTTCGCCGCCGTCGGCGCGCGGCCGGTCGGAATCAGCGGGGACTCGGTGGACCGCCAGCAGGAGTTCGCGCAGAGCCACACGCTCGGCATGCCGCTGCTGTCGGACGCCGACGGGACGGTCCGCGAGCTGTTCGGTGTGAAGCGCGGGTTCTCCATGCTGCCCACCAAGCGGGTCACCTTCGTCATAGCCGAGGACCGGACGGTCCTGGACGTGGTGACGAGCGAGCTGCGAATGAACACCCACGCGGACCGTGCCCTCGCCGCACTCCGTGCGCATCAGGGCTGACGTCCGCACGGGCCGTGCCCGGCCGCCCCGCAGCGGGGCGGCTCGGTGGGGTTGCCGCGCCGAGGTGGGTCGTCGGGGTTGATGCCCCGGGGCCCAGGGACCATCCTGGGGCGTATGAAACAAGTCGCCGCCGCGGTGATCATCGATGCCCGAGGCATGGTGACGGGATGGAGCGAGGGCGCCCGGCGGCTGACGGGACACACGGCCGAGGCCGTCGTCGGACGCCCGGCCGCCGAACTCCTCGCCGAGGAGCTGCCGCCCACGGCGATGACAGAGCTGACCGGAGTGGTCGCGCTCCGCCACCGGGACGGCCACCGCGTCGCACTCGCCGTCAGCGCGTGCCCCGTACTGGGAGAGGACGGCGGCTCCCGGGGATTCGTCGTCACCGCCCTCCCCGAACCGCCGGTACCGGAGCCGCAGGCGGTCGCGCAGGGGCCCTCCTCGCTGGAGCGGGCCATCCGGCAGGCCTCCGTGTCGATGTCCGCCTTCGACACGAACCAGCGCTACACATGGCTGAACAAAGCCGCCTGTGACCTGATGGGCGTAGAGGAGCAGGCCCTGATCGGGCAGTTCTACGGGGACACGCACCTCGTGCCCGACGACCGGATCAGCCAGGGATTTCTGCTCAACCTGCGGGAGGTCGCCCGCACCGGCACCCCCGTACGCTACGAGACCTTCGGCAAGGACGTGAACGACGGCCGGGAATACGCGTGGAGCCTCGAGATGTGGCCGGTGCGCGACGACCTGGGTGCCATCACCTCGGTGGGCATCGCCGCGTTCGACAGCAGCGAGCAGCACTGGTCGCGACGGCGCCTCGCCCTGCTCAACGAGGCGGCGGCCGGCATCGGGACCACTCTCGACGTTGTCCGCACCGCCGAGGAACTCGTCGAACTGGTCGTCCCCCGGTTCGCCGACTTCGTCAGCGTGGACCTGCTCGACTGGGTGCTCGGCGCGGACGAACCTCCGGCAGCGCCGGCCGACGAGGTCGTACTGCACCGGGTGGCCCACGGTTCCGGCACCGAGGGCACACCGGAGGCCGTCATTCCGCTGGGGGCGAAGGACACCTATCCGCCGTTCACCCCGCCCGTGCGGGCGATGGCAGAGGGCCGGGCGGTGCTCGGGCGGGTCGGCGAGCGGGCGTTCGACGAGTGGGTGGCGGAGCGCAACGCCCGTGAGCCCGTCGGCCGCCCGTACCGCAAGGGCGTCCACTCCATGGTCACCGTGCCGCTGCGGGCCCGCGGCACCATCCTGGGCGTCGCGGTCTTCCTGCGCATCACCCGCCCCGACCCCTACACCGAGGATGACGTCGCCCTCGCCGAGGAACTGGCCAGCCGTGCCGCCGTATGTGTCGACAATGCCCGCCGGTTCGCTCGTGAGCGCACGACCGCGCTGGCTCTCCAGCACAGCCTGCTGCCCCGGGGACTGCCGGGCCAGGCGGCCGTCGAGGTCGCCCACCGCTATCTGCCCTGCGGGTCGACGGCCGGGATCGGCGGCGACTGGTTCGACGTCATCCCGCTGTCCGGCAGCAGGGTCGCCCTCTGCGTCGGCGATGTCGTCGGCCACGGAATCCAGTCCTCCGCGACCATGGGACGGCTCCGTACGGCCGTACGGACCCTCGCGGACGTCGATCTGCCGCCGGACGAACTCCTCACCCACCTCGACGACCTGGTCACCCATCTGGCCGACGAGGAGGACAGTGAAGACGTCGCCGAACTGGGCGCCACCTGCCTCTACGCCGTCTACGACCCGGTCTCGCGCCGGCTGACCCTCGCCTCCGCCGGACACCCGCCGCCGGCTGTCGTCCCGCTCGGCGGCGTCGCCGAGCTGATCGAGGTGTCGGCAGGACCGCCGCTCGGTGTCGGTGGCCTGCCCTTCGAGGCGACCGAGCTGCAACTGCCCGAGGGCTCGCTCCTCGCCCTCTACACGGACGGGCTGGTCGAGGACCGTGACCGGGACATCGACCACGCCACCGCCGAGCTGTGCCGCGCGCTGAACCTGCCCGGGGCCTCGCTCGACGCCGTGTGCGACGCGGTCCTCAAGGCCGTGCTGCCCGAGCAGCCGGGCGACGACGTGGCCCTGCTGCTCGCCCGCACACACGCGCTGGGCGCCGGCCGGGTGGCCACATGGGACGTTCCGCCGGACCCCGCGCACGTGGCCGTCGCCCGCCAGGCCGCCATGGAACAACTGGCTGCCTGGGGATTGGAGGAGGAGGCCTTCGTCACCGAACTCGTCGTCAGCGAGCTGGTCACCAACGCCATCCGGTACGGCGAACCGCCCATCCAGCTCCGGCTGATCCGCGACCGAGCTCTCATCGTCGAGGTCTCCGACGGCAGTTCCACCTCACCGCACCTGCGCCGGGCGCACGCCTACGACGAGGGCGGCCGTGGCCTGCTGCTCGTCGCCCAGCTCACCCAGCGCTGGGGCAGCCGCCAGACAGGGACCGGCAAGACGATCTGGGCGGAGCAGCCGCTGCCGGCGGGGTAGGCCCGACTCCGGCCGGGCGCCGGTTGGCGTCCGGCCGGGGTGGTCCGTTGGTCCGTTCAGCGGCTGGTCACTGGAAGTCGCACCCGGGGTTCGGCGCGTCTTCCGAGAAGGGTGAGCCGTGCGGCAGTACGTACAGGACCTCGAGTACGAGGGGCGTGCTGCCGAGATTGCGGCCGATGTGGACGTACCCGGGGCCGGCCGGCTCGCTGATGGCGCTGCCCCGCGTATACACGCCGTCGGACTCGCACGTGGAGTCGAAGTGGCTGAGGGTGCCCTGCTTGACGAGGCCGTGGACCGGGCCGTCGTGGTAGTGCCAGCCGGTGGCCTGGCCTACGGGGACGGTGACCTCCCGCAGGGTGTAGTCGGTGTTGCCGATCGTGGTCTGGGAGAGTATCCGGCCCGACACTCCTGGCCCGGGCGGAGTGGCGTGGGCCGTGCCGCAGGCGAGGACCGCGGTGACCGTGACTGCCCCGGCTGTGGCGGTGCGAAGGAGGTTGCGCATGGTGGGGGGTCCCCTCGATGGCGAGAGTGAGCGAGTCATGAGCAGGTCAACATGATCTCAACGTGATCCTAGAGCGGCGCAGCGGGCGGCGGAAAGAGGAGCGGGCCACCCGCTGAACAGGACGCGCCGGTGACCGCCAGTCCGTCACGTACCGGCAGTCACCGGCGCAGAGGAGGGGGCTGGGGCCCGGGCTCTCAGGCCCGCTCGGCCACTGCCTCGGCCTGGGCCTTCGCCTGCGCCTGCGCCTCCTCCGCTTCCGGCCGGGGCCGGCGCGGAATCCCCAGCGCGCACACCGCGCCAGCGAACACCACGACGACACCGACCCACACCGCCGGATGCAGCCCGTCCACGAACTGCTGCGGCGAACCCGTGCTGCCGTGCGCCACGAACACCGTGCTCAGTACGGCGATACCGAGGGCCCCGCCGATCTCCCGGACGGTGGTGTTGGCGCCGGACGCCTTGCCCGCGTGCTCGCGACTGACCGAGCCCAGCACGACCGCCGCCGTCGGCGCGAACACGAAGCCCATGCCGATACCGGCCACGATCATCGGCCCGACCAGGGAGGAGTAGGCGGTGTCGGTGTCCGCGACCAGGTTGATCCAGCCGAGCCCGACGCCCTGCAGGAAGAGGCCCAGCGCCATCAGCCGGCCACCGCCCACCTTGTCGGTGAGCAGGCCCGCGACGGGCGCGACGAACATCGGCATCAGGGTCCAGGCCAGGGTGCGGACCCCGGCCTCGAACGGCGTGCGGGGCGGCACGATCTGGAGGTACTGGGCGAGCAGGAAGAGAGACCCGAAGACGCCGAAGTACATGGCCGCCGAGACGAAGTTGGTGAGGGTGAACGCCCGCACCTTGTAGAAGGACAGCGGCAGCATCGGCTGCGGGACCCGCGCCTCCCAGGCGACGAACACCGCGAGCAGCACCGCGCCCGCGGCGAACGCGCCGAGCACCTCGGCCGAGGTCCAGCCGTCCGTCTCGCCGTTCACGATGCCCCACACCAGCGCGAACAGACCGGCGGCGGCCAGCACCATGCCGACCAGGTCGAGACGGACTCCCGGCAGCCTGCTCTCGCGGAGCGTCAGCAGGATCAGCGGCACGGCGACGATGCCCACCGGCACGTTGATCCAGAAGATCCACCGCCAGTCCAGCCCGTCGACCACCGCACCGCCCACCACCGGGCCCATCGCGACGGCAAGACCGCTGACGCCCGACCACAGGCCGAGCGCCAACCCGCGCAGCCGGTCCGGGACGGCCTGCGAGAGCAGGGTCAGCGACAGCGGCATCACGGCGGCGGCACCGAAACCCTGCACGGTACGGAACGTGATCAGCTGCGCGCTGGTGTCGGCGAGGCCGCAGCCGACCGAGGCCAGCGTGAAGACGATGATGCCGAGCACGAAGACCGTGCGTCGGCCGAACCGGTCACCGAGCGCGGCCCCCGTCATCAGCAGACAGGCGAAGCTGAGGACGTACGCGTTGACGAACCACTGGAGCTGCTGAGTGTTCGCCTCCAGATCGACGGCCAGTGTGTGCAGGGCGGTCGAGACGACCAGGTTGTCGAGCGCGACCATGAACATGGGCACGCTGCACGCGACGATCGCGAGCCACAGCGGCACACGTCGGCCCTCGTCCGGCGGCGCGAGGGCCGCGTCCTCCAGGACCGGGTTCTCTTCGGACAGCGTCATGGCGGGGGAGTCTCCTAGGGGGAGTGGCTGATCCAGTGATCCAGTGATCCAGTGATCCAGTGATCCGGCGGTGCGGCGGTGCGGCGTTGCGGCAGCAGAGGCAGGCGGGGTCAGGCAGTCGGCGAGCTGCCGTCGGCGGCGTCGGCGCGCTCCTGGACGGCCAGCCGCTCGCGCGCGTCCGACCAGTCGATGGGCAGGCCCGCCGCCGGTGTCTCCCAGAAGGTGAAGACGGAGCGGCTCATCGTGGAGCGCAGGCCGGTCATGACCGACTTGTGCGGCTCGGTGCGCGCGTACGTGTAGAGGGCCTGCTTGTCCTCCCAGGCCGACAGCGTCCAGAACGTGCGCTTCAGTGGTTGGGCGATCAGCGAGGCGCCGTACGCGCCGGGCGCGCTCTTCACCTGCTTCCATGCGGCGAGGGACCGCAGGAAGAAGCGGGGGACGTCGCTCAGGGAGCGGACTTCCAGGCGGGACGCCATGACGAACGCCGTCGCGTCGGGAGCGGGCTCGTCGACGGTGGTCCAGGGCAGGGTGGGCATGGCTGCGGCCTTCTTCTGAGAGGCAGGGCGAAGCGGAGGCTCGCTTGGATACCTCCACTATCCATGTTAGACAGTAGAGGTATCCAATGACCAGAGCGGAGCCCGACCGATGCGCATGTCCGAGCTGAGCCGCCTCAGTGGCGTCTCTGTCACGACGATCAAGTACTACCTCCGTGAAGGTCTCCTCCCGGCCGGCCGCCAACTGTCGGCGACGCAGGCCGAGTACGACGAGAACCACCTGCGCAGACTCCGGCTGATCCGCGCCTTGATCGGCGTACGAGGCCTGTCCGTCAGCACCACCCGGGAGGTGCTGGGCGCTCTCGCCGAGCACACCGCGGACGCCCACCGCTTCCTCGGGCTCGCACTCGGGGCGATCAGGCTGACCGACGAGACCGAGACCGACTCCACGGAATCGGCCGAAGTCGACGCAATGATCGAGGAGTTGGGGTGGAGCGTGCACAAAGCCGCCCCTGCCCGTTCCACCCTGGCCGAGACCCTCGCCTCACTGCGCACCCTCGGCTCACCACTGGAGTGGCGGGTGCTCCTGCCGTACGCCCGGCTGGCCGAGGAGACCGCGGTCCTCGACCTCGACCAACTGGACGGAATCGGGGACCCGTTGGAGGCCGCCGAGCGCGCTCTCCTGCTCACCGTCCTCCTGGAACCCGCGCTCATGGCGCTGCGGCGCATGGCCCAGGAGAACGAGTCGGCCCGGCGGCATACGGACGCGACGGACAACTGACCTGATCTACCGGCCCAGTTCACGCAGCAGCTGGGCCGCAGCCTCCTTTCCGGCGGAGAACGCGGCCTCGTGGGAGCCGATCTGGTCGTGGTACTGCTGCTTGGAGTGGAAGTACGAGCCGCACAGCTTGACCCGGGGCCCCTCGTTGACCTCGTAGATGGTCTGCTGGGCGCGGCGCATCGCCATGTCGAGGACCGGGTGCTCGTAGTGGAAGGTGCGGATGACGCTGTCCTCGGCGACCGGCAGCGGGTAGTCGAGTGTGACGAAGTAGTCGGTCTCCGACTCGAAGCCGTGCAGCTTGTTCATGTAGTAGGCCACGTACGTGCGGAGCTTCCCGTCCACCGTCACCTTCCCGTAGTTCCACGCCTCCCACCGGGACCGGTCACCCGGCATCACGGAGGGATCGGTGTGCAGGATCACCGTGGAGGCGTTGTAGCGCAGCGGCGCGAGCAACTCGCGCTGGCGAGCGGTGGGGTTCTCCAGCAGAGCGCGGGTCACATCGGCGTGCGTGGCGAGCACCACGTGGTCGAATCGCTCGGAGCCCGCCACGGTCCGCACGGTGACCCCGTCCTCGTCCTGGTGGATCCCGGTCACCGGCTCCGACAGTCGTACCTTCGGGTCGATCGCGGCAAGTACCTTGCGGACGTACGAGATGGAGCCGCCGCCCACGGTCCGCCAGTCGACGCGACGGCCGCCGAGGCCGCTCTCGTCGTGGGCCATGAAGAACGCGATCACGGTCGTGGCCGGCATCTCCCAGACCAGTTCGGCGGGCACCGACCACACCGCGCTGCACAGCAGGATGAAGTAGCCGTGACGGAACTCCTGGCTGTAGCCGCCCCGGTCGAGGTACTCGCCCATCGGCATGTCGGTGCGCTTGCGGAAGAAGTCCCGGCGCCCCTCCTCGTGGAAGCGGCGGGCCTCGCGCCAGATGGTCTGGAACGCCTCCGGATAGCGGGCGCGCACCTCCTCCTCCGGCAGGTCCATCTCGTCGCTGCCGTACTGCACCCCCTCGGTCAGGTCGAAGAAGTTGAAGCCGCTGAGCAACTGCTTGGGTTCCACGCCCAGTTCGTCGAAGAAGCCGCTGAGATTGGGGTAGGCGGGGCGGTTGAAGACGACGAACGCGGTGTCGATGCCCAGGACCCGGCCCGCGTCCTGGACCTCGACAGTGTTGGCGTGGCCGCCGTAGTGGTCCTCGCGTTCGAACAGGGAGATCTCGGCGTGCTCGCGCAGGGCGTAGGCGGCGGAGAGGCCGGCGACGCCACCGCCGACGACGGCGATGCTGGGCTTGGCGGACATCGGGTGCTCCTTGGGATTCAGTGGGTGAGCGTGGTGGTGGTCAGTCCGCCCGGCACGCCCTCTTCGGCGGCGACGGCCACCACATGGCCGGGACTCGGATGGATCAGGTCGAACTGCCAGCGCTCACGTGCCGGTTCGGGCTCACCGGTGTCGTACAGACGGATGCGTCCGCCGGTCAGGCCGGTGAAGGCGATCGTGGACAGGTCCCGGCGCAGGCCCGTGCCGAGCGCTTTGAGGTAGGCCTCCTTGAGCACCCAGTAGGCAGCGATGTGTTCGGGCCGTACGGCGTCCGGGACGGCGGCCAGTTCCATGCGCTCCCGGTCGGCGAAGAAGCGGGGAAGGTGCACGACCGCGTCGGACCTGGCCGGTGAGCGTTCGGCGTCCACCCCGCAGGCCCGGCCGCCGTCGGTGACCACGCAGGCGGTCAGTCCGTCGGTGTGGGAGAGGTTGAAGCGCAGCCGGTGCTCCGCGGACGGCTCGGGCTCCGGTCTGCCGTCCGAAGCGGTGTGGAAACGCCAGGAGTTGAGCGGCAGGCCGGTGCGGGAGCTGAGCGCGTGCCGGGCCAGCAGCCGGGCGGCCAGCCGACGCAGCCGTTCGGGCGGCGCGAGGACACGCTCGCACCGCTCGCGTTCGGCCGCGTCGAGCAGGACCGGACCTCCCGTGCGCGCGATGAACGCCTCGGCGGCCGAGTCCGGCAGCAGCCACAGATGGCGGTCGGGGTTCGGCATCCGGCCCTCCGGTCAGAGCCCGGCGGCGGGCAGCTCGCCGCGATCAGCGAGGGGGAACTGCCAGTACGAGAACAGCCGGTTCTCCCGGTGCAGATGCCGCAGCACCCGCATCACGTCATCGACGACACCGGCGTCGGTGACGGCTTCGTGAGGACGCAAGTGCCGTCGTACACGCTCCAGTTGGAGGAGGAGCAGCGCACCGCTGGGCAGCGGGTCCTCCAGTGCGGCGGCGGAGTGGACGTACGTGTGCACGCAAGCGGCGGCGGCGTGCAGTAGGCAGTACTCCTTGGCCAGATCGAAGAGTTCGGCCGATTGGCCGTGCTCCCGGCCCAGCGACGCTTTGAGCGAGGTGACCCGCTCGCGCAACGAGTCCGCCCCGGCGAGGAGTTGCTCCGCCGTGTCCGCAGCCCGAGTCAGCCGGTCACGCTCGTCGCGCTTGGCCTCCCCGGCCAGCCGGCGCAGCCGTACGAGCGCGGCGGGCGCGGCGAGGAGGGCGTCGTCCCGGCCCCGGCTGTACAACTCCTGGTCCCAGGGCCGGTACAGGGGCAGCTCGCGGTCGATGCCGAAGAGTACGGCCGCACGTTCGCCGGCCTCGTCGCGGAGTCCCTGGTCGGCGGTCGCGGCCGTGGCCAGGAGCCCGTCGAGCTGCAGCGCGATGTTCTTGAGGTTCACGACGGTGTTGCCGTCGGCGAAGTTGGCGACGGGCAGATCGCGCAGCATCTTCTGGTGGATCGCGTAGTGCGGATGGTCGCGGAGATAGAAGCGCGCTCCGAGTACTACGTTGAGCTGGGAGAAGGTGCGCTCCAGCAGCGTCGGTACGAAGTACTTGACGACGGACGACCACACGCTGGTCTGTTCCGGCACGACCTGCAGGGCCCGCACCGCGCCCAGACTGACCGCGTCGGCGACCATCAGATCCGCGAAGCACTCCACCAACTGGCGTCGGGAGTACGGGACATCACTGACCGTACGGCCGAAGACCGTCCGCCCCTCGGTGAAGTCGAGCGTGACCCGCAGCCCGGTGTCCACGGCCGACAGGGCTATGCCGCTGATGAGGGCGCGGGCCGTCTGTGAGGTCTTGAGCGCGATCTCCAGGCCCTGTCCCTCACGGCCGAGCAGTGCCGAGTCCGGCACGAAGACCCGGTCGAGCCGGAAACCGCTCATGTCGAGCCCGCGCAGTCCGTGCATGCGCTCCCGCGGCAGCTCGTCCACGGTCCCGGCCGGGGTCTGTCGTTTGTCGAGGACGAAGACGGAGTAGCCGCCGGGGCCGCCCCGAGGGTCGGTGCGCGCATGGATGGTCAGCCCGTCGGCGACCCGGCCGTTGCCGATCAGCCACTTCTCCCCGGTGAGGAGATAGCCGCCGTCCGTCTTCTCGGCGGTCATCTCGTTGGCGAGCAGATCACTGCCGTGCCGTCGCTCGGACAGGCCCCAGGCGTAGCGATTGCCGCTGCGGATGGAGTCCACCATCGCGCGCTTCTGGTCGTCGGTTCCGGCCACCCAGGCCGGCATGAAACTGAGGCTGGTGATGATGAACGCGGTCGCGGTGGTCGGATCCCGGCGGGCGATCAGCCGCATCAGGTTGAAGCCGATCTCCACATCACCCGCCTTGCCGCCCTGGGCACGGGGGAGTGAGTGGTCCAGGGCGCCCCAGCGTTGGAGAAGGTTCACGAACTCGTAGGGATAGTCCTCGCGTTCGTCGTATTCGAGGACGCGGGCGTACGGCATACGGCTGGTGGGGTCGTGCGGGTCGCCCAGGTGGCGTTCCAGCCGCCCGGCCAGCTCCGTGAGGTCCGACTTCGGCACGGGAATCTCCCAACGGTCAGTGGTCGGCGGCTGGTTCGGGGGCGAGTTCGGTGTGCGGTGCAAGTTGTTCCGGGTGTGCGCAGAAGAGGCGGTTGCGGGTGTGCAGTTCCGTGGTGATGTCCAGGGCGGGGAGGAGGGCGGGGGCCTCCCGGCGCGGGTCGGTGCCGTCCGCTCGGGCGAGGAGGTAGGCGAGGCAGGCGGCGAGCCAGCGGGTGTCGCCGGGTGGCGCCCCGAACAAGGGGCGGGTGGGGTTGGCCCACCAGAGGAGGAGGCAGCAGGCGGCGGCGTGTAGGTGGGCGAAGCGGTCCGCCAGATCTACGAGGCCTGTGTCTCGGTCGGCCGTCGTTGTGTCTTCCGTGAGTTTGGTGAGGGCGGTGGTGAGGCGGGTTATCAGGGCTGCGGTGGTTTGGTCGCCGTGGTCTGTGAGGGTGGTTGTTGCTTGGGGTGCGATGTCGAACAGGGCTGTGGTTATGGGGGACTTGCCTCGGGCGGTCAGGTCCAGGTGTTCGGGGGTGTACGGGGGGAGGGGTTCGGTGAGATCGAAGACGGCGCGTATGAGGTCGGTGTCTTCCCGCCGTGGGGGGTGGGGTGTGTTGGCGGGTGCTGCGCTGTCGTGGCTGTTCGCGCAGTTCCCCGCGCCCCTGGGGTGGTTGCTCTGGGCCAGGGTGGGAAGTTGAGCGGCGTATGCGCGGAGGTTTGCCAGGGTGCTCGTGTCCACCACCCTCACCATTGCCGTGTCTCGCTGGAGTTTCTGGAACAGGCCGTCGCCCGGGCCCTCCGTGCGGAGTACCGAGCGGGTGGCCAGGACCGTGGCACAGCGGCGGATCAGGTCCTCGGTGTTCTCCGCGACCACGTGCTTCGCGGCGCAGCCCCAGACGCTGAACACCTCCGGGAACACATGGATGCCCCGCGCGGCGGTCAGCGCCGTGACGTCCGCCGCCAGGAGCGCGGCCGACGCGACCGCCAACTCCCGTCTGGGGTACGGGGATTCGCGTACCGTTGTGCGGCCGACCTGACGGGCCGTCGCGAAGTCCAGGGTCAGGCGCAGGGCCGTGTCGGCGCAGCCGAGGCTGCCGGCCATGCTCATCACCCGGACCACCTGCTGAGCCTTCATGACCGACTCCAGCGCCTGGCCCTCGTGACCCACCAACGCCTCGGCGGGGACCGGGAAGCGGTCGAAGCGGAGGTGGGCGAAGTCGATGCCACGCATGCCGGAGGTGGGAACGGCCCGGCTGCGCTCGACGTCTTTGGGCAGGTCGAGCAGCACCGCCGAGAACGCGCCCGGCCCCCGCCCGCCCGTCCGCGCCACCAGATACAGGGCCTCGCAGCGGCGGCCCAGGCCCACCATCCACTTCTCGCCCGTCAACTCCCAGCCGTCCGCGGCCGGTTCGAGGCGGACGGTGTTGGCGAGCAGATCGCTGCCATGGTCGGCCTCCGACAGGGCGAAGCCCACCGCGCCTCCCCTGCCGAGGATCTCCGCCACGTGTTTCTGCTGCTCCGGCGAGCCGTGCAGCGCCAGACAGGTCGCCGCGGTGATGCCGAACATGGTGCCCGGCATGATGTTCAGGTCCCGGCGGGCGGCGGCGCGGACCACGACCATGCTGTGCTCGAAGGACTCGAACCGGCCGCCCCATTCCGTAGGCAGGTAGTTGAGGTGGAAGCCGGCCTCGCGCAGCGCACCGCACAACTCCTCGGGGAACGCGTCCTGTTCGTCCCGGCGGACGGCCGCCGCGAATCCGTACGGGTTGTCCGCGTCGTACGGATCGCCCAGCAGGCGCTCGATCTCCTCAACGGTCGGCGCGCTCATCGGGACCCCTCCAGCTCCACCTGCGGTTCCAGGGGAACGGGACGGTAGTCGGCCGCCGACGCCGGAATCCGCACACCGGAGACGCGCAGGTGGGCCAGGCGGGTGTGGAACGCGGCGCCGCGCATGAGGTGGTGGGCCACGTCCGCGACCCGGCGATTGCCCGGAGCCTTGAGATAGCTGGCGGTGACCCAGTCGTTGAACGCGCCCATCGCCGGGCCGCACCACACCTGGTAGTCGAGAACACGGTCCGGGTCGCCGACCGTCGACCAGCGGGACGCCATCCCGAGATACCAGCGGAACACCAACGCCATCCGCCGCTTCGGGTTCTCGGCGGCGCGGGCCACCTGTTCGGGATCACGCCGGCCGAAGTAGCCGACGCACTCCTGCCAGACGTCCTCCAGCGGGCGGCGCAGGATCTGCTTCTCCAGGCGGTCGCGTTCGCTGGCGGGCAGCGACTCCAGGCCGTCGTACGTCTGGTACAGCTCGTACAGCCGCTTGGCGCGCATCGGGAACAGGGTGCCCTTCTTCAACACCTGGAGTTCCACGCCCATTTCGAACATGTCGGCGGCCGGCGCCATCTCGCAGTCCGCGATGCCCGCGTCTGCCAGCAGTGCCTTCGTCGGCTTCGACGCGCCCGACTCCACGCACGACTGGTTGACCGACCCGGTGACCACATAGGCGGCGCCCATGGTGAACGCGGCCGCGATGGAGGAGGGACACCCGAGGCCGCCTGCGGCGCCCACCCGGATCGGGGTGGGGTAGCGGTGGTCGTGCTGCACGGTGTCGCGCAGCCGGAGGATCGTCGGGAGGAGGGCGGTGATCGGGCGGCGGTCGGTGTGGCCGCCCGAGTCGCCCTCGACCGTGATGTCGTCGGCCATCGGGACGTACTTCGCCAGGTCCGCCTGCTCGGCGGTGATCAGACCCTCGGAGAGGAGGGCGCTGACGACGGCCGCAGGCGCGGGGCGCATGAAGCGTTCCGCCGTCTCGGGGCGGGAGATCTTCGCGATGAGACGGTGTGCGGCGACGACCTCCCCGGCCGGGCCGCGGCGCAGGCCGGCCAGCCGGTAACGCACCACGTGCGGGCTGAGGCTCATGAAGGCCGACGCCTCCACACACCGCACCCCGTACCGCAGGAAGAGTTCCACGGCCTCCCGCTCCAGGCGCTCCTCGCTCGGACTGTGGATCAGATTCACCGCGTACGGCAGTCCCGGGATCTCGGCGGCGAAGCGGGTGAGCGCCTTCTCGATGGTCTCGGGCAGCAGGCCGGCCGCCCCGTAGGAGGCGAGGAAGCCCTCTCTGGCCAGGGCGATCACCAGGTCGGCCGAGGCGATGCCGCCCGCCATCGCGCCCGCCATATAGGCGTACCGGACGCCGTGCGCGGCCAGGAACGCGGGGGAACCGAGGGCGCGTGGAGGCAGTGGAGAAGCGGCGGCCAGGAGGGGGAACCCCTCGCCCGGTGTGGCCCGGCCGCCGGAGACGGCACCGATGCCGGTCGGCGTGCGGACGACGAAGGCGGGCCGGTCGAGGTCGGCGAGGGACTGGTAGATGCCGGCCGGGTCGGTGCCGGGACTGCTGTCTCCGTACCACCGCAGAGGAGTGGTCTGGGTGTGCATGGTCGGGGTCGTCTCCTCTGAGCCGGTCAGGCCCGGTCGCGGATGGTGTCGGGGCTGACCTCGATGGCCACGTCGGTGAGTTCGTAGATGCGCAGCCCCGGCTTCCACAGGTCGGCGTCCGCGATCACCACGAGCCGATCACCGTCCCGGCGGACCTCCTTGACGTGGACGTCGAAGCTCAACTCCCCGTCGTGGCGCAGGATCTGGCCCCGGTACTTCCAGCTCGTCGGCACGTCCACGGCGAGACCGAACCGGGGGTTCTCGATTCCCTGGGCGAGGCCCTGTTCCAGGACGAACAGGCGCAGCCCCTGGAGGATCGCCTCCACTCCGAGCGAGCCGGGCATCACCGGGTCGCGGTGGAAGTGGCAGTCGAAGTACCACTCGTCGGGCCGGACCTGGCGGTATCCATGGAGGTACCCGGCGCCGTGCCTGCCGCCGTCCGTCACCAGGTCGACGTGGTCGACGAGGTGGTAGTGGCCGCCGGGCAGGTGCAGTCGGCCGCCGGTCGGGTCGGTGAACGCGGGCGCGTCGTCGGGGAGTTCGATACGGCGGATGCGGGAGGCGGCCGGCTTCTCCTGCTCGATCCAGGGCGCGACGTACGTTCCGTTGTCCAGGCCCACCTGGTTGGTGAGCGCGGCCTCGCTGAAGTAGCCGAACAGCGACTCGCCGGTGTAGAAGACCTCGCCGTCGGCGGAGAGTTCGTACTTGAAGTTCTGAAGTACCGCACCGGACACGGCACTTGTCATCAGCAGCGTGGAGTGATGGCGGATCGTCCGGCCGCGCAGGTCGATGTCCTTGACGTACGTCGCTTTGCCGTCGAGGTTGCGGATCGAGTACTCGGTCTCGGGCTGCTTCAGCGTGGCGCCCAGGTAGTAGCCGTTGAGGATGGCCGCCTGGAGGGAGGTCTCCATCAGCACGCAGTTCGGCAGGTGGGGATGCGCGTTCTCGCGGTAGTACCAGGCGTCCGCCGGTGAGTCGTACTCCGTCACCATCTCCGCGCCCGGCTTCAACTCACCGCGTTTGCCCGTGAGTTGCATGATCCGGTCCACGAACTGGAAGTCCCCGTTGGGGATGTACGGGGCCCTGCTGTCCTTGTACACGTCGAACTCGGGGCCCATCGCCGTACCGAGGTCGCCCTTCGCGGCGTGTGCCAGATGGAGTTCGTTGATCAGCGCGGGCTCACCGGCGCGGTTTCGGCGGCCGAGGAACTCCGGGATGCCGCCGGGGCCGGCCCGGTACGGCGTACCGTCCTTCTCGCGGATCTGGATACCGAAGTTACGCATCCGGATCACCGGCTTGTCGCCCAGGTACACGAGGATGTCCGCGACGACGGAGGGACGCGGCAGCAGCGTCAGCTCCATGACCTCGATCTCGTACCGGATCTCCCGGTGCTGCGGCGTGATCTGGCCACGCACCTGCACCTCCGTCTCCAGCCCGACGATCGTCTGGAAGCGGGCATCGGGCAGCACCAGATGCATGCCCTGGTGGAGCAGGTACGCCTGGAGGGTCTGGACGGCACCCTCCGCCACCATCGACCCGGCCAGCACCGGGTCGTCGGGGAAGTGGCACTCGAAATACCAGGCGTCCGGCTCCAGCCGCTTGTGAGCGGTGATCGCACCGAGCCCGCGAGGCCCGCCCGTACGGTCGATGAGGATCTCGTCGACCATGCGCAGCCGTGCGTCGGGCAGCCGCAGCGCCGGGTTGAGGCCGGCGTCCTGGGCGTGATGCGGCCCGAACACCTCGCCGGGCTTCCCCGCTGCCAGCAACTCCAGGTCGGCGGCGGTGAGCCGGTTCTTCTCGGTGTCGGCCAGCGGCTTGAAGGAGGTCCTGGTCAGCGCGGCGCGGCGCTTCCTGTCCCGTTCGGTGACGACGACGCCCAACGGCGTGTCGAGTTCGGCCTGAGTGAAGAACCCGGCGCTGGCGTCCTTGAGTTCGAGGATCAGCTCGCCGTCGGCGTAGCAGAGGTAGCTGAAGAAGAAGAGCGTGGTGTCGCCCTGGCGGATGAATCGATTGATGGAGATGTCGTAGCGCAGGGTCTGGCCGGTCCTCGGCAGGTCGCCGTGGAAGACGAGGGTGCTGTCGAGGAGCCGGTAGACCCGCTCGCCCTTGTTGCGGAAGTCGATGCCGAGATAGCTGATGAGCAGCAGGTCGCACTGTCCCGCCTCGATGGCCACGGCCGGCGGCACCCCACCGTCCACCGCGTACCAGGCGTCCTTCGGCACGTCGTACTCGGTGCGGATGAACGAGGGTTCGTAGACGCCGGTCTCCGCCCGAAGGTCGGTGACCCGGGTGACGAAGTGGTACGGGGGTGCGGGCAACCGGACGCGCTTCGCGTAGCCGTCGATAGCCGCGAACTCGGGGCCGAACACGTCCGTGATCCGGCCGGTGGCGAAGGCGAGGAGCTGCGCCTCGTCCCAGATGACACCGGGGGCCTTGGGGGGATGGGCGGGTTGGGGCGCGGCTTCGATGGCTGCGGGCGGCGGCGGGCCGCTGGGGAGAGCGGGCGGGGGCAATGGCGGGGCGGCGGGCGCCGTGGCGGGCGCGGACCCGAAGGCCGCTTCGAGCAGCGCCTCCGTACGGGCCAGGGTGTTCTCCTGGAGGACGCGCTGCGTCTCCATCACCACCGAGTGCGTGGCCACCATCTGCTGCCGAATCTCCCGTACGAGATCGCCGGCGGCGCTTCGCGACGACCACCCGGAAGGCGGGGCAGCGACGGGCGTGTGAGCTGGTGTCGGTGCGACGGGGACGGCGGGTACGGGTACGACGGACGGGTGGACGGGCGCCGGAGTCGGTGCGGCCGGTTCCGTCCAGGGCAGGAAGGCGATCGGTTCGCCGTCGAAGGTGATGACCTCGATGTCGTCGAGGCTCGGGTCGGCGGGCATCGGGGCGGGTACCTCCAGGTCGGCCGCTGTACGGGCGGGTCGGGCGTCCTTGACATCAACTGCCGTGGGAACAAGCTCCGTTGAGCCGTACACGGCAACCGCGCCGACAGTTGCGGGCTCGGCGCACGCAGCGGTGGCGAGGACCGGCGAGGCCGCCGCCACCCGCGCCGCGATGCCCGCCGGGATGGGCACGCCGCCGCCGACCGGTACCCGCAGCCGGGCCGGTCGGGCGGCCGGCGCCGGCTCCGGACCGAGCAGTGCCGCCAGGTCCACCGGCAGCCCGTGCGCGGCGAGCCGGGCCGCCAGCTGGGCCACGGAGCGCGCGGCGGGGACACCGCGCCGGTTCACCGGCATCGCCACGTGCTCGGCGTCGCCGAGGGTGTCGTGCACCCACCGGGTGCAGGTGGCGCCCGGACCGACCTCGACGAAGTACCGGAAACCCCGGTCGTACGCGGTGCGCACCAGACGCGGGAAGTCGATCGCGGCGCGCAGGGTCCGCGCGATCCGCCGGGCCACCTCCGAACGCTCCAGCTCGGGCACGCAGCCGTAGTCGTACGCGCTCAGCAGATCGAGGTCGCCCGGCGAACCCGTCGGATGGTCGTTGAGTTCGGCGAGGCCGGCCAACTCCGCGTCCACCACCGGGCAGTGCATCACCGAGCCGACCGGGGAGCGCGCCGACGGGCAGCCCAACTCCTTTATCAGAGACCGGCATTGCGCCGGATCACCCGCGATCACCGCCTCGCGCGGGGTGTTGACGTGCGTCAGGAACACTTTGTCGTAGGGGGTGTTGGTGCGGGAGAGCGCCGCCGTGATCAGGTCCGCCGACTCCAGCAGCACAAAGCTGCCCCACACGGCCTCGTCCGGTGTGTCCTTGGGCAGTTGCCACAGCTCGCGCACGGTACGGCGGGGCCCGGACAGCCGGTCGCGGAACAGGGGAGTGGCGCTGATCCGGTCGTCCCGGCGCGCCGAACGCTGCCAGCCGCCGGTGGCGAACAGCATGCTGCTCTCGCCCAGGCTGTAGCCGAACGCGCCGTGCGCGCGCACGCCGAGAAGCTCGCGCACCAGGTCGGTGTAGAGGATCGCGAAGGTGGTGCCGGTGGCGAGCATGAACGGGATGTCCTCGCCGAGCCGGCCCTCCAGCGCCATCAAGTCCCGCCGGTCAGGGGTGACCTGGGCGCGTGGGTAGAGCTGGGCCGCGCGGAAGAGCCGATCCGGGTCGGCGGCCTCGGCCTCGAAGGCGTCGAGCAGGGACGGGAAGGCGCGGAAGAAGTCCTGGCCCAGACCCGGATACGAGTTGAACGCGCCCGGATAGACCAGCGCCACCTTCCCCTCCGGACCGATCGGCCGCGGCGCGAAGCAACTCCCTGCCGGGGTCGTCCACTCCTCGCCCTTCGCAGCCGCGCCAGGCAGGTCCCGCGCCGCCAACTCCAGTTGGGCAACCAGCTGTTCGGCGTCACGGCCGACCAGGACGACACGCAGCGCGCTGCCCGGCAGTTGTTCGGCGGCGGTCCGGCCAAGGCGGTACGGATCGGCACCCTCGGCCAGGAGCTTCACATGCCGGTCCATCTCCGCGAGCAGCCCGTTGACGTCCGGCGCGCCGAGCGGCAGCAGCACCGGGCCGCCGGCCTTGTGCCAGTCACTGCGGGCCACGTCGCCCCGGGTGCGGTCGGCGGACAGCACTACTTGGGCGTGGGCGCCGTCCGAGCCGATGGCACTGACGGCCGCGTACCGGCGTACGCCCTGTGCACCGCGCAGCCAGGGCCGGGAAGCGTCCGGTACGTGGAACGCCGAGGCGGTGAAGTGGTCGGACAGTTCCGCCGCGGGCCTGCGCCAGCCGGGTGACCCGGGGACGTAGGCGTGGTGCAGACACAGCACGGCGCGCAGCAGGCCCGCCATCGCGGCGGCGGTCTGCGTGTCGCCGAGCTGTGACTTGGCGCTGCCCAGCGCGACCTCGCCGGAGCCCGCCGGGTACACCAGGGCCAGCGCCGCCAGTTCGGCCGCGTCCTGGCCGGGGGTGCCGCCCGCGTGGGCCTCGACGTAGCCGACGTCGGCCGGGCCGATGCCGGCGGCGGCCAGCGCGTCCCCGGCGGCCAGTGCGAGCGTGTTCGCGTCGGCCTCCGGCAAGGCACCCGCGACGGGCGCGGCGTGCCGTACGGCCACGGAGTCGATCCGCGCGTACGACCGCCTCTCTCCCGCGCCGGGACGCGTGACGACGACGGCACCCGCGCCCTCGCCGATCCGCCGGCCGCGCCGGCCCTCGCCGAAGCTCAGGCCCGCCCCGGACACCGGCTTGTCGCCCCGCAGCAGCAGGTTCTCCGGCGAGGCGGCGAGATCCACCGCGCCGACCAGCACTGCCTCGACACTCTCGTCCAGCAGCAGGAGTTGGGCGATCTGGAGCGCCTCGGCGGTGCCCGCGCCGTCGGACGAGACGGTGAACGCCGGGCCGGTGAGATTCCACAGGGAGGAGATCCGGCTGGCCATGACGTTGCCTATGTAGCTCAGCACCTCGTTGGCGACGATCGGCTCGTGGACGCTATCCCGGGCGACGGCGGCGACGGCGGCGAACTGCTCGTCCGTCAGCTTCAGCCCGGCGTCGTCGTACGCGCGGCGCAGGAAGTCGCCGAGCCCGTAACGGGCCAGGTGGAGATGGGCACTCGGCTCGATCTCCATGGCCACGACCACCGCGATCCGGCGCGGCTCGGGCGCCCTGCGGCCCGCCGGTACCGTCCGGTCGTATCCCGCGTCGCGCAGCGCCTCGTCGGCGACCTTCGACATCAGGGCGTGCTGGAGGTTGTAGTTGCGCAGGTCGGCCGGGGGGATGCGGTTGTCGGCCGGGTCGAGGTCGATGCGGTCCACGAATCCGCCCTCGGGCAGCGCCGTCCGGTGCAGCCCCGCCCGCTCCAGCGTGCCGCCCGTCGTGTCCTCCAGGCCCCGCCAGCGATGTTCGGGCAGCGGCTGGAAGGCGTCGGAGCCGTCGTGCAGGGCACGTTCGAAGGCGGTGATGCCGTCGAGGGTGCCGAAGTGCGCGCCGAGACCGATGACGTCCAGGGCGGGGGGTACGACGGGTGCCGCGCCTCCGGCTTCCAGGGCGTCCGGCTGCTGGGAGAGGACGACATGGGCGTTCGTACCGCCGAACCCGAACGCGGAGACCGCCGCCCGGCGCGGCCCCGGCCCGCTGTCGGGCCAGTCGCGCCCCGCGCGGACGACGGGCACCTCGCCCGCGGCCGGTGTGCTGAGCGGCCGGTCGATGCCGATCGTCGGCGGGAGATGCCCGTGCGCCATCGACAGGATCACCTTGAGGAGACTGCTCAGCCCGGCCACGGTCAGCAGATGACCGAGGTTGCCCTTCACCGAGCCGAGCGGCGGAACGGTGCCGCGAGTCCCGAACCAGGCGGCGACCGACTCCGCCTCCGTGCCGTCCCCGATGGGTGTACCGGTGGCGTGGCACTCCAGGTAGTCCACCTGCTCGGGCCCGAAACCGGCCTGGGCGTAGGCGAGTTCGTAAGCGCTGAGCTGTCCCGCCGGATTCGGTACGAGGAGATGGCGCCCGGCGCCGTCGTTCGACAGGCCGATGCCGTCGATCACCGCGTAGACGCGGTCGCCGTCAGCGATGGCGTCGGCGAGCCTGCGAACGGCGACCATGCCGGCGCCCTGACCGGTCAGGATGCCGGTGGAGCGGGCGTCGAAAGGCTGGCTGACGCCGTTCTGCGGATAGGCGTGCAGGTCGGAGAAGGAGAGGTGGATGAGCGTCGGGTCGGGCGCGCACACCCCGCCGGCCAGCACCAGGTCGGCCTGCCCGGCGGCGAGATGGTCGCAGGCCAGCTTCAGCGCGTACAGGGCCGAGGAACAGGCGGCGTCGAGGGCGTAACGGGGGCCGCCGAGGCCCAGGGCGGTGGCCGCGAGCCGGGCGGGGGCGCCGCTCACCCGGGCGTCCGCCGGGGACACGGTGGCCGGGTCGAGCAGCGGGCCCGGGTCGGGCGCCGGGTTGCCGGATCTGCGCAGGCCCTCCAGCACCGCTTCGTGGACGAGGGGCAGGCTGATGCGCGCCGAGGCCGGCGTGGGGAAGGAGTAGTCGCCGACCACCAGACCGGTGCGGGCCAGCAGTTCCGGGCGGTTGTCGTGACCGCTGTCCCGCAGCGCCTCGCGGGCCACATGCAGCGACCAGTGGAAGACCCGGTCGAGGCCGGCGAGATCCTCGGGGCGGAGAAGGAAACCGGTTGGGTCGAACTCGAAGCCGGTGACGAAACCGCCCCGGACACAGGTGATGGCGTGATCGGGATCCGGGGCCTGCATCCTGCTGTCGGCCGGCCCGGGACCGGTGGGGCCGAAGATCTCCGGGCCGCCCTCCGCGCGGCTGTCGACGCCGGCGCGGAGGTTGTCCCAGAACGCGCCGGGAGTGTCCGCCCCTGGGAAGAGGCAGGACATACCGACGATCGCGAACTTGCTGCTCATTGAGGCTGTTCCCTCCAGGGTTCCGGGGGCCCGGCGGGGGCCGAACAGGCCCTCCGCCGGGCGACCACCGGTCCGGTCGTCGGCTCAGCGGCTCGCGAACTTGGCGGCCAGCTGCGGGGTGGACACAAGGGAAACTCCTGTGAGCCGAGTCAACACCCGGCCGTCGGGAGTGCACGCCGTCACTGTGAGCGCAGCGGACATACGGTTCCCGCTTCCGCCCCCGTTCCCGTTGTGGCTTCCGTTCACAGAAGCCGCCTCCGGCTCCACCACCACGACGAACGGCTCCCCGTCCGGCAGCGCCTCGTACAGATCGACCCGCGCCACCCCCATCGGCAGACTCGCCGTGTCCCGGTGCAGCCGCATCCACACCAGCGCTGCCTGGAGCAGCAGATCGGCTGTACCGGGCGCGTACCGGCCCGTCCCGAACGCACCCCCCGCCGGCCGGTGTTCGGCCAACGCGCACTCCAGGACCAACCGGTCCTCGCCCGACGCAAGCACCCGCCGCAGCCCGCGCAGCGACGCCCCGTGGAAGAGCGTGCCGTCGGCGTAGAACACCTGCGCGTCACTGCCACCGCCCAGCGCGGGCAGCCCGGTCACCCGCCGTGGCACCTCGGTACCGGCGTCGCCCAGGATCACCCGGGCCGCGTAGTGCGGCCGTACGCTGCCGTCGACGCCGGTCGAACGGATCGCGACGTCGGCCTCGGCGCCGTCGGGCGTCGGATCGACCGAGAGCTGGAAAGGCCCGCCGACGCCACCGACACCGCTACCGCCGCCGACCGGGTCACCGTCGAAGACCACACCCTTGTGGACCGCGAAGTCCCGGACCTGCGCGACGACGCCGCCGGTCAGCCGCTCCACCGCACCCGCGGCCCAGCCGAGGGCGGCGGCGGCGGGCAGCACCGGCACGCCGCCGATCACATGGTCCGCCACGAGCGGATCGGTGACCAGACCGGCGAGATCCCGTTCCAGCACGGCCGGTGACGTCGGCGCGACGGATTCACGCGCCGACAGGGGCGTGGTCGGCCCGAGAACCGTGACCACGTCACCGGCCCGCTCGGGACCGAACTGCTCGGTGAACATCAGGGTTCCGGTCCCCACCGGGATGAGCGGGATGCCCCGCTCCTCGAACACGGCCTTGATCTGCGGCGACACCATGCCGCTGTCCCAGGCACCCCAGTTGAGGGCGGTCACCCGCGCCTCCGGGTGACCGCGCCGGAAGGCGCCGGCCCAGGCGTTGAGCACCTCGTTGGCCATCGCGTAGTCCGACTGGCCCCGGTTGCCGAAGAACCCGGCGACCGAGGAGAACAGCACAACGTGCCGCAACCGATCGGCGGACAGGGCGGCCACCACCGAGCGCAGTCCGCCCAGCTTGACCGAGAAGACCCGCTCGATCTCGGCCGCCTTCTTCGCGGAGATCAGCTGGTCCGCGAGCACACCGGCGCCATGCACGACTCCCGTGACGCGCTCCCGGTACGGGGCCAGCGCGGCGGCGGTCGCGGCGGCGTCGGCGATGTCCACCGCCACGTACTCGACCTCGCTGCCCGCCGCCCGGATCTCCGCGAGGGTCGAACGGACCTCGCGCTCACCGATCACGGCCTGGTACAGCTGCTCGACCCGCTTCGGGGTCGGCTTCTCGCCGGCCCGCTTCAACCGGTCCGCGGCGGCCGCCTTCAGGGCTGCGGCATCGGTCAGCCCACGCGCCCACTCCGGCTCCTCGCCGAGTGCCGTACGGCCGAGGAGCAGCAGGCCGGGCCGGTGCGCGGCGGCCAGGGCGACTGTGCAGCGGGCGGTGATCCCGCGTCCGCCGCCGGTCACGACAAGCAGGTCGGCGGGGGTGAGGGCGGGGGCCGACCCGGCCGGGCTCGCCCCCTGGCCGGCGGAGCGGCCAGGAGTGAGGTCGAGGGTGAGGGCGACCCGGCGGGTACCGTCGCGGCCCACCTGGACCGGTCCGGAGGCCGCGTCGTACACCTCCTCCAGGACCAGTTCCGCCGCCTCCGCCGAGCTCAGGGCCGGGGCGAGATCCACAGCCCGGCAGAACAGTTCGGGCGCCTCCACGGCCAGCGTCTTGACCAGACCGCCGACACCGCCGGCAGGCACCGCGTCCTCACTCACCCCACCCAGTCCGAAGGCCCCGTCGAGCCGGGTGACCGTGACGAACGCGGCCCGGTGACCGCTCCCGGCGGCCTCGGCGAGCGGGCCCACCGCGTGCTTGGCGACGAGCAGAGAGTGTGCCAGCCTGCGTACGCCCTCGGCCCAGGGCAGCTCACCGGCCGCCGCGAACCCGAGCACGAGATGCACCCGCTGGCCGCCCAACTCCTCGAACCGGGACGCGAGTTCACTTGCCCCCCAGCCGCTGAGGGGCAGATCCGCCGCCCCGGTGATCCGCTGAGCGACACCGGGCAGCCGCAGCACACGCACCCGCCAGCCGGTCGCTACGAGCCGCGCCGCCGCAGCCTCGGCGACCTCGCTGCCGTCATCGACGACCAGGGCAGCTGCGCCCAGCGGATAGGCGTCCACGAGCCGGTCCGGCGTCGGCAAGTCGGCAAGCGACGCCTGCCCACGGCCCAGCGCGGCCGGCACGGTGCCGGACACCGCCTCGGGGACCGCCCGCCGGGCTTGGGGGCCCACGGCAGGGGCCGGGGAATCGACCGGGCCGGACGGGACCCCGGACAGTCCGGCGACGAATCCCACGATGTCGCCCAACGTGCGCAGCTCCGCCAGTTGTTCGGGCCCGACGGGGGTGGGGCTCGGGAACTGTTCCTGGAGGACGCCCATGATTTCGACGCGTTTGATGGAGTCGATGCCGAGGTCCGCCTCGACGTCCATGCCGAGGTCGAGCATCTCGGCCGGGTAACCGGTCTTGGCCGCCACGACGTCGAGGAGGGCACCGCGCACGGCATCACCGTCGACAGCAGCGACAGTAGCGGCAGCCGCAGGAGCTGTAGAAGCAAAGGGAGTTGAGGCCGGAGCGCTCGAACCGCCGTGGAGATTCAGCATGAAGCCGACGATCTCGTTCAACGTGCGGAGTTCCGCGAGTTGTTCGGGTCCGACGGGGGTGGGGCTGGGGAAGCGTTCCTGGAGGACGCCCATGATTTCGACGCGTTTGATGGAGTCGATGCCCAAGTCCGCCTCGACGTCCATGTCCAGGTCCAGAGTCTCCGCCGGGTAGCCCGTCTTGTCCGACACGACACCGAGAAGCACGTCCGCCACGTCCTTCGCGCCGACCGCGGCCCGAGGGGCCGGGGCCGCGGCGGCAACCGGGGCCTGATGGACCCGAGGAGGCGCGCTGCTCGAACCGCCGAGACTGAGCACGAAGCCGACGATCTCGTTCAACGTGCGGAGTTCCGCGAGCTGTTCGGGTCCGACGGGGGTGGGGCTGGGGAAGCGTTCCTGGAGGACGCCCATGATCTCGACGCGTTTGATGGAGTCGATGCCCAAGTCAGCCTCCACGTCCATGCCGAGGTCGAGCATCTCGGCCGGGTAGCCGGTCTTCTGCGACACCACGTCGAGGAGCGCCGCCTGTACGTCGTCCGCTGTGACGGCGGTCGACGGCGGCTCGGCGGCAGCTGCGACCGCGGCAGGCGCAGGGGCGGGGAGAGAAGCAGGGGCAGGGGCGACCGGGGGCGCGACCGCAGCGGCCACCGGAGCCGCCGGAGGGACAACCGGCGCCGCGACCGCGGCCGTAGTCACTGGGGCGATGGTGGGCGCCACCGGAGCGGTCGGCGTCAGTGTGCCGATCTCCATCGACGCCAGGTCCCGCAGGATCTCGTTGGCCCGCAGATGCGTACGCCCGATGGCCAGCCCGTGCTCCTTCACGGTGGCGACTCCGGGGATCACCGCGTCGACCCGGCCCTGCTCGTCGGCCCGTTCCAGGATGCCCATCAGGCGCTGGGCGCTGTTCAGCTGGCCCTTGAGATAGTCGTCGTGCAGGGCCAGATGGTCGGCGATCAGTCCGGAGAGCCGGTCGGCGCCCGGGGCGGTTGTCCGGTCGTGTTCTTCCACTTCTTCCACGGGGCGGCTCTCCAGGATGTCGGCGGCTGGAACGGGCGGCGCGGCGGGCGCCAACGGGCGGGCGACCGGCCGTACGGCGACCGCGGTCGAGGCGGACACGGGCGCGGGCGAGGAAAGCGGCGATGTCCGGGGAGCGGGTGCGTTCGCGACACTCGGTACGGGCACGGCCTCCTGGCCGGTACGCGCGCCGACAACATCGCCGTCCTGTGCCACGTGCGCCACCCGGTAGCCGTTCTCCAGCGCCTCCCGGTACGCGTCCCGGCGGGCCTGCGGCACATGGTTGATGCCGTTGAGCGCTACCGTCATGCCCTTGGCCGGCTCGACGGCCACCGGGTCGGACACATAGCGGTCGTCTGTCGCCAACGGCAGCCCGAGTACGACGAGTTGGGCGATCGCCCGCTTCAACGCCGTGTCGGCGTCCCCGCCGCTGCCCGGGTCGAGCTGGACCGCGAAGTGCTCACGCTCGCCGAGGTTGCGACGGACCAGTTGGGTCAGCACTCCCTTGGGGCCGAACTCGACGAACGTACGGAAGCCCGCCGCGTACATCTCCTCGACCCGGTCGGCGAACTGCACCGGCTTGACGAGCTGCTCCACCAGCGTCCGTCGGTTGCCGTCGACGTCCGAACCGTAGGCGGCGTCGGGGGAGTTGGCGAACACCGGGCGGCGCGGTTCGACGATGCGCACATCGGCGACACCGCGGCCGAAGGCGTCGACGGCATGGGCGACGAACGGCGTGTGGAAGGCCGCCGACACCGGCAGCCGCAGAGCCCGTACGTCCGCCGCGCCCGCCGCCTCCACCAGCCGCTCCACGGCATCGGTGGCACCGCCGACCACCACCTGGTCCGGCGCATTGCGGTTGCAGACGGTCAACCCGGGGTGAGCGCCGAGGAGTTGTTCCACCTGCTCGGCGGAGGCGGTCACCGCGGCCATCGCGCCGGGGTCGAAGCCGGGCTCGGCGGGCGGTGCCATCGCGGCGCCCCGAGCCCGGGCCAGCGTGAAGTACGTGTCGTCGTCGATCGAGCCGGCCGCCCACAGCGCCGCCAGTTCGCCGAAGCTGTGGCCGAGGAACCCGTCGGCGTCGAAGCCCAGTTCGGCCAGATAGCGGAAGTGACCGGCGGCCAGCGCGCCGATGGCGGGCTGGGCGTACTGCGTGCGGCGCAGCGCGCTCTCCTGGGCCGCACGTGTCGTCTCGTCGAAGGCGGGCGGCGGGAACGCGACCCGGGACAAGGGGAGTTCGTGGTCCCCGAAGGCGGCGTTGGCCCGGTCGAAGGCCGCCCGCAGCGGGGGCAGCGCCAGGACCGCGGTCCGGCCGGGGGAGACGTACTGGCTGCCCTGGCCCGCGAAGAGCGCGGCCACCTTGCCGATCGGGGCGGCGGACCGGCGGAAGTAGATGCCCTTCGGGTGCGTCCAGGAGTCGGCCTCACCCCTGGCCCGCAGTTCGGCGACGGCGAGGGTGCGCAGCTCGGCGAGTTCCTCCTCGGTACGGGCCACCAGCGCGAGCCGTGGACTGGCTGCCGGGGGCGGGCCCGGCCTTGGCGGCGCGTCCTCTTCCAGCGCCCGTATCAGACTGTCCATGTCATGCTCATGCCATGCATGAATCCGGCTGACCGGGAACATCACCCGCAGGTCGTCCCCTTCACCGTGCTCCTCCAGGACCAGGTGGAAATTGGTGCCGCCGAACCCGAACGAGGAGACCCCCGCCCGCCGTTGCTGTCGGCGCGGGTCACGGATCCACGGGCGGGTCTGCGTACCGACGTAGAACGGGCTCTCGGGCCAGTCGAGCGCCGGGTTCGGGGTGTCCACGTTGATGGTGGGCGGCAGCAGCTTGTGGTGCAGGGCGAGTGCCAGCTTGATCATGCCGGCCGCGCCGGCCGCCGCCTTGGTGTGGCCGATCTGCGACTTCACACTGCCGACCGCCGCGAACTGCCTCTCCTCGGTGTGCTCCGACACCACCGCCGACAGCGCCGACAGTTCGGTGGCCTCGCCGACCGCCGTACCCGTGCCGTGCGCCTCGAACAGCTCGACCGAGGCCGGGGAACAGTCCGCGTCCTCGTACGCGCGGCGCAGGGCGGCCATCTGGCCCTCCTTGCGCGGGGCGTAGATGGACTTGAACCGCCCGTCGCTCGACGAACCGATGCCACGGATCACCGCGTAGATCCGGTTGCCGTCCCGCTCGGCGTCCGAGAGCCGGCGCAGGGCCAGCATGCCGATGCCCTCGCCGATGAGGGTGCCGTCCGCGTTCTCGTCGAACGGGCGGATGCGGCCGGCCTTGGAGAACGCGGGCGTCTTGCTGAAGCACAGGTACATGAAGATGGTGTTCTCGGCGTCGCAGCCGCCCACCAGCATCATGTCCGAGCGCCGCTCCAGCAGTTCACTGGCCGCGGCCTTCACCGCGCCCAGCGAACTGGCGCAGGCGGCGTCGATGGTCATGTTGGTGCCGCCGAGGTCGAGGCGGTTGGCGATCCGCCCGGCCACGACGTTGCCCAGCATGCCGGGGAAGGAGTTCTCCTCCCAGGGCGCGAACGCCAGCTTGAACTTCTCCGCGATCTCGTCGGCGTCCCGGTCCGAGAGGCCGCAACTGCGCACGACCTCCTTGAGTACGGGCGTCTGGAGCCGGGCCGACAGCGGCTGGGTCAGCTGGTTGGCGCCGGTCACCCCGAGCACGACCCCGGTCCGTGAGGCGTCGTACCACTGCTGGTCGGAGCCCGCGTCGCGGAGCAGATCGCGGGCCACGACCAGGCTCAACAGCTGGAGCACGTCGGTGACTTCGAGGGTGTTGGGCGGCAGCCCGAACTCCAGCGGGTTGAAGGGAACGGCCGGGATGAAGCCGCCCCGCTTGGAGTACGTCTTGTCGGGCGCGGCCGGGTCGGAGTCGTAGTGCTCGCCCACACTCCAGTGGGTCTCGGGCACGTCCTCGATGCAGTCGGTGGCGGAGACCACGTTGTCCCAGAAGGCGCGCAGATCACGCGACTTGGGGTACAGGGCGGACAGCCCGACGATCGCGATGGGGTCCCGGGCCAGCCGGCGGTCGAGTTCGGAAGGATGCGAAGCGTTCACGGGAGGCTCTCTTGGTCTGACGGCGGGGGACGCTCGCCCCGCAGCGGTTCGGTGGAACTGCACATGACGCACGAGAGGAAAAAGGGAGAAGGAGGAAGGGGAGAAAGGGAGAGAAGGAGACGCAGAGAATGGACCGGAAAAAGGGGGGAATGAAGGTGCCGGTCAGGACGCCTGGAGCAGCGGGGCGATCACGCTGAGGGAGTCCGGGCGGGCGAGCATCGTGTAGTGGTCGCCAGGGCAGCGGTACGTGGTGAGGCCGTGCGCGGCGAGCGGGCGCCAGCCGAGCGTCGGGTCGGCCGGGACGAGGCTGCGTTCCGGCTGTACGAGCACCAGGGGCAGCGGGGCGGACCCGGGACGGTGCGGTGCCGTCAGCCGGTTGTTGCGCAACAGGCCGTCCACGTACGTGTCGTAGAGCTTGCGCAGACCCGGCAGCGGCGTGCCGGGCAGCAGCGCTCCGGCGGCGGTCGCGGTGTCGAGAACGGCAGTCAGCCCGTCGTCGGTCCCGCACCCGGCCAGCCGGTCCAGGTCGAGCGGCACCGGACGGTCCCGCTTGGCCCCCAGATACATGGCGAACCAGCTGAGCAGCAGATCCGGCCGTAGGGCGTCGTCGGGCTGCTTGTACTCCTCGACGGGGGCGATGCTGTCGAGGAGCACCAGGCGCCCGGGCAGTCGTCCGGCGGACATCAGCCCGGTCGTCGCCAGGGCGAGCACGCCGCCGAAGGACCAGCCGGCCAGGCTCCAACTTCCGCCCGCAGTACCGCCGTTCTGCTCCCGCGACCGCTCCAGCGCGGCCAGCAGCAGGGCCGCCAGGTCCTCCACGGTGGTCGCTGCCCGGCCTCCGGTGAGCGCCGCGTCCGCGTAGTCGGGGACCGCGCCCAGGTCGAGCACGGTGAGGCCCGTGCCGTCCGGCAGTGCGTTCGCGAGTCCCTCGTACACCTCGACGGCGAGGGCGCCCGGATGGACGACGTACACCGTGTGCCCGCCGGACATGGCGGCGCGGAACGTACGGGCGACCGGCGGCGGAGCCTTACGCGGTGGCCGCACGACGGCCGCACTCCTCGGCCAGGTAGGCAGCCAGGTCCTTCACCGTCGGGTGGTACCAGAGGGTCGTCGTGCTCAGCTCGAAGCCGAGCCAGTTCTCCATCTCGCCGGCGAGGATCAGCGCCTCGGTCGAGTCGAGGTCGAGTTCGTCGAAGTACACCTCGGGCGAGATCTCGCCCGTCGGCACGCCCATCCGGTGGGCGATCTTCTCGATGAGCCAGTCCTGGGCCTCACGAGCGCTCACTTCGGCCATGGTGTGTCGTCCTTCCCTGGGGCGCGCCCGGTTGGGGACCCGGGGCGCGAGCGGATGGTGAACGCTCCCGCTCGAAAGGGCCCTCAAGGGCCCGATTCGGGAGCGCACTGTTCCGACCCGGCATTAATAGGCGTACCGGTACGGAAATGGGTCGAGATAGACGGCAGCGTCTTTTGTGACTTACTTCACCGCGAGCGGCGAGAACAAGCCACCAGTAGACGGGTGTGGTAGGAAGCGGGTCTGTTTGGTCCAGACATGTGCTTCCACATGAAAGGAGCTGCGTTCGAGAGTGGCCGCCCGAAGCACGCAGGCCACAGTCTTGCCAGCTCGCTGAATCTCGGACAACCGCTCTTCCGGAGAGTGGAAAGAAATCGTGGTTTACGGGCGTAGAACGCGAGGCGGAATATGTTACCGGTGAGTGAAGTTCCGGCCGGTCGCCGCGGCGTCGACGCTAATTCTGCGGATCGTCGCCGCGCCGGAATGTGCCGGGTGTCATATTCACCCGTCGCACGAAGAACTTGCCGAAGTTCGTGACTTCGGTGAACCCGAGCTGGCGGGCGATGCTGCCGACGGGAAGATCCGTGTGGGCCAGCAGGCGCTTCGCCTCCAGGGCGACGCGGGCGTCGATCAGGTCCTTGGTGGAGGCGCCGGCGACGATGCGACAGGCCCGGGACAGGGTGCGGGGCGTGCAGTTGAGTGCTGCGGCGTAGTCCTCGACCAGTCGGGTCGTGCGGTAGGAGGCCTCCAGCTCGCGCCGGAAACGCAGGAACAGCTCGCCGTTCTCGCCGGAGGGGGTGTCGGCCTCCCGGTGATCATTGCGCTGGCTGCGGCAGATCTGGCCGATGTGCATCAGGGCGACCGCCAGCAGATGCTTGAGGATGTCCTCGCCGAGGCCCTGGTCGGGCCGCTCGAACTCATCCTGTATCAGGGCCAGTACCCGCCGGAAAGCGGTCAGCTCGTCGTCGCGGAGCTGCCAGTGGCAGGGACGCAGGACATCGTCGACCACTCCCAGGTGGGCGCGCAGCTGCAGGGGGAAGGTCTCGGTGAACATGACGAGGTTGGCTTCCATGTTCGTCGCCGCCGCGAACTGGATCACCTGGTTCGGCCGGATCCAGAGCAGGGAGCCCGCCTGGCACGGGTAGCGCGTGGAGTCGATCGTGAAGTCGCCGGTTCCCGACCCGACCAGCATGATCTGGTGGTAGGCGAGCCGGTGGGGAGCGATGGCGAAGTCCATGGGGATCCTCGCGCGCGCCTCGCTGAGCGAGGTCACGGCCATGCCGACCCCGGGTCTGCAGACGGGGGTGTAGGGGATCACGGGGATCGGTAACGAAGCGAAATCGACCATGAGCGTTCCGGAATCGACCTTTCTCAAGCTTCTTTAAAAATCAATGATAGGCGTGGCCGCCCGTTGCCAGATCACTTTCTGGTGCATGCACGAGTAACCGTCCTCACATGATGTGCAGGTGAAGGGAAGTTGACGGGATGACCACCCACTCCGGCGCCCCCGAGCGCTCGGTTGTCGACCGGACGCTCAGCATTCTCGGCGTCTTCGACCGCGACAACCGCACCCTGACGCTGAGCGACATCAGTCGGCGCTCCGGTCTTCCGGTCGCCACGGTCCATCGCATCGTCAACAAGCTCCATGGCTGGGGCGCACTGGAACGAGGAGAGGAAGGCGGATACAGCATCGGCCTGAGACTTTGGGAGACGGCGACGCTGGCCCCCCGTTACTCGGGCCTGGTCGAGGCCGCTCAGTCCCACCTCGTGGAACTCCACGGCCAGTCCGGCGGCGCGGCGGTCCTCGCCCTGCGCGACGGAACGGAGAGTGTCTGCCTGTCCTTCCTCTCCAACGACCCGGGTCTCACGGCCTATTGGGGCGACCCCGGCCGCCGGCTTCCCCTCCACGTCACCGCGACGGGCCTGGTGCTGCTGGCGAACGCGGGTGTCGTTCTGCAGGACGAGATCTGCGCCGGCCCGTTGCGCGCGTACACCCCCGCCACCATCACCAACGGCACCACGTTACGGAATCACCTGAGCAAGATAAGACGCGAAGGCTATGCGATGGTCTGCGGCTCCCTGCGCGAGGGCCGGGGAGCGATCGCGGCCCCGGTGCGCAGCGCGCGCGGCACGGTGGTGGCGTCGGTGGGTGTCGTGGGCCCGCTGAACATGCTCCAGCCGTCCAAGCTGGCCCCGCTGGTCATGGCCACGGCGGAGGCGATCTCCCAGCACGACCGGACGGAGGGGTGGCGGATGGCTGGGGTGGGCGCGTAGGCAACCCGGCGGGGGAGGGGCAGGCTGCTCCAGGTACGCCGTCCCGCCCCCGGCGGCCGGCGTCGCCCCACCGGTGGACGTGCACCCGTGCGACGCCGTCCATGGTCAGGACGGCGCGCCTGGCGCGTTGCAGCGGCCCAGCTCGGCCAGGTCGTCATGGCCGCGCGGCTGGAGCAGCACGACGGCGGGCAGCCGTGCCTCGCCGACCGCGTCCAGCCGCCAGTGCTCGTCCGCCACGGGCTTGCGGCAGACCACGCACGCCTCGGGTCCGGGCTCCCCGACAGGCAGTCGCAGAACGAAGGCACTTGCCCGGACGTCGTCGCCGCAGCGTTTTCCTTCGCCCGCCCCGCTGAAACCCCGCGCCCAAGGGAGCGTGGAGAACTCCGCGACCAGTCCCCACCGGCCCGCGGAGACAAACCGCGGCTCAAGTGGAGCGCATACGCTCACCAGCAGGACCGATACGACCGACCCACGATCGGAGCGTGCATGAGGACGGACCATGCCACGAACGGCGAAGTACCGCCGCCCGAGCAGGAGTTGGCGTCAACGAACGCCGCCGGGGTGGAGGTGAGGCCCGTCGCCGGGCACATCGGCGCCGAGATCTCGGGAGTCGACCTGACCGAGCCCCTCGACGACACCGCGGTCGCCGCGATCAGGGCGGCCGTCCTGCGCTGGAAGGTGGTGTTCTTCCGCGGGCAGCGGCTGGACCACGCCGGACACATCGCCTTCGCGCGCCGGTTCGGCGAGCTCGTCGTCCTCGGACGGCGCGGCGGCGCCTCTCCCCCCGAGTTCCCTGAGATCGAGACGACCGCCGACCGGCTGGAGCTGGGCGGACGCTACGGCATGGAACACGCCGAGTGGCTGGAGCGGCGCCGCCACTCGCTGCTGCGCGGCTGGCACTGCGACCACGGCGCCCGCATCGACCCGCCCGCTGCCACCATCCTGCGCGCCGAGACCGTACCGCCGTACGGCGGCGACACGACCTGGTCGAACCTGGCCGCCGCGTACGCCGGACTCTCCGCGCCCGTACGGGAGTTCGTGGACGGTCTCAGGGCCGAGCACCGGCTCGGCGTCGGCTACCAGGCGCGGCCCGGCGACGACGCGTACCTCCGGCATCTGCTGGACCATCAGATCGCCTCCGTGCACCCGCTGGTGCGGGTCCACCCGGAGACGGGGGAGCGGGTGCTGTTCGTCAACGGCTACTACCTGGAGCAGATCGTGGACGTCTCCCGGGCGGAGAGCCGGCTGCTTCTGGAGATGCTCCTCGAACAGGCGACCAGGCCCGAGTACACGGTCCGTTTCCGCTGGGAGCCCGGAAGTGTCGCCTTCTGGGACAACCGGGCCACCATCCACCTCGCCCCCAGCGACAACGCCCACCTCGGCCACCCCCGGGTCATGCACCGCGTGATGCTGACCGGCGACATCCCGGCCGGCGTGGACGGCAGGCCGTCGGAGCCCGTCATCGGCACCGAACCCGGGCGATGGTGAGGGTGGGTCAGGCGGTGGCCGGCTGCCAGCCCAGCGCGGGACCGAGCCGGGTCGCGATGTCCGTGAGGATCTGGACGTAGTCCTCGTGGTCGAAGGTGAAGGGCAGCGCGAAGGCCACCTCGTCGATCTCCTGGAACGCGACGTGCGCGTACAGGCGTTCGGCGATCTCGGCTGATGTGCCGACGAGGTCCGGCGCGAACATCAGCCGCGCCGGACCCTGCGGGGTCGCGGTCCGCGGCAGCCGCTTGGCTGCGTACTCCTCGTATTTCGCGCGCTGCTCGGGCGAGGCGCTGTCGGTGGGGATGACGACGAGACCCTGGGAGACCCGGGCCCGGTCGCCGTCCGGGTGGTGGGCCCTGAAGGCCCGGACGCCCGCCAGCTGGATCGCGGCGAAGTCCGGCGACTCCTCATCGCCCTCGGCCTTGACGACACTGCTGGTCAGGAAGTTCATGCCGTGCGCACCGGCCCACTGCGCCGACCGCAGACTCCCGCCGCCGTACCAGAGTCGGTTTCCGAGCCCAGGGGAATGGGGCTGCACCCGGTCCGAGAACACTTCGAACCCCTCGACCCCGCTGAAGTCGCTGGCCGCCTTCCCCCGTACGTGGTCCAGCAGCCGATCGACCCGCTGGTAGCTGAAGTCCTCGGCGTCCGCCGTGTCGGGGTACAGGGCGTCCTTGATCTGGTTGTAGTGCATCGGCGGGCCCACACTCAGACCCGGGTTGAGCCGGCCCCCGGACAGGATGTCGACGGTTGCCAGGTCCTCCGCCAGACGCAGCGGGTTCTCCCAGCCGAGCGGGATGACCGCGGTGCCCAGTTCGATACGGCGAGTGCGCTGCGAGGCCGCCGCGAGGACGGCCACGGGGGAGGAGATCCCGTACTGGAGATGGCGGTGGCGCAGCCACGCGCTGTCGAAGCCCAGCCGCTCACCCAGCTCGATGATCTCCAGCGTCGACTCGTGTCCCGCCCGCGGATCGTCGCCGTCGAACAGCCCGATGGTGAGAAAGCCCAGCTTGCGCAGCGGCTGTGAGGGAGACGGCACGGGCTCCTCCAACGATCGTCGTACGGACGTTCACGCTTCGCCGATTGTGCCAGGCGACCGGGTCAACGGGATCACCACCTCGTCCTCGACCGGCGGATCCAGTTCCTGCCTGAGCTTGCCGGTCGCCGAGAAACAGCGCAGCCGGATGGCCTCCGGGGACACGTCGAGGCGCAGGAAGCTCTTGAAGAACGGCGGGCTGTACGTCGCCGAACCGGGCGAGAACAGCTGCGTGTACGCCTTCCGGACCGGGAGCCGGAAACGCCGCGTGCGGTCGGGACGGCGCGCCGTGCCCAGCAGACCGGCGACCAGCCGGATGCGCCAGGTCAGCCGGACGGGCTCCCCGGGTGCGCGCGCCGGCCGGATGCCCAGGCGCTCGGCGATCACGGCCGTCGCCTCGGCCTCGGAGAGGGTGAAGAAGCGGCGCAGATGCAGCCGGCGGCCGTAGACCCTGCTGTAGAAGGCCAGCGAGTCGCCGCGCAGCGGATAGCAGCGGAAGTCGTCCTCGGTGACATCGGCGACCGAGACGCGCTTGATGGTGTGGGTGGCGTGCATGAACGCACCGCCGCCGCCCGAGACCACGTACTGAACGGTGCGGCCGTGCACGCTCACTGGATAGCGCTGGTAGTTGTGGATGTCGCCGCCGATCGCGGCCACGAAGTTGCGCTCCGGATCGCGGACGAGGTCGTCGACCGTGCCGCCGCCCTCGATGGGGCAGGGGTGGTGCTCGCCGTCCACGTACAGAGGTGATCCGGTGACAAGGATTTTCGGGACCGGTCCCTCGGACATCTCCCTCAGCCAGCGGCCCTGTTCGGCGTCCAGCGTGCCCAGGAGACCGGTGTCGATGCCTATGACGCGCACGGGTCCGGCGTCGATCGCCCAGTACGGGCCGGGCTGGAGGGCCTGTTGTGCGGGCGCCGAGCGCAACTCGCGTGCCTCGGCGAGGCGTTGCTCGTCGACGGCGCTCGGCCTGTGCCACAGGAGCGAGCGCAGCCAGGCCCGGGTGAGGGGGCGGGGCGCGGGATCCGCGGGCAGGGGTGGGGCGTCGCAGAACACGCGCATGAACCCGTTGAGGTCCTCGTACCAGTCGTGGTTGCCCGGTATCGCGTAGATGGGCGCCTGGTAGTCCTGGTAGGGGCGGAAGAACTTGGTGCCGTAGTCGTCGGTCGCCCCGACCGGGTAGATCACGTCACTGGCGAGCACGGTGAACGCCGTGTCCTGACCGGCCTTCAGAAAGCCCGGGACGACGGCGTACTGGGGTGCGTCGCCCTCGCCCGTGTCGCCGATGACCATGAAGGAGAAGCGGTCCGGGTCGTCTCGCCGGATCACCTTGTCCGCGGGCCCGCCCGCGGCCGTCCGTTGTGCCGCCAGCCGGCTTCGGGTCCGGCCCGTCGGGTCCCCGAACCAGGAGGCCAGCACGCCGTTGCGGGCGGGCCACAGCGTCCGGGGGTTGACCCACGAGAGCTTCTCGACCCGACGCGGCATCAACTCCCGGTAGGTGCCCGGGCTTTCGAGGCCCCAGCCGGCGCCCTCGGGGGTGTCGCGGGAGGAGTGGGCCCGTGAAGAGTCAACCATCGGGGCACCGTAGCAATGTCCTACAGTCGAAGATCCGTCCGGGTCGGAGTCGGCGTCCGCTGCCAACGAGGGGAGGGTTGTCCCCCGTTCTGCGTCGCCGACTGCTTCGGTATCTGCGGCAGTTGGCGCGCGGGTTGCTGCCGGGAACTCTTTGCGCCCCACTCCCCGTCGCCCAGCACGAGCAGCGGGTCGAACATCACCACGACCGCGGCCAGCAGCAGGAAGATGATGGGGCCGATCAGCATCGGCAGCAGCAGCGAGGTCGGTGAGTCGCCGGACCAGATGGTGTTGCCCGGGTCGTGCACGTGCACGCTGACGGCGGCCATGCCCGTGTAGTGCATACCGGTGACGGCCACACCCATGACCAGGCTGGCCCCGAGGCTGGTCAGGAACCCCCGGATGGAGACGACCGCCCACAGAGCGGCGGTCGCGGCGACGATGGCGATCACCACGGAGAGCGCCACGGTCACGCCGTCGTAGTGGATCGAGCCGTTCAGATGGAGCGCCGCCATACCGAGGTAGTGCATCGCGGCGACACCGAGGCCGGTCACGATGCCCGCGATGGCAAGCGCCGCAGGCGTGGCGCCGCGATACCCGACTACGAACACACCGATACCGACGACCACGATCGCCACCGCGAGGCTGGCGACCGTCAGCCCGGTGTCGTAGCGGACCGCGGTTTCCTCTACCTGGAACCCGATCATCGCGATGAAGTGCATGGTCCAGATTCCGCACCCGATGGCCGCTGCCCCCAGTGCCAGCCAACCCGGTTTCCACGAGTTCTGGTCGAGCAGCGTTCGGACCACGCAGCGCAACCCCAGGGCGCTTCCCAGGCAGGCCATGATGTAGGCGGCGACAGGGGTGACGAACCCATAACTGAATCCGTCAATTGTTCCTTGCATATGCCAATTCCCCCCGAGATACAACATGTTGAGAGATGAACTTCTCGCCTCAAGTGTGGGTAAAGCAAGCAGTTACCGCGAGTACTCAATGAATTTTGTTTGACCGATGGTCAAGATCGGTCGATAAGGGATGGGATTCGGTCGGAATCCCTTGTTCCGGTAGTGATGCCGCTGTTTGACCTGCCGATCGCTATGCTTCGCGGCGAAGCGTTCAAACGAACATTTCGAACGTGAGGGAGCGAACGGTATGCGCGAGCCGGTCGAACTGAGGCGGCAGCGGATCCTGGCCGCCGTGCAGGCGCGCGGCGCGGCCAGGGTGACCGACCTCGCCGCCGAACTGGAGGTCTCGGTGGTCACCGTCCGCCGGGATGTGGAGGAACTCGCCCGTGAGGGCAGGCTCCGGCGCGGCCATGGCGTCGCCCGCTCCACCCTCCCGGTGCCGGACGCCCCGTCCGAGTCCGTCACCGCGCCAGAGGATGGCGACACCGTCGTCCTGGTCGTCCCCGCCCGCCACTCCTACCTCTACGAGACCCTGCACGGCGCCCGTCCCGTCCTGGAGGAGGCAGGGCTGCGCATCGCCCTGCACATCGCCCCGCAAGTCGCCGGCGCCGAACAGCCCCTGGTGGAGCGGGCGTTGGCGGACGGTGCCCGGGGCGTGCTGATCGCCCCCCGCTGGCGCACCCTCGCCGCCGAGGAGGCCGACGCGAAGTGGCTGTGCGGGCTGGGCGTACCGACGGTCCTGATGGAACGCAGGCCACGTGCGGGCAGCGCGCTGCATGCCCTGGACTCCGTCTGTTCCGACCACTGGTACGGCGCCCATCTCGCCGTCGAACACCTGGTCGCCCTCGGTCACCGCAGGATCGTCTTCGCCGCTCGCGACGACAGCCCGACCGCACGGGCCCTGCGCGCCGCCCTCACCGAGATCGCCGGAGCCCATCCGGAGCTCGACGCCTGGACGCTCACGCTCAGTTCCCCCGAGGCCGGCCCCGACCGTACGGCCGGCGCGGACCGCCCGGCCGTCGACCTGCCCGGCGTCCTGCGCGAACTGGACGCCACGGCGTGCGTCCTGCACGGTGACGTGGACGCGCTGATGCTGGTCCAGGACCTGGCCGCGCACGGGGTCCGGGTGCCGGAGGACTGCTCGGTCGTGGCGTACGACGACGTCGTGGCCGCCCTCGGCGGTACCCCCCTCACCGCGGTGTCCCCGCCCAAGGGTGAGGTCGGCCGGGCCGCCGCCGAACTGCTCCTGCATCGGCTGCGGGACCCGCGCGGCGGCGCGGCGGGGCCGGCGCGGCGGATCGAGCTGCTGCCGGAGCTGAAGGTGCGCGGGTCGACCCGGGCGCTGACCTCCGAGACGTCAGCGCACCACGCGGAATGAGCGTTTGACCGCTTTATTTTCTTTTGATCGATCTATTGACCGTTTCCGGCGAGCCGATCAGGATTCCCGTATCTCGAACAGGAACGTGTCCCCCCCCCAGGACACACCGGAGCCGCGGGAGGCACCCCATGCCTGGTCGACAGAACCACCGTCGACGAAGCCGTCGGTCCGTGCTCGCCGCGATGGCCGCACTGCCGCTGACAGGTGCCGTGAGCGCCTGCAGCGCAGGAGCGGACTACCCCGTGGTGATCATGGGATCGCTGCTCGCCGTCATCCCCCTCATCCTCGCCTTCGCCCTGCTGCAACGCTTCTGGCGCAGCGGTCTTACGACGGGTTCCGTCAAGTAGTCAGTAATCATTGGCCGAGCAGCGGTCGTCGCACCGGAGTTCCCGACCACCAAGGAGTAACCGACCCCGTATGACCGTGTCCTCGCCGGGCCCCGGCTTTCGTCCCCGTGCCGCCCTCGCCATGTCCCCGGACGCCGCAGCCGCCGTCCTCGACCCCGCCTCGCTGACCGCCCTCGCCGCCGTCTGCGACCTCGCCCCGCTCCCGGTCCTCGACGACTTCGGCACCGAGCGCGCCCGCGAGATCCTCGCCGACGTCGACCTCCTCGTCACCGGCTGGGGCTGCCCCGTACTGGACGCCGACGCCCTCGCGGCGGCGCCCCGGCTGCGGGCGATCGTGCACACGGCGGGCAGCGTCCGCCCGCATGTCACCGACGCCTGCTGGGAGCGCGGCATCGAGGTGTCGTCGGCCGCCGCCGCGAACGCCCTGCCGGTCGCCGAGTACACCCTCGCCATGATCCTGCTCACCGGCAAACAGGTCCTGGAACGGGCCCATGCCTACGCCACCACCCACACCCGCGACAACTGGCTGCGCACCTCCCACACGATCGGTAACTACCGCCGGACCGTGGGCATCGTCTCCGCCTCCCTGATCGGCCGCCGCGTCATCGAACTGCTGCGCCCCCATGACTTCGACATCCTGCTGTACGACCCCTACGTCACCGATGCTGAGGTGGCAGAACTCGGCGTGGAGCAAGTCGAGTTGGACGTCCTCTTCGCCCGCTCCGACACCGTCAGCCTGCACACCCCGCTGCTGCCCACCACCCGGGGCCTGGTGAGCCGCGCCATGCTCGACGCCATGCGTCCCGGCGCCGTGTTCATCAACACCGCCCGGGGAGGCGTCGTCGACCAGGACGCCCTCACCGACGCCGTCCGGGAGCGCCGCATCCGCGCCGTCCTCGATGTCACCGACCCCGAAGTCCTGCCGACCGGGCACCCGTTGTGGGACTGCCCCGACGCGCTCCTCACCCCCCACCTCGCCGGTTCCCAGGGCAACGAGTGGCGTCGCCTGGCCGACCTTGCCGTCGCCGAGACGGAACACTGGGCATCCGGCGCGGGATTCCGCCATCCCGTACGACGCGAAAGGCTGGCCTTCCTCGCATGAGCAGCACGACCCGTATCAGCAGCAGCGGCATCCCGTTGGAACTCCCGTCCGAGGACCGCGAGTTGAGCCCCCACACCGGATACACCCGCGCCCACTGGGAGGCCGTGGCGGACGGGCTGCTGGCTGCCGCGTGGCGCTGGAGCACCCCCGGCGGCGCCCTGCTCGACCTGCCCGGCGCCCCCTCGTACTCGGGCGTGCGCTCCGACGGGCTCGAAGGCTACGCCCGCACCTTCCTCGCCGCGGCCTTCCGCGTCGCGGGCGCGGGCGGCGACGACCCGCACGGCTGGCTCGACCGGTACGCCCAGGGGCTCGCGGCGGGCACCCGCACCCCGGGCCGCGATGACACCGAGTCCTGGCCGCTCATCCTCGACCACGACGTACAGGGCCAGCCGATGGTCGAGTCGGCCTCCGTGGCCCTCGGCCTCAGGCTGACGGCGCCCTGGCTGTGGAAACGGCTCGACTCCGCCGTACAGGACCGGGCGGAGGAATGGCTGCGCGGCTCGCTGCGACACTCGCCGGCGCCCAACAACTGGTACCTCTTCCCCTATACGGTCGCCGGTTTCCTGGAGTCCGTGGGGCGCGGCGACGCGGAGACGGCGAGGGCACGCGAGCGGGCCCTGGAGCTGATGGAGACCTGGTATCGGGGCGACGGCTGGTACGCGGACGGCGACGGCCGGGCCTTCGACCACTACAACGGCTGGGCCCTGCACCTGTACCCGGTCCTCGACGCCCACCTCGGCGACGACCGGGAACTGGCCGCCCTCTACGGCCCCCGCCTGCGCGAACACCTCGACGGCTTCGGACTGATGTTCGGCTCCGACGGTGCGCCGATCCACTTCGGCCGCTCCCTGTCCTACCGCTTCGCCGCCTCCGCCGCCGTCGGCCTCGGTGCCCTCACCGGCCACACCCCGCTCACCCCGGGCACGAGCCGGCGTCTGATCAGCGGCAGCCTCCGCCACTTCCTGGACCGGGGAGCCCTGACCGAGGACGGTCTGCTGACCCTCGGCTGGCACGGCCCGCACCAGGCCACCCTGCAGACCTACTCGGGCCCGGCGTCCCCGTACTGGGCCTCGAAGGCCTTCGTCTCCCTGCTCGCCCCCGCCGACGCCCCGCTGTGGACGGCCCGGGAGGAGCCCGCGCCGGTCGAGGAGGGCGACCGGGTGCTCGCGCTGCCCGCGCCGGGGCTGCTGGTGCAGTCGACCCGCGCGGACGGGATCGTACGACTGCACAACCACGGCAGCGACCACGTCCGCCCGCACGAGGGCGAGACGGCAGCCGAGGACGACCCGCACTACGGGCGCCAGGCCTACTCCACACACTCCGGCCCGACCGCCCCCGCCAACATCGCCGACAACCACCTCTCCGTGGAGATCGGCGGCCGGGGCACCGTGCGCCGCCGTATCCACCCGCTGGGCGCGGGCCACGGGGACGGCTGGGGCTGGGCCGCATCCTGGCACCGTCCCGTGTTCACCGCCGGGCCGCCCATGGTGCCGGGTCTGCGGGTGGAGAGCGTCACGGTGGTACGGGGCCGCCACGAACTCCGCGTCCACCGAGTGACCGGCGCTCCGTCCGGGGCGCGCGTCACACACACGGGCTGGGCGACGGGCCCCGAGCAGGAGCTGACGTCGGCGCTGCACGGCCTGTACGGCTGGAGCCCGGACGCCGAGGAGACACGGGCCCCGCAGGGCACCGCCTACACCCGCTGGGCAGCCGTCCCACGCCTGACCGGCGAGACATCCGGCACCTCCCTGCACGTGGCCCTGGCGGCCCTCACGGCCGACCCGGAACCGCTGGTTCCCGAGCGAGTGATCGCAGGTGTCGAGGTCAGCGGCACAGCGGTCGAGGTGCACTGGGCCGAGGACGGGGTCCGTACCCGGATCACCTTCGAGCCCGTAGCCGTGCAGCACGGCACGCAGGACTGAACGGCACTGGTGAATTCGGGTGCACACCCGCGCCCCGACAGGGGCGCGGGGCTGTATCGATCTGCGGCTCCGCCGCGGGGAGCGACCAGCCTCCACCGGCCGTGCAGCAAAAGAACAACCGCCCGTCAGGGCAACAACTTGTCAAGCGCCGCCATACCCTCCTCCGCCAGCTTCCGCTCCGCCCAGGCAAGGTTGCGCGGAGTGAGGTCACGGCCCGTGGCCAGCACCAGATCCTCCGCCGACGCCCCATGCTCCGCACCGGTGTGCAGCAGGGCGTCGGGGGTCGTGGTGTCGTCGGAGGGAGAGGGCGAATCGGAGTGCTGGATCGGCATGACGTCTCCTTGCTCGACCGGACCTCCTACCACCATGCACAGCCCACGCCCCGCGCGCACCCCGCACCGGTACCGACACCCCTATTCGTCCACTCCCACCAGCGGCTCGTTCGACGGTGGAACGATCCTCGCCGTGAGGTCCGGGGCGGCCATCTCCGGGTCGAACGGGAACAGGGGGCGCCGGACACGGCGGTGCCCCAGCCGCGGCAGATCCTGGTCGACGCCACCGGGAGTGAGCGCGAGCTTCCAGCCGACAGCCATGTCGAACAGTTCCGGTTCGAGGTAGCCGATCTTGACGAGGACGAGGTCGGCGCTACGCGGATCGAGGTCCAGGTCGGTGAAGTCGTGCTCGTGGTGGTACGGCTTGCGCAGCCGGGTGAGGATCACGTGCACGCTGCCGACGCGCAGCACGACCTCGGTGCCGGCGTCCCGGTCCCCGTGCCGCACCGCGTGCACGACCCCGGTCATCGTGAGCGGCCCCGCGTGCCGGTCGTCCACCTCGGCACCGGCCGTGACCGTGACGACCGCCCCGGCGCCCGCCTTCACCGCGACTTCGACGGCGGCGGGCCCGGGCACCGAGGCGTAGATCACCGTCGGACCGTCCGGGTCCTTGAACTCGGGCCGGTCCAGGACGCGCCCGAGCCCCCAGGTCACGTCACCGGCGCCGCCCGCCGTCGGGTTGTCCCCGGTGTCGCTGATGAAGTACGGCCGGGCATCCGACGCGAGCGCGTCGTCCAGACACGCGTCCAGCGAGGCCGTCGGCGCGACGAACGCGAACCTGTTCCGCGCCTCCCAGAAGCCGCGCGCCAGTCGCTCGGCACCGGCGCTCACGGCGGCCTCGTCGGACCCGGTGACGACGACCGCGGCCCGGTTGCGCGGCTCGTCCGCCCACGCGTACCCGACCCAGATCGCGGCATCCAGCACACCGTCCACCGCTTCCACCTCGTCGACGGCCGCGTACACGCTCCTCGCCGGCTCGATACGCGTCGAGGTCTGCTCACCGGCCAACAGCACCGGCACCGGAACCCAGGCCTTGACCGGCCGTGGGGTGCCACTGACCAGGACGTCGACGAGGTTGCGTACCGCCCGTTCCTTCGTCTCCATGTGGTCCTCGTGCGGGGCCATCCGGTAACAGGTGATCAGATCGCTTTGGTGGGCGAGTTCGCGCGAGACGTTGCCGTGCAGGTCCATGGACGTGGACACGATCACGTCCGGCCCGACGGTCTCCCGGATCCGCGCCAGCAGGACCGTCTCGGCATCGTCGACGCCCTCCACCGTCATCGCGCCGTGGATGTCGTACCAGAGGCCGTCGACAGGCCCCAACTCCCGCAGACGGTCGATGAGTTCGTCGGAAAGGTCCGCGAACGCGGCAGCGGTCACCGTCCCGCCGGGCAGCGCCTTGCCGACCAGCGCGCCCCGCCACTCGGCCGCCTCCCGCAACGGCGCTCCGGGCGCCAGGAACGGATAACGGGTGAGGACGTCCGCGCCGCGCTGCGGATGGAAGGCCGGCGCCTCGGTGCGCGCGGGGGAGAAGGTCGACGACTCGATGCCGAGTCCGGCGATGGCGACGACCGGACGGGCTATGGCGTTACGGGGCTGAGGCACGGTTCCTCGCAGGGTGTCAGGCGCAGGGCGTCAGGCATGGCGGGCGGGAGTGTCGGATGCGGTCAGGGTCTGCAAGGCATGCGCCAGCGCCCGTTGCAGCGCGAAACGGCCCGCGCCGACCAGCCCGGCGTCGGCGCCGAGACTCGCCCGCTCGATCACCAGCTGCTCGGTCACGAGCGGATGGCAGCCCTCATACAGCTGACTGCGGACGGCGGCCACGAACGGTTCAAGCGTCGACAGCAGACCCCCGAGATACACGGCGTCGGGGTTGAAGAAGTTGACGTTCGCCGACAGGACGGTGCCGAGATAGCGGCCGGCCCGGCGCACCGCACCGGTCGCCTCCGGGTCGGCGTCCGTGGCCAGCCCGACCACGTCCTCGATGGAGTCGACGTCGGCGCCACGCTCCCGCAGGATCCGTACCAGCGCCGCACCCGACGCGACCGTCTCCAGGCAGCCGGTGTTGCCGCAGGAACACGGAGTGCCGCCCTCGTTCTCGACGCGGACGTGGGTGATCTCGCCGGCCGCCCCGGTGCCGCCCCGGTACAGCCGGCCGTCGGCGATGACCCCGGCGCCGATGCCGGAACCCACCTTCACCATGATCGACTGGCGCCGTTCGGCGGGCTGGACGCTGTGCTCGCCCACCGCCATGCAGTTGGCGTCGTTCTCGATCGCCGCCGGCACACCGAAGTAGTCCTCCAGCCAGGCCCGCACCGGAAACCTGTTCCAGCCGGGCATCCGCGCCGGCAGGGTGACGACGCCCGACTCGACGTCCACCGGGCCCGGCAGACACAGCCCGACGCCCCGCAGCAGCTCCCGCCCGTGCCGCGCGGCCAGCGCCTCCAGGGTCTCGGCGAGGGCGGGCAGCGCCTCCTCCGGCCCCTCGGCGGCGGCGAACGGCACCGTCGACACATCGGTGAGCCCGCCCCCGGGGAACACCACCCCGACCCGGGCATGCCGGCTGCCCAGGTCCGCCGCGACCGCGAACCCGTCGCTGCCGCCGAGCCGCAGCACCTTCCGTGGCCGCCCGCCCGTGGAGGAGCGGGTGCCCTGCTCCGCGACCAGCCCGTGGGTCACCAGCTGGCCGACGGTGAACGAGATCGTCGAGGGCGCGGCGCCCAGCAGCTCGGCCAGCTCGGTCCGGGTGGTCGCCTGCCCGGAGGCCAGCAGTTCGAGCACGCGTTCGGCCAGCGAGGAGACACCGGGCGAGGTCCGTCGATGCGGGGCACTTTTTTCGGTCATGGGCGAAGTAACTTCCGACGTGAGGGCTGCGGGTGCCGAGCGTACGTCGGTGATCGCACCCTCCGGCTTTTTTCAGAACAGCAGAAACAGTCTTTTTACAGCGGAGCGTCTGTTTCTTCGTAGCAACGGGTCGTTGACTGGCTCATCAACCACACCTCACATCTCCGGTGATCCGAGGAGAACCATGTCGTCCCCTGCTCGCACCGCGCTCGTCGCCGGTGTCACCGCCTCGGTGAGCGCTCTGCTGCTCGCGGGCTGTTCCGGCACGAGTGACACGTCGTCCGCGTCGAAGGACTCCATCAACTACGCCCTGCCCGCGAACTTCACCCCGAACTGGATCCTGCCGATCGGCACGGCGGCCCACCTCAACACCAACAACAACTCGATCGCGGCGAGCCTGTGGGAGCCGCTCATCGCCTACGACGGCTCCACCGGCAAGATCGCCTGGAACAAGAAGGCGTCCGTCGCCACCGCCGCCGACTTCGCCGCCGATGGAAAGAGCGTCACCATCACGCTCGGCGACCGCAGTTGGAGCGACGGAAAGCCGATCACCGCACGGGACGTCGAGTTCTGGTTCAACGTCATCAAGGCGAACAAGGCGGAGTGGGCCGGCTACAACCCCGGCAAGGCCCCCGACAACTGGACCGCGTTCAAGACCGTCGACGACCGCCACTTCACGATCACCTTCGACCAGGCCTACAACTCCCAGTGGATGCTGGCCAACGAGCTGAGCGCCATCACCCCGCTGCCCCAGCACGCCTGGGACAAGGCCGGCGCCTCGGCCGCCGTGTCGGACGCCGACCGTACGGCCGCGGGCGCCAAGCAGGTGTGGACGTACCTCAACACGGCCGCGAAGAACATCTCCGGCTACGACAGCGACCCCCTGTGGAAGACCATCAGCGGTCCCTACTCGGTGAAGTCGTTCTCCACGGCCGGAAAGGTCGTCCTCGCCGCCAACACGAAGTACGACGGCGGTGAGAAGCCGGACATCACCACCGTGAACCTGCTGCCGTTCACGACAGCCGACGCCGAGAAGAACGCCCTGCGCTCCGGAGGCGTCGACTACGGCTACATAGAGGCCACCGACCTCGACCAGAAGGACAGCTTCACCAACCGGGGCTACGCCGTGCAGCCCTGGTCCGGCTGGGCGATCACCTATCTGCCGTACAACTTCAACAACCCCGCCATGGGCGCCGTGTTCAAGCAGCTGTACGCCCGCCAGGCCGTCCAGAAGTCCATCGACCAGGCAGGCCTCTCCAAGGTCATCTTCAACGGCACCGCCGTGCCCGGTTACGGCCCGATCCCGCAGGCCCAGTCCTCCGACTTCCTCTCCGCCACCCAGAAGGGCGACCCGTACCCCTTCTCGACCGAGGAGGCCAAGTCCCTTCTCGCCGGGCACGGTTGGAGCGAGCAGGGCGGAGTCATGGTCTGCACGGACGCGGGTGCCGGCGCCGCCCAGTGCGGTGAAGGCGTCGCCAAGGGGACGAAGTTCGAGATGCAGGTGCTGTCGCAGTCCGGTTCGACCGTGACCGACAACATGATGAGCGCGATCCAGTCGTCGCTGGCGAAGACCGGCATCAAGTTCACCATCAAGACCGCGCCCGTCAACTCCGTACTGGCGCAGACCCCGCAGTGCACCGCGAGCCAGGCCATCTGCAAGTGGCAGCTGTCCTTCTTCGGCACGGCCGGCAGCTGGTACTTCAACGCCTTCCCGACCGGCGACTCCCTCTTCCAGACCAAGGGCGGCTCGAACTTCGGCAACTACTCCAACCCGGACGTCGACAAGCTCATCACCGCCTCCACCACGTCCACGTCGAACCAGGCCATCCAGGACTACAGCGCGGCCCTCGCCAAGGACCTGCCCGTGGTCTGGCTGCCCGAGCCCGACTACCAGATCTCCGTCGTCAAGGACGGCCTCGGCGGTTTCTCCCAGGACTCACTCGCCAACTTCCACCCCGCACAGTGGAAATGGACCAGCTGAGGCCCCTCGCATGGACACCTTCCTCTACCTGATCCGGCGGATCCTCCAGGCGCTCGCGGTGATCCTCATCGTGACCGTGGTGGTCTTCTGCCTCCTGCACGCGCTGCCCGGGGGTCCCGCACGCGGGATCCTCGGCCCGCAGGCCACCGCCCAGCAGATCGCCGCCTTCAACCACGAACAGCGCCTCGACCAGCCGCTGCCCGTCCAGTACGTCCACTACCTGGGCACCCTGCTGCACGGCGACCTCGGCACCTCGTACACCCTCAACGAGGGCGTCTCCACCCTCATCGAACAGCGCCTGCCCAAGACCCTCGTCCTCACCGTGCTGTCCGCGTTCGTCGGGCTGCTCCTCGCGATCCCGCTCGGCATGTGGCAGGCCGTCCGGCGCAACAAGCCCGTCGACTACGTCATCACCACGCTCGGCTTCGTCGCCTACGCGACGCCCGTCTACTTCCTCGGGCTGATCCTCGTGCTGGTGTTCACCCAACTGCTGCCCTGGTTCCCGTCCCAGGCACCCCAGGGCGAGACCCTCGGCCAGGTCCTCTCCCAGCCCGACGCGCTCGTCCTGCCGGTCGTCGCCGGCGCCGCCTCGATGGTCGCGGTCTTCAGCCGCTACATGCGCGCCGCCACCCTGGAGAACCTCTCCGAGGACTACGTCCGCACCGCCCGCGCCGGCGGCTCACGGCAGGGCGCCATCCTGCGGCGGCACGTGTTCCGCAACTCCCTCACGCCCGTCGTCGCCATGCTCGGCTACTACGTGCCCGTCCTCTTCGGCGGCGCCCTGGTCGTCGAGCAGCTCTTCAACTACCCAGGCATGGGCCTGCTGTTCTGGAGCGCGGCCCAGTCCTCCGACTACCCGGTACTGCTCGGCTGCGTCCTCGTCATCTCCGTCGCCACCGTCATCGGCACCCTCCTCGCCGACATCGTGCAGCGCCTCGTCGACCCCCGAGTGAAGGCAGGCCGAGCATGAGCGCCGTACTGCAGACCACGACGCCACCCGCGGAGGCGGTCGCCGGATACCGTCTGCCGCTGCGCCGGTTCACCCGCAACCGGCTCGCGGTAGCCGGGCTCGTGGTCGTCGCCGCGTTCCTGCTCTTCTGCTTCGCGGGCCCGCTCCTCCACTCCACCGACCAGACCCACACCGACCTCACACAGGTCAACCTCGCCCCGAACGGCTCCCATTGGCTCGGCACGGACGCCGTCGGCCACGACGAACTCGGACGGCTGATGTACGGCGGGAAGGTGTCCCTGCTCGTCGGCCTCGCGGCCGGCATCCTCGCCACCGTCATCGGCACGCTGTGGGGTGCGGTCGCGGGCTACGCGGGCGGCTGGATCGACGCGGTGATGATGCGGATCGTCGACGCGGGCATCGCCATCCCGGCCCTGTTCATCCTGCTCGTCGTTTCGGCGATCACCACTCCGGACACCCTCGGCCTGATCGTCATCCTGGGTCTGGTGTCCTGGCTGGTGCCGTCCCGGCTGATCAGGGCCGAGACGCTCACCCTGAAGAACCGCGACTACGTCCTGACGCTGCGCGCCATCGGCGGCACCCACGGCCGCGCGATCATCCGGCATATCCTGCCCAACTCGGTGTCGACCATCGTCGTCGCGGCCACCTTCCAGGTCGCCGACGCGATCCTGCTCGTCGCCTACGTCTCCTACCTCGGCCTCGGCGTCCAGCCGCCGTCGACCGACTGGGGCGGCATGCTGTCGGCCGGCCTCACCGCCGCGTACTCGGGCCGCTGGTGGCTCATCGTTCCGCCGGGCCTCGCCATCATCCTCGTCGTCTGCGCGTTCAACGCGATCGGTGACGGGCTGCGCGACGCCTTCGACGTCAAGGGGCGTGGATGAACATCCTGGAGATCGAGAACCTGGACGTCACCTTCACCACGGAGACGGGCGACGTACCCGCCGTCCGCGAGGTGTCGCTGCTCGTCCGCCCCGGCGAAACCCTCGCCCTGGTCGGCGAGTCCGGCTCCGGCAAGTCGACGGTCGCCCTTGCCGCCCTGGGCCTCCTGCCGGGCAACGCCCGGGCGAGGGGCCGGGTCGGGATCGGGGGCACGGACGTCGTCGGCGCCAGCGAGGCAGACCTGTCACGCCTGCGCGGCCGTCAGGCGTCGATGGTGTTCCAGGAGCCTGCCACCGCCCTCGACCCGCTCACCCGGATCGGCGCCCAGATCGCCGAGGTCGTACGCAATCACCGCTCCCTCTCCGCCAGGGAGGCCGCCGCGGAAGCCGTCGAACTCCTGCGCCGTGTCGGCATCCCCGACCCCGAGCAGCGGGCCGCCGTCTTCCCCTTCCAACTGTCCGGCGGGCAGCGCCAGCGCGTCGTCATCGCCATGGCCATCGCCAACGCGCCCGACCTGCTCATCGCCGACGAACCGACCACCGCCCTCGACGTCACCGTCCAGGCCGAGATCCTCGACCTGCTGCGCGCCCTGGCCGCCGACTCCGGCACCGGTGTCCTGCTCGTCACGCACAACATGGGTGTCGTCGCGGACTTCGCCGACCGGGTCGCCGTCATGCTCCAGGGCGAGATCGTCGAGACGGGACCGGTCGAGGAGGTCCTGCTGCGGCCCACCCACGAGTACACCCGGCGGCTGCTGTCGGCGGTGCCGAGACTGACCGTCGCCGAGCCGGGAGACCCGCCCGCGGCGGCAATCGAGGCCGCCACCGGCACTTCCGCCGCGCCCGTGGTCGAACTCCGGGACATCGCCGTCCACTTCGGCCGGGGCCGCCGTGCCGTACGCGCCCTCCAGGACGTCTCCCTCACCGTCGCGCCCGGCGAAACCGTGGGCCTGGTCGGCGAGTCCGGCTCCGGCAAGTCGACGGCCGCCCGGGTCGCCCTCGGCCTCGTCCCGCCGGCGTCCGGCTCGGTCGCCCTCTTCGGCACCGACCTCGGCCGGGCCCGGGGACGCGCCCGGCGCGCCCTGCTCGCCGGGGTCGGCGTGGTCCTCCAGGACCCGGTGGCGTCACTGGACGCGCGGATGAGCGTAGGCGAATGCGTCGCCGAGCCGTTGCGCGTCCACCGCAGGGGCATGTCGGCCGCCGAGCGCCGGGCGCGGGTCGCCGAGGTGCTCGAACTGGTGCGGCTGCCAAGGGAGTTGGCGGGGCGCGGGCCGCGCGAACTGTCCGGTGGGCAGCGTCAGCGGGTCAGTCTCGCCCGTGCGCTCGTCCTCGAACCGCGGTTGCTGGTGGCTGACGAACCGACGAGCGCCCTCGACGTGAGCGTCCAGCAGACGGTCCTCGAAGTGATCGCCGAACTCCAGGACGAGCTGGGCTTCGCCTGTCTGTTCGTCTCCCACGACCTCGCCGTGGTCCAGCGGTTCGCGCAGCGCGTGGTCGTGCTGCGTGCCGGGCGCATCGAGGAACAGGGGCCCACGGCGACGACTCTCCTGCACCCCGGCACGGACTACACCCGGCGCCTCATCGCCGCCGTCCCTGTCCCCGACCCGGTCCTGCAACGCCGTCGCCGCACGGAACGCCTGGCCGCCCTCGCCGTCGGCCGAACGGGGGCCACGGCGTGATCCTCCCCGCCACCGAGGCGTACGCCGGTGTCGACATCGGCGGTACGACCACCCAGGTCGTGCTGTGCGCACCCGACCTCACGGTCATGGCCCGGGCCGAGGTGCCCACCCCGGCGGCGGACGGCGGTCAGGCGATGACCGATACCGCGCTGGACGCGCTCACCGCCCTCCTCGCCCGCACACCGGCCCGCCTCCTCGGCGTCGGGGTCGGTGCGGCGGGCGTCGTCGACGCGGACGCCGGGCGCGTCCTCGTCGCCAGTGACTCCTTCCACGGCTGGGCCGGCTTCGAGGTGACGGCGACGATCCGGGCCGCGCTCGGTGTACCGGCGTACCTCGACAACGACGTCAACGCGTTCCTGCGGGGCGAGGCGGCAAGGGGCGCCGTGGCAGGCGTACCCCATGCGCTCGGCATGACGCTGGGCACCGGGGTCGGCGGCGCGCTGTGGCTGGACGGGGCGCTGTACGGCGGTCCGCACGGCGCCGCCGGTGAGATCGGCCATGTACCGGGCTTCGGCGACCTGCCCTGCACCTGCGGCGGCCGGGGTCACCTGGAGACGCTCGCCTCCGGGCGCGCGATCGGGCGACGGTACGGCGAACGCACCGGACGCGCCGGGCTCACGGCCAGGGCGGTCGCGGCGGCGGCGGACGCGGGCGACCACGACGCGGCCGCCGTGTACGAGGAGGCGGGGGCGGCCCTCGCCCGCGCGATTCTCATCACCACCGGCCTGCTGGACGTCACCGCCTACGTGGTCGGCGGCGGCGTCAGCCGCGCCTGGCACCTGCTCGAACCGGCGGTCCGTACGGCCCTCGCCGCCGAGCCGCCGGTCAGCGGACGCCCCGTCAGCGTCGTACGGACCGGCCTCGGCAGCGACGCCGTGGCGGTCGGAGCGGCTTCCCGCGCGCGGGACGAACTCGGTTCGGCCGCGCGGGCGTACGAGGTCAGGGAGTCGTCACTCGAACCGTGACGTGTCTCCCGCGCCCCGGCGCACGATCTCGGCCTCGCCGCTGGAGAAGTCGATGACCGTCGTCGGCTCCGTACCGCAGTCCCCGGAGTCGACGACCGCGTCCAGGACATGGTCGAGCCGCTCCTTGATCTCCCAGCCCTGTGTCATCGGCTCCTTCTCGTCGGGCAGCAGCAGCGTGCTGGACAGCAGGGGTTCGCCCAGCTCGGCCAGCAGGGCCTGTGCGACCGTGTGATCGGGGATGCGCACGCCCACGGTCCGCTTCTTCGGGTGCAGCAGCTTGCGCGGCACCTCGCGGGTCGCGGGGAGAATGAACGTGTAACTGCCCGGCGTGGACGCCTTCACGGCCCGGAACACGTCGTTGTCGACCTGCACGAACTGACCGAGCTGCGCGAAGTTCTGGCACACCAGAGTGAAGTGGTGACGGTCGTCGAGCTGCCGGATCGACCGGATCCGGTCGATGCCGTCACGGCTGCCGAGCTGCGACCCCAGCGCGAAGCAGGAGTCCGTCGGATACGCGATCAGCGCACCGGAGCGGATGCTGTCGGCGACCTGACTGATCGTGCGGGGCTGCGGGTTGTCGGGATGGACGTCGAAGTACCTTGCCATCCGTCGAGCCTATGCCCTCTGTGAGGTAAATTCCGGACCGTGATGCGGTGTGAACGTGATTGACCAGGGGAGAGTCGTCGTGCCAGGCAGCAGGACCGGAGGCAGGCGTAGCGGAACCTCCGGCGACTGGGCGGACGAACTCCTCGACCACCTGCGGCCGGCCGCTCGCGACCTCGGCCGGGTGACCACCTGGCTCGCCGGCACCATCGAGGCGGAGGTGTCCCTCCAGGACATGAACGGCACCCTCCTCGCCGGAATCCAACTGCCCGTGGACGACGGCCTGGTGACGGACGTGGCCACAGGCAGAATCGCTTCTGCAGCAGTGCACGCCCAGGGACGCCACGTCCGGCTGGCCGGACTCGGGCACCCTGTCACCAAGGGCGTGCTCGCGGTGGCCCGCAGCCGGCCCTTCGACCAGCGTGCCACCGACATCGTCGCCCGCACGGTCTGGGTGCTCGAACTGCTCCTGCGGGAACGCGAGACGCTCGGCGCCGAACGCCGGCTCGACCGGGCGACCGCCGACCTCAGACTCGCCATCCTCCAGCTGCTGATGGTGGGCGACATCATCGCGGCCCGCCGGGTCGCCGCCGGCCTCTGGCCCGGCCTGTTCGACACCGACTCCGCCTGCGTCTACGTACTGGAAGGCCACGCCGCACAACGCGACGACCTCGCCGAGGACTGCCAGGAGGCAGCCCAGGGGCACGCGTTGATCGTCCGGTGCCCGGCCGTGGACGAGCATCTGATCGTCGTGGCGCCCATCGAACGGGGGCACGACCTGGCGGGTGCGGAACTGCGCTCGGTCGTCGGCGAACATCCCGACACCTTCCTCGGTGGCAGCGTCCGACAGAACCTGGTGCAGACCGCCACGGCGTACGGACAGGCCGTCAGCGCCCTCGCCGTGGCCCGCTTCCGCCCGGACAGAGCCGCCGTGTACGCCGAACGCACCCACCCCGAGCGGCTGATGAACCCGTCGGCGCTGCGCGGCTGGGCGGACCGGCTACTGAGCCCGCTCGACGACCTGCCCCACCACACCCGCGCCGAACTCCTCGCCACCACCCGCCTCGGATTCTCCTTCACCGCTGTGAAGACGGCGATCATTCTCGGCGTCAGCCGCAACACCGTGCGCGCCCGGATGGAACGCGTGGAAGGGCTGCTCGACGCCGACTTCTCGGACCTCACCACCCGAGCAGCCGTCCAACTGGCCCTGAACACCCAGGCCGCCGTCCCGGACGGACCGCGCCCGCCCAGCGCCCCGCCGGCCGCACTGACCGAACTGCTGCGCACGGACCCGCTCCTGGCGTGGGCGGGCGGTCTCCTCGGGCGGCTCACCACGGACACCCGGGACCTGCGGCGGACGGTCCGTACCTGGATCGCCGCCGGGGGCAACGCGGAACGCACCGCACAGCTGCTCGGCATCCACCCGCAGACGGTGCGCGACCACGTACGCAGCGCGGAACCCGTCCTGGAACGCGAGCTCCTCGCCGGCGGCAGCGACCTGTACGAAGTCGTCCTGGCCCATCTGGCACTCGGCGACCTCGACGAACCCGCCGTCGGCGGGCGAAGCGGGACCATCCGGACGTGACCGTGCACGAGTGAGTGCTCGGTGCACGAAAGAGGGCATCGGCGCGATACACACCGTGCCCGCACGCACGTAGGTTCGCTACGCGGGCGCGGCGTGGCCGGCACGGGGGTGCGGCCGTACCCCGCGCCCGCGATCACTTCCGCACGTCAGGGTGCGAATAGCCGACCGGTTCCTGGGCACCCGGCGGCCATGAACACGGCAGAAGCAGCAGACACGGGACAGGTACTCGCCGCATCGAGCGACGTACTCAATGTGATCGCCGCCTTCGCGGGTGGCCTGATCGTGGTGGCCCTGCTGATCTGGGCCGTCCGGCTGGGAGTGAGGACCAAGGAGGCGGAGTCGCCCCCGCCCAGGCCCGAGGAGCAGCCCAGGCTGCCGGAGTCCGGGGCTGTGCACGAGGAACGGGAGCGGCGCGAGCCCAACGAGGTCCCGCAGGCCTCGGACGAGAGCGAGCGGCTCTATCCGCACAACCTCCATTCCGCCGGCACCAAACGCGGCCAGGACCAGACCCGCCCGCGCTGGTCGCCCGGCAACAGCGGATCCTTCGGTAGCGGTGGCTCGGGCCGTAAGTGACTCATAGAGTGGGCCGTATGGGGGAAACACGCCACACAGGGCCCACTTCGGAGTTCCACGCGCGCAACTTCTCCACGGCGGACGTCGCACGGCTGGTGGCAGGCCTGGACGCCCAGGACGGGGCCGCCGGCGTGCGACGGCTGCGCGCCTGGACACAGCGCGCGCTGGACCCCCGGCCGGGCGAACGTGTGATCGACGTGGGCAGTGGCACGGGATCGCAGACGCTGGTCCTGGCGGCGGCCGTCGAACCGTCCGGCGACGCGCTGGGCATCGAGGCGAACCCGGCGCTGCGCGAGGTCGCCGAGCAGCGGGGGGCGGCGGCCGGCAGCCGGGCCCGCTTCCTGGACGGCGACGCGCTCGCCCTCCCGTTGCCCGACGCCACGGTGGACGTGGTCTGGTGCGAACGGGTCCTGCAGCATCTCTCCGAACCGGACAAGGCCGTCGGTGAGATCGCGCGGGTCCTGCGCCCCGGCGGACGTGTGGCGCTCATCGACTCGGACTGGGCGACCGCCCTCCTGCACCCCGGCGACCCCGACGCGGTGGCCGCGCTCATGGCCGGAGCCCTGGCCGCTGCGGCCAACCCGCACTCCGGTCGCCGGCTCCTCGGCCAGTTGTCCGCCGCGGGGCTGGTGATCGACGACCAGGGCTCGCAGGCACTGCTCCAGGACAACACGACGGTGCCCTGGCCGTTGGTCCGCATGCTGGGCGAGTCGACCGTTCGGCGCGGCCTGATGACCGAGGCGCAGCGCGAGCGTCTGTACACGGAGCTGACCGAGGCCGCGGAGCGGGGCGCGCTGCACATGTCGGTGACGATGTTCGCCGTGGTGGCGCACCGCCCCGACTGACCTGCCCCTCAGACGTCGACGCCCGGCGTGCGGCCACGGCCGTGCCGTGATCCGCTGTGGGCGCGGGCATACGACGACTGACCCTGTGGCGGCGTGATGTGCTGGAGTGCGACGGCGGACCTGGTGGTGGGCGTGGGTGTCGCCGCCGTGGGCGCGGTGAGCGTGACAGCGGTGGCCCGCGCGGGCCGTAGTCGTGATCTGCCGCTGGCCGCGCTGCCGGTGCTCCTGGGGGCCCACCAGATTGTCGAGTCCCTGGTCTGGCGGGGGGACGGCGGACCCGGTCCGGCGACCGTGGCCTGGGCCGTCATCGCCCTCCCGCTCCTCGCCCTGTGGGTGCCGGCGGCCGTCCTGTACGCGGCACCCAGGACCGCGAGACACCGCCTCCTGCTGCCGCTGGCCGCGGGCATCGTGACGAGCACGGCACTCGCGTACAACCTGGCGACCCACCGGGTGACGGCGGACATCCGCGGCCACACGGTCGGGTACGCCGTCCACCTGTCCCACTCCGGACTGGTCGTCGCGGGATACCTGCTCGCCACGGTGGGCTCCCTGCTCCTCTCCGGGGACCGCCGACTGCTGCTGTTCGGGATCCTGGCCGGTGTGGGCGCGCCGGTGTGCTGGACTCTGTGGCGACTGGAGTTCGTGTCGACCTGGTGCGCCCTCGCCGCGCTCTGCTCCCTGGTCCTGCTGCACTGGGCCCGGGCACGTCCACTGGTACGGAGCTGACGCGGCCGACCGTCGCACACGCTATTCGGCGTCGGCTCCGGCTCCGGCTCCGATGAGCGCGCGCACCTCGAACTCCTCGTACGAGGAGGTGTCCTGGCGTGGGGCCAGAACAGTGCCGAGCCAGCCGAGGAAAAAGCCCGCCGGGATGGAGACGATGCCGGGGTTCTGCAGCGGGAACCAGGCGAAATCCGCTGACGGATAGATGGAGGAGGAGGTCGACGAGACCACCGGTGAGAAAACGACCAGCAGTACCGAGCAGGCCAGCCCTCCGCACAGGCTGAGCAGGGCGCCCCGGGAGTTGAAACGGCGCCAGAACAGGCTGTAGAGGAGCGTGGGCAGCAGGGCGGACGCGGCGATGGCGAAGGCGAGGAAGGCGAGCGTCGAGACGTTGGTCTCCCACGACAGCAGGGCCAGCCCCATGCCCAGCACGCCGATGAGGACCGCGGCCAGCCGGGCCACGCCCAGTTCCTCGGCCTGGGTGGCGCGCCCCTTGCGGATGACCTCGCCGTACAGGTCGTGGGCTAGGGAGGAGGCGGCGGCGAGGGTGAGACCGGCCGCGACCGCGAGGAGCGTGACAAAGGCGAGGCAGGACAGGAGCGCGGTGAGGATCCCGCCGCCGATGGACTGCGCGAGCAGCAGGACGGCCGCGTCGCCCTTCGGGTCGGTGTCGACGATGGACTCGCGGCCCACGAGGGCGGTGGCGCCCAGGCCGAGAACGCAGGCGGCCAGACAGACGAAGCCGACCAGACCCGCCGCCCATACGACCGAGGAGCGCAGGACGTTGGTGGAGCGCGGGGCGAGCAGCCGCATCATCACGTGGGGCAGTGCGGCGAGACCGAGCACGATGGCCAACTGGAGGCTGAGGAAGTCGAGTTTGCTGGTGGTGCTCGCGCCGTAGCGCAGACCGGGTTCGAGGAACCGCTGGCCGATGCCACTGTTCTCGGTGGCGGCCTCCAGCAGCGCGTTGAAGTTCCAGTCGAAGCGGTGCAGCACCATGACGGCCGTGACGGCGATGCCGGATATGAGCATCACGGCCTTGACGATCTGGATGAACGTCGCGCCGGGCATACCACCGAGGGAGGCGTACACGATGACGATGGTGCCGATGACGACGACGCACAGGGTGCGGGTGGTGGTGCTGGGAACGCCGGTGAACTGGGTCAACAGGGCGACACTGCCCACGAGTTGGGCCACCAGATAGAGACAGCAGATGGTCAGTGTGCAGATGGAGAGCGCCAGCCGGACCGACCGTCCGCCCTTGGGCAGCCGCAGCGCCAGCGTGTCCCCCAAGGTGAACCTGCCGGAGTTGCGCAGCGGTTCGGCGATCACCAGGAGCACCATCATCCAGGCGACCGTCGTGCCGCACAGGTAGAGCAGTCCGTCGTAGCCGGTGAGGGCGACCAGTCCGGTACTGCCCAGCAGGGTCGCGGCCGACAGGTAGTCCCCGCACATCGCGAGCCCGTTGCGCAGCGGCGACATCTCGCGGTTGCCGAGATAGAACTCGGCGACCTCGTCGCGTTGCGGGGCGATCAGCAGCGCGGCGAACAACGTCACCACGACGACAGAGAGAAAGAGCACGAAGGTCAACTGCCGACTGAACGGGTCGACGACCCCGGCACCGATGGTCACCACGTGCGGTTCCCCCTCGTGCTCCGCGGGACACCAGCTTGCTCGGCCGAACGGTGCTGCCCGGGCCGGCGCTGATCCAACTGGGCGCGCAGCCCCCGGGCGACCGGATCGAAGTGGGTGCGCATCCGCCGTACATAGCGCCAGGCGGTCACCCCCATCACCGCGAACTGCCCCAGCCCGAGCGCGAGTCCGAGCGTCACATGACCGGCCAGTGGCTGGTTCATGATTCCGGGTGCGAAGTTCGACAACAGGACGTACAGCAGGAACCCGCCGACGGCGAGCGCTGTCGACACCGCTGCAAAGCGGCGGTATCCGTTCCGCAATGACTGAAATTCAGGATGGCCGTGTATCGTCCGACCCGGTGCGGGTTCGGTGTACGCCGGGCTGTATGCGGGCGGCCCGTCCGGCCGCGTGAAATAATTGGACATAAACGCACCTTCTTTGCTGCATTATGTCGCGCATCCAACTCTGCTGAGCCGTTGATCGTCCAGCTCACCGGGGTGACGGAAAGTGCCGGAGTCGCGTTCTTGTGCGGACTTGGTGGGGGAATCGTGAATCCGGACGTTTCGCGGAGTGAATTCCGGTGCGGGCCCCGCCGGGGTGATGGCGGGGCAGGAAGCGGATTATGGCAGCGCCGCTCCGGAACAATCAACTCGCTGTGAATTACTAATGAGTACTGGCTCATTCATGCTCTTCGTGATCGCTTTGCAGCCCGGTACAACCTGCGGAAATCTGCCGGAGTGGATAAGGTCCGTACTATCTCTTCCGTCGAACTGTCTCAAATGTGCTGCACCCAAGAGGTGCGGGGGCCGCGGTGTGAAGACATGGTGAAGGGGAAGTCGGAGAGGGAGTAAGGGCGGGACAAAGGCAGGAAGCACGGAACGGCGGAGGGGTGATGGATTCCACCACGACAGTGATCCTGATCGTCGCGGTCCTGGCGGCAGCCGCGCTGGCCGTGGCGGGCACGCTGCTGGTACGGCTGGTTCGCGCCCGCCGGGATCTGCGCCGCGCGGGACTGCCCACCGGCCCGCGCTGGGTCTTCTGGGGCGCGGTTCTCTACCTGGTGCTCCCGACCGACCTCGTGCCCGACCCCGTCTACCTGGACGACATCGGCGTACTCCTGCTGGCCCTGCGCAGCCTGCGTGCACAGGGCCGGGAGCTCGACAGCGGACGGCCGCCCGAATCCGCTCCGGCCGGCCGCCCGGACAAATACAGCTGAGGGACGACGAAGGCCCGGCTCGCGGTGTCCCGCGAGCCGGGCCAAGTCGTCGCTGGTGCTGATACCGCGGTGCTGCTTACGCCTCGCTGGCCCGGAGCATGTCCTCGCGCTCGACGATCTTCACGCGCTCGCGACCCTGGGGCTCTCCCAGCGCCTTCTCCGCGGCGTCCAGCCGGTGCCAGCCCTCCCACGTGGTGAAGCGGACGTCCCGCTCGCCGAGGAACGCGTCCACGTCCTCCGGGGCGGGCGAAACAGGCGCGGGGAGGCGACCGTTCGTGTAGTCGTCCAGCAGATTGGCGACGGTCTCGTTGGCGTCGCCCTTCGTGTGCCCGATCAGCCCCACGGGGCCGCGCCGGATCCAGCCGGTGACGTACATCGAGGTGAGGTGCTCGCCGGTTTCCTCTACCACCCGGCCGCCCTGATCGGGGACGGTGCCCGACTCGACGTCCCAGGGCAGCTTGGGCAGCTTGTCGGACAGGTAGCCCACCGCGCGGTAGACCGCTCCGAGGTCCCAGTCCTTGAACTCGCCGGTGCCCTTGACGTTTCCGGTGCCGTCGAGAGCGGTCCGTTCCGTCCGCAGACCGACGACCTTGCCGTCCTCGCCGAGGATCTCGGTCGGCGACTCGAAGAAGTGCAGGAACAGTTTGTGCGGGCGGTCGCCGATGTCGCGGATCGCCCAGTTCTCCAGCGTCTTCGCGACCATGTCGGCCTGCTTGTTGCCGCGCCGGGTCGCGATCGAGCCGTCGTCGTAGTCGATGTCCTCGGGGTCGACGATGACCTCGATGTTGGGGGAGTGGTCCAGCTCGCGCAGCTCCATCGGGCTGAACTTGGCCTGCGCCGGGCCACGGCGACCGAAGACGTGGACTTCGAGCGCCTTGTTCGCCTTGAGCCCCTCGTGGACGTTCGGCGGGATCTCGGTCGGCAGCAGTTCGTCCGCCGTCTTGGCCAGCACACGCGCCACGTCGAGCGCGACGTTGCCGACCCCGAGGACGGCGACCTTCTCCGCGTCGAGGGGCCAGGTACGCGGCACGTCCGGGTGTCCGTCGTACCAGGAGACGAAGTCCGCGGCGCCGTACGAGCCGTCCAGCTCGATGCCGGGTATGTCGAGCGCCCGGTCGGCCGTGGCGCCCGTGGAGAAGATCACCGCGTCGTAGAAGGCGCGCAGATCGTCCAGGTTGATGTCGCCCGGGTAGTCGACGTTGCCGAAGAGGCGGACCTGAGGCTTGTCGAGCACCTGGTGCAGGGCCGTGATGATGCCCTTGATGCGAGGGTGGTCGGGCGCGACTCCGTACCGGATCAGACCGAAGGGGGCCGGCATCCGCTCGAAGAGGTCGATGGACACGCCGGGCTCCGCGGCCACTGCGGATTTGAGCAACGCGTCGGCGGCGTAGATCCCGGCGGGGCCGGCTCCGACAATGGCCACCCGCAGAGGGCGAGGCATGATCAGGTTCCCTTCGAACGATGACAAGATCTTCGAAGTGAAGCCTAAACTAAGGCAAGCCTAAGCTGGTACCGGGGTCGGGGTTATGAACTCATAAAGTGGACTTATGGGTTCAGAGGGCCTCCCTGGGTGGCCCGCTTCCTTAGAGGTTCCTATGAATCCGTGTGGCGCTTGAACGCCCGGGGGTCCGCCCGCGTATAGCGCTGGGGGCATTTCTATGTCGAACCGGCCATGCAGCGCAGGAGACTTCCGTGGGACGTAACACGCGCAGACGCCCAACAGGTCCACGCCGCGCCACCTTTGCGGCGGTCGCCCTGATGCTGGGCGGAGGTGGACTGGTCGTCGCGAACGTCTACGCCTCGGCCACCGAAGGCGGCCTGAACGGCGACTCGGCTCAGCAGAGCCGGACCGACCGGACCCTGTCCTCGGGAGCCGCCACGATCGACTGCCCCGATGTCGGCGGTCAGTTGGCGGACGTACCGGACGAGGCCCGGTCGGAGGTCGACAAGGAACTCGCCGCCCTGGACCAGCAGATCGCCGAGGCCTATCAGCGGCTGCAGAACTCGACACAGGCGATGCAGCAGGACAGTGGCTTCGCCGATTCCGCGATCATGAACCCGCTGACGGAGAAGCGGGCCGCGACCATCGAACGGATCGCGATAGCCATCGACCGGGTAGGAGACCGCCCCCAGGGACTCGAGGCTCTGGCGACCTGCGCGTTCCGCGCCTCCGGCAACCAGCCCGAGGAGGGCCAGGACCAGAACGGCGACCAGAACGGTGATCAGGCCGACGGCGGCCAGGACGGTCAGAACCAGGGCGACGGTCAGGGCGACGACCAGGGCGGCCAGGAAGACCAACAGGACCAACAGGGCGGCAATGGCGGACAGGCCGGAAACGGCCCGGTCGCCGGCGACTTCGCGGACATCACCACCGTCCAGCCCAATGTGCAGAACCCGTCCCCGGAGAACAACGCCTCCCGCGGTACCTTCGCCACGAGCTGCGGGGTGAACGCGAACGGCTTGTTCAACTCGGACAACGTCATCGTGGCCCCCGGTGTCTCCAACGGCGCTCACCACTTCCACGACTACGTCGGCAACCAGGCGAACGACGCGTTCGCGAGCAACGAGGACCTGGCCGACGCACAGACGAGTTGTGTGGACCAGGGCGACAAGTCCTCCTACTTCTGGCCGGTCCTGCGCCTGCAGAACGGCACGCAGGAGCAGGACGCCGGCTCGCCCGGCGGCGGTATCGAGGGCAACGCCGGTGAGATCGTCACGCCCCGGCAGGTCACGATGACGTTCGTGGGCAATCCGCGCGGCCAGGTCGTGGCCATGCCCAAGCTGCTGCGCATCATCACCGGTGACGCCAAGGCGTTCGTCAACGGCACCGCCAACGCCAACGCATCCTGGAGCTGCACCGGGTTCGAGGACCGGCAGCTGACGGACAAGTACCCGCTCTGTCCCCAGGGCAGCGACGTGGTGCGCACCTTCAGGTTCCAGAGCTGCTGGGACGGCAGGAATATCGACAGCGCCAACCACCGCACCCACGTGGCGTTCGCCGACGCCGCCGGGAACTGCGCGGGCGGCTTCCAGGCGATACCGCAGCTGGTGCAGCGCATCGTCTACGGCGTCGACGCACCGAGCCTGCGGGACGGCGGCCGTACGACCCCGCTGTTCGCGGTCGACTCCTTCCCCGAACAACTGCACAAGCCGGTCACGGACCACGGCGACTTCATCAACGTCTTCGACGAGAACCTGATGCGGGAGCTGGTCGACTGCATCAACACCGGACGGCAGTGCGGTGCCGGGTCCTCGAACGGCGAGGACCCGGGAAACACCCCGGCGCCGACTCCCGACCCGCCGTCCGGAGGGACCGACGAGCCGACCCTCGATCCGACGGACACCCCGACGGACACGCCGAGCGAGGACGAATCCCCAGAGCCCTCGTACTCCCCTTCCCTCTCCCCTTCCCCGAGTACGCAGACCACGGACCCGGGGAGCGCCGCCGCGAGCGCCACGCCCCCGAAGCCCGTCGAAGCGGAGCCCCGGGCCTACACGTCACCGCCGGCCACCCAGCGGGCCGAGGCCGCCGTGTCGCCGACTGACGGCGGTGACGGCGAGATCGGCAGCGCGGCGACCGCGGACGAGGGCAACGGCGACGATTCCGCCGCGCAGATCGAACCGCAGCCCGAACCGCAGGCGGTCACGGGTGATCTCGCCGACACGGGAACCCAGCTGTGGCCGGCCGGGCTCGGGGCGCTTCTCCTGATCGCCGGCTTCCTGCTGCTTCGCCGCGTCAGGCACGGATCACGATGACGACCGTGGGGGCGCCTGTTCAGGGCCGGTAGGACTGCTGCGGCGGCGTGTTCGTCCGGCCACCGGCGCCGCCGCTCTGCAGGTGCTCCGCCTGCTCCTTGGTCACCTTCTGCTCGGCACCGCAGAAGGTGCACTGGGTCGTGTACTTCGTGGAGAAGGGGAACAGGGGCACGAAGAACAGAGTGAACTTCGTGACGCGTTTCCTGAGCGCGTGTGCGGAGGGGTTTGCGCACTGGCCGCACACCAGCGTGAGTATCGCGAGCTGGTACAGGTACCCCTTGGTGCCAAAGATGATCATGTTGTATGTCCCCTCCCGGGTCAGCGCCCGCCGGTGCGGGGATGCTGATGATACTGAGCGCGTCATGATGCCGTCGTGGGCGCGGATCCGCAGGCCGCCTGCTTTGTCGGGCCCCTCAGAAGGGGGTAGTGGATTGTGTGCGTCCGGTTCATGGTGGTGGACATGACCGAACTGCAGACTTTCCAACTGCCCCGGACCGTCGAGGGCAGCGACGCCGACCGCTTACTCGGCCAAGCGCTCATCGCGGCCTGGCAGGCCGACGGCATCTTCCAGATCCTGGCCACTTCCGAACAGGATGCCGTCACCGGACGAGCCCTCGACGCATCCCGCGCCTTCGTCAGCCGCCCGCTGAAGGAGAAGGCCCAGCACGTGTCCGACCTCACCTACAGCGGATATGTCGCATCCGGTGAGGAGGAGACGGCCGGGGAGAAGGACGGCTCGGAGATCTTCACCGTGTGCCCGGACATTCCCGACGACGACCCCCGCGTCATCGACAAGTGGCCATGCCACGGCCCCGCCCCCTGGCCGTCCGATCAGTACGCAACGGCCATGAAGGACTACATGGCCGTCGTCGGAGACATCGGCCACCGTCTGCTCCGACTGACCGCGCTGGGCCTCGGCCTCGACGACATGGAGCACTTCACGCGGCTCACCGAAGACGGCTGGCACCACATGAGGGTGCTGCGCTTCCCGCCGGCGGATGCCACCTCCGAGCGCGGGATCGGCTCCCACACCGACTACGGTCTGCTCGTCATCGCGGTCCAGGACGACGTCGGCGGCCTCTACATACGGCCGCCCGTCCCGGGCGAGGCCCGGGGGCGCAACTGGCTGCCCGAGGAGTCCATGGCGGGGCGCTACGAGAACGAGGACCCCTGGACCTTCGTCCCCCCGGCCCCGTCGGTCTTCACGGTCTTCCCCGGCGACATCATGCAGTTCATCACCGGCGGGACTCTCCTCTCCACCCCGCACAAGGTGCGCCTGGCCGACCGCGAGCGATTCACCATGGCCTACTTCCACGAGCCGTCGTTCCAGGCCGTGGCCCGCCCCCTCGACGCCCCCGAGTCGGATGAGTTCATCCACTACGGGACGCACTTCACCAACATGTTCATGCGCTGCTACCCCGAGCGTTCCACCACCGCGCGGATCGAGCAGGAGGACCGGCTGGTCGTCCTGGAGCGTCTCCGCAAGGAGGCCCTCACCTCTTGACCGGTGCCCGCCGCGGCCCACTGAGGCTCCCGGCGCACTCTGAAGCCGCCCAGCAGCTGCTGGGCGGCTTCAGAGTGCGCCGGTGACGACTGCTCGGCCGCCTTCTCGTCCGCGGCCGGCCTATTCCGCTCTCAGGGCAGCAGGCCCAGACGGCGGGCCGTCATGACCGCCTCCAGCCGGGAGTGGCATCCCAGCCTGCGCATCGCGCTGCGCAGATAGCTCTTCACGGTTTCGGCCCGCAGGCCGAGTTCGTCCGCCACGTCGGTGTTGGTCCGTCCCAGTGCGACGCAGGACAGCACGTCGAGTTCTCGCGACGACAGGGCCGGGGCGGAGGGGCGCCGGGCCGCGGGGGCTCCGGCGTCGGCCAGTCTGTCGCTCAGCGAGGCGACCCGGTCGCGCAGGTCGGTGTCCGTGAGGTGCTGGGCGAGGACCCGCAGGTCGGCGTATGCCTCGCGTACCGCTTCCCACCGGGGGGACACCGCCCCCGGCGGCCGGTCGTCTCCCACCGCAGGCTCGTCGAGCTCGGCAAGGCGGCGCCCCACCTCGTCGCGCACCGCCAGGTTCTGTTCCAGGGCGCGGGCGGTGTCCATGACGGCGTCCACCGTCCGGTCGCCCAGCCCGACGGACTGGCGGACCGCGCCGTACATCACCGCCCGCACGGTTCGATTCACCACGACGGGGGCTGCCACGACGGCGCGAATGCCCTCCGCGGCGACCATGAGATCGTAGTGATGGCTGATCTGCCTGGAGTTCGCGTAGTCGTTGACCGCGATGGGGCGGTGCAGAGCCACCGCTTTTCCGCCGAGCCCCATGCCGAACCCGAGAGTCAGCCCCATGAGGGCTCTCGTCGAATTGCCGGCGAACTCGGTGAGCTGGGCGTGCCGCCCTCTGGTCACGACGCCACCGAAGGTGAGATCCACGCCGGTGGTGTGGCGTAACACATCGATGGCCCGTTTGAGTTGGCGGTCGTCGTCCGAAGTGGGGGGCGGTTTCACTGTCATACGCGTCCTCGGTCTGCGCGGGAGCCCAGTCTGCTCCCGCTGTGCGTTACCTGTGAGGGTTTTCGTGCCGGAGTTGCGCCCGCCACTGATGCGGGTGTTCTGAGGGGGGAGTTGCCGAGGGAAGCGGCGAGCGGCGGGGGAGGTGAGCCCGAGCGCGTCGCGAGAAGCGAGCCAGGAGCCTTCGTGAGGCTGTTTTCCTCGGCACCTCCCGCGTGTGTCGCCGCGCGCCCGCCGAAGCGGCCCCGCCGGTGCCCGTCAGCTCGAAGGGTCATATACAGCCGTACATCCCGTTCTCCGGGTCGGGAGGCGGCCTTCCACTAACACCACCATGAGGTAAAACCGTGCCCCCCAGCTACCCCCGGATGAGGGGTGGAGCGGAGAAAGGATTTTTGTGAAGCCTGCCTGCTCGCCGTGCGTGCGGGCGGATCGCTCCAAAACCTGACGAGCTGTCAACTACCTTTGCTTTTCTGGCTCTTGACGCCGAGAGATGCTTGCAGAACTGTTTTCCTGGCGGCGGGGGGAATCCGAATGTCGGCCAGGTGAGGAGTCAACCCGGTCATGTTGCCGGCGGAAGACAGTGAAGAGGCCGCCGCCGCCCGAGCCGCGGTGCTGGCGCTGCGCAGGGACAGCGGTATGCCTGTCGCGGGCGCGGCCTGGGTCGTCGGCCCCCGGTTGCTGCGGATCGGTGAGACCAGCGGTGTGAAGTTGCCGGGATGCAGAGGGTTTCCCGTGCCCGCGGGCGCCGGACTGATCGGCAATGTCCTGACGACACGTCGGCTCGCAGCGGTGAGCGACTATCGGTCGGCCCAGCACATCAGCCATGAGTACGACTTGTTCGTCGCGGTGGAGGAGGTGCGCGCGATGGCGGCGGCGCCCGTGATCGTGGGTACCACGGTACGAGCCGCGCTCTTCGTGGGGTCACGTGACGCGGTACGGCTGAGCGACCGCGTACTGACCGCGGTGACGGAGGCGGCACGCGACCTGGAGCAGTTCCTCGCGTCCCACGAGCACGCCCACCGGCTCCTGACGGAGGCCAGATCAGGGCCGAACGCCGCCTCGCCCCATGACGCGGCGGCCCTGGAACAGGTGCACGAGGTCCACACCGAGCTGCTGGATCTGACGGCGACGATCGGCGAGGGCCACCTCAAGGAACGCTTCCACGAGGTGTGTTCCCTGCTGGAGGCCGGTTGCTGCTCCGAGCGGACGACCCGCGGGCCGGCGGCGTGTCTGTCCCCGCGCGAACTGGACGTCCTGGCCGCGGTCGCCGCGGGCTGCACCAACGTGGACATCTGCCGCCGGCTCGGCATCGGCCTGGAGACCGTGAAGGGCCACCTGCGTTCGGTGATGCGCAAACTCGGCACCAGGACCCGCCTCGAAGCCGTCACCGCGGCCCGCCGGTCGGGCCTGCTTCCGTAGTGCCGACCTGTCACCCCGAGAGAACCGTCGCCGCACTCGGCGGCGTCGGCATCCCCGACGGCTGACGGACCCGCCTCACGTTCCGAAGCGCGACGAGCCGAGCCTCACCTGGTGACCGACGAGGCTGATCTCGACGCCGTCCGCGGTGGCGCGCGCCGCTTCGAAGCCGACGCCTTCCGGGAGGCCGACCCGCCAGACCATTCCGGCCCTTTCGACACCAGGGACCGTCAGGGAGAGCTCAGTGCCCTGCGCCAGGAGCGTGCCCGTGGCGTCCAGCGCCGTCCCGCCCGCCGTGCCCGAGACCTTGACGCGTGCCGCCTGGCCGTTCGACCCCGGCGCCCGGGAGACCTGCAAGGGGCCTCCGTGGCCCGCGAGCCGGGTCAGCACTCCGGACAGTTCCTCGTACGAGAGAGTCATGGTGCCGGTGGCGAGGTTCGCCTCGGCGCTGCGCGCTGTCAGCGACGTCACCCGCACATCACGCAGGTCCAGGTGGAGCCGGTCGATGTGCAGATAGCCGCCCTGGATATTGCTCGTGGTGTCGATGGAGAACCGGCTCGCCGTCAGCGCCACATGACCGAAGCTCTCGCCGGCCAGCTGGGTCAGGAAGGGAAAGCCCTCGATCGACACGTCCAGGTGGCCGTCGGTGGTGTTGCCGTAGCCGTACTTCTCCTCGGCGAGCTGCGCGGCCTCCTTGTCGGCGTAGTGCACGGCTACCCGGTCGGCAGCCGTGAACAGCACGGCGAGCACCACGACCGTGATCACCAGAACCTTCACCCATCGACGTCTCACGCCGATCCCCCCATGATGTGCGAACTGAGTACTGGGCGCTCACTTGGAGGCCGGGGGAGACTTTAGGACGCCGTCGGACATGAACAGCCGTCGGGTTGTTCAAACCCGCGTCAAGGACGCTCGGTCAGGCGGGCCGGGCGTCCAGGGAATGTCAGACGGCGTCCAGCTCGGCCGACTCCTCGGCGGAGAGCACCAGGTCCACGGCGGCCGCGGAGTCGCGGATGGTCTCCGGGCGGCTGGCACCGGGGATCGGGACGACCACCGGTGACTTGGCGAGCATCCAGGCCAGGCACACTCGCTGCGGACTGACGCCGTGGGCCGCCGCGATGCGGGCGAAGGGGGCGTACGCCGAACCGAGCCCACCGGCGCGGGAGATGCCGCCGAGCGGACTCCAGGGCAGGAACGCGATGCCCAGCTCGTCGCACAGCCGAAGCTCCGGTTCGCTGGAGCGGAACGCCGGGGAGAACTGGTTCTGCACGGCGACCAGACGTCCGCCGAGGATCTCGTTCGCCAGCCGGATCTGGTCCGGGTCGGCGTTGGAGACTCCCGCCATACGGATCTTGCCCTCGTCGAGCAGGTCCCGGACCGCGCCGACCGACTCCTCGTACGGGACCTCGGGGTCGGGGCGATGGAACTGGTACAGCCCGATGGCCTCCACGCCCAGGCGGCGCAGCGAGGCCTCGCACGCCTCCCTGATGTGTGCCGGGGAGCCGTCCAGGGTCCAACTGCCGTCACCGGGACGCAGATGACCGCCCTTGGTGGCGACCAGGACATCCGGCCCGCGCTCGTGGGAGGCCAGCGCCTTGGCGATGAGGGTTTCGTTGTGACCGACCTCGTCGGCGCCCAGGTGGTAGGCGTCCGCCGTGTCGATCAGTGTCAGGCCCGCGTCGAGCGCGGCGTGGATGGTGGCGAGGGAACGGGCCTCGTCCGGCCGCCCCTCGATCGACATGGGCATCCCGCCCAGACCGATCGCGCTGACCTCAGCGTCACCGATGCGTCGAGTGTGCATGTGCTCGTGGCCTCTTTCGAATGTCGCGAAGTAAGGGACGCGCTCCAGCCTTGCCTGCCGACGCTCAGAGGTCCAATAGAGGAATACGAACGCATTCAGCACCCGGGCAGCTGAATCCCGGTGCCGCCGCTGATAAAATGGGGTCACGCTTCGACACCGCCGGGGCCCGTACCAAGGGGTACGGGCCCCGGCGCGTTGGAGGCGTCAGACCAGGAAGGTTCCTCATGAACGCCAAACCGTCGGCTGCCACAGTGCCGCAGGGCGAGTTCGCCATCCCGAAGACGGTGTCCCCGGGCCTGCCACCGGCCGCGTCCTTCGACGCGCTCGGGCTGCCGCCGGAGCTCATGGAGACGATGACGGGCCTCGGGGTCACGGAGCCCTTCCCCATCCAGGCGGCGACCCTGCCCGACGCGCTGGCCGGCCGCGATGTCCTGGGCCGCGCCCGCACCGGCTCCGGCAAGACGCTCGCCTTCGGACTCGCGCTGCTCGTCCGGACGGCGGGCCGGCGCGCGGAGTCCAAGAGGCCGCTCGCACTGGTGCTGGTGCCGACCCGGGAACTCGCGCAGCAGGTGGGCGACGCGCTGGCGCCGTACGCGCGGACACTCGGCGTACGACTGGCGACGGTGGTCGGCGGGCTGTCGATCAACCGGCAGCAGGCGGAGCTGCGGACCGGGGCCGAGGTGGTCATCGCGACACCGGGACGGCTGACCGACCTGGTGTCGCGCCGGGACTGCGTCCTGAACCACGTGCGGATCACGGTGCTGGACGAGGCGGACCAGATGTGTGACCTGGGGTTCCTGCCCCAGGTTTCGGACATCATGGACCAGCTCCCCTCCGAGGGACAGCGGCTGCTGTTCTCGGCGACGCTCGACCGCAACGTTGACCAGCTGGTACGCGACCACCTCCACGACCCGGTGCTCGCCACGGTCGACCGGGTGGCGGGCTCGGTCACCACGATGGAACACCACGTGCTGAACATCCACGCCGCCGACAAGTACGCGACCGCGACGGAGATCGCGGCACGGGACGGCCGGGTACTGATGTTCCTGGACACCAAGACCGGCGTGGACCAGTTCACCCGTCACCTGCGGGCCAGCGGAGTTCGGGCCGGCGCTCTGCACAGCGGTAAGTCGCAGCCCCAACGCACGCACACGCTCGGCCAGTTCAAGGACGGCGAGATCACCGTTCTGGTGGCTACCAACGTCGCCGCGCGGGGCATTCACATCGACGCCCTCGACCTCGTCGTCAACGTCGACCCGCCGGCCGACGCCAAGGACTACCTGCACCGCGGTGGGCGTACGGCGCGTGCGGGGGAGTCCGGGAAGGTGGTCACCCTGGTCACCCCCAACCAGCGGCGCGATGTGAACCGGATGATGTCCGACGCCGGGATCCGTCCGACGGTCGCACAGGTGCGCTCCGGCGAGGAGAAGCTGACCGCGATCACCGGCGCGAAACGCCCGCCGACCGCGACGAAGACGAACACCGGCAATGCCCCCTTCCGCGGCCTCGGCACCCGCCCGGGCCGCCCCGCCAAGGAGTCCCGCAAAGCCGCCGAGGCCCGCAAGACCGCGGAAGCCCGTGCCGCGGCCCGGGTACGCAAGGGCCGCTGACGCCGGCGCCGCATCCCTGCCGGGCGGGCTACGGCTTGGCCCTGACCAGTCCGGCGTCGTACGCCGTGATCACGGCCTGGATGCGGTCACGGGCGCCGATCTTGGCGAGGACGCGGCCGACGTGCTTCTTGACGGTGGACTCGGTGAGGACGAGCCGCTCGGCGATCTCGCTGTTGGTCCAGCCCTGCGCGACGGCGACGAGCACCTCGCGTTCGCGATCGCTGAGCGCCTGCAACCGGGGGTCGACTGCCGTAGGTGCGCCGGTCGGGGCGAGGACCTGGTGGGCGTAGGCGTCCAGTAGCCGACGGGTCAGACGGGGAGCCACGACCGCGTCGCCGGTCGCGACCGCGTGGATGCCGGCGACGAGCTCCTCGGGGCGGGCGTCCTTGAGCAGAAAGCCGCTGGCGCCGGCCCGCAGGCCTTCGTAGGCGTACTCGTCGAGGTCGAAGGTGGTCACGATGAGGACGCGAGTGCGGCCACCGGTGGCGATGATGCGGCGGGTGGCCTCCAGGCCGTCCATGCCGGGCATGCGGATGTCCATGAGGACGACGTCGGGGCGCAGTTCAGAGGCCAGGCGGACAGCTTCGGCGCCGTGCGCGGCCTCGCCGACCGGAGTCAGCCCGGGGGTGCCCTCGATGAGCATGCGGAAGCCCATGCGCTGCAGAGGCTGGTCGTCGGCGATCAGCACGGTGGTCATGGCAGCTGCTCTCCCGCTGCGGACGAGGCAGGCGCGGCGGGTGCGGGCGCATCGAGCACGACGTCCACGAGCCAGCCGTGGCCGGTGTCGCGCGGTCCGATGACGACGGCACCGCCGTACATGGCGGCCCGCTGGCGGATGCCGACCACCCCATGGCCGGTGTCGCCGGTCCGCGGTGCCGACTGCGCGGGTGTGGGCGCGCCCGGCGGTACGCCCGTGTCGGCGACGCGGATCCGCACCTGGCCGGCGTCCGCGGTCACGGTGACCTCGGCGGCGGAGCCCGTACCCGCGTGCCTGAGCGTGTTGGTCAGCGCTTCCTGGACGATGCGGTAGACGGTGAGCTGGACGCCGCTGGTCAGTGGCTCGAGCTCGCCCACCGTCCGGTAGGTCACCGTCAGCCCCGCCGCGCGGACCCGGGCCAGCAGGGGGTCCAGATCCCGGATGCCGGGCTGTGGGCTGAGCATCCGTACGTCTTCCTGTTCCTCGCGCAGGACGCCCAGCACGCGGCGGAGTTCGCCCATGGCCTGGCGGCCGGTGTCGCCGAGGATCCGCAGTGCTTCGGCCGACTGTTCGCCCCGGTTGGTGGCCAGGGTCGCGGCGCCGTCGGCGAGGGAGACCATGACGGAGAGGTTGTGGCCGACGATGTCGTGCATCTCGCGTGCGACGCGGGAGCGCTCGGCGGCGGCGGTGAGCCGGACGCGTTGGTCACGCTCGACCTCCAGGCGTCCGGCGCGGTCCTCCAGCGCCGCCAGGTACATCCGGCGGATCCGGAGTGTCAGGCCGACGGCGATGGCCGCGGTTGCCGTTCCCAGCAGGAAGAACATGCTGAGCAGCGGATGTTCGACGGGCATCAGGAGGCACACCGCCAGAGCGACCTCGACGCCGGTCACCGCGGCGGCCCAGCCCAGTTTCCGCAACGACCCGTGCACGGCCAGGGTGTACAGGGCCACGAGTGTGCTGAGTCCGGCCTGCTGCCAGATGCCCAGGGACCACTGGACGAAGGACACCAGCGCGATCACGAAGAAGGTGGCGGCCGGGGCTCTGCGCCGCCACCACAGCGGCACGATGAGTGCGACGGCGAAGGCGAACAGGACGACCAGCGGATACGTGTCGTTGTCGACCGCCTCCCGGAAGGGACCGTCGTTGTCGCGGGAGATCAGATCGGGCAGGCTGACGAAAGCGACGAAGAGCACCACCGCGGTGTCGAGGAGCCATGGATGCCGCCGGTCCAACCGCTGCCGGCGGTTCTGGTCGCGCAGCAGCCGGCCCAGCAGCGGGTGTGTCCAGGCGGCGTCGAACCCGGGGGACGGCGGAAGTGCCGTCCCCCGGGTCGGGTGCGCGGCGGCTGCCGCCGGCTCGGGGCTCATGGTCCTCATTGTCCTCGCCCCGTGGCTCACGCGTCGCCGCGGACCAGCCGGTAGGCCGCCCCGGCGAGGGTCAGCGCCACCCAGCCGGCGAAGACGGCGATTCCCGCGCCGGGGGAGAGGGCGTCGGAGGACTGGTGCAGGGCGAAGACGGCCGAGCCCGCGTTGCCGGGGAAGTACGGGTTGATCGTGTCGTACCAGGAGTCGGGCAGCAGCGAGGCCAGGCCGGGCAGGATGAGCAGGACGCCGACCAGGGCCGCGATGGCCCCTGCGGAGGAGCGCAGCAGCACACCCAGGGCCACACCGAACACCGCGACCAGGCCGAGATAGACGCCGGCGCCGGCCAGGCTGCGCAGCACCCCGTCGTCGCTCATGGAAAGGGCGATCTTCTCACCGTCGAGGCCCAGCGTGCCGAGCTGGAAGGCGGCCAGCGCGGCGATGGTGGTGAGGACCAGCGCGACGGAGCCGATCACGGCGCTCTTCGACCACAGGACGGGCAGTCTGCGGGGCACCGCGGCGAGCGTGGAGCGGATCATGCCGGTGGTGTACTCGCCCGCGGCGAGCAGCACCCCGAGCACTCCGACGGCCAGCGACGCGAAGGTGACACCGGTCAGGGCCAGGCTGACCGCGTCGCTGATGCCGCCGGAACCCGGTCCGGGCGGCCCGTCGGCCACCGGGGCGTCCGGACTGTAGGTGGCGGCGGCGATCGCCCCGAAGACGATGAGCAGGACGAGGGCGACGCCCAGGGTGATCCAGCTGGAGCGCAGCGACCAGAACTTGGCCCACTCCGAACGAAGTACCCGGCGGGTGGTGACCTTGTGCACCGTCGTGCGGGCAGGAGCCGCGGACAGGATGTCGGCAGTCATCAGGCGGCCTTTCGGGCGGTCTCGGCGGGGGCGCTCTGGTACTCGACGGCATCGTGGGTGAGGGCCATGAAGGCCTCCTCCAACGAGACGGCCTGCGGGGTGAGTTCGTACAGCGGTACCCCGTGCCGGGCGGCGATCGCCCCGATCTCGCGGGCGCTGCGTCCGGACACCAGCAGTTCCTCGGTGGAGGAGGAGCTGATGGTGACGTCGGGGCCCGCCAGCAGTGAGCGCAGCGTCGTGGTCTCGGCGGTGACGACCTTCACGCCTCCGCCGCCGGCGTCCCGGGTGAAGTCGTCGACCGTGGTGTCCGCGAGGAGCCGGCCGCGGCCGATGATCACGAGGTGGTCGGCGATCAGCGCGGTCTCGCTCATCAGGTGCGAGGAGAGCATCACCGCCCGCCCCTCGTCGGCCAGGGAGCGCAGCAGGTTGCGTACCCACAGCACGCCCTCGGGGTCGAGGCCGTTGACCGGTTCGTCGAGCATGACGATCGCCGGGTCGGCGAGAAGGGCCGAGGCGATGCCGAGCCGCTGGCCCATGCCGAGCGAGAAGGCGCCCACCCGCTTGCCGGCCACGCTTGTCAGACCCGCCAGCTCGATGACCTCGTCCACCCGGCGGCGCGCGATGCCGTGGGTGTGCGCCAGCGCCATCAGATGGTTGAACGCTGTGCGCCCCGGGTGGACGGACTTGGCCTCCAGCAAAGAGCCGACCTCGTGCAACGGCGCCCCGTGCTGTGCGTAGGAGCGTCCGTTGACCGTGACCGAGCCGCCGGTGGGGGAGTCCAACCCGATGATCATGCGCATGGTCGTGGACTTGCCCGCTCCGTTGGGCCCCAGGAAGCCGGTCACCTCTCCCGGTTTGACGCTGAAGCTCAAGTGATCGACGACCGTCTTGTCGCCGTACCGCTTGGTCAGCTCACGCGCTTCGATCATGGAAGTGGCCTTTCCCGCCTCGAACACGGCCGCGGACGTATCGCGGCGTCTGATGTCGAAGCTACGAGAACGGCAGGCCGCGGCCCTGGGACCACAGGGGACACTTCGGCAGCGCAGTGGTACCCCGGTACCACTGGCGTGTCCTTCGGCGGAGGTACTCCGAGGAGTGGGTCAAGAAGCGACGGTGGCGCGAATGACGTCCGCCAAGGACGTGGCGGGGCGGCCGGTGAGGAAGGGCACCGCGTCGCTGACACCGTCGAGTTGGCCGGCCGCGATGGCCGTGTAGGTGGACACCCAGGCGTCGAGCTGCCACGGCGGCGCACCGTAGGAGGCGCGGGAGGCGTATGCCTCCTCGACTGTCTCGGGGTGGTAGGTGATGCTGCGGCCGAGCACCTCGGACACGATGCCGGCGGCGTCGTCCAACGTCAGGGACTCGGGCCCGGTCAGGTCGTAGACGGCACCGGTGTGGTCGCCCGGACGGGTCAGGATCGCGGCCGCCGCGTCGGCGATGTCGTCCTGGGAGACAAAGCCGGCCCGCCCCTGCCCGGCCGGACCACGGATCACACCGTCCGCACCGGCCAGCTGGGGGACGAACTCCGCGTACATGTTGTCGCGCAGGAAGGTGTACGCCATCCCGCTGGTGCGGATGTGCTCCTCGGTGTGGAAGTGGTCGCGGGCCAGGGTGAACGTCGCATAGGGCGCGGCGCCGAAGAAGGACACGTACACCAGGTGCTCGACACCCGCCTCGGCCACGCTGTCCACGAAGGCCTTGTGCTGGTCGAGCCGGTCGGCACTCTCGGAGGCGGACACCATGAACACGGTCTTAGCGCCGCGCAGTCCACGGACGACGGCGTCGTGGTCGACGAAACCGCCGAGGATCGCCGACGCACCGGGCAGGTCGGGCGCCCGTTCGAGGTCGCGCACCAGCAGCCGCTGCGCGACGCCCTGCTGGGCGAGGCGGCGGGCGACGCGTCCGCCGAGGGCTCCCGTGGCTCCGGTGACCACGACCGCGGATTCGGACGATTCGGTGGGCAGTTCGGTCATGGCTGGCATCACTTCCGGTCGGGTCGGGGTGTGAGCGGCTCGGGCGCGGGATCACACCGGGTGTATTGAAACCGGCACGGATCCGAAGGACGGGCACGCCGGTACCGCTGGGCGCGTCGCCGGGCCACCGCGCCCCCACGAAGCGATGACGGCGGCCGACGCCGGTCGTCAGAGGGCGAACGCCTCGGTCAGGCGGACGCTGTAGCCGTCCTCCTCCATGAGGACGACGGTGACGCCGAAGGGGGAGGGGTGGTCGATTTCGAGCGGGATGAAGGAGTAGTCGACCGCGGCCCGGACCGGGGGGATCAGTTTGCCGCCCGGCTGGGGTTCGGCCGCGGGCAGCCACTGGGGCTCGACCGCGGCCGGGCCCTCGGGGGAGTGCGCGAGGGCCCGCTCGGTGTAGGGGAAGCGGTGCAGCGTGTGGCCGTCCTTCGTCGCGTGCACCATGTTCAGGCATGGCGCCGGGTCGGTGACCGGCAACTCGCAGACGGTGGCGACGTCCTGGGTCTCCCAGGCGAGGACGACCTCGTCGGCTCCCGCCGCCGCGGCGATGTTCGACAGCTGGGCGATGCCGGTGAGCGCGTCCTTGCCGGTGTCGACGGGACGCAGCCAGATCAGGCCGACCAGTTCGCCGCGGACCAGCGGCATGATGACCGGGCGGGGCACCGCCCCCTCGCCCAGGCCCGCGGTGTACGCGTTCTTCATCGAGGCGGCCAGTGCGTCCCAGGTCTGCGTGTCCACGAACTTCCTCTCACCAACAGCACGTTCACGACTCAGGCGACCCTGTCACGGCAGCCGCCGTCGACGCCAACTCGGACGGGACCAGCGGCAGGAGCGGCCGGTCCGGGAGGGTCCGCGGAACGCGTTCCAGGATGCCGCCCGCGAACACGTCGCACAGCGGCAGTGTCTCCGGGCGGCACGGTAGGAACCGTCATACCGATTGCCCAGCTCCGCGCGGACGAAATGACAGCGGCGCACCGTGCCCTCACCGTCCACCGAGAGCACCTGCTCACCCGTGCGGCACGGCAGGTCCGCCGAGCGGTGCGGGTGACGGCTGAACGGGAAGAGCGGGTCCAGCGCGGTCCGCTCACCGGCCTGCTCGTCGGCGTAGGTGTGCCCTTCGGTCGTGTTCACCCACAGACAGACTGGTCCGGCAGCTCCGCGCGCAGACGTCGCGCGTGTTCCGGATGCTCAGGTACGCCGACGATGCCGATGCTGAAGTGGACGGCGTCTGCCCGGGATGGCAGGTGCGCCACGGAGCGACCGTGTCGCGGTCCGCGTCCGCCAGCCGGCCGGTGCGGCAGCTCAGGTTGGTCCGGATGGCGACCCGGCGCACATGCGGCTGGTGCGAGAGCTCCACGAGTGTGCGCCGGTACCAGAACGGACCAGTCCCTCGCCGGACGGGGTGAACACGCGAACGGGCAGTAGGGGCAGTCGTGGTCGCGGCGAGGACGTCCAGCTCGGCGGTGAAGCCGGCGCGTGGCTGCGAACCGAACCGGAGCCGGTACTCCGCTACGGGCAGCCCTTCGGCGTGGCGGTCTGTGCTGCCAGGAGTTCGGTGACCATCCGGCGGGCGGGGGTGTCGGTCTGTTGCGCGATGCGGTGGAAGGTTTCCTGGGCCGCGCGGGCCGGCCAGTCGGGCGGCAGGTGACCGGCGGGCAGCCGTGGGTCCGTGCGGATCGTGTCCAGCCATTCGCTGATCACGCGCAGTCGGACACCGAGCGGGTCGCCGGAATCGGTGCCGGGCCAGGCGGACCAGCGCTTGTCGAAGTCGGCGTACCGGGCGCCGACGCCGCCCAGGTCCCAGGTGTCGCGGATCATCAGGCCGATGTCGGTGGCGTCGTCCGCCCTGGCGTGGAAGATCTTGACGTGGGCGGCGAGGCCGAGCTCGGAGACCAGTGAGGAGGCGTCGATGTCACCGGGCGCGATCCACAGCCCGCTGTACAGGGCGCCGAAGCCCGACCAGGTGAGCCGGGAGCGCAGATCGTGCCGCTGGCGCTGCCAGGATTCGGGCAGCGAGAAGCCGAGCAGCGTCCAGGTGCCGTCCCAGTCGTCGTTGACGGCGCCGGTCTGCCAGAGGCGTCGCTTGCCGTCCCAGAGGATCTGTTCCGTCTGCGGGGTCAGACCGAAGTGCATCCTGCGTCCCTGACGCTGGCGCTGCAGCAGACCCCGGTTGACCATGCGGGTGAGGGTGGACCGGACGGCGTGTTCCCCGACTCCGGCGCGGGCGAGAACATCGATGATGCTGCCCGAGTACACAGGCCCGAGCCCCTCCTCCAGAACGTAGCTGCCGAAGAAGGCGAACAGGAGCGACTGGGGGCGCAGCTGTGGTCCGGCGGAGGTTTCCCCGGCGGCCTGTGGGTTCTCGTCGTGCACGTCGGAAAGGGTACGGCCGCCCGGAGGGTCCCCGGCCCCAGGGGGGACAGGCCAGGTCACGGGGACGTGGGGCCGACGAGGCCGCGGATTCTCGTACAGCGCTGCACGGATGGAACTCCCTTTTGACTGGGCCTCGTTGGGCCGTGGCCGGTGCTCGTCGAAGTTCTCGGAGCCTGTCTTGTCCGGAGTGCTGACAGCGCGAACATAGGTGTGTACATTGCGGCCGTCAAGAAAGTGCACAACATTTGGGGTCGCAAGTCCGCGCGACTCGTTCCGTCACCTCGGGGCGGACACATATTCAGCGTTGCTTCCGTCAGGAGGGGCCCATGCAAAGGCGCGTTCTCGGGCTTGCCGCAGTAGTGATCACCGTTGTCGGCGTGGCCGGATGCGGGTCGTCCGACCCGGCAGCCAGTGGTTCGTCGTCCTCGGACGGCGGCAAGACCACACAGGTCAAGGTCGGCATCATCCCCATCATCGATGTGGCCCCGCTCTATCTGGGCCAGAAGAAGGGGTTCTTCAGCAGCCGGGGCATCGAACTGGAGATGGTGAGCGCCCAGGGCGGCGCGGCGATCATCCCCGGTGTGGTGAGCGATCAGTTCCAGTTCGGGTTCAGCAACACCACGTCGCTGATGATCGCCCAGGTCAAGGGCGTACCGATCAAGTCCGTGGTCAACGGTGCGGCCTCCAACGGCAAGGTCGGGGCAGACGTCACCGGTGTGGCCGTCAAGAAGGACAGTTCGATCAAGTCGGCCAAGGACCTCGCCGGTCGCACGGTCGCCGTCAACACCCTGCAGAACATCGGGTCCACCACGGTGCGTGAATCGGTGCGGCTGGCCGGCGGGGACCCGTCGAAGGTCAAGTTCGTCGAAATGCCGTTCGACCAGATGCCGGCCGCACTGGACGCCGGGCGGGTGGACGCCGCCTGGATGGGCGATCCCGCGATGACGATCGCCAAGGCGCAGGGCGCCCGCGTCGTGGCCTCGCCGTTCGCCGAGACGGACCCCAAGCTCACCGTGGCGACCTACTTCACCTCCACCCAGCTCACGAAGCAGAAGCCCGACCTGGTGAAGAAGTTCGCCGCGGCCATGAGCGAGTCGCTCCAGTACGCCACCGACCACCCGGACGAGGCACGCCAGATCCTCACCACCTACACGAAGATCAGCGGCGATGTCCTGAACAAGCTCACGCTGCCCAACTGGCCTGCGGAGATCGACATGGCCTCGCTGCAGAAGCTGGCCTCCCTCGGGGAGACGGACGGGCTCTTCGACGGCAAGAAGCCCGACCTGAACGCCCTGTTCTCATGACCCGCGTCACTGTCACCACCGAGGCGGCGGACCCCGCCGGGACCGGCACCGGTCCCGGCGGGGCCCGCGCCCGGCGGCTGCCGGAGCGGGCCGTCACCCCGCTGCGCGGCCTGGCCGGACTCGCCGGGCTCGTCGCCGTACTCGAAGTGCTGCCGCATACCGGCCTGGTGTCGGCCGACTATCTGCCACCGGCCTCGGAGACCGTCCGCGCGCTGTGGCACCTGCTCGCCGAACAGACGTTCTGGACCGCGCTCGGCGACACCCTCACCGGCTGGGGCCTGGGCCTGGCCATCTCCGTCGTGGCGGGCGTGGTGGCCGGACTGGTCATCGGCTCCGTACCCGTACTGCGCGCGGTCACCGCCTCCACCATCGAGTTTCTGCGCCCCATCCCCTCCGTCGCCCTGATCCCGATAGCCGTACTGCTCTACGGCGCCGATCTCAGATCGAAGCTCCTGCTCGTGGTGTACGCCTCCTTCTGGCAGGTCCTCGTCCAGGTCCTGGCCGGCATCCAGGACGTCGACCCGGTCGCCGACGACACCGCCCGCAGCTATCGGCTCGGCACCTGGGGACGGCTGCGCCACGTCATGTGGCCCACCGCCCTGCCGTACGTGATGACGGGCGTACGGCTGGCTGCCACTGTCGCCCTCATCCTCGCCGTCACCGCCGAACTCGTCATCGGCGCACCCGGTCTCGGCCAGGAGATCGCCGTCGCGCAGACGTCCGGAGCCGTGCCGCAGGTGTACGCCCTGGTCCTGGTCACCGGGCTGCTCGGCGTCGCCGTCAACCTGGTCGCGCGAGCGGTCGAGCGACGGGCGCTGCACTGGCACCAGTCCGTCCGCCTGGAGGTGTCCGCATGACCGTCCTCAACGTCCTGCGACGCGCCCTGCTTCTCCTGGGCCTGCCCGCCGTCCTCTTCGCCGTCTGGTGGTACGCCACCGCCGACAGCACCGACTTCTACGTCCCGCCTCTGTCCGCCATCCTGGAAGCCTTCGGGAAGGTCTGGACGGGGGAGCGGCTGCTGTCCGACGTCGTCCCGAGTCTCCTGCGCCTCGCGGCCGGCTACCTCCTCGCCGTGGTGGTCGGGGTGGGCCTCGGCCTGCTGGTCGGCATGCGGCGGGCCGTACGGGACGTCCTGGAGCCGGTCCTCGAACTCTTCCGGGCCATCCCGCCGCCGGTGCTCGTCCCGGTGATCATGCTGTTCGCCGGCATCGGCGACACCATGAAGGTCATCGTCATCGTCAGCGGCTGCGTGTGGCCGATCCTGCTCAACACCGTCGAAGGCGTCCGCGCCGTGGACGAGGTGCTCAGCGACACCTGCCGGTCCTACGGCATCACCGGCACCGCCCGGCTGCGGCATCTGGTGCTGCGCGCGGCGAGCCCGCAGATCGTCACGGGTATGCGCCAGGCCCTGTCGATCGGGATCATCCTCATGGTCATCAGCGAGATGTTCGCCGCCAGCAACGGCCTGGGCTTCACGATCGTGCAGTTCCAGCGCTCGTTCGCGATCCCTGAGATGTGGAGCGGCGTACTGCTGCTCGGCATCCTCGGCTTCCTCCTGTCCCTGCTCTTCCGGTTCGCCGAGAACCGGGTCCTGGCCTGGTACCACGGCCTGCGCCGCGCCCAGCGCAACCCCTGAAACGGAGCCGTCGATGCTCGACGTACGCAACCTGCAGAAGATCTACACCGGACGCAACCGTCACGTCGAAGCCGTGCGGAACCTGACGTTCCATATCGGTGCCGGTGAACTCGTCTGCCTGGTCGGGCCGTCGGGATGCGGCAAGACCACGCTGCTGAAGTGCATGGCGGGACTGCTCGCCCCCACCGACGGCCAAGTGTTGCTGGACGGACGCCCGGTCGACGGGCCCCCGCCCGGGATGGCGGTCGTCTTCCAGGAGTACGGCCGCTCGCTGTTCGCCTGGATGAACGTCCGCGACAACGTCGCCCTGCCACTGCGCCGCAAGAAGCTGGGCAAGGCCCGGACACGGGAACTCGTGGACCACGCACTGGAGGTGGTCGGCCTGGCCGACGCCCACGAGGCCTACCCCTGGCAGCTGTCGGGCGGTATGCAGCAGCGCGTCGCCATCGCCCGCGCCGTCGCCTTCGAACCGAAGGTCCTGCTCATGGACGAGCCCTTCGCGGCCGTCGACGCGCAGACACGCGCCGAACTCGAGGACCTTGTCCGGCGCTTGTGGCGGGAGTTGGGGGTCACCGTCCTGTTCGTCACCCATGACATCGACGAGGCCGTCTACCTTGGCCAGCGCACCATCATCCTGTCCAAGTCGCCGACCGTCGTACAGGAGGACGTCACCATCGATCTCCCCGACGAGCGCGACCAGTTGCACACTCGCTCCAGCCCCCGCTTCGCCGAACTGCGCGCCCACGTCTACGAACAGATCCAGCGGGCAAAACACCGGAGCGGCGACACGGACGCCCAGGCCGTGGACCGGATACCCGAGCCCGCGCTGCAGAAGACCGAACGCTGAGCGGCCTCTTGGGGGGGCGAGACATGGAGCAGCCGACCGGGATCGAGGAACTGGCGGAACAGGTCGGTTCCTGCGCCTCGACGGGCAGGGCGTTCCAGGCCGGCAGGCCGACAGGTCGTGCAGGTAGGGCCCGGTGGTCGTCGGCCGACCGGCATCCCCTCACTCGCGGTGCTCCAACTGCCGCGCGGACGAGCTTGCCCGGTGTGCGGCAACGGCCATGACGACGACAGAGGCCAGGACGATGCCGGCGCCGACGTAGAGCGGGGAGGTGTAACCGAGGCCCGCGGTGATGGCGAGGCCGCCGAGCCAGGCACCGAGGGCGTTGCCGAGGTTGGACGCGGACACGTTGGCACTGGCGGCCAGAGCCGCTCCGTGCGCGTAGTCGGTGACGCGAGTGATCATGCCGGGCACACTGGCGAACCCGGTCACTCCCATCAGGAACACCAGCACCACCGACGCGGCGGCGCTGGTGGCCAGCAGACCGAACACGGCCAGGGTGACGGCGAGTCCGAGCAGGGACAGGACCAGGGCGCGGTCACGGTCGCGGTCGGCCGCTCGCCCGCCGACCAGGTTCCCGACGACCAGGCCGACGCCGTACACCATCAGCAACCAGGCGACGTCCGCCGACGAGAAGCCGCCGACCTCGGTGAACGTGTAGGCGATGTAGCTGAACGCGCCGAACATCCCGCCGTAGCCGAGTGCGGTGGCCGTCAGCGTCAGCCAGACCTGCCAGGACCGGAACGCACGGAACTGGGCCCGCAGGCTACTGGGTGGTGTCGGCTCCGAGGGGTCCGTCACCGGCGACGGCCGCGCCTCTCCCGCGCCACCGGGGACGAGGGTGACGATTCCCGCCAGCGCGAGCACGCCGATCGCGGTGACCGCCCAGAAGGCGGCCCGCCAGCCCCAGCGTTCACCGACCAGCGCACCGAACGGCACGCCCAGCACGTTCGCCACCGTCAGCCCGGCGAACATGACCGCCACCGCGCGGGACTTCCTCTCCGGCGCGACCAGACCGCGCGCGACCAGCGAGCCGATACCGAAGAACGAACCGTGGCACAACGCGGCGACGATCCGGCCGAGAAGCATCACCTCGTAGTTCTGCGCGATCGCGGACATCAGGTTGCCGACGACGAACAGCGCCACCAGGCCGGCCAGAACCTGCTTGCGGGGCAGCCGAGCCGTCGCCGCGGTCAGCGCGATCGCGCCGACCGCGACACTCAACGCGTACCCGGAGATCAGCCGGCCCGCGGCCGCCTCGGACACGTCGAAACTCGACGCCACCTGCGGCAGCAGCCCGGCGATCAGGAACTCGGTCAGACCGATACCGAAACCACCCAGCGCCAGCGCGATCAGTCCACTCGGCATCCGTCGCATGGCCACACCCTCGCCCCTGGCGGCGGACCCGTCCATGGACAAAGATCGACGGCACTTGGACGGAAGGTCGGATCGTGTTCAGCCCGCGGTGATGCGGGCGTTCACCCGCCGCATCCAGTCCTGGTCGGTGTGCCAAGTGGGGTGGTGCGGGGCCGCGTTGGAGGTCAGGACGACACCCTGGAAGCCCGCCGCGAGGCAGCGGTCGACGACGAACTCCGCGATGTCCTTGCCGACGGCGTCGTCCTCGAAGCGGGTCAGGAGCGGGGTGTAGCCGACGACGCCCTCGCCGAGGACGGCGGGGATGCCCCGGAGGCGGGCGAACTCGGCGACTGAGTCGACCCAGGCGGCCAGCGTCTCCCGCATGGTCTGCCGGTGCGACGCGTAGTTCTCGTAGAGCCAGAGGTCCCAGCGGTCGGGGTCCACCCAGTCGTGCGCGTAGAACAGTTCGCGCGGTATCCCCGTGGCGGCCAGCCGCCAGGGCTCGTCCGGCTGGTAGTCGGCGAAGGCGGGCGCGTCCGGGCGCAGCATGGCGGCCAGTTCGGGGGTGGGCCAGGCGGCCGACTCGGGCGCCGCCTCGGTGCCGTGTCCGAGTCCCACCGCCTCGTACAGCGCGCCGAGCACGCCGTAGACATAGAAGTGGAAGTGCGCGAGCTGCGCCTGCTCCGGCAGGTCGTGCAGCTCGTCGGGCCACGGCTCGCCCAGGGAGTAGGTGGCGGGGATGTCGGGGTGACGTGTCTGCAGCAGCTTCACGGCGCGTTCGAGAGGGCCGCGAAGGCGGGCGTAGTGGCGGGTGTCGCTGTCGCCGTCGTTCGGTACCAGGGAGCAGTTGTCGACCTCGTTGTGCACCTCGACATAGGCGACGGGGTCGGCGAGACCGCGCTCGGTGAGGAAGTCCAGCAGCCCGGCGAGTGACTCGGCCACCGCCTCTGCGCGGTCCGGTCCGGGCACCTCGGCCAGGGCGCGGTGCCAGGCGTCGGTGTCGGCGAAGCTGGGGGACTGCTGGTACTCCCACGAGGACACGATCACCTTGCAGTCGTGGCGGGCCGCCGCCTCGAACAGCTCGACGAGCCGTCGGCGGCCGTCCAGCGGATACCCGCCGCGCACGTTGTACCAGCGGGTGCGCTGCCCGAACTCCTCGCCCAGACCGCGGACTTGGACGGTCTCCGGCTCGGGGACGCGTCCCGAGAACAGCAGGAAGGGCATCGCGCAGATGCGCACGGTGTTGAAGCCCCGCTCCACCGTCTCGGTGAACGCCCGGTCCAGGTCGGCGAACGGCTCGCCGGGTCCAGCCTGGGTGTACCAGCTGAAGTCCCACAGGGTGATGGCCATTGTCTGCTGCTGTGTGGTCATGGGAGCACGCTAGCTCAATTCATTATTTATGAATAATGCTTGACAGGGGTGGCGGGACTGCCCAGGCTCATGTGCCATGACCGAATCCATCCGTCCGTCCCGGCGTACCGTCGTGACGGCACTCAGCGCCGCCGCCGTCGTCGTCGCTCTGCCCGCCTGGCCGGAGACCGCGCAAGCGGCGACCGCCACGGCAGGTCCGGTGCTCGACCCCCACCCGGCCACCGAGCCGTCCGGCACCCATGTGCGTGACGTCGGCGGCACCAACGTCGTCTTCCAGTACGGCGCAGTCCTCCCCGCCTTCGACGGCTGGCGCACCCACGAGCCCACCCGGGACTACCTGTCCCTGGACAGGAAATGGCGCTTCCGCTTCGACCCGGCCGATCAGGGGCTCGGCGAGGGCTGGCAGTCCGCGCGCCACGACGACAGCGCGTGGGGCCGCATCGACGTCCCGTCGGCGTGGGACCTGCTGGACACTCCCGGATTCGGCTCGCAGGACGCCCCCTTCGCCAAGGGCACCGCGTTCAGCGACGGCTACGCCTGGTACCGAACCACCGTCGACGTCCCCGGTTCGTGGCGCGCCCGGCACGTACGCATCGCCTTCCTCGCCGCGGGGTACAGCGCCGAGGTCTGGCTCGACGGCAAGCACCTCGGCAAGCACGAGGGCGCCAACTCCCCCTTCGCGCTTCCGGTGGCGGGGGCGCTGCGGCCGGGAACGCGTCAGACGATCGCCGTACGGGTCTTCCGCCGGGCGAGCTACACCGACTACACGGCCTCGACTCCCCAGCCGGTCACTGACGACCACGAACTGCCGTACAAGCCCGTCGACTACTGGCCCTACGCGGGCCTCACCCGGTCGGCCTGGATCGAGGCCGCCCCGCAGGTCACCATCGCCAGACTGCTCGCCGTCGGCGCGAACGGGCGCCTCGAGGCACGCGCGGTCGTCGAGAACCACAGCGCCTCGGACTTCGACGGCCGGCTCACACTGGATCCCGGCCGGGAGAGCGGCGGCCGGCCCGTCGTGGTCGCGGCCCGGATCGCGGCCCGCTCGGCGGGCGTCGTACGCGTCTCGGTCCCGATACCCCACGCCCCACGCTGGAGCCCGGCCTCGCCGCGCACGCTCACCGCCCGCGCCACCCTGACCGCCGGGAGGCACGCGGGCCCACGGGTGGACACCCTGTCCACCAACTACGGCGTGCGTGAACTGACCATCGGCGACGCGCAGTTGAGGCTGAACGGCAAGCCGCTGTTCCTCAAGGGCCTCAACTGGCACGAGGAGACCGCCGCGCACGGCAGGGCGATGACGCCGGCCGAGTACGACCGGGAACTGAGCCATGTGACGGCAGTGGGCGCCAACCTCATCCGCAACTGCGTCTACAACCGCCACCCGTACGTCTACGACTGGGCGGACGAGCACGGCGTGCTGGTGATGGACGACATCGACACCATGTGGCTCAACACCGCCCAGGAAAAGCTCCAGACCGAGCGCTACGGCCTTGCCCGCGCACTCGCCCTGACCATGGCCTGGAACCAGCACAACCACCCCTCGGTGATCCTCTGGGGGCTCCAGAACGAGTCGGAGATCGACGCCGCGGGCGCCCCGGTCTACCGGGCCTGGCTCGCCGACCTCAAGGCGGCCGTGAAGGCGGTCGACCTCACCGCCCGCCCCGTGACCTGGGCCTCCAACACCAGCAACGACCCCGCCTTCGACCTGGCCGACGTGATCGGGTTCAACGAGTACTTCGGCTACTTCTACGGCAAGGACGCAGACCTCGGCCCCACGCTGGACGCGGTCCACGCGAAGTATCCCGGCAAGCCGATCCTGATCACCGAGAACGGCACGTGGTCCGAGGCGGGCACCCACGGCCCCGACACCACTCAGGGTACGGAGGAGTGGCAGGCGGCGAGCTTCACCGCCCACTGGAACCAGGTGACCGCGCGCAGCGACTTCGTCGCCGGTTTCACCTACTGGGTCCTCAAGGACTACAAGCAGCGCGCCGGGTACAACCAGGCCTACAACGGCATCTCCGTCATGGGCCTGCTGACCTTCGCGGAGGAGCGTCCCAAGCTCGTCTACGACGTGTTCCGGAAGGCGGTCATGCCCACAGGCAGGTGACGCAAGGCAGGTGACGCCGAAGGGGGGAGGGGCGATCTGCCCCTCCCCTTCTGTTGGCGGCGAGTGCCACTCCGGCTCCCGGTACCGTGACGCGGTCGGCGAGAGCCCCGCCCCTGGGCCAGGCGTCGGTCATCGGCTCGGGGAGCCTGTTTTCCACCTCGGCGCGGCGACGGCTCGCGGATACGCGACCGAAGGGGCGGTGGTCGTGATCACGGACTTGGGCGACCCAGCGGCGAGGCGGGCGCGGCAGGAATCGAGGAGATCGGGGAACGCGCGGCGTAAGTGCGCTGCGACGTGACCTCGGCCGCCGGTCCACAATCCTCTCCCGGCTGTACGGCGTTCCAGGCGGCGCCACGTGGTCGACGCGATCTCTCTGCTGCTGGGCTGCTGGGCGTGATGGCCACGGCCGGCGGGCACCGGCGACCGTGGCGCTGCCCAGGTCCTGCTTCGGCATGTCGCCGACGCGTACTACTGGCCGACCCTGGTCCGGGCCGACGGCGGACAGCACCACGAAACCACGCAGGTCGCTGCGTTTGGCATCGCCGACGCCAGTGCGAGCATCGGGACGTGGACACACAGGGCGGCGACCTGCGGCATCGGCTCAAGCCCGGAGTGGGACGGCGACTCCTGGAAACCGCCGGAGGCTCAGCCCTTTACGCTGCCCTCGGTCAGACCGCTGCGCCAGAAGCGCTGCAGGGCGACCATGGCGATCATCAGAGGGACGACGGAGACGAAGGCACCTCCAACGGTCAGCTGATAGAGCTGCGGTTGGCGGTCGGCGAAGGACTGCCACGACGTCAGACCGAGGGTGATGGGGTACAGCTTGGAGTCGGAAAGCATGACCAGCGGCAGGAAGTAGTTGTTCCAGATGCCGACGAACTGGAAAAGGAAAATCGTCACCAGGGCGGGGGTCATGATGCGCAGAACAACGACCGTGAAGATGCGGATCTCTCCCGCGCCGTCGATGCGGGCTGCCTCCAGCAGCTCGTCCGGTATGGATGCCGCGGCGTAGATCCGGCACAGGTACACGCCGAAGGGACTGACGAAGCTCGGCAGCAGTACGGCCCAGTAGGTGTTGGCCAGGCCTGCCTCGCTGAACAGCAGGTACATGGGCAGCGCCAGCGCCGTGGCAGGGATCAGGACGCCACCCAGCACGATGTTGAAGATCGTGTCGCGGCCGGCGAAGGAGAACTTGGCCAGCGCGTAGCCGGACATCGCGGCCAGAAGCGTCGCCACACCTGCGCCCACGCCTGCGTACAGCAGGCTGTTGGCGGCCCAGCGCAGGTAGATCGCATCGTCGTAGGTGACCACCTGGCGCAGGTTGCTCAGGAACCGGGGATGGGAGAACCACAACCCGAAGCTGCCGAACAGGTCGCCGGTGGACTTGGTGGACGCCACGACCAGCCAGTACACGGGGAGCAGGAAGTACCCGGCGGCTGCCACGAGCAGGCCGGTGACCAGGATGCGACTGCGCGTGGTGACCCCGGTGATGCCGCCGCGCGGCGTCGCGTGGTCGTCGGAGGCCGGCGTCTCGCCCCTCGGTGGGACTGCGCGGGCCGGTGTCTGGAGACTCACGCGTCCCCACCTCTCTTGTTGATCAGCCGCAGAAATCCGAAGGAGAGCACGAACGCGGCGAGGGCGAGCAGCACTGCCTCGGCAGCGGCGAGGTGGTAGTTGTCGTTGGTGAACGCCTCGTTGTAGGCGCTGAGGTTGGGGGTGTAGGCGCTGTCGATACTCGATGAGACGGGCTTGAGCACCAGCGGTTCTGCGAACAGTTGCAGCGTGCCGATGATGGTGAAGACCGTGGTGAGGATCAGCGCCGGGCGCAGCAGCGGCAGTTTGACGTGCCGGACCGTCGCCCATGCACTGGCGCCGTCGATGCGGGCGGCCTCGTACAGCTCCGCGGGGATGGTACGCAACTGGGCGACGAGAACCAGAACGTTGTAGCCGGCGAACTCCCACGTGACGATGTTCGCGATGGACCACAGAACCGTGTTTCCGCCCAACAGGTCGACCGACAGCCCCAGATGGCGCATGCCGTCCACGAGAGGGCTGACTCCCGGTACGTACAGGAAGCCCCACAGGATGGACGCGATGACGCCCGGAACGCCGTAGGGCAGGAAGAAGGCGGCGCGGAAGAACCGAACGCCTTTGGCCGAGGCGCTGTCCAGCAGCAGCGCGAGCCCGGCGGACAACACGACCATCACCGGCACCTGGACGACCGCGAACAGCAGTACGCGACCGATGCTGCGCAGAAAGGCGTGATCGGACAACGCGTCGGAGTAGTTGCTCAGCGCTACGAAGACGGTATGGCTGCCGCCGAGCCCCAGGGATCCGGTGTACTCGACATCCATGACGCTCTGGTAGACGGCGTAGCCGATGGGGAGGGCGAAGGTCAGGAGGAACAGCAGGAGGAACGGCGCGACGAAGACGACGGGCGCCAGATTTCTGCGGCGGCGGGGCGCTCGGGTGGGCATCAGGGTTCTTTCTGGAGTCCGGAGGGGAGAACGGCGGCGGCCGTGTAGCGCCCTCCGGAGGTGGTCACTGGCCGGTGGAAACCTTCAGACCCTTCTTCTTCAGGTCTTCGACGGTCTGCTTCTGCGCCTGCTTGACCGCGGAGACGAACGTGCCCTTGCCGGCCAGGGCGGCCTGGAAGCCGTCGTTGAGGTGCTGGTAGGTGGCGTCGATCGTCGGTATCCACTTCCACGAGTTGTCGATGTTCTTGTCCGCCTCTGCGAAGACCTCGTTGTACTTCTGGCCTCCGAAAAACTGTGACGGCTTGTCCAGTGAGGAGCCCTTGTACCCGTCGGCCGCCGCGGGCCAGCCGTATCCGCCCTGCAGCAGCAGGTCGACGCTCGTGGGGTCGGTGTTGAGCCATTCGGCGAACTTCAGGGCCTCGGGGATGTGCTTGGCGCCCTTGAGGACAGCCGTGGAGGATCCTCCCCAGTTCGCGGACACGTTCGAGCCCTTCGTCCACTGCGGCATGGGCGCGACCGCCCATTTGCCGGTGGTCCGAGGAGCGTTTCCGCTGATGATGGCGTCGCCCCACTGGGCACTGACCCACGAGGTGATGCCACCGGTCTGCAGGTCCTTGTACCAGCCGTTGGCGAAGTCGGGTTCGGTCTTGATCACTTTCTTGCTGCGCAGGTCGTCCCAGAAGGCAGCGACCTTGAGGGTCTGCGGGGAGTCGATGTTCACCGACCAGGTGTCGCCGTTCACGCCGAACCACTTGGCGCCGGCCTGCCATGCGAGTGCGGTGAACCAGGCGGAGTTGCCGGCGGGGAAGGTGCTGATGTAGGCCTTCGGGTCGGCATCGTGGATCTTCTGCGCGGCCTGGGCGAACTCGTCCCAGGTGGCGGGCGGCGTGATGCCCCACTTCTTGAACAGGTCGGAGCGGTAGAACAGGCCCATCGGACCGGATGCCTGGGGGATCGCGTAGACAGCCTTGTCGAAGACTCCCTGCTGCCACTGCCAGTCCACGAACTTCGACCGGTCCTTGTCCGCGCCGTACTGGGACAGGTTCACCAGGCCGTTCTCCAGCAGGAACGACGGGATCTCCTGGTATTCCACCTGTGCCAGGTCGGGCGCGTTGCCGCTCTTGAGCGCGGCGCGCATCTTGGCGTAGCCGCCGCTGCTGCCCGCCGGGATCTTCTCCAGTTTGACGCGGATGTCCGGGTGAGTGGCGTTCCACTTGTCGACAGCCTTGTCGACACCGGGAACCCACGACCAGAAGCGCAGGTCGACCTTCTGGCCGGGCTTGACAGGTTTCTGGACCGCGGGGTCCTTCGAACCGGTCGAACCCCCGCAGGCGGAGATCAGCAGGGAGGCGGCGGCAAGGGTGACTGCGAGTGCGACCCGGCTTCTGCGGAGGTGTGTGGTGCGGCTCATGGGAGGAGGTCCTTCCTGGCTTCGTACTGAAGGTGCCTGTTGCATGCCGGTCAGTCTCGGAGCGCCATCGCCACATCGTCAAGATATATTCATAATTAATTGAAACAGCTATGGTGGGTGCAGGAAGCCGGAGGGAAGAGGTAATCGATGACGGAGTGCCACAGGATGGCGGGACGTGTGGTGGTGATCACCGGCGCCGCGCACGGCATCGGCGCGGCCACGGCTCGAAGGCTCGCGGCCGAGGGCGCGACCGTCGTGGCCACGGACGTGGACGACGCGGCGGGCAAGGCGCTCGCCACGGACATCGAGGACGGCGGAGGCCGCGCGGAGTACGTACGCTGCGACGTCACCTCGGCCGCCGACTGGGAGCACCTGGCCCGCCACGTCGAGCAGCACCACGGGCGGCTGGACGTCCTGCACAGCAACGCCTTCGCCCAGGTCAACAAGCCCGCCCACGAGCTGAGCGAGGCCGAGTGGGACGGTCAGATGGCCGTGCTGCTCAAGCCGGCCTGGCGCGGGATGAAGACCTTCGCGGCCATGTTGCGCGAGGCCTCGGGCTCTGTCGTCCTCACCTCCTCGGTGCACGCGGTCATCGGCCTGCCCGGCCATGCCGCCTACGCCGCCGCGAAGGGCGCGCTGTGCTCGCTGGGACGGCAACTGGCCGTCGAGTACGGGCCGGACATCCGGGTCAACACCGTGCTGCCCGGCCCCATCCTCACCGCCGCCTGGGACGGCATCCCGGAGGCCGATCGGGCGCGCAGTGTGGCCGCCACGGCGGCGAGGCGGTTCGGGCAGCCCGAGGAGGTGGCCGCCGCCGTCGCCTTCCTGGCATCGGCGGACGCCTCCTATGTGACCGGAGCGAGCCTGGTGGTTGATGGAGGATGGAGCGTCATGAAGGAGTCCTCGTGAGCGGCGCGCACCCCGCGGTGGGGTGTGCGCGGCCTCAGCGCACAGGACCGAGACGGAAACGGAGAACACGGTGATCCATCCCGGTAGGGGGCTGCACGGCCAGGCGGTTGAGGAGCTGGGCCGACGCATCATCCGCGGCGACTACCCTCCGGGCTCCGTGGTGGACCCGGCCAACTTCGAAGTGGAGCTGGGCGTCAGCAAGACCGTGGTCCGCGAGGCGATGCGCGTACTGGCGTCCAAGGGCCTGCTGGAGTCACGGCAGAAACGCGGTACGACCATCCGGCCCCGCGCCGACTGGAACCTGCTCGACAGCGACCTGCTGCGCTGGCAGGGCAGCAGCGCCCCGACCGACGGCTTCCTGGAGGACCTCGCCGAGGTCCGCGCGATCGTCGAGCCCGCCGGCGCCCGCCTCGCCGCGGCCCGCCGTACCACGGCCGACCTGGACGCGATGCGGCAGGCACTGGCCGCGATGGCGTCGGCGGGCACCGACGCGGCGGCGATGGTCGAGGCCGACCTGGCCTTCCACCGCGCCCTGCTGGACGCCGCCCACAACGAACTGCTCAGCCGGATGGAGGTCGTCATCGAAGCCGGCCTGCGCGTCCGCGACCGGATCGTGCACGGCGCCCAGCACTTCTCCGACTCCATCCCCGTACACCAGGAACTGGTCGACGCCGTCGAAGCGGGCGACCCGGACGCCGCCGCGGCCGCCGTCGACTCACTCCTGGCACAGGCCACCGACGATCTGGCGGCCGTAAGGGCGCGGACCGACCCGGACGTCGCGACCGACCCGCTGCCGAAGGAACTTCCTTGAAGATAACCGGACTTGAGACGTTCCTCGTGGCCCCGCGCTGGCTGTTCCTGCGCGTCGCCACCGACGAGGGCGTCACCGGCTGGGGCGAACCCGTCATCGAGGGCCGCGCCGACACCGTACGCGCCGCCGTCCACGAACTCGCGGACTACCTCGTCGGCCAGGACCCGCTGCGCATCGAGGACCACTGGCAGGTGCTCACCAAGGGTGGCTTCTACCGCGGCGGCCCGATCCTCTCCAGTGCCGTCGCCGGCATCGACCAGGCCTTGTGGGACATCGCAGGCAAGACCTACGGCGTCCCGGTCCACCGCCTTCTCGGCGGCCCGGTACGCGACCGCGTCCGGATGTACGCCTGGATCGGCGGGGACCGCCCCAGTGAGGTCGCGGAACTGGCCGAGGAACAGATGAAGGCGGGCTTCACCGCCGTGAAGATGAACGGCTCGGCCGAACTCGCCCCGATCGACACCCCGGCCCGCACCGCCGAGGTCGTCGCACGCGTCGCCGCCGTCCGCGAGGTGCTGGGCGACGAACGGGACATCGCCATCGACTTCCACGGCCGCGCCTCCACCGCCATGTCACGCCGACTGCTGCCCCAACTGGAGCCGCTGCACCCGCTGTTCGTCGAGGAACCCGTCGCGCCGGAACACTCCGCCAACCTGCGCAGCCTGGTGGAGTCCACGAGCGTTCCCCTCGCCACCGGCGAACGCCTCTACTCCCGCTGGGACTTCCGCGACGTCCTGGCCAGCGGCATCGCCGTCGCCCAGCCCGATCTGTCGCACGCCGGCGGCATCTCGGAGGTCCGCCGCATCGCGGCCATGGCCGAGACGTACGACGTCACCATGGCCCCGCACTGCCCCCTCGGCCCGATCGCCCTGGCCGCGAGCCTCCAGATCGCCTTCTCCGTACCGAACTTCCTCATCCAGGAACAGAGCATGGGCATCCACTACAACCAGCAGTCCGACCTGCTGGAGTACGTGATGGACCCCGAACCCTTCCGCTTCCAGGACGGTTACGCCGTCGCCTCCACCCGCCCGGGCCTCGGTGTCGAGATCGACGAGAAGGCGGTACGCCACGCCGCAGAGACCGGACACCGCTGGCGCAACCCCGTATGGCGCGGCCCCGACGGAGCGTTCACCGAGTGGTGACCACCAGCAGGACCTGATCCCCGGACCCCACGCACAAGGAGAGCTTGCTCCCATGAACCTGGTGGAATCACTCCGAGCCCACCGCCTCCTGGCGATCGTACGAGGCAAGGACGCCGCTGCGGCCCTGCGCAGCGTGTGCACCCTCGCCCAGGAGGGCATCGCGGCCGTCGAGGTCTCGCTGACCACCGCGGACGCCACGGACGTCATACGGCAGGCGCGCGCCGAACTGGGCCCCGACGCACTCCTCGGAGCCGGCACCGTTCGCTCGGCCGCCGACGCCGCCCGAGCCGTGGACGCGGGAGCCTCGTACCTCGTCACCCCGGCTCTGGTCGACGGGCTGGAGGCGTACGGCGTACCCGTGCTGATGGGCGCCCTGACACCCAGCGAGGTCGAGACCGCCCTCGCCCGGGGCGCCGCCGCGATCAAACTCTTCCCCGCCTCCTTCGGCGGCCCCGGCTACCTCAAGGCCCTGCGCGACCCGTTCCCCGATGTGCCCTTCGTGCCGGTCGGCGGAGTGGACGCACAGGCGGCCCGCGACTACCTGGACCGGGGCGCCATCGCCGTCGGCGTCGGCTCACCCCTCGTCGGGGACGCGGCCGACGGCGGCGACCTGGGCCAACTCCGCGCCCGCGCGGCCGAGTTCCGCAAGGTGGCGGCGGGGGAGACCCCGTGACGGCCCCGACTCCGCCCGAGGTCATGACCTTCGGCGAGACCATGGCCGCGCTGCGCGCCCACGGCGCGCTGCGACTCGGCGGCAGCCTCGGCCTGTCCGTGGCCGGAGCCGAGTCCAACGTCGCCATCGGCCTCGCCCGGCTCGGGCACCGGGTGAACTGGGCCGGCCGGGTCGGCGCGGACGAACTCGGCGCGCTGGTCCTGCGCACGCTGCGCGCCGAGGGCGTCGACACCGGCCACGCGGCCACCGACGACACCGGCCGCCCCACGGGACTGCTCCTGACCGAACCCCGCCTGGGCACCCTGACCCGCGTCAGCTACTACCGCGCCGGTTCGGCGGGTTCGGCGGTCTCCCCGGCCGACGTACTGCCCGCGCTGGCCCCCGGCACCCGCGTCCTGCACCTGACCGGCATCACACCGGCGCTCAGCGCATCGGCGGCCGAAGCCGCTCTGGCCGCCGCGACGAGCGCCCGCGACGCCGGCATCACCGTATGCCTTGACGTCAACTACCGCTCCCGCCTGTGGACCACCGACGCCGCCCGCACCGCCCTCCGGCCGCTGCTGGACCGCACCGACCTGCTCATAGCCTCCGAGGACGAGCTGCCGCTCGTACTGGAACGACCCGGCGCGGACGAATCCGAGGCCGTCAAGAGCATCCTGGCGGCGGGTGTCGCCGAGGTGGTCGTCAAACGCGGCGCACTCGGCGCGACCACCTACACCGCCGACGGGACGACCGACCGCGCGGCGCGACAGGTCGACGCGGTCGATCTGGTCGGCGCGGGCGACGCCTTCGTGGCGGGATACCTGTCCGGACTCCTCGACAGCGCGGACATCCCGGCCCGGCTGCACCGGGCCGTCACCACCGCCGCCTTCGCCGTCGCCACCCGGGGCGACTGGGAGGGCCTTCCGACGCGGGACGAACTCGGGCTGCTCGACCAGCCCGACGGCACGACCATTCGCTGACCCAGGAGACCGAACATGACAACAACGGCAGCGTCGGTGGCGGTCCTCGTGGACGGCGGGTACGAACTCGCCGAGGGCGGCCGCTGGGTCGACGGCCGGTATGTGTACGTCGACATCCTCAGCGGCCGGCTCTTCGAGCTGCACGACGGCACCGGCCTTGCGGCCCCGCGCCAACTGGCCGCCCTCGACGTGCCGTTGGGCGCCGTCGCACCGGTCGCAGGCAGGCCCGACGCGTGGATCGCCGCAGCGGGCACCGGCATCGCGCTGCTCACCGCCGACGGCGCCCTGGAATGGCTGGACCGCCCCGAGGACCGTACGCCGGTCCCCAGCAGGATGAACGACGGCGTCGCCGATCCCGCCGGGCGTTTCTGGGCGGGCAGCATGGCCTACGACGGCACCCATGGCGCGGGATCGCTCTACCGGACGGACCCCGACGGCACCGTCGTACGCGTCCTCGACGGCCTGACCATCGCCAACGGCCCGGCGTTCACCGCCGACGGCACGACCATGTACCTCGCCGACACGGCCGCCGGTACGATCCTCCGCTGCCGGGTCGACCCCGTCTCGGGCGACCTCTCCGGCGGCCCGGACACCTTCGCCCGACTGGGCGATGAGGACGGCAGCCCCGACGGTATGACCGTCGACGACGAGGACTGTCTGTGGGTCGCGATGTGGGGTGCCGGTACAGTCCGCCGGTACCATCCAGACGGCCGCCTGCTGCACACCCTGACCGTGCCCGCGCCGCATCCCACCTCGGTGTGCCTGCGTCCCGACGACAACAGCCTCTTCGTCACCACGGCCCGCTACGGCGTGACGAATCCGACCGCCGCCTCCGGCGCGGTACTCGGGATCCCCGTACCGGTCCGGGGAGCGGCGGCCTGTTCCTGGCGGGGCGGGCGGTAGAGCGGCCCCGCGAGTCGCTACCGTTTCTTCCTCTCCGACGAAAGATGACTGACGTGGCACTGATTCTGGTGACCGGCGCCGCCGGCGGGCTCGGGCGCAACACGGCGAACGCATTGGCCGACGACGGGCACGACGTGGTCGTCCACGTCCGCAATCCGGCCCGTCTCACCCGCGAGGACGACACCGCCCGGTGGAAGGGTGTCGTCCTCGGGGATCTGGCCCAACGGGACGACATTCACGGCGTCGCCCGGCAGGCCGCCGAATTCGGCCGCTTCGACGCCGTCATCCACAACGCCGGCGTCCTGCACTCCTCGGACGAGACCACTGTCAACACGGTCGCGCCCTACCTGCTGACGGCACTGATGGACAAACCGGCCAAACTCATCTACCTCAGCAGTTCGATGCACCGAGCGGGCTCCACCGACCTGGGACCGCTGACGGCCGGCACCGCTTCCTACTCCGACACCAAACTGTGGGTCACCACTCTCGCGCTGGCCTTCGCGTCCCGCTGGGAGGGAACGTCCAGCCATGCGGTCGACCCCGGCTGGGTGCCCACCCGTATGGGCGGCGCCGGCGCATCGGACGACCTGACCGCCGGGCACCTGACACAGGCGTGGCTCGCCACCCACGACGACGTGACCCCGAGCACGGGCGGCTACTGGTACCACCAGCGGACACAGACACCACACCCCGCGTCGCAGGACGAGGAGTTCCAGGCTCGTCTCATCCACGCCCTGGAGAAGCACACCGGGGTCCCGCTCGACTGAGCGCGACCCCGGCGGAGTGTGGTCGGAGGCCGAGACCCGCCGACGTCAGGACGTCGTGCCGCGCGGTTCCCGGACGACGGCGGCGCCTCCCGGGGGGACCAAGACTGTTCCCGTGACTTGAGCGCCCGTGAGGAGTTCCACCCCTTCGGCGGAGACTTCGGCCCCCTTTCCCGCGTGGTCGATGAGGAACAGGAAGTCGGCCTCCGCGCCGCGACGCCGTACGACCTCGATTCCGGCGGGCGCCTCGTGTTCGAGGGCCACGCCGGCCTCCTCGCGGATGCGGTGGAGGAGGGCGGACAGGGTGTCCTGGTCGGGGTGGGTGGCCACATACCAGGCGGTGCCGCTGCCGTACCGGTGGTGGGTGACGGCGGGGTGGCCGGCCAGTGGGCCGTCGGCGTGGGAGGCGACGGCCTGTGCGCCGGTCAGCCGTATGCGTTCCGACCACAGGTCGGCCGTGGCGCCCGATGCCACGTCGCCGGTCAGGCCGGTCGTCTCGCCCGGCAGCAGAGGGAAGAGCTCGTCGGTGACCACGCCGAGGACGTCGCGGAACGCGCCGGGGTAACCGCCCAGGTGCACGTGAGTGTTCTCGTCGACCATGCCGCTGTGGAAGCCGACGGCCAGCGTGCCCCCGCGTTCGGCGAACCGGGCGAGGTTCGCCGCGGCTGCCTCCGTGACCAGGTACAGCGAGGGTGCCAGGACGAGTTCGTAGCGGTCGAGTTCGGGGTCGTCGGGGCGTACGAAGTCGATGGCGACCCCGGCCCGCCACAGGGGGGTGTACCAGTCCCGAACCAGGTCCTGGTAGCGCAGCTCGCCGCTGGGCTGGGAGGGCAGTTCCAGTGCCCAGCGGGCGTCCCAGTCCCACACGATCGCCACCTGTGCCGTGCTGGTGGAGTCCCGCACTTCGGCCAACGCCCGCAGGTCCGCGCCGAGTTGGACGACGTCGCGCCAGATCTGACTGTCGGTGCCGGCGTGCGGCAGCATCGCCGAGTGCCACTGCTCGGCGCCGGCCTTGGCCGCCCGCCACTGGAAGAACGCGATGCCGTCGGCGCCGTGGGCCACGTGCGCGAGCGCGTTGCGCCGCATTTCTCCAGGGCCCTTGGCCCGGTTGACCTGCTGCCAGTTGACGGCACCCGTCGAGTGCTCCATGAGGAACCAGGGGCCGCCCGCGAGCGACCGCATCAGGTCGCCGCTGAGAGCGATGTCGAGCTCCGCCTCCGGGTCGTCGGACATCAGATAGTGGTCGTTGGAGAGGATGTCCAACTCCGGTGCCCAGCGCCAGTAGTCGAGGGCGTCGAAGGTGCGCAGGACCATGAAGTTGGTCGTCGCAGGCAGGTCCGGCGCGGCCCGGAGCAGTACCTCGCGTTCGGCGGTGCACAGGGACAGCAGCTCGTCGCTGCAGAAGCGGCGCCAGTCCAGTTGGTGGGTGGGGTTGGGGACGGCGCCGGTCGCGCGGGGCGGGATGATTTCGGCCCAGTCGTAGTACCACTGGCTCCAGAAGGTGGTGCCCCAGGCGTGGTTCAGTGCCGCCAGGTCGTTCCCGTACCGTGCGCGCAGCCAGTGGCGGAAGGATTCCGCGCTGTCGTCGCAGTAGCAGGCGGGGTTGTGGCAGCCGTACTCGTTGTGGACGTGCCACATGACGACGGTCGGGTGGTCGGCGTACCGCTCGGCCAGCGCGCCGGCGATCCGCAGGGCGGCCTCGCGGTAGGCGGGGCTGGACGGGCAGAACGTCTGGCGGCTGCCGTACGAGAGTCGGCGGCCGTCCTTGTCCACCGGGAGTGCCTCGGGGTGGGCGCGGAAGAACCAGGCGGGCGGTGCCGCGGTGGGTGTGGCCAGGTCGGCGCCGATGCCGTTCTCGTGGAGGAGGTCGAGGAGTCGGTCCATGCGCGTGAAGTCGTAGACGCCCTCGGCCGGTTCGAGCAGCGCCCAGGAGAAGATGCCGACGCTGACCATGGTGACCCCGGCCTCGCGCATCAGGCGCATGTCCTCGGCCCAGACCTCCTCGGGCCACTGCTCGGGGTTGTAGTCACCTCCGTAGGCGATTCCAGGAATGCGAAGACGGCGTGCGGTACTCACTGGTGGTGCTCCGGGAGGGGTGTAGGGGAGGGGCAAGTGGGGGTGTGTCACCCCTTGTTGGCGCCCAGGGTCAGGCCGCTGACGAACTGCCGCTGAAGTGCGAAGTACACGGTCAGGGTGGGGATCGCGGTCAGCAACGCGCCCGCGGCGACCAGGTTGGGGTCGGTGAAGTACTGGCCGGAGAGGTTGTTGAGGGCAGAGGTGATCGGCATGTTCTCACCGGTGGAGATCAGGACGATCGCCCAGAAGAAGTCGTTGTAGATCCAGATGGAGAGGAGGGTCGCCAGAGCCGCCATCGCGGGCCTGCACAGGGGCAGCACGATCTGCCAGTACAGGCGCCAGACGGAGGCGCCGTCGACGAGGGCGGCCTCGGTCAGCTCGTGCGGGAGCGAGCGCATGTAGTTGGCGAGCACGAACGCGCAGAAGCCCGACTGGAACGCCACATGGATGAGGACCAGGCCCAGAGCGGAGTCGTACAGCTTGCCCGATGCGGTGATCCCCGGCAGGTCGATGAGCAGGTAGAGGCGGTACAGCGGGGTGATGATCACCTGCTGCGGGAGCAGGTTGCCGGCCGTGAACACCAGCAGCAGGGAGAGGTTGACCCGGAAGTCGAAGCGGCTGACGTAGAACGCCACGCAGGACGACAGAAACAGGGTCAGCAGCACCGCCGGGACCGCGATGATCAGCGTGTTGCCGAAGTAGTGCAGCATGTCCGACTGCGTGAACGCGTTCGTGAAGTTGGCGAAGCTCAGCTTGTCGGGCCAGGAGACATAGCCCTTGTCGCTGGTCTCCGAGTAGGGGCGCAGGGCCGCGAACATGGCCCACAGCAGGGGCGCCAGCCAGGCCAGGGACGTCACGACGAGGAACACGTGCAGCAGGACCCGGGCGGGGCGGACGGGGGTGCGCTGTTTCAACGACATGGAGGCGCTCATGCCCGCCGCTCCTTCCGGAAGGTGCTGATCAGATACGGGATGATCACGGCGAGGGAGATCACCAGCAGGACGACGGCGATCGCCGAGCCGTACCCGATGCGGCTGGACTCGCCGATGATGTTGTTGGTGACCAGGATCGACAGCAACTCGGTGCCCTGGGCGCCCTTGTTGAAGACGAAGACCAGGTCGAAGGCGCGCAGGGCCTCGATGATCGTGACGACGAGGACGACCGTGTTGGTGGGGCGCAGGGTGGGGAAGATGACGTTCTTGAACGTCTGCCACTCGTTGGCGCCGTCGAGCGAGGAGGCCTCGCGCAGGGACGGGTCGACGCCCTTCAGGCCGGCCAGGTAGAGGATCATCATGTAGCCGGTGTGCCGCCAGCAGGCGGCGACCAGGACGGCCCACAGGTTCAGGTGCGGGTCGCCGATCCAGTCGATGTAGTGGCCGGGCTTGTTGGCGCCGATCAGGCTGTTGATCAGGCCCGTGTCCGGGTTGTAGACCAGCTGCCAGACGAAGCCGGTGACCGCCAGCGACACCACGACCGGCAGGAAGAACGCCGTCTGGTAGACCCGGCTGAACCGGATGTTCTTGTCCAGCTGGACGGCCAGGAGCAGTCCGAGCGGGGTCGGGACCAGGATGAGTACGACGAACCAGATGACGTTGTGCTGGACTGCGGGCCAGAACTGCGGGTTGTTGGTGAACAGTTCGCGGAAGTTGTCCAGCCCCACCCACTTGATCGAGTCGAAGCCGATGCCGTCCCAGGTGGTGAAGGCGAGGGCGATGGAGGCGAGGGCGGTGACCCAGACGAGGGCCACGTGCAGGATCGTCGGCACGCCGGCCATCAGGCCGAGCGTGAGCCGGTCGCGGCGGGTCAGCAGACGCCGATGGCCCTGCGGAACCCGCTTCTTCGAGGGCACGCCCCGGGGCGGCTCGGCGGCCGCCTCCGGGGACTTCGTGAGGATGTCGGTGCTCATGAGGAGGCGAAGATCGCCTTCTTCTGGCGCTCGATGGACGACAGTATGCCGTCGATGTCCTTGGGGTCGCGGACGAACTTCTGCAGCGCGGGCTGCATGACCGTGGAGGTGAAGTCCGGGCGGCTGTCGCGGTCCATGAACTGCGTGAGGTGCTTCGCCTGCGCGATCATGTCGTAGCCCTTCTTCTGAAGGGAGCTGTAGGCGGAGGTGTCGGCCTTCGTGGAGGCGGCGATCAGGCTCGGGTCGGCCTTCAGGTAGATCTCCTCGGCCTCCGGAGTGCCCAGGAACTCGAGCAGTTTGACGGCGCCGGCGTGGTTCTTGGGCTTCTTGCTGAGCATGATGCCGTCGGTCGGCGCCTCCACGGTGTCCTGCCCGTGCGCCGGGTCGATCTCGGGGAAGGCGAAGAAGTCGAGGTCGTCCAGGTCCGCCTTGTTGGTGAACTGCTGGGCCACGAACATGCCGAGCATGTACATGCCCGCCTTCTTCGCCACCAGCGTCTGGGCGGCGTCCTGCCAGGTACGGCCGACCGCGCCCTCCTGGTGGTAGGGGAGGGACTCGGCCCAGGTGTCGAAGGCCTTGCGGACCTTCGCGTCGGTCCAGGAGGCCTTGCCCGCCATCAGCTCGACGTGGAAGTCGTAGCCGTTGAGGCGGAAGTTGATCTGGTCGAAGGAGCCCATCGCCGGCCAGGCGTCCTTGTCGCCGAACGCGATCGGGACCAGCCCGTCCTTCTTCATCTGCTTGCACAGGGCGATGTACGCGTCCCACGTGGTGGGGACCTCGTAGCCGTACTGCTGGAAGACGCTCTTGCGGTAGAAGACCGCCCACGGGGACGTGGTCAGCGGCACCATGTAGTACTTGCCGTCCTGCCCCTTGCTGAGGTCGTGCATGGCACTGGGGAAGTTGTCGCCGATCGTCTTCCACACGTCGTCGATCGGGGTGGCCAGTCCCTTGGCCGCGAAGAACTGCATCCGGTACCCGGCGAACCACTGGAACACGTCGTCCGGCGTGCCCTGCAGGTAGGAGTTGATCTGCTCCTGGAACGTGCCGTGGTCCTTGGTGTTGATGTCGACCGTGATCCCGGACTGCTTTGTGAAGGCCGCGTAGATGTCGCCGTACGCCTTCTTCGGGACGGCGTCGGACGCGTTGGAGCCGACGGTGACGGTCTTGGAGTCGGCGCCGGTGCCACTCCCGCCGCACGCGGACAGCAGTGGGATACCGGCACCGAGGAGTGCGGCCCCACCGAGTCCGCGCAACACGGCGCGGCGGCTGGCGTCAGGCAAGGGCTGACCAAGGGATGAATGGCGCATTTCGGCTCCTGAAGGGCTGTCATGGCCCGGGCGTGGCGCATCGGCTCAAGGGGGCATGACGGGAAGCGGTCGACGGATACGACCAGAAACGAACGCGATCGGACAGATCCGATCGGCTGACGCGGTGAAGAGTGAACTTTCCAGGGGTCCGCTGTCAAGGCCCTGCGGAGAAGGCGTCGCCCGGACCGTCCCATGAGCAGGAAATCGGTCATTCGACGCAAGAAAAGCTGCCCGTTCTCTTGACGGGGGACCCTGGCGCGGCGTAGATATGACCGCGCGGTCAAGACCGCGCGGTCATACGGTTGACCTGGTTCGATACTCACGGCCATCGGGAGTTCTCATGACACGAGTGGTGGGGCGGAACGCGGGTTCCCCCGCACCGCGCAGCGCGGACGTGGCCCTTGCGGCCGGCGTTTCGCGCAAGACGGTGTCACGGGTCTTCAACAACGAGCCGTACGTCTCCGACGAGGTCCGCCGACGCGTTCTCGACACAGCCGGAGAGCTCGGATACCGGCTGAACCACGCGGCCAGGGCGCTCGCCTCGGGCCGGAGCCGTTCGATCGGGGTCGTCGCCCTGGGCACAGCCGGGTACGGAACCGCCTCACTCCTCGTGGGAGTGGAGAAGGCCGTACGGGACGCCGGTTACGCACTGCGGGTGCTCAACACCGTGGACGGTGACCCCGACGGCATCGCCGGCGCCGTGCTGTCGCTCCTCGAACAGGGAGTTGACGGCGTCGTCGTCTCCGAACCCATCGTGGAAGGAGAGATCTCCGTCAGGATCGACGTACCGGTCCTCTTCCTGGGAGCGCCCCCGGCCTTCACCTCCGCTCGAACCCTGAGCGTGGGTGTGGGCGCCTACGAACTGGCACGGGCAGCCACCGAACACCTGCTGGATCTGGGACACACCACCGTCCACCATCTTGCGGGCCCGCAACGCTGGTACGCCTCCAAGGACCGTATCGACGGCTGGCGCGCGGCGCTCGCGGAACGGGGCGCGCCCGAATCCCCGGTGATCGACGGCGACTGGTCACCCGAATCCGGCTACGCCGCAGGCCGGGAACTGGCTGCGGACAGTTCGGTGACCGCCGTGTTCGTGGCGGGCGACGAGATGGCCATCGGCCTGATCCACGCCCTGCGCGAGGCCGGCCGTCAGGTACCGGAGGACATCAGCGTGGTCGGATTCGACGGCAACCCCGTCTTCGCCCACGTCACCCCTCCGCTGACCACCGCGCGTCAGCCCTTCGACGCCGCGGCGCGGGAAGGGATCAGACTGCTCGTGCACGCCATCGAGGAGCCGGGGACCGACCTGCCTCCGGCGAGCGAGCCACCGGTCGAACTCGTCATCCGCGGCTCGACCGCGCCCCCGCCCTCACGTCAGGGGCGGACGGCACCTCGCACCGCTTGAGCCACCGCACCGACCGCGTGCGGACCCGAGCGCACGTGTGAGCACCACCGCTGTCTCCCGAGGACCCTCGTTCCAAGAGGCTCGTCGGATTCGTCGTCGCCAAGGCGTCGGCCGTTGTCAGGGCGGCTGACGTCACTCGTCCCTGGACTCCGCTGTTCCACGCCCGGATCGATCCGGCGTGCGGCGGGCACTGAAACACACCTTCATCCCTTCCCCTGGGAGCCGCAATGTCCACTGTGCAGACAGGCGCCAGATCCGGCGCCGCTCCGCATTCCCGTCCTCTCTTCCTCCTGACGGCCGTAATCGCCCTGCTGGCCGCCGTGGCGACGCTGCTGCTGCCCGCCGCGGGCCGGGCGGACGCCCTGGCCCGTCCGTCGCAGACGATGTACACCCCGCCGTCGAACGCGCCCTCGCCCGGGTCGTTCTATCCGCGGGCGCTGCGTCTGCAGCACAACGGCTCGGCCAACGGCACGATCCTGTCGACCTTCGAGCAGTACACCACCGGGACACCGGTCTTCCCGATCTACCGAAGCACCGACAACGGCAACGCCTGGACGAAGATCTCGGACATAGCCGACACCCAGAACGGCTGGGGCATGCGCTGGGAGCCCGAGCTCTTCGAACTCCCCACCGCCATGGGCGACTTCCCTGCGGGTACCATCCTCGCCGCCGGAGCGTCCGTCCCCTCCGACCGCTCTGCCATCAAGATCGATGTCTACGCCAGCACGGACCGCGGACTGACCTGGACCTTCGTCAGCAACATCGCCACCGGGGGCCCGGCCTTCGACACGAACGGCAACGGCAACACCCCCGTATGGGAGCCGTTCTTCCTCTACGCCAACGGCAAGCTGATCGTCTACTACTCCGACCAGCGTGATTCCGCCTACGGCCAGAAGCTCGTGCACCAGGTCTCCACGGACGGGCGCACCTGGGGGCCTGTGGTGAACGACGTGGCGATGCCCACCTACAGTCAGCGCCCCGGCATGGCCACCGTCGCGAAGCTGCCCAACGGCAACTACGTCATGACGTACGAGTACGGCGGCTCGGCCGCGGGCAACTTCGCCGTCTACTACAAGATCTCCGCCGACCCGGAGGCCTTCAACTCCGTCACGGGCATCCCCCTGCGTGCGACGGACGGCACGGTGCCCACCAGCACCCCATACATCACCTGGCTGCCCACCGGCGGCCCCAACGGGACCCTCGTCGTCAGCGCCTACAGCACGGGCGACCTGTTCCTCAACACCGCGAACGGTGCCGCCGACACCTGGACGCGCATCAACTCCACCGTCGTCGGCGGCTACAGCCGTGGCCTGCTGCCCCTGCCCGACGGCCACAGCCTGCTGGTGCTCAGCGGGGGCAGCGGCGGCAGCAACGTCCGTAACCCCGTCACGTACGGCACCATCGATCTCGGCGGCGGAATCTCGGACGGTGCCACCTACACGGTGTCGAACGCCAACAGCAACCTCCCGCTGACCATCGCGGGCGGCTCCACCGCAAACGGCACCACCGCGACGCAGCAGAACACCACCAACGCCAACGACCAGCAGTGGCGCTTCGCGGCGCAGCCCTCCGGCTTCTTCAAGATCTTCAACGTGGCCAGTGGCAAGGTCCTCGGCGTGGAGAACCAGTCCACCGCCAACGGTGCCCGGGTCCTGCAGTGGGACGACAACGGCACCCTCGACCACGAGTGGGCCGTCGCTCCCAACCCCGCCGGCGGCTACACGCTCACCAACCGTGTCACCGGCAGGTACCTGGAGATCCCGAACGCCTCTACCGCCACCGGCACCACCGCCGACCAGTGGAGCGACACCGGCTGCGCCTGCCAGCGCTGGAACCTCACCCAGACCGCCCTGCCGCCGCTGGGCACCGGACAGTACATCCTCGTCAACAAGAACAGCGGCAAGTACCTCGACATCCCCAACGGCTCCACGGCCACCAACACCGCCGTCCAGCAGTGGCAGAACTCCGCCTGTGTCTGCCAGCTCTACACCTTCCAGTCAGCGGGCAGCGGAGCCTGGACCATCAGGAACGCCAACAGCAACCTCAACCTCGACATCCGCAGCGGGTCCACCACCCCGGGAGCCGTCGTGGTCCAGAACACCCCCTCCGCCGCCAACTCGCAGAAGTGGACCCTCACCGACGCGGGCAACGGCTACTACGAACTCAAGAACGTCAACAGCAACCTCAACGCCGGCGTCGCCCAGTCCTCCACCGCCAACGGCGCAGGCGTCGTCCAGTGGAACGACGTGAACGTCGACGACCAGCTCTGGAAGATCGTCCGCATCAACTGAGAGGGCCTTCGGACAACGGGGTGCCCGGGCCCGGCGACCATGTCGCCGGACCCGGGCTTTTGCCGCCGGTGGTGTCTACGTCATCGCGTCTCGCGCGCGTACGGCGCGACGCTGATCCGGTCGATCAGTGGTGCGTAGCGGGAGCGGAGCGGTACGCCGGGGAAGGTGTCCGAGGCGTAGGTGGTGCCGTCGAAGTTGGGCAGTTCCTCGGAGCGGAAGGTGATCGTGTTCTGTCCCTTCTTCAGCTGGACGGCGACGGTCAGCTCCCAGAAGTTGTTCTGGTGGAAGCTGTGCGGGAAGCTGACCCGCCGTGTCTCCCCGCCGTTGACGCTGATGTCGGCGTGGCGGGCGAGCGGATCGGGGTTGTAGTGGGTGGCCTCGGCCTGTTCGGGGTTGGAGTAGCGGATGCGCAGCGCGTACAGGCCGCTCCGGTCGGCGGCGACGGTGAACGTCGCGGTGTTGCCGTTGCCCGGCTCGCCGCCGACCCCGGTGATCGCCGTGCCGGCGGTGGCCAGGGAGAGCGGGGTGAGCGCGGCCGAGCCCGCGAGCTTCGCATCGCCGGCCTCGTACGTACGCGTCTGGAGCGTGCCCTCCGTGGGGGTGACGGTGAGGCGGTCGACGAGGGTGGTGGCCGAACCGCCGGTCACCGTCACCTTGTTGACGCCGCCCGACAGGGAGACCGCCACCTTGCTCCTGCCCTTGGCCAGGCGCAGGACGTCGTGCCCGTTCACGGAGAGCCGGGCGCCCGTGCCGTCGAGAGCGTCGACCTTGAGCGTGGCCTCGCGGTCGGCGGGGGAGTAGACCCAGAACGTCGCCGTCTGGTCCTTCCTGAGCTGGGCCGCGCCCGAGCCGGTGGCGGGGGCCTGGGCCCGCTTCGGCAGGTCGTAGACGGGTTGCGCCCCGCCGCCCAGCCAGGCCAGCTCACCCTCGTACACCTGGGTGCCGGCTGAAGCCTCGGGGAGGGAGAGGGTGAGGCGGTCGACGATGGCGTCGCCCTTGGTGGCGCGCTTGCCGTCGGCGCTCTTCGCGGCGAGCGTGAGGGTGTGCTTGCCCTTGGTGAGCTGGACCTTGGTGTCGGTGTGGTCCCAGACCACCCACTTGTAGCCCAGCGGCAGGTACAACTCCTGCTCGCTGTCCGCCTTGCCGTCCACCCGCAGGAAGACGTTGGTCGGGCCCTGCTCCTTCACCTTGTCGAAGGTGTTGAGCGAGTTGGCGAAGACGCTCAGGTCGTAGGTGCCGTCCTGCGGCACGTCCACAGTGGTTTCGAGGGTGACGTCCGAGCCGGTACGCAGGCCGCCGACGTCGTACCCGCCCGAGGTGTAGAACTTCGACACGTCGCGGGGTGAGCCCTCCGGCCCGTTCCTTGAGTAGCCGGTTCCGGTGTGAGCGGCGTCCTCCGCCTCGTACGAAGCCTGCCAGCGCACGGGCGGCGACTGCGTGCCCTTCGCCTTCCCGGCCGGGCTGAGGACGATCTCGTACGCCGATGACTCCCGCAGCTTCGGCAGCGCGCCGTCGCCGAAGTCGACGACTACCGTGCCGTCGGCACCGACCTTCAGATCCTGTTCGGCGAGCAGCTTCGGACCGGAGTTGTCGCCGACCTGTCCGCTCCACTCGATCTCCCGCACCCAGGCGTGCACACGCTTCCCGAAGAGCTTCTTCGGGACGTCCGCGAAGGTGATGTGGCCCTTGCCGGTGGACCCGCCGAAGATCAGCCGGGCCTGCTTCTTCTTCTCGTCGAGAGTGGCGACGCCCTGCATGGTGTAGTTCTCGCCGGGGAACGGCGGGGTCGCCTTCACCGTGTGCCCGCTCATCGAGGCGTACGCGTTCAGCAGCCACCACTGGCCGTTGCCGCGGCCCGACTGCACCGCGGAGTCGGAGAGGTTACCGTCGATGTTCCAGTAGGCGATGTCGGCATCGACCTTGGATTCCTCGATCGCGGACACCCACTGGATCATCTGGCCGGGGACCGAGGTGTGGTAGTTGAAGGCGTACTCGTTGATGTTGACGGGGAGTTGGGTGCCCTCCCTGTCGGTGCCCTTGAACAGTTCCTTCTCCCACACCCGGTACTTGGCGACGCTCTGGCGCACCGCCTCCGGGTGGCTCAGCTCGTGCCAGGTGATGACGTCCGGGAGAGTGCCGGCGGCCAGGGTGTGCGTGAGGAAACCCTTCACCTGGTCGTAGAGGACGCTGGTGTTGGGGCCTGCGATGCGGGCGCTCGGCATCTTGCCCTTGATGAGCTTGTACGCGTCGTCCCAGGCGGCGAAGAAGTCGTCCGGGTCGTTGAGCCAGCTGACCTTGTCGAGGCTCCAGTCGCCGGTGCCGAACATGTTGCCCTCGGGCTCGTTGAACGGCACGAAGACGATGTTGTCCTGGTACTGCTTCGGCAGCTGCAGCACCTGGTCGACCTGCTTGGCGATCTTCTCGTTGTAGAGCCTGAGCTTCTCCTCGGGGGTGTTGCCCGGCCACTCGTACGGGAAGCCGCGGTGGATGTCTGTCATATAGATGTACACGTCGCCGTTGGTGGAGTCGGCCAGCGGCTTGACCACGTCCAGCGCGTCGGCGCCGGGGTGCTGCGGGCCGTCCTGTGCCTTCGTGGAGACCGTGCGCAGGCCCATGCCCTCGATCAGGTTGTTGGTGGGGACACCATCCCCGTACACCCCGTAGAGGGTGCCGGAGGCGCCGCCGTGGAACGTGCCTGTGTCCGAGCCGAGGTCGACGGTGAGCTGCCCCTCGCGGACCACGGTGACGGTCGCCGTCACGGCTCGGCCGGCGACGGTTCCGGCCACGGTGAACGTTCCGGGCCGGGCGTACTTGTCGGACGGCACGGTGTCCCAGGTGATCGGCGCGTCGCGGTCGTAGCCGTCGGAGAAGGAGGAGCGGACGGACGCCGGCAGGGTTGGGGCGGTCCCGGTGGTGGTCCGGGCTTCGAAGGATGTCTTCGAGACGTCCTGGAGGGTCGGCACGGCCCCGACCAGGCCGGCCACCTGCTCGGCGCTGAGCGCCGAGTGCCACACGGCGAAGTCGTCGATCGAGCCCTTGAGCAGCGGGTCCGGCCAGAAGGACTTGCCGATGTAGCCGGCGGCCGTGGCCGAACCGTCCAGCAGTTCCTTGGCCTTGATGCCGGTCGCGGCGGACGACACCGCCGTGCCGTCGAGGTAGGTGGTGAGCCGACCGGCGCTGGTGTCGAGGGTGACGGTGACGGTCCGCCAAGCGTCCGCGGGCAGCATCGCGTAGCCCAGGGCCTGCGCCTCCGCTCCGCCTCCGCCGGTGGTCACCGAGGTCTGGAACAGTCCGTTGCCGTTGTACGGAGTGCTGAAGAAATACTTGGTGGTGTTGGTGCCGAGATCGAAGATCCGCTGCCAGGACGACTTGTCGCCGCTCCACTTCACGCGGGCCGAGACCGTCAAGTCGGTTGCGTCGCCGAGGACTTCACGGGGCAGCCGGACGTACGCGCCGTTCGAGGTGGGCGCCCCGCCGGGCAGGGCGAGCGCTTTGCCGCCGTCGGCGCCCGCGACGGACTGCGCGGTGTCGCCGTTCACCAGGCTCGCCGTCAGGCCGTTGCCGGAGCTGTCGGTGACCCTGCCCGACGCGAGGTCGTCCTGGTCGAAGGTGTAGCGGGCGGCGGGTTGGGGTGCGTCGGCCGCCTGTGCGGGGAGGGCCGGCGCGGCCAGCAGGCCCGCACCGAGAGTCAGTGCCACGGCGGCCGAGCCTCGGCGCCTGGCGGATCTGTCAGCAGGTGGCATGGATTGCGTCCTAATCCTTGAGGGGGGCGGTTCCAGCCCACTTCGGCCGACTGGCGCCGGGCCATCTCGGTGGAGGGGTAGCCGGGAGCGGGTCGAACCGGTTCGGCGAAGCTAGCACCGAGGAAACCGGCCAGCAATCCCCCCGACATACGGAACCCGTGTCGCGTATGGCGGATTGCAGGGTCTTTACGGAAAGAGTGGTTCGAAGTGTTGACAGGCGCCTGGCTTGTTTCTACGTTCACTTCACGCGAACCGGTTCGACAGCCGATAGTCGTCGCTCTACCCTTCCAGTGCCACGCGACCGGGGGACGGTTTCCTCTCCGAGGTATCGAACCGGTTCGAGCAAGGAGTTGCCGTGAACATCGGTGAGATCGCCAAGAGGGCCGGTGTCTCGCGGAGCACCGTGTCCTACGCGCTGAGCGGCAAGCGGCCGGTTTCGGAGGACACGCGCCGCAAGATCCAGCAGGTTGTCGACGAGTTGGGCTACCGGCCCAGTGCCAGTGCCCGCGCGCTGGCCAACGGCCGGACCAGCACCATCGGTCTGGTCTTCCCGCCGGCCGGGAACCACTACACGGGAATGCAGCTGGATTTCATCGGCAGCGTGGTGGAGGCAGCCGCGGCCTACGACTACGACGTGCTCCTGTCTCCCAGCGGCGTCGACAGCGACCGTTCCTTCCAGCGGCTGTTGGGGGAGCGTCGGGTCGACGGCGCGATCCTGATGGAGATCAGGCTGGAAGACGACCGGGTGGACCATCTGTCCGCCGTTGACTTCCCCTCCGTCGCCATCGGTCGGACTGCTCGGCCCGAGGGCGGTTGGTGGGTGGGGCTGGACCACACCGCGTTGGTGGAGCGCTGCGTCCATCACCTGGCGGATCTCGGCCACCGCCGAGTCGCCTTCGTCAACCGTCCCGAGCAGTTGCTGCGCACCGGGTACGAGTCCGCGCACCGAGGCCTGGACGGTTTCACGAAGGCTGCGGCCGAACGCGGACTGACGGTCCGGACGTACTGCTGTGGCGACGACGCCGCCTCGGGTCAGGCCTGTCTCGAACGGATTTTGCACGACGACCCGGCCACCACGGCCCTGGTCACCCTGAACGAAGCCGCGCTCGGCGGCCTCTATCGGGGTCTCGCCGAGGCCGGCCGCAATGTGCCGCGGGACTTCTCCCTCACTGGGGTCGTGGCCGGCCGCTGGGCGGAAACGGTGACCCCGCAGCTCACCGCGGCGGACGTACCGGCCGCCGAGATGGGCCGACTAGCCGTCGACCTGCTGGTGGAGCGACTCAACCATCCCGACGCGCCGCCCCGGCACCATCTCCTCGCACCGCCCATATCCCTGCGGGCCAGCACCGGCCCCGCAGGGGCCACACCCACCACGGACGCCTGACCCGGTACGACACCCTGACGCACCCCACGGCTATGCCCTGACCTCCTTCTTCACCTCGCCCGACGCTCGAACCACTCATCAACCGCGCCCGCACTGACGTCAGGCGTGCCCGAACCCCCGGCAACCCCTCGCCTCGGCACCCGCATGCCAAAAACAAAGGAACCCGCGATGAACAGCTCCTCCAGAAGGCGCCGCCTGACCGCCGCAGTCCTGACCGTCGTCGCCGTCACCGCCGGTGCCACCGCTTGCGGCTCCGGTAAGAGCGGCTCCTCCACGAAGGCGGCGGACGACGCCACGTACACGATCTGGGACCCGTACCCGCAGTTCGCGAAGGGTTCGGCGTGGGCGAAGCTGCTGGAGGGCTGTGGCACCGAGGCGGGTGTGAAGGTCAAGCGGACGGCGTTCGACACCAGTGACCTGACCAGCAAGACGCTGCTGGCGGCGCAGCAGGGCAACTCCCCGGATGTGCTGATCGTCGACAACCCGGTGGTGTCGACGCTGGCGGAGGCGGGCGTGCTCACCACGACCGGCGACAACAAGCTCGACACCTCCGGCGTCGATCCCAACCTGCTCGGCGCCGGCCAGTCGGGCGGGAAGACCTACGGCACGCCGATCGGCGCCAACACCCTCGCCCTCTACTACAACAACAAGGTGCTCAAGGAGGCCGGGGTGGACATCTCCTCGGTCAGGGACTGGACGTCGCTGACCGCGGCGCTGGCGAAGGTGAAGGAGGCGGGCAAGAAGGGCATCACGTTCTCCGCGATCGGCACGGAGGAGGGCAGCTTCCAGTTCCTGCCGTGGTTGTGGGGCTCCGGCGCGAAACTGACCGAACTCGACTCCGCCCAGGGCGTGTCCGCGCTGTCGCTGTGGAAGGACTGGCTGGGCAAGGGCTACGCCCCCAACTCGGTGCTCAACAACACCCAGACGACGAGTTGGCAGGAGTTCGCGAGCGGCGACTACGCGTTCGCGGAGAACGGCACCTGGCAGCTCGCGGGCGCCGACAAGGCCGGTCTCGACTACGGCGTCATCCCCGTGCCCGCTGCCGCAGGAGGCAACGCGGCGGCCCCGACGGGCGGCGAGTTCGTCACCATCCCGGTGCAGGACGACACCGGCCGCTACACCACCGCACAAAAGCTCGTCTCCTGCCTGACCAGCACCCAGAACCTGTACGACACCGACACCACCCTGTCCTATGTCGCCCCCACCGGTGAGGTCCAGGACAAGCAGGTCGCGGCCAACGCGAAGCTCAAGCCGTGGGTGGACGCGGTCAAGGCGGCCAAGGGCCGCACCAGTGACGACCTGGGCACCAAGTACCCCAAGATCTCCGAGCAGATGTGGAAGGCCGTCCAGTCCGCGCTCAGCGGCGCCAAGTCCCCCAAGGACGCGCTCACTTCGGCCCAGTCCGCCGTCAAGTAACCAGTGCCAGAGGCCCGTTGATGAACCGCAACCCACCAGCGCCCCACCCGCTGCCGGTGCGCGAGGGGAACGGGGCGGCGAGTGCCGCCCCGCCCCCGGCCGCCGCCCCGCGACAGCGCCGGCCCGCCTCCCCGCAGTGGGCCGCCTGGGCCTTCCTGGCCCCGGTGGTCGTCTATCTCGCCTTCTTCTACGCGTATCCGCTCTACCGCAACATCGATCTGAGCCTGCGCAACTACACGGTCCGCTCCTTCGTGCAGGGGGACGCCCCGTTCACGGGCCTGAAGAACTACCTGACGGTGTTCGACGACCCGGTCTTCGCTCCGGCCCTGCTGCACACCATGGTGTTCACCGTCGTGTGCCTGGTCTTCCAGTACGCGATCGGCCTGGCGCTCGCGGTCTTCTTCAACCAGCACTTCCGGCTCTCCGCGACTCTGCGCGCACTGTTCCTGGTGCCGTGGCTGCTGCCTCTGATCGTGTCGGCGTCCACCTGGTCGTGGATGCTCAACAGCGACTCCGGCATCGTCAACGCCACCCTGCACGCCGTCGGTATCGGCCCGGTGAACTGGCTGACCTCGCCGTCCTGGGCACTGGCCTCGGTGATCATCGCGAACATCTGGATCGGCGTCCCCTTCAACCTCGTCGTCCTCTACTCCGGCCTGCAGTCCATCCCCACCAGCCTGTACGAGGCCGCCGCCCTCGACGGCGCCAACGCCTGGCAGCGCTTTTGGCGCATCACCTTCCCCCTGCTGCGCCCGGTCTCCGCGATCACCCTGCTGCTGGGTCTCGTCTACACGCTCAAGGTCTTCGACATCATCTGGATCATGACCAAGGGCGGCCCCGCCGACTCCTCCACCACCTTCGCCACCTGGTCCTACCAGCTCGGCTTCGGCAACCTGCTGCCCGCCTTCGGCCCCGGCGCGGCCGTCGGCAACCTCCTCGTCGTCGCCGCCCTGCTCTTCGGCCTCGTCTACATGCGGGTCCAGCGAAAGCAGGCCCTGTCATGACAGGAATCGCCATGAACCGGCGCCCCCGTACGTGGTGGAAGACCGCCGTCGGCCTCGTCCTGACCGCGTTCATGCTCTTCCCGGTCTACTGGATGATCAACGTGTCCTTCACCCGCGACCAGGACATGCGCAAGAGCCCGCCGGACCTGTTCCCCGCCCGGCCCACGCTGGAGGGCTACCGGGCCGTCCTCGACCAGCAGTTGCCCTACCTCGGCACCAGCCTCGTCATCGGTCTGGGCACCGTCGCACTGACCGTGGCGCTGGCCGCACCCGCCGGCTACGCGCTGGCCAAACTGCGCCCGCGCGGCGGCGGCCTCCTCAGCTTCGTCCTGCTGGCCGCCCAGATGATCCCCGGCATCATCATGGCGATGGGCTTCTACGCCATCTACCTCCAGCTCGGCCTGCTGCAGTCCGTGCCCGGCCTGATCGTCGCCGACTCCACCCTCGCCGTCCCCTTCGCCGTCCTCATCTTCACCGCGTTCATGTCCAACATCCCCGGCGAACTCCTCCAGGCCGCGACCATGGACGGCGCCGGCCCGCTGCGCACCTTCCGCTCGATCGTCCTGCCCATGAGCCGCAACTCGGTCGTCACGGTGTCCCTGTTCGCGTTCCTGTGGTCCTGGTCCGACTTCATCTTCGCCAGCACCCTCGCGGGCGGCGGCGCCAACGAGCCGATCACCCTCGGCATCTACCACTACATCGGCAACAACAACCAGCAGTGGAACGCCATCATGGCCACCGCCGTCGTCGCCTCCCTGCCCGCCACAGTCATCCTCGTCCTCGCCCAGCGCTACGTCGCCGCCGGCGTCACCGCCGGAGCCGTCAAGGACTGACCCCCACCATCTCCTCCCGGTCCCCACCGTCCGTACACCGGACGGACGGCCGACCGCCGATCACCCCTGCTCAAGAAACGAGTACCGCCTCCATGACCGCCGCTCCGCCCGGCCCGGCCTTCTCCGTCCATGACATCCCGTTCAGCACACACGGATCCTGGTTCGGCATATCTCCCGTGCTGGCGGAGAAGACGCGCGCCGAGGACCTCCACCTCGTCTCGCACCAGAACGGCATGCACGCCGTCCTGAGCCTGATTCCCCTGGACCGGGCGACGGGCGACCGCGCCGAGACCCGCGTCGAGGCGACCCCGGGCCTGCTCAGCTGGACCGGTACGGACGGCCGCATCGACCTCGCCTACGAATCACCGGACACCGTCCGCCTGCGAAGTGCGGGGCTGTCCCTGCGCATCTCCGCGGCGGCGAAAGCCCTGACCCCGTTCAGCGGCACCTACTTCTTCCACGACGCGGCCGCCGACGCGCACGTGTTCACGTCGTACGAGACCGGGCGCCGCTACCGCGTCACGGTGCTCTCCGGCACGGTGACCGACACCTCCGGCAGCCAGGCCCTTGGCAGTGCCGACCGGGGCCTCACGGTCGCCGCCGAAGCTGACGGATCGTGGGAGGTCGCGGTCGAGGAACTCGACACGTCCCGCCCGCCGTACGCGTCGGCGGCGGCGTTCGCCAAGCTCGTCGAGGAAGGGCAGAACTCCTTCGCGGACTTTGTCGACGCGGTGGCCCCCTGGCGCTCGTCCGCCACCCCGGCCGCCGAACTCGCCGCCTACGTCCTGTGGTCCGCGACCGTACGGCCGGCGGGGCTGGTCACCCGGCCCGCGGTGCTGATGTCCAAGCACTGGATGGACAAGGTCTGGAGCTGGGACCACTGCTTCAACGCCCTCGCCCTGGCCCCCGGCTCCCCCGAACTGGCCTGGGACCAGTACCAGTTGCCCTTCGACCACCAGGACCAGACAGGAGCCCTGCCCGACTCGGTCACCCACTCCGAGGTCCTGTACAACTTCGTCAAACCGCCCATCCACGGCTGGGCCTTCGGCCACCTGCGCCGACGGCTCCCCGAGCCGCTCGGGCAGGCCGAACTGGCCGAGACGTACGGCAGGCTGGAACGCTGGACCGACTTCTGGCTCGCCGCACGGCGCGCCCCCGGTAGCGAACTGCCCCACTACCAGCACGGCAACGACAGCGGCTGGGACAACGCCACCACCTTCGACCCCGCACGCGTGATCGTCTCCGCCGACCTGGCCGCCTTCCTCGTCCTCCAGTTGCACCAACTTGCCGAACTCGCAAGTGAGTTGGGTCGGCCGGACGACGCTCGTCGATGGCAGCGAACGGCTGCCGAGACCCAGGCGGCGATGTTCGACCAGCTCTGGGCAGGTGACCGGTTCGTCGCCCGGGGTGTCGGCACCGGGGAGACCTGGAGCACGTCCAGCCTGCTCGACCTGATGCCCATCGTGCTGGGCGAGCGCCTGCCGGACGACGTCAGCAGCGTGCTGGCCGACCGGATCGAGGCCCACCTGACCCCGTACGGCCTGGCCACCGAGCTGCCCACCTCGCCGCACTACCGCTCCGACGGCTACTGGCGCGGACCGATCTGGGCCCCCGCCACCGTCCTCATCGAAGACGGGCTGCGCCGGGCCGGGCACGAACGCCTCGCGGACGAGATCAGCGCCCGCTTCCGCGCCCTGTGCGAAACCTCCGGCTTCGCCGAGAACTTCGACGCCCTGACCGGCACGGGCCTGCGGGACCGCGCCTACACCTGGACCGCCGCCAGCTACCTCTTCCTCGCAGCGGCACACGCACGCCGAGTCAGCCGCTGACCAGCCACCTTCCGCACTGCCTGGGCCCTCACCGACCCGGTCCCGATCCACCAGGAGCCGCACATGCACCCGCCCCGCCCGCGCCCCCGACCCGGAACCCGAACCGGACGCCGAGCAGTCCCAACCACCGGCGTCCTGCTGGCAGCCCTGGCCGGAGCCCTGCTGCCCGCCGCCCCGTCGCAGGCAGCTGACACCAGTGTCACCGTCGACTTCTCTACCGCCGGAGGCGCCCCCACCTACCACGCCTCCGGGACGATCTACGGACTGACCCCGACCGGCTCGCTGCCCCAGGACCACTTCTTCAAGGACATCAAGTGGCACTTCATGCGGGCCGGCGGCGCCCAGCTCAACAGTGGCGGCTACGCAACCAGCCTCGCCGACTACCAGACCCGCTGGGCCTCCACTCTGGCCCAGTACAAGCGCACCGCCGCCCTCGGCGGCACCTTCGTGCTGCTCCCGCACGACCTATGGGGCGCCGACGGCACCACCAGCCAGGGCTGGCCCGGTGACAACGGTGACTGGACGCAGTTCGACGCCTTCGTCACCCAGCTCATCAGCGACGTCAAGGCCAACAACATGACGGTCCAGTGGGACCTGTGGAACGAACCCGACGGCAGCGGCTTCTGGGGCGCGTCACAGACGCAGTACCTGCAGATGTGGTCGCGCTTCCACGCCAAGGTGCGCGCCGCCTTCCCCTCCCAGCTCATCGTCGGCCCCAGCATCGCGGGCCAGCCGAACCCCTCCAACAGCTGGTGGACGACGTACCTGGCCTACGTCAAGGCGAACAACGTCGCCCCCGACATCTACAGCTGGCACGACGAACCCGGCGACCCCGCCACCGACGTCGGCCGCGCCAACTCCACCCTCTCCGCCGCGGGTCTGACCAACACCCGCCCGTACCAGATCAACGAGTACGCCACCCTGTCCATGCAGTCGCCGGGCGGCGGCGCCTGGTTCATCGGCCGCCTGGAGCGGGCCGGCGCCGACGGGCTGCGCGGCAACTGGGCGTCGGGCACCGCGCTGCACGACAACGAGGCCAATCTCCTCACCAAGAACAGCGCCGGCCAGTACCTGCCGCTCGGTGAGTGGTTCATGTACCGCTACTACGGCTCCCAGACCGGCAACATCGTCAAGCTCACACAGGGCACCGGCACGGACGGCCTGGCCACCAAGGACAACACCGCGGCCAACGCCAAGATCCTGCTCGGCAGCAGCGGAAACACCGGCACGGTCAACGTCGACCTCACCGGACTGAACACCACCTCGGTCGTGGCGAACGGCCAGGTCCGTGCGGTAGTGCAACGTGTGCCCTACAACGGGGGCGCGGCGGTCACCGGCCCGGTCACGATCTCCGACACCACCCTGACCGTCAGCGGCAACGCGGCCTCGGTGAGCATCCCCTGGACCAGTGCCAAGGACGGCTACACCGTCACCCTGCTCCCGCCGTCCAACACCACGATCTCCACGGTCGCCGTGAGCGAGAACAGCGGTCAGTGCCTGGACGACACCAACGTCAGCACCGCCAACGGCACCCAGTACCAGCAGTATCCCTGCGAGGGCGGCTACCAGCAGATGCTCGACTTCAAGCCGGTCAGCGGCAAGACCAACACGTACACCGTCGTCAACGAGCTCAGCGGCAAGTGCCTCGACGTCTCCGGGGCATCCAGCGCCGACGGCGCCGCCGTCATCCAGTACACCTGCAACGGCGCCACGAACCAGCAGTTCACCCTCAACCCCGTCACCGCGCTCGGCAACAGCCAGGACCACCAACTCGTCGCCGTCCACAGTGGCAAGTGCGTCGACGTCAGCGATGTCTCGACCACACCCGGCGCGTTGATCCACCAGTGGACCTGCGACCCCGCGAGCGCCCTCGGCAGCAAGAAGAACCAGATCTGGCGCCTGCTCGGCAAGAACTGACGGCGACAACTCCTGCGGGCCTTTCCGCCATGCGATCGCCCGTTTCGCTGCCGGACGGCCACGACCACACCAGCAGACTCGAACCCTTGATGCCGCGCCCACCCTTGGTACGGCTGCCCCGCCCGGTACGTGTTCCTCGTACCCGTGACGGTCTGCCGGTGGCACCGGCCCCGGACCGGCGCCACCGGCAGACCGTGAGTCAGCCTGCGGTGACGTCCCTGCGCGCTGCCGGGCCGGTCGGCGCGGCTACGCGGTGGCCGACGGCAGCAGGACGATCTTGCCGCCGACGTGTCCCGTACGGCTCAGGTCGAGTGCGGCGGCGGCCTCCGCGAGGGGGTAGGTGCGCCAGATCGGGACGTGAAGTCGTCCTTCTTCGATCAGGGGGAGAATGTCGTGCAGGGCCCGGATGCCGTTCCCGCTCGGGCCGTCGGTGTGGACCTGGATGCCCAGGTCGCCGGCGTCGAAGGCCACGAGGGTGAGGACGCGCTCGGGGCCGCCGGCGAGTTCGATGGACAGCGGGATCTCGCCGCGGCCGGATGCGTCGAGCACGGCGTCGACCGCCTCGGGGGCGATGGCCCGTACCCGGTCGGCGAGCCCCTCGCCGTGGGCGACGGGGATCACGCCGAGCGTGCGCAGCCGTTCGTGGTTGTCCTGGCCGGCGGTGCCGATCACACGCGCGCCACGGGCCACGGCGAGCTGGGCGGCGAACGTGCCCACGCCACCGGAGGCGGCATGGATCAGCAGGGTCTCACCCTGGACGACCTTGAGGCGTTCGAGGACCGTCCACGCGGTTCCGCCCGAACCCGCCAGAGTTCCGGCCACCTCCCAGGGAAGGCCGGCCGGCTTGATGACCAGCGCGGCCGCGTCGGCGACCGCGGTCTCGGCGTAGGCCGGGGTACGCGCGGTCCCGAGGACCTCGTCGCCGACGGCGAAGGCGGTCACTCCCTCCCCCACATGGTCCACCACACCTGCCACGTCGGACCCCAGGCCCGCAGGGAGGTCGAGGGGCATCACCTGGCTCATGAACCCCTGCATGACCTTCCAGTCGAACGGATTGACGCCTGCCGCCCGCACCGCGAGCCGCACTTGTCCGGGGCCCGGGGCCGGCGCCGGAACATCCATGACGCGCAGCACATCGCTGGTGCCGTATTCGAAGAACCGCACTGCGAGGGACATATGGTTCAGCTCCGGGTTCTTGCCGGGACAAACGGTTCGGGAACGGGTGGGGCGGCGGCTTCCGCCGGTGTCACTCGCCGCACGGGCCGGAGTGGTCGCAGTACGGCTGCAGTTGACTGCTCCCGCAGCCGCACAGCACGGCCCTGCTCTCGGGGTGCGTCCCCTCCTGCGCGTCCAGCAACAGTTCGCCGCGCACGAGCAACTGTCCGGCAGGGGTACGGGTGATGCGAGTGGGCCGGTCCGGAGTCTCTCTCCCGCCACCTGTCAGTTCGTACTGCAGCGCGCCGGAAGGGCAGCGGCGCACCACCTCTGCCAGTCGGTCGGCCGGGGCGCCATCGGGCTGAATCCAGGGACGTGTACTCGTGTCGAAGACCTCGGGGAGGCCGCCGAGGCATTCGGCGGCGTGCAGACAGCGCCGCGCCTCGAAGGTCACGGTGATCTCCGGCGCCTGGTACGCCTTCTTCTGGGGCTTGTCGCTCATACCGGTCCTCCTCGCTCGTCTTCGGCCGGCCGGTTCAGTCGCTGACCTTGCTCCGGGCCTGGTACAGCAGATCGGCGTACTCGGGGTGGCGGCCGATCCAGGCTGCGTAGAAGGGACAGGTGGCCAGCACGCGCAGTCCTGCGGTGCGTGCCTCGTCGAGGGAGGTCCGAACCAGCGCCGAACCGACCCCCCGGCCCTCGAACTCCGGAGCCACCTCCGTATGCAGGAAGGCGATCAGCTCCGGTGTGCGGAGGTACTGCGAGAAGCCCGCGACCTCCGACCACCCGTCCACCCTGGCCTCATAGCGGCGGGCCTCGGGAACGTCGACCACCTTGGCTGTCACTTGTCCTCCTTGGAGAATGTTGTTACGTCCACAAAATACCCAAGCTCAAGTTGATGTGTCAACCTATGATTGAGCGGCCTGAGTCGGACGTATTCCTTGCACAGGGCGGGGGCCAACGCTTCGCCGAGCGGATTCGAGTCGTTCGCCGTGGCCGCCTACCGTGCTGCTCAGTCGCAGTCCTTCTCCAACTGCTCGAGGATGCGGTTGGAGATCTGGGCGAGCATGGCTAGCTCTGCCGGCGTGAGCGGGTCAATGAACAGGCGGCGGACCGCTTCGACGTGGCGGGGAGCTGCGGTTGCGAGGGCATCACGGCCGACGGGCGTGACGGCGACGAACGCCACGCGTGCGTCGGTGGGGCAGTCCTCACGGACGATCAGGCCGCGCTTGGCCATCCGGTTGAGGTGGTGGGACATCCGGCTCTTCTCCCACTCCACGGCCCTGGCCAGCTCCAGTACGCGCAGCCTCCCTCCGGGAACCTCGGTGAGGTGGACGAGTACCCCGTAATCGGCGCTGGACAGGCCCGACTCGGCCTGCACCTCGCGGCCCAGCCGGCCGACGAGCTTGTCCTGCACCCGTACGAAGCTGCGCCAGGCGTGTTGCTCCGCGTCGGTGAGCCAGCGTGATGTATCTGCCATATGCGCTACTGTAGTCGACTTGTTGACGCGTCATCTGACAGTCGCCGCGGATGTTCTGCGGCCCGCGCACTGATGACGGTACGTCCGCGCGCTGATTCCGGGAAGCGGTCGAGCATCGCGCGCAGTTCCTCGGCTCTGACGTTGGCGCCGAAGGGCTCTGTGCCCGGTTCCAGCCGTACGCCTTCGCCGAGCGGTCCGGCGATGACAGGGTCGAAGCCGAAGTCGTCGACGAGCCGCGTGACGGTGGCGAGGTCGTCCTGATCGTCACCGGCGATGGCGATCGCCTTGCGTCCCGGCGTACCCGAGGGCCGGGCCCCGTCCTCGAGATCGTGGTAGCCCATGTGATTGAAGGCCTTGACCACGCGTGCTCCGGACAGGTGTTCCTGCACGATCTCGCTCGACGAGGTGTACGGGTCGGTGAGGTCCTCGCGGATACCGTCGACCTCCCACCAGTAGTTCATCGCGTCGATGACGAGTGCGCCCCGTAGCGCTTCGGCCGGAATGGTGCGGTACTTGCCGAGGGGAAGGGCCAGAACGGTGACGTCCGCCTGCGCGGCGGCCTGCGTGGCGGTGACCGGGACCGCGCCGGGGGTGAGCACCTCTGTGGTGAGGGCGATCTTGGCGGGGTCGCCGGATCCGGCGATGAGCACGCGGTAGCCGGCTGCCAGGGCCAGCCGTGCCAGCACGGTGCCGACTTTTCCCGCACCCAGGATGCCGACGGTGCCCGCGGCTGTGGTGTCCATTGTCTTCTCCGTTCGCGGCGTCAGCCGGCGAGGATGTCGCGGACCATCGGGATCACCTTCGTGCCGTACAACTCGACCGCGCGCAGTCGCGGGCCGATCGGCATTGATCCCGAGGTGTAGATGAGGTCGAACCGGCCGACGCCGAGTGCCTGGACGGCGGCGGCGATCTTGCGGGCGACCGTCTCGGGCGAGCCGATGTAGAGGGAGCCGTGTGCGATCTCGCGTTCGTACTCCTCCCGGCGGACCGGCGGCCAGCCGCGCAGCGCGCCGATGCGGTCACGGATGACCCGGTAGCGGGGCCAGTGCCGCTCCCGGGCCTCCTCGTCCGTGTCGGCGATGAACCCCGGCGAGTGCATCCCGACCGGATGAGCGGTCGTGCCGAACTCCGCGGCGGCGCGTTGGTAGAGGTCGACGTAGGGCGCGAAACGTTCCGGGGTGCCGCCGATGATGGCGATCATGAGCGGAAACCCGTAGCGCGCGGTGCGGATCACTGACTGCGGTGAACCGCCGACGCCGACCCAGGTGGTCAGGTGCCCGGACTCGGTCTTCGGGAAGACGTCGGCGTTGTCGAGCGATGCCCGCGTGGTGCCGCTCCAGGTGACGGGCTTCTCCTCAAGCAGTTTCGCGAAGAGCTCGATCTTCTCCTCGAACAGCACGTCGTAGTCGCTCAGGTCGTATCCGAACAGCGGGAACGACTCGGTGAAGGAGCCGCGCCCGAGAATGACCTCGGCCCGGCCGTTGGAGAGGGCGTCCACGGTCGCGAACCGCTGGAACACGCGGACCGGATCGTCGGAACTCAGTACGGTCACGCCCGACGCCAGACGGATACGGCTGGTACGCGTGGCGATGCCGGCGAGCACCGTCTCCGGAGTCGAGATGGCGAACTCCGGACGGTGGTGCTCGCCGAGGGCGAGGACGTCGACGCCGGTCTCATCCGCGAGAACGGCCTCCTCGACGACCTGGCGGATGGCCGTCGCGTCGGACACGAGGGCGCCGGAGTCGTCCTCCGGCACGTCGCCGAAGGTGTCCAGACCGAAGACGAGATCAGACATGGGTGGGTTCCTTCGCGAGTAGTTGGCAAACCAATGGTGGTGGCATGGGGGAGGGGGAGAGGGGAGCGGAACGCGCGGGCTCGGTACGGGTATCCGTCACACCTGTGTGGCGCCCGTGTGTGTGGCGCCCGTGCGTGCGGTACCTACCGGGCGGCCGCTTCCCGCCCGCCTGCTTCCTCGCTCGCGGTGAGGTCGCCGGATCCGGGCGCCCCGTTCGGAGAGGCCGTTCGCGTCGCGCGCACCGGATGCTTGCTCATGATCGAGAGCCGGTTGAACGCGTTCATCGTGATCGCTCCCCAGATCACCGCGGAGATCTGGTCGTCCGTGAGTTCATCGCGAGCGGCCCCGTAGGCGGATTCCTGTGCGAGGGCGTCGGTCGGGTCGGTCGTCGCCTCGGCCAGTGCCAGGGCCGCGCGTTCCAGAGGGGTGAACACCTCGGTGTCCCGCCAGGCGGCCAGTACTCCCAGCCGCTGTGCCGACTCGCCCGCGCGTATGGCCGCCTTGGTGTGGGTGTCGAGGCAGAAGGCGCAGCCGTTCATCTGCGACACACGGAGGTTGACCAGTTCCATGACGGTGCGGTCCAGCCCGGCGTCGGCGGCGACCGCGTGGACCGCTTCAGAGGTCTGCGTCAGAGCGCGGAAGGCCCGGGGGCTCTGCTTGTCGATGAAGATCCTCCGGGGCGCGGCTCCCGGTGTACGGCTGCTCACTCTGGCCTCCTTCAGGGGTCGTCCATGGCTTCCCCCTGCTAGTCATACGCATGCTGTGGCGACTGTCGTACCGTTCATGGCATTGTAGTTGATGTGACAACTGAAGTGGATGGAAGGGTGGTCCCGGTGAGCAGCGTGGAACTCGAGTCTCTGGCGGTGGCGTGTGGAGCGCTGGTCGACGAGAGGCAGCCGGCCGAGGCGCCCCGGGTCGTGGACAGCGGGAACGTCCGCGTGGCCGACACGCTGTTGAGCCCGGCGGAGCTGGGTTATGTCCACCCGGGCATCGACACCCTGACGTTGGTGAACGAGTCGGACGGTCCGGCGCGGACGATCCTGCTCGGCGGCACTCCGTTCGAGGAGGAGATCGTCATGTGGTGGAACTTCATCGGACGCGACCATGAGGACATCGTCCGGGCCCGAGAGGACTGGGAGGCCTCGTCCGAGCGCTTCGGCGGCATCGAGGAATACCCGGGAGGCCGCCTTGCTGCGCCCGCCTTGCCGAATGCCGTCATCAGGCCACGCGCGAATCCCCCGCGTCGCTGACCTCCCTCCAAAAGTTGACGCGTCATCTTGCCTGCGTTAAATTTGTAGACGCATCAACCAAAGTCTTCGGGTAGGAGCACCAGCTATGAGTGAGCAAAAGGTCATCGCAGTCACCGGAGCGACGGGTGCCCAGGGCGGCGGTGCCGCGCGGGCGATCCTCGCCGACCCCGACTCGGGCTTCGCGGTACGCGCGCTGACCCGCGACCCCGCCTCACCCGCCGCCAGGGAACTGGCCGAGCTCGGTGCCGAGGTCGTCCAGGCGGACTTCTACGACGAGCCCAGCGTGCACAAGGCGTTCGAAGGTGCCTACAGCGCCTTCCTGGTCACCAACTTCTGGGCACACGGCTCGGCGGCCAAGGAGATCGAGGAGATCAACGTCCTGGTACGGGCCGCCAAGGCCGCGGAGCTGAAGCATGTCGTGTGGTCGACACTGGAGGACACCCGCGACCTCCTGCCGCTCGACGACGAGCGGATGCCCGTACTCCAGGACGAGTACAACGTGCCGCACTTCGACGCCAAGGGAGAGGCCAACGACCTCTTCAGCCAAGCCGGCGTACCCACCACCTTCCTGAACACCACCTTCTTCTTCCAGGGCTTCCTGACCCAGATGGGTCCCCAGCGCGGTGATGACGGCGTGCTGACGCTGACCCTGCCGCTGGCGGAGGGCAAGCTGCTCTCCGGCGTGGACGCCGAGGACATCGGCCGGACGGCTTTCGGCATCCTCAAGGGCGGCGAGCGGTTCGTCGGCGAGACCGTCGGCCTGGCCGGCGACCATCTGACCGGGGCGCAGTACGCGGCGAAGTTCGAGGCCGCCCTCGGCGAGCCGGTGCGCTTCCAGTCGGTGCCCTACGACGTCTTCCGTTCCCTCGAGTTTCCGGGCGCCGAGGAGATCGGCAACATGTTCCAGTACTACGGCGACTTCGACCAGGAGTTCACCGGCGCCCGCGACCTGGACACGGTGCGGGAACTCAACCCGGCGCTCAAGAGCTTCGACGCCTGGCTGGCCGCCAACGCCGCGAAGATCAAGGCGAGCTGACCGAGACATGCGGTTCGCGCACGTACGCGTGCCCGGCGACCCACTGAACGCCCTGGCCTGGCCGGCCCGCCTCGTGGGACGTACCCCCCCGTCATATGGCCGCGTTCACCCCCAACCGCTGCTGACGTCGACTGCGTTGCAGGATCGGGTCGGGGACGGGCGCGGCCGCCACCAGGCGCCGGGTGTACGCGTGCTGCGGCCGGTCGCACACGTCGGTGCTGCGGCCCTCCTCGACGATGCGTCCGTGCTGCAGTACGAGGGTGCGTGCCGCGAACTCCTTGACTACGGCGAGGTCGTGCGTGATGAACAGGTACGCGCACCCCAGCGTGTGCTGGAGTTCGGCGAGGAGACTCAGCGCGGCGGCCTGGGTGGTGACGTCGAGCGCGCTGGTCGGCTCGTCGCAGATGATGAGCCGGGGTTGCCTGGCGACCGCCCGGGCGATGGCGATGCGCTGGCGCTGACCTCCGCTGAACTGGGCCGGATACCGGTCGGCCGCGTCCTCGGGCAGGCCCACGCGGCGCAGCAGATCGGCGATGTGATCGCGGACTTCCTGGCGTGATCGGGTCGAACCGGAGAGCAGGGGTTCCGCCAGCGTCCGGCCCACGGGCAGCGCCGGGTTGAGCGACCCGTACGGGTTCTGGAAGATCGCCTGCAGATCGTAGGACAGCAGTCGGCGGGCCCGGCCGGTGAGTCGGGTGATGTCCCGCCCGTCGAGCAGTACGCGTCCGCCGCTGACCGGGGTGAGTCCCAGCACCGCCCTGCCGATGGTCGTCTTTCCCGAGCCGGACTCTCCCACGAGGGCAACCGTCTCGGCCTGACCGACCACGAACGACACGTCCTCGATGACGGTGGTCGGGGGCTTGCGGAAGCCACGGGTCGGGTAGACGTCCGGACTGTGCCGCTCACACCGAGCGGGGCGGCCGACGCGGTCCGGGCCTGGCGTGCCATGGGCCCCCCGGTGACCGGCATCTGCGCGTTCAACGACGAGGTCGCCATGGCTGTGCTGGCCGGTGTGCAGTATCTGGGCCTGCAAGCTCCCCGGGACATCGCGGTGATCGGCGTCGACAACAGCCCCGCCTCGGCGGTGGCCTGCCCACCGCTGACCACGGTCGTCCAGGACGTCGCCGCCGTCGCCGAGCACTACGCGGACTCCGTGACCGCCGCGCTCGCCGGTACGCAGGCCTCCGAGGAACTGATCGAGCAGCACATTCGTCTGGAGGTGCGGGAGTCGGCGTGACGGCCTGATCTCCTCGTGGCCGGGGCAACCGGACAGGGACCGGCCACGATCCCGCGCCCCGGCTGACCTTCCTGTGTCCGCGGACCTCACAGAGAGCTGACGACCATGCCCCTGGATCCCTACCTCGCGCAGCGACTGCACCTCATAGCCGACCTCACGTTCGACGACATCGAGGACCCGGAGGCCGCCGAGCGGTTCCGCCAGTTCGCGGAGGATCCCTCGGAGTGGGTCCAACCCGACGTCACCATCGAGAACCGCGAGATCGCCGGACCGCACGGCCCGGTGCCTGTCCGGACGTACACCCCGCAGGATCCCGCCTCCACGGCCGTACTGTGGCTGCACGGCGGCGGCTTCTTCGGCGGCACCCTCAACATGCCCGAGGCACACATGGTGGCCTCCGAACTGGCGGTGCGGGCCCGGGCGGTGGTGGTGTCCGTCGGCTACCGGCTGGCCACAGGCGGTGTCCGCTATCCCGTTCCGTTGGACGACGTGTGCGCCGCGTGGCAGTGGTTGCGAACCGATCTGGCCGCCGACGCCGGGACCCTGGCCCTCGGCGGCGCGAGCGCGGGCGCGGCCCTGGCTCTGGCCGCGGCCCTTCGGGACGGCGACGACGCGGTGCGGCCGGCTGATCTCCTCCTGCTCGCCTATCCGTTCGCGCACTTCCCCGTCCCGGCGCTGGACGCTGCGACAGCCGCCTACATGGCCACTCTGCCGCCGACGATGCGCTTCACCACGGACAGCATCGAGTTCATGGTGAAGAACTACGTCGGCCGGCTCACCGACCTGCCGCGCGACGCACTGCCGGGAGCGGCCGCGCTGCACGGCCTCCCACCGGTACGTCTCCTTCTCTCCGAATACGACGATCTCCGTCCCTCCGGTGCACTCCTGGCGCGGCAGTTGGCGGAATCCGACGTGGCGGTGACGACCCACGTGGCCGCCGGCATGCCTCACGGCCACCTCAACCGGACCCCGGCACTGCCCGGAGTCGAGCAGTCACTCGACTTCTTGGCCGCCGCCCTGCGGTAGCGCCCCCCTACATCCCGTATATGAGGAGCGGCCCGCTGTCGTGTCAGGGAACAGCGGGCCGCGGTCTGTGGGCGAGTGTACGGAACCGGGCGCGACGGCTCAGGCGCCGACAGCCCCCGCGTACACCTCGCTCATCCTCATGAGCTGCTCCAGCACCTCATCGGGAACCGGCGCGGGCAGGAAGCCGGTGAACTGGCGCATCGCCATGGACGACAGCAGGAGCAGCGCGCCGTCGTTTCCCTCCATGGCTCCATCGGCCTGTTCCCTGGTGAGTCCGGATGTCATCGCCGCCGTCAGAGCGGGGCCGACCGTCGGGTGGGCGAACCACTCGCCGGCCGTGGAGTCGAGGGTGAGCGGCCGCAGTACGTTGTCGCCCTTCAGGACAAGGACGGCGGTGCGGGGTGCCCAGGAACCCGGTGGTGATGCGTCCGTCGCGGGCCCGCACCAGACCTGCGAGGGCCTTGCCCACGTCCGCGCGCTCGGTGGCCGGTGCGATGCCGAATTCGAGGGCGAGCGCACAGCCGGTCTGGGTGGTGCGGGCGTGGTCGCCCCACTTGCGCCAGGCGGCCTCGGCGGTACGCCGGTGCAGGTCCGCGTACCGCTCGGCGTCGTCGGCGTGGCCCAGTTCGCGGGCCGCGTCGGAGAGCAGCCGGGCGCTGTGCGCGACGAACGCGGTGGCGACATACCCGGAGTCGGTGGTGGCGCGCGCCGGATCCTCCGGTGGCGCCGCCGGGTCGAGCACCCGAAGGCGTCCAGGAACCCCCGTACCGCCTCCGCCGGGCCCACCGCCGATCCGCCAGGGTCGAACCCGTGCAGATTCACATACAACTGCCCGTCGGGAAAGGCCCGTTGAGCCCGGCGACCCAGTGCACGGCCAACACGGCCTTGCCCACCCCCGCGCACAGCCCGGACCGGCTTGTGGACGTCGTCCAGCAGACGGGAAGGACCATCAGCGCGCGGCTGCGCGGCCGATGAACCTGCGCCCTCCGGATTGCCGGAGGCAAGGCTTTGATACGGACGTGCCGTCGGTGGTCCGGGAACGAACTCACCGCGCAGCCTCGAAACGATTCACGCCTCCTGCAGTGCGGGGGCAGGGAGTTCGCCCGAGCCTCGGGTGATCAGGTGGGTGGGGACGATGATGGTGCGGGCTCGGGAGCGGTCCCCGTCCAGGCGGGCCAGCGCGGTGGTCGCCGCCGTTCTGCCGAGTTCTTCCGCGTCCTGGGCGACGACGGTCAGGGCCGGTTCGAGGGCCTCGGCGAGTGCCACCTCGTCGAAGGCGACGAGGGCGACGTCCTTGCGCTTGCTGCGGGCCAGTTCGGCCACTGTCCCCAGCGCCATGATGTTGTTGCCGGCGAACAGGGCGGTCGGGGGATCGGCCAGATCGAGGAGCTGGGCGGTCGCGGCCTCGGCGCCCTGTTGGTCGTGGGCGTTGGTGACGAGCGCGCGGTCGAAGGGGATATCGGCTTCCTGCAGCGCGGAGCGGTAGCCGGCCAGGCGTTCACGGCGGGTGTACAGCTTCGGGGGCAGGTCACCGACGAAGCCGATGCGCCGGTGCCCGTGGGCGACGAGGTGGGCGACGCCGTCGTGGGCTCCGGCCCGGTTGGAGCTGACGATGCTGTCCGTGGCGAGGCCGACTCCGGGGCGGTCGAGGAAGATCACGGGCAGTCCCGCCGTACGGTGGGACTTGAGGTGGGAGTGGTCGGCGCCGACGGACGGAACGACGATCAGGATGCTGACGCGGCGGGCGAGGAACTTGTCCGTCAGGGCGCGTTCTCGCTCGGGGGCGTCCGCGGAGGAGCCCATGAGGAGGGTCAGCCCGCGTTCGCGGACGGTGTCCTCGATGGCACGGGCCACAGCTCCGAAGAAGGGGTTGCCGAGGTCGGGAATGACCAGGCCGATGGTGGTGTCCGGGCCGCCGACGCGGATGTTGCGGGCCATGAGGTTCGGCTGGAAGCCGAGCTTGGCCACTGCGGCGAGTACCTGTTCCCTGGTCTGCGCGGAGGCCGGTCCGTCCTCGTTGAGGACTCGGGAGACCGTCTTGGCGCTGACGCCGACTTCGCGGGCGACGTCGGCAAGGGTGGGGCGGCGGTTCGCTGCCATGGAGGAAACCGTCTCCTGAGGGCTCTCGGTTCCGGCCGCGGCCTCGGCCGGGAACTGCGAGAGCGGTGTTGAGCTGTCAGGTGGCCTGGACTCCGGCGGCCTTCGCGGCCTCCGAATCCGCTACGACAGTATCTCCGGCCTCGTCGATGCTGAGCGCACCGGTCATGATGGCGACGACCTCGGCCATGGAGTAGTCGGAGGGCTTGATCACGGCGGCGCGCCGGCCGAGGCGGTGCACATGGATCCGGTCGGCGATCTCGAAGACGTGCGGCATGTTGTGGCTGATCAGAACGACCGGCATGCCCTTGTCCCGGACCCGGCGGATCAGGTCGAGAACCTGGCCGGACTCCTTGACGCCGAGGGCGGCGGTGGGTTCGTCCATGACGACGACGCTGCTGGCCCAGGCGACGGAACGGGCGACCGCGACGGCCTGCCGCTGCCCGCCGGACAGTGTCTCCACCGACTGCGTCAGCGAACGCAGGCCGATCTTCAGGTCGGCCATGTGCTCGGCCGCCTCCTGACGCATGCGCTTCTTGTCGAGCATGCGGAAGACGCTGCCGAGGACGCCGGAGCGGCGCAGCTCCCGCCCGAGGAACATGTTCGAGGCGATGTCCATCGAGGCGGCCACGGCGAGGTCCTGATACACCGTCTCGATGCCGTGGGCGCGTGCGCTCTGGGGACCGGAGAAGGCGATGGGTTCGCCGTTGAGACGTATCTCGCCCGCGTCCGGAGTCACCGCGCCGGTGAGGGCCTTGATGAGGCTGGTCTTGCCGGCGCCGTTGTCGCCGATGACGGCGAGGACCTCGCCGGGCAGCAGGTCGAAGTCGGCGCCGTCGATGGCGGTGACCTGGCCGTACCGCTTGACCAGACCGCGGGCCTGCAGCACGGGCGTGGGGGAGGAGGTGGCGGTCATCGGGCCTTCTTCCGGGAGAGCTGGTCGACGGTCACCGCGAGGATCACCAGGACGCCGGTGATCAGGGTCTGGTAGATGGAGGCGACGCCCATCAGCTGGAGGCCGTTGCGGAACACGCCGACGATGAGGACACCGATGAAGGTGCCCAGGACCGAGCCACGGCCACCGAAGAGGCTCGTGCCGCCGAGGACCACGGCGGTGATGCTGTCGAGGTTGTCGGTCTGCCCGGCCTGCGGATCGCCGACTCCGGTGCGCGAGATGAGCAGCAGGGCGGCGATGCCGTACAGCAGGCCGGCCACGGTGTAGATGCCGATGGTGAGGCGGGAGGTACGGATGCCGTTGAGCCGGGCGGCCTCGGCGCTGTTGCCCAGGGCGTACACGTGTCGGCCCCAGCCGGTGCTGCTGAGCGCGTAGGCGAGGAGGAGGAACAGGGCGATGGTGACCAGGGAGCCGTAGGTGATGTCCGTGTGGCCCAGCGGGAAGGTCTCCCCGAGGGCGGTCAGCGAACCGGGCAGGTTGGTGACCGTCTGCTCTTCGGAGTAGATGTGGGTCAGCGCGAACGCCACGTTGAGCATGCCGAGGGTCACGATGAACGGCGGCAGCGGGATCTTCTGCACCAACAGCCCGTTGAGCAGCCCGAAGCCGCCGCAGACCACCAGGCCCAGCGTGATCGCGACAAGCGGGGGGACGGAGCCCTCGGCCGCCATCTTGGCGATCACGATGCTGCCGAACGCCATCACCGCCCCGCACGACAGGTCGATGCCCGCCGTGAGGATGATCAGGGTCTGGCCGATGGCGAGGGTGCCCACGACCATGACCTGCTGCACGATCAGCGAGAAGTTCCCGCCGGTGAGGAACTGGTCGGTCGAGAAGGAGAAGAAGGCGCAGGCCAGGAGGAGGGCGGCCAGGGGTCCGGTGGTCGGCGCCGTGAGCAGTCTGCGGGCCGTTGTCGGTGCTTTGAGCTCCGAGTACGGCGTTGTCGTGGCTGTCATGCGAAGTCCTTGTCGGAAGACAGATGTCCTGGTCGGAGAACGAGAGCTGTGGCCCCGCCGTCGGAGGACGGGGCAGCGGCCTCGCCGCCGGGACAAGAAGGGCGGTCGTCCCTGGTCGGGGCGGGACGACCGCCCCGCTGAGGGGAGTGGCGGTGTCGTACGGACCTGGGGGCGGCTCAGCCCCAGCAGTTCTCCAGGCCGTAGGCGGTGTCCTTCGACGTGACCCCGTCCTGCGCCTTGTCGGTGATCAGCGTGACGCCGGTGTCGGTGTAACCGGACGCCTTCTTGTCGTCCTTGGCGTACGTGACGACGGCCTTGACGCCCTCGGCGGCCATCTTCAGCGGGTACTGCTGTGACGTCGCGGCGATCTTGCCGTCCTTGACGGCCTGGGTGCCGGTGCAGCCGCCGTCGACGGAGACGATGAGGACGTCCTTCTCGCGGCCCTTGGCCTTCAGCGCGGTGTACGCGCCGAGGGCCGCCGGCTCGTTGATGGTGTAGACGACGTTGATGTCGGGCTCCTTCTGGAGACAGTTCTCCATCGCCGTCTGGCCCTTGGCCTGGTCACCACCGGTGTCCTGGGCACACACGACGTCCTTTTCGGCGGCGCCGAAGCCCTTCAGGAAACCGTTGTGCCGCTGGATGCCGACGGAGACGCCCGGCGCGAGGTCGAGGGCGGCTATCTTCGCCGTCTTGCCCTTCATCGCGGCCTTGGCGTACTCGCCGATCAGCTCACCGGCCTTGAGGTTGTCGGTGGCGAACAGCGCGTCGACCGCGCTCTCCGGCTCGGTCGGGGTGTCCAGGGCGATGACCAGAACACCCTTGGCGCGGGCCTTCTCGATCGCGGGCACGATGGCCTTGGAGTCGCTCGGGGTGATCAGGATGCCCTTCACACCAGCGGCGACCATGTTCTCGATGGCGGTGACCTGACCGGCGTTGTCCCCGTCGAACTTGCCCGCCGCGGTGGACAGTTGGGCACCGTTCTCCTTGGCGGCCTTCTCCGCGCCCTCCTTCATCTTCACGAAGAACGGGTTGGTGTCGGTCTTGGTGATCAGACCGACCTTGACCTCGCCCGAGCCGGAGCCCGACGACCCCGAACCGGAGCCGGACCCGCAGGCCGTCAGGGTGAGTGCCGCGACGCCCGTGACCGCGGCGGCTCGGAGGAGGGACGAGGACGGGCGAGTGGTGCGAGACATGATCGACTCCTGTGGGATAGCGGGCGGCACGGGGGTTTGGGATCAGAGCATGCCGCCCGGGGTGTCATCGTTGACTTATGTCATCGTTGACACTGCCTGGCCAGGATGATGGACTCCGGATCCCGGCAACGTCAATGCCTTCCACTTGTCACAAATCGGCAACGTCCCAGCCGTCGTTGCTGAGCAGCCGGTCAGCGGCGGTGTCGCCGCCGCCTGTTTGCCCGGTCTTTCCAAGCTTTCCGAGCCATCCGAGTTCTTCCCAGCCCGTCCAAGCCCGTCCGAGCCCGTCAGAGCCCTTTCGAGAGGGAGCAGCCCATGAGCCCGCGTCAGATCACCGTGCTGGGAGAGTGCGTCGCGGACGCCTTCACCGAACCGGCGGCAAGCGCCTCGAACGAACTCGCCCTGCGGGTGCTGCCGGGCGGCGGACCCGCGAACACGGCGGTGGCCCTGGCCCGGCTCGGTACGCCGGCCCGCTTCCTCGCCCGTCTGTCCGGCGACGTGTTCGGCCGCCTGTTCCGGGCCCACCTGGAGGCGTCCGGCGTCGACCTGTCGTACGCGGTCGCCGCCGCCGAGCCCAGCACGCTGGCCGTGGCCGAGCTGGATGCGGGCGGGCAGGCCGCGTTCTCGTTCCACGCGCAGAACACGGCCGACTGGCAGTGGACTTCGGCGGAACTGGCAAGAGCGGATCTGTCCGGAACGGCGTGTGTCCACACCGGATCGCTCGCACTGGTCCGCGAGCCCGGCGGAGCGGTGGTGGAGGAGTTCCTGCAGACGGCGGCCGAGCGGGCCACCATCAGCATCGATCCCAACGTCCGGCCGCTGCTGGTGCGCCCCGAGGCCTACCGCGCCAGGCTGGCGCACTGGTGCGCTCTCGCCGACATCCTGCGCCTGAGCGAGGACGACCTGGAACTCCTCCTGCCGGGCACCCCGCCGGAGCAGGCGTGCGACACCTGGCATGCCGCGGGTGTACGGCTCGTGGTGATCACGCTCGGCGCCGGCGGCGCACTGGCCTCACTCGACGGCGAACGGCTGCGGGTGCCCGCGGTGGCCACGCGGGTCGTCGACACCGTCGGCGCGGGGGACTCCTTCACCGCCGGCCTGCTGCACCACCTCGGCGCCCTCGGACTCCTCGGCGGACGACTGACCGCCCTTGGCGTCGACGAGGTCGCGGAAGCCTGCCGGTTCGGCACCCAGGTCGCGGCCCTGACCTGCTCGGTCGCCGGTCCCAACCCGCCGTGGCGGAACCAGTTGGCGCAGCTCACGGACGCCGGTGGCGTCTGAGGGTTCGGGCAGCCGCGCCGGGCAATCCCACCCGAACCGTTGACGCACCAACCGGATTCCGCTCATCATCGGGGCCACTCGATGTCATCGATGACACAAGTCAACGTTGACACCTCTGGTGGGCGTCATGGACGATGACGCCGGCCAGGGTGTCACTCGTCGGCCGGTCCACGCATGAGCCGCAGGTTTCGCCCAGTGGACGGCCACAGCACAGGAGACACCATGAGCTCTGGACGTGTATCCCGGCATGCCCGCACACGAATGATCGCGGCGGTGGCCAGCGTTTGCGCCCTGTCCGCCGCCCCGCTCGCCCCCCAGGCCGCAGCCGCCGGCACCCCGCCGTACTCCGAGGCCTACCGGCCCCAGTTCCACTTCACTCCGGAGAAGAACTGGATGAACGACCCCAACGGTCTCGTGTACTACAAGGGCGAGTACCACCTCTTCTACCAGTACAACCCGAACGGCAATTCCTGGGGCGACATGTCCTGGGGGCATGCGGTGAGCAGGGACCTCGTGCACTGGAAGCAGTTGCCGCTCGCCCTCTCGCACGACGACAACGAGATGGTGTTCTCCGGCAGCGCGGTCGTCGACCGGGACAACACCACAGGGTTCGGTACGAAGAAGAACCCGGCCATGGTGGCGATCTACACCAGCGCCTACAAGGACGGCGGCAAGCAGGCCCAGTCGCTCGCCTACAGCACCGACCGCGGGCGCACCTGGACCAAGTACCAGGGTAATCCCGTCATCGACATCGGTTCCAAGGACTTCCGCGACCCCAAGGTCCAGTGGTACGCGCCGACGAAGAGCTGGCTGATGACGGTGTCGATGTCCGCCGAGCACAAGGTGCGGTTCTACTCGTCCAAGAACCTCAAGGACTGGAATCTGCAGAGCGAGTTCGGGCCGTCCGGTGCGACGGGCGGCGTGTGGGAGTGCCCCGACCTGTTCCCCCTCGCGGTCGACGGGAACAAGAAGAAGATCAAGTGGGTCCTGGTCGTCAACATCAACCCCGGTGGTATCGCCGGTGGTTCGGCTGCCCAGTACTTCGTCGGCGACTTCGACGGCAAGAAGTTCACCGCCGACGCCAAGGGCACCTACACCCCGCCCACCGGCCAGGTCGTACAGGACTTCGAGGGCGCCGACTTCGGTTCGTGGACCACCACGGGCACCGCGTTCGGCGCGGCGCCGGCAGCCGGGGCGGTGGAGGGCCAGGGCACGGTCGACGGGTTCGACGGCAAGGGCCTCGCCAACAGCTTCCACGGGGGCGACGCCACCACCGGCACCCTGACCTCGCGCCCCTTCACCGTCGCCGGCAAGTACCTGAACTTCAAGGTGGGCGGAGGTCGGCACCCGCACGTCGACGGCACCGTCATGGAGCAGGGCCCGCCGCCCGCGGGCACGGTCCTCGCCGACTTCGAGGGCGGCACGTACGGCGGCTGGACGACCACCGGGGATGCCTTCGGCGCCGCGCCGGCCGCCGGCACCCTCCCCAACCAGCAGGAGGTCTCCGGCTTCCTGGGCAGCGGCCTGGCCAACAGCTACCTGAACGGCGACGCCACCACCGGCACCCTCACCTCCCCCGAGTTCACCATCGACAGGGACTACGTCAACTTCCTGGTCGGCGGCGGCAATCACCCCGCCGGCTCCGACAACCCGACCGCCGTCGAACTCCTCGTCGACGGCAAGGCGGTCCGCAGCACCACCGGACAGGACGGTGAGGCACTCAACTGGGCCTCCTGGGACGTCAAGGACCTCGTCGGCAAGAAGGCGCAGATCAAGATCGTCGACGACAACAGCGGCGGCTGGGGCCACCTCAACGTCGACCACATCATGCTCTCGGACACCCAGGCCCAGCCCGTCTCCCAGGAGACGTCCGTCAACCTCGTCGTCGACGGCAAGGTGGTCCGCAGCGCCACCGGGTCCAACAGCGAGACCCTGGACTGGGCCTCCTTCGATCTGCGCCCCTACGCCGGCAAGCAGGCGCAGATCCAGATCGTCGACATGAACACCGCCGGCTGGGGCCATCTCCTCGCCGACCGGTTCACCGCCGCCGACACGGCCGCGAAGTCCGTCGTGCAGCGCGCCGACTGGGCCGACTACGGGAAGGACTACTACGCCGCGGTCTCCTGGGAGAACGCGCCGGGCGGCAAGCGGTACATGATCGGCTGGATGAACAACTGGGACTACAGCGGCGCCATCCCCACGTCCCCCTGGCGCGGCGCACAGAGCATCCCCCGGGAGATGGCCCTGCGCACGGTCGACGGTCGCATCCGGTTGACCAGCCGACCCGTGAGCAGCGTGGCGTCGCTGCGGCGGCAACACCCGGCGTCCGCGGCCGGCGTCACCGTCAGGAACACCTCCCGGCCTCTGATCGGCCCCGCGGCCCAGGGCAAGGCACTCGACATCGAGGCGACCTTCTCCCTCAAGGACGCCGACCGGTTCGGTCTGAAGGTGCGCGCGGGCGCGAACGGCCAGGAGACCGTCATCGGCTACGACACCACGACCCAGGAGCTGTACGTCGACCGCACCCACTCCGGCGCCGTCGACTTCAACAGCACCTTCCCCGGCGTCCAGACCGCACCCCTGAAGCCCGAGAACGGCAAGGTGAAGCTGCGGATCCTCGTGGACTGGTCGTCCGTCGAAGTCTTCGGCGGCAGCGGCGAGGTCTCGATCACCGACCAGATCTTCCCCGACCCCGCCGGCCAGGGAGTGCAGGTCTTCGCCGAGAACGGCTCGGTGAAGCTGGACCGGGCCGTCGTCTGGCACCTCGGCTCCGCCCACAAGTGACGCCCAGAGCGTACGACCAAATCCGACGACCACCTCTGATGCCCCCGACCGACAAGGACACATGACCATGAAGAAGACCCTGCTCGCCGAGTTCACCGCCCGCGAGGGAACGCAGGACGAGGTAGCCCGCATGATCGGGGACTACGCCTTGAAGGTGCGCGAGGAGGAAGGCAACATCGCCTTCGACGTCTACACCAAGGCAACCGCCCCACGCGCCTTCTGGATCTTCGAGGTGTACCGGGACGAGGACGCCTTCCAGGCGCACCTGAACGCCCCGTACGGCGGCCCTTTCAACGCCGCCCTCGTTCCGCTGATCGAAGAGGACGCCTCCGTGCTGACGTTCCTGAACCCGCTGGCCACGAATTCGTAGCGAGCCGTTGACATGGGTCCCCACCGGGGCGCAGTCGTATCCCGCACTCACTTGCCAAAACGATTGGGCACCTCATGGGCGGGCGGATCGGGATCAAGGACATGGCGCCAGCCGCCGGAGACGCATCGCCGGGCCCGACCCGGTCGAACCGGGGCAGGTCAGCCGCACCTTCGACCTGACCGCCACCCTGATCCCCGACCCCACGGGGACGACCGGCCTGCGTCTGGTCACCTCCGCGGACGACACCGAGTACCTCGACGTCAGTCTCGACCCCACCGCCGGCCGGCTCACCGTCGACCGCGGCCACGCCTCACTGGACGTACGGGCACGGACAGGCGCGTACAGCCTCGCCTGCCCTGCCGCGAAGGAGCCCGGCACACCGGTCGAACTCCGTGTCGTCGTGGACCGTTCGATCGCCGAGATATACCTCGCCACCGGGCAGGTCCTCACCCTCAGGTTCTACCCGGTCGGCGACAGACCCTGGCGGCTCCAGGCTCACGGCACAGGCTCAGGCGCCGGCGACTTCACCGTCGAGGCGTGGGACCTTGACCCTGGCCGAATCCATCAGCAACCACATCTGTAGTAGAGCCCGGTTTCCGACCGCCCGCCATGAAGCCGGGCCGGATCTCCGCCGAGATCCGGCCCGGCCCGGTGCCGGAGTGGGTCGACTAGCCGATGACCCGGCCCAGTTCGATCCGGTCGATGTTCGGGGCCCACGTGCTGGCGTTCCCGAACGTCACCTTGTTGGAGCCCGCCTTGAGGTCGACGGGGACGCCCAGCGTCCAGTAGTCGTCCCAGCCCCAGGTGTTCTTGAAGGTGAGCTTCCGGGGGGCGGCCGTCCCCACCGTGAGGTCCGCCGTACGGGACATGATGTCGGTGTTGTAGGAGTGGCCGTTGTCGCGCCGCTCGTTGTGTGCGTAGCTGACGACCAGCATGTAGCGGCCCGACTTGGGCGCGTCCACCGTGAACTCGGCGGTGCTGGCGGCGCTGTTGCCGAGCCAGCCGATGTAGGAACCGGCGGAGGCGTAGGCGGAGTCGACGAGCTTGGCGCCGCCCGAGAGGGTGGCCGAGGCGCCCTCGTAGGAGAGGGTGCCGGCGGTCGAGCCGTTGCCCGAGACGTCGAGGGAGCGGACCGAGGCGCCCTTGGCCGTCATCGCGACGCGGTTGTTGCCCGCGACCAGGTACAGACGCAGGGCCTTGCCGGGCACCGCCGTCACCTTCTGGCCGTGCAACTCCAGCCGCACCGGCGCCGAAGCTCGCGACACCACCGAGTAGTAGCCGTCGCGCGGTGCGTAGGCGTCGAAGACCGCCTTGTCGCCGGAGCGCAGGACGAGGGAGCCCGTGCCGACCCCGGCGGACGAGGAGTAGTCGTAGGACGGCCGGCCGCTGATGTCGGCGAGCGTGGCCTCGTACGACGCCGAGGGGACGGCGCTCGTGCGGGCGGTCAGGTCGATGCGGTCGAGGGTGACCTCGGTGTCGCCCTTGGCCAGCGTCAGCACGTGCTTCCCGGCCGGGAGGTCGACGGTGACGTCTTTCTTGGCGCGGTAGGTCCAGTTCTCGGTCGAGGGATAGGAGACCGTGAGCGGGGCCTGGCCGTCGATCGAGAGCTTCTGCGTGGCCGGCGTCCCGGACTGGTTGCCGTACAGGATCGCCAGGTCGTAGGTCCCGGCCGCGGGCACGTCCACCGTGAAGTCGACCTTGCTGGTGGCCTGGTTCAGCGAGCCGACGTCCTTCGTCCCGGAGGCCGCGTAGCCGTTGGCGTTGCTGACCGTGCCCTGGGTGTAGACCTGGCCGTCGGTGATGGCCGCGTCCTCGGCCTCGTACGACGCCGACCAGGGGACGGACACGGCGGACGGGGTGCCGGAGCCGCCGGGGGTGAGGACGATCCGGTACGCGGACATCTTGTGCAGGCCGCGCAGCGGGACGGTCACCGTGCCGTCGGCCGCGACCTTCACCTTCGTACGGGCGAGGACGCGGGGCGTCGCGTGCTGTCCCTCGTAGCCGGACCAGGCGGCCTCGGCGACGGTCGCGGTGACCGTGCGGCCGAAGGCGGACCGGGAGACGTTCTGTACGACGACGTCGGCGTCACCGGCCGAGCCGCCGAGCAGGACCTGCGCCTGGCGGCGCTTCTTGTCGTAGGAGGCCAGACCCTGAAGGGTGTCGATGGTGTTGGCCTGCGGCGGGGTCACCTGGACCGTGTTGCCGGTCAGTCCCGCGTACCAACGGAAGAACCACCAGCCGCCGTTGGGGATGTTGCTGCGCACGACATTGCCGTCGAGGTTGCCGGCCGCGTCCCAGTACGCCTGGTTGGCGTACACCTTGTTCCGCTCGAACATCGAGACCCACTGGGCGAGTTGGCCAGGAACGGACAGGTCGCGGCGGTTGGCGTACTCATCGATGTTGATCTTCAGAGGTGCTATGCCGAGTTGGCGTTCGATCGATCGGTAATTGTCGTAGTTTCCCTGGAAGTTCTTCAGCGAGCTGGAGTCCAACTCGTGCCAGGTCATCACCTGGGGCAGGACGTTCTCCCGCTTGGCGAAGGCGAGGAAGTCGGTCAGCAGACGCGGGTGGTAACCGGACTCGTTCGGGCCGGCGATCCTGGCGTCCGGGTCGATCGCGCGGATGCGCTGGTACACCGTCTTCCAGTCCTTGAGGAACCGGTCGCGGTTGACCTCGTACTGAGCCTGGTTGGAGGTGCCCAGGTTGTACCAGATCTGATCGGGCTCGTTGAAGGGGATGTAGACGAAGTGCTCGCTGTTCGGGTCGGCGGCGACCTCCTTGACGATCTTGTCGACCTTGGGGAGGTAGTCCTCGATGCCGAGATCCTCGTACGGCCACTTCGCGTAGATGTCCTGCATCATCACGTTGATCTCGCCGCCACCGTTGCGGAAGAACGACTTGGAGACGGTGAGCGCGTCCCCGTTGGGATGCTGGGCGCCGCCCTCCGGCTTCTGCGAGATGCTGGTGATCTTCAAGGGGGCCAGCATGGCGTCGCTGGGCACGCCGTCGTCGCTGAGCCCGTACAGGGTGCCGTTGGCGCCGAGCGTCACCGGGCCCTCGGACGCGGCGAGGTCGACGGTGACGCGCTGTGGGTCGGCGGCGGCCGCGGGCCCCGCGGCGGGGAGGGTGCCTGCCATGGCGGCTGCTCCAAGTACGGCTGTGGCAAGGACAGTTGCGGTACGTGATCTCGTGCGGGCTCGTGTGGGGGTGGGGGTGGGGGTGCTCACGCTGAGGGACCTGAAGGTCATTTGACGGCTCCACTGGTGATTCCGGACACGATCTTTCGCTGGGCCACCAGGAAGATGGCGACCATGGGCAGGCTCATCACCACGACGTACGCGAAGACGAGATGCCAGTTGTTGAGGTAGAGCTGGGCGCTGGCGACCTTGTAGAGGTTGAGCGGCAGGGTCGCCTTGTCTCCGCCGCCGAGGACGAAGAAGGCGTAGAAGATGTCACTCCAGGCGTAGAGCATCACCATGATCGTCGCGGTGGCGATGACCGGCCTGAGCAGCGGCAGAATGATCTGCCGGAAGATCCGCAGCGGCGACGCGCCGTCCATCCGCGCGGCCTCCTCCAGCTCCACCGGGATGGCCCGGATGAAGCCGGTCATGAAGAAGATCGACGTGGACAGGTACATCCCGGTGTAGACGGCGATCATCCCGGGCCGGGTGCCCGCGAGCCCCAGCTGCCGGAGCTCCATGACGATGGTGATGACGGCCGGCGGCAACAGCAGTCCGCTGATGCAGAGCGCGTACGCCGCCGAGACCAGCTTCGACTTGCGGCGCGCGAAGACCCAGGCGGCGCCGGCCCCCAGGATGAGGACGAGAGCGACCGAAGGCACCACGACGAGCAGGGAGTTGAGGAAGCCGTGCAGCATCTCGCCCTGGTTGACGGCCTCTTCGTAGTTGCTGCCCGGCTGCCAGTGCCGCGGCAGGTCCAGGTTCGGGGTGATCGCCTCGGCCTGCGGCTTGGCGGAGGTGACGGCGACCAGCCACAGCGGGACGCCGACGGCGAGCCCGGCGAGCAGCAGGACGAGCGCCGGACGGCCGTACCGCCAGACGGGGTTCACGGCGGACACGCGATTTACGGCGGACGCGGGATGTGCGGCGGTACTCAAAGCAGTTGCTCCCTTCGGCGCAGTCCGATGACGAGGGGGATCGCGACGGCGACCACGACCAGGAAGAGGACGAGGCTCATCGCGGAGGCCTGGGCGTACAGGCCCTGTCCGAAGATCCGGAACATGTAGATGTTGAAGACCTCCGTGGAGCCCGCGGGCCCGCCGCCCGTCGTGGCCTGCACGATGTCGAAGGTGTTCATCGAGCCGATCAGCGCCGTGGTGACGTTGAAGGTGAGGGCGGGCGCCAGCATCGGCCAGCGCACCGACCAGAAGGTCCGCCACGGCCCGGCGCCGTCGCACTTCGCGGCCTCCAGCATCTCGCCGGGGATGCCTTTGAGGCCGGCGAGATAGATCAGCATGGACAGGCCCATCCACTTCCAGCCGTGGATGACGGTGACCAGGATCAGCGTCCAGCTCGTCGAGCCGAGCCACGGGATGTCCGTACCGAGCAGGCCGTTGACGGCGCCGTCCTGGTTGAACAGGGACTGGAAGACATAGCCGGTGGCGAGCGCGGAGATGAGCACGGGCAGGAAGAAGACGGCGCGGAAGAACCGGTTGAACCGGCTGTCCGCCTCCAGCAACAGCGCCAGCCCCAGCCCGAAGCCGTTCTGGAAGACCGCCGCCAGCAGGGCGTAGAGCAGGGTCGTGCGGATCGCCCGCAGCAGTGAGCCGTCGTGGGCGATGGTCGTGAAGTTGTCGAGGCCGGTGAAGGCGATGTCCGGGTGGTACGAGGACCAGTTGGTGAACGGGTAGTAGAAGTTGAGCAGGTTCGGCACCAGGAAGAACGCCGCGAAGACGACGATCGCGGGGAGGGCGAACCACCAGGGGTGATGGACGGCGGCGCGGGGCAGCCGTCCCACCTTTCCCGCCCGGCCCTTGGCGGGCGCCGGTTTCTGCGTGCGCGTGCGTATGGCCGTGTCCGCCATCGGAAAATCCTTGCCGGTCGGGTCGGTCGATCCAGAAGCCGATCTAGAGGCCGATCGAGAAACTGATCCAGAGGCCGGTCTAGAAGCCGGTCTAGAAGCCGGTCTAGAAGCCGGGCGCGGCCTGGGCCTTGGCCACCTGTGCGAACTGGTCCTGGATTGCCTGCGCGACCTGCTGGGGACTCTTCTTGCCGTAGAGCATGTCGGCGAGGTACAGGTGGGTGTCGGGCGCGACGATCGCCTTGGCCTGGAAGACACCGATGGCCGTGGGCAGCGCTTTGACCTGGGCCATCGACGCCTCGGGAAGGCCGGCGGGGGTCGGGACGGACGGCTCCACGGACGGGATCTTCATCGCCTTGATGTAGTCGGCGTAGTCCGGGCCGAGCCAGAAGGCCAGGAACTGACGGGAGGCGTTCTGCCGCTTCTCGTCACCGGTCTTGAAGGCGACGACGCCGTTGGTCTGGTCGGGCGAGTACAGGCCGGTGGCGGAGGAGTTGGCGACCGGGAACCAGCCGATCTTCTTGTCGATCTCGGCTGTGGAGTACTTGGCCTGCAACTGGCTCTGGAACGAGGTGACGTTGAGGACCATGCCCGACTCGCCCTTCCAGAGTGAGTCGGCCTGCCCGGTGAACGTGCCGGTCTTGTAGTTCTTCTGCGCGAGCCCGGCGTCGAGCAGCTTCTCCTTGTACTTCTTGATGGCGCCGACGACGACCGGGTCGGTCCACTTCACCTTGTTCTGGTTGAGGTCGGCCCACCACTGCTTGTCGAGGTCGGTGAGCTGGACCTGCATCTGCCACTGCAGCGGCCACTTGTCGCCGCCGGCCTCGTAGAAGCCGGCCGCGTCGGTCTTGTCCGTGACGGTCTTGCCGAGGGCCAGCAACTCGTCGTACGACTTGGGGAAGTCGGCCTCGCTCAGCCCGGCTTTCTTGAAGACGTCCTTGTTGTAGTAGACGCCGAGCATGGCGGGGCTGGTGACGATCGCGGCGTACCGCTTGTTGTCGATCGTGCCGAGCGACCTCTCGGTGTCGCCCAGCTTCGACACCCACTCCTCCCCGTCGAGGGTGAGGAGGTTCTGCTTCGGCTGGATGAAGGGCAGCGTGGAGATGGACGGCTGCCAGAACATCAGGTCGGGCTTGTCGCCGGAGGCGAGCTTGGTCGGCACGTTCTGCTCGTACAGGTCGGGAATCGCCTGCGTCTCGACCTTGGCTCCGGTGGCCTTCTCGAACGCGTCGATGACCTGCTTGGGAGCGTTGAGGGTGTTCTGCGCGGTCCACATGGTCAGCTTCACGCCGTCCAGGCGGGCGGTCGGGTCGACCTTGGTCTGCTTGGCGCCCGAGTCGGCGGACGAACCGGAGTCGCCGGCGGTGGGGTCACTGCAGGCGGTGGCGGACAAGGCGGCGGCGCATATGAACGCCAGCGCGGGGAGAACTCTTCTCGTCATGACGTGCCTTTCGCGAACGGGCTCGGACAGGCGGATCGGGAGGCGGTCCGGCTGAGGAGGTGCGAGTGGTCGGTGCGGGTGGAGCAAGTGGGCGAGCGGTGCAGGTGGAGCGGGAGGGGGTTCAGCCGCGTTCGGGCGGTGGCCCCGAGCTCTCCCGCACCACCAGTTCCGGTACGGAGACGGGGTGCGGGGCGATCTGCGCCGACTCCTCCAGTACGCCGTGCAGCAGGGCGAACGCCGACCGCCCGAGACCGGTGAAGTCCAGGCGTACGGTCGTCAGCGACGGGGTGAGATAGGCGGAGTGCGGGGCGTCGTCGAACCCGGCCACGCTCACCTCGCCGGGAACCGCGCGGCCCGTCTCGTGGAGGGCGCGGATCACCCCGAGCGCCAGGTCGTCGTTGCCGCACAGGATCGCGGTGACGCCGGCGTCCTTCGCGAGTTTCAGGCCCGCCGCGTGACCGCCCGCCGGGCCCCAACTCCCTTGTACGGGGCGGGGTTCCGGTGCTCCCGCCTCCCTGAGCGCCTGCCGCCAGCCGATCGTTCGGGCGCTGGTGCGGCGGGTGCTGGACGGGATGGCGACGTAGTGCACGGTTTCGTGGCCGAGGGAGAGCAGATGGCGGGTCGCCTCGTAGGCGGCCTCGCGGTCGTCGGCCCACACCCAGGGGCGGTCGCCGTCGGGTGGGCTCGCGGGGGTCTCGACCACGCCGACGACCGGCAGTTCGGCGGGGACGGCGCCCAGGGCCCGTACACCGGCCGGATCGTATGCGATCACGATCAGTCCGCCGCCCGCGTCCGCCGCCCGCTGCACCTGGGCCGCGATGGCGGCTTCGTCGGCTTCGTCGGTCGATTCGAGCACCCCGACCCCGACGCTGTACGCGGCGGCGCGGGCGGCCTCCTCGATGCCCTGGAGGATCGAGGCGTAGCCGTAGTGCGTGGTGTTGGAGGTGAGCACGGTCACGGCACGGCTGCGTCCGCTGGCGAGGGCGAGAGCGGTGGAGTTCCGCCGGAATCCCAGTTCGTCGATGGCGGCGAGCACCCTGTCGCGGGTCGACGGCTTGACGCTGGGGTGGTTGTTGATCACCCGGGAGACGGTCTGGTAGGAGACTCCGGCCGCGGTGGCGACATCCCGGATGCTCACTGAGCGTCTTGTGTGACCGGTCACATTCATGCCAGGATTGTGACCGGTCACATGAAAGTCGTCAAGAGACCGTAACCATCAATTCACGCGGCAGAAGCAGACCGTCGGCCCAGACGGCATCGGGAGGGGAAGACGTTGACCGGTACGTCCGATTCGGCGGGCACGGCCCTCCGCACCACCACTGAGCAGCACTTTCTCTGGGGTCATCGCGCCCTGGAGGCCGAGTTCGCCACCGGCGCCGACGGGGCCCTGCGGCTGATCCGGCTGACCCGCCCCCACACCCAACCCCGTTCCGACGGGGGAGCCGGCGCAGGCGAACCCGGGCCCGAACCCGGACCCGGACCGGACGCCCCCCTCCACCTGGTTGAGCTAACCGCCCTCGGTCACGGCAGCGGCTGGTCGGGCCCCCGCTTCACCGGTACGGCGTTCGGCGCCCGGCTGCGGCACCGGGGTCACACCACCCGGGAGGCCGACGGCTGGACGTACCTGACCGTCGAACTCCACGATCCCGTCAGCGCGTTGACCGCCTTCGTCGAGCTGTCCTCGCCCGTCGGACTGCCCGTGCTGCGATCCCGTGTCCGCCTGCGCAACGAGGGGGAGGAGCCCCTCGTCGTCCAGTCCGTCAGCAGTCTGGTGCTCGGTGCCCTCCCTTCTCCCGACGGCCTCGACGTCCACCGTGCCCGCAACGACTGGCTGGCGGAGTGCCGCTGGCACGCCGAGCCGCTGCGCGACACCGTCACCGACATCCACGTGGACGTGCACCAGCACGACAGCCGGGCGGCACTGACCCTCACCGGACGCGGCAGCTGGCCCACTGACGGGCACCTTCCGATGGGCGCCCTCACCGAACGCGACGGCGACCGGGCCTGGTTGTGGCAGATCGAATCCCCGGCCGGCTGGCGCTGGGACCTGGGCGAACGCGACCACGGCACGTATCTGGCGCTGAACGGACCCACGGACGCGGAACACCAGTGGCGGATCCGCCTCACGCCCGGCTCCGAGTTCACCACCGTGCCCGGCGTCCTGGCCCTCGGCCGCGGCCTGGACGACGCCTTCGCCGCCCTGACCTCGTACCGACGCGCCGTACGCCGCCCGCACCCGGACCACACCACCCTGCCGGTCGTCTTCAACGACTACATGAACACCCTGATGGGCGACCCGACGACGGAGAAACTGCTGCCGCTGATCGACGCGGCAGCCGCGGCCGGGTCCGAGTACTTCTGCATCGACTCCGGCTGGTACGACGACAGCACCGAGGGCTGGTGGGACAGCGTCGGCGAGTGGCTGCCCTCACCGCGCCGCTTCCCCGACGGCGGGATCCGGGCGGTCCTGGACCGGATCAGGGAGCGCGGCATGGTGCCCGGCCTCTGGCTGGAACCGGAGGTCGTGGGAGTGCGCAGCCCGGTCGCCGCCGAACTTCCCCCGGAGGCCTTCTTCCAGCGGGACGGCGTACGCATCGCCGAACAGGGCCGCCACCAGCTGGACCTGCGGCACCCGGCCGCCCGCGCGCACCTCGACAAGACGGTGGACCGCATCGTCGGCGACTGGGGCGTCGGATATCTCAAGCTGGACTACAACATCGTGGTCGACCCCGGAACCTGCGCGCCCGGGGACATCGCGCCGGGAGCCGGCCTCCTCGGCCACGCCCAGGCATACCTGGACTGGCTGTCCGAGGTGCTGGACCGGCACCCGGGTCTGGTGATCGAGAACTGCGCCTCGGGCGGGATGCGGATGGACGGGGCCACGCTGGCCGTCACCCAGCTCCAGTCCATCAGCGACCAGCAGGACCCCCTGAACTGCCCGCCGATCGCCGCCGCCGCGCCGACAGCGGTCCCGCCCGAGCAAGGCGCCGTATGGGCCTATCCGCAGCCTGGGTTCGACGACGACCTGATCACCTTCACCCTGGGCGGGGCGCTGCTCGGCCGGATCCATCTGTCGGGCCACCTGGACCGGATGTCGGAGCACCAGCTCGCCCTCGTACGGGACGCGGTGACCGTGTACAAGACACTCCGCGGCGATCTCACGGAGGCCGTCCCCTTCTGGCCGCTCGGTCTGCCGGGGTGGACGGACGAGTGGCTGGCCCTCGGCATGCGGGTGCCCGATTCCCGTACGTCGTACCTCTCGGTCTGGCGCCGCGGCGGAGAGACGGAACTCCGCCTGCCGATGGGCGACTTGGCGGGCCAAGAGGTCCGTACGGAGATCATGCACCCGTCCGCTGCGACCGCCGGCTCGGCGGTCTGGGACGGGGCCGGACTGCGGGTGTCGCTGCCGCGTACGCCCGCGGTTCTGCTGATCCGGCTCACTTCGGGGTCGGGGTCGGGGGCATAGGGATGGCATGCCGTATGGACGTGATCCGCGCCGGCCTCGGCGAACAGCGGATCAGCGCCGAACTGCCGCGCGGCCGGCCGCAGGTCACCTGAAGCCCCGTGAACCGCTCCCGGACCCAGCGTGTCCACGGGGCTGTGACGTATGACGTGATGGCACCGAGGGCGGCTCGTGCCGCGGGTGTCAGGTGGAGGAGAGGGTCCAGAGCGTGGCGTGGTACGGGCCGTTGGGCGTCGAGGGGTCGGTCGCTGCCGTGGCGCTGCTGCCGGTGACGGAGCCGTGCCGGTCGACATCGCCCGCCGTGGCGTAGAGGCCGCCCAGGGTGGGCAGTTGCGTGAGGCGGCGGGTGTCGATGCGGTAGACGTAGCAGTAGGGGCCGGGGAAGGCTTCCCCGACGACGAACTGGCCGCCGACACCGTCGATGCCGGTTCTGCCGGGCCCTGGGCCGAAGGGCGTCATGGTCTGGGTGTTGAGGTCGTAGGCGTATGCGGCAGGGCGGTTACTGGCGACGACGGTGTGCCCGGTGACGAGCGGTTGGTAGGACATCTGCGCGCCGAGGTCGGTCCAGGTCCGGGTGCGGATGTCGTAGGCGAAGCCATGGGTGGGAGGCAACTCGCCGGTGTCGCTGCTCGGTTTCGGCTGGGTGATGCCGACGATCGTGTGTCCGTTGAACGAGGTGGCCTTGCTGTAGACGCCGCCGTGGGCGCCGACGTCCGTCATGACGCGGGTGCGCAGGTCGTAGACGAAGGGCTGGCCTCCGTCGTACATGGCCCCGGGTACATTCCAGGTTCCCGCGACGAAGCGGCCCTGGGAGATCCCGATCGGGCTGCTGACCCCCGCCGGGCCGGCCGGGGTGCCGAGGTCCGTCATGACGTCGGTGCGTATGTCGTACACGAAGGCGTGCGTGCTCTGGTTGCCGGGTGTCCTGGCTTCGCCCACCACGATATGGCCGCTGATGGCCCTGACCTGGCTGTCGGTGCCGCCGAAGGTGCCCAGCGCCCGCATGTGGCCGGTGCGCAGGTCGTAGACGAACCCGCGCCGGTTGCCGTCGGCCAGCGTGGCATTGCCGATGACATAGCGGCCCTGGACGGCGACCGCGCTGCTCGAACTGCCTCCGAGTGTGCCGAGGTCGGTCATGACGTGCGTGGAGCGGTCGTACGCGAAGGCGTGCCAGTCGGTGCCGCCGGCGGCGGTCTCGGAATTGCCGACCACCGTGTCGCGATCGAGTGCGACTCCGCGGCTGCCGCTCCCGCCGAGGGTGCCGAGGTCGACGGCCGTGTACTGCGGTGGTGACGGTGGCTCGGCGGTGTGCGCGAACGCCTGGCCCGAGCCGAGTACGAGCAGTGCGAGCGTGACAGCGGTGGCTACGGCACGGGTACGTAATCGTCTGGATCTCATGGAGCCCCCTGCGATCGGAATGCGTGGACATGCGAACTCGCGGCCACGGGGAACGGGCGAAGGCCGTCGCCGTTCACCCCGTGATCTTGTCCTTGCTACCGTCCGGCTGATTCGGGCAATCATCGGACCGCTGAATGTACGGAAATACTCATCCGCACGACGATCGGCCGCACCTGTCCCGGACGTATGTTCGGTACCAGTCGGCTGCGACGCCACCTGGACGCAGGCTCGCGTCCGTCGGCCGGCGACGAACTCTGTCTGCGTGACGACACAGGCGACGGCCACTGCCTCACCGGCAACTCGCAAGCGGTATGCGGAGTCCGTCCTGAAATGGGAACCTGCCCTCGGGAATGCTCTCCGGGGGAGGCGGCCGCAGTGGCTGTCCGCGGCGGCCGCCTCCCGGGAGTGTGACGTCAGCTGATGCGGTGCACTCGCTGGCTCGTCAGCTCATAGCGGGCGCCCACGATGGACAGGGCGCCCGAGTCCACCTTGGCGGCGAGGTCGGGCTCCGCGGCGAGGCGGGACCGGATGAGCCGTATGTTGGCATCGATCGTCGCGTCGATGCGGGCGTCGCCGTCCTTGCTGTGATCGATGGCCGGGCTGATCTGGTCGGCCAGGTACTGGATGTGGGCGGGCAGTTTCTCGCCCGACCCGTCCGCCTGGACCGTGGCCTTCACGGCTCCGCACGACTGGTGGCCGACCACCATGAGCAGTGGGATCCCCAGTTCGAGCACGCCGTACGCGAGGCTGCCGAGCACGGCCTCGTCGAGGACCTGGCCCGCGCTGCGTATGGTCATCAGGTCGCCGAGGCCCTGGTCGAAGACCAGCTCCGGAGGTACCCGGGAGTCGATGCAGCCGAGAATGAGGGCGAAGGGGTGCTGACTGGTCGTCAGTGCCTGCCGGACGGCGGGGGACTGGTCGGGATGCTGCTGCCGAAAGGTGCGCCAGCGGCGGTTGCCGGCCGACAGCTCCCGCAGAGCCTCCTCGGCAGTGGTCGGCCGCTTTCGCGGAGTGGCGAGGTGGGGTGCGGCGGCCGCTGGTTCGGCGCCGATGGCCAGGCCGGCGCCGAGTGCGGCGGTCCCGGTGAGCGCGGCGCGGAGGAGGGAGCGCCGGGCGGGGGGTGTCGCGCCGGAGACCGGGGCGACGGGTGCTGTCCGCTGCGGGCGGACGGCTCTGTGGGGTGTGGGGTCAGAGTTCACGGAAGGGAACGTATGTCCGACCCGACGCTCCCCTGTTCTGGTTGCTGAATCATGATCGATTGTTGAATCATTCTTGGCGGCTCCAAGGGCAGCTCTTGGGTGGCGCTCAAGTGCTGTTGGTGCATTGATGATTGACGATCCAGCAGCCTTCGTACGAACGAGTTGATTCGTCAGGCGGGGCGATCAGGCGCTTTTCGCCGCGTTCGGCCTCGACGTCCGTCCAGCGGTCCGTGGGCGGGACCGGGGTCCATCCCTCGGCGACCAGTCGGCGGGGCCCCGAGTGCCGGCGTCGAGGTCGCCGCGCACGCCGCTGATGGTGAGCGGGTCATCCCGGTACTCCACCACCAGGACAGTTTCACCTGCCGCCCGTTCGTCCCGGGGTCGCAGGAGCCAGGCGAACCTGTGCTGACGCAGGCCGTCCTCGCCGAGCGTCTCGTCGCACAGATCGAGTACGTATGCCTCGTCGCTGTCGCCTCTGGCCGTGCCGCTCGATGATGCCAGGCGAGGCGGGACCGGCCCGACTTCCTTCGCGAGTGGCACCGACTACCGCCAGGGGTGAGGGTGCCCTGTTGATCGCGCAGTGCGCGACAGCGCAGCGGTGTGTACCGCTCGCACTTCACCCTCACCACCGGGAACGCCGGCAGCCGACGACTACGGGCCCGCTGTGTCACAACGTGACGGACCAGAGGAGACGGCCGCGCCAATCACCTTTGGCGGCGGCTCCTCGTCGTCGGCTGCTCTGCATGGCCGGCTCCTCCAGGAGCCGGCCATAGCGCAGCGTCAGTACTGCTCGGTCTCCACGAAGCTCCCGTCCGCGTCGTTCTCCGCGCCGAAGGCGTCGGCGGCGGCGGTCGGGTTGAATCCGGGCGGGCTGTCCTTCAGGGCCAGGCCCATGTCGGCGAGCTTCGCCTTGACCTCGTCGATCGACTTCGCACCGAAGTTGCGGATGTCGAGCAGGTCGGCCTCGGAGCGGGCGACGAGCTCGCCCACGGAGTGGACGCCCTCACGCTTGAGGCAGTTGTACGACCGGACGGTGAGGTCGAGCTCCTCGATCGGCAGTACCAGATCGGCGGCGAGGGCGGCGTCCGTGGGGGACGGGCCCATGTCGATGCCTTCGGCGTCGATGTTGAGCTCACGGGCAAGCCCGAACAGCTCGACAAGCGTCTTACCGGCAGAAGCCATGGCGTCCCGGGGGCGCATGGCCTGCTTGGTCTCGACGTCGACGATCAGCTTGTCGAAGTCGGTGCGCTGCTCGACACGCGTGGCCTCGACCTTGTACGTGACCTTGAGAACCGGCGAGTAGATCGAGTCGACCGGGATACGCCCGATCTCCTGGCCCACCTGCTTGTTCTGCACTGCGGAGACATAGCCGCGACCGCGCTCGACGGTCAGCTCGATCTCCAGCTTGCCCTTGCCGTTGAGCGTGGCGAGGACGAGGTCGGGGTTGTGCACCTCGACACCGGCCGGCGGCGCGATGTCGGCGGCGGTGACGAGACCAGGGCCCTGCTTGCGCAGGTACATGACCACGGGCTCGTCGTGCTCGCTGCTCACGACGAGCTGCTTGATGTTGAGGATGAGGTCGGTGACGTCTTCCTTGACGCCCGGCACGGTGGTGAACTCGTGCAGAACGCCGTCGACGCGGATGGACGTGACAGCCGCACCCGGAATCGAGGACAGAAGAGTCCGACGAAGGGAGTTGCCAAGGGTGTAGCCGAAGCCCGGCTCCAGCGGCTCGATGACGAACCGGGAGCGGAACTCGTCGACGACTTCTTCGGTCAGGGACGGACGCTGAGCGATCAGCACGGGGTGTTGCCTCCAGTGGTTTGGCGCCCGCTATGTGACGCCGTAGACCCTACGAAGGGTACGCGCGATACAAACGATACGGCCGCCGAAGGGGTCGAACCGACCCTGAGAGCTGTTGCGCCACCTGTTCGGACCGACGGCCGTTTGCCACGAGCGGAGGAACATGGTGGGAGAGCGGAGGCGCCGTGCTGCAGAGCTTGCGTCGCCGTGGAGGGTGAAACTCGCCTACACGGTGTCCCTGAGGCGCAGACTGCACACCAGGCCCGAGCTGGGCGGCCTGGAGATCGACACCGCACGTCTCATCGCCGCCGCCTGCCGGTACGGGCCCGTTTCGTCGTCGGTACGACCAGTCCGGTCGCCTCTGTGGGTGGTGAGGTACCGGGCATCCTGGTGCGGGCGGAGAAGGACGGCACCGAGTTGACGGAGGAGACCGGAGTCCCCTGCGCGTCGGTGAACGGCCGGATGCGCGCCTGTGGCCACGACGGGCACCGCGCGGCGCCGGCAGCGCTGACCTGTGCGGCACATCACCCTGTCCGACGGCCTGCTCAGCCCACTGATCGCAGACGGCGGTTCCGCTTCTGCCGGCCTTTTGGGCGGCGGGGGCTACCGGACGTCGACGTAGTCGGTGACCCGGGTGCTCCTCAGGTACCGGTCTCCGGTCTGGCGGTCGAAGGCGACGGCCCAGGTGCCGTCCTGTTCGGCGGTCTCCATGCCGACGAGGTGGCCGTGTCTGTCGACGCCGAGATCGCTGACGAAGCGGTACGTCGTGGAGCCGCGGGGCCGGAAATAGAGGGCGGGGGAGCCGTTGCTGAGCGGCTTCCAGGTGGTGCCGTCCTTGTACTGGAGGGTGCCGGCGAAAGTGATCGGACGCGACTTGCGGACCGGGTCGGGAGAGGCGCGGAAGCCGGTGATGCGCGTGGCGTAGCGGTAGAGGTGTTCCGGTTTGGTGGCGCTGGTCGCCAGGTCGGGGTTGCCGTTGAAGCGGGCGCGCCAGTAGGCGTTGTTGACCGGTGTGGTGAACGTGCGGGCGAACGTCTCCGGGAGTTGGGGCTTGTTGTAGCGGATCTTGACGGGGAGGGTGACGGCGTCCTTCCACCCGCTCTTGCCGTCCTTGGAGTACTGCAGGGTGACGGTCGGCCTGGTGGGCCAGTGCGCCCGTGGATCTTCGTAGGAGACGGAGCCGAAGACCTTGAGAGACGAGTCGTCGTTGAGGAACGCACTCATCTCGATCTGGGTGATATGGGCGACGTGGAGGCTGAAGGGCTGGGTGGTGACCTGCTGGAAGGGCAAGCCGCTGCTGCCGGCCACGAGTTGGGCGGCCGGTGCGGCGTTGGCCGACGAGACACGCAGTGTGTAGGAGCCATGGCTGTCGGTGGTGGTCTGGCCGGCTACGAGGTCGGCGAGACCACCCGAGCCGAGACCGAAGAGTGTGATCGTGGTGTGTGCCAGCGGTTGCCACCCGGAGGCGGTCTGGATCTCCGCGCGGCCGGTGACGGTGCCGGTGGTGTCCTGTCTCAGGTCCAGGGCGTGAGTGCTGGCCGAGAAGCGGATTGGCGCCTGCGTGGTGTGCAGGTGCTGCTTGGGCGTTACCACGTCGATCGCCCCCGGGTAGGCGGAGGCGGCCAGGGGGGACGCGGACAGCTCGATGGACGGCTGGGCGGGGACGAAAGCGGCTCTGAAACGGCCGTCGGCCGCAGCGGTCGCCGTCAGCCGGCCGCGCCCGGTCTCGATGTCGACGGGCATGCCGGCGGCGGGAGCGGGGGCGTCGGGCTGACGGGGATCCTCGGCGAGAACGGTGCCGTTGACTGAGACCACTTGGTGGAGGTAGCTCGGCACGCTGGGGGTGGCCGTCAGGTCGGGGATCGTGACGACGGTCCGGTACTCCAGGGCGTACGGGGACAGGGCGCCGGTCACTGTGGCGCCGGAGGCGTCCTGCAGGTCGACGGTCACCCGGTAGTCGCCGAGATCCGCCAGGTGGACAGGCGCCCGCCAGGTGCCGGATCGCGCGTCCTGTCCGGAGTACTGGGTGAAGTCCTCGGTCGACCCGGATTCCGGGTCCCCGGCCGGTGCGTCGAGCGGATAGAAGTGGGCCGTGATGCGAGTGAGGGGACTGTCCGAATGCGCGGTGACGAAGAGCATCCCTGGCTGGCTGTACCAGCCGTCCGCACCGGACAGGACGGGACCGCCGTCCGCGCTGTCCGCCTGGGCCGGGAAGGGGCCCGCGAACAAGGAGGCGGACAGCGCGGTTGCCGTCGCTGCCGCCAAAAAGGTGCTGCGTCTCATGATGGTCCCTCAGAGCCCGGATGACCGGCGGCGATGATGTTCGCTTCGATACGAAAAAATACACAGGAAATACCAAGATCAATCAGGCGTTTGTCATGGAAACGGTAAAACGTCCGAGTGTGGAAATCGCCGCCCGGTCCGGTGCAGCACCTGGGTGGAGCGTGAGAAGCGTGTGTTGCTGGTTGTCCCGTCCCCTAACCTCGTACCTGGAAACGTCAGATGTGATGTGGATCCACGTTGAGGAGTCGATGGTGTTCGGAAGGGTCACGCGGTTGCTCGCGGGCGCCATGACCGTGGCCTGCATGGTGCTCCTCGGTCCCAGTGCGCCAAGCGATGCCCTGTTCGGCAGGTCGCTGCCCGTGAGTGCCGTCAGAGACGTCGTACCGAACCGGGTCATGACGTGGAACATCTGCAACCCCTGCGACGTGAGCAACGTTGACCGGGCAGCGGAGATTGCCGTGCTCGCGCCCCAGGTCATCGGCCTGCAGGAGGCGTGCGTGCGTGACGTCGAGAGGATTCGGGAGTATCTGGAGAGCCTCTACGGGCTGGTCTACCACGTCGAGTACGGGTCGGTTCTGCGCAATTGGAACCGCTGCGGAGGAGTGCCGTGGAGTCCGGGAGCCTTCGGGCAGGCGGTCCTCTCGGCGGCGCCGATGACAGACCGCGTCAACGTGGAATATCCCGACGGCGGATCCGAAGACCGTGGGTACATGGCGGTCACGACCATGGTGGGCGGCAGACCCGTCCGGGTCTTCAACACCCACCTCGCCCAACGACGTCAAGAAACAGTCAGAGCAGACCAGGTGCGCGTACTCGCCGCGGAAGTCGCCCGGCACGATCGCGCCATCGTTCTCGGCGACTTCAACGCGGTGCCGGACTCTCCCGAACTGACCCGGATGTGGACGCTGGCCGCGGACACGGACCCCCAGTGTCGTCCTTCGCCCGCCGACACCTGTGAGCCGACCACCGACTGGCAAAGCAAGTTCGACTACGTCTTCCTGCGGGGCATCGCCCCGCTCAGGCACCGCGTGCAGCTCACCCCGTACTCGGACCACGATCTGCTGTACACCGACCTGGGCCCGATCTAGGCCGTGTGTCGAAAGTGGATCTTGGGCTGTGAATGATCACGGTTCATGGGTCGGGGAGATCTCACGGACGAGCAGTGGGCGGCGCTGTAGCCGTTGTTGCCGAAGGGTGCCAGGGCGGGGCGGCCGCCCGTCTGGCCTCGGCGGCAGTTGATCGACGGCATACGGTTCCGGGGCCGGACCGGTGTGCCGTGGCGGGACGTGCCCGTCGAGTACCGACCCTGGGGCCGGGTGTATGACCTGTTCCGCCGGTGGCAGCGGAACGGTACCTGGCAGCGGATCCTCACCCAGCTCCAGTCCCTGGCCGACGCGAAGGGCGCGGTCGTATGGGACTTGAGCGTCGACTCCACGGTGTGCCGTGCCCATCAGCATGCGGCCGGGGCCCGCAACTAGGGCGACCTGCAGAAGGAACCGCCGGGCGGCATCTTCACCGAGCCCCGTGATCATGGGCTGGGAAGGTCGCGTGATGGGTTCACCACCAAGCTTCACCTGGCAGTTGAGCAGGGTCAGAAGCCCATGTCGATCGTGGTGACGGCAGGGCGGCGCGGCGACTCGCCGCAGTTCGAACCCGTGTTGGAGAAGGTCCGCGTGCCCCGCCTCGGGCCGGGCCGGCCACGCGTCCGCCCCGATGCGGGGCTCGTCTGGTGGGCGTCGAGGCTGGTCACGGCGTAGACGGTCGTACGAGTCTCTCGCTGGCCGGCGGATCGTCGGTGGCGGTGCAGGTGCAGGTGCAGGTGCAGGTGTGCAGGTGCAGGCGCAGGGTGAGGCGGGCGAGGGGGAAGTTGATGCCGCCGAGGTTGTCGGCGATGGCACAGGACTTGATAGAGCGGGACTCGCGTCGGCCGTGGGCGGCGGTGGAGGCGGTGTGCTGCACCGGGATCGCGTTCCAGGGCAGGGCGGCGAGCTGCCGGTGGGTCGTGGGCGAGGAACCGCCCGAGGTGAACGCGCAGGTCAGCGACCCGGCCCTTGTTCAGCGTACCCAGGCTCTCCAGCACGGCAGGGATAGGGGAAGATGCAGCAGCAGGCACGGGACACTCTCATGATCATCGGGCTTGGACACCGCCCAATATCCTGCGCGAAGTATGGACTGGAGGTTCCGGTCGGCGGCGGAGGCCCAACACCAATGATCAGCGGAGTCACCAGGGAGCCCGCAGCATGACCGGCACCACGGAGGCCCTTGGCGGGTCGGCTGTAGTCGACGATGCAGCACGAAGTGTCACGCGCCCGTTCTACGTATACGCCGTGCTCGCCAACACGCTGTTCCAGCGCGGCGTATTCGTCCTCTTCCTTTATCAGCGAGGTTTCTCCGCCGGGCAAGTGGCCCTACTGCAGACACTGCTCTACCTGGTCAGCGGACTTGCGGAGTTGCCGACGGGAGTCGTCGCCGACCGAATCGGCAGGCGTGCCAGCATCGTGATCGGCCAGGTGCTGATAGCTGGATGTCTGCTCGGGCAGGTGGCGTTCTCCAACTACTGGGTGTTCCTGGCGCTGTTCATCGGGCAGGGCGTGGGCATGGCATGTGTGTCCGGTTCGGACACCGCCTTGTTGTACGACCTGCTCGTGCGTCGTGGTGCAACGGCCGGCTACGTCAAGATCAAGTCCCGGTTCACCATGCTCGGGACGGTCACCTCGGGAGCTGCCATCGCCCTCGGCGGCCGACTGCAGCAGATTTCCTGGGGAGTCGTCTACGTCGGCTCGGCGGCGTGCCTCGTCCTGGCCGTGGTGGTGCTGATGTCACGGGTGCCCGAGATCCGCGGCGCGGACGCGGTGGACGAGCAGGAGGGAGTCGAGGAGGAGTACGGCGACGCCACAGCGTGGCGGGCGATGCTTCGGGTCGCCACGCCGGCGCTCGTGACGCTTGTCGTGGTGTCCGGATTGATGCATGCGACTTTGACGCCGTACATCATTTTTACGCAGAAGACCCTCTCCGATCAGGGAGCGGGCACCGCATTGGTCAGCGTGGTCATATCGGCGGGATTCTTCGCAGGCGGGCTCATTCCGCTGCTGTCGGACCGCGCGGACCGGCGCATCGGGTATCGGGCCATCGTCCCGGTGTCCCTCCTGACGCTCGCCGCGGCACTCGGCCTGAGCGGCCTCGGCCTTGTCTGGGTCACCATCGCCGCGTTCCTGGCCCTGGTCGGGATTCCCGAGATCACCGCCGTGATCGTGGACAACGTGTTCAACGAGGCCGTGCCGTCGCGCCACCGGGCGAGCCTGCTGTCGATGATCGCATTCGTGGAGTCGGTGCTCATCGGCATCGGCTATCTCGTCCTCGGCGCGCTCATGGACGGGCTGGGCTCCAGTGTGGGCATGGCCACCTACGCCGCGGTCCCCCTGCTGGCATGTCTCCTGTGGCTCCCGGTGCTCTTCCGGGGGGCACGGGTGACCACCGAGATCGAGAAGCCCGCCGACCAAAAGGCATCCTGAAACAGACCATCTAGAGCAACTCCCTGCCCGATGGCAGGGGCGTTGCTCGTTGACATGTCGCTCCCAGTCGGCGACGGAGCTGTCATCGCGACGATCAGCGCCCAACGGGATGGGAAGAATCGCGCCACTGCGGCAGCTGTTCAGCGGCAGCGCGTTGGTGATGGGGTTTTTGAAATCCGCACCCTGTACTCAGGCACGGGACGGACCTGCTCGCCTCGTTTCACCACTCGCTGCTCGCGGGCAGGTCGCGATCCGTCTCGCTCGTCTGAGCCCCATCCGACCGGCGGAATGGTGATCGCCTTGCCCGGCCGCGCTGGACGCAGCCACCATCGTCTGCCGCCTCGGCAGGGCAGCGGCACAAGGTCTGAAAGCTCGTCCCGACCGACGCTCTCTTGTCAGGTTCAACGGCTTTGCGACGATGGTGAGTTCCCGATAGGCATGTGACGTTTCGCCCAACCCGTTGACCTGTCGCAGCACACCGTGACGGCCCCATACTCCGGGACCTGAGGAACCGACGGGTGAAGGAGCACGGTGAGCGCAGCAGCGCCAACAGGGACCTGGAAGCTCGGGGACCTGGAGGTGAATCGCATCGGCTATGGCGCGATGCGGCTGACGGGCAACGGCATGATGGGCAACTCCGACGGCATGCCGATCGACCGCGATGTCGCCGTCGGCCTGCTGCACAGCGCGTTCGAGCAGGGTGTCAACCACATCGACACGGCCGCCTTCTACTTCTCACCACTGCGGTCCGCGAACGAGCTCATCAACCGCGCACTCTCGTCCTGGTCCGGCGATGTGGTCGTGGTGACCAAGGTCGGCCCGGCGCGCGATCCCTCCGGCGAGTGGCTCTACATGCTCCGTCCCGACCAGTTGCGTGGCCAGGTCGAGGAGAACCTGCGCCAGCTCGGCCGGGACTGCCTAGACGTGGTGAATCTGCGCGTCGGCGGCCCTCGCACGGCCTCGATCGCCGAGCACTTCGGCGCCCTCGCTGAGCTGCGCGAGGCGGGCCTGGTCAGGCACCTCGGGCTCTCCGGTGTCCTGTTAAAGCACGTGGCCGAGGTCCAGAAGATCGGCGGACACGGCGGCCACGGCCGGCGTGAGCACGGCGAGCGCCGACAGCAACGTGCCGCGGCTCGTCGACGGGCCCGACGGGCCGCCCCGGGCAGCCGCCCGCAGGGCGAGGTAGACGGCGTACTCCCGCCCAGCCGCCGCCGTGATCTCGTCGGCGGCGTCGAGGCCCGCTTCCGCACACGGACCGCTGTCTGTCCGGTGGGGTCGGCGAGCAGGGCCTTTCCGATGTGGGCGCCGCTCGTCGACAGCCGCAGTATCGCTTCGAAGTCCGGTCGGTCCTCCGGGCGGAGGCGAGTCGGGTCGGCCACATGGTCTCCCAGTGGGTCAGCCACCGGACCCGCCCCTTGGGAGGGGAGGCCCGGCAGTGCGCGTCGGCCTGGGTCAGATGTTGACGCCGAAGTCGGAGGCGATCCCGGACAGCCCGGAGGCGTATCCCTGGCCGACCGCGCGGAACTTCCACTCGGCGCCGTTGCGGTACAACTCGCCGAAGACCATCGCGGTTTCGGAGGAGGCGTCCTCGGACAGGTCGTAGCGCGCGATCTCCTGCCCGCCCGCCTGGTTGACGACCCGGATGAAGGCGCCCCGGACCTGGCCGAAGCTCTGGCCGCGGTTGTCGGCGTCGTGGATGGAGACCGGGAAGACGATCCGGTCGACCTCGACGGGTACGCCCGCCAGGTTCACCTTGATCGCCTCGTCGTCGCCCTCGCCCTCGCCGGTGCGGTTGTCCCCCGTGTGCTCGACGGACCCGTCCGGGCTGGTGAGGTTGTTGTAGAAGACGAAGTGCCCGTCCGAGAGAACCTTGCCGGAGGCGTCCAGAAGCAGGGCGGAGGCGTCGAGGTCGAAGTCGGTGCCGGTGGTCGTCCGCACGTCCCAGCCCAGGCCGACCAGGACAGCGGTCAAGCCCGGGGCCTCCTTGCTGAGCGAGACGTTGCCGCCCTTGGACAGGGAAACTCCCATTGCTTTCCTCCTGGTTGAGATCCTGCGGTGCGGTTGTGCCCGAAGATAATCTACATCGCTGTAGAAAAAGAGTGGGGTGTGATGCGGGCGCGCGGCCCCGGGTGTCCTTACGATGGAGCGCCCGTGAAGTACGCGGCAGCGGAAGGGAGACAGGGCGTGACGGATCACCGACAGCGTCCCCGGCGAAGGGGACAGGGGGAGCTGGAGGCGCTGGTGCTGTCCGTGCTGCGGGAGGCGGACGGGCCCGCGACGGCTGGATGGGTGCAGGAGCGCCTGGGGAGTGACCTCGCCTATACCACCGTCATCACGATCCTGACCCGGCTGCTGGCCAAGGGAGCGGTCACCCGCGAACGGGCCGGCCGGTCCTTCGCCTGGCTGCCCGTGGCGGACCAGGCCGGCCTGGCCGCCCACAAGATGCGCCGGGTGCTGGACAACGAGGGAGACCGGCAGGCCGTGCTGGCCAGTTTCGTCACCGGTCTCGGCCCCGACGACGAACGGCTGCTGCGCGAACTTCTGGGCCGGTCCCGCGACGGATCTCACGACGGATCTCACGTCGGATCTCGCGACGGAGGGGAAGACTGACGCCCCATGGGGGTCTTCGTTTTTCTGCCGCTGACACTGCCGTTGACGGCGTGGCCGGTCTCCCGCCTCGCCGAACAGCATCTCCACCCGCGGACCGCGACCCGGCTGCTGACCGGCGTGGCCGCGGTGATGGCCGTGTGCAGCACGGTGTGCCTGGCGCTGCTCATGGTGGTCGGCACCGCCCAACTCCCCGGCAACCCGCTGCCCGACGGCTGGTCGGACCCCGAGGTGCGCGAGGCCGTCCCCTATGACGAGGTCGCCGGCAAGGCGGCCATCCCCGCCCTGTGCGCGTTGGCCCTGGTGTGCGGCCGGACGCTGTGGCGGCACCGCCGGGTACGTCGCCGAGCTCACCGGGCCCTTGCCGGACTGCCGGGTACACAGGTCGCGGTCCTGCCCGACGAGTTGCCCTACGCGTACGCGCTGCCCGGCGGCCGTCGCGACCGGATCGTGGTGACCACCGCGCTCCTCGACTCCCTGGAACCTGCCGAGCGCCGCGCCCTGTTCGCCCACGAGCGCGCCCACCTTGCCGCCCGCCACCACCGCCACCTGCTCGCCGTACAACTGGCCGCCCGCGCCAACCCGTTCCTGCGGCCCCTGTGTACGGCGGTGTCGTACACGGCGGAGCGCTGGGCCGACGAGGACGCGGCCCACGTGGTCGGCAGCCGTCGTACCGTGGCGCGGGCGATCGGCAAGGCCGCGCTGGTCTCCCGCGGCGCGCCACTGGCCGCGCTCGCCGGTTTCGCCGCGCCGGGGCCGGTCCCACGCAGGGTGGCGGCCCTGCTCGGACCCGCGCCGACCGGGCGCCGCTGGCCGTCGGTGTTCACCACGGTCGGACTGGCGACATGGGGTGCGGCGGCGGGTACGGCCGTGTCGGCGATGTCGTCCGCGAACGCCGCCGTGACCATGATCTTCATCCTCCACGCGGCCACGCCCCTCTGACCCGCCGGGCGGCGGCGGGTCAGGCGCTGTCGGCGGAGGAGCGCACCTGCCGGGTGTGGTCCGTGCGGCTCAGAGGTCGAACTCGTGCGGCGGCAGGTCCAGGGTGAAGCACGCCTCGCGTACGACGGCCTGCTCGGTCTTGTCGAAGTCGCCGTCCGCGCCGCCGATGACGATGCCGATCTGGATGACGGCACGGGCCTCGGCGGGCTTCTTCTTCGCCTTGGCGACCTCCTGCAACACGCTCACCTTGCCGAAGGCGAAGTCGGCCGTCAGCTTGTTGAGGTTCTCGTCGAAGCGCCGCTGGAGGTCCATGGCGTCGAAGTTCTGCAGCACCTCGTTGGTGGCGATCAGCTGGGCCACCCGCTGCCGCTCCGCGGGGTCGATGCTGCCGTCGGCGGCGGCGACCAGCGCACACATCGCCATGCTCGCGTCGCGGAAGGCACCGCTCTTGAGGTCGTTCTTCTTCGCCACGAGCTGAGTCTGCATCGTCGATGCGGACTCCTTGAAGCGGTCCCACAGGGCCATGAGTACTCCAGAAAGTCGAAATACGAAACGGATCAAGGTCTACAGCAACGTAGAAACTACCCGCCGGGCGGATTAGTTCCGCCAAGCCCCGTCACTCCTCTTCCTGTTCGTCTTCGTCGTTGCCCTCGAAGAAGTCCCCGACCTCGTCCACGACTTCGGCCGCGACCATGGGCCGCCCCCGCCGCGACGACGGTCCCCATACCTGGACCGGAACGGCGGCCTTCGTGGTGGTCGTCGTCGTACCCGTGGTGCCCGCCGTGACCGTGGTTGTGACCGGCGCATAGGTCGCCGCCGCCGCCCGCGGCGAGGACTGCCTGCTGCGCGCGGGGCGGGACCGGCCGGGGGGCGGGAATGCTCGGTGCGGGCAGATGGAAAAGCATTGGCCTCTGATCATGGACCAGGCGACGATGACTCCGTGAAACCGTTGAGGATCGTTGCGGGCGACGCGACCAACCCCCAGGCGAAGGGCCCGAAGGTGATCGCCCATATCTGCAATGATCTCGGCGGATGGGGCAAGGGATTCGTCCTGGCGATCTCACGCCACTGGCCCGAACCGGAGCGCGAGTACCGCCGCTGGCACCGCGAGCGCGCAGGTAACGACTTCGCCCTCGGAGCAGTACAGATGGTCCGCGTCCGATCCGACATCTGGGTCGCAAACATGGTCGCGCAGCGCGGGATGAAAGTGGGAAGCGGCGGTCCGCCCATCCGCTACGACGCCGTCGAACACTGCCTGCGCGCCGTCGCTGAGCACGCCCTTGCCAACAAGGCCTCTGTGCACATGCCCCGCATCGGGTGCGGCCTCGCCGGCGGCAAGTGGGAACGCATCGAGCCGATCATCAGCAAAACCTTGAGTGCCCGCGACATCGCCGTCACCGTCTACGACTACGCATAAAACCGCCTGTCCGTCTGGTCTCAGGGCCGCAGGTTCATTGTCAACTTACGGGTGCATCCTCGAGCGCGGGCCGGCGCGCAACGCGCCCGAGCCACGGCACTACACTCTCGACGGCCGGATGCCGCTGTGGCACGTCGATGACCAGGACGCCTACGTCACGCGGGAGTACGAACGGTGGCCGCTCATCCGGGTCGCCGAATTCCTCGGCTTCAGCGGCGCCTCGGCGAACGGGAGCGCCCGCAAGCAGCTCTCGCGGTGGGGCCTTCACTCCGTGGGCCAGCCCTTGGTGGTGGCGGGGTGCCCGCACCGACGTGGCGAAGTAGCGGGGGACCGGCTGCACCGCCTTCGAGGCGCACTCGCCGGGCAGGTGTCGCCATGCGTCGTACCGGCGCTGCTTCTGCTGCCCTCCCTTGAACTCCCCGTCGCAGCTGGCGCACTTCTTCGCCGACTTCCCCGACTCCCGGAGCTTGGCGCGGGCGGGTCGTACGAGCCCCGGGACAGCCGCGGGGCAGGTCCGCACGGATCCGAGGTGGGCGACTGTGAGGCCGACGGTTTGCAGCGGCTGGTAGCCAGAACGGGAATGTCCGAAACAAGACGCTCGTCGCCTCCAACCATTTCGCTTTCCTCTTTGTCTCACATGGCACAGATGCGTAATACGCAGGGAAACGGAAGGGATGTGCTCGCCGATGAGGAGCTGGGTAACGGTGCTGGCAGCGCTGGCACTGGTATTGACGGGAGCAGGCGCGGCGTCGACTGCCGCTGCCGCGCCGCAGGCCGAGGTTTGCGCGACCGGCTGGGGGAGTATGGCGAAGGCCGCGCCGGGGTCGATGGCGATGACCGGTTCCGTGACGGATGTCAGGACCGGCCGGCACGCCTGCTACGACCGGATGGTTTTCGATATTCCGGGCGTGACGACGGCCCACCCGGCCGGGTACTGGGTCCAGTACGTTCCCAGTTTTGCGCATCCCCCGTCGCAGACCGGTATCCCGGTCGCGGGAGGTGCGGTCATCGAGATCGATATCACCGCGTCGGTCGACGACTCGCAGTACCACGTCAGGCTCGCGGACCCGCTGCCCGGGCTTGACCTCGGCGGCTACCGCACCTTCCGGGACGCGAAATTCGGCGGCTACTACGACGGAGCCACCCACATCGGACTCGGTGTCCGGGCCACGCTGCCGTTCCGGGTGATGGTGCTGCCCGACCGGCTGGTGGTGGACGTGGCGCACAGCTGGTAGCCGAGCAACCGCGAACATCCGCGTGCCGGGCCAGCGCTGGGGTCCAGCAGTCTGGACGCCCGCGCCCATGAAGCAGGTCAGCCGCGCCGTCGACCCGGGGCCGACCGGTCCGCTCAGAAAGCCCTGGATCGGCAAGGCATCCCCAGCATCTGCCGGCTCTTCTGCGTCAACTCGAGGGGGGGCAGGACACCTGGTGCACGGCCAGCGCCGTCACCAGCGGCAACCGCTCAGTGATCATGGCCGCCGCCCACTGCGTACGCCTCGGCTCCTCGCCGGCCAACACCTACAGCGACATCGTCTTCGTCCCCGACTACGCCAAGGGCAAGGCGCAGCACGGCCGCTACGCCGTCAAGGCGACCATGACACCGCGCTCCTGGGCCGAGGACACGGTCAATGACGTAGCGGCGATGGTCGTCGCCACCCCGGCGAACGGGAAGCGGCTCACCGACGCGGTGGGGGCCCGGCTTACCCGTTCCCCGCGTACGGCAGCAGCCCGCCGGTGCTGGCCGCTGGGTGCGGGGCCCCAGACCGAGGGCCGTCCGAGCGTCCTGACGCCGCAGGCGGTGGCCGACATCATGTCGGCCACCGCCTGCGGGGAGAGTGGCGTGGCGTCAGGTGGTTGGGCTGCCCGCGGCCCACACGCTCCACGCCATGTTCCAATCGCTGAGGCCGTTGTCCGGGGCCAACATGGTCTTGTCCTCGGAGTTCTTGACGACCACGACGTCACCGGTCATCGAGTGGTCGAAGAACCACGCGGCGGGCTGGCTGCCGTCACTGCCGCCCCTGACATCCTTCAGGCCTACGCAGCCGTGGCTGGTGTTGACCTTGCCGAAGACCGAGTCGGCACCCCAGTAGTTGCCGTGGATGAACGTGCCCGAGTCGGTCAGGCGCATGGCGTGCGGTACGGCCTTGATGTTGTACGAGGGCTTGCCGTCCTTCTCCGTGAGGCCGACGCTCGCACCGTTCATACGGATCTGCGTGAACTTCTCGGAGATCACCATCTGGCCGTTGTACGTCGGGTGCTCGGGGCTGCCCGACGAGATCGGGATGGTCTTGATCGTCTTGCCGTCCCGGACGACGGTCATCTGCTTCGTCTTTGCGTCCACGGTGCTGATCTGGCTCCGGCCGATCTTGAACGTGACCGTCTTCTGGATGCCGTGGCGGTTGAGCGTGACGGTGGCGGTGGAGCCGGGCTTCCAGTAATTCTCGGGGCGGAAGTCCAGGCGGTGGTCGTTGAACCAGTGGCCGACGACCGGCTGGCCGCTGCTGGAGCTGACCTGGATCTCCGACTCCACAGCGGCCTTGTCGCTGATCGCCATGTCGAAGTTGACCGTCACCGGCATGCCCACGCCGACGGTCGAGCCGTCCCCGGGGGAGACGTGTCCGATGAAGTCGTTGGCGGGGGAGACCGTGGTGATTGTGGCGTTGCCGGTGGCGGAGCGGGCCTTGGCATCCTCGGCCTCTGCGGCGATCTGATACTTGGTGGCACGCTCCAGTCGACCGTTTGGCTTCCAGGAGGTGCCGTCCGCGGACAGAGTGCCCGGGATCTCGGCACCGGTCGTGACGGCGGTCATGGTCACCCTGGTGAGCTTGCCATTACTGACGGTGACACCAACCGGGTCGTTGATCCCCACGTTGTAGGCACTTTGCCCGGGCGTGATCTCTATTCGGGCGTCGGAGGCTTCCTGGACGCCCGCCTGATCTACCCGCGCCTGCGATTTCGGGTGGTTCCCGGCGCTGTTGCCGCTGGTGGCAGCGTTGCTTGTGCCGCTGAGGGCCGTGACTGCGAGTATGCCCCCGAGTGCGCCGGCCGTAGCCACCAGCCCGGTGCGTCGTCTATAGAGCGTGATCAAACGCTTCTCCATGCCGCTGGTCCTTGCATCCCTGTGCTGATCGCCGAAGGAGTGCAACCAGCCTTGAGACCACTTATAGGCATCCCTATGTCCATAAATGGGTAAATTGTGGCGAAGGCCACGCATTGTCGAGCGCGTCGCCGAGGTTGCAGACCTGGACCTGGGAGCCGATGGCGGTCCGCACACGGATCTTGGTGCAGTTCCGCTCCCCCTTGCTCGTGGCCCCGTTCACGCTGTGGGCCGAAGCGTCGCCGACCTCGGCACCGCGGCCGCCGTCCCGGCCTCCCGTTCTGCTCGTTCCTCAGGGGCCCGGCGCAGGGCGGCCGCGTGGGCGGTGTCGGCTTCGCGGCGGCGCTGGAGGCGGGCCACCTCGATCGGGGCCGGCGCATCGTCCGGGACGACTTCGGGTTCGGGGAACGCGCGGCGGCTGAATTCGCGCATCGCCCGGTTCTGCCGCTCCACCGCTTCCGCGACGAGCCGGAACAACCACGGGAACCGTGGACCTCGGCGACCATCCGGCGCGAGAGTTGGGCATCAGCTGCCCGGATCGCGAAATCCCCACCGCCTCCAGCCCAAAGGGTCCGTCAGTAAACTGATGGACCCCTCACGAACGATCGAGGCTAGAGCGCTTCCGCGACCGAGGCCTGCCGTAGGTCATATGTGGCGGGGATCACGTCGGCGGGAAAACCTGCGGCCCGGCCCGGGCGTCTAGCCGGTGTGAGATCAGTCAAGGCAGCGCCGCACGAGTTGGACGAGGAGCGTCTCGTCCGGCTGGTGGCAAAAGGCGACCGTGCCGCGTTCGAGGAGTTGTACCGGCGTACGTCGCCGTGGATGGCGGTCCGGCTGCGCCGCCGGTGTGTGGACGAGCAGATCGTCGCGGAGGTCATGCAGGAGACGTACCTGGCGGTTTGGCGCGCCGCGGGTGCGTTCGCGGGGGCCTCGGTCGGAGGGTCGGCCACCGGTTGGCTGTGGACGATCGCGGCGCGCCGCCTGGTCGATGCCTTCCGGCGCAGGGCTCACCACGCGGAGCCGCCGCCGGCCGCCGCTGTGCCCGACGCGGCGCCCGCCGCCGAGGAGGAGGCGCTCGCGGCGACCGTCGGCGGCGACGTCGGGGACGCGCTGCGATGCCTCGCGCCGGAGCTGAGACAGGTACTGCAGGCCATGGTGCTCGACGGGCTGTCCGTCCGGGAGACCGCGGTCCTGCTCGGGCTGCCCGAGGGCACGGTCAAGACCCGTGCCCGCCGGGCCCGGATCGCGATGCGGAGGGCGCTGACGTGAGTGTGGAACACGCGTCGATGCGGATCATCGAGGGTTACGCGCGCGGCGGCACGGACCTCGCCGCCGACGAGGTGTGGGCCGTGGAGGCCCATCTGGAGGCCTGCCGGATATGCCGTGACCGGCTGTGCGCCGCAGTCGGTGCCGAGGCGCCCGCCGTGGCGTCGCTGGTCGACACCGTGTGGTCGGCCCTCGAACCCCAGTTGGCGGTCGTCCCCACGATGCCGACCGGACGGCGCTGGTCGGCGCGGCTGTCGAGGTGGATGACGCCCACGATGGTGCCGTGGCTGGCCATGGTGGTGGGCGTGACGCTGCTGGCGCTGCTGCTCGACCTGGCCGACACCGGCCCCGGTTCCGGGCAGGTGTCCCTGGTGCTGCTGTTCGCGCCGGTCCTGCCCGTGTTCGGGGTCGCGGCGTCCTGGTCGCGCGGTCTGGACCCGGCGTACGAACTGACGGCCTCGGTGCCCAGGGCCGGGCTCCAGCTGGTGCTGCGGCGTACCGCGTCCGTACTCGGCGTGGTCGTCCCCGCGCTGCTGGTGGGCGGATGGGTGACCGGGGTGATGGTGGCTCAGTGGCTGCTGCCCTGTCTGGCCTTCACAGCGGCGACGCTGGCGCTCGGCGGTGTCGTCGGTGTGACCCGCGCCGCCGTCGTGCTGGCCGCCGTGTGGGCCGCCGTGGTCGTGGCGCCGACCCTGGCCACCAGCCGTACGGCCTTCGCCCTGCAGGCGGGCGGACTGCCCGCGTGGGGACTGATCCTCGCGCTCGGCACCGGTGTCGTGATCGCCCGCAGAGGCGCGTACTCCGTGCTGGGAGCCCATTGATGACGAACAGAAAGGCAGAACACCACATGACGTCCGCGGTGAACGCGGCCGACATCGCACCGACGGCCTACGCCTGGGAGATCCAGGCCACCGGGCTGAAGGTCAGAGTCGGCAGGAAACGGATGGCCGTCGACGGGCTCGACCTGGCGCTGGGCACCGGCGTACACGGTCTCCTGGGACCCAACGGGGCGGGCAAGACCACACTCATCCGGGCGCTGGCCACTGTGCTGCGCCCCACCGAGGGCACCCTGGAGCTGCTCGGCGAGTCCGTGGGCGGTATGGGCGAGCATCGTGCGGTGCGCCGCCGGATCGGGTACCTGCCGCAGGAGTTCGGCTACTACAAGCGCTTCACGGTACGCGAGTTCGTCGAGTACATGGCGTGGCTGAAGGAGGTGCCCAAGGCGGACATCCCCGCGGCGGTGCAGCGCGCGGTGGAGCGGGTGGGTCTGGCGGACCGCGCCGACGAGAAGATGAAGGCACTCTCCGGCGGCATGGTACGCAGGGCCGGCATCGCCCAGGCCATCGTCAACGACCCGACGATCCTGCTTCTTGACGAGCCGACGGTCGGCCTGGACCCGGTGCAGCGGCTGCGCTTTCGCGAACTGCTGCAGGAGTTGGGTACGGACACCTGTGTGCTCGTCTCGACCCATCTGGTGGAGGATGTCGCCGCCGCCTGCACCGACGTGGTGCTCTTCGCCGAGGGGCGACTGATCTTCCAGGGCCCTCCGGACGAGCTGGCGTCGGTGGGTGGCCCGGAGCATGTCGGTGACAGCCCTCTGGAGCGCGGCTACTCCGCTCTGTTGCTCAACCCCGAGCAGACAAGGGGCACTTGGTGAACGTCAGTGTCCTGCGCATCGAGTTGAAGCGCTCCATCGCCCCGTGGGCCGGCGCCGTGGTCCTGACGGCCGCGCTGGCTTTCCTGTACCTGGTGAACGCCGAGTGGTGGAGGGGCACCACGGCGTGGACGGCCCAGTGGACGCCCATGGCCCTGTGGACCCGCTCCCTGCTGTTCTACCTGTGGCCGATCGCCGTGGGACTCGGGGCGCTGCAGGGTCTGCGCGACCACCGCTCGAAGATGTCCGAGCTGCTGACGAGCACGCCGCGGCCCGCCTGGCACCGCGCGGCCACGCTGGCGGGCACCACGGCGATCACGCTGGCCTCGGCCTTTGCGCTCCTCGTCCTCGTGGGCGGGGTCCAGGTGCTCGCCCACACCGGGTACAACCACCTGGGGTGGCTGCCGATATCGCTGGTGGGGGCACTCTCGCTCGTCGCGGGGGCCGTGCTGGGCATGGGGGCCGGGCGAGCCCTGCCGTCGATGCTCACCCCGCCCGCGCTGGCCATGGGTGCCTTCGTGTTCACGATCCTCATGCACATGTCCTTGGGCCGGACGCAGACGGTCACCGCGGACGGGTTTCCGAGCACGGAGCCGAACCGCGTCTCCCTGCTGTCACCGACGGTTGAAGAGGCGCGAGAGGCGTTCGTCACGCTCTCCGCCTCCGTGCACGTCGGACAGACGGTCTGGCTGCTCGGCATGGCCGTGACCGGCTTCGCACTGCTGGTCGCCGCGACCCCGCGGGCCCGGCTGATCGCCCTGACGCCCGTCCTGGCGGGCGCGGTGATCGCCCTGCTCGTCCTCCCCAACGACCCGCGCCGGATGTACGTCGTGGACGAGGCCGCCGCAGAGTCGGTGTGCGACGGCCCGGTGTGCGTGACCAGGACAGAGCAGGCACGACTCGCCGGCCTCGCGGATCCCGGCAGGAAGGCGCTGCGTCTGATGCAGGGCGCCCTGGGCAGCCAGGCGCCGGTCTCGGTCCGGGAGAACGTCACCGTACTGCCGGACGGCTCCACGCCGCAGTGGTCCCGTGAGGCGGTACTCCTCGACTTCGACGACGACACCATCGCCGCTGCGAAGGGTGAGGAGCTGACCCGGGCCCTGATCGCCAAAGGCATGGTGCCAGGGTGCGCCCCCGTCGGCTGGCAGATGTTCGATACCCATGAGGCCGCCGCGCAGAGCATCGCGGCCGGCTGGGTCCTCGGGGGCCTCAAGCCGCTCGACAGCCCCTCCCTCGCTTCGAGTGACGTGATTGCCCTGGCCCGCCCGGCGTGGAAGAAACTGAAGGCGATGTCGCCGGCCGAACAGCTCTCGCGGATCAACGCCCTGCACACCGCCGCGCTTTCCTGCAAGGGCGATCCGTTCGACGCGCTGTCCGGCGGTGCGTCCCGGTGAGATGGCTGACGCTGTACGCGCGCTCACGTCAGGTACCCGCGTCGCTCGCCGCGGTGGTGATCAGCGCGGTGGCGGTGTGGGCGCTCGTCCCGGACGGGGGCGCGGGGTCGGGCGATCCGCGGCTGTCGGTGCTCGTCCTCGCTACGGGGGCGATGGCAGCCTCGATCGGGCTCAGCGGGCAGGACCTCGCGCTGGACCGGACGTCCGCGATCCGCTGGGTGCCCCGCAGAGCGGCGCACGTGCTGCTCGCCGGCGTGGTCGTCGCCGCGGTGCTGCTGACAGTGCAGGCCATGGGCAAGACCACGGCCACCACCGCGTTCGTCGTCCGGGACAGCGCGGGCCTGATGGGACTGGTCGCCCTGGGGGCGGCTCTCTCGGGCGGCCAGTACGCATGGACGCTGCCGTTCGCCTGGCTCTCGTTCGCGTTCTTCGCCCCGCCCCCGACGAGTGCGCCGATGCAGGTGGCGACCTGGATGCTGCTGCCATCCGGCACGGCAGCGGGCACCTGGACGGCCCTGGCCCTCGCGGTCGCAGGCACCTCGACCTACGCCGCCACGGGACCGAGACGGTGACCGGACCGGAACGGGGGAACCGGATCGGGCCGCCGTGACCGTGTGTGACCCTGCCGAGGTGCTCACGGGCGCGGCGGGTCAGGCCCGTCCGCCATGCCGACCGAGACCTGAGGGGCGGGCCACTGGTCATCAACCCACTCACGGGACAGCCAGAGTATGCGGTGGTCGGTTGCCGTTACTGTTCGGCGCATGGCCTCGAGGAAGTCACGTCCCCTGGACGTCGGTTCGGCCCATGTGATCGTGACCGGTGGGTCGAGCGGCATCGGCCTGGCCACCGCCCGGCTGCTCGCGGAGCGAGGCGCGAAGGTGTCGCTGATCGCTCGTGGCCGGGACCGTCTGGAGTCGGCGGCGAAGGACCTGTCGGCCGCCGCGCGGGCGGCCGACGTGGCCGATCAGCCAGCCCTGGCCCTCGCGATCACTGAGCTCGAGCAGGAACAGGGACAGCCCTGCGACATCCTGATCACGTCGGCGGGGCTCGCCCGGCCGGGACACTTTCTGGAGCTGCCGGACGAGGTCTTCCGAGAGATGATCGAGGTCGACTACTTCGGGACGCTCCACGCGCTCAGGGCCGTGACCCCCGGCATGGTCGAGCGCGGGCGGGGCAGCGTGGTCGCCGTGTCCTCCGCCGCCGGGTTGATCGGGATGTTCGGTTACAGCGCCTACGGGCCGGCCAAGTTCGCCGTACGCGGGCTGATGGAGTCGGTACGGGCCGAACTGACCCCGCACGGGGTGCATGTCGGCGTCGTTTTTCCGCCGGACGTGGACACTCCGCAACTCGCCGAGGAGAACCGGTGGAAGCCGGCGGAGACCAGGGCAGTCGGCGGGTCGATCAAACCGTTGACCGCGGAGAAGGTCGCGACGGCGATCGTGGCCGGTATCGACCGCCGGCGTTTCGTGATCTGCCCGGACACGGGCACTCGGGCGCTGGCACGCTTCGGCAGTGTGCTGATGCCGCTGCTCAACTGGGAGTTCGACCGCAGGGCGAGATCGATCGCCAAGGCGGCCAAGGGGGCGTGAACCATGCAATTCTGCCCGACCTGCGCCTCGTTGCCGACCGCGTCCAGCTCGTGAACCCATCACCACACCGACTCCACAGCCTCGGCCAACTGCGAGATGGCCGCCGGATCGGGCAGGCTACGCAGCGAAGCGACGACCTGGTTGCTTGCGAATTCTCGCTGCGCGGCGGTTACGCCCGGATCGATGGCGCACTCGGCCTGTACATATATGTAGTTCAAGTCGGTCGCGAAAAGCATCGAGAATGACTGCGGGCCTTTGATGGCGGCGCGGCCTCCGGTGCTCCGATAGGACCGTACCAACCGCCGGGCCGAATCAAGGTCGGCGTGGTTGTGGCCCGCCCATACGTACACGGCGCGGGCGAGTTCTCGTTCCGCCGAGACAGGTCCCGCGTTGTCCCAGTCGAGAAGAACCGGACCGTTCGGACCGACCAGAACATTCTGCGGCTGCAGGTCGAGATGCGACGTCACCAGACCGTGGGGGCCGGCCGGAGTCACCCATTGCGCCAGCTCTGCCGCGGAAGTGTCGATGAACTGGCCCAGCGCCTCTGACCACGGGAGCCCGGCCTGGTGAATCTTCTTGTGGAGGCCTTTCCAGTCGGCGTCCCGAGGGCACTGCTCGTACCAGGAGTTCGGTGCCTCGCTCGCGCCCTCTCCCGCCTCGTGGAGGAGTGCCATGGCCCGGCCGACCCAGTCCAGGACGTCTGGGTCGGAGACGTCCGCCGCCGTGCCGTCGATCCAGTCGTACAGCTTGATGCAGGACCCGCCAAGAGCAGGCGGAAGGCGTGAGACGTATGCGCCGTGGCGATCGGGGATGAGCCGCGGTGATGCGATTCCCAGGTTCTCCGCGGCCTGCCGTAACGCGGCCTCCCTGCCGATCTGTGCTTCGTCGCAGCCGAAAAGGAGTTCCTTGATCGCCCACGAGGAGCCATTTCCGGACAGCTTCCAGATCTGGCCCAACGCACCGCGGGTGACGGGCGTCGCCGTCCACGGACCGGCTTCGAGGGCGTAGGTCTCCGCTATGAAGTCGACCGCGTCGTCCATGCAGGTGCCTTTCCGAAGGTCAAGGTGTGGAACCGCCGCCCACGCCCACGCCACGGTGGTGGTGTGCGTGACCAGCTGCGGGGGCGAACAGCCCGGGACGTCGGCCGTACACGGAAAGCGACTGAGTGTCAGCGCCCGGTCTCGTCACGGCGGCAGTGCAGGAAGAGGTGGGGTTCGGGCGTGGCGCTGGGGTGGTCCGGGGCGAAGGTGGTGCTGTGCCGGGACAGCACCGTCAGCCCTGCCGCCTCCACCATGCCGGTGAAGTCCTCCTCGGAGAAGCTCGTCGCGCGGACCGGCTGGCCCATGAAGGTCACCTCGATGTCCTCCACGTCCGCCGGCACGGTGGCCAGCACCAGATGCCCGCCGGGCTTCAGGGCCAGGGCGAGGCGCCGCATCAGAGCCGACTGTTCGGCGCGGGGCATCTGCAGCAGCGAGAAGAACACGCACACACCGTCGAACGAGTCCGCCTCGAAGGGGAGGTCCCGGATGTCGCCGCAGTGGAACTCGGCCTCCGGGACCTGACGGGTGGCGAGTTCGACCATGACGGGTGAGACGTCGACCCCCAGCACCGTGTGCCCTGCCTCGATGAGCGCGGCCGCGGTGGGTCGCCCGGTGCCGCTGCCGACGTCCAGTGCCCGCGCGGTGGGCGGCAGCCGCTCGATCAGCCACTCCAGAGCGGACAGGTGCGCGGGGGCGTGGGCGAACGCCTTCTCGTAGTCGGCGCCCAGCGCGTCGAACAGCACGGCAGCGGGCGGCCGTTGGTCCTCGTGCCTCACGTCGGTGTCCCTTCGCTAGCCGACCCGCATCGTCGCATCCGCCGGACCGTTGCCACAACGGCCGCCCGGTGCGCGTCCCGGTGGGCCGGGCGGGGGAGAATGAGGGCCGTACCCAACGGTCGGCCATTGCGGAGGAGCGGGAAATGCAGGACGCGCGAGCAGGGCAGGTCGCCGGACCCGAGGACCTCATCGATGTGGCCCGCCTGGTCACGGCGTACTACGCACTGCACCCCGACCCGGCCGAGCCCGGGCAACGGGTGGCTTTCGGCACCTCGGGACACCGGGGTTCGTCCCTCGCCGCGGCGTTCAACGAGGACCACATCGCGGCCACCAGCCAGGCCATCTGCGAGTACCGCACCGCCCAGGGCACCGACGGCCCCCTCTTCCTCGGCGCCGACACGCACGCCCTGTCGGAGCCCGCGCGGATCACGGCTCTTGAGGTGTTCGCCGCCAACGACGTGAGCGTCCTCATCGACCAGGCCGACGGCTACACACCCACACCGGCGGTCTCGCACGCCATCCTCACCCACAACCGCAGCCGCACGTCCGGCCTGGCCGACGGCGTGGTGGTCACCCCCTCGCACAACCCGCCCGCCGACGGCGGCTTCAAGTACAACCCGCCGAACGGCGGCCCCGCCGGTTCCGAGGCGACCTCCTGGATCCAGGACCGCGCCAACGAGATCATCACCGGCGGTCTGAAGGACGTACGGCGCATCCCCTACACCCGCGCCCTGGCCGCACCCGGTACCGGCCGCCACGACTTCCTCGGCACCTATGTCGCCGACCTGCCGAACGTGCTGGACCTGGAGGCGATCCGGTCCGCCGGAGTACGCATCGGCGCCGATCCGCTCGGCGGCGCCTCTGTCGCCTACTGGGGCCGGATCGCCGAACAGCACAGGCTCGACCTCACCGTGGTGAACCCGCTCACCGACCCCACCTGGCGTTTCATGACGCTGGACTGGGACGGCAAGATCCGTATGGACTGCTCCTCGCCGTACGCCATGGCCTCGCTCATCGAGCAGCGCGACCGGTTCGACATCGCCACCGGCAACGACGCCGACGCCGACCGGCACGGCATCGTCACGCCGGACGGGGGCCTGATGAACCCCAACCACTACCTGGCCGTGGCCATTTCGTACCTGTTCTCGCACCGGGAGCAGTGGCCCGCGGGCGCCGGGATCGGCAAGACCCTGGTGTCGTCCAGCATGATCGACCGGGTCGCGGCGGACGTCGGCCGGCAGCTGGTCGAAGTCCCGGTCGGATTCAAGTGGTTCGTGGACGGCCTGTCCGACGGAACGCTCGGCTTCGGCGGCGAGGAGTCGGCGGGCGCGTCCTTCCTGCGCCGCGACGGCTCGGTGTGGACTACCGACAAGGACGGCATCATCCTGGCCCTGCTCGCCTCCGAGATCACGGCCGTCACCGGCCAGACTCCGTCGCAGCACTATGCGCGGCTCACCGACCGCTTCGGTGCCCCCGCCTACGCACGCGTCGACGCCCCGGCCTCCCGCGAGGAGAAGTCGCTGCTCGCCAAGCTCTCCCCCCGCCAGGTCACCGCCGACACCCTCGCCGGTGAGGCGGTAACCACGGTGCTCACCGAGGCCCCTGGCAACGGCGCCGCCCTCGGCGGCATCAAGGTCGCCACCGCCAACGCCTGGTTCGCGGCCCGTCCTTCGGGCACCGAGGACGTGTACAAGATCTACGCGGAGTCCTTCCTCGGCCCCGACCATCTGAGCCGGATCCAGGAGGAGGCCAAGTCCGTGGTGCTCACGGCGCTGGGCACCTGACGCGGACGAGACCCTCGTGAGGGCGCCGCCGCCGGGGCTGCGATCGGCGGCGCGCTCTGACCACGGGGTGTTCACCCTGCCGGACCCGGCCCAGGCCCGGCAGGATCCGGTCGAGCCCGATCACCAGCCGGGTGTCGACATCGACGACCACCCGCCGTCGCGCCGTCGCGTTGCCGCGTTGTGTCAGGTGACCAGCAGGCGGTTGAAGAACGAACGGTAGTGGCGCAGCGCCAGCCGCAAGTCCTCGGTGTCCGCCTGTTCGCCCCTGTTCCACTGTCCTTCCAACTCTTGTTTGTGGTCGGCGAATGTGGCGGCCAGTTTCTGCATCACGTCGGCGACGAGGGCGTCGGCGGTGTGCACGGCGTCGCGCGGGTCGTCCACGAATTCGTTCTGCACCTCCTGCCAGCGTGTGCGGAATCCTTCCTCGTCCTCCGGGGTGAGGAGCTGAGGGGCCTCGTCCTCGGTGCGGGCGGCAGGGTCTGTTGCTTGGTGCTGCGTGCCCGACTCGGCGCCCATCGGCTCGTCCTGAGTATCCGGGTCGGCTCCCGCGGGCTCGTCCTCGGCGGGCCCGCTCGGCGTCTTCGTGCTCTCGCCAGGGAAGGTCGGTACCTCGGCCGAGGTACCGACCGGGTCCTTCTGTGTGGACGTGTCGCGAGGGTGGGCGAGGTCGTCGGTGGACAGGCCGCTCGCGTTGTCCGGTGTGTCTTCGCGTTGCATAACTTCTCCGTTCCCGAATGCCCGGGCTTCCCGGACCGGGGCGACGGGCTGGTCACTGAGCCGTTCAGGCCCGCGCGTGACGGGGCTCGCCGCCGTCGGAGAGCAGCTCGTCGAACAGGGTCCGGTAGTGCACCATGGCACCCCGCAATTGTTCAGTGGTCGCCTCGTGACGGGTGCTCAGCACATCGACATCGTGGGCGGCCTGGTAGTGCTCGAGCGTGCGGCCGTGCTCGACCGACAGGTCCTTGAGCTGTTGCTCAAAGTCCTGGGTCGGGTAGCCGCGCTCGTGCATCAGGGAGGTCACCAGGCGATCCGCGTCGTGCACGGCATCCTCTGGGCGGTCCACGAACTCGTCCTGCACGCTGGTCCAGTCCTGGGTGTATCGATCCCTGGCCCTGCCGTCCAGCGGCTTGATGTCCAGTGAGTCATGCCGCTTCTCACGGGCCCTGAGCTCGCGCTCCCCGGCCATGCGGCTGTCGGCATCCTCCATCGTTCGTCCATACTCCGGGCCGAAGCGCTCGCGCAGCTTCTGGCGGCGCATGAGCAGCCAGGCCGCCACGGCCACCAAGGCGATCACCACCACGATGGGAATGATGATCGCTAGAAGTGTCCCTGTTGACATCGGGCAGACCTCCTGATGTGTGACCCATATGTACCTGTCTGTGTGAGTTACCAGTGGTTTGCCGACTGAAACGAGGATGCCGGGACGAATTGCTGCGGTCAGGTACCGGCCGCGCAGGAGCCCGCGATGCCGAGCTGCCCATTCCGGGCCGCCGTCGACCGACCGGCAGAAACCACCCAGGTCGGCGGACACATAAGGGGTACGAGTCGGGGCACTCGTGTCCTCCCGACCGACCAAGCCCGACCAGCCAAGGGAGCCGACTCGTGATCATTGCCGCGGTTGTTGGATTGTGTGTGGTCCTGGCCGTGCTGGCCTTCTTCGTCCCGCGTCTGTCCCGCCACCCCGAACGCGGCGCGCAGCGCTCGCTCGGCGTCGGCTCGCGGGCCGGCGGCAAGGCGCCGGGCGTACTGGGCAGGTGGTTCAGCAAGCCGTTCCAAACGAGTTCCCGCGCCGTGGGCCGTAGCGGCTCGGCCGGGCGTCGCGCCCGTGGCCGCATGCCCTTCTGACCATGGCGCGGTCATGCCGGCAGGCGTGCCTGTCCGGGGCTGGTGAAGGCTCCACGGCCGCGACGGATCCTGTCCTGGACGGTGGAGGCGCGTACACCGATGCTGCGGTGCGGTGCAGCCGTCCGGGGGTCTGCGAACCGATCGCGTGCTCGTGGGGCGATGCGCGACCGGTAGCTGTCCGGACGGCCGGGGCGGGGCCACGGTGTGCTGAGAGCCCGCCCCGGCCGGTGCGATCTTCCCTCTGGGGCCTCGCAGCCCGCTGCCTTCCCCTAGGGGGCTGGACTGTCCGGTCGGTCCGGTCGGTCCGGTCGGAGGGCCTCGGGCCTGTGCCCGGGCGCGACCAACTGCTCTCGGGTATCTCGTGGGGCAGGACAGCGCCAGCAGGGCCTGGGTGCGGCGGTGACGCAGTGCTCAGTTCCGGAGCAGCGCGCACACGAAGTTCTCCTCGACCTCGCGCAGTTTTTCCAGCAGCCGTGGCTTCGACGCCTCGTTCACCTGCGTGGTGAGCGAGAACGTCAGTGACCGCTCTCCGTCCGGTGTCGCGGCGATCAGCTGGGTGTAGCCGGGCGTGTTTCCGGTGTGGCCGAGCACCACTCCGCATCTCGTGGTGTAGCGGAAGATCGCTGCTCCTGCCTTGTTTCTGCCCGGGCCCGCCGGTTCAGAGGCCCCCTCGACCCAGCGGCGCTGCTCGCGCAGTGTCGCCCGCGAGATCAGCGCGCCACCCGCGTAACCACGGATGAACCTGGTCATGTCGCTCGGAGTGGAGACGATTCCGCCCGAGGCCCACACCCCCGAAGCGCCGATCAGCTCGCTGACGTCCTGTGGCGCGGGCGGCGGCTGGACGGGGACGTCGTAGCCGTGCATGTACGGCTCAGGCAGCTCGAAGCCCTGCGGGAGGCTCGTGGCGCGCAGGCCGAGCGGACGGTAGACCAACCGCCGCAGCAGCTCCTCGTAGCGCTTCCCGGTCGCGGCCTCGGCCATCAGGGCCACGGCGATGTTGTCCGAGTTCGAGTACTGGTACCGCGAACCGGGGCGGAACAGCAGTGGCTCGCCGGCCACGAAGTCGAGTAGTCGCCGGGAGTCGAACCGATGGTGCGGATCGGCCGTGATGATCTTGAGGAACTCCGGGCTGCGGCTGAAGTCCGGCAGTCCGCTGGTGTGGGTCAGGAGCTCCCGCAGTGTCACCGCGTGCCAGGCCCGGGGGAGCGCGGGCAGTCGTCGGCCGATGGTGTCGTCGAGCCCGAGCGTGCCCCGGTCGACGAGCCGCAGTGCGACGGCGCCGCTGAACGCCTTCGCCGTACTGGCGATACGCATGTGGTCGGTCTGTTCGACCGGCCGCCGGGTGTCGAGGTCGGCGACTCCGGCCCGGAGGATCTGGCGTGACTTCCCTCGTTGGAGCACGGCGATGACGCCGGGCGGGCCGCCCGGCGCGCGGACCAGCTGTTCGAGCTGGCTCTGTAGGGCGCGGTCCACGGCGGAGCCGGGCGGAGCGGCCTCGGCGGGTGCGGATACCAGGGCCGTGACACAGGCGCAGGCCAGTGCGGCGCTGACCGGCAGACGCAGATGGGGGCGACGGGGTATCGGCATGGGATCTCCTCGGGCGGGCTGGGAGGCCTGGGCCCGTCCAGCATCGGCCGTGCGGCGCGCGGCTGCCTGTGCCGCTGCTGCATACGGCCGTACGGGTCGTTCGCCTCAGGTGGGGCGGTCGGTCCCACACGGGCAGCGTCCGGGGACGTGAACGGTTCTCGAGCTGCGCTGCCCCGATGCACCTCCTCGCGCAGCCATGAGCCCCCAACAGGGCGACACATCCCACTGGTTGAGGACGAAGCGGTGAAATCGGTGCGGTTACCATGTGCTGCCGATGATCGGAAATCGTCGGCGATCCGATGGAAAGTCATGTTCCGAGACGCACTTCTTCTTCGCCCTGGAGGTCGAGTGGTTCACGCTCAGCACGGCAGAGATTCATGGAGACACCGGATACGCAGGTCCCTCACCGTGACCGCGGTCGTGATCGGACTGGTCGGTACCGGTCTGACCGCGAACTCCGCGTCAGCCGCCGCCAGTGATACGGCGGTGAACAACAGCATCCGTCGGTTCAGTGCCGAGAACGGAACCGGAAAGTCCTCGACCACCACCATCACCCCCAGGATCGTGGGCGGCTCGGAGACCACCATCGGCAAGGCTCCGTACATGGTCCAGCTCTTCTACCTGGACGGCTCGGACCAGTTGTGGTTCTGCAACGGTGCGCTGATCGCGCCCAACAAGGTGCTGACGGCTGCTCAATGCGTCTACGGCCGTAACTTCACCAACCGGGACAGGGCCGTGATCCTGGGCGGCACTACCTACCGGGGCGATCTCGACGGCAGCACCGAGATCGGGGTCAAGCGCCAGTGGGTTCACCCTTCCTACAGACCGTCGGGCGTCACGCACGACATCGCTGTGCTCACACTCAACGGCACGCTGCCGTACGCCACCATCAAACCCGCCTCCGCGAGCGACAGCGCGCTGTACGCGGCGGGGACCAACGCCACGGTCCAGGGCTGGGGCGTGACCGGCACCGCCACCGGCGGGTCGGGTGAGTCGGACGTACTGAAGACCGCGACCCTGCCCATCAAGGCGGACTCCACCTGTGACACCGCGCTGAAGACCGCGCTCGGCGGTCAGGACGCCTTCGTGGAGTCGGCGATGACCTGCGCCGGCGAGCCCGCCACCGACGACGACGTCACCACCACGACACCCTGTATGAGTGACGCAGGCGCCCCGCTGGTGGTGAGTGGCCGCATCGTGGGCGTCTTCGCCTGGGGTGTGACCAACAGCGAGAAATGGTGTGGGGTGCGGGGCACCTATCCGGTGTTCACCCAGACCAGCGCCTACGCGGGTGCGACACAGGCGCAGACATTCGACACGGACGCCTCCGGTGACGGCCGGGCCGACCTGTTCGCCAGGAGGTCGAGCGGTGGCGCCGCGTTCACGTACAACGGCTCGACGCTGACGACCCGCAGTTCGGCCGGGACCGGCTGGGGTGGTTACAACAAGGTGCTGCAGAGCGACCTGAACCGTGACGGTGTCCTCGACTACGTGGTGCGGGCCACGTCGGGGACGGTGTCCTGGCGGCACAAGGTCTCGGGCCAGTGGGTCAACACCCGTATCACCACCGGTTGGCAGAGCGTCCGGCAGATCCTGGCGCCCGGTGACGTCAGCGGTGACGCCCTGCCCGATCTGGTGATGGCGGACTCGGGCGGCACACTGTGGCGTTATCCCGGCAACGGCAAGGGTGGCTTCGGCAGCCGGACCAGGCTCGGCACGGGCTGGAACGCCTATGCCCAGCTCGTCGCCCACGGCGACTTCACCGGCGACGGGCGCCCCGACCTCGTGGGCCGTACCTCGGCCGGCGCTCTGTACATCCACCCGAGCAGCACGACGGGTACGTACACCCTCGGTAGCCGCAAACTGGTGAGCACGACGGTGTTCAAGCCGGCCACGGCCCTGGCGGCCGTTGGTGACGTCAACGGCGATGGTCGCGCCGACCTCGTCACGCGGACCGGTTCGGGCACCCTGTGGCTCTACAAGGGCAACGGCAACGGCACCTTCGCGGCAGCGGCCAAGGGCGCCACCGGCCTCAACTCCTCCAACCTCTTCGGCTGACCTCCGATCCCACCGACCAGGCACACGCAGGCGCGCCCGCCACGGACTCCGTCCCGGCGGGCGCGCCCATTCCTGGCCCTCGAGCGTTCCGGGACAGAGGCGCGGGCAATGCCCTTACCGGACGTGGCTCATCCACAGCCCACCACCGGGGCAGCATGCCGGAGAAGCTGACCCCGGCGCGGAGAAGACGGTGCGGTGCCGCCCAGCGAGCCGTCGGGGTCGACCGAGAACGCGTGGTCCAGCTCGCCGTCGGCGTACTCCGGCGCGGTGCCCGCTCGGCCCGGGCCGGCGCGGCGGCGGACACCGAGAAGCGGTGCTCCAGGCGTCGTGGGTCCCAGGTCGCCAACAGTCTCCGGCCGGCCCGGGCACCGATCGACATCGACACCGTCGGCCTGCTCCTCACCACAGTTGGCGACTGGCGCGCCCAGTGATGGTGCGCCGGTGATCAGTTCGCCTTGGGCTGCTCGTCGGACGGGGCTGTTGCGGGCGTGGTCGGTTCCGAAGCGTCGGTGGTGGTGTAGTAGACGGAGTTGCCCTGCTTGGTGCGTTGGACGCGGCTCTTGGCGACGAGTCCTTCGACTGTGGTGCGTACGACGGTGGTCTTGATGGTGCGTTCGGGGTGGGCCTGGCCGAGTGCGGTGGCGATTTCGGCGGCGGAGCGGGGTTCGTGCTGATCGACGAGGTGCTGGCGGATCAGCTCGACGAGGGTGGGCTGGGTCGCCTTTGTTGCCTTCGCCTTGGTTGCGTCCTCGGGGTTCTTGGAAGCCGACTTCGTGACCGCGTCGCCGCCTTGCGCAGCGGCGGCCTTCTTCGCCCGCACCCGCTTGCCCGCGCCGGACTGCGTGGCGGCCTTCTGCCGGGGCGCTGAGGGCGCTGAGGGCGCTGAGGGCGCTGCGGTCTCAGCGGGGGCAGGCTGGGTGGCGATGTCCGTGGCGCCGAGCGCCTTTTGCATGTTCGTCAGCACGGCGTGGTCGTGTTGCAGGGCACGCAGTTGTTCCTGCAGCGAGTCGATTTCCGCGCCGATGCGCTCCTGCTCCTTGGCGTTGCGCTCAAGGTCGCCTGCCACCTGGGTTGCGTACTGCGATGTCAGGTTGGTGGTAGCGGTGTCAGTGTCAGGCATGATGCTGGCCTTTCTTCGGGGCGGGTCGCGGACTGGGACTTGACCCGCAGAGCGGTCGCCAGGGCTGGGCAGTGATTCCGCCGGGCCGTGATGGACTCATGGGCGGGTCACACCTGTTGCAGGCTGCCCCCGCGTAGAGATAGTACGGGTGGGCAGCGTTGGTTGTTCCGCTCGGAGATGTCCTGCGCCCCGCGGCACTGTCAGCCATGTACTGAAGTCACCGCGGTCGATACTCTCCGGACTGTGGGGCCAGATGCCAGAACGCCTCGTGAGTTTCGCGGTTGTGTTCTACCGTCGGCGTCCCCAGTGGCCTGCGGAGTCAGGGTCGGCGCCAGTGCGTGATCGCACCCGATGCGCCGCCCGGGGTGAGGGCCTGTTCGGGGTCTGCCTGCTGGAGTTCGGCGAGCAACTCGCTCTGGCCAGTGATCAGTTCGGTGAGGATCCGACGGGCCGCGCGCAGCAGCTCGGCCACATCGCCGCCGGCCAGGGCGTAGCTGACGGTAGAGCCCTCCCGGATGGACACCACGATCCCCGAGCGGCGCAGTACGGCCAGTTGCTGGGAGAGGTTCGACGGTTCGATCTCGATCTCGCTGAGCAGGTCGCGCACGGGGACGGGGCCGTTCTGCAGCAGCTCCAGGACTCGGATGCGTACCGGGTGTCCGAGCATCCGGAAGAACTCGGCCTTGGCCTGGTAGAGGGGGACCTGCATGGTGAATCGCTCGCTCCCTGCCGCGTTCGACGGGCTGCCTCCGGGCCCGGTGGCCCCGTACGTGCCACCGCGGCGGTCTTGCGGATCGATCCTCGTGCATCCGGCCCCGCACGCCCATGGGATTGATCTGATCCGGATGTGCCCAGTTGAAGAAATCTTCAAGTCATGGGCGTGCGGGGCGAAGGAGGGCGCAGCCTTCTACACGTCCAGTTGGGTCTCGATACTCTTGAGCTGGTGGCGGGCCATTGCGAGGTTCGATTTCTTCCTGTCGAGCACGAGGTAGAGGAACAAACCGTTGCCGCCACGGCCCTTGAGCGGCCGGAGGATGTGGTACTGGCTGCCGAGTGTGATCAGCATGTCCTCGATCTCGCCCTTGAGCCCGAGGTGTTCCATGGTGCGGGTCTTGGCTCGGATCACGTCCGTGTTGCCCGCCGCCGCAATGGTCAGGTCGAGGTCCTTGCCGCCCCCCAGAGTGCCCAGCGCCATACCGCTGGTGTAGTCGACCAGAGCAGTTCCCAACGAGCCCTCGACCGAAGTCATGATCTCCTTGAGGCAGATCTCCACATTGCTCATACCGGCATCTCCTCCGTGTAACTGCGAGTCCCGGGCGTCGCCCTCCTCGCCGATGCCCCGGACCCTACGTAGCGCCTGCGGCAGGCGACCCTGTTGTTCCCGTACTGGCCGAGGAAGCCTCAAAAAGTCGTATGACGCGATATTCGCGACCGCTCATGCTCGGCGAATGACTACCGGCGGCAGCGCGGCGGGAGCGGAGCCGGTGCGCCCGACGTTCGCCAGGGCTCCTGTGCCCCACCCCCCGTCGCGGAGGCCACCAGCCGTGGCCGGCGGTCAGGTCTCGTCTTATCGCGTCATCTCTTGAGATCGGCGCCACTTCGCAACGGCCGTGCGGTGCAAGGGTGCTCAGTCCGCGGCGGTGGGCCGCACGTACGGCGTCGCAGCCCCCTCCGGGAGACTCGTCACGGATGGTGCCGGCGGTGCATGCAACCGACCTGCGCGCCCTGGCGGGCCCGGGCCGACGAAGGATGCCCGAGTGCCTTGTGTCGCGGGGAACGGCGTCGGGCTGCCGGGAACCGTCACGTGTTGCGCGGTTCACCCATTGGCGGAAGGCGTGAGGCGAATCGGTTCCACGCAAGCGCTTCGACGTGATGGTACGGGTGGTGGAGTGTGGGGGCAATGGCGTGCCGCGCGGCGAAGGCGGTGCCGACGAGCGGGCCGAGGCTCCGCCGCTTCGGCCGGTGCCTTCAGGACCGGTCCTCCGTCGTGCGGGTGTCGGTGGCTGCGTCCCTGTTCACAGATGTGACAGGCAGACACCTGGCGCACCCGGGCCCGGCTGTCGGACATACCCGCGCGGCCCACAGCGCCCGCACGGCGGGAGGTCACGCCACCATCCGCATGCCTCCACCCCGCAACTGTTCGAGCGTGCCGGTCGGCCCCGAACCGCAGGAATCAGCCGTCGAACCGATTCCGCGACAAGGTTCGGAGCAGAAGCCTCCGCACCCTTGACAGCCCGTCAAGCCGAGAGCACCGTCTCCCCCCGAAACCTCTCTGCAATCTCGCTGCGAATACGGCACCTCCAGGCACTTCCGGATTGTCAGCGCCACCAACACGACCCGATCGGGTTGCGCCAGGATTCCCCGCCCGCCCGAATCGCCCGATCCCCCTCGCCCCGACCCACCGGCCCCCATGCGCCACCACTGGAGGATGACGATGTCCCGAGTGAGAGTGCTCTGCGGCCTCGGGGTCGCCCCCTTGGCCCTGCTCGCCCTACTGGCCCAGAGCCTGGCCACGGCCGGGGCCGCGGGCGCCGTACCCGCCAAGGGGCAGGCGTCGGCCGTCGCCCTGTACGTGGCGCCCGGTGCGGCTCCCGGCGGGAACGGCACCGCCGAACAGCCGTTCGCGGCGATCGACCAGGCGCAGCTGCCCACGCACCGGCTCTCGGCCGATTCGGACGTCATCGTCTACCTGGCCGGTAGCACCTACCGGCTGTCCAAGCCGCTGACCTTCGGCTCCGGCGACGGCGGCCAGAACGGCCAGCGGCTCGACCAATGGCCCTGCAAGAACACCCCCGGCGGCAACCAGGACTTCACCCCCCGCTGACCGGTTCGCAGGCTCGTTCACCCCACCCACTGTCCCGCACCAGTGAGGAATGCTGATGAAGAAGAACTGGGCACCTTTAGCCGTGGCGCTGACGGCCGCGCTCGGCGTGGGCACCGCACTGCCCGCGGCGGCCGCCACCAGAACCGAGCCGCCATCCTCCGTGCGGGCCGCCGCCGCGCCCGCCGCCGTGCGGCTGATGCCGTTGGGTGACTCGATCACCTGGGGTGTCGGCAGCCCGTCCGGGAACGGCTACCGGGGTTTCCTGTGGAACCAGTTGACGGCCGAGGGGCACGCCCCGGACTTCGTCGGCTCGGGTCGGGGCGGCACCATGTCCGACCCGGACAACGAAGGTCACTCCGGCTGGCGGATCGACCAGATAACCGGTATCGCCGACTCCGTGCTGGCCCGATACCGCCCGAACGTGGTCACCCTGGAGATCGGTACCAACGACCTCAACGGCAACTACCAGATCCCGACCGCCCCCGACCGGATCCGCGCGCTCATCGACCGGATCACCCGCGACGCCCCCGACGCGACCGTCCTCGTCGGCACCGTGATCATCTCCACCAGCGGAACCGCGGAGGCCAACCGGCCCGCGTTCAACGCCAAACTCCCCGGAATCGTCCAGGCCCAGCAGGCAGCCGGCAAGCACGTACGCCTGGTGGACATGAGCGCTCTGACCGCGACGGACCTGGCCGACTCCCTGCACCCCAACGACAACGGCTACCGCAAGATGGCGGACGCCTTCAACGCCGGGGTCCAGGCCGCGGACGCGGCAGGCTGGATCAAGCCGCCGTCTTCCGCGGGTGGTGAGGTGCGCTCCGGAATCGCGGGGAAGTGCCTGGACGTCAACGGCGGCAACAGCGCCAACGGGACCGCGGCGGACATCCGGTCCTGCAACGGCTCCGACGCTCAGCTCTGGTCCGCGCGTTCCGACGGCACCCTGCGGGCGCTCGGGAAGTGCCTCGGCGCCACCGGCCGGGGTACCGCCAACGGCACGAAGACCGAGATCTGGGACTGCGACGGCGGCACCCACCAGCAATGGCAGGCGTACAACGGCGGTTACCGTAACCCGGTCTCCGGCCGTTGCCTCGACGACCCCGGCTCGTCCACCACCGACGGTACGCAACTGGTCCTGTGGGACTGCAACGGTGGCACCAACCAGCGGTGGACCACTCTGCCGGTCTCCTGAGCCTTCCCCTCACACATCGAACCAGCGCCGGCGGATCGGCACTGGACCCTCAGGTGAGGTGATCGGCGCCAAGAGTGCGCCGCTCCCCCTGGATCGCTTCGAAAGACCTCGCGCGAACACCCGCGCCCGGCACGGCGGCCGCCGCCGGACGCGGGTTTCGGCATGCCCTCATACCGTGCTGACCAGGGAAAAGATCGAATAGATCGAGTTCTGACGCGGTGCGACATGTGTATTGACAGTGTGTTCGGCGCGTGGGATCACTAGGGGACATGGGATGTCTGAGCGTTCTCTGTGGGTGCGCTCGGACACGCTGACGGGAGCGGTCGACGGTAGGAGAAGCCGCCTCCCTGCTGAATTCCTTCCGACAGGCACGGCTCTCTCTGTCCCCATCCCCCCACGTATGCGAGGAACAGAAATGCAGCCTTCATCCACTCCGACCCGGAGCCTCGCTCGTAGACCACGCTTATCGGCGGTGGCCGCCACCGTCGTGTGCGTGATGGCACTGCTGGCACTGTTGCTGGACACCGCGCCGACGTGGTCGGCATCGGCACCCGTGGCACCCCTGGTCAGCTCGGCGTCGGGGCGGTGTCTGGACGTCAAGGGCAACGTCGACACGCCGGGCACGACATTGGACGTCTGGGACTGCAACGGCCAGGTCAATCAGGCGTTCGAGTTCACGTCGGCGGGTGAGCTGAGGACGATGAGCGGCACCCGGTGCGTGGACGCCTACGACGACCGGACGGCTCCGGGAGCTTCGGCAGTCATCCGGTCGTGCGACGGGCGGGCGACCCAGGCGTGGCGGCAGAACCCCGACGGGTCCGTCACCGGTGTCCGGTCCGGCCTGTGCCTGGACATCACAGGGGCGGGCACGGCCAATGGCACCGCGGTCATCCTGTGGACCTGCAACGGCCAGAGCAACCAGAAGTGGGGCACCCCGACTACTCCGCCTCCGCCCGGCGGGTCGGGCCCCTGTGACATCTACTCCGCGGGCGGCACGCCGTGCGTGGCCGCGCACAGCACGGTGCGTGCGCTCTACGGTTCGTACAACGGCAGCCTGTACCAGGTCAGGCGCACCTCGGACAACGCGACCAGGGACATCGGGCTGCTGACGCCCGGCGGCTTCGCCGACGCGGCGGCGCAGGACTCGTTCTGCGCGGGCACCTCATGCGTGATCACGGTCGTCCGCGACCAGTCCGGGCACGGCAACGACCTGTGGTACCAGGGGTCGGCCCAGGTCCCGGGATCGACTCAGAGCAGCCCCGCGAAGGCGACCTCCGAGGCGCTGACCGCGGGGGGCACCAAGGCGTACTCGCTGTACATCAATCCCGGGAACAGCTACTGGCGGGACGGCCATCTGACGGGTGTGCCGACCGGTTCCGCACCCGAAGGGGCGTACATGGTCACCAGCGGCACCCACGTCAACAACGGCTGCTGCTTCGACTACGGCAACAGCGAGACCACAAGGAAGGCCGACGCCGCCGGGGCGATGGACGCGATCAACTTCGGTACCCAATGCTGGTTCGGCGGCTGCGCCGGCAGCGGTCCCTGGGTGCAGGCCGATCTCGAGTGGGGCCTGTACTCCGGCGGGAGCCAGTCCTGGAACACCAACCAGCGGGCATTTCCCAGCAAGTTCGTCACCGCGATGCTGAAGAACAACGGGACAGCGAGGTTCGCCCTCAAGGGTGGCAACGCGCAGTCCGGGGGCCTGACCACCCTGTGGGACGGCGGACTTCCCGGCGGATACAGCCCCATGAAGAAACAAGGCGCCATCATCCTTGGGAGCGGTGGGGACTGCTGCAAGCCCGGCGGCGGCGCCAACCTGAGCGCCGGCACCTTCTACGAAGGAGCGATGGTCGCGGGCTACCCCTCCGATGCGACCGACAACGCGGTGCAGGCCGACATCACTGCCGCGGGCTACCGCTGAGCCGAGTCCCCTTCCGCGCCTCGACCGAGCACCGCCCGGTCAGTCCGAGCCTGCCTGCGGCGGCCAGCCGGGCGCCTGCGCACCGACCACTGGCACCCTCCGGCGCGGCGCGTGGCGGCAGAGCCACAGCGGAGGTCTCCATGCTGAAACCAGCTGGTGATCGCCGACAAAGAGCGCGGCTGATCCGGTGACCGGCTGACGATCACCGACTCCCGCATCACCTCCGTCAATTCCCCTGAGAGGCACCCCCATGTCTTCCTCCTCCCTGCCGCTCAGCCGGCGCCGGCTGCTGTCGGCAGCCGGTGCGGCCACGGCCTTCGGCCTGCTGCGGTTCGCCCCCGAGGCCGCCGCGACCGACGGCCCCGGAAGCTACACCGCGAGCTGGTCCTCCGTGGACCAACACCCCCCGGCCCCGGCCTGGTTCCAGGATGCCAAGTTCGGCATCTACTACCATTGGGGCGTATTCAGCGTTCCCGCGTTCGGGAACGAGTGGTATCCGCGCAACATGTACATCGGCGGCTCGGCCGAGAACCGGCACCACATCGCCACCTACGGCAATCCCTCGGCATGGCCGTACCACAACTTCATCGACGGTGCCCGCGACAAGGCCGGCAACTACGTGCAGTTCGCCCCCAAACTGGTCTCGCAGGGCGGCAGGTGGGATCCGGACGCCTGGGCGCAGCTGTTCAAGGCCGCGGGCGCCAGGTTCGCCGGCCCCGTCGCCGAGCACCACGACGGCTTCTCCATGTGGAACAGCCGCTCCAACCCGTGGAACTCGGTCCAGCACGGCCCCGGACTCGACCTCCTGGGGCTGCACGCGCAGGCCATCCGCGGGCAGGGGCTGAAGTTCATGGCCTCGCTGCACCACGCCTACCACTTCACCGGCTTCTACGACAATGTGCCGCCCCAGTCGGACCCGGCGCTGCGCGTCCTCTACGGCCAGCAGGGCTCGGCCGCGGAGAACAAGCTCTGGTACGACAAGCTCGTCGAGGTCATCGACGGCTACCAGCCGGACCTGGTCTGGCAGGACTTCAACCTCGGCCAGGTGCAGGAGTCCTACCGGCTCCAGTTCCTCGCGCACTACTACAACCAGGCGGTCGCGTGGAACAAGGACGTGGTCGCGACCTACAAGGACGGCCTCAACAACAAGGGCGAGGTCTTCGACTTCGAGCGCGGCGGCCCGGCGGGGCTGCTCACCCCCTACTGGCTGACCGACGACAGCATCTCCTCCTCCAGCTGGTGCTACACGGTCGGCATCGGCTACTACTCGACGCAGGCAATGCTCCACTCGCTGATCGACCGGGTCAGCAAAGGCGGCAGCATGCTGCTGAACATCGCTCCGACGGCCGACGGCACCATCCCCTCCGGGCAGCAGACCATCCTGCTCGCCATGGGTGACTGGCTCGGCCGTTTCGGAGAGGCGGTCTACTCCACCCGCTCCTGGGCCAGTTACGGCGAGGGCCCCACCAAGATGGGCGGAGGCTCGTTCAGCGGACCGGTGGCCGGCAAACCCCAGGACATCCGGTTCACCCGCAGCCGGGACAACAAGGTCCTCTACGCCACCGCGCTGGGCTGGCAGGGCAGCACCATGAACATCGCGACGCTGAACTCGAACCAGATCAACCTCAGCAGCTTGGCAGGCGCGCAACTGCTGAACAACACGGCCGGCACCTACATCAACCTGCCCGCACCGACCCAGGACGCCTCCGGCCTGCACTTCACCATGCCCTCGTCCAACCCGCCGTTCAGCGCCCTCGCGTACACGGTCAAGCTCACCTTCTCCGGGGAGATCCCCGTCCTGGGTGCGCCGGGCGGCTCCACAACCTGGGTGAAGATCACCAACGTGACCAGCGGGCTGGCGCTCGACAGCGGGGGCGACGTCGGCGCCGGCTCCAACCTCAAGCAGTGGAACTACGACGGGAGTACGAACCTGCAGTGGCAGCTGATCGACCTCGGCAACGGCTACCACCGCATCATGAACCGCACCAACGGCATGGCCGCCGACAGTTATGGCAACTCCGCCAACGGCGCTCCCGTCCGCCAGCAGGCGTGGAACGGCGGCAACAACCAGCAGTGGTCGCTCAACAGTCTCGGCGGCAACCGCTACCAGATCGTCAACCGGAGCACCGGCACCGCCCTTGACGGCAGCGGCAGCACCACGGCCGGCTCGACGACGGTGATGTGGACACCGAACTCCAGCACCAACAACGAATGGACCATCGCCGGGGTATGAACGGCCACAGCGGCAGTGCGGCCCGCACTCTTCACCACAACGCCCCTGCTGCGGCGCACAGGTGAACTCACGTCAGGGTCGTTGACCGCCTCCGTCGCGATCCCACGCTCCAGCGAGCGCGATCGGTAAACCGGTTCGATCTCTCGAACGAATTCCCGAAGGTCGACGTCCCCACCGCCACCGAGGCTTCGATCCCGGGCTCTTGTCATGCGTTGTGGCGTACCGCCGCACACAGCATCCGTACCCGGGCGACCGATGCTCCCTGCCCAACTATCGACAACGGAAGAAGGCATGTATGAAACGCAAACCATTCTTAATGTCCATCGTGGCTGCGGTACTTCTCGTCCTCACAACTGCGGGCACCTCGTTCAGCAGCAGCCTTGACGCGCCCACGTCGGCCGCGGCCAACGGGGCCGTCCGGGCGACCGCCGGGTGCGGCAAGCCCCCGGCGCTCACGAGTGGTACACACACGATTCAGAGCGGCGGCCAGACCCGCAGTTACATCCTTCGGGTTCCTGCCGGCTACGACAACAACCACCCCTACCGGCTCTTCTTCGGTTTCCACTGGCGTGGCGGCACGGCCAACGACGTCGACTCGGGCGGATCGGACGGGTACAACTGGTCCTACTACGGTCTGCGGCGCCTGGCGGACAACGCGAACAACAGCACGATCTTCGTCGCCCCCCAGGGCAACGGCAACGGGTGGGCCAACCCGGGCGGCCAGGACGTGGCCTTCGTCGACGCCATGGTCAGCCAGATCGAAGCAGGTCTGTGCGTCGACACCACCCAGTTGTTCGCCGCCGGCTTCAGCTACGGCGGCGGGATGTCGTACGCCCTCGCCTGCTCCCGGGCGACGGTCTTCCGCGCGGTCGCGGCCTACTCCGGCGCGAACCTCAGCGGGTGCAACGGCGGCACTCAGCCCATCGCATACATGGGTCTGCACGGGCTGAGGGACAACGTGCTGCCCATGTCGTCAGGACGGGAACTGCGTGACACCTTCGTCCGGAACAACGGCTGCACCCGGCAGAACCCGCCCGAGCCGGCCAACGGAAGCCTGACGCACATCGTCACCACCTACTCCGGATGCAGGTCCGGATACCCCGTCACCTGGGCCGCGTTCGACGGAGGCCACGACCCCGGTCCCATAGACGGTTCCACCGGTTCCGGCTGGCGCACCTGGACGTCGGCAGCGGTGTGGCAGTTCTTCACCCAGTTCGGCTCGAATCCGCCGCCGATGACACCGCCCTCCAGCGACCAAGCGGTCGTAGGCCAGCAGTCGGGGCGCTGCCTCGACATCAACAACTCCACCACGGCCAACGGCACACAGGTCCAACTGTGGGACTGCAACGGCGGCTCCAACCAGCGGTGGACCTATACCGCCGGAAAGCAGCTGGTTGTCTACGGCAACAAGTGCCTGGGTGTCGGGCAGACAGCGGGCAACGGCACCCCGGTGGCGATCTGGGACTGCAACGGGCAGGCAGACCAGCAGTGGAACATGAATCCCGACGGCACGATCACAGCCGTGCAGTCGGGGCTCTGCCTGGACGCCGTCGGCCAGGGGACCGCCAACGGGACGAAAGTCCAGCTGTGGAGTAGCGCGGGCGGCGCCAATCAGCGCTGGCGCCTGCAGAGCTGACAGGCCGGGGCCAGGCACGCCACCGCGCGGGCCTGGCCCCGCAGACCTCGATACACGCCGAGCCGGGCCCGCGCAGGCACCCTGCCGCGCTCCTGACGCGTGCGCAGTGGCATCCGGGATGGGTGTGGCTCTCCTCCGGTCCCGCCCGCTGGTCTGCGTGTTCGGTACAGCCACTGTGACGCGGTGCGCCTGGCGGGCCAAGGCCCGGACCAGCGTGCACCCCCTCGACGCGGAACTCTCGCTGCCCGCCGGCCTGCACTCCTGCGGTCTGTGTTCTCTTGCCGTCCTCGATGTCGTCCGCAACTCCTACGACCATGCCGGAGAGGCGATTGACCGCCGCCACCGCGCTCGTCCTCCAGGTCGACGGCAAGGGCGTCGTCATGCGGCCCGAGGCCCTGCGGCGCGACGTCCTGCGGCCCGCGACGCTCACGCCGGCAAGCGGTACCCGGTGGCGTCGTAGTGCTTCGGACCGTACCCACGATGAAAGTCCACAAAAGAGAGGGACCCCAGCCGACGCACGGCTGGGGTCCCTTGAGGCGGTGAGTATCGGTCAGCAGATGGAGTTGTCCACCCTGCGAACCGCTCGTCTACGCGCCGGCAGACCGCACCAGATCGCGATCATCCTGGATCAGGCAGGTCAGCGCTGCAGAGTGAGGACACCTGGCCGCCACGGCAGTTGGTCGTAGGGGCCGCTCGCGGTGGGGGACTTGCCCTGGTAGAGGAACTGCAGGTTGCAGGGGTCGATGGTCATGGTCTGGTCGGGGTTGTTGCGGACCAGGTCACCGTGGCTGATGTCGTTGGTCCAGGTGGCACCGCTATTTGCCTTGCCTGCGAAGGGGTTGCTTTCACTGCCGGCCTGCGGGGTCCATGAACCGCTCAGACTGGTGGCTGTGAACGAGCGGAAGTAGCGCCCATTCGCGCCCATCGCCTCAACGATCATGAGGTACTGGTTCTGGTCCTGGACCTTGTAGACCTGCACCGCCTCGAACAGGTTGGCCTGCGTGTCGCTCATGATCGTCGTGTACGACGAGCCGAAACTGCCCGGGAAGTTCCCGATCGGCATGCTGGCCCGGTAGATCTTGCCGTTGTCACCGGCGAAGAACAGGTACATGTTCTGGCCGTCAGCGATCAGGGTCTGGTCGATCGGGCCGGTGCCGGAGCCGGAGATGCTGCCGGTGAACAGTGGCTGCGGCGCGGACCAGCCGTTGGGGTTGGTGGGGTCGCTGGAGGTGCGGTAGATGAAGGGCCACGAACCCCACTGGTACGCCAGCACCCAGATGTTCTTGGGCGCGAAGTAGAACAGCGTGGGCGCCACCGCGGCCTGGCTCATCCCGGCCTGGCCGGCCGACGCCATGTCCGACCAGTTCGTGAAGGGACTGAACCTCATCGAGCCGTAGGACGATCCCGCCACGTTCGACGCGTAGACCAGGTGCTTGCCGTTGTACACCACGCTGGTGAAGTCCTTCAGCGAGACCCACCCGTTCGCCGGCTGCGCCAACGCACCCGTCGACGTCCACCGGTACGTCGACGGAAGAGCACACGTACCACCCGGCGGCGTCCCGGACAGGCCGGTCCACTTCTGGTTGCTGCCGCCGTTGCACGTCCAGATCTCCACCACCGTGCCGTTGGCCGTACCGGCACCCGTAACGTCGAGGCACAGCCCGGACTCGACGCCGACGATCGTGCCGTCGGAGTTCACCCGCCACTGCTGGTTCGCGCCGCCGCTACAGGTCCAGATCTGCACCCGGGTACCGGCCGTGGTGGCATGGCCCGGAACATCCAGGCACTTGTTGCCGTACACGGTCAGCTGGTTGCTGTCCGTCGAGGTCCACTGCTGGTTGGTCCCGCCCGAGCAGTCCGAGATCTGCAGGTACGTGCCGTCGGTCTGGCCGGCGTTCGTCACATCGAGACACCGGCCGGAACCAACACCGCGCAAGGCGCCGCTGGAGGCCGCCTGAGCCGGGTTGGCGACGAGCGTCGCCGCCAACGCGACCAGGGCCACAATCACTGCGGCGAGCACCACGGACAGATGCCCGCGGCTGAAACTTCGTCTGCGCATGGGGACCTCGTAATCCTTGAGCAAGCGGTTCCGGTTGGCCCCGTCCGAGGCTGTCCGGACTGTCGATGTGGTGCGGTTCGTAGCGGTTCGTGGACACCGGGCTGACACCGGTGGCGCTCGGACTCTTCGGCCTACTGCGAAACTCACCGGCCTGAATCGGACGTTGATCGGGTACGCCGCGGCAGCCGCGGGGGCCGTGCCGGGGGCGGGAGCGGCCGCCGGGTGTGACGGCGAGAGATATCTTGATGCGTCCATGACATATGCATCGTGCTGTATGCCCCTTGCGGCTCGGCCGTTGCGGTGGGCGTGACCCTGCGGTGCCTTGCTGTCCGAGTGGAGCGGCTCTGGCGTGTTCGTTATGTCGAACGGGGAGCGAAGTGTCGAGCAATTGGATGATAGGGAACCGGTGAACGGCGTCAATGCCTCTCGCAAGATTCGCGAGCAATGCCGAAACATTCGCCAGAGCTCACCCGAAGACATGCCCCTCCCGCGCCCGCGTGTGCTTGGAAGATGCCGTTGTCGTGGATGCCGATCAGGGCGACGTCGGCGACCACGTGCAGGGCCTGCCGGCCGCGAGATCGGTCAAGCGGATCCGACGGCCAGTGTCCGGAACTGGCAGGGCGCGTCCGTGCGGCTGGTGACGTTGAGCTTGCGATGGACGCGGGTCAGGGGATGCGCCCGTCGCTGCGCCGCACTGAGCGGATCTTGCGGAAGAACGGTCGTACAGGCCGGTGCCTCCTCGCTGCTGCGGTGCGGCAGGGATCGCTGCAGCCGCCGCGCGCCGCACAGATCGCCCAGTTGCAGGGCCTGGTACAGCGCTCGCCGAGGCTGCTCGGCCTCGCCGGTCACCCTTTGCGCGGCACTCAGCGCGGCGAGCGCCCGCGGGCGAGTTCCAACCTGTCTCCGGCGAGCCGCAGGATGCTGACTGCCATACCGGGAGTCCCGCTACGCCCCGCCGGCGTTGCTGCGACACCTGGTCGAGACCGGCATGCTGGGCCGCAGGACAGGCCAGGGCTTCCATCACTGCAACCGGTGACGGTCACGGCAACTGGCGGCCGTTGTCCTTGAACTCGCCGACGGGGGCACGGCGGCCCGATCTGGCTGACCGGCCCCGCCTTCTTCGTGATTTCGCCGGCTCCGGTTGTCAGCGGTGCGGCTGCTCAAGCAGGGCACCGCGTTGCGCGCTTCAAGATCGGCCGGTATGTGTTGTTCGAGGAAACGGACGCGAGGCGGGGTGGTGGCCGACGCACCGGGCGAGGCGGTCGACGAGTACGAAACCCGGTGCCGTCGCCGCGATGAGTCTGCCGGCGCACACAGGTCTACCTCCCGACCGAGACAACCAACCCATCGGGAGTAAGTCATGGGCCTCATCCACATCGAGATGTTCGCGACCCTCGACCTCGTCGGGCAGGCGCCCGGCGGCCCCGACGAGGACCCGGTGGGGTTCCCGTTCGGCGGCTGGCAGGCGCCCCTGCTGGACGAGGTCACCGGGGCGCAGGTCGGTGCCGCGTACGAGGGCACGGACGCCCTCCTGCTCGGCCGGCGGACGTATGACATCTTCGCCGCCTACTGGCCGCACCAGAAGGGCGGCGAGGACAACGAGATCGCCACGCTCTTCAACAGCGTCCCGAAGTACGTGGCGTCCCGCGGCAAGCCCGACCTCTCCTGGGCCGGGTCCACACAACTCGGCCCGGATCTGGCCGGCGCGGTGCGCGAGATCCGTGACCGGCACGAGCACGTGAAAGTGGTCGGGAGCCTGAATCTGGTGCAGACCCTCCTGCGCGAGAAGCTTTTCGACCGTCTCGACCTCTGGGTGCACCCGATCGTGCTCGGCGTCGGGAAGAAGGTGTTCGACGCCGGCGCGGTGCCCACGAACGTCACACTCCTCGAAGCGCCGACAGCCGGTCCGAAGGGCACCGTGTACCTCCGCTACGGGCTCGCCGACGGCACCCCCGCGACGGGGGACATGAGCGCACAGGACCGCGGTGTCGGGAGCGACGACTGAAGCCCAAGGGGCGAACCTGCGGGACGCCCTGCCACAGGTGAGAGGTGACTTGCGTTCGCCAGGGTTTCCCTGGGACCAGTCTCCTTGGAGAACATGCGCGCCCAATTATTGGTCCTTTCCGATCGCTCCGATCGCTCCGATCGCTCCGGCCGCGACGGCTTCGGGGTGGTCATCGACGTACGCGTACGGCCGACTCGAAGCGGCGGAAGTAGGTTGTGCCGGTGACCGAAATCCTGCCGCCCGGTGGCGTGGTGCTCGACGCGGACGAACTGGACGCCTGTTGGGCGGACGCTTGGCGGCCGGAACAGGTCGCGGAGCGGTTGGGTGGGGTCGATGCGCCCTGGTGCATCGCGGCCGGATGGGCGCTGGATTTGTTCCGTGGGAGGCAGACGCGACCGCACGGCGATTTGGAGATCGCGGTGCCCGCTGCGGGATTCCCGGAGATTCGGGATCGCTTTCCCGAGTGCGTGTTTGACGCGGTGGGTTCCGGGCGCGTCTGGGCGGAGGCTGGAGCTGAGGCGCTGGCGGCCACGCACCAGACCTGGTTGCGGGATCCGGCAAGCGGTCAGTTCCTGTTCGACGTCTTCCGCGAGCCGCACGTGGGCGGGATGTGGATCTGCCGACGGGACGAGGGACTGCGGCTGCCGTACGAGGCGATTGTCGAGCGGACGGCGGACGGGATCCCCTACCTGGTGCCGGAGCTGGTGCTGCTGTTCAAAGCGAAGACGCCACGGCCCAAGGACCAGGCGGACTTCGACGGTGTGTTGCCGCTACTGGGCCGGGCGCGGAGGGACGCCCTCAGCGGGTGGCTGGAACGCGTGCACCCCAGGCATCCGTGGCTGGCGAAGCTGGCGGGGTAGCGGCGTCGGCCGCGCCCTGGGACGAGCCGGGCGGCCACGACTGTCGAGCCGATGCCGTCACCAACCTCAGTGCGGCGCCCCAATATGATGCGCGTCACTCTCCGGGTGCCTCGGATCGGGTATGCGCGATCATGATCGAATGGACGCTCGTTTCCTTGGCATCTCTGATCTGGTCGAAGCCCCGTCCGTGGCGGTCGTGGTCGACGTCATGCGTGCTTTCACCGTGGCTGCCTGGGCCTTTGCCCAGGGGGCGGACAAGATCGTTCTTGCTGAGTCGCTGGACGAAGCCCTGGCGCTCAAGGCCCGCCACCCGGATTGGATGGCGCTCAAGGACGGCCCGCCCGCGCCCGGGTTCGACATGGTCAACTCGCCCGGCATGCTGCGGTCTGTCGACCTTCACGGACGGACCGTTGTGCAGAAAACCACGGCAGGGACGGTCGGCGCCCTCGCGGTCAAGGAGGCGTCGCTGGTGCTGTGCGCCAGCTTTGCGGTGGCGGAGGCAACGGCACAGGTCTTGCGGACGCGCGAGAGCAGTGTCACGTTCGTGGTCACCGGCGAAGACGGGCAGGCCGATGAAGACCTGGCATGTGCTCAATACATAGCTCGGAGAGCCACCGAGGCTGGGACGGACGCTGCTGAGTTCCTCCGCCGCGCCGGCGAATCGCGCGCCGCCGCCGAGTTGGCGGAGGGCGTGCGCCAAGGAGTCCATCCTGATGATGTCGCGCTCTGTCTTGAGGTCGACCGGTTCCCCTTTGCCATGGTGGCGACCTTGGAAGGCTCGCTCATGGTCCTGCGTCCACGCGCGATGCCTACGCTGACTGAAGAGGACCCGCTCTGATCGCTGGAGAGTTCTGCTTTCAGCATGCGAAAGCGAGCGCGCTGTCGGACTTGCGGTATCAACTGCTGTCCCGATGGCGGTGGTTGGGGCGGCGCTCAGTGGTGCATGCCAGACCGACGGCGCGGCTGCGGTTCGGATCGGATTGCACCCACCATGCGGACGCGAGACTCGGGCGTATGCGCTCAAGGCGCCTGGGCGCAGAAGAGTTTCGCTCTGCGAGTTCACGGATTTCCATACTTGGCGACTACGGGCACGCCGGACTGCCCGGCTGCCGGCAGAGGGCGATCGCATCCAGCAGCTGTGCCTTCCCTCTCCACCGGCGCCCGGGAACAGTCACCACCCCGCCCCGCGTTGCCACCAGCATGACGACCAATACGCCGCGGCCCGAAGTGCTGCGATACACCGCCTTCTCCAGCGTGCCCGAGGGTGGAAACCCCGCCGGCGTCGTTCTGGACGCCAGTGGCCTGGACGACAGCGACATGCTGGCCATAGCCGCCGACCTCGGATACTCGGAGTCCGCGTTCCTGACCGCACCCCCGGAGGGTCTCGGCGGCCAGGAGGGGCAGGCGTACAGCATCCGCTACTTCAGTCCCAAGGCTGAAGTGCCGTTCTGCGGGCACGCCACTGTCGCGACCGCCATTGCGCTCGCCGAGCGAACGGGCCCCGGCGAGCTGGTGTTCGCGACGCGAGCCGGCACCGTACCGGTGGTGGTGGTCGAGGAGGGTGGGGCGCTCCGGGCCACGCTCACCAGCGTCGAGCCGCAGATCGAGGAGATCGCCGACGCCGACCTCGCGGAGGCGCTCGCCGCGCTCGGCTGGCCGGCCGTCGATCTCGACCCGGCCTTCCCGCCCCGTATCGCCTTCGCGGGCGCCCGCCATCTCGTCCTGGCGGCGGCGACTCGCGCCCGCCTGGCAGATCTCGCGTACGACTTCGCGCGCCTCGAAGCCCTGATGCACCGCTTGGATCTGACCACTGTCCAACTGGTGTGGCGGGAGTCGGCCACCACCTTCCATGCCCGTGACCCGTTCCCCGTCGGCGGCGTCGTCGAGGACCCGGCGACCGGCGCCGCGGCTGCCGCGTTCGGTGCGTACGCCCGTGAGTTCGGCCTGGTCGGCGAGGACGCCGTCCTCACTCTGCACCAGGGCGAGGACCTGGGCCGCCCCGGCGAACTCACAGTGACGCTGCGCGCGGGCGACCCGCGTGTGAGGGTCAGCGGCGCGGGAACGCGCATCAACCAGAGCGCCGGACATGCCGGCAGCGAAGGCACGATTCGCTGATCGTTGCACCGGCCACCGTGGATCACAGAGGAGTGCTGACCAAAGCCGAACTAGGCGACACTGCGGCCTACTTGACTCCGCACCTTCGGATCGCCACGCTCCGCGTGCGCCAGGGGGCGACGCGGGCATGACGCCGAAGCGGGGTGGGCAGTGGCGTGATGCCAGAAGGCGCAACCGTGGCGGACGGCTGTGGTTCAGGCCCCTGCTGCCACCGTTCCTGTCGAGGAATCGTCGGGCGGAACGGATGTCCCCGGCCTACCGAGGTATCACACGGTGATGATCTGCCACTGTTGCTGGGCTCCCCGGTTGTACGTCTCCTGCTTGATGCCGGCGCCGTTGGTGGTGGAGGCGCCGTCGACGTTGAGTGACAGTCCGCTGAGCCGGTTGGTGAGGTAGTAGTAGCCGTCACCGGTGGGCGTCACAGCCCAGTGCTGTTGGAAGACACTGTCGTCCGACCAGATGCCCACCAGGCCGCCGTCCACACGCGAGAGGCCGGCCACTTCCATGAGTTTGCCGCTGCTGACGCTCTTGATCTTGTAATAGCCGTCGCCGGTGGAGGCGAAGGTCCACTTCTGGTTGGGACTGTTCAGCCAGGGCCACTGGATGATGCTCGTGCCGTTGGCGGTCCGGTTCTCGTACACGTCGGCCACCTGGCCGCTGTTGCGGTTGACCAGGCGACAGACGGTTCCGTCACCCGGCAGGACGCGCGACACCAGGGCAGGCCTGGCGGTCCTGCCGCCTATCCTGACGGCGCCCACGTTGACGTATCCGCCGGTGCCGGCGGTGGCCTGGATCCGTACGAAGCCCACGTTCCTGGCGCTCCACTCGGCAACCTTGGTGACGCGGTCGCCGGCCCAGGAACCAGTGGCGGCCTGGGTGAAGGTCGTGCCGTCAGTGCTGGTGGAGATGGTGTACGAAGTGATGTCGCCGTCGGTGGAGTTGCTGCGGTTCCACTGCTTGGGCAGGTACTCCAGGGTGGAGACGTTGCTCCAGACCCCACCCAGGTCCATCGTGATCGAGTGGGGCAGGGACGGGGACAGTCCCCACGTCGACCAGCAGGTCTCGACGTCCTTGTCGCTCAACCCGTCGATCGCGTTCATCGGGCCCTCGCCGGTATGGAATCCGGTCGCGTAGGCGCTGACGGGTGTCACGGGGTGCTCGGCGCGTGGCATCTGCGTCGGCAGTGGTGCCCTGGAGGTGTTGGGGCTCCATGCCGCCCCGACTTCGGCGAGCCGGTTGACGACGTTGGTGTCCAGCCTGCCGTTGCGGTTGGGCGGGCAGTTGAGGATGAACGAGGTGTATTTCGGTTCCAGGTCAGCCAGGTGGGACAGGATCGACGCCTTGCTCATCAGGCCTTCGGTCGGCGTGGACGGATGCCAGAACCATCCGTTGCTGATCGTCTGCCCCTGCAGGGAGGCGTAGGTGTTTCCGGTCGGCGAGGTGATGCCCAACGGCTCCTCGAAGTAGATCGCGTCGCCGAGGAACGGTACCGACAGCCCACCGTGGTCGATCATGACGATGTCCGGCTGGAGCGATTTCACGTGCTCGCGGATCCGCTGGTAGGAGATGGCCTGTTGACCCATCTGCCACGCGTAGCCGTCGGTGATGAACATGTCGATGGTGCCGTAGTTGGTCAGCAGTTCGGTGATCTGGTTCAGCATGTAGGTGAGGTCACCGGGCTGGATCGTCTGGTCGGCGGCGACGCCGTGCCGGCTGTCGTACGCCTGCACGCTGTAGGTGCGGTCCCAGATCGAGTAGTACAGGCCCACCTTCAGGCCCTTGGCCCGGAACGCGTCGACGTACTGGGCGACGATGTCCTGCTTGTAGGAGCTGTTGGCGACGTTGTAGTTGTTGTACGCCGTCGGCCAGAGGCAGAAGCCGTCGTGGTGCTTGGTCGTCAGCACGCCGTAGCTCATCTTCGCCGCCGCGGCGGCGGCCGCCCACTGGGCACAGTCCACGGCCGTGGGGGCGAAGAGGGCGGGGTCGTGGTTCGGGGCGGCCCACTCCTCGTTGGTGTACGTGCCCATGTTGAAGTGGTTGAACATGCCGAACCGCATGTTCACCAGGTTGTTCAGGTTGGTCTGGGAGTCTGCGGCCGCCGCCTCGGACAGCAGGCCCGGGAAGGCGGGGACGACGGGCAGCACAGTCGCCGCGGCAGCGGCGCCGGCGGCCCCGAGCAGCGTACGGCGGGACAGGTTTCCTGGCGACATGCTCTCACTCTCGTTTCGTGGCTTCAGCGCCGTAGAACCGTTCCGAAGGAGCCGAATCCTTTCCGACTGCAGGGAAAGGGACAGCGCATGCCCACCGAAGTGCGCGAGCACGTCCTTGGTACGGAGGAGACACAGGTGCCGTGACACTCACGGGTCTCGGGCGCCAGGTGTTACGCATGAAGCTCGGGCATGTAACACCGGAATGTCAACGGGGTGGAGGGATGAAAAGCCGATCAGCGAGGTCTATTTGACTGCTTTGAGCCGTATATCGCCCATTCATTATTAGGTAGACATGGCATGTTTGCTCTCGCCTCCTGGTTCAACAGAGGCTCCAGGGCAACGGTTCGGCCCTGACGAGGCCGGTGTCATACGCCGTGATCACGACCTGGATGCGGTCGCGGGCCCCGACTTGGCGAGGACCCGGCCGACGTGCTTCCTCACCGTGGACCCGCTGAGGACGAGCCGTTCGGTGATCTCGGTGTTCGTCCAGCCTGGCCGATGGTAGGCGTCCAGGAGACGCCGGGTCAGGCCCGGGCCACGACGGCATCGCCGGTCACGATGAGGACGCGGGTACGGCCGCCGGGTTCGCGCCGGTGCGGATGTGCCGTCGGACAGCAGCGTGCCCGAGTCGTAGCGGTGGCCGAGTCCACACCGAGTCGGCTGCAGTCGTCGGCGTCGCTCGCGATCGCCTCAGCGACCTCTGCCCTTTTGGCATGACGGCGTCCCAGCCCCGTTCCTCGGACCGGTCGGCGCGAAGGCCGAGGAGCGGGCGGTCAGTCGTCGATCGCTCGTATCGGGTCGTCGGTCAGACTGGTGGCCAGCCACTGCTCCACAGCCGTGATGTGGACGGTCGCCGCGGAGGCGGCGAGCAGGGCGTCGCGTGACTGAAGCGCGCTGAGGATCTGCTCGTGGTCCTGGTGGGCGTTGCTGAGAGCTTGACTGGTCTGGCTGCCACGGACGATGCGGACCCGCTGGGTGCGGGTGGAGAGCACTTGCAGCAGCATCGACAGCACGGGGTTGCCGACGGCCTCGACGATCCTGAGGTGGAAGGCGGTGTCGTGGGCGACGAACTCCTCCACGGTGGTGACGGTCCGGGACCGGTCGAGGATGTTGCGCAGTTCCTGGAGGCTCTTCTCGTCCAGTAGCGCGGCGGCCAGCCCTGTCGCCTGGGGTTCGAGCAGTCGTCGTACCTGGAGCAACTGCAGAGCAGTGTGGCCCTGGGAGACGTCGGCGGCGAAGGTGAGGCTTTCCAGCAGGAGATGAGGCTCCAGGCTGGAGACGTATGTGCCGTCGCCCTGCCGGGTGATGAGGATTCGCATGGCGGTCAGCGCCCGGACGGCCTCGCGCAGCGAGTTCCGGGACAAGCCGAGCTGTCCGGCGAGGATCTCCTCCTTGGGCAGCCGGGAGCCGGGCGCGAGCTCGCCGGCGACGATCATCGCCTTGATCTTGTCGATCGCCTCGTCCGTCAGTGCCACGAGGGTGCCTCTCTGAGTGGGGGGACGTGCAGGCCGCCGGCAGCTCCGCCGGGCCTGGCTCGGGGCCGACGGAGCCGCCTGCGGTACGTGGTTACTCCTGCTTCTCGCCGGAGGCGAACCGGGAGATGATCAAGGCGACGATGATGATGGCCCCGTTGAGGAACTGGTTCCACAGCGGCGGTACGCCCGCCAGCGTCATGACGTTCACGACCAGTTGGAGCGTGAGTACGCCGGTGAGGGCACCGAACACGGAGCCCTTGCCGCCGTTGAGGCTGACCCCGCCGATCACGGTCGCGGCGAAGACCTGGAAGATCCAGCCGCTGCCCTGGGTGGCGGAGATGGAGCCGTAGTGGCCGCTGTAGAGGATGCCGGCGAACGCGGCGAGGACGCTGCCGAGGATGAGGACGATCCACACGATGCGGTCGACGCGGATGCCCGCGGTGCGGGCCGCGTCCGCGTTGCCGCCGATCGCGTACAGCGCCCGGCCGTGACGGAGCCAGGCCAGCGCGCTGCCTCCGATGGCGAAGAGCAGCGCGCACACCCAGATGGCGGCGGGTATGCCCAGCCAGGACGTCTTGCCCAGGTAGGTGAAGGAGGAGGGCAGCTCGACGATGGACTGGCCCTCGGAGAGGGCGACCTGCAGGCCGCGGAGCATGGTCAGGGCGCCGAGGGTGACGATGAATCCGTTGAGGCGCAGCTTGAGGATGAGGAAGCCGTTGACGGCACCGATCAACGCGCCGACCAGCAGACAGAGGGGGACCGCCGTCCACTCGGGAAAGAGGCCGAGCCCGTTGAACCGGCCGCCGCTGCTCGGCAGGACGAGCCACACGGCGATGACGGGAGCCACACCGATGGTGGACTCGAGCGACAGGTCCATCCGTCCGGCGATCAGGATGAAGGTCGTGGCGAGTACCAGCAGACTCAGTTCGGTGGACTGCTGGGCCACACCGATGAGGTTGTCGGCGGTCAGGAAGGCCGGCGAGACGATGAACCCGATCAGGCCGAGGACGAGAATCGCCGGGACCAGGGACAGTTCACGGAAACGCCCGAAGTCGACCCGGCGGCGCGCGGCGGCCGGCTCGGCCGTGCTCACTGCGGGCTCGGTGAGATCTGTGGTGGCGGACATGACTACCTTCCGTGCTCGTCTGCGCCGGTTGAGGCGGGTACGGCGGTTGCGGGGGACGCGGTTGTGGAGGCCGAGTCGCCGGTGACGCCCTCGATGGCGGCGACGACGATCTCGTCTTTCCAGCCACGGTCGAACTCGGCGACGACGCGTCCGTGGAACATGACGACGACCCGGTCACAGATCTTCAGGTCGTCCAGTTCGTCGGAGACGATCAGCGCGGCCTTGCCGCCGTCCGCGATCTGCCGGATACGGCCCAGGAGGAACTCCTTGGACTTGACGTCCACCCCGTTGGTGGGGCGGATGGCCACCAGGACATGCGGATCGGTGGCCAGGGCACGGGCGACGACCACTTTCTGCTGGTTGCCGCCCGAGAGGGCGGAGACCGGGGTGGCGGGTCCCGGGGTCTTGATGTCGAGGTCCCGGATCATGCGCCCGGCGAACGCCCTGGTGCGGGCGGGCAGCACCGTGCCGAAGGGACCGAGCTGGTCGGTGACGGTGAGCGTCGCGTTCTCCGCCACGCTGCGGTTGTTCACCAGCCCCTGGAGGTGGCGGTCCTCGGGGACCAGGCCGACTCCGACGGCGAGCGCGGACGGCACACTGCCGGTGCGCACGCTCTTGCCGCCGACGGTGATCCGGCCGTCCTTGGCGCGGTGCAGACCGGCGATCGTCTCACCCACCTGCACGTTGCCGCTGGCGGTGGCGCCGGCGAGCCCGACGACCTCGCCGGAACGGACCGAGAGGGAGATGTCCTCGCAGACGCCGGGCAGTGTCAGACCGTCGACGGCCAGCAGCTCCTCCGAAGGGGACGGCGAGGCCGAAGAACGCTCGACGGCGATCGTGGAGGCCGACTCGCCGGTCATGGCCTCCACCAGCGCCTGGTGGCCGAGTTCGGCGACGGGCGCGGTCAGGATGTGGGCCGCGTCGCGGTAGACGGTGACGGTGGTGCAGAGGTCGTACACCTCTTGGAGATGGTGCGAGATGAAGAGGAAGGCGACGCCCTGCCGTTGGAGGTCGCGGAGCTTGTCGAAGAGGCGGTTGATGCCGCGGGCGTCGAGCTTCGCGGTCGGCTCGTCGAGGATGATGAAGCGTGCGCCGAACGACAGGGCCCGTGCGATCTCGACGAACTGCCGCTGCTCGACGGTGAGGTTCCTGGCCCGCGCGCTCGCGTCGACGGCCACGCCGTACTCGCCGAGCAGTTCCTCGGCACGTCGGCGCAGTTGCTTCCACCGGATGGGCTGCGCCGCCCCGGCGCTCTGCCGGTTCAGGAAGAGGTTCTCGGCGACGGTCAGGTCACCGATGATGGTGGAGCGCTGGTAGACGCAGGCCACGCGGGAGCGCCAGGCGTCGATGTCGCCGACGGCGGGCGCCGGCTCGCCGGCGAAACGCAGGTTTCCGGTGTCGGGTTGCTGGAGGCCGGTGAGGATGGACACGAGCGTCGACTTGCCGGCGCCGTTGCGTCCGACCAGGGCATGCGCCTCGCCAGGGGCGACGGTGATACGGGCGTCGCGCAGCGCGACGGTCGCGCCGAATCGTTTGCTGATGCCGGTCGCCTCGGCCACAGGGGCCGCAGGGCCGGGTCCGGTCGCCGGGGCGGTCGCGGTGTCCGCCATGGTGGATACCGTCCTTCGTGTACGGAGGCTGGAGCCGAGGGGCGCGGGCGGGATGCCCGCGCCGGCGGGCGGGCGTCGGGGGACGCGGGGGCTGTGCGTCTCCCGACGCGACGGGCGGGAAGTGCGGTCATCAGCCGACGTTGTTGCCCCACAGCGTCTTGTCGTCGACGTTGTCCTTGGTGACCAGCGGGGCGGGCAGCTGGTCTTCGAGACCGTTGGCCAGCTTGATGATGGTGGAGTCGTGGTCGGTCTTTCCCGGCTCGAAGGTCTTGCCCTCGGCTGCGGCCTTGGCGTAGTACAGCGCGTACTTGGCGTACAGGTCGGCCGGCTGGGAGACGGTGGCGTCGATCTGGCCCTTGCGGATGGCGTCGAACTCCTGCGGGATGCCGTCGTTGGAGATGATCGAGATGTGCCCCTTCTGCCCGGCGGGCTTGAGCAGGCCCTTCTGCTCGAGGAGGGCCAGGGTCGGCTGCAGGAAGACACCTCCGGCCTGCATGTAGATGCCGTTCAGGTCGGGGTGCTGGGCGAGCAGGCTCTGCAGCTTGGCGGAGGCCACGTCGCCCTTCCAGTCGGTGGGCAGCTCGAACACCTGGATCTTCGGGAACTTCTCCTTCATACAGGCGGCGAAGGCCTCGGAGCGGTCCCGCCCGTTGATGGAGTCCAGGGCGCCCTGGAACTCGGCGACCTTGCCCTTGCCGCCCAGCTGCTCGCCGAGGAACTCGCAGGCCTTGGTGCCGTAAGCCTTGTTGTCGGCGCGCACCACCATGTACACGTCGCCCTTGTCGGGCCGGGTGTCGACGCTGACCACGGGGATCTTCTTCGACGCGAGGGTGTCGAGGGTGGAGGCGACGGCCCCGGTGTCCTGCGGGGCCATGACCACGGCCTTGGCCCCGGTGTTCTGGAACACCTGCACGTTGGCGACCAGCTTGGTGACGTCGTTCTGCGAGTTGCTGATCGGCAGCGCCTTGATGCCGTCGGACTTGATGTCCTTGTCGATGTACTGCGCGTAGGAGTTCCAGAAGTCGGAGTCGGAGCGCGGCAGGTCGATCCCGATGGCCGGCTTGTCACCGCCCGAGGCTGCCGAGTCGGTGCTTTCGCGGTTGCACGCGGTGGCGAGGGCCAGTACCGCGAGGACGGCGGTGGCGGCTGCGGCGGTGGATCGGGTGCGAGCGAGCTTCATGGCCTTGTTCTCTCCTTAGCCAGGGGCACGGGGCCGCAGGGCGGTGGTGGGAGGGCGTACCTGCCTGCGGGGGAGGTGGCGAGGTCGCCGGACGGGCGGTTGCCGATCCGGCGCGGAACGCGTGGATCGAGCCCTGAGGGACGGAAGTGAGGGTCAGCCGGGGACCGAGATTGCGGAGGCGGAGCGACCGCATGGATGCGAGCCGAACGGGCGCTGGATGGTGCATCCATTCCTCCGATGTATCCCGGACGTCCAGGACGTTACGACGACGTTGCTGACATTGACAAGGGTTAGCGGCGAGAGATTTGCGGGACAGCATGCCGAAGGGCGTCGATACGTCGTCCCGAGCTCGGTTCTGTGCGCTGACATGGCATGTGACCTGCGGATTTTCCGTCTTCGTGCACGACGGGCGATGTGTTGCGGCAGCTCACAATTCGACAACGGGGTCGCCTGGGGCGGTGGGAGCGGGGCAGTGACGGGCCCCCGGAGGGGCCGAATTTCCCCTCGGGCAGGCCGGTGGCATGCCTGCCGGCCTCGCTCTCACTGGAGGAGGAGGCCCTGTGACTCTCTCCGGATTCATCGGATGGTGGCTCGCGTGTCGGCCTTGTGGCTATGTATAACCAGGGCGAATCCGGCCTTCTGGGCGCTCGGCCGGCAACATCGAAAAAATACATCCGAGGAATCCATTGTCAGGCGCGATCTCCGGATCTAGGGTCACTGTGCCGCCATACACCCGATGACTGGCCATGTGGATGAGCGAAACCCGTCTGCAGGTCCGGCCCGGCGCACCGCAGGCGGCCCAGCCCTACGGCCGGCCACCACTCAGACGAAACCCGCATGGCAAAGGGAGCCCCAGTGAAACTGCTACGAGTCGGAGACCCCGGACAGGAGCGGCCCGCCGTCCGTACCGACGACGGCCGGCTGCTGGACCTGTCCTCCGTGACCCCGGACATCGACGGCGTCTTCCTCGCCTCCGGAGGAGTGGACCGGGCCCGCGCGGCCGTGACGGCGGGAGAGCTGACCGAGCTCGACCAGGACGGCCTGCGGATCGGCGCACCCGTGACGCGCCCCGGCAAGGTCATCTGTGTCGGGTTGAACTACCGTGACCACGCCGCCGAGACAGGCGCCGCGATCCCGCCCCGCCCCGTGGTCTTCATGAAGGATCCCGGCACAGTCGTCGGCCCGTACGACGAGGTGCTGATCCCGCGAGGCTCCGTGAAGACCGACTGGGAGGTCGAGCTGGCGGTCGTCATCGGACGCCGGGCCCGCTACCTCGAAGGACCCCAGGCCGCGCGGGCCGTGATCGCGGGCTATGCGATCAGCCACGACGTCTCGGAGCGCGAGTTCCAGCTGGAGTACTCCTCGCAGTGGGACCTGGGCAAGTCCTGCGAGACCTTCAACCCGCTCGGTCCGTGGCTCGTCACCGCGGACGAGGCCGGCGACCCGCAGAACCTCGGCCTGCATCTGAGCGTCAACGGCGTGAAGCGGCAGGACGGCCATACCAGCAACATGATCTTCTCGGTCGATCACATCGTGTCGTACCTGAGCCAGTACATGGTTCTGGAACCGGGAGACGTGATCAACACCGGTACGCCCGCGGGTGTGGCTCTGGGTCTTCCCGGCAACCCCTTCCTGCGCTCCGGCGACACCGTCGAGCTTTCCGTCGACGGCCTCGGCAGCCAGCGCCAGACCTTCGCCCAAGCGTGAAAGGCAGCACCGTCTTGACTACCACCTCCGCCCGGATCACCGCCGTCGACACCTACGACGTCCGCTTCCCCACCTCGCGGGAACTGGACGGCTCCGACGCGATGAACCCGGACCCCGACTACTCCGCCGCCTATGTCGTGCTGCGCACCGACGCCGGTGACGGCCACGAGGGCCACGGCTTCACCTTCACCATCGGCCGCGGCAACGATGTCCAGGTCGCCGCCATCGGCGCCCTGCGGCCCCATCTCGTGGGCCGCTCGGTGGAAGAGCTGTGCACCGACCCGGGCTCGGTCAGCCGCGACCTGATCGGGGACAGCCAGCTGCGCTGGCTCGGCCCCGAGAAGGGCGTGATGCACATGGCGATCGGCGCCGTGGTCAACGCCGTGTGGGACCTCGCCGCCAAGCGCGCCGGGCAGCCGCTGTGGCAGCTGCTCGCCCACGCCTCGCCGGAGTGGCTGGTGTCCCAGGTCGACTTCCGGTACATCGCCGACGCCCTCACCCCCGAGGAGGCCCTGGGGCTGCTGCGCGAGGGCCGGACGGGGCTCGCGGAACGTGAGGCGGCTCTGCTGGAGCGCGGCTACCCGGGTTACACCACCTCTCCGGGCTGGCTCGGCTACTCCGACGACAAGCTCACCCGGCTGGCCAAGCAGGCCGTCGCCGACGGCTTCACCCAGATCAAGCTCAAGGTCGGCGCCGACCTGCACGACGACATCCGCCGGCTGCGCACCGCCCGCGAGGCGGTCGGGGCCGGCATCCGCATCGCCATCGACGCCAACCAGCGCTGGAACGTGGACGAGGCGATCGAATGGACCAACGCGCTCGCCGAGTTCGCCCCGTACTGGATCGAGGAGCCCACCAGCCCCGACGACATCCTCGGACACGCCTCCGTGCGTCGGGCGGTCGCCCCGGTGAAGGTCGCCACCGGCGAGCACGTGCAGAACCGCATCGTCTTCAAGCAGCTCCTCCAGGCCGACGCCATCGATGTGCTCCAGATCGACGCGGCCCGGGTCGGCGGGGTCAACGAGAACCTCGCGATCCTGCTCCTCGCCGCGAAGTTCGGGGTGCCGGTGTGCCCGCACGCCGGTGGCGTGGGCCTGTGCGAACTGGTGCAGCACCTGTCGATGTTCGACTACCTGGCGCTGTCCGGCACGACCGAGAACCGCGTCATCGAGTTCGTCGACCACCTCCACGAGCACTTCATCGCCCCCGTGGTGATGCGTGACGGCCACTACACCGCGCCGCTCGCGCCAGGTTTCTCCGCCACCATGCGGGAGGAGTCCATCGCCGAATACCGTTACCCGGACGGCATGTTCTGGGTCGCCGACCGCGCCGATCAGGAGGACGTGGCATGACCGGTCTGTCAGGGCTCAGGGCCGTCGTCACCGGAGGAGCTTCCGGTATCGGGCTCGCCACGGCCCGCGCACTGGCGGCGCAGGGCGCGGCCGTGGCCGTCCTCGACCTTGATCCCGCCGGTGCGACCGAACCGCTGCTCGGCCTCAAGGCCGACGTCACGGACGACGCCTCGGTGCGCGCCGCCGTGGAACAGGCCGCCGAGCGGCTCGGGGGCCTGGACATCCTCGTGAACAACGCCGGCATCGGCGCGGTGGGCACCGTCGAGGACAACCCGGACGAGCAGTGGCACCGGGTCCTGGACGTCAACGTCCTCGGCATGGTGCGCACGACCCGTGCCGCCCTGCCCCATCTGCGGCGCTCGTCCCACGCGGCGGTCGTCAACACCTGCTCGATAGGCGCTACCGCGGGCCTGCCGCAGCGTGCCCTGTACTGCGCCAGCAAGGGCGCGGTCCTCTCACTGACCCTCGCCATGGCCGCCGACCACGTCCGCGAGGGCATCCGCGTCAACTGCGTCAACCCCGGCACCGCCGACACCCCCTGGGTCGGCCGGCTCCTCGACGCCGCTGACGACCCCGAGGCCGAGCGCGCCGCCCTCAACGCCCGCCAGCCCCTGGGGCGCCTGGTCACCGCCGACGAGGTGGCGGCCGCCATCGTCTACCTGGCGAGTCCCGCCGCGGCGTCCGTCACCGGCACCGCGCTCGCGGTGGACGGCGGGATGCAGGGGCTGCGGCTTCGCCCGGTGGAGCGGTCGTGAGAACCACCGTGCTGGGCGGCAGTGCGGTACCGGTCTCGGAACTGGCGCTGGGCTGTGCCGCCCTCGGGAACCTTTTCGACCCGGTCGCCGACGAGGTCGCCCACGCCACGGTGGAGGCGGCCTGGGACGCCGGCGTCCGCACCTTCGACACCGCGCCCCACTACGGTCTCGGCCTGTCGGAACGGCGGCTCGGCGCCGCGCTGCGCCATCGCCCGCGGGACACCTACACCCTCTCCACCAAGGTGGGCCGGCTTCTCGTGCCGGACCCGGAGGGCGGCGCAGGCGACGACCTCGCCAACGGCTTCGCCGTCCCGGCCACCCACCGCAGGGTCTGGGACTTCAGCGCCGACGGAGTACTGCGCTCCCTGGAGGCCAGCCTGGAACGCCTCGGCCTCGACCGCGTCGACGTGGCCCTGCTGCACGACCCCGACGACCACGCCGACCAGGCGTTGCGCGAGGCGTACCCGGCGCTGGAGCGGCTGCGCGCCGAAGGCGTGATCGGAGCGATCGGCGTCGGGATGAACCAGTCCGCCCTGCCCGCCCGGTTCCTGCGCGAGACGGACATCGACGTGGTGCTGCTGGCCGGCCGCTACACCCTCCTGGAGCAGGACTCGCTCGCCGAACTGCTCCCGGAGGCGGCCGCCCGCGGCCGGAGCGTGATCATCGGCGGGGTGTTCAACTCCGGGCTGCTGACGGCCCCCCGGCCCGGCGCCACGTACGACTACGCACCCGTTCCGCAGCCGGTCCTCGACCGGGCGCTGCGGCTCCTCGCGGTCTGCGAACGCCACGACGTGCCGCTGCGGGCCGCCGCGCTGCGCTTCCCGTTCGGCCATTCGGCGGTCGCGAGCGTCCTGACCGGCGCGCGCTCCCCCCAGGAGGTGCGGGACACGGTGGAGCAGCTGCGGCGCCCGATTCCGGACGCCCTGTGGGACGAGCTGCGCGCCGAGGGCCTGCTGGACCCGGACACGCCTGTTCCGTAGTCACCCTGATCGGGGAAACCATGCCGATCGGGGAAGCCATGCCGTCGAAGGAGCCGTCATGAAGGTTGCCCTGCACACCAGGGTCCGCGCGGACCGCATCGAGGAGTACGAGGCCGCACACCGGGAGGTGCCCGAGGAACTCACCGCCGCGATCCGCGCCGCGGGGGTGAGTGAGTGGACGATCTGGCGCAGCGGCACGGACCTGTTCCATGTGCTGGAGGTCGAGGACTACCAGGCGATGATCGCCGAACTCGACAAGCTGCCCGTCAACATCGCCTGGCAGGCCCGGATGGCCGACCTGCTCGATGTCGTCCACGACTACTCCGCGCAGGGCGCGGACGCCTCGCTGCCGGTGGTGTGGGAACTGTGACCGGTGCGGAGGCCGGGCCTGGCATCGTCGACGCCCACCACCATGTGTGGGACCTGTCCGTCCGCGACCAGGACTGGATCAGCGGGGACGAACTCGCGCCGCTACGACGCGACTTCACCCTCGCCGACCTGGCACCGGAGGCCCGTGCGGCCGGTGTGACCGCCACGGTGCTGGTGCAGACGATCACCGTGCCGGAGGAGACCCCGGAGTTCCTGGCCCTGGCCGCCGACAGCGACCTGGTCGCCGGGGTCGTCGGCTGGACCGACCTGACCGCCCCCGATATCTCCGACACCCTCGCGAAGCTGCGCGCGGGCCATGGAGGAGAGCACCTGGTGGGCATCCGTCACCAGGTTCAGGGCGAGCCGGACCCGCGCTGGCTCGTACGCCCCGACGTACTGCGCGGCCTCTCCGCGCTCGCCGACGCGGGACTCGTCCACGACCTCGTGGTGAAGCCCCACCAACTTGCGGCGGCGGTCGAGGCCGCGGAGCGCCTGCCGGGCCTCACCTTCGTCCTCGACCACCTGGGCAAGCCGCCCATCGCGTCCGGCGAACTCGGCCCCTGGGCACAGCAGATCCGGCGCCTCGCCGCCCTCCCCAACACCGTCTGCAAACTCTCCGGCATGGTCACCGAAGCCGACTGGGACTCGTGGACCGTCGCGGCCCTCGCGCCGTACGCAGACACCGTGCTCGACGCCTTCGGCCCAAGGCGGCTGATGTTCGGCTCCGACTGGCCGGTCTGCCGGCTCGCCGCCACGTACGCCGAAGTGATCGACGTCGCACGCGAGTTGACGTCCGGGCTAGGCCCGGACGAGCGCCACGACATCTTCACCGGCACGGCCGTGCGGACCTACGACCTGCCCGTCACCGCACGACCGGACCCGCCCCAGGCAAGCCCAAGCGCATAGCCCTCTTCCGGGTCAGGGGCGGCGGGTCCTGCCCCTGCTTCCGGACCGGCACATCTGTGTGGTCCGGGCGGACGGCACCGTGCCCTTTTTCAGTTGTGGGCACCTTCGATATACATCCCATGTCATGTTTCCTCGAACTTGAGCGACCGGGTCTTGAACAGGGATTTCACGAATTCCCTGTCGTAGCTCTGGACGCGGAGTGCGGCTGTGTCTGTTAATACATCCGATGTCCCTGGGGGCTGGTTGAGCTCCGGCGGACACGAGCCGCCGTACTCCGCCGTCGTGCGGTGTCGCGGACCAGCAGTTGCCGACACCCTGTGTCCTTCACCGTTCAGGAGCCGCACGATGTCCTCCGCTCCCCTCAGCCGGCGCGCCGTCCTCAAGGCCGCAACCCTCGCCGGCGGTACCGTGGCGTTCGGTCTGCCGCAGGCCCTGTGGCCCGCCACGGCCGAGGCCTACGACGTCTCCTCGAAGCTGGACTGGTGGTACCAGGCCCGGTTCGGGATGTTCATCCACTTCGGGTCCTACTCCTACTACAGCAAAGGAGAGTGGGAGTTCAGCCAGAACCACTGGTCCAAGGCCGACTGGCAGAACAACGTGACCAAGCAGTTCAACCCGTCCAGCTTCAATGCCGCCCAGATCGCCGAACTGGCCAAGAACGCCGGCATGAAGTACCTCGTGATCACCTCCAAGCACCACGAGGGCTACGCGATGTGGGACTCCGACGTCGCGGGCTTCACCGACACCACCGGCACCAAGCAGTACAACCTGCACGACTACAACGGCTTCCAGCCCGACCTGCTGGCCCAGTTGAAGACCGAGTGCACGAACCGGGGCGTCAAGTTCGGGCTCTACTACTCGATCATGGACTGGAACCACCCCTCGCAGACCTGTGATCCCGCCAACTGGACCTCCACCATCTCCGCGGCGGCCCGCACCGGCTACATCAACGACATGAAGGGCCAACTGCAGGAACTGCTGGACCGCTACGACCCGGCCATCCTGTGGTTCGACGGCGACTGGTGCGACTGGTGGACCAAGGCCGACGGCGAGGACCTGTACGGCTGGCTGATGCAGCGCAAGCCCGGCCTCGTCGTCAACGAACGTGTCAAGCGGGACCAGGGTCTCGGTGACTTCGTCACCCCGGAGCAGACGGTTCCCGCCGAGCCGATGGACCGGCCGTGGGAGACCTGCGCCACCATGAACGGCAACTGGGGCTACACCGACTGGGCGGAGAACCTCTACCGTCCCGTCAAGGACATCATCCGGGAGATGGTCACCGTCACCTCCCGGGACGGCAACTACCTGCTCAACATCGGCCCCAAGGGCGATGGTGCCGTGACCGCCGGATCCGTCACCATTTTGAACGGCCTGGCATCGTGGATGGCCACCCACAGCGACAGCATCCACGGCACCAGCGGCAGCCCCTTCGCCACCGAGCCGTCCTGGGGCAAGATCACCAAGAAGAACGGCAAGCTCTTCGCCCATGTCTTCAACTGGCCCACGGGCGGCACCCTGCAGATTCCGGCGGTGTACAACACGATCAACCGCGTCTATCTGATGAACAACCCCGGCACCAACCTCAACTACTCGGTCAGCGGCGGGACGATCAACGTCAGTGTGCTGGGCACAGCGCCCAACGGGAACGACTCCGTGGTCTGTGTGGAGGTGAACGGCATGCCGGCCGTCCTGGCAGGCGGCGTCTACCGGCTGGTCTGCGCCCAGAGCGGCAAGGCTCTCGACAACGGCAACACCGGCACCGACGGCGCCGCGGTCATCCAGTGGACCGCCAACGGTGGCACGCCGCAGCAGTGGACGGTTACCGACCAGGGCCACGGCTACTACAAGCTGGTCTGCGTCCGCAGCGGCAAGGCCCTCGACGACAACAACAGCACCTCCGACAGCACGGTGATGGTGCAGCGGACCGACAACGGCAGTCATCAGCAGCAGTGGGCCGTCAGCGCGCTGGGCGGCGGCGCGTTCCGGCTCGTCAACCGACACAGCGGAAAGGCGTTGGACAACGCCAACAACGGCGCGGACTGGACCCAGATGATCCAGTGGACCCCCAACGGCGGCGCCCCGCAGCAGTGGAACATGACCAAGGTCGGCTGAGCGGCCCCGGGGTGGCGCGCCCTGGGCCCGCCACCCCGGCACAGGGCACCGCGCGAGAGTCGTTCTGCCCGTCCCAGCATTACCCGCATCGAACCCGCGCTGCCCGGCCGGAAGATCGGCGGCAACCTTTTCGCTACCTGTGGCCACTGAGTAGTGCAACGCCGAACACGCTCTCCCGAACGGATGAAAATGCAAGAGACACGCCAGGCAGCGCGGCAGCGCAGGAGCAGACGCCGGCTGATGGTGGGCAGCGCCGCGGGGTTTGCCGTCACAGGTCTTCTCGTCGGCCTGGTCATGACGATGCAATCTGACGGCACGGAGAATGCCGGGTCGGCCCCGGCCACGGCCGTCGCCAACGCGCAGGAGACCGTGCCGCCGACGTCGCCGACGCCCTCCGCAGCCTCCCCGTCCGCGGCCTCGGCCTCCCCGTCCGCCGCGTCCGCGTCCCCGTCGCCCAGCGCTGCGACCCCGTCGGCCGGCGCCAAGACCCCGAAGGCTGCCGCGATCCCGTCGGTGGCGCCGTCATCGGCCTCTCCGCGGACGGCTCCGGCCACGTCGTCCCTGGCCGGACGGATTCGACCCAACGGCACGTATCAGGGAGTCGCCACGGTCTACCAGGCCGGAGTAGGGGACGGTGCCTGCTCGTACGGCCCGAGCGACGACATGATGATCGCGGCCATGAACACCACCGACTACGAGACGTCCGCTGCCTGCGGGGCGTACGTGCTCGTCCGCACGGCGAACGGCGCTTCCGTCACGGTCAAGATCACCAACGAATGCCCACTGCCCTGTGCCCCAGGACAACTCGACCTGAGCGAACAGGCCTTCGCCAAACTGGTCCCCGTCTCGACCGGTCGGATCGCGATCACCTGGAGCCTGTTGAGCTCCGACAAGGTGGGCACGATCTCGATCCGCTACAAGAACGGGTCCAGCCCCTACTGGTGCGGCATTCAGGCGATGGGCCATCGCAACCCGCTCGCTCGGCTGGAGGTCCGCAGCGGCAGCGGCTGGCGTCAGCTGGCCCGCACCGACTACAACTACTTCCTCTCTCCCGACGGCAGCGGGTGCGGCGGCGCGATAAGGATCACCGACATCTACGGAGAACGGCTGACCATCAACGGTGTGGCCCTGCGCCCGGACGTCGTGCAGTCGACAGGGGTCCAGTTCGCACGGCACTGACCCCGCCGCCCACAGCGGGCTCCTCCGAACGGAACGCCCGGCGCACCCCACTGTGGGCTCACGGCTCTGTGGGGAATGCGCCGACACGCGGCGGCGGGCACGGACGCCGGTTGGAGCCCTCCGGGGGCCGCCGGTCGCCGTGCAGGAGTCAGGCGGGCCCCGGAAGGTGAATTGTGGGTCAGACGGTGGTGCAGGCAGTGCCGTTCAGGTTGAAGGCGGTGGGCTTGGCGAAGGCGCCGCTGGAGGCGCCCTGGAACCCGAAGGTCGCCTGGCCGTCGGCCGCCATGTCTACGTTGTGGGACACGTTGCTCGCTGCGACCGCGTTCTGAGGAACCGGACAGGTTCGCGCCGCTGGCCGGACACTGGTTCGCCGCCTGGTTCGAGCAGTTGACGCGGAACGCCTACCCGCCGCTGTCGTGACCTGCTGAGGGGATGCGTGACCGCCGGGGTCGGTCCCGCTCGGCAGGGCCGAGGGACGGATCCCGGAGGATCCCGCGCGACCGCGGTCGAGTACACGCCGACGGACGGTCCGAGTGGGGCTGTCGACGCGCCCACGACATTGCCGCGCTCGCCGCTGCGGCGGGCTCTGAGCTGGTGGTGTCCGTCGGTGGCTGTTCATGGGGCCAGAGCCCAGAAGTGCCGGTCACGACAGGCGGCGCGCGTTGAACACCGGCACCGCCGAGGCTGCCTTCAACTCCTCGACTGTCGGCGTCTTTGTAGAGGGAGTGCCCGATGTACGGCGTTGTCGTGAGGTTGTTGGGGTTCCTCGAACACTCCGCTCTTCGTCCCCACGCGGGTCCGCCTGATAGCCGCCAGAAGGACGGCGACGCGGTACAGGCGGGGTGCAGACACAGGAAGAGGTTACGTGGGGCGTGACTTCGATACGCCCACTGGGCTGACCGGGCAGAGGAGACAAACGCGGGAAGGCGGAAGAGCCGCCAACCGGGCCAGGCTTTCGGGCGGGTCCGGCATGGCTGCGGGCTGACGGTGCTGTGCGCCTGGATGCTGGTGCTCGGACTAGGCAGGAGAGAGCGCGTGGTTGATCCCAGCCCGCAAGGAGCCCGGAGCACGGCATCCACCGGCGGGGGCCGTGATGCTCCCGGTCAGGCGGGGGTCATCGGCATTGGCCTCGCTGCCGTGCTGACGTTCGCGCTCACGCAGGGTTCGTGGCAGTGGTTCGCCACGTACATCGGGGCGACGCTTCTTGCGGTGATCTTCTCCTTCTACCGATTGCCGACGTGGACGTCCGGCCTCCGGTCCACGTACATGCGGAATCTGACGGCGTATTCGCTGGTCGTCGGGCTGTGCGCAGCGATTGCGGTGGCTCCCATGCTGCAGCGCTGGGCGTGGCTGTTTCCGATGCCAGGCACCCGTGACAGGTGCCCCGCGCTGGGTACCTACGAGAGCATCCGAACGGAGGCAGCGCTGGCTAACCTGGCTGGTCGTGACGCTGCAGCCTTGGCTCAGGCACAGGACATCCACAGCCATGACGCGGTTGCCGACTGCCTGTCCGCCACTACGACCCTGTGGCTGCCGGTCTACGCGGCCGGAGGGGCCGTAGTGGTGGGGCTGGGCGTGTGGTCCATCGATCGGGTCCGGGTGAGGAACGAGTCGGCCGAGGCAGGCCGAAGGCCTTCCCGGCAGGCCTGAGCTTTCGCGTTCGCAGGCGGGCTTGTCGAATAGTTCGAGCCGGGCGATCTGCTCAGCTCCTATGCCGTGATGGCCTCCCTGAACGTCATCGCCGGACACGCCGGACACGAACTCACCACAGGAGGCCGCACCCGGGACCCGCAGCACATTGGGTCGGTACCTGCGACCGCTCAGTCCGTAGGCAGCCCACCACAGGCATGAGCGCCTTGATCGGGCCAGTTGGGCAGCTGTCCCGACGGTGATCTCCGGGAACACGGCCTCTCTCTGCGTGCGTGCATCGCACGGGTCTGCCGGTAGACCTCCTAGCCTGACTCCCTGGTCTCCACCGGCGCCTCGGCGCGGCCTCGACCGGAGTCCCCCGGCCAAGGCCGACACGAACGTGTTCGCCAACAACTACAAGACCCTGAGGCGCTTGGCCTACCTGGACCAACCTGGCGCGCTCGGGTCCGGAAGCCCCCTACCTGATCAGGTACACGCCGCGTGGATCGTCGCGCGGAACACGGTTCGCAGGCCCCGTCGGTGTGATCAGTTCGTCGATCCACCAGTGTTCGCCGTCGGAGGGCCGGGGGTAGGTGATGCCGAGCGGCGCAGTGCCGGCCAGGCGGCCGCGCGCTCGGTGTCGCGCTGCACGGCCAGGTGCCGGTCGTTGTCGGCAAGACCGGAGTGTCGCGCTCCTTCTGTTCCCGCGCCTCTCCGGCGGACCGGCTACCTGCAGTACAAGCCGACGATGTCACGCACGGCCCGCCGCCCAGCAGTCAGGCCCCCACCATCCGCGTACCGCATAACACCGGCATACCGCAGGGATCACCCAACGTCACCACCCGAAGGCAACCCGAAAAGGTCAGTAACTGTTCACGGAAGGTCACTGTCATGAAGAACGAGCGGGAATTCTTTTCACCGGACGCTGTGCAGTGGTGCACCGGGCCGCAGTCTGGGACCGCCGAGAGGATTCTGAGCAGGGACGATGCTGATCCGGGGGTGCTGACCCGGCTGGTGCGCTGGGAGCCAGGGCTCGACACCTCGCTCTCCGGGGTGATCCGGCACGAGTGGGTCGAGGAGGTCTATCTGCTCGAAGGCGACCTGCATGACCTGACCCTGGATCAGACGTTCCGTGCCGGAGACTTCGCTGCCCGGCCCCCGGGCATGGAACACGGCCCGTACCGGACAACCGGAGGCTGCGTGATGTTGGAGATCCGCTACCGGCCGTAGAGCGTGTGCCGAGTCCGCGTCGCATTGCGGGCAACTCGAAGGTAACGGCCTCGTCGCTCCTGTCCTGGAGCCTTCGGCCAACACCTCTCGTATCAGGGCCAGTTGGAGTTGCGCACACCAGGCAGCATGAAGCCCCGGCTGGACGGGGGAGACCAGCCGGGGCGGTAGGTGGTGGCGTGCGGAGGGCGGTCGCCTCGCGGCGGTGGGCTCCATGGGGCTTCAGCCGGACGATCGTCCCCATGGGCTGTAGGTGAGGCCCGGGGACGCTGTCCCCTCCGCAGCCACATACAGATGAACCGTCAACCACCCCTGGATGTTCCACCGTTGGCACCACGAGCGTGTGAGCTGGGGCACCCCGAGGGGCCACGAACTCGGTCGTCGATCTTGAGGCCGCCGAGGCCCGATCTCATTGGGCGTGGTGCAGCCAGCGCTGGAGGGTGTTGTTGACGTCTGCCGGCAGGGCGCTGAGCTGGTCGATGACGGCACGGTCTCCGGGCATCGGGGGGATGCCGGCGACGGTGAGTGCCGCGTTCAGGGCGAGGCGTTGCTCGTCGTGGGGGCTGAGGACGTAGTTGAGGCGGTCGGCGGGGTTGGGCGGCGGCAGGAAGTAGTCGAGGTCATCGCAAGGCTCGGCAAAAGTTGGCCAGGCATTGTCACCGGGATGTGCGGCGTACGGGTCGACGACGGCGCACGTGCTGAGGCTCTCGTTGCTCCAGGGGGTCATTTCTGTCTCCTCGCCGGTGAATTGCGGATTACAGGTCCAGAGGTCCGCAAGGGTCGCTTCGGTTGCGGCCGCTGCCGTATGTCACGCTGACGGCGTCATCGGCTGCTGATCACCTGGTGTGACCAGCAGATGGCAGCCGGCGCCGCACTTCGGCGATATCCGGCGCGGTATCGGTGACGGAGAGTCACCCATGAGTGTGGTTGCGACCGCGGTGACGGTGCCGTCGTGAGCGGTGGTGATGCGATGGCCGGGCCGAGGCCGGAGCCGCCGGCGTCGCGGGTGCGGGCGTCGTCGAGGCGGGTGAAGCGCTCGAAGACGCGCTGGTGAAGCACCCAGCCAGGCTTGTGGGCACAGCCCCCTCGGCAAGTCTGTGAAACGATCACGTTCCGGTACCCCAGGCTGAGTCTTTGCTCAGCCGCCCTCGGAAGTACGGCGGGAGGTGGCGGGGCGCTTTGCTGGTGCCGCGTCAGGGCATAGGGGCCATCGGGCCTGTTGAGCCAGCCCCGGGCGATGAGTACACGGAGGCACGGATGATGACCACTTCTTCAGCGGGCGACAGCGAGATACCGGACCGTGAGGCCGTGGCCGGCGCGAGCAGGCCCTCGAAGCCGCGATGCGCGCGGTGCGCAGGGCGAAGGAAGCCGAGACGCAGGAGACGCGCGGGGAGAACCTGCTGAGGCGCACCCTGTTCGGGGCGGGAGACGTGGCGTTCCTGTGCGGCGACGCTGACGGCATGGCCGAGTTGCACCGCGGGCAGAAGCAGTTGCGTACCTGAGGTCGGCGGAGGCCGCCGACTGGACGACGGCGCTGACCACGATCACGGTCAGCGTCGCCCTGATCCCGTTCATCCAGGCCCTCGTGGGCCACGCCGCGCAGGACGCCCATGACGTGGCCAGAAATGTGCTGCGCAGGATGGTGCGCCGGCGTAGGCATCCTGATGCCGTCCTCGCCGAACCTGGTCAACGCATCCTCGTCGCCCGGGACTTCAGCCGCGAACTGGCACTGCACATCCCCACGGAAGCCACCGACGAGGCCCTCGAGGCACTGGCCGGGCTCGATTTCCCCGCACCCACGCCGAACATCAATACGGCCAACACCGCAAGCGAGATGGCGCGCTCTGCCACGACCACCGCCTTGCGGGCCGCCGCCCGCGAGTTGGAGCTTTACGACACGGGCGACGTCGTCGGGCGGACGAGGTGTTCGCCCCGGATCTGATCGACCGCAATGCCGCTACCGACGCCGCCTCGACGCGGCGCACTCGTTCCAGAGGGCCAGTCCGGGAAAGCCATGCCGGCGGATCCAGACCGAGCGCGCCTTGAGGCGGAGCGGAAATACGGTCCCATGCCGTTGTCCGTGCTTCGCGCTGCTGTCGGCACAACCATCCGGCGGGGCGAAGGGTCTCATAGTGAGCAAACAAGAACGGGGGGCGAACGTGCAGGACCCACGCAGCACCCCCGTAGACAACGGGGAGCAGTCATGAAGACAGGCATGTACCTCAAGATCGCGATCGTCGCGGCGCTCACGGCAGCTACGGTGACCGTCGCCCCAGCCGCAGTCTCAGCGGCGGACAGTGCGGCTCCTGCCGCGTCGGCCCCGGGTCAGGCCCCGGCCTGGCGTACCTCGCTGGCGGGGACGCTCTCGAACAACTCCGCGCTCTTCGACATCGCGTCGGTCGGTCCGGACGCCGCCTGGGCGGTCGGAGCCCAGTACGTCGATGGCGTCGGCCAGGGCGTCATCCTGCGCTGGAACGGCAGATCCTGGCAGCAGCAGTCCACCCCCGGCGTGCCGGAGACCGGCGTGTGGCACGCCGTGGACGGGGTGTCCGCGCACGACGTCTGGGCGTACGGCTGGGACCAGCAGGGCGAGACCCTGGGCCATTTCGACGGCAAGCGGTGGACGCAGACGCCGCTGCCTGAGGAGAAGGGCTACGGCTTCGCGAAGCTCGCCGCGGTCCCCGGTAAAGCCTGGCTGGTGAGCGGCACCGCGATCAACTCCTACGCCCACGGCGTCTGGCAGAGCACACCCCTCCCCAGCGGCGTCTTCATCAACGCCATCGAAGCGCGGACCGCTCACGATGCCTGGGCGGTCGGGCAGTTCGCGCATGCCGGCCAGCCGGGCCGGTCCGTGCTCCTGCACTGGGACGGCCGTTCGTGGACCGACACCGCGCCGGCCGGCAGCGATCTCGGGATCACGGCCGTGTACCAGGAGTCCGCCCGCAGCGTCTGGGTCACCGCTTTCACCCCGTACGTCGAGGACGAACCGCAGCAGACGAAGGTGCTCCACTGGAACGGCCGCACATGGCGCGACGTCACCGGGCCGGTCGGCGGGCTGTGGGCCAAGGCCATCACCGGCGACGGCAAGGGCACCGTCTGGGTCTCGGGCGACCCCTACGGCTACGAGGGCACCGCCCTCTACTGGCGCCTGCGCGACGGCAGATGGACCTCCGTCGAGGGTGACGCCGTCCCCGGCGGCCAAACCCAGGCGTACGACATCGAGGCCCTCGCGCCCACCGGCCGCACCGGACAGTTCTGGTCCGTCGGCCTCTATGGACTGATCACCGGAGAGTCCACCTCCGCCCAGTACGAGCTGATCCAGCGTTCGACTCGCTGAACCGTCCCTGCCACAGGGCGGCGGGAGTCGGCGAAGCGGCCTCGGCGGCGTCACGGGTGGCTTCGAACGAGTGTCCTTGTTCCGCGGGAATCCGCCGTTCCGAGGCGGCTTGGTCATTGCGACATCCCTGAGGACTGGTGTTGCAACGACCTATGGAACCCAAGCTATGGGGGGCGGCTCCTTCCATTCCCGGTCCCCGGGTCAGCGACCGGTGAGGACGCCGTGGGTGCCGAAGCGCCGCCCCACGATGTGGCGGGCCCCGCGGACCCGTTCCGGGGCCCGGCAGCTACGTCGCGCGTCCGGGTCTCAAGGTGAGATCGAGGACGCTCTCCAGTCGCGCACCGGACTCGCTTGACACGCGGACCTTCCGGAAGATGCGGCCGGTGAGGGCGAACAGTTCGCGCGGTCGATTCCCCTAGGGTCTGGTGGCAGGGTTCGCCGGGCACGACGGCCATACGACCTGCGCCTGCGAGCCCGAACCGACCGAGGAGAAGACGGGGTCGCCGCCCTTGGTCAGGCGATCACGCCTCCGCGATGACCCAGGCCTTCAGCCGGTCATAGTCGGCAACCGCGTCCGGCACGTGATCGAAGCAGTCCTCCCAGAAACCCGGTCGCTGCCACTCCCGGGGGCGCCAGGATCAGCTAACCCTCCTTCAGCCAGAGGACCAACAAGTCGGCATCCGATCGGACACGATCTGAACATCTCTGCGTCCCAGGTGCCCGGGACCTCCGGGCCCCAAGCCCGAGCACTGTCCGGTCGGCCGGGCTCAGTACCATCCACGGGTGTCCTGGATACGACGTCATACGCGCAAAGAGGAGCAGTCGGCGAAGCGGCTGCCCGACCTGGAGTTCCTCGCCCTGGTCAGGGCCGGGCTCGAAGAGTTCGCGCCCGGAGTGACGCAGGGCGCCCAACTCAAGGGCAACTCGTTGATCAGCCCGCATGGTTGGGCCGTGGCCGTAGCCCCGCCGCACCACGGGGGCGGCCACCACTACGACCTCGTCGCGCTGCCGGACGTCGGTCTCCAGCCGGACGTACCATGCTTCATGGACTGCGTCGTGTCGATGTCCGCTGATCCGCAGGACGCGGCGAACACGTGGGTGCAGACAGCGGGCGCCTGCCTGCTGGAACTCCTCGACCGCCGCGATCACTTCGCGGACCACGCGGGCCCCGACGACGAGCGCGGCGTGCCCGGCTGGCACGTGATCACGTCGGGTGCGGTCGGTCTCGGAAGCGACGCCGACGAGAACCGGCGGCTGCAGGGCGCGCTGCTGGAAGCGAACGTGCTGCACCAGATCGCGGGCTCGTTCACTGCGGACCTGGAATCGCCCTTCTTCAACGGCGTCAAGGTCTTCTACGGCGGTCGCCCAGGCGCAATGCAGGCCGAGATCTGCGTCAACGGTGAGCGCCACGAGGCCGCTTCGGCAGCGATGACGGCGCTCGGACTACCCGAGCCAACGACATTCACGGCAGTGCGGTTCTACGCGCTGCTGCTTCCGGTATCGGCGGGCGGCCGCGAGCCGAGCTACCCGACGGCCCGGCTCGATCTCGTTCCTGCCTCGGTGCAAGCCAACGCCCACACCCACGGCGCCGTCTGCGACTGCGGCGGCCACCTCGACCCGGAGCACCCCGGCTTCGACCTAGCCCTGCCCCACCTGGTCGCCGAGCTCTCAGAGGAGGAGCGCGGGCGCCGCGTTAAGTCTGACACGGGCGCGATCATCATCGCAGAGGGCGTCGGCAACTTCCTCAAGGTCCGCCTCCCGATCCGTCTGGACGATGGAAGCACGGTGGTCTACCTCGCCTGGGTCTACCTCCAGGCTGCCGTGATCGACGACTTCGTGGAGCGGGTCCGCAACGACAACCTGGCCGGCCACTGCTTCGAGGGCCTGCTGTGCAACGCCATCGGCCCTTGGGGCGAGGACGTCCTGCGCGCCCCCGTCGTCCTCGGCGGCCAACGGATCAACGAGGACGGCTCGGTCCGCCGCAGCGAGGTTCTGGAGTCCAGCGACCCCCTGCTCAGCAAGGTGTTGACCGAGACCTGGCCCGCTGCCTTCGTCATAGGCGACCGCTTTCCCCGCTCGCCGTCAAGCTGAGGTGCTGGCAGGGGAAGCGGGCCCGAGGGCGCGGAGCTCGACCGAGTAGGACTGGCGTTGGGCGCTTGACAGGCACGAGCAAACGCCCGCCGTGCAACCGGTCGTGTGAAGTGCAGAGAAGCGTCTTCGTCTCCTGCGGTCAGGAGGCTTTCCCTCGAAGGCCACGTCCGCGCTCTCAGAGTGCTGGGCGGTTATGTCGGTGACAACTCTTCCTCGATCGAGGAGCACTCGACCTGCCTCATGCCCTGGTCGAGTGGGGCACGATGCTCATCGTCACCCGCGAGGGTGACCGTCGCTGCAAACTCCCGCCGCACCAACATGCGCTGGTCGGCCCGGTGTACCTGCGCAAGCACGACACACTCGCCCAGATCACCGCCGGCTTCGGCATCTCGGCGGGCACTGCCCACGCCTACACCACCTCGGTGATCAGCCTGCTCGCAGAACGTGCACCCGGGCTGCTCAGGACGCTGCGCGAGACCGATTCCGACTATGTCCTGCTCGACGGCACTCTCACGGAATGCGACTGGGCCGGCGACGGACGGGCCGACTACTCCCACAAACACCGGCGCCACGGAATGAACGTGCAACGGGTGACCGATCGGGATGGCCGACTGCTGTGGATCTCACCCGCACTGCCCGGCCGTGCCCACGACTTGACCGCGGCACGCACTCACCGGATCATCCGAATCTGCGAACGCCAGGGCATCCCCATCCTCGCCGACCGCGCCTACATGGGTGCTGGCCCGTGAGTGACGACGCCCCTCAGACGCCCGCCGGGCCGTGGCCTCACGCCACCCCAACTCCGTAGGTCCCGCTGCAGCCCGAATCGAATGACGTCAATCGCCGCCGCCATCCTCACCATGCAGCGTCAGCACTGAAAAGCCTCATTGATTTCAGAGCATGATGAGCAGACGCGTCTTCGGCTTGAGTTTCCTATTCACCGAACGACTCTGTACGTACACCTCCAACTTGGGGTTGTTCCCCGCCTTCACGGATACGGTCCCCTGGACATCCGTACCGAACAAAAGGCTGCGCGCCGCGTCGCCGGTATAGGCGCGGTCGGTGTCCTTCTCTACCACTATGACTTCCTTGTTCTGCTGGACCTGAGCCCGGGCGCCCAGCTGGTAGTAACAGGAACCACGTTCGTAAGTCACGCCCGGATGAGAGTTGACGAAGGGGCGAATCTCGACCTCCTTGTCGACTTTGAGGAGCCTGTACTTGTCAGCCGGAATCGGTTCGAGGTTCGCCCGCACCTCGTCAACCGATATGTCCTGACCGACAGCGAACAGGTTCTTTGTGCCGCGCACTCCCTGCTCCCGGCCGCGGAGGAAGCTGGTGGCGGCGGCCCGCACGGTGCCGATCGCCTCCTCGACGCCCTTCTGGGAATCCGCATCCCAGATGGCGATGTTCCCGGCCGGAAAACCGTAGTTCTGGGCGGTGCGCTTGGCCAGCGAGTTCGGAACGAGGATCGCGGAAGTCCAGTGGCCCGGAAGCCCGCCCATCTTCGTCGCGATCTTGTCGAGCCAGGGGCCAAGGATGGCCATGTCGCCGTCGTGCCGCCTGTCGCCTCCGGAGGCGTTCTCCTCACCGTCCGTCACGACGATCTGGAGGAAGCTGTGCTCGCCGTACTCCTCCCAAATGTGGCCCAGGTCATCCAGGGACTTCAGAGAAGCCTCGATGAGGGCCGTAGCGCCATTGTTGACCTGGTACAGCCCCCGCATGGACGGCAGATGTTTCACGTCCATGTCCCAGACCAGGTTCTCCACCCTGTGGTCGAAGGAGTAGAGACTGATCCGTGTCTCATGGCCGAGGCTGTCAGACTCGGCCTTCAACCCCGCCACGAACTCGTCCACAACTCGAATGAGTTGACTCTGGTGCGGACGCATTGAACCCGAACAGTCCACTACCAGCGCGACGTGATTCACCTTGTGCTGGATCTTGTTTGCGGGCACGTTTGTGCTCCCCCTCCGAGGTTCCCCGAGTGATGTCTTCACCTTATGGGGAGGCACTGACAACGGCGTTTGACGCTCAATCACATGCCTGCATCCAGTGCTATGTCCGGCATCCAGGAGACGCCCGACGATCGTCCATGGCGGCTCGCCGGTCGCCGACCGTCGTGCGGCTTCCCTACCGTCAGGCCCGAGCGTCCGGAAGGCGGCACCGCCCCCGGCACGGCTCGAACCGCGCGCCGGCGACAGCAGAGATCAGGGTTTGGAGCCTCCGTTGAGTGGTGGACACGCTGATATTGGATCTGCTTGATCCGGAGGAGCCTTGAGAGCTGCCACCGCCTCATCGATGACCGCAAGAAGGTCCATGACTCCTCCGAGAGATCACAACGCGTAGCCCAGTACAGGAGCCCACCCGACCGGGAAACCGAGGCCCGGCCCTCGTCGAGCAGGTGGCGGCGAGGAGCGTACCTCCGGTTCGTCTTGTCAGCCTGTCGTCTTCTCCTGGAAGCCGCTCGCGCCGAAGAGAGCCGCGACATTGACGGGTGGCTCGCCCACGCCTTGGCCGCGCGCCCCGGACGCCGGCGTCGACCAGTTGGTGTTCGAGGCCCGGCTCGCCCCCGTGGCCCCGAGGCCGCTACCGACCTCGCCGCGTTCCTCGCCCGCGCCACCGAGGCGTCCGGTGCCGCGGGGGGCTCGGGATGAGTGAGCGCCAGGAGCACGAGGTCGTCGTCGCGGTCTGGGCATAGCACATCGACATCGGGCATTACTGCGAAGAGCTGTTCGCCGACGGGAGGGCCATCGCCTGGACCGAGCCCCCGTTCGGCGAGACGGTGCACCCCGGCGAGTGAGACCCTGACCGGCAAATGAGGGTTGGGCGTGTGCCATCGAAGTAATTGTCGGGGCCGCTGCCTGGAGGCACGCACGCCTTCGAGCGCGCTTGCTGAACCTGGAGCTGGTCGAGCTGGGCGGCGCCGGACGCAAGGATCGTGGCGTCCATGCCGGGCCGGGCGAGGGCTAGCTCGTCCAGCTGTGGGCCACGTCGACCACGACCCGGTCGTCCAACTGGATCACGCGGAACGGCAGTCGGGCGCGCACACCGAGAGCGACCTGCGTCTGGCCCTCGAAGGTGCCGCCGAAGCGGGTGTCGCGGAAAGTGCTGTACCCGCTGATGTTCACGCCAGGCAGGGGCTCGCCCACCTCGCCCGGATAGGTCGGCACGCCGGCCTCCAGGTCGTAGCTCCACGCGCCGACGCGGATGTCGAGGATCGCCCCGCCGGCGACCGGTATGTACTCGTTCGAGGGGTCGGCGTAGAACCGGTTCACGTACTGGACGTGGTAGCCGATCTGGGCGCCGCCGGGCACGTCGAACACGATGCGGTCGTAGCACTCATGCTGTCCGGTCCTGATGTCCTCCAGGTGATCGGCCCCCATGGCGGCACCACCCTTGGCGCCGCTGCCCCAGCCTGTCGGGCAGGCCGCTGCCACGCGCGAGCCCTCTGCCGGGGCCGCGCTCGCAGCGCTCGCCGCCGTCCCCAGCATTGCGCCCGCGGCCACGAGCGCCGCCACTGCCACTCTGATACCTCTACCTCGCATCGTGTCCCCCTGGTTGCGTAACTCTGACGCCCAGTGAGACGGCCCGCAGGACCGGAAGGTTGTACACCAGACGGGGCAAATGGGGAATCTTGCCGTCCGCCCAGGGCTTTGGCCGCAGCACGGGCGGCGAATTCCGGCCCGGGCTTGTCCCTCAGCGCATGTGGGACGGCAAGCCTTTGACGGGCCGTACCCGGGTAGCTTCGATCTTCCCTGAGGCCTGCTCGGCGGTGCCGAAGGGGAGGCCCAGGACGGTGCCGGCCCTGTCGAGCGAAACCGCGCAGTTGCACCGATTCGACCTCCTGCCGCGGCCTGTTCGCCGCGGCGTCCGCCGCCGTCACGGACAGCGCCGGGCCGGTACGGAAGCCGAGTCCGGCCATGGTGCGGCCGCACATCCTGGTCAGGGACCGGCGGTACACGCCACGGGGACAATCGACCTCAGCACTCTCCCGGGCCGCCACTATCGGGGCGAGACACCCGAGGGGTTCGCTGTCTCCTCCCATCGTGGCGGCTTACGTATGGCTTTTTGCTGAGTGCGTGACGTGACGGCTGCTCAGGAACCAGGGGGGCGGCGTGACAGAGGCTGCGAGCAGCGCAACGGCGAACCGCGCGCCCCGGCGTCGGGCACTTGTCCCGTCGTAAATGGTCTGGTTCGAAGCCGGCGCTAAAGACGCCTTCAAGAACCGGTGCGCCAACGCAGCGGTCGCGAAGGGGCGCAAGGTCCACGGCTTTGTCGTCGACGTCTTCCTGGTCCACCTCCTGAAGCTGCCGCCCCGGGGCTCGGCGAAGTTGCTGGCATGGTCGGTCGATTCGCCGGGTTGTCCGAGCTCGAGTGGTTCAGGATCGTCGGTTCGGTCGGGGTTGGCGTCGTCGTTTCGATGGTGACCGTGACACGGCAATGAGTGATACCGAGGCCGCTGTAGGCCAGATCCGCTGATACATCGTGCGAATCGGACCGGAAGACTTGAGACCGAGATGTCCGCTGTCATCCAGTCGAGGCGTTTGACAACGAATCCCGTCGCTTGGGCTTCCTTGCCGGCGAAGCCAGGCGTGCCCCACGACCTCGGCGTCCTCGACAGTTGGAGCCTCGCTTTCTGATCCCTCTTCGCCTCATCCGTCCGTCCCGCCACTGACGCCGCCGCGCCGGGAAGCCACCCTGGCGCGGCGACACTGCTCCACGCCGACACAGCGAACAACTGCGCGGGCGGGCGTGCGGTATCGCGGCATTCGCGGCATTTGCTGCGCTCGAGCAGACCCCCGAGTGATGCAGCGACAGAGAGTGGGGGAGTATCTGTTCAGCCACCGCCTGCCCGTGAGGGGTTGTCATGCGCTCTACCCACCGTGCTGCTTCGTCCGTCCTGCTCGCCGCCCTGTTCGTGGCGGGTTGCTCGCCCGACTCGCTCGGCGGCTTGTCCGAGTCTGCGAGCGGGACTCCGGCAGCGGGCCCATCGGGGACGGCCCCCGCCACTGGGGCAGTTGGGCGGGCGATAGCCGTTGGGGCCGGTCCGCAGAAGACGTACACGGTGCAGCAGCAGCCGGCCGCGGACTCCTGCCACTACCGGTACCTGAAGGGGGAACCGCTGGAGGACCCGAAGTGCACGCCCGGCGCCATCTCGCCGGCGGTCACGCAGGCGAACCTGGCGTCGACCATCTGCCGCAAGGGCGGCTACACCTCCGGTATCCGCCCGTCGACCTCCGTGACCGGCAAAGAGAAGAAACTGAATGCCGCCTCCTACGGTTTCACCGGCCGCATGGAGGACGCCGAGTACGACCATTTGATCAGCCTGCAGCTGGGCGGAGACCCCAACGACTACCGCAACTTGTGGGTCGAACCCGCCGACCCCGGCCATAGCAAGGGCTCCGGGGTCAACAACAAGAAGGACCCCGTGGAGACGAAGCTGCACACTGCGGTCTGCAAGGGCCAGGTCACCCTCGCAGCCGCGCAGCAGGCCATCGTCACCGACTGGACCACGGCCCTGACCACCCTCCACCTCGCCTGAAGGGGTGGATGGTTGTTGAACTGTCGCGTTGGTCGCCCTGGTCCACGATGAGAGGCCAATATTTTTCGGGCGCCGCCTCGGGCACCCGCTCCTCGGCTACCGCACCCTGAGAGCGGTCATGAGCAGGGAGGAGCTGTCCGGCGTAGACCTGGCCCGGCTGGCGCTGCGGACTGTGTTGGAGACGGCGCAGAAAATGCCCTTGGGTCTGTGATTCCTCCGGATGCGGGACGCCAATATCGCCGACTCCCGGCGCCCGACTCCCGGCGGCGCCGACGCAATGACCTTCTTCAGTGTTGCCGCTCCAGGGTGAGCATGACTTTGGCGATTGACGTCAGGCGGATGGCTTGTTGAGCAGGACCATCCGCGCCGGCTGCGTACGCTAAACTTGATCTTGAGCTGGTCGCCGCAACTCGGGGTGGCTGGTGGTGCGTTGGTGGTCCAAGGAAAGACGCCCCGCTTCCTGCGGGGAAATGCAGGTGCAAGGCCTGCCCGGCGCTCGATCACGGGGCCCGTCCGTACACCGGACGGGCCCTGTTCAGCAGTCGGCGTTCCCCACGCCGTCGCCAGCAGAGACAGCAACCGTGCGAGCAGTGAAGATGCCTTGCTCGCGGTGCCAGCGGAAGCCGATCATTCGCGCGGATGCCTCCATGAGGCTTCAGCCGGACGATCGTCCCCATGGGCGCTGTTGGTGAGGCCCGGGGACGCCGCCCCTCCGCAGCCACATGCAGATGAACCGTCAACTATCTCTGGATGTCCGGCCGTTGGCGCAGTGCGACGGGTGAACTGGGGCACCCGAGGCACCGGGAACGCGGTCAATTGAGAGAGTGTCTTTAAGCAACTCTTTGGGCTCCACTGCACCGAGTTCTTTTGGCTTCATGGGCAGGCTGGAGGGGGCGTGCGGGGAGGGGGTTCACGCCCCTGTAGCAAGGTGATTTGGCCCCACTTCGATCGGGTGGTTCCGCTGGCCGGGACGGGGGGGTGCCTCTATGTCCTTCGTCAAGGCCACGCCGTCGTTTTGAGGGCATTGATCGCGTTCATGCTGCGAGGGTGACGGCGGGGGTTCGGGGTTCGTAGAAGGTGCCGTCGCGGAGCATCGCGAACAGGACGCTGATGCGTTGGCGGGCGAGGCGGAGGAGGGCTTGGGTGTGGGTCTTTCCGCGGGCGCGTTGCTTGTCGTAGTAGGCGCGGGAGGCGGCATCGGCGTTCATGCAGGCGAAGGCGGAGAGGAACATGGCGCGTTTGAGCTGGCGGTTGCCGCCTCTGGGTGCGTGTTCGCCGTGGATCGAGGTGCCCGACGACTTGGTGGTGGGGGCGAGGCCGGCGTAGGAGGCGAGGTGGGCGGCGGTGGGGAAGCTGGTGCCGTCGCCGACGGTGACCAGCAGGACAGCGGCGGTCCTGACGCCGACGCCGGGCATCGACGTCAGGACCGGGGAAAGAGGGTGGGCCTCCAGCAGGGCGTTGATCTGGGCTTCCAGGGCCCGGCGCTGTTCGTGGACGGCGGCGAGCGAGCGGGCCAGGGAGGGCACGACGATGTCGAGGGTGCCGGTCCCCGGGACCACGACGGTCTGCTCGTCCAACGCCTCGAAGACGTCGTCGATCAGCCGCTGGGCCATGCGCGGGGCCTTGGGCCGGATGAGCTCGACGAGCCTGCGGCGGCCGGCTTTGCGCAGCGCGGCGGGGGAGCCGTAGCGCTCCAGCAGCCAGGTGACGGCCTGGTGGTCGAGGCGGGGGCCCAGGACGCGCTCCAGGCTGGGGTGGAACTGGGTGAGCAGGCCGCGTATCCGGTTGGAGGTGCGGGTGGCCTCGGCCGCGAGGTCCTGGTCAAAGCCCACCAGGACGGTCAGTTCGGCCGTGATCTCGTCGGTGAGTTCCAGCGAGCGCAGGGTGTGCGGCAGGGTGCGGGCCGCGTCTGCGATCACCGCCGCGTCGCGCGCGTCGGTCTTCGCCTCGCCCGGATACAGGTCGGCGATCCGGCGCATCGCCAGGCCGGGCAGGTAGGCGACCTGGCAGCCCGCGTCCCGGGCCACGGCCAGCGGGAGGGCGCCGATGGAGGCAGGCTGGTCCACGATCACCAGGACGGTGCCGAACTTCGCGGTCAGCTTGTCGAAGACGGCCCGCAGTCTCGGCTCGCTGTTGGGCAGCTGCTTGTCGAGGACCTTCTTCCCCGCCGGCGTGAGCCCGTGGCCGTGATGAGCACTCTTGCCGACGTCCAGGCCGAGGAACACGCCCACGTCTTCGGTGTCGAACATCGCGCCCCTCCAGGCGGGTTGAACGTGCCGGCCCCGGCGGTGGTGTCGTACGCGCGCATCCACGTTATGCAGACCTGCCGCCCGCGAGCTGTCCGGCATTGCGCCGGACCGGGCGGCGGCCGGACCTCTCATCAGCGTCTCCGACGGCACCTCCCGGGCCCGGTGACACCACCCCCCAGGTCATGCCTTCGACAGGGGGACACAGTCATGCCGGACCCGGAGGCCAGCGGCCCTCTTGCAGGACCGCGGAAAACATAACGGGGGGGGTCGGAGCAGCGCATTTAACTCCAACGAGGGCACGTCGCAGCAGGTGTTCGCCAATTGGTAGCGGCCAGTCGGGATTCCCCGCTGGCGGCCAGTTGGCGGGAGTTGCCTGGCCGCCACTGATCACTCCATGTGAGCGGGCCCGCGTCGGCTTGCCACGGTGGAGCCCTGGCCTCACCGGGCCGCGATGTGCGCCGCCCCGAACAGGCGCTTGGCCATGCCGAGGCGTTCATACGTGGTGATGGCCGGCGCGTTACCGGTGAGCACCATGAGCGCGGCGCGGCCGTGCTGCTTGACGAGGGCGTCCACGACGAAGCCGCACACGGCCCGCGCAAGACCGCGTCCGCGGGCGGCGGGGTGGGTGACCACCCCGCCCATGAACCCGCACCCGGCCGCGGACCATGCGTCCGCCGCCACCGCTAGCGGCTTCGTCCCGACGCTGCTGTCCACCTCGCCGACGACCCCGGCCCAGCGGCGCATGCCCGCGCGTCCCGGTTGCGCGTAGGAGTCAGGGAAGAAGCGGTCGAACAGTGAGGTCGTCTCCTTCTCCTCGCGGGCGTTCAGCCACCGCACGCCTGTGGCGGCTGCACCGGATGGGGACGTGGCCTCCATCCAGAAGAGGTTGTGGACCGGCGCCAGGTTGGGCAGCTGCCGCACCAGCGCATCGATCAAGGCAGCTTCCCCCAAGACTCGGTAGGACGGGCCGATCTCCTCCAGGATCCGCCGCACCAACACGGCCACGTCGGCGCCGTCGCCCTTGACCGCAAGCCGGTCCTGTTGAGGGTTCGGGCTCGCCACCGCCAGTGCCGCGCCGTGGCACCAGGCCCGTACCCCCGGCCCCAGGCCGTCACCGCCTTGTCCCTGGGCGGCCCAGACCGGATGTCCGTCGCCGGCCGCGGCCTGCTCGATATCGCTGAGCCGTGCAAGTTCCTCCATACGCCGTGCTTACCAGGCGTTCTTGGAGGCCCGCTGTGACCCAGCCCTCATCGATCACCGACTGTGATCACGTATCTGGCCGTATCTGGGGAATGTGAAGTGGCCGCCGACAGCCAAGTGGAGCCAGATCAACTTCTTACTCCGCGGCGCCACTTCAACCCCGTGCACTGGAGCCCAGACAAGTGCTTACAAACAGGCGGTCAGGACCCGGACTGCCTCGGTGATGTAGCGGTAGGGGGTGGTGGTGCCGATGCCGAACCCGACCGCGAGTTGGGCGTAGGGGTGACCCTTGCGCAGATGGGCCAGGGGGAGCAGAGCTTACCGACCGACGCTCAGGCGCCGCCATCGGGTGCCGATCTCCTGGCGGCGTCCGCACCCGCCGAAAAGAAGTCGATCGGGTTAAAGAAGTGGGTTAAATGTAAGGATAAACACTGGTAGTGTTCGGGGTGGGAGGTAGACAGACATGGCATCCGAGGAAGAGCTGTTTGCGAACATCGACGCTCTGCTGGAGGAGGAGCCGCAGCTTCCGCCTCCGGCGGAGCGCGCCCGTCTGCGTGAGGCCGCCGGCATCACGCAGGCCCGCCTCGCGACCGCGTTGAAGACGACGACGCAGACGGTCAAGAACTACGAGAACGGTCGTACGGAACCGAAGTCGCCGCGGCTGGAGGCGTACCAGCGGCTGCTGAACGGATGGGCGGCGAAGTACCCGGCCCACGCAACTCCCGCCGTCGCGCCCGCCCCGGCCCCTGCTCCCCTGTCGGAATCGGAGCCGGTTACTGAGGCGTTCACCGGCCCGGCCGCGCCCGAGACGCCCGCTGTGGTGGAGGCGGCTCCGGTCCAGGCGCCCGCCACCCCGGCTGCACCGGAGCGTCCCGCGCGCCCGGCGGCATCGCGCCGTCCGGCCGTGAGGAAGGCCGCCAGGCCTGTGGCCGATTCGCGGTTCCCGCACGGCCCGCTCGCGGTGCTGGACGGTGACGGTTCCGCGTACGGCACGGGCGGCATCGTGCTGGACTGCCCGGCGACCACGGTGGTGGAGCTGGTGGAGTGGACGCTGCGCGAGGCGGGCCTCGGTGCCGCGAAGCTCAACCGCTACGGCAAGGACTCCGACCCGCTGATCGTGCTCACCGCCGCGGCCGCCGTGAAGCTGGGGCTGCCGGAGCGCCTGGAGGGCCACGAGCAGCGCCGCTCCCTGCGCCTGCCCGGGGACCACCCGGTGGTCAAGCAGGTGGCGAAGGCGAAGTGGCAGCTGACGCAGCGCGGGTTCGGCCCGTGGGCGCGGATCTACCGCAAGGCGCAGGGGCGCGAGCGGCAGTGCGTGCAGCTCGCCATCCTGTCGTGGGACGCCCTCGATGAGCGGTCCTGGCCCGGCGTGATGGAGATGGAGCCGGCCGACATCGCCCGCGTCCTCGGTATGTACGCGACCCGGGTCATCACCCCGCGCGGGTCGACGGCCGTGTCCGGGCTGGAACTAATGACGGCGATGCGCCCGCCGACGAAGGCCGTGCAGGACCCGGAGACCGGGAACTGGGTGTCCGGCTACAACGCGGGCTCGCTGGGCACGGAGCCGATGGACCCGGCGCCGCCGGAGGCCACCCCGGAACACCCCGTCGTCGTGAACTCCGGCTGGACGGGCGGGTTCCTCAACGAGGAGGCGTACCAGTGGGTGCGCTCGGTGGAGTCGCTCAGCGATGAGGAGTGCATGCTGCCCTACGTGGTCGGCCTGGACCTCAACACCGCGTTCCTGGCCGCCGCGGCCCGCCTCACCGTGGGCCTGTCCGCCCCCGACCACTTCCACCATCCGATGTTCAACCCGAAGATCCCCGGCTCCTGGCTGGTCGACCTGTCCCACATCGCGCTGGACCAGCGCCTCCCGTCGCCGTTCACGCCGGACGGTACCCGGCCGACGGGACCTGCCTGGTACCAGACGCACACGGTCGCCTACGCCCAGGAGCTCGGCTACGACGTCCACCCGATCGAGGCGTACCTGCGCCGCGAGACCGGCGCGTACCTGGACCCCTGGCACGACCGCCTCAAGACCGCCTACGTCGACACCCTCGCCGACCTCGGCGTCACCAAGGACCTCTCCGACACCGAGTTCCTGGCGGCGATGGAGCAGCACAAGCAGGCCGACCCGGCGATGGCCGCCGTCCTCGCAGCCATCAAGGCAACCGTGAAGGGCGGCGTGGGCAAGCTCCGCGAGCGCCCCCAGGGCAAGCACTACACGGAAGGCGAGAGGTGGCCGGCCCTGGAACGCCCGACCTGGCGCCCCGACATCCGCGCCGCCGTCATCTCCAAGGCGCGGGTCAACATGCACCGCAAGCTCAACAACATGGTCAAGATGACGGGCCTGTACCCGCTCGCCGTTCTGTCCGACTGCGTCGTCTATCCGTCGCCGGGGGAGAGCCCGCTGGACTTCCTGCCGTACGCCGCCTCCGGCAAGCCGCAGCCCGGCGGGTTCCGTCTCGGACCGACGTCGGGCCTGGCGAAGCTTGAGGGCGTCCAGTCGATGCTGTGGGCGGTCGACCTGATGGAGAAGGGCCTCAACCCGGCCCGCCACATCAAGGGCGGCGACGCCGTCCTCGACGAAGGGGAGTGACCGGTGGGCGAGATCGACGACGCCATCGAACGGGCCGACCGGGAGTCCTTCACCCGCCAGCCGCCGAAGACCCTCAAGGGCCAGATCGGCTATCTGCTCAAGCAGTTCGGCAGCGCGAAGGCCGTCGCGCAGGAGCTCGGGGTCACCGCCGACTCCGTCAACCGCTACCGGCGTGGCGCCCGCAAGCACGCCCGCGCCGACGTCGCCGCGAAGATCGACGACGCGGTACGGCAACGGTGGCAGCCCCAAGTGCGCAAGCGCCGCCAGAAGCAGGCCGCGACGTCCGGCGGGATCACAGTGGAGACGAGGGCCCGGTTCGGATACACCGCGCCCGTCGGCACGACCGACGACGGACGGTTCAGGCGCCTGACCGTGCACCTCCCCCCGGCCTACGCGCAGCGCCTGTTCGACGCCCGCAACGCGGGAGCGAGCGACCAGCAGATGCGTGGAATCATCGCCGAAGGGTTTAAGGAAATCTATTTCCAGGACGGCGGAGGGCGCGCTACTGGGCTCTCGGACGTCGCTATCAACGACATTGATTACCTCGACCTGGATTACTGAAGGCGAGGCCGCAGCGCACCCTGATCGCCGTCTCCGCCCGCATCAACGCTGTCGCGGAACCGATCCCCGCCGCCTGGCCGCACTCGCCCACAGCGGGCCTCCTGGCCCTCGATGAGCCCGCGCGCTGCTCATCGAACACCTTCGCAAACGCGATGCTCACCGTCTCGGACAACCTGCTCGGCATCCGTGCTGGCGGAGGAGTCGGTGGCTTCCGCGAACGTGTACCCGAGGAAGGTCGCGCCGACCACGCGCAGCCCGGCCAGGTCCCCGCCACGCTTGCGCAGGCTCAGCCCGCGGATCCGCCACCCGTTCAAGCGGGTGGCGCCGGCCTCGACCCGGCGGTCGAGGCCGGCCAGCGGCTCGACCTGGACCACCCGCCCGCGGGCTGCGCCTCACGAGCGCAACCCAGCGCCAGCCGCCCGGTTCAGAAGGCGTGCGCCATCAGCTCCGCGAACAGCGCATGCTCGTCGACCTCGAGGCCCCGCGAGCGGAACCAGCCGCAGATGTTTGCGCAGTCGCGCTGGAGGAAGCCCATCCCATTCAGGTTGCCGACCAGGTCGACGATCTGCGGCAGGTCGATGATGACCAGCCGCTCGCCCGCCGCCAGGATGTTGTACGCCGAGAGGTCACCGTGCACGAAGCCGTTCTGCACCATCGTCGCGAGCGCATCGGTGAGCTGCTCGAAGTACGCAGCCAGTAGCTCGGGTGAGGGTCGAGTCTGGGCGAGCCGGGGCGCGGTCTCGACGGCGCCGTCCTCGTCGAAGACGGTGATCCACTCCATCAGGATCTCGGTGCCGTCGATCTGGACCGGGTAGGGAACCGGCAGCCCGAGGCCCCAGAGCCGCACCAGCGCACCCCACTCGGACACCGCCCACTCGCCGGCCGCGACCTGCCGGCCGAAGGTGCTCTTCCGCTTGAGGGCCCGCTCGTCACGTGAGCGCTTCATCGAGCGGCCCTCGGTGTAGGACGCGGCGCGGTGGAAGGCCCGGTGCTCGGGAGAGCGGTACCGCTTGGCCGCCATGATCACGCCGGCGGCGGGGTCGAGCGGGTCGGCGCGCTCGACGAGGTGGACGTCGGCCTCCTTGCCGGTCTTGAGGACGCCGAGCTCGGTGTCGATCGCGCCCTGCGAGGTCACCACCCAGTCCGGGAGCGGCTCGGGACCTCGGCAAAGGGGTTCGACGCTGAGCCAGGTAGACCAGCGCTGGCCGTCCTCGAGGTCGTCGTAGGGACGGAAGTCGAAGACGAACCGGTCGTCGACGTCGCCCAGGTCGTCCGGCGGCGGGACGTAGCGGTGGGCGTCCGTGCTGAAGTCGTCAGAAAATGCCGGGTGCTGAGGGTGCTGTGAAAGATCGTCGTGAGACATCGCTGGAGGTGCTCCATGAGGTGAGACAGAGGCGGTCTGCGGGCAGGCCGAGGACAGTCGTAGTCACGGTCGTGCCTCCTCTCGTGGAGCACCGGGCAGTTCCCGGTGTGCCGCCCATGGTGAGTGGCGGACACAGGGAGCGGCAACCGAATAAAGCCGGGGCGGTTTTCGGGCTCGGCCAACTGGTACTGGCGCCGGGCCCGGTCGGCCGCATAGTCCGCTCGTTCCAGACGCTGCTGCTGATCACACTTGGGACCGAGGCCGCCATGGCCGGCTTCCGGGGCCGCTCCACACTCGCCACCAGACTGGTCAACGAGCTGGTCGAAGCCACGGACCGAAAGATCCTGATCAAGACCATCGCCCACCACGGACGCGTCGATCTTCCCTGCAGAGACGACTCGGCTACATGGAGCCGCACCGTACGGGCGCTGAGCTGCTGTTCCAAGTGCTGACGGAACGTGAGGAGAAGAACAGCGTCGCCACCTCCTCCAATGAGTCGTTCGGCAAAGCGCACATGTTCCGCCGAACCTGTGCGAAGTGGTGCCGACGTTTCACAGGTTCCGCCTGCGCTCGGCGGTCCGGTGGTGCAGTACGGAGGACGGCTCTGGCATGCTGTTCCCATGCAGCGATTCAGAAAGGACGATGCCGCGTAGACGGCCGTCACAGCTCCGCGCCGCTAGCCGTTTCTCCAGGCAGCAGTCGCATGGAGCGTCAGAACCTGGGTTCGCGCGCGGCTCCGGCAAGTTCGCAGCCGCAGCCGCTCGTCTTGAACGAGACCGGCTGTGGCCCGGCGCGATAGCTCAAGCCCTTCGGCAGTGGTCACGGATAGCCCATCGTCCGGGGCTTGCCCTTTCGGGTGGTTGCGGATGCTCGCTATGCAGTCCCTTCCATACGACCGATGAACGCGCAGTCCTCGAACTCGCCCTCCACGCTCTGCCTCCGCGAGTTGCCCGTGAACTGCGAGGCATGGTCGAACCGCTCGATGAGCTCTATATCGCCGGCAGTTGGCCAGACCCGACTGCTTCACCGGACGACGGTTGGTGGGCACGCCGCTGTTGGGGGTGACAGCTGGACGTCACGGGGCCGCCGTGTGTTCGTTCCTGCTGGCGATCCGGAAATCACGATACTCGTCGCGGATGATGCCCTGGTTGACCCAGCGGTCGGGGATTACGCCCGGTTCGCTGCAGGCCCGGTTGACAGCCTCCTCCGGAGCCGAAACGGTGGCGATCTGCTTGCCCCAGGTCTTGTCATCGGGTTCCAGGGGCGGAAACTCCGAGATGGCGTCGAAGGTGTCGGTGCCCGCGTCTTGGATTTCACTCAGATAGATCGAGACGCCTTCGGGGTCCATGCCGAGGGCAGCGGCGACGAGCTTGGGGTGAGGGTATTCACCAGGTCTGCCAGGCGGGATGTTCGGTGCGTTCACGTCCTCGCAGGAGTGAGTCGGAGAACGCCTGGACATGGGGTCGAAGTGGGGGCGGGGTTGCTTCGATGCGGCGTCGGCTGCGGTCGGCCACGAGCCGGTTGGCATGGTCGGCAGGCAGGCAGGCAGGCAGGTCGGCGTTGAGCGTGGCGCGGTCGGTCGTCCAGGCCCCGGCCGCCTTCGCGTGGAGGCCGGCGACCCGGGGATCGGCGGCGGTGCGCTTGCGGACCTCGCCGGACGACTCACCCGTACGTGGGTCACAAGATCACACGGACCCTGATCCTTACTCCATGACGAAGGGCGTGTATCCGACCGGGACCTCGTTCACCTGAAGGTCAGCGAAGACCAAGGTCAGGTTGTGCGCGTTGGTCTCAATGCGTACCTCATGGAAGTCAATCCCGACGGCGTTCGACCAGAGGCGAGTCGCCTCCGACTCGGGGAGAAGCTTGGCTCCCGGGTACAGGGCATGCCACTTCACGCCCCAGACGTATCCGTCAAGGTCGGCACCGGTTTCGTGGTCGATGAGCCGGTCGTCCAAAGAGACCCGCCAGGTCTCCGCCGACACTGAGGTCTCACACTGGGCTTCGACGCAGTACCGAAAGAGATACCGCAGGTGGGATGGCGTGACGCCGGTACGGGGATCAGCCGTCGCGCAGACGATGACCTCGTAGTCACGCATGTAGTTGGCGTATCCGTGATGCACGAGAGCGTGATCGAAGGTCTCGTCCAGCATCTGTTCAAGCACGGCGGTATCCATGCCGCCCTTCTACCTCACTCGGCCAAACCGTCGACAACGAGATACACGGGTGTCAGCGCCGTCGCCTCAAAAATCGACCGGACATGTCCTGGCCGTCGATCACTGCCGGGCTGCAACGGGTCCCCGGCCTCAGGCGGTCCGGACTGCCGCCGCGGCCGGGGCCTGGGCGAGCCGTCCCCGGATCGGCCCCGGAGTCTCCCGTTCATCCCTCCAGCGTGATGGACAGGATCGCTCCGATGAAGCCTTCGGTGGCCATCTGGGAGCCGTGCCAGGTCTCCCCGGACTCCTGCTTGGTCCCGTACATCTTGAAGTAGAACAGGGGGTCGCCGCCGGAGGCGGTGGCGTTGCCGACGCCTGGGTCGCGCCGGGCGTAGTTCTCCATGGTGATGTAGTCGTTGCCGCTGGTCGCCACGGTGGCACCGAAGTGGTACTCGAAGGTGCTGTTCCTGTCCCGCGACGCCTCCTGATCGGCGTCGCCGTAGCCGACCGTCACCAGGGCGGAGCCGGGCGGCGGGGGCGGCAGGAACTCGTTGAGGCCCAACTCGTGCAGGGCCTGGTCCAGTTCGGCCGAGTTGGCCGCCTTCAGGTCCTGGAAGGCGCGGCTCATGTTCTGGGAGTAGGCCAGGTATGCCTTCTGGTCCCCGTCCACTCCCTTCTGGAAGGCGTCCTTGACGCCGTCCAGATGCTCGCTGCCGCTGTCCTCGACGATGTCGAGGACCCGGGCCAGGAAGTTCTCCCAGGCGCCGATCCCCTGGGCCGAGATCCCCTTCTTGCCGGTGACGAACTCCGCCATCTCGTTGCAGCGTTGCGGGGTGAGGATCGACAGTCCGGTCGCCTTCTTCGTCATGCCCAACGCTCCGGCCATACCGGTCTTCTTCGTCTCCACCACGGGCTTGACCTGGTAGAGCCGCAGTTCCCCGGTCTCGCCCTGCACGTGCAGGTAGCGGGTGCCGCGGCGGAACCGTACGCGACCGGCGAGCGCGGCGTTGGCCGCCTGGATATGGGCGTCGGTGGCGAAGAAGACCTTCGACTCGCCCGGTCCGTGCTCGATCGCGAGGTCCAAGCCGTCCGAGAGGCGCAGCGGGACACTGCCATTGAACGCGACGTTGGCGGTGCGCGCCTGCGTGTCGGAGAAGTAGCTCCCGCCCGCTTCTTGTTGGCTGGGGAAGAAGTGGTCGTCGCTTTCGGCGCTCTTGTTCGAACCGATGGACGCACGGCGGTGCTTGGACGGGTAGTTCTCCGTGCCGGGGTCGATCTCGACGTAGCGCTGGACGGGGGCCCGTTTGCCGCCGTGCGCCGGGGCGGCCCCGGCGGCGCCCGCGTCCGCCGCGTGCCCAGGACCTGGGGAGTGGCTGCCGCCCGCCATGACGCGGTGGGCGTTGGCCTCGGCCTCCCGCTCGAACCGGTCACAGGGGTCGCTCACGCTCAGGCCCTGGCCGGAGTCCGTGCCGGAGACGGGGCCGGAGCGCTGCTGGATGACATGAGTGAGCTCGTGGGCGAGAGTGTGCTTGTCCGAGCCGTTCTCGCCGATGACGATGTGCCGGCCGGAGGTGTACGCGCGGGCGCCGATCTCCGTCGCCGAGCGCTGGGCGGCGGCGTCCGCGTGCACGCGGACGTTACCGAAGTCGGCGCCGCCGAAGCGGGTTTCCATCTCGGCGCGGACACCGGGGTCCAGCGGCCGACCTGAGGAGTGCAGCACGTCGTGGACGCCGGACCGCCTCTGCACGGAGGGCTCCTGAGCGTTCTCGACGCGGTGCTCGCGCTCCTCCCCTGACAGCAAGCGGGCCACGGCCGCGTTTCCCACGGTGCGTTGCAGCGCTCGTAGGGAATCCGGGGTCAGCCGTCCGGCTGGGGCCCGCACCGGGACGGCAGGGCCAGCGGCCGACCGGCGAGGCCGGACCGACGCCTTGCCGGTTGCGCTGTCTGACTCCTCGTGTTTACGCACGGTGCTCCTTCGCCGGAGGACGGTGAACGTGCCTCTCGCCACAGTCTGTCCACGCACCCCGGCGCGGCGGAAGAGTCGGAAGGGCACCCGTGGGGCAGCTTCTGCCCGGGCCGGGGGCACCCGGGACCGAGTGGACCGGCTGGGTCGCCGTGCACGCGGACGCGGAAGCAGCCACTGCCGATTGGACGGCGACATGCTCGCCCGACTGCTCGCCGATCACCGTGGCCCGACCAGCCTCTACTACCTGCACGTGCCGTTCGAGCAGACCCTGGCCCGCCACGCCACCAAACCGTGGGCGGGACGGGCGGCGCGGACGCAGCCGGGGATCGGGGCGCGCTCAGCCGGCTGCGCGTCGGCCGGGCCGCCGCGCAGAGCTACGTCGTAGTGTCCTTCCGCCCAGTCGATGCCGCAGAAGATCGCGCTCAGTTTCTCTACCTCCGTGCCAACGTGGGGTTTCACTTCCCAGGCGGAGCACGCGGCGCTCCAATAGAAGTGCTCGGGGCACGCCATCCCATGAGCCGTTCGTGTCTGCAGCGACCGGCAGGGACCTCGGCCTGCTGAAGAGCTCTCGGGCTCGCGAACTGCTGAGAGGACGGCCCCTGCCAGCGGGCTGGCGACATGAAACCTGTGATGTCCTCGCTCCTGCCGGGCGGGGCCGGTCTTTGACAAGAGATCGAGTCCCGGAACTACCGAAGGTCTCGACCGACAGGGCGAGGGGCGAGGCGGAGTCGGTCCGACCACGGGAATCCAGTCCCGGAACCCGGAACGGGGGCAGGCTTCCACCTCGCACAGCGGGCCCTTGCACTCTCGCGCTCAGGCTCACCGATGAGCTATTAGAACTACTGGTACTCCGCCAATCACCAGGTCGTCACCGACGCCGACACCCGCCTGATCGTCGTGGTCGGGTGCCCCGTTTGGTGGTGAAGCTCCTGGTGCAGCTCGGGGTGGTGGCGGTTACGGGGCTGCTGAATCTGCCGCTGCCCCGCGTGGTCAGCTGAGCTGCGGGTGGTCGGCCGAGAGCTGGGCGGGACCAGCCGTGCCCGGTACGGCAGCAGGGTCCGGACCGCGTGTCGCGGTCCGGACCCTGCCCGTGCGGTGCCGCCCTGCGGTGGCGGTGCGTCAGCTCTGGGCGGTGTCGTCGCCCGCCTGCCCGGCGCCCTCGGCCGCGCCTGCCTTCTCGCGCATCTTGCGCACCAGCTCCGCCTTCCGGTCGGCTGCACCCTGGCGGTCGAGGTTGCGGTGCGGACCGTTGTTCTGCCGTTCGGCGCGGGACAGCTTCTTGCGCTGGCCGCCGCCCATGCCCACGGGGTTGTTGATGTTCTTGCTCACGGTCACGGGTTCTCCGGTAATGATGTGAAGTGATCTACGGGTCCATCGATGGGGGACGGGCGGCGACGTCGAAGGACGTCAGCAGCGGCCCATCATGTTCTCACTCGTAAATCGGCGTCTGGAAGAACATGACAAAGACGTTACCCGGTCCCGTCGGCCCCGCACACCAACCTTTCGCCCCCGGCGTCGGCCGGGCCTTCTGCGAGCGCCTGGGGTCAGCTGTTTCCTTCCGGGAATCGCGGCACAGCCGGCACCCACCCGGTGGTCTCCGCCTGCCCGGGGCAGGTCCAGCTGGGCGTTGCTGGGCCGCCGAGGACGTTGTCGGACGATTGCGGCCTCCAGTCCCGGCGGCGTCGACTTCCACCACCAGCTCGGGTTCCACCACCAGCTCGGGTTCCACCAGCGTGACGACCAGCTTTTCCTGGCCGCCACACCCGGCAGAGAACGACCAGCCTGTCCACGGATGACCGCCCCGTCCCGGAGCGAGTAGGCCGGCGACCGCAGCACCTGCCGCCTGAGCGAGGGTGGTGGTGCGGCCGCCGTACTGAAGGTGCCCTTGAGCGTTGTACCTTGCCGAGCAGCAGCGTGCGGGGAGTGCCCAGAGGGCCGGTCACGGTCACTGCGCCGACGATCGCCTCGCTCGTCTCGCGGACCTTGTATTTCTGCCAACCCCTCACCGACGGGCGGTAGGCGTCTTCCAGCCTCTTGAAGACGACGCCTTGTGCACAGAAAGTCATTGACCATATTCCTACCGTCGTGATCGTGAACGGGGTGGCGGGTACGGGCCACCGCGGAGGACGTGCAAGTCCCACCGGACGGGGTGGGGTTCGACGCGAGGCTGCTGGAGGCGGTCAGTGCGGTCGCCGTGGGCGAGACGGTCCCGGAATCCGGCCGGCACGCTGTGGTCGAAGCCAGGTCGTCCAGCTCTGTCAGAAGGCGAACAGCGCCATGGCCGGCAGCAGCAGGAGCAGTTGCAGCCACACGAGCCATCGTCGAGGCAGGCACAACGCCAGCAGTCCGAGAAGTCCGGAGGCGGCGAAGAGCGTAAGCCCCAGCGGCCAGTGGGTGGTCCAGTCGGCGCCGGAATGGGCGTACTGGTCCGCGCAGTAGAGCCAGATCAGGGCGGCGAGCACGAAAGAGACGGGGAGCAGGCCGAGACCGAAACCGGCCCGGATCCGTATGCGGCGGCTTTCCTGCGCGGACCGCGTACGAGGGGCGGCGACAGGGGCGCTGGTATTCACATCTGTCCTGTCCTGGTGGCCCGGGCGGGGCGGCTCGCCGCCATCCTCCGGCGGGGGTGGCCGAGGGCGCCGTATGAGGGCCGCCGATGTGCGCGACACGCCCGGAGCGGGGTGTCTTCTCACGGGAGAGACTAACAACGGCCGCTGGTCACCCCTGCGGCGGACGACGGCAGCGGTAGGCGGGATGCCGGGCGGCCGTTCATCCGGCGCGATGTGGTGGGGACCCGGCGCCGGTCCGTCCTGGTGGGGTCAGTACGCGGAAAGGTCAGGTCACGAACCGCGCTGGACACGCTCCAGGGCGAGGGCGGCGGACCGGCGCGTCGGCTGCGACGGGTCCGGGAGCTGGCCTGCCCCTTGGCCGGGCTGCTGGTTCCAGCCCAGAATGCGGCTGCCGATCGTGCTCAGTTCCTCGCTGCTGGGCGGGACGTCGATGTAGAACAGCGCCTCGTAGGGCCGCTTGTCGTCGCCTCCCCACCGCACCGCGCCGTCGCATTCGGCGAGGATGTCCCGGATGACGGCCAGCTGCGGCGCGAAGAAGCCCCCGGATATGCCCTCCGGGTACCAGCCGCTGCGGATCGAGACCGCGGTCCCCGAGGCTTGGTTGCTCTGCGGGGAGGAGAGGCTGGTGCTGCCCAGCTTCCTGAAGCCCACCACGTCGCCGGTCCGCAGGGCGTCGATCTCGTAATGAAAACGGCGCACCACGTAGACGAGGACCGCGGCAACGTCCCCGGTCCGTACCTCCACCGAGAGATTGCTGCCGTTGACGGCTCTGGACCATATGGTGCCGCCGTCGTTGGCCTTCGCCTCCGTTGCCCAGCCGTTGGCGCTGACCGGGGTCTTCCTCGGCGTCGGGTGTTCGTCGGTAGGTGTGGGCGGCCGGGTGGCTTTCACCGTCCTGCCCTTGCTGGCGGCCATCGCCGGGACCTGCCCCGCCCAGCCGGACAGGGCCGTACCGGCCAGCACCCCGGTGCCGGTCGTCAGAACGGACCGGCGGGTCGGGCGCCGGGCGGTCTTCTTCGCGTTCCCATGCTGTTCGGACATCGGATCTCCAGTCATTTCCGCACTCTTTTCCACTCGCTCGGCATGGGTCACAGGTTTCGGGCAGGCGCGTTGTACTTTTCGAACGTCTGGTAGACGCTCAGGTTTTGGACCCCGTACTCCGTCGCATCGGCGCCGGTGCCGTTGTAGCGTGCGAGGACGGCCTGTGTTTCAGTGTCCGTATAATCCAGGCCGGGAATGCGCTGACCGATGGAATGCGCATCGGATATGTGGACGAGGGCCACAGTGGTGATGTTGTACTCGTTGTTCGTGTACAGATTGTTCCAGACGGTTTCCATTGTGTGCCAGTCCGACGCATCGAGCGTCGCCTCGTTGGTGATTCCCGCCGAGGAGCAGTAATTGCGGGCACTGATGGCGGTGGCGGCGAAAATCTGACCCAGCCCTGCACTGGCGTCCTCCCTGGAACCGACCGGCATTTCCGGGACCGGCGTGATGAGCTGCTGCCAGACGGGCATGTTGTTCCATGCCTCCATTTGCTCCATGTAGCTGTAGTACTCCTGGACAAGGGTGTTCGCGACATCGTCCAGATAGGTGTACTTCCGGTATTCCCAGAAGATCGGAACCTGGATGAGAGACTTGCGCATTTTCAGCGAGCGGGCGAGTCCGGTGATGTAGGAGTCGTACTGGAGAACGACGTTCAGGGCGTCCTCCGTCGAATGATTGGTGTACCAGGTGGTCTCGTCCACACCCAGGGACTGCATGGTCGCCCGAATGTCGGCGAGCAGTGCGTCACGGTTTGCCGTGTCGAACGCGACGTCCAGCTTCTGGGTGGGGACGGGATCGAAGGTGTTCTGCCCACTGTCCCGGTCGGAGGAGATGTCGTTGTCGATCTGGATGGCACCGGTTCCCGACCCGACGGAGATCGTGGAAATCTGATCGAAGGCCCAGTCCTCCGGCATCGAGAAGCCGAGATTTCCGCTGAATCCGGTCGACATGTCCGAGACGAAGCTCGCGGAGGTCGCACCGGAGGCGGCGACGCGGCTGCAGATGTTTCTCGGCCCGTAGACGCCGATTTTGTAGCCGGCGGCATACTGGTCGAAGCGCTCCTGGATTCCCTGGAAATGCGGAATGATGTTGCTGGTGACATCGGCGTCGAGTGCGTCGTAGTCCACCGCGAAGTAGATCCGCGTCCCTCTCTTGAAGCCGTAACCCTGGGCTGCGTCGATGGCGGCCGACGCGTCCGCCACCCCCTGGCTGTGGTTGAAGTAGCTGACCGAGCCGCCGTAGGTCTGGTAGATCGGGAATACTCGCAGGCCGGCGCCCGCGATGGTGTCCAACTCCCCGGCCTGGATCTTCTTGTTGAGGGTGGTGCCCGCGACATTGGTCAGGTATCTGCCGATGATCGAATATCCGGACGCCTTGAGCGCTGCTGCGCGGTCGGCGGTGACCTCGGTGACGCAGTCGCAGGCGGTGCCCGAGCGGCTCGGGTCTCCGGTGCTGACCAGCAGGGAGGCCCAGGTCTGGAAGTTTCCGGTGCCGGTGACGGGAAGCCGCATGAAACTCTGGAAGTTCGCGACCGCGTCTGCCAGATCCGATCCGAAGGAACTGGCGAAAACTGCCCCCGAGCGCTTGTTGAATACCATGGCGGCAGTGAAGAGCTGAACGAAGGTGCCACTCGAACCGACCGACAGGGTATTGGCCTTCAAACCGGCCTGCGTCCCCGGCCCGAAGACGCCGTTCGCTGTGGCGTCGTCATAGCCGATGGCGAACTGGATCGCGAACATCAGCGCCTTCTGGACGTCCCGGGAGAAGTAGCCGTCGCAGGGGATGATGAAGAAATTTGCGCGGTTGATGTAACTCGCGTTCATCCACTGCTGGATCGCGCGCACCTGGTCGCTGCCGCCGCTGATAAGGACGTAGGGATCCATTGTCAGCAGCGCTTTGAAGACCTTGGGAGTGACACCGTTCCCAGGAAAGGTACTCGCGACGCCCATGTTGGCCTTGAGTTGGGTCACGCTGGAGCCGGTCGTCGAGTCGTACGACCCGGATATTCCGCTGCCGTCGTATCCCTTGCAGTAGAGGCCGGACTGGACGATGCGGTTGATGTTGGCGTTCCCGTTCGTCCCGTCGATGACCGGATAAAGCGAGGTGAGTTTGCCGAGCGTGGTCGGGCCGAAAGTATCGGACAGTGCGGTGATACCCAGCTCGTACTGGAGAGCCCGGGTCAGCGCGTACATGACGTCCCAGCCGGTTGTGCCGTCCTCGACAACCGTGGGTATTCCGGAGACCCCCGCGTAAGTGGTGTTGATGAATTTCTGCGCCTGCAGCACCATGGCGTCCATCGGTGTCCTTCCCCCCGGGTCCCGGCGTGGAGTCCTGGGCCGCCGGAAAGATCCAGCACAGTCCGTCCCCGCAGCTTTTCCTGAATTAGATCCTTGCAGATCCTGCAAGCGTTGATGCGTTCCAGTCCAGGAAATTTGCCCTACCTAGAGGCTATCGATATGTCCGAGTTGTTGGAGCATTGGAGAGATTTTTCGGATTTCGGTGCGGGTGAATCTCATTTACCCCAACGAGAAACGTGAGATGAGCCACAGAGATGCTGTGGAGATTCTGTGCGGCTACTCGCCCGGAAGGGCTTTGCTATTCCTGCTGGCCCGGCCGCGCCCGCCTGCGCCACAGAAGGCCACGTGGTTCTGGCGGTGGCGGGATGCCTGGGCGTAGCGGCCAGGCGTTCAACCGTCCTCGGGGGCGGCAGCGCCGCGCCCAGGCAGAGGACCTGTTTCCGGCATATTCCGGCTGGCCTCCAGTCTCGCCTGCCGACGCGGATCCCGTCCTGAGGTCGGGCGCGCGAGGGCTGCCGCCTCGGCTGGGTGCTGCCCGCGCTGTTCGATCGCCAGGAGGGCGGCGGTGACCGAGGCGCCGACCAGCAGCACATTCCCGGCCGGCGTCCACACGGACAGCCCCGGCCGGTCCGTGCTCCCGGCGCGGGCCGGGACGGCGAGCAGGCCCAGGACGGCGGCGGCCCAGCAGCAGGGGCGCCGGGCAGGAGGCGTCGTGCGGGCCCGATCCGCGGGCCCAGGCGGCCGGCGTGTGAGCAGCCCGCAGGGGCTGGCGTTCCGCGTCCGAGCCAGCACCCCGTGAAGCCGCCCATGTCGGCGGCCTCCTGGGGGCCGAGGTGCGACGCGTGGTGCAGGCCGCCGGCCGGTGATTCAGGCCGGGGTGCCCTGTTCATGGCGGGCGGTCCCGAGCCGGGCGCGGAGGGTGGCGGCGAAGTCTTCGGCGCGGGCCAGTTGGATGCGCAGGTCCTCGATTTTCTGGGCGGCGGCCTGCTCGTAGGTCTCTATCCGCTCCAGGAGTGCTTCCCGCTCGTCGATGCCGTCCGGCTCGTCGGAGTCGAGGCGGTCGGTGGCGTCCAGGAGGTCGCGCATTTCGTCCAGGGTGAAGCCGAGGGGCTTCATGCGGCGGATGACCATGAGGCGGGCGATGTCGGACTCTGTGTAGAGGCGGAAGCCGCCCTGCGAGCGGGCGGACGGGATGACCAGGCCGGTCTCTTCGTAGTGGCGGATGGTGCGCAGGGACAGCTCGGTCCGCGCGGCGACCTCGCCGATCTGCATGTGCTTGTCGTCCACGCCCGTGGTCCTGGCCCTTCCCGTTGTGGCGGGCCGCGTCCCGTGCGACCTCACCGACCTCTACTCTAACGTTAGGGTAGAGTTGCTGATGGCGAGGGCGGCCCGGCTGCCCCGTCATTGCCGTTCCGGGGCCGATGGCGCCCCCGGCGAAGATTCGATTCTTGCAGGAGAGAGCGTGCGCGAGCCCATGACGCTGATCGCCGCCGCCTGCCCGCCGTGACCCTTCGCCCCCGGATGTGAGCTGCCCGGCCGCGCTCCCGCGCCAGGCCCCGCCCTGCGTCCCTCCCTTTGACTTCCGGCCCGCCCTGCGGGTCGTCCGCAGGGTGCCGGCCCGGCTCCTGCGCGTCCTTCCCGCACGCCCCAGCCTGCTGATGGGGGGTGCCTGAGCACGACAGGTACGCATCTCCTTGTCTCCTTCCGCACTGTCCCCAGCCATGCGCCTACGCGGCCTGCGTCCCGACTGGCTGAACAATCCGAAGGTCTGGCGCACCGAGGTGCTGGCCGGCCTGGTCGTCGCCCTCGCCCTGATCCCCGAGTCGATCTCCTTCTCCATCATCGCCGGGGTCGACCCGGCGATCGGCCTGTTCGCCTCGTTCACCATGGCCGTGACGATCTCGATCGTCGGCGGCCGCCGCGCGATGATTTCCGCGGCGACCGGCGCCGTCGCCCTCGTGATCGCCCCGCTCAACCGTGAGCACGGCTTCGGCTACCTGGTCGCCGCCGTTATCCTCGCCGGCCTCATCCAGGTCGCCCTCGGCGCGCTGGGGGTGGCGAAGCTGATGCGTTTCGTGCCCCGCTCGGTGATGGTCGGCTTCGTCAACGCCCTCGCCATCCTGATCTTCATGGCGCAGGTCCCGGAGATGCACGACGTGCCCTGGCCCGTCTATCCGCTGATCATCGGCGGTCTCGCGCTGATGGTGTTCTTCCCGAAGGTCACCACGGTGATCCCGGCGCCGCTCGTCGCCATCGTCATCCTCACCGTGATCACGGTGGCAGCCGGGATCGCCGTGCCGACCGTGGGCGACAAGGGCGCGCTGCCGTCCTCCCTGCCCGTACCAGGCCTGCCCGACGTGCCGTTCACCATGGACACCCTCACCACCATCGCCCCCTACGCGTTCGCGATGGCACTGGTGGGCCTGATGGAATCGCTGATGACCGCCAAGCTCGTCGACGACATCACCGACACCCACTCCTCAAAGACCCGCGAGTCCATCGGCCAGGGCATCGCCAACATAGTCACCGGCTTCTTCGGCGGCATGGGCGGCTGCGCCATGATCGGCCAAACCATGATCAACGTGAAGGTGTCCGGGGCGCGCACCCGCCTCTCCACCTTCCTGGCGGGCTCATTCCTGATGGTGCTGTGCATCGTCTTCGGCCCGGTCGTCTCCGACATCCCGATGGCCGCCCTGGTCGCCGTGATGGTGATGGTGTCGTTCGCGACGTTCGACTGGCACTCCATCGCCCCCAAGACACTCAAGCGCATGCCGACGGGCGAGGTCGCCGTCATGGTCATCACGGTGGTCTGCGTGGTCGCCACCGACAACCTCGCCATCGGCGTCGTCGTGGGATCCATCACCGCGATGGTCATCTTCGCCAAGCGCGTCGCCCACCTCGCCAACGTCACCTCCGTCATCGACCCCGACCACGCCACGGTGGTGTACTCGGTGACCGGCGAGCTGTTCTTCGCCTCCTCCAACGACCTGGTCGGCCAGTTCAACTACGCCACCGACCCGGACAAGGTCGTCATCGACCTGAGCGCCGCCCATATCTGGGACGCCTCCTCCGTCGCCGCCCTGGACGCGATCGAGACCAAGTACGCCCAGCGCGGCAAGACCGTCGAGATCATCGGCCTCAACGACCCCAGCGCCGACCTCCACGGCAAGCTCACCGGCGAACTCACCAGCCACTGAAATCCCCGCTGCGATGGCCGCCTGGGAGACATCAGCTCTCCTCCGGCGGCCATCACTGGACCTACCCGCACCGGAGCAGCGCATCGACCCGGAGTCCTGGCAACTGCTGAGCCGGCTGGACAGCGAGGACGCAACCGGCGAGATCTACCGCTACGCCGTGGTCGGCCATGGCCCGAACCGAATCCCCGCTCGCCCGGACAAGCAGAACATCAACTTCCAGCAAGCCTCATGGCATCGGTTTCTTGTGCCGCTTGAGCAGTTCGGCGAAGAAGTCGGTGAGGTCCGGCTCTTCCCACTGCCAGGAACGCACATGGACACCCCCGGCGCTTCGCACCGGGGACTGCTCTCCAACGATCTACCACTGCCCTTGCCGCACGCCCGAGCGACATCAAAACCCACCGACATTCAGAAGCACGCAGACCCTCTACTGACATCGGAACTCAAGCGCTCCGAGCCTGCTGCCCGAGCCGTCGACGCCCCGCCGACTGGACCTTGTCGCTCGCTACCTGGCGAAAACATCCGTTGAGTAGATGGGGAAGTCGAAGCGGACGCTGGACCAGGAGCAATGCAGTGACTTTGCTGGTGACGCTGGTGGGGTCAGGGCGGCGGTGCGCAGAGCACGGGCGGCGATGTCGAGCCGGCCGAGCGCGGGGCTCGCGGGCCGCCACTGCAACCAGCCGGAACACGTCGAAGGAAGAACTTGAGTTTTACGTACGAAGACGAGGGACGGTCCGAGCAGGCCTGAGCTTCGGGGCAGGTGAGTTCCAGAACGGCAGCGGCCGTGCGTCCTACTCCTTCCTGAGGACGATGTCGAAGCGTGCCGACGTCCACGGCCCTTCCAGCTGGCGGCTGTCCGGTGTCGGCGTTCCCGGCCGGTGGCGGTCGAAGGGGCGCACCAGTGACTCCTTCACGCCGAATACGGAGTCGCTGTCCAGAGTGGGGTCGCCAGCGACGAACATGTGCGTGATGAGAGTGTGGAAGCCGGGTGCCGTCACCTTGAAGTGGAGGTGCGGTGCCCGCATCGGGGAACGTCCGGCGTGCTGGAGGAGCCGGCCGACGGGGCCGTCGTCGGGGATCGGGTACGGCGTGGGGGTGAGCGCCCAGAACCGGTAGCGGCCCTCGGTGTCGGCGAACAGGTGCGCGCGCCCGGCGAGGGCACCGTCGTCGTACTGGACGTCGTACATGCCGTCGTCGTCGGCCTCCCACACCTCGATGCGGGCCCCGGGGACCGGGTTGCCGTCGGTGTCCTTGACCGTGCCGGCGACCCACGACGGCTCGCCTTTCGCGCCGCCCGCGATGTCCCCGCCGAGGTCGATCTCGGGCGAGTCCTGGACGAAGAAGGGGCCGAGGACCGTGGACTCCGTCGACTCGCCGAGGCCCGGTTCGTTCACCGCGACGGTGAGCATGGAGATGCCGAGGACATCGGAGAGGAGGACGAACTCCTGGCGGGTGTCGGTCGTGATGTGACCGGCCGCGGTGAGGAACCCGATCGCCGCGGACCATTCGGCCTCGGTGAGCCGGGTCTCGCGCACGAACGCGTGGGCGTGCCGCACGAGCGCCTGCATGACCTCGCGGAACCGTTCGTCCTTGGCGGTGTCGAAGCTCGCGACGACGTTGTCGGTCAACTCCTGTTCAGTGGTCCCCCTTGTCCCAGTCCCAGTCCCAGTACCAGTCCCCGTCGTCCCGGTCCTGGTCGTCTCGGTCGTTTCAGTCATCGGGGTGGCTCTTTCGTACGGAGGGCGTTGGGCGGGACCGTCACCGGGGTGTCGCCCCGGTACGCGCGTCCCAGCAGGTCGCGCATCTCGTCGTGGGTGACCCGGCGCGGGTTGGAGTCCGGCACCTGTGGCATGACCAGGTCGGCGGCCCGGTCGAGTTCCTCCTCGGCGAGCCCCAACTCGCGTAGCGAATGCGGGGGGTCGAGCCGCGCGTAGAGGTCGAGCAACGCGGCGAACGGGTCGGTGTGTACGTCGAGCGCGGCTGCGAGGTGCCTGGCCGCGTCGGGTGCCACGGCCAGGTTGAGGCCGACCACATGTGGCAGGACCACCGAGTGCAGCGCGGCGTGTTCGAGGTCGTACGCGCCGCCCAGGACGTGGCACACCTTGTGGTGCAGCCCGGAGCCGGCGCCGGCGAAGGCGACCGCCCCGAGGTAGGTGCCGAAGAGGATGTCGCGGCGGGCGGCGACGTCCTGGCCGTCGGCGACGATGCGCGGCAGTGCGGACGCCAGCGAGCGGACGCCCTCGACGGCCAGCGCGGAGCTGATCGGGTTGTGCCGGGGCGCCCACCACGCGTCGACGCAGTGGGCGAGAGCGTTGAGGCCGGACGTCACCGACAGCCGGGTCGGCAGGGACAGCATGAGTGTGGCGTCGTAGACGACGACGCGGGGGAGCACTTTCGGGTCGACGCCGGTGCGCTTGTGGCCGTCCTCGGTGAGGCCCCAGACGGGGGTGGCCTCGGAGCCGGCGTAGGTGGTGGGGACGGCGAGGATCGGCAGTCCGGTGGTGAGCGCCGCCGCTTTGGCGGTGCCCGTCGTCGACCCTCCGCCGACGCTCAGCAGCAGGTCGGCCGCGTGTTCGCGGGCCGCGGCCCGCACGGCCTGCGCCACGTCGGCCGGTACGTGCGGCCGGACGCCGCCGAAGACCGCTACGACCGGTAGGTCCTTGCAGATGTCCTCGGCCAGGGCCCGCTCCCCGTCGGCCGCGATCACCAGGACCCGGCTTGCGCCAAGCCCCTTGACCGCGGCCGCCACGTCCTTGCGAACCGTGCCCGAGCCGAAGACGACCCGCTGGCCCCAGGACTCGTAGACGACCGGCGAAGGGGCGACGGTCATGCCTTCACCTCTCGCGCCCGGGGCACGGCACCCGCCGCGAACGCTCCGACGAGGGCGGGGACGGCGAAGGCGTAGAAAGCCCACTTGACGTCGGCGCCCGACGTGAGGACGAACGCGCCCAGGGACGGGCCGGCGATCGCGCCGAAGCGGCCGATGGACAGGGCCCAGGCGAGGCCGTTGCCGCGCACGGCGTCCGGATACCTGGTCACGATGAACGCGTTGCCGAGAATCTGCGAACCGATGAACCCGAACCCGCTGATGAACATGAGTACGAACATGACGGGCGTCGGCGGGCGGGTGCTCATCGCGATCAGGCTGACCGTGCCGACCAGGAACGCGACGACCACGACACGCTTGGCGCCGAGCGCGTCCGCGACCCGGCCGCCGACGATGGCGCCGACACCGACGCCCAACCACATCGCCGCCGTCTGCAGCAGCGCCGAGCCGAGGGAGAAGCCGGCGGCCTGCATGATGCTGGGCAGCCAGGTGCTGATGCCGAAGACGAGCAGGAGTCCGCAGAAGGACATGGCCCAGAAGAGCAGGGTCGAGACCGCGAGGCCGCCCGTGAGCAGCGATCCGAGGCCGAGCATGCGGCCCGGGTCCGAGGTCGGCGCGGCGTCCGACGGGACGAGGCCGTGCTGCTCCTCCACAGCTCTCGCCTCGGTGGCGCGGCCCGTGCGGTGGAGGTGGAACGGGCTCTCCGGGAGCCGGAGCACGAGAGGTACGGCCAGGAACACCGGGAGCACGCCGATGACGTACAGCCAGCGGTACGAGACGTCGGGGAGCAGGGCGGTGCCGAGCAGCGGGGAGAGCAGGGCGCCGGCCGCGTAGCCGCTCATGATCAGGGCGACGTTACGGCTGCGGCGGCCCGGCTCGCTCAGGTCGGCGACATAGGCGTTGATCGTAGGCAGTACGACACCGAGGCCGAGGCCGACGACAAGGCGTCCGGCGCCGAACGACGGGACGCCACCGGCGAACGTGCAGACCGCCATTCCGAGCGAGAACACGGTGGTGCCGGCGAGCAGGAGCCGACGCGGGCCGGTGCGGTGGAGCAGGGCTCCGGCGAGGGCCGCGCCGATCAGCATCCCGATGCCGACGAGGGAGCCGATGGTGCCGGCTTCGGCCTTGTCGATGCCGAGAGAGGGGTCGCCGAGGATCGCGGGGACGCTGACGCCGTACACGGCGAGGTCGTATCCCTCCAGGGACGCGACCACCCAGGCGGCGATCAGCATGAACGTGGTCGCGGATGCTCTGCGGACCTGCGGACGGACGGCGGACTGTGTGGTCATGGCCGGATCCCTTCTCCAGCTATGGCAGGAGCCTGTACGGGCTCGACTGCTGTGGCAAGTGTGGTCAGAAGTGCCGGTACGTCCGACAGGACGCCCGTGGTGCCGAGGATGTAGAAGTCGGGCCGCCACAGCACGGCTGCGCGGCCGGTCTCGTCGAACCAAGGCCCGTAGACGCCGCCGACATCGGTGACCCCCTCCGTGGTGTGGCGGCGGTCGGTGAGGTGGTGGACGGCCACGCCGAGACGCGCGGCGGCTTTCGTGGTCGAGGCGTCGAGCGAGGCACCGGTCCGGCCGTCGACGAGGAGTACGAATCCGCGGCCGAGGACCTCGTCGAAGAGCCCCTCGGTGCTGTGCGACTCCACCCGGCCCTGCGGCATCAGATGCCCGGCCTGCGGGGACTCGTCGCGCAGACCGGGGCCGAGGCCGGGGAAGCGCATCTTCTCGGGGCGCCCGTCCGCCTCGCGCAGGGCGATCAGTCGGGCGTCCCGCTCGGCGGCGGCCACCGGATCGCGCATGGTCTGTACCCGGCCCAGCTCGATGCCCTTGGCGATGATGGCCCGCACATGCGGTTCGCGTTCGCTCTGGTAGGTGTCGAGGAGCGCGTCGTCGGCGCCGCGCAGTACGACGTCGAGTTTGAAGGCGATGTTCTGGGCGTCGCGGATGCCCGAGCACATGCCCTGTCCGAGGAACGGCGGCATCTGATGGGCCGCGTCCCCGGCGAGCAGGACCCGGCCGCTGCGCCAGCGCTCCGCGACGAGCGAGCGGAACGTGTAGGTGGCGACGCGGACGAGTTCGGCCTGCGAGCGGTCGACGTAGCCGGCGACCCGTGCCCACACCCGGTCGGGCTCCCGCTCTGTGGGGAAGGAGTCCGCCGAGTCGAGCATGAAGCTGAACCGGTGGTGCCGGGGGCCCAGCGAGATGATCGACACCGGCTGCTTCGGGTCGCACACCTGACGGGCCTTGGGAATGTCGGTGGGGCCGGTCAGGCGGAAGTCGCAGACCATCCACGGCTCGGAGAACCCGTAGTCGTCCTGCCCGACGCCCAGCCAGGTGCGGGTGAAGCTGTTGCCGCCGTCGCAGGCGACGACATACCGGGCCGAGACGGCCGTGTCACTTCCCTCGACCTGGATGTCCACGCCGTGGTGCGTGCTCCGCAGGCCGGTGACCGGGGAGTCCATCCGGATCTCGACGTGTCCGAGACCGCGGACCAGGCCGTCGAGGGTGTCCTCCAGATAGGGCTGGTACATCATGTACCACTCGGCCCAGCCCTGGCCGCCGACGGCGGCGAAGTCGTGCTCGATGAGGAGCTCGCCCGCGCCGTTGCGCCATTCGTAGTTGCGCTGGACGTGCAGGGTGGGCAGCAGATCGCGGGAGATACCGAGGCGGTCGAAGGTCCGCATCGTCTCGTCGTCGAAGATGGCGGCGCGGGGAAGGTTGTAGAGGGTCGGGTAGCGCTCCAGCACGACCACGTCGTGGCCTGCCTGACCGAGCAGCGCCGCAGTGGCCATGCCGACGGGCCCGTACCCGATGACGGCGACGTCGTACACGTGCGTTCCCCTCCGCTCAGACACCCGCGAGCGCGGGTGTGGTGGCGAGGCCGAGGAGCTTCTCGGCGTTCTGGTGGCCGATCTTGAGCCGGTCGGCGTCGCTGATCGGGGCGTCCTGCAGGAACTTCGTGGCCGTCTCGATGTCCTCGAAGGGGTAGTCGGTGCCGAAGAGGATGTGGTCGGCGCCCACCGACAGCAGGGCGGTGAGCAGCGGGGCGGGGGAGCAGACGCCGCTGGTGGTGATGTAGAGGTTGTGCCGGATGTACTCCGAGGGGCGCTCGCGCTTGAGTTCGATGCCGTGGTGCGCGTGGAACTCCCAGCGGGAGTCCATGCGCCACATCACGTAGGGCAGTCCCTCTCCCATGTGGCCGAGGAGCAGCTTGGCGTTCGGGAAGTCGTCGAAGACGCCGCCGAAGATCAGTCGCAGGGCGTGGGTGGCGGTGTCGATCCCCCAGCTCCACATCGGTCCGACGAGTTCGGGGTGCCCGGAGAGCACGTGCGCGGTGTCGACGCCGTTGGCCGGGTGCAGATAGAGCGGTACGTCGAGGTGCTCGGCGCGTTCCCAGACGACGCGCAGGGCGGGGTCGTCCAGGTACCTGCCGTGGGTGTGCGCGTTGACGAGGGCGCCGCGCAGGCCGAGCTGGGTGACCGCGCGCTCCAGTTCGTCGGCCGCGGCCTTGGGGTCCTGGAGGGGCAGGGCGGCGAAGCCGGAGAAGCGGTCGGGGTGCTCGGCGATGACGCCGGTGAGGAAGTCGTTGACGGTGATCGCCTGACGTACGGCGGAGGCCGGGTCCTTCTCCGCCTGGAGGCCCGGGGAGTTGAGTGAGAGCACCTGCATGTCCAGGCCGGCGGCGTCCATGTCGTCGAGGCGTTCCTCGGTGAGGTCGAGGAGCCGCCGGGAGGCCTCGGCCCACGCATGGGGCTGGGCGATGGAGGCGGTGGAGGCGCCGTGGCCCACCAGGTCAGGGGTCACGAAGTGTTCTTCGAGGCCGATCAGCTTCATTGCGGAGTTCTCCTCGGAGGGATCTTGTATGCGGGATCTCGTACGCGGGCCTCGTTCTGCCGTTGAGGTCCTGTATGCAAGGCGGGGTGCGGCGGCGCCCGGCTCGGTGTGAGTGGCCGGGCGGATGGGATGCGCGGGTGTGTGCGCCGAAGGACGAGCGGCTCCGGGCGGCTGCGAGACGGGCCGCCGGTGGGGCGGGGCAGTCGGGGGAGGTGACCGCCACCGCTTCCGCAGTTCACCAGAACGTAACGCGTTCCGCAATAGTGAATGTAAGATCGGTTGTATCGGCCCTCTCGATAGGCTGACCGCGTTCATCCACCGGCAGGGGAGAAGGCTGCGCTGTGACCACGACTGACCCCAGGGAGAACGGGGAGCGGCAGGGCATCCAGTCCGTCGAGATGGCGATGAGGGTCCTGCTGGCGCTGGAGAGCGGCGGCGGTGCGCTGAGCCTGTCGGCGATCGCGCAGGCCAGTGGCATGCAGCCCAGCAAAGTGCACCGCTACCTCGTCAGCCTCGGCCGCATCGGTCTGACCTCGCAGGATCCCGCCTCGGGTCTCTACGACTTCGGGGCCGCCATGCGCCGTATGGGGGCCGAGTCGCTGCGCCGCACCAACGAGGTGGCGGTGGTGAGCGGTCATGCGACACAGCTCCGTGACCGCACCGGCCACTCGGTGAACCTCGCGGTGTGGGGGGACCGCGGCCCGATCGTGGTGAGCTGGGCGTACGGCACCCGCCCGCTGCCCCTGACGGTGCGCGTCGGCGCCACGCTTCCCCTGCTCACGTCGTCCGTGGGTCAGATCTTCCTGGCCCACCTGCCCGAGAGCCTCACCGGCGAGGTGCTGGGCGGAGAGCTCCACGGCAGGGAGGCGGAGTGGACGGGCGAGCGCCTCGCCGCCACCCGGGCGCGGATCCGCGACGATGGACACGTCGTGACGCACAGCGGCGTGATCCCGGGCATCATCTCGGTCGCCGCGCCCGTCTTCGCGGCAGGCGACCCGCTGCCGCTCGCCGTCTCCGTCGTGCTGCCCGAGAGCCTCGGTACACCGGACCACCTCGCCGAGGTGACCCGCGAACTGTGCGACACCGTGGCCGCGGCCTCGCGCGAGCTGGGTTACCTGTCATAGAGACCTACGCGAAGGGGCGCGGGCCGGTCACCTCGTCGTAGTAGGCCTCGGCCGAGGGGCCGAGGACCTCGTGGGCCTCCAGGAACATCTCGTGCGCCTCGTGGCCCACCCAGCCCGCGGGGAGGAGATCGGTCGGCAGATCCGGGTCGCGGAAGGGGAACTTGCGGTAGTCGTAGGTCAGCCGCATGCGCTCGACCATCGCCTCCTCGGGGCTGAGGTGCCCGGCCCGGTACGACGGCATCCGGCTGCGATAGGTGCGCAGCAGCTCCCGGTAGTCATCGTTGAGGGTGGCCAGGTCCCAGCCGCGCGCCGCCATCTCGCGGTCTACCGGCATCCCGCCCGACTGGCAGCGCAGGGTGTCCAGGCGCATGGCCGGCTCGTCCGCGAACTTCTCCCGGACCTGCTGGAGGCGGTCGTGCGGGGAGACGTAGGTGGACGGCGCCAGGGGGCCGAAGCCCAGCCAGGCAAGCTCCTTGCGGATACGGTCGCGCACGCCGCGCTCGGTCTCGGGGACCGAGTAGATGACCATGTACCAGTGCCGGTCCCAGTCGGACGGCGCCCGGTCGAAGATGCGGGAGCGGCCCTCGTCGAGGAGCTGGAGGCTGCGCTTGTTGAGCGCGTAGACGGTCTCCCTGCCTTCGCGCCGGACGTCGAACCAGTCCTCCTTGCGCAACCGCGCGAGGACCACCCGCACGGTGCTCTCGCCGACACCGAAGCAGCCCATCAGTGTGCTGAGGGTGCGCAGCCGGGCGGCGCCGCCGCGATAGCGGACGTAGTCGCCGAACAGGTCGAAGACGATCGATCGAGGCTTCACGGAACCGACTATCCCACAGGGACGGCCGTCGTGAGGGCGAGTCATCCGAGCGGGAGCGATCGAGGAATCCCTTGATTCTGCCGGAAAATTGGCCATCGGAAATGCGCAACAAATTATTGACGCCCGTGTATCCATTGACACAAGAGGTGCCGGGGCTGAGTCTGGGCCTGTACTCGACGTGGAGGCAGGAGCCATGGTGACTCGGATCGCTTGCGTGGGAGGCGGCCCCGGCGGGCTGTTCTTCGCGGCGCTCATCAAGCAGGCCGAGCCGTCGGTCGAGGTGACGGTCTTCGAACGCAATCGCGCCGAGGACACCTTCGGCTTCGGCGTGGTGTTCTCGGACGCGACCCTGGCCGCCATCCACGCGGCGGACCCCGTGCTGCGCACGGCTCTCGAAGAGTACGGCCGGCACTGGGACGACATCGAGGTGCGGCTGAAGGGACAGCGGATCCGGTGCGGTGGCAACGGCATGGCCGCCATCACCCGCAAGACGCTGCTCCAGCTGCTGCACCGGCGTGCCGAGGAGGTCGGGGTCGAACTCCGCTTCGACCACGAGGTTCCCGCCGATCCGGCGGAGCTGGCCGGCTACGACCTGATCGTGGCCGCCGACGGGGCGAACTCCCGGCTCCGCGACCGGCTCGCCGACGTGCTGGTGCCGGAGGTGGAGGTCGCCACCGCGAAGTTCATCTGGTTCGGCACCGACTACCTCTTCGACGGCCTGACCTTCGTGCACGAGCACGGCGAGCACGGCACCTTCGCCGTACACGGCTACCCGATCAGCGACAGCGTCAGCACCTTCATCGTCGAGACGGACGAGGAGTCCTGGCGCAGGGCGGGCCTCGACGAGTTCGACACCGCGCAGCCGCCCGGCCCGAGCGACGAGAAGAGCAAGGCGTACCTGGAGAAGCTCTTCGCCCAACACATCGACGGGCACGAACTGCTGGTCAACAACTCCCGCTGGGGCAACTTCCGCACCCGGCGCACCCAGCGCTGGCACAGCGGCAACGTCGTCCTCCTCGGCGACGCCGCACACACCGCCCACTTCTCCGTCGGGTCCGGCACCAAGATGGCCCTGGAGGACGCCGTCGCCCTCGCCGACAGCCTCCTCGCCCACCGCGACGACCTGCAGGGCGCCCTGGAGGCGTACGAGGCGGCCCGGCGGCCCTCGGTCGAGAAGATCCAGGGCTCCGCCCGGCCGAGCCTGTCCTGGTGGGAGAACTTCGGGCGCTATCACGACGCCTTCGAACCGACGCGGTTCGCCTTCCACTTCATCTCCCGCAGCATCGGCAAGGAACGCATCGCGCGCCGCGACCCCGGCTTCGTCGATCAGGTCGTACGAGACTGGCGGGCAGCGCACGAGGGGCGCGACCCCCTGGACACGCCCTTCAGGGAGTTCGCCGGACGGCGGCTGACCGCAGCCGACCTCGCGGACCTGCGCCCCGAGCAATGCCTGTGGCTCGCCGCACCCGAGGGTGAGGCCCAACTGCCCGACACCTACGAGAAGTTGACCGACGCCCTGAGCGGTGACACGCCCCCGGACCTGGTCGCCGTGCGGGGCGGCACCTCGCTCACCCGGTCGTTGCTCGCCGAACAGGCTCGGCTGGTGCACAGCATCCCCGTACTGATCCTGGAGGACCTGATGGACGACGACCGCGCTGAAACGCTGCTGCTGTCCGGACGGGCCGACCTGGTGGCGGGGGAGCGGGTATGAGCACCGACCTGACTCCGCTCTTCGCGCCCGAGGGCGTGGTGGTGATCGGCGCCTCCCGGCAGAGCGGAAAGCTGGGCGCCGCCATGGCCCGCTCGCTCGCCCGCTTCCCCGGCGCCCGCGCTCTGGTCAACGCACGGCGGCCGGAGCCCGGCGAGGGTGTGTACGCCTCGGTCGCCGAAGCTGCCGCGCACACCGCCGGACGGCTCGACCTGGCCGTCCTGTGCGTGCCCGCGGCCGGCTGCGCCGACGCACTGGCCGACGCGGCCGCCGCCGGCTGCCGTGCCGCGCTGGTCTGCGCCGGCGGTTTCGGCGAGGCGGGCCCGGAGGGCGAGGCGCACGCGGACGCACTGCGCGGCGTCGCCCAGGAGACCGGGATCCGGCTGCTCGGACCCAACACCTCCGGGTTCTTCGCCCCGCACCAGGGCCTGACGGCCAGCTTCGTGCCGGCGGCGGGCCAGATTCCGGCCGGGGACATCGCGGTGGTCGCGGCCAGCGGCGGCGTCAACCACGCGCTCTCCTTCGACCTGGTCGCCGCCGGCAACGGGATCAGCCTCGGCGTCGGCATCGGGACAGGCCTCGGCGTTACCGCCGCGGACGTCCTGGAGCATCTCGCGCAGGACCGTCGTACGACGGCCGTGGCGCTGCATCTGGAAACGGTGCCGGACGGACCACGGCTGGTGGAGGCCGTACGGCTGGTAGCCGCCGTCAAGCCGGTCGTGGCCCTGGTCGTCGGCCGCACGGACGTCGGCGACTTCGCCCGGTCGCACACCGGAGCACTCGCCACCTCCTGGCGTACGACACGGGCCGCGCTGCGCCAGGCCGGGGCCGTGCTCGTGGACGACGAACGGGAGATGGTGGACGCGCTCACCGCCCTCTCCCGCATCCAACTGCGCCCCCACCCTGACCCGGGGCTCGCCATCGTGACCGCCCAGGCCGGGCCGGGACTGCTGCTCGCGGACCGCGCGGGCGCCGACGGCATCCGGATGCCGGAACTGGCCGAGAGCACCCGGCGGGCACTGGGCGGCCTGCTGCCCCCGCTCACCTACCAGCGCAACCCGGTCGACACCGGCCGGCCCGCCGAGACCTTCGCGCGCGTGCTGGACACGACGGCCACGGACCCGGCGGTGGACCTGCTCGCCGTCTACGCCCTCACCGAACCCGACAGCGTCGACCTCGCCACGGCCGCGCAGGACGCCGGCCTCGGCGCGGACTCCCCGGCCGTGGTGGTCGTCGGCGGCCTGCCCGAGGACGTCGCCGAACAGCGGGCACGGCTGCACAAGGCGGGGATCCCGGCGCTGACCGGACCGGCGTCGGCCGCCAACGCCGTACGGGCCCTGGTGACGCATGCCCGCCGGCGGGCCGTACGCGCCGGCGAGTCTGCGCAGGACACGGCCGTCTCAGTGCCGTCCGGTCCGCTGGACGAGGACGCCGCCAAGACGTTCCTCGCCTCGCTCGGCATCCGCACCCCGAACCGCGTCGCCTGCGACACCCGCGCCGACGCCCATCACGCCCTGCGCCTGCTGGGCGGGCCCGTCGCGGTCAAGGTGCTCGACGCCGCGATCCTCCACAAGACGGAGATCGGCGGAGTCCACCTGGGCGTGCGCACCCCCGACGAACTCGACACGGCCCTGGACGCCATCGGCCCCGACCGCCGCTACCTGGTCGAGGCGATGGCCCCGGCCGGCGTCGACCTCGTGCTCGGCGCGCGCCGCGATCCCGTGTTCGGGCCGGTCGTCCTCGCCGGGCTGGGCGGCACGGCCGCCGAGGCCCTCGCCGACGTGGCGATCCGGCTCGCCCCGCTCTCCGCCGCCGAGGCCGCCGGGATGCCCGACGACCTGGCCGCCCGCGCCCTGCTCGACGGCTGGCGCGGCGGACCGGTGCTCGACCGCGCCGAGTTCGGGCGGGTCACCGCGGCGCTCGCGGGCGCCCTGGCCGCGAGTGCGGACACTGCCGAGATCGAGATCAACCCCCTGCGGCTCACCGCCGACGGGCTGATCGCCCTGGACGCCGTGATCGTGCACACGGCCGACCGCACCTGAGGAGAACGACCATGCCAAGGCCGAGCAGCAACGGCGCTGTCCCCTGGCCCGCGGAGTATGCCGAGCGCTACACCGCGAAGGGCTACTGGGAAGGCCACGCCATCGGCGACCGGCTCCACGCCGCCGCCGACGCCACTCCCGACACGGTCGCGCTCGTCGACGGCGACCGCAGGCTGACCTACCGCCACCTCGCCGAGCGCGCGGACGCCGTAGCCCTGCGCCTGGCCGTGCTCGGGCTCCGCCCGGACGACCGGCTCGTGGTGCAAGTGCCCAACACCGCCGAGTTCGTGATCCTCACCTACGCCTGTCTGCGTCTCGGCGTCATCCCGGTGATGGCACTGCCCGGGCACCGCAGACACGAGGTCGGCTACCTGGTCGAGCACAGCGAGGCCGTGGCCATCGCGGTGCCGGACCATCTCAAGGACCACGACCACCAGGCGATGGCTTTCGAGGTCGCCGGCGACTCACCAACCCTTCGCCACGTCCTCGTACTGGGCGACAAGGTCGGCCACGACGCCGTGGACCTGGGGGAGTTGTGCGCCGCGCCCGGCACACCCGAGGACCGGGCCGCCGTGGACGCGTACCGGCCCGACAGCCGCTCGATCGCCGTCTTCCTGCTCTCCGGCGGCACCACCGGGCTGCCCAAACTCATCGCCCGCACCCACGACGACTACCTCTACAACGCCCGCCGCAGCGCCGAGGTCTGCGCACTCGGCCCCGACACGGTCTACTTCGCCGCACTGCCCCTCGGGCACAACTTCCCGCTCGCCTGCCCCGGACTGCTGGGCACGCTGCTGAATGGCGGCCGGGTGGTGCTGGGTTCTCCCAACCCGGAGAAGGCGTTCCCGATCGTCGAGCGAGAGGGCGTCACCGCTTCGGCCCTGGTCCCGGCCATCGCCCAGCGCTGGCTCGACCACCACCGCGAACACCCCGGGAGCGATCTGAGCTCGCTGCGGCTCCTCCAGGTCGGCGGTTCCCGGCTCGCCGACCACGTCGCCACCCGGGTGCGTCCCGAACTCGGCTGCACGCTCCAGCAGGTGTTCGGCATGGCCGAGGGCCTGCTCAACTACACGCGCCTGGACGACCCGGAAGACGTCATCTGTACGACGCAGGGGCACCCCATGTGCGAGGACGACGAACTCCTCGTCGTCGACGAACTGGGCGCCCCCGTCCCCGACGGGACCCCGGGCGTGCTGCTCACCCGAGGGCCGTACACCCCGCGCGGCTACTACCGCGCCGAGGAGCAGAACGCCCGCGCCTTCACCGAGGACGGCTGGTACCGCACCGGCGACATCGTGCGGCTGCTGCCCGACGGCAACCTCGTCGTCGAGGGCCGCGACAAGGACATGATCATCCGAGGCGGGGAGAACATCTCCGCCGAGGAGATCGAGAACTTCGCCTACCAGACCCCCGGCGTCGCCCGCGCCGCCGCCGTGGCGATGCCCGACGACCGACTCGGCGAGCGCGTCTGCCTGTACGTCGTACCGGAACCGGGGCACACGGTGACCCTCGACGACATCCACCACGTCATGGACGGCGCGGGTATCGCCCGCTTCAAGTTCCCGGACCGGCTGGTGACGGTCCCCGAACTCACCGCCACCAAGGTCGGAAAGATCGACAAGAAGGCCCTGCGCGCCGACATCGCACGCCGCCTCGACGCCGAAGGAACCCCCGATGACCAGTGACACCGTCATAGCCCCCGGGGAGACGGACCCCGAACTCCGCAGGCTGTACGACGGGTTCGCGGCGGCCGGACTCATCCCCCTGTGGACCGAGATCGGCAACCTCATGCCGCTCACCCCGCAGCCCGAGGCCGTACCGCACGTCTGGCCGTGGGACACGCTCCTCCCGCTCGCCCGCAGGGCCGGCGACCTCGTGCCGGTAGGGCGTGGCGGTGAGCGCCGCGCGATAGCGCTCGCCAACCCGGGCCTGCCCGGCCGGCCGTACGCGACTCCCAACCTGTGGGCGGCCGTTCAGTACCTCGGCCCGCGCGAGGTCGCCCCCGCGCACCGGCACTCGCAGGGCGCCTTCCGCTTCATCCTGGAGGGCGAGGGCGTGTGGACGGTCGTCAACGGAGACGCCGTCGAGATGCGCCCCGGCGACCTGCTGCTCACCCCGTCGATGCACTGGCACGGCCATCACCACGTCGGTGACGCGCCGATGGTCTGGCTGGACGGCCTCGACATCCCGCTCGTGCACCGCCTGGACGCCGGGTTCTTCGAGTTCGGCGAGGACGGCGTCTCGGACCGCTCGACCCCCTCCCGGTCGCGCAACGAGCGCCTGTGGGGCCACCCGGGCCTGCGCCCGATCTCAGCCCCCCGCACCCCCGACTCCCCGCTCATGGCCTACCGCTGGGCCGACACCGACGACGCCCTCACCGCCCAGCTGGAGCTGGAGCACGAGGGACACCCGGGTGTCATCGAGCCCGGTCACGCCGGTATCCGCTTCACCAACCCCGCCACCGGCCGCGACGCCCTCGCCAGCCTGCGTACCGAGATGCACCGCCTGCGCCCGGGCACCGCCACCGCGACCCGCCGCACCGTCGGCTCGTCCGTCTGGCAGGTCTTCCGCGGCGGCGGCACCGTCACCCTCGACGACCGGGTGATCGAGGTGAGTGAGGGCGACCTGATCGCCGTGCCCTCCTGGTGCGCGCTGACCATCGCCGCGCACACGCGGCTCGACCTGTTCACCTTCAACGACGCGCCCCTCTACGAGGCGCTGAACCTCGCCCGCACCGAAACGACCGGGAGCACGTCCGCATGAAGCTCGCCACCATCCGCACCGCCGACGCCACGGTGGCCGTCCGCCTCGACGGCGACCGTGCCGTGGAAACCGGCGCCCCCGACGTCGCCGCCCTGCTGCGCCGCCCCGACTGGCGCACGTACGCGACCGCCGCCGACGGCCCGGCGCACGACGTGGCGGCCCTCGACCTCGCCCCGGTCGTCACAACCCCCGCCAAGATCTTCTGCGTGGGCCACAACTACCGCACCCACATCGCGGAGATGGGCCGCGAGATGCCGTCGTACCCCGCCCTCTTCGGCAAGTTCGCCAACGTCCTGCTCGGCGCCCGCGACGACATCGTCCACCCGGGCGAGACGGAGCAGCTGGACTGGGAGGCCGAACTCGGCTTCGTCATCGGTTCGCAGCTGCGTCGGCGGGCCACCAAGGAGGAGGCGGCGGCCGCGATCGCCGGCTACACCGTCGTCAACGACATCTCCATGCGGGACTGGCAGTGGCGCACCCCGCAGTGGCTCCAGGGCAAGGCGTGGGAGGCCAGCACGCCGGCCGGGCCCTGGCTGGTGACCGGCGACGAGGTCGATCACGCGGCCGACCTGGAGATCCGCCTGGAGGTGGACGGGCAGGTCATGCAGCGCTCGCGCACGTCCGACCTGCTGTTCACGCCGGCGGACATCGCCGCGTACCTCAGTACTTTCACGACGCTGGAACCGGGCGACCTCGTCCTGACCGGTACACCGGGAGGGGTCGGCGCGGCCCGCGACCCGAAGGTGTTCCTGCGGCCGGGGCAGGTCGTACGGACCGTGATCGAGGGCCTCGGGGAGTGCGTGAACACGGTCGTCGAGGACAAGCAGTGAGGGAGCCGGCACGGGTTCTCGGATGGGCCGACGACGGACAGCACCGGCTGCGGCAGGCGGTCGACGCGTTGCCTGAGGGCTCGGTCACCGAACCGTCCGCGCTGCCCGGCTGGACCCGCGGCCATCTGGTCACCCACCTCGCCCGTAACGCCGACGCCCTGGTCAACCTGCTGACCTGGGCTGGGACAGGCATCCGGACACCCATGTACACCTCGCCGGACCAGCGCGTCACGGACATCGAGGCGGGCGCAGGACGTCCTCTTGCCGAACAGCGCGCGGACCTACGGGAGTCCGCCGCCCGTTTCCGGAAGGCCGCCGAGGCGCTCTCCGCCGACGCCTGGGCGGCCGCCGTCGTCAGCGGGCAGGGCCGCGAGATCCCGGCGTCTGAAGTGCCGTGGCTGCGGGCCCGCGAGGTGTGGATCCACCTGGTAGACCTGCGCGTGGGCGTCGGCATGGACACGTTGCCGCCCGACTTCGCCTGGGCCCTCGTACGCGATGTGGCCGGGTGGATGTCGGCTCGCGTCGAGACGGGCACCGGCGCCGAGCTGGCGGCGGAGGGCTACGGCACCGTCGTCCTCGGCACGCCCGCCACAGGCGTCACGGTCACCGGACCGCCGTACGCCCTCGCCGCCTGGCTCACCGGCCGAGGCGGCCCCCAAGAACTGCGTGAGCTGCGTGTCACGGGTGAACTCCCGGACCTCCCACGCTGGTTGTGAGCCCAGTTTTTCATCACTCGATCACTCGAATCACTCGATCAAAGGAGACCGACATGAGCGAGACCTTCGTCCTGGTGACCGGAGCCTGTCACGGCGGATGGGCCTGGCGCCCGGTCGCGACAGAGCTGAGAGCCGCCGGGCACCAGGTGCACACCCCCACCCTGGCCGGGCTGGGCGCCGACGACGACCCGCGCGGCGTGACCCTCACCGACTGCGTGAACAGCCTCGTGGACTACGTCGAACGCGCCGGACTGACCGACATCACCCTGCTCGGCCACAGCTGGGGCGGATACGTCCTGACCGGCGCGGCGCCGAGGCTCGAGGCCCGGATACGGCGCCTGGTCTTCTGGAACGCGTTCGTCCCGAACGACGGCGAGTCGCTGATCGACGCCTGCCCGCCGCACTACGGCGAGATGTTCCACGCCGTGGCGGCCGCCTCCGGTAACGACACCGTGACGTTTCCCTTCGAGGTGTTCCAGCAGGCGTTCATGCAGGACGCCAGTGAGGAGACCCAGCGTCTGATCCACTCGCTGCTCGTCCCGCAGCCCCTGGGCACCTTCACCGAGAAGCCGGACACGACGGCGTTCGCCGCACTCGACATCCCCACCGCCTACATCCTGGCCACCGAAGACCTCGCCCTTCCCGGCGAGTGGGCCTGGGCCGACCGCTTCCTGCCACGGCTCAAGAACCCGCTGGTCATCGAGACCCCGGGCAGCCATGAGGCCCTCTTCACCCGCCCCGCCGAACTGGCCGACGCGTTCGTCCGGGCCTGCGCGGCATAGCGCGGCCGACGGCGGCCATCTCGCGGGACACACTCTCGTGCCCACTCCCAACCGTCTGTGACTATCGCCTTCACATCCCATTAGATGATCTCGGCGCCAGGATGGTCCCTGGGCCAGGCCGGCCGACGTCTCCGAGGTGCGGTCGGGCAGCACGTCCACGACCCGGCCGGCCTCGACGTCGACGTCGACGAGCACGGCGCCGTAGGTGCAGCCCTTGCGGAAGGCGAACTCGTCCACCCCCAGCACCCGCGGGGCACGGGATTGAACCGGCGGCGCCGTCCGCAGCCGGAGCAGCCGGGTCCGGCCCGCGGCCAGCCCGCAGGCGACGGCACAGGCGTGCCGCCGGACGCCCCGTGCAGCCAGGACCGCCTGTTCTGTCACGTCTACGGTCGCAACGGACGCTCCAGCGACCAGATCATCCCCGGCTGGCCCTACTCCTTCGTCGCGGACATGGAGACCCGGACGCACCTCGTGGCGCCAGCTGCTGGACGCGGTCCGTCTCGGCCCTGACGATGACGTCGCCGAGGTCACCGCCGCCAGGTCCGCCGTGTCGTCATCGACTTGATCGACGGCTGCCAGCGGGAGGCCGGCGACCCGGACATCCTCGTCCCCGCGATCCTTCGCCGCCGTCTCGTCGGCTCTGTCGAGTCCGCGCGTCCGGTGCCGCCGCAGCACGATGAACCTTCGGGGGTTGTGGGTGGGGGGTTGCGCCCGCCTTGTACAGCTCGTCCCGGTCCAGGGTCCCGCCGGTCATGCTTCAGAACTGAACGCTTCAGGGCAGCGCCAAGCTGTTGTCGGGGGTCAGGCCGCTGAGCTTTCGGGGTTGACCTGGAAGCGCAGGTTCTGGATGCGGGCGTCGACGAGGTCGAACGAGAGGGCGCCGACGGTGTGTCCGCCGAGGGTGGCCAGGACGCCGAGCTCGCCGTTGATGATGGCCGGCTCCATGGTCAGGGCGGCCAGTTCGGGCTTGGCCAGGAAACCCACGATCCAGCGCGCGACGTGGTCGGTGCCGTGGAGGGGGGCGGCGGGCGCCCTGAACCGGTGATGCCGGCGCCGGACGCTGGTTCTGTCACTCGGTTGCAGAGCAGCCGTGTTCGCATGCCACTTCGTTGTGACCGCGCGGCCATGATGGCTACGCCGTTTGACGGGATGCTGCCTCGTTTGGAGCGCGGGGTCATCGTCGCCAAAAGCCAGTTGAGATGGTGCCCTTGATGGGGAAGGGTCTGTGGTCATGGAGTTCTTCTGCTACCACCGTGACCGGCCCGGCTCCCTCGCGTTACGCGAGGAGTTGCTGGAGGAGCACTGGTCCTACATGGACTGGTACGCGAAGGAGCTGATCGCTCGCGGCCCGACCTTCGCCGATGATGGTGAAACACCCACCGGCAGTGTGCACATCGTCGACCTGCCGGATCACGCCGCCGCCCGCGCGTTCGCCTTCGACGAGCCGGGCTACCAGGCCGGCGCGTATCGGGACGTGCTGCTGCGCCGGTGGCGCAACGTGCTGGGGCGCACCATGTGGGATTTCCCCGGTGGCCGGACCGGTGGCAACCGGTACCTGGTGCTCGGTCTCGGCGAGGGCCCGGCCGCCGACCTTGCCCTGCCGCCCGACCGGGACGAGCTGGTCGCGTACGGGCCGCTGCTGTCCGACGACGGCGACACCTGGCTGGGTACGGCGGTGCTGCTCCGGGCCCCGGATCCGGACACGGCGCGAGCCGTCCTGAATCCGGACCGGTACGCGGACATCGAGGTCCACGATTGGGAGTTCGGCGGGCGCCGATGAGCCACGGAGGCCTCGGGTTGACGTCATCTCCGGACCACATTGACCTCGGACAGGAGCGGTGGCGGTGACGATGCGGGCGGTTCCGCTGGTGGGCGGGCCGGTGGAGTTACGGGGTGCGCTGGACCTGGAGACCACGCAGGCAGGAGTGATGCCGCGCCGGTTGCCCGCGTGGACCAAGGAGCAGTACCAGGACCCGTCGGTCTACGGGGTGACCGTGATGCCTTCGGGGGTGCGGCTGGTATTCCGCACCGATGCGCGCGCATTGGAGTTCGAGGTACTCACCTCCACCGGCCAGCTCGACTCCGACCTCCACCCTCGCCCGACCGGGATGCTGGAGTTGCTGGTGGACGGCGCCTTGGCCGGGCGTCAGCAGGCGCCAGTGGGCAACGTGCTGCGGATGGCGGGCCCCGGGGCCGTACAGCGACTCATCCGGGGCGAGCCAGGGACCATACGGTTCGCCGGGCTGCCGGCCGGCATGAAGGGCGTCGAGTTGTGGCTGCCACAGCAGACCCCGACGGAACTGGTGGCACTGCGCGCGGACGGCGAGGTGCTGGCACCGCTGCCGGACGGGCGGCGCCGCTGGGTGCACCACGGCAGTTCCATCAGCCACTGCATCGAGGCTGACGGCCCGACCGGGACCTGGCCGGTGGTGGCAGCTGCGCTCGGAGGGGTGGAGGTGATCAACCTCAGTCAGGCGGGCAACGCACTGCTGGATCCCTATGTCGCCCGGACGATCCGCGATACGCCCGCCGACCTGATCAGCCTCAAGGTGGGCATCAACATCGTGAGCCTGTCCGCCTTCCGGCTGCGGACATTCGGCCCGGCGGTACACGGATTCCTGGACACGATCCGGGATGGGCACCCGGACACCCCGCTGCTGTTGATCTCTCCGGTGAGCTGTCCGGCCCTGGAGGAGGCCCCCGGGCCGACCGCGACCGGCCCGGACGGGAGGCTCGTTGCCCTGGGCGACTCGGCCGATGTGGCCGGCGGGGCATTGTCACTGGCGGTGGTCCGTGCCGAGCTGGCCCGGATCGCTGCGGCACGACAGGCGTCCGATCCGCACCTCCACTATCTCGACGGACGCGAGCTGCTCGGCCCGGACGAGGCGGATGACCTGGCCGACGGCCTTCACCCCACCGCCGCCGCATACCGTCGAATGGGCAAGCGCTTTGCAGCCCACGCCTTCGCGACCGACGGTCCCTTCCGCTCAGTGAGCTGGGCTCCACACCCTGTACCAGGAGAAGGCGCCCGAGGTTCCGGAGGCGGCTGCGCCGGAGGTGCCGATGCTCGGTCTGATGGCGGTGCTGGCGGATTCCGTGGCCAGGGCGGAGAAGCGGGTGCGCGGTTTTGAGACAGGGCGGACGGTCGTACGGCGTGACGTGTACCGCGGCGGGCGGGTATGGAGCGAGCAGGCGCTGCGGGTCGTCGCCGACACGGATGAGGCTCTGGTGAGCGCGTGCGCGCCGGGAGCGGAGGCGCGGCCGGCCCGTCCTGTGTGCCAAGGCCCGTGCCGACGGTGACCGTTCGGTGCGTACGGAGGCGTTCGAGGCGTTGGCGGCGGGGGAGTGGGAGCTCGCGGACGACCGGTGGCAAGAGACCGACACCCGGCGGTCCGGACGGCCAATGGGTTCGACACCTTCGACCTGACCGTGGACCTGGTCGTCGACCCTGACCTGAGCCGGTGGCGGTGGAAGGACGAAGACGAGTACGCGCACGTGCGGCGGCTCGGCATCATCACCGACTCCGAACACCGGGCCGTCGACGACGCCCGCGCTTCGTCCACCGGCCGGTGTAGCCGACCTGTCGGGAGGCAGGGCGCCGCGATCAGACGGCGCCCGGCGGATCACGGTGTGGATCGGGCGGCGGATCCTTGCGCAGGGTGGTGGTGATGGCGTCGCCGACCTCCCTGGTGAGGGCGGGCCGTTCGCCAGTCAGGCCGAGTTCCTGGGCCAGGGTGATGGCGTGCAGGTCGACGGTGGCCTCGACGAGATCGGCGAACACCGCCGTCGCCGAACGGCTCCGGATCCATGCCGTGGCCGCGACGACCGCGGCGGCGGGCAGCGCCGGCCACCACCAGGCGCCAAGCAGCAGGTACAGCGCGGCCCATCCGGCGAGCTCGAAAGCGGCGCTGTAGGCCTCGCGAGCGGAGAGGAGTTCGGCCCGGACCGCATCGGGCACCGTCAGCCAGAGCCGGGGCCAGGCGGCGCCAAGCTCCAGGCCGTAGGCGTCATACACCCGCTGGTCGGCCGCGTGTAGGCGGTCGCCGATCCAGGTGGGCCGCCGGGGGCGGACGAGGGCGATGGCCTCGCGCCGTTCGATGGCCCTGGCGAGTTCGGCGCGGGTCCCGGCCGCCTCGCACGCCGCGTCGGCCCGCCGCCAGCGGTGGACGCGGCGCCGTACGAGAAGGCGCGCGGGCCACCGGTCGCCCCGACTGGTCCACAGGCGCTCCACGACGACGGCAGACGCTCTGGCGCACAGTCCGGCCAGCGTGGCCGCCGCCAGCACACCGGCAGCCACGAGGAGGATCGCACCGGCGTTGGAGGCTCCTGGATGGGCGGCCAACCGGTCGATGGCGGGCTGGAGTTCAGCCAGGTCCAGGGCGTGGGCGTGTCCCAATACGACGGCGGCGGCCACACCGATGAGGTAGACCACCCCGGGCAGGACGAGCAGGGCGAGCCATTTCTCGGCGGCCTTGCCGGCGAGGGCGGACAGAAAGGTGGTCACAGCCGGGCTCGGCCATAGACGAAGGGACGGCCAGTCATCGCGCACACGGGGGCCTCCGGGTACAACTCCGCGCTCGACAACCGCTCACAGGGGTGGGCGGCGGGACAGGTCCACCGGTGCACCACCGGACGGCCGGCGCTGTTCCCCGGCAGAGTCGGCAAGCCCTTCGCCGCCCTGGTCACGATGCCGAAGCCGGCCGCGGCCATCCGGTCGTCCAGGGTGTCCAGCCAACGCTCCAGCACGGAGCGTGCCACAGGTTCGTCTCCGCGCAGCGCCGCAAGAACAGCCCCGATGAGTTCCGCCGCGCCCGCCTCACGCGCCGCCTCCTCCAGCTCGCCCGCACCCATGAGTGTGCACACGCGACTGAGCCGTTCCGCGAGTTCGTCCACCGAGCGCTCCCTGCCTTCGCGATCGCCATGTCAGTTGCATGATCCCGGAGTTGGTGACTCTACGGGGCCCCAGGATCCGGCGCATCCCGCTACGGTGGTCGGCGGTGTGGCGCCAGTGTGATGCCGGGACGCCGCGGGGGACCAGAAGGAAGCAAGGAAGCAATGAGTAAGTGGAAGCGCCGCAGACTGCTCGTCATGGCCGAAGTGCACGAGAGGCGGGGCACCGACCCGTCCGACGTGCTGGCCGGGCTGCACGAACTGGCGGCCGAAGATCCGTACGATCTCGAAGTGCTGCTCACTGCCGCGGAACTGCTCGCCGACCGCGCCGGCCGCAGAACCGGCACTGCGCGGGAAGCGGACCTCGCGGCCTCGATCGCCCTGCTGCATCGCTGCGTTCCGCTGGTGCCGCCGGGCCACTACGACCGCGGCCGGGTCTTCAACAGCCTGGGGCAGCGGCTGTTCACGGTCGCACAGGGCACCGATTCCCCCGAGCCCGTGGCCGAGTCGGTGCTCGCCTTCCGCGAGGCCGTGGCGGCGACGCCGCACGGCAACAGCATGCGCCAAGTGAATCAGTTCTATCTGGTGGTCCAGCTCGGTGAGCACTTCGAGCGGAGCGGGGACCGGGACGCACCCGTCGAGGCCGTCCAGGTGGCACGCGAGGGCTACGCCACCGTCCCGCCCAGCGACGGGCTCCGCCCCATGTTCCGGACGGCCCTGATCACCTCGCTGCGGCATCTCGCGGGCGCCACCGCACACGTCGAACCGCTCCAGGAAGCCGTCGGCCTCGCGCGCGAGGCACTGTCCGAGGCCGGCAGCACCTCCGACCGTGCCGGGGCACAATTCGATCTCGTACGCGCTCTGAGGGCACTGCACGACGCGACGACGGACACGCGACTGCTGGTCGAGGCGGTCGACCTGAGCGAACAGTGCCTTGCGGCCACACCGCGGCGCGATCCCGAGTTCAACAGGCGTCGGACACGTCTCGCGTCCGCCGTCAGGCTGCTCGCCCAGGACCGCAGGGACCCCGACCTGATGCGCCGGGCCATCGACCTGATGCGGGCGACGATCGAGACACCGTCGGCCACCGACGAGCACGCCGACACTCTCATCGACCTCACTCAGTCGCTGGCTTCCCTGCACACCATGACCGACGACCAACTCGCGCTCAGGGACGCGGAACTGACCGCCCGCACGGCCGTGGCCGCCGCCCCCGACCCCGGCCCATGGCGCACAGAGGCACAATTCGCCCTGGCAACGATCCTGTTGTACCGCTCCAGCGTGGACGCGCGCGGCACGGACGCCGTAGCACTGCATGAAGCGCTGGGGCTGTTCCAGCACGTGGCGGCTGCCACACCGCCCGACCACCGGGAACGTGGCGATCGCCTGTGGCATCTGGGCGTCACCCTGCGCGACCTGGCCAGGCACGGCGACGGCGACACCGCCGCGTGGCGGCGCCAGGCACGGCATGTCTTCGCCGAGGCCGCGTCCGCCGCCGGACCGCCCAACGTACGGATCAAGATCTTCCAGCACCTGGGCGCCATGGAGGCCGCCCTCGGCGACCCGCACGCCGCACTCGCCGCCTACGAAGCCGCAGTTGCCCTGCTGCCGCAGCTCACCCCGGACTGGCTGTCCTACATGGGCAACGTCATCGGACTCAGACAGATCGAGGGACTGCCGGACGGTGCCGCTGCCGCCGCACTGGAGCTCGGCAGACCGGAACGGGCCCTGGAAATTCTGGAGTTGTCGCGCGGAATCCTGCACGGCCGGACGCTGGAGGCCCGTGACCTCAGGCTGCTGCGGCACCGGTCACCCCAGCTCCATGCCGAGTTCCTGCGGCTGCGCACCGCCCTCAACGCCCGTGTCCGCGACGGGAACGACGGGAACGACAGGAACTGGGACGACCTGATGAGCCGGATCCGGAGCCTCGACGGCATGGCAGGCTTCCTGCGGGCGCCCTCCGTCCAGGCGCTGCGCCGCCACGCCGATCAGGGCCCCGTAGTGATCGTGAACATCAGCGAGCGCCGCTGCGACGCACTCATCCTGCGGGCGGACGCCGAACAGCCCGTCCTGCCGGTCCCGTTGACCGGCCTGACCCAGGCCGACGTCATCGCTCGCCTCCTGCGCCTGACTCGTGCCGTCTTCGCCGCCCCGAACGACCCGTCGCTGCTCACCCGTCGGGACGCCCAGCGGGACCTGGACGAGATCCTGCGCTGGCTGTGGGACCGCGTCACCGCACCCGTGCTCGACGCGCTGAGCCTCACCGCCCCGTCCTCCGATACGCAGCCCCCGCCCCGCATCTGGTGGTGCCCCGTCGGCCTGATGGCGTACTTCCCGCTCCATGCCGCCGGCCATCACGACAGCGGCGGGAAGGCGACGGTGATGGACCGGGCCGTCTCCTCCTACACAACCACCGTGCGCGCCCTGGCCGGCCGGTTCAGTCCCCCGGCGGCCGGTACGACCCTGCACACGCTGGTCGTGGCGGTGCCCGACGCCGAGAACGCCCCCTCGCTGCCGGGCGCGGCGGCAGAGGCCGGGGCCCTCACGGAACTACTGCCGAACGCCCTGGTCCTGTCCGGCGCGCAGGCCACGTACGAGAACGTCGTCCGCGCGCTGCCCGCCTACCCCGTCGCCCATTTCTCCTGCCACGGCCTCACCTTCTGGGAGAACCCCGCCGCCGGCATGCTGCTGCTCCACGACCACCTCATCCGACCGCTGACCGTGGAACAGCTTTCCGCCATGGAACTGCCCTACGCGGACCTCGCCTACCTGTCCGCCTGCAGCACCTCCAACACGCACCCGGACAACGCCGACGAGGCACTGCACATCACCGGGGCCTTCCAACTCGCCGGATACCGACGCGTCATCGGCACCCTCTGGCCGGTCAACGACACCACCTCGGTGGAGATCACCCGCGCGACCTACGCCGACCTCACCCACGGCGGCAGCCCCCGCACCGAACTGTCGGCCCAGGCCCTGCACCGGGCCGTACGCGCCCTGCGTGACCGGTATCCGGCCAGCCCCTCACTGTGGGCCGGGTATGTCCACGTCGGTCACTGAAGGGGTATCCGTACCCGCAGCTTCACTGCCGGCCGCCCCCGGGACGGTCAGGGCCAGGTTTCCATGGGCTCCGGTACAGGCGCCACCAGTCAGAAGAGCGGTCCCATGTAGAGGGGTTCCTCGGCATGGGCGACGGCGGTCTCGGCCGCCAGGACCAAGGTCGGCACGGTGAGGACACCATCCAACTGCGCAACCTCTTCGGCGCCGGCAGCTACCCGGACGTCTTTACCAGAACGACGGCGAGCACCTCGATGTGAACGGCGCTGAGAACGCACCGCATTCACCAACTCCTGGAAAGGAAGGGCAGACAGGCATGGCAAACCGGAAGGTGTACCTCGCGGTGGGCAGGACGAACACCAGGTTCTATCGTTTTGACCCGATCGACGGCGACGTCCGCTTGATCGAGAACGTCCCCGTCTACGTGAACGGGTACACCGCCATGGGGGCGCAGTACCGCGGCGACGGCCAGGAGCCCCTGCTGCACGCGGTCAGCGGAACAAGCTGGTCAGCATGGACCCGCAGGAAGGCACTCTGACCGACGCGGTGGTGGAGGGCTTGCCCAGCGGCAAGACGTGGTACGACGGCGACATCGCATCCCACGGCACATCAAGGCGGAGGCCGAGCAGACGTGGGACCGTGATGCTGCCGTAGACCCGCGGCACCATCCACCAGGCGTACCGGGACGGCATGGAGGACCAGCTCGGCTCGCTCGGCCTGGTCCTCAACGCCATCGTGCTCTGGACGCCCCGTTACGTCGACGCCGCCGTCGCCCAGCTCCAGGCCGAGGGCCACGAGATCCGCGAGGAGGACATCACCCGGCTCTCCCCGCTCAAGCACCGCAACCTGAACCTGCTTGGCCGCTGCAGCTTCACCGCCTCGACCCCGGCCGCCGTCGCCCTGCGCCCGCTGAGCGACACGGACGCGCTCGAGCTGGACGAGGACGACGAAGGCGTGGACTGAACGCTCACATCGGGTGACGCGGGCATATCGGGTGGCCAGGTGCTCGGAAATCGCAAGTGCCGGTAGGGGAGCTGATGCCAGGCTGCCTGGTATGTCCGACTAAGCCTTGATTGGTGCGGCCGACCTGGCGGCCTGCTCGATCTTCGCGCGGTAGGCGGCACGGGCTTCCTCGTCGATCTGCTTCTCGTGTTCGGCGCGCACCCCGGTCCGGCCGTCGAGGCCCTCGCGCAGGATATCGGCGTGCCCGGCATGCCGGATGGACTCGCCGAGGACATGGACCATGACAGCGAACAGGTTCGTGTTGGGATAAGGCTCCGGCCACCACGGCACGTGGCCGGGGGCGTCGAGGGGAAGCTCGTTGATCGACGCGTCCGAGTGTTCCCACGTGCGCCGGTAGAACCCAATGACCTGAGCGCGGGTCTCGTCCTCGGTCACCCAATGATCGCTGCCGTCGGAGTCCTGCCACCGGGACAGCGGTTCCGGGGAAGGGCGGTCGAAGACCTCGCCGAAGTACCTCGCCTCGACGATGGCCACGTGTTTGACCAGGCCGAGGAGGTTGGTCCCGGTCGCGGTCAAAGGTCTGCGGGCGTCGTACTCGGACAAGCCGTCGAGTTTCCAGAGCAGCGCCTCGCGGTCCCGCCGCAGTCTCCCGTACAGGTTGTCCTTCGCGAATTTATCGATCATGCGGCATGAACCTTCCATGGGCTGTTCGTGGTCTCAAGATCCCGTACGTGGTCCGCAACGGCTGGCAGAGCCGAGGCTCAGGACTCCTTACGCAATGAGCTACCGGGAATGACTGTCTGTCAGAGAGACGTGGGGGTGGGGTGCGTGACGGCACGCGGCCGACTCGACCGGCGACGGTTACTGCGCAGGAGAACTACACGCATGCTGTTCGGTGCCGTTCTCTGCTCCCGTTGAGTAGTTCGGGACGGGAGCCGGGGATGTGGGCGGGTGCCAGGTGAGAATCCAGCCGGCGGTAAGCGCCACCGCGCCGCCTGCCAGGGCGATTGCGCCGCCTGTTCCAATGCCTGCGGCCACCGCGCCCAAGCAGACCGGCCCGACGCCCTGTAGCGTCATGCTGCCGGAGCCGAGCAAGCCGAAGGCCTGGCCTTGGCCATCCTGCGGCAGGGCGTCCAGGAACGGGCGTTGCAGGCCGAGACCGTAGGCGTATCCGAGGCCGCTGAGCAGCAGCAGACAGGACGAGACGCCCACTCCGGGCTCGGCAGCAAAGCCGATCAGCGGCAGCCCCGCCAGCGCAATCAACGGGACTACCAGGCGCTCCCGGGCGCGTGGCCGTAGCAGTCGACCCACCAGCAGGTCACCGACAAGCATGCCAACCGGCAGACAGCCCATCAGCATCGCGTACCAGCCGGGCGCGAAGTGGCGTTCTCCCGCGTAGGCGACGATGAGGCCTTCCGCGCCCGCTACGAACGCGACGGGTAGCCACTGGGCCAGCATCAGTCGTCGCACTGTGCGTCCGCGCAGCAGCAGGCCAGCACCATGCAGGCTTGCACGGACGGCCCCGCTATCGCCCCCAGCGCTGCCGGGTGTGCCGCCGAACTCTCCCGGCTGCAGCCGGGGTAGCCGGATGCGGATAGCAACCGCGCAGCCGAGGTAAAGGACGGCGCTGACCGCGAGCGCCCGGCGCGGGCCAAGTGCCGCGACGGCCGTACCTCCCAGCGCCAGGCCGAACAATTGCGCGCCGGCGCCAGCGATGTTGTTCAGTGACCGGCCCAGTACATAGGCGTCGCCCTCCAGCGACTGCGCGACCAGCCGACTCGACGCGCCGTGAAACACCGGTGTGGCGAGGGAGACCAGCGCCACGACACCGAGGCTTGCCGCGACCGGCATCCGCACCAGGGTGAGCAGCAGGGCGGTGGCGCCCGTCAAGGCGTAGCCGCCGGTGATGAGCGCGCGGGGCGGCAGTCGGTCGGCCAGTGAGCCCAGCAGCAGCGAGCCGAACAACTGCGGGATGAAGCCGATGCCGAAGGCCACTGCGCTCAGCAGCGCGGAGCCGGTGGCCGCGAAGACCAGCACCGAGAACGTGGTGATCCGCAGCGCGTCCGCAGTGATCGAGACGGCGCGTGTTGAGAAGAGCAGCCGGAATCGCGGCTCGGCCAGCACCTCCCGGTAGGTGGCACGGTGGTTGCCCTGCGCGGGCTCGGCGGTTGGGGTCATGACGCCCAGCCTCGCCGTGCGCCCACGCTGCCCCCAATGATTCGTCGCTGGACGAATCGGAACGGACGTCCCGCGGTAGCATGGCAGGGTGCGCCGCGTCGAAGTCTCCGTCGAGGACCTGCTGCGCAGCCGCTTCGCACTGTCGCCCGCGCTGGACCTCTGCCTACTGCTGCGCTCGCTCGCCGGCCAAAACCGGCCGCTGCCGCGAGCCTGGGCCACCCGGCTCATGCCGGCCTTTGAACGGCTTCGCCGCGAGACCGAACTGAACGCCGCCCTCGCCCTGCACACCCCGCAATCCGGACCGAACTTCGTCGCCCCGCCCCCGCGCGGCCTCAACCAGACCTGGGCAGACGACCTGGCCATGATCCGGGCCACACCGCTGGAAGCGGCCCGCCACGAATTCGCCACCAACGCGACCGGCCCGTCCGCCGGTGATCCCCGCGTACGCGCAGTGCTGGACTCGACGGACGCCGTCTCCAGGGTCGCCGAGGCGATGGACCAGGCGTGGCACGAGCTGCTCGCCACGGACTGGCCGCAACTGCGCGCGATCTGTGAGCGCGATGTCGTGCACCGGGTGGGTGTGATCGGCGAACACGGATGGGCCACGACCATCGAGAGCCTGCACCCGAGCATCGCCTGGCGCGCCGGCGGTATCGAGCTCGGCTTCTTCCCCCGAGGCGAAACAGTCCGCCTCGCCGGCGACGGGCTACTGCTGATCCCTTCGGTCTTCGTCGGGAATATCGCCGCCCAGCTGGAAGACCCCTGGCCCAGGACCTTGGTCTATCCTGCCCGCGGCACCGCCGCCCTGTGGGGCGAACAGGAGACCGTCCTCCAACCGGACGCGCTGACCGCTCTGGTCGGCCGGTCCCGAGCCCGGCTGCTGTTGGCGCTGGACGCCCCGGCCAGTACCAGCCACCTCGCCCGAAGCCTCGCCATGGCACCCGGCGCGGTAGGCGACCACCTCGCCATCCTGCGAGGCGCGGGGCTGCTCGTCCGCGCCCGGTCCGGACGGTCGGTGCTCTACCGGCGCACCCCGCTCGGCGAGGCACTGGTCGGCGGTTCGGGCTGAGGGCTCAGATCAGCACTGTTTTTTGAGGCGCCGCCAGCAGATGATTGCGCAGCCGAGGGTGAGGAAGCCCTGGTGGATGTCGGCGCGGATTTCCCAGCGGATACGCAGTCGGCGGAACCAGCGCAGAAGTGCGAAGGCCGCTTCGACGACCCAGCGGTTCTTGCCCAGGCCGCTTCCGTGCTCGGTGCCGTGCCGGGCGATGAGCGGGCGGATGCCCAGCTCACGGACCTGGCGGCGGTAGACGTCGTGGTCGTAACCGCGGTCGGCGTAGAGGACGTCGGGGCGCTGACGGGGTCGTCCGCGCTTGCCGCGGATGGGCGGTACGGCGTGGATCAGGGGCAGGAGCTGGGCGACGTCGTTGCGGTTGCCGCCGGTCACGGTGGCGGCCAGGGGTATGCCGTGGACGTCGACAATGACGTGGTGCTTGGCTGCCCGTCTTGCCCCGGTCCACTGGCGAGGGCCCGGTGGCGTCTCCGCCCTTCAGGGCCCGCAGGTGGGAGCCGTCTACGGAGGCGCGGGACAGGGCCAGCTCGGCCCGCGGTACTGGTCCCGGCGCAAACAGGATGATCGTGAGCTGGTGAAGGAACCAGAGCAAGAGCGGCGAACGTCTCCTGAAACGATCAAGATTTGGGAACGTCGCGCAGCCATATGATGCGCCAGGACGGCACGCGTCGTGACTCGCTGTACTACAGCGTGCCTGCGGACGAGTGGCCTGCCGTGCACTACAAGCTGCTTACTAGGATCGCGGCCAAGTCCAGCGCCTGATATCGCGGTTGCCTGTACCTGTGACATCAACGACCGGTTGTGACTCCTTCATCCGGCTGGCGCGGGGTATTGGCGGCGAGCAGTTCCTGTAGAAGTTCAATGATGAGATCCGGCTGTCCTACGAACGGGGAGTGGCCCGTCTGCCACTCGCGCACGTCGGTGCAACGTGAGGCCATCTTCCGCTGCATGCCCGGGTCGATGGCCCGGTCCTGCGCGCAGACGACGTAGGTGGAGGGAGCATGCTTCCAGCTCTGCCGCTCTGGGATGCCTCGCCCGCAGCCGGAGGCTTGTGCACGCAGCAGGCCAACTGCCCAGGCGGCGAGAGATTCCGGACAGTCGCCGTAGAGGGTGTCGGCAGCCCGGTCGGGGTGCAGGCTGGTCGATCCGTCGGGCTCAGGTGTGATCGCATCCTTCAGCTGAGGGGACGCGCCCCCCAGACCGGCCGCGCTCTCGTCGACATCCGGCACGAAGGCCGCCAGATAGACCAGGTGTCCCGCTCCACGCACCCCGGTGATCACTGACCCTCCGTAGGAGTGCCCGAGCACAATCGGAGGCTCCGGCAGCGAGTCGATGCCAGCCTGGACTGCGGCTGTGTCAGCGGGCAACGAGCCGCGGTGGAGCTTGGGAACGACGACCTCGGTTCCTGCGGTCCGCAAGCGTTCTGCCACCAGGGCGAAGTGTTCGGGACGGTGATACAGACCATGAACGAGCACCACGGCGGGCAATGCGCACGTCTCCTCGGGGCGGTGTCGGACAAGTGCTCCAGGGCCGGTCAGCCGTACCGCTGCAGCAGTCCGGCCACGTACGCCTCCAGCCGTTCTCCCAGCACCTCGGACGTCAGATCGTCCCGCCCCAGGTCACGCCACGGGCCGGCCAGCTTCACCGCGTCGGGGCAGTAGTGCAGGGCGTCGAGCAGCCGCCAGTACAGGTGGTCGGGGTCGTCGGCGAGGTCTCGGCCGCCGTGTGCCTCGTACCGCTCGCGGAAGTCCAGCCCGTGCTCCGGTCCGTGCAGCAGCGCGAGCGCGGTCGAGCAGTGCGCCACGTCCAGGTCGGCAGGTCCCCACGAGGTCTCGACCCAGTCGACGACGCCGCTGATCCGCAGCCCCGGCCCGGCTCCCGTGAAGAGCACGTTCCCGGGGTGGAAATCGCGGTGCAGAAAGCAGCCCTCGTACGGCGGCGGGTCGCGGCGGATCATGTCCACGGCCCGCTCCCACAGAGGACCGTCCGGGGTGCGGACGCGCTCCGGGGACGTCCACGCCTGCCACGCGCGCGGTCTTTCGGCCGGTACGACGCCGTGGACGCGGACGAGCTGGGCCGCGAGCAGGTCCAGGCGCCGGTCGAGATCTTCCTGGTCCAGGCGGACGCCGCCCGGCAACGCGGACATCAACAGGGTCGGGTGGTCGCAGTGTTCGGCCGTGGCGTCCACAGCGACGAAACCGGGCGCAGGGATGCCCTCCTGCCCGGCGAGCAGCGTCAGGACGGACGCCTCGCGGGCCAGCAGCCCGGGCCCGTGGTGGCGGAAGAACGGCTTCACGAAGGTCCGTTGGACCAGGTCCGTGCCGTCGTCGAGCGTGAGCCGGCGCATCTGGGAGCTCCAGCCGCCGGACAGGAGGCGCAAATCGGTGACCGAGCGGCCGTGGCCGAGTTGCTTGGCCACCCACGAGCGTGTGCCCGTCCAGCCACGGTCGTCGAGGCCGGTCAGTACCGCCTCCACGAACTCCCGCCGGTCGTCGCCGTGATCGCGGAACCACATTCCCAGCTGGTGCTGCGCGTCCGGAAGGTCGAACCGCGTGTACTGGGCGCACGCGGTCAGCGCATCCTGTACGGCCTCGGTCACCGCGGGCGGGATCACCGCGTCGGTGCCCGGCACTGCGAGCACTGCCCGGCCCTCGTACGCCCGCAGCACCTGAAGCGCGGTGGCCTCTCGCCAGCTGTCCGGCTGCCGGATGATCCCGCTGAACCGGCCGTTCCCGTCCTCGAAGAGCACGTCCCACGCCTTGGCGGTGTACACAGCGGGCGCGCACAGCCCCAGAGCCGTCACCCGATCCCCGTAGTGTGCGACGAGATCCGCCACCGTCTGCCCGCTCATGCTGAACCCCACCAGGACCAGCGGCCCGTCCGCCTCCGCGTACGCGTCGATCACCGCGACGGCCTGCTCGAACCGTCGCCGCAGGCTTAACTCACTGAGCTTTCCGGTGCTTTCGCCATGCCCGGAGAAGTCGAAGGCGACCCCTCGACAGCCGTGGGCCACGAACTCCCGCACCAGCGGAAGCAGTCGCTCCGTGCTGCTGGTGCCCGCGCCATGCAGCACCACGGCGGTGACCCCGGAAGGATCACCGCCGTACACACCGCTGAGCCGTTCACCGTCGTGGTCGTGCGTGAAGTCGAAGAGCATGCCCCCTATTCACTCACGCCGTTGCCATCGTCTGTCGGGAGTGTCACCGCCGGCGTCCCACCCCGGTCGTTGTCCGTTCGGGGATGGGACGGTTGGGATGCCGAGGGCGACAGGGGCTCGGCGCGTAACGCGGTGTGGGTGGGCCACGAGGACGGCATGGTCTTCCGCACCGCCAACGGCACCGCAACTACGCCCACCTGGGAACGCGTCGGAGCGACCGGCCCGAATCCGCTGACCCCACGGCGCTTCTGCACCTGCATCACCGTGCACCCGACCGACCCGGACACCGCCTACGTCGCGTTCGGCGGATACGAACAGGGCAACCTGTGGGTGACCACGGACGGCGGCGAGCACTGGACCAACCTCGCCACCGCTCTGCCACACGCCCCGATCCGCGCCCTGGCGGTACACCCGCGGCGGACGAAGCTGCTCTAATGCGGCACCGAGGTCGGGCTGTTCGCCAGCGAGGACGCCGGCGCGAGCTGGTCGCCGACGAACGAGGGCCCTGCCAACTGCTCGGTCGACGACCTGTTCTGGATGGACGAGACACTGGTCTGTGTGACTCACGGTCGCGGGATGTTCCACATCGACCTGTCGGCGCTCCCGTAGGTCGCCGCGCTTCGGTCGATGACGGACCCGCCAGTGTGGGCGCTATTCCGGACGTCGGCGAGAGATTCCGGTCGACGCCCATGTGGGGGTCCGCGGTTCGCCCTCTGAGAGCGTCTGGGCGGTGAGGCGTTCTTCGCCGCGCTGTGCGGGGTGAGCCCTGTCGAGCGGTCCTCGGGCAGTCGGCAGTACCGTCGGCTCAACCGCGGCGGCGAGCGCCAGGCCAACGCCGCCCTGCACCGCATCGTGCAGACCCGGCTGCGCTTCCCCCCATTGCCGTCTTCCTCGGCCCCGCAATGGGGTTCCCGGCCTCCGGGCCCGGCATGACTGCTCCCCCCTGTTGATCATGATCTGGGGGGCGGTGTCACCGATGCCCGGAGGCACTGGCAGACCGCTGATTAGGGGCATGACCACCGGTTCCTCTGGGACTTGGGAGGCTCTTCGTAATGTGGATGCCTTGGCAGCTGGTGCCGCAGGTGAGGCCGGGACGGCACCTTCTACGAACCGCAGCCGGCGTCCGTGGTCAACTGACCGGCGGTTCAGCCAAGAGAACGACCCGATCGGCTTCCACATCGAACCCGAGCACCGGATGCCCGCAGTCACCCTCCGGATCCATCAGCACCGGCTTGGCCAGCCGCCGCCCGATCGCCCGCAGGAAGCCGCAGGACACATCGAGTCGCTCCTGGCCCTGCAGCTCCCGCAGATCAACGTCGAAGCCGATCTCCCAGCTGGAGGCACTTTCGCGTTTCCGCCCAGAATCCGGACGCCGCCACGCACGGAGGCTAGCGGCCTAGGAATCTTTCGACCACTGTCGCCAGGGCCTCTGGGCTCTCATCCGGGGCGAAGTGGCCGGCGTCGTTGAAGACCTGGAGCTCGGCGTTCGGATACCACTGCAGCCAGGTGGACCGCATGGTGTCGGGGCCCATCGCCGGGTCGTTCGCACCAGCCACGACAAGCACCGGGGTCGGATTTCCCTCAAGCCGCTCGTGGATGTCGGAGCCACGAGTCCAGGATTCGAGGTACGAGCGCAGGGCAGCCGACGAGGAGTGTCCCGAGCCGCTCACCCTGGCATCCAACCATGCATCGTCGTGCCGACTGCCGGTGGTGACATCAAAGATCGTCCTGCGGTTGCCGACATCCTCCACGGCTCCGACGAACAGCTCCCACATCTCCCCTTCGAGCGGGAATCCGGACGCGGGTACCGGCGAGATGCCGACGATCGAGCGGACCCGCGAGGGGGCGTCCAGCAACATCAGCTGGGCCGCCTTGCCGCCCATGGAGTGACCGATGACCGAGAAGGTGTTCCAGCCGAGGTCGTCGGCCACGGCGAGGGCGTCCGCTGCGACCTCCTCCATCGTGTACGTGCCGGGTGTGTCCATCGCCTCGCCGTACCCACGGCAGTCCACGAACGCGTAACTGAACGCGCTCTCGTCCAGGTACCGCCGCATATGGCCGAAACTCGACCTGTCGCTGAGCCAGTGGTGGAGTGCGAGGACCCGCTCCGGACCGCTGCCCTGTACCTCGTACGGAATTACGTGTCCTGCTACATGACCTGTCACAACGCTGGGCCTTCCCCTCCGGGCCGAGCCCGGAATCCTGCCTGATTGAGGCTTCGCTCCAACGGCGTAGCAGCGCGAGCGAGCGACCCAAGGCGTCGCAGGCCAGATGAATCTTGCCGGTCAGGCCACCCCGGCCCGGGAACTTCCAGACGATCCCGTGAGGGCCCCCGGTAGTCCAGCCGCTTGCGTCCACGCAAACGCCTCGCCGGTGTTGGCCCAGGAAGCACACCAGCGGGTGGAACCCGAACCGCCCTTGCATGTGGGTGCGGCTCTGCGTTGCGGGTCGAGCCGAGGTCCACTCCGCGGTGAAGTCCCGCTCCATGGCCATCAACCAGCTCAAGGCCGTGCTCGTGGCGGCAGATCCGGCCCTTCGGGAGTCCCTGGCTGGGCAGAGCAACCCCAAACTCATCCGCCGGTGTTCGCAGCTGAGGTCGGCCCAGGACAGTGGGCAACAAGCGACATCCCGCCATACGCTCCGGCTGTCGTAATACTCGGCGTACGTCAGCTCGTCCTCGTAGCTGTACCGGCCAGGCTCGGCCTGGGTGAACCCGCCGGGCCCCTCGTCGAAACAGTTGACGCGGCCGAGGCGACGGGGGCCGGTGCCCCCAACGAGGCGCTGACGGCGGCAATGGCCGGCAGAACAGCAAGGGCTACGCATGGTCAGCTCCGTCGGTACGACGACGGGCCACTCATTGCGACAACGACCGCCACCTTCCATGGGACGGATTCGAGCCCAGTGAAGTGGCTCCGCTCGGAAGGGAGTTGGTGCGCGGATCTTGACCCTCCCCAGACTCCAGGCATACCGTTCCGGCGTTTAGTGCGGAATGAATCGTTTCAATTTCTGTGTGATCCCTTGTCCGTTCCCTGACCCACACCTTGGGGCGAAACATGCACGAGCCCACTACGCAGCGCGGCGGGATCTCCCGCCGCGCGGTACTGGCCGTTTCCCTGGCTGCGGGCGCCGCCACGGCGCTCACCACGGCCGGCGCGACGAACGCACATGCCGCCCCGCCGGCCGGCCGCCTGTACCCGACCGGCGGCCCGCGCCTGGACGGTGACTGGTTCGCCGTGCCGCCTCGCTCGGTGCGCCCCAAGTTCCGCTGGTGGTGGCCGGACGGCCTCGTCGACCGGACAGAGATCGCCCGTGAGATCGACCAGATCGCCGACGCCGGCTTCGGCGGCGCCGAGATCGCCGCGGTCCACCACAGCATCAAGGACAAGGCCGTCCTGGACACGGCACATCACAGCTGGGGCAGCACGCCCTGGCGCGAAGGCGTCGAGGCCGCGCTGCGACAGGCGGCCCGCCGTGGCCTCACCGTCGACCTCACCCTCGGCCCCAGCTGGCCCGCCGCCGTCCCCGGCCTCACCCCCGACGACGAGGCGGCCGCGCAGGAACTCGCCTACGGCCGCACCGCCGTGGCCGCCGGGGCCACCTACCAGGGACCGGTGCCCGAGCCCGTACGCGAGGTCGCCGACGGCATCACCCGGCGCAGCCTGCTCGCCGTCCAGGCCGCCCGCGTCAACGCGGCCTACGCCACCCGAAAGGAGACCGGGCTGGACCTCGACAGCGTCCAGGACCTGACCGACAGCATCCGCGACGGCGCCCTCAGCTGGACCGCGCCCGCCGACGGCGACTGGGTGCTGATCTCCTACTGGCAGCGCGGCACCGCCCAGCAGCCCGAGTCGGGCCCGCACTCCGCCCCGGCCGCCTACGTCGTCGACCACTTCAGCCCGGCCGGTACCGCCGCCGTCACGGGTTTCTGGGAGCGCGCCGTTCTGACCGGCACGGTGCGCAGGCTCCTCAAGGCCGCGGGCGGCGCCTTCTTCGAGGACTCCATCGAGCTGGAGACCGACGCGCTGGTATGGACATCGGCACTGCCCGCAGCCTTCGAGAAGAAGACGGGCCGTTCCCTCCTGCCCTGCCTGGCGGCCGTCGTCCTCGACAACAGCAACCAGGTCTACGCATTCGAGGCCCAGGCCACCCGGCAGATCCGGCACGACTTCTGGGAGACCGTCTCCGAGCTCTTCAACACCCACCACGTCACCACCCTGCGCGACTGGGCCCACTGCCTCGGTATGGAGCTGCGGTCGCAGCCGTACGGCCTGCAGACGGACGCCATCGCCTCCGCCGCGATCCTCGACATCGCGGAGGGGGAGTCGCTCGGCTTCAAGAACCTGGACGACTATCGCTGCCTGGCCGGCGGGCGGGACATGGCCGGGCACACCGTCCTGTCCTGCGAGTCGGGCGCCTACAACGGCTCGGCGTACAGCACGACCTGGGACCGGTTCTTGCGCACCATGGGCGGCGCGTACGCGGCCGGTGTCAACCAGACGGTGGTGCACGGCTTCTCGTACGCGACCGCCCCCGGCGTGAGCTGGCCGGGCTTCGCCGCCTTCAGCCCGTACAACGGAGCACCCGGCTACGGCGAGTCGTGGGGCCCCCGGCAGCCCACCTGGCGGCACGCCGAGGACATCGCCGGCTACCTCGGCCGCGTGCACCAGGTCCTGCAGACCGGCAGCCCCCGCGCCGACGTCGCCGTCTTCCGGCAGACCGGCTACACCGCCACCGGCATCGGCGCCTCCTGGTTCACCGCGACCGGCATCCCGCTCGGCTGGACCCACCAGTTCCTGAGCGGACCCCTACTCGACCTGCCCAGCGCCCGCGTCTCGGGCGGCCGCCTGGCTCCGAACGGACCGGCTTACAAGGCCCTGTTCGTCGAGGGCGACTTCTTCTACGGCTCCACCCCGTCCCTCGCCCTCGCGGACGCCCGCAGGCTGATCGGACTCGCCCGATCAGGACTGCCCATGGTCCTGCTCGGCGCGTTCGAGCAGGTACTCACCCCCGGCGTACCCGCCCAGGACGAGACGGAGCGGCTGCGCGAGATCCTCGCGAACCTCCTCGCCCTGCCCCACGTCAAGAACATCACCGACAAGACAGCCGTCGGCGACGCCCTGGCCGCTCTCGGAGTCACCCCCGACGCCCGCAACGCCGCCTCCTCCACCCTCCTCAACGCCCACCGCGTCACCGGCGACACCGACCTGTACTACCTCTGCAACGGCAAGCACGCCGAGACCGTCAAGCCGCCCGTGGCGACCATCGACCACGACATCACCCTGCGCCCCACCCGCCGTGGCACGACCGTTCCGTACCTGCTCGACCCGTGGACGGGAGAGGTGAGCCGCGTCGGCCGCTACACCGAGGACGCCGACGGCATCACCCTGCGTGTCACCCTCCAACCCGGTCAGGCCACGGTCGTCGCCCTCGGCCGCCCGGGCCTCTTCGGGGACCGCCACGGCAACCGGCAGCATGCCGTGGCGAGCAGCGCCGACCGCGTGTTCTACTCCGCCCGCGGTCTGGCGGTCCGCGCGGCGCACGGCGGCACGTACACCACCCAGCTCTCCCGGGGCGGTACGGCCACCACTACGCTGCCGCCGGTACCCGACCCCGTGCCCCTCGACCGATGGCAGCTCGACGTCGAGGACTGGTACCCCGGCGCCGGGCCGACCGACACCGACGTCGTGCGGCGCACGCTCGTCCTCGACGCCCTTCTGCCCTGGTCGCAGATTGCCGAACTGGCGGACTCCGCGGGCATCGGCCGCTACCGCACCACGGTGACCCTGCCCGCCGACTGGACCTCGGCCCACGGCGCATACCTCGAACTGGGCACGGTCAGCGACACGTTCAGGGTCACGGTCAACGGCACCCGGCTGGCCCCCGCCGACCGCCTCCACCCCGTCGTCGACCTCGGCGGACACCTGCGACGCGGCTCCAACGCGATCGAGATCGAGGTCGCGACCCCCCTCATCAACCGCCTCCGGGCCAGCCGGCCATCGGTCTTCGGCACGGCCACCCGCCAGGCATACGGACTCTCGGGCCCCGTCCGCCTGGTCCCCTACGTCCAGGCGGAGGTGGGCTGACGCTGCCCCGGCCAAGGGCGGTCCTGCCGCAGATGAGAGCGGATGAGAGCGGATGAGAAACGCTCAGTCATGCCGACCGGCCCCAGTGATGAGTTTTCGCGCCCGCACCCGTCACACCTACGAGGGGACACGACGAGGCGGAAGGATGGCGTGATGAGTGCGAAAACGCGGCTGGAGGAGCTGGGCGTGAGCGGTCTGGGCGAGGTCGACGAGCCGGAGTTCTCGGGGCTGGCGGAGCGGCACCGGCGGGAGCTGCACGTGCACTGCTACCGGATGCTCGGGTCGTTCGAGGACGCCGAGGACACCGTGCAGGAGACGTTCCTCCGTGCCTGGCGGCGGCGGGAGACCTTCGAGGGGCGATCCACGTTCCGAGCCTGGCTGTACCGGATCGCCACCAACGCCTGCCTGGACCTGCTCGCCAAATGCCGCCCGGAGCCTGCGACCGGCGGCGAGGTGCTCTGGCTGCAGCCCTACCCGGACCGGCTGCTCGACGAGCTGCCCGCGGGCGACACGGACGAGCCGGAGACCGTAGCGGTCGCGCGGGAGACGATCGAGCTGGCGTACCTGGTCGCAGTCCAGCACCTCGCGCCGCGCCCGCGGGCCGTGCTGATTCTGCGAGACGTGCTCGGCTGGCCGGCGAAGGACGTCGCGGAACTCCTCGGAGACTCCGTCAACTCCGTGAACAGCGCGCTGCAGCGGGCCCGCACCGGCATGAGGGAGCACCTGCCCGCCGAACGGCAGGACTGGACCGGCGGCGAACAGGACGCCGGGACGCGCGAGCTGGTACGCCGCTACACCGACGCCAGCGTGGCCACGGACATCCCGGCGCTCGCCGCGCTGCTGCGGGACGACGTCCGCTCCTCGATGCCACCCACGCCGGGCCTGTACGCCGGCCGCGACGCGGTGGTGAACGGCTGGGTCGAGGGCGGCTTCGAAGGCATGAAGGGCCTGCGCGCCGTCCTCACCTCCGTGAACCGGCAGCCCGCCGTCGCCTTCTACCTCTGGCAGAAGCGGGAGAGCGCATACCTGCCGCTGACGATCGACGTCCTGCGCGTCACCGGTGGGGCGATCGCCGAGATCGTCACGTTCCACGACGACCAGTTCCCTCGGCTCGGGCTGCCGGAGCGCCTGCCCGCGGACGGCACGGAGTAGTCCCGGTGCGCACGCTCGCGCTGCGCGGTGGCGCGCGTGTCGCGGTGGTCGCGGCGGAGTGGTGCGATGCGTTCGGCGTCGTCACCCGCGGGCGGGTGCAGCTTGAGCTGCGCGACGGCAAGCCCGGGCCGGTCCTCGGACGCGACGCCGGGTTCTGGCTCCGCGGCACCGGAGTCCGCGCCCTGCGGAACCCCGGCCGTCGCACGGCGAGGGTGCGCATCGGCACACCCGGCACAGGACCGTCACGCGCCAGGCCGCACTCCGTACGCCAATTACCGAATGACGGCGGAACGACATGAACAGCATGAATGACACCCGGGTCGTCGCAGGCCCGGCATCGGACCAGACCCGCCAGGAAGTATCCGGGACCTCGCGAGGACGACGAAGTCGCCGTCCTCCTCGGGGGCGAAGTGCGCCTGGCTCAGGTCGAGACGTCTCAGCCAGGGGTGCCTGGATGCCGCAAGCTCATCAAGGATGGTGTTCGAGGCCGCGACCCCATGGACGTCGTCCTCGATCTCCACTGCCAGCGAGACCAGAGCCGGTGTCGAGAACGCGAACAAGGAGCCGTCCGACAGGACCGCGCCCAGGATCCGCGAAGTGTCAAAGCGTCGTGTTCCACGTCGTCGAACAGGAACCCGCCTTCGAGCCTCGTGTGGGTGAAGGGCGTGCGACCATCCGGATGTCGACCGCGTGGCGAGCCCTTGACCGTGGTGTGTGTGATGTGCCCTGAGGCGTTGGGACGGCTCACCGGTGAAGGAGACACACGGCATGTTCGGACAGGCACAGGCGTTCAGTGGTTTCGCGGTCGTCGACCTCGGCGAGGCTCGCCGGTTCTACGGAGAGACCCTCGGTCTGCAGGTGGAGGAGACCGGACAGGGGGAGATGCGGATGCTGACCCTCACGCTCGGCAGCGGCGCGCGTGTCTTCGTTTATCCCAAGGAGACGCACACCCCCGCGACGTTCACGCTTCTCAACTTCCCCGTGGACGACATCGAGGCCGCCGTCGACGAACTGGAGCGACGCGGCGTGAATCTTGAGCGCTATCCCGAATTCGACCACGACGAGAAGGGCATCGTCAGGGTCGGCAAGGGCGGCCCCGCGGCGATCGCGTGGTTCACAGATCCCGCCGGGAACGTTCTCTCCGTGCTTCAGGAGAATTGAGAACCGGGCCATGGCGTGAGTGGCCTCTGGTTTCGACGGGCACGCGTGCTGGGGGTGCAGTGCGCGTGCCCGCCAGGCAGGCGTTGCGGGAGCTCTGCGAGATCGGCGTCACCGCCCCCGCCGGGAGATCGGGTTCAGACCAGGTCGAACCGATCGAGGTTCATCACCTTGTCCCACGCGGCCACGAAGTCACGCACGAACTTGTGTCCCGCGTCCTGGGCCGCGTAGACCTCTGATACGGCTCGGAGCTGGGAGTGTGAACCGAAGACGAGGTCGACCGCGGTGGCGGTCCACTTGAGTTCGCCCGTGGCGCTGTCCCGGCCCTCGAACACGTTCTCGTCCGACGTCGACGCCTGCCACTCCGTGCCCATGTCGAGCAGGTTGACGAAGAAGTCGTTGGTCAATGTCTCCGGCCGGTGGGTGAAGACACCGTGTGGGGATCGCTCGAAGCCCGTGTTCAGGATCCGCATGCCGCCGATCAGCACCGTCATCTCGGGAGCGGTCAGTGTCAACAGGTTGGCGCGGTCCAGCAGAAGTGTTTCCGGCGCCAGCTTCTCTCCCGCCCGGAGGTAGTTGCGGAACCCGTCGGCCCCGGGTTCGAGCACGGCGAACGACTCCACGTCGGTCTGTTCCTGCGAGGCGTCCGTGCGTCCCGGCGCGAACGGGACGGTGATGTCGTAACCGGCGTTCTTCGCGGCCTGCTCGACGGCTGCGCATCCGCCCAGGACGATCAGGTCGGCGAGCGAGACCCTGGTACCGCCGGCCTGTGAGTGGTTGAAGTCCTGCCGGATCTGCTCCAGCTTCTGCAGCACCTCGTCCACCTCGGGCAGGCGGTTGACCTCCCAGTCCCGTTGCGGCGCGAGGCGGATCCTTGCCCCGTTGGCCCCGCCCCGCTTGTCGGTGCCGCGGAAACTCGCCGCGGACGCCCAGGCGGTGGTGACCAGTTGCGAGACGGACAGGCCCGAGGCGACGATCCTGCTCTTGAGAGCGGCGATGTCCCCGTCCACGACGAGGTCGTGATCGACCTCGGGGACGGGGTCCTGCCACAGCTGCGGCTCGGGAACCCACGGGCCGAGGTAGCGCGTGACGGGCCCCATGTCACGGTGCAGCAGCTTGTACCACGCCTTCGCGAAGGCTTCCGCGAGTCGGTCCGGGTTCTCGTGGAAGCTCTTCGAGATGGGGCCGTAGACCGGATCCAGCTTCAGTGCGAGGTCCGTCGTCAGCATCATGGGAGCATGACTCCGCGACGGATCATGAGCGTCGGGCACCGTGGCCCTGGCCGAAGGATCCGTGGGAGTCCACTGCTTGGCGCCGGCGGGGCTCGTCGTCAGCTCCCATTCGTACCCGAACAGGTTGTCCAGGTACCCGTTGTCCCACCGGGTCGGCTCGGAGGTCCATGCGCCCTCGAGCCCGCTGGTGAGCGCGTCGGCGCCCTTGCCGCTGCCGTACGTGTTGCGCCAGCCGAGACCCTGGTGCTCGACGGGTGCGGCCTCGGGTTCCGGGCCGATATGCGCGGGGTCGACCGCACCGTGGCACTTGCCGAACGTGTGGCCGCCGACGATGAGCGCGACCGTCTCCTCGTCGTTCATCGCCATGCGCCCGAATGTCTCGCGAATGTCCCGGGCGGCGGTCAGCGGATCCGGATTGCCGTTGGGCCCCTCCGGATTGACGTAGATAAGTCCCATCTGCACGGCACCGAAGGGAGCGGTGAGTTCCCTGTCGCCGCTGTAGCGCTCGTCTCCGAGCCAGATGTCCTCGGGCCCCCAGAAGATTTCTTCGGGTTCCCAGATGTCCTCTCGCCCGAATCCGAACCCGAAGGTCTTGAACCCCATTGATTCCATGGCACAGTTACCGGCGAAAACCAGAAGATCGGCCCAGGAGATTTTCTGTCCGTACTTCTGTTTGACCGGCCACAACAAACGGCGCGCCTTGTCGAGGCTCGCGTTGTCCGGCCAACTGTTGAGCGGGGCGAAACGCTGAGCGCCGCTGCCGCCACCGCCCCGGCCATCGGCGACACGGTATGTACCCGCGGCGTGCCAGCTCATCCGGATGAAGAGCGGTCCGTAGTGGCCGTAGTCAGCAGGCCACCAGTCCTTCGATGTCGTCATCATGTCGAAGACGTCCTGCTTCAGCGCGTCGAGGTCGAGGGTCGCGAACTCTCTCGCGTAGTCGAAGTCCTCGTCCATGGGATTGGAGCGGGGCGAGTGCTGGTGGAGAATTTGAAGGTCCAGCTGATTCGGCCACCAGTCCCGGTTGGTCCTGGGCCGAGTCGGTGTGGGGGTGGGGGAGGGGATTGCCGGATTTTCGCTTTCACTGCCGGACACGTCGTCCTTCTTTCTGTCTTGGTGTTTCCCTGCACCATGTCGATGAATGTGATGTCGGTGTCCGTATGGTCGCGCACCGCACACGGCACCGCGACGAAACACGCAGGGCACGACCGCATGACAAACGTGCGAGGAACGCCTTCTTTTCGTGCCGGTCGCGACGAGCTCGGTGTCGCGGAGTTCCTCGCCCGCCGCCCGGGAACCCGTCGGACCAGTAGGAGAAGAGGTTCCGGTCCTCGGTGGGCGCGCCGAGCCAGGTCACAGATGACGTGGGCCGGCGGCGGGAAGCCGAATGAACCCCTTGGAGAGCCCGGCCGGGTCGAGCGGACCAACGACGTGGTGCCGGCGTGGCCGACGCTGCCGTAGCACTCGCAGCCCCGAGCGATGGACCGCCCGGGGCTGGGCCTGCGGGCCTCGCAGCACCGAGAGTTCCTCCGCGAGCACCCGCAGCGTCGCCGTGGGGAACAGGGCGGCGAGGGAGCCCAGCCGTCCGGAACGCCCACTACTGCACGCTGGCGACGGCGTTCCGACGACGACGCCACCGTCCGCCAGGTCGCGGCCCTGCTGGGCTTCCTGTTCGGCATGGAGAGCCTGACCTAGTCCCTCGGCTGCGACCGCGCCCAACCCAACTCGAACTCGTCCTCGCCCCAGTCCCACCCGGTCGAGCCCTCCGCACCGCACTGCTCCCTCCGATGGAGCTCCCCGAATGCTCCACATCGGCGCAGGGTGGCGTGACCGCTCTCGAACACGATGACCACGCGCAGCAGTTCGCGCACCGCTTCAACCTTGTCCCAGTCGATGCAGGTTTGAGCCCCGCAACTCCAGGAGCCACCGGTCGGTCTCCGGGGACTCGCTCGGGTCGAAGCGGACCGTCAGCGGGATGGCGCCCTCTGCCTTCGGGGGGCGGGTCGCGAAGCGGTTGCGCTGCGAACGACGGCACCGTCGCGGTCGCTGCCGTCACCGCAGTCGCACGGGCCGCTGTCTCCCGCGCCTCCAGTATTCCCAGCACCGACGCCACCGCGCACCCCTCAACCACGAAGCGGAAACAAGACGCCGCATGCCTCCCTCTCTACGAGCGAAACCATGCCTGACCAGCAGAGATCAAGCGATCATGTTCGGTTGAGACCGGGATGAGTTCGCGGAACTGTCACACTTCCGGACGGACTTCTACGGGTGTCTGTCGGCGCGGTCGGACGCCTTCTTCGAGCTCACCGATGCCCTGCTGTGCGCGGACGGGCCGGTGAAGACGCCGGTGGAGCAGTCTCTGCTGGCCGAGCACCGTCGAGGTTACGGCTCGCTGTACGGTGCGCTGAATCACGGCCGCCTGGACGTGCACCGGCTGCGGGGCCTTCTGGTGTCGCTGCCCCTGCCACGCTTCAGCGGGCGGCTCGTGCTCACCGTGGACGTCTCCCCGTGGCTGCGCTCGGACGCCGCGTGCTCGCCGGAGCGGTTGTTCTGCCACGTCCACGGCCGCTCCAAGGCAACCGCGCAGATCATCCCGGGCTTGGCCGTACTCTGTCGTCGCCGCCCTGATGCCGGACCGCACATGCTGGACCGCAGTGCTGGACGCGGTCCGCCTGGGGCCCGCCGCCGATGCGGCGGCCGTCAACGACCCAGCACCCTCTACGAACGAGACCAAGCCAAACGTTAAGGATCAAGCTCAGGCGGCGGCCTAGCTGACAGGATGGTTTGCCTGATTTGCACCAGCCTGTACCGATGTGAGTCTCATCGGAGTTGGCGTTTCTCATCAATGTCTGCCGTGACCGATGAGTTTTGTGCGGATCCGTGGTCGACACGGCTGGATACACCGACAGCGGTGGGCCTGTGCTGGGGACGTTCCAGCGTGGGAGGAAGCAGATGGAGGCTGTGATGAGCGTCGACGACTCCGAGCAGGAGCACACCATCCGGACTGGCGAGTCGGGGACGCGGGTGAGCAGTCCCAGGGTGTTGGTGGCGGGAGCGAGTATCGCGGGACCCGCGCTGGCCCACTGGCTGCGCCGGCGGGGGGCTGAGGTGACCGTGGTGGAGCGGGCTCCCGAGCTGCGTCCCGGCGGGCAGGCGGTGGACGCGCGCGGGGTCGCCAAGGAGGTCATCGGGCGCATGGGGCTGGACGCGGCGGTGCGCGCGGCGTGCACCGACACCGCCGGCGCGCACACCGTGGACGCGGACGGGCAGGTGCTGGAGACCTTCCGTGCCGACGATGACGGTGGCGACGGGTTCATCGCGGACATCGAGATCCTGCGCGGGGACCTGTCCCAGGTGCTCTACGACGACACCCGCGACGGCGTCGAGTACGTCTTCGGCGACCGAATCGCCGAGCTCACCCAGGACGCGGACGGGGTCGACGTGGTCTTCGCGGGCGGCAACCGGCGGCGCTTCGACTTGGTGGTCGGGGCAGACGGGCTGCACTCGGAGCTGCGAGCGATGGCCTTCGGGCCGCACGAGCGGTTCCTTCGCCACCTCGGGCACGTGCTGGCCTTCTACAGTGTGCCCAACGAGTTCGGGCTGGACCGCTGGCTGCTGGAGTACCAGGATCAGGAGTCCGGGCGCTCCGCCCTCCTGCGGCCCATCCAGGACGCCACCCGGGCGATGGCCATGTTCTACTCCGCCTCGGCTGACTTCGACGTCGACCACCGTGACGTCGCGGCCCAGAAGGTCCTGCTGCGGGAGCGGATGGCGGGCCTGGGCTGGTTGACCCCGGACATCCTCGCGCACCTGGACGACACTCCGGACTTCTATCTCGACCAGGTCGCCCAGGTGGTGATGGACCGCTGGTCGAGTGGACGGGTGGGGTTGCTCGGGGATGCGGCGTTCAGCTCGTCGCCGATGTCCGGGCAGGGCACCGGGCTGGCCCTGGTCGGTGCCTACCTGCTGGCCGGAGAGCTGGCCGCTGCCGGATGGGACCCCGACGCCGGGTTCGCCCGCTACGAGGCGCGGATGCGCTCGTTCGTCGAGGCCAACCAGGAGATCGGCCGGTTGAACGCCCGCAGCCGCGACGTCCCCGGGCCAGACGCCGAGCCGCGCCCTGATTTCGCGGGCGAATGGTTCACCGAGCTGGTCGGGCGCGCGATCAACGGCGTCGAGCTGCCCGACTACGCGGGGGTGCTGGACTCCGCAGCCCCGGCCGGATCGCCGATCACCTCGTCGGCCAAGTCGTAGGTGTCACATAACGTGTCGAGAGGGAGCACGCTTCGGTAGGGCACCGCCGGACGGCCTCCGCTCATGCCGCATGGTGTGCGTTGGAGCGCCCGTTCGGCGGCCAGGCCACGTTCCGATGAGGCGGTGTCGGTTCGGAAAACTGACAAGATCGATGAGATTCCACCGCGCGGGCTCTCTGTGGTTCTGTCACTTGCCTGGTCGGCGCTCACCGGAGCTGACAAGGCCATTGGGACATCGACCCCGTGACGTCCAAGCCTATTGATCCCCAGCCGGATCGCTCGCCCGTCCTGTCTCAAGGCAGTTGTCAGTGCACAGCTCGCCGACCTGGCTCCCTGACACGATGGATGAGAACGGAAACAGAGGGTCGACGGCCCGAGCCGCCCAGCGCGCACGGTCGAGGAGACGACACGGGCGCGAGACTCCAGCGTCCGACACATCGTGAGACAGCGGATGAAGTCGCAGGCCCATGAGGGCGGCATCCGACACGAGCGGCGAGAACCTACACCTGTGTGGGATCTCAAGTTCGGCTGCACAATCTCACCGCCCGCTCCACATCGACTGCACTCTCCGTGTTCCTCGACAAACTCGACCGTCTCACTCTCCGCGCGCGGATCATGGGTGAGCTATTCTCCGCGCATGCGCGGACAGTTCACCGGCTGGCCGGAGCAGGCCATGGACGTCTTGTGGCAGCTCCAGGGCGAACCGACCCACGCGACCCGCGAGCTCTACCGCGCGGACCGCGAACGCCTTGTCCGGCAGCCGATGATTGCCCTGCTCAACGAGGTCGCGGACACCGATCCCCGGTACGAAGACTTCTCCGTCTGGCACTACCGCACCGACTCCTGGTGGTGGCAGCACCAGGGCGCGGTGATCCGGCTCGGCCGCAAGATCGAGATCGGTCTCCGGTTCGCCCTGGAAGGCCTGCGGATCCAGGGCGCCTGGTGGTACCCCGACCCCGGCCAGGTGGACATGTTCCGCAAAGCCGTGGCCTCCGAGAGGAGCGGCCGCGAACTGTCCGCCATCGTCGAGGACGTGCGGAAGAAGGGCTACGACATCTCCGGGGACGTGATGAAACGCCCCCCGCGCGGCTATCCGACGGACCACTCCCGTGCGAACCTGCTGCGCCACCGTTCACTGATCGCCGCCCGGCCCCTCGGCTGCGAGGAGTGGCTGCATACCCCCGAGGCGGTCGACCGGGTCCTCTCGGCCGCCGCCGACCTGGACGCCCTGCTGATGTGGCTGGTCCGCCACGTGAAGCGCACCGCCTGACATCACGAGGGCGCCGCGCGGCACGGGAGGAACCACACCCGGGCCGCCAGCCCCCGCCCTCAGAAGACGCACACCTTCAGCGCCGACAGGTCGTCCATCGCCCGATAGCCGTTCGGCACCTCGGCCAGGGGACCCAGCACGGTCGAAGACCGGCCCCGGACCGAGGACTCGCCCGGCCCCTGAGCATGGGGTGTCGGCGGCGAGGAGATGTATGCCGTCCCAGTAGGAGTCGGTTCCCGCGCCATCGCAGGCGGTGAGCTTGCTGCCGGTTGAGTCGTCGCCTGTCGAGCCCGCAGCGCTGAGTCCCGTTGTACCAATGGGTGGAGGCGCAGTTCGCCAGTCGCTTCACCTTCGTCTGGGCCCAGCTGAAGTCGCCGCTGCACTTCGGCGCGGCTGCCAGGGCCGTTCCGGCGGTGATACCGAGCACGAACGCCACTGCGGTTACCACCGTGCCGAGGCGGATCCCGAAGCTGTGGACGGTCGAGCGCACGCTGGGCCGACTGGTGTTCCACCGACGCCTCCGGTACGACGTCGATCAGCCCCTTCGACCGCAGAAGCGCCCCGATGATCGTCGTGGGAGAGCACGCGCACACGCGCACTCACGCGACTTCAGCGAGGACGCCTACGATGCCGAAGGAGCTCCACGTCGTTCCCGACGCCGGCCACGTGGATCACTTACGACAGGACGGACCTGATCCCGTTCGACAAGGTGCCAGAGTTCTTCAGCAAGAACCTCGCGTGATCCCCTGCCGGCGGTCCCGGCGAGCGGTCACCGTCCGCCATCACCAGGCGCGAGCAGGCCGGTGACCTTAGCCGGGATAGCCGAGCAGGGTCGGACCAGTCAGGGTGTGGAGGGACAGCTGGTCAGGTGGAGCAGGATGAGCTGTTCGGGGTGGAGGCCGGGGATCCGGATGCCGACGTGTCCCAGGACGCTGCCGGGCAGGGTGACGCCGTCCTTGGTGCACCAGGCGGGTGTTCCGCGTTCCATGCCGGGGGCGTCGTCGGCCGGGGGCAGCGGGCGCAGGCGGTAGGTGGTGTTCGGGTCGAGGCCGGGCAGCCGTAGCGTGCCGGGTTGGGCGGCGACGGACGTGGCCACGGCATTCAACGCGAAGACGGCTTCTGTCCGGTCGGGGGAGATGACGCCGTGGGCCCACAGGGCCGGGTCGGCATGGTCGACGCGGACGACGCGGCCGGTGTGCAGCAGGCCGCGCAGTTGCTTGTGGAGAGTGATCCAGCGAGCGAGTTCGGCGCGGTCGCTCTCGCTCGCGCGGGTGAGGTCCCATTCGATGCCGAGGTGGCCGAAGAACGCGGTGCCCGCCCGGAAGGCGAGGTCGTGGGTGCGGCCGGTGGTGTGGGAGCGGGCGGCGCCGATGTGGGAGCCGACGAGTTCGGGCGGCAGGAGCAGCCCGGTCCAGCGGTTGATCGACTGGCGTTCCAGGGCGTCGTTGCAGTCGCTGGCCCAGACGCGGTCGGTGTGCTCCAGGATGGCGAGGTCGACCCGTCCGCCGCCGCTGGAGCAGGATTCGATCTCCAGGCCGGGGTGGCGTGCGCGCAGTTCGTCGAGCAGGGCGTAGACGGCGAGGGTCTGGGCGTGGACGGCGGGTTCGCCGTCGGGCGAGTGGCCGGCGTCGACGAGTTCGCGGTTGTGGTCCCACTTGAGGTAGGCGATGTCGTACTCGGTGAGCAGGGCGTCGAGCCGCTCCAGGATGTACGCGTACGCCTCGGGGTGGATGAGGTCCAGGACCTGCTGGGAGCGGCGGTCGGCGGGCGTGCGGCCACCGGTGGCCAGGATCCATTCGGGGTGGGCGCGGGCCAGGTCGGAGTCGGGGTTGACCATTTCCGGTTCGACCCACAGGCCGAACTCCATCCCGAGCGCGCGGACATGGTCGATCAGCGGACGCAGGCCGCTGGGCCAGACGGTCTCGTCCACGTACCAGTCGCCGAGCCCCGCCCGGTCGTCGCGGCGATGACGGAACCAGCCGTCGTCCAGGACGAAGCGTTCCACGCCGGCCTCCGCGCCGAGATCGGCGAGGTGGGTGAGCTTTTCGAGGTCGTGGTCGAAGTAGACGGCTTCCCAGGTGTTCAGCACCACCGGGCGGGGCCGGTGCGGGTGTCCGGGGCGGGCGCGGAGGTGGTCGTGGAAGCGGGCGGCCAGTCCGTCCAGGCCCCGGTCGCTGTGGGAGGCGTAGAGCCACGGGCCGGTGTACTGCTCGCCGGGGCCGAGGATCACCTCACCCGGAAGCAGCAGCTCACCGGCGGCGACGACCGGGCGGCCGGTGGGCAGCCGCTCGGCCAGGATCCGGTGGTTGCCGCTCCAGGCGAGGTGCAGGCCCCACACCTCGCCGTGGCCGAAGCCGAAACCCGGTGTGCCGGCCGTGAGGACCAGGGCGGCGTCGGGGCCGGTGCGCCCGCTGCGGGTCTCGCGCAGCCAGGTGCCGGCGTTGAAGGGATGGCGCTGCGGTGCGCGTTCACGGCACCAGCGGCCAGTGAGGTCGAGCAGTTCGGTGGCGGCATCGGGGACCGGCAGCGCGAGCATCAACCCGTCGAGCGTGTACGGCCGTACGGAGTCGTCGTTGCGTACGACAGCGCGCATCCGCACCAGCCCGGAGGCGGTGAGCCCGGCTTCCAGGACGAGACCCAGGCGCGCGGTCCGGTCGGTGGCCCGGATCCGTACCGAGGCGCTCTCGGCCTCCACCGAGTCGAGGGTGAACAGGGGCGACCAGTCGGCGCCTTGGCGGTGCCCGGTCAATCCCGGCTGTCCTGGCCAGCCGGTGCTGTGCTCGGGCAGCAACGACACCCGCGGCACGACGTCATCGGATCCCGGCATGTTCGGCATGGTGACGGCCTCGGCCAGCTGTGACAGCTCATGCTGTGTGAGGTCGCCGAGATCGGCGCCCCAGTGGAGCACGGTGGGCAGGCGGTTGCCCCGCAGGTCGAGCACCAGGCTCACGCCTGCTGCTCGGAGATGGATGAGTCCTTCGGTTGCGGCACCGGTGGGGCTCTTCATAGCGCGGATCGTCCTTGCGTGTCAGGGGCGGGATCAGGAGGTGGCGTACGGCAGTTCGCGGGTGCACGGCCTGTTGTTACTGCTGGTCGGTGACCGGCTCGGCCCAGGTGGTTCCGGTGCTGCCGTCGCCGCCCTTGGCCTCCCACACGGCGAGGTGCTCCGTGACCCGGTTGTGGCCCGTCCTTATCGGGCGACGTAGCCGCCGTCGACGGGGAGGGCGACGCCGACGACGAAGCCGGCTCCGGGGCTGCACAGCCACAGTCCGGCCTGGGCGATCTCCTCGGCGGTGCCGAGCCGATTGATGGGCTGGTTGGCCTCAGCCTCGGCACGGTCGAGTTCCCCCTTGGCGATCATGTCGCTGACCATCGGAGTGTCGATGGTCCCGGGGCAGACGGCGTTGATGCGGATGCCACGCGGGGCGTACTCCAGGGCCGCGCTGGAGGTCAAGCCGATCACTCCGTGCTTGGAGGCGTGGTAAGAGGCACGGCCGGGCAGGCCGACCAGGCCGCCGAGGGAGGAGCAGTTGACGATGGCGCCGCTGCCCTGGGCGCGCATGTGCCGCAGCTCGTGCTTCATGCAGGTCCACACGCCGCGGAGATTGATGGCGTTGACGCGGTCGAAGCGTTCGGCGGGTTCGTCGGCTGCGTCGCTGGGCGGGATCTGGATGCCGGCGTTGTTGTAGGCCATGTCCAGGCGGCCGAAGGTCTCGACCGTGCGGTCGACCACGGCGGCGGCCTGGTCCTCGTCGCTGACGTCGCAGGTGAGGGCGAGGACGTGGTGGCCGGCGTCGGTGAGTTCCTTCGCGGCGGCGTCGAGGGCCGCTTCGTCGATGTCGGTGAGGGCGACGGCGGCCCCGGACTCGGCGAAGGCGCGGGCGGTCGCCAGGCCCATGCCGGCACCGGCCCCGGTGACGAGGGCGACCTGGCCGGTGAAGTCGTAGGTGGGGTTCATGGTGGATCCTCTCGTGCGGTGCGGCGGGGATACGGCGTCGATTCGTGGCGGATGCCGGCCGGACTCAGTGATGTGACGGCGTCCGTGCGGGTTGGTCACTCGGCGCGTGGGCCGGGGCGGTGCGCTGGGTGACGATGCGGCTCTTGCCGGAGGTGCCGCGGACGGCGAGGACGATGAGCGGGAGCAGGGTGAGTACGGCGATGACCGTGCCCACCAGGGGCGGGCCGGTCAGCCCGAGGGACGAGTCCAGGGCGGTACCGGCGATCCAGGAGCCGCCGGCCACGCCGACGTTGAAGGCGGAGGTGGTCAGCGCGGACGTGAGGGTGGGGGCGTCGCCGGCGAAGCGCATGGCGAGCGAGGTGACGACGGGGTTCACCGTGAATCCGGTCAGGCCCATGAGGAAGACGAGGACGGTGGCCGTGACCGCGTTGGTGGACAGCGGGATCATCAGGAACAGGACCAGGGCGGTGGCCGCGGCGGCGGTGATGGTGGTGCTCATCGGACGGCGCTCACCCAGACGGCCACCGGTGGTGGTGCCACCAAGGGCGCCGACGCCGAAGGCGACGAGGACGAACGGGACGGCGCCCGCCGGTATCCCGGCGCGGTCGGTCAGCAGCGGGGTGACATAGCTGTACGTCGCCAGGACACCGCCCATGATCAGCATGGCGGCGCTGAGGGCCAGCCACAGCCGGCCCTGGCGCAGGGCGCCGAACTCGGCGCGCAGTGAGACGGTCGCGCGCTGCTCCTGGGTGGGGATGAAGCGGCCGATGCAGACGGCGGCGAGCGCGGAGAGGGCGGCCAGGGCCCAGAACGGGCCGCGCCAGCCGACGAACTGGCCGGCGAAGGAGCCAATGGGCACGCCGACGACGTTGGCCAGAGTCAGCCCGCCGATCATGACGCCGGTCGCGCGCGTGGCCCTTTGCGGGCCCGCAGCGGTGGTGGCGACGACGAAACCGACGGACCAGAACGCCCCGGTGGCCAGGGCGGTGACGACGCGGGCGGCGAGGACGACGGTGAAGGAGGTGCTGAGGGCCGCCACCACGTGACCGAGGCTGAAGACGGACAGGGCCAGGACCAACGTCTGGCGCTGGGGCAGGCGCAGGGTGGCCATTGCCATGGTCGGCGCCCCGATGATCATGCCGACGGCGAAGGCGGTGATCAGCAGACCGGCCTGGGAGGTGCTCACACCGAGGCCGGTGGACAGTTCGGGCAGCAGTCCGGCGATGACGAACTCGGTGGTGCCCATCAGGAACGTGCCGGCGGCCAGCACCCAGACGACGAAGGGAAGCTTGCCGGGGGTGGTCCCGGATGTGGAAGGCATACGGAAGGTTTCTCCTTGAGCGGAAGGGCGGACACGGGTTGTGGTCAGGCCATGGGGAGGCTGTCGGAGCGGACGGGGGCGGACCTGGCTGCCGAAGGTCAGGAGGCGGCTTCGATGGTGATGCGGTCGGCCGTGCCGAGCCGGTCGGCGTCGGCGTCGACGTGGCCGAGGATGAGCAGGTCGGCGTTGGCGGAGTCGCCGTCGCGGTAGTAGAGAGCCAGGTTGCCCCAGGGCGCGTAGTAGGCCAGGTCACCGACCCGGGGCACGTCGGGGTCCGGAGCGCCCGAGGTGGTCAGCCTGCGCGGCAGGTCCGCGATCCGCTCTGTCTGGTGGAAGTCCTCCAGATCCAGGGTCAGCGGGAGCAGATCGGCGAAGTCGCGGGCGGCAGGGCTGTCGTTCAGAGTGGCGTCGACGGGCCGGCCGTCGATGGTGACTCGGATGGCCATGGCAGTGTTCCTGTCGGCTGATGCAATGGGTGCGGCGGATGAAGATGCCTCCTGCTGCCCCGAGGACGCCGGGGAGGAGGACGCCGGGGAGGAGGACGCGGAGTGCGGCGTGGCTCCGGACGAGTCGCCGGCACAGGCGGTCACGGCCAGCAGGAGAGCGGCTACCGGGACGGCGCGGACCAGGGCGCGGCGGGCGGCAAAGTTCATGGCAGTGCTCCGGGTCTCAGTCGGGCAGGGGCTCGGAGTAGTGGCGGAAGCTGTCACGCTCGCGGTGGATGTCGTACAGGCGCCGGGCCAGGGCGTCGGGGCTGTTGTGTTCGGCGTCGGGCCGGATGGCGCCGGGGACGATCAGCTGGGCGACGTGGATGTTCTGCGGGGCGAGGGTGTCGTGGAGCATGCGGGCGTAGGCGCTTTCGGCGGCGAAGGCGACGGAGGTGCCGGCGACGTTCGGGTTGGGGCGTACGGCGCTGGAGCCGTTGACGAACAGCAGCGTGCCGCGACCGAGCTCCCGCATGCCGGGCAGGACGGCGTTCACCGCGGTGACGGGGCCCTTGACAGAGAACGCGAGCGGCGCGTCGAGGTCATCGGCACTGGTGTCCAGGACCGGCTGCATGAAGTCGGCCCGGGGCACCGGGCTGTACTGGAGGATCTCGACGGTCCCCAGGGAGGTACCGGCCGTGTACAGGGCCGCGGTCAGGGACTCGATGTCGAGGACGTCGGCGGCGAAGCCGCGGGCCTCGATGCCGTCGCCGGCCAGTTCGGCTGTCAGGCTGGCCAGCTTCTCCGTGTTGCGGGCGATGAGGGCGATGGAGTGGCCGGCGGTTCCGAAGAGGCGGGCGGTGGCGAGCCCGAGGCCGGGTCCGGCACCGATGAGAGCGAAAGTGGTCACGGTGAGTCCTTGGTGGCGAGGGGGAGCGCCGGGTCCGGGCTTTGGATGCCAGGCCCCGGCGGCTGGACGGTGTGCGGTCAGGGCTTGAGGAGGGCCTTGATGGCGCGGCGTTCGTCCATCGCCTTGTAGCCCTCGGCGACCTGGTCCAGGGGCAGGGTGAGGTCGAAGACCTTGCCCGGATTGATCCGGCCGGACAGGACCCGGTCGATCAGGTCGGGCAGGTAGCGGCGCACCGGGGCGGGGCCACCGCGCAGGCCGACCTGGGAGAAGAACAGCTCCTGGCCCTCGACCGAAACCTCGTGCGGGACGCCGACGAAGCCCACGTTGCCGCCGGGGCGGGCGGAGTGCAGAGCCTGCCGCATGGACTCGGCGGTGCCGACGCACTCCAGAACCGAGTCGGCGCCGATGCCGCCGGTGAGGTCCTTGACGCGGGCGATGCCTTCGTCGCCGCGTCCGCTGATGATGTCGGTGGCGCCGAACTCGAGGGCCAGCTTCTGCCGGGACTCGTGGCGGCTCATGGCGATGATCCGCTCCGCGCCCAGTTCCCTGGCGGCGATGACACCGCACAGACCGACCGCTCCGTCACCGACGACGACGGCGGTGGAGCCTGGCTTCACCTCGGCGGCGAGGGCGGCGTACCAGCCGGTGCCCATCACGTCGGAGACCGCGAGCAGGCTGGGCACCATCTCGGCGTCGGGGTGCTCGTCGGTGGCGACGAGGGTGCCGTGGGCGTTGGGGATGCGGACGTAGTCGGCCTGACAGGTGCTCATGAACTCACGGTGCAGGCAGGAGGACTGCCAGCCGTTCAGACAGTTCGGGCAGGTGTTGTCCGAGGTGGCGAACGACCCGACGACGAACTGGCCCGGCTTGACGTGGGCGACCTCGCTGCCGACCTCCTCGACGATGCCGACGTACTCGTGCCCCATGGGATGGGGCTCGTCCACCGGTTCAGCGCCGCGGTAGGGCCACAGGTCCGAGCCGCACACGCAGGTGGCGACCGTGCGGATGATCGCGTCGGTCGGACGGCTGATCTTCGGGTCGTCCAGGGTCTCGAAGCGCACGTCGCCGGGGGCGTGAATGACTGCTCCGCGCATGATGGGGTGCTTCCTTCGGTACGAGGGTGCTGAACCGCAGCCAAAGGCAGGACTGGCTGCTCACGATCGAGCCTCACACTCGAGGGCGGGCGTGAAAAGCGGAGGAATCTATCGGGGGAGAGGAACATCCAGGGAGGAAATTCTCCCCCCTTCCCGGATGCGATCGATTTAATTCTCGGAAGCATGAGCAGCAATGTCACCCTGAATGAACTGGGAGATTTCCTCAAGCGGCGCCGCTCAAAATTGAGCCCGCTCACGGTCGGACTTCCGTCGACCACCCGGCCGCGTCGGGTCGAGGGACTGCGCCGTGAGGAGGTCGCCCAGCTCGCCTCGATCAGCACGGACTACTACACGCGTCTTGAGCAGGGCCGTATGCAGGCGTCCGCTCCTGTGCTGGACAAACCATCGCCCGTGTCCTCCATCTGGACGACGAGGGCGGCTATCTCTTCCAGCTCGCGGGCAAAACCACGGTCCGCCGGCCGCGCTGGGCTGGTCACTGACTTTTCCCGTATCCCGGAGAAGCATCGCAACTACCCGCGTCTCCTTTTCATGGATCCGGTGATGCGTGGTCTGTGCGCCGACGGGGAGACGGCTGCGCAGGTGACGGTGGCGCAGCTGCGGATGGAGGCGGCGAAGTATCCCGAGGACCCCCGCCTGATCGAGCTGGTCGGTGAACTGTTCATGCGGGACAAGCAGTTCGCGAAGTGGTGGGGAGATCGCTGCGTCGCCTCCCGCACCGTGGGCACGAAGACCCTCAACCATCCGGTCGTCGGCGAACTCGTTCTGGATTGGGACACCCTCACCGCCAACACCGATCCCGACCAGAACCTGACCGTCTGGACCGCCGCCCCCGGTTCTGCCACCCGCGAGCGGCTGCGCATCCTCGCCTCCTGGGCCGCCGACCAGAACATGGTGCCCTCTTCGTCCCTCCGCTGACCGGTGACGCGCCCACACCGACGGACGGTGACCCTGCCGGGCCGACCGCACGCTCTGCCGGTCCGCGGCGTGACCTGCTGCGCGCACGTGGGACGAGCCAAGCGCCGCGTCAGCCGAGGTCCTGAAGTCCGCACCCGATCGCCTGTTCTGTGGCTGCTCGGGGCTGAGGCGGGGGCGTCTCGGAGCGGGTGGCGCGCATCAGCGCGAGTACGGCCAGGGGTACGAGGGTGAGCGCGACCGCCACGGTGCCGACCAGCGGGGGCCCTGCCTGCGCCAGCGGTGAGGTCAGGGCGATGCCCGCCGTCCAGGAGCCGACGGCGATGCCCACGTTGGGCGCCGCGCCGCTGAGGCCGGAGACCAGGGTGGGCGCGGAACTGGAGAAGCGCAGGGCAAGCGCGCCGAGCACCGGGGTCGCGGCGAAGCCGGTCATCCCCATGAGTGTCACCAGGACGACGGCCGCCACCGGGTTCGGGGAGAGCCAGGTCAACAACAGCAGCACCAGCGTGGTCGTGCCGGCAGAGGTGAGGAGCGTGGCAAGGGGGCGGCGGTCGCCCAGGCGCCCGCCGACCGTGGTGCCCAGCAGGGCGCCCAGGCCGTAGCCGGTCAAAACCATGGGCACGGCTCCATTGGGGATGCCGGCCCGTTCGGTGAGCAGGGGCGAGATGTAGGTATACGTCGCCAGGACACCGCCCATCAGCAGCGTCATGGCACTCAGCGTCAGCCAGACCCGGACATCCCGCAGCGCGGCGAACTCGGCCCGGACGGAAGGTGCTTCGCTTCGCACGTCGGTGGGGATGTACTGGCCGATGACCGCCGCCGCCCCGGCCGACAGTACGGCGAGCACCCAGAACGGGCCGCGCCAGCCCGACAGCTGCCCCAGCCACGCGCCCAGAGGTACGCCGGCCACGGTGGCCACGGTCAGACCTCCCAGGAGCATGCCTAGGGCCCGTGACGTCGCTGCCGGCCCTGCCGCGGTCGTGGCCACGAGGGCGCCGACGCACCAGAAGGTGCCGGTGGCCAGCGCGGTCACCACGCGGGCGGTGAGCACGAGTGTGAAGGACGAGCTGAGCGCGGCGACCAGGTGGCCGAGGGCGAAGACGGCGAGCGCGAGGATCAGTGTGGAGCGCCGGGGCAGGCGCAGCGTCGCGATCGCCATCGCCGGCGCCCCGACGATCATTCCTGCCGCGAACGCTGTGATCAGCAGACCCGCGTGAGACACGCTGACATTCAGATCGTCGGCGATCTCGGGCAGCAGGCCCGCGACGACGAATTCGGTGGTACCCATGAGAAATGTCCCAGCGGACAGCACCAGGACGACGAAAGGCAGCTTGCGGGGTCGGCCGTCGGTCGTGGATGGCATTCGGTGGCATTCCCTTTTCAGGACGATGTACGACCGCCGCGGGGTGGGGACGCCGTAGAGCATCGCACTGCACGGGCGTTGTGTGAGGGGGAGGATTTTCTCCCTGCTTCGTGGCGAAGCAGGGAGTGATCTCCCCGGGGAACGACTCCCGGTTCCCCTGAGACACCGCCAGGTCGTATAGGACGACGGTCGCGGGCAGCAGCTCCCGCGGCACAGGCCTGGAGCGGCGTGCCCCACGGGGCCAGGGTCCGGGCGGAGTTTCGTCTGTGGCGGCAGGACGAGGCGGAGGAGGTGGTCGGTGACGCCGCCTGGGACCAGGACTGGGCCGCCATCGAGTCTCTTTACCGGTATCTGATCCGGATTGGTGTCGTCACCCGGCAGCCCTGGCGGGCGACACCGCAGCGTGACAACCTCGCCAGCAGAATCCGCCCTGACCTGCGCGTACGGCACATGGAGCTTGACCAGTACCTCTACGTGAGGGACGTCGGATTCGGGGGACTGGCTCCGGACGCCGGGCTGGATGTCTCGTTCAGGGGCTGGCGGCCCCACCGAAACCGCGCGGCCTGCGAATTGGCGCTGATGACGGGGATGCGGATCCAGGAGTGGTCCACTTTGCTCCTGCCCGAGCTCGGTCTGGTGGATGGCCTGCGGCCGGCGTTCACGGACGTCGAGCTGAAGGCTTGCGCCAAGTTCGGACGGCCGCGCTCTGTCTATGTCGCGCCGGACCCGATGGAACTGCTCGATCCCTACCTGCCGCTCGAACGTCCGGAGATCGTGGCGAAGGCCCAGCGCTCGCTTCGACGGCCATCCTGACACGAGCGGCCCCTGCGGTGCTTGATCTTTTCTGGGGGCACAGACGCGAGCTGATGTCTCCTGAGACACATCGAAGTCTGGAGAACGACGGCTACCGGGCACTCGTGGGCTGATGGCCGCGTGCTGATCCGCTCCCGCGTCGGCGGTGACCTGGCCGATGCCTTTCCCGAGATCCTTCTCGAACCGCCGGACGCGGCCACTTGCCATCGACCGACGATCCCCGTATGGTCGTACGAACGTAAGGCATACGACCGTACGACATACGGGCGTACTCTAAAACCAAGGGAGCTTGTGATGGCGACAACCCAGCCGGTGGCACTCGTGACAGGCGCGTCCACCGGTATCGGAAAGGCAGCAGCTCTCGCGCTTGCCGCAGCGGGTTTCGAGACGGTGGGAACGAGCCGGAAGACGTCGGGAGCCGACCGTCGTGACGGCGTGACGTTCCTCGCCCTCGACGTGGGCAGCGACGAATCGGTCGCTGCCGCGGTCGAGCAGGTGATCGAGCGGTTCGGGCGGATCGACGTCCTGGTCAACAACGCGGGCATCGGCTCCTCGGGCGCGTGGGAGGAAAACTCTCTCGCTCAGGCCGAGCGCCTCTTCAACATCAACGTCTTCGGTGTGATGCGCATGACCAAGGCCGTTCTCCCGCACATGCGCTCCCAGGGAAGCGGGCGCATCATCAACATCTCGTCCGTCCTCGGCTTCCTCCCCGCGCCCTACATGGCCAACTACTCGGCGTCCAAGCACGCGCTCGAGGGGTACACCGAGTCCCTGGACCACGAGATCCGCGAACAGGGGGTCCGTGCCCTTATCGTCCAGCCGGGCGGCACCAAGTCCTCCTTCGAGGCGAACACTGTCGAGCCCGACATGCCCATGGACATCTACGCGGAGCAGCGGCGCATCGCCGACAAGCTGGCGCTGGCGGTCAACGAGGAGGGCGACGACCCCGACGTCGTCGCGAAGGCAATCGTCGCGGCCGCCACCGACTCCAAGCCGAAGGTGCGGTACACCGCCGGCCGGCAAGCCCGGCTCGTCAGCGCGGCGCACCGTATCCTTCCCGCCGGGGTCTTCGACGGACAGGTCCGCAAGACCAACAAGCTCGCCGGCTGAGATCTGCAGCCGGTGAACCGCCCCGGTATCGGTGGAGGCTTCGGACTGCCCCGAGTTGGGTGGAGTCGAGTAGCCCGTGGCCGCCGCCAGGGACGGCATGGTCGGGCACTGAGCGGCTTCGTGCACATGGCGGCGGACGAGCGGATCGGCGCCCTGGGTCCGATGCTCACGAAGAACTTCGACCAGGACCACCCCGATCTGTTCGTCGCACGCGAGCGGCTGATGGAACTGGTCGGGCATCGGCCGTGACCGTGGAGGACATGCGACGAGCGTGACTGATCCGGTCGGTCAGATCGATATCGACTAGTTCGGGGCTCGGCGCTCGGCGCCGGTCAGTAGTCGTGACCAGTAACCACCTCGTACAAAGCTTTCGGCCGTCGACGATGACGAGCCGTCCTGCCCCTGGCTAGATGTCCCGACGTCTCGCTGTCTCGATCTTCGTCTCCAGCTTTGTCTCTCTGAACTTCTCTCATCGCTTTTCGCCACGAAAGTCCCGAAGTGGGTATCCCCATGTCTGAAACGGCTCAGGCCACCGCCAAGGCGGCAGCCGACTCCCATTCCAACCGCTGGAAAGCGCTCGGCTTCATCGCGCTCGCCCAGCTGATGGTCGTGCTGGACGCAACCATCGTGAACATCGCGTTGCCGTCCGCCCAGCAGGACCTGGGCATATCCGACGGCAACCGCCAGTGGGTCATCACGGCGTACGCCCTGGCCTTCGGCGGCCTCCTGCTCTTCGGCGGCCGTATCGCGGATCTCTGGGGCCGCAAGCGCACCTTCGTCGCCGGTCTGATCGGCTTCGCCGCCGCGTCCGCCCTCGGCGGCGCGGCCACCAACGAGGCGACGATGCTCGGCGCCCGTGCCCTCCAGGGTGCCTTCGGCGCGCTGCTCGCGCCCGCCGCGCTCTCCCTGCTCGCCGTGATGTTCACGGAGCCCAAGGAGCGCGCCAAGGCGTTCGGCATCTACGGCGCGATCGCCGGTGGCGGCGGCGCCGTGGGCTTCATCCTCGGCGGCGTCCTGACCGAGTACCTGGACTGGCGCTGGACGTTCTTCGTGAACATCCCGTTCGCGGTCATCGCCGCGCTCGGCGCGTACTTCGTCATCCGTGAGCCGTCCGGCAGCCGCAACCGCTCGCCGCTCGACATCCCGGGCGTCGTCCTGTCCATCCTCGGTCTGGTCACGCTCGTCTACGCCTTCACCCGCGCCGAGTCCGACGGCTGGGGCGACTCCACGACAGTCGGCCTGTTCTTCGCCGCAGCGGTGCTGCTCGCCGCGTTCGTCTTCACCGAGTCCAAGGTCAAGGCCCCGCTGCTGCCGCTGCGCGTCATCACCGAGCGCAACCGCGGAGGCGTCTACCTCTCCCTCGGCCTCGCGATCATCGCGTTGTTCGGCCTGTTCCTCTTCCTGACCTACTACATGCAGCTCGTGAAGGGCTACTCGCCGGTCAAGACCGGCCTCGCCTTCCTTCCGTTGATCGGCGGCCTGATGGTGGGCTCCACGCAGATCGGCACCCGCCTGATAACCCGGGTTCCCCCGCGCCTGCTGATGGCTCCGGGCTTCCTGCTCGCCGGGACCGGCATGTTCTTCCTCACCCGGCTGGAGATCGACACCTCGTACGCCAGTGTCATCCTGCCGGGGCTGGTGCTGCTCGGCCTCGGCATGGGTACGGCGTTCATGCCCGCCCTCTCCCTGTCCACGCACGGTGTCGAGCCGCGTGACTCCGGTGTCGCCTCCGCGATGGTCAACACCTCGCAGCAGGTGGGCGGCGCGATAGGTACGGCCCTGCTGAACACGATCGCCGCCTCCGCGACGACCTCGTACATCAAGGACCACATCGCCGGCGCGGGCTCCAGGACCCAGCAGCAGCTGGTCCAGCTGGAGGGTCAGGTGCACGGGTACACCAACGCGATCTGGTTCGCCGTCGGCATCCTCGTGCTCGCCGCGACGATCGCCGCGACCTTCATCAACACCGGCAAGCCGGAAGTCGGTCCGGCCTCCGGCGAGGGTGCCGAGGACGAGATGAAGATCCCGGTGATGGCCCACTGACGGCCCGTACACCGGGTAAGCCCGGTACTTCGGGTACTGCGATCACTTCGGGTACTTCCCGTACTTCGTGTACGGCGCGGGGTGGGGACGCCTCGCCGTACACGATGCAGGGTCAGCCCCGGCTCCGAGAGCGACGGAGCCGGGGCTGACCCGTGTTCGGGCCCCCAGGGCTCGCCATGACGGGCCCTGGATGCAGATAACCTGCGCGGAGCCGACGGCAGCTCAAGCGGCCGAACCGAAGGACATCGGCCTGCAGACCGAAAACGTCCTGACCAACGGCATGCCCTAGGACCTCGCCGCCGCGATCCATTTCCAGGTCGACCAACGACGAGCCGGAAGCGGCTCCTTGATGCGGGCATCGACCTCCGCGGTCCACTTCGCGCCAGCCGGCCAAGAAGCCACCATGAACGCGGCCACCGCATCGCTGCCTCACCCACTGCGACCGCGCAGCTTGGGAAGGCATCGCGATCTTCCACGAACTCATCCGCCTCACGTTCGAGGACACCGACCCCCTCTCCGCGCACCCGGACATTCTGGCTCTCGTCCACTCCGACCACCGAGGCCGCTACGCCACCGTCCTCGCGCCCGGCTGGCACCCGATCAGGCGACCGCGTTCAACGGTGCGGTGCCGTCTGGCCCTGCCTGGGCTCCGCCGTCTGGGCCCCTGCGCAACACACCACCAGCTTCGAAGTTGGGATACGCGCGCTTGGCCGCCCCTTGCTTCCTGGCGGTAGGGGCCTCTTGCCATGCATGCAGGACAGGGGCTGGCAGTTCGCCGGCGCAGTAGCCAGGCTGGTACATAGGGAGAAAAATCAACAAAGTGGACCAAAAGAGACTATGCGGGGAAGATCGGCCGACGAATCCGGCTCGTCGTGCGCCCATGGCCTTTCCCGTGCCACGCCCCGCGTTTCCCGGATCCTTCTCGAATCACCGGGCGTAACCACTTGCCATCCACCGACGACCCCCCTATGGTCGTACGTACGTAAGACATACGAACGTAAGACATACGGGAGTACGTCAAATCAAGGGAGCTCGTGATGGCTGCAAATCGACCGGTAGTGCTCGTGACAGGTGCCTCATCGGGAGTCGGCAAGGAGACGGCCCGCGCCTTCGCCACGGCGGGCTTCGAGGTGATCGGAACCGCCCGCAACACTGCGCGGGTCACCGCGCCCGACGGGGTGACCTACCTCGACCTCGACGTGACCAGCGACGAATCGGTCGCTGCCGTGGTCAAGCAGGTGATCGACCGGTTCGGACGCATCGATGTCCTGGTCAACAATGCCGGCGTCGGCGCCAACGGCGCCGGCGAGGAGTTCTCCGTCGCCCGGACGCAAGAGGTCTTCGACGTCAACGTCTACGGCATCATGCGGATGACCAAGGCAGTCCTGCCGCACATGCGCACGCAACGGAGCGGACGCGTCATCAACGTCTCCTCCCTCAGCGGGTTCGTCCCCAGCCCGTTCATGTCCATCTACACCTCGACCAAGCACGCGGTCGAGGGCTACTCCGGGTCGCTGGATCACGAGGTCCGCGAACACGGCGTGCGGATCCTGCTCGTCGAGCCCGGCCCGATCAACACCCCGTTCGGGGACCACAGCGTGCAGGGTGACACCCCCATGCCGCTCTACGCGTCGGGACGGCGCACCTTCGACGAGGTGCTGGCCAAGAACACCAGCGGCGGCGACGATCCCGCCACCGTGGCCAAGGTGATCGTCGCGGCGGCCACCGACCGCAACCCGAAACTGCGGCGCACCGCCGGCACGACGGCCGCAGGCATCAGCGTGTTCCACCGCGTCCTTCCGGCCCGGATCTTCGACCGCATCGTCCGCAGGTTCAACCGGATGCCGAACTGACCCTCACCCTTCGCGTGCCCCGACCCGCCCGAAAACGACGGCGCGACTTCGGCGAGGTGATCGCGGATGCGATGAAGGACGGCGACGCCCCGGCCGTCGTCGCCAAACGATCGACACCGCGGCCACCGACAAGAAGCCGAAGCTGCGCTACATCGCCGGCCCTGCGGCCTCACGCGTCACCACGGCACGCCGTCTTGTCCCTGCCGGAACGTTCGACAAGCAGATCCGCGAGAACAACCCTCTGCCCGCCTGACATCCGGTCCGGCTCCACGGGCGCCCATTCCGCCCGACCTCCCCGATGTACCCGACCTCCCCGATGTCTCCGATGTCCCCCAAAGCCCATTGATCAGTCACTTGTTGATTTGCCAAGGAGAGTCATGCAGCAGCAACACCAGCACACGGCCCGGCGCAGTGCATCGAGCGCACAGCGTTTCTTGAAGAAGAACATCGGCATCGCGTTGGCGGTCACCGCGGCGGCGGCCGTCCTGGCGTCGGCGCCGTCCGCGTCCGCATGGACGGGAGGCTCGGATGGCGGATCCGTGGTCACCGATGTACGGACCGCGGCGAAGTTCGACTTCGCGGCCGGTGAGATCCCCGAGAACATCACCGCCAACCCCGACGGCTCGGTGACCCTGTCCATGCTGGGCAGCTGCGCGGTGTGCGAGCGCACCCACGGACCGGAGCTGATGCGTATCTCCGCGTCCGGAGAGCGCACCGTGCTCGCCGCCGGGCAGGTGGGCGAGGCGATCAGCGGCAACGCCCGGGGCAGTGACGGAACGGTCTACTACGCGTTGTGGGCCCCGGGCAACGCGGCCCGCAACGGCGTGTACAAGCTGCTCGCGGACGGCACCCCGCAGCGCGTCGCCGCTCTGCCCGCCGACTCGGGCCCCAACGGGCTGGCCGTCGATGCGGCCGGCCGCACCCTCTACATCGCGGACAGCCTCAAGGGCATCATCTGGTCCGTCCCGGTCTCGGGCGGAACGGCGACGCCGTGGCTGACAGACGCCGCGCTCGCCCCGATACCCACCGAGGCCCTGCCGATCGGCGCCAACGGACTCAGGTTCCACAACGGCGCCCTGTGGATCAGCAACTTCAACAAGGGAACACTGCTGCGGATCCCGGTCACCCCCGCCGGCGCGCCCGGTCCCGTCCGCCAGGTCGCGGGCGGCCTGCCCAACATCGACGACCTCAGCTTCCTCACCCCCCGCTCCGATGTGGTGTTCGCGGCGCAGAACGGCTCCTCCTCGAACAACGGCCCGGACAGGGTCGTGGTGATCTACCCCAACGGCACCTACAAGCCCGTCCTGACCAGCGCGGACGGTCTCGCCTCACCCTCCGCCACCGCCGTGCGAGGCGACCGGCTGTACATCACCGACGGTGGGGTCCCCGAGCCCCACGACCCGAAACTGCAGACCGCCAGGATCAACTTCCCCGCTCTCCTGGCAGGCGCGGCACACTGACCCGACCAGCGGCAGCCGGGGCGCAAGCCCCGGCTGCCAGGAGGAACACATAGGGAATCTGGTGCGAACCCGTCGACGCCAACACCGACTACGTCCTCCTGCACACTCACGCCGGGGGCTCCGTGCTGGCGTCGGCACACGTCGACCGGAAGCTCGCGGGCCATATCGCCAAGGCCGCCGGGGCCCCGGTACTGGTCCTGGACTTCCGGCGGGCGCCGGAACACAAGTACCCGGCTCAGGTCGACGACGCGGAAGCGGCCTTCAACTGGCTGCTCTCCGAAGGGTATGAGCCCGGAAACATCATCACGATCGGCCACTCGATCGGCGGGTTCATCGCCGTCGCCCTGGCGCTTCGCCTCCGCGACCAGAAGCAGCCCCTGCCCGGCGCCATTGTGTCGATCTCCCCCTGGTGCGACCTCGAAATCGCCAACGAGACCATCACGACCAACGCCAGCACGGACAAGATCCTCAGCAAGGAACTGCTGACCTTCTTCCGGGACGCCTGGATCGGCGGCACCGGCATCGAACACACGGACACCCGGATCAACCTGAACCGGGCCGACCTGAGCGGCCTGCCTCCCACCCTCGTCTCCTGGGGCACGTACGAGGTCCTGGCCGGCGAGGACGAGGAGTTCGCCGCCCGCGTCAAGGACGCCGGAATCGACACGACGACCGTCGTGGTCCCAGGAGGCCAGCACTCCTACGTCTACGGCGCCGGCCGGGTTCCGGAGACCGACGCCGCCATCGCACAGATCGGAGCCTGGGTCCGGGACAAGACCAAGATCTGACCGAGCGGTCCGGGCGCGGCAATCGCACGATCCGCACGCCTGCGTATCCGCCGCGCTACGGACACCCGTCGTGATGTGGGCAACGGGTGAAACCGACGTCTCACTGCCCGATCCGATCCGCGAGAGTCTCACGCAGCTGCGCGCCGGCCTTCCCCTAGTCGGTGTCGCACCGGGTTCACCACCGTCCCCACTCCCGACGCCGGCCACCCGCCGGGGGGCCGGACCATCCCGTACCCCCTCGATGAGGGGAAAGAACGAGGACCCAATGAGCGCCTTCCACCCCGATCTCAGACGAGGTCGCTTCATCCCCAATGTGTCCTACGGCCGTCTGTCGTCGCGCATCGTGCGGAGCGTGAAATGGCGCTCGACCGATCCAGGGCCGGACATCACGGTTCAGGAGATCGTCGTGCCCGGGCCCAAGGGCGCGCCGTCCGTCTCGCTTCGCGTCTTCCAGCCGACCGGCCTGAAGGCGGCGGCTCCGGCGCTGCTCTGGATTCACGGAGGCGGGCTGATCTTCGGCGCGCCCGAGCAGGACGACCGGACGAACATCGCCTTCGCCCGCGAGCTCGGCATCACCGTCGCCGCGGTCCGCTATCGACTGGGTCCTGACCATCCCGCGCCCGCCGCGGTCGAGGACGCCTACGCCGGGCTGCGCGGACTGGCCGAGCGCGCGGACGACCTGCACATCGACATCGACCGCATCGCCATCGGCGGTGCCAGCGCAGGCGGCGGAATCGCCGCGGCCCTCGCGCTGCTCGCCCATGACCGGGCCGAGATCCGGCCGGTGTTCCAACTGCTCCTCTACCCCATGCTGGACGACCGCACGACGACGAGAACCGACCTGGACACCCTCAAGGTGCGCGTCTGGACGCCCAAGAGCAACCGGTACGGCTGGTCGTCCTACCTCGGCGACGCCGTCGCAGGCCCGGACGTCTCCCCCTACGCCGCCGCAGCCCGCCGCGAGGATCTCACCGGTCTCCCGCCGGCCTGGATCGGCGTCGGCACCCTCGACCTCTTCCACGACGAAGACATCGAGTACGCGCGCCGGCTCAGTGACAGCGGCGTCCCCTGCGACCTCCACGTCATCCCCGGCGCTTTCCACGGCTTCGACCTCGTGTTTCCCAAGGCCGAGATCTCGCGGGAGTTCTGGCGCCGCCAGGCACGGGCGCTGAAGGGCGCACTGTGACACCGACCGAAAATCACGGCAGACCGACTCCTCACGGAGACAGCAACGGGATCGGGCGGACCTTTCAACCGCGGCTGAGCCGCAAGCGGCGCCCGTTGCCCGCCTACTCCGTTCGGGAGTGGAAGGCGCTGACGGCGTCGGCCGAGGAGGCGGTGGCTCAGGCGTGGGACGCTCACCGGCAGGCGCTGCGGGACGCGGCGCGGGGCCAGGATCTGGCCGACGGGCTGTCGCGCGAGAACATCCAGTTCTCTCTGCTGCACCATGGTCCGCAGGCCCTGGGCAGATCCTCGCGCCACGGCTAACCAGGGCGCACCTGGCGGGTGGGGGACTTCTACCCGGGTGGCGCTCCGGAGGCGGTGTCTGCTCTATTTCCCAGAGCGTCGGTGGCCTTCGCCTACCGGCTGTTGTTCGGGATCCGTACCGGCATCGTCCCGGACGGGCTTGCGGACCTGGGCCTGGGAAACGTGCGGTGGAGCGGGGATGCCACGCTGCTGCTCGACTACGTCAAGGGCCGCACCAGCCGGGAGTCGTTGACGCTGTCGCGGCCTGCGGTGCGACTGCTGAAGCAGTGGCTTGAGCATTCAGCCGTTGCCCGACGGTTCGCTCCACCGGAGCTGCGGGAGCAGCTGTGGCTGCGCTACTGGTCGGGCGCCGGCAACGGCTGGTCGGCGGGCCGGTTCGAGGCCGATGCACGGGCCGCGTGGGTACGGACGTACGAGCTCGTCGACGATGCCGGACAGCCCCTGCGGATCCATCTGCACCGGATCCGGACCACTGTCGGGGCGTCGCGGGACCGGACGTCCTGGCGCGGCAGCAGCCGGGCCACGATCGACCCCAACCACACCCCCGCCGTGGAGGGCGACCACTACCTGACCGGGCAGAGTCCGGCGCAAAAGGCCGCCACAGAGAACGTGATCGAGGACGCCCAACGTGATCTGGTCCGCCGGGGCCACCCGCAGGCCGTGGTGGTTGCCGCCCACGAGGACCTCGCGGACTTCGTCCGCAACTTCCCCCCAGGCGGCCCGGGAGCTGCAGTTGGATGACAAGGCGCTGGCCGAACTGTTGGGTGGAGAGCGGGATGTGTTCGCGGCAAGTTGCGCGGATCAACTGTCGGGACTGCACGGGCCTGCGGGCAAGCCGTTTCCGGCGAGACCATGGGTGTGTCTGCTGTGTCCGCTAGCCGTGTTCGCTCCCCGCCACCTGCCCAATCTGATGCGGCTGCGGGCGTACTTCGCCCGGCAGTGGCACTTGATGCCCGCCGCGGCGTTCCTCAGCGTCTTCGGCCCCTACGCACAGCGGCTGGACGAACTGCTCACCCCTGCCTGCTTCGAGGAACGCGCGGTGCAGCACGCCGCCTCATAGGTGACCGACTGCGACAGCGAACTGCCGCTGCGCCCCGAGGAGTACACCGCATGAACCTCGAGCCTGCCCGAGCGTGGCCAGAGCCTCCGTTCGCCGGGGCGGACATCTGCACCGTCGCGGGGCTGCCGGTGCGGCGCGGTCAGCTCGGTCCGCGCTTCGAACAGGACCGCTGGGACTTCACCGTGGTCCACCAGCTGCCCCGCTCCATTTCCCGGGGCGTGCTGATCTGGGACTTCCGCGAGATTCATAATCCGGGCTGGCGAGTGCTGGCCAAGGAGTACCTGACGGCGCTGTGTGCCCCCGTCCACGAACGCGTCCGCGTCCTTCCCGCCGCGCACCGGGTGCCGCGTACGGTGCGGACCTGCCATGACCGGTTCCAGCAGCTGATCCGGTGGCTGAACTGCCTGACCGCCCAGGGCGTGACCTCGCTGGAGGAGGTGACCCAGCATCACTGCACCGTGCACCTCGCACACCGGTGTGCCGGCCGGGATGCCGACATGGCCCGGTCCGGGAAAAGATCCTCACAGCTGGTGGTGGTCCAGGTGCTGCAGGAACTCGCCGACTACGGCGAGTTGTTCACCACGGACCGCTACCCGAGCGGCTTTCGTCCCTGGGGCGGACAGCTCGCCCACGTGGTCGCGGGGGTGTCGAAGATCGGTGGGGAGAACAAGTCGCCTCCGGCCCGCGCCGAAGTCATGAGCCCACTGCTGACCGCCACCCTGTTCCTCATCCACACCATCGCTCCGCTGGCGCTCGCCCTGCGCACGACGTGCGATACCCCGCAGCCGCCGGGGCCGGTCCGCACCGCCACAACGGCCCGGTTCCGGCGGGCCGTTCGCGCCCACCTGGCCGCCGGGGAGCCGCTCGAACAGGACGAGGAGCGGGCGGTCCGCTCCAAGCTCACCCACGGTTGGAACCCCACGGACCCGCTACTGCGCGTCAGCTTCGCGGCGCTTACTCTGGAGGGCGGCGTGCGGACGCGCAGCGGGAAACCCTTTCGGCCGGGCCCCGGCTTCCTGCACGACCCGCGCACCGCCGCCGTACGCCCCCTGCTGGAGCAGGCCATCGCGCAGGTGGGCATCGAGCCGCGCTGGGGCCGGCAGGCGGACCTGGTCGCCCGCGCCGACGACACCGGCACGGTCCCCTGGACCCTGCCGATCACCCAGGACGGGCTGGCGCGGCTGCTCGGCCACATCCGCACGGCCTGCATCCTCACGATCGCCGCGCTGAGCGGCATGCGGACCAGCGAGCTGGTCGAACTGCCCCTGGACTGCCAACTTGCGCCCCACTCCTACGGCACGGACCGGGTGCGGCACCGCTTGAAGAGCAAGGTCATCAAAAGCCGCGGTCACGGCGGGAGTTGGGACGAATGGGTCGTGGTGGCCGAGGCATACGAGGCCGCCGGCGTTGCCTGCCAGCTCGCCGATCCCGGCGCCACGCATCTCTTTCCCGGCCACCTCGACCTGTGCCGCCGCTACCGGGACTTGCGGGCGTGGGTCAACAGCGACGAGGGACAGCGCCTGGGCCTGCCCCGCCTGCCCGCCGACGCCATCACCCCACGCATCCTGCGCCGCACCCTGGCCGTCGAACTCGCCCACCGGCCTGGCGGCCTGTTCGCGGCGAAGTTGCAGCTCAAGCACCTGTCCGTCACCGCCACCGAGGGATATGCGAACCGTCCCGGCGGCGCCCAGGCCCGCTTCCTGGCCGAGGTCGGCAAGGAAGAAGAGTCCCGCGATCTGTCCCTGACCCTGCGGGCGTTCCGCGACTACCGGGCCGGCCGTCGTCCCCCCGGACCCGGCGCCCGGGACCTGTTGGCGTTCTTCGCCAGCGTCGAGCGCCAGCTGGAGGAACTGGGCGTGTCCGCTCCGGCGGTGAAACGCAGCGACCAGGAAGTGATCAACTTGCTGGCCCATCGGGCGGGCGCCCTGCACCTGGGGCTCGCGAACTACTGCTGGTTCCTCGACCCGGACAAGGCCCTGTGTCTCAAGCTCGCCGACAGTGCCGACCGCAGTCGTCCGCTGGCCGGCATGTGTGACTCGGCCCGCTGCCCGCAGGCCACCCACCACTCCTGTCACCGCGACGCATGGGCGACCGCGGCCGTCAGCGGCCAGGCCTTCATCGGCAAGATCGGACGAGGGCAGAAGACCGAACGGGCACGGCTGATGGTCGAAGTCGAACGTGCCGAGCACATCGTCGCCGCGATCGACGCCGCAGATCACGGAGGACCGCGTGGGACAGATCAGTAGTGCCGAACGCCGCCGCAACGAAGAGGCCATCCGGGCCGCGATGGACCGGCTCCTGAAGGGTGACCTCCCGCCCGGCGGCAGCTGCGACTTGAAGACGCTGGCCACCGAGGCTGGTGTAACTCGCACCGCGTTCTACCCGAAGAAGAACCGTGACGGCACGCCCCGCCCCGGCCCCTATACCAGCACCTCGCCGAAGAGTTCGAGCGGCGCCTTCGTACTCTGCGGGAGGCAGGAGAGGTCGTCGACCCGCGGATCGCGCAGATCGAACGACTCAAGGCCAAGGTCGCCGAGCTCAAGGAACGCCTGGCGCAGCGGGACGAGACCATTGCCGAGCTCACCACGTTCAAGGAACTGGCCCGCTCGCGCTTGGCCGCACAGCATGACGAGATCGTGCGTCTACGGGAACAGGCCGCGGCCCTCGGCAACGTCCGCCGCCTGCCCGCCTCCGGCACGCCGATGCGCGGGTAGGCCGCCTGCAGCTTGGCGGCGAGAGGTCGCGAACCTGCGCCAGGTCCCGGCTGGGCCTTCGGCCGCGGTTGGTTACAGGGAAGACCGGTCATGAGGTAAGTCGATGAACTCACCTCATGAAACGTAACCCATGCGCCACTCTGGAGACAAGTACTCACTTACCATTTTGGGGGGCTGATCAACGTGTGACGGGGCTGGTCGGTGCGGCATGGCGGACGAGCACTTGATCGCGATGCTGGCCGCCGGGCTCGGAGGGAGGGGCCTGCAACTGACCGGCGAGGGCGGGTGTCGCAGCGGCTGACCAGGCGCGTGGTGGCGTTTTCCCTGGTGGGCGAGATCGCGGATGCACATCGGCCATCAGGAGCGCGAGGCGGGGCGCCTCATTGTTCGCGGGTGGTGCAGTTCGCGAAAGTGCAGCTCCACGGCGTCCAGCGTTTCGCCAGGTGGTGGCCCTCATGCCCCCCCCCACGACCTCACGATGGGGACAACTTCAATACGCGAGTGCAGCCGATTGAAGTTGCCGCAAACAGGCGCCCGCGCCTGCCCGCCCGGCATCTGTTTGCCTGGTCCAGGAGCGCTGATTCGTCAGCAGGATGCGCCCATTGGTGAGCGGCAAGGGCGGCCGGCGCCGTTCGGGGAATGTTCGGGCAGGGCTGCCGCCTGCCCGGGGGACCTCAGCGCGCTCGAGGGAAAAGCCGCTCGACAGCGGTCACCACCGCGGCGCGGCGGGCGGCGATGGTGGGGTCCACGGCGTGTGCGGCGGCGGCCTCGCTGTGTTCGGGTTGCGACGCCCAGGTCGTGGCGATCTGGTTGACCAGGGCGAGGACGTCGGCCGGGTCCCAGGCGGGGTCGAGCTGTCCAGCCTGTTGCGCCTGGCGGAGCTGGTCGATCTTGCGGGCGATCGTTGCCTGGGCGGTGTCGTCGGCAACGGCTTCGGTGCCCGGCAGTTCGAGGCGGCCCCAGGTGATCAGGCGGTAGTGGTCGGGACGGGCGACGAAGTAGTCGAACAGGCGGCCCGCGTAGCCAGGGAGGTCGGACGGGTCGATCTGGGTGGCCTCCGCGATGACGACGTGCTCCCGTGTAGCGACGTTGGCATAGAGCGCATCTTTGCTGCGGAAGTAGGCGTAGACGCGTTCCTTGCTGGTCTTGGCGAGCTTGGCGATGCGGTCCACACGGGCGCCGGCGATGCCGTGACGGGTGAACTCCTCCATGGCAGCGGTAAGAATGCGCTCGCGCGTGGTGTCGCCGCCGCCGGCGGCGGGCGCTGCGGTCTGGCCGGAGTCGCGGGACTGGGACATGACCCCAGGATAGAGCACCGAACCGTCTGGTTTGGCAGCAGGGCGATCGGCGTGTAGGGTCAAACGGAACAGTTCGGTTTTACCTCTGCGGGTGAAGCCGGCGAAACACTGAGGGAGCGAACTCATGCAGCACCGCAATCTGGGCTCTCAGGGTCTGCGCGTCTCGGCGCTCGGCCTGGGGACCATGGGCATGTCCATGGCCTACGGCGCCTCGAACGACGACGAGGGCATCGCGACCATCCGCCGTGCCCACGAAATCGGTATCGACTTCTTCGACACCGCCGAGCTGTACGGCGCCGGTACCGGCAGCAACGAGATGCTCCTCGGCAAGGCAGTCGAAGACTTCCGCGACGAGGTGGTCCTCGCCACCAAGTTCGGCTTCGACATGACCGCCCCGGCGATCAGCCCCGCCTTCAACAGCCGCCCGGAAAACATCCGCAAGGTCGCCGAGAACAGCCTGCGCTACCTGCAGAGCGACCACATCGACCTCTTCTACCAGCACATCTCCGACCCCGACATTCCGGTCGAGGAGGTCGCCGGCGTGGTCGGCGAACTGATCACCGAAGGCAAGGTGAAGTACTTCGGCCTGAGCAACGTCGGCCCCCAGTACATCCGCCGCGCCCACGCCGTCACCCCGGTCTCCGTGCTCCAGTACGAGTACTCGCTCTTCGAGCGGGAGGTCGAGGAGAAGATCCTTCCCGTTCTGCGGGAACTCGGCATCGGCCTGGTGCCCTACTCCCCGCTCGGCCGCGGCTTCCTCACCGGCCAGGTCAAGCCCGCGAGCGAGTACCCCGCGGACGACATGCGCAGCTGGGACGAACGCTGGCAGGGCGAGAACTACACGTACAACCTGCGCGCCACCCAACAGCTCAAGAATCTGGCCGACACCAGGGGCATCACTACGGCCCAACTTGCGCTGGCCTGGCTGCTCGCCCAGGGCGAGGACGTCGCGCCCATTCCCGGCACCCGCAGCACCAAGCGCCTGGAGGAGAACGCCGGCGCCGTCGACGTCCAGCTCTCCGCCGCAGATCTGGCCCGCATCACTGAGATCCTTCCCCACGGCTCGGCAGGCAGCCGCCTCCCGGCCGCGCTACTGCCCCGCTTCAGCACAGACTGACCGTGCCGGCACCCGCGCATGCGAGGCCCGGGCGCGTCGGCCATAGGCGGCGCGCGGTCTGGTAGCGATGGCAGGGGGTAGCGGGCGGGGGAGGTCCTTCGAGGCGGGAGTTCGGGTGGTCCTCGCTGATATCGACCTGCCGGCGGTTACCGCCGAATGGCTTCCATTCACGCTGCCAGGACCCCGATACGTCGCCCCTGCCGGGACCGGTACAGATATGGGCGGCTCGACCGACAACGCATACAGGCGAGCGCGAGCGGTCCTTCCAGTAGTCAACAGCGGCCGACCGCTGAGTCCGGACCGTGGCCTCTCGGTACTGCCGACGTGTGCCCCCGGCGTCTCGCTCGGTGGCGCGACCTCCGACAAGTGATCGACGAAATCTTCCAGCACGTGCGAACCCGGGGCGACGTCGGCCCTGCCGTGACGGTGTTGGCCTTCTGCTGCGGCGACCACCGCGGCTGCACCGGGTTACTCAGCGCCACCCGCAGACAGCACGTGATCTGAAAAAGATCATCATCCGCGAGCGCCGCGAAGCAAGACGCGCTGTGTCAGGCCGGAGTCCTCTGGTCCTGTCCTACGTGCCTGATGGCGCCCCCCTGAAGAGAACGAGCCCTCGGGCGAACCGGAGGAATGACACGGTGGAGATCGAGCTGCGGATCAACGGATCCGCCCAACGGCTGGACGTCTTGCCACAGGTGAGTCTGCTCGACGCGCTGCGCGAGTACTTGGGCCTGACCGGTACGAAGAAGGGTTGCGACCAGGGCGCGTGCGGTGCCTGCACGGTGCTCGCGGACGGCCGGCGGATCAACGCGTGCCTCGCGCTGGCGGTGCAGTACCAGGGCCGCGAGATAACGACCATCGAAGGGGTCGACCACCCGTTGCAGGCGGCGTTCGTCCGCACGGACGGATTCCAGTGCGGCTACTGCACGCCGGGCCAGATCTGTTCGGCGATCGGCATGCTCGCCGAACACAAGGAAGGCGCGCCCAGCGCGGCGACCGAGCACCTCGCCGCCACCGGCGGAGAGCTGGACGACGCGGAGATCCGGGAGCGGATGAGCGGCAACCTGTGCCGCTGCGGCGCCTACAACGGCATCGTCTCGGCGATCAGGGAGGTCGCGAAGTGAAGTCGTTCTCCTACGTCAGCGCACCGGACACGGCCACGGCGCTGCGCACGATCGCCGATGGCGAGGACGTGAAGTTCCTCGCGGGCGGGACGAATCTCGTGGACCTCATGCGTGAGGGCATCGAACAGCCGCCGACGGTCGTGGACATCACCCGCCTGCCGCTGACCGGGATCGAGGAGCTGGCAGGCGGCGGGATCCGGGTCGGCGCGCTGGTGAGCAACAGCCGGCTCGCGGCGGACCCCCTCATCCGGACCCGCTACCCGGTGCTGGCGCAGGCGATCCTGCACGGGGCGTCCGCCCAGCTGCGGAACATGGCGACCGTAGGTGGGAACCTGCTGCAGCGCACCCGCTGCATGTACTTCTACGACGAGACCGCCGCGTGCAACAAGCGTGCGCCCGGCAGTGGTTGTGGCGCGATCGGCGGGTTCTCCCGCGGCGGCGCGGTCCTGGGAGCGAGCGAGCACTGCATCGCGACGCATCCCTCGGACATGGCGGTGGCGCTGGTGATGCTCGACGCGGTCGTCGAGGTGGAGAGCCTGCACGGCGTCCGGCGTATACCGGTCGCCGAGTTCCACCGGCTGCCCGGCGACACGCCCCACCTCGAGACGGTGCTGGCCGCCGACGAGCTGATCACAGCCGTCGAGCTGCCGCCGGTTGCGGTCGCGGCGAACTCGCGCTACCGCAAGGTGCGCGACCGCGCGTCCTACGCGTTCGCCCTCGTCTCCGTCGCCGCCGCGCTGGCCGTCGAGGACGGGGTGGTCACCGAGGTCCGCCTCGCGCTGGGCGGGGTCGGCACCAAATCCTGGCGCGCCACCGAGGCCGAACGCGTGCTGCTCGGCCGGCTGGCGACCGAGGGGGCCTTCCAGCGGGCAGCGGAAGCCGAACTCGCCGCCGCTGAGGGCGGACCACAGAACGCGTTCAAGATCGAACTCGCGCAGCGCACGATCGTGGCGACCCTGCGGCAGCTCCTGACCGACGGGAGCGCTGCCTGATGCCGAGGTCGAAGACAGCCACCGCGAGAACCACTCCTGCCCGGCTCGCGCGCCTTCCGCACAGCGGGCGACAGGACGACCGTACGGAAGAAGGCGGGGCGGCATGACCACGATCGGACAACCGCTCGACCGCATCGACGGCATCGTCAAGACGACTGGCGCGGCCAAGTTCGCCGCCGAGCACTTCTATCCCGGCCTCACGCACGCCGTGCTCGTGCACGCCACCATCAGCCGCGGCCGGATCACCGCCCTGCACACCGACGAGGCGAGCGCGGTGCCGGGCGTGGTCGCCGTCCTCACCCACCTCAACGCGCCCCCCATGAAACCGGCGCCGAAGCCCGGAACGTTCAACCTCACCAGCATGTTCTCCGGCACCTCGGTGAACTATCTGCAGAGCGACGAGGTGCACTGGGAGGGGCAGCCGATCGCGGTGGTCGTCGCGGAGACCTCCGCCGCCGCCCGCGAGGCAGCAGCGCTCGTGCGCGCCGAGTACCGGGTCACCGAATCCGTGGTGGACTTCGAAGGGGCCGAACAGGACGCACAGCCGCAGCCGAACAACTCGTTCTTCCCCCGGGGAGCCAAGAGGGGCGACGCGGAGGCCGCGCTCGCCACCGCGCAGGTGTCGCTGGACCTGCGCTACACCACCCCACCGCACAACCACAACGCGCTGGAGCTACACGCCACCACCGCCGTCTGGGACGGCGACCGGCTCACCGTCCACGACGCGACGCAGGCCATCGACTGGTTCCGCACCCACCTCGCGCTGCGGTTCTCCGTGCCCATGACGAACGTACGGGTGCTGGCGCCCTTCGTCGGCGGCGCTTTCGGCGGCAAGATCGCGATGTGGCCCGGCACGATCCTGGCGGCGCTGGCGGCACGGGCGACCAGCAGGCCCGTACGGCTGGTGCTGTCGCGGGAGGCGGTCTACCGGACGGTGGGCGGGCGCACCCCGTCCGTCCAGCGGGTCGCGCTGGGTGCGGACCGCGACGGCAGACTGACCTCGCTCGTGCACACCAGCGTCATCCGCACCGGCAAGGTCGGCGGTCTCTTCGAGCAGGTCACCGCCCCGTCGAGCCATCTCTACGCGTCCGAGAACATCCTCACGCGGCACGACATCGTGCGGCTCGACCTGCTGCCGAACCACTTCATGCGGGCGCCGGGCGAAGCGATCGGCACCTTCGCGCTGGAGTCCGCGATCGACGAACTGGCCTACGAACTGGGCATCGACCCAATCGAGCTGCGCCTGCGCAACGAGACCGCGGTCGACCCGATCGACGGCAAGAAGAAGTTCTCGCACCGCAGGCTGCCGGAGATGTACGCGCTGGGCGCGGAGCGGTTCGGCTGGCACGACCGCAACCCCGAACCGCGCTCGACGCTCGACGGGCGGTGGCTGGTCGGGACAGGCATGGCAACGGCGTTCCACCCGGGGTTGTCGACGCCGGTCAACGTCACGGTCCGCCTGTCCGCCGACGGCAGCGTGCGGCTGCGCTGCGCCTTCCAGGAGATGGGCATGGGTGCGGCCACGGCCCAGGCCCAGATAACGGCCGACGCGCTGGGTGTGCCGTTCGAGGCCGTCCGCGTGGAGTACGGCGATTCCGATCTGCCGATGGGGCCGGCCGCCGGTGTATCCGTCCAGACCGCGAGCACCGCCGCCAGTGTTATGCAGGCGTGCGAGGAACTGAAGCAGACGCTGAAGTCCATGGCACGCAAGACCGGCGGCGACAGCAACGAGGAGATTCTCCGGCGCGCGAAAGTGCCGCACGTCGAGGCCGTCATCGGATCGGAGACGCGGCTGGGCCGGATCGCCGGGCGGATACGGTTCCTTCCGAAATTCATGCGCGAGGGCCAGCGGTGGATCAAGGCCGCCTCCGGCGTGCAGTTCTGCGAGGTGCGCGTGGATGCCGAGACCGGTGAGACGCGGGTGTCCAGGTGGGTCGGGGTGTTCGACATCGGCAGGGTGATCAACGCGAAGACGGCGGCCAGCCAGGTGCGCGGCGGCATCGTGATGGGCCTCGGCCTGGCGATGGCCGAGGAGACCCTCGTCGACCCGCGCACCGGACGGATCATGAACCCCAGCCTGGCCGAGTACCACGTCCCCGTCCACGCCGACATCCCCCCGGTCGACGTGTCCTTCCTGGACGACCCGGACCCGACCACACCGCTCGGCATCCTCGGCGCCGGCGAGGTGGGCATCACCGGTGTCGGAGCGGCCGTGGCCAACGCCGTGTATCACGCGACCGGCAAGCGGGTGCGGGACCTGCCGATCACGCTGGACAAGCTGCTCTGAGCCGACGGTGGGTGCGGGCCGCCGCCGCGCCCGGCCTTCCGGGTGCCGTATGCGCGACGACGGCCCGTCCCCTCCCCTCCCCCCGACAAGAAGGAACACACGTGCTGGACCTCGCGGACGAGCTGAACCGGTGGCTCGAGGAAGGGCGGGACTTCGCCGTCGCCACGGTCGTGGCCGTCAGCGGCAGCGCCCCGCGCGGGCCGGGCGCCGCCCTCGCCGTCGACGCCGACGGCACCGCCATCGGCTCGGTCTCCGGCGGCTGCGTCGAAGGCGCCGTCTACGACCTGTGCGCCCAGGCCCTCCAGGACGGCCAGGCGGTACGCGAACGGTTCGGCTACAGCGACGAGGACGCCTTCGCCGTCGGACTGACCTGCGGCGGCATCCTCGACATCCTGGTCACCCCGGTGCCCGCCGACGGACCGGACAGGAAGGTACTCCAGGTGGCGCTGTCGGCCGCCGCCCGGGGCGAGGCGACGGCGCTCGCCCGCGTGGTCCGAGGCCCGGCAGTGGTCCTGGGGCGGGCGCTGGCAGTCCGCCCCGACGGCTCGTACGAAGGCCAACTCGGCGGACACCCCGACCTGGACCGCGCCGTCGCCGACGAATCCCTCTCCCTGCTGAACGCCGGCCGCACCGGCACCTTCGACATCGCGCGGGACGGAACCCACTGCGAGCCGGACCTGACCCTGCTCGTCGAGTCGAGCGTGCCGCCGCCCCGCATGCTCGTCTTCGGCGCCATCGACTTCGCCGCGGCCCTGGTACACGTCGGCAAGTTCCTCGGCTACCACGTCACCGTGTGCGACGCCCGACCCGTCTTCGCCACCCGGACGCGCTTCCCCGACGCCGACGACATCGTCGTCGACTGGCCGCACCGCTACCTGCACCACACCCACACCGACGACCGCACAGTGGTGTGCGTCCTCACCCACGACGCCAAGTTCGACGTTCCCCTGCTGGAAGCGGCCCTGCGCCTCCCGGCCGCCTACATCGGCGCGATGGGCTCCCGCCGAACCCACGAAGACCGCGACCGCAGACTCCGCGAGACCGGCCTCACCGAAGCCGAACTGACCCGGCTCCGCTCGCCCATCGGCCTCGACCTCGGCGCCTGCACGCCCGAGGAGACCGCCCTGTCCATCGCCGCCGAGATCATCGCCACCCGCCAGGGCGGAACAGGTCTTCCGCTGAGCGGTTCGCACACACCGATCCATCACGACACCGAAGGGCGCCGGTCCGGATCCGCATCTCGGGTCGGGAGCTTCTGAACGGCCGGCTGAAGCCGCAATCGAACACATCTCGATCTCATAGAAAGGCAGGATCATGAATACGTTGATGACGGAAGGTCCGGGGTTCAGGATCCGGTGCGGTAGCGGGTGAGCATGAGGGCGACGGCTTCGTCGACGATCGTGGTGTCGGTGGGGTCGGGCGGGATGAAGTCGGTGCGTACGAGTTGGGGCCACAGGAGCTGGCCGCAGATCATGCCGAGGAACTGTTCGGCCACTGCGGATGCCGGCTGTGTCTGTCCGTCGGCCGATCGGAAGTCGAGTGTGCCGGCCTGTGCTTCGGCGTTCAGGTAGTCGCGGAGCCGGTCGAAGAAGGGTCCGCGGTCGATGGCGAAGCCGGTGCCGACGATGTCGGCGAGCTCCGGCATCTGGGGAAGCTCGGTGATGATGAGGCGGCACAGTGCCGCCGTGCCGGGCCGCGAGACGAGGCAGGCGTAGTCGCGGCCGATGTGGTCCAGACCGTACCGGGGATCACCGGGCGGGGGCGGTTCGGCGTACTGCACATCCAGCTGCCACTGCTCGGAGGTGACGGCCGCGAACAGCGCCGCCTTGGAGGGGTACCGCTTGAAGAGGGTGCCGGTGGAGACGCGCGCCTCCCGGGCGATCTGGGCCAGGGAGGTCTTGTCGTATCCCCGAGCGAGGAAGAGGTCGCGGGCGGCGCGGATGATCCGCGCGCGGTTCTCCGCTTTGATCTGCGCGTGATACCCGGCCTGGCACGTATCGCCACCGGTTTCCGCTCGGTCACGGTCCGCCACCGACATACCCACGCCCCTCGCCCGTCTCCCAGCCGCATCCTCGCTGTCAGAGAACGGTCTGGCCACCGTCCAGGATAAGGTCCTGGCCCACAGCGAAGGCGGAGACATCGGAGGCCAGGTACACGACGGCCTCCGCGACCTCCTCGGGCAGACCCATGCGCCCCAGCGGGATGCCGGAGCTGATCGCCTCCAGAACCGCCTTCTGCTGCGCGGGGTCCTCGATCCCGAGCTTGGAGCCGGAGTACAGCGGGGTGTCCACGGGGCCGGGGCTGACTGCGTTGAACCGGATGCCGTGCGACCTGAGCAGGTCCGCGTTCCACGACCGCATCAGGGAACCGATGGCTGCCTTCGTCGCGGCGTAGGCGTTCGACTGCCCGTAGCCGCCGTGCGCGCTGTTGGACGCGTTGAGGATGACGGAGGACGGGTTGGCCAGCACGGGCACCAGGGCCTGGGTGAGGAAGAAGACGCTCTTGACGTTGATGTCGAAGAGCCGGTCATAGCTGTCCTCCGTGTGGTCCTCGAACGGCCGCCAGTCCGAGACACCGGCGTTCAGGAACGCCACGTCCAGCTTCCCGAAGTGCTCACGCACCCGCTCCGCCAGGCCGCGCTGCGCATCGAGATCGCGCGCATCGGCCTGCACCACCGGCACCTTGTCCCCGAGGATCTGCCGCGCCTTGTCGATGCTGGCCGGGGTGACCCCTGTGACCAGCACGTCGGCGCCCTCCGCGATAAAACGCTGCGCGGTCTCCAGACCGATCCCACTCGTGCCGCCGGTGATGAGGGCGCGCTTGCCCGCAAGACGATTCATGTTCATTGTTCCTTGCCGAGTCGTGAGGTAAGTCGATGGACTCACCACCTGAAGGTAACTCCCGCACCACCCTTGAGGCAAGTCGATCCACTTACCATCGGAGCCTGGGGCGGTTCGGTCGCGCCGGAGTAGGCGGCCGACATCGGTTCGAAAGCCATGTCGCTGCCGTCCGCGTCCATCTGGGGGGCAAGGAGTGCCCTGGGGTCCGGTTCCCGCCCGGAGAACCCGTCGGCCAGCTGCCGTCGGATTTCTGGCAGGGTCGGAAAACAGCGCCTAGCGTCTCCTCGACGGGTGTGTTCTCTCCTTCGGGAGGGACGAGGAGTAGGTGAACCTCATCCTCGGATGCGGCGCAAGCTCGGGTGAGTGCACGTCACGGACAAGTCGGGCGCGCTGTCTTCACTCCTCCGGCCGTGATGATTCTTCGTGGGTGTCGGCCGGTCAGCCGCGTTGCCGGCGAGCACGTAGAGCGGCCCAGTGGCGCAGGCGCTCGGTGATCTGGGCTTCGTAGCCGTTGCGGGTGGGCTGGTAGTACGTCTCGCGGTGCATGTCGTTGGGGAAGTAGTCGTCACCGGAGAAGCCGTCGGCTGTGTCCGGGTCGTACTGGTAGTCCTTGCCGTAGCCGAGGTTCTTCATCAGTCGGGTCGGGGCGTTGAGGATGTGGGCGGGTGGCATGAGTGAGCCGGTGTGCCGGGCTGATCGGTGTGCGGCGTTGAAGCCGCGGTAGACGGCGATGGACTTGGGGGCAGTGGCGAGGTAGACGACGGCCTGGGCGATCGCCAACTCGCCCTCGGGGGAGCCGAGTCGCTCGTACACGTCCCAGGCGGCCAGGGCCTGCTGGACGGCGTGCGGGTCGGCCATGCCGATGTCCTCGTTCGCGAAGCGGACCAGGCGGCGGGCCACGAACAGCGGGTCCTCGCCGCCGTCGAGCATGCGGGCGAGCCAGTACAGGGCCGCGTCCGGGTCGGAGCCGCGCATCGACTTGTGCAGCGCGGAGATCAGGTTGTAGTGGCCCTCCTGCGCCTTGTCGTACAGCGGGGCCCGCTGCTGGATGTGATGGGCGAGCGCGGCCGTGTCCAGGGGGGTCTCGGTGTCGGGGAGGGCCTGGAGCTGTTCGGCCATGTTGAGGAGGTAGCGGCCGTCGCCGTCCGCCATGGCGATCAGGGCGCGGCGGGCGTCGTCGTCCAGGGGCAGACGGTGGCCGGTGAGCTGCTCGGCGCGGTCGAGGAGCGTGGACAGTGCGGCTTCGTCGAGGAGTTTGAGGACGAGGACCTGGGTGCGGGACAGGAGGGCGCCGTTGAGTTCGAAGCTCGGGTTCTCCGTGGTGGCGCCGATCAGGGTGATCGTGCCGTCCTCGACGTAGGGCAGGAAGCTGTCCTGCTGGGCGCGGTTGAAGCGGTGGATCTCGTCGACGAACAGCAGGGTGCCCTGGCCGATGCCGCGTCGGCTGCGCGCGGCGGCGAACACCTTCCGCAGATCAGCCACGCCGGAGAAGGTGGCCGACACCGGTTCGAAGGCCAGGTTGCCGGCGTCCGCGAGGAGCCGGGCGATGGTCGTCTTCCCGACGCCGGGCGGACCCCACAGAATGGCGGAGCTGAGGCGCTGCTGGGCGACCATGCGGCCCAGCGGGGCATCCGGGCCAAGGAGGTGGTCCTGCCCGACGACATCTTCCAGCTGGGTGGGGCGCAGGCGGTCGGCGAGGGGCCGGGCGGGCTCCTCGTCGAAGAGCGGCAGGGTCGCTTCGGTCGGTTCCATCGGTCTCTCGGATCGCAGGTGGACGTGTGCGGACGTGGCGAGCCTTGCACGGGGCACTGACAGGCGTCGGCTCAGCCGCTCGTGGGGAAGCTCGCGGCGTTCATCGGGCACCGGGGCGGTCGCGTCGCGGCAGCCGCTCGACGGCTAGGTCGTAGGAATCCTCGACCGCGTCGGTGATCAGCCGCTCGGTGATGCCGGGGCCAGGCCCGAGCGAGATCCAGTGGCGTTTGTCGAGGTAGCGGCCCGGTGTGATCGAGGCGTGGCCGCGTACGTGCGCGCGGGCGTGTTCGGGTTCGCACTTGACCGTGATGATCTGATCGTCCGGGTCGTCGGTGACGATCAGGAACACCCTGCCCGCGACCTTGTACACGTCGAGGCCGGGGGTGAAGGGGTAGCCGTGGCTGACGTCGGGGAGGGTCAGGGCCGCCTGGCGGGCGGCGTCCTGGAGCCGGTCGCCGGCCGCGCTCACCGGGCCGCCCGCGTGCCGGTGCCGTAGGTGTGCGGGTCGACGGGCTGCTCGGCCTTGGGCAGGTGGGAGACGACGAGCCGGTAGGAGTCGGTGACGAGCTCCCTGACGAGCTCCTGGTCGACGCCTTCTCCGCTCTCCAGGGTGATCCAGTGCTTCTTGTTCATGTGGTAGCCGGGGGTGATGTGGCTGTACTGCTCCCGCAGGGCGTGGGCCTCGCCGGGGTCCGCCTTGAGGATCACGACGGGACGCCCGGGGACCTCGGTCATCAGCATGAACACCTTGCCGCGTACTTTGAAGACCTCCCAGTCGTCACCGAAGGGATGCTCAACCCGGGCTCCGGGAAGCTCCTCGGCGCAGGCGGCGGCGGTCTTGTGCAGGGCCGTTCCGTTCATGAACGTTTCCTTCATCGGGTGAGCGCGGGCTGGGCACCCATGACGCGAGTGGCGCGCCGCGCGGTCGTGGCGGCACCTCCCACTCTCTCCCCGAAACCGGCATAAGGCGCAGTAGACTGCGGACACATGATGGTCGACAAGCGACACCCCAGCCCAAGCGGATGGGCTGAACCGGCCGCGGTTCCGCTGTACGGTTTCCAGCCCCCGGTCGGTACTCCGTACGGCCTGGAGGTGAACACCATCGAGGACTTCTTCGCCCAGCACGACGACTGGCCGTGGAGCCCGCCCCGTCCGGTCCGCGCCACCTTCCACTACCTCATCGCGGTCACCGAGGGCGAGCTGCGGCACGACGTCGACCACGTCACACGGACCGTCGCCCCCACCCAGTGGCTGTGGGTGCGTCCCGGACACACGCTGTGCTGGCATCCGCCCGGCTCCGCCCGCGGCCCGTTCGTCCTGTTCGAACCGGATGTACTGCGGCCCGACATCGCCCGTCTGCTGGCCCCGCTCACCGCGCACGACGCCCCGGCCGTGCTGGGCCCGCAAGCCGACGACGCCGCCTGGCTCCAGCAGACGGCGCTCCAGCTCCTGGACGAACACCGCGCACTCGGGCGCCGCTCCCTCGACATCCACCACGCTCTGCGCCGCAGCCTGCTCGAATCGCTGCTGCTGCGCCTGACCAACGTCCCGGGCATCGCCCCCATCGGTACGGCCACGGCCGGCACGGGCCGCACCGACAGGTACGGACGCTTCCTGGACGCCCTGGAACTGCACTTCCGGGAGCTGCATCAAGCCGCGGACTACGCCGAGCTGCTCGGCTGTTCGGTCCGCACCCTGAGCCGCGCGGCCCGGGACGTCACCGGCAAGGGGGTACGTGAACTCATCGACGAACGCCGCCTCTTGGAAGCCCGGCGTCTGCTGGGAGGTGCCCGGTGGGACGCCCGGACGGTGGCCGTCCACCTGGGCTTCAGCGATCCCGCGAACTTCGGCCGCTTCTTCCGCGACCGCACCGGTCTCACCCCGGCCGCCTTCGCTGCCCGCGAGGCGAGGACCGGCGCGTGACGCAACGCGGCGGAGACGCCTTGCCCGTCAGGAGGAGATGGCTGCCTTCGCGGTCTGCGTGAACGCCCAGCGAAAGTGCCCGACATGCCACTCGTCGTCGAAAGGTGCGGGTCGATTCCAGGTCGGTCACGGTGAAGGAGCTGTAGGCGTCGGTTGCGTTGTCGGTGATCATGGGATCCTGACGTTCGGTCATTCGGGTGCGCTGGTGTCGCGGGGCGTGTCTCGGAGCTGATCGGTGCGGCTGGGACGACCACTGGCCGAATGCCGGCGGCACAGGCGGGGCCCCGCTCGCCATGCCGGAGGAACCCGGTCAGGCTGGGGACCACAGGCTGCGCCGCGGTCAGGAGGCGATCCTTTCGGTCACGGTCTGGGAGAACGCCCAGTTGGAGTGCACGATGAACCACTGGCCGTCGACGAGCCGGTAGCCGTGCGTGGCGTTCCAGGCGCGCCGCTGCTTCTCGTTGCCGTCCTCGTCGAGCACGTAGGTCTTCAGGTTGTAAGCCAGGACGGCGAAGTCGCCGCTGTCGCCGACGTGGACCGTCGGGTTGAGGTACTCGCTGCGCACGATGTGCGGGTTGGAGTAGATGGACGACAGCCACGCGACGGTCTTCTCCTTGCCGACGACGATGTTCTCGAGGATCGGGTCGAAGTAGCTCACCTCGTCCGCGAAGCCGTCCAGGTAGCCGCCCGGGTCGCCGACGCTGAAGCGTTCGTTGTACGACTTCTCCAGCTCGATGATGGTCTTGCTGACTTCTTCCTTGTTGACGCCCACGGCGTCCTCCCTTTCTTTGTGCACGCCCCAGCCGGTGCCTGTCGGCGAACCAGGGGATGTGTTTCTTTCAGTCGTCCAGGACGACGACGTGCTTGCCCGGCGTGGTGCCGGATTCGAGGTCGGCCTGGGCGTCTCGGACTTGTTCCAGGCCGTGGTAGACCTTCGCGACCGGGACGTTGAGGCGTCCTGCGGCGATGGCCTGGAGCTGGTGGGCGAAGACGTCGGCCGGGAGGTCGCTGGCCTGACCGCCGTAGGAGGTCAGGCGTACCCCGAACGGGATCATGAACGGGGTGAAGTCCGGGATGGACCACTGGCCTGCCAGGGCTCCGGTGAAGCAGACGGTGCCGTGCCGGCGGACGGTGCGGAGGGTGTCGGGGAGGACCGAGCAGCCGACCAGTTCCAGGGCGGCGTCGACGCCGTCCGGGATCAGCTCGCGCACCTGGTCGGCGAGGGTGCCGTTGTCGACGAGGGGATGGTCGACGCCCGCGGCCCGCAGTTCCCCGGCCCGGCCGGGGCTGCGGGTGGTGGAGATGACGGTGGCGCCGAGGTCCTTCGCGATGGTGGCCGCGCTCAGCCCGACCGAGGAGGTGCCGCCGCGGATCAGCAGCGTCTGCCCGGCTTTGAGGTCCAGGCCGCGGGTCAGGGATCCGTAGGCGGTCTGGAACATCTCGGGCAGCGCGCCGACGACGTCCCACGGCAGGCTGGTCTCGAACGGGATGACCTGCCCGGCGGGGACGGTGACGTACTGGGCGTACGCGCCGTCGTACGAGCGGCCCATGCCGCCCATCATCGTGGCCACCTGCTGTCCCGGCCGCAGCCCGCTGTCCTCGTCGGCCTCGTCGACCACGCCGACGCCCTCGATGCCGGGCACCCGCGGGTAGGTGACCACCGCGTCCGACTCGCCCTTGCGGGTGGTGACCTCGGACTCGTTGACGCCGAACGCCTTCACCTTGATCCGCACCCAGCCGGGCTTGCGGACGGGCACCGGCACATCCTCGATCTCCAGTGCGTCGAGGCCGCCGGGCCGGGTGACGACGACGGCCCGCATCGTCGCCGGTGCGGCGCCGCCGGTTGCTGTCGATTGGCTCATGCCGAGCTCCTTGTTCTGTTCGTCCCCGGGAATGTGAAAACGGAGCCGGGGCTCCAGGCACAGGTGCCCGGGTGATCAGTCAGTGGTGACCCTGCGCCGTTGCGCATCTCGGGATCGCGCGGTGACCGTCAGGGGCGGTCGATGCCCTCCCACAGGTCGAGGGCCGCCTGGTAGTGGGCATGGGCCTCGAAGGGAGGGTTGCCGACGCTTCCCGAGGTGGGTTTGTCCGTGACAGCGGGCCACAGCCGGGTCTGCTCACCGGTGGCGAAGTCGAGCACGATGTCGCGGATCCGCGTGTCACGCTCGGCCTGTTCGGGGCTGCGGCCCGGCTGTTCCTGGCCGACCAGGGCGTACATCTCGGTGCCGTGCACCGCGGGCGCGCCCTCGGCGGGCCCGATCATCAGGAGATGGGCGTTGCCGCCCGCGGCGGCGTGCGCCAGGGCGCCGCGGGCGGCCGGGAGCGCGAAGAGGTAGTCCGCCATGACCGCGGCGCGGACCTCGGCCGGGGTACGGCCGCCCTGGTCGTAGGCGTCGACGATCTTCTTCGCGCGGGAGCAGGAAATACGCCACCCCGCGACCTCGTCGACGACGCGGTCGAGGGTGTGCGGGTCGAAACGGTCGAGGTCGTTCGCCACCCACCACCCCATGTCGTCACTCGCCATGCTCAGCAGCACGTCGACATCGCGGTGCGCGCCCGAGTTAAGGACGTCCATGGGATGGGCGTGCACCACCGCGCCAGGCTGTCCGATGTCCAGGACGACACCGGTGGCCTTGTTGTCCACCCCGCCGCGGACTCCGAGGTCCGTCGGGGCGACCTTGCGCAGGGCGTCCCTCAGGGAGACCGCGTCGAGGTCGAGCAGCTTCTCCGGGTTGTCCGCGACGCCGAGTTCGGTGACGAACAGGTGCGCGAGCTCCTCGGCCCACCAGGCCGGGACGCTACGAGCGGGCCCGCCGGAGAACCCGGCCAGTCGCCGGTACAGGCCGTCGGCGGAGGAGGCGCCGAGCAGACCGAAGGTGGAGTAGGCGCCGGCGCTGTGGCCGTAGACCGTGACCTGGTCGGGGTCGCCGCCGAAGTGGGCGATGTTGCGCTGGATCCAGGTGAGCGCGGCGGTGACGTCCTGGAGGAAGAGGTTGCTGGCCTCAGCCAGGGCGCCGCCGTACTGCGAGAGCGAGAGCGCGCCCAGGGCGCCGAGCCGGTAGTTGACCGACACGCCCACCACGCGCCCCGTCGCGGCGAGACCGGAGGCGTTGGAGGTGATCTGGGTGTTCGCGCCGTACTCGAATCCGCCGCCATGGATGTACACGGTCACCGGGAGCGCCTTGTCGGCCGGCTGCTCAGGGGCCCACAGGTTCAGGTTCAGGCAGTCCTCGCCCATCCCGCTGTCCGCTTCGAGCCAGTCGCCGCTGTCGGGCTGGACAGAGACGACGCCCTTGCGGTCATAGGGTCGGTCTGGATCGAAGTCCGCGACCACGGGGCGGCGATACCGCTCGGCGGTGGCGTACGGGATCCCCCACCAGGACCGCACCCCTGGTGCAGTCGGAGCCTTGGAAGCGGTCGCGGTCATGACGTGTCCTTCCAGCGCGGTTCGGGTGTTTCCCGCGGTGTGTCGGTGGCCGGTTGCGAGCGGTGACGTCCCCCATCGTTTCCTGCGATCCGACAAAGCGCCCGACGAGTGGCGGTCACCTGATGGTCAGCAGGTGACACTTCCTTGCTTCACTTCTTCTCGTAGCCCACGCCGCCGACGAGAGGCCCGGGCGATCCGGGATCTGCCATCAGCGGGCCCGGTGGATCCCGGCCAGAGAAAGCCGGCCGAGCAGACACTGCATGGCGCCACCGGTGCGCTGCCGCCGAGGTCAAGCAACAGCGGTGCGGCAAACGGCAGAAGGGCCAGGCGTTCGATCACTCACCTACACCAGCCGGTCTTCGCCAAGACAGCCTGTTGTCCCAACGCGACAGCCAGTTGCTGGCAGCCCATGCCCTCCTGGGCTGCTTCAGACTCCAGCACCGACAAGATCCGCTGGTAGTCCTGCGCGAGGGTTCTCGCCACCACGCCCGACTCCCGCCGGGGCGCCGTCGAGCGCGCCACCGCGCTTTCCGTCGACCCCATGACCACCAAAGGCGGCCCGGCCGGCACCCCGGTCACCGCCACCCGGGCATCCACCAGCCGCTGAAGTTCGAGTTCCGCCTCACCGAGGGCGGCCTGCACCCGCAACCGCGTGATCTCCTCCCGGCCCCTCTTCTCTCTGGCCTCCAGCAGACCGAACACCGACGCCACCAGCGACCTCCACGAGCCAGATGAGCGGAAGCACCACACCCATCTCTCCCGTCACGAGCGGGAGTTCATTCACACCCACCCGAACTAAACGATCATGTTCGGAGAGCGGATGGCGTCTCAGTCACGCAGCCCACAACAGAAAAGGCACACGATGGTTCACCGCAACGCGACACGAGTCGAAGGCCCAGAGCTGGTGTAAAGCGACACGACCTGCGAGGGACACGGTCTCTGCCGACACAACAGCCCTGCGCTGGCCACGACCACCCAGTACGCCCAGCGACTGGCCTCGATAGTGCGCGAACGCCGCAGCGAGCACCTGGCCCTCGACGTCTGGCTCGCCGATGTCCGCCTCGACGGACAACGAGAACTCCGTACCCTGGCCGCCGGCATACGGCGCGACCGCGCAGCCGTGCTCGCCGCCCTGACCACCACCTTCACCTCGGGAGCGGTCGAGGGCAACGTCACCAGAATCAAGCTGCTGAAGAGACAGATGTACGGCCGGGCCAACCTCGACCTCCTGCGCCGCCGCATCCTCCTGTCACCTTGATCAACCAGCCGCCACCCCCAAATCAGCGACAGAGCACGGAACTTGCGCCAGACCCGCCGAAAACGACGTCGCAGCCAATGACGTGTTGCGCGGGTGCGGGTCGGTTGGGCCTGGGCTGAGGGCCTTGTTCCGCCGCCAGCTGACGGGGATCATGACCGCGTGCAGCACCGAGAGGAACTCCACGAACTGCTCGTACGCGCCGGGCTCACGGTCGTCGAGGACGTGCGCCCGGGAAGCCTGTTCCCGCCGGAGGCCGGCTGGCGGATCGCGCAGGGGATCGCGGCGCCGGACGGCGTGGCCCGGGAAGCGCTCGATGCTGGGTGGTGGCGCCGTCTTTGCGATGTCGACGGCGAGTTCCTGGTGGCCGTCCTCAGGCACCGGATCGGCGGCAACGACTCCTGGTGGACCCGGGTCCGCTACGCCGGTGGCCATATCCCGGAGCTGACCGGCGACCCCGGGTTCGTGGCGCTCTCCCTCGACGGGCAGGTGCTGCTGGCGGAGGTGCCCGGCGTGGGCGGGCCTCGGGTGACGGCCCTCGACCGACTGCCGGAGCGGCTGGAGGAGGCCGCCGCGGCCGCCGGGCGCGAGACGGAGGTCGAGCGCGCCGAGGTGTGGGCGGCGGTGCCCGGCCGACATGCGTGGCCTCTGCACTGGGCGGTGGGGATCGGGTCGAATCCGGCCGCGCCGGACGAGCTGCTGATCCGGCTGCTGGATGTGGAGGCTGGCTTCCTGCATGACTGCGACCGGCCCGCCGTCCTCGACGCCGCCGTGGCGCACCCCGATCCGCAGGTGCGATCGTCACCCGCCGACACCTTCAGGCCCAAGCTCACGTCCGATCAGTGGGTACGCCTGGTCCGTGCCGAACCGTCGCCGAGCCGGCGCGTGCTCTGGGCAGAGCGTGCCTGCATCTGGGGCGCCGAACTCCCCGAGGACCTGTACGACGACTTCCTCGCCGGCCCGTCCCGCGCCCTGGCCGCCGAACTCCCGGGGCTCCCCGCACGCCACCTCCCCAGCTTCGCGACCGACGCCGACCCTCGAGTGCGGACAGCGAGCTGCGGCCGGTGGGAAGACCTCGCCGCGCCGCTGCGGGCGCGGCTACTGGCCGACACCGACAACGCGGTGCGCACGGCGGCGCTGCTCGCCCACCACACCGGCGTCCCCATGCCGCGCGAGATCTTCGGCGCGCTGGCCGCGCCGCTGCGGGCGCTCGAACGGTGCCGCCTCGCGCACGAGTTGGAGGCGGAGCTGGTCCGGGACGGGGACGCGGAGGCACGCCGGGCGCTGGCCGCCAACCCGGGCCTGGGTGCGTACGGCGTTGCCGTCCTGGCGGAGGACCCGCACGACGACATCCGCTCCGCGGTGGCGCTGCGCCCCGACCTCACCGAGGAGCAACGTGCCGCGGTGCGCCACAACTTCGCCCCGACGTCGATGTCGCACACCCTGCCCTGGGTCGAGGACCTGCACGGCGACACCGACGCGATGCGCCGACTCGCAACGTCGTCCCATCCCCTGATCCGCCGCAGTGTGGCCCGCGCCCGGCATCTCCCGCCAGACGTCGTGGAGCGTCTGGCACGGGACGAAGACCGGACGGTCCGCCTGTTCCTCGCCGAATCGTGCGACGACGCGCCGACCGACATGCTGCTGGAGGTCTGGCGCTGGTGGGACGGCAGCTTCAGCCACCCCGACCGCCCCCGCAGCCACCCCAACTTTCCCCGTACGGGCCTGCTGCGCTACGTCGACGACCCCAGCGGGCGGATGCGCCGCCTGGCCCTGGACGATCCGGAGTCGACACCGGCCGACGTCGCGCGCCTGGCCCGGGACCCGGAAGCCGAGGTGCGCCGCCACGCGGCCAAGGACCACCGGCTGTCACCGACCGACGCGGTGCGGCTGCTGAACGACCCGGAGGCTTACGTCCGCGGCACCGCAGTGCGCAATCCGCGGCTGCCGGCCCGCGTCCTGGCCGGGCTGCTGCACGACCGCGACACGGCATGCGCAGCGGTCACCAACCCGGCGATCCCGATCCCCGTCCTGCACCGTATCCTGGCCGCGGCCGCGAAAGCCGTGGCAGCCCCGCGCTGAACACTGACACCCCGCACGGCGGCCGTGGCGGCCTGACGCTGAACTCCGGTGCCCTTGGCCGGTCACCACTACGCCAACCCCGCGAACACCCGCCGGGGCCCCGCTGTTCCTACATACGCCGCTGGCGCACCTGCGGGGTTGGCTGCGACGTCGTTCGGCTGGCGACGGCACAGATCTTGGAGAGCCGTCACGGCGGGCCACTGATGCAACATCTTCCACGCCCTGGACGACGTGCTCGGCCTGTATCTGCCCTGCCCTGTAAGCGGTCCAGGAGGAGACGGTGAGGGACACCCTGGGGCCCGCTAGGCTGCGATTCTTCGACGGATGGGGGCATGACATGTGGCAGCGGGGGATACGGGTGGTCGTGCTCGGCGCGGCCCTGGTAGTCCTGGCCGGCTGCGGTTCCAAGATCGCCGAGACCGATGAGGAGGCGACAGGCGCGGCCACGGCCTCCGCCTGGACGCTCGCCGCTCCGATTCGCATCGACGGCGTCCGTACCGCCGACGGCGGCCGGTCCCTGGTGGTCGATGCCGAAGTGCCCGACGGGGCACGTGACTGCGTGCGCAGCCTGCGCGGTGAGCTCGACACCGTCGAGCACGGCACGGTATACGCGAAGGTCACGTACGAGACCCGCTCCCTGGACCAGGACTCCGGCTGCGCCGGCACGCGGCGGGTCAAAGCGACGGTGAAGCTGGGCGAGCCCCTGGGCTCCCGCAGGGTCATGGTGAACAGCATGGACGTGTACACCCCCGTCGGTGCCACGCCACCCGCCCTGCGGCAGTGCGGCGAGAACGGCTGCGACCCCACGCCGCCACGTTGCACCTCGTCCTCGTACCAGCAGGCGGTCAACGACACGGACATCCCCAAGCACACGAGCTGGGAGGAACGCGGCTGCGACGACACGTGGCTGGTGCTGGACCTGTCGACCCGGATGGGGCCGGCGTGCGGTGACGCCGACGACGGATGCTCCTCCTCTGGTGTCTCCCAGCGCTGGTTCTACCGGGCCGAGTCCTCAGGCTGGCGGCCGGTCGCCACGAACGGCGATGCGGGGTGCGCCGGGATCCACAAAGTCCTGCCGGAATTGCCCGAGCACCTCTGCGCGTCGCTGCCGCGGCTCGACCGCGGCTGATCCCCCGAGCCTGCGGCTGCTTGGCTACTGGAGCAGGATCCGGGTCTTTGACGACAGAAGCGGTTGGGTTGTTGTACGTGTACAACAACCCAACCGCTTCCAGGGCAGAGAGCCTGACTGGAGTCAGGGCTCCTCGGTCCGCTTCCTCCGAACACACCGCGACAAGCTCGCTGATACCGCGGGCCCGCTCGATGATGTCGAAGTCCGCGCGGTTCAGGTTCTCTACCGCGATGGTCTGGCCCTCTACCTTGTGGAGCGAGTCATTTCAGGTCGCTTGTCCGAGGGGCGATCTGAGGGAGAGACGACGAGGAGTGGGCATCGGACGCAAGCGTGCTCTTCTCTGAACTAAGGGTTGGTCGAGCGGCCGCGGGGTCGTGGGGGTCTCATTCCCCGCGGCCCCGTAGCCGCTACTTGGTGGCTTCGCTGATGCGAGCGGTGGGCCGGGAGAGGCTAGGTAGGCCCAGGAAGACGGGGGACTGCTTCTTCTCTTGCTGAGCTTCAATCTGGGCGATCTTGTCCTCGGCAGCGGCGAGGCTGGTGGACAGGCCTTCGACTTCGCCGAACCATCTCTCGCGTTCGGCTTCGGCGATCCGCGCTGCGCAAGCTCGTTGTCCCGTCCGGCAACAACAAGGGCGAGCACCCTTCGGTGGCCACCGACTAGGCACTCGCCGAGGACGACAGTCCCGAACCCACCGTCTGTGCTTCACAGCTACATGCCGGTCGGTCTCGTTCGTTGGCGGCGCCCCCCGTTCCAGCTGGCTCCGAACCGGTCAGGCGGCTGGCTGCAGTCGGACGCAGCATCGCCCCGGGCTGGGCGCCAGGCGTGCCTCGAGTCCGGCCTCATCCAGACCATTGAGGACACCGCGTAGCAGGTGGAGGTTCATGCCACACACCGTCTCGGTGTGCTCCCGGGCAAGCGCGTGGAAGGGGCAGTTGGCCAGAACGATGGCATCGCCCTCGCAGCGTGGCTCGAAGCCGTACCGCTCCAGAAGGTCGAAGACCTCCGTCTTGTTCTGCTCGCCCAGGTGCGTGCCGAGTTCTTGGGCCTTGCGGTGCAGGACCTCGCGCACCGGCGCACCGGTCGCGTCAGACTCCTCCACGGCTTGCGCGAGCAGCCGGCCGGCCAGCTCGTAGCGGCGGTCCGGCAGGTTGACGGCGACCTGCTTCGTCGAGCGGCGGTAGAGCTTGGCCGGCCTTCCCGCGCCCGGTCCGGAGCGTCCGCTGCGGCGCTCGAAGACGACGTCGAGCAGGGATTCGTCGGCGAGCCGGTCCAGGTGGAACGCGGCGGTCTGCCGCGCCAGGCCGAGGGCGGCGGCCGCCTCGTCCCGGCTGACGGGGCTCGGCCGGCGCACCACGTGGTCGTACAGCCTCCTGCGGGTCGGCTCATCAAGGGCGGCGATGGCGGAGACGTTGGGGTCGCGTACTTCCTTCGAGGTGTCCACGAACACCAGTGTAAAACCAACAGCCATTGACTAAAGAGCGAAGCAGGGCTTCTATTGTTAATGAACCTCGCCGATAGAAGGAGAGGGCCATGTCCTCCGTAACCACAAGCACCACCTCCGCCGCCCCGCGGCGGGCGGTGCTCACCGACCCCGGCTACCAGGCGTTCGTGATCCTGCGTATCGGCTTCACGGTGGCGCCGATCCTGTTCGGGCTGGACAAGTTCGCCAACCTGCTAGTGGACTGGCCCACCTACCTCGCGCCGTGGATCGACGACATCGTCCCCGGCAGCGCCCAGGCGGCCATGTACGCGGTAGGGGCGATCGAGATCGTGGCCGGCATCGCCGTGGCGCTGGCTCCGCGCTTCGGGGGCTGGCTCGTCGCCGGCTGGCTGGCTGGCATCATCGTCAACCTGCTGACCATCCCGGGCCACTACGATGTCGCGCTGCGCGACTTCGGACTGCTCCTCGGCGCCGTCGCGCTAGCACGGCTCGCCCAGCGCTACCACGCCAAGCGGCAGCGGTGAACAGGCGCGGAGCGCACTGAATCCACCCGGCGCGTGGAGCCTCACGGATCCACCCGCCCGCGCCGCCCTCCTCTGATCGCCCAGAATCCTGGTCAGCCGGGTGCGAGAGCGAGAGCGCAGGCCCGGTGAGATGGTGAAGCCGTGGGGACTGATCCCAGAACCGATCGTCATCGCGCGGCCTTCCTCGGCGGCTTCCTCACCGGCCTGCAGGCATCTGGGATCGATGCGGTCCCCGCCTCTCACAGGGGACGGTGTTGTGTGGAACCACGCGCCGCAGTCGGCGGAACGAGCGTGCCCGGCCCTGCCACCGGGGGTGTGCGAAAGAGTTCTCGCCGGCCCTCAGAGGATCCAGAAGAAACCTGGAGACGGCATCCCACGACGACGCATGGGAGAAGATCATGAGTGAGAACCTGGACCGGCTGGCCGCCGAAGGCGTAGCGGTCTGGCTCGATGATCTGAGCCGGCAGCGGCTCACCGGTGGCGGGCTGGCCGACTTGGTGCGTGAGCAGCAGGTGGTGGGTATCACCAGCAATCCGACGATCTTCGCCAAGGCTATCCGTTCGGGTGCCCGCTACGACGCGCAGGTCGGTGATCTGGCCCGGCGCGGAGTACGGGTGGAGGAGGCCGTCAGGCTGCTGACCGCGTTCGACGTGCGGTGGGCCTGCGACGTGCTGCGACCGGTGTACGACGCCAGCGACGGGGTGGACGGACGGGTATCGCTCGAGGTGGACCCGCGCGTCGCTCACGACACGGCGGCGACGATCGCCGAGGCACGGGCCCTGTGGTGGCTGGTGGACCGGCCGAACCTGTTCGTGAAGATCCCCGCGACCCAGCCCAGCCTGGAGGCGATCAGCACCGCGCTCGCCGAAGGCATCAGCATCAACGTGACGCTGATCTTCTCCCTCAACCGCTACGACCAGGTGCTCCGCGCCTTCCTGGACGGCATGGGTAAGGCCCATGCGGCGGGGCGTGATCTGGCGTCCATCGCATCGGTGGCCTCCTTCTTCGTTAGCCGGGTGGACACCGAGGTCGACAGCCGGCTGGACAAGATCGGCGCACCGGAGGCGCTGGCGCTGCGGGGGCGGGCCGCGATCGCCAACGCGCGCCTGGCCTACCAGCACTTCGAGCAGGCCACCGCATCCGAGGAGTGGCAGGCTCTGGCCGCGGCCGGGATGCGCCCACAGCGCCCGCTGTGGGCCTCCACCGGCGTTAAGGACCCCTCCTACGACGACACCCGCTACATCGACGAACTGGTGGCGCCCGGGGTGGTCAACACCATGCCCGAGCAGACCCTGCATGCGGTCGCGGACCACGGCCGTATCCAGGGCGACACCATCCATGGCACCTACGCGTCATCCCAGCAGGTACTGGATGACCTGGAGACGGTCGGTGTGTCCTACGACGACGTGGTGCGTGTGCTGGAGGACGAGGGTATCGCCAAGTTCACCGCCTCCGGCAACGAGCTGTTCGACCAACTGGAGGCCGAACTGCACACCAGGCGCACCGCCGCCTGACGCAGCCGGCCGCCCGCTGCCAACGAACGGTCCCAGCGCCACCTTCTGCGGCGACGACCGCTCGGCAGACACGCCAGGAAACAAATCAACCGCTGACAGGGCACGGCTATCGACAACGATGGCCTGGCCACGGGCGACGCCCGGCGGGTAGTGGATCGCCATTAGATCGACCCCACCACTGGTGCCTTCCTCGGCAACCTGCCCCAGGGCCTGTCCCACCTGGCCCTGATCAGCGCCACCGGCGCAATCGGGGAGGCCACACGATGAGCATCTGGGCCGCTCTGGCAGGCGGGTTCACCGGCACCCTGGTCCTGCTACGGGCCTGCGCGCAGCCAACGCCTTCAACCTCACCCGTATCGACCTGCCGTTCCTGCTCGGCACCGCCTTCACCAGCAACCGCACCCGCGCCAAGGCATACGGCTACGGCGCACACTTCATCAACGGCCAGATCTTCGCCCTGAGCTACTACGCGATCTTCGTCGCCATCGGCTACAGCAGCTGGTGGCTGGGATGTCTCTTCGGCCTCGTCCACGGCCTGTTCGCCGCCACCGCCCTGGTCAACATTCTGCTGCCTCTCGTCCACCCCGCATGGGCACACCCGAAACCAGCGCCCCCCACGTCGCGCTACTCGAACCACCCGGCTTCCTCATGCTCAACTACGGTCCAGGCACCCCCACTGTCACCCTCGCCGCACACCTCGCCTACGGCACCATCATCGGAGGCTTCCTAACCCGGCCAGGCTGAGCACCCCAAGCCTGTATGGGGCCGGGGGCCTGCCACGCGGTTCGGGCGGGCGCGACGCGAGCCGGGTAGCGTGGAAAGCGGGACCAGCCACACCAGCGACGAAGCCTTCGCGTCGCAGCCCGTAGGCGGAAGGGTTCTCATGGCGCATCCCCGCGAAACGACACCGTCCCAGCCGCACCATGCGAGGCTTCCGGCGAATGCCGAGCCGGCCGGCAACGGAGCGGATACACGCGGGCCGCAGTTGGCCTCGGTCGTGTTGTTCGTCCACGACCACGACGAGTCGGCGGACTTCTACGGCGACCTGCTGAACATGGAGGTCACGGTCCGCACCGCCACAGCCGCGCTGCTCGTCGGCCCTGGCGGATTCCAGGTATACCTACGCTCCGTGGGGCCGAACGCCTCCCACCCGGTCGGCCACGTCGGCGCCCAGTACGTGATCTGGACAGCGGACGGCCCCGACGACTTCCAGCGTTGCGAACGCGTACTGCGAGCCCGATCCGACCATGTGTCCACCAGGCCCGGCGAGGGCTTCACCGTCATCGAAGGCCGGGACCCCAACGGCCTGCCAGTCCTGGTGGCCTACCCGGGCCCGGACGAAGTGGCACGCCCTGAGATCATCGCCCGTTACTACGTGTAGCGGAGCAGTCAGTCGCGAGGAGGTCTCATGGCCCGCAAGAAGATGGTGCATGTCCGCCGGGTCTACGAGGCTCCGGCGCAGGCAGACGGGGCCAGAGTGCTGGTCGACCGCATCTGGCCCCGGGGGCTGACCAAGGAGAAGGCCCAGCTCGACGAGTGGTGCAAGCAGGTCGCCCCCTCCACAGAGCTGCGCAAGTGGTATGGCCACGACCCCGAGCGGTTCACAGAATTCAGCCGCCGCTACCGCAACGAGCTCAAGGATCCCGAACACGCAGACGCCCTGGCGCACCTGAGCGACCTCGCCAAAGACCGGTCCTTGACGCTACTCACCGCGACCAAGCAGCCCGAGATCAGCGAAGCCGAGGTGCTCGCCGACCTGCTCCGGAGCTGACCGGGGTCAAACGGCACCGGGGTCCAAAAGGGGCCCCGCCGGATGCGTCGCACCCCTTGTCGATTGTCGAGTGGAGAATCAACCCTTGTCGCAGTCGCAACCGGCGACGTTCTTCCTGGACCACGCTCGCTACCGCCCGCATCGTCCCCTTATATATGCGCGATGCTGTGCACCGAGGGGAGAGCTCTCCCTCCCGGACCCGCCCTTGAGTCCTTCACACTGCGTGAACCGGTGCGGATGCGGTGCGCATTCCCGCACGGCGATGCGCACCACCGTGCGGGGAATGCCCTGCACCGTGCGCACCGGACCGGGAGTGAACCGCACCGGATGCGCACCATCCGGTGGGGGAGTGCGTCGCATCGTGCACGACTCATCGCGCCGTGCGTACCCGGTGCGCGCCAGTGCCCCGCGGACTCGGGTCCCCGGCGCGTGTGGCGCGCGGCCGTCGGCGCATTGGCTCGACGATCCGCCCGTGGGACAGACCCCGGCACAGAAGGCCGCCCAGGCGGCAGGCGGGCAGGAGCCGAAGAAGAGGCCCGGCAAGCGGGAGCTGGTCATCAGCGGCGAGTTCAAGGAGCGCGAGCGTGCCGGCATCCTGCGCCGCGGCACGCGGCGCACCGGCAAGCTTCGAGTACCGCGCCGTCCTGCCCAGCGAGATCAACGCCGAAGGCGCCAAGCCGCGCCACATCGAGATCACAGCCGGACAGGAAAGCGACACCTCCTCCGCCGGGGGCAGCCAGGAGACTGGCACTTCGTCAGCAGAGGGCTGGATCGCCCGCAGCCCTGGAGCCGGTCAGGTCAGCTCCAGGGCTGCTCATGAGTTTCCGTATCCGGGCGCCAGGAGGGCGCTGTGGTGGGCAGCCATCACCTCTCCAGCGGCAGACGTCCGCCTGGTCGGCTCACGAGGCGGTGCGGGCTTCGGCGGCGGAGACGACCTCCTGGCGGCGGCGGTGGAGCCGCTCGTACTTCAGGACCTGGCGGGCGACGCCGGCGGGGACGTTCTGCAGCTGGGTGGTGATCTTGTCGGGGTGCATGGTGTCGTAGCCGTCCCAGGGTTCGCTGCCGCGCAGCTGCTCGATGCTGTCCAGGACCGGGGGCCGGTTGGAGTGGGTGCGTTCGTATCCCTCGATGACCGTCAGGTCCCACTGGGACAGCGGGCGCAGCTGCTGCAGGATCTCCTCGACGCCGAGCCGGCTGAAGCGGGGGATCGGCAGCTCCTGCTCCCGGGTCACCGCTCCCTGGACCTCTTGGGCCATGCGGGTCGCGTCGGGCATCTCCCGTACGGCGCCCGCGGCCGCGCCCCTGGCCCTCCGGCCGCCGATCCGGGCGGCGTCCTGTACCCGGTCGGTGGCGGTCCGCAGTGCGCCGGCGAGCGCGTCGGCCAGGCCGACGCCGTTCTCCTGGACGAAGCCGTTGGCCGCGGCGGCCACGGCCCGCGCGCGGTCGGCGATACTGTCCTCCAGTTGTTCGAGCAGTTCCTCGTCCTGGCGGCGCAGCGCGGCGAGCAGGTCGGCGGTGGCCTGGTCACGGGCCTCTTCGGCGATGGTCTGTCCGGCCCGGCAGGTTGCCAGCGCCCGGGCAGTGACCGCGTACTCGTCTTCGGCGTTTCTCAGCAGCCGCCGTTCGTCGTTCGGCTGCCGCCCGCGCAGCATGTCCGTCACGAGCGTGGATCCGATGGTCAGCGGCACCATGGCGGTGCGCATGGCGCTGCGGGAGATGGACCGCGCCATATCCACGGTGTCTGCGACAAGCCCGCCGCTGGACCGCAGTTCACGCACCTGGTGCTCGATGGGCTGGAGGCTGTCCTGGACGCAGTACACGTGGCGCTCGAGCATCTGCCGGTAGGGGCCAGGCGGAGTGATGGTCACATCCGCCCTGAACCGGTCGACGACCGCCTCATGCGCCTCACGGGCATCCTCCAGCGCCGGTACGAGCGAGTCCGTCATCACTGCCATGGGTGCTCCCTGGGGTGTGGGGGTCAGGCGGCCGGCCACAGGGCCGCGCAGGGGGAATCGGCTGCCCGCCGGGCCGTTCCCCGCGGCCAGGCAACCGGAGACCATCCTTCCGGACCCCGGCCAAGATCGCCGGGAGGCTGGCCCGTTCGCGTCCGTACAGCTGCTATCGGCTGGCACCTTTCCCGCTCGCTTGCTGCCCTCTTGGCCATGGCAACAGGCGGGGAGGGCAGGTTGTGGACCGGGTCCTGGCCTTGCGGCCCGGGGGTGGGGGCCGTTGTGAGGGGCGGTGGGCTGAACGGGTGGTGACGGCGGTTGCGCTGTGTCGGAAGTCTTGATCACGCGTTGGTCCGGTCGTGAATCCTCGCGTGGATGACGCTGTGCCGTGTGCGGTACCCCCAAGGCTTTCTGGCTCTCGGCCCGGGCGGGGTGAGACGGGCGCCGGCGTCCGGCGGGAGGGCGGGTGGGGCCGGGCCGTGATGGTCATCTATGCAGCGGTGCTTGTGGCGGCTGCTGTGGTGCTTGCTGTTGCGGACCGGCTCGCTTGACGGATTCAGTGATGGGTGATCAGGGTGGGCCGGATGGTCTGCGGGGAGCCGGGTTCGATGCGGGTGTGGGCCTGCGTGACCAGCTGGCCGAGGCGATCGCCTCCCTCCGCTGGCAGACAGCGTTGATGCTGTCGCACACCCCCGGCCGTGTGAGCGGAGCCGAGGTCGCCGCGCCAGAGGGCGAGTCATCACGCCGCAGCGACGCTGAACTGCTGGGCGGGCGGTGGAGGCCCTGAACCTTGTTGGCGGGCCATGACTGCCCAGGGCCAAGCTCTCCGAGGTGGGAGCCGGCTGGGGAACTGGTACGTGAACTTAGACCACCCCGCCCGCGGTAGGGCGGACGGGTCGACACCTTCGATCTGACCGTGGACCTGGTCGTCGACCCGACTTCAGTGCCCTCCTTGGACGAAGACGAGTGCGCCCACGTGCGACGGCTCGGCATCATCACCGTCGAGGAACGCTTCGGCCCGTTCGCGAACGCTGGCGCGTGGGCGTCCTGGCGGTGGGATCCGGTTTGGTCTGTTCCGCGCCTGCCGAAGGCCTGATTCTCGCTGCCGAACACGCGGAAATCTGTGTTGGCTGGAGTAGACATTGGGTGGTGTCCTGGTTATGGTTTCTCTCGTAGCCCGGAGAGACAGCAGGGCCTGGCAGACACGAACTGCCGGGCAGCAGTACCGCAGTTGCAGTGCGCAGGACGGTGCGGTGGTGGAGTTCCGAAGCCAGGTTGGTTGCAGGACGGCGACGGGACTGACGGCCGGACCGGGTGGCCCGCAGTGATCAGGGGCCGCCTGTAGGTGTAGTTCGCAGTACCCAGCAGCGAAGTCGGTGAGCAGTACCTCGGTGAAGGCGTCGGCTGCGGACGCGCGCACCGGGAGGTTCGGCAGCGGGGTTCTGAGCCAGAGCAGACGCAGGACGGGCGACGGGGCTGGCTGCCGAAGAGTGGCGCTGGCGCAGGCCACCGGTAGGCAAGTGATTGTCCCAGAGGGAAGAACGGAGGAATGAGCGCCATCAGGATCGCCCGGGAGGAAGTGCTGGGCCCGGGTACCGCGGGACATCGACAGTGAGGTGGTCTTCGGTCAAGCAGCAGCGATCCCCGCGCACTCGACAGCTTCACGGTCGGGTCCGCGGACACAGAAGGCCGGTGCAGCATCAGGGCCGGCAGATGGTGTAGCAGTTCCTTCGGGGCCCTGGTGCCGGTACGGCACCAGGGCCCCTCCACGTATTCCACACAGAGGTGCAGATGACAGCAGACGACTCCTACGGCCGTCTCGATGACGACGACTACCCCGCGTACACCATGGGCCGAGCCGCCGCCATGCTCGGCACCACCCAGGGCTTCCTGCGCGCCATCGGAGAAGCCCGCCTCATCACCCCGCTCCGATCCGAGGGCGGCCACCGCCGCTACTCCCGCTACCAGCTGCGCATCGCCGCCCGCGCCCGGGAACTCGTCGACAGGGGCACCCCCATCGACGCCGCCTGCCGCATCATCGTCCTCGAAGACCAGCTCGAAGAAGCCCAGCGCATCAACGCCGAACACCGCCGCGCCGCCAAATCGGCGAACTCAAAGGCCGCCGCTTGATACGGCCGAGCAGTTGAACCTGGAGTGCAGCCTTGCCGCTCCAGCGGGGAGCGTGCGGTGTTCGAGCGGCGCAGGGAGGCGATGGATCCGTCCTTGTCTCCCAGGTGCCAGCGCACGTGTGCCTCGTGGAAGAAGTAGGCGGCCTGGTCGTATCCGCCTACGGCGTCGCGCCGGTCGTCGGCGCGGGACAGCGCGTTCTCCGCCTCACGGAGCCGGGCCAGGGCGGTCGTGCGGGAGTTGGTCATCGCGGCGGCGGCCTGCTGGCCGCGCGGGAATGCCACCAGTCGCGGGCCTGCGGAGGGCGTGGCCTCGGCGGCGGCGTCGGCGAGTTCCAGGCCCTTCTTGCCGTGGCCCAGATGTGTGGCCTGCAGGCTCATGCCGCGCAGGGTGCGGCAGTAGGTGACGTGGTCTTCGGCGGCGCCGGCGAGTTCGAGGGCGCGCAGGTAGTACTTCTGGCCCAGGCCCTCTTGGCCTTCGTACATGGCCATCCAGCCGGTGAGGTGCACGAAGTCCGCGACGGCGGCGCGCATGTCGGGGGTGACGCCGTCGGTTCCGCTGGCGCGCAGGTAGGGGCCCGGCGGTGTTGACCAGGAAGGCGGCGGCCATCGGGCGGGCGTGGCCGGCCCCGACCTGGTCCAGGATGTCGGCGACCTTGTCGGTCATGGTGCGGACGGTCTCGACGTCGGACCGGCCGATGTGCACGGTCCGCCCGGCCGTCACCGCCTCCACCCGCCCGGCCACGTCCTCGAACCGCGGCACGGCCAGGGCTGCGGCGTACATGCCGGTCTTGAGCACTCCGCGGCGTGTGGGATCCATGTCTGCCCGGCTCAGGTCGATCACTCCTGCCACGAAGTCGTGTTCTCCAGTCGGCTTCTGGCCGGTCTCCCAGCCGGACTCCGCGCACGTTACGGGCCGCCCGAGCAGCCGTGAGAGTGCCTCGGTGAGGGCGGGCTGAGCCTCGGCTTGGGGACGGATCCGGCGAGCCAGTGGGACACGCTGGTCTTGTCGTAGTGCAGGCGGAGCCCGAGTTCGCGGCCGGCGGCGTTCACCCGGCGTGCGAGCCGTGCGTTTCCGATTCCTCCTGACTGCATCAGGGCCGCAAGGTGTGTGTTCGGCGTACGCGGTCGACGTGCCATCGAAGACCCCCGGGTGCGTTCAACCAGTTCAACCGTGCCTCCACTGTCCTCCCTTACCCGGTATCGCGCACGGGAGTTGAGTGATTACCGGCCGTTCGGTGACTGCTCCCGGAAGGCCGTCGACGGCCCGGTCCGTCTCTCCGCCCCCGACAGGGGCGGACCGGGCACCCAGACGATGAAGAGGCGCTCCACGATGACCCCAAGACCGCACACCCAGGAGACCGCTGCCGCCCCCCGCGTCGGCCACGACAGGAGCGCAACGCAGGGCCTGATGCACCGCGACCACCCCTGGATGGGCCGGGACGTCGAAGACACCGCGACGGGCCGCCGGGGAATCCTGCGGGCCATCGCCCCGGACATCGACCGGCCGCGTCCGGTGGCCTGGCCGATGCCGGCAGGCGGCGGGACGGAGTGGACCACGCTCCTGTCGGCTCCCCCATCCTTGATGCGGAGGGAACCGTTCCGGCATAGTGCGGCATCTGGCCCGGCGTGGGTCTCGCGATGTTGTTCTTCGGACTGATCTTTATGGGTGGGTGGGCGGCGGCCATCGCTGCGATGGTGTATGCCCTCGTTACGCTGGTACGCATCTGGTCGCAGGACGGGGTGCGACACCACGGACACCCGGCGGTACGACTGCTGGTGCCGACGCCCGCGTACCTGCGCCTCGACGTAGCACTCGCCGTGGTCGCTGTCTTGGCCGATCTGTGGCTCGTGTCGGCAGCCATCGTGTTCGGGTCGGACGGCATCTTCACCGAGGACTGGATGGGCTACCCCGGCATGATGGATCCCACCGGGCAGAACTACCAGGCCGGAGTGGTGAGCGCACTGCACACGACAGCACGGTGGACCTTCGGTATCGCTGTTCTGTGCCGGTGCTGGACCACGGCCGGCGTGCAGGTGTGCGTCCTGCCGTTGGCCGCATGGTGGATCGGATCGTTCGACACCTACTACACCTGACGTGTGACGGCCGGAGAGGGCCCCGGCCCCACATACCCGAGCCCAGCGCAGCGCCCCTGACCCCAGTTCAGAGAAGGTCGCGATTCCGGTCCAGCTCTACGCGGCTACCGAAGAGCACACCGTGCGGCTCCATGAGATCCACACCGCTGACGGCAGCCGTGTTCAGCACCGCCGCTTCTGTGCTGCCGAGGGCCGGGAGATCAGCTATTCCGAGGCCGGGCGGGGCGTCGCCCTGCCGGACGGCCGCATGCTGCCGCTCTCCGAGGACGACCTGGCCCGCCTGCCGCTGCCGACCAAGCGCACTATCACAGTGGTGGGGTTCATCGACCCGAAGGGAGTGATCCCGATCAGCTACGACCGGCCGTACTACATCGCCCCCGCAGCACCGCTCGCAGAGCGCCCGTACTCCCTGACGACTTCCCTGATGATCGAGTGAGTTCAAGCGTCAGGGGAGGCGTGGAGTGTGAGCGAGTGCCAAGTTTAGGTGGTGTCGTAGGGCTGCCAGGTGGGTTGTCGGCAGGTTGGGCAGGTGCCGGTCCAGGTGGCGATGAGGTGTTGGAGGAGGTCCAGGGCCTGGTAGAGGGTCAGGCCCTGGCAGGGGCTTTTGGGCAGGTCTGCTGTTCGGTGAGGAAGAGGTGGGCGGCGGTGACGAGGAGGACGTGGCGGTGCCAGCCGGTGAAGGTACGGCCCTCGAAGTGGTCCAGGCCCAGGCCCGTTTTCAGCTCGCGGTAGTCATGCTCGATCCGCCAGCGGGCTTTCGCCAGGCGGACCAGATCCTTCGCGGGGATGTCGGTCGGCAGGTTCGAGATCCAGTACGTCGGGGACAAGGATGCGTTCGTCGATCTCATCGACCGTGCGCAAGCCCTTGCGGGTGGGGCAGGCACCGAGGGGAGAGCTGAAGGAGAACGACTCGGCCACCGGCATCTGGAAGTACGCCTGGCCGACGGGGCAGGTCTGCCAGCCGTTCTCATCCGTCGTGCCGGTGCCGACCTCCGCCAGGGTCGGCGTGGAGCGGCGGCCGTTGGGGCAGCGGTGTTCGCCGACGCGCGTGTACAGCAGGTGCACCAGGTTGTACGTCTGGGTCAGCGTGCCGACGGTGGAGTGCCGACCCGGAACCGGCGGGCGCTGGCGCAGTGCGATCGCCGAGAGTACGTGGGTGACGGTGTCGACCGGCGGCGGGGGCGCCTGCTTGACGCGTTCCTTCAGCTGGCCCGCTGCCTTCCCCTGTCCCGGATCGACCACGTCATGGCCCGCTCGGCGACGCTCCCCCACGTCCGAACACTGCCCGCCACCGGCAGCGACCACCTGCCCGTCGCCGCCGGCATCACGCTCGGCTCCTGATCGCGCGTCAGCCGTTCCGCTGCTTCCAGTCGGCCTGCGCGGTGTTGAGCTGGTCGGCGAGGTCGTCCAGGAAGTTCTTCGCGCTGGCCTTTCCGAGCATGACCTTCTGGAAGGCGGGTTCGTTGTCGGCCTTGGAGATCGTGTTCCAGTCCGGCAGGTAGTACGGCAGTTGAACGATCGTGGTGGTGGGAGAGTTGAGCGCCTCGGCGGCCAGGCGTGTCGGCTCGGACTTCTCGATCCAGGCGTCCTTGGCCGCCGCGTTGTTGGCCGGGATCAGGCCCGCGGACTCGTTGAACTTGGAGCTCGCCTTGTGGGAGGAGGCGTACTCGATGAACTTCCAGGCGGCCTTCTTCTTGGTGCTGGTCTTGAAGATCGACAGTCCGTCGATCGGGTTGGACACCTGGACGCGCTTGCCGCCCGCGGCCTTCGGGTTCGGAAGGCCGCGGAACTTTCCGGTGCCGAGGGCCTTCACATGGTCCTGGTAGGAGCCCAGGTTGTGGCTGAGCATGCCGATCTGGCCGCTGTCCCACTGGGCGACCATCTGCGTGAAGTTGTTGTTGAGGTCGGCGGCCGGCGTCACCTTCTTGTAGAGGGCCATGTACTTCTCGAGAGCGGCGACGTTCCGGGGATCGTTGACCGTGGTCTTCGTCTCGTCGGCGTTCCAGAAGGACTCGATGCCGCTCTGCCCGTACATCGCGTCCAGGGCCGGGGCGATGGACCCCACGCCGCCGCGAATGGTGTAGCCGAACCGGTTCTTGTCCTGGGAGGTGAGGCGGTCCGCCGCCTCGTAGAACTTGTTCCAGGTGGTCGGCGCGTCCAGGTCGGCGGCCTTGAAGAGGTCGGTGCGGTAGTACATGACACCGTTGTTCGCGGACGTCGGGACCATGAACAGCTGAGAGGTGCCGCCCGCCGAGGCCGTCGACTTGAGCATGCTCTCGCTGAGCTCGCCCTCCAGCGGGCTCTCGGCCAGCCGGTCCTGCAGCGGCTCCAGGGCGTCCTGCGCGGCGATCCCGGCGAGCATGGCGGCGCCCACGCAGCCGACGTCCGGCAGGCCGCCGCCCTGGATGGCGGTGTCGTACTTCGACTGGGCGTTCTCGGCGGGAACGCCGACGTACTGGACCTTGATGTCGGGGTACTCGTTCTCGAAGTCCCTGATGATCTCCAGCCAGATGTCGCGGCGGACGGCCGTGTTGTTGTCCCAGAAGGTGATCGTCCCTTTGCCGCCCTCCCCACCCGCGATGCCGGAGCCGTTGTCACCGCACGCGGTGGCGGTGAGACCGAGGAGGGCGGTCAGGGTGATGGCTGTCGGGGCGGATCGGCGGGTGCCCTTGCGGGTGCGGGAACGCATGATGGGTCCTCTTCTCCTCTGAACAGCCCCTGCCCGGGGCGGATGTCCGTCGCATACGGCATACCGCGTCTCATATATGACATATGAAATGTGGCGAGTTGAAGCTAGAAGCAGATAGGCGATTCGTCAACGCGTCTGACAAAACTCGTGAGTTCGACTTGGACGTGTGGGGCAGGAGGAGGCCATTGATCTGTGAGGGAGGGGATGGGGCATATCGGCGAAGCCACCCCCAACTGGCGCGGCACCTGACCCGGGACCAAACACACCGAAAGCCCGCTGGCGGATCGAGCATGACTACCGCGAGCTGAAAACGGGCCTGGGCCTGGACCACTTCGAGGGCCGTACCTTCACCGGCTGGCACCGCCACGTCCTCCTCGTCACCGCCGCCCACCTCTTCCTCACCGAACAGCAGACCTGCCCAAAAGCCCCTGCCAGGGCCTGACCCTCTACCAGGCCCTGGACCTCCTCCAACACCTCATCGCCACCTGGACCGGCACCTGCCCAACCTGCCGACAACCCACCTGGCAGCCCTACGACACCACCTGACAAAGCACTACTGGAGGCTGCTCGTTGATCACCTATGTCGCCACGCTCGACGTCCCGCGCCACGTGGCGGAGTTCCTCGCTCGCCTGCTGGAAACCCACCGGCGCCAGATTGGAACTCCCAGACGCTCCCGGGCGCTGGGACCGTTTCGGCAGGCCGTGCTGGTGCTGCGCTGGTTCCGCGACCGCGGTTGTGTGCACTGCTTGGCCCGCGACGCCGGTGTCTCCCAGGCCACCGGCTACCGCTACCTACACGAAGGCATCGACGTCCTCGCCGACCAGGCCTCTGACCTGCACGAAGTCCTGAGCCAGTGTCAGCGCCGAGGCAAACGACCTGTGCTTCAGCCAGAAGCACAAGGCGTTCGGCGGCAACATCCAGTTCCTGTCGGCCCCCGATGGCACGCCGCTTTGGGTCTCCGACGTCGAACCGGGCTCCACCCCGGACATCACCGCCGCCCGCATCCATGCCCTGCCCGCGCTCTACGTACTCGGCCCAGTCGCGTCTGGCGTAGGCGACCGAGCGGAGTGCGGTGTGACGGTGCATCCCGGTCACGTCCGCGAGGATCGGGCTGGGGAGATCAGCAGCGAGAGCGGCCAACGCGCCGTTGCGGGCGGTGCGAACCGGGATGCCGTGACAGCGCGACGGGCCGCCGGTCCGGAGATCTTCTCCCCGGCGGCCATGCGGTCGCGGGCCTTCCGGAACAGGCCATCCCCCAGGACCCGCAGGGTGAGCTCGGCATGGCCCGGTTCACTACATGCTCAAGAGTGGTGCTGGCACCCTCTGGCAGCTCGGTGTCCATCCAGCGCTTCAGTGAGCTCAGCCTGCCGCAACTGCTCGGCAATCTGCCTCAGTCCGGGACGGCATTGTCCTGTTCGACAACCCCGACGCCCTCCTGATCTGCGCATTCAAGCGCGAGACGGCATTGTGCGAACCGGCACCGAACGCGACCTCGCCGAATGTGCTCGACTGCCGGGCAGGCTGCGCAAACACGGCCCGCACCGACACTCACGCCAGTCAACTGCGTGATCGCGCCGACGAGATAGACCAGCTCGCCGCGCACGCACCCAGCCACATCGGCAACCGGCTGCGGGCCAACGCAGCCCGGCTCCGCCAGGCCGCCGTCACCCACGCCGCCACCGCCGAGACCGCCAAGGTCTTGAGATGACCGAGCAACCCACCGACGAGCGCACGCGCATCCGCGAGGCCATGGACCGCCTCCTGGCCGGGCAGGCCACCGCCTCCACCGGGAGTCTCACCATCGCGGCCCTCGCCGTCGAGGCCGACGTCCACCGCATGGCGCTGATGAAGCGGCACGCGGATCTGAAGAACGAATTCTATGAGCGGGTACGCACCGAAGCGCAGCAGGTCCCCGAGGCGGAGCGCCAACTGCGCGAGTCCGTGGTCAAGCTCAAGGAGACCGTCTCGAACCAGCGAAGGGAGATCAAGGAACTGCGGGAGCTGGTCACCCGGCTCAGCCTCGCCCGCTGCGGTCCTCACCGACCAGCAAAGCCAGTCGGCGCCCCGCTCGCAGGTCCCAGACAACATCGTTGCCTTCCGTCCGGCCGAGGAATGACGCTGCGGGCCCGCTCGAGGGCGATGCCCAGGTGGCGCCAGGCGCATCAGGCCCAAGCCCTGATCAGCCACTATCGCCGACGATGCGACCCTCTGCCACATGATCTCGACGGCGCTTCGGTCATGCACCGTTCCTTTGCGTGCCAGGACGTCGGGCGGCGGTCACGCCGCCGCGTTCAACAGATCGGCGAGGATGCCGGGCCGTTCCAGCGCGATAAAGTGGCCCGCTCCCGGCACCTGCGTGAAATCGGCGGCAGGCAGCAGCTCCTTGTTGGCCTCCCGGTCCGACGTCCGGGACCAGTCCTTCTCCCCGTAGACGAGGTGGACGGATGCCTTGACCTCGGGGTAGCGCGAGCGGGCCGCGATGAGGCTGGGCAGGCTCTGGTACACGGCCCGGGCGACGGTCGGGTAGCCGGGGCGGCTGCCTACCTGGAGGAGCTCGTCGACGTAGTCTGCCCGCAAAGCGGTCTTGTCGCCGAGGCCGCCCTGAAGGATCTTGCTGAGGGCGGCCTTGGGCTCCACCCCGGCGATCACCGGGCCCACTCCCGGCGTGAGGACACCGCTGACAACCACGCGGGCGAGGAGACTCGACCGCGCGATCCCGCCGGGGAAGTCGTACGTGTTGACCGCGACGACGCGCCGTACCCGCTCCGGAAGATCGGCCGCGGAGGTCAGGGCGAGCACCGCCCCCATGGACTCCCCGACCAACGTCACGTCGTGGAGGTCCAGTTCGGTGAGGAGCCGCTTGACGCCCGCGCGCATCGCCGGCTCGTCGTACGAGGCGCCGGGCACGATCTCGGAGTAGCCCATCCCCGGCAGGTCCAGGGCATACACGGTGTACTGGTCCGAGATCAACGGGATGAGGGAGCGGAAGTGCTCGGCCTGCGTGCGCACGGTGTGCAGCAGGACCACGGGAGCACCGGTGCCCGCCTTGAGGTAGCGCAGCGTTCCCTCACGGCTGTGGCGTCCGTGGGGGGCGATGGTGTGGCTGGTGGTCCCCGGAATGTGAATCGTGGGACGTGGCTCTGGGCTGGGCATCTCGCTGGCTTCCCTTTGTGCGAACTGCTGCGGACAGGTGATTCGGATACGGCCAGCCCGAAGGGGGCGTGACCTCGGCCAGCCCTTGGATTCGTTGAGAAACCGACCGGTTTCCATCATCGTAAACCGATCGGTTTCCGCGCGCAAGGCTGAGGTTGTCATCCGCAGCAACAGGGTCAGTGCACAGGAGAGGCGCGAAAGCGTCATCCGCGCAGCGGTCGCCGAGTTCGCACTCAAGCTGCGGCACCTCTGAACGCTCCAGATGCAGGTGCAGGGCTACGCCGCCGCGGCAGCGGCCGAGGCCCAGGGCGATGTGGCGAAGTGGTCCGGGCCGGCTGGATGAGGCTTTGGGGAACCGTGCACCCGGCGTTGGGTGCTGGTGTCGACGAGATGACGGCCTTCCTGGCGCGCGGCATGCTCGTCAACACCCTTACGGCCATCAAGCTCCCCTCCGATTGCCGGGAGTCAGGGACATGAAGCCATCAACCCGGGGAGCGCACGGTCACGGCACCTGCTCGAAAAGGGATGCGTCAGCGCATGCCTGCCGCGCCGAGCAGGGTGGCCACCGTGGGCGCGACGAGCCCGGTCAGTTTGTCGGCGCCGATCCCGGCGCGGGCGCTGGCGCCGTCGAAGACCAAGATGAGCTGCCGGGCCAGCAGGTCGGGATCGCTCGCCCCGCCCTGTTCGGCCTCGGCGCGGAAGAAGGCTGCCAAGTTCGCCTTGACCCGGTGGGCCACCCGGCTCGCGGGGTGACTCTGGTCTTTGAGCTCGATCTGAGCAGCCAGGTATCGGCAGCCTTGGAATTCGGGCGCACCCGCCTGTTCCTCCAACTGGTCGAAGACGTGCAGGATCCGCTCGCGAGGTGACCGACCGTCGTCCGCCGCGGGCAGGAGGGTCGCCACGAAGGCGGAGGAGCGCTCCTCCAGACTCGCCGCGAGCAGTTCGTCCTTGCTCTCGAACAGCTGGTACAGGGAGCGCTTCGACACTCCGGCTGCCTTGCACACGGCGTCGATGCCGATGCCGACACCGTCTCGGTAGGTGAGCGTGGCCGCTGCCTCCAGCAGCCGCTCTCTGGTACTTGGCTTCACTTCGGTGGTCATACCGCGAGGTTAACTCGATGTGGACAAATTGAAAACCGATCGGTTTACGGCGCTTTGCCGGGGCGCTCTTCGCGCCGCCCACGGGCCAGTCGGGCATGTGAGTACGGTTCCGCCAGGCCGGGGCGGAGGCCTTCTCGGGGCTTCGTCCGGGCGGGAGCGCGGTGCAGCCCCTGGCGGCCGCCCGTCACCCCCGAAGCCGGAGAGTGCGGCCGCGATGAGGCCGACGGCCATCCACACCCAGCCCCTGGCCGGGCTCGCGCCCACTGGGCGCCGTTGTAGAGGATCGAGCGGATACCGCCGGTGTCCTGCCGCAGTGGCTCGAACTCTGCGAGGAAGCGGTAGCGGAACGGGCAGCACCTTGAGCCCACCGGTCCCGGAGATCGCGATGGCGCACACCGGGTACAGCCACAGCAGCGGCAGACAGGAGGCGCACATCCCCATGAGGCCGGCCGCGCCCGCCCGAGTGGTGTGACCATCGGCCCCGGAAATGCAGCCCATCGTGGATCTGACGCCGTGTTGACGGAAGGTGCCCGCTACCTGCGAGGATCAGTTCTCTGAAGACAGATCGGCGCATAGCGGTGGGCACCATCTCGGAGACTGCCCTGCCTTCCTGCGCTGATCTGTGCCTTGAGGACACCAAACAGCGCAGGTAGCAGGGCATTTCCCGCAGTCCACTCATTGTGGCAGGGGTGTATCCCCGGTGGATTCAGGCTCAGTGGGCGATCACGGGCTCGCCATCCGACGGCGCCAGGGCCGAATTCGGCAACAGGAACGCCGCGAGCACGGCACCGACGGCGAAGATCCCGGCGCCCCACGCCAGTGTGGCCGTGTAGCTCTCGACCCCGGCCTGGGCCACGGTCAGCGCGCCGGGCTTGTGCGAGGACAGGTAGTCGGTCGCGGCCGATGAGGCAACGGTGGTCAGCAGTGCCGTGCTGATCGAGCCGCCCACCTGCTGGCTGGTGTTGATCAGCGCCGAGGCGACGCCCGCGTCCTCGTGGTGCACGCCTGCGGTCGCACCCTGGAACGCGGTGGTCATCACCCCACCGATACCGAGACCCAAAAGGATCATGCCCGGCATGATGTTGGCGACGTAGCCACTGTCCAGCGTGAGCTGGGTCAGCAGGGCCATGCCGGATGCGGAGACCAGGAAGCTGACGCTGACCACAGCCTTCGGGCCGACCTTGGGCAGCAGCAGTGAAGGCACCGTGGTCGACGAGGCGACGATGCCGCCGACCATCGGCAGGAAGGACAGACCGGCCTCGATCGGCGAGTAGCCGATGCTGGCCTCCAGGTAGTAGGTCAGGAACAGGAAGATCGAGAACATTCCCATGCCCAGGACGAACACGGCCAGGAACGAACCGCCTCGGGTCCGGTCCAGCACGACGCGCAGCGGCAGCAGCGGATGCGCGACCCTGAGCTCCAGCCATGCGAAGACCGCGAGCAGCACCACGCCGCTGGTCACGGAGCCGAGGGCGACCGGGTCGGTCCAACTGGTGGATTCGACGTGCGCGAACCCGTAGACGATGCCGAACAGTGCGGCGCTCACTGTGACGGCGCCCGGAATGTCGATTTTGGGTCGCTCGGTGACCACGGGCTTGGCCAGCAACAGCAGCGCACCGGCCAGCGCGACGGCCGCGAAGATGACGTTCACGTACATCACCCAGCGCCACGACGCCCATTCGGTCAGCATGCCGCCGAGCAGGAGTCCGACCGCTGCGCCCGCACCGGACAACGCACTGAAGATGCCGAAGGCTTTCGGCCTTTCGGTCGGCTGGGTGAAGGTCACGCTGAGCAGTGAGAGAGCCGCGGGTGCGAGCAGCGCGGCGAAGAGGCCCTGGGCCACGCGTGCCGCGACGAGTATTTCGAAGCTGGTGGCCGCGCCGCCGACGACGGATGCGGCCGCGAAACCGATCAGGCCAGCCACGAAGGTCGTGCGTCGGCCGAACAGGTCGCCGAGTCGGCCCCCGAGGAGCAGCAGGCTGCCGAACGCCAGGGCGTACCCCGTGATGACCCACTGCCGGCTGCCGTCGCTGAAACCGAGGTCGTGTTGCGCTTCGGGCAGCGCGATGTTCACGACGGTCGCATCGAGCGTGACCATGAGCTGCGCCATGCCCAGCACGACGAGCACCCACCAGCGCGCGGCATGTGAGCCGCGGCGGCCCGAGTCTGTTTTCCCGGAGGCGGGTGCCTCATGGTCGAAGGTGGTAGTCATGTCTTCCCTTTGTTGCTGGTCATAGGCTGAACACCGACCGGAAACCGATCTGTTTCCACTCAGGAAAACAGATCGGTTTCCATGGCGCAAGTGAGCGGGGAGCCGCTGACCTGTGAGCGATCCGAAAACGCGCACGCCCGCGCAGGCCGCCGTTCTCTGCCCGAAGGCCAATGCCTTCCAGCTGCGCCGCTGCAAGAAGGCCGTGCGGTCGACGATGGCGAGCAAGGGTGCCTGGTGCCGGCTCGGGCGCGGCTTGCTGCGGCGTCGGGCCGTTGTGGTGGTGGGCACGGTGGGCCTGCTGCTGGCGCTCGGCGCGCCGTTCATGCGGATCGAGTTCGGCTCCATCAACGTGCAGCAACTGTCGAGCAGTTGTTAGGGCCGCCAGGTCTTCGACACCATGGATCGCGCCTTCGACAGCGACGCGGTGAAGTCCATCGACTCGCTGCCTGTGCTGAAGTTCGACGCAACCTCGAAGGAGGAAGGCGCGGCGCCCCGGCGTACGCCGAGCAGCTCGGCGCCACGAGCGCCAAGATCACCGACGCCGAGGGCGCCACGGCCCGGACGGATGTGCTCTGTGATGGAGCGTCGACAAACGTCCCTCCCAGCCAAACGGGAGGAAGGCGCAGGGCTCCGGCCGCACGGGTTCAACCCGTTGCGAAGAGTCCGGTGCCGGCCGACGCATGTCTGCCGGGTTGCGGACCACGACCGGGCGCCGGTGCAGGGGTTTCCGGGTCTCCGGTCATCCAGGCTGCCTGGCACCTGCATCTGTCCTGGCCGACCGTGATGGGCGCCTTCCGTGCCCAGGGTCGCGAGGTCGTCGAGACGCCACTGCCTGAGACCTTGCCGCACGGAAATCGATCGGTGTAACGTATTTGAAACCGATCGGTTTCCCAAAGGGATTCTCGATCGCGGGGCTGATGTGGATCAGTCTCGAACGCACCGCGTCCATCGCGTACTGATCGCGTGCGTACTCAACCTCCGGAGTCGAATGCCATGTCTTCTCACGCCACCTCCAATATCTTCGTGATCGGCGGTACAGGGGCTCAAGGAATGCCCATCGTCCGATCTCTTGTCGCCGACAAGAAATACTCCGTCCGGGTTCTCACTCGCGATCCCAGCTCCCCCCGAGCCCAAGAGCTCGTAACACGATCATGGTCGTGCCTTCTTGAGGCGTCGCCAGCAGATGAGGCCGCAGGCCAACGAGACGAAGGCGTCGTGGAGTTCGGTTCGGCGTTCCCAGCGGACGGCGAGGCGTTTGAACTGGTGGAGCAGGGCGAAGGTCTGCTCGACGACGTAGCGGAGTTTGCCCAGGCCCTTGATGTTCGGGGCGCCTTTGCGGGAGATGACCGGCAGGATCCTGCGGCGTCGCAGCTCATGGCGCACGGCCTTCGAGTCGTATGCCTTGTCGCCGAGGAGCGAGTCGGGGCGTCTGCGCGGGCGGCCGGGCCGTCCGGCGACGGGCGGGATGCCGTCGACGAGGGCGAGGGTCCGGGTGACGTCGTTGACGTTGGCCGCAGTGGTGATGACCTTGAGCGGGGTGCCGCGTCCGTCGCAGATCAGGTGGTGCTTGCTGCCCGTCTTCCGCCGGTCGACCGGCGACGGACCGGTGTCGGCTCCCCTTTTTTCGCGCGGATGTGGGAGCCGTCCACACACGCGCGGGACCAGTCGAGTTCGCCGGCCGCGTTCAGCTCCCCGAGCAGAATGCGGTGCAGTTGCTCGAAGACTCCGGCCTTCTGCCACCGCTCCAGGCGCCGCCAGCAGGTCTGTCCCGAGCCGAACCCCAGCTCCAGCGGCAGGAGTTGCCAGGCTATGTCGTTGTGGAGCACGTACAGGATGCCCTGCAGACACAGCCGGTCCGCCACCGGCCGCGGCCCCGGCGACTTCTGCGGCCAGGGCGGCAGCAACGGCTCGATCAGCGCCCACAAGTCGTCGTCCACGATCCACGGCCGAGTGCTCACAACATCTCGAACGGCGGAATCGTCACATCGGTCACGCCCGACCAGGGCACTTCAACAAGATCGTGTTACGAGCTCCAAGCGCTCCTCGCGCTCGGCAACGTCTCCCTCCTCGAAGGGTCGTTCGCCGACGAGGACGTGCTGCGGGAAGGGTTTCGAAGCTGTGACGGCGTATTCATCAACATCGACGGGTTCAACACCGGTGAGAAGACGGAGACCTACTGGGCGATCCGCAGTTACGAGATAGCGATTGAAGAAGGAATCAAGTTCTTCGTCTACGGAAACCTCGACTACACCCTCAAGAAGTCCGGCTACGACTCGAGGTTCCGCACCGGGCATTATGACGGTAAAGGCCGCATGGCCGAATGGGTGCTGTTTCAAAATGAAAAGAACAGGGACCGGTTGGGAGCAGCGGTCTTCACGTCAGGTCCCTACATTGAGATGGTGATCTCACCGCTCACGCCCATGACACCCAGCGTTGAAAACGGTGTCGTCACGTGGCGAGTTCCTCTCGGCGAGGGAGCCGTTCCTCACGTGGCCCTCGAAGACTGCGGCTTCTACGTTCGCTGGCTCTTCGACCATCCGGAGCGCGCGAATGGCATGGACCTTGAAGTCGCCATCGAGCACATGACATATGCTGACATGGCTGCAGCGTTCGAGAAGGTCACCGGGTATCCGGCGCAGTACATCGACACTGATCTGGACACTTATTGGAACGCGCCGGACGTGAAGGGCATTGCTGATCAGCCTGCCGGTTACAACGCCGACCCCAACGACAAAAGCACCATGAGCTTCCGGGACAACTTCACGGGCTTCTGGAATACGTGGAAGCATGGAATCATCACCAGGGACTACGCTCTGCTCGACGAAATCCACCCCAACAGGATCAGGAGTGCTGAGGAGTGGTTCCGCCGGGAGGACCAGGTGGGAAGGGAACTCGGTAAAGGTAGTCTCTGGGAGAGGGTCCAACCGGAGAACTGGAGCCTCGACTCTGCGATCCTCAAGAGCAGTGCTGATATGAGGACGGGCAAGTTGTAAACGGGTGAGCGGTATGGCGGCTCGGTAGATGATGAGCGATGAGTTGAATGTTCGCGATCTTCGCCGGGAGTTGCTGCCGGGGAGCGTACGGCTCCGCGGCGGTTCGTCCGACGGCGACGGCCGTGTCGGCGCAGGTCGTGCGCGTACGTGGTGACGGGGCTGGGGGCAGGTCCGGGATGGCCCCGTACTCGCCGATCCCGGCGTCGCGGATGGCATCCGTGAAGCGGCCTGCCGGAGCTGGGCAGCGGTGACAGCCGTGACGGCGGGACCGAGCCGACGAGCGTCCGGCACTGCGGTCCACGAGGTGCGGCGAGGCGACGCAGCACGGCCATCGTCGACCGGCTGACCTTCACGGTGCGATCATCCAGACCGGGACGGAGTCCTACTGCCTCGCCCACACCAAGGCGCAGGCCGAACGCGCCGCGGCCAGCTGAGTTCATCCCTGGTGAGGACGGCGGCTCCGGCGGTCCGATGGCCCGCCGCCCCACCCACTCATGGCTGCCGGCATGCCTTTCCCGGACTGACCCCTGGAACGAGTGCGCCGCGTCGAGGCGGCGGTTGCCGATCAGGGTTCAGGGGCAGGCGTGGTCCGAGAAGGTCTCGATCTTCAGGCCGGCTGCGTGCCGGTGCTGATCTGTTGGGTGAGCTTGAGCAGTTCTTCGACGTGGTAGATCTCGGTGATCTTGCCGTCGACAACGCGGAGGATATCGGTGCCGGTGATGTCGACCGGGTTGCCGCTGGCGGCGAACCCGAAGGCGTCTCCGGTGTGGGTCCCGGTCATCCGCCAGTGGAGGACAACCCGGCCGCCGGGGAGCTCCTGCTGGAACAGGATCCGGTGCTGCGTGTCGGTGAATCCGTCGCGGACCGCGGCGATCAGCACTCGCATGCCGTCGAGGCCCGAGGCGGCGCCGTCAGCGGGGTTGTGGTCGATCACGTCGGGGGCGAACACCTCGTCCGCCCCGGCGACGTTGCCGGTGTCGTAGAGCTCAAGGTTGCGCGCGGCGACCCGCAACGCGGTGGTCGTGGCCGAGCGCACCATCTCGCTCGCGGTGTTGGCCGTACTGATCGCGGTCATGAGGTCCTCCACGGTGTGGGGTGCGGGCTGCTCCGGCTATGGTTCCCCGAGGGAATCAGTTCCCTCAAATGAACTAATGGGGAGAGTATGAGTGAGCTGGATCACCCTTTGCCGGAATGTCCGATCGCTCGATTCCTGACCGTGCTGGACGGGCCCTGGGCGACGCTGATCGTGAGGGAGCTGCTGACCGGCCCGAAACGCTTCACCGAGCTGCGCGCCGGACTTCCGGGGATCAGTCCCAAGACCCTGTCCTCACGGCTGCGGCGATTCGTACTCCTAGGGCTGGTCACCCGCACGGCCTATCCGGAGATCCCGCCCCGCGTGGAGTACGAACTCACCCCGGCAGGCGCACGACTCGAGGTCGTGCTGGCCACCATGGGCGCCTGGGCCGAACAAGACCTTCCCCGCACTGGCGCGTTCCTCTTGGAGAAGACGGGCCCGCAGACAAGCACTGATGCAGCGGCACAGTGACATCGATTCCCATCGACATTGATCATAAAAACGCGCGCCAGGTGACTCCCGAACTCAGGTCGAAACGACATTCACGGAAAGTGACACAGCCAGACACCCGCACAGCAGTGTCCAGCCAACTCCTAGTCAGTCCGCCCAACTGAACACAAGGACTTGACAGGGAACGTGAAGTCCGCGGCCGACGCCTGGCTCCGGGAGCTCGGTAAGCAGGCCGACTTCGAGTCTGCCCGGCCGGAGGGGGTACCGATCGGCTCGGTGGTGGACATCCGCTTCCGGCGCCGCGGACTGCGCGTGCACTTGGACCAGGCGGTGGAGCCGGCATGGGATGAGGGCGGCCGGGAGCCGGTTCTGGGAGTGTCGGTGCCGGTGGACCGGGACACGCTGATCGACCGCTGGTGCGTCCACCGCATTCGTCTGGACAGCGAAGGCACCATGCGGCGGGTGAGCATCGGCACCGAGGCGTTCGCGCGGCCCACCGAGTGGTTCGGCCTGGACGACTGAGTGGCCCTTTTCCTCTGGAGACTTTGACCAGTCCTCGGCTCTGTAGGGCCTGGCAGCTGAGCTTGTGCGCCTCTCCCTGCCATATACCCTCAGGGCAGCCTTGCCCGACCCACCGCAGCACCTGCAGTTGACGCTCGTTCAACTGACGCGGCACCTGACCCCCTACTGTGCGAACTTGCCCGCCAGCATTTTCGCAGCTGAGCCCTCGCGGCGTGGACTGATGAGCGTAGATGCGCACTGAAGGCGCCGTGGGCCACCAGCAGGGTGACAGGCAGGGCTGTCGCAGAACAACGTAGGGAGCTCTTACTTCGTCGCCCTCTGGGGACCTGCGGGGAATTCCGCGTCCCGGGTGTGGGTACGAGGAGAATCGCGGCAGGCGGGAACGCCAGGTAGATCTCCGCATCTCACGAACGATCGCTACTCGGCGGCCTGGCCGTCGTCCCTGGCCAGAACCCCTCCCGCCATCGAGCGAGCTCGTGTCGAACGGCCAGGGTGTGGGGGTGGTCCGGGCCCAGTACCCGCAGGTAGTCCGCCAGCAGTTCGTCGAGGGCCGCAGCGGCGCCAGCCGTGTCCCCCGCGCTCCTTCGCCACCAGGCGAGGCTGCGCCTCGCGGCCAGGGTATGTGGGTGGTCGGGGCCGAGTAGGCGTGTGCGGTCATTCAGCAAGTCGGTGAAGGCACTTGTGGCCCCAGCGGCATCACCGGCTACCCCTCGCCATCGGGCGAGTTCGTGCCGGACGGCCAGGGTGTGGGAGTGGTTCGGGCCCAGGACGCGCAGGTAGTCCGCCAGCAGTTCGGCGAGGGTTGAGGCGGCGCCGGCCGCGTCCCCCGCCTTCCCGTGCCACCGGGCAAGGTGACCCCGGGTGGTGAGGGTGTCCGGGTGGTCGGGGCCGAGTAGGCGTGTGCGGTCATTCAGCAAGTCGGTGAAGGGGTTTGTGGCTCCAGCGGTATCACCGGCGGCTCCTCGCCATCGGGCGAGTTCGTGTCGGACGGTCAGGGTGTGGGGGTGGTTCGGGCCCAGTACTCGTAGGTAGTCCTCCAGTAGTTCATCGAGGGCCGAGGCGGCGCCGGCCGCGTCCTTCGCGCTCCCCTGCCACTGGGCAAGGCTGTGTCTCGCAGTCAGGGTGCAGAGGTGGTCGGGCCCAAGGCGCAGAAGGGAGAGGTCGGCTAGCTGCCGGTAGTGGGCGACAGCGGCAGTGAACTGTCCGGTCTCGCCGAGGCTGTTGCCGGTTCGGTACAGCACGGCATGTGCGTCGGGGCGGTACAGGGCGTCTTCGACGCAGGCGGTGAGGGCGGCGGTGTTGGCGCGCAGGGCCTGGGCGAAAGCGGTGTCGCGTTCGATCTCGGGCCATGCGGCGAGCAAAGCGTCGGCGGCGGTGCGGGCGTACTGGTCGTGCTGGGCGGGGGTGAGGGTGTCGCGGGTGGCGCGCTGAATGAGCTGGTGGACACGGACGGCCTGGTGCGGAGTGCCGGGGGCGTGGTCGATGAGGCTGAGGGGTCCTTTCAGAATGCTGGATTCTTCCGGGCCAGGGTCATGCAGTGGGCGAGCTGGAGGAAGGCGTCGTGCATGTCGTCGCGTGCTTCCCAGCGGGTTCGTAGGCGGCGGGGGCCGTGGAGCCAGGCGATGGCGGACTCGGCAACCCACCGGACTTTGCCCAGGCCGGAGCCGTGCGGCTGGCCGCGCCGGGCGATCTTCGGTGTGATGCCGCGCTCGCGCAGACGGCGGCGGTAGATGTCGTGGTCGTAGCCGCGGTCGGCGTATAACGTGCGGGGCTTGCGCCGGGGCCGGCCCCGCTTGCCGCGTACCGGTGCCAGCCCGTCGACCAGCGGCAGGAGCTGGGTGACGTCGTTGCGGTGACCGCCGGTCAGGGACACCCGCAGCGGGATGCCGTGCGCCTCGGTCAGCACGTGATGCTTCGAGCCCGGCCGCGCGCGGTCAACCGGGCTCGGACCGACTTTTGGGCTGCTGCGCCCCCGCTTGGCCTGCACGTGCGAGGCGTCGATCGTGGCGCGGGAGAAGTCGAGGCGATCAGCCGCCCGAAGCCGGTCCAGCAGCACCCGCTGGAGTTCCTCCCACACCCCGGCCTCCTGCCACTCGGCCAGCCGCCGCCAGCACGTGGGACCCGAACCGAACCCCAACTCCTGCGGCAGGAACTCCCACTGGACACCGGTGTACAGGACGAACAGCACCCCCTGGAGCGTCTTGCGGTCATCGATCCGCTTGCGCCCCGGGTGCCGGAACCGCCGCTCATGCTTCGGCAGCAGCGGCTCGATCACCGCCCACAACTCGTCACTGACCTCCCACGGCTTCCGCCGCGCCATGATCACACCCCACAAAACACGGAGTCACATACAACCCCACCGTGCCACAAGAGGATCATTCTGCAAGGACCCCTGAGCCGGTACAGGGCCCGCAGCGCGCGCACGGCGTCGCGGGGAGAGACCGGGTCCGGTTCTTCAGCGGGGTCGTGGCCGGTCCGGGCGCGGTGTGCGGTGAGGTGGGTGAGCGCGGAGGCAGTGGTCAGCACGTCCTGGGGAATGCCGTTGGCATCGAGCAGGGCGGCCAGGTGGAGCAGGGGACGGGCCAGACCGACGGGGCGGAGGGTGTCGGCGCGGCCGATGGACAGGGACCAGGCGGCGGCCAGCGGCAGGGTCTGTTCGTCGGGTAGCGCGTCGGGGGCGGCATCGGCGAGGGCGGTGGTGCGGTCGGTCAGCAAGTCGCGGTAGGCGGCTACGTCGTCGCCGGAGTCAACCAGGTAGGCAGCGGCCTGGGCCAGGGCCAGGGGACCCTGGTCGACCAGCTCGGCCAGGAAGGCGTCAAGGCCGCCGCGTTCCCCGCCGACGTGATGGACCGTGCCTCGCTCACCGACGCCCTGGACGCGGCCAAGGCCCACGTCGGTGGCATCGACCTACTGGAGTACTCCCCGGCCCCGCACTCCCCGGTACCCGGCCTCACCATGGCTGCCGCCTCGGAGGTCACGGTGGACAATCTGCAGCCACAGATCGAGTACACCCTCCACGGCGCCGTCACGGCTGCCCAGGCGGACTGCCCGCCATGCGCAAGGCGGGCGCCGGGACGCTGCTGTTCACCACCGGCGGCGGCTCCGTTCACCCCGTGCCGATGTTCGGCAACGTCAACGCCGCCGCTACGGCCCTGCGTAACTGGGTGATCAACCTCCACAACGAGCTGACCGGCACCGGCGTGCACGCCGCGCACGTGGCCGTCAACATCTTGATCGGCGACGGCGGGCAGCCAGGTTTCCCGACGGCCACACCCGAGCAGATCGCTCCCCTGTACTGGGACCTGTATGAACGCAACCACCGCTCCGAAATTGTCTTCAGCGGCTGACAGTTTGTCCTCGGGGGCGAGCAGCGCCTGCCCTCACCCTTTGACGCCGCCCTGACCTGCTCATCGCGTTCTAGGGTGAGTGGCTGGAACGGTCCCCCGATGGCGCCGACACGAGATCAGTGCTGCGCAGTATCCGCTCCAAGGACCAGTGAATGAAGGAGTCGGGCCGCCCCGCTGCGGTAGCGGGGCGGGGCGGGGGAGTGGGGCGGGGCGGATCAGAAGGTGAGGAGCACCTTGGTGGCGCGCCGCTCGTCCATGGCCCTGTAACCCTCGGCGGCCTGCTCCAGCGGCAGGGTGAGGTCGAAGACCTTGCCCGGGTCGATCTTGCGGTCCCAGATGAGCTGGATCAGGTCGGGCAGGAACCGGCGCACCGGGGCGGGGCCGCCCTCCACGTGGATGCCGGCGAAGAACAGGTCGATGCCCTTGATCGTGACGTCGTAGTTGACGCCGACGAAGCCCAGGTGCCCGCCGGGCCGGGTGGCGCCGATCGCCTGCATCGTCGATTCCTGGGTTCCGACGGCCTCGACCACCGAGTGCGCGCCGAGCCCGCCCGTGAGTTCCTTGATCTTCGCGACGCCCTCGTCGCCGCGCTCCTCGACGATGTCGGTCGCGCCGTAGAAGCGGGCCAGTTCCTGGCGCTCGGGGTGGCGGGACATCGCGATGATCCGCTCTGCGCCCAGCTGCTTGGCGGCGAGGATGGCCATCAGGCCGACTGCGCCGTCGCCGACGACCGCGACCGTCTAACTCGCTCCGAATGCACGTCAGTCGTCGCTCCGACACCGTGAGTCGGTTCGCTTGCCCGATGATGCTCGACCGCAGGGCTGCGGCAGGCGGGCACAGGGCGCGGCACGTTCAGTCAGCGGGTGCGCGCCGTGCGGTGTCCGTGTCCGGAGGCGGGGCCGCTGTCCAACTGGAGAGGAGTTTGAGCCGGTCTTCGGAGGGGGTGCCCGGCTCGGCGGTGTAGAAGGTCAGGTCGTGGACCGTCCGGTTCGGCATGGGCAGGTCCAGGGACCGGCAGCCGCGCAGCCATGGCCTGGATGGACTTGCGCCGACCGTCCGTCCTCAGTCCCCGCGGACAGCAGTCGCCCTTGGCCCGCTGGTCCTTGCGCGGCACCGAGGAGAACACATCAGCCACGAACAACGCCAACTCGCCCGGGCACGTTTCACTTCATGTGCGTCCATGCCCCACCATGCCGCTGAACACCACCAACAGAAAGACCTAACGGAGTCCTAGTAGATGGCTCTCACCACGGGTGGTGCCTGGTTCACCGAGTCCGACGGCGCTGGAGGATCTTGCCGGGCGTCCCCCGCCACGTCAGGAGTCAGGAGTAATGAGGAACTCGAGCTCGGGACGGTCCCATCCCACAGCGGGTGGATTCGAGGACACGGTCCCGGTGCGCACGGCACCCACGCTGCGGTAGAAGCCCTCGGCGGGAGGGTGCGACACCACCCGGACGCGGTCGAGCCCGGCGGCGCGGGCCTCGGACTTCATGTGCGCGACGAGGAGCCGTCCGATGCCATGTCCTTGGGCTGCGTCGGCGACGAACAGCAGGTCGAGCTCCGGTGGGACACGAAAGAGCGAGTAGAACCCGAGGACACGGCTTTCGTGCTCGTCGGCGGAGACGGCTACGAAGACGTGGTGGGTCTCGATGTAGGCGGGACCGACCCGGTAGCTCGCGACCATGGCCGCGTACTGCCCTTCGTAGGCGCGTGAGCCACGTACGAGTCGCGTGAGCCGTTTGGCGTCCCGCGCGACGGCCCTGCGTATCGTCGTCGGCCCACTCCTGGTTGTCATGCCTGAATTCACCAGGGGAGTATCACGTACCGGGAAACACCTTCATGCGGCGGGTGCGGCACGGGGAGGATCCTCGTCTCCTGGTGGTACTCGGGCGCCGTACCTTCTGCCCTGCGTAGATGACGGCGGCTCGCGTCCCGCCCGCAGAGCGAGTCCATAAGTACCGGCCGCTCACCAGCAGGCCGCGCGACAGCTCTGGCCACCTGCCGCTGGAGGTCGCAGCCGCTGTCACTCGCAAGCGAGCGTCGCCCGCGAAGTCCTCACCTCTGCCCAGCATGGACCCCGTATGACCCCGTCGCCCACGCCACTCGGCCGCCTCGGACCGTCGTAGTCATCGGCGCCCGCCTGGCGGCCCACTTCAGCGTGCCCGCAGAGCTCCGCAGCAGCCCTGGCTACGCCGGAGTGTTCGAGCACTGGCTGGTCATCGCGGCCGTGCTGGTGCAAGGGGTGGTGGCGGCCTTCGTCACCGCACGGCTGTACCGTGCGCACGGCCGCCCCGCGGTGCTCTTCGGGCTGATGGCGGTGTCCAATCTGCTCGAACGCGCCGCGGACCGGAACGCCGCGGCGTGATCAGGGTCGACGAGGGGGCGGGTACGGCCCGCTGTGCTGTCAGCCGCGGGGGAAGCCGTCGGCGTCGAGCCTGAAGACGAGCTCGGCCTCGTCCCGCTTGGTGGTGTGCAGGTCCCAGTAGAGGGGGGTGATCTGCTCGGGCCTGGCCGCCTCCACCCCAGGGATGACGGACACACCGATCGACGAGTCGATGCCGACGTGGGCGGCCTGGACTCCGGTGCCGGCGTCGGCCAGTTCCTTGTGCAGGTTCATCGCCCAGTTGCGCAGCGCCGCGGCGGCGGCGTTCACATTGGCGACCCGCGGGTCGGGCCAGATCGAACCGGCACCCGTGGTGTAGAGCAGGGTGCCGGCGCCGGCCTCGCGCATCGCGGGCAGCACTGCCTGGGTGGCGGCGATGGCCCCGTAGAGCTGGAAGTTCATCTCGAACTCCACGTCCGAGGGTTCGGTGGTGGCCGGAGCGGTCAGAGTGGTGACGCCGAACGTCCCCACCGGGGAGTACTCCAGGACGTCGATCCCGCCGAACTTCGCGGACGCGTCCTTGAGCGCCTGGGTGAGCCCGGCGCGGTCGAGGACGTCCGCGGGGAACGCGGCGGCGGTGATGCCCTCGGCGGCGAGCTTGCCGACGAGGTCGTCGAGCTTCTCGCGGTTGCGGGAGATCAGGGCGACGTGGAAGCCCTGGGAGCCGAAGGCGCGGGCGATGGCCAGGCCCATCTGGGGGCCGGCTCCGACGATGGCGATGCTGGTCACAGCGAGATCCTTTCGGGAAGGGTGGCACTGGAAGGCCAAGATCTGGATAGATCTATCCGAATCGTCTATTCGGATAGGCCTTTCCGGTTCACTGTCGTCACCGTATCACAGAACTGGATAGGGTCATCCGATTGCCTGTCGTCGTGTTAGTCCTGGCGCTCGCCACCGCGACGATGCCGCAGTCAACTGCGCCGAGCGGCACCGAAGCCAACCGGGGCGCGGATCCTCGCCGCTGCTCGCGAAGCACCGGATGCCCTACGCCGCATCCCCAGGAGAGGCTGCTCGCGGAACTGGGCTTTGGCTCGGGCGTGACCTGCTGGCAGCGGCTGCCGGTCTGCAACAGCGCCGAGGGCCCGGCAGTGGCTGCCTGAGGTACCGCTGGCGGAGGTCCGGGGGCGGACCGGGGCATGTCCCGGTGCTCGACAGGCTGACGTTCACGGAGCGGCGGCCGGCGAGAGTCGCCCGAACGGCCGGGTGAGGTTCGCGGGCTGCAGGATCATGTCCAGTTGGGCGGTGGTGAGCAGGCCGGCTTCGGTGGCGAGGTCCTTGATGGTGCGGCCGGTGGCGAGGGCCTGGCGGGCCAGCGTGGTGCTGGCGGCGTAGCCGATGTGCGGGGCGAGCGCGGTGACGAGGCCGATGGAGCGGTGGACCGTGTCGTGGAGGTGTTGGTGATTGGCGGTAATGCCGGGGACGCAGCGGGTGGCAAGGGTGTCGCAGGCGGCGCGCAGGTGGGTCAGGGAGCGCAGCAGGCTGTAGGCGATGACGGGTTCGAAGGCGTTGAGCTGGAGCTGTCCGGCTTCGGCGGCCATGGTGACGGTCAGGTCGTTGCCGATGACCTCGAAGGCGACCTGGTTGACGACCTCGGGGATCACGGGATTGACCTTGCCGGGCATGATCGACGAACCCGCTTGCACCGGTGGCAGGTTGATCTCGCCGAGTCCGGCGGTGGGGCCGGACGAGGTCAGGCGCAGATCGTTGCAGGTCTTGGAGAGTTTCACCGCGACGCGCTTGAGGACGCCGGAAAGCTGGACGAAGGCGCCGCAGTCCTGGGTGGCCTCGATGAAGTCGCCCGCGGGCCGGACGGGTTCGCCGCTGATCTCGGCAAGGTATGCGCAGGCGAGCTCGGCGTAGCGGGGGTGGCCGTTGATGCCGGTGCCGATGGCTGTGCCGCCGAGGTTGGACTCCAGCAGCAGTGCGGCGGCCTCGGTGAGGCGCTGGCGGTCCTCCTCGATCATGACGGCGTACGTCGTGAACTCCTGACCCAGCGTCATGGGGACGGCGTCCTGTAGCTGGGTGCGGCCCATCTTCAGCACGTCACCGAACTCCGCCGCCTTCTCGGCGAAGGCCGCTGCCAACACCCGCAAGGATTCGCTGAGTTGACGCAGTGAGATGACCAGGGCCAGGCGTACGGCGGTGGGGTAGACGTCGTTGGTGCTCTGGCCGAGGTTGACGTGGTCGAGGGGATGAATCACGTCGTAGAAGCCGCGGGGGTGGCCGAGGATCTCCAACGCCCGGTTGGCGATGACCTCGTTGGCGTTCATGTTGGTCGAGGTGCCGGCCCCGCCCTGGACGGGGTCGACGACGAACTGCTCGCTGAGCCGTCCGGCGCGGATCTCCTCGCACGCGCCGATGACCGCTTCGGCGATGTCCGGAGGCAGGAGGCCGAGGTCGCGGTTGGCCTGAGCGGCCGCCTGCTTGACCGCGGCCAGGGCGGCGATCAGGTCGGGGAACTGGGCAATGGTCGAGCCGGTGATTGCGAAGTTCTCTACGGCCCGCACGGTGTGCACGCCGTAGTAGGCGTCGGCCGGGACCTCCTTGTCTCCCACCAGGTCGTGCTCGATGCGTGTGGCCTCCGTCATCTGCTGCCCCATCTGATGCTCCTCGTCGCTGCCGCCGGCCCTGAGCCGGGATGCCGACACGGGACCCCTTGACAGGCCACCGCTTCCGGCCTCAGTGTTGCCGACCAACATGCAGAACGCAATATATTGCGTATGGCAGGAGGTCTCATGGACACCGCTCGTCCCCGTCCCACCAGCACAGACACCCCACCGACCCGGCCCGCAGGCTTCTGGCGGCGATGCCGGAAGACGCCGATCGGAGTGCAGTCGATCATCGCCGTCGGCCTCGGCGCCCTCATCGGATCCCTCGCCCCGTCCGCGGGCGAGCAGATGAAGATCCTCGGCGACGTGTTCCTGAACCTGGTGCAGGTCGTGGTCCTGCCCCTGGTCTTCCCGCTTATCGTGCTGGGCATCGCCCGCATGGAGTCGGTCAAGAAGGTCGGCCGGATCGCCGGCAAGGCGATCCTCTACTTCGAGCTCGTCACCACCGTCATCCTGCTGATCGCGGTCGGGCTGGCCAAGCTCACCGGCATCGGCAAGGGCGCCCCCGTCCACGGGGCCGACGCCACGGACCTGGAAGGCCTGGGCCAGGGCATCGACTTCCACGAGCTGGTCCTGCACGCCGTACCGAAGAACATCTTCGCCGCGTTCGGCGAGGGCAACCTGCTCGGCGCGATCGTCTTCGCCCTGCTGGTGGGCGTGGCGATGGCCGCGATCGGGGAGAAGTCCGAACCCTTCGCCGCCGTCCTTGAGTCCGTCGCCGCGGTGATGTTCAAGGTCGTCGGCTACGTCATCCGGGTCGCGCCGCTCGGCGTGCTCGGCTTCATCTCGTACGACGTCGCGTACTACGGCTTCGGCAACCTGCGCAGCCTGCTGGGCTTCATCGCCGTGGTCTACGCGGGCCTGGCCATCGTCATCGGCGCGCTCTTCCCGCTGATCGCCGCGATCTACCGCATCCGGTACGTCGAACTGCTCAGGTCCATCGGCGGGTTGGCCGGAATCGCCTTCGTCACCCGCAGCTCGGAGTCCGTACTGGCCCCGCTGATGGGCAAGCTGGAGGCATTCGGCGTCAGCAGGTCGACGACCTCCTTCGTCGTCCCCCTGGGGTACTCCTTCAACACCGACGGCTCTGTCCTCTACCAGGCCGCCGCGCTGGTCTTCCTCGCCAACGCCTACGGCGCTGACACCTCTCTGCCCGCCCTGCTCCTGATGGTCGGCGTGCTGGTGATTCTCTCCAAGGGTATGGCCGGGGTGGCCTCCGCCTCCATCGTCGTCCTCATCGCCGCGGGCAACTCCATCGGCCTGCCCGCCGAGGGCATCGCCCTGCTCCTCGGCGTCGACTTCATCGTCGACATGGCCCGCACCGGCGTGAACGTCATCGGCAACTCCCTCGCGGCCGCAGTCGTCGACAGCTCCGAGAACCGGCGCGCAGCCAAGCACGCCGCCCGCGAAACCCCGACTGAGCGCGGGGTCACCGTCCTGGAGAAGGAACCCGCACAGTGAGCACCTCCACCAAGGCGGAGATCATCGGCATCCTCGGCGGCATGGGCCCGGCCGCCACCGCCGACTTCTACGCCAAACTCGTCGCGATCACCCCCGGCTCCAGCGACCAGGACCATCTCCGTACGGTCATCTGGTCCGACCCCACCATCCCCGACCGCACCGAGGCCCTGCTGGGCGGCGGACCCGACCCCACCCCGTGGCTCCTGGACGGCAGCCGTGTTCTGCGCGAGGCCGGCGCCACCGTCATCGCCATCCCGTGCAACACCGCACATGCCTTCGTGCCGCGCATCGCCGACCGTGTCGGCCTGCCCATCGTCCACATGATCGGCGAGGTCGCCAGGCATCTCAGCGAGTTGACCCCTCGTATCCACACCGCCGGACTGCTCGCCACCACCGGCACCATCCGCGCAGGCCTGTACCAAGAGTGGCTGGACCGCCTCGGCATCCGCCTCGTGCTCCCCGACGCCTCCAGCCAGGACCGCGAGGTCATGACCGCCGTCCGAGCGGTGAAGGCCGGTGCCCGCGACGACTCGACGACCGCGCTACTGGCCCGCGCCGCACACCGCTTGGCCGAGCAGGGTGCGCAGGCGGTCATCGCCGGCTGCACGGAAATCCCGCTCGGCCTGCCGACGGACGCGGTGGACGTCCCCCTCGTCGACCCGGCGCTCGTGCTGGCTCGCGCCCTGGTCCGCCGGGCCACGACCACAGGCGGAGCCGGATAGGGCAAGCAAAGGCGATGTACTGTACGCAATATGTCACTCGACCACCCTGTCTCCCGCCGCCTCCTCAGTGACGAGGTGTTCCACCGACTGCGCGACTCCATCGTGCACGGGGAACTGGTCCCCGGTGAGAAGGTCAAGGACGGTGACCTCGCCGAGCGCCTCGGCCTCAGCCGCACCCCGGTGCGTGAGGCGCTCGCCCGGCTCGCCGACATCGGACTGGTCGAGGCCAAGCCCGGCGTCTACACCCGGATCACCACCCTCAACCGCCGCGACGTCGAAAAGACCCTCGCCGTCCTGCGCTCCCTCGACCAACTCGCCATCGAGACAGCCGTGCCGGTCATGACCGGGCAGGACCTGGAGCGCATGCGCGAGGCCAACCGCGACTTCGAACGGGCCGTCGCCGCCAACGACACCTCCGCCGCGCTCGCCGCCGATGACCGTTTCCACGCCGTCCCCATCGCGGCCGCGGACAACCCCGTGCTCAGCCGGATCGTCGAGCAGCTCCACCCGCAGATCCACCGCATCCTCTACCGCAAGTTCTCCACGCTGCTCGGCGGTCGCAACACCATCGAGCACCACGACCAGCTCGTCACCGTCTGCGCCGGCGGCGACGCCCGCGCCGCCGCCGAACTCTCCGGACAGCACTGGTCCGAACTCGGCGGCCACATCAACCAGCTCTTCGACACCAACCAGTTCGCCGAGACCTCCGCCGGCTAGGACGTCAGTCCTTGCCGACGATTGGTCAGGCTGGGGGAGTGATCGCGGACATCATGGGCAGCGCTGTGTGCGCGTGACGCTGCGGGCAGTTCGTCCTGCGAACTGAAAATGCTTGGGCTGTTATTCTTGACCAATGGACAATGACAAGGGGCGGATGGGGATTGCGTCCGGGCTTGTCCGGATCTCGTTCCTGGTGAACGCCGTGTATGCCGAGTCGGCGCGAGAACACGGTCTCACCCCACAGCAGGGGCAGTTGCTGTGCGCGCTGATGGCGCGGCCGTACTTCATGGGGGAACTGGGCTCAGTGCTGGGCCTGGCCAAGTCGAGCCTGACCGGGCTGGTGGACCGGACCGAGCGCAACGGCCTGGTCCGGCGGGAGCCGGACCCGCAGGATACGCGGGCGGTCCGGGTCATGTTCACGCCGGAAGGCCGCAAGGCGGCGGATGAGTTCTATATGGACACCTGTCGTCGGATCGACCGGCTCCCGGATGGTCTCGACGCTGCCGATCGGGACGTGCTCGCCGACCTGCTCGGCCGGCTCGTGCGGCACAACGAGGTTCCGGTGGTGTTCATGGAGCTGACCGAGAAGAGCTTGTAGTTCGTAGTGCGAACTTATATTGTTCGTACTGCGAACTGCGACCAGGGGTGTGCTCGTGAACGAGAAGACCTTCTTCGGTTTCTGTGCGAACAACGGGTTCGGCAAGGTGCCAGATCTGCTGAGGGCGGTCCGGCAGGCCGACCGTGACGGACTCGAACTCGTCTCGATGTTCGACCATCCGTACGTCGGAGAATTCCTGGACACCTACGCGACTCTCGGGTTCACGCTGGGTGCGACGCAACGGATCACCGGCTTCGCCGACGTCACCAATCTGCCGACCCGGCCCGCACCCATGCCGGCGCGCACACTGACGTCGTTGTCGGAACTCTCCGGTGGCCGCGTGGTACTCGGCCTGGGTGCGGGCTTCCACTGGGACCGCATCTCCGACATGGGCGTCCCGCGGCTTTCGCCCGGCGACGCCGTCAACGCCTTCGAGGAAGCGATCGTCCTGATCAAGAAGCTCTCTGGGGGCGGTCCGGCGGTCACGTACGAAGGCAAGCACTACCGGGTGAACCAGATCGAGCCGGCGCCCGTTGCCGCGCCACTCGTCTGGACCGGATCGGGCGGCGCGAAATCCCTGGCCGCGACCGGCCGCGTGGCTGACGGCTGGCTGCCTCCCTTCACCGCGGACTGGCTCAGCGAGACGTATCGCACGGGCCGGCCGATCATCGACGAGGCCGCTGCGTCCGTCGGCCGTGATCCGGGCGAGATCCGCACGATCTGCAACATCCCCGGCCGTATCACCGACCACCCGCTGGGCAAGACGCGTGACGACGACAACCGCTGGGTCGGCGGGTCGGTGGAGCAATGGATCGAGGAGCTGACCGGGGCCGTGCTGGAGCATGGCGCGGCCGGCTTCAATTTCGCCGAACCCAGTGGTTTCGTGGAGGACCTGACCACCCTCGGTCGCTGGGCCACCGAGATCGTCCCGGCCGTGCGCGAAGGGATCGCCAAGGAAGGGGCAGGGTCGGTGGCCGACTGAAGGCGTGGGCGCCGCCCGGACCGGGGTGTCCTGCTCGCACCGGGCCCTGGGGCGGCCGATGGTCGACAACACCGTCGTGGCCAGGAAGATGCTCGACGCGATCGTGGTGGCCACGGCCTTCGCGAGCTCGGACATCGCCTGGTTCCTGCTGACGAGCGATCGCGGCCCGTGCGCCGAGTGCGTACCCGGAAGTGCTGCGCGTAACGGAAGTTGATGCCGCCTGGAGCGGAAGTCGTTGACGCCGCCTTCGCCGGGCCTTCGACCGACCGGATGACGGCGACCTGTGGGTGGTGTCGGCGCGACGCACCCACCGGTGGCATCGGTTCTGGCCGTCAGTCGCCCGGCGGGCGTTGCCTGTCGGTGAAAGCCTCGCATCGTCGGCGAGTCCGCGAGGGCCACCTGCCGCTCTCCCGTGCCCGAGTCCTGCCGCATTCACTTCCGCCGTCGGCGGCGTGATGTTCGGCGCCGAAGAGCAACGCCGGGCGGAGGAAGAGCAGCAGCAGGCCGAGCAGCGCGTCAGTGAGCTCGCCCGGCAGCTTCAGGATGCCGAACGTGATCAGCAGCGGGCGCGGGAGGCCGCCCGGAAGGCCCACGACCGCACACGGGATACGGACCGGGCGGTGCGTGACGCCCGGCGCCGGGCCAAGGCCGCCGCCGCACACGCCCGCAAGCTCGCCGAACCGGTGCTCTTTTCACTCGCGCGGCAGGGGCGCGCATGGGAGGCGCGAACCCGTCAGGGAGCCACGTAGAGGAACTCCGGCCCGTAGTTCTTGCCGCTGCTGGGGAGCGGGCGCGCCATCAGCTGTTGTGCTGGATCCTGCAGGGCGGACATCTGTGCGATCGCCTCGAACAGTAGCCCCTCCGCCTCGCCCGCGTCGTCCCGCCGCCACGCCTCCTGCAGCAGCCGCAGCAGTTTGCTGTACGCCTGGTTGAACTCGTCGAGGAGCTGTGTCGTCCCGGCGTCCGGTGCGGAAGGTCCCGTCCGGGGCCAGCCCCCAGCGGGAACGATCCCCATCGGCAGGGTGTCCGGCATCGGGATCTCCGCTCCCGTGAACTCGAACTCCCCGGTGCCGGGGTTCTTCCTGAGCCTGCGCTTGTGGAAGATCTCCCGGAAGGCGTAGTAGTGGGCGAGTTCTCCCGCCGCCCCAGGGTGCGGGTTCTCGGGCGACGCGGACGTGCCCTCGCCCTGTTCCTTGATCACGCCGATCGCCTTCTCGACGGCGGCGAGCGTGGCGAGGGGCACGACGGGGTTCCCCGCGCCGTGACCGAAGTGCAGGGTCAGCTGCCGGGCACCGGTGATCCGCTCCGGGTGCGCACGGAACGCCTCCAGGAGCGCGGTGTAGAAGGCCCCGATCGAGGGGTGCGGCGCCGCGTCCCTCGCGAGCGGCTGGTCCGGCTGCTCGACGAGGGAGAACATCTCTGCCGCGTCCGTCGTCAGCCCGCTGAGGAAGACCGTGAGTTCGGGCCGCACGCCTCCCGGCAGAGGCCCCGGGTACGTCGGCACCACCGACGCGTCGTCGAGCACGGGAGTCCCGCCGAGCGTGTTGAGCAGGTTGCACGCCAGACCGAAGTGCGACATCTCGTCGAAGACGATCTCGCGCAGCGTGCGGAGGACGGAGCCGTCGCCGGTCGACGTGTCGATCGACCACATGCCGCACAGATACGGGGGGAGCGTGGCGAGTTCCAGCAGGATCGCCTGCTGCGCCGCGTCCCGCATCCAGTCGGCGTCACGCCGCTCCGCGGGCTGCTCCATCAGTTCGACGATCCGGTTCTCGCTCCGGGCATACGGAAGCGTGTTCACCACCGGTCTCCTTTCGGTCGGGTCCCTGGAAGCGGTCCGCCCCCCGCCGTCATCGCGCCCTCCCGTCATCGCTTTGTCCCGTCACTGCTGTGTCTGGAGAGTCATCCGCGCGAACCGCACGGACGGTTCGACACCGAGCTCCGCGCGCAGCAGGTGCCGGAAACGAGCCGAGGAGGGAGGGAGGAGGAAGAGGGGTTCATCTGCCGTCCTGGACGGTGGTCCCGAGACCGAGATTTCGCTCTTCACCGCCATCACCCATGGTAGGGCGGACCACGACCAACGGCGCGTCGCCGCGACCCGTACGACATGCGGGAGGCGCGGGAGCGGAGGATGAAAGGGGCAGGGGACGGTTCACCGACGGGGGAGAGGCCTTCCTCCGACCCCGCCCGCGTGAGGCCCGGAAGGGAGGGTACGTCGTGAACGAGTCACGACACCAGGACCGGCGACCGGAACAGGCCCGCCCGACGACCCTGTAGCCGCGGGCGAGGCACTGCTGGAGGTCGTCGACTCCGACAACCCGCCGCTGCGGGTCTTCTTCGGCACCCAGGGCAACCAGATGCTCCCGCAGGTCTACGCCGACCGGCTCAAGACCTGGGCGGACCGGGCGGACCTGTCCGACCGGGCGCAGGGCGGCGGACAGGCGGCTTGACTCAAGGGACCCGGTTCTCGAACAGGACCATCCCGGCCGCCGTGTTCGACGCGGGCACATGGTAGGTCTCGTACACACGGCGCAGCCGGGGACCCAGCGCGCCGCGCATGATCAGCCACATGATCAGCTCGATGCCCTCGGAACCGGCCTCACGGATGTACTCCTCGCGCGTCAGCGCGGCCAGTTTCTCGGGGTCGTGTTCGATCGCGTCGAGGAACATCCGGTCGAAGTCCTGGTTGATCAGGCCCGCGCGGGCGCCCGCGAGCTGGTGGGACATGCCTCCGGTGCCGAAGACGGCGACCTTGAGGTCCTCGGGATAGGACCGGATCGCCTCACCGAGCGCGCGGCCGAGGGCCAGGCACCGAGCGGCGGTGGGCTGCGGGTACTGGATGACGTTCACCAGGAGGGGAACGACCGCACACGGCCAACTCTCCCCGGGGTCCGGGCAGTACACCGACAGGGGCACGGTCAGCCCGTGGTCGACATCGAGCTCCTGGTACACCGCCATGTCGAAGGAGGCGTCTATCAGGCCCTCGACCAGGTGGTCGGAGAACTCCGGGGCGCCGCGGACGACCGGAACAGGGCGGCTGCCCCACCCCTCGTCGGCCACTCGGTACGACTCCGCCGTCCCGAGCGCGAAGGTCGGGGTGATGCTCAGGTCCAGGGCGTTGGCGTGGTCGTTGTAGATGACGACCGCGACATCAGGGGTGTGCCGGGCCATCCACTCCCGCGCCGGCGCGTACCCGTCGAACAGAGGTTTCCAGTACGGGTCCTCGGTCTTCCCGTGGTCCATGGCCGCACCGATCGACGGTACGTGCGAAGTGGCCAGACCCCAGATCACCTCAGCCAAAGCTCCGCCCTCCCGCCTTCAACGCGTCCGCGAACTCCTCGGTGGTCATACCGGTGAACACCCCGCCGAGGTACTGCATTGACCTCTGGTCGAGCACGGCGAGCTTGAAGATGTAGAAGATGGAGCCGCCCAGCTCCATCATCCGCGTCCAGTCCCGTCTCAGGACGGCGTCGCGCTGCTGTGCGTCAAGCCCGTACGCATGGCAGTACACGGCTTCGTCGGCCTTGAACCGCGCGCGGCTCTCGGCGTCCTTCAGGGATCCGCAGAGCCGGTTCAGTGCTCGGCCGCGGCGGCTCTCGGCGGCGTCGAAGACGTAGGTGCCGGGGACCTGGGGTGTGGTGCTGGACATCCCGTTCCTCTCCCTTCCCTTCCCTTGTTTCCATTGTTCTTTGTGCTGTCGTGCCGGTCAGTGAAGGAGGCCGCCGCCGTCGCAGACGAAGGTCTGGCCGGTGACCATGGCCGCGTCCGGCGAGGCGAGGTAGGAGACGAGCCCCGCGAAGTGCTCCGGGGTGACGAACTCCTTGATCGCCTGCCGGCGCATGGTCGTGGTGAACACCTCGTCGTCGGAGTGGGCTCGGGTCCCCGGGGTCGCGACCTGCGCGGGCGCCACCGCGTTGACCGTGATCCCGTACTCGCCCAGTTCGCGCGCCATCACCCGGGTCATGCCGATGAGCGCGCCCTTGCTGGCCACGTAGGCGATCTGTCCCGGCGACCCGGTGAAGAACGTGCGGGAGGCGACATTGATGATCCGACCCCGGTACGGGCTCTCGCGCAGCCAGGATGCGCACGCCTGCACCATGAGCAGCGGGCCGACGGCGTTGACGTCGAAGAAGCGGTGCAGCTCCTGCGGGGTCGTCTCCAGCAGAGTGGCCCGGCCGGACAGCAGGCCGGCGTTGTTGACCAGTACGTCGATACCGCCGCCGTAGGCCCCTGCGATCTCTTCCACCGTCTGGCGGGTCGCGGCCGGATCGCTGACATCGCAGCGCCAACTCCGCACTTCGGCAAAGCCGCTGGTGCCGTCCGCTTCCGGTTCGGCGATGTCCAGTGCGGCGACGTTGAATCCGTCCGCGGCCAGTCTGCGGACGATGGCGAGCCCGAGGCCGCCGGCGGCACCCGTGACCACCGCGACCCGTGGGCCGGTGTCGTCCGGACCGGTCATGGCGCCTTCTCCTGCGGATGGGTGGCGAGCGCCTCCACGGTGATGTCCATCCACTTCCACATCGGCAGCGAGACCAGCGCGTCGTGCAGCTCCGCCGGATCGGACGCCTCGTACAGGCCGACGGTGGCGTTGCGGCCCGGAACCCGCCACAGCCGTTTGAGGATTCCTGCCTCGCGGAGTTGTCGTGCTCGTTCGCGTTCGCTGGTGCGCAGGTCTTCGCGGACGTCGCCGGGGGTGTCCGGGGGCAGGGTGTTCTCGGTACGGACGAGGAATTCCATACGGCGTCCTCTCAGGGGTCGGGTCACGTTGCCGCGATCCGCAGCAGCAGTTCGGCCAGTTCGACGGGGGCCGTGACCATGGCCTCGTGCCCGGTGGCGATCTCGTGGACCGGCCAGCCGCGGGCGGCGGCCCGCTCGGCGTGCGGGGTGAACACCCGCATCCAGTCGGTGCACTCGATGAAGGCACCGGAAACCTGGTCCGCCTTGCCGGTGAGTCGCAGTGGCTCGGTGTAGGTCAGCCACGGGTGCGGAGTCAGCCGGGGGCCGAGCCAGTCGAGGTCCGCCTGCTCCTCGACTCCGAGCACACTCAGCGAGCGCACCGGAATCAGCCAGCCGAAGCCGGGTCCGGACACGGACTCCCGGTAGTGCCCGGCGATACGGGCGGGCAGCAGGTCGATCGCCGCGTCGCCGTCGTCGCCGACGAAGGCGTCGAGGTGGACCCGCTTCGCCAGCCGCTCCGGGATCCGGTCCGCGACGCCGGTGACGACCTGGCCGGCGTAACTGTGCCCGACGAGTACGACGTCCCGGGCGTCGTGGGCCTCGATCAGCGCCACGACGTCCTGGACGTGCGTGCCGAGTCCGACCTGGGGGCTGAGCAGATGGGCGCGGTCGCTCACCCCGGTCAGCGTGGGGGAGTGCACCTCGTGTCCGGCCGCCCGCAGCAGCGGTGTCACGCGCTGCCAGACCCAGCCGCCGTGCCAGGCTCCGTGCAGCAGGACGAAGACGCTCATACGGACTCCGTGGGGCGGGCAGTGCGGTCGCCCTGCTGTCCGGGTTGGCCGTGCTGTTCGCGGGCGAGCATCTTCATCAGCGAGCGGCGACCGCGGAGCGCGGCGAGGTCGGACTTGATGCTGGACTCGGCGGTGCCGCCGGGGTCGGTGGCGTACATCAACTCCTGGGCCTCCAGGGCGTCGACGTCCTCCTGCATCACGGCGAGCTGCTGCTCGTGCTGGAACGTCGTCAGCTCCTCGTCGTCGATGAGGTAGTCGCGACCCAGGGCGTAGAAGTCGTGCGTCTCGTTGCCGCGCGCGGGCGTCATCCCGTACAGCACCCGCATGTGGAAGCCCTCCGGTTCCTCTGTGCCGGTGGCCGCCACGCGGATGTGGAGGATGAAGACCCCCGGGGGGTGGAACTCGCCGTCCTGCCAGCGGTCCACCGGCGAGGTCAGACCGCAGGACTTCTCGTAGAAGGGAGGAGCCTCGATGCCGGTCATGCGGCGGCTGAAGCCGACTCGGTCGCCGTCCACGGTCACGTCGATCGGGGTGGCGGCGACGGCGGCGTTGCCGATGCTCGTCGGGTGCAGGAACGTCTCGTGGGTGAGATCGAGCAGGTTTTCCAGGAGCAGCAGGTGCCGGGCCTTCAGCGGTACGACGCCGTGCACATGGGTCCACCCGGGATCGTTCAGCCACGACGTGTCGGGCAGGAGGCTCTCGTCGGCCAGCTCCGGGTCGCCGGGCCAGATCCATATCGCGCCGTCCCGCTCGACCAGTGGGAACCGGCGCAGTGCCGCCTTGGGCCGGTCGGTCTGCTCGGCGACCCCGACGCACGCGCCCCGGCCGTCGAAGCGATAGCCGTGGTAGTCGCACTGGAGTGTGCCCTCGTCGTCCAAGTGACCCAGCGACAAGGGGTACTTGCGGTGGGGGCAGCGGTCTTCGACGGCGGTGACGGTCTGGTCGGGCAGCCGATAGAAGCAGACCGGCATGTCCGTGATCCAGCGCTGCTTGAGCGTCCGGCCGATTTCGTGGGACCAGGCTCCCAAGTACCAGCCGTTGCGCACATGTTGGGACATGGCGGCAGCTCCTCTCTCTTCATGAGGTCTCTTCTCATGAGGTCTCGTCATGCGGGTGCGGAGAGTCAGAGGTCCAGGACGAGACGTCCGCCGCGCGCACGGGAGACGCAGATCAGCATCGTGTCGCCCGCGGCCCGCTCGTCCTCGGTGAGCAGGGAGTCGCGGTGGTCGATCTCGCCCTCGATGACAGCGGTCTCGCAGGAACCGCAGATGCCTTCCTCGCAGGAGGACAGAACCGGAACGCCGGCATGCTCCACGGCCTTGAGGACCGACAGCTGCGGCGGAACGGTCAGCGTCATTCCGGATGCCCGCAGCTCGACCTCGATCGGTGGGTTGTTCTCGCCGCCGACGGGCTGCTGCCCGGTCACCGCGGCGAACCGCTCCACGTTCAGGGACCCCGCCGGCCAGCTCGCGCAGCGCGCCTCGACCGCGTCGATCAGCCCTGCCGGGCCGCAGCAGTAGACGAGGGCGGAAGGGTCGGGATCGCCGAGGAAGCCGGCGAGATCGGGCAGTCCGTGCTGGTCCTGCGGCCGTACGTCGACGCGCTCGCCGTACGGCTCCAGTTCGGGCAGGAACGCCATGGACGCGTGCGTCCGGCCGCCGTAGAGCAGGGACCAGTCGGCCCCCGCCGCCTCGGCCTCGGCGATCATCGGGAGCAGCGGGGTGATGCCGATGCCGCCGCCGACGAACAGGTAGCGCGCCGCGGGTCGCAGCGGGAAGTTGTTGCGCGGACCGCGCACCCGGAGTTCGGTTCCCTCGTGGACGTTGTCGTGGATCCACTGCGATCCGCCGCGTCCGTCGGGCTCCCGCAGCACCGCGATGCGCCACCGTGAGGTGTGTCCCGCCGGTCCGCAGAGCGAGTACTGCCGGGTGATGCCCGTGGGCAGGACGACGTCGATGTGCGCTCCCGGCCGCCAGGCCGGCAGAGGTTCGCCTTCCCCTTCACCTCCCCCCTCCCCTTCGCCGGAGCGCGGCCCGAGTTCGAGTGACACGACTCCGGCCGCCACGTTCCGCCGGGACAGTACGACAAGGGTGCCGTCGAATCCGGCCTCGTGCCGCGAGGCGGTTCCGGCTTCGGTGGTGGTGAGCGTGTCCAGGACAGCGGCTGACGGGTCCGTCATCGATCATCTCCTCAGCACTGCCGGTCGGATCGTCGCGACCGCGGTCGGCCAGGGGGGCAGGGGTACGCGATCGACGCTATGTGGCGTGGAACGCGGGGTCATCGCTCGGATGACCGGAGCCCGGCGGCACATGGTCATGGCCGGGATACGTCATCCGTCGCGGGTCAGTCGGCCGTGCGGTCCGCGGGGGACTGGTCGAGGTGGATCCGCACCGGGCGGCTGGTGCTCCACAAGGCCTCGACCACGGTGTGCAGGTCACGGGCGTCGACGCGCCACAACGGCTCGCCGTAGCGGGAGTCCCGGGTGACGTCGCCCCGCGACAGGGCACCGGCCAGAAGGGCTTGCAGGCCCGGCGTCCCGTCGGCTCCGTCCGGGAAGGCCACGTAGAGGGACGTGTCGCGGAAGGGAACCCAGACGTGGGTCACCCCGGACTGCTTCACGGTGCTCTCCGCTGTCTCCGCTGTCTCCGCGCTCTCTGCCGCCTCCGCCGTCACGCCAGGGTCCCTGTCGCCTCAGGGTAGAGCCGTACGTATGCCTCGGCCATGGTCGCGTGTGTCAGGCCCAGGTTCGGGCCGGTGTTCCGCTTCAGTTGTACGCCCCGGCGCTTGGCGAGGTCGGTGTAGTAGTCCCACATGTGCTGCTGGGCGGCCAGGCACTCCATCGCCTTGCGCTTCCTGTCGAAGACGGAGGTGATGTCCAGCAGGACGTTCGGCTTGAAGTCGCACTGCTCCGGCTGGTGCGGCTCGAAGAAGAACACCGGGGGTGCGCCGAGGGGCTCACCGGGGGCCTCGTAGCCGATCGCCTGGGCGAGTACGCGTGCCTGGAGCGCCATGCGGGAGGCCGCCGGGTGGTCGCCGTTGTACGGGTCGGCCGGCGGGTGGGTGAGTACGACGGCGGGGTCGACCTCGCGGTAGACCCGGACGATGCGGTCCACCAGCTCAGGCGTTTCGATAAGTGGGTAGTCCCCGGCGTCCAGGAACTCGATCTCCGCACCCAGCGCCGCGGCGGCGCTCGAAGCCTCCGTGCGGCGCAGCTCCTTGATCTCGCCGAGGCCGAGGCCGTCCCGCCAGGCGCGGGCCGACTCCCCGCGCTCACCGAAGCTCAGGCACAGCACCTTGGCACGCTGCCCGCGTTCGGCGGCCAGCGCGATGGCGCCGCCGGCCCGCCAGACGAAGTCGCCGGCGTGGGCGCTGATCACCAGCAACGACCCTTCGGACGGGCTGGAGGTGTTGGGGGGCATCGGGGCTCCTTGGGCTTGCGGAAGAGGAGAATGTCTCGGGCGAGCGTCAGGTTGCGGCCGCGTCGGAGTCCTGGGCCGTCTTCCTGGCCCAAGCGACTTCGAGCTTGCCGGTCGGCGTCCGGGGCAGGGCATCCGTGAGGACGACAGAACGCGGCACCTTGTAGCCGGCGAGGCTCCGCCGGGCCCAGTCGCGCAGTTCCTCGCCGGTGACGGCGGTGCCCGGCGGGACCGCGACGACGGCTGCCACCCGCTCGCCCCAGGTCTCGTCGGGGACGCCGACGACGACACAGTCGGTCACACCGGGGTGCGTGAGCAGGACGCTCTCGACTTCCTGGGGGTGCACCTTCTCCCCGCCCGTGTTGATCACGCCTGAGCCGCGCCCGAGGAAACGGATCGCGCCGTCGGCCTCGAGTCGGGCGAGGTCTCCGGCGATCGCGTACCGGACCCCGTCGATGGTGCGGAACGTCGTCGCGCTCTTCTCGGTGTCCTTGTAGTAGCCGAGCGGCATGGGCCCGCGGTAGGCGAGATACCCGGTTTCGTCGCTGCCGGGTTCGACGAAGCGGTCGTCCGTGCCGATCACGCGTGTCGCGGATACGGGGAAGAAGCGGGCCGGCAGATCTCGTACCGACGAGGTGATCGCGAAGGCGAAAGGGCCCCCTTCGCTCGACGCGATGGCGTCGATGACCGTGACGTCGGCACGTTCGTGCAGTGCCATCTTGAGCGGATCGCTGAGAGCGGTGCCGGAGCTGAGGATCCTGCGCACGGAGCGCAGGTCGTACGGCGTCCCGGTCTGTTCCGCACGGACGAGTTCGTCGACGAGCGGTCGGCACACGGCGTTGCCCGCGACGATGAAGGTGTCGACCCGCTGCTCGGCGATCGTGCGCCAGACGTGTTCCGGGTCGAGACCCCCCGGCCGCGCCGTGACAGCCCGGCCTCCCGTCATCAGGGCGCCCATGGTGTTGAACAGTCCGGTGGCGTGCATCAGCGGCACGACGGGCATGGTGATCGGCGCGCGGCCCCCGTGGTGGGCCTCGGTCGCGATCGCCACGGCCTCGTCGAGGGTCGCCGGGAGGTCGGTGACACCGAGCGGGTGGAAGATCGGGACCACGAGGGAGTGCAGAAGATCGCTCTGTCGCCACACCACGCCCTTCGGTCTACCCGTGGTCCCGCCGGTGTACATGAAGAGCCGGTCCGAACCGGGCCGCGACCGCGGCGCACGTGGTGCGTGCGCCGCCAGCAGGTCCTCCAGCTCGGGCACGTCGGGCCCGGCAGGGCCGTCGGCCGGCGGATCGCCCGCTCGCACGAGCAGCTTCAGGGTGGGCACGTGACCGGCGGCGTGCGTGACCCGGTCGGCCAGGGCGCCGCTGAAGACGAGCGCGGCCGCGTCGGCGTCGGCGAGGAGTTCGGAGAGCTCCTCACCGGTGTAGCGGTAGTTGGCGTTCACCGGCACGGCGCCGAGTTTGAAGGCGGCGAAGACGGTCTCCAGGTAGGCGGCTCCGTTGTACAGGTAACAGGCCACGGTGTCGCCCTCCCCTACCCCGGCCCTCTCCAGTGCCGCGGCCAGCCGTGACGCGCGCTCGTCGAACTCCCGGTAGGTGGTCTCACGACCGGGCTCGGCAACGGCGACGGCATCGGGCAGCGTCCGGGAGACCGCCTCCCAGATGGTGCCGATGGACACGTCCATGCCTCAGACCTCCTCGTCCTCGGGGGTGTGCACAGACCGCGTGGCCGTTCGCACCTGTCGGGCGGCCCGCGGATCCGGCGGGGGAGCAGGCCGGATCCGCGGGTGCCCTCCTCAAGGTAGACAGCGGCTCTCTCCACGGGAACGCGCGCAATGACTCAACCGGCGCGGCGCTTCGACCGGGCGGCGATCACGTCGAATACCTGGCGGTGAACAGGTCGAATGACGTAGACCCGCTCCGAATGCACCGGGCTACGATGCTCTGGTCGACCGTCGGTCGCCCCCGTCCGCCCACCAGCCGCCCGATCTGCCGACCCGTTCGACACCTGCTGCGTTGCCTGCTTCGACGTGTCGACGTCGCACGGCGGTTTTCAGGGCTGGGTTCGCCGCTCGTCAACGATGACGATGATGAGGAGATCGGTCATGTCCGGTTCGGCGCTGCCGCTCGTGGGCTGGGACGACGTCGCTGCCGTCGCACCGGACGGTCTCGCGGTCCTGGACTGCGCGGGCCGATTCGTCCGGCTGAACCCGGCGGCGGTCGCGTTGTGCGGCGCGGGCGAGGAGGCCGAACTGCTCGGCACGCAGGCCCCGTTCGCGCTGGTGGCGGGAGCCGCCGCGTGTCAGGTGGAGCTGCTGGAGTACCAGTCGGACGAGCAGGTGGCCCACTGGATGCCCGCCTCCGGAACCCGGCGCGAGTTCGCCTACCGGGCTCGCGGCCTGCCGGACGACCCCAAAATCACGATCGTGTCGTTCCGCGACGTGACCGACGAACGGCATCGGCAGCGCAGGATCGCGGCGATCGCCCAGACGTCGATCGCACTGGCCGCGGAGGGGTCGCTCGGCTCGACCCTGGACGCCGTGGCCCAGCAGATCGTCCAGGCCGACGGCCTGGCCGGCGCACAGATCCTCATCCTGGACGGCACGGGCCGGGAACTGCGGCTGATGGGCTCCGCGGGGCTGCGGCACTGGGACGCGTTCCTCGACCGTCTGCTGGAGTGCCAGGACCGGGGCGCCCGGCTGAGCATGCTGGACGCCTTGAGGGAGCGCGAGCCGATCGTCGTCCCTCACCGGTGGGCCCAGATCCTCGCGGACCCGGCCTGGGCACCGCTGCACTCCTACCTCGGCGAGCTGAACTGGGACTCCTTCGTCAGCGTCCCGCTGATGGCCCGCGGCCGTCCCGAAGGCGTGCTGAACGCGTACTTCGCACCCGGGCAGGAGATCGGCGGCCGGACCCTGGAATTCCTCGCCGCCATGGCGGAACAGGCAGCCCTCGCCGTCGACTACGCCGCGCTGCTGCAGCGCGAGCGCGAAGGGGCCCGTCGCAACGAACGCCAGCGCCTCGCTCGCGATCTGCACGACTCGATCGTCCAGCAAGTGTTCTCCATCGGCATGCAGGCCAACGCCATCGGAGTACTGGGCGCGCGTGGCGGACCGGTTCCCGCGGAGGCCGTCCGCGCCTTCGCGGAGGAGATCGGAGCGCTCTCGCAGACCGTCCGCGCCGACCTCCGGGCGATGGTGCACGAACTGCGCCCGTCCTCCTCCACCCGGCTCGGCCTGGAAGACGCGGTGAGCGCGCTCGTCAAGAGCACCGAGAACCGGACGGGTCTCGGCATCCGGCTGCTGTACGGAAAGGAAGTGACGGATGTCGAACCGGAACTGGCCGAGGACATGTACCGGATCGTCGCGGAGGCCATCCACAACGTGGTCAAGCACGCGGAGGCCACCACGATCACCATCCGCCTCGGTGTACGCGACCACACACTGACCGCGAGCGTCCGCGACGACGGTCGCGGACTGCCGGAACCCGGCGGGCGAAAGACCCCGCCGGACGGGCAGGGCGGGGAAAGCGGCCGGACGGCCGGTACTGCCTGGGACCACGGCTACGGCTACGGACTGACGACCATGCGGGAAAGGGCGGAGCGATGGGGCGGCACCATGAGGATCAGATCCCGCGCGAAGAGCGGTACGACCGTGCGGATCGTCATTCCCCTGCCTGTACGGGTGCCGGAGCCGCCTCCCACGGCCTCGGACGGTTCCCGGAGCAACCCACCGGCGGTGCCGCTCCGGATGGCGCCGGGCCCCACGCCATCCGAGTGCTGATCGTCGACGACCATGCCGTCGTACGCCGCGGGATCCGCGCCTATCTAGAGGTCCTGGACGACATGGAGGTGGCCGCGGAAGCCGCGGACGGGCAGGAGGCGCTCACCAGGCTCGACGCGATGGCAGCGCATCGGGAACTTCCGGACGTGGTGCTGATCGACCTGCTGATGCCGAAGCTGGACGGGGTGACGGCGATCGGGATGATCAAGAAGCGTCACCCGGATGTCCGGGTCGTGGTGCTGACCAGTTTCGGCGAGATGGAACGCGTCCACGCCGCACTCGAGCAGGGCGCCGCCGGCTACCTGCTCAAGGACGCCGAAGCGGGCGAAGTGGTCGCCGCCATCCGCGCGGCCGCCTGCGGCGAGGTCTACCTCGATCCCGCGGTGGCCAGGGGGCTCACCCGGGAGATCGTCTCCCCGCCGACCGGCCTCGCTTCGCTCACCGGCCGGGAACGCGATGTCCTCGTCCTTGTCGCCGAAGGGCGGTCGAACCAGCAGATCGCCGACGAACTGGTGATCAGCGAGCGCACCGCCCGCACACACGTGAGCAACGTGCTGCGCAAACTCCGGCTCACGTCACGGACCCAGGCCGCATTGCTCGCCGTACGACAGGGACTGGTACCGCCGCGCGGCTGACTGCCGTAGAGGGGTGGTGCCGCGACGGATGTCCCGGACCGGCCGGGACACAGGTCGGCGGCAGGTGCCGTCATCGGCGGGATCCCTGCGAGCCCGGGCGTTCCTACGCTCAGGGAGTCGCTGTACCGGCTCCCAGCTCAGGAGGACATCATGCTCGACGGCCGAGTCGCCATTGTGACGGGAGCGGGCCGAGGCCTGGGACGGGCCTACGCCCGCGCGCTGGGGGCGGCGGGTGCCGCCGTCGTCGTGAACGACCTGGACGCCGAGGTGGCCGAGGAGACGGCCGACGCGATCGCGGGCGCGGGCGGAGCGGCCGTCGCCCATGTCGGCGCGGTCGGCGGTTCCGAGTTCGCCGACGTGTTGGTGCGGCGGGCGGTCGACGAGTTCGGCCGCCTCGATGTGATGGTCACCAACGCCGGCGCGCTGCGCGACAAAACCCTGCGCAACACCACCGACGACGACTTCGACCTCGTCGTCACCAGCCATCTGCGTGGCACGTTCACGTGCGGCCGTGCCGCGGCGGCCCGCTTCCGCGAACAGGGCGCGGGCGGGCGGCTCATCCTGGTGGGATCGCCCGCCGGCCAGCGGGCCAGCTTCGGCCAGACCGCGTACTCGGCGTCCAAGGGGGCGATCGTCGCGATGACACGTACCTGGGCGGTCGAGCTCGCGAAGATCGACGTCACCGTCAACGCCATCGTGCCGACCGCGCTGACCCGCATGGTGGCGACCATCCCCACCCTCGGGGACCTGGTCGCCAAGGTCGACGCGGGGGAGCCGGTTCCCGAGGCGGCCCGGCGACAGGGCCTGGGGTCGCCGGACGACGTCGCACCGGTCATCGTGTACCTGGCGTCGAAGGAGTCGGCCCACATCACCGGACAGGCCATCGCGGCCGGGGGCGACCGGATCGCCCTGTGGACGCACCCCGGCGAGGTCGAGGAGCGGTTCCGGCCGGGCGGCTGGACCACCGAGTCGGTCGGTGAGCTGTTCGCCGGTGCCTATGCGGACCGGCTGCAGGAGTTCAGGCCCACGCCGCTCGATCTTGAGGCCATCGAGAATGCGTGACGGCGGCCGTCGAGCAGGCGTGACGCGCACCGGACGGATATCCGTTCGGGGCCCGTCGTCTCAGGCGTGCGGTACCGCGGAGGTGCGAGCAAAGTCAGCGCTGATGTCTCCCGCAGTCTGCAACAGCAGCGGCAGATGCGCCTCCACGAGCCGCTCGACCGATGTCTCGGCCGCGTGGCAGTTGACGTTGAGGGCCGCGACGACCCGGCCGGAGCCGTCCCGCAGCGGGGCCGCGACCGACCGGATGCCGGGCGCCAACTGTTCGTCGGGCAGCGCCCATCCGCGGGCCCGTACCTCCCGCAGAACCGCGTCGCGTTCCTCCCGGTCGGGCTGCCAGCACGGCGTCACCCCCGAGCGCGACGGTTCGGCGAGCTCCCGCGTCAGTTCATCGGCCGACAGAGCCGCGAGCAGCACCTTGCCCAAGGAGGTCTGCAAGGCCGGGAAACGCGTTCCGATCCGCACTGACAGCGTCACCAGCTTGGGGACGGCCACCCGGGCGACGTAGATGATGTCCGATCCGTCCAGTTGGGCCACGGAGCAGGACTCGTCGGTCCGCTCCACCAGCCGCTCGATATGGGGCCGCGCGATGTCCCACAAACCCATGGACTGCACGTAGGCGACCCCGAGTTCGAGCACTCTCGGGGTCAGTGCGAACCCCGTCTCGCCCGAACGGACATAGCCGAGTTCTTCGAGGGTGAGCAGAATCAGGCGGGCGGTCGGCCTGGCGAGTCCGGTCGCGCCGGCCACCTGGGACAGTGACATCTGGGCTTGCCCGGGGGGAACGCGGCGATGACCTCCAGACCCCGGGGACAGGGGTGTCTTCCTGGGCTTCTCCGTCGAGGTGTTGACGCGCCGTGCGGGTGCAGTGACTCTTTCTTCCGCCTGTCCGTCATGCGGATATCTGTCCGTTGATCAGGACTCAGTTCTCAGCTTTTCCTCCACTTGATCCCTTGGAGAGCCGCATGTCCGAGAAACTCGAAACAGAACCAGCGCAGACCCGGGCGGACACCGTTCGTACCGGACTGTTCATCGACGGCAAGACCGTCGAGACCGACCACTGGGCAGCCGTCCACGACCCGGCCTCTCCCGACCGGATCGTGGGCCATGCCGCCGCGGCGACTCCCGACCACGCCCGCGCGGCGGTGGCGGCCGCAGACGCGGCGTTCCCCGGCTGGGCCGCGACGCCCGCCCGGCGACGAGCTGAGATCATCGGTCAGGCGCTCACCCTGCTCGACGACAGCGCGGCCGAGCGAGCGACCCTGATGACCCGCGAGAACGGCAAGATCGCCTTCGAGAGCCAGGTCGAGATGGGGGTCTTCGTCGCGAGGACCCGGGCGGCGATGGACCTGGTCGACTCCCTCGACCAGGTACGACGCCTCGACGGCCCGCCGCTGACCTCGCACGTCCACCGGCTGCCCATAGGCGTCGTCACCATCATCGTGCCGTTCAACTGGCCGATCGCGATCCTCGGCGCGAGCCTGCCGTACGCGCTCCTGGCGGGGAACACCGTCGTGGTCAAGCCCCCGCCCACCGTGCCGCTGGCCATGGTCCGCACCCTGGAACTGTTCGCCGCGGGACTGCCCGACGGCGTGCTGAACGTCGTGACCGGCACGAACGAAGCGGTCGCCCCCCTGCTCACCGATCCCCGAGTCCGGAAGATCGTCTTCACCGGCAGCACGGCCGCCGGCAAGCACATCATGGCCGCCGCCGCACAGAACCTCGCCTCGGTGACTTTGGAACTCGGCGGCAACGACCCCGCGATCGTCCTGGACGACGCCGACCTCGACCAAGAGCACATCGGACGGCTTGTCCAAGGCGTGTTCCTGACGAGCGGCCAGGTCTGCATGGCGGTGAAGCGGCTGTACGTCCACCGGTCCCGCTACGACGAACTCGTCGACGCGCTCGCCGCCGCCCTCGGCAGCCAGCGGGTGGGCCCTGGCTCCGACCCGGCCTCGACCATGGGCCCGCTCAACAGCGCCGCCCAGCGCGACAAGGTCACCGCCATGCTGGCCGAGGCGGCCGACGCCGGAGCCGAGATCCGTGAACTGGGCACCCTGGCCCCCGGCGCCGCCGCCTCCTCCGGAGGACACTTCCTGCGCCCCGCACTCGTCCTCGATCCCGACCCCGGTCTGCGGATCGTCACCGAGGAGCAGTTCGGCCCCGCCCTGCCGATCCTGCCCTTCGACGACGTCGATTCCGTACTGGACCAGGTCAACAACGACTGGTCGGGGCTGTGCTCCTCGGTCTGGAGCGCCGACCCCGCCCGCGCGGCCGCCTTGGCGCAGAGGCTGCGGACCGGCACCACCTGGATCAATCACGCCAACGCCGTCGCGTGCGACGACCGGGCTCCCTTCGGTGGCTTCCGCCAGAGCGGCATCGGACGCGAAATGGGCCCGGAGGGCCTGCTCTCCTTCACCGAACCGCACACCATCACGGTGCACGGCTGAGCGGCACGCATGGCCATAGGTCACGCAAGCGGCCGTACGTCACAACAGCGGCACGGACACCGCGTTGTAGGGCGTGTTCTCATCCCGGTCCGGGGTGGTGAAACGCGAGTTGGGAAGGTACAGGCGGCCCTTGTAGGCGGCGGCCGTGGTGGGCAGGTCGAAGCGGCCGTCCCTGATCACGTCGATCGCGGTGCCCCGCGCGCCCGCTCAACAGCGCGCGGGGAGGCCGGGAGGCCGGTGCCGTACCGCCGACCCAGGGCTGTCGCCCCGAGCACTGTGCCGGCGCCGAGAAGCTGCCTGCGTGAGAGAGAACGGGTCATGGAACTTCCTTCCTCGGAAATCGCCGGTTCCACTTGGCACCCGCTCCCAATTATTGAGAGTTCAAGGGCATCGGCGCAGTGACGAATACCCGTTCGGGTGATCTTCTTCAGGGCGCGGTCCAGGCGCGGGGCGCGAGCGGCCAGCCGCGAGCGCGATGGTGGCGATCTCCCCCGCGGGCAGGGCCCGCCACCGCGAGCCGATCTTCTTCAGGTGGCCGCGTACCAGACTGGCGAGCCAGTTCAGGCTCGCACTCGACAGCGGCAGGCGTGCGGTGCAAGCAAGGCCGTCAGGGCTCCCGGCGAGAGGTTTTTTCTTCACCCCAAACTCAACTGCCGCCGGGGACCCGCCGGTCAGGACCGCGAAGAACATAACGGGGGCACCTCGCCGGCCTCTACGTGGACATCCCCGAGCAGGGCGACAGGGCGGGCAACGCCCTGTTGACCGTCGACGAGAGCGAGAGAGCCGCGCCCTTGGTCTACGCACATGTGACCGTCTAGCACGCGGTTCCCGCCACCGGGGCGGTCACGTGAGGATGTCGTCGTTGGAGTCGAACTGGTGGCTCTCGAAGGGGAGGTCGGGGAAGTACTCGGTGTCGGTCTCGCCTGTCAGGACGGACAGCAGGAAGGAGGCGCACTGACCGGGGTGGCGTTCCCATTCGGGACCCCGGCCTTCGTTGAGCAGGATCGTCCACTCGTCCGGTTTCTGGGCCGGCCGCCACAGCCAGTACAGATACGCGCCGCTCTCCTCGATGTAGGCCCAGGGCAGGACCTGCGCTTCGGGATCGTCCTGAAGCTCCGTCGGCCTGGCTTCGGTCTGCCACAGCTCGGCGAGGATCTCGGCACGTGCCGTGGCCTGGTCGAGGAGGTTGTAGTCGTCGTCGGGGCATCCCGGGTCCAACAGCCAGACGGTCTCGTCGAAGACGCCGCCTCCGTAGAGCTCGACGAGTTCCTTGTAGTCCTCCGGCAGAGGTGTGCCGAGCCGCTGCTCGGCAGCCGCCCAGTCGCGTGAGCGGCGCGGGGTTCCAGGCGGGATGATCTCGGTCAGGCGTTCTACCGCGGGGTGCATGGCGGCCGGATCCCTTCTGCAGCGGTGACTGCGGTGACTGCGGGTACCAAGAGGTTGCTAGTGCTTGGGAACGTTCAGGATAGTGACGGAGTTCGTCGCGCTGCCGCCTTCGTAGGGGGTGAAGGAGAAGCCGTTGCTGCCCCGGGCGTTCAGGGTGAGGCCCAGTGGTACGACGTCGCTCGGATCCTCGGACCGGTAGACGGGGGTGACGGAGTACTCGATGGTCTCGCCCCGGTCGACCGCGGCCCTGATCTGGTCCTCGACCTTCCGCATGACCGGCGAGTTGGCGAATCGGTGCATGGTGACGAAATTGCGTACGTCCTTGTTCGAGCCGCCTATCTGGGCGCCGAGCAGGTGCGTCTTGTTGAGCTTCATGTACTTCTGGTAACCCGGCACGTTGACCTGGGGGTTGGTCTTCCCTCCCGTCATGTCCGCCTCGATGGTGGCGTCCATGCCGGTGGCACGGCCGCCGGGTCCGGGAGCACCGTAGCGGACGCGACCGCCCCAGGTGACATCGGCCTCGTCGCAGGGCGTGAGCCCCAGGGGGTCGCACAGGGTGTGCGGGTTGTCGACGTAGGCGACGGGGTTCGGCGCCGGGTCGAGGCCGAGCGGGTCCAGGGTGAGGTAGCGGGCGGTTTCCGGGTCGTAGTGGCGGAAGTAGTTGTGGTGCAGACCGGTTTCGGGGTCGAAGTACTGGCCTGGGAAGCGCAGCGGGGTGTACGCGGTGGCGTCCCGATTCCATGTCGTCGTGCCCCACAGAGTGGATCGGGTCCGCCACGCGACGTTGCCGTCCTCGTCGACGAGTTCGGTGGGAGTGCCGATCTGGTCCGTGACGATGGCGAAGAAACGCTGGTCGATGACCTCTTGCGGGGCCGAGGCCGACGATCTGGTCTCCGTCTGCGCGAGCGGCGCCAGCCCGTCGTGGTCCCACGTCAGCGTGACGAGTTCCGCCGCCCCGGTGACGCGGGTGGTCTGCTCGGTGAGGGTGCTGCCGTCCCAGGCGAAACGGGTCTCCTCCGCCACGGTGCCGTCTGCGGCGAGGCGCTGCTTGGCGATGCGGCGGCCGAGCGGGTCGTAGACGTAGTTCCAGACGGTGCCGTCGGGTGTGGTGACCGAGGTGAGGCGGTCCTCCGCGTCCCAGGTGTAGCGCCAGGTGTCGGGTTTGCGTGACAGACGCGTCCTCTGCCGCAGAATCGTGCGGCCCGCCGCGTCGTACTCGTAGCGGGTGCCGCCGGTGCTGGTCAGGCGGGTGCCCGTGTAGCTTCGCGGGCCGTGGGCCTCGGTGCCGGGATGATCGTCCGGCCACGAGGCGTGGGTCTGGTTGCCCGCTTCGTCGTAGGCGTAGGACTCCGCCCAGTCCGCCGCGCGAACGGCGGTGACGCGGCCGGCCCGGTCGAGAGTGAAGGTGCGGCTGCCGGTGTGCTCGTCGGTGATGGAGGTCAGGTGTCCGTCGCCACGGTAGGCGTACGTCCGGTGGATCCGCGCCTGGTCCGCGCCGGGGAGGGTGAGGGTCTGACCGGTGAAGCGGCCCTGTTCGTTCCAGGCGAAGGCGAGCGTGAACCGGTCGCCCAGGGTGCGCTGGATCTCACGACCCGCCGCGTCGTGGGTGAAGGAGAGCGTGCGGCCCGACATGGTGAGGGCCTCGTAGTTTCCGCCGGGGCGGTAGGAGTACGTCGTCGTGACGCCGGAGGGGGTGGTGCGCCGGGTGCGGCGTCCGGCGGCGTCGCTTGAGGTGGCGAGGACACGGCCGTCGACGGTCTCGGCCACGACGCGTCCCACCGAGTCGTACTGGTATTCCAGTGTCGAGTCGGGGCCGGCGGCGCGGAGCAGGCGGCCGGTCGGGTCGTTCTCGAAGCGGGTGAGAAGGCCGTCGACGGCCTTCTCGACGAGCTGACCTGCACAGTCGTAGTCGTAGGCGACGATCTGACCGGCGGAATTGGTCCGCCGTACGAGCAGCCCTCCCGCGTTGTACTCGTACGTCATGGTGTGACCGTTGAAGTCGGTCTCCCCGACGAGCCGGCCGACAGGGTCGTACCGGTAGGTCCACGTGAGCCCCTGCGGGTCGGTGACCGTCGTCAGGCGTCGTGCGCTGTCGTAGGAGAACGTGTGACGCGTCCCGTCGGGGTCCACGCGGGCCGTCAGCAGGTCGAAGACGTCGTACTCCCAGTGCACGGTCGCCCCGAGCGGATCGGTGTGGCGCGTGCAGTTCCCTTCGCCGTCGTACACCCATTTCTCCGCCGAGCCGTCAGGGCCTGTACGGGAGATGAGCCGGCCCTCGACGGACCACATCAGCCGGGTCGTCGCTCCTCCGGGCCCCGTGACCAGCACCGGCCGTCCGAAGGCGTCGTACTCGTAGCGCTTCAGCGTCCGGGAGCCGGCGGAGACGGCCAGCGGGAGCCCGGCCGCGTTGGAAGCGATCTCCACGCGTTCACCGAGCGGGTTGGTGACACCCTTGATCGCGCCGTTGCGCCCGACGGCATAGCGGGTCGCCTCGTCGGCGGGGTCGATGACGGCGGTGCGGTTGCCGCGTTCGTCGTGTTCGTAGCGCCAGACGGCGCCATCGGGTTCCGTCACGGCCGTGGGCAGACCGAGGTCGTCGTACTCCGTGCGGATCTCGCCGCCATCGGGGCGGACGACGCCGCACAGGCGTCCGACCTCGTCGTAGAGCGGGCGGGTTGTCTGCCCCAGGGGATCGGTGACGGCCACCAGCCGGTGCTGTCCGTCCCACTCCTGGCGGGTGACGTGCCCGAGCGGGTCGATGGTGCGGATGAGGCGCAACGCCTCGTCGTGCTCGTACCGGGTGACGTTGCCCAGCGCGTCGGTGGTGGTCGTGGAGCGGGTGGCGTCCTCGTAGGCGAGCGTGCCGGACAGATAACCGCCGCTGCCCTCGGCACGGACGACACGGCCGCGTACGTCGTAGGTGTAGGTGTACGACGTGTTGTTGCGGTCGGTCCAGGAGGTGATCCGCCCCTCGGCGTCGTAGGTGAACCGTAGAGGCAGACCGGAGGAGTTGGTGACCTCGGTGAGGTGGCCGTCCGTGTCGTAGCCGTACGTCAGCAGGGTGGTTCCGTGCCTGTCCGCGCCGTCCGGGTCCAGCAGACGCAGGCCCGCGACGCGGGGCAGTTCGCGGTGCCGGTCGATCGCGATGCGGTAGCCGCCGGAGTGCGTGATGCCCACGGGCGTGCCGTTGGCGGCGTACTGGACCGTGATGCGGTGTCCGTTGCGGTCGACGACGAACTGGAGCGGCAGCTCTACCGCGTTGCCGTCGTCGGCGGGCCCCGGAGTGTGGAAGACGTAGGAGACACCAGTGCCGGGGTCGAGCAGGCGCAGGGCGCCGTCGACCTCGGTGTCCCAGGACAGCGGCATCCGGGGACCGGCCTTCGGATAGACGGGCTCGTCGGTGTCGGAGGCCAGGAGCGGATAGACGAGCCGGGAGCCGTCCGGTGCCGCGTACGTGATGGAGTCGTCGTCCGCCTGCAGACGCTGGTCGAGCGTGGAGGCCCAGGACGGCCCGAACCAGCCACCGCACCGGTAGGAGGAGATGTGGGTGCGCCGCAGCAACAGCGGCAGGACGCCGGGCAGTTCGACGTCGGTCTGTGGCAGCAGCATGTCGCCGGTGGCCACGTCGATCGGGTCGAGCTTGCACTCCTTCTCCGCCGCCTGGATCGCGGCTTCGAGCTCCTCGGCTTCACCGGGCCGCAGTTTCAGCCGTGACAAGTCGTTTCCACCGAGCTTCAACGCCTTTGCCAGCTTGGCGAGTTCGCTGGGCTTGAGCGCCTTCAGACCCTTCCCGAGGGTCTTGCCGAGGACACCGAACCCGATGCCGACGAGCGCGCCCTCGGTCAAGATCCCCGCCAGCTTCTCCGGGTCCGTGAACGCCGCCGGGTCCTTGAGCAGCGTCTCGAACGCGGAGAACTTCGCCCCGTCCATCGCCATCTTCCCGACGGCCGCCACGCCCCGGATCTCCTTGAGCGCCTTCAGGGCCCGCTCGACGTTCCGGATCACCTCCAGCACCCCGCGCACGACGGATCCGAGGGCCGTGCCCTCCTCCTCGATCCGGCCGATCAGCGCGATCACCTTCAGCGCCCGCTCGCCCGCGATCAGCGTCGACGCGACCTCCGAGGCACCGGCGGTCAGGATGGACAGGGCCAGGCCGGCGATCTCGAACTCGACGATCTCCGCGAGGATCACACCGATCTCGGACAGCAACTCATGCGCCTTGTCCGCGAAGTCGTCCAGCGCCTTCGCGCCCTCCCGCAGCGAGTGCGCCATCTCCGTCGCACTCTTGCCGGCCGCCTTGGACCGCTTGTGGAAGGCTTTGGCCGCCTTCCCCTCCCACACCACGTCTGCCAACGCGCCGTCAGCGGCAGCCGACGCGTCCTCCAGACCGGTCGCGAGCTGCCGCCACTTCTTCGCGATCTCCCGTATCCCGTCTGGATCCACCGCCGGATCCGAGATCCCCAGGAACTCCAGACCACTGGCGACCGAGTCGCCGAACATGTGGTTGAACTTGTTGATGTAATGCAGCGGGTTCAGGTCCACCATGAGCCGGCCGCTCAGCTCTTCTTCGCCCGGGCCTGCGCCGCCAGCAGCAGATCCAGCAGATCGAAGGCGTCGGACACGTCACCGATCAACTTCGCCTGCGCCTCCCACTCCTCCTCCAGCTGCCTGGTCAGCTTGGACAGAGTGGTCATGCCCTTCTCGATCTCGCCCTTCGCACCCAGCAACGACCCCAGCGCCCCCAACGCGCCCAGGTCGTACGAGGCCGCAGTGAAGTCCTGCAGAGGCTTGGCCGTGTGCTGCCCGACTGTCCGCAGCCCCGACGCGGCCTTGTGCATCGACGTGGCTTCCTTCTTCAGATCCGACACAGGATCAGCCCCCGTACTCCGTCGTGCATCTCGTTGTGCACATGCCGATCGACACTATTGAGAGGGGTTATGCGGCGGGTATGCGTGACGCCAAGGCGAAGCAAAGATCACCGCCTCGCCCGCCGCTGTGCGGCGGGGTGAGGTGCTGTCAGGGGCCCGGCCCTCGGTCGGCCTCAGAAACAAGGAACGTCACGGACCAGCGAATGCAGAACAGCTGTCACCCGCCGCTGAAGCCATTCCCCACCTGCAGGAGAGAGCACGACCATGGCACTGATTCTGGTGACCGGAGCCTCCAGCGGGCTCGGACGCGGTACGGCGAACGCGCTGGCCGACGACGGACACGAGGTGGTCGTCCGCAACCCAGCCCGCCTGGCCGATGCCGGTGACGCCACCCGGTGGAAGCGTCGTCACCGGTGACCTCGCCGATTTCGGTGACATCACCAAGAGTCGCCCGGCAGGCCGGCACGTACGGACGGTTCGACACGGTCGTCCACAACGCCGGCGCCATGAACCAGCCGCACCAGGCCACGGTCAACGTGGTCGCGCCCTACCTGCTCACTGCCCTGATGGACAAGCCGGGCCGACTGATCTACCTCAGCAGCTCCATGCACCGCACCGGCTCCGCCGGCCTGCACCGGCTCCGCCGGCCTGCACCGGCTCCGCCGGCCTGCGCCGGCTGGCCACGGGCTCTCAGGGCTCTGCGGCAGGCTGCGACCAACCCGAGGATCTCCGCCTTCCGGGAACACATCGCCAGGGCGTGCGACAAGACCCCGCAGACCCTGCGCGGCGAGGCCTGACGAAAGAGTCTTGGTCGGCTGCCCGGACTCATGGCTGGCCCGGTCAGGGCCCGCTTAGTAGCTGTTGTCTTTGCGGGAAGATCCTCGATCGCTGGCCGGGGCTGGCTACCGTCCGCCGCGTGCCGGTGGAATTTCTGACTGATGAGAGGCACGGTCGGCCAATTGTGCGCCTCACATGAGGGTCTGTCCCTCACATGAGGGTCTGTCCGGCGTACAGCGCCCCGAGGGCGGCGGCGAGGGTGCCGAGCAGGAGGCGGAGCGCGGTCTCGGGCAGGCGGGGTTGGAGGCGGGCTCCGAGATAGCCGCCCATCAGTCCACCGAGGCCGCAGGCCAGCCCCAGCTGCCACTCGGGGGCGACGGGCCCCGAGCTTGCCGTCGCCAGCACGGCGTAGGCGGCGGCTCCGGCGATCGAGGTGGTGAAGGTCGCGGCGAGTGTGGCCGGCGCGAGGCGGGCCAGGGGCATGCCGCGCGCGGCGAGGACTGGCCCGAGCAGGGAGCCGCCGCCGATCCCGTAGATCCCGCCGATGACGCCGACGGTCAGGGCGAGGACGGCCAGCGTGGTTGCCGACGGCTCGGCCGCATCGGGGCGCGGGCGGTGGCGGGCCGGGCGCAGGGTGCGCCAGCACAGCCAGCCTCCGAGCGGCAGGAGGAGAGCGGCGACCAGGATGCGGAAGATGCCGGGGCCGGGGAGGGCGAAGACGCGGACGGCGGCGCCGGTGATAACGCCGGGCAGGGTCCAGGCGACCAGGCGCCGGGCCAGGGAGCCGCGCAAAGCGCCGTCGCGGCGGTAGCGCCACAGGGCTCCAGGCCCCGCGACGACGTTGAACAGCAGGTTCGTCGGGGTGACGGCGGGGCTGGGCACGCCCAGAACACTGAGCTGGACCGGGAGGAGGAAGACCGCCCCGGACACACCCACCGGCGCGGTCACCGTCGAGATCAGCAGGCCGGCCGCGAAGCCTGCCCAGATCGTCCACTCCACCGCCGCCTCCGCTCCCCGATCGCCCCGCCAGTATCAGCGGGCGCGGCGGCGGCGGGGCGGGTCTGAAACGAGGTGTTCATGAACAGCAGGAGCAGCCGGGACTACAGCCGCAAACGCCTCCGTCCGGGGACTGGGCCACGGTGTTGGATGCCGATTGGGCGGCGGGTGCGCAGCAGCCCTTGCCCTGCCAGGCGTCGCGGCCCTCCTTCACGGCGATCACGGCGATCACCAGAGCGGCGATCGGGTCGGCCCACGACCAGCCCAGCGTCGCGTTGAGGAGCAGGCCGACCAGGAGCACGGCGGAGAGGTAGGTGCACAGCAGGGTCTGCTTGGAGTCCGCGACCGCGCTGGCGGAGCCGAGTTCACGCCCGGCCTGGCGCTGGGCGGCGGACAGGAACGGCATGATCGCCAGCGAGAGGGCGGCGGTGACGATGCCGGGGAACGAGCGGTCGGCCTCGCCCGTGCCGGCCAGAGCGCGGACGGCGTCGATGCCAACGTATGCGGCGAGGGCGAAGAAGGAGACGGCGATGATCCGCAGGGTGATTTTCTCCCGGGCATCCCGTACGGCGTGGTCGCGGGCGGAGAACTGCCAGGCGACGGCTACGGCGGAGGAGACCTCGATGACGGAGTCGAGGCCGAAGCCGATGAGCGCCGTGGAGGAGGCGATCGTCCCCGCGGTGATGGCGACGACGGCCTCGATGACGTTGTAGGTGATGGTCGCGGCGACCAGCAGCCGTATGCGCTTGGCGAGCGCGTCGCGGCGGGCCGGGGTGGGCCCGAGGGATATCGCGGTCATCTCAGCAGCAGCCCTTCGTCTCCGTGTCCGGGCAGGTTTTGTCCGCCTCGACGGCGACCACGGCGGTGCGCAAGTCGTCCAACGCGTGGCCGAGACGTTCGTCGGCCAGCTCGTAGCGGGTGCGTCGGCCGTCGGGCACGGCGACGACCAGGCCGCAGTCGCGCAGGCACGCCAGGTGGTTCGACAACCGGGTCCGGGAGACGCCGAGGTCGTCGGCGAGATCGGCGGGGTAGGCGTGGGCGTCGCGCAGGGCGAGCAGGACGCGGCAGCGGATCGGGTCGGCGAGCGCGCGGCCGAACCGGGCCAGCACCTCGATGTCACGGGCGAGAGTCAGCACTCGCCAGATAGTACAGGCAAACCTGAATTCAGAAAACCATGGACCCTCGTGAATGACCGGTTGTGAGAGCTCCCGGCCAGCGTCGGGAACACTTGACCAGGTCAGTTCTCGCAAAACCCCTCTCACAACCGCCGAGTTTTGCGAGACCGTTCTTCTGAGATGGAGGCCAGGACGGCAGGTGGCAGGTCCTGGGCAAGGTCCAGGCACGCGGTGACACGGGATGGTTTGGCCTTGATGCCGTGGCCGTTGAGCTGTCGTTGGAGAGTGCGAACCACAACCATGACCTGGCGGCCAGCACATCCGAAGCCGGGATCCACACGTTGTTTGCGTTCTTCAGTACTCGTCGTAGGCAAGCGCGGTCGGCGCGTGGATGGTGTCCAGCGGCAGTTGGACCGTCACGTCACCGTGGATGTCGGTCAGCTGGAGGACTGTGTCACCGGTGGCGCTGGTGACCGCGTCCAGGCCACCGCTGATGCCCTGGACGTTGCGGGTGACAGTGGCCCCGAGGAGTGGGCGGACGATGCCCGGGCGCCGACGCCGGACAACCTCATCCGCCCCTGACCAGTTGAGCGAAGCCACCTGCTGGCTGCCCGCCCGCTCTCAACTCGACAGGTGCACACAAGCGGTGGATGAACTCGCGGACGGCCGGTTCGCGCCGCCAGGGGGCGAGGGCCGGGTTGAAACTCGCGGACGTAGTCCTGGCCCAGGAGGACTGGACGCGGGCGAGGATGTCGGCGGACCCGTTCCTCAGCTCGAGACCGTGGTCAGCAGCTTATGCGGGGACACGTCCGGAGACGGTGACTCCGGCCTGGCGGAAGTCTTCAAGGGTGGCTGCCGTGGTGTCCTGGGCGACACCGACGGAGTAGTCCAGGCGTACGCGTGCCCGGAAGCTGGCCTTCACCGCGTCCAGCGCGGTCGCGCGTACGCAGTGGTCGGTGGCGATACCTACCACGTCGACGTCCTCCACTCCGCGCTCACGCAGCCAGTCGGCCAGAGAGGTGCCCTGTTCGTCGGCGCCTTCGAAGCCGCTCTTGGAGGCGCTGTGCGCGCCTTTGAAGAAGACGGCGTCGACCTTGCCGCTGGTGACGGCGGGGGCGAAGTTGGGGTGGAACTCGCCGCCTTCGCCTCCGACTACGCAGTGGACGGGGAAGCTGTCCTTGAAGTCCGGGTGTTCGGAGAAGTGGCTGCCCGGATCGATGTGATGATCGCGGGTAGCCACGACGTATTCATAGTTACGCCCCGCACTGCGCTCCACCAGGTCCGCGATGGTCGAGGCGATCCGCGCACCTCCTGCGACGGGAACGCTGCCTCCCTCACAGAAGTCTTTCTGCACATCCACGATGATCAAGCCTCGGCTCGTCACGAACACCTCCAGATCGGTGGCACAGGAAAGAACCCTTCGGGCATCATTCCGATGCTGGCCGAGCATCGTCGCCGATTCCTGACAAGTTACGTCGAACGGATGATTTTGGGGAGCGAGGCAGCATGTACGCCGTCGTGGCGTGGGGCACCTGGTGTTGCACGGACACACGTCAGTGAGCCTCCTCTCTGGGCCGTCGGCGCGGTGGGCCGCCGGGCTCTAGGGGGCGAGAGCGTGTGCGTGCGCTTCGTCGAGCAGTTGTCGCATTCTTGAAGCGGTGGGTGCGACGGCGGTGGTGAGCAGTGCCGGGCCGCCTGCCAATGGTGCGAGGACAGCGCACCCGTCCTCGGCGCCTTCGCCGAGCAGGACGGCATCTCGTCGGACGTCGAGGCGTGGATCCACGATGAGGAGTTGGCCGACGGCGCGGTGTCCGTTCAGGACGGCCGGGCCGTCCCAGCCAGGTTCTGGAGCCCCGTAGGCCGTGTGCTGGTCGAATAGTGGGCGTCCGGCGCGGTGGACGAGGATCCGGGTGACGAGGTGGCCTGGTTCCTCGTCGGCCCGGCCCAGGAGCTGTTCTTCTCGCAGCACCAGGTGTGAGGTGGCGGCGAGTTCGACGGTGTATGTCTGGTGCAGGTTGCTGCCGGCGGCGCTGATCAGGGGCTGTGGGAGCCAGCGCAGACGGGCGTGTTCTCCGACGGTGAGGCGTACGTCGTAGGTTGCCGCGTCGGTGGTGGGGCCGCGCAGGGCGAGTGTGGCGGCGGCCGTGGTGATCTCCAGCTCGGCCCGGTCCGCGGCGGTGATGTCGAGGGTGAGCCGGTCGCCACCGAGCGGGGCGCTCATCGCGCCGATGATGCCCACTGTGGTGGCGTTGCCGTGAGTGCGCAGGCGCCGCAGGTGGAAGGGGCCGTCGCTATGCAGTTGCGGGAGGGTGGTGACGCGTCCGTTGTGCGCGGCGCGGATTCGGGCCGTGGCAAGTACGCCGTCGGGGTGTCCGGCGGGCTCCTGGGCGACAGATGGGGGGAGGCCGGGGCCGGACGTGGTTCGAGCGGGGATGCGCTGGGGGGAGGGGCTCATACGGTTGCCCCGGTGCGCCACCGGGTGAGGTGGCCGGTGACCCAGTCGGCGACTTCGCGGATGCCGTTGTCACAGGTGAGGCTGGTGAAGATGACGGGGAGGTCGCCGCGCTGTCGTTTCGCGTCGCCGGCCATGGTGTCAAGGTCGGCGCCGACGTGCGGGGCGAGGTCGGTCTTGTTGATGATGAGGAGATCGGCGGTGGTGATGCCGGGGCCGCCCTTGCGAGGGATGTCGTCGCCGCTGGCTACGTCGATGATGAAGATCTGCACATCGGCGAGGCCCTTGGAGAAGGTGGCGGTCAGATTGTCGCCGCCCGACTCGATGAGTACGAGGTCGAGAGGGTCGAGAGTTGCTTCCAGTTGCTCGACGGCTTCCAGGTTCGCGGAGATGTCGTCGCGGATCGCGGTGTGGGGGCAGGCGCCGGTCTCGACGGCGGTGATGCGCTCGGGCGGCAGGACGGCTTCGCGCCGCAGGTACTCGGCGTCCTCGCGGGTGTAGATGTCGTTGGTGACAACGGCGATGCACCAGCGGTCGCGCAGGGTGCGGCACAGCGCGGCGACGGTCGCGGTCTTGCCCGAGCCGACGGGGCCGCCCAGGCCGACGCGCAGGGCACGGCGGCTGCCGTCGGGTCGGGCCACCGAGACGCTGGGGGTGTGCTCGTGAGGCAGAGAGTGGTCGAGGTGCATGGCAACTCCGTCGAAAGACTCAAGTGTGGTTGTTGGTCGTCAGGAGGCGAAGAGACGGGCGGTCCAGGCGGCGTGCTGCTCTGCGGTGATTTCCAGCAGGGGTGAGGAGGCCGACGGCAGTGCGTCGAGGCCCTCGGTCATGGCGCGGGCTGCGGCGTCGGCCGCGGCTTGAGCGACGTCGTCGGTCTCGGGGCCGAGGCGGGCCAGTAGCCCGGAGGCGTCGAGCGGGTCGAGGCTCAGCAGGCGCACCGCCGCGGTGGCCGGGCCGCCGACGTTCTCATAAGCGGTGGCGTAGGCGGCGTCCAGCGGGGTGAGCCCGGCGGCGCGGGCGGCGAGGCCCAGGACGACGGGTTGGTGGGCGCCCTGGGGACGTGCAGCGGCCAGGTGTTCGAGTGCGTCGGAGGGGAAGGTGGCGCGGGCCGCGCGCATCATCTGCCGGCCGAGCCTGCGGGCGACGGCGCGCAGTGCGGGGGCGGGGGTGCGTGCGTCGGCGGCGTCGTCGAGCAGCAGCGGGTCGTATCCGCCGGCGGCTGCGGCGGCGAGTCCTGCCGTGGTCAGGCCGGTGGTGTGCAGACGCCCGCGGCAGAATGCCTCCAGGCTGGGGGTGTCGTGGACGGCTTGGTGGGCGACGGCGGCCTCGACGCCGCCGGAGTGGGCGTGCCCGCCGGCGGGGAAGCGGCCGTCGGCCAGGAGGAGCAGGGCTGCGCGGCTCATGGGTGAGCGGCTGCCTTTCGCAGGTCGGATGGTGATGTGGCGGCCCGGGCGGGCACATCAAGTCCGCCCGGGGCCCGGCAGCAGCGGCGGGGCCGGCGGCCGGGCAGGTGGCCGTTCAGAAGAGGAAGTACCGCTGTGCCAGAGGGACTTCGGTGACGTAGGAGCGCGGCACGGTGGCACCGTTGAGTTCGGTGCGGGCGTCGCTCGTGGTCGCGCCGCCGATGGTGACCTCGAAGCTGTTGTGGTCGACTTCGAGGCTGTCAGGCACTGTGTCGTTCAGCTTCATGTGCTTCTTCTCGACGCTCCGGGTGCTCTCGATCGCTTCGAACTTCTTGCCGAGGCCGAGACCGTCGTACGTGTTGTTCGCGTCGGTCCCGCCGTTCAGCCGGAGCGCCACCTGCTCGTCGGCCACGAAGTTCACCGAGTTCTTCCCCGGGGAGCGGCTGGTGGAGCCCCAGACCGGGCGCGGCAGGTAGGGCTGCGGCGTTGTGATCGACGCGTTGGCGTCGCCGACCTGCGCGTAGGCGAGCTGGCCGCCCTTGAGGAGCATGTGCGGTTTGACGCCGAAGAACTTCGGCTCCCACAGCACCAGGTCGGCGAGCTTCCTGGTCTCCACGGAACCGACGTATTTCGCGATGCCGTGGGTGATCGCCGGGTTGATCGTGTACTTGGCAACGTACCGGCGCGCGCGGAAGTTGTCGTTCGGCTGCAGCTGCTGGTCGTTGAAGGAGTGGTCCGTGTCGCCGGTGATCGTGCGGACCTTCGCGGCCTCGAGGTCCTCCTTCAGCGCCCCGTAGCGGCACTTCATGACGTGCGCGGTCTGCCAGGTACGCATGACCATTTCGCCGATGCGGCCCATCGCCTGGGCGTCGGAGGACATCATCGAGATGGCGCCCATGTCGTGGAGGAGGTCCTCCGCGGCCATGGTGGACGGCCGGATCCGGGAGTCGGCGAAGGCCATATCTGCCGGAATATCCGGGTTGAGGTGATGGCACACGATCATCATGTCGACGTGCTCCTTGACGGTGTTGATCGTCAGCGGACGCGTCGGGTTGGTCGAGGCCGGCAGGACGTTCGGGTCCTTGACCAGCTCGATCATGTCGGGCGCGTGACCGCCGCCAGCACCCTCGACATGAAAGATGTGGATGGAGCGCGCCTTCTTCGCCGTGAACTTCCCATCTACGTCCCTGGCGTCGCCGGTGAAGGCTGCCCGCGTGCTCTCCAGGAACCCCGACTCGTTCAGTGAGTCGGCGTGCAGCGCGAGCTGGACGCCGCGCTCTTCGCAGACGTCCAGGGCCCGGTCGATCACTGCGGGCGTGGCGCCCCAGTCCTCGTGGACCTTGAAGCCGCAGGCACCGGCGTCCACCTGTGCGTTGAGTTCGTGCTTGTTCATCGTGCTGCCCTTGCCGAGCAGGCCGATGTTGACGGGGAACTCATCCAGCGCCTCGAAGAGCCGCCTGATGTGCCACGCGCCCGGTGTCACGGTGGTGGCCGTACTGCCCTCGGCCGGTCCCGTCCCGCCGCCGATGAGGGTGGTCACGCCCGAGGCCAGGGCCTCGTGGATCTCCTCGGGGCAGATGAAGTGAACGTGGGTGTCCACGCCACCGGCGGTGAGGATCCGCCCGTTGCCGGAGATGACCTCGGTGCTCGGCCCGACCACGAAACTCTCCGGCGTCACCGGAACCGGCACCGCATTTCCGACGGTCGTACGGTTCGGCATCTCGAACCTGTTGCTCGGAATCGGATCCATCGTCTCGGGGTTGTACGCCTTGCCGATGGCCGCGATCCTGCCGTCACGGATGCCGATGTCGGCCTTGACCACGCCCCACCAGTCGAGGATCAGCGCGCCTGTGATGACGGTGTCCACGGGCCTGTGGGCCGTGGCGTCGCCTTTGCTGTTCCGCCCGTCCCTGGCGAGGTGCGACATCCCCATCGACTCGCGGATCACCTTGCCGCCACCGAAGATCATCTCATTGCCGCTGTACGAAGGGCCGCCGCTCCAGTCGGCCTCGATCTCCAACGTGAGGTCGGTGTCGGCGAGCCGGACCCTATCCCGCGTGGTCGGCCCGTACAACGCGGTGTAATCCGCCCGCGTCAGCTCATTGCTCGGCTTCGGCCGGCCCTTGCCAGGCTTCGGCGCCTGGCCACGGTCTTGTCCCTGCGGATTACTCATCGGATGATCCCTTCGCGCAGCCCCTGGATCTTGGTGAGGTCGCTGGTGTTGCTGCTGCCGGCCGTGACATCACCCTGGATCTGCACCAGTTCCACGCAGCACTCGTCGCCCGGTTCGAAACGTACGGACGTGCCCGCGGCGATGTTGAGCCGCCGGCCCCTCGCCGCGTCGCAGTTCCAGAGGCTGCGGTCTTGGGGGACTGTCTGCCCGGCGGGGACCTCGACACTGACGACCTTCAGCCCCGGGTTGACCTCGGCGAAGTGATAGTGGGAGCCGACCTGAATAGGACGGTCCGACTCGTTCTTCACCTTGATCTTCGTCCTGCCCTGCCCCGGCAAGGTGGTGGCGTCCGTCTGCAGGTTGACGCCCTGCGTGTCCCCGTCGAGGTGCACGTTGAAGCAGATCGCGTCGTACCGGGAGACTGTGTCGTCGTCCTCGTCGCAGCTGACGGACGAGTTGCCGCTGTCGTCGCAGTCGACCGGGGAGCCTGGCTTGCGGGGCGGCTGGGGGTGCTCGATCTTGCCCGGGTAGACCTCGGGTTCCTCCGTGGCCTCCGGGATGGGGTCATGGATCGTGACCAGCTTGGTGCCGTCCGGGAAGGTCGCCTCCACCTGGACGTTCTTGATCATCTCCGGGACGCCGTCCATCATGTCGTCACGTGTGAGCACCCGTCGGCCCGAGTCCATGATGTCGCTGACCGTCTTGCCGTCGCGCGCCGCCTCGAAGACGTGAACGGTCAGCAGGGCCATCGCCTCGGGGTAGTTCAAACGCAGCCCCCGGTCGCGACGCTTTCCTGCTACGTCGGCCGCCATGTGGATCAGCAAGCGTTCCTGCTCATGCGGAGTCAAATGCACGATGACTCGTCTCTGTTGTTCGGATTGTGCGTGCGACCGGCATGCCAAGGTCACGGACAACGTTTCCGGATGGCGACGGGCGCCCTTCGAGCATCGGCGGGGAAGATCGGCGAGACGGCCAAATGGCGGGTGATCCACACCATCTGATGAAACTGTGGAGTACCCGGTTTCGCCCTGCTGGGCGGGACAGGCGGCCTAGAGATCCGTCTCTACGGCCTTCCTCTCACGCGCCTTGGCGACTGGCGGTGACAGGACTGCCGGAGGCCGTGGTCGGCTTGGGCTGGTCGGATTGCGTGCTGCCCCAGGCGTTGGTGAGAAAGTGGCGGGTGGGCAGTAATTTGCGCGGCGGGGACGGTCGGCTTCTGCAGCGGTACCCGGCCTGGCTGAGCGGGGCGGCTGTGCGCTTGGTCGGGGTGGTCAGGCCGGCGGTGGCCCACTCCCAGGCTTTGGTGTCGGTGAAGAACCGCACCTCCACCCCACGGCCCAGCCCTCTGATCAAGCCGGCTTGGCGTCCCGGAACTGTTCAAGCAGCTCATGGCCAGGAGGACTGTCCGGGTCAAAGCTCCGGATTCCCTCCTGGCCAGCGGGAACGCCAGGCCCCCACAGGCGGACGCCATGACAACGGAAGCAAAAGGCCATCTGGAAGAGATGCCCAGTAGCACTGTGAACTCGGATGCCCCATCCCGGGATGAAACAGCGACGCAGTTCACTGCCTGGCAGCTCCTTGACCAGCGCCACGACCCGCTCGACTTGAGGTGGCTCCCAGATAGCGACCTCGTCGCCGATCAAGTCATCCGAGCTGAGGTGCCTCATCGGATCCGTGATGCGCACGACCTCGATCAGCTCGGCTTTCTCATGGACTGGCGGCAGCAGCATGCGCACAGAATCGCCGACCGAGGTCCTATGCACTAGGGGCAAGTGCGTCAAGTGATCACAAGGTCTGCGGACGAGCGTGAGCCTGCTGGAAGCCCTCATCGCGACGGCCTGACCCTGCGCGAACTGGTCGGCGGGGGCCTCCCGAGCTCTCCTGCCCTGGGCGGGCCCGGGCGGAGCGTGCCGCGCGGCGATCTGCCCCGCTGCGGTACGACGGCGTGAGCTCGATCGCCTGTGAGGCCAATGACCGGGGTGGCACGATGAGTTGGAGCGACGGGTGGGCGGTTTATGCGGACTGGCGCCAGATTCAGACAGCAGTCCTGGGCGGTGCGGACTCGGAGGAGCCGCTGATGCTGCCGCTGGAGGCGATCGAGCTGGACGCCTTCCGGTCAGTGAAGTCCCCCAAGGTGTCGAGGGCGAGGCGTGGGGTGACGGGCAGTCCGTCACCTGGGCGCTCAGGTCTTCAGGGGTAGGCTGACGTGCGCATGCCCTCACCGGATCCGGCCGGCTTCGCGCCGCCCGCTGTTCGCGTCGTTGTCACAGATGGGGCAGGCCGATGGTTCACGGCTTCTGCACCGTCGGCCGGTCGGCGTAGTCAACAGTTTCCGCAGGTGCCAGTGCTCATCAAGTCGCGGATTCTGCAGATTCAATGTGAATGCGGACCTGCCGCAGGAGTGCGTCGGCCCGTCCCTCGACCTCGGCGGCATCCTTGGCCGGCTTGTCCGCCGGTGACTCGTTCGACAGTGGCCAGTGCGCTGACAGGTGTGGTGTCCCGGTCGATCTGACCGACGCGCTCGGACTGGCGCGGCAAGAGGCTATGCCGGGGCGCGCTCCCGGCCCTGGACCGGCCGTCCGAGAGGGAGAGGGCGGCCGATTCTCGGGCCGCTTCAGCCTAGTTCGGTCAGTCGCCGTACGGCCGGGGCTGCGAAGGTCTCCATCCACCGCGAGGTGGCGCCCAGATGCGGCGAGATGATCACCGTGTCGATGCCAAGCTCGGCGTACGGTTCGATGTCATGGGTGAAGCTGTCCAGGTCCTCCTCGGTGGCGGCCGCTCCGGAGTACGTGATCGTCCGGCGGACGGAGTTGTAGTCGCGGTCTGCCTCGTCGCAGTGGCCGCGCAGTACGTCGAGCTTGTGTGCGACGTCTTCGAGTGAGGTGGCGAACAGGTTGCAGGCGTCGCCGTACCGGGCGACGAGCCGCAGTGTCTTCTTCTCCCCACCGCCGCCGATCATGATCTCCGGGTGCGGGCTGCTGACCGGCGGCGGCACGCACAGGGTTTCGGCGAGCTGGTAGTAGCGGCCTTCGAAGGGCCCGTTGTCGTCCGGGTCCCACATCTGCAGGCAGATCCGCAGGGTCTCCTCCAGCCGCTCGAACCGCTCCGCGAGTGGCGGGTAGGGCACGCCCAGGCCGTGGTGCTCACGGTCGTACCAGGCCGCTCCGATGCCCAGGGTGGCCCGGCCGCCGGAGAGGACGTCGAGCGTGGTGGCGATCTTGGCGAGCAGTCCGGGATGGCGGTACGTCACTCCGGTGACCAGCGCGCCCAGTCGCACCGTGGAGGTGTGGGCGGCCAGGTAGGCCAGGGTCGTGTAGGCCTCCAGCATGGGTGCCTCGGCGCCGCCGTTGAACTCCATCTGGAAGTAGTGGTCCATCACCGACAGCCGGTTGACGCCGGCGGCCTCCGCCGCTGCTCCCGCGGCGGCCAGCTCTGTCGCCAGGGCACGACCGCCCTCGGGGTGGTCGAACCGGTTGATGTGCACGCCGACGTGCATGTCCGTCTCCGTTCAGTGTCTTCTCGGGTGTCCGGGGCCTTCGGCGGCACTCGGTACGGTCGCGAGCGGCCGGCGGGGGTTCCTGGGTGTCAAACCGTGCCGCCATCTCTCCCGCCCGGTGGGCGGTGTTCCCAGAGCGTTTCTCCCTGGAGTTCCAGGACGACGGTGCCGGAGTCGTTGGTGAGGGCGCCCCGGCTGCGGACGGCGGCGGTGCCGTCGTCGCGGGGGCGTACCTCCACGATCTCCATCGAGCCGTGCAGCACGTCCCCGGGGCGGACCGGCGCCAGCATGCGCAGGGATGTGATCTCCCGGCCGGCGATGACGGCGGCGCGGGAGAAGACCGCGTCCACCAGGAGGCGTTGCAGGACCGCCAGGGTGTGGAAACCGCTGGCGATGAGGCCCCCGAAGCGGCTTGCGGCCGCCGCGACCTCGTCCGTGTGCAGCGGCAGCGGGTCGAAGCGACGGCCGAAATCGAGGATCTCCTCCTTGGAGACCTTGGCGCTGCCCAGGTCGAACACGACCCCGGGGCGAAGGTTCTCGGCGTGCAGCCGCACGGCGTTCACCGCCGGTCCGACGTCAACGCCGGCCCTCCCGGACCTCGGCACGGGCTGCACCGGTGGGTGTGCCTGCCCAGTTGCATGCGGGTCTCCGTTTCTCCTGCTGGAGCGGTTGTCGGCGATGGCTTGTGCTCGCCGGCTACGAGGCGAGGGCGGCGATCTCCGCACTGTCCAGCCAGGTGGCGTGGACACCGAACGGCACCCGCTGCGGCAGATGCAGCCGGGCCAGTTCGGTCATGGTCCGGGCGTCGATGACGACGAGTTCGGCGCGGTGGTCATCCATCAGCAGGTCGAGGAGGTAGCCGTCGTCCTCGCTGCTCGCCGTGGGCCTGGGAACGAACAGGGCCTCGCCGCCGTACATGTCGCCGTAGTCGAGGTAGCCGAGTTCCTTCTCCTCGACGAGGTCGTACTTGAGGACCCCCTTGCCCATGTAGCCGTCACCGTGCTCGTCGAGCAGGTAGCAGTAGCGGCTGGTCCGTCCGACGTGGTTCAGATTGAGGCTGGGCCGCTCGTAGCCGTGGTCGATCAGCAGCCGGTCGTCGGTGACCTGCCCGGTGTCCAGGTCCAGCACCCAGGTCTTGACTTGGGCGGGCGGTTCCTCGGGGGTGTGGATCGGAACGCTCGACGGATAGGACGGGAAGACGGGGGAGTGGAGCACGATCTCCCGCGAACCGCGCGGGCCTTGGCGCTCCCAGGCGTTGATGACGTGCCAGACGGTGCCGGCCTGGCCGGTGGTGAACCAGCGCACCTCGGTGTCCGCTCCGAAGTCGCGAGGGAGTACGCCCCACCGCAGCCGGTGGCCGGCATCGTGGCGGAAGGCGCTGCGTTCCGGGCCGAGCAGACCGCCGGGATCCAGGCGGACGGAGATGTCGGGGAACACGAGGTGGTTCTCAGTCAGGAAGAAGTCGTGCAGCCAGCCCATCTGGCCTGTGTGTGGCGTCTGCCGGTGCACGACCTGCTGTGCCGCGAGTTCTCCCTTGTGGAGCAGCCCGGCGATGATCTGTCCGGACGGCTCGACGCTGAGGTTGTACACGTCGCCGTTGTCCGGGTTGATGCGCGGGTGCGCGGAGAACGGTCCTTCCCATTCCCCCGCCCACGTCTCCAGCCGGCCGCGGCCGTCCACGATCAGACGGCCGTCCTCGACGCGCGTGTCGAGGACGAAGGCGTAACCCGTTTCCTGAAGGCAGTACAGGCGCCCGTGGTGGTACCGGATCGACGTCGAGCCCGGGGTCCGTTCGAGGGGGCCGAGGGCGGGGATCAAACCTTGGCGGATCTTCTCCTCCGTCAGGGCGATCCGGTCCGCGCCCGGCCTGCCGGAGACCAGGTCGGAGAACTCCGGGTACGACTCCCGGCCGGCCGCACGCTCGGCCTCGAACCGAGGGGTGCGGACGTAGGAGTTGGAGTACGTGGCACTCCCCGACGAGATCTGGATCTGGTGGAGCATCCCGGCGCCCGAGAAGGCGTGGAGCCGGATACGGCCGTTGTCGAACTGGGAGTTGGTGCCGTTGCGCAGGTACGCGCCGTCCAGGTCGGCGGGCAGTTCACCGCTCACCCGGACCGGAGCGTGGGCCAGTTCCCGGCGCACCGGCCGGTAGCCCGGAACGTTGTACACGCTGTCCCGGTTGTGATTCTCCAGATCCAGCGCGGCGTCGATGCGCCGTTCCTCTTCCTCTATCGCGGAGACGGACGAGACGGTCATGGGATCACTCCTTGCTGCCGGGCGGGCATGCGAAACCGCGCCCCCTGCGTGCATCGGGCTGTGGAGTACGAGCGGCTGCACCGGTCCGGCGCCGCGAGTGATGTCGAGACGGGGGACCTGGCGACTGTCAGTCGAGTTCCGTGACGAACCGGTGGAGCAGGCGGCTGAACGTCTCGATGTCCTCGTCCGGCCAGTGGCCGAGCCGTTCCTGGAGTCCCTGGCGCTGGTGCTGCCTGACGCGCGCCAGGCGGGCCCGACCGGTGTCGGTGAGTTCCAGCAACTTGGTCCTGGGGCGCGACGGATGGGCCACCCGGCGCAGCAGGCCGTCCTCCTCCAGCTGGGACAGCTGACGGCTGACGGTGGACTTCTCCAGCCCGTACCGCTCCGCCAGGTCGGAGGCGGTGGGCAGAGGGAAGGTGCCTACATACGACAGCATCGTGTACGCGACAAAGGGTAGGTCGTCGTACATGTTGCTCGCCCGCACCCGGGAATTGCGGGAGAACAGGATGATCGCCTCGTGGATCACATCAACGGGCTTGTTCCGTGCTGCCATGACGCCATCATGGAGTTGCGCGAAGCAACTGTCAAGGTTGTATCATGCAACTCAAAATGCGTAGGACCAGCATGAAGGCCGTGGACATGAGCGTGCAGCAACTGGATGCCCGCGCTGCCTGAGGTTCCCCTCCTGGTGACCAGCTGGATCACCCGCCGCCCCGACCGACTCGACGACTACCAGGCCCAGCAGCTCAAGCAGATTCTCGCCCGCCGCCCCGCACTCGACCGAACCACCGAACACGTCCGCGCCTTTGCCGAGTTGATGAACGACTGCCGGGGCCGCGAACTCGGTCAATGGATGCTTCCGGCACCACCGCCGGACCGTCTCATAGGAGACGGTCACGCCGCGCTGGAGCATCGGCTCCTCCACCTCACGGAATGACAGCGGGAAACGGAAGTACAGCCACACGCAGGGGGAGGTCACCTCGACCGGGTAGCGGTGCCCCTTGTGCAACGGCGACGTGCTCGCCAAGGGCAATCTCCCTCCACTGCGATCGCGAAGAAGATCATCTCACCCCGTCAGTCAACGTGACAGCGCCTCGTCGAAGCCACGGCCAAATACGTCCCCGCCTCGGATGGGAACGACTTCCGAACTGACCATCAGGAACCATGGCAACAACATCTGATGTGTCAGATACTGTCTTGTCAGATGAATGCTTCGCGTCAGCGGGCGCCATCCTCGACCGAACAGCGAAGAGTCCTGATGAGCACACTCGAATTCACCGGCCTCGATCTGGACTTTCCGGTCGGCAGCGGGATCAGGACCGCCACCCTCGTCAACAGCGAGCAGGAGGCGCTGCCGACCGATGCCGGCCTCACCCCCGCCGACGGCCACCGGCTCGCCTCCGACATCCTCGACTCCGGCAAGCTCACCGCCGGTCTGAGGCGCAGACCGTACGAGAACACCGGCTTCGCTGTCTCCGCTTACACCCTCCCGGCCGAGGCGGTCCGCCGCCCGTGCACCGGGAACACCCCTGCCCCCACGCAGAAAGGGTTACCCCAGTGACCAGCATTCCCAGTCGACGACGACTCCTAGCCACCGGAGCGGGCGCCGCGCTCGGCTTCGGCACGCTCGGCGCCACGGCGTCCCCTGCCGCGGCAGCCCCCACCACAGCCGCGCGCGGCGCCGGCGCCGAGGAGACCAGGACCCTCGACGAGCTGTACCAGGACGCCGTCGCCGAAGGCGGCAAGCTCGTGATCTACGCGGGCGGCGACCTCGCCAACTCGGGCAGCGGCGCCGGCGCCCGAACCGCCTTCCGTCAGCGGTTCCCGCAGATCGACCTCAACCTCATCGTGGACTACAGCAAGTACCACGACGTCCGCGTGGACAACCAGTTCGCGACCGACACCCTGGTGCCCGACCTGGTGCAGTTGCAGACGCTGCACGACTTCACCCGCTGGAAGCGCCAGGGGCGGCTGCTGCACTACAAGCCCGCCGGCTTCAGCAAGCTCCACAAGAAGTTCAGGGACGCGGACGGTGCCTGGGTGGCCGGCATGGTCATCGCCTTCAGCTACCTGTACGACGTGGCGGCGGGGGCCGACGCGCCTCGGACGCCGCTGGACCTGGTCGACCCGCGCTGGAAGGGCGCCATCGCCTCCTCCTACCCGCACGACGACGACGCGGTGCTCTACCTCTTCGCCCTCTACGCCAAGACCTACGGCTGGGACTGGATAGCCGACTTCGCCGCCCAGCAACCGCAGTTCGCCCGCGGTTCCTTCTCCCCCGGCACCGCGGTCACCAACAAGGAGAAGATCATCGGCGTCGGCACGGGTGGCAACCCGCTCGCCACCAGCCCGAACCGCTGGGTGATGCCCGACGGACACCCGTTCATGGCGTGGGGACAGCGGATCGCGATCCTGAAGCAGGCCGCCAACCCCACGGCGGCCAAGCTCTACCTCAACTGGCAGCTGTCCACCGAGCGCCAGACCTCCAACAGCTGGTCGGTGCGCACGGACATCGCGCCGCCCACCGGCCTCAAGCCGATCTGGGAGTATCCGAACGCCAATCTGGACGGGTTCCCTCGCTTCATGGAGGACCGGGCCCAGGTCGAGCAATTGAAGCAGACCTTCGCCCTCTACTTCGGCGAGGTCAAGGGCGACCCGACACCCGGCTGGCCAGGTCTGCACCCGGGCGCCTGACCCTCCATCAGGCCCCGTACATGGCGGGTTCGACGGCTTCGGGTTGTCACACGGCGTGGTCGGACCACAGCCAGCAGCGACGCGGGCGCGCCGTACGCTGGCCATAGCTCGCGCTGGTGCTGTCACGTTGTTGGGTGGGTAGGTGTCTGATGGTGTGTCGCGGCGTGGTGGAGCCCGGTTTCGGGCTGTGCTCAGGCCGTGGCGGCGAGGCCGGCGACGCCGGTGATCTGGTCCCAGATGGCGAAGCGGACGGTCATCTCGGCTCGGTAGTCGTGGGCGGGCATCAGATGGCGGCGGGGCCGGAAGTGGGGCGAGATGCCGCTGAACGCGGACAGGAACCGCTGGGCCCCGCCCACTGAGCGGAAGCCTTTCCTCGCCCGTTCACGCTGCCTGGTGGGCTGGTGGCTGTTCTCCGCCCGGTTGTTCAGGCCCTTGTGCGAGCGGTGTTCCACCGAGGGCATGACCTCGGTGGGCCGCGCCGTAGGAGCGGAGCTTGTCCGTGACGACCACCTGCGGCACCGCACCGGTCTTCTTCATCAGCCTGCCGAAGAAACGCCTGGCCGCGGCCTTGCCCTGGCGGTTCTGCACCAAAATGTCAAGAACGTTGCCGTCCTGGTCGACGGCCCGCCATAGGCACTTCTGTTCTCCATTGATCTTGATGAAGACCTCGTCCAGGTGCCACTTGTCCCCAGGCCGGGGCTGCCGGCGGCGCAGTGCACTCGCGTACCGCTGCCCGAACTTCACAGACCACCGCCGCACCGACTCATAGGAGACGGTCACGCCGCGCTCGAACATCAGCTCTTCGACCTCGCGGAACGAACGACAACGGGAAGCGGTGATACAGCCACACGCAGTCGGAGATGACCTCGACCGGGTGCCGGTGCCCCTTGTACGACAGCGACGCGCTCCCCACGGACACCCCTTCTCCGGCTGATCAACCAGAAGATCATCCCACCGGTCAGCCAACGTGACAGTGCCCTGTCAGCGGTCAGGTGGTGAGTGCCGTGCGCAGGGTGGTGGCCATCAGATCGATGGCTTCCTTCCCGGCCGGTATCGGGCCGGTGTGGGTGAAGTAGTGGTCGACACCCTCGAAGCAACGGTGGGTGACCGGAACGCCGGCAGCTTCCAGGGCCTTGGCGTACGCATCGCCCTCGTCGCGCAGGCGGTCGTTCTCCGCGGTGATGACCAGGGCGGGCGGCAGCCCGGCGAGGTCGTCGGCCAGTCCGGGCGACACCAGCGGATGGGTGAGGTCGGCGGGATCATGGACGTAGGCGGCGGTGAAGACCCGCATGAGCTGAGGGGTAAGCAGGGGCTTGACGATGGGTGACTGCTTGGTGGCCGGGTCGGCGAGCAGGTCGAGCGGTGCCGAGTCGATGATCTGGAGGCGGGGCTTGAAGGTGCCGCGGTCCCGAGCGGTGCGGCAGACCGCGGCGGTCAGGTTGGCCCCGGCGCTGTGTCCGCCCACGGCGAGTCGCGAACCGTCCCAGTTGTTGGCGGTGCCGTTCTCGGCCACCCAGGCGGTGACGTCGTACGCCTGGGTGACGGGTGCGGGGTACGGCCGCTGCGGGGCGACTGCGTAGTCCACGTTGATCACCACGCAGGCGGCCGTGGCGGCTATGTAGCGGCAGATGTGGTCGTCCTGCTGGGGGTGGGTGATCACGAACCCGCCGCCGTGGAAGTTGACGTACACGGGGGCAGGGGCTGCGGCGGCGGCCGACGGGCGGTAGACGGTGCACGTCACCGGTCCGGCGCCGGTCTCCACCCGGATGGATTCCGTGCGCTTCGGGATGTTGGTGAAGCGCAGATCCTTGTGCACGCGGCTCATCATTCGGCCGAGCAGCAGCTGAACCCCTCTGGCCTGGATTCTGGGCTTGAATGACATGACTGGACCCCATCACTGCAAACTTAAACTATCAGGATTCCTGATGATGGAGGCTCGTCGCTGATCACGCAAGGGGCAACACGAGCCGACTGTCGAAGGGGGCCCCGTGTGGCTCCAAGTCCACCTGGCTGCGTCCCGTGGGAGGCAGCCGGCCGCAGCAGCGGCCCGAGGCCCCGGTCGGGTCCGCTCTCCTGGGTGCGCAGCAGAGCGGTGCCGAACCGTGGCGGCCATCGCGCCAGCGCCCAGCGCGGCCGTCACGTCGGCGGCGGTGGCGATTTCGCCCGCGGCGATGACGGGCAGGGCGGCGGCGTGGCGGACGGCGGCGACCAGGTCGGGCAGCTGGACGGACTCTCGATCTTCGGTACTGGTGACAGAAAGGCTGCCGAATGAGCACCTGTGACCAGCCGAATATGCCTTGTTGGTGCCAACGAGGCTGCCTCGCCCCGTCCTGTTGGCCAGCTCATCCGGCTTCACCGGTGACGAGTACCGGGCTTCGGCTCAGCACCCCGGCCGCCGACGTCGCATACGCCGCCGACCGTCTCCTCATGAGCGACCCGAGCGACACCGCACGGGCGACCACTGAACTCCTCAACTACGTTGCCGCCACCTGGGACCACCAGGACGTCCCGCTGCACGAGCACGCCCAGGCCGTCGCCCGCGCCGCCGTCCGCTCCCTGACCCGGTAGGGATCGACGCATGCCTGCCTCTACGGCCTCCCGGCGCGCGTACCGTGGCGCTACGACCCACCGGGAGGACCAGCCGATGAGCGCGCAGCCCGACCACGCACCCGTCACGCCATACGCCCCCGCCCCGGGAGCTCCGGCCGAACTCCTCGCGCAGCTGCGCGCCGACCGGCGTGCCGCGCAGTGGGTGCCAGCCTTCGAGCGGGAGTGGGCGGCGGCGCTGGAAGAGTCGCGTCGGACGTTCTCCCTCGCCGCACTGTACGAGGTGGTCCGGGAGTGGCAGGGCCGCCTCGGCCACGCGCCGGCGGTCGATGCGTTTGTCGCCTCCGGCTACGACGACAGCGAGTTCATCGACATGGCGGAGCTGCGGGGAAGGCGCCGGTGACCGGACAGCCGTAGGCGGTCCGCTTCTCCGCGTCGGCCGCGAAGATTCTCGACACCCTGCCCGAGCACGTGGAAGACAGCGTGTGGGACGTCCTGGACACTGCGGCCGCCGACCCGTGGGGCTTTGGCCAGTGGAACAGCGAGGACCCCGAGGGCGAGGACAGGCGCTACGCATCCGTCGGCCAACGGTCTCTTACCTACTGGGTGAACAGGCCCCTGCGCCGCTTGACCGTCCTGAACATCGTCTGGCTCGGATAGCACCTGGTGGCAACGTGTATCCATCCGCGTTGCCAGTCGGCCCGGCTCACGCGCCCAGGAGGAGTTGAGGCAGCTGCTCGACCTTCTCCACTGCCACGGCGTAGTTCTCCCGGGCTGTGAGACTCACAGGCTCGGCTGACCGCTCTCGAGCGAAGCGGGTCCAGCAATGTGCCTTCTTGCGGGACCCACCACCCCCGTCGGGGTTGCCGAGCTCGCTCAGATGGGGCAGGTACGTCCAGGGGTAGCCCTCAACGAACTGACCACGTTGTCGTAGTGCCCCGTGATCGTCCACGGGCCCGAGGGCGTTATGCAGGCGTCCTCGCCCGTGTAGTTGTAACCGGCGTACATGGTGAACGTGCTGGACGAACGATTCCAGTACGAGGTCGTGCGGTTGTCCATTCCCTGGCCTCGCAGATCCGCAGACCCCGACTGGAACCACGCCATCCCGCCGGTCCCGTTGGGACCGTCGAAGATACAGAAGTTCCCGGGCTGGCAGCGCTCCCATCCAGCAGCCTGCGACGCGGGTTCAGCGGCGGCCTGTCCGACCGCCATGCTCCCGCTCAGCATCAACGCGGCACCAGCCGCAGCGCAAGCAATCCGCTTCCTGATCACTAGACCCCATTTCCCCGTTGCGTATCCGGCCGCATCGCAACCGGCTGGCAGCCGACACTTCCTGACGGACGACCGATGTCCAACCTTGTGCGGAACTCCGTAGTGCCAGCGCTCCCCATCCTTTTGTGGGCGGCGGGTCTCCGGCAAACATTTCGACGCTACTCGAATCGATGGCGCTTCTGACGGTGGGCCGACGTTCGCCGGCGCCCAGATCACAAGGAAGACATGCACAGGCATGACCTGGACCAGGACGAGGTCGCCGAACCGGTAGGTGAGGACGTCCGCTCCGTCTCTGCCGGACAGCTCACCGCCGCCTACTGGATCAACCGCCCCCCTGACGGCTGTGTCATCGCCCGTCCCCGGCGATGCAGATGCCGGGGACATTTCACTCGAGCCTGTCCTGGCGGGGGAGGGGAGCCATCTTTTCGATGGGAGTCGAAGTCTTTGGCCGCACGCTGTGGCGTGCGCAGAATCAGCAGCAGAACCGCTACCCCTTCATCCGTGTGCGAGAGGCGAGGTAAGAGATGCGATCCATCAAACGTATGACGCAGACCGGTGTAGCCGCCGCGGCGCTCACCGTCGTGCCGCTGCTGGCTGCCGCTGCGCCGGCGGCCGCTGACACGTCCGGTGCCGCTACCGGGACTGCCCAGGCCAATGAGCCTTCGGGAGGTGCGGTGTTCTTCGGAGACGGTGTCCGCATTCGTTCCTGCGCCAGTACGAGCTGCAGCGTCAAGGGGCTGGGTTACCGCAGCCACTTCGTCGGCTGGTACTGCGGCGAGGTGCAGAACGGTTTCGCCCACATTTACGACTTCACGACCGAGGTCGACGGGTGGGCCGCCACCCAGTACCTGTCCTACTACTGCGACTGAGCCGGTGGTGTACGGCCAACGGCGGTGCCGTGCTGCCCTCCCCCTTCCCCGCTGCCATGCGCAGCGGGGAAGGGGCGTCACGGGCGCATGTTCACTTGTTCAGTGGATCCAGCTGTTGCCGGCGCAGGCGGAGGCTGTCACCCACTGGCTGGCCATGATGTTCCTGTCCATGCTTGCACCGTTGGTGAAGGTGTTGTCGCCCAGGTAGTCCGCGTACAGCTCGCCGGGTGAGAGGCAGCCGTAGGAGCCGTCGCCGCCGGGAAGGAAGTAGAAGGCGACGACGTCCCTGCCGCCGAAGAACCCCGCGTTCATGACGGACCTGGCCCGGTTGCTGGCGTTGGTGAACGCGCCGACGCCGTCGCCCCAGTTGAGGTCGTTTCCGGTAGTTCCGCCGAGGTAGGTGCCGGTGCAGTCGGTCCAGTCCCAGGCGTGCATGCTTCCGTTGCGTCCGGGCCATTTGGCGTTGCAGTTGTCGCCTTGCGTGGAGGCGTGTGCGGGGGAAGGCGAGGTGAGCAGGCCGCACAGGACGAGACCGGCGGCCGCGATGAGTGTGCGTATTCGAGGCATGTCGTACTCCTTGCGAGAGATTACGTTTCAGGTTCGAGGGGGTGCGAGTGCGGCAGCGCGTTGCAGCGCCCGGTGCTGGAATGCACGGCTGAGGTTCAGGGCCTGCCGGTATGTGCGGGGCAGTTCTTTGATGTAGTGGTTCTCGCGTTCCTTGCCGATCGCTCTGAGTGAGGTACGTCGTGCGCAGGTGGCGTCGGCCACCGCGAGGTCGCGTTCCGCCCGGAACGCCCGGGCGGCGCCCAGCCGTAATGACTGCTGTGCAGCGGCCTGTCGGGCCGCCCCTGGGTCCGTGAAGGGATGGCCAGCCCGGTTCATGCACTGTGACCAGGCGCTCAGCGCCGTGGTGAACTTTGTGTCGGCCATGATCTTGGGGACGTAGAGGGCCTGGAGGCTGCCTGCCACCTTGTCGGCACGGAACCAGCCGCGCACATCCCCATACGGCGTTGTCACGTTGTTGGGTGTGGGGTTGTCTGACGGTGTGCCGGGGCGTGGTGGAGTCGGGTTCCGGCTGTGTGCTTACGGCGCGGTGGGCAGGCCGGCAACGCCGGTGATCTGCTCCCAGATCGCGAAGCGGACGGTCATCTCGGCTCGATAGCCGGCAGCGGTCATCAGATGGCGGCGGGGCCGGAAGTGGGGCGAGATGCCGCTGAACGCGGACAGGAACCGCTGGGCTGAGCCGATGCTGCGGAAGCCTTTCATCGCGCGTTCTCGCTGTCTGGTGGGCTGGTGACTGTTCTCCGCCCGGTTGTTCAGGTACTTCGACTGCCGGTGCTCGACGGAGGGCATGATCTCGCGGTGGGCCGCGCCGTAGGAGCGGAGCCTGTCGGTGACGATCACCCGCGGCACCGCACCCGTGTTCTTCAGCAGGCGGCGGAAGAAGCGTTTGGCCGCGGCGGTGTCCCGCCGGTTCTGCACGAGGATGTCGAGCAGCATCCCGTCCTGGTCTACGGCCCGCCACAGGTACCGCAACCGCCCGTTGATCTTGATGAAGACCTCGTCCAGGTGCCACTTGTCACCAGGCCGGGGCTGCCGGCGGCGCAGCGCGTTGGCGTAGTCCTGCCCGAACTTGGCGCACCAGCGGCGGATGGTCTCGTACGAGACGGCGATCCCGCGCTCGAGCATGAGCTCCTCGACCTCGCGAAATGACAGTGGGAAGCGGAAGTACAGCCACACGCAGTGGGAGATGATCTCGTCCGGGTACCGGTGCCCCTTGTACGACGGCGACACGGACCCCACGAACAGCCCCCTCCAACACGATCAACCAGAAGATCATCCCATCCAGTCAACCAACGTGACAGCGCCGTTCCATCTGTTGGATGTGGCGGCGGTCGCCGGTGAGGTGTGGGACCGGTTCTGACGCGTGGTCAGCGGCGGCTGATCGCCGACGGGCTGGGCGTGACGGTGGCGGAGGCCCGGTGCCTGGTGATGTTTTTCGCCGGTCTGCATGATCTGGGTAAGTTGTCGTCCTTCCAGGAGTGGGAGGCGCATCCCTGGGCGCGGGTGAGTGAGGTGCTGCGGGCGGACACGCATGGCTGGCGGAGCATGCCGCACGAGCGGGCCTCCATGCACCGTGTGCTGCAGCTGCTGGCGGAGGCCGGCTATGAGACGGACACGTCGGACAGTGCGGGGGTGCTGGTGGCGCAGATGCTGGGCGGGCACCACGGCCGGTTCCTGCAGCTCGACATCGACGGCGCGGCCAGAGCGTCCCGGGTCAACCTGGTTCTGGGCGGCCCCGCGTGGCAGGATCTGCGCCGTCGCTACTTCGCCCTGGTGCGTCATCTGACCGGCGCCACCATGGTGCCCTTGCGGGTGTCGGTGCCGGCCGCGGTACTGATCACCGGGGTCGGTGTGATCGCGGACCGGCTGGCCAGCCAGCGCCACTACTGGCTGCCGGAAGCGCAAGCACCCGCCTTCGGTGCAGGCGAGCACTACGCGCAGGCCGTCAAGGGCGCCCCGGCCCTGCATGACGAGTCCGGTCTGCCCCGCGTCACACTCCCTCCGGCGTCCTTCGCCCAGGCCCACCGCGGTCTGACCGCACCGAACGACCTGCAGGCCTCCCTGATCAGGCAGCTCACCAGCCCAGGGATGATGTGGGGGAGGGTGTGGCTGCGCGTGGTCATGTCCTCGGTATGTCGACTGGGTAGGTGATGTTGTCCTCAGCGAGGACAAGTCCCAGGTCGCAACCCGCGATTCGCCTGCTGTGCTCGCTGCTGTCTGTGGCCTGATCCGCGATTCGCCTGCTGTGCTCGCTGCCGTCCCGCTCCGGACGCCGTCGGGTCCTCGCTCTCTGCGGCATCACATGATCGACCGGCCGTCGGGGGCGAACGCCGGGGCCTGCCCCCCGGGTCCCGTTCATTCCTGTCGGCCACCTGTGCGTAACAAGTTGATAACAGACGCTGTCGGGCGGAACTATGCGGATCGGTATGGAAGGCGTCTGGACATAGCACTGAGCAGTTGTGATTCTTGAAGTCGTACACGCAAGCTGGCACGTCGTCCATCGCGCCCACCAGTCGGTTATCTGCGGTCTCTGTCGCGCGACGGTGACCGGAGGCGGGTACTCTAGGGGGAAAACATGAACGGCTCAAAGGGAGTGCGAAGAGATTTACCTTTGGCTGCACAGGTCGAAGTAAGGTTAGCGGAGGTCGCCCGGGAACGGTCGACGGAATCCGAAATGGTCACGGTGGAAATAGCGTCCTTGGTGCCTGGTGATTCTCTGCGGTCCAATGGTGTCGAGCAGGCCCACGTCGTGGCGCTGGCGGAAGTGGACGGGCTGCTCCCGCCGATCCTCGTCCATCGAAGGACCATGCGGGTCATCGACGGAATGCATCGGCTCTTCGCGGCTCTGCTGCAGGGCCGGCAGACGATCGAGGTCGAACTGTTCGACGGAACGCAGGAAGAGGCCTTTCTGCGTGCCGTCCGGGCGAACGTGGTGCACGGACTTCCGCTGTCGCTGGCCGACCGCCGGGCCGCCGCCGCGCGGATCATGGCGTCCCACCCGCACATGTCGGACAGAGCGATCGCGCGGGCCTCGGGGCTGGGGGCCAAGACCGTCGCCTCCATGCGGCACAGTTCAGCTGCTGCTGTGCCGCAGTTGAACACCCGGGTCGGCCGTGACGGCAGGGTTCGGCCCCTGAATGCGCTCGAAGGGCGGCGCAGGGCCGTGGCGGTGCTGGCCGAGCACCCCGATGCGTCGTTGCGTGAGGTCGCCCGACTGTCCGGGGTCTCGCCCGCGACGGTCAGCGACGTGCGCAGGCGGCTGGCGGCGGGGGAGTCCCCCTTGCCGCCGGGGCCGGAACCGGACGAAGTGCCCGGAATGGAAAGGGGCGGAGTCCCCCATCAGCGAGCGGGATCGGACTCCCGTAGCAATCCGAACTGCGTGGATCCGGTCTCCGTTCTGGAGAAGCTTTTGCGTGACCCTTCCCTGCGTCACAAGGAAGGGGGCCGTCAGCTCCTGCATCTACTCCGCCAGAATGCGGTCGGTGTTCAGGATCTGGTGGATCTCTCCGGCGCCGTACCTCCCCATTGCCGGTCCCTGATAATAAATCTCGCACGACATTACAGGGATGCCTGGCAGGGATTCGCGGAGGTTCTGGATTCGGTCTGAACATTTTTGGGGCGTTGGAAAAGGATACGTGAACTTGTTCCTGTTCCGGTAATTCCAATTGCCGTGCTGCTGGTGAATTCTTTTCCTCTTCTGTTCCCGCTTTGATCGTTCATGAGTCCTCGTTGGTGTTGTGCTGACGGGGACTCTGTGTTTGCGAGGCGCGGTCTTTTCGGGCTGGGGGAGGTTGACGGCCCGGTTGAGGTGGCTGGTCAGCCGCAGCCCGTCGACGTCGGTGAAGCGCAGCTGGGCGCCGGGGTGCGGCCGTTCCTTGCCGGCGATCAGCCTCATGAGTTTCGGCCATGTGCTCAGGTGTGGCATGTCGGTGATCTTTGCGGCCCAGGCGCCGGGCCGCTGGGTGCCGCCGGCGTTGTAGGCCGGTGTCCACGTCTTCTTCGGGTTTTTCAGGACGGCCTGGTGGATGGTGTCGGTGATGGTCATTTTGACGGAATGCGACAGCCACCGGCCCCGGCGGGAGAGCCGGTCGAGGAAGGGGTGGGTGCCGTCGGCGGAGTCGGTGCGGACCTTGCCGTCGAGGGCAAGACCGTACGCGGCAGCCGCACCGGCGGCCAGAACGCCGTGCACCTCCTGGCCGCTGTCCTGCACGAGCCCCGGACAGTGATCTCCAGCGGCGGATTGGCGCGAAGAGCAACGAAATCCCCGCCTTCGCATTTTCGTCGTCAAGGGCAACCAGAACAAGCTCGGCCGCCGGCTACGGCGACTGCCCTGGTGTGCAGTCCCGCTCCAGCACCGCACCCGCGCACGGGCGTAGGGGCGAGGCGAGATACGCCGCCTCAAGGTCTGTACCGTCCAGCCGGGCCTGCTCCTTCCGCATGCCGTCCGGGCCGTCGAGGTCAAACGCCGCCGCACGAGCCGCACGACCGGGGGCACCACCATCAAGACGATCCATGCGGTCACCAGTCTCACCGCCGAGCAGGCCGCCGCGTCCCGGCTCGCCGGACTGATTCCGCGGGCACTGGCAGGTCGAGGCGCTGCACCACGTGCGGGAGGTGACCTTCGCCGAGGACGCTTCCCGCGTCCGCACCGGCATTGCGCCCCGCGCGACGGCGGCCCTGCGCAACCTCGCCGTCGGCCTCATCCGCCAGGCCGGCGGGGCGGACATTGCCGCAGCCACCGACCACTGCCGGTCGCGAACCGACCACGCGCTCCGACTACTCGGTCTTGAAGCCTGAGAACGCATCAGCCCTGGTGACGGCCCAGGTGCCGCCTGAGCCCAACCACCGGGACAGCTCCGCCGCCGCATCCTTTTGCACGACCAGTTCGACGAGGCCGCGAGTGTGCTCCCACGAGTGCTCGATCCGGACGTCCTCGATGTTGACGCCGAGCTCGCCGATCGAGGTGAACAGTTCGGCAAGGGCGCCCGGCTTGTCGGAGATGGTCACGGCGACGGTCGCGAGCTCGGTCCGGCGCGCACCCGGCTTGCGCGCGATCCTGGCGCATCCTCGGTTCCCTTGCCGCAACAACTCCTCGAGGTCTTCCTGCGCCCGCGCGCGCTTCGCCGGGTCGCCGTCACCGGCGGCGCGCAGGGCGTCGATGGCCCGGCCCAGGCCGGAGGCGAACGCGTCGAGGACGTCTGCCACGGCCGCGGCGTTGGAGGTGAGGATGTCTCCCCAGAGGCGGGCGTCGCCGGCGGCGATCCGGGTGACGTCCGCGACGCCCTGCCCCGACAGCCGGACGCTGTCCTGCGGCGCGTGTTCCAGGCGCGCTGCCAGCAAGGAGGAGATCAGATGCGGCGCGTGCGAGACCAGGGCCACCGCATGGTCGTGCATACCGGCGTCCATGACCACCGGCATGGCGTCGCACAGCGCCACCAGTTCCAGCGCGCGGTTCAGCACGTCCTGTCCGGTCGACTCCGAGGGGGTGAGCACCCACGGACGCCCCTCGAAGAGATCGGCCCGGGCCGCGAGTGGCCCGGAGCGCTCGGTGCCGGCCAGCGGATGGCTGCCTATGTAGCTGGCGGGGTCGGCCCGCTGCGCGCGTACGTCGTCGTGCGGGACCTGCTTGACGCTGGCGACATCGACGTAGGCCCGAGCCAGTCGGCTGCCCTGGACGCGCGCGAGCACGCTTCCGACCTGCGCGGGCGGCACGGCCAGCACCGCCAGGTCGACCGGTCGGTCCGGCGTCTGCAGGGAACCGGCGCCCATGGCCTCGGCCGTCTTGGCCGCCGCCCGGTCGACGTCCTCCAAGTGCACGCTGATCCCGCGCCGGGTCAGCGCGAGCGCCACGGAAGTGCCAATGGCTCCGGTGCCGATGACTGTCGTGGTGTTCATCGCGCTCCCCTGTGTGCGGTGATACGGGATCGGCTCGACGGCGTGTCGTGCCGGGACTGGTGAGAGAACCCCCTCTTAAGGGGCCATGAGGAATCGCAAGCCGCTACTCGCGGAGGAGCCGACCGCCGTGCAACGTCTCTCCGTACGTGAACACATAACCGGTGCGCACTTCCAAAGGCGAGAGCGAGGCGAAGTCCTCCCCCAGCCGGTCGAGGTATGTGAGGTGTCCGGGACCGCTCCAGATCAGGGAGAACTCGACGTCGCTCACCTCCGAGGCGACCAGCTGGGTCCGCGGCGGGGCGGACGGCACCCACTCCGGAAACACAAGGCTGTGCGCCAGAGGGACGTCGTGCAGCGCCGGGGGCCGCTCGGTGGAGCGCTCGATCGTAACCGACGCCTCCACCGAGCGTCGCCCGTGGACGGACAGGGCGCCGTCGAAGCGCCCGCCGGGAGCGAGCCGCGAACCCGCCCGGCCCACGGTGACCGGTCTGGTCCGGTGGATGGCGCCGAACTGCTTGGGCATGCCCTGGACCCAACCGCGCATCATCGGTACGGGCTGGTCGACCCAGGCGAAGGGACAGCGCGCCATCGGCCGGCCCTCGAACGTACACGAGAGAAGGATCAGGAACTCGGAGAACTGGCAGACGGCCGGGTCGGCCAGTTCCGCACCGTCCTGGGAGCACCACTGCCAGGTCGCGAAGACGGCTGCCGCGGCGCCCGGATCCGCTCCGGGGTCGAGGCCCGGCGGCAGGAAGCGCCGGGCGGCATCAGGGTCGACACGGTAGTCGACCATCAGGATCTCGCCGCAGAAGTGCCACGGCGGGGGTGTGAGCATGGACGCCTTCCCCGAGGGGGAGAGCGGAAGGCTGTACCCGATGGGGCCGACGGTGCCCGGGGCAGCCGGCGTGTGCCCATCGCGGTGCGCGGTGGTCGTCATGATGTCACTCCGATCTGATGGCCCGGCGGGTCGCTGGACCATGCCGTGCCCAGCCGATGTGCGGCGCGTTCGAGCAGAGCGGGCGGATTGAAGCTGAAGGCCAGACGCACGCTCGGTACCTGGGTGGTGCCGAAGCGGCGACCGGCGGCCACCCTGACACCGGCCCCCTCTGCCCGGGCGAGGAGGTCGTCCTCACCGAGTCCGAGGTCACTCTGGAGCCAGAGGAAGAACCCCCCCTGCGGACGGTGAATCCGTATCCGGTCGTCCGTCGCTTCCCGCAGGGCGCCCACGAGCGCGTCGCGCCGCTGTCTCAGTAGTGAGCGCAGCGCGCCGAGATGCTGGTCGTAGCCGCCGTCGGCCAGCAGGCCGCTCACGGCGAGCGAGGTGATGTGGTTCAGCGAGCCCCCGCTGACGAACAGCCCGTGCGACGCGATCCGTTCGGCCAGTGCCGGATCCGTCACCAGCCAGCCCAGCCGGAGCCCCGGCCCCAAAGTCTTGGAGAAGCTGCACAGCCGCACCACGCCCCGGTACCCGGCGAGGGCCGCCAGCGACGGTGACGGCGCCGGATCGTCCGTCAGGACCAGTTCGCCGTAGGCGTCGTCCTCCACGACCAGGACACCGCGTTCCGCCGCCACCTGCAGCAGTCGGTGCCGACGCTCCAACGGCATCGTGGCGCCCGTCGGATTGTGGTGGGTCGGGGTGAGGTACACGAACGCGACGCGCCCCCGCGCACCGGCACCGTCCGGCGCACCCTCCGCGAGGGCGCGGTCGAGTGCGTCGGGCAGCATGCCCGACTCGTCCATGGCAACCCGCCGGGGCCGCAGCGCGCAGTCCCGGAAGATCCGCTGTCCGAGGTCGTAGCCGAGGGCCTCCACGAGCACCGTGTCGCCGGGGGCCGCGAGCGAGGTCGCCAGCAGGTAGAGGGCCTGGGACGTGCCTGCGGTGACGACCACGTGCTCCGGCCCGCAGGGACGCCCTCCCTGGGCGGTGGCCCGGGCGGCAAGTTGGGCGCGCAGCGGCAGGGCGCCCGGATTGTGTCCGTACCCGAGTGCCGCCGATCCGTACTCCTCCAGCGCGCGTGCGTAGGCGTCCCGGATCACTCCCACGGGCAGGAGCGCCGGTTCGATGTACCCGGGCCCCAGATCGAGAACCCCCCAGGGGGTGACCTCCTGCACGACACCGCGACGCCACTGCCGCGTGTGGGACAGCGAGTGCGCGCTGCCGTACGGGAGGTCCCGTTGGCGGACCGGAGCCATCAGCGCGGTGTCAGTACGTGGCGCAGCGTCCGTACGCACTGGGTCAGCGGGGCGGACGCCCGCGCCAGTGCCAGCCGCAGCGTACGGTCGCCGCGCGCCTGGTCCGCCCAGTAGAAGGGCCGGCACGGCAGGGCGTAGATGTTGTGCTCGCGCAACGCCTCCCAGGCCTGGGTCCCCGTCATGTGCTTGAGCAGCACCCGCTCGACACTGGCCCGGCTGTCCGGATCGGGCACGCCGACGGTGGGCAGGCCGGCCAGTTCGGAGCGCACGACGGCTCGCTGTGCGGCGATGAACGTGTGCAGTTCTGCCAGACCGCCGGCGGCGGCGTCCTCGGAGAAGCGCCGGACCATCCCGAGGATCAACGGGGAGACGCCGAGCAGGATGTCGGAGTAGATCTTCCCGACCGGCAGGCCCAGGTTCTCGGAGCGGACCAGCATGCCGACCTTGAGATCGAGGGTGGGCCACAGCTTGCCGGTGTCCTCGATGACGACCCAGGACACGCCGCTGGCGTCGAGGATCTCGTAGTGGTCGTAGTGGGCGCGGGTGTCGAAGCCGCGGAAGGAGGTGTCGAGAGCGAGTACGACGCCGTACTCGGCGCACTGCTCGGCCAGCCGACGCAGCCGTTCCGCGGACATCACCCGGCCCGTCGGGTTGTTGGGCGTGGTGACGAAGACGCAGCCCACGCTCTTCAGCAGGCTCGGAGCCAGGTCGTCGCCGTGCAGCGGGTCCTCCTCCAGGGGGACCAGCTTCAGACCGTTGCCGCGCAGCAGGTCGGCGATGTTGTCGAAGGTGGGGTGGACCAACGCCACGGAGTCGATGGCGCAGGCCAGCGCCCGGGAGACGATCTCCATGGCCACCGACGAGGAGTAGCAGCTCAGCACGCGGCCGGGCGCGGTCGGATAGCGGTGCTGGCCGAGGGACTTGAAGAACGCCGCGTGGGCCTCGCGCTCGAGCTCCTCGACCGGGCGCTTCTCGCCCTCCTCGAAAAGCAGCGGGAGATCGTTGACGATCTTGCTCTGCCCGGGTGTGAGCGGCTGTCGGGCGTGCCCGTCCGCGATGTTGAACTCGCTGTTGAGGGCGAGGAATTCGAATTGCGTGAGGTTTTCCGCGCCTGATCCGGCTTGCGCGGCGTGGGCCTTGCCTTGCAGTGTTCCGGGCACAGGTATGCCTCTCTGAGATGTCGGGTTCCCCAGAAGCGGGACGGACGGACGGACGCACGCACGTCGGACGCCGTGCGGGGGAGTGCGAGGGGAGGCCGTGTCCGCCGGCCGGCCGGTACATGACGCGCGAGCGTCCTGGCCACAGCGGAGTTCCAGCGGCGGTTCAGCCGCCTGGTGCCGATTTTCTGGGCACAGAAGATCCTCACGTAATTGGCCACCCACTCTGCGGTCGCCCCAGAATGCCCCATGCGGCGAGCAGAGGGCACCGAAAGGCTCGAACGGAAAATGCCTGCCCCCGTGTTCAACTGCGGCACGGCAGCAGTCAAACACAGTGGCGGCACACCGAATCACTGAGGCATGGTGAGCTGACGGTGGCACGGGTGTGGTTCTCGCCAGATCCTAAGGAGTCGGACGTTGCAGCCAGCACTGAACCACGACGACCTGCATTCGATAGAAGAAGTCGAAATAAGTACGCTCTCCATTGGAGACTCCCCGCGAATTGCCGGTGAGAGCCCGGAGCATGTGGAAATGCTGGCAGCCACCGGCGCCCCGCTTCCACCGATCATGGTGCACCGGCCCACCACGCGGGTCATCGACGGCATGCACCGGCTCCGGGCCGCGATGTTGCTGGGCTGCAAGACGATCGCGGTGAGGTACTTCGACGGCACCGAGGAGGACGCCTTCGTCCTCGCCGTGAAGTCGAACATCACGCACGGCCTGCCGCTCTCGGCGGCCGACCGCAGACAGGCCGCCGAGCGCATCATCGCCACTCATCCCCGATGGTCGGACCGGATGATCGCCTCGGTCGTCGGCACGTCCGCCAAGACGGTCGCCGAGATCCGCCGCAACACCGGCGTCGGTGCCACGGCGGAACTCACCCGCATCGGCCGGGACGGCAGGATCCGGCCCGTCGACGTGAGCGAGGGCCGGAAGCTGGCCCACGACATGATCGTGCGCGATCCCAGCCTGTCGCTGCGTCAGATCGCCCGGGCCGCGGGGATCTCGCCGGAGACGGTCAGGGACGTCAGACACCGGATGCTCCGCGGAGAGGACCCGGTGCCCAGGGCGCGGCCGCGCAACCTCGTGGAGCGGGGCGCCCGCGACCGTACCGGCGGCCACCGGGCCGACCTCACCAAGAAGGCCCCCGCCGAATGCGAGGTGAAGCCGCCGCCGGCGGTCGTGGTGAAGCGACTGAGAGCCGATCCCGCGCTACGCCTCAACGAGAACGGGCGTGATCTGCTGCGGCTGCTGAACATCCACACCGTTCGGTCGGAGGACTGGAACAGAATCGTCGAAAGCGTTCCGCCGCACCGTATGGAGACGGTGGCCCAGTTGGCGCGCTCCTGCGCCGAGAAATGGTCCGAGATCGCATCACGCATCGAACGCAATGCATCACATCTGACCTAGTCTCTCGTGAATCCGTTTGCATCACTTTGAGTTGTTTGCGACGAGTTTCTTGACGTTGGTCTGGACGAGTCGGACCTTCGTCAAGATCTCTTCGGCAGTTGCGGTCCAGGTGAATGGTTTGGCCTCGGAGTTCCATGAGCCGACGTAGTCGCGGATCTGCTTGATCAGGACGTTCACGCCGGAGAACGTGCCGCGGCGGATCGACTGGCGGGTCAGGATTCCGAACCAGGTCTCGATTCGGTTGATCCAGGAAGACCCGACGGGGGTGGAGTGGAAAGTGGACGTGGGTGGAGAGGTTGTCCAGGACGACGTGGATCTCCTTGCCCGCGTGCGGTTTCACCGCCTTCTTCGGGAAGACCAGGAAGTTCTTGCCGTTCCGGATCGGCTTGCACTCGCCGACGACCTCTCCGGTGCCGACGTTGAGTGCGGCGAACAGGTTCGTGGTGCCGTGCCGGACGTAGTCGTGCGTGCGTGTCTCAGTGGCCGCGAAGGTGACGGGCAGCACCGGCTGGGTCCGGTCCAGCGCCTGGACCTGCGTCTTCTCGTCGATGGACAGCACGACCACGCCGCCCGGGGCGAGGCAGAGGCCGACGGCATCGGCGACCTTGTCCGCGAACGCGGGGTCCTTCGAAATCTTGAGGGTGCCATTGCGGTGCTTGAGATTTTCCTCGCGCCAGATCCGCGCAACGTAGTGCCAGGACACGGTGACGTTCTCGGTCCGCTTCAGATACGTCGCCAGCTCGCGTGTGGACCAGTGCGAAAGACCGGTGACGGCCGGCGGCGTCATGCGCGTCAGCGCGATCACCCGAGCCCGAATCTCCGCGCCGGAACCTGCTCCCTGGCCCCGCCGGGCCGGTCGCCTTCCAGACCGGCCGGCCCGTGCTCGGCATGACGAGCCTTCCAGTGGTCCACGGTCGGCAGCGACACCCCGAGCAGCTCGGCAGTCCTTGCGCCGGCGTCCCTCGCCCGACCACAGGACGATCCGGGCCCGCATGGCTATATCCGCGGGCACGTCCCGACTGTTCACCAACTCCCGCAACTCGGCGGCCTGTTTCACAGAGAGCTCCATACCAAGACAACGAGCCAAGCGAGATCAAGTAGGGCTGACGGAATCACGAGACACTAGTCGAACGACGAGATCCGGGATGTTTTCCAAGCGCCATGAAGGCGCACGTGGACGGACTGTCGAGGAAAGCCGTTCACGTGCGTTCCGTGAATCGCTCGATGAAGTGTCGAGAAACCCTTGTGGAGGCTTCAATGGAGATACGGTCGATCGATCACGTCGAAATGTTCGTCGAGGACGCGGAGGAGACAGCGGGTCAGCTGTGCGACTCCTTCGGCTTCACACTGGCCGGCCGTGGCGGTGCGGGCACCGGCCTGCGCGACTGTGAGTCGGTCCTGCTGCGCCAGAACGACATCGCCCTGCTGCTGACCACGGCCACCCACGGCGATCATCGTGCCGCCGAGTACGTCAAGCGGCACGGCGACGGCGTCGGGGTGATCGGCATCGGAGTGGACGACGCGCACAGCGCGTTCGCTGAAGCCGTGGAGCGCGGAGCCGTCCCGACGGCCCCGCCCGAGGAGTTCGGACCCGCGGGCGCGTGTGTCACCTTCGCGTCGGTGACGGGGTTCGGCGACGTGGAGCACCGATTCGTCTCCCGAGACAACCCCGAGGGGCCGTTCGCGCCCGTCATCCAGGAGACCGGCCCCCGCGAGTCCGGCGGCATACTGAAGCGGGTGGACCACTTCGCGGTCTGTGTGCCGGCCGGTGAGCTGAACGAGACGGTCCGCCGCTACTGGGAGGTGTTCGGCCTCAGCCAGACGTTTGAGGAACGGATCGTCGTGGGCTCGCAGGCCATGGACTCCAAGGTCGTCCAGAACGACTCCGAGACGGTCACGTTCACGGTCATCGAGCCCGACACCACCCGCGCCTCGGGGCAGATCGACGCGTTCGTCGAGTCCCACGGCGGGGCCGGTGTGCAGCACGTCGCGTTCCTCACCGACGACATCACCACCGCCGTGCGCACCAGCGCCGAGCGAGGGGTGCGTTTCCTCACCACGCCGCCGAGCTACTACGAGATGCTGCCCGCCCGGCTGGGCCAGATCGGCGTGCCGGTGGACGAGCTCAGCGCGCTCCACATTCTCGCCGACCGTGACCCGTCGGGGATCATGCTGCAGATCTTCACCGAGTCGACGCATCCGAGGCGGACCCTGTTCTGGGAACTGATCGACCGCCGCGGGGCCCACACATTCGGCAGCAACAACATTCAGGCTCTGTACGAGGCCGTGGAGCGCCAGCAGGCGGCCGAAACCGCCCGCCTGGTATGAGGGGCGGCAGTCCTCGATGGAATTGTCGCTCGGTGAATTCGCGTCGCTCGCTCAGGAAAAGCTGGATCCCTCCGTCTGGGATTTCATCGAAGGTGGCGCAGGTGAGGAACGGACGCTCGCCGCGAACACCGCGGCGTTCGACCGCGTACGGCTGCGGCCCTCGGTGCTGCGGGGGGCGAGCGACCCACGGACCGCCACCAGGATTCTGGGCCGGACCTGGGACGCCCCCCTGGCGGTCGCCCCGGTCGCCTACCACACGCTCGCGGACCCGGCCGGCGAACTGGCCACCGTCCGGGGGACAGCGGCCGCCGCCAGGGTCCCGGTCGTGATCAGCACCTTCGCGGGCCGCACCTTCGAGGAGATCGCGGCCGAGGCCGCCGTCCCCCTCTGGCTCCAGGTGTACTGCATGCGGGACCGCTCGATCACCCGCGACCTCATCGAGCGAGCCGCGAACGCGGGCTTCGAGGCCCTGGTCCTGACGGCCGACGCGCCGCACCTGGGCCGTCGGCTGCGGGACCTGCGCAATGACTTCCGGCTGCCCGCGGGCACGGTTCCCGCCAACCTCGCGGGGGACGGCTTCGCGGTGCCGTCCGCGCACTCCCGTACCGACTTCGATCCCGACCTGGACTGGTCGGTGCTGGACTGGCTGCGTTCGGTCTCGCCCCTGCCGGTCCTGGTCAAGGGGATCCTCACGGGAATAGACGCCGTGCGCGCGGCCGAAGCCGGAGCGGACGGCATCGTGGTCTCCAACCACGGGGGCCGTCAGCTCGACGGCGTGCCGGCGACGCTCGACGTCCTGCCCGAGGTCACGGCCGCGATCGACGGCCGCCTCCCCGTCCTGCTCGACGGCGGAGTGCGCCGGGGCCAAGACGTACTGGCGGCGCTCGCGCTCGGCGCCGACGCGGTCCTCCTCGGCCGACCGGTACTGCACGGCCTGGCGGCGGGCGGGGCCGACGGCGTGACCGGCGTTTTCTCCGTCCTCCTGGAGGAGTTGACCGATGCCATGTCGCTGGCCGGTCTGAAGACCGTCGCGGACATCGGCCCCGCTCTCGTAGGTACTGCCCCGCCCCACCCTCGCCGGGACGCCTCGGCAGCCGAGGCGGACGGGCACACGGGTGCCGAGGGCCGGCCCGGGCTGCGCGTCGCGGACCTGCACCCGAGCGTCGCCGATCCGGTCATGGACACCATGAACTTCCTCAACGAGGTGACGCTGCGTTACTCCGAGGCGGTGTCATTCGCTCCCGGTCGGCCGTACGCGGAGTTCTTCGAGACCGAGCAGGTCTTCCGTCACCTGCGCCGCTACATGGGCCACCTGGCCGAGCAGGGCCGCTCGTCCGCGCAGGTGCGTGACACGATGTTCCAGTACGGGCCGTCCGCCGGCCTGATCCGCGAGCTGATCGCCCACTCGCTGCGCGTGGACGAGGACATCGACGTGCCGCCTGAGTCGATCGTGGTGACGGTCGGCTGCCAGGAGGCGATGTTCCTGACGCTGCGTGCCCTCATGTCCGGCCCGAAGGACGTGCTGATGGTCTCCAGCCCGTGCTACGTGGGGATCACCGGTGCCGCCAGGCTGCTGGACGTCCCACTGGCCGCGGTCGAGGAAAGCGAGAACGGTCTGTCGTGCGACTTCCTGGAGGCCGCAGTCGAGGCAGAACGGGCGCGGGGCAGACGTCCGAAGGCCGTGTACGTCGTGCCGGACCACTCGAACCCCTCCGGCGCCACCATGCCGTTGGAGGCCAGGCTGGCCCTGCTGGACCTGGCCGAACGGCTCGACATCCTCGTCCTGGAGGACAGCCCGTACCGGCATGTCAGTCCGGGCACCCAAGTGGTGTCACTGAAGTCTCTCGACCGGACGCGGCGAGTGGTCCACCTCGGCTCGTACGCCAAGACCGTCTTCCCCGGGGCGCGGATCGGGTTCGCGGTCGCGGACCAGCCGGTGCTGGCACCGGACGGCAGCACGAGCCTCCTGGCAGACGAACTCGCCAAGATCAAGAGCATGATCACGGTGAACACCTCGCCGCTCAGTCAGGCGGTGGTGGCGGGAGCGCTGCTGGAGTCCGGCGGCCGCGTCTCGGAGCTGAACGCGCTGCCTGCCGCTCACTACGGGCAGGCCATGCGCTTCACCCTGGAATGCCTCGCACGGGAGTTCCCGGTCGAGCGCAGGACCCGCCTCAAGGTGAGCTGGAACGCGCCCAGCGGCGGCTTCTTCCTGACCCTGCACGTGCCGTTCCGTGCCGACAATGCCGCGCTGGCCCGGTCCGCGCAGGACTTCGGGGTCATCTGGACGCCGATGTCGTACTTCTATCCGCAGGGTGGCGGCCACCACACCATCAGGCTCTCCACCAGCTATCTCACGCACGCCGACATCGAGAAGGGCATATCCCGGCTGGCCCAGTTCATCGAGTGCGAGTGCGCGGGCCTGGTGGCCTGAACCGCGCAGACGACGCAGGGCCCCGCTCGCAGGAGCGGGGCCCTTTTTCCGTACTGCCCGAGTCCGCACAGCCGGACCGTCAAGCCTGGTTCGGCTCCTCCCAGAACATGCTGTCGGCCGAGGCGACGAGGCCGCCGTCGAAGACGGGGAACTCCTCGCCCGCGTACTCGCCCAGCTGGGCCCGGGTCTGCACCTGTGAGCCCTCCTGCATCGCCTGGCGCACCACCGACGACCGGAACAGCGGAGCCATGTTCTCCTCCCGCTGGTCGACCAGGGTATCGATGGCGTCCGCGAACTCCGCCGACCGCTGCTTGAGCCGGAGAGCACCCGACTCGGCGTCGGCGAGATCGAAGTCGCTGCTGGACATGCCGGCCACAAGCTCGACGAACGACTCGAGTTCGGCGTAGTTGCTGTTGATGACCTTCTTCGCCGACCAGAAGTAGGAGTCCTCGTCGACGTGCATGTCGTAGAACGAGGTCAAGAACTCGTAGAAGACGCCGTACTCGCGGCGGTAGCGCCCCTCGAACTCGTCGAAGGCCCGCTGCTCGCCGACCTTCCCCGCCAGGACACTGTTGATCGAGCGGGCCGCCAGCAGCGCGCTGTAGGTGGCCAGATGGACCCCGGAGGAGAACACCGGGTCGACGAAGCAGGCCGCGTCGCCGACGAGCACCATGCCCGGACGCCAGAAGTTGGTGTGGTGGTAGGAGTAGTCCTTGCGCACCCGCAGCTGCCCGTACTGGCCCTCCGTGACACGGGTGGCGTCGGCCAGGTGATCCTTGATCATCGGGCACTCGTCGATGAGGTTGCGCAGCGCGCTCTCCGGGTCGCCCTGGATCTTGGCCGCGTCCTCCTGGCGGACGACCGCGCCGACGCTGGTGAGCGTGTCGCTGAGCGGGATGTACCAGAACCAACCGCTGCCGAACGCGACGCACAGGATGTTGCCGGAGTTCGGCTGCGGCAGCCGCTTGCCGTTCTCGAAGTACCCGAACAGCGCCAGGCTGCGGAAGAAGTCCGAGTACTTCCGTGAGCCGCCGACCCGCTTGTGGATGCGGCTGGTGTTGCCCGAGGCGTCCACGACGTACCGGGTCGACACCTCGTGCTCGGAGCCGTCCGGGTCGGTGTACCGCAGCCCGCTCACCCGCCCGTCGTCGCTCTCCACGACATCGGTCACCGTGCGGTTCTGACGGACCTCGACGCCCTTGCGGGCCGCGTTGTCCAGCAGGATCTTGTCGAACTTGCTCCGCTCGACCTGGTAGGCGAACGAGGTCGGTCCGGAGACCTTGGAGGAGACGGAGAAGGCGAAGTTCCACGGCGTGGTGTTCGCGCCCCACCGGAACGTGCCGCCGCGCTTCTGGGGGAAGCCCGCCGCGGCGACTTCGTCGGTGACACCGAGCAGACGGCAGATGCCGTGAATGGTGGACGGGAGGAGCGACTCGCCGATCTGATACCTCGGGAAGGTCTCCTTCTCCAGCAGCAGGACTCTGTGCCCCTGCATGGCTACCAGTGACGAGAGCGTCGACCCCGACGGGCCACCGCCCACGACCACTACGTCGAACTCCTCGTGCTGTGCTGTGCTCATTCGGCCTCCCGGAACCCACCCGATGAGTAATGCGCTGGTGACTCTGTTTCAGAGTTTCACAGGTGCCGAAGGCTCTGAAGACTGGACGATTTTCCTCGGGTGGACAGCCGAGAATTGCGTGCCCGTAAAAAGGAAAAGGGCGCCGCCGGGAAATTCCCGGCGGCGCCTGTGAGGCGCCGGGTGAGGCGGGGGTCAACTCACCCGGCGCCGGATCCGCCACACGCCGAAAGCGGTGAGGACCCCGCTGAGCACCAGATAGATCGCGGTCTCCAGCCACTGGAACGCCCAGTAGCGGCTGCTGGGGTGGTAGAGGACGTCGACATGCAGGTTCAGCTTGGAGAGGCACACCGCCGTGTCGCCGAACGTGCCGCCCGCCCCGCTCTTGGGCGGGCTGTCGAGGCAGCCGTTGAACTTGGCGCTGCTGAGGGTCTTGCCGTCCGCGGTGCGCAAGGGGCTCGTCTCGGCGATCCACGCGTCGGGCGCGTCCGGGATCTTCACCCCGCCGATGACGGAGCCACCGCCGAGGCTGCCGAGGTTCTGCGCCTGGTTGATGGCCTCGACCGTCATCGACAACCTGGCCTTATCCGGCGACATGAGGCTGGGCCGCACCACGTTGGGGAAGAAGAACTGGAAGGCGAGGAAGACGACGAGCGTCACGGCCATCGCCGGCAGGGTGCGGCGCAACAGGAGCCCGACGACCGTCCCGAAGGTGAAGGCAACCGCGGCGTAACCGATCGGGGCGATGTTGCGCGCTCCGAACACGAAGGCGTCGAACTGCTCCTTGACCACCTCGTCGAAGGGGCGGGCCGCCCAGGTCAACAGAGCCGCGGCCGCGCCGGTCACGAGCACGGCGGCCAGGCCCACGAGCAGGACCTTGCCGATGAGCCAGCGCGGTCGGGTGACGCTCTGGTTCCACACCATCCGGTGGGTGCCGTTCTCGAGTTCGCGGGCGATCAGGGGAGCGCCCCAGAAGGTGCCGATGAGCGCGGGGATCAGGGCGAGCCCGGTCGCCAGGAACAGCAGGGTGTTCTGGTAGGCGCTGCGGAACTGGCTCTTCGCCTGCGCGCAGTCGGCCAAACTCTCGCAGTTGGCCCGGTAGACGTCGTAGGCGTCGCGGATCTCCGAGCCGAGGTACCCCAGGTACACGGCGATGACGGCCAGCGCGCAGGCGGCGAACAACGCCTGGACGCGGAACTGACGCCAGCTCAGCCACATCATCGTGCGGCCCCCCAAGCTGCGGCCTCGGCCCGGGCGGCGGGTACGGCGGCTCTGGTCATGTAGGCGAGGACGAGTTCCTCCAGCGTGATGGACTCTGCCTGGTAGGGCAGCGCCTCGGGTGCGGTGGTGGTGCGGACGACCGCGCTGCTGTGCTTGCCGCTGTGCTCGATGGAGATCACCTCGACCCCGGTGGGCGGACGGTCGAACTCGCCGCGGGGCACGACCAGTCGGGCGTGCTCGGCCAGCAGGTCCCGGGTGTCGCCGGCGACCTGTACCCGCGAGTCGCACAGCACGATGATGTAGTCACATACCTGTTCGACGTCACCGAGAAGGTGCGAGGAGAGCACGGCGCTGGCGCCGAGCTCCAGGACGAACTCCATCAGGTTGTGCAGGAACCCCTTGCGGGCCAGGGGGTCCAGGGCCGCGGCCGGCTCGTCGAAGATCAGCAGCTCGGGACGTTTGGCCGCCGCGATGGTCAGCGCCAGCTGCGCTCGCTGACCACCCGAGAGCTGCCCCGCCTTCTGCGCGGGGTTCAGCCCCACCTGGCTGATGCGCCGCTCGGCCAGGACCGGGTCCCAGTTCGGATTCATCTTCGCGCCGAGCTTGATGTGCTCGGCCACGGTGAACGAGCCGTACACCGGCGTGTTCTGCGCGACGAACCCCACCCGGGCCAGATGCGACGCGCTGGCCGCCGGACGGGCCCCCAGCACGGTCAGGGACCCGGACGTCGGCTCGGTCAGCCCGCAGGCCAGGTGTAGCAGAGTCGATTTACCCGCCCCGTTCGGGCCGACCAGGCCGATGACACGGCCGGCGGGAACGGTGAGGTTCACGTCGCTCAGGGCCAGCTTGCCGCGGCGACCGTATTTCTTCGTCAAGCCCACTGCGTGAAGCGCGGGAGGAGAGTCTGCGTGTGGCATGTCCTCATCCTTGAATACCGCGTGCTTTTCCAGCATCAGTCCAAAGCACGGTTCCCGTTGCCGGCGGCCGTACTTTCGGCCGGTTCGCCATGGCCCTGCTGGTGGGCGAACTGCGTGCGGTACAGCTCGGCGTAGAGCCCGCCGCTGGTGAGCAGTTGGTCGTGGGTGCCGCGTTCCTGGATGCGCCCCTCGTCGATGACGAGGATCTGGTCGGCGTCCTGGATGGTGGACAGCCGGTGCGCGATGACCAGTGAGGTACGGCCGGTCAGGGCGGTCTTGAGCGCCCGCTGGATGGCCAGTTCGGACTCGGAGTCCAGGTGCGCGGTCGCCTCGTCCAGGACGACGATCGGCGGCGACTTGAGCAGGAGTCTGGCGATGGCCAGCCGCTGCTTCTCCCCGCCGGACAACCGGTAGCCGCGGTCACCGACGACCGTGTCGAGACCGTCGGGCAGCTGGGAGATCGTCGGCCAGATCCGCGCCGCGTCGCACGCCTCGACGACCTCGCGTTCGGTGGCGTCCGGACGCGCGTACATCAGGTTGGCCCGGATCGTGTCGTGGAACAGGTGCGCGTCCTGTGTGACGACGCCGACCGTGCTCTGCAAGGAGTCGAGGGTCAGTTGACGGACGTCGTGGCCGCCGATCCGCACCGTTCCGGACGTGGCGTCGTAGAGCCGCGGCACCAGATGGGTGATGGTGGTCTTGCCCGCACCGGACGGCCCGACCAACGCGGTGAGCCGCCCGGCCGGGGCGTGGAAGCTCACGTCGTTCAGGACCAGCGCGCTCGGGCCGTGTTCGGTCTTGCGCAGCGGCAGCAACTCCAGGGAGGGCAGGGACACTTCCTCGGCGTTGGGGTAACGGAAGGCCACGCTGTCGAACTCGACGTGGGGCGCCGTGGCGTGCCCGTTCCCGTTCACCGAAGCCCGGTCCGGCAGCGCGCGGGCGCCGGGCCGCTCGGTGATGAGCGGTTCGAGGTCCAGCACTTCGAAGACGCGGTCGAAGCTGACCAGCGCGGTCATGACGTCGCTCTGGATGTTCGTCAGCTGGTTGATGGGGCTGTACAGCATCAGCAGCAGCGCGACCATGGCCACCAGCGTGCCGATCTGCAACTGGCCCTCGATGACGAACCAGCCGCCGAAGCCGTAGACCAGGGCGGTGGTGATCGTGGTGAGCAGGCTGACGAGAATGAACAGCAGACGTGCGTGGACGTCCATCGAGATGGCGATGTCGCGGACGAGACTCGCCTTCTTGGCGAACTCGGCGGACTCCTGCTCGGGGCGGCCGTAGAGCTTGACGAGCATCGCGCCGGAGATGTTGAACCGCTCGGTCATCATCGAGCCCAGCTCGGCGTCGTTCTGCATGCCGCTGCGGGCCAGCCGCTCCATCCGCCGGGCGATGACCTTCCCCGGGATGAAGAACAGCGGGATCATGACCAGCGCCACCACGGTGATCGGCCACGACAGATAGAGCATCGCGCCGAGCACCAGGATCAGGGTCAGCACGGTCGACAGCGACTGCGACAGCAGCGTTGTCAGGGCATGCTCCGCGCCGACGATGTCGGTGTTGATCCGGCTGACCAGCGACCCGGTCTGTGTGCGGGTGAAGAACGCCACCGGCTGACGCTGAATGTGCGTGAACACCTTGGTGCGCAGGTCGAATATGAGCCCCTGGCCGACACGGCCGGAGAACCAGGCCTGCAGGTAGATCGCCACCACGTTCAACAGGGCGAGGCCCGCGATGAGCCCGGCGAGACCGAACACGACCGATGCCTCGCCGGGGACGATGCCGTCGTCGACGATCATCTTGAGCATCAGCGGGATCGACACCATGATCACCGAGTCGACGATCGTCGCCAGCATCACGATGGCCAGTGACCGGCGGTGGCGCATGGCGTAGGGAATGATGCGCTTGAACGTGCCGGGCTTGACCGGCTGAGGTTCCACCAACCCCTCGACGCGCAATCCGATCGTGCCCATGGTCGGGTCGTGTCCTGGGGTCACGGAGACTCTCCTCAGTGATTGTCGAGAAATTCGATGATCGCCGCGTTGAGCACGTCGGGCCGTTCGAGATACCCGAGGTGCCCGCAGCCGGAGATCTCGACGAGATCGCAGCCGGGGATGGCCTCGGCGACCTCCGTTCCCAGGTGCGGCGGAGTGATGAGGTCATCGGCGAAGGTGACGACCCGACAGGGGGCGGTCACCCGGCGCAGCGCCGGGCGGCGGTCGCCGGCGATGTCGGCCCATGCGTGCCGGGCCTGCGCCGCCCCGCCCCCGGACAACTCGAAGATGTCCAACCAGGTGGTCACGGCGGAGTCGTCATTGAGCGTCGCCGGCGAGAACATCCTGAACACCGTCGAGGCTGCCTCGTACCCGGCAGGCAGTCGCACCCCGCTCTCCACCAGAGCCGTCTCCGCCCGGGTCTGGGCCCGCCGCGCGGCGTCCGCACGGGCCCGGGTGGCCACGAGCACCGCGCACCGCACGAGCTCCGGATGGCCGATCGCCAACTCCTGCGCGATCATCGCCCCCAGCGAAGTGCCGACGATCCGGCACGGCGCCAGGTCCAGCGCCTCGATCAGGCCTCTGGTGTCGGCGGTCATGTCCAGGAGTGAGTACTTGCCGGGAGGTGCGTCGGAGGGCGGAATGCCGCGGTGGTCGAAGACGACCGTGGAATAGCCCGCCGCATGCAGCGCCGGTGTCTGATGCATCGTCCAGGCATGGCCGGCCGAGCCCGATCCCATGATCATGAGCACCGGCTCGCCCTGCCCGGAACACTCGTAGGCCAGCCGGATCCCGCCCGCAGTGACGAAGCGCGTGGTGTGTCGGCCCGCAACGTAGCCCATGCCGGATCTCCCTCCTCCTCCTCCTCGTCGTCGCAAGGCAGCGCGAATCCGCGGCCGTACCGGGTCCTGGGGCGGCTCACTATCGCACGCGGCCACGGAGGCGGCGCAGTGTGTGCGAGATGCCCGCCTGGACGCCTCCCGCGCCCCGTCCAACTGCGGTGATGCCGTCAGTTGGACAGGAGTCGATGGCGTCCAAGTACGCCTGGGCGACGGTTGATCCGCTGTGTGAGGCTGAGTCATATTGGGCCGCCGTGAGCCCCTGACGCTCATCCACGTCCCCGCGCAGTTTCCGCATCGGCCGCCTGGCTCACCCGCCGGGCCCAGGGAGGGACCCCTCTTGTCTGCTTCCGACCTTCCAACAACCCGGCCGACACCCGAGAAGATCCGCTCCTGGCTGGTCGAACGCGTCGCGTACTACGCCCAGTTGCCCGCCGAGGAGATCGACGCCGACGTCCCCCTGGCGCACTACGGGCTGGACTCGGTGTACGCCTTCGCCCTCTGCGGAGACATCGAGGACAGCCTCGGTGTCGTCGTCGAGCCCGTCCTGCTCTGGGACGTCGACACCATCACCGCGCTCACCGCCCATCTCGCCGAACCGACATCCGACTGAGGGGCCATCAGAGGGGGAGGACGATGCCTCGACAGGACCTTCGGGACCTGATGTCCGGCCAACTGGGCATCTGGTACGCCCAGCAGCTCGAACCGCAGAGCTCCGTGTACAACATCGCCGAGTACGTGGAGATCCGCGGTGACGTGGACGTCGAGCTACTCGTGTCGGCGCTGCGGTACGCCCTGGACGAGGCCGAAACCTATCGGCTGCGGTTCCGGCTGGAAGGCGGGGCGCCCGGACAGTACGTCGACGACTTGCTGGAGCACCCCGTCCACGTCGCCGACCTCAGCGCCGAGGACGACCCGCGCGCGGCGGCCGAGACGTGGATGTCGGCCGACATGGATCGCCCGGTGGACATCCTCGCCGGCCCCCTCTGCGCGCACGCCGTGTTCCGACTCGGGCCGGACCACGTCGTCTGGTACCAGCGCGCCCACCACATCGTCCTCGACGGGACCAGCCTCTCGACGTTCGCCGCCCGCGTGGCCGACGTCTACACGGCACTCGCGGCCGGACGGCAGCCCACGGACGGCGCACTGAAGCCGCTGTCCGTGCTGCTGAACGCGGACAGCTCCTATCTCCGGTCCGCGGAATACGAGCGTGACCAGCGGTTCTGGCGCGAAACGCTGGCGGACCCGCCAAACTTGGGCGGTGCGGGAGAAAGACAGGCCCGGCACCTGCCCAGGCGGCCCATGCTGCATGTGCACACGAGCGATGCGGCCGAAGCCGCCGAACTGAGAGCAGCCGCACGCCGGTTGCGCATCAGCCTCGCAGGGCTGGCCCTCTCGGCCGCTGCCCTGTACCGACAGCGCTCCACCGGCGCGCGGGACGTCGTCCTCGGCGTCCCCGTCACCGGGCGCACCACCAGGGGGGAACTCGGTGTCCCTGGCATGACCTCCAACGTGGTGCCGCTCCGGCTGGCCGTCGACAGGGGCATCACCGTCGCCGAACTCCTGCGGCGGACCTCGAGCGCGGTGTTCGATTGCCTGCGTCACCAGCGTTACCCGTACGGGAACATCCTCGCCGACCAAGGACTCGTCGGCCGCAGCTCGCTGCGCGACCTGAGCGTCAACCTGATGTTCCTGCACCGGCCACTGCGGTTCGCGGACGCCCCCGCTACCCGGACCGGCCTGTCGAGCGGCCCGATCGACGATGTCACGATCGACGTGTACGACCAGGCGGGCGGTGGCCTCCAGACGATCGTGCAGACCAACCCCGACCTGCACGCCCCGGAGTCGGGAGCCGGTGTCTCCCGGCGGTTCCGTGCGGTGCTCCGCCGACTGGCCGAGGCACCGGCCGACAAGTTCGTCGACCGGATCGACGCCCTGGACGAGGACCAGCGGCGACACGTGCTCGTGACCTGGAACCGCACCGAGACCGGCGCGAGCGATCAGACCGTCCTGAGCCTCTTCGAGGCGCACGCCGCCCGTGACCCGGACGCGGTGGCGGTGGTGTGCGGCACGTCGGGGATCACCTACCGGGAGCTGGACGCGCGGGCCGCACGGCTGGCCCGGCTGCTGCGCGGGTACGGCATCGGCCGCGAGTCGGTGGTCGCGCTGTGCCTGCCACGCGGCCCGCAGCTGCTGACGGCGATTCTGGCGGCCTGGAAGGCCGGAGCGGCGTATCTGCCGATGGACCCCGAACATCCTGCCGAGCGGGCGCGGCACACCCTCACAGAGAGCCGGGCGGCCGTGCTGGTCGCCACGGGCGAGACCCTCGACGACCTGCGCGTGGGCGATATCGCGGTCATCGACCCGGACGGCCCGGAAACGACCGCCGCCGGGGCCCAAGAGCCGCAGACACCGTCCCCGGCCCTGCTGCCCGACCAACTGGCCTACGTGATGTTCACCTCGGGATCGACCGGCGTCCCGAAAGGGGTCGCGGTCACACACAGGGGCCTGGCCAACTACGCGATGTGGGCGGCCGAGTTCTTCCGGATTCGCCCCGGGGACCGCTCGCCCCTGCACTCCTCGATGGCCTTCGACCTGGCGCTGACCGGCGTACTGGTGCCGCTGATGTGCGGCGGCACCGTGGAGATCAGCCCCGAGGGCGGCGCGGAAGGACTGGCTGCGCTGATGCGAGCACGCGCCGGTGACAGGTTCGGCCTGGTCAAGATGGTGCCAGGACACCTGCCGCTGCTCGCCGAGATGCTCACGGCCGACGAGCAGGCCTCGGCGGCGCGGCGGCTGGTGGTCGGCGGTGAGGCACTACCCGGGGCCCACGTACGGGCCTGGCGGGACAACGCGCCGGACACGGTGGTGGTCAACCACTACGGGCCGACCGAGACGGTGGTCGGCTGCTGTGTGTTCGAGATCGCCGCCGGGCAACCAGTGGGCGACCAGGTGCCGATCGGACGACCCATCGCCAACACTCGCCTGTACGCGCTGGACGACGCGCTCAATCCGGTACCCGTCGGCGTGCTGGGGGAGCTGTATGTCGCCGGCGCCGGACTGGCCCGTGGCTACGCACGACGCGCCGGACTGACCTCGGAACGATTCGTGGCCTGCCCGTTCGGGCCGGCCGGACAGCGGATGTACCGCACCGGCGATCTGGTGCGGTGGACCGCCCAGGGGCAGCTCGAGTTCGCCGGCCGGGTCGACGACCAGGTCAAGATCAGCGGATACCGGGTCGAGCCCGCGGAGATCGAGGCCGCCATCGCCCGGCACCCGACGGTGGCCAGGGTGGCGGTGGTGCCCCGGACGCAACCCGGCGGCCCTCAGCGGCTGGTGGCCTATGTGGTCCCCACCCGAGGAACGGACGTCGACGCGCGGGAACTGCGCGCTTTCACCGCACGTGCCCTGCCGGCGCACATGGTGCCCGCGACGGTGAGGGCACTGGAGACCATGCCCCTCACGGCGAACGGGAAGGTCGACCGGCGCGCGCTCCCGGCACCCGACTTCGTCACCTCCGACCGCGCGCCGCGCACCCCGCGGAAGACGATCCTGTGCGGGCTGTTCGCCGAGGTACTGGGCCTGGCACGGGTGGGCGTCGACGACGACTTCTTCGCCCTTGGCGGGCACTCGCTGCCGGCCACCCGGCTCATCAGCCGCATCCGGGCCACCCTGGGCGCCGAGGTGCCGATGAAGGCACTGTTCGCAGCGCCCACGGTGTCGGCCCTGGACGCCTGGCTGGACGAAGGAGGCCCAGTACGGCCGGCCGTGCGGCCGTCGCCGCGCCCGGACCCCCTGCCCCTCTCCCCGGCACAGCGCCGCCTGTGGTTCCTGCACTACACGGAGGGCCCGTCGGCGACCTACAACGTTCCACTGGCACTGCGGATCACCGGGCATCTGGACCGGACAGCACTCCAGGCGGCGCTGGGCGATGTGGTGGGCCGGCACCAGGTCCTGCGTACCGTCTTCCCGGACGTGGACGGGGTGCCCCACCAGCGGGTCCTCACTCCGGAAGAGGCCCGTCCACGGCTGGAGACGTCGCGGGGGAGCGGGCCCGGGCGACTGGAGGCCGCCGCGCGGTACGCCTTCGACCTCAGCCGAGAGCTGCCGCTGCGGGCCGAAGTGCTGACTGAGGGGCCGCAGGAACACGTGCTGGTGCTGGTCGTGCACCACATCGCGGGCGACGCCTGGTCGATGGGCCCGCTGGCGCGTGACCTGGCCACCGCCTACGCCGCCCGCAGCCAGGGCAGGGCACCGCACTGGCCGGACCTGCCGGTGCAGTACGCGGACTACACCCTGTGGCAGCGTCGGCTGCTGGGAGAGGAGAGCGACCCGGACAGCCTGCTCGGACGCCAGATCCGCTACTGGCAGGATCAGCTGGCCGATCTGCCGGTACGGCTGGAGCTGCCGGCCGACCGGCCGCGTCCGGCGGTGGCGTCCCACCACGGCGCCCTGCTGCCGTTCCGTCTGGAGCCGTCCCTGCACCAGGCGCTGACGCGACTCGCCCAGGAGCGGGGGGCCACCCTGTTCATGGTGTTGCACGCCGCCGTTGCGGCACTGCTGACCCGGCTGGGCGCCGGCACCGACATCCCGCTGGGCGCCCCGATCGCCGGGCGCACCGACGAGGCCCTCGACGACCTCGCCGGCTGCTTCGTCAACACGCTGGTCCTGCGGGCCGACACCTCCGGGAACCCGGCCTTCACCGACCTCCTCCAGCAGGTCCGCGGGACCGACCTGGCCGCCTACGAGCACCAGGACGTTCCCTTCGAACACCTGGTGGAGGTGATCAACCCCGAACGCTCCCCGGCACACCACCCCCTGTTCCAGGTCAGCCTCAGCCTTCAGAACGTCTCACCCCGGGCCTTCGAACTCCCCGGCCTCGACACCCGGCTGGAGCCGGTCGGCACCGGCACCGCCCGCTTCGATCTGATGATCAACCTCACCGACAGCCACTCCCCGAGCGGGGCACCGGCCGGCGTGGAAGGAATGGTCGAGTACGCGACAGACCTCTTGGACGCCGGTACGGTCCAGACCCTCCTGGACCGGCTCGTCCGCCTGCTGGAGCAGGTGGCCGACGACCCCGGCCGGCACCTGAACGACCTGGATCTGCTGACCGCCGACGAGCGGCACCGGTTGTCGGCCCAAGTCGACACCCCTGCCGCCGAGATACCCGAAGCGACGCTGCCGGAGCTGTTCGAGGCGCAGGTGGCGAGGACACCGCAGGCGGTCGCCGTCTCGATGGGTGACGTGGCCTTGTCGTATGCGGAGTTGGAAGCCCGTGCTGATCGGCTGGCGCGTGGTCTGGCCGGGCGGGGAGTGGGCCCGGAGTCGGTCGTCGGTGTGTTCATGGCGCGGTCGGTCGATGTGGTGGTGGCGATGGTGGCGGTGGGGAAGGCGGGTGGTGCGTATCTGCCGCTGGACCCGGACTATCCGGCCGAGCGGGTCGCGTTCGTGCTGGCGGACGCGGGTGCGAGGTGTGTCGTCACGACGGCGGAGTACGCGTCGAGCCTGCCGGAGGGCGTGACGGCCGTCGTGGTCGACGGCGCGGAGATCGAGTCGACGACCGGCTTGGACCGGCTTGCTCCGTTGCTGCCGTCCCACCCGGCGTATGTGATCTACACGTCGGGCTCCACCGGACGGCCCAAGGGTGTGCTGGTGCCGCACCGGAACGTGGTGGCGTTGTTCGCCGCTGCCCGGGAGGTGCTGGACTTCGGTGCGGGTGATGTGTGGAGCTGGTTCCACTCGCTGGCTTTCGACTTCTCCGTTTGGGAGTTGTGGGGTGCGTTGCTGCATGGCGGGCGGGTGGTGGTGGTGCCGTTCGAGGTGTCGCGGTCGCCGGGGGAGTTCGCGGAGCTGTTGGAGCGCGAGCGGGTGACGGTGCTGAGTCAGACGCCTTCGGCGTTCTACCAGCTGATGGAGGCTCAGTCGCACCGTGCCGGTGCGCTGCACGACCTGCGGGTGGTGGTGTTCGGCGGTGAGGCGCTGGAGCCGGCGCGGCTGGCCGGCTGGTGGGAGCGGTTGGGCGGGGCCGGGCCCCGGCTGGTGAACATGTACGGCATCACCGAGACCACGGTGCATGTCACGCACCACGATCTCGGGCCGGACGAGAGCACGGACGGCAGTGTGATCGGGCGGGGTCTGCCGGGGCTGTCGGTGTATGTGCTGGATGAGTGGCTGCGGCCGGTCCCGGTGGGCGTGACCGGTGAGTTGTATGTGGCCGGGGCGCAGGTCGCGCGGGGCTACATGGGCCGCCCGGGGCTGACCGGTGAGCGGTTCGTCGGGTGTCCGTTCGGTGTGGCGGGGGGCCGGATGTACCGGTCGGGTGACCGGGCCCGGTGGGCTGCGGACGGTCGGCTGGTGTTCGCGGGGCGTGCGGATGAGCAGGTGAAGATCCGTGGGTTCCGGATCGAGCCGGGTGAGGTGTCGGCCGTGCTGGCGGCGCACCCGGACGTGGTCCAGGCCGCGGTGATCGCGCGCGACGACGCCCTGGGCGGAACGCGGTTGATCGGCTACGTCGTGCCCGCCGACGGCTGCGACGGTGTCCTGGACGCGGTGCGCGGGTTCGCGGTGGAGCGGTTGCCGTCGTACATGGTGCCCTCGGCGTTCGTGGAGCTCGAGACCCTGCCCTTGACGGTCAACGGCAAGCTGGACCGCAGGGCGCTGCCGGAGCCGGACCACGCCGGCGCGGGTGCCGGACGCGCCCCGGTCACGGCTCAGGAAGAGCTGCTGTGCCAGGCGTTCGCCGAGGTGCTGGGGCTGCCGGTGGTCGGGGTCGACGACGACTTCTTCGCCCTCGGCGGGCACTCCCTGCTCGCGACCCGGCTCATCGCCCGCATCCGTGCCTCACTGCGTGAAGAACTGCCGATCGAGGAACTGTTCGCGACTCCTACACCGGCCGCACTCGCGGCCTGGCTCGCCGAGCACGGCGGCCGAACCAGGAGCACCAGGCCGGCGCTGCGCCCGATGCGCTGAAGGAAAGGGGTTCACATGATTCCCGCGTCGTTCGCTCAGCGACGGCTGTGGCTGCAGTGGCGGATCGAGGGGCCCAGCGCCACCTACAACAGTCCCACGATTCTGCGGCTGACCGGACAACTGGACCGGCGGGCACTCGACTCCGCGCTGCGTGACGTCATCACCCGGCACGAAGCGCTGCGCACCGTCTTCCCCGAGACGGACGGCGAGCCCCACCAGCAGATCGTCCCCGTCGTGGACCTGGACTGGGAACTGCCCGTGGTCGAGGTGACCGGCGACGACCGTCCGGCGCACCAGGGGCTGTACACCCTCGACGAACTGCGCTGGGACGAACCGGTCCTGGACCTGCCGACCGCCGAGGCAACCGGCGACCTGCCGGCGGACCGGATCGACGCGGGGGACCTGCCCGGCGCGGTCGCGCGTGCGGCCGCCTACGGGTTCGACCTGTCCACGGAGATCCCGATACGGGCGTGGCTGTTCGCCGTCGCTCCCGACGAGCACGTGCTCGTGACAGTCGTCCACCACATCGCGACCGATGGCTGGTCGATCGCCGCGTTCACCCGCGACCTGTCGACCGCGTACACCGCCCGCAGCCGGGGGCAGGCCCCGGACTGGGCCCCGCTGCCGGTGCAGTACGCCGACTACACCCTGTGGCAGCGAGAACTCCTCGGCGACCGGGACGATCCCGGCAGCGTCCTCTCTCGTCAGATCGCCTACTGGCGGGATGCCCTGGAGGGAGCCCCCGAGGAGCTGACCCTGCCGACGGACCGCTCCCGCCCCGCGGAACCTTCCCACCGCGGGCACACGGTCGCGATCGGCATGCCCGCCCGGACCCACGCCACGCTGGCCGCGGTGGCCCGCCGCCACCACGCCACTCTGCCGATGCTGTTCCAGGCTGGCCTGGCGGTGACGCTGTCGCGGCTCGGCGCCGGTGACGACATCCCGATCGGGACGCCGACCGCGGGGCGATCCGACGAGGCGCTGCACGACCTGATCGGATTCTTCGTCAACACCCTGGTGATCCGGGCGGATCTCACCGGGGACCCCACGTTCGCCGAGGTGATCGACCGTGTGCGCACCACGGCCGTGCGCGCCCTCGGCCATCAGGACGTGCCGTTCGAGCGGCTGGTCGAGGTGCTGGCCCCGGCTCGCTCTCTCGCCCGCCATCCCCTGTTCCAGGTCGCCCTCGCCCCGCTCGACGACACCACCACGCTCGACGTCCACGGCCTGCGCGGCGACGTGCTCTCGATCGGCCGTGCCTCGGCCAAGTTCGACCTGGAGGCGATGCTGGGCGAGGGCTTCGACGAGGCTGGTGCACCGGCGGGGATACGCGGCGTGGTCACGGGTGCGGCAGATCTGTTCGACGCGAGCACGGTCGAGTGGATCGCGGGGTGTCTGGTGCGCGTCCTGACGGCGATGGCAGCCGACCCGGACATGCGCGTCAGCTCGGTCGAGGTGCTGGGCGCGGACGAGCTGTTCCGGCTGGTGGAGGGGTTCAACAACACGGCGGTGCCGGTGCGGGACGCGTCGCTGCCGGACATGTTCGCGGAACGGGTGGCTGCCGATCCGGACGCGTCGGCCCTGGTGTGCGGCGGAGTCGAGATGTCGTACGCCGAACTCGACGTGCGTTCGGACCGGCTGGCCCGCGCCCTGGTGGCTTCCGGGGTCGGGCAGGAGTCGGTCGTCGCCGTGCTGATGGAACGCTCGGTGGACCTGGTGGTGGCCCTGCTCGCCGTGTTGAAGGCCGGTGGCGCCTATCTGCCGCTGGATGTGACATGGCCGGTGGCGCGGATGCGTTCCGTGATCGAGGACGCGGGCGCCCACCTGGTCGTGGTGAGCGAGACGTCGGCCGGACACGGCCTCGGTGTCGCTGAGGTGTCTGTGGATGAGGGATCGGACGAGGGCCCCCTTCCGGTCGTGGCGCAAACGGCGGCCGCGTATGTGATGTACACGTCCGGTTCGACGGGTGTGCCGAAGGGTGTGGTGGTGACGCACCGGGATGTCGTGGCGCTGGCCACGGATCGCTGTTGGGGTGCTCCGTCGCGGGTGTTGTTCCACGCGCCGCATGCCTTTGATGCCTCGTCGTATGAGTTGTGGGTCCCGCTGCTGTCCGGCGCGACGGTTGTCGTCGCGCCGGACGAGCGGGTGGATGCGGTGGTGATGCGCCGTCTGGTCGCCGATCACGAGCTGTCGCATGTGCATGTGACGGCCGGATTGCTGCGGGTGCTGGCGGATCAGGATCCGGGTTGTTTTGCGGGTGTGGGTGAGGTGTTGACGGGTGGGGATGTGGTGCCGGCGGAGTCGGTGCGTCGGGTGCTGGAGGCCAGTCCTGGTGTGATGGTGCGGCAGTTGTACGGGCCGACCGAGGTGACCTTGTGTGCCACTCAGTACGGGGTCGGGGATGCCGGTCGGGTGGACGGGGTGCTGCCGATCGGGCGGCCGTTGGACAACATGCGGGCGTATGTCCTGGATGGCGGGCTCAGTCCGGTGCCGGTGGGTGTGGCCGGGGAGCTGTATGTCGCCGGGGTTGGTGTCGCGCGGGGTTATCTCGGCCGGCCGGGGCTGACCGGTGAGCGGTTCGTGGCCTGCCCGTTCGGTGTGGCCGGTGAACGGATGTACCGCACGGGTGACTTGGTGCGCTGGGATGCGGAAGGCCGGTTGGTGTTCGTCGGGCGTGCCGACGGGCAGGTGAAGATCCGTGGGTTCCGGGTGGAGCCGGGGGAGGTGGAGGCCGTCCTGGGTGCCCATCCGGCGGTGGCCCAGGCGGTTGTCGTGGTGCGGGAGGACGTGCCCGGGGACAAGCGCCTGGTCGCCTATCTGGTGCCCGCCGAACGGGGCGAGGTCCTCGGCGTCACCGTCCGCGCATACGCCACCGAGCGGCTGCCGCAGTACATGGTTCCCTCGGCGATCGTGGAGCTGGACGGCTTCCCGCTCACGACGAACGGCAAGCTCGACCGCAAGGCGCTCCCCGCCCCCGACTACACGATCGGCGTGGGTCGGGCGCCTGCCACTGTGCGCGAGGAGATCATTTGCGCGGCCTTCGCGGATGTTCTGGGGCTGGAGAGGGTCGGCGTCGACGACGATTTCTTCGCTCTCGGTGGGCATTCGCTGTTGGCGGTGTCGTTGGTGGAGTGGTTGCGGCGGCGTGGGGTGTCGGTGTCGGTGCGGGCGTTGTTCGTGACGCCGACGCCGGCCGCGCTCGCGGCGGTGGCGGGGCTGGATTTGGTGGAGGTGCCGCCGAATCTCATTCCTGAGGGTGCCGTTGAGATCCGGCCGGAGATGTTGACGCTGGTGGAGCTGTCCGAGGTGGAGGCCGCCCGGGTGGTGGCGGCTGTGCCGGGGGGTGCGGCCAATGTGCAGGACGTGTATCCGCTGGCGCCGTTGCAGGAAGGCATCTTTTTTCATCACTTGATGGCGGGTCAGGACGGTGACGACGTCTATGTCATGCCCTTCGTCTTGAGGATGGGCTCGCGTGCCCGCTTGGACTCCTTCCTGACCGCGTTGCAGCGGGTGCTGGACCGGCATGACGTGTATCGCACGGCGATCGTGTGGGAGGGGTTGCCGGAGCCGGTTCAGGTGGTGTGGCGGCAGGCTGAGTTGCCGGTCACGGAGGTGGTCCTTGGTGCCGGCGCGGGTGACGTGGTCGGGCAGCTGTTGGCGGCCGCCGGTGGGCGTATGGAGTTGGACCGGGCGCCGTTGCTGAGGGTGCACATCGCGGCCGATCCGGGCGGTGGCGGATGGCTCGCTCTCGTGCGGATGCATCACCTCGTCCAGGACCACACGGCCCTGGAAGTGGTCCTCGAAGAGGTGAAGCTGTTGCTGGCGGGGCGGGCCGATGCGCTGCCTGCGCCGGTGCCGTTCCGTGACTTCGTGGCGCAGGCCCGGCTGGGTGTGTCCGAGGAAGCGCACCGGGAGTACTTCGCCGGACTGCTGGGTGATGTGACGGAGACCAGCGCCCCCTACGGACTGCTCGACGTTCGCGGCGACGGCACGGGGGTCACCCAGGGCCGGTTGGCCGTGGAGAGCGGCCTGGCCGTGCGTGTGCGGAAGGTGGCACGGTCGCTCGCGGTGAGCCCTGCGACGGTGTTCCACCTCGCGTGGGGTCGAGTTCTGGCGGCGGTGTCCGGGCGTGATGACGTCGTGTTCGGCACGGTGCTGCTGGGCCGGGCGAGCGTCGGGGCCGACCGTGTGCCGGGGCTGTTCATGAACACCCTTCCCGTCAGGGTCGATTCGGCCGACCGGACCGTGCGGCAGGCCCTGGCCGACATGCGCGAACAGCTCGCCGAGCTGCAGATCCACGAGCACGCGCCGCTGACACTGGCTCAGGCCGCCAGCGGCCTGCCCGGCGGTAGTCCCCTGTTCACCTCGATCTTCAACTACCGTCACCTTCAGGTGGACGTCGAACGATCAGGCACCGGGATCGAAGGCATCGATGCCGTGCTCACAAGGGATCCGACGAACTACCCCCTCGACGTTTCTCTCAACCAGAGCGCCTCCGGCTTCGAGTTCATCGTGGAGGCGACGGCACCGGTCGACCCGATGGGGGTGTGCACGCTCCTGCACACCTCGGTGGCGAACCTGGTCACGGCGTTGGAGGACACCCCGGACCTGCGGCTCGGGGCGGTGGACGTCCTCGACCCCGAGTACACGGAGTTGCTGCGGCACGTCAACGACACGGCCGCGCCCGCACCGGACGGTCTCGTGCCCGCGCTGTTCACCGCGCAGGCCACGCGTGTGGCCGAGGCGGTGGCGCTGGTGGGGTCCGGCGTGGAGCTGAGCTACGGCGAGGTCGAGGCACGCTCGAACCGGTGGGCCAGGCATCTGATCGCCTCGGGGGTGGGCCCGGAGTCGGTGGTCGCACTCGTGCTGGAGCGTTCACCGGATCTGCTGGTGGGGATTCTCGCGGTATTGAAGGCCGGTGGCGCGTATCTGCCGATCGATCCGGAACAGCCGGCCGAGCGGGTGGCGTTCATGATCGAGGATGCCGCACCGGTCCTGGTGCTGGATGAGGCCGCGATGCGGGTGGCCGTGGACGGGTACGCGGACTCGGCGGTGTCCGACGCCGACCGGATCGCTCCGTTGTTGCCCGGCCATCCGGCGTACGTGATCTACACGTCGGGCTCGACGGGACGGCCGAAGGGTGTCGTCCTCTCGCACGAGGGATTCGTGAATCTCTCGGTGAGCCATGACCGCTTCGGGGTGGGGCCGGGGAGCCGGGTGGCGCAGTTCGCGGCGATCGGGTTCGACATGTTCTGCGAGGAGTGGCTGCTCGCGCTGCTGTCGGGGGCGGCCCTGGTGATCGTTCCGGCCGACCGGAGGCTCGGCGTCGAGTTCGCGGAGTTCCTGGCGGACTCCGGGGTCACGCACGCGACGTTGCTCCCCGCTGTGGTGGCCACGATCCCGGAGGGCGCCCTCGACGACGACTTCGTCCTGGACGTGGGCGGGGAGGCGCTTCCGGCCGAGGTGGTCGCCCGATGGGCGGCCGGAAGGACGATGTTCAACAGCTACGGGCCGACCGAGACAACGGTGAACGCAGCCGTGTGGCGGTGCCGTCCCGATCTGGAAACGGCCGCTGCGGTGCCCATCGGCCGTCCCATCGCCAACACCCGCGTCCATGTGCTCGACGACGCGTTGCGGCCCGTTCCGATGGGTGTGCTGGGCGAGTTGTACGTGACGGGTACGGGCTTGGCACGCGGTTACCTGGGACGCGCGGGCCTGACCGCCGAACGGTTCGTGGCATGCCCGTTCGAGCCGGGGCGGCGGATGTACCGCACCGGCGACAGGGTGCGGTGGAACGCCGACGGGGAGCTGGTGTTCGCCGGGCGTGCGGATGATCAGGTGAAGATCCGCGGGTTCCGGATCGAGCCGGGTGAGATCGAGGCCGTGCTGGCGGCCCATCCGGGCGTGGAGCAGGCCGCGGTCGTCGTGCGGGAGGACGTACCCGGAGACCTCCGGCTGATCGGCTATGTGATCCCTGCCGAAGGCGTGAACGCCGCCGAGCTGCCTGATGGGGTGCGTGGGCTAGCGGCGCAGCGCCTGCCGTCGCACATGGTGCCGTCGGCGGTGGTGGTGCTCGACGCGTTCCCGCTGACGCCGAACGCCAAGCTGGACCGCAAGGCGCTGCCCGTGCCGGCGTACACGACGTCCGCCGGCACGGGCCGGGCCCCGGCCGACGTACGCGAGGAGACCATCTGTGCCGCGTTCGCGGACGTCCTGGGCCTGGATCGGGTCGGGGTCGATGACGACTTCTTCGCCCTGGGCGGGCACTCGCTGCTCGTCGTCTCCCTGGTGGAGCGGCTGCGGCAGCGGGGGGTATCGGTCTCGGTGCGGGCGTTGTTCGCGACCCCGACGCCCGCAGGACTGGCGTCGGCCGCGACGCCGGAGTCGGTGGTGGTGCCACCCCACCTGATTCCGCGGGACGCGCAAGAGATCACGCCGGAGATGCTGCCGCTGGTCCAGCTGACCGAGGCCGAGATCGAACGCGTGGCGGCGGCGGTGCCCGGAGGCATGCCCAACATCCAGGACGTGTATCCGCTCGCGCCCCTCCAGGAGGGCATCTTCTTCCATCACCTGATGGCGGACCGCGACGGCACCGACGTCTATGTGACGCCGACGACGCTGCGGTTCGACTCGCGCAGCCGCCTCGACGCGTTCCTCCTCGCGCTGCGGCAGGTCGTGGACCGCAACGACGTGTACCGCACGGCGATCGTGTGGGAGGGACTGCCGCAGCCTGTCCAGGTGGTGGTACGCCACGCGGAGCTGCCGGTCACCGAGGACTCGGCGGAGCGGCTGCTCGGGGCGGGTGGTGGCTGGATGGACATCGGCCGTGCTCCGCTGATGGACGTGTGCGTCGCGGCCGAGCCGGACACCGAACGGTGGCTGGCGCTCGTGCGCATCCACCACCTGGTGCAGGATCACACGGCATCGGACGTGTTGCTCGACGAGGTGCGGGTGTTCATGACCGGGCAGGCCGACCGGCTGCCCGTGCCGGTGCCGTTCCGTGAGTTCGTGGCACAGGCACGGCTGGGGATGCCGCGCGAGGAACACGAGCGGTACTTCGCCGAACTCCTCGGAGACGTCACCGAGTCCACCGCGCCCTACGGCCTCATGGACGTGCTCGGCGACGGCGGTGCGGCACAGGCGGGCCGGCTGCCCGTCGACGGCGACCTGGCCCGCCGCGTGTGGGAGGTGGCGCGTTCGCTGGGCGTCAGCCCGGCGACGGTGTTTCACCTGGCATGGGCGCGCGTGCTCGGAACCCTCTCCGGCCGTGGAGACGTCGTGTTCGGCACGGTGATGTTCGGACGGATGAACTCCGGCGAGGCCGCGGACCGGGTGACGGGTCTGTTCATCAACACCCTTCCGGTGCGCGTGAACCTGGCCGAACACAGTGTGGGCGAGGCGCTGACCGGACTGCGCGGCCAGCTCGCGGAACTGCTCGTGCACGAACACGCGTCACTGGCGCTGGCGCAGAGGGCCGCCGGCCTGTCCGATGGCGGACCGCTGTTCACCTCGCTCTTCAACTATCGGCACGTCAAGGCCTCGGACGCCGGCCAGGCGGAGCTGGACGGAGTAGAGGTACTTTCCGTTCACGATCACACCAACTACCCCCTCACCGTTTCGGTGGACCAGAGCGCGACCGGCTTCGAACTGGTCGTCGAGGCTGTGGCGCAGGTCGATCCGACGGAGGTGTGCGGGCTGCTGCACACCTGCCTGGGGAACCTGGTCGAGGCGCTGGCGGACTCCCCGGACGCCCCCCTCCACGCGATCGACGTCCTGGACGCCGAGTACGCCGAACTGCTGTCCCGGAGCGGCGACATGGCCGCCCCGGTGCCGGACGGAGTGGTGCCGGATCTGTTCGCGGCCCAGGCGTTACGGACGCCGGACGCGATCGCGTTGGTGGGCACTGACAGCCGGCTGAGTTACGGCGAGGTGGATGCGTGGGCGAATCGTCTGGCGCGGAAGCTGGTCGTGTCGGGGGTGGGTCCGGAGTCGGTGGTGGCTTTGGTGTTGGAGCGGTCGCCGGAGTTGGTGGTGGCGGTTCTGGCGGTGCTGAAGGCGGGTGGTGCGTACTTGCCGATCGATCCGGGGCAGCCGGTTGAGCGGATCCGGTCGGTGATCGAGGATGCCGGGTCGGTGTTGGTGGTGGACAGTCCGGAGTTCCTTGCGGAGGTCGACGGTTATGACGAGGGTCCGGTGTCGGACGTGGACCGGCTTGCTCCGTTGCTGCCGTCCCACCCGGCGTATGTGATCTACACGTCGGGCTCCACCGGACGGCCCAAGGGTGTGCTGGTGCCGCACCGGAACGTGGTGGCGTTGTTCGCCGCTGCCCGGGAGGTGCTGGACTTCGGTGCGGGTGATGTGTGGAGCTGGTTCCACTCGCTGGCTTTCGACTTCTCCGTTTGGGAGTTGTGGGGTGCGTTGCTGCATGGCGGGCGGGTGGTGGTGGTGCCGTTCGAGGTGTCGCGGTCGCCGGGGGAGTTCGCGGAGCTGTTGGAGCGCGAGCGGGTGACGGTGCTGAGTCAGACGCCTTCGGCGTTCTACCAGCTGATGGAGGCTCAGTCGCACCGTGCCGGTGCGCTGCACGACCTGCGGGTGGTGGTGTTCGGCGGTGAGGCGCTGGAGCCGGCGCGGCTGGCCGGCTGGTGGGAGCGGTTGGGCGGGGCCGGGCCCCGGCTGGTGAACATGTACGGCATCACCGAGACCACGGTGCATGTCACGCACCACGATCTCGGGCCGGACGAGAGCACGGACGGCAGTGTGATCGGGCGGGGTCTGCCGGGGCTGTCGGTGTATGTGCTGGATGAGTGGCTGCGGCCGGTCCCGGTGGGCGTGACCGGTGAGTTGTATGTGGCCGGGGCGCAGGTCGCGCGGGGCTACATGGGCCGCCCGGGGCTGACCGGTGAGCGGTTCGTCGGGTGTCCGTTCGGTGTGGCGGGGGGCCGGATGTACCGGTCGGGTGACCGGGCCCGGTGGGCTGCGGACGGTCGGCTGGTGTTCGCGGGGCGTGCGGATGAGCAGGTGAAGATCCGTGGGTTCCGGATCGAGCCGGGTGAGGTGTCGGCCGTGCTGGCGGCGCACCCGGACGTGGTCCAGGCCGCGGTGATCGCGCGCGACGACGCCCTGGGCGGAACGCGGTTGATCGGCTACGTCGTGCCCGCCGACGGCTGCGACGGTGTCCTGGACGCGGTGCGCGGGTTCGCGGTGGAGCGGTTGCCGTCGTACATGGTGCCCTCGGCGTTCGTGGAGCTCGAGACCCTGCCCTTGACGGTCAACGGCAAGCTGGACCGCAGGGCGCTGCCGGAGCCGGACCACGCCGGCGCGGGTGCCGGACGCGCCCCGGTCACGGCTCAGGAAGAGCTGCTGTGCCAGGCGTTCGCCGAGGTGCTGGGGCTGCCGGTGGTCGGGGTCGACGACGACTTCTTCGCCCTCGGCGGGCACTCGCTCCTGGCGGTGTCCCTGGTGGAGTGGCTGCGGCAACGCGGCGTGTCGGTCTCGGTGCGGGCCCTGTTCGCGTCCGCGACCCCGGCCCGCCTGGCCGCGGTGGCCGGGCCCGACCGGGTCGAGGTGCCGCCCGGCCGGATCCCCGACAACGCCACAGAGATCACACCGGAGATGCTCCCCCTCGTCGAGCTGACCGATGAGGAGCTGGCCCGCGTGGTGGTGGCCGTTCCGGGGGGCGTGCCCAACATCCAGGACGTGTATCCGCTGGCGCCGCTGCAGGAAGGCATCTTCTTCCACCACCTGTTGGCCGACCGGGACGGCACGGACGTCTACGCGACACCGATCATGCTCACCATCGCCTCCCGGCAGAGACTTGAGGACTTCCTCGCGGCGCTGCAGCAGATGGTGGACCGGAACGACATCTACCGCACCGCGATCCTGTGGGAAGGGTTGCGCGAACCGGTGCAGGTGGTCGTACGCCATGCCGATCTGCCGGTCGAGGAGATCGCCCTCGACCCCGACGGACCCGAGGCCGCCGATCAGCTTCTGTCGGCGGGCGAGTCCGCCATCGACGTGACACGAGCGCCGTTGCTGCGGGTGCGTGTGACGGCGGCCTCGGACGGCGGATGGATGGTGCTGCTGCGCATCCACCACCTGGTCCAGGACCACACCACCTTCGACGTGGTGCTCGACGAGGTCCGCGCGTTCATGAACGGGCAGGGGGAGCGGCTGCCCGCGCCAGTGCCGTTCCGCGAGTTCGTGGCCCGGGCACGGTTCGGGGTTTCGCGGGAGGAGCACGAGCGCTACTTCACCGACCTGCTGGGCGACGTCACCCAGACCACGGCCCCGTACGGCCTCATGGACGTCTACGGTGACGGCACGGATGCCGCACAGGTCCGGCTGCGGATGGACGAGGCCCTGACCCGGCGAGTCCGGAACCTGGCGCGGTCGCTCGGCGTGAGCCCGGCGACGCTGTTCCACGTGGCGTGGGCACGGGTGCTCGGCACACTGTCGGGCCGCGACGACGTCGTGTTCGGTACGATCCTGTTCGGACGGATGAACGCCGGCGCCGGCGCCGACCGTGCTCCGGGCCTCTTCATCAACACCCTGCCGGTGCGGCTGCGTCTGGCCGCCAAGAGCGCGGCCGACGTCCTCACGGACATGCGCCACCAGCTCGCTCAGCTGATGGTCCACGAACATGCCTCGCTCGCCCTGGCACAGCGGGCCAGCGAGGTGCCCGGCTCCAGCCCGCTGTTCACCTCGCTGTTCAACTACCGGCACAACCTGCCCGCCGAGCGGCATCCCGGCGCCGGCCTCGACGGCGTGAGCGTCGTGATGCACCGGGAGTACTCGAACTACCCGGTGGTCGTGTCCGTCGACGATGACGGCACAGACTTCGAGGTGGAAGTGGAGGCCGTCGCCCCGGTCGATCCCTCGGGGGCGGGCACGCTGCTGCTCACCTGTCTGGAGGGCCTGTCGACGGCCCTGGAACACGCTCCGGACACCCCCCTGACAGCGATTGACGTGCTCGGCCCGGCCGAGCTCACACGGATCCTGGCGGGATGGAACGACACGGCGGCACCCGCGCCGGAAGTGCCGGTGCCCCAGGCCTTCGCCGCCCGCGTGGCGGCGGATCCGGACGCGGTGGCCGTCGTGGGGGACGGCGTGGAACTCACCTACCGGGATCTCGACGTGCGTTCGGACCGGCTGGCCCGCGCCCTGGTGGCTTCCGGGGTCGGGCAGGAGTCGGTCGTCGCCGTGCTGATGGAACGCTCGGTGGACCTGGTGGTGGCCCTGCTCGCCGTGTTGAAGGCCGGTGGCGCCTATCTGCCGCTGGATGTGACATGGCCGGTGGCGCGGATGCGTTCCGTGATCGAGGACGCGGGCGCCCACCTGGTCGTGGTGAGCGAGACGTCGGCCGGACACGGCCTCGGTGTCGCTGAGGTGTCTGTGGATGAGGGATCGGACGAGGGCCCCCTTCCGGTCGTGGCGCAAACGGCGGCCGCGTATGTGATGTACACGTCCGGTTCGACGGGTGTGCCGAAGGGTGTGGTGGTGACGCACCGGGATGTCGTGGCGCTGGCCACGGATCGCTGTTGGGGTGCTCCGTCGCGGGTGTTGTTCCACGCGCCGCATGCCTTTGATGCCTCGTCGTATGAGTTGTGGGTCCCGCTGCTGTCCGGCGCGACGGTTGTCGTCGCGCCGGACGAGCGGGTGGATGCGGTGGTGATGCGCCGTCTGGTCGCCGATCACGAGCTGTCGCATGTGCATGTGACGGCCGGATTGCTGCGGGTGCTGGCGGATCAGGATCCGGGTTGTTTTGCGGGTGTGGGTGAGGTGTTGACGGGTGGGGATGTGGTGCCGGCGGAGTCGGTGCGTCGGGTGCTGGAGGCCAGTCCTGGTGTGATGGTGCGGCAGTTGTACGGGCCGACCGAGGTGACCTTGTGTGCCACTCAGTACGGGGTCGGGGATGCCGGTCGGGTGGACGGGGTGCTGCCGATCGGGCGGCCGTTGGACAACATGCGGGCGTATGTCCTGGATGGCGGGCTCAGTCCGGTGCCGGTGGGTGTGGCCGGGGAGCTGTATGTCGCCGGGGTTGGTGTCGCGCGGGGTTATCTCGGCCGGCCGGGGCTGACCGGTGAGCGGTTCGTGGCCTGCCCGTTCGGTGTGGCCGGTGAACGGATGTACCGCACGGGTGACTTGGTGCGCTGGGATGCGGAAGGCCGGTTGGTGTTCGTCGGGCGTGCCGACGGGCAGGTGAAGATCCGTGGGTTCCGGGTGGAGCCGGGGGAGGTGGAGGCCGTCCTGGGTGCCCATCCGGCGGTGGCCCAGGCGGTTGTCGTGGTGCGGGAGGACGTGCCCGGGGACAAGCGCCTGGTCGCCTATCTGGTGCCGCACGAGGTGGGTGCGGCTCTCGAGGGTGTGGTCCGGGAGTATGCCCTCGGGCGGCTGCCGCAGTACATGCTGCCGTCGGCGTTGGTGGAGCTGGACGCTCTGCCACTGACGGTCAACGGCAAGCTCGACCGCAGAGCTCTGCCTGTGCCGCAGTACACCGCCGGCGTGGGTCGGACGCCCGCGAACGCCCGGGAAGAGCTGCTGTGCCAAGTGTTCGCTGAGGCTCTGGGACTGCCCACGGTCGGAGTGGACGACGACTTCTTCCTGCTCGGCGGGCACTCGCTGCTGGCCATGCGGTTGGTGAGCCGGATCCGTGCGGTGCTGGGTTTGGAAGTGCCGCTGCGGGCGCTGTTCGAGGCCCGCACACCGGCGGAACTGGCGGCGTGGTCGGTCCAGGCCGCGCCCGGCCGGGCGGCGCTGGCGGCTCGGGAACGGCCGGAACGGGTTCCGCTGTCGTTCGCCCAGCAGCGCCTGTGGTTCCTGGGACAACTGGAGGGGCCCAGCCCGACGTACAACATCCCGCTGGCACTGCGCCTGGCCGGGACGCTGAACCGAGAGGCCCTCACGGCGGCACTGCGCGACGTGATCCAGCGCCATGAGGTGTTGCGCACCGTGTTCCGGACGGTCGAGGGAGACCCGTTCCAACAGGTGCTGTCGCTGGAGGAGACGGCGTTCGCCCTGGACGTCGTCCAGGTGTCCGCCGAGGACGTGGCCGACCGGGTGGCGCAGGCCGCCGGGTACGCGTTCGATCTCGCCGTCGAGGCCCCGCTGCGCGCGGCGTTGTTCGCGGTGGCGCCGGACGAGCACGTGCTGGTGCTGGTCGTGCACCACATCGCGGCCGACGGCTGGTCGATGGAACCGCTGGCGCACGACGTGTCGGCGGCGTACGCGGCGCGGTTGGAGGGCGAGGCCCCGGTCTGGGCTCCGCTGCCGGTGCAGTACGCCGACTACGCGTTGTGGCAACGAGAGCTGCTGGGTGACGAGGAGGATCCGGAGAGCCTGCTGTCGCGTCAGGTCGCGCACTGGCGGAACACCCTGGCGGGCGCACCCGAAGAACTGGACCTGCCGGTCGACCGGCCCCGCCCTGCGGAGACCTCACGCCTCGGGCGGCTCGCCAGGGTGGAGATCCCTGCCGAACTGCACCGGCGACTGCTGGAGGTGGCACGGGCCGAGGGTGTGACGGTGTTCATGGTGCTCCAGGCCGCGCTGGCGGTGACGTTGTCGCGCCTGGGGGCCGGCACGGACATCCCCATCGGCGTGGCGGTGGCGGGCCGTACCGATCGCGCGTTGGAGGACCTGGTCGGGTTCTTCGTGAACACCCTCGTCATGCGCACCGACCTCTCCGGTGACCCCAGCCTCACCGAGGTGCTGGAGCGGGTGCGCGAGACGTCCCTGGCGGCGTTCACACACCAGGACGTGCCGTTCGAGAAACTGGTCGAGGAACTGGCCCCGGCCCGGTCCCTCGCACGTCATCCGCTGTTCCAGGTGATGATGACCCTGCAGAACACCGGCCGGGTCGCGGGAGCGCCGGAGGTGGCCCTGCCCGGCCTGCGGACCGGCGCACTGGGCACCGACGTCACGGCGCTCGAGTTCGACCTCGACCTGAGCCTCGCCGAGACCTTCGACGAGGCCGGCGATCCGGCGGGGATCAACGGCTCGCTCATGGCCTCCGCCGACCTGTTCGACCAGGACACCGCCGAACGGCTGGCGGATCGACTGGTGCGGGTAGTGCGGACGATGGGCGCAGAACCCGCCACCCGGATCACCGAGGTCGATGTGCTCGGCCCGGAGGAACGCCGACGGTTGCTCACGGAGTGGAACGACACGTCGGTGCCCCTGCCGGACATCTCCGTGCCCGAGGCGTTCGCCCGGCTGACGGCGGCCGATCCCGGTGCCCTCGCGGTGCGGTCCGATGGCGTCCGGCTCGACTATGCGGAACTGGAGGTGCGGGCCGATGAGTTGGCGCGGGTGCTGGTCGCGTCGGGCGTGGGGCAGGAGTCGGTCGTCGCCGTGGTCATGGAGCGGTCGGTGGACCTGGTGGTGGCCCTGCTCGCCGTGTTGAAGGCCGGTGGTGTGTATCTGCCGCTGGATGTGGGTTGGCCGGTGGCGCGGATGCGTGGGGTGGTCGAGGACGCCGGTGTGCGGTGGGTTGTCACGCATGGGGATGCGGCTGGGCATGAGTTCGTCCGGACGACGGACCTGGGTGTGGTGTGGGTCGATGGGGTTGCGCAGGCGGCGGAGGTGGCGCTGCCCACTGTGGAGCCTGATGCGGCCGCGTATGTGATGTACACGTCCGGTTCGACGGGTGTGCCGAAGGGTGTGGTGGTGACGCACCGGGATGTCGTGGCGCTGGCCACGGATCGCTGTTGGGGTGCTCCGTCGCGGGTGTTGTTCCACGCGCCGCATGCCTTTGATGCCTCGTCGTATGAGTTGTGGGTCCCGCTGCTGTCCGGCGCGACGGTTGTCGTCGCGCCGGACGAGCGGGTGGATGCGGTGGTGATGCGCCGTCTGGTCGCCGATCACGAGCTGTCGCATGTGCATGTGACGGCCGGATTGCTGCGGGTGCTGGCGGATCAGGATCCGGGTTGTTTTGCGGGTGTGGGTGAGGTGTTGACGGGTGGGGATGTGGTGCCGGCGGAGTCGGTGCGTCGGGTGCTGGAGGCCAGTCCTGGTGTGATGGTGCGGCAGTTGTACGGGCCGACCGAGGTGACCTTGTGTGCCACTCAGTACGGGGTCGGGGATGCCGGTCGGGTGGACGGGGTGCTGCCGATCGGGCGGCCGTTGGACAACATGCGGGCGTATGTCCTGGATGGCGGGCTCAGTCCGGTGCCGGTGGGTGTGGCCGGGGAGCTGTATGTCGCCGGGGTTGGTGTCGCGCGGGGTTATCTCGGCCGGCCGGGGCTGACCGGTGAGCGGTTCGTGGCCTGCCCGTTCGGTGTGGCCGGTGAACGGATGTACCGCACGGGTGACTTGGTGCGCTGGGATGCGGAAGGCCGGTTGGTGTTCGTCGGGCGTGCCGACGGGCAGGTGAAGATCCGTGGGTTCCGGGTGGAGCCGGGGGAGGTGGAGGCCGTCCTGGGTGCCCATCCGGCGGTGGCCCAGGCGGTTGTCGTGGTGCGGGAGGACGTGCCCGGGGACAAGCGCCTGGTCGCCTATCTGGTGCCCGCCGAACGGGGCGAGGTCCTCGGCGTCACCGTCCGCGCATACGCCACCGAGCGGCTGCCGCAGTACATGGTTCCCTCGGCGATCGTGGAGCTGGACGGCTTCCCGCTCACGACGAACGGCAAGCTCGACCGCAAGGCGCTCCCCGCCCCCGACTACACGATCGGCGTGGGTCGGGCGCCTGCCACTGTGCGCGAGGAGATCATTTGCGCGGCCTTCGCGGATGTTCTGGGGCTGGAGAGGGTCGGCGTCGACGACGATTTCTTCGCTCTCGGTGGGCATTCGCTGTTGGCGGTGTCGTTGGTGGAGTGGTTGCGGCGGCGTGGGGTGTCGGTGTCGGTGCGGGCGTTGTTCGTGACGCCGACGCCGGCCGCGCTCGCGGCGGTGGCGGGGCTGGATTTGGTGGAGGTGCCGCCGAATCTCATTCCTGAGGGTGCCGTTGAGATCCGGCCGGAGATGTTGACGCTGGTGGAGCTGTCCGAGGTGGAGGCCGCCCGGGTGGTGGCGGCTGTGCCGGGGGGTGCGGCCAATGTGCAGGACGTGTATCCGCTGGCGCCGTTGCAGGAAGGCATCTTTTTTCATCACTTGATGGCGGGTCAGGACGGTGACGACGTCTATGTCATGCCCTTCGTCTTGAGGATGGGCTCGCGTGCCCGCTTGGACTCCTTCCTGACCGCGTTGCAGCGGGTGCTGGACCGGCATGACGTGTATCGCACGGCGATCGTGTGGGAGGGGTTGCCGGAGCCGGTTCAGGTGGTGTGGCGGCAGGCTGAGTTGCCGGTCACGGAGGTGGTCCTTGGTGCCGGCGCGGGTGACGTGGTCGGGCAGCTGTTGGCGGCCGCCGGTGGGCGTATGGAGTTGGACCGGGCGCCGTTGCTGAGGGTGCACATCGCGGCCGATCCGGGCGGTGGCGGATGGCTCGCTCTCGTGCGGATGCATCACCTCGTCCAGGACCACACGGCCCTGGAAGTGGTCCTCGAAGAGGTGAAGCTGTTGCTGGCGGGGCGGGCCGATGCGCTGCCTGCGCCGGTGCCGTTCCGTGACTTCGTGGCGCAGGCCCGGCTGGGTGTGTCCGAGGAAGCGCACCGGGAGTACTTCGCCGGACTGCTGGGTGATGTGACGGAGACCAGCGCCCCCTACGGACTGCTCGACGTTCGCGGCGACGGCACGGAGCTGGCGCAGGCCAGGCTGCGGGTGGAGGACGAGTTGACGCGGCGGGTTCAGGCTCTGGCACGCTCGCGCGGGGTCAGCCCCGCGACGATCTTCCATCTGGCGTGGGCCCGGATGCTGGCGGCGGTGTCCGGGCGTGATGACGTCGTGTTCGGCACGGTGCTGCTGGGCCGGGCGAGCGTCGGGGCCGACCGTGTGCCGGGGCTGTTCATGAACACCCTTCCCGTCAGGGTCGATTCGGCCGAGCAGACGGTGGGGCGGGCGCTGACGGACCTGCGTGACCAGCTCGCCGACCTGCTGGCGCACGAGCACGCGCCGCTGACACTGGCTCAGGCCGCCAGCGGCCTGCCTGCCGGTGCCCCCCTGTTCACCGCGCTGTTCAACTACCGGCACGGCAAGCCGGTCGTCCACGAGCCGGACGACGTGCTCGCGGACGTCACGACGCTCTTCACGCAGGAACGCAACAACTACCCGCTGGGCGTCTCGATCGACGACGACGGCGAGACGTTCGGCATTACCGTCGACGCCGTGTGTCCGGTGGACGCCGACGAAGTCGCCGCGCTGCTGCAGACGACCCTCGCCAACCTCGCCACCGCGCTGGAGGACGGTTCCGACCTCCCGCTGACGTCGGTGGACGTGCCCGGCGCGGCGGATCGGATCCCCGACGTGGACGGGGCCGCCTCCTCGGCCGGCGGGCGGGCCGTGCTCGTACCGGAGGCGGGCGGGGCGTGGACGGTGGGCTCCGGTCGCGCTCCCGCCACCGCCCACGAGGAACTGCTCCGCCAAGCGTTCGCCCACGTGCTGGGCCGGGAACGGGTCGGTCCCGACGACGACTTCTTCGCGCTCGGCGGGAATTCCCTGCTGGCGACCAGGCTGGTCAGCCGGATGCGGTCGGCGCTCGGCATGGAGGTGTCGATCCGGGCGCTGTTCGAGACGCTGACCCCGGCCCGTCTGGCCGCACGACTGCGCCCAGTCGCCCCCGGCCGCGTGGCCCTCACCGCGCGGGAACGCCCGGAGCGGCCACCGCTGTCCTTCGCACAGCGCCGGTTGTGGTTCATCGGGCAGCTCGAGGGCTCCAGCGCCAGCTACAGCAATACCACCGCCCTCCGGCTGCGCGGGGCGCTGGACCGGGAGGCGATGAGCGCGGCGCTCCGGGACGTGATCGGCCGCCACGAGGTGCTGCGGACGGTGCTCCCGGCCGAGGACGGCGAGCCCTACCAGCGGATCCTGCGGGCCGACGAGGTCGACTTCGAGCTAACTACCCTCGACGTCGCGGCAGGGGAGGCCGCCGCCGAGATCGACCGCGTAGCGGGATACGCCTTCGACCTCGCCACGGAGATCCCCCTCCGGGCATGGCTGCTCGCCCTGGCGCCGGACGAGCATGTCCTCGTGCTGGCGGTGCACCACATCGCGACCGACGGGTGGTCGATCGCGTCGCTGGCACAGGACATGTCGGTCGCGTACACGGCACGCCTGGAGGGCCGGGCACCGGACTGGACGCCGCTGCCGGTGCAGTACGCCGACTACGCCCTGTGGCAGCGGGAACTCCTCGGCGACGCGGGCGACCCGGACAGCGTCCAGGCCCGACAGCTGGCGTTCTGGCGGGAGACCCTGGCGGGCGCCCCCGACGAGACGACCCTGCCGACGGACCGAGCGCGTCCCGCGGTGGCGACGCGCCGGGGAGATGAGACCCCGGTGGAACTCTCCGCGGACCTGCACCGGCGCATCACAGAACTGGCCGCCACCGAGCAGGTCACCGTCTTCATGGTGCTCCAGGCAGGCCTCGCGGCACTGCTGAGCAGGCTCGGCGCGGGCACCGACATCCCGATCGGCACCGCACTGGCCGGCCGCACCGACGACGCCCTCGACGATCTGATCGGCTTCTTCGTCAACATGCTCGTGCTCCGCACCGACGTGTCGGGCGACCCGAGCTTCGCCGAGCTGCTGCGGCGCGTACGCGACACCGACCTGGCGGCCTACGCACACCAGGACCTGCCCTTCGACCACGTGGTGGAGAAGCTCGTCCCCGAACGCTCCCTGGCACGGCAGCCGCTGTTCCAGGTGGCACTTGATGTGCAGAACGTCCCGGAGGCCGGGCTGCGGCTGCCAGGACTCGAGGTGAGCGGCGAGCCGCTGGCGCACGGAGTCGCCCGGTACGACCTCGCGCTGAGCCTGTCGGAGCGCCGCGATGAGCAGGGTGCGCCGGACGGGATGTACGGCACGCTCACGACGGCCGCCGACCTGTTCGACCGGGCCACTGCCGACCGGATCGCCGGTCACCTGGTCCGGTTGCTCACCGTGGTCACCGCTGCCGCCGAAGTGCCCCTCAGCACGGTGGAGTTGCTGGACCCCGAGGAGTACCGGCGGATCGTGCGGGACTGGAACGACACGGCTGCTCCGGTGCCGGACGGTGTGGTGCCCGATCTGTTCGCGGCGCAGGTGGTGCGGTCGCCGGAGGCGGTGGCGTTGTCCGGTGGTGGTGTGGAGCTGTCGTATGCGGAGGTGGATGCGTGGGCGAATTGTCTGGCGCGGAAGCTGGTCGTGTCGGGGGTGGGTCCGGAGTCGGTGGTGGCTTTGGTGTTGGAGCGGTCGCCGGAGTTGGTGGTGGCGGTTCTGGCGGTGCTGAAGGCGGGTGGTGCGTACTTGCCGATCGATCCGGGGCAGCCGGTTGAGCGGATCCGGTCGGTGATCGAGGATGCCGGGCCGGTGTTGGTGGTGGACAGTCCGGAGTTCCTTGCGGAGGTCGACGGTTATGACGAGGGTCCGGTGTCGGACGTGGACCGGCTCGCTCCGTTGCTGCCGTCCCACCCGGCGTATGTGATCTACACGTCGGGGTCGACGGGACGCCCGAAGGGCGTGGTCGTCACGCACCAGGGATGCGCGGACCTGTCGGGGAGCCATGACTGGTACGGCGTGAAGGCCGGCAGCCGGGTGGCGCAGTTCGCGTCCGTAGGCTTCGACATGTTCTGCGAGGAGTGGCTGCTGGCGCTGCTGCGTGGCGCGGCGCTGGTGACCGTGCCGGCGGACCGGCGGCTGGGGGCCGAACTCGGACGGTTCCTCGTCGATCACGGAGTGACGCACGCGGCGCTGCCGCCCGCGGTGGCGGAGACGATCCCCGACGGCCTGCTGGACCCGGCGTTCGTGCTCGACGTCGGCGGCGAGGCATGCCCACCCGAGTTGGTCGAACGCTGGGCGGCGGACGGCCGCACGATGTTCAACGCCTACGGGCCGACGGAGGCGACCGTGGTCGCCACGGTGTGGCGGTGCAGCCCCGGCCTGGATGCGGGCGAGGCCGTGCCCATCGGCCGACCCGTCGCCAACACCCGCGTGTACGTGCTCGACGCCGCGCTGAAGCCCGTGCCGACGGGCGTGGTGGGTGAGCTGTACCTCGCGGGCACGGGTCTGGCACGCGGCTACCTGGGCCGTCCCGGGTTGACGGGGGAGCGCTTCGTGGCCTGCCCGTTCGAGCCGGATCGGCGGATGTACCGCAGCGGTGACCGGGCGAAGTGGAACGCCGACGGGCAGCTGGTCTTCGCGGGCCGTGTGGACGACCAGGTGAAGATCCGCGGGTTCCGGATCGAGCCTGGCGAGGTCGAGGCCGTGCTCGCGGCCCACCCTGACGTGGCTCGGACCGCGGTGACCGTACGGGAGGACACGCCCGGTGAGCCACGGCTCGTGGGCTACGTCGTTCCCGGCGACGGCGTCGACGCCGATGAACTGCCTCAGGCGGTAAGCGGATTCGCGGCGGAACGGCTGCCGTCGTACATGGTGCCGTCGGCCGTGGTGGTGCTGGACGCCGTGCCGCTGACGGTCAACGGCAAGCTGGACCGCAGGGCGCTGCCCGCTCCGGACTACACCAAGGCCGGGACCGGCCGCGTGCCCGCCACCCCACAGGAAGAACTGGTGTGCCAGGCGTTCGCCGACATCCTCGGCCTGCCCGAGATCGGGGCCGACGACCACTTCTTCGCGCTCGGTGGGCACTCCCTGCTGGCCACCCGGCTGCTCAGCCGGGTGCGTGCGGTGGCGGGCGTGGACGTGCCGCTCCGCGTGCTGTTCGCGAACCCCACACCCGCCGGTGTCGCCGAATGGCTGACGACGCACCAGGGCTCACGGAAGAAGACCAGGCCGACGCTGCGGCCGATGCGCAAGCAGGAGAAGGAGTTCTGATGATTCCGTTGTCGTTCGCGCAGCGCCGCCTGTGGTTCCTGTGGCAGTTGGGGGGACCCGCCGACACTTTCAACATTCCGCTGGCCCTGCGGCTGACCGGACAGCTGGACACCGACGCGCTCGCCGCCGCCCTAAGCGACGTGATCGACCGCCACGAGGTGCTGCGCACCGTTCTCCCGTCCTCGGGCGGTGAGCCGTACCAGCGGGTACTGCCGACCGAGGACGCGGGCTTCGAGCTGAACGTCGTCCGGGTGACGCCGGAGGACGTGCCGGACGAGGTGCGGCGCGCGAGTGCGTACGCCTTCGACCTGGCCGGCGAGATCCCGGTCCGTGCCGACCTGCTCGTGGTGAACCCGGACGAGCACGTACTGGTCCTGGTGGTGCACCACATCGCGGCCGACGGCTGGTCGATGGGACCCCTGACGCGCGACCTCTCCACCGCCTACACAGCACGGCTGGCGGGCCACGAGCCCCAGTGGGAGCCGCTGCCCGTGCAGTACGCGGACTACACCCTGTGGCAGCGGGAACTCCTCGGTGCGCATGACGACCCGGAGAGCGCCCTGTCCGAGCAGGTGGCGTACTGGCGGCGCGCCCTTGATGGCGCGCCGGAGGAACTGGAACTGCCCACCGACCGCCCACGCCCGGCACAGACCACGTCCCGTGGTCACACGGCCGAACTGGAGATCTCCGCCGACGTCCACCAGCGGCTGCTGGAGCTAGCGGGCGACCACGGGGCGACCCTGCTCATGGTGGCGCATTCCGCGCTGGCTGTGCTGCTGTCCCGGATCGGGGCGGGCGATGACCTCCCGATCGGCAGCCTGGTCGCCGGACGGACCGACGAGGGGCTCAACGACCTGGTCGGCTTCTTCGTCAACAACCTGGTGATCCGCGCCGACCTGTCGGGCGACCCGACCTTCACCGATGTGCTGCGGCAGGTGCGTGAGGCTTCCCTGGATGCCTACGAGCACCAGGACGTGCCGTTCGAGAAACTGGTCGAGGAACTTGCGCCGACCCGGTCACTGGCCCGGCACCCCCTCTTCCAGGTGATGGCAGCCGTGGAGAGCGAGGACATGACGTCCTCCGGCCGGCGCGGCGGCCCGGCCCTGGAACTGCCCGGCCTGCGGGTCGAGATGGTCTCCGACGAAGAGCAGGCGCGCGAACTCGACCTCGACCTGGTGCTGCGCGAGACCGTCGACGACGACGGGCAGCCCGCGGGGCTGCACGGCGCGCTCATCGGCGCGGCCGATCTGTTCGATGCCGCAACGGTCCAGCGGATCGCGGACATGGTGGCACGCGTCCTGGAGGCGGCCGCAGCCGACCCGTCGGCCCCCGTCCGCTCCCTGGACGTGCTCGGCCCGGCCGAGTACCGGCGGATCGTCCACGACTGGAATGCCACGGCGGAACCGGTCCCCGCTGCCCTGCTGCCGGACTTGTTTGCGGCGCAGGTGGTGCGGTTGCCGGAGGCGGTGGCGTTGTCCGGTGGTGGTGTGGAGCTGTCGTATGCGGAGGTGGATGCGTGGGCGAATTGTCTGGCGCGGAAGCTGGTCGTGTCGGGGGTGGGTCCGGAGTCGGTGGTGGCTTTGGTGTTGGAGCGGTCGCCGGAGTTGGTGGTGGCGGTTCTGGCGGTGTTGAAGGCGGGTGGTGCCTTTGTGGCGGTTGATCCGGGGCAGCCTGCGGAGCGGATTCGTTTCGTGTTGGAGGATGCGGCTCCGGTGCTGGTGGTGGACAGTCCGGAGTTCCTTGCGGAGGTCGACGGTTATGACGAGGGTCCGGTGTCGGACGTGGACCGGCTTGCTCCGTTGCTGCCGTCGCATCCGGCGTATGTGATCTTCACGTCTGGGTCGACGGGGCGGCCGAAGGGCGTGATGGTCTCGCATGAGGCGTGTGTGAGTTATGTGGCGAGTCATGACCGGTATGGGGTGGGGCCGGGGAGTCGGGTGGCGCAGTTCGCGTCGGTGGGTTTTGACGCGTTCTGTGAGGAGTGGTTGCTGGCGTTGCTGCGGGGGGCGGCGTTGGTGACGGTGCCGGGGGAGTCGCGGCTGGGTGATGAGTTGGTGCGTTTCCTGCTGGATGAGGGGGTGACGCATGCGACGTTGCCGCCGGGGGTGGCGGTGTTGATGGATGAGGGTGTGCTGGATCCGGGGTTCGTGCTGGATGTGGGTGGTGAGGTGTGTCCGCCTGGTCTGGTGGAGCGTTGGGTGGCGGGTGGTCGCACGTTGTTCAACAGTTACGGGCCGAGTGAGGCGACGGTGAATGTGACTGTGTGGCGTGCGGGGGGCCGGTCTTTGGGGTCGGGGGTGCCGGTGGGGCGTCCGGTGGCGAACATGCGGGTGTTCGTGCTGGATGACCGGCTGTGTCCGGTGCCGGTGGGTGTGGCGGGTGAGTTGTATGTGGCCGGGGTGCAGGTGGGGCGTGGTTATCTGCGTCGGCCGGTGTTGACGGGTGAGCGGTTTGTGGCGTGTCCGTTTGTGTCGGGTGAGCGGATGTATCGGACCGGGGATCGGGTGCGGTGGGACGCTGACGGTGAGTTGGTGTTCGTGGGGCGTGCGGATGATCAGGTGAAGATCCGTGGGTTCCGTATCGAGCCGGGTGAGGTGGAGGCTGTTCTGGCGGGGCACCCGGCCGTGGCCCAGGTGGCGGTGGTCGTGCGGGAGGACACGCCCGGAGACAAACGACTCACCGGCTATCTCGTGCCGCAGAAGCCGGGCACGGCCATCAGCGCCGCGGTCGCGGAACACGCGGCGGAGCGGCTGCCCGGCTACATGGTGCCGTCGGCGTTCGTGGAGCTGGACGCGCTCCCGTTGACGGCGAACGGGAAGCTCGACCGCACGGCGCTGCCGGTCCCTGAGTACGCGGGCGCGGGTGCGGGACGCGCGCCGGTGAACGCGCAGGAAGAGCTGGTGTGTCAGGCGTTCGCGGAGGTTCTCGGCCTGGACCGGCCCACGGTCGGGGTGGAGGACGACTTCTTCGCCCTCGGCGGCCATTCGCTGCTGGCGGTGTCGCTGGTGGAGTGGCTGCGACAGCACGGGCTGGCGGTCTCGGTGCGGGCGCTGTTCGTGTCCGCGACCCCGGCAGCGTTGGCGGCCGCGTCCGCACAGGAGCGGGTGGAGGTGCCGCCGAACCTGATCCCGGTGGGCGCGAGCGAGATCACGCCGGAGATGCTGCCCCTGGTCGAACTGACCCAGGAGGAGATCGCCCGGGTGGCGGCGGCGGTACCGGGCGGTGCCGCCAACATCGCGGACATCTACCCGCTGGCCCCCCTCCAGGAAGGTCTCCTCTTCCACCACCTGATGACGGACCGGGACGGCACGGACGTCTACATCACGCCCGCGGTGATCGAGTTCGACTCGCGCGACCGTCTCGACGACTTCTTCGCCGCGCTGAAGTGGATGGTGGACCGGCACGACATCTACCGCACCGCCGTCATCTCCGAGGGGCTTCGGGAGCCGGTGCAGGTCGTGGTACGCCACGCCGAACTGACGGTCGAGGAAACGATCCTCGACGCCGACGGGCCGGATCCGGTCCAGCAGATGCTGGCCGCGGCCGGCGGCCGGATGGACCTGGACCAGGTGCCGCTGATGTCCGCGCACATCGCCGCCGACCCGGGCGGCGACCGGTGGCTGGCCCTGCTCCGGATACACCACCTGCTCCAGGACCACACCACCCAGGACGTGCTGTTCGACGATCTGCGGGCGTTCCTGTCCGGGCGGGCCGACGAGTTGCCGGCGCCGGTGCCGTTCCGCGAATTCGTCGCCCAGGCACGGCTCGGGACCCCGCGGGAGGAACACGAGCGGTTCTTCGCCGAGTTGCTCGGGGACGTCACCGAGACGACCGCTCCGTACGGCCTGGTCGATGTGCACGGTGACGGCACGGGATCGGAAGAGGCCCGGCTGAGGGTCGACGACGCCCTGGCCGGTCGCATCCGTGAGGTGGCGCGCTCACTCGGAGCGAGCCCGGCGACACTGTTCCACCTGGCGTGGGCGCGTGTGCTGGGCGCTGTCTCGGGCCGCGACGACGTGGTGTTCGGCACGGTCCTGTTCGGGCGCATGAACGCCGGCGAGGGCGCGGACCGGGTGCCGGGCCTGTTCATCAACACGCTCCCCGTGCGCGTACGACTCGACCAGCAGGACGTGGAGGAGGCGCTGACCGGCATGCGGCGTGCGCTCGCCGACCTGCTCGTGCACGAGCACGCGCCGCTGACGCTCGCCCAGGCGGCAAGCGGCCTGCCTGGCGGCAGCCCGCTGTTCACCTCGATCCTGAACTACCGGCACGCCTCCGGGCCGCGGGAAGCGCGCTCCGAGCTGAATGGGATGCAGGTGCTGTCCGCCCGCGACCTCACCAACTACCCGCTCGCTGTGGCGGTCGACGCCGACGAATCCGGCTTCACCATCACCGTGGACGCGGTGGCACCCGCCGATCCGGCACAGGTGGGCGCGCTGCTGACCACGTGCCTGGACTCCCTCACGTCTGCCCTGGCGGAGGAACCGGCCACCCCACTTCTCACGGTGGACGTGCTGGATGGGACCGAACTGTCCGCACTGGTGGACGGGTGGAACGACACCGCGGCGCCCGTGCCGGACGTATCGTTGTCCGAGGCCTTCGCGGCCCGGGTGGCGGCCGCTCCGGACGCGGTCGCGCTGGTGTGCGGCGAAGCGGAGGTCACCTACCGCGAACTGGACGCCCGTTCGAACCGGTTGGCCCGGACGCTGGTGGCGTCCGGAGTGAGACGGGAGTCGGCCGTCGCGGTGGCGATGGAACGGTCCGTCGATCTCGTCGTGGCGTTGCTGGCCGTGTCCAAAGCCGGTGGAGTGTTCGTGCCGCTGGACGCAGGATGGCCCACGGCCCGCACGCGCGCGGTGGTCGAGGACGCGGACGCCTCCCTGGTGCTGGTGCACGAGGCGACGGCCGGACTGGAGGTCGGGGTCGCGCTGGTGCCGGTCGACGCCGAGGCGGAGACCGCGGTGGACCTGCCGGGGCCGGTTCCGCCGGGCGGGGCCGCGTACGTGATGTACACATCGGGCTCGACGGGGCTGCCGAAGGGCGTGGTGGCCACGCACCGGGACGTGGTGCGGCTGGCCATGGACCGCTGCTGGGGCTCGACGCCACGGGTGCTGTTCCACGCCCCGCACGCGTTCGACGCCTCCTCGTACGAGCTGTGGGTGCCGCTGCTGTCGGGGGGCACCGTGGTGATCGCACCCCGGGAACGCATTGACGCGTCGCTGATGCGGCGACTGGCCGCCGAGCACGAGCTGACGCACGTCCATGTCACCGCGGGCCTGCTGCGGGTGCTGGCCGAGGACGACCCGGGCTGCTTCACTGGCGTGCGTGAAGTGCTGACGGGCGGGGACGTGGTGCCCGCTGAAGCGGTACGCCGGATCCTGGAGGCCAACCCGCGGGTGGTCGTGCGGCACATGTACGGGCCGACCGAGGTGACGTTGTGCGCCACCCAGTACGAGGTCGCCGACGCCGCCGAGGTCGACGCGGTGCTGCCGATCGGGCGGCCGCTGGACAACACGCGCGTCTACGTCCTGGACAACGGGCTCAACGTGGTGCCGGTGGGCGTGGCCGGAGAATTGTACGTGGCCGGGGCCGGCCTCGCGCGCGGCTATGTCAACCGCGCGCAGACGACGGCGGAGCGTTTCGTGGCGTGTCCGTTCGGACCGGGCGAACGGATGTACCGCACCGGGGACCTCGCCAGATGGACCCCGGACGGGCGGCTGGTCTTCGCCGGGCGCGCCGACGACCAGGTGAAGATCCGCGGTTTCCGGGTGGAGCCGGGCGAGGTCGAGGCGGTGCTCTCCGAGCACCCGGCCGTGGCTCAGGCGACCGTTGTCGTGCGGGAGGACACCCCCGGGAACAAGCGGCTGATCGGCTATCTCGTGCCCGTGGAAGCGGGCAGTCCGGTCGCGGCAGCGGCGCGTGCGTACGCGGCCGAACGCCTGCCCGAGTACATGGTGCCGGCGGCGTTCGTGGAGCTGGACGCCTTCCCGCTGACGGTCAACGGGAAGGTCGACCGGGCCGCGCTGCCCGTCCCCCGGTACCTGCCGGGCGCCGGACGGCTGCCGGTCGACGCCCGCGAGGAGTTGCTGTGCCAGGCCTTCGCCGAGATCCTGGGGCTGCCCACGGTCGGCGTGGACGACGACTTCTTCACGCTCGGCGGACATTCACTGCTGGTCACCCGCCTGGTGAGTCGGGTGCGCGCGCTCCTGGACGTGGAGCTGTCGATCCGGACCGTGTTCGAGGCGCCGACGCCCGGCCGTCTGGCTGCCCGGCTCGCCGAAGCCGCCGGGCCGGGACGGAAGGCTTTGGCCGCGCGCGAGCGGCCGGAGCGGCCGCCCCTGTCCTTCGCCCAGCAGCGCCTCTGGTTCCTGGGGCAGTTGGAGGGCCCGAGTCCGACGTACAACCTTCCGCTGGCACTGCGCCTGACCGGGCCGCTGGACCGGGAGGCGTTCGTGGCCGCCCTGCGCGACACGGTCGAACGCCACGAGGTGCTGCACACCGTGTTCGCGGTGGCCGAGAACGGCGAGCCCTACCAGCGGGTCCTCCCGGTGGCGGAGACGGCGTTCACGCCCGAGGTCGTGGAGGTGTCGTCCGACGATCTGACCGAGGCGATCGCGGAAGCGGCGACGTACGCCTTCGATCTGGCCGTGGAGAACCCGGTGCGCGCGACGCTGTTCGCGGTGGCACCTGACGAGCACGTGCTGGTCCTGGTGGTGCACCACATCGCGGGCGACGCCTGGTCGATGGAGCCCCTGGCGCGCGACGTGTCGGCGGCGTACGCGGCCCGCCGCGAGGGCGAGGCCCCGGTGTGGGCGCCGCTGCCCGTGCAGTACGCCGACTACGCGATGTGGCAACGAGAGCTGCTGGGCGACGAGGGCGACCCGGACAGCCTGATCGCGCGGCAGATGGGCCATTGGCGGGACGCGCTCGCAGGAGCCCCGGAGGAGCTTGAGCTGCCGTTCGACCGGCCGCGTCCCGCCGAGTTCTCCTATCGCGGTCATCTCGCCGAGGTCGAGCTTCCGGCCGAACTGCACCGGCGGCTGCGGGAGACGGCACGGGCCGAGGGCGTGACGGTCTTCATGGTGCTCCAGGCCGCGCTGGCGGTGACACTGTCGCGACTGGGCGCCGGCACCGACCTCCCGATCGGCACCGCCGTGGCCGGACGCACCGACCAGGCCTTGGACGACCTGGCCGGATTCTTCGTCAACACCCTGGTCCTGCGCACCGACCTGTCCGGCAACCCGACGTTCGCCGGGGTGCTGGAGCGGGTGCGCGACGACCTGCTGACCGCCCTGGCACACCAGGACGTGCCGTTCGAGCGGCTGGTGGAGGACCTGGCCCCGGCGCGGTCGCTGACGCGGCATCCGCTGTTCCAGGTGATGCTGACCCTGCAGAACACCGCTCGGGCCGGTGGCGGCACGTCCGCCGAGCTGCCCGGCCTGGAGACCTCGGTGCTGCCGACGGGTGCGGTGCCCGCCAAGTTCGACCTCGACGTGGCCTTCGCGGAGACCTTCGACGCGGAGGGCGCCCCGACCGGGATGCACGGCACGCTCGTCGCGGCTGCCGACCTGTTCGACCAGGACACCGCCGACCGGATCGGGACCTGGTTCACCCGGGTGCTCGACACGCTCACCCGCCGCCCCGACCTGCGTCTCAGCGCCGTCGACGTGCTGGACGAGGCCGAACTGTCCGTCCTCGTCGAGGAATGGAACGACCCGGAGCTGCCGACACCGGAGGCGACGCTGCCGGAGCTGTTCGAGGCGCAGGTGGCGAGGACACCGCAGGCGGTCGCCGTCTCGATGGGTGACGTGGCCTTGTCGTATGCGGAGTTGGAAGCCCGTGCTGATCGGCTGGCGCGTGGTCTGGCCGGGCGGGGAGTGGGCCCGGAGTCGGTCGTCGGTGTGTTCATGGCGCGGTCGGTCGATGTGGTGGTGGCGATGGTGGCGGTGGGGAAGGCGGGTGGTGCGTATCTGCCGCTGGACCCGGACTATCCGGCCGAGCGGGTCGCGTTCGTGCTGGCGGACGCGGGTGCGAGGTGTGTCGTCACGACGGCGGAGTACGCGTCGAGCCTGCCGGAGGGCGTGACGGCCGTCGTGGTCGACGGCGCGGAGATCGAGTCGACGACCGGCTTGGACCGGCTTGCTCCGTTGCTGCCGTCCCACCCGGCGTATGTGATCTACACGTCGGGCTCCACCGGACGGCCCAAGGGTGTGCTGGTGCCGCACCGGAACGTGGTGGCGTTGTTCGCCGCTGCCCGGAAGGTCTTCGACTTCGGCGCCGACGACGTGTGGAGCGGCTTCCACTCGTTCGCCTTCGACGTCTCGGTCTGGGAGTTGTGGGGTGCGTTGCTGCATGGCGGGCGGGTGGTGGTGGTGCCGTTCGAGGTGTCGCGGTCGCCGGGGGAGTTCGCGGAGCTGTTGGAGCGCGAGCGGGTGACGGTGCTGAGTCAGACGCCTTCGGCGTTCTACCAGCTGATGGAGGCTCAGTCGCACCGTGCCGGTGCGCTGCACGACCTGCGGGTGGTGGTGTTCGGCGGTGAGGCGCTGGAGCCGGCGCGGCTGGCCGGCTGGTGGGAGCGGTTGGGCGGGGCCGGGCCCCGGCTGGTGAACATGTACGGCATCACCGAGACCACGGTGCATGTCACGCACCACGATCTCGGGCCGGACGAGAGCACGGACGGCAGTGTGATCGGGCGGGGTCTGCCGGGGCTGTCGGTGTATGTGCTGGATGAGTGGCTGCGGCCGGTCCCGGTGGGCGTGACCGGTGAGTTGTATGTGGCCGGGGCGCAGGTCGCGCGGGGCTACATGGGCCGCCCGGGGCTGACCGGTGAGCGGTTCGTCGGGTGTCCGTTCGGTGTGGCGGGGGGCCGGATGTACCGGTCGGGTGACCGGGCCCGGTGGGCTGCGGACGGTCGGCTGGTGTTCGCGGGGCGTGCGGATGAGCAGGTGAAGATCCGTGGGTTCCGGATCGAGCCGGGTGAGGTGTCGGCCGTGCTGGCGGCGCACCCGGACGTGGTCCAGGCCGCGGTGATCGCGCGCGACGACGCCCTGGGCGGAACGCGGTTGATCGGCTACGTCGTGCCCGCCGACGGCTGCGACGGTGTCCTGGACGCGGTGCGCGGGTTCGCGGTGGAGCGGTTGCCGTCGTACATGGTGCCCTCGGCGTTCGTGGAGCTCGAGACCCTGCCCTTGACGGTCAACGGCAAGCTGGACCGCAGGGCGCTGCCGGAGCCGGACCACGCCGGCGCGGGTGCCGGACGCGCCCCGGTCACGGCTCAGGAAGAGCTGCTGTGCCAGGCGTTCGCCGAGGTGCTGGGGCTGCCGGTGGTCGGGGTCGACGACGACTTCTTCGCCCTCGGCGGGCACTCCCTGCTCGCGGTGTCCCTGGTGGAGTGGCTGCGACAGCGCGGTATGTCCGTCTCGGTGCGGGCCCTGTTCATGACCTCGACCCCGGCAGGGCTGGCCGCCGTGGCGGTTCCGGAGTCGGTGGTGGTGCCGCTCGGCCTCATCCCCGAGGGGGCCACCGAGATCACGCCGGAGATGCTGCCGCTGGTCGAGCTGACCGAGGCCGAGATCGCCCGGGTCGTGGGGCAGGTGCCGGGCGGCGCGGCCAACGTGCAGGACGTGTACCCGTTGGCCCCGCTGCAGGAAGGCATCTTCTTCCACCATCTCGTGGCCGACCGGGACGGCACGGACGTCTATGTGACACCGACCGTCCTCGACTTCGACTCCCGTGAAAGGCTCGACGAGTTCCTCGCGGCGATGCAGTGGGTGATGGACCGGCACGACATCTACCGCACCGCGATCGTGTGGGAAGGGCTGCCGGAACCGGTCCAGGTCGTGTGGCGCCACGCCGAACTGCCGGTCGAGGAGATGGAGCTCGACCCCGACGGTCCGAACGCGGTCGAGCAGCTTCGTGCGGCGGCGGGCGGCCGGATCGAGCTGGACAGCGCGCCATTGCTGCGGGCGCACATCGCCGCCGGCCCCGACGGCGGCTGGCTGATGCTGCTGCGCATCCACCATCTGGTCCAGGACCACACCTCCGTGGAGGTGCTGCTCGAAGACCTACGGGCGTTCCTGGCCGGGGAGGCCGACCGGCTGGCGCCTCCGGTGCCGTTCCGTCACTTCGTCGCGCAGGCACGGCTCGGGACCTCGCGGGAGGAGCACGAGCGGTACTTCACCGGGCTGCTCGGCGACGTCACCGAGACCACCGCTCCCTATGGCCTGACGGACGTGCACGGTGACGGCGAGGAGGCCGCACATGCCCGCCTGCGCGTGGACGACGCCCTGACCGAGCGGATGCGCGGGGTGGCGCGGTCGCTCGGGGTCAGCCCGGCAGCCCTGTTCCATCTGGCGTGGGCGCGCGTCCTCGGCGTGGTGTCTGAGAGCGACGACGTGGTGTTCGGCACGCTCCTGTTCGGGCGCATGAACGCAGGCGCGGGCGCCGACCGGGCGCCGGGCCTGTTCCTCAACACCTTGCCGGTGCGCGTACGTATGGCCCGGAAGAGCGTGGCCGAGGCCCTGACCGAACTGCGCCACCAACTCGCCGACCTCATGGTCCACGAGCACGCGCCGCTGTCGCTGGCCCAGGCCGCCGCCGGCCTGCCCGGTGGCAGCCCGCTGTTCACCTCGCTCTTCAACTACCGGCACAACCGGGACGAACCGGAGTCCGGTGAGGGCATCGAAGGCATCCGGACGATCTTCACCCGAGAGCACACGAACTACCCGCTGCACATGTCCATCGACAATGACGGCCCCAGCTTCGTCATCACCGTGAACGCGATGGCGCCCGCCGACCCCGACCAGGTCTGCGCACTCATGCACACCTGCCTCACCAACCTGGTCACCGCCCTGACGGAAGCTCCGGACACCCCGCTCGCCCGAGTGGACGTCCTGGACGCGCAGGCCGGGAACCGGGTACGGGTCGAGTGGAACGACACGGCCGTGGACGTTCCCGACGTGACCGTTCCGGTCGCGTTCGCCGCACAGGCGGCACGTGCCCCGCAGGCCACGGCGCTGATCTCCGGCGACGTCGAGATCGGTTACGCCGAGCTGGACGCCCGCTCGGACAGGCTGGCGCGGGCGTTGGTCGCGGCGGGCGTGGACGCGGAGTCGACCGTCGCGGTCGTGATGGAGCGGTCGGTCGATCTGGTGGTGACGCTGCTGGCCGTCCTGAAGGCCGGCGGCGTGTACGTGCCGCTGGACGCGGGATGGCCGGTCGCACGGATGCGGACTGTCGTGAAGGACTCGGGCGCGCGATGCGTGGTGGTCCACGAGCCGACGGCCGGACACGCATTCCTGCGTGACCTCGACCTCCCGACGTTTTCGGTGGAGGCAGAGGCAGAGGCGGAGGCAGAGGAAGGAGCACTGCCCCGGCCGTCCTCGCCCCAGCAGGCGGCCTACATCATGTACACGTCCGGTTCGACGGGTGTGCCGAAGGGTGTGGTGGTGACGCACCGGGATGTCGTGGCGCTGGCCACGGATCGCTGTTGGGGTGCTCCGTCGCGGGTGTTGTTCCACGCGCCGCATGCCTTTGATGCCTCGTCGTATGAGTTGTGGGTCCCGCTGCTGTCCGGCGCGACGGTTGTCGTCGCGCCGGACGAGCGGGTGGATGCGGTGGTGATGCGCCGTCTGGTCGCCGATCACGAGCTGTCGCATGTGCATGTGACGGCCGGATTGCTGCGGGTGCTGGCGGATCAGGATCCGGGTTGTTTTGCGGGTGTGGGTGAGGTGTTGACGGGTGGGGATGTGGTGCCGGCGGAGTCGGTGCGTCGGGTGCTGGAGGCCAGTCCTGGTGTGATGGTGCGGCAGTTGTACGGGCCGACCGAGGTGACCTTGTGTGCCACTCAGTACGGGGTCGGGGATGCCGGTCGGGTGGACGGGGTGCTGCCGATCGGGCGGCCGTTGGACAACATGCGGGCGTATGTCCTGGATGGCGGGCTCAGTCCGGTGCCGGTGGGTGTGGCCGGGGAGCTGTATGTCGCCGGGGTTGGTGTCGCGCGGGGTTATCTCGGCCGGCCGGGGCTGACCGGTGAGCGGTTCGTGGCCTGCCCGTTCGGTGTGGCCGGTGAACGGATGTACCGCACGGGTGACTTGGTGCGCTGGGATGCGGAAGGCCGGTTGGTGTTCGTCGGGCGTGCCGACGGGCAGGTGAAGATCCGTGGGTTCCGGGTGGAGCCGGGGGAGGTGGAGGCCGTCCTGGGTGCCCATCCGGCGGTGGCCCAGGCGGTTGTCGTGGTGCGGGAGGACGTGCCCGGGGACAAGCGCCTGGTCGCCTATCTGGTGCCCGCCGAACGGGGCGAGGTCCTCGGCGTCACCGTCCGCGCATACGCCACCGAGCGGCTGCCGCAGTACATGCTGCCGTCGGCCCTGGTCGAGCTGGATGCCCTGCCGTTGATGGCGAACGGGAAGGTGGACCGTGCCGCGCTGCCCGCTCCCGACTACGCGAGGGGTGCTGGGCGGGCGCCGGCCGACGCCCGCGAGGAACTGCTGTGTCAGGCGTTCGCCGACGTGCTCGGGTTGCCCGAGTTCGGAGTGGACGACGACTTCTTCGCCCTGGGCGGGCACTCGCTGCTGGCCACCGTCCTCGTCGGCAGGATCCGGGCTACGTTCCATGTGGAGATGACGATCGTCGCGTTGTTCGACATGCCGACTCCGGCGAGTCTCGCGCGCTGGCTCGTCCAGGCCCGGCCCGGACGGATCGAACTGGCCGCGTACGAACGGCCGGAGCGGGTGCCGCTGTCGTTCGCGCAGCGGCGGCTGTGGTTCCTCGGGCAGTTGGAGGGTCCCAGCGCCACGTACAACATTCCGCTCGCGACGCGGATCACCGGCCTGTTGGACCGAGTCGCGCTGGACGCCGCGCTGCGCGACGTGATCGACCGTCACGAGGTCCTGCGCACGGTCTTCTCCATGGAGGGCGGTGAGCCGTACCAGCGGAGCCTCCCCCTCGACGCCAGCGGATTCGAGGTGCCGGTCATCGAGATGGCCTCCGGTGACGTGGCGGACGCGGTGGCCCGGGCGGCGGAGCACGCGTTCGACCTCGGCGCGGAGATCCCCGTACGGGCGGCGTTGTTCACGGCGGCACCGGAGGAACACCTTCTGGTCCTGGTGGTGCACCACATCGCGGCGGACGCCTGGTCGATGGTGCCTCTGGCACGCGACATCGCGGCGGCGTACGCGGCGCGGTGCGACGACGAGGAACCGGCCTGGACGCCGTTGCCCGTGCAGTACGCCGACTACGCCCTGTGGCAGCGGGAACTTCTCGGTGACGAGGACGACCCCGACAGCGTGATCTCCCAGCAGGTCGCCTTCTGGCGGGACACCCTCGACGGCGCGCCGGAGGAACTGGACCTGCCGACCGACCGGCCGCGCCCGGCGACGGCGTCCTACCAGGGACACCAGACTCCCGTCGAGATACCCGCCGCCCTGCACGAACGCCTGCGAGAGGTGGCGCGGGAGCACGGCGTGACCTTGTTCATGACCGTGCAGACCGCGCTGGCCGTGGCCCTGTCCCGGCTGGGCGCCGGTACGGACATCCCGATCGGCACTGCGGTCGCCGGGCGCACCGACCAGGCCCTGGAGGACCTGATCGGCTTCTTCGTCAACACCCTCGTCATACGGACCGATCTGTCCGACGACCCCACGGTCGCCGGCGTCCTCCGCCGGGTGCGCGACACCTCGCTCGCGGCATTCACCCACCAGGACGTGCCCTTCGAGAAGCTGGTCGAGGAACTGGCCCCGGCGCGGTCGCTGGCCCGGCATCCCCTGTTCCAGGTCATGCTCACCCTCCAGAACGCGGGCGGGGCGGGCGGCAGCCCGTCCGCAGCGCTGCCGGGCCTGCGGACCGCCTCGTTGGCCACCGACGGTGTGGCGGCCAAGTTCGACCTCGACATCACCATGGGCGAGAGCTTCGACGCGGCGGGCGCCCCCACGGGGATACAGGGCATGCTCGTCGCCGCCGCCGACCTGTTCGACGAGACGACGGCCGAACGGATCGCGGGCTGCCTGGTGCGGGTCCTGAGGCTGATCGCCGAGAACACCGATGTGCGGCTGAGCGCGGTGGACGTGCTCGACGCGGGCGAGCGGCGACGGGTCGTCGAGGAGTGGAACGACACCGACGCCCCGGTACCGGCGCTGCGCGTACCCGACGCGTTCGAGGCGCAGGTGGCGAGGACGCCGGACTCCGTCGCGGTGCTGAGCGGTGACACCCGGCTGACCTACGCCGAGCTGAACGCGCGGGTCAACCAGCTGGCCCGGCTGCTCGTCCGGCACGGCGTCGGTCCGGAGCGGACCGTCGCGGTGTGCATGCGACGTTCGGCCGACCTGCTCGTCGCTCTGCTGGCGGTACTGAAGGCCGGCGGCGCGTATCTGCCGATCGACCCCGACCACCCGGCCGAGCGCATCGGGCACATACTCGACGACACCCGCCCCGGGCTGCTCCTCACCAGCCGAGAGACCGACGCGGAGCTGTCCGGGCCGGGGCGGATCGTCGTGGACGATCCTGGTACGGCGGCGGAGCTTCGGGCGCTGGACGCCGGAGATCTGACGGCCTCCGAGCGCCTTGGCGCGCTCCTCCCCGGGCACGCGGCCTACGTGATTCACACGTCGGGTTCCACCGGCCGGCCCAAGGGGGTCGTCGTCCCGCACAGCGCGATGGCGAACTTCGTCACGGCGATGAGGGCGCGCTTCCCGATGGACGCCGCCGACCGCCTGCTGGCCGTGACGACCGTGTCCTTCGACATCCATGTCCTGGAGCTGTACGTCCCGCTGCTCGCGGGCGCCGGGGTCGTGGTCGCCCAGGACGCGGCCGTCCGGGATCCGGCGGAGGTGGCCGCGCTCATCGACCGGTTCGGCGTGACCGTGATGCAGGCGACCCCGGCGCTGTGGCAGGCGTTGCTGACCGAGCACGCCGAGGCCGCGCGCGGGCTGCGCCTGCTGGTGGGCGGCGAGGCGCTGCCGGGTGCCCTGGCCGCCCGTATGGCCGCCCTCGGCAGCACCGTCACCAACCTGTACGGCCCGACCGAGGTGACGGTCTGGGCGACCGCTGCCGGCATCGAGACAGACGCCGCGGCTTCCCAGGTGCCGATCGGGCGGCCGATCTCCAACACACGGGCGTACGTGCTCGACGGCGCGCTGCGGCCGGTGGCGCCGGGTACCCAGGGTGAGCTGTATCTGGCCGGTGTCCAGGTGGCGCGTGGGTATCTGCGGCGTCCGGGACTGTCGGCGGAACGCTTCGTGGCCTGCCCGTTCGGCTCGGGCGAGCGGATGTACCGCACCGGTGACGTGGTCCGATGGCGCGGCGATGGCCAACTGGAGTTCCTGAGCCGTGCGGACGACCAGGTCAAGATCCGCGGGTTCCGGATCGAGCTCGGTGAGGTCGAGGCCGCGCTGGCCGGCCACCCGACGGTCGAACGGGCTGCCGCGGTCGTGCGCGAGCAGACTCCGGGAGACAAGCGCCTCATCGCTTATGTGGTGGCCGACGTCCTGGATGCGGACCAACTGGCCGAAGCGGTGCGGGCCCACGCGGCCGAGCGGCTGCCGTCGTACATGGTGCCCTCGGCTGTGGTGGTGCTGGACGCGCTGCCGCTGACCGCGAACGGGAAACTCGACCGCAAGGTGCTGCCAGCACCGGACTTCGCGGCGGCCGCCGGCTCGGGCCGTGCTCCGACGGGGCCGCGCGAGGAACTGCTGTGCATGGCCTTCGCACAGGTGCTGGGCCTCGAACGCGTCGGAGTGGACGACGACTTCTTCGCCCTGGGCGGACACTCGCTGCTGGCCGTCTCCCTCGTCGAGTATCTGCGTGAGCGCGGGGTGTCGGTGTCCGTGCGGGCGCTGTTCCAGAACGCCACACCCGCCGGGCTGGCCGCCGCAGCCGGTCCGGAACACGTGACGGTGCCGCCGAACCTCATCCCGCCGGGCGCGACCGCGATCACGCCGGACATGCTGACCCTGACCGACCTGACCGAGGCGGAGATCGCCCGGGTGGTCGACACGGTGCCCGGTGGTGCGGCCAATGTCGCGGACATCTACCCGCTGGCCCCGCTCCAGGAGGGAATGTTCTTCCACCACTTGATGGCCGGCGGTGACAACGGCGACGTGTACGTGCTGCCGACCGTGCTCGGCTTCGACTCGCGTGACGTCCTCGACGGGTTCCTGGCGGCGCTGCAGCGGATCGTCGACCGTCACGACACCTACCGGACGGCGATCGTCTGGGAAGGACTGCGCGAGCCGGTGCAGGTCGTGTGGCGTACCGCCGAGCTGCCGGTGGACGAGGTCGTGCTCGACGCCGACGCGGATCCCGCCGAGCAACTGCTGGTCGAAGCGGGGGCATGGCAGGCACTGGACCGGGCACCGCTGATGCGGGTCAGGGTCGCCGCAGAGCCGGGCACCGACCGCTGGGTGGCACTCCTGCTCATCCACCACCTGGTGCAGGACCACACCGCCCTGGACGTGCTCCTGGACGAGGTACGCGCGATCCTGACCGGCCATGCTGACGAACTGCCCGACCCCGTACCGTTCCGCGGGTACGTGGCGCAGGCGCGGCTGGGGATCACGCGCGAGGAGCACGAGGCCTACTTCTCCGGCCTGCTCGGCGACCTGACCGAGCCGACCGCCCCGTACGGGCTGATGGACGTGCTCGGTGACGGCGGCCCGGAGGCGCGTGCCCAGCACTGGGTCGACGACGCGCTGGCCGAACGGGTTCGCACGCTGGCGCGGTCGAGGGGAGTCAGCCCGGCGACCGTCTTCCACCTGGCGTGGGCCCGGGTGCTCGGCGCGCTGTCGGGACGCGACGACGTGGCCTTCGGCACGATCGTCTTCGGCCGGATGAACTCGGGGACGGGCTCCGCCCGCGTGCCGGGCCTGTTCATGAACACGCTGCCCGTGCGCGTCCGTCTCGACGGCACCGGGTCCGACGCCGCACTGTCGGACATGCGGACCCAACTCGCCGAGCTGATGGTCCACGAGCACGCACCGCTCACGCTGGCACAGTCGGTCAGCGGCGTGCCGGGCGGCACCCCGCTGTTCACGTCGCTGTTCAACTACCGGTTCACCACGGCGCCGGAGGCCGAACGCCCCGTCGAGCCGACCGACCGCGTGGGCGGCATCGGCCTGCTCGGGTACCGGGAACAGAGCAACTACCCGGTGACCATGTCCGTGGACGACGCCGGAGAGCGGTTCCTGCTGACCGCCGACGCGCACGCCCCGGCCGACCCCGACCAGGTCTGCCGGCTGCTGCACACCTGCCTGGACAACCTGGTCTCCGTTCTCGAGGACGCGCCGGACACCGGGCTCGCGGCGGTGGAGGTGCTGGACTCGCAGGAGCACCACCAGGTCCTCCACGGCTGGAACGGCCCCGTCACGGATGTACCGCAGGTGTCGCTGCCGGACTTGTTTGCGGCGCAGGTGGTGCGGTTGCCGGAGGCGGTGGCGTTGTCCGGTGGTGGTGTGGAGCTGTCGTATGCGGAGGTGGATGCGTGGGCGAATTGTCTGGCGCGGAAGCTGGTCGTGTCGGGGGTGGGTCCGGAGTCGGTGGTGGCTTTGGTGTTGGAGCGGTCGCCGGAGTTGGTGGTGGCGGTTCTGGCGGTGTTGAAGGCGGGTGGTGCCTTTGTGGCGGTTGATCCGGGGCAGCCTGCGGAGCGGATTCGTTTCGTGTTGGAGGATGCGGCTCCGGTGCTGGTGGTGGACAGTCCGGAGTTCCTTGCGGAGGTCGACGGTTATGACGAGGGTCCGGTGTCGGACGTGGACCGGCTTGCTCCGTTGCTGCCGTCGCATCCGGCGTATGTGATCTTCACGTCTGGGTCGACGGGGCGGCCGAAGGGCGTGATGGTCTCGCATGAGGCGTGTGTGAGTTATGTGGCGAGTCATGACCGGTATGGGGTGGGGCCGGGGAGTCGGGTGGCGCAGTTCGCGTCGGTGGGTTTTGACGCGTTCTGTGAGGAGTGGTTGCTGGCGTTGCTGCGGGGGGCGGCGTTGGTGACGGTGCCGGGGGAGTCGCGGCTGGGTGATGAGTTGGTGCGTTTCCTGCTGGATGAGGGGGTGACGCATGCGACGTTGCCGCCGGGGGTGGCGGTGTTGATGGATGAGGGTGTGCTGGATCCGGGGTTCGTGCTGGATGTGGGTGGTGAGGTGTGTCCGCCTGGTCTGGTGGAGCGTTGGGTGGCGGGTGGTCGCACGTTGTTCAACAGTTACGGGCCGAGTGAGGCGACGGTGAATGTGACTGTGTGGCGTGCGGGGGGCCGGTCTTTGGGGTCGGGGGTGCCGGTGGGGCGTCCGGTGGCGAACATGCGGGTGTTCGTGCTGGATGACCGGCTGTGTCCGGTGCCGGTGGGTGTGGCGGGTGAGTTGTATGTGGCCGGGGTGCAGGTGGGGCGTGGTTATCTGCGTCGGCCGGTGTTGACGGGTGAGCGGTTTGTGGCGTGTCCGTTTGTGTCGGGTGAGCGGATGTATCGGACCGGGGATCGGGTGCGGTGGGACGCTGACGGTGAGTTGGTGTTCGTGGGGCGTGCGGATGATCAGGTGAAGATCCGTGGGTTCCGTATCGAGCCGGGTGAGGTGGAGGCTGTTCTGGCGGGGCACCCGGCCGTGGCCCAGGTGGCGGTGGTCGTGCGGGAGGACACGCCCGGAGACAAACGACTCACCGGCTATGTGATCGCCGCGAGCGGCGTGGACGCCGGCGACGTGCCCCAGACAGTGCGCGCATACGCCGCCGAGCAACTGCCCGGCTACATGGTGCCCTCGGCGATCGTGGAGCTGGACGGCTTCCCGCTCACGACGAACGGCAAGCTCGACCGCACGGCGCTCCCCGCCCCCGACTACACGATCGGCGCGGGCAGGACGGCGGCCGACGCGCGCGAGGAACTGCTGTGCGGAGCCTTCGCCCAGGTGCTCGGCCTGCCGGCCGTCGGCGTGGACGACGACTTCTTCGCCCTCGGCGGGCACTCGCTGCTGGCGACGCGGCTGGTGAGCCGGGTGCGCGCGGTGCTGGACGCGGAGCTGCCGATCCGCGCACTGTTCGAGACACCGACCCCGGCAGCCCTCGCGCGCAGGCTCGTCCGGACCGGGCCGGGACGTGCCGCGCTGGAGGCGCGGGAGCGGCCGGAGCGGGCACCGTTGTCGTTCGCACAGCGGCGGTTGTGGTTCCTCGGCCAGTTGGACGGACCGAACGCCACGTACAACATCCCCCTGACCCTGCGGCTGACCGGAGAGCTGGACCGGGAGGCGCTGGCCGCGGCGTTCCGCGACGTGATCGGGCGGCACGAGGTGCTGCGGACGGTGTTCTCCATGGCGGACGGGGAGCCGTACCAGCGGGTGTTGCTGGTCGACGACTGCGGGTTCGAACTGCGGGTCGTGGACGTCGCCGCGGACGGACTCGAAGAGGCGGTGGCCGGAGCGGCCGGGTACGCGTTCGACCTCTCCACCGAGATCCCGCTGCGGGCGTGGTTGTTCGCGACGGCTCCTCAGGAGCATGTGCTGGTCCTGGTGGTCCACCACATCGCCGGTGACGCGTGGTCCATGGAGCCGCTGGCCCGCGACATGGCGGAGGCCTACGCCGCCCACCGCGAGGACCACGAGCCGGGCTGGGCACCGCTGCCGGTGCAGTACGTCGACTACGCGCTCTGGCAGCGAGAACTGCTCGGCGAGGAGGACGACCCCGGCAGTGTTCTGTCGCGTCAGGTGGAGTACTGGCGGGACGCCCTCGCCGGGGCACCGGAAGAACTGGAGCTGCCCACGGACCGGCCGCGTCCCGCCGAGGTGTCCACCCGCGGGTACGAGGTGCCCGTGCTGGTGCCCGCCGAGGTCCACCAGCGGCTGTCGGAGGTGGTGCGCACCGAGGGCGTCACGGTCTTCATGGTGCTCCAGGCCGCGCTCGCGACGCTGCTGCACCGCTTCGGCGCGGGCAGCGACGTCCCCATCGGTGCGTCGGTCGCGGGGCGGACGGATGAGGGCCTCAACGAACTGGTCGGCTTCTTCGTCAACACGCTCGTGATCCGCACCGACCTGTCCGGTGACCCGACCTTCCGTGAACTGCTCGCGCGGGTGCGGGCGGTGAGCCTGTCGGCGTACGAGAACCAGGACGTGCCGTTCGAGAGGCTGGTCGAGGAGCTGGCCCCGACCCGCTCACTGGCCCGCCACCCCCTCTTCCAGGTCATGCTCACCCTCCAGAACACGGGCGGGCCCGGTGGCGACCCCGCCGCGGAGCTGCCGGGGCTGCGCACCGACTCGCTGCCCATGGGAAGTGCGGCGGCGAAGTTCGACCTCGATCTGTCCGTCGGCGAGATGCTCGACGCCGCCGGTGCTCCGGCGGGTATGCAGGGCGTGCTCATCGCCGCCGCCGACCTGTTCGACCGGGAGACGGCCGAGCGGATCGCGGGCTGCCTGGTACGCATCCTGGAAGCCGTCGCCGCAGACACCGACGTGCGTCTGAGCGCGGTGGACGTGCTCGACGCGGACGAACGGCGACGGGTCGTCGAGGAGTGGAACGACACCGATACCCCGCTGCCGACCCTGTCCGTCCCCGCGATGTTCGAGGCGCAGGTGCTCAGGACGCCCGACGCGGTGGCGGTGCTGTGCGGCGAAGCACGGCTGACCTACGCCGAGCTGAACGCGCGAGCGAACCGGCTGGCCCGGCTGCTCGTGCGGCGCGGTATCGGTCCGGAGTCGCGTGTCGCGGTGTGCATGGAACGCTCGGCCGACCTGCTCGTGGCCCTGCTGGCCGTGCTGAAGGCCGGCGGTGCGTATCTCCCGATCGACCCGGGTCATCCGGCCGAGCGCATCGCCTTCATGCTCGACGAGGCCCGGCCCGGGCTGCTGCTCACCCACCGTGGGGTCGAGGCCGGGGCGTCCGGGCCGGAGCGGATCGTCCTGGACGATCCCCGTACGGTCGCGAAGCTGGTCGGCATGGACGACGCCGCAGTCACCGACGGCGAACGTGTCACGCCACTGCTCCCCGACCACCCGGCCTATGTGATCTACACATCGGGGTCCACCGGCAGGCCCAAGGGAGTCGTCGTTCCGCACGGCGCCATGGCGAACCTCGTCGCGGGGATCGGCCGACGGTTCCCGATGGACACCGAGGACCGTCTGCTGGCCGTGACGACGGTGACCTTCGACATCCACGTCTTCGAGCTGTACGTTCCGCTGCTCGCGGGCGCCGGGGTCGTGGTCGCCCAGGACGGGGAGGTGCGGGATCCCGAGACGGTCGCCGAACTCGTCGCACGGTTCGGGGTGACCGTGATGCAGGGGACCCCGTCGCTGTGGCACGCACTGCTGACAGCGCACGAGGAGGCCGCGCGGGGCCTGCGACTGCTCGTCGCGGGCGAGGCGCTGTCCCGATCCCTGGCCGACCGTATGACGGCGGTCGGAACCACGGCGACCAACCTGTACGGTCCGACCGAGGTGACGGTCTACGCGACCGCCGCCGAGGTCGCGCGGGGCACGAGTGCCCCCCAGGTGCCGATCGGCCGCCCGGTCGACAACACGCGGGCCCATGTGCTCGACGGCACGCTCCAGCTGGTGCCACCGGGCGTGGCCGGCGAGCTGTATCTGGCCGGAGCCCAGCTCGCTCGGGGCTACTTGGAGCGCCGGGGGCTGTCGGCGGAGCGTTTCGTGGCCTGCCCGTTCGGATCAGCCGGAGAGCGCATGTACCGCACCGGCGATGTGGTGCGGTGGCGGACGGACGGTGAGCTGGAGTTCCTGGGCCGCGCGGACGACCAGGTGAAGATCCGGGGATTTCGGATCGAGCTGGGCGAGGTGGAGGCCGTGTTGAGCGCTCACCCCGCGGTCGGTCGGGCCGCCGCCGTGGTGCGCGAGGACGTACCGGGCGACAAGCGGCTCGTCGCGTACGTCGTGGCCGGCGACCCGGACGACGGCGATGTGGCGGAAGCGGCGCATGCCCACGCGGCCGAGAGGTTGCCGTCGTACATGGTGCCCTCGGTCGTGGTGGCGGTGGACGCGTTGCCGTTGACCGCGAACGGGAAGCTCGACCGCAGCGCACTGCCGGCCCCGGTCCACACCGCCGGTGGCGGGCGTGCCGCGGCCACCATCGAGGAAGAGCTGCTGTGCCAGGCGTTCGCCGAGGTGCTGGGCCTCCCGGCGGTCGGCGTGGACGACGACTTCTTCGCCCTGGGCGGCCACTCGCTGCTGGCGGTGTCGCTGGTGGAGTGGCTGCGACAGCGTGGGGTGTCGGTGTCGGTGCGCGCGCTGTTCATGACGCCGACACCGGCCGGACTGGCGGCGGCAGCGGGACCGGAGACGGTGGTGGTACCGCCGAACCTGATCCCGGACGGTGCCACCGTCATCACGCCGGAGATGCTGCCGCTGGTCGACCTGGGTGAGGCCGAGGTCGCGCGGCTGGTGGCGCGGGTGCCGGGCGGCGCGGCCAACGTGCAGGACGTGTACCCGTTGGCCCCGCTGCAGGAAGGCATCTTCTTCCACCATCTGATGCTCGACCGGGACGGCACGGACGTGTACGTGACGCCCACGGTGATCGAGTTCGACTCGCGGCAACGCCTGGACGACTTCCTCGAAGCGATGCAGTGGGTGGTGGACCGGCACGGCGTCTACCGCACGGCGTTCGTGTCCGACGGTCTTCCGGAGCCCGTCCAGGTGGTGCTGCGCCATGCCGACCTGCCGGTCGACGAGGTCGTCCTCGACCCCGAAGGCCAGGCCGCGGGTGAGCAGTTGGCGGCCGCCGTCCGAGGCTGGATGGACCTGGATCGGGCACCGTTGATGACGACACACATCGCCGCCGACCCGCACAGCGACCGGTGGCTGTGCCTGCTCCGCGTCCACCACCTGCTGCAGGACCACACCGGCCTTCAGGTGATGCTCGACGAACTGCGGGCGTACCTGGCCGGAAGGACCGGACACCTGCCGCAGCCCCTGCCGTTCCGTGACTTCGTGGCGCAGGCACGGCTAGGGGTGTCGAGGGAGGAGCACCAGCGCTACTTCACCGACCTCCTCGACGACGTGACCGAGCCGACCACCCCGTACGGGCTGGTCGAGGTGCATGGCGACGGCAAGGCGGTGGCGAAAGCCACCCTCCGGGTCGACGGCGACCTGACCGGACGGCTCAAGGGGGTTGCCCGATCGCTGGGGGTCAGCCCGGCAACGGTCTTCCACCTGGCGTGGGCACGCCTGCTCGCCGCCCTGTCGAGCCGTGACGACGTGGTGTTCGGGACCATCGTGTTCGGCCGGATGAACTCGGGGGCGGGCTCCGACCGTGTGCCGGGCCTGTTCATCAACACGCTGCCGGTACGGGTGCGCATGGCCGGCCTGGCGGTCGGGGAGGCGCTGACCGGTCTGCGGCACCAGCTCGCCGACCTGATGGTCCATGAGCACGCTCCCCTCGCCTTGGCCCAGGCGGCCAGTGGGCTGCCCGGTGGTCCCCTGTTCACCTCGCTCTTCAACTACCGGCACAACCAGGAGGTGCCGCAGGAGACTTCCGATGTCATGGCAGGCATGGAACTGCTGTCCGACCGCGACGTCACCGACTACCCGCTCGCCGTGGCCGTCGATGTCGGCGGTGACGGCTTCACCATCGCCGTGGACGCGGTGGCTCCCGCCGATCCCGCCCACGTCTGCGCTCTGCTGCACACCTGCCTGGACCACTTGGTCACGGCCCTCGGAGAGGCCCCCGACACACCGCTCCTGGCAGTGGACGTGCTGGACGAGTCCGAACGGTCCCAGCTGGTCGAGGGGCACAACGACACCTCGGTCGCGGTGGCGGACGTCTCGCTGCCGGAAGCGTTCGCGGAGCGCGCGGCGGCCGATCCGGACGCCGTGGCGCTGGCGTCCGGCGACACGGAGGTGAGTTACGGCCAACTGGAGGTGCGGGCCGATGAGTTGGCGCGGGTGCTGGTCGCGTCGGGCGTGGGGCAGGAGTCGGTCGTCGCCGTGGTCATGGAGCGGTCGGTGGACCTGGTGGTGGCGTTGTTGGCGGTGTTGAAGGCCGGTGGTGTGTATCTGCCGCTGGATGTGGGTTGGCCGGTGGCGCGGATGCGTGGGGTGGTCGAGGACGCCGGTGTGCGGTGGGTTGTCACGCATGGGGATGCGGCTGGGCATGAGTTCGTCCGGACGACGGACCTGGGTGTGGTGTGGGTCGATGGGGTTGCGCAGGCGGCGGAGGCGGCGCTGCCCACTGTGGAGCCTGATGCGGCCGCGTATGTGATGTACACGTCCGGTTCGACGGGTGTGCCGAAGGGTGTGGTGGTGACGCACCGGGATGTCGTGGCGCTGGCCACGGATCGCTGTTGGGGTGCTCCGTCGCGGGTGTTGTTCCACGCGCCGCATGCCTTTGATGCCTCGTCGTATGAGTTGTGGGTCCCGCTGCTGTCCGGCGCGACGGTTGTCGTCGCGCCGGACGAGCGGGTGGATGCGGTGGTGATGCGCCGTCTGGTCGCCGATCACGAGCTGTCGCATGTGCATGTGACGGCCGGATTGCTGCGGGTGCTGGCGGATCAGGATCCGGGTTGTTTTGCGGGTGTGGGTGAGGTGTTGACGGGTGGGGATGTGGTGCCGGCGGAGTCGGTGCGTCGGGTGCTGGAGGCCAGTCCTGGTGTGATGGTGCGGCAGTTGTACGGGCCGACCGAGGTGACCTTGTGTGCCACTCAGTACGGGGTCGGGGATGCCGGTCGGGTGGACGGGGTGCTGCCGATCGGGCGGCCGTTGGACAACATGCGGGCGTATGTCCTGGATGGCGGGCTCAGTCCGGTGCCGGTGGGTGTGGCCGGGGAGCTGTATGTCGCCGGGGTTGGTGTCGCGCGGGGTTATCTCGGCCGGCCGGGGCTGACCGGTGAGCGGTTCGTGGCCTGCCCGTTCGGTGTGGCCGGTGAACGGATGTACCGCACGGGTGACTTGGTGCGCTGGGATGCGGAAGGCCGGTTGGTGTTCGTCGGGCGTGCCGACGGGCAGGTGAAGATCCGTGGGTTCCGGGTGGAGCCGGGGGAGGTGGAGGCCGTCCTGGGTGCCCATCCGGCGGTGGCCCAGGCGGCTGTCGTGGTGCGGGAGGACGTGCCCGGGGACAAGCGCCTGGTCGCCTATCTGGTGCCGCACGAGGTGGGTGCGGCTCTCGAGGGTGTGGTCCGGGAGTATGCCCTCGGGCGGCTGCCGCAGTACATGCTGCCGTCGGCGTTGGTGGAGCTGGACGCTCTGCCACTGACGGTCAACGGCAAGCTCGACCGCAGAGCTCTACCCGATCCCGACCTCGCGCACGGGGTCGGCGGCGCGGTGGCCCACGGGCCGCTGGCGGCACTGGAACAGGCCATGTGCGAGGTGTTCGCGGAAGTGCTCGGGCTGCCCGAGGTCGGGCCGGACGACGACTTCTTCGCACTCGGCGGGCACTCACTGCTGGCGGTCAGGCTGGTGCACCGGCTGGAGGCCCGGGGCGTCACCACCTCCGTCCTGGACGTGATGGCCGCCCCGACGGTGACCGCCCTGCGCAACACGCTCAGCCTGTCGTCGATGGGGGACTCGCTCGGTGTGCTGCTGACGATCCGCGACGGCGGTGATCGGCCGCCCCTGTTCTGCGTTCATCCAGCAGGCGGACTGAGCTGGTGCTACACGCCCTTCGCCCAGCACACGCCGGAGGACCTGCCCGTCTATGGTCTCCAGGCCCGCGGCGTCGACGGCAAGGCTCCGTTCGCGGCCTCGCTGGCGGAGATGGCGGCCGACTACATCGAGCAGATGCGCGAGGTGCAGCCGACCGGTCCGTACCACATCGTCGGCTACTCCTTCGGTGCGGCTCCCGCGCATGAGATCGCCGTCCAGCTGTGGGAACAAGGCGAGGAGGTGGCAGCCCTGGTCATCATGGACTCGTTCCCGCTCGACGACGAGCGCGCGACCACCGGTGCCGAGGACGGCGCGACCGCCGACGGGGACCTGTCGTGGGAGGACGCGATCCGGGCCGAGTTCGGCCATCTGCTCGGCGGGTTCTCCGACGAGGAGATCGCGGTCGTCGCGCGGACGTTCGAGAACAACACCCGGATCAGGGGTGCGCACGCCACCGGCCGGTTCGAGGGCGACGCCCTGATCCTCACCTCGGCGGACAACGCGCCGGAGGACGGACCCCTTACCGCGAAGTGGGCGCCTTATGTCTCCGGCGAGATGACGGAGGTGTCCATCCCGTGCGGGCACGTGGACATGGTCCGCCCCGACATGATGGGCCTGGTGTGGCAGGCGATCTCGGCCTGGCTGGAGTCCCGATGACGAAAGGAACGGAGAGAACAGACATGCGACGGACATCTCTGCTGTGTGTCCCCTTCGCGGGTGCCGGTGCCTCGTTCTTCCACCCGTGGGCGGCGCTGACGGACGGTGACCCGCGGATCGTGGCCCTTCAGTTGCCGGGCCGGGAATGGCGGCTCTCCGAGGACTCGTACCGGGACGTGGCGCAGGCCGTGGCCGGGCTGTTCCCCGCCGTGACCGAGGAGATCGGCTCGGGCGACCGGGTCGCGATCTTCGGCCACAGCCTCGGCGCGGTGCTGGCGTACGAGCTCGCCCACCTGCTAGTCGCCCGCACCGGAGCCGATGTGGCGCGGCTCTTCGTGAGCGGCTCACCGGGCCCCTGGACGCGGCGGACCAGGCGGGCTACCGGCCTCCCCGACGAGGAGTTCCTGCTGCGCGTCAAGGAGTTCGCCGGCTACGACCACGAGGCGCTGTCCGATCCGGGCATGCGCGAGCTGATCCTGCCGACTCTGCGGGCGGACGTCGAGATGCACGAGAACTACGTCCCCGCCACGGACCAGCCGCTGCCGGTGCCCGTCACCGCCGTGCGCGGCACCGAAGACGACCTGGTCACAGCCGATCAGACCGCAGAATGGGGCAAGGCGACCAGCGCCGAGTTCACCCAGGCCGAAGTGGAGGGCGGACACATGTACATCGCCGAGGATCCCGGAAGCCTGCTGCGTCTGGTCGACGACGCACTCGCCCGCTAGGAGCGGCCGTGCAGCTTGTCGGCAAGACCGTGATCGTCACCGGGGCCGCGCGCGGTCTGGGACGGGCCTGCGCGGTCGCCTTCGCCCGCGAGGGCGCCGATCTCGTCCTCCTCGACCTCTGCGCGGATCTGCCTGGTGTGCCGTACCCGCTCGGCAACGCCGACCAGCTCGCGCACACCGCCGACGTGTGCCGCGAGCACGGCGCCGCAGTCCTGGCCAGGCAGGCCGATGTCCGCGACCTCGCCGCGCTGCGACACGCCGTGGACGACGCCCACGGCCGGTTCGGTCGTATCGATGTACTGCTCAACAACGCTGGGATCGCCGCGCCCTCCGGCAAGCCTGCCGACGAGATCGACGAGGATGAGTGGCAGCTCATGATCGACGTGGATCTCTCCGGTGCGTGGCGCGCGACCAAAGCGGTCGGCAAGATCATGACCGCCCAGCGGGCCGGCAGCATCGTAAACGTTGCGTCCACGGCAGGGCTGGTCGGCTACCGCAACTTCGCGGGATACGTGGCGGCCAAACACGGCGTCATCGGGCTCACCAAGGCCACGGCGCTCGACTTCGCCCCGGCCAAGGTCCGGGTCAACGCCCTGTGCCCGGGGTCGGTCCGGGACGAGGCGGCGGTGGAGGGCCGGATGCTGTCGGAGATCGCCAGGTCGCTTCAGGTGCCGGTCGGCGAGCACGAGGAGGCGTTCGTCCAGTCGCAGCCCATGAACGCCCTGATCGAGCCCGGCGACGTCGCCTCGGCCGCCGTCTGGCTCGCCTCCGACGGATCGCGGCAGGTCACGGGATCGGTCATCACCGTAGACGGCGGGTTCACGACCCGCTGAGCCACAGGGAGAGGGACGTGGTCACCTTCCAGTCAACCGAGGACGCCCGGCAGTGCCACGCACTGCGCGTGCGCCTCGGAGCCCCAGCCCGGGTGGAAGTGCCCTGGGTAGAACGGGTGCCGTTCGCGAGCGAGGATCCGGGCGCCGCGCGGCACCGTGAGCGCGAGCTGGCCCGGCCGGTCGACGCCGGCCGCGGCTCGCGCGCCGTGCTGATCGAATACACCGACGGCCAGGCCGACCTGGTCGTCGTGGCCCACCGGGCCGCGTTCGACCAGCGAGCGTTACGTCGGCTGGTGGCCGCGGTGCGGGACGGCGCGGGAGCCGCCCCGCCGGACGGAACACGGGACCCGCTGGCGGACTTCGACCACGCGCCCGCCTGGGGGCTGGGCGACAAGCGGCTCGGGGACGCGTCGGCCGGCCACCGGACAGCGCTGCCGGACGGCACGTCCGGTGAACCGGCAGGCTGGCTGGAGGCGCTCGACGTCGTGCTGACCCGGTACGAGCCGGAGCGAGAGACGGAGGTCGCGGCACTGGACACCGGCGAGCCGGCGGACCTCCTGCCGGCCGCTGCCGTGAGCGCCGGGCTGATCTTCGATCTGGGGGGCGAGGGGGAGTACGTGCCGTGCCTGGCGCCCGTCTTCCCGCTGACTCTCACCGTGGGCGAGGGCGCTCTGCGGTGCGACCACCGGCTCGGCTGTGTCAGCGAGCCGATCGCGGAACAGTTCGTGCGGCACCTGGTGGAGGCCCACCGGCAGCTCACCGGCCCGTCCGACCTCTTCGACGCGGCGGAACGTGAACGGATCCTGGAACTCGGGCGGCCGACGCGGCCCCTGCGGAGCTTGCCGCGACGGATTCCCGACGTGGTGGCCGAGCGTGTCGCCGAACGGCCTGATGCCGTCGCGCTCTCCGACGACGACGTCCAGGTGACGTACGGCGAACTCGACCGGTGGTCCAACCGGCTCGCGCACGGCCTGCGCGCGGCCGGGGTGGGCGACCGAGCCCTGGTCGGTGTTTACCTGGAGCGCTCGGCGGAGCTGGTGGCGGTCCTGCTCGCCGTGCTCAAGGCCGGGGCGGCCTATGTGCCGCTGGACCCGGCGTATCCGGCGGAACGTCTGGCGTACACGGTCGAGGACTCCGGCTTGAACGTCGTGATCACCGGGTCGGCCGAGTTCCCCGGTTCCCCTGGCCTGCGGACGCTCACGCCCGCACAGCTACTGGAGTTGGGCGGCGACCGCGCGGAAGGCCCGCCCGTGACCGGCACCGGCCCGGAGCAGGCGGCGTATGTGATCTACACCTCGGGATCCACCGGCAGGCCCAAGGGAGTGCTCGTCCCGCACGCCAACGTCGTCGCTCTGATGGACGCTACCCGCGACGACTTCGCGCTCGGCCCGGCCGACGTGTGGACGTTCTTCCACTCCGTCGCGTTCGACTTCTCGGTCTGGGAGATCTGGGGCTGTCTGATGACCGGCGGCCACCTCGTCGTCGTCCCGTACTGGGTGTCCCGGTCGCCGGAGCAGTTCCGCGACCTGGTCGCCGCCCGAGGGGTCTCCGTACTGAGCCAGACGCCGTCCGCCTTCGCCCAACTCGCGGAGGCCGACCGCACCGGGGCCGGGCGGCTCACGGTGCGGCTGGTGATCTTCGGGGGCGAGCCGCTGGACGCCCCGAGCCTGCTGCCGTGGCTGGACCGCCACCCCGAATCCCGCTGCCGGCTGGTGAACATGTTCGGGATCACCGAGACCACCGTGCACGTCACCGCCGAGACCGTTACACGACGGCTCGCCCTGGCCGGGTCCCGGTCCGTGGGCAGGGCGCTGCCCGGCTGGCGGGTGTACGTCCTGGACGCGGAGGGACGGCTCGCGCCTCCAGGGGTGGCCGGGGAGATCCACGTCGCCGGCGCCGGAGTGGCGCTGGGCTACCTGCGGCGCCCCGAGCTGACGGAGGAGCGGTTCCGGCCCGACCCCTTCGGCGGCGGGCGGATGTATCGGACCGGTGACCGGGGGCGGCTCCGCCCTGACGGCGCGTTGGAGCACCTGGGCCGGCTCGACAACCAGGTCAAGTTGCGGGGCTTCCGTATCGAACTGGACGAGATCCGTTCGGTGCTGGCCGAATGTCCCGGTGTGAGCGCCGCCGTCGTGATGCTGCGTCAGGTGGATCCAGGGGACGCGGCGACCGGCCGCCTCGACGCGTATGTGGTCCTCTCGGAGGGCTCCACGGCGGGCGTGCGGGAACGCATCGCCCGTGTCCTCCCCGACTACATGCTGCCCTCCACCATCACGGCCCTGCCCGCGCTCCCGGTGACGGCGAACGGGAAGGTCGACCCCGCCGCCCTGCCCGAGCCGACGGCGCCCTCTCAGAGCGGGGCCGTGGCCCCCACAGAGGCCGAGGGCACCGCGGAGGGCGAGGACGCCCTCTCCGGGGAGTTGCTGACGGTGTGGGAGCAACTGTTCGGATTCACCGTGGGCCTGTCCGACAGCTTCTGGGAGCTGGGAGGCAACTCGCTGCTCGCCGTACGAATGGCGTCGATGATGCGCGAACGGGGCCTTCCGTCACTGCACCCGCGTGTGCTCTACACCAACCCGACCGTGCGGGAACTGGCGACCGTGCTGAGCGAGTGACCGGCCCTACTCGTAGGTGCTCTCGACGATCCGGTTCTCCCAGGCCCAGACGGCGATCTCGGTGCGGTTTCGCATCCCGAGCTTGGTTTGGATGCCCGACAGATGGCTCTTGACCGTGCTGAGGGAGATGAACAGCTCGGCGGCGATCTCCTGGTTGGTGCGGCCGCGCGCGATGGCCTTCACGACCTCGAGCGCGCGTCCGGACAGTTGAGGCGGCTGCTTGGCGCGGCCGCGGGGCGCCGCCCCGGTCTCGTTCAAGTGGCTGAGCAGCCGTAAGGTGACCGACGGCGAGACCAGCGCCTCGCCGTTGTGGGCGGCGCGGACGGCTTCGACGAGCAGTGCGGGCCCGGCGTCCTTGAGGACGAACCCCGCCGCGCCGCCGCGCAGTGCCCCGTACACGTACTCGTCGAGGTCGAACGTGGTGACCACGATGACCCGTAGTGGATCGGTCACCCCCGGGCCGGCCAGCGCGCGGGTGACCTCGATGCCGTCAAGCTTGGGCATCCTGATGTCCACCAGGCACACGTCCGGCCGCAGCCGCCTGGCCATCGAGATCGCCTCCGCGCCGTCCGAGGCCTCCCCGACGACGGAGATGTCGGGCTGGTCCTCCAGGATCAGCCGCAGTCCGCGGCGGATCATCGCCTGGTCGTCGGCGAGCAGGACCTCGACGGTCATCCGGGCTCCCTGGTGGGGACGGGCAGGGTCGCCCTCACGGACCAGCCGGCGCCGGGCCGGGGACCGGCGCTCAGCGAGCCGCCGAGCGTTTCGACGCGTTCGCGCATACCGATCAAACCGTACCCCCCGCGGTGGTGGGGCCGGGCGGAGTTCGGCGGGGCGTCGTCGGCGACCTCGACGGTGACGGCCTCGGCGTCGCGGCCGACGGTGACGTCGATGGAGCGGGCGTGCCGCGCGTGCCGCAGGACGTTCGTCAGTGACTCCTGGACGATGCGGTACACGGTGCTGGTCACCTCTGGCGGCCACTCCGTGTCGTCGTCGGGCGTGTGCAGTCGTACCTTCGGGCCCTGACGGCTGAAGCGCTCGACCAGCGTGCTCAGCCCTTCCGACCCGGGCGAGGCGGGAGCCGCGTCGTCGGTGTCGCGCAACAGCCCGACGACACGGCGCATCGCGGCCATGGCCTCGAACCCGGACGTCTCGATCTCGACCAGCGAGTCCGACACGTTCCGCGGGTCCCGCTGCGCGACGATCTGGGCGGCCTGCGCCTGGATCAGCATCCCCGTGATGTGGTGGGCCACGATGTCGTGCAGTTCACGGGCGAGGTCCAGCCGTTCGACCCGGCGCACCTGTTGGGCGGTGGCCTTCGCCCGCTCGTCGAGCCTGCGCAGCGATAGCCCCACCCCGACGGCGGCCAGCCAGGACGCTGTGGCGATGGCCGAGACGGCCGTCGCCGGCCGCGCGGCGAACTGGGCGACGACCAGCAGCAACCCGGTGCCGGCGATGGCCCCGGCCCGCACCGTCGGCAGCACCCTGACCGCGGATCCGATGAGCACCGCCAGGCCCAGGGCCATGGAGGGGCCGAGACCAGCGGGCAGTTGGGTGCCGGGCAGCAACGGGACGAGCACCGCCAGCGCGGCGACGAACATGCCCGCGACCGCCGTCCAGGTCTGCCTCAGATGACGCATCAGGGCGAGCCCGCACACCACCACCGCGGCGGCGGCGCCGGGCACCCAGGACGAGGCCCCCCAGGTCTCCGCGAGGGCGACGGCTTGGATGGCGATCGCCGCGAGGAACGTGACGCCGAGCCCGACGGTAAGGACGACTTTGGCCCACGGGTTCGGAATGGTCACGTTGATCAGATTACCGAATCCCCGCCCGCGAGTCGCGCCGTTCGGCGCGGTCGCGGGCGGGGATTGGGGCGGCTCCGCGGTAGGGGCGGAGGGACGGCCGGCGCTCATCGCGTTCAGGTCTCCGGGCACGCTACGACCGCGGCGGGCCGGCCCAGGACCCCTGGGGTGCCTCGGTCAACGCCCGGTGGTCGAGCGCGCGCAGCACTGGCCCCAACACCAGGGCGGCGATCATCCCCATCGTGGCCAGGCTCGTCACGCCGCTCAACCCGTCGACCCAGGGAACCGCGGTCACCACGAGGCCGCCCAGGGCGATCACGGCGCCCTGGGCGGCCGGCAGCGTCCTGATCGCGGAGCCGACGAGCACCGACAGAGCGAGCGCCGTGATGGGCGCGGGCTCCTCCGGCAGATCGTCACCGACCTTCAGGGACACCGCGATGGCGCCGGCCGTCACGACCAGGCCCGCGAGCGCGGTCAGCAACTTGTGCCGCTCGCGCACCAGCGCGATGCCGCCCATGACGATCGAGACGGCGGAGCCGAACACCCAGGAGGTGCCGCCCCAACTGGTCATGAACATGAACGCCGTGAAGACGATGCCCAGGGCGAACACGACGCCTAACACGATGTTGCCAATCTTTCCGCCCGGCCTTGTCGGCCGCTCCCCTGTATCCATGCAGCTCAGGCTAGAGAGCCGGGGCACGTCGCGTACCGGCCGAAAGTACGGTAGAGCCTGGACGGAGCCGTGCTTTGGGCCGGTTCTCGTTCTCCGGCCCTCCGCGCGCTCGCCGGCGCCGTCCGTGACTCCCTGTCACCGCGGGATGCTCCGCGCGGACAGGTCGAGGAGACGGCCGTCGAGGCAGCGCGCGACGGCGAGGTCGAACAGCCGCCGCTCCATGTCCTCGCGTTCGGCCGAGGTGAGCACCGGCGGGCCGCCCATCCGCCCGGTCAGCCGGTCCAGGGCACCCAGCAGTGCGGCTTCGGGATAGCGGGTGCCGCACTCCTGCCACACGGCCAGCACGGAAGCGGCGGCGAGGACCGCCGTGTACCGGTCGGCGAGCGCGAACGCCGCGGGCGAGGCATCGATCGTGAGGTCCGCCGGACCGAGCGCCGCGCACCCGTCCCGCAACTTCCGCAGCTCGTCCCGGCACCGCGCGGCGAACCGGCGAACCGGATCGGAGTCGCCCGCCGGCACGCCGTCCGCGAGCTCGGTGAGGGCGCCGATGACACCGTCGTGACGGGGCATGCCCGTGCTCAGTCGCTCCAGGGACAGCGCGGGCAGGTCACCGGCCGGGTCGAACAGCGACGGCGTGGCGGAGGGGTCGGCCAGCCAGGACCTGCGGGCCAGCCGGGGGAGCTGTGGAAGCAGCGTCACCAGGGCGGCGCTGAGCGACACATGGGCGAAAGTGGCGGGAGCGACGTCCCGGGCCAGCTTCTGGAACATCGCGTACGGGCCCTGCCGCAGATAGGACCTCGCGCCCAGGACGGCCCGCAGATCCTCGAACGCGTCGAGCAGGATCCGCGCGGTCAGGTACTTCGCCGCAGGGGCGTAGACCGCCATCGACTCCGGCTCCAGGTGCAGCGCCCGCAGGATCACCGCCGAGAACGCGTCCATGGCCAGCAGATCCGCGTAGGCGCGGGCGATGACCGCGCGCACGTACGGCAGATCGGCGACCGCGCCGCCGTAGACACGGCGGTCCAGGGAGCACCGGACCGCGAGGCGCAGCGCGGTGTCCAGCGGGCCGACGATCACCGCCGGACCCACCGAGCGGGTGATCTGGTACGAGCGCAGCGCCACCTCGATGCCCTGGCCGGGGGAGCCGATCAGTGCGTCGCCCGGGACGGGGCAGTCGGTGAACTCCACGCCGCCGAGCTGGACGCCGCGCATACCGGAGCTGTGGAAGCGTGACAGGTCCCGCAGCGCCCCGGCGGGCAGATCGTCCCGCGTGAGGAGGAACTGGCTGTGGCTGCGGCTTCCCGCGCCCGGACCGGTCCGGGCGAACAGCACCATGGCCTCCGCCCGCCGCACGTTCGTCACGATCTCCTTGCGGCCGGACAGCCGCCAGCCGGTGCCGTCCGGGTGGGCGGCGCACTCGGCGTGCGCGAAGTCGTTGCCGTGCGCCAGCTCGTGGAACGCGGCGGCGATCCGGCCGTTCGCCAGGAGGAGGCCCGCCGCCCGGCGCCGTTGTTCCTCGTCGCCGGTGGTCCAGATGTTGACGGAGGCGATGAGGGAACTGAAGCCGTACCCGAGACCGAGGCTCGGGTCCCGCCGCCACACTGTCCGCAGCACCTCGGCGAGCCGGTCGGCGCGCTCCAGACGGCCGCCGTACGCCACCGGGACGAACTCGGCGTTCAGACGGTACTCGTCCAGCGCCCGCTCGCCCTCGGCGAGCATGTCCTGGCGTTCGTCGGCGGCCAGGACGGCCGTGTGGCCCACCGGGTTCCGGTCGTCCCAGGCGTCGCCGAGCAGCGCGTCCAGTTCCGCGGCGCTCATGAACGGCCCTCCCCGGACCGGGACATCGGTGCGCCGAAGGGGGTCATGGGAGCCCCGGTCCGCGCCGCCCGCGCCACGTGCTGTGCGAGCAGGTCGTTGATCCGGTCGTCTCCCGGGGCCGCGACCGGGGCCGGGCTCCGCAGCGCCACGGCGAGCCTGGCCCGTAGGGCGCGCAGCGCCGCCCTGACCCACAGGCCGTCCTCCCACAACGGCTCGCCGTCGTGCCGGTGCCGTCCAGCCGACCACGCGTGCAGGCAGGCCGCGGCCGCGTAGCAGAGCTCGTAGGCGGCGGCGATCTCGTAGGCGGCCATGGGCGGGTGGGCGGCCGGGGTCACGGCCGCCATCAGCGCATGGACCTCGGCGGCGGCGGCTTCGAGGGCGACGGCGTGCGCTGCGAGCCCGGCCGGAGCCGTCGGGGAGGCGAGGGACCTGGACAGCGCGGGGATGGACTGCACCACCGAACAGCCCCGCCGGGACAGCAGGGTGAGAGAGCCGCGATCCAGCGGCCTCGGCGGATCGCCCGCCGACGCCGCCTCGGCCAGTCCCTCCTCGTCGACGCTGCCCGCGGTGTACTCCCGTACCAGGCGCGGGAACTGCTGAACGAGCGCGGCGCGATTCACCGGGGTGCTGCCGTCGAACACGGACACGATCTGGTGGTCGCGCCAGATCTTCTGGAACGAGCCGTGCGCGTACACGCCGGTGAGGAAGGACCGTACTCCGAGCAGTTCGGCCAGCTCGCCCATCATCGCGTCGGTCAGTTCCGGGGCGACCGACTTGACCACCGCGGAGACCACGCTCATCTCACCCGTGAGGGAGTGGAGAGAGCGGCTGCCGACCAGCGCCGACGCCTCGGCGGCGGCCATCAGCGCCGCGCACCTGCCGAGGAGCGCCCGCGGGTGGGAGCGGTCCAGCAGCGGGCGCCGCTGGACGATCCGCTCGGCGGCGAACGCCGCGGCGATCCGCAGCGCGTGCTCACCGGCACCGAGGGACAGCGCGGCGCACATGGTCCGGGTGAGCTGCAACGCGTGCAGCACGGTCTCCAGTCCGGTGCCCTCGCGGCCGAGCAGCGCGTCGGCGTGCAGCGCCGCTCCCTCGAACGCGATGCCGGAGATGTCGATGCCGCGGATGCCGTGCGTGGATTCCTTGGGCAGCACACGCCAGGTGCCGGGAGCGAGCGCCGTCTTGTCCACGAGGAAGAGGCTCTGACCGCGCCCGGTGCCGGCCGCGCCGGTGCGGGCCAGGACGGTCAGGTATCGGGCCCGGGTGGCGTTGTTGATGGGCCACTTCACGCCGTCCAGCCGGTAACCGCCGTCGTGCGCGGTCGCGGTCACCGTCCCGTTGAGCAGGTCGGCGCCGTGATCCGGTTCGGACAGCGCCCAGGCCACCTGTTCGCCCGCCAGGATCGCGGCCGCCGTGGTGGAGGCCTGTTCGGCGTCGCCGGCGCACCAGACCGGCGCGGCACCGAGATAGGTCTTGCCGTGGGCGATGGTGGCGCTCAGGTCGCGACGGGCCACCGTACGCCACAGCCGCAGCAGCAGTTCGTGGTCGGTGCCGACACCGCCCCACTCGGCCGGCACGTAGTAGGCGGGCAGGCCGAACGCGTCGAGCCGTTCGACGAGCGGCGCGGGGAACTCCTCGGCGGCGTCCAGCTCGGCGACCAGACGGCCGATCCCGCCCCCGCCCGGGCCGGCGCCGGACGGGACGGCATCCGCCAAGGCCGCGTCGAGCGCGACCTCCATCTCGACGCCCGTGCCGGCGCTGACGGACGTCACCGCTCCGGCCCCGTCGGTGCCGCACGCAGCGCGGGCTCCAACTCGGCGTGCAGCACCTTCATGTCGCCCGCGAGGAAGCGTTCACGCATCGCGGTGCGTTTGATCTTGCCGCTGGTGGTGCGGCGTACGGTGCCGCGTCGTACCAGCACGATGTTGCGCATGGGGAGCCCGAACGACCGGCTGAGCCGGCGGGTGACCGCGGTGGCGACCTCCGACAGCTCGGCCTTCGGGGTCCTGGGGTGCACCTCGTGGACGAGCACGACGCGCTCGTCCGGCGAGCCGATCACGAACGCGGCCCCGATCTGGCCGCCGAGCGCCTCGTGCGCGGCACGGGCCTCGACCTCCACGTCCTGCGGGAAGATGTTGCGGCCATGGACGATCAGCAGTTCCTTGAGACGGCCGGTGACGAACAGCTCGCCGTCGACGAGCGCGCCCAGATCACCGGTGCGCAGCCAGCCCGGCCCCTCGTCGGCGTCCGCCACACGGGCGTCGAAGACGCGGGCGCTCAGCTCCGGCTTGCCCCAGTAACCACGGCCGATGCTCTCCCCGCGCAGCCAGATCTCGCCGACCCTGCCTTCCGACAGCGGGCCGCGCGTCCGCGGGTCGACGATCCGGAGGTCGAAGGCGTGTGGCCGGCCCAGACCGGTCACCTGCCGGCCCGCGCCGTCGGACACCGGTCGCAACTCCGGCCGCTCACCCGCTTCCAGCCGCAGGGGGTCCACGGTGAGCACGGTCGGCCGGGCGTCTTCCGGTACGCAGGTCACGTACGCCGTGGATTCCGCGAGGCCGTAGCCGGGGGAGTGGGCGAGGGAGCCGAGCCCGATCCGGGCGAACCGTTCGACGAACGCCTCCACGGTCGGTGCGTGGATCGGCTCGGCGCCGTTGCACGCGTAGCGGAGGGCCGACAGATCCAGTTCCTCCGTCATCTCGTCGGTGATGAGACGCGTGCAGAGGTCGTACGCGAAATTGGGAGCGCAGGTGTACGTGATCCGGAAGCGGTCCAGCATGCGAAACCACTCCACCGGACGTCTGATGAACAGGGTCGGCTGCATCAGCGTGAGAGGCGCCCCGCACAGCAGCGCCGCCGTGAGCTGAGTGAACAGGCCCATGTCGTGGTGGAGCGGCAGCCAGCTGCCGAACCGGTCCTGCGGACCGAGGCCCAGGTACGTGCACACCGCCTCGACGTTGGCCAGGACCGCACCGTGGGTGAGGATCACGCCTTTCGGTGACCCGGTGGACCCGGAGCTGTACTGGAGGATCGCGTCCGCGCCGCGGTCGACGACCCGGCCGGCCGCCTGCCGTACGGCGGTCTGTCCGGTGCCGACCGGCCGTACGGCCTCGACCCTGAGCCGTTCCAGCCCGTGACCGCGCAGGTGCGCGGTCACCTCCGCCTGTGCGGCTTCCGTGGTGACGGTCAGGCCGGGCGAGCAGTCCGCCGCGATCGCGGCGATCCGTTCGCCGGCGCTCGCCGAGCCACCCGGCATCGGCGAGGGCACGGCGACCAGCCCGGCGGACAGGCAGGCGAGGTAGACCTCCGCGAAATCGGTGCCCGTCGGCAGGGCGATGAGCACCCGTTCGCCGAGGGCCAGCCTTCGGCTCAGATCCTCCGCGCGCACCTGGGAGCGGCGGGCCAGTTCCCCGTAGGTGATGCTCTCGGGTTCCACTCCGGTGGAGCCGTGGTAGAGGGTCAGTGCGGTCCGTTCGGGATGAGCGGCGACGCGCGCGGCGAAGGCCTCGCCCAGGTTCCGGTATCCGGTGAGGTCGACTGTCATGGTGTCAGCGCTGGTTTTCCATCGCCTCTATGAGGCTCTTCGGGCGCATATCGGTCCAGTTCTTCTCGATGTAGTCGAGGCATTCCTGGCGCCCGGCCTCTCCGAATACTGTTCCCCATCCGTCGGGGACATCGGCGAATACAGGCCAGAGTGAGTGCTGACCCTCGTCATTGACCAGAACGAGATAGTTGGCGTCGGGGTCCTCAAAGGGATTCGGCACAGCGTTGCCCTCTCTCGATGAAGGAAAAGGAATGGTGTGCGGGGGCGGTACGACTGCGCTTCACTATGCCTCCGCGGTTCGCTGACCATCAATACCGAGGGCCCGTTCCCGCAGGTCCTCCTCCGCGGTCTGCTCGACCTTGGACATCGTGGCGCGCAGGATGGGCGGGGCCATCAGCGAGGTGACGATCGCGACCAGGATGATGATCGTGTACATCTCGGTGCCGAGTACTCCGAGCCGCAGCCCGACCATCGCGACGATGACCTCGATGACGCCGCGGGCATTCATCCCGGCGCCCAGGGCCAAGCCTTCCCAGCGGCCGAGCCCACTGAGCCGTGCCCCGAGATAAGCCCCGGCGAACTTGCCGACGATAGCGATGGTGAGCACCCCCAGGCCGGTGAGCAGAACGGGCGGATCGGCGAGCATGGTGAGGTCCATGCGGAGCCCGACCGTGGCGAAGAAAAGGGGAGCCAGGACGGCCGCCACGAAGGTCTGCAGCGGGGCGAGCGCAGGTGGTTCCAGCGCGCCGCAGGCGCGGATCACGACACCGGCGACGAACGCGCCGAACACCGCTTCCAGACCCATGGCGTGGGTGGCCGCCGACGCCAGCACCGCCAGGACGACCACGACGGTCACGGTCGCCCCGTTGCCGGGCGCCCGGGCCGCCGCACGCAGACCGGCCGCGACGGCGGGCCGCAGCAGCATCGCGCAGATCAGCACGACGATCAGCCAGCCCACCGAGAAGGCCAGGTCGCCTGCGCGGACCCCGGTGGTCGCCATGGCCGAGACCATCGAGAGCAGCAGCCATCCGACGATGTCGTCGACCATGACGGCGCACAGGGTGAGCTGGCCGATGTTGCGGTGCAGCAGCCGCAGGTCCATCAGGGCCTTGGCGATGACCGGGAGGGCACTGACCCCCATGGCGATGCCCAGGAACAGCGCGAACGCGGGGCGTTCGCCCGGCACGAGAGCGGTGGGCAGCAGGAATCCGAGGGCCACGCCCAGCGCGAGCGGGATGGCGATCCCGGCGAGACTGATACGGAGAGCCGTCGACCCGCGTCGGCGAACCAGGGACAGGTCCATGTGGGCGCCGGTGATCGTGACGAGCAGCAACACCCCGATCTGGCCCGTCGCGTCGAGCAGATGGAACTGCTCGGGATCCCGCGGCAGCAGCCAGTTGCTGAAGCCGGGCGCCACCTGCTCCAGGACCGAAGGGCCCAGCAGCACGCCGGCGCACAGCTCGCCGACGATGGTGGGCAGGCCGAATCTCGCCGCCAGCCTGCCGAGCAGAAACGCGAGCAGGAGCAACGATCCGAGCTGGAGGAGGAAGACGAGTAACTGGTGGGCGGCGATGGTGGACACCGGTTGCACGGCCAGCATCAACGAGCCTCTCTGGGAGCACATCTGAGCTATGTACTGGCGAGTGAAGACCTGTTGTGGACGGCGAATGGCGCGTACCGCAGCACGGTTTACGCGGCTGCTTTCAGGGCTCGTCGGCGATTCGACTTCGCGACCGCGCACTCTACGGGGGGGCGACCGTGCCATTGACGGCCCCTTCCCGGTCGGGACCATTCCGCGGAAGAGAAATTCCGGCGCCATGCGCGGCGTTCCGTGCCGCGGTGAAATCGTCCGGTGTCAGTGTGGCTGTCAGGGTGTCCAACCGCACCCGAATCCTCACTTGGACGAACGCGCGGGTGGCCGCCCCGTACAGAAATGACGAGGGGACGGCCCTGTACTTCTCAGCGCCCCGTACATGCCCGCCTGCCCCGCCGACGTCGGAGACGCCCTCGCCGGACGAGCAGATCGCCTGGAGCACACACTTGGACCGGATCGCATGACACCGCACAACGAACCCGTACCTACCGCCCGGCGCTCGCCGGAGAGACCCGGATCTGCCCGGCGGCCGGGCCGCCGCGCGACTCGCCGGCCTGGTGGGCCGGGTCGGTGACGTGGACCGGCGGCTTGGAGAGACTGACGGCGGCGCCGTTCGCGGCCGCGCCGAACGCCAGGTTCACGTCGATGCCGACCAGGTAGCGCATCATGCCTCGGTGTCGGTCAGGTCCCGTGCCCAGTCGTAGGCCTCCTCGAACAGCTTCTCCTCGGGGCCGCGCACGTGGAACCGGGGCAGGTCGGCCAGGACGGGGTGTCCGTCAGTCGCCTCGCACGGCGCCGGGTCCATCGGCTGCGCGCCCAGCGAGCCGGGCCGGTGCTCGGAGTGCCGCCTGCCGGTCGCGTCCGGCTCGCTCGCCCGGGTCGGCGGGTTGAGTGCGGCCATCAGCTCCAGGCCGGTGACGGCGGTGGAGCCGACCGGCGCCATCACCCGGGCCGCGTACACGCCCAGCACCCGGGCGAGTTCGGCTGGTTCGAGCTGGGCGGCGTGGCTCCAGGCGAGGTCATCAAGGGCGTGTGCCACGACGGGATGCACAGCTGCACGCACTGGCGCCGACTGCCCTGCGCGGGGCGGTAGATCCGCGCTCACGGCCCGAACCCGCGCTTGGTGAGCTGCCAATTCGCGCGGGTTAGCTGCTTGATGACCTTGTGCCCGTCCGTGATCCGCCCGGCGAGCCCCTCATCATCCGACAGCGCCGCCGGAAGGCCGTAGCGTTCGCACGCGGTCTTGGTGAGCACCAGCAGCGGGTCGTCCTGCAGCCGTGCAGCTTCTCCGTCCCGAGCCGGGCCTCCTGGAGCGTCCACTCGACCAGGGCGGGCAGGGACTTGGCGGGTACGTCCAGGGTCAGCGTTGCACGTCATACTGTTGAGCCGTATCGGCCCGTGATTCACTGACCCACGAAATTACAGGTAGAGGTCAGGTCGACCTGGGGCCTTGCCGACGAGTTGCTCTACGCAAGCAGGAGCGGCTCTTTTCGGCCAGCGTGCACGGAGACGCCAATGCCGCTGAACAGGTGTCCAAATCCCGCCCTCGACCGGGGTGCGGGATGACCGCGTGAAGTCTTCATGGTGATACAGCGTGACGGGGCCGAGGGGATGTGCGCATGACACAGGACGAACGTGGCGTAGCTGTGATATCGGGTGCATCATCGGGATTCGGCGAGAGAATTGCGCAGGTATTGGCCCAGCAGGGTTACTCCGTAGTGGCTCTGGCCCGTAGGGTGGACCGCCTGAAAGCCCTGGCGGAACAGGACGCCACAGGGGCCATTCTGCCGGTGGTCGCCGATGTCCGGGACCGGGAGGGCCTGGCGCGGGCCTTCGATGAACTGCCCCCCGATTTCCGTGACATCTCGGTGCTCATCAACAACGCCGGCCTGTCCCGGGGGTTCGGCCCGCTGCAGTCGGGCAGCGACGCGTCCTGGCGCGAAATGATCGACACGAACATCTCCGGTCTGCTGAACGTCAGTGGACTGCTGCTTCCGCGCCTCGTGTCCCGCGGATCCGGCCACGTGGTGAACATCGGCTCGATCGCGGCGAGTTACCCCTACATGGGGGGCAACGTCTATGCCGCCACCAAGGCCTTCGTGCACCAACTCTCCCTGAATATGCGTGTGGACCTCCAGGGCACGGGGGTCAGGGTGAGTTGTGTGGCGCCCGGGATGGCGAAGACCGAGTTCGCGAAGGTGCGTTACGACGGGGACGTGGAGCGCGCCGATGCGCTGTACGAGGGCCTTGAGCCGCTGACCGCCGACGACGTGGCGCAGACCGTGGCCTGGTGTCTGACACGGCCGGCCCGCGTCAACATCAACATGATCGAACTGATGCCGTCCGAGCAGCACTTCGGACTCGGATTCGCCGGGAGCCCGCCTGCCTCGCCCGGAGGTGCGGATGGCGCGTGAGCCCGTGCAGGCCGCCTCCCGGTACGTGAACGCGCTGGACGGTCTCGTCGCGAGACCCGCGCGCCCCGAGGACGTGGAGGAGATCTCCTTACTCTCCGCCCCCTTCGTCGACGACGGATTGTTGATTGCCCGCCCTCTTGTGGAACTGGCCGAAAAGATGCATGAATTCGTGGTCGCCCGGCAAGAGGGCCGACTGGTCGGCTGCATGGGGATGGCCCCGACCGACACCCCGACCGACAAGAGTCTGGTGGTCTACAACCTCTGCATCGCGCCCGATTGGCAGGGCAGGGGAATCGGCCGTCATTTGGTCGGCGTTGCCGTGAATATCGGCAGGCGCGAGGGGTATCAATCTTTGCTGGCCCTTACCCGATACGGCGGCGAATGGTTCAGGAAGCTGGGGTTCTCGAACGTCCCGGTGAGCGAGGCCCGCGACGAGTGGCGCACTCTCTTCCGACCCGACCGAAGATCGAGCCTATATCGGTTGATACTTACCTCCGAGCAGTCCAGAGACTGAAGCATGTCCGCGTACACGCTCATGCTGACCAAGGGAGTGACACGGTTGATAATCTGCGGGTTGAAACTCACGCATGATGGCGCCGTTGCCCTGATCGAGGACGACCGCCTGGTTTTCAGCGTGGAGATGGAGAAGCTGGGAAACGGCCTGCGCTACAGCACCGTTGCCGATTTCAGCTTGATCCCCGGGATTCTGGCCGACTTCGGCTACAAGCCGAAGGACGTGGACGAGTGGGTCATCGACGGCTGGGACGGCGACGTGTCCGGAACGGTGGCCCTGCTGGACCGGGGGAGCCCGACGGAGGTCGTGGTCGGCCCGTACCGCGAGTCGCGGGCCTGCCCGGCGCTCGACGCGCCCAGCGTCTCGGGCACGTACCCGATGGACGGCGAGACCTATGCGTACACCAGCTACCCGCACGCGGCGGGACACGTGGCGAGTGCCTACGTCTCCAGCCCCTTCGCCCAGCGAGATGAGGGCTCCTTCGTCCTCGTCTGGGACGGCGGGCTCTTTCCCCGTCTGTACTGGACGGACCCACGGGGCGGCGTGGAGAACCTGGGAGAGCTCTTTCCTCTCATCGGGCACGCGTACGCCATCGCGGGACACCACTTCGGGCCCTTCCGCAAAGCCGTCCAGTCGCCCACGGTCGACGACCTCTCGGTGGCCGGCAAACTCATGGCCTACATAGCGCTGGGCAAGGCGGACGAGGGTGTACTGAGCATTCTGCGCGAAGAGTTCCACCGCGTCTTCGAGAGCGAGGAACCGGCCGCCGTCGAGTACCGCGCGACCGTCGGCGGGTACGGCAGCCTCTTCGAGCAGTCCGTGCCTCCGGTGCACGAGTTCTACTCAGCGGTTCGTGCCAGGGCGGAGGAGAACGGGGCCAGCGACGAGGACGTGCTGGCCAGCGTGCACGCCTTCCTCGAAGACCTCCTCGTCGAACGGATCTCCGTCAAGGTGCGCGCCGCCAAGGGCGACGGCCCGTGGAACCTCTGCTTCGCCGGCGGCTGCGCGCTGAACATCAAGTGGAACAGTGCGCTGCGCGAGGCGCCGGACTTCCGCGATGTGTGGGTGCCTCCGTTCCCCAACGACGCGGGTTCGGCCATCGGCGCCGCCGCGCTGGGCAGGGCGCAGCACACCGGTCTGGGGCCGCTTTCCTGGAACCCCCGGCTGGGCCCGGCGCTGACGGCGTCACCCGAGGTGCCCGCGGGCTGGTCGACCCGGAACTGCACTCCGGAGGAACTCGCCCGGATCCTCCACGAGTCCGGGGAGCCCGTGGTGGTCCTGCACGGCCGCGCCGAACTCGGCCCCCGCGCCCTCGGCGGCCGCAGTATTCTGGCGGCCCCGGTCAAGGCGTCTATGAAGGACGAGCTGAACCGCGTCAAGGACCGCGAGCCCTACCGGCCCGTCGCCCCCATCTGCCTGGAGGCCGAGGCCCCGACGATCTTCTCTCCCGGCACCCGGGACCCGCACATGCTCTTCGACCACAAGGTACGGGCGGACTGGTTGGAACGCATCCCCGCGGTCGTCCACCTCGACGGGACCGCACGGCTCCAGACGGTCGGCCCGGGCGACGACGACCTGCTCTTCACCGTGCTGACCGCCTACCATCGGCTCAGCGGCGTCCCGGTGCTCTGCAACACCAGTGCCAACCTCAACGGGCACGGTTTCTTCCCCGACGTGGCCTCCGCGGCGCGCTGGGGCCGGGTCTCCCGGATCTGGAGCGACGGGACGCTGTACCGGCGGACCGACGGCTGAGTCGATCCGTGACGCAGAAGGCACGATCCGATTCGGGACTGTAAAACGTTCGGCCCTGTCTCGCATTCGGTGGTGACGGAGCGTCGTGATAGGTCGGCGTGGACGGCGAAAGAGCGCGAGGCCTACGCCAACGACCTCGACGATCCCCGCGCGCTGATCGCCGTCTCCGCAGCGTCCAACCGCTCCAAGTCCGACCAGGACCCCGCGACCTGGATGCCGTCTTTCGAGGGCTATCACTGCCGGTACGCCGGCGGCTGGGTGGCTGACAACACGCGCTACCAGCTGTCCGTCGCCCCCGACGAGAAGGCCGCGCTCTCGCAGATCCTGAGCAACTGCCCGGATAGCCCGATCGAGATCACGCTCGTTCGCTGAGGGGCCGTAGGCTGCCGAACCGCCTCTGGCGCAGGGACAGTACCTTCCTGTCGCCGCCTTTGTGGCCTCCTCTTTTGTGGAAGGGACGCAGCCACCGGTGTCACGCCCTGACGGGCAGGCCCGGATGCACACGAGATCCACTGTCCGGGGCGTTTCCTCGGGCACTGTCCACGAGACAGACGGGCCGGCCTCGTCCATGGAGCGGTCAGAACCAAGCAGTTGAAAATGCCGGACCGAGCAGCGGGACAGGCCTTCCTGCAGCCTTCACTCTCCGCCCACATGGCCGGCGCAGCGGTGCGCGCCTGGCTCACAGAACAGGCCGTATCCCATCTTGTTGATCGTGATGTCGATGGCCATGTACGGCTCACGGCTGATCGTGATGGATGATCCCGCCGGGGTGTTGGGGAGTGCTTCGACTACTGTGCCGACCGCTTCGTCACCAGTGCGGCCCTCGTGAAGGACCCCGGAGGCCCTGCCTCCCATTTCGCTGCCCTTGTCACACGGAGGAGCGTGCTCGGAGCACTGCACCATGGTCAGGTAGCGGTAGTCGAATGAGCCGTCGTCCTTGATGGTGATGCTGGCGCCGGACCAGCTCCAGGTCCCGACGAACCGTGCCAGTGGCCGGGGCGTTGCTGTGGGGGAGGGGCTGCGGGGGCCGGGGGCGAGGTCGCCTATCCAGATGCGGGCATTGGCCGGGTCGGAGGTTTCCCAGGCCCGGCGGGAACCGAGAACCACGACCTTCTTCTTCCACACGGTGAGTGTGGCCAGTGATCTCAACGTGTCGAATCCGTTGGTCCGGGTCGGTTGTTTGGCCCACTTCTTCCCGTCGGCGGAGAACCAGAGGGCGCCCACCGCGGAGTTGTCGGCCGCACGGGCCGACCCGATGGCGACGAAGCCGCTGCCCGCGGGTGCGACGGCGAGCATTTCCTGGTTCTTGCGGGGGACGACGCCGACGTCCGGCAGACGCCCCACGTCGAGCGGCGCGCCGGTGTGCCACCCGGAGTTGCCCTCTCTATACCAGGTGTGGGGCTCGGTAGTGTGCTCGACGGAGTCGTCGGCCAAGCCACCGGTCAGCACCATGGTGTCGCCGTTACGCGCCAGATGGTCGAACTCGTTGCCGTTGTCCGGCAAAGGCTCCTTCTTCCACCTGCGTCCATCACGCGAGGCGAAGAGCTGGTCCGCAGGCCGGAAGTCACCAGTAGTGCAGTTCGTCAGCAGATGGAAGGCGTCATCGGCGACGAGGACCTCCGCCGTCGCCTCACTGCCCTCGTGGCCACCGCAGGGTGTCTCGAACAGTTTGGTCGAGTGCCCCGACTTCTCCACCAGCCACAGTCGCAGACTCGCTTGCTGCTCGTCGGGTTGTGATTCCGGGGTTCATAGTCGGTGTGGCAAGGTCGGCTTGAGCTGGGGTGTTGGGGGTTTCCTGAGAAGCGTCAGGGCGCGTTCTGGGTACTGGGCGGGGTGGTGACGGGGCTTCTGGTCTGGGGTTATTCGTGGTTGGTTGATAACGGTGGCGTGGTGTTGGTGATGGTCCTCGGTGTCTAAAGGTCTGGTGCGTGTTTGCGCTGGTCAGCGGCTTGGTGCCGGGTTGGCGCCGGTCCAGTACAGGGCGGTGTCGATGTCGCGTGCGGTCCAGCCGTCGGCTCGTGTTGCGCCGTGGTGGAGGAGGTCGTCGAGGAGTTGGAGGTAGCGGCCGTAGCGTCCCGGTGTGGGGGTGAGGGGGAGGCCGAGAGTGTCGAGGGCGTGTTGGACGCGGCTGTCGTAGACGGCCATCCGCTGTGGTGCTGCTGCGGTGAGGATGGCTGAGGCGAGGGCGTCGCCGGTGCGGAAGCCGGGCAGTTCCCAGATGATGCCGCGCCCTGTGCGGGCGGCCTCGCCGCGCGGGAGAGTGGTGTCGCGGACGGCGGTGACGGCCCGCTCGGTGACCGCTCGCACGTGGATATTGGGCAGGGACATCAGTTCTGTCACCCACCGGGTCTGTGCGGAGAGCCGTTTCCAGACCACCAGGGCTGCGATGTCCGTCTTGCCGAGGCTGCCTGCGTGCTCGGTTCGCTGTACGACGTCGTGGAAGACCTCGTCGTAGTGCGGTGAGACGGCGGCCAGGTAGCCGGTTCGGGCGGGGATCAGGGCGTCCCACACCCGGCCGCAGAGGGCAGCGAACTCCTCGCCGGCCGGTGTGTCCGTGGTCTTCTTCATGTCCGCATCATGCCGTTGTGGGTGATTGGCGGGTGCGGGGGCGTCTGGCTTCTTCGGCGAGGTGGTCGAGCTGGATGGCGTCGAGTGTTTTCTTGGTGATGCGTTCGGTGCCGTCGCAGATGGCGGTGATGGCGGCTTGGCGGATGAGGCGGGCGAGGCTGCCGATGCGGCCGGCGGTGCGCTGGTGGAGGTAGGAGGCGTGGCGGGGGAGTGTGCCGGGTGGGTGCTGGTTCAGGTCGAGGGCGTTCTCCATGTCGGTGATGAGGTCGGTGAAGGGCCGGGTCTGGCCGTGGCGGGCGGGGAGGGGGCCGCAGGTGATGAGGCTGGCGCGGCCAGCGAGTTGGGCGCCGCGGACTCCGGCGAACAGCGGGGTTGAGGCGACGTCGATGCCGGTGTAGACGAAGGTCGCTCTGATGCGTTCGGTGAGGTCTTTCAGCAGGTCGGCGGCTTCCGCGCCGGTGGTCGTGCGCGGGTTGAGGCGGTGGATCTCGTCGATGAGGACCAGGCGGACGCCGGCGGTGGTGTAGGTGTGGCAGACGGCGCTGGTGATCTGGGCCTGGGTCATGCGGGCGGTGACGGGGATGCCGAGGTAGCGGGCGAATTCGGTGGCGAGGGTCTTGGCGGTGGCGCCGGGCGGCACCAACAGGTAGGCGACCGGTATTTGTTGGTGGGTGCGTCCGGGTGGTGCGGGGTGTTTGCGGGTGTGGGCGAGGTGGCAGGTACGGCCGACTTCGAGAAGGGCGGTCGTTTTCCCGGCTGCGGCGGGGCCGGTAACGATCAGTGAGGGCCGGGCGGTGGTCTGCTGGTGGCGGCCGAGCAGCATCAGGGTGCGGACCTGGGTGGCGAGGGTGCTGATGGCGGGGGTGCGGACGGTGACGAACGCGGAGTGGTAGGCGAGGCGTTCTTCCGTGCTGCGAGGGGCGTCGCCGGGCTGGGGCGGGGTGCGGGGCGGCGTGGTGGCGAAGTCCTCCCAGCCCTGCCAGGTGGTGATCGGCCACTCCGGTTCGTTGGCAGGGGCGTCCGGCCACGGGCCGTCGGCGCGTGTGCGGGCAGGCTTGCTTGCCGGGCTGTCGGTGGTGATGTGCGGGCGGGTGGTCACCAGTTGAGGGCTTCCTGGGCGGGGTCGTAGAGACCGAGGCCGGTGTAGGGGGCGGGGTCGGGGGCGTCGGCGGTGTCGTCGCCGGGTTCGTCCGCGCCGTCGGTCTGCTCTGCGTTGTCGGGGAGGTCGTCGAGGCTGTCGTCGTCCCAGCCGTCGGCCTGCTGCGGGTCCGGAGGGCGGGTGGCGGCCGTGGGCGGGGGTGTTTTCAGCGGTGCGGTGCGGGTGAGGAGGTGTTGCTCGCCGGGGGTGGCGGTGCGGGTGTGGGCGCGGCGCATGAGCTGGTCGAGGGTGTCGGCGAGGTCGGCCTCGTGGGTGTCGCGGTCGCCGTGGCGGGCGGTGACGGTTTTGATGTGCTGCCAGGTGGCGCTGTTGAACGGCTGGTGGATGTGGTCGCGGTGGATCCACGGGATCTCTGTCAGGTGTCCGTCGGGCAGGCGGATCCATACCTGGCGGGCGTCGTGGGGGTTGGTGTGGACTTCCCATTTGCCGCCGCGCGCGGTGACCGGGGAGGGCTGGCCGCGGTAGGGGGCGAGGACATCGTGGTCGTAGGTGCGGTGGTCGACGCGGATGCCGCGTTCGGTGATGGCCTGCCAGCGCACCGGCAGCAGTTCGAGGTAATCGCTGCCGCTCAGCGGGAGGGGTACGTGGCCGGCGACGGCGATGAGCGCGGCCCACATCTGGTTCGGGGTGAGGGCCTTCTTGGGCAGGGTGGGGTGGCGCAGGCCTTCGTGGGGGCGGTGGTGGTAGTGGATCAGCCATTCGTCCAGCAGGTCCTGGAGCTGGGCGACGCTGAAGCAGGCCTCGGTTTCGGCGTCCGGTCCGCGGCGGGTGACGTTGGAGCCGGTGTAGCCGGGCAGGTGCTGGCACAGGAGTGCGTTGATGGTGCCGAAGGTGCGCTCGACGATGCCTTTGGCGGCGGGGGCGTGGGGCGGGGTGGGCTGGACGCTGATGCCGAGGGTCTCGCAGGCGGCGCTGAACGCCGTGGACAGGTAGATCTTGCCCCGGTCCACGACGATCGTCTCGGGCACTATCACCGGCCGGGCGGCTGCGCCCTGAAGGCGTTCATCCAGGCCCATCAGCCGCTGTAGCTGGGGGAGTTGGGTGTGGGCGAGGCGCAGGGCGTCGGGCCAGGCGGGGCGGGCGGGGTGGGGGACGGCCATCTCGGCGAGCAGCAGGGCGGCGTCGACGGCCTTGGTGCCGCCGGGGCGCAGGACGGCGGCGAGGATGGCGCGGGTGGCGACGTCGACGGCGATCGTGAGTTCGGGCCGGCCGGTGGTGCCGTCGTCGAAGACGGCCAGGACGTCCAGCCGGGTGGTGTCGACCTGCACCTGCTCGCCCGGCCGCAGCGCCACGGTCGGGGTGAACGCCCGTCCGCCGGTGGGGGAGGGAAGGGTACGGGCGGGGCGGTGGGGGTGTTCGGCGGGATTGGCGAGTTGGTGGACGAGCCGGTAGAAGGTGGCCTGGGAGGGGGCGGGCACGGTGCCGCGGCCGTACCGGTCGGTAAGGATCTGCGTGACCAGGGGCATCAGGCCCTTGACGGTGCCCTTGGAACGGTCGCGCTGGCGGCGCAGCGCTTCCTCGACGGCAGCGATGACGCGTTCGTCGGTGCGCCCGGTAGGCACGGGCCGACGGGTGGTGCGGTGGTCGACCAGCCCCCACAGTCCCTGCTTGCGGTAGGCCAGGCGCATGCGCTGCACCGTGGTCCGGGAGACAGGTCCGAAACCGATCGCGGTCAGCTCCGCCGCCTTGGCCTCCTCGCGCTGCGCGAGCGTGAATCGGTCGGGGTCGTACTCGGCCCGGGGCACCCCGCCGCTGTCCGCCATCCCGCCGGGCAGGCCGGTCTCCACCTCGCGGATGTGCCGCTGCCAGGCCAGCGCCTTGCGCCGCGCGTCCTCGGGCGCGGTTTCGAACAGACCCCACTGCGTCACGGCCTGGGGCATCTGGGCGCCCACGATGGTGAAGGACGGGTCGGCGAACAGGTGCCCGGCCACGACCGTCTCGTCTTCGCCCGTCTCACCGGCGAGGTAGACCTGCTGGCCCGCCACAGCGATGACCTGCCAGGTGCTCTCGCGGAAGCGGACGTGCGCTCCGACCTGCAGCACCGGCCGTCCGCCACGCCGCACGCTCACCGTCCATCCCCGCTGCCCGGGCCGCCGCGGCCGTTCGCATCGTCGGCGCCGGTGCTGACGAGGACCCGCTCGTTCAGCGGTACGTCCAGGGGCGTAGTGAGGTGTTCGTGCCACAGGGCGTGGAAGACGGCGGGCAGGACTTCGATCGGGTCGCCCACCGCTTCGGCGCCCTCGATCAGCGGCCGCGGCTGGGCGAATGCCTCGCGTACGGCGGCCGCGAGAGGGGGACGGCCGGCGTTGCGGGGGTGGCGGTAGCCGGCCAGCCATTTCAGGTTCGCCGAAAGCGTCATCTCCAGCGGCTCGAGGCGCCGGTAGCTCCAGCCGGCCTGCACGCACGCCGCCTCCAGGACCGTCGCAGCCCGCTGCGCCCGCTCACCGCCGGCCTCCGGGTGGCTGGGGCAGTCGGCCAGCAGGGCGGTGCCGTCGCGCTGGCGGGCGAAGAGCTGCGGCACCCACGAGCGGACCTGGCCGCGCGCGTCCCGCCACAGCAGACGGACCGGCCGCCCGGCCAGGCCGACCACATCGGGGTCGCGGTCCAGCATCATCAGCTGCGCCCGCATCGCGGCCGACCCGCACGCCACATGCCGGCCGGTCGTGGCCGACCACCACTGACCGGGCCCCCACCGCCGCCCCGGCACCACCGGGAACGCCGACACCGGCTCCAGCTCCTCGAAGGCCACCGCGAGAACCGCGTCCGCCCACCGCTGCTGCACCACCTGCCCGAGGGGGTCGACGAAGACCGCCTCCCACTCGGATCCGGTATCCGTCTGCATGCGCTGTGAGCGGCCACCCGCTGCGGCCGTTGCGTCCTTGCTGCCCACGCGCCCAGTCAAGCCCGTCCTGCCGGTGCGGCGGGCGGCTTCACAGATTTTGATCACGAGTGCTGGGCGATGAGGTACGCCCTGCGGATCACGGTCCGTACACGCTTCCCTGCCTCCTGACGCTTACTCACCGTTCCCTTCCTGGCCTCCCGTTGCGGTGGGCCGGGAGTGCTTCGGCCAGGACATCGGCCGGCAGGCGGGCCCAGCGTGCAAGATCCTCCAGGGCCATCCCGGCCGCGAGGGCTGCAACTGCTGCGCGGCGTCGGCGGTCTTGCCGTACTGGACACCGCGCAACTGGGTCAGCTGCTCTTCGGCGTCGTTGACCAGGCTGGTGATCAGTGCCCGTTGCTCGGCCGGCACCACAGAGCGCCACGTGGTGCCCGAGCCGGGCGCGCTGCGTTCCTTGGACAGGACGCGCAACTGTCCGGCCATGGTGGCGGGCTGGTGCTCCTGCCGCAGCCACCAGGGGTCGTTGCCGTAGCCGGGCGGCCCTCCCGCGCCGCGGCGGATACGGATGACGGCGCCCATCCACGAGGTCAGCGGGCCGCCGTAGTCGGTGGCGGCCAGCGGCCCCAGCCACCCCCGCCCGACCCGCTCGCCCAGTCGGCGGCAGAACGCCCCGTCGGCGGGCAGCGGCCGCGGCCGCCCGGCCCCGCTGTCCCTCCACACCAGCTGCGCCATGGCCGGGTCCAGCAGTGCGTCGGCGACGGCCACCACCTCGGGGAAGACGACCGCGTCCCGGCCCACGATCCGCCACCGCTCCAGTTCCGTCCCGGCGTTGCCGCCCGCGACCTGGTGCAGCCGCCGCGGCCAGATGGTCTCCCGCTCCCAGGTGAGGGCCTGCTCCCACCACAGGGCTACCACCGCATAAGCCAGAGCGAACACCCTCTCCGGCTCTACTCCAGCCCGTGCTGCCCGCCGCGCCACACCCGTCCACCGCCGCTGCGCCGCGGCCACCTCCGGCAGGCCGCGTACGTCCAAGTGCTCCAGGGGCTGGTCGGCGTCCGCGTCCAGGAGCCACCGTCCGTGCCGGACGCACACCCGCTCCCAGCGCGGCACGTACCGCACCACCCGCACGGCCGTCCCCGTACGCCGGGCCGCGCACAGGCGGCAGCCGAAGGCGACCGGTCCGGCGACCGCGCCCCCGGTCCGCCACGCCGCCGCCGGCACCCCGTTCTTTCCGGCCGACAGCTTGGCGTCCTCCTGTCCCCAGGACGGCAACGCCCGCGCCAGGACGTCTTCCCCGACGCGGCACAGGCCTGCCAGGAGCTGCCGTCCGGGCGCGTTCAGCAGCACCTCGGCGTCGGCCCGCGCGCCCCCGCCGTCGTACGTGGGCGGGTAGTTGCGCCACTGCCAGCACGACCGCAACACCTTCGCTTCCATCCCGTAGCGGCTCGCGATGCGGCAGATCAGCGACGAGGTTGTCTCCCCCTGCAGGGGAGCTGTCCGCAGGAGGCCGGGATGTTGGGTCACTCCACCACGGTCTCGTGTTCGCCGATCCGGGCGGGCGTTTTCGCAGCAGCCGTCCGGTCCTCGGCCCGTCGTCTCATTACTTCCCCAGGCCGTGGGCCTCCCTCTCGGCTCGGACGTCGTTCAATGCCTCTCAATATTGGCCACCTGGCTCCACCCGCTTGAAGAGCGGCGCGTGACGTTTCGAACCCCGATTGCGTGGGTGGCGGTAGCCGGCAAGCCACTGCAGATTCGCCACCACCGCTGGAGGCGGCTCAAGCCGCCTGTGCGTCCAGCCCACGCGCGCGCATGCCGCCTCCAGGACCACCCGCGCCCGCTGCGGCCTGCCTTCACCGGCGCCAGCTGCTCGAACCTGACTGCGACGGCGGCCTCAGCCCAGCGGCGCTGCACCGGCGTGCCGTCCACCCCGGCGAACTCGGCCTCCACCGCGCCCGGTTCCGGCACCCGGCAGGCGCGGCCCGCGACGGCGGGCAAGCTGGCCTGCCCGCCGTCCTGGCTGCTGTCGATGATCACAAACTCCACATAACGTCATACCTGTCCTGCCGTGCAGGCGAACCGGTAGGTAACCCCAACTGGGTTTATCCATAAGTCCGTTGGGGCGCACGCGGGTCAGGATGCCACCCGGATGTACCGGTGTCAGTGCGAACTCCTGCACTTTCCGGCTGCAGCGCCGCCTCTGCTTCGGCACCGGTGACGCGCGCCAGCAGACGCCCGCGCTAGCCCGGCAATCGCAGGGTGTCCCGTTCCGGGACTGTCACTCAAATGGGTGATCGGAACGGCGCTGCCCGGAATAGTGCGACAGGCTGTCTGTCTGATCTTCGGTACTTCTGGCTACCTCCACTCCTAACATGGCATCAGGTTCAGGGGGCGAGTCTTGGGGAGGGACCGCGCGGATGAAGGTTCTCAGACCGACGCAGCCGACGAGCGAGCAGCTCACGGTGATCAACAACCACAAGCCGGGAGTCTTCGTCGTGCGGGGCGCCGCCGGCAGCGGCAAGACCACCACGGCCCTGTACCGGCTGAAGTTCACCGTCGGCTTCTGGCAGCGACGACGCCGCGACGGCTTCATCGAGGGCCCCGTCCGGGTCCTGGTCCTCACCTACAACAAGACTTTGCGCGGCTACATTGAGGAACTCACCCAGGAACAGATCAAAGGAAACGACGTCGAGCTGACGATCTCCACCTTCGCCAAGTGGGCCACCGACCGCGTGCCCTACGAGCGGATCCTCCGGGAGCCCGAGCGCAACGGGAAACTGAACGACCTGGCTGCGCCCCTGCCGCTGTCCAACGACTTCGTGCGCTCCGAAGTGGACTACTTCCTGGGCCGCTTCATGCCGGACCGCCTGGCCGAGTATGTCGAGTGCGAGCGTCAGGGCCGTGGCCGTTCCCCGCGCATGCCGACCTCGATGCGCCGTCGGCTGCTGGACGAGGTGATCGTTCCGTTCCAGGAATGGAAGAAGGAGCAGCAGGCCTGGGACTGGGCTGACCTGGCGAACGCCATGGCCGCCAAGCGCGCCGACGACCCGTACCACGTGATCGTCGTCGACGAGGCCCAGGACTTCTCCGCAAACCAGGTCCGTGCCGTCCTCAACCATGTCACCGACGAGCACACGCTCACCTTCGTCCTCGATGCCGCTCAGCGCATCTACCCCCAGCGATTCACCTGGGCCGAGGTCGGCCTGAGCGTGGGGTCGCACAACAGCAAGCTGCTGTCGAAGAACTTCCGCAACACCCGGCAGATCGCCGCCTTCGCGGCCCCGCTGCTGCGCGACGTGGAGACCACGGACGACGCTGCGATCCCGGATCTGTCCTCGTGCGAGGGGGACGGCGACAAGCCCCTGCTGGTCCAGGGCACCTTCACCCAGCAGATGGACCATGTTGTGCAGTTCCTCAACGACCTCGGCCCGGACAACGACGAGTCCGTTGCCATCCTGCACGCAAAGGGCGGCGGCTGGTTCAGTTACGTCGAGACCCGCCTGACCGCCGCTGGCCTCGCCTGGGTCGAGCTCACGCGTAACGGGGAATGGCCCACCGGCCCGGTGAACGTGGCGCTGTCGACCATGCACTCCGCTAAGGGCCTGGAGTTCGACCATGTGATCATCGTCGGACTCAACAGCGAAGTCATGCCGCACGCTACGGAGCCCGGTGACAGCGAACGAGACGCCCACCTGCGCCTGTTGGCCATGTCCGCCGGACGTGCCCGTAAGACGCTGACCATCACCTACAAGCCCACCGAGGCCAGCGACCTCATCGCCTGCATGGACCCGGACACCTACGAGGTGAAGACCGTATGACCGCGGCAGAACCGATCCCGGCCATACCGGGTAGTGAAGGACACCCTGAGGGCATCCACGCGCTCATCCAGGAACGTAAGATCACCGAATTGGTGCACTTCACCACCAACCGTGGCCTGCTCGGCATCCTCGTGCAGCGGCTCTGCAGGGCCCGGGCACTGCTGTCCGAAGACCAGTACCTGGAAAGCATCTACCACCAGAACACCAAGATCCGCAGAGAAGCTCCGCAGTACTGGTCTTATGTGAACCTCAGCATCAGTGAACCCAACCACCGCTTCCTGCGCATCAGCAGTGAAGACTGGTGGGCGAACGAGGACCTGTTCTGGGCAGTCCTCAGCTTCGACCCAGTGATCATGACGCACCCCGGCGTCCTGTTCGCCCCAGGCAACATGGGATACGACGGCATCACCCCCGGGGAGGGCCTACCCGGAGCCGAAGCCCTCTTCGCCGACAGAGTCCCCAAGGGCTTCAGCAAGACGATGCTGCGCCACGACCGAGCGCCTCAACTCCCGACAAATCCCCAGGCCGAAGTGCTCTACCCGCAGGCCGTCTCCACTCAGCACCTGCAGCACATCTACGTCCTCACCGACGAGGACGCAGCGAACGCTGAGGCCATTGTCAGCGCCAGCGGACATGATGAGGTCGACATCTCCGTCGACCCGATCACGTTTGGCAGGTAAGGACTACGGTGAGCGCCATGCAATGGGAGGCAGTACGCGCCTCAGCCCAGTGGGCGGCGTACGGAGACGCACTCGGCTTCATCACCGAACTGACCGACACCGCAGGCGTGCAACGCCGCATCGGACATGATGAAGTCACCACCACCGTCCCCTGGAAAAGGCGCATCGGGGGACGCTACGGACGCGACATGCCCCTGCCAGCGGGCGCGTACTCCGATGACACCCAGCTCCGTCTTGCCACTTCCCGCGCCATCCGCGGAGACGGAGAATTCGACGCCGAGGCATTCGCGAAGATCGAAGTCGTCGCCTGGCAGGCATACGCCCTCGGGGCCGGCCGCGGCACCAAAGCAGCAGCAACCGGCTTGATGCGGGTCGAGGCCAAGTGGTCACAGAACATCTTCGCCACCAAAGCCGCCCGCTACGTCGACATCGGCGGCAACGGCGCCGCCATGCGTATCCAGCCCCACGTCTGGTCCGCACGGGACCTCACCAACTGGGACCACATCACCCGCGACGTCATACGCAACGCAGTCAGCACCCACGGCCACCCCCGAGGCATCCTCGGCGCCGTCCTGCACGCAGTCCTGCTGGCCCACACCCTGGACGCCAACGAACTCCCGGGTCCCAAGCAATGGCGCCCCGCAATCGACTGGCTCGAGCAGGTACCGGACGTCATCGCAAAAGACGACGAACTCGCTTACCTCTGGCTACCCACCTGGACCGACGCCGCTGGCACCGACTTCCGGTCAGCTGCCCTCACGGTCGCGGACGAATGCCGCACAGCCTTCGAAGCCGTTGACTCCGCAACACCTCTTACCCCGGAGACCTACACGGCCCTGGTAGAGCGGCTGGGCGGCTTCGACGATGCCACGCGCGGATCAGGCACAGTCACTACTGTGCTTGCCGCGGTGCTCGCATACGCCTACGCCAGCTCCCCAGAAGCTGCGCTGCTCCTAGCCGCCAACACCCTCGGCTCGGACACGGACACCATTGCCACGATGGCCGGCGCTCTCCTCGGCGCTGTCACAGCAGCTCCTCCACCCGGTGCCGTACAAGACGCCGACGCCATCGACTCTGAAGCCCGCCGCATGTGGGATATCTCCCGAGGACGCGAAACCGCCACGTTCGCCTACCCAGACCTTCTGCGCTGGAGCCCTCCCAAAGCCACACTCGACCTCGTAGGCCACACACCCAACGGGCCGGCTTTGTCCGGCCTAGGAACCCTCACCCCCGTAGGAACTCCAACACCAGGCAATCAAGCCACCTATGTATGGGGCACCTTGCCGTTTGGGCAGAGCGTTCTGGTGCGCGCCAGGCCGGACCTCAGGCCGCTGGATGAACACCTGCTTCCGGGAGACGTCCGCCAACCACGGACTCGGCAATCGGCGGACGCCGCTCCAACCGACCAGCAACTCCTTTTCGACACTCCAACATCTTCAGCCGTCACAACAGACCAGGGCAGGCTGGAGCGTGGGGCCGCGCGGGGAACCTTGAGCGAGCGTGCCCACAGGCCCGGACCCCCGACTCTCGAGGAAATCGTTCAAGGCCTGGCTAGGAACGGCTTCCCTCCAGAGCAGGTGGGCCGTGCGCTGCTTCACCAAATGGGAAGCGGACGATATGGCGTGGAGCGGGCTGCCGCCCTCGCCGGACTCCTCGCCCGTGCCTACCAAAGCGAGCAGGAGCGGCCTGGCTGAACCTACAGCGGGCCAACCCGGTGCTGGGATTGAGGCCGCGGCCTAGTCTGAGGCGGCTGGACCGGGGCCGTCGGGATTGAGGCCGAGACCTGCCAGTAGCTGCTGCTGGGCAGGGTGCAGGAGCGGCCATGCCTGGCGCTGGGCGGTGATCCATCGTGTGGCGCGTGGGGTATCGGGGCGGTATTGCTGCCAGGTGCGGTGCCAGGTGTAGGGCCAGGGTGGGTTCCACCACGGGTCCAGGGCGGTGAGCGCCTCAATGGTGGTGGTGGAGAGAACGCCGGCGCGGGCTTTGCGGCGTTGCTGGCCCAGCCATCTGCCGAGGGGGAAGCCGTCTTGTCGGGTGTGCTTGTCCGGGGTGAGGTGGCCGTGTCGGGCGGCGTAGGCGCGTGCGTGGTCGATTCCGGGGCTGGCGGGGTAGGAGCGTGTGGCCGGGGCGGGTCGTTCGCCTACGACAGCATCGGGTGTGATGCCGAGGGCGGTCAGGAGGTCCTGCTGGCCGGGGTGGAGATGCTCCCAGGACTCCTGCTGGACACGGATCCAGCGGCAAAGGCCTCGTGGGAGGTTCGTGGCCGGTACGCCGTCGGCACCCGTGGCTGCTGTGCGGAGGCGGTGGTAGGCCTGCTGCCATTGCAGGGGCCAGGGCGGATTCCACCACGGATCGATCAGGGTCAGGGCTTCGGCCCGGGTGGGGGAGAGGTGGCCCTGACCGGCGCGTCGTCGTTGCCAGGCCAGCCACTTCCCCAGCGGGAACCCGTCGAGGACGGTGCTGACGGGTGCGGCGATATGGCCGTATTCGGCCGCGTAGGTGCAGGCTTGTGCGAGCGCGGTGTCCAGCAGACCGGGCCCAACGCGGAGAGCCGGTGGTTGGGCGGCTCGGGCTGTCTCGGCGGTGATACCGATCTTGGTCAGCAGGCGGTGCTGCTCGGGGTGGAGTGTGCCGTAGTCGGTGCACTGACGCCTCAGCCAGTCGGCCAGCTCCTTCTCAAGGTCCGCAATGCCGGTGCCACCGCCGTCGGCTGCGGACGCGGACTCTGACCGCTCGCGTACGCGAGTCCAATGGCGTTGCCACTCCAAGGACCAGGTCGGGTTCCACCAGGGGTCGAGCGCTGCGAGGAGCGTGCTGACCGGCCATGTCCCGCCTGTACTGCGATGGTGCTCCCGCGCCTGGTGGCGCTGTTCGCTCAGCCACCGGCCCAGCGGAAACCCCTCAGGACAAGCTTTCAGGGGCGTGGCGAGGTGGCCGTGTGCGGCGGCGTACGTGCGCGCGTGGGCCAGCCCGGGGCCCGTACCGCAGAGCTGGGCGATGATCTCGTGGGGGCAAGCGGCGGCGGTCTCGGTGGTGATGCCGATCTCCGCCAGCAGACGCTGCTGCAGCGGATGCAACTGCTTGTAACCGGTGCACTGTACGGACAGCCACGTGGCCCAGCTGTCACTGCCGTCCGGCCAGCTCCTTTCTGCGGCCCCTTGGTGCCGGTCTCGGGCATGAGCGCGGATCCGGTGCCAGGTGCGCTGCCACGTCAAGGACCACGGCGGGTTCCACCACACGTCGATCGCGTCGAGTACCTGGAGGTGCGCGCCGGGTTCGTCCTGGCGGCGGGTGAGGCAACGCTGGGCAGTGAGCCACTTCCCGAGCAAAAACCCTTGGTACGAGATGTTCTTGGTGGCCAGGGCCAGGCATCCGTGTTCGGCGGCGAAGGCGCGCGCACAGTCAACAGCCTTATCGATGCCTGCTGTCCGGCTCGTTCGGCGCGGGCGTGCACTACCGGCGGCCTGGGCCGTGAGGCCGATGTCGGCCAGCAGACGGCGTTGTTGGGGGTGGAGTGAGCTGTAGTCGGTGCACTGCAGGTACAGCCATTCCCCGGTCAGCATGTGGGTGTCGGGGAAGCCGTCGACGGCGTTGAGGGGGCCGTGGCGTCTGACGTGGTCGCGGGCGCGGTAGTAGGAGCGCTGCCACTTCACCGACCAGGGGATGTTCCACCACAGATCCACCTCCTTGAGGGCGGCGGCCTTTTCTTCAGGCAGGACCAAGGCGTGGGCCTGCTGGTTGTGCACCCATTTCCCCAGGGCGAAGGAACCGACTCGGGTGTCGCGTTGGGTGGCGAGGTGGCCGTGCTGGGCGGCGTAGGTGCGCGCGTGGGCCAGGCCGGCGGCGAAGGCGCCCTCGGCGTGCACGCTGTGACCCCGCAGCCGTTTCTGAGCCGGCAGACCCTCTGTGCCCGCGGTCTTCCGACGCTGGTAGCCCGCGAGAACGTCGGCGAGAGGCCGGGGCCGGAGCGCCAAGGGGACCTGCCACAGCCGCTGTTCGTCGTCTCCACTGCCGCCCTCGGTACGGATGCACTGGTACGTCCAGGCAAACAGCGCTCCGTGGGTACAGCCGGCCAGACGCTCGGTGAGCCACGGTCGCCGCAAGCGATGGCCCAGCTCGCCGGGCACGCAGGGCACATCAGCCAACCGGTAAGGGAGGTGACCACCACCGTCAGCAGCGACACGGAGCCGCCAGGCCCGGCTTGCCAGAAGCGTGGCGAGGGAGACGGTCTCGGGGTAGGTGACCAGATCCCGCGCCAGGATCCGCCACCGCTGCGGATCCTCGCCCGCGGGCATGGCCGCATCCAGCCGCATCGGCCACAGACGTTCCTCGGGCCACTCCTGCGCCCACCACCAGGCTGTGACCGCTTCCGCAACCTCGAACGCCGAACCAGCGACGGGGGAGCGGTGCAGCAGCCTGCGGTGATCCGCCTGCGCCTGGACCACCTCCGGGCATCCGGCCAACCCCACGACACGGCCCCCGCTGCCAGGCACGTTCATCAGCCAGCATCGGTGGCGTGGGCAGACTCGTTGGTGCGCCGCCAGGTACACCCGGGCTGGTGCAACGCGACCGGTCCGCGCAGCCACACAGCCCGGGCACGCCGGACCCCAGGCAGCAACCGTCTCCACCCCGTTGTAGAGCCGCACCGCCGGCCGCTCCTTCGAGGGGCCCAGCGGCTCCTCCCGCGTCCAGGCCGGCAACGCATGGCGTAAGCCCACCTGCGGCACACGACACAGCGCCGCGACCCGGTCCCGGGCCGCGGCGTTCAAGAACACCTCGCTGTCGCCCTGCAGAGCCCGGACGACGCCCTGCTGGCCAGCCACTTCGGTAACCGACGACAGCAGACTCCGCACCGTCAGGCCGTACCTGTCCGCGATCCGCCCCAGGAACGACAGCGTCATCTCACCCTGCAGGGGAGCCACCCGAAAGGCACCCGCGGCCAGCAACAGCGTCCCCACCCGCCCGTCTCTTGTGACAACTATCGTGCTTCGACTCAACAAGTGTGACTGAGCGCTCTAGAGATCTTTAAGGGTGTGGGTTACGTGGGGTCGTGACGGTTGTCGTGGGCTGCGCTATGCCGGAGGGATGAGGTATCCCGATAGCGGAGGGCTGACGGCTGAGGAGCGGGTCCGGCGTGAGCGGGTCCGGTTGGCGGCGGCTGATCTGATCGAGGCCGGGGCCAGTGACGGGGAGGTGGCCCGGCGGTTCAGGGTGACCCGGATGTCGGCGAACCGATGGCGGCGGGCGTTGGCTTCGGGCGGTCGGCAGGCCCTGGTCTCCAAGGGCCCCGGCGGTGCCCGCTGCAAGCTCGATGCGGGTCAACTACGCGGGCTGGAAGCGGTGTTGGACGCCGGCCCGGCCGCTGCCGGCTGGAGCGACCAGTGCTGGACCCTGGCGAGGATCGCCGAGGTCGTGCGCCGCCGGTTCGGCGTCGAGTACACCCTGGCCGGGATGGACCTGCTGCTGCACCGCATCGGCTGGAGCGTGCAGGTTCCCTCCCGCAAGGCCACCGAGCGCGACGAGGAGAAGATCGCTGCCTGGAAGGACGAGCAGTGGCCCGTCATAAAAAGACGGCGGCGGACCTGGGCGCCTGGCTCTGCTTCGAGGACGAAGCCGGCCAGGGCCTGAGGCCGCCCAAAGGCCGAACCTGGGGCCGCCGAGGCCACACACCCGTCGTGCGGGTCACCGCCGCAGGCACCAAACGCGTCTCCATGGCCGCACTGATCTGCACGAAGTCCGGCCATCGGTCCCGGCTGATCTACCGCATCCACCTCGACCGCGGCCCCGCCAAAGGCCGGCGCAAGGGCTTCACCGAGACCGACTACGCCCGTCTGCTGGATGCCGCACACCAGCAGCTCGGCGGCCCGATCGTCCTGGTCTGGGACAACCTGAACACGCACGTCAGCCGCACCATGCGGCAGCTGATCGACGCCTGATTATGGCTGACCGTCTACCAGTTGCCGCCGTATGCACCCGAGTTCAACCCGGTCGAGGGCGTGTGGTCGCACCTGAAACGGTCCCTGGCCAACCTCACCAAACACAGCCTCGACCAGCTCACCACGCTGGTGAAGACCCGGCTCAAACGGATGCAGTACCGACCCCACCTCATCAACGGCCTCATCGCCAAGACCGGCCTCGACTTCCAACCGCCGTAACCTCAGCCATTGAAGATCTCTAGTTGGCGGGTAAGCGTTGGCGGCACGAGCGAGGCCCGGGCGGTGTCCTTCGGGTTCCTCAGCCGTGACGCGGTCGTTGGAACCTGTCCACCAGGCGGTGTCCTGGCGATCCAGAGCGCTGGCGCCAGGTTTAGCCGAAAATGACGACGAACACGATCGCCTAACTGGCCGCGAAGGGCACTGAGCAAGCTAGTACTACAGCCTCAGATCATGTGACTGGTGATCGGTGCTGATCGTTGTCCGGTCATGCTGACGGATGTGAGTGCGGAACACGTTGAGGGGTGGGCGGAGGAACTGGCTGCCCTGACAAGTGGGTTGGGGTATCTGTTCGCCCGGCCGGAGCCGCGGGAGGTGTTCGCCGATCTCATCGAGGGGCTGTTGTCGGACCTGGGCCGAAAGAACGGCTGGACGATGGCGGGGAGGGCCGGACATGCCACCCCGCACCGGATCCAGAAGTTCCTGGGCGAGGCGTCCTGGAGCGCGGAGGGACTGCTGGCCGAGGTGCAGGCTTACGTGGCACGGGAGTTGGGGGATCCGGGCGCGACGCTGGTGCTGGACGACACCCAGGTGATCAAGAAGGGTGACAAGTCCGTCGGGGTCGCCCACCAGCACTGCGGGGCGACCGGTGACGTCCGCAACTGTCAGGTCATGGTGATGCTCACCTACGCCGCCGCGCGCGGCGGCGTAGTGGCTGTGCGCGTGAGTAGTGACACCGCCTGTCGGTCAGCGACGACACCACCCCGCCTCATCGGAGAGCGGTATCGCTGAGTTTTGCCACCACCCTGGTGCTTGCGGTGGGACCATCGAAGTGCACCGCGTGGTGAGGGGGCATGGATGCCGCCGAAGTCCAAAGTTGATCTGTACGCGGCGATCCGTCGTGATTCTCGGGCCGGTCTGTCGAACCGGGCTTTGCAGCACAAGTACGGGGTGGGTTTCCGCACGGTGCAGAAGGCTCTGACCTCGGTCTGGCCGGAGCCGCGCAAGAAGCTTCCGCCGCGCAGGACGCGGCTGGACCCGTACAAGGGGCTGGTCGACGAGATGCTGCGGGCGGATCTCACCGCGCCGCGCAAACAGCAGCACACTGCCAAGCGGATCTTCGACCGGCTGGTTGCCGAGCATGGCGCGGCCGACATCACCTACGGGATCGTCCGCGCCTACGTCGCGGAACGTCGCGAGGAGATACGGATCGCGGCGGGCCGGGGCATCGCGAAGGCGTTCGTGCCGCAGTCCCACCGGCCGGGAGCCGAGGCGGAGGTCGACTTCGGGGATGTGACGATCCGTCTGGCCGGCGAGCAGGTCAAGTGCAGCCTGTTCTCCTTCCGTCTGTCGTACTCCGGCAAGGCGGTGCATCGGGTGTCCGCCTCCGGCGGCCAGGAGGCGTTCTTCGAGGGGCATGTCCACGCTCTCAGCGTGCTGGGCGGGGTGCCGACCGGCAAGGTCCGCTACGACAACCTCAACTCGGCCGTCGCCCAGGTGTTGGGCTTCAACCGGGCCCGGGTGGAGACGGAACGGTGGACCGCGTTCCGCTCGCACTTCGACATCGAGGTCTTCTACTGCCGTCCCGGCATCGAGGGAGCACACGAGAAGGGCGGGGTGGAGGGGCAGATTGGCTACTTCCGCCGCAACCACTTCGTCCCCGTTCCCGTGGTCGGCTCGCTGGCCGAACTGAACGCGATGGTCGACCGCTGGGACGAGGAGGACGACGCCCGGCGGATCCGCTCCCGCCCGCGGACGGTCGGCGAGTACTTCGCCGCGGAACAGCCGTTGCTGAAGCCGTTGCCGACGGAGCCGTTCGAGACGGGCAGGCTGTTCGCGCTGCGGGTGGACCGCTACGGCCAGATCAGCGTCCGCACCAACCACTACTCGGTGCCGGTGCGGCTGATCGGAAGACGGGTGCGCGTGATGCTGCACGCCTCCGAGCTGGTGGTCTACGACGACGGCGTCGAAGTCGCCCGGCACGAACGGCTGATGACCAAGGCTGGGTCCCGACTGGTGCTGGACCACTATCTGGAGGCACTGATCCGCAAACCGGGAGCGCTGCCCGGCTCGACCGCGCTGGAACAGGCCCGCTCGGCGGGGAAGTTCACCCCGGTCCACGACGCCTGGTGGGCAGCGGCCTGCAAGGCCCACGGCGATAGGGACGGCACCCGGGCACTGATCGAGGTCCTGCTGCTGGGCCGGCACATGCCCCACGAGCACCTGGTCGCCGGACTCGCCGCGGCCCTGCGGGCGGGAGCGATGACCTCGGACGCGGTCGCGTTGGAGGCCCGCAAGGCAGCGGAGGCCGACGACACCACCGCTCCGGCGGTGCTGCCGGAAGGGCCGGAGTCCGACCGGTTCGGGCATCCGAAGGTCACCTCCCTGACCGAGCGGAGAATGGCGCACCTGCCGCCGGACACCCGGCCGCTGCCCTCGGTGGCCGTCTACGACCAGTTACTGCGACGACGCCGGCCGGGCGGCCGGCCCCGACCCGAGGGAGAAGAGCCGTGACCGTCAAACGCCACCGTGGCCTGACTGAGCAGGCCGCCGACGCGGCCATCGAGGCATCCTGCAAGGCGCTGCGACTGCCCACGATCCGGGGCCAGTTCGCCGACATCGCCGAAGACGCGGCCAAGGGCCAGATGACCTACCGCGGGTTCCTCGCGGAACTGCTGCTGGCCGAGTGCGACGACCGGGCCCGCCGACGTTCTGAGCGCCGGATCAAGGCCGCCTCTTTTCCCCGGGAAAAGTCTCTGCGGCAATTTGATTTCGACGCCAACCCGAACATCGACCCGGCCGTCATCCACACCCTCGCATCCTGCGAATGGGTGAAAAAGGGCCTGCCGCTCTGCCTCATAGGAGACTCCGGCACCGGGAAGTCCCATCTGCTGATCGCGCTCGGAACCGAGGCCGCGATGGCCGGCTAACGGGTGAAGTACGTCCTGGCCACCAAGCTGGTCAACGAGCTGGTCGAGGCCGCCGACGAGAAGGTCCTGACCAAGACGATCGCCCGCTACGGACGCGTCGATCTCCTCGCGATCGACGAACTCGGATACATGGAACTCGACAAGCGGGGCGCCGAGTTGCTGTTCCAAGTTCTCACCGAACGGGAGGAAAAGAACAGCGTCGCCATCGCCTCCAATGAAAGTTTTGGAGGGTGGACAAAAACGTTTACCGACCCCCGGCTCTGCGCAGCCATTGTCGACCGTCTCACCTTCGGCGGGAACATCATTGAGACCGGCACCGACTCCTTCCGCCTTGCCCAGACCCGAGCCAGGGCCGAGCAGCACTCCGACTGACGATCACAACGGGCTCTCTTCGACAGGAGCCTGTCCTGTCAGGCCCAAAGGAAATCATTCGCTGCCCGAGGCTGGCGCTTCTAGCCTGCATCGGGTGATGAAAGCTGATGACGTGTTGTTCGTCCTGGCCTTGTTGCGGCGGGCGAAGGTGGATGTCTGGGTCGGTGGAGGATGGGGGATCGATGCTCTGCTCGGTGAGCAGACCCGGGACCATCGCGACCTGGACTTGATGCACCGGCAAGACCAGGAAGCCGCTGCGTTGGCGGCCCTCTCGGCGGAAGGTTTCGTGGAGAGCCTGGACTGGAGGCCCATCCGATTCGTCGTGACGGCCCCGGACGGGCGAGAGATTGACCTTCATCCGCTGGTCTTCTCCGACGACGGCTCAGCGGTGCAGGCGTCACCCGATCCGCAGCGTCCTTTCGTCTATCCCTCAGCATGCTTCGTGACGGGGACCGTCCAGGGGACGCCCGTCCCGTGCTTGTCCGCCGAGCAGCAGGTCTACTTCCACCAGGGATACGAACCATCGGAACGCGATCGGCACGACATGGCGCAGCTCCGCCGCACCTTCGGGATCGCCACGCACTTTTGACCCAAGTTGTGGGCCGAGGCTCTTTCGAAGACCGATCAAGGAAGGAGGCCCGAGCAACCCGAGGCGGTGTCAAAACTCGGCTCTGGCAGCGATCACGGGGAGCCGTCACGGCGAGTGATGTTGCCGTTCGATTCGGAGGCGTCGCAGGGCTGTCGGCCGGGAGCCTGCCGGTACTCGGGGTATCCCGGTGCGGGTGTGCGGTCGGCTCGGCTGCTGGATGTGGCCGCCGGGCCCGCGCCGCGGGTTGTTCAGCCCAGCGTGGCCATCAGAGCGGTGGCATACGCATCCAGTCGTTTCTCCACAGCCCGCGTCGTCAGCTCCGTCTTCCCTCAGCGATGTCACGGTGCTGGCTGCTCTCGCTGTCCAACTCGACGGCGAGGCGCCAGATGTCAGCGCCTGACAAAGCAGCAACGTAGTCCAGCCATGCATTGCCTCTGCCGGTGCCGGCAGACCTAGGGGCCTTGGGGGCGGTTTCGCGTCGCGTCCGCTCCTCCGCCTCGAATTCCGCAAACTTCAGCAACATTTCGACCGCGAGTGGCGCAATGTCGGGTCGGCGCAGGAGGTTGCTGGCATACGGCACGAGCTCGGGCCTCATGGTGAGAAACCGCTCGACGGCAATCCGACGTTCTTCGGGGATCTCCGGGAACTGATCACAGACGGGTCGGTCGGAAGCCGGCTCTGGACGATCGACGCTCATTTCGTGCTCCTCACCAACCTTGCCCGATCCGGCACATCGATCTTGTCATTGTCCACACCGCTGGCCATCGCCACCAGAGCCGTCATGCTGCCGCTGGCCCCCAACCACCGCCACATTGCGCTCCGCCACCACGAAGGTCCCAATTCAGGACGGCCCACGGGGCCAAAAACAAGACACCTGATCTTCACCAATCACCCCAGCACTGGGGGAGGTTGGAGATTCTGGCAGTGGTCGCGGGGAGTCGTCACGGTCGGTTACTGAAGCAGGATCAGCTTTCGGAGTAGTTCGAATTCGGCACGCCCGTATAGCTGCCTTTTGATTTTTTTGATGCGATTGACGGCACCTTCCGTGCCGCCGGAGCTCCAGGACAGGGTGAGGCCGGCGGTGACGGCGTCGAAGTCGCTGTTCATGCTGCGGGCGTAGCCGGTCAGTCCGGGCAGGTCGTCCCGGACGACGGCGTCGATCCAGTCGGGGAGCAGGGTTCCGAGGTGACAGGTGAGGATCTCGCCGAAGTCGCGGATGTGCTGGTGAGCGGCCTCCAGTTCGGGGCATCGGGCCAGGATCGACTTGAGGTGCTGATGTTCTTCTTCACTGAGCGTGGTGGGGTGGCGGGTGAGCCAGCCGGTGACCCTCCGGACGCTGGGTGGTGCGGGCGCCGGGGTGCCGGCCTTGGGCCGGAAGGCCGCGAGGTAGTCGCGGACGGAGGCGTATCCGTCGGGGTAGCCCTGTTCGGTGATCTCGCGGTGCAGGGCGATGGCGTTCGTGCACCCTTGTGACCATCGGCGTTGCAAGTAGGGCTTGTAGGGATCGAGCTTGCTCGGCCGCAGTGGCATCCCGACGATCATGTCCTGCCAGCGTGCGGCGTGCGCGTACCTCAACACCGTTTTCCGGCCCCACCCAAGATGCCGGGCGATCGCGCGGAGGCTGTGTCCCTGCGCGATCAGCTCGTGGACCTGGGCGTGAGCGGCCCGCTTGCGTTCCGCGCGCGGTCCGGTGGGATCCGCCGCCACCGCAGGCTCGGTGCCGTCCGCCGGTATCGGGGCCGGTTCTTGCAGGCAGGAGCGGTGGGCGCCGACGGTCTTCTCCACGGCCCGGCCGAGGCCCTGCCAGAGGTGGAAGCGGTCGGCGACCTGGACCGCTTCCGGGGCGCCGAGCCGGGAGCCCTCCGCGTAAGCCCCAGCCCTGTCCCGGCAGATGACCTCCACGCCCGGGTGCGCGGTGAGCCAGTCGGCCAGCGGTCCTGCCTCGCGGCCCGGGAGCACGTCGATGACTTGGTGCGTCTCACCATCGGTAATCACCGTCGCGTACCGGACACCGCGGCGGGTGGCGAAATCATCGACACCGAGGACCCGCGGGGTGTCGTGGAGCGGGTCAGGCATCGCCCGGACGCGGTTCAGCAGCCCCATTCGCCCCGCGGTCAGCCCCAGGGCAGTAGCCATCCTGGACCCGGCGCGGCCCGCCAAGGCGAGCGCGACTCGGTCCAGGAGCTCGCCGAGCCGGTCAGTGCACCGCGCGTACGGGCTGGTCAGCCCCGATATCTGCTCAGCGAATGTGCGCTGGGAGCAAGCCGGATCGACGCACACGAAGCGTCGCACGGACAGTAGGATCCGTACGGCGTGCCCGGCCAGCGGAAGATCCTGCAGCTGTCGCTCATAGCGGTCGTGCACCCGTGCCGACGCCCGGCCGCAGGACGGACACACGCCTTCACCACTCCGGCCGGCCAGCCGCACCATCAGTCCACTCACCCCGTGCACTGCGGCGGTGATCAGCACCTCGACGCCCTCGAACAGCACGTCCTGCCAGGAGATCTCGTCGTGGTCCATGTCCTGGGCATCGCCCCGGACGGTACGAAACAGCTCGCACTCACCACACCTGATGGAGCGCCACATATGGCGATTCGGGCTGAGGCGCGCCCCGGCGTGCAGTCCGGAATCGAACAGCCCCTTCACCGACCGTGACGGCTCCCCGTGATCGCTGCCAGAGCCCAAAACTCACCGACATTATCGAACCCACGGAGCAGGAACCGCTGTCAGAACTCATCGACGCACGCTGTTCCAAGTCATCGACAAAGCCATCCAGCACCGCCGTCCGACCGCCTCCCGGATCTCCTCCACCGAGCCGACGTCGCGTACATCGGGCCAGGCCCGCGGATCCATCCGCGCGACCTCCACGAGCGCCATCACCTCCCGTCGGGCCGGGTCGTCCGGCAACTGCGCCATGACCTCCACCGCGAGTTCCTCCACCACCACGCCGTACCGCATCCCGCACACCCCCGTGGTCGATTCGGGCAGCAGCGTACGGAGGAACCGCCGACCGCGTTCCGGCCTGTGGATAAACCCGGATCGGGGAGGCCCAGGCACCGGACGGCGGCGAGGGGTACATGTACCGCATGGCGCGTGAACGGGTGCGATGGCCGGCTGAGAAACCCAAGGCCCGTCGCCACGGAGAGAGTGGCACGGCGTCATAGCGGGCCACGGGCGACCGGGATCGAGCAGGCCGACTGGAGGCCGGTGCCCGCTCAGTCTGACGTGTGGTTCAAAAGGCCGAGTCCTAGCTGGCTTGGACTGTGCAGCCGCGTGTTCCGATGCCTGATGGTGGTGATTAGCCCAGCCTCGCGGAGGGTGGTGGCGTGTTCGCTGGCGCTGGATGCGGCCAGCCCCGTGAAGGCAGCTAGTTCCTTGGTTGAGCAGCCTGGGTGCTCGGCAACGGCGGCAAGCACAGCAGCTCGTGTGTGTCCGAGCAGCGCTGCGACTGGGGCGGTGACTCGCCTGGGGGCGGCCTTGGGCGTGAAGGAGGTCAACCGGCGCAAGGGCTGGTCGTAACTGGCTGGGTAGGTGACGGCGGGCTGGGGCTCAGCGTCGTAGTGGATAACAGGGCTTGTCAGCAGCACCGAGGGCATGAGCAGCAGACCTCGGCCTCCCAGGTGCAGGTCGTATTCGTTGTCGTCCCTCGGCGTGGGTATCTCCAGTATCGGAGCCTTCCAGCGCATATATTGCGGATTGACCTGGCGGAGTAATGACTCCACGCCCCCGTGCAGCATCTGCCGCATTCGCACCGACCTATCGGCGACGAAGGCGTCAACTATCTCTGACCAGTAAGGAGCGAGGAGTACCTCGTAGAGGGCGCTGAGGCCATCACAAACCTCCCCAAGGAAGGCTGAGTCGGTGAGGCGGGGCGTCAGAGGCGGGACTGCGGACGGACTGTGTCGAGGGAGGATCGTAGTCAGCGCCGTGCGAATCTGACTGACCGGTGTCGCACGTACCTGCTCGACGAGTTCCTCCGGGGCGCCGGCCCTGGGCGCACCAATGAAAGTTGGTGACCAACCCACACGGGGAATGAAGTCCAGGGCCAGGCGTGCCGTAGGGGACAGTTGCGCGAGCGAGTGTCGACGCCAGCCGCTCAGTCGAGCCAGCTGATTGCGATCTTGCAAGGCTCGTGCAGCCGCCTTCAGCTCCGCAAGCGGCATCGGCGAATCAGCCACCTTCGTGCGCGCCAAGTCCTCAGCCGTGAAGTGAATACGAAAGACCACGGTCTCCCCCAAAGCTGTGAGGCACAGGCCTGATGATCTTTCCGCTGTGGCGTTGTTCGGTCTAGGCCGAATCAGGTCGCGGCTCCGGCCACCGACAGCTCAATCTGGAGCAGGGGGGAAGCGGTGGTGCTGGTGGTCCGAGGCCACCAGCACCATGTCCTCCTCGCAATAAGAGCATGCACAGCACCCGGTTGATCCCGGGGCAGCGCCACCACACTCAACCACGATGACTACGGGGAACCCACATGACCATCACCGCAACACGGAAGCGCATCGCCACAGCCCTCGGCGCCACCCTGGCCGTCGGCGCCCTCGCCCTGAGCGCGTCCCCAGCCTCGGCAGCCAAGTCCGATGGCTACGTCCGCGGCTACGATTCCTACAAGGGCGACTGGAGCGACGAGGGAGAGCTGCAATTTGACGCCGGCGCGTGGTACGACGACAACAACGCCGTCTGCCTGTGGCAGAAGATCCTCTGGGCTGAGGGCGCGGACGAAACGGACGGCTCGAACTTCGATGCTTCTGACGTCGACGGCCAGTTCGGCCCGAACACCCGTGGGGCAACGGAGAATCTGCAGGATCACTGGAACCTAGGCGTCGACGGGGTCGTGGGTGGCGGAACCTTCGGCCGCGCCGACGACGAGCTCAAGGTGACGGGCGGCAGCGAGGCCAGGGGCGAGCAGCTCAACATGACGTACTACGGAGACCTTCACAGCTTCTCCGTGGTGCGCAACAGCGAGGGGAAGTACTCCTTCAGGGACGGGGACGACATCTGGCGCATCGCCGGCTACGGATACCGGACCTGCAGCTGACGCTCGTTCCTTTACCCCCGTAATCCGCCGGGGGGCAGGGAGGTTCCGCGCAACCTGCAGCAGGTCATGGGCGCTGACAGCCCCTGGCCGAACTTCAAAAGGACAGACTCCCAGAGTCCGGCAGTTACAGACTCCGGGAACTGACTGGTGCCCGTATCGGACGTAGCCGGTACGGGCCCTGACGTGTAACTGGTCACCTCCCCCAGTGACGCTTGAGGCGTCCACGGGAGCCAGCACCTCGCCGACCCGCGAGCAGGCGATGGCCCACTCCCGCCATTCCCGCTCGGCCACGGCCAACTCGGCCTGGACGCGATCGGCCTCTTCCCTCAGCCCGTCCACGCGACGGCGGGCGGCGACCTCGCGCTGTTCCAACAACCCCACGACCGACGGCATCCACGACCTCCTGTGCGACATCCCGTGAGTTCCTCTGAGCCTCGTTGAGTCCCCGCCCCCGTGGCCAGGGGGTTCTTCCTCCTTCGAGTGCTCTGTGGTCGCGTGACGTAACTTCGGGATTCTTGAAGCGTTCTCACCGTGTCCGACCGATCCGCAGTCGGGCCGAAGGTGAGGGGGCTCGGGTTGGGGGCGCTGGCAGTTGTACGGGACCTGCGCGAGCACTGGGCGCCCGCGTCGGCGGAGGAACTAGAGAGATTCGAGACCGACGCGCTGTCCGGGTTTGTCCTCGCACGCGCCTCGGCAGGACTGGCGGACGGCACGATCCGCGGGGATGTCGGACACCTGGACCAGATCAGAACCTGGTTCGGCCGACCGCTGTGGGATATGGAGCCGGCCGACGCTGACGCGTACTTCGGGAAGGTGCTGCGTGGCTCGCCGAGCGGCACCCGGCTGGCCCGGTCCCAGGCGCTGAGCACGTACTTCATGTTCCTGGAGCTGCGGCACAAGGTCGAACTGCACCGGATGACCGGCCGGGTCATCGAGTGCCCGATCGACGAGATGAACAAGCCGCGCGGCGCGAAGGACGCCCAACTGCGGATTCCACCGAGCGAGCCGGAGGTCGGGGCGCTCTTCACCGGCTGGGGCGGTGAGCTGGCCACCTGCCGCAAGTTCGCCCCTACCGCCAGGAACTACACCGCCTCGAAGCTGCTGTCCCAGGTCGGCCTGCGAGTGAGCGAGGCATGCGGGCTCGACCTGGATGACATCAAGTGGGACCTGGGCCGCTTCGGCAAACTCCACGTCCGCCATGGCAAGGGCGCCCGCGGATCGGGCCCACGCGAACGGATGGTCCCGCTGATCAACGGCGCCGACCGAACCCTTCGGTGGTTCATCGAGGATGTCTGGGGCCAGTTCGACGACGACCACACCCGCCCCGGCACCCCGCTGTTTCCCTCCGAGCGCAAGAACGCCGACGGTTCCTCACGTCGGGTGGGCGACGATGCCCTGCGCAATGGGCTCAAGGACGCGGCCAAAGTGCACCTGCCCGGGTGGGGCGAGAAGCTGACACCGCACGTCCTGCGACATTTCTGCGCGTCCCAACTCTACGGAAGCGGACTGGACTTGCTCGCAATCCAGGAGGTTTTGGGACACTCGTGGATCGCCACCACGATGCGATACATCCACGTCCAGCAGACCCGGGTCGAGGACGCCTGGGTCGCCGGGATGGAACGGGCCGCGAAGCGGTTGGAAGGACTGGTCTGATGAGGTGGAACCTGCGGCTGACCGCCGCGAACAAAGGGGTCTGGAAGGCTTCCGAGCTCCAGCGGAACCTGGCCGAGCACGGCTTGGTGATCTCGGCGGGGAAGATGTCGGGCCTGTGGTCCGGGCAGCCCGTCTCGCTCAAGCTGGAGGACCTGGACGTCATCTGCGTCGTCCTCGGCTGCGAGATCAGCGACCTGCTGATCCCCGAGCCGGAAAAGGTCGGCCGCCCGGAGCAGGCGGAGACGGAACGAGCGGCAGTCGGCGCGGGGACTGCCACACCGGCAGTGATCCCCAAGCGCCGGGATGGCCGATCCCTCCCGCCGGCCTGACGCCGCCACGGTGAGCAAGATCCGCGACAACAAGCCTGCGGCCTCCTGCGTGGGCTGCTTCGCCTGGGGGCAGCTGCCCGGCCGGTTCTGCCGGGCCTGCTACACCTACGGCCAGCTCAACCCGCCTGGCACATGTACTGTCTGCCGTCGCGAGGTTCCCGTCCACGACGGCCGCTGCCGGCTCTGCCGGGCCCAGGCCAGCTGGGCCGTCAAGGCTGCGGGCGTCAACGGCGAGGCCGCCGCACTGGCGATCTTCCTACGGCGGGTGAAGCACCAACAGCTCTTCTTCGCGGGCCTGCAGCGGCCTCGCAATGGCGGACCGCCCGTCGGCAAGCAGGGGCGTCGCGTCCTTAGACGTCATCTCAATTGGTGGATGACTGTGTAGATAGTCGCTGGCAGACGTGCTGTGGTGGCGGTTGAATGCCTTGGTGAGCGACTACTGGACACCCGCGCATCACGCGGTCGAGCACGAGGATGCCGAGACCCTGGCCCGGTTGCTGGCCCACGGTACCGATCCTGATGAGGCCTTCAGCAACATGACGCTGCTGACGCACGCGATCGACGCCGAGGGCGACGGCTCCCTGCAGAGCGGCCAACCGTTGACCGTGCACACCACTGCCGTGCTGCTGGCCTTCGGGGCTGACCCGGAGCTCGCCGATCCAGACGGTCGCACCCCCATGGACATCGCCAAGCACTACGGCCACGACCTGGCGGTGAAACTGCTGCGGACCCACATCAGCGGCCGAGCCGCCGGTAACAGATGAGGGTGCAGGCGATGCTCGTGAAAGCGAGGAAATGCTCGGCCTTGCGCTCATAACGACGGTGGAGACGGCGGCAGCCGGCGAGCCAGGACATGGTGCGTTCGATCGTCCAACGGTGACGTCCCAACCGCTGGGAGCTCTCAACTCCCTTGCGGGCGATACGGTGCCGGATGCCTCGGCTGCTTAACCATCGCCGCAGGTGGGCATAGTCGTAGCCCTTGTCGGCATGAAGCTTGTCGGGCTTGCGACGTCGGGGTCCCCGGCGGGAGCGGACCGGCGGTATGCCCTTCACGAGCGGGATCAGGGCCTGGCTGTCATGGACGTTGGCACCCGATATTCCCACGGACAGGGGCAGACCGGTCCGCTCCGTGATCAAGTGGATCTTTGAGCCGTACTTGCCCCGGTCGACAGGATTCGGACCTGTCAGGTCCCCCTTTTCAGGGCGCGCATGTTCACTGAGTCGATCGCACACCGAGACCAGTCCAGGTCACCGCGGGAGCCGAGTTCGTCAAGGACAAGGCGGTGGAGCTTCGCCCAGACCCTGGCCTTCGTCCACTCGGTGAAGCGGCGGTGAGCCGTCGCGCCGGACGGCCCGAAGGACGCGGCCGGCAACTGCTGCCAGGTGCAACCGGACGTTGCCACGAACACGATGGCAGCCAGCACTTCACGGTCACCGTGCCGCCGCCGACCACCGCCCTGAGGCCGTGAGGGCGCCTCCGGAACCACCCGCTGAAACAGCGCCCACAACTCGTCCGGCACCAGCCGCTCAACGATCCCCACCACAGCCAAGAGCCTAACAAGCCAGCCAAATGAGATGGCTTCTAAAACGGGCACCAGGGCCAGCCCCTGAGCTCGTGATGACGGGCTGGATCCAGCCGCCTCTGGTCACCACCACCCGGGACTACCGCACCTTCGAACGGGAACGGCACGCCGACCTGGCCAACCCGTGGCTGGTCCGGGCCCGGCGGGCAGCGCGCGCTCTGGGTGAGGCGCGCGGGTGGACCCGCTGGGTCGCCAGCGACGTCGACCGGGCCCTGGTAATCGTGCTGTCCGGCCATGCCGAGGGCGAGTCGATCCGCTACACCGAGATCTTCCCGGCCCTGCGAGGCCGGGGACTCCCGGTCGGTCGGACCGCCGAAGTTCTCGATCAACTGGGCCTGTTCACCGACGACCGCACGCCAGCGATCGACCGATGGTTGGACCGCAAGCTCGACGCCGTCGCCCCGGGCATCCGCGGCGAGGTCGATTCCTGGGCCCGGACCCTACTCGACGGCGGCCCGCGGTCCGAGCCCCGCGCACGGCAGACCGCCTGGACCTACCTCAACGAGATCCAATCGGTTCTGTTGGAGTGGTCCAGCCACTACGACCATCTGCGGGAGGTCACCCGGGAGGACATCGTCGCCGCCCGGGACGCCGCCAGCGGCAAGCAGCGGGAAAGCCGCGTCGTCGCACTGCGGTCGTTGTTCCGTCACGCGAAGAGGAACGGCCAAATCTTCCGCAACCCCACCCAACGGATCCGTGTCCACCGGCAGGCTGGCGGCGTCGCCCAGCCCCTGGGGCAAGCGGACATCGACCAGGCGGTCGCCAGCGCGACCACCCCGGACATCAAGCTGATCACTGCCCTGGCCGCCGTCCACGCGGCACGGCCGAAGATGATCCGAACGATGCAGTTGTACGACGTGGATCTCGGCAACGGGCGAATCACCGTCGCCGGTCACGTCCGCCCGCTCGACGACCTCACCCGCCAGGCCGTCCTGGACTGGCTCGACCACCGCCGAACCCGCTGGCCGAACACCGCCAACCCACACCTGCTGATCACCCAGAAGACGGCCGTCGAACTCGGGCCGGCGGGCAAGCTCTGGACCACCCGGGCCACCCGCAACCTCACCGCGACCCTGGAGCGACTCCGTGTCGACCGCCAGCTCGAAGAAGCCCTGACCCACGGCGCCGACCCCCTTCACCTCGCCCTCGTTTTCGGCATCGACGAGAAGACCGCCATCCGCTACGCGGACTCCGCACGGGCCTTGCTGGATCAGGCCGCTGAACAGCCATTTCGGTGAAGTCTGCTCGACCGGTACACGCCTTTGATGGGGGGAACATGCCGTCAGGGCAGAGTCAGCAACCGGGGCCGATCGGTGGAGACGATGTCAAGGCGAGCGCGGCGATCCGCAGCTCGGCCGCCCACGTCCGCTGGTCAAGCCCCAACGTGTACTCGATGCAGCACCCGCATTGCGGGATCAGCGATACGAATGATCGTTCCTCAACGGTTTCGACCTCCGTCTCCCACCAGTCGTCCGTCGCCAGGTCGGCGGGAGTGATTTCCCCGTTGATCAGCCTCGCCGCCAGCCGACGCAGCGCGTGGCGCCGTGCCAGGCCCGGATCAGGCAACTCGAGTCCGGCCTCGGAGAGTGCTTGCTCAAACGCGTCGCGGATATCGCGGGCATCCGCGTTGCGGGGCAATCCGGCGAGCTCGCGCAACGTCGGGGTGTCCAGCCCGGCCGCGAGCGCCTCGGCAGCAATCATCGGCAGGTCCTCCGGGCGGATCTCATCAGCCTGATATCGGCACGCCACCTCACCCAGAGACGTGAGGCCGCTCCGCGTTGAGGGCTCCGATTCCGGTGTCGTTCCTGCTGTTCTCATGACTCATACGATGCCAGCACCGTCCCAAGGAGGGTTGCCGAAGGGGCGGTCCGCTCGGTACTCACCCCGCGTGTTCGCCTGAACCCGAAGGCCGACGTGCACTTCCGGCTCCGTATCCCGGCGCCGGCCCGGCCTGCGACGCCGACGGAACCCTCCGGATCCGACGCACATACGGAAGCCAACCTGAGCCGGCTACGGAAGGAGAACACCGACCTGCGCCGCACTCTCGCTCTGTACGAGGAGGTCATCCGTCAGCTTGCAACCGAAAACGACGCCCTTCGCAGCGGCGCTACTGTTGTGCCCTTGCCCTTGCCCTCCCGGAGCCGGACCACCCCGCGAACCCCATCCTGATCCGCGGGACTGTAAAACGTTCGGTGTAACTCCCGATCATGGAAGATGCATCGATGACCAGCAACAACGTGACTGAGCCCGAGGCCGTCGAGCCGTCTGAGGCGCCGGCGAAGTCTGTGGACAACCGACTGATTGACGAGCTGGTGGGCCGGGCTCAGGCCGAGGGCCTTCAGCTGACCGGCGAGGGCGGGCTGCTCCAGCAGCTGACCAAGCGGCTCCTGGAGTCCGCTCTCGAGGGTGAGATCACCGACCATCTCGGCTATGACAAACACGATCCGGCCGGGAAGAACGGCGGCAACTCACGGAACGGCACCCGGGCCAAGACCGTGTTGACCGATGTCGGCCCGGTGGAGATAGCCGTGCCCCGCGACCGGGAAGGCAGCTTCGAGCCGAAGATCGTCAAGAAGCGGCAGAAGCGTCTGTCCGGCGTGGACGAGATGGTCATCTCGCTCGCGGCGAAGGGCCTGACGACCGGTGAGGTCCAGGCCCACCTGGCCGAAGTCTATGGGGCCGAGGTGTCCCGGCAGACGATCTCAACGATCACCGACAAGGTTCTCGACGGGATGGCCGAATGGCAGAACCGGCCCCTCGACGCCGTCTATCCCGTGATCTTCATTGACGCCATCCACGTGAAGATCCGTGACGGGGCGGTTGCCAACAGGCCCATTTACGTGGCCCTGGCGGTCACTGTCGAGGGTCGGCGGGACATCCTCGGGCTGTGGGCGGGCGACGGCGGCGAGGGCGCCAAGCACTGGATGCACATCCTCACCGAGATCAAGAATCGCGGTGTGAACGACGTCCTCATGCTGGTCTGCGACGGGCTCAAGGGCCTGCCTGACGCGGTCGAGGCCGTCTGGCCCCGCACCACGGTCCAGACCTGCGTGGTGCACCTGCTGCGGAACTCCTTCCGTTATGCCGCCCGCCAGGACTGGGACAAGATCGCCCGCGTCCTCAAGCCCGTCTACACCGCGGCGACCGAGGAGGCCGCACTCGAGCGGTTCGCCGAGTTCGCCGATGCCTGGGGCCGGAAGTATCCGGCGATCGTGCGGCTCTGGGAGAACGCGTGGGAGGAGTTCACCCCGTTCCTCCGCTTCGACACCGAGATCCGGCGCATCGTCTGCACCACCAACGCGATCGAGTCCGTCAACGCCAGGATCCGGCGGGCGGTCAAAGCCCGCGGACATTTCGCCACCGAGCAGGCCGCATTGAAGTGCGTCTACATGGCCATCATGTCCCTGGACCCCACCGGCAAGGGACAAGCCCGCTGGACCATGCGCTGGAAGACCGCACTCAACGCCTTCGACATCACCTTCGACGGCCGCCTCTCGGCAGCCCGTCAGTAACTCCAACAACCCCAGTTACACCGCTCGTTTGACAGACCCTGATCCGCAGGCCGTTGGCAGGCGCTGATAGATCTGTGGGCGATCGCCGGAGTGGATGACGCTGACCTGGACCTCTGGTGATCGCTTTTTCGTGGACAGGTCTGGGGGAGCTTCAGGGCGTGGGTGGGCGGTTTTCGCCGGTGCCGGATCGGGGTGCGAGCGAGGACGGCGCAGCTTGGCGCGGCTGGTCAGCGGGCTCTGCTGCCTGAGGCCGGGTTGCTGCCAGGCTGGCCAGGAGTTTGAGCCGGTCTTCGGATGTGGTGCCGGGTTCGGCGGTGTAGAGGGTCAGGTCGTGCATGGCCCGGTGGGACACGGGCAAGTCCAGGGAATGGTAGGTCAGCTCCAGCTCGCCGACCTCGGAGTGCCACAGCCGCTTGGCGCCGTCGTGGCGGATGCGGACGTCGTGCGCGGCCCACTGGCCGCGGAACTCGGGACTGATCGTGGACAGCTCGCCGATGAGTTCGCGCAGGGCCCGGTCCTGGGGTTCGCGTCCGGCTTCCGCGCGCAGCAGTGCGGTGGTGGCGACGGCGGCGGCCTCCCAGTCGACGAAGAACTGCCGGAATGCTCAGCACTTGTGGATCGGTTCCGGGAGGGGACGTGAAGGCGTACCTTCCCGAATGATCCTTTGAAGGTCTCCGAGTAGGCCCGCGTTCACAGCGCGGGTCGGGAAGGCACGCCCCCCGTGCTCAGCGTAGTCACCGATGACGGCGCCACCCAGTCCGGCACTTTGATCGCGGCCTGACCGGGCCACCCTGTGATCAGGTCTCGGGCGTGCTGATGATCCCCTTGCAGGCGTTCGTGTTGTCGGCGGTGCCGGGCACGGCGGCGGCCTTCACCGCGTTGAAGTCCGTGACGTAGGCGTCGTGGTCGGCGTCGACGTCGACCTTGAGGAGCGCCTCGTCGTTCTTGGTGAGGGCAGGGCCGGTGTAGTTGTGGCTGCCGGTCCACAGGACCTTCTGCCCCGTCGCGCCGTCGTACTTGCCCTCGATCAGCAGGTACTTGGAGTGGATGATGCGCGAGGCGGTGGCCGGGTCGTTGTCGTCGTCCCAGTTGTAGCAGCGCAGCGTGGGGCCGCCCGAGGCGTGCAGGGTCTCCCAAGTGCCGCTGGAGGAACCGCTGTCGGTCTGTGAATAGACGATGTCGACCGTGCAGCCGGCGGTCTTGAGCGCGACCAGCTTCTGCGCCACCGGGAGCCGGGTGAGCTTGAACATCCCGACCCGCACCTTGGTGTGCTTGGTGGTGCCGTTTTCGGTGTAGGTGCAGGTCACGTTGTCGAGGACGCCGGTGATGGTGTCGCCCGGTGACGGATCGTCCGCCGGACGCGGGAAGAAGTAGGCCTTGTAGGGGCTGCTGGTGGTCGAGCTGTACTGCCAGTTGGCCCAGTCCTGGCCCACGAGTTTGCCGAAGTAGTTGCTGTACGCCGTGTAGATCGTCACGTTGTTCGGCAGGACGTAGGCGTCGTTCCAGAACCGGCTGTAGCTGGACGGCGTCAGGTTCGACGAGGTCTGCACCACGACGTCGTACGCTCCGTCGAGCTGTGAGAACAGCCAGAACTTGTTGTGGTTGATGGAGGCGCCCTGTGAAGGCTCACCCAGACATGACTTGTTGACGGGGCACAGTCCGACGAACGAGCTCTTCGTGAGGTCGGTGCCGAGCGCGGCCGTCAGGATCGGGTACGTCGGGTCGTCGACGTTGTCGCTGACGTCGCTCTCGTCCAGCATCAGCTGGATGTCGACGCCGCGGGCGCGGGCGTCCGCGATGGCCTGGGCCAGCTCCGTGTCCCAGAAGTGGTAGACCGAGGCCTTGATGGACGAGCCCGACGGTGACTGGTTGATGTAGTCGAGCAGTTGTGTACGTATCGCCTGCTGCTCGGCCACGGTGCCGGTCGGCTTGTTGAAGACCGGGCCCGCCGTGACGGCCGCGGACGCGCTGTCCGCCAGGCCGAGTTGCAGGCCCGCGACGAGCGAGACCGAGAAGAGAGCCGCGGCGAGACGGCTTGAACCATGGCGTGATGCTGAGCGCACCAGACCCCCCTGAGGCCGATCGAGCATATATCTGTCGAACGGATGTTGACAGAGAGGCGGGTGTGACTACCAGTTACACCCGCAGAATGCCTGGGAGTTGGGCGTGAGTTGGCCGTGAGATGACCATAAGATGACACTTGTCCCTTTTGATGAACTAGACATGACAGATGAGAAGTTCCTACCCTCGGCGAACATTTATTGATCTTCCTTTCGCGTGGGGGGGGTGGGAGCTTCGTGAGACGTCTGAGTTCTCGAAGCGTGGCTGCCCTGGTCAGCAAGGCATTGCTGGCCGGGCTTTTGTCGGTCGTGGCGTTCGCGCCCACGGCGGCGGTGGCGTTGCCGAGTGGCGACCAGCCGAGCGTGCCGAGCGGAAAAATGGACAGCCCGGTGCCGCAGGTGGCCGAGCCGTCCCAGACGAAACCGGCGAAGGTGACCTGGCCCAAGGCGGGCCGTGGCACCGTGGCGCTGGGATCCGCGCCGGTCAAGGCGGCCAAGGGATCGGTTGTGTCGGTCCGTACGGCCCGGCACTCCGCGAAGGCCAAGGGCGCGGCAGCGCGCCCCGCGCCCTCCAAGGTCGACGTCGAGGTGCTGGGGCGCGCGAAGGCCGAGGCCGCCGGCGGTCTGGGACTCGCGGTGCGGCTCGCGCGCCGGGACGGCGGGCGGGGGGCCGGGGCGGTGGAACTCTCCATCGACTACTCGGGCTTCGCCCACGCCTACGGCGGCGACTTCGCCTCCCGGCTGCGTCTGATCAGGCTGCCGGCCTGCGCGGCAACCAACCCGAAGGCGAAGGCCTGCCGAAGCGGCAGCTACGTACCCGCGAAGAACGACACGGACGGTCAGAAGCTGACGGCGACGGTCGAGGCCACGCCGCAGACCGAGACGTACTCCGGCATGGCGGCCCTCGCGGGGCCCTCCGTCTACGCGCTGACCACGGGTTCATCGTCCGACAAGGGCGACTACCGGGCGAGCACGCTGTCGCCCACGGGCAAGTGGGACGTGTCGATGGGCTCGGGCGCGTTCACCTACCAGGTGCCGATCGAGGTGCCCGAACCCCCGGTGGGTGAGGCCCCGGACCTTGCGCTGACCTACAACTCCCAGTCGGTGGACGGCCGTACGTCGGCCTCCAACAACCAGGCCTCTTGGGTGGGGATGGGCTGGGACCTGAACCTCGGCTACATCGAGCGCCGCTACAAGAACTGCACCCAGGACGGGCACCCGGCCTTCGGCGACCTGTGCTGGGATTCGCCGAACTCGTCGGCGGACCCGAACGGCGCCGTGTACGTCATCAACATCAACGGGATGACGACGCAGCTCATCCAGGACAACACCGGCACCGGCTCCTTCCACATGGAGGACGATCCCGGCTGGAAGGTGCAGAAGCTCAACGGCGGCTACGGCTCGGACAACACCGACGAGTTCTGGGTGATCACCCAGCAGGACGGCACCCGCTACTACTTCGGCTGGGGCCGCTCCGAGCGCTCGCTCGCCAGGACGAGCTCGGTACTGACCGTCCCCGTCGTCGGTGACGACGCGGGCGAGCCCTGCAACAGCTCGTACCCCAACCCCTGCAAGCAGGCCTGGCGTTGGAGCCTGGACCGGGTGGTGACACCGAACGAGGTCGAGAACTCCTACTTCTACGACAAGGAGCAGAACTACTACCGTTCGGTGGCCGCGGCCGACAAGGCCCGCTCCTACGACGCGGGCGCGTACCTGAGCCGGATCGAGTACGGCTGGTCCTCGCAGACCGCGGGCGCCCAGCTTCCTGCCAAGGTGGAGTTCCAGCACGTCAACCGCTGTGTCGAGCGGATGAACGAAAAGGACCCGCTGGACAGCACCCCACCGGACTGCCCGACCATCGACGGGTCCCCCTCGTCGTACCCGGACGTGCCGGTCGACCTCATCTGCGACGGCCCGGAGGACGGCGAGTCCTGCGCGGGAAAGACCTACTACCCCACGTTCTTCCAGCGCGGAATGCTCTGGGACATCAAGACGTACGTCCGCGACAACGACGCGGCGAGCTGGGACCTGGTCATGCAGTACCAGATGAAGTACGCGCTGATGAATCCCGAGGGGGCCATCGACGGCACGCTCTGGCTCGACTACATCCAGCGTCGCGGCTACGCGGGGGACGACGTCACCCTGCCGACCATCAACTTCAACGGTGTGTACCTGGACAACCAGGTCGGCGGCTCGTTGCTGAACTTCCGCCGGGTCAACAAGGTCTTCACCGACCTGGGCTCCAGTGTGGCCGTCACCTACGGGCACGCCTCCGACGGTGACGTCTCCCGGCAGTGCGACGCCGCCGACCTGCCCTCCCAGTCGACCAACGACTCCGAGTGCTTCTGGCAGAAGTGGACGCCGGAGGGCACGACGACCGAGCAGACCGGCTGGTTCAAGAAGTTCGTCGTGACGCAGATCGTGGTGGACCCCGGCGATCTCGGGGACGGCGATCCCGCGATGACCACGACGTACGAGTACGACGGCGCCCCGGGCTGGCGGTTCACGGCCGACCCGATCGCCAAGGACGAGGACGAGTCCTGGTCGGAGTGGCGCGGCTACGGCAAGGTGCTCGTCACCACCGGCGCCAACTCCAACAGGCACTCCACCTACAACTGGCTGTACCGGGGCCTGGACGGCGACCGCACCTCCAAGACGGACCCCTCGCAGACCCGGACGGTGAAGGTCACCGACTCCGAGGGCACCCAGTGGACCGACTCCGCGTGGCTGGCGGGCAAGCCGCTGGAGACCTCCACGCGCGACAGCGCGGACAAGTCGCAGGCGAGGGAGTGGCACGAGTACTGGATGCACAACACCGCCCAGTACACGGGCCTCCCGGACGCCCGCTTGGTGCGGGAGAGCAAGACGCGCACGCTGGAGAAGGTCTACGACTCCACCGACACGGACCTGTCGACCTGGCGCGAGCACATCGTCGAGAACGAGTACGACGACAGTGAGACGGCCTCCACCACCTTCGGCCTGCCGATGCGCGTGGACGACTGGGGCGAGACCGGCGTCTCCGACAACACGTGCACCGAGTTCGGGCGGGCCTACAACACCGACCAGCTCGACGCGACCGGCACCAAGCGGTGGATGGTGTACCAGGACGACGAACGCCACTACTCCGTCTCCTGCACCACCCAGGCCCAGGACCAGGCGGCCGGGCAGGACACCCTGCACCAGGACCAGAGGACCGTCACGCTCCTCGACGGCGCCACGACCCAGTCCGAGAACGACACCAAGCTGACCGACGGCAACGCCACCGAGGTCCGCACCTACACCGACGCCACCACCTACCGCACCACCAAGGGCAACTTCGACGACGCCGGGCGCCGGACCAAGACCTGGGACGGCAAGCAGAACCTGACAACCACCACCTACAACCCGAACACGTCCTGGCCGATCAACGGCATCACCACCACGACCCCGACCCCGAGCGGGGGAACGGCACTCACCTCGACCACGTACATCTCCCGGTTCTTCGGGGAACCGTGGAAGACCGTCGACGCCAACGGCAACATCAGCCGGGTCGTCTACGACGCGCTCGGCCGCACCATCCAGGTCTTCAAGCCGACCGAGTCCGCCAACTACCCCGACGGCACCCCGTCGATGAAGTTCTCCTACGCGGTCCCGGTCGCCACGTCCTCCACGGGTGTGCCCGACGTGGCGACCGGCGCGCCGGCGAAGGTGACCACCGAGATCCTCCAGTCCGGCACCACCTTCCTGAAATCGGTCGGCTACGTCGACGGCCTCGGCCGGGCGCGGGAGACACAGATGCCCGCGCCGTCGGGCACGGGCCGCACGGTCACCGTGACCCGCTACGACTCGTCGGGCAATGTCGCCGGCACGTCGGCGGAGTTCTACAACAGCCAGGCGGCCGGCTCCGGCATGGTCAATCCGGCCGTCTCCGACATCCCGGCCTACAACGACCTGCAGGTGGACTGGGCCGGGCGCACCACGCTGTCGCAGATCCTGGTCGGTAACGTCGCGCAGGCGGCGAACAGGACCGTGACCAGCTACGGCGGCGCGGACCTCACTACCGTCTTCCCGCCGGTGGGGGAGCCCAAGGACACCTATACCGATGTCGACGGCCAGACCGTCAAGGTGGTCGAGCACAACGGCTCGGAGTCCTACACCACGGAGTACGAGTACACGCGCAGCGGTGGTCTGAAGTATGTCCACGACGCGTTGGGCAACACCACCCACTACACCTACAACTGGGCGGGAGATCGTCTCAGGACCGAGGATCTCGACAGTGGCGTCAGCACGAACACGTACGACGCCAACGGCAGCGTCGAGACCGTCACGGACGGCACCACCGTCCTCACGCACACGTATGACCAGTTGAACCGCCAGAAGTCGGTCTCCTCGGGTTCCACGTTGCTGAGCGAGTGGAAGTGGGACACCGCCACCAACGGCAAGGGAATGCTGGCCTCGACCACCTCGTACGCGGGCGGCTACGGCTATGTGTCGACGGTGGGCGCCTATGACGCGCGCGGCCGGGCCACGTCCAAGACGACGGTCGTCCCCAACGACGGCAGCGGTTTCCAGGGCAGCTACACCTTCGGCTACCACTACGACGCCAACGACCAGACGACCTCGGTCGACTACCCGGCGGTCGGCGGACTGCCCGCGGAGTCCGTCACCACCCAGCGCTCGGCCTACGGCGACCCGACCAAGCTGTCCAGCGCACTGGCCACCTATGTGTCCGGGGTCGGGTACGACGACCTCGGCCGTACGATCTCCCGCTCGTACGGCACAGCGGGCACCGGCACCAGTGCGACCCGCACCTTCGCCTACGACGACGCCAACGGCACCGGCTGGCTGAAGAACGTCACCACCAACGCGCTCACCTCGGGCACCACCACCAAGGTTCAGGAGGACACCTACGCCCGCAACAGCGCGGGAACCGTCACCGCGCTGCGCGAGATCGTCGCGAACCAGCAGCAGTGCTACACCTACGACGGCCTCCAGCGGCTGAAGGGGGCCTGGACCACGGCAGCCACGAACTGCGGCACCACACCGCAGTCGGACTTCGCCGGTCCCGACGCCTACCAGCACCAGTACACCTACGACCGGCTCGGCAACATCCAGTCCGTCACCAAGGCCACGGCGACGGAGACGACGGTCAGGGACTACAAGTACCCGGGCTACAGCGCCGACGAGACGACCTACACGGCCGACCAGGCGCACCCGCACGCGGTCACGTCCGTCACCACGCCGTCGGGCACGGACATCTACGGCTACAACGACAAGGGCCAGCTGACCACGCGCACCGTCGGCGGAGTGAGCTCCACCCTGGACTGGGACCCGCAGCAACGGCTGACCAAGGTCACGCAGAAGAAGCAGACCGGCGACGAGGTGTCGACGTACGTCTACGACGTCGAGGGTAACGTCGTCATGCGCACCGCCAAGAACGAGAAGGTGCTGTACCTGGACGGCCAGGAACTGCATTCCACCACCGCCGGAACCAAGGCCAGCCGCTACTACGCGCTGGAGAAGACGGCGGTGGCCGTGCGCGTGGCGGACGGCACCGCCAACGGCACGCTCATCTGGCTGATGTCCGACACACAGAGCTCCACCCAGCTGATGGTGGCGCAGGCGACGGGCGCGGTCACCAGGCGGCGTTACCTGCCGTTCGGCGAACAGCGCGGCGCCACCGCACTGCCCTCGGCCACCGACCGGGGCTTCCTCGGCAAGTCCGAGGACGACTCCACCGGCCTCTCCCTCCTCGGGGCGAGGCTCTACGACCCGGGTCTGGGCCGCTTCCTGTCCCCCGACCCACTGGCGACGCCGTATCTGCCGCAGAGCCTCAACGGCTACAGCTACAGCGTCAACAACCCCATCGCGTACAGCGACCCGTCCGGACTGTTCTTCGACCTCCTGTTCGGCGGCAGCTTCTGGCGCACGCTGTGGAATTCCCGCCACAACGCGGCGGTGATGCTGAGAGCCATGGCGGTTCGCTTCTACGACCTCTCCCACGGCAACGGCCACGGGGCCGTGACCACGAGCCGCAAGGCGAATGCCATCAAGCACGGCTCGTACAACAGCATCAACATCAAGAAAGAATCCCTGAAGAAGACCGGGTACGCGGACCTCATCTACTGGACGGACAAGAAGGTCTACGTCTGGGAGATCAAGCACCAGCAATCGGCCAACTACAAGTCGTCGAGACCGTCGGCGGAATCCACCGGGCCCGCGCAGCTCAAGAACTACATCAAGTATCTGACCAAACAGCTGCGGGCGAAGGGGGACAAGAGGCAGGTCGTCGCCGGTTTCGCATTCCCGCTGGCGCAGTCGGCTCCCAGCATCAAGGGCGATGAACTCATCACCGTCCGCTCGTCGTCGAAAGCCGCGGGAATCGAGGTGTACACGTACACGAAGGTGAAGAAGATCGACAAACCCTCGCCGTCGCCGTTCCCGCAGCCGAATCCGACGACCGTCCCGGAAAGGGTGCCCCAGCCCGCGAATCCGTACCAGCCGGCACCAGGCGCGACGCAGCTCGCCCCGCTGCCGGGAGCGGAGACCAACAACGAGTGGGGCTGGGACTGGGGGACGGTGACGACGCCGGACACCAGCACCAGCGGGGCGCTCGCGACGGTGGCCTTCCTGACCGCGCTGTTCCTGAGCCCGGCTTGACGGCCCCGCACCACGATCGGCTGCTCAGGCCGCCGATCGTGGTGCAGTAGCCTGCGGTTGACGTCAGTGGGGTCCGGTGTGCGTCCGGAGGAGCGAAGGGGCGGGACATGGCGGTGGAGCGCGAGATCGGGCTGAACTCGAGTCTGCGTGCTGAGATCGATCTGCCCTGCCCCGAGGACGGCTCCGCCTATCGCGAGGTGGCCGAGGCATGGTTCACCGCGGCCCTGGCCGAACTCGCCGGGGCGCTGGGCGAGGAGTTCGGGTACGACCTGGACCTCTCCGCCCGCGCCTCGACCATTATCGGGGGAAACAGCACGTACGGACCTCCCGGGAGTTTCTGGGCCTCACTGCTCGTCACCCGGGCCTCCGGGCGTCAGGTCGAGACCTATTGGTCGCCGAAGAATTGGCGGACCTTCCTCCGGGACGTCGAGAAAATGCCGCCCGAGGCCAAGGTGCAGCTGGCCGTGGTGGGACCCGACGGATTTCCGGGTGAACCCTGGCTGGACGTCTCCGTCGTACGGGAGAGGGACGCCCCGGACTGGATCGCGCTCGTCGCGGACCGCACCACCGAGGAGTTCGGCGATCCCGGTACCAGAGCCGAGGCTCAGTCCCGCTGGATCGCGTTCCTCAGGTCACAGGCGCACGCCCACGAGACGGTGCTCTTCGGCGGAGTCGCGGACGACGCGGAACTCACCACCGGCCGCACCGCCCTGGAAGCCACACTCGGTCTCTTCCAGGACGACACCTTCGCGGAACTGGACTCGGTGCTGCGCGGATACGCGTGGATCACGGTCTGCTCCCCGGGCGTCGTGGAGGTGCTGGGCGGCATCGACCGCCTCCGGGACGCCGACGCCTTCTTCGCCGTGGAACCGCTGGCCCGCGGCGGCGCGCTGCTGCGGGCGACGGAGCACATCTGGGAGTACGGGCCCGCCGCGGTCGACGCGGTCTTCCGCGCGCTGGCGCCCGCGCTGCCGCCGGGCGAGGCCTCACCGGCCATCTCCTCCGACACCATTCGACTCGCCTTCGAGGACGCGTCCCGGGTGGGGCGCTCCTGACTGCGAGGCGGCCCGGACTGCAGGGCCGCCGACTGCTGGGGTTGCGCGGCGTCACGGCTCTCCCGAGACCCGGGGATTGCCGACGCCTCAAGACGGCCACACTGGTGGTGACGTGGCTGCTGGGGCGGTTGCCGCCCTGGCGGGTGTTGATCCTCTCGCGATGCCCGAACCGCTTGGCCTGGTTCATCAGCAGCACCCGTGCCAGACCTGCTGGCCGGAACAGCAACCGTGACGTCCTCGCCGGGCAGATGCCCTGTAGGAACAGCGACGCCGCGCCCAGGGCTCCGTCAAGTTCCCCGGATGCACTGATGGTTGACGATCAGGGCCGGTAGAGGCGGGTAGCAGTGCAGGCACGGGGGTTCGTGATCATTGTGGTGACTAAGAGGTCCTAACAGAAGTTGTTGATCATGTGACTTTCGGTCTGGGTGCTCGTTGGTCTGGTCGTGGGGAAACGACAGTCGCGGCCTTGGATCGTGTCGGATGAACTGTGGTCGCTCATCGAGCCGTTACTGCCCGGGCCGGGTCCGAAGCTGGTGGAGGGCCGCCCGCGGGTCCCGGACCGGCAGGCGATGTGCGGGATCCTGTTCGTGCTGCATACCGGCATCCAGTGGGAGTACCTGCCCCAGGAGCTGGGCTTCGGTTCCGGCATGACGTGCTGGCGGCGCCTGGCCGCGTGGAACGAGGCCGGAGTGTGGGACGAACTGCACCTGGTGCTGCTAAAGAAGCTGCGGACCGCGGGGAAGCTGGACTGGTCGCGGGCGGTGATCGACTCCTCCCACGTACGGGCCGCTCGGCGCGGCCCAAAAGCGGGCCCAGCCCGGTCGACCGCGCACGGCCGGGCAGCAAGCACCACGTCCTCACCGACGGCCAGGGCATCCCGCTCGCGGTGTCGCTGACCGGCGGCAACCGCAACGACGTCACCCAACTCCTGCCCCTGCTGGACAAGGTTCCGGCCGTGGCCGGACTCGTCGGCAGGCCCAGACGCCGGCCTGACGCGCTCCTCGCGGACCGCGGCTACGACCACGACAAGTACCGCCGCCTGCTCTGGGCTCGCGGCATCCGCCCGGTCATCGCCGAACGAGGCCAGCCACACGGCTCCGGCCTCGGGGTATTCCGTTACGTGGTCGAGCGCACCATCGCCTGGCTGCACGGCTTCCGCCGCCTGCGCATCCGATGGGAGCGACGCGACGACATCCACGAAGCGTTCCTCGGCCTCGCCACCTGCCTGATCACCCACCGCCACGTCCAACGCCTTTGTTAGGACCTCTAAGCCAGATGATCACGAGGACGCCCCGTGCCTGCCGTTGCATCTTCCCCTGTCCCTGCCGTGCTGGGTCCGCTGGATGCGGACCTGCGCCCCTACCTCGCATCGGTGCCCGATCCGCGTTCACGCCGGGCCGCTGGTACTCACTGGTGTCGGTCCTGCTGGTGTGTGCCTGCGCGGCCGTGTCCGGCGCGAAGAGTCTTGACGAGATCGCCGAGTTCGCCGAGCGGGCCACGAACACCCTGCTGGCAACCCTCGGGATCCGCCGTCACCTGCTCGGCTGGCGGCGCAGCCCGAAGCCGGTCACCATCGGACGCGTCCTCATGGCGCTCGACGGTGACGCCTTGGACTAGGCCGTGGGCGCCTACCTCGCTGACCAGCACCGCAAGTCCGCGTGCGCGGATACGCCGACGGCCCGACGGCGGCGGGTCATCGCCGTGGACGGCAAGGCGCTGAAGGGCTCGGCCCGCCTCGATGCGCCGCGCCGGCACCTGCTCGCGGCGGTCACGCACCACCCCGTCGCCACACTCGCACAGGTCGAGGTCGGCGCGAAGACCAACGAGACGCGGCACTTCAAGCCCCTGCTGGCACCGCTCCACCTCGCTGACGCTGTGGTCACCTTCGATGCCCTGCACTCGGTGAAGGCCAACATCACCTGGCTGGTCGAGACGAAGAAGGCCCACTACATCGCGGTCATCAAGACCAACCAGCCCACCGCGTACGCCCAGCTCGCCGCCCTGCCCTGGACATCGATCACCGTCCAGCACACGGCCTCCCGCACCGCCCACGGACGGCGCGAGTCCCGGTCGATCAAGACCTGTTCCATCGCCGACAGCCTCGGCGGGATCGCTTCCCGCACGTCCGCCTCGCCATTCGCGTCCACCGTCGCCGCAAGCCCACCGGCAAGCCCGAGAGCCGCGAGAGCGTCTACGCCGTCACCAGCCTGGACATCCACCAGACCAGCCCCGCCGACCTCGCCGCCGCCATTCGCGAACACTGGGGAATCGAAAATTCCTCCCACTACATCCGAGATGTCACCTTCGCCGAGGACGCCTCGACCGTCCACGCCGGCAACGCGCCCCGCGCCATGGCTACCTTCCGCAACCTCGCCATCGGCACCCTGAAGCTCCTCGGAGCCGACAACATCGCCAAGACCACCCGCGCCATCCGCCACGAACCCGAACGAGCACTCGCCATCCTGGGCATCACCAACAACCCCGACACTCCCGGAACTTGATCAAGCCCTGCCTGCGTGGCCATGCTCCGCAGGGAAGCCGGACGCAATCCCCAGGACCAGCGCATGGCGCATCTCGTCGGTGAACTGTCCCTGGCGGACGACGACTTCCGCCGCTGGTGGGGCGACCACCACATCGCCAGCCGCACCAGGGGAAGCAAATCGCTGCGCCACCCGATCGCGGGCGACCTCACCCTCGACTGGGATGCCCTGACCTGCGCCGGCGACCCCGAACAGCAACTCGTCGTCTGGACCGCCGAACCCGACACCCTCTCCCACGACGCCCTGCGCCTCCTCGCCTCCTGGACCGCAACCACAACCGACCACTCCGTGGCCGACCGGTAGGACGTGACCGGGGAGCGTGGACAACGGACAACTCCAAACCCTGTCCATAACTTGGGCTCTGCCGCCCAGCCAGGCCGCAGCTCGGGCACGGACACGGGAATGGTCAGCATGGGTTCCGGCGGCGTCCAGGTCACAGCCGATCCTTTCCACCGTGCGCTCCGGTGCTGTCCTTTTGCTGCCGAGTCCCGCTAAGGGGTGAAGGCGGGAGGATCCCGCCGGATGGGAGTACCGCTGTGATCGTCCGACTCGTGGGCGGCCCGCTCGGTGGCCGTGAGTTGTCGACCACCCCGGACCCGTGGGCCGGAGGCTGGCTCACGGCCGGTGACGCGGACTGGGGCTTGTATGTCCCCGTGCACCGCGACCTGGTGACCGGCGTCGTCCTGGCGGAGGTCCGGGTCACCATCCCGCGTCGGCGGTAGTCACCGACCGCTCCACGCGGGGCTGACATAGCCGGGGACGGCAAAAATGCCTGATGAGCGCGCATGGAAGCGTGGGATCATGTAGCCATGGCTGAAAATAAGGAGCCTGACGAGCCCGAGGACATGGATCAGGCGGAGGACCAGGAGCCTGACGAGCCCGAGGACGCGGGCCAGGCGGAGCTGGTTGATCTTTCGCGCTTTTATGCGTCGGCGCTCAAGCCGTTGCACGGCTATTTTCAGAGCCAAAACGCGTGGATCAGCAAGATGATCGCTGATTCCCCTGCGCTGAGGATGCGCCCGGTTCTTCCTCGGATCGTGGTTGATTCTTCGCTGATCCGGATGACCGCCTTCACGGAGAACCTCGGCAGGCAGATGGCGGACCTGACGGGCTTCAACGACATGGTCCGGAAGGCGTTGGAGCCGCTGGCCGCGACCTACCGGCCACCCCAGTGGCACAGTGTCTTCGCCTCCCTCGGTGACGTCATCGACAGGCTCTACCCGGAGAACTTGCGCGAGGTCAGGCCCGATCTGGATGACCTGGAAGAGCTCCTGGTTGAAGAGGGCATCCCCCTTATGTGGGTGCCCAGGCCTCAGACGGTGCGTGCCCTGCTGGATGCGCCGGATGCGGCCGCCCGGCGCCGAATCATCGGCCGACGCTGGACGGGCATCGTCAACGACTGCGAGGCGGTGCTCGAAGAGGTCACGCACCCGGACGTGCAGGATGCCCGCGACTTCGCCCTCGATGTCGTCCATGCCCTACGAGCCGGCCACACCAGCGCGGCTCAGGCATTGGCCGCCAACCTGCTCGACTCCCTTCTCCAGCGCCATTTCGACAAAGACTTCCGCATCGAGCTCACGAAGAACGACTTCAAGACCACGGGCGTCAAGTTCAAGTTTGAGGACCACAAGTTCAAGGTCGCCTGTACCTTCGCCCCGGTCTGGTACGCGCACGCCAAGTACCACGCCAAGAACGGCGACCCCATCCCGCGTACCTTCGGTCGCCATCCCAGCGCACACGGCGTCTCTCGGACCCAGTACTCGCGTATCAACACGGTGTACGCCCTCATGCTGGTCACCTCAGTGATCAAGTTCTTCGACACGGAACTGCCGTGACAGCACGAAGCCCCGGGCGATAACGCCCGGGGCCACTCAGTGCACTTCGCTTGACCGCCCGGTTCAACGACCAACCGCGGCCGGTGTCACGCCCACTCCATGCCCAGTTCCCGCAGTGCGTCGAGCTGCTCCTGGGTGAGCCTGTCCCGCCTAGAACGGACATTCGATGTCCATACGCCTAGCTTGATCACTATCGGCTCTGTCTCGCCGTCGACGGCTGTGAATGGGTGCGGTGATGGCATTGAATGGGTGTCAGCAAGGATGGGACGACTGTCCCTGCTCACGTTGCGCAGCGGTAATGATCATGGCTGTCACCGGGTGACCAAGCTGCTGCCGTCGGGTGCCGATCGCGAGGATGGCGACTCGCCGCCGGTAGCGTGACCGTCGTGACGGTGGGCACCGAAGAAACCCGGTTGGTCGTGCTGCGCGGCAACAGCGCGTCGGGGAAGTCGTCCGTCGCAGCCGGCATCCGCGACCGCTTCGGCCGCGGCCTGGCTGTTGTCGGCCAGGACAACCTGCGCCGGATCGTCCTGCGTGAGCGGGATCGGCCGGGCGCCGCGAACATCGGCCTGATCGGCCTGATCGCCCGCTACGCCTTGGACGCCGGATACCACGTAGTGGTCGAAGGGATTCTGTACGCCGACCACTATGGCGACATGCTCGCCCGACTGTTCGCTGATCACCGTGGCCCAACCCACCTCTACTACCTGCACGTACCGTTCGAGCAGACCCTCGCCCGCCACGCCGCCAAACCGATCGCGAACGAGGTCAGCGAGCCGCAGCTGCGGGACTGGTACCGGGAGCTCGATCTCCTGTCCGGAGGCACCGAGACCGTCATCGGCGACGACAGCACCCTGAAGGAGACCATCGACCGCATCATGCTCGACACCGGCCTGGCCGACCTTCCCGCACTCGATCGTTGAGCGTCCCTGTCCTAGTAGGACTCCGTTAGGTCTGTCTCGCGGTCCTGTTTGGGGGCATGTTGGCAGTGTGGACGCACATGAAGTGAACCGTGCTCGGGCGACGTTGGCGTTATTCGTGGCTGACGTGTTCTCGTCGGTGCCGCGCAAGGATCAGCGGGCGAAGGGCGACTGCTATCTGCGGGGACTGATGCTGGACGGACGGCGGAAGTCGATCCAGCCGATGGCCCAGCGGCTGCCGGACGGCAACGAGCAGAACCTGCAGCAGTTCGTGAACCAGTCGACCTGGGATCCGGTGCCGGTTAGGCGGCGGATTGCGGAGCGGATGGTGCCGAGAATTGGCCCGGATGCCTGGGCGGTCGATGACGTGTCGTTCCCCAAGGACGGGAAGATGTCGGTGGCGGTCGCGCACCAGTTGCGGGGCGCTGGGCAAACAGGCCAACTGCCAGGTCGCGGTAAGCGTGCACGCGGTCTCCGACACCGCTTCCTGTCCGCTGCAGTGGCGGTTGTTCGTGCCGCAGGAGTGGGCGGACGATGCCGTGCGGCGGCAGAAGACCGGGATACCGCAGGAGGCCGGGCACCGGGAGAAATGGCGCCTGGCCCTGGACATCCTCGACGAGCTGGCCGGGTGGGGGCTGGTGCCGCCGGTGGTGGTGGCCGACGCCGGCTACGGGCAGAACGCCGACTTCCGCGACGGCCTGAACGGCAGGGGCATCGGCTATGTCGTGGCGGTCCGTTCGGACGTGACGGTCCACCCGCACGACGTGCGGCCCACCGCCCCGGCCTGGTCCGGGAACGGCCGCAGGCCCGCTACCGCGACAAGCCGTCCTCGGTGGCCGCGCTGGCGGCCTGCCATGGGCGGCAGGCGTTCACCGAGGTGACCTGGCGTGAAGGCTCACGCGGGCCGATGCGCTCGCGCTTTCTGGCACTGCGGGTGCGGCCGGCAGGGGTCCGGGCCCGCCGTCTGGCCCAGGCCGCCGCCACTGCAGAGCACAGCCGCTGGGACGGCGTCCTGCCCGAGGTGACGCTGCTGGTCGAATGGCCCGAGGACGCCGAAGCACCCACCGGCTACTGGCTGTCCAACCTGCCCGCCACCACCGCGCCGGCCGAACTGGTCCGCCTGGCCAAGATCCGCTGGCGCATCGAGCATGACTACCGGGAGCTCAAGCACGGCCTCGGCCTGGACCACTTCGAGGGACGTTCCTGGACCGGCTGGCATCACCACGTCACCCTGGTCACCGCCGCACACGCGTTCCTCACCGAACAGCACCTGGCCCCAAAAGCCGATACAGCGGACTCACCCTCTACCAGACCCTCGACGCCATCCAGGACCTGCTGAACTGCTGGACCGGCACCTGCACCACCTGCCACCGCCCCCTGCCCAGAACATCCACCACCAGCCCAAACCCAAGAGCCAGAGCAACCTAACGGAGTCCTACTAGGTTGTCCCTCTTTTTGTGTGCCGTGAACGCTTGGCGTTGTCCATCTGCAGGTCTGCAGCGTGCAGCGTCTCCTCTGCTGTTCTGCCGCATTGGGCCCAGCTGATGGAGATATTGACTCCAACTCGCATGGCGCGGCCGTCGATCCGGATCGGTTGAATGATGTCGTTCCGCAGCCGCTGGGTGAGGCCGTCAGCCTCAGCCTTGCTGCGCTGATCGGCGAGGATAACGAACTGGTCGCCGCGGAGCCGGGCTACGGTATCGCCGTCCCATACTCCCTGGCTGAGCCGGCGGGCGACTTCAACCAACACGGTGTCACCCGCGTTGTGCCCGAAGCGGTCGTTGATCGACTTGAAGCCGTCGAGGTCGCAGAAGAGGACCGCGAGCCCCTTAGCGCTGTCGCTCTCGGGGGCGATGACGTGCACGTGGTGTCGGGAGGCGTCGAACATGTTGGCGCTGTCCGAAGGGGAATTCCAGGTGTGGTCGTTGTAAGGGGGGCCAGCGAGGTTCGGGGAGTCAGGGATTCTCGGCTGCGAGGGCTGACAGAGACGGGAGGAGAGGCGGGAGCGCAGCTCGACGGAGTTCGCCAGATCAGTGAGGGAGTCGTGGGAGGCGCGGTGGGCGAGTTGGAGTTCGCGGCGCTTGCGCTCCTCGATGTCCTCGACGTGGGTGAGAAGGAAGCGCGGGCCGTCGGCGGCGTCGGCAATGACGGAGTTGCGAAGGGAAACCCATATATAGGTGCCGTCGCGGCGTCCGAGGCGCAGCTCAGCGCGGCCGCCCTCGGCGGAGGTGCGCAGCATGGTGCCTATGTCCTCAGGATGGACGAGGTCGGAGAAGGAGTAGCGGCGCATCGCGGAGGCGGGGCGGCCCAGCAGCCGGCACAAGGCGTCGTTCGTCCGGAGAATATGACCGTGCTGGTCGCCGCCCATCTCGGCGATGGCCATGCCTGAGGGGGCATACTCGAAAGCCTGCCGGAATGATTCCTCGCTGGCACGGATTGCCTGTTGCTCGCGTTCCAGCCGGATAAGGGCGCGTTGCATGTTAGCCCTGAGTCGACTGCTGTGGATGGCGATGGCGGCTTGGAAGGCGTACGACTGCAGGGTCTTGCGCTGCTCGAGACCCGGCAAGCGGTTGTTGCGCGGTCGGTCCACGCAGATCACACCGAGCAATTCAGCGGACGAGCCACCCTTGACGCTGGGTACGTACATAGGAGCGAAGAGCCGGTCGGCAGGGTGCCACTCTCCTTCGTAGCGAGGCAAGGGGCCCTCGATCGACCAGTGAGGGATGGCGCAAAGGGCCTCGATTTCGGCGTGGGATACGAAACGTAGATCCCCCCACGCTTCTCCGGCGGCGAGTAGATTTTCCCAGATGTCGCGTGAGCCGACACGGCCGTTGATGTCAGCCTCGACAGCGGTGTTTCCTGCATACGCTGCGACGACGAGGTCGCCGTCCGGGCGGACAAGGTTGACGGACGCCCGCTCGTACCCCAGGCCGGTGACTATGCCGTCAGGGACAGCTTGCAGAGTATCGGCCAGAGAGTTCGCCTGGTGGAGAGCCTGGATGGCGTCTTGGAGTGAATTTGTGTCATCTAATGTGTAAGCGGCATTTCGAGCGAAGGCGGTCCGCCCAACCTGGTTCCGGCTCAGCGACTGTGGTTCAGGATGTCCCTGACGTCGGAGAATTGACTGCATGCCCCGGAAAACAGTATCCACGTCGAGCAGTTCGGGTGCATCAGCGATGCCGTCCGTCAACACACGCACCAAAGCACTAGTGAAAGCCGTATACGCCTCACCTGGAGGAGCCAGAGCGAACGCATTTTCAGCTGCGGCCGCAAGCACGTAGGTTCCCTCGGCCTCGGCTAGTTGCACCATGCTCGCAGAGCCGGCGGACTGCACTCCCATGGCTCGCGCACTGAAGCAGCAGTCAAGAACAACGATGCAGCGCTGGGCGGGACTAGCCGCCAGTCCCATGCGTACCCAGTCGTACGGAAAGGCTGTGGAATGAACAGCCCGCGGATCACTGTCAGACATCGCCAGGTGCAGACGACCCTTTAGATCGAGCAAGCCATGCCCTGCGTAGTACAGCAGAAAGGTGTCCGAGGCTAACCGTGCTGAACGAAAGATTGCTTCATCTACCTCCCTCATCGAGGACGGATTGAGTAACTGCTCACAACGAGGAGATCCCAAGCCCCATACGTCGTCGGCGAATAGATCCACCAACGTGGACAGGTTTCGCTTCACAGCTGGCAGGATCTCGAGCGATGTGAACTCATCTACACCGATGAACAGTGCACTGGACTGCTGAGGAACAGGAAGCGCGCCCATGCTTCAGTTTCAGTCCTCGCTGAGCAGTTGTTCCACCATGCGCTGCGTCTCGCTCGCTGACGCACCGCTGATCGTTACCGTGCGGCCGTCCGGACGCTCTAGCGTCACGGTTGGCCGCTGCGGTCGGGTAGAGCGCCACGAGGCGACCGATATTCCAAGCGAAGCCGCACTAAAGCCGCTACCGAGCACGAGCGAAACCAGATCGAGGACCGTTCCCTGCGCGCCAGCGACAGGATTCTCGGACGAGAGCATCTCAATCTGTGAGCTACGGCGGAGAGCACGGTCCGCCTCAAACCAGTCGTGCAGCGAGCGGGTTTCCTCCTCAACGCTGTCGTCATGGATCCGTAGTGTCACTCGCACGACTGTCCCCCCAGTTCTCGGCGTCCGGAGCAGTCAGCATAGAGCCGAAAGACAGAGGTCCCAGCTGATCTATGACGGTCTGGCCCTATGCCCACTCCATGCCCAGTTCCCGCAGTGCGTCGAGCTGCTCCTGGGTGAGCCTGTCCCGCCTAGAACGGACATTCGATGTCCATACACCTAGCTTGATCACTATCGGCTCTGTCTCGCCGTCGACGGCGATCTCTTCAGCGTGGCCGCGGGGTACAGGCCGGTGGGCGCCTTCCCTCTCGACCCACTGCGCGAGGGCTGCCAGGCCGCACTGGAACGCCTGCTGCGCCTTGCCCGGACCCTTCGTCGCCCGCGTAGCCGCAGGGACCGGAGACGGCGCCTGGACGGGCTGTACGCCCAGCTTGGTCAGCCGCTTCTGCTGCTCGGTCGACAGCTGCGCCCAAGTACCCGGCTGGGACTGCCGCTGGAGCCACCGACCGATGTCATCGCCGTCCATCAGCACGCCGGGCTGGATTTCGGGCAGGGCGCCGTCGGCGTCGACCAGGTCGGAGAGGACGCGGTAGTGGCGTTGCCAGTCGAGCGGCCACGGGCAGTCCCAGTCGGGGTCGATCGCCGTCAGCTGCTGTGCGCGTTCTGCCGCCCGCTCCGGGTCCTTCCCGAGGCCGCCCTTGCGCCGGAGGTTGGCGGCATGCTGCCCGATGGGCACCATCGCGTCGCCCTCGTCCCACACCTGGTCCTGACGCGGAGCAAGGTGCCCGGTGGCCCGCCGGTAGGACCGCAGCGCGGAGATTTTGAACTCCCACGCTTCCTCGCCCGGCTCCCACACCATCCCGGCCTCCGGGGCGTCCAGGAGCTCCTTGCGCCGCGGCTCCAGCTCCCCGGCCCTCAGGGATTTCCGCTGTTGATGGACCCATCGCCCAAGCGGAAATGCCTTCGTGACCCCGACTTCGACCTCTACGTCGTAGGGAACGGCGTAGAGCCCGGTGATCTCGTTCTCTGCCCGCCAGCGGATGAGGGCCTGGTATCCCTCCAACCAGACGAGGCTGTCCGGCCGGTAGACGCGGGTGCGCAGGAACGCGGCGATGGTCGCCGCGTCCCGGGGAGCGCTGAAGTGGAGCAGGGCCGATTCGGCGGCGGCCTGGGTGTCGTGGTGCGCCTGGTCCTCGCCGTCACCCTCCCCGCCGGCGCCGACGATCCGGCCTTCCTCATCCCGCTGCACGTGGGCCTTGTGCTGCTCCCTGACCCGGCTGAGGGCGCGGGAGGCGAGCTGCTCAACGAGTCGGTCATCATGACTGCGGAGCCCTTGGAGGATCGCGACAAGGGGGCGGAAACTGGCGCTGGCGACCATGTCGGTGGGGTCCTCGTTCGGCTCCAGGAAGATCGGCACGATGATCCTGGCCACCTTGGTGGAGCCATCGCGGTTCAAGCGGAGCGCGCGGCCGATGTTCTGGACGATCTCGACTTGGGAGCCGCGGGTGTCGGCGAAGCAGATGGCCTCGACTCCGCGTTCGCCGGTGATGTCGACGCCTTCTCCGAGGACCCGCACGGAGGCGAGGAACGCGCGGTGTACGCGCCGGTTGTTGGCGTCGATGCCGTTGGCGAACTGCCGCAGCGCCTCCCGCCGTTCGGCCACCGTGTGGTCGCCGCACAGCCACGCCGACCACACCCGGTCCGGCGGGACGTGGCGGCCGGCCTCCAGGCCGTAGAACTCCGCGTCGATCGACGACGCGGGCAGTTCCCTCTCCGCCTTCACCATGGTCTCGTCATCGGCGTCCGTGACGTACAACTCTGCGACCGTCTCCGGCAGCTTCTCCGCGAACGCCGCCGCCTCCTCCACTTTCTGATGGAAGGTCATGACGGTGCGCAGGTTCCACCTTGCGGCGTGCTCCAGGAGGGCGGTCTGCAGTAGTGCCAGGCGCCGGCCTCGCTGTGCCTCCTCTGATTCCCCGAGGGCGGGGGAGGGGTCGCGGATCTCCAGGACGTCGATCTCGAACCCGGCGAGGATTTCGCGTTCGATTGCTTCCGAGAGCCCGAGCTCGGCGAGCCAAGACCCGTACGTGCCGTCCGGGTCGTCGGTCATGCTCGCGATCTCCAGCTCCTGGCCGTCCGCGCCTTTCTGTGGTCGGGGTGAGGCGAGGATGCGTGGGGTGGCGGTGAGGTAGAGCCGGAAGTCGGCGGGGATGCGGGTGTTGTCGTGGATCGCGGCCCATGGCCTGCCAAGATCGCCAGCGGTTGAGTGGGCTTCGTCCACGATGGCGAGCCAAAAACCGTCCATTTGCTGTCCGTACAGGCGCTCTCCGCCCGCCAGGGCGGCCTCCAGCGGCCCGCGTACCTTGGCCCGGCCCGTCACATCCTCGGGATCCTCGCGGTCCACGAGAGAGGCGTACGTGGCGAACACGACCACGGGCCCCGTCCCTGCCCACAGGGCGAGTTGGATCGGGTTGGTGGTGGTGCGCACCCCCAGCTCGTTCAGCACCGGGTCGTTCTCGAGCGAGCACACCGCGACCATGGGGGAGCGGTGGCCCACCAGGCGCCACGCCTGGGCGGTCTGCACGAGCAGGTCCAGAGTCGGCACGGTCACGAGGATGCGCCCGCAGGGAAAGCACTCCAGCGCGCACGAGGCGGCGGTGATCGTCTTGCCCGATCCGGTCGCGGACACGATCGTGCCCCGTGCTCCCTGAGGGGGCACAGACGATCTTGCAGGAAATCCTACCCACTTACGGAATTTCGACTTCTGGTCGACCTGGTGTTCCCTGAGCGTAATCGCCCTCATGCCGAGTCCCGTCACCCGTCGATGCTGTTCACGTCGAAATTCTCTGCACGGAGGTCCGCCGGTAGGTGAGCGCGGTACCTCTCTTGGAAGCAGATGAGCCTTTCCCTCTCTTCCGGGAAGCCCGTGAGAAGCTCGAAGGCGTACGCGGCCGCGTCTAGTGCACGCCCCGAGCCGATCTCCTCGTACAACACCCACACGCGCCCGCGGACGGCCCTCCGGCAGGCCTCCGCGATGTCGTCCTGCTCGCCGTAACACAGCGCGCACAAGACCTGGATGAGGCTGCGCCTCCAGACGAGCGGCACCAGCGGGTCAGCCAGAGCGGCAGACACCATGGAGGCGGTGGCCACGGCCGGTGCCATCAGGTTGGACTGGATGTACACGTGATTGTCCGCCCACCTTTCCCCTACTCGCTCAGGTGGCGCCCCGCTCAACGAGGCAAGGAAATCTCGGGGGACGTGACCGGCGGCCCGCATGCAGCCACACTCCATTCCGTCCCAGTTGTGACGTGAGATCTCCGCCGATACAACCTGCCCGACCAAGGTGCCCCGCCAATCAACAAGAACCTAGGAGAAGGTGTGCCATAATTTTTCCAATCCTACATGCTGCATCAATTCAAGAGGCAGCAGTCGGTCAACATCCGCACTACATCGCGAAGGGCAGCTGCTCCACACCACGCAGTGCCTGAGAACGTCACGGGGTGGCTGCCGTTGTCGTGAGTTCGCATACTCATGCACGAAGGCCCGCCCCCGTATCAGAATGACCATGTCATGACAGGCAATCAGGAGAGGCAGGCGTAATGAGCGCGAGGAAGACCGCCACTGCGGCGATGCTGGCGGCCTTAGCCATGGTGGGCGTAGTGGCTACGCCCACCATGGCGGCCGATGGTCTTCTCCCTCACCCGGGACCGGAAGGGCTGGTGTGGGTTGAAGAGATGACCGGTGATGGGGGAGTCGCATCCGGCGGGGCATGGGAGGGACTGCCGACCGTGCTCACCGTGGCATGCGAAGGCGGGGGCAGTGTGGGGGTGACGATGGAGTCACAGCAGAGACGAGTGGCCGAGTTCACGGTGGACTGCCCCGCCGGCACTGCGGGGAGGGGTTCGGTGACCATGAATGCAGGCGTCGTACAGGCAGGATCCTTCACCATAGGAGTCGACGCTTCAGACGAGAACATCCGCTGGGCCCTGGCAGTCACTCAGCCCGAGTAAGAGGCAACCCACCCCTCCTTGCCGCCCGGGCCGTAGGCCCATTGGCCGATCCCGCACAGCGGGGCTGGCCGTGTTGGCGCGCAGCGCCACAGGGTGGCTGAAGCGCAGCGGAGGCCACCAAGCGGGGACGTACCCCCGCAGCTCCGGGAGCACAGCGGACGGAGCGTCACCCGCCTTGCGCAGCAAGGCGGGTGAGCGGGACGCGCAGCGTCCCGCCAACGCTCCCGCGGAGCGGAGCGCAACACCGCGCAGCGGGGGTGTTCGCTTGCACATCGCGCAGCGATGTGGTA